>NZ_JAPEPO010000004.1 GCF_026340095.1 Streptomyces sp. NBC_01446 | reverse complement strand
TGGCGGCCGGACTGGCGCATGAGCATGGTCGCCGAGGCGTCCGTGCGCCACTGGACCGTGGCCTTCAAGGCGGTCCAGGAGGGCCACCAGCTCATCGCCCTGCGCAACGTCGACGCGGCCGTCTTCTGGACGCCACCCGGCACGCCCCCCGCCACGTACCGGATCGGGACCGGCTTCGGCGAGGTCAAGGCCAAGTTCATCCAGCCGGGCGAGATGATTCCCGAGGGTGACGACTGATGGCCGGCCCCACCGGCCACGGAGGGTCCCTGGGCGCCGCCCTCACCGACCTCCTGCGCGCCCAGGTCACGCCCCGCCACCGGCTGTCGTCGTACAGCGCCAAGCACTGGCACGCCCAGCTCTCCCAGCTCACCGGAACACACCGCGGATACCAGGCCCTGGAAGAGTCCGGGCTCGACGTGACCGTCAAGACTCTTCTCAACTGGCTGTCCGATCCGGAGTACAACGTCCGCCGTAGCTACCGCGATCTCATCCACACCGCCTACGAGAACGTCGCCCTCGTCCCTGCCGACCCGATCCCCGACCAGGTCAAGAACGGCCAGTTCGAGATCAGCGGCTATGTCACCACCGGCGCCGACCGGCGCGAACGCGGAACACGCAAAGCCGCGCCCCTGCGCATCGACGGGAGCCAGGGTGACTGGGACGCGATCGAGGAACTCTGGACGGCCGGCGAGCTCACCGACGACGAACTCGAAGACCACTTCATCGACGACGTCATCGTGCAGGACATCGGTGAAGGCACCGACGGATGGGAGTTCGACGGAAACAGCTACGCCGTTGAACTCAGGTAACACGGAAGGGAACCCGCGTGAGCATCGGCCCGGGTGCGTGGGGCGCGAGTGGGGTGGGCTGGCAGGAAGGTTGTCGCGGGTCGAGTCTCCCGGGCACGTGAGATGGTTCGGCCGGTTCAACTTCTCGGTCCCTGTTGGATGGGTCAACTGGTGTGTGGTTGTGGGCAGTTAGCGGTTTGCTGTGTCGTGGCTTGTTCGGGTGTGCAAAAGTGAATTGTGGTGGGTGAGTTGACCGCGAGGTGATGGGGGTTGTTGGGGCGTGCGGGGCGGGGGAGGAGCAGAGGGTGAGGGTGGGTTAGGGCGGGAGGATGGTGTGGCCGCGCCGCAGCTGACGCGGACGCACCGCATACTCATGGGCGTGGTCGTCGCGGGTGCGGTGGTCATCGCCGGCATCGGTTTCGCGGGTTCGTACGCGGCCGTTCGCTCGCTCGCGCGCCGGAAGGGGTTCGGGAACTTCAGCTATGTGTTCCCGATCGGTATCGACGCGGGTATCTGTGTACTGCTCGCGCTGGATCTGCTGCTGACCTGGATCCGCATCCCGTTCCCGCTGCTGCGCCAGACGGCGTGGCTGCTGACCGCGGCGACGATCGCGTTCAACGGCGCGGCTGCCTGGCCGGACCCGCTCGGGGTCGGCATGCACGCCGTCATCCCGATCCTGTTCGTCGTCTCCATCGAGGCGGCGCGGCACGCGGTGGGCCGGATCGCGGACATCACGGCCGACAAGCACATGGAGGGCGTGCGCCTCACGCGCTGGCTGCTCTGTCCGCTGCCCACGTTCCTGCTGTGGCGCCGCATGAAGCTGTGGGAGCTGCGTTCCTACGAGGCGGTCATCAAGCTGGAGCAGGAGCGCATGGTCTACCAGGCGCGGCTGCACTCCCGCTTCGGGCGCGGCTGGCGCCGCAAGGCCCCCGTCGAGTCCCTGATGCCGCTGCGCCTGGCGCGCTACGGCGTCCCGCTCACGGAGACCGCTCCGGCGGGGCTCGAGGCAGCGGGCATCGAATCACGGCTGCTGCCGGCCGCGCGGCAGCAGCCAGCGGAGCTGGAGTTGCCGATCGACGCTGTAGAGGTTTCTGCGGCAGAACCTTCGGGTGCGTGGTTCGCCCAGCAGTTGCCGGCGCACCATGTCGAGGCGGCGGATTCAGTCGACTACTTCGGCCCTTTTGAGGAGTTTCTGGCTGAGTATCAGGTCGTGCCGACGGCGGCTCAGTTCGCGCACTATCTGCGGGATGAGCATGGCGCCGCCCAGGTCGACGGCAGTCCGCTGCCGGAGGGGGAGCTGGTGCCGCTCCTCGCCGAATATGCGTTCAGGAGTGAGGCGAGCGTGGGCCGCCAGAACATGGGCGACGGGGAGGGGCCACAGGCTGAGGTGCCGGTCTCGCAGGAGACGTGGGCGGCGTTCTATTGGGATGTGGCCCGTGCCTATGTCGAGGAGTTCGGTGCCTCACCCGATGCGGCAGCGTTCGCGCAGTACCTGCGAGAGCGCTACAACCTGGATGCTCCCGAGGCGCACTTGCTGCCCGCTGAGGTGACAGCGGAGCCACTCCCAGCCCCTAGCGTCGCGGACATGAGTCCCGCCGCCGGGCTGGCGCCAAGCAAGACTTCGTCGGACGACTTGGTGCCGGTTCCCTCACAGCGGGACCGCGCACAGATCGACGTAGCCCTCGACACTTCCACGACGCAGGACGACGCAGGGGAAGTGGGGGAGGAGCTCGCCCGGCTCACGAACCCCGACCGGTACTACCGCGCCTACCAGAACTACGTGGACACCCACGGCAGGGAACCCAAGGGCGGAGCAGCCTGGGAGGAGATATCCCAACAGCTTGCTGCGTCTGGTGTCCTGGGCGACAAGGGACAGCCGGTCAGCCCCAGTACCCTGCGCCGGTACGCACTGGAGCAGCGCATCTACCGCCGGTGGGCCGACGCATACGGGCGCCTGGGTGAACCTCCGACGTACGAGGCGCTGCTGAATCGGCTCGCCCACGACGGGATCAAGTCGGGCAACCGGCAGCTGACCCGCGACGATCTGCAGCGCGCCGAGCATCTCGCCTCCGGGTTCGAGCGCCGATACCAGGCACTGCGCAGCCACCACAGCAGTGCGCACCCGTAGCCTTATCCACTGCGCAATACAGGGGGAGGTGCGCACTCATCTGCGCAGCGGCCGGCGGCTACAGGCACGGCATTGGGCAGTTCAACGACGTTGCACACTGTCCTGACTGCACTTTCTTACTGCTCAAGTCGTTGACGCGAGGCCACTGGCAATGATTGCGCAACGGGTGATGGTCCCCTGCGTGCTGACTCTCGCTTCGATGCCCGACTAACCTCTCACCGCAGTGTCATGCGTGGCGCGCCATTGGGCCTGGTCAGGGGCGATGGCCCACCGCAGAGGAGTGAGTTTTGCGAGTGCCATGCTGTGAGAAACCCCAGTTCAGATTGCTGAGAATCGCAATACGAGCATGCCCGTGACCTGCGGAATTGAGGCTTGCGACGGGTGAGAGAGCCCGCTGCCCTGTGTATGACGGATGCGCATGGCCGCAATCGTGCGCATGCTCCCTGTGGCTGGGGAAGCCACTCGAGTCGGGCGCTGCCTTCCCTGCGTGGGCGAGGGCCCTGTTTTCTGGCCGTGGTGAGTGCCAGTCAGCCCATTCCTGCTCGTGTGGACCACACTGTCGTGCAGCTCATTGAGAAGTCCCCGAGAGAACCGCCCCCGCTAGCGCGGGGCGTACACGGATCAACAGCGCCGAAGCTGCCGTTCCCCCAGGAGTCAGCCCCGCTCGCGCGGGACTTACCCGCCACCACCATCCAGCGTCAGCCTCTTGGGGGGACCCCGCTCGCGCGGGACGTACTGCTCTCCTACGCCATCCTGGCTCCCGAGCGCGGAGTCACCCCCGCTCGCGCGGGACGTACGTGACGATGACCCAGAGCAGCCTCGCCCTGAAGGAGTCACCCCCGCTCGCGCGGGACGTACCCTCCGTGACGTGCAGTCTAGTAGGAACAGGCAGCGAGTTTCGACCAGTTGTACTCAAGAGCCGTGGGAGACAGGCGGGCATTAGGCAGCGCCTCGAAGATCTCCGGGCTGTGAAAGCCGGGGACGGTGCTCATCGCGATGCCTCATTCCTGACGACGGTCGGGATGACGATCTCGTAGTTGGTGCTGACTCTCGCTTCGACACCCGACCAACCTCTCCTCTCATTGCAGTGACATGTATGGCACTCCATTGGGCCTGGTCAGGGGCGATGACCCACCGCAGTGGAGTGAGTTTTGCGGGTGCCATGCTGTGAGAAACCCCAGTTCAGGTTGCTGAGAATCGCAATACGAGTATGCCCGTGACCTGTGGAATTGAGGCTTGCGACGGGTGAGAGAGCCCGCTGCCTGGTGTATGACGGATGCACATGACCGCAACCGTGCGCATGCTCGCCCATGGCGAGAGAAGTCAGTCGAGCCGGGCGCTATCCCTCCGCGTGGGCGAGGGCCCCGTTTTCTGGCCGGTGGTGAGTGCCAGTCAGCCCATCCCCGCTCGTGCGGACCGCACTGTCGGGCAGCTCATCGAGAAGTCCCCGGGAGGACCGCTCTGCTCGCCACCCGAAATGTACGGTCTCGGGCATCGTCGTGCCGGAGTCACCCCCGCTCGCGCGGGGGTACGACGAACTGACCGACTGGGACATGGCCCATCTGGAGTCACCCCCGCTCGCGCGGGACGTACACGGTGACGGTGCACGACTCCTATGACCCGCTGGAGTCACCCCCGCTCGCGCGGGACGTACGACGAGATCGCCGCGCAGCGTGCGACGCTGCCGGGGTCACCCCCGCTCGCGCGGGGCGTCCACCGTCACCACCCGGGACGTCTACGCCACGAAAGAGTCACCCCCGCTCGCGCGGGCCGTACGCTCAACAACTGTTTACAGACCTCATGGATCAAGAGTCACCCCCGCGCGCGCGGGGCGGAGGCTTGCTGACGTGCGACGTGCCAAGAACTGAGCGCGATTCTAGGCAAGTTGAGTGCGTGCGCTTCCGCAACTAGCGGTGGCCAAAGTAGCAGAGTCCGGGGGCGGAGCGAGCTGGGCGAGTCGATTGGTGCCTGCACGGGTGTGGGGGAGGGCCTCGACGGGTGGTAGCGGAGGACAGCCCTGGGGTGGGGTCGTCTGTTTATCCTGCTGATCTCCCGGCCTGGTGGCAGAGTTGGGGTGGTGAGTGCGTTAGAGGACGGACGTTATGGCGGGATTGATGTCAGCCCGTGGGGCAAGTGGGATGCGTGGAAGTCGACTGGCTATTCCCTGCTTTTCCACTTGATCGATGTAGGTGCGGTCGCCGCCGAGTTGTGGGACCAGTTCCTCACTGGCAGTCAACGGGCAGTTATTGCTGCCGGGTTGGGACTTGAGCCTGAACAAGCACGGGGCGTGGTGGCGTTTTTGGCGGCGTTGCATGACATCGGGAAACTGTCACCGCATTTCCAGCGCCGCAGGCCAGCGGCGTGGCTGAGAGTGTCGGACGAACTGCTGGCCGATGCGGGGCGCGTGGCGGAGGTGGATCACGCCCGCGTGTCGATGCACGCTGCACTGGGTCTGTTGGCCGAAGTCGGCTTCACGCTCGGCGGCAACGATAGTCCGGCGGTGCGTGCGGCGCAGTGCCTTGGCGGGCACCATGGACGGTTTCTGCAGCTCGACATCGATCAGGGGGCCTCTGCGGGCAGGGTGGCGGCCGTGCTGGGCGGACCGCGGTGGCAGGAGTTGCGTTCTCGCTATGCCCGTCTGCTGTGGCATCAGTTCGCTTCCGGTAAGGCCCCGGAGCGCATGTCGGTCCCCCCCGCGGTCCTGATCACCGGTTTGACCATGGTGGCGGACCGATTGGCCAGCCGGGACGCGTACTGGCTGCGCAACGCGCACGCGTCCGCCTTCGGTGCCCACGAGCACCACGCGCTGGCCCGTCAACAGGCCCGGGAGGCGGTGGGGGAGTGCGGGCTCGCCCGGATCGTACTGCCGCCGCTCGCGTTCACCGCTGCCCACCAAGGGGTTGAGGAGCCCAATGAGGCGCAAGCCGCGGTGCTGAAGCAGATGCCGCAGGCCGTGGCCGAGCGGGGGGTGGGCATTGTCGCGGTCACGGACGCCACCGGCACGGGCAAGAGCGTGACGGCCCTGGAACTGGCGCGGATCTTCAACGAACGGTGCGGCACACAAGGGGTGGCGTGGCTGCTGCCGAGCACGGCCGCAGCCAATGGCATCTACGAGACCCTCGACCGGTACGTGCGCGCCCACTCGGTCGAGTCGGCCCGGGTCGAGCTGGTGCACAGCCACAGCTTGGTCAGCGCCGCCTACACCGACCGGGACTTGGCCGGCGACGACGCCTCCGTACTCGGCGGCTCCCGTGATCTTGCCCCGTCCGCAGGCGAGGCGCGCGTCGAGGGCGATGGTGCGGACGCGGCGCCGCGCGGCGGGGATGCCGCTCTGCTCACCCAGTTCACCGTGACCACCGTCGACCAGGCGCAGATGGCGGCCCTCCCGGTGCGCTACAGCGCCCTGAGACTGCTGGCGCTGAGCGGCAAGACGGTCATCGTGGACGAGGCCCATGCCCTGTCGGCGTTCAGCCAGCTGCAGCTGCGCCGCCTGCTGGCCTGGCTGGGCGCACTGGGCTGCCCCGTCGTGCTGCTGTCGGCGACCTTGCCCGCTTCCACCTGTAACGACCTGGTCCGCTCCTACCTTTCGGGAGCCGGACACCGCCCGAGCGACCTCAACAACCGCCCCCTGGCACCTGCTTACCCCGGATGGATGTTCG
This sequence comes from Streptomyces sp. NBC_01446, assembly GCF_026340095.1. GTDB lineage: Bacteria > Actinomycetota > Actinomycetes > Streptomycetales > Streptomycetaceae > Streptomyces > Streptomyces aureus. The sequence continues at coordinate 100,115 of NZ_JAPEPO010000004.1, read as the reverse complement.
CCGACGCCCGCGAAGCGCGCACCCTCCACATGGACGACACAGCCCGCCAGGCGCACCTGAAGGCCCAGCGCCGCCCCGTCCGCATCACGCTCCAAGACGTCACCTACCGGCGCCTGGAACAGGCCGGCCGCACCCCGGTGGCGGGGGAGCGCCTGACTGCTGTGGCCGACGCTCTAACCCCGGTCATCGATGACGGCGGCTGCGCGGCCGTCGTCTGCGCCACCGTCGCCGACGCGCAGGACACCTACGCCTTCCTGCACCAGCTGAGCGGATGGGCGCCGGGGGAGCTGCTGCTGCTCCATGCCCGGCGCGGCGACGGGCTGCGCGAGCGCTTGCTGCGCCGGCTGCGCCACCGGCTGGGGCGCTACGGGCCGCGCCCGACCAGGCTAGTGGTGATCACCACCAGCCTGCTGGACACCAGTCTCGACATCGACGTCGACCTCATGGTCAGTGACCTGGCCTCGCTGGCCCGTTTGCTGCAGCGCGCCGGCCGGCTGGGCCGCTTCACGCACCATCAACCCGGCCTCGCCCGCCCCGCCTGGTGGGATCCCGAAGCGGGCCCGCAACTGACCGTGCTGCACCCGGTCAACTCCCGTGGCGCCACCGCTCTGCCGCCCGGCTGGCACCGTGTGGAGCCCGCCGCCGTGCTGCACGCCACCGCCCACCTGCTCACCCGCGGCGACCTGCACAACGTGACGCTCCCCGATGACGTGCAGTACCTCGTCGAAGCCGTCCACGGCGCCGACTCACCCTTCGCGCAGGAAACGGCCCGTCTGCAGCGGCTCATCGCCCGCCACACCACGCGCGTGCTCGCCGAGGAACACCACAGCGCCGTGCACCTGGTGCCGGCCCCGCAACGGGTGTCCTCCCTGGCCGACCTGCACCGCCAGCACCTGACCGCCGCGCAGGCCGCCACCCGCCTGGGCACCATGCCCCGCCGCTTGCTGCCCTGCTACCGCACCCCGACCGGACGGCTGACCCTCGACCCTGAGGGCCGGCACCCGCTGCCCGACCAGCCGCGCCTCAACTCCCGCCAGATCCGCACCATCCTGGAACACAGCCTCCCCGTACCCGCCGCCTGGGTGGCAGGCCCCCACAGCGGCCCCGCGACGCCCGACAGCTGGCAACGCCACGCCCTGCTCGCCGACACCGTCCTGCTGCCCACTGAGACAGGTCAACCAGACATTGACCACTGTTTCGGACAGTACCTGCTGCGCATGGACCCCGATCTCGGCCTGATCCACCGCAAGGACCAGCACTGACCGGCGCGCACCCCCTGACCAAGCGGTGCAATCAGGCCACGAAATGACAGTCAGAATTCCTCACTGTTTGTGGGCGCCGCCACCCGCGTGATTCGCTACCAACCACCGCTGGCGCCTCGACCATGGCACCAACACCCCTGTCCCACAAGGACATTGACGGACCTCACCAACGTCGCGCCGGCGCCCTTTCGACCCTCGCACGGCACACCGCCCCCACAGGTGCCGCGGCAAGAACCACCGCCGCACCCCACCCATGACCACCCCAGATCCCCGCTGCCCCCTGCCCGCAAGGCCTGCCACTGCCATGCCCGAATTACCGCCGCCCCCCACCTACAGCGCCGCCACCAACCCCTGGATCGACGCCCGCACCGGACCCTCCTACCGGCGCGTCGGCCTGCAAGACCTGCTCCTCAACGCCCACACCCTCGACGACCTCGCGCTGGCCGCGCCGCCCGCAGCCTCCGCACTGCTGCGGATCGCCGTCGCCATCGCCGCCCGCATCACCGGCCTCGACGACCCCGACCTGACAGCCCAGCAGTGGACCGAACTGCGCCGCGAGGTCCTCCACACCGGGCGTCTCGATCCCGCAGACGTCCACACCTACTTCACCCGCCACTGTTGGGACGTCTTTGATCCGCACCGGCCCTGGCTGCAGGATGCAGCCCTGCGCGAGCAGTGCCCGCCGGACGGCATCAACGCCCTCGTCCACCGCCCCGCCGGCAACAACCTGGTCTGGTTCACTGCGCCCGGCGACACCCCAGCCCCCGTGCCCACCCCCCACGCCCTGCAGCACCTGCTCATCTGGCACTTCTACGGCCGCCACGGCACCGGCCGCGTCCGCACCGTGGGCAGCCGCTCCAGCAAACAGCTGTACAGCGGCCCCTTGCGCACCACCGTCTCCTACCACCCCCAGGGCCGCACCCTGTTCGAGACCCTCGTGGCCGGATGCCCGCCCTTCACCGGCGAGGAACAACTCGAAGCCGACCTGTGCCCCTGGGAAGCCCCGCCTCCCGACCCGCTCGCTCCACCCCATCCCATCACCTGGCCAGGCCGCCTGCTGACCGGCCGCTCCCGCCACGCCCTGCTCCTCGTGCCCGATCCCACGGGGAGCGCGGTCACCGACGCCCATATCAGCTGGGCCCTGCCGTCCAGCGACGCGTTCCTCGAGGCCAGCGACCCCTACCTCGCCCACACCACCCCGTCCGGCCAACACGACCGCGCCGGCGTACCCCGCCGCGGCAGACGCCGCGCGGATGCCGACCGCGCCTGGTGGCGCGAACTGGACACGCTGCTGCTGGCCCCCGACGAAGACCGCGCGATGCGCCGCCCCGACATCTTCAGCACCCTCAACGACCTGCCCGAGGACCTGCGCCAAACCCTGCGCGTGCGCGTGCACGGCTTCCACCAAGACCCCGTCCTCACCATCAACCGCCAGTGGTACACCGCCCTGACCCCGCCACTGCTGCACTGGATGCAGGAACACGACCCCGCACGCGCCCAGCGCATCGCCGACTGCTGCCAAAGCGCGGAAGAAGTCGCCGAAACCCTGGACCACGCCGCCCGACAGGCCTGGAAGGACATCCGGCGGGCCGCCCCCCGGCGCAACGCCGGCGCAGCCTGGGCTGCCGACGCCACCGCCCGGTACTGGCCCGGCGCGGAGAAGGCCTTCTGGCGCCTGCTGGACACACCAGACGAGCCCGTCCGGCCCGCGTTCACCCGCGCCGCCGCCGGCGCCCTGCGCGCAGCCACCCAAAGCGACCGCGCCCGCAGCCCGCACGCCGCCCGTGCTGTCGCACGCGCCGTACGCAGCCTGCACACCCCACACCACACCCAGCGAAAGCGGCGCACCTGATGCCGACCATGGACCAATACCGCAAGGAATACGACCAGTTCACCGCATCCGTCCACGACCTGTGCCAACAGGCAGGCATCCGCCGGGCACTGGGCACCGGACGCGGCCGCCCGGTCGCCGAATGCACCGACATGCACCGCTACCTGCGCGACACCAGGCGCAAACCGGCCCGCCGCGCCTACTACACCGTCGCCAGCCTCATCGCCCTGACCGGCGCGGCCCCACAAGACGACCACGACAGGCCCTGCGACGCCCCCATTACCCCACCCAGCACCGACCGTCCGCTGCACGAGAAAAACTCCACCGACTCAGCGCACCCGGCGTCCGCCTGGTTTTGCCGGCCCAACCTGGGCAGCACTCTCGCCACCGCCATTCACGAGGCCGGCTACGACGAGGAGCGCACCGAGCAGAAGCTGCGCCTGCTCACCCGGCTTGGCGAAGACCAACTGCATCGGCGTCTGCCCTCAGAAATCACGCGGCTGAACGGCAAAGGTCTCTACCCGGACTGGGCAGTGCTCCTGGGCGACCTCGTCGAACGCCACTACGACCACCACCGGGTCAATCTGCGCTGGGACGACGCTTTCGCCGACGTCCTCGACGCACCCGTCCTCCCCGGCACCTGACCCACCCCCTTTCTGCCATGCCGCCCCTCGGCACAGCCACGCCGCTCGCGGCCGGGGGAGCGGGCACCACCTCACCGTTCAGGAGTCCTGTGTACGTCCCTGCCCGCTACCTCGACCTGCACATCCTTCACGCCGTGCCGGCCGCCAACCTCAACCGCAACGAGTTCCAGGAACCCAAAAGCATCACCTGGGGAAACGCCGAGCGGACGTTCGTCTCCAGCCAGGCCTGGAAACGGCCCATCCGCCACGCCGTCGAGGGTGAACTGGGAGAGTACGCCGCCCGCACGCGCACCCTGGCCCTGGTCCTGGCCCAGCACTTGAAGGACACCGACTGGCCCGACGACCTCGCCGAATTCGCCGGCGCGCAGACCGTCCTGTCCGCCAAGAAGGACGGACTCAAACACGAGAGCGACTTCCGCACCAAGGCCATGCTCTACCTGCCCCGGGCCGTCATCGCCGACCTTGCCGAGCTGTGCCAGGACAGCCGGGCCGAACTGGAAGAGGCCCTCACCGCCCACACCGCAGAAGCCGCCGACGACCCCAAGAAGCGGAAGAAGGAACCCGCGCCGGTCCTCAACAGCAAGCAGGTGGCCCGCCACCTGACCCGGCGCACCGCCAGCATCAACCTCCTCGGCCGCATGCACGCCGAACTCGCCGACGGACACGTCGAAGCCGCCGTCCAGATGGCACCGGCCTTCACCGTCCACCGCAGCAACCCCCAGCCCGACTACTTCACCACCGGCGAGGACTGGCCCCAACACGGCGACAAGGGCGGCGCCCACCTGGAAACCGCGTTCCTGACCGCCGGCGTCTTCTACCGCTTCGCCACCGTCAACATCACGGAACTCCTCAACAACCTGACCCACGACGCCCGCCCCGACATCGCCCGCGACCTCATCGAACTGTTCACCTGGCACTTCATCATGGCCATGCCCGGCAGCCGAAAGACCGCCACCGCCCCCCACACCATCCCCGACCTCGTCTACTACGCCGTCCGCGACGCCCGCCCCATCTCCTACAGCGCCGCCTTCGAACAACCCGTCCAGGCCGACGCCCGCGGCGGACACCTCGCCCCCGCCCTCACCACGCTGACCGACTACGCCGCCGTCAGCGACCGTCTGGCCGGCACCCGCCGCCGTATCGCCCACGGCCACGCCACGAGCCAAGCCCCGCTTGAGCATCAACTCGGTACCCACCACCTCTCGTTCGACGATCTCGCCGCTGCCTGCGCCACCGCAGCCCTCACCGGCACCGCGGTATGAGCGGCCTCATCCTGCGCCTGAGCGGCGTGCTGCAGGCCTGGGGCGAACGCGGCACCTTCCACCACCGCGACACCGGTCCCTTCCCCACCCGCTCCGCGCTGATCGGCATGATCGCCGCCGCCCAGGGCCGCCCCCGCACCCAGGCCCTCGCCCCCTACCCCCACCTGCCCGGCAACCCCAACCACCACGACCTCACCTTCACCCTGCGCATCGACGACCCCGGCACCCGCTACCGCGACTTCCACACCGTCGGCGGCGGCTACCCGCCCGGCAAACGCCTGCCCACCGCGAGCGGCCGCCCACGCAAACAAGAGGAATCCACCCTCGTCTCCCACCGCGACTACCTCATCGGCGCCTGCTTCACCGCCGCCGTTCAAGGCCCCACAGCCCTCCTCGACGACATCGCCGAGGCACTCACCACCCCCCAGTTCGGCCTCTACCTCGGCCGCCGCTCCTGCCTGCCCGACGAACCCCTCCTGCTGAGCGCCGACAGCACCGACCCCGTCACAGAACTCCGCACCCGCGTCCCCCTCACCCGCACCACCCCGCCCACCCCCACCGACACGACCCTGCCCACCACCTTCGTGTGGGAAGCGCCCCCACCCGGCGCCCACGCCACCTACCCCGACCGCGAAGCCACCAGCGAACCCGCCGACTTCACCCCCCACACCCGCTCCCACCTGCCCCGCCCGCTGTGGCTGACCACCGAACACCTCCCCGCCGCCCTCCACGCGGGACCCCGCCCCATCGACGCCCTGACCACCTACCTCACCGGAGCACCCCCGTGCACGCCCCCACCCTCACCCAACTCCTGATCAACCCCCGCCACCGCGACGCCCGCCACGACCTCACCGACAGCAACCAACTCCACAAAACCCTCATGCGCCTGGCCCCCGACCACCTCGGCCCCGCCCCCCGCGCCAGCGCCGGCATGCTCTACCGCATCGAGCCCGACCGCCACCCCACCCTCCTCCTGCAGACCGCCCAACCACCCGACCTCGCCGCCCTCCCCACCCACTACGCCACCACCGCCCGAACCCGCAGCCTCGTCCCCATGCTCCACGCCCTCACCCCGAACCTGACCGTCCGCTACCGCATCACCGCCGCCCCCACCGTCTGCCGCTCCGCCGGCAACCCCCACCCCGACCCCGTCACCGGCAAACGCCGCGGCAAACGCACCTGCCTCACCGGAGACGACGCCCTGGCCTGGTGGCACGACCGCGCCCGCAAAGCCGGCCTCATCACCCTCACCTGCCACAGCACCCCACGCCCCTTCCCCCGGCACGAGAGCACGCACAAAATCCCGCACTACAAACTCACCCAATTCGAAGGACTGGCCCGCATCACCGACACCGACCTCCTCACCCACGCGATTCGTAACGGCATCGGCAAAGCCAAGACCTACGGCGCAGGCCTCCTCTCCCTCGCACCCGCCACACAGCCCCACCACCGCTAAACGGAGCCGACCGTGGATCTCCCCCCGCCGCCCGACACCACCGCCCTGCGCGCCACCGCCGTCCGCCGCCTGATCGCCCTCCAAAACGCCGGCCAGCTCACCCGCACCCGCATCCACGGCGTCGCCGACGCCTTCGACGTCGACGCCCGCACCGTCGACCGCTGGCTCGCCAACGCCCGCGCCCACAACGGCACCTACACCCCTGCCACCCGAGCCCGCTTCGAACTCACCGAGCACATGCTCTCCGTCGTTGCCCGCTGGTGCGGCAACGCCAGCTCCGCCTGGAAAGAACTGAACACCACCCCGCACCCCGACGACCCACCGCTGCCCTCCCTGCCCACCTTCCACCGCGCCGTCACCCGCGCCCTGTCACCCGGCCAGCGCGCCGGCCTACGCGCCGGCGAAAAAGCCCGCCGCGCCCTCGACGTCCACGGCCAACGCGAGCGCCACCACCGCAACTACGCCTGGGAAACCGACCACGTCGAAGCCAGCGTCAAAGTCCGCATCGACGGCCACTTCCGCAAACCCTGGATCACCTTCTTCATCGACTGCGCCCACAGCGCCATCTGCGGCCTGGCCATCACCCCCCAACGCCCCAGCCGCGAAGCCGTCCTCGTCGCCATCCGCGACGCCGTCCTCATCGACGACCACCACGGCCCCTTCGGCGGCATCCCCGACTACATCCGCGTCGACGGCGGCAAAGAATTCCTGTGCGCCACCGTCGGCCAGGCCCTCGGCGCCCTGGGAAGCGAACTCATCGCACTACCCCCCTACACCCCCGACGGCAAACCCAACGTCGAAGCCGTCAACGGCGCCATCAAGAAAACACTCTTCGCAGGCCTGCCCGGCTACACCCACGCCCCCACCCTGATCAACGGCAAACCCATCACCCCCGACCCGCCCTACCTGCACTTCGAAGCCTTCGTCGGCAAGGTCCGCGAATGGGTCGACGAATGGAACCACCACCCCCTCAAGTCCCTCAACAACCAAACCCCCGCCCAGTCCTGGCACGCCGACACCGCCCTCATCCACACCGTCCCCGCCAGCGACCTGCACACCTACACCCTCGAACACCACGGCAAGGCCCTGACCATCAACAACTCCGGCGTCCGCTTCAAAAACCGCGACTACATCGCCGACTGGATGCACGGCTTCGTCGGCGAAAAGGTCACCCTGCGCTACCTGCCCCACCACGACCACCGCGTCGAGCTCTACGACCCACAATCCGGCCACCACCTCGGCCCCGCCTACATGGCCAACCAAGCCACCCCCGAACAGATCCACGCCCTCAAAAGAGCCCAGCGCCGCGAAGCCGACCGCCTACGCGCCCAGCTGAAGAAGGCCGACAAAGCCCGCCGCACCCTGTACGCCGCCGTCACCGAACCCGAGCCGCCCACCCCGCTGACCGCACTGCCCGAAGACCAAGCACTCACCTACCTACGCGACCTGGACGGCCACTCACTCCACGCCGAAGCACTGCCCGACGTCATCCCCCTGCCCCCGCCCGCAGACGACTGGACCCGCCCCCACAACGACCCCAAGGACACCCGCGACGGCGAACAGGACCCCCAGTGACCACCACTGCCCCCACACCACCGAGCCGCCCCAGCCAACTCCCCCCACCCGCCAAAGACCACTACCTCAACCTCGGCCTCACCGGCGCCAACATCATGGCCACCCGCGCCCTCTCCGAGACCGAAGACCGCATCAAAAAGGCAACCAAGTACAACGCCATCGTCGCCATCCACGGCCACGTCGGCCTCGGAAAAACCTTCGCCGTCCACACCGCCCTACGCCGCCACGCCCCCGACACCACCGTGCGCCTACGCTTCCGCCAAGCCGCCAACATGAGCGAAGTACGCGGAGACCTCTGGCGCGCCCTCGGCCTGCCCGGCACCCCGCCCACCTCCGCCGACGACAGCGGACGGCAGATCAAAGAAGCCCTCGAAGACGACCCCCGCGTCCTCCTCTTCGACGAAGCCCAATGGCTCAGCAAAACCGCCCTCGAGTACATCCGCGACCTGTGGGGCGACGACGCCCAACGCGCCCCCATCCTCCTCGTCGGCAGCGGCAACCTCCGCCAGAAGATTCTCAGCTGCCCCGGACTCCACTCACGCATCCTCGACTGGTACCAGTTCACCCCCCTCACCCCCACCGAAGTGCAAAGCACGATCGCCGCCTACCACCCCATCTGGAGCGACACCCACCCCGACCTGATCCTCTACACCGACGACCACAGCGGACACGGCTCCTTCCGTAACTGGGCCAAGATCACCCTGCTACTCCACGACGCCCTCAGTGACAACCCAGGACTCACCCTCAACAGAGACCTCATCCGCTGGGTCTTCAGCCGCCTCGACTCCACCCAACGACTCCCGCCCCATCGGGACTGACCGCGTCATGCCCCGAAGCAACGCCAAGGCAGCCGCGAGGAACTATCCCGCGCGGTCATGGAGCCATCTCCGTGCCCGACAGCTCCAACAGCAACGTGTACCGCTGGATGAGACAGTGACGATCTACCTGGCCGGACTGCACGTCGCGGGCAGCTTCCTTTGCTCTGCCAGATGATCCAAACAAGACCGCCTAGCAGAGCTTGCGCATGCCCTTGATGTTCGGGGTGCCTCTAACGGGAGGGAAGGTACCGACGCCCGGGTATGCGGGGCGGAGGTCGACAGTTTCCCCCTTGGCAGTGTGCACCGCTTGTACCGCTCCTTGTCGAAGCCGGGCGGTCGTGCGCTGTATAGGTCTCTGCGCGGGCGGACGACGACCCGGCGGTGGATCGCGCGAGTGTCCGGTGCGTCCACGGTGTTCCCGGTACCTTGGTCAGCCGAACCACATGGGCGGGGGCAAGGTTGGACTGGGCGGACGCGCCAGTAGACGGGTACGGAAGTAGGAACTGGGCTCGCCTCAAGGCCCTGTGTGACCAACACGGTCCGCTCACGACTGCCGACCGCGCCGTTATCGAGCGACTGCGCAACCAGGTCCGGAGCGTGGTCCATGGGGTGGTGCAGGAAGGCGAGGTGCTGCGGCAGGTTCGCGCGGACACCTCCGCGCTGCACCCGCTGACACTCATCGTGATTGGTGGCGATGCCCTGGAGAACATGCGTCGCGGCATCTTCAGCACTGCCTGCGTGGCTGCTCGCCTCGCCATGACCGCTGCCGAGCCCCGGTGGGGTGTCACTAGGTCAAGTCCGTGGTGGCTGGCCGCAGATGTCTTCAATGATGCTATGTCAGCGTGGCTCGTTGCAGAACCCGACGGTTCGCGCTTCGCCGCAGCCTGTCAGGTCACCGATCAGCAGATCGAGGCCCTGCGCGAAGAGGGGGACCACGATGAGTTGGCTGCCACTCTCACAGTTGCCGGCGGACTGAGACTCGGCCCCTACCTCAGCTATGTCAGTCTCGACGACCCCGTTGCCAGGCATGACAGGTGGCGGACACGTGAGCGGCGACGCAATGCAGTCAGTACTCTCCTCGAGACCCTCACACGGTCACCCATGCCGAAGGCGCGGCACGCTCTCCGGTCGGCCCTGCCCTACTTCGAGGAGGCTGCGGCGCTGACGTCGGGGCATCGAAAGGCCAACAACCTACGGAACCTCGCCCAGGCGTACGCTCGCCTGGCGGAACTGGATGTACCCGACGCAGCAGCCCTCCGCCGCAAGGCCACAGAGGCGATGCGTTCGGCCTACTCCTTCGTCGACGCGACGGAGGATCCTCTCGCCTACCTGCACGTCTCCACGATCGCCTGGCTGAACAACGAAGCTCCCATGCCCACGGAACTCTCCGACATCCTGCCTGTTCCCCTGGGTGAGTTGTTCCGCACACGCCGAACCGACTACGTCGTAGGGACGGCCCACTTGGCTCTGTCCGCAGCCAGGTACACGGGGAATCAAGATCTCTTACGGGAAGTCATCGCCAGTATCCGCGCCAGCCTCACCACGACGCGGGCGCACGCCAAGACCGATATCGACATTGAGCTGTGGCATACCGAGGTGCACGCTCTGCCCGGCAACACCCTCACCTGTCGAGCGGCGCGGAAGAACGATCGAACGCACGAGAGTCGGCTCCGCAGAGGAGCCGGCAAACAGCGAGGGGCCTCCGGCCTCATCCACCTTGCTGCGCACGCGTCTGAGGCCGGAGACGGCGTTCGCGCGCTCCGCCTCATCGATCAAGCGCGCGTGACGCCCGACCTGTACCCGGACGCATGGCCGTCCGTCCTCCACCTGACGGCCTGGGCCTCGATGCAGGCCGGAGACTCCTGCGCAGCCTCCGCAGACCCACTCGCGGCGATCGGTTACCACTGCGGTGCGGCGTGGCGGTACCTGGTTCTTGGGCATGGCGAGAGAGCGGCAGCCGCCATCACCGGGCTGGTCCGCGAGGCTGGAGCAGGCGACGGCCACGAGTATCAGGTCCATGCGGTCGGGGCGCTGGGAGTTGTCGCATGCTACGCACCGCGGGCGGGTGACCGTTCGCACATGACCCACCTCCTGTACGAGGCATGTCAGGCCCTGTCGACCGCCCGAACCGGGAAGCAGGTAGCCCCGTACGCGCACCTGATGCTCCATCGTGTCGGCAAGGGAATGGAGATCGACTGCGCTGCCCATGCACCTGGACCACGCCCGATGCCGGAACCGGTCAGAGAATGGCTCAGAGAGGCCACCACGTCCGAAGGCGAGATCGACCGCGCCGGAATGCCGCCCAGTGATCCGTGGGACGGGATGGTCGCGTCGCTGTCTTACCTGAGCGAGACAGAGGCGGACGAAGGAGCCACCCCGACTGAAAGGGTGGACAATATGTGGCGCGTATTCGACCGGCAGTTCACCGCGACCCTCACACCACCACCTGCGCGATCAGTTCAGTCATGGATGGATTTCTGCTCGCAAGCCTCGTGCGGTGCAATCGACAGAATCATCCCAGAGGACACCGTCCTCATTTCATTCTTCGCTGGTCTGACCATCCTTCCTCGTTCCGAGGGGAAATCGGCACGGCCCATGGTCTCCGCGCACCGCGTGACGTTGACCCACGAGGGAGCCGTGATGTCGGGACAGCATTTCACCGATCTGGTCAGTCCCTTGACTCTCATCGGAGCAGAAGGTCGGAATGAGACCAGAGCTCTCCACCCTTTCGCGGGGCATGTGGGGCCTCTGCACGACGAATTGGCGAAGTATCCGGGTTTCGACGAGGTGACAGACGAGGCCCTGCGACTGCTGGATGCCCGCACCTATTTTGGGAATCATTTCGCCAGCGAGCTCACGGCCTGGCGGGAACAGGGGAAGCGTCACCTCTGCATCTGGCCTCACGGCCCCATGCACCGCCTGCCGTTCCACCTCATGCAGGTCGACGGAAGTCCGCTGGCCGACCACTGGACGGTGACCACGATTCAGGGCCTGCACAGCATCGAGCGCGCCACAGTCTCCGCAGAATTCGCGCACGGACACGTGATCGCGGCCTCCGCCGTAGGTGGCGTGAACTTCGGACTTCACGAAGAAGTGAGCCTCGAAGAGCATGCCCGTGCCGTCGCGGATCAGGTCGGCGTGGTCCCAATGGTCGGTGAGGATGCCACTCGGGCGAACCTTCTCCAGGCCATGCCCGCGGCGCGATTCATTCACATCGCCGCTCACGGATCGCGAGACGACATCGCCGGATGGCGCCAGTGCCTGTACCTGACACCGAGCGCTGACAGTGACGGCCGGCTCTACGCCCACGACGTTCTCGGCCTGGATCTGAGAGGCGTTGACATCGTGACCCTCAGCGCCTGCGAGTCAACTTCCTATCGGTTCGACATTTTGGACAACCACCGGGGCATCGCGCCGGCCTTCCTCGTTGCGGGTGCCGCAACTGTCGTGGGCTGCCTGTGGAAGGTTCACCCCGCCCCAGCGACCCATTTCTTCCGGGCGTTGCACGACCGATTGCACCAGGGAGTGCCCAAGCTAGAAGCGTTCCGTGCAGCGCAGCAGGCCACCCGCGAAAGATATCCGGAGTATCGCCACTGGGGCGCTTTCAGCTATATCGGCGCACGATAAACCGAAGGAATCTGGAAGGAAAGCATGGCTAATACCCTCATCCCCGACAGTGTCCCCCGACTCCCGGTGGATCTCGTCGCCGAGCCCACACTCGGTTCAGGGCCCCTGCCCCGGCTGGCCCGCCGACTTGAACTCACCCCCGTCTGTGCGGACCGCCCAGACGCAGTGTTCCCGAAGCTGGACCTCGAGGAGCTGCAGCATCTCAACGACCTTGGCGCGCGCGACCAGACCGAATTCTTCGTGGTACGGCTGGGCTGCGACCTCCTTCCTGGAGAGGCTAAGGATGCTGAGCCTTTCGACGAGTTGGGAGTCTTCTTCAAGTTCGAGAGCCTGGGCGCACCTCGCCAGCCCACAGCCTGGAACCTGGCCCCCCAGACCACGTCTCTCCCAGTCAAGTACGGTTCCTGGTCTCTGAAGATCGGCCTCTCCGCGGGCGGCGTGAAGCTGGGCGGCGAGATGGGCCGTTCGGACCGCGAAGCGGTCGAGGAGACGGTCATCGCCAGCAAGGAGGGCAGTCACTTGCCTCGATGGACCTTCTATTCGCGCCCCGTCCAGCCGCTGTCAGGTCAGCAGCTTGTCACGATGCTCGTGCACGCCCCTCTCGGGCAACCCGTGACAGCCGAGGTGCGTGTTAGCGCCAAGATCCGCGTCAAGAAGTACGGAGTGCGGAACGTCGTCGCCGATGTGCCAGCCATCGATGGCCGAACCGATCTCCGGACTGCGCAGCCTTGGGGGTCCACCCGTCCCTAAACGGCATACTGCTTTGGCCCAGAAGGTGGGCGGTCGCGACAACCGAAACCCGCTGTCTGGCGGCTGTTCCGGCTTTCGGGGTTGCGAACTGCCAGGAGTGCTGCGGTGATGCCCGCCGTCGCTCGCGCACCCCGGAGAGTGACAGGCCCGTCACTGGAGGGGCCGCCGGCTGGAACTGGCACGTGCGGATCTACGGGACCGGTCAGCGCGGAGTAGGACCTCCCCAGGTCTGGGCCGACACCGCCTACGTCGGCCAGTTTGTCCGCACTCATCCGCCATCGGGTCGGACGGCTGACGCTGCCAAGCTCAGCCGTGACGGGTCAGCTGGCCGTGTGGGGAACGGTGGTGGGGCGTCCGACGCTGAGGAGGGTGTATCCGGCGGTCTGCATGGTGTGGGGGTCGAGGTGGTTGCGGCCGTCGTAGAGGACGGGAGCTGTGCCATTCATGACGTGGTGTGCGGCAGTCCAGTCGGTGGTGGTCAGTTCGGGCCACTCGGTGACGAGGATGGCGGCGTCGGCGCCGGTGAGGGCTTCTTGGATGGTGGGCCGGCGGTGGGCCTGGTCCCAGGGGTGCATGCCGGGCTGGGGGCGGGCCATGGGGTCCCAGCAGGTAACGGTGGCGCCCTCGGCGAGCAGGCGGGAGGCGATGATGGTGGAGGGTGCTTCGCGCATGTCGTCGGTGCCGGGTTTGAAGGTCATGCCGAGCAGGGCGATGGTGCGGTTCTTCAGCTGGCCGAGCTCCGTCTTGAGGCGCTGGACGGCGCGGCGTGGCTGGAGCTCGTTGACCTCGATGACGGCGGTCAGGAGCTGGAAGGGGTAGCCGCTGTTGGCGGCGAGGGCGCGCAGGGCGCGGGAGTCCTTGGGGAAGCAGCTGCCGCCGTAGCCGAGGCCGGCGTTCATGAAGTGCGGGCCCAGGCGGTGGTCCTGGCCGATGGCGCGGGTGACGTGGGTGATGTCGGCGCCGGTGGCCTCGCACAGGGCGGCGATTTCGTTGGTGAATGAGATCTTGGTGGCCAGCAGGGCGTTGGCGGCCATCTTGACCATTTCCGCGGAGGCGATGTCCATCGTTTCCACGGGGCCGGGGATGCCCTGGTGCAAGGTGGCCACGAGCTGGGCGGCGGTGTCGTTCTCGGCTCCGATGACGATGCGGTCGGGGCGCATGAAGTCTTCGATGGCGCGCCCCTCTGCGGTGAATTCGGGGTTGGAGGCGTAGGCGACGTGGGCGAGGCCGGCGTCGTCGAGGGCTTGGCGGATGCGGGCGCCGGTGCCGACGGGGACGGTGGACTTCACCACGACGGCTTTGAGATGACCTGCGCTGGTCAGGGAGTTGATGACGGACCACACGCGGGACAGGTCGGCGTCCCCGGATGCGGTGGGCGGGGTGTCGACGCAGATGTAGGCGACCTCGGCGTCGGCGACGGCCGCCGTGGCGTCCAGGGTGTAGGTGAGGCGTTCCTTGTTGCGGGCGAGCGTGTCGCCCAGGCCCGGCTCGTAGATCGGGACGTCTCCGGCGTTGAGCAGTCGGATGCGCTCGGGCTGGATGTCGCGGATGGTGACCTGGTGGCCGAGCTCGGCGAAGCAGGCACCGGCGACCAGGCCGATGTAGCCGGCGCCGAATACGGCGACGCGTTGCGTGGACGCCAAGCGGTCCATGAGCGTTCCCCCTGAAGACGGTCGTGAAAAAACGAAGAAAGAGCGGGAGCTCGCGCCGGCGAACCCCGGCGTCATACCGGGGCCGGGCGATGCGCGCCGAGGCCAACTGGTCAACACGCAACACAAACAGCGGGGTTGCGTACCTGCCGGTGGAATGGGCTCGCGGGGTGCGCCCGGCGGGTGGTGCCGGGCACGTGCCGTGGCGCGGGGTTACCAGGTGTCGGTTGATTGGTGCTGCTCGGCCCAGGGATCGCTGGTCGGGTAGTAGTGCGGCTCCGGCATCCCGAATGCAGGAGTGGCAGCACTGGGTGGTGCGGCAGGTCCGGCCAGCGCCGGTGCGGGTTCAGGCTGCCGGATTTCGCTGACGCGGGTGTCCAGAGATACCTCGGCGCCGTTGTGGCGGGTTCCCCATCCGGTCTTGGCGCAGGTGAGGATGCCGTACCAGCGCAGGAACCGCAGCAGGGTCCAGGCGAGCACGATGGCCAGCGGCATGG
Source organism: Streptomyces sp. NBC_01446 (assembly GCF_026340095.1). Classification (GTDB taxonomy): domain Bacteria; phylum Actinomycetota; class Actinomycetes; order Streptomycetales; family Streptomycetaceae; genus Streptomyces; species Streptomyces aureus. The sequence goes on along the minus strand of NZ_JAPEPO010000004.1, from coordinate 84,744 downwards.
CCAGCCAGGTCATGGCCCGCTGCCGGATGCGTTCGTCGGAGCGGATGATGCTCAGATAGCGCAGGCCCATGGCATAGCCGATGAGGAACGGAATGACGAGCATGCTGCCCGGCGGCAGTTCGTGGAAGACGAACGGTTCGACGATGAGCAGCCAGACGGTGACCATCTGGGTGAGGAGCATCTGCAGCCAGCGCATGGCGTGCAGCCAGTAGGCGGGCCGGGCGGGGGAGAGGTAGCGCATCCGCCACACCGACCGGATGGTCGAGCCCCGCATCCACCGCAGGTACATGCGCGAGAAGTGGCTCCACTTCTCGGGCATGGCGGTGAAGCAGATCGCCCGTGGCTGCTGCACGGTCAGGCCGCGCTGCTGGGCGTAGAGGGTGAGCAGGCTGTCGTCGGAGAACATCACGGTGCGGCCCATGAACGTCTCGTTGAGGTAGGAGCCGAGGTTGTCGCGGATGACGGCGGCCCGGTAGGCGGCGATCGGGCCGGAGTTGACCATGACGGCACCGACCGCGGACTGTCCGGAGCGGTCCACCAGCTGGCACACCACGAACCACAGGTCGGTCACCCGCACCAGCCAGTTCGCCCGGTTGTTGGTGGCGATCACGATGCCTGCGACCGACATCACCCGCGGCCGGGCGAACGGCACCAGGATCTCCTCGACGGCATTCGGCGCGAAGCAGGAGTCCGAGTCACAGGTGAGATAGATGTCGGCCTCGGAACTCACCCGTACCGCGTGGGCCTGGGCGTGCCGCTTGCCGCCATTGGCCACCACCTGCCAGGTGGTGGCCACGCCGGCTCGGGCAGCCGCCTGCTCCCACCACCGGCGTACGTCGCCGTAGTCGCCGCTGGTGGAGCCGTCGTCGACGATGTGGACCGAGTCGGGCATCCGGGTCTGGCGCAGGAAACTCTCCAGGCCGAGCCGCAGGTAGCCGGGGTCCTCGTTGTAGACCGGTACCAGGATCGACACGTGCAGCGCGTCCAGCTGACGGCGGGAGCGCTCGGTCAGGTGCGGTACCCGCTCGAGGTGGTACATGAAGGTCTGCAGGAGGAACACCAGGAACAGGCTGATCCAGACCACGGTGAGACGGCTGCGGGTCTCGGCATCGGTGGCGAAGGCGACCACTGCGTGGTGCGTGGCCCACGCGGCGGCCAGCAGAAGAACGATGATGCCCATGACGACGGTCGCGGACCGGTGCTGATGGGCGCTCAGCACCGGCGCACTGCGCTGACGGCGACTCACTTGCCGTGCCGCGCTGACGTCGTGGACGCGGCCTCGCCGGCGGCGAGCTTGCGGCGGAACCCGAAACGAATGCACAGCAGACCCAAGCAGAGCAGGCCCGCCGCGGTGGCGAGCATCCAGCCGCCGATCGGATAGCTGATGCCACCGATCACCAGAACCGGAGCCCCCGTCTGCGCAAGCTGAGCGTGTCCAGACATACGTATATCCCCCCATGGGAACGGCCGTTGGATAGAAAAAATGATAGGAGCAAGTGTGGAGGTTCCGTGCAGCCCTTGAACTTTGAAAGAGCTTTCTATGCCCACCGGAGGGGCACCCTCCGGTACGGCCACGGAGAGTAATGCCAGGTCAGTGACGCATAAGCATGATCGAATCCCGTGACACAACTGCGACATTCAATTTCCGGCACCCGCGCCTAACGGTCCCTCGCGTCACACCTGTCACACCGTCAAGCCCCGTCCGCCCCCGAACCGTTGGCCAATGATCGCCCCGATCTATGGCCAACGGTCAATTAAATTCAATGAAGAAGCGGAATATAAAACCGGGGCCGCAGTACGCCACTTGGCTGTCACGGGGAACAAGTAAGCGCCGCCTGCGATGCGTTCAAGCCATAGGGGGCGAAGGGTTTACGCCAGCAATGCGCGAGCCCCGTATCCGCGCACTGGCCGGCAGGGTCCGGGGTTCTACGCTTCGGTCGCGACCGCCGGATTGGCGGCCGGAGCAGGCAGCAGGGTCGCCCTGTCCACCGAGCCCGGACGGTGCCCCCCGGCAGAGGGTGGCCCCGCGTTGCGCACGGGACGCGGGGCCACCCTCTGCCGGGGCACCGTCCGCGGCGCCCGCGCCGACCGTATGGCCGCCCGATCACAAGTGCCCGCCGGGCTACTCCAGTTGCCGGTCCCCTTGAGATCAGAACTCCGCGGGCAGCTGATGAGTGAGTGCCGCCGGCTCAGGTGGTCGTTGGGGGGAGGTCGCCCCGGGGAATGCGGTCCGTGGTGGGGGATGGCTGGCTGCTGTCCGTCGATGGTGGTGGTGGCCTCCTTCGGGTTCAAGGTGTCAGGGGTGGGGTTTCGGTTTTCGCAGTTCAGGCCGCGTTGTCAGTGTTGGCCTCTACTGTCCGGTGCTCTACGGACGAGTGCGTGGAGGTCCAGTGGACAAGCAGCAGCTGGCTGAGCGGTACGAGCCCTTTGTGGTGAGGGCCCTGGGGGCGTTGTGGGGAAAGTCGCGGGAACGGGCCGGCGGCACCACGAGCCTTCTGATGGCGCATCTCCTGGACACTGCTGCGGTTGCCGAGCTGTTGTGGGACGGCTTCCTGGCGCGTTCGACACAGGCGGCCCTGGATGAGATCGCCGGTGGGCCGGGGCGCGGGCGACGGCTGTTCGCATGGCGCTCGCGGTAGTCGGCCTTGTCGAACTTCGAAGGTCGGCCGCCTCGGGATCCGAGGCGATGCCGGTTGCGGGTGCGGTCCGCAGGGATCGGGATCGTGGCCTTGATGCCGCGTCTGCGCAGGTACGCGAACGGTTTTTGCGCGAGTGGGCTTCAACTTTGCACTCCCTCGCTTGGCGCGCAGGGGCGATCCGATCCTCTACGGAGACGACAATGTAGGCGTTCCGGTCAACGACTGACGCGCGTGTGCTTGTGTCCAGGGTGGGGCCGAGCAGGGCGAGTTATGCCGGTTGGCACCGTCGGAGATGATCCCGAGCGGGACACCGCACGAGTCGGAGGCGAACGCGCGCTTCAGTCCCTGCTTGCCCCGGTCGACCAGGGAGCGCCCGGCCTTCTCGCCGCCGGACGGGGCCTTGGTGGTGCAGCCGTCCACGGAGATCTCGCTCAGCCCGGGGCGGGGCTACTCTGCCCGGTTGCGGGGCATCCTGGGCAGAGTAGCCTCGAATTAACAAGCGCTGACCGATCTGGAGGTAGGCCATGTTTGCCCGACTGCTGCGGCGTCGTATCCCGCGTGGGCTTGTCCTTTTCGGCAACGGCCGTCTGATCCGGGGCTTCAGCGGCGCCCACTACGACGGTCACGGATACCTTGCCTGAAACACCGTCCGCAAGTCGAACCGAGTCCGCCGCAGAGTCGCCGCGGCAGGCGACCTTGGAGGATGTGCGGTGGCAGAGAACCCCGATGCCCTGGTGGCCATGGAGCGGATCCTGTCACCGCATTGCCGGGTCACCCGGACGTCTGGCGGAGCGTTGATCGCGGACTGGAAGCGGACGCGTTTTCTCGGAATGGCGACGGCGGACATCCAGAAGTTCGCCGACGAAAGCTCCACGGAACGCACCGAACTCGTCACCGGTCTCATCCGTGCCGGGTGCGCGGCGGGCCGCCAAAAGGAGCATTCCAACGTCGCGGTCGGGCTCTGGCTGCGCGGAGTGCATGTGCTGATCCGGACCATCGGGTTCGGGCGCGTCCTTCGGCTCCTGTCCTTAGCAGCCCCGGATTATGCCCGGGCAGACCCCGCCTCTGCCGAGGACGTCGCACGGCTGAAACGAGCAGTGCAATCACACAGCCGCAGAAGCTGGTTCGTCAACGATGACTGCAAGGCCGAGGCCGTGACGGCTTTTGTCCTGCTGCGTCGGCGCGGCCTGAAGGCCGTGCTCCACGTTGGTGTACGCGAGCACCCTTTCGCTTTGCACGCCTGGATGTTTTCGTCCGGCGTGTGCATCCCTGACGCCGATCCGCGCGGGCACGCGTTCACTCCGGTTCTCTCGATCAACGGCGGAGGCCAGTGACGTGGAAGCACTACGCCTCGAGTGGGCCGGGAGCACACCGAAGCTCTCGGCAGCCGGGGCCATGGCCGAGCAAGGGCTCGTGACGACGGTCTCCTCCCAGGACGGAACCGCGGTGGTCGCCGGCTGGGTCGGCTCGGTCCGGGACCGCATGGCGGGTGCGCGCCGCCTCCTCGACGACTTCGGCCGGCCGGGAGCCGTTTCGCGTCTGCCGACCGGCGACTACGCGGCTGTCCTGGTGTACCACGACCGCATCCTGCTGATGCGGGACGAGCAGGCACGTATCCCCCTTTTCTTCAGGGAGTCCGGCGGCCGTGTGAGCGCGGTGAGTACCTCGGCGCGCCGCCTGGGCGCCGGAGCGGAGCTGGAACGTCGCTACTTCTGCCGGTACCTGACCGGGAACATGGCGCAACCCCACTCGGAACTCACCCCTTTCGCCGGGGTGCACCGGATACTGGGCGGCGAGGTGGTGGAACTTTCGATCACGGGGCAGATGCGCCGTGGGGTGCCGCGACACGTCCGTGAGGCGGACGACCTGTCGTTACCCGGGGCAGACGGTCCCCGCTTCAGCGGCGCCGCGAAGGATCTGCGCCTCGCGCTGGAGAACGCTGTCGGGCGCCGTATGGGCAGGACGACGGCGTGCCATGTCTCAGGCGGCACCGACTCCACCGGCGTCGCGTTGCTCGCGGCACGTCTGCTGGCCGCGGGACAGGACCGGCCTGGGGACCTGGTCCTGCTTGCCGGACGCTTCGGCAGAGGAGAACTGGCCGAGGAACAGCCGTACCTCGACGAGGCGATGGAAGCGATCCGCCGTCATGTGCCCGCGGCCCACCCGATGATGATCGATGTAGATGACGTGGCCGACTTCGACGACTTTTGGCACCACGCGGGGGACGCGGACGAGCCTCATGCGCACGCCTTCCGCGCCCCGTTCTGGAGCAGGCTCCATGCCGCCGCGGCGGAACTGGGCTGTGACACCCTCATGACCGGCTGCGGGGCCGATCCGATTGTCGACGCCAACCCGCTTCACTTGCACAGGCTGGCCCGCACAGGACAGCTCCGGCAGATGACGAAGCAGGCACGTGCCTGGGCCACGGGCGGCGAGCGGGGCTTGCGGGACGTCCTCTCCGCCTACGTAGTGCAGCCGACTGTGCCGTTGGCCGCCGAACGGCTCACCGCGCTCGTCCGCCGCCGCGGAACGGTGCTCGGCGGCCTCGGCAACTTCGCCCGCCCCCGATGGCTGCGATCCGGATTCGCGCGGGCTCACGGCTACCGGGAGGCCAGTGTCGCGGAGAGCCGCTTCGTGTTCGGACGCCGACCGGAACAGTCGCTCTACGACGCGGCCAACTACATCGCCGCTCCGGACCCGCTCTCCTGGCGCTGCGCACGGCAGGACGGATTCTTCCTCTCGCACCCTTTCCTCGACCCGGAGGTCATCGCCACGATGCGCCGCCTCCCCGCCGAAGCCACGTTCCATCCAGGCCGTCCGAAGGCGGTTCTGCGCGAGGCCATGGCAGATCTGCTCCCGCCCCGGATCCTCGGCCGAACGGTCAAGGTCCCCTTCGACGAACTCTACGCCCGCGGCTTGCGGACACACGGCGACGAACTCATCGACCTCTGCCGCTCCGCGCGGCATCCGTTGATCGCGGAGATGTTCGACGTCGAGACGCTGTGCCGGGCGGTGCGGGAGGCGCAGCTCGGCATCGGGGACTCATACTCCTGGGATCGTATGAACAGCTCTCTCGCCCTGGTGGTGTGGCTGGAGAGATCGGACCAGTGCTCCCGCGCGCTCATGCCGGTCAGTGCCGGCCCTTGATATCCCACAGGGTCCGTTCGATCGGGCCCTGCCTGGAGTCGACGATGCCGTACCGGCTCTCCAACGCGCGGTCTTCCGGTTCGCTGTTGATGCGGCTTTCCTCGCCGTTTCGCCTGATGGTTTGCAGCAGGTCTGCGCCATGCACACCGAACTGCCAGTAGACGGTGACGTAACGGGTGTCCCTGGTATGCGCGGCGATCGCGTTGTTCTCGTACACCCGGCCGCGGTAGACGACGTTGTCGACACCCTTTGTCGACTTCACCCAATTGGGCACCTTGCCGTCGCTCCAGGAGTACCCGGTCAGTTGCATCTGCGACAGGCCGAGTCTGTCCTTGCGTGCGAAGCTCCCGTTGGCGTAGAACGCCAACTGGTCGTACGGCGTGTCCATGGGCAGTTGCACGACCGTCTGGCTGACGAACGTGTCACCCGGCTCGATCCAGTGTCCGGGGGGCGCCCATGGCTGCGCCGCGACCAGCTCGCCGGGCTGCTGGATCTCCCGGCGGGAGAGCGGGTGGGTCTCCTGGAACGTGCGCCACTTCTCGGCATCGTCGCGCCACTGCTCGCGCTTCCGGTCCGTCGCGCTGATCTGCACTCGTTCCCCCATGGCGTGGAACTCGGTGCCGAGCACGTAGAAGCCCACATCGCTGCGGTTCTCGGCCCTGATGTCGACCGGCAACGCGAACGCCTTACGGTCCTGCCTCAGCACAGGCTTTCCCACGGTGATCGTGATGAGGGGTCTGGCGCCGTTCTGGGACGGCTGGTAGAGACGCTCGTAGCCGAAGTTCGCCAGTGCGATGAGCCCGGTGGCGATCAGCGCCGCGGCCACCCGCCTCGGAGCGGGGATCTCGACCGATGTCCGCCACACCGCGAAGACAGCCCAGGCGCAACCCGCCGTGATCAGGCACCACAGCACCCGGTAGGCCGTGGAATCGACGTCCTTGAACGTCATTAGTAAAAGCGCGGCGTTGGTCAAGAATGCCGCGACCGTGCCGATCAGGGCGACCGTTCCCGAGTAGGGAATGCGGTTTCGGAACCAGTGGTCCCAGGCCGCGACGGCGCCCACCAGTGTGGTGACCGAGACCAGGATGAGGATGGCACCGGTGATGCGACCCGCGTAGGTCAGGGCGCCGACGAGGTCTTCGAAGCCGAGCCAGCCCAGCGGCAGCCCCGTCAGAAGCAGAACCACCACGATCAATACCACGGTTGCCGGTGAGCGCCTGTTGCTCGTCGGGACCAGCAACTCCCGCAGACGGGATCCGACGCCGGACCAGAGGGGAACCTTCACGTGGTCAGCTCCCGACGCCACAGGCCGATGCGGGAGTGCCGTCCGCTTTGATGGTGACCGCGACCGGAAGCACACCCGAGCCGGCTGGTGCAAGGTCCCGCCGGTCGGCACCGGCCTACGCCAACTGAACCCAAGAGGTGTCTCCTTCGAACGTCACTGGGGCGCTGCACGGATGGAGCGCCGTCCGGCGAGCCCCTGCCGGCTTACTTCCTGCGGCAGGTACCTCGCGGTGGCGTCGCGGAGCATCCGATCCCCGCGCGGACCAGGAGAGCTGGTGCTGCGCCGGGACTCGAGCACCATCGTCCGTGGTGATCATTCGGATCACCATCCGGATGCCGCTGGACGGCCTACACGAATGAGTCCCCTTCGGGTTCCGGACTGGAGGTTCGCTGTCGTCGATGCTGCGGCGAACGAGAAACTCGTGCTGGTACTCGTCGGCGGGGATGAGCGCCCAGCCGTAGGTGCACAAGCCCTTCGCGCCGATCACGCAGGCGCGCAGTTCTACTGGGTCACTGGCCGACTCAGCCCGTCCGTGGGTACGCCGACCGCATCCCACGCCAGCAGTACCGCATCGCGCTCCTGCGGCCCGTAGGCGTCGGCGGCGTCCGCGGTCAGCCGTGCGAAGGACGTGAAGTCGGCGTCGCCGGTGAGTTCGCCACCGGTGAGCACGTCGTACCAGATACGGCCGGCGCCGTCCCAGGCGTGGCCGCCGAGCTGAGTCGCGGCGAGGTAGAAAGCGTGGTTGGGGATGCCCGAGTTGATGTGCACGCCGCCGTTGTCGGCGAAAGTCTGTACAAAGTCGTTCATGTGGGCAGGCTGCGGATCCTTGCCGAGCTCATCGTCGTCGTACGCGGTGCCGGGCGCCTTCATCGAGCGCAGCGCGACGCCCTGCACTCCGGGGCGCAGCAGTTCCTCTCCGATCAGCCAGTTCGCCTCCTCGATCGTCTCGCCCTTGGCGTACTGCTCGACCAGGGACCCGAACACGTCGGACAAATGCTCGTTCAGGGCTCCGGACTGACCCATGTAGGTCAGATTGGCGGTGTATTGGGTGACACCGTGGGTGAGCTCATGGCCGATGACGTCGGGGGACTGAGTGAAGTCGCCGAAGATGCGCCCGTCCCCGTCACCGAAGACCATCTGCTCGCCGTCCCAGAAGGCATTGTCGTAGTCCCGGCGGTAGTGAACGCTGGCGTCCAGCGGGAGGCCGGCCCCGTCGATGGACGAGCGGGACAGGGCCTGCAGATAGAAGTCGAAGGTGGCTCCAAGGCCGTCGTAGGCGTAATTGACCGAGGTATCCGGTACGTCGGCCTCGCCCTCTCCGCGTATGCGTCTGCCGGGCAACTCCTGCCGGTGCTCGACGTCGCAGACGGTGCGGTCGGAGTGGTCGGAGCCGCGCGACGGCAGGGCGGCGGTCGGGCCGATCTCGGCCGTCAGCCTGCGTTGGACGCGTTGTGCCGCGTCGAGCGCAAGGGTGCGGCGGGCAGGCTCGTGCACGGCCGGCTCCTCAGCTCGGGCCAGCCGGTTGAGCAGATGCGGTGGCACGATCGCGCACGGCGTCGTGGCCACGGACCTGAGCGAGGAACGCCGGATGTCGTCAGTCATGGGATGTGCTCCGATCGGTGCGGATGGCGGTAGCGCACCTCATCCGCCTGACGCTCGCACCCGTGTGCGCACGTCAAGGCGGTCTGGTGAACAAAGTGCTGTCGGCCCGTCAGATGCCGCCACGAGCGGCCACGCCCGCGACGGACAAGACGCTGCCACCGTGGTGCTGGGAACGGACACACTCAAGGGGGACGACGTGATCCACTGCCTGAAGAGCACGCACGTCCGCCTCGAGATGCCGCGGCGCGAGAACGTCTTCATGCCGAAGGTGGCCAATTGCTGTGCCGAGCATGGAGTTCTCTCCCTGGAGGAGAAGACGCTTCCGGTTTCAACGGGCGATCCATGCGCGCGCGTGCTATGGCTTCAGTTTCCGCCCGTCACCAGAGGCCTGCAACTCAGCGTCCAGCAGCTCCGGCCGTGGCCCGTCACTACAGGCAGGTCGCACCGAGGGGGGCGGTATTGGCCTCGGCGCCGGCATCGAGGCCAATGCCCCGAAAGCCAGGGCGAGTTGGCGTAACCCGGCGTGAGTTTCGGGGCGAGGCTCGACAGCGTGAGACGGTTTCCGGTCGCGCGATCGTGCATATGTCAGGCATTCTGCTGACATGCCCGATATATGGATGCCACAGGCCATCAAGATGGACCTCGGCGATCACGCGCCGTGTGACCCGGCGTTTCCGCCGAAGGCAATCGCACATATCACCGCGGACCGGGATGCCACCACGGAAGCCCCGCAGGATCTCGTGCCATTCGCCCGCCTCCAAAACTTCTTCACCCACGGCGGAAAGGGCCTGGCGCCGCATATCCTGTGGGATCCCTTCACTGGCGCGTTCGCCCAGTTCTTGCCTGCTACCTCCCGCAGCAAAGCGCTCGAAGATGCTCCCGGTGGTACGCGCACCAACCGTGCCGGCGAAGTCGTTCTCCAGATCGAAGCTCTCTTCTTCCCGCACTGTCGTGCCGACGGCCGAGTGTGCGCCGGGCTGACCGACACCCCCTGCAAGGGCTGGAGCGAACTCAACGCATGGGTACGCTCCTGGGGTGTGCCGGACACCTGGCCCATGGGCCGTCCGACCGACTTCGTCTCGGCCCGCTCACCAGACGTCTGGAGTTCCCGGGGCGGCTGGTACGCGCACGCCCATGTCCCGGAGAACAACCACATCGACCCCGGGTCCTGGCCCGCGTTCGCGCGGGAGCAGCCGGGCGAACCGGGCGGGGGACCCGCTGATCGCACGGAGTTCGAACCGTTTCCCAGCCCATCCTTCTTCCAAGCCGGACGGAAATCGCCGATCATCGCCGCGATGCACCATCGGCTCGTGGCCGAGGACTGCGACCGGTACAGGTCCAGCAGCAACATCGCTGTGTGGGGGGCGGGTGACGCAAGGTCCTACACCGCCTGGCAGAAGAAGCTGGGCTACTCCGGCAGCGCCGCCAACGGCACCCCTGGCAAAGCGAGCTGGGACAGGCTGCGCGTCCCCAACGTCTGACGGCAGTCTCCAGGGCCCCGCGGCGGACTCGGTGCGTTGCTCCGTTTGCGGGACAAGACCAGTCGGCGCACGCTGGAATTGGAGCGTAACAGCATCGCGGAGAAAGAAAATCTCGCGAGGAGTACCCGTGTGTGGGGCGCTGCGCGAAGCCTGACCGGCTGTGGGAATCGCTTGAATTGGCCTCCAAGTTGAGGAGGATCCCAATGGTCTCCCTTTCGAACGTGCGATTCGGCAAGACCAACAACGATGTAAAGGCCTTGCAGAGCGCACTGATCGAAGCCGGTTTCAGTATCCCTTCAGGAGCCACAGGCTTGTTCGGCCCGCAGACGAAGTCCGCCTACGCTGCCTGGCAGCGGTCGATCGGCCTCAACGGCTCTGATGCGGACGGATTCCCCGGCTGCTCCTCTCTGAGAAAACTCGGTGCCACAGCTGGGTTCAGTGTGGATTGTCGGCATACCGGGTCTGTCGCCACGAGTTCCGTCCTGTGCACAAAGAATTCCGGGATCAGCAAGGACGAGGGTACCGCCCGCACGTTTGCGCTGGAGGCGTGCGAGCGAACAGGTGCCCCGACGGAATGGGTCACCGGGGTCGGTAATGACGCGAACCTGCTCACCCTCATACAGCGGGAGTCGAGTTTCGATGCCAACGCGGTGAATCAGAACGACGTGAACGCCACGGGGCCGCGACAGGTGGACGGGGCGAGACTCAACTGTTCCCGCGGGTATGCGCAGGTGATTCCCGACACCTTCGCCGAAAATCACCAGGCAGGTACGACGAACCGGATCTATGACCCGGTTGCGAACGTCGCAGCTGCCATCAACTACATCTGGCGGAGATACGGAGACATCTCGCGGGTCCAGCAGGCAAATCCGCACCTCCCGCCCCATCCCTATTGAGGAGAGAGTCATGCCTGCGCAAGAGCCTTTCCCTGGAGCTGCGTTCTTCCATATAGGCCGACGCAGTCCGATCATCACTGCCATGGGGAAACGACTCGTCGCGGAAGGGTGTGGGAAGTACACGACGGGCCCAGGCCCCCAGTGGACCAACACCGACCGCCAGTCCTACGCCGCCTGGCAGCACAAGATCGGTCTCTCGGCGAGTGACGCCGACGGCATACCCGGCCGGCAGTCCTGGGACCGGCTCCACGTCCCGGCGACGAGTGGCGCGGGTGGGCGCGTTTCCTCTCCCGTGCCAGGACACCCAGTGACAACCTCGTACCACAAGAAGGGACCCCACTGGAGTCTGGGCTACCACACGGGTGCGGACTACGCCGCCCCGAAGGGTACGTCCTGTGTCGCCGTCGTCAGCGGTTCCGTTCGCGTCGGGCAGGACGGCAGTTTCGGCAACTACCTCGTGCTGAGGTCAGGCGGATTCGACTACTGGTACTGCCACCTCTCCCATCGGGACGTCAGCCGTGGTTCCGTTCGGGCCGGGCAACAGGTCGCCGAAGTGGGCTCGACCGGGAACGCCACCGGACCCCACCTGCACTTCGAAAAGCGCCCGGCCGGTGGTCGTTTCGGGTCCGACATGACTCCCAGCTGGTCATGACTCCCAGCAGGACGTCCGGCGTTGTCAGCCGTCCTGCTGGGCGAGCTTGGTCCACTCGGGGTCGGCCCAACGGCGTGGCTCGGTCGGATCGGACAGATCCGTACGGTACTTGGGGTCTCGCTTCAGGCGGAGCCGGACGCTTGTGTGCAGCACGGCGTGCTCGGGTACGCGGCGCGCGCGCCGGCCGGCCAGGATCCAGAACGGGCCGTTGTGGTGGATGGCCGCGTCGGCGAACTCCTCGCGCACCGCACAGGCCTCGGCGTATGCGCCGGGGCGGAAGACCAGGTCCTGGCAGACTCCATCGGAGATCCACTTGAGGGTGATCGTCGAGAGCAGGGGATCGCCCTTCTCATGGGCGAAGGTGCCGCCGACATCAGAGTGGACACCGGCGAACCAGACCTCCTGCGCCGTGTCGCGCAGCGGCTCCGGCCGACGTTTCACCAGGAACTCACGGAAGGGGCGCCGCTTCTCGTCGAGGGAAACGGCGTGGCGGATGCGGGAGGCGTTGGGGAGTTGGTGAGTGTAGGGCCACTGCAGATCGCCCAGGCGGAGGATGCCCGCCGCCTTCACCGTGTCCCAGACACCGAGATAGGCGACCGGCAGCGCGTAGTGGGAGACCTGCCGTGGATCGTTGCGTTTGACCGCCGCCCACAGCGGCTCGCGGTCGGTGCGCCGGCAGAAGGCGTGCGAGAACCGGGCCACCTCCCGCTCGCTTTTGTCGATGTCCTGGTTGAAGGCGTACTTGGCCACCGCGTAGGGGACGAGATTCTCCGAGCCGGCCCGCATGAGTCCGGGCTTGTTGAGCATCCCGACCAGCGCGCGGGCGGTGTAGGCGCCGCGGCTGAAACCGAAGACGTACACGAGATCGCCGGGCTCCCAGTTCCGCATCAAGTACGTGTACGCCTCCGTCAGGTTGGTCCTCAGCCCGGTGCCGAAGGCGAGACCGCACACACGGGACAGCCGGCCGTCGACCGGACCGCGGGCGATGGCCGACGACATGGTGCCGACGCCGGGGTCGTAATACAGGAGCTGGCGCGTGGGGTCGTCCGCCTCCAGCATCTCGAACAGCCGCACCACGTTGGTGGGGTGGCGGGCGCCGACCTGATTACTCGTCCCGTCGAGGCAGATGACGATCCTGCGCGGCATATCGGCTCCTCGTCCGGCGGGTCTAGCGGGGGCCTCGGCCGTTGTGGCGCGCCCGGCCCGCGGCCAGGGCGCCGGCCGCGGTGCGTCGTCCGGGGTCGATCTGCCCGGCGAACGCCTGGAGCGCGGCGGAGCTGTTCGGCGGCAGCACCGCCATCAGCCCCTGATCCTGCGCCTCAGCCAGGGTGTCCGCAGCTCTGCTGCCCTCGGGGACGTGCACCAGGCGGACGTGTCCGTCTCCGGAACCCCGCCGGTCCACCGGAGCGACGGCGCCATGGGTACCGTCGGGCAGGGTCACCCACAGCTGGAAGTCGTCGTACCGGACGAAGTCCGCCCCCTTGACGGGCCAGGGATAGTGGTGCTCGCCGGGCACCTTGGGCAGAATCCCCTGGTGGTTGCCGTGGGTCATGGGCACGCACGCGTTGAACAGCGAGTCGGTCCACGCTTCCACGCCGTCCGCGTCCTTGATCGGGGTGCGCAGCAGTGCGTCCGCCTCCTCGTACCCCAGCTCGGCGAGGGCGGGCAGGGTCAACGGGAAGGCATCGATGAGTTCGGCCGCCTCCTGCCTGAGCCGGTCGACCTTCACCGGCTCAGCGCAGAACTGCATGCTCCACTCGATGCCCACCCGAGCCCGGTACATCCGCCAGCCGCCGGCTCCCTTGACCCAGAGGCTGCCTCCGTGGTGCATCTCCCAGTGCTCCGAGCCTGCGGGCCGGGACCCGTATGGCAGATCCGTGTCGCTGATCTCGTCGAGAATCTTGTGCGCCGTCTTCTTCGCGGCCCGGAAGAACGACGACTCGAAGCGCTTGGGGTGCTCGACCAGCCGTATCTTCCAGGGATGGTTCTCCGACTCGATCCCACCGGGCTTGAGCGAGTCGGGAATCGGGGACGATGCAAGGGAACCGGCTCGGGCCATGTCCGACCTCCACGTGCCGACCGCGGTCCGTGTCCGTCCCACGGTGCCGAGTGCCCCCGTCTTCATCGTCCGCCAGCGGTCGGAGGTACGCCAACCCGAGCAGCCAATGAACCAGCGGTGGTTCGTTGCACCGGGTGGTAGAGATCGAAGACCTTCACCGCGCGTTCGCGCTGGCGGGTGGGCTGGTGGCTGTTCTCGGCCCGGTTGTTGAGGCCCTTGTGTGAGTGGTGCTCGACCGAGGGCATGCCCTCGCGGTGGGTGGCGCCGTAGGAACGGAGCTTGTCGGCGACGATCACCCTGGGCGCCGCCCGGGTCTTCTCCGTCTTCACCGCCGAGGACACGCAGGTGCTGCTCAGCGCGCCCCGGGCACCGCGCATGAACGCGCATTGCGAACGCGTGATCGGCACCATCCGCCGCGAGGCCCGCGACCGCGTCCTGCTCCTGGGCGAGAGCCACGCCAGGAAGGTCCTGACTGACTACCAGGACCACTACAACGGACACAGGTCGCACCGATCCCGTCACCAGCTACCGCCCAGCGCGACCGAGCAACCCGCAATCATGCACGACCTCGACGACCGAAGCCTGCTCCGCACCAGGGTCCTCGGTTGAGGGGCCTCGCGTTTTCCGGACAGGCTTCTGACCGTCTATTTCACGCGACGATTCGCAACTTCTCGTACTCGGCGTGAACTTCGCGCGGAGGGCGGTAACCCACCGCCGAGTGGAGGCGTTTGTGATTGTACCAGAATTCGATGTAGCGAGTGACGTCCTGCCTGGCGGCCTCGCGGGTCAGATAAGTCACCCTTGATACGCGCTCGTTCTTCAGGGCGCCGAAGAATGATTCGGCCATGGCGTTGTCGAAACAGATCCCGGTGCGGCCGGAAGATCTGCGGAGCGCGAAGCGGTCCAGCGTCCTCCCGAACTCGGCTGACATGTAGTTACTTCCGCGATCCGAGTGAAATATCGCGCCGGCCGAGAGGTTCCTGTTCCGTGCCGCGTTACGGATTGCCCTGGATATCAGTGGGGTTTGGTAGTGGTCGTCCATCGCATAACCGATGACTTCCTTCGTACAGCAGTCGATGACCGTTGCGAGGTACAGCCAGCCTTCCCCGGTCGCGATATACGTAATGTCACCGACGAGCTTCTCGCCGGGCGCATCCGCGGTGAAGTCGCGGCCGACGAGGTCCGGCACCTGGCCGGCCGCAGCCTGAGTGAGGTTGAACCTCTTCGGCCGTGGCAGGCAGGGCACCAGGCCCTGTTCGCGCATGAGGCGGCGGACCAACTCCACGCCCGCGGCGACGCCCCAGCGGTGCAGCTGGGCCTGGATGCGCCGGTGCCCGTAGGTGCTGTCGGACATGTCGAAGGCTTTCTCGATGAGCAATTTCAGATCTCCGCGCCGCTGAGCTGTCGCGGATTCCGGGCGGGATCGCCAGTCGTAGTAGCCGGATCTGGAGACGCCGAGTCGGCCGCACATGAACTCGACGCTGTATGCGTACTTCTCGGTGTCGAGTCGCATCTCGTCGATGAACTCGTACTTGCTTGCTACCGGGGATCCTTCGCGAAGTACGCTGCGGCTTTTTTCAGGAAGGTAACTTCCATCTCCAGCTCGCGGTTGCGTCGTTCGAGTTCCTTCAGACGCGCCCGCTCGTTCACGGTCAGTTCCGCATCGGGGGCCGGTTCCTGCTGCCTCTGGTACTTCTTCACCCAGCCGCGTAGCGTCTCCGAGTTCAGCTCAAGCTCCCGGGCGACTTCGGAGATCGTCTTGCTTGACCTCAACGCGATCTGGACGGCTTCCTCGCGGAACTCCGGCGAGTACTTACTGGGTGGCGCCACTTCTTCCTCGTTTCCTTGTTCAGGACAACCCTATTGGGTGCCTGTCCGGAAACTTCGTGGCCCCTCAGGTGGCATCGGCAACGAGTATTTGAGTCAGCCTTGCTGCCGCCGAGGGTGCCGCATCATGGCTTTGCATCCTCACCTGTTTGTGGACTGTGCGGGCCATGGACGGAGTCCAGAAGCGCCTGGCCCTGAGAGTCGACGAATTTGGTGAACAGTTGCTGGGAGTAGCCGAAGACAATGGCCCACGCGATGATCTGGGCAGAGGAATCGAGCGCGCTGAGGCCCGGTACGAATCCGCCGCGCATGAGCAATAGCCCAAGCGGGGCTGTCAGAGCTCCGGTGGGCAGTTTGAGGGCCGAGATGACCAGCGGCACGTTATAGGGAAGCGCGGTTCCCCGGATCCGACGTAGCGACGCGGCCGAGGCGATGGCGGCAGACACCGTGCCGACAATCTCGATGACGAGGTAGTCCCCGGCTTGAGCGGTTTGGGCGATCTGGTTTGTGTGCGGCTTGCTCGGGGTGCTCGCGCTACTGTGCGTGGGGCAGACAACCATGAACTTTGCGCCGTCTTCTGGGGTGAAGCACAACGGGACCATGCCAGGCCAGTTGTAGGCAACGATCGCGATCCCGATCGCGATAAGCAGTATGGTGCCTGTCACAGCGGTGACGATCCTGACGAAGCTTCGGACGCGTAGTGTCTCCTTGTGCAGAAGACGACGCGCAAGGCTTGCCGTCTCGGCAAGGAAGGCGCGCTGGCTCAAGCTGAGCTCGCCGTTGGTTTGGACCACTTTGGCGATTTCCTTGATGCGGACGCGACGCGGGTCCTTGGAGGGGAAGTGCTCCTCAGCCAGGGCGATCAACTGGGGGAGCATTGCTTTGATGTCCTCGGGGGAAGCCAACCAGATGATGAGGTTCTGGGTGGCATCGAGATGCGACTGGGCGACACCGAGGTGTGCCGCACCTCTGAGGGCTGGATGAGCATGATGCGAGAGAGCTTCGCATGCCTTTCTTAGTTCGTGGCGGGCCTTTTCCAAGTAGGTCGGTGCAACGTCGGATCGGTCGGGGTCCGCAGCCGCGCGCATTGCCACGGCGTCCAGGATCGCCTCCAGTTCGGCAATCCTCGCGAGGAGTCCCTCCTTCTGCTCCCACGGGCCCAGTTCGGCGGCAGCCCATCTGCGCTGCTTCCACCATCCGCGTTCGATCTTGCCCTTTTCGTCTGATTGGTTTGGCTCTGGCGTTTTGTCGGTCACGCGAACGACTATGGAGCCTGCGAGGAGGATTTCTTGCTCTGTGACACGCCTTTACGGGCGATAGTCGCAGGTGGCGGGGGCAGCGTGCTCTTGCGAGGAACCCCGGGGGTTCACCCCTCGGGGAGGAATCGCATCTGGTGATGGCGATGCGGAGCATCGCCGCGGCAACGGGCGCGGAGCGCCCGCAAGAGATCGGTTCGGGGTCTGTCAAACGAGCGGGTCCGGCCCGTAGTCGGTGGACCGGGTGTCTGTCAGGGCAGGAGGATGCAGTGGCGGAGGAGGTCGAATCCGGCGCGTCCGTGCATCTGTCTCATGATCCTCTTGGTGCGGGTGTTGACTCCTTCGGTCCGGCCGTTGTGGTAGGGCGAGGTGAGGTCGGCGTTGACGGCGGGCCGGTCGATTTCCAGGCCGTTGGTGAAACTGCGCAGGTGGGACAGACCGACAGCACGGGCCGCTGTGATCCACTCGGCGAGTTTCACATCGTTGCCCTTGGCCGGTTTCAGCAGGGCGGCGAAGCCTCGTATGAGATCGGCGAGTGCGCTCATCTCTTGGCAGGCCGCGGCGATCTTCTCCAGCAGGGTCGTTTCCTTCGGGCGCAGGTTTTCGGGGTCGGTGAGCAGGCGGCGACTGGCGTGGCGCGGGGTGGTGACGGGGCGGTCGCCTTCGGCGCGGCCGTGATTGAGGTAGCGGACCAGGAGGTTCGCGCTGCCGGTGTAGCCCAACTTCCGGATCTCTTCGAGGAGATGGGTGACCGGGACGGCCGGTTCCTCGGCGCGGCGTCGGCGCAGGTGCTCGCGGTAGGGGTCGACGAGGGTGGGCCGGTAGGCGGGGGCAATGCGCAGGGTCTGGGGTTCGGGCATGCGGGCGTAGCGTTTGACGGTGTTCAGGGCCAGGCCCAGGCGGCGGGCGCAGTCGAGCAGTCCGACGCCCTGGCCGAGGAGCTCGTGGACCTTGATCCAGCGTTCTGGACCGCACTGGCCACGCTGGGCAGATGAGAGAACGGCTCTTCGCCCTGGGCCACGTCGTCCTCGTCTATGAAGATCGGCGTAAAGCCCCCGGCCCCAATGACCAATGAGCGCACTGGCGACGCCCCCTCCTCACAACTGCGGCGCACTGGACTCAAAACACCGCATCACATCATGGGCACATACCCGTTGACAGGATGGGTGGTCACTGCGGGAGATACGCAGCAACAGCGGCAGCTGCCATTCCGCTGCTCAGATAGGCGTCGAGCGTGTGTGAGTCGAGCAACCCGATGTCGTCGCTTTGATGGAGGTCCACCGGAAACATCCCCCCGAGCTCGGACGGCAGAGCGACTAGATCACCCACGTCAGCGATGTTCACCCAGCGCCCCACCCTGTGTGGCTTTGCTCCCTTCCCGTGCCGCAGCGCGGGCTCGAGCGTGCGACTGAGGGAGGGAAGCCCCAACGGTGACCCCAACGTCACCAGGAGTTCGACCTCAAGATCGGGATAGGCATGGAGCGTCTCGTATGCGACGACCGTTCCCAGCGAATGCGACACAACGACCCGTGACCCGCACCCCGCAATGGCAGCCGCGACGCGGTCCCGCGCTGCCGCCCGAGTCTGCGGCCGAGAGGTATAGGCATGCACCTCCAGGATCAGAGCGCACAGGGCTCGCTCAAATCGCTCAAGCACCCTCTCGCGCAAGGTCTGGCCAAGCCCGACACCATCCTTCCTGCGTACCAGCCAGGACATGCCCTGGCGGACTGGGGCCAGCCATGCCGCCTGGGCCTCCTTTGGCTCGGGCACCCCCATGGCCAGCAGCCACTCCCACGCCACCCGCAGTTCGGCAGTCGACAAGTCCTCCAACCGTGCTGCGGACACACCCGATTGAGAAGCTGTTGTCCTATCGATCTTGAGTGCGGTGTGATCGAAAGTGGCCCTCGGGGCGGGTGATTCTGTCGTGGCCGTGCATGAGGACAGGGCCTCTGGTGCAGTTCGGAGTTGCTGAGACACCGATCACGCCAGGAGGCCCTGTTGTCACCGTTGTACGCGGTCGAAGCTGTTGGGTTCAACTCGTCCGGCGGTGCGTGCGATTGCCTCGTTCACCGGTTCGGGAACGCAGCCGACCAGCCCGACCGGGTCCGGGCCTACGGCACGGACCTGACGGATGCCGAGTGGCAGGAGATTCGGCCGTTGCTGCCGGTGCCAGCGTGGATGGAGGGCCGGGGCGGCAGGCCGGAGGGCTACTGTCACCGCGTGATGTTGGACGCGGTCTTCTATGTCGTGGACAACGGGATCAAGTGGCGCAACATGCCGGTCGACTTCCCCGCCTGGGACCGGGTCTACGCGTTCTGGCGGCGCTGGCGCCAAACCGGGCTGATCACCGAACTCCACGACCGGCTGCGGGGGAAAGTGCGCGAGGGGGCCGGGCGCGATCCGGAGCCGACGGCTGCGGTGATCGACTCACAGTCCGTGAAGGCGGACGCGGTGGTGGGGGCGGACAGCCGGGGCTATGACGGCGGCAAGAAGATCAATGGCAGGCGCCGGCACTTGATCTGCGACACGATAGGCCTGCTCCTGCAGATCCGGGTCCTGCCGGCACATGTCACCGACCGGCAGGCCGCCGCCGACATGCTGCCCGCGCTGCGCGAGCGATTCCCCACGATCACGAAGCTGTGGGCCGACGGCGGCTACACCGGCGTCCTGGTCACCTGGGCCCTGGCCGTCCTCCAGCTGATCGTCACCGTCGTCAGACGCTGCGATGACCTGCGCGGATTTCGCGTTCTGCCGCGCCGCTGGGTGGTGGAGAGAAGTTTCGGGTGGCTGTTGCGCTCGCGGCGCCTGGTCCGCGACTACGAGCGCCGGTGCGACTCCAGTGAGGCGATGATCCTGTGGTCGATGACGATGCTCATGACCCGCCGCCTCGCACGCCGGCCCTGAGCGCGAACCGGCCCGAGGGCTCCTTGACCAACCACCCTTGCCGCACCAGCCGGTTCGCCTTCGACCGCACTCCCTCCACCTTCGCTGCCACCGGCTCCACCCCGAGCTCAGAGGCAAGTTCCAGGCAGAACAGCGCCCGTTGCGCAGCGATCAGGACCGTCATGATCCGCTGATACTCCGGCGACAGCACCGACACCACGAGCCCTTCACACCATTCAGGCACCACCGACCCCGGCACCGCACCCGACGGCGACGGCGACGGTTCAGGATCCCCGGATGCCAGCGTGTCAGCCTCCGACACACCATCCGGGCCGGCGAGAACCTCGACCACAGTCTCCCGGGACACGACGAACCGCTCCCAGTCGAGTTCCGCTTCCCGCAACGCGGCCAGAACCCGGTCCGCCTCGGTCCGCAGTACTTCCACCCGCTCAGCGGCAGCTCGTTCCCGCTCCTCCAGCAGCCCGATCACCGACGGCATCCCGCACCTCCACAGCCACGCCGACACGACGTGCTCTGTCTGCCACGGAAACCCCGGCGTCATGCCTGACCAGCGACAACACTGCGATCAAGTACGGAAAGACAACAGCTTCTGAGATTCCACCTCGTCCGTCAGAAGGTCCGCGTAGTAGGCCATGGCCAGCTCGGGCACGGGCACATGAGCAAGCCCCGCCTTGTGAAGTCCGCATTCCAGTTTCGGCTGGGCCGCCTTAAACGCCGAAGGCAGTAATCCTGAGCACCTGGCACGAGTGTCAAAGGGGTGATTTATCTGCCCCGGGAGTTCCTGCTTGCACCAGGGTGGTATCTGACTAAGGGCTTGGTCGGCTCCTCGAACAACGCCGGCGTTGTCGACTCAGGAGGATGCTCATGGCCTTTGCCGAGGACTTTGCGGCCGCGCTGTCACAGCGCGGGATCCAGATGGATCCTGTCGGTGTCCCCGCCCCGGACGTGATCGGCGGCGCACTCGACAACATCGACGGGTACATCAGCCAGCTCGACGATGCTGTACGTCAAGGGTTTGACGAGGGCTCTCTCGAGTTTCCCGTGTGCTCGGTACTGGCCGATCCGACAGTGAACGTCGCACCCGAGATCTCCTCGATTCTCGCCGCTTACGACCGCACCTCGAACATGCGGCTGACCGAGATGCTCCGGGCGACGCACGAGGCGCTCGAGCAGGTCGGCGGCGGTGTCGCCTAGCCGCGGCGTGCGGCGGGCGATTTACGAGAACGAGGGAAATGGAGAGCTCGATGGCGATCGAGGAATTCGCTGACTGCTATGCGCGGCACGTCGGGACCACCGTCGACGCGCTAATCGACGACCTGCGCACACTGGGTGCCGACGCCATCCGCCGGGTCGTGGAATGGAACCGGAGCCTGCGTGACGCCGACAGAACCCTCATGCTCGCGGCCGCGGGAATCGCCGCTGGCGTGATTATCAAGATCCTCGAGGCGCTGCTCGGGCCAACGCTGGCCGTGTGCTTCGTGGGTCTCCTCGGTGGCGCTTCGTGGGCCCTGCTGATCCGCTCGTTCACTGAGTGCGTGGACCAGCTGTGACCGAGCGCCGGGTCCTCGGCTGGAGGTAGCTCGTACTCCCGATGGCCTGCTCTTGTGGGACGCCCGGGGTCGGGGCGTCGGCCTGCTGGTCCCGATTGCCCGTCACGGGCGCGCTGGGCAGTAAAGGTTCAGTCTGTTGGACGAACTTCCGCGAGATGCCCTCTCAGCGACCTTCGAAGTGCACGACGCCGCCAGCAATTGGCCGCACTGCTCCTGGACGCAGGAAAAGTTCCTCGAGTTCTTGGTCCTAGGCGTTCGTCGGTACGTCGTTGATCACGACAACGAGCTGCTCGGGACGCTGTCATTGCATGCGGCACGGTTACACGTTCGCGGGACGGCCCGTCCAAGACTGTGCCGCACACGCCAAACCCTCGCTATTCCGCCGCAAGGCTGTTGACCAGCAAGAAACACAGAAGTTCGGCTGAAGTCTAACCATTTGCGCGGTCAGGGACGGGCCCGCTGTGGCCGGTTCCGCGGCTGACACAGCCGGGTCCGCACCGGACCGAGACTCACGCGGCCCGTAGCGTCAACTGCCGGGCAGAGGCTGGGCCTTGGTCCAGTCGGGGTCGGCCCAAGGCTCCGGATTCGCCGGATTGGTCAGGTCCGTACGGTATTTGGGGTCCCGTTCCCGGCGGAGCCGGACGCTCGTGTGCAGCCGCGCGTGCTCGGGCACCGGGCGCGTGCGGCGGCCCACGAGGATCCAGAGGGGGCCGTTGTCGTGAAGCGGGGCGGTGGCGAAGTCCTCGGTCACCGCGCAGGCTTCCTGGTAGGCGCCGGGGCGGAAGTCAAGGTCGCGGCAGACCCCGTCGGTGATCCACTTGAGGGTGATGGTGGAGAGCAGGGGGGCGTTCTCGGCGTGTTCGAAGGTGCCGCCGACGTCGGAGTGCACGCCGGCGAACCAGACCTCCTGGGCGGTGTCCTGGAGGGGTTCGGGGCGGGGAGTGACCAGGAACTCGCGGTAGGGGCGGCGTGTTTCGTCGAGGGACACGGCGTGCCGGATGCGGGCGGCGTTGGGCAGTTGGTGGGTGTAGGGCCAGTTCAGGGTGCCCAGGCGCAGAATGCCGGCTGCCTTCACGGTGTCCCAGAGGCCGAGGTAGTCGACGGGCAGGGCGTGATGCGAGACCTGCCGGGGGTTGTTGCGTTTCACGGTCGCCCACAGCGGCTCGTTCTCGGTGCGCCGGCAGAAGGCGTGCGAGAACCGGGCGACCTCCTGCTCACTCTTGTCGATGTCCTGGTTGAAGGCGTACCTCGCCACCGCGTAGGGGGCGAGGTTCTCGGAGCCGGGGCGCATGAGGCCCGGTTTGTTCAGCATCCCGACGAGGGCGCGCGCGGTGTAGGCGCCACGGCTGAAGCCGAAGACGTAGACCCTGTCTCCGGGCTGCCAGTGCCGCATCAGGTAGGTGTAGGCCTCGGCGAGGTTGGCCTTCAGCCCAGTGCCGAACGCGAGGCCGGTCAGGCGGGAGAGCCATCGGCCGGCCGGTCCGTGGGCCGTGGCCGCCGACATGGTGCCCACGCCGGGGTCGTAGTAGAGGAGTTGCCGGTCGGGGGCCTCCGCTTCCAGCATCTCGAACAGCCTGACCGCGTTGGTCGGGTGGCGGGCGCCGACCTGGTTGCCCGTTCCGTCGAGGCAGATGACGATCCGGCGTGGCATGCCCGTTCCTAACCGGTGCGCCTGGTGGTGGTGCGCCGGGTCGCTCGGCCCCGCCGCGGCGCCGTGGCCGTGGCCAGGGGGCCGGTCGCGGTGCGCCGCCCGGGCTCGATCTGTTGCTTGAACGCCTTCAGGGCGACGGGGCTGTTGGCCGGGAAGACCGCCATCTTCCCGAGGTTCTGGGCCCTGGCGAGGGTGTCGCCCGCCGTGCTCCCCTCGGGGGCGTGCACCAGGCGTACGTGCCCGTCGCCCGATCCGCGCCGGTCCACCGGCGCCACTGCGCCGTGGGTGCCGTCGGGCAGGTTCACCCACAGCTGGAAGTCGTCGTACCGGACGAAGTCCGCGCCCTTGACGGGCCACGGGTAGTGGTGTTCGCCGGGCACTGTGGGCAGGATGCCGTGGTGGTTGCCGTGGCTCATCGGCACGCACGCGTTGAACAACGAGTCGGTCCACCGCTCGACGCCGTCGGCGTCCGTGATCGGAGTGCGCAGCAGTTCTTCGGCGCCTTTGTAGCCCAGTTCCCCAAGGGCGGGCAGGGTGTCCGGGAAGGCGCCGATGAGCTCGGCGGCCTCCTGCCGCAGCCGGTCCACCTTCGCCGGGTCGGCGCAGAACTGCATGCTCCACTCGATGCCCACCCGCGCGCGGTACATCCGCCAGCTACTGGCCCCCTTGACCCACAGACTGCCGCCGTGGTGCATCTCCCAGTGCTCGGCGCCGGGAGGCCGGGGCCCGTAGGGGAGGTCGTCCTCGCTCATCTCGGCGAGGATCTTGTGCGCCGCCTTCTTCGCGGCCTGGAAGTACGTCGACTCGAAACGCGGGGGGTGGTCGACCAGCTGTATTTTCCAGGGGTGGTTTTCCGATTCCGTGCCGCCGGGCGTGAGCGCCGCCCGGGTTCGGGGCTTGGCGGTGGCGGATGGCCGGGGCTTCGCGCCGGTTGCGGTACGGGACTTGGCTGCTGAAGGGGAAGCGGTGTGTGTCACGGTCGGCCTCGCGCCGGTGACGCGGACTCGCGTCGGACCCGCGGCGCCAGTGCCTATGTCTCCATCGTGCGCCCGGAGCCGGGGGCAGGCCAGTCGACGGACGGCTCTTGCGGCTGCGGAAGCCCCGCCGTGCGTCCGCCACTTGGCGTGCCGCGGCCATGCCCCTGGCGGCCGCCGACGGCTGCGGTGGACAGGCCGGACCGGGAGGGCAGACGATGGGAATGGCGCAGGCCGGAGCAACGGCGGGCTGCGCCGGAGGAGGTGGTCCTCTTGGCTTTCGGCATCTCGTTCGCGCGTACCTTCAAGCACACCCCCTGGATCGACGCCGTCGACCGGGTGTCGGCTGCGGGTGACAACGGATTCAACATCCGGTTCCAGCGGCTTGGGGAGGATCTCGACACGATCGGGGATCGCTTCACAACCGTGAGCGCGGCACTCGACTCCCTGGTCCGCGTCGGCGGGGCCGAGCGCACGCTCGTAGTCCCGCCGCTGCTGACCCCCGTCGGCGGCGCCTCGGACTGGGACCTGTCCACCACCCCGGGCAAGGCGAGTGTGCGCGGCGAGGTGGACACCGTGGGGATCACGGGAGCCGTGCCCGTCACCCTGCCCGCCCCAGGGCGGATCCTGGGCTTCCAGGCATTCGGGACGATCGCACAGGCCGCCGAGGTCAGAGTCGATCTGACCCGGCGCAGCCTGGACGGCAGCGGCGGCGAAGTGCCCCCGATCGTGCGGATCCAGGCGTCCGAGAGCGCGGCGTTCCGCGAGAGGCAGCCCGCTCCCTCCGTGGCGCAGATCGATCCGCAATCGGCCTACTACATCACCGCCCATGTCGGCGGCACGGGGCACGACAGCTCGGTGACGCTCACCGGATTCCGGGTGAGGTATCAGGAGTCCTGATCCGTACGGTCAGGTGGAGCTGAGCGGCCCCGTCGAGGAGGCCGCCAGCGTGTTGCCGTACTTGTCCTTGGCCGTGTCGCCGTCGAGCAGGACGCCCCGGCCGTCGGCCCGCAGACGGCGGTTACTCGCCTGCAGGGTCACGGTCGATGCACCGACCACAGCCACACCACTGGAGTTCGCCCCGGAGAAGCCGAACTCGCACGTCGCCTCGTGCAGCACGAACGCCCCTCCCACGCTGAGCGTGCTGGAGGCAACCTCCTTCACCTCTCCGGCGGTCCACTTCCCGCTGTTGGCGCCTTCCACGAGTTCGTTGGGCTGAGCCGCCTTGCTCGCGGTCGCCGTGATCCCGCCCCGCACCACCACTACCTTGTCGTCCGCCAATGACTTCTCCCTACGTCTCGTTCAGCGGCCGCTCGGCATGGCTGCCCACGTCGCGCCTGCGCCGGTAGCGGCGGTACGTGCGCGATGCGTCCTGCGTGGGGAAGGCATCGCCCGCCACGTCCGCCCCGAAGTCGACGTGATCGCGCCGCAGTTCGACGGTGTTGATCTCGATGCCCAGCGGACACAGGGTTTCGAGGATGTTCATCACGTAGCTGTACTGCTCGCGGTCGAGACGGGCGTCGCCGGGCAGCTCAACCCGCACCTGGTAGGGATCGGCCAGGCCGCGCCGGGTATGGCCGAGGCACACCAACAGGGCCAGCCCCTCGCGCTGCGCCACGGCATGGATGCGTCCGCCGGAGGAGTTGACCAGGGACAGCGGCAGGTCGTCGGTGGCAGGCAGGGGCGGACGGGGGACCTCGGTGACGAGCCACTGGAACTCGGCGGGCGGCGCCTCGCCCGGCTTGGGGGGCCTGCCGGGCAGCAGGCTCACCGCGGCCAGCATCAGCACCCGCTGCGCCTCGCGGTCGAACACTCCGTACACGCTGTAGAAGCCGCTGTCCAGCAGGAGTCCGGCCCGCGCGGCCACGGCACCGCGCAGCGCCTCGCCGCTGCCGAGGGCACCGAGCTCGGCCACGGTGAACGGATAGGCGACGATCTGGTCGAGTACGACCACGTCGAGGACCTGTGCGGCGAAAGCCGCCCCGTCGGTGGCGAGCAGGTCGCCCGCGACGAGCGGGGCCAGTGCCTCGGGCGGGGTCACTCCGGTCCGCCCGGAGAGGTCCTGTAGGGAGGTGGCCAGGGCATCGCCGGTGATCTGCGCGGGGGCCGGACCGAGACCTGCCTCGGAGAAGCGCGTCGCCGCCCGGTGCGCGGCCTCGCCGGCCAGCGGGTGGAGGCCGCCCCAGGTCGCGTCCGCCCGGTGCCCGGCCTGGTAGCCGGCCTGTTCGGCGACGGCCATCCGGGACGGCCCGTCGATGGCGAGTCCCGCCATGGGCAGGCTGGAGACGAAGAAGGCGTCGTCGGTCAGCGGATGCACGGTGCGCAGCCCGCACGGCTCGGCCAGCCAGCGCCCCACCGGGTCCTCGGCGAAAGGACGGGGAACCAGTGTCGCGGCCAGCGCCGACAGCTCCGACTTGGCCCGGGCCAGCCCGTCCACGGCCGCGGCCATCGCTGTCAGCCGCTGCGCGCCGAACCGCCCGAGTGTCGCGCCCAGGCCCAGTTCGTGCAGCGGGTCGGCTTTCTCCACGTGGGCGCGGAGCAGGGACACCGGACCGGAATCGCCCAGCGCGCGCATCAGGCGGACCATCCGGGCCAGGCAGACCGCCAGGGAGGGTGCCAGATGCCGCACCTCGGGCGGGCCGGCGGGCCGGGTCACCTCGGTGGTCAGCACCCGGCGTACATCCTCCAGCTCCCGGCGCTGCTCCGGCGGCACCAGCGCCGGGAGCGGCTGGTCGAGGTCGAGTAGGTACACGGTGCGCAGCAGTTCGTGGACCTGGGCGCGGACGGCCGCCCCGCCGGGGCCGACATCGACCAGGCAGATGGCCAGGGCCAGCGGGTTCTGCTCCTCCACCAGGCGGAATCGCGCGGTGACCCCGAAGCCGCCCGGCAGCCCGGTGTTGCCGTCCGTGTCCGCGCCCGGGCCGTTGAGGGCCCGCCCCAGCCCGGCGGGGGTCGGCAGCCGCCAGGAGGTGAAGATCTTCAGGCGGCCGCGGTACCGGTCGTCGTCCTCGTCGGGCAGGCGGTACACGCCGAGATCGCGGCCGAGCGAGTCGAGAGCGCCCGAGAAGGCGAGTCCGACGTGCCGGCAGGCGGCGATTTCCCTGGCCTGCCGGAGCATCCGCTGCTTCTCCAGCGAGGCCAGGTACACGATCCGCGCGAGCACCCCCTCCAGCAGGACGCCTTCGACGAGCTCCGCGGCCCGGTCCTGGGCGAGGGCCGGTCCGTGTGCCGTCTCGTCCGGCACCTGGTCGTGGCAGCGCGGCGCCGCTACCTCGTGGACGGCGACCGTGATCTCGGCTTCCGGCGCGGGCAGCAGCACCGGCAGCAGGGTGCCCGGGCCGGAGAAGGGGGCGAAGACCAGCGGCGGCAGCTCCTCGGCGCCGGTCTGCGCGCAGCTCACGACGATGGCCTGATCGGCCAGTGGGGTGCGCAGCCGCATCAGCAGCAGCGGCTCGTGGATGTGCTCCGGGACCGACAGTCGGCCGCCGCTCAGCGGCAGGAGGCGGGTGCGGGCGCCTGCCGCGTATACGGGAGGCAGCGCTGCGAGGGCGCTCTCGAGACCGGAGTCGGTCAGCAGACGGTTGCCGGGCAGGGTCATCGGGGGTCCCTCGGGTCGGGTGACATCGGCATGCGTGCCTCACACGATCCGGATGTCGTCCGGGGAGCCGACGAGCTGTGCGATCTCCGTGGGGCCGACGAGGACGTCCTCCAGTGGCCGGAGCGGCCGGAGGGCCTGGGGGACGGTGCCGCTCCCGCCGGGCTGGTCTGCGCCGGGCTGGTCCTCGCCGGGCTCGGCGGCCGCCAGCTCACCGGCGGACAGTTGGGGCGGATAGCGCCGCAGCACCAGGTCCCGGGCGTCCACAACCCCCGGTTCCTCCATGACCGCCCACATCACCTCGCTGTAGCGCACGGGCTCGCCGATGCCCAGGGCCAGCAGCCGGCGCCGTACCCGGTCGAGGATGCGCTGCTTGAGCGCGACGGCCTCGGGGGCGGCCTGGACGGTGGCCCCCGGCCCCACCGGGATGGGCAGCCCCTCCACCGAGATCGTGCAGGTGAATCCCACGCTCACCTGTCGCGCCCGGTCGATCTGCGGGGCGATGCCGATGGGCCGGACCTGGTCTACGGCCGCCTCCACCTGGGCGTGCAGCTGCTCCCAGATGGCGCCTTCCTCAGGCGCCACCAGGACGGTGAAGAAGTACGGATTGCCGAGGCTGCGCTCCTGGGAGAAGAGCCGCTCCAGGAACGTGAAGCTGCCGAAGATGGGCTGGTTGATGTCCAGCCCCCCGTAGAGGTCCTTCACCAGCACCTGGCGCACGCCCGGAACGAGGGCGACGGTCAGACGCACGGCGTCGGGGGACCACACGTTGCGCGGGTAGGACAGCAGCAGATCGCGGTAGCGAGCGTCGCTCCAGTACGTCGCACCGCCGCTGGTCGCGGTGGTGTGCTCGACGACCACCGGCTGGGCGCCCAGGCGTTCGGCCAGTTGGCGCAGCAGCGCCGTGCCGGGGTCCTCCGGGCGGAAGCCCACGATCCGGTCCGCCGGGGAGCCGAGCGGGTCGATGTCGGACTCCGGCCCCGGCACCAGTGCGGTCACCGGGACGGTGGCCTGGCGGACGGCGTTGCTGAGAGACACGTCCTGGTCGACGAAGAACTCCAGGCCCCCGTCCGTGAGCAGGCGGGCGCCGCGCTGGAGGGGGAGCTGGGGGACATCGGCCGGGAGGTCCTGGGCGAGGGAGAGCCGGATCTGGCCGGTCGCCCGGTGGTGCGGGCGGGGCAGCCCCAGTTCCTCGCCCAGCCGGGACAAGGCGTCACCGACCGCCGTGCTCACCCGGGTGTCCTCGTAGGCGAGCCCGAGATGCACCCAGGTCCGCGCCTCCTCCAGGGCGACGATCTCCAGGATCTTGCGCAGCGCGCTGCCCGCTGTCAGATCCACGTCGGATCCGAACAGCACCCGCGCCGCGGCCATCTTCTCGTCCAGCAGCCGCGCCAGCGGTTTCGGAACGAACCCCTCCGGCGTGATCCCGAAGGCCTTGCCGGTTCCGCTGATCCGCGCCAGGTCCTCCAGGTCCGTCGTCTGCACGCTCTCAGTCATCCGCCGTGACCTCACCGATCACCGTCTCCACAACCCCGCCCACCACGGTGCGCACCACGACGTTCACCTTCCAGCGGCGGGTGCCAGGGCCGGTCTCCTCCAGGGTGAGGTCGAGCACCTCGGCCACCCGGGAGTCGGCGGAGACCGTGCGCAGCACGGAGAGCCGCAGCATCTCCAGGGCCAGGGGAGGGGTGAGGCCCTGGGTGAGGACGTGCAGCCCGTCGAAACCGAAGCGCACGTGGAGCGGGTCGGATCCGGGCGGAGTGAGCAGCGCGACGGCGAGGTCCTGCGCCAGGTTCTCCTCGCCCTCGACCAGCGCGAGTTCGCGCCCGCCGACGAGAACCAGATCGTGCCCGAGGCTGTCGGCTCCGACCGGTGCGAGGGCCAGGCCGTGGCCCAGCCATCGGCGCTTGAGGGCCGTCGCGCTCGCGGGGGACGGGGCGAGGAGGGGACCGGGCGGCATCAGGGCACCTCCACGACGGAGTTCGTACGGAAAGTGATCTTCTCGGCGGCCAGCGTGAGGTTGGCGTCAGTGCTGATCTCGATGTTGCCGTGCCCGTCTATGCTGATCCGGGCATTGGCGACGGCGTGTTCGATGATGAGCTCCCCGTCGGCGGCGTCGTCGGGGCGCTGGCCCACGGGCTTCATCAGGCCCCGGCCGACGGTGATCCGCAGGCCGCCGACCTGAATCACCCGGTTGCCCAGTCCGTTGATCAGGTCGTGGCTGGCCGGGCCAGTGGGGCGGGGGGCGGAGGCCGGGTCCGGGGCAGACTCGCCCGAGTCATCGGTGCCAGCCAGGTTCGTCGGCAGACTCAGCCACCAGTCGCCCAGGTGGGAGCGCGGTGCCGCGCCGTCCTCCCAGAGCGCGCCGGCGACGACGGCGTTCTGGAGCTCCTCCCGGTAGTGCAGGCTCATCACGCGCATCCCGGGATAGTGCGGCACGACGAGGCCCGTCCCGCCGTAGGCGTACGGGGTGAGGTAGGGCTTGTCCACCAGCTGGGTGGGTGTGGTCGAGGGCGCGGCCCGGGCCGGGACGTTGGGCGAGGGCGTGTCGGCCAGCCCTTCGTCGACGGCGAGCGACTGGGCGGGGACGTCGTGGCCGTCGCGGAAGGTGGCGGCGACGTCCTGTCTGCGGACCATTCCCACCTCGTGGGTGCGGCGCTCGGCCGCAGCCTGCCGGCGCTCTTCGGCGAGGGCGGCCGCGAGCCGGGACGCCTCGTCGCTGCTGCCCGACCGCGTGCCCAGAGCCGGGCGGTCGTCGGCGGGCCCGCACTGCACGGTGAGCCGGGTGACGAAGCCCGTGGCCGGACCAAGCTTGTGCACGAAGCCGACGACGGTGTAGTCGAGGGGGTTTCGGTCGTTTGGGCCGGTGAAGACATCGCCCAGCGGGCCGATCGCCGAAGTCGCCAGCGTGCCGGTCAGGCCGGCAGGCGAAGGGTTGGGCAGATCGGCGCGTACCACGTCGCCGACGGCAATGTCCGGGCGGCCGAGGAGGGTGAGGATGAAGCGCCGCACCTTCGGCGTGGCGAAAGGTGAGCCCAGCAGCATCGCGTCCGGGTCGGGCTCGATCAGCGGACGGCTCTCCACCAGCCCGGTCTGCGGTGTCAGTTCCCAGCGGTGGCCGTCCTTGACCTTGCCCTTCGCGCGCCCCACGTGCAGCCGGCCCAGACGCAGGAACATCGGCACCTTGAACCGCTCGGGGCCGCCGTGGGTGAGCTGGGCCACCTGCCCGAGGAGCTCCACCACGGACTGGGCGGCGCCGGCCTCGAGTTTGCGCTCGACCGGAATGTCCTGGCCCTCGCCGTCGACCGGGATACCGACCGCGGTGTCCGTCACGCACAGTTCCGTCGCGTACCCGATCACGGTGCGCAGCTTGGGGTTGATGGGATGCTGCGGCTTCCGGCACCGCATGCGGTGGAAGGCGGAGTCGATGCCCGAGAACCTGGCCCGGTAGGTGAACTCGCCGTGGGCGCGCTCCACTCTGAGGACCCGGCCGTGCAGGACCGTCTCGAGGCCGTCCTTCTCGCCTCCCGGGGCGCCCGGCAGGACGGCTCCGACGGCCGCTAGGGCCGCCTGTACGAAGCCCAGTCCGCGATCCCACCAGCCGAGACGGATCTCCACGTGCATGTACTCGCCGTGGGCGATCGCGTCGTAGTCGCGGTCCCGCATGCCGTCCACGGTGATGTCGAACGTCGCTCCGCGCAGGTTGTTGTCGGCCTCGATCGCGAGCTCGGCCGGGTAGTCGGCGTGGGACAGCCGGAGCGCGGGGGCGCTTTCGTCCGGGAAGCCCTTGCCGTTGTCCTTGCGGAAGACCAGGGCCCATCCGGCCTGGAAGCCGACCACCTGGCCGGCGGCCGTGTCAGTCGAGAAGGTCATATGGATCTCCTTCGGGGTGCTCGGGCTGGCGGATCCGGACCGGGCTGTCGGCCGCCGGGAGCCGTACGCCTGCCAGAACGCGGCTGCCCACGTCACCGGGCTGTACCAGCGAACCGGCCGCGAGCCGGAGATCGAGGAAAAGGACTTCGAGCAGCAGGCTGCTGCTCGCGGAAGTCCCGAACGGCATCGGGCGCCCCACGACGACGGGCGCCGAGCCGATCACCCTGCCCGCGTCCACGACGACGACATACGGCCGCACGGCGGCGGTCGTCAGACTCTCCGGCGGCGGCGCGGCCAGAGCCGCCCGGGCGTCCGCGGCGGACGTCGGGCGGCGGGCCTCCTCCTGCGCCCCCTCCACGACCAGCGCGGTGGGCTCCATGGTCAGTGTGGCCACGAGGTCGGCGGTCATGGCGACGAGGCTGACGGTGAGGGCCCGGCCGCCGGCCGTGACCTGAACCTGCTGGGGCAGGCCGAGCGCGGGGTTGAACGGCAGCGGGCTGTACCCGGCGGGCAGGACGCGCGTCACAGGAACTCCGTCAAGGTCGAGGCCGCCAGGGCGCCCGCGTCGACGAGGAGGTCGACGGGACCCGGCGGCGCCACCTGATGCAGTCCGATAGTGACCTCGGTGGTGTCCAGGCGTTGCGGCGACGCCGTGAAGGACAGGTCGGTCACGTGCATGTTCATGCGCACCGCCATCCGGGTCGCGAGCACCAGCCCCGCGTACCTGCCACCGGTGAAGCGGCCGAGGGCTCCGCCGCGTTTGGCGAAGTCGGCCATCAGCTTCAGGGCCTGCATCCAGGCATGCCGCTGGGGCCCGATGAGCAGGGCCGTCAGGGAGGCCGTCTCCGTGGCGTTGCCCACCGCGGCCCGGAACGAGGGGGTCCCGATCGGCGGCAGCGTGTAGCGCTCGCTCAGCGATAGCCGCTGCACCGCGAACAGCGGTACGGCCAGCAGGCCGTCGGTGATGATGGCCGCGGGCAGGCTCTGGAACTCGTCGAGCCGGGAGGAGGAGGTCATCAGTCCCTCACCACCGAGAAGTACATCCGCACAGCCGAGCGGGGCGTGCCCACCTCGGAGGTAAAGATCCGCTCGAACTCGTCCCTGAGCTCCGGCGAGTTGGTGACCCACTCCACCCCGTACAGCCCGTTGTCCTGGGCGAAGACGAGCTGGCGCTCCATCTCGGCGGCGAGCGGCATGCCTGCCTTCTCCTCGTACCCGGCGATCAGTTCACGCGCCGTCAGCGGCGGCTGCCCGCGCATCTCGGTCACGACGTCCGCGGTCCGGTGCTGCTGCCAGGGCCGGCCGCCTCGGCCACGCAGAGGGCGGCCCGACTCCGAGAGCAGCGCCTGCGTGTGCTTTGCCTCCCGCACCCAGCCGTTGACGATGCCGCCGATGCTGACCGTCTCGAAGGACCCCACCGGAGCGGGCAGAACTCCGGTGCATTCGAAGGGAGTTCCGGTCACCTTCTCCTGATAGGCGCCGGCCCGATACTGCGGCCCGCGCCGGGGGACGGCACGTCCCGGCCTGAGCCGGCCATGGGCGACCAGCACCGCGATGGCCATCCGGTTGCGCTCCACCAGATCGTCGGCACCGGCCAGGATGTTCCGGACCGCGGCGGCGACCGCCCGGTCCCCGTGCTCGGCCCGGAAGGCGTCCACCAACGCCAGCGCCGCCGCGCTGACCTCCTTCGACTGCCGGCCCAACTGCTCGGCCGTGTACGGCTTGTGGGGGCCGGTGCGGCCGGCCCGCTTCGGCGCGGGCGGATGCGCCTCGATCGCCTCGAACAGGCGCCTGCCGGCCGCCACGGCCGCCTCTCCGGTCCCCGGTGCCGGACGCGGCGCGGTGGTGCCCGCGCCGCCGGGACGGACGGCCCGGGCACTCGGCTCGGGCACGGGAGCGGACGAGCGCGAGGGGCCCGCCGCCGTCTGAAGTTGACTGCGTACGGCCGTCCGCAGATCGTGCTCGCTGTCGCCCAGCATCCAGGTGACCGTCTGTTCCAGCGTCCGCAGCTCGTCCAGGGCGGAGACCAGCGTCCGTAGGTCCGCCTCCCGCGCCGCGGCGCCGCGTGCCGCGCTCCCTGCCCCGCGCAGCGCCTCCCGGTCTCCCAAGAGTCTGTTCAGTACGTCGTGCAGGGTGCCGCACGTGACGTCGAGCCGGCGCTCGTGCACCCCCACCGCGCGCATCAGCAGGACCCTGGCCAGGTCGTATGCGAGCTCCTCGGCCCTGCTCCCGCCGTGCGCAGCGCCCAGCACCCGGATGATCCCCTGCATCTCGGGACTTGTACGACCCCAGCGCTGCAGCTGCTCCAGCAGGGCGCCCCGGTCGACGCCCGCAGTGCCGAGCGTGGCCATCAGGCGCCCCCTTCTCCCGGCCGGTCCGACGTCCCGTGCAGCAGCCCCTGTTCACGGGCCCAGTCCGTGACCACGGGGCCGAGCACGCGGGCCGCGAGCACGTCCATCACCTGCGTCACGGCGAAGGCCGTCACGGCCTCGCGCAGGGCGTGCCTGAGCATCTGCTCGGTCGTATCGGCCACGATGGTGCGCCGAGCGCTCCCGGCCACCGTGCTCACCGCGGCCCGCGCACCGGCCTGCCGGCCCAGCTGCAGGGCCTCGGTCGCCCCGCGAGCGATCGCCGTCGCACCCCCGGCGACACTGCCCACGTCGAAGACGGAGAAGGCGAGGCCGATCAACGCCATCAGTTCGGCCAACTCCACGTCCTGCCACCGCTGGAGCGCCTCGGGATCCTCCAGGGCGCGGTACAGCCCCACTTTCTCCTGCGCCCCCAGGTTCTCGTGCACGGCCAGGCCCAGACTCACCGCCGAGGTGACTGCTCCGGCGAGCGCCGCCCCCAGGGGAGCGCACAGCAGGGCGAGCACAGTGATCCCCGCGGTGGCGAACACCTGCTTGACCGCGTCGAAGCCCGCCTTCCGGCCGATCGCGAGGTTCACCCCCTCCGCGTACTCCGGGACGTCTCCCGCGTAAGGCCGCAGTTCGTCGTCCGACATCGCGTGGATGCCCGACAGCGCGAACCACAGCCCGCGGGCGTCCTTTCCGCCCGTCCGGGCCACGAACTGGGATGCCTCCAGGGCGAAGAAGGCGCCACTGTGCGCCTCCGTGGCCTTGCGTGTCATCTCCTCGTTGGCCGCGGCCAACGTGCCCAGCAGCTCCGTGAGATGGCGCCGCAGGAAGCCGGGGTCGCCCTGGGCCGAGGCAAACACCCGCTCGATGTCCTCCACCTGGAAGTAGAGCGGGTCGACCTGGTTGACCAGAGTGCGCCGGGAGAGGATGCCCCTTTCCAGATCCTCAGGCGTCCAGACCCGGCCGCCCTCCACCGCCGCGTAGCCGGTGCCCCGGCGTTCGATCCGGGCGTCGACGAGTTCGGACAGCGTACGGGGGTTCACCTCGCCGATGGGGGCGGGTTTGGCGTAGTCGTACTCGTGATCGCCCGCGTGATACCTGGTCTGTCGCCGGGACAGCACCTCTCGCACCGTTCCGATCGCTCCGATCCGCTCGGCATGCCGTACGGCCCTGCGCAGCACCAGCAGTTTCACCGCGCTGCCGCCGAGGATGTCCAGGACACGGGCGAAGTGGTCCAGGGTCTCTTCGGCGTTCGGCCCCCGGCGCTGAGCGATCGCGGCCCCCGAGGAGCGCAGCTGCTGGAGCAGCAGGACGCGGCAGGTCTCCGCGTACAGGTGCATGCAGCTGTCGGACAGCACGCCGTGCACGTCCGTGAGAAACCGCAGGGCCCAGGCCGCTGCCTGCGGCCCGGGAGTGCCGGGGTGCGGCCGGATCAGCGGGGCGTTCTCCGCGAGTTGGTAGGCCGCGACGATGTCGTCGGCCAGCCGGCGCAGCAGGGCGACCGCCCGGGCCAGGATGCGCAGCTGCTCGACCTCGGGCGCCTGGCCGGGACGGACGTCGACGAAGCCGTTGTTGCCCCCGCCGTCGGCCCGCACAGCCACCTGGGTCGTCACCGGGCTGCGCACGGAGGCCAGCCCCACTCCGCGGGCGCGGACGGCGACCGCCCTCGCGCAGTTCAGGGTGAACATACCCGGATGGGCGCACTCATCGACGTCGAGCAGGCGCGCGACGCGCCGCATGTTCTGGGCGAGCGCGTCCTGGCGGCTGACGAGCGCGGTCAACGCCGGTTCGCCCTCGTACGCGGCGCACACCACGTCCTCGCCCGGGGCGTCCGTCCCCGGCCAGACGCGTTCCGGCCCTTCGGGGAGCGAGCCGCCCGCTGCGGCCCCGCCGGCGTCCTCGGCACCGGGTACGGCGCGCTCGGGCCGAGCCTCGCCCGGAGTCGGTGGTGGGGCGGGGACCCCGGGTCCGGGCGGGGACGCGGAACCGGGCTGTGGCTCAGGCTTCGTGGTGCCCGGCGGTGTGGCCCCGCGCTCGGGCTTGGCCGGGACCGCAGGCTTGGTCCCGGGTGCGGGTGCTGCCGGCGCGGGCTTGGGCTTGGGCGTAGGGCCGAGCCTGGTCCCGGGCACGGGGGCGCGGGCCGGTGCGGGTGCGGCCTTGGTCCCGGATCCGGAGGCGGCCGGGGTACCGGATGCGGGCCTACGGCCGGAGGCAGCCGGTCCGGAGCCGGGCGACGCTGCCCTCGATTCCAGGCCGGCCGGTGGCAGGGCGGTGACGAAACGGATCGGCGAGGGAGTCGTGGCCTTCAGCACTGCGAACATCCGGCGATCGCCGTGCAGGCGGAACAGAACCGTCGGCTCCCTGGCCCCGCCCAGCATCAGTTCGGCATAGCGGCGCCGGGCGGCGGCCTGGCGGAGGGGATGGCCGGCCGGTTCGTGGCCCGCGTCGAGCAGCTCCGTGATCAGCTTCTCGATCTCCTCCACCGTGCCCTGGCGCTCGGTGCGCTCCAGGTCGTGATACGGGGCCAGGCCGCCGGTGACCGTGGCCTGGCGGAACCCGACGCGGCCCCCCGGGCGCGGCTGCCATGTCAGCAAGTCCAGCTCCTGCCAGTTCTCGCGATAACTGCCCTTCGGCAGCTGCCCGACCGGATCGATGGCGGTCACGTCGCTGATCCACACCAGAGCGCGCCGCTGCCGGCCCTCGGCGCTCACCAGTCCCGCGTAGCCGGGGCAGCCATGGATCTCCGGCTGCCACACGGCGCCCGACCGGTCTAGGTGTTCGCTCCAGGCGACCGCAGCGGCTTCGTTGACCGTCAGGACGGTCCCGGCGGCGGGCCGCAACGATCCCGGGGCCGGCCTGTCGCCCCGCTGATGGAAGAACCGGACGGCCTCCTCCTTGCCGGGCCGGTCGTAGGAGGGGGTCCGGTAGGTGGCCCCGTCCTCGTCCCGTCCCAGCCGCGACGCGTCGAACGGCTCGGCGCGCACGGACGGCGCCGGCCAGCGTCGCAGCAGGCCCGACGCCGAGATCCCGGCGGTCACGCCCCGGGTGGCCGCCCGAGCGGCGCGCTCCCGCAGCTCCTGTGGGGCCGGTCGGCCGGTGAAGACCGGATCCGGGCGGTCGACAACGATTCGGCGCCCCGATCCGCGCACGTCCAGGACCTCGCGGCGCGCGGTGAGCAGGGCGGTGCGGCAGGCGTCGCCGACCGCCCGCTCCAGGAGCGTCAGTTCGTGCCCGGTGACCGGTTCCACGAGGGTGACCCGGATGGGGACGTGCACGTGCAAAGACACCTTTCAGCCCCGCTCGGTGTACGCGTCCATGGCATGGCGGACGCGGCGCAGCGCGTCGTCGACCGCGTCGCGGATCGCGAGCGAGTCGAGTGCGCCGACGACCTCGACGGTCACCGGCAGATGTACGTGGATGTCGTGCCGGCCGTCCTGTCCGGCGAGGGCCAGTTCGGCCTGACTGCCCTCCAGGGGCACGACCAGTTCGTCCCGGCGTACCAGAGCGGTGCCGGTCTGCCGGACGCGGCCGCCCCACGGCTCGGCGCCGTGGCCGTCAGGCCGGGTGCCGTCCGGTTGTCCGGTCGGGTCGTTCATCGGGTCCTCCTGGGTGCGCCGGAATCATGGTTGCCGTCCGCGCCGCGGCGCTGTCAGGTGATGGGGGTAGGCAGCGTGCGCTCAATGCCGTCGTCGACCACGGCCTCGCGGGCGACGCCGGAGAACGTCGCGGTGGGCGCAGCGTTGGGAACCGCGTTGGACGGGTTGGCCGAGGTGATGAGGCACTTGTTGAAAAGGATGGACTTGAAGTCCCACTGGCCGGTGCTCCCCTTGGCCTCGTACAGCCCGATGGAGAACTCCTGCCCTCTCATCGCCAGTTGGGTGAGCGAGGCGGACGCGCCGCCGATCGCCTTCACGGTCATGGTGAAGGTGAAGTTGGCCGGATGGGCGACGTAGCCGACGTGGGTGGCTTCGAGGGAGTGGATGACCTCCCCGCCCAGGTTGAACTGGGGGGCGAAGGAGTCCACGGGGGTCAGCGGATGCGCGGTCTGCCCCTCCACGATGACGGCGAGCCGCGACTGCGTCCAGTCGCTCGATGCGGGTGCAGGAGTGGTCACAGCGTCCTCCGGTGGACTCAGGCCTTGAGCGCGAGGTTGATGTCGAGGAAGTGCACGGCGCCGGCGTAGGTGACGGAGAGCAGCACCTCGACCGTGCGGTCCCGGCGCGCGCTGCTCAGGGTGCTGGTCTGTCCGGGCGTGCGGGCGGACTCCTCCGCCTCCAGGACCGGCAGCAGCGGAATGTCGATCGTGTAGCCGGCGATGATCCCGGATGTGAGGAGGGGGCTGAGGATGCCGTTGATGCGCGACTTCAGGCCCTGCATGCCGAGTCGGTCGATGCGGGTCTCGCCGATCGAGCCGATCAGTCCGGCCTTGAGCTGGAACTCGATGTGGTCCAGGACCCGGACGATGTCGACGAACAGCTTCGAGGTTTCCGTCGTGAAACAGTGCCCGGAGCCGAGGAACAGCCCCTCGCCGGGGATGAGTTCGGGGTCGATGACCGGGATGATCAGCTTCTCGGCCAGGTTCTTGATCTCCGTACCACTGAACTGCCGGGCCAGCGGGATCCCGAAACCGCGGACCTGCTTCATCAGCACGCTCGCGTGCGGGGGGTACCCGGCGATGGCGCCGGTCACTGCGGCGGCCACATCGGGCTGTTCACCGGTCTCCTTGTCCTTCTCCACGCGCGCGGCGACCAGGATCATCCGGCTGGAGCCGCTCTTGACGTCCGTGTACGTGCTGGCGGCAGCCGCGGCGAAGGTGGCCCTGTCCTCGTCGGTGGGGTCGAGAGGGAGGTCGGGGTCGACCATGCCGACCCCCATCCGGGCGGAGCCCGCCTCGCTGACGTTGTCCACGTGCTCCTTGAGCCGCTTGAGCTGGTCCACGCCGGTCTCGCCGGCCAGGCACACCAGCTGCACGGGCAGGGACTCCGTCGCCTTCAGCGCGGCGTCGTAGTCAGGTGCCGCAGCAGCGGGCTGCTCCCCGCCCGGGCCGCCCCCGCCGGGCGGGGTCTCCACGGGGCCGGTGGGAACGGCGTAGACGCGCGACGGCGCCGGATCCTGGAGCAGCGCGGCACACAGGGCGCGGTAGAGCGGCCCCGCGCTCGTGACCGCGCGCGTCTTGGTGTCGACGACGGCGAAATGCTCACGCGCCTCGGCTTCGCTGCCGATCTGTACGGGGATGTTGGGCGTGACGGTGACCCCCGTGCCGGGCGCGCCGACGATGGCGATGTTGCCCGTGGCGCGGCGGGCCAGCGGCTGCATGCCCCGAGTGTCGATGGTGACGTTGATGTACGGGTACTCGGGTGCGATCTCGTCGGTTGGGGCCATCGTGGGCACTCCCGTGCGGTCAGGGCACCGCCACCGGCACGATGCCGAGGGGCCGGAGCCGGAGGGCGAGTTCGTCGAGGCGGGCGGTGCGCACGCCGGCGGTGTCGGCCGGGTTGGGCCCCTGAGCCGTCCCCGGCAGGTCGGGCTCGTCCAGGGCGGCCTGCGGGAAGAACATCAGGGCCGGCAGCGGTGTCCGTACGGCTGTGCCGACCGGTGGCCGCGGAGGTTCGGCATGTGGCGCGGCCCGCGCCCTGCCGGTCTGGATCTCGGCGAGCCGCGCGGCCAGATCGCCGAAGGGCTCGTCGACGGCGAAGCCGAGGCACTGCACCGGGAAGTCGGCCGGTGCGGGTGGCTTCGTGGAGTCCTCCACGAAGTTCAGGCTCAGCCGTTGCGGCCTGCGCGGTGGGCTGAGTTCCGCCAGCAGCTGTTCGAAGGTGAGTGGTCGGCTGCGGAGCAGGGTGCCCAGGGGCGCCTCGCCGCTGGTCGTGAACCGGTCCTCCAGAGAGGCGATGAGCGCGCTCAGCCGCCGCTGCTGAAGCGCCTCGCCCGGCGCCGGCAGGGCGCCGTCCTCCGCCACGATGCGCGCGTCCACCGCGTCGAGGTCGGCGATGCCTCGCAGGTCCCGCATCTCGGCCTGGGTGATCGAGGTGCGTACCCCGGACAGGGGCGCCAGCAGCGTCAGATCCAGCCGCGCGTCGGCGCCCACCACGGGCCCGGCGAGTGGCAGTTGGGCGGCCAACCGCCACTGCTGGCCCGACTGCACGCCGTGCATGTGGGCCTCGACGGGCTGCACCA
Organism: Streptomyces sp. NBC_01446; assembly: GCF_026340095.1. Taxonomy (GTDB): domain Bacteria; phylum Actinomycetota; class Actinomycetes; order Streptomycetales; family Streptomycetaceae; genus Streptomyces; species Streptomyces aureus. Next base: position 44,819 of record NZ_JAPEPO010000004.1, on the reverse strand, counting down.
CTCCGGAGGTGGGCATGAGGGCCACCTGCCGTGCCTGCACCCCGGTGACGGGCCCGACCGTCGCCTCCTCGGCGGTGAACGCCGCGTGCAGCAGCCGGTCACCCACCTCGGGCGTCAGGAGGGCTGCGCATTCCCCCGCATCGAGCAGGCGCAGCAAGATGCGGTCGCGAAATCGCATCAGATCTCCCTCCGGTCCTCGCGCGGCATGCGGCGCCCGCCGCAGCACAGACGAAGTACCAGCGCCGGTCGCGGCCGACACGCCGCCCGCCGCGGCTTCACACGTTCCGGCGACGGACCGGAGCCGACTGGCCGCGCCCGGGGTGTCGGCGCCCACCGGTCGGCGGACGGACTTCACGGTGGGCAGATGGTGAACCCCAGCACCGCCCCGATCCCGCTCGACCTGCGGCCGTTCGGCGCGGCCATCGCACCGGACGGCCGGCGCCTGTACTTCACGAGCCCCGACGACACCGGAGCGGTGTTCGTGGTCGACACCACGAGCCACTCGGTCATCGCGAAGCTGGCCTGCCCAGGCGCAAGAGCAGCCGTCATGAGCCCCCACGGGGACCGGCTCTACGTCGCCGGCGACCCGGGCAACCAACTCTTCGTGTTCGACACCCGCACCGACACCATCGTCGAAACGGTCGCCCTGGACGCCGCACCACTGAAAATGGCGCTGACACCCCCGGGCACCCGCCTGTACATCACCTACAACGACGTCGGCCAGGTCGCGGTGGTGGACACGGCGAGCGGCCAGGTGATCCGTACCATCGGCCTCGGAGGCGACCTGCTCGGCGTCGCCATCGCCCCCGACGGCCGTCAGGTGTACGTGACTGACCTGACCGGGGGGACCCTCCGGGTGATCGACGCGGAGACCGACACGCCGCTGGCGATGCCGCCGATCGCCGTCATGCCGTTCCCCCGTGCCCTGGCGGTGTCCCCGGACGGTCGGCGGGTGTTCGTGGTGCACGGCCAGGACGGCACCGTCTCCGTGGTCGAGCCCGCCTCCGGCACCGTACTGACCACGATCCCTGTCGGCGACTTCCCCAAGGAGACGCTGATGTCGGCGGACGGCAGACGCCTGTACGTCTCCAACGCGGAGGATGACTCCGTCTCCGTGATCGACACCGAACGGCTGGTGGTCGTCCGTACGATCCCGGTCGGCGGGCCGCCCGCCGAGATGGTGCGCACCCCGGACGGGCACCGGGCTTACGCCGCGGGATTCCGGACCAAGCTCGTGGTGCCTTTCGACACCCGGACCTTCTCCCGGCCCGTGGGACCACAGCCCGAGGGCGTGGCCCTCTCGCCCGACGGCCGGCGGCTTCTGGTCGCCACCACGGGTGCGGACGCGCTCGCGGTGATGAGCACGGGCGAAACACAGTTCACCGCGGGACAGGCACCCGTGGCGATCGACGTGTCGCCGGACGGCGGGACGCTCTTCGTCGCCAACACCGGCTCGAACGACGTGTCGCTGATCGACACCCGCACCGGCACGGTGACCGCCACGGTCCCGGTCATGGCCGCGCAGTCGGTGGCGGCCTCCAAGGACGGCAGACATGTGTACGTGGCGGGCTCCGGCGCGCTGTCCGCGATCGAGGTGGCCACGGCCCGGGTCACCGGCACCCTCCCGGTGGGGAGCCCCACGGCCGTCGCGGTCGGCCCGGACGGCCGACATGTCTACGTCACGGACGCGGCGACCAACTCGCTCCTCGTGGTCGACACCGCTCAGCTCACCGTCGTCGGCGCGCCGGTGCCGGTGGGCTCCAACACGCCCGCGCTGGCGGTGAGCCTCGACGGCAGACAGGCGTTCGTCTGCAACTCCGATACTGGCGTCACCGTCGTCGACACCGTGAGCCTCACGGTGACCGCCACCATCGAGGTGCCCGACGGACCTGAGTACGTGTGCGTGAGTCCCGACGCACGGCACGTGTACCTCAGTTGTCCGAGCGCCAACACCATCAGAGTCGTCGACGCGGTCTCCCGGACCCTGACCGGGGACGCCATCCCCGTTCACCGGACCCCGCAGGCCTGTGCGGTCGGCCCGGACGGCCGACGGCTCTACGTCGCCTCCGCCGGGGCCGGAGCCGTCGAGGTCGTCGACACCGCCACGCGTACCTCCCTGGAGTTCCTGCCCGCCGGCCCGTTCCCGGCGGCGCTGGCCCTGAGCCCGGACGGGGGACGCGCCTATGTCCTCGGCTCCGAGGCGGAGGTGGTCACCGCTGTCGACACCAACGTGACGCAGGTACCCGTCGGCGGCCGGCCCCTGGACGTCGTGCCGGCCCCGGACGGGCAGCGCGCCTACGTCGCCGGCTCCTCGGACGGCACCGTGTCCGTGATCGATCTCGCCTCGCTTCCGCACACCACCGGCCCGGCGATCGCCGTGGGCGGCCGCCCGCAGGCCGTAGCCGTCAGTTCGGACGGCAGCCGCCTGTACGCGGCTGACCAGGCCTCCGGCGATGTCGTCGTCATCGACACGGCCACCGGCGCCGTGGCGGGCCGGCCGATCCCGGTCGGCGGCATTCCGGCGGACCTGGCGCTCTCGCCCGACGGCGCGCACCTCTATGTGACGGACTCCGGCTCGGGCACGGTCTCGGTGATCGACACGGCCCTCGGCCAGGTGACCGGCGCACCCGCCCCGGTCGGGGTCGCACCCTCCGCTCTGGTGGTCACCGCGGACGGAGGCCGCCTTTTCGTCGCCGACCCCGGCCAGGACGCGGTGCTCAGCACGGACACCGCCACGCTCGCGGTGACCGGCCGCGCCGACCTGCCCGCGGCCCCGCAGGGCCTCGCCCTGGGCCCGGACGGGCGGAGCCTCATGGCCGCCCTCCCCGCGCTCGGCGCCCTCGCAGTGATCGACACCGCGACCCTACAGCTGCGCGAGCCACCGATCCCGGTGGGCGCGGCGCCGCACCGGGTCGCCGTCGCGCCCGACGGCCTGGTGGCCTACGTGACGAACGCGGGCTCGGGCACCGTGACTCTCGTAGACCTTTGAAGCTCGTGACTCTCGTACACCATTGAGGATGCGGTGGACCTGCGAGATTGCAGAGCCGACGGCCCGGTTTCATTCTGAAGACGTGCCGACTTCGAGCACCGGCCCCATTCCCCGACGGGCGCCGCGTCTATGAGCGACTCGGAAGCGCCGAGCGACAGCGTCGCGCCGCCTGTTCTACATGGCGCAGCCCGACGCGGGCACGGTCACGGCCGTCGACACACCGCGCGTGGGTCACCAACGCCGCCTCCAACTCCCTGGCGGTAGTTGATTGCTGAACGTCCGTTGGTACGCAGACCTTGGGGCGGGGGGCGCCCCGGATTGCGGGCATCACCGGCCGTGCCCATGCTGAAGAAGTGATCGATTCCCTGCCCGCCGTCGTCGCCCTCGCCCACCAACCGGACGCGCTGGCGATCTCTCCGGACGGCCGTTCCCTCTACGTCTTGCTGACCGACGGCACCCTCCTCTTCCTGGACACCGTCGACAACCGGACGACGGGCACGGTCGCCCTGAGCGAAGGCGGTTTCGTCGCCCCCACCCCCGACGGCCGCCTGTACGTCAGCAGCCCGACGGCCAACGCCGTCCACGTCGTCGACACCACCACCAGGACCCTCCTGCGCACCGTCGCCGTCGGCGCACAGCCCCGCGAACTCGCGGTCACCCACGGCGGCCGGCGGGTCTATGTCGCCCAGGACAACCAGGCAGTGTCCGTGATCGATACCGCCGCGGACACGGTGATCCGTACGATCCCCCTCAGCGGCGACGTCTCCGGACTCGTGGCCTCCCCGGTGGCCGGCGGCCCCGTCTACGTGGCCATGGACACCGTCAACATCGCGGTCATCGACACTGCGACCGACACCGTGGTGGGCACCCCGGTCCCGGTCGACGTGGAAATCGTGAGCACGGCAGTGTCACCGGACGGCCGCCTGGTCTTCGCCGCCGGCGGCGAAATCGAGTCGGTCGCCGTCGTCGACGCGGCCACTCGCACACTGATCACGAAAATCCCGGTTCCCGGTGGCCCTCTCGACGTCGTGGTGTCGCCGGACGGTCGTCGGGCCTTCGTCGCCGCATTCGACGCGGACGCGATCTCCGTCATCGACACCGCGACCTTCTCCGAGCTGCGGAGAAACCCGCTTCAGGGGGCCCCGTTCCGGCTGGCCCTGACCCCGGACGGTCTGCGTGGCTACGCCGCGGCCCTCAAGCCTGGCTCCCTCCAGCAGTTCCCCACCCACACGCGCACGGCGACCGTGGGCGCTCGCCCGGAGGCGGTGGCCGTATCGCCCGACGAGCGGCGGGTCTACGTCGCCTGCACCGGAGCGGACGCGGTCGCCGTGGTCCGTACCCAGGACGCGCAGATCGCCACCGGTGCGGGTGCGAGCGCTGTCGCCGTGACGCCGGACGGACAGCAGGCGTACGTCGTGAACTCCGCCGAGGACACGGTGAGCGTGGTCGACACGCAGGGCGAGAGCGTCGTTGCCACCGTCCCTGCACCCGGGGTCGCGCTGGCCATGGCCCGGGACGGCCGTCACGTGTACGTCGTCGGAGGCGGCCTCCTCTCGGTGATCGACACGGGGACGCGCCAGGTAACCGAAACCCTCTCCGTGCCGGAGGGCGCGCAGGGGGTGGCCGTGACCCGCGACGGCACCCGCCTGTTCGTCACCGACTCGTCGACGGGGACCGTCGTCGTGATCACGACGAGCCCGCTTGCGGTGCTCGGCGGCCCTGTCGCCGTCGGTGGTGACAGCGGCCTGCAGAGCGTGGCCGTGACCCCGGACGGTCGACAGATCTACGTCGTCAATACCAGCAGCAACAACGTCGCGGTGATAGACGGGCTCAGCCTGCAGGTCTCCGCCGTGATCGCCGTGGGGCAGTTCCCGTCTTGCTTGGCGATGAGCCCGGACGGGCGGACCGTCTACGTCACCAACCTCGAATCCGACAGCGTCTCCGTCATCGACACGAACACCCGGACGGTGGTCGGGGAGCCAATCTCGGTCCCGCGTAGCCCGCAGGGGGTGACGGTCGGCGGCGACGGACGCCACCTGTTCGTCACGGCACGGAACTCCTGCTCGGTCAGCGTCATCGACACCACGACCCGCACCGTGATCGCGAAGGTTCCCGTCGGGTCCCTCCCGACGGACGTCGCACAGTCTCCGGACCAGCGCCGGCTCTACGTCGCCAACAACCGCTCCGACACCCTCTCGGTGATCGAGATATCCCCGACGCCGGTGCGGGTGGGCAGCAAGCCGGTAGCGGTGGCCCTCACGACGGACGGTCGGCGCGCCTATGTCGCCGACTCCGGCTCCGGCACGGTGTCTGTGATCGACATGACCACGACGGCGCTCGCCGGGGCACCGATCACCGTGGGCGGCCGTCCCCAGGCGATCGCGTTGAGCCACGACGAGAAACGGCTGTACGTCGCCGACTCGGCCACCGGCCACGTCATCGTCGTGGACACCGCGACGTCGACCGTGCTGGACCCACCGGTCGAGGTCGGCGGCACCCCCTCCGCGATCGCCGTCGCGCCCAGCGGCACGCGCGCCTATGTGGCCGACGCGGGGTCCGGGACCGTGTCGGTCGTCGACACCGGGACCGGTGCCGTCGTCGGTGAGGCGATCACCGACGCCCTGGCCCCGGCCACCGTGGCGGCCGCTCCCGACGGGGGACGGGTCTACATCGCCGACGCCGGTTCCGACGCCGTCCTGGTGGTGGACTCCGACACGCTGACCGTCACCGGCCGCATCGCGCTGCCGGGCACCCCGAACGGCCTCGCCGTGTCACCGGACGGCCACCGTCTCCTGGTCACCATGCCCGCCCTGAAGACGCTGTTGACGGTCGATCCCGCCAGCCTGACCGTCATCGGCTCCCCGATCCCCGTCGGCGGCGCTCCACACGGCGTGACCATCTCACGGGACGGCCGACGGGCCTATGTGGCGAACGCCGCGTCCGACTCCCTCTCGGTCGTGGACCTTTGACCACGACGCCGGGCCCTGCCGACCAGGTGGGCTTCGCGGCGTGCGCCCTCGCGGCGCACGCCGGGAAGGCGTGGACGCGAAACGGGGAGATTCGGCTCGGTGACCTCCAACCCACCGTCTCCCGCCTGATCGACACATTGGCCGGCACCGGGCCGTGTGCGCTTGCTCGCCGCGATCCGGCGTGCACGGGCCGAACTCCGCAACCTTGTCTGGCGGTTGGCCCGCAAGGCGGCCCGGACGCGGAAGACAAAATGGTCGTGGACATCGAGGGGGTGTCGGTCCTGGCCCACTCCGAGAAGCAGAACGCCACCGCGACCTGGAAGAAGACCTTCGGGCATCATCCGCTGGTTGCGTTCGTCGAACACGGCCGCTAGGACACGGGGTCGGTTGGCCGTTCCCAGGGGCGGCGGAGGTCTTCGGCGAGCGGGCGGGCGAGGCGGAGCTGGATGTGGGCGGCGATGATGAGCCAGGTCCACAGATCGGCGGTGTGCGCGTCGCGGCCGACTGCCCGCAGCCGGGTCCCTGGCCCAGGCCGACACCGCCACACTGAGCCTCCTGGGGGGACCCCACCCCGGTCAGGAGCGTGCCGCACGGGGTCACTGTCTCCGCCGACGGCCGTCGCGCCTGGGTCACCAACGTGGCCTGTAACAGCCTGGCCACGTTCGATTGCTGAACGCCGTCGGTATGCGGTCCGTGAGGGGGTTCCGTCCCGATTGCGGGCGTCCCTGACCGCGCCCATGCTGGACGAGTGATCGATACCTTCCCCGCCGTCGTCGCCCTCGACCACAGACCGGGCGCGCTGGCTATCTCTCCGGACGGTCGTTCCCTCTACATCTCACTCGACGATGGCACCCTCGTCTTCCTGGACACCGGCGACAACCGGGTGACGGGCACGGTAGCCCTCGGCGATGCCGACGTCGTCGCACTCACCCCCGACGGCCGACGCCTGTACGTCGCCAGCCCGACGACCAACGCCGTCCACGTCGTCGACACCGCCGCCAAGGCCTTCGTGCGCACCGTCGCCATCGGCGCACGCCCCATCGAACTCGCGGTCACCCCCGACGGTCGGCGGGTCTATGTCGCACAGGCCGCCGAAGCGGTGTCCGTGATCGACACCGCCGCAGATACGGTCATTCGTACGATCACCTTCCACGACAGCACCATCGCCGTCGGTGCCTCCCCAGTGCCAGGCGGCCCCGTCTACGTGGGGCTCGGGAGCGCCGTCGCAGTCATCGACACCGCGACCGACACCGTTGTTGGCACCCCGATCCCGGTCGCCAGTGGCATCCAGGGCGTGGCCATATCACCGGACGGCCGTATGGTCTTCGCTGCCGGACCGGAGTCGAACACCCTCACTGTCATCGACGCCGCCTCCCGCACGGTGACCGCGACCCTCCCAATGGGCGGGTTTCCCACCGACGTCCTGGTGTCACCGGATGGTCGTCGGGCCTACGTCGCCGACGCCTTCGCGGGCGGGATCGTCGTCGTCGACACAGCCTCCCTGTCCGAGCTTCGGAGAATCGCGCTCCGGGGAGCCCCGCTCCGGCTGGCGCTGACACCGGACGGCCAGCGCGGTTACGCCTCGGCAAGCGAGGACAAATTCCTCCAGGCCTTTCCCACCCTGTCCCACACCGCGACCGTGGGCGCACACCCCGAGGCGGTGGCCGTATCGCCCGACGGGCGGCGTGTCTGCGTCACCTGCTCCGGGTCGGACACAGTCGCCGTGGTCCGTACCCAGCCCGAACAGATCGCCACCGGTGCAGGCGCCCAAGCTGTCGCCGTGACGCCGGACGGACAGCAGGCGTACGTCCTGAACTCCGACGCAGGCACGGTGAGCGTGGTCGACACGCAGGGGGAGAGCGTCGTCGGGACCGTCCCCGTGCCGGGGGCGTTCGCGCTGGCCATGGCCCGGGACGGCCGTCACGTGTACGTCGTCGGAGGCGGCCTCCTCTCGGTGATCGATACGGGAATGCGCCAGGTCACCGGAACCCTCCCCATACCGCAGATCGCACAGGGGGTGGCGGTGAGCCCCGACGGCACCCGGGTCTTCGTCACCGACTTCACGGCGGGCACGGTACTCGTGATCACCACGAGCCCGCTCGCGGTGCTCGGCGCCCCCGTGGCCGTGGGCGACCGTCCCAAGGGCGTGGCCGTGACGCCGGACGGCCGGCAGATCTACATCGCCAACACCCACTCGCAAGGCGTCGCGGTGCTCGACGGGATCAGTCTGCAAGTCTCCATCATCGGCACGCCGGGGCGGGATCCGGACGACGTGGCCGTCAGCCCCGACGGGCGGACCGTCTATGTCATCAACAGCGGCTCCGACAGCGTCTCGGTCATTGACACGAACACCAGGTCGGTGGTCGGGGAGTTGATCATGGTCCGGGGCCGGGAGGGAGGGGTGGCGTTTGCTGATGACGGACGCCAGGTGTTCGTCACGGCGGTGGACTCAGGCGTGGTCAACGTCATCGACACCACGACCCGCACCATGATCGCGAAGGTTCCCGTCGGGCCCCTCCCGAGGGGCGTCGCACTGTCTCCGGACCAGCGGCGCCTCTACGTTGCCAACAGCGGTTTGGGTAGCCTCTCGGTGATCGAGATATCCCCGACGCCGGTGCGGGTGGGCAGCAAGCCGGTAGCGGTGGCCCTCACGACGGACGGTCGGCGCGCCTATGTCGCCGACTCCGGCTCCGGCACGGTGTCTGTGATCGACATGACCACGACGGCGCTCGCCGGGGCACCGATCACCGTGGGCGGCCGTCCCCAGGCGATCGCGTTGAGCCACGACGAGAAACGGCTGTACGTCGCCGACTCGGCCACCGGCCACGTCATCGTCGTGGACACCGCGACGTCGACCGTGCTGGACCCACCGGTCGAGGTCGGCGGCACCCCCTCCGCGATCGCCGTCGCGCCCAGCGGCACGCGCGCCTATGTGGCCGACGCGGGGTCCGGGACCGTGTCGGTCGTCGACACCGGGACCGGTGCCGTCGTCGGTGAGGCGATCACCGACGCCCTGGCCCCGGCCACCGTGGCGGCCGCTCCCGACGGGGGACGGGTCTACATCGCCGACGCCGGTTCCGACGCCGTCCTGGTGGTGGACTCCGACACGCTGACCGTCACCGGCCGCATCGCGCTGCCGGGCACCCCGAACGGCCTCGCCGTGTCACCGGACGGCCACCGTCTCCTGGTCACCATGCCCGCCCTGAAGACGCTGTTGACGGTCGATCCCGCCAGCCTGACCGTCATCGGCTCCCCGATCCCCGTCGGCGGCGCTCCACACGGCGTGACCATCTCACGGGACGGCCGACGGGCCTATGTGGCGAACGCCGCGTCCGACTCCCTCTCGGTCGTGGACCTTTGACCACGACGCCGGGCCCTGCCGACCAGGCTGGACAATTTGTATATCCCCGTTAGAAGCCGTCTCTTTTCCGAATCTGATGTGCGAGTTTCCGCAGGTCAGGCGTGATCCCTGGGTGTTTCAGGCAGGCTGAGGCCGTCATGTTCGTCCTGGGTGATGTGGAGGTGGCCGATGCCGTCGATGCGGGCCGTGCTCGAGAGCCGTGAGAAGTCCGCGCTCGTGCGGGTGGAGGAGCGGCGGGCCGAGTTCGAGCGGGTGCGGACCGCTCTCGCGGAGGCCGAAGAGGTGCTGAACCACCGGGTGATCGGCCTGGAACAGTATCTGGAAGCCCTGGACGAGCAGGACGCGTGCGTCGATATGGAGTCCGGCGGGGCGGCCGGGGCCGGGGTTGAGGAGCCGGTGGTGGCGGTGCCGCGCAGGACGGTGGCCCGCAAGGAGGACGGGGTGCCGGTGGATGTTCTCGGTGCGGACTATCGGCGGATCATGACCGTTCTCGGTGAGGCCGACGGCAGTTTGACCGCTCGGCAGACGGCGGTGGCCCTGGGCTGGGACAGCTCCGTTGCTTCCCGCGTCGAGGGCGCTCGGGGGAAGCTGAAGCGGCTGGTGGAGCGGGGCTGGCTGGTGGAGGAGAGGCCGGGTCGTTTCACGCTGCCCGCGTCAGGATCCGCGGACGCTGTTGCTGCGTAGGGGTGCGGCGGGCGAGGCGGCGGCTCATCATCATGGTCATCGACCAGAGAATCATGGCTTCGCTGCTGTCCGTCCGTGCTTCGTAATCGCGGGCCAGACGGCGGCTGCGCATCAGCCAGGCGAAGCTGCGTTCGATGACCCACCGGCGTGGGAGGACCGTGAAGCCGCTGGTGTCGTCACTGCGTTTGACCACCTGAAGGGCGAGGTCGAGTGTCTGGGCGGCCCAGTCGACGAGGTAGCCGGTGTAACTGCCGTCGGCCCAGACCAGCTTCAGTTTCCGGCAGGTCTCCCGCAAAGGGGGCAGCATCGTGCGGGCGGCGTCGCGGTCCGTGGTGGAGGCGGGCGTCACCAGCACCGTCAGGACCAGGCCGAGGCAGTCGGTGACCACGTGCCGTTTACGGCCGTTGATTTTCTTCCCGCTGTCGAAGCCGCGTGAGTCGTTCTTGACGGTGGCGTCGGCCTTCACCGACTGCGAATCGATGATGGCCGCCGTCGGCTCGGCATCCCGGCCCTCCGTTTTCCTCACGCGCTCGCGGAGACGGTCGTGGAACTCACGGACCAGGCCGTGGTCACGCCGGCGGCGGAAGAAAGCGTAGACCCGCTTCCAGGGCGGGAAGTCCGCGGAAGTCCGCCGGCATGTTCCGCCACTTGACGCCGTTGTCGACCAGGTAGCGGATCGCATCGATCAGCTGGCGGTGGCAGTAGCCCTCCGGGCGGCTGCCCCGGCCGTCCATCCACGCCGGCACCGGCAGCGCGGTCCGCACCACGACCCACTCCGCATCACTCATGTCCGAGTCGTAGCGGGATGAGCGGTCCGGGTGGTCGGCCGCGTTCCCGAACCTGTGGGCGAGACAGTCACACTCCCGAGTGGGCGAGCTGGACTCCATAGACACGACCGCGTACAACTGCGACAACAGGGCCTCCTGTGGCGCTTACGGACTCGACACCCGCGTGCTACCAGGAGGCCCTTCTTTCATGCACGCACCGCAGCCAACTCACCCGATCCAGAACCCTGTTCGACCAAGAACGATCGTGCGAGCGGAAAAGAGACACTTCTTAGCCTCGCCGGCTCACTCGATGTGTCCTAGCACTTCAGAAGTCGAGTCGGCAGCGGATCGGGCGAGTTGAGCACGATAGGGGCCCGTACGAGGGAAGTTCCGTTCGGTCGGCCTCCCTGCCCTGACGGCCGGAACACTATGGAAAGACGCCGACCAGGGAGATGCGATGGGCCACGAATCAGCCGACCAGGGGCTTTCTCCTGCAGACGAGGGCACGTTATGGCTTCGTACGAATACGTCATTACCCAGCTTCGGGAAGTGCAGTACACACTCGGCGAACTCATCGGTGAAGGACCGACTGGTCATGATGAGCGAGTGCCTGGCCTCGGATCGGCCGTCTCGTTGGACCCGCCGGGCGGGGCCCGTGTGGAAGCGGCCTTCTACGCGTGTAACGCAGCTGTGGCCCTGCTCTGTGCGGCCGCGGGGCGGCGGCAAGCAGGCATTATGCAACCCCTTGAGTGGGCACAGGCGGATCTGGGCATGGCCATCGGACACGTCTCAGTCCTCAAGCGGAACGATGTCCGCCGGCAAGGGCAGAGGATGCGGCCTCTCGTCGGTTGAGCGCTGGCACACGAGACTGTGGGCGCCCAGTCGCACCAGCTGTGACAAGGCGCGTCAACTGGCGGCGGATGCCTCAGCCTGGCGGGCTTCGGGCCCAGTCGTTGCCGACATCGACCCGGCTCCTGAGGTTGCGGGCATGAACCCTTGCCTGCCCAGGTAGTTGACCATTCTGCTGAGCGTTTCCGGGTTGTCCTTGACCTTGCCGAGCGCAATGTTGCAGTCCATGCAGAGCAGTCCTCGGGTGAGCCCGCGGACGTGACAATGATCCACATTGGCGTCGCCCATCCGGAAGTCGTCGGGATCAGCCTCAGTGAAGACGGTCAGACACGTGGCACAGGCGTTGTCCTGGTCCTGCAGCATCCGGGCGACGTCCCTGAACGTCAGGCCGTAGCCCTTCTTCAGATTGCCCTTCGCGCTCTTGATCCGGACGCACTCGTTGCAGACACGCCCCTCTCCGCGGTTCTTGAAACCGTAGACGGCGTACTCGTGACCCGTCCGGCAGTGCGTGTTGCCTCTGCGATACGGCACATAGGGCACCGACTCCGGATCAATCCCGCGTGCGCGCAGCTTCGAGTCCCGCGTGCAGCGCCGGCAACTGCGCACGCCGGACGTCGGATTCACGTAGGGGATGTTGTTGTCGTCGAAGTCGTGCCCGTTCGCGCACCGGGCGGCAGGGGCCGCGCCGCCGACATTCTGGCCGTCGCCACGGTTCACGAAGGCCCCGTTTCCCAAGTCTCGCCACAGAACGGCGTGTGCGTGATGGACACACAGCTTCTTGTTCTCGCAGTCGTGTGTGACCGTCTGTCCCGCCGCGAGAGGCTTGCGGGAGTAACGCTCGAACATCCATCGCTGAACGTAGACGAGCGGATTCTCGCCCGCCGCGTAGCGGTCACCGTCGTAGTACAGCGGGCGGCCGTCCTTGTCCGTTATCCCCTGCCAGACCAGGCATCCCGACTTGGTGGCTGACACGTTCTGGAGCACGACCTCGATACTGATCGGGGGCCGCGAGCCAGCCCTCTCGAAGGTTCCGTGCTTGCGGTGGTACCGGTAGCAGGCCTGACACCTCGTGCCGCCCATCCGGGTCGCAGGTTTCCCGTCACCGGACTCGCACAGCTTCGACATGCCGCGTATCAGACCACAGGATCACGGCCGACCGGGAGGGCCAGGAAGTGGCCGACGGGGCCGGTGCCCAGCGGCCGGCCGCGGTACCTCCGGCTGTGCGGGCCACCGGGTGCTCCTGCAACGCGCCGTCACCATAGGGTCGTTGCGCACCGGCACGATCAGGAAGCGGCCTGCTTGCGGCGACGGCGGTGTTCACGCTGGGCCTGGGCACGGGCGCATTCGCGGGTGCAGTACTTGATGCCGCTGGTGCGGTTCTGCCCGTAGGCGGCGCGTCCCCGCTGGCGGACGAAGGTGCGCCGGCAGGTCTCGTTGGCGCAGGTGCGCAGCGTGGCGTCCTCGGCGAGGTGGTTGTACAGCTGCAGGAAGGCGACCGACAGGATGGTGGGGTAGCGGTCGCCCAGGTCGCCGATGCCGATGCTGAACGGCTGCAGGGCGGCATTGAGAGTGCTCCGGAGGTCGCTGATCCGTACATCGAGCATCACCTCGCGCAGATGCTCCAGGTCGCGCGGGAAAACCTCGGACCGGTCGGCGTTGTCCTCTCGCCACAGGGCGAGTTCCTCCTCGGACACCGCCTGGTCGACGAGTGCGTCGAGACCGCCCTCGCGTCGCAGGGCGACCCAGGTGGCCACGGCCTCCTGCGCCTCGGAGATGAACAGCGTGGCGAGCTCGCCGTGCAACGCGAACGATTCGTGCACGGGGTGGAGTCGCTCCTCGAGCCCGGCATAGTACTCGTAGTACTCGGCGTCCCAGCCGCCCGAGGCGACGTCGCCGCCCAGCTGCCCGTACGTGCGCATGAGGCGGGCGATCGCGTCGAGGTCGGCGGAGTCGACGTCCATGAGCTCGTGCAGGTAGAAGTCCTCCGGCAGCGCAACCGTGTCGCCTTTCCACGGAACGTGGGGGGACCAGACGATCCATCCGCCCTCCGCCCGTGCCTTGGGTACGGGCCTCAACTCGGGGGCGGGGACGGGCGTTCCGGGCCACAGAGTGGGACGAAAGCGTGGGTCTACGTATGACTCCATGCGGGGCATCATAGCCATGAGGCAGTAGCACGAAAAGAGGAATGTTCGTATCACGCAACGTGAACTCTGCGGAGGGGCAACCTTGGTGACGCACTGGCAGGACCGCAAAGCGATCGGCGACGCCCACGAACAACGCGTCACCCGGGCGCTGCGAGCCCACGGATGGACGGTCCACGGCTGCGGCCAGGGCGTCTACCCGCCCGCCATCCGTCGGGCGCTGGCCCGCACCGAGTCGGCGTTGCGCTACTTCCCCGACCTGATCGCCGCCCGCGGCGACGAGGTGGTCACCATCGACGCCAAGGACCGCATGCCCAGCACCCACACCGACCGGTACGCCATCAGCACCGCCACCCTGCGCGCGGGCCTGCTCTTCACCGGCGCCCACCTCCCGACACCCCTGTACTACGTCTTCGGCGATCTCAAAGTCCTCACGCCATCCGAAGTCCACAACTACGCCGCCCACGCCCGGCCGCATCGCAGCGGGGCCTGGGTCCTGGTCGCCACCCACCGGGCGCATCCCTTCGAAGAGGTCTTCGGAGCCTCACCCGCCCTGGCGGCATAAGAGCCGGCGTCCGGGCGTGCGCGAAAGCCCCGGCCGACAGCTCTGCGACGCGACCATGCGAGGGCCGTGCCATGCTCCACGCCGGGGGGCGGCTCCCTCCGATGGACCTCAGGCTGACGCGGAGCGGCCCGGGAGCCCTGAGAGCGCCATGCCGCGACGCTGTTTCCGCCCGAGACGTGGAGTCAGACGCCTGGCGGGACGAGGGAAGCGCAACTCCTGTGGCCCGCTGGAGTGCGGGAGGATCCGCTCATCGAGTCAACCCTCATGCACAGCTTGGGTGATACTTCGACCCTGCCTTGAGGCGCCGAGCCTGGTGGGCACTGAGCATGCTCGGCGGCTCAGCCGGAGCGCAACAGTTGCCACGCGACCTCGGTCTCCTGCGGCGCGCATCGCCCCGAGGCGAACAGGCATGAACCAGCCAGCTGGTTGAGTGGATCGGAGAGTTGATGGGGCGTCTGTCCACACAGGTGGAGATCCATCTTGGCTGTGCCGGTTCCGTCGGGGCGGGTGTGCACAGCCACGATGAGCGCGGCGAGCGGCAGCGCGCGGGGCGGGCCGGGAGAGAGGGTGCAGGGCCCAGTGCGCTGCCCGGGCGCGCTGCGGGCGGTGGGACTGGGCCTGCGCTGCTGCGTCGAGGAGGCGGACCTCCACCGGGCCGTGGCCCCCGCCGCGCTGCAGCCAGCCGGTTCTGGGATATGAAGGCATGGGTGCGGGTTGGCGTCTTGGTTTTGAAGGTGAGGGAGTGGAACGTTCTGGGATGTGTTGATTCTTGAAGTGGGGGAGTGGAGGCGGCCCGCTTGGTGGGCTGTCCCACGTCACGGTGGGCGTCGGCCCTTCACTCGGGGTCGTCTGTTGTGTTCTGCAGGAAATCCTTGACGATGCGGTCCACTTCGGAAGAATCTGTGACGTCAGGATTGCCTGGGGTAGCCGCTCGGACAGCACGACAGGGGAGGCGTCCTTCTCCTTCACTGCAGTCCCTTCGCGTCATTGCACGCGAAGGCCGCCGACGATATCAACAGCTGTCGGTCGCGTTCGACATCTGCTAATCCGTGTTCGGGGCCGTCGACTTCACCGACCCGCACATCCTGCTGCCCGCCGTCGCCGATGCCCTGGTGCCGGGCGGGCTGTTCGTCTTCTCCACCCTCGGCCACTTCCACAACGGCCAGCCGGCCGGGAACGACGTGCGCCCCACCACGATCTCTGTACGTCAGGCTGACGGCACCCCGGTCCACCATCTCGACATGGGACCTCGGCACCTCCAAATGGCCCTCGCGCCCCGCGAACTGCCGAGCTGCCTCAAGATTGGCCGCCCACTTCTGAGCACGACTGCGCCGATGCACAGGCTCAGCGGCCCGCTGACCCGGCTCAGCGGCCGGCCGCAGCCCGAGCACCTCACTCAGCATCCACTGCTGCGCCACACTCAAGTCGTCCCAGCGCTACGTCTGCTCGCGCGCCCACCGGCCCAGGTCGTCCCCGGCCACGACAACCGCACCCGCCTCCGCCATAAGCGACCCACCGCCAGCCACATGAAGCCAGGCCAGGTGGAAACAGCGCTGCCAGTCCACCGGCCACTGCGGACACCACGCCGGATCAATCTCCTCGAGCTCCTGGCGCCGCTTGTGAAGTGCCGTTTCAGTGTCAGTAGCCGCATGCCGCTTGCCTGGCATCATCGGATCCCCTGGGCCTGCCTTCTGACGTGGTGAAACCGTCTTCGGTCCATGGCGTCTAGTGGCATCAGGCGCTGGCAGGCAGTGGCATCAGTCAAGGACAGCTTCGTGGCACTTCCTATAGAGCGCCGCTGCGAACCGTGGGGCGACACCAGCGGTTCTGAGTCTCGGGTGGTACCGGCGTTCCGACGACCTGCCTGTTCCTGCAGGAGCATTCACCGAACACGCCCTGCGCTCTCACCTGTCCGCGGCTGCCGTGAGCACCGTGCGCGGCCTCGGCCTCGTCATCCGCTTCGCTCGACCCGCAGGCACTGCTGCTGGTGCTCGGCGGACGGTACGGCTACTGGACGGATGGCTTTATTCACGAGTAGTGACGTCAGTTGTTCACGGGTTTGGGAGGCACCCAGATCCACGGTCGGGTGATGTTCACGAGTTTTGACAGCACTGCGGTACTTGCCAGGACAGCATCGGGATGCTCCTGGTGAAAGGTCCTGGTCATGCCGCAGATGTCGAAGGTCGAGCTGTACGCGGCGATCCGGCGTGATCACCGTGCCGGCATGAAGATGCGCGAGCTTGAGCGCAAGTACAACGTGTCGTGGCGAACGGTCAAGAAGGCCGTGGACTCCGTCTGGCCGGAGCCCCGGAAGAAGCTGCCGCCGCGGCCGACTGCGTTGGATCCGTACAAGCCGGTGATCGACGAGATGCTGCGGACGGACCTCGACGCGCCGCGCAAGCAGCGGCATACGATCACGCGGATCTTTCACCGGCTCATCGAGGAGCACGGCGCCGATGTGTCCTACCAGATGGTCCGGCGCTACGTCTCTGACAGGAAGCCGGAGATCCTCGCGGCCTCGGGCAAAGCCCCGGTGGAAGCGTTCGTGCCGCAGACCCACCTGCCCGGCCACGAGGCAGAGGTCGACTTCGGCGACGTGACCGTGCGCCTGGCCGGCGAGCTGGTGACCTGCTACCTGTTCTCGCTCCGCCTGTCCTACTCGGGCAAAGCCGTCCACCGGGTCTTCGCCTCCTGCGGCCAGGAAGCCTTCTTCGAAGGACACCTGCACGCCCTTCGCACGCTGGGTGGTGTCCCGCGAAGCAAGATCCGCTACGACAACCTGAAGTCGGCCGTCGCCCAGGTGCTGGGGCTGAACCGGGCCCGGGTGGAGACCGACCGGTGGATCGCCTTCCGCTCGCACTTCAACATCGAGAGCTTCTACTGCCGCCCGGGCATCGAAGGCGCCCATGAGAAGGGCGGCGTCGAAGGGATGATCGGCTACTTCCGCCGCAACCACTTCACACCGGTCCCGGAAGTCGGCTCCCTCGCCGAACTGAACGAGATGGTCGACTAGTGGGACCTGCACGACGGGCATCGCCGGATCGGTTCACGGCCGCGGACCGTCGACGAGTACTTCGCCGTCGAGCACCCTCTGTTGATGCCGCTGCCGGAGGAGCCGTTCGAGACCGGCCGGCTGTTCACGCCGCGCGTCGACCGCTACAGCCAGATCGCCGTCCGGACCAACCGCTACTCGGTCCCGACCCGCCTCATCGGCAAGCGGGTGCGAGTCATCCTGCACGCCTCTCACCTGGTGGTTTACGACAGGAACGTCGAGGTGGCCCGGCACGAGAGGCTGATTGCGAAGGGCAGCTGCCGCTTGGACCTGGACCACTATCTCGAAGTCCTCATCCGCAAGCCGGGGGCCTTCCCTGGTGCTACGGCCCTGGAACAGGCCCGGTCAGCGGGCAAGTTCACCCCGGTCCATGACGCCTGGTGGGCCCAGGCCCGCAAGGTTCACGGCGAGCGGGACGGTACCCGGGCGTTGATCGAGGTCCTGCTGCTGAACCGGCACCTCGCCCACGAACATGTGGTCGCGGGCCTGGCCACCGCCCTTCAGGCCGGCGCCCTGACCGCCGACGCGGTCGCCCTGGAGGCCCGCAAGGCCGCCCAGGCAGAGGACGAGCCAACCGTCGGCACACCCATCCCGGCGGTTTCCGGGCAGGCCCCGGCAACTGTCACATCCCTGCATGAGTGGCGGCTGGCACACCTTCCGCCGGACACCAGACCTCTGCCGTCGGTGACCCCCTATGACCAACTGCTCCGAAGCCGCCGCACCAGCGGTGGTGACCAACGTGAGGGAGAAGTCCAGTGACCCTGCCCCGCCAGCGAGGCTTGACCGAGCAGGCCGCCGACGCCGCGATCGACACCGCCTGCCGCCTGCTTCGGCTGCCGTCGATCCGCAACGAGTTCACCGACATCGCCGACCGGGCGGTCAAGGACCAGATGACCTACCGAGGCTTCCTCGCCGAGTTGCTGATGACCGAGTGCGACGACCGGGCCCGGCGACGCTCGGAACGACGGATCAAGGCGGCTGGCTTCCCGCGGGAGAAGTCGCTTCGGGCGTTCGACTTCGACGCCAACCCGAACATCGACGCGGCCACCATTCACACCCTCGCCAGCTGCGAGTGGATCAAGAAGAGCCAGCCGCTTTGCCTGATCGGGGACTCCGGCACCGGCAAGTCCCACATGCTCATCGCCCTGGGAACGGAGGCGGCGATGAAGGGCTACCGCGTCCGCTACACCCTCGCCACCAAGCTGGTGAACGAACTGGTCGAGGCCGCCGACGAGAAGCAGTTGAACAAGACCATCGCCCGCTACGGCCGCGTCGACCTGCTCTGCATCGACGAACTCGGCTACATGGAACTCGACCGCCGCGGCGCCGAACTCCTCTTCCAGGTCCTGACCGAACGCGAGGAGAAGAACAGCGTCGCCATCGCCTCTAACGAGTCTTTCGGCGGTTGGACCAAAACCTTCACCGACCCCCGACTCTGCGCGGCCATCGTCGACCACCTCACCTTCAACGGCACCATCATCGAGACCGGCACCGACTCATACCGCCTCGCCACCACCCGAGCACGCGCTGAGGAACCCGCCAAGGCTAGCTGACACCTGCCCTCCCACGCCGAGAGATGGAGTCACCTACTCACCGGCGCGGGCCACGAGCAGCGGCTGGAAAAAGCCCGTCTCCTGCGGCATCCGCCACTCGGGGTCGACAAACCCGGCCTCGGCTGCGAGGCCAGCCAGCCGGTCCCCGCCGAGTGCCCAGTAAGTAGTACGGCGGACCTGGACGCGCCATTCTCCGCATGCCGGAAGGAGTTGGAAGTGCTCCAGGTCGTAGTGCTCGCCGTCGTCGTGCCAGTGCCAGAGCTGGAAGCTGACGGTTCGTTCTTCGCCGTCGTCGCAGTCGACGTTCCTGTGGACTTGTGGAGGCGTTGAAGCTGGGCGGTCGCGCAGCAGGTCGTCGTAGTGGCGTGTGCTGACCAGCAGCAGGCCGTCGGGACGCAGCACACGGCGCATCTCGGCCAGGGCTGCGTGCACATCCTGCTCAGTCAGCAGGTGAGGCAGCGAGTTGTCGGCGCAGACGACCGTGTCGAACCGGCCATCAGGAAACGGGAGGCGTCGCATATCGGCAGCGGCCGTGCGCAGGCTCAGGTTCCGGCGGGCGGCCTCACGGGCAGCGCGAGCGGCGGCGCGGGGGCTGAGGTCGGTCCCGGTGACCCGGTGCCCGTGCAGCGCCAAGCCGATGGCCTGCGTGCCGATGCCGCAGGAACAGTCGAGGACGGCCGCGCGCTCTTGGCCGATCAAGGCGTCCAGGGCGCCCCCCTGCCGACGGATGCTCGCGTCCCAGTCTGAATAGATCAGGTGGTAGTCATCAGCCAGTTCGTCGTAGAAGTGCGCCACCGATGTCTCGGGCATGGCCCGAGATTACCGTGCCTGCTTCCCCGAAGGTGCCGGTCATCCCTGTGATCGGCACGAACGCCCTCACTGACGGCAGCACCGTCATTTCCCGTGAACATCTGCGAGCGCGTTGATCGCCAACTGCTGCTGAAACTCATCGACAAACGCTGCTGCTGAACGTGAACGAAGCCAGGACGGACGACATCGAGCACACAGACCCCTTCGGCTGGCCGACCGCAGAGGACGACACGATCTGATCGGCAGGGGAGCGTACGAAGGAACAGCACATACCGCCCGCCCAGACGCCCAATGCTGCCTTCGGGCATGGCACTTCGACCGCCTCAAGGCAGCCCTTGAAACTGCCGAATTGACCATGACGGCAACCAGCGGACCGGCTGGGGGAAGATCCCGCCCGCGTCGGGGCGGCCTTCAGGCCGGGCGGCTCGCCGCCGCCGAGGCCGGTGCGAGGCGGGCTGCCGCGTGCCGGCCTAGGGCGTGGACCTCGTCGAGGGCCGGGTCTAGGGCGGTGACATCTTGTTGGAAGGCTTCCAGCCTTTCTCGGTCGGTGCAGATGCTGAGCAGCAGAGAGGTGAACGATTCCCAGGCGTCGGCTGGAGAGCGACGGCTGATGTATTCCGTGTAGTCCAGGTAGTGGCGTACGCGCGGGTTGGCCGCACGGACCTGCTCGATGTGCTGCAGTGCGGGATCCTGCAGGAAGGCCCGGTAAGCCAGGCGTAGCGGCAGGGCGGACTCCACCAGCACAGCGAGCACGTGGCGGACTGTGCAGATGGTGCTGTAGTCCGTCTCGCGCAGTCGGCGTGCCCTGTCGGCCGTGAGCATCCAGCTCGGGTCGGCCAGCCTGTTGCCGGAGAGCTCGCGCTGCGCGGCGATGGCCGTCATCTCGGCGAACGCCTGAGCTGACGAGGCTTCATCGTCTTCTGACCCCAGTGACTGTTGGAGGGATTTCATCACGCTGTCCACGCCGAATTCCTCCAGGCCGAGCACTGCGGCTGCCGCGAACGTAGCCAGTCCCTGAGCGTCTGCCCGGCTGTGTGGATCAGCCGGGCAGACGTTGCCACCTGCCGAGCGCATTCTCCGCGCCTGGTGATAGCGCCTGGTGTAGTAGGCGTGTGCGGCAGCATGCGCGGCCTCCGCACGCCGCTCAGGATCGTCGCCTACGGCTTCGACAGCCCGTTCTACGACGGTCACCGCACTTGACCGGTCCTGGCCGAGGTACCACATCAATGCCTTACGAACCCCACGTTCGGGCAGCGGAACCCAGGTGGCGACGAACGCATCCTCGCACCGCGGGTGCACGGTGAAGACGCGGAGCACGGCCTTTTCGAGACGCGTCTTCCTGGCCGTGGCCAGAGCAAGGGCCTCGGCCACCCTGGCGGTATCGGCCGTGAGTTCCGACACCGATCCGGCACCTCTTCCCAGACCGCGCCGGGTGGTCCACGGCAGGGCCCCGAACTCACGCCAGCGCCTTATCCGGGCCCAGCTCACGCACAGATCCCGCGCCCGCAGTAGTTCAGACAGCTCTCGCTCAGCCGCACTCGGCCCCTTCCACGCCACGGCCACACTCTAGTTAGAACCCCGCGATTATGCCGCCCGGTTGCCAGCTGCCGAGATGGCTTACTGGGTCCACGCCCGCCGTCCCAGCACGTACCTGACGGGTGCGACCTTCTCAACTCCCCTCACACGTAGGAGGATTCATGCCACGACCTGTTCGCCGAACCCGACGCCGCCTGCTGCATGCCGCAGGCTTCGCCATGCTCCGCGGCGCCGCGTACGCGGCCGGCAGCACCATCATGACCGGGTTGCTCGTGTGGCTGGTCTCGCGGTGAGCCCAACGCACCGGCCGCGGAGCCCGCCGTGGCCGTCTTTGCACGGCGCGCCTCCCGGATTGCCTCCAAGGCGTGCGCAGTCCTGAGCGTGCCGTAGCGGCGCGGCTGATGCTGCTCTCTGGCGCACCGGTCAGCTGTCGGTGCGTGTGGTTGCGGATGGTGCTGGCTGCCCACGGGCTGCAGGCTCTTGCCCTTAAGCGACGAAACGCGCCCCTTGGCCCGTCCCCATGGTGCGCCGGGAAGCTGCCGTGAACTGTGAGGAATCGGGTGACGGGCGCTGGCGCGTTCTGTAATTATTTGATGAGGAACGTGAATCGAGAAGACGTGAGTGGGATGTGGGGCTGCGGGTGAAACGTCGTGATGGCCCCGACGGCGTGCATCTCTTCGACCGTCGCACCGGCTTGAACGTGCTCCTCGATGAGGTCGACGTGCCCAGGGTGCAGTGGGCCCGTGCTCCGCGTCAGGTGTCGATCGCCCTGACCAATGCCTGTGACCTGGCCTGCCCATTCTGCTACGCGCCCAAAACCGCCGCCGTGCTGGATGCTGCCCGGCTGTGCGCATGGATCGACGAACTGGACGCGGCGGGCTGCCTGGGTGTCGGGTTCGGCGGCGGAGAACCCACCCTCTACCGCCGCCTTCCCCAGGTGTGCCGCCACGCTGCTGAACACACCGGCCTCGCGGTGACGATGACCACGCATGCCCACCGCTTCACACCCCAGTTGATCGACGCCCTGGCCGGAGTGGTCAACTTCGTCCGTGTCAGCGTCGACGGCGTCGGCACCACCTACGAGAAGCTGCGCGGCCGCCCCTTCTCCGACCTTGTACAGCGGCTCACCTGGATCGGGCAGACGTTCCGGTTCGGGCTCAACTGCGTCGTCAACGCTCATACTCTCCCGGATCTCGACGCCGTCGCCGACCTGGCCGCCTCGACCGGGGCAGCAGAACTCCTGCTGCTGCCCGAGCGTCCGGCGCGCGGCCGCCAGGGCAGCGGCCCGCAGATCATCGCTGCCCTGCACCGGTGGGCCGCCGCGTACCGGGGGCCGGTACTACTGACAATCGCCGAGGGCGACACCGGACCGCTGCCCCTCGCCCGGCCGCTGCCCCGCGAAACCGGGCTTCGCGCCTACGCCCACCTCGACGCCACCGGAACACTGCGGCGCACCTCCTACCACTCGATCGGCGAACCGGTCGACGATCGCGGATTCCTCGCCGCGCTCGACCGTCTGCAACAGAAAGATGCCGCATGAAGATCTGGTCCGGGTACGGCACCGAGCACTCCATGAACCTCGTCATGATCGGCCGGTTCAAGGACGTCACCACCGCCGAACGAACCCACACTGTCATTAAGAAGCTGACGACGGCTCTGCAAGCGGAGGAAGAAGCCGGCCGCCTCACCGTCGGCGAGCCGAACGACCGCTACAGCGACGAGGTCCTGAAACTGCTCAGCGACCTCAACATCCATAGCATCGGGCCGCGCGAACTCGAGCAGTTCCTCTACGACCTCACCATGCGTCGCAACGGTGACTCCATCGTGGTGACCACCGATGAGACCGACGTGCAGGCACTGCTGAAAGTCCTTATCGACAAGGGCGCCCGCGTCGAGGTGTACTCCGCGCACGACTACCCCGACACCGGTCATGGCCGGGGCGAGTGAAGGCGACGATCCGATGACCCCGCTGGACTGGGACAAGTTCACGGCGCTGCCCGGCAGCCCCCGGGACAACTTCGAACTGCTGTGCCGGGGCGCCATCACCCACGCACACGCCCGTTACGGCCGCTTCATTGCCCTGGCCCAGCAGCCCGGAGTCGAGTTCCACCTCGACATCGACCAGCCCGGATGCCCGCTCGGCGATCCCGGCCGCTGCTTCGGATGGCAGACCAAATGGTGGGACCTCCAGCCAGGCCGCGCCATCGGCGTTGGCCGCCGACGCGACGTCGAGGACTCCCTCAGGAAGACCGAAAAGCACTTTCCGGGCATCACCGACTTCGTGCTCTGGACCCGGCACACCCTCACCGCCGGTGACCAGGAATGGTTCCGCGGCCTGCCCACCCAGATGAAGCTGCACCTGGCCACAGAGGTCGAACTCGGCCACCTGCTCATCGGCGATGCCGTTTTGCTCCGCGATTCCTACTTCGGCTCCCTCATCCTGACCCCTGAGCGTCTCGCCGAACAGCACGCGCGGGCCGCTGCCGAGGCCGGCGAACGCTGGATCCCCGAGGTGCATCAAACATCAGCTGCCGAGCACCGGCTTCGGCGGATGCTCGCCGAACCCGACGCGTGGGACGACCTGGGCGACGCCGACCGCAACATCTCCCGCTTCGCAGCAGCCTTCGACGACGCGGCCACCACTTTGCCGGCCCCTCTTACCGAGGAGACCGCGGCGATCGTCGCCACGGGACGCGATGTCGCCGAACTCCTGCACGAGGCACACCAGCAAATCCGCAACAGCCAGCCCTCCCCGCTGCTCGGCGCCACAGACCGCACCGTGCCCCAGGCACCCGCCGCGCAGGCCACCGCGCTCCGGAGGCTGCGGGCCCTGGGGCACGCAGCCGCCCTGCCGCTGACCAACCTGATCGCCCACATCCGCGACGCCGTCGCCCTCGCCCACCACGTCACCGATCACCTCTCGACCCGGCTCGCGGTCGTCACCGGCGACGCCGGATTCGGCAAGACACAACTGTCCGCAACGCTCACCGCGCCGACAGCGGAGCGCCCCGCCGGCATTCTGCTCTACGGCAGACACCTGAGCGCCCGCCAGAACCTCGACGATCTCGCGGGTCAGATCAAAGTAGCTGGCAAGCCCCTGGCCTCCTTCGAGGAACTCCTCGCCGCTGTCGACGCGGCGGCTCAGCGAGCCGGATGCCGCCTGCCCGTCGTCATCGACGGTCTGAACGAGGCTGAAACCCCCACACTGTGGACGTCGTTGCTGAGCAGTCTGCAGGTGACCCTCAAGCGATACCCGTCCGTGCTCGTGGTGTGCACGGTTCGCGAGGCGTTCCTCGACGACACAATCCCCGCCGGGGTGAACGACATCCTCGAGCTCGATGGATTCGATGATGGCCTCGACGAGGCCATCGCCCGCTACTTCGCCCACTACAAGATCGAGTCCGATGGCGCCGACCTGCCGCACGAACTCCTTAGCCACCCGCTGACACTGAAGATCTATTGCACCGTGGCCAACCGGGACCGCAAGCAACCCGTCAGCGCCGCAGGCCTGCCCAGCTCCCTCACCGGAATTTTCAGTGAGTACCTCACCTCTACCGCCCGCCGCGTCTATGAACTCACCCCGTCCATCCACCCCAACGACGTCAACCAGGCACTCGACTCTCTGGGCAACGCCCTGTGGGAGGACCGGGCACGCGGCCTTCCCGACACTCGGGCGAGGCAGCTGTGCCAGGACACCAACCGCCGCTGGCAGGAGAGCCTTCTCGCTGCCCTCGAACACGAAGGCGTCCTCCTGCGCCACCCCGACGGCGCGGGCGGAGCTACCTGGTCGTTCGTCTACGATCTGATGGCTGGGCACGTTATCGCCACCAGTCTCGTGCGCGCTTACGGAAGTGGCATCGCCCAGCTCCTGAGTGCGGACACTGCCACGGCACGCTTCAACGGCAAGCCAGACGAACGGCACCCACTTGCCACCGACATCTTCCAAGCCCTGGCAGGCGTCATGCCCCGCGTCGGCACCACGCAACTGTGGCAGGCCGTCGCCGAGCCGCTCCGCCTGCGTGCTCTCCTGCATGCCGCTCGGCTCGAAGCAGCCCAACTCGACTCCGCCACGGTGGAGGCAATCGCCACACACATCGACGACCTCCGTGGACGAAACGACATCCTCCAGCGGCTCTACACCGCCCGCGCAGCCCCGGGGCACCCTCTCAACGCGCACTTCCTCGACCGGATCCTGCGCGACCGGACAGTCGCCGACCGCGACCTTCGCTGGAGTGAGTGGCAGCGCGCTAATAGCCGCCGCCTCCTTGCCGACGTAACCGCCTTGGCCACACGCTGGAGCGAACATCCGCACCGCGCCGAATCCGACCGGCTGCGAGCCCGGTGGCTGATGTGGACGCTCACGACCACCGACCGAGACCTCCGCGACTACGCCACGGCCGCCCTGTATTGGTACGGCCGGCACGACGCAAGCGGGCTGTTCGCCCTGGCCCTGGAAGCGATCACTGTCAACGATGCCTACGTCGGCGAACGCATGGTCGCTGCATGCTATGGCGTCGCGACGGCTTCCCCTCTACACGACCCGGACCTGGAAGCCGCCTTGCCGGACTACCTGGCAGGGCTGCTGAACGCCTTCACCGGGTCCGAGGCGACCCACCCAACCTTTCATGCGCTGACCCGGTACTACGTTTCCTCAATGTTCGACCTTGCCCACTACCGCTATCCCGCCGCGGTTCCCGCAGCGTCCGAACGGCCCGTGACCTTTGCCGCAGCATCGGCGATCGCACCGCTACCCGAGGGCGATCCGTGCCGGGAAGACGTCAGCCGGACGATCAACATGGACTTCGGTAACTACACCCTTGGGCGTCTATTTCGAGACCGCAGGAACTACGACGACTCCCATGCCGGGCACCAGGAAGCTACCGCCGTCGTCCTCGGCGTTGTCTATGCGCTGGGCTGGCGCCCCGAACTGTTCGACGAGGTGGAGCGCCGCATCACCTCAGGAGCGTCCCGGCAACGCCACAACTCCACTGGCAGGATCGAACGTTATGGCAAGAAGTACGGCTGGATCGGCTTCCACATCATGGCGGGCATGCTGGCCGACCGAGGTCAGCCACCCGAGGACCTCGAAGTAGACATTGACCCAACCTTCCCGCAACCTCCGCGCCCTCTCCCAGTACCTCTCATCACGTGGGCGCCCCGGACACCGGCCGACGATCTCGAATGGCTGCGCCACGGAATCGTCAAGGTACCGGACGACTTTCTTGCACCAGCCCGGCTCGACGAGGACGAAGGCCCGTGGCTCCTCGTGCACGCAGAGATCGACACCGAGGACGTGACCACCGGACGCGACACATTCGGCCTCTTCAACACCGTCCTCGTCGACCAGGAGAACCTGACCGAACTTCTGGGTGCATTCGATGCCATGGCCCACCCGGGCCGGGACATGATCGACCTGCCCGCCGAGTACTACGTCTTCGCCGGCGAGATCCCCTGGCATACCCGATTCGCTGCACCCGAGCCGGGACTGGCCGTCCAGGACCTGTACAGCGACACGCTGCGCTACGACAGACCGGAACTCCGCTTCGAGCGGCTGGCCCACCACTTCACCTGGGAATCCCATCACAGCAGCCAGAACCAGGCGACTGCCTATGTCCCCAGCCGACTGTTCTCACAAGCTTTCGACCTGCGTGCCCTTCCGGCGGGCTTCGACCAATCCGAACCCTCCGGCACCCGCGCCGCACGGTCCTTCGCAGCCCCTCCCGGCTTCTCGGGCGGCCTGCTGTATCTACGCGCCGACCTTCTTCGGCAGTATGCGGCCGGCCGTGCGATCGTCACCTTCTGCTGGGGAGAACGGCAGATCAAAACCGTCTGGCCCGAGAGACCGTCCGGTGCCTTGCAGAAGCTCTACCAGGCTCATCAGAACATCTGGCGCCAGACGAAACAGCACTGAAGCACCTTCCTCTGACGTGCTTGTACACCCCCGACAGCAGCGTCCCCGAACAGGTCTATCCAGAGGGCACGGGAGACCTGGTCTGCGCGTGGGCTGGCCCGCTCCCGTGGAGCGGGCCAGCTCTTCACTTGGGATCGTCTGATGTGTTCTGTAGGAAATCCTTGACGATGCGGTCCACTTCAGCGGCAGGTACGAGCTGCTTCCAGCGGATCGGTCCGTCGGGGCAGGGGTAGCAGGTGAGGTGGATCGTTACGGATCCGTCTGGTTCGGTTCGGGCGAATTCTTTGTGGGGTTTGCTGGTGCAGCTCTTGTGCGGATCGGGGGTGTGGGGCGTTTCCCCTTGAGCGTGGACACCCTGATCATTGGATCGTGATGATCCATAGGACAGGAGTTCCCGTTGGGGACGTCGAAGTACTCGCCTGAGTTCCGGGCCGATGCCGTCGCGCTGTACCACTCGAGCCCGGGTGGGACATACGCGTCGGTGGCCAAGGACCTGGGCGTCAACCACGAGACGCTGCGCACGTGGGTGCGGGATGCCGGGCAGGCCGCCCGGCCCGGGGCGGTGGAGGCCACCGCGATGGAGAAGGAGAACCGGCAGCTGCGGGCGCGGGTGAAGGAACTCGAGCTCGAGCGGGAGATCCTGCGGAGGGCCGCGAAGTATTTTGCGGCCGAGACCAGCTGGTGAGCAGCCGCTTCCAGTTCGTCGAGGATCACCGTGGCGCCTTCGGCGTCAAGCGGCTGTGCCGGATACTCGCGGTCTCGCGGTCCGGCTTCTACCGGTGGCTGGCTGGCGCATCGGCGCGGGCCGGCCGGGCGAGGGCGGATGCCGAGCTCGCCGAGCACATCAACCGGATCCATCAGGAATCGGACGGCACCTATGGGGTTCCGCGCGTCACCGCCGAGCTGAAGGATGCCGGGAGGCCGGTCAATCACAAGCGGGTCGAGCGCGTCATGCGCAAGTTCCACATCGTCGGGCTGCACCTGCGCAAGAAGGTCCGCACCACCATTCCCGAGCCGTCGGCGACACCGGTGCCGGACCTGCTCCAGCGGGACTTTGCTGCCCAGGTGCCGAACACCAAGTACGTGGGCGACATCACCTATCTCCCGATCGGCAACGGCCAATTTCTTTATCTGGCAACGGTGTTGGACCTGTGCTCGAAACGCCTGGCGGGCTGGTCGATCGCCGACCACATGCGGACCTCGCTGGTCACCGACGCGCTCAGGGCCGCAGCGAGGGCCCGCGGCGGGGACGGTCTGCGCGGGGCGATATTTCACAGCGACAACGGGGCGCAATATGTGTCGAAGGAGTTCGCCCAGGTCTGCTCGGAGCTGGGCGTGACCAGATCGCGCGGCGCGGTCGGCACGAGTGCGGACAACGCCGCCGCGGAGAGTCTGAACGCGACCATGAAGCGCGAGACGCTACAGGGGCGGAAGCGGTGGAACGGGGCGCGTGAGGCCCGCCTCGCGGTCTTCCGCTGGGCGACCCGCTACAACACCCGCCGACGGCACTCCCGCCTCGGCCAGATCAGCCCGATCACCTACGAGCATCGATCAACTACGCTGGCCACCGCCGCATGACAACCGGTGTCCACGATCACGGGGAAGGCCCCGTGGAGGTCGCGGACGAGGGTGGCGCGGTGCCGTGCGGGCAGGGTGTTCTTGCGTCGGCAGTCTGTGCAGCGCAGCAGGTGGGGTACGGCTTCGGGGTGCTGGAGGTAGTGCCATCCGCCGCCTTCGAGTGTGTTGCAGCCGGCGCAGACCGGTCCGCGGACCTTCCCGTGTCCGGGTTCGTGGCAGTGGTCCCAGTAGTAGGCGCGCCGTGGCTGGGTGCACAGGCAGCACAGGTAGGCGTCGGCTCGGGTTCTGGGTGACAGCGATGCGTAGAACACGCCTGCCAGATGCCCGCTGTAGACCTGGTAGACGGCCTGGGCGCAGGCCGGGCAGAGGGTGACGAACCCGCTCGAGGTCGAGCTGCGCGGCCAGTCCCCGTGTACACCGCACCGTGTACATGCCGCTGCGTTCACTGTGAGATCCGAGGCAGTGGTCTCGGCGCGTGTGAGCATGGCCGCATAGGCGTCAGGGAGCAGCCAGTTCGTTCCTGACCAGGACAGCAGAGGGAAGGGGCGGGTGCCGGCCAGCGCGGGCGGACGAGGGCGTGCCAGCAGAGCTTCGAGGAGTAAGGGATCCGTCAGGTCCTCGACCGCGATGCGTTCATTGAGCGGCTTGCGGCACACGAAGTCGCTGCAACCGCAGCTGTGGTTGTGCTGGTGCAGATCTTGCGCTTGCTCGATCCAGTCCAGCAGTCGGGCCCGCCAGTCGTGCAGCAGACTCACCTCCCGCCGTCGTTGCCGGGGCAGGGTGACGGGCACGGTGCGCTCCGGACGGAGATCGAGCTGGGCCAGCGCATGGGCGGCGCGCCGGATGTCGCGGTCGTCGACCCGCCACGCGCCTTTGTGTTTGTAGCCGCGCACGGCTACCTCGCCGATCATGACGTGGTTGTTCTCCTGGAACCAGTAACGCGACAGGCCCTCGCACGCGGCGGGGACGGCACTGCTGCCGGTGAGGTCGGCGAGTATCTGCTGGGCTGTTGCAGGGGAAATCAGCATGGCTGAGGGGCCTTTCTCTCGTAGGGCGGGGCCGATACGACATCGGATCCGAAGACAGCCACGGCGTCGGCACCGGGGCCGGTAGCGCTGTGGGGCCGGCGGCCAGCCGTGTGATGGTCAACAGTGCTGCCCGGGCCGGCGCCGGTCTGCCTGCGTGCTCGAGTGGTCGGGTCAGTCGAAGAGGGTTTCCTGGATGGGGTGTTGATGGCGTGGCCGGGGGAGCGGGGCCCGCGGTGGTGGTGGCGGGCAGGGTTCGGCGGGTGTGGTGTCCCGGGCCGTGTTGGCCACAGCCGTGCCGGTCAGGGCCTGGTGGCAGGCAGCCCTCAGGTCGGGCAGGGGCACACGCGCCCCGAGCAGTCGCAGGAACTCGTCGATGTCCCAGTCGATGAGGGCGCCTTGCCGGGAGAGGTAGAGGCCGGTGCGGCGGATGCGGTAGGTGTCGTGGTAGTCGAGCAGGAGGTAGCCGGCGAGCTGATACAGCGCGGCGCGCCCCAGTTGCTCGGGCCGGATGGTGGCCTTGCAGTCGATGAGGCAGCCGCCCAGGATGAAGTCCGCGTCCGCGCCGTCCGCGTCCGCGCCGTCCGCGTCCGCGCCGTCCGCGTCCGCGCCGTCCGCGTCCGCGCCGTCCGCGTCCGCGCCGTCCGCGTCCGCGCCGTCCGCGTCCGCGCCGTCCGCGTCCGCGCCGTCCGCGTCCGCGCCGTCCGCGTCCGCGCCGTCCGCGTCCGCGCCGTCCGCGTCCGCGCCGTCCGCGTCCGCGCCGTCCGCGTCCGCGCCGTCCGCGTCCGCGCCGTCCGCGTCCGCGCCGTCCGCGTCCGCGCCGCCCTCGAAGACGGGACCGCAGATCCGCTGCCCGGAGGGCAGTTCCCGCAGGGCGGGGAACGGGCCGGGGTCCGCGGCCAGCATCATCTGGCGCCGGACATCGTCCACCACGGTGGCGGGCACCGCTGCCAGCAGGTCCTCGAGGCCGGCATCGGGCGCGCATCGGCCCAGGCTGTTGCCGCGTACGAAGCCGCCCAGCCGGTAGATCGTTTCGAAGCCGGATGCGACGTGGCACAGGCGGACCAGCCGGTCCTCCGCCTCACCGGCCAGTGCCAGCGGCACGCCTTCGCGTTTGTCGTAGCTGCGTAGTTCGGCCAGCAGGTCATGGCCGGCTGCCTGAACGGCGAGGGTCACCTCCCGACTCGGCCAGCCGTCGTCGTCGATGCGGGCCAGATCGACACCGCAGGCGATGGGCCCGCCGGTGGGCGCGCCCAGGCTGATGCGCAGCCGGTGGTCGATGGAGTGGCCGATGAGGGCGTAGTCCGGGCGCACCCCTTCGGATTCCGGTTTGACGGGGGCTGGAAAGGGGGCCAGCCGCCTGCGTAAGTCGGGTAACAGCCCCTGGGGCCGCGGCAGATGGTCGGCGAGGAAGCGGGACAGGGGCGAGGCGGGATCAGCGAGCGAGGACGTCAGACTCATAGCCCCGCATCCTTGCGGCCGGGTCTGACAGCCGGCAGCGCCCACAAGAGCGATCTGTCCTGCGCAGGTAATGATCAGGCCACCGCAGCCAGGCCGAACACAAGCATCCCCGGTCTATGGTGTGCTGCTCAGCGGCCCAGGGATGTGCCTGGCGCGGGTAAAGACAGCGGAATTGCGACAAAGTGAGGAGCCGTACTGCCGACGGTTTGCCGGTCTCTGCCGCCAGGACGCCGACTGGCAACTGGCCAGACCCGCGACGAGGGCACAGGGCCCCGCCTCGGTGTGAAACCGCTCGCGCGACCGGTCCAACTCCCGCTGCCACGGTCCATACCCTGCCAACAACATTGCGTCCACAACCCGTTGGAGCCCACGGCGACCTGCTGCAATGCACCAGCACTGCGACCAGCCGATCACCATCCTCCTCCTGGCCCTCCGAGAACTGCCCGACCCTCGACCGCCAGCCGCCGCGTCCCCGGCCTAACCCGGACACGAAGGCCCCCTGCCCCCCACCTGGCGCAGGCAGCGGGCCGGAATCGGCTGCTCGCCTGGAAGTCGAGATGCCAAGCCGTGAGCATGGTGTTCTGGCGCTGCGAAGCTGTCCGCTGTGTCGCCGGCGCGCCCCAGCCCACTCTGGTCGAGGCCCGGTTCAAAGACGCCCACAACCACCAGTGGAGCGTCGGCCCGCCCGGTGAGGGGACGTGGGGTGGCGCTTCGTGCCGTCGGTACAGCTGTTGCCGAGCTGGAGCAGATACCCCCACCGGCTCGCGCTTCGAGCCCTGGCTCCGGGACGGCGATCGGTGACCGACTTCTTGGGCGGCCCACTGCCGGTGAGCGAGTTGTGGATGGCTGAGCTGCACGCTGTCTGTACTGCTCGGCGCTGGGTTGGGACCATGGGCGAGCAGCGGAGATCGGGCTGGGGGCGGCAACATGGGTGTAGACGAGATCAAGTCCCAGGGGTTGAGCCTGCGGGAGCTGTTTCGTGAAGTGACCTACGAGGTCGACTACTACCAGCGTGACTACACCTGGGGCGAGGGAGAAGTACGCGTCCTGTTAAGGGACTTGTGTGATTCGTTCAAGGACTGGTCGGCGAACCCTGCATTCATACGCCGCCCCGGGACCGCTCCGCAGTACTTCCTGGGCCCGTTCGTCTACTACGAGCAGTCACGGAACAGGCGCTGCCTAGTCGACGGCCAACAGCGATTCGTCACGCTGCACCTGGTCCTTGTCCAACTCCGCCTGATGGCACAGGCCCCAGAGCACCGCAGAATCACTGACCGGCTCAACCGCGTGATCATCACTGACCGCGGCCAGTTCTCTGTCGGCATCAGCGATCACGAGCCGGTCCTGCGCGCGGTCAGCGAGGGACGCGCCTACGAACCCGTGCCGGGCGACTCCCTCTCCCGACGCAACCTGTGGGCCCGCAGCCAGCAGGTCGAAGCCCAGCTCGCGGAAGATCTTGATGCCGAGAGTCTCCATCGGTTCACCGAGTGGCTGTTGGACCGGGTGATCCTGGTCGGGATCCGGGCGGCCAACTCCGACCACGGCTACCGGATGTTCGAGACGATGAACGACCGCGGCGCCCGTCTCACCGCGGTCGACCTCCTCAAGAGCCACCTGCTGTCCAATGTCGGAGCAGGAGAGGACCAGCTCAACGTTCAGTGGCAGGAGATGCTGCGGGAACTGGCAACGGACCGGGAGGATGCGGGAGCGGTATCCCGGTTCATCAAAGCCTTCCTTCTGGCACGATACGCCCGCACCGACCGGGACAACGACCGCCGCCAGATCGAGAACAACCTCAACGTCTGGGTACGCCAGCAGTCCCAGTACCTCGGCCTGGTGAAAGGCCGCCCTGAGAACTTCCTCCAGTTCGTCCAGGATCTGCTGAAGTCGGCGCGCCTGTTCCGTCCGATCCTCGCAGCAAGCCGCCACCCCAAAACCGACGACCGGCTCGAGGCGGTGTTCTTCAACGAGCGCAACGGACTGGGAGCCCAGACTGCGGCCATCGTCGCCGTCATCGACCCCGACGACCGCCCGTCCGACGCGAAGGACAAGGGCCGCCTGGTAGCCGCCTACATGGACCGCTGGTACACCCTGCGGGTCCTGCACGACCTACCCGTGCAGTCCGCCGACGCCGACACGCTCGTCCACCACACCCTCGTTCCGCTGCTGCGCACCTGCCGCACGCCCGCCGACGTCGCCTCCGCCCTGGGCGACCTCATCCAGCGAGACGGTCTGTCGATCAGCGAAGCGGTCACGCTCGGGCTGCGTGGCAACAACGCGCATCAGATCCGGTATTTGCTGGCCAGGGCCGCCGCGTTCGTGGAGGAGTCGTGCCAGCGTTCGCCTGACGTGCTCGCCTTCCTCGACCGGGACAGGTTCCACATCGAGCATCTGTGGGCCAACCACCATCACCGGGTGGCAAGCGAAATCCCGGACCCAGTGGTCTTCCGTAGTCGCCGCAATCAGCTCGGCGGCCTCGGCCTGCTGGCAGGCCGCGAGAACTCCAGCATCAACGACCTGCCGCTGCATGAGAAGGCTCCGCTGTACGCACGGAGCAACGTCCTCCTGGGCGTCATCGCCCCCGGATACGACCGCCGTAACCCCCTGCTACGCGAGTTCATCAAGACGCACCAGCTCGACAGACTGCTGCGATCGTTCGGGCCGCGCGAGTCGATGACCTCCGTCGTCCAGACCCGCCAGGAGCTGTACCTGCGTCTGTTCCACGGTATCTGGGACCCGGAACGCCTTGGATTCCCACGCGCGGAACAGACGCAGGATGAGGGTGCTGAAGAGCCGGTTCAGCAAGTTCGCCAGACGCAGACGCAGACGCAGACGCAGACGCAGACGCAGACGCAGACGCGGCGCAAGGCGGGCGCCAGACGTCGCCGCACGGACGTTGCCAGGATGCTCGACGCCGATGTCCTGAAGGCAGGCACGCAGATCGTGCTCACTTACCGCTCCGTCGACCACTGGGCGGCCATCGACGAAGACGGCGGCATCGTCCTCACGGCAACCGGCGGTACCCCTTACGGCCGGGTAGACGAAGCCGGCGCCGTAGTTCGAGGCACCAAGACCTGCCAGGGCATGAATGAGTGGCATGTCGAGGACGCGACAGGAGAACGCGTCAGCCTGCGAACGCTACGGGACCGGGCGATGGCAACAGGCGTCCTCTAGGACGCGTAGGACGTGCGCACGCCCGGCACGGCATGTGGCGGCGTCTCCTCACGGCGTTGGACGTCATCGCCCAACTGGGCGCGGACGCCCAGGCGTCTCGCTGGCACGTTGGTGGGCAGGGCGAGCAGGCCACCAACGCACTCCCCGCCCGACTTACCGGCGACGCGCCGCCTCCTGCTTGGAGACATGACCTCAACCTCGATAGAAAACGCATTTCTGATGCGATTTCAGTATTGAAAATGTTAGTGTGTCATGTATGTCGCTGGGTACTGAGGAACTGTTGAGGCTGACGGTGTCGGCGTTGATGAGTCGCGTGGGTGAGCGGCAGGGGGATCTTGCGGTTGCGTTGGGTCAGGCGCAGGCGCAGGTGTCGCGTAAGCAGTCGGGTAAGCAGCACTGGACTCTGGATGATGTGGACCGTCTGGCGGCGCATTACGGGCTGGGGGTGCTGGATCTGCTGGCCGGTCCGACGCACGCTGTGACAGCTCTGTCCGCGGACCGCGACGGTGGTGCCGCGCAGGCCTCGCTTCCGCTTGCTGTGCCGCCCGCAGAGTCCACGCGAAGTCACGCGCCAATGCCGCGCGGTGAGGCTTTGGGTGGGCCGTGTGTGTTGTGTGGTGAGCCTGCCACGGAGGCGGTGGAGGGCATGTGGCAGCACCTGACGAGCGAGGAATGCGCCGAGGCCTTGGACGCGGCTGCGCCGCTCGCGCCGCTGGCCGATTACGCCGAAGGCGAGCACCGGGAGGAGGAGTTCACGCCCGCCGGCCCGGGGGAGTCAGTCCTGCCGGGTTCGGAAGAGTCGCAACAGGGCCTCGTAGAGTCCGACGTGGACTTCGTTGCGCCCGCGGCTACACCTACGGCACCCGTGGAGTCTGCGGCGCCGAACCCCGGCGACGCGCAGCCCGAGTCCGCGGCTGTCGGCCCGGACGTCGTCGTGGCCTCGGCTGCCTCTGTGGCGCGTGAGCCCGTCCAGCAGGTGCCCGCGCCGGAGCTTGCCTCGGCGGTGGCGGCCACGGGGGGCGCCGTCGACCAGTCGGCTCCGACTGCGGCGCCTGCTGTGCCGGCACCCGCACCCGAGCTGGAGGGCAGGCAGCCGACAGCCTCGGTCGCTCGGGTGCCGGGCTATGCCTCGGGGTCGCTGGTCGATCAGATCCACGCCCGCGTGCGGGACGTCCTGAACGAGCATCAGGGAGACGTCGAGGCGGCGCAGGCGGCTCTCATTAAGCGTGCGATCCCGGATGTGATGGCGTTGTTCGAGCGCTCCCGGGTCGGTGGCCGTTACGCGCACTCCAAGTTCCCGCCCACGGACGACATTCTGCGGAAGAAGTCCCAGAAGGGTGCGGACGACATTTGGGAGGGCCGCCCGAAGTGGCGGAACAAGACCGCTTTCGACGCGGCGAAGAAGGGCGAGCAGATCGAGGTGACCGCCCTGGACATGAATGCGGCCTACCTGTCCGCGTTCAAGTGCTGGCTCCCGGTCGGAAAGCTGGTGGAAGACACGACGGGCGTGCACGAGCCGAGAAAGTCCGGTGTCTACCAGATCACCCCGGCTGAGTGGACACACGCCAACCTGCCCAACCCGCTGGGGAACCGGCAGGAGCCCGGGCCGCTGTGGGTTCCTGACTCCCTGGTGCGTCTCCTGCTCGACTGCGCGCAGTGGGACCTGTGCGAAGCGCCCGTGATCCACCGGGCCCTGTTGTCCGGCGGCACGGAAAGCCTTCTGGAAAAGCTGCGCCGTGCTCTGGCCCAGGCCCGTAAAACCGCTGTCGCGGATGGCGATGAAGTCGCCGTGGAGTACGTGAAATCCATGTACTCTAAGTTCGTGTCCACGATCGGCGAGTCCAGTGCGAATACGGATATTCGCCGCCCGGACTGGATGCACATCATCCGCGCCAAGGCATTCACGAACCTGTGGCGCAAGGCCTATAAGGCACACGGGGCGGGGTTGACGGTGGTGGAAATCTCCGGAACGGACGAACTCCACATTGCGGGGGACTGGCGCCCGGTTTTCGCGGAGGGTCGCGACCTGAACCAGGTCAAGGAAAAGAAGCTCTACACGCTCGGGGGTAAGCGATAGTGGCCGGGTCGCCAGACTTGTGGGCACGCTGGGGCGACTGGAAGAAATTCGATACGCGCGGGATGAAGGGCGGCGAGGCCCTGATCCTGGAACTCAACCGCATCGTCTACGAGTCCGGCTTTTCCTCGCCCATCACCTCGACTCGCGGCCAGAGGGCCCGCATCCGCTACCTCGACAGCAAGGCCGGCCGCGCCGAGCTCCGCGCCCAAGGCGTCAGTGACCGCGCCATGCGCTCGTGGTTCAACGGCAAGTCCCGCCCCTCCAAAGCCAACTTGGAGCGCCTCGACAGTGCGTACTGGGTCCGCCGCCGCGAGAACCTGATCCGCTCCGGCTCGCTCAAGCGCCACCTCGACAACGACGGCCAAGGCCGCCGCATGGAGATCTACCCCGTCGACCAGTCCGCCGTCCCTCAAAGCCGCGCGCGGTCGAACGTCACCGAACGCTCGATCACCGTCCGATACGTCTGGGCCGACCTGGTCGACGCCTGGGCCGCCCAGGACGCCGGCCTGATGGACGAAATCTGGGACGACATCATCACCGACCTCGACAGTGACTACGCCGCCTACGCCTACGTCTCCTCCGTCGGCATCGGCGCCTGAGCAGACGGCAGGAGCCAGGAGCGATGGGCACTACTACCCCGACACCGCGATGTCGGTTGTCATCCAGCGACCCGATCGGCTCCACCGCCGTCACGGTGAACCTCCAACAGCTCCGCTCGCAGCGAGCGGCACCGTCGACCTCGCCGCGATGGCCCGCGCCGACCAGGCGCTACGCGCCGTCCTGGTCCTCTGAGCAGTCAAGTACATCAAGTCCCAACTTCTTTGGGAAACAACTGACTTGATTACCCCCGACCTGAGCCCGGCCCGGAAGGAACACCGCGCATGACTGCCGCTCCTGTTGGGAGCCGCCCGACCTGCGCACCCTGCCGGACCTGTGTGCCGAGCTGGTCGACTACTACGCCACCGACCCGGCCGTATGGGCCTGCGCAAAGCCCTGCGCGCAGGCCCGGGTAAGTAGCCCTCGAGCAGCGGAGTGGCTATCTGGCTAGTGGGTCCCTTTTCTCATGGCCGAACGGATCTGTAGGGCCAAGGCCGGTTCGTTGAGTAAAGAGCGGTAGCGGATCGCGCAGCGGGGGTGGTCTTCCAGGGCTGACGCCATGAGGACAGCGGCCTCGCCGCGCAGGGTGAGCAGCCACGAAGCGACGGTGTCGCGCGCTCGAACCGGACTCCAGGCACCGTCCCATACACACATCGCGCGAGCTGCTTCGTCCATCAGGTCCCATGAGCCGGCGGAGGCGGCGAAGGCAGAGACACGCTGTAGCCAGAGCACAGCTCGATGGATCTCGTCCTGCCGGGCACGAAGCTGCCGGTCCACGGCATGAGCACTCAGCGCCTCGATGAGCAGCTCGGCCTCGGCCGGGAGGCGGATGAGGCCCTCGGCCGCTGTTTCGGGCTTCAGCTGCGTCAGCGTGCCGACGTACAGATCGGGTGCGTCCGGGTGGTCGGCGGTGAAGGTGAGAAAGGCATCCACGGCCTCGGTGCCTCCGCTGAGGGCTGCGGCGAGCAGGTGCTCGCCTTGCTCTGCCGGAGACTGTACCGGGCCGGTCAGCTTCTCGTGCATCAGCTGGCGGAGGTCAGCAGCGGTCTGCGGGCGACGGTTCGGGTCTTGGGCCGTCGTCGCGCGGACGATGTCCCTCCACGGCCCGGCCGCGGGCAGCAGACGCCGTTGCATCACGGGATGCCCCTCGGCCAGGGCCCAGGCGATGACACGACCGACGCCATAGATGTCAGCAGCCGGCGTGGACTCGTGGGCGTCGATGAACAACTCTGGCGCAGCAAACCCATCGGTGCCGACTTCCGCGCGTGTGCGGTCCGAGGTTGTCTGTCCACGGGGCCGGCGCACGACGCCCCAGTCGCCCAGGCGCCACCGTCCGTCGAGCAGAAGGATGTTGGAGGGCTTTACGTCCCGGTGAAGCCAATCCCCACCATGCGCGGCCTCTAACACGCTGAGCAGGGCGTCCACCAGCTCCCGGAGAGCTCCTGGGTCCTTCAGCTGCTCCCGATTGGCTGCGGCGGTCCCCTGTGCCATCGGCATGACCAGCCAGCCCTCAGCAGGGTTGGCGTCAAGGATCGGCACGTAATTCGGGTGCGCGTTGAGGATCTGGGCGACGTCGATCTCGCGCCGCATGCGCGCTGCTGGAGTCTCCCGCTGCGAAAGGCGGCGCTTGAAGGCGACACGAACACCGGTGGCCTTGTGCGTAGCGCCGAAGACCTCTGCCTGCCCGCCTATCTCCATGCGCACCCGGTCCAGCGCGTAGTCCTTGCGGTGCCCCCGGGCTGCGCTTTGCACGGCTGCGTAAGAGCCCTCGGAGAGCACCGGCAGGTCCCCGGCCAGAGTGTCCTCGCCAGCGCCACCCTCAATCCCGTGCTGATCAGGCGTCGCAGGCGCCCCGACATGCTTGGCCTGCAGGAGTGGACCCGAAGCCTGGGCGCCCTCATTTGCGAGGCTGCCAGCGTGGCTGGTCTGGGGGCGCGCGCCGTAGATGGGATAGCCGCTGATGTCGGCCACGGGTGTGAACGCGTACCCATCGCGGCGCACCATCTCGTCCACTAACTCGGCGACTGCGGCTGCCTCGGCATCATCAGATCGAACCTCGGGATGGAGCATCTCCGACAGGAACTTCAGGAGCACGGCATCCGGGCCGTCGCAGAGCCCGAAGCGCTCATCGAGGTAGATCCAGTCGTCTTCCCAGTCGTAGTTGTTGTATCGGTGCTGCCTGATGTCGTCTTCCGCGTCCGTGAACCTCATGTCGGTGCTGGGGAGGAGATGGAGGTCGTAGAGCCGGTTCAGGAAGTCGATCTCGTCGAGATCGCCGAACCACTGCACCCCTCTCTTCGCCAAGTGCTTGAAGAGCCGTCTGCGGGTGACCTGAGTGATGTTCCGCGCGTCGTCAGGCACCGCGGCCAGCCGTCCTGGATCCCCGGTCACGGGAGCAGGCCGCACACGCAGCTCCCCGTCCAGGAGGTATCCGTCGCGTTCCAACGCCTCACGAAGCTCATCGAGTTCGGTCGGGTCCAGACCGTCAGCACCGAAGTTCCTGATGTCGCGATCCAGCCTCCGCAGCAGACTCTCGAAGACGCGCAGAGCACGGCGCGCATGGCCCTCGTCGGTCCAGTCAACCGAGGCTTCGTACGCGTCGTAGGTCTGCTTGCGGACTCCGCCTTCGCGAGGCGTGAAGGTCTCACTCCGCGCGAAGTTCTCGTTCTCCCAGTACTCCGCGATCGCCGCGACGTACAAGGTGCTCATCAGCCGGCGCACGGCGTTGCGGGTAGCGCGGGAAACAAGTGGTCGAGCAGCAGCCATGTGGGCACATTAGACGATTAGATCCACCACGCATTGCCCCTGAGAGCAGGGGACTTGGAGGTTGGCCAGACAAGCAGCCTTCCGGTGAGGGCACCCGACCGGGCGCCCTCACCGGAAGGCGCAGGAGCTCTGCTGCTGTGCGCGGATGCCCGAGGCCGCAGCGGCGCCTGGGCCCGCCATGAGGACGTGGTCCTGGTGCTCGTGGCCGTCGGCGCGGGACTTCCACGGCGACCAGGTCGTCCTGGCCAGCGTGTTGACACCGAGGCACGGGAGGGCATGAGCGGTTGAACGGGATTCAAAAGGGTCCGGGGCACTGATTGTGTGTCGGACCCTTTTTCTGTTTCTGCATGCGGGCGGATTTGCGGATTCGGCATCGGCCCCGGCGCACCCTTTTCTGTTTCTGCATGCGGGTGCTTTTGAGGATTCCGCGTCGGCTCCGCACCCCCTTCTCGTTGGTGCGTCTTTCGGTTTCAGGATTGTGCAGATTGGATTTCAGGGTGAAATTCTTCTCGATATAAGTTTTGTTTATTGCTTTCCTTGATGGTGTAGACCATTCTCTCGGACTTCAGGTATGAGGTTCATGGCTACGTGTGATGGATGGTCAGGGGTGCGGTTGGGCTTGACGCCGGGTCAGTTCCGGAGGCATGTGTCACTGCCCGGGAGCCCGGGAGCGCGAACCCGGTGACCGGAGGCCCGCAGGGCCGGAGGGAAAGTCACAGCCCGGGATCAGCGGCTGATTAGCCTTTTGAACAGGGATTATGACTCACTGTTAGGGGAGCAGGCGGAGAGGCCGGCACCCCAGAACGGCCGTAGACCCGGAACAACCGGGACCGGCCCCGCAGTCACCGCAGGTGACTGCCAGCCGGGACCACTTCACCTGGCGCCGCGCCGCGGCGCGGCCCCCTTGGGAGTGACGCAGTCACTCCGCGTCATGTCTCCGCGGCGTTTTCGGTATGCTTCGTTCAGTTATCAGATTTGGGTGTTTAACCCTTGTCCAGGGTTTGTGTAACCTTGTTTTCGCATTTATCGTGAAACGCTTTCGCGTTTTTCGTGCGCCGCTTCAGCTCTTTTAAATCGTGGTCGACGTGCATGAAGAACCGGGGTTATTTGTATACGTCTCCACTGAAGGCGCTGGAGGATAAGAGGTTCATGCGGAGCGAGCCTCACAGGAATTTAGAGGTCGCTACGGCTGTAGCGGATGTGGAATGCAAGAAGGGTAATGTTCTAGCCACTTGGTTTTCAGTGGAGGTTAAGATCCAGGAAAGAATGATAAAAATCATTTGAAGGAGCTCGGCGAATTGCATGACATGCATGTCATGCAAATTTCTCGAGCGAAGCACGTGTCCCCACGGGGAAACCCGGTAAGCGTGTTGGTAAAATCTCTGCATAAAGAGCTATAGAGGGGATGGGCGCTTCCTTTCACCGAAGCGCCCTTCCTCTGCAGCGGACTAGAACAGGTGGCACTTAGTTTCGTAGTCAAAAACGATTGAAGCGTTCTCGTTGTACGTGGCGATTAAGCTTGGGTGCGCCGTGATTCCATTATCATGTCACACGGACCGCCGTAGTTACTGTTGAAGTGTATCTTGACGTAATTCCAGCCGATGGTAGTGTCTTTAGTTCCGAAAAACTTTGCCGACGCTGCATTATTCTTTACGGCTTGGCCTGAACCGGCGCTTCCGCCTCCAAACTTATAACCGGCAAGGTCGGGAATGTTTTTGATCCCAAACGGAGAATTTCCCATTCGCGTACTCGCTGTTATAGTAGAGGCTGATGCATCCCGTCTTGTAAGTGGCGCTGCAGTTCGTCCCTGTTCCTGCAAACGAGGGTGTAGCGAAGGAAATCGCTGCCGTAGCAGCCAGAGCACTTACCCCGATTGCTTTGAATTTCAGAGCGGTGCGCAAAGTGTGACCTCGGTTGATTACCTGTAAGTGAATCTTAGCAGGAGCGCGACTAGCTTTGTGGAGTAATCCCGTTGTTCTCTGCGGTTAAGTGTGACGCTTCTTTACGGGCTATTTCGGGTTGTGTGGTGAAGTTTCCGAAGAGTCCGGGGGCGAGCCTGCGGCGTCGTTGGGTTTGGCTCGTTTTCGCCTGCTGGACAAGGGTGTTGCGCCAGAGGTGGAGACGTAGCAGGCGCCGTTGTCGGTCAGTACGCGTTCGACGCTGATCCCGGCCCGGGCGAAGAAGGCGTGAGCGCGTTGCCGAAGCCGACGGCGGTTTCCTTCTTCTCATCGGTGAGGATCTCGCTGTAGGCGAGGCAGGAGTGGTCGTCGATGGCGTTGTGGATGTAGCTGTAGCCGACGCCGGAGCGGGTCTTGCTGCCGGCCGTGCGTCCGAAGGGTCTTGTGGCCGCCGCCGTCGGGATGTTGCCGAGCTTCTTGATGTCCACGTGCACCAGTTCGCCGGGCTTCTCGCGTTCGTAGCGGCGTATGACACGGCCCGTGCCACGGTCCAGATGGGCCAGGCGGGCGAGGCGGTAACGGATCAGGACGCGGTGGACGGTGGCGGATCTAGCCAGGTAGGCGATGCGGGCCGGTCCCCATCGGCGCAGTACACGGACCTTGATGATCCGGCGCTCGGTGCGGGCCGGTGGTGTCCGGCGTGGACTGCGGTGCGGGCGCGAGGACCGGTCGGCCATGCCCGCCTCGCCCGGCGCGGTAGCAGCGGGCCACCGTTGAGCCGTGGTGGGTGAGACCTGGAAGCGGCCGGCGGCCCGCCGCAGGGGGCCAGCCGTTCTCGACGACGCAGCGGGCCAGACGCAGGCGTCCGGTCTCGGTCAGGGGTGCATTACGGTGGGGCATGAGGGCCTTCTGATCGTTCCGTGTAGATGTCGCAATCCACACCGAACCCGGAAGGCCCTCACTCGTTCGGAATCACCCCACCGTGAAACTGTCACCAACCTCCGTGGACAGAACAGCTAGTCCGCCTGCCGGCCGACCCGGGTCCTCGCCAAGGCCCCCGCGGAGCAGGCCGTCGTTGCTGCTGCTGCCGCTTCCGCTCGTTCCGCTGCCGCCGGGCGCTGCGCGACCAGTGCGTCGCGGATCTCCTTGAGGACCTCCAGCTCGCTCACCTCCATC
Organism: Streptomyces sp. NBC_01446; assembly: GCF_026340095.1. Taxonomy (GTDB): domain Bacteria; phylum Actinomycetota; class Actinomycetes; order Streptomycetales; family Streptomycetaceae; genus Streptomyces; species Streptomyces aureus. The sequence goes on along the minus strand of NZ_JAPEPO010000004.1, from coordinate 1,880 downwards.
GTCTCCTGCACGCCCTCCTTCGCCGCCTGCATGGCGGCCGCCTGGCGAGGTACTTCGCCATCGGGAGCACCATCAGGAAGTAGACGACGGCGGCGGTGATCAGGAAGCTGAGGGTGGCGCTGAGCACCGAACCCCACAGGATCCGGATGCCCTCGGTCACCTCGCCCGTCTTGGGGTCCGTCAACAGGGGCCCTTGAGGCAGGAGCTGTAGCTCTCCAGGTCCTTGCTGCCGAACGCGCCGACAGGCAGGATTGATGGCCTTTTCACGATCGCGTTCACGATGTTCGTGAACGCGGCGCCGACGACGGCGATCGCCAGATCGATCACGTTGCCGCGCATCGGAAGGCCTTGAAGCCGTCCAGCAGACTGACCTTTTTCTTCTCGCTCACGCGGGGGCCGTCCTTCGTGTGTGCCGTAAGGGAGCAAACTGTTCCGCAACTTACGGCAGCACAAGAGGATCCACCCCATTCACGGCTGATGTCAGGTGACGTGATGGTTCGTCAGTACGAATCAACACAGGATCACCGCAAGTCCGGCAGACGTTCCCGCCCCCGGTCAGGGCCGCCGTCGACCGCGGCACCGACAACACGATCAGCGCCCCGCTCTCCACCGATGCCCCGGCCGGCGCCGACGGCACCCGGTCCACCCGTGCCCCCTCGGCGAGCACCCGGCCGTCGGCCCCCGCGGTGCCGGCAGCACGACCACATCGACCCGGTCTCCCGGCCGCAGCAGCCGGACGGTCTCCGCGTCGGCAGTCGGACGGGCGCGGACACCAGCCGGTCCTGCGGCGAGGCCCGCTCCGCCGCCCGCACCGGTCGCCTCCGCACCCCGTGCCCGCCGCCGGCCCCGTCATTAGCCCCCACGCTCCCGCCCCCGCCGAGCCCCGAGGCGGCCCAGCGCGGCAGCCGTCAGCGCCAGCCCCGCCGCCATCGCCCGCCGCTGCCGCCACACCGCCCTCCGCAGCCGGTGCCCACTGCCCCCGCGCACCCGCAGCGGGAGGGGAAGGGCGGCACCCGCGGGGCGGCGGTGGGGCGGGAGGGTGGGGCCGCGGGACGCCGAGAGAGGGAGAGGAAGAGCGGGAGGGAGAGGGAGAGCCGTACGAGACATGGCAAACACCGCCTGCGGTCAGGGAGTTCAGCGAACGGGAAATCGGAGGAACCGAAGTGTGGTGTCAGTCCGGAGAGGACCGGCGGACACCACTCTGATCCACCACCCGCGCGTTTCCCGCTGAGCCCTGTGGACGACTCGGGCGATGGGAAAACTCCCTCACCCTGTGGGGCGGTCCGGAAACCGCAACGGTCACCCGGAGACGGTTCAACCGCCACCCGAGCCGCCCACGACCACCCTACGGCAGCTCGATCCCCGTGTCGATCCCGTCGAGCGCGTGGGCACGCGCAGTCGCGGTCCGCCTCCGCGGGCAGCTCGGCGACCGCCTCGAAGAGCACCGAACGCAGCAGGAGACATTGTCCGCGAACACCTTGAGCACCTCTTCGTGGGAGACGCCCTCGCCCGCCTCCGCGCCCGCGTCCAGGTCCGTCACCAGCGTCATCGTGGTGTAGCAAGAGCCCCAGTTCACGGGCGAGCACGGCCTCGGGGTGTCCCGTCATCCCGACCACCGACCAGCCCATCGCCGCGTGCCAGCGCGATTCGGCGCGGGTGGAGAAGCAGGGGCCCTCGACGACCACCAGCGTGCCGCCGTCCACCGCCTCCCAGCCCTTCGCGCGCCGCCATGAGGGCTGACCGCCGCGGGGCCAGTACGGGTCGGCGAAGCCCAGGTGCACCACGTTCGGGACCACGCCGTCCGCCCAGGTCTCGATGTAGAACGTGGACGCGTGCCTTCGTACGGTCGACCAGCTGGTCGGGTACGAGCAGCGTCCCCA
>NZ_JAPEPO010000001.1:6902500-8244469 GCF_026340095.1 Streptomyces sp. NBC_01446 | reverse complement strand
GGTTGCGTGCCGGTCCTTGCGCTCTTCCCGGGCAATTCGGCGAGAGCCGTCCTTCGCCGGTCCTCCAGGGTGTTCTGGACGAGGGCCACATCAGTGGCGTAGGTGCGGTAGAGGAGCGTGAGGAAGATGCCGTCGACGAGCACGAGGACGACGAGCACCCACAGGAACACCGAGCGCAGCCCGAAGGCGTCGCCGAGCAGGCCGGCCCCGAGGCTGAACGCGGCGATGGCGACGGCCTCCAAGGGGCTGACCGACGGCGCGGCCCCGGGACTCGTTGTCGAAGAGGTCGCCCAGGGTTTCCGTGGTGAGAGGTCCGGAGGCGGCGTATCCGGCGGCAAGGATGGTGATCAGGATGAGGAGCTGAGTGAAGTTCTGGGCGAAGCCGGCGGCTATGCCCCACACTCCCCAGAATCCGGTGACCAGGACGAGGACGCCCTTGCGGGACCAGCGTTGGGCGACCCACACCCAGAACAGGCCGGCGTACACACCGACGGCCCAAAGGGCCCGATGCCCCTGCGCCCTGGCGTGCGTCGGCCCGCTGGAACGGGGGAATCCAGCGGGCCGACGCGGTCATAGTCGCAGGCCGTGCCTGCGTCGTCGCGGACTTCGGGGTGGTGGGCCCGGCCCCGCGAGCGGTGCGGGCTTCGGTGGCCGACTGTGAGGGAGCACCACTCTCAAGGCCACCCGCAGCTTCGCGGACTTCGTCCGCGTCTCAGTTGGTGCGGTCCGACCAGCCCTTCGGGAGGTCGCCGGGGGCGACGGAGACAACTTCCTCGTCGTCTTCGCCGACGTACTCGAAGAGCGTGATCCGGGCGAACTCCGGCACCTCGTAGATCGGGTATGCGGGCCCCTCGTCGCGGTACTTGCGCATCTCGTCGAGGTGGTCGTTCTGGAAGAGGACGGTGCGCTCGCCGTGGTCCTTGATCCAGTTCGGGAAGAAGATCACACCGTGCAGGACCCGCTCGGCCGGGATGACGTTGACGCTGACGGACGTGCCGGTCGGCTCGGTCCACGAGACCTTGTAGACGCCCTGGGTGAGCATCACCAGATCGATCTTCTGCTCCTTCACCCAGCGTCCGCCGACGTGCCCGGTGTGGATGCGGTAGTCGATGGTCGTCGCGTTCTTCACGTACATCTCGTACTGCCAGCCGTTGGCGTACGTGTAGATGAAGCGGTGGCCGACGATTCCGGAGAGGTCCTGCATCGGGACGGGGTTCTCGACGGTCGTGGGGTAAGCGGTGGTCATGCTGCCGTGCTTCTTTCTCGTGTGTACGGCGTCCGGTCGTGTTCTCGGCCTCTCGGCGCCGACATTCAAGTTTGCCACAAAATCTTTTTGTCTCAAAACTAAAATGCCACGGTGCGGCACAATGACCCCATGAACAGCCGTGACGCAGACCTGGCCGACACCGCCGCCGCGGAGCTCAGCCGTCTGCTCGGACCGCTGCGCCGGGCGGTGCTGCGCACCACCCGCAGCGCCGAGGATCTGCCCGACCTGCCCGAGGCGCAGATCGAGCTGCTCCGCGTGCTGACGGACGGGGCGCTGGCCGCGGGCGAGGCTGCGACACGGCTGCGCGTCGCGCCCTCGACGGTCAGCAACCTGGTGAAGACGATGCGCGCGGCCGGACTGGTGGACCGCACCGCGCACCCCGACGACGCCCGTACGGTTCTCCTCGTCGCCACGGGCGCCGCCCACGACCTCCTCGCCCGCTACGATCGCGCCAGCGCGACTGCCCTCGCCCGCGGAATCGCGGATCTGTCCCCGGCCGACCGCGCGACGCTGCACGAGGCGCTTCCCGTACTGGGGCGCCTGACGTCCGGGCTGGAGCGGGTCTGACGTCGTGCCGGTGAAAATCCGGGCCCGGCGTGATCAACGGGTGCGGCACCTCGGACCAGCCATGGTCTTGAGCCACGACGCTCGCCTACCTGTCCCGGGACAACGACAACGGAAACTTGTCCCACAGAATCTGCCGTGGGCCTCGGCGGTCACGCCGACGGAAATGGAAATCGCATTGCCTTCGGCTTGAAGTGCTCTCCTTCCTTCGCGAGCTCGGGAAGGAGATTCCCGCCTACCTTGCGGTGGCGGGCTTGGCGCTACGGGTGCGCCTGACGACCGCCCTCCCGGCAGCCGGGATCGCCACGAGGCCGATCCGGTACAGGTGCAAGATGTTGCGGGCCGCGTTCCAGTCGGCGTTGCCGGACCAGCCACAGTCTGGGTTCTTGCACACGAACGTGGCTTGGCCTTCCCGGCTGCCGGGCGTGAGGAAGCCGCATGCGGAGCAGCGCAGGGAAGTGTTCGGGGCGGGGACTTTGACGAGGGTGCCGCCGTGGCGGGCGGTCTTGTACGTCAGCATGGTCACCGTGCGGCCCCATGCCTCCTGGCTGATGGAGCGGTTCAGGCCGGACTTCTGCGCGACGTTCTTGCCGGGTGCCTCGATGGTGCCCTTGGCGGACTTGACCATGTTCGTGATGGTGAGTTGTTCGACCACGACCGTGCCGTAGGTGCGGGCGAGGTTCGTGGTGGTCTGGTGCTGCCAGTCAACAGCGCGGCGCGTGGCTCTTGCGCGGAGCTGCTTGATCTGGTCGTAGGTGCGGTTCAGCCGGTGGGAGCTGCGCTCCTTCGGCTTGCGGAAGGACTTGCGGTGCGCGGCCCGTTGTTCCAGGCGGAGCAGCTTGGCCTTTTCATCCGGGTTCAGCCACTTGTCCCGGTCGGCGGTGCCATCCGGGAGCCGGGCGCCTCGTCCGTGATCCTGATGGTTGCCATCGGACAGGGCAAGGGGAAGATTGACCCCGGCGTCGATGCCGATCTCAGGGCCAGTGTGCGGCTCAGGCTTTGATTCCAGAGTCTGGACGCGGAAGGCGATATGCCATCCGAGTCCGTCTTTGACCAACCGTGCCCCGGTGATCCGATTCTCCCTGTCGGCGAGCTTGCCGACAGGGAGATCCTTGGTCCAGCGAAAGCGGACACGTCCGACCTTGGGGATGTTGACCATGCCCCATCGGCGGTGCACCCGCTTGATCTGGAGATCGCGGCCCTGCGGGATGTCGACGGACATGACGGTACGCACACGGGCCTTGAAGTTCGGCTCGTCCGCCCGCCGGTCCCAGCAGTTCCGCCACGCCTGGACGTACGTCTTCAAGACTGCCTGCGCGGCCTGCGCGGGCAGCACCCCATACCAGTCGATCTCCTTGCGCGCCTGCCGCACGGTCTGATCCAAGCGCGTCAGGGAGCGCTGACACCTCGGCGTCATCTGCCACAGGTCGTGGAGCTGATTCCACATCGCTCGTGCGGCGTGCGCCTGGTCGTCCATGAGCCGGGCCTGTGCAGGCGTCAGCGCCAGCCGGGCACGGTGCCCGAACTGCCGCTTCTCCCAGACAAGTTCGCTCATCACGATCACTCTACGACGGTTGGCTCATGTCACCACGATGGAATCTGAACCCTCATCCTGATGTGCGCATCGGGCGCCACGTTGTTCACCACCTGCACGTCCACTTGGTTTTTTGTCACCAAGTACGCGCAACGCATTCACCGATGCCATGCTGACGCGCACCGAGGAGATCATGCGCGAGGTCTGCGGGGACTTCGAGGCCGAACTCAACCAGTTCAACGGCGAGCAGGACCATGTACACCTGCTCGTGCACTACCCGCCGAAAGTCCAGCTCTCCAAGCTGGTCAACTCCCTCAAGGGCGTCTCCTCCCGCAGGCTCCGCCAGGAGTACAGCACGCACGTCCGCCGTCACCTGCGGGGCGGACACTTCTGGTCCGGCTCCTACTACGCCGGGTCCTGCCACGGAGCACCACCGACCGCCGTCAAGCAGTACATCGAGAACCAGCAGCGCCCTGTGGCCTGAGGACAATACTGTCGACCCGTGCGAACAGTGCGGATCAGAGCAGTTCTGAGATGGCCTTCACCCCCGCCCTGAAGGGCGGTGCACTGGCCAAGATCAGAGGTAGAGATTGCCGCCTTTCGCGTACTCGGTTGCCATGCCGAGCATCCCGGTGGGGCTGCCCAGCGGCTGGCTCTCGCCGCCGGCCTTCTGCTGCTGGTCGCCCAGGACGCGGTGCGCCTGGTCCACGGAGCGGAAGTCGAGCACGGTGCCGCAGGACAGCGTGAGCGGATCCTCGGTGTCGACCAGGGAGCCCGGCCAGCCGGGAAGGTCGTCGGCGTGTTTGGGGCAGAGGAAGCAACCAATCCGGCGGGAGGCCGGGCTGCACGGCCGGGCCCTGACATGCGGCGGTACGTCCTTGTGGATCAGTCTGTTGATTCTCGGCGACGCCTGAATTCAGGCGTCGCCGAGAGTGTCCGGACCTACCGGGACCAGCTCAGTCGGAGGCAGACGATCCATTTGATGAAGGCGTCTGCGTCAGCATTTCGCACCACGTGGTCTTGCCGGTGGCCGTACAGGTGCTGCCCCAGGCATCCGCGAGCAGATCGAGGAGTTCCGTGCCGCGTCCGCCTTCTGCGTCGGTGTCGACGACGCGGCGTACGGGGCCGGCGGGGTCAGTGTCCTCGACCTCGCACCGCAGCCGGGAGTCGCGCACCTGCAAGTTGAGCCGCAGAGGGCCGCGCGTGTGACGCAGGGCGTTGGTGACCAGTTCACTGACCAAGAGCTCGGCGGTGTCTGCGAGGCCCTCCAGATTCCAGTCGCCCAGTTGGGCGGTCACCAGGCGCCGGGCCTGGCGGACCGAGGTCAGTTCCCGCGGTATAGGCCATGAGGCATCCCAGGCCGTTGCGCGGGCGCGGGGCCTGTCAAGCGGCCGCAGGGGCTCCAGGGTGCGCGACCACAGAGCCAGGTTCCGGGCGATCCACGATGTGGCTGCGCCCTCCACAGACGGACCCTTCCCCTGTGCCGGGTCCGCGGCGCCCTTGCGCCCCGACTCCTCAAGCCGGCGGCGGTAAAACCGGGCAAAGCATCCCCGGCGAGAGGTCGTGGAGGGGTCGATGGCCTGGGAGGCCATACGGATCAGTCCCTTCTGAAGCCCTGGCGACCGTGGCCGCCAGGGAGGCGGAGGGCCGGCGATGACCGGGCCGGGCATGCACCAGGCCCTGCGTCACGTAGCACTTGCTACAACCACAAATATACACGTAGCGGGTGCTACAGTAAATACCTGAATGAAAGCAAATGAATCGGACATGTTGGATTGGTCCGTCTCGCGCAGCTGCAACCGGGAGCCTTCATGCCGCGCCCGCCCGACCCGGCCAAACGACGCGACCTGCTGAACCAGGTCCGCGAGTACGTGATCCGCAACGGCCTGGCCGACCTTTCCCTTCGCCCGCTGGCCCGGGCCCTGGGCACCAGCGACCGCATGCTCTTGTATTACTTCGGAACCAAGGAACGCATGGTCGCCGAGGCACTCGCCCTCGACGAGAGGCGACCGCTCCTGCGCGCCCGGGATCTGCTCGACCCCACCACCTCCCCCAAGAACCCTGCATCGCTCCGCCGCTTCGCGGAGCAAACCTGGCAGCAACTCAGCACCCCGAACCTGCGCGCCTGGCTCCCCCTCTACCTCGAGATCATGACCGCCAGCCTGCTCCACCCCGACCGGTACGGCCCCGTCATGCGCGACGTGCTCACCGAGTGGACGGGCCTGCTCACCTCCGTCTTCCGCGGCCTAGGCATGACCGAGCCCCGAGCCCGAACGGAGGCCGCCCTCCTGGTCGACGCGGTCTTCGGCCTGCTCATGGCACCCCTGGCCGACGGCGACTGGGACCGAGCCGACGCAGCCTTCCACACCCTTCTCGACCGCCTCGAACCCGGCTGGCACAACACCTAATAGGACTCCGTTAGGTCTTTCGGCTCGGCCTCTTTCCGGGCATGTTGGGTGGATGGACGCACATGAAGTGAACCGTGTCCGGGCGAAGTTGGCGTTATACGTGGCTGACGTGTTCGCGTCGGTGCCGCGCAAGGATCAGCGAGCCAAAGGCGACTGCTTCCTGCGGGGACTGATGCTGGACGGCCGCCGCAAGTCGATCCAGGCCATGGCCTCGCGGCTGCCGGACGGCAACGAACAGAACCTGCAACAGTTCGTGAACCAGTCCAGCTGGAACCCGGTGCCGGTGCAGCGCCGGATCTGTGAACGCATACTGCCGCTGGTCAACCCGACGGCCTGGGTGATCGACGATGTGTCGTTGCCCAAGGACGGCAGAATGTCGGTCGCCGTGGCTCCGCAGTACTGCGGAGCCTTGGGCAAACGCGCCAACTGCCAGGTCGCGGTCAGCGTCCACTCCGCCAGTGATACGGCCTCCTGCCCACTGCAGTGGCGACTGTTCCTGCCCAAGGAGTGGGCGGCGGACACGGACCGCAGGACCGTTACCCGCATCCCGCCCGAGGCCGGGCACCGCGAAAAGTGGCGGCTGGCTCTGGACATGCTCGACACGCTGGCCGGCTGGGGCATGAGGCCGCCGGTCGTGGTGGCCGACGCCGCCTACGGCACCAACGCCCGCTTTCGGGCCGGCCTGGCAGAGCGGGGAATCGACTACATGCTGGCCGTCCGCGCGGATGTGACCGCCCACCCATTCGACGCCAAACCGACAGCCCCGGACCGCAAGGGCCCTGTCGGCTGCTGGCCCCAGCCCCGCTACCGCCACCCCGCACCCTCAGTGGTAGCCCTTGCCGCCAGTCTCGGGCAGGAGGCGTTCACCTCCCTCAGCCGGCGGCAGGGCTCGCGCGGCGAGCTGCGTTCCCGCTTCGCCGCCGTGCGCGTCCGCCCTGCCGGCAACGCCGTCGAACGTCCCATTCGGGTCGCCGCCTCGCCCGAACAGGGCTGGTGGGACGGCACCCTGCCCGACTGCTGGCTGCTGGTCGAATGGCCCGAACAGGCCGAGGCTCCCACCGACTACTGGTTGTCCAACCTGCCGGCCGACACTCCGATCGCCGACCTGGTCCGTCTGGCCAAGGTTCGCTGGCACATCGAGCACGACTACCGCGAACTCAAGCACGGACTGGGCCTGGACCACTTCGAAGGCCGGTCCTGGCCCGGCTGGCACCACCACGTCACCCTCGTGACCGCGGCCCACGCGTTTCTTACCGAACAGCGTCTGGCCCCAAAAGCACCTGGACCGCACTCACCCCCTACCAGATCCTCGACGCCCTCCAAGACATCCTGAGGTGCTGGACCGGCACCTGCACGACCTGCCACCAGCCCCTCCCCACCAGGACCACAACACCGAACGATTCGGACCGCGATCTCTCGCCGATGCGCCGGGCGGTGAGCGGTCGACAGCGGCATCACCAGTCACCAGGGATTGAATATCGGCGTCGGCAAGTGAGCCTTGCCCGGGTTCCAGCCCTTTGCGGCTGGCAAGTCCTTGCCATGGCGTGGACTTGCCGTCATCAGGCCTTCACATCGGGCGTTACCGGCCGATAGACCCAGGGCATGTCCTCCCCCTCTCAGTCTTCCGCCTTCCGGCGCAGACGCTGGCAGTTGATCTCGACTGCCACCGTGGTGCCGCTTCTGGCGTCGGGGCTCGCGGTTCTGCAAGCGCCCGCACAAGCTGCTCCGAGCAAGCCCATCGTTCCCGCCAAGCCCTCGGCGACCCACAAGGTCACCCTGGTCACCGGCGACATCGTCACGGTCACCACGATGGCCGACGGCAAGCAGATCGCCGACGTCGACCGGCCGGACAGCGCCGTCGGCGGCGTAAAGATCCAGGAGGTCAAGGGTGACTTGTTCGTCATCCCGGACGAGGCGGTGCCGCTGCTGGGCACGGACAAGCTGGACCGTCGGCTGTTCAACGTCACCGACCTGATCGAGATGGGCTACGACGACGCGAAGTCGGCCGCGGTGCCGCTGATCGCGACGTACGCCCAGCCGAAGTCTCGCTCGGCCGTCGAGCCGACGGCCCCCCGCGGCAGCAAGCTGACCCGCAAACTCAAGGGCATCCGCGGTGCCGTGCTCAGCGCCCAGAAGCGGCGGGCCCGCACTTTCTGGACCGCCGTCGCGCCGCAAGGCAGCGCCAAGTTGGGCGCGGGTGTTGCCAAGCTGTGGCTCGACGGTCGCGTGAAGGCCAACCTCAAGGAGAGTGTGCCGTTGATCGGCGCGCCCGAGGCCTGGGCGGCCGGCTACACCGGCAAGGGCGTCAAGGTCGCGGTGCTCGACACCGGCATCGACGTCAACCACCCGGACTTCGCTGGCGTGATCGACGGCACGGCCAGCTTCGTGCCGGGTGAGGCCATCACCGACGTCAACGGGCACGGCACGCATGTGGCCAGCACGATCGTCGGCTCCGGCGCCGCGTCGGGAGGCGACAACAAGGGCGTCGCCCCCGGCGCCGACCTGTTCGTCGGCAAGGTGCTCGGCGGCGCGGAGGGCTACGGCCAGGACTCCTGGGTCATGGCCGGCATGCAGTGGGCTGCCGAATCCGGTGCGGAAGTCGTCAACATGAGCCTCGGCGACACCTACCCGACGGACGGCAGCGACCCGATGTCGCAGGAGGTCGACGCGCTGTCCGCGCAGTACGGCACTCTGTTCGTGATCGCCGCCGGGAACGCGGGCCCGGAGAGCATCTCCTCCCCGGGTGCGGCCGCCTCGGCGCTGACCGTGGCCGCCACGGACAAGCAGGACCAGCTCGCGTCCTTCTCCAGCACCGGCCCGCTGGCCGGCTCCGGCGGCATGAAGCCGGACATCGCGGCGCCCGGCGTGGACATCACCGCGGCCCGCTCGCAGGAGATGACCGACGGTGGTGAGGGCCTCTACCGCACCCTCAGCGGCACCTCGATGGCCACCCCGCACGTGGTCGGCGCGGCGGCGATCCTGGCCCAGCGGCACCCGGACTGGACCGGCGCGCAGCTCAAGGAACACCTGATGAGCACCGCGAAGGGCTTGGACGACGGGTACTCGCCGTACGAGGTCGGCACCGGCCGCGTCGACGTGGCCGCCGCCGTACGCACCACGGTCCGCGGCACCGGGTCGCTCTTCTTCGGCAACCACACATGGCCGCACGAGCCGAGCGACGTCGCCGTCACGAAGGACCTGACCTTCACCAACACCGGTTCCGCCGCCGTCACGCTGAACCTGGCGCTGACCGACGACGGCGGCCCGTTCACGCTGGGAGCCACCAAGGTGGCGGTCCCGGCGGGCGGCACCGCCGCCGTCCCGGTGACCGGTGACCCGCAAGCCGCCTCGGCGGGCCGGCATGTCGGCTACGTGATAGCCACCGACGCGGCCACCGGGAAGCCAGTGACCCGCACATCCGTGGCGCTGCTCAAGGAAGAGGAGCGCTACGACCTGAACATCAAGCTGGTCGGCCGGGACGGCAAGCCCGCCGCCGGCTGGGTCGGGATCAACCTGGCCGGCGACGTCTGGCCGTGGAACGTCTACGTTGACGGCTCGACCACCATGCGCATGGCACCCGGCCTGTACACCGTCGCGGGGTACCTCGACGTGGCCGGCGAGAAGGCCGACCGCTCGGGTCTGGCCGTACTGGTCGACCCGGAAACCGTGCTCAAGGACGGTTCCGCGGACGTGGTGCTGGACGCGAGCAAGGCCCGTCTGCTGCAGACCGAGGCGCCGCAGCGCACCGAGGACCGCCAGCGCAAGGTCGACTTCAACGTCCACTACAAGGGCCTCGACCCGTACACGGACTACCGCAGCGCGTACGTGCTGCCGCCGACGTACGACGACGTCTACGTCGCGCCGACGAAGCCGATGAAACAGGGCGATTTCATGCTGACCACCCGCTGGCGCAAGGGCGAGCCACAGCTCAGTCTGAGCGAGTTGAGAGGTCGCCGCCGCTTCGAGGCGCTGGTGCAGGCGGGCAGCGCGCTGGGCACCGCCACGGACAGGCTGGACGCCGTCTACGCGGGCAACGGCGCGGCGGCCGCGTACGCGAAGGTCAGGGCCAAGGGCAAGGTCGTCGTCATCAAGCGAAGCGACGAGGTCTCGCCGCAGGAACGCGCCGTGGCCGCGGCCACGGCCGGTGCGAAGGCTCTGATCGTGGTGAACGACGGCGTCGGCGCCCTGATGGAGTACGTCGGCGAGTCGGCCATTCCGGTCGCCACCGTGCACCGCGACGCGGGAAAGACCCTCGTCTCCATGGCCAAGGCCGGCAACTTGAAGCTGACCGCAAAGGAGACCGAGTACACGCCGTTCGTATACGACCTGACCCGGGATTACCCGGGCAAGGTGCCGGACCGTGCCCTGGTCTACAAGCCGACCAAGGGTGACCTCGCGCGGATCGATGCCCGCTACTACTCGGCCACGGACAGCGGGTTGGCGGAAGGCTACCGGTCCGACTTCACCCTCAGCCCGTCGTTCAACCTTCCCGAGGTCGAGTGGCATCCGGGCACCCGCACCGAGTGGGTGACTCCGGGTCAGGTCTGGAGGGAGTTCCACACGCAGGGCGTCGACGGACCACTGCCGTGGTCGATGGTGTCGGGCGACAACACGTATGCGAAGGGCAGCACCACCCGTCTGGACTGGTTTGCTCCGGCGAGCCGGCCAGGCCAGGGAGAGTCCTTCGGTGTGTACAACTCCCGTTGGCAGAACTACATGACCTGGAACGTGCAGGCGTGGGCCTCCGCCAGCGACAACATGCGGCTGGGCGGCTACCTGCCGTGGGGTGAGACGCCGTCCCATCTGCAGGTCTTCCAGGGCCACAAGCTGATCTACGACAACCCGGTCAGCGGAGACATGCAGTGGCAGGAGGTGTCGGCGGGCAACCTGCCCTACCGCGCCGTCCTCGACGTGGAGCGGCCCGGTGACGTCTTCCGGCTGTCGACACGCACCCACACCGAGTGGACGTTCATGTCCGACACCGTCGACTCGGACTTCTTCGAGCCGTTCTCGGTGCTGAACCTGGACTACAAGCTGGAGTCGGACCTGCACGGCGACGTCAGTTCCAATGCGACTCAGAAGATCGCGCTCAAGCCGGTGTCGATGGACCTCGGCACCGTGCCGGGCAACGTCACCAAGGTGAAGCTGGACATCTCGTACGACGACGGCGCCACCTGGCAGAAGGTGACCCTGGCCAAGGGGGCCCACGGCTACTGGACGGGTTCGTTCAAGACGGCCAAGAAGCGCGGCGGCTTCCTCTCGGTCCGCGCGAGCGCCGGGACGGGCAGCGGCTTCAGCGTCGAGAACGAGATCATCCGGGCGTACGGTCTGCGATGAACCGCACTGTCGGGCCCCGGGGAGGTGACTCCCCGGGGCCCTTCCCGTCACACCTGCTCCCAGCAGGGACTATTCAGGGTCAGCCGCCATGGCACATACTCCCCCTGCTGCGGCAAGCGGAAGAGAGTCGGTCGCCGATGCTGGATGTCCTGGGCCTCGAACCCGATGACGAGCGCGTCTACCGGGCGCTGCTCGGGCGGCCCGACTCCACCGCGGTGCTGCTGTCGGATCTGCTCGCCGTATCGCAGGCCGACGTCGACAAGGTCTTGTCCCGTCTGGTCGAGTGGGGACTGGTGATCGGGTCGGCGGATGCGCAGTTCACCGCCGCGCCGCCGGCCATGGCGCTCGGCGCCCTCATCAGCGAGCGCCGAGACGGATTGCGGATGGCCGAGCAGGCGCTGGTGACCTTCGCCGAGGAACACCGGGCGGCGATGACCGGGAGCAGCATCAGCGATCTGATCGAGGTCGTCACGGGCGTCGACGCCATCCGGCATCGCTTCCTCCAAGTGCAGCAGGCAGCCTGCACGCAGGTCCGCAGCTTCATCACCGCACCGTTCCTCGCTGTGCCGCCCGCCGAGAACACGGCCGAACCCGTGGCCATCGGCCGCGGCGTGCACTTCCGGGCGGTACTGGACCGGGCCGTGCTGGCAGAGCCGGGCATCATCACCGATGCGATCGACTCACTGCGCAACGGCGTGCAACTGCGTGTCGCCGACCAGCTGCCGATGAAACTCGTGCTGGCCGACGCCGACCTCGGCCTTGTCCCGCTCGCGGACACACCGGCAGGAGAGCCCGGCGCCGTGCTGCTGCACCGCAGCGGCCTGCTGGATGCCCTGGACGCGCTGTTCGAGTCGGTATGGCGCACCGCCCACCCGCTCGAACTGTCGGGCCCCGGCGGAGAAACCGAAACCACCGTCGAACTCGGTGCGGAAGGCCCGACCGACCTCGACCGGAGGATCCTCGCCCTACTGCTGGCAGGCCTGACCGATCCGACGGCCGCGACACAACTCGGACTGTCACCGCGCACGCTGCACCGACGCCTACGCCGCCTCATGGACATAGCCGGGGTCCGGACCCGGATGCAGCTCGGCGGCTACGCCGTTCGACACGGGTGGGTGGAGCCACACTGAGCAGGCGTGGGGCCGGCTACGGGGCGGCTGGAAATACAGCCGTTGCCTCCGGTATCGGCCAGACCGGGACCGTCCGCCCCGCCCTGAGGATGCGGAACACAGCGAGGCTGGCCCGTCGACGTTCGCCTCCGGCGGCGGATCGATCCCCACCCCCCAGCGGGCACGTTCCGGGACAACACGCCTAGCCTCAATACCGGTAACTTAGGGCTTTGGTGTTCGCTTGACACGTTTTGGTTTGGTGGCGCCAACGATGGTGACGGCCGGAACACGTGGGCGGTTTGCAACGCGGTGGGCGGCGCGTTTGAGGGGCCAGCTGGCGACTTTGCGTTTGATGGCGCGGGGGTTGGCCCGGCGGCGTCGCCGTGGCAGGAGGCGTTCGAGGAGTTCAGCGTGGGTGCTCTCGCCGCGCCGTCCTGCGCGGCGCCGCTGCCGCGGCCCTGACGGGGCTGGCCGCTGCGCCGTCCGCCGCCGCACAACCCCCCGTGTCACCACGACGGTCCGGCCGCCGCCTGCCGAAGGGCTACCTCAACCGTCCCGGTCTCACCGCCCAGCGTTTTGTGGCCTGCCCGTTCGGCATTCCCGGCGAACGCATGTACCGCACGGGCGACCTCGTCCGTTGGCGGGCCGACGGTGAGCTCGAATACCTGGGACGCGTGGACGACCAGGTCAAGGTACGCGGCTTCCGCATTGAACTCGGCGAGATCGAGTCCACCTTGACCTCGCGCCCCGATGTCGCGCAGGCCGTGGTGACCGTGCGCGAGGACCGTCCCGGCGACCGGCAGCTGTTCGGCTACGTCGTCCCCGCCCCCGGACGCACCCTTGAGGTCCAGCCGCTGCGTCAGGACCTGCGCCGGACCCTGCCTGACTACATGGTGCCGGCAACGATCACGGTCATCGACGCGCTGCCGCTCAACCGCAACGGAAGACTGGACCGCAAGGCCCTGCCCGCCCCCCGTTTCACCTCGGCCGGCCGCCCCGCGCGCACCCGCAGGAAGAAGTGCTGTGTGGGCTGTTCGCCGAGGTGCTC
This sequence comes from Streptomyces sp. NBC_01446, assembly GCF_026340095.1. GTDB lineage: Bacteria > Actinomycetota > Actinomycetes > Streptomycetales > Streptomycetaceae > Streptomyces > Streptomyces aureus. The sequence goes on along the minus strand of NZ_JAPEPO010000001.1, from coordinate 8,231,202 downwards.
GGCCTGGACCGGGTCAGCATCGACGACAACTTCTTCGACCTCGGTGGCCACTCCCTGCTCGCCACCCGGCTTATCGGCCGGGTCCGGGCGGCCCTCGGCCGGGAGCTGTCGATCCGTGCTCTCTTCGAGTCGCCCACGGTGGCGGCGCTCGCGCCTCGGCTATCGCAGGACGGCACGGAGTCCGAGTTCGGGAGCCCGCTCCTGCTGCGCGGAGGAACGGGTCAGCGGCCGCTGTTCTGCGTCCACACGATGACCGGACTGGCCTGGGTATACGCCCCGCCCCGCCCCCTGCTCAGGCACCTGGATCCCCTCCAGCCGGTCTACGGCATCCAGGCGGACGTGCTCGCCGGGAAAGAGGAAGGCCCGGTCGGCCTCGCCGAGACGGCCAGTCGTTACGTCGCGCAGATCCGGTCGGTTCAGCCCGAGGGCCCTTACCGGCTGCTCGGCTGGTCCTTCGGCGGAAACATCGCCCATGCCGTCGCGGCGCTCCTCGAAGAGCAGGGCGAGCAGGTGGAACTGCTGGCTCTGCTGGATTCTTACCCTCCGAACGATCCGACGCGGTTGCCGACGGGCGAGGAAGCGCTCAGCGCACTTCTGGAGGAGATCGGACACGCCGACGTCCCGCTCGCGGACGGGGCGCCTGCCCAACTGGACCGTGTGCACGCCCTTCTGCGGGACACCGACCATCCCTTGGGCAGGATTGACCGGGATCGGCTCGGCCGGATGGGCGCCTACGTCAGAAGTGCCGCGGAAACTCTCCGGGAAATCCCCCTCACTGCGCGCAACCTGAACGTCCTGTTCTTCGAGGCGTCCCGCGATGCCGTGGAGCGCCCCGGCCGTTTCGATGAGTGGAACAAGTACACGGGCGGTGCGATCCACACCGGATTGACTGCGATCACCAGTCCATGCTCGACGGTGAACCGCTTTCCGAGATCGCGACGATTGTGGCGCAAGAGCTTGCCAAACTGCGCTGAACGAGCCCGACTGCGGTGGTGCCTCCTTGCCGGCGAAGCCCGTGCCGGCAAGGAGGCGCTGTCCAGCGCCGAGGCGACGTGGTCGAAGCCCCGGGCCCGGGGCCACGGGCCCGTGGCCGGCACAGTAGCAGTGTCGCGAGATCAGCCCACCACAGATGAGGGCGGTTGCGTGGGCGCTGACATCACGATGAAATCCCAGGATGTGGAACAGCTTGTCGTTGAACTTCGCTCACAAACCGGTCCTCGCTGGCGAGAGAACACTCCTGCGTCCCTTCACTGAGGACGACGCGTCCGCCATGGCCGCCATCATCGGGGATCCTGAGGTGATCCGCTTTACCTTCCAGCCTTCAGCCGAGCTCACCTTGGAGCGGCTGAAGGCCTGGTACGGATCGCGCGGTGCGCAGGACGACCGCCTCGACCTTGCACTTGCGGACAGTGATTCGGGAGAGGTCGTCGGCGAGGTCGTCCTCTACGATGTGGATCCACTCAACCGCAACTGCACCTTCCGCATCTTGATCGGCCCTCGCGGTCGAGGCAGGGGACTGGGCACGGAAGCACTCGGCTCATCGTGGGGTACGGCTTCGAACACGTCGGGCTGCACAGGATCCAGCTTGAGGTGTACACCGACAACTACAGGGCAATTCGTGCGTACGAGAAGGTGGGCTTCACTACCGAAGGTGTACGACGGCAGGCCCAACTTCGTGACGGCATCTGGCGAGACGAGGCGGTAATGTCGATCCTCGCTCACGAGTGGAATGCTTCCAGGCGTTAGATGTGCGACTGACGATCACTGATTACGCCTGGGTCGCGGTCTTCCGCTTGAGGCGTTCGTAGAGGGTATAGCCGTCGAGGCCGCCTTGAAGGCGATGGTAGATGTAATGTCCTCCTACTCGCGGAGCTTGTCGTTGAAGACCTCGGCGTCGTCGATGATGACGCCGTCCAGCAGCCGGTAGAACTCCTCGGCGTCGACGCGCTGGGAGCGTTCGACGATGCTCAGGGAAGCCGCGTCGTGGGCCCGGCCGCATGCGTGCAGGGTTGTCATGTCGGCGCCGGCCTGGACCGCGGCCAAGGGTGAGGTCACCACTGACCGGCTCAGGGACGCGCTCGGTCCGCTGCTGACGGACCCGGCGCGGCAGGCGGCCATGGCTCAGTCCGCCCGCGAGCACGGGCGGCCTGATGCGGCGGAGCGGCTCGTCGACGTGCTGCTGGACGCCGCACGCTCAGCCGGGTAGCGGGGCCCGGTCAGGGGCTGCCGGTAGAGGCGGCCCGTGTCCAGTTGTCGCGCTCTCCCAGCCTGCCGTTGTCCCGGCTGTGGTGGGTCGCCGCGAGGGTTTCGTCCTGGGGGTGGGGCGTGATGCGGTCAAGGCGGGGCAGAGTGTCGGAGATCAGCGGGCTCCCGTACCGCATCGCGCGTTCCCATACGTCCTGGACCTCGTCGGTTTCGGGCCAGATGGAGAAGAGGGCCTCGGCAGGCCGGCGTCACTGTGCGGGTCCTCGTCGACCCGCCGCAGGGGGCGTGACAGAGTGCAGGTCATGGCCGACCCGGAGCGATATCGCGTCACCCTCACGACTGGAGGCGCTGTCGTCATGCAGGGCGCGTGGGCCATCCGCGAGATCGGGGAGCTGAAGTTCCGGTCATGGATCGTCAGCTATGGCGGCATATCGGAGGCCAGGGTCGTCCTCACCGAGCGGGGAGTCGACGGCGTCGAGAAGGTCCTGAAGGAGTGGCCCGAGGCGTAGCCCGTCAGGCCGTGGACTCGTACCGCACGAGCCTCTTGAGCCGGGGCTGGACATCCATGCGCCGCACCTCGTCGCCTGCGGCTTTCCACTCGGCGAGGTACCGGTCGATGCCCTCGCGTACGGCGAGCACCGTCTGCACAGTCGGCGTTCCGGCCTGGAACTGCTCCCAGGCGGATCGTTCCAGCGCAATCAGTTCATCGGGGTAATTGCCATCTGCCACGTCCCGGGATCTTAAGCGAGCGCGCGTGGAGGGTCGCCGCAGGACTCGGCTGAACTGATCCAAACCTCCCGGAGCCCCGGACCGGCCAGATGCGTGAACCGTGTGTGCGGCGGTTGACCCGGCCGTGGCCAGCTCCGATCGTCTGCGTTGCTGACTGTATGAAGACAGACAGCGCAACGCCCCCTGCCTACGCCCAGCTTGCCGATGCGTACTGGCTCGACATGCCCCACGCGGCGGGCGCCCTGTGCGAGTGTCCACTCGATGCCCCGCCTGCGCGTGATGCCGCGCTCCGCGTCCACATCGCCATAATCCGTCTGACAGCCGGGCTCATCCTCATCGGGCTCGCGTACACCGTGTCCTGAGACGAGGCGCGTTCCCCGGCCGCCGACAGTCGGGGAACACGCCTCTCACGGCGTCATCCCGTCCCTGCATGCGCATGTCACACCCGCTGACTGCCCCAGGCGCGGCAGGACACCGCTACACCTGCGGACCCACCGCAGGTCGTCATGGAGGGCCAACACCGGACCCTGAGACCAGGGGTGAGGAACTTCCGGTCGTAGATTGGCGGCTACAGCACCACGAGACCTCCGTCACAGGACGATGCGATTTCGCCCAGCTTGGCGGCACTTGGTGTCACGAAACAACACATCATCGTTGGCACACCCGCAGGACTGATCGCCTTTTACCTGCCATCCGATCAGGTCAACGCGAGCACCTGCGCCGTGGCCGTCCTCTACTCGGCCTGGCGCCAGGGTGGAGGCACTCCGCCATCGCAGGATTCCCGGGGACGGCATGGCGAGGGCTCTGACCCCGCTTCCAGCTCCGGAACGGCACCAGAGTCGGGAACCGGCCCAGGCCCGGTGGGCCTTCCGAGCGGGGAGTGAGCTACCGCATCGAGTTCTGGCGCGTGTGGGCATTCATCACAGGCAGTTCTCTTGGGCGGTCTGGAGGGGGCCTTGCGGAGCAGGTTGGCTCCCGGAGTACGGCACGGCGCCGACGTCTCTACGCCTGGCGTGACAGGTCGGCCACCAAGAGGTCGAGGGTGGCTTCCTCGTGGAGCGCGACGCCGAGGGCGGTCATGGCAGGAGCGAGATCCGGGTCCCAGTCTGCGCTGACCGGCGGGCCGTCGAGCGCCAGTTGAGGGATGCCCTCGGCCTGACTGCGCGCGGCCAGGTGCTCGTAGTCCGCGGCACCCATGCGCCACGACAGGGCTTCGTAGCGGCGGATGACTCGGTTGGCCAGGGCGATCCCTGGCCAGTCGAAGTCGCCGTGGTACGTGAAGCGGCAGCCCGTGGTGGCGAGGGCGTCGAGAAGCGTGAAGACCACCGTGGCCGCGCTGCCGGACGTGCAGACCAGGGGCTGTGCGCAGGCTGCGTCAGCTGCGGCTTCCACCACGCGCGGGTTCTCACAGATGTGGATGAGGGTGCCAGCGGGGAGTTGCAGCCGCAGGGTGTGCAGGTCGCGTGGTGTGAGGTGGGCTTCGGCGTGATGGTCGGCCCGTTCTCTTAGGCCGCGCTCCTGCCAGCCCTCGCCTTCTGGGCGTAGCCCGTAGGTCAGCACTGTGCTGGAGACCTCGTCCGGCGTGACGGATACCAGCCGCCACAGGGCGCGTCGGCCGGCCGCGTCGTCGGGGAACTCGGTGTCGTGGGCGAGGGCGACGCCGCGTTGGACGAGGCGTGCGAGCCAGGTGCCGTCGTCCAGGCCGTGCGCGGAGCCGGTCGCCATGGCGGCGAGTTCTCCTCGGCCGAGTGCGCCGTTGCGCTCGGGTCCTAGGAGAGTGGTGAGGACGTGGACTGCCTGCTGGAGTGTCTGTATCGCCGTTTCGGGCGGCACTCCTTTCGGAACGCCGGCACGGCGCAAGAGGTCGTACCACTGCCGGGGCCATTCCTGGTTGGCGAGCGGGGAGGCGTCCAGTGACGAGGTGAGGGACGTCCACACTTGCTCTCGCCGTGCCGCCAGGTCCGCGCGGGCGGCACGGCGGTCGGTGAGTGGCGGGCCGAGTTCCTCCAGGGTCTGTCTGAGGCCGAGTGCGGCGGCCGAGGCGCGTAGCCGTGCGTCGAGGATGTCGAGCTGCACGGTCACGGTGGTACTGGTGAGGGGTTTGCCCAGCAGGAGAGACAGGTCGTTGCGTTCTTGGGCGTTCACTGCGGTCAGTCGGAGGGAGCCGGTGGCCTGTACGCCGTTGCTCTCCAGGCGCTGGCGTACCCCCTTCCAGAGCCGGGTGAGTCCCGGTCCCGTCAGCCAGTCGCGCGTTGTGGCGGGTAGCGCGCTCATACGGACATCAGACGCCGGTGCCGGCCGTTCCAGGTGTAGTGCAAGGTGGCCACGCCGCGCACATGGGGATCGCGCAGGCACTCGTAGATGTGCAGGGATGGAACTTCGGGCCAGTTGCCCATGAGTCGCTCGCTGGTGAGGACGAAGTCGAGATCGAGGTCGACGAGGATGCGGCCCAGTCGTCCATGGGTGGGTTCGTCGACCTTCGCGAAGGCGTCGTCCAGGAGGATCAGCCGCGGGGCGTGTGGTGCTGACTCGGCGAGGCTGCTGAAGTGGGCGGCGGCCGCGGCGAAGAGCACGAGGTAGGAGAGGACCCGTTGTTCGCCTTGGCTGAGCCCGGTTCGGCCGGTTAGTTTCCGTCGACGGCCTGGGGCCGCGTCCTCGACCACGAAGGTGTGGAAGCGGAACCAGTCGCGGTAATCCAGCGCGGTTCGCAGATGGGCGGCGTAACCGGCTGACGGGTCGGCACGACGGGCGTCTTCGATCCGGCGTTGCAGTACCTCGCGCAGTTGCTCAGTCTGCTCGCGCGTCCTGAGGCTTGAGGGACTGCGCAGCAGCTCGACGGCCGCGCGCACGTCCGCGTCCACGTCTTCGTCCAGCTTCCACATCAGCTCGACGCCGAGACCGTGGGATGTGCGGACGGTTCGCAGGGTGTCGTTGAGAGCCGCGACCAGGTTCGCCGCGGTGATGACCTGTTCTGAGAGGTGGTCGCCGAGTTCGCCGGTCAGGAACCGCTGGAACACCTCACGTTCGCGCTCGGTGAGCCGTCCCCGGGCCGTCGCGGCCTGGACCGCGATCCGCTCGCCCACGGCTGCGACGTCATGGGACCCGTGGTCGTCGACCAGGCGGCACACCTTGATTGCGTCGCGCTCCTCCAGCTGCGCGTCGAACCCGCCGGCTAGTTGGTCGCGCAGCTCGGTGTGGCGGTTGAGTAGGGTGCTGTCCGACACCTCGCCCTTCGGGCGGCCGAGGGCCTCTTCCACAGCGTCTGCGAGTGCCCGCAGCGCTCGCAGACGGGTGCGGACGTCCGCGCCGGGATCGTCCGACAGGTAAGGGGGCAGCGAGGACGTGTCCAGCCCGGAGCCGCTCACCACCTCCGGTCGCCCGAGAGCACTGCGAAGAGCGCTGCCGGTGTCGATGACTGACCTCTCCTGGTCCGCCAGGTTCTCGCGCAGGCGCTTCTCGTCTTCTTCCGCGCGTACGCGTAGGTCGTGGAGTTGGTCGCGGTCTCGTTGTGCCGCGGGCAAGGCGTGGACGGCGTTCGCGATGTGCTGCTTGGCCTCCTGCTCGCGGGTAAGGATCTCCTCCTCGGACGACCCGATGGCCTCCTCGCGGGTGCGCAGGTCCTGCTCAGCGGTGCGCAGTCCCGTGAAGCGGAGCCGGTAGCTCTCGTCCGCGGCCAGGCGATCCTCTCGGGCGCGTCCGTACCGGTCGGCATCGGCCTCGTGAGCGCCGAGCCGTTCGCCCGTGCCGCCGACGGCCCTGCGCAGATGCCCGATGCCGCTGAGCAGGGCAGCAAGTGCGGTGCGTACGCGGTCCAGGGCGGTTCGGTCGCCGGGCAGGTCGTGGGCGGTTGCGGTGGCATCCGCCTCGGCACGCGCCGATACCGCGAGAGCGCGGGCCTCCTCGGCCAGGCGTGCCGCCCGGGTCGCCTTGGCGGTCAGATCATGCAGCGTCCGCTCTGCTGATTCGGTCCTGCTCCAGGCGTCTGCGAGGTTCCGTGCCCTGGGGAAGTCTCGTTCCGCGCGCGTGAGCGCCCGGCGCATGGCGTCGGCTACGACGAGGTCCTCGCGGACGGCGGCCAGTCGCTGCTGGGTCTGCGCGATCCGCTCCTCCAGCTCGGCGAGGATGCGCCGCCGGGTCTGTGCGCGTACTGCGGCGCCCACGTACTCGGTGTCGCGTTTGTCGTGACGGCCGCTCAGCACGCCCAGATGCCAACTGCCGTCGTGAAAGACCGCGTTGTGAGCGGAGGTCTCCTGTGCTGGTGCGAGTGAGATGGTGGTCAGTAGACGCTCCACCTGCTCGGCGGTGATGCCGCAACCCGGTTCAGGGGCCGGGCGCAGGGCCGAGGCGAGAGTCGGGCCGTGCGACAGCACGGGACCGGGCCCAAGGACGGTGTCCCGGGTGAGGGGATCGAGAAGGACACCGTCCGCGCCCACCCACGCGTCCAGGATTCCACTGGCCTCCAAGGCTCCTTCTAGACCGGCCCGGTCGGCCGGGGCCAGGTCGTCCGCGAAGTCAACCAGCTGGTAGAAAGGCGCTCCGCTGCCCGGCGTCCTCGCGGCGACGCGATGGTGTGGGGCTGGCGGCTCGGGGTCGGTCCGTTGCTCCCAGCCTCGTTTCTGCTCCGCCAGGCGGTGGCGTTCCTCGCTGAGCTGGCTGACGGCGAGCGCCAGGGCGTCCCGGCGTCCGGTGAGTTCTTCGCCGTACGACTCCAATGCGGCCTGAGCGGTCCGCCAGGCCTGGCTGTCGATGTCGGGCGGCAGAGAGCGGTCCGCGAACGGCGCGTCGACGGAGGTCGCGCAGCGGACCGAGGTGTGGACGGCCTCCAAGGGTGGGCAGTCGGGGCCCAGCGCGGTCCGCGTGTGCGTCGCCCACTGGGCGACTTGGCGGGCGTAGGCGCCGCTCTCCTCAGCGACCCTTTGACGGCTGCCGTCGAGATGACCAGCGGCCTCTTCCGCCTCGCCTTCCAGCCGTTCCCGCTCGGTATCTGCCTGAGCCGCCCCGGCCCGGGCTTCGTCCGCCCGTGCGATGAGGCGGGTCACCTCCTGAACCATCCGGGCCCGGTTTCTCGTGACCGCCTCAGCGTCCTCCAGCTGGTTTTGCCAGGACCGTAGCCCTTCCTGCGTCGTGACTGTGTCCACGCGGGCCACCGATCGGTGCCCTACCGTGCGCATCTCCCCGTCCGGAGTCGTCAACGCAGTCTCGGTGGCCTGGGCAACAACCGTGCGCGGCAGGGCCACCGCCTCGCCGAGATGGCCAGTGGGAAGCCCGGCCTTCTCCGCCTGCGTCAGCAGCTCCCGGTGTTCGGATCCCAACTCGGCCAGCCGGCTTCCGAGGTGTGCGACCCCTTCGGTCAGCCGCTCCGCCGAGCTCTCCTCCGCCTCGTGTGCGTTGTGCAGGGTGGTGAACGCGGCCACGGCGGCGGTGTGCAGCGCCTCCACCGTGCCGCGACGCTCCGATAGTTCGCGCAGACTGCGGTAGGCATGACTGGCATGCAGGGCGGCCAGGTCGGTCCGGGCAGCCTGTTCCTCCTCACGCAGGGTCTCCAGTCGGCCCTGCGACTCCTCCTCCTGCGCCCTCAGATCGCTCGTTCGCTGTGCGGCGTCTCCGGCAGCCCGGCGCCGCTGCGTAAGGACACCCAGCTCGTGACCGACGCTCTGCGCGCAGGTGCGCAGGACCCCGGACAAGTAGCCGCGGTAACTGGTGAGGAAGGTACGCAGCGCCGCATCGGTGCGCTCCAGGCGGCCGAGTTCGTCCCGTACGGCGTCGAGGTCGTGGAGGTTGCGCGCCACCTTCTCGACCACGTCCTCGTCGAGCCCCGGCAGGGTCTCGCTGAGCAGGGAGGCCAGTCCCCCGTGTTCGATGCGGTCCCCCACCGTCGGGCGCCGCAGCCGATGGAGGAGCTGGGTGAGGTTGCGGTAGCGCGTCACGTCGGTGATGCCGAACAACTCCCGGGCCACACGAGAGCGGTGCAGGACCGCACGGTCAGTCGCATTGTCGGATCCGACGATCTCCTTGAGCCGGTCGACCGACAGCGGCCTACCCGCCTCGACCAGGTGCAGGTCCTCACCGATCCGCAGCGGCGTGACGAAGAACGTCGGCAGCGCCCTCTGGGTCGACTTCGAGGCACGGATGGCGGCACCGAGCGTCAGGTAGCGGTGACCGCCGTCGTCGCCCGTGCCCCGGAACTCCACCCACAGATACCCCAGACGGTTGGTCTGCTCGAATCCGTCCAGCATCAGCCAGGCGAGCGTGGTGCGGCCGGTGCCTGTCGCGTCCAATGCCCGGGAGTCGCCGTCCAGAAGATATGGGAGCAGCATCTCCAGGGCCTTGGACTTACCCGCGCCGTTCTTGCCGCGCAGCAGCAGCCGTCCGTCACCGAAAGAGAACTCCTGCTGGTCGTACTGCCAGACGTTCTGGATACCCGCCCGGTGTAGCCGGAAGCGGGCGCCGGTGGTCATCGCGGCCCCGGCACGCGGCAGCGGAACGAGGCCACGCGCGTCGGTGGTCATAGCGGCAACTCCTCCTGGACGTCCTTGCCTTTGCTGGCTGCGGTGGCTGGGCGCACAGTGACGTGAGTGGCGTAGCGGGCCGCCGCGGCCAGCAGCACCAAGCCGCCCCCGCCAGGCCGCGCGCCATGGACATCGGTCACCGTGCGTCCTTCCGGTGCCTCGTCGACGTATCCCTCCACCAGCCCTGCACCCTCGGCGCGCAGCCGCCCGGCGCGGGTCATCAGCCGCATACGGACCAGCAGGTCCAATACCGCCTCTCGCAGGGAGGGAAGGTCCTCCAGGTAGCCGCGTTGCCAGTTGCTGCGCTGCCCGTACTCGGCGATCAGCCCGGCCAGCACCTCATCCACCAAACCGTCCGGGACAGCCACCCCAATCACGAGCGTCCCACCCGTCGCCGGATGCCCCGGCTCCTGCGGCCGAAGCCGTTCCACCAGCCGCTCCGCCAGCAGCAACGCGGCCTGTGCGACGGTCCCGGTGCCCGGCAGGTGCAGATCCGTCAGCTCCTCCTCAGGGTCCACCAGCGCCACGCCCTCGGCACGGATCTCCATTTCCAGGCCCAGGAGTTCGGAGAAAGCCTGGGCTTCCCGGCGCTGCCGGGTGCGCAGCCAGTCGCGCTCGGCATCGGTCAACTCGTCGAGATGAACGACGGGTGTCTCGACCAGCATCCGGCGCACATAGGTGCGCGGCCCGCCGAACCCCGGGTCCGCTGCCCGCTGCACCAGCTCGGCGCCGTCCCGAGCCTGTGCGAGCGGGCCGGCAACGACCACGCGAGCCAGCTCCCGATCCACCGTGATCAGGGCTTCCCCACCCGCCTCCTGCGCGATCGCGGCCACCTGGCCCTCGGTCTCGATGAGCACGCCCCAATCGACCAACTGCCGCAGAGCCGCCACCAAAGTCCGCTTCCCAGCCACCCGACCCGTCTCCTCCAGCTCGATCCCCGCGTCCGCCGCGGCAGCCCTGATATCGGCGACCAGCTGCGACAGCAGCATCTGCTCAGGAGCAGTTACCAGCACAGACAGGGCCAGCGCGAGGCACGCGTACGTGTGCGGCGTAAAAGGGGTGCCGGTGGAGCGCACCAGCCGGTGTCCCGAGCCCGCCCCCAGCCCCGCCTTGAACAGCCGGGCGAAGGAGCTGTCGACCAGCAGGCGATAGCCGAGCACCTGCTGGAACCGCTTGCCCAACCAGTCGGCGTGCCTGCGAATCAGAGGGAAAAGATCGGCATGCGGGCCGTCCGACGCGACCAGAGGGTGGGCGAGCAGCAGTCGGGCAGCGCTGCGGCGCTCGGCGGCCAAGGCCACGTCGTGAGTCGAGGGAAGGGTCATGACACGCTCGCCTTCGCTGCGCCTCCACCCGCGACGGAGATACGACCGATGTCCAGCTCCAGGTCATCCAGCAGCAAGTCGCCGTCGGCCGAGTGCAGCACCGTCTGTATGCCCTCAGTCCGTCGCACGGTGAGCCGGATGCCCAGTTCGGCATCCTCACTACGCGCCGAGTCCACGTCGAAGTCCGCCGTTCCCTCCCCATTCGTAGCAGAGCATCTCCTGAGCTGAGCGTTTCCCAGTGCCGTAGCCAGCAGCTCCAGGAGCAGGCCCAGCGCCGCCGACGTGAGACGTACCTCGGCGAACCGGCCGGACGCGCTACGCAGTTCGTCCGCCGCCGCTGCCCTGGCCGCAGCCCGCTGACCGGCGGCCTCCCTCAGCAACTGCTTCTGCGCTGAATGGTCCTCCACCGCTGAGGTCCGCCCCCGCTGAGCGCGGCTGCCCCTTTCACGCAGGGCCACCGGCACCTCGACCACCGGTCCAGTCCACCAGCTTGTGTACGCGGGCACCACTTCGTCGGTGGCCGGAGGTATGCCCAGATGACGGGCGCCGTACAGTCCAAACGCGGCCACAGCGATGTCGTGCGCGTCCTGCGGCGCCGCTTCGTCGAACCAACGGGCCAGCCGCACCAGATCCTTGCGCCGGGACATCTCCCCGGTGGCCGACCGCAGCATCCGCTTGGCGTTGGCGAGCAGCGACTGCAACGCGCGCAGCGTGGCGTCCCGTAGTTGGTCGACCTGGCTGCCCTGACCGTCGATGTCGCTAAACCAACCGCGCAGGCCCTCCCAGTCCGCGACCTCGCGGCCTCGGCTGCGCTGGACCCGGACCTCCACGCTGCTTTCGCCCTGCGCTGACAGCCCGGTAAGCCCCTGGGCGTGAGCGTTCAACCGGTCCAACAGAGCCGGGATGTGCGGCCACAGCATGTCCAGCGCCGCCGAGATCCGCGGCGCGCGGAACGCCACGTCCTCCGTGATCGCCTCGACGTAGTCCAGGAGCAACTCCTTGAAGCCCTGGTACTCGGTGCTATCCAAGTCGTAGCGGGACAGAACCTGGCCGAGGTAGGCGTAGAAGTCACGTATGGAGTCAGCAAATTCGGTGAACTGCACGAACAGTGTACTGATCCGCTCCAGTCCATCCTGCGGCTCGATACCACCCGGCGTGATCACGAGGTCGGCCAGCACCCGCAGCCCGCGTTCGACCAGTGCCAACAGTTCGTTACTCACCTCGCGGGCGGCATCGGCCTCGGCCAGAACCCCATCGGCATCGCGCTGGATGCGTTCGCCCAGTTTCGACAGCTGGTAGCGCGAGCGGGAACGCTGGTACTCGCTGATGGTGGACGCTTTCACCGTGTGGCTGCTACGCAGCAGGTTTCCCCACTGCACCAACTGTTCCAGCCGGACCGTCAGAGTGTCAGCGTCGAGCCCTGCGGCGACGCCACCGCCTTGTCCCAGCTTCGCCATGATGTCCGGGACGGCAAGGTCCGCCAGAAGCGTTCCGCAGAAGACCCGCATGATCGCGATGTGCTCCAGCCGCTCGGGCGCACTGAGGTACGAGTACGCGTTCAGCCGCCGGCGCGCCTCTTCGTCGGCGTCCTGAGCTGTGCCGGATGCGGATGCCCCCATGCCCGTGAGGTTACGCGGCGCATCCGGGTGCCGCCGGTGTGTGGCTGAAAATGCCGCGGACGTGTGCCACGTAACGGTTGGGTGTCCGTCGATGAACGGGGAGAGATCTCTTCCGTGTGCGACAGGGTTGACTAGGCGCTATGCGAGGTCGTCTGTGCGTGAGGGAGGGGAGCCGGATGGTGATAGGTCAGGGAGGCACGTCGGTACCGAGGCCGGCTGCACCCCACTCGGCAGCAGGCATGGGCACTCGCCGCCGTGTGCACGCTCCTCCCCATGCCCTGTCCGAACTCGAAGCAGCTGACGGCCAGCCTCTCATCGTGCTGTCGTCGATCGACCCCACTCGGCAGAAACGCCAACAAATCACGGACCCGGCCGCCGCCCCGCCGAAGCTGTGCCGCACTCACTCCATCCTGAGCTGCCACCAAAGCTGATCTCGACTGCCACCGAGCACCCGGAGTTCGGCTGACGCCCGGCCGCGCCGCTCGAGGTACTGCGCACCACCGCCGAGCAGGCCAGCGCCACCGTGCGGGTCCTCGTCGACTCGCCGCAAGGAGCGTGACAGAGTGCAGGACATGACCGACCTGGACCTATACCGCGTCACCCTCACGACCGGGGGCGCCGTCGTGATGCAGGGCGCATGGTCCAACCGCGAGACCGGGCAGCGGAAGTTCCGGTCATGGATCGGCAGCTACGGCGGCATATCGGAGGCCAGGGTCGTCCTCACCGAGCGGGCCGTCGACGGTGTTGAGAAGGTCCTGATGGAGTGGCCTGAGGCGTAGCGTCAGGCTCTTGCCCCTGTATGCGCATGTAGGACATTGCTCCGCACCACCCTGCGCAGCCGCCGCATGTCTCCCAAGGGCCACCGCGGACCCGCCGCGGCCGCTAGCGAGGAGACCTATGGAAGACAATCCGCCAGCCCAGAGCACCACGAAGAGGTGCGCCGACTGCGGCACGCCCATGGATGCCCAGACCAACAACGCGGAATGCCGGCACTGCCGCAAGTGCTTCAATCCGGCCTCGTGCGCGCACAACCACAACCAGTGGCCGCAGGAGCAGTAGCCCAGCCACGGCACGCCAGGTGCCCCTGTCTCAGCGGGATGGGGGCACCGGCGCGTTCGGCTACGGCCACCACTCCTCGCGGTAGCCGGGCCAGTCCGTGTATGGCAGGGCGAGCGGTGCGACAACCGGCGCCAACGACTCCGCCACCTCGATCAGCCGGTTCTCTTCGCGGTGCAGGCGAGCGAACTCGTCCGGCTCATTGTCGATACGGCGACGTGCGCTGCCGCGCGAGGAAACCCCGCAACGCAGGACGGAGGCTGCACCGCCGCTGATTCAACGGCTGAAGCAGTGGTCAGCGATCGTGCGGACAGCACAGAAGTACAGCAACCGCATCGGCCACAGTCGACCTCTCGGTGCCTAGGCGAGGGCGAGTTGGCGGAAGGAGGGGGATTCCTTGCCCGTCGGTGATGACTCGTGCCTGCTGCCTGGACGTGCGCGGTCGACCGGGCTGGGCCCGCTTTTGGGCCTCGCCGGGCCGCCCGGACGTGGGAGGAGTCGATCACCGCCCGAGACCAGTCCAGCTGGTTCTTCGACCGCAGCTCCTTCAGCAGCACCGCGTGGAGCTGGTCCCACACGCCGGCCTCGCCCAGGCGGCCAGGCGCCGCCAGCAGGTCATGCCTGACCCGAAGCCCAACTCCTGGGGCAGGTACTCCCATTGGATGCCGGTGTGCAGGACGAACAGGATCCCGCGGAACGCTTGCCGATCCGGCACCCGCGGTCGGCCCTCGACCAGCTTCGGTCCGGCTTGGGCAGTAACGGCTCGATGAACGAGCACAGTTCGTCCGACACGACCCATGGCCGCGGCTGACGTTTCCCCATGAACAGACCAACGACCCGACAAGCCAACAGTCACATGATCAACAGCTTTCGTTCGAGCCAGTAAAGCCTTGCCCCGCTCAGGCCCCCTACTGCAACCCGACGCGCATCCACGGCGGCAACTGTCCCTTCCACGCTTGCAGCCGGCGAGGCTGGCTTATCCCGCCTCGCCGGAGGTGGACACCACGTCGTCGACAGCCGCTGCCCGGTGTCAGCGGCTGTGCTGTGCGGGGGCCAGCCGATAGGCCCAGGTGTAGCTGCGGCCCGAGTGCAGCAGGTACGTGTCGAGCGGCGGGGCGCCCCAGGAGTCGTTGCCGCCCACGCCCATCTGGCGGAAGTTCACGCCGAGGACGGCTTGTGACTGGCGCGTGAGCTCATATGGGTGGCCGACGTTTTCCAGGTCGGTCGGCGTGTAGTGTAGGGCGCTGCATTCGAGGTAGGGCTCCCCCTTGGCCGGGTCGGCGGTGACGGTGATACCGAAGCCGGAGCGGTCCACCAGGGACAGGTGCCGGACGTCGGTCATGTTGCCGGTCTGCTGTGGGCGCACGTAAGGGGCCACCTGGTCGTCGACGCGGGAGCGGTAGCGGCCGATGAAGGCGCCGGTGTGCCGGTCCCAGTAGTTCTCCTGGGGGCCGCGTCCGTACCAGTCGATCTGCTCGAACCCCAGGGGAAGCGTCAACAGGGTGCCGATCAGGGGGATATCGGGCAGCCCGGTGGGGGCGTCGAGGGTGTGGCGTATCCGCAATTCGCCGTCGCCCCGTACGGTCAGTCGCGTGGTCCAGGTCGCGGGGGCCGGCGTCGTGGGCAGGGTCGCGGTCACGTCGACGACGACTTCGCCGGGGGTGGGCTGGGTGACGTCCACCTTCGTCACGGTTCGTCGTGCGCCGGCGTCGCGCCAGGTCGCCGCGGTCTTGTGGAAGCCGCGTCCGATGTCGTTGTCGGTGGGGCCGCGCCAGAAGTTGGGGACCAGGCCCTCGGTGAGCAGCGCCCGGCCTTTCACCTTGTACGTGGTCAGGCTGCCGGTGCGGGGGTCGACGTCGACCTCCACGTCGTGGCCGGTGATATGGATTGTCGTGTCCGTCCGCTGCTGCGACAGGTGCGGGAGCGTGCCGGTCTGCGGTTCGGCGGGGGCGGGCGTGTGCCAGTCGGCGAGGGGCAGTTGATCGGCGGCCACGATGTGTCCGGCCTGCGCCCAGCGCTCGTCGGCGCGTAGCACGAAGCGGACCTCCAGCAGGTATTCGGCGCCAGCCTGAGGACGGGCGGGTCGGCGGCACGGGATGCGGACGGTGCCGTTCTTACCGGGAGCGATGTTCGGGGCTGGCGCGTCGCCTGCCTGGATCTGCTCGCCGTCGCGGGTGACGCGCCAGCGCAGCTCGTAGCGGTCGAGGCCGGTGAACAGGTGTTTGTTGCGCACCGTCAGGCTCACCGCGTCGCGCCCGCTCAGGTCGGCGGCGCTCGTCGCGACGGGCTGGTAGACCTTCTTCACCTCCAGCAGGCCCGGATGCGGGAGGCGGTCGGCGTTGGTCAGCCCGTTGCAGCAGAAGTTCTTGTCGGTGGGGTATCCGGGGTGCCAGTCGCCGCCGTAGGAGAGGTAGGTGTGCTTCTTGTCGCCGGGCACAGGCAGCCGGATAGCCTGGTCGACCCAGTCCCACACGAACGCACCGTGCAGGTTGGGGTAGCGCTCCAAGACGTCCCAGTACTCCTGGAGGTTGCCGGTGCTGTTGCCCATCGCGTGGGCGTACTCGCACAGGATGAACGGGGTCTTGTTGCCCGACGTGCCGTACTTCTCCACGTCGGCGGGCTTCGTGTACATCTCGCTGTGCACGTCCGCGACCTCGTTCATACCCTCGTAGTGCACGGGGCGCGAGGGATCGCGTCGGTGGGTCCAGTCGGCCATGGCGCGGAAGTTGTCCCCGGCGCCGGCCTCGTTGCCCAGTGACCAGAAGATCACGCACGGGTGGTTCTTGTCGCGTTCCACGGACGAGCGCATCCGGTCCAAGCACGCTTCGGTCCACTCCGGCAGCGATGTGGGCACGGTGTCTCGCACACCGTGGGTTTCGAGGTTGGTCTCGGCTATGACGTACAGGCCGTACTCGTCGCACAGTTCCAGCCAGCGCGGATGGTTGGGATAGTGGGAGGTGCGCACGGCGTTGATGTTGTGCTGCTTCATCAGGTGGATGTCCTGGATCATCCGGTCCTCGGGCACGGCCTGTCCGTGATCGGGATCGGTCTCGTGCCGGTTGGTGCCGCGGATCATCAACGGCTCGCCGTTCACGGTCAGTTCGCCCGGGCCGAAGCCGATCTGGCGGAATCCCACGCGGGTGCGGTGCACGTCGACGGCGCGCTCGTGGGTGTCGACCAGGGACACGATCAGGGTGTAGAGGTTCGGGTCTTCGGCGGACCACAGCGCGGGCACACGGACGTCCGCCGCCAGTTCGACGTCCTCGTCGTCGCCCACGGCGGCCCGCAGGGTGGTGAGGCGACGGCCTCGGGCGTCGTGGAGCTCCGCCACCAGGCGGTGCCCGGCGGCTGCCGCGCCGCGTACCGTCGCGGTGAGGGTGAGCGCGGCGTTCTCGAACCGGTCGTCGAGTCGGGTGTGGACGAACAGGTCGTGAAGGTAGGCGGCGTCAGTGGGGGGTGTCGAGTAGAGGAAGACGTCGCGGAAGATGCCGGACAGGTCGATCATGTCCTGGTCCTCCAGCCAGCTCCCGTCCGACCAGCGGTACACCTCCACGGCGAGGGTGTTGGTGCCGCTCTTCAGGTGGGCGGTGATGTCGAACTCGGCCGGGGTGTAGCTGTCCTCGCTATAGCCCACGCGCCGGCCGTTGACCCACACGAAGAACGCCGACTTCACCCCCTGGAAGGAGATCAGCGTCCGCCGCCCCCTCCATGCCTGCGGCACCTCGAAGGTACGCCGGTAGGAGCCGACGGGGTTAAACTCCTTGGGCACGGAGGGAGGTTCGGGCTTCTCGTAGCCCGACCACGGGTAGGCGATGTTCAGGTAGATCGGTTCCGGATACCCCTCGATCTCCCAGTTGGACGGCACCGTGATCGTGTCCCAGGCACCGTCGTCGTAGCTGGGCTCCTGGAAACCCACCGGCCGGACGTCGGGGTTCTTGGCCCAGCGAAAGCGCCAACTCCCGTTCAGTGAGAGGTGATACGGGGAGTGCTCGATGTCCGACCGCAAGGCTTCGGCGGCGGACGCGAACGGGACGAGCCGGCCGGTCCTGGCCGGCTCGCGGCCCACCTGGAAGATGCGCGGCTGCCCGTCCCATTCCGGCGGCGCAGCTGCGGATCCGGCGACCTCTGCGGCGAACGCCTGCTTCTGGGATCTGAACGCGGCCCACCCCGTCAGCGTGGCCCCGCCGGTCATCGTGAGGAAGGAACGCCGGTTCATGCGACCCTTGCGACCCATGCAACAGCTCCGAACGTAAGACGACAAGAGGCATCAGCATCGGACTGAACCGCGCAGCGCACAAGAAGGTCTGCGCCAACTCGTCCGCGGTGAACCCCTCGCGAGCGCGGCGACAAAGGCCGCGCTTCAGGGCAACGCCGCAGCTCACACCACCTTGCACACCGACATGCGCGCACGTGCCAGTCAAATGAATTGATTCAGATCGCCGGCTTGAGCTTCGCTCGCAACAACCACGTTGTGCACAGGGTTCCTAGGCGTCGGAGTCGCTGATATAACAACCGAAACAATCGCAACATTGAATCGTTACATCGCGTCCCTGCTCCGGCGATGTGTTCCGCGAAGGGCCCCTCCATGCTCCGACGCAGCAGACAACCGGCCACCGGCCGCACCGTGGCCGCCTCGTTGTGCACGATCACTCTGCTCACCACAGTGCTCTCGACCGGAACGGCAGCCGCCGCACACCCGGCGCTGCGAGTCATCGCCACGACCACCGACGGCAGAGCCCAGCCCTTGGCGGTCGAGACCGCGCACCCACGCCTCGGCTGGCAGCTGAGCTCCGGCGAGCGCGACGCCGAACAACGCGCCTACCAGATCCGCGTGGCATCATCCGCCGCCGACCTGACCCGCGGCCACGCTGACATCTGGGACAGCGGACGGCAGAAATCGGACGACTCCGTCGGCGTGACCTACGACGGGCCCGCGCTTCCACCGGGCACCCGCGCCTACTGGCAGGTACGCGTATGGGACGAGCACGGCCGGCCCTCGGCATGGAGCACGCCCGCCTACTGGGAGAGCACACTTGGCCCCACCGCCGACTGGCGCGGGGCCCAGTGGATCGGCGCCTCCGACACCGAGGCCGGCGCGCCGCTGCTGCGCAAGGACTTCACCCTCGACAAGAAGGTCGCCCGGGCCCGCGCCTACGTCTCCGGCCTCGGCTTCGACGAACTGCACCTGAACGGCGCCAAGGTGGGAGACCACGTCCTCGCCCAGGGAGCCGCACCCTATGACCGGCGGGTGCTGTACGACACGTATGACGTCACCAAGTCACTCCACAAGGGCGACAACACCGTGGGCCTGTGGCTCGGGCACGGCTACGGCAAGAACTACAACCCCTACGGCTTCCGCTGGCAGGGGCAGCGGCAGGCCATCATGCTGCTCGACGTCACGTACGCCGACGGCACCCACGCGAAGGTCACCACGGACCCGTCCTGGAAGTGGGCGAACGGGCCGGTCACCGCCGACGACTTGTACGACGGCGAGTCCTACGACGCCCGCCAGGAGCAACCCGGCTGGGACACCCCGCACTTCGACGCCCACACCTGGAAGAACACCGTCCCCGTCCAGGCCCCCAAGGGCGCCCTGCACGCGAACACCATGCCGCCCGTCCGCGTGACCGACACCCTCACCCCTGTCAAGGTCACCCAGCCCAGGCCGGGCACCTACGTCTACGACTTCGGGCAGAACATCGCCGGGTGGGCGCGCATCGGTGCCCGCGGTCCCGCGGGCACCCGCATCACGATGCGCACCGCCGAGGAACTCAAGAGCGACGGAACACTGGACACCGCGACCAACCGGGACGCCTCAGCCACCGACACTTTCACCCTGGCCGGCACCGGCCGCCCCGAGACCTACGAGCCACGCTTCACCTACCACGGCTTCCGCTATCTGGAGGTCACCGGATACCCCGGCACCCCGCACACCGGCGACATACAGGCCCGGGTCGTGCACGCGGACGTGCCGTCCACCGGCTCCTTCACCTCCTCCAGCACACTGCTGAACACGATCTGGCGCAACAACCGCCAGAGCGTCCTGAACAACTCCATGTCCACACCCACCGACACCCCGGTGCGCGACGAACGCACCCCACCCGCGATGGATGTCCAGGCGTACCGGGACGCGTCGACCCGTGAGTTCGGCATGGACGCCTTCTACGCCAACTACCTCCAGGACATCCCGCCGGGCACCGCGCTGCCCTCCGACGACGCCAAGGCGCACTACCCCGACATGGCGGGCGGGCAGGTCTCCCTGGCCTGGACCCTGTACGAGCAATACGGCGACCGGGACACGCTGCAGAGCGCGTACGGGGACATGAAACGGTTCGTGGACCGCAATGCCGCCGACGTACCGTCGCTGATCTGGCCCGAGGACAAGGGCTTCGGCGACTGGTGCCCGCCCGACCACCGGCCAGAGGCCAACGACGGCATGGGCGGCCCGGGCGCGGGCCAGTGCTTCAGCGAGGTGTCCCTGGTCAACACCGCGCTCTCCTACGACCAGGCACGCGCCACCGCGAAAGCGGCACAGGCCCTCGGCCACGACGACGACTCCGGCCACTTCACAGCGCTGGCCGCACGCATCAAGGACGCGTTCAACGCCCACTTCCTCAACGCCGCCGGCGACACCTACGGCAGCGGCCGCCAGGTCACCAGCATCCTGCCCCTCGCCCTCGGCCTGGTCCCCGACGACCACGTAAAGGCGGTCGGCGAACAGCTTGTGCGCACCATCGTCGACCACGACGACAGCCACCTCGACACCGGCATCTTCGGCACCCGCTACCTCATGGACGCGCTCGCCCGCATCGGGCATGTCGACCTGGCCATGACGGTGCTGAACCAGCGCAGCTACCCCGGGTTCGGCTTCGAGATCGACCACGGCGCCACCACGAGCTGGGAGCAGTGGCTGTACAGCTCGTCCATGGAAACCCACGACCACGCCATGTTCGCCGGCCTCAACACCTCGCTGTACACGGTGCTCGCAGGCATCCAACCGGACAGCCCCGGATACCGCGACATCACGATCGCACCACAGATACCCGTCGGCCTCGATCACGCCTCGACCACCCAGGACACCGTGCGCGGCCGCATCACCAGCAGCTGGCGCAAAACCGGAGACAAGATCGAACTGACCGTCACCATCCCCGCCAACAGCCACGCCACCGTGACCGTTCCCCTTCCCGCCGAAAACGCCCGCGTACACGCGCCCGCGGAAGCCCGGCACGCGAACAACAGCGACCGGACCGCCACCTACCGCGTGGGCTCAGGCACCTGGACATTCACCGCACGCTGACACGGATCGCATCATCACGACTCGGTGCGACCGGCGGCCCGGACCATCCTGGCCCGCGCTGCCATGCGGCTGATGGTCAAGGTGGCCGCGCTGCTCACGCAACTGACCGCCCGTTTGCGATGCAACCCTGACCGCGCGCCCTGAGCCAGGATGCGGTGCACCTTTCGGCCGGTTGTCCCGCTTCCTGCTCCCCGACACGGCGCATTCGCTGGACACCCAGCACGAGGCCATGAGTCACATGAATCGGCTGCTCAGAACGCGGCGCGGTCGTCAGTACCACCCGCGTTGATGTCAATGGCCCCGGACCATGATCGGTCCGGGGCCATTGCGTCGGTGCCCCGGCAGGATTCGAACCTGCGACACCCGCTTCAGGAGTTCGATCTCCCCTCGGTCCGTTCGGGGCTCGCCTCGTGAACCGGTGCCAAACGTGGCTTCTGAATATCGCTGCCGTCCGGGGTCGTTGATGTCAGCGTTGGATGTCAGCGGCAGCTCGGGCAACGGGCAGGCATCCAACGGCTCCTCCGGCCGGTCAGCCCAGCGCCACCAGACATGCCGACCGGTACACCTCCAGAGCGTCCGGCAGGCCCGCCGGCCGTCGTCCTCCCGTTGAGAGAGGACGAGGCCGCCCGACTTCATGGGCTGGCCGCACTCGGGACAGGCCGGGGCGTCGTCGGTCATGCCGCGCACCTCAACGGAGCGACCGCTTCGCCCCGAACTCTCGGCTGCGAGGTCATTGCGGTCCAGAATGCCGGTCGTGGGGTTGTCAAAGGCCACTGAAGGTCGGCTGCGGTCGCCGTGGTTGCTGTACTCCGCTGCTGTACAGCAACCACGGCCGCGCGCCCGCAAACTGCGGGTCAGCCGCAGCTGCAACCGGCTGACGCCGAGGCGGTCTCGGTGGCCTGGCTAGTGCAGCATCCGTCACCGGTGGCGTTGGTGTCGGTGCCCTTGCGCGGCAACGGCGCTTTGCCCGCCAGGCCTGCGGAGTCCCGACGTCGTGGACGCCCGGGCTGCTGGTGGAGGAGCGCCGTCCGCGACGGTACCTCTTCTGTGTCACTCGTCTGCACTGTCGGGGGCGACGGCGGGCAGCCGCCCGCTGAGGCTGGGATCTGACACAAGTGCGACGCGCTGCCTGTTCAGGAGTCAACCGGGCAGATGGGATCGCGGCGCGGCAGGCACGCGCGCTGAAGGAAGGAGAAGGTACCTCCGCATGTCACACCACACCGGGAGGGCGCCGGAGGCTACCTGGGTGGCCAGGTGGGCGGGAGCCCTGCTGTGCCTCGCGGTGGCCGCCGTCCATGTCGTGGACCAAGGCGGCATCAGTGCAACGAGGGACCCCTACTACATCGGCGTCGCCTACCACGTCCTGGAGATCGCTGCCGTGGTCGCCGCCGTGCTGCTCCTCATCGGCCTCGTCCGACTGGGATGGCTGCTGGCAGCCATGGTCGCCGTCGGTCCTCTGCTGGGCTACATCCTCTCCAGGGGTCCGGGACTGCCCGACTACAGCGACGACATCGGCCATTGGACGGAGCCACTCGGGCTGGTCAGCCTGGCTGTCGAAGGAGCCCTGCTCCTGTTGTCGGTGCCGCTCTTCGTGCGGAGCCTGCGCCGCAGAACATACTGAGGCTGCGCCGAGTAGCTCGTGCACCGGACTGCGGACGTGACCCACGACAAAAAGCACCCGTTGGCCCCCAGGCTCAGGGGGCGCACAGCCGTGACCGCATAATACGCGGGTGACGACGAGTTCAGTGCCGTACGCGGATGTCCCCGCTCGCCCTTGGGTGTCCGCCGATGCCAGGCGGTGGGCGGACGCGCGGGTGCCCGCGTGGGCGCGGCCGGTGGGGCCGGCGGTGGTGCTGCTGGTGGCCGTGGTCATGGCGGTGATGTTCTCGCCCGACTCGGTGTGCACGGTGGCCGCGCCCTGTGGGGCGGACTGGCTCGATGCGGCCGGAACGATGCTCTTCCTGCCGCACTTGGTGTGGCTGTTTGTGCTACCGGAACTCGCGCTCGTGTCGGCTCCGTTGCTGCTGATCTGGATGAGCAATCCCGATACTCGGCTGGGTGGGCCGGCCGAGAAGATCGCGGACGCCGTCGTTGTGGCGGCGCTGTGCTGGGGCTGGGCGGCCGTCGTGGCGCGGCTGCGGGCGCGCGGCCGCCAGCGGTCGCTCGCGCTCGACACGGCCGGCGGCATCACGGTGCCCGCCCCGGCGACAGACGACGTCCGCCCTTGGCGCCGGGGCCTGGTCCGCGGCATTGCGGGGGCGATCCTCTGCGCGGTGGCCGGTCCCCTGATCACGACCGTCATCGTGGACGACCGGACAGACGACCGCCTGGCCCGTACGGCCACGTCCGAGAACGCCCGGGTCGTGGCCTACAACACTGACGACTACACCGTCACCGTCCGCCTCCCAGACAGCACACGACACAGGTTCGACGCGCAGGGCAGTTATCGGGTCGGCAGCCGCGTGCCGGTGCTGATGCACAGCGATTGGGTGCGGCTCGCCACTGAGCCCTACGGCGACCGCACCGGCCGCCAGGCGCTGGCACTCGTCCTCGCCGGGCTCGGTGTCACCGCGCTCGGCTCGGGCCTGCTCTCCCGCCGCCGGGCGGTCGCGCTGCGCCGCGCCCCGGTTCCGGTGCTGCGCGTCCTGACCCGTCACCATCAGGGACGTACGGAGATATTCGCCGCCGACGACGTCGCTGCCCTGCGCCCGGTGCTGAGCTACGAGCCCCACACCCGTTCCCGCACGGCACTGCGCCAGGCCCTGCTCTACGGTGCACCTGGCGAGGGCGGTGAGTTGATTCTGGCGAGCGCCACTGAGTCCGGGCAGTGGGTCGTCGAGGCGACCGCGTCCCCGATACGGCACGGTTCTCCCGACGGCACGGGTAAGCCTGGGGAATACCGTCCCGGCACAGCACGCACGGCCGCACACCGCCGAGCGGCCGAGGCCCGCGTCCAAGACGCCCTCGCCGCGATGACCCCTGCTACCGGACCGGTCCGGTGGCAGGCAGGTCCGGTGGCACGCTCGGTCGGAGTGGCGTTCATCGTCGTGACCATCATGCTGCTGGGGACGTTCTTCACGGGTTCCCCTACGTGGTGGCAGCTGCCCATCTGGTCGGTGGGTGGTTTGTACTGGGTGAGCGTCTGCCTCCGGATGATGATCTGGAGGATCACCGCCGACTCCAACGGACTGCACGTTCGCGGCCTGTGGCGTACTCTCCACCTCCCGTGGGCGGATGTCATCCGCGCTGTCTACACCCCCGAAGGTGAGCTGATCGTCCGTTGCCGCACCGATGTCGACGACGCCCGCGTCGGCAGTGTCGGCTTCCCGCCGCTGGAGCGACGGCTGCGCCACCCAGGCCGTGCTGAGCGTGCCGCCGCCGAAATCACCGCGATGATCCGCGAGCCGGGCCTGCGACCGAAAAACGACGCCAGGAAGGGCCCTCCGGAGCCGTTTGCACTACAGCACCGACGCCGCAAACGCACCGGCACCAGCACCCGACCAGCCGACAGCCGACGCCCCCAACAAGGTCTGGGCGGTTGACTTCCAGTTCGACGCCACCACCGACGGCCGCCCGATCAAGATCGCATCCATGGTCGACGAGCACACCCGCGAATGCCTCGGCGGCCTGGTCGAACGCAACATCACCGGCGACACCCTGATCGACGAACTCGACCGCCTCGCAGCGATGCGTGGCTACCCGGCCGTGCTGCGTTGTGACAACGGCCCCGAGCTCGCCTGCGAGGCGATGGCCGACTGGGCCGGCGAACGGGTCGGGCTCGCCTTCATCCCGCCCGGCGAGCCTTGGCGCAACGGATGTGACGAATGCCTGAACATCAACATCTTCTGGTCGCTGGCCCAAGCCCGAGTCGTGATCAGCGACTGGAAGGAGGACTACAGCCGGCGCCGACGACACAGCTCGCTCGGCTACCAAGCCCCAGCGGTCTACGCTGCCGCTTGCACCCACCGTTGACATGCTCCCCCCTCCTGAAAAGGAGGGGGATTCCTACGGCTCGCGCCGTGGGGTTTTCTGCTTCGTCGCCGACTGCCCGCCCGGAGAACTCCGTTGAGGTCTTACACCGGCTCCACAGACGGTCACCGCCAGCCCGGCGGCCAGAAGGTTGCGTGCTGCGTTCACGTCCCGGTCGTGGGTCGTGCCGCAGTCACACGTCCAGGTGCGGACGTTGAGCGGCATCGTGCCCTGCAAGGTGCCGCAGTGGGAGCACAACTTGGACGAGGGGAAGAAGCGGTCGACCGCGATCACTTCCCGCCCGTACCAGGCGGCCTTGTACTCCAGCATGCTCCGGAAGTCCGACCACGCCGCATCCGAGATGGCGCGGGCAAGTTTCCGGTTCTTGACCATGTTGCGCACGGTCAGGTCCTCGATCACGATCGTTTGGTTGTCACGAACGAGACGAGTGGTCAGTTTGTGCAGGTGGTCTCGGCGACGGTCGGTGATCCTCGCGTGGATCTTGGCGACCTTGCGCCGGGCCTTGACCCGGTTAGATCCGTCGCCCTTGGCCTTTCGGGAGAGGCTTCGCTGAGCCTTGGCCAGGAGGGCGCGGTCCTTGCGTTCATGCCGGGGATTGGCGATCTTCTCCCCGGTGGACTGGGTCAGCAGGTGATCCAG
This sequence comes from Streptomyces sp. NBC_01446, assembly GCF_026340095.1. Lineage (GTDB taxonomy): Bacteria > Actinomycetota > Actinomycetes > Streptomycetales > Streptomycetaceae > Streptomyces > Streptomyces aureus. Next base: position 8,205,836 of record NZ_JAPEPO010000001.1, on the reverse strand, counting down.
ACCGACATCGATTCCCACTGCCGAACCGGTAGCGGCAAGTCGCTTGACGGCCGGGTCCTCGCACAGCAAGGAGACGAACCAGCGCCCCGCGCCGTCCTGCGACACGGTCACCGTGGACGGGGACACCCCCTCGGGCAGCGGGCGCGACCACACGACGTCCAGCGGTTCGTTCATCTTCGCCAGAGTCAGGCCACCGGCACGGAAACGGAAACCACTGCTGGTGTACTCGGCAGATCTCCGCGACTTCTTCCGCGACTTGAAGCGCGGATACCTGGCCCGCTTGGCGAAGAAGTTACTGAACGCTGTCTGCAAGTGCCGCAGACACTGCTGGAGCGGCACGGACGACACGTCGTTGAGGAACGCCAGTTCCCCGGTCTTCTTCCATGCGGTCAGCATGGCCGACGTGGCGTTGTAGTTGATCCGCTCTTGCCGCGCCCACGCTTCGGTGCGGGCGGCGAGTGCAAGGTTGTAGACCTTGCGCACGCACCCGAACGTGCGCGACAGCTCGGCCGCCTGCGCATCGGTCGGATAGAAGCGGTACTTGAACGCCCGCTTCACACACGTCGTGGCCACGCTCACAAACTAGTAGACCGTCGTAGCTAATTTTTGGGATAAAGGTGACGTAGTTTGGTGCGTGCGTCGTGGGTGGTGAACTGCCAGTTCACTTGGCGTTGGTCGGTGTTGGTGGCGTTCTGCCAGGCCGAGAGTTCGGTGTTGAGGATGTCGAGGTCGTTGATCCGGCGGTCGAGGCATTGGCGGGTCAGCGCGGAGAGTTCGATCTCGGCGATGTTGAGCCATGACCCGTGTTTGGGCGTGTGGTGGATCTCGAGGCGTTGGGCCAGCGCGAAGGCCTCTTCTGGTTCGAAGGCCTCGTACAGTGAGGCGATGGTGTGGGTGTTGAGGTTGTCCATCACCAGCACCACGGCCTCGGCGTCGGGGTAATCCACGCTCAGCAGCTGTTTGATCTGGCCGGCCCAGTCGATCCGGGTCCGCTGGGACAGTGCCTGAACTCGACGCCACCCGCGCAGGGGTTCGACCCACACGAAGATTGAGCACGTGCCGCAGCGGATGTACTCGCTGTCCTGGCAGGTGTCGTGGCCAGGGCGGGCCGGGAGCGGGGCGCGGGCATGGTCGAGGAGCTGGTAGGGCTTCTCGTCCATGCACACGACCGGACGTGCTGGGTCATAGGGCCGGGCATAGATGGCCAGTACGTCTTCCATCCGGGCCGCGAACTGCGCGTTTGCCTTCGGTGGGATGGTCCAGCACTTCTTCAGATGAGGACGCAGTTTCGTTTTTTTAAGACCCGCCCGATGGTGGAGTGATCCAGGTTCGGGATGTCCTCGACCAGCGCGACATGCTTCTCCAGCAGCCGCAGGGACCACCGGGTATAGCCCTGGGGTGGCTGTGAGCATGCCATCGCGATCAGCCGGGCTTCGACCTCACCGGTCACCGGCGAGGGTACCGGCGGCAGCTCGCGCTTCTTCCGGGCGATCGTGGCGTGAACATCGCCACCGGTCTCGGCGAACCGCTTGGCCACCAGCCGCAGTGTCTCGCCCGAGACTCCGGCCCGGGCCGCGACCGCGTCCTGCGAGCCGATCGCGCCTGCAGAGGTGTCGAGCGCGAGCAGCACCCGCGCCCTTCTGATCACCGAGGCTGGATGGATACCCGTCGTGGTTACCCGAACCAGCTCTTCACGATCAGCCGCGGTCAGCACCACCGGCCTCTTCTTCTGCGAACCCATCACCCCAACTCCCGTCCGGCAGAAGGGAAGCAACATCTGCCGGACCCCACCATCCCAACCAAACAACCCAGAACTAAGCAACGACACGCTACTAGCTAGATCACGGCTGGTCCTTCGTGCGGGCGGCTGAGGCTTGCCGGATGTCCGCGGCGGAGCTGACGTGCCGCTCGGTCTCCTGGGGGCCGTGCCAGTCCAGGCACACGGCGGTGGCATCGTCTTGGAGCCGGCCGTCGGCGGCGTCCCGGACCGCGGCCGTCAGCGCCAGCACGGTCTCCCGCGGGTGCAGGTCCCGGGTGCGCTCCAGCAGGGCGGGCAGGTCGACCAGCTCGCCGTGACGTTCAAGCATGCCGTCGGTGAACATGAGCAGACGGTCACCGGGCCGCAGATCGAGGTCCTGCACACGATAGGGGTGGGGGGTCAGCTCGGACAGCCCGAAGGGGTGGTCCACCTCGCAGATGATCTCCTCCACAGTCCCGTCGCGCATGCGCAGCGGCCAGGGATGACCTGCGTTGACGAGCCTGGCCCGCCCGGTGTGGAGATTGATGCGCAGCAGCTGCCCGGTGGCGTGACCGTGGCCGTGGTCGATCAGTGCCTGGTCGGCCCGGTGGGCCTGTTCGGCCAGGTCGGCGCCCGCCCGGCGGGCGCCGCGCAGGGCGCCCACCAGGACCGTGGCTGCCAGGGCGGCATCGATGTCGTGCCCCATGGGGTCGGTCACCGATACGTGCAAGGTGTCGCGGTCCAGGATGTAGTCGAAGGTGTCACCGCTGAGCTCCTCGGAGGGCTCCAGGCTCCCGCACAGGGTGAACTGTGCAGCCTCGCACGACAGCGACGGGGGCAGTAGCTGGTACTGGATTTCAGCTGCCAGGGTGGGGGGCTTGGAGCGTTTGCCCCAGGTGTAGAGATCGGTGAAGCGCCCGTTGGCGATCACGACGTAGGCCAGGACGTGGGCGGCTTCCCCGACCGCATCGAGGACGTCCTCGCCGGGGCCGACCGGCAGGAGCAGTTCCAGCAGCCCGATCGCATCTCCCCGGTTGGTGACCGGCACGATCACCCGCTGCCCTTGGCCGGTCGCCTCCTGATACAGCCGCTGGGTACGGATCACCTCCTCGTAGACGCTGCCGAACAGGGGGATCCGCTCCGCTTCTCGCCCACCCTCAGCGGGGGCGGTGGACAGCCGCGCCACCGCCTTCCCCGTCAGGTCCACGATGAGGAAGGTGACCTTCGTGGCGTTGAAACGCCGCCGCAGGTCCTCCGCGATCACGTCGACGGCGTCCGCCGGCGCCGCTGTCTCCGCTGCCGTCAGCAATCGGGGAAGTCCACTCTGCCCACCACTCACGACTGCGGTCCCTTCAACCAGCCCCTCCCACCAGCTTGGGGATCGCCGCAGTGAGCGTCAATCCGTGTGCAGTCACGCTCCGGCATCCGCCCGCCGACGCGGCCGCCACGGCTGCTCTGGTATTAGACTCGACGAGGGGGCCGGCCGAAGCCGACCCATTTCTGGCAGCCAGAGGCAAGGTGTATAAGCCCGGTCGTCTCGACGGGCCCATGTCTTATGAGACACGCCAGATTCTGGAGAACGACGGCTACCGGGCGCTGCTGGGACGGTGAACCGGCGACCGGGTCCAGATCCGTTCCCACAGCGGCGGGAACCTGACGGGGGCCTTTCCCGAAATCATCGCCGCGGCCTCACAGCTGCCCGACTACACTGCGCTCGACGGGGAACTGGTGGTGTGGGAGGGCGGCCGGTTGGCCTTCGAGCGTCTTCAGCAGCGCGCGCACGTAGACCTCACCGCGACAGCCCTACTGGGCTCGCCGTGCGGCACTGGAACAGCTTTCGCTGACCACAGCTGGCAAGCTCCCTGGGCCCTGTGTCCCTCCGCTGCCGAACCCAAGCAGGCCGCCGAGTGGCTGGAATGGTCGACGGTCGGGCTGAAGCGGCTCGTCCAGAACTCCGAAACCCTGACCACCTGGGCCGCCATCACCCTCATGACCAGGCGTCTCACCCGGAGCAAGAAGGACCCCGCCCGTCCGCTCCTCACCCCACCACTGTCGGCGCGCGTCCGCTGGATGGCCTACACCATGGCCGCCACCACCGCGGCAAGCACGGTGACCGCAGCGAGAGCGACTATGACAGCCCGGCCGGTCCGAGACGGCAACAGATCGGTGACGCCTTCACACTCCGCCGCACCACGCTGATCATCGGACTCAGATTCCAGCCAGTAGGCCCCCAGCAAGGACTCAAAGGGCACAGCGAGGTCACCGCGATCATCCACGACATGGCTAACGACTGATCAAGGAATCAGAAACAGCTGCTTAACCTCGAAGTTTCGTGACGGTCCGCCGACGGAGTCGGTGGACCGTTTTCGTGTCGTGGGCTGAGGCTGTGCAGGCCGAGGGCCCGAGTGTCGTCTCGGGGGGGCGCCGGATTCCACTGCTCCGGGTGTTGGGGTGCTGTCGAAGGGACGGGAAATCCGTTGGTCAGCCAGGGTCGGGCAGTTGGGTGAGCCGGTCGAGGCCTGCGGTGATGTGACCGGTCCAGGGCCAGTGCCGGGCCAGGCGGAGGATCCGCCGACGGCCGGTGGTCACGAGCTGTCCGGCCGCGGTGAACAGGCGGAGCCTCAGTCGGCGGGGTTCCCAGACACGGGCCTTGCCGGTCAGGGCGAGCATCGGCATCCAGGCCAGCAGGTCGAGAGCGATCTGCACGATCTCCAGCCAGATCCGGTTCTGGGCCATGCGGTGCAGGGGCAGGTTCCGCAGGCCGGTGGCCCGGGCGTTTCGGATGCGGTCCTCGGCCCGGGCCCGCAGCCGGTGACGGAGCTCGAGCTCGGCGATCGGCCGGCCCGAGGTGTTGGTCGCGAAACAGGTCAGCCGCATGCCGTCCGCATCCGTGAGCCGCAACTGGGCCCCGGGGTGCGGTCGTTCCTTCCTGACGATCAGCCGCATGCCCTTGGGCCAGCCGTCCAGAACGTCGCCGGTGAGTTCGGCGACCCAGGCGCCGTCGCGGATCTCGCCGTCCGCCTCGACGGCCGCCGTCCAGGCCGATGCCGGAACCTTCATCACATGCTGGTGGACCTGCTCGGTGATCACCATGCCTACCGAGTAGGACAGCCACCGTCCCCGCTGAGCGAGCCAGGCGACGAAGTCGTGGGTGCCGCCCGCGGAGTCGGTGCGGATCAGGGTGCGGCGCCCGCGTCGGTACTTCTTCGGCAGCTGGGCCAAGGCCAGCCGGGTGGCGGTGATGTGGTCGGCCGCCGTGTTCGATCCCGCGTTGCCTGGTCTGAGCAGAGCCACGACCGGTTCACCCGTGCCGCCCGGCCCGTGGTCGACGAACCCCATCAGCGGGTGGTGGCCGTAAGTTCGCTTCCACGTAGGTGCGGCGTCCTCCTTGTCCGAGTGCGCGATCACCAGCACACCATCGAGGTCCACGGTCACCGTCCCGCCCGCGTCAGGCGCTTCCCGGCCGGCCAACCGCCAGACACGTCGGCGGACTTCAGCCCGCGCGGCACGGATGGCCCGCAGGGCCTTCTCCTCGGAGGCTGCGAGGGTGTCGACGAGGCGGGAGACCGTCGGGTCGGAGGCCACCGGCCCGAACACGGCCGACTCGGCCCGCAGCATGGCGACATCCGCGAGGCAGTCCCCGCCCAGCGCGACCGCCAGGGCCACGTCCAGCAGGATCTTGCCCGGATCGTGCACCGCCCGAACCTTCCGCCACGGCGTCAGCGCTGCTGATATCGCGGCGTCCAGGCCGGCCTTGCGGACTGTCTCGACCAGCAGCACACCCCCGGCCTGCGAGACCACCGCCCGGCCGCCGCCCTCGATGCGGACACGCCGGTACGACCGTACGACCCGATACGCTTCTTCACCTGGAGAGTGCTTCTTTCCGTGAAGCCAACAGGACCCTAGACAAGTCCCATCGTTGCAGGTCAGGAGCACTCTCCGCTTATTTGATCAAGCATCGGACACCCCACCTCGTGAAAGCGCGAGGTTAATCACAGACGGGCATGGCACACCGCTCGCTGTGATCCTCACCGGCGGCAACCGCACGACGTCACCCAGCTCATGCCCCTGCTCGACGCCATCCCACCGATCAGAGGCCGTACCGGACACCCACGATGCAAGCCGGACTCCCTCTTCGCCGACCGCGGGTACGACCACGACATCTATCGCGACCAAGTCCGACGACGCCGCATCATCCCGGCCGTCGCCCTGCCCTTGCCGAATACCTCATCCCCGCAGTCCGGACGCGCCTCGTGGAGTGCTCACGAGGACATCGCAGCCCCCAACTCGATTGCGCGGCACACCCTTGGCACTCTCACCCCACTCGCCCTCCCGGTCACGAGGTGACGAGGTGACGAGGTGACGAGGTGACGAGGTGACGAGCGAAGGTCAGGGATCGGGTGAAGATTTCCTCGACTTGGGCATCAGGCAGCCGGTGCCAGCCGTGGTCGCCGCCCGTGACTTTCCACAGCCAGGCCGGCACCTGGGCCTGCTCCAGTGCCGCGGCGAGGGATTCGCTGTGTGAGCAGGCCACCAAGGTGTCCTCGTCGCCGTGGACGAGAAGGAACGGTGGCGCACCGGCGCGGACCTGGGCGACGGGGCTGGCCGCGCGGGCGCGCTGCGGGACTGCGGCCGGGGCCGCGCCGAGCAGCAGGGCCTCGGGGGTGGCAGGGTCTTCGGGAGCGAAGGAGCCCCGTGCAGTGGTCAGGTCGCTCGGGGCGTACCAGATCACCGCACCGGCCGGTGACGGGTCGGTGTGTGTCAGGGCGAGGAGTGAGGCGAGGTGTCCGCCGGCGTACTCTCCCAACACCACCGTCCGCTCGGTGTCGATGTCCAGTTCTGCGGAGCGCAGGGTGAGCCAGCGCAGCGCGGCGCGCAGATCGTCGAGCGCGCCGGGGAACGTGGCCTCGCCGCTGAGCCGGTAGTCGGCACAGGCCACGGCGAAGCCCGCAGACGCGATGCGCGCGAAAGGCCCCGGAACCCAGGACCGCATGCACGGGCCCATGTCATCGCGTCGCCCCCGGCGCCAGGAGCCGCCGTGCACGAACAGCACCAGCGGAACAGGCCCTGCCTGGTTGACCTTTGGCAACCACAGGTCCAGCTCCAGCGGACGGCCGCCCTCGACAACGCCGTAGGGCACGCCGCGCAGCTCGCGTACGCCGGGCTCCCTCTCATCGGCGGGCGGCAAGGGGGCGCGGTCCGGGTGGGGCGCGACGATCAGTTCCCGCACCGAGGGTTCGGCTGACGTCATCAGGTCCGCCACTGGTGGTCCGGCAGGAAACGCACGTCGTACTGCTCGGGGACGCTTACGAACTTGCCGGGTTCCGGGATGACCGGCTCGGTGGGCAGGCCGAGTTGCTCGGCGGGCGCGCCGAGGTTTTCGAAGAACCGCTCGAAAGTGCTCCCGGGGCCGGCGGCGACGCCGACGACCTGGCTGTGGTGGCGCTCCATACGGTAGGCGTGCGGGCAACTCTTGGGCACGAAGCCGAAGTCGCCGGGGGTGAGCAGCTTCTCCTGCTGGTTGCCCTCGGTGTCCTCGACGAACAGCCGGACCGCGCCGGCGGCGATGTAGAAGACCTCGTGGGTGTCCGAGTGCAGGTGGGCCGGGATGAGGTCGCCCTTGGGACCTTCGACGGTGAAGAAGTTGAAGGTGTTCTCGGTCTGCTCACCGCCCGCGTAGATGGTGACCAGGTCACCGAACAGGTGAGCACGGTCGCCCTCGCCCTTCTCGATGAAGTAGGGCTTGCCCACCTCGGCGGGTATGCGCGAGGCCCGCCGGTATCGGGTGGCGTACTCGATGGTCATGGGTCTCCTCGGATCGGCTTCCACCAGGAATGTCAGGTAGCCTGACATGGAAGATGCCGGTGGGCAACCCTTGAGGCGAGCCCGACCCCCGTCCCCTGTCGCCGTGAGGAACACATGCAATCCACCCGCCGCAACCTCCCTCAACTGCTCGGTGATGCCCGGCGCTGGTTCGAAGAAGGGCTGCTGGCGGCCATGGAAGCGGGCGGTGCCGCGCCGGTCTCCCCGACGCAGGCGCAGCTCTTCGCCGTACTGGACGACGAGGGCACCACGGTCTCGGAGCTGGCGCGGCGCATGGGCGTGACCCGGCAGACCGCACACCAGGCCGTGCACGGCCTGATCGCCGCCGGACTGCTCGAACAGGTTCCCGACCCCACCTCCGCCCGGCAGCGCCTGATCCGGCGTACCCGGGAAGGGGAACGCGCGCACCGCCAGGCCGGCGTCATTCTTGAACGGCTGGAAGCGCAACTCGCCGAGCGGATCGGCCGGGAGCCGGTCGACGCCCTGCGGAGGGCGCTGGAGGCGCAGTGGGGCCAGCCGCCCTCCCCCAGGTCAGAATGAGGCCGCTGCCGCGCGGCCGTCCGCGGTCAGCGGCTCCGTGCAGATCCTGCGGGAGTGGGTGGGTCCGCTCTTGGACGCGCACACCGAGCTGGAGGCAGATCTGCAGCCGCTGATCGCGAAGGTCCGCCCGCCGCGCCCGACGCCCAGCGCAGGCCGCCCAGGAGGTGGCGGCGGAGGGCCGGGGCGGTGTAGGCGTCGATCGCGTGACCCAGCGTTGTGCAGACGGAACGGCCGGCGCCGAACTCCTTGCACCAGACCACGGGGTGATCGTCGCCCATGCCGCCGCCCTCGTAACCGGACTCGTCGATGGTGGCAAGGACGCGTACGCCGGGTCGGCGCGGATTGCTGCGGAAGTCGTACCACTCGTCGTTCCCGTCCCACCGCAGCGGGAGGTGGGCCATCGCCGGATGGCTCTGGTCTTCGACCAGCACGGTGCCGGGCTGGACGGCGGGGTGGCGGGCGAAGCGCGCGCCGAGCAGGTCGCCGTAGTACGGCCACTGGTACTCGGTGTACGCGGCGGAGTGAACGCCCATCAAGCCGCCGCCGTCCGCAATCCAGCGCCGCAGCGCTGCCTGTCCGTCCGGGGTGAGCACCTCGCCGCTCGTGGACAGGAAGACCACGGCACTGCGCCCTGCCAGGGAGGCATCCGTGAAGACCGCGGGGTTCTCGGAGGCCTCCACCGTGAAGCCGTGCGCCTCGCCGAGCTCGCGCAGTGCGGCCGTCCCGGCGTGGATGGAGTCGTGGCGGTAGCCCGTGGTGCGGGTGTAGACGAGAACGTCCGACAGGTGGCCGGTGTGGGGCATGGTGGCACTCCGAGGTGTGACAGGCATGGGAGTTGCGGAGGTCGGGCCCGCGTTGTAATGGGGTCAAGGCAGGGCGGCAACCCCCGATCCAGCAGTACAGGGATGAGCGTCGGTCGCCCAGGAACTCACGCGGAAGTCGTCAGGGCCGCGCGGGTCACGGGATGGTTGAACTCCCGCCCGGCGCAGTAGCGTTCGACCTCGTCCAGGGCGCTCCGGGTGATGCGCTCGAGCTCGCCGCCGAGCGAGCCGGCGATATGCGGGGTCAGGAGTACGTTGGGCAGCGAGTACAGCGGCGATGTCTGCGGCAGCACCTCGGGATCGGTGACGTCGAGGACGGCGTGGATGCGTCCTGACGAGGCTTCTGCGGTGAGGGCCTGGGTGTCGATGAGCGAGCCCCGCCCGGTGTTGATGAGTGTGGCGCCGTCCCGCAGGAGCGACAGCCTGTGGGCATCCATCAGATGGTAGGTCTCGGGCAGAGCGGGGGCGTGGAGCGAGACGACGTCGCAGACAGCGAGCATCTCCTCGAGGTCGACGAGCCGGGCTCCCAACGCCTCGGCCGTCGCCGCGTCGATGTGCGGATCGGCCAGCAGGACTTCGAAGTCGTAGGGGCGCAGCAGCTCCAGCACCCTGCGCCCCACCAGGGATGCGCCCACCACGCCGACGGTCTTGCGGTAGTTGCCGAAGCCGGGAAAGCGCGCCGACCAGTCCAGGGCGGCTCGATGTTCGCGGTAGAGCCCGCCGATCTCCAGTACTCGCTTGTTGGCGAAGAGGACTGCGGCGACGGTGTACTCAGCGACAGGTACGGCGTTGGCGGCGGCCGCGGTGGAGACGAGGAGTCCGCGGTCCCAGCACGCCTCGGTCACGTGGTGTTTCACGCTTCCCGCGGCGTGTACGACGGCCTTCAAGGCCGGCATTCGGGCCAGCACGGTGTCGTCGAGCGGGGGGCATCCCCAGGATGTGATCAGGAGTTCGACAGTCGCCAGGTCCGGAACCTGGCCGAAGTCCTCGGCGACGAGCTGCGGATCGATGTCGACGTGACGGGTCAGCCGTTGGACGGCGGTCGGCGGGAAGAGGGCATCGCGGTGTGGGCAGCCCATGGCGAACAGGGCGCGCGGGCGTGGCTGGGTGGATGGCATGGGGATCCTCAAGACGATGGCCTACTTGACCGCGCCGGCGGTCATGCCGGACTTCCAGTACCGCTGGAGCATCAGGAAGAGGACGATCAGGGGGGCGACGGACACCAGCGATCCGACGACGGCCAGGAGGTAGTCCTGCGGGTGTCCTTGGGAGAGCGCGGACGAGTACCAGACGTACAGCCCGAGGTTGACCGGATAGAGGTGCTTGTCGGACAGCATCACCAGGGGCAGGAAGAAGCTGTTCCAGATCTGGGTGAACTGGAAGAGGAAGATGGTCACGAAGGCGGGTGCGAGCATGGGGAAGGCGATGCGGCAGAAGGCCTTGAACTCGCCGGCCCCGTCCATCCGGGCGGCCTCCAGCACCTCGTTGGGTACGTAGGCCGCGCTGAACACGCGGGCGAGGTAGACCCCGAACGGGAAGACGAGGCCGGGGACGAACACGCCCCAGAAGGTGTTCACCAGACCGGCTTTGGCAGCGATCAGGTACAGCGGGATCGCCATTGCGGTTCCGGGGACCATGACGCCCAGCAGGACGAAGGAGAAGAGCTTCTCCTTGCCGGGGAAGGCGAGTTTGTCGAACGCGTACCCAGCGGCCACGCTGAACACCGTGGCCAGCAGCGCGCCGACACCCGCGTACAGGACCGTGTTCGCCAACCAGCGCAGATAGATGCCGTTGTCGACCTGGAACAGGTGGCTGAGGTTGTCGAAGAGCGCGAAGTCCTTGCCCGGTGCGAAGCCGTTGGTCGCGAAGAGGTCCTTGCGGCTCTTGGTGGACGACAGGACCAGCCAGAGCATCGGCAGGAGTGTGTAGAGGGCGGCGAGGCCCAGCATCGCGGTCACGCCGGTCTTGGACAGCAGGGCCGAGGAGCGCTTGCGGGGGCTCCGCGGACTGCGCCCGGTCGGCCTGCTCCGGCTCTTCCGGTCGGGGGCCGCCGCGGTGGGCGCCGGGGCGCTGAGTGTCGTTGTCTTGGTCACGCCTGGCTCCTGCTGCGCGAAAAACGGGTGACTAGGAAGGACAGCACCGCGGCGAACAGCGCGATGAGCAGCGAGGCTGCTGCTGCCAGACCGAAGTCGTTGTGGGTGAAGGCGGCGGCCTGGACGTACATGTTGGGCGTCCAGCTGCTGCCGATCGAGCTGGAGGCGCTGTAGATGACCTTCGGTTCCGTGAAGAGCTGGACGGACCCGATCACCGTGAACAGCACGGACAGGGCGATGGCCGGGCGGATCATGGGCACCTTGATCGACAGGGCGGTACGGATGCCGCCCGCACCGTCGATCTTCGCCGCGTCGAGGGTCTCGCCCGGCACCGCCTGGAGCGCGGCGTAGAAGATCACCATGTTGTAGCCGATCCACTCCCAGACGGCGATGTTCGCCGCCGAGAACACCGCGTTGTCCGCCGACAAGAAGCTGATGTCGAGGCCACCGGCGCTGAGGAAGCCGATCACCGGGCTCAGCCCCGGGGTGTACAGGTAGACCCAGATGAGCGCCGCGATCAGACCGGGCACCGCGTGCGGGAGGAACAGCGCCAGCTGGAAGAAGGCGCGTGCCTTGACCAGCGCCGAGTCCAGCAGCAGGGCGAGGGCCAGCGCGCCGCCGATCATCACCGGGATATAGATCGCGACGTAGGCGGCGATGGTGATGAATCCGTCGCGGAACGCCGGGTCCGACAGGGCGCGGACGTAGTTGTCCAGACCGGCGAAGACCTCTTCGGTGCCGCCGAAGCCGAGGCCGGACGTGCGGGTGGTGAACAGGCTCATCCAGCCCGCGTAGAGCAGCGGGGCCACGGTGACGGCGCTGAAGAGAACGAAGAACGGTGCCAGGAGCATCGCGGCGGTGCGTCGCTGGGCACGGGCTGACAGGCTTGCCATACCGGCCTTCCTCAATGAGAGCGGGAAAGTGCGGGTGAGCCGGGTGCTGGCGGTGCCGGCACTGGCTCACCAGGGGTTTCGCGACTACGGGGCGAGCGTCATACCGCGGTGCTGGATGTCCTTGACGGTGGCCTTCTGCGCGCCGGTGAGGACGTCGGAGAGCTTCACGTTGCCCTCGGCGACCTTCGGGAGTTGGTCGATGATGGCGGTGTTCGTGGTCCCCATGACGGGGCCCCACGTCCATCCGGGCACGACCGCGTCGTACGACTTGCTGCCCACGGCGTATACGTCCTGGCCGCCGAAGTAGTCAGTGGGGAAAGCGGACTTGGTGACCGGCACGAGCTCGGGGTCGGCCGGGAACATGCTGCTGGTGCCGGAGGAGACCCACGCCTTCATGCCCACGGGGTCGGTGGTGATCCACTTGATGAACTCCGCGGCGGCGCCGCTGTTCTTGGCACCCTTCGGGACGACGAAGGATGAGCCGCCGTACATCGCGGAGGCCGGCTTGCCGTCCCAGGTCGGCACCGGGGCCACGGCCCACTTGCCCTTCTGGTCGGCGACGGTTGCCTGCTGCGCTCCTGCGCACCAGCTCGCGCAGACGTAGGCGACGGTCCGGTTCTGCTGGACGCTCGTCCAGAACGGGTCGAGCGAGCTCAGTGAGCTGACGAGGTCCTTCCGGGCGAGGTCGCCCCAGAAGTCGGCCACCTTCCGGGAGGGGGCGTCGTCGAGCGAGACCTTCCAGGCGTCCTTTTTCGTGGAGAACCACTGTGATCCGGCCTGCCAGGTGAGGGCGCTCAGCAGTCCCGGGTTGTCGGTGTACAGGACCCCGCCGCGGGCCTTCGGGTCGGCCTTCTTCACCCGCTCGGTCATGTTCCGGTACTCGGCCCACGTCTTGGGGACGTCGATCTTGTGCGTCTTGAAGAAGTCGTTGCGGTAGTAGAGCATCAGCGGCGCGGCGTCGCGGGGTACACCCCACGTCTTGCCCCCCAGCTGGACCAACTTCCTTGTCGACTGCGGAAAGCGCTTGTCCACCAAGGGGCCAAGAGTTCCGTCGAGGCTCTCCAGCTTGCCCTGAGTGGCGAACTCCGGCAGCTGGGGGTACTCGACCACCGCAACGTCCGGGACGGTACCGGCCTTCACGGCGTTCGAGAGCTTGGAGTAGTACTCCTGGCCCGACGGCACCGTCTCGAAGTTCACCTTGATGTCGGGATGCGTCCGGTTGAAGGCCTCAGCCACCTTGTCGGAACCCTTGACGAAGGACCAGAAGGTGACCTCGCCGGTCTTCTTCTCCGCCGCGGATCCTCCGTTGTCCGTGCCGCCACATCCCGTGGCCAGCAGGCCGAGTGCCGCGACAGAACAGACCATCGCCGTCAGACGTCTACGAAACATGATGTGCCACCGATCGTTCGCTTGGGTGTCACCGCAATCATTCGTTACAGACGACAGCTAGTCAATGGATTCACTTTCGTTTGTTAGAAACGAAGCAATATGGCATCACATGATCAGGCGCTGGTCCGGCGGTCGGCGCCGCAGGACGCACGCACCCTCAGCTCCGGGCGCAGCAGAATCTCGGCCAGTGGCGTGGAGGGGTCGGACAGCCGGCGTACCGCCAGGTCCAGGGCCCACGCCCCCACCGCCTGCTTGGGAGGAGCCACCGCGGTGAGGGGGACCTCGCTCAACTCGGCGACCTCGTCGTCGTAGGTGACCAGGGCCAGATCCTCCGGCACACGCAGCCCCCGAGCGCGCAGAATGCCGACGAGAGCGATGGCATCGATGTCGTTGTGCACCAACGCCGCCCGCACCTCACCGGCTTCCACGGCCTGGACCACTTCCTCGAAACGCGCGTCGGCCAAAGCCGCAGCACCAGAAGTGGTGATGCGGTACTCCGGCCCCGGCGTCAGACCCATGGCCTCCACGGCTTCGGCATATCCAGCACTGAGGAGAGCCGTGTTCGGGCTCTCGGCCCTGGCGACCAGGGCCACTTTCTCGTATCCCAGCCCAGCGAGGTGACGTACCGCCAGCGCCGCACCGTAGGCGTGGTCGGAAGCCACCTGCTCAAGCCGGCCGGCCCGTAGCCCCGCCCGGCGCTCCACCAGGACAGCAGGCACCTCAAGGCCGCTCAGCCACTGCTCGGCCTCGTCCAGAGGGCGCAGGCCCGGGTGCAGCATCAGGAGCAGGCTGTCGATGCCGCCGGCCATCAGGTGGCGGACCTGCTCCTGGTTCTCCGCAAGAGACTCACCCGACACGGCCAGCACGACGCGGACACCGCGCGAGCGGGCCGCGTCCTGAACGCCGCGGATCACCTCTGCGTAGTAGTAGCCGCCAGGAGGCACCACCAACCCGACCACGTAACGCTCCCCCGCGGCGGGCGGGGCCGGGGCCGGAGACTCCGCTGCCGGCACGTCGGCCGCGGGAACCAGCGCCCTCGCACCGCCGTGCACACGAGTGAGCAGTCCCCGGCCTGCCAGTTCCCGTACGTCCTGGCGCAAGGTGACGGCGGAGACGCCCATCTCCGCCGCCAGTTCCTTCACCGTGATCGAACCTTCGCGCTCCACCGCGCGCAGGATCGCTTGCCGCCGCTCATCAGCCAACACCTTCAGTCCCCTCTCGGTAGCGAGTGAGTAGTCCTCTTTCACTCGATAACCGAAAGATATCAATCAAAGGTCAACATCGGCTTGGATCACGGGTATTCATGAAGGGACAGCGGCCGCTCAGCGCGACGGCCTGTCGTCGACCTCGACGAGGTTGTGGTCGCGGAGGGTGTAGAGCCGGCCCCCGTGGACGTTGACGTGCGGGCCGCTGTACCAGGCGCCGTTGATGCCTGCTACGACGGTGGTGAGGGCGAACGTCTTCGGGTGGAAGCGGAAGAGCGTGGTGTCCGAGACGCCGTAGACCACGCCACGGTTGACGACCATCGCGGCGAAGCCCTTGGAGACACTGCTCGCATCGGCGGTGTGCACCGTCTTCCGGGTGTTCACGTCGATGACGAACAACTTGCCCGCCGTAGTGAGTCCGTAGAGGTTTCGTCCTTGCACCGCCAGGGCCGCCACCCCGGCGGACTGTTGCGTATCGACGCGCCACTTCTCCTTGCCGGTGACCGGATCGACAGCGACGATCGTGGCGCGCGGCCCCTCCTGGGAGGCGTTGTCGCCGCCCAGATAGGCGATGCCGTCCCGGTTGACCACGGCCCGGACAAGCTGGACGTCGTCGATCGGATTGACGTAGGAGGCCGACTTCCCGGTCTTGGGGGAGTACGTCCACAGGGCGCCGCCGCCCTCGGTGTCGGACTGCACACCGACGAGGAGCAGCTTGTTGTACGGGTCCCACGAGAGGTCCAGCGGCCGGTTCTGCTCACTGGGGAAGTGCGCGGTCTGCCGCGGTTGCTGTCGCTTGGCGGGGTCGTACCGCCAGATGCCCTGCGCGTTGTACTGGCCGGTGTACAGGACGCCTTCGATCACTTCGGCGTCCTTGGCCTCGCCGGGCGCCTGGAGGTTGACGACCTCGCCGGTCTTCAGATTGTGCCGGGCGATGGCGCCGTTGCCGCCGAGGTAGACGTACCCGCGGCCGGCGGCGATCCCCATGCCCGCCTGCGCCCCGGCGACCGCACCCGCGTCGTGCAGGTCGGTGATCACCGACGTACGGGCCGACACATCGATCTCGGCGACGAAGCCGTAGCCCGAAACGACCGCCAGCTTTCCGTCGACGTGGTCCACACCCCAGATCTCGCCGAGGTCGGGCCCGTCGAACTCGACCGCGGAAATCGTCTTGTCCGCCTTCGAGTAGGCCTTCACGCCCGTGTCCGAGGCGAAGTAGATGCGCTCTTCGTCGGCGGCGAACGACTTGACCGTCGTGCCGTCCGTGGGCACCACGGTGTACGAGGAGAGGTCCTTCAGGTCCATCACGGCGAACTTCGCGGGATCGACCGCGCCCGAAGTGCCGACGACCAAGTGCCCGTCCGTGACAGTGAGTTCCCGCAGGCTGGGGTCCTTCTCCATCTCCTTGGGCACGACGGAGGTGAACGTGTGTGTCTCTCGGTCGAAGGCGAACAGAGACGCCTTGCTCGCGCCACCTCCGCCGGCGAGGACGCTGCCCGCGCCGAAGAAGACGGTAGTGTCGGAGGCCGCGACCGCCCTGGCCAGGGTCGCCTTCGGGTCGGGGGTGCCCCGGTCGGTGACGGTGCCAGTGGCGGGGTCGTACTCCCACAGGACGGGCGCCTTGCCCGGGGCGCCGCCCACGGCGTAGACCATGCCGTCGGGGGCGACCGCCAGATCGCGGATGTCGCGGTCTTCGGTCCTGCCGATGGCCACGGCGGGCTTGTCCGGCGTCTTCAGGTCCCATCGGAAGAGGTTCGGCTTGCCCTGGTCGGCCTTGACCA
The DNA here is from genome assembly GCF_026340095.1 of Streptomyces sp. NBC_01446. Lineage (GTDB taxonomy): Bacteria > Actinomycetota > Actinomycetes > Streptomycetales > Streptomycetaceae > Streptomyces > Streptomyces aureus. The sequence continues at coordinate 8,189,553 of NZ_JAPEPO010000001.1, read as the reverse complement.
GGAAGCCGATGTAGAGATACCTGCCGGTGGAGTCCGCGGCGAGCGCCTGGATGGAGGGCTCGGGCCCTGCGTCGAAGGTGGTGTGCGAGACGACCTTGCGGCTCGGGAGATGGAACCCGATCACGCTGGGCGGGTTCAGGTTGCGTGACCCTATGTAGACGATGTCACCGACCAGGAGCCCGCTCATCAGCGAGAACTGGACAAGGCCCGGGCCCAGATCGGTCACCACGGTTGCGGGCCCCGCATCGTCCGCGGCATGAGCCTGCGTGGCGACGAGGGATTCGGCGACCGCCGCCAGCCCCAACGCGCCACCGGCCTGGAGCAGTCGGCGCCTGCTCAGGGAAGAACTGTCGGTCATGTGTGCTCCTCGATGTGTTGAGTCTGCGGATCGAGCCTGCGGATTCACGTCACGACAGGTCGAAGATGCGGATGTCGTCGTGCTGGACGATCCGCGTGGGTACGTCGCCGTTCTCGATCGATTCCGAGGGACGGTAGAGCCCCCACTTGATGTAGCCGTGGTCGGCAGGGTTCTCCGGCTGGTAGGTGCGCACGTTGTCGTACGAGAAGATCTGCGTGTAGTCCGCCTGCCCCGGGAGCTGCGCGGAGACCTTGAAGTAGCCCGTCTCGTCGGTGGTCCAGCGCGCGTCCACGCGGAAGTTCATCCACTTGTTGATGTAGGGACGGAGGTCCGGCACGACTGTCGTCTGCTTGTTCAGGTGCGGCGACCGGAACGCCACCTCGTTGCGCTTCGTCATGAGGTAGAACGCCGGGACATTGCCGCCCGCGTACTTGCCCTGGAAGATGATGTCGCCCGACTCGCTGTCTCCCGGCTCGTACGGCTTCCAGTCCTTGAGCAGCACACTGAACTCGTAGCGCTGGATGTCGCCCACGTTGAACTGCCCTGCTTCAAGCAGGTCCGTCGCGCTCTCGCTGCGTGGCGCGCCGTTGGACTCGTACGCCGGATCGCCGAGCGTCACCTTGTGCTGGACCGCGTACGAGCCTGCGTGCCCGGGCTGTACGACGCCGGACGCGTCCGGTGCTGTCGCGTGTGTGGTGGTCAGGCCTTCGACCCCTGAGTTCAGGGTTCCGCTCTCGTAGTCCACCCGAAGCGCTTCTGCGGCGTCTTGTGCGACCTCCGACGTGACGTGCGAGGTCATTTGCGCATCAGCGTCCTGGGCCTGCGACAGCAGGAATGGAACGGCCAGCGCTCCCGCGCAGAGTGTCGTCGCTACCATGCGAAGCTTGATCATTTCAACCCTTCGACATCATGGGACTGCAGGTCGGGTGGCGGTCGACACGGGGCGAAGCGAGGCGCCTGCGCCTGCTTCGGCCGGAGTGCCCGGATGGCACACGCTCGGCGCCGTCATATGATGCAGCCGTAAGCCACAACGGCCAACCGTCATCACTTGGGTCGAGATCGAAGGCGCCGCCGCCCGCTGCATGGTGGCATGGTTCCGAACGATATCGAAAGACTGCTGCAAGAAGGTGTTGAATCTCCGGTGGAGCTCCAGCACCGCCTCGCTTCTACCGGCATGACGTGCTGTGACTCATTAGAGCCAAGCCCAGGGCTCGCTCGTCGATGTTTCGTTCGATGAAATGAGGTGCTGAATGACGCACTCGACGAGCGAGCCGCGGACAACCTCAGGCCGCCGCCTACTGCTGCAGGAACCACCTACGCCACACAACGCACCCGCGCCCGTTCCCCGCCCGACACAGCTTTGGGTGTGCCGCGCCGCCCCCTACCCCCGGAGCGTCGCAAGCCGGGGTGCCGGGTGCGATAAGACGACGCCGGCACCTGCTCAGCACCCTCCGGCCAGGCCGGTGAATGCTGTACTGCCACCGCAACACCGTACTCAACCGGCTGCGCCGCCTCGAACGGCTGACCGGCCGACTGCTGGACCACCCGCGCGATCTGGTGGACCTCACCCTGGCCCTGGAGGCATGCCGGACCGGGTCGGCGGACGAGAGCTCTCACTGCCGACAGCATCGGCAGCGCTTCGACAGCGTCCGACTTCGGCAGGAACTCCCCCGCGCTACGGCCGTCATCCCAGGCCGCCCCTCGCACGAGAGCGTAAGGAGAGTGCCCGGCCCGCGCCGCGGCAAGAACCTCCTCGACGGGGCAGCCGGGAGTCGTCCCAGTTGCTCGCCGCCCAACTGTCCCCCGTAACGACGATCTCCCCGCTCTGCCCCACATCGACGTGTACGAACGAGCCGGTGACCACCGCGAGCACGGCGTCGTCGACCGCTCTCAGTGGCCTCGTCAACGCATGTCAGCAAGTCGCCGCCCAAGCTCCATACGCTGCGCGACGCCCACCGAAAGCAGCAGTGTCTGTACCGAGATCCCGTGCAGCGAGAACGGTGACAGCGACGACCATGTGGCGCCGTCCTTCCTGCCCTGGAAACGGATCACGAGATCCAACAGCACGATCGAGGACACTCCGAGCGCGGCCAGCACCAGGAGCAAGCGTGCGGAGATTTGAACACCGAAGTATGCCGCGGCGACGCCCCGGCACCAGCCCGCACCAGCTCTGCCGCGGCGGCGCCGGTCGATTCATCCGGCGGCGTCGCCGAGTTCGTCGACGCCGCCGGCGCAGGCCACCGCAGGACCGTGTCCGGCCGTACCGGCAGGCGCAGACGGCGCAGCACCTCGTGGGGCAGGGGCGCGAGGAGTGCGGCGAGCACGGTCCAGTCCTCGGGAGCGAACTTCACTTTCTCCGGGCCGAGTTGCCGTTTAAGCACGTCATGCGGTACGGAAGGTAGGTGCTCCCCCAGATCTCATTGCCCGCCGAGCCGGAGCGCAACGACCACGTACAGGCTCACGGACGTCGTCAGAAGCAGAAAGGCGAGAACCGTGTGGACGACGAGCCCTCGTCCCGGGGCAAGGCCCAGGTATGCCCGGGCCGCTCGGCTCACCCGGGGGCGGGGGACTCCTCGCGCGGCGTTCGCGTCGGCCTTCTCGATCGCTCGGCGAAGCTTCCCGCGGGATCTCTTCGTCGTGATGCCCAGGCGCACACCATGGGCGTCGCACACCACCAGGGTGCGGTGCGGGCCGCCGTACGAAAAGGTCGTGAGCAGGCGGACGGTGGCGATCCGGTTCAGGTCGACGGAGCGTTCGCCGGTCAGGGTGTGCGCGGTCAGGTGCGACGACGAGTGCCGGAACGGGGCTCGTTCCTCGGACAGTTCGGTGAGGAGGACGGGGCCAATGATCCCGCACAGCAGGGCGAGCAGGGTCGGTGTGTCTTCGGGGACTGCCCCGGTGCGGGCCAGTCCGTAGCCGGCGAGGGGCAGCAGAAGGACAGCCACCGCCAGTCCCGATCCCACGCGCGCACGCGTCACGCTGCGGGTTGTGCTTGCTTCCACTGACGCCCCCGTCTCTGCCGAAGGGCACCAGCATGCCTGCGCGGTGAGTCCCGCGCACTGCCTGTGTCCGGCAATCTTTCGGCGCGGGAACCGTCGGCGGCAGGGGCCGTACTTAGACCCGACAGCCAACACCTGATCGTCCATCAGGTCGAGGTCGTTCCACGCCTGCTGGACCTGCCCGGAGGCGCGACCCGTTTCGGTGTCGGTGAGTTCGCCGATGATCGCCTGGGTGGCGGCGACCATGGCGGTGAGGGAGACGGTGCCCCCGACTCCCTCGATGGGCGTGACGATCACATGGTCGGCGTCCTCGGTGAGCGGGGAGGAGGGCAGGTCGGTGAGGACGCAGCCGGTGGCGCCGCGTTCGTGGCCCATCCGGGTCAGGCCGCGCAGGGCGCGCGTGAGACGCCAGACATTGAACGTGAGCAGGCAGTCGCCCTCCTGCAGCCCGGCGACCTGGACGGCCGCGGCGGTGGCGGAGCCCAGGGCCAGCTGAATGTCGTAGCCCATGATGGCGCCGAGGTGGCCCAGGATATGGGCGGGTCCGGCCCCGCTGCCAGAGCTGACGATCACGGTGCGGCGCGCTGCCCTGATGGCCTGGGCGGTGACGCGGATCGCCCGGAGGTTCTCCTCAGTGGCGAGCGAGGTCACGTTGACCGCGTCCCGGCGGAGCATCTGGGCGGCGGCGTCGGTGGCCGGCGTCGGTCCGAGATCGCCGGAGGCCACGGAACCGAGGTACAGCGCGCGCAGCTCCTGCCGCAGGTCCGTCCAGCCCTCGAAGCCGAGCTGCTGCGCGGTGCCTACGACGGTGGAGACATTGACGCCCGCCCGCTCGGCGACCTCGCGGGCCGAGGAGTATGTGGCGAACTGCGGTGCCCGGACGAGGACATGGACCACGCGTTCGGCCTGCGAGCCGAGCGTACTGTGCCCCTGCCGCCCGGCCAGCCATGCCTCGATCGACACTCAGTGCGGAGACGACGCTCATCGCCCCGTACATCTCCGAGTTCCTGCCCGCCCGGCACCGCGGTCGCTTCGTCGCCCGGACCGTCGGCTTCCTCGCCTTCGGCTACGTCCTCGCCGGTCTCCTCGCGCCGGTGGTGATCTCCACGCGCCCCGAGACCGGCCGGCGCATCGCCGCCGTGATCACGGCGGCGTCGGTCGTGCTGCTGCTGTGGTGGTGGCGCAAGGACCTGCCGGAGTCACCGCGCTACCTGGTCTCGCAGGGCCGGCTCGACGAGGCCGCGGCGCCGACCACCACAATCGCTACGTCACCGTGCACGCCTACCACCCGCGCGGCGTCAACCAGGCTCTGCGCGCGGGCGTCCGCTGCGTCGAGCACGGCAATCTCTACGGCAACCGGCTCAAGGACATCTCCGTCCTGACGAAGCCTCGGGAACATCTCCGGCATGTCATCAAGGCGGGCACGCCTATGTGACCTACGCGAGCACCCGCGGCACGCTTCGGCCGATGCCGCGGGAGCGTTGTGTGGCGCGTCGCCACTGCTTGAGGGATGTGCCCGTCCTTGAAGTGCTCTCCTCCCTTCGCAGGCTCAGGAAGGAGATTCCTGCTTACCTTGCGGCAGCGGGCTTGACGCCACGGGTGCGCCTGACGACTGCCCTCCCGGCAGCCGGGATCGTCACGAGGCCGATCCGGTACAGGTGCAAGACGTTCCGGGCCGCGTTCCAGTCGGCATTCGCCGACCATCCGCAGTCCGGGTTCTTGCATACGAACGTGGCCTGGTCTTCGCGGCTGCCGGGCGTGATGAATCCGCACGCGGAGCAGCGCAGGGAGGTGTTCGGGGCGGGGACCTTGACCAGGGTTCCGCCGTTTCGGGCGGTTTTGTACGTCAGCAGTGTCACGGTGCGGCCCCACGCCTCTTGGCTGATGGAACGGTTCAGGCCGGACTTCTGCGCGACGTTCTTCCCCGGGTTCTCGATGGTTCCCTTGGCGGACTTGACCATGTTCGTGATCTGCAACTGCTCCACCACGACCGTGCCGTACTGCTTGGCGATGGCGGTGGTGGTCTTGTGCTGCCAGTCGGTTGCTCGGCGCGTGGCTCTTGCGCGGAGCTGCTTGATCCGGTCGTAGGTGGCGTGCAGCCGGTTGGAGCTGCGCTCTTTCGGCTTGCGGAAGCTCTTGCGGTGCGCGGCGCGCTGTTCCAGGCGGAGCAGTTTGGCCTTCTCATCCGGGTTCAGCCACTTGTCCCGGTCGGCGGTGCCGTCCGGGAGTCGGGGCGGCCGGTCGTGGTCCTGGTGGTTGCCGTCGGACAGCGCAAGCGGCAGGTTCACCCCGGCGTCGATACCGACCTCGGGACCCTGGTGGGGCTCCGGCTTGGGCTCAAGGGTCTGGATACGGAAGGCGATGTGCCATCCGAGCCCGTCTTTGACCAGCCGTGCCCCGGTGATCCGGTTCTCCTTGTTGGCGAGCTTGCCGACGGGGAGATCCTTGGTCCAGCGGAACCGGACACGGCCCACCTTGGGGATGTTGACCATGCCCCACCGTCGGTGTACTCGCTTGATCTGCAAGTCCCGGCCCTGCGGGATGTCCACCGACAATGCCGTGCGGAAGCGGGCCTTGAAGTTCGGCTCGTCCGCACGCCCGTCCCAGCAGTTCCGCCACGCCTGGAAGTACGTCTTGAGTACCGCCTGCGCGGCCTGCGCGGGCAGCACCGCGTACCAGTCGATCTCCTTGCGGGCCTGCCGCAACGCCTGATCCATGCGCGTCAGAGCGCGCTGACACTTCGGCGTCATCTGCCACAGGTCGTGGAGCTGATTCCACATCGCGCGTGCCGCGTGCGCCTGGTCATCCATGAGCCGGACCTGTGCAGGCGTCAGCGCCAGCCGGGCGCGGTGCCCGAACTGCCGCTTCTCCCACACGAGTTCACCCATGACCATCACCCTACTACAGTTGGCTTATGTCACCACGATGGAACCCGAATCCTGACGTGCGCACCGGCCGTCACGTCGTCTATAACCTTCACGTCCACTTGGTATTCGTCACCAAGTATCGGCGTAAGGCATTCACCGACGCCATGCTGACGCGCACCGAGGAGATCATGCGCGACGTCTGCACCGACTTCGAGGCCGAACTCAAGCAGTTCAACGGCGAGCAGGACCATGTGCATCTGCTCGTGCACTATCCGCCCAAGGTCCAGCTCTCCAAACTGGTCAACTCCCTCAAGGGCGTCAGCTCCCGCAGGCTCCGCCAGGAATACGACAGCCACGTCCGCCGCTACCTATGGGGCGGACACTTCTGGTCCGGCTCCTACTTCGCCGGATCCTGCGGCGGCGCACCGCTGACCGTCGTCAAGCAGTACATCGAGAACCAGCAGCGCCCCACCGGCTGAGGACAACACTGCGGACCCGTGCGAACGTGCGGGTCAGAGCAGCCCTGAGATGGCCTTCACCCCCGCCGTAAACGGCGGAGCACTGGCCAAGATCAAAGGTAGAAACAAGAAAGGCAAGGAGGTCTTCCCACTCCTTGCCACTCTTAACTTATAGCGCACTGGGGGGCTTGCGGCAAGGCCCCCACCATCCCGCACAATCGCTGGCCGAGGCCCGAACCTGCGGAAATGGGAGATCTACGAAGTGCATGTGTTGTTGTCGGTCGACAGGTCGCGCGGTGGCGTCGAGCCGGTGGTGGGACTCGCGTCGCCGGTGTGGACGCTCGGTGCCGAGGTCCGCGTGTGCGCACCGTCGGACTTCGCAGCCGTGACCTCGGATCGGAGCTGATGACATGACCTCCAGTACTTCCACGACCACCAGTGCGTTCCACCTTCCCGAGCGTCTCGCCTCCAAGGCTGATGCGACCCTGATCGCCGGCGACGAGGCACACTTCGCGGCCATCGCGAGCAGCCTCGACCAGGCGATCACCGAACTCTCCGACCGTCTCGACGCCCTGCGCAAGGCTCCCGGCGGCATCGGCCGCGAGGCGATGGACCGGGACTCGGAGATCCACCGGCTGACCGGCCGCCTGCGCGCCCTGCGCCGCTTCGGCCTGGATCTGTGTCTGGGCCGTGTCGTCGGCGCGGACGACGCCGAGCCCCTGTACATCGGGCGGCTGGGCCTCACCGACAGCGAGGGGCGCCGGCTGCTTGTCGACTGGCGCTCCCCCGCCGCCGAGCCGTTCTTCGGGGCGACCCACGCCAACCCGATGGGCCTGGCGAGCCGCCGCCGGTACCGCTGGACCGGCGGCCGGATCAGCGACTACTGGGACGAGGTGTTCACCGCCGACGGCCTGGAGCAACGCGCCGCCCTCGACGACCAGTCCGCGTTCATCGCCAGCCTGGGCAGCAACCGGTCGGCCCGTATGCGCGACGTCCTCGGCACCATCCAGGCCGACCAGGACGCCATCATCCGCGCCGGTTCGCGCGGCGCCCTCGTCGTCGACGGCGGCCCCGGCACGGGCAAGACCGTCGTCGCCCTGCACCGCTCCGCGTACCTCCTCTACTCCGACCCGCGCCTCAGCCACCGCCGGGGCGGTGTGCTGTTCGTCGGTCCGCACCGGCCCTACCTGGACTACGTAGCCGATGTCCTGCCCAGCCTCGGAGAGGACGGCGTACAGACCTGCATCCTTCAGGACCTCGTCACCGAGGGCGCCGCGGCGACCGTGGAGACCGACCCGGACGTAGCCCGCCTCAAGTCGTCCGCGGACATGGTGCGAGCGATCGAGAAGGCCGTCAGGTTCTACGAGGAACCGCCCGCCAAGGGCATGACCGCCACGACTGCCTGGTCCGACATCTGGGTGAGCGCCGACGACTGGGCCGAGGCCTTCAAGGCGCCGAGTCCGGGCGCTCCGCACAACGAGGCGCGCGAGCAGGTCTGGGAGGAACTGGCCTCGATCCTCATGGACAAGCAGGGCATGGACGAGGACGAGGACGGCGTCTCGCCCGATCTGTTCCTGCGGTCCCTGCGGCAGGACCGGGATCTGGTCGCGGCCCTCAACAGCGCGTGGCCGCTGCTCGAGGCCGTCGACCTGGTCTCCGACCTGTGGACGGTCCCCGCCTACCTGCGCATGTGTGCCCCGTGGCTCGACCGCGACGACGTGGCGAAGTTGCAGCGCAAGGACGCCCCCCAGGCCTGGACGGTGTCCGACCTGCCGCTCCTGGACGCGGCTCGGCAGCGGCTCGGTGACCCGGAGGCCGCGCGGCGCAAGCGGCGGCACGACGCCGCGGTCGCCGCCGAGCGCGAGCGCATGGCCCTCGTCATCGACGACATCATCTCGGCCGCCGACTTCAACTCGGCCGGCGACGACAGCGAGGGCGCGGTGCGGATGCTGCGCGGGAAGGACCTCCAGGACAGCCTGATCGACGAGAGCGCGCTGCCCACCGCCGACCCGGACCGGCTCGCGGGACCGTTCGCGCACATCGTCGTGGACGAGGCCCAGGAACTGACCGACGCGGAGTGGCAGATGCTGCTCCTGCGCTGCCCGTCCCGGAGTTTCACCATCGTCGGTGACCGCGCCCAGGCGAGGCACGGGTTCACGGATTCGTGGGAGGAACGCCTGGAGCGGGCCGGGCTCGACCGGATCAATCAGGCCTCTCTGAGCATCAACTACCGCACTCCGGAAGAGGTCATGACGGAAGCCGAGCCGGTCATCCGGGCCGAGCTCCCCGACGCCAACGTTCCGACGTCCGTCCGCAGCAGCGGCATCCCCGTCGTCCACGGACCGGTCACGGACCTGGACTCGATTCTCGACACATGGCTCGCCGCGCACGACGACGGGATCGCCTGCGTCATCGGCGACCCCGCGTTCCGGGCGACATCACGCGTCCGGTCCCTGACCTCGGAGCTGTCGAAGGGCCTCGAATTCGACCTGGTCGTCCTCGTCGACCCGGAGGAGTACGGCGACGGTATCGAGGGAGCGGTCGACCGCTATGTCGCGATGACCAGGGCGACGCAGCAACTCGTCATCCTGACGAGTTCCTGAGCCGGGAGAGCCGGCGTGATCGCCGTCGAAGGTTGAGTGCCCGAGCCTGCCGTATACGTGGCGGGCTCGGGCACACCGTCGTACCGGTCAGCGTGCCTCAGGCGCGGTCGTCGACGAACTGCTTGAGTTCGGCCTCGAAGTCCCCGCAGACCTCGCGCATGACCTCCTCAGTGCACGTCAGCATGGCATCGGTGAATGCCTTGCGCCGGTACTTGGTGACAAAAACCCAGTGGACGTGCAGGTTGTGAACTACGTGGCGCCCGGTGCGCACATCAGGATTAGGGTTCCATCAGGGTGACATAAGCCACCGCAGTAGAGTGATCGTGATGAACGAACTTGTCTGGGAGAAGCGGCAGTTCGGGCACCGTGCCCGGCTGGCGCTGACGCCTGCACAGGCCCGGCTCATCGACGACCAGGCGCACGCGGCCCGCACCATGTGGAACTGCCTGCACGACTGGTGGACGATGCTCCCCAAGGACAAGCGTTCCCTGGCCGCCGCCGATGCGGCGATCCGCCAAGCCCGCAAGGAGATCGACTGGCTCGGAGTGCTCCCCGCCCAGGCCGGGCAGGCGGTGCTGAAAACGTACGTCCAGGCGTGGAAGCACTGCTGGGACGGCCGCGCCGACGCACCGAACTTCAAGGCCCGCCTGCGCACGGTGATGTCCGTGGACATCCCGCAGGGTCGCGATCTGCAGATCAAGCGGGTGCACCGCCGTTGGGGCATGGTCAACATTCCCAAGGTCGGTCGGGTCCGGTTCCGCTGGACCAAGGATCTCCCGGTCGGCAAGCTCGCCAACAGGGAGAATCGGATCACCGGGGCGCGGTTGGTCAAAGATGGACTCGGATGGCATATCGCCTTCCGCGTCCAGACTCTGGAATCTAAGCCTGAGCCGCACACCGGCCCTGAGATTGGCATCGACGCCGGGGTCAACCTTCCCCTTGCCCTGTCCGATGGCAACCATCAAGATCACGGACGACCCGCCCGGCTCCCGGATGGCACCGCCGACCGGGACAAGTGGCTGAACCCGGAGGAAAAGGCCAAGCTGCTCCGCCTCGAACAACGGGCCGCGCACCGCAAGTCCTTCCGCAAGCCGAAGGAGCGCAGCTCCAACCGGCTGAACCGCACCTACGACCAGATCAAGCAGCTCCGCGCAAGAGCCACGCGCCGAGTCGTTGACTGGCAGCACCAGACCACAACGAACCTCGCCCGCGCCTACGGCACGCTCGTGGTGGAACAGCTCAACATCGAGAACATGGTCAAGTCGGCCAGGGGCACCATCGAGGAGCCCGGGAAGAACGTCGCGCAGAAGTCCGGTCTGAACCGCTCCATCAGCCAGGAGGCAAGGGGCCGCACCGTGACCATGCTGACGTACAAGACCGGCCGCCACGGCGGCACCCTCGTCAAGGTCCCCGCCCCTGGCACCTCCCTGCGCTGTTCAGCCTGTGGGTTGACCACAGCGGGCAGCCGGGAGGACCAGGCCACGTTCGTGTGCAAGAACCCAGACTGCGGCTGGTCCGGCAACGCCGACTGGAACGCGGCACGGAACATCTTGCACCTGTACAGGATCGGCCTCGTGGCGATCCCGGCTGCCGGGAGGGCAGTCGTCAGGCGCACCCGTGGCGCCAAGCCCGCCACCGCAAGGTAGGTGGGAATCTCCTTCCTGAGCTTGCGAAGGGAGGAGAGCACTTCAAGAGAAGAACGGGTTCCAGCGCTCGTCGGCCCCTTCACCGGACCGGACGGCACGCAGTCGCTGGACATGATCCTTCCACTCGCCGGCGCCTGCCGTCACAGCTCACCTGACCTGTGCAAACACTGAGGTCGGTCACAGGCCCGGCGCCGGAGGCGGACTCGTCCTCAGGTCCCCGCATCCACCCCCCTCCTGCACCCATCGCTCTACAAAAGGGGTCCGGCGGTCATACCGGGGGATGACGGGCCGCCGCGTCCGAGTACCGCAGGCGTGGGCCGGAGTCCGCCCCGGAGGCTGACATCCGGGCTCCGGAATGCGGCGACGATAGAGGGAGAAATCCTGCTGACTTCCCTGACGTGCCACGGGCACCGCCGGGCGGTCGCGCCTGCCTCCGCCTCCACCCGACGGGAGTCTCTTTCGCCGTGGCTACCTTCCTTTACAAACTAGGGCGCCTCTCCTTCAGGCGGCGCCGCTATGTGGCACTCCTGTGGGTGCTGCTCCTGGGCGGCATCGGATACGCGTCCTCGGCCGCGCCCGCGCCGCCCGCCGACTCGTTCTCCATGCCGGGCACGGACTCCCAGAAGGCCTTCGACCTGCTCGACGAGCGCTTCCCCGCCGCCAGCGCGGAGGGCGCCACCGCCCGAGTCGTCATCCGCGCGCCGGAGGGCGAGAAGATAACCGACCCCGCCGCGAAGGCGGAGGTCAACCGACTCGTCGCGGCGCTCGGCAAGGGTTCGCAGGTCGCCGGCGTGGCCGACCCGTACAAGGCGAACGCCGTCAGCAAGGACGGCACCACCGCTTACGCGTCCGTCACCTACAAGGTGATCTCGACGGAGCTCACGGACAAGACGCATGACGCGCTGACGGACGCCACCGACAAGACCCACGCCGAGGGCTTCACCGTCGAGACGGGCGGTGACGCCGTCCAGGCCGAGCAGGAGATGGGCGGATCGGCCGAGCTCATCGGCATCGCCGTCTCCGCGGTCGTCCTCGTCATCACCTTCGGCTCGCTGATCGCCGCCGGACTTCCGCTGCTGACCGCCATCATCGGCGTCGGTATCGGTGTCTCCGGCATCGCCGCCCTGGGCAGCGTCCTCAACCTCTCGGGCACGACCTCGACGCTGGCGATGATGATCGGGCTCGCGGTCGGGATCGACTACGCCCTCTTCATCGTCTCCCGCTACCGCGCCGAGATCGCCGAGGGCCGAGAACCGGAGGAAGCGGCCGGCCGGGCCACCGGAACCGCGGGCTCCGCCGTGGTCTTCGCCGGGCTGACCGTGATCGTGGCTCTCGCGGGTCTGTCCGTCGTCAACATCCCCATGCTCACCAAGATGGGGCTCGCGGCCGCGGCCACGGTGGCCATCGCCGTACTCATCGCGCTCACCATGATTCCCGCGCTGCTCGGCTTCGCGGGCAAGCGCGCCCTGCGCCGCAAGGACCGCAAGAACCTCAAGAAGAGCGGCGCGGACAGCAAGCACAGCAAGGACACCAAGGCCACCAAGGACAACAGGGCCCTCACGAAGCAGGCCGCCGCGCACAGCGCCAAGGCCGCCGAGAACACCAAGCCCAACCTCGGCACCCGCTGGGCGCGCCTGGTGCTGCGCCGCCCCGTCACCGTGCTGCTGATCGGTGTAATCGGTCTGGGCGCCGTCGCCATCCCGGCGACGAGCCTGGAACTGGGGCTGCCCGACGAGGGGACGTCGGCGCCGGACACCACGCAGCGCAAGGCGTACGACTTGCTGTCCGAGTCGTTCGGGGCGGGCTTCAACGGCCCGCTGATGGTCACCGTCGACACGGGCGGAACGAAGGGCGCCGCTGCCGCCGCCAAGACGGTGGGCGCGTCCCTCGCCAAGGTCGACGGCGTCGCGGCGGTCACGCCCGCCTCGGTGAACCCGGCCGGTGACACGGCGATCATCACGGTCGTCCCGACCACAGGCCCGAGCGACCACAGGACCGAGGAACTCGTCAGGACGATCCGCTCGAAGGCGAGCGGCCTGGAGGCGGACACCAAGTCCGATGTCCTGGTCACCGGGCAGACGGCGATGACCATCGACTTCTCGCAGACCCTCGACGACGCCCTCCTGCCCTACCTGGGTCTCGTCGTCGGGCTCGCCTTCCTGCTGCTGATGCTGGTCTTCCGCTCGGTTCTCGTCCCTCTGAAGGCGGCCCTGGGCTTCCTGCTGTCGGTCGCCGCGGCCCTCGGCGCCGTCGTCGCCGTGTTCCAGTGGGGCTGGCTCGCGGACATCGTCGGCGTCGACCAGCCGGGCCCCATCATGTCGATGATGCCGATCTTCATGATCGGTGTGGTGTTCGGCCTGGCGATGGACTACGAGGTGTTCCTCGTGACGCGGATGCGCGAGGCGTACGTCCATGGGGCCCGCCCCGCCGAGGCGGTCGTCACCGGCTTCAAGCACGGCGGACGGGTCGTCGGCGCGGCCGCGGTCATCATGATCAGTGTCTTCTCCGGCTTCATCATGGAGAACGACGACATGATCAAGATGATGGGCTTCGGGCTCGCCATCGCGGTGTTCTTCGACGCCTTCGTCGTCCGCATGGCCATCGTCCCGGCGGTCCTCGCCCTGCTCGGCAAGTCGGCCTGGTGGCTGCCGCGTTGGCTCGACAAGCTCCTGCCCAACATGGACGTCGAGGGCGAGAAACTGCACAAGACGTTCGCGCCGTCGTCGTCACCGGCAGCCGAGGACGAGGACGAGGACGAGGACGAGGACGAGGACAACGACGACGAGGAGGAGCGGGAACTGGAGCCCGTACGCGGCTGATCCCTTGTGGTCCGGCCCCGCCCGGGTCTCCTCCCCGCCACAAGCCCGCCGCCCCGGTGATCACGGTCACCGGGGCGGCGGGGGTGTCTCAGCTGCGGATCATCGACATCAACTGCCCATGGGTCTCGGCGTCGGCGGCCACCACAAGTCCCCGCCCCTCAGCCCGGGTCGGGGCGCCGTCGATCCCGGTGACGACGCAGCCGGCGGCCCGGCACAGTGCGATGCCTGCGGCGAAGTGCACACTCCCGATGAGGTCGGCGCCATCGGTGACGTACGCGGCCCGCTTACCGGCCGCGACCCAGGCCAGCGCCAGCGTCGTCGACACGACCCGCGGCCGGAACCGCTCGACGAACGCGGGGTGGGCCAGCAGGTCAACGGCCCGGAAGCCGGGCCGGTTGATGAACGGCGGGTCCAGGTTGACGTCCACGAGCGAGGTGGCGGACGTCGGGGCCAGCGGCTCGTCCACCCCGTCGCGCCGCACCCATGCGCTCGTCCCGTCCGTGAAGAACACCTCGCCGCTGAACGGGTCGGCCACCGCCGCCGCCCCGTCGCGCAGCGCCACGTTGACAGCAACGAGCATGCTGCCGGCGGCGTAGTTCAGCGTGCCGCACAACGGGTCCACCAGCCATTGGCGCGCGGCATCGGCCGTACCCTGCTGCCCGCCTTCCTCACCGACCACCGCGTCGTCGGGGCGGGCGGCGCGGATGACGTCGACAATGGCCTTCTCGGCCTCCACGTCGGCGGTGGTGGCAAAGTCCCCCGCGCCCTTGTCTATGCGGGTGAGGTGTCGCCCGTACAGGCTGCGCACCACGTCGGCACCGGCACTCGCCGCGGCTGTCGCGACCGCGGAATCGTCAGAACTCGCAGATGAGTTGATCACGCGGTGCAGAGTATCGGGCGGCGCCGAAGACGGCGGCGGAAAGGCCACCGCCGGCTCCGGCACTGGTGCGGATCGCATGGTGGACGGGTCGTTACGACGCCACTCGGCGGGTCCCGGCTTCCAGAGCGCTCGGCTCCGTCAGGCCCAAGTGGTCGCGCAGGGTGCTGCCCTCGTACTCCGTGCGGTACACCCCGCGTTCCTGGAGCAGCGGAACGACCGTGTCGGCGAAGACGTCGAGGCCGCCGGGGGTGATGTGCGGGACGAGGATGAAGCCGTCGGCCGCGTCCGCCTGGACGAAGTCGTCGATGGTCTCGGCCACCGTGGCCGGGGAGCCGACGAAGGACTGGCGGTTGCCGGTCTCGATGACGAGATCACGGATCGACCACTTGTTGGCGGCCGCGCGCTCCCGCCACTCACGGGCCGTGGCCAGCGGGTCGCGGTACATGCGGACCTGGGCTCGGCCGCGTGCAATGGTGTGCTCGCCGAGGTCGGGGTCGATGTCGGGGAGCGGTCCGTCCGGGTCGTAGCCGGACAGGTCACGGTTCCAGACGAACTCCAGGTGCTTGATCGCGGTGGCGCCGCTGACCTGCTGGCGGCGTACCTCGCGGGCCAGTTCCGCCGCTTCGGCGTCACTCTCGCCGAGTACGAACGTCGCGGCGGGCAGGATCAGGAGCTGGTCGGGCGTACGGCCGTGGCGGGCGAGGCGGCCCTTGACGTCCGTGTAGAACGCCTGCCCTTCCTTGAGGGCGCTGTACCGGCTGAAGATCGCGTCGGCGCTCGACGCCGCGAACTCGCGCCCCTCGTCGGAGTCACCGGCCTGGAAGATCACCGGGCGGCCCTGCGGGCTGCGGGGGACGTTGAACTGCCCGCTGATGTCGAAGTGCTGTCCCTGGTGGACGAAGGCTCCGGCCTGGGCGTCGCGCAGGAAGGTACCGCTCGCCCGATCGGCGACGATCTCGTCCCCGTGCCAGGAGTCGAACAGCTCGCTCGCGGTGGTCAGGAACTCCTTGGCGCGCGAGTACCGCTCGTCCTGCGGCAGGAACCCGCCGCGCCGGAAATTCTCACCGGTAAACGCGTCCCAGGAGGTGACGACGTTCCACGCGGCACGCCCGTCCGAGAGGTGGTCGAGGCTGGCGAACTGGCGAGCGACCTCGTAAGGCTCGTTGAAGGTGGAGTTGATGGTGCCGGTCAGCCCGAGGCGCTCGGTGACCGCGGCGAGCGCGGTGAGGATCGTGAAGGTGTCGGGCCGCCCCACGACGTCCAAGTCGTAGATCTCACCGCCCTGTTCGCGCAGGCGCAGGCCCTCGGCCAGGAACAGGAAGTCGAACTTGGCCCGCTCGGCGGTCTGCGCGAAGTGCGCGAAGGAACTGAACTCGACGTGGCTGCCGGCCTTCGGGTCGCTCCACACGGTGGTGTTGTTGACGCCCGGAAAGTGGGCCGCGAGGTGGATCTGCTTGCGAGGCATGGTGTCGGTGGTCCCTCCGGCTCAGACGGTGGCGGTGGCGGCGTAGCGGTTGGCAGGGCGCGTGAGCCCGAGGAGTCCGCGCAGGGTGTCGGCCTCGTACTCGCTCCGGAACCCTCCGCGCCGCTGCAGCTCGGGGACGAGCCCCTGGGTGATCGCGGGCAGGTCGTGCCCGACGACGCCGGGACGCAGCCGGAATCCGGTGAGGCCCGCCAGCTGCAACTCCTGGAGCAGATTGGCCAGTTGAGCGGGGTTGCCGGTGAAGATCCGGGCGTCGCTGGTGTACGTGTAGCCCGCCAGGCCGTCGAGCCGTTCGCGCCGTGCCGCCGCCGCGGCCGGGTCGTCGTCCAGGAAGACCACCAGGTCGCCGAAGACGTGAAGGGGCTCGTCCGCCCGTCCGGCCGCGGCCTGTGCCGCACGGATCTCGTCGACGACGGCACGCGCCTGGTCCGCGTCGTGCGGGGTCACGAATCCGATGTCGGTGGAACGCGCGACGAGTTGGAACGGCACGCTCTGGTGGGCCAGCGCGCTGACGACCGGCTGACCCTGGGGCGGCCTGGGGGTGATCGAGGGGCCCTTGACGCTGAAGTGCCTGCCCTCGAAGTCGATGTAGTGCAGCTTGTCGCGGTCGATGAAACGGCCGGTGGCGACGTCCCGGATCTCCGCGTCATCCTCCCAGCTGTCCCACAGCCGCCGCACCACTTCGATGTGGTCGGCGGCCTCGTCGAAGAGGTCGCCCGTCAGCTCCTTCACCTCCGGGCTGTCCAGGTCCTCGATGCGGAGGGCGGGGAACGTACGGCGTCCGAAGTGCGCGGCCTCGTTCCGGCGTGCCGAGACCTGTACGCGCAGTCCCGCGCGCCCGGAGCTCACATAGTCGAGCGTGGCGATCGCCTTGGATATGTGGAACGGCTCCGTGTGTGTGGCCACCACGGTCGGTACCAGACCTATGTGCCGGGTGAGCGGGGCGACGCGGGCGGCGATGAGGACGGCGTCGAGGCGCCCGCGGACCTGGTCGGTACGGGTGTCGGGCTCCGTGAAGTGCGAGGACTGTGGCCCGAGTCCGTCCTCGATGGTCACGAAGTCGAGCAGCCCGCGCTCGGCCTCCTGGACGAGGTCGGCCCAGTAGCGGGCGGTGAACAGCTCCCGGGGCCGCGACACTTGCTCACGCCAGGCGGCCGGGTGCCAGCCGGCGCCGTCGAGGGCAACGGCGAGGTGCAGCGCGGGGGTTGAAGAGGGCAGCAAAGAAGACGAGGACACGAAAGGGTGCCTTCCTGATCGACCGTACGAGATGAGCGACCCTCGGGCGGAGGGTGCGACGGCGAAGAATGCGATCAGGAACAACAGAGCGCGCCGGCGACGCGCTGGAGGTCGATATGGGCGCGGGTGTACAGGTGCACCGGGCGGTACGGGGCGAGGACGAGGGCGCACAGACGGGACACCTGGGTCATGACCGCCCCTCCCCTCTCATCGCCAGTACACACTGCATTGTCAGCAAGAACGGTCCGCCCCCGCCGTCTGTTCCCGCTTCCGGCCCGGATCTCGCACGGAACCGGTCGTGTTGGTACCGGGAGGGCTACGACTCCCCTCGCCGGGTCAGTCCTCGGCGCGATGAAGCCGGATCTCACGGTTCACGAAGAGGTGCACGTATCCGCACTTCCAGCAGATCAGGCCCGTCGCCGTCTCGTCCGCCCACGCCAGCTTCATGAACTCCATGCCGGTGCTGTTGAGCTTGATGCCCCGCTCACGGAAGAGTTCGCTGCGGCACACCTGGCAGGTGATCCACATCTCGCCCAGCGACGCGCGTACCGGCTTGGCCATCTTCGTACTCCCCCGAGTCCGTCCGCCCACCCCGAACAGGGCAGCGTGATCACCTTACCGCCCGGTAGTACCTGACACCCCCGACAGGGTTCATCGGCCCGACTGCGAGATTCCGTCGGTGAGTTGACCCGCGAGATACGGCATGCGACATCAGCCGCTCTGCGCCAGGGAACCGACCCAGTCCTCGACGGTGACGACCTCCGCCCACTGCGGGAACACTTTCCCGATGAGGGTCCGGTGCACCTCCGGATCGAGGTCGAGGCAGGCGTCCGACAGGACGGTGAGGCCGAAGTCCAGGTCGTTGGCCTGACACAGGGTGTGCAGCACCACGCCGCTGGTCGCGATGCCCGCCAGGACGAGGCTGTTGATGTCGCGAGCCCTGAGCACCAGGTCGAGGTCGCTGCCCGAGAACGCGCTCGCCCGTCTCTTGGTGACCACGGTGTCGCCCGGCCGGGGCGCCACCTCGTCGTGGATCTCGGTGCCGGGAGCCCCGTCGGTGAACAGGCCCGCCTGCAGAACGGTGGCGAGCGTCCTGTTGCGCGGGCCGGCTTCGGGCTGACCCGGCCGTAGCCGCATGACCACGTAGGTGACGGGGATACCCGCCGCTCGGGCGCCCGCGATCGCCCCTTTCAGGCGAGCCAAATAGCCGGATCCGTCGTCGGCGATGCGGACGACATCCCGCTGGACGTCCATCACGAGCAGAGCGCTGTTCGCCTTCACCATGCTTGCCGGTCCCTTCCCTCACAGAGGCCATCGAGCGGGGCCTCCATGGAATCAGAAGAGGGTGAGAAGCAGGGGCCAGTGCCGTGAAGAGTTCACCGCGTTCCGGATCCGGTGTCCGAGCCACGCTGTGCCGCGAGGTGGCGCCAGGGCCGTGAACCGGCGTCTGCCGGCGTGCCGTCCAGGATGCGGGCCGTGCTCGTGGCCGGTTCGAGGATGACCGTGGCCAGGCTTGCCCATCGCTGTCCCTCGGGCAGGTTCATGTCGGGCAGGCAGGTGAGGGCCGCCTCGCCCTCCCCCGATACGAGGAGACCGACAAGGTCGTCGGGCGACTGCGGCAGAGCGGTGGGCGTCAGGCGCTTGCGGATGAGGTCGTAGCGCTCGCCGGAATCCGGCTGGTGGAGCCACGCCTTCTCCCCGACAGCAGGAGCCGGTGTGAGGAAGTGGTTGGTGCGCACGAGCGTGTCCCGGTCGGATTCCACCGCGAACACACCCTCGGGACTCAGGTCGAGGAGTACGGCCTCGGAGGTGTCGAAGAGGGCGAACGATCCCGACGAGGCGATCGGAGCGCCGCGCACGATCTCCACGGCCTGCGCCACGCTCCCCGCTTCCTCGAGGACGACGGCGGCCAGGACGTGCATGGGGACCGCCGACGCCGTCTCGGCGGTGGCCCAGGATGTTGAAGTGCAGTGCGAGACCTGCGCTGTTGATGCCGATCTTGCCGAGGATGCCGTGTTCGGTGAGGCCGACCACGTCGTGGGTTCCACCGCGGGATTCCAGGGTGTGCCAGTAGGGGTTCAGCTCGACATGCCAGTCCCAGGTCTGGATTCCGAAGGTGTCGACGGTGCCGGCGGCGCCATCCGTGCGGCGGACGATCGTCAATCATTCGCCGGGTGGGACAGTGGCGCTGCGGGCGAGTATCTCGGTGCGGGCGTTGAGCGCCGCGATGCGCCGGACGTCGCCACCGGCGCCGTGCGCGATGCCCTCGACCTCCGCCCGCGCGCGGGGGCAGAACGCGTCGATGGTGTCGAGAGCGCGCTCGGCGTCGGCGCGAACCTGGTGCGGGCTGATGCCGCCGAGCCGGAAGAAGCGGTCGTACCCTGCGATCCCTCCGGGAAGGGTGTCGCGCAGTCGCTCACCGCGAGCTGCTCCGCGCGCGAACGGGTCGGACGAGGCGACCTCGATGTGGAGGCGTTCGGTGGGGCGGGCAATCATGACGGCGTTCTCCTCGGGGGGTGGGGGATGTCGGGGCGTGGTCCGCCGCGCGTCGGTCACACGCCCGGTGCAGGGGTCACCGCGCGGCGCCGGGTGCGCCCCGACGCCCCGTACACGACGGCGGAGACCACGAGTCCCGCGACGAGGGACAGGTTCGCGCCGCCGAGCGACGACGAGACGGGGCCGGTCCAGAAGCTCGTACTCACGCACAGGACTCCGGCGAGAGCACCGGCGAGGAACGCCATCACTCCCGCCCGGTGCACGCCCGCGTCGTACCAGAACGGGCTGCCGCGACGCTCGTCGAGGAGCTGAGGGCCGTCGTGCCGATGGACTGGAGGGTGAGACCCGCGCTGTACGCGGTCAGACCGTTGTTGGCGAGGGTGTTGAGGACGACCGCGATGACGAACAGCGGGATGAACCAGCTCGGGAGGATGCCCTCGAGCGCCGCCTCCGGGTCGCTCATGTCGAGCGTGGTGGCGGCCAGGGCGCCGACGCCGGTGAAGAGCACGCTCGGCAGGAAGGCCCCGAGTGCCGTCCACCCCGCCACCGCCATCGGCTTGCTGTCGCGCGGCAGGTATCGCGCCAGGTCAGGGCTGTTGCTGTACGAGAGCGGGGTGGACGCGATGATCGCGAAGCCGCCGATGAGCGTCACCCAGAGCTGGGCGCCGTGCAGTGATTCGGCGGGCCGGTAGGACCAGTCGGTGTGTCCCAGTACGTAGCCGCTCACGACGACGAACACGACGGTGAGGGCGACACTCAGCACGGAGTACAGACGCACGATCGTGGCGTGGCCGTACACGCTGACCACGAGGGTGGCCGCGGCGATGCCGCAGATGATGACGCCGTCGAGGACGGGGCTGTCTGGAGCGCCGAGGCGCCGGGCGAGCCCGAACGCGGCGACCGAGGCTGCGGACCAGTTCAGTGCCAGATAGGCGGCGGAGATCAGCCAGCCCGTGAGCGCGATGACGGCCTTGTTCCCGTTGACTCCGTACATGGCACGGGAGACGACCGAGCCCGTGGTGCCCGCGGCCGGCCCGCTGACGGCCAGGACTCCGGTGAGTGCCCACAGCAGGTTGCCGGCGACGATCACGGCCAGCGCCTGTCCGAGGGTGAGGCCCATCAGGACCAGCGCCCCACCGACGACGAGGCTCAGGTAGCTGACGTTGGGGGCCGCCCACACCTCGAACAGCTCCCGGGGTCGGCCGTGCCGCTCCTCTTCCGGGATGTAGTCGATCCCGTGCGCTTCCAGCTGTCCTGTTCCACGGCCGTAGCCACGTCGCTGCCGGCGGTGGCTGTCAGGTCTCTGGTCGCCATCGCGTCCTCCCTTGAAGCGTCACGGCATGACCGAGCGACCCTATTGGTCGCACGCCCAATAGAGGAGATCTAATAGCGGAGGGTCGCGAGACGTCAAGGGTTCACCGGAAAGACGTCGGCGGTACAACGGCAGCCGCACCGTCGATACGCCATGTTCAGGAGGCGGCCGGACGCCCGACGGGCGCCTCGCCCTGACACCCGCCAGGACGACGGTCACTCACGGACCGCGACGACGGAGGCGCGCGCGAGAGCTGCCAGAGTGGCCCGACCCGCCAAAGCCGCCGAAGCCGCCAGGCAGGGAACGACCCGACGTCTGCCGCCCGGCATGCGACGGCTCGTCCCTGACCTGGCGGCCCCGTGCATGGGGTGGGGTTACGCGGCCGGCTTGCCCGGCTGGTCGTGGGTCGAGCAGTGGATTCCGCCGCCACCCGCGATGGTGTCGATCGTCGAAGGACTCCCGCCGGCAGTACCAGACCCTCTCCACGTCCACCGACGCCGACGGCACCCCGATGGCGGTCACCAAGCTCCAGGGCCCGGACTACTCCCGCATCCGGTCGAGTGACGTCAACTTCGTCGCCGTGTACGCCAATTACTACGTGTGCAACGGTGCCGTGATCTCGGCCCAGTTCGGTGACACCCGCGCGGACGCCGGGGCCAAGGCGGCCCTCCAGCGGCTGTTCCCGGGCCGCACCGTCGAGCAGCTCGACATCGACAGCCTCGGAGCGGGCGGGGGCGGCATCCACTGCGTCACCCAGCAGCAGCCACGCCCGTAGCGACCGCGACCGGTGCCGGGCTACGGCTCGGCACCGGTACGTCGAGGCACCCCGCCCCACGTGCACACGGTTTAGGATCAGCGACGCCGAGGCGACAACCATGCCCTCGGCCGACTCGACGCGGTGAAGGTGGAGCACCACGTCAAGTGCCGTGGAAGGGGCGGGGAGCAGTTCGTGAGCAAGAGTGGGGCGTCCATATCGGACGAGGAATGGGAGCGATTCCAGAGGGAGGCCGAGGCCGGAACTCAGGGTGCGCCCGAGGAACCGTCGGCCAGGGCCCGGATGGTGACGCGACGGCTGCGCGAGGAGACCGGCCGGCCCGAGGGGTGGCGGACTCACCAGCCGGCCCGGCAGCGGCGCGGCAAGGGCTGGTATGTGGCCGGCCTGATCCTCGCCGCGGGCACGCTGTTCGTGGCGCTGGATCCCGGGCGCGTGACCGACTGGTTCGACGGTGGAGGTGGCGACACCCCGCTCGCCGCGGAGTCGGAACGTCCCGACCAGCCGCCCGCGACAGAGTCGGCGGCCCAACAGCCCACCCTCCAGCAACCGTTCAGGGGATCGCCGGCGGCGCAATGGGGTGACGGAACGGCGGGGATCACCGTCCCCGAGGCCCGGGCGACCGGCTGGATGAGCAAGGCTCAGGTCTCGCAGACGCTCGACAGGTCCCGGGACTTTCTTGCCGCGTCCAATCTGGATTCCGGAGTGCTGCTCGGACAGCCGCCCGAGAAGGCGATCGCGTTGATCAATCCGAAGCAGAAGGACGTCCAGGACTACCTGGCGACCGCGTTCCGCGCACCGAGCAAGGACGCCGATCCTCTGCGACTGTTCAGCCGCTTCGCGACGGAGAAGGTGCGTCTCGTCGGGGACGTGGTCAAGACGCGCGGGCGGATCACGTACCGGGAGGGCAAGCGCGGTGCGGTCGAGGTGAGCACCGACGTCACCTACGTCTACCCGGTCGCGCACGCCACGGAGGGAAGGGACGAGGTCGCCCGCACGATCGTGCGCCGTGAGGTGGTGATGAGCTGGGACGATCCGGCGAAGGTGATCATCGAGCCGGGGACGTTCTCCCTCGTCTCCTACAAGTCGGACACCGCCAACGGCGGCTGTGACAACGACACCGGTTTCTACGTCCCGGAGTTCCGGTCCGCGCGTACGGCATCCGGCTCGGGAGCCGGCCCCGAGGTCGACCCGTACGACCGGAGTACGTCGATGGACGCGCGCATGCAGGCCGCCGACGATATGGAGTGCGGGACCGCGACACGGTTGTGAGCGGTGCCGGGACGCGAGCGTGTCGACGCGAGGACTACTCGCTCCGCGTCCCGTACCAGCGCCACTCGGTGAGTCGTGGGCGATCGGGCAGTGCGGTGCGTCCGGTCGCCCACAGCAGGTTGTGCCAGGCGTCGCCGCGGACGGTGACGTGAGGGAAGAGCTTCCGCAGGACGCGCAGGCACAACTCCCTCGGCGGCGACCACTGCCGGTTCAGTCCCTGAGCGATGTCGTGGGTGTGCACGAGCGTCTCGACCACGGCCATCGCCGCAAAGCCCTCCGGGTCCGAGGGTCCGAAGACGTGGTAGGAAACGGTGGTCGACGGGGTCGTGCGCAGGACGGACGCCATCAGGCCACCACACGCCTCCAGGACGGTGAGGAGGCCGTCGGGGCCCGCGGCCCGGTCGACGAAGATGACGTTCACCGGTCCACCACTTCGGTCACTGCTCGTCCGGAACGTCACCGCAGGCTTCGCGCCCGGCGCGCCGCAGGAGCAGGCCGATCGCCACGGTCACAGCCATTGACGCGGCTCCAGTCCAGGCCGCTGTGGTGTATCCGGATTCTGCGGGGAAGGCCGTTGTCGTACCGGTATGGGCGGCAGTCACCAGGCCGCCGAGTGCGCTGCCGAGACAGAATCCCACGCTGCGGACGACTTGGTTGAAGCTCATCGCGCTCGAGGTCTCTTCTTTCGGCGTGACGGCGAGGATCTCGGCCGGCATGGCGGCGGAGAAGGTTCCGACGCCCGGGCCGAGCAGCCCCATCACGGCGAAGGCCAAAACACAATTGGCCGCGCGCCACCGCAAAGACAACCCGATGCCTCCGGATGGTTGGGCCCTGCTGGTTCCGCACCTCACGAGCGCGCCGCTCGGTCTGTCGAATACGGCCCACAAACAGGTATGCACGTGAGGCAAGGCGACCCCCACCACCACGATCTGGTACTCCCGCGCAGAGCGCACCTTCATCCGGCTACCGAACTCGGCTGCTCAGCGGCCTGCCGTCCTGGCCCGCGGCTCCGCGATGCTTGACGGCCTGGTCCCCGCCACCATGCTCACGATGGGCCGGCTTCTGCCGGCGCCTGACCGCCCGGCATTCCGCACCGCTTTGCGCTCGTCGAGCTCCATCCCCCCGGGGCGCGCATCATCAAAGGAGGGGAGACCATCGACGAGGAGTGGCGATGAGGTTGTCGTTCCTTGAACCTCTCTACGCGGAGCCGGGCCCGTTCGCCTCCGTGTACCTGGACACCTCCCGAAACGTCGAGCATCCCGAGCAGGCGATCGCGCTGCGCTGGAGGCGGCTGCGCGAAAGTCTGTCCCGGCAGGGCTCGGAGCGGGCGCTGCTCAACGTACTGGAGGAGGTGGTCGGAGCCGACACTGAGGTGCCAGGGGTGCACGGGCAGGCCATCTTCGCCGCCCACGACACGCTCGTCCTGGACGGGGAGCTGCCCAGGCCGCCCGAGCACGACTCCGCGCGCTACAGCACCCTGCCGGACACAATGCCCCTGGTCACCCAGCACCTCCCGGAGATCCCGTACATGGCCGTAGTCGTCCACTACGGCGGCCTTCCGACCGCCGAGACCCACGGCTGGGTAACTCTGGAGGCGCAGACCGGCACCTGGCCCTCGTCCACCGTCACCCCGGGTGAGCGGCTGCACCGCAGGGTCGCGGTGGCTACCTGGCACCGCGTCTCGCTCCGGCTCGGCCACCGGCTGGACGAACGGGCGCGGCGCGCCCATGCCGACGCCGTCGTGGTGGGCGGGGACGAGTGGGCGTGCAACGTACTGATCCGCCGCCTGCCGCACACCCTGCGGGACAAGGTCGTACGCGTGGGCGGCCGGACCCCCACCGACACCGGACGCGCTCTGTTGGAGCCGCAGCTCGACGGCGTCTTCCGCGGTCGCATGGCCGCGCACGACCGGGAACTCGTGGACACCTTCATCGGCCGGCGTGCTCTGGACGGACCCATGACGCACGGGCTGGCCGCCACCGTCGCCGCCCTCCAGCGTGCCCAGGTCGCGGCACTTCTGCTGAACCGACCGCCAGGCTCTTCGCTGCGGCTCTGGGCGGGCCCCCAGCCCACTCAGCTCGCCCTGACCGAGGCAGAGCTGATGACCTTCGGTGTGCGGGCCCCGCGCGAGGAACCGGCCGACGTGGCCCTCGTCCGGGCCCTCGTCGGCACCGGTGCCGAACTGGTCGTCGTGCCGGAGAGCGAGCTGAGACTGTACGAGGGTGTGGGCGCCCTGCTGCGGTACACCGACCTGGGGACCCCGTCCTGACGCCGATGCGCTGCGCCTCCCGGATCACGGGTCGCCCCTTGCAACCGACCGCCCCGGATCGCGCCGCGCGCGGAACATGCCGACACTGGGCTGGAGCGGCAGCGCGGCGTACGAGCGGCGGACGGGGCGCGTGGGCAGGAGCAGGAGCGGCGCGGAGGAGACGGACGTTGCGATCACCTCGCCGAGGACCTGGGCGGTGGGCGTGCCAGCGGTGGCCAACCCGCTGCGGTACTCCTTCGGCTGCCCGGGTTGCGCCCGGCCGGAAACGGACCGCGCTCACCGGCACCGCAACGGGGACTGTGGGAAGGCAGCAAGCACGTGAGTAACGAGGCGACGTCGGGCGGCAAGCACGATCACTCCGCGCGGCTTCTGGAGCGCACCACGAGCGGGGCCACCGGTGCCACCGCCGCGGCGCCGCGGTCCAATGGTTCATGAAGGGAGCCCCGAGGACCTGGTCCGCGCGGCCCTCGCCGTGGGCGTGACCGACGTCCGTCTCCTAGAGGCCGTACGGAGCGTCCCCCGGACGGAATTCGTCCCCGCGGACGAGGTGGCATCCGCGTACCGGGACACGCCCGTTCCGCTCCCCCACGGGCAGGTGACCACCCAGCCCTCGCTGATCGCCATGATGGTCTCTGCTCTCGGCCTCACCGGAGACGAACAAGTCCTGGAGGTCGGGACCGGCTACGGCTGGCAGACCGCGCTGCTGGCTCGCTTGGCCGCGTACGTCGTCAGCGTCGAGCGCTGGCCCGACCTGGTCGACCAGGCCCGCCTGCGGCTGGCCGGGCAGGGCATCGGCAATGCCGACGTCGTACTCGGCGACGGGACCCTCGGCATGCCGACCCGTGCCCCGTACGACGCCGTCATCGTCTGCGCGGCCTTCCCGCGAGTGCCTGAGCCGCTCGTGGATCAGCTCCGCACCGGTGGCCGGCTCGTCCAGCCGATCGGGCAGGGCGGGCTGGAGCGCGTCGAGCTGTACGAGCGGCGGGCCCACAACCTGGTGCACCGCAGGATGGTCACCGCGGCCCGGTTCGTCCGGCTGTACGGCGCCCAGGGCTAAGACCAGCTGTGACGCGCTCAGCGCTGATAGGTCCCGACCAGGGTGCCGGAGGCCAGCTCCCTGCCCTTCAGGGCACGGTGCACGTCCTCGACGCCCGGGTGATCGTGCAGCGGCAGCGGCTCGGACAGGGCGTACAGGCGGAAGACATAGCGATGCGGCCCGTGCCCCGGTGGAGGCATCGGCCCTCCCCAGCCCACGCGGCCGAAGTCGTTGGGCCACGGCAGACCCGCCTGGGGCTTCTGGCCCTCCGCCGCCCCCGTGGTCTCCGGATCGATGCCGGTCACCAGCCAGTGCAGGAAGGTCGTCCCCGGCGCGTCCGGGTCCTCGCACAGGAGCACCAGCTCTGTGGCCTCGTGCGGCACCCCCGACCAGGTCAGGGGTGGTGAGATGTTCTCGCCCTCCCCGCTGTACCGACGAGGGATCACCGATTCGTCGTCGAAGGCGGTGCTGCTGAGTTCAATTCCGCTCATGCGCGCCGCCATACCCGCAACGGCGGCACCGCCACCGGTCCACACCCCCAAAACCCCCGCTCGGCCGAGTCCACCCGCCCCCCGGAAGCGGGGGTGAAGATGGCAGTGTGCCCACAAGGATCCTGCTCAAGGGTCGCCTGGCGCGGGCAAGACGACCGCCCTGCGTCGGCTGGCCGCGCTGCTGCCTACCCACTCGGCCACCGGCTTCACCACGGAGGAGATCCGGCAATCCGGCGCCCGCGTCGGTTTCGCCCTGGAGACCCTGGCTGGCGGACGGGAAGTGCTCGCCCATGTTGACCTGCCCGGTCCGCCACGGGTAGGGAGATACGGCGTCGACCCTGGTGTCATGGATCGACTGGCGCTGCCGTCGCTTCGGTCGACAGCAACAGGGCGGCTGGTGCTCATCGACGAGCTGGGGCGGATGGAACTTGGCGTGCACGGCGTTCCGGCACGCGGTCGAGGCGCTGTTCGTCACCGAGGTCGACGTCGTCGCCACGGTCCACACGCAACGCGATCCGTTCACCGACGCCCTCAAGCGGCGCGCCGACATCGAGGTCGTCCACCTCACTCCGGCAAACCGGGACGTCCTGCCGGGGAAGCTCGCGGCCCGGCTGCAGCAGGCCCGAACGCACGGAGGGCCTCCGACTCACGGATGAGAGGCCGGCCTCTGACGCGTAAATAGCAGCAGGTCAGCATGGGTGTGGGCATGACTTGGCGCCCGGTGGTCGTTGGAGGCTGCCAGGCGTTCGGTTCGGGGAGGGTCAGGCCGCGGTCTCCAGCGGGTTGAGGGTGACGGTGTAGCCGAGTTGGTTGAGCTGGTTGATCGCGCGGCGGGTGGCCCGTTCGGGGTCGCGCTGGGTGAAATAGGTGCCGCGAACCGGGTGCCGAGGGCGGCGACGAGTTCTTGGGACGCCAGCCATTCCTGTGGCCGTCCGAGACGCTGAGCCTCACCGGGGTTGAGGAGGAACCGCCAGGTTTGCCTGCCTGCGCGCTCCACCCAGGCGACAGCGGAGCGGCAGGCAGGTCTGGAGGTACCCGGGCTGCATCTCCTCGTCGAGGAATCGCTCCACGTAGTCCCGCTCCTCCTGGGATGCAGCCGCCAGCTCGTCGGCATAGCGCTCGCGTGCCTGCGCGGGCGTCAGCCCGCTCCGGCAGGACCGGGAGATCCGGGTGAGGAGGACCGCTCGCCGGAAGCGCTTCAGGTCGTGTGCGGCGACTTCCTCCAACAAGGCCGGTTCGACGTGCCATGGCATGGTGCCGAGCAGGTGCTCGCGCACCACGCGATCGGCGGCGGGGTTCCGCGCGGACCAGGTCAGCAGACGGAGGTGATGCCCGCTCTGCGCCTGGAGGATGCCGGACCACATGCTGTCCCATGCATCGGATGCGGCACGGTGGCGCTCCATCCACTCCTCGACGTCCTCTTAGCCGTCATGCTTGTCCGGCCCGAACGGGAGGCAGTCGAGGGCTGCGGTGAACACGTCCTCGTGCAGGCCGTGTTCACCGAGTACGAGCTGGGCAGGTGTCGGTGCGGTCAGCAGTTCGGGGGTGATACTCAGGCGCGTTGCCGAGCGGCGGTGGAGCTCAGCGACAACGGCGCGGATGAGCGCTGCCCCTCCCTCCCTCCAGCCGAGCACACCGAGTCACGCCTCAGTGCACTCCCGCAAATACCGCGCCCGGTAGGCGTCCGGGCAGGCGGCGTGTGACAGGGCGACACGAGGACGTCGACGGCCAGAGAGACGACCCGGCGCACGTCCTCGCCATCGACGGTGGTGTCCTCGCAGCCCATGCACAAGATCGCAACAACGGCGGACGGTGGAACCTGATCCGTCCGACGGCTCGTCCTGAGAGGCAATGCCGAGCAGAGGGGAAGCCGTGGTGCAGTGGGATCGGCCGGCCTGGAAACGGGGGCGTGTGCTCGCCGGGCTCGCCGTCGTGACGGCCGGGCTGGTGGCCTTCCACCGGGCCGTGCCCAACTCCGTGGGGCACCTGGGCAGTCTGCTGGAGCAGTTCCTGCCGTGGCTCGGCCTGGTGGTCGTGGTGCTGCTGCGCCGTTCCGCGATCGCGTTGGTGACCCTGCTCCTGCCGGTGGCGGCATGGACGTACCTCTGCGGCGGGCTGCTGTTGCCGGGGGCGGCACGCGCGCACACGACCTGGTCGTGGTACAGCACAACGTCAGTGATGAGAACGCCGACCCGGCGGGTACCGCCCGCTCCCTGGCCGACGCCGATCCCGCTCTCATCGCGCTGGAGGAGCCGGTCCCGGCGGCGCTGCCGGTCTACGAGAAGACGCTGGCCCCGCAGTACCCCTACCACGCGGTCCGGGGCACGGTCGGACTCTGGTCGCAGCATCCGCTGACCGGGTCCCGGGCGGTGGACATCAAACCCCGCGGGATCACGGAGAGTTGGCAGCGCGGGTTGCGAGCCGTGGCGCACACTCCACAGGGCGAGATCACGGTGTACGTCGCTCACCTGCCGTCGGTCCGCGTCGGGGCGAGCGGTCTCGGATCCACGTGGCGCGACGAGAGCGCGGGCAAGTTGGGCCGGGTGGTCGTTGCCGAGAAGGTGAAGCCGGTGATCCTCATGGGCGACCTCAACAGCACGCGATCGTGGGTTGGCCCCGCTGACCTCACGCTTGAGCGCGGCGCGACGCGGCTTCGCGTTCAGCTTCCCCGCCGCGTTCCCGGTGGCCCGGATCGACCAGGTGATGGCCCGCTCGGCGACCTTCACCCATATCCGTACGCTGCCCGAGACCGGCAGCGACCATCTGCCCGTGGCCGCCCGGATCGCGCCCGGCCAGGGATGAAAGTGTGCGGCCGCCAGCGCGAGTCGGTGGCAGCCGCACAGGGTCTCAGGACAGTTGGCCGGCCAGCGGTCCCAGTACGGGGATCCACTCCCTGACCGAGACGTCACTGACGAGCCCGTTCAGGCGGAACGGATCCTTCTCCGTGGCAGCCAGCGCCGACTGCTTGTCGGCGGCGCGGAACAGGAGCAGCGCGCCGGGCGCGTACTCCTCGGCGAAGGGGCCCGAGACGAGGTTGATCCCCTGCTCGATGAGCACGCCGAGGAAGTCCCGGTGGGCGGGCGGACGGCGTCGCGGGCCGCGGAGTCGTCGGTGTAGGCGTAGGTCACGGCTTGAAGTGCTCTCCTCCCTTCGCAAGCTCAGGAAGGAGATTCCCACCTACCTTGCGGCGGCGGGCTTGGCGCCACGGGTGCGCCTGACGACTGCCCTCCCGGCAGCCGGGATCGCCACGAGGCCGATCCTGTACAGGTGCAAGATGTTCCGTGCTGCGTTC
Organism: Streptomyces sp. NBC_01446; assembly: GCF_026340095.1. Lineage (GTDB taxonomy): Bacteria > Actinomycetota > Actinomycetes > Streptomycetales > Streptomycetaceae > Streptomyces > Streptomyces aureus. The sequence goes on along the minus strand of NZ_JAPEPO010000001.1, from coordinate 8,159,264 downwards.
CAGTCGGCGTTGCCGGACCAGCCGCAGTCTGGGTTCTTGCACACGAACGTGGCCTGGCCCTCCCGGCTGCCCGCTGTGGTCAACCCACAGGCTGAACAACGCAGGGAGGTACCGGGCGCGGGAACCTTGTGCAGGGTGCCGCCACAACGGCCGGTCTTGTACGTCAGCATCGTCACGGTACGGCCCCATGCCTCCTGACTGATGGAGCGGTTCAGGCCGGACTTCTGCGCGACGTTCTTCCCGGGTTCCTCGACGGTGCCCTTCGCGGACTTGACCATGCTCGTGATGTTGAGCTATTCCACCACGACCGTGCCGTACTGCCTGGCGATGCTGGTCGTGGTCTTGTGCTGCCAGTCAACGGCCCGGCGCGTGGCTTTTGCGCGGAGCTGCTTGATCTGGTCGTAGGTGCGGTTCAGCCGGTTGGAGATGCGCTCCTTCGGCTTGCGGAAGGACTTGCGGTGCGCGGCCCGTTGTTCACGGCGGAGCAGCTTGGTCTTTTCCTCCGGGTTCAGCCACTTGTCCCGGTCGGCGGTGCCATCCGAAAGCCGGGCGGGCCGTCCGTGATCCTGATGGTTGCCATCGGACAGGGCCAGGGGAAGATTGACCCCGGCGTCGATGCCGATCTCAGGGCCGGCGTGCGGCTCAGGCTTAGATTCCAGAGTCTGGACGCGGAAGGCGATGTGCCATCCGAGTCCGTCTTTGACCAACCGCGCCCCGGTGATCCGATTCTCCCTGTCGGCGAGCTTGCCGACCGGGAGATCCTTGGTCCAGCGGAACCGGACCCGACCGACCTTGGGAATGTTGACCATGCCCCAACGGCGGTGCACCCGCTTGATCTGCAGATCGCGATCCTGCGGAATGTCCACCGACATCACCGTGCGCAAACGGACCTTGAAGTTCGGCGCCTCCGCACGACCGTCCCAGCAGTGCTTCCACGCCTGGACATACGTCTTCAGCACCGCCTGCCCGGCCTGGGCGGGGAGCACTCCGAGCCAGTCGATCTCCCTACGGGCCTGGCGGATCGCCGCATCGGCCGCGGCCAGGGAACGCTTGTCCTTGGATTAGACGGCGCGGCCGTCTGGGGCATGGAGCCATCCCGGCCACGTGCTGTACGGCAGCGACTGGCCGTTCGCCGCGCAGAACACCGGCACCTACTGCATCCAATTCCTCGAGAGCTACCCGGACTTCGCCCCGGGCGCAGGCGCAGGCCATCAACCGGGGCAGGGCCGAGACCTTCTTCCTCCGCGTTGCCCGCACACCTGCGGAGCGGGTCGACTGGTGCCCTGCGGGCAACGTTGTTGTCCGTGGTGGTTCAGCCGACGTGCAGGGGCAGTGACGTCAGGCCTCTGAGCAGGGTGCTGCTGCGCCACGTGAGGGTGGCCGGGTCCGTGGCGAACGCGAGGGTGGGACGGTCGTGGAGGAGTCGGCGCAGGGCGATGGTGGCTTCGGCGCGGGCCAGGGGCGCGCCCAGGCAGTGGTGGAGGCCGTGACCGAAGCCGAGGTGGCTGTGGGGCGCGCGGTGTATGTCGAACCGGTCCGGGTCTGGGAAGTGCAGTGGGTCCCGGGACGCGGCGGCAAGGGAGATGAGTACGGCGTCGCCCGCAGGGATGTGTGTTCCGGCGATGTCGAGCGGTTCGGCGGCGAAGCGGAACGCGCTTGCGTGTACGGGTGAGTTGTAGCGCAGCGATTCCTCGATGGTCGCGCCGGTCAGCTCGGGTTCGGCCTTGAGCAGGTCGAGCTGGTCGGGGTGGGTGAGCAGTGCGTGGAGTGTGCCGGAGATGAGGTTGACGGTGGTTTCGTGGCCCGCGACGAGGAGGAGGAAGGCCATGCCGAGGAGTTCTTCGCGGGTCGGAGGGGCGTCGCCGGTCGTGGTGTCGGCGGTGGCGAGGATGCTGAGCAGGGCGGAGTCCGGTGTGCGACGTTTGCGTTCCGTCAACTCGGCGAGGTAGGTGGTCAGTTCGGTGGCCGGCGAGGTCGCGCGCTCTGGGTTCTCCGGCATGACCAGCGCGTTGGACCAGGCGTGGAAGGCAGCTCGGTCGGATGCGGGGATGCCCAGGAGGTCGCAGATCACGGTGACCGGCAGGGGCAGTGCGTAGGCGCTGACCAGGTCGACGGTCCCGTGGTGCGGGAGTTCGGCGAGCAGGTCGGCGGCTGTGGCTTCGATCCGCGGGCGCAGGGCGGTGATGCGGCCCGGGGTGAAGTGGCCTGCGACCAGGCGGCGGAGGCGGGTGTGCTGGGGTGGGTCGGTCTGGAGCATGTTGCGTCCGATGGCATGTCCGCCGTCGTCGTGCCAGGAGGAGGAGTGCCGGATGTCGTTGCGCAGGCGCGGGTCGGTCAACGCGGCGCGTGCCGCGTCACGTGTGACGACCAGCCACGTCTCCCCGCTCTCGGGGACGAGGACGCGGTGCACGGGACCCCTGGCCCGTAGGGCCGCGTAGACGGGGTAGGGGTCCGCGGCCACGTCGTGCCCGTCAGGGGCCAGGTCGTTGAGGGTGGGTGGCTGAGTGCTCATTCCCATTTCCGTCACACCTTCCAGAGACGGGACACCGCGTCTGCGAGCGCCGTGGCCTGGGCATGGCCGGCGCGCGCGGCGCCGGGCCTGGGCGTATCCGCGGCCATGTCGCGTCCCATGGCGCGGCGGGAGGTACGGTCCGGGGACACCAGCAGGATGTCGGCCCCCGCGGCCGCGAGTTCGGCCGCCTGTTGCTGGGCGCTCGGGTGCGGGCCCGGCGCCGAGGTCAACGGAGCGATGGCCAGGACGCGGCGGTAGCCGCGGGCGAGATGGATGTTGGCGGTGGCGCGGCTGCCGCCGTCGATCCAGCGACGCCCGGCGGCCGACGCCGGAGGCCAGACAATGGGGACGGCACAACTGGCCGCGACCGCCTCGGCGAGGGTGACCTGTCCGGCGGCGTCGAACGCCTCCAGGGATCCTGTGTGCGCGTCGATCGCCGTGATCCGCAGATCCGTGTTCCCGGGCCAGGCGGTGGCGTCCCGCAGCAAAGCGGCGATGGTGGGACGGACGTCGGCCTCGGGTGCTGTGCGAGCGGCAAGGGCGGCTCGTCCCAGCCGTTGTACGGACCGCTGCGAGTCACGGGAGCCGAGTGCCGCCCAGAGAAAACGCAGGGTCTGGGCGGTGGTGACCGGCAGGTCGATGCGATCGGCTCGGGCCAGCTGCCGCTCGTACATTGCGCGAGCGGATTCGCCGCAGGCCAAGCGTGCACCAAAGATCGCGCCCGCCGACGTGCCGATGACCACGTCCGCACTCAGGAGATCGATTCCCGCGTCGGCGAGACCGGCCAGCACTCCCGTCATCCAGGCCCCGCCCACGGGCCCGCCACCGCCCAGCACCAGCGCCGTGCCGTCTCTGTCGCCCTTGCCGCTGATCTCGCTCTTGTTGCTCACGTCGCTCATGTCGCAACCCCTCGAAACCGTAAACGGGGAGTACTCCCCACTTCTCGTATCGACGTTAGCATCAGTACTGGGGAGCACTCCCCGGTACCGTGAAGGGCAATGAAGATGGCAGACAGCGCGGACCGCCCGGACGGAACCGCGGACACCGGCAGCGGCAGCGGAGCTGGCGGCGGCAAGGACAGTTCGGGCGCCGGCGCACCCGTCCGCCGCCGAGACGCGCGGCGCAATAGAGACCTGCTGCTCGAAGCCGCCCACGAGGTGTTCACCGAACTGGGCCTCAACGCGCCGCTGGACGTGATCGCCCGTCGCGCCGGCGTGGGAAACGCCACCCTGTACCGGCACTTCCCCCACCGTGCCGCACTCGTCGACGCGGCCTTCCGCGACCAGCTGACCGGCACCATGGACGCCGGCGACCGCGCCCGGGACGTCGACGATGGCTGGACAGGGCTGACCGGCTACCTCCAGGCCGTCTTCACCGTCCTGGCCACCGACCGCGGGACGAACGACCTCATGACCACCCACCTCGAGGGCGTCGAGTCACTGGAGGCCGTCCACGCCCACAACCACCGCACCGTGGAACTCCTCCTCGAACGCGGTCGCCACCAGGGCACCATCCGCCCCGACGTCACCACCGAGGACGTGCTCTTCGCCCTGGCCGCACTCGGCCGCGCGGTCCCCGCGCTCACCACGGCGACCGCCCCCGACGCGTGGCGTCGGCCCCTCGCGCTCCTCTGCGACAGCTTCCGCGCCGCACCGACGTCGCCCCCGCTCCCCTCCCCCGCGCTCACGCCCGAGCAACTCGACGACACGTTGCACCACTTCAACCGCTGAGGGCCGAACGCGTCCGCCATGACCGTCCGCGAAGGCGCTCCGCGTCCGCCGCCGGAAGTCCTCAGAAGTCCAAAGGTGGCACACCGGCCGCGCGCCACGGATACGGTCATCAGGTGGAACAGGACGAACGGCTACTTCACAGCTCGTCGTTCGGTGCAGCGGCGACCGCGTACGCCGAGCACCGCCCGGACTATGCGCAGGCCGCGGCGCGCTGGGCGCTCGAGCCCGCGCCCGGCCTTCGAGTGCTCGACCTCGGCGCGGGAACCGGCAAGCTGACCGCCACGCTCGTCGAGCTGGGCGCCGAGGTCATCGCGGTCGAGCCCGACCCGGCGATGCTGACGGAGCTGCGCCGAACGCTGCCGACCGTCCGCGCCCTGCCGGGCAGCGCCGAGGCGCTACCGCTGCCTGACGCGTCCGTCGACGCCGTCGTGGCCGGCAATGCCATGCACTGGTTCGACATGGACGTCGCGGGACCCGAGATGGCCAGGGTCCTCGCACCCGGTGGCGTGCTCGCCGGCTTGTGGAACGTCTTCGACAACCGGGTCGACTGGGTTGCCGGACTCGAGCGGATCAGCGGGAGCGCGGCCATCGGCCCGCGGGACACGCTCAGCAGTTGGCGCGCCCGGACGGCCGACATGCACCTTCCCGGCGTCGGCTTGGCGGCCCGGTTCGGCTCGCCGGAGCAGACCGAGTTCCCGCACGGGCAGCGCCGGACCGCCGACTCCCTCGTCGCGACATTCGCGACCAAGGCGGGGATGCTGGTCATGCCGGAACAGGAACGAGAGGCCGCGCTCGACCCGATCCGCGCCTTCCTCGCAAGTACGCCGGAGACCGCCCGAGGCGAGTTCACCCTCCCGATGCTGACCGGCGTGCTGCGCGTCCGACGACTGTGAAAGTCATCAACTCCGCGACGGGCACGCCGTTCCCGCGCCCGGCTGCTCCGCGACGACGGTTCGAGCACCGGTTCTGTCCGATCGTGTGAACTGGTGTGCGTGCCGGGTTTGTTGGGACGTAGGTTATGCGGTGGAAACAGTTCACGCCTCGGTTGGAAGACGGACGGTAACCATGACGGACCACGCGACGACGCCCGGAGCTGCGGCTCACCAGAAGATCGACACGTCGGTTCCGCATTCGGCCCGGATCTGGAACTACTGGCTGGGCGGTAAGGACAACTACCCCGTCGACGAGGAGGCGGGTGACGCGTACAGCGCGCTGTTCCCCGGCATCTCCACCATCGCCCGCAGCAGCCGCGCCTTCCTCCGCCGCAACATCTCGTACCTGGTCACCCAGGCGGGCATCCGCCAGTTCCTGGACATCGGCACCGGCCTGCCGACCGGGGACAACACCCACGAGGTCGCCCAGCGGATCGCCCCCGAGACCAAGATCGTGTACGTCGACCACGACCCGATGGTCCTCGCGCACGCCCGCGCGCTGCTCACCTCGACCCCCGAGGGGGCGACCGCCTACGTCGACGCGAACCTGGCCGACCCCGACCGCATCCTCGCGGCGGCCGCCGAGACGCTGGACTTCACCCGCCCCACGGCTCTGATCCTCAGCAACATCCTGGGCCACATGGGCGACTACGAGCAGGCGCGGACCATCGTCAAGCGGCTGATGGACGGACTGCCGTCGGGCAGCTACCTCTCCATCAACGACGGGTCGCGCGGCATCGACGCCGGCTTCGAGCAGGCCCAGGACGGCTACAACAGCTCGGGCGCCGTCCCCTACTTCCTGCGTCCGGTCGACGAGATCACGGCGTTCTTCGACGGCCTCGAACTCCTGGAACCCGGCGTGGTCTCGGTGCCGTTCTGGCGCCCGGAACCCGACTCCCCGGCCCCGCAGCTCATCGCCGAGCACGGCGGCCTGGCCCGCAAGCCGTGATGGGTAACTCCCGTTCCGCGGAAGGGAGTTACTGACCAAGCACTCCCGGAGGCCGAGGCCGGCCGCCGTCGCCGGGGGCGGATCGGGCTACGCGTCCGGATCGTCGTTCCGCCACCGCGGGCCGACGCCGAGTCTGCGCCGGCCGGAGTCCGTCGGCTCCGCATCGTCGGCGGAGGACGGCTCGGGGTCGAAAGGCTGTGGGGCGGCACCTGCTCGCTCCGCGGCCGTGCGGCCTCGTGCGGCGCGCGCGGGCTCAGTGGCCTCGTCGAGGCTCGGTCCGGTGCCCAAGGGGCGGCGGGAATGGCTCACGCGGCAAAGTCTCGCAGGTCACCGAGGCAGGTTGCACCACGCACAGCGCCTCATCACAACGCCCTCACGACAGCGCTGTCACGACAGCGCAGACGGTCTCTTCGGTGGCGGGACCTTGGGCAGCGGTTCCCACAGCGGTCGCGATCCGGCTGCCCACGTCGCCAAGGTGCGTCGATCGACCAGGCACACCCCCCACCTCCGACGTACTGAGCGCCCCCGCAGCCGTCACGGCCCATCAGATCCCGTACCGCGTACTCGAAGTCACGATGGTGCGGGGAGTCCAGCTGAGGCAGCGCCTACCGGAGACCCTGGCTGCGTACACGCGCGACAGACCGCCCTTGCACCCACCCCCGCCACCAGGTGAGGCGGGAACCACGCAATGTGACATGGAGTCATCCGGCCCCCGCCGAATGGCGTAAGTGCGATGGCAGGAGGAAGGGAAACGACCCTAAATTTCCGCCATGGCTCGATTCGTAGGCTTTTACCCCTGTATTACCAAATCAGTTGTCGCCTCCTTCGCCGGTGCGGCTATCGCGGTCGGCCCGGTCGGCGGCGTCGCGGCCGCGGTGCCCCGCTCCGACGGTGTGAGCAATGAGATCCAGACCGCGCCGGGGACGCCGGACGCACCGGAGGTCTCCGCCCTGTCCTGGACGGTCACCGACGTCGGCACCGGCAAGCTGCTGGGCGCCAAGGAGCCGCACCTTCGCCTGGCGCCGGCCAGCACCCTCAAGACGCTGTTCGCGCTGGCTCTGCTGCCGCAGCTGCCCGCCACCACAGAACACACGGCCGTCACCGCCGACATCGACGACGTAGCTCCCGGCAGCAGTCTCGTCGGCGTGCACGAAGGCACCAGCTACACCGTCGGCGACCTGTGGCGCGGTGTCTTCCTCAGCTCCGGCAACGACGCGGTGCACACACTCGCCAGACTGAACGGCGGAATGGATCGCACGCTCGCGCGGATGCAGGCCACCGCGGACCGGCTCGGCGCGCACGACACCTCGGTGCGCTCCGCCGACGGGTTCGACACTCCAGGGCAGTACTCATCCGCGTACGACCTGTCGCTGTTCGCGAAGGCAGGGTTGCAGAACCCGGACTTCCGTCGCTACTGCGGGACGAAGTCGGCCCAGTTCCCGGCCGCGGGCGGCCCCGACTCCTTCGGCATCCAGAACACCAACCGCCTCCTGGTCGGGTCCCACGGCGTGGAGCCCTATCCGGGGCTGATCGGCGTGAAGAACGGATACACGTCCGAGGCCGGCAACACACTCGTCGCCGCCGCGACCCGGCACAACCGAACGATCCTGATCACCATCATGAATCCGCAGGACAACGCGGCCAACGCCGTCTACGAAGAGAGCCGCGAACTCCTGGACTGGGGCTTCGACGCCGCTCCACAGGCCGTGGCGGCAGGGCAGCTGCGAGGGTCGGCCCCGCCCACCGCGCCACGTCACTCCGAGGCGGCCCACCACGGTGCCGGCGCCGCGCAGGCATCCACGTCCGGGAACGGGTCGTCCGGCCTCGCCCGCCATCTGGAAGCGGCCGTCGCCCTGCTCAGCCTCGCCTGTGTGCCCTTCATCCTCAAGGCTGTCCGGCGCAGGCGCAGGCGCTCCACCAGGTGACGGTCCACGCGCGCACCAGGGCCCGGCGCCTGACAGGCGACCCTCCGCGATTCCGCGCAGAATAAGGAGGTGGGGCCACGCCCGGCGCAGCCGTGAACCGGCGCGCCCACGGTTGCCGAGGGCGTACGGGCCAGGAGGTTTCATGGATCGCCCTTCCGAACCGAGCGGCGTGCCCGATACACAAAGTGATCCCGAGGCCGCCGCCCACGTCGCCCTGGCGGTCAACGGCATGGGCACCTTCTCGTGGGACGTGGACGCGGGACTGATCAACTATGACGACGGGGGCCTGGCCGTCATGGGGTTCCGTCCCGGCGAGTTCGACGGCCGCCTGGCCACCCTGGGTGAGCGAATAGTGCCCAGCGAGGTGCCGGCCATCGAGGACCTGGTGGAGAGGGCGCTGCGGGAGCGCTCCGGATTCAGCCTCTACTTCCGGGTGCGGCACCCCGACGGGCGACTGCAGTGGACACACACGCAAGGTCACATCGTCCGGGACGAGCACAACCGTCCGGTGCGGGTCATCGGGATCATCCGGGACGCCAGCCAGGAGCTGCGGGCGGTGGACCAGACCGAGCTGCTGCGGCAGGCCCGGGAGGAGCGCCACCGTCCGTCCGACGTCGTCGTCCACGTCAGCGACGCCCTCGTGCCGACCGTCACCGTGGAGGACGTCGCGGAGGCCCTCACCGACTCGCGGCTGATGGAGCGGATCGGCGCCTCCAGCGTCCTCCTCGGCCTGATCGACAACGGCCGCATGGAGCTGGTGGGCTCCAACGGCGTCCACGAGGGCCTCATCCAGGACTTTCACCTGGCACGTCTGAGTGAGCCGCTGCCGCTGACGGAGGCGGCTCGCACCCGCGAGGCCGTGTTCGTGACGAACAGGCTGGACTTCATCGCCCGCTTTCCGGCGCTGACGCCGTACATGGCGCACTTCCCGGACGCCGCGGCGGCGGTGTATCTGCCGCTGATCGCGCAGGACACCCCGATCGGTGCCGTCGGGCTCACGTACGAGGGGCGGGCCAGCTTCCCGCCGGAGGAGCGGACCGTACTGACGGCGCTCGGCAAGGTCATCGCGCAGTCGCTCCAGAGGGCGCTGCTCTACGACCAGGAGCACGAGCTCGCCGCGGGGCTGCAGACGGCGATGCTTCCCGGGATCCTGCCGCACGTGCCCGGCGTGGACCTCGCGACCCGTTACCGGCCCACGCGGGCCCGGGGCGGCATCGGCGGCGACTGGTACGACGCGCTGACGCTGCCCGACGGCCGGATCGCGGTCGTCGTCGGCGACGTGCAGGGCCACGATGTGACGGCCGCCGCCGTGATGGGGCAGCTGCGCATCGCTCTGCGCGCGTACGCCGCCGAGGGGCATCCGCCGTCCACGGCCATGGCGCGCGCGTCCGCCTTCCTCGCCGAACTCGACACCGACCGGTTCGCCACCTGTCTCATGGCCCTCGTCGATCCGCTCACGGGGATGACGTCGGTGGTGCGCGCGGGCCATCCGGAGCCCGTGCTGCGCGGCCCGGACGGAAGCTGCACCTGGCTCGACATCCCTGGTGGCCTGCCCCTCGGTCTCAACGCGCCGGGTGGCCAGCCCGCGTACCCGGTCTTCGAGACCGTCGTCGAACCCGGCTCGACTCTGGTGCTGTGCACGGACGGGCTCATCGAGTCGCGCGCCGAGGACATCGACCAGGGGCGTGAGCGGCTCCTCGACGCGCTGGGCGCCGGGCCGGGGCCGCCCGACGCCCTCGCCGACCATCTGCTGGACACCATGGCCACCTACACCGGCGAGGAGGACGACGTGGCTCTCCTGGTGCTGCATCGGTCCCGGGGGAAGGCGTCCCCGGCACCGCGTATGGAGGCGGTCATCTCCCCCAGCGATCCCGACGCCCTGCGCAACGCGCGGATCGCGTTGCGCGAGGCGCTGCACAGCTGGTCGCTGGAGGCTCTCAGTGACACGGCGGAACTCCTCGCCTGCGAACTCGCCACCAACGCCCTGGTGCACACCGACGGCAGCGCCACACTGACGGCCAGACCGGTACGGCACAGTGGCCGGGGCCTGCGTCTGGCCGTCAGCGACACGTCGACGGCGTCGCCCCGGCGCCGGGCCGCCCCGGAAAGGGCCACCTCCGGACGCGGCATGATGCTCATCGAGGAGCTCGCCACCGCCTGGGGCATCGAACCCCGCGGCAACGGCAAGACGGTGTGGTGCGAGCTGTCCCTCGATCTGGTCTAGCCACGGACTTGACGAGCCTTACGAGCTTTCTCCCATGCTCAACTCCGGTGTGGGGCGGCTGAATCCGCGGGTGAGCCAGAGCAGGTGGGCGCCTCCCGCGGCGAGCCAGCACAGTCCGATGGTGAGGGCGACCGCGCTGAGCTGGGTCATCAGGTAGATGGTGACGCAGGCGCCGAGCGCCGGCGCGACGACGTAGCCAAGTACCTTCACGCCGCCCTCGCCGCGGTGGCGGACGAAGTAGACGACGACACAGGCGTTGACCGCGGTGAAGGCGAGGAACGCCCCGAAGTTGATGAACGACGTCGCGGTCGCGAGGGAGATGTCGAGGCCGAGCACACACATGGCGCCGGTGAGCAGGATGCAGAGCACCGGGGTCCTGGTCCTCGGGTGCAGCGCCCCGAAGAACCGCTTGGGCAGCACGCCGTCACGGCCCATGGTGTAGAGCAGGCGGCTGGAGCTGAGCTGTACGGCGAGGCCCGAGGCGAACCCGCCGACGATGCCGGCCATGTTGGTCCAGTCGGCGAACGTCTGGCCGCCGACCTCGATGGACATCGCGTACGAGACGACCTCCGGGTCCTCGAACACGCCGCCCGGGTGCACCAGTTGCATGACGTAGGCCACGGCGGCGAAGAGGAGTCCGCCGATCGCGATGACGAGGACGACGGCCCGCGGGATGGTGCGCCGCGCGTCGCGGGTCTCTTCGGAGAGCGTGGTCACCGCGTCGAATCCCAGGTAGGAGTAGGCCGCGATGGCGGCGGCCGCCGAGATGCCGCCGAGGCTGCTCCCGCTGTTCCACAGCGGCTGTGTGTAGGACTTCGGGGCGTGGTGTCCGAGGTGGACCAGGCAGTACGCGACGAAGAGCAGCACGATGAACACGGCCAGGCCGGTCAGGAGCTTGTTGACGCGGTCGGTCAGGGTGAGCCCGATGATGTTGACGAGCGTGGTCAGGCCGGCGTTGAGGAGCATCCACACCCAGACCGGGATACCGGGGAACTGCGCGTTCAGGTAGATCGACTGGACGAGCCAGGCGACCATCGGCAGGAACAGGTAGTCGAGCAGCACGGCCCAGCCGACGAGGAAGCCGACCGGTGAGCCGAACAGGTTCCTGGTGTAGACGTACGCCGAGCCGGACGTCGGGTAGTGGCGGGCCATCTTCGCGTAGCTTCAGCGCGGTGAGGAACATGGCGCCGGTGGCGACGAGGAGCGCGGTCGGCGCGGCGCCCGAGCTGGCCGCGGAGATCACGCCGAAGATCACCATGACCATGCTGGGCGCCATGTAGGCGAGGCCGAAGGTGACCACCGACGTCAGCGACAGTTTCGGGGTGAGGCTCACGGAGGTGTCACTCATCGCCGGGCTCCTCGGAATCGCCGGACTCCTCGGCGGGGCGCGCGAAGACCGTGTGTCCGGTGGGGCGCAGATCGTTCGGGGTTTCGCGGGAGACGGCGGGCCGCCAGGTGGCGGGGTCGATGCGGCCGTTGTAGAGCGGCAGCTCCAGCGGGGTGTCACCGGCGGTGAAGTGGTCCCACGGCCAGGAGTCACCACAGGTCCCGTACTTCCGCGCAGCCGCGACTCGGTCGAAGTCGACGACGCTGGTCAGCGTGACGTGCTCCATACCGGCGGCGGCGACCTGGACGTGTCCCTCGGGGGCCACCAGGAGGCTGCGGCCGTGGGCCGTGGGGCCCGCGCCGTTCACACTGGCCACCCAGACCTGGTTGACGATCGCGTTGGCCTGGTTGATCGGGATTTCCTGGGCGCGTCCGGCGGTCGACGTCTGGACCACGTTGATCACCAGCTCGGCGCCCATCCACGCGAGGTGGCGGGTGAGCTCGGGGTACCAGCTGTCGTAGCAGATCGAGAGGCCGACGCGGCCGTGTCCGGGTATGTCGAAGACGACGAAGTCCCGGCCGACGCACACCGGTTCGTAGGGGCGCCAGGTGAAGATCTTCCGGTAGCTCGCGACGAGTTCGCCGTCCGGGTCGTAGACCACGGCGGTGTTGTAGACGCTGCCGTCCGCGGCGCGTTCGAGGACCGTCCCGGGGACGAGCCAGATCCCCAGCTCACGGGCCAGGACTCCCAGCGCCTTCCCGCGCGGGCCGTCCAGCGGCTCCGCGTGGGCGTCGTACAGCTCCTCGGCGGACATCGAGTCCGTGCCCAGCGAGTAGAGATGCGCCTCGGGATAGACGACGAGGTCGGCCGCATTGGGCGACTTCATGCGCAGCCGCAGGCCCTCGGCGAACTGCTCGAAGGATTCCGCTGGTGCCTGGACGAGGGCAAGACGTAGGTGGCGGCTCATGGGGTTCCTGACTCTGGTGGACGGACCGGCACGACCGCTCGACGGCCTGCCGATCGGTGTGACGGGGACACCGAACCCGATGCGCAACGACGTTGTCAACGGTGTTGTCAGTTCTGCTGACGAACCTTGGTAAAGTTCCGCCATGGCGAAGAACACCGCGACCGCGGCCCCGACCGAGCGGTCCGGGGGCGACGCCGCCCGGCAGCCCACGCGGCGGGAGCGCAGGACCCTGCGGCAGGAGGCGGCGGTGAACGCCGCGTTCACGCTCGCCGAGCGGGAGGGTGTCGCCGGCCTGACGATGCGCAGGCTCGGCCAGGAGCTCGACGTCGATGCGGCCGTGCTCTACCGGCTGTTCCGTGACAAGGACGAGCTGCTCCTCGCCGTGTGCGAGCGCACCATCGAGACCATCCTCGGCGAGATCGGCGAGGTGCCCGGCGACGAGCCCTGGCAGGACACGCTGCGCCGGATCGCCGAGGCCACCTGGCAGGTGCAGACGCGCTTCCCGGCGATCACCGTGCTGACCTTCGCGCGCACCACGGGAGGGCCGTGCGAGGCCCGGCTGGTCGAGCTGCAGCTCGCCACGTTCACGCGCTCGGGGCTCGCCCCCGCCGCGGCCGTCCTGTATTACAGGACCTTCGTCGACACCGCCCTCGGACTCTGCGCCCACTCCGCGGCGCTCAGCTCACTGGACCCCGAGGTGCGGGAGAAGGACGCCACCGCGTGGACGCGGGTCTACGCGCATCTGCCCGCGGACGAGTACCCGGCCACCCGGGCCCACATCGACCAGCTCAGCTCCGTCAGCCAGAAGGCCCTGTACGACACTGCGGTGGAAGCGGTCATCGCCGCGATCGAGCGGGCCGCCGACGGCAGTTGACGCAACGCCCGAGTCCGCGGCCCGAGTCCGCGCGTCGAGCACCGCTAAGAGCTATCACGTAATGCCGGTGGGAACGTGCCCCGCTGCGGAGAGTGCCCCGTTTACCGGATGTCGAGCTTGAGGTTGTGGAGTGCGGCAACGCCGGCGACGGCGTGATTGATCGCGTCGCGGCGGCGTCGGCACTGACGCAGGATCTGGTGGTCTTTGAGTCGGGCGATGGTGTGCTCGGCGACGGCCCGGCGTTTGCGGAACCGGTGGTAGATGCGGTCTTTGATGATGCGGCCGTCGGGGCCGCGGCGGGGTGTTCGGATGCGGTCGCATCCTCGGTAGCCGCCGTCGCCGGACAGGCGGGGATGGTCGGGCAGCGTTTTCGCAAGGGTTTCGCGGAAGACGACGATGTCGTTGCGGTTGCCCGGCCACGCGTCTCCGACGGCGACAACCCTCCGGTCCCGGGCCCGGCAGACGACCTGTACGTTGACGCTGCGCCGGTAGTTTTTGCTCTTCGCGGTGCGCCGCTGGTCGTGGACGGGGATCAGTGTGCCATCGACAACCCACAACTCCCGCCGGTCGGTTGGCGGCGGCCCGAGAAGCTGCGCGAGCGGTTCGGCGAGCCTGGTAATGACGCGGTGGGCAGCGGCGTGGGAAATGCCGAACAGGAAGCCGAGCTGCTGCATGGTGAGATTGGTCCTGTAGGAGAGGACGACCAGCAGGACCCGGTCGGCGAACGGGAGCGCCCAGGGCCGGCCACGACCAGTGTCCGGTGCGATGTCCCACAACTGCCCGACGAGATGCTGCATTTGTGGTCCGGTCAAGCCGGTCCAGGCGTGGAGGTCGGCCGAGGTGCAACGGGCGAGACGCAGGCGCATGCAGGGAGCATAGAGCCCGAAGTCCGGCCGCAGCACGGTGCGTTGTCAGTGGGGTCTTGTAGCTTTGGCGTTGGTTGCCGCACCAGCCCGCGGTGCGGACAAGTCACGCCGTCCGGCATGAGCAAAAAAAGGGGGAGGTGGGTCAGCAGTGAGCAGAGAACTGGGTGCGCCCGTGCCCGCCTCCGATGTACCGGCTTCCGACGCTTCTCCTGCTCGCCGGTTTAGGGGGAAGAACAAGAGCAAGCGGTGGACGCGGGGGAAGGACACCGAACTTGCGGTGATCCGCCTGCCGCTCGACGTCCACGACCCCGGAACCCGGCACCGGACCGAGGACCTGTACTCGGCGATGTGGTCCGTCAAGCGGGCACTGCAGCGCGATGCGCGGGACGCCATCGACGCGTACTGGGCCGGCGATGTGCGCCGGGCTACGGACGCGCAGGCGTGGCGTCTGGAGCTGGGCCTGTCCCGGGAGGGGATGGAGCGCCGCGCCTACCGCCACATGGAAAACTCCCGCCACCTCGCCCATCACGTCACCAAAGCGCTGGTGATGCACCAGGCAGACGAGGTGTTCGAGACGTCGGCGAGCCGGCATCTGTTCGCGGACTCCTCCGGCCGCAGGTTCGGCCGGCCGAAGGTCGGCCGGTGGTGGGATTACACCCGAATTCCCGGCCGCGCCCGCTCCCACACCGCCGAGCGGAAATGGGAGACGTTCCGCCTGCACGGCACGCTTGCTGGGCACCTGGAGGCCTACCGGCACCGTGGCCTTGACCGTACGGTCACGACTCCCGAGCAGGCCGCTCTGCTTCCTCCCGATGTGCGGGTCCTCGAGCAGCCGCGGCAGCTGCCTACACCCGTGCGGCCCACGGGACGTGTTGAGACGGGTGAGGTAACACCGAAGGGCACCCCGAAGAAGCGGGCAGCAACCTGGTGGGATCACACCGGGCCGCTGGCCGTCGTCTTCACAGGCGGCGCCGACTCGAGTCGCGGCGACCTGGTCCTTCCCGTCCGCTTGCCGTCCGGCTCCGGACGCTGGCCATACCTGCTGCACTTCCTGAACAACCCCGAGACCTGGCACAAGATCGACCTCGTGCGGCGCCGGGATACCTCCGCGCCGGGCGGGTGGGCGTACGAAGCCCACCTGATGGTCCTCTGCGGCAGCTATGCGTCACCGGCGACGAAGGCCCGCCGCCAGGCGGCGGCCGCACTCGAGCGGCGCGGCGGGGTCGACGGCAACGTCTCCAACCTCTCGATTGTCTCCTTCCCGGCCACCTTCGACCCCGCCGACGGCGACGTCGAAGCCACCCGCATCGAGCCGTCCGACGAGGAACTCGCAGCCCTGGCGAAAACCCGGCAGAAGGAACGCGGCCGCAAGAGGGCACTCGACCGCTCTCGCCGAGCGGCCAACCCCGGCCAGTACCGGCCGTCGAAACGCCAGCAGGCCCGGGCCGAACGGCGCCAGACCGTAGGCCTGCCCGCACGGGCCGTCGACATGCCCCGCGGTGCGAGGTCGGCAAACAAGGCCGGGGTGCCGAGGCAGGCGTATCGGCGCGACCGCCTGTCGGCCGGCTACCGCCTCAACCGGGCACGGCTCGCCGAAGCCGCCGCAACCGCGGCCGCCGCCAAAGACCACCGCGCGAGGTGGATAGCCGCAGACATCATCGCCGACCACGGCGCCAACCTCGTCGTAGAGGACTGCGACATCCGCACCTGGTACCGCCGGTGGGGCAAAGCCCTCCAGGCCACAACGCCCGGCAGGCTCGTAGCTGCCATCAGCCGGGAGTGTGAGAAGACCGGCGGGCGGATGCTCCGCGCATCCACCTTCACCACCAAACTCTCCCAGACATGCTTCTGCGGCGAGAAGGTCACCAAGACTCTCTCCGACCGCATCCATGTCTGCATCTCGTGCGGGCTCGTCGGCGACCGGGATATGGTCTCCGGCGCTCTCGGCGCCCACGTTGGCCTCACCGACCCGGACGACCCCAGCACGGCGCGCCTGGACATAGTCCAGGCGCGCCATACACAGCTTTTGTTTCATGAAGGGCTGCAAGAGGCCCTGTCCAGTCAACCGCAGCGCGGTGCCCGCCCCACCCGGGGCCGCACCCACGCGGCAGCCCAGAAGCCGGACACCTCCGGCTGTGGGCCTCTGCTCGACGAAATGCCACCACCTGGTACCGGACAAACCCCGAATGAGACCCGACCCGCAGTCAAGCGGCACAAGGCCCACGTCGGAGCAGCCGGCTGCACGGACAGCACGCCACCCCGGCGCGCCAGTTCCGTGCAGACACCGGGCGGACATCACAGCACTACGTGATGACTCTTAGCGCAGCGTGATGTACGGCTCGAAGGCGTCCAGCAGCAGCTCGCGCATGCGTGCCGCGTCCATGTCGCCCGTACCCGCGAGGACCTGGATGGCCATGCCGTCGACCATGCTGGTGAAGCGGCTGGCCATGGCCCCCGCGTCCGCGCCCTGCGCCATCCCCTCCTGCTGGCAGGTCCGCAGCAGGTCGAGGACGATCTCGCGCCAGCGGACGTGGACACCCTTCTGGCCTTCCCTGAGGGTCGGGTCGAGGATGGCCTCGTTCCACGACTGCACCCACACCGACCACTCGTCGGCGTCCTCGTCGGTCGTCGTCAGCTGCACCTCGATCAGCCGGCGCAGCTTCTCGACGGTGGTGTCGGCCGTCCTGAACTCCTCTTCGAGGCGCGCGTGGAAGCGGTCGGCGTATAAGACGAGGGCGGCCCGCAGCGCGTCGTCCTTCGTCGGGAAGTGGTAGTGGACGGTGCCGGTGCTGGTCCCGCACGCGCGGGCGATGTCGGCGACCCGTACCTTGTGGAACCCGCGGCGGGCGATGAGGCGGGCGGTGGCTTCGAGGATCTGGGCGCGGCGGAGGTCGGCGTCCACGGCGTCGGCGCGGCGGCGGGCCGGCTGCCCGCCGTCCGCTCCCCCGCGCGCGACGGGTGGCTTTCCCGCCCCGGTCCGCAGATACCGCTGCGACACCTTGCCGACCTGCGCGATCGCGGCGACCTCGTGGTCCTGGAGACGGCGGTTGCCGCGCAGGGCCTTGGACAGCGCGGTGGGATCCATGCCCACACGGTCGGCGAACTCGCGCTGGCTGATGGGCGCCGAAAGCACCACGAGCCGCGCCCGGTCCGTGAGGGTCGCGGTGTCGTCCGCGATGTCCTCCGCCCCGCCTTGGATCGACGTCATTGCGCTGGGTCCGTTCAGCCTTCCGCTTGCGATGAGAGTGCCGACACGACCTCGTCGGCCGCTCGCTGGCCCGACGAAATGGCACCGTCGATGTAGCCGTTCCACACACTAGCCGTCTCGGTTCCGGCCCAGTGCACGGTCCGGGTGGGTTCCCGCCAGCCGCGACGCCCGTATCCCGTCCAGCCGCCGGGAGTTACGTACGCCTCGTAGCCGCCCCGCGCGAAAGTGTCCCGCGACCAGATCTTCTCCGTGTAGTCGAGCGGACGTGTCGCGCGCTCCCCGACGACGGTGGTGAAGCTCTCCAGTACGGCCGCGCGGCGGCGGGCGTCGTCGAGGTCGCTCCAGTCGGTGACGCGGTCGCCGTACACGAAGCCGACGAGCACGCCCTGGGAGGCGTCGTCCGGCGAATTGTCGAACACGACGCCGACCGGCCCGTCGTCGTAGAGCGTGGCGACGCCCGAGAGTCCGGCGGCCCGCCAGAACGGGGCGTCGTACACGGCGTGGACCTTGGCGACGCGTCCCATCGGGCTGTGGGACAGCCAGCCGTCCCTGCTGACGGGGAGCCCCGGGGTGAAGCGGATGGTGCGGGCCGCCTGGGGCGGCAGCGCGACGATCGCCCTGCGGGCCTCGAACACGGTGGACGCCGTCCTCACGCGGACGCCGCCCTCGTCGTACTCGATCGACTGCACCTGCTCGCCGAGCCGGACGCGCCGGCCGAGCAGGCCGGCGACGGCGCGGGCCGGCCCCGCCGCGCCGGTGACGAAGCGGCTGTCCTGGGCGCAGTCCCGCGTCTCCATGAGCTGCTCGTACCCGCCGGCGGCGGCGATGTAGAACAGCACGTGGAACAGGGAGATCTCGTACGGCTCCGCGCACCACAGGCCCTGCACGGCGAGTGTCAGGCGGCGCCGGGCGTCCGGGTCGTCGGTCTGCGCACGGAAGAACGACTCGGCCGTCTGGGCGTCCCACTTTGCGAATCGGGGTGTGCGCCAGGGCTGTTGGGTGTCCACGGTCCGGGCGAGCTCGTCGAGGACTTCGCTGACGCGGGTGTACTCCGCGATGCCGGGGCCGTCGGCCGGTGCCGCGCCGAGGTAGGGGACGGTGCCGCCGTCGTGCCACACCTCGACGTGCTTGCCCGTCTCCCAGGTCGGGAAGGTGGCGCAGCCGAAGCGGTCGGCGAGGGCGAGCAGATGTGTCTGGGTCGGGCCGACCCACTGGCCGCCGTGATCGAGCGTCACGTCGCCGGCCCGGATCTCGGTGAGCACGCGGCCGCCCACCCGGTCGGCGGCTTCGACGAGCGTGAAGTCGACACCCGCGTCGTGGAGTCGAAGAGCTGCGGCCAGTCCCGCGTAGCCGCCACCCACGACGACCACCTCGGATTCGACCAGGTCCATTTCGGTCTGTTCCCACATGGCCGCAGAGCATGTCGCAAGACTGATCAACCAGTCAATCGTTGCGATGAATCTGTCCGGAAACCTTGACACGCCCTCCACCGACAGCATCATTGACCCACGCATCAATCTTGCGATTCGCCGCCCACCCCGGACAGGGGGTTCGCCCATGGCAACGTCACGTGACACCACTTCGGAAGCCGCACCCGACAGCTCGCAGGAAAAGGGCCTGCGCACCGGTGCCCTCGGCATGACCACGAGCCTGATCCTCTCGGTGGCGTCCGCCGCCCCCGCCTACAGCCTCGCCGCGACTCTCGCGTTCATCGTCGCCTTCGTCGGATTCCAGGCGCCGTCGATCGTCGTGCTCGCGTTCGTCCCGATCCTGTTCGTCTCCTTCGGCTACGCCGCCCTCAACCGCCAGGAGCCGGACTGCGGAACCATCTTCACCTGGGCCACCCGCGTCCTCGGCCCGCGCGTCGGCTTCATGGGCGGCTGGGCCATCATCACCTCGTTCACCCTGGTGATGGCCAGCCTGGCCCAGGTCGCCGGCCAGTACGTGTTCATCCTCTTCGGCGCGAAAGGCATCGGGTCAGACCCGTCCAGCCCCTGGGTCCTCCTCGTGGGACTCGGCTGGATCGCCCTCATGACGGCCGTCTGCTACCGCGGCATCGAAGTGGCCGCCGCCGTCCAACGCGCCCTGCTCTTCCTTGAGTTCGCCATGCTCGCGGTCTTCTCGGTGGTCGCCCTCGTGCGCGTCTACACGGGGAACGCCGGTGCCGGCGCACGGCATCCGCACTGGTCGTGGCTCAACCCGTTCGAGATCTCCTCACCGAGCGCGTTCGTCAGCGGCCTCGTCCTGATGCTGTTCATCTACTGGGGCTGGGAGACCGCGCTCACCGTCAACGAAGAGACCACCGACCGGCACCGGACACCCGGCGTCGCCGCCGTCTCCTCCACGGTCATGCTGCTCGTGCTCTACCTCGTCGCGACCGTGGCGACCCTGGCCTTCGCAGGCATCGGCACGACCGGCGCGGGGCTCGGCAACCCCGACAACTTCGGTGACGTCTTCTCCGCCATCGGCAGGGCCGTCTTCGGCGACAGCGGTCTCGGCTCCTTCCTGTGGCATCTGCTCGTCCTGATGGTGCTGTCCTCCGCCGCCGCGTCCACCGAGACGACCGTGCTCTCCCTGGGGCGCACGCTCCTGGCCATGGGCGGCCGCGGGGCCGCGCCGCGCATCTTCGCGAAGGTCCACCCGCGCTACTCGATCCCGCAGTTCAGCACCATCGCCACCGGAGTCGCGGGAGCGGTCTGCTACGTCGTCATGAACTTCCTGAGCCACGGCCAGGTCATCGGCGACGCCGTCTCCTCCTGCGGGCTCATGATCGCGTTCTACTACGGCCTCACGGGCCTCACCTCGGCCTGGGCCCACCGCACCGAGTGGCGACACAGCGCCACCGACTTCTGGCTGCGCCTCACCCTGCCCGCGATCGGCGGCCTGACCCTCGTCGCGGCCGGGCTGTGGAGCCTGAAGAACGACTGGGACCCGGTGAACAGCTACACCTCCTGGACCCTCCCCTTCGCACCCCACTGGCACATCGGCGGAGTCTTCGTCATCGGAGTCGGGACGCTCCTCGTCGGCTACCTGCTGATGCTGGCGTACGGCCGCATCGCACCACGGTTCTTCACCGGCACGCCCCAGGAGACCGCGGCCGTCGCCGAGCACCGGACCCCGCACGAGCGCATCCCTCAGTGAATGTCACAGCCCCTCAGTAACCCTCCCACCACGGAGTTCGCCATGCCCTACCCCGTACGCGACGCGCTCGGCCTCTCCGCCGAGCAGCACGACTTCATCCGGCTCGCCCGCGACTTCGCCGCCGCCGAGATCCGTCCCCGCGCCCGCGCCGTCGACGACGCCCAGACCGAGTCGCCGCTGGACCTGTGGGACAAGGCCGCCAGGACGGGCCTGGCCGCTTTCATGATCCCCGCGGAGTTCGGCGGCGGCGGAGTGACCGACATGGTCACGCAGGTGCTCGTGCAGCAGGAGCTGTGCCACGGCGACATCGGCATCGGGAACCTGCTCACCTCCAGCGGCTTCTTCGCCGATCCCGTCCTCGAACTCGGCACGCAGGCGCAGAAGGAGCGGTGGCTTCGGCCGCTCACCACCGACACACCCCCGTTGACCGCGCTCGCCGTCACCGAACCCGACCACGGCTCGGACGCCGCCGGCATCCGCACCCGCGCGGTGCGCGACGGAGATCACTACGTGCTCAGCGGCCAGAAGGCGTGGATCTCCAACGCCCCTTACGCACAGCGGTTCGTCGTGTTCGCCACGGTCGACCCGTCGCTCCGCGCGCGCGGCGTGACCGCGTTCGTCATCGACCCGGACACGCCCGGACTGACCGTCGGCAGGCCGATGCGCAAGATGGGGCAGCGCGCCATCGTCAACGCCGAGGTGTTCCTCGACAACGTGCGCGTCCCCGCCGCGGACCGGCTCGGCGCCGAGGGCCAGGGCTTCTTCGGGCTGATGCGCACCTTCGACGCCTCCCGGATCCTGATCGGCGCGTCCTGCGCGGGCCTGTGCCGGGCCGCTCTCGACCTGGCCGTGGAGTACGCCCAGGAGCGCGTGCAGTTCGGCGTGCCCATCATCGAACACCAGGCGGTCGCGTTCCGGCTCGCCGACATGGCGACCCGCGCCGACACCGCCCATCTGGTGACGATGCGCGCGGCACGCCTCTTCGACCAGGGCGAGAAGGTCACCGCCGAGTCGGCGATGGCGAAGCTGACCGGCTCGGAGAACGCCATGTTCAACACGTGGGCCGCCGTGCAGACGCTGGGCGGCTGGGGCTACTCGCAGGAGTTCCTCGCCGAGAAGTGGATGCGTGACGCGAAGCTGGAGGAGATCGAGGAAGGCACCTCCGACATCCAGCGGCTGGTCATCTCCCGGGCGCTCGCGAAGTCATGACCACTCTCGACGTCTTCCGCGCGCCGGAGTCGGTCGCCGTCGTCGGCGCCACCGACAACCCGGCCAAGTGGGGCCACTGGCTCGCCCGGGGCGCCGTCGCGGGCGCGCACCGGCGCCGCGTGCACCTGGTCAACACGCGCGGCGGCCAGGTCCTCGGCCGACCCGCCCTCCCGGGCCTCGACGCGCTGCCCGAGGTCCCCGATCTGGTCGCCTTCGCCGTCCCCGCCTCCGCCCTGGCCGGCGGTGTCTCCCGAGCTGTCGCGCTCGGCGCGCCCGGCCTGCTCGCGATCACCGCGGGCATCGAGGACGAGGCCGCGATCGGTGACGTGATCGCCGCGAGCGCGACCCGGCTGCTCGGGCCGAACTGCCTGGGCCTCTACGACGCGTCGAGCGAACTGGAACTGGCCTGGGGCCGGTT
Organism: Streptomyces sp. NBC_01446; assembly: GCF_026340095.1. GTDB lineage: Bacteria > Actinomycetota > Actinomycetes > Streptomycetales > Streptomycetaceae > Streptomyces > Streptomyces aureus. Next base: position 8,136,982 of record NZ_JAPEPO010000001.1, on the reverse strand, counting down.
CACGCCCGGCAGCCTCGCGATCGTGTCGCAGAGCGGACAGCTGGGACTGGAGATCGCGGGGATGGCCGCGAGCGCCGGCATCGGTGTCTCCAGGTTCGTCTCCGTCGGCAGCCAGCTCGACGTGTGCGCCGCCGAACTGCTCGCCGACCTGGCCCACCACGAAGCCACCCGCATCGTCGCCGTCTATCTGGAGAGCTTCGGCGACGGCGAGGGGCTGCTGGACGCCCTGGACCTCCTGCGTGAGGCGGGCAAACCGGTGCTCCTGCTGACGGTCGGCGCCAGCAGGGCCGCACAGCAGGCGGCCCGCTCGCACACCGGATCCATGACGTCAGGCATCGACGTCGTGGACGCCGCCTGCCGCACGGTCGGCGCCGTCCGCGTCGACACGCCAGCCCAACTCGTCGACACGGCACAGCTGTTGAGCAGATGCGCGCCGGTGCGGGGGCGTCGGGTCGCGATCGTGGCGGACAGCGGCGGACAGGGGGCCGTCGCCGCGGACACCGCGTCACGGCTGGGCCTGACCGTCGCCGAGTTTCCCCCGGCGGTCCAGGTGCGCCTCGCGGACCGGCTGCCGCCGCACGCCGCGGTCGCGAACCCCGTCGACCTCGCCGGCGCGGGTGAGGACGACATCTCCACGTACGCGTCGACACCGGCCGCCCTCGCCGACAGCTCGGTCACCGACGCCGTCGTGCTCAGTGGCTACTTCGGCAGTTACGGTCGTGACATCCCCGAACAGCAGGCGGCCGAGTCGGAGGTCGCGCGGGCCATCGGCTCCCTGGCCGCCGAGCGGGCGATTCCGGTCGTGGTCCACTCGATGGCCGAACACACCGAAACAGTGCAGGAGTTGCACGCGTCCGGGGTGCCGACCTTCGCCGATGTCGAGGCGGCGCTGCGGGCGGTGGCGACGGCGCACCGCTTCACTCAGGCACCCCGTCCGCGCGTAGGCCGTGCGCCCGCGCCTGAGCATCAAGTGCCTCCAGCCGGTGGATATCTGGTTGCCCGACGACTGCTGGCCGACGCGGGAGTCCCGTTCCCGCCCGCGGTCGGGATTGCGCCGGGTGCGCCGGATCCTGGCGGCGCGATGCGGTCCCTCTCCGCTCCGGTCGTACTCAAAGCCGACTGGCTGGAGCACAAGACGGAGCACGGCGGTGTCGCGACCGGGCTGGGCGATACCGCCGCGCTCGGCGCCGCGTACGACGCCATGGTGGCGCGGCTCGGGTCCCACGGGTACGTGGTCGAGGAGATGGACCGGCGCACCGACGTGGTCGAAGTGATCGTCGCCGCGCGGCGCGACCCGTCGTTCGGCCCGGTCGTCGTGGTCGGCGCCGGCGGAGTCCAGGCCGAGCTCACCCAGGACCTCGCGCTTGAACTCGCCCCCTGCTCCCACGACACCGCGCGCGAGATGATCCGCCGACTCCGGTCCGGGCCACTGCTGGCCGGCTGGCGCGGCAAACGGCCGGTCGACGTCGACGCGCTGGCGGCGGTCGTCGTCGCCGTCTCCGAGCTGATCGCCGACCGTGGCGACATCGGCGAGATCGAGCTCAACCCGGTCCGCGTCTCACCTGAAGGAGCCCTCGCGGTCGACGCCCTCGTCATCGCGACAGCGACGCCCGACAGCCCTTCCTCTCCCTGACCGGGTTCCGGCCGGCGGACCACCGGCCGGAACGCGGTGTTCACGAACTCGACCATGTAGAGGTCTAGTCACAGACCATTAAATGTCGGCACTCTTGCGCCCGTTGTGTCAGGACGTACGCGTGAGACAAGGGTGAACCGATGACACCGATCAGCCGCAGAGGTTTTGTCGCGCTGGGCGCCGGGATCGCGGCCGGCGCCGCGCTGCCCGCCACCAGAGCGGGGGCAGCCACCTCGGGCACCGTCAAGGACGTCAAGCACGTGGTGATCCTCATGCAGGAGAACCGCAGTTTCGACCACTACTTCGGCCGCCTCAAGGGCGTCCGCGGGTTCGGCGACCGCAGCGGCATCACGCTCTCCGGCGGGCAGCCCGTCTTCAACCAGCCGAACGGGCTGGGCCGCCAGTACCCGTGGAAACTCAGCTCCACCCCGGCCGCGGGCGGCGTGGACGGCGAGACACTCGCCCAGTGCAACGGCGACCTGCCGCACAGCTGGTCCTCCCAGCACTCCGCGTGGAACAAGGGCCGGCTCGACCACTGGGTCGCCGGTGTCGGCAACGTGCGCAGCCTCGGCTACCTGGACCGCGGCGACATACCGTTCCACTACGCGCTGGCCGACAACTACACCGTCTGCGACGCCTACTTCAGCTCCACCCTCAGCGCCACCGGGCCCAACCGCACCTACCTGTGGAGCGGCAAGGTCGACGGCTCCAGCTACGACGGCGGCGATGAGTCGGGGCTGACCTGGGAGACGTACGCCGAGGAGCTCCAGCGGGCCGGTGTGAGCTGGAAGGTCTACCAGAATGCCAATGACAACTACGGCGACAACGGTCTCGCCTACTTCTCGAAGATCGCCGGCGCCAAGCCCGGTGACCCGCTGCACGACCGCGGCATGGCCTCCGTCTCCGCGGTGACCGGTTCCACGCCCGACGACATCGCCGCCGCGATCAAGGCGGACGCGCTGGCCGGCAAGCTCCCCCAGGTCTCCTGGGTCGTCGCCAACCAGGCGTTCTCCGAGCACCCCTACGCCCCGCCCGGCGACGGAGCCCACTTCGTGGACCTCGTCCACCGCGCCCTGGCCGCATCCCCCGAAGTGTTCGACTCGACCGTCCTCTTCCTCAACTACGACGAGAACGACGGCTTCTTCGACCACGTCCCCCCGCCGTCACCTCCCGCCGATACGGCCGGCGAGTTCCTCAACGGAACCCCCTTCGGCCTCGGTTTCCGTGTCCCGATGGTCGTCATGTCACCCTGGACCAGGGGCGGTTGGGTCTCCTCGGAGGTCTTCGACCACACCTCCGTCCTGCGGTTCATGGAGACCTGGACGACCGCCCTCGGCACCCCGGCGACCTGCCCCAACATCAGTGCATGGCGCCGCAAGGTCACCGGCGACCTGACCGGCGTGTTCGACTTCACCCGGCCCGTGTACGGAATGCCGTCCGGCCTGCCCGCCACCAAGGTCATCGGGTACGACACCTGCGGCCCACTGCCCAACGCCGCGCCGCAGACGAACGCCCTGCCCGGCCAGGAACCCGGCACCCGCCCCGCGCGCGCCCTCCCGTACCAGCCGAACGGCAACCTCGACCACTTCGAGTTCGGTGCCGCCGGCAAGATCCTCGCGTGGTTCTCCATGGCGAACCAGGGCTCCCCGGCACGCAGCGCCGCCCACCTCTCCATCCACCCGAACGCCTACCGTGACACGACGCCGTGGCAGTACACGGTCGACGCGGGCGGCACGGCCACGGACTTCTTCAACATCGGCGCGGGCTCCGGGGCGGGAGCGTACGACATCACGATGGCAGGGCCGAACCGCTTCCTGCGCCGCTTCACGGGGGATGCCACGAAGGCGGGCAAGGCGATCGAGGTCGCCGCCCGGTACGCCGTGGAGTCCGGCACCGGCAAGATGGCCATCTGGTTCAAGTTGACCAACTCGGGCTCCGCGTCGACCCAGTTCACCATCACGTCGAACAACTACCGCACGGACGGGCCGTGGAACTACGCGGTCCCCGCCGGCGGCTCGACGGAGGACTTCTTCAACGCCGTGGCGAACCAGAACGGCTGGTACGACTTCACGATCACGTCCAGCACGGACACGACGTGGTCCCGCCGTTACACGGGCCACATCGAGACCGGCGCGGCGTCCGTCAGCGGCTGATGCCCCGGCCGCGCCCGCTGCGGGCGATCCGTCCGGTCGACGGGGCGGTCGGTCGGCAGGTCGGTCGGTCAGCGGGCGGTCGGCGGGTCGGTCAGTCGATCAGCGGTCGGTCGGGAGCGCCCAGCCCGGCCGACCCGGCGCCGGTTCCTTCACCGGCCGACCGGTCACCGACTGAAACTGATCGCTTTTGACCGTTTCTCGCTGGGGGGGTGGGCCCGCGCGCAACCGCACGGCAGGATAGGCCCGGTGGCAACGCGTACGACACGGCATGCCACCGCGCCCTGACGGACGACGCCGAACACGGCCTCGCGCACGCGCTCCAGGGGCACGCCGGTCCCTGACCCCGCCTGACGAGACAGGGTTCGTCTCCCCCTCGGACGGTAGGACCATTTGTGTACCCCGGCACGCCGACACGTTCGCAGGCTCGAACGGCGGCACGGTCCGCCATACGCTCACGCAGTGTTCAACATGCCCGCTCTGCTCAAACGCCTGGTGATCGGCCGCGCCATGCGCAGCGAGGAGCTGGGCGAGACACTGCTGCCCAAGCGCCTCGCCCTGCCGATCTTCGCCTCCGACCCGCTCTCGTCGGTGGCGTACGCGACCCAGGAGATCCTGCTCGTCCTCACCCTGGGCGGACTCACCTATCTGCACTTCACGCCGTGGATCGCCGCGGCCGTGGTGGCGCTGATGGCGGTGGTCGTACTCTCGTACCGGCAGGTCGTGTACGCGTATCCGAGCGGCGGCGGCTCCTACGAAGTCGCGTCCACCAACCTGGGGCCGTCGGCCGGTCTCGTGGTCGCCGCCTCGCTGCTGGTCGACTACGTGATGACGGTGGCGGTGTCCGTCGCCTCCGGCGTGGACAACATCATCTCGGCGCTCCCGGCACTGAACGACTACCGCGTCCTGCTGGCCGTCGGTTTCGTCGCCCTCCTCACCGCGATCAATCTGCGGGGGGTACGCGAGTCGGGCAACACCTTCGCCGCACCCACCTACCTCTTCATCGGCGGCGTGCTGATCATGGTGATCACCGGCCTGATCCGGTACGCCCTGGGGGACGCGCCGGTCTCCGAGACCGCCGCGTACGGCATCACGCCCCAGAAGTCCGACACGCATCTCGCGGGCCTGGCCCTGGTGATGCTCGTGCTGCGCGCCTTCTCCTCGGGGTGTACGGCGCTGACCGGCGTAGAGGCGATCTCCAACGGCGTACCGGCCTTCCGCAAGCCCAAGTCCAAGAACGCCGCAGCCACTTTGGTGGCCATGGGCGTCATCGCCGTCGTCATGTTCGTCGGTGTGACGACGCTCGCGCTGATCAGCAAGGTGCACATCACGGACGACGCGTGCCGGCTGACGGGACTCGACGGGGACTGCGCGAGCTATACGCAGCGCACGGTCATCGCGCAGGTGGCGGCCGCTGTGTTCGGCGGTGAGCACAGCGTCGGGTTCTACTTCATCCAAGCCGCCACGGCTCTCGTCCTGATCCTGGCCGCGAACACCGCGTTCAACGGCTTCCCGATGCTGGCCTCGATCCTCGCCAAGGACCGCTTCCTGCCGCACCAGTTGCACAACCGGGGCGACCGGCTTGCGTTCTCCAACGGCATCCTCGCGCTGGCCGTCGTCGCCGCCGCGCTGCTCTGGGGATTCAAGGCCGACGTCACCAGCCTCATCCACCTCTACATCCTGGGTGTGTTCACCTCGTTCACCCTGTCCCAGCTGGGCATGGTGCGGCACTGGAACCAGGAGCTGGCGACCGAGCGCGACCCCGTGGTCCGCCGCCGCCACCACTCCACCCGCGCCATCAACACCCTCGGCGCGTGCGTCACCGGCCTCGTCCTGCTGATCGTGCTCGTCACCAAGTTCACCGAGGGCGCCTGGCTGGCCGTTCTCGCCGCTACGGTGCTGTGGCTGATGATGCGCGGCATCCGCCGCCACTACGACACGACGTCCGCCGAGCTGGCCGTCGAGGACCCGCACGCCGAACTCGTGTCCCCCTCAAGGGTCTTGGCGATCGTCCTGGTCTCCAGGCTTCACAAGCCCACGATGCGCGCTCTGGCCTACGCGCGAGCCTCCCACCCCGACCGGCTGGAGGCGCTGACCGTGTCCGTCGACCGCGACGAGGTCGCCGCCCTGCGCGAGAGCTGGGACGAATTCGGCATCGACGTACCGCTGAAGGTCATCGACTCCCCGTACCGCGAGGTGACGAGGCCCGTCGTCGAGTACGTGCGCGCCATCCGCCGGGACAGCCCCCGCGACATCATCGCCGTGTTCATCCCGGAGTACGTGGTCGGCCACTGGTGGGAGAACCTGCTCCACAACCAGTCGGCGCTCTGGCTCAAAAGCCGCCTTCTGTTCACGCCCGGGGTGATGGTGACGAGCGTCCCCTGGCAGCTCACCTCGTCCGCACACGCGAACCACCCGGCCCGTCGGGCGCCCGGTTCCGTGCGCCGGGGCGAACCTCAGCACCCACCGGCCGGTGCGGGCCGGTCGCACGGCACCGGGCACGACTGACGAACCGGGGTACGACATCGATTCCGGTGCGGCACGGCCCCAGGGACGGCATCCCGCCAACTCTGGCGCAAATGAGCATAGGGGCAGCACGAATGAGCAGGTAAGCAGGGGGCATGTATCTTCTGCCGATCAAATTTGGACCACTCAACGCCCAAGTCGAAGTCCTGGCCGTGGCCCTCATCCTCTTCGCCGTCGTCTTCCTCTGGTTCAAGCGCTTGCTGCCCCGCATCAACGAGGTGCTGGCCGAGCGCGCCGACCGTACCGAAGGCGCCTTGGAGCGCGCCGAGGCGATCCGGGCGGAGGCCTCCGCCGAGCACGCCGGCGCCCAGGCCCTGCTCGCCGAGGCCCGTCGCGACGCCGCCAGGGTCACGCAGGCGGCGCGCGAGGAAGGTGCGGCGCTGATAGCCGCCGCCCGCGAGGACGGACTGCGCGAACGCGAGGCGCTCCTCGCCGACGGCCAGGCCCTGATCGAGGCCGAACGGGCCGCAGCGGAGGCCGAACTGCACCTCACCGTCCCCGAACTGGCCGCCGAACTGGCGAGCCGCATCATCGGGGAGCGCGTCCCGGCGGCGGCGCCCACGCAAGCCTGAAACGCGCTCGCCGCACGGGGCGACAACGCACCAGGGCCCGGATCCATTGGATCCGGGCCCTGGTCGGCAGTAGCGGGGACAGGATTTGAACCTGCGACCTCTGGGTTATGAGCCCAGCGAGCTACCGAGCTGCTCCACCCCGCGTCGGTAGACACCACCGTACGCCATCGGAGCAGCTACTCCTGACCACCTCCTGCCGGGACGGCAGGCACCGCTGTCGCCAGGAGCTACGCGCCGCTCGCCCTGAGCATGTCCTCACGCTCGACGATCTTCACGCGCTCACGGCCCTCCAGCTCGCCCAGCGCCTTCTCTGCGGCGTCCAGCCGGTACCAGCCGTCCCACGTCGTGTAACGCACGTTCCGCTCGTCGAGGAACGCGTCCACGGCCTCCGGGTCGGGCGCGGAGGGCGTGCTCAGACGGCCGTTCTCACGGTCGTCGAGGAGGCTGGCGACCGTCTCGTTCGCGTCGCCCTTGGTGTGGCCGATCAGACCCACGGGACCGCGCCGGATCCAGCCGGTGACGTAGGTCGACTGCAGGTGCTCACCGGACTCCTCGATCACCCGGCCGGCCTTGTCCGGAACGGTGCCCGACGCCAGGTCCCAAGGCAGCTTGGGGAGTTCGTCGGACAGGTAACCCACCGCGCGGTAGACGCCCTTGACGTCCCAGTCCTTGAACTCGCCGGTTCCCTTGACGTTGCCGGTGCCGTCGAGGGCGGTCCGCTCGGTGCGCAGGCCGGTCACTTCGCCGTTCTCGCCGAGGATCTCGGTCGGGGACTCGAAGAAGTGCAGGAACAGCTTGTGCGGCCGGGTGCCGACGTCGCGGATGGCCCAGTTCTCGAGCGTCTTGGCGACCATGTCGGCCTGCTTGTTGCCGCGCCGGGTCGCGATCGAGCCGTCGTCGTAGTCGATGTCCTCGGGGTCGACGATGACCTCGATGTTCGGGGAGTGGTCGAGCTCCCGCAGCTCCATCGGACTGAACTTCGCCTGCGCCGGACCGCGGCGGCCGAAGACGTGGACCTCCAGGGCCTTGTTCGCCTTGAGGCCGTCGTAGACGTTCGGCGGGATCTCGGTCGGCAGCAGCTCGTCCGCGGTCTTGGCCAGGATGCGGGCCACGTCGAGCGCGACATTGCCGACACCCAGGACCGCGACCTTCTCCGCTTCGAGCGGCCAGGTCCGGGGCACATCGGGGTGACCGTCGTACCAGGAGACGAAGTCGGCAGCGCCGTACGAGCCGTCGAGGTCGATGCCCGGTATGTCGAGCGCGCGGTCGGCCGTCGCACCCGTGGAGAAGATCACGGCGTCGTAGAACGAGCGCAGATCGTCCAGGCTGATGTCGCCCGGGTAGTCGACGTTGCCGAAGAGACGGATCTGCGGCTTGTCGAGGACCTGGTGCAGGGCCGTGATGATGCCCTTGATCCTCGGATGGTCCGGCGCGACGCCGTACCGGATCAGACCGAACGGCGCCGGCATCCGCTCGAAGAGGTCGATGGACACACCCGGGTCTTCGGCCACCGCGGATTTCAGCAGCGCGTCAGCGGCGTAGATTCCGGCAGGGCCGGCTCCCACAACGGCTACCCGCAGAGGGCGAGGCATGATCAGGTTCCCTTCGTGGCATGGGCACTCGAAGGGAATCCTAAACTAAGGCAAACCTTAGTTAGTAGTCGGGCTGGGTCTATGACCCCATAAGGCCACCTTATGGGGTCCTGTGGGTGAGCCTTATGGCTCGCCTCGGGTGTCAACCAAGTACGCCACGAAGGAGAGGCCGCGGCTCACGCGGGCGCGTTCCCGAAGGAGCACGCCGCCGGCCGAGGGCAGGGCGTGCCCCGCCCGAGTCCAGGCCTCCTCCCTCAGGTGACGCCGAACCACCACCGCCCCCGGCCGCCTGGCCCCGGATTCTGTTCCCGCACAGCGCGGCCGACGGGCAGCGCCGCGTGCACGTATTCGACCGAGGAGGTGAGTCCCGTCACCACTGCATCAGGCTGGGCGCTCTCCTCCCGCACGGTGGTGCGGTTCACCTGTATGTCGGCAAGCTCGCGCTGATCACGCCTGACGTCCGGGCGGTCGGCCGGGCTCGACGACGCGGGCTGGTTCGTGACGGCCACGGCGGGCTTTTTCAGGGTGGCGGAGAGGTGCGCCCGGGGCGTCCGTGCTGCTGCGGCCCATGGACGAGTGACGCGAACGCACCCCTCCGTAGGTCAGTGGTCGGAGTAGCTGAAGTCGCCCACGGTCCAGGCGCTCACGTCCTGGATCGCGACGCGGTACATGCCGCCCGTCTCGGGGATGCCGACGGTGCCCTGAAGGATCCGGGCCACATGGAAGTGCAGATGAGTGGGTGCGAGGCCGTCATCGGTCTCGCCCCGCTTCCGTTCATCGGGCTTCTCGTCGGCGGTGAAGATCTCCGAGAAGGAGCCGAGGTGGTCCGAGTCCGTCAGGACCTCCGAGACGCGCTGCCTCCACACGGCCTCGGGGGCCAGGCGTCCGGTGATCACAGCACCGCTGGTCACCACAGTCAGGGACATCTGATTGCTCTGCTCGGACTCCACCATGCCGGCAATATCGACGAGCAGTTCGTCAGGGTTCGACATGAGAGCGGATTCTAACGGCAGACACCTCCCGGGAAGGCCCCGACGCCCCAACTTCCCCAGGGACACGGCCTCGGCGGTTCCGGCGCACCTGCTCCGCCTCACGCGCTCCGGCTCACCGGCGCACACCTCACGGCCGAGGCCACGGCCGGCCGCCCAGGCGCTCGATGTCCATGTTGAAGCGCCTCAGGTAGGTGGTGAAGGCCGTGATGTCCTCGTCCGCCCAGTCGGTCATGACGCGGTCCAGGCTGCCCACGATGTGATCGCGTTCCTCGTCGAGGACGCGCGCGCCCTTGTCCGTGATGCGGAACTTGCGGGCCATGCCGCCCTCGGGATCAGGGATGCGCTCCACCAGTCCGGCGCGCATCGCGGCGGCGGTCTGCCGGTTCAGAGTGGAGGCGTCGAGCCCGAACGCGTCGCTGAGCTCACCGATGGACATGGGCCCCTGCACGCGAATGCGGCTCAGCAAGACGTAGGCGCTGCGCTCAAGGGTGCCGTTCTCGGGGCGCCCGCCTTTGTGGTGCACGAGTCCGTGCCGGCTGAGCAGCATCTGCTCGTACTCAAGCTCGTACGTGGGCCTGGCCATGCGTCTGCCGCCTCCTGCTGTCGTCCCGCGGCGTCGCACCGCGCGCTCGTGCACACCCCCGCGCCCATCCTCGCACAGCCGAATGTATCCACCACACAATGTGCCCCATGCATGACATGTGTACGATGCATACCGATGCCATCGGGATTCCGCGCGGGCATCCCGACGGACATACCGACCGGCCTCACCGTCGGCGCCCCGCAGACGCTCAGACCCCGCAGACGCCCACACTCCGCAGTCACCCGAATTTCGCAGACACGCAAGGAGCCCCTTGATGGACGCCCCCCAGCCGACGGCACGCGCCGGCGGCGTGGTCGCCACTCTGGCTTTCGCCGGCACCACAGCCGCGATCATGCAGACCCTGGTCACCCCGCTCATCGCGGAGCTGCCCAAGATCCTTCACACCACGTCGTCGAACGCCGCCTGGGTCATCACCGTGACCCTGCTGGTGGGAGCCGTGTGCGTGCCGGTCACCGGACGTCTCGGCGACCTGCTCGGCAAGCGCCGCATGCTGCTCGTATGCTCGGTCCCGCTCATGGCGGGCTCCGTGGTGTGTGCGCTGTCGTCCTCCGTCGCGCCGATGATCGTCGGACGCGGTCTGCAGGGCATGGGGATGGGCATGGTGCCGCTGGGCATCGCCCTCCTGCGGGACGTGGTGCCGAAGGAGAAGCTCAGCTCCTCGATCGCCCTGGTCAGCGCGTCCATGGGCATCGGCGGCGGCCTCGGCCTGCCCATCGCCGCCGCAGTGGCCCAGTACGCCAACTGGCGTGTGCTGTTCTGGGGTTCGGCCGTCCTCGCCGTACTGATCGCCGCCCTGATCTGGTTCCTCATTCCGGACGTCCCGGCGAGCGCCAAGGGTCAGCGTTTCGACACACCCGGCGCGCTCGGTCTCGGTGTCGGCCTCGTCTGCCTTCTCCTCGCGGTCTCCAAGGGCGCCGAATGGGGCTGGGGCTCGGCGACGACGCTCACACTCTTCGCCGCGGCCGTCCTCGTACTGCTGAGCTGGGGCTGGTGGGAGACACGCACCCGGGACCCGCTGGTCGACCTGCGCACGACCGCCCGGCCCCGCGTGCTGTTCACGAACGTCGCCTCGATCTTCGTCGGCTTCGGTATGTACGCGAGCATGCTCGTGATCCCGCAGCTGCTGCAGTTCCCCGAGGCCACCGGCTACGGCCTGGGCCAGTCGATGCTCGCGGCGGGCCTGTGGATGGCGCCCGGCGGCATCATGATGATGATCGTCTCCCCGCTCGGCGGGAAGCTCACCGATGCCCGAGGCCCGAAGTTCACGCTCATCTGCGGTGTCCTGGTGATCGCCGCCGGATATGGCCTGTCGCTCGCGCTGATGGGCTCCGGCCTGGGTCTCATGGTGGTCTGCATGGTCATCAACAGCGGCGTCGGACTCGCCTACGGTTCCATGCCCGCGCTCATCATGAGCTCGGTGCCGCTCTCGGAGACCGCCGCCGCCAACGGCTTCAACACGCTGATGCGCTCCCTCGGCACCTCGGTCGGCGCCGCGGTGATCGGCGTGATCCTCTCCCAGATGACGACCACCATGGGCGGCTACAGCTTCAGCTCCGAGGCCGGTTTCCGTACAGCTCTCATCGTCGGCGGAGGCGTCGCGCTCGTCGCCGCGCTGATCGCTGCGGTCATCCCGGCCGTACGCGCCACCCCCGTCGAAGCGGGCACCGAACCGGCTGCCGCACCGGCCGAGGTCAAGGCCTAGGCCGGGCCGCAGAAACTGGACTTGCGGGTCCAATTTCATCGGAGCACAGTCGGCCTCACGGTCCGGATGAACGGACCGCCGGGCCAGGTCGGGCGGTGTTCCCGACCGGCTCGGTGAGCGGGAGAACCGAGACCGAGGAGAGCCGGCCATGAGTGGACGACTGCAGGACAAGACCGCACTCGTCACGGGGTCAACCAGCAACATCGGAAAGGCGATCGCCGAGGCGTTCGCCGCCGAGGGGGCCCGTGTCGTCGTATCGGGGCGCAATCGGGAGCGCGGCGAGCACGTCGTCGAGGGCATCCGCGCGGCCGGAGGGCGGGCCGACTTCGTCGAGGCCGACCTCGACGGCAGCGCGGATGCCTCCCGCCGCCTCGCGGAGCAGGCCCGAGAGGCGCTCGGCGGGCACCTCGACGTGCTGGTGAACAACGCGGGCATCTACCCGCCCGGGACCACCACCACGACGGACGAGAAGACTTTCGACCAGGTCTACGCGGTGAATGTGAAGGCGCCCTTCTTCCTGACCGCGGATGTCGCCCCGGAGATGGCACGGAACGGTGGCGGAGTCATCGTCAATCTCGGCTCCTGGATCGCCCGCCTGGGCGTCCCGGTGGGGTCGCTCTACAGCTCCACCAAGGGAGCCATGGAGACGCTCACGCGCGCGTGGTCGGCGGAGTTCGGTCCGCAGGGGGTGCGGGTGAACGCGATCTCACCCGGCGTGATCGTCCCCCGCGCGGCCGAGGGCGGCGAGCCGCACCCGGGCGAAATCATGATGAAGGGCACGCCGTTCGGCACGATCGGAACGCCCGACGCCATCGCGCACGCCGCGGTCTGGCTGGCCTCGGACGAGTCGGCGTTCGTCCACGGCACGGTCGTGGACGTCGACGGCGGCCGCGTCGGCGCCGCTGTGATCGCCGCGTAGCGCCAGCCGGCGCCTGTTCCTGGCGGAACCGTCTCATCCGCGGATCGACAATGGCCTAGCGTGGCCCCACAGTTCGAGTGGGCGCCACGCTCGCTCGTTGTCCACCCCTGGCGATTGAGACGTGATCACGGCATGCCCCTCCGCCCCCACACCCCCCACCCCGTGCCCTCCCAGGGTGAACGCGCCCTGCAGGCCCACATGGGTACGAGCGAGCGCGCCGATGACTTCTACGACCGTCAGGTCCAGCCCCGTCTGACGCCGGCGATGAGCGAGTTCATCGCCCGGCAGACCATGGTGTTCCTGTCCACGGCGGACACACGTGGTCACTGCGACGCCAGTTTCCGTGCCGGGCCGCCCGGGTTCGTCACGGTCCTCGACGACCTCCATCTCGCCTACCCGGAGTACCGGGGCAACGGAGTCATGGCCAGCGCGGGCAACATCACCGAGAACCCCCATATGGGCCTGCTCTTCATCGACTTCACCCATGACCACATAGGGCTGCACGTGAACGGATCGGCCCAACTGGTCAGCGATCGTGAACTACGGGCCATCTGCCCCACGCTGCCCAGCGATTCGGCCCCGGGGCGGCAGGCCGAGATGTGGATACACCTCACCGTGCAGGAGGCGTACGTCCACTGCTCCAAGCACATTCCCCACCTGGAACCCGCGCACCAGCCGAACCGAAGGGCCCCTGGACGCCCCAAGGACGGCGACTACTTCACCGAGCAGATGTCCCACGCCTACCTGGGACAGAGATAGGTCAGGTTCCGGCCGGTCCACGCCGCTTCCCCCGGCGGAAGGCATAACCGGAGCGCACGAGGGCACACGCTCTGGCACGGGACCGAGACGAAAGGCAGGGACATGACGGCAAGTTCGGTGCACGCTCATGAAGATGCGCGAGCGCAGGCCACGACGACGCACGACGCCGACGCCACCGTCGGCGCGAGTGGGCTTCCGTGGGTCGAAGACGCCGGCAAGGTCGCGCCCAAGGACGCACGGGATCTCTCCAGGGTGTTCTTCGAGCAGCTCCAGGTACTCGAAGAGGGCACTGAGGACTACCAGTACGCCCGTAACACGCTGATCGAGATGAACCTCTCCCTCGTCCAGTTCGCGGCGTCCCGCTTCCGCCACCGTGGCAGTGGCGAGATGGAGGACATCGTGCAGGTCGGGACCATCGGCCTGATCAAGGCAATCGACCGGTTCGACCTGTCGCGCGAGGTCCAGTTCACCTCCTTCGCCGTCCCGTACATCGTCGGCGAGATCAAGCGCTTCTTCCGCGACACCAGCTGGGCCGTCCATGTGCCGCGCCGGCTCCAGGAGTTGCGCGTCGACCTGGCCAAGGGCAAGGACGAGCTGTCCACCGTCCTGGACCACGAGCCGACTCCCAAGGAGCTCGCCGAGCACCTGGAACTCAGCGAGGACGAGGTGCTCGAGGGCATGGTCGCCTCGAACGGTTACACCGCGGGTTCCATCGACATGCCGAGCGATCCCGGCGAGCACCCGACCGACGCGTCGAGGACCTTCGCCGACGTTCTCGGCGAACCGGATCCGGCCATGGAGACGGTGGAGGACCTCCACACGCTGGCGCCGCTCCTGGAACAGCTCGACGGCCGTGAGCGCCGCATCCTCGAGATGCGCTTCGGCCAGGAGATGACCCAGTCGGAGATCGGCGCCGAGATCGGCGTGTCCCAGATGCATGTCTCCCGGCTCCTGACCCGCACCCTCACCAAGCTCAGGACAGGCATGTTCGCCTGACGCAGAGGGGCTCCACGATGATCCAGGCGGCGGATGTCCGTGAATGGCGCTCCTACGACGTCGTCGACCCGGACGGCCACAAGATCGGCACGCTCGAGGCGGTCTACGTGAACACCCGGACCGACGAGCCGGCCATGGCCACCGTCCTGATCGGCCTCCCCACGCGGCACAGGCTCGTCTTCGTACCGCTGGACGGCGCGGTCGTCGGGCCGACCTACGTCAAGGTCGGCTACGCGAAGGCGCTGGCGAAGGAGTGCCCGTCGATCGGCACGGACGACGTGCTGCCCGCTGAGGACGAGGAACCCCTGTTCCGGCACTACGGACTGCCGTACGAGCCCGGGACGAAAGGGGAGCGGCAGCTCGCCCGTCGCTGACGCGCGAGCTGCCTCGCACCCATCCGTTCGGCCCGCGGCTACGGATTCGTCATGATGGCCTCGCAGCGCCGGGCCACGTGGCCGGGGCACGACGAAGGGGAGACAGCGTGCTCGTATGGGACGACGATCCGCGATCGGCACTCGTGGCACCCGTGGCCCTCGAACCGCCGCGGGCCGCGGTGCTCGTCCTGCACGGTGGCCGCTCCGAGGGGACGGAAGCGGTGCCGTGGTTGAGTCTCGCGAGTGCGCGCATGCGTCCGTTCGCCCGGGCCGTCGAGCGGGCCTGCGAGGACCCGGGGCTGCTGGTGGGGAGCGTCCGTTATCGCTGCCGGGGCTGGAACGGTGACCGCGAGGATCCGCTCCGCGACGCGCTGCGGGCGCTGGACGAACTGGCCGTACGCGCCGGGGACGTGCCGACCGTGCTGGTCGGTCATTCCATGGGCGGACGTGCGGCGCTGCGCGCCGGCGGCCATCGGCTCGTCCAAGGCGTGGTGGGACTCGCTCCGTGGTGTCCGGAGGGTGAGCCGGTGACGCAGTTGCGCGGCCGGCGCGTGGTGCTGCTCCACGGCGACCGGGACCGCACGACGGATCCCGAGGCCTCCGTCGACTACGCCGACCGGGCCTCTGCCGCGGGCGCCGAAGCCTGCACGCTGCTGATGCCGGGCGGCGACCACGCGATGCTGCGGCAGGCCGGTTCCTGGCACCGCCAGACCGGCCGGATCGTGAGCGGCCTGCTGGGGTTCGCGCCGCTCCCCACCGAAGTCGCCGGCCGTCTCGCCCTCAACGGCCGTACGCCGTAAGCGTTCTCGTACGCTTGACGTCCCAGGTATGCCTCGGGGAGTTCCGCCGAACGGGCGACAGTGAATCCTTTCGGCTTCTGTCGCCGGCGTGACGGGAGGGCCCATGGGCGAAGCTGCCATGGACCTTCCCCAAGCACCGAATGATGAGGCCGTCCATGCGCCGTCGCTCCACCGTTGCCGCATCCCTCGCAGCGTTCGCCCTCGCGCTGACCCTTCCGGCCTCCGCCCAGGCAGCCACCGGGGACTTCTCGTACAAGTTCGTCGGGCTCAACGGCCGGGCGCAGTCGGTCACCCTCCACGAGCTGCCGAGCCGTCAGTGCGTCACCCTCCCCGAAGTCGCCGACCCGAGCTCCTCCGAACCGGCGTTCGCCCCGCACAACGACACGGACGAGTGGGCCATGGTCTTCACCGGGCCCGACTGCGAAGGCGACTCCTGGACACTGCGTCCGCACGGCAGGCCGGCCACCGACAGCCTCAAGCTGCGCTCCGTGTTCCTCACCTCGACACAGGACTGACGGGTCGGACGGGCGGAGAGGGGCGCCCTGCCCCTCTCCGCCCACTGGGTCCACGCCGACTGCCGGAGCACCAGTTCGGGCTCGGAGATCAGGGACGTGGGCTCGCTCCGCGTGCCCTCGATGTGTTCCTTGAGGAGGCGGGCCATCACTCCGGCCGTCTCCTCCACCGGCCGGCGAACGGTGGTCAGTTGCGGCTTGCGGATGGCGGCCTCGCTCAAGTCGTCGAAGTCGACGACCGCGACGTCCTCCGGCACCCGCCTCCCCTGTTCCCGCAGGACCTGACAGACGCCCTGGGCCATCAGGTCGTTGGCCGCGAACACCCTGCCGATGTCGGGGTGTTGGCCGAGCAGCCGCTCCATCGCGGCCGCCCCGCTGTCGAGAGTGAAGCCGCCTTCGGCGATCGGCACGTAAGGGACGCCGCCCCCTCCATCCCGTCGCAAAACCCCGCCGGCCGCTCCTGGCCCGCCGGGACGTCCAGAGGCCCCGCCACCGTCGCCACCCTGCGGCGCCCCCGCGACAGCAGATGCTCGGCGGCGAGGAGCTCCGGCAGCGGGTCCTCGGCGTGGGTGGAGACACGAACGCACCGTCCGCGCTGCCCTGCCACAGATGGGCGATGACCGTGTCAGGAAACGGCCAACACCTCTTCGTTGAAAGGGTGTTGGGGCATCGAGAGCGGCTGGGCGACTCGACGCGATCCCCAACAGCCCCACGCCCGCCACTAATTTCGATGATTCTGGATTTAAGTCTTGACGCATCGTTCACACAGATGAAGCATTCGACCCCAAGAGAGCGCTCCCACCCCCCTCATTCGTTCATTTACTGAACCAGGAGAGCCGCCCTATGCTCACACCCCCCACGAACCCCTCAACCACGTCCAGTTCGCCCACAGCCGGTACCGTCACCCCCTCGCGCCGGACCGTTCTCGGCGTCATGGCGGCGACCGCGGCCACCGTTCCCGGCCTCCTCGCACTCGGGTCCCCCGCCTCCGCGGCGCCCGCCGCCGACCCACTGCCCGGCGGCGGTGACCTGGGCCCGAACGTGATCGTGTTCGACCCCTCCACCCCTGGCATCCAGGCCAAGCTGGACGAGATCTTCAAGCAGCAGGAGTCCGCACAGTTCGGCTCCGGCCGTTACGCGTTCCTGTTCAAGCCAGGCGCGTACAACGGCCTCAACGCCCAACTCGGCTTCTACACCTCGATCGCCGGTCTCGGCCTGTCCCCCGACGACACCTCGATCAACGGCGATGTCACGGTCGACGCCGGCTGGTTCAACGGCAACGCCACCCAGAACTTCTGGCGCTCCGCCGAGAACCTCGCCCTCACCCCCGTCAACGGCACCAACCGCTGGGCCGTCGCCCAGGCCGCGCCGTTCCGCCGTATGCACGTGAGAGGCGGCCTCAACCTCGCCCCCGACGGCTACGGCTGGGCCAGCGGCGGCTACATCGCCGACAGCCGCATCGACGGCACGGTCGGGCCGTACTCGCAGCAGCAGTGGTACACCCGCGACAGTTCCGTCGGCGGCTGGACCAACGCCGTCTGGAACATGGTGTTCTCCGGCGTCGAGGGCGCCCCCGCCCAGAGCTTCCCGGACCCGCCGTACACCACGCTCAACACGACGCCGGTGTCCCGCGAAAAGCCGTTCCTGTACCTCGACGGCGCCGACTACAAGGTCTTCCTGCCCGAGAAGCGAACCGACGCGCGCGGCACCACCTGGGGCAGCGGCACACCCCGGGGCACCTCGCTCGCGCTCACCCAGTTCTACGTGGCGAAGCCCGGTGTCACCGCCGCCACCCTCAACGCGGCGCTCGACCAGGGCCTCAACCTCCTTCTCACGCCCGGGATCTACCACCTCGACGCGGCGATAGAGGTGAAGCGCGCCAACGCCGTGGTCCTCGGCCTCGGCTACGCCACCCTCATCCCGGACAACGGCGTCACGGCGGTGAAGGTGACCGACGTCGACGGGGTGCGCCTGGCCGGGTTCCTGATCGACGCGGGAGCGGTCAACTCGCAGACCCTGCTGGAAGTCGGGCCTTCCGGGGCGTCCGCCGACCACTCGGCCAACCCCATCACCGTCCAGGACGTCTTCGTGCGGATCGGCGGCGCCGGCCCCGGCAAGGCAACCACCAGCATCGTCGTCAACAGCCGGCACACGATCATCGATCACACCTGGGTCTGGCGCGCCGACCACGGTGACGGCGTCGGCTGGGAGACCAACCGCGCCGACTACGGCGTGCGCGTCAACGGCGACGACGTGCTGGCCACCGGCCTGTTCGTCGAGCACTTCAACAAGTACGACGTGTACTGGGCCGGCCAGCGCGGCCGCACGATCTTCTTCCAGAACGAGAAGGCGTACGACGCCCCGAACCAGGCCGCCGTCCAGGACGGCAACGTCAAGGGATTCGCCGCGTACAAGGTCGCCGACTCCGTCACCACGCACGAGGGCTGGGGACTGGGGAGCTACTGCAACTACACGTCGGACAACACCATCCGACAGGACCACGGCTTCGCCGCGCCCAACACGTCGGGGGTGAAGTTCCACGACCTGCTGGTCGTGTCCCTGGGGGGCCAGGGCCAGTACGAGCACGTCATCAACGACATCGGCGCCGCCACGTCCGGCACGTCCACCGTGCCCTCGACCGTGGTCTCGTACCCCTGACCCGACCGTGAAGGGCGACGGACCGTGGTCCGTCGCCGTTCACCGGCGTCAGCCGATCTCCACTCGGATCGAGTGGTAGCCACTCGCCCCGTCCGGTACGGGGTCGGCGCGATCCGCCGTCTGCGTCCGGCCCGTGCCGTCGGTCGCGCGGACCGTGAGTCGGTGTCCTCCGGAGGTCGCCTGCCACGGGTAGGACCACTGGCGCCAGGTGTCGCGGGTGTCCTCCGCCGCGAGGGTCGCCCGTTCCCAAGGGCCGTCGTCGACGCGGACCTCGACCTTCTCGATCCCGCGATGCTGCGCCCAGGCCACACCCGCGACCATGACCGTGCCGGCCTCGCGGCTCACGGAGGGCTTGGGGGTGTCGATGCGGGACTCCGTCTTGATGGGTGCCTGCTGGGCCCAGTCCCGTTTCACCCAGTACGCGTCGTAGTCGGCGAAGGTGGTGAGCTCGATGTCCTCGATCCACTTGCAGGCCGACACGTAGCCGTACAGGCCGGGGACGAGCATGCGCACGGGGAAGCCGTGTGCGAACGGCAGGGGCTGACCGTTCATCCCCAGCGCCAGCATCGCGTCGCGCCCGTCCATGATGTCCTCGACGGGGCTGCCGATCGTCATGCCGTCGACGGAACGCGCGACCAGCTGGTCCGCGGGGCCGCCCTTCGACGGGGGTCTGACGCCGCTCTCCGCGAGCACGTCCGCGAGGCGTACGCCGATCCAGCGGGCATTGCCGATCAGGGAGCCGCCGACCTCGTTCGACACGCAGGTGAGGGTGATGGCGCGTTCGATGAGCGGCCTTCGCAGCAGGTCGTCGAAGGTCAGGGTGACGGGGCGGGTAACGCCCTTGCCGTGGATCCGCAGCCGCCATTTCATCGCGTCCACCATCGGCACCACCAGAGCGGTGTCGACCCGGTAGAAGTCCTTGTTCGACGTGGTGAACGCGCCGATGCCGGGGATCGCCAACTGGGCGCCCGCCGGAGTGGGTCTTCCCGGAGACGCCGGAACGGGCAGTTTGACGCCGTTGCGTGAGGACACGGCGTTCACGTCCTGCGTGCCGCGCGACGACCGGGCCAGCAGCCCGGCGCCGGTGGAGATGACGGCGGCGGCCGTCGCGAGCGTGACGAACCCGCGCCGGTCCCATCCGGGTTCGGTGCTGCCCTCGGGTGGCTCCTCGGTCGGCGTGGAGCGCGCGCGTCCGCTGAGCGCGTACAGGAGCCAGGCACCCACCAGCGCGCCGACCACGGACGGCGCGGCGTCGGCGATGCCCGTCGAGTCGGGGCGCGTGGTGGCCGCCAGTGCGCCGATCACGCCGAACAGCAGGACGCCGGCAGATCCGACGCGGCGGTGGTGGACGGCGACGAGGCCCAGGACCACGGCGAGGACGGCCAGCACGGCAAGGATGCCGAGCTGCAGAACGAGCTTGTCGTGCGTTCCGAAATTCCGGATCGCCCAGTCCTTGAGCGCGGTCGGCGTGCGGTCGATGGCGGCGCCTCCCACGGCCACCACGGGGCTCGCCTGGGGACGGACGACGGCCGCCGTCAGCTCGGCGGCGGCCAGGGCCGCGTAACCGGCCAGCAGTCCGCTCAGCGCGCCGAGGCAGGCACGCCGCCGCGCACCGCGCCGCCCCCGGAAATTCCGGTTCTCGCCCGATCCAGAAATGGGGAAACCTTCCTCGCGGCATGCCGCCGCACCCTCGAGCTTCGTCAGCCCGACCATGCTGGAGGCGATCCCGCACGCATTCAAGCGGACATGCGTGCGCGTACGGGCGCAAAAGCCGCGGGAACGCGTCAGGCCGCGTTGTCCCTGAGTCCCCTCCCCTGCCGGTGCCTGCGGACGATGTCCGCGTAGCGGTGGCCGCTGCCCTTGATGGTGCGGCGCTGCGTCTTGTAGTCGACGTGGACGAGGCCGAAGCGCTTGTCGTAGCCGTAGGCCCACTCGAAGTTGTCGAGGAGGGACCAGGCGTAGTACCCGGCGAGCGGTGCTCCCTTGCGGGCGGCGGAGGCGCAGGCCGCGAGGTGGTCTTCCAGGTACTCGACGCGTCCGGGGTCGTCGACGGAGCCGTCGGGCCGTACGACATCGGGGAAGGCGGAGCCGTTCTCGGTGACGTAGAGCTTGCGGGCGCCGTACTCGTGGGTGAGCCGCAGGAGCAGGGTCTCGATACCGCTCGCGTCGATCTCCCAGTCCATGCCGGTGCGCGGGACGCCGAGGCGGCGCACCTCGCGGGCGTGCGGGGCGGGGCCCGTGGGGTCGTCCGCGACGATGGCCGGCATGTAGTAGTTCAGGCCGAGCCAGTCGAGCGGGGCGGCGATCGTCTCCACGTCGCCTGCCTGCTCGGGTAGTTCGACCCTGTAGACGTCGCGCATGTCGGCGGGGAAGCCGCGGCCGTGGACGGGGTCGAGCCACCAGCGGTTGGTGTGGCCGTCCATGCGGTGGGCCGCCGCGAGGTCCTCGGGCCGGTCGGTGGCTGCCTGGACGGTGGAGAGGTTGTTGACGATGCCGATGCGCGCGTCGGGCGCCGCGGCGCGGATCGCCCGGGTGGCGAGGCCGTGGCCGAGCAGCAGGTGGTACGAGGCGCGGACAGCGGCGGTCAGGTCGGTGAACCCGGGGGCCATACGGCCTTCGAGGTGGCCGATCCAGGCCGAGCACAGGGGTTCGTTGAGGGTGGCCCACTGGGTGACGCGGTCGCCGAGGCGTTCGGCGACGACGGTGGCGTAGTCGGCGAAGTGGTTCGCCGTGTCCCGCTCGGGCCAGCCGCCGCGGTCCTGGAGGGTCTGCGGGAGGTCCCAGTGGTAGAGGGTGACGGACGGCTCGATCCCGGCTTCGAGGAGGCCGTCGATCAACTGATCGTAGAAGTCGAGGCCCTTGGCGTTGACGGGGCCGTCGCCGCCGGGCACGATCCGCGGCCACGCCAGTGAGAGCCGGTAGGCATTGGTGCCGAGCTGCTTCATCAGCGCGATGTCCTCGCGCCAGCGGTGGTAGTGGTCGCAGGCGACGTCCCCGTGGTCGTCGCCTGCTACCTTGCCGCTGGTGTGCGAGAAGGTGTCCCAGATCGAGGGGGCACGGCCGTCCTCGGCGACGGCTCCCTCGATCTGGTAGGCGGAGGTGGCCGTGCCCCAGGCGAAGTCCTTCGGGAGAGCGGCGAAGTCGATGGGCTTGGACACTGACGTCCTTTCGGGCGAGGGGTCGGCGACACGGTCCGGGGTACTGCTCACTTCACGGCCCCGGCGGTCAGGCCGGCGACGAGGTAGCGCTGGAGCAGCAGGAATCCGGCGACCACGGGGATGCTCACGACGAGCGAGGCGGCCATGATCTGGTTCCAGTACACGTCGTTCTGGGTGGAGTAGTTCTGGAGGCCGACGGCGAGGGTGCGGGTGGCGTCGGTCGTCAGGACGGACGCGAAGAGCACTTCTCCCCAGGCGGTCATGAAGGCGTACACCGCGACCGCGACGATGCCGGGGATCGCCGCCGGGACGACGACGCGGAACAGCGCCTTGAGGGGTCCGCAGCCGTCCACCATCGCGGCCTCGTCGAGGTCCCTGGGGACCGATTCGAAGTACCCGATGAGCATCCAGATCGAGAAGGGCAGGGAGAACGTGAGGTAGGTGAGGATCAGTCCGCCGCGTGAGCCGAACAGGGCGATCCCGGTGGACTGGCCGATGTTGACGTAGATGAGGAACAGCGGCAGCAGGAAGAGGATGCCGGGGAACATCTGGGTCGACAGGACCGTCACCGTGAAGACGCGCTTGCCGCGGAACTGGTAGCGGCTGACCGCGTAGGCGGCGAAGACGGCGATCACGACGGAGCAGACCGTCGCGGCGCCGGCCACGATCAGCGAGTTCCAGAAGTACTTCGCCAGCGGGACGGTTTTCCAGATGTCGAAGTAGGGCTGGATGGTGAGCCCGCTGGGCATCCAGCGGAACTTGCCCGACACGTCCTCCAGCGGTTTGAGCGAGCTGGAGATCATGACGTAGACGGGCAGCAGGACGAAGCCCGTGAGCAGGGTCAGGAAGATCCGGCGGGACCAGATGAAGGAGCGCGGGGACGCCATGGGCGAGCGCGGAGCGCCGCGGGGGACGGTGGGGCTAGCCACGGGAGGCCTTCCTCCCTCGTGAGGTGAGCACCAGGTAGATCCCCGTCACCAGGAGCAGGAACAGCAGCAGGAGTACGGACATGGCCGCGCCGGTGCCGAAGTTCCAGGTGGCGAAGGACGACTGGTAGATGTGCACGGAGATGAGATCGGCCGCCTCGGGCGCCGCCCGCCCGAACAGCACGAACGGTGTGTTGAAGTCGTTGAACGTCCACAGGAACAGGACGAGTACGAGCACCTGGTTGACCGGGCGCAGTGAGGGAAGGGTGATGCGCCGGATCTGCTGCCAGATGCCCGCGCCGTCCATGGCGGCGGCCTCGTAGAGCTCCTTGGGGATGTTCTGGAGGCCGGCCATCACGATCAGGAACGCGAACGGCCAGCCCTTCCACACCGAGACGGTCAGCAGTGCGAAGAAGCTGTTGTCGCCGATGAGCCAGAAGGGATGCCCGTCGGCGAGTCCGAGCTGGTCGTGGAGTACGTGGTTGACCAGGCCGTTGTCCCTTTGGAACATGAACGCCCAGGTGATCACGGCCGCGTAGACGGGCAGCGCGTACGGCACCAGGAACAGGGTCCGCAGGAAGCCGCGTCCGGTGAACGTCTCCTGCATGAAGACGGCCGCCGCCGTGCCGAGGAGCCAGCACAGGCCGACCGACATGAGCGTGAAGACGCAGGTGATCCAGAACGAGTGGAGCAGGGCCTTTCCGACGGGTTCGTTGAAGTCGACGGCCACGTCGAAGTTGCCGAGGCCGGTCCAGGGAGCCGCGCTCCAGTCCCGCAGGAAGTTCTGGGTCAGCTCCTTGAACGCCATGACGAAGCCGATGGCGATCGGCAGCAGGTGGACGAGGATCTCTAGCAGCAGCGCGGGGAGCAGCAGCAGGTACGGCAGCCCCAAGCGGCGGATGCGCCCGGGGCGGCGCGGCCTGCGCGTCGCCCCGGGGGTGTCCTCACGCACCGCCGGATCCCCCTTCGGGGAGTTCACGAGGGTGGTCATGGGCACATCACTCACTGACTGGCCATCTGCTGCTGAGCCTTGGTCAGCTCGGCCTTGACGTCAGCCGTCGAGAGCTTCTTTCCGTTCGCGGCCTGGGCGAAGAGGTTCTTGACCGCGGTACCGACGGAGGTCTCGAACTGGGACTCGTTCGACACCTGGGGCAGCGCGGTGGCGCTGGTCGCGAGGGTCTCGCGCAGCACCTTGAGCTCCGGCCGGTCGAAGGCCGGGTCGCTCTGGGCGGCCTTGACCGGCGGGATGGAGCCGTAGGTCTTGCAGAGCAGCTTCTGCTCGGCGTCACTCGTCATGAACTTCACGAACTTCAGGGAGCCGTCGGTGTTCTTGGTGTTCTTGAAGACCGCGAGGTTGATGCCCGCCACCATCGAGTTCGTGGCCTTGCCCGCGCCGGGCGCACCCGACTGGACCGGCACCGGGGCGACGCCCCACTCGTCGTCCTTCATACCCTGCGACTTGAACGTGGTGGCCGCGGCCTGCCACAGCACCATGGCGGTCTTGCCCTTGGAGAAGTCGCTGAGGGACTGGTTCTTCGCGTACTCGGCGTTGCCGGGGGCGATGATCTTGTTCGTGGCCATCATGTCGACGTACTGCTTGACGGCCGCGACGGCGGCGTCGTTGGTGAAGTCGGCCTTGCCGTCCGCGGTGAAGAAGTCGCCGCCGTGCTGCTTGGCGAGGACGAACACCTGGTGGATGTTGTTGGACAGGTTGGAGCCCTCGGCGCCG
The DNA here is from genome assembly GCF_026340095.1 of Streptomyces sp. NBC_01446. GTDB lineage: Bacteria > Actinomycetota > Actinomycetes > Streptomycetales > Streptomycetaceae > Streptomyces > Streptomyces aureus. The sequence goes on along the minus strand of NZ_JAPEPO010000001.1, from coordinate 8,112,380 downwards.
AGTCCCCACTTGCCGCCCTTGGATATCTTCGCGCCGTCCGCGGTGAGTTCGTCCCAGGTCTTCGGCGGCTCGGCGATGCCGGCTTCCTTGAACATCGCCTTGTTGTAGTAGAGCGCGTAGGCCATCGAGTAGAGCGGTACGGCTGCCGGGTCCTTGCCCTGCGCGCCCGTCGAGCCGAGCGCCGACTCGACGAAGCGGTCCTTGCCGCCGACCTTGTCGAAGTTCTTCCGGTCCCACGGGAGAAGGGCGCCGGTCGCCTGGAGCGAGGACGACCAGGTGTTGCCGATGTTGAGGACGTCGGGGCCTTCGCCCGAGGTGGTCGCCGTGAGGATGCGGGTGAGCAGGTCCGACCAGGGGACGACCTCCAGCTTGACCTTGATGCCGGTCTGCTTCTCGAACTTGTCGAGTTCGGGCTGGAGGATCTTCTTGTCGGCCTCGACGTTCGGCCCCTGGTTGGACGCCCAGTACGTGAGGGTCTTGGGCGACTCGTTCGATCCCTCACTGGATGAACCCCCGCCGCAGGCGGTCGCGGCGGCCAGCAGGGAGACGACGACCGCGCTACTGGCGAGTGCTCGAATTCTTCGCATGGCTCCAGGTGTCCCTTCCTCAGGAGCGTCCAAGCCGGGGCGCGGGTCTGCAGGCCGAAGCGCTCGGCGTTCAGTTCCTGAAGTCACCCACGACTTAATTTAGGCTGTGAGTTAAACCGCGCGGAAAGGTCGCGTCAAGGGTTTCAGCAGGGGTACCTTGCATCTGTCGCAGGTCAGGAAGGAGCCCAGATGGATCGGCTGAGCAGACGCACGGTGAGTGACCTGCGCAGAGCCAACCGCGCGGTGATACTGCAACAGTTGTATTTCGACGGCCCGACGAGCCGCCAGGCACTCGGCCCTCTCACGGGTCTGAGTTCAGGATCCGTCAGCAACGTCGTGGCCGAACTCGCCGCCGACGGCCTGGTGGAGGAGGCGGGCAGCCTGGACTCCGACGGCGGCCGGCCGCGCATCCTGCTCCGCGTCAGCCCGCGCAGCGGCAACCTGATCGGCATCGACGTCGGCGAGACCCGCGTCCGCGTGGAGGTCTTCGACGTGACCCTCACCGAACTCGCCCGCGCCGACATCCCGTTGACGGGCGACGGGTACGACGTCGCCGTCATCGTGGAACACATCCGCAGCGGCATCGAACGGGTACTCGCCGAGGCCGGCGTGCCGGCCGACGACCTTCTCGGGATCGGCATAGGCGTCCCCGGCGTCGTCGAACGAGTCCCCGAGTCCGGGGCCGTGGTCCACTGCCAGACCATCGGCTGGGACGCGGTCCCCCTGGAGGCGCTGCTGCGAGAGTCCTCCCAACTCCCGTCCACAGTCCCGTACTTCATCGACAACGGTGCGAAGACGCTCGGACAGGCGGAGATGTGGTTCGGCGCCGGACGCGGTGCGCGCAGCGCCGCGATCGTCCTCTTCGGCACCGGGGTCGGCGCCTGCCTCTTCGCGGACGGCAAGGGGCGGGCGCTGGAGTGGGGCCACCTGACGGTGCAGGCCGGCGGGCGGACGTGCCGCTGCGGCGCGCCGGGCTGCCTGGAGGCGTACGCGGGGGCCGAGTCCGTACTGGAGCGGTGGCGCGAGGCGGGTGGACAGCCGCCCCGACACGTCGACGAGGAGACCCAGTTGACGGCGCTGCTCGCCGCCGCCTGCCCGACCGACGGGACCGACCCCGACCCGGTGGCCTACGAGGTGATGGCCAAGACGGCCGAATACCTGGGCGCCGGACTGTCCGACCTGATCAACCTCTTCCAGCCGGAGCGCATCCTGATCGGCGGCTGGGCCGGGCTCCAGTTCGGCTCCCGTTTCCTCGACGACGTCCGGAAGCACACCACGAAGTACGCCCTGTCCTACCCGGCCGGAAAGGCCACCATCGCACTGGGCAAGCTGGGCCCCGACGCGGTCACCGTCGGCGCGGCGACCCTTCCCCTGGAGGACTTCTTCGCCCGCGGCGGCCGCCGCGACACCCCGGCCCAAAAGCCGACACCGCCCGCCTGGCGCACGGCACTCGAGGGCCGCGTTCTCGGGTGACCCGCGCCCGGCTTCGTCACGCGGCGGCCGAACGGTGCGCGAGGTCTTCCAGCAGCGCCACCGCCTCTTGCGCCCGCTCGTGCGGGACGAAGAGGTGGTCGTGGTGGAACCCCGCCACGACGTTGCAGCTCAGGCCCGCGGTGGCGAGCTCCTGGGCGACGGCTGCGGTCAGGCCCACGGCCTCCAGCGCCGAGTGGACGCGCAGGGTGATCCACCCCGCCACGTAGTCGTGGGCGAGACCTGCCGTGTCGGCCTCCTCCAGCGGGACCACCAGCGTCAGGGCCTCCCGCTCGGCGACGGTCACCACGGGGGTGACGCCGGGCGGAATCGCACCGTCGACGGTGGTGAAGACTTGACTTGCTCCTCGGGCTGAAGCCCGGGGATTCTGGCCTTCCCTGATGTTGCTGCGCCGCTACGCGACGCGGGCGGCATCGGGGAGTCCGTGGCTTCCTGTTTCGCTGCGCTGTGCCACGACCGGGGCCGTGGTCTTACCTGCGCTCCACAGGCTGTGACCACCGAGTCCGGCGGCCTTTTTCACGTTGATCGCGGAGTTGATGTCCCGGTCGTGCACCGTATGGCAGCCGGGGCAGGTCCACTCGCGAATGTGCAGGGGCTTGGCGCCATCGATACGACCACAGACGTGACAGGTCTGGGACGTGGGAACGAACCGCCCGATCTTGATCAGGGTGCGTCCGTAGCGCTGGGCCTTGTACTGGAGCATGGTCACGAACTGGGACCAGCCCGCATCGTGCACACTCTTAGCCATCCGGGTGCGCGCCAGCGCCCTGACCGCCAGATCCTCCACACCGATCGCTTGGTTATCGCAGATCAGCTTCGTGGAGAGCTGGTGGTGGAACTCGCGGCGCGCATCGGCGACGGCCGCGTGGCCGCGGGCGACTTTGAGGCGGGCCTTCTCGCGGTTGCTGGATCCCTTCTGCTTGCGGGCCAGGTTGCGCTGGGCCTTTTTGAGTTTCTTCTCCGCGCGGCGCAGGAACCGCGGGTTTTCGATCTTTGTGCCGTCGGAGAGGATCGCGAAGTGCTTCAGGCCCAGGTCGATACCGGTCTGGTGGCCGGGGCCGGCGGGCCCGAAGCGCTCCAGGTCGGCGGCAGGGTCGGTGTCGATGACAAAGCTGGCGAAGTACCGTCCGGCACTGTCCTTGATGACCGTGACCGACGAGGGCACCGTGGGCAGGGTGCGCGACCACCGCACCCTCACCTCACCGATCTTGGGGAGCAGGAGGTGTCCGGCGCCGGTGAGTTTCCAGCGGGCGTTCGCGGTGAACCGGATCGCCTGGCGGGTGTCTTTGCGGGACTTGAAGGACGGCTCCCCGAGCCTGGGGCCCTTGCGCTCGCCCTTGAGGGAGGCGAAGAAGTTGCTGTACGCGGCCTCGGCATCCCGAAGGGACTGCTGCAGGACGACCGCGGACACCTCGCCCAGCCAGGCCCGCTCCGGGGTCTTCTTCGCCTCGGTGATCAACCGGCGGGACAGTTCGCCGGCCCTGGGGAAGGGCAGCTTGTTCTCGCGGGCGGCACGCCGGGCACGCACGGCGTCGTTGTAGACGACGCGGGCGCAGCCGAACGCCCGGCCCAGAGCGGCCTGCTGGCCGCGGGTCGGGTACAAGCGAAAGCTGTACCTCAGCTGCATGAACGGAAACCGTACCCGGCACGGTGATGCCGGGCAGAGGGAAGATCCATATTGATCACCGACGCCTGCTTGTGATCACGTGTGCGCCGACACCGAGCAGGGCAATGCCCTTCTCTGATCTCACGAGTTCGCCTGTGCCCCAGGCCGTGTCCAGCTCCGCCGGAAGGCAACCACGCCGCTTTGCGGCAGCCCTCACCTGCTACGCGCTGGTCCGCGCCGCGGCCCGCAACACTGCGCCGCTCCGCGCCGCTGCCACATGATTCGCTTCACCCCCGGCGTCAACGCCGGAGCACTGCGGATGAAGCCGGTAGCGCTCGGGATTCAGCTCCGGCTGCATGCCGCTCAGCAGTGCCCGCAGGTCTCTCTCGCCACTCGTGATCACCAGAGTAGGCGGCGCGCACGATCGCGCACGCCGCACGGCTGCGGACGCCCGCATCCCTCGCATCTTCTTGCCTGCTGATGCGGCTCACCTTCGCCGCCGACACCGGGTGGCTCCCGCCGCGTAGCTCTCCGAACTGGAGGCGTACACCGGTCAATGACGCGGGAGGCCCGGGGCCGGCCCCACCGAGGCGAAGTCAGCCCGCCGGTGGGTCCGGCAGGGGCCGGTTGGGCGCCATGGCCCAGCGCACCAACGAAGTGACGCCGCGGCCCAGCGGGCGGACGGCAACGGTGTCGACCAACGGAAGCCGCGGCAGGCGAAGTTCCGCCGCCGCCCAACTGGGCAGCAGCGAAACGGCGTTCGCGGCGAGAACCCCGTACGGGAGCCGGGCGACCAGCGGCACCGGTGGGTCGAGGAGGAGGAAGCGGGCGGCGCCGCGCGCCTCCGGTGTCGCACGCAGCTCACGCCGGTACGCCGTGAACCGCTCGGCGAGCTCCTCCCGGTTCGTGGGCGGCTCCAGGACTCCGAGCGCGGTGGCCACGCGCGCCGCGTCGGCGACGTATCCGTCGTACTCGTCGCCGGTCAGCGGGTGGGCGCCGTACCGCTGATGAGCGCGCAGGAAGCTGTCGACCTCCGCGATGTGGACCCAGCCGAGCAGATGCGGGTCCCCCGCGTGGTAGGCCTCGCCGTCAGCGGTCACCCCGCGCACCCGGGCGTGGACGGCCCGCACCCGGTCGCAGGCCTCTTGGGCACCTTCGGCGGGGCCGTATGTCGTCATCGCCAGGAAGGTGCTCGTGCGCTGGAGCCTGCCCCAGGGGTCGCCGCGGAAGCCCGAGTGGGCGGACACGGCGGCCATGGCGAGGGGGTGGAGCGACTGGAGCAGCAGGGCCGAGATCCCGCCGATGAACATGGACGCGTCCCCGTGCACCGTGCGGATGGGGCGGTCCGGGCCGAACCAGCGTGGTCCGGGGGTCTGGTGGATGCGGACGCGGTTCTTCGGGCCCTCGGGGCCCGCGACACGGGCGAAGAGGTTCTTTCCCAGCCGCTCCTGTACTCCGCGGCCGTCCGGTCCGGTCAGTCTCATGATGACGTGACGTCCCTTCGGATGCGCGTATCCAGCCTACTTTGTCCAGTCGTGGCAGGTCGGGGGTGTCCGTCCCGGCCACCCGGGGAGACTTCGCGGCGGTGGTGCGGCAAGGATGGGGTCATGATGCAGCATTCCGGCGGCCAGGAGGAACGGCCTTGAGCGCAACGATCCGCACCGTGTCCTATCCCACCGGCAGGGAGCACAAGCCTCTCGACATCCACAACTCGCCCCAGGCCGACGGTCCTTGTGTCCTTCTGTGGCACGGCATCGGGACCGACGAGCGCGACGTGATGGTCCCGCTGGCCCAGGACATCGCCGAACTGGGCCTCACCGTCCTCGTCCCCGACTGGCGTTCGGACACCCCCGACGAGGGCCGCGCGCATCTCACCGATTCGCTGCGGTTCGCCCACGACTTCGCCGGCGACTCCCGGCAGGTGGTCGTCGCCGGCTGGTCGGCGGGTGCGGGTGCCGCGCTGGGGGTGGCCCTGGACCCGGAGCTGGTCGATGGCCGGCCACCCGCCGCGGTCGTCGGGATCGCGGGCGGCTACCGGCGCCCGGCCCGTACCACGGGAGTCGTGCCCCTTCAGGCGCTCGGGCGCGCGACGGCACGTGTGCCCGTACGCCTCGTGCACGGCACGGACGACGCCTCCGTCTCCGTCGACTCCTCGCGGGAACTGCACGAAGCGCTGCGCGCGCACGGCTGGGACTGCGCACTCAGCGAACAGGCCACCGATCACGCCGGGGTGCTCGGCTGCGTGTACGACCCGGCGGCGGGCCGCTGCGTCGCCGGTTCCTCCGTCCGCGGCTTCGGCCTGGCGACGGCCCAGGTGGTGGCGGCCGTCGCCCGGTCGGTGTAGCCCGGGGATCCGGCGGCCGTCAGCCACCACTCCCCTATGAGGACGCCGTCACTGGTCGCGGCGCAGCAGGTCCTCGTACGTCTCGCGGCGGACCACCGCGCGGGCCTCGCCGTCGTGGCAGAAGACGACCGGGGGGCGGCGGGCGCCGTTGTAGTTGTTGGAGATCGAGTAGCAGTACGCGCCGGTGACCGGTACCGCGATCAGGTCGCCGACGGCCGGTGCCCGCAGCGGTACGTCACGGATGAGGGTGTCGCCCGACTCGCAGTGGCGGCCGACCAGGTCGCAGGGCTCGCCGCCGCCGACGCGGGAGGTGACGGTCGCCTCGAAGCGCTGGCCGTACAGCATCGGTTCGAGGTTGTCGCCCATGCCGCCGTCGACGGCGACGAGGGCGCGGGGACGGCCCCGTTTGACGGTGACCGCGCGGTAGAGGGTGAGCGCCGACTCGGCGACCAGGGACCGCCCGGGCTCGATGATCAGCCGGGCGTTCGCGGGGAGGTGGGCGCGGGCGGCGTCGGTCAGGGTGCGTACGTACTCGTCGACCGTCGGCGCCTGGTCCGCGTACGTGTAGCGGACGCCCAGGCCGCCACCCAGGTCGTACACGGCGTGCTCGCCCAGCTCGCCGAGGGAGGCGATGGCCTCGACGGCGCGGGCGAACGGGGCGGTGTCGAGGAGCTGCGAGCCGACGTGGACGTGCACGCCGTCGAGGCGCAGCCGGTCACTGGCGCGCAGCAGGGCCGCGGCGCGCACGGCGTCGGGCACGGAGAGGCCGAACTTGGAACCGGCGTGGCCGGTGGCCATCGCCTCGTGGGTGTCAGCCTCGACGTCCGGGATGACACGGATCAGGACGCGCTGCTCGTCCGTGACGATCTTCTCCAGGCGGTCGATGTCGTCGAAGTTGTCGATGACGATCGTGCCGGCTCCGGCGCCGACCGCCATGGCGAGTTCCTCGTCGGTCTTGGCGTTGCCGTGGACCACGAGCCGGGCCGGGTCGGCGCCCGCGGCGAGCGCGGCCACGAGCTCCCCGCCGCCGGCGACGTCCACGCCGAGCCCCTCCTCGACCATCACCCGGACGACGGCGGTGCACGGGAAGGACTTCGAAGCGAAGACGACTTGTCCGTTCGGCCAATGGCGGCTCAGGGCGTCCACGTACTCGCGCGCACGGGCCCTGAGAGCACCCTCGTCGACGATGACGGCCGGGGTGCCGAAGCGTTCGGCGAGGTCGTCGAGGCGGCATCCGCCGACGATGATCTCGCCGTCCGGGGCGAGATCTGTCCCCTTCGGGAAGAGTTCGACGATGTCTGGGGTGGCGGTCGTGGCGCTCATGGGCGATGGCTCCTGTCCCTGGTCGATGGGCCTATCCTGACGGCTTCCCCCGTCGCCTTCACCGGTGTCCCGCCCCAGGAATCGAGGCCCTTGTTGTCTGATCGGACAATCCCCGACGGCCGGGCCGCGGGGTCCTTGCGCTTCCTGGTCGGCTCCACCGGTCCCCTCCGCGTACTCGCAGCGCCCGGTGGCCTCGACGTCCCCGTGCGCGGCACGGTCATCCACGACCCGGGCGACCCGCTGCCCGCGGCCCCGTCGGCACTGCTGCTGCTCGTCGGCGCGGACGTGGCCGATCCGCGTACGGGCACCGTGCTGCGCCGCGCGGCGGCGCAGGGATACGCGGGGGTGGTCGTCAAGTGCCGTGGCCAGGAGGCGGATCGGCTGACTGCCGAGGCCGAGCGGTGCTCCCTGGCGGTGCTTGCCGCCGGGGACGCGATGCCGTGGCGGTATGTGGATGCGGAGATCGGCTGCGCGCTCGCGGCGTACGGGGTGGGTGACCTGTCCCCGTCGGCCCCCGCCGGAAGCGAGGAGCTGTTCTCGCTGGCCGACGCGGTGGCCGCGGTGGTGGGCGGTTCGGTGGCGGTCGAGGACCTGGACCAGCATGTCGTCGCCTACTCGAACGTCCCCGGTCAGCGCATCGACAGTCTGCGCGAGCGCGGCATCCTGGAGCGGCGGGTTCCTGACGACCCGGGACAGCGGCAGCAGTACCGCGACGTGCTGGCGGCCGACGGCGTGGTTCGGTTCCCCCGGGCCCGCGACGAGCTGGCGCGTGCGGCGGTCGCGGTGCGGGCGGGGACGCTGCCACTGGGGACGCTGTGGGCGATCGAGCCGGAGGGCGGCCTGTCGGAGCAGGCCGAGTCGGCGTTGCGGGACGCGGCGCGGCTGGCGGCCCCGCACCTGCTGCGCGCGCTGAACGCGACGGAGACCGAGCAGCGCATGCGCCGGGACACCCTGCGCGCGCTCCTGGAGGGGTACGGACCGCCGGCAGACGAGGCGGCGGCGCGGCTCGGGCTCGGCCAGGGGGAGAAGGTGTGCCTGGCCGCGTTCGCCCCGGACGAGGGCAGCGCCCTCATCGCCCACCTGGAGTCGTCCCTGGTCCGGTACTGCGCGGCGCATCTCCCGTCGGCGACGGTGACGGCGTCGGCACGTGCGGTGTACGTGCTGCTGACCTCGCTCTCGCCCGCCGCCGCGCGGCGGTTCGCGGACGGTGCGCTGGGAACCGTACGGGCTGCCCTCGGTACGCCGGTGCGGGCCGTGGTGACGCGGGCGTACCCGGATCTGCTGCGGGCCGGTGCGCTGCGGCGCGAGGCGGACGACATCCTCCGGGCCACCGACGGCGGGCGGGCCGGCGCGCCCGCGGCCACCGCGGAGGACGTACGCCATGTCGTCCTGCTGAACCGGCTTGCCGACGAGCTGCGTCGGGAGCCGTGGCTGCGGCTGCCCGGGGTCGCCGCGCTGCTGGCGCACGACGCGGAGCAGGGCACCGACTACGCGGCGACGGTCACGGCCTGGCTGGACGCTACCGGCGACGTCGCGAGCGCCGCAGCCGGTCTGCGGGTGCATCCCAACACCCTGCGCTACCGGCTGCGGCGCGTTCGTGAACTCTTCGGCCTGGACCTCGACGACCGCGAGGTGCGGCTTGCCGCCTGGCTCGAACTCAGGCTTGCACAGCGGTAGTCGATGCCTCGGCCGCCGCGTGCTCGGGTGCGACGGCCCGCTCGCGCAGGGCGGAGTGGCGACGGCCGAACACCAGGTAGAGCGCCGCCGCGAGCACCAGCCACCCACCGAAGAGCGCCCACGTGATGCCGGGCAGCAGCCACGCGAGGTAGAGGCAGGACGCCGCGGACACGATCGGCACGACTGGATACAGGGGCACCTTGTACGGCCGCGGTGCGTCGGGGGCGATGCGGCGCAGGACGACCACGGCCGCCGCCACGGCCACGAACGCGACGAGGGTTCCCATGCTGGTCAGGTCGGCCAGGTACTGGAGCGGCACGAACGCGGCCAGCGCTCCGACGCCGGCGCCCACGATCCACGTATTGCCGACCGGCGTGTGCCGCTTGCGGTCGACACGGCGGAAGATCTCGGGGACGAGCCCGTCGCGGGCCATCGAGAAGAGGATGCGCGTCTGCCCGTACAGGGTCACCAGCACCACGCTGAAGATCGACACCACGGCACCGGCCGACAGCAGGACGACGGGCCACCCCGCGCCCGTGACGTCGCGCAGGATCTCGGCGAGGACCGCCTCGCCCGCGTCGGCCTGCGCACCGAACCGCCCGGCGGGCTGTGCGCCGACCGCCGCGAGGGACACCAGGATGTACAGCACCGTGACCGCGCCGAGCGTTAGGAGCAGCGCGAGCGGGATGGTGCGCCGCGGGTTGCGGACCTCCTCGCTCGCCGTGGCGACGGTGTCGAAGCCGACATAGGAGAAGAAGACGGCGGAGGCGGCAACCCCGATGCCGGACGCTCCGTGCGGCGCGAAGTCGGCGAAGTGACCGGCCCGGAACGCGGTGAACGCCACGGCGACGAACAGTACGAGGACGCTCAGCTTGACGCACACCATCACGGCGTTGAGGCGTGCGGACTCGCGTGTGCCGCGCGCCAGCAGCAGGGAACAGAGCAGCACCACGACGAGCGCCGGGATGTTCACCACTCCCCCGGCCCCCGGCGGCTGGCTGATCGCGTCGGGCAGCGTGAACCCGAAGAGCGCGTCGGTGAGTTCGTTGAGGTACTGCCCCCAGCTCACGGCCACGGTGGACACCGCGACGCCGTACTCGAGGATCAGGCACCATGCGACCAGATACGCCGCCCCCTCACCGAGGGAGGCGTAGGTGTACGAGTACGTGCTGCCCGCCACCGGGATCGCGCCGGCCAGTTCTACGTAACAGAGCGCCGCGAGTCCCGCGACCGCCGCCGCGACGACGAAGGAGAGCACCACGCCCGGTCCCGCCTTGGGGACCGCGGTGCCGAGCACGAAGAAGATGCCCGTGCCCACGACGGAGCTGATCCCCAGCAAGGTCAGCTGCGTCAGCCCCATACTGCGCCGCAGACCGCCGGGCCCCGAGGCCTCGCCCTCCGCCTCGCCGATCATGCTCTCCAGCGGATTACGGCGGCACAGTTGACGGGCCGTCACGCGCATGCGTCCTCCTGGATGTCCCACGCCCCGCGGTGGATCGCGAGGCGCTGCGGGGGATGCTGCGGCACCCGGACCGCGCGCTCAACGTCGGATCCGTACAAGACCGGCAGGACGCTTTGGCCAATGCGACAGATGCGCGAACCATGCGTCGTATCGCCGGAGGTGCGGGTGGCGACGCAGGTGAAAGCGCAGGTGAAAGCGCCTTCTCCGATAGGCAGTTGATGTCCGACTTTGTGCGGTGATTACGGCGTTCGGGTGCTGTGTCCGGCAGGACGCAACCAACCGGCGGCCCGGCAGCCTCCTGACCGACACAGTCCGACCGTCGTGAGGAAGTGCCATGAACTCTGCTGCCACCGTCCTGCCGACCCCCGACCTGGACGCGGGCGCCGACTTCCTGCTCCCGCTGCCCAACCCGGCGCAGCGCCTGGACCTGGCCCCGCCGGCCCCCACGTGCCTGACCCCCCGTGACCGGCACCGCCTCAGCCTGAACGCCACGCTCACCACCGCCGGGATCCCGCCCCACCCCGACGACATGAAGGCCATCGACGCGCTCAGCGCCCTCGACGACACCGTCGCGCTCGCCGTCCAGAGGTGGCTCATGTCGCGCCCCGCCGCTCTGCTCGGGTGACCTGAGACACCGCCCTGTCCCCGCCGCGGACGCCTTACAGCGGCTGGTCCATCCGCACCTGCATCGGCCGCAGCCCGATGGCCTCGTAGAACGGCCGTGCCGCGGCGTTGAACTCCCATACGCTCGCGACCAGGCGCCGGCATCCGGCTCGGCGTCCCACTTCACGGACGGCTTCCACCAGCGCCGCGCCGACCCCGCTCCGAGCGCTGGCGGGGTCCACGGCCAGGTGCTCCATGGAGACCACGGCGGCGGGCAGGGTGATCACGGATGCCTCTCGTCTCTCGACACGGCAGAACGTGTAGCCCACCACGTCGCCCCCGTCGGACTCGGCGACCAGGAGGGTCGCGGCTCCGTCCCTCAGCCATCCCCGGAAGCGCTCCGTCATCCCCGCCTGCGACGGCTCGTCGACGAACAGGTCCGGCCGGTGCTGCGCGTGCAGCCGCTGAACCATGCCGTTCAGACGGACCATGGCGTCGATGTCACCGGGGGTGGCCTCACGGATCGTCGTCATCACCCCATGGTCGTGAGAACCTCCCACGGCCACCAGCCGGATTCCGGCCTGGCGCGGCTCCCCCGCGCGCGGAGTGCTCCGGCGCTGATCACTCACGTGCCTGTGCCTGCTCACCTGCCTGTGCCTGCTCACGAGCCTCTGCCGGGCGCGCCGCGACGCCCCCGCGCCGGCTGCGCGGGGGCGTCGCGGCGTCGACGTGTCAACGCCTCAGGCTCGACTCGGCCACGCGCGCGGCGATGGCGTTCACCTCGTTCTGGGGCAGCCCCGCCTCGCACACGATGGTCACCACGCGACCGTCGTCCAGCGTGGCCCGCCGCACCCCGACGCCCAACGGCACAGACGGTTCCCGCCGCGTCTCCACTTCAAGTTCCTGCTCGGGCATGCGCGCTCCAACCCTCGACGAGAGGCCACGGTAAGCACAGCCGGGAACGAAGATCACGACAGCCACACAGGCGCATCACACAAACGAGCTCTCACGTTCCACGCAGACGGAGCACCCCGCCCGCCGGCCGTCAGGACGCCCGACGCACACCGGCGAAGACGGTGGTGGCCGAGAGCACGAACGCGTCGGGGCGTCGCAGGATGCCCTCCGGCGCCGCGTCGTCGAGCAGGACGTCGAGAGTCTTGCGGTCGTCGGCGTCCAGGGACTCGCTCATCACGTCGCGCAGCCGCGTCAGTTGGTTGTGCAGAAAGGTGCGGGCCGTCTCACCCAGGGGCGCCGGCAGGTCGAGCAGGTACGTGAAGCTGCCGACGTCCGTGAGTCCTGCCTCGGCGAGCATCGCGGGCCAGTCCTCGACCGTGCTGGTGCTGCCCGGCAGCTCGGAGCGCATCCGCTCGAACCAGTACTCCTGCAGGGCGTCGAGACGCGCCTGGAATCCCGGCTTGCCGATACCGATGTCGCGGGGGAGGCAGCGCATCGGCAGTCCGCCCTCGGCGACCGCGAGCATGCCGCCGGGCCGCAGCGCGCCGGTGAGCGCGTCCAGTACCCCCTGCTGATCACCGATGTGGTGCACGGCCTTGCTGCTCCAGATCAGGTCGGCCTCGCCGAGACCGCCGCCCGCGTGCCCGTCGCCGCCTTCCAGGTCGCCGGGCAGCTCCGCGTGCCGGATCGCCACCCTGTCGCCGAGTCCGAGCCGCTCGGCTCGGGCCAGAGCTCGGTCGAGGAGTGCGGGCGCGCCGTCCACCGCGACGACTTCGGCGTCCGGGAAGGCCTCGGCGAGCGCACAGGTCATCACGCCCGGGCCGCTGCCGATGTCGAGGATGCGGCGGACCTCCTTGTCCGGGCCGAGCAGTTCAGCGAGCCGGGCCGCCGTCTGCCCCAGGACAGGGAGATGCAGATCGCCGTTGTTCTCCAGCGTGTCGGCCATGGCCTCCCAGTCGATCTCGGTGCTGTCGGAACCGTGGTCATGCCCGTGCCCGTGACCATGCCCGTTCTCGTGTGCGTGGCTCTGCGCGGGATTGCTGTGTGTGCTCATGGCCAGGAGCGTGCACCCGTCGCGCGTGAACGGCAATCTGTGTTGCCATTTCCGGGACAGCCGGGTGAGATGCCCGCATGGACGATGTGGACGACACGAACAACATGGACGAACCAGTGCCCTATCAAGCGGTCCTCGACGAGGTGGCCCCGCGGCTGAGACGGCTGCGCGACCGGCGCGGTCTCACCCTGGCGGCGCTCTCGGAGGTCACCGGCATCTCCAAGAGCACTCTTTCCCGTCTGGAGTCCGGGCAGCGCCGCCCGAGCCTTGAGCTGCTGCTGCCGCTGGCCGGTGCGTACGGTGTGCCCCTGGACGAGCTGGTCGGCGCTCCCGAGGTGGGGGATCCCCGGGTCCGGCTCACGCCACGCCCGATGCCGAGCGGCGGCACGTTCGTGCCCCTGACGCGGTCGCCCGGACCTCTTCAGGCGTACAAGATGGTCATCGCCGACCGGGGATGCGAGCCGGATCTCCGTACGCACGAGGGCTACGAGTGGCTGTATGTGCTGGACGGCCGGCTGCGGCTCGTGCTCGCCGAGCACGATCTGGTCCTCGGCCCGGGCGAGGCCGCCGAGTTCGACACCCGGGTCCCGCACTGGTTCAGCAGCGCGGACGGCCGGCCTGTCGAACTCCTCAGCCTCTTCGGGCGCCAGGGGGAACGGATGCACGTCCGCGCCAAGCCCCACCGGTGAGCCGCCTCCCCCAGGAGAGCCCGGCGCCCGGCGCGGCTAAGGTTTTGATGTGTCGTCGTACAGCATTGGCCAGGCCGCGCGCCTGCTCGGGGTGAGTGGGGAGACCGTGCGTCGGTGGGCCGACAGCGGCCGGCTGGCCATGGGGCGGGACGGGACGGGGAACCGTGTGATCGACGGTGTCGGTCTCGCGCGGTTCGCCAAGAGCCGGGCCGCGGAGGCCGATCGGGGCGTGGCAGAGGCGCCGCGCACGTCGGTGCGCAACTCGTTCACCGGAATCGTGACGGCGCTCAAGGCCGACGACGTCGTGGCGCAGGTGGAGATCCAGGCCGGGCCGCACCGGATGGTGTCGATGGTGACGCGTGAGGCTGTCGAGGAGTTGGGCCTCGCCATCGGGGTCACCGTCACCGCGCGCGTGAAGTCGACGAGCGTGCACGTCGACCGCTCGTAGCCGGGGTCTCGCGGCTCAGCAGCGCGGCCCAGAGGTCGGCGCGGTCGTAGAGCCGGGAGAGGTCACGGCCGGTGAAGTGCTCGATGCGCTGGATGCGGTAGTGGACGGTGTTGACGTGCAGGTGCAGTACCTCCGCCGTACGCGCCCATGAGCCGTCGCAGGCGAGGAAGGTCTCCAGGGTCTGCAGCAGCACGGACGCGGACGCGTTGGTCTCGTCGAGCAAGGGGCCCAGCACAGTGCGGCTGAACGCGGCGCGCATCTCGGCGGGTACGCCGGTGAGCAGCGCTTCCAGGCCGGTGAGCGAGGCCGCGTCGGTCAGCCGCGAGGCGCCGGGCGTGGTGGTGCGGGCCGAGGTGAGGGCGTAACGGGCCTCGGAGAGCGCGCCGTTCAGGTTCCGGGGCGCGGCGGCCGGGGAGGCGATGCCCGCGTGCAGCGGGTCGGACGGCTCGCCGGCCGCGAGCAACGGCCATACGCCGGCCAGCGCTTCGTTCACGGTGTCCGGCCCTGCGACGACGGCGAACGCGGTGCCGTCGGGGAGCCGGCCCACGGCGGCGCCGGTGTGCGGGACGTGAGCGGCCGCCTCGGTCAGCGCGCCCTGCGCCCAGTCCTCACGCCCCGAGCCGACTTCGGCGACGACCACGCGGTACGGGCCCTCGTCGGGGAGCCCGCAGCCGCGCAGCGCGGCTTCGAGGGCCGCCTTGTCTGTGTCGGGCGCGGTGAGCAGCGTGCCGAGTTCGCGCACCGCGCGGTCCCCGTCGGCCCGGCGGCGGGCCCGGATCTCCTGGCATCGGCCGAGGACCTCCGCGATCTCGTGCAGCATGCGCGGTGGGGCGTGGTCGGCGTCGGGCACGTGCAGATGCCACCGCTCGTAGGGCGAGACCGTGTCGGTGTCGGCCTGGACGGGCACGGTGACGGACGCCCGGCCGAGTGCCGGACCGGCTTTGATTCCTGAGGAGTTGTGGCTGTTTCTCTGTGCGGGGGCCGTGTCTGTCGCGATCAGGGCGGCGGCGTCCCGCGTCGGGAGATCGGCCGAGGCGGCGGTGGCGGCCACGGTGCGTCCCGTCGGTGTGAGGACGTAGGCGACCGGCCGGTCGAGGTGGGCGAACGCGGCGTCGACGATCGCGGCCGGGTCCGCCTCCTGTGCCAGGAGCCGGCTCAGCGTGGTGCGTACGTTCTCGGGCAGGGCGTGGTGGCGGCTGAGTTCGCCCCACTGCTGGAGGTACACCGTGTCCGTGATGGCGCGGAACATGATGTGCGCCGGGACCGCCGCGACGGGGAGTCCGTGGCGGCGGCATGCTTCGACGAGGTCGTCCGGGACGGCGCCGTGCGTCTCCTCTCCCGCGAGGAGCACGGCCGCGCCGGCCGTGCGCAGCGCGGAGTCGAACCGGTCCGCCTTGGCCCGCCCGCTCCGCTGCGTCCACCACACCAGGCCGCTGAGGACGACCTCGGCCGGCCGCACGAAGCGGGCCGGGTCCTCCAGGTCGGTGACGGTCACGCCGCTGATCTCCTGCCGCAGGTGCGGGTCGTCGGCCCAGAGCAGGCGCAGGCCGAGTGACTCGTCCCTCAGGAGATGTTCGATGTGCATGTGCTCTGACTCCCTGTGTACCCGGGGACGCAGGAAAGCGGCACCCCCTTTCTCACATTCGCCAGGCGAGTGCGAGTTATCGCATCGTAAATGCCAGAGCACGCGAGCGAAATGGGTCTTGGTTGAACATCCAAGGACTCACCCCTCAGAGGTGGAGATTCCGTGCTGCGAACCAGTCGTCCGGACCTCGGTGCGTGCAGCCCGTCCGCTCCCGTCGGCGCGATCCGGAAGCGGCGTGTCCGCGTCCACTCGTAAAGAACGACCCTCAAACGACCCCGGGCATGTAGTGAAAACCGGCCGGTAGATCGTCACCGTAGAGACAGGTCCTCCTCTGAGGTGCAGCGACGCACTCAGGAGTGGGACCGTCCGACTGTTCCGGCAGCGGTCACACCGTGTGGCCGTGGAACGTGCTGGTCCGACCACGGGAGCGAAGTGAGGCGATACGTGATCCAGGTGCGCGCCGTCGACGCGAGTGTCCGCGCCGAGCGCACAGGCACGCCCCCGCCTGCTCCCGCCCGGTCCCTCCTGTCGCGGAGGACCTCCGGATGAAGTGTCGGCGGCGGACGGCCGCGATCCGCCACCCATCAGCGAACGCGCAATTCACCTCCTGACCGGAGGGCCCCCGCAGGGCTTCGCCGCCTGGAGCGGCGGGTCGGACCGCGATCGGACGCGCGCGAACACCACGTCTCCCTGTTCCTCGTTTTCGTATGTCCACCAGATGGCCGGCCCGGCCACGTGCCCGTCGGGGCGAGACCGGGGTCCAAGCGGCCTGCGTGCAAGGAAGGGTTACAGATGGACGGCTACTTCATGACGGAGCGTCACGAGATACTGCGGGCCGAGGTCCGCGCCTTCGCCGAGGCGAAGGTGGCTCCCCGGACAGCGGACATGGAGGCATCACGGGCCGTCGAGCACGAACTGTCCCGGCTCATCGCCAAGGAGGGCTGGCTCGGTGTCACCATCGACCGGGGCTACGGCGGCATGGGCATGGGCCATCTGGCGAAGACGATCATCATCGAGGAACTCTCGCGCGTCAGCGGCGCGATGGGCGCCATGGTGCAGGCCTCGCAGCTGGGCGTCGCCAAGATCATCCACTTCGGCGACGAACGGCAGAAGCTGAAATGGCTGCCCGCGGTCGCGGCCGGCGACTGCCTTCCCACGATCGCGGTGACCGAGCCCCAGTCCGGCGGACATGTACTCGGCATGGAGTCGACGGCGCGGCGCGAGGGCGACGAGTACGTCCTCAACGGGCGCAAGGTCTTCGTCGGCAACAGCCACGTCGGCGACCTGCACGGCGTGGTGGTGCGCACCGGCGAGGGATCCACCGGCCTGTCCGCGTTCCTGGTGGAGTCCGACCGCCCCGGATTCTCACTGGCCCCGCACCAGCCGGCGATGGGTCTGCACGGATTCAGCTTCGGCGAGATCCGTTACGCCGAGTGCCGCGTCCCCGTCGAGAACCTGCTGGGCCACGAGGGTCAGGGCCTCGACGTGGCGTACTCGTCCAGCGTGCTCTACGGCCGGCCGAACCTGACCGCCGTGTCGCTCGGCATCCATCAGGCGCTGCTGGAGGAGACGACCCGCTACACGTCGGAGCAGCTGCGCTACGGCAAGCCGCTCAGCGCGCTGCCCACGATCCGTCAGAAGCTGGGCGAGATGCAGTCACGCCTGATGACCGCCCGCCTGGCCGCCTATCACGCCGTGCATCTGCTGGACTCAGGGATCGCCTGCGACGCGGAGCTGATGAACGCCAAGTACCTGAACGTGGAGTCCGCCATCGACTCGGCGCGGGCGGCCATGGAGATCCACGCCGCGTGCGGCCTGTTCCCCGACCGGCCCGTCGAGCGGTTCGCCCGGGACGCCTCGCACATGTACGCCCCGGCCGGCACGTCCGACATCCAGCTGTACAGGCTGGCGGAGGTCGCGCTCGGCACGTCCCTCAGCGACTGGTCGAGCCGGCTCGCCGCTCCGCGCGTTCCCGAAGCGGCGGCCGTGTAGCGACGTCAGAGGCGGGGCTGCCCGGCACGCTCGTAGATGCGCACCATGGCCTGGTCCCGGAACCTCTTGATGAGGTCGAGGGAGCCGCGCGCCGTCGCCAGGGCGCGGGGCTCGGTGCCCACCGCGCAGACGGTGCCGAGCGCGATGCCGGTCTCCTCGTCGATGAGCGGCGCCCCGAGGTACACACGGATGCCCAGTTCGTCGACCACCGGGTTGCCGGCGAACCGGGGTGCCGCGTACACGTCGGGCAGGACGAGCGGGATGCGGCGGCTGATGACCTCGGGGCAGTAGCCGTGGTCGCGTGCCATCACGCGGCCGACCTCGGGCCCGTTCATCGCGTCGTGCGGGCCGAGGGTGTTGGGCAGGCCCTGCGGCGTGTGCAGGCCGGCGAAGAACTGCTGGTCGGTGATGAGGTTGACCATCGCGTACGGCGTGCCCGCCGCCTCGGCGAGTTCCGAGGCGAGGGCGTCGAGGTCGGCGGCCGCGTCGCCCAGGCCGAGCTGGGCGAGGCGTTCGACGCGCGCGTCGAGTTCGGTGTCGGGGGCTGCGATGTGCAGCCCCGTCTCAGCGTCAAAAGGCACGGTGCGGGTTCCCGTCGAAGGAGGAGGCGGCGGAGGAGGGCAACGAAGCGGAGGAGGGCAACGAAGGTGAAGGGGCGGGGGCGGGCGGGTCGAGTGCGGGCTCGGACGCCGGCGCGGAGCGCAGCGACAGCGTGAGCGCGTACTCGACGAGCCTGATCAGGACCTGCTGGGTGGAGAACGGGGCGCGCGCGTCGAACATGATGACGGGGACGTCGGGGTTCAGCTCGATCGCGGACTGCACCTCCTCCGCCGTGTAGCGGTGGGCGGTGTCGAACTCGTTGACGGCCACGACGAAGGGCACGCCGCGGTCCTCGAAGAACTCGACGGCGCTGAAGCAGTCGTCGAGGCGGCGGGTGTCGGCGAGGACGACCGCGCCGATGGAGCCGAGGGCGAGGTCGTCCCACATGAACCAGAAGCGGTCCTGACCGGGGGTACCGAACAGCAGGAGCTGCAACTGCTGGCGCCACAGGGTGATGCGGCCGAAGTCCATGCTCACGGTCGTGGTGGTCTTGTTCTCCACGCCGACCAGGCTGTCGGTGGCCGCGCTGGCCGTGGTGAGGATCTCCTCCGTGGTCAGCGGTTCGATCTCGCTGACCGTGGCGACCATCGTGGTCTTGCCCACGCCGAACCCGCCGGCGATGAGTATCTTCAGCGCGGTCAGAGGGATGTCGTCAGAGGCTTCGAAGGCCTTCAAGTGCCGCCTCCAGGAGGAGTGGGTCGCTTCCGTCCGCCTCTCGCGGGGGAAGCGCGGGAACGAGTACGTGGGAGTCGAGCAGATCGGACAGAAGGATCTTGGTGACCTGTACGGGGACCCCCAGCCGGCCGGCGATCTCGGCGACCGACCGCGGTTCCCGGCCGCACAGTTCGAGCACCTGGGCGCTCTCGGGGCCGAGCCTGTCCACGGTCGAGGGGGCGAGGCCGGGGGCAGCCCGTACCCGGGACACGAGCCCCAGGGCACGGGCTGGGCGGGTGCGGCCACCTGTCAGCGCGTAGAGCCGCAGCTGAGCGGTGTCCTCGGCCAGCCAGGGCTCGTCGGTGAAGTCCGCCACCGTTAGTCGACCAGAGCGCCGGAGGGCCCCGGTGCGGTGCGCGCGGGCGTGCCGAGGTGGCCCCTGACGCTCTTCACGAGCATCGCGATCTCGTAGCCGACCACTCCGACGTCCGCGCTCTTGTCGGTCAGCACACCGAGTACGCCGTTGACACCGGCCCGGGAGACGAACAGATAGCCGCCCTCGCCCTGCACGATGACCTGCTCGACCCCGCCGAAGGCGCGCTGGATGGTGCCGAGACCGCCGCCGAGCGAGCACATGCCGGTGGTGATCGCGCTCAGCCGGTCCGCGTCGTCGTAGCCGAGACCGTGGCTGTGCCGCATCACGCCGTCGCTGGAGGCCAGGACCGCGCCCGTCACGGCGGGCACCCTGGCGGCGAGGTCGGCGAGCAGCCAGTCCAGGTCCTGGTCGAATGATGGCTGGGTCATCGGTACTCCTGGGAGTCATAGCGCTGAGTGGGTGCCACCGGGGATCCGGGGGTGGCCCCGTCGTCCTGCTCGGCCCGCTGCAGTCCCGCGGTGAAGCGGGCGAGCAGGCCTGCGTCGATCGACTCGCCGTCGCCGTGGTCGGCGGCCGGCCCCTGCTCGCGCAGTTGGGGGGAGATGTGTGAGCGGCGTTCCTTGTTCCGCTGGGCCAGGACCGGGCGCCCTGTGGGGTCCTCGGTCGGCGCGGCGGCGGCGGGGGCGGCGGGCGCGGCGGGCACCTGCCGCTGGGGAAGGGGCGGCTGCGTGGTCACGGCCGTGGCCTCCCGGGGTGCGTGCGGCCGTGCGGGGTCCACGGCTGCGGGCAACGGCTGCGCTCGGCGGCTCGCGACCGCGGCGGGCGCGCGGGCCGGCTCCGGCTCGGCGGGGGCCGCCGGAGCCGCGGGCTTCTGCGCCGCCGCCTTCTGCCCGGCGCGGGACTCGCTGAGCACCGAGTGCGACAGGATCAGGACCGCCTGGACGCCTCCGTAGAGGTTCTCCTGGAGCTGTACGGCGAGCCCGCGCCGCCTGGCTATCTTCGCGACCACGAACAGGCCGGTGCGGCCGTCCTGCAACTGCTGGTCGACGTCGAAGAGTTCGGGCTGGGCGAGGAGGCGGTTCATCTCGTCCCGCACCTCGGGGGGCATGCCGAGGCCGCGGTCCTCGATCTCCACGACCATGCCGGACGCGGCCATCTGGGCGCGGATCATCACCTGCGTGTGGGGCGGCGAGAACTTGGTGGCGTTCTCTGCGAGTTCGGCGATGAGGTGGATGATCTCGACGGCGGAGTGGCCGAGGACCTCGTAGCCGGACGGCGGCGGCAGCACGCGGACGCGGGGGTAGTGCTCGATCTCCGCGACGGCCTGGCGCAGCACCGTGGCGAGCGGGACCGGGGAGCTGAAGTGGCGGGGCACGGCGCCGCCGAGGACCGCGAGGCTCTCCACCGCGCGGTGTACGCGGGTGACGAGGTGGTCGATGGTGTAGAGCCGGTCGAGGTGCTCGGGGTCCTCGACCACCCGCTCGGCGTCGTCGAGTTGCTTCAGCGCGCGCGTCACGAGGAGCTGCAGCCGTCGGGCGATGTTGACGAAGGCGTCCACCTGCTGGCGCGTGCCCGCGTGGATCACTGCGGTCTGCGCCGTGTGCTGGAAGTGCCGCAGGTGCTGCTCAAGCGCGCCGAACGCGTGCGTCGCGGCCGTCTCCGGGACGGGCGCGGGGGCGTCGGGGCGGTCGCCGCTGCGCAGTTGCTCCGCGGTCCGGGCGACGCTCTGGTGCCCGTCGGCGGCGAGCGATGTCAGATGCTTGATCCACTCGCCGACCGCCGCGTCGTTCTCGGCCCGCTGCCGGGTGAGCGTGTCAGCGGTGCTGTGCGCGGCTCGCCGTGCGACGGCGAGGACCGCCGCACAGCACACGCCGGCCGAGACCCCCGCGCCCCACACCAGCGGCCCCGAGGCCCCCGCCGCGGAGACGGCGAACGCTCCGCCCGCGAGGACGGCCACCGTTCCGGCGGGGGCCATGCCGAGCATCGTGGTGCGTCGGCGCAGGCCACGCTCGGTCCTCAGGTCGGCCGGAGCGGCCTTGCCGGCTCTCCGGCCGCTGCGGTGGGCGCCGGATGCGGTGGCGTCCGACGAGAAGTGAGACATAGGCGTCCTCAAGACGAGCGGGGGGCAGCGCCGGCGCGCCGACGTCCTTGTACGTGTCGGCCGCGCCCGCGGTCGTCCGAACCTCCTTGTGGAGGAGGCTCGTTGTGACTCGCGTGCATCTTGTCCAGGGTGGCTGCCGCGTGGCAAAACGGCCTCTGCGACGAACATCAACTCTGTCGGTCCGGCCCGGGCTGAGCTACGGGAAACCAGGGTCGTTCCAGGGTCGTTTCCCTCTTCCAGGTGTGAGATCGGCACCCGCCCGGCACTCCTACCGCCGGGTAGCCGGATGCGGCACCGCTCCCCCGGGCCCGGGGGCACACCCCCAACGACCCGCAAACGACCCTGCCCGCGCCGGTGGCCAGACCGGGCCCGATCGCGGGCCCGGTCCCCGGCCCCACCGTCACCCTCAGCCGTCGAACTCGCCCGCGAAGCGCAGCACTCCTTCGAGTTCCTCGACGGAGATGAGGCGGCTGCGCGGGCGCAGCATCCCCGCGATGCCGAACGCGCCCAGCTCGCGGCAGCGCCGCACCAGCCAGCCCCAGTCGAGGTCGAGATGGTGGGCGAGTGACCGCAGCCGCTCCTCCGAGCTGTCGCCCTTGGTGACGCTCTGGCTGCGGGCGTGGTCGACGACCTGGGCATAGGCGCTGACATCGGCCAGGCTGTCGGTGGTGTCGACGTGCCAGATGCCTTCGGAGCCGAGCCAGTTGGCGGAGATGACACGGCGTCCGGGCACGAGTACGAAGCCGTCGATGCGCTTGTACTCCGGCTCGGCGCACACCGAGATCGTCTGCCCGTCGCGTTCCATCATGGCCACGGCCAGCCACAGCAGGATCCGCTCGTAGCGCTGGCTCGCCCCGGCGTCCGTCGCCGGGATGCAGAACACCCGCTCGGGAGGGGCTCCGTCGTCGGCGAGGCGCTCCTGGAGCGCGTGGCGGAACTGCGTCCACGACGCGAAGAACAGCCACACCGCGGCTTCCTCCCCCGTCCGCACCGGGCTCCAGAAGACCGGCGGCGAGCTGCCCTCGTCGAGGCGCCGGATGATGTGCTCGGCACAGAAGTACATGCCGAGCCAGGCACTGCCGACATTCGTGAGATCCGGCACGGCGGACCGGGCGACCGCCGAACGCCGCTGTGCCCACAGCGGTTCCAGGGTCTGCTTTTCGGCGTGCAGCACATGGTCGTTGGCCAGCAGGCTGTCGTCCAGGTTCAGCATCGCCCACAGCAGCCCGTACGTGAGGTCGTCGATCTTGTACGGGGTCGAGATCGGCAGCGTGTCGGCGGTGACCGCTAATTGACGGCGGGCGTGGGCGGCGTCGATGGCGTACAGGCCTTCGTCGCCGAGTGTGCCGAGGACCAGCGCGCGGCGGGTGGCCCGCGTGAAGGCCCGTACGTGCGCGTGGTGGTGGGCTCCGATGACCACGCGGCCGTCCTGCTCGTCGGCCTCGTAGAGCTGGACGGCGACAGAGGTTCCGTCGAAGAACCGCTGGCCGTCCAGGTGCCACACGCCCTCCATGCCGGAGGCCCGGCCCAGGGGGTCCAGGTATGACGTGTCGAACATGGAGTTCAGGAGCCGCGCCGCGTCCCGCGCGGCGCTGGGTGCGATCTGCGGCAGTACGACGCCGCGCTCCACCGCGGGCCGCAGCAGCGTCTCGACGTCGACGCCGAGCATGAACTCGAGGACGGCGCCGGCGTCACTGCGGGGTATCTGGTCGCCGGAGAGCCAGCGCTTCCAGGTGGCCTGGGAGGCGGTCACCGTCGCCAGGTCGGGTCGGTTCAGTTTCGCTGCTGCGAGCTGGGCGGACCGGGTGAACTCTTCTTCGAACGTAGCGAAGTGGCCGCAGCCCCGCTCCGTCAGCAAGGCCCGCAACAGCGTCCGGGGGCGCATCGATTAACTGTCTCCACGTCTAAGAGAGTCGCGAGCCCCCCGTGGCTCGCCGATTGTCCGGCCAGATTCGGTCAGCCCCGGGTCACGGGTCCGGGTCCGAGTGCGGACGCGGCCGTGTCCGGGGCGACAGGGCCCGGGCCGCGGAGATCAACTTCTTCATGCCGAGCATTATGCATACGGACCGTCAAACCATGGGCATTGGTTGTGGAATTGGTGTATCACCCGCCCGTCGACGCAATGGCTGAAACGCCAACTCGTGCAGCTGCCACATCGCCCTCCCCCTCAGCGAGCGTCAGCTTGATCACAGACCGCAGGCCTTCTCGCCGCCACCTACAGCAGTCGCTCCACGTGTTGAAGCAGCGCTTCCGATGACGGGGTCGCCGTCGCCCTGTCCGTCGGCGCGGTCGCGGCGGTGCGCGGTGCGATGCGCCTGACGGGACAGAGGCTCGGCGCCGCACGCCAGAGGTGACGCCACTTCCCCCTCGGCGAGGATGAGCCTCAGGGACGGTCGCCCGCCGGGAGGGCGAGCGGCCCGTCCGTGCCGAAGGCCAGGGTGTTGAAGCGTTCGCCCATGCGCCGGTGGGTGGCGGCGTCCGGGTGGAGCTGGTCGGGCAGCGGCAGCTCGGCGAAGTCCGCCTCGCCGTAGAGGTCGCGGCCGTCGAGGTAGTACAGGTGCGGATCCTCCGCCTCCCGCTGCTTCACGACGCTCGCCAGCTCGTCCCGGATGACGTTGAGCGTCAGCTTCCCCGCCGCCCGCTCCGCCGGGTCACCGACGGCCACGAACTGGAGCCTGCCCGCACTGAGGTTGCTGAAGTCCGGGGCGCTGGGGCCCGGAGTGTCCTCGTGGATGGCGCAGTAGATCGGCGACACGACCAGCAGCGGCGCGGTCGGGTGTCCCTCACGGATCGTGTCGAGGAAGCCGTGCACCGCCGGAGCGAACGCGCGCACGCGCATCAGGTCGGCATTGACGATGTTGATGCCGAGCTTGACGCTGATCAAGTCCGCGGGCGCGTCCCGCAGGGCACGCGCGGTGAACGGGTCGAGCAGGGCACTGCCGCCCAGACCGAGGTTCATCAGCTCCACGCCACCGAGGGAAGCGGCCAGCGCCGGCCAGGTCGTGCTGGGGCTCGCGGCCTCCGAGCCGTGGCTGATCGAACTGCCGTGATGCAGCCACACCTTCCGTCCGCTGTCCGGCGCGGACTCGACCGGGGCGTCGGCGCGCAGGGCGACCAGCTCGGTCATCTCGTTGTACGGCAGCCAGATCTCGACGTCCTTGACGCGGTCGGGCAGCCCGGTGAACCGCACGGTACCGACGGGGCCGGGCCGGGTCTCCCTGGTGCCGGTGGTCATGTCCATCATCTGCACGTTGCCGCCGGTGACGCCGGCCTGCGCGGCCAGGCGGCCGTCAACCAGCAGGTCGTACACGCCGTCGGGACGGGGCGGAGCGCCCTTGTAGGCCATCTTGGTGCGGAGCGCGTCCAGCTCGATGACGGTGGCCGTGGTGCGGAACACCAGCCGTACGCCGGAGGGCTGGGCCTCCGCCATGGTCAGTTGTGCGTCGGCGCACTGCGCGCGGGCCCGCGCGGGCAGCCGGTGCGGGAGCACGCCGTGCTCGGTGCGCTCCAACTCGTACGCGCCACGCACGAGGTCGGAAGTGACGGGAGTGGTGGTCCAGTTGTCGTTCATGTGGATTGCCTCAACCTGTTGATCAATATGCCTGAGTGGGCTGGAGTTGTTCCCCCGCCGTCGCCGATGCGTCCGCGGTCGGCGCGGGGCCGCGGTCAGGGTGCGGGCCAGTTCCGCAGCGTGGCGTCGAGGGAGTCGAGGATCCGCGACCAGCTCTCCTGCGACTCGGGGGCGCTGTGGCTGAACCCTCCCTGCATCTCCAGGCTCACGTAGCCGTGGAAGACGCTGCCCAGGAGCCGGACCGCGTGGGTCTGGTCCGGCTCCGTGAGGTCGTAGCCCCGCAGGATCGCCCGCGTCATCTGCGCATGCCTGACGCCGGCGCTGGCGGCCGCCGTCTCCGGGTCGAGCGGCAGCTGAGCGGCCGCGTAGCGACCGGGGTGTTCCCTGGCGTAGTCGCGGTAGACGTTCGCGAAGGCGGCGAGGGCGTCTTTGCCCGCGCGCCCGGCGAGCGCCGCCGCTCCCCGGTCGGCGAGTTCCTCCAGGGCGAGCAGTGCGATCCCGGTCTTGAGTTCCTGGGAGTTCCTCAGGTGCGAGTACAGGCTCGCGACCTTGACGTCGAACTGTCTCGCGAGCGCCGAGACGGTCACCTTGTCGAACCCGACCTCGTCGGCAAGCTCGGCGCCCGCCCGGATCAGGCGTTCCCTGGTCAGCCCTACTCGCACCATTACCTTCACCCCAATCAACGAAAGCGATTATGCAGTTGCCTAATATCTTTAGGCAAATCCATGAGCACCTTAGGGGGCGCAGGAGCGGATGAGGCCGCCCGCAGCGCGGCGCGCCGCAGCGGCGCGCCGCCCGGCCGATCGGGGACGGGAGTGGTGGCATGGGCCACGTCATTACCGGTCGCGCCCTTGGGTAGGCGGCCGGATGATCGTCTGGGTGGGCCCGCTCATCCAGGCAGGACCGAAGAACAGCGACACCTGGGAGGTAGCAATGTCCTCGAAGCGACGCCGCAAGAAGAAGGCCCGCCGCAAGCACGCCGCGAACCACGGCAAGCGCCCCCAGTCCTGAGGGCCCTCGCCGGATGTGTCAGGGGCGGCGCCGGACGGCGCCGCCCCTGACCCGTTTCGCTCACACCCCTCCGGCATTCGTGTCACCCGCGCGAGCGCTGACCGGGATCGCCTTCACGGCGACCTAGGATCCGCTGCGTGGCACACACCTTCGACGAACTCGTCGAGAGACAGCAGGCCGCGAACGCGGCACACCACGAGGTCCTGAGACTGCGGGACGGCTACGGACCACCGGGGCTCGAGCCGCGGAGCGAGGCCCAGACCCAGACGTACGAGACGGCCTGGCGTGCCTGGCGCGACCTGGCCCGCGACGTCCAGGAGGCCGTCACCGAGTACGCCAAGGACGAGGGCCTCGCCAGGAGCGACGTCGAGGCCGAGGTCAAGGCGAAGGCGGGTGAAGGCGAAGGCGGGTGAAGGCGAAGGCGGGTGAAGGCGAAGGCGGGTGACGGCTCCGGCGCACAGCGCTCTCAGGTGGCGAAGACCTGCGAGTCGTCGGCGAACGCCTTGAACTCCAGGGCGTTGCCCGCCGGGTCGAGCAGGAACATCGTCCACTGCTCGCCGGGCTCGCCCGCGAAGCGTACGTAGGGCTCGATGACGAACTTCGTGTCCACGGCACGGAGCCGCTCGGCGAGCTCCTGGAACGCGGGGATCGCCAGGATCAGGCCGAAGTGCGGCACGGGCACGTCGTGTCCGTCGACAGGGTTGTGGACGTGCTGGGCGCGGGTGGGCGCGAGGTGGGTGACGAACTGGTGGCCGTGGAGATTCCAGTCCACCCATGTGTCGGCGCTGCGGCCCTGCTCAAGGCCGAGCACCTTGCCGTAGAAGTTCCGGGCGGCGGCCAGGTCGTCCACGGGCACGGCCAGGTGGAACCGCGGGATCGGCGAGTCGAGTTCGGTCATGGTGGGCCGGTCTCCTTTTGGAAGACTGTTCGGGAGGCTGCGCGGTGGCGGAGCGCCGGTCACGCTTGCCACTTCGGACGACGTGGGCCTACCCGTGGGCAGCCTCGCGGTCACGCCGTCGGGGCCGCGATCCGTAGGGGCGCCGGATCTTGGCGCGTTTTCGCCGCCCACCGCGCCACCGGCCCCAGCGCGTACGACGCCGCCAGGACCAGGCCGCCGAGGAGTAGCCATCCGGTCGTTCCCATTCCCATCAGCAGCGCCGTGAGCAGCAGCGGGCCCAGTGTGCGGGCGACGGTGACGCCCGTACCGAAGAAGCCCTGGTACTCGCCGACGCGTCCGGCCGGGGCGAGGTCGAAGCCGAGCTGCCAGGATCCGGCCGACTGGAGCATCTCGGCGGCGACCAGAAGCACCGACCCACCGACCAGGGCGGCGACCGCCGCCCAGACCGAGTCGGCGGCCGAGGCGGCGAAGACACCGCAGGCCAGCAGCATGAGCACGCCTGACCTGCGGATGGCGCGGGCCGCGGTGGGGAGGCCCGAGACCGAGCGGGCCGTGCGGACCTGGAAGAGCATCACGGCGCCGGTGTTGAGGATGAAGAGCGCGGAGACGAGCCATGTGGGGGCGTCGGTGCGCTCGTTGATCCACAGCGGGAGCCCGACGCTGAGCAGCGGCATCCGCAGGAGAAGGACGGTGTTGAGGAGGGTCACGGCCGCGTAGGGCCGGTCCCGCAGCACTTCGAGCTTCGCTCCCCGGACGGCCGGCGCCGGTGCGAGGGCCGGGAGCCGCAGCAGGACGAGCGCGCAGAGGGCGAAGCTCAGGGCGTCGATCGCGAAGACCGTGAGATACGCCGACCTCGTCCCTGCGGACAGCGCGAGGCCGCCCAGCGCCGCGCCTACCGCCAGACCCGCGTTGAGTGTCGACTGCAGGTGGGCGAGCGCGCCGGTGCGGTCCTCCTTGGCCACGAGACCGGCGAGCAGCGCCTGACGTGCGGCCGCGAGTCCCGACTGCGCGCTCGCGTAGAGGCAGGCGGCCACGAGGAAGGGGAGGAAATCGCGTACGGCCAGGAAGGAGGCGACCGCCGCGCCGGTCGCGAGGGCGAGCAGGACCGCTGTTCCGCGCGGGCCCCTGCGGTCCGCGATCCTGCCGAGCGGCACCCCGACGACCGAGCCGACGGCCCAGGCGACGGTGAGGCCGAGGCCGATCCTGGCGGGCGCGAGACCGACGACCTGAGTGAAGTAGAGCGCCGAGGTGACGTAGTAGGCGCCGTCGCCGAGCGAGTTACTCAACTGGGCCAGGGCGAGGGTGCGTTGAGGGCCGGCGGGCGGCAGAGGGTTCGGCATGTCATGGACGGTACGCGCAGAGCGGCCCATCCCTGTGGGGCAATTCATGGCCTTACGCTTGGGCCATTTGACGGGCGCACTGCCTGGCCGGAAACCGTCGTAGACTCGAACACACGTCCGAACTTCCGCCCGACCTGCCAAGGCTCCGCACGCTGGAGACAGGGCTCGTGCTGTCCCTGGACCGGGTGCGCCGCAAGATCGCGGAGGCGGAGCGGCGCGAAGCCGAGAAGGAGCGCGGCGAACGGGACCGGCCACCGGCCCCCGACTGGCTGATCGAGATGGGCCTCGGCCGACGCGCGCCTGTGTACGTGCACGCCGGCGGCTGCCACATGGCGGGCAAACGGTCGCGAGGCGTCACTGACGACCAAGCGCGCCGCGCACTGTGGGAACAGGTGCCGGCCTGCCCGCACTGCAACCCCGACGGGGTGCTCGGAGTGCTGGACTGACCCGGTGGCGGGCGCCCGTCAGCGCGCCGGTTCCGAGGCGGCCTCCGGATGATCCGCCGCCCAGGACACGAGAATGCGCAGTCCGTCATGGCTGGGCGTGCCGACTTCGGCAGTCCAGAACTGCAACTGCGGCTGGACCTTCTGCCGCGTGCGCTTCCGGGACCGACCGGGGCTTTTCCCCACCAGCCCGAACAGGTAGTCGCGCTGATCGTCGTCGACGTGCAGGACGCGCGCCGGCGTGCCGAGGACGGGCGCCGACGCCTGTATGCGCCCCTGCTCCAGGCGGGTGTAGTAGTCGGCGCTGATCGATGCCAGCTGCGCGACCTCGTCTCTGCGCGTTCACCCGGCTGCTCCGCCGGCCGCCCTCGGAATCCCCCGGCCGACCGGAATAACTCGGTCGCCCTTCAGACGGGATGGTCCGGTCGCATTTCAGACCTGAGAAACAGGCCGCCTCGCTTCGAGAGGCATCTCCCGTGCGGGCACAGGCCGTTGAGCCCAGCGGACGGCGAAGGGGGCCGCCAGTCCGGTGACGGTGAACAGGGCTCCGACCACGTACCAGCCGGGTCGGCCCCACGTGATGCAGAGCGCGATCAGCAGGCTGGGGCCGAGCGTGTCCGCCAGGCCCGCGCCCAGACCGAACACGCCGAGGTACTGGCCGGTGGCCCGTTCGGGGGCGAGGGCGAAGGACACCTCGAACCCCGCGGCGGAGTGCCACAGTTCGCCGACCGTGTGGACCACCACCGCGGCCATGAGGAGCGTCACCGCGGCCCATGCCGGGACACCCGCGGACAGCGAGATCAGCGAACAGGAGACGAGGAAGACCGCGCCTGCCCGCCGGTACGCGCCGCCACCCGCCTCCGGGGAGTCGATGGTGCGGCCGGCCCGCACCTGAAGGGCGATGACGATGACGGTGTTGACGAGCATCGTGCCCGAGATGAGCCAGTGCGGTGCGCTCGTGGCGACGACCAGCCACAGCGGAATGGCCACGGTGAGCACCTTGAACTGGATCGCCATGATGCCGTCCAGCGCCGTGAGGAGGAGGTAGGGCCGGTCCCGCAGTGCGATCCAGCGGGGGCCGGCGGCCGTGGGTTCCGGGCCGACCGGCGGCAGGAGGAGCAGGATGACCGCGGAGGCGCCGAAGGCGATCGCGTTGCCGATGACCAGGAGCTGGTACGCGGTGTGGGTGCCCACCTGGAGGGCCCAGCCCGCCAGCAGCGCGCCGAAGGAGATGCCGATGTTGGTGACGGCCCGGAGGTAGGCGCGGAACTCCTGCGGCCGGTCCCCGCCGAAGTGCCTGATGAGCGGGCTGCGCGCGGCCCGTCCCGCCGCTTGCGCCCCGGTCGCGGCACAGACGGCCAGGACGAACGGCCAGAAGCTGCCCACCAGGGAGAAGCCCGCCGTCGCCAGCGCCTGCACGACGATGGTCGCCGCGTAGACGCCGCGCGCTCCGCGCCTGTCCGCGAGGTGGCCCGCGGCTATGCCCATGGCGAGCGAGGCGAAGCCGGCGACACCGAGTCCGAGTCCCACCTGCGTCGCGGGGAGACGGACGTCCTGGGTGAAGTACAGGACTCCGGCGGTCAGATAGAGGCCGCTGCCGACGGTGTTCACGAAGTTCGATGCGGCGAGGACGCGTCGGGGTCCCGCTTCGGGCATCAGCTGGGGCATGACGGGCATGTCGTGGCTCCGCGTCCTGGGGCAGGCGGTAAGGACCGGAACAGCTTGTTGCATATTACTTGCAATAGCAAGAGAGTTGCGTGATGCCGCCGACTGAGAACCACTGGGGGAGCCCCCACGCACAACCTCTACGGGAGCCCGCACACACAGAGCGAGCCCCGCCCGGCCGGGGGGGGTGGGCCGAGCGGGGCTCTGTCTCTATCTTCCAACAAAAACGCCTGATCACCGGATGTACGCGCCCAGCATTCGGATGACCCTGTAGTTATGGGCGTCGCGCCGACAGGCGTGCACCGCCCCTCGCCCACGAGTGGGCGCAGGGTGACGACGCGCGGACAGATACTCGGCCTCGCGCCCTCCGACATGGAATTCGTCGGGTCCCTGCACCGGGCCGGGCTGCCGGACGCGGAGATGCTGCTCGACGACCCGGCGCGGGTGAAGTGGCGCGGCGGCGGTGCCCACCACCAGGAGGCGGCGTGGCCGGCCCTCCGAGGGGCCCCCGACCGCTCAGCCCTCCCGGCTTCCGGCCCTGTTCAGCAGGTCGAAGAAGACGTCACCGCGGACGATCTCGAACGGGTCCCCGAGCAGTTCGCCGAGCTCCGCGACATCGCTCGGGGTCCAGCTCCAGGCGTTCACGGCACCCGCGATGAACAGCGGTGAGCCGCCGTCCCAGTCCTTGATGTGCTTCAGCAGCCCGTCTCGGTACTCGGCCGCCTTTCCCTGCGGGAAGAAGTTGCCGATCACCGGCAGCCCCGCGGGCCTGATCTGGAGATCCCCCGTCTCCCAGGACTGGATGATGCCGCGCAACTGGGTGTGGTCCCGATAGGAGCGGATGACGCGCTCGTCGAACGGGACCCAGCCGTCGCCGGCCGCGTTGCGGGGGTTGTACGCGTAGACGAGATCCAGGCCGGTGCGGCGCAGGAAGCGTCCCGTGAGTGCCGTGTACGCGTCGAGCGCTTTCTCGGGCCAGGAACCGGCATAGGTGTAGCCCGCGCCCGAGGGGCCCGCGATCAGCAGGTCGTTGCCGGTGGCGGTCTTCTGGTAGTACGCGAGGATCGCGGGTCCGATGTCGGCGAGCAGGGGACTGACCGTCCAGTTGACGGGGACGGCGCCGCGCTTCGGGTCGTCCCAGATGTCACGCATGTGGCGCTGGCAGTACTGGACGTTGTCGCCCTCCCCGAACGTGAGGGTGAGGTGGACGCGGTTGCGGAGGGTCGACTTCTGCCGGGGCCGGATCTTGGCGGAGACCTTCGCCGGGACGCCGGCGTGCACGGTGCCGTTCATGTAAAAGTCGGCGGGCACCACCTCGACGCCGTGCTGCGAAGCCCGGTCGACGCCACCCCACTCCCCCGCCACGTCGTTGGAGAACCAGCCGGCGTACGGGGTGGTGGGCTCGACGAGGCTGAAGATCTCGTCGAGGAGCTCGCCCGTCCCGCCGGACGGCGGCAGCCATACGACCATGGCGCGGCTCGCGACCGCGTAGTCCCGGAAGTACGGGAACGGTTCGGTGCGCGTGGGTGCCGTCGTCGTCGCGGTGACCAGGTACTGGTTCCACACGTCGACCTCGGCCACGAGTTCCCGGGTGCCGGCCGGCGCGGTGAACCGGTAGATGAAGTAACCGCCGCCGTCGCAGAACCGGTTGGCGTCCCCGCCCATCGAGGAGTTGACGCCGTCGAAGAGGTACGGGGTCTCTGCGTCCGTGCCGGGCGCGAAGGAGGCGACCACCTGCCCGTCCGCCTTCACCTTGACCGAGCCGACCGACGCGCCCCAGCCGTCGTCTCCGTAGGAGTCCTGGAAGCGGAGGTAGACGCCGTCCTCGCCGGTCAGTTCCGCGCTCAGGTCGAAAGTGCGCACCTGCCGGTTCGACGAGTCGCGCACGCGCTCGGCCTCGCGGGCGACCTCGCGCCACTGCACGCCGTCGGCGCGTACGGTCCTCGTCGGCGGCAGTCCGGCCAGAAGTGTGTGGGTGCAGCGCGGGAACAGATGGTCCAACTGCCAGCGGTACGTGGCGAGTACGTCGTCGGCGTCGAACCGGCCGCGCAGATCGGCGACGGTGGCGAGGCCGTGGCCGCGGGCCCGGCCCTCCGTGGCGGCGACGGCGTTCTCCAGGCCGGCGAGGGTCGTGGCGATGTTCACCGAGTCCGGGACGTCCGGGTCGTAGAGGACGGCTCCGCGCACCTCGTCGCGGTAGCGGCGCACGAGGTCGGTCGCGTGGTCGTGGCGGGTGACGGCGGCGCCGGTGCCGGGCAGCCAGCGCAGGTCCACGTCGCCGCTGTCGAAGTTGAAGTACAGGCGTGGGCGGCGGCGGTTGACGACGCCCTGAAGGGTCGTCAGGAGCAGCTGGTCGTGGCCGTCCAGAGTGCTGACGTCCGCGACGTCGAGGTGGGTGGGGCGGCCGAAGGACGGCAGGAGGGGGCGGGTGGCAGCGGATTCGGCGGCACCGGCCGGGTGCGGCAGGCCTAAACCCAGTCCTCCCGCCGCGAGGGCCGCACCGCTTGCCTGGAGAAGGCTTCTTCGGGACACCATCGGCGATCACTGCTCCTTGGGAGAAGTAGAGATGACATCGTTGTCACACGGCCGGTTGCACTCGATCGAAGACTGCGGCGCCGTGGAGCATGACAACACGGGTGCGGCACCGTGTCCACCCATCCGTCAGGGCCTGGCAGGGCGGGCGGAATTGGGCACGACCGCACTCTTGCCTCCGGACCACCTGGCTCATATAACGTTGCAAAGCACACGTGGTGAAGCACCGCTTCCGCACCTGCGGTCCGCGCGGCTGCGCGTCACAGCCGTGAACAAGAGCGCCGAGCGCTACCTTCTCCGACAACCCGTCAGCACCCCGAGGCCCCTCCGTATTCGGCAACAGCGCCCCCTGACGGGTGACAACGTTATCAATTGCCCTGCAGCCGTGGGCTGTCGGGCAGAAGGCGAGATCCCCGCATGACTTCGACCTTCCCCTCCCCCTCCCCCTCCTCCCCCGACAGGAGAAGCCTCAGCCGACGCGGCATCCTGCGCGGCTCCGCCCTGCTCGGCGCCACCGCCGCGGCCTCCGGGCTGCTCGGCTCCCCGCTCGCCGGGGCCGCCACGAGGCCCTCCGCAAGTCCGGGCGGCCGCCATCTGCCCCCGGCGGACCGCGCGAAGGCGGCCCAGGTGCGCGCCGAGTTCCTCCATGGCTGGAACGGCTACAAGAAGGCCGCCTGGGGGCACGACGAGGTCAAACCGGTGTCCGGCACGAGCAGCGAGTTCTTCGTCCCGGGCCGTCCCGTCGCGCTGTCGGTGATCGAGGCGCTGGACACGCTCTACGTGATGGAGCTCGACGACGAGCTGAAGTTGAGCTGCGACTACCTGGAGAAGCATCTCGACCTCGACATCGACGGCGACTTCCATGTCTTCGAGGCGATCATCCGCGTGGTCGGCGGCCTGCTGTCCGGCTATCTGGTGACCCGCAGGCCGAAGCTCCTGGAGCTGACCCGAGAGGCGGCGGACCGGCTGCTCCCGGCGTTCACGAAGTCGCCGACCGGAATCCCGTACACACAGGTCAACATGCGTACGGGTGCCGTCTCGGGGAACACGCCGCCGCTGGCCGAAGTGGGCACGAACATCCTCGAGTTCGGGGTGCTGTCCCAGCTGACCGGCGATCAGAAGTACTACCGGGCGGCGAAGAAGGCCTATCGCGAGACGATGCGACGGATCTCTCCGCTCGGCCTGCTCGGTACGTCGCTGAACGTCGAGACCGGGAAGTGGGCCGACGGGACCGACACGGCTCCGAACCCGCCGGTGGACTCGTTCTACGAGTACCTGTGGGGCGGCTGGGAGCTCTTCGGTGACCGGGATCTGCTCAACTGGTACCGCGAGACCACGCGCGCGATCCTGCGGCGCCAGTCGGTGACCGTCGACGGTCATCTGTGGTTCCGCCAGGTCGACATGAACACCGGAAAGACCACCGGGACGCGTGCCTCGGAACTCGCCTCGTTCTACGGCGGCCTCCTCGCGATGGGCGGCGACCAGCCGCAGGGTGAGGCGTACTACCGGTCCTGGTCCGCGGTGATGCAGCGCTATCCCGTCCTGCCCGAGGAGATCGACTACACCGACTTCTCGGCGACGCAGAAGGGCAATCAGCTCAGGCCGGAGTACGTGAACTCCGCGTTCAACCTCTTCCAGCTGAACGGCCGGCAGGAGTGGCGCGACACCGCGTGGACGTACTTCCAGGGGATGAAGAACCTGCGCGTCGACGGCGGTTACACCATCGCGTCGGACGTGACCGTCTCGCCGATGGCGCTCGGAGACCTGACTCCCGCGTACTGGTTCGCCGAGAACATGAAGTACCTCTACCTTATCTTCGCCGCTGCCCCGCGCTACGACTACCGGACCGGCTATCTCTCGACCGAAGGCAAGCTGCTGCGCGGCGTGCGCTGATCCCGGCCGGCCCCTCGCGCTTACCGAGGGTCGTCTTGTCATGACCCTGGACAGCGCGCCTGAGGGCGTGCTGTCATGCCAACTGCCCGCTCCTTCCAACGTTGTACAGACGCAGGTAACGAGCCGCCCCCCCTTCCTCAGTCAAGGAGGATTCGTGCGCACCAAACGACTCAGAGGCCGACTGGCCATGCTGCTGGCCGCGGGACTGGGCCTCGCGGCACTGACCGTGTCACCGTCGGCGACAGCGGCCGACGACCCGGTCGAACCCCACGGCCTGAAGGGCGAGTACTACACCCAGTCCGCCTCCGGAGCCTTCGACTTCCACGAACTCAAGGCCACCGGTTTCGACCCGAAACTCGATTTCGACACCCTCGAGCCGCGGCTGCGGACGGCCACCGGCCAGGCCGACGACGCCAGTGTGCGCTGGACGGGCAAGGTCGTACCGGAGAAGACCGGCGCGACAACGTTTTCCATCACCGGCGACAACGGCTTCCGGCTCTGGGTCGACGGCAAGCTCGCCATCGACCACTGGGTCGACGACTGGGACAAGGAACAGACCTCCCAGCCCGTCGAGTTGACGGCCGGCAAGGCGTACGACATCAAGGTCGAGTACTTCGAGCACTTCGGCGGCTCGAACCTCCATCTGCGCTGGACCGAGCCGGGCGAGACCAAGGAAGCGATCCCCTCCTCCGCCTTCCGGCTGCCCGAGGGCTGGGACTACGACGGGGCGATATCCACGACCGTCCTCAAGGACGGCCGAACCCTCAAGCTCGACTTCGCGCAGTCCCTCGCGGCCCCGCCGGCGGGCCTCGCGGATCACCTCCAGGCCGTGATCGGCGGCGCCAAGTGGCCGCTCTCCACGATCAAGGCCGACCCGGCCGACCCCCGCACCCTGCTCGTCGGGCTCAAGGAGCCGGTCGTGGGCAAGAAGGGCGGCGGCGCGTCCGGCCAGGCCGATGTCACGTACGACGGCAAGGGTGGGCTGACCAGCACCGGCGACAAGGCCGTCGGCCAGTTCTGGAGCAGCGGCCCGAACGACTCCGAGTACGAGCTGCGCACCAAGTGGGCCGACGAGGTGGGGCCGAAGAACGCCCACCCCGAGTACCCGCGCCCGCAGCTCACCCGGGACGCCTGGCAGAACCTCAACGGCGAGTGGCAGTTCGCCGCGGCGAAGTCCGGTGACAAGCCGCCGGTCGGCAAGCAGCTCGGTGAGAAGATCCTCGTGCCCTACCCGGTCGAGTCGCAGCTCTCCGGCATCGAGCGCCACGAGGACCGCATGTGGTACCGCCGCACCTTCACGGTCCCCGCGGGCTGGAAGGTCGGTGACGGCAAGCGCCTCCAGCTGAACTTCGGCGCCGTCGACTGGCAGTCCGAGGTGTATGTCAACGGCACCAAGGTCGCCGAACACAAGGGCGGTTACGACAAGTTCAGCGCCGACGTCACGGACGCGCTGAAGCCGGGGCGCACCCAGGAGCTGATCGTCGGCGTCTACGACCCGACGGACGCGCAGGGCGGCGAGAACCCGCCGGTCGGCAAGCAGCGCCTCGACCCGAGCGGCATCTGGTACACCCCATCCTCCGGTATCTGGCAGACCGTGTGGATGGAGCCGGTCGCGGCCGATCACGCCGCCGACCTCAAGATCACCCCGGACGTCAAGGAAGGCAAGGCCACCGTCGAGGCCAAGGGCGTACGGGACGGCGTGCCGGTCACGGCGACGGCGTACGACGGCAAGCGCAGGGTCGCCACGGCGAGCGGGGTCACCGGCGCGCCGCTGACCCTGAAGATCGACAAGGCGCATCTGTGGTCGCCCGACGACCCGTTCCTCTACAACCTCAAGGTGAACGTCGGCAAGGACAGCGTCGGCAGCTACTTCGGGATGCGCTCCATCTCCGTGGAGAAGGTGAACGGCACGCCGCGCACGCTCCTCAACGGCAAGCCCGTCTTCATGATGGCCACCCTCGACCAGGGCTTCTGGCCCGACGGCCTGCACACCGCGCCGACGGACGAGGCGCTGGCCTACGACCTGAAGATGCACAAGCAGATGGGCTTCAACTCGGTCCGCAAGCACATCAAGGTCGAGCCCGACCGCTGGTTCTACTGGGCGGACAAGCTGGGTCTGATGGTGTGGCAGGACATGCCGGCCATGAGCGCGGCGCCGGACGCGGCCGCGCGCGCCGAGTACGAGCGCGAGATGAAGACGATGATCGACCAGCACAGCAGCCACCCCTCGGTGGTCATGTGGGTCACCTTCAACGAGGGCTGGGGCCAGTACGACGTGGGCCGCATCGCCGAGCAGGCCAAGGCCTGGGACCCGACGCGGCTGGTCAACAACATGTCGGGCCTCAACCTCGGGGCGGACGGCGGGACCGGCGACATCATGGACGAGCACGGCTACCCGAGCCCGGCCCTGCCACCGCATCCCGACGGCAAGCGCGCCCTGGTCAGCGGCGAGTACGGCGGCCTCGGTCTCGCGGTGCCCGGTCACGCCTGGGCGGTGCAGCAGTCGTACGTGGACGTCGACCCCGCGAAGTACACGGACGACTACCTCGCGCGGCTCGCCGAGGTGCACAAGCTGGCCTGCCAGGGCAGCAACGCCGCCGTGTACACGCAGATCTCGGACGTCGAGGGTGAGCTCAACGGCCTGGTGACGTACGACCGCAAGATCGTCAAGCCGGATGTGAAGCGGGTGAAGGCGGCGCAGGACGCGCTGATCCGCGACGCCTCGCAGGCGACCGTGGCCGGCTGCTCCGGCAGCTGAGCACGGTCTGACATGTGCCCGGTCCCCCTTCCGCGCTCCGTCGGGGCGGAAGGGGGACCGGGGCACGGCTCGCCCTTCTTGCGCGAGCGCGGCTCTTCGTATCCCCTCCCCCGTACCCCCCGAACAGGAGCATCCGCATGCCTGTCAGCAGACGCGCTCTTCTCGGCGCCGGCGCCCTGGGCCTGGGCGCCGCGGCCCTCGGCGGCCCGTTCGCCACGTCCGCGGCGGCGGCTTCACGCCCGTCGGCCGGCACGCTGGTCCCGGACGCGTTCCGGAAGCTGCCCTCCGGCAGTGTCACCGCCCGTGGCTGGCTCGCCGGACAGCTGAAGCTCCAGCTCGACGGGCTGTGCGGCCGGTACGAGGACCTCTCCCACTTCCTGGACTTCGACAACACCGGCTGGGTGCACCCCGAGCGCGGCGCGTGGGAGGAACTGCCGTACTGGCTGCGCGGATACGTACCGCTCGCCGTCGCCACCGGTGACGAGCACGCTCTGGCCCGTTCGCGCGAGTGGATCGACGCCATCCTCGCCACGCAGGAGAGTGACGGCTTCTTCGGACCGCGCGCGCTGCGTACCTCGCTCAACGGCGGTCCGGACTTCTGGCCGTTCCTGCCGCTGCTGATGGCGTTGCGGACCTACGAGGAGTACTCGCGCGACCGGCGCGTGGTCCCGTTCGTCACGCGCTTCCTGCGTTTCATGAACGCCCAGGGGGCCGGGGCCTTCAACTCCAGCTGGGTTTCATACCGTTGGGGCGACGGGCTCGACGTCGTGGTGTGGCTGTACCGCCGTACGGGGGAGAAGTTCCTCCTCGATCTGGCGGGCAAGATGCACACCCTCGGGGCGGACTGGACGGGCGGCACGCCCTCGCGCCACAACGTGAACATCGCCCAGGGATTCCGTGAGCCGGCCCAGTACGCGCAACTCACCGGCTCGGCCGAGCTGACCCGGGCCACCTACCGCGGTTACGACGCCGTGATGGGTGCGTACGGCCAGTTTCCCGGCGGTGGCATGGCGGGCGACGAGAACTACCGGCCCGGCTTCGGGGATCCCCGTCAGGGCTTCGAGACCTGCGGCATCGTCGAGTTCATGGCCAGCCATGAACTGCTCACACGCATCACCGGTGACCCGGTGTGGGCGGACCGCTGCGAGGAACTCGCGTTCAACATGCTGCCCGCCGCACTGGACCCTCAGGGCAAGTCCCTGCATTACGTCACCAGCGCCAACAGCGTCGACCTGGACAACACCCCCAAGACACAAGGGCAGTTCCAGAACGGCTTCGCCATGCAGTCCCTGCAGCCCGGTGTCGACCAGTACCGCTGCTGCCCGCACAACTACGGCATGGGCTGGCCCTACTTCAACGAGGAGCTGTGGCTCGCGACGCCCGGCGACGGGCTCGCCGCCGCCATGTACGCCCCCTGCACGGTCCGTACGCGGGTCGCCGGCGGCACCGAGGTGACCATCGTCGAGGAGACCGGCTACCCCTTCACCGAGACCGTCGAGTTCAGGCTCTCCACCCCGAAGCCGGTACGTTTCCCGCTCCGGTTGCGTATCCCGGGGTGGTGCCGCGGGCCCGAGCTCCTCGTCAACGGCAAGCGCCTGGCGGCCGGGGACGGGCCGGTCTGGGCCGAGGTGGCACGCACCTGGCACGACGGGGACGTGGTGACGCTGCGCCTGCCGCAGCGCACTTCCGTTCGCCACTGGCCCGGCAACCACGACGCCGTCAGCGTCGACCACGGACCGCTCACCTACTCCCTGAAGATCGGCGAGCAGTACGAGCGCTACGCGGGCGACGACACCTTCCCCCACTACGAGGTGCACGCGGCCTCCGCCTGGAACTACGGCCTGTCGCCCGACGCCGGGCTCTCGTTCCGGCGCGACGACGGGCCGGTCGGGGACAACCCGTTCACCCACGGGACGACACCGGTGCACATCACCGCGCGCGCCCGTCGCATCGAGGAGTGGGTCGCGGACGACGAGCACGTCGTCGCGCCCCTGCAAAGCGGACCGGCCCGCAGCGACGCACCCGTCGAGACCGTGACACTCGTCCCGATGGGCGCGGCCCGGCTGCGGATCACGGCGTTTCCCCAGGCCTCGCCCGACGGCAGGCCATGGACACCGGAGCCCGCGTTCCGGCGCATCGAGAACAAGCACA
This sequence comes from Streptomyces sp. NBC_01446, assembly GCF_026340095.1. Classification (GTDB taxonomy): domain Bacteria; phylum Actinomycetota; class Actinomycetes; order Streptomycetales; family Streptomycetaceae; genus Streptomyces; species Streptomyces aureus. The sequence goes on along the minus strand of NZ_JAPEPO010000001.1, from coordinate 8,072,572 downwards.
GCGGGAAGGTTCTGGCGGTCGACGGCATGTCGACGGAGAACAGCGCCCGCGTCGTCCAGTTCGCCAACTCCGGTACGGGCGACCACGCGTGGCAGCTCGTGGACAAGGGCGACGGCTGGCATCTGATCCGTAACGGCCAGAGCGGCAAGGTCCTCGGGGTCGACGGGATGTCCACGGCCGACAGCGCCCGCGTCGTCCAGTACGAGGACAACGGCACCGCCGACCACCTGTGGGCGCTCGTCGACAGCGGGGACGGGTGGTACCGGATCCGCAACAAGAACAGCGGCAAGGTCCTCGGCGTGGACGGGATGTCCACGGCGGACAGCGCGCAGGTCGTCCAGTTCGGCGACAACGGGACGGACGACCACTTGTGGCGGCTGCTCTGACGTCGTGACCGATCGTGGCGCGCCGGGGGTGTCCCGGCGCGCCACGGCGTCGGTGTGTCGTGTGCCGGGGGTTCTTTGTGTCGGGGTCCTGTGTGTCAGGGGCCGGTGTGCCGGGCGTCCTGTGTGTCGGGGGTTCGGTGCGTCGTGAGTCCGGTGGGCCCGGGTCCGGTTCCCCCGCTGGTCCGGCTGCCGGTGCCGGGTAGATCCGTTCCCCTTGCCACCTTTCGCCATGCGGACGTATAACGTTGCAAGCCCGGCTCCAGAGCCTTTGCGCCGGGGCCATGGCTCCGGCGCCGTGCGGGCACGCACCGGTCCCGGCGCCCGGCAGGCCACCGGAAGGAATGTTGTGCGGGTCAGCCTCAAGGACGTCGCCGCGCGTGCGGGCGTGTCGATCAAGACCGTCTCGAATGTGGTGAACAACTACCAGCACGTCACACCCGCGATGCGCGAGCGGGTGCAGCAGGCCATCGACGAGCTCGGCTACCGGCCCAACCTCACCGCGCGGCACCTGCGTCAGGGGCGGACGGGCATCATCGCCCTCGCCCTGCCCGAGCTGGGCAACCCGTACTTCGCCGAGCTCGCGGCCGCGGTGATCGACGCCGCCGCCCTCCACGACTACATCGTGCTCCTGGACCACACGGGCGGCCGGCGCGAACAGGAGGTCCTGGTCAGCCAGGGTTTCCGCGCCCGCGTCATCGACGGCCTGATCCTCAGCCCCATCGAGCTGGAGGCGGAGGACCTCCGTGAGCGCACGGAGAACGTGCCTCTGGTCCTGCTCGGCGAGCGCCACTACGACCTGCCCTACGACCACATCGCGGTGGACAACGTCGCGGCGGCCCGTGCCGCGGTGCGGCATCTCATCGATCTGGGGCGCCGCGAGGTGGCGTTCATCGGCGCCCGCCGCGGCCACAGCCAACCCGCCCACCTGCGTCTTCAGGGGTGGCGCGAGGAGCTTCTCTCGGCGGGCCTCTCCGTGGACGACGGGCTGATCGCGACGACCGAGGGGTGGGGGCACGCGGACGGTGCGGCGGCGATGACCCGGATCCTGGAGACCGGGCGCCGGCCCGACGCCGTGTTCGCGTACAACGACCCCATCGCCATCGGAGCGATGCGGGTGATGTCGGAGCGCGGCATGCGCGTACCCGAGGACGTCGCCGTGGTCGGCTTCGACGACGTCGTCGAGGGGCACTTCGGGACGGTCACGCTCACCTCCGTGTCACCGGACAAGGAAGCCATCGCGCGGATGGCGGTGGAGTCGGTCCTCGCCCGCCTCAGCGGCCAGGCGCCCGAACCCCGCCGCGTCTGGGCGGACTACCGGCTCATCGCGCGCGAGAGCACGCTGGGGCGGAGCACACAGGCCGCGCGGAGCACGTAGGCCGGGCAGCGGGACCGCGTGCCGGTTCGCCGGCACAGGGACTTCCCGCGAAATCCCCGACCGGGCGGCCGCCGGATGACCGCCGGATATCCGAAAGACCTGAGCAGATACCTGTACCGGCCCCTTACAACGTTGTAATGTCCAGGCGTCCGCAGCTGCCGGTCTCCGGCTCCGTCCGCGCCCCGTCGGCATCGCCCGCGTCCGGCGCCGGACGGAGCCCGGCCCTCACCCCCGCGAGGAGCCCATGTCCTTCGCCGTCCCTTTCCCGGCACCCTTCGGCGCCACCCCCTCGGACCTCCCGGTCGAGCGCTGGACTCTGCGCAGCCCGAGCGGAGTTGAGGCCGCCGTGCTGACGTACGGCGCCGTACTGCACTCCCTGCGTGTCCCCGGCCCCGAACGCCGGCCGCCCGCCGAGGTCGTCCTGAGCCTCCCGGACGTGAAGCACTACGCCACCCACGGCGCGTATCTCGGCGCCGTGGTGGGGCGGTTCGCCAACCGCATCGCCGCGGGCACGTTCACCCTGGACGGAACGCGGCACCACATCCCCGGCAACGACCGGGGCAACTCGCTGCACGGCGGAGCCGACGGGTTCGACCGCCGGCTGTGGCGTGCCGAGCCGTGCGAACGGCCGGACGGCGCCGCGAGTGTCCGGCTGAGCCTGGACAGTCCGCACGGCGACCAGGGCTTTCCCGGTTCGCTCCAGGTGTCCGTCACCTACACCCTCGCGTCCGACGGATCCCTGACGCTCGACTACCACGCCGTCACCGACCGCCCCACGCCCGTCAATCTGACGCACCATGCCTACTTCAACCTCTCCGGCAACCCGGACCGAGGGGTGCTCGACCACCTGCTGACCGTGGACGCCGCCGCGTATCTGCCCATCGACGAGACGGGCCTCCCGCTCCCTGGGGCACCCGCACCGGTGGCCGGTTCGCCGTTCGACTTCACCCGGGCACGGCGGATCGGTGCGCGGGTCGCCGAGCCCGACGAGCAGTTGGCGCGGGCCGGCGGCTACGACCACTGCTGGGTGCTCGACGACCACGACCGTCCATCCGGCGAGGGGCAGTCGGGCCTGCGCCGTGCGGCCCGCCTCGAAGACCCCGGCAGCGGGCGCGTGCTCGAGGTGCACACCAGCGAGCCGGGGCTCCAGGTCTACGCCGGGCAGCAACTCGACGGCGGATTCGGCGACTTGCTGGGGCGCAGGCTGGGCGCCCACTCGGGCCTGTGCCTGGAGACGCAGCACTTCCCCGACTCGCCCAACCGTCCCGACTACCCGAGCACCGTCCTGCGCCCGGACCAGACCCTGCGCAGCCGGACCGTGCTCAACTTCCCGCACCTCGCAGCGGTCGCGCGTTGACCGCGGTCGGGCGGCCCACCCGAATCACAGGGCGGTCACGTCCCGCACAAAGGCTTTACACCCTCCTTTCAACGATGTAAAAACTCCTGCGGGCGGACCAGTCGAGGCTCTCGCCTCGTCGAGCCGCATACTCGCCGCCCGCGCTGCTCCCTGCCAACCCTCCGTCGCCGCGCCACCCGGATCGGGGTCACCATGAAGCACTTCACCCACCGCCGTCACCTCACCGCCCGCCCTGTGATCGTGGCCCTGGCCGCCGCCATGGCCCTCACCGCCTCCGGCTGCGCCAAGTCCGAGGACGACGCCGCGAACAAGTCCGACTCCTCCGCGTCAGCCGCCGACGCGGGCCAGAAGGTCGTCACACCGAAGCCCGGCAGCAAGGGCTGCACGATCGACGCGTACGGCGGGAAGAAGCTCGACCTCAAGAACGCCACGGTCGGCTTCTCGCAGTCCGAGAAGGAGGCCAATCCCTTCCGGATCGCGGAGACGGCCTCGATCAAGGCCGAGGCGAGCAAGCGCGGTCTGAAGCTGCTCACCGCCAACGCCCAGTCACAGTTCTCCAAGCAGATCAGCGATGTGCAGGACCTCCTCGCCAAGGGCGCCGACCTGCTGGTGATCGCTCCGCTCAACTCGGACGGCTGGGAGCCGGTGTTGAAGGCCGCCGCGGCCAAGAAGGTGCCCATCGTCACCATCGACCGCAAGATCAACGCCGCGGCGTGCAAGGACTACGTCAGCTTCATCGCGTCGGACTTCGTCGACCAGGGCAAGCGCGCCGCCGACCAGATGATCGAGGCGACCGGCGGCAAGGGCGAGGTCGCGATCCTGCTCGGCGCCGCGGGCAACAACGTCACCACCGAGCGCACCAAGGGCTTCAAGGACCGCATCAAGGAGAAGGCCCCGGACCTCAAGGTCGTCTTCCAGCAGACCGGCGACTTCGCCCGCGAGAAGGGCCAGCAGGTCACCGAGCAGCTGATCCAGTCCAAGCCCGGCATCAAGGGGATCTACGCCGAGAACGACGAGATGGGCCTCGGAGCGGTCGCCGCGCTCAAGGGCGCCGGCAAGAAGGCCGGCGACGTGAAGATCGTGACGGTCGACGGAACGCGCAACGCGGTCCAGGGCATCGTCGACGGCTGGATCAGCGGTGTCATCGAGTCCAACCCGCGCTTCGGCCCGCTCGCCTTCCAGACCCTCGACACGTTCACCCAGGGCAAGGAAGTCCCCCAGGACGTCATCATCCAGGACGGGTCCTACGACGCGAAGAACGCCAAGTCGGACATCGGCAAGGCCTTCTGACACGGCTTCAGGCGGGGGTGGGCGGGCCTGCGCCGACCCACCCCCGCCCCTGATCCAGCGTGATCCAAACGAAAGACCCCAGCCCTCACCCACTCTGGAGGCACAGGTGGCTCCCTCCGCCGAAGTCCTCACCGTCCGCGGACTCAGCAAGTCGTTCCCCGGTGTCCGGGCCCTGGACGGCGTGGACCTCGCGCTGCACGCCGGTGAGGTCCACGCCCTGATCGGCGAGAACGGCGCCGGCAAGTCGACGCTCATCAAGGTGCTCACCGGTGTGTACCGGCCCGACGCGGGAGACATCACCTTCCAGGGCCGCCCGGTCTCCTTCGCCACACCGCTGGAGGCCCAGCACGCGGGCATCTCCACGATCTACCAAGAGGTCAACCTCATCCCGCTGTTGAGCGTGGCCCGCAACCTCTTCCTGGGGCGCGAGCCGCGCAACCGCTTCGGGCTGCTCGACTTCGGCCGCATGCACCGCGAGGCCGAGGAGAGCCTGCGCGCGTACGGGGTGCGGGTGGACGTCCGGCAGCCGCTGCGGACGCTGGGCGTCGGCGCCCAGCAGATGGTGGCCCTGGCCCGGGCCGTCGCCACCGACGCGCGTGTCGTCATCATGGACGAGCCGACCTCCTCCCTCGAACCGCGCGAGGTGGAGACCCTGTTCGAGGTGATCCGCCGGCTGCGCGCCGACGGGATCGCCGTCATCTACGTCAGCCACCGGCTCGACGAGCTGTACGCGATGTGCGACACGGTCACGGTGCTGCGGGACGGGTGCCGCGTGCACACCGGACCACTCGCCGAGCTGGACCGGCTCACCCTGGTGTCCACGATGCTGGGGCGTGACCTGGGCGAGGTCCGCAGTGAGGGCCTGACCAAATTCACCGGCGACCACCATGCCGCCGACTCCGTACCCGTGCTCAGCGCAAGGGATCTGACGGTTCCTCACAAGCTGCACGGGGTCTCGCTGGACATCCGTCCTGGCGAGGTCGTCGGCCTGGGCGGGCTGCTGGGGTCGGGTCGTACGGAGACCGCGAAGGCGATCTCCGGCGCTCTGGCGTCGAAGGCGGCCAGCGTCACGGTGGCCGGCGTCCCGCTGCGCGCGGGATCCACGCCCGCCGCCATCCGCGCCGGCATCAGCCTGCTGCCCGAGGACCGCAAGAGCGAGGGCATCGTCCCCGGGCTCTCCGTCCGCGAGAACATCGCCCTGGCCGCGCTGCCGAGGCTCTCCCGCTTCGGTCTGGTCTCCGAGGCCCAGGTCGACAAGATCGTGGACACCTTCGTCAAGAGACTCCGTATCAAGGCCTCCTCGCCCTATCAGAAGGTCGGCGAGCTGTCCGGAGGCAACCAGCAGAAGGTGCTCCTGGCCCGCTGGCTGGCCATGAACCCGAAGGTACTGCTCCTGGACGAGCCCACGCGCGGCATCGACGTGGGCGCCAAGGCCGAGGTGCAGAAGCTGGTCGACGAACTGGCCGAGGACGGCCTCGGTGTCCTGCTCATCTCCTCCGACCTGGAGGAACTCATCGAAGGGTCCGACCGCGTGGTCGTGCTGAAGGACGGCGCGGTCGTCGGCGAACTGACCGGCGACGACGTCACGGAGGACAAGCTGATGCAGACCATCGCGGCGGGCAGCCCCGCCCCCGGCGCCGCCGGGGAGGTGACCCGCCATGGCTGAGGCCGCGATACGGCCGGCCGCCCTCGACCGCGCCCGCGTCCTGCAGTGGATGCAGACGTACGGCGTGTACGCGGGCGTGGCCGTGCTGCTCGTCGTCAATATCGCAGTGACCCCGCACTTCCTGTCCGCCGAGAACTTCCGGACGCAGGCCGTGCAGGTCGCGCCCGTGATCATCGTCGCGCTCGGCATGGCCCTGGCCATCGGCACCGAGGGCATCGACCTGTCCGTGGGCGCCGTCATGGCGCTCGCGGCCTCGGTCACGGCCCTCTATCTGGGGTACGGGCTCGTGCCGGCCCTGCTCACGGTGGCCGTGTTCGCCGCCGTGGTGGGCCTGGCCAACGGGGCGCTGGTCGCCTGGGTCGGCGTCCAGCCGATCGTGGCCACGCTCGCCCTCATGGTCGGCGGCCGGGGCATCGCCCTGGTGCTGCTGCCGCAGCTCAAGGACCTGCACAACCCGGCGCTCGCGTCGCTGGGCTCGGGTGACGTCCTCGGCATCCCGTACCTCATCGTCATCGCCGCCGCGCTCGCGCTGCTGGTGGCCTTCGTCATCCGGCGCACCACCTTCGGGCGGCAGTTGCTCGCCATCGGCGACAACCGGGCGGCGGCGAAGCTCGCGGGGCTGCCGGTGCGCCGGGTCCTGATGCTCGTCTACGTGGCGTGCGCGCTCCTCGCCGCTGTCGCGGGTGTGCTCGCGACCGCGCGGCTCCAGGCCAGCGACCCCACGTCGCTCGGCAATCTGATGGAGCTGTCCGCGATCACCGCGGTGGTGGTCGGCGGCACCCCCCTGAGCGGCGGCAGGGTCAACATCGCCGGAACGGTGGCGGGCGCCGTCCTCATCCAGCTGCTCACCGCCACCCTCATCAAGCACGATCTGCCGCCTTCGTGGACGCAGATCGCCCAGGCCATCGTGATCGTGCTGGCGGTGTACGCGGCGCGCGGACGGGGGAAGCGATGACGGCGACCAGGACGGAAACGGAAGAGACCGTGGCCCGTACGGAGAAGGAGCTCCTCGACGCCGCCGAGCCCGTCGGCAGCAGCCGCTCCGAGCGGCTGAGCGCGCTGGTCCAGCAGCACGGCGCGCTGGCGGTGCTCGTGATCGTGTCGGCGGTGGCGTCCCTGAGCTTCGACTCGTTCGCCACCGGGGACAACTTGTCCAACATGGCGACGAGTTCGGCGTTCCTGGCGGTCGTGGCGCTCGGCATGACGTTCGTCATCATCACCGGGGGCATCGACCTGTCCGTCGGTTCGCTCTTCGCTCTGGGCGGCGTTCTGGCCGCGTGGGGTTCCCAGTACGGCACCCTGGTGGCGCTCCTGCTGCCGATGGCGGTCTGCGGTCTCATCGGTGTGGTCAACGGTCTGCTGATCGCCCGCTCGCGGCTCGCTCCCTTCATCGTCACGCTGGCCGCGATGCTGGGCGCGCGCGGCCTGATGCTGTCCCTGACCGACGAGGGGGCCAACACCTATCTCGTCGCCAAGGGGTCGTTCCTCGCGGAGCTCGGCCAGGGCACGACCCTCGGCCTCGGCAACCCCGTGTGGATCACCCTGGCCCTGTTCGTGGCGGGCGCGGTGGTCCTGCGGCGCAGCCGCTTCGGCCAGCATGTCTACGCGGTCGGCGGCAACGAGGACGCGGCCGCCCTCATGGGTGCTCCCGTGGCCCGCACCAAGATCATTGTCTATACGCTGTCCGGCGTCCTCGCGGGCCTGGCCGGCGCGCTCAACGCCGCCTGGCTGGCCTCCGGCGTCACGATTCTCGGCAACGGCATGGAGCTGGAGGCCATTTCCGCGGTCGTCATCGGCGGCACGCTGCTGACCGGCGGCCTCGGCTATGTCAGCGGCTCCCTGGTGGGGGTGCTGCTCCTGAAGGTCATCCAGAACGTCATCAACCAGATCGGCTCCCTCGACTCCTCCTACCAGCAGGTCGTCAGCGGCGCGTTCCTGGCGGTCGTGGTCATCGCGCAGACGTGGCTCGGCCGCAGGCGGCAGTTGTTGTGACCGGTCTGCTCCGTGCCCTTACGCCGTGGTACCCAGCGGGCGGGCCCGGGCGATCAGGAGGGCCACGTCGTCGTGGTCGTCCTGATCGCGCAGTGCGACCAGGAGGTGGTCGCAGACCTCGTCCAGGGACCCCTGCGGGTCGGAGAGCAGAGCGAGCAGGGTGTTGATGCGGGCGTCTATCGCGTCGGAGCGCGTCTCGATCAACCCGTCGGTGTAGAGCACGAGTTGGTCGCCGCACTCTATCTTCACCGTCGTCTCCTGGAAGGCGATGTCGCCCACGCCGAGAGGTGTTCCCGAGGGCAGGTCGAGGAGTTCGGGGCGTCCGCCCGGTCTGACCAGGATGGGCGGCAGGTGGCCCGCGACGGCGATCCGGCACTCGCCGCGGTGCGGGTCGTACACGGCGTAGATGCATGTGGCGAACGCGGGGTCGAGTTCGGCGGCGGTGTGGTCGAGGTGGCGGAGCACCTCGGCCGGCGCGAGGTCGAGGTCGGCCAATGTGCGGGTGGCGGTGCGTAGTTGGCCCATGGTGGCGGCGGCGTTGATGCCGCTGCCCATGACGTCGCCGATGACGAGGGCGGTCTTGTCGCCGGCCACCGGGATGGTGTCGAACCAGTCGCCACCTATCTCGCTGGCCGACTGGGCGGGCTGGTAGCGGTAGGCGATCTCCAGGCCGGGCCTGCGCGGCGGCCTGGGCGGGAGCAGGTGGCGCTGGAGGGTGAGCGCGGTGCGGCGTTCGCTCTGGTACGAGCGGGCGTTGTCGATGGCGACCGCCGCGCGGGCGGCCAGTTCGCCGGCCAGGACGACATCGTCCTCGTCGAACGGCAACTCGTTTCGCGCGCGTCCCAGGTCGAGCGCGCCCAGTACTTCACCGCGGGCGATGAGCGGCACCGCCAGATAGGAGTGCAGTCCCGCGCGGGACAGGACCCGGGCGGACTCCGGATCGGGCGCGATGCGCTCCAGGTCCGCTTCGCTCACGTGTTCCACCAGGACCGGGCGCCCTGAGGTCACGCACTGGGTGATGTACCGGTCGGCCGCGTAGCTGGCTATCTGCCCGGGGGTGTCGGCGGCGTGGAGCGCGTTGGTGGAGTAGGCCGCGGTCACCGCCAGCGCCCGGAACAGAGCCGGCTCTCCGTCGGCCGGGGTGTTCTGGCGCCGGCCCTGGAGCACGGCGTCGAGGATGTCGACCGCCGCCACGTCGGCCAGCTCGGAGACGACCACCGACGCCAGTTCGTGCGCGGTCTGCTCGACGTCCAGCGTGGTGCCCACGGTCGTCGACGCGTCGGCGATGAGGGCCAGGCGCCGGCGCGCCCGGGCGGCTTCCTTCGAGGCCCGGTGCTGTTCGCTCACGTCCACCACGGAGATCGCCAGGCCGAGTACCCGGCCGGCTGGGTCGTCCAGCCGGTAGTAGGACACCGACCAGGCGTGTTCCACGTCGGCGGCGCCGCCGGGGCGGCCGACGGTGAATTCGTTGAGGACCGGGGTGCCCGTGGCCAGGACCTGGCGCATCGTGGACGTGATGGCTTCGGTGTCCAGGAACGGAAGGGCCTCGCCGACGCCGCGGCCGATGTGCTGCTCGGCGGGCAGGGCGTTGATGCGTTCCAGCGCGGGGTTGACCATCACGTAGCGCAGGTTCGTGTCCAGGACCGCGAGCCCGATGGGCGACTGGGCCACGAGTTGCACGGACAGCGCGAGGTCCCTCTCGACGCGGCGCAGGAGGGCACGGTCGCTGGCGATGCCCAGGGCGTAGACGTCACCGAGTTCGTCGTGGAGCCGCATGTTACGGAACTCCACCAGGCGGGTGCTGCCGTCCTTGTGGCGTACGGGGAAGACACCTGCCCAGCTCCGGCCGCTCTCCATGACCTCGGCGAACAGGCCGAGGACGAGGTCGACGTTCTCCGGGGCGACCAGGAGCTGAGCGGCTCCCCGTCCGAGCGCCTCCTCGGCGGTGAACCCGAACAGTTCCTCGGCCTGGGGGCTCCACAGGCTGATCCGGCCCTCGGCGTCGACCATCACCGCGGCAACCGCCAGGGCGTCCAGAAGGCCGCCGGGCTCGGATACCGTGCCCGCCGTCAGGCCCGTCCGCGACGAACCGATCGCATCCATCCAGACACCTCCCCAGAATCGCCGGGGTCCGAGGGGCGGCTGAAGAAGATCAGCCCGGTTCGGGATGTCATCGACTCCATCGAAGACGAGTATTTTGTCAGCCGGAGCCCCGGCGTGTGGTGCGGTCCAGATTCTCGGCCATGCTGCCTCCAGACTCCCCACGGCATTTTATGCCCCTTTCCCGGAGAAGGTCATGTTCGCTTCCTCCGCTGCTGGTGGGCCGCGCCCACGCCGGGCCGGTGGGCTATCGGGCGCCGATCATCGCCAAGCTGTCGACCGCCGCGGGGGACAGCCGCGATTCCCGCAAGCCGGACAGGGGCATCCAGGTGACGGCGCTCGTGGAGTCGTACGCCTTGGTCACCACGAGTGGGGCCGGCTTGACGTCGACGCGGTAGAAGAGCCCCACCAGATGCCAGTCGATGCCGAGCCGGTGAGCGGTGTACGCCCGCGCATCGACCAGCCGGGCGTCCAGGACTTCCAGGCCCGTCTCCTCGTACAGTTCGCGCCCCAGTGTCTCGTACGGCTGTTCCCCCGGGTCGACCCCTCCGCCGGGCAGGTGCCACAGGCCGGGCTCGAAGACCGGTGAGCTGTCCGCGAGTTGAGTCAGCAGCAGCTGCTCCTCCATGACAGCGATCGCATACGCCGAGACTCGCGAACGCATCTGACCTCCTACGTTGCACCACTGAGGACATCACCGTCCCCGATGACGGCCAATGCAGGGGAACAACCTATCGATCACGCGCCCCGCGCGGTCAGGAATCACGCTGAACCTACTGAGCTCGCACAGCGCGTCAACGTGACACGCCGATCAACCACGTGCGGGTGCCCTCTGCGGCCATGGCAGAACATGGCACATGCCGGCTCGTTGAGATACCCGAGGACGTCTTCGGGTTCCTGTCGTGGCGACGGCAACCGGTGCACACCCTGAGGGCGGGCCTCCATCACGGCCCCCTCCTCGCCCTCACCGGGTGCGGAGGGGGCCTTCTCTTCGTCCCGCCCGGTGGGCCGGCCCAGTGGGCATCAGCCGATCGGCTGACCCCGGTGTCGTCCGTAGGGGTCCGCAGCCGCAGACGGCAGGCCTACCGGTGAGGGCGTGAGGCAGCCGGAGAATGGACTGCGGAACGGACATCGGAGGCGCCCCCGTTCCTTCCCCTACGGACTTGGAGCATCGAGATGCACGACCGCGACCGCCGACTCCTGGAGGCCGCCCGGCGTGGTGACGCCGCCGAGGTGCGCGCAGCCCTCGACGCCGGCGCCTCGGTGGAGACCTGCGACGAGGAACTGCGCTCCCCACTGCTCCTTGCCGCTCTCCACGATCACGTCCAGGCCGCGCGGGTCCTGGTCTCGGCCGGAGCGGACCCGGACGCCCAGGACCGGCGGCACGACAGCCCGTGGCTCGTCACCGGCGTGACCGGAAGCGTCGCGATGATGCGCGTCCTCCTCCCGGCGGGCCCGGATCTCACTCTGCGTAACCGCTACGGCGGCGTTTCGGTGATCCCCGCCGGCGAGCGCGGCCACGTCGCGTACGTGAGGGCGGTACTCCGGGAGACGGACATCGACGTCAACCACGTCAACGATCTCGGATGGACCGCGCTCCTGGAAGCCGTGATCCTCGGCGACGGGGGCCGCGCGCACCAGGAGATCGTGGAGCTGCTGCTCGCGGCGGGCGCCCGCCCGGAACTCGCGGACGCGGACGGCGTCACGGCCCTGGAACACGCGGAACGCCGCGGCTTCGACGCGCTGGCGGCGCTGCTCAAGGCGGCGGCATGACGGCCCGCGCGCGCGGTGTGCTCGGGGCAATGGCCGTCGTCCTCGTCGCGGCGGGGTGCACGGCGACCGGCTCGGCCGACTCCACCGCGTCCTCGCCCCCGGCCGCCACCGTCACGCCCTCGGCGCCCGAGCGGACCGCCCAAGGCACCCTGCTGGTGACCGACTTCGGCAGCGACACGGTCACGTTCGTGGACCCGGATCGCGGCGCACTCGACTCGGTGAAGGTGGGCACGGCACCGTACGGGCTGGTCGTCGGCAAGGACGGCCGGGCCTGGGTGGCGACGGCCGAAGGGGTGGCCGTCGTCGACACCGAGAGGCGCGAGAACGTCGGCCGCATCCCGTACACGACGGAAACCGGCCCCGCCACGACCGGCGAGTACCGCGGCGGCGGCATGGGCATCGCCCTCGCGCCCGACGGAAAGCATGTCTACGTGGGCGTCAACGTCCCGGACGAGAGCGGGGTGTTGGAGGTCATCGACACGGCGACGCGGAAGGTCACGGACACCGTCCCGGTCGGCCGTCGCCCCTTCGATGTCGACGTCTCGCGGGACGGCGGCGAGGTGTACGCCACCGGCCACGACTCGTTCGATGTGACCGCCGTACGCGCCGACACGCTCACCCCGCGCCGGTTCGAGGTCGCGCCGTACGGCACGGAGGGCGGACTCGGCTCGTGGCTGAAGCCGCACTACGCCGCTGTACGCGATGACGGGAAGCTCCTGCTGCCCTTCGAGGGCGAGAAGCTGGCCGTGCTCGACCCGCGCACCGGCGAGGTCGCCGTCGAGCCGATGACCGCCGACACGCACCAGCACGGCGCCCAGCTCACCCCCGACGGCACCCTGCTCGCCGTCGGCACGGGACCGATCAGCGCCGGGGACGACGACGCCTCGCTGACGATCCGTTCCGCCGACGGGAAGGAGCGCGTCGTCCCCCTCGACGGCCCGCACGAGGACGTCGCCGCGTCACGGGACGGCCGCACCGCCTATGTCACCGGGGGCTTCACCCGGGACGGATTCTGGGACGGGATCACCGTCGTGGACCTGGAGAGCGGGGACACCCACCGCCTGCCCGCAGGCCATCGGCCGCTGGGCATCGCCGTACTGTGACCGGGCCCTGCCCGTGCGCGTCCGACCCTAGATGCGGACCGGCAGCGCGATCGGGTAGGTGCCGTCGCCCGCGAAACCGACGCGCTCGACGGCGTCCCGGTCGACGGCCAGCTTGAGGCTGTCGCGCCGCAGGAACAGCTCGTCGATGATCACCTCGGTCTGGAGGTTGGCGAGCGCGGCTCCGATGCAGCGGTGCGCGCCGTGCCCGTAGGCGATGTGCCCGGCCCCGCGCGCCGCCTCGCGTGCGAGGTCGAGCCGCGTGGCGTCGTCGAAGGTTCCCGGGTCGCGGTTGGCGGCGAGCAGACCGCTCGTGACGCCCTCCCCCTGGCGTACCAGGACGCCGCCGAGTCGCACGTCCTCGGTGGCGTACAGGGTGGCGCCGACCCGCACCGCGGACACGTGACGGAGCAACTCCTGTACGGCGCGCGGCAGTAGGTCGCGCTCCGCCCGCAGCCGGGCCGCCTCCTGCGGGTGGTCGAGGAGAGTGAGGACCGCGTCGGTGATGAAGAAGGCGGGCGGTGCGATCCCCGTGTTGATCAGCAGGAAGACGAGCGCGATCATCTCCTGGCGCGTGAGGCGCTGCCCCTCGGCCGCCACCGCGCTGGAGCGCAGCAGATCGGAGACCAGGTCCTCCCTGGGCGCCGGGCCACGGAGGTCGAGCAGTTCGCCGATGTACTCGGCGAGGTGGTCGATGCCGGGCAGGAACCGGTCCGGCTCACCGGACTCGTAGTCCCGGATCCAGCCGCTCACCTTCGGCCGGTCGGCCGCGTCCACGCCGATGATCTCGCAGATGACGTCCGTCATGACCGGGTAGGCAAAGGCACTCAGGAGATCGAACTGGTCGCCCTTTGCGGCGAGTTCACCGGTCACGTCCTGGACGATGCGCTCGATGCGCGGACGCAGCGCGGAGATCCGGCGCGGCGCGAAGGCCCGCATCACGTGCGTGCGCAGGCGGGTGTGCTCGGGCCCGTCGACCATCACGAGGATCTCCAGGTACTGCCGGTACTCCGGCGGCAGCCCCGAGCCGTCGAGCAGTTCCGCGCCCACACCTCTGCCCCGCGCACCCGGAACCCTCGCCAGGTCCCGCACGAAACGGGTGTCGCCGAGCGCCGCCTTCACCACGTCGTAGCGCGTGGCCAGCCACACGGGGGTCGTGGTCCCCGGGAGCGTCACCCGCACCAGCGGTACGCCGTGGCCGTGCGACGCCTCGTCGATCTGAGCGTGGGTCAGTTCCACTGGTGCGGCGGCCGGATCGGTCATGTCCTCACTCCGTTTCGCGAGCACGTGTCCCCTGACGTGATCTCGGTCGCCAGCATCCAATAGAACATGGGTACGGATGGGCGGCGTGACCAGTTCGTGACACGAGGGTGAGCCTCACGCTCAGCGGCCGGAATCACCTCCGGAGAGCCGCTCGACGACCTGGGACGTCCTCGCCGAGTTCCGCTGGGCGGCCTTTTGTTCGCGTGCGGCGTCCCGGACGCGTACGGACGCCTCGTCCGCCGCCTCGGCAGCGGTGCGCCGCTCCTCCTCGGCCTCGCCGAGCTGAGCCGTCAGGAGTGCGACGCGTTCGTCCGCCGCGGACCGGCGGGCGGTGGCCTGTTCGTGCTCCTCCTCGGCCCGGCGCACCTCGTCGTCGCGGCGGCTCGCCTCGGCCGCGGCCTCGGTGGCCGCCTTCATCGCCTCCTTGAGGCGGGCGCGGCGCTTCTCCTCGGCGGCGTCGGGGGCCTTTCTGCTTGCGGGAGCCGGGGTGGGCTTTTCGGGCCTTGCGTCCTTCTTCGGCACCTGCGCGAGAGGCGACGTACCGGGGAAGTCCGTGGACACGGCGGGGACCTTCGTGAGCCTGCCGGTGGCCCACTGCTCTGCGACCTCCGGGTCGGCCAGCGCCGCGTGGAGGATCTGTTCGACCTCGTGCAGAACGCTCGGGCTCACCGGCTGGCCGGCCTGCCGGGCGAGACCACCCGCCTGTCGCGCGAGGCCCGCGATCACTACGTGCTGCTGGTGACTGAGGGTCCGGAACTGCTCCGGGTCGAGCGTACGATGTGCTTCCCGCAGCGCCTGTGCGAGCTCGAGGAACTGCCCCGCCTCCTCCTTCTGCCGCGCCAGCAGGTTCGACACCCAGGCGGCGAGAGTCGGCTTGTGGAAGGCAGCAATCCGGCGCGCGGCGGCCGCGTCACCGGCGCGTTTCGCCTCGACGGCCTGCGCGTTGCGCGCGGCCGTGAACTGGACGGGCGGCAGGCGGTAGAGATCCTCGGCGACATCATCTGCATCCACATGCCCACTCTGCCCTGCGGGCAGCGCAGGCGGCCGAGACGCGCCGGTCACCGTGGTCCGCCCGCCACCGCGCCGTTGCGCCGAGCACCGAGCACCGAGCACCGAGCACCGGCGAACGTGTCGCGTTCGGCGCGAGGCGAGTACGCGGTCGAGGGTCAGCCGGCCGGCCCGCCCTCACGCGGGCTTGCCGCCGGGCAGAGCCCGTTCTCCTGCTTGGCCGATCGCGAACAGGGACAGGGCCGACAGGACGGCCCACCTGGCCCACCCGCCGGCGCGTCGGATCATGGCCTCGTCGACTGCTCCGTCTTCGTCGATCGGCTCGTCGATCCCGTGGTCAGTCATCCGGAGAGTCCGCACGACCGGCGAGGCGGTCCCCCGCCTCCGTGCGCCGGTAGACCACGCGTCGCCCCACTCTCGTACCGACGACCATGTCCGCACCGCGCAGGACGGCCAGGTGACCGCCGACGGTGCCGAGCGACTGGCCCAGGTGCGCGGCGAGTTCGCTGCTGGTCGCCGGGCGTTCGAGTTCGTGGAGGAGGGCGGCTCGGCCGCTGCCGATCAGCCGGTCGAGAGCCCGCGGCGCCCGCGCCCGCCCGGTCCGCTCTGCCGTACCGCGGGCCGGGTACACCAGTGCGTACCGGTCGGGAGGCGCCTCGGCCAGCCAGGTGCCGCTGGTCACGCAGACCGGGACGAACAGCATTCCGCCCTCGCCGACGATGCGGTCAGGACCTGGCTGGTCACTGAAGCGGATCCCGTCGGCGCCTACCCAGGCACTGCGCCGGTTCATGTGCTGGAGGGCTCTGGGCCAGCCGTACGCGGCGAGCAGCCCCGCCCGGTATGTGACGTCCCGCTCCAACAGGGCGCGGCGGCGCGGCCAGTCCGGCGACACATGCGTCGTCCACACCTGCCGGAAGAGGTCGGCGGTCCGGGCTCCCCACCCGTGCCCGGTCAGCCACCCCAGGTCGTGCCGCTTCCAGCTGCGGGCCACCGCCGCGTCGAGGTCCGCGCGTATGTCGTCGTCACGGGCCGCGGCGACGGCCTTCAGTTCATCGGCGAGCGCGGTGCGCATTCCGCCGGACGGCGGGCGGCTCACGTACCCGGGGAGGTACTTGGTCGAGCAGATCAGCTCGACGAGGCCCCTCGCGAACGGGTCCGCGTCGAGCGCGGCATGGAAGGCGTCGTGGTGGCGGGTGTACCAGGGGGTGAGCCACGGGTCGGAGCAGGGCTTCGTCAGGACGCTCATCGACCCCAGCGTCTCGGCGCTCGGGGACAGCGCGAACCGGGACTGTGACAGGGCCATCGAGCTCAACCGCAGCAGCACCATCTTTCGCCTCCTGCCGAAACGTTAGCGTGCGCGCCCACCGCTCCCCACACTCGGGCCGGTGCGTTCCTCCCTCCTCCAACAGGCCGCGTTCCGCTCGTTCTTCGCCGGACGTCTGGTGTCCCTGCTCGGCAGCTCGATGGCTCCGGTGGCGCTCGCCTTCGCCGTCCTCGACTCCTCGGGCAGCGGTCACGACCTCGGTGTCGTCCTCGCCGCCCACATGCTTCCGCTGCTCGCGTTCCTGCTCGTGGGCGGCGCCGTCGCCGACCGGTTCCCGCGCCGGACCGTCCTGGTGACCGCCCATCTGGGGGCGGCGTTCACGCAGGGCGCCGTCGCCGCGCTCCTGCTGACCGGGCGCTACTCGCTGCCGCTGGTGGCCGCCCTCGAGTTCCTCAACGGCGCGCTCGCCGCCTTCACGACCCCGGCGCTGCGCGGCATCGTCCCTCAGCTCGTGGCCAAGTCCTCTCTGCGGCAGGCGAATTCCCTCCTGGGTTCCGCCGGTAACGCGACGAAGATCCTCGGTCCGAGCCTGTCGGGCGTGCTGGTCGTGACGGTCGGGAGCGGGCCCGCCATCGCGTTCGACGCGTTCACGTATCTCGTCGCGGCCGGATTCCTCGCGCGGCTGTTCCTCACCGGCGCCTCGGAGGCGTTACAGCGAAACACGGTGTCGGCCGACATCCGCGACGGCTGGAGGGCGTTCCGTGCGATCCGGTGGGTGTGGGTCGGCACGCTGTCCTTCTGCCTGCTGAACCTCGTCCAGACCGGTACGTGGCAGATCCTCGGCCCCCAGCTCACCCGGCAGCTCAGCGGCGAGACGACCTGGGGGTTCGTCCTGAGTGTGCGCGGCGTCGGCATGCTGGCGTCGAGTCTGCTGATGTACCGGCTGATGGTGCGACATCTGCTGCGGTTCGGGCAGCTGGCCGGGGTGCTGGGCGCGCTGCCCCTGATCGCGCTGGGGGCGCAGGTGCACGCCCCGTGGCTGATCGCGGCGGCGTTCGTCGCGGGGCTGGGTTCCTCCGTCACCGCGGTCGCGTGGGACACCTCGCTCCAGGAGCACGTCCCCGCTCATGTGCTGTCGCGTGTCTCGTCCTACGACGACCTGCTGTCGTATGTCGCGATTCCGGTCGGGCAGCTCTGCGTGGGCCCGCTGGCCGAGGCGTTCGGCGCGTTCCGGGTGACCGCGGTCGCCGGCGCCGTCTCCGCCGCGGCCATGCTGATACCCCTGGCCTCCAGAGCCGTACGCCGACTGCCCCACGCACAGCCCGACAGCTGCGCACCCGCCGCGGACTCGTGCTCGGCCACCTGATGACACGCCGGCTCACCGGCGGTCCGGGCCAGGTCCAGGCCAGGCCCAGGTCCAGGGCGGAAGTCCGGTGCCTGGTGGTCGTGGCCGTCCCGGGACCGTTCAGATCCCACGTTCGCCCGCCGTCGACGGCGGCGCTCCGTCGGGGTGTGCGCCGGCCCGGTCCGTCATGGGGTGGCCGTCGAGAAGCGGGCGGAGCAGGTGGCGGGTGGGTACGCGTTCGATGACGAGGAGCGCGACGTCGTCGTTGAGCTGCCCGTCGGCGTGGGCGAGCAGGTCGCGGTGAATGTGGTGCAAAAGGGAGTCGGGGCCGCCGCCGGGAAGGGACGGGAAGGAGGCGAGCCGCTCGGCGAGCGGGTAGAAGGCGCCGGTGGGCGAGCGGGCCTCGATGACGCCGTCGGTGTACAGGACGAGGTAGTCGCCGGCCGTGAAGGCGAAGCGGTCGGCACGGAGCGGGGCGTCGGGCAGTACACCCATGCCCAGGGGTGGCGCGGAGTTGCGTGTGGTCAGCTCCGTGACCTGGTGCTCGCGCACCAGCAGCGGCGGTGGATGGCCGCAGGTCACCATCTCCGCGTGACCGCCCTCGTCCGGGATGTCGAGCACGAGGGCGGTGACGAAGTGCTCTCCGGCGTCGTGCTCGGTGTCGGCGACCTCCTCCAGGTTCCGGGTGACGCTGTCGTCCATGGCCGCCACCAAGTCGGGCAGCAGAGCGTGGCGGTGAGCGCCCTCGCGGAACGCCCCGAGCACGACCGACGCCTCACCGATGGAGGCGAGGCCCTTGCCGCGTACGTCTCCGATGACCGCGCGGGTGCTGGGGTGAGCGGCGCGGGCGACCGCCAACAGGTCGCCCCCGATCTTGGCCTCGTCCCCCGCGGCCAGGTACAGCCAGGCCACGCGCAGCGGACCGACCCTGCGGGGCGGCGGTCTCAGGAGCACCCGCTGCGCCGCTTCGGACACCGACCGCACCCGGTTCAGCTCGCGACTGCGCCGGTCGCGCGCGCGGGCGAAGAGCACGATCAGCGCGGAGAGGAGGGTGATGGCGATCATCTGCGAGATGTGGTTCGAGGTGGTGAGACCGCCGTGCAGCACCGCTATCAGGACCTGAGCGCCCACGGCCAGGAGCCCGACCAGGGCGGTCAGCCTGGCGCCGGCGATGGAGGCGGTCAGGGCCGGTGCGATGACGAGCAGCGGGCCGAGGTGGACATCTGTCGGTGAGTGGAGGTCCACCAGGGTGATCACCACGATCAGACCGAGCGGAACAGCCACCAGACCGCGGCCCGACGGCCGCTCGAAGAGGCGATCCATCGACCATCGCCGGAATCTCACAAGGGAAATTTTATACCCGAGTGACGTCGGTGCCCGGTCACACGGACGGCTCACCGGCACCCACCACACCCCTGCGACCTGTGCGAATACCGTGCGTACCCAGCGCGCCACTCCCCCGGCGCGGATGTGCCAGTCAGGTGTTCCCACACCCGCCCACAGGACGCGGACTACCTCCGACCACCCAAAAGGGAAGTAAAACTGCTCAGCTCAAACTGGACAGGCAAAACTGTCGAATCTACGGTAGAAGCATGAGCAAGCACGTCGAGACCGCGCCACACACCCGCCAGGGGCTGACCCGCCCATGAGCAACCCCGACATACCCGCACCGGCGGCCGCCGGACCGGCGGCAGAGTCCGACCCCGGCGAGCACGACGCCCCGGCGCGGCACTTCGACCGCAGGCTCATCCCGCCGATGGTCCTCGGCGCGGTCCTGAACCCGATCAACTCCACGATCGTCGCCGTGGCCCTCGTCCCCATCGGGGCGGCGTTCGGCGCGCCTCCCTCGCAGACCGCGTGGCTCGTCTCGGCGCTCTATCTGGCCACCGCTCTCGGGCAGCCCGTCGTCGGACGGCTCATCGACCTCTTCGGACCGCGCCGCCTCTTCCTGATCAGCACGTCCCTGGTCGGCATCGCGGGCATCGCCGGCACGCTCGCCCCCGACCTGGGCTCGCTGATCGCCGCACGCGTGCTGCTCGGCTTCGGCACCTGCGCCGGGTATCCGGCCTCGATGTCCCTGCTGCGCAGCGAGGCGGAACGGACCGGTCGCGACAGTCCCGGCGCCATCCTCACCACCCTCGCGGTGTCCGGCCAGACGATCGCCGTCATCGGCCCCTCCCTCGGCGGGCTCCTCATCGACGTGGGCGGCTGGCGCGCCACGTCCGCCCTCAACATCCCCCTCGCGGCGGCCGCCCTGATCCTCGGCGCACGCCGGCTGCCGGCGCAGCCCCGCCCCCGCCGCACCGGCGGCAGGTCTCTCGCGTCCGAGCTGGACCTCCCCGGGATGGCTCTCTTCGCCGCGCTGCTGTTCTCGCTCCTGCTGTTCCTGATGAACCTGCACGCCGACACGTGGTACCTGCTCGCCATCGCCGCCGCCGCGGCCGCGGCGTTCGCGGTACGTGAACTGCGCGCCGCCGTACCGTTCATCGACCTCAGGGTCCTCGCCGGCAACACCCCGCTGCTCACCACCTACGGCCGCGCCCTGGTCGCGTACGTGGTCTCGTACGCCTTCCTCTACGGCTTCACGCAGTGGGCCGAGGAGGGCCGCGGGCTCTCGCC
Source organism: Streptomyces sp. NBC_01446 (assembly GCF_026340095.1). Taxonomy (GTDB): domain Bacteria; phylum Actinomycetota; class Actinomycetes; order Streptomycetales; family Streptomycetaceae; genus Streptomyces; species Streptomyces aureus. Next base: position 8,052,034 of record NZ_JAPEPO010000001.1, on the reverse strand, counting down.
CTCCCAGGCCGGCCTCGTACAACTGCCGATCTTCCTCACCGGTATCGCCGTCTCCACCCTCACCGGCCGCCACCAGGCCATCCGCGGCAAACTGCTCATCGGAGCCGTTTTCCAACTCGCCGCCTGCACACTGCTGTTGAGGCTCGGCGGCACGAGCCCGATCTGGCTGCTCCTCGCCGTCGCCCTGATCTTCGGCGTGCCCCAGGGACTCAACAGCCTCGCCCTGCAGAACTCGGTGTACTACCAGGCCGATCCGGAGCGCATCGGCACCTCGTCCGGACTGCTCCGCACGTTCATCTACCTCGGCTCGATGGTGGCCTCCGCCGCCTCCGCGACCGCTTTCGGGCAGCACGCCGACACCGGCGGGATGCACCAGCTCGCATGGTTCATGCTCGGTGCCGGCGCGATCTTCCTGCTCCTGACGGTGTTCGACCGGGGGCTGCGCCGCGTCGCCGCCCCGGGCTCCCCCGCCTGACCCGGGAGGTCGTGGCCCGGGAGGTCGGCTACCGTGCCTCGATGACCACTACGGCGATCGGCACGGACTTCAACACCCCTATCGACGAACGCTACTTCGAGGACTACGTTCCCGGGTCCAGCTATGTGTTCGGGAGCGTCACGGTGGCCGAGGAGGAGATCCTCCGGTTCGCGGGTGAGTTCGATCCGCAGGACATCCACACGGATCCCGAGGCCGCGGAGCAGGGCCCCTTCAAGGGGCTGATCGCGAGCGGCTGGCACACCGCCTCCCTGATGATGCGCATGTACGCCGACCACTACGTGAGCAAGGTCGCGAGCCTCGCCTCTCCCGGCGTCGACGCGTTGCGCTGGACCCGCCCCGTGCGGCCCGGTGACAGCCTGTCGATCCGTACGACGGTGGTCTCCGCACGTCCCTCGCGGTCCAAGCCCGACCGCGGGATCGTGCACACCGACATCGAGGTGTTCAACCAGCGCGGCGAAACCGTGCTCACCCTGTCCGCGATGAACTTCCTGCGGCGCCGGACGCGGTGACGGGGCGGGCCCCGGACCCGACAGGGCCGCCGAGGCCCGGGCGGGCAGCTCCCTTCTCGCATGCTGGAAAGGCCGGTGCACACACCACCGGCCTTTCTAGGGTGCGTACATGTCACCTGCTCTCACCCGGGTCCTCCCGCCGCAGCTCGCCGCCCGCGCCGTCACGGTCACGGCCTCGCCTGTACGGGAGATCCTCGCCCTCACCGCGCGGCCCGAAGTCATCTCCTTCGCGGGCGGGCTGCCCGCACCCGAACTCTTCGACACCGAGGGCGTGTCCGAGGCGTTCCGTGCGGTCCTGGACGAGCAGCCGAAGGCGGCGCTCCAGTACTCCACGACCGAGGGCGACCCCGGTCTGCGTACGGCCGTCGCGGCCCGCGTCGGCGCGCGCGGGCTGCCGACCGCCCCCGACGACCTCGTCATCACCACCGGGTCCCAGCAGGGACTCTCACTGCTCGCCTCCGCGCTGATCGAGCCGGGCGACGTCGTGCTCGTGGAGAATCCCTGTTACCTCGCCGCGCTCCAGGTCTTCGGCTTCGCGGGCGCCCGTGTGGTGCCCGTGCCCGACCTCGCGGACCTGGACGACATCGTCCGGCGCGAGCGGCCGAAACTCTTCTACAGCGTCCCGAACTTCCAGAACCCCACCGGTCGCACCATGAGCGACGCACAGCGCGCGTCGGTGGCCGAGGTCGCGGCCCGGCGCGGGATGTGGATCGTGGAGGACGACCCGTACGGCGAACTGCGGTACGAGGGTGAGGCGACCGGCTGGATCGCTTCGTACCCGGGGGCCGAGGACCGGACGGTGCTCATGGGGAGCTTCTCCAAGGTGATGGCGCCCGGCCTGCGCATCGGCTGGCTGCGCGCGCCCGCGGAGCTCCTTCGCGCCTGCGCCGTCGCCAAGCAGGCCGCCGACCTGCACACACCGACGGTGACCCAGCTCGCGGCAGCCCGCTATCTCGCGGACCGTGACCTCGACGCGCACATCGCCACAGTCAGGGAGGCCTACGGGGAGCGGCGTGACGCGATGCTCGCGGCCCTTCCGGACGCTCTGCCGGACGGCGCCGAGTGGAGCCGTCCGCAGGGCGGGATGTTCCTGTGGGCGCGGCTGCCGCAAGGCGCGGACGCCACGGCTCTGCTCCGCACGGCCATCGGCCACGACGTGGCGTACGTGCCCGGGGCCCCCTTCTACGCGGGCGAGCCCGACCCGGCCACGCTGCGCCTGTGCTTCGTCAGCGAGACGCCCGAGGTGATCCGGGAGGGCCTCGGACGGCTGGGGGGGGCGCTGCGGGGGTGACGCGGACCGTCGGTCACGGACGGTCCGCGGGCCTCTCCGATGTCGGCTCCGCGGCCCTGTCCGGGCGCATTCGGGGTGCGAAGACCGTGAACCGGGCGCCCTCGGGGTCGTGCAGGGTCACGGAGTCGCCCGTCGAGTCCGCGTGCCGGCTCGTGACCGCTCCGCCGTGCTCCACGGCGGCCCGGGCGCACGCCATGGCGTCACGGACGGTGTAGCGGACCTGCCAGTGCGGCCGCACCTGCGGGTCGGGGGCCGATCCCGGCGCCCCGCCGCCGAGTGTGGCCACCGGCTGTCCCGCACAGACGAGGACGATCTCCTCGTCCTCGTACCGCACGTCGCAGCAGCCCGGGCTCGTCCACCCGAGGACTTCCCCGTAGAAGATCGCGGCATCGAACGCGTCGCGCGTGACGAGGCGCAGCCACAGGGGCGCCTCCCGGCGCCACGCGCCGAAGTTGCGGAGGAGCGCGCCTGCCCAGATACCGAAGACGGCGCCGGCGCGGTCGGACACGAGGGCCGCCCGCCCGGTGGGGAAGCCGATCGGACCGACCCCGACCGTGCCGCCGCGCTCCTGTACGCGGCCGGCCGTCTCGTCCGCGTCGGCCACCGCGAAGTAGGGCGTCCACGCGACGGGAACCTGCAGGGCCGGAGCGACCGCTCCGATCCCCGCCACGGCCCGCCCCTGCGCGAGCGCCACCATGAACCGCTCACCCAGCGTGCCCGCACGGAACGTCCAGCCCAGGACAGCGCCGTAGAACGACTGCGCGGCCGACAGGTCACGCGCCGCGAGGCTCACCCAGCAGGGAGAACCGAGGATCGCGTGGTGCGACGTCGCTTCGTCCGATCCGGTCCTGGAGATCAGCTTGCTACTCATGAAAGGCCGCCCCCTTTCGCCCGGGGGGCTCGGTCAGGGCCCTGGCTGCGACCGGGTACCCGCAACACCGCGTCCGACACACCACGTCCTGGAGGAAACACCGTCCGCCTAGCTCCGATGACCTGCCGTGACGCCGCGCCCGCCGAGTCGCATCCGGGCACGTGCGGCCGGACAATCGTAGTGCAGTCGCATGTCGATACTTCGGACCGGAGGCACTTACCTGCGAGCGGCGTACCGCTCCTGATGGATGCCGGCGCCCGTTCCCGCGGCCCGCGCCGGTACACCGTTGAGGAGCGAATCACGATGCTCACTAACATCACCGCGGTCGCCACCCACCACCGTCGGACCTCGCACCACGTCCACGACGAGTGCCCCGACACGGCGGCGGCCTTCGGGCGCATGGCCGGTCTCGCCGAGGGGCCCGAGCGGGATCTCCTGTGCGAGGAGCTCGTCGAGGCGTGGCTGCCCATGGCGCACCGCATCGCCCGCCGGTACCGCAACAAGGGCGAGAGCACGGAGGACCTGGAGCAGGTCGCGGCCATGGGACTGGTCAAGGCGATCAACCACTACCAGCCCGAGCGCGGCCCCTTCCAGTGCTACGCCGTGCCCACCATCACCGGCGAACTGCGCCGGCACTTCCGCGACCGGATGTGGGACGTGCACGTGCCCCGCCGCGTACAGGACCTGCGCAACAAGGTCCGCGCGGCCCGCCGCGACCTCACCGAGCGCCCCGGCAGCCCCGAGCCGGGCATCAGCGCCATCGCCGCGTACGCGGGGCTGACCGAGGCGGAGGTCCGAGACGGGCTCAGGGCGATCGAGAGCTACAGCGCGCTGTCCCTCGACGCGGAGCTCTCCCCGTCCGGTCACGACGGACAGAGCCTCGCCGACGCGCTCGGCGAACCCGACACCGCGTACGACCTCATCACCGACCGTGAAGCCGCGAAGACGGGTCTGCGCCACCTTCCCGAGCGCGAGCGCGCCATCCTCTACCTGCGTTTCTTCGAGGGCATGACGCAGGCCCGCATAGCCGAGAAGTTCGGCATCTCGCAGATGCACGTCTCCCGCCTCATCCATCTCAGCTGTGCACGGGTACGCGCCGAGGCGGGGCGGGAGTACGGGGCGGCCGACGGCCTGCCGGCCGCCTGAACCCTGGCGCTCCGACCGGCCAGGGGGAGGACACTGGGATCAGGGGTTGTACTCCGCCCCCTGCCCCGGCTCCCGGTGGGAGCAAGGGTGGCAGCCGGCGGGGAGCGGCCGCCGCCGGGATGTCTTGGGCGACGGCCGTAGGGCGCGAGGACGCAGCGTTTCCCCTCCGCGACGTCCTCGCGTCCGCCGTCCGCCTCCCCCGCACTCGACGAGCGCCCCACCGGCATCGCGCTCACCATGTTTTAGGGGGCCGCCGGGGAAGGAGGCCTTGACCGTGGCGCCTGGACCGGAACTTCCCGGACGGGGCGAGTCGTACTGGATGCACACCAGTGGCACGACCGCCTACCCGCAGCTCACCGAGGACGTCGAGGTCGACGTCGTGGTGATCGGTGGCGGAATCGCCGGGCTCAGCACGGCCTGGGAACTGACGCGCGCCGGCCGGACCGTCGCCGTTCTCGAGGCCGACCGCATCGCCGCCGGAGTCACCGGCTACACCACGGCCAAGGTGTCGGCGCTGCACACCCTCGTGTACGACCGCCTGCGCCGCACGCACGGCGAGGAGGCCGCCCGGCTGTACGCGATGTCGCAGCAGGGCGCGGTGGAGCGCGTGGCCGAGATCTGTGCCGGGGTGGCGATCGACTGCGACCTGGAGCGCGCCCCGGCCTTCACCTACTCGGTCCGCCAAGAGGGCACGGACATACTGCGCGCCGAGGCCGAGGCCGCCCGCGAGGCCGGTCTCCCCGCGCGGTACACCGAGGACACGGGCCTGCCCTTCGCCGTCGCGGGGGCGGTGCGCGTGGACGACCAGGCGCAGTTCCACCCCCGCAGGTATCTGCTGGCCCTTGCCGAGGATCTGGTCGCGCAGGGCTGCGTGATCTTCGAGCGGTCCCGCGTGACCGAGATGCTCGGCGGCATCCCGTGCACGGTGACCACCGAGGCGCAGCACACGGTGACCGCGGAGGCCGTCGTCGTCACCACCCACTACCCGATCTTCGACCGCGCGTTCCTGTTCGCCCGCCTCCAGCCGCGCCGGGAACTCGTCGTGGCCGCCCCGCTCGCCTCCGGCCCGGGCCCGCTCGGCATGTTCATCACCGAGGACGAGGGCAAGCGTTCCGTGCGTACCGCTCCGTACGGCGCCGACGGGCAGCGGCTGCTCATCGTGACCGGGGAGAGCTTCACACCGGGTACGGGCGACGCGGCGGCGTCCTTCGCACGGCTCGACTCGTGGATGCGCGAGCACTTCGCCGTCGAGGACACCGCGTACCACTGGGCAGCCCAGGACAACGACTCCGGCGACGGGATCCCGATGATCGGGCCCCTGCACCCCGGGGCCCGGCACGCGTATGTGGCGACGGGCTTCGGCGGGTGGGGCATGAGCAGCGGCGTCCTGGCCGGACAGCTGCTGAGCGGGCTGATCACCGGCGACGAGGTGCCCTGGGCCGAGCTGTACGACCCCCGCCGCCTGTGGAGCGCGATGCGGGAGGCGCCCGCTCTGCTGCGCCAACAGGCCGATGTCGCACGGCACTTCGTCCGCGACCGGCTGCACACCGCCCACGTCGACTCCGTCACCGAGATCCCGCCGGGGTCGGGCGCGGTGGTGCGTGTGGACGGGCACCGGTGCGCTGTCTACCGCGCCGAGGACGGCACGGTCCGCGTCGTCTCGGCGCGCTGCACGCACCTGGGCTGCATCGTGGCGTTCAACGCGGCGGAGACGACGTGGGAGTGCCCCTGTCACGGGTCGCGGTTCGCCACGGACGGTTCGATCCTTCAGGGACCGGCCATGTGGCCACTGGCACCGGTGGAACTGCCGGATGCTCCGCCTGCACCGGGGCAGGGGGAAGGAGAAGGAGGCGCCACGGCGAGCGGGCCATGACAGTGGCGACCGGCCGTACCGCTTCCCGTAGAGACCGTTCCGATAGAGACATAGAGACCTAGAGACACGGAGAACGACGTGAACGGCACATCAGCTTCGACAGCCTTCCCCGCGGAGGCCCCCTCGTCCCGGGACCTGGTGGAGGTCGTGCTCGGCGACTGCTCCGCGCCGGACGCCGACGCGGTCTTCCATTTCCTGGGCGACCACTTCGACTCCGACCGCGGCGAGGCCGTCCCGCACGGCAACGAGGGGCCACGCCCCGCCGCGTGGACGGGCAACTTCCTCGTGGAGCACTCCCCCGCCGAGGTCTCCGGCACCGTGCTGGCCGGAACGGTCACGGCTGATCTCCAGGGCTGCCCGGTGGCGGTGGAACGCCTCTGCCGGACCTTGGACGCGGCCTTCGCCGTCGAGAAGGTCGGCAAGGTCTCCGGCGACCAGGAGGTCGAGGTCCAGCTCCACCTCAACAACCCGTGACCTTCGCCCGACACCCTCAAGACCCTGGCGAAAGACACTGTTCACCCAGGTCAGGTCACGGCGCTGACGTGCAGGCCGCCCGCCGCCCGCTGGCGACGGCGATGGCGATGGCCTGGACGCTCCTCGACCTGGCCGTGGCCCCCCAGTGGCGCACGCGCGGCGTGGCTTCCCGCCACGGCTGATCCGCCCGCGCGATGGTCAGGTCATGGCATGGAGGTGCCCAGGTCCCACTAAGGCCTTTCGTCCGGATCATGCTGGGCCGCGATCAGTTCGGCGAATGTCCCGACGGGCACGTCCAGTTCGCGTTCCGCGGTGGTGATGGCCATGGCCGTCACCGCCGGGGGGCGGTTGGCGCGCTCCGTGTTGGCGTGGACGCCGAGGCCGTCCAGGACCACGAGGATCTGGATGGCGGTCACTTCGGGGTTCTCGGTGCGCAGGGCTCCGGCCGCCACGCCGTCGCGAATGAGCTGGGTCAGGCGTTCGCGCCACTGGGCCTCCTGGTGCCCCACACGGTCGCGCAGCCTGTCGCGGTAGCGGCTCAGGTGCCTGGCGTTGAGCCACAGGCGGCTCATGCCGTCGAAGCGGTTCCCCGTGGTCAGGTGGAAGAAGCGGGCCAGGTCCGCCAGCGTCTCGCCCTCGGGCCGATCCACGGGAATCAGTTCGTCCAGTTCGGCCGTCGCCGCCACACCGAAGGCCTCGGCGACGAGGTCCTCCGCGACCGGGAAGTAGTGGCTGATCAGGCCGGGGCGCACAGCGAGCTCGTCGGCGACCCGGCGCATCGTGATGCATTCGAGGCCCTCCGCGAGGGCGATCGCCGCCGCGGCGGCGACGATCTCGGCGCGGCGGGCCTCAGGATTCTTCCGCACCCGTTTCGGCCGGGTGCTCGACGGCACCCCCTGCTCACTATTGGATTCGCGGCCAATAGACAAGTCGGCTCCCGCGCTCGCCTGTTCGGAGGACTGCATGGCTTCCACGATCCCAGACCCCTCGGCACAAGCCGCCGCACCCCCTGCCGACCAGGCCGGGCGCGTGGAGGCGCACGGCGACTTCATATCCGACGCCGAACGGCACGGCCGCGCCCGCGAACTGTTCGCCGTGCGGGCGGCGCCCCACGTCAGCTACCTCACCGGAGTACGCGCCTGCGCCGCGCGCTCGCCACCAGTTCATCGACCGTGGCCAGCTTGACCCGTGGCCGGCCGGCCTCGCGCCCTCGCGCGGCCTCGGCCCGTTCGATCGCCATCAGGCCCTTCGCGTCGAGGACGCGCCGGTTGCGGCGCCTGGCCACCCGGTGGAAGGCCTTGGGCGCGTGCGGTGGCGTCGGCAGCGCGCCGGAGACGGCGTCGGCCAGCAGTGTGGCGACCGTCTCGGCCGCGCAGGTGCGGTTGGCGCCGATGCCACCGCTCGGGCCGCGCTTGATCCAGCCCACGACATACGTTCCGGGCATGCCGGTGACGCGCCCGCCCTCGTGCGGAACGGTGCCGGCGACCTCGTCGAAGGGGAGGCCGGAGAGCGGTCCTCCGCGGTAGCCGATCGCACGCAGCACCATGCCCGCCTTGATCACCCGCTCCCCCGACGCCCCTTCGGCGCGCACGGCTTCGACCTGTTCCGGTCCGAGCAGCTCTACGGGCGAGCTGTGGAAGCGCAGGACGATGCGCCGCCCGGGCGGCGGTGCCACGTCTGTGTCGAAGGCACCGCGGGGAACACCCTTCAGGACGGCGGCCTTGTCGTTCGTACCGGCCGCGTCGATGGCGGCGCCGATACGGGGATCGTGGTCGTCCACGAGCAGTTGCAGGCCCGGCACGTGCTTGAGCGCGAGCAGTTCCGGCGTGGTGTACGCGGCGTCCTCGGGGCCGCGGCGGCCCAGCAGGACCACTTCGCGTACGGAGCTCGCGCTCAGCGCCTTCAGGGCGTGGTCGGCGATGTCGGTGCGGGCGAGGGTGTCCGGGTCGGCGAGCAGGATCCGGGCGACGTCGAGGGCGACGTTGCCGTTGCCGACGACCACAACGCGTTCGGCACGGAGGTCGATCGCGTCGTGTGCCACGTCCGGATGGGCGTTGTACCAGGCGACGAAGGTGCGTGCCGAGATGCTGCCGGTGAGATCCTCGCCCGGGACGGACAGACGGCGGTCGGCGGCGGCCCCGACGGCGTAGATGACCGCGTCGTGGTGCTCGGCCAGCTCCTGCGGTGTGACGTCGTCGCCCACTTCGAGGCCCAGGTGCATGCGTACCCGGTGATGCGTGTGGAATCTCGCGAAGGTCTCGCCGACCTTCTTGGTGGCCGGGTGATCCGGCGCCATGCCGTAGCGCACGAGGCCGCCGGCCACGGGCAGCCGGTCGATGAGGGTCACCTCGGCGTTGGTATGCAGCAGCAGGTCCTGCACCGCGTACATCCCGGCCGGTCCGGTGCCGACGACGGCGATCCTGAGCGGCGCGAGGTCGGACGGCAGGACACGCGGGAACGAAGGGCTGCCCCAGGCATGGAAGTTGGGGCCGTCCTCGACCGCGTCCGCACCCGAATCCGTATGCCTGTCCGTGTCTTCGAAGTACGCGGCGTTGATCGCGGCGTACTCCTTCTGTGCCGGGGCCAGCCTGTCCACCGGGAAGATCGCGTCGACCGGGCAGGCGTCGGCGCACGCGCCGCAGTCGATGCAGGACACCGGGTCGATGTGCAGCATCTCCGTGCTGCCGAACGCCCGCTCCTCGGGGGTGGGGTGGATGCAGTTGACCGGGCACACGGCGACACATGTCGCGTCGCTGCAGCAGGTCTGGGTGATGGCGTACGTCATGTCGTCAACTCACGTCGGCCAGATGAGGTTGGCACGCTTTTGAAGTGCTCTCTTCCCTTCGCAAGCTCAGGAAGGAGATTCCCGTCTACCTTGCGGTGGCGGGCTTGACGCGTTTGTCACGCCTGACGACTGCCCTCCCGGCAGCCGGGACGAGCGCGTGGCCCATCCGGTACAGGTGCAAGATGTTGCGGGCCGCGTTGAAATCGGCGTTGCCCGACCATCCGCAGCCCGGGTTCCTGCATACGAACGTGGCCTGGTCCTGTCGGCTGCCGGGCGTGATGAAGCCGCAGGCAGAGCAGCGTCGGGAGGTGTGCGGGGCGGACACCTTGTGCAGGGTGCCGCCGTACCGGCCGGCCTTGTACGTCAGCATCGTGACCGTCCTGCCCCACGCCTCCTGGCTGATGGAGCGGTTGAGTCCGGCTTTCTGGGCGACGCCTGTCCCCGGCTCGGCGATGGTGCCCCGAGCGGACTTGACCATGTTCGTGATGGTGAGTGCTTCGACCACCATGACGCCGTACCTCTGGGCGAGGCGGGTGGTCGTCTTGTGCTGCCAGTCCTGGTGTCGTCGCGTGGCTTTTGCGCGCAACCCTCGGATCTGGTCATAGGTGTGGTGCAGGCGGCGACTGGTGCGCTCGCCGGGCTTGCGGTGTGTCCTGCGCTGGGCGGCCCGGCGCTCCAGGCGCAGGAGTTTGCCCTTTTCCTCAGCGGTCAGCCACTTGTCACGGTCGGCGCTGCCATCCGGGAGGCGAGGCGCACGCCCGTGGTCCTGGTGATTGCCGTCCGAGAGGGCGAGGGGCAGGTTCACCCCGGCATCGATTCCGACCTGTGCCCCCGGGTGGGATGCGGGCCTGGCTTCGAGGCTCTGCACACGGAAGGCGATGTGCCATCCCAGGTGGTCCTTGACCAGCCGTGCCCCGGTGATCCGGTTGTCGGCGTTCGCCTTGTTGCCCACCGGGAGGTCTTTGGTCCAGCAAAAGCGGACACGGCCGGCCTTGGGAATGCTGGCCATGCCCCAGCGGCGGTGCACCCGCTTGATCTGGAGGTCACGGCCCTGCGGGATGTCCACGCTCATCACGGACCGCAACCGGCCCTTGAAGTTCGGAGCATCAGCGCGGCCGTCCCAGCAGTTCTTCCAGGCCTGGAAGTACGTCTTGAGGACCGCTTGCGCGGCCTGCGCAGGAAGGACGGCGAGGAAATCGATCTCTTTGCGGGCCTGGCGTATCGCGGCGTCCGCGTTCGCCAGAGTCCGCTTCTCCTTCGGCATCATCTGCCACCACGCGTGCAGGCAGTTCCACACCGTGCGGGCAGCGTGCGCCTGCTCATCGATGAGGAGATTCTCGGCAGGGGACAGTGCCAGTCGGGCACGGTGCCCGAACTGCCGCTTCTCCCAGCCGAGTTCACCCACGGTGATCACCATACTGCAGTTGGTCTAAATCAACCGGTGGACCTGCTCGTGCACTACCCGCCCAAGGTCCAGCTCTCCAAGCTGGTCAACTCCCTCAAAGGCGTCTCCTTACGGCGGCTGCGCCAGGAGTACGACGCGCACATCCGCCGCCACCTATGGGCGGCCACCTCTGGTCCGGCTCCTACTTCGCCGGAAGCTGCGGCGGTGCGCCCCTGACCCTCGTACGCCAGTACATCGAGAACCAAAAGCGCCCCGTAAGCTGAGGTGAACAGTGCCGACCCGTGCTCACCTGCGGGTCAGAGCAGTCCTGAGAGGACCTTCAACCCGGGCGTAAACGCCGGAGCACTGGCCAAGATCAAAAGGTAGAGCGTGCTCCAGTCCGGGCTCGCGCCGTGGAAGTCCCTGTCCAGCGGCGTCTCCCAGTCCACCTCGGTCGCCGGGTCGTACGCCAGCACGGCGGCCGATTCCAGCAGTCGGCGCGAGACGCCGCGCTCGTCGGGGAGTTCGTGCGATTCCGGCCGAACAGTGCTGCTTGCCATGCTGCGGCTCCTTGGATCAGACGTGTGCGTTCCCTGTTGTTGCGCTGCCGTGTCCGTCGCCGTCCGTGGGTGTGCCCGGCGGTACGCGGGGCTCATCACGGAGGCCACCGTGCGGGCACACGCACGGGGCTACGGACCGTCGCCCCGTCGCGGCCCGTCGGCGGGGCGCCGCCTGCCGGCTCCGCGGGCTGCGCGAAGGCACCAGGTCAGCACAGGTGGACGGGGGCTCTGCAGAGGCCACCCGCCCGCTTGTTAGACGGACCGTATAACAAGGGGGGCGCGTTGGCCTACCCCCCGGTAAGTAGCGGGCGACAGCCCTCGTACGGCGTGGCCGAGGGCTCGGCACGCGGTCAGGCCTGCCGGTAGCCGCGGTCCTTGACCAGGCCGTGCGCGAGGCGGGCGAACGCGCGCGCGGCCGCGCTCTCGTAGGCACTCTCCCTGCGCAGGAGCACGGCGGTGCGGGTGGGCAGCGGCGGGTCGAGAGGGACGGGCCGAAGGTGTGGGTGATCGTCGGCGATGGCGTCGGGCAGCACGGTGGCCAGCAGTGACGAGCGGCGCACGATCTCGGTGAGTGCCAGGATGCTGTTGGCCTCGACGGCGACCGTCGGATCGACGCGATGCGCCGCGAGATAGTCGTCGATGTGACCCCTCGTCGCGAAATCTCCGCTGAGCAGGGCGAGTTGACGGCCACCAAGTTCACGTACGGGCAGCGGCCGGTCACCCCGGACCTCATCGCCGTCGGCGCTCACGACGAGGCTCAGGTGTTCGGTGAACAGCGCTGCGGCGGCGATACCCGCCTGGTGCGCCCCCTCGAAGGCGATCCCGAGGTCGAGTTCGTCGGCGAGCAGGTTCGCCTCGATGTGATCCTGCGTCATTTCCCTTACGTCGACCGTGATTCCGGGGTGGCGGCTGCGGAGCGTGTCCACGAGCGGGCCGATGAGGTAGACGGTGAACGTGGGCGTCATGGCGAGCCGGAGATGACCCCGCGAGAGGTCCGCGACGTCGAGCACGGCGCGGTCGGCGGCCGCCAGGTCCCTCAGTACGCGCTTCGCGTAGTACACGTAGGCCTCGCCGGCGTCGGTGGGGCGCACCGTGCGGCCGCTGCGGTCCAGCAACTGGGCGCCGACCACACGCTCCATCTGTTTGATCTGCTGCGACAGCGTCGGCTGGGAGATGCGCAGCTCCTCGGCCGCACGGGTGAAGTTGCCGTGCTCGGCCACCGCGATCAGATAGCGGAGATGACGAAGTTCGGGGCCCATGACCTGACTATAGACCGCGTCATAGATGTCATCGATAGGAGTCATGGTCGTTGCGTCTTGGACGCTATAGCTGCCGGTCATGCATGGTGGATCTCGTCAGCCCGACGGGCCGGCACTCATCGAAGGGAGTCACCCCATGCATGACCTCTCGGACGGTCTCGCGCGCTTTCGCCGCGACGTCTTTCCCGCAAAGGCGGGGCTCTTCGCCCACCTGGCCACGACCCACCGCCCGACGACGCTCTTCATCGGCTGTTCGGACGCCCGCGTGGTCCCCGAACTGATCACACAGAGCGAACCCGGCGAGCTGTTCGTCGTCCGCACGGCGGGCAACCTGGTGCCGGCCTACTCCTCGGACCCCGACGGCGTCGCGGCGAGCATCGAGTACGCCGTCGCCGTGCTGCACGTGAGCGACATCGTCGTGTGCGGCCACTCCGCCTGCGGGGCGATGACCGCGCTGGCAGAGGGGCACGACCTCAGCGCCGCGCCGGTCGTCTCCGGCTGGCTGCGGCACGCGGACGCCGCACGGGCCGGGGCCGCCGCGGTCCCAAAAGCGTCGGGTCCCGGCAGGGTCGCCGCCCTGGTGCGGGCGAACGTGTCCGCGCAACTGCAGAACCTGGCCACCCACCCCTCCGTGGCCCGCGCTCTGGCCGAAGGGACGCTCACGCTGCACGGCTGGGTGTTCGACATCGCCACCGGAGCAGTCAATCCGGTCGACGCCGCCGCGATCGCGGCCTGACCGCACCGACCAGAACCAAGAAACACCGAACCCTTCCGAAAGAGGAACTCTTCATGCCGCACGCCCAGTTCGACCCCACCGCCCGCGAGACCCTCGCCGTGGCCGCCGTCGATGCCAAGACCCGCAAGGACCTGACCTGGCAGCAGATCGCCGACGTCGCCGGGCTGTCGCCGGCCTTCGTCACCGCGGCCGTGCTGGGCCAGCACGCCCTTCCGCAGACGTCGGCCGAGGCCGTCGCGGAACTCCTCGGTCTCGACGAGGACGCCGCCCTGCTGCTCCAGACCATCCCCACACGCGGTTCGATCCCCGGCGGCATTCCGACCGACCCGACCATCTACCGCTTCTACGAGATGCTCCAGGTCTACGGCACCACCCTCAAGGCCCTCGTCCACGAGCAGTTCGGCGACGGCATCATCAGCGCGATCAACTTCAAGCTCGACGTGAAGAAGGTCGCCGACCCCGAGGGCGGCGAGCGCGCCGTGATCACCCTCGACGGCAAGTACCTGCCGACGAAGCCTTTCTGAGCTTTCGTCAGGACAGACACCAGAGCCGGTCACGCAATTCCCCGGAGGACCCCCATGGACTTCGCCCAGCGCACCATCGACCTCGCCCGCCAGAACGTCGAAGAGGGCGGACGCCCCTTCGCCACCGTCATCGTCAAGGACGGCGAGATCCTCGCCGAGAGCCCCAACAGGGTGGCTCAGACCTCCGACCCCACCGCGCACGCGGAAATCCTCGCCATCCGCGACGCCTGCCGCAAGCTCGGTACCGAGCACCTGGTCGGCGCCACCATCTACGTACTCGCCCACCCCTGCCCGATGTGCCTGGGTTCGCTGTACTACTGCTCCCCCGACGAGGTCGTCTTCCTCACCACCCGCGACGCGTACGAGCCGCACTACGTCGACGACCGCATGTACTTCGAACTCGACTCCTTCTACGGCGAGTTCGGCAAGGACTACACGGAGCGGCGCCTGCCCATGCGCCACGAGCCGAGGGACAGCGCCGTCGACGTGTACCGGCTGTGGCAGGAGCGCAACGGCGGCAGCCGCCGGGTTCCCGGGGCGCCGACGGCCTGAGGCGGTCTCTCGCCGGCTCAGCCCGGGATGCCGCTGCCGACCTGCGCGGGGATGGCCACTCCCGTAAGCCCCCGTGGCACAGTCGCCGTCGGCGGGCCGCTACGGCTCCCCCGGTCGATGTCGGTGATCAGATCCCGCAGCGCGGCACAGCCGTGCGGTGCCGGCAGCCGGCCGTCCAGGGCGGCGAGCGCGCGGTGCGCACGCAGGCGGGCCCTGCCGGTGCGGCCGTCGCTGTGGTCGACGAACGCCTGGGCGTACCGGGCGACGAGACAGGCCCAGGCGTCACCGCGGATGCTGGGCTGACTCAGGGCGCGGCGGGCACTCCGCCGCGCCGCCCGCGGCGACTGCTCCGCCTGCGTCACGGCGAGAGCGGCCAGGCTCACCGCGGGCGGCAGACCGCCGGACACGTGCGCCGGGATCGTGCTCGCCGCCTCCTGGAACTGCTCGATGGCCCGTTCCAGGTCGCCCTCATGGAGCGCCAGCATGCCCTGGACGTGCGCGATCCGCCCGATGGTCGCGTCGTCCCCGGTCAGCACCGCGGCCGACCACGCGTGCTGGAGCAGCTCACTCGCCCCGTACGGGTCGCCGTACGCCGTGAGCCAGGCCGCGAGGCACAGGCCGCGCGCGACCAGGAGGGTGTCCGAGCGGCACATCGGGAGCAGCCGCAGCAGATGGCGGCGCCCTTCGTCGGCGGCGTCGTAGACCGCCCACCAGAACCACAGGTTCAGTACGGACTCCAGGGCCGCCGCCGCGAGTTCGGGCTGGCGGGGCGCGTACTCCAGCATCGCCCTGAGCCCTTCGGCCTCGTCCAGGACGAGTCGTACGGCCTGAGGCTGGCTGCCGAGGCTCCACAGGTTCTCGGCGAGGGCGGCCACCCGGTGGAAGTGGATCGCGCGGCGTTCGGCGGCGACCTCGAACTCCCTTGCCTCACGCAGCCGTTCGCCGCCGAAGTCGTGGGCGGCGGGGGCCATGCGGTAGCGGGGTTCGCGGATGCCGCCGGGGTCGCGCACCGGAGTCAGGACGCCGACCGCGGCGAGGCGGGTCAGGCAGGCCGGCACCCGGGCCGGGGCGAGTCCGCCGCCGGCGCAGACGAACGCCGCCGTCGACTCGTCGAACTCGCCGGCCAGGATGCTGGCGCGGGCCCACACGATCCGCTCATCGCGGTCGCACAGCACGTAGGCCGCGGCGACGGCGTCCCGCAGCGAGCGGTGCCGGGGAGCCGCCATGTCCGGTGCGCTCAGCCAGCACTGGTGTTCCTTGAGCCGTTCCGCGACCTCCCCCACGCTGCTCCTGGCGGCCTGCTCCGCGGCCAGCTCGACCGCGAGCGGAAGCCCGCCCACGTACCGGCAGATGTCCGCCACCGACCTCAGGTCCGAATCGTCGGCGTCGAAACAGGCACCCGCCCGCTCCAGGGACCGGTCCAGGAACCGGTCCAGGAACAGCTTCATGGCAGGCGCGGTCCTGTGCTCGTCCGCGGGCTCAGCGCTGAGCGGCGCCAGGCGCAGCACGGCCTCGCCGCCCAGGCCGAGGGGCCGGCGCGCGGTCACCAGGACGCGCAGCGACGGCACGAACTCCAGCAGCGTCTGCACCATCCCCACGCACTCGGCATGGACCGGATCGACGTCGTCGAGGAAGAGCAGCACGTCAGCGGCGCGCAACCGGTCGGCGACGGCGCCGACACCGGCCGCTTCGCGCCGCCCGTGGACCCCGGCCGCCGCCTCCAGGACGGCGGCGGTCAGTGAGGCGGGCGAGCCCGGCCCGGCACCGGACCCGGCGCCCTGACCGCCCTCCGGCCAGCGGACGACCATGACGCGCGGCCCGGCCCCCTGCGCGCCGACGCCGGCGGCCGCCTCCGCTGCCGGCCGCCCCTCGCCCCCACCGAGCACGCACTCCCCCGCCCCGTGCGCCACGACATCCGCGACCGCCTCCGCTGCGAGCCGGCTCTTGCCCACGCCGACCTCGCCGGCCACCGTCACCAGTCGATGGTTCTCCAGGAGCGCGCGCAGGTCCCGCGACTCCCGTTCCCGGCCCACCAGCGGACCGGGCACCTGGCCGCGGTCCTGTGCCGACGGCGCGCTGTCGCCGCCCTTGCGTGTCCACACGTCCGCCATGCTCCGCACATTCCTGCCCCTCGTCCGTCGACCGCCGCCGCCATCCGTAGCCCGCGCCCACTCTGTGCAGAACCGTCACTGCACTTGCGCCACGGCAACCCCAACGCCTGAGCGGCCCCAGGGTGTCGTCGCCGGGCGACGGTCCACCCTTGGCGCGGAACAGTCGAACGCGCGCCCGACTCCACGGTGGGGCGGAGGCCACTCGAAGTGAGCAGTTTTGGAGAAGCGCCGGTCATGAGCCGCGCCTAGCCTGAACTCCGTGGACAGCGCCCCTCACGGCAGCTCTCCCGCCGTCCTCGAACCGGACAACGGCGACCACACCCACGACCTTCAGGAGTGATCATGACCAGCTCTTCCACCCAGGGGATCAAGACCGTGCTGCACCCCGTCTCCGACCTGGCGAAGGCCAAGGCGGTGTACGTGGCCCTGCTCGGCGCGGAGCCGACGGCCGACGCGCCCTACTACGTCGGCTTCGACGTCGCGGGCCAGCACATCGGGCTCGTGCCCGGCGGCGGGGGCATGACCTCGCCGGTGACCTACTGGCACGTGCCGGACATCGAGGCGAAGCTCTCCGAGGTCACGGCCGCGGGTGGCGTGGTGAAGGAGGCCGCGCACGACGTCGGCGGCGGCCGCCTCGTCGCCACCTTCACCGACGCCGACGGCAACGTCCTCGGGCTGCTCCAGGACAGCTGACGGACGGCCCGGCCCACCGGGTCCCGGGCAGAAGCGGAACAGCATCAGGCGGACCGGTCGGAACTGGTTAGATCGAGCCGGGCGACGCCGACGGGGCCCGCGAGGGCGGTCCCGCGCAACAGATGGAGACACGATGAGCATGGCCAAGGGGACGCAGGCGCAGTCACCTGCGCTGCACGCTGCCGACAGCCACGACCTGATCCGCGTGCACGGTGCGCGCGTGAACAACCTCAAGGACGTCAGCGTCGAGCTCCCGAAGCGCCGGCTGACGGTGTTCACCGGTGTCTCCGGCTCGGGCAAGAGTTCGCTGGTCTTCGGCACGATCGCCGCGGAGTCGCAGCGGATGATCAACGAGACCTACAGCACGTTCGTCCAGGGCTTCATGCCGACGCTGGCCAGGCCCGAGGTCGACGTACTCGACGGTCTGACGACCGCGATCATCGTCGGCCAGGAGCGGATGGGCGGCGACGCCCGCTCCACGGTCGGCACGGCCACCGACGCCAACGCGATGCTGCGCATCCTCTACAGCCGGCTCGGCAAGCCGCACATCGGCTCGGCCAAGGCCTTCTCCTTCAACGTCGCCTCGATCAGCGGCGCGGGTGCGGTCACCGTCGAGCGCGGCGGCGAGAAGGTCAAGGAGCGGCGCAGCTTCAGCATCGTCGGCGGCATGTGTCCGCGCTGCGAGGGCCGGGGTTCGGTCACGGACTTCGACCTGACGGCGCTGTACGACGACAGCAAGTCGCTCAGCGAGGGCGCACTCACCGTCCCCGGCTACAGCGTCGACGGCTGGTACGGCCGGATCTTCCGCGGCTGCGGCTTCTTCGACCCGGACAAGCCGATCCGCAAGTTCACCAAGAAGGAACTGCACGACCTGCTCCACAAGGCGCCGACCAAGATCAAGGTCGACGGCGTCAACCTGACGTACGAGGGCCTGATCCCGAAGATCCAGAAGTCGATGCTCTCCAAGGACATCGACTCGCTCCAGCCGCACATCCGCGCCTTCGTGGAGCGGGCGATGACGTTCACGTCCTGCCCCGACTGCGGCGGCACACGGCTGAGCGAGACGGCCCGGTCGTCCAAGATCAAGAAGATCAGCATCGCCGACGCCTGCTCGATGCAGATCAGCGACCTCGCCGAGTGGGTGCGCGGCCTGAAGGAGCCGTCGGTCGCACCGCTGCTGAAAGCGCTCGGAGACACCCTCGACTCCTTCGTGGAGATCGGGCTCGGCTACCTCGGCCTCGACCGCCCGGCGGGCACGCTCTCGGGCGGTGAGGCGCAGCGCGTCAAGATGATCCGCCACCTCGGGTCGTCCCTGACCGATGTCACGTACGTCTTCGACGAGCCGACGATCGGGCTGCACCCGCACGACATCCAGCGGATGAACGACCTGCTCCTGCGGCTGCGGGACAAGGGCAACACCGTGCTGGTCGTCGAGCACAAGCCGGAGGCGATCGCGATCGCCGACCACGTCGTCGACCTCGGCCCGCGGGCGGGCACCGAGGGCGGCGAGGTGGTGTTCGAAGGCACGGTCGACGGGCTGCGGGCCAGTGACACACTCACCGGGCAGCACCTGGACGACCGCGCGACGCTGAAGCCCGCGGTGCGGACACCGACGGGGAAGCTGGGGGTGCGCGGCGCGGGCACCAACAACCTCCAGGACGTCGACGTCGACATCCCGCTCGGCGTACTGACCGTCGTCACCGGCGTCGCGGGCTCGGGCAAGAGCTCCCTGATCCACGGCTCGGTGTCCGGACAGGAAGGCGTGGTCACGGTCGACCAGGCCGCGATCCGCGGCTCGCGGCGCAGCAACCCGGCGACGTACACCGGACTGCTCGACCCGATCCGCAAGGCGTTCGCCAAGGCCAACGACGTGAAGCCAGCACTGTTCAGCGCGAACTCCGAAGGCGCCTGCCCCACCTGCAACGGCGCGGGCGTCATCTACACCGACCTGGCGATGATGGCCGGCGTCGCCTCCACCTGCGACGACTGCGAGGGGAAGCGGTTCCAGGCCTCAGTCCTCGACTACCACTTCGGCGGGCGCGACATCAGCGAGGTGCTCGCGATGTCGGTGGCCGAGGCCGAGCAGTTCTTCGGCGCCGGGGAGGCACGCACGCCGGCCGCGCAGAAGATCCTTCAGCGGATGGCCGACGTCGGACTCGGCTACCTCACGCTGGGACAGCCGCTCACCACGCTGTCCGGCGGCGAGCGACAGCGGCTCAAGCTGGCGACGCACATGGCCGAGAAGGGCGGGGTCTACGTCCTCGACGAGCCGACGACCGGCCTCCACCTCGCCGACGTCGAGCAGTTGCTCGGCCTGCTCGACCGGCTCGTCGACTCCGGGAAGTCCGTGATCGTCATCGAGCACCACCAGGCGGTCATGGCCCACGCCGACTGGATCATCGACCTCGGTCCCGGCGCCGGTCACGACGGCGGACAGATCGTCTTCGAGGGCACACCCGCCGAACTCGTCGCGGACCGCTCCACCCTGACCGGAGAACACCTCGCGGCATACGTGGGCGGCTGACCGAAAGGCGAGCACGAACACCCTTTGGGCCGGACACGAGCAACTCGGTGTCCGGCCCGGAGGATTGCAAGAACAGCGCGTCGGCGGATCCGCCCGCTTCCGGCAGCAGCAGGACGCGTATGCCCTCCCCCGTGGCCCCTGTTCCCGCTAAGTCCCTGCACGAAGGCGCGTGCGACGGCACGGGGCGCAGCCAATCGCTCAAGTCACGGCTCCGGAGTCCGCGATCTGCGAAGCCATCGCCGCGAGTTCCTCGTAGGCACGTCGCAGGACCCTGCTGAACGTGTCCGGCTCGGTGAGCGGGAGCAGGTGCGGCCCGGGGACGTGGACGAGGCGGACCGGGGTGTGGACGGCTTGCACCCGCTCCAGGAACTTCCGCTCCTGGAGCCGGAAGAGCGGATCGTCGAGCCCGTTCGCCAGCACGAGAGGTGCGTCGACAAGCCCCGCCATGGCGAGCGTGTCCCAGCGCGACATCTCCGCTATGGCCTCACCGAACACGCGGCGGGACAGGCCGCCCTCCATGACACCCCGGAAGCTGTCGGCGGGCAGTTTCGCGCGCAGGACACGCCTGTTGAGCCGGAACGCGCGCTCCTCCCCCATCAGCCTCTGCAGCACGGCGGCCGTCCGGTGCGGGACCGTCACAGGTCCGTCGGTCCTGATCGTGGCGGCATGCGCGAAGAGCCCCGCGGCGCCGTCCGAACCGTGTGCGCCGTAGGCAAGAGTGGAGATCGCGCCGAGCGAGGTGCCCGCGACGACGGGCCTGCGGCCGGTCGCCCCGGTCGCCTCGGCGACGGCCGCCTCGATCTGCCCGACCACGCCCTCAAGGGTGAACGGCCGCTCGCTCAGGGCTCCGTGGCCCGGCAGGTCGCAGGCGGTGATGCGGAAGTCGGGTGCGAGGCGTGCGGCTACCGCGCTCCACATGTGGGCCGACAGGCGAATTCCGTGGACGAGAACGAGGGGGTGCCCATGGGGGGAGCCAGTGGTCCACAGACCTGGCTCCTGTGCCTGCCACAGCATGTCGATCTCCTTCGGAACGGGGGCACCATGACCTCTTCGACGCCTCCCCGAACCGGGAAGGGACCTGCGAGTAGCTGCGGGTCTCACGGAGCGTAGTCGTCCACCGCGCGGCTTCGGGGCCGCCGTTCTACGTTGGTCGAGCAAGACCCGTACAAGACAAAGGAGTCGTAATGGCTGACAAGGGCGGCATGGACAAGGTCAAGGGCAAGGCCAAGGAGATGACCGGTAAGGTCACCGGCGATCGCCGCAAGGAGGCCTCGGGCCGCGCCGACCAGGCGAAGGGCGAGGCCAAGAAGGCGATGGGCGAAGCCCACGACCGCGCCCGCGGAGTCCACGACTCCATCCAGCGCGACGGCTCTTGACCGAGCCTCGAAGAAGCCCCCGCGCGTGCTGCGCGGGGGCTTCCCCCTGCCGTCACACGGTGCGGGCCAGCCGGAACCCGAGGTCGTCGATGGCGAACGTCGGATGGCTGCGGCGGCGCACGGTGGCCCCGCAGCCGCGCTCCGACTCGGCCCAGCCACCACCGCGGAAGATGCGGTACGAGCCGTAGACCTCCTCGTCGTACAGGTCCCAGCACCACTCCCAGACGTTGCCGAGCATGTCGTGCAGGCCCCACGCGTTGGGGGCCTTTCCGCCCACGTCGCGGACTCCGCCCCCGGAGTTGTCCGCGTACCAGGCGATGTCGTCGATCGCCCCGTACCGGTAGCCCTCGGTTCCCGCCTTGCACGCGTACTGCCACTCGGCCTCCGTCGGCAGACGGTAGCCGTCGGCGTCCGAGTCGCATGTCACCTCGCCGCCGTCCGCGTCGCGGATGTAGGCCGGGGTCAGACCGGAGCGCGCCGAGATGGCGTTGCAGATGTCGATCGCGTCGAGCCAACTGACGTTCGTCACCGGCGAGGCACCACTCGTGGCGGAAGCGGGGTCGGCTCCGGTGGCGGAGCGGAGGAGGTCCGCCGTGACGGGATGGCGGCCGAGCAGGAAGGGGGCGATGTCCGTCGTCCAGCGCGCGCCGCGCCGGTCGTCCCGTAGGTCGACGGTGCCGCCGGGGATGCGCACCATCCCGTTGGCGATGGTGTCGACGGTGGCGTCGGTCGCTTGGTGCACCTCGTGAAGCCTCTCCATAGCAATCATCCGTAGAAATTGCGCTGCCAGCGGTGCCGCGCCAGCACGGCGAGTTGGCCGGCGGTCAGCGGCCGGCCGTCGCTCAGGGCCGTGTTGCGCTCGACGTTGCGTACGGTGCGCATGCCGGGGATCACCGTGGAGACGGCGGGCGAACTCAGCACGAAGCGCAGCGCGTTCTCGGCGATCTCGTCGGGCGCGATGCCGAGGTCGGCGACGATGGCGGCGACCTTCCGCTCGACCTGCGCCGGCCGGTCGTCGCGGAAGTAGCGGGCGCGGAAGTCGCCTTCGGGGAATGTCGTCCCTGCGGTGATCCGGCCCGTGAGCCCGCCCTCGTCCAGCGCCACGCGGACGATGACGCCGACGCCGTGTTCTTCGCAGGCGGGCAGCAACGCGTCGGCGGGTGCCTGGTCGAAGATGTTGTAGATCACCTGCACGGTGTCGACGGCGCCGCTGCGTACGAGAGCGAGTGCGTTGTCCGGTTGGTGGTCGTTGACGGAAACGCCGAACAGGCGGATCTTCCCCTCCTTCTTCAGCTCTTCGACCGTCTGCAGCCAGTCGCTCCGGCCCACCCACTCGTCGCTCCAGACGTGGAACTGCACCACGTCGAAGTGGTCGAGGCCACTGACCCGCAGACTGGTCTCCACGCTCTCGCGTATGTGGGCGCCGGGGAACGCCTCGGCGGGGTCGATGCCGTCGGGCGCGGGCCAGATCCTGTTCAGTGGCGGCACCTTGGTCGCCACCAGCACCTCGTCGCCTGCCCGTTCGCGCACGACCCGGCCCACGATCCGTTCGCTCTCGCCGTAGCCGCGGGCGGTGTCGATGAAGTTCACCCCGAGGTCGACGGCCCGGTGCAGGGCGCGTACGGACTCGTCCTCGGTGGCGCCCACCCACCCGCACGCGCCGATGCCCCAGGCGCCGTAGCCGATCTCGGAGACGGACATTCCGCTGCGGCCCAGCTCGCGGTAGCGCACTCTCAACCTCCACGTCGAGTTTCTTCGCCCGGGCCAGCATCGAAGCCGGCGCCCGGAAGCGTCCCGACGATCCATACCCTCTTCAGGGGGCGCGCGTCCCCCGATATGGACACTTTGCCTACGCCGGAAAGGTCACCGGTAGACTCGTTGGCTGATTCCTCCGGTGCCGGGGGCGTCGCCAGCCAAGGAAAGAGGGAAGTCTCGACGTGTGGGCCGCACAGCACGAAGCTCCGATCTACAGTCGGCTCATCCAGGAACGCGGCGACATCCCCGCCCAAGTCCGTGCCGTAGCCGAACAGACCCTGCGGGATCTGGAACGGGTGATGCCGGCGCCGCTGCCGCGCGCCATGCCGACGCAGCAGACGCACTCCCCCGCGCTCAACAGCGGCGGGCTGGGCTCGCTCTAGCGCATGCGGAAGCCGGCGGCACCGGGAAGGTTTCCCGGGCCGCCGGCTTCCGTCTGTGCGGTTCGCGATCAGCTCTTCGCGGCCAAGTCCTTGAGCGCGATGTTGAGTTCGAGGACGTTGACGCGGGGCTCGCCCATGAAGCCGAGGACGCGGCTGCTGGTGTGGTCCTTGACGAGCTTGTCCACCTGGCTGACGGACAGGCCGTTCCTCTCCGCGACACGGTGGACCTGGAGGTCCGCGTACGCCGGGGAGATGTCCGGGTCGAGGCCGGAGCCGGAGGACGTGACGGCGTCGGCGGGCACGTCCGCCTTGTCCACCTTGTAGGTGGCCGTCGCGTTGTCCTTGATGACGGCCTGCTGCGCGGCCCTGACCTGGTCGATCAGGTCCTTGTTGTCGCCGGACAGGTTGGTGGCGCCGGAAAGGATCAGCTTGTACTGGGTGTTGACGCTGTTGGTGCCCAGGCCGTTGGAGGGGCGCGGCTGGAACCACTTGAGGTCGGGTTCCGCGGTCTCCTGGCCCTTCTTCAGCGGTAGGTCGTAGCGCTGGCTGATGAGGGACGAGCCGACGACCTTGCCGTCCGCCTTGACCTCCGAGCCGTTCGCCTTGTTGTGGAAGAGGGCCTGGGCGACCCCCGTGACGGCGAGCGGGTAGATGACTCCGCAGACCAGCGTCAGCACGAGGAGGGCACGCAGCCCGGCCCCGAGCAACCGGGCGGTGTTCTTAACCGAGTTGTTCATAGCCGATCAGCCGATCCCGGGGATGAGTGAGATGAGGAGGTCGATGAGCTTGATGCCGATGAACGGCGCGATCAGACCGCCGAGGCCGTAGATCCCGAGGTTGCGTCGCAGCATCCGGTCTGCGCTCATCGGCCGGTACCGGACGCCCTTCAGGGCGAGGGGTACGAGCGCGATGATGATGAGCGCGTTGAAGATGACCGCGGACAGGATCGCGGAGTCGGGCGAGGACAGGTGCATGACGTTGAGCTTGTCCAGGCCCGGGTAGACCGCCGCGAACAGGGCCGGGATGATCGCGAAGTACTTCGCGACGTCGTTGGCGATGGAGAATGTCGTCAACGCGCCTCGGGTGATGAGGAGTTGCTTGCCGATCTCGACGATCTCGATGAGCTTGGTCGGGTTGGAGTCGAGGTCGACCATGTTGCCGGCCTCCTTGGCTGCCGACGTGCCCGTGTTCATCGCGACGCCGACATCGGCCTGCGCGAGCGCGGGGGCGTCGTTCGTGCCGTCGCCGGTCATCGCGACCAGCTTGCCGCCCGCCTGCTCCCGCTTGATGAGGGCCATCTTGTCCTCGGGAGTGGCCTCGGCGAGGAAGTCGTCGACGCCCGCCTCCTCGGCGATCGCCTTCGCCGTCAGCGGGTTGTCGCCGGTGATCATGACGGTCTTGATGCCCATGCGGCGCAGCTCGTCGAACCGCTCCCGCATGCCGTCCTTGACGACGTCCTTGAGGTGGATGACGCCGAGTACCCGCGCGCCGTCGACGTCCTCGACCGCCACGAGCAGCGGCGTGCCGCCCGCTTCCGAGATGGAGTGGGTGAGGGTGTCGGCGTCCGGGGCGACCTGGCCGCCGCGCTCCTTGACCCAGGCGATGACCGAACCGGCCGCGCCCTTACGGGTCCTGCGGCCCTCGACGTCCACGCCGGACATGCGGGTCTGGGCGGTGAAGGTGATCCATTCGGCGCCGGCCAGCTCGCCCTGGTGGCGTTCGCGCAGCCCGTACTTCTCCTTCGCCAGGACCACGATGGAGCGGCCCTCGGGGGTCTCGTCGGCCAGCGAGGACAGCTGTGCGGCGTCGGCGAGTTCGGCTGCGGTGACGCCCTTGACGGGTGCGAACTCGGCGGCCTGCCGGTTGCCGAGCGTGATGGTGCCGGTCTTGTCGAGGAGCAGGGTCGACACGTCGCCCGCGGCCTCGACGGCCCGGCCGGACATGGCGAGGACGTTGCGCTGGACCAGGCGGTCCATGCCCGCGATGCCGATCGCGGAGAGCAGTGCGCCGATCGTCGTCGGGATGAGGCAGACGAGGAGGGCCACCAGGACGACCATGGTGAGGTGCTTGCCCGCGTAGTCCGCGAACGGCGGCAGGGTCACCACAGCGAGCAGGAACACGATGGTGAGGGACGCGAGCAGGATGTTGAGGGCGATCTCGTTGGGCGTCTTCTGGCGGGCCGCGCCCTCGACCAGGTTGATCATCCGGTCGATGAACGTCTCGCCGGGCTTCGTCGTGATCTTGATGACGACGCGGTCGGAGAGGACCTTCGTGCCGCCCGTGACCGCGCTGCGGTCACCGCCCGACTCCCTGATGACGGGGGCCGATTCACCGGTGATGGCCGACTCGTCGACACTCGCGACGCCTTCGACGACGTCACCGTCGCCGGGGATGATGTCGCCCGCCTCGCACACCACCAGGTCGCCGATGCGCAGTGCGGTGCCGGGCACGTGCTCTTCCGCGGAGCCGTCGAGGCGCCGGGCGACGGTGTCGGTCTTGGCCTTGCGCAGGGTGTCCGCCTGGGCCTTGCCGCGGCCTTCGGCCACGGCCTCCGCCAGGTTGGCGAAGATCACCGTGAGCCAGAGCCAGGCGCTGATCGTCCAGCCGAACCAGTCGGACGGGTCCTTGAAGGAGAACACGGTCGTCAGGACCGAACCGACGAGCACCACGAACATCACGGGCGACTTGACCATGACGCGTGGGTCGAGCTTGCGGCAGGCGTCCGGCAGCGACTTCAGGAGCTGCTTCGGGTCGAACAGTCCGCCGCCGACCCGGCCTTCCTGTGTGTGCCCGGAGGGCACGTCGCTGTGCGGCGCCCGCGTGGGAGTGGCTGTGGACATGGCGTCCTGTGACCTCTTCGAGTCGTGCTTGCTGGTTCCGGTGGTCATGACGCCAGACCTTCCGCGAGCGGGCCGAGGGCCAGGGCGGGGAAGTACGTCAGACCGGCGACGATCAGAATCGTGCCGACGAGCAGCCCGGTGAACAGCGGCTTCTCGGTGCGCAGGGTGCCGGCCGTGCGAGGGACGGGCTGCTGCTCGGCGAGCGAGCCCGCCAGGGCGAGGACGAACACCATCGGCAGGAACCGGCCCAGCAGCATCGCGAGCCCGATCGTGGTGTTGAACCACTGTGTGTCCGCGCCCAGACCGGCGAACGCGGACCCGTTGTTGTTGGCGCCCGACGTGTACGCGTAAAGGATCTCGGAGAACCCGTGCGCGCCGCTGTTGAGCATCGAGTCGCGGGGTGTGGGCAGGGCCATCGCCACCGCCGTGAACACCAGGACCAGGGCCGGGGTGATGAGGATGTAGCAGGCCGCGAACTTGATCTCGCGGGTGCCGATCTTCTTGCCGAGGTACTCGGGCGTACGGCCGA
The DNA here is from genome assembly GCF_026340095.1 of Streptomyces sp. NBC_01446. GTDB lineage: Bacteria > Actinomycetota > Actinomycetes > Streptomycetales > Streptomycetaceae > Streptomyces > Streptomyces aureus. The sequence continues at coordinate 8,025,363 of NZ_JAPEPO010000001.1, read as the reverse complement.
CCATCAGGCCCGCGATGAACACCGCGATGATCGCCATGATCAGCATGCCGTAGAGCCCGGAACCGGTGCCACCGGGCGCGATCTCACCCAGCTGCATACCGAGCATCGTGATACCGCCGCCGAACCCGGTGAACGAGGAGTGGAAGGAGTCCACCGCACCCGTCGAGGTAAGGGTCGTGGCCACCGCGAAGATCGACGAACCGCCGACACCGAAGCGGTTCTCCTTGCCCTCCATCGCGCCGCCCGCGATGTCGAACGCCGGAGCACCGTGGTGGAACTCCGTCCACATCATCAAAGCCGTGAACCCGATCCAGATCGTGACCATCGTCGCGAGGATCGCGTAGCCCTGCTTGAGGGAACCGACCATGCGGCCGAAGGTGCGCGTGATCGCGAACGGGATGACGAGGATCAGGAAGATCTCGAAGAGGTTCGTGAAGCCGTTGGGGTTCTCGAAGGGGTGGGCGCTGTTGGCGTTGAAGTAGCCGCCGCCGTTGGTGCCCAGCTCCTTGATGGCCTCTTGCGAGGCGACCGCGCCGCCGTTCCACTGCTGCGAGCCGCCCATGAACTGGCCGACCTCGTGGATTCCGGAGAAGTTCTGGATCGCACCGCACGCCACGAGGACGATCGCGCCGAGCACGGAGATCGGGATCAGGATGCGGATCGTGCCGCGCACGAGGTCCGACCAGAAGTTGCCGAGCTCTCCGGTGCGGGACCGCGCGAAGCCACGCACCAGCGCCACCGCGACGGCGATGCCGACGGCCGCCGAGACGAAGTTCTGCACCGCGAGGCCGGCGGTCTGTACGACGTGGCCCATGGCCTGCTCGCCGTAGTACGACTGCCAGTTGGTGTTCGATACGAACGAGGCTGCCGTGTTGAACGCCTGGTCCGGGTCGATGGACCGGAAGCCGAGCGAGCCCGGCAGGCTGCCCTGGAGACGCTGCAACAGGTACAGGAAGAGGACGCTGACCGCGGAGAAGGCCAGCACACCGCGCAGATAGGCGGGCCAGCGCATTTCCGTGTCCGGGTTGGCGCCGATGCCCTTGTAGATCCACTTCTCGACGCGCAGGTGCTTGTCGGAGGAGTAGACCCGGGCCATGTAGTCACCCAGGGGACGGTGGGCCAGGCCGAGCGCCGCTATCAGGGCGAGGAGCTGGAGCACACCAGCGAGTACGGGGCTCATATCGGTGCTCAGAACCTCTCCGGGTAGATGAGGGCGAGGACCAGATAGCCGAGGAGGGCGACGGCCACGATCAGGCCGACGATGTTTTCGGCAGTCACAGCTTCGTCACCCCCTTGGCGATGAGAGCCACCAGCGCGAACACCGCGATCGTGGTGACGACGAAGGCCACGTCGGCCATCGTGAGCTCCTGAATGAGGTTCGGAATTGAACGGACGCTTAGAGGAAACCCCCGTTCAGGACCGGAATCGCCCGCCCTTGACGCCTCCCATACGGCGGGGTGCGCGGCCTTGACGCATCCCATACGCCTCTTCGCGCCAAGGTGACGTGGACCACCCGGGCGTGCCCGTTTTCCCGCAGATCAGGAGGACCTGGACTACCTCGCCGCGGCGCCCCTCAGCTGGTGCCAGTCCGGGGCCAGGACCGACCAGACCTCCTCGTCGTGCCGGACGCCGCGGTACAGGTAGCTCTCCCGCAGCACCGCGTCGCGGGTCATGCCGAGGCGCCGGGCCACGTTGAGGCTCGCGGCGTTCCCGGCCCCCGCCACCCAGTCGACGCGGTGCATGCCGCGCACGTCGAAGGCCCAGTCGAGCAGGACACGGATCGCGCCCGTGACGATGCCCCGGCCGACCATCGTCGCCTCCAGCCAGCAGCCGACCTCACAGTTCCCGGCCGCGGTGTCGAAGAGCCGGAACATCACCCCGCCGACGAGCGTGCCGTCGGCCCAGATGCCGTAGAGGCGACCGGCGTCGGCGGCGGCCTTGTCCGCGTAGCGCTGGAGGAAGGCCGTGGCGGACGCCAAGTCCGTTACGTGGTCGGGGAGTTCGACGAACCGGCCGATGTGCTCGCGGCCCCGGTCCATATGGGCGAGGAACTCCTCGGCGTTCCACGGCTCCAGGGGTCGCAGCTCGACTCCGTCATCGCCCAGCGGTATCGCGAACATGCTGCTCCTTGGGTACGGGTTGCCGCCGCGCGGCAGCCTGGGCCGAAACCTCGCCACCACAGCGGCCATTTTTGGTCTAGACCTTGACAGGTCCAGACCAGGTTCGCTTGAGTGGCCGGCACCCCCCATGGCGGCGCCGGGCTCCCCAACTCGCGCCGCGCCGAAGGAGCGTTGGCATGATCAAACGCGTCACGAGTCTTGTCGCCACCCTGGCCGCGGTCAGTGCAGTGGTCGTCATCGGACCGGCCACCACGGCATCGGCGGCCGAGTGCGCCGCACCCTGGAACTCCTCGTCCGTCTACACGGGCGGCGGGTCGGCCTCGTACAACGGGCACAACTGGAACGCCAAGTGGTGGACCCAGAACGAGACGCCGGGCACCTCCGACGTCTGGGCGGACCAGGGCGCCTGCGGCGGCGGCGAGACGAACCCCGGCGATCCCGATCCGTCCGGCTTCGTCGTCAGCGAGGCCCAGTTCAACCAGATGTTCCCGAACAGGAATCCGTTCTACACCTACAGCGGACTGACCGCCGCGCTCAGTGCCTACCCCGGCTTCGCCAACACCGGCAGCGACACGGTCAAGCGCCAGGAGGCCGCGGCGTTCCTGGCCAATGTCAGCCATGAGACCGGCGGCCTGGTGTACATCGTCGAGCAGAACACCGCCAACTACCCGCACTACTGCGACACCAGCCAGTCCTACGGCTGTCCGGCCGGCACCGCCGCGTACTACGGCCGCGGCCCGATCCAGCTCAGCTGGAACTTCAACTACAAGGCCGCGGGCGACGCACTCGGCATCGACCTCCTCCACAACCCGTACCTCGTGGAGCAGGACGCGGCCGTGGCCTGGAAGACGGGCCTTTGGTACTGGAACACGCAGAGCGGCCCCGGCACCATGACGCCGCACAACGCCATGGTGAACGGCGCCGGCTTCGGCGAGACGATCCGCTCCATCAACGGCAGCCTGGAGTGCAACGGCGGCAACCCCGGCCAGGTCCAGAGCCGCATCGACCGGTACAAGGCGTTCATCCAGATCCTGGGCACCACACCGGGCGACAACCTGAGCTGCTGACACGCCACCGCGTGTGACGTGACCTGCCGCCGCCGGGCGGGCCTTGAGTTCACCAGGTCCGCCCGGCGGTCTCGCCATGGGGCGCGGGGCGCACCAGGGGACCGAGCGAAGTGGCGGGTCCGGCGACGGAGGCGGGCTAGCCGTTGAGCAGCTTGTCGACGGCCCTTCGGAGCCGAGTGCGCCGGGCCTCGGGGGTGAGGGCCTGGAGCAGCGGCAGGATCGCCTGGTAGCGCCCGGACCGGTCGAGCGCGTCGAACGCATTCCTGGCCTCGGGTTCCGCGTCGAGCGCCGCGGCGAGGTCGGGTGGCACCGTCGCCGTCTTCTGCGACTCGTACGCCGCCGCCCACCGCCCGTCCTCCTGCGCCCTGCGCACCTCGGCGAGACCGGGCTCGCGCATCCGGCCGGCGGCGGACAGCATCGCGATCTTGTCGACGTTCACCCGGGACCACAGGCTCCTGGCCCGGCGCGGCACGTACCGCTGGAGGTAGTACCGCTCGTCGAGGGAGCAGCGCCGGCCGGAGATCCAGCCCCAGCACAGCCCGGTGTCCACCAGCTCGTCCTCGGTGACGGACGGGATGCCGGATCTCTTCTTGGCGACCTTGACCCACACACCTTCCTGCCGCGTGTGATGCTCGCCGAGCCAGGTCTCGAACGCCTCGGCATCCAGGAAGGCGATGATCTCCACCCCGTCGGCCCCGTACACCCCGCCCGTCCCGTCCATGGGGCGCAGCGTACCGCCGCCGCGACGAGCGTCAGCCAGAAATGTACAATTTTATGGCGTTCAACGTATGGGTGATCCCGTTCGCGAGGTGGCGCCATGCAGTCGTGTGTGTCTAGGCATCGCAGGGCCGTACTGCTCCCGGTGAGCGCCGCCGTCGTCTGCGTGAGCGCTCTCGCGGGGGTTCCCGCGTTCGCGGACGACGGGGGCGACGCGTCGAAGCTGAGCGCGCGGCAGCTCGCCGACGACGCGAAGAAGGAACTGCTGGACGCGAAGTCCCTCCATGTGGTCCTGAAGAACAGATCCACGGGACCCGCCGACGCCCAGTCCCCCGCGGTCCTCGATCTCGCCCTGGACCGGGACGGCAACTGCGCCGGGTCCCTGACCATGGGCACGGGCGGTGCCAAGGGCGGCAGTGTCGAACTCATCAAACGCGGCGGCGAGTTGTGGATGAAGCCCGACACCACGTTCTGGAAAACCCAGGTCACCGGCGGCGCGGGTGAGCTCGCGGCCCGGTTCTACAACGGGCGCTACGTGCACGGCAACGCGAACGACGAACTGCTCAAGGCTTTCGGCGACACATGCGACTTGACCGCGTTCCAGGCTCAGGTGGACAGCGGCCCCTCGGGCGCGCCCCCCGAGAAGCTGACCAAGGGCAAGGAGACCAAGGTGGACGGCACGGACGTCGTGCCGGTGAGTGGCAGGAACAACGGCGGTGAAGTCGTCCTGTTCATCACCTCGAAGGATCCGCACCGGCTCGTGCGTGCCACCGAGAAGATGGGCGATCTGAACACGACGATGACACTCACGGACTACAACCGGCCGGTGCCGACCGCGACTCCGTCGAAGGACGAATCCGTCGACGTGTCCAAGCTCCAGAGCCTCTCCCCGAAGGCCACCCCGCCGCAGGCCGCGGCGCCGGACCGGGCCGTGCGGTGAACTGCCCGGTCGGGGAACGGAGTTGAGCAGTAGAGCCGCGCGGCCTCGTGCCCATCGTCACAGGACCTCAGCTACGGCTTGCAGGCGGTCGGTTGCCGACTCCGCCGAATCGGTCGTGGTCGGCAAGGACTTCGTCGATCACCCGGTCGCTGGACGCGGTGCGCTCCGGGTCGGTGCCGAGGGACTCCGACATGACCAGCAGGGACTTCCAGAGGGACCAGCCGCGGGCTCGGGCCCATGTGCCGGCGTCCTGGGCGACCGTGCGGCGGAAGGCCGCGCGGCTGTCTCCGGAGAACAAGCCCCAGGTGATCACCAGGTCGCAGGCGGGGTCACCGACGCCCGACGTGCCGAAGTCGATGACGGCCGTGAGTGCGCCGTCGGCGACGAGCAGGTTGCCGGTGGCGATGTCTCCGTGGAACCACACCGGCGCACCCTGCCACCGCGCCGCGAGCGCGGCCTCCCAGACGGCGGCCGCCCGGCGCGTGTCGACATGGCCCTCCAGCGCCGTGAGGCAGCGGCGGGTCTCGTCGTCGTAGTGGGTGAGCGACGCGCCCCGGTACCAGCTGTGCTTTCCGGCCGCCGGTCCCCCGGTGGTGTCGCAGCGTTGCAGCGCGAGGACGAACTCGCCGACCGAGACCGCGAACTGCGTCATGTCGTCTATGCGGCCGCGCTCCGCCGTCTCTCCGCGCAGCCAGCCGCGCACGGACCACGGGAAGGGGTATCCCTCGCCGGGCTCGCCCTGGGCCAGGACGGGCGGGACGGCTACGGGCAGTGAGGGCGCGAGCCGCGGCAGCCACTCGTTCTCCTTGGCGACCGCGGGAACGTAGCCCTCGCCGGTGGGCAGGCGGGCCGTCATCGCGTCACCCAGGCGGTACGTCCTGTTGTCCCAGCCGTCGACCTCCACCGGTGTCACGGGGAGGCCGCTCCACTGGGGGAACTGGGCGGCGATCAACCGCTCCACGAGCGCCGCGGTGATTCCGGCACGGCCGTCGGAAGGATTCGGAGTCGAAGCCATTCAGGGATCATCACGCCCGGAAGCCGTACGGGGCAACGGAATATCCGTCCCCGCGGACGCCGCCGCGACTACGGCCTGCGGCGCGGCTTCCCGCGCTTGGCGCCGCCCTTGGAACCACCCTTGGGGCCGCCCTTTGCAGCGCCCTTCGGCCCGGGTTTGATGCCGCCCTTGGCGCCGCCGCCGCGCGGGTTCTTCCCGGCGGCCGGCTTCTGCCGCGCCGCCCCGCTCTTGTCGGTACGCGCGGCCTTGGGCTGCGGCGGGGTCGCCGTGCGGCCGCGTGAGCTGTTGACCGTCCGCCCGCGGACGATGCCGATGAACTCCTCCACCAGATCGGTGGTCTCGTCCTCCGGCCACGACAGCGCGACCTGGGACTCCGGGGCGTCGGTCACCGGCCGGTAGGTGAGGTCCTTGCGGTGGTGCAGGCGGGCGAGCGACTGCGGGACCACCAGCACACCGATCCCGGCGGCCACCAGCTCGACGGCGTCCGCCGTCGTCTCCGGGCGCTCGAACGCGGGCTCACCGGGAAGCCGCTCCCAGACGAGGGTGTCGTCGAGGGGGTGCAGCACCGTCTCGTCGGCCAGATCCTCCAGGGACACCTCGTCGACCGCGGCCACGACGTGGTCCTTGGGGATCACCACCACGGTCGTCTCGGTGTAGAGGGGGATCGCGCTGAGCACGGTCCGGTCCACCGGCAGTCGCACGAGGCCGGCGTCCGCCCCACGGTCCCGCAATACGTCGGATGCCTCGCCGGCGGGAGTAGCGACGAGGGTCAGCGGAACGCCGGGCAGCCGCTCGTTCCAGATCCGCACCCACTTGGTGGGCGTCACTCCCGGGACATACGCGAGCCGGAACGAAGGGGATACATCCGAGCCTGTCACTCCGCCAGGTTACCGGTCGTGGTCGGAGGTATCGCACACAGTCGATACCCTTGACACCATGACGTCGCACCAGACCACCCAGACCATGAAGCCCGCGACCGCGGCCAAGAAGCTGGGTGTGTACCTCGAGGCCACCCCCGCCGAGTTCCAGGAGGGTGTCGTCTCGCGCAGCGAGCTCAACGCGCTGCAGGCCGATCCGCCCGAGTGGCTCCAGGAGCTGCGGCTCAACGGCCCGCACCCCCGGCCCGTCGTCGCCTCCAAGCTCGGCATCTCGATCTCGGGTCTCGCCCGTGGCGGGATCACCGAGGCGCTCACCACGGAGCAGATCGAGGCGCTGAAGACCGAGAGCCCCGAGTGGCTCCAGCAGGAGCGTGCCACCCAGGCCGCGGTGCGCAAGGAAGCCGTCCGCATCAAGGAGCGGAACGCGCAGCGCGCCGAGCAGTCCGGCGACCAGCGTTCCTGACCTCCCGGCCTGACCGACCTCCCCGGCTTCGCCTCCGGCCTGTCAGGGCACGAACTCGATCTCGGGGAAGCGCGGGGACGGCCCGGACAGGACACGCCTGTCCCGGCACCGCGGGTGAAGGTCGAAGAAGGCGCCCTGCCAGGCCCGCCCGACGACTACGGCGCGGTCCGCGGTGATCGTGCCGATCGCGTCGGTCATGGCGTCGACCGCCTCGGGCGGGAGCGGGAGCGCTCTGTCCAGCTGTCGCATCAGCGGGGACAGGTCGGTGCGGGTCCGGTGCCCGGACGCGCGCGGGCGCGGGCTCCGGCGCCAGCCACGCAGATGCCACCAGAACTCCTCACGGGTCGTTCCGCGGCCCCGGCTCGCATTTCTCATCAGCACGAAGAGCCGGTCGAGGCCCGTGGTGGCGACAGACCCGTTGACGCTCCCGTCCAGATCGGCGCCCGCCATGATGCGGTGATCCGCCGCCATCACTCCGCCGCCGTGTCCCCGCCGAGCGAGTGCGGCCGCTCCCATCGCCGTCAGCACCGACCAGCACGTCGGACGGCCCGTCATGTCCCTCATGCGGCTCCCTCACCGGCAGCGGGTGCGACCACCGCGAGTTGCCGGTGTGGCGCAGGTCACCGGAACGCGTACCGGAGTGCGGAGAGGTACCGGATGTGAAGCGCGATGAGAGGGAGTGCGGATGCGTGCACGGATCCGGGCAGGGGACCGCGAGGCGTTCGCCGACCTGTATGAGGAGTACGCGCGGGCGATCTACAACCACGCCCTGCGCCTGACCGGCGACTGGTCGCTCGCCGAAGAGATCATGTCCGACACGTTCCTGACCGCGTGGGCGACCAGGGAGCGACTCGACCCCGACGCCGACGCGCCCCTCGGGCCCTGGCTCTACGGCATCGCGACGAACAAGGCGCACAACGCCCGGCGCGGTCTGCGGCGCCGGCTCGCCTTCCTGGCCCGCCAGCCCGCCGTACCCTACGTGGACGACTTCTCGGAGGAGACGGCGGGCCGTATCGACGACGCCCGCCAACTCGTCCGTATCCACAGCTCGTTGGCCGAACTGCGGCGCCCCGAGCGGGACGTGATCGCCTTGTGTGTCTGGGCCGGGCTCGACTACGCGCAGGCGGCGGAGGCGTTGGGCGTCCCCGTGGGCACGGTCCGCTCGCGGCTGTCCCGGGCGCGCGCCAAACTGCGGCGGCTGAGTCAGCAGGAAACACCGGAACCGCGCTCCGGCCGCGGAGAGGTATCGAGTGAGGCCGCGTTCGCGGCCCTGCCCCTGCGGGAGGAAACCCGATGAACGCAGCACATCCCTCCGGGAGTGACCGCGAGGAGGCCCAGGAGGTGTCACGGCTTCTGCCCGAGGCGCCCGAATGGGATCTGCCGCGGGGGCGACACCGCCACCACAAGGACATCCTGATGCAGCAGATCGACCTCCACCACGAGAGCGTCGCAGCCGCCACTCCGCCGCACGGCCGGGCGAGCGCCGCCCCCACCCCGCTGCGGCGACGTCTCCTGCGCCCCGCGGTGGCCGTCCCCGTCGCGGCCCTGGCGCTCACGGGCGCGCTGGCCGCCACCCTCACCTTCACCGGCGACGACCACGGAGCGACGCCCGTGGCGCAGGCTCCCGCGTCGGACGGCGGAGCCACCGTCCTTCTGAACCAGATCGCCGACGCGTCCCTCCGGACGGACACCGCACCGGTCAAGGACGGCCAGTACGTGTACGTACGCAGCACCGTCCGCTCGAACGAGGGCACGTTCGCCGGGCCCGTCGAACTCGGCGCCCCGCACCGGCGCGAGGTCTGGATGGCGCAGACGTCCAAGCCGGTGAAAACCCTCGGCACCATGAAGGAGACCGGCAGGGGCGTTCCGATGTCCGGGCAGCTCCTCCCCTACAAGTCGACGGACGCACTGGCCCCCGGCCTGGAGAGTCCGACGTACGCCTGGCTGGCCTCGCTGCCCACCGACCCGGACCAGCTCCTCGACGAGCTCTACGCCGGGACCCGGACCGGGGGCCGCGAGTCCGAGGACCAGGCCGTCTTCGAGAAGATCGGGTCCCTCCTCGACGAGACGGTGATGCCGCCGAAGAACGCCGCGGCGCTCTACAAAGCCGTCGCGCGCATCCCGGGCATCAAGCGGATTCCCGACGCGGTCGACGCCGCGGGGCGCCACGGGGTCGGCGTCGCGCGCCAGGACGACAGGTCCGCGAGCCGCAGTGAGTGGATCTTCGACAGCGAGAGCCTCACCTACCTCGGCTCACGCTCGTACCTGGACAAGGACGGCAAGGGCATGAAACTGGCGGGGACGAACGCGATCCTGCGCCGCACCGTCGTCGACAAGTCCGGCACGATGCCCGCCGACACGACGGCCGACAGCTGACGGAGCAGCGGAGCGGCGGCCCGCTTCGGGCGCACCCCCGTTCGGCTCAGGCCCCCTCGGGGCGGTCCACCGTCTCCGCGCCGTCGAGCGGGCTGCGCTCCAGGAAGGCCGCCGCCGCGGGGACGGCCGCGCGCAGGCGCAGCAGTCCGGCTGCGGTCAGGGTGCGGCACACCGAGTCCTCCTCGGCCATGACGCGCTCGCCCAGGCGGGCGTGAAAGTCGGCGGGGGTGAGGGCCGCGCCGGGCCCCGCGGACCAGGTGCGGCCCGCGGGTGTGGGCCGCGAGCTGTGGGCACACACGGCCAGGCGCCCCGACTCCACGTACCAGAGGACCACGGGCTCCGCGCGGGGTGGCTCGACGGTCTGACCGGCGGACAGGGACATGGTGCCGAAGCAGTCGGAGACGGCCTGCGCGGCCTGCTCGCCGGCCCTCCCGAAGAGGTCGCTGTCCGTCAGGGGAACCGGCGCGGAGGGGGCGAGTCCGAGGTCGGTCAGGAGTTCGTCCTCGCAGGATTCGATGGCGCGTCCGAGGTCGGCGAATTCGTCCTTGGCGTGCGTGACGGGGCGCGCCGACGGGTCGGCGATCACCATGCGGATCCCGCGTTCGCGCAGGTCGTGGCCGAGGGCGCGCAGAAGGTCGGCGGCGACGGGTTCGATGCGGCCGACCCGTGCGAGGTCCAGAACGAACCAGCGGGCGGCCTTCGGTAGGTCGCGGGCCGCGCGCAGGGTCTGTTCGGCGGTGGCGAAGTCCAGGTCACCCTGGAGGACGTGGACGCGGATGCGGTCGGGCCGTTCGTCGAGTGCGGCGCGCTGGTCGCGCGGACGGTGGCGCAGCGAGCGCAGTGGGCCCGGGTCGAGGGAGCGCGGCGGCAGCGGACGACCGCTGCTGCCGGTGGCGCGCATCAGGTGCAGCCCGAACTGTTCCGACAGGAGGTGGCAGGCGGCGATGGCGCGGACGCTGTTGCCCTTCTCGTCCAGGGGCGGGCTGAACACACCGATGCCGAACTGGCCGGGCAGCGCCACGCCGATCCCGCCCGAGACTCCGCTCTTCGCCGGCAGGCCCACGCGCAGCATCCACTGCCCGGAGGCGTCGTACATGCCGCAGGTGGCCATGACGGCGAGGACGTGCTGGGCGTGGCGGGAGGCGACGACCCGTTCGCCGGTGAGCGGGTTGGTGCCGCCGCCGGCCAGGGTCGCGTGCATCACGGCGAGGTCGTCGCAGGTCACGAGCACGGAGCACTGACGGAAGTAGACCGCGAGCTGCTCCTCCACGTCGCCGGTGAGCGATCCCGCGTTGTGCATGAGGTAGGCGAGGGCGCGGTTGCGGTCACCGGTGGCGCGCTCGGAGGCGAACACCGCGTCGTCGACGGTCAGGTCCCGGCCCGCGAAGGCTCCCAGGCCGGCCAGGATGCGGGCGAAGCGCTCGTCGGGGTTCGCACCGGCCACCAGTGAACTGGTCACGATGGCACCGGCGTTGACCATCGGGTTGGGCGGGCGTCCGGTGCCGGGTTCGAGGCGGATCGAGCTGAACCCCTCACCGCTCGGTTCGGCGCCCACGCGCGCGAGGACGTCCTCCAGGCCCTGGTCGGCGAGTGCGAGCGCGAAGACGAAGGGCTTGGACACGGACTGGACGGTGAACGGCACCTCGCTGTCGCCGCAGCTGTACACCTGCCCGTCGAGCGCGCACAGGCTCAGTCCGAACAGGCCCGGATCGGCCCCGCTCAGCTCCGGGATGTACGAGGCCGGCTCGCCCTCCGTGAGGTCGCGCAGCCTGATGAGGACGCGGTCCAGGAGCGCGGCGAGCGGATCGTCCGGTGGCTTGTTGTGCCTCACACCGCAATCGAACACCACGGCCGGACGACGCGCCTTCCCAAGCAGGCCACGGGTGCCTGCGGTGCCCGAGTCAGATCCGGCTCCCGGACGCCGTGTCCGAGGACAGACGCTGGGCGAGATAGATCGGGATGACGGACAGCAGGACGAGAACGGCGGCGACGACGTTGACGACGGGGGCCTGCTGCGGGCGCGCCATGTTCGAGAAGATCCAGACGGGCAGTGTCTGGATGCCGGGTCCGGCGGTGAAGGTCGTCACGACGATCTCGTCGAAGGAGAGGGCGAAGGCGAGCAGGCCGCCGGCGACCAGCGCGGAGCGCACCAGCGGGAACGTGATGTCGAGATACGTACGGAAGCTGTGCGCCCCGAGGTCCATCGCGGCCTCTTCGTACGACCCCGGCATGCGCCGCAGCCGGGCGATGACGTTGTTGAAGACCACCACGATGCAGAACGTGGCGTGGCCGACGATGACGGTGAACAGCCCGAGGCCCACGCCGAGCGGTTCGAGGACCGTGCGGAAGGCGGTGTTGAGGGCGACGCCGGTGACGATGCCGGGCAGCGCGATCGGCAGGACGACGACGAAGGAGATGGCGTCGCGTCCGAAGAACCTGTAGCGCTGGCAGGCGAACGCGATGAGCGTGCCGAGGACCAGGGCGATGGCGGTCGCGCCGAGCCCGGCCTTGACCGACGTCCACAGGGCGTCGCGGGCGCCGGAGCTGTGCCAGGCGTCGGCCCACCACTCGAAGGTGAGCCCGGGCGGCGGCCAGCCCGAACTGCGGTCCGGGTTCAGGGAGTTGACGAGGACAAGGAACAGAGGGACGTAGATCACCGCGAAGCCGAGCGCGGCGGCGATGCGCAGGGTGATGCGCGCGGGGCGGGAGAGATTCACTGGAGGGACCTTCGCTGTGCGTGATCCGGAGGGTCGGCTGGGGCGGGCGGCGGCCCGGGACATCAGGGGCTTCAGAGGAACCGGCGGGCTCGGGGCGTCACAGGCTGCTGAGGGCTCCGGTACGGCGTACCGCGAGCAGATAGAGCACGATGATCACCACGGGCACGGTGCCGAGCGCGGCGGCGAGCGGCAGGTCGAGGGTGATGTTGGAGTAGATGAGGTTGCCGATCAGCTGGGTCTTGCCGCCGACGATCTGTACGGCGATGTAGTCGCCGAGGCTGAGCGAGAAGGTGAAGACCGAGCCGGCCGCGACGGACGGCAGGATCATCGGCAGGACGACGGAGCGGAAGGTGCGGCCCGTGCGGGCGCCGAGGTCGGCGGAGGCGTCGAGGAGGCTGTCCGGGAGCTGTTCGAGTCCGGCGTGGATCGGCAGGATCATGTACGGCAGCCACAGGTAGGTCAGGACGAGGACGGTGGCGGTGAGGCCGTAGCCGGGCCCCTTGAGGCCGAGCGGTCCCAACACCCAGTCCAACAGCCCTCCTTGGGCGAGGATGAGCCGCCAGGCGTACGCCTTGACGAGGTAGCTCGCCCAGAGCGGGGTGAGGATGGCGACGACGAGGAGCGGCCGCCACCGGGGGTGCGCGATGCGGGCCGTGTAGAACGCGATCGGGAACGCGATCAGTACGCACAGGGCGGTGACCGCGAGGGCGACGCCGACGCTGCGCAGGGCCACCTGCCGGTAGACGTCGGTGGTGAACAGCGCGGTGAAGTTGTCCGTGTTCCAGATCTTCACGACGTTCGAGGTGAAGGAGTCCGTGGTCCAGAACGCGGACAGGAACAGGACGGTGAGCGAGCCGAGATAGGCCAGGACGAGCCAGGCCGTCGGTGCGGAGAGCAGCAGGGACAGCTGTAGCCGGGGGCGGCGGTACAGCGCCCCGGCGAGCCGCCGGACAGGTCCGGCGGCAGGCGCGGTGTCGGTCATCGGCGGCAGGTCCTAGCCCTTGATCTCGGTCCAGGCCTGGACCCACTTGGCGTACGGGACGCACTTGGTGTCCGTGCGGCCGTCGATGCACTGGGCGATGGGCGTGGTCCAGAAGTGGACGTTCTTCCAGTACGCCTCGTCGGCCGCGTGGTAGGTGGCGCAGTGGTTCTTGTCGGCCGTCAGGTCACAGGCCTTCGCGTTGGCCGGAGCCTCGCCGAAGTACTCGGCGACCTGCGCGTTGGCCTTCGGCGAGATGATCCAGTCCATCCACTTGTAGGCGCAGTTGGGGTGCTTGGCCTTGGCGGAGAGCATCCAGGTGTCGGACCAGCCGGTGGCGCCCTCCTTGGGCAGGACCCCCTTCACGGGGACCTTCTCCGCCTGGGCGGTGTTGAGGATCACCTGCCAGCTGGTGCCGACGACGGAGTCACCGCTCTTGAACGCGGAGACCTCCTTGAGGTAGTCGCTCCAGTACTCGCCGACGTTGGAGTTCTGCGCCTTGAGCAGGGCGACCGCCGCGTCGAACTGCTTCTGGTCCAGCGCGTACGGGTCCTTGATGCCGAGGGACGGCTTGGACTTCATCAGGTACAGGGCGGCGTCCGCGAGGTAGATCGGCGAGTCGTACGCGGTGACCTTCCCCTTGTGGGCGGAGGCCTTGTCGAAGACCGCGGACCAGGAGTCGGGCGCCGGGGAGACCTTCTTGGTGTTGTACATGAGGAGGTTGGCGCCGCGGCCGTGCGGGATGCCGTAGGCGACACCCTTGACCGAGTTCCACTGCTGGTTCTTCAGCCCGGCGAAGACGTCCTTGTAGTTGGGCACCAGCTTGGTGTTCACGGGGGCCGCGTCACCCGAGGCGATCAGCCGCAGCGACGCGTCACCGGAGGCGGAGACCGCGTCGTACTGGCCGGTCTTCATCAGGTTGACCATCTCGTCGGACGTGCCCGCGGTCTTGGTGTTCACCTGGCAGCCGGTCTGCTTCTCGAAGTCGGTGACCCAGTCGACCTTCGGGTCGTTCGAGCCGTCCTCGGCGTAGCCTGCCCAGGCGATCAGGTTGACCTGCCCCTCCGGCTTGCCGAGGGTCTTCTGCGCGGAGAGCTTCGGCGGGGTGAAGTCGCTGCCGCCGGAAGAGGATCCGGCGGTGTCCGAGGAACCGCAGGCGGAGGCGAGGAGCAGGGCGCCGAGCGCGGCCACCGCTCGGGACGTTCGGGTCAGTCGCACGGGGATCTCCACGGAGAGGGGACGGGCGGGCGGTAACGGTCGTACGGGTCTACTTCGAGACGTGCTTGCCAGGAGCGTCCTGGACGGATGGCCGACTGGCTTCAGGCACCTGGAAGTTGTGCCGCCGGTGCCACTGGAGGCTGACCCGGGAGCCGCGCAGGGCGGCCACGTCCTCGGACGACGTCTCCAGGTTCTGCTGCAGGGCGGTGAGCCGGCCACCGGCGTCGAGGTCGACGAGGAACCGGGTCGCGTCCCCCAGATAGACGACCTCCGCGACGGTGCCGGTCGCGCTCGCGTGCTCCGGCTCGGCGGCGGCGGACTCCTTGAGCACGTGGATCTTCTCCGGGCGGATGCTGTACGTGGCCCGGTCCCCCACGACCTGCTCCGCCGCGTCGCCGGACAGCAGGTTCGAGGTGCCGACGAACCCCGCGACGAAGGGGGTGGCGGGACGCTCGTATATCTGGGCCGGGGTGCCGACCTGTTCGACGCGGCCCTGGTTGAAGACCGCGATGCGGTCACTCATCGTCAGCGCCTCCTCCTGGTCGTGCGTGACGAAGACGAACGTGATGCCGATCTCGCGCTGGATCGCCTTGAGTTCGACCTGCATCTGCTCACGGAGCTTGAGGTCGAGGGCGCCCAGCGGTTCGTCGAGGAGCAGCACCTTCGGGCGGCCGACGAGGGCGCGGGCCAGGGCCACGCGCTGACGCTGGCCACCGGAGAGCTGGGAGGGCCGGCGCCCGCCGAAGCCTTCGAGCCGCACGCTCGCCAGTGCCTCCCTGGCCCGCGCGAGGCGCTCGGCCTTGGGCACCTTGCGGACCTTGAGGCTGTAGGCGACGTTCTGCTCCAGGGTCATGTGCGGGAACAGCGCGTAGTCCTGGAACACGGTGTGCACATCACGCTCGAAGGGGGCCCGACGGGTGACGTCGGTGCCCGCGAGCTCGATGGTTCCGGCGGTCGGGGCCTCGAAGCCCGCGATCATCCGGAGCACCGTGGTCTTGCCCGAGCCGGACGGCCCCAGCATCGAGAAGAACTCGCCGTCCGCGATCTCCAGGTCGACCCCGGCCACGGCCTCCGTCCTGCCGAAGGACTTGCGCAGGCTCTGCAGCCGGATGGCCATTCCCTCCATGGGCGGGAACCTTTCTGGTGCTGTCGGGAGTTGGCCGTAAACATATGAAGCCATAGTTCTAATTTCAAGGCCCCGCTAAGGTAAAGGCTGTGCCAAGTGGCAAGGTGGTGACCGTGAACCGAGACAAAACCGGCGTCCGAAGAGCCGTCTTCACACCCGTCGACACGCTCGCCCGCGTGGACGCCGTGGTGCGGCGGCTCGGTGACGCCATCGACCTCGGGCTGCTCGCCGACGGTGAGCAGCTGCCCGGCGAGAGCGACCTCGCCGCCCAGCTCGGCGTCTCCACCGTGACCCTGCGCGAGGCGCTCATGGCGCTGCGGCAGCGCGGGCTGGTCACCACCCGCAGGGGCCGCGGCGGTGGCAGCTTCGTGACCGTCCCCGACGGCCCCGCCGAGAACCGACTCCTCGCCCGCCTCGCCGACTGGAGCACCGAGGAACTGCGCGATCTCGCCGACCACTGGGCCGCCGTCTCCGGCGCCGCCGCCCGTCTCGCGGCCCGGCGCACGGAGCCCGCCGATCTGCGGCAACTGCAGAGGTCTTTGGGAGAGTTGATGGACGCCAAGGACTCGGGAGCCCGCAGCCGCGTCTACGGGCGCTTCCATGTCGAGCTGGCCGCCGCCGCCCAGTCCGCCCGTCTGACCAGGGAGGAAGTCACTCTGCAGACCGAAGTCGGGGCCCTGCTACGGCTCGTGCTGCACGACGACGCACTCCTCGCGGACGCGGCGGACCGTCACCGCGCCGTGATCTCGGCCGTGCATGATGGGGCTGACGACCGTGCCAGGGCCCTGGCCGAAGAATGCGTGCAGACCTCCATGGCGCGCCTGATCGAACTCCGCCTCGGCCCGGCCGGCGGCGCGAGCGGTCCCGGTCCGAAGGAGGCCCCCGATGGGCAGCAACCCCCGTCCCGCACACGCCGGATCGGCGCTGCTTGACGACCGGCCGGCAGCCGAGGCGGCCGCCCGCGTCCGTGACGCGCTCGAAGGTGTCTTCGACGCCGTCGGCGCCACCGCCGTGGACATCGAGTCCGTGCTCTCCTCCGTCACCGCGAAGGGCCGCCGCCCGGTCACGGACGACCTGACCGCGCTCCGCCCCGGGCTGCACACCCGGCTCGACCGCTACGACCTGGTCTCGGGGATCGGCTTCGTCGCGGCGCCCGGCCTCCTCGACGACGTACCCGCGTGGCTGGAGTGGTGGCAGCGGACCGCGGACGGGGCCGTGCAGCCGCTGCTGCTCGACCTGGACCCGCAGCGCTCCGCGTACTCGGACTACACCCACTGGGACTGGTTCACACTGCCCCGTGACACCGGACAGCGGGCTGTTGCGGGCCCCTACGTCGACTACCTCTGCTCCGACGAGTACAGCCTCACACTCTCCGCCCCCGTGACGGTCGAAGGAGGCTTCATGGGAGTGGCCGCCGCCGACGTCTACCTGCGCCGCTTCGAGTCCGTCGTCATGCCGCTGCTCCAGCGCCTCCCGGGGCCCGCCCGTCTGGTGAACGCGCGCGGCCGCGTCGCCGCCTCCACGGACCCCCGCCACCTCGTCGGCTCCCTCAGCAAGGGCCCCGACCTCGCGGCGGTACTGGCCGGACCGGCGGAGGGCACGGACCACGAGGGGCTGCGCCTGCTGCCCTGCGACGGCGTCCCGCTGGTCCTGGCGACGGCGACGTCTTCCGCCGTGCGGCCGTAGACCCACGTCCTGTTCCCTCAGGCGCCACCCGGCGCGCGCACCGCCGCTGCGACGGCGCTGTAGGTGCGGCCGTCCACGACGTACTCGCCCAGGGGCCGCATACCGAACCCGTCCACGTGGACGCGCCAGGAGGGCCGGTTCGTGGACTCGATGAACGCGACCACCGCGTCGGCCCGCGCCGCGGCCGCCTCGACAGCCATGGTGAACAGTCCGCGCGCCACCCCGCGCCCCCGGTAGGCCGCGTCGACGACCACGGGCCCGTAGAGCAGCCAGCGCACCTCGCTCAGCGGCCGGCCCTCCCAGCGCAGCGTGTCCTGCGCCGCGAGCAGTCCGACGACCGGTGGCGGCGGCGCGGGCAGTTCCTCGGGGCCGGAGAGGGCGAGGAGACCCGCCACCTGCCCGTCGTCGTCGGCCACCAGCAACGTCCCGGCCGCGGCCATGGAGCGGAGCGTTGCCGCGTCGAAACCCCCTTGCACGAAGCCCTGCTCCTCCCGCTGACGTTCCGTCAGGGCTTCGCGGTGATTGGCGGCGAAGAGCGCGGCCATGGCGGGAGCGTCGGCCTCGGTCGCCCAGCGATACATCATGGGACCGATCTTGACACGGCTGGCGCGGCACACACGGCACGCATTGCAGCGGCTATCCCAGGAACGAGGCCACCGTCCGCGTGAAGCGCTCGGGGTCATCGACCCACGGGAAGTGGCCCGAGCCTTCCTGGACGACCAGTTCGGCGTGCGGGAGCAGCTCCGCGAAGGCGGCGGCGACCCGGGGCAGCGGGCCACCGTCCCGCTCGCCCGCCAGGACCAGGACCCGCGCGTCCCACCCGGCCAGCGCGGCGCGGGCCGCGGCGGGGTCGAAGGCTCCGGCCGACGCGTAGACGTCCGCCGCCGCCTCGTTGGTCTGCTCGACCTCACCGGCGGCGTGCGCCTCGGCGGCCGCGTCCCAGCGCCCGTAGAAGAACGGCACCGACGCGTCGAAGTCGGCGTCGGTCGCGGTGCCGTCCCAGACCCGTCCGTACGCGTCGCGCGCGGACGCGAACCACGGTTCGTCCACGCGCAGTGCTGCCGCTTCGAGGCGGTGCTCCGTGGTGAAGTCGACGCCCAGGGCGCGTGCGCGGGCGGTGACCATCGTGAGGGTGCGCACGCGCCGGGGGTACCTGGCCGCGTAGAGCAGCGCGAGGTCGCCGGCCGCCGAGTGCGCGAGCAGATCGACGCTCTCCAGGCCGAGTTGGGTACGGAGCGCCTCGACGTCGTCGACCTGCCGGTCGCAGCGGTACGTGGCCGGATCCGCCGGGGCGTCGGAGTCGCCCGTGCCACGCAGGTCGAGCAGCACAAGGCGGCGTCGCTTCGAGAGTCCGCCGAGATCGCCGAGGTAGGCGGAGGCACGCATGGGGCCGCCGGGCAGGCAGATGAGGGGCTCGCCCTCCCCCACGACGTGGTAGGCGAGCCGGGTGCCGTCGGGTGCGGTGAAGGCGGGCATGGCGTCATCCTCGGGTCCGGGCGCCGATCATGGCAAGCGGATTGGCGCGCGCCCGGCGGGGCCGGGAGTCACCAGCGGGGGTCAGGACCGGGTACGCACGTGAACTCCCGTACAGCTAAGGCCAGTTCGGTCGGCTGGTCCAAGGGGACGAGGGTGTAGCTGTCCTCGATCTCGACCAGCCGGCCCTGCGGGAGGAGTTCGGCGAGGCGTCGGCCGTGGGCGAGCGGCATCACTCGGTCGTCGCGCGCCCACACGATGAGCGCGGGCCGGTCGAACACCGGCAGGCGCTCCGCCGCCCGGAGCAGGACGCGGGTGTCGGCGAAGACCGCGCGCAACATCCGTACGGCATCACGGCGGATCTCCTGTTGCGTGATGACGGGCCTCATCCACCGGCCGGTCGCGGCGCCGCCTCGTCTGGTCAGCCGCCCGAACGCAATGGGCAGCCGCCGCACCGCGCCGATGCGCATCTGCTGCATGAAGAGCCCGAACATCCTTGGCGACAGCTTCCCCGCGAGAGCGAGCGTCCTGCCGGTCAGCCCCGGTGGAAGGTTGTCGAACGCCTCGCACGAGACAAGCACCACGCGGCCCACGCGCTCGGCGGCGCCCTCGGAGATGACCAGTTGGACGAGCGCCCCGCCGGTGTCGTTTCCGACGAGGGTGACGTCGCGCAGGTCGAGACGGTCGAGGAACTCGACGACGAGGCGGGCGACCCCGGGCAGCGACAGGTCGGCGTCGTCGCGCATCGCGCGGCGGTGCGCGCCCAGGGGCAGCGTCGGCGCCACGCACCGGTGCTCGCCGGACAGTTCCGCGATCGGGCCGTCCCAGAGCGAGGCGTCCATCATCAGGCCGTGCAGGAAGACGAGCGTGGGGCCATCGCTGCCCGCGTCCGCGTCCGCCCGCTCTCCCGTGTCCTCGTATGCGACGGTCCCTGCGGTCAGCTCGATCTCCCTCATGACCGGCTCCGGGCCGAAGGATCAGAGGTGACGGCGGCCTCAGGGCCGGCGGGTGGCGTCCTGCCGAGCAAGTGGCGCTGCAGAAAGGCGAGTTCGGCTTCGACGGCCGGGTCGTGCGCGTCCATGAAGGGCGCGTAGTGCCCTCCCGGCAGGTGGACCACCTCTGCTTGCGGTGCTTGTCGCGCTGCGTCGACGGCCGGCCCCGGCAGGGCGGACCGGTCCTGGTCGCACACGACGACCAGCAGGGGACACCGCGCCTTGGACGCCTGGCGGCCCGGCCGGTAGAAGCTGAGGCTCAGCGCCGAGCGGGCGGCGACCTCCTGCTGCCAGTCCGGGTAGCGGTTGCCCGGGTTGAGCGCCCGGTCGCCCTCGTTCCCGTCCGGCGTGGTGAGCATCGCCACGGTCCCGGGCGGACCGGCGAGCGGCATCAGCAGGGGCTTACGTCCGACGAGACCACCGGCGGCATCGAGGAGGCCCCTCACGGTGAGCCGGAGCATTCCCCACGGCGTCTGATACGCCATCGCCCGGCGCGACGCCACGGGCCCGTCGGCCAGCGGCGTCTGGGCGATCGCAGCCGCCAACCGCGGTGCGCGCGCCGCGACTTGGAAGATGTGACCGCCCGAGGCCGAGAACCCCCAGGCCGCGACGCGTGCGGGGTCGACCTCCGGCAGTGTCGCGGCACGGGCGATCGCGGCACGCCAGTCGGCGAGTTGCTCCTCGATGTCCAGGATCTGGCGCGGCGCGCCCCCGCTCTCGCCGAAGCGCCGGTAGTCGAAGGCCAGGACGCTGAACCCGGCGGCGTGGAAGCGCGCCGCGAACGGGTCGGTGCCCGGCTCCTTGGTCACCCCGCCGCCGGGCGCCATGACCACGCACGCGCCGTTCGTCCCCGGGTAGTGCCACGCGGCGCATTCGGTGCCGCCGCTGGGGAATCGGACTTTCTCCCGCTCCATGGACATCCGCATGACCGGCCTCCGAGTGGACCCGCGTGGATCCGAGTGGATGAGAAACACCCTCACCGAAAGTGAACCATGTGGTTCACAACCTGTCCACGGACTCCGCCCACGCGGTCCGGCCGGATCGGGTGCCGTCCGGGCACCGCGGTCACGCCTCCGCGGCCTCCTCCCGCTCCAGCGCGCGGGCCAGCGCCTCGAACCCGGCGGCGACACCCTCGGCGTCACCGCTGGTCCGCGCGTCCACCAGAAAGCCCCGGAGCGTGGCGAGGACCATCTCGGCGACCTCGAGCTTGCGACGGTCGGACCAGTGCCCGGGGCACACGGACAGCAGCGTGGGCAGATACTGCTGCGACGCCTCGCGGCCCAGTGCGGCGTGGCGCTCCGGGTCGTACATCGCCAGCCCGATGGCCTGGTCGAGCACGCGCGCCTCCGGCCCCACGAGGATCGGCCAGACCGCGCGCACCCATTCCGCCAGCGTCCTGCGGTCGTGGCCCTCGGTGGCGGCGGCGAGCGCCTTCGCGATGCGCCGCTCGCGCAGCTGGACGATCGCCTGCGTGAGCAGGTCGTCGGCCCCGTCGAAGTGGTAGAGCAGCACCTTGTGCGTGGTGCCGGCCGCTCGCGCCGCGCGCCGGAGCGAGAAGTCCACGAGCCCGTTGACCTCGAGGTCATCGGTGACGAGGGCGAGGAGTTCCCGCCGCCGGGCTTCGCCGCGCGGCGACCCGGCCGACCTCCGGTATCCCGCCCGTCCTGGTGAGCCGTCGTCGGCAGGGGTGTTCACATCGGCGGCTTCCATGGCCGGTCCTCCTCGCGCAGCGAACGCTCGGGCCGACCTTAGCCCCCGGGGACGGACCATGATCAAGCTCAGCCGGAGGTCTCACTGAGGCCCGGTCAGCGCGGGAGCGCCGCCACCGGTCGCGGGCGCCGCAGCAGCCACTGCCAGAAGCCGCGGCGGGGCGGCCTGGGCGGCCGTATCGCGATGCTGCCGCCGTGCACCTCACCCGACATCTGGATGCGCAGCCTGACCGGTGTCGCGGGCTCGGGCCGCGCCTGATGGCGCACGCTGCCGTTGCGTACGGCCACGTCGTCGACGTCGGCGACGACGTCCGGCGGCACGAGCAGCGTCACCGACCCGCTGCGCACCGCGACCTCGATCTCCAGGGTCGGCTCCGCGACGACGGCCTGGGTGAAGTCGAGAACGACGGAACCGCTCCTCGAGTCGATCGCCAGACGCCTCGGGACCACCCAGCCGCCGTCCCGCTTCGCGCTCGCGCCGTCGACGACGATCCGCGACACGTCTTTCGGTGCGGCGGCCGCGACCCCGGCGGCCCACGCGGGACCGGCGTCCGGCAGGTCGGCGAGCAGGGCCGCCAGCTCACCATGGGTACGGGCCGTCAGCGCGGCCTCGAGCCGCTCGTCCAGCTCGTCCGCGGTCAGCCGGCCGTCACCGGCGGCGACGGTCAGCCGCTCCACGACCTGGTCGCGCTCCTCGTGCGACGCACGCAGTTCGCGGCGGTCTGGCACCATTTCACCGGGCATGGAGGCACTCTAGTGGCGTGGCCGCCACCCAGGGAACCGGGCCCGAGCGGCCACCCGCGATCGGGTCTCTAGTGGCGTGGCCGCCACCCAGGGAACCGGGCCCGAGCGGCCACCCGCGATCGGGCGATCGGCCCGCCCCCGTCAGGAGTCCAGTACCGCCGCGACGCCCTCGATCTCCACCAGCTGGTCCTCGTACCCGAGCACCGTGACCCCCATCAACGTGCTGGGGACGTCGTGGTCGCCGAACGCGTCACGCACCACCTGCCAAGCCGTCACCAGGTCCGCCTGGCGCGTGGACGCGACGAGGACACGGGTGCTGATCACGTCGTCGAGGGTGGCGCCCGACGCGGCGAGCGCCGTCCGCATGTTCTCGACAGCCTTGGCCGCCTGTCCGGCGTAGTCGCCGACGGCAGCCGTCGAGCCGTCCTCGTTCAGCGGACAGGCCCCCGCGAGGAAGATCAGCCGCGCTTCGGCGGGAGCCGTGGCCGCGTAGGCGTACTCGGCGACGTCGGACAGCGAGGACGAGCGGATCAGCGAGACGGCGCGGGGCACGTGAATTCCCTCCGGAGCGGGCACGACGGGCGGTCATCTTCGCAAGGAACGCCCGCGGGCGCCCCTGATTTTCCTGGCGCGGCGGCGCACACCTGCCGTCATCGTCACACGAGGTGAAGAATGGGCGGGAGAGAGAAACCACTCTCAGGACGGAGCGGGACACCGTGGGGACGAGCGAGCAGAGCGACGCCGCAGAGCAGCGCTTCGACGTGGCGGATGCCGCGCCGGTGCTGTTCGACACACATGGCGTGGTGTCCGGCTGGTCCGGCGGGAGCGAGCGGCTGCTGGGGTACGCGGCCGCCGAGGTGGTGGGCCGGAAGGTGGCCGAGCTCCTGATGCCCGAGGACGCGGTCCGCGCTGTCGCGCTCGCCGAGCAGTGCAGGCGGGGCGGCGGATGGTCGGGGATCCTGAGGGCGAAACACCGCGACGGGCACCCCGTCCCCCTGATGGTGCACGTCGTCGAGGCACAGCTCTGCCCGGAGCCCGAGCGCTGGATCGCGCTCGTGACGGACCTGGCGCGGGCGCCCGGATGGGAGATGAGCCGCTCCGTCCTGGAGCAGATGGCCACGCGTTCCCCCCTGGGCATCGCGATCGTGGACACGGACCTGAGGTACGTGTGGTCGAACGACGCGCTGGCGCAGTTCGGCGGCGGTCCGGCGCGGGACCGTATCGGCCGCAGGCTGGCGGACATCCAGCCCGGACTCGACTCCGAGCAGCTCGAGGGGCAGATGCGGCAGGTCCTCGACACGGGGGTAGCGGTCGTGGGCTACGAGCAGGTTGGCCGCGTGCAGTCCGCGCCGCACCGCCAGTGCTGCCACGCCATGTCGTTCACTCGGCTCAACGACGAGAACGGGTCCCCGCTGGGCGTGTACTACACGGCGATGGACATCACCGAGCGCTATCTGGCCCGGCAGCGGCTCGCCCTCCTCGACCGGGCCGGTGAGCACATCGGCCGGAGTCTGGACGTCGTACAGACCGCGCAGGAACTGGCAGACGTGGCAGTGCCCGGCCTCGCGGACTTCGTCGCCGTGGATCTGCTGGAGTCGGTCCTCGAAGGGGCCGAGCCGACGGCGGGGACGCCGAGCGACCCGGAGATGGTCACGCTGCGGCGCGCGGGCCACCGGTCGGTGCGGGACGGCCTTCCCGAGACCCTCGTCCGCATCGGGGAGGCGGCCCGCTACCGCCCGGAATCACCCCCTGTCCGCGTCCTGACCAGCGGCGTGTCCTGGTACGCGGAGCAGGTGGATCCCCGGGACGAGGACTGGACCGCCACCGACCCCGGCCGCCCGGCGGCCTCCCTCATCGAACTCGGGCTGCACTCGATGATGATCGTGCCGATCCGCTCGCGCGGCATCACGATGGGCGTCACCAGCTTCTTCCGGCGCGACCGCCCCGACCCGTTCGACGCGGAGGATCTGGCGCTCGCGGAGGAGTTCGTCGCCCGGGCCGCGATCTGCGTCGACAACGCCCGCCGCTACACACGCGAACGCGACGCCGCGCTGGTGCTTCAGCGGAGTCTGCTGCCGAGCCACCTGCCCGAGCAGAACGCGGTGGACGTCACCGCCTGCTACCGGCCCGCTGACGAGTTGACGGGCCTCGGCGGCGACTGGTTCGACGTCATCCCGCTGTCCGGCGCCCGAGTCGCCCTCGTTGTGGGCGACGTCCCCGGCCACGGCATCGACGGCGCCGCCGCCATGGGGCGGCTGCGCACCGCGGTCCAGACGCTCGCCGATCTGGACCTGCCGCCGGAAGAGGTGCTCGCCCACCTCGACGACCTCGTCAGCAGGGGCGCACGCGAGGAGGACGCCCGCAGCGCGGTCCAGGCCGTGGGCTCCAGCTGTCTGTACGTGGTGTACGACCCGGTCAGCGGCCAGTGCGCCATGGCCAGCTCCGCGCATCCCCCGCCCGCGCTCGTCACCCCGGACGGCGAGGTCTCCTTCCCCGACCTCCCGATCGGGCCTGCGCTCGGCACGGGCGGTCTGCCCTTCGAGGCGGCCGAGCTCTCCCTCGCGGAAGGCACTGTGCTCGCGCTGCACACCGACGGACTGCTCGCCGTCGACCCACGGGAACCCGGCCGCGAGCCCGGTCTCGACGCGGGCCGGGAGCGCCTGCGCAATGCCCTGGAGCTACGCGGCCCGTCCCTGGAGGGCCGCTGCGTGGCCGTCGTCGACGCGCTGGTGCCCTCGCGCCCGAACGACGACGTGGCCCTGCTGATGGCCCGCACCCACCGCCTGGGCGCCGGGCAGGTCGCGTCGTGGGATCTGGAGAGCGACCCGGCGGTCGTCGCCGAGGCACGCAAGAAGGTCACCCGGCAGCTGTCCGAATGGGGGCTCGACGAACTCGCCTACACCACGGAACTCGTCGTCAGCGAACTCGTCACCAACGCGATCCGGTACGCCTCCGGGCCGATCCGGCTGCGTCTGATCGTCGAACGGGCGCTGATCTGCGAGGTGTCCGACGCGGGCGCCAGCGCTCCGCATCTGCGCCACCCCCGCACCACCGACGAGGGCGGGCGCGGCCTGTTTCTCGTCTCCCAGTTCTCCCAGCGCTGGGGAGCGCGCTACACCCTCGACGGGAAAGTCATCTGGGCCGAACAGTCCCTCACCGACCAGACGGACGAGCCGGTCTCCGATACGGACGAACCGGCCGCCGGGACCGACGGACCGGCCCCTGAGACGACGCGCTGAAGCAGCGCCGCGCTACCGCGTCGCCGGGACCGTCGGTCGCCGAAGCGGTCGCCCGATCACCGACGCCGGGGCGCAGATACGCAGTTGACGTGCGGCGACGCGCACGCTTTCCTGCTGCGATGACTGATCTCCGCATTGAGAAGGTGCAGGGCGACGCCCTGATCGAGGACTGGCGACACGTCCACAACCTGATCATCCCGGCCGACCCGCTGTCCCTCGACGACGTGCGGGAGCGGGTGGGGCGCAACCATCTGGAAGTCGCCTATCTCGGCGACACCCTTGTGGGCTGCACGACGGTGCGCCCTCCTGCGGACGACACCGCCACCGCCACGGTGATCGCCCGCGTGCTCCCCGACCACCGCCGGCAAGGCTTCGGCGAAGTGCTCTACCGGCACGGCCTGGAGCACGCCCGCACACTGGACGCCGCCGTCATCGAGACGGTCATCCTGGCGTCGAACGTGGCCGGGGTGCGGTTCGCGGAGAAGCACGGGTTCGTGGAAGTGGAGCGATACGTGCTGCCGGAGGACCCCGCCCTCTGGTTCACGATGCGGCTCACCGAGGACGGGCTCACCTGAGTATTCGTCTATCTTGGCGCGTATGCAGTCCTACACGATCGGCCAGGCCGCCCGGCTCCTCGGCGTGAGTCCGGACACCGCACGCCGATGGGCCGACGCGGGCAGAGTGGCCACCCATCGTGACGCGGGTGGGCGGCGGCTCATCGACGGCAGGGACCTGGCAGCTCTCTCGGTCGAGGTCGCCAGGACCGGCGGCGAGGACGACATCTCGTACACCTCCGCGCGCAACGCCTTCCCGGGCATCGTCACCGCCGTGAAGCTGGGTGACGTGGCGGCCCAGGTGGAGATCCAGGCGGGCCCTCACCGGCTCGTGTCGCTGCTCACGCGTGAGGCCGTGGAGGAGCTGGGACTTGAGGTGGGCGCGAAGGCCACCGCCCGCGTGAAGTCGACGAACGTGCACATCGACCGCACCTGACGTTCGCGAGCGGCGGCCGTCTCGGCAGCCTCAGGAGTCACCGGGCGCCGTGGAGCAGGAGTACGCGCCCGCGCCGGCCGGCGCGCCGCCCGCCACGATCAGGTACTCGTCACGGATCGGCTTGCCGTCCAGCCAGGCCTCAAGGATCTCCCGGGTACCCGCCGCACAGAGCACCCTGGCCATGACGCGGGACTCCTCAACTCCGGTGTCGGAAGGTGCCGTTCAAGGTCCTCGCGACGAACTCGACCGGTCAATGCGAACCTTGCCGTGCCGGGACAGGAGGCTTCCATCCAGGCCACCGCCAGGGGTCCCGCGCCATTGGGCATCCCCGTCGGGGGCCCGGTGGGCCGGTGGCGCTCCCGCCGCGTCACGCCCACGACGCGTAGCGGCCGTCCACGCGGATCGCGTTGATGCCGCTGATGTGCCGCGCCCCGCAGCGGTCCTGGGGCAGGACGAGCTGGGGTCCGGCCCGGTCGAGTGGCGTGTCGTCGATGGTGACGGCGAGCAGCACGGGGGCCCGCCCGAAGTCCGGGTCGATCTCCGCCCAGGACAGCAGGGCGTGATGGCCGTCCGCCCCGGTCACCGCGATCAGGAACCGCAGCCGGTCCTTGCGGCGGGCGGGGTCGAAGCCGGGCCCGGCGTCATGCAGGACGTCGTGCAGCAGTGGGCCCGCGAAGCTGTGCTCCTGGACGCCGCTGGTGGCGCACTCGAAGCTGACCCGGGCCGTGTGCTGGGGCCAGTCGAGCAGATCGGGCACCGTCAGCCGGGCCGGGCGCGCGACATCGCCGGTCAGGGCGAGCTCTGCCACCGGATCGGCGGCCGTAAGGGATTGACGCACGGACTACCACCTCCCGAATGACCGTACCCGGGCCGCGGCCGCTGCACTCTCATACAAACGCACATGCCTACCCCCATCCACACATGATCCAGCTCATGCGATGCAACAAGAGACTTCCCCCTTGCATCTGCGGCAGTATGATCCGTGCATGCGCACCTACCGGATCGGGGAGGCGGCCGCCTTGATGGGCGTCAGCGCCGACACCCTTCGGCGCTGGGTCGACGGCGGGAGGCTGCGTGCCGAGCGTGACGAGCTGGGCCGCCGGATCATCCCCGGAGCGGACCTGGCGTCCTTCGCCCGACAGCTGCACCGCACCGAGCGGACGAACAACGGATCCTCGGCGCGCAACCGCCTTTCCGGCATCGTCACCGAGGTGATCCTCGGGGATGTGTCGGCGCAGGTGGAGATCCAGGCCGGGCCCTTCCGGGTCGTGGCCATGGTCAGCCGGGAGTCGGCCGAGGAGATGGAGCTGGAACCCGGTGTGCCTGCCGTCGCCGTGATCAAATCGACCAACGTGGTCGTCGAACGCCCTTGAAGTGTCCGCCGGACGCTTCGCGGAGAATCAGCCCGATTCTTCTCCAAGAGCCCTAGGGAGTAACCCCGTGATGACCCGTTACACGCGCCGGACCCGCCGGACCCTGCAGGTGACCGGCGTAGGCGTCGCCGCGCTGCTGGCGCTGAGCGCCTGCTCCTCCGGCTCGGACTCGTCGTCCAAGAAGGACTCCTCCTCTGCGTCCAAGGACTCCGCCAAGAAGGTCACGGGCACGGTGACCGTCTTCGCGGCGGCCTCGCTCAAGGAGAGCTTCACGACCCTTGGCAAGGATTTCGAGAAGGCCCACCCAGGTACGAAGGTGACGTTCAGTTTCGGCGGCAGTGACACCCTCGCCGCGAGCATCACCGGTGGCGCGCCCGCCGACGTGTTCGCCGCCGCCAGCCCCAAGACGATGGCGATCGTGACGGACAAGAAGGACGCGGCCACCGCCCCGTCCACGTTCGTGCGTAACCAGCTGGAGATCGCGACCCTGCCGGGCAACCCCGACAAGGTCGCCTCCCTCAAGGACCTCACCAAGTCCGGCCTCAAGGTCGTGCTCTGCGACAAGACGGTGCCGTGCGGCGCCGCCGCGCAGAAGGCGCTGGACGCCAGCAAGCTGAAGCTCACCCCGGTCTCGTACGAGCAGGACGTCAAGAGCGCCCTGACGAAGGTGGAGTTGAAGGAGGCCGACGCCGCCGTCGTCTACAAGACCGACGTGAAGGCCGCGGGCAGCAAGGTGGAGGGCGTCGAGTTCCCCGAGTCCGCGAACGCCATCAACGACTACCCGATCGCTCTCCTGAAGGACGCGCCGAACGCCGAGGCGGCGAAGGAGTTCATCGCGCTCGTGCAGTCCGTCGAGGGCCAGGAGGTCCTGACGGCGGCCGGGTTCCTCAAGCCGTGACCGAGCTCGACAAGTCCGGCGCCGCGGCCGAGGTCCTCACGGGTGGCGACACCCGTGGGGCCGGGCCGCGGCGTCCGCGTGCCCGGCCGGGCGCCCGGGGCCGCGGGGTGCCTCTGCCGCTTCTGGTGCCCGCCCTCGTCGGCCTCGCGTTCCTGCTGCTGCCTCTGATCGCCCTGCTCGTACGGGCCCCTTGGCGCACCCTGCCGGATCAGCTGACCAGTCCGGAGGTCTGGCAGGCCCTCCAGCTGTCGCTGATCTGCGCGACGGCGGCCACGGCGGTGAGCCTGGTCCTGGGGGTGCCGCTGGCCTGGCTGCTCGCGCGCACGGAATTCCCCGGGCGCGGCTTCGTCCGGGCACTGGTGACACTGCCGCTCGTACTGCCCCCGGTGGTGGGCGGTGTGGCCCTGCTGCTGGCCCTCGGACGCAACGGCGTCGTCGGGCAGTTGCTGGACTCGTGGTTCGGGATCACGCTGCCGTTCACCACGGCGGGTGTCGTGGTCGCGGAGTCGTTCGTGGCGATGCCGTTCCTCGTCATCAGTGTGGAGGGCACGCTGCGGGCCGCCGATCCGCGGTTCGAGGAGGCCGCCACGACGCTGGGCGCCTCCCGCTTCACGGCGTTCCGCAGGGTGACGCTGCCGCTGATCATGCCGGGTATCGCCGCGGGTGCCGTGCTTGCCTGGGCGCGCGCGCTCGGCGAGTTCGGCGCGACGATCACGTTCGCGGGCAACTTCCCCGGCCGTACGCAGACCATGCCGCTGGCCGTGTACCTGGCGCTCCAGAACGACCCGGCCGCCGCGCTCGCCCTCAGCCTGGTGCTGCTCGCCGTGTCGATCGCGGTCCTCGCGGGGCTGCGGGACCGCTGGATGACGGCGTCATGACCGGCCCCGCCCTCCCCGACACGGTCCTCGCCGGACCGTCCGACCACCGGATGACCGCCTCATGACGCACATCGACCACGTCAGCGGTGGCCTCCCTGCCGACGACATCCGCGCCGACGGCCTGGACGCCCACCTCGTCGTCGACCGCGGCACCTTCTGCCTCGACGTCGCGCTGCGCGCCGCCCCCGGCGACGTGGTCGCCCTGCTCGGTCCGAACGGCGCCGGCAAGACCACAGCCCTGCGCGCCCTGGCCGGGCTCACGCCCCTGACAGACGGTCATCTGTGCCTGGACGGGGCCACGTTGGACCGCATGGCGCCCGAGTCCCGGCCGGTCGGCGTGGTCTTCCAGGACTACCTCCTCTTTCCCCACCTGAGCGCCCTGGACAACGTCGCCTTCGGACCGCGCTGCCACGGCGTGTCCAAGGCCGAGGCGCGCGAGCAGGCCGCGAAGTGGCTGGACCGCATGGGCCTCGCCGACCACCACGGCGCCAAGCCGCGCCGGCTGTCCGGCGGCCAGGCGCAGCGCGTCGCCGTGGCCCGCGCCCTGGCCACCCATCCCCGGCTGCTGCTCCTCGACGAGCCGCTCGCCGCGCTCGACGCGCGCACCCGTCTCGACGTACGCGCCCAACTCCGGCGCCACCTGGCCGACTTCGAGGCCGTCGCCGTACTGGTCACCCACGACCCGCTGGACGCTATGGTGCTCGCCGACCGGCTCGTCGTCATCGAGCACGGCCGCGTCGTCCAGGAGGGGGCCCCGGCCGACATCGCCCGTCATCCGCGTACGGACTACATCGCCCAGCTGGTCGGCCTGAACCTCTACAAGGGGCAGGCCGACGGGCATGTGGTGCGGGTCGACTCCGGGCCGGACGTCGCGACCAGCGAGGAGCTGTCGGGGCCCGCCTTCGTGGCGTTCCCGCCGAGCGCCGTGACCCTCTACCGGGACCGTCCCACCGGCGCCAGCGCCCGGAATCTGTGGCGGTGTCAGGTCGCCGGGCTCGAGACGCACGGGGACCAGATCCGCGCGGACCTCACAGGTGAACTCGCGCTCGCCGCCGACCTCACGACGGTCGCCGCCGCGGAGCTGAACCTGCACCCGGGCGCGCCGGTCTGGGCCACGGTCAAGGCGACGCAGACGCACGCGTACCCCGCCTGACGCCGCACCCCCGCCTCCCTGCATCCGCAACAAGCCGCACCCCTGCATCCCCGTAACGAACAGGGCGCCTCCGACCTGCCAGGTGCTCACGCCCCTTCACCTCGCAGATGCGACGGGCCTCACGCCAGCCACATCCCACCCGGCTACGGTGAGCCCTACACAGGCCCAAAGCCTGACATTCCATACCTTTTCTGTGAGGCGTTCCGCATGAGCCTGAGCATCCGCAATCAGCTTCCCGGCAGCGTCACGGGCATCACCGCGGGTGAAGCCATGGCGACGGTCAAGGTCCGCCTCGACGGCGGCCAGGACATCACCGCGGCGATCACCCTGGATGCCGTCAAGGACCTCGGCCTCGCCGAGGGATCCGCCGTGCGCGCCCTGGTCAAGTCCACGGAGGTCTCCCTCGCCACCGGCAGGGTCGATGGGCTGTCCATCCGCAACCAGCTCGCCGGAACGGTCGACGACATCGCCACGGGCGGCGCCATGGCCTCCGTCAAGGTCAGCGTCCCGGGCGGCGAACTGACGTCCGCCATCACCAAGGACGCCGTCACCGACCTGGCCCTGGCCCCCGGCACCTCCGTCGTGGCCCTGATCAAGTCGACCGAGGTCTCGCTCGCGACCGCGTGACGGTCGGGCGTCGATCGGACCCTGGCCGAAGAGGCGTGGCTGCCGGAGGAGGCGCCGCCCGGACGACCGTCACATGTTGATCATGTGTCCGGCCAGCCCGTGCACCGCCTCCTTCACGGCCTCGCCGAGTGTCGGGTGGGCGTGCACGTTGCGGGCCACCTCGTGGACGGTCAGGTCCCACTGCTGAGCCAGCGTCAATTCCGGCAGCAGTTCGGTGACTTCGGGGCCGATGAGGTGGGCGCCCAGCAGTTCGCCGTACCGGTTGTCGCTGATGACCTTGACGAAGCCCGTCGGCTCACCAAGTCCGTGGGCCTTTCCGTTCGCGGAGAACGGGAACTTCGCCACCTTCACGTCGAAGCCGAGCTCGCGGGCCTGCGCCTCGGTCCACCCGAAGCTGGCGATCTGCGGCTGGCAGTAGGTGGCGCGCGGGATCATCGTGAAGTCGACCTCCATGGTCTCCGCGCCGCCGATCGTCTCGGCGGCGATCACGGCCATGGCCTCCGCCGCGTGCGCCAGCATCAGTTTCGCGGTGACGTCGCCGATCGCGTACAGGTGGGGCACGCTGGTGCGGCCGCGTCCGTCCACGTCGATCGCGCCGCGCTCGGTGAGCCGGACGCCGGTGTTCTCGAGCCCGTATCCGGTGGTCCGAGGCGCGAAGCCGATCGCCTGGAGGACCTTGTCGGTCTCGATCACGCGCTGCTGCCCGTCCTTGGAGACGGTGACGCGCACCTTGGCCGCGGGATCGCTGTCGTCGATGGATTCCACCCGGGTCCCGGTGTGGACCTCGATGCCCAACTTCCGGTACTGGCGGGAGAGTTCCTTGGACACGTCGGCGTCCTCGGTCGGCACCATGCGGTCAAGGAACTCGACGACGGTCACCTTGACGCCGTAGTTGTGCAGGACGTACGCGAACTCGACGCCGATCGCTCCGGCGCCGGCGATGACGATGGACTCGGGCAGTGTCTCGGAGAGGATCTGCTCCTCGTAGGTGACCACGCGGTCGCTCAGCGCGGTGCCCGGCAGGAGGCGGGTGGTGGCGCCGGTCGCGATGATGCAGTTCCCGAAGGTGACGGTCTCGGTGCCGCCGGCCGTGAGATCGATCCGGAGCGTGCGGTCGTCGGTGAACGATCCGCGGCCGTCGTACTCGGTGATGTCGTTCTTCTTCATCAGGTAGTGCACGCCGGCGACCCGGCCGTCGGCGACCTTGCGGCTGCGCCGGTAGGCCTCGCCGTAGTCGAAGCTGACCTGCCCGTCGACGTGGATGCCGAAGGTCGAGGCCTGCTGCGTGAAGATGTGCGCGAGTTCGGCGTTGCGCAGGAGCGCCTTGGACGGGATGCAGCCCACGTTCAGGCAGACACCGCCCCAGTACTTCCCCTCGACGACCGCGGCACGAAGGCCCAGCTGGGTGGCGCGCACGGCCGCGGTGTAGCCACCCGGCCCGGCGCCCAGGACGACGACGTCGTAGTGCGTGGTACTCATGGAGCGTTCCTGCCGTTTCGGTGAGACGTGAGTCTGGCCCTGACGTGCACGACGGTACGTCCGCGACCGGGACCCGCGCAGATACGCAACGCCAGCGCCTCCCGGGTGTGCGCGCCGTCACGCCCCGGGACGAAGCTCGGTCCCCGGCCCGAGCCGCGCTTCATCTACTCCACCTCGATGCCGAAGTCCTGGACGAGCTGTTCCAGGCCCCCCGCGTAGCCCTTGCCGCCCAGGACGAAGTCCCAGTCCCCGTTCGGTCTGCGGCGGAAGGAACCGAGCACCAGGGCGGTTTCGCCCGGGCGGCCGTCGGAGACCTCGAGCCGTCCCAGGTCGGCCAGCCTCGGGTCGAGCAGGCGGATGGAGGCGTCCGTGAAGCCGGAGAGGTCGGCGTCCGGGTTCACCTCCGGGTCGATCGCGGCCACGAGCACGAACCGGTCGGCCTCGTCCGGCAATTCGTCGAAGGAGACACAGATGGCGGCCTTGTCCGGTGCGGTCGGAGGCAGAACGCGTACGGAGCCGTCCGCTGTGTGCGGGTTGTTGTAGAAGACGAAGTGATCGTCACTGAGGATGCTGCTGCCACGGCAGACGAGAGCGCACACATCCAGGGCGACGCCTCCGGTCCACGACATGCCCAGGACGTTGTAGTCGTCGGGCAGTCGAAAGTCCGGAACCGTCGGAGTCGGCTGCGCTGCCTGGCGGCGGGTGCCGTCGCCCAGACGCCCTCGTAGCCCGTGCCGGTGCAACAGGTCGACGAGTTCGGTGCCGGAGATCAGTTCCAGCGGCTTGCCGTTGGCGAAGGTGTGCGAGCCCGGGCCGAACCCTGATGTCGTCACGAGGACACCCTTGTTGGCGCCGGCGTCCTGCACGGTCCCGTACAAGTCGCGGACGGCGGTGGGCGGCACCGTGTTGCGGTAGCGCTTCACCTGCACGACGATTTTGCCGCCCCGGATCGGTGTCGGATCCAGCGCGTCGACGTCCACCCCGCCGTCGTTCGAGCGCTGGGTGGTGACCGCCTGCATCCCCATGGCCCGGAAGAGCTCGGCGACGAGATTCTCGAAGGCGATCGGATCCATGTCGTAGAGGTCGGGTTCCTCGTCGCTGCCATGCGTGACCACGCGGTTTCCGACGTCCTGCGGCCGACGTCCGGGCCGGACCGGCGTGAGCTGATCGGGGCGACCGGAGAGTTGCCCACGTAAGGCGTCGGACAGACAACTGCCGGCGTCCACCTGCGCCAGGTACAGGTCGCGGAACGTCGCTCTCGACGTCATGACGGTCGCCAGGTAGATGTGGCCCGGCCAGCCCGTCGTGGGGTCGTGCCCGTCCACGAACCCGTTCAAGGTCACCGCTTCGAGCGTGCCCATCTCGTCCGCGGCGAAGAGTTCGTGCAGGACGAGCAGCATGCACTGCGCGAGAACTTCCCGGTACAGAGCCCGACGTTGGCCCACTGGACGGGCCGTCTCCTTGTCCTGGTCCAGCCCGGACATGTACCGGACGGACTTGACCTCGGGGACGACGGTGTAGGCCGGCAGCTCCCAGTCCAGCACCAGCTGGCGAGCCGCCGAGTCGTACGCGGCTGCCACCTGACGCGGGAAACCCTCCGGCCATGCGGTCGAGGCGTAGAGAGCAGCGGAGAAGTACTCGACCACGGAGTCGGGTTCGCGGCGCCTGACTGCTTCGGTCAGTTCTTCGATGCCTGCGTTGTGCCGGCGCACCTCGGCCAGTTGGGCATCGGCCCACTGCTGGTACTCCCGCTGGTACGACGCCAGCTGTTGCTGCCGTAGAGCCTCGGCCGCCTGGGCCGACTGCCAGTCCCTGTCGAACCGCGCCCGGGCCTCGGCCTGCGCCTGGGCCCGCCGAGTGGCAGTCCACCCGCTCTGTGTCTGGTAGTGCTGGAAGTCCGGCATGGGCACGGGCTGCGCCAGGGGACCTGGAGCAAAGGGCTGGACATCTTCAGGACGCATGAGGGAGGGAGCCCTGAAAGGCGAAGCCTGACAACCCGAGGCGAGAAGCCCTTGCAGCGACGTGACTTGAGCGTCCAGTTCCTCCGAGCGGCGCAGGGCCTCTGCCTGCCGGTACTCGCGGTGGTTCTGGATCGCTCGCCGTTGATAGGCACGTGCTTGCTGCGCCTCTTGCCTCTGCCGTCTGGCTTCGGCCTCCATCTGGCGCTGCTGCTGCCGCTGCATCTCGGCCCAGACGCCGACCGAGCCACTGGAGCGTCGACTCATGTGTTGCAGGCCCTCCCCAAGGCGCTCCGGTTGTCCCCACAACCAGTTGTAAAGAGACGACTGTATCGAGCGATACCCATTTCGCATATCCACTCGTCACAGGCCGACCGCAGCCGGGCTGGCTCCGTTGGTCAGGTGGCGGTCGGGCACGCACGCGAGTCGGACTTCACCTGGCCATCGGCATATGCTGTGGCCGCCCGGAGGAGGGGCCATTCAGTGAGTGCACAGCGATGCCCCTTGTGCGGGTCCGAACCGATCGCCGACCAGCAGCCGGCGTGCGGCTGCGCGACGTCCGCACCGGCGGTGCCGTCGAACCCGGTGTTCGGGCAGGTGACCCCGCCCGGTCAGTCCGCCGGGACGGTGGCCCAGGAGGATCTGCGGCTCTTCGAGGGGCCGGTCGGCGACGGGCCGGCCGTCGACGGCATGTCGGTCCGGACTTCGGAGCATGTCGTCGCCGGCCGTGGTCGTCGGTCACCCGCGCGCCTGAGGCGCCAGCGGGTGATCGTCGGGACCGCGGCGTTGGGTGTCGGGGCGGCCGCCGTGATCGCCGTGGCGAGTGGCGCCTTCAGCTCCGGGAACGCCCCGAGCCGGACCGTGTCGGCGACGGACGACTCCGCCGTGCCCGCACCGTCCGGATCCGTCTCGTCGCGATCGGCGGCCCCCTCTCCCGGGAACGGCGGTGCGCACGCGACCGGCTCCCCCGGCCCGTCGTCGTCGGCGGCCTCCGGAACGGCGTCCGCCTCGGCGACCGCACCCGCGTCCGCCTCGGTGAAATCCTCCTCCGCGACGCCCTCCGCGCCCGCGCCCACGGTGTCTTCCGCCGCCCGCCCGGGATCCGGCACCCGAGTCCTGTCCCCCGGCAGCCACGGCGGTCAGGTCAAAGACCTCCAACGACGGCTGACCCAGCTCAACTTGTACACGGGGCCGGCCGACGGCAGGTACTCGACCGATGTCGCGGACGCCGTCCACCGCTATCAGGTGGCCCGCGGCATCGACGAGGACGCCGGTGTGTACGGTCCCGAGACGCGGGCCGCGCTGGAGTCGGAGACCCGGGGCGGCTGAGAGCATGGCCGTCCGTCGTCGTCCCGTACCACGTGAGGAAGTTGACCCGTCATGTCATTCGTGCCCGCCGATCCGACCGTGCTTCACCCG
The DNA here is from genome assembly GCF_026340095.1 of Streptomyces sp. NBC_01446. Taxonomy (GTDB): domain Bacteria; phylum Actinomycetota; class Actinomycetes; order Streptomycetales; family Streptomycetaceae; genus Streptomyces; species Streptomyces aureus. Next base: position 7,989,129 of record NZ_JAPEPO010000001.1, on the reverse strand, counting down.
ATGCCGGGCCAGTCGCGGGTCGTGCTGCTCAAGCCGCTGGTGACGTCGCCGTTGATCGAGGTCGGTGAGTTCTCGTACTACGACGATCCGGACGACCCGACCGCCTTCGAGACGCGCAATGTGCTGTACCACTACGGGCCGGAGAAGCTGGTCATCGGGAAGTTCTGTGCGCTGGGCGAGGGCGTGCGGTTCATCATGAACGGGGCCAACCACCGTATGGACGGCCCGTCGACGTTCCCCTTCCCCATCATGGGCGGCTCGTGGGCGGACCACTTCGATCTCATCAGCGGGCTGCCCGGCCGGGGTGACACGGTGGTCGGGAACGACGTGTGGTTCGGCTACCGCACCACGGTGATGCCCGGCGTGCGCGTCGGGCACGGGGCGATCATCGCCTCGGGTTCCGTGGTCGTCGACGACGTGCCCGACTACGGGATCGTCGGCGGCAACCCGGCGAAACTCATCCGCCGCCGCCACTCCGACGAGGACGTCGAGCGCCTGCTCGCCCTCGCGTGGTGGGACTGGCCCGCCGAGCACCTCACCGAGCACGTGCGCACCGTCATGTCCGGCTCTGTCGACGCGCTGGAGGCCGTGGCCCCGAAGTCGCGGTGACCTGGGCGGCGGGCATCGCCTCCAGAACCTCCCGTGTGTGGGCGCCCAGTTCGGGTGCCGGCGTGCGGAAGGTGTTCAGGCCCGACCCGAAGCGGACCGGGAAGCGCGCCTGCGCCGCCGGACCGGAGGCCTGGGAGAACAGGTTTCTCGCCGTCAGATGTGGGTCGTCGAGGAGCTGTTGCGCCGCGGTGAACACGGGTGCCCATGGCGCGCCGATCCCGGTCAGGGTGTGCTCCCACCACGCGTAGTCGTGGGTGGCGAACACTGCGGTCAGCAGGTGGTGGACCTTCTCCTTGGCGGCCGTACGGGCGGGCCGACGGTCGTACGCGTCCGTGTCCAGGCCGGGGAACTCCGTACCCAGCGCGGTGCGGAGCTCCCGCCAGAACTTGTCCTCGAACGTGGCGAGCGAGAGCAGCCGTCCGTCGGCCGTGCGGAAGACGTCGTTGTCGCCCTGCACGAGCCCGCTCTTCAGCGGATCCCCGGCATCGGCCTGGGCAGCGCGAACAGGGCGCACCAGCCGGCGATCGATTCGGCGAGGGAGACGTCGATGTGCTGCCCGTGTCCCGTGGCGGCCGCGCCCGCGAGCGCCACGGTCAGTGCGAACGCCGCCTGCATCGCGCCCGCCATGTCACCCACCCGCACGCCGGGCCGGGTGATCTCCCCGTCGATGCGCCCGGGGACGGTGAAGAACCCGGACAGGCCGAGGAAGTTCAGTTCGTGGCCGGGCCTGTTCGCGTACGGTCCCGTCTGGCCGTATCCGCTGAGGGAGCACAGGACGATGCGCAGGTTCGCCTCGCGCAGGACGGGATAGGAGAGGCCGAGCCGGTCGAGGACGCCGGGGCGGAAGCTCTCCACCACCGCGTCGGCGGTGCCGACGAGGCGCAGGAACTCGGCCCGGTGCGTGTCGTCGCGAAGGTCGAGGGTGACGGAGCGCTTGTTGCGGTTGAGTGCCTCGAACAGTGCGGGTGCCGACCGCGCGGGGTCCCCGCCGTCGGGCTCCTCGATCTTGATGACGTCCGCGCCCACGTCGGCAAGCATCGAGGTGGCGTACGGGCCCGGCAGCAGCCGCGACAGGTCGAGCACGCGCTTGCCGGTCAGGAAGGACCAGTCCGGGGGTCCGCCGTGTGCATCGCCGGCGACTTCGGCGCGCTCGGCCGTCTCGGCCGTCTCGGCATGCTCGACGCCTTCGGAGTTCGGTTGGTCAACTGCCATGGGTTGTCCACTCCTTGAGTGAAAGTCAGGTGACGCGGTGGCTGTGCCCGCGTCGCGTCACAGCCCCGTCGCCAGCGGTAGGACGAGAAGAGCCGGGGGCAGTACCAGCGCCGCGCCGACGGACCACGCCATCAGCCGCCGGAAGACGCGCGGTGCGTCCGCCTCCTCGGTGTTGGCGAGGATCAGGCCGCCACCCAGGTGGAGGGGACTGATCGCCACGGCGCCGATCGTGGCGCACACAGCGATCAGCAGCACGGTGAACCGTGCCGAGTCGGCATGCGGCAGCACCGCGGCGGCCAGCGGGACGACCACGCCGAGCACGGCGACCGTCGAGGACTCCACGGTCGCGAAGACTGCGGCGAGGTAGGAGACGGCGAGCACCGCGAGGAGGGTGTTGTCGATGCCGCCGAGGTGTTCGGCGATCGCCTTGAGCGTTCCCGTCCGCTCCAGTACACCGACGTACACCATGATGCCGCTGGTCAACAGGACGACCGACCAGGGGAGTTCGGACACGACGCGCCGCGAGTCGGGGCGGAAGACCAGTTGGAGCGCGAGGCCGATCAGGAGTGCCACGAAGCTGACGGGCACCCCGAATCCCAGGACGGCGACCACGAACACGCCCAGGCCGATCAGCGACCCGGTCTCGTACGGGGTGGCCGGCGCGGCACCTCGCAGGACCGGTACCTCGCTGTCCCGCGAGGCAGCCCGGCGTACCCGGGAGGCGCGCACGAGCCGCAGACCGCCCAGGGCGCAGAAGGCGATCAGCGCCAGGAGCAGGTTGAGGATCGCGAGGCCGGCAAACAGTGCCGTGGGCGAGTAGGTGACGTCGAGCTTCCCGGCGAGCTCCTTGACGAGCGCGCCCCACGGCGACAGCGGCGAGAACCCTCCGACACCGGCTCCGCCGCACGCCACCACGGCCATGAGCACAGGGTCGACGTCTCTGGTACGGGCGATACGCATCGCCATCGGAAGCACGACGGCGACCGTCGCGCTGGGCAGCGTCCCGATGGCGCTGAGCACCGCCGCGACCAGGAACATGCCCCAGGGCAGGAACCAGTCACGGCCTCGCGACAGCCTGACCACGAGACGGACGACCCGGTCGATCGCGCCGCTGCGCTGGGCGTGGCCGAACATGTACATCACGCCGAGGATCAGGACGACGAGGTCCGCGGGGAACCCGGCGAGCACTTCCTCCTTGGGGATGCCGGCGATCGCCGACATCACGAACGCCGCGGGCAGCACGACGAGACCCACGTTGACGTCGCGCCACATCGCGAGGCCGAACGCGGAGACGAGCAGGACGATGGACAGCACCTCTGGCAGGGACATGCGGGCTCTTCCCGTGGGCGGCTCATAGATATCGGACATGTTGTTCAGTATCTTGCGATGAGATCAGCAATGTAAGTCACGGTGCCGTCGCCACTCAAGAGGGAGGGACAGGGAAGAGCAGAGGAGAAACGCCGCCTCCGGGGCAGCCGTCGGCCCCGCCACCTCGGGAGGTGGCGGGGCCGACGGGCTTCTCCGCGCGGGGGTGCGCCGTGCGGCGCCGGGGTCACTCGGGCGCGTCGAAACCGCTCGCCCAGTAACGGCCGCGCAGTGCGAGGTCGAGCAGCATCCGCACGACCTCCTCGGCGGGCGCGGGGGGCGTCTCGCTCTCGGCCCACCACCGCAGCACGGCGACCTGCTCCCCGACCCAGACGCGGGCGAGCAGCTCCGCATCGATGCGCGGCTTCACGTCGTTGCGTTCGGCGCGGGCGCGGAACTCCTGCGCGGTGTTGGCGGCGCACACGTCCGTGAACATCTGGAGCGGCTTGCCGTCCCCCTCCCCGCGCAGCACGATCCGGTACAGGTCACGCTCGTCGCGCGCGTGGCGGAGCATCTCCAGGAGGGGCTTCCCCGTGAAGCCCACCGCGCTCCCGGCGACAGACGGGGCCAGGCGCCGGCCGAGTCCGTCGAGGAGGTCGGCGGTCACCCGCGCGAACAGGGCGTCCTTGTCCTTGAAGTGGCTGTAGAAGGTGGCGCGGGCGACGTCGGCGCGCTCCGTGATGTCCTCCACGCTCAGCGCGCTGAAGCCGCGCTCCAGGACAAGTTCCACCAACGCGTCCGCCAGGGCGCGCCGCGTGCGCCTGGTCCTTCTGTCCTCAGCCATCGCTGCCTTCCACGTCTTCCGCCGTCGCCGGACTCACCGTCTCCGGGCCCGCCTTCACGTCTGACCCAGTCTAGGAGAGCCTTGACAGCCAATGCGTTAATGAACAAGCTGTCTGTTATTGAACAGACTGATCACAAAGATCAGAGTGTCCATCTTCCGGCTCTGGAGTACGTCGATGAACCTCGGCACCTATCTCTCCCGCAGCGCCCGCTACTGGCCTGACACCACGGCCCTCGTCTGCGGCGAACGCACCTGGACCTACTCGCGACTCGACAGCGAGACCAACCGTCTGGCATCCGCCCTCATCGCACGGGGCCTGCGCCCCGGTGACGCGGTCGCCTCGCTCGCCTGGAACAGGGGTGAGCTCGTGGAGGTCGAATTCGCCCTCTACAAGGCCGGGTTGACCAGGGCGCCCATCAACGCCCGGCTCGGCCGCGGCGAGATCGAGCACATCCTGCGGTACGCGCCCGTACGCGTCCTGGTCTTCGACGCCGCGCACCGCGAGGACGCGCTGGCGGCGATCGCCGCGGCGGGCACGGGTTGCGTACCGGTCCTCCTGGACGACCCAACACCCGAAACGGATACCGCCGCCAACACCTCGGTGACCGTCCGGTACGGCGACCTGCTCGCCGAGGGCAGCACCGAACCGGTCACCGTCGACGTGTCCGAGGACGACGCGTGTGTCCTCAACTTCACGTCCGGGTCGACCGGAGCGCTCAAGGCGGCCGTCCAGAGCGTTGGCAACCGCCTGGCCAACATGCGCAAGCAGCTGATGAGCGACGAGTCACGACCGGGGCCCACCACTCGCTACCTCGCGTGCGGTCCCATCACCCACGCCACCGGTATGGGGCTGCTCGCGGGGGTGTTCGGGGGTTCGACGACTTACCTTCTTCCCGCCTGGAGCGCCGAGGCCTTCCTGGACAGCGTGGAGAGGGAGCGCATCACCGCCACGTTCCTCGTGCCCGCGATGCTGAACATGGTGCTCGCCCACCCTGGCGCCGCCGAGCGCGACCTCTCCTGCCTCACCAGCGTCCGCGTAGGCGGCGCGCCGGTGTCACCTCAACGGCTGCGCGATGCCGTCGCGCTCTTCGGCCCGGTGGTCGCGCAGGGCTACGGTCTCGGCGAGACGACGAGCGTGGTCGCCGGGCTGAGCGGCGCGGAGACGGCCCGCGCCGTGGCCGACGACCCCGAACTCCTGCAGTCGTGCGGGCGAGCCAAGTACGACACGGAGATCCGGATCGTGGACGACGCGGGCCGCGAGCTCGGGCCGCGTGAGGTGGGCGAGGTCATCGTGCGCGGACCCGACTGCGTCCGCGCGTACTGGAACGAGCCCGAGCTGTCCGCCGAGACCTTCCGCGACGGCTGGGTGCACACCGGAGATCTGGCGTGGATGCGCGAGGACGGCTATCTGTTCCTCGTCGACCGCAAGAAGGACATGATCATTTCAGGCGGATTCAACATCTACTGCACCGAAGTCGAAGCCGCGCTCTACGAGCATCCCGCCATTCAGGAGGCCTGTGTCGTGGGCGTGCCGGACGAGAAGTGGGGCGAGGGGGTCAAGGCCGTCGTCGTCACGCGCCCCGGTCATTCCCTCAGCGCGGAGGAGGTCACCGCGTTCTGCGCACAGCGCCTGGACCGCCTCAAGAAGCCACGCTCCGTGGACTTTGTCGCCGAACTCCCCCACAACCGCAACGGCAAGCTCGACCGCAAGGCGGTGCGCGAGCCGTTCTGGGCCGGCACAACCCGCCGCGTGAACTGACCCGGAACGCCGGACCTCAGAACCAGCACCAGAACCAGAAGTCGGAACTCGGAACGAGGACCCCCGCACATGACGTTCTCCCTGCGCCCCACCTACGACGAACCGCGCCTCGCGGCCCTCGTCGACGCGCTCCGCGACTACCTGGACGGCGAACTCGCCGACTACGAACGCGACCGCGGCATCACCCACACCTCCCGGCTGACCCGAGCCGACCTGGAACCCGTCTGGAGGCGCAGCCGCGAACTCGGCTTCTACGGGATCCACCTGCCCGAGGAGTTCGGCGGTCAGGCCCTCTCGTACACCCAACTCGCCGCGCTCAAGGAGGAGATAGGCGCCAGTGGCCGCGTCCTCGGCCACTGCGTGCTCGGTGACATGGGCGGTCCGCTGCGTGCCGGTGACATCCTGCGCCACGCCACGGACCATCAACTCCACAAGTATCTACTGCCGTTGGTCCGGGGCGAGCGCGCCTGTTGCTTCTCGCTCACCGAGGCCGACGCGGGTTCCGACGTACGCTCCATGCGCACCACTGCCGTACGGGACGGTGACGGCTACCGGCTCACCGGGCACAAGGTGTTCAGCTCGGCCGGCCCCTTCGCCGATTTCGCGATCGTGGTGGCCCGCATGGCGGACGCCGGCGGGGACGAGGACCCGAAGCCCTCGTTCTCCGCGTTCCTCGTCGACCTGGACAGCCCTGGGTGCCGGGTCCTGGACGGTGCCACCCCGATGTCCGGCGAGCACATCGAGAGCGACATCCTCCTGGAGGACTGCCACGTGCCCGCCGCCAACCTCCTGGGCGAGGAGGGCGAGGGCATGCGCATCGCACTGGGCCGTGTCACCACCAATCGGCTGCTGCACTGCCCGAGCGTGCTGGGCGCCACCCGGCGCGCCCTCGACCTCACCCTGGAGCGCACCCGTCACCGCAAGGCCGCCGGCGGACAGCCGCTGCTGGCGCTCCAGTCCATCCAGCACAAGGTCGCCGACATGGCGACGGAGTTCTACGCCGCGCGCTCGATGACGTATGCGGCTCTGGCCGCCCTGGACAAGGGTGGTGAGGTGCGGACCGAGGCGTTCATGTGCAAGCTCTTCGTCGCGGAGTCCGCGTTCCGGATCCTCGACCAGGCCGTGCAGATCCACGGCAAGGAGGGCCTCACCCAGGGCAACGAAGTCGAGTTCCTCTTCCGCAAGATCCGGATGTTCCGCGTCCTGACCGGCACGTCCGAGATCCAGAAGAACGGCATCGCCAAGGGCCTGGCGTTTCTCGGGTCAACTTGACCCGGTCCTAGTGGACCGGGTTTGGAGGTAGCGCCCAACTGGCTGCTGGGTGGGCTCCTCCGTCCGGACACCCTTATGGGGTGGCAGGGACGCGTGACTCACGCCCCGCAGTCCACACAGCCTCGCCCTTGCGGGCGATGTTGTGGGAAGCGTTCCGGTCTGCGTGGGCAACGACCCCGCACTTCCGGCAGGTGAACAGGGCCTGGCTTGCCCGGTTCTTCTTGTCGATGTGGCCGCACTCGCAGCACCGCTGCGAGGTATGGGCGGGATCGACGAAGACCACGGGGACGCCGGCCCTGCGGGCCTTGTAGACGATGAAATCTGCGAGCTGGGCAAAGGCCCAGGAGTGGAGCGCGACCCGTTGGGGCTTGCGGAGCCGTACCCTCTGCCGGATTCCCTTGAGTTCCTCCAGGGAGATCCCGGCCGAGGTGCGTTCAGCCTCGGTCACGATCGTCTTGGCGATGATGTGGTTCTGGTTCTTCACGTGGCGCTGTTCGCGCCGGTTGCGCTTCTTCAACAGCCGCTTGGCGGACTTGGTGCCCTTGGCCTGGGGGCGTTTCCCCTTGAGCGTGGACACCCTGATCATTGGATCGTGATGATCCATAGGACAGGAGTTCCCGTTGGGGACGTCGAAGTACTCGCCTGAGTTCCGGGCCGATGCCGTCGCGCTGTACCACTCGAGCCCGGGTGGGACATACGCGTCGGTGGCCAAGGACCTGGGCGTCAACCACGAGACGCTGCGCACGTGGGTGCGGGATGCCGGGCAGGCCGCCCGGCCCGGGGCGGTGGAGGCCACCGCGATGGAGAAGGAGAACCGGCAGCTGCGGGCGCGGGTGAAGGAACTCGAGCTCGAGCGGGAGATCCTGCGGAGGGCCGCGAAGTATTTTGCGGCCGAGACCAGCTGGTGAGCAGCCGCTTCCAGTTCGTCGAGGATCACCGTGGCGCCTTCGGCGTCAAGCGGCTGTGCCGGATACTCGCGGTCTCGCGGTCCGGCTTCTACCGGTGGCTGGCTGGCGCATCGGCGCGGGCCGGCCGGGCGAGGGCGGATGCCGAGCTCGCCGAGCACATCAACCGGATCCATCAGGAATCGGACGGCACCTATGGGGTTCCGCGCGTCACCGCCGAGCTGAAGGATGCCGGGAGGCCGGTCAATCACAAGCGGGTCGAGCGCGTCATGCGCAAGTTCCACATCGTCGGGCTGCACCTGCGCAAGAAGGTCCGCACCACCATTCCCGAGCCGTCGGCGACACCGGTGCCGGACCTGCTCCAGCGGGACTTTGCTGCCCAGGTGCCGAACACCAAGTACGTGGGCGACATCACCTATCTCCCGATCGGCAACGGCCAATTTCTTTATCTGGCAACGGTGTTGGACCTGTGCTCGAAACGCCTGGCGGGCTGGTCGATCGCCGACCACATGCGGACCTCGCTGGTCACCGACGCGCTCAGGGCCGCAGCGAGGGCCCGCGGCGGGGACGGTCTGCGCGGGGCGATATTTCACAGCGACAACGGGGCGCAATATGTGTCGAAGGAGTTCGCCCAGGTCTGCTCGGAGCTGGGCGTGACCAGATCGCGCGGCGCGGTCGGCACGAGTGCGGACAACGCCGCCGCGGAGAGTCTGAACGCGACCATGAAGCGCGAGACGCTACAGGGGCGGAAGCGGTGGAACGGGGCGCGTGAGGCCCGCCTCGCGGTCTTCCGCTGGGCGACCCGCTACAACACCCGCCGACGGCACTCCCGCCTCGGCCAGATCAGCCCGATCACCTACGAGCATCGATCAACTACGCTGGCCACCGCCGCATGACAACCGGTGTCCACGATCACGGGGAAGGCCCCTGGAGTTTCTTGCGCAGGTCGAGTTGCCCCTTGCGGTGGCGGCTCAGGCCGCGCCCGGCCGTTTGGTGGCCGGTGGATGTGGTGGCGATGTTGGCGATTCCCAGGTCTACGCCGATGAAGTGGTCGGGCTCGTACTGCTCGGCCTCGGGAACGTCACACGTCGCGAGGAGGTAGAACACGCCGTCACGTTCGATCAGGTCGGATTCGCCCTGCCGGTGGTCCCGGAGCGTCTTGAGCGCGTCAGGGGAGCACACGAATGAGACGTTCTTGACCCGGCCTTCCACCGTCCAGATGGACACGGTCTGCTGGTCGTACTGCCAGCTCAAACACCGGTCGTCATACGGCTGCGCAGCCTGGGACCGAAACGTGATCGGCTTGGACTCCGCCTTGCGGCGACGCCGAGAACTTTCCTTGCCGAGATTCCCGGCACGGATGTTGGCCCTGAGCGTCGTGTACGAGTCGCGCACCTTCTTGATGACGTGCTGCGCGGCCTGCGCCCCCAGCCCACGCGCTTTGAGTTCGGTATAGGTGTGCCTGCGCAGCTCATACTCACGCGGCACGCCGTGCTCGAACGCCACCTTGGACACCCAGTTCGCGGCCTCGTTGACCGTGCGCAGGGTGCGCTCAAGCGCGGATACCTGCACGGCATCCGGCATGAGTTTGACCTGCGTCACGAGCTTCACCCGAGCGATCGTAACGATCTATGCCACCACGCTGGGAGCCAAACCCCAATATTCGTAGGGGTCGCACCGTCGTCCACACCCTCCACGCCCACTTGGTCTTCACACCCAAATATCGGCGCGGACCGTTCACCGACGAGATCCTTCGACGCTGCGAGGACGTCATGCGCGCCGTCTGCGCGGACTTCGAAACAGAGTTGGTCGAGTTCAACGGCGAGATGGATCACGTGCACCTTCTGGTGCACTACCCGGCCGAAGGTCTCCCTGTCCCGGCTGGTCGGCTCCCTCAAGGGCGTCTCCTCCCGCAGGCTCCGTCAGGAGTTTCCCGGACATATCCACAAGTACCTGTGGGGTGACCACTTCTGGTCGCCCTCGTACTTTGCCGCCTCGTGCGGGGGCGCCCCGCTGTCGATCATCAACGAGTACATCGAGAACCAGAGGCGTCCCGGCTGAGGCCAACCCTGCGGACCCCCGTGGGAACCCGCGGGTCAGAACAGTCCAGACAAGCGCTCCCTCCCGAGCGTGAACGCCCGGGGTTCCGCGCTAGATCCTGCTGAACCGGGCCGTCAGCCTGCCCAGTGGCCCCACAGGCCACGGCGCCAGCCGGGTCGCTCCCTGCACTTGGTACACGCCAATGCCTTGACGCCACGAGAGGCACTCCTTTAAATCAAGAAGTGAAGGAAGTGCCTCAAGTGGCCGCCGTCGGCGTTCACTTCCGGATACTTCGTTCACTGCCTTGTCATGCACGCGACCCCCCACGTGAAGCGATGTGATGACCGTGCGCTCATCCTGGCGCCGCCGCGCCTCCCTGTACGCCGCCTCTCTGGCCTGCTGTGCCGCGAGCCTGGCGGCGGTGCCCACCGGCGCGTCCGCCGCCCCGGCACCCATGGACAGTCCCGCGAACGCCGCCGCCGCGGCCACGTTCACCGACGATTTCAACGGCGCCGCGGGCTCGGCCGTCGACGGCGGCAAGTGGCAGATCGAGACCGGCGACAACGTCAACAACCATGAACGGCAGTACTACACCGCGGGCAACAGCAACGCCGCGCTCGACGGCCAGGGCAACCTGGTCATCACGGCCCGCAAGGAGAACCCGAACAACTACCAGTGCTGGTACGGGCGTTGCGAGTACACCTCGGCCCGGCTCAACACCTCGGGCAAGTTCACCCAGGCCTACGGTCATGTCGAGGCCCGGATGAAGGTGCCCCGCGGGCAGGGCATGTGGCCCGCGTTCTGGATGCTCGGGGACGACATCGGCAGCGTCGGCTGGCCGGCGAGCGGCGAGATCGACGTCATGGAGAACGTCGGCTTCGAACCCGGAACGGTCCACGGCACGCTGCACGGCCCCGGATACTCGGGCTCGGGCGGCATCGGGGCGGCCTACACGCTGCCCGGCGGACAGGCCTTCGCGGACGGATTCCACACCTTCGCCGTGGACTGGGCCCCGAACTCCGTCAAGTGGTCGGTCGACGGGAACGTCTACCAGACCCGCACGCCCGCCGACGTCGGCGGCAACCAATGGGCGTTCAACAAGCCCTTCTTCCTGATCCTCAACCTCGCGGTCGGCGGCTACTGGCCGGGCGACCCCGACGGCAGCACGAGCTTCCCCCAGCAGCTCGTCGTCGACTACGTCCACGTCACCACCCAGTAAGCGGGGGGTGATGTCCCGGGGCGGCCGGTGTCCTACGGACCCGCCGCCCCGGGACACCGGCGTCTGGTTCACGGTGCCGCGGGGCCGTACCCCGTCAGCTCGTCCGTCAGGGCCATCAGGCGCCGACGCGCCTCCTTGTCGTAGGCCTGCTCGTGGGCGCGCGCGTCCGTGAAGCGGTCGAAGTACCGGCCTGTGGTGGACCCGAGCTCCGGGTCCGTGATCAGCCGCACCGTCGGCCGTACCCCCTCGTCGATTCCCGTCACCGGGGCGAGGCCGTACGCGCGCACTCCTTCCGTGTCCATGAGATGCGCCGGATGCAGGGCGTTGACCGTGACACCCGTGCCTTCGAGTTCCGCGCCCAGCTCGAACGTCGCCATGATCAGGGCGAGCTTGCTGCGGCAGTACGCCCGGAGACCTTCGTAGTCCCGCTCCAGCATGACCTCGTCGAAGTCGATGCGCTCCTGCCCCATGGATGCGACGTTGACGACGTGCGCGGGGGCGGAGGCCTTGAGCAGGGGCAGGAGGCCGCGGATCAGGGCGTACGGGGCCAAGTGGTTGACGGCGAAACGCAGTTCGTGGCCCTGCGCGCTCACCTCCCGCCGCAGCGGCTCCGCGCCGCCGCCGGCGACCGCGTTGTTGACCAGCGCGTCGAGACGGGGTTCGGCGTCGCGGATCCGGTCCGCCATGGCCCGCACCTGGTCGAGGTCCGAGAGGTCGGCGAGGTACGTGCGGACCGTGGCGTCCGGTGCGGCCGCCCGCACATCGGCGGCGACCGCTTCGAGCCGCCCCGCGTCGCGGCCGTGCAGCAGGAGGGTGTCGCCGCGCGTGGCGAGGTCGAGCGCGATGCCACGGCCCAGGCCCTGGGTCGCTCCGGTGATCAAGGTGATGCGTGGGTTCATGACGCCCATCCTGGACGGCGCGATGCCACAGATGGGAGAGGTTGCCACGTCTGGTGTTCCCACCACCACTCATCGATGCGCAGGTCTCTCCTCCCGCCGTTCGACGACGGCCGCCGCCAGCTCCCGTACGTCGGGGTCCGGGTCGGACACCAGGCGGTCGAGGAGGGCGTCGACCCCGGGCGTCGACCAGCCGGCGACCGCGTCGGCGAGAGCCTCGCGCACCGCCGGCTCCGGGTGGTCGGCGAGCCTGGAGAGCCGTTCCACCGGGCCCCGCCGACGCAGGCCGAACCAGCGCAGCGCCTCGCACAGCGCCGTGGCGTCGCCCGGATCTCCGGCCGCCTCTACGCGTCGCAGCAGGACCGGCGCCGGGGGCGGCGGGCCGTCGTGCGGGTGCGACCTGCGTTCACGCAGCCGCCGGGACCCGTATTCGCCTCGCACCCGGCAGCCCGCGCACGTGCACGGCACGACGCCGTGCGCGTCGGGGAAGTAGCGCCAGCCGGCCACCTGCCGAACGGCGCGGACGCGCTGCACCTCGCGTTTGGCGACCGCCCGGGGGACGAACACCTCCCACCCGCGCGGGTCGTCCATCGCGGCCACGCGGCGCACCGCGTCACTTGCCGTCGTCACCAGCGCGTCGCGGTTGTACCGGCCCACCGTGACCGGCTCTTCGTCGGGCAGCCGCACCTGGACGGCGACCAGCCCGCGCGGCCCGCCGTGCCGTGCCAGCTCCCGCAGCCACTGGTGCGTGAGCGTGTACGACGCGAGCACGGGGAAGCAGAACACCCCGCGCCCGCCGTCGTGGTGCCGACTGGCGGCCCGGATACCTGCCCGCCTGATGCGCGCCGCGTTGGCCTGGGGCGTCAGGTGTACGAACATTGCCATGGCCGCGATCCTAGGCGCCGCCATCCGCGGACCGGCCGGTGTGTCACTTGCCCAGTTCGGCGGCGCGGGCCGCTCGGCGGGCGAACACGCCGGCCTTCGTGTCCTCCATCTCGCGTAGCGCCGCCTTGCGTTCGCGTCGGGCGAGCCGGTCCAGATAGGTGCGGCCGTGGAGGTGGTCCGTCTCATGCTGCAGGCAGCGCGCGAAGTAGCCCCGGCCCTCGATCACCAGCGGATTGCCGTCCTTGTCGCGACCCCGGACGACTGCGTGGTCCGGCCGGGGTACGAGCTTGTAGGGGCCTGGGACCGACAGGCAACCCTCCGACTCCTCGGCCAGGACGCGTTGCGCGGTGGGTAGTTCGTCGAGGACGGGGTTGGCGATGTGCCCGACATGACGCACGCCCCAGTCGTCCGTGATGTCCCACACGAACAGCTGTTGGTCCACATCGACCTGGTTGGCGGCGATGGCCGCGCCGTCCGCGACAGCGTTCGTGGCGAACATGTCGTCGATCAGGCACGACAGTTCGGGGGTTCCGAACTGTGTCACCTCGCGGCAGCGGCGGTGCAGGATCTCCTCCCCCACGACGGTGACGCGGCGCACCGTTCCGCGCGCGACCTCCGGCGGAAGGGCCGGGTAGAAGTCCACCGGAACACCCTGCACCCGCACCCTGAGATCTTGTGACGTTCCGTCACTCGGCCGAAAAGACATGGGTGTTGACGCCTCCTGAGCAGGCCGATGGAGGGCCGGGAGCGCATCCCCCGGCCCGACTCGGCAAACCTGACCGACTTGACCAACTGCTTTGCAAAGTAGCACTCTTTGCAAAATGAGCGACAAGGAACGACCCACAGCGCCTGCCGACTCCGGCCCTGGCTCCGGCCCGTGGATTCCGCCCCATGGAGCGCGCCGCCCCCTGCCCGACCACCCGGTCCGGATCGCGCTCCTCGACCTGCTCGCCGAGGTCGGCACGGTCACGTCCACCGAGGCCGCCGCCCGCCTCGGCCACAGCTCCGGCCTCTGCTCGTTCCATCTGCGCCAGCTCGCGCGCTACGGCCTCATCGAGGAGGCGCCACCCACGGACGGACGGGCCCGTCCGTGGCAGTTGCGCTGGGAGTCCGACCACCTGACGGACCAGGCCGGCGCAGTGGAGTTCACCCCGCTGGCCCACGGCCTGGAGGACGAGAGCTCCTGGCATCACCTCGCCCACCTGGAACAGGTGCCGGCAGCGTGGCGTCACGACGAGTCGTTCAGCGCCGTACTGCGCCTCAGCCCCGGCGAGGTGTCCCAACTGGCTGCGTCCATACGCCAGTTGATGACCGATTTCCAGGTGCGTCACGACGCGGCCGCGACGCGCCCGGCGGACACCGTGGCGGTCGCGGCCGTCGCGCGACTGTTCCCTCTGCTCGACGAGGACGCGGCTCCCGCCCAGCGGCAGACCGAACCCCCGACAGCGTCTAGCGGATCTTGAAGCTGTCCACGATCAGATAGCTGCCCGTCTTCATCACGCCCTTGATCGTGTGTTCGCCCGGCGTCAGGCCCGACTTGCTGAACACGGTCTGCTGATGCTGCCGAGTGGGGCTCGAGTTGTCGATCGTGCCCGCCGGCTGCCCGTCCACGTAGAGGTCGACCTGACCCTCGTCGCTGTTGATCTGGGTGATGACGTCGATCGCCGTGCCGTTGAAGGTGAGCTCGAAGGAGTCGCCCTTGTTCTGTGTGGCGTGCACGTCGTCGGCCCAGCCGCCCGCGCCGCCGCGCGAGGCGTTCTTCCAGTCCCATCCCGAGCCGGCGTACACGACCCCGGACGTGTTGTTGATCTGTTCGCCCGACTCGGTTTTATGGACGGTGAGTTGGGTGGAGGCCTGGTTACGCCAGATCGTCAGCGGGACGTCGGCGCCCGGGGCCGAGCGGTTGTAGACGCTCCAGAAGCTGTCGCGGCCGGTGACCTTCTTGCCGTCGATCTCCCGGATGACGTCGTTCGTGCGCAGGCCCTGCCGGTACGCCTCCGACGTGGTGGGGACGGTGGGCAGATGCAGACCGTCGTAGTCGGTCAGACCCGTCGCCGACTTGACCGCGTCGGAGTAGATGCGTGTCGCCGACGCCCCGAGCAGCGGCTCCTGGAACGCGTCGAGCGTGTCGGTGGGGGTGTCGTCGACCCATTCGAGCGGGGGCGGCGTGGGACTGCCGGCCTTTCCGAAGCCGTCCATCGCGAAGGGACGGAAGCCGAGGGCGCGGGCCGGGGAGTCCGCCTGGAGCGTGTAGTCGAGCTTCTTCGGATCGGTGAAGGGCGAGGCTCCGGTGAACTTGGGATCGGCCGTCACCGAGTGCGTGTCGAGGCCGAGTGCGCGCCACGCGTCGGTGACACCGGTGACCGGCCTGCCGTTGTTCCAGAACAGGTTGTTGTCGACGGTCGGCTCGCTCTTCGCCATGTCGGCCTGGATCAGGCTGTACGGGGTGCCGGTGACGAAGATGTTCTTCTCCACCGTGTCGCCGCTGTCCGCGTACCAGACGTGGAAGTGGGCGCCGCCGTTGACGAAGATGTTGTTGCGCACGGTCCGGTGGAAGCCCTCGCGGAGCTTCACCCCGCCGTTGAGGAGGAGGTTGTCCTCGATGAGGTAGTTCGAGCTGCCGTCGTCGAGGTCGATGTCCCAGTGCGAGGAGTGGCGGATCCGGTTGTGCCGGATGACGGTGGCGTCCATCGCGTCGAGCTTCGCGTACGACTTCTTCGTCGCGTCGTCGGCGGTCAGCGGCCAGAACCGGTCGCGGCCCCAGGAGTTGATCGGCCCGTGGTCGGAGGTCTCCTTGACGCAGTTGAAGATGTCGTTGTTCTCGATGATGTGTCCGCCCCAGGTGCCGTCGTTGATGTCGACGCAGGCGCGGGGTCCGTCGTGGATCGTGTTGCCGTCGACGGTGACGCGCCGGCTCATCGAGATCTGCACGCCGGAGGTCTGCTTCTCGAACTGCCCGTTGTCGTGCATGTAGTTGTCGCTGATGCGGATGTCGCGCGGGTAGTTGTCGGACTTCGGGCCGGGTGTGGTGTCCGTGATGGTCTTGCGCATGCTGTCCCAGGTGGACGGCTCGCGTACCGCGTCGCGGTTGCCCACCACGGCGACGTCGGAGGCGCCGGAGTGGCTGAACTCGTTCTCGGAGACGGTGTCTTCGCGGTTGTAGCCGTCGACGAAGAGGGCGTTGCCGCCGACCTGGTCGAAGAGCGAGTCGCGCACGGCGACGTTCTCGGTGTTCTTGAGGTGGACCGCCGCGGCGCGCGCGATCGCCCAGTCGCCGAGCTGGAGCTTCTCGTACGGCTGGTCGAAGAGAGTGCGGTGGGTGCGGGCGAACGTGAAGCCGGAGAAGCTCAGATCGTGCACGGCGTCGTCCGGTCCGCCGCCCTGCACCCTGATGAGTTCATCGAGTTCGGCGGTCTCGATGTGCGCCGAGGCGAGATCGGCGCCCTTCGGAGGGTAGAAATAGAGCTTGCCGGCCGCTTTGTCGTAGAACCACTCGCCGGGGGCGTCGAGTTCCTCGAAGACGTTCTCCACCATGCGGTACGTGGTGTGCAGGCCGCTGCCGCGGTTGTTGTCACCCACCCAGTCGAGTTGCGGGGTGCCGTCGGCCTTCAGCCCGGTCACTCGGTAGGAGTTGCCGCCCCACTCCCCCTGGTGCAGGCCTCGTACGAGCGCGGTGGTGGGGTTCTTCCAGCGGGTGGCTCGCTGCGCCGAGATGGCGTCGGCCGCGTAGCCGCCCAGGATGGCGGTCTTCGGGTCGTAGTTGGGGTAGCGGGCGAGGACCTGGCGTTCCCCGTCCAGGAAGAGACCGTCGAAGTCGAGACCCGCGCCTATGTCGGCGACCTTGACGGTGTCGTTGTACGAGTTCCACTCGGGCCGCAGCGACCGGCCGCCGCTGATGACGACGCGTTCACCGGGTGCCGCGAGGTAGCGGACCGGGGCGCGGTCCGTGCCGGAGTCTTCCGGGCCGAACGTCAGGGTGTGGTCCAGGCGGTAGGTGCCCGCGTGCACCACGACGTCGACGGGTCGTGGCCGGTGTTTGCGCACCTCTTTGCGGGCGGCTTCCCGGGCGCGCTCCACTGTGCGGAACGGCCTGGCCGCCGAGCCGTTGGCGCGATCGTTGCCGGTGGGCGCCACGTGGAGGGTGACGGTCTTGCCGCCACTCGCGGCCGCCGACGCGGTGGGCGCGGCGGCGGCGCCGAAGCCCAGCGTGACACCCACCGCCGCGGCGAGCAGACCGGGGAGCGGGGATCTTCGGCTCTTGCGGAAACCTGGGACGGTGCGCACGGGGACTCCTGAGGCCGGGCAGGTCGGGATTGACCATCGATCTACGGACCGAACATCCAACGTTTGAT
Source organism: Streptomyces sp. NBC_01446 (assembly GCF_026340095.1). Taxonomy (GTDB): domain Bacteria; phylum Actinomycetota; class Actinomycetes; order Streptomycetales; family Streptomycetaceae; genus Streptomyces; species Streptomyces aureus. The sequence continues at coordinate 7,971,831 of NZ_JAPEPO010000001.1, read as the reverse complement.
GGACAGTTCGCTCAATTGAGGAGCGTCTGGTCACGGAAGCTATAAATTCATCGGATGACTGTCAAGGGATGCTGCACGCATCGGCTGCCCCACGTCACGTCGAGGACATCCGGGCGGGAGAGGTGATCAACTACCCTGCCTGCGACCGCTGCAGCAGACCGGTCACCGCGGTACCCCCAGCTCCCCCATGCTTCCCCGGCCCCCAGTGGCATACCTCAAGAGATGCGGTCCGTCATGCGCGAAGGCACCCTCGTTCACGCCGCCACCGGCGTTCATCTGGTCCATGGCAGCAACACGAACTGGGTCATCCTGAGCGAGGGCGACGCCGTCACGCTCATCGACTGCGGCTACCCCGGCGACCGGCAGCAGGTCCTGGACTCACTGGCCGCGGCGGGCCACTCCCCCGAGGCGCTCACGGCGATCCTGCTCACCCACGCACACAACGACCACCTCGGGTCCGCCGAGTACCTCAGCCGCACCTTCGACGCCCCGGTGTACGCACACGCGGCCGAAGTCCCGCACGCCCGGCGCGAGTTCCTGCACCAGGTATCGCTCGGCCGGGTCCTGCGCAACAGCTGGCGCCCGGGCGTCCTGCCCTGGGCCGTGCACGCCCTGCGTTCCGGCGGGACGACGGACGCCCGCGTCAGTCAACCCCGGCCCTTCCCCGCTGAGGGTGCCCTCGACCTGCCGGGCCGCCCGGTCCCGGTCCACACCCCCGGACACACCGCGGGCCACTGCGCCTACCATCTCCCCGGCGCGGGCATCGTCATCTCCGGCGACGGCCTGGTCACCGGCCACCCGACCTCGCGCACGCCGGGGCCGCAGCTCCTGCCCACCATGTTCGACAGGGACCGCGAGCGCACCCGCGACTCCCTGGACGTGTTCGAGAGGCTCTCGGGCGACATGCTGCTGCCCGGACACGGCTCGTTGCACCACGGTTCGGTGGGCGAGGCCGCCAGGACGGCACGCGAACGTGCGACTCCGGCGCGCCTGAGGTCGTAAGCGGCGCAGCAGTGGCCGTAAGCGGCCCGCCTGGTCCGTACGGCCCGTCTCAGCCCTGCGAGCCGGAGCGGCGCCTGGCGGCGTACACGCCCGCCGCGCCCACGGCGCCCGCCACCAGTGCGGTGCCCGCCAGGAGCTGCGTGGCGTCGAGCTTGGAGAGGCTGCCGCCGTCGCCGGCCTCCACGCCTCCCGGCACGGTCGGCGTGGTGGGACCGGTGGGACGGGCGCCGCCTCCGGAGATCTTCAGTTTGGCGGTGCCCTTCTCCCCTTTGCAGTCGAACGTCACGTCGTACTCGGCGCCCGGCTTCGCGCCGGGGAAGACCTTGGCCTTCGCCGAACGGCCCCCATTGAGCGTGACGCCGTCGAAGACCGGCGCCGTGACGCGCACGACCGGCGTCTGGCACTTGGTGGCATTGATGGTGACCGTCCCGCCGGGGGACACGGTCGTCGGGGACACCGTGTATCCGAACGAGGTGACGTTGGGGCCGCCGCCGGCCGTGCGGCCGTCACCGCCGGAGTCGGTATCGCCAGAGTCGGTACGGCCGGAATCGGTACCACCGGAGTCGGTACGACCGGAATCGGTACCGCTGGCCGTGCGGCCGTCACCACCGGAATTGGTACCGCCGGAGTCGGTACCGCTGGCCGTGCGGCCGTCACCACCGGAGTCGGTAACACCGGCGCCGGTACCACCAGAGTCAGTACCAACGGAGTTAGTGCCACCAGGGTCAGTACCACCGGAGTTAGTGCCACCAGAGTCAGTACCAACAGAGTCAGTACCCCCAGAGTCGGTACCACCGGCGTCGGTACCAACGGAGAGAGTTGCACCGGCGTCGGTACCAACGGAGGGAGTTGCACCGGCGTCGGTACCAACGGAGGGAGTTGCACCGGCGTCGGTACCAACGGAGGGAGTTGCACCGGCGTCGGTACCAACGGAGGAGGTACCGCCGTCGGAGCGGCTGCCACTGCCGGATTCGTAAGCAGTGGCGGCATTACCACCGTCGTCCGCCACGGACGCCGATGCTGTCACTGACAGAAGCGCGGCGGCGCCGAACAGTGCTGCGGAAGCGAAACCCATGGAACGCACAGTGGACCCTCCAGGCAGAAATACCCTGACTGTGGGAACGCTAGGTTCGGCGCAGGACCGCAGCGACCCGGGCGCCGCCGAACGGACCAGCCTGCGGCGCTCGGCATGGGTTCACGTTCAGTGAGCGGCGAAAAGTTCCGTCACGAAGGCGTTGCCGAACTTCCCGGCCGGGTCCAGCTCCTGCCGTAGCCGCCGGAAGTCGGGGGCTCGTTCGTAGAGCGCGGCGACGGTACGGGGAGCCGCCGTCGTCAGCTTCCCCCAGTGGGGGCGCGCCCCGAGTGGCAGCAGCCGCTCCTCGATGGCGCCGATGACCGGGAGTACGTCGTCGGGGCGGCGCACCCACGTGAAGTGGAGGGCGAGGGATGCGCGGCCGTGGCTCGGGCTGAGCCACAGGTCGTCCGCGGCGACCGTCCGGATCTCGGAGACAAGGAGCACCGGGGCGATCCGGTCTCCGAGGTCACGCAGGGCCGCCATCGCGTCGGCCGCGGCCTCGCGCGGCAGGAGCAGCTCGGACTGGAGCTCCTCGCCGTTGCTCGGGGTGAAGTCGGGCCGGAAGTGGGGAAGCCGCTCGTGCCACGGTCCGGGGACGCCCAGCTGCTCGGTGCAGAAGGCCGGTGGCATGCCGGGGACCGGGTGGCGCGGGCCGTCCGCGAGGAGCCCGCCCATCCAGCGGTCTCCCGGAGTGCCGGTCGGCAGCCGGTCGGTGCGGCGCTTCAGCCACACCGTGGCGGTGTCCGCGCGCCAGTCGGTGAACGCGCTGACGCTGTACGCGGCGCCGAACACGGCGTCGAAGTCCTCGGCGATCCCGTCGAGCGGCACTTCGTCGTACACCCACTGGGCGACGTCGAACGCGGGCTCCACGGCGAGGGTCATGGCGACGACGACACCGAGTGCGCCGAGGTTGACGACGGCACCGGGGAAGCGGTCGGGGTCGGAGGCGCGGTTCAGCGTCGTCCGCGTGCCGTCGGGGCCGATCAGCTCGATCCCGGTCACGGCGGCGGCCAGCCCGAGCAGCGCGTCTCCTGAACCGTGCGTGCCGGTGGCGCACGATCCCGCGACCGAGATGTGCGGCAGCGAGGCCAGGTTGGCGAGGGCGAGACCTTGCGCCTGGAGCGCCGAGGCCACCTCCGCGTACCGCATGCCCGCCGAGACGCTCACGGTGGCGCGGTCCTCGGACACCCGCACCCGGCGCGCGAGGCCGTCCAGGAGGATCAGGTCGCCGTCCGTGTCCGCGATGCGGTTGAACGAGTGTCCGCTGCCGAGGACCCGTACCTTCTCGGCGGAGGCGACGGTCCGGCACAGGTCGGCCTCCGACTCCGGACGGTGGACCCGTGCCGGGCCGAAGGTGACGTTTCCCGCCCAGTTCCGCAGCGGTGTACCGGTCGCCGGCATACGCATGTCCGTTCTCAAGAGGTTCGCGTCTCAGGTCCCGAGGGTTTCACGTCCCCAGCCTCAAGGAGTTCGCGTCTCATGGAGTTCGCGTTCAACTATTTCGACGTCGATGACGCATGTTGCGAAAACCTAGAAGGATCTTGCCGGTGCGTCAAGGCGCGGCGGTCCGCGGATCCCCTTGCCCCGTCTCACCGTCTAGTGGTTACGATCCGTACTGTGAACTCCTCAGCGGTGCAGAAGAAGCAGAGGCCGGCGTCCCAGGAGGCCCGCGAGGCCGGCACGGCGACACTTGCCGAGATCGCCCGCGAAGCGGGAGTCTCCGCTCCGACAGTTTCGAAGGTCCTCAACGGCCGGGCCGATGTCGCTCCGGCCACCCGCGAGCGGGTCGAGGAACTGCTCCGCCGCCACGGCTACCAGCGCCGCAGGGCCAACACCACGGCCATCCCTCTCCTCGAACTGGTCTTCCACGAGCTGGAGAGCTCCTGGTCGATGGAGGTGATCCGCGGCGTCGAGAACGTCGCCCGCGAGGAAGGGCTCAGCCTGGTCCTGTCCGAGCACGCCGGGCAGCTCAGCATCGGCCAGTCCTGGGTCGACGGCGTTCTCGCCCGTCGTCCCACCGGTGTGATCCTCGTCCTGTCCGGGCTCGACGCCGCCCAGCGGGCGCAGCTCACCAGCCGCGACATCCCGTTCGTGGTGATGGACCCTGCGGGCGACCCCGGGGAGGACGTGCCCGCGATCGGTGCCACGAACTGGCAGGGCGGGCTCGCCGCCACACGGCACCTGCTTGAGCTGGGCCATCGCCGGATCGGGGTGATCGCGGGACCGACGGGGATGATGTGCAGCCGTGCCCGGATCGACGGCTACCGGGCGGCCCTGGAGACGGCCGGGGTCGCCTTCGACCCGGCGCTGATCCGCGAGGGGACCTTCCATCACGAGTCCGGCCACGCGGCCGGTCTCGAACTGCTCGGCCTGCCGGACCGGCCGACCGCGGTGTTCGCGGGCAACGACCTCCAGGCGCTCGGTCTCTACGAGGCGGCCCGCGAGCTGGGCCTGCGGATCCCGGACGACCTCAGCGTCGTCGGCTTCGACGATCTGCCCCTCGCCCGCTGGGTGGGTCCGCCACTGACCACCGTCCGCCAGCCCCTGGTCGAGATGGCCGAGGCCGCCGCACGGCTGACCCTTGACCTGGCACGGGGCAAGCAGCCTGCGACGCTGCGCATGGACCTGGCGACCCGTCTCGTCGTACGGAGCAGCACGGCGGCGCCCGCCGAGCGGTAGCCCACGCCCCCCACCCTTCCTCGGCCATCTCACCGAGGGGTGATGTTCGAAACTGTCGGCGCGCATGGCCCGCGCTCCCTTCGGCGGCCGGAACCGGTCCGCCTTCTCGTCATGCCCTTTCGCCCCTGGGCCCTGGCCTGCGGATGACGCCCCGTCGATAACGCTTCGGAAACCCGTCCGCCGAGGGTTGACCGCCCGTTCGGCGCGGCTTAGCGTCACACCGCCCAACACATTTCGCTCTCATGGCCGACACTTTCGAGAGGCTTCAAAGATGAAGACACCCGCACGGATCTCCCGCGCCGTCGCCGCAGGTGTGGCGCTCGCCCTGGGTCTGACCCTGTCTGCCTGTGGCGGCGGCTCCTCCGACTCGGCCGGCGGCGGAGGCTCCGACAAGATCCACGTGCTGGTGTACGGGGACGCGGCCAACAAGGTCGAGAAGCAGCTCGTAGCCACCTTCAACAAGACGTCGAAGGTCAAGGCGGTCCTCGACACCATCCCGGGCGCCGACTACCAGCAGAAGCTGCAGACCATCATCAGCACCCCGCAGGCCCCCGACATCTTCTTCAACTGGGGCGGCGGCAGCATCAAGCCCTTCGTCGACGCCGACCTGCTGCTGCCGCTCGACGACTTCATCAAGAAGGACCCGGCCCTCAAGTCCAGCTTCCTGCCGTCGGTCTTCGACAGCGCGACGGTGAACGGGAAGCCGTACGGCGTCCCGATGCGCGGCACGCAGCCGGTGCTGCTCTTCAACAACAAGAAGGTTCTGGCAGACGCCGGTGTCACGCCGCCCAAGACCTGGGACGACCTGCTCGGCGCGGTGAAGGCGCTGAAGGCCAAGGGCGTCACCCCGATCGCGCTCGGCGGCGGCGACCAGTGGCCGACGCTGATGTGGTTCGAGTACCTCTACGACCGTGTCGCCGGCCCGGACGTCTTCCAGAAGGCGCTCGGCGGCGACAAGAGCGCCTGGGAGAGCGCGGGCAGCAAGAAGGCGCTGGGCATGATCAGGAAGCTCGTCGACGCGGGCGCCTTCGGCACCAACTACGACTCGGTCAAGTTCACCGACCAGGGCTCACCCACGCTGCTCGCCACCGGCAAAGCCGGCTTCGAGCTCATGGGTTCGTGGGAGTACTCGACCCAGCAGGACTCCCACCCCGCGTTCGCCAAGAAGGACCTCGGCTACTCCTCGTTCCCGACCGTCGCGGGCGGCACGGGTGACGCCGGCAACCTCGTCGGCAACACCAACAACTTCTACTCCGTGATGAAGAAGACGAAGCATCCCGAGGCCGTCGCCGCGTTCCTGAAGCTCCAGTACTCCGACGAGTTCGTGAAGGCGCAGCTGGGCATCGGCAACCTGCCGACCACGACCAACACGGAGAAGTTCCTCGGCACCTCCGCGAGCCCGGCGTACTCGAAGTACCAGTTCGACCTCGTGAAGAAGGCCCCGTCGTTCCAGCTCTCGTGGGACCAGGCCTACCCCCAGTCCGCCTCGACGCCCATGCACCAGGCGGTCCAGCAGTTCTTCAACGGCGGGCTCGACACCGACGGCTTCATCAAGGCCATGCAGGCCTTGCCCACCGCGTGAGACCTGGTGCCGAGATGACCACTACCGTCACCAAGGCCGCTGTCGTCGCCGAACGGCGGCCCGCGCAGCGGCGCTCAGCCGGCGTGGGGCGCCCGGGCTTCGCCTGGGCGCTGCCCGCCACCGCGTTCTTCGTCCTGTTCGCTGTCGTCCCGCTCGTCCTGGTCGCCGTGCTGTCGTTCACGAGCTGGAACGGCCTGGGCTCGCCCCGGTTCGCCGGGCTCGACAACTGGACCAAGCTCTTCGACGACCCGGTGATGCTCAACAGCCTCTGGCTGAGCGTGCTGATCACCGTCCTCGGCGTGCTCGTCCAGACGCCGCTGAGCATCCTGCTCGGCGTCTGGGCGGCGGGCCGCCAGCGCAACCGCGCGATCCTGTCCGCGATCTACTTCGTCCCGCTGCTGCTGTCCGCCACCGCGGTCTCCGTCCTGTGGCGCACCCTGCTGGACCCCAACTTCGGTGTGCCGTCGCAGGCCAAGTGGCTGTTCGGCGACGGCAATCTGCTCGGTATGCAGAGCGGGGCCATCGGGGTGCTCGTCTTCGTGGGCGCCTGGCAGTTCACCCCGTTCCACACCCTGATCTACCAGGGCGCGGCGCGGGCCATCCCCCAAGTCCTTTATCAGGCGGCGCAGATCGACGGGGCGGGCACGGTGCGCCAGTTCTTCCACATCACGCTGCCGCAACTGCGCAACACCATGATCACGTCGATGATCCTGATGGTCGTCGGCGGGCTCACCACGTTCGACACCGTCCTGATCCTGACCCAGGGCGGCCCCGGGACGGACACCACCATCAGCGCCTACTACATGTACCAAAAGGCCTTCAAGAGCTTCGACTTCGGCGCGGGATCGGCCATCGCGCTGCTCCTGGTGGTGGTCGCGACGGTCATCTCCCTCGTCGTCGTACGGGTCTCGGGCTACGACAAGATGCGCAGCTCGGTGGAGGGCCTGTGAGCAAGCAACGCCCCAACTACCTGGCCGGCCTGGGCTCCGTGGTCTGGCTGCTCGTCGTCGGCGCACCGCTCTACGTCCTGGTCGCGGCGTCCGTGCAATCACGCGCGGACTACGGCGCGAGCGGTCCGCTGAGCCTGCCGCGGCACTTCACGCTGCGGAACTACGTCGACGACTTCTCCACCGGCTTCGGCCGGTACTTCCTCAACACGGTGATCGTGACCGTGTGCGTGGTCGCCATCGTCCTCGTGGTGGTGCCGCCGCTGTCGTACACCATCGTCCGCAGCCGCGGCCGCGTCACGACCGCCGTCTTCCGCCTCTTCCTGCTCGGTCTCGCCATCCCCGCGCAGGCGGTGATCGTGCCGATGTTCTACGTCATCAGCAAGGCGGGGCTCTACGACAACCTCATCGGCGTCATCCTGCCGACCGCCGCCTTCTCGCTCCCCATGTGCGCCCTGGTCCTGACCGGGGTGATGCGCGACATCACCCCGGATCTGTACGAGGCCATGGCCATCGACGGCGCCTCGTCCTGGCGGGTGTTCCGTCAGCTCGTGCTCCCTCTGTCGCGGGGCGGGCTCTCGACGATCGCGGTCTTCTCCGCCCTTCAGGCGTGGAACGGCTTCCTGTTCCCCCTGGTGCTCACCCAGTCCGACTCCACCAAGGTGATCACCCTGGGGCTCTACAACTTCCGCACCCAGTACGGCATCAACATCCCGGGGCTGCTGGCCGCCGTGGTCCTGTCCATGGTGCCCGTCCTGCTCGTCTACCTGTTCGCCCGGCGCACCCTGGTCCAGGGGCTCATGGGCGTGGGAGGAAAGTGACCCACAACGTGGCCGTAACGACAGATTCCACCAAGCCCCTGTGGCGCGACACGACCCTCGACCACGAGACGCGCGCCGACGCCCTCATCGCCGAGATGACCCTCCAGGAGAAGGTCGCCCAGCTGTTCGGCGTGTGGGTCGGGGCGTCCGACGAGGGCGGCGAAGTCGCCCCGTACCAGCACGAGATGGAGGAGGTGGTCGACCTCGAGGCGCTGCTGCCGCACGGGCTCGGGCAGCTCACCAGGCCCTTCGGCACCGCCCCCGTCGACCCCGCCCTCGGCGCGCTGTCCCTGCTGCGCACCCAGCGCCGCATCGCCGCGGGAAACCGCTTCGGCATCCCGGCCGTGGCCCACGAGGAGTGCCTCGCGGGCTTCGCCGCCTGGGGCGCGACCGCCTACCCCGTCCCCCTCTCGTGGGGCGCGACGTTCGATCCGGCGCTGGTACGACGCATGGCCGGGGCCATCGGGCAGGACATGCGCTCGGTGGGTGTGCACCAGGGTCTCGCCCCGGTGCTCGACGTCGTGCGCGACGCCCGGTGGGGCCGCGTCGAGGAGACCATCGGCGAGGACCCGTACCTCGTCGGAACCCTCGGCACCGCCTACGTCCAGGGCCTGGAGTCCGCCGGAATCGTCGCCACCCTGAAGCACTTCGTGGGCTACTCCGCCTCCCGCGCGGGACGGAACCTCGCGCCCGTCGGCATGGGGCCCAGGGAGCGCGCCGATGTGATGCTGCTGCCGTTCGAGATGGCGCTGCGGGAGGGCGGTGCCCGCTCGGTGATGCACGCCTACACCGACACGGACGGCGTCCCGTCGGCAGCCGACGAACAGCTGCTCACCGGGCTGTTGCGGGACACCTGGGGCTTCACGGGGACGGTGGTGGCGGACTACTTCGGTGTCGGGTTCCTCAAGACCCTGCACGGTGTCGCCGCCACGTGGGGCGAGGCCGCCGGAGCCGCGCTGAGCGCCGGGGTGGACGTGGAACTGCCCACCGTCAAGGCGTTCGGGCAGCCGCTCCTCGACGCGGTCGCGGACGGTCGGGTGTCCGAGGCCGTCGTGGACCGCGCGCTGCGCCGCGTGCTCGTACAGAAGGCGCAGCTTGGCCTCCTCGACGCCGGATGGGACGCGGTGCCGCCGGCGCTGACCGGTGCCGATCTCGGGGACCCCGGGGCGCTGCGCGCAACCGTGGCCCTCGACACCGCGGACCGCCGCGCCCTCGCCCGGGAGGTCGCCGAACAGGCCGTCGTACTGCTCCGCAACGACGGCACACTCCCCCTGGCCAGGCCCGCGAGAATCGCGGTGGTCGGCCCGACTGCCGACACCGCGACGGCCGTCCTCGGCTGCTACGCGTTCCCGGTGCACGTGGGCGCCCGGCACCCCGAGGTACCGGCCGGGATCGAACTGCCGACCCTGGTCGAGTCGTTGAGGGCCGAGTTCCCGGACAGCGAGGTCGTCACCGCGCCCGGGTGCGGCATCGACGACACCGGCACCGACGGTTTCGCCGAGGCCGTGGAGCTGGCCCGTGGCGCCGACGTCGTCGTCCTCGCGCTCGGCGACCGCGCCGGCCTCTTCGGCCGGGGCACCAGCGGCGAGGGCTGCGACGCCGAGACGCTCGCGCTGCCGGGCGTGCAGGAGCAACTCCTCGGCTCGCTCCTGGACACCGGCACACCGGTCGTGGTGACGCTCCTGGCGGGGCGCCCGTACGCGCTCGGCCGTGCGGTACGGGAGTCGGCCGCCGTCGTCCAGTCGTTCTTCCCCGGCGAGGAGGGCACGCCCGCCATCGCCGGTGTGCTCAGCGGGCGGGTCGCCCCGTCGGGACGGCTGCCCGTCAGCATCCCGAACGGCCCGGGGGCCCAGCCGTCCACGTATCTGGCGGCGCGGCTCGGGCAGGTCAACGAAGTGTCGAACATCGACCCGACTCCGGCGTTCGGCTTCGGGCACGGACTGACGTACACGTCGTTCGACTGGTCCGATCTCGCCGTGGAGCGCGCGGCGTTCGGGACGGACGGCGAGGCCGAACTCGCCTTCACCGTACGGAACTCGGGTGACCGGGACGGCACCGAGGTCGTGCAGCTCTATCTGCACGACCCGGTCGCCTCGGTCGTGCAGCCCGTCCAGCGGCTGGTGGGGTTCGTGCGCCTGGCACTCGCGCCGGGGCAGGCCGCGCGGGTCGGGGTGACGGTGCCCGCGGACCTCGCGTCGTTCACCGGGCGGGACGGTCGGCGGATCGTCGAACCGGGCGAACTGGAGCTGCGGCTCGGCGCGTCCAGCACCGACCTCCGGCTGACCGCGAGCGTGACGCTCACCGGTCAGGTGCGGGTGGTGGACCACACCCGCAGGCTGCACGCCGGCTTCGGCGTCACCGCGCTCTGAACCGGCCGTGGCCCGTACCTTCCTGGAAGGTACGGGCCACGCGTCACGGGCGCGTCACCAGATGCGCACGCGGTCCGCCGGGTCGAGCCACAGGCCGTCGCTGTCCGACGTGCCGAACGCGTCGTGGAACTCGTCGAGGTTGCGCACGATGTTCGCGCGGAACTCCGGCGGCGAGTGCGGGTCGATCGTCAGGTACTGCTGCTCCTGCTCCTTGCGCCGCTTGGTGCGCCAGCAGTAGGCCCAGTTGAGGAACAGGCGCTGGGAACCGGTGGTGGCCCCGTGCTCCGGCGACGGGGTGTCGCCGAGCGAGATGACGTACGCCTTGTGGCCGATGGTCAGGCCGCCGAGGTCGCCGATGTTCTCGCCGACGGTGAGCGCGCCGTTGACGGTCTCGCCGGGCAGGTTGCGCGGCGAGAAGCCGTCGTACTGCTCGATGAGGGCCTTCGACTTGGCCTCGAAGGCCGTCTTGTCGGAGGCGGTCCACCAGTCGTTGAGGTTGCCGGCGCCGTCGTACTGGGCGCCCTGGTCGTCGAAGCCGTGGCCGATCTCGTGGCCGATCACGGAGCCGATGCCCCCGTAGTTCTCCGCCGCCTCGGCGTCGGGCGCGAAGAACGGCTTCTGCAGGATGCCCGCGGGGAAGCAGATCTCGTTGGTGCCCGGGTTGTAGTACGCGTTCACCGTCTGCGGCAGCATGAACCACTCGTCGCGGTCGACCGGCGAGCCGATCTTGGCGAGCTCGCGGTCCGTCTCGAACGCCGCGGCCGCCTGCGCGTTGGCGAGCAGGTCGTCCACGGTGACCTGGAGCTTGGAGTAGTCGCGGAACTTGTCCGGGTAGCCGATCTTGGGGCGGAACGTGGCGAGCTTCTCGTACGCCCGCTCCTTCGTCTCGTCGGTCATCCAGTCGAGCTGGGCGATCGACTGACGGTAGGCCTCCAGGAGGTTGGCGACGAGCTCGTCCATCATCGCCTTGGACGCCGGCGGGAAGTGCCGGGCCACGTACTCCTTGCCGACGGCCTCGCCCATCGCGCCCTCGACGAGCGCGACGGCGCGCTTCCAGCGGGCGCGCAGCTCAGGGGTGCCGTTGAGCGTGCGTCCGTAGAAGTCGAAGTTGTTCTGGACGAACGCGTCCGAGAGGTACGGCGCCGAGGCGCGCAGCACGCGCACCAGCACCCAGTCGCGCCACTGCTCGATCGGGAACTCGGTCAGGACCTGGGACAGGTGGGCGAAGTACGAGGGCTGGCGGACGCAGGTCTCGGCGATGGTCGCGTCGGTGCCGCCGATCGCGGCGGCGTAGCCGTGCCAGTCGAACTCCGGTGCCAGGGCCTTGAGTTCGTCCAGGGCGGTGAGGTTGTACGTCTTCTGCACGTCACGGGTCTCGGCCCGCTCCCAGTGGCCCGCGGCCAGCTTGGTCTCGATGGCGAGGACCGTCCGCGCGGCGGCCGCGGGATCGGCGTGCTCGGCGAGCGTCAGAAGATCGGTGAGGTAGGTGACGTACTTGTCGCGGATCGCGGCGAACTTGTCGTCCCGGTAGTACGACTCGTCGGGCAGGCCGAGGCCGCCCTGCACGACGTTGACGAGGTACCGGTCGGAGTTGCGGTCGTCGGTGTCGACGTACGACCCGAAGAGGCCGGAGCCGCCGACGCGCTCGAAGCGGCCGAGGAACGTCGCGAGGCCCCGGAGGTCGGCGATGGCCGCGACCTCGTCGAGCAGCGGGCGCGCCGGCGCGAGACCGAGCGCCTCGATGGCCTGCTCGTCCATGAAGGAGGCGTAGAGCGCGGCGATCTTGCGCGCCTCGCCGGAGTCGGCCGAGGTCGACTCGGCCCCGGCCGCGAGTTCCTCGATGATCGCCTTGACCTGCTCCTCGGCGGTGTCGGCGAGCTGCACGAAGGGGCCCCAGCTCGAGCGGTCCTCGGGGATCGGCTCGGTGTCCAGCCAGTGGCCGTTGACGTGGCCGAACAGGTCGTCCTGCGGCCGGATCTCGGGGTTCATACCCGGGCGGGCGTCATCAAGAATGCTCATCGAGGCAGCTTATGCGAGGCGCGGCCGGGACGTTTCGCAATCCCCCGGGCCGCGTCCCTCATGATACGAAGCGAACATGTTCGTTAGAAACTTGTTCGTGACGAACATGTTCGTTACCTTGATGAGGAGGCGCCCGGAACGGCGGGCGCCACCCCAACCGAAGGAGCCCGCCATGACCACCACCCACCACCCCATCGCGATCGTCGGCGCAGGCCTCGGCGGCCTCGTCCTGGCGCGCGTCCTGCACCTCGGCGGCGTCGAAGCGGCCGTCTACGACCTGGAGGTCTCCCCCGCCACCCGCCCCCAGGGCGGCATGCTCGACATGCATGTCGAGTCCGGCCAGGCCGCCCTGCGCGCCGCGGGTCTCCACGAGGAGTTCCTCGCCGCCATCCACGCGGGCGGCGAGGCCATGCGGATCCTGGACAAGCACGGCACCGTGCGCATGGAGGAGAGCGACGACGGCGGCACCGACGGCCGGCCGGAGGTCAGCCGGCACGATCTGCGCGACATGCTGCTCGCCTCGCTGCCGGAGGGCACCATCCGCTGGGGCGCCAAGGTCACCGGCGCCCGCCCGCTGACCGGGGGCCGCCACGAGGTGACCCTCGCGTCCGGCGAGACCTTCACGACCGACCTGCTCGTCGGCGCCGACGGCGCCTGGTCCAAGGTCCGCCCGCTGCTCTCCGACGCCCGCCCCGCCTACTCCGGCGTCTCGTTCGTCGAGGCGCACCTGGAGGACGCGGACACCCTTCACCCGCAGAGCGCCGAAGTCGTCGGCGGCGGATCGCTGTTCGCGCTCGGGGACGAGAAGGGCTTCCTCGCCCACCGCGAGGGCGACGGCCGCCTGCACGTCTACTGCGCGCTGAGGGTTCCCGCCGACTGGTTCACCACCGGCGGCATCGACTTCACCGACACCGCGGCGGCCAAGGCCCGTATCCTCACCTCCTTCGACGGCTGGGACGAGGCGCTGCGCGGACTCGTCGCCGACGCCGACGGCGCGCTCGTCCCGCGACCCATCCACGCCCTGCCCGTCGGACACCGGTGGGACCGGGTCCCTGGTGTGACCCTGCTCGGCGACGCCGCCCACCTGATGTCGCCGTTCGCCGGCGAGGGCGCCAACCTGGCGATGCTCGACGGCGCCGAGCTGGCCGCCGCGATCCTGGCGCACCCCGGCGAGACCGAGAAGGCCCTCACCGTCTACGAGGAGGCGCTCTTCCCCCGCGGCGAGCACGCCGCGGCCGGTTCCGCCGACAACCTCGACGTCATCTTCCACCCCGACGCCCCGCAGGGCCTGCTCGACATGTTCGCGTCCTTCCGCGAGGAGGCGGAAGCCGCGGGAACGGGTTCGTGACGAACTTGTTCGTCACGAACCCCGCTCGTTACGGTGAGCCCGTGTCCCCCCAGCCCGCAGCACCCCGCAGCCGCCGAGAGCGTCCGGCCAAGCCCGCCCTGACCCGGGACGGCATCGTCGCGACCGCGGTCGCGATCATGCGCGACGAAGGCCTCAAGCGCGTCACCATGCGCCGCCTGGCGCAGGAACTCGACACGGGCCCGGCCTCGCTCTACGTGTACGTGCGCAACACCGCCGAGCTGCACGCGGCCATCCTGGACGAGCTGCTCGGCGCGGTCGACCTCTCCCCCGCCACCACTCCGGGTGACTGGCAGGACCGTCTCGTGCGGATCCTGTCCTCGTACACCGCGGTGTTGTTCGAGCATCCGAGCCTCGCCCGGTCGGCGCTGGTGGCGATGCCTTCCGGCGAGCACTACCTCGACCTGCTCGAAGCCCTCCTCGCGCTGCTCTCCGAGGGCGGCATCCCGGACGCGCAGGCCGCGTGGGGCGTGGACGCCCTTCTGCAGTACGCCACTTCGACCGCGGCCGAGCAGTCCACCCGTGACCGGGACGAGGACACCCAGGGCGACTGGGACGCGCTGAACACCGTGCTGCGCGACGTGTCCGCGACGACCCACCCGCGCCTCGCGGCGCTGGGTGACGACCTGCTGTCCGGGCCGGGAGAGGCCCGCCTCGGCTGGGGCCTGCGGGTACTGATCAACGGGATGCCGCACACACCGAGGCCGTCCACCACCGACGCTCCGTGACCCCTCACCAGCTGTCGCGGCAGGTCAACGCGTCGCCCTGATGTCCAGGCGCACGGTCAGCCGACGGCCGGTCATGCCCTTCGCGGCGGTCACACCGAACGCGTAGCGGTCCACGACGGTCGACGCCACGACCGTCAGACCACGGCCCTCGACCGTCACGCTCTCGACGGTGACGTCGACCGGCCGGCTGACACCGAGGACGGTCAACTCCCCCGTCAGGACCGTCCCGTCGGAACCGACCACGACGCCGTCACCACGGAACGCGAACTCGGGATGGGTGGCCACGTCGAGGTAGTCGGCCGACCGGACGTGTTCGTCGCGGCGCGCCACACCCGACTCGAACGTGTCCGCTCCGATCCTCACGTCCACCGTGGACTTCTCGACAGGTCCGGCCACGTCGATCCGTCCCCGCGTGATCCGGAAGCTCCCCCGCACCGGGAACAGCCCGAAGACCGTGCGCATACGGAAGCTCACGCTCGATGCCACCGGATCGATCTCGTACGTGCCGCTCTCCGGCACAGGCTGTTCTCCCACTCGCGATGCCACCATGACCTCCGCCGGTCTCGACGCCGCCTCCGCGGCGGCGGACCTCAGCATGTCAGGTGGCGGATGGGACCCGGCAGAGCGAGATGTCGTCGCCCGGCCGGTACAAATGTCACCGCCGACGTCGTCGACACGGCCGTCACGTCCACCCGACGCACCCAACCGGCACCCCACGTAAGGGTGTTCCACACGCCGTTCCCATGGTGCCCACAGCGCCCCGCACGGCCCTGCATGGTGCCACCCCACCGACACTGCGCAGGGGCAATGCGCCGAAGGACCGTGCACAAGTGTGTGTGGTGTGAGTACCCTTCGGCACCAACACACAGCCCCACAGCCATAGGAAGCGGGCAGTCATGTCGGACAGCAACACGCTCAAGTCCCAGTACTCCGCCCAGGTGGAGGCCGACCTCGAGCGCAACGCCAAGGAACAGGAACGCGTCACCGCCGAGTTGGCCGCACTTCAGGAGCAGCTCCAGACGCTGGACCACGACCGCACCCTCCTGGCGGGGATGCGCGACGCACTCACAGGACCGGGCGCGGCCCCGGTGGCCGAGGAGGCGCCGGTCGCACCGAAGGCGGAGTCTCCCGTCGAACTCCCCAAGGCACGCAAGCCGAAGGGCGAGAGCGCGGCACCCAAGCAGCGCGCGAAGAAGGAGGCCGGCAAGAAGCCCGCCGCGAAGAAGGCACCCACCGCCGCACAGCCCCGCACCCCCGGCTCCCCCACTCTGCGGGAACTGGTCCTGAACCTCATCACCACGAGCACCGAGCCGCGTTCGGCAGCCGAGGTCACGACGACGCTCGCCGAGTCCCACCCGGAGCGCAATGCCGGTGGCACGGTCGTACGCAACACCCTCGAGTCCCTCGTCGCCCGGGGCCAGGCCGAGCGCACCAAGCAGAACAAGTCCGTGTTCTACACCGCTCTTCCGGCCGCGGCGGCCACCACTGAGGGCACCGACAAGAAGGACGCTCCTGCGAACGCCTGAGATATCCGGACCCGGCACCGCACAACCACCGCTATTGTGCGCCCTCATGGAACCCGCCCCTGAGACATACACCGCACTGGCGTCCCGCATCAGGGCGGCGGCGCCGCGGTGCGGACCGGTCAGGCTCGTCGCCGTGGACGGCCCGTCGGGGGCGGGCAAGAGCACGTTCGCCGAGCGCCTGGCCGGGGCACTCGGCAGCGCGCGGATCGTGCACACGGACGACTTCGCCTCGTGGGACGACCCGTTGGGCTGGTGGCCCCGCCTCGAGGAGCAGGTTCTCCAGCCGCTGGGAAGTGGGGTGGCCGGCCGGTTCCAGCGCTACGACTGGGTTCGGCGCGAACTCGCCGAGTGGCATGACGTTCCCGTCGGCCACACCCTCGTCCTCGAAGGTGTGTCGACGGCACGCCGGGCCGTCGCCGACCGTCTCGCCTGCGCCGTGTGGGTCGAGACGGGACGCGCGGTGCGGCTGCGCAGAGGCCTTACCCGCGACGGTGAGGACGCGCTGCCGCTGTGGCGTACGTGGATGGCCGCGGAGGACGAGCACTTCGCCCAGGACGGGACACGGGAGCGGGCCGACGTGGTGGTCGACGGCGACCCGCACACCGCGCCCGACGATCCGGCGCACACCTACATGCGCCTGCGGTAGCCACCTACGTCCGTACGGGAGTTCAGGACCGGCCGGCGTGTGAGGTGCGCCGCGCCAGGATGTCCAGGACGCGCTCGCCCCACCGGATGTTCTCCTCCTCGAAGGAGCGGCCGCGCATCAACGTCAGGTACGGGCCGATGCGTTCGGCGTCGCGCAGGTAAGTGTCCTCGTCGCGCCCGTCGAGGAGCCGCTCCCGAAGGCGTTCGTAGCGGGCCAGTTTGCCGCGCGCCCACCCCATGCGCTCCTCGACCAGCGCGCGCACGGCGTCGGGGTCCGCGCCGTCCGAGGCCTGGATCTTGACCATGAGTTCGTCGCGGATGGCGGTGGGCCTCGGCGGGGCGAGGGCGAAGTCGTCCAGGGCGGCGCGTCCCGCGTCGGTGAGCGTGAACATCCGCTTGTTCGGCCTGCGTTCCTGCGGCACGACCCGCGCCTCGACCAGGCCGTCCCCGGCGAGGCGCTCCAGTTCACGGTAGAGCTGCTGCGGGGTCGCGGACCAGAAGTTGGCCACCGCCACGTCGAACACCTTGGCCAGGTCGTACCCCGACGCCTCGCCCTCCAGGAGAGCCGCGAGGACCGCGTGCTTCAGAGACATCTGGACACGCTAACACCGGCACGATTAATCTCGGCCGCACCTATTCAACAAATTGACTATGGAGCGCGCGCATGCAGGCATTCCGCAAGGCCGTGGGAGCGAACGACCCCGACGCCGTCGAGGCGCTCCTCGCCGAGAACGTCGTGTTCACCAGCCCGGTCGCCTTCCACCCGTACCCGGGCAAGGCGATCACCGCCGCGATCCTGCGGGGCGTCATGCGGGTCTTCGAGGACTTCCGCTACGTACGGGAGATCAACAGCGCCGACGGCCGCGACCACGCCCTGGTCTTCGTCGCCCGCGTCGGCGACCGCGAGGTCAACGGCTGCGACTTCATCCACCTCGACGAGGACGGGCTCATCGACGACTTCACGGTCATGGTCCGCCCGCTGTCCGGCGCCGAGGCACTCTCCGAGGCCATGGGGGCGCAGTTCGAGCGCATCCGGCAGGAGGCCGCGGGCGCGTAGCCGCCGCCACGGCGTGGAGGCCGGCCAGGGCTACCAGCCCCGGCCGGCCTCCAGGAGCTGGTCACGGACGAGGGCGATGTGCGGGTTGTCAGGCGTTCCGGGGCGCTGGACGACGTAACCGGTGTTGATCGGCGGGTCCTCCGGGTCGTGGAGGAGGATGAGCGCACCCGCCGCGAGCAGCTCGCGGCACAGATAGCGGGGCAGCACGCTGAATCCGGCCCCGGCCGCCACGGCGGACACGACACCGCGCAGGTCGGGCACGGTGACGGCGGCCTTGCAGGTCAGGCGCCTGCCGAAGACGTGATGCCAGTACCGGCGGACGATCGGGAGTTCCTCCGCGTACGTGATGAGCGGGACGGTGTGCAGCATCCCCGGTCCGTCGGCGGCGATCCGATTCGGGCCGCCGATACGGTCCGCCCAGGTCGGGGCGGCGACCAGGACGAACTCCTCGTCCGCGAGAGGCACCGACGTCAGGTTGCGGCCGCGGGGCCGGGCGGTGGCGATGACGAGGTCGTGCCGGCCGGTGCGCAGCTCCTCCAGGAGCGGGTCGGTCAGTCCGGTGGTGACGCGCAGCCGCACCCCCTTCTCGATCAGGGGCGCCAGCGCCGGCAGGACGCAGTGGCACAGCATCTCGGCCGGTCCCGCCAGATGGACAGGCTCGGCCGCGGCGTCCGTGCCGGGGCCGCCCTGTCCGGCGACGGCCGAGAGTGCGTCGAGCGGGTCGACCACGCGGGACGCGAGCTCGTCCGCGAAGGGGGCGGGAGCGACGCCGCGCGGCAGCCGCTCGAAGAGTTCGCGGTCCAGCTGCCGCTCCAGCGCGCGGATCTGTGTGGTGACGGTCGGCTGCGACAGGCCGAGCAGTCGCGCGGCCGCGGTGAAGGAACCCGACCGGTACACCGCCAGGAAGGTGCGCAGCAGATTCAGGTCCAGCGGGCCCGGGTGCGCCGTCCGGCCTATTCCCGGAGACCCATTCGAATCCCTATTTCTCATATTGGCCACCCTATTGGATTCCTATGGGAGACCCGCCCTACGGTCGGTGCCATCGCCACACACTGACGATCTGGGCACAGAGCATCAGAGGTTCCGCGATCCGAACCCGTCCTCCGGGCCCGCGGGCCCGCACCCTCGGAGCACTCACCATGTCGAAGATCCTTTTCGTAGTCACCGGCGCCACCCACTGGACGCTGGCCGACGGCACCCTGCACCCCACCGGCTTCTGGGCCGAGGAGGCCGTCGCCCCGTACGAGGCCCTCAAGGCCGCGGGCCACGACATCGTCGTGGCCACGCCCGGCGGCGTCGTCCCGACCGTGGACAAGGGCTCCCTCGCACCCGAGTTCAACGGCGGCCAGGCGGGCGCGGACCAGGTGGCGGCGGCCCTCGCCTCCTTCGCCGAACTCCAGCACCCGGTCAAGCTGGAGGACGTGAACCTCGACGACTACGCGGCGGTCTTCTACCCCGGCGGCCACGGCCCCATGGAGGACCTCTCCGCCGACGCCGACTCGGGCAGGCTCCTCACCCTCGCCCTGGAGACGGGCAAGCCGCTTGGCATCGTCTGCCACGCCCCGGCCGCCATGCTCGCCGCGATCAAGAGTGACGGCACCAACGCCTTCGCCGGGTACAAGGTGACCGGCTTCACCAACACCGAGGAGACCCAGGCCGGCTTCGCCGACAAGGCGAAGTGGCTGCTCCAGGACCGCCTCGTCAACGCGGGCGTGGACTTCCAGGAGGGCGAGCCGTGGGCCCCGAAGACCGTCGTCGACCGCAACCTGGTCACCGGCCAGAACCCGTCCTCCTCCGCCCCGCTGGCGGCCGAGCTCCTCAAGAAGCTGGCCTGACGATGGGCGCCGACCGGCTCGACGAGGTCCTCGACGCCGCCTACGACTGCCTGACCAGGTACGGCGTTCGGCGCACCACGATGGACGACATCGCTTCCACGATGGGCGTGTCCCGGTCCGCGGGCCACCTCTGATCTTGGCCAGTGCTCTGCCCTTCAGGGCGGGGGCGGAGGCCATCTCAGAACTGCGGACGTGCAGGTTGTAAACGACGTGGCACCCGGTGCGCATATCAGGATTAGGGTTCCATCGGGGTGGGATAGGCCAACCGCAGTAGAGTGATCGTGATGAACGAACTTGTCTGGGAGAAGCGGCAGTTCGGGCATCGTGCCCGGCTGGCGCTGACGCCTGCACAGGCCCGGCTCATCGACGACCAGGCGCACGCGGCCCGCACCATGTGGAACTGCCTGCACGACTGGTGGACGATGCTCCCCAAGGACAAGCGTTCCCTGGCCGCCGCCGATGCGGCGATCCGCCAGGCCCGCAGGGAGATCGACTGGCTCGCCGTGCTCCCCGCCCAGGCCGGGCAGGCGGTGCTGAAAACATACGTCCAGGCGTGGAAGAACTGCTGGGACCGGCGGGCGGACGAGCCGAACTTCAAGGCCCGTTTGCGCACCGTCATGTCCGTCGACATCCCGCAGGGCCGCGATCTCCAGATCACCCGTGTGCACCGCCGTTGGGGCATGGTCAACATCCCCAAGGTCGGACGTGTCCGGTTCCGCTGGACCAAGGATCTCCCGGTCGGCAAGCTCGCCAACAGGGAGAACCGGATCACCGGGGCGCGGTTGGTCAAAGATGGACTCGGATGGCATATCGCCTTCCGCGTCCTGACTCTGGAATCTAAGCCTGAGCCGCACACGGGCCCTGAGATCGGCATCGACGCCGGGGTCAACCTTCCCCTTGCCCTGTCCGATGGCAACCATCAGGATCACGGACGGCTCGCCCGGCTCCCGGATGGCACCGCCGACCGGGACAAGTGGCTGAACCCGGATGAAAAGGCCAAGCTGCTCCGCCTCGAACAACGGGCCGCGCACCGCAAGTCCTTCCGCAAGCCGAAGGAGCGCATCTCCAACCGGCTGAACCACACCTACGACCAGATCAAGCAGCTCCGCGCAAAAGCCACGCGCCGAGTCATTGACTGGCAGCACAAGACCACAACGAACCTCGCCCGCACCTACGGCACGGTCGTGGTCGAACAACTCACCATCACGAACATGGTCAAGTCGGCCAAGGGCACTTGCGAGAACCCCGGAGTCAACGTCGCGCAGAAGTCCGGCCTGAACCGGTCCATCAGCCAGGAGGCATGGGGCCGCACCGTGACCATGCTGACGTACAAGACCGGCCGCCACGGCGGCACCCTCGTCAAGGTCCCCGCCCCTGGCACCTCCCTGCGTTGTTCAGCCTGTGGGTTGACCACAGCGGGCAGCCGGGAGGGCCAGGCCACGTTCGTGTGCAAGAACCCAGACTGCGGCTGGTCCGGCAACGCCGACTGGAACGCAGCACGGAACATCTTGCACCTGTACAGGATCGGCCTCGTGGCGATCCCGGCTGCCGGAAGGGCAGTCGTCAGGCGCACCCGTGGCGCCAAGCCCGCCACCGCAAGGTAGGTGGGAATCTCCTTCCTGAGCTTGCGAAGGGAGGAGAGCACTTCAACAGTACGTACGCAACAAGGACGTGGACGTCAAGGACGCAGGACGACGCCTTCCGCCGGCTCGCGGGGCGTCTGCACACGCAGGCGCTGGAGCGGGCCCGGCGGGCGGCCGCCGCCGAGGACACCCCCGTGGCCGAGCGCGTCCGGGGTGTCCTGGCCGCCAAGCTCGACCTGGTGCTTCGCCTCGCTGGGGACTCGCCGCACTCCGCCGAGCTGCTCGATGCCAAGGCCCGGTTGTTCGGCGACACCTTCCACACGTTCACCGCGGATCTGCGCCGGCTGCTGACCGACCTGTTCACGGAGGCGGGCACCCCCGCCGCCGTGGAACCCGCCGAGGCCGCGGACATCTGCATCGCCCTGGTGGTCGGCCTGGAGTCGGTGTCCGACGCGCCGCAGTTGTTCACCCCGGCCACGGACGCGCTGCTCGCAGGGCTCCTCACCAGACCCGTATCTGAGTGCACCTCGCGGGTGACAACGCGCGGCGGGGCGACGTCCGGATCCGCGACGCACCCCGCCTGACTGGCCACACTGTGCCGACCGCAGGCCACCGCCGCGCTCTCCCCGCCCCTGACCTCCCGCTCGACACCCGCCGGGCACCCCCTCGCAGGAGCCCCCTCGTGACCGACATCGAAGACCTCGTCGCCCGCCTCCACGCCACCTTCGCCAGTGGCCGCACCAAGCCGCTCGCCTGGCGCAAGGAGCAGCTCACCCGCCTGCGCGCCATGTTCACCGAGCACCGCGGTGACATCGCGGACGCCCTGTACGCCGATCTGCACAAGCCGCGCGCCGACGCCTTCGCCACCGAAATCGACTTCCCCGTAAGGGAGATCGACCACACCCTGAACCATCTCGACGAGTGGCTTCGCCCCCGGCCCGTGGCGTCCGGCGCCCTCGCGGGACTGCCCGACGGTTCGGCCGCCGGAACGCAGTACGACCCGCTCGGCACCGTCCTCATCATCGCGCCCTGGAACTACCCGGTGCAGTTGCTGCTCGTGCCGCTCGTGGGCGCGCTCGCGGCCGGCAACACCGTCGTCCTCAAGCCGAGCGAGGTCACCCCGGCGACGTCCGCGCTGATCGCCCGACTGGTGCCCGAGTACCTCGACAAGGAGGCCGTCGCCGTCGTCGAGGGCGGCATCCCGGAGACCACCGAGCTGCTCGCCCAGCGCTGGGACCACATCTTCTACACCGGCAACGGCATGGTCGGCCGCATCGTCATGCGGGCCGCCGCCGAGTACCTCACCCCGGTCACCCTCGAACTGGGCGGAAAGTCACCGACGTTCGTGGACCGCGACGTCAATCTGAACCGTGTCGCCGAGCGCCTCGCGGGTGCCAAGTTCCGTAACGCCGGGCAGACATGTGTCGCCCCCGACTATGTGCTGACCGACCCGGAGACCGCCCCCGCGCTCGCCGCCGCGCTCGCCAAGGCGGTCGAGGGGATGTTCGGCACCGACCCGCAGACCTCGGACGCGTACGGCCGCATCGTCAACGAGCGGCACTTCGACCGGGTGTTGGCACTGCTCGACTCCGGGACGACGGCCTTCGGCGGGCAGACCGACCGCGACGACACCTACATCGCGCCGACCGTCCTCACCGGCGTGAAGCCCGACGAGCCGGTCATGCGCGAGGAGATCTTCGGTCCCGTCCTGCCCATCGTCGAGGTCGCCGGGCTCGACGAGGCCATCGAGTTCATCAACGACCGCGACAAGCCGCTCGCCCTCTACGGCTTCACCGAGAGCGAGGACACCCGGCGCCGTCTCGCCGACGAGACGTCCTCCGGCGGCATCGGATTCGGGATGCCGATGGCCCACCTCCGCGTCCCCGAGCTGCCGTTCGGCGGAGTCGGCGAGAGCGGTCTCGGCAACTACCACGGCCCGCACTCCATCGCGACGTTCAGCCACCGCAAGGCCCGGCTCGACGTACCGCTGGGCTGAGTCCTGCCGGGCGGGGGCGGGTCCCGGCGGCCCACCCTCTCGCAGCCGCGAGCCGTGAGTCTCAACTGCCTCGCATACGCCAGTGTGTGGCAGTCATGTGGAGTTTGCCCGCACCGTGTGCCCCGCCCGCCTCCCGCGCCCTAGGCTCCCCGGTTGATCAACTCAATCCGTGCGCCGGGAGGCACCCCCATGGCAGAACAGAGCCGTTCGCCACGCGAGCCCGTAGAAGAAGCCGCACAACCTGGAAGTCCCGGCGGTCCCGGACGGCGCAGGGTCCTCGCGTACCTGCTCGCCGCTCCCACGCTCGCCGTCGGCGCGCGCCTCGGCCTGGACGCCGTGGGCGGCGAGTCCGCCGAGGCCGCGGTGCCTTCGCTGCCGCAGCCGGAGGAGCTCTTCGACCTCGGTGACATGCAGACCCTGGCGGCGGCGCCCACGTCCGGTCTCATCTCCGTCCAGGTGCACGCGGACGGGACGGCGTCGTTCGCGGTCCCGCGCGCCGAGGTGGGCCAGGGCATGACGACGGCGGTCGCCATGATGATCGCCGAGGAGATGGATCTCCCGCTGGCGAAGGTACGGGTGTCCCTGGCCGACGCCCGCCCGGAACTCCTGATGAACCAGCTGACCGGCGGCTCCAACTCGATGCGCAGCATCTACCTCCCGGTGCGCTCGGCCGCGGCCGTCGCCAGACAGCGGCTCGTCGCCACGGCCGCGCAGCAGTGGGGCGTACCGGAGTCCGAACTGACCACGCGGGACGGCGTGATCACGCACGGAGCCGCGAAGAGCGCGACGTACGGCTCGCTCGCCGAGGCCGCCGCCAGCGCGCGGACCGTCACCGCCTCCGCCCACCTCAAGTCCGCGTCCGACTTCACGATCCTGGGCACACCGCAGAACCGTATCGACGCACGGGACATCGTGACCGGACGCAAGAAGTTCGGCATGGACCTTCACGTGTCCGACGCCAAGCCGACGATGGTGCGCAGGCCGCCCACGGTCAACGGCACGGTGGTCTCGGTCGCGAACGCCGACGCCGTCAGGAACATGCCGGGCATCACCGATGTCGCCACCGTCGAGCACGGTGTCGCGGTACGCGGCGAGACGTTCGGCCAGTGCATCGACGCACTGCGCGCGCTCGAAGTGACCTGGGGCCCCGGCACCGTGGACAAGGAGTCGGACGACACCGTCCTCGCCAAGCTCAGAGCCGCGGCGCTGCCCATGGTCGTGCCGCCGCTCCTCACGAAGAAGATCGACGCCGAGTTCAGCTTCGCGTTCGCCAGCAACAGCCCGCTGGAGCCGGACAACGCGATAGCCGACGTGCGCTCGGACCGCGCCGAGATCTGGGCGAGCCTCAAGGTCCCCATCGTGGCGCAGCGCGACATCGCCGACCGGCTCGGGCTGCCGCAGACGGCCGTCACGGTCCATGTGGTGGAGGGCGGCGGCTCGTTCGGGCGGCACCTCTTCCACGACGTGGCCGCCGAGGCCGCCGAGATCTCGCAGAAGATGGGCAAGCCGGTCAAGCTGTCGTGGTCGCGGACCGACAACTTCCGGCAGGGCAGGACCCATCCGATGTGCGTCTCGCGGGTGCGCGCCACCTACGCGCTCGGCAACGTCGTCAGCTACGAGCAGCGCCACACCAGTTCGCAGACCGACTTCGGGCACGGGCTCGGAGAGATGATCACGTCGACGGCGGCGAAGCTGCCCGTGGCCGGCAACCTCACGTTCGCCGAGACCATCTTCCAGCTGACCCAGTCCACGCCGTACAACTTCGGTGTCACCACGCAGCTCCTCAACGAGGTGCCGCTGAAGTTCAACACCGGCAGCATGCGCAACATCTACTCGCCCAATGTGGCGTGTGCGCGCGAACTCGTCGTCGACCAACTGGCCGCGAAGATGCGCAAGGACCCCGTCGCGTTCCGCCGCGAGTTCCTCAAGGAGGAGCGCCTGCGCGCCGTCCTGGACAAGGCGGCTGAGGCCGGGGAGTGGGGCAGGGCGCTGCCCGCCGGTGTCGCGCAGGGGATCGCGCTGCACACGGAGTACCGCGGCGCGGTCGCCTCACTCGTCGAGATCGACTGCCGGCCCGAGACGGTGAACCGCAAGGTCAGGGACGGTGTCACCGGCCCGCGCGTGACCCGCGCCCTGATGGTCGTTGACGCCGGGTTCGCCATCAACCCCCGCGGTCTTGAAGCCCAGATGATGGGCGGGATGAACGACGCGCTCGCCATGGCGCTCACCTCCAGCCTGCACATCAAGGACGGCATCCCGCTGGAGGGCAGCTGGGACGAGTACTTCTACACGCGGCAGTGGAACACTCCGCCCCACCTTCGGGTCATCGTCATGCCGTCCACCGGTGACAAGCCGTCAGGGGCCGGCGAGCTGGGTGTCGCGCCCGCGTTCGCGGCCATCGCCTGCGCCTACGCCCGTGCCACGGGCACGCTGCCGACGAGCTTCCCGATCAACCACGCCACCCTCTCCTTCGACCCGCTGCCGCTCGAACCGTCCACACCCCAGTCCCCCACCGACGGTCTCGACCGCGCTTTCTGAGGAGCCCCGCCATGCCCAGTCACACCTTCAAGCTCAACGGCGAGCAGATTACGGTCGAGGCCGAGGACGACGTACGGCTGCTGTGGGTTCTGCGCGACCTGCTCGGCGTCACGGGACCCAAGTACGGCTGCGGCCTCGGCGTGTGCCAGGCCTGTACGTCGCACATCAACGGCAAGGCGTTCAACCCGTGTTCGGTGCCGGTGTCGAAGATCGCCCCCGACGACGAGGTCACCACCATCGAAGGGCTGCCCGCCACCGTGGGCAAGGACCTCCACCCGATGCAGGAGGCCTGGCTCGACCTCGACGTCGCGCAGTGCGGGTACTGCCAGCCGGGCCAGATCATGACAGCGGTCGCCAAGGTCCGGCGTGCTGCCGAGGACGGCCGCGACATCACCGACGCGGACCTCGACGAGATCCGCAACATCTGCCGCTGCGGCACGTACACCCGCATCCGCGAGGCGATCAGGGCGGGCGCCAAGAACATGTGAGGAACCGCAACGCCGGCGGCCGGCTACTTCAGCGGCCGCGGCGGCGCGGGTCCCCTGCCGACGTCGCGTACGAGGTCCAGGCCGAGTACCCGGTCCACGTACGCGAAGGTCTCGAAGAGCGCTCCGGCCGGGGCGTCCCCCGAGTGCTCCAGGCGGTGCAGCGTGCGCAGCACCCCGGGCAGGTCGAGGTCGTCCTCCA
Source organism: Streptomyces sp. NBC_01446 (assembly GCF_026340095.1). Lineage (GTDB taxonomy): Bacteria > Actinomycetota > Actinomycetes > Streptomycetales > Streptomycetaceae > Streptomyces > Streptomyces aureus. The sequence continues at coordinate 7,945,376 of NZ_JAPEPO010000001.1, read as the reverse complement.
GGCAGTCGCGAATGCTGTCGCGGGCAGGTCCCGGCATGGGCCGCGAAGGGCTGTCCGCCCAGGTGGCCACTGCGTGGCGCCAGCGCAGCAGCGTGTGATGGGCGACGGACACCGACGCGGGATCCAGGCTCAGCGTCTCGGTGCGCGGCTCGGTCATCAGGGTGAGGCGCAGGGCCAGGGGGTCGTCGGCCCTGTCCGCGACACCGTCAGCGGCGTGGGCGTCGGCGACACCGAGCCGGATGACGTCCCCGTCCGCCTCGTCCGGTGCTTCCTCGCTCCGGCTCAGACGGACGGCGAACGGCCCGCCCAGCTCACCCACCACGCCCCGCTCGTCGCCGTGGGCGGCGGCCGGGTGCATGCCGAGTTCGGCGGCCCGCACCTGGAGCGCCGCGCGTCGCTCGTCGGTCCCGTCCGGGCAGATCAGCCCCGTGTACGCGATGGTTCCCGACAGTTCCAGTACGCGGGTCAGGACGTCGGCGACGAGCATCGCCCGCACGTCGGAAAGCCCCTCGCCGCCCTCGGGAAGGGCCACCGGCACGCCGATGCGCACCACGCTCCGGTGCATCACCGGAGCGACGGGAAGGCCCGAACAGGCATCGACGAGGCGCAGCATGGCGCGAAGCCTATGCGCAACTCCCTCCGCCCGCCGAGACGTGCGGCCGAATCGGGACCTCGCGCGTCGCGGATCGGAGGTCCACGACCGGCGTTCAGACTCAACTGACGTACATCACAGGCGTGTTGTCCGGCCTGTCACCTGTGGCGGACCCTGTGACTTCGGAAGCCGGTGACGGCCAGCAGGAGTACGGCCGCGGCCTGGATCGCGGCCACCACCGCGATCAGCACAGGGATCGAGATGTCGTAGAGCACCCCGGTCAGCGCTCCTCCGGCGAACGCGGCCACACCCACGACCGCGGCGAAGACACCGTACGCCGTCGCCCTGCGGCCCGGCGCGACAAGAGCGGCCACGACCGCACGCAGGGTGGACTCCTGCACACCGGTCGCCGCGCCCCACACCAGGGCGCCGAGCACGACCGGCGCGAGGGAGTCGGTGAACGCGAGCGCGGGCACGGCCGCCGAGAGGACCGGCAGGACGATCAGCACGCGTGCCCCGACCCGGTCGTACAGCCACCCGGTCGCCAGTGCCGCCAGCGCGTCGACGGCCATCGCGGCCGCGTAGAGCAGGGGGACGGCGGCGGTCGGGACGAGCCCGCGCGCGACGAGATGGAAGGAGAGCACACCGAACGTCGCGAAGCCGGTCATCGTCGCGGCGGTGAAGGACGCGTACACCCAGAAGTCGCGCGGCAGTCGGGCGCCGGGATGCAACTTCTCGCTCTTGGGTGCGACCGCGCGTTCGTAGGCCGCCGGGTCGGGAACCTGGCGCCGCAGCCATACGAGCAGGGCGAGTACGGCGACGCCGGGCACCGCGAGGACCGCGAGCGTGGGCCCGTAGTCGTCGCCCGTCAGAGCCAGCATCCCCGCCACCGTCAGCGGGCCGAGCAACGCGCCCACCTGGTCCAGTGCCTCGTGCACCGCGAACCCCTTGCCGAGCCCGGTGGCCGCCGCCGCGTGCGAGAGCAGCGTGTCCTTGGCGGGTGAGCGCACCGCCTTGCCGACCCGCTCGGCGATGACGAGCGCGCAGGCCGCCCACAGCACTCCGGTCGAGCCGAGCGGAGGGACGCTGGCGACGGTCAGCGCGTAACCGGCGATCGCCCACCCCCAGAACCGGCCGCTGCGGTCGGCCAGCGGTCCCGAGCCGAGGCGCAGCAGGAGCGCCGCCGCCTCGCCCGCTCCCGTCACCGCGCCGACGACGGCCGCGGATGCGCCGAGCGAGGCGAGGAGCGGGCCGGTCACCGAGCGGGCGCCCTCGTAGACGAAGTCGGCGAGGAGGCTGACCACGCCGAACCAGACCACGAACCGCCAGGGCCTCATCGCTGTCGCCTCTTGGGTCATCCGGCCTCCTCCCCGCCGTCTTTCGGGTGCGTCGGCGGCGCCCCGGCCGATGATTCCGCGCCGCGTGGGGAGTCTCCCCTTCGACACCACACTCAAGAAGGTGGACCGATGACCAGCTTGCAGGACATTTTCGCGCCGCACGTCCGTGACGGCTCGCTGCCGGGGGCGGTGGCGCTGGTGGCCCGTGATGACCGGGTCGAGGTGGAGACCGCCGGCTCGACCGCCCTCGATGGCGGCTCCCCGATGACCCGGGACTCGATCTTCCGGATCGCCTCGATCACCAAGCCCATCACGGCCGCCGCGGTGATGATGCTGGTCGACGAGGGACGGATCGCGCTGGACGACCCGGTCGACCGGTGGCTTCCCGAGATCGCGAAACCGGTCGTGGTCCGCACACCGGACGCTCCCGTCGACGACGTGGTCCCCGCGGCCCGGCCGATCACGGTGGCCGATCTGCTGACGTTCCGCGCGGGATGGGGCTTCCCGTCCGACTTCTCGCTGCCGGCGGTCCAGTCCCTTTTCGGCCTCCAGAAACACGGCCTCTCCCCCCAGCACGTCCCGGCGCCCGACGAGTGGATGGCGCGTCTCGCCCGTATCCCGCTGCTCAACCAGCCGGGTGAGGCGTGGCTGTACAACACGTGTTCCGACATCCAGGGGGTGCTGATCTCCCGTGTGTCGGGGAGCGCGCTGCCGGACTTCCTCGCCGAGCGCGTCTTCGAACCGCTCGGGATGACCGACACCGGATTCGAGGTACCGGCCGGCAAGCTGGACCGGTTCACCACGTCCTACCGCCCGCGCGCGGAGGGCGGCCTCGAACCGGCGGACACGCCGGACGGACAGTGGAGCAGCCTGCCCGAGTTCCCGTCCGCCGCGGGCGGGCTCGTCTCGACCGCCGACGACTGGTACGCCTTCGCCAGGATGCTGCTCGCGGAGGGGGTCGCGGGCGGCCGGCGGCTCCTGTCGTCCGACGCGGTACGGCAGATGACGACGGATCACCTGACGGCCGCCCAGCGCGAAGCCAGCGGCCTGTTCACGGAGGGCCAGGGCTGGGGCTTCGGCGGCTCGGTCGACGTGGCACCCAACGATTCCTGGAACGTCAGGGGCCGCTACGGCTGGGTCGGCGGCACCGGGACCGCGGCGCACCTCGTCCCGTCCACGGGCGCGGTCGGCATCCTGCTCACGCAGGTGGAAATGACCGGTCCGACCCCGCCTGCGCTGATGCGCGACTTCTGGCGGTACACGGCCGCCGAGACCGCCTGACCGTCGGACGCCCGCCTACGAGACGACCTTCGACACGCGCACCCCACACCGCTCGGCGAGACCTTGGACCCTGGATACCGCCCCCTCGCGTGGTACGGCGAGTGGCTCGCCTCGCGGTGACGGGCCGGGTGTTCAATGCCCGATCGAGTCGATCAGCTCACGCGCTCCCTGGCGCAGCAGGGCCACGGCGACCGAGGTGCCGAGGGTGGCGGGGTCGAGAGGGCCGGCCCACTCGTGCGCGTTGAGCACGGTCTTCCCGTCGGGGGTGAACACACAGGCCCGCAGCGACAGATCACCGCTGCGCTCCGCCCTGGCGAACCCTGCGATGGGGCTGTTGCAGTGCCCCTGGAGCACGTGGAGGAACATGCGCTCCGCACTCGCCTCGCGATGGGCGTCGGGGTCACCGAGCCCCGAGATCGTGTCGATCAGATCGGTGTCGCCCTCACGGCACTGCAGAGCCAGGATCCCGGCGCCGATCGGCGGGCACATGACCTCGGCCGACAGGATCTCCGTGATCACATCCGTACGACCGATGCGTTCGAGGCCGGCGGCGGCAAGGAGGAGCGCGTCGGCGTCGCCCGCCGCGAGCTTCTCCAGGCGCCGGTTCGCGTTGCCGCGCATCGGCACGCACTCGAGGTGCGGGTACGCGGCGGCGATCTGGGCGATGCGGCGCACGGAGGAGGTGCCGATCCGTGTGCCGGAGGGGAGTTGATCAAGCGTCAGGCCGTCCGGGTGGATGAGGGCGTCCCTGATGTCGTCCCGCTTGAGGAACGCGGCGAACACCGTTCCCGCGGGCAGGGGCCGGTCGGCGGGCACGTCCTTGACGCAGTGCACCGCGAGGTCGGCCTCACCGGCGAGCAGCGCGGCGTCGACCTCCTTGGTGAACGCCCCCTTCCCCTCGACCAGGGACAGGTCGCCCATCCACTTGTCACCGGTCGTCTTGACGGGGACGACCGTCGTGCGGATCTCCGGGTGCAGGGCGGCCAGTTCGGCGCGTACGCGCTCCACCTGGGCCAGCGCCATGGGCGAGTCGCGGGAGACGATACGGATCAGTTCAGGGGCGGACATGGCCCCAGGATAGGGGGTCATGTCCGCCCCGCCCGCGTGACGTGTTCAGCCGGCGGGCGTGAACTTGTCACCCGTCACCGTGACCTGGCGCCCGGCCGCTGTGTCGGTCGACGTGCTGCTCAGGCAGCTCCCGGACGCGGGGTCGGTGACGGTCGGGAGGCTTCCCGTGTACGTGTTGCCCCCCTCCTTCCCTACGGGCTTGCCGTAGGTGACGGTGACCTGCTGCGAGCAGCCCGCCGTCAGATACGGCTCGATGAACCCCTGGTCGGCGGCCTTGAACCGGCCGGACGCGACCGGGAGCCTGAAGCTGCCGATGTGTGCGACATCGGCGCCGGTCTCGGTGTCGACGACCTCACCGTTCATCAGCTGCGTCGTACCGTCGTCGCTCACCCGCGAGAGCTCGACGGCGTACATCGTGCCCTTCGTGTAGGGGAATTGGACGGCGCAGCTGACGCCGGCTCCTCCGTCGGCGCCATACGTGCAGTGGCTGTCCGTGGTGGTGGCGTTGGCGTTGAAGGAGCTGAAGATGGCCTGGAGAGTGGGCTTTCCGTTGACGGCCGGCTTGGGCTGGAAGCCCGCGTACGGCCGGGTCCCGCTCTCCAGGGTGGTGTAGTACGCGAAGTAGATGCCGGACGCGTCGGGTGCCGACTCGAACGACATCGGCAGGGTCAGTTCGGTGACGGGCGTCGGTGCGCCCGTCGTCCAGCGGACGGTGGGCGTCGAGGCCCAACTCTCGCCCGCCGCACCCAACGTGAGCAGTACGGCGGCTCCGGCGGCTGTGGCCAGACGTTGCGGCTTCATCGTCTCTCCTCGGACTCGGTGGTGTGCGGGCTGCGCGACAGCATGTAAGCGTTTGCTATGCACTCGCAAGAGGGCTCGGAATGTTTCTGCCTTTTACTATGGCGGCGGCGATTTGACGGGTAGTAACCGCTCACATCGAAGGGGCGGGCCCGCACGCCCCGCACCGGCACACGAGAGGCGAGAAGTCCGTGGATACGAGCCAGGCCCGGCACACCGACGGCGACATCACGGTCCGCAAGGCAGGGGCCGAGTTCATCGACCGCCTCGCGCCCCTGTGGCTCGCGCTGCACGCCCATCACCAGTCCGTGCAGCCCGGGTTCACCTATTTCCCCGACGGGAGTTCCTGGGAGCTGCGCCGCGAGTGCTACCGGCGCTGGATCCTCGACGAGGGCTCGTTCGTCCTGCTCGCCGAACGGGACGGGCAGCCTGTCGGCTACGCCTTCGTACAGATCGAGGAGGGTCCCGACGACACCTGGGTGACCGGCGACCGCATCGCCGAGCTCCAGACGCTGTCCGTCCTTCCGGCCGAGCGCGGCCATGGCATCGGCACGCTCCTGCTCGACCTGGTCGACGCCGAACTGGACCGCATGGGCGTCGCCGACCTGATCATCGGCACACTGGCCGCGAACACCGGGGCGCAGCGCCTCTACGAACGCCGCGGTCTGCGCCCCGTGTTGGTGTATTACGCCCGGTTCGGCGCCGACGACGCGAAGCCCGCGTAGGAACTCATCCCTCGCTCGGCCGTGCCCGCACGTGGAGCCGTTCGCCCTGGGGGCCGAACAGGGAGAGGAACTCGACGGGGTACGTACCGGCGTTGGCGAAGCCGTGCGGGGTGCGCGTGTCGAATTCGGCGGCCTCGCCGGCCGTCAGGACGAGGTCGTGCTCGCCGAGGGCCAGATGCAGGCGGCCGGTGAGCACGTAGAGCCACTCGTAGCCCTCGTGCGTCTTCTGTTCGGGCCGCACGCCCTCGCCGAGTTCGCGCACCGGCATGATCTGTTTGTAGGCGTGCAGGCCGCCGAGGTGCCGGGTCAGCGGGATGAAGGTGTGGCCGTGGCGGGTGATGGGGCGCGGGTGGATGCGGGGGTCGCCCGTGTCGGGGGCGCCGACCAGCTCGTCGAGCGCCACGTGGTGGGCCTTGGCCAGCGGCAGCAGCAGTTCCAGCGTGGGCTTGCGCTGCCCGGACTCCAGGCGCGAGAGGGTGCTCAGTGAGATCCCGGTCTCCTCGCTCAGCTGGGCCAGGGTCGTCCCGCGCTCGTGCCGCAGGGCGCGCAGCCGCGGCCCCACGCCGGCCAGGACCGGGGTGAACTCGTCGTCGCTCATGCCTCGATTTTGCTCTTACGGCAAAGAACTTTGTCAATCGGGACGGGGTCGGCGCAGTCTCGGTGGCGAATGGAGGCGATCCCCATGAGTGATCACCTGAGCGAGCAGGTCAGCCGGCAGACGAGGCAACGGATGGAGCCGACGATGAGTGTTCACCCTTCGCAGGACGAGCAGCGCTACGACGTCGTGGTGATCGGCGGTGGAGCCGCCGGGCTGAGCGGGGCGCTGACCCTGGGGCGGGCGCGCCGCTCGGTCCTCGTGATCGACGCGGGTGAGCCGCGCAACGCCCCGGCCGACGGCGTGCACAACTACCTGGGCCGCGAGGGCACACCCCCCGGCGAGCTACTGGCCACCGGCCGCGGGGAGGTGCGCCGGTACGGCGGGGAGATCGTGACGGGCCGCGTCGCCACGGCCGAGCGCGACGGCGACGGATTCCGGGTCGTGCTCGACGACGGCGGCGAGGTGCGGGCCGCCCGCCTCCTGGTCACGACGGGCCTGGTGGACGAGCTGCCGGAGGTGCCCGGCCTTGCCGCACTGTGGGGCTCGGACGTCCTGCACTGCCCGTACTGCCACGGCTGGGAAGTCCGCGACCAGGCGGTCGGCGTCCTCGGGACGGGACCGGCCGCGGTGCACCAGGCCCTGATGTGGCGGCAGTGGACCAAGAGCGTCACCCTCTTCCTGCACACGGCGCCCGAGCCCGGCGACGAGGAGTACGAGCAGCTCGCCGCCCGCGGCATCAGCGTGGTCGACGGCACGGTGAGCGCGCTGGAGAGCGAGAACGGCCGGCTGGCGGGGGCGCGCCTGGAGCGCGGGACGCTCGTGCCGGTCCACGCGCTGGTGGTCGCGCCCCGGTTCACCGCGCGCGCCGGCTTCCTCGGCTCCTTGGGGCTCGAAGCGTCCGCGCAGGAGATGAACGGCATGGTGATCGGCACGCGCGTCCCCGCCGACCCCACCGGTCGCACTGCCGTACCGGGCGTGTGGGCGGCGGGCAACGTCACCGAGCTCACCGAGCAGGTCATCGGCTCGGCCGCCGCGGGACTGCGTGCGGCCGCGGCCATCAACGCGGACCTGATGGCGGAGGAGACCCGGGACGCCGTAGAAGCGCGGCGCGCCGACTTCTCCGATGTGTCAGACGTCTCCGGCTTCTCCGACTTCTCCCCGGAGGCCGAACGCCGGGTGTCCGAGCGGGTTCTCGGCAGCCGGCGTCACGGCCTGTGACGCGGGGAGGCCTCCTCTGGCCGTACGACTTGAGCCGCACGTCGGCGTAGTGCGGCGCGCGTCCCGTCGTCCACTAACCCGGCCTCGGCGGCGGCCCGGTCGGGGGCCTTGAGCGCGAGTGCGCGAAGCCGAGGTCGCGCGCGAGGAGCCGGTACTCATCGCTCAGGAGCGAGCGGGTCTGCAGGGGGTTGTCGTCGCCGAGTACGACGCGCCCCGCTCCGTGGGCCGCCCGGCGTGACCGGGTCAGCCGCCGCCCAGCCCACCCTGCGCCGCCACCATCGTCATGCCGAGGCCGCCGATCGCCTTGCCCAGGCCGGGGGCCACGGCGTCGAGGCGTCCGGTCAGTTTCTCGATGCGTTCCTTGCGGGCGTGGGCGTCCGCGCGGGAGACGACCGACCGGATGCCGCCGGCGGCGGCCAGGGCTACCAGCGCGGCGTCGGCGGGCGCGATCAGCGTGGCGGGCTCGGTGCCGTGCAGGAGCCCGGTCGCCGTTGCCTGGAGCGAGGTGACGGCGGACGCGTCCCGCACCGTCACCTCGCGCCGGGACCGGCCGAAGGACCTCTTCTCCTCGACGGCAAGCACTCCCTGGGCGACGAGCCGGTCCTCGACCGCGAGCAGTGTCTCCTTGCGGTCGTGCCTGATCCAGGACTTCCAGCCGCGCCGGTCGCGCGCGACGTGGTCGAGCGTCAGGTCGAGGACCGGATCGCCGGTCGGTCCCGGCTCCGCGACGGACACATCGCCGTGGGAGGCGACGAGGTTCCCCCGGATCGCCAGCTCGGCCAGGACGGCGGCCCGCAGCAGGAACCCGGTCCTCGTACGGTCGTAGAGGTCGTGGGCGGGGGTGTCGTAGGCCGTGAGGTAGATCCGGCCGTACAGGGTCTGCGTCATGACCTCGACGCTACGACGATGACGACCGGAAGTGATCCCCGGCGGGTGGAACGGCGCCGGGCACGACGGATGAGTGGGCCGGGCGCTCGTCCTGACGGATGAGTCACGCCACCGGGGTCGCCGGCGGACGTCAGGCGCTCTCCTTGACGTAGGCCTCCAGCTGGTCGACTAGCTCCATCGGGTGACTCAGCGCCGCCAGATGCCCGCCCGGTACCTCGTCCGGAATGATGCCGAGCCGGTCCTCCGCCACCCGGCGCTGGAAGTCGGCGGGGAAGAAGCGGTCGTCGCGGCCGGCCACCACCCGGGTTTCCACCGCCGGCCACACGTCGAGGGTGAACGGTGTGGCGAAGGCCGCCTCGGACTCGTCCTGGTTGTGCTCCGCCGACGCGTCGATCTGAGCCTGCGACAGGTCGTGCAGGAAGTACGTCTCCAGGTCGGTCTCCGCGTCGGGGTCGCGGCCCTCGCGCGCGTCGTTCGCGCGGCGGGCCGCCTCCTGGCCGGTGTTGGCCCACCACTCCCCCGGTGTCTCGCCGGGCCGCGGGATCATCCCGTTGACCAGTACGAGGAGCGACACGGGCAGGCGGGGGCAGACCAGCGGCGCGGTGAACCCGCCGAGGGACTGCCCCACGACCACCAGGTCGGTCCGGTCACCGACCGCGTTGACGACCGTGTCCACGTACTCCGGAAGACCCGCCCGGGGATCGTCCCCCGGGAGGTCCACGGAGACGACGTCGCGCCCCCGGCGGCTCAGTTCGTCACTGACTGCGTGCCAGTACCAGGCCGAGCCGCCGGCTCCGGGGATCAACACGTACGTGGTCATGGCGCACCCTCCACGATGGGACCGTCCGTCGTCTGTGGGACCGTCGCCGTAACGACTGTCCTCTCTCTGACTGTCGTTCCCCGCGGAACTCACCGCATGTCGACGGGCCTCTCCTTGGACTCGAACGGGAAGCGGCGGCGGAAGTCGTCGGCCGCGTCCTCCAGGGTGCAGAAGGAGACTCCCTCGTGGGCCGAGACGTAGTCGATGAAGCGTTCCAGCATCAGCAGCACCTGGGGGCGGCCCGAGACGTCCGGGTGCAGGGTCACCGGGACGACCGCGTAGTCGAGCTCGCGGTGGACCCAGTCGAACTGGTCCTTCCAGTCCTGTTCGAGCGCGCGCGGGGACACATAGCCGTGGCTGTTGTGGGAGTGCTTGTTGAACATCATGGGCGGGAGGTCGTCCACGTACCAGTTGCCGCAGAACTCGACGAGGTCGACCTCGTGACCGTGGATGAGGGGCTTCATCCAGTCCTTCGCCTGACCGGAGTAGTCGATCTTCGTCCAGGAGTCGCCCACGCGGGCGTAGAAGGGGGTGAAGTCCCGGTAGTTCTGGGAGTGGTCGTAGGAGAAGCCGTACTTGTGGAGCAGTGCGGCGGTGGACTCGGACATCTCCCACCAGGGGGCGACGTAGCCCTTGGGCCTGCGGCCGGTGAACTGCTCGATCAGTTCGACGGACTTCGCGAGGACGTCCTCCTCCTGCTGGGGGGACATCGCGATGGGGTTCTCGTGGCTGTAGCCGTGCGCCCCGATCTCGTGGCCCGCCTCGACGACCATGCGGGTCTGCTCGGGGAACGTCTCGATCGAGTGGCCGGGGATGAACCACGACGTGCGGATGCCATGGCGCTCGAACAGCTTGAGCAGGCGCGGGGTGCCGATCTCGCCGGCGAAGACGCCGCGCTGGATGTCGTTCGGGGAGTCCTCGCCGCCGTAACTGCCGAGCCAGCCGGCGACGGCGTCGACGTCGACTCCGAGGGCGATCTTGATGTCCTTCATGGGGGCGGCTCCTAGCTCACAGGGCGGTACGGATACGGGCGACGGCGTCGTCGAGCGCGGCGGTGTCGGTGGGCGTCCAGTCGCGTTCGGCCATGCTGTGGACGGAGATCCAGCCGGTCATGGCTCCGCCGGTCTCCACGGGGGCGAGCATCTGGGCCTGCACTCCGTAGACGTCGATGAGGGCCTGCGGTGGGTGGGGGTCCGCCTGGAAGTGGGGCTGAATCAGGGGCCTCCGGTGCTGTTCGAGCCATACGACGGTGTTCAGGTTGCGCTGGTCGAGCGAGGCGTCGCGGCGGATGGGGCGGACGCCGGGGCGCAGCGCCTCTCCGGCGGTGAGGTCGACGTGCAGGCCGAGGTCGGGCAGGTCGACGCGGAACGTGGTGCGGTCGGCGCCGGTCGCGGCGAGGAGGCCGGTGAGCGTGTCCTGGATCAGGGCTCGCAGGCTGCCCGAGCAGAGCAGGTCGCCGTGGCCGGTGAGGCGGGGCGCGGCGCCCGCGAGGTCGAGGGCCTTCCAGAGGGTGACGGTGACCGAGTCCAACACCGGTATGCGCAGGGCCTGTTCGAGGCGTTCGGCCTCCGAGGCGCCGTGCACGTTCGTGCAGAGGACGGCCACCGCGTGCGTGTCGTCCTCGGCGGCCTGCTCGATCTGGCGGGCGACGTGGGCGGCGGGGATCCGGGCGAAGGCCTCGTTGTCGTCCTCGCCGAACGGCTCCGCGAGGGAGCAGGTGATCCCCTCCTTCGCGTACGTGTCGACGATCCGCTCGCACACGTCCTGGGTGTAGGGCAGTGCGAGTCCGAGCCGGGTGACGCCGTACGCGGCGCAGGCGTCGAGGAGGGCGAGCGTGGAGGTGGTGGCGGGGATGCCGGTCTCGGCGGTGATCGCGGCGGCGAGTGCGCGGTCGCGTTCGATGCCGAGCCAGGAACCCGAGGTGCCGTTCCACGCGATGACGTCGACCTTGGCGTCGGCGAGCTGCCGGGCCGCGGCCAGCATCGGGCCGGGGTCGAACTGGGCGTCGCTGTCCCCGTCCAGGGCGATTCGGGTGACGGGGACGCGGGCGAAGTGGGCGGTCGCGGCGTTCGTGCCGTGCAGGAGGGCGTAGGTCTCCGGCTCCAGGGCGGTGTTGGACGAGGGTGTGAGCATCCCGAGGCGGGGAGGTGTGTGACTGGTCATCGGGTGGCGAGCCTCCTGGAGTAGTCGATGACGAGGGACGAGACGGTGAACAGGACGCCGGCGCCGACGAAGTAGAGCAGGGCCCAGGTGTAGGAGCCGGTACCGCCGACGATGAATCCGACGGCGATGGGCGTCACGATTCCGGCGATGTTGCCGGAGAGGTTCATGGCGGCGCCGACGACGCCCGCGTTGGCCCGGCCGCCGAGGATCGAGGGCAGGGACCAGTAGAGGCCGGCCCAGCGCAGGAAGAAGAGCACGACGGAGAGCAGCGCGACCGCGGTCAGGGCGTCGGGGACGAGGACGACGCCGAGGAGCCCGGCGACGACGGCGACGCCCGCGATGCCCATCAGGGTGCGCATCACGCGGTTGGCTCCCGCGCCGGTGGCCTGCCAGCGGTCGGAGATCCAGCCGCCGGTCAGCTCGCCCACGAAGCCCGCGCCGAAGATGGCGAGGGTGGACCAGCCGATGGTCTTGATGTCGAAGCCCTTGGTCTCCGAGAGGTAGAGCGGGCCCCAGGTGAGGATGCCGTAGAAGACGCCGTTGAAGCCCATCCAGCCCAGGCACATGCCCCAGAACGAGCGGTACTTGAGGTAGGCGCCGAGACGGGCGCGGCGGTCGGTGCCGGCGGCGGCGTCCTCGGCGGCGTGGGCGCGGTCGATGTAGTCGGCCTCCGCCGCGTTGACGCGGCGATGGGCGCGCGGGGTGTCGCGCAGGAACCACAGGGCGAAGAAGCCGATGGCCGCGGTGAGGACGCCGGCGACGACGAAGCTGATGCGCCAGCTGCCGGTCCAGGCGATGAGTCCGGAGATGGCGATGCCGCCGAGTGCGGAGCCGAGCGGTGCGCCGCCGTCCATGAGCACGGCGCCGCGGCCGCGTTCCTTCGCGGGCAGCCAGTTGGCGTTGAGTTTGCCGCCGGCGGGCATGACGGGGGCCTCTACCGCGCCCAGGAGCAGGCGGAACCCGAGGAGGGAGCCGACGCCGGTGGCCGCGCCGGTGAGTCCCGTCGCGACGCCCCAGCCGATGCAGGCGCCACCGGCCATGTAGCGGGGCCCGAAGCGGTCGATGAGCCAGCCGCTGGGGATCTGCATCAGGGCGTACGTCCAGAAGAACGCGCTGAGGACGAAGCCGGTGACCTCCTTGGAGAGGTGGAGGTCCTCGGTGATGAGGGGCAGCGCCACGGAGACGGATCCGCGGTCGATGTAGTTGAGGGACACGACGGCCAGGAGAAGGACGAAGACTTTCCAGCGGGTGCGTGTGGGCCGGGCTGCGGGGGCGGGCCCCGCGTCGGCCCCGGTTCTTTCATCTGTGCTGTGTACGGGGTTGACCTGCGACATGGCGGACCCTCGATTCGGCAGACTTCGGGTACGTGCTGACGTGCAACTTCCGCGCTATGGCATACCAAACAATGAAGGGAACCCCAGGGCCTCGTCAAGCGTTTGGTATACCGTAAGTGCAACTTTTCGGGGAGGACACATGACAGAGGGCCAGACCCGGGACACCACGTCCCCGACCGGGACGGGGTGGCTGCGCGACCAGGTCTGCGAGGGGATCCGCGACCAGATCATCGGCGGCAGGCTCAAGCCGGGCGACCGCCTCGTCGAGCGGGACGTGGCCGAGGAGTTCGGCGTCTCCCGCATCCCGGTGCGCGAGGCCATCCGCATCCTGATGAGCGAGGGGTTCCTCCAGGCCCTGTCCCCGCGGCGCATCGTCGTCAAGGAGCTGTCACGCCAGGACGTGGCGAACCTCTTCGACCTGCGCGAGGCACTTGAGGTCCTCGCGGCGCGCCGCGCGGCGGAGAACGCGGACGATGTTCAACTCCGGCAGATGCAGCGCCTGTTGGAGAGCGCCCGCAAGGCAACGCTCGCCGGTCGCCCCGAGCGCGTGTCGCGCGCCAACACGGCGTTCCACCACCACATCGTCGAGATGGCGGGCAACGAACTCCTCGCCGCGACCCTCGAACCCCTGGAGGGCCGGCTGCGCTGGCTGTTCCATCAGATCGACGACCCCACGTCGGTGTGGGAGGAGCACCGACGTCTCTACGAGACGATCGCCGCGGCCGACCCCGAGGCGGCGGCCGCGTGCGCGCTCCGGCATGTGCGCCACTACAGGGAGGTGGCGCTGCGCCTCCTGTTCGACGCGCCCGACACCTACTGAGCCGCGGGGCCGGCCGCCCACCGGTCGGCCCACGGCGCCACCCGCTCGAACGCGGCGGCGGCGCGCATGAGTTGGCCATCGCGCCACTTGGAAGGACTCAGAAGGCGCGGGCGGTCAGTGTCCCGCGAGGAGCTTCACCCCCACCACGCCGACCCCGATCACGGCGTCGACCACGGCCGCCAGGCTCGACGCGAGCAGCCCGCCGCCCATCCGGCGGCCACCCTCGAAGCCCCAGGCAGCGAGGCCGGCGACGCCCACACCGGCCGCGATCCACAGAGCGGTGTCGAGGTCGAGGGCGCCTGTCGCGGACAGCGCGTCCATCACCAGCGGGCCGGCCGCGGACGACAGGAGAGGGCTGCTGACGTACAGCATGTGACGCGCCTCGGCGCGCTCCGGAAACCGCTTGTGCACGACGCGGTGCGACTGCACGTCCGCCACCAGCGTGGCCAGCCACAGGCCGACCGCGGTTCCCGTCACATAGGCGGCAGCGGTCCAGTGCCCGGTGTGCGGGTTCTGCGCGAGTCCCACGACCACCGCGAGCATCGTGATCGCGGCTTGAAGTGCTCTCCCTCGCAAACGAGGGAGATTCCTGCCTACCTTGCGGTGGCGGGCTTGGCGCCACGGGTGCGCCTGACGACTGCCCTCCCGGCAGCCGGGATCGCCACGAGGCCGATCCGGTACAGGTGCAAGATGTTCCGTGCTGCGTTCCAGTCGGCGTTGCCGGACCAGTCGCAGTCTGGGTTCTTGCACACGAACGTGGCCTGGTCCTCCCTGCTGCCCGCTGTGGTCAACCCACAGGCTGAACAGCGCAGGGAGGTGCCAGGGGCGGGGACCTTGACGAGGGTGCCGCCGTGGCGGCCGGTCTTGTACGTCAGCATGGTCACGGTGCGGCCCCATGCCTCCTGGCTGATGGAGCGGTTCAGGCCGGACTTCTGCGCGACGTTCTTCCCGGGTTCCTCGACGGTGCCCCTCGCGGACTTGACCATGCTCGTGATGTTGAGCTGTTCCACCACGACCGTGCCGTACTGCCTGGCGATGCTGGTCGTGGTCTTGTGCTGCCAGTCAACGGCACGGCGCGTGGCTTTTGCGCGGAGCTGCTTGATCTGGTCATAGGTGTGTTGCAAGCGGCGAGAAGTCTTCTCTCCGCGCCCCCAGTGCTGCTTACGCTGGGCAGCGCGTCGTTCCAGGCCAAGCAGCTTGGCCTTCTCCCGCGGGTTCAGCCACTTGTCGCGGTCGGCCTTCCCATCGGGGAGACGGGGCGGTCGTGCGTGGTCCTGGTGATTGCCGTCCGACAGGGCCAGGGGCAGGTTGACTCCGGCGTCGATCCCGATCTCCGGCCCCTGGTGGGGCTCAGGCTTGGCCTCAAGCGTCTGGACGCGGAAGGTGATATGCCAGCCGAGCGCGTCCTTGACCAGCCGCGCCCCGGTGATCCGGTTGTCGTTGTCGGCATGTTTTCCCACGGGCAGGTTCCTGGTCCAGCGGAACCGGACCCGGCCGATCTTGGGGATATTGACCATGCCCCAACGGCGGTGCACACGGCGGATGTTCAAGTCCCGCCCCTGCGGGATATCCACCGACATCACCGTGCGCAAACGGGCCTTGAAGTTCGGCGCCTCCGCACGGCCGTCCCAGCAGTTCTTCCACGCCTGAAAGTACGTCTTCAGCACCGCCTGCCCGGCCTGGGCGGGGAGCACACCGAGCCAGTCGATCTCCTTACGGGCCTGGCGGATCGCCGCATCGGCCGCAGCCAGGGAACGCTGCCCCTTGGGGAGCATCGTCCACCAGTCGTGCAGGCAGTTCCACATGGTGCGGGCCGCGTGCGCCTGGCCGTCCATGAGCCGGATCTGTGCAGGCGTCAGCACAAGCCGAGCACGATGCCCGAACTGCCGCTTCTCTCCTGCGAGTTCACTACACACGTGAACACTCTATCCTTTGGTGTTTGTCACCAAGTCCCGGCACAGGGCACTCACAGACCCCATGTTGACGCGGTGCGAGGAGATCATGCGGGAGGTCTGCGAGGACTTCGAGGCCGAGCTGAAGCAGTTCAACGGCGAGGAAGACCACGTGCACCTGTTGGTGCACTACCCCCTAAGGTTCAGCTCTCCAAGCTGGTCAACTCCCTCAAAGGAGTCTCCTCCAGGTACCTGCGCAAGGAATACGACGCGCACGTCCGCCCGCACCTATGGGGCGGCCACTTCTGGTCCGGCTCATACTTCGCCGGAAGCTGCGGCGGAGCACCGCTGACCGCCGTACGCCAGTACATCGAGAACCAGCAGCGCCCCTCATGACCAGGCCGGCGAACAGCGCAGATCCATGCTCACAGCTAAGGCCAGAACAGCACCGAAATGCCTTCACCTCCCCCGTGAACGGGGGAGCACTGCGCAAGGTCAGATGTAGATCCGCCCCTTCAGCCGCTCGCGCAGGGTGTTGAGCAACTCCCCTTTATTCTCCACATTCACTGCCATGCGCGAACAATAAATGCAGCGCCCGTCGGGAGGTCACTCCCGCCGGGCGCTGCACCGGTGTCCACCGTGACGCGCCTACGGCTTGCGCGCCACCACGGCGTAGATTCCTCCGTCCTCCGCGCGCGGGGCCACCGTTCCCCGGAACCACTCCGTCGCCGTCACCAGGCCCGGCTCCACGACTTCGAGCCCCTCGAAGAAGCGGCCGACCCCGTCGCGCGAACGGAACCCGAGCTCGATCCCGCCCTTCGCGTACTCGGCCGTCACCTGCGCGGAAAGCTCCGGGAAGATGTCGGACGACGCGTGCGACAGCACGAGATAACTGCCGGAGGGCAGCGCTTCCACCAGGGTGGAGACGATGTCGTACGGCTCCTGCTCCCCGGGCAGGAAGTGCATGAGCGCGATGAGCGAGAGCGCGATCGGCCGGTCGAAGTCGAGCAGCTTGCGGGCGTGATCGAGGATCTCCCGGGGCGCGCGCACATCCCCCTGGACGTAGTCGGTCATGCCCTCGGGACTGCTGACGAGCAGGGCCTCGGCATGCCGCAGCACGATGGGGTCGTTGTCCGTGTAGACGACGCGCGACTCGGAACGGATCCCCTGGACGATCTGGTGCAGGTTCGGCGCGGTCGGGATCCCGGTGCCGATGTCGAGGAACTGGTCGACGCCGGTGCCCGCCAGCCACGCGACGGCGCGGTGCATGAACTCACGGTTCTGGCGCGCCGCGTCCCGCGCCTGGGGAGGCAGTTGCTCCCCCACCTCCTCGTCGACGGGGTAGTTGTCCTTGCCGCCGAGGAGATAGTCGTAGACACGGGCCGGGTGGGGCTTGCTGGTGTCTATCCGGGGGGTGAGTGGTGTCTCTGCCGTCATGGCCACGCAGTCTGCCACAGCAACTCGCCTGTCAGTACGGATGGTTGGCGGGCGTCCTGCGGTCGGTCAGCTCACACTGACCGATGTGTCGTCGACGACGAACGACGTCTGGAGGGTGGACCCTTCCGTGCCGGTCAGTTTCACGGTCACCGGCTGCCCCGCGTACGCGCCCAGGTTGAACGTCTTGAGCGCGTAG
Organism: Streptomyces sp. NBC_01446; assembly: GCF_026340095.1. Taxonomy (GTDB): domain Bacteria; phylum Actinomycetota; class Actinomycetes; order Streptomycetales; family Streptomycetaceae; genus Streptomyces; species Streptomyces aureus. The sequence goes on along the minus strand of NZ_JAPEPO010000001.1, from coordinate 7,928,209 downwards.
CCCGAGGCCGCGTCGAGGTTGGAGTACGTGCCGAGCGTCGACAGGACCGTGCCGCCGCTGTTGAGTACCTGCACCTTGAGGGTGTCGTACGCCGTAGTGGTGGTGGTCTCGGCCGTGTCGATGTGGAGGTAGAGGCTGAGGGTGGCCGCGCAGCCGGTCGGGATGTTCACCGTCTGCGACAGGGTGTCGGTGTGGGCGGAGCCGTAACCGTTCATCCAGGCCTTGTAGGTGCCGGTGCGCGCGGGTTCGGCGGTGTCGTTGGTGATGACGCCGCTGGAGGCGGTCCAGGTGGTGCTGCCCGACTCGAAGCCCGGGTTGCCGAGGAGCTGGGCGGCGGTGCAGGTGCCACCGCCTCCCCCGCTGCTGCCGGTGGCTCCGGAGAGCCACTCGGTGGCGTTCAGGGCGAGGGGCGCGTTCGTGCCCGCCGGGTCGTTCCAGCCGTCGTAGAGCGTGTTGCCGGACTGGCCCGTGCCGTCGTCGATCGGGGAGCTGTCGCCCCAGAACGCGACGCGGCCGCTGCCGAACGTGCTGGTGGCGAAGAAGGCGCCCGTGTTGCCGGAGGAGCCGGTGCGGTAGACGAGGCCCTTGACCGAGGAGTTGTCGGCCGGCTTGAGCGTGGCCGTGGTGCCGCTGCGGATGATGCTGCCGCCGACCTTGCCGAACGACCCGTTGATGACGGGGTCGGTGGTGGAGGTGATGGCCTTCGGGTTGTCGGTGCTGATGCTCAGTGTGTCGACGGAGAAGCCGAACGGGTCCGTGGAGTCGACGGAGTTGTTGGTCATGAGGTCGTTGATGACCTCGACCGCGTCGATGCCGTCGTTGTTGCGGTCCGCGCCGGTGTGGTCGGAGATGAGGAAGAGGCCGCCGCCGTTCTGGACGAACTTCATGACGGCGGTCTTCTCCGCCGCGCTGAGCAGCACGTTCGGCTCGGGCAGCACGAACGTGTCGAAGTTCTTGAGGTCCAGGGCCGACGAGGTCCCGTACGTGATGGTGTTGCCGGACGGCAGCGTCTTGAGCGCGTAGTCGCCGGTCTTCTGAAGGCCCACGCCCCATGCGGAGAGCGCGCCCGTCCAGTCGTTCTCGGCCGAGGGGGTCGCGTCCTGGCCGAGCGGGTCGGGCTGGCTGGTGCCGATGATCCAGTCGGCGTTGCCGGCGGTCTCGGCCTTGGTGTTGTCGAAGAGCACGCGGTGGGGCGTCGCGGCGGCGGCCGGGGTGGCGGCCGAACCGGCCGTGACACCGGCGAGAAGCATCCCGAACACGCCCGCCGCACACGCGATGCGGCGGCGGTTCCGTGTGGATCTGAGCATCCGTCATACCTCCGTGAGGGGTGGGGAGAAGGCGGTGCGGGCGCTGAGTCTGCGCGCGTAGAACGTCGCCCGTGAGTGGGGAGGACCACGCGTGATTGAACAGTACATGGCAATACCGTGCCCCGACAGGGCGCCGCGAGCCGACCGTCCGCGTCACCGCGGGCAGGTGCCCCGCATCACTGCAGGCCGATACGCCGCGCGATCTCCTCGGTGTGCCGCAGGCGCGCGGGCGCGTCGTCTCCGAGGGCCGCGACGACTCCGGCGACGACGGTCTCGACCACAGCGAGGGTGGGCACGAAGCTGTCGTACGGCGACGGCGTCGTGACCAGGCTGGACAGCACGACCTCGGCGTGCGTGGAGACCGGGGACAGCCATCTGTCGGTGAACAGGATGACCTTCGCGCCCTGTTCCAGGGCGAGTTGGGCCATGGTGACCTTGTCCTGCTCGTAACGGCGGTAGTCGAAGACGATCAGGACGTCGCGGCGGGTGAGCGCGCCGAGCACCGCGGTCCGCTCGACGTCGCCCGCGGGCAGGAGCCGGATGTCACCGCGCAACTGCATGAGGTGCAGTCCGAGGTACTGGGCGAGGAGATGGGTGAAGCGGCCGCCGGCCAGCGTGATGCGCCGCTTGCCGTCGGCCAGGAGCGAGACGGCGTGTTCCAGATCGTGCGACGGGAGTTCGGTGAGGGTCTGGGCGACGGCGGAGCTGAACAGCCGGCTGCCCTGCCCGAGAAGGGACACGTCGCCGTCCGCCGCCTCGTCGGTGCGGGCGCGGTCGGCGGTTTCGTACAGGGACAGGGGCGACGCGTTGCGTTCGTCGAGTTCCTCGCGCAGGGCGGTCTGGAAGTCGGGGAAGCCGCGGTAGCCGAGCCGGTTGACGAAGCGGATGACGGTCGGAGCGCTGACGCCCGCCCGCTCGGCGAGGACGGCGACGGTCTCGAAGCCGGCGGAGGGGTAATTGGCCAGGAGGACGCGGGCGACCTTGCGCTCGGCAGGGCTGAGGTCGCCCAGCTTGTGCCGGATCACGTCGGCGAGTGCGCCGGAGGCCATCGCGGATTCCTTCCTCGGTCGTCGGCGGGCGTGGGCCCGCGGGCCGAGCCTAATGCCGATCTCCGGAGCTGTGGTCCCGGCCGTCGCCGCGCCCCGGCACCGCGACGGGTGCTCCCGCACCGGGCAACGGCGCGATGAACCGGTGCGGGAGCGTCGGGGGCAGCATCAGTCGCTGCGGCTGTCGCCCAGGTCGGCGAGGAGAGAGGCGAGCAGGGCGACCCGGGCCGGGACCGTACTGACGTCGAGCCACTCCTCGGGGGTGTGGTCGGCGCCGCCGACCGGTCCCAGGCCGTCCAGTGTCGGGACCCCTGTGCTGGCGATGGTGTTGGCGTCCCCCACGCCGCCCGTCGCCGTGGCTCCGAAGGACAGGCCCAGGCGTACGCCGATGGCCTTGGCCCGGTCGAGCATCCGGCGGGAGGCGTCGGTGTCCTCCATCGGGGGGCAGGATTCGAGTCCCTCGACGGTGACGCGGGTGCCGGGGACGACAGGCCGCGCAGCGGCCTCCTCGATGGCGGCGGTGGCCTGGCGCATGCCGCTGTCACTGGCCGAGCGGATCTCGACGAGGAGTTCCGCCTCGGGGCAGACGATGTTGAAGCGGCTGCCCGCGCGGACGACGCCGACATTGAGGGTGACGCCCTCCCACATGCCGTTCAGCGCCTGGATCGCGATGACGAGGTGGGCGGCGGCCAGAGCCGCGTTCGCTCCCCGTTCGGGTTCGATGCCCGCGTGCGCGGCGCGGCCGGTGACGGTGAGACTGAAGTCGGCCACGCCCTTGCGGGCGATGACCAGGTCGCCGTTCTCCCGGGCGCATTCGAGGGCGAGGGCGTAGTGCGCCCCCTCGGCGGCCCGCCGGGTGACCGGTCTGCTGGCGGGTGAGCCGATCTCCTCGTCCGGCGTGGCGAGGAAGACGAGTTCCGCGTAGTCCTCGACGCCGGCCCGGGCGAGGATCTCGAGGGCGGCCAGTCCTGCGACCATGCCTCCCTTGTCGTCGCTGACGCCGGGGCCGTGGGCGAGGGATCCGCTGAGGGAGAAGGGGCGTTCGGCAGCGGTCCCGTCGTCGAAGACGGTGTCCATGTGCGCGGCGAGCAAGAGTCTGCGGCCTCCGTCGGCGACGGCGAGGCGACCTTGTCTGCGCCCGATGAGCACATCTCCGGTGCGGTGTCCGTGGGTCGGCGGCAGCGGGACGCGTTCCACGGAGAAGCCCAGACGATCGAGACGGGCCCGGACCAGGTCGGCGACCCGGTTGACGCCGTCGAAGCTGTACGAGCCGGAGTCGATCGCGACGAGTTCGGCCAGGTCTTCGAGGTACCGCGGCTGGTGTGCGTGGGACAGGGCCAGCAGCGCCTCGTCGAGGGGCTGCTGACGGGGCGGGGCGCTCACAGGACCTTCGACAGGAAGGCGCGGGTGCGCTCCTGCTCCGGTGCGGCCAGGACCCGTCGGGGGTCACCGGATTCGACGACGACACCTTCGTCCATGAAGACGGCCAGGTCACCGACTTCGCGGGCGAAGCCGATCTCGTGCGTGACGACGACCATGGTCATGCCGTCGTCCGCGAGCCGGCGCATGACGTCGAGGACGTCTCCGACGAGTTCGGGATCGAGCGCCGACGTCGGTTCGTCGAACAGCATCAGCTTCGGTTTCATGGCGAGGGCGCGGGCGATGGCGACGCGCTGCTGCTGGCCGCCCGAGAGCTCGGCCGGGTAGTGGCCCTCCCGGTCGGCGAGCCCCACCTGGTCCAGCAGGGCCCTCGCCTCGTCGCGGGCCTGGTCCCTGGCGGCGCCGGCGACCTTGACGGGGGCTTCCATGACGTTCTCCAGGGCCGTCATGTGCGGGAAGAGGTTGAACCGCTGGAACACCATGCCGATGTCACGCCGCCGGGCGGCGACCTCGCGCTCACGCAACTCGTGGAGGCGGGTGCCCTGCGGACGATGGCCGACCGGTTCGCCGTCGACGGAGAGGCGACCGCCGTCGATCTTCTCCAGATGGTTGATGCACCGCAGGAACGTGGACTTGCCGGACCCCGAGGGCCCCAACAGGCAGCACACCTGGCCGCGTTCGACCGTCAGGTCGATGCCCTTGAGCACCTGGAGCTTGCCGAAGTGTTTGCGCACGCCCTCGGCGTGCACCATGGGCGCGTTCAACGGCCCGCCTCCTTCTGTGTGCGGCTGCGCAGGGCGGTGAGGGATCCGGCGCAGAGGCGCCGCAGTGGGGAGACCGCAGCGCCGCGGGCCGTGCCGCGCCCGTAGCGGCGTTCGAGCCACGCCTGCGGGACGCTCAGGACGCTGACCAGGGCCAGGTACCACAGGGACGCCACCACGAGCATGGGGATGACCTGGTAGTTCTGCCCGTACACGTCCTGGATGTTGGACATGAGGTCGTGCGCCGCGATCACCGACACGAGGGCGGTCATCTTGAGCATGTTGATCGTCTCGTTGCCCAGCGGCGGGATGATCACCCGCATCGCCTGGGGCAGCACGATCCGTCGCATGGTGAGCGCCGGGCGCATGCCGAGCGAGTGGGCCGCCTCGGTCTGTCCGGTGTCGACGGACCGGATCCCTGCGCGGACGATCTCGGAGGCATACGCGGCCTCGTTCAGGCCGAGCGCGAGCAGGGCGGCGACGGCAGGGGTGAGCAGGGTGTTGGTGTCGGCCTGGAAGAAGGTGACGCCGGTGAACGGGATGCCGACCATCACGTGCTGGTAGAGGGCTCCGGCGTATCCCCAGAAGATGATCTGTACGAGCAGTGGGGTGCCACGGAAGAGCCAGACGAACAGCGATGAAAGGCCATACAGGACCGGGTCGTCGGAGAGCCGCATGACGGCAACGAGGGTGCCGAGGACGAGGCCGAGGGTCATCGCGGCGACGGTCAGCCACAACGTGGTGGCCAGACCGTCGAAGATCAGCCCGGCGAACAGGTAGTGGCCGACGACGTCCCAGTGCAGGTTGCCGTTCTTCGCGAGCGAGCCGACGAGGCCGGCCAGCGCGGCGACCGCGGCCACCGCGGAGATCCAGCGGCCCCAGTGGCGGACGGGGACGATCTCGAAGGCGTCGGATGCGGGGGTCTCGCCCGTGCGCGGCGTCCCCATGGGGGTGGTGGTTGCCATCTCTAGTCCACCGCCGCGTTCTTGGTGGCTTCCTTCACGGCGATGGAGGCGACGCCGTACTTGTCGCAGATCTTGGTGAGGGTGCCGTCGTCGATCAGGGCCTGGAGCGCCCGCCGGATCGCGTCGGTCAGTTGCGGAAGTTGTCTGGAGACCGCGATGCCGTTGGGTGAGGCGCGGTAGCCTGCCGGCGCCTTGGGGTCCTCGGCCAGGTCGAAGGCCTTGCCGCCGTCGGCGGTCTTGGCCGACCATCCGGCGGCGGGTTTGGTGACGACCTCGGCCGTCACCTTGCCCGAGCGCAGGGCGAGTTGGGCGTCCGAGTCCTTGGGGAAGGTCTGGATGTCGGCCGCCTTCCGGCCGGCCGCCCGGCACGCGGCCTGGTGGGCCTCGAGCAGCTTGTACTGGTTGGTCGCCGCCTGGACGCCGACCTTCCTGCCGCAGAGGTCTTCCAGCGTACTGATCTTCGCCGGGTTGCCCTCGGTCACCAGGATGCCCGAGCCGGAACGCGAGTAGTCGACGAAGTCGACGACCTTCTGCCGCTCCTTGTTGTCGGTCAGGGCCGACATCGCGGCGTCGAACTTGCCGGCCTGGAGGGCGGGCACGATGCCGTCGAACTTCGTCGGGGTGAAGGCGAACCTGACGCCGAGCTTCGCGCCCAGGGCCTGGCCGAGGTCGTAGTCCAGGCCGGTCAGTTCGCTCTTCCCCTCGGTGACGAACATCGCGAACGGCGGGTAGGGGACGTCCGTGGCCACGCGCACGGTGCCCACCTTCTTGATCCGCTCGGGCAGGGCCTCGTGCAGTGCCACGTCTCGCGTGACCGTGACCCCGGCGATCCTGTCACGGGACGCCGGCTCAGCTCCGCCGGAGCCGCTCGCGCCGCAGCCGGAGACCACCACCAGAGCCGTGCAGGCCAGCACGGCAGTAGCCCCGCGGCGGGGCACAGAGATGTACATCAACGTCGTTCCCTCTCGGATGTCCGAAGCGCGCGGAATCACCTCCGCCGACGTCTCAGAAGTTACACATCAATGTTCGCTGTGGCTAGATGTAATAGACGTTACATACTTGGCTCGCGCTCGGGCAGGCGTCTGTTCCGTGTCTCGTCGGCAGATACGAGGCCCGACGCGCCCCTCAGTACCCGGGCGGACCTCGTCGTCGAGGCCGGCATGCCGGGCGTGCAGGTCTGACGGTGCTCTACGCGGCCACGGAGGCCGGCACCGGAGCGGGCGGACGAACGTCCGCCATGCGGCGCTCGGGTCCACGCCGCCGCAGCACCAGATGACCGACGAACGCGGCGGGCCCGAAGAAGATCTGCGCGGGCACGATCTCGGGGAGATGCCCGGTGAGCGCCTCGACCGTGACCGGCGTGAGGGTCGGCAGCAGCGCACCGAACACGGCGACGAGGCCGAGAGCGGTGGCGAGACCGGACCGCCCGTAGGCCTTGTACGCGACGGTGCTGTAGAGGGCGTACACGAGGAGGTCACCCATGCCGAGCACCGCGCCGAGGTCTCCGACGCGCAGGCCCGCGGAGGGCGCGAAGGCGTAGCCCTGCACGGCGTCGAAGAGCCGCTGGGTGATGGGCACGGCGGTGGCGAAGAATAGGTCGTACGCGGCGAGGGCGAGCGCGAACCGGGCGACGTGCCGCAGGCGGAGACCGCCCTGGGCGTTGAGGTTGGCGGCGCCGACCGCCATCAGCATGATGACGGTGCTGTTGATCAGCCAGTACGGCAGCGCATGGGTCGGGTCGTGTTCGGCGGTGCGCGCGGCGAACCAGTCGGCCGCGAGGAGCGCGGCGATGAGGAGCCACCGGAGCCGGGCGCTTCGGACCACGGGTCCGTAGGCGACGGCGAGGCCGCCCGCCAGGGTGAGGCCGAGGACGGGCGGCAGGAGCGCGCCGGGCAGGGCCAGGTAGAGGAACGGCAGGGCGATCACGAAGCCCATCATGATGACCATGTCGTTGCCGTTGAAGGCGCCGACTGCCGGTCTCGGCAGGGTGACGAGCCGGAAGTACGCGACGCCCGCGAGCGAGACGCCCAGGGCGATGCCCAGCGTGACGAGGGTGAAGAACACGGACTGTGCGGCGCTCACGAGGCCCTCCCGGCGAAGCTGTGCTCGACCAAGTCGCAGCGGTACCGCCGCAGTTGGTGTCCCTCGGCGTCGGTGAGGGCGACGGTCGCGTCGATGCCTGCCGCGGCGAGGCGGCCGGCGATGTCGGCCGGACTGTTGTCCGCGGCGCACGCGGCGGCGAGTTCGAGCCGTAGCCGGCCGTCGGTGACGTCGGTCCGGTAGCGCATGGGCCACCGGGCGCCCGGCAGCGCGTCGAGGACCTCGATGATGTCGCGCGGCATCACGGCCCCGGCGTGGGTGCTCAGCACGTGGTCGGCCTTGCCGAGGATGTGCGAGGTGGCCGGGACGTTCGCCATCTCGCAGGTGAGGGGCGCGTCGGGCAGGCGCCGCACAAGATCGCGGGTGTCGTAGCGGAAGAGCGGCATGCACTCCCGGTACGGGTAGAACGGGGTGGCGACGATGGTGCCGAGCGCACCGGGCTCGGCCGGCTCCCCGGTCTCCAGGTCACACACCTCGACGAGGCCGATCCCGGCGTCGATGTGCAGATGCCGCTGCGCGCAGATCGCGCCCGCGACCGGAGTCACCTCGGTCATGCCGTAGCCGTCGTGGACCGGGGCGCCGAAGGTCTCCTCGGCGGCCGAGGCCAGGGCGGGCGACAGGACTTCGCTTCCCACGTTGATGCGCCGCAGCCGGAAGTCGGCGGGGCCGAGGCCGCGTTCACGCGCGAGGATGACCAACTGGCCCAGGTAGCTCGGGTACGTGACCATCAGGGTCGGGGCGGGGGCGTCGGTGCCGACGGTGAGGTCGAGGGTCTCGTCGGGGGGCACCAGGCCGACCATGCGGATCGCTGCCCCGGCCATGCGGGCCACCTGCATCTCCGCGTACGCGGTGCCGGTGGCGCGGGAGCTGATGTTGAACTGGACGAGGTCCGTGGTGCGCACATTGCCGCGCAGGACCTGCGAGAGAGCCACCAGAGCGGGCCACAGCCGCTCCTCGTAGCGGGAGTACCAGACCTCGGCGGGGCGGCCCGTCGTGCCGGTGGTGCGCGAGGCGAGGAACGGCTCACCGCACAGAAAGTCACGGGACCGCTTGACGAGGTCCGTCTTCGTGGTGACGGGGACGCGGCCCATGGTGTCGACGGTCAGCGTGGCGGGGTCCACGCCCGCGGCCTCGAAGTGCTCGGCATAGAAAAGTGACTTGTCGGCCAGTCGCCCGGCCGTGCGGCGCAGGGCCTTGTTCGTCAGGTCGGCGCGCAGTTGCGGATCGGCGGCCGCGCCCCGCAGGAGTTGCTCGACGTCCTCTCCCGGCGAGCCGAACTCGGCGATCGTCGCCAGGGCGTCCTCGACCAGCCGCTCGGCGGACCGTACGTCGATGGGACGGCCGAGCACCATCGCCAGCGCCATTCGGAACTGCCGGATCCCCGCGTCGAACATGGTTCCTCCCCCGCCTCCGACACATCCCACACCGTGAACCGTGCCCCCTGAAACGGGGCAAAGAGACGGGGCGGGCGGCCGTCGCCGCCCGCCCCGTCACCGCGTCAGCTGGGACAGTTGGTGAAGAGCACCGCCGCCAGCGAACCCATGACGTACTTGGTGTGCTTGAGCGTGGAAACGATCGCGGACATTCGTAAACCCCCTCCATCGTTCGGATGGCCTTCACCGGCTGGTGAAAGCACAACGATGCTCATTGCGGCAAACTCTCCTGTCAAGAACGCGTCAGGCGATCCGTTGTCCGCACCGAAACATGCAATCGGACGAGTTCGTCCTGCGTCCGGCGGCTCCCGCATTCACGCGATGCGTTCCGGCGCCGCTCACGGTCATACACGGAGCAGCACGACGAGGCACGGCTACCCGGGCTCCTGAGGGCCACTGCGCCCGACCGGCCTCGGTGTGCTCCCTCTACGATGGCGCCATACCGCCGCTCATGTGCCGGCGGGCCGCCGGTCGGGAGGGGCCACCAATGATCATTTTCGGTACGCGGGGATATCTGTACCAGCTCGCGATGCTCACGTTCGTCTGTGGCAACTGCGGCAATCCCGCGGCGCACGCGCTGCGCAAGTACGTCACGAAGTTCACGCTGTTCTTCGTGCCGCTGTTCCCCATCTCCACCAAGTACCGCTCGCAGTGCACGTTCTGCGGGATCGAGCACCAGCTCGCCAAGGAGCAGGCGGAGGCGCTGCTCGCGCAGGCCGCCGCGCCCGCCGGTTACCCGGCGCAGGGCCAGCAGCAGCCGGGCCAGCCGCTCGGCCAGAACCCGTACCAGCAGTAGTCGTTCAGGGGCTGGCGGCGAACGGCGCCGTGAGGCGCAGCCGCCAGTCCCCGTCGGTGCGGACCACGAGATCGACGCGCCAGGCCGCCACGCGCAGCGGGAGCAGCGGCCGCACCCGGTCCCGCACGAGCTCCGCCTCCTCGTCCGTGGCCCCCGTCGCCAGCGTGACATGCGGCTCGGGACGCTCCCCGAACCGGCCGCCGTACGGGGCGATGTGCGGCCAGCGTGCGCAGAACGCGTCGGCCACGGGCTGCAGCGCGGGTACGGGGACGGCGACGAAGCGCGGAGCCGCCACGAAGTCCTTCAGATCCGTCTGGACCGCGGGCAGTGACGCCGCGAGGTCGCGCACCTCGGCGTCGACGTCCGCCGTCAGCTCTGCCGCGGGCAGGAACGGGTAGAGCAGCGAGACATGGGCCGGCAGGCCCTTTCTCACGAGCGCGGGGTTGATCTCCGCCGCGGCTGCGAGCAGCGGGTTCGCCATGGGCAGGGTGATGACCAGCGCGCTCCGGTCCTCCGGGGCGCTGCCCTCTCCGACGGCCGTCATGGCCACCTCACCTCCGTGCTGGGACATGCGTGCGGGGGCGGACCAGGAACGGCCCGCCCCCGCACATGTTCTCAGCCCTGAGCGGCGCTGCGGCGCTTGCGCGTCGCCCACACGAGGCCGCCACCCGCGAGGATCACCACGGCGGCCGCCCCGCCGATGAGCGGCGTGGCGCTGGACGAGCCCGTCTCGGCGAGGTCGCCCGAGTCGGCGCTCGGCTTGGACGAGGGCACCGCGGCAGCGGAGCTCGTCGCCGTGCTGGGCTTGTCGCTCGGCGTGGGAGACGCCGTGTCGGCCGGCTTGGACGGCGTCGGAGTCGGCTTCGGCGTGTCCGACGGCTTGGGCGTGCTGCCCTCGCACACCGGGGCCGTCTTCGTCTCGTCACGCGAGTACTGGTCGCCGTCGGCCGCCTTCACGACCAGGCGGACCTGGAGTTCCTTGCTGTGCTCGGGCAGGTCCAGCTTCTTGTGGAAATCGTTCTGGAACGTGGTGGTGGGCAGCAGGTCCTTTCCGTCCACCGTGACAGTCACCGTGTTGTCGGCCTTCGACCCGTAGTTGGTCAGGTCGAGGCTGACCTGGGAGCAGGTCAGCTCCCACACGGGGGTGTGCGCCTGCGCGGGGCTCGCGAAGAGCCCCACGCCGAACGCACCCGCAGTGGCGGCCGCTATGAGGGCGCCCGACGTCCGCCACGTCTTCTTGTTCTCAACCACAGAATTGTCCTCCGCGATGTTCGCCCCGTATGACAGTGCGCGCACCCTACCTCTGGCGCGTCCGGGGTTCACAACCGCCTCCCCCTTCCCCACGCGTCCCTGGCTCAGAGGGAGTTGGGAGCGTCCCCGAAGTCCGGGATGTCCAGACGTGCACCCCCGCGCAGGGCCGACTCGTGGGCGACGATGCCGGGCAGGGTGTAGCGGGCGGCCACCCACGCGTTCACCGACGGCAGGGTCCTCGTGGCGACGGCGGTGACGAAGTCGTCGACGAGGAAGTGGTGGCTTCCCTCGTGGCCGTTGGGCATGTGGTCGAACTCGCGGGGCAGCCGGGCGCGGTCGTGGACGGGCGCCGAGCCGGAGGTGAACGCGTCCCTGAGGGCGGGCGCGATGTGCTGGAGCGAGGGGTCGTCGGCCGGCAGCGTCGGCTTGGGCTGGAGGAGTTCCGAGATGTCCTGAACCCCCTTCTTGTCCTGCCAGAAGCTGACCGTGGCCAGCTGCTCCATGCTGGCGTCGGTGCCGAAGAACCGGAACCGTGATTCGCGGATGTGGGACGGATAGCCGACCCTGCGGAACTCGTTCGTACGGAACGAGCCGCCGCCCGCGACCTCGAAGAGCGCCGTCGCGTTCGACAGGTCGTTGCCGAACTGGCTGACCTCCTTGTCGAAGACCCCGTCACCGCGCTCGTCGGGCACACCGATCGCGGAGACGCTCACGGCGTGGGTCTGCCAGGCGCCGAGCACACCGCCGACGGAGTGCGTCGGGTAGAGCAGGGGCGGATAGCTGGCGGTGGCCTTCCAGTTGTCGCCGCCGCTGTACCGGTAGGCGTCGTAGAAGCCGAGGTCCATGTCGTGGACGTAGTCGCCCTCGGCGTAGAAGAGCCGGCCGAAGGCGCCGTCGGCGATCTGGTTGCGGGCGTGCACGGTCGCCGGGTTGTACTGGCTGGTCTCGCCCATCATGTACGTCAGCCCCGTGTCGCGCACGGCGTCGATGATGGCGGCGATCTCGTCCTCGGTGATCGCCATCGGCACCGCCGAGTACACGTGCTTCCCGGCGCGCAACGCCTGCAGGACGAGCGGGCCGTGGGTCCAGCGCTGGGTGAAGACCGCCACGGCGTCGACCGCGTCGGACTCCAGCATGGCGTCGAACGAGGGGAAGGTGCCGGTGAGCCGCTCGGCGGCGACGAGCTGTTCGGCGCGCTCCGGCAGCAGGTCCGTGACGTGGATGTCGCCGACACCGGGGTGGGCGCGGAACAGCTTGGCGAACTGCCCGGAGAACTGCCCGGCGCCGACGATGCCGATGGAGAACGTCATGAGGATCCCTTCACAGACTGAACTTCACTGAACTTCACTGGACTTCGCTGAACTTCGCTGAACTTCGCTTGACTTCATTGGGAGAGCAGGAGGTTGATCTGGCTGTTGGTGCGGTCGAGGCCGCCGACGGGCGCGTCGTTGGCGTAGATGTCCTGCATGGCGGGCCGCATCAACGCATATACGTCCGCCGCGTAGTTGGTGATCGGGAAGGAGAAGGTCGTCTTGTCGGCGACCGGCTTGGTGAACGCCGTGACGTCGATGCCGTCCTTCTTGTACGCGGCGACGGCCGCCGCCGTGCCGTCCTTGGTGGCCGGGAACACGATCCCGTGCTCGCCGACCGTCCGCTGGCAGGCGTGGGAGGCGAGGTAGGCCACCCACTTCTCGGCGCCCGGCTTGTTGCGCGCGTGCTTGGTGATGGAGTCCGCGAGGCCGTTCATCATGGTGGCGCGCTTGCCGCTCGGGCCGACGGGGGTGACGGCCGTGCCGGCCTGGATGCCCTTGAACCCGTAGTACGTCTTGATCATCCAGGAGCCGTTGAGCGAGGTCGCCGCCGTGCCCGAACCGAACTGCACATCGGGGCCGTTGGTCTGGGAGAAGTCCTTCTGGGGCGGGAGGTAGCCCTTCTTGGCGAGGCCGAAGTACCAGTCGATCGCGGCCTTGAACCTCTTGTCGTCGTAGTTGTAGTGGGTGCCCCAGGCCGGCTGGTCGGTGTAGCGCCAGCCCATGGACGCGGCGAACGCGCTCCACTGGGTCTGGCCGTCGCCGTCGCCCGCGTCGTTCGTGGCGAGGCCGTAGACCTTGACGTGGTTCTTGTCGAAGCCCTTCTCGTCGCCGCGCACGCCGTTCCTGTCAAGAGTCAGATGCGCGATGGCCTTCTCGAAGGTGCCGCCGTCCTCGGGGTTCCAGGTGAGGTTGTTCAGCCGGCCGGCGGTCAGTCCGGCCTCGCGCGCCATCTTCTTGTTGTAGAAGAGGGCGACGGTGTCCCAGTCCTTGGGGGCGCCGTAGCGGTGCCCGTCCTGGCCGACCCAGGAGGCGGCGAGCCCGGGCTGGTAGTCCGCGTCCTTGATGGCGCGCGTGTGCGGGAGCCTGTCCAGCGGCGCGAGCACCTCCAGGTCGGCGAACTGGGCGAACTTCTGGATGTGGTCGGTGAACACGTCGGGCTGGGTGCCCGCGATGAAGCTCGCGGTGAGTTTGGTCCAGTAGTCGTTCCACCCCATCTGCGTGATCCGTACGTCGAGGCCCGGGTTCTCCTTCTCGAAGTCCTTGGCGCAGGCCTCGTACGCGGGCAGTTGGTTGGAATCCCACAGCCAGTACGTGACGGTGTGCGCGTCGGAGCCGGAGGAGGATCCCGCCGAACAACCGGACACCAGCGAGAGGGCGAGCGCCCCCGCGAGGGCGGTGAAGGCACGCAGTCGCATCAGGTTCCTGCCTCTCTACTTGATCCCGCTGAAGCCGATGGAGTTGACGATGCGCCGCGCGAAGCAGCCGAAGAGCACGAGCATCGGGAGCGCGGCCACGAGCGTCGCCGCCATCAGGCCCGACCAGTCGGTGCCGGTCTGCGGGGTCTGCGCGCGGAAGATGCTCAGCGCGACGGTGAGCACGCGCGAGCTGTCGCTGTACGACACCATCAGCGGCCAGAAGTAGTCGTTCCAGGCCGTGATGTACGTGAGGACGCCCAGCGTGATGACGGGGGTCGACGCCATCGGCAGCAGCACGCGGAAGAAGATCCGCACCTTGCCGGCGCCGTCGAGCAACGCGGCCTCCTCGACCTCGCGGGGCAGGTTCATGAAGAACTGCCGCAGGAAGAACACCGCGAAGGGCGTCATGAACAGGCTGGGCAGGGCGATCCCGAGCAGGGTGTCGACCAGGCCGAGCTGCTTGATCAGGATGAAGTTCGGCAGGAACGTGAAGATGGTCGGCACCATGAGCCCGGCGAGGAACAGGCCGAACATCCGGTCCCTGCCGCGCCAGCGCAGCCGGGCGAAGGCGTACGCGGCCATGGCGGAGAACAGGATCTGGCAGACGGTGATCAGGGTCGAGACGACCACGGAGTTCAGCAGATAGCGCCAGAAGTCGATCGACCCGCCCGCGCCGCCCTGGGCAAGAGCCTCCTTCGTGCTCTGCTGCCCGAAGACCCGGGCGAAACCGCCGCCCGTGAGGCCGGTGGGCAGCGGGGACGAAGGGTCGGCGGTGAGCCCGGCGTTGGAGGACAGGGCGGTGCGCAGGATCCAGTAGAACGGCACCAGGGTGATGACGACGATCGCGGTCATCACGGCCCAGGCGAGGGCGCGTCCGGGCGAGATCCTGCGCCGGGCGCGAGCGCGGGGCGCTGTGGTGGTCACGGCGGCCATGGCGATGGCTCCTCTCTCTCGCTCGTCGCTAGCCGAGGTCGGTGTGTCCGGCGCGGGTGAGCCGGTACTGGATGACGGTGATCACGCTGAGGACGGCCAGGAGGGCCACGGACATGGCGGAGGCGTAGCCGAACTGGAAGCGGCCGAACGCGGAGCCGTAGATGTACAGCTGGAGGACGTTCGTGGCGTTGGCGGGCCCGCCGCCCGTGGTCACGGCGACGGAGTCGAAGACCTGGAACGAGCCGATGACGGTCATGATCAGGACGACGGCGAGCACCGGCCGCAGGAGCGGCAGTGTGACGCGCCAGAACATCCGCCATTCGCTCGCGCCGTCGACCTTCGCCGCCTCGTACACGTCGGCGGGGATGGCCTGGAGCCCGGCGAACAGGAGCAGCGCGGTGTAGCCGACGTGGCGCCATACGTTGATCAGCGCGATGGTCGGTATCGCCCAGGTCTCGTCGGTCAGGAAGGGGATGTGGTCGAAGCCGAACGCGCCGATGACGCGGTTGCCGATACCGAGCTGGGTGTCGAGCATCCACAGCCAGACGATGCCGGCGACGACGTTCGACACGAGGTAGGGCGTCAGGACGATGCCGCGCAGCAGCGCCGATTTCGTCAGCCGCTGCATCAGGACGGCGATGGCGAGCGCCGCGACCGTCTGGACGCCGATGTTGATGACCACGTACTCGACGGTGACCTTCAACGACCCCCAGAAAATAGGGTCGTTGACCATGCGCACATAGTTGTCGAGGCCGACCCACTCCGCGGGCGTGAGCAGGTTGAAGCGGGTGAAGCTCAGATAGATCCCGCGCAGCGTGGGCCAGAGCAGGAAGACCAGGAAACCCAGCAGCGCCGGGGCGATGAAGACCGCCGCGAGGGCGCCGTCCCCGCCGTTTCCGCCACCGTCCCGCTCCCTGATCCGGTCCTTGGTCTTCTGCCTAGCTGCTTCGGCACCAGGCAACCGCACTCGGGTGGGTGGGCTGCTTGAGGCGACAGTCATCTGAGACTCCCTCGTCCGCGACTCGTCCTCGTGCCGATTACTTTTGACGCGGAACAATCATGGCGTCAAGAGGCGCGGAGAGACCTTCTCAGGAAGGCGTGTCAGCCGGAACTGCTTGACATTGCTTTCGCCACGGAATAATTCTTTGTCACAGGCTGTGACAGACTCAGGCCCGCACGCCACCCCCTTCAACGACCAGCGCGAGGAGCCCATGAGCGCACGTACCGCGAGCTGGCTGCCCCTGAGCCCCGGTGAACGCGCGGTGGCGATCGAGGTGTTGACGCACGGCCCGCTGTCCCGCAGCGAGATCGCCAAGCGGCTCAGCCTGTCCCCCGGCAGCCTCACCCGTCTGACCAAGCCGCTCATCGAGTCCGGTCTGCTGGTCGAGGAGGCCACGACAGCGGCCTCACTGCGCCAGGGACGCCCCTCGCAGCCGCTCGACATCGTGGCCGGGTCACAGAGCTTCGCCGGGTTCAAGATCACGGGTGACGCGGTCTACGGGGTGGTCACCACCCTCAGGAGCGAGATCGTCGCCCGCCGGTCCGAGCTCCTGGACACGCACGACCCGGAGGAGATCGCGGACCTCCTGCACCGGATGACCACCGGTTTCCAGGAGAGCTTCCCCCGCCTCGCCGGAATCGGCATCGGCGTGGGCGGCAACGTCAGGCACCGGGCGACCGTCGTCGCGAACGCGTTCCTCGGCTGGGAGGAAGTACCGCTCGCCGAAATGGTCGAAGGGCGTACGGGGCTGCCCGTCGTCGTCGACAGCGACGTGGCGGGGCTGATCGAGGCCGAGGCCTGGTTCGGCGCCGGCCGCGGCCTCGAACGGTTCGCTGTCCTCACCATCGGGGCGGGCATCGGCTACGGCCTGATGCTCGGCGGACGCCTGGTCCGCACCGGCGAGGACGGCCACGGGGTCGGCAAGCGCTGGATCATCGACGCCAACGGCCCGCTCACCCCGGAGGGCGAACGGGGCAGCGCCATGGCCCTGTTGACCATCCCCAGCATCTGCTACCAGGTTCGCGCGGCCACCGGCCGGGACGTGACGTACGAGGAGATCCTGGCCTCCGCCACGTCCGGTGACCCGCTCTGCTCCCGCGTGATCGGCG
Source organism: Streptomyces sp. NBC_01446 (assembly GCF_026340095.1). Lineage (GTDB taxonomy): Bacteria > Actinomycetota > Actinomycetes > Streptomycetales > Streptomycetaceae > Streptomyces > Streptomyces aureus. Next base: position 7,911,400 of record NZ_JAPEPO010000001.1, on the reverse strand, counting down.
AGGCTGCGCGAGCCCTGGGCACGCTGGTCGCACAGATCGCCAACTTCGCGATGCCGGAGAAGATCCTGCTGGCGGGCGAGGGGGTGGGCCTCGCCGACGTCGCGGGCGGCGTGGTCCACGAGGCGATCCTCGCCAACCGCCACCCCATGGCGGACCCCGTCCACCTGGAGACGAAGGTCTCCGACTTCCACGAGTGGGCCCGCGGCGCCGCGGTCCTGGCCATCCAGGTACTGGTGCTGGGGACGAACGAGGGGTGGGGGACGCCCTAGCGGGGGCCGCGGGCCGGGCCGAGCAGGACGCCGGCGATCAGATCGTGGACCAGGAACTCACCCGGCCGGCAGTTCTCCTTGAGCCGGTCCAGGTCGGCGGCACCGAACCAGCCGTACGCGGAGTGCTTGGACCACTCCAGGGCGGGGTGGTCCAGATCCCCGTCGACCTCGACGACCCAGTCGGCCTCGTGCCGTCGGCCGCCACCGTCGTCGCCGGTCCAGGTGGACACACCGAGGAACGCACCCACCCGCCGCAGGCGCCACCCCGTCTCCTCCTCGATCTCGCGGGCCAGCGCGCCGAGAAGACTCTCGCCGGGCTCGACATGGCCGCCGACGATGTCCCACGTGCCGGGGAAAAGGCGCCGGTCGGGGCTCCGCCTCTGCGCGAAAGCCTGCCCCTGCCCATTGAGGATCACGGCACCCACGGTCCACACCTCGCCCTGCTTCATCACGGGAGGTGCGGGCGTCACGGCGATCCGTTCGTACTGCTCGCGCGGCGGCATGGCGCCACTTTAGAGGGACGCCGACGCGACCCGGCAGGACGGCGGGAGCCGGGGCTGACAGGAAACTGACAGCGTCCGTGCACTACTGGTCGGAAGAGCCCCGGTAAGTGGCATCGTGGAAGGTGAGCGCACCGCCGGTCCCGCTCCGCGTGAGCGGCCCCTACGGCGGCGCGCACCGCGGAGCGAAGGCGGTGACGGCTGTGGCAACCACCCTCAAGGCCGGAGGGAGCCGGTTCAAGGCCGATCGGCAGCTGACCGTGCGCATGCTGGTCACCGTGTTCCTGCTGGGGCTGCTGTATGTGGCGTTCATCGGTGCGCTCCTGGTCCTGCTCAAGTCGACGCTCCTGGTCGTCGTGATCGCCGCGGGACTCCTCGGGTCGCAGTACTGGTTCTCCGACCGGATCGCCCTGTACGCCATGCACGGCCGCATCGTGACCCGTGAGGAGCAGCCCCAGCTGCACGGCGTCATCGACCGGCTGTGCGCGACCGCCGACATGCCGAAACCGCAGGTGGCCATCGCCGGCACCGATCTGCCGAACGCCTTCGCCACCGGCCGCAACGCCGATCACGCGGTGCTGTGCGTGACCACGGGCCTGCTGCGCCGTCTGGAGCCCGACGAGCTGGAGGGTGTCCTCGCGCACGAGCTGTCCCATGTGGCGCACCGCGACGTCGCCGTGATCACGGTGGCCTCGTTCCTCGGTGTGGTCGCCGGTATCGTCGTGCGCTTCGCGTTCTACTCGGAGCTGCTCGGCGGGCGCCGCAGGACCGACCAGAACACGCTGGTGGTCCTCGCGGTGGTCATGGGCGTCTCGATCGCCGTATACGCGATCAGCTTCGTCCTCATCCGGGCACTGTCCCGATACCGGGAGCTCGCCGCCGACCGGGCCGCGGCACTGCTCACCGGCCGGCCGTCGGCGCTGGCGTCCGCGCTGACCAAGCTCGACGGGGACATCGCCCGCATCCCGAACAAGGACCTGCGGACGGCCCGCGCGTTCAACGCGTTCTACTTCATCCCCGCGCTGTCGAAAAACGCCCCCCTGCCCCGGCTCTTCTCCACTCACCCCTCGCTCGAACAGCGCCTCGACCAGCTGGCGGCGATCTCCGCCGACCTCGGCCGCCCGGCCTGAGCCCCCGAAGGGATCCACATGGGCTTCCTGGACATCCTGCTCGGGCGCACCAGGCCCGCCCCACCCGACCTCGACCGGCTCTTCGGCCTGCCGTCGGCCGCGATCACCCTGGAGGCGGCCGCCGGGTTCACGCCGACCGGCCTGGGCTCGGTGTGCTTCACGACGGTGGAGGGGACGGCCTTCGACACGATCCGCGAGGACGTAGGGGCGCTGCTGAACGCCGATACGGAGCGTGGCACCGCGGCGGAGTTCAGCCGGGACGAATACGGCTACACATGGCTGCTTTCGCGACGAGCCCCCTCGGACCTCCCGGCGCTGGTCGGGGATCTGCACGCGGTGAACGCCACGCTCGAAGGCAACGGCTTCGGCCCCCAGCTCCTCTGCTCCCTGGCCGGCTTCCGCAACACAGAGGGCCACTCGCTGGCGCTCGTCTACCTGTACAAGCGGGGCACGTTCTACCCCTTCGCCCCGCTCCCCGGAGAAAGGCGCGACAACGCCCTGGAACTGCGCGTACGCGCAGTGATCGGCGACGACCTCCGCATGGAACCGGACCTGGAACGCTGGTTCCCGGTGTGGGGCGCCCCCGGCCTGGGAGACACGACCTGACACGGCCACCGAGGGAAGGACGGGACCGGTCGACAAACCCCGACCATCACGAAACCCCGACCATCACGCCCGCAGAGCGACGACGGCCTCGTCCGTGTACATCAGGAACGTCAGCGTCTCCTGGAAGTACAACTCGACGCCGATCGCGTCGTGCGAGGTGTAACCGATCGAAAGATCCTGACCGATGCGGAGTTCGTAGTCGCCCCCGCGGGTGGACAGAACGAAGGCGCCGTTGATCGCGGGTGCCCAGATCAGGTCGCCGTCCAGGAGCCGGGCGATGTGGCCGGACACGGGGAAACCGTGGTCGGTGGTCTCGCTGACCGCCGTGTACGCCTCAGCGCCGAGCAGCAGCGAGTACGGGCCGTCGACGCCGGCGAGGCGCAGGGCGCTCAAGGCCCTCGAGATGGTGTCGGGGTAGTCGCGGGGTTCGGCCGGCAGACTCAGAACGGGGTTGGACGTGCGCTCGCGGACGCCTTCGATCTGGCCCGCGGCGTAGCCGTCGAAGATGGCCTGGTCCTCGGCGAACGCCATCGTGCGGGCCGCGTCCTTGACCGGCTGCCAGTCGGAGTCGTTGGAGCCACGAGCGACGTCGTCCACGGCCTCGCGGCTGACCGTGAAGGGCACGCGCAGTTCAACCAGCGGCTGGGCCTCGCGCAGCCGCGCCATGACTCCCGGTGCGGGCGGCGTTACGGACCGCAGATGCCCGGTGCCGACGGCGGCGAGTTCGAGCCCGTCGGGGCCGGTGACGTCGAGGACGCGGCGTCCCGCGACATGGCGCTGGAAGGTGCGGCCCGCCTCTTGCTCGATCTCCGCCCAGGCGGCTTCGCTGATGGGGGCGAGTTCGCGGTGCAGGTTGTTCATGACGCGGGGGCTCCTTTGAGGCCGCCGATGCCCAACGAGCCGTCGGGCGGGGCGACGACGGGCTGCGGTGACGCGGCAGGTGCGGGAACTTCGCGTGCGGCGTCCGGCAGAGCGGGCGGGTCCGGCAGGTTGTCGAGGAAGTCTGCGGTGGGAACGAAGAACAGGTTTCCCGTGACGGCGGTGGAGAAGTCGAGGATCCGGTCGGTGTTGCCGGGAGGGCTGCCGATGAACATGTTCTCGAGCATCTGCTCGGTGACCGCGGGAGTCCGCGCGTACCCGATGAAGTACGTCCCGAACTCGCCGCGCTCCAGGGTCCCGAACGGCATGTTCTGGCGGAAGATCTGCCGTTCCTCACCATCCTCGGTAATGGTGTTGAGGGCGACGTGGGAGTTGGCGGGCTTGGTCTCGTCGGACATCTCGATGTTGTCGGCCTTCGAACGGCCGATGACCTTCTCCTGCTCCTCCGTCGACAGGGCATGCCAGGCAGCCATGTCGTGGAGATACTTCTGCACCACGACGTAACTGCCGCCCGCGAACGGGGCGTCCTCATCGCCGATGAACACGGCAGAGCGTGCCGCTTCACCGGTCGGGTTCTCGCTGCCGTCCACGAACCCGAGCAGGTCCCGGTCGTCGAAGTAGTTGAAGCCGTGCACCTCGTCGACAACGGTCGCGGCGTCGCCGAGCTGTCCGACGATGTGGCCGGCCAGCTCGAAACAGAGGTCCATGCGCCGCGCCCGCACATGGAAGAGCAGATCCCCCGGAGTGGCGACGGCCCGGTGCCGATCGCCGTTCAGCTCACGAAAGGGATGCAGCCCGGCGGGCCGCGGCCCGCCGAACAACCGGTCCCAGACAACAGAGCCAATCCCGACGGTGCACGACAGGAACGAGTCGGGAGAGCGGAACGAGACCGACCGCAGCAGCCCGTTCACACCACCGAGCTGGTCGCGTACGCGGGGTTCGGCGCCAGGTGCCGTGGTCACCACGAGAAAGAGGGCCGCTGTCGAGTACGGCGCCATGACGGGCTGCGTTTGCGTCACTGACTCTCCCGCAGGGGTGCGATGCAGTCGGCTGACTTCCGTCACACTAAGCCGGGCTCACCTCTCCCGCACGGTCAGTCGGTGACCCGCCGTGGATCACGCCCTCTGCGGACGTCCTCCACGAGGTGCATCGCGGCCTCCTCGGCGGAGGCGGCCGCACCGTCGATCCCGACGTCCTCGGCGACGAGCTCGCTCTCCTCGTCCTTACGCACTCCTTCATCGGGCGCCACGAGCCGACCGGCGCGCTCGGCCCCCACCTCGTCGTCGAGCGGTTCGCCGTCGGTGTCCCAGGTGTCTCCGATGCCGTCGTCTTCCGGTACGGACAGGTCGGGGACCTCCTCGGACAGACGCTCGTCGAGCGTCTCGCCGAGCCGCTGCTCCGAGCAGGTGACACCGGTGTGCTCGACCCCCCAGGGCCGCTCGGGCGGCGAATAGCCCTGGTCGAGCGGATCGGTGACGGCGCCGCCGAGCAGGGTGTCCTCCTGGTCGAGGAGACCCTCGTCGTCCTGGACCTCGGACCCGTCGGGCTGGTAGACGTCGTCTCCCCGCCCTTGATCGTCGATGTCCACGTCGCCTCCTTCAGCGGTGGCCTCTGCCTCCATTGTGGGCGGCGAGGGGGCGGCACGTCCTGCTGAAGGATCCCGGACGTGAAGGTGCCCCGACCGTGACGGGGGATCACGGCCGGGGCGGTCCGAGTGGCCACGGATGGCGGTCGCCTCGCGGCGGGGGCTCCACAAGGCATCAGCCGAACGATCGTCCTTGCAGGCGAATGAGATGAGGCCCGGGGACACAGCTCCATCCGCGTCCACGCCAAGGTTAACGACGAACCACCCTCGGGAATTCCCCACCCCCCGGCCCGCCCCATGAACTACGTCACGACCCACCCCCGAGGACGAAAGCTGGGAAGGCGGCCCCACCGAGCGATGAGCCGCATACGTGCCGTGGACCGGTCGCCCGGGACGGAGCAGCCCCGCCGAAGGGTCGGCCGCGTACGAGACGCGCGGCAGCAAGTCCCACCGGGCAGCGAGTCCCACCGGCGGTGAGAAGCCGACGAGACGGGAGGGGACGCGGGGGCATGTGCGCGCGGAGCCACCAGCACCACGTACAGGCAATTAACTAGCCAGCGCGCGCCCGTAGAACAGCGAGCACGTACATGCCCCCGCGGCCCCGCACCCGACAACACAACGACCGACGACACCCCGCACCGAAGCAGGCACCGCCACCCCCGCCCCACCCCTCCGTCACGGCGTCGCGGGCACGTCCTCCAGCGCCGAGATCCGCCGCCCGATCGCCTCGAGCGCGCCGGGCCGCCGACCGGGAACCGCACGCCGCAGCCGCGTAAGAGACGCGGCAAGCGCACGGGCCTGCGCCGGATCACCAAGCTGCTCCCACTGATGATGGGCGCGATCCACGGCTGCCTCGACATCCTCCGTGTCCACAGCCTGCCCGCGCGCCAGCCGAGCCGAGGCCGCGGCCATCCACAGCTCGCAACTGCGCCCAGGATCCTGCGCGAGCCGCGCAAGATCCGCACGCACCTCGAGCCAGTGGAGCGCCTCCGGCGACCCCGCGCCATGAGTGCGCAGAGCGGTGCTCTCCCACATGGCCGCGATGGCCGCGGCCTCACCGTGCCGCCCGGACTGCGCGGCGGCGAGGATCGCCGGGTGCGGATCGGCATCGGGGCGAGCCTCGACAACTGGAGCCACCTCTTGCCGAGGGACCGGCACGGGCGACGAGGGAGCCACCGGCACACTCCCCGGCCCACCATCGACCGCGAGGAACACCGCATCGCCGGGACCGGCCTCCCCAGCCGCCTGAGCATGAAGATGCGCAAGCGGCGGTCGGTGCCCGTTGCGCCATATCGAGGCATAGGTCTTGAGGTAGCCGGGCACGGCGTTGGAACGGCGCGGAGGAGGAGGCGAGACCCGCCCGAACAGACGAACCCCGGGCCCCACACCGAACCCCCCGCCCCGCACCTGCCCCCAGGCATCACCGTCGGCCACCAGATCGAGGACCACCGTGGTGGTGTCGGGCCGCCGGAGCGCGAGTTCGCCGGTGAGCCAGTGCCAGGGCAGTGCCGTGTACCGCAGGGTCGACGGAGTCGTACGGGCCAGGGCGAGATGGAGCAGACGCTGGCGGTGATCCAGATGGAGCTGCCCGGTCACGTACAGGACGAGGGGGCCGGGCGCGGCGGCCGCGGTGCGGATGCGGGTGAGGACGGTCTGCGGGTCGACGGGGTCGGCGAGTTCGACGACGGTCGCGGCGGCGGTGCCGGTCAGCGCGCTGGGTGGTACGGCCGCGAGCGCGGGCAGTACGGAAGTCGCGTCGATGAGGCAGCTCTTGTTCGCCGGGGCGGCCGCAAGGAGCAGCGCGGTCCCGGTCACTGTCTGTTCCCCGTTGTCCTGCTGAGTGATCACCACTACAGCACCGTAACTGGTCCTTCTCTGTCACGGGTGACCGGTGGCAGGAGCTCGACTGGGGCCAATACAGGGCGATTTGGACGCAATCGGGAAGTAGCTGCCGCGCGCGCAAGGGTTCCGTCATTGTTGGCGGAACGAGAACGAGCCACCCCGCCCCGTTCTGCCCCGCAGCCGACCGCGATGCACGCCACGCGCCCGGCGCCGGTGCCCCGTCCGGGTGCGGAGCCGATCCCCGTCACGGAAGCTGAGGACCATGGACGAACCTGAAGGATTTCCCCCTGTGGTCGTGCACGCCACCCAGCCCGGCGGCCGCCGGGTGACCATCCGCGGCGAGGACGCCGGACTGGCGACCGGACAGGAGGACGTGCTCGAGTTCCTGCGGCGAGCGGGCCTGGAGGACGCGCGGCTGGACGACCCCGAGCTGGTCGAGTGGCGGGGTGGCGGTACGAAGGTGTGGCCGGCGCAGATCTGAAGAGGCGCCGCCAACCCACACCCCACACCCCAGCGTCAGCGGTAAGAGCTCGCGTCGGCCGGCTTGCCCGGGTCCTGCACCTCGACGAGGTAGCGCCAGGCGTCGGGCCGGCTCCCGTCGACGTCGGTGAAGCCGTACACCTGGGCAAGTGCCCCGCTCGACGTCGACTGCCCGTTCCAGCGGGCCACTTCGGGGTCGGCGGCGAGCGCGGCGACGGCCCGGCCGACGTAGAACGGCGTCTCGGAGATCGCGAAGTGCGGCATCTGTTCCAGGGCGTCGCGCCAGTTCTCCTCGGTGACGCCGAAGTGGCCGAGCATGATCTCCGAGCGGAGCCAGCCCGGGGTGAGGGCGAGGGCTGTCGCGCCGCGTGGGCCCAGTTCCTGCCCGAGGGCGAAGCCCATACGCAGGACGGAACTCTTGGCGAGATCGTAGAAGAACGAGACGCGGTAGTTGTCACGGTTGTACTCGGCCGTGCCGTCGGTCACCTCGACGACGAGACCACCGGGGTTGCGGAGCAGGAGCGGCAGCGCGTGGTGGCTGGTGATGGCGTGCGTCTCGACGGCGAGGCGGAGCAGGCGAAGCCCGTCGTCGAGGTCGTGCTCCCAGACGGGGGTGTCCCAGGCGAAGAGGTTCTCGCCGCCCCAGATGTCGTTGACCAGGACATCGAGCCGCCCCTGTTCGGTGGCGATGCGGTCGACGAGGGCCTTGACCTGGGCGGGGTCGAGGTGGTCGGTGGGCACGGCGATACCGCGCCCGCCGGCCGCGGTCACCAGGTCGGCCGTGTCCTCGATGGTCTCCGGCCGGTCGTACTCGGAGCGCCGGGCCCGCGTCGTGCGGCCGGTCACATACACCGTGGCGCCGGCCGCGCCGAGTTCCACGGCGATGCCCCGTCCCGCGCCGCGGGTCGCGCCCGCCACGAGGGCGACCTTGTCGTCCAGCCGGGCACTTCCGGTCCCGGGTTCCTGTGTCATGGAGCCGTCTCCTCGCTGCTGCGGGACGGGCCGCCGTGGCCAGCCCTCGGTTCGAGCATGACCCGAAATCAGGACACCGAGTGTCGCCATTCCTGAGCGGATGTTCTCCGCCCATCGGTCACATTCCAGGGCCGGCCCGTGTCATAACAGTGACCAGGGAATCCGCCCGATGTGACAGGGAGACGCCGATGCCACCCGCCCGGACCGCGAAGCAGCGCAAGCAGGACACCCTCGACAGGCTCGAACGCGACGAGGACGTATGGGTGGCCACGGCCGACGGGGAGAACGCGACGCCGTATCTCGTACCGCTGTCGTTCCTGTGGGACGGCGCGACGCTGCTGCTCGCCACTCCGGCGGCCAGCTCCACGGGACGCAATCTGCGGGCTACGGGGCGGGTCAGGCTCGGTGTCGGCCCGACGCGTGACGTCGTCATGATCGAGGGCACGGCGCAGACGCTGACGGCCGCCGAACTCCCGCAGAGCGTCGGAGACGCGTTCGCGGAGAAGACAGGGTTCGACCCGCGCACGCTGACCTCGGAGTACCTCTACTTCCGCGTCACACCGCGGCGGGTCCAGGCCTGGCGGGAGGCCAACGAGCTGGCGGGCCGGGACCTGATGCGGGAGGGCGAGTGGGTCGAGCACTGAACCACCCGCACCGAAGCCCGAGTTGAGAACGGACTGCGGAGCCGGCCAAAAGCCGACCCCACCCACCTCAGCCCACCCATGGCAGCCCACCCGCAGCCCGACAACGCGGAACGCGCCCGCCGGAGAGACCTCCGACGGGCGCGCCCGGTGCCACACACTCAGCCGGTCGACCCGGCTCAGCCGGCGGCGGCAGGCTCCAGCTCCTTCTCCTCACCGCCCGGCCGCGCCGTCTCGTTCTCGGCATGCCAGTCCTCGTTGTCGGCGAGCGGCTTCTCCTTCAGTACGAAGGCGAGGACGAGACCGACCGCGAAGACGGGCACCAGGTACAGGAAGATCGGCACGAGTGCCTCCTGGTACGAGGAGACGACCGTGGCGCGCAGATCGGCCGGCAGGGCCCGTACGAGCGCGGGCGTCAGTGAGTCGCTGTCGCCGACCTTCGAGGCGGCGTCCGCGGGCAGGCGCGTGGCGAGCTGGTCGGTGAGGCGGCTGGCGAAGACCGCGCCGACGACGGCGGTGCCCAGGGTCGCGCCGATCTCCCGGAAGAAGTTGTTCGCGGAAGTGGCCGTGCCGACCTCGGCGCCCGGGAAGTCGTTCTGCACGGCGAGTACGAGGGTCTGCATCATCAGGCCGACACCGGCGCCCGCGAGTCCTACGTACAGGCAGACCAGCCAGACCGGGTCGCTCACGTCGAGGCGGGACATCAGGAACGCGACGAGCATGATGATGACCGTGCCGACGATCGGATAGATCTTGTAGCGGCCGGTCTTGCTCATGATCGCGCCGGACGGCAGCGCCGTGGCCATGATGCCGACGACCATCGGGATGAGCAGCAGCCCCGACTCGGTGGCCGTCTTGCCGTAGACCATCTGGAGATACGTGGGCATGTAGCCGACGATCGCGAACATGCCGAGGCCGATCACGATCATGCCGAGGAGCGTGGCGACGTTGAAGATCGGGCTGCGGAAGAGGTGCAGCGGGATGACCGGCTCGGCGGCCCGCTTCTCGGCGACGAAGAACAGCACCCAGGCGAGGACCGCGCCGATGCCGAGCCCGATGACCAGCGGGTCGGACCACTCGTACTGCGTGCCGCCCCAGCTGGCGAACAGCACGGTGCAGGTGACGGCGGCGGCCATCAGTGCGGTGCCGAGGTAGTCGAGGGTGACCTTGACGGCCTTGCGCGGCAGCTTGATCGCGACGGCCGCGACGAAGAAGGCGAGGATACCGAGCGGCAGGTTGACCCAGAACGCCCAGCGCCACGAGTGCTCGTCGGTGAACCAGCCGCCGAGCAGCGGCCCGACGACCGAGGAGAGGCCGAACACGGCGCCCATGGGGGCCATGTACTTGGCGCGTTCCCGGGGCGGCACGAGGTCGGCGATGATCGCCTGCGAGGTGATCATGAGGCCGCCGCCGCCCAGGCCCTGGAGGGCGCGGCCCGCGACGAGGGTGCCCATGTTCTGGGCGAGCCCGCAGACCACGGAGCCGACCAGGAAGAGCGCGATGCCCGCGAGGAATATGTTCTTGCGGCCCATGAGGTCGCCGAGCTTGCCGTAGACCGGCATGCCGATGGTGGCGGCGAGGATGTACGCGGTGGTGATCCACGCCATGTGCTCGATGCCGTTGAGCTCGCCGACGATGGTCGGCAGGGCGGTGCTGACGATGGTCTGGTCGAGCGCGCCGAGCAGCATCGTCAGCATCAGCGCGCCGAAGATCAGCCCGAAGTTGTGCGGCTTGGCCGTTCCGTCCTCAGGGGCGGGATCGGTGCCCGCCGGTGCGGGGGCGTGGGTCATGCTCAGGTCTCCGTACGTGAAGTGATGGGATGCGCGGCGCGCGAGCGGTCGCCGCCCGGGGAGTTCGGGGAGTCTTCGGGGCTGGGGTGGGGAGTCGTGTGGGGGCCTTGCGCGGGGAGCGCTCGCACCGGTGCCGTGGGGGCGGCGGCCGGGTTGCGCTGCGGGAGCCGCGGCTCAGGCCTCCCGTTCGGTGGTGGCGGGTGGGGTGTACGCCGGGGCGAGGAGGCCGCGCAAAGCGGTGAAGGAGTCGCGCACCGAGGCCGCGGGGCCGTCGGGGTGCTGCTTGTCGCGGGCCCATCGCATGAGGCCGTTGCGTACGGCGGTCATGGCGATCCCCGCGAGCAGCGCCACGGTCTGTCCGTCGGGGGCGTCTCCCGTGCGGCGGGCGATGGCGCCGGCGAGGTCCCGTTCGAGCGCGTCGCACTCGGCGAGGAACGCGCCGAGGGCCGAGGGCACCTTCTCGACCAGGGCGAGGACGTCCTCGAACGCTCCGGCGCCGGGCGCCATTTCGTCGACGTGCGTGGCGAACACGTCGCCCAGGTCCCGCAGCACGGCGTCCGGGCCGCGGCCCGGCGCGGAGACGAACTGCTCCGCCTCGGCCTCGGTCAGGCCGCCTGGCCAGGCGAAGAGGGCGGTCTCCTTGGTGCGGAAGTAGTTGAAGAAGGTCCGTGGGGAGACCCCGGCCTCCTTGCTGATCATCTCGACCGTGACGTGTTCGAGGCCGTGTTCACGGGCCAGGCGGACCGTGGCGGCGTGCAGTTCGGCCCGGGTCTGGCGCCGTCGCCGGGCGCGCAGCCCTTCGGCCGGCGCCGGCTCGCGGACCGCCGACGCCGCGGTGCCTGATGTCATCACGCGGAAGATTCTTGCACACACTGCAATCTTTGCGCGCACTGCATCTAGGTGCCCGCAAAACCCTGCTCCAGGCGCCCGCGAGGCCTTCGCCATCAGCGGTCACGCCGGCGGCGCGGGCGCTGACGTGGGCAGTCGTATTCATCCGGGTTACGCTCCATAAGCATTGTTTCGGGTGAAATGCGAAAGCCACTGTTCGCCGGGAGACCAGACTGATGCTCACTCGCACCGTCCTTGCCGCCTCCGCCGCCGCGCTGCTCGCGTCCGCCACCGGCGTGTCCGCCGCCGCGGCGTCGACCGATCTCCACCCCGCGCGCCCCGCCGCCGCACCGGCCGCCCTCAAGCCCTGCGCGGAGAAAACGCTGACGGTGAAGGCGGCCCCGTCGGGCCAGGACCACGTCCTGCGCCTGAGCGTTAAGAACCACTCCTCGCGCGCCTGCCTTGTGGAGCGCGTGCCGCTGGTCACGTACGGCGATCTGGACGGGGCCGCCGTCCCGTTCCCGCTCTCCGGCAGCTCCACGTACAAGCTCGACGCCGGGAAGACGGCCCACGCCGCCGTGCGGTCCCTGTCCGCGAGCGGCGACAGCGACACCCGGTCGGTCGGCTACATCGAGGTGGCGGCGAATCCGGAACACCACGGCAAAAAGTTCACCGCCGCCTCACTCTCCGAGTCGGGCGGACTGCGGGTCTGGTCGCCGGTGACAACTCTGTGGCAGCCGACGCGGGCCCTGGCGGACGAGGCTCTGGCCGAGTCCGACGGCGCGGGGGTCCTGAAAGTCTGACCCCTCGCCCACCTGGCATCAGGCCGCGGCGCGGACCGCGAGAAGCGAGGCGTCGTCCTGGAGCCGGCCCTCCGCGTGGCGGAGCAGATCGGCGGCGAGGGCGTCAGTGAAGTCTTCGAGGGCCGCGTTCCCCAGGGCGGCGGCCCGCTCCGCCAGCGGGTAGAACGCACCGCGCGCGTCCCTGGCCTCGCTCACCCCGTCCGTGTAGAGCAGCATGCACTCCCAGGCAGAGGCCGGCACCGGCTGGGCGGCGCACCATCCGGAATGCAGGTCGAGCAGGCCGAGCGGCGGCGCGGGCGCGGGGACCGCGGCGTGGACGGCGGCGCCGTCGCGCAGCAGGACGGGCGGCGGGTGTCCGCAGCAGACCAGTTGGGCGGATCCGTCGGACTCGACGCTGAGCAGGGTCGCCGTGACGAAGCGGTCGGGTTCGTCCGAGTGCGCGACCAGAGAGTGCAGCCGTACGGCGATGCCCTCCAACCGCGCCTCGCAGGCGGCGAGATCACGCCAGGCGCGTAAGACGCTGTCCGCGGTGCGGGCGAGCGCGCGACCCTTGCCCATGACGTCACCCATCAACAGACGCGTGCCGTAAGGAGATTCAACGGCTCCGTACACGTCGCCGCCCGCCCCCGCGGGGTTTCTCTCCACCGGCGCGGCGGTGGCGTTCGCCAGGTGCCGCGCGCTGACGCGCAGCGCGCCGACCTGCTCGGGGAGAGGAGAGACCGGCTGGGAACGGGCAGTCATGCGGGGACCTTCCGGGGTGCGGCCGGACGTGCTGCCCGACGTGACGCGCCGCGCAAGTCTAGCCAGTCGAGTGCTCCCGGTAACCGATTGTCACCGAATCCGTCCCGCCGGATCCCGGCACCCAGAGGCCGTCAACTTCACACTGGATCAAGCCAGTTCCCGTAACCGTGCGGTGGGCCCCTCAGTCGGTGAGGTCGGCTCGGAGCGTCAGCAGGTTCGTGCCGAGGGCGCGCACGGCGGCGCTGTTGTACCGCGGCAGGTTCTTCAGCCGCGCGCGGGCGTCGTCGTCCGGCAGCAGATGTGCCGTGCCCGTGTGCCAGCGTCCCTTGATCCGGACGCGGATCTTGGGGTCGGCCTGGATGTTGCGTACGTACTGCGACTTGTCGCCGTACTCGGACACCCACCAGAACTCGCGGCCGACCAGGCTACCGCCGACCGGGGTGCGCCGGGGCAGCCCGGACGTGCGGCCGGTGGTCTCCAGCAGGATCTGGCCGGGGAGCCGGGACAGGAGAGGGTTGCCGATACGCCGCTGGAACGACGTCACGGCCCTGAACTTGAACTCGCGATACTGCGACATACACGTCCCTCCGCCGGCACTGTGACGTGACTACCTGGCTTGACATTGACACCCGCCGCACTCTAGTTGAAGGCTCCCCTCCCTGAAGGGAGGAGATTCTCCACCCTCCAGGGCTGAGCGGGGATTTACGGCTCAGGCCGCCACCCGAGCCGGCGGCTCAGGTGGTCTTGCGCCCTCAGCACCGTCCGGGTTCCAACCTGCCCGGACCAGCATCACGCGGGCGGAGTTCTTGTCCCGGGGGGACACGGCTCCGCACACGGTGCAGGCATACGTTCTCATCGAGAGAGGGAGTGCGTGCTTGGTTCTCGCTGCGCACTGCGCACATTGCATCGTGGTGTGCGCCGGGTGCACGAGACGGACGTCCCGTGCGTGTTTGCGGCCCATCTCGACCAGGGCGCGCTTCGTCGCGGCGATGGCGGCGTCGGCCGCTGTGCGGGCCATCGTGGTCTTCGCGAGGAACTTCGGCCGGAAGTCCTCCACCGCAACCCCGTCATGGCCACGCATCACGGACGTGGCCCACTTGCGGCCGGTGTCCTCACGCTGCCTCGCGATCTTCTTGTGCACCTTGGCGGCCTGTGCCTGCGCCTTCCGATAACCCTTGGATGCGGGCTGCCCTTTCGGGCGCCGGCGCCGGGCCATCATCCGCTGGTACTTCGCGAGCCGCTGCGCGGCCCGCCTGCCGTGCCCGGCATGCGGGAGGTCGTAGGCGTCATCCGTGGTGGTGGCCGTCTCCTTCACACCCCAGTCCACCCCGAGAACCCGCCCGGTGGCGGGCAGCGGTTCGCTCTGCGCGGGAGCGACGAAGGACACGTACCAATGCCCAAGCGTGTCCTGGTACACGCGCACGCTCGACGGGTCGGCCGGAAGGTCCCGCGACCACACCACGCTCAGCACGATCCCGCCCGCGAGGTGCACGCGGCCGTCCTTAAGCCGGAAACCGCGCTTCGTGTAGTTGAGGGTGGGCCGCGCCTCCCGTTTCCTCTTCCAGCGGGGCATCCCCGCCCGGCGGTGCTGCGCAAGCCCGTCCTTGATGTCCTTCAGCGCCTTCGCCCTCGACTTGGCGAAGTCGCGGATCACCTGCTGCTGCGGCACGCACGCGCCCTGAGCCAGCCACGGCGTCACTTTGCGGGCCTCGGTCAGCAGCTTGTCGAGCTGGGCCGGACCGCACGTCAGCTTCTCGCCGCCCGCTCTGCTCTGCGCGTGGAGGTGCCTGGACTTGGCCACGCACTCGTTCCACAGCCACCGGCAGCGATCCCACTCGGCGTCGAGCGCGCGCCGGGCCGTGGCCGACAGGCGCACACGGAAGGTGTACCGGGCATGCCCGGTGTCCTTCGTGGTCGCTCCACTCGTCATACACCCGAACCTACCCGGGAGGACTGACAGTCGAGAGTTCTTGACCGCTGTCGGCACGCTCACCCCGACACGCGGTGGACAGTCTTTCGCCCCGGGGGCGAAACCCCTACTTCCCGTCCTGCCCCGCAGGAGTCCGATAACTCCCCGACCTGAAGACCGGAGCATCCTCGGAGGAACCCGGTGACCCGGCGGACCGGGTCAGGCAGGCGCCTTGGCCGGGGCCGCGGCGGCGGGTGCAGGGCGGGGCAGCGCCAGGGCCGCCGCCACCGCGAGCGCCCCGACGACCGCGGCGGTCAGCCAGCCGTGGCGGAACGCGGTGAGGGCCGCTTCCGCCGTGCGGGGCTCGCCGATGAGGCCGACCATCACGGCCACACCGAGGACGGAGCCCGTCTGCCGGGCCATCGTCGTGACCGCGGACCCGGTGGCGAACCGGCCGGGCGGCAGTGCCGTGGCCGCCGCTCCCACGAGGGTCGGCAGGGCGAACCCGACTCCGACGCCGGTGATGAGCATGCCGGGCAGGAACGCGGCGGCGTAGTGCGGTGCCGTGTCCAGGGCGAGGGCCCACCACACGAGACCGCCGGCGAAGAGGAGGCAGCCGGCTGCCGCCGTGCGGCCCGCACCGAGGCGTCGCACGACGGGTCCTGACGCGATGGCGAGCGCGGGGACGACCAGCGGTCCGGGCGCGATGGCCAGGCCCGTGCGGATCGCCGAGTAGCCCCACACCTGCTGGCACCACAGGACGGAGGTGAGCAGCATCGCGGCGAACGCCACCGTGAAGAGGAGTGCGGCGAGCGTGGCGAGCGCGAAGGCGGGGATGCGCAGGAGCGGGAGTTCGACGATGGGGACCGGGTGCCGGGCCGACCGCAGCCAGAACGCCGCGGCGAGGATCACCGCGGCGGCCAGCGAGCCGAGCACGCGGCCCGAACTCCAGCCCCACACCTCGGCCTTGACGAGGCCGAGCGCCAGGGAGCCGATGGCGAGAGTGAGGAGGACGGCGCCCGCCAGGTCGGGCAGCGGGCCGCTGCGGTCGGGGCGGTCGGCGGGCAGCAGCCGGACACCTGCCACGAGGCCGGCTGCGCCGACGGGCACGTTGACGAGGAAGACCCAGCGCCAGTCGGCCTCCACGAGCAGCCCGCCCGCCACAGGGCCGAGGCCGGCGGCGATGCCCCCGATGGCGGCCCAACCGCGAATGGCGCGCGGGCGGCGCTCCGCCGGGGTGGCGACGAGCAGCAGCGCGAGCGACGTCGGCATGAGGGCGGCGGCGCCCGCGGCCTGGAGGGCACGCGCCGCGACGAGCCAGCCGACGCCGGGGGCAACGGCGCACAGCGCGGAGGCGACGGTGAACACTGCGAGCCCCAGGAGGAATCCGCGGCGGTGTCCGTATCGGTCGGCGAGGCGTCCGGCGGTCACGAGCAGGGCCGCGAACACGATCGCGTAGGCGTTCAGGACCCAGGACAGGGAGGCGAGCGAGGCGTCGTCGAAGGAGGTGGCGAGGGCGGGCACGGCGACGTTGACGATGAACAGGTCGAGGTTCACGACGAAGACGCCCGCGGAGACGATCCACGCGGTGGCCGAACCGGTCCTGCCAGAGGCCGGCCAGCCCGACTCCGAGCCCGATCCCGGCCCCGAACCGGAGGCCGAAGCGGCGCCCGAGCTCCCGGCGGATGCGTCCGCCGCACCGGCTGAGTTTGATTTTCCAACCATCATGCACGGCAACCTAGCGTGAGCGAGTTTGATATGACAACCCTGCAGTTGGGCACGGCAGGTGGATGCTCGCCGCCCTCACCCCGACGCGCCGTGTCGTCCCCGCTGCCGACCGCGCACCCCGCCGTAACGTCCCTCGCGCCCACCCCCGAGCGAAGGACCAACCCTCCATGCGCACCCCCATCGTCCGACTCGCGGCGCACGCCGTCGTGGCGCTGAGCGGCCTCGCCGGACCGGCCGCCACCCCGGCGCAGGCCACCGACAACGTGCGGTGCCACAACACCGTCAAGCGGGACCTGGTCGACCCGTCGTCGGGTCGCACCTGGCCCGGGAGCGACGTCATGTACTGCAAGCTCACGCGCGACCACGTCCCGGTCCACGCGAGCCGCTCCCCCAGTTCCCCCGTGGTCGGCTACCTGGAGCAGGGCGGCGCGGCCAACTGGTTCGTCACCGAGTTGAAGGGCGAGACGTACCGGGACGGCGCCGGGGAGAACGACTGATGGGCCGGCACCCAGGCGGACAACGGCCGTTGGGGCTGGACGCCCGAGGTCTACTTCGCGGGCGGCGGCAACTACGAGGACGACGCGGGTCTGTTGGTGCCGGGTTCCTACACCTGCGCAATCACCTGCGCTCCCGTGCCCTTCTGGGCGCGCTGACCCCGCGGCGCACCGGGGGTGGGTTCCGGATTGCCCCACCCCTCTTCGGCACCCCTCTTCGGCACCCCCGGTTCGACAAGCCCGCCCATGATCATCAAGACTGAGGATCATGCGATTCGGCGTGAACCTTCTCAACTTCGGCTCCGGCACGACCCCGCGAACCCTTGAGCGCCAGGCGACGGACGCCCGCGCGCTGGGCTTCACATTCGCGATGATCTCCGACCACATAGCCGTCACCCCCGACGTGCACGAGGTGTACCCCGCCCCGTTCTACGACCAGTTCGTCCTGGCCGCGCATCTCGCGGGGCGGGTCCCGGGGCTTCGGCTCGGCACGACCATCACCGTCATCCCGTACCGGCACCCGCTCCAGACGGCGCGGCTCGCGGCCAACATCGACCAGCTCAACGACGCCGGGTTCATCCTCGGCGCGGGCGTCGGCTGGTCGGCCGCGGAGTACCGCGCGCTGGGCGTCCCGTTCGAGGAGCGCGGCGCCATCACCGACGAGTACCTGGCCGCGATCCGCGCCGCCTGGGCGCAGGACCCGTGCGCCTTCGAGGGGCGCTACGTCTCGTACGAGGGCATCCGTACGGCCCCCGCCCCCGCTGCCGCGCAGCTGCCGGTCTGGGTCGGCGGTGACTCGCCCGCCGCGCTGCGCAGGGCCGCGCGCCTGGGCGAGGGATGGCACCCCTTCATGCCGACCCTTCAGGGCCTGCGCGCGAAGCTGCCGGTCGTGGCCGCCGAGGCCGAGAAGGCCGGCCGGCCCGTACCGGAGCTCGTGCCCCGGCTGCAGATCGCGCTCGGGGAGCGGCCCGACGCCGATGACCGCCCGCTCGGCCACGGCAGCGTCGACCAGGTCCGCGCGGACCTGCACGCGCTGGCCGAACTCGGCGCCACGCACGTGCTGTTCGACACTTACCCGGGCGGCCCGGTCGCGCGCGCCACGGCCGACGAGGACCGCCGCGTCCTGGAACTCCTCGTGGAGAAGGTCGTCGATCCGGCCAGGGGCGACGTGCGCTGACGTCAGGCCCCGTAAGTAGTCCGACCGCCCCTCGACGGTTGCCCCCCGCCCAGGGCGCCTGTCTCCGCGCCCTGGGCATCGATTCACCGAACTTACGCAAGCAGACTGCAAGTCTTGCGCTAATCTTGCGTTTTATGACACGGAGACTTGCTCAGGTGGCACAGAAGGTCGGCGTCAGTGAGGCGACGGTCAGCCGGGTGCTCAACAACAAGCCGGGCGTCTCGGAGGCCACCCGGCAGGCCGTGCTCACGGCCCTGGACGTCCTGGGCTACGAGCGGCCGACCCAACTGCGCGGCGAGCGCGCGCGCCTGGTCGGGCTCGTCCTGCCGGAGCTGCAGAACCCGATCTTTCCCGCGTTCGCGGACGTGATCGGCGGCGCGCTCGCCCAGCAGGGACTCACTCCCGTCCTGTGCACCCAGACCAACGGCGGCGTCTCCGAGGCGGACTACGTGGAACTGCTGCTCCAGCAGCAGGTGTCCGGCGTGGTCTTCGCGGGCGGCCAGTTCGCCCAGGCGGACGCCCGGCACGAGCACTACCGGCTGCTCTCGGAGCGCAAAGTCCCCGTCGTCCTCGTGAACGCGGCGATCGAGGACCTGGGTTTCCCCTGCGTCGCGTGCGACGACGCCGTCGCGGTCGAGCAGGCCTGGCGGCATCTGTCCCTGCTGGGGCACAAACGCATCGGGCTCGTGCTCGGCCCGGACGACCATGTGCCGTCGATGCGCAAACTCGCCGCCGCGCGGGGCGTGGTGCGGGCCGCCGGCGGGACGCTGCTCGAGGACGCGGTCGAGCGGGCCATGTTCTCGCTGGAGGGCGGCCAAGCGGCGGCGGCGCGCCTCATGCGGCGCGGCATCACGGGCATCATCTGCGCGAGCGACCCGCTGGCGCTCGGCGCGGTGCGGGCCGCGCGGCGCGAGGGTCTGCGGGTGCCGGACGATATTTCGGTGGTCGGGTACGACGACTCGGCGTTCATGAATTGCACGGAGCCGCCCCTCACCACCATGCGCCAGCCGATCGAGGCGATGGGCCGGGCCGCCGTCGAACTGCTCGTCACCCAGATCCAGGGCGGCTCGGTGACGCCCGGTGAGCTGCTGTTCGAGCCCGAACTGGTGGTGCGCGGCTCCACGGCGCAGGCTCCGTCCGGCACAACCGAGGCGTAGTCAATTTTTTGCGGTGTCTGCACGACATCTTGCGGGCACCTTCTCGCGGTGGTTGAGTGTGCCGCGCCCCGGCTGCGCGGTAGCCGTAGGCCTTCCTGCGGTTGTCGTCAGCCGTGGGCCCTCCATGCTCATGCCCGAAGGGGACCACCGATGAGAAGCTCCTGGTTCCGCCCTACCTGCCGTAGCTCCGCGGCCGCGGTCGCCGCCGTGCTCGCCCTGACCTCCCTCGCCGCCTGCGGCACCAGCAGCAGCGACGACAGCGGGTCGGGCGGTGGCTCGAAGGCCGACATATCGGCTCCCCTGGATCCGAAGACCAAGGTCACGCTCACCATCGACTGCATGCCGCCGGCGGCGAAGGCGGCCGAGCTCAGGGAGTGGAAGGAGGACGTCAGGGAGTTCAACAAGAAGTACCCGAACGTCACGATCAGCGGGAAGTCGACGCCGGGCCAGTGCGAGGAGCCCGCCCGCTTCACCGCCCAGCTCAAGGCGAAGTCCCAACCGGACGTCTTCTACACGTACTTCACCGATCTCCAGCAGGTGCTCGACAACAACGGCGCCGCGGACATCACCGCCTACGTGACGCCCAGGACCGTGCCGGCGCTGGACTCCATCGACGGGAACGTCCTCGGCGTCCTCAAGAAGGACGGCAAGCTCTACGGCCTGCCCACCAGCAACTACACGATGGGCCTGCTGATCAACCGCAAGCTCTTCGAGCGGGCCGGACTCGACCCGAACAAGCCGCCGACGACCTGGGAAGAGGTCCGGACCGCCGCCAAGAAGATCGCCGGCCTCGGCAACGGCATCTCCGGTTACGGCGAGTACAGCGCGGAGAACACCGGCGGCTGGCACTTCACCGCGGCGATGTACGGCCTCGGCGCCGACGTCGTCTCCGCCGACGGCAAGAAGGCCGCGTTCAACGACGCCACCGGCAAGCAGGTCGCCCAGCAGCTGCACGACATGCGCTGGAAGGACGACAGCATGGGCAAGACGCAGCTGCTGAAGTGGGGCGACCTCCAGAAGCAGATCGCCTCCGACAAGCTCGGCATGTTCCTCGCCGCGCCCGACGACATCACGTACATGGTCCAGCAACTGGGCGCCGAGTACGAGAACTTCGGCATGGGGTCCATCCCCGGCGGCAGGACGACGCTCTTCGGCGGCAACGACTACATGATCAAGAAGGGCTCGTCGCCCGACAAGATCAAGGCCGCGATCGCCTGGCTCAACTTCAAGACCCTCACCCCGGGCAAGGGCCAGTTCCAGTGGGACCGCACCAAGGCGGACAAGCTCCCCGTCGGCCTGCCGCAGCCGAACTTCTTCACCGGTGACACCAAGGCCAAGGACCTCGCGTCCCGTACGAAGAACGCGACGATGCCCGTCGAGAACTTCAAGCCGTTCCTGGCTAACACTGTGCCAGGCAAGGCCGAGCCGCCGAAGGCGCAGGAGATCTACAAGGTCCTCGACAACGTGATGTCGGGCGTCCTCACCAACCGCAACGCCGACATCGACAAGCTGCTCGCCACCGCGGAGCAGCAGGTCAACCAGGTGCTGGCCAACCGGTAACCCACGGCACCGGCATCCCGAGGAGCGACCATGTCGGCCCCCACCGTGTCCAAGAGCTCGCCGGCGCCCGCACGTGCGCCGCACCAACTCCCGGTGCGGCGCGGCTCGCTGGCGCGAGCGGTGCAGCGCAATCTCTCCGCCCACGGCTTCCTGATCGGCGCGGTGCTCTGCTTCTCCTTCTTCTCCTGGTATCCGATGGTCAGGGAGTTCTTCCTGGCCTTCCAGAAGAACAAGGACGGCAGGACCACCTGGGCCGGCTGGTCCAACCTCTCCTACGTCTTCAACGACCCGGCGTTCTGGCAGGCCTGGCGCAACACCCTCCTGTTCACGGGGCTCGCGCTCGTGCTGGGCTTCGCGGTGCCGTTCCTCGTGGCGGTCCTGCTCAATGAATTCCGGCACGGCCAGGGCTACTTGAGGATGCTCGTCTACTTGCCGGTGATGCTTCCGCCGGTCGCCTCGGTCCTGCTGTTCAAGTACTTCTACGACCCCGGCTACGGTCTGTTCAACCGGATCCTCGGCATCTTCGGGATACCCGACCAGCAGTGGCTGCAGTCCACGAGCACGGCGATGATCTCCGTGGTCATCGCGGCGACCTGGATGAACATGGGCGGCGCGACCCTGATCTATCTCGCCGCGCTCCAGGGCATCCCCGGCGAGCTGTACGAGGCCGCGGAGCTGGACGGCGCCGGACTGTGGCGCAAGATCTGGCATGTGACGATCCCTCAGACGAGCCTGATCCTCTCGCTGATGTTCCTCATGCAGATCATCGCCACGATGCAGGTCTTCACCGAGCCGTTCCTGCTCACCAACGGCGCGGGCCCCGAGGGGTCGACCATGACCGTCGTCTACCTCATCTACCAGTACGCCTTCAACTTCAACAACTACGGCGGCGCGGCAGCCCTCGGCCTGGTCCTGCTCGTCCTCCTCGCGGGTTTCTCCGCGGTGTACGTACGCCTCAGCCGCACCCAAGAAGACTGACCGGCACGGGAGTTCAGATGGCTACCGACACGATGCGCCCCCGGACCCTGATCTCACCGGCCCAGCTCGGCAGGCGGCGCGGCAAGGTCGTCTACTGGTGCGTCTTCGCCCTGGTGATGGTCCTCTTCACCCTGGTCTTCCTGGGGCCGATGTACTGGATGGTCAGCGGCGGCCTCAAGACCACGCAGGAGTTCGTCAAGGCCCCGCCGACGCTCGTACCCACCAGCGTGCACCCCGGCAACTACGGGGACGCGTGGCGGGTGATGGACCTGGCGAAGCTGCTCGGCAACACGCTGTACTACGCGTTCGGCGCGCTCGCCTTCCAGCTCGTCCTCGACGTCGCGGCGGCCTACTCACTGTCCAAGCTGCGTCCCCTGTTCGGAAACGTCATCCTCGGGATGATGCTGGCGACGCTCATGATCCCGGCGACGGTCCTGGTCGTGCCGCAGTACCTGACCGTCCTCGACGTGCCGGTCTTCGAGCGCAATCTGCTCAACAGCCCCTGGGTGATCTGGCTGCCGTCCGTCACCAACGCCTTCAACATCTTCCTGCTCAAGCGGTTCTTCGACTCGATCCCGCAGGAGCTGCTGGACGCCGCGTCCATCGACGGGGCGTCCGCGCTGCGGACCCTGCGGTCCGTGGTGCTGCCCATCTCGCGGCCCATCCTGGGCGTCGTCTCCATCTTCGCGGTCGTCGGCGTGTGGAAGGACTTCCTCTGGCCGATGCTGACGCTTCCCGACCCCGGCAAGCAGACCCTGAACGTCGGCATCTACTCGCTGGCGAGCGGCGTCCCGGAGAACTGGCTGATCGCCGCCCTCACCATCGCGTCACTGCCGACCCTGATCCTGTTCCTGCTGTTCCAGCGCAACATCATGAGCGGTCTCACCGCGGGCGGCCTCAAGGGCTGACGGCCGCCGCCCCCTCCCCCGTACGCCGCCTCAGTGACGGCGCGCCCCGGCACGCCCTCCTGCCCGAAAGGACCTCTACGTGGCAGCCCCCCATTCCTCAGGCACCGGCGACTGGTGGCGTTCCGCCGCCATCTACCAGGTGTACGTACGCAGCTTCGCCGACGGCGACGGCGACGGCACGGGCGATCTCGCGGGAGTCAGAGCCCGGCTGCCGCACCTGGCCCGGCTGGGGATCGACGCGATCTGGTTCACCCCCTGGTACCGCTCCCCGATGGCGGACGGCGGTTACGACGTGGCCGACTACCGCGCGATCGACCCGTCGTTCGGCACGCTGGCCGAGGCGGAGAAACTCATCGAGGAAGCTCGCGACCTCGGCATCCGCGTCATCGTCGACGTCGTGCCCAACCATGTCTCCGACCGGCACGCCTGGTTCAGGGCCGCGCTCGCGGCGGGCCCCGGCAGCCCCGAGCGCGAGCTGTTCCATTTCCGGCCCGGCCGGGGCGCGCACGGCGAACAGCCGCCCAACAACTGGCCGTCCCAGTTCGCCGGCGAGACCTGGACCCGCGTCCCCGACGGCGAGTGGTACCTGCATCTCTTCACGCCCGAGCAGCCCGACCTCAACTGGGCGCATCCAGCCGTGCGCCACGAGCACGAGGAGGTACTGCGGTTCTGGTTCCAGCGGGGCGCGTCGGGCGTACGCGTCGACTCGGCGGCGCTGCTCGCCAAGGACCCGGCGCTCGCCGACGCCGCCGCGGACGACACGAGCGGCTATGTCGACCGGGACGAGCTGCACACGATCTACCGCTCCTGGCGGGCCGTCGCCGACGAGTACGACGGCGTGCTCATCGGTGAGCTGTGGGTCCCCGACCCCGAGCGCTTCTCCCGCTATCTGCGCCCCGACGAGCTCCACACGGCCTTCAACTTCGACTTCTTGTCCCGCCCGTGGGACGCGGCGGAGCTGCGTGACTCCATCGACATGACGCTGGCCCACCACGCGCCGGTGGGGGCTCCCGCGACCTGGGTCCTGTGCAACCACGACGTGACGCGGACGGTGACCCGCTACGGCCGGACGGACACGACGTTCGCGTTCGCGTCGAAGCGCTTCGGCACGCCCACGGACCTGGCCCTCGGCACCCGCAGGGCGCGCGCGGCGGCGCTGCTGTCGCTGGCCCTGCCGGGCGCCGTCTACCTCTATCAGGGCGAGGAGCTGGGCCTGCCCGAGGCGGAGGTACCGCCCAGCCGCATCGAGGACCCGATGCACTTCCGCTCCGGCGGCACCGACCCGGGCCGCGACGGCTGCCGGGTGCCCCTGCCCTGGACGCGGGACGGTTCTTCGTACGGCTTCGGGTCGGCCGGGGAGCCCTGGCTGCCGCAGCCGGCGGACTGGGGAACGTACGCCGCCGCACGCCAGGACGCCGATCCCGGCTCGATGCTCTCGCTCTACCGCGAGGCGCTGCGCCTGCGCCGCTCGGAGCCGGGCTTCGGCGACGGGCCGATGCGCTGGCTCCCGAGTCCCCCTGGCGTGCTGGCTCTTGCCCGGGGCGAGGGCCTGGTCTGCGTCGTCAACTTCGCCGATCCGGCCGCTGCGCTCCCGCCCTGTTCGCGTCTCCTGCTGGCCAGTGGCCCCTTGGACGGCGAGGGGCGGCTCCCGCGGGACACGGCGGTGTGGCTGCGCGTTTGAACGGCACGCCCGGGAGGACGTAGGTATATGCCAGAAGCATCACCGCACCGGGTGTTGCCAAACCCCTTACGGGGCCTGTCCGCCTGTGCAAGAGTCATTACCGGTCCTTCCGTCAGTCTTGGTCGTGCCGCGCCTGTATCGGAGTACGCCATGTCACCCCATGTCTTCGCGGACCGCCCCGCCGCCCAGCCGCCGGAGCACGGTTCGGTCGACGCGCTGATCACGCAGACGCGTCGGCTGCTCGGTGACGTCGACGCCGTGCGCCGCGAGGCCGTCTCGGACGACGGTGACCCCGAGCGACGCTGGCAGCGCGCCCTCTACGAGCTGGCCGTGCACCAACTCAGCGACCTCGACAAACACTTGGCGCAGCTGCGCGACGGGCCACCGCGTCCGGCCGTGGACTCCCTGAGTCCCGAAGCGCGCGGCTCCGCGCCGGCCGAGCCGCAGAGCGGTTCTCTGCTCAGCCGCGTGGGCAGCGCCGAATGGAATCTCCTCACCGACGAGGCTAGCTGGTCCGGAGAGCTGTTCCAGATCCTCGGCCGCAGCCCGGGTGCGCCCCCGCTGACCCTCGACGAACTGCCGTCCGTCGTGCACACCGATGACCAGGCCATGCTGACCAGGATGGTGACGGACTGCCTCATCGAGGGGAAGCCGATCGACGGCGAGTTCCGCATCCTGCGCGCCGACGGCACCGCCCGGACGGTGCACATGATGGGCGAGCCCGTGCTCGACGCCGACGGCTCCACCGCGTCGATGTGGGCGGTCCTGCGCGACGTCAGCGAGCTGCGCCGCACCCAGCGGACCGTACGCGAGACCCATGACTCGCTCCAGCGCCGGCGCCACATCGAGCAGACGGAACACCGGCTCGCTGTCGAGCTCCAGGAGGCCGTACTGCCGCCGTGGCGTGGCTCCCTGCGGTTCTCCCAGGGGACGCCGCACGACCTCGACCTCGCGGCCCGCCATCTGCCGTCGTCCACGGGCGAGCTCGTCGGCGGCGACTGGTACGACGCCCTCGAACTGCCCGACGGACAGACCTTGTTGAGCGTGGGCGGCCTGACCGGACACGGCGTGACCGTGACCTCCGGCATGGCGATGCTCCTCGGCGCCCTGCGCGGCATGGCCGTCACGGGGACCCGCCCCGCCGAGCTGATGGGCTGGCTCAACCAGCTGACCGACACCTCGGTGCAGCCGTCCCTGGGCAGCGCGGTCTGCTGCCGTTACGATCCCCGGTCGCGCACCCTGACCTGGGCGCAGGCGGGACACCCCGCCCCGCTGCTGTTCCGCGACGGGGTGGGGCGTGCGCTGACGCCGCCGGAGGGCGTGCTGCTCGGAGCGACACCCGGTGCCACGTACGGGCAGGCCGAGGAGTCGCTCCGCGCCGGCGATCTGCTGCTGCTGCACACCGACGGCCTGGTCCCCCACCGCAGCGGCGCCGCGGCGGCGAACAGGCTCCTCGATCTCGCGCCACGACTCACCGAGGCCGCCACCGCACAGGATTGTGTGCGGACGGTCTTCGAGGAGCTCGCCGCGTACGAGCGCACGGACGAGGCCTGTGTGCTGGTCGCCAGGATCGGCTCCTGACGCGGACAGTCATGTGTTGAAGTCGGTCATGTGTTGACGTCGGAACGCGTGCCCCGGAGGGTCACGCCTGGGCGCGCTTGCCTCCCGTGGACTTTCCGGGGACCTTCGGCAGCGCGAGCTTGATCTCCTCACGAAGGTCCACGATCTTCGGGTAGCTCGCGTACTGCCCGGTGAGCCGGTACATCTCGCGGAGCCGGTCCCAGGTGCGGTGGGAGGAGTTGGCCCCCATCGACACCAGCGCCAGGCGCGCGTACCGGTCGGCCTGCTCCGGGTCGTCGGCGATGAACAGGGCCGACGCGAGCGAGATGTAGTCGAAGATCTGCGACCGCTGCCGTCCGTTCGCCCGCAGTTCGAGGGCTTCCTTGGCGTGGCGCTGTGCGGTGTTCGCCGCGGCGGGCTCGTGGTCGGCGAGGGTGCGGTAGGCCAGGGCCTGCATCCCGTGCAGATCCGCCTCGTCGAACATCTGCATCCAGCTGGGCGGCGGTACGTCGCCCCTGTCGGAGACGAAGAGGTCCTCCGCCTGGCCGAGGGTGCGCCGCATGGCCTGGCCCTTGCCCATCGACGCCTGTGCCCAGGCCTCGATGGTGTAGAGCATGGCGCGGGTACGCGGCAGGGTCGCGTCGCCGGAGCCGGACTTGGCGAGCTTCATGAGATCGAGGGCGTCGTCGGGCCGGCCGAGGTGCACCATCTGACGGGCTGCCCTGGACAGGGCCTCCCCGGCGCGCGGCCGGTCGCCGCCCTCCCGCGCCGCGTGCGCGGCGATGACGAAGTACTTCTGGGCCGTGGGTTCGAGGCCGACGTCGTGGGACATCCAGCCCGCGAGGACGGCCAGGTTGGCGGCGACGCCCCACAGGCGCCGCTGGAGATGGTCGGGGTGCCGGTAGCTGAGCATGCCGCCCACTTCATTGAGCTGGCCCACCACCGCCTTGCGTTGCAGACCGCCACCGCGGGCCGCGTCCCAGGCCCGGAACACCTCGACGGAGCGCTCCAGTTCCTCGATCTCCTGCGACCCGATGGGGGCGGCCTCATAGCGGTCGTACCCAGCGGGGTCGGCGTGCAGGGAGTCTTCGAAACGTGGGGCGTCGGCCGCGAGGGCCGGATCGGTGTGCAGCCAGTCGTGCATGGCGCCGCTGAGTGCAGATCCTGCGGCGAGCGCGGCACCCGCGCCCACCAAGCCGCGTCGGTTGAGCATGAGGTCCATTCCCGTGAATTCGGTGAGGACCGCAGCAGTCCGCTCGGGCGCCCATGGCATTCCGTCGGGGTGTTCCACCGCCCCGGCGTCACGCCGTTTCCCGGTGCGCCCGTGCCGGACCAGACCGAGGTCCTCGATGGTCACGACACGGCCGAGTCGCTCGGTGAACAGCGCCGCCAGCACCCGTGGCACCGGATCGCGCGGGATCTCTCCCATGTCGATCCAACGCCGCACCCGTGAGGTGTCGGTCGCCAGCTGTGGGTGGCCCATGGCCGCCGCCTGCCGGTTGACCAGCCTCGCGAGCTCCCCCTTGGACCAGCCGGCGAGGCCGAACAGGTCGTTCAGGCGGGTGTTGGGTTGTCCGTTCACGTCAAGCCCCCAGGTTCTCGGCTGAGTTGACAGTAACCCTCTGTCAGTTGCTGAGCGACTATTCGCCAGGGTTCGCCAGGGTGCGCCAGATGGTGTGCCAGTGGGCATCGGGTGTCAGGTAGGAATGCGCCACCCCGACCCGGTTGCCGCGGCTCACTCCCCAGGGTGCACCACGGTTCCCGGGGCGGGTGGCGCAGGCAACTCGCAGGCACACGAAGGGATCTGTTCGCCCATGTACGCAGCATCGTCCTCCGTGTCCGCCCCGCCCCGGCCGCTCTACGCCCGGCCCCCGGCTCGCGGCAACGGCCGCGCCGGGGAGGCCCCACCGGCGGGCGGCGGCCCCTACCTCGACCCCGCGAGACCTGCGACCGCAGCGCTCGGCTCCGGTCGGACGAGGCGTCTCCCGGGGCTCGGCACCCAACCGCTCAGCGGGAGACTCGACTTGTCCGGCCCCCAGGGCGCGCAGCTGCGCACGGCGATCGCCTCGGTGCACCGGATCTGCCCGGAGTTCAATCCGGTGCAGGTACTGCGCCGCAGTGGACGGTCCGTGCTGCTCGTCGGCACCACAGGGCGCAGCACCGCCGTCGCCAAGTGTTTAGTGGACCACTCCCCCGTCTGGACCGAGCGGATCCGCCATGAGATAGCGGCATACCGCTCGTTCGTCCGGCACCGGCCACCGGTCCGGATGCCGCGGCTGATCGCCGCGGACCCCGACAACTGCACGCTGGTGATCGAGCGGATGCCCGGCCGGGTCGCCGCCCTGCAGCGGCACCCGGCCGAGGCACCGCCCCGGGCGGACGTGCGGGCCGCGCTCAGCGCGATCTGCCGGCTCAACCTCTGGCGTCCGCCGGCCGGCACGTTCATCGCGCCGCTCGACTACGCGGACCGGATCTCCCGCTACCACGACCTCGGTCTGCTCACCGACCGGGACATGGGCGATCTGCAGAAGCTGCTGCACGGCATCGCGCACTCGTCGGGCCGCCAGGGCATGGGCCAGTTCTGTCACGGGGATGCGCTGCTCTCGAACATCCTGCTGTCCCCCGCGGGCCCCGTACTCGTGGACTGGGAGCACGCGGGCTGGTATCTGCCGGGGTACGACCTGGCGACCCTGTGGTCGGTGCTCGGTGACGCGCCGGTGGCGCGGCGCCAGATCAGTCAGCTCGCGCAGTCCGGCGGGCCCGCGGCACGGGACGCGTTCCTGGTGAACCTGATGCTCGTACTGACGCGGGAGATCCGGACGTACGAGACGGCCGTGCAGCGTTCGATGCACGACACGACCCCGGCGGCATCGGGCACGGCCCCGCACGGTGCTGCGCCGTCCGGCGAGGAACAGCGGCTGCTGCTGAGGCGGCTGCACGACGACTGCCAGCTGGCCCGCCGGGCCGTGCGTGCGGCGGTCGGCACTCGCTGAGGGGACGGGAATCCGCGGTGCGCCAGGACAGCGGCGCACCGCGGATTCTCGTGTGCACTTACCTCCGGGGGCTAGGGATTGCTGAACTGCATGGCGTCCACGTCGAACGAGTTGTCCTGCGGGGACTTGAACACGAGGTACAGCTTGTGCGTGCCGGTCAGCGCGTCGACCGGGACGGCGGGTGTGGCCTGGTAGGCGTCCCAGTCACCGGTGTTCGGGACGGGTGTGGCGGCGAGGAGTTTGCCGTCGGGGGCGTCCGCGCGCAGCTCGATGGAACCGACGCCGTACGGTGACGACAGTTTGTAGCTCACCTGTCCGATGCCCTCGACGCTCATCGGGTCGAACGCGACCCAGTCGCCGTCGCTGACGTCGCCGATGCGCTTGCCGTTCTCGGCACCTTCCTGTGCGACGACGCGCGTGCCGGACTGGCCGTCGTAGTACTCGGCCTGCTTGTGCCTGGGCTGGAGCACGGACCGCCCGTAGCCGGTCAGGGCACTGACGCCGTCGCCTCCCTTGTCGGTGTACTTGGCGTTGAGTACGTAGGTGAGGTCGGCGCCCTCGGGGTGGCCTCCCAGGTCACCGGTGTCCACGGTGCCTTCGCAGCCGGGGATGTCGGTCGTGGGGTGCTCGTGGTCGTCGTGGCCGAGGGCCGGGTTGACCGTGACCTTGGAGCAGTCGACCGTGCCGTCCTCGGGGTCGGTGACGGTCACCTTGTACGGGATCTTGTCGCCGAAGTCGATGAGCTTGCCGTCGACGGGGAACTCGATCTTCACCTTGGGCGCGGTGTTGCCCGCGGTGACGGGAACGTTGGCATAGCCGGACTTGCCGGTGGAGTCGGTGACCTTCAGCTGGGCGTTGAAGTCGCCCTTCGCCGTGTAGGTGTGGCTGGGGCTCGCCTCGGTGGAGTCGTAGGTGCCGTCGCCGTCGAAGTCCCAGGCGTAGGTGAGCGGGTCGCCGTCGGGGTCCTTGCTTCCCTCGCTGGAGAAGGAGACCTCGAGCGGGGTGGGGCCGTTGGTGACGGAGGCCTTCGCCTCGGCGATGGGTACGCGCTGTCCTTGCGCGTAGTCGATCCGGTAGAGCCCGGAGTCGTTGTTGCCGCCGCCGAACTGGCTGCCCCATTCCAGGACGTAGAGCGAGCCGTCGGGGCCGAAGGTCATGTCCATCGGCTTGGCGAACTTCGCGGTCTTCAGGAAGTCGTTGATCTTGAGGAGCTTTCCGTCCTGGTCGAAGCGGATCTCCTTGACCTGGTCGCGGGCCCACTCGTAGAAGAAGCTCGCGCCCTCGAAGTAGGCGGGGAACTTGGTCTTCGACGGGTTCTTCGCGTCGTAGTGGTAGACGGGCCCGCTCATGGGCGCGGAGCCGCCCTCGCCCATCTCCGGGAACTCTTTGGACTTGCCGTAGCCGTACCAGATCACCGGCTGCTGCACGGGCGGCAGGTCCTTGAGGCCCGTGTTGTTCGGCGAGGGGTTGACCGGCTTGTCGCAGTCGAACTTGGCGCCGATCTCCTTGGTGTCCGGGTTGTAGGGGGCGTACGGCTGGTTGTTGCCGTGGCAGAAGGGCCAGCCGTAGTTGCCGGGCTTCTTGATGACGTTGTACTCGACGAGGCCCTCGGGGCCGCGGTCGGTCGTCGGGCCGCCGCGGTCGGGGCCGTAGTCGGAGACGTGGACGGCTCCGTTCTTCGGGTCGACGTTGAAGCGGAACGGGTTGCGGAAGCCCATCGCGTAGATCTCGGGCCGGGTCTTCGCCGTGCCCTTCGCGAAGAGGTTGCCCTTGGGGATGGTGTAGCCGCCCGCGTCGGTGGGCTTGATGCGCAGGATCTTGCCGCGCAGGTCGTTGGTGTTGCCGGCCGTGCGGGCGGCGTCCAGCATCTGCTTGCCGGGGCGCCAGTCGATCGGCGCGTAGCCCTGCCAGTCGGGGTCGAGGTTGGGCGGGGTGTCGTCGCCGACGCCGAGGTAGAGGGTGCGGTTCGGGCCGAACTCGACGGCGCCGCCGGTGTGTCCGGGCTCGGGGAAGCTGCGGTCGCGGTACGCGGGGACGTCGAGGAGCTTCTTCTCGCTCGCCAGGTCAAGGGTGTTGTCCGACTTCACGGTGAAGCGGGAGAGCCGGTTGACGTCGTCCTTGGCGTCCTTCGGCGCGTAGTACAGATAGATCCAGTGGTTGCTCTTGAACGACGGGTCGAGCTCCATGCCGACGAGGCCGTCCTCACCGCCGGTGTAGACGTCGAGCTTGCCCGCGGTCGCGGTGGCGTGGGTGGCGGGGTCGTAGACCTTCACCTCGCCGCTGCGCTGGATGTAGAAGACCTTGCCGTCCTTGGCGACGTCGAGCTCCATCGGGTCGGCGGTGTTGTCGTCGAGTGCGGTCTTCTCGTAGCCGGACCAGACGGTGCCGCCGCAGTCGCCGGGCTTGTTTCCGGCGGCCCACTGGATGCCGCCGAGCACATGGGCGCGGAAGGCGGGTTCGCTGTAGGAGGCGGTGTCGTGGCCCATGGCGGTCGCCCAGACCTTGCCGCCCTCGGCGTTGCGGCACCAGGAGATGGGGTGGTCGGCGCCCATCGCGGAGCCCCCCGGGTTGTACGTGGTCTCGTCTGCGGTGACGAGGACGTGCACGTCGCCGCGCGGGTCCTTGTCGAAGTTGTACCACTCCTCGGGGCGCTCCCAGCGCTCCGGAAGCCCTTTGGTGGAGGGGTGCACGCGGTCGGCGACCTTGGCCGTGCCCTGGAGCACGCCGGGTGAGTGGGCCGGCATGTGGGCGCCGCCGTTGATGGTCTCGTCCCACCAGGGGAACTGTTCCTCGACGCCCATGTCGAGGGTGTTGTGGATGGCGACGACGCCCTTGCCGCCGCGCACGTACTTCTGCAGGGCCTCGCGCTGGCCGTCGGTGTCCCAGACCATGCCGGAGTTCTGCAGCATGATGATGACGTCGAAGTCCTTGAGCTTCGCGTCGTCGAAGACGGTCGAGTCGTCGGTCTGGACGACCTCGAAGTTGTTCGCCGCGGCCTCCTCCTCGACCATCTTGATGCCGTCCGGGATGGAGCCGTGGACGTAGCCGACGGCCTTGGTGAAGAGCAGCGCGCGGAAGGCTGGGGCCTTGCCCGCGGCCGTGGCGCCGGTGGGGAGGAAGCCGACGGCGAGCAGCAGGGCGGTCAGTAACGCGAGGGCAGCTCTTCGCATGCCTCTGATGTCACGAGCATGACATCCCATGAGGTGGTCCTTTCCGTGGAGACAGTGGACGGACTTGCGGGGTGCCGGAATTCGGAGAGCTCAGAGGGTTCGGCCGGTCGCGGCGCACAGGAAGCGCAGGCCGTCCGTGGCCAGGGCGTCCTGGCTGCCGGCGAGCGGGCGCCACACGGAAGCGGCGACGGCGATCGCGTCGTTGTGCGCGGTGAACGACTCGATGCACAAGGGGCCTCGGTAGCCCGACTCGCGCAGCGCGTCCAGGAAGCCGGTCCAGTCGAGGTGGTCGGCCCCGGGTGTGCCGCGGTCGTTCGCGCAGACCTGGACGTGCGCGATACGCTCCCCGGCCGCGCGGACGGCGGCGGGGAGCGAGTGTTCCTCGATGTTCTGGTGGTAGGTGTCGAGCGCGACGCCGATCCCGTCGTGCGGCAGCCCTTCGAGGGCCTCCAGACTCTGGGCCACGGTGTTGAGCAGGCTGGTCTCGTAGCGGTTGAGGGGTTCCACCGCGAGGCGCACCCCGGCCGTGCGGGCGTGCTCGACAAGGGGGGCGAGGTGCGTGCGCAGCTCGTCGTACGCGGCCTCGCGCGCGGCACTGTCCATCCGCCAGGTCCGGCCGACGGACGCGTACAGGGGGCCTGCGACCACCGGCGCCCCGATCGCGTGGGCGGTGTCCACGCAGTGGCGTACATAGTCCTGAGTGGTGCGCACCGTGGCGGCGTCCGCGTCGACCAGGTCGCGGCCGTGCGGCATGACGGCGATCACGGCTGCGGGGCCGAGACCGGTCGCGTCGAGGAGCTTCGCCGCAACGACCGGGTCCCAGTCGCCCGCGCTCTCCAGGGGGAGTTCCACGCAGTCGAACCCCCAGGCGGCGAGGCGGGGCAGCGTGTCGGCGAGGGCTCGTCCAGTGACCGGCGAGTGCCAGATCCAGGGGTTGGCGCCCAACTCCCAGGCGGGCGCGGTCACTTCTTGCCTCCCCAGTCCTTCGGGTAGCCGGGCAGGTCCTGGCAGCCGCACATGGCGTAGTGCAGCGGCGGCATGCCCTCCTGGAGGTACTCGTCGAGGTTGTCCTGGGTGACGGTGGGCTGCGGCAGCTTCCACTCCTTGGGGACCTGCTTGCCGTCGAGCACGCGCAGGGCGGCGATGACCGGCGTACGCCACTGGAAGGTGGGGTACGTGGGCGCGATCGCGGTGAGCTTCTTGTCCTTCCACGCCTGAAGGAAGTCCTGCTGGTCCTCGCCGGTGATGGGCGGGACGTCCACGCCGGCGTCCTCGAACGCCTCGACGGCGGCCACGGACGTGGCGCCCGAGTCCATCCAGACGCCGTCGACCGAGCCGTGCCGGGAGATCGCGTCCGCCACGATCGACTTCGTCTTGGCGGGGTCGCCGTCGGTGAACTTGACGTCCACCACGTCGAGTTGGCTCTTGTCGAAGGCGAGCTTCGCGGCGGACCACCGGGTCTCGAGGACGTCGACGCCGGGTGAGATGCGCAGGGCGAGGATCTTGCCCTTGGGCTTGACCTTGTCGACGAGGAAGTCCGCGGCGACGGCCCCGTAGCCGTAGCCGCCGATGGGGTTGATGAAGGTGACGGCGCAGTCCGTCTCGACGCCCCGGTCGAAGACGATGACGGGCAGCTTGCCGCAGGCCTCCTTCACGGCCGGGGTGAGGGTGGCGGTGGTGTTCGGGGACACGATCAGGGCGTCGCAGCTCTTGTTCCCGGCGAGTTCCTGGATGTCGGAGATCTGCTTGTCGTCCTTGCCCTGGGCGTCCAGGACGGTGAAGTCGGTGATCTCCTTGTGGAGTTTCACCTCGGCCTTCATGTCCTTGAGGCCCACCTGGCGCCACGGGTTGAAGACGCCGGCGTTGGAGAAGCAGAGGTGGGTGCCGCCTGAGCCCTTCTTCCTGTACTGGGCCGTGTCGGTCATCTCGGGTTCGAGCATCTGCTCCCAGGGCTTGTCGGCGGGCCCTTCGGGAGTGGCCTTGGCGAGCGCCAACTGCCGTTCGTACTCGGCCTGTTGGAAGAACTTCGACGGCTTGTCGGCGCTCCCCTTCGCGGCGCTCTCCGACGCCGTGCCCGCCGCGGAGTCCGCCGGCATGTCGCTGGAGCACGAGGTGAGCAGCGCGGCGGCCGCCAGGGCGGCGGCGACGGAGAGTGGACGTCTGCGGGTCATGAGGGGGTCCCTCCCGAGGGGTGAGTACGACGGCGGCGCAGGCGGGAGAAGTCGGCCGCTCCGAGACCTACGGCAGCGATGACGATGACGCCTTGGACCGTGGATTCGAGGGCGCCCGAGACGCCTTGCAGGTTGAGCAGCGTGAACAGGGCCTGGAGCGAGAAGGCCCCGGCCATGGCGGCGACGACGCTGCCGCGGCCTCCGCCGAGCACGACGCCGCCGAGTACGACGGCGGTGATGGCCTCGAACTCGTAGCCGCGGCCCGCCTGTGCGGACACTCCGGAGAATCCGCCGACGAGGACGGCGGCGAGCGCGGCCGCGACGCCCGACAGGACGAACGCGATGACGCGGACCCGGTGGACGCGGACGCCCGCGAGGGCGGCGGTGCGTTCGCTGTCGCCGGTGGCGATCAGGGTGCGGCTGAAGTCCGAGCGCATGAGGAACACGGCGGCGGCGCCCGCGACGAGGCAGGCGAGGACCGCCCAGGGCAGCCAGCCGCCCGCAGTGCCGCGGCCGAGCCGGCGGAACTCCTCCGGGAGCGATCCGTGCGGGGAGCCGCCGGTCCAGAAGAAGACGGCACCTTCGAGGATCAGCATCATGCCGAGCGTCGTGATGAACGACGGCACGCGCAGTTTCGTCGTGATCAGCCCGCTGAGGAGACCGGTCAGCGCTCCGGCGAGCAGCAGCCCGCCCGTCACCACGGCCCAGGAGGCGTCCGGGTACGAGTCGTAGAGTTCCGCCGCGACGACGACACCGGCAGTGACGATCGCCCCGACGGACAGGTCGAACTCCCCGCACACGATGACCAGATACTGGCCCGCCGCCAGGATGACGAGCGGCGCCGCGCGTTTGACGAAGGCGAGGAAGCGGTCGGGTTCGTAGAAGCCGGGGTCGGTGGCGGCGAGGGCCACGAGGAGCACGGCGAGGAGTACGTAGACGGGGGTGCCGGTGCCGAGCGAGCGGGCAACTCGCCTGTAGGGGCGGATAGTTGGGTTCGCCGTGGTCATGCGGGCCTCCCTGTGCCGCGCCGGGCGTAGAGGGCGACGGCGGCGATGATGACGACGCCGCGCACGACGTTCTTGAAGAACGGGTCGACGCCCAGCTGGTTGAAGACGGAGTCGAGCACGGCGAGGACCAGGACGCCGCCGAGCGTGCCCGCCACTCCGCCGCGGCCGCCCGCGAGCGCGGTGCCGCCGAGGACGACGGCGGCGATCGACTCGAGGTCGTAGCGGGCCTCGGTGCCGGCCCAGGGGGCGCCCGCGCCGAGCCTCGCGGCGAGGAAGAGCGCGGCGGCTCCCACGCACAGTGAGCACAGGACGTGCGCGGCGACGACGGTGCGCCGGGTGCGGACACCGGAGAGGCGGGCGGCGTGCTCGTCGCCCCCGGTCGCGTACAGGTGGTGGCCGAAGCGCGTGCGGCGAGTGACGAACCACAGGGCGGCGGCGACCGCGGCGAGCAGGAACAGGGAGACGGGGACAGGCCCCATGCGGTCGTAGCCGAGGTGCTGGAAGGACGCGGGGACCTTGCCGGCGGGGCCCGTGTAGTTGTCCTCGATCCAGCCGCGCAGGATGAACGCGGTGCCGAGCGTCGCGATGAACGCGTTGACCTTCAGCCCGGTGACGACGAGGCCGTTGGCGAGGCCGACGGCCGCGGAGAGCGCGAGCACGGCGAGGACGGCCGTGACGACGCTGCCGTCCTCCATCGTGGTGGCGGCGACGAGCGTGCCGAGGCTGATGAGGTACGCCACGGAGAGGTCGAGGGAGCCGGTGAGGATCACGGCGGTCTGTCCGACGGCGACGAGTCCGAGTGCCACGCAGTTCTGGAGGATGCCGACGACGTTGGCGAGGGTGAGGAAGTCCCCGCCGCGCGCGGCCACCACGATCCAGCCGGCCGCGGTGACGGCCGCGGCGGCCAGCCAGACGCCGACGGCGGGGTCGGCGAGGCGGGTCCTGCGCGGCGGGGCGGACTTCGCGACGGTCGGCGGGGCGACGGCGGTCCCGGTCATGCGCTTCCCTCCGGTGAGGCGGGGACGGGCGGGTGAGCTGCCGGGCCGCCGCGTGTGGCCAGGCGCATGATGTCCTCCTCGCTCGCGCCGGCGGGGAGTTCGCCGGCGAGGCGGCCCTCCGCCATGACGAGGATGCGGTCGCTCATGCCGATGAGTTCGGGCAGTTCGGAGGAGACGATCAGGACGGCCAGTCCCTCGCGGGCGAGGTCGCGGACGAGGGTGTGGATGGCGGCCTTGGCGCCGACGTCGACGCCCCGGGTCGGCTCGTCGAAGAGCAGGATCTGCGGGCGGGCGGCGAGCCACTTGGCGATGACGACCTTCTGCTGGTTGCCGCCGGAGAGGAACTGGGCCTGCTGGTCCTCGCCGCGCGCATGCAGCCGGACCCGCTCCAGAAGGGCGGTGAGGTCACGGGCCGCGGGCGGACGGCCCCGCGCGGGCACGGCCCGGGTGACGAGGAGCGCGTTGTCGCGCACGGACTGGCGCAGGGCGAGCCCTTCGGCCTTGCGGTCCTCGGTGACCAGGGCGATCCCCGCGCGGATGGCCCGGCGCGGGCTCGTGGGGCGCAGGTCGCGGCCGCCCACGGTCATGGCACCCGTGGTGAAGGGTGCGGCGCCGAACAGGGCGCGGGCCAGTGTCGTGCGCCCTGATCCCTGGAGGCCCGCGATGCCGGTGACCTCGCCCGAGCGCAGCGTCAGGTCGATGTCGCGCAGGCGTGCGTTGCCTCCGCCGCGCACGGTCAGCCGGACGTCCCCGGCCTCGCCGGGGCGGGCGCGCGGCGGGTAGTAGGCGCTGAGCTCCCGGCCGACCATGGCGCGGACGACCTGGTCGGTGTCGGTGTCCTCGGTGCGTACGGTCGTGACGTGCCGGCCGTCCTTGAGGACGGTGATGCGCTGCGAGAGGTCGAAGACCTCGCGCAGGCGGTGCGAGATGTAGAGGACGCCGAGGCCGCGGGCGGCCAACCGGCGTACTAGCGCGTGGAGTTGGGCTGCCTCATGGTCGGCGAGCGGGGCGGTCGGCTCGTCCATGACGAGGACGCGGGCCGGCGCGTCGTCGGAGGCGAGCGCCTTGACGATCTCGACGGTCTGCTGGCGCGCGACCGGCAGATCACGGACGTAGGTGCGCGGGGTGATGCCCGACTCGCCGAGCTCGGTCAGGAGTTCGGCGGTACGCGCCTCCATGGCGCGGCGGTCGACGAGTCCGCGCCGGGTCGGTTCGCGGCCGAGGAACACGTTCTCGGCGACGGTGCGGTGGGGCAGGAGCGCGAACTCCTGGTGGATGATGCCGATTCCGGCGGCCTGGGCCTGCGCGGGATGGGTGAAGGACTGCTCGGCGCCGTCCAGGGTGATGGTGCCCTCGTCGGGGACGTGTTCGCCCGCGAGGACCTTCATCAGGGTGGACTTTCCCGCGCCGTTCTCCCCGACGAGCGCGTGCACCTCGCCCGGGGCGAGGTCGAGGGAGACCCCGTGCAGCACCCGTACACCCAGAAAGCTCTTGGACACGCCGTGCATCGCCAACATCGTCTGTGTCGCCTGCATCGTTCAGCCTCTCCGGCCTCTTCGGCAGTCTTCCGCAGCGGTCTGCATTGCAATGTGCTGACCCTTCTTTGACCTGTCAAGGGCCCAAGCTTGGTCCGTACAAAGGAAATTGACGGGCACTTAGGTCGATCGGCGAACAGCATCGGGCTTGTGAGCAGCGGAACTCGTCCCTATCGTGACTGCCATGTCTGGAGCGCCGGATCATCACCTCAGTTCCGCGCCGCCGTCGTCGCCCGGCGAGGTCCTCGCCCTGCTGCGTACGGGGGCCGCCGCGACCCGCGCAGACATCGCGCGGATCACCGGGCTCGCACGGTCGACCGTGTCGCAGCGCGTCGACGCGCTCATCGCGCACGGCTTCCTCATCGAGGCCGGGGCGGAGGCCGGGGACTCGACGGGCGGCAGGCCCCCGCGCCGCCTCCATCTGCGCACCCGCGAGCATGTGGTGGCGGGCGTCGACCTGGGCGCCTCGCACTGCCGGGTCGCGCTCCTCGACATCGCAGGGGATCAACTCGCGCTGCGTGAGGACCAGTTGTCGATCGCCGACGGGCCTTCGTCGATTCTCGGCCACGTCGAGCGGACGCTCCACGCGCTCCTGGACGAGGCGGGTCTCGACCCGGCCTCGCTCCAGTCGATCGGTGTGGGCGTGCCGGGGCCCGTCGAGTTCACCACCGGCCGGCCCGTGGATCCGCCCATCATGCCCGGCTGGCACCAGTATCCGATCCCCGAGTTCTTCGCCGACCGGTTCGGTGTGCGGGCCCTCGTCGACAACGACGTGAACGTGATGGCGCTGGCCGAGCAGCGCCGTGCGTTTCCGGACACCCGCTATCTCCTGTACATCAAGGTCGGTACGGGTATCGGCTGCGGCATCGTCGCGGACGGCCGGCTGCACCGGGGCGCGCAGGGCAGCGCGGGCGACATCGGGCACATCCGGGTCGGCGACAGCCGGCAGGAGGCGGCGCCGTGCCGGTGCGGGAACTCGGGCTGCCTGGAGGCGGTCGCGGGCGGCGCGGCGCTGGCCCGCGAGCTGTCGGACCTGGGACTGGACGCCGCGTCGAGCCGCGACGTCGTGCGCCTGGTGAAGTCCGGCAACCGTGACGCCGTACGGATGGTGCGTGAGGCGGGGCGTGCGGTCGGCGAGGTCCTCGCGGGCCTGGTGAACTTCTTCAACCCGGACACGGTGGTGGTCGGCGGCGCGCTGGCGGCCGTCCACGACCAACTCCTCGCGGGCGTGCGGGAGGCGGTGTACCGCCGCTCCCACCCGCTGGCCACCCATGTTCTGCGCATCGAGCCGAGCCGCACCGGAGCCGACGCCGCCGTGGTCGGCGCGGCGATCCTGGCGATCGAGCACGCCCTCTCGCCGGAGCAGGTGGACCGGGTCCTCGCGGGCGCGTCGCCGCGCTGACCTGGCCGGGCCGGCCGCCGGGGAACACCCGCGCGGTCGATCCTCCGATCAGGTGGAGTACGCGGCTGGGTTCGCGGCGCCCTCCCGTATGCCGAGACGGCGGCCCCACTCTTTGCGCACAGTCATTGGTCCATTCCACTGACGCGCCGCAGGCGGTGAGGCCTCCCCGGAGAAAGCCCGCCGAACGGGCGCTGACATGGGAAATCCCTTGCCCTGAGCATGATTGACGGATCGTCGGCGAGCCGATACCACTGACCCACGATCGCCCCCGCACACCCGTCGAGCTCACATGTCCCAGGACCGTTCCCAGGAGGCCGCTTTGCCCTCGACCACCAGCGACCGCTCGCCGGCCGCCCGCAGACGCACGAACCAGGCGGCCCGGGCGGCGGGGACGCTCGCGACGGCGGCCCTGCTGCTCCCCCTCCTCGGCGCCGCACCTCCGAGCGAGGCCCAGGAGGCGTCGAACGCGGGGCTCCAGCACGCGTTCACGACCGCGGCGGCCGAGTACCGGGTGCCCCAGAGCGTCCTGCTCGGCGTCTCCTACCTCCAGTCCCGGTGGGACACGCACGGTGGTGCGCCCAGCGTCACCGGCGGCTACGGCCCCATGCACCTCACGGACGCCCGCGCCGCGCTCGCCGGTGTGGCCGCGCACAGCGAGGCCGAGGGCGATCCGCGCGGCGACACGTCACGGCCGGCTCTCACCCCGAAGATGAAGGTGCCGCAGAACTCCCAACTCCCGGCCCGTCTCAAGTCGTTGACGCGCGCCGCCGAGCTCAGCGGCATCCCCGCCGAACAGCTGCGCTCCGACCCCGCGGCCAATGTGCGCGGCGGCGCCGCCCTGCTCGCCTCGGCGCAGAAGGCCCTCGGTAAGCCCCTCAGCCCCGACCCGGCCGACTGGTACGGAGCGATCGCAAAGTTCTCCGGCGCCGACGACACCGCCACGGCCGCGACGTACGCGAACGACGTGTTCGCCGTGATCCACGACGGCGAGCGACGCACCACGGACGCCGGGCAGCGCGTGGAGCTCACGGCCGACCGCAGCCTGAAGCCCGACGCGGCGCAGGTGCGGAGCATGGGTCTGCGGAAGTCCGACGAGAGCGGCACCGAGTGCCCGCCGACCGTGTCGTGCGAGTGGATCCCGGCGCCCTACGAGGAGTTCGGGGACGGCGACTACGGCAACCACGACCTCGCCGACCGGCCGAACGACCAGAGCATCGACTACATCGTCATCCACGACACCGAGGCGACCTGGGACACCACGCTTCAGCTGGTCCAGGACAAGACGTATCTGGCCTGGCACTACTCGCTGCGCTCGACGGACGGGCACATTGCCCAGCACGTGAAGGCCAAGGACGTCGGCTGGCACGCGGGCAACTGGTACGTCAACGCCAAGTCCCTGGGCCTGGAGCACGAGGGATTCCTCGCCGAGCCGGACTCCTGGTACACGGAGGAGATGTACCGCGCGTCGTCGCGCCTGGTGAAGTACCTGGCGAAGAAGTACGACATCCCGCTGGACCGGCAGCACATCCTCGGCCATGACAACGTGCCGGGGACGACAACGGCCGGGATCAAGAGCATGCACACGGACCCGGGTCCGTACTGGGACTGGGGGCACTACTTCGCGCTGATGGGCAAGCCGTTCAAGGCGGCCGCGGGCCCGAAGGGCGGCCTCGTGACCGTGGCCCCCGACTTCGCCAAGAACAAGCCTGTGTACACCGGCTGCGTCAAGGCGGGCGAGACCTGTGCCACGCACGGCTCCGGCGCCGTACGGGTGTACACCGCGCCCAGCGAGGACGCGCCGCTGATCAAGGACATCGGGCTGCGGCCCGGCGGCGAGGACTCCACGACCGACGTGAACGACATGGGCGCACGCCTGTCGACCGGCCAGCAGTACGCGGTCGCGGAGCGCAAGGGCGACTGGACCGCGGTCTGGTACCTCGGCCAGAAGGCCTGGTTCAAGAACCCGAAGAAGCAGCCCACGGCCGTGAACGCGGCGGGCCTGGTCGTCGCCCCGAAGGCCGGCCGCACCGACGTCCCGGTGTACGGGCGCGCCTACCCCGAGAAGGAGGCATACCCGGCGGACATCACCCCGCAGACGGTCTCCCCGCTGCCGTACAAGCTGCTCGCAGGGCAGCGGTACGTCGCGGGTGCCAGGACGACCGCTGAGTACTTCTACTCGCCGACGTTCGACACGACGTCGCACCGGGTGGTGCGCGGCAAGGACGTCTACTACGAGATCCAGTTCGGTCACCGGGTGGCGTACGTGCGGGCCGCCGACGTGCAGGTGCTGCCGTCGGGCGCCTGACGGCACATGACTCGGCCGGGCCCGGAACTGCCGTGGCGGCAGGTCCGGACCCGGCCGGTTTTCGTGGCTCAGCCCTGGAACAGCTCCGGGGGCAGCGGCTTCAGAAGCGCGTAGAGATCGTCCGTGATGGGCCGGTCCCAGGCCGCGATGGTCACGAGGACGTTGTCACTGCGGTCGAACTGCACGCAGGAGATACGGCTCTCGGAGAGCTTGAGGCGGCGCACGATGAGGAGGTTGTCGCCCTGCATCACCGGGACGTCCTCGGTGCCGACGACGGTGACCTCCTCGTCGTTCTCCAGCGCGAGGAGGAGCTGGGCGACCTCGAAGGGGATCTCGCCCTCCGCGGTCTCGCGGGCCGAGGAGCCCTCGGGCAGGTTCCCGATGATCATCGCGGGGCCGCGGCCGCCGAACAGGTCGTAGCGCAGGAAGACGCCCTGGCAACTGCCGTCGGGGGCGGGCAGCAGGCCCGCGCCGAGATTGCCCGGCCAGTCGCCCGGGTCCATTGCGAGGACATCGAAGTCAGGACCCGCGGGTGTGGCGGAGCTGCGTCGGCGGAGGAAGGACATGCCGCAATGGTACGTGCATCGGGGCGCTCCGCGGCGCGGGGGCCGCGGCCCCGACAGGGTCCCTGGCGGACCGGCGCGGTCGATTCCCGGGGCACCGGGGTTCCCGCCCGCACGGTCCGGTCTGCTCAGGGGTGTGCAACCGGCCGGGGGCGACGGTCCGGGCGCACCCCGATGACCTCGCTCAACACCCTCTCCCCCGCGGCCAGTTCAGTCTCCTACGGCCTCGGCGCGGTGACGCTCGTGATGCCGGGCGACCCGGGCACGGTTGCCGCAGGACGGCTTACACCACTCCTGACGGGGATGGTCCTTGAGGAAGTAGCGCACACAACGCGGGGCGTGGCAGGCGCGCAGCCGCTCGCGGTCGTCGCTCGCGAGAAAGCCGACCGCGGCGCGGGCCAGGGCCGCCGTGAGCAGGTCGGAAGCGGGCGCCGGGGTGCGTGCCTCCTGGCGCACGAGGGGGGTGGCGCCGTCGTCCCAGGTGAGGACGGGGACGGTCGGGGCGAGCGCCGCCGCCGCGTTGAGCCGCCGCACCGCCTCGCTCAGGGGGAGCAGCCGGTGGGCGTCCGCCGGGCTCGGGTCGGCGGGGCGCACGGCGTGGGCGAACAGTGCGCGGACGGCGGCCCGCACCTCGCGCACCTCGGTGAGCGCCGCCGCGTCCGCTTCGAACCCGGCGGCGTCCGGCAGCGCCTCGGCGTGCTCCCGCACCCAGGCAGTCAGCGCTTCGGGCCGCCCGAGGTCGTCGGCGACACCGCCGTGCCCGTCGTGGCGGATGGTGAGGGCGAGGTCCAGGGCGAGCGGTGTGGCGTGCGGGCCTGTGCTGATGTCGCGCATGGGGCTAATGATAAGGTCCCGCGCATCCATTAGACCTGTGGGTGCAGGTCCAGATCTCCGAGGGGAGGCCGACGGTGCTCTCGTACTGGCGGGCGGGTCTGAGCGACGTGCCGGAGGAGGTGTGGGGCCACCCCCTCCTCGAGGTCCTCCTCCTGCCCGACAACGCGCTCACCCGGATCCCCCACCGCATCGGATCGCTCTCCCATCTGCACACCCTCGATCTCGGGCACAATCGCCTCACCTCGGTCCCGGACACGCTCGGCGACCTGACGGGCCTGACCCGTTTCCTCTACCTGCACGACAACGAGCTCACCGCGCTCCCGGAATCACTCGTC
The DNA here is from genome assembly GCF_026340095.1 of Streptomyces sp. NBC_01446. Classification (GTDB taxonomy): domain Bacteria; phylum Actinomycetota; class Actinomycetes; order Streptomycetales; family Streptomycetaceae; genus Streptomyces; species Streptomyces aureus. The sequence goes on along the minus strand of NZ_JAPEPO010000001.1, from coordinate 7,867,869 downwards.
AGGCTCTCGCGGCTGGCCTATCTGAACGTCGGCGAGAACCCGCTCGCCGGTCTCCCCGGATCGATCGGCTCGATGACGGGCCTCGTGGAGCTGCGCGCCCAGCACGCCACCCTCACCCGGCTCCCGGAATCGATCGGCGCCCTGGGGGCGCTGCGCGAGCTGTGGCTGCGCGGCAACCGGCTCACCGCCCTCCCCGATTCCGTACGGCACCTGCGTGAGCTGCGGGAACTCGAACTGCGGGAGAACGCCTTCACCGACGTACCCGGATCCCTGCGCGGCCTTCCGCTGCTGCGCCGGCTCGACCTGCGGTCCAATCGGCTGCGTGAGCTGCCCGGCTGGATCGCCTCGCTGCCCGCACTGGAAAAACTGGACGTCAGATGGAACGACCTGCACGTGCCGCCCGCGCTGCTCGAGACACTCACGGCGCGAGGGTGCGCGGTCCTGTACTGAGCCAGCAAGGATCTTCTAGGGCATGTCCTCCGGCGCCGGCGGCACCACCGCGACCGGGCTCGCCGCGTGCAGCAGTACGGCCATCGTCACCGTGCCGAGCATCGGTGCGGGGCGCGTGAGGCGGCGCCGGTGGCGGCCCACGACCACGAGGCCGGCCTCGCGGGAGTTCTCGACGAGGTGGCCGGCCGCGTCGCCCGGCGCCACGTACAGGTCGACCTCGACGTCGGGGTGCGCCTTGCGGAAGGGCGCCACGGCGGCGTTCACCAGGGTCAGGGTCTCGCTCTCGGCCGCTTCCTGGTCGACGGTCGTGGGCGTGAAGTCGCCGAAGGTCGTCCAGGCGAGCACCGGCCACGGGAACGCCGCGATCACCTGGAGCCGCGCCGCGCGCCGATCGGCCTCCTCGAAGGCGAAGGCGAGGACGGTGTCGTCGGGCTCGTCCACCTCGACGCCGACGACCACGCGCGGTCCGGGCGGTACGTCGCTGTCGCCGTGCACGGTTCGTCCGGGCCTGGGCACTACGACGACGGGGCAGGCGGCGTCCCGCGCCGCGGCCACACCGTTCGAACCGAGCAGCAGACTGGCGAAGCCGCCGCGTCCGCGCGAGCCGAGGACCAACAGCTGTGCCTCGGAGCCGAGTTCGGTCAGGACGGCCGCCGGGGCTCCCTCCAGGGTCTCGTATTCGACCGGTGGCAGATCATCTCGACCGGTCAGGGTGGCGCGCACCTCGTCGAGGACCGCGTCGCCCGCGGGCTCCGGCGGGCCGGACGCCAGTGCGTCGCGCCGAGTCCAGGGGCCGTACTGGCGCACATGAGCGATCCGCACGGGCGCCCCGCGCCTGCCCGCTTCCGTCAGTGCCCACTCCAGGGCACGCAGGCTGTCTTCGGATCCGTCGACGGCGGCCACGACGGGCAGGGGGCGCGGGGTACTCATGTCCAACCTCCGGCACCGGGGCACGGTGTCGACGGGCCCCGGCAAGAGCGACTGTTCCTGCCCCCAGCCTCGCGCACACCGGGGCCAAGGGGCAGGGACGAACGTCACATGTCGCCGGAAAGGCCGGAAACGTCACCTGACCGCGGCTCGGGTCAGGCCCGCTCAGGCCAGGCCCGCTCGGGCCAGGCCCGCTCGGGTCAGGCCTGCTCAGGTCAGACCCGCTCGGGTCAGGTCGGCTCAGGTCAGGTCGAACTCCCCCTCGCGTGCCCCTAGCACGAACGCCCCCCATTCCGCGGGCGTGAAGATCAGGGACGGATTCTGGGGACTGCCGCCGTTGCGCATCGCGATGAAGCCTTCGACGAAGGCGATCTGGACGTCGCCCCGCCCCTTGCTGCTCGAATGCCAGTCCGCGGCACTCAGATCGAGGTCCGGCTTGTCCCAACCCGCGAGCGTGTGCTGCTCGATGGTGCTTTCGGCCACGTCCGTGCTCCTCCCAGTTCGTCGTCCGCCGCCAGCCTAGCGATCGGCCCGCGCGGCGGACAGGCCGCGGCGGCGAGCCGTTCAGGACGTGGGCGGCTGCGCCCCGACGAGCCACATCGAGAAGAACTGCGAGCCGCCGCCGTAGGCGTGCCCGAGGACCTTGCGGGCACCGTCGACCTGGTGTTCCCCGGCCTGCCCGCGGACCTGGAGCGCGGCCTCCGCGAAGCGGATCATGCCGGAGGCGCCGATGGGATTGGTGGACAGGACGCCGCCCGACATGTTGACGGGGAGGTCGCCGTCGAGTTCCGTGACGCCCGATTCCGTGAGCTTCCAGCCCCCGCCCTCGTCGGCGAAGCCGAGGTTCTCCAGCCACATCGGCTCGTACCAGGAGAACGGCACGTACATCTCGACGGCGTCGATCTCGCGGCGCGGGTCGCCGATGCCCGCCTGGCGGTAGACGTCGGCGGCACAGTCCTTCCCGGCCTGCGGCGAGACGAAGTCCTTGCCCGCGAACATGGTCGGCTCGCTTCGCATCGCGCCACCGTGCATCCACGCCGGCGGCTGCGGTGAACGGGCCGCGCCCGCACGGTCGGTGAGGATCATGGCGCACGCGCCGTCGGAGGACGGGCAGGTCTCGGAGTAGCGGACCGGGTCCCACAGCATCGGCGAGGACTGGACCTTCTCCAGGGTGATGCCGTGCTCGTGCAGATGCGCGTAGGGGTTCTTCAGCGCGTTGCGCCGGTCCTTGTACGCGACCAGGGAGCCGACGTGGTCGGGTGCTCCGGTGCGCCGCATGTACGCGCGGACGTGCGGGGCGAAGAAGCCGCCGGCGCCGGCGAGCAGCGGCTGCGTGAAGGGGATCGGCAGGGACAGGCCCCACATCGCGTTGGACTCGGACTGCTTTTCGAAGGCGAGGGTGAGGACGGTCTTGTGGACTCGGGACGCCACGAGGTTGGAGGCGACGAGGGCGGTGGAGCCGCCGACCGAGCCCGCCGTGTGCACCCGGAGCATCGGTTTGCCCACCGCGCCGAGGGCGTCCGCGAGATACAGCTCGGGCATCATGACGCCTTCGAAGAAGTCGGGCGCCTTGCCGATCACCACGGCGTCGATGTCGGCCCACGTCAACTGGGCGTCCTCCAGGGCGCGTTGTGCGGCCTCGCGGACGAGTCCGGCGATCGAGACGTCCTTGCGGGCCGCGACGTGCTTGGTCTGGCCGATGCCGACGACGGCCACGGGTTCCTTGTGCGTGGCGTGCCCCGTACTGCTCATCGGGCGTCTCCTTCCAGGACGGCGACCAGGTTCTGCTGGAGGCAGGGGCCGGAGGTGGCGTGCGCGAGGGCCCGGTCGGACTCGCCGCGGTGGATACGGGCGGCGGCCTCGCCGATCCGCAGCAGACCCGCGGCCATGACCGGGTTGGCGGCGAGCGCGCCACCGGAGGGGTTCACGGCCACGCCGTCGCCCAGCTTCAGCGCCTTGCGCAGGACGACCTCCTGTGAGGTGAACGGGGCGTGCAGCTCAGCGGTGTCCACGGGCCGTTCGAAGGCGCCCGCCCGCTCGGCGGCCAGCCGCGTGGAGGGGGAGTCGGTGAGGTCGCGTACGCCGAGGCTGTGCGCCTCGATGCGGTGGTCCATGCCGCGGATCCAGGCGGGCCGCTCGCACAGTTCGCGGGCCTTGTCACCGGCGGCGAGGATCACGGCGACGGCGCCGTCGCCGACCGGCGGGCAGTCGCCCTTGCGCAGCGGCTGCACCTCGTAGTCGCCCTGTGGCACCGAACCCTTCACCTGTGCGTGGGGGTTGGACGATGCGGACTCCCGGCTCCGTGCGGCGATACCGGCGAGCGCGGGTTCGTCGGTCTCGCCCGCGTCGATCAGGGCTTGTGCCTGGAGTGCGGCGAGCGCGACGGAGTCCGGCCACAGCGGGGCCACGTAGTACGGGTCGAGCTGGCGGGTGAGCACATCGCGCACGGAGCCGGGCGAGGACTTGCCGTACGAGTAGACGAGCGCCGTGTCGACCTCGCCGGTGAGGAGCTTGACCCAGGCCTCGTACATCGCCCAGGCCCCGTCCATCTCCACGTGGGACTCGGAGATCGGCGGCCAGGCGCCCACGCCGTCGAGGGTCATGGTGAAGGAGAACGCGCGGCCCGCGAGATAGTCGGAGGAGCCGGAGCAGGTGAAGCCGATGTCGCTGGTCTTCAGACCGGTCTGCGCCAGCACTTGGTGCAGCACCGGCATCACCATGTCGACCTCGGAGAGTTCGTCGGTGGTGCGCAGATGGTCGCTCTGCGCGAAGGCGACGATCGCTACCTCTCGCATCTAGACCAGCTCCTTGTACGTGTCGTAGTCGGCGTCCGGTTCGCCGGTGGGCCGGTAGTGGTCGGGGTAGCGGCCGCCCTCGGTCCAGACGGGCTCGACCCTGAGGCCCATCCGCACCTGGTCGTAGGGGATGCCGGCGATGCGGCCGTGGAGCGCGAGGTCGGCGCCGTCGAGTGCGATGTGGGCGTAGACGTAGGGCAGTTCGATGTCGAGGTTCTTGGCCTTGACGTTGACGATGCAGAAGGTGGTGACGGTGCCGGCCGGGCCGACTTCGACCCGGTCGGTCGTGGCGACGCCGCAGGTGGGGCAGGCGCCGCGCGGCGGGACGTAGACCTTGCGGCACGACGGGCAGCGTTCGCCGACGGTGCGGCGGTCGGCGAGGGCGTTGATGTAGGCGGTCTGGGCGCGGCCCGGGGAGTACACGTAGTCGAGACGGGCCTCGGCGACGATCCCGCTGACCGCGTCGTCGAACTGCCCGTCGTGCGCGGCGGGTTCGGCCTCGGCCGCCGCCCCCTCGTACGGCTCGAAGCAGGCGATGTCGGTGATGGCGCCGGTGCGTTCGGCGGCCCAGCGGACGCGGACGCGCATGCCGGTGGTCACGGCGTCGGGGCCGGGTGCGTCGAGGGCGTGCAGGAGGCCGGTGTCCGCGCCGTCGAGCTTGACCAGGACCCAGGCGAAGGGGGCGTCGAGGGGCTGGCCGCGGCGGGGTTCGGGGTTCCAGGCCCAGGTGGTGACCGTGCCGGTGGGCTCGACCTCGACGAGGTCGCGGAGCTCGTCGGCGGTGACGGGGTCGTACTCGACGGGCGGGACCATGACCTTGCCGTCGGTGGTCTTCACGCCGAGGACGGTGCGTTCGCGCAGGCCGGTCAGGAACGCGCTCTGGACGGGGCCGAGCGAGCGGGTGAAGGGGAACTCGACGACGAGCGGGGCTTTGAGGACTTCGGGCACTTCATGACTCCTTGACGGTCGGAGGGCTTCACGCGCGCCGGTAGACGGCGGGACGCTTCTCGGCGAAGGCCCTGGGGCCTTCCTTCGCGTCCTCGGTGGCGAAGATCGGCCAGCCGCGCTCCAGTTCGGACTTGAGGCCGTCGGTCTCGGTCATCTCGGCGGTCTCGTACACCGAGGCCTTCACCGCCTCCACCGCGAGCGGGCCGCAGGCGTTGACCTGCTCGGCGATCTCCAGGGCCTTGTCGAGCGCGGTGCCGGCCGGGACGACACTGCCGATGAGCCCGATGGAGAGGGCCTCGGCCGCGCTGTAGTGCCTGCCGGTCAGCAGCATCTCCAGGGCGTGGGTGCGCGGGATCTGCCGCTGAAGCCGCACCGTGGAACCGCCGATCGGGAAGAGGGCGCGCTTGACCTCGGAGAGGCCGAAGGTCGCGGTCTCGGCGGCGACGCGGATGTCGGTGCCCTGGAGGATCTCCGTGCCGCCGGCCACGCAGTAGCCCTCGACAGCGGCGATCACGGGTTTGCGGGGCCGGTGATGGCGCAGCATCGCCTTCCAGTGCAGGTCGGGGTCGGCCTTGAGCCGGTCCCGGTACTGCTCGCCCTCCATCCCTTTGCCGGCGAGGGCCTTGAGGTCCATGCCCGCGCAGAACGTGCCGCCCGCGCCGGTCAGGACGATTGACCGGACCGAGTCGTCCTCGTCGGCGGCGACCCATCCGTCGTAGAGGCCGACCAGCATCGGCAGGGAGAGCGCGTTCTTGGCCTCGGGCCTGTTGAGGGTGAGTACGAGGGTGGCGCCCTCGCGCCGCACCGTGAGGTGTTCCGTCCCGTGACCCGCCCCGTGTCCCGCGTCGTGTTCCGTGCCACCCATGGCCGTGCTCCCGTCTCGGATGCGTCTCGGCTGCCGCGTACGTCTCGGATGCGAGAACAGGTTGCAGTAGGCGGGTGGCCAGTTCAAGAGTTTTCTGACAGTCAGTCAGATTTCTTGTGCGGGAGCCCTTCCCTGTTCCCTGCGCCTCTGCTGAGATGACGGCCACATCGAGATGGCGCCTGGGTCAGGAGGAGCGGTGGAGTACAACCTTGCCGACCTGTTCGAGTCGGTCGTCGACGTGGTCCCGGACCGCGAGGCGCTCGTGCACATCGACCATCCCGGCACGGGCGCGGAGCGCCGGCTCACCTATGCCGGACTCGACGCGGCGGCCAACCGCCTCGCCCACCATCTGATCGACAGCGGGATCCGCCCCGGCGAACACCTGGGCCTGCACCTCTACAACGGCATCGAGTACCTCCAGACGGTGCTGGCCTGCCTCAAGGCACGGATCGTCCCGGTCAATGTCAACTACCGCTACGTGGAAGAGGAGCTGGTCTACCTCTACCGCGACGCCGACCTCGCGGCGCTCGTCTTCGACGCCGAGTTCACCGAGCGCGTCGCGGCCGCTCTGCCGCAGACGGAGAAGCTGCGCCACCTCGTGCGCGTGGGGACCGCGCCGACCGGCGCGCCGCCCGTCAAGGCCGTGGACTTCACGGAGGCGGAGGCCGCGGGCTCGCCGGAGCGCGGCTTCGGGCCGCGCTCGGCCGACGACCTCTTCATCATCTACACGGGCGGCACGACCGGCATGCCCAAGGGCGTGATGTGGCGCCAGGAGGACCTGTTCTTCTCGGGGCTCGGCGGCGGCGCCCCGACGGGCGAGCCGGTGAGCAGGCCGGAGGAGCTGTCCGAGCGCGTCGCGGCCGGCGGCGACGGGATCACCTTCTTCCCCACGCCTCCCCTGATGCACGGCACCTCCACCCTCACCGCCTTCATCGGCTTCAACTTCGGCCAACGCATCGTCATCCACACGAAGTTCGTGCCCGAAGAGGTCCTGCGCACGGTCGAGAAGGAGAAGGTGACGAGCATGTCGCTCGTCGGGGACGCGATGCTGCGGCCCCTGATCGACGCGCTGAACGGGCCCATGAAGGGCACGGACTGCTCGTCGATGTTCAGCGTCTCGTCGTCGGGCGCGATCATGTCGGAGACGGTGCGCGCGCAGTTCCAGGCGCTCGTCCCGAACGTGATGCTCCTGAACAACTTCGGCTCCTCCGAGTCCGGCTTCAACGGCACGGCGACGGACGACTCGGGTCCGGAGAAGGGCTTCCGCCTCCGGGTCAACTCTCGTACCCAGGTGGTAGATCCGGCGACGTACGAGCCGATCGCTCCCGGAGAGCCGGGCCGCATCGCCCAGCGCGGGCACGTCCCGCTCGGCTACTACAACGACCCCGCGAAGACGGCCGAGACGTTCTTCCAGAAGGGCGACGAGCGGTGGGTGCTGCTCGGGGACATGGCCACGGTCGACGAGGAGGGCATCGTCACCGTCCTCGGGCGCGGGTCGCAGTGCATCAACACGGGCGGTGAGAAGGTGTATCCGGAAGAGGTCGAGCAGGCCCTCAAGTCCCATCCGGACGTGTACGACGCGCTGGTCGCCGGAGTGCCCGACGCGAAGTGGGGGAACCATGTCGCCGCCGTGGTCCAGCTGCGCGACGGCGCGGCACCGCCCTCGCTCGACGACATCCAGACCCACTGCCGCACCCGCCTCGCGGGCTACAAGATCCCCCGCCAGCTCGTCCTGACCGACCGGATCCAGCGCTCACCCAGCGGCAAGGCGGACTACCGGTGGGCGCGGGCGGTGGCGGCGGACGGCTCCTAACGGGACACGACGACGGACCCAACGGACACGGCAAGCGCTCGGGGCGCGACGCATCCGCGCACCGGGGCATCCGCGTACCGGGGCACAAACCGTTTGCCGCCCCGGCCTTCCAGTGCTGGAGTGGCCGCATGGATCATCAAGCGGTGTTGTCCCGGTTCGACCGGCAGTTGAGGCGGGACGCCAAGCCCGACGGCCCCGGCGCGCGGGTCGAGCGGGTGGACGGCGTGGTGCGGCAGACCGGCGCCGAGGGCAGCTCCTGGAACGGCGTCGTGTGGTCGGACCTCGACGAGAGCTCGGCGGACGCGGCGATCGCCGCCCAGGTACGACATTTCACCGAGCTCGGACGGGAATTCGAGTGGAAGACGTACGGGCACGACCTGCCGCACGACCTTCCACAGCGACTCACGGCCGCCGGCTTCGTCCCCGAGCCCGTGGAGACCCTGCTGGTCGCCGAGGTCGCGGCCCTGCCGACGGACGTCCCGCCCCCCGAAGGAATCCGGCTGCTCCCCGTCACCGACGAGAGGGGCGTCGACCTCATGTCGCAGGTGCACGACAAGGCCTTCGGCCGGAGTCTCGGCCTCACCCACCACCAGCTCCTCGCCCAGCTCGCCGAGGACCCGGACGCCGTGCCCGCGGTGCTCGCGCTGGCCGGGGACGTGCCGGTGAGCGCGGCCCGTATGGAGACGCACCCGGGGACGGACTTCGCGAGCCTGTGGGGCGGCGGCACGGTCGCCGAGTGGCGCGGGCGCGGGATCTACCGCAGCCTCGTCGCGTTCCGTACCCGCATAGCCACCGAGCGTGGCTACCGCTACCTCCAGGTCGACGCCTCCAGCATGAGCCGCCCGATCCTGGAGCGCCTCGGCTTCACGGCTCTGAGCACCACCACTCCATACCTCCACAGGCCCGACGGGGGCGCCTGAGGCCACCCGGCGGCGATTGATTCCGTCCCGCCTCTTGACGCCTGCCCCCGCCCCTTGAATTACTGACCCTGAACGGATCAACCGAATGATCGGTCGGCCGATTCGCCCATTATGTGAATCCGGGTGGACGGCCGGCCCTCAGGGCTCGGGAGTGCGGTCGACGATGACAGAACTGCTGGACGTGGGGGAACAGCTCGGCCCCGAGGAGCTGCACGCACAGCAGCTGGAGCTGCTGCGGGCGACACTGCGCCGCGTGTACGAGCGGGTGCCGTTCTACCGCGCGTCCTTCGACAAGGCGGGCATGCACCCCGACGACTGCCGCTCGCTCGCCGACCTGGCCCGCTTCCCGTTCACCACGAAGACCGACCTGCGGGACAACTACCCCTTCGGGATGTTCGCCGTGCCCGAGACGGACGTGCGCCGGCTGCACGCGTCCAGCGGGACCACGGGCCTGCCCACCGTCGTCGGCTACACGGAGAACGACCTCTCCATGTGGGCCGACATGGTGGCGCGCTCCCTGCGCGCGGCGGGCGCCCGGCCCGGCCACAAGATCCACGTCGCGTACGGATACGGCCTGTTCACGGGCGGGCTCGGCGCGCACTACGGCGCCGAGCGGCTCGGCTGCACGGTCATTCCCGCGTCCGGCGGCATGACCGCCCGCCAGGTGCGGCTGATCCAGGACTTCCGCCCCGAGGTCATCATGGTCACCCCCTCGTACATGCTGACGATCCTCGACGAGTTCGAGCGCCAGGGCGTCGACCCGCGCAGCACGTCCCTCAAGGTCGGGGTCTTCGGCGCCGAACCGTGGACCGAGGAGATGCGCCGCGAGATCGAGGAGCGCTTCGCCATCGACGCCGTCGACATCTACGGCCTGTCGGAGGTGATGGGACCGGGCGTCGCCCAGGAGTGCGTCGAGACGAAGGACGGGCTGCACATCTGGGAGGACCAGTTCTATCCGGAGGTTGTCGACCCGATCACCGGCGAGGTCCTGCCGGACGGTGAGCAGGGTGAGCTGGTGTTCACCTCGCTCACCAAGGAGGCCATGCCCGTGATCCGCTACCGGACACGCGACCTGACCCGGCTCCTGCCCGGCACGGCCCGCCCCTCCTTCCGCCGCATGGAGAAGGTGACGGGCCGCAGCGACGACATGGTGATCCTGCGCGGCGTGAACCTCTTCCCGACCCAGGTCGAGGAGATCGTCCTGCGAACCCCGGGCGTCGCCCCGCACTTCCAGCTCCGGCTGACCCGCGAGGGGCGCATGGACGCCCTGACGGTACGCGCGGAGGCCCGCGCGGACGCGACCGCTTCCGAGCGCGACGCGGCGGCCCGCGCCATCGCGACGGGCGTGAAGGACGGCATCGGTGTCTCGGTGACCGTGGAGGTCGTGGCCCCGGAGACGCTGGAGCGGTCGGTGGGCAAGATCAAGCGCATTGTGGACCTGCGGGGACGGGAGGCGTAGGTGGTAAGGCGGGGGCCGGCACGCCGGCCCCCGCCGGGCCGCCTTCGTCAGCGCGCGTCGTCCCACAGGTCGTGCGCGTAGCCGTCGACGACCGCCCCGATCCTGGCGAGCGCCTCCTCGGCGGGCAGCGGTGCGGGGCGGCGGCCGTCGCGCAGGCGCAGCGCGACCCGACCGTCCACGGCCTCTCGCGCACCGATGACCGCCTGGTACGGCACGAGCCGGGCCTCCCGGACGCGGGCGCCCAGGGTGCCGTGCTCGGGGCCCGCGACCTCGGCCCGCAGCCCGAGCTCGGCGCACCGGCGCGCGAGAGCGTCGGCGTGCGGCAGCTCTGCGTCCGAGATCGGCAGGATCGCCACCTGGGTGGGGGCGAGCCACGCCGGGAAGGCGCCGCCGTGCTGCTCGATGAGGTGCGCGACGGCCCGTTCCACGCTGCCGATGATGCTGCGGTGGACCATCACCGGACGGTGTTTCGCCCCGTCCGGGCCGATGTAGTGCAGATCGAAACGCTCGGGCTGGTGGAAGTCGACCTGGACGGTGGACAGGGTCGACTCGCGCCCCGCACCGTCGGCGACCTGGACGTCGATCTTGGGCCCGTAGAACGCGGCCTCACCCTCGGCCGCCTCGTACGGAAGACCCGACCGGTCGAGTACCTCGGTGAGCAGCGCGGCGGAGCGCTGCCACATCTCGGGGGCGGCGACGTACTTTCCGCCCGGCCCCGGCAGCGAGAGCCGGTAGCGCGCCGGGGTGATGCCCAGAGCCTCGTAGGCCCTGCGGATCATCTCCAGGGCCGCCAGCGCCTCGCCGGCCACCTGATCGAGGGTGCAGAAGATGTGCGCGTCGTTGAGCTGGATGGCCCGTACGCGAGTCAGACCGCCGAGCACGCCCGACAGCTCGGAGCGGTACATGCCGCCCAACTCCGCCATGCGCAGGGGCAGTTCGCGGTAGCTGTGGGAGCGGGAACGGTAGATCACGGCGTGGTGGGGACAGAGGCTGGGCCGCAGGACGACCTGCTCGCCGCCCAGGTCCATCGGGGGAAACATGTCGTCGCTGTAGTGCGACCAGTGCCCCGAGATCTCATACAGCTCGCGCTTGCCGAGGACCGGCGAGTACACGTGCCGGTAGCCGGCCCGCCGCTCAGCGGCGCGGATGTACTCCTCCAGGGTGTGCCGCACAGCCGCGCCGTCGGGCAGCCAGTACGGCAGGCCCGCGCCGATCAGCGGGTCGGCGTCGAAGAGGCCGAGCTCACGACCGAGCTTGCGGTGGTCGTGCTTCGGCCGCTCGTGCCGCGGGTGTTCCTGATTGCGCTGCTCGTGCTTCTGCGGGTCCTGGTTCTGTTGGTCGTGCTTCTGCGGGCCCTGCATCTGCTGCTCGTGCTTCTGCTGGTTCATTTCGGGATCCCTCGCGGTCGTCGGGCGAGTGGTCCCATGGCGAAGCCCCGGGGCACTCGCCCCGGGGCTTCGGACAAACACAGCTGTCAGCGCGCCGGGACACTCTCCGGCGTCGTCGTCCTGGCAGCAGCGCGTCGCTTCATGCCCGGACCGTAACAGGGCCCCGGCCGGGTCCGCGCGTCATTTTCCGGCGGGCTCAGTCCGCCGTGCTGAACCGGTCCCGCAGCTCCCGCTTGAGGATCTTGCCGCTGGCGTTGCGCGGGAGTTCGTCCACGAAGACGACCCGCTTGGGCGCCTTGAAGTGGGCTAGCTTCTCGCGTGCGTGGTCGATGAGTTCCGTCTCGGTGACCTCGCCGCCACGGACGACGACGGCCGTGACGGCCTCGATCCAGCGCTCGTCGGGCAGTCCGATGACGGCGGTCTCGGCCACCTGCGGATGGGTGTAGAGCGCGTCCTCGACCTGCCGTGAGGCGACGAGCACGCCCCCGGAGTTGATGACGTCCTTCACGCGGTCGACAACGGTGAAGTAGCCCTCGCCGTCGCGCACCGCGAGGTCCCCCGAGCGGAACCAGCCGTCACGGAAGGCCGCCTCGGTCTCCTGCGGCTTGTCCCAGTAGCCGTCGCACAACTGCGGTGAGCGGTAGACCACTTCACCGGCGGTGCCGTCGGGCACCTCTTTGCCGTCCTCGTCGACGACCCGCGCCTCGACGAACAGGACGGGCCGCCCGCAGGAGTCCATGCGGCCCTCGTGCTCGTCGGGCCCGAGGACGGTGGCGAGCGGTCCGATCTCGCTCTGGCCGAAGCAGTTGTAGAAGGCGAGTCCGGGCAGGTGCGCGCGCAGCCGTTCCAGGACCGGTACCGGCATGATCGACGCGCCGTAGAAGGCCTTGCGCAGGCCGCTCAGGTCCCGGGTCGCGAAGTCCGGGTGCTGCGAGAGACCGATCCAGACAGTGGGCGGCGCGAAGAGGCTGTCGGCGTCACCCGCCTCGACGAGGTCGAAGATCTTCGCGGCGTCCGGCGCGTCGAGGATCGTGTTCTGCGCGCCGACGGCGAGGTACGGCAGCAGGAAGACGTGCATCTGCGCCGAGTGGTAGAGCGGAAGGGAGTGGACGGGCCGGTCCGTCTGCGTGAGGCCGAGGGCGTGGATCGCGCTGACGTACTCGTGGACGAGCGCCCGGTGCGACATCATCGCGCCCTTGGGCAGCGCGGTCGTGCCGGAGGTGTACAGGAGTTGCACCAGGTCGTCGGCGTCGGACTGCGGTCCGTCGTACGGCTCGGCGGACGGGATCCGGGCGAGCAGGGAGTCGTGCGCGTCGCGCAGGGCCAGGGTGCGCACGCCCGCGGGGAGCCGGTCCGCCAGGTCGGGGTCGGTCAGTACGAGCGCGCAGTCCGACTGGCCGACGATGTAGGAGAGGTCGTCTCCCGTGAGGTTCTGGTTGACCGGCACGTGCACGAGCCCGGCGCGCGAACAGGCCAGGAAGCCGATCAGGTACGCGTCCGAGTTGTGCCCGTAGGCGCCGACGCGGTCCCCTCGTCCGAGTCCCAGACCCTGCAGCACGCCGGCCGCGCGCGAGACGGCCGCGTCGAGTTCGGCGTACGTCCATGCGCGCGGGCCGTAGCGAACGGCGACGCGCTCGGGGGCGCGTCGTGCGCTGCGGCGCAGCGTCCCGTCGACCGTGCTGGCGCGTACGTCTTGTTCATCCCGGACACCCGTCATGGCGCGATCCTGTGCCCCGGCCGACACGAAATCAAGGCCGGTGACGCGCGTCGCGCGATGGCCGCACCGGACGCCGCCCTTCCGGGCATACCGGTTGGTACGCTCAACCGCCCCTTCCCTCACTCCAGTTGGGAGGCACGATGCGCACCCGCCCGAGACGTCTCGCGGTCATAGGTTTCGCCCTGTTGACCGCGTTGAGCACCACGGCCTCGCTCCCGCCGGCGGCCGCCGGCGGTCACGGCCGGCCCGAGCACCACCCGCACGGCGGCGGCCTGTCCGCCACGATCCGCTACACCGAGTACGGCATTCCGCATATCGTCGCCCAGGACTACGCGGGCCTGGGCTTCGGCACCGGGTGGGCGCAGGCGGCCGACCAGGTGTGCGCGCTCGCCGACGGATTCGCCACCGTGCGCGGCGAGCGCTCCCGTTACTTCGGGCCCGACGCGGCCCCTGACGGCTCCTTGTCGTCCGCCACTAAGAACGTCTCCAGCGATCTCTACTTCCGGGGTGTCCGTGAGGCGGGCACCGTGGAGAAGCTCCTCGCCGAGCCGGCGCCCGCGGGCCCGGGCCGTGAGGTGAAGGAGACGATGCGGGGCTTCGCCGCCGGCTACAACGCGTGGCTGAAGCAGAACCGGATCACCGACCCCGCCTGCAAGGGCGCGGACTGGGTGCACCCGGTGACGACCCTGGACGTAGCTGCGCACGGCTTCGCGCTCGCCGTGCTGGGCGGGCAGGGCCGCGGCGTGGACGGCATCACGGCCGCACAGCCGCCTTCCGCGGGAACCCCTGCCCGTACGCCGGACAAGGCCACGACGGCCGCGGCCGCCAAGGAGCTGTTCTCGAGCGAGGACGCCGACATGGGGTCCAACGCCGTCGCGTTCAGCGGCGCCACCACGGCGAACGGCCGCGGTCTGCTTCTCGGCAACCCGCACTACCCCTGGCAGGGTGGCCGCCGCTTCTGGCAGTCGCAGCAGACGATTCCCGGCGAACTGAACGTCTCCGGCGGCTCGCTCCTCGGCTCGACGACGATCTCGATCGGGCACAACTCCCGTATCGCCTGGAGCCACACCGTCGCGACGGGCGTCACGCTCAATCTCCACCAGTTGACGCTGGACCCGGCCGACCCGACCTCGTATGTCGTGGACGGCAAGCCGGAGCGGATGACGAAGCGGACCGTGAGCGTCGCGGTGAAGGACGGCGCGCCGGTCACCCGCACGCAGTGGTGGACGCGGTACGGGCCGATCGTGAACTCGCTGGGCGCCTCGCTGCCGCTGCCCTGGACGGCCACGACTGCCTACGCGCTCAACGACCCGAACGCCCTGAACCTGCGTTCCTCCGACACGGGGCTCGGGTTCAGCAAGGCACGCTCCACGGACGACGTGCTGCGCTCGCTGAAGCGCACGCAGGGACTTCCCTGGGTGAACACGATCGCCGCCGACGCGTCCGGGCACTCGCTGTTCGCTCAGGCGCAGGTGCTGCCCCGGATCACCGACGACCTGGCCGCGCGCTGCTCGACGCCGCTCGGCAAGGTGACGTATCCGGCGTCCGGCGTCGCCGTCCTGGACGGCTCGCGCGGCGACTGCGCGCTCGGCTCCGACAAGGACGCCGTGCAACCGGGCATCTTCGGACCGTCCAGGATGCCGGTCCTCAAGGACGCGCCCTACGTGGAGAACTCGAACGACAGCGCCTGGCTGGCCAACGCCGACCGCCCGCTGACAGGGTACGAGCGGGTCTTCGGGACGGTCGGCACGCAGCGGTCGATGCGGACGCGCGGCGGCGTCGAGGACGTCTCCGCGATGGCGGGTCGCGGCGCTCTCACCGTCCCCGATCTGCAGCGTCAGCAGTTCGCCGACCGGGTGCCCGCGGCGGATCTGGCGGCGGCGGACACGGCGCGCGCGTGCGCGGCGCTGCCGGCCGGCATGGCGACAGGCAGTGACGGCAAGGCCGTTGACGTGAGCCAGGCATGCGATGTGCTCAACAAGTGGGATCACACGATGCGCACGTCGAGCCGTGGCGCACTGCTCTTCGACCGGTTCTGGCGCAAGCTCACGGCGGCCGTGCCGAACGACAAGCTGTGGAAGGTGCCGTTCTCGGCCGCCGACCCGGTGCGCACGCCGAACACGCTGAACACGCAGGCGCCGGGCTTCGCGACGGCACTCGCCGACGCGGTGGGCGAGCTGCGGTCGGCCGGGATCGCCCTGGACGACCCGCTCGGCGCGCGCCAGTTCGTCGTACGCGGCGGCAAGCGCATCCCCGTCCACGGCGGCACGGAGTCACTCGGTGTGTGGAACAAGGTCGAGACCCTGTGGGACGCGAAGGCGGGCGGCTACACGGAGGTCGTCCACGGGTCGAGCTACATCCAGGCCGTCGGCTGGAACGGCGGCGGCTGCCCGGTGGCCCGCACCCTGCTGACGTACTCCCAGTCCTCGAACCCGAACTCGCCCCACTACAGCGACCAGACGCACCTGTTCTCGGACGGACAGTGGGTGACCTCGCGCTTCTGCGAGAAGGACATCTTGAAGTCACCGGCGTTGAAGGTGGTGCGGGTGCACGACTGAACGACGGGAGCGGCCCGGGGCAATGCCCCGGGCCGCTCCTTCCGTCAGACCTCCGCGCGGGTCACATCGCGCGGGTGCGGCCCTCCCAATAGGGGTCGCGCAGACGGCGCTTGTAGAGCTTGCCGTTCGGGTCGCGCGGCATCGTCTCGATGAAGTCGACGGTCTTGGGCCGCTTGTAGCCCGCGAGTTGACGCTCGCAGTGAGCGAGGATCTCGACGGCGAGCGCGTCCCCGGCGGTGTGCCCCCCCGCGGGTTCGACGACCGCCTTGACCTCCTCGCCCCAGTCGTCGTTCGGGATCCCGAAGGCCGCGGCGTCGGCGACGGCCGGGTGGGTGAGGAGCGCGGACTCGATCTCGGCGGGGTAGATGTTGACGCCACCCGAGATGATCATGTCGATCTTGCGGTCACGGAGGAAGAGATACCCGTCCTCGTCGAGAATGCCGAGGTCGCCGACGGTGAAGAAGTCGCCGATGCGATTCTTCTTCGTCTTGCTCTCGTCCTTGTGGTACGAGAATCCGCCGGTGCTCATCTTCATGTAGACGGTGCCGAGTTCGCCGGGCGGCAGCCGGTTGCCGTCGTCGTCGAACACGGCGAGTTCGCTGATGGGCCAGGCCTTGCCGACCGTGCCCGGCTTCTTCAGCCAGTCCTCGGCGGTCGCGAAGGCGCCGCCGCCCTCACTGGCCGCGTAGTACTCCTCGACGCTGTGGCCCCACCAGTCGATCATCGCGCGTTTGACGTGGTCGGGGCAGGGCGCGGCGCCGTGGATGGCGTGCCGCATCGCCGACACGTCGTACGCGCTCCTGACGCTGTCGGGCAGGGCGAGCAGGCGGTGGAACTGGGTCGGCACCATGTGCGTGTGCGTGCACTTGAAGGTGTCGATGAGGCGCAGCATGTCCTCGGGGGTCCACTTGTCCATCAGCACGAGGGTGTGTCCGATGTGCAGGGACGCGCCCGCGAACTGGAGCACGGCGGTGTGGTAGAGCGGCGAGCAGACGAGGTGCACGTTGTCGTCGAACGGCTTGATGCCGAAGATGCCGAGGAAGCCGCCGAGGTAGGTCTCCTCGGGGAGCTTGCCGGGCAGGGGGCGGCGGATGCCGCGGGGGCGGCCCGTGGTGCCCGAGGTGTAGTTCATGACCCAGCCGAGGGTGCGGTCGTCCGGCACCGACTCGGGCTGTCCGTCGAGGAGTTGGGCGTAGGGGCGGAATCCGTCGACGGTGCCGACGGCGTACCGCTGTCCTGCGGGGAGCCCCGCTTCGTCGGCGGCGGCCACGGCCTGTTCGGTGAACCGCTCGTGTGCGATGAGGACCTTCGCTCCGGAGTCGGCGACGATCCAGGCGATCTCGGGGCCGACCAGATGGTGGTTGACCGGGACGAGGTAGAAGCCGGCCTGGGAGGCGGCGAGGTACGCGGTGAAGAACTCGACTCCGTTGGGCAGGACGACGGCGAACGCGTCACCTCGTTCGAGGCCGGCGGCCCGCAGGCCGTGCACGAGCTTGTTGACGTCGGCGTGCAGCCGGCCCGCGGTCCACTCCTCCCCGTCGGGTGCGACGAGGACGGTACGGCCGGGATCCGCGGTGGCCTGGGCCCAGAATCCGTTGGGGGGCGCGCTGTTGGTGTGGGGGCCTGTGCTCACGACTGGCCGCTCCTTCCTGCGATGCGGTTGATCCGGTCGACGGCGCGCTCGAAGCCGCGTGTGAGGTCGTCGAACACGGCCTGGACGGGGCGTTCGCTCGTCATCCGGCCGACGATCTGCCCGACGGGCGTGCCGAGCAGCGGATCGACCTCGTACTTCTGGATGCGGGAGACCGCCTCGGCGACGAGCAGCCCCTGGAGCGGCATGGGCAGCGTGCCGGGGCCCGACGGGTCGTCCCACGCGTCGGTCCACTCCGTGCGGAGCTGGCGCGCGGGCTTGCCGGTCAGGGCGCGGGAGCGGACGGTGTCGCCGGACCCGGCCGCGAGGAGTTTGCTGGTGAGGGCGCGGGAGTGGAGGTCGGCCTCGGTGGTGGTGAGCCAGAGGGAGCCGAGCCAGACGCCCTGGGCGCCGAGCGCGAGGGCCGCCGCGATCTGCTCCCCGCTGCCGATGCCGCCGGCCGCGAGGACAGGCAGCGGCGACACGGCGTCGACCGCTTCGGGCGTGAGCACCATGGACGCGATCTCGCCGGTGTGTCCGCCCGCCTCGTAGCCCTGCGCGACGACGATGTCGATGCCCGCGTCCGCGTGTTTACGGGCGTGCCGGGCGCTGCCCGCGAGAGCGGCCACGAGTACGTTCTGGTCGTGGGCGCGCTGGACGACGTCGGCGGGCGGTGAACCGAGCGCGTTGGCAAGGAGTTTGATCGGGTAGTCGAAGGCGACGTCCAGCTGGTTGCGGGCGACCTGCTCCATCCAGCCGGTGATGCGCCAGCCCGACACCTCGCCCTCGGCGAGCTCGGGCACGCCGTGCTTGGCGAGGGTGTCTCTGACGAACTGGCGGTGTCCTTCGGGGATCATCGCCTCGACGTCGGCCTCGGTCAGTTTCTGATGGTTCGGGCCCTCGACCTTCTTCGCGGGCATCACGACATCGAGCCCGTAGGGCGCGCCGTCGACGTGTTCCTCCATCCAGTCGAGGTCGCGGGCCAGGTCGTCGGGTGCGGTGTAGCGGACCGCGCCGAGCACACCGAACCCCCCGGCCCTGCTGATGGCGGCGGCCACCGCCGGGAAGGGCGTGAAGCCGAAGATGGCGTGCTCGATCCCCAGTTTCTTGCTCAGCTCCGTCTGCATGGGCGCAGAATGCCGCACTCCTGCGAACGAGGGAAGACACTTTCTGATGCTGCGTCAGATTTTTGCGGCGCAATTCCGAGGCTTGACACGACCGGAACCTGACATGAAAGTTTCATCCGTCGAGCTAGATCCCGAAAGATACTTTCAGAAGGGGTTCGTTCATGACCGACGGCGCGGCGGACAGATTGCAAGACACGGACGACGGGCTCTCCCGTCGCCAACTGGGCGCGAGTGTACTGGCGTTGAGCGGGGCACTGGCCCTCGCCCCGTTCCCGGCGGGGCCCGCCGCCGCCGCGGACACCCACACGGACGGGCACGCCGACGGGCACGCACCCACGCTGCGCCGCGGGTCCCCGGAACAGGCCGGTCTGATCGCCGGGCATCTGCGCCAGCTCGTCGCCGACGCCGAGAAGTTCCTCGCCCCCTCCCCCAAGCACCCCTGGTACGCGGGCGCCGTACTGCTCGCCGGCCGCGGCGGCACGGTCGCTCTCCACCAGCCGATCGGCAAGGCCGTGCGCTACTCGGCCTACGACGACAAGACCGACACCGGTGTGGAGTTCCCCGCCGACCAGCAGATCGCGGCGGCCGAGGACACGGTCTACGACCTGGCCTCCGTGTCGAAGCTGTTCACCTCGCTCATCGCCGTGCAGGAGATCGAGCGCGGCAAGCTGGAGCTGGAGGCCACGGTCGCCTCGTACCTCCCCGACTTCGCGGCCGCCGGCAAGCAGGACATCACGATCCGTCAACTCCTCACGCACACCTCGGGATTCCGCGCCTGGATCCCCCTCTACAAGGAGACGACGCGCGAGGGGCAGCTCCGGCTCATCTGGAACGAGGCGCCCCTCAACCCGCCCGGCACCGTGTACCTCTACTCCGACCTCAATCTGATCTCGCTCCAGCTGGTCCTGGAGAAGCTCACGGGCGAGAGCCTGGACGTACTCCTGCGCGAGCGGATCACCGGCCCCCTCGGCATGCGCCGCACCCGTTACAACCCGCCCGCGTCCTGGAAACCGAAGATCGCCGCGACGGAGGACGCACGCCTGCCCTGGTCCGGCCTCGACCGCGGACTCGTCTGGGGCGAGGTGCACGACGAGAACGCGTTCGGGCTCGGCGGTGTGGCGGGCCACGCCGGTGTCTTCTCCTGCGCGTGGGACCTCGCGATCCTCGGCCGCACCCTCCTCAACGGGGGTTCCTACGGCAAGGCGCGCATCCTGTCCGAGGAGTCCGTACGGCTGCTGTTCACCGACTTCAACCAGGCGTTCCCCGGCGACGAGCACGGCCTCGGCTTCGAGCTCTACCAGCACTGGTACATGGGCGCGATGGCGACGCCACGCACGGCCGGGCACACCGGCTTCACCGGCACGTCCATCGTCCTCGACCCGACGACCGACTCGTTCCTCATCGTGCTCGGCAACTCCGTGCATCCCGTGCGCACTTGGCGATCCGGCTCCGCTCCCCGGGTCGCCGCGGCGAACAACCTCGCCCGCGCCGTCGCCGTACGCCCCGCGCACGGACGCACCGCCTGGTTCTCCGGCATGGCGAGCGCCACGTCGGCGACACTCACGCTGCCCGCACTCGACGTCACCTCCGACACGGCGAGCCTCGGCTGCGACCTGTGGTGGGACACGGAACCGCACTCCGACCTCCTGTATCTGGAGGTGTCGGCCGACACCGGGGCGACCTGGCAGCCCCTGCCGTTCACGACCACCCGTAAGGGAGAGGACGCCGAGGACCACCCCAAGGGCACGGCCGACGGCTGGTCGGGCCGCACCTGGCACCGCCTGACCGCCGCTCTCGGCGCCTTCAAGGGCGGCAACGTCCGCCTGCGCTGGCGCTACGCGACCGACCAGCTGTACGTGGGGCGCGGGGTGTACGTGGACGGGGTGCGCGTCACCGACGGCCGCCGGACGGTGTTCGACGAGACACGCCCGTCCGACGCGGCGAGGATCGAGGCGGTGGGGTGGTCGCCCTCAGAGGACTGAGCGCGGCGCCGACGACGCCGGGGATATCTGGGCGGGCAGGCGGGTCCGGGGACGACGACGTTCGATCGCGTACAGCTTGAAGGCTCCCCTCCCCTGAAGGGAGGAGATTCTCTACCCTCCAGGGCTGTGCGGGGATTTACGGCTCAGGCAGCCTCCTGGTCCAGCGGACCAGGAGGTCTTACGCCCTCGGCACCGTCCGGGTTCCAACCTGCCCGGACCAGCATCACGCGGGCGGAGTTCTTATCCCGGGGGGACACGGCTCCGCACACGGTGCAGGCGTACGTTCTCATCGAGAGAGGGAGTGCGTGCTTGGTTCTCGCTGCGCACTGCGCACATTCCATCGTGGTGTGCGCCGGGTGCACGAGACGGACGTCCCGTGCGTGTTTGCGGCCCATCTCGACCAGGGCGCGCTTCGTCGCGGCGATGGCGGCGTCGGCCGCTGTGCGGGCCATCGTGGTCTTCGCGAGGAACTTCGGCCGGAAGTCCTCCACCGCAACCCCGTCATGGCCACGCATCACGGACGTGGCCCACTTGCGGCCGGTGTCCTCACGCTGCCTCGCGATCTTCTTGGACACCTTGGCGGCCTGTGCCTGCGCCTTCCGATAACCCTTGGATGCGGGCTGCCCTTTCGGGCGCCGGCGCCGGGCCATCATCCGCTGGTACTTCGCGAGCCGCTGCGCGGCCCGCTTGCCGTGCCCGGCATGCGGGAGGTCGTAGGCGTCATCCGTGGTGGTGGCCGTCTCCTTCACACCCCAGTCCACCCCGAGAACCCGCCCGGTGGCGGGCAGCGGTTCGCTCTGCGCGGGAGCGACGAAGGACACGTACCAATGCCCAAGCGTGTCCTGGTACACGCGCACGCTCGACGGGTCGGCCGGAAGGTCCCGCGACCACACGACAGTCAGCACGATCCCGCCCGCGAGGTGCAGGCGGCCGTCCTTGAGGCGGAAACCGCGCTTCGTGTAGTTCATGC
The DNA here is from genome assembly GCF_026340095.1 of Streptomyces sp. NBC_01446. GTDB lineage: Bacteria > Actinomycetota > Actinomycetes > Streptomycetales > Streptomycetaceae > Streptomyces > Streptomyces aureus. Next base: position 7,846,320 of record NZ_JAPEPO010000001.1, on the reverse strand, counting down.
CCGGCTTGGCGTCCCGCTTGCGCTTGAAGTGGGGCATCCCCGCCCGGCGGTGCTGCGCAAGCCGGTCCTTGATGTCCTTCAGCGCCTTCGCCCTCGACTTGGTGAAGTCGCGGATCACCTGCTGCTGTGGCACGGACGCGCCCTGAGCCAGCCACGGCGTCACTTTGCGGGCCTCGGTCAGCAGCTTGTCAAGCTGGGCCGGACCGCACGTCAGCTTCTCGCCGCCCGCTCTGCGCTGCGCGTGGACCTGCCTGGACTTGGCCACACACTCGTTCCACAGCCACCGGCAGCGATCCCACTCGGCGTCGAGCGCGCGCCGGGCCGTCGCCGACAGGCGCACACGAAAGGTGTACCGGGCATGCCCGGCCCCCTGCGTGATCGCTCCACTCGTCATACACCCGAACCTACCCGGGAGGACTGACAGTCGAGAGTTCTTGACCGCTGTCGGCTCACTCACCCCGTCACCCGGTGGACGGTCTTTCGCCCCGGGGGCGAAACCCCTACTTCCTGTCCTGCTCCGCAGGAGTCCGATTCCTCCCCGGCCGCGTGTGCCACGCGCTCGGTGACGTACGCCGTGACCGAGTCGAGGACGTGCGTGAGGGTCGCCTGCGTCAGGTTGTCCTTGGACGAGAAGTGGTAAAGGACCGCGGCCTTCGACATCCCGGCCTGCTGGGCGATGGCCGACAGGGATGCCACGGCACAACCCCTCTCGCAGATCAGGTCGATCGTCGCCTCGATGAGCTGACCGCGCCGCACCTGCTCGGTCGGGGTCGGCGTCGCGTCCGCACGGCGAGGAGCCATGACGGCGCCACCTCGTTCCTTCTCGGACCGCCCCCTCAGTCACTCGACCGTACCCCGGGCACACACTCCCGTTGACAGGCCCGACGTCCCCCATGCGCGGGCCTTTGTGCCCTCCTCACCGGGCACCAAGGCCTCCGACGGGGGCCGCCGCGGTCGACTCCCGCACCACGAGCCGCGGCCGGATCAGGAGCGAACGCCCGGCGCCCGACGTGGACTCGATGTGGGCGCGCAACTGCTGGAAGGTCTCCGCCGCCATCTCCGGGAGCGGCTGGCGGACGGTGGTCAGCGGAGGCTCGAAGAGTTCGGCGAGCAGAATGTCGTCGAACCCGACCACCGAGACCTCGCGGCCCGCGCTCAGCCCCGCGTCGCGCGCACCCCGGCACACGCCGATCGCGCACATGTCGTTGATCGCGACGAACCCGGTCGGCGGCTCCGGCGCGGACAGCAACTCGCGCGCGGCCGAGCGGCCTAGCTCGGCGGACTCCTTGTCGCCGAACTCGCTGGTGGCCGCGCCCGGCCAGACCACCCCCTGGGCGGGGTCGATGCCCGCCTCCTCCAGGGCCGACCGGAAGCCGCGCAGCCGCTCCCGCCGGTTGACGCTGTTGACCGAGCCGGAGACGAACGCGAGTCGCCGGTGACCGAGGTCGAGGAGATGGCGGGTGGCCAGTTCGGCGCCCATCGCGTTGTCGACGCTGATGCTGGCCAGGGACGGCGGGTCACCGGCCTGGGCGGCGCGGTCGAAGGCCACCATTTTGAGCCCTCGCTTCAGCAGGGGCGTCACGTGGTCGAGCGAGGGGAGGGAGGAGCACAGCACCACGCCGCTCACCCCGTCCGCGAGGAGCTCCTCTCCGTACTTGAGCTCCCTGGCCGGGTCGCGCTCGCTGTTGCACAGGAGTACGTGGTAGCCCTCGGCGAGCGCGACGGCCTCCAGTTCACGGGCGAGGGCACCCCAGAACGGGTTCGCGACGGAGGGCACGATGAGGCCGATGACCTGGATGCGACCGGTGCGGAGCATGCGGGCCGCGCGGTTGGGCCGGTAGCTCAGCTGCTCTATGGCCTGCTCGACCCGGGCCAGGGTGGCGGGCTGCATCCGGTCGGTGCGGCCGTTGAGAACGTTGGACACCGTGCTCGCGGACACCCCGGCCGCCTCCGCGACCTGATGGATCGTAACCCCGTTCAATGCCGTGCCACCTCCGGCTAGCTGCGACTTCCCGACTGTCCCGTGCAGTGTTCCACTCTAGTGTACCGATTTACTAGATCTGGTGCGCAGGTTCAGGGGATCGGAGCCTCTCCGTGATCGGCCCAAAAGATTGTTGTGCACGTGCTGTTGACGCCTCTCGTGAGCGACTCCTAGCCTCACTGCATCGATTTACCAGCGTTTCCGGCCGCTTACAGGCCACTCTCCGCTGTATCGATTGACCATCTCCGCCTCACAAGGGGTGTCCCATGGAACTCACGAGACGACTGCTGCTGACCGCACTCGGTGCGGGCACGGCGGCCGCGGTCACGGGCTGCGGCACCGGCTCCTCGGCCGGCGGCTCGGCCGGCGGCCCCGCCGAAGGTGAGATATCGCTGCTCACCCCGATCTACGAAGGCTCCGACGGCAAGGAGCTCCTGGAGCAGGAGATCCTCGGCGGCTTCCGCAAGAAGCACCCGCACGTCAAGGTGAACGTCGACTACACGACGTACACACAGCTCAACGAGAAGATCACCACCGCGCTCGCGGGCGGACTGCTGCCCGACGTGCTGATGATGGGCGTCGGCTGGATCCCGCCGTTCGCCGCGAAGAAGGTGCTCGCCCCGCTGCCCGAGTCGCTCGCGACCCGCCACGACTACGAGCCGCGGGTCCTCGAACCGTCCCGCTACGACGGGAGGCTGTACGCGCTCCCGACCGTGATGGCCACCCGGCTCGTCGCCTACCGCAAGGACCACTTCGCCGCCGCCGGCATCAAGAAGCCACCCCGCGACTGGACCGAACTGCGCGCCATGGCGAAGCAGTTGACCAAGGGCGACCGGCTGGGCTTCGACCCGTTCTCGATCGACCTGCGGCAGTGCTGGGAAACCTTCCTGTACGCCAACGGCGGCTCCCTGTTCAGCGCCGACGGCAAGAAGGTCGCCTTCACCGACGGGCGAGGGGTCGAAGCGCTCCAGTTCTTCAAGGATCTGAGCGCGGACGGCTCGGCCGACTACGCGAAGAAGACGGACGCGGACGCCGGGGCTCCCACCAACCTCCAGACGGGCAAGGCCGCCATGATGATGACCGGCAGCGGCCTGTGGAAGCAGCTCCAGGAACAGACGCCCGAGCTCATCGAGAAGGACCTGATCGGGGCGTTCGTGCTCCGCAACCGCAAGCCCGCGATGCTCACGGGCGGGACGCTCGTCACGCAGTCCGCGCGCAGCCGGCACCCGGCGGCGGCCCGCGCCCTCGTCGAGTACCTCGCCGCGCCCGACTCGATCCTCGCCGCCGCCAAGCAGCGCGCCACCGTGCCCGGTCTGCGCGAACTGCGCTCCACCTCGTACGTCAAGAAGAACAAGCTCGTCGACTTCTCCCTGCAGAACCTCGGCAGCGCCTGCGCCGAAGGCGGCACCCCGGCCTGGATGGAGATCCGCGAGAAGATCAAGCCGACCCTCGAACCCGCCGTCGTGGGCGGCCGGTCCGCGAAGAGCGCGATCGCGGAGCTCGGGCGTCTCGCCGAGGCCGCCATCGCGCGGATGTGAGGGGCTGTCACCGTGGGAGCCCTCTCCGTGATGAAGGCCGGCCCCGCGCGGCCGCCCTCGCCTCCCGAGTCACCGAAACCTTCTCGCAGCAACGCTGTTCGCGGCGGCGCCGGTCCCGGCGCACGCCGCCGCAGGGCCGGTCTGCTGATGGTCGCGCCCGCCCTGCTGCACGCGGCGCTGTGGATCGGCCTGCCGGTCGTCGCCGCCGTCTTCCTCGCGTTCACGTCGTACGACGTCCTGTCCGCACCGAAGTTCGTGGGCCTGGACAACTTCCGCGACCTGCTCGGCGACGCCGTGTTCCGCAAGTCGATCCTGAACACCGTCGTGTACACCTTCTTCACCGTGCCGTTCGGCATGGCGCTCGGGCTGCTGCTCGCGCTCGCCCTGAACGCGGGGCTGCGGGCGCGCGGGATCTTCCGGACCGCGATCTTCCTGCCACAGGTCACCGCGACCGTGGCGATCGCCCTCGTCTGGCTGTGGATCTACAACCCGCGCAACGGCCTGTTCACCACGTTGCTGAGCATCTTCGGCGTAGAGAGCCCGGCCTGGCTCGCGTCCACGTCGTGGGCCATGCCGTCGGTGATCCTCGTGGGGATCTGGCAGGGCATCGGCATGAAGATGCTGATCTATCTGGCCGCGCTGCAGAACCTGCCGAAGGAGCTGTACGAGGCCGCCTCCGTGGACGGCGCCTCGAAGGTGCGCCAGTTCTTCTCCCTCACGCTTCCCCTGCTCAAGCCCGCCACGTTCTTCGTCCTGATCACCTCGATGATCACTGCGTTCCAGTCCTTCGACCAGATCTACATCCTCACCGACGGCGGCCCCGCCAACAGCACCACGATGATGACGTACGAGATCTACAAGTCCGCCTTCCGGGAGTTCCGCGTCGGCTACGCCTGCGCCCAGTCCCTCGTGCTGTTCGTCCTGCTGATGGCGTTCACCCTGGTCAACCGGCGGATGATGGGAGGCACCCGTGGCCATGGCTGAGTCCCGTCCCCGAGTGTCGCCCGGCCGCGTCGCCCTGTACGTGACGCTCGCGCTCACCTCGCTCCTGATGGTCGTGCCGTTCGCGTGGATGGTGCTGACCTCGCTCAAGACACCGGCGGAGATCGCCTCCGAGCACGCCGGACTCCTGCCGTCGCACTGGGAGTTCGGGAACTACATCGACGCCTTCAAGGCCGCTCCGTTCGCGACGTACGCACGCAACAGCTTCGTCATCGCGATCAGCCATACGGTCCTCAACGTGCTCTTCGCCTCGATGGCCGGCTACGCACTGGCGCGGATCAGGTTCCGCGGCAGCGACCTCATCTTCTACTGTTTCATCGCCGCCCTGATGATCCCGACGTACACGAAGGTCCTGCCGGAGTTCCTGATCGTGCGGTTCATGCCGCTCGCCGGCGGCAACGATCTCTTCGGCCAGGGCGGCAGCGGCTGGCTCGACTCGTGGTGGGCACTGATCGTGCCCGGGGCCGTGACACCGTTCGCCGTGTTCCTGTTCCGGCAGTTCTACCTGGACCTGCCCGTGGAGCTGGAGGAGGCGGCGCGGCTCGACGGGCTGGGCGAGTTCCGGATCTACGCCCGGATCATGACCCCGCAGGTCAAGCCCGCCCTCACCACGGTGGCCCTGCTCACCTTCGAGTCGTCCTGGAACAACTTCCTGTGGCCACTGCTGGTGACGCGGACCGACAGCCTGCGCGTCATCCAGGTCGGTCTGTCCGTCTTCAAGACGGAGAACGGCACGCAGTGGCACTTCCTGATGGCGGGAACCACGCTCGCCACGCTGCCGATGGTGATCCTCTTCCTCATCGGCCAGCGCTACTTCGTCCAGGGCTTCGCCACCGCCGGCCTCAAGTGACCCTTCGCCCCCCTCTTCGTCTCTTCCCCCACTTGCTCGTGAAAGGGCTCTGTCTCCATGTCTGTTGATCTCCAAGGTTCCCGTGCGCTCGTGACGGGAGCCGGCCACGGCATCGGCCGTGCCATCGCCGTCGGACTCGCCGCGGCCGGCTGTGACGTCGCCGTTCACTTCCACAGCTCGCCCGAGGAGGCCGAACGGACCGTCGCCGCGATCGGGGCGCTCGGCCGCCGCGCCAAGGCGTTTCGCGCGGACGTCACGGTGACCGCCGACGTGGACCGCCTCGTCACGGAGGCCACCGGGTTCCTCGGCGGTCTCGACGTCCTGGTGTGCAACGCCGGGCATCTCATCGGGCGGGCCACCGTCGCCGAGATGAGCGACGAGCACTTCGAGCGGGTCGTCGACACCAATCTGACGTCCACGTTCCGCACCTGCCGCGCCGCGCTCCCCCACCTCACCGGGTCGGCGGCCGGCCGGATCGTCACCATGTCGTCGCTGGCCGCGCACAACGGCGGCGGGCCCGGCTCCGTGCCGTACGCCGCGGCGAAGGCCGGGATCCGCGGCTTCACCAAGGCCCTGGCCAAGGAGGTCGCGGGGGCGGGCATCACGGTGAACGCGGTCGCGCCCGGCTTCATCAAGGGCACCGCGTTCCATGACACGTTCACGGCGCCCGAGGCCCAGCAGGCGATGGAGGCGGGGATCCCCGTCGGCCGCGCGGGTACACCGGAGGACGTGGCCGCCGCCGTGGTCCATCTCGCCTCCCCGGCCTCCGGTTTCCTGACGGGCACGACCCTCGACATCGACGGTGGCGTATGGCCGCGGTGAAGCGGATCCCCCGCGAGCGCGGCGGCTGGTGGCACGCGTACGTGTGCCCGGCGCACGGCGTCGAGCTCGACCACGGCGACGTCCTCGGCGGCGTGTTCCCCAAGGACGGTGCCCGGTGTCCGCACGGCTGCCGAGTGGACACCCCCGCCGTACGCGGCGCCTGGACCGTCCTCTCCCATCAGGCGTGGGCCCGCCGCCTTCGTGTCCTGGCCGAGCGCGGCGAGGACACGGAGGCGGTGTCCGGACTCGTCGAATACGCATCCCTGTACGCGGAGTTGGCGAGCCGGCACCACGGCGACGCGCAGCCGTGGATGCTGCGCGGCCGACTGTTCCACCAGGCGCTCACCGACGCGATCTGGGCCGTGAACATCGGACACGCGACGTGGACGCTCGGCGCACGCGGCACGGCCGGGCTCGCCGCCGTCCTCCCCCTGCTCGACGAGCTGGAGCGGGCGGCCCTCGACGCCCGGGACGTGCTGGTCGGCCGGGGTGACCTGGCGTCCAACTACACGACGTGGCTGACCGCGGCGGGGATCGCCACCGGGCGGGCCGCGGCGACTGTGCGGGGCGTCCCCTGGGACGGGGCGAAGCAGTGGCTGGAGGGCCCGCACGGCCTGTACGCCCATCTGCGGGCCTGCGTCGCGGACGACGGCTGGGAGTGGGAAGGCAGCACGTACTACCACGGGTTCGTGCTGCGCGCGGCGCTCCTCGCGCTGCGCGGCACCGACCCCTCGGCGCTGCCCGGCGACGTGGCCGCCCGCCTCTGCGGCATGGTCGATGTCCTGGCGGCGATCGCCACGGACGGCGGTGTCCTGCCAGCCCTGCACGACGGCCCGTATCTGCGCGACCCGCTTTCCCTGGAGTGGCTCGAACTGTGCGCATTGGCAGGCCAGTTCGCGCCTACGCCACGCATGGACGCGGTGGCGGCGCGGGCCCGCGCGGATCTCGCGGGCGCGGACGACGGCCTGGACCGGCTACTCGACGGCTGGTTCACGGGCTCCCCGCTTCCGGAGCGCTCCGCACCCGCTCCGGTCACCGTGTTCGGCGACGCGGGCTACGCCGTTGTGCGCGCCGCGGGCGTCCACGCCGTCCTCGACTTCGGACCGCACGGCGGCTCGCACGGCCACCGCGACAAGCTCTCCCTGTACCTGTACGGGGTGGCGGCTCCGTGGCAGCCCGATCCCGGACAAGTCCCCTACGCCCACGAAGAGTTCCGCGACCTGTACGCCTCCACGGCCGCCCATCCCTCCTTCCGCGTGGACGGCGCCGAGCAGGCCGAGTGCGCGGGCGCGCTGCTGAACGCGGACGACACGTCCGCCACGGCCGAGGTGACCACGGCCTACGAAGGGGTCCGCGCGGTCCGGCGGGTCGAGGCGGCCACCTGCCACCTGGTCGACGTACTGACGGTGACGGGAGAGCGGGGCGCACTCGGACGGGTGTCGGCGCAGCTTCGGCCCGGCGTCGCCCTCGACCTCCAGGTGCAGGCGTCCGGTCCGGTGCGCACGACCTGGTACGGAGACGAGTTGCTGCACGGCTGGCACACCGCGTCCACACCCGTCCGGCCCTTCTGCCGGCCGGGTCCGGGTCCCGCCGACGATCCCCAGCAGCAGCGCACCCGGGCCGACTTCACCGCCCGGGACACGACGCGGGTCGTCTTCGCGTCGGTGTACCAGTCGGCGTCCGCCGGGCCCGCCGTGACGGACGTCCGGCTGGCCGAGGAGGGCCTGGTCGTCTCCCTGGCCGACGGCTCCCGCCGCGTGCACCGGACGGAGGCCTGAGATGCTCCTGTCCGCGACGCCGCCTCGGGGGCCCCGTCCGTTCCAGGAGCGGCGGCTCATGGACGAGGCCGTCCGCCACCGCACCCTCGCACCGCCCCGCCGGCACCCCGAGGCATCGATCACCTGGCTCGGCCCGGCCGCGTCGAACCCCGCCCTCGCGTACCGCGTGAGCGGCGACCCGGCGCATCTGGCGGAGGCCGAGCGCTGGATCGGGGCGGCGACGGGTTTCGCCCACTGGGGCAGGGCCCACATGCCCGACCACGACCTGGACGCGGGCTGGCTCCTGCACCATCTCGCCCTGGCCCACCACTGGCTGGGCGACGCCCTGTCCGACGAGACGCGCACGCTCCTGCGGTACAAGCTGATGGTGCAGGGCCGACGCCTGTACGACTTCGCGGTGGCCACGGAGGGCCGCTGGTGGTCCTCCTCTTACTGGCAGAACCACAACTGGATCTGTTACGCGGGTCTGGCCACCGCCGGATACGTCCTCGGCCGCGAGGAGTGGACCGAGCGGGCCAAGGACAACCTGGGCCGCGTCCTCGACCTGCTCCCCGAGGACGGCTCGCACGCCGAGGGCGTCGTGTATTGGCGCTACGGCGTGCCCTGGCTGGCGATCCACCTCGATCTACTCCAGGAGTGCGAGGGTCTCGACTGGTGGGGGCGCGGCGGGTTCATGGAGAACACGTTTCGCTTCCGGCTCCACCAGTCGGCGCCCGGGTTCGCCGAACAGACGGGACACGGCGACTGCCACGACCGGCTCAGCGGGCACAGCGCCGCGCTCTACCACCGTCTCGCGGCCGCCTACGGGATCGGCGAGGCCCAGTGGCTCGCCGGTCTCGTGGGGCGCGAGCTGCTGGGACGCGAGGCGGCCGAAAGCGGGGTGCGGCCGGGAATCCTGCCCGAGGCCTACCTGGAGTACCTCTGGTACGACCCCTTTGTCGGGGCCCGCCCTCCGGCCGCGTCGGACACCCACGCCCACTTCCCCGACCTGGGCCTCGTCACGGCCCGCACGAGCTGGGCCGACGACGCGACGTTCGTGTCGTTCAAGGCCTCGCCCGGCGGTGGCCACAAGGCGTGGGAGACGGCGGCGAAACACCGGGATGAGCTCGGCTGGGACACCCTCAACGCCGCCCATCACCACCCGGATTCGGGCTCGTTCGTCCTGCTGTCGCAGGGCGCGTTCCTCGCGGTCGACGAGGGCTACAGCAACCGCAAGCGGGCCGCCCACCACAATCTCCTGCTCGTCGACGGGCAGGGTTTCGCCGACGAGGACCGCTATCACGTCTACGAGGGCATCCCCCATGAGCGCCGGGCCCGCATGCGCGACGTCCTCGCGGGCGGTGGCTGGGCGCATGGCACGGCGGAGATCGGCGCCATGTACGGCCTTCACCTCGCGGTACACCGCCTCGACCGCACCCTGGTGTGCACACCGTCGGGGCGGCTGGTGCTGCTCGACCTGGCGCAGGCCGAGGAGGGCGCCGCCCGCGAGTGGACGTTCCTGCTCCAGACCGACGAGCCCACGGTCCCCGAAGGTGACGGGTGTACGCGGCTGATCCGGGCGGGCGAGGCGCGCGCGACGGTGACCCGGCTCGCGCCCGACGAAGTCCGCACGGAGTCCGGCGTGACCGAGGTGGCGGCCAACCCCACATCCAGCACACCGGAGTTGACGGTCACCAGGACGCTGCACACGCTGCGGGTGACCACGCCTGCCGCTCGCCGCGCCACGTTCCTCACCGTGATCGAGCCGGGCGCACAGGTCACCGCACGCGCGGTGGAGTGCGCGCACGGGCACGGCGTGACGTTCGGGTCCGAGACCGTGCTGCTCTCGCCCGTGGAGCGGCGCGTCGAGGGGGCGGGTGTGCGGGCCGACGCGGCGGCGGTCCTCATGAGCGAGGGCCGGCCACTGCACGTGGTGGCCGCCCGGCGTGTGGAGGTGGACGGCCGCGTCGTCCTCGACGTTCCCGAACCGTTCACCGGAGGTGTGTGACGTGGCGACCGCTCTCTCACCGGGCCGCTTCGCGGACCGGGGGCTGCTGCGGCGGCTCGAGTTCGTGGCGTACCCGGCGGCCGCCGGGGCGGCGTTCGCGGTACTCGCGCTCGGGGTCGTGACCTGGCTGCCCGCCCTCGCCGCCCTCGCCCGGGCCCTCCAGCGCTGGCGCACGGACGGCGACAGCCGCGTGTTCTCGGGCGTGCTCAGGGCCTTTCCGCACTACTGGCGCTCGCTGTGGCGGCACGGCCTGCTCTCCACAGGCGTCGTCGCACTGCTCGCGGTCAACACCCTTTACCTGCTGGGCAGTTCAAGCCCGTACGCCTTCGTTCTCCTGGCCGCGCAGGCGGGGATCGCGGCGGCCGTGGTGGTGCATCACACCGCGCTCGCGGCCTGCGCGGGCATCGCTCCCAAGGCGTCCGTCGGATCGTGGACGCGCGGCGCGCTCGCTCTCTCCTTCGGCTCGCCCGCCCGCGGCACCGCGCTCCTCGGCGCCGCCGTCTCCGCCGTACTGCTCTCGCTCGTCGTCCCGCTCGGCCCGCTGCTCCTGGGGCCGAGCGTGCCCGTTCTGCTCGCCCTGGCCTTCGCCGATCCGTCCCCGACCGGAAGGAACCCCGCATGAGCCGCATCGTCCGTGCCGCGCTCGTCGCCGCCCTCACGGCGGCCGCCCCGCTCGCGATACCCGCGCACCCCGCCGCAGCGGCGAGCGCGTACTACGTCGGCCCTTCGGGCAGCGACGCCAACGCCGGTACGTCCGCTTCCGCTCCCCTCGCCACGATCCAGCACGCCCTCGACCTGGCCCCGTCCGGCGCGGTCGTCCATCTCGCCGCGGGGACGTACCGGCAGGACGCCGTCACCCGCAGGGCGAACGTCACCCTGACCGGGCCGTCGAACGCGGTCGTCAAGGGCGCGGGCAACGCCCGTGTCATCCAGGTTCAGCACGACGGCACCGTCCTCGACGGCTTCACCGTCGACGGCCTGCACGGCTCGTCGACGTCCCTGGACGGCTACCGGCTCAAGCTCGTCTACGTCATGAGCACCACGCCGGGCAACGGCGTCGGTGGGCTGCGCATCACCGGCATGACGCTCAAGAACGCCGCCGACGAATGTCTGCGCCTGCGCTATCTGGTGACGGGCGCCGAGGTGTCGGGGAACACCGTCACCGACTGCGGCGTCGCCGACTTCCGCTTCGGCGCGGGCGGCAAGAACGGCGAGGGAATCTACCTGGGCACCGCCCCCGAGCAGCAGGGCGACAACGCCGCTCCGGACGCTGCGCCCGACGTGAGCCGCAACAACCGCATCGACCACAACACGATCGCCACGCGCGGCAACGAGTGCGTCGACCTCAAGGAGAACTCGACGAACAACTACGTCGAGTACAACGACTGTTCCCAGCAGCGCGACTCCAGTTCGGCCGGCCTCGACGCCCGGGGAAGCGGGAACATCCTCCGCTACAACACCGTGCACGACAACACGGGCGCCGGGATCCGGCTCGGCGGTGACACCGCGACCGACGGCGTCGACACGAGCGTGTACGGCAACACGATCACGAACAACGCGGGCGGCGGCATCAAGTTCATGCGCACGCCCCAAGGCCCCGTCTGCACCAACAAGATGAGCGGCAACACGGGCGGCGACGCCGTGGGCACCTACGGCAGCGCGTACGACCCGACCGGACCCTGCCCCGCCTGAGCACTCACCGCCTCCTTCTTTCTCCCTCACCTTCTCCCACCCCTTCGCGAGGTCCCCTGATGACTCCGCACGCCTCCAGACGCACCGTCCTGATCGGCGGCGCCGCCCTTGCCCTGACCGGGCTCCCCGTCGCCATGCCGTTCGCACGGGCCTCGGAGAGCCCCGGCGCCGCTTCTCTGCTGGCCCGTTGGCAGGGGCTGCTCACCGGTGGCCCCGGTCTCGACCCGGCCGACCCGCAGATCGCCGCCGCCGTCGCCCGGATCGGCCGCGCCGGCACCTCCGCGGCCCAGGGCCTCGACCCCGGCCGCACCGACGGCCTTTGGCCCGACCTGACCAGCACCTCCGTGTCCAACCACGTCACCACCTCCTTCAAACGGCTGGCCACGCTCGCCACCGCCTTCGCCGTCCCCGGCACCCCGCAGCACGCCGACGCCGCCACCGCCGACCTCCTGCTGCGCGGCGTGGACTGGATGCTCGACCACCGCTACGGGCCCGCTTTCGAGCGGTTCGACAACGACTGGGACTGGGAGATCGGCTGCGCGCTCGCCCTCAACGACGCGGCGGTCCTCCTCCATGACGTCCTGGGCGCGGACCGGCTCGCGCGTGTCACGTCCGCGGTGCGCCACTACACGCCCGACCCCAATCTGTGGCGTGCCGACCGGCAGATCGCCACGGGCGCCAACCGCGTGTGGATCTGCACGGTCGTCGCCGTCAACGCCGTGCTCCGCGACGACGCCGACGCGCTCGCCCGCGTCCGAGACGCGCTGTCGGACGTGGAGGGGGCCGGCGCGAACAGCGTGCTGGCCTTCAACGACGACCAGGCGGGTACGGGAGAGGGCTTCTACTCCGACGGCTCCTTCCTCCAGCACTACAAGCACCCCTACAACGGCGGTTACGGCAAGGAACTCCTCGGCAACCTCTCCCGCCTTCTCCATCTCCTGGCCGCCACACCGTGGGATGTCACCGACCCCGACGTGGCCAACGTGCGGCGCTGGGTGACCGCGGGGTTCGATCCGCTGATGGCGCGCGGTGACATGCTCGCGCCGGTCTGCGGCCGGGAGATCGCGCGCTCCAGCAAGCAGGGACACGTCTCCGCGCAGACGGTCATCGAGGCCGTGCTGCGCCTGCTGCCCGGCGTCCCGGCCGCGGAGACCGACCATTTCACCGCGCTACTGAGGCAGTGGATCACCGAAGACACCTACCGCGACTTCCTCTCCGCCACCGATCTCGCCTCGCTCGTGGCCGCCCGCGAGGTGCTCGGCTCCGGCGTCCCGCCCCGCGGACGACTGGTGACGCACCGTCAGTACCCGCGGATGGACAAGGTGGTGCACCACAGGCCCGCCTTTTCGTTCGGTGTCTCCGCCTACTCGACCCGCATCTACAACTACGAGTCCATACAGAACGAGAACCTGCACGGCTGGCACCTGTCCGACGGCATGACGCTGCTGTACGACGACGACCTCGGCCACTACAGCGAGGACTACTGGCCCACCGTCGACCCGAAGCGCCTGCCCGGCACCACCGTTCTCACCGGGCGCCCGGCCGACGCGGAGGGGCAGCGCACCACCAGCACGGCCGACTGGGCGGGCGGCACGGCACTGCCCGGCACGACGCTCGGCTCGTACGGGATGGACCTGCGGGCCTACGGCAGTTCACTGCGCGCCCTGAAGAGCTGGTTCTGCCTGGACGACGTGATCGTGCACATGGGGTCGGGCGTGAGCGCGGACGCGGGCGACGCGGAGACGATCGTCGAGAACCGCAAACTGCGCGACCCTCAGGCGCAGTTGACGGTCGACGGCGACCGCTTCGACGGATCCGGTGAACTCGCCGACGTCCGCTGGCTGCACCTCGCCGGCACCGGCGGCTACGTCTTCCCCCGCCCCACCCGCGTTCAGGCCCTGCGGGAGCAGCGCACCGCGACCTGGCGGGAGATCAACCTCAAGTACGGCACCGACACTCCGCTGACACGGCCGTATCTGACGCTGTGGCAGGAACACGGGACGGCGCCGGCCGACGCCGGGTACTGCTGGCTCCAGGCGCCGGGCGCTTCCGCCGACCGAACCCGGCGGCTCTCCCTGGCGCCGCCCGTGCGCCCCGTGGCCACGACGGCGTCCGTGCACGCCGTGCGGCGCGGCGCGGACGGGCTGCTCGCCGCGAACTTCTGGGCAGAGAGCCGGGCGGGCGAGCTGTCCGCCGACGGTCCCGCCTCCGTCCTCGTACGGCCCGACGGCAAGACCGTGACCGTGGCGGTCAGCGACCCCACGCAGCTGCGCGACCGCGTCACGCTCGACCTCGCGCTGCGCGGTCTGACCCTCGCCCGCGCCGACACCGGCGTACGGGTCGAGCGCACCACCGCCGGGACACGCGTCACCGTCGACACGGCCGGCGCGCACGGCGCCACCTTCGCCCTCACCCTCGCCAGGAGCTGACCTTGCTGTTCGACATGCCCCTCGACCGGCTGCTGGACTACCGTCCCGAGCCCGAGGAACCCGCCGACTTCGACGCGTTCTGGACCAAGACGCTCGACGAGGCTGCCCGGCATCCCCTGGACGCCCGGTTCGCGGCGCACGACGCGGGCCTCGCCACGGTCGACGTGCACGACGTGACGTTCAACGGCTGGGGCGGCCAGCCCGTCAAGGCCTGGCTGCTGCTGCCGCGCGGTCACGCGGAGCCGCTGCCCGCGATCGTGCAGTACATCGGCTACAACGGCGGGCGCGGCATCCCCTACTCGTGGCTGACCTGGAGCTCGCTCGGCTTCGCCCACCTCGTGATGGACAACCGCGGGCAGGGCGGCGGCGGCAAGAACACCGCCGACACCCCCGACATCGCACCCGAGGGCCACGGCTCCTCGTCGCCCGGCTTCCTCACCCGGGGCATCGAGGACCCGCACCGGCACTACTACCGGCGGCTGATCACCGACGCCGTCCGGGCCGTGGACGCCGCGAAGGCTCACCCGCGCGTCGACTCCTCACGGGTCGCCGTCCTCGGCGGCAGCCAGGGCGGCGGGCTCGCCCTGGCCGTCGCGGGACTGCGTGACGACCTGTCCGCGGCCGTCGCGGACGTGCCGTTCCTGTGCCACTTCCGGCGCGCCTCGCAGATCACGGACAACGGGCCCTACGCGGAGATCGCGCGCTGGCTGTCGGGCCACCGCTTCAGCGTCGAGACCGCGATGGAGACACTGTCGTACGTCGACGGCGTCAACTTCGCGGCGCGCGCCACCTGCCCCGCCTGGTTCTCGGTCGGCCTGATGGACAAGATCTGCCCGTCGTCCACCGTGTTCGCCGCCTACCACCGCTACGCGGGGCCCGCCGAGATCGAGGTGTTCCCGTACAACGGTCACGAGGGAGGAGCCGAGTACGACCTGCCGCGCAAGATCGCCGCGCTGCGCGGCGCCCTGCGCGGCTGATCACCTCAGTGGCCGAGGACCGCCATCGCCGCGTTGTGCCCGGGGATCCCGCTGACCCCGCCGCCGCGCACGGCGCCCGCCCCGCACAGCAGGACGTTGGCGTGCGCGGTCTCGACGCCCCATCGGCCCGTCCCCTCCTGGGAGTACGGGAACGACAGGTCGCGGTGGAAGATGTTGCCGCCGGGCAGGCGCAGGTCCCGCTCCAGGTCGAGCGGGGTCTTCGCCTCGATGCACGGCCGGCCGTCGGCGTCCAGGGCGAGGCAGTCCTCGATCGGCTCGGCGAGCTGCGCGTCGAGCTGGGCGAGGGTGGCCTTCAGGAGCTCGGCGCGGGCGGCGTCGTTGTCGCCCGCGAAGAGCCGGGCGGGAGTGTGCAGGCCGAACAGGGTGAGGGTCTGGTAGCCGCGCGCGACGAGGTCCGGGGCGAGGATGGTCGGGTCGGTCAGCGAGTGACAGTAGATCTCCGACGGGGGCGCCGCGGGCAGTGAACCGGCGGCCGCCTGTCCGTACGCGGTCGCCAACTGCTCGTAGCCCTCGGCGACATGGAACGTGCCGGCGAACGCCTCGCGCGGGTCGACGGACGTGTCCCGCAGCTTCGGCAGCCGGGTCAGGAGCATGTTGACCTTGAGCTGCGCGCCCTCGGCCGGAGCCGGCGGCTCGTCGCCGACGAGTGCGGCGAGGGCCTGCGGGGACGCGTTGACCAGCACGTGCCCGGCGCCCACGCGGCCCGTGCCGCTCTGCGACTCGTACGTCACCTCGGCGTGGCGCCCGTCGGTCTCCACGCGGGTCACCTCGTGCCCGGTGACGAGTTCGGCGCCGGCCGCGCGGGCGGCGTCGGCGAGGGCATCGGTGAGGGCGCCCATGCCGCCGACGGGCACGTCCCAGTCCCCGGTTCCGTTGCCGATCACGTGGTAGAGGAAGCAGCGGTTCTGCTGGAGGGACGCGTCGTGGGCGTCGGCGAACGTGCCGATCAGGGCGTCGGTGAGGACGACGCCGCGCACCAGGTCGTCCGTGAAGCGCTCCTCGACGGCCGTGCCGATCGGCTCCTCGAAGAGCATCCGCCAGGCCGCGTCGTCGTCGACCCGCCGGCGCAGCGCGTCCCGGTCCGGGAGCGGCTCGGTGAGGGTGGGGAAGACCCGCTCGGCGACGCGGCGGGTCGTCTCGTAGAAGTCGGTCCACGCGGCGTACTCGCGCCCGCCGCCCGTGAGCCGCTCGAAGGAGGCGCGGGTGCGCTCCTCACCACCGCCGACGAGCAACCCGGTGGCCCGCCCGTCGCGCTCGGTCGGGGTGTACGAGGACACGGTGCGGCCGCGCACGGCGAAGTCGAGCCCGAGATCGTCGACGATCTTGTGGGGCAGCAGGCTGACCAGGTACGAGTACCGCGACAGTCGCGCGTCGACCCCGGCGAAGGGCCGGGTCGAGACGGCGGCACCGCCGGTGGTGCCGAGCCGCTCGAGAACCAGGACGGAACGTCCGGCCCGGGCGAGGTAGGCGGCGGCGACGAGGCCGTTGTGGCCTCCGCCGACGATGACGACGTCGTAGTGCTCGTGTGCTGGCATCCCTCTTGGTAACACGATCCGATCATGCCGGGCCAGACCTCGGTTCGGGATGGCGGGGCGGACGGCGGGGCGACGAGGATCTCGGGCCACGCGCGCGGGCAGCCGCCCCCGCGCAGCCCTCAGTGTCCGCCGGACGCCCGTTGCTGGCGCAGGGCCGCCACCCGCCGGTACAGCTCGACCGCCTCCGTGCCGCGCCCGAGCTGTTCCAGGCAGTGCGCCTCGTCGTTGCGGCTGGCGAGGGTGTCCGGGTGGTCGGGGCCGAGGACCTGTTCGCGGGCCGCGGCGACCCGCCGGTACTCGGCGAGCGCGTCGGCCCACCGGCCGAGCCAGCCGAGACCGACGGCCACCTCGCGGCGGCTGACCAGCGTGTCGGGATGGTCGGGGCCGAGGACCCGGGCGCGGATCGCGCAGACGTCGCGGGCCTCGGCGAGCGCTTCCTCCCAGCGGCTCATCCGCCCCAGGTTGACGCCGAGGCCGTGGCGGGCGCGCAGGGTCTCTGGGTGGGCCGGGCCGCTCACGCGCGTACGGTCGTCGATGAGGTCGCGGTAGAGGGCCAGGGCCTCGGCGCTGCGACCGAGCCGGCCGAGGCTGATGCCCACCTCGTAGCGCGCGGCGAGCGTGTCCGGATGATCGGGGCCGAGCGCCTGTTCGCGGGCCTGCGCCACCTCGTGGTAGGTGCGCAGGGCCTCCGTCCAGCGTCCCAACTGGCCCAGGGCATAGGCGACTTCGCACCGCGTGACGAGCGTGTCCGGATGACTGGCGCCGAGTACGCGGGCTCGCGCCGACGCGACCTCGCACGCCATACGGTACGAGTCCTCCAGGCGCCCGAGCCGACTGAGGTTGTAGGCGAGGTTGTGGCGGCAGCGCAGGGTGTCCGGATGGTCGGGCCCCATGGCCCGTTCACGCGTGGCGAGCACCGACGTGTACACCTGGTGCGCGTCGAAGTGCCGCCCCAACTGGCCGAGGACGTACGCCATTTCCTGCCGGGCGCCGAGAGTTTCGGGGTGCTCGGGGCCGTGGACACGCTCACAGCCCTCGGTGACGCGGCGGTACTCGCGCAGGGCGTCGGCGGGGCGGCCGGTGCGGCTGAGTGTGAAGGCGACCTCGTAGCGGCTGGCGAGTGTGTCGGGGTGGTCCGGGCCGAGCGCGTGCTCGCGCTCGGCCGCGACGGCGCGGTGCACCTCGCCGGCCTCCTCCCAGCGGCCGAGCCGGCCGAGGCTCAGGCCCGCGTGGTGCCGGGCGGCGAGGTGGGCGACCACCTCCGGTGCGGGCGTGGGGCGTTCCGTGCGCACGGGCTGCTCACCGCGCCGCGGCTCGGGGCGCGCGATCCACTCTCCGGCAAGCCCCGCCCCCGCGTCGGGTGGCGTGCCGCGCAGGAAGGGCGGCCCGGCCGCCTTGTGGCCGGTCGTCATGCCGCGCGTCCAG
The DNA here is from genome assembly GCF_026340095.1 of Streptomyces sp. NBC_01446. Lineage (GTDB taxonomy): Bacteria > Actinomycetota > Actinomycetes > Streptomycetales > Streptomycetaceae > Streptomyces > Streptomyces aureus. The sequence continues at coordinate 7,828,283 of NZ_JAPEPO010000001.1, read as the reverse complement.
GACGGCAGGCGCGGCTCACGGGACACCGGCTGCTGCGGCTCAACCACAGTGTGGCGTACGGGGGTTGTCGTCCCCGCCGGCACGTATCCGGACGGGAAACGGCCGTCATCGATCCGGCGGGCCAGTTCACGGGCGTCCCGCGGCCGCTCGTCCGGGTCCTTCGCGAGCAGGTCGAGGATGATCCGGTCCAGGAAGCCGGGGAGCTCGGCCCGGTGCGTGCGCGGTGGTTCGGGCACGGTGTCGCGGTGCCCGACGAGGACGGCCCAGGGATCCTCCAGGTCGAACGGTGGCGCTCCGGTCGCGATCTCGTAGAGCACGCAGCCGAACGAGTACAGGTCGCTGCGCCGGTCGACGTGGTCGCCGCCGATCTGCTCGGGGGACATGTAGTGCGGGGTGCCCATCGCGATGCCGGTGCCGGTGAGGCGAGCGGTGAAGCCGATGTCGTGGCCGAGGCGCGCGATGCCGAAGTCGCAGATCTTCACCGTGCCGTCGGTGAGTCGCATGATGTTCGCGGGCTTCAAGTCGCGGTGGACGATGCCCTGTTCATGCGTGTAGGCGAGCGCGGCCGAGACCTGGCCGGCGATCTCGACGATGTCCGCGACGGGTAGCGGGTGCTGCTTGTTGTCCTCCAGGAGCTGGCTGAGGTTCTTGCCCTCCAGGAGCTCCATCACGAGGTACAGCCCGCCGTCGTGCTCACCGAAGTCGTGGACGACGGTCACCCCGCGGTGCTGAAGGCCGGCCGCCACGCGGGCCTCCCTGCGGAAGCGCTCCCGCAGGACACGGGTGAAGGACTGGTCGTGCTGCGGCCCCATCGGTTTGAGGCACTTGACCGCGACTCTGCGTCCGAGCGACTCGTCCCTGGCGCGCCACACTTCGCCCATACCGCCCCGCCCGATGAGATCGAGCAGCCGGTACCGGCCCTGGATCAGCCTGGTCTCCCCCGACTCCGGCATCTCGCGCTGTCGCCCCCGTCGCCTCGCTGCGCCCTCCCCGGCCTGTCCAGTATGGCCGTCCGACTCCCGATTTTGTACGGTGCCGGACGGCTGCCGGGGCCGAGTCGTGACATGGCGCGCAGGATGTGTTTCGGCGGGAGTTGCCAGCGCACACGTGCGGGAACGCAGCGCAGGACGGTGCCGGTGAACCGCAGCCCTCGGGTCACGGCGGCCGGTGTCGGGGCCGGCCTGCCGTACAGCTCGTGGGCGTACGGCGGCAGAGAGGCGTACGCGAGCTGCGACACGCGCATCCAGAGTGTCGCGCGCGCCGGGATCAGCAGCGGGTGGACGGGTGGCCTGCGCAGGAAGTCGTCGACGTCCCTGGCCTCCGGACCGGCGGCGAGCAGGGGCCTCATCCTCTCGAAGTACGCGGCGAGTCGGGCCTGGTCGCCGGGCACGTCGGCGGGGTCGAGGCCGACCAGCCGGGCGCTCGTGCGGTGTTCGGCGATGTACTGGTCGGCCTGCGCGTCCGTGAGCCGGAACCCGGAGCGGCGCGCGACGTGGAGGTAGGAGTCGATCTCGGCGCAGTGCACCCACAGGAGCAGTTCCGGCTCGTCGACCCCGTACCGCTCACCGGTGTCGGGGTCGGTGACCTTGAGATGACGGTGGATCTTCCGCACCCGGGCACCGGCACGCTCGGCGGCCTCAGTGGTCCCGTACGTGGTCGTACCGACGAAACCGGCCGTCCGCATCAGCCTCCCCCAGGCGTCCTTGCGGAAGTCCGAGTTCTGCATGACGCCGCGCACGGCCCGCGGAAGGAGCGCCTGAAAGTAGAGCGCACGCACACCGGCAACCCACATCATGGGATCCGCGTGCACCTGCCAGGTCACCGATCCGGGCCCGAAAAGCCCGGGATCGCCCGGCCACTCTTCCGTCCCTGTGCCCACCACGTCGCCGCCTCTCCCTCGCATCAGCGGTCCCGGCGCGATCAAGGATCTCCACTTGACGCGTCAGCACCACGCTACCGGTGAGTTGACGCGCTCGCCCCGGGGGTTCAGGCCTTGGCTGCCGCCTTCTCGGACCGCGTCCGCTCCTCCGCGTCCGCGTCGAAGCCGATCGGCTCCCAGCGCTTCGAAAGCAGAGCGATCAGACCGAGGACGGGGGCGGCGAGGATGACCCAGTAGACGTGGGTGCCGAGACCGGTGCTGAGGATGGGGAAGAAGAACAGGGTCAGCGTCGAACCGAGGCGCAGCACGGCCTGGTTGAAGCCGATGCTGACGCCGCGCATCGACGTCGGAAAGCCCAGCGAGGCGTAGCTCATGATGTGCGCGCCGGGGCCGAAGCCCTGGGCGAACATGAACGCGCCGAGCATCAGGATGCCCGCCGTCACGACGGCCGTCCCGGACGGATCCCCGATGAGGGCGAGCACCGTGATGGCGACGAGCTGGATCGCGAATCCCAGGGTCATCATCGGCCAGGCGCCTCGGGTCGACGCCCAGCGGATGCCGAGCAGCCCACCGGTCAGGGCGAAGACGAGGTTCAGGGCGAAGGAGGACGCGATCGTGGTGAGCGGGCCCTGCGTCATCAGCGTGGCGATGATGATCGGCAGCCCGAACGCGACCGCGTTGTAGCCGAAGGTCTCCGCCAGACCGACCGCCACCGACTGGATGGTGCGCGTGCGGTACGGAGGGGTGAAGAGCCGTGCGTACGCGCCCAGGCCGGTCCGGGGCGGACGGGACGCCGCCTTGGGCGCGTCGTCGGCGACGCGCGCGTCCACGCCGTACGACTGGCGCAGGATCTTCGCCGCGCCTTCCAGGTCGCCCTGGTCGGCGGCCCACGTCGGGGACTCGTTCATGTACCGCCGGCGCAGCAGCAGTACCAGCAGCGCGGGCACCGCGCCGAAGCCGACGGTGAACCGCCACAGCCAGCCCAACTGGGCGTCCGGCAGGAGGAAGTACAGCAGCATGATCACGAGGTAGCAGCCGCTGGTCGCGGTGTACCAGGCGGGTGACCAGGCGGCCGTGCGGGAGCCCTTGCTGCCCTTGCCGTGCAGCCGGGAGAACTCGGCGAGGAACGCGATCGCGACGGGGATGTCCATGCCGACGCCGATGCCCATCACGAAGCGTGCGGCGATCAGCGTCCACACGTCCTGCGCGAGAGCGCACACCAGCGCGGTGGCGACGAAGAAGAGCATGTTCGCCATGAAGACGCGGTAGCGGCCGATGCGGTCCACCAGCCAGCCGCCGACGAGAGCGCCGAGGAGCGAACCGACGCTGATCGAGGCGGTGACCGTGCCGGCCATAGTGGAGCTGAGGCCGAACTGCTTCGTGATGTCGGGCAGCCCGTAGGCCAGGGAACTCAGGTCGTAGGCGTCGAGGAAGATGCCGCCGAGCGCGATGATCACGATCATCTTGGCGTGGCGGCCGCGCGCCGCACCCGAGTTGACCAGATCGGAGACGTCGGCCGCGGAGCGGATCAGCACCGTGCCCGACGGCGTCACCGGAGATGTGCTGGTGGACAGGGGGGAGGTGGAGCTCACGAGCGCCTTCCGGTGTGGTGCGGGGACGTACCGTCGGATCGTATGCACCGTCCGGAATTCGCCCGTGCGCACGTCCACATCCTGGTCATCCTGGTGGACTCCGTCGCGTCGCATGATCCAAGCTGTGGACGTGGTCCCGACCGGCCGCGGGCGCAGGCGACATCCTGCGTTCGCCGTCCATTGGGGCGGAGCTGGGTGCGGTGATCCGCAAAGCGTTCTACCTTCGACCGAATGAGAGCGGCGGAAATCGATACACGGGTCTGGGCACAACGCGGCATGTGGGGTTCCGTGCTGCTCTCATCAGGCGCCTGGGGCGCCGGCGCTCTGCCGCGGGGCGTACCGGACGGGATCTGGGGAGCCCCGGGGCCCGCGCTCGCGGTGATCGGCGCGACAGCGGCGTATGCGGGACTCGGTCTGCTGCTGTGGTCCTGGTGGAAGTTGGGCACGCTGCTGCGGGCCGGTGCGGTGATGAGCAAACGGTGGCAGTGGCTCACGCTGGGCGGCTGGGCGCTGCCTCTGCTTCCGGCGCCGTCGCTGTTCAGCATGGACATCTACAGCTACGTGGCCCAGGGCGCACTGGCCGGGCGCTCCTGGAACGTCTACGACATGGGCCCCTCCGCACTCGGCGGGCCGCTCGCCGCGAACGTCCCGGAGGTGTGGCAGGACGCCCCGGCTCCGTACGGACCCCTGTCCGTTCTGGTGAGCCGGGCCGTGGTCTTCGTGACCGGCGAACACCATGTGGTCGCCGCCGTCGTACTCCATCGGGTGGCCGCGCTCGCCGGGCTCGCCCTGCTGGCCTGGTCGGTTCAGTGGCTCGCGACGCGGGCGGGCGGCGACGGCTCAGGGGCCTGGTGGGCGGCGCCGCTGAATCCGCTGGTGCTGGCCCATCTGGTGGGCGGGGCGCACAACGAGGCGCTGATGCTCGGCTTGATGATGGCCGGTCTTGTGGCGTGCCGGTCCGGACGATGGGTGCTGGGCGTTGTCGTGCTGACGTGCGCCGCGTTGGTGAAGGCCCCGGCCGCGGTGGCCCTGGGGTGCGCCGCCCTGGTGGCGGTAGCCGGACAGACGGGCTGGTGGCGACGTCTGGGCCGCGCGGCGGGGATCCTCCTCGCGGCCGTCGGGACGCTGGTGCTGACGGTGGCGCTCTGCGGGCTGGGCTGGGGTTGGCTCGACACGATCCGCACACCGACCCACTCGTACACGCCGATGTCGGTGACCACGGACGTCGGCCGGTTGCTGAGGTGGATCGGGACCGAGGCCGGCTGGGTCACCACACCGGACCCGGTGACGGTGATGCGTACGCTCGGGACCTTGGCAGGGCTCTGCGGGGCCTTGTACTTCCTGGCGCGCGCTCCTCGCCTCGGTGCCGAACGCGCTGCGGCCCTGGGACTGTTGGCCTTGGTGGTGTGCGCTCCCGCCGTGCAGGGCTGGTATCTGCTGTGGGGGGCGGTGCCCCTGGCCACGGTCGCTTGGGGCGCGCTGGCGGACACCCGGATCAAGACAGCGGTCGTCGTTCTGGTTCTCATGGTGATGCCGTCGGGCCGGGGGCCCACCGTCACGGATGTGGTCGGTGTTGTCCTAGGGGGCTTGGCGATCCTGCTGTGGGTGGCGTGGACGTCTCAGCGAGCCCGCGACGCAGGGCTTCAGCCTTCCCCTCGGCCCAGTTACGGAGAGGTGCCCTTGCGGTTTCCCTGACGCTCAGTCATGGACTCCGTACCCTGGTGGAGCCCCGATGACCGCACCACTGAGGAGGCCGCCCCCATGGAACCCGTCACGCTGATCACCGGTGGCTCGACCGGAATCGGCGCCGCCACCGCCCGCGCCCTGCTCAAGCAGGGCCACCGCGTGGCCGTCACCGGACGTGACGCGGAGAAGCTGGCCGCCTTCGCCACTACGGCCGGAGCGGGCGAGCGGCTGCTGACGATCACCGGCGACACCAGCGACGAGCACGATGTCGCGTCCGCCGTGCGCCACGTGGTGGACGCGTGGGGCCGGCTGGACAACGTCATCGCCAACGCCGGTTTCTCGCTGCCGGGCAACCTGGAGAGCCACGCCCCCGAGGACATGCGCGCCATGGTCCTCACCAACGTCCTGGGCCCGGCCCTGCTGGTGCGGGAGACGCTGCCGCACCTCAGGGAGTCCAAGGGCCGGATCGTGATCATCGGTTCGGTCGCCGGGGTGCGCAACACGCCCGGAAACCTGTACTCGGTCACCAAGTGGGCCGCGCACGCGCTGGCCGAGAACACCCGACTGCTGGTCGGCAAGGACGGGGTCGGCGTGACCGTCGTCGCCCCCGGGGTGGTGGACACGCCGTTCTGGGACAAGCGCGGCGGTACCCCCGAAGCGGCGCCGGTGATGACCGCCGAGCACATCGCGGACACGATCGTCTTCGTCGTCAACCAGCCCGCGGGCGTGGACATCAACCACATCACGATGCGGCCGGCCGGGCAGGTGGGCTGACGCCGGGCTCCCAACGCCCTTACGGGAAGGCGCCTTGGCCCCCGCCACGTCCCACGCGGTGGGGGCCGGACCCCGTACGTGTCACAGCCGATACCCGGGTCGGTCGAGGGGCATCAGCGGCGGACGCGGCACCTGTGACCAGGATCGGTAGTTGACACTAGGCCACGTTCGCAACCTGCGCTGATGCCAACTGGCTTCAGCAATCGGAGTGAAGATCCCCGTGATCGTGGACACCGGTTGTCATGCGGCGGTGGCCAGCGTAGTTGATCGCTGTTCGTAGGTGATCGGGCTGATCTGGCCGAGGCGGGAGTGCCGTCGGCGGGTGTTGTAGCGGGTCGCCCAGCGGAAGACTGCGAGACGGGCCTCGCTGGCCCGGTTCCACCGCTTGCGGCCCTGGAGCGTCTCGCGCTTCATGGTCGCGTTCAGACTCTCCGCGGCGGCGTTGTCCGGTCGGAATGCCGGCGCTGGCGTCGCCGGACTCGGCGGGGATCCGCCGCTTGTGGACGAGTGAAGCAGCAGCGTTGCGCCGTCATAACGGTCGCCAGGGACGTCGACGTGTTGCGCGGGTGCCCGTCAGTACTTTCGCCGCCTGACGCGCGCCTGCGGAAGCGCGAGCTCCCGGCCGGAAAACAACTCCCTGAAGCCCCCCATCACGCTGAAGCCCCCGACGCGATGCCTGCGCGACTCCCCTATCTGTCCGGTCATCCGAGCGATTGGTCATCAGGCTCTCCGCCGGATCTCCGAGAGCCCCGACACGACGGTCATGCCCTCAGCTCAGGCTTCCTCAGGAGGAAGCCATGGCAGAAACCTGTAAAGCTGGTGCAGCGATGAAAGCCGTCAAAACGGCGGTGTGCGGCGACGCCACGTGCCTGGTCAGTCACCTGCCCAGGCACATCGGCACCTCGTCGGAGGGCAGACCACCGCTTGTCCGGCTGCTCGAGGCCGCCGCCGGGCCGCTCTGATGCCCCTGCGATCGGGAAGGACCACAGTAGAGGCAGGATCAAAAGGGAGGCTGCTGCGATGTCCGGAGCAGAGACACAGCACACGTCAGCCCCGTACCTGCCGATCGCTGAGCACGGCTTGATCGGGGATCTGCGCACAGCGGCCCTGGTGGGTACCAACGGGACCATCGACTGGTACTGCTGCCCCTCCTTCGACTCCCCGAGCGTGTTCGCGGCCATCCTGGACGCCACCCGGGGCGGGGCGTTCGAGTTGTCCCCCGCCGTGCCGGCCGCCACCAAACAGTTCTACTTCCCGGACACCAATGTGCTGATCACCCGGTTCTTCACCGAGGACGGACTGGGAGAGATCCAGGACTTCATGCCTGTGGAGGACGTCGGCGAAGCCGACCGCCACAGGCTGATCCGGCGGGTGGTGTGCGTCCGCGGAACGATCCCGTTCCGGGCCCGGGTGGCCCCCCGGTTCGGCTACGGCGCCCACTCGCACACCGTGCGCATGCTGGATCATGCTGCCCTGTTCGCCTCCGATGCACTGTCACTGACACTGACCGCCACGGTGCCCATGAAGTGCGATGAGAAGGACGTGTGGACGGAGTTCGAACTCTCTCAGGGGCAGATCGCGGTCTTCGCCCTCGACCGGGTCAGCGGCGAGACTCCACCGCGCATCTGCCCGCTCGCTGAGGCCGACCGGGCGTTCACCTCCACGGTCGCCTTCTGGCGGCGCTGGCTGCAGCAGTCCTGCTACCGCGGCCGATGGCGGGAGATGGTGCACCGCTCCGCCCTCACCCTCAAACTGCTCACCTACGTGCCCACGGGCGCGATCGTGGCAGCCCCCACCACCAGCCTGCCCGAGCAGATCGGCGGCGGCCGCAACTGGGACTACCGCTACGCGTGGGTGCGCGACTCCGCATTCGCCCTCTACGCGCTGCTCAGGCTCGGCTTCTACCACGAGGCCGAGGCGTTCATGGACTTCCTCACTGAGCACATCGACCAGCGTGAGAACGGAGCGTCCGGGCCACTGCAGATCATGTACGGCATCGATGGTCGCTCCGAGCTGCCCGAATGCGAGCTGCCCCACCTGGAGGGCTACCGGGGCTCGGCGCCCGTGCGGATCGGCAACGACGCCGCCACCCAACTGCAGCTCGACATCTACGGCGCCCTGATCGACTCCGTGTACCTCTACGACATGTGGTCTCAGCCCCTGACGAGCGGCCACTGGCGCGGGGTGTGCGTCCTGGTGGACTGGGTCTGCGAGCACTGGGACCAGCCGGACGAGGGCGTGTGGGAGACCCGCGGCGGGCGCAAGAAGTTCCTCTACTCCCGGCTCATGTGCTGGGTGGCCATCGACCGCGCCATCCGCATCGCCGTGCACCGCGGCCTTCCCGCCAATCTCGCCCGCTGGGGTCCGGTGCGGGACACGATCTATAGGCGGATCATGGACAAGGGCTGGTCGCCCGCCCGCCAGGCCTTCGTCCAATACGAGGGCGGCGACGTGCTGGACGCGGCGGTGTTGATGATGCCGCTGACCAGGTTCATCGCACCCCGCGACCCGGTGTGGCTGTCGACCCTCGATGCCCTCGGCAACGAACTGGTCTCCGACTCCCTGATCTGGCGCTACGACCCAGCTGCCAGCCCGGACGGCCTCGAAGGCGACGAGGGCACCTTCTCCATCTGCTCCTTCTGGTACGTCGAGGCGCTCACCCGCGCCGGACGCCTGGACGAAGCCCGCCTGGCCTTCGAGAAGATGCTCACCTACGCCAACCACCTCGGCCTCTACGCCGAGGAAATCAGCCACACCGGCGAGCAACTGGGCAATTTTCCGCAGGCATTCACCCACCTCGCCCTCATCAGCGCTGCCTTCAACCTCGACCGCGCCCTGGGCTGACCGCTGCCCTCCCTTGGAGGAAGCCGCACCCGGCCTTCGTCCTTGCAGCCGTGGCCGCGCAGGCGTCCAGGTCTGCCCCCATGCTGGAAATGAGGGGTGAGACAACGGAGGGAGTGGTGGGGATGGGGACCGTTGTGGACCTCACTCGCTGCCAGGGCTACGCCCAGTTCGTGTTCCTCGCGCCGGAGGTGCCATGCACGGGGAGGAGGGGTTACCGTACGCCACGACCGTCGCCGACGACCGGGTGGAGCGCGTGCCCCAGGCCGCGCCGGCGTGCCCCGTGCAGACGGTCCACCTCGGTGAGGAGGTGAGCGGCGGTGCCCGGTGATCTCGAGGACGGCCGTATCGTTGTCGTCGGCGCGTCGCCGGCCGGGTTGAGCGCCGCGGGGCTTCACCGGCTCACTGGCCGAGGTCGAATGTGAGCCCTACCGCCCTATGACCGACCGCCGCTGTCCAAGCAGGTGCATAGCGATCCTTTACGCACGCTCAGTCAGTCGCGGATCCCGTCGATGTCGACCAGGACATGGCGCGGGCCGCGGAAAATCTGGTTGTGGCGATACGGCGGCGGGTCCTCGACGAGCCGCGGGTTCTCCACGCGGCGGACGAACTCGCCAACCGCGACCTGTACCTCGAGCCGCGCGAGCGGAGCGCCGAAGCAGTAGTGGATGCCCTGGCTGAAGCCGACATGCTGGTTGTCGGGGCGTTCCAGGTCGAGCTCATCGGGGTTCGCGAACCGTTCCGGGTCCCGGTTCGCCGAGCCGTACGCCAGGAATATCTGCGCGCCCTTCGGGATGGTGGTGCCCGCGATCTCGATCTCCTCGCGGGCGGAGCGGGTGTGCCAGAGCTGGACCGACGACTCCAAGCGCAGCAGTTCCTCGACCCCGGGCACGATCAGCTCGGGCCGGCGGCGCAGCTTCTCGAGCGCGTCGGGGTGCCTCAGCAGGCTGAGCACGCTGTGGGCGATCAGATTGACCGTGGTTTCATGCCCGGCGAAGATCAGGAGCAGGGCATTGCTGACGAGCACGTTCTTGGACATGCGCCCCTCCTGGCCGTCCTCGTGCACCAGCGCCGAGAGCATGCCGGGGCCGGGCTGCCTGGCGTACCGATCTAGGAGCTCGCCGGTGTACTGCTCGAACTCCTCCACGGCCCGGCGGCCCCCCGCTCGCCGGCTCTGTATCTCCTCGGATGCCGCCTCCGGGCCGAAATCCAGAGCGTCCAGGGCCGCCTCGATCCAGCCGTGGAAGCGCGGTATGTCTTCCAGTGGCACGCCCAGGACCTCGCAGATGATGGTCACGGGCAGGGGGAAGGCGAAGTCGTCGACCACATCGATCCGGGTCTTGCCCTGCATGTTGTCCAGGAGGTCGGCGGTGAGGCGCCGGATCTCGGGCTCCAGGTCAGAGATCATGTGGGGCGCATGGGGCGGCCCGACGAAATGCGGCGTCATCATGCGGCGATCTCGGTCGTGCTCCGGCGGGTCCTGGGTGATGATGTTCGGCTCCAAAGAGATGATGGTCTCCGTGATCGGCTCGCCCTCGGCCGGGGTCGGGGCGGGAAGCAGCGTGGGATCCGAGCTGACCCGGTTGTCGTGGAGCAGCGCGACGATCTCTCGGTAGGTGCTGACGACATACGATCCGTCCGGTTGCCGCGCCACCGGGGTCTTGCGCAGCTCTTCGTAGAAGGGATACGGATTGGCGCGGTTGGCGTAGCGGAGGGACTGCTGCCAGGGCGTTTCCTCGGCCATGAGGCTCCCCACCTTCCTGTCGTGCTGTCCGGTTGGACGCTTGGTCGCGAGGGCCGCCTCAGCGCCGGGGCCGGAACTCCGCCCTGCGCTCGCTCGGGTCGTGGCCGGTCAGGACGACGTCGGGTATCGCCGTCGGGACGCCCGGCGCAGGGAACTCGGCCGGGATCGGCTTCATCTCGGGGGGCTGGTCCCAGCCCGGCGGCGGAGGCGGGAACGGAGCCGAGTGCTCGATCAGCTTCCCGTAGTACTCCAGCCACTTGCCGTGATCGAAGGTGACGGCGGCGACGATGCGGCCGCGGCGACCGTAGGCGGCGGCGAAGTGGCGCTCCTTGACGGACCCCTGTGTGAAGACGATCTCGTCGCCGAAGGGCGGCACGCCGACGGACTTGATGTTGACGCCGAACTGACCGGACCAGAAGCTGGGCAGCAACAGATGCGGGCGATAGTGAGGCTCGAGGTTCACCATGTTGTGGGCCACGACCTGGGCGCCGAGAACGGCATTGTCCCAGTGCTCCATCGCGAGGAACTGGTACTCGTACAGCACGTGGGGCGCTCGCGCCACGTCCCCTGCCACGTAGATGCTGTCGGTCACCACGCCGTTGATGTCGAAGGCGCGACCGCCGCCGTCGCAGCCGACGCCCCAGAAGCCGGACGCCAGCCCGGCGCCCTCCAGCCATTCCACGTTGCGGATCGACCCCAGCGAGGCCACCACCACGTCGGCGTCGATGGTGGTTCCGTCCGAGAGATGAGCACGCCGCACGTGTCCGCCGGAGTCGCCCTCCAGTGACGACACGCCCAGCCCGCAGTGCAGGTCCACGCCGTGGTCGCGCTGCATCTCCGCGGCGATCTCGCCGATCACCCCGCCGAGCGCGCCGACCAGCGGCGCCGAGCCCCGCTCGGCGACGGTCACCGGGATGTCGAGTTCCCGGCAGACCGAGGCCATCTCCGAGCCGATGAACCCGGCACCGATGATCAGGACCCGCGACGGCCGCGCCGCCAGTGCCTGTTGCAGGCGCATCGCGTCATCACGCGAGCGCAGCGTGTACACCCCGTCCAGAGCGGCCTCGGTCGGGTTCGGCCACTGTCGCGCGCGGGTCCCCGTGGCGATCAGCAACCGGTCGTACGGGACCTGCTCGCCGTCGGCCAGACGCACCTGCTTGGCGGCCCGGTCCAACCCGGTGGCGGCCACCCCGAGCCGCCACTGCGCGTTCACTTCTCGCAGGCGGGGCAGCTTGGTGTGGTCGGCCGGCACCCATCCTTTGAGCACCTGCTTGGACAGCGGCGGACGGTCGTAGGGCTCGTACGGTTCGTCCCCGATGATGGTCAGAGACCCGGTGAAGCCCTCCGCACGCAGGGCTTCGGCGGCCCGCAGTCCGGCCAGGGACGCACCGACGATGACGATCCGGCCGTTGGCCCTGAACTCGCGCACCAGCTCCGCGACCGTTGCCGACACGGTCATGACGTCTCGCTTCCCTCCGCGCCGTCCAAGCGGTCGATCACGATCGCCTGCACCGGACACGCCGCAGCGGCTCGCTCCACCTGCAGGCGCCGCTCGTCATCGGGGTTCGGCTCGTAGGTCAGCGCCTCCTGGCCGGTCAATCTGAAGACCTCGTGCGCCAAATACACGCACTGTGCGTATCCCTGGCATCGATTCAGGTCCACGACGATCCGCATGGGCAGACTCCTTCCGTTCTGTCTCCCGCCCCACAGCGGCCATCAACAACCACCGACGCGGTCATTCGGCTACGCGGCGGTTATCAGGGCCTTCCGTCAGACGACCCCGCTGGACTGCGCGCCCGTCGCCCAGCCGAGGCAGCCGACCGGTTGAGCGCCCGCATGGGTCGGTCGTGTTCGCCACGGCGTTTCTTCGCGGTGGTGCTCACTGTCGATGGGCGTCACGGCCCAGGGGTCGCGGTCAACATCCGATGGCGTCGGCATCAAGATCAAGGTGTACCTAGACAATCCCCCATAAGGGGGATTATTCGCTCCATATTTCATGGTCGCAAACCCGCAGCCAGGGAAAATATGCGCCGTGCCGAGTACTCCAGCCCACAACGGGCGGCGTTCGCGGTAACGGTGCAGTGACCATGGCGCAGGCCGACGGCAACGGCGGCCCGCATACCACCGGCGGGCTCTCCGACAGCGGCAGCGGCCTCGCCAACTCACTCTGGCAGCACCCTTCTTGATCTGCCGACGTTCATCCTCGCCGCGCGCGAACAAGCCCACCGCGTTGTCTCTCGATCACCAGATCCTGGCCGAGTTGAGCGAGTTCCTCGGCTGCACCGTCCTGCTCGGGGTGTGCGTCGAGGACGCCTTCGTCTACACCGACCATGCGGCTGCTCTCCAACGTCCCGGACGAGGAGATGCACCGGCTCCTGGAGCTGGCAGTGCGGAGCAGGCGGAAGAGGTCCCGCAATTCTTCGCCGAGCTCCCGAGATCCGCTCCCGCCGACTCGCCTTCAACCGCGGAGTCACGTTCGCGGACGCGTTTGCCGTGGCCACGCCTGTGTTGGCATCCGACGGCAGTCCGATAGCGGCGATCAGTGCAGCCGTCGCCCCCCAGACGGGGATCGTCTCGACGATGTCTGCGAGGAGCTCAGGAAGGCAGTCGCCGTTCTCGCGGCACCGACCGCGCCTGATCCCCTGCAAAGCCAGGGGTCCGGCTGTCGCCCTCCGGCGATGTCCGCCTGCACGTCCGCTGTCCCCGCCCCGCCGATCGGCACTCGGCGCTCAACGCCGTGCGTGTACGCGTCGGGGGCGCGTGGTGGAGACAGGCTCCCGGCTCTCACCGCTGGTGCTTCAGGGAGCACCGGCGCGCGACATAGCGCCCCGTCCGGCCGTCGCGGCAGCGCTGGCGCACGCCTCAATAGACCTTCAGCAGCAGGAGGGCTGTGTCGTCGGCGCGGTCGCCCGATGGCTGGGCGTGGGCAAGCAGTGTGTCGACGATGTCGTCCAGCGGCCCGGTGGCTTTGGAGAGGACGGCCGCGAGGTCGGTAAGGGCGGTTTCGGGATCGGTGCCGGGGGTTTCGATGAGTCCGTCGGTGTAGAGGAGCAGGAGTGTCCCGGGAGACAGCGGGATGTCGGCGGTGGGGTACTCCGCGGCGGGGTCGACGCCCAGCAGAGGGCCTGGCGGCGCCGCCAGGATGTCGGTGTGCAGGTCGGGGTGGCGCAGCAGGGGCGGGCAGTGACCCGCAGTGGCCAGTTGGGCGCTGTGGCGGACGGGATCGATGTGCGCGTACAGGCAGCTGGCGAGCAGACCGGGGTCGAGTTCGTTGAACAAGTGGTTGGTACGGGCGAGGACTTCGCCTGAGGTGGCGCTGGCGACGGCGTAGGCGTGGACCGCGGTACGCAACTCGCCCATCAGGCCGGCGGCGCCGACACCGTGGCCCTGCACGTCTGCGATGACGGCGGCGGCCTCGGTGTCCGACAGGCGGATAAGGTCGTAGAAGTCGCCGCCCACCTCCATGCCGTGGCTGGCGGGAAGATAGCGGGCGGCCACGTCCAGGCCGTGCATCGCGGGCAGCGTACGAGGCAGCAGGCCGGCCTGGAGGCCTTCCGCCAGCTGGCGGTTGGCGTCGTACTGCCGGGCGCGGTCCAGTGCCTGGGAGATCAGGGCACTGACGGCGGTGAGGGTGGCACGCTCCTGCAACGAGAAGGAGCGGGGCTGTTGGTAGCCGACCACGCAGACTCCGAAGTACTGTCCGAAGGCCATCAGGGGCAGCCACGCCCATGCGCTCATGCCGTCGTCGATGGAGGCGCTCTCGGGGTACGCCGCACGCAGCTCGTCCGGGTCGGCGAAGAAGGACGGCACCCCCTGGGTCAGCCCCCAGGACGGTGCGCCGGCGGTCAGCCCGGGGAGCGGGAGGTCGGAGGTGAGGGGGGCGTGGTCGAAAAGGTCGACCAGCTCAGGGCTGACGCCGTGGCGGCCGACGACCCGCACCCGGCCGGCCTCCGCGACCAGCAATACGAAGCCGTGCGCGTGCAGGGCGACCGAAAGGTGACCGGCCACCTGCTCCACGACCTCGTCGACGGATGCCGCCGCGGCCAGGCCGCCGGAGAGCTGCATGATGTGGTGGTGGGAGTCCAGGTCGGCGGGGCCGGGCGCCGCCCCGGTACCGAGGGCCAGTTCGTCCCGGCTGTGGGCAGCGGCGGCAGGAACGGAGATGCGCAGGCTCACACCGGTACGGTCCGGATAGAACTGAAGGAGCAGTTCTCTGCCGGTACGGGGCTGCTTCACCGTGTAGGACGTCGGGAGCTGGCTCGCGAGTGCGACCTGGTACCGCAGTCGGTAAGGCGCGGGAGCCAGCCACGGCACGGCTTCCCACACGCGGGCACCCAGCAGGTGCGGGAGGCTCACGCCCAGCAGGTCGGCCGCGGTGCGGTCGGCGAAGGTGATCCGTCCTCGCACGTCGAGCCGGCACGCCCCTTCGGGAAGAGCGGCTATGAAGTCCGCCGCGGCCTGAGGGTGAGCCGGTGACGAGGGATGCGCGGGCGTCGGCGGCAGCAGACGCGCCGTGAGCCCGGGCTGCACGCAGTGCCCGGCCTCGGCGGCGTCCTGCAGGAGCACGGCGATACAGCGGGCCGCGGTGGTGAACCGGCCCCGTGCGCGCGCATCCAGGGCGGGCGACTTCTGAGAGAACACCAGCAGCATGGCGCCCCACACGCGGGAGCCTGCCACGATCGGGGTCGCCGCGACGGCGCCCAGGAAGGGAAAGGTCAAGGCCAGGTGGGGATATCGGCCGGCGAATTCTTCGCCGCAACCGACCCACACCAGATGCCGCTGGAGTATCGCTTCGGCAAGCGGGCCCTCGGTTACGGCAGACACCCGTATGCGTCGCAGCAGGCTGACGAACCCCGTGGGCATCCCGAGGGTCGCGTCCAGGACCAGGACTTCGCCGCCGGGCTCGAGCAGGAAGAACGCTCCCGCGTGCGCACCCGTAGCGGCCACCGTCCGGGCCACTATCTGATCGAGCAGGTCCTGGACGGCAGCGGGTTGCAGGTCCTCGCCATTGACCATCTGCCGCGCTCGCTTCGCGGAGTCGTGCGCCTTTCTGCACGGTACGCCTCTCTGCATGATAGGCGGGGCCATGCAGGCCCGCTGCGAAGCCGCCGACGATCGGCAGATGCCCGCCTCGGCGTGGGCGACGTTCAGATGGGGCCATGACGCGGCACTGCCGCCTGCCTACCGTGCCTAAGAGCAGGGCGGTGGGCCAGCCGGCGGCGTGGCAGTTCTGGCTCGACGGAGTCCTGAAGAGCAGGGCCGGCCTGAAAGCAGGACGACGAAGCAAAGACGCAGTCCGCGAGCCACGGGCCGCAACGAGCGAAACACGGCCGCTCGGCCGCGCGTCCCAGACCCTCCGCCCCCGCCACCTGCCCGTCCAGCGCATCCGCCAATTGCGCCATCCCATGCAGTCTCGGACTCCGCCCCACGTCGCAGCTGTCTCCTCACGCCGCGATGGGAAGGGAACGCCGGGCGACATCGCGGGCCTCATCTGGGGAGAGGCCGAGCATGTGCAGGAGCATCTCGGCCATTGCGCCTGCGGCTCGGTCGCTGTCGACCTCGGGCTTGTTCGACCACAGCTCCAAGAGCGCCAGCAGGCTGCCGTTCAGCGCGGTCAGGGCGATGACCGGGTCGGCTACGGAGAAGCGGCCCGAGGCGATGCCCTGCTCCACGTCGCGCTTCGCGCGCGGAGCCAGTCCGCGGCTGGCGCATATGCGGCCGAGCTCGCTGTGGCACAGGATCCGCATGATCTCCGGGTGCGACTCGGCTACGCGTGCGCTGAGCCGCACGCCCCCAGCGACGCGCTCCGCGGGATCGTCGAGGCCGCGCAGATGTTTGTCGATGGCTCGTGCGTACTCCTCCATTGCATCGTCCACGGCCGCGTCGAACAGGTCCGGCTTGGACGTGAAGTGGTTGTAGAAGGAGCCGAAGCCCACGTCCGCGCGCTCGGCGATGGCGTGGATGCTGGCGCCGGTGTCGCCGGACTCGGCCAGGATCTGCCGCGCGGCGCGGACGAGTGCCTGCCGGGTCTCGGCACGACGGCGTTCGTATCGATTCCTGAGCGAGACTGACATCGGCATGCACCCTGGATAATCCTAGCAGTTCTGATAAATTAATCATCGCACCAAATGTCGCGATTGTTCACTTCCGTCGGCGCCTGCCGCCATCAGGGCCCCGCAACCAGGGAGGGGTGGGGCTGGATCCAGACCTGCCACCGGACTCGCGTCAATCGCTCTGATCAATCGATCAATATTGGTGAACTTGACTTTTTCGTCCCCTTTAGTGATGCTTTCATCATGTTTGACGAAATAGTCTGAATGTGCCGGGCGCTGCATAGGACACACGGGGCGGCCGACGTCGCAAAGAGCACCCCTCGGGCCCTGGGTCCCCGCGCTCGCCACCACGGCTACCACCAGACCCCGATCGTGTCGGCCGTCGTGGGTCCTGGCTTGGATCTGCCGTCCTGCGGATCGGTGCACCACACAAGGCCAACACCCCGCGCACCTACGCACCGGAAGGGATGAACCGCTATGAATACCGAAGAAACGGCACTCGCTGAGCCGGTGAACCAAAGCGAGACACCCGACGCGGCGATAGCCATGATCGATGCGGAGGGGACGGTGGTCGGGTGGACGCACGCCGCCAAGCAGCTGGTGGGGTACTCGGCCGGCGAGGTGGTAGGCCGGTCCGCCGCACAGGTGTTGCCGCCCTCCGAGGACGTCCTGAGGGCTAGAGCAGTCGCTGAGCAGTGCCGTGCCGAGGGTGGCTGGTCCGGCACCGTGAAGGTGCGCCACCGCGACGGCCACACGCTCACCATGACGCTGCGGGTCTCGTTGCTGTGGGGGCAGGGCGCCGACACCCGGTGGCTGGTGTCTGTGACCGACATCGGAACACTGTCCTCGGGGGCGGTCAACGGACCGGTGCGGGAGTCGCTCCTCGCCCACGCACCGATCGGCATCGCCGTTTATGACCCTCAGCTGCGCTGCACCTGGGTGAATGACGCCAAGGAGCGCCAAGACGGCGTCCCTCGTGGCCGACGCTTCGGACGCGGCCTGAAGGACTGGCTGCCCGCCGTCGAGGCCGAAGCGCTCGAGGTGGTGATGCTGCAAGTGCTGGAGAGCGGCAGCACCATGGTGCATGAGTACCGGGCGTGGCCGCTGTCGGACAGGCGCCGTGAACATGCGTTCTCGTCCTCGTTCTTCTGCCTCCAGGGCGCGGACGGCACACCACTGGGCGTGTGCTCCATGACCGTGGATGTCACCGGCAACCGACGGGCGCGTGAGCGCCTTGCCATCCTCAGCGAAGCCAGCACGCGCATCGGCAGCACCCTCGACGTCATGCGGACCGGGCAGGAACTGGCCGACCTCACCGTGCCCCTGCTCGCCGACCACGCCCTCGTCGACCTGGTGGAGTCGGTTCCGTTCGGCGTGGAACCCTCGGCAGGGACCGGCACGGCAAGCGGCCGCACCCCGCTGCTGCGCCGGGCCGGCCTGGCCTCCCTCGACATGGGCGTCCTGGAGTTGCCGTGGGTGCGCGAGGAGGTGATCCACCTCGTCCCGATCTCGCCATTCGCCACCGCACTGCGCACGGGCAGGTCCTACCTGGAACCCGTGCTGAACACCCATGCCGGCCCCTGGGTCGAGAACGATCCGGTGCGGGCGCAGAAGGTCCGTGACAGCGGCATCCACTCGCTGATGGTCGTACCCATCCGTGCGCGGCGCAGCGTGCTGGGCCTGGCGGTGTTCGGCCGCTCCGAGGAACAGACGCCGTTCCAGGAGGACGACCTGCTCCTCGCCGAGGAACTCGTCACCCGGGCCGCGCTCAGCCTGGACAACGCCCTGCGGTACGCACGCGAACGCACCACCGCCCTCACGCTCCAACGCGACCTGCTCCCCCACCGGGTGCGAGGCGGTGCCGCCGTCGAGGTGGCCTCGCGCTACGTGCCGGCCGACATGGACCACGGCGTGGGGGGTGACTGGTTCGACGTGATCGAGCTGTCCGGTGCCCGGGTGGGCCTCGTCGTCGGCGATGTGGTCGGACACGGCATCAACGCCGCGGCGACCATGGGCAGACTGCGCACCGCCGTGCGCACGCTCGCGGACCTGGAGCTGCCTCCCGACGAACTGCTGGCGCACCTCGACGACACCGTCCGGCGGTTGAACGACGCAGACGCCGACGATTCCGACGAGGACTCCGTAGTGAGCGCCACCTGTCTGTACGCCGTCTACAACCCGATCACCCGGCAGTGCACGATGGCGCGGGCCGGGCACCCCCCGCCCGCGATCATCGACCCGCAGAGCCAGGTCACCTTCCCCGACCTGCCCGCCGGTGCCCCACTCGGCCTCGGCCTCGGCCTGTCCGCCTTCGAGTCCGTGGAACTGGAACTCCCCGAGGGAAGTGTGCTCGCGTTCTACACCGACGGCCTGGTCGAGTCCCGCGACGACGACATCGACGTCGGCCTACACCGCCTGGGCGCCGCCCTTTCACAATCCGACCGGTCCCTGGAAGACCTGTGCTCGGAAGTCATGGAGACCGTGCCGGCCCAGGCACACTCCGACGACGTCACCTTGCTCCTTGCGCGAACCATCGCACTCCAACCGGCCCGGGTCGCGTCCTGGGACCTGCCGAACGAGCGGGCCGCCGTGCGCACAGCCCGGCACCTGGCCGCGCGTCAGCTCAGCGAATGGGGGATGGGGCATCTCATGACCACCGTGGAACTGATCGTCAGTGAACTCGTCACCAACGCCATCCGCCACGGCCGCGGGCCGATCCGCCTACGGCTCATTCAGCACCAGGTTTTGACCTGCGAAGTTTCCGACACCAGCACCAGCCACCCACGCCCGCAGCATCCGCGCACCCTCGACGAGAACGGCCGCGGCCTCTTCCTCATCGCTCGGCTGTCCCGCAGGTGGGGCTCCCGCTGCGCAGGAGACGGCAAGATCGTCTGGGCCGAACAGGACCTACCCCCCGCAGTCGTTGCTCAGGGATGCCCGAGCGCCGGCAGTCCACTGCAGCACGCAGGGCACTGAGCGCAACCAGAGGTGAGCCCGTCGGGACCGGACGCCCGTCCCCCGTCACCCCGCCCTCCTACAAGGAAGTGGGCAAATGAGCATGAACGATCTTAATCACGCAAACTCGGCACGTGATCCACAAGGAATGACGCGCGGGACCGGTTCTCGTCCCAACAGGTGGAACGCCGGCGATGGCGTGGCAGCCGCCGTGGTCGACGATCGAGGCACGGTGCTCCGGTGGACCGGGGCAGCGAAGGACCTGACGGGGTTCACGGCCGAGAATGTCTGCGGCCGCCCCGTACAGGAACTGCTGGCCAACCCCACGGACGAACTGCACAGGTCCACGGAGATGCCGGAATCCGGCCAGGTACGGCTGCGGCATCGATCCGGCGACGCCATCGATGTCGCCTTCCGGACCTCTGCGGTGGAAGGCTCCGCGGAGTTCCTTGTCCTGGCGGCACCCGCACACCACGTCTCCGACCACGAGCAGGGCGCAGCACTCCTGCGCGCACTGTCCTCGCAGGACGGGATCACGATCGCTCTGCACGACACGGATCTCGCCACTGTGCAAACGAACGCCATGCTGGGTACTCTCGACGGCCGTCCAGTACAGCCCGGCACTCGGCTGTGCGACGTTCTGTGTGCCGAAGACGCCGAGAGCCTCGAGGCAGTACTGCGCCAGGTGCTCGAGACGGGCGTCCCGGTGATCAGCAGGAACCAAGAAGTGAGCTGGCGGCACGATCCGGCGCGGCAGCACGCGCTGTCGCTGTCCGCCTTCCGTCTGGAGGACGCGCGAGGACGCCCCACGGGGGTCGTGGCCCTGTACATCGACAACACCGACCATATGCGCGCTCGCCATCATCTGGATCTCGCCGGCAAGGTGGCCGAGCAGGTAGGAGGATCCCTGGATGTCGTCCGCACCGCGCAGGATCTGGCGGACGTACTCGTACCCGCCTTCGGGGATCTCGTCGCAGTCGACCTCTCGCAGTGCGTGTTCGACGGGGACGAACCCCCGAAGCAGCTGGGCGATGGAGGTGTTTGTCTGTGCCACGCGGCCCATGCGCCGGCCACGGCGGTCTGGCCGACCGGCACCCGGCACGGCGACCCCGTCCCCTACGTGGTGGACCACCCCATCAACTTGCAGACCGGCGAGGCAGTCACCCATGACCGTGCCGACGTCGTTGCCCTGATCGGCAACCCGCAGCTGGTCGAGTATCTCGTCCTGGAGGATGCCCATTCGGTGATGGTGGCACCGCTGTACGCCCGCGGCCTCACGCTCGGTGCCATATCGGTCTGGCGTACCGGGCGATCCGACCCGTTCACCAAGGACGAGGCGGATCTCATGACGCAGATCGCCTGGACAGGCGCGCTCGCCATCGACAACGCCCGCCGTTACACCCGCGAGCACCGGGCGGCAGTGGCGCTGCAGCAACGCCTTCTTCCTGCGCCCACGACCGACACCCCGGCAGCCGAGACCGCCGCCGTCTACCTGCCCGCAGGCGGCGGAGCGGAAATCCGCGGCGACTGGTACGACGCCATCCCTCTGCCCTCTCTCCGCCTGGCCCTTGTCTCCGGAGACGTGATCGGCCACGGCATGCCCGCGACCGCCACCATGGGCCGCCTGCGCACCGCCATCCAGACCCTCGCCGACCTCGAACTCGAACCGGACGAAATGCTCACCCGGATCGCGGACCAGGTCCAGCGCCTCATGGCCGAAGCCCCACCCGACGACGTCGTCGGTGCCACATGCCTGTACGCGGTCTACGACCCGGTCACCCGACGCTGCGCCATAGCCAGTGCCGGGCACCCGCCACCCGTCCTGGTCCGGCCCGACGGGACCGCCGAGGCCGTCGGGATCTGCCCAGGGCCACCACTTTCCATCGGCGACATGCCGTATGAGACCACCACGATCGACATCGAGCCGGGCAGCGTCCTCGCACTCTGCACCGACGGCGTGGTCGAACGGCGCGACCACGACATCGACCAAGGGCTCCGGTACCTGACGGATGCGCTCGCCGCGTCCTGCCGTCCGGATCGCGCTCTGGACGAAACCGGCCGGGCCGTCCTCGCCGACCTGGCAGAACAGGCACCGCGCGACGACGCGACCCTGCTGCTGGCCCGCACCCGCGCCGTCCCGGCGAAGGACACCGCTCGCTGGGAGATCCCGGCCGATCCTGCCGCCGTCTCCGAGGCCCGGGAATGGACAACCCGCCAACTCACCAAGTGGGGGCTGGACGACCTCCTCTTCGCCACCGAACTCATCGTCAGCGAACTGGTGACGAACGCCATGCGCTACGGTCGTGCGCCGGCGGAGCTGCGCCTGATTCGCCACGACGTTCTGGTCTGCGAGGTCACCGACTCAAGCAGCAGCCAGCCCCGCCTGAGGCGTGCCCGCACTACCGACGAGGGAGGTCGCGGCCTCTTCCTCGTCGCTCAACTCGGCGCGCGCTGGGGCTGCCGTCATGGACAGAACCGCAAAACGATCTGGTCCGAGCAGCTCATCGAGTGTCCCCCGTGACCGGTGGCCTTCTCGTTCCGGGTGTGTCATGCCGTAGCCGACGACGAGGTGGGCGCATCAGAAGCCCGGCACCTGCAGCAGACGCTCGCCACCTGGACCGTCTGGGCCGGCCCAAGCCCCGACCCCCCACTTGGACCCTCACCACGTCCCCGCACACCCCGAGTTCGCTGCCGGCCGCCCTCTCCGAGAACCTCGCCCACGGAACCGGCACCCGCCAGGCGTAGACCGCGGACCGCGAACGCAAGAAGAATCTCGGCGCCACGCTGCCGGCCATCGCGGCGGGTCACAGCGGTACCGTCTCCCGCTCATCCTGGGCAACGACCTCGCCGGGGTGGTGGTGAAGGTCGGCGAACGTGCCGGGGCGGTCCTTGTCGGGCCGCGCGTAGATGATCCAAGAAGCGAAGGCCGGCTGGCCGAAAGGCCAGAGGAAACCGGGAGTTGGGGCCTTCACCCGCTCTCGGATAACTCGCCGGATACGGGTCCTTGGCCCGGCCCGAAAAGGGCGCCCACGTGGATCAGGTGAGCCTTTGAAGTCACCACTGCAAGGAAGCCGGAACCGAGGGACAAGTTAGATACCGGAGGCGAACATGGAGATCACGGCACCTGTCGCGACGCTCGCGCCTGCGATGAACGGACCCGAGGACGACTTACTCGACTGGCATAGCATCGACTGGGCCACCTGCGAGGAAAACGTACGGCGGCTGAGGCAGAGGATCTTCAAGGCAACGCAGGACGGGGACCTCAAGAAGGTCTGCAACTTGCAGAAGCTCATGCTGAGAAGCCGCAGCAACACGCTGATCAGCGTGAAGCGGGTGACGCAGCAGAGCAGTGGTCGCGAGACCGCTGGCATCGACGGGGAACGGGCCCTCACGCCGAAGGCGAGAGGCACGCTGGCGGCCGAGATCCATCGGTCGTCGAAGCCCTGGAAGGCCAGGCCGGTCAAGCGAGTGTTCATCCCCAAGAGCAACGGGAAACAGCGACCACTCGGCATCCCGGTCATCCGTGACCGGGTCCTCCAGGCCCGCGTGAAGAACGCGCTGGAACCCGAGTGGGAAGCGCGGTTCGAGCCGAGGTCCTTCGGCTTCCGGCCCGGTCGCAGCTGCCAGGACGCGATATCCGCGATCTTCTGGACGGTCAAGGGCAAGAACCCGAAACGTCTGTGGGTCCTGGACGCGGACCTGTCGGCGGCATTCGACCGAATCGACCACACCCACCTCATGACCATGCTCGGCCAGTTCCCCGCACGGGACCTGATCCGAGGATGGCTGAAGGCGGGCGTGATCGACCGCGGCCGGTTCGCACCGACCGAGGAGGGAACTCCTCAAGGCGGTGTGATCAGCCCGCTGTTGCTGAACGTTGCTCTGCACGGACTGGAACAGGCCGCTGGGTGTCAATACACGGTGCGGGCCGGGCGCGAGCCCGGCGCGATGCCGGGCACCCCCGTGCTGGTGAGGTATGCCGATGACTTCGCGCGCCACGAGGCGCCGCACAACCGGGTGGGGGTGGAAGGACTCCACCGCCTGGCCGTCGCAGCGGCTGGGTGAAGCTGAGGGCAGCCTGATCCGGGAGACGCCGGGGAGGGTGGGAAGCAGCCCTGACAACGCCGAGACGCGTCGGCACTGCCAGACGGCGTGGGTTCGGCAAGCGAGACGAGAAGGTGTACGAGAGGAACCAGTGCCAAAGTTCCGTAAACGGCGTGCCAGCTCAAATCTGGTGGATATGGGTTGGTCAGCAGTGCGTGGGCGTCTTTCGGGTCGTCCAACTCCGAAGCCGGGGGAAGTCGCCGGTGGGGAGGCCATGGTGAATGACTGCGGCGTAGTCATGGCGATGCTGCCGGGGCAACAGCTGGGCACCTCCCTCGTCGATCGGTTGAGTGGTGAACGTGGGAACCGTCCCCGGTCGCCCTTCCTGCTGGCCATCCAGGACAGCAGTGGGCAGGTCCGTCGTCGGCTGACGGCTGTGGGGCGGGGCGGAGGCCCCGTAGTAGTCCGAGCGCGCGAGAGGCGCGTACATGGCGAAGGGGGCCAGCAAGTCAGCAGGGAGGCTGCTGGAATGCCGGGAGGTCGTTGGTGAATACCGACGAACTGGAGTGGGCCTTGATGAAGGCCGAACGCCGGGTACTGGAGATCCAGACCAAACTGCACCGTTGGGCGAACGCCGAACCTCATCGCAGGTTCGACGACCTGTTCAATCTCGTCACCGACCCAGCGTTCTTGCTGATCGCGTGGGATCGGGTGCGGGGCAACAAGGGAGCACGCACGGCCGGAGTGGACGGTCAGACCGCCTACTACGTGGAGTCCGTGCGGGGCGTCGAGGAGTTCCTCGGGGAAGTGCGGTCCGACTTGAAGAACCGCAGCTTCCGCCCGCTGCCCGTGCGGGAGCGGATGATCCCGAAACCGGGAACGGCCAAGCGCCGCCGGCTGGGCATCCCGACCGTTCGGGACCGGGTGGTCCAAGCGTCCCTGAAGCTGGTGCTGGAACCGATCTACGAAGCGGAGTTCCATCCGTGTTCGTACGGCTTCCGGCCAGAAAGGCGAACACACGACGCAGTCGCGGAGATGAGGCTGCTGGCGTCCAACTCCTATGAGTGGGTGCTGGAGGCCGACATCGCCGCGTGCTTCGACGAGATCTCGCACCCGGACCTGATGGACCGGCTGCGGCATCGGATCGGGGACAAACGGGTGCTCGCCGTGGTGAAGGCGTTCCTGAAGGCCGGGATCCTGTCGGAGACCGGGAACATCAGGGACACCGACACCGGAACCCCGCAAGGGGGCATCCTTTCTCCTCTGCTGGCCAATGTGGCCCTGTCCGCTCTCGACGAGCACTTCGCGGCGAAGTGGACAGACCGCGTGGAGCGGGCCAAGCGTCGCCGTCACGGACTCGCCAACTACCGGCTTGTCCGGTACGCAGACGATTTCGCGATCATGGTGTCTGGCACCAGGGCGCATGCCGAAGCCCTCCTCGACGAGGTGGCCGAGGTGCTGTCCAGGCTCGGGCTGAGGCTCGCGATGGACAAGACGAGGGTGGTCCATATCGACGAAGGTCTCGACTTTCTCGGCTGGCGCATCCAGCGTCACCGCAAGCGAGGCACCAGCAAGTACTACGTCTACACCTACCCCGCGCAGAAGGCCGTAAGGTCGTGCGCCGGGAAGATCAAGGCGATTTGCTGGCAGGACGTGAACCTGCCGCTCGAAGCTCTGATCAAGCAGCTCAATTCGCTGCTGCGGGGTTGGACTGCCTACTTCCGGCCGGGGGTGTCCCACCGGGCCTTCGAGTTCCTGCGTGCTGTCGTCTGGCGGCAGGTCTTCGGATGGCTCCGGCGAAAGCACCGGAAGACCAGTTGGAAGGAACTCCGCCGCCGATACTGCCGGGGCGGCTGGTGGCCCGTCGACGGAGAGAAGAAGCTGTTCAACCCGGCCGCGGTGCGGACAACCCGCTACCGCTACCGAGGAGCGGCCATTCCCTCTCCGTGGCCGAGTACGGCATGAGGAAAACCCGTGTGTCCGAAGGGATTTGTGGAGAGCCCGGTGCCTAGCAATAGGCACGCCGGGTTCGGAGGGCGGCCCGAGGAAACGGGCTGGTTGAAAGGCCAGTACCGCGCCTCGGGTCGACCCTACGTCGTGCTCTGTCACGATGAGGAACAGGCGCACCAGGTCAGGGCCCGGTTGGAGGACTGGCTGGCGCCGAGGGGTCTTCGCTTCAACGAGGAGAAGACCCAGGTCGTCCACCTCGATGAGGGGTTCGACTTCCTCGGTTTCACCGTCCGCCGAACGGGCGGCAAGCTGATCATCAAGCCGAGCACAGCGGCTTGCGCGAGGCTCCGGGCGCGGCTGCGGACCGAGGTGAAGGCCCTGCACGGGTCCAATGCCGAGGCCGTGTTGCGCAGGTTGATCCCGATCGTTCGCGGTTGGGCCGCCTACTACCGGGCGGTGGCGTCCACGACGACGTTCACGTCGCTGGATCGCTACATGTGGCGGCTGACCTTCAAATGGGCCAGGCGCCGTCACCGCAACAAGTCGAGGTACTGGATCGTGGACCGGTACTTCGGCCAGTTCCACCCGTCCCGGCGTGACCGGTGGGTGTTCGGCGACCGCGACAGGGGTGCCTTCCTCATCAAATTCGCCTGGACCGGCATCGTCCGCCACCAGCTCGTCAAGGGCGGAGCGTCCCCGGACGACCCCGCGCTGACCGAGTACTGGCGGGACCGCCGCCGGAAGAAGGCGCCGCCGCCGATGGACAAGACGAGTCTTCTCCTGGCGGTCCGGCAGCAGGGGCTCTGCCCTCTCTGCAAGCAGGCGCTGATCGTCGGAGCCGAGTACGAACCGGACAGCCCACGCGAGTGGATCAACTGGTTCGCGGCCTCGAAGAAGATGCTCCACAAGCATCACTTCACCTACCGGCGAGACGGCGGCACGGACGAGCGGAACAACCTTCGCCTCGTGCACTCCGAATGCCACCGCCAGCATCACGCGGGCGACAGCAAACGGGCCACATGACTCTGCTGACCTGCGAAGCCCATTGGGGCTTGCTTGAGCCGGATGCGGGGAAAGCTCGCACGTCCGGTTCTGAGGGGGCCGGGGATCAGCAATGGTCTCCGGCTACCCGACCACGGCGCCTCAGCGTCGGACGCGGGGCATCCCCAGGCCTATCCAGGAGATGATCTCGCGCTGGATCTCGTTGTTGCCGCCGCCGAACGTGAAGATCACGGCTGATCGGTAGCCACGTTCGAGTTCGCCGTGCAGGACGGCGCCCGCCGAGCCCTCCTTGAGCGCTCCCGCCGCGGCGACGACCTCCATCAGCCAGGCGTACGCCTCGCGGCGCGCCTCGGATCCGTACACCTTCACGGCGGAGGCGTCCTGCGGGGTGAGGCTGCCTTCCTGGACGGCGTTCACCATCTGCCAGTTGAGGAGTTTCATCGCGTCGAGCCGGGTGTGGGTCTGGGCGAGGCGCTTGCGCACCCAGCCGAGGTCGATGACGCGGCGCCCGTCGGCCAGTTTGGTGTCCATGGCCCAGCGCTGCACGTCGCGCAGCGCGCGGATCGCCATGGTGCCGTGGGCGGCGAGTGTGACCCGCTCGTGGTTGAGCTGGTTCGTGATGAGCCGCCAGCCCTTGTTCTCCTCACCGACGCGACGGCTGACGGGAACGCGGATGTTCTCGTAGTAGCTGGCCGTGGTGTCGTGCGAGGCAAGGGTGTTGATGATCGTGCAGGAGTAGCCGGGGTCCGATGTCGGCACGAGGAGCATAGTGATGCCCTTGTGCGGCGGGGCGACCGGGTCGGTGCGCACGGCGAGCCACACCCAGTCGGCCGTGTCGCCGTTGGTTGTCCAGATCTTCTGCCCGTTCACCGTGTAGTGGCCGGTGGCCTCGTCCCCGTCGCGCACCGCCCGCGTCTTGAGCGCGGCGAGGTCGGTGCCCGCGTCGGGCTCGCTGTAGCCGATGGCGAAGTCGAGCTCCCCGGAGAGGATCCTCGGCAGGAAGTACGCCTTCTGCTCGTCGCTGCCGTACTGCATGATCGTGGGGCCGACGGTGTTGAGCGCCATGAGCGGCAGGGGAACGCCCGCCTGCGCGGCCTCGTCGAAGAAGATGAACTGTTCCATGGGCGTGAGGCCCCGCCCGCCGTACTCCTTCGGCCACCCGACGCCGAGCCACCCGTCGGTGCCGAGCCGGCGCACCGTCTCGCGGTAGAACCGCTTCTGCGCCGCCGGGTCCTCGTAGCGGGCGTACGCGTTGTCGGGCACCAGCTCCGCGAAGTAGGCGCGCAGTTCCGTGCGCAACTGCTGTTGCTCGGGCGTGTATTCGAGGTGCACGGCCCCTCCTGACGGTCGCTGGTACACCGGGTCCCGGTCCTGACGGCGCACACAGTAGAACTCGTTCCAGAAATAGGGAATGGGCGCGGGCGGACGGTTCCGGGCCTGAACGCGCCGGGCCGTGCGCTCGGCCCGTGCACGCTCGGCCCGTGCGGGCTCAATTGCTTTGCGGGCGTCGCGCCGGCCCGGTTAGGTTCTGCCAGTCCGCAACTCCCCGTACAAGGAGCCCTCTTGTCGCTGCACCTCACACCGCTGACCGATCCGGCCGGCGGTCCGGACGCGCGCCGCCTCGCCTGGCTGGCGTCCGACACCGACGGGAACCCGGTCGGCTCCGCGTTCCTGCGGCTCATCGACCGGGACGGGCAGCGGCATCTCGCCCAGCTGGCCCTCCAGGTCCATCCCGCGGAACGCCGTCGCGGCGCCGGCACCCGGCTCCTCGACGCGGCGGTGACGGCCGCGAAGGACGACGGGCGGCGCTCGCTCACCGCCCCGGCCGACGACGGCTCACCCGCGGACCTGTTCCTGGCCGCGCGAGGGTTCCGCCGGGTGCTGAACCTGACGTACGCGCGGCTCCCGCTCGCCGACGCGGACATCCCTGCCCTCACGCGGACGGCGCGCGCGGAGCACCCCGGATACCGGCTCGTCTCCTGGGAAGGCACGGTTCCGGACCACCTGGCCGCGACGTTCGCCGCCTCGCGTCGCGCCATGGACGACATGCCCATGGACGACACCGACTACGGGACGGTCGCGTGGGACGTGGACCGCGTCCGCGCGGTGGCCAAGGCGGTCGAGGAACGCGGCGAACACCTCGACACGGTCGTGGCGGTCGACGCCTCCGACGGCACCGTCGTGGGGTTCACCGAGCTCGTCGTCCCCGGCGACGGCACGGGCGACGGACAGCACTACGGCACGGGCGTACTGCCCGAGCACCGCGGCCACGGCCTCGCGCGCTGGATGAAGGCCGAGGCCGTTCTCCGCGCCCGCGGCCGCCACCCGAAGCTCGGGGGCCTGCTCACGGACACCGCCGACAGCAACACGCACATGCGCGCCGTGAACGACGGACTCGGCTACGTGCCGACGCATCGGACGTACGAGTACCAGCTCGAGCTCCAGCAGGGCTGAAGGCACGTGCGGTGGCCGCCGCGGGGCCGCGGTGGCCATCGTCACACCCTCCCCCGTACCCCATTCCGCCGAGATAGTTGTAGAGTACAACGTGAAAGGTTGTAAACACCAACCCAACCAGCTGGAGGTCCTGCCCATGCCCGCCGATCACAAGGCACACCGCTCCGAGTCCGCGGGCGCCGTGCACGGCGTGCGGAATCCGGCGCTGCGCCATGTGCTGACCCACCTCATCACCCCGCTGCTGATGTGCCTGGGCATGGGGCTCGCGTACATGGGGGCCTTCGTGGCGCCCGAGCCGCACCATCTGCCGGTGGCGGTCGTCGGGGCGGGGCCCGAGGCGAAGGTCTTCGCCCAGACGGTGAAGGACAAGGCCGGCGACGCGCTCGACGTGCGTACGCTCGACAGCCGCCCGGCGGCCGTGGAGCAACTTCAGTCCCGTGACATCGACGGCGCGTACGTCCTGAGCGCGAAGTCCCCCGAGCTGATCGTCGCCACCGCCGGGTCCGACATGAGCGCGATCACCGCCGAGAAGATCTTCACCCCCGTCGCCACGCAGCAGGGCGTGCCGCTCAAGGTGACGGACGTGACCCCGACCGTCTCGGACGACCCGACGGGCCAGGGCCTGTTCTTCCTGCTGGTGGCACTGAGCATCGGCTCGTACGCGTCGGTGGCCGTGATCGGCGCGGCGGGTTCCGCCCTGTCGATGCGGACGCGGGCCACGCTCGTGGTCGGTGTGTCCGGCGTGGTCGGCCTCGTCGGCGCGGCTCTCGCGGGACCGGTGTTCCACCTGGCCCACCACGGCCTATGGGGCATGTGGGCCATGTCCTGGCTCTACTCGGCGGGCATTCTGTTCATCGGCGTGGGTCTGCACACGTTCCTGAAGCGGTGGACGACGCTCGCGCTCATGGTGTTGTTCGTGATGCTGAACTTCACCAGCTCCGGCGGCCTCTACCGGCCCGAGCTGCAGAACGGCTTCTTCGGCACCCTGCACGCCTTCTGGAACGGCGCCGGCTTGGTCGAGGGCTCGCGCAGCCTGCTCTACTTCGGCAGCCACGACCTGGCCAGGAACGTGTGGACACTGGCCGTCTGGCTCGTCGTCGGCCTGGCCTTGACGGGGCTTGCCGCGCTCACGGAGCGGCGGCGCGGTGCCGTCGCGGTCGACCCCCGGCAGCATGCCGCGCACAGCGTGACTCAGGCGCCTGCCCGCTCCACTGAGGCAGCAGAGGAAGAGGCGGCAGAGGAAGAGATGGAGGAGACGGTCGCGGTCTGACCGTCACCGACAGACCGGAGCCGTCGCGCCGGGCGTCCCGATGTGGGCGCCCGGCGCGCGCGTACCGGCCTTCAGGACCCCCGTCACCGGATTCCTCCGAGGATGCCCCGGCCTTTAGGCCGGGGAGGAATCGGACTCCTGCGGAGCAGGGCAGAGAAAGCCGGATCGCCGTCAGGGCGATCCGGCGTCCACCCCGCGTGATGATGAGGACCCCCCCCGAGACCGGTTGTGCTCAACTGTCAGTCCTCCCAGATAGGTTGTGTTTCATGACGACCGGAGCGTTGACGGCAGGTGGCGGGCATGCCCGCTACACTTTCCGGCTGCGTCTGTCGTCCACGGCCATCCGCGCGCTGGAAGCGGAATGGGCGCGCTGCCGCTGGGTGTGGAACGAGTCGGTGGCCAAGTCGAAGGCCGTGCATCTGCACAACAAGGCCACCGGCGAGAAGACAACGTGTGGCCCGGCGCAGCTCGACAAGATGCTGACCGCGGCCCGTACCGCGAACGCGTGGCTGCGTGAGGGCTCCAGCGTGGTGCAGCAGCAGTTGATACGGGACTTCGCGAAGTCCCGCGCGAAGGCACTGAAAGACATCAAGGCCCAGTTGCCGATGCGGCAGCGGGCCGGTATGCCGAAGTACAAGAAGAAGCATCAGGCCGGCCCGAGCCTGAACTACACCCAGCGCGGTTTCCGGGTGAAAGACGGCCGTCTGCATCTGGCCGGCGGCATCGCGGCGACGGTCGTGTGGTCGCGTGAGCTGCCCAAGCCGCCGTCCAGCGTGCGCGTCTACCGCGACAGTCTCGGCCACTGGTACGCCTCGTTCGTTGTCGCCACCAGCACCCAGACGCTTGTCGAAACCGGCTGCGTGATCGGCATCGACTGGGGTGTGAAGGAGACCGCGACCACCACATCCGACGACTACGACCTTCCCCATCCCGAGCATGGCCATAAGGCCGCGCAGCGCCTCGCCCGCTACCAGCGGATGATGGCCCGCAGGAAGCCGAAGAAGGGCCGGCCCGGTTCGAACGGCTACAAGGGCGCCAAGAAGCAGGCGGCGAAGCTGCACAAGAAGGTGGCCCGGCAGCGTCAGGACACCGCCCGCAAGTGGGCCAAGCGTGTGGTCCGCGACCATGATGCCTTGGCGGTAGAGGACTTCCGCCCGACGTTCCTGGCGAAGTCGACGATGGCCCGCAAGGCCGCTGACGCTGCGATCAGCGCGACCAAGAGCGCCCTGGTCGAGATGGCCCGTAAACACGGCCGCGCCGTGCACCTCGTCAACCCCGCGTACACCACCATGGACTGTGCGCACTGCGATGCGAGAGCCAAGCATCGCCTACCTCTCTCCGAGAGAACGTATACGTGCACCGCGTGCGGAACCGTGTCCCCCAGGGACAAGAACTCCGCCCGCGTGATGCTCGTCCGGGCTGGTCTCAACCCGGCTAGTGCTGATCTTGTAAGCCCTGCCACCTGCTAGGTGCCAGGCAAAGTGAGCTAGAAATCCCCCTGCGGTTCAGGCGGGGGGAGGACGTCAAACCCCGTGCGGAATCCGCTTCGCCTTGCTCCGCAGCTGGAACGCCGTGACGATCTCCACGACGCCGACCGCGAGCAGCCAGCAGCCGCCGACCAGGGTGAGTACGGCGACGGACTCGAACGGCGAGACGATCAGGACCACACCGGCCAGCGCGCTCACGACGCCGAGGAAGATCTGCCAGCCGCGCGCCGGCATCGCCTCGTCGGAGACGGCCGCGACGGTCTGGGTGATGCCGCGGAACAGCCAGCCGATACCGATCCACAGCGCGAGCAGGAGGATCGACTGCGTCGCCCCGCGGAAGCAGAACAGGCCGAGCAGGATCGACACCGCGCCGCTGATGAAGGCCATCACGCGCAGCCCGGTGGTGACATGCGTGCCGAACGCTGCCACCAGCTGGAAGACGCCGGTGACCAGGAGATACACGCCGAAGAGCACTCCGGCGGCGAGCAGGGACGCCCCTGGCCAGACCAGGACCAGTACGCCCAGGATCAGGGCGGCTATGCCGGCCAGCAGCACTACCTGCCACGCGGATTGAGCCAGGCGTCCGAGCGGCCCCTGGGGTGCGGCGGGGCGCTCTTCGTGGGTGTCTTCGGCCGTCGGGATTCGGGGTTCGTGCGGTGCGTGCGTCATGTCCGACTGTTCACACGGCGTCGGCACGACCGCCACTCGGGTAAGGCGAACGACGTACGCCCCCGGCAGCCGGGGTGCCTTCACCGCAGCGGCGGACGACCGTGCACGCGAGGCGGGGAAAACTCCGCACAATTGGGCCATGACAGAACGCTCCAAGAGCTCCCAACCGCAATTCCGCGTCCGCCGGGTCTACGATCCGCCGTCGTCGGACGACGGAATCCGGGTCCTGGTGGACCGCCTGTGGCCGCGCGGCGTCTCCAAGGAGCGGGCCGATGTCCAGGAGTGGATGAAGGACCTGACGCCGTCCTCCGCGCTGCGCTCCTGGTACCACGAGGACCGCGCATCCCGCTTCCCGGAGTTCGAGCGCCGCTACCGCGACGAGCTCGCCGAGCCGGCCCGTGTGGAGCTGACGGACAAGCTGCGCGCGCTGGCCCGTACGAGCACGGTCACGCTGGTCACCTCGGTCAAGGACATCGAGCACAGCCATGTGCCGGTTCTGGTGCGGCATCTGACCGAGAGCTGACCGGCCCGGGGACGGTGCGGATTCCCTCCCGCCGCGCCCCGCGGGCGTACGGGCCCGGCCCGACAGCAGGTGCGAACCGGCACAAGCTATGTCAATTTTGTGCAACGACGCACCACTTGGACGCATGGCGTCGTCCGAGCGACGCGGGCACCGGTGGCGCCGGGGCCCGCCGACGCGCCCCGGGAGGGCCCGCATGACCACCATGGATGTCCCGTCCGACGAACCCATACCGCGGGCGAAGACGGCGCCACCGGTGGTGGCGCCCACCCTGAAGTGGGTGACGCTGGCGCTGATGACGACCTCGTCGGTGGCGAGTCTGCGGGCCGCTCCGACCATGGCCGTGTACGGCCTGGCCTGCGTATTTCTCTACATCGTCCCGGCGATCGTGTTCCTGCTGCCGACCGCCCTGGTCTCGGCGGAGCTGGCGTCGGGGTGGAACGGCGGTGTCTACCGGTGGGTCATTGAACCCTCCCCCTGCTCAAGCAGGGGGATTCCTAGCTCACGTCGCCTGATCCCCGGCAGGGATTCCGACTCCTCCCCGGCCTCAAGGCCGGGGCATCCTCAGAGGAATCCGGTGAAGACGACGAACGACGCCCACAAGAAGGCCAACCAGCTCGCGGACGAGCTGGTGGCGGCCGGGTACTCCAGACCCGACACCGGTGGCGTCGTCCGCACGCTCGGCACCGACGGCGGCAACGTCTGCCACGATCCCGGGTCCGCCCTCAAGTCGGGCCTGTGGAAGATCAACCTGTCCAACGGCGCGGGCGGCCCCGGGCAGCGGCCCGTGATCTCCGATCGACGGGTCGTGGAGGCCGAGGCGATCATCCTGGGCGTCTACTGCCCCGACAAGCTCGAGAAGATCCAGCACAAGATCGACGACCTCAAGACCGACGACACGGTGAGGCGATGAAGCATGCCCTCGCCCGACAGTGAACTGGCCGCCCGCATCGCAGCGTTGATGCCCCGGGCGAAGGCCGACCTGAGCGAGCTCGTCGCGGTCCCGTCCGTCGCCGACCCGCGCCAGTACCCGCCCGAGGAGTGCCGCAAGGCCGCGCAGTGGGTCGCGGACGCGTTCGGCGAGGCGGGTCTGCGCGACGTCCATCTCGCCGAGACCCCGGACGGCAGCCACGCAGTCTTGGGGCACCGGCCGGCACCGCCCGGCGCGCCGACCGTGCTCCTGTACTGCCACTACGACGTGCAGCCCCCGCTGGACGACGCGGCCTGGACGACCCCGCCGTTCACCCTCACCGAGCGCGAAGGACGCTGGTACGGGCGGGGCGCCGCCGACTGCAAGGGCAACATCGTCATGCACCTCACGGCGCTGCGGGCCCTCGGGGACGACATCCCCGTCGGCATCAAGTTCGTCGCCGCGGGCTCGGAGGAGCAGGGCACGGGCGGCCTGGAGGCCTACGTCACCCAGCACCCCGAACTGTTCCTGGCGGACGCCCTGTTGATCTGCGACACCGGGAACGCCGCGGTCGGCACGGGCACGGCGACGACGTCCCTGCGTGGCCTCACCGACGTGGTGGTGAGCGTCGACACGCTGGCCGGCGAGGTGCACTCGGGCATGTTCGGCGGCCCCGCGCCCGACGCACTCGCCGCGCTCGTCCAGATGCTTTCGACACTGCGCGACCGGGAGACGGGCGCCACGCGCGTCGACGGACTCGACGGCGCAGGGACGTGGGAGGGCGCAGGCTACGACGAGGAGCAGTTCCGCAAGGACGCGGGCGTACTCGACGGGGTGCGGCTGACCGGGACCGACTCCGTCGCGGACCGGCTCTGGGCGCGTCCGGCGGTCACGGTTCTCGGCATCGACTGTCCGCCCGTGGTCGGTTCGTCCGCCTCGATCCCGGCGAGCGCCCGCGCGCGGGTGAGCCTGCGCGTACCGCCCGGCACGAACGCCGACGCAGCGCGCGCGGCACTCACCGCGCATCTCGTGGCGGCGGCGCCGTGGGGTGCGCGGGTCAGCGTGGAGGCCGAGTCCACCGGCTCCCCGTTCCGGGCCGCCACGGACGGTCCCGCGTACGCCGCGCTGGGCCGGGCCATGGCCGACGTGTACGGAAAGCCCATGGAGTTCCTCGGCCAGGGCGGCTCCATCCCGCTGTGCAACGTCCTCGCCCAGGCGTATCCCCGTGCGGAGATCGTCCTGATGGGGGTGGAGGAACCGCAGTGCCTGATCCACGCCCCGAACGAGAGCGTGGACCCCTCCGAGATCGAACACATGGCGCACGTGGAGGCGCTGTTCCTGCGCACGTACGGCACCGAAGCGCGGCGCTGACACACATCCCTGGGAGACCGACGTGACCACCTCAGACACCCCCGCCTCTTCCCCCGACTTCGCCGACCGTTCCGACTTCGAGGAGGCGGACCGGGGTCTCGTCTCCCCGCCGCTCTCCTCGACGGTCACGGCCGAGGACGGGCGCGTCGTGTGGAACTTCGACGACACGGCGTTCCTCGACGAGGACTGTCCCGACACCGTGCACCCGAACCTGTGGCGGCAGTCCCAACTCTGCGCGCGGGCAGGCCTGTTCGAGGTGACCGAGGGTGTCTTCCAGGCACGTGGGTTCGACCTCTCCAACATGACGCTGATCGAGGGCGACCACGGTGTCGTGGTCGTCGACCCGCTCGCCTCCGCCGAGACGGCGGCCGCCGCCCTGGACCTGTACCGGTCGCAGCGCGGTGAACGGCCGGTCGCCGCCGTCGTGTTCACCCACTCCCACCTCGACCACTTCGGCGGTGTGCTCGGCGTCATCGGACCCGACGACGGCGTGCCCGTGGTCGCTCCGCAGGGCTTCATGGAGCACTCCGTCGCGGAGAACGTGTACGCGGGTACGGCGATGCTGCGCCGCGGCACCTACTACTCGGGGGCCCACCTGGAGCGGGGGCCCGAGGGTCTCGTCGGCATGGGCCTCGGCTTCACCGCGTCCACCGGCACCGCGGGGCTCGTGGCGCCCACCGTCGAGGTCCGGCACACGGGACAGGAACTCACCCTCGACGGCGTCGTGTTCCGCTTCCAGATGACGCCGGGCACCGAGGCGCCGGCGGAGATGAACTTCCTGCTGCCCCAGCGGCGCGCCCTGTGCATGGCCGAGAACGCCACGCACAACCTGCACAACATCCAGACCCTACGGGGCGCCGTGGTCCGCGACGCCCGGATCTGGGCCCGCCACCTCAACGAGGCCATCGAACTCTTCGGCCACGACGCGGACGTCCTGTTCGCCTCGCACCACTGGCCGACCTGGGGCTCGGACCGGATCAGGTCCTTCCTCGCCGAGCAGCGCGACCTGTACGCGTATCTGCACGACCAGACACTGCGGCTGCTCAACCAGGGCTGCACGGGGGCGGAGATCGCCGAGCTGATCGAGCTGCCGCCCCCGCTCTCCGCGGCCTGGCACGCGCGCGGCTACTACGGCTCCGTCAGCCACAACGTGAAGGCCATCTACCAGCGTTACATGGGCTGGTACGACGGCAACCCCGCCTCCCTGTGGGAGCACCCGCCCACCGAGACCGCCGAGCGCTACGTCGACTGCATGGGCGGGCTCGACGCGCTGCTCGGCAAGGCGCGTACGTACCTGGAGGAAGGCGATCTGCGGTTCGCCGCCCAGCTCCTGAGGCACGCCGTGTTCGCCGCGCCGGACAACGCCGACGCCAAGGAGCTGCTCGCGCAGACCTTCGAGCGGCTGGCGCACGGCGCGGAGAACGCGACCTGGCGCAACTGCTACCTCACCGGCGCCCAGGAGCTGCGCGGCACCATCGGGAGGACCAGCATCGGAGGCGGCGACATGTCCGCCGCGCTGAACGTCGAGCAACTCTTCGACTCACTCGCGGTCCGGGTCGACGGGCCCCGGGCATGGGAGCACTCGCTCACCCTGCACTGGCATCTGTCGGACCTGGGCGAGATGTACCGCATGACGCTGCACAACGGTGTCCTGGTCCACACCCGCACGACCCGGCCCGCCGACAACGCGGATCTCTCCCTCACGCTCACGAAGCCCCAACTCCTGGCCCTGCTGGCCGGAAAGGGCCTCCACGGCGTCTATCACTCGGGCGATCTGGGCGTCCTCGACACCCTGCTCTCGCTCCTCGACGACAACGATCCGGACTTCGCGATCGTCACCCCGTGACGGTGGTGACGGGGTGCGACGGCCGCCCGTACGCACTAACACAGCGCGCCGTCCACCACCGCATGGCATCCTATGAGTGCATGACACCGGACCGTGAGGACCGCTCCCCGTCGGACGCGAGCGACGACATAGCCGAGCTGCGCGCCCGGGTCGCCCAGCTGGAGTCCGCGGGGCCGGCGCGGCCCAGGCCCCGGCACCATCTGCGCTCGTTCTTCGCGGGCCTCCTGATCGTCCTCGTGGCGATCCTGACGCCTCTCAGCGCCGTCGCGACATGGGCCAGCGACATCGTCGGCGACACCGATCGCTATGTGGCGACGATGGAGCCGCTCGCTTCCGACCCCGACGTCCAGGCGGCCGTCACGAACCGCGTCACGAACGTCATCATGGAGAACATCGACCTCAAGACGCTCCTCAGCGACGTGGCACCCGCCGACCGGCCGAGGCTCGAAAAGGCCCTGGGGAAGCTGAGCGGCCCGCTCACCAGCGGACTCAGCGGCTTTGTGCACAACACCGTCCAGAAGTTCGTCTCCAGCGACGCGTTCGAGAAGCTGTGGACCGGCCTCAACCGGCGTGTGCACACGGCGGTCGACAAGGCGCTGACCGGGCGCGGCGGCGGCGCCGTCAAGCTCACGAACGACACGGTGACGATCGACCTGGCTCCCGTCATCGCGGAGGTGAAGCAGCGGCTCGTCGACCGCGGCCTCGGGGTCGCCTCGAAGATCCCCGACGTGCACACCGACTTCACGGTCCTGACGTCCGACTCCATCGGAAAGATCAAGAAGGGCTTCCGGCTGCTCCAGCTCATGGGCGTCTGGCTGCCGATCCTCACCCTGGTCCTCGCGGCCGTGGCCGTCCTCCTGGCCGTCCGCAAGCGGCGCGCCCTGGTGGCGGCGGGGATCGCCATCGCCGTGGGCGCCGCGATTCTCGGCATCGGCCTGTGGGCCTTCCGCGCGATCTATCTCGACGGGCTGCCCGCCGGGGTGTCGCAGCCGGCCGCCCGCGCCGTCTACGACGCGCTCGTACGGTTCCTGCGGACGACGGTACGCATGGTGATCACCGTCGGAGTCGTGGTGGCGCTCGCCGCGTGGCTGACCGGCGAGGGCCGGGCGGCGACCCGGGTCACGGCCATGTGGCGCGGCGGCATCGGCGCGGTGCGCGACGCGGCGGGCCTCACGGGCGGCCCGGTGGGCGCGTGGGTGCACCGGGCGAAGACGTGGCTGAACTGGACGGTCGTCGCGGTGTCGGCCGTGATCATGCTGGTGTGGGACCGTCCGACGGGCGTCGTCATCGTGTGGATCGCCCTGTGCGCGCTCATCGCTCTCGCGGTGATCGAGTTCCTTGACGACGACGGATCGCCGCACATGACGGCCACCCCCGCCGGGTGACCCTGTTGCGGTTCGGTGTCAGGCGCGCGCGGGGCGCCGCACCGCACGGGGGCGGTACTCGACCACGGTCAGCGCGAGGGCCACGTACCGCTCCACCAACTCGTCCACGGACACCGGGCCCTCCGCCTGGTACCACTGCGCGATGGCGTTGCACATCGCGATGACCGCGCGTCGGGCGTCGTCCGGATACGGGGTGAGGAAGATGCCCTGCGCCACGCCCCGCTCGACGACCTCGCGGAACTGCTGGGTGCCGCGCGCCTCGTTCTTCCGGTAGCGGGCCAGGTGCTCGGGCTCCAGGCTGCGCCCCTCGGTCAGCACGATGCTGCTCTTCACGGGGTGGTCAGTACGGAACCGGACGGTCGCCGCGACGAGCGCCTCCAGCTGCTCGGCGGGGTCGTCGCCCGCGGCCTCCAACGCCTCGTCGCACGCGCCGAAGTAGGCGTCGAGACCGTCGTCGAGGATGGCGACCAGCAGGTCCTGCTTGCCCTTGTAGTAGTAGTACAGGGCGGACAGGCTCACCCCGGCGCGCTGGGCGATGTCGCGGATCGAGGTCGCGCCGTAGCCCCGCTCGGAGAACTCCTGCCGGGCAGCCTCGACGATGGCCTTGTGGCCTGCGGGTCGCGTGGACACAGCTCTCCGATCTCCTGCTTCCGCCCCGGCACCGTGCGCACTGAACGAACGGTCGAACAGTCATAGCGGGACATCGCCGAGTGTACTGGCACACGCCGCGAACCGGCCGGTCACAGGGTAAATGACCAGCACAGACACCTCGGCCGTCCGATCCGGGGCGGCACAGCTGCGGGCCGCGTGATCACCGTCACAGCCACGGAGGCGCGCCGGGCTGGCAGCATGCCGACCATGGGTGCTCAATACAACCAACTCGCCGTGGCACAGCCGGAAGCCACGCCCGACCGCGCGGACCTGCTTCCCCTCGGCGAGCTACTGGGTCTCGAGGCGTCGGGCGACAGCGCCTTCACCGGCATGCCCCACATGGGCCGGCCGCCACGGGCCTTCGGCGGGGTCACACTCGCGCAGGCCCTGCTCGCGGCGGGGCGCACCGTCGACGGCGGGCGGCAACCGCACTCCCTGCACGCCTACTTCCTGCGTTCGGTCGCCCCGGAAGCCTCCGTCGCCTACGAGGTGGAGCGGCTGCGGGACGGGGCTTCCTACGCGGCTCGGCAGGTGGCCGCGCGCCAGGACGGCATGACGGTGCTCAGCCTGTCCGCTTCGTTCAAGAAGCCCGAGAACGCGCTCGACCACCAGTCGGAAATGCCCGGCGCACCGGCGCCGGACGACTGCGAGGCCCCGTACGAGGCGATGGCGCGGGAGCACCCGGAGCGCTACGCCGAATCCGTCATCCCGCGCGCAGTCGACCTGCGGCTCGTGGCGGCGGACGCCGATGAGCTGGCGGCGCGGGCCGACGGCATGTCCCGGCGGCGCTGCTGGCTGCGGGCGGCGCGGCCACTGCCCGACGAGCCGCTGCTGCACGCCGCCGCGCTCGCGTACCTCTCAGACCTGACGATCTCCCCCACGGCCGCACTGCCCTGGGAACCGCACGGTGCGCGCAGCGCCCGCCGGTCGAGGGTCATGCTGGCGTCACTGGACCACGCCATGTGGTTCCACCGCCCCGCGCGCGCCGACGCCTGGCTGCTGTACGCCCAGCACACCACGAACCTGTCCGACGGCCGCGCCATGTCACGCGGTGAACTCTGGTCGCAGGACGGCCAGTTGGTCGCCTCGGTGCTCCAGGAGGCGCTGATCCGCCACCGGCCCGCAGCCACCTGACCCCACCCGCACCCGCAGCACACCCGGAAGGAATCCACTCCACATGCCCGACTTCACCTGGGGCGCCGGCACCGGCCTGGACCGCATCCGCACGCTCGCCGAGGAGCTGGCACACACGCCGCACGTCCCCTACACACAGTTCGGCCTGAGCATCACTCAGGTCGACAAAGGACGGGTGGAGATGACCTGGACCCCCGGGGAGTCCCTCCTCAACCGGGGCCGTGTCGTGCACGGCGGCTTCATCGCGACCACGCTCGACGAGGCGTGCGGCGTCACCGTGATGACCGGGAGCGAACCGCTGACGCCGTTCCTGACGATGAGCCTCAACATCGAGTACCTGCGCCCGCTCCGGGCGGGCGCCACGTACAAGGTGGTCGGGACGGTGCTGAAGCAGGGCCGCCTGCGGACGCTGGTGCGGGCAGTCGTCGAGGACGCGGCGGGCAGGCTGTGCGCGGAGGGCACCGCTTCGATGACGCCCAACCGGGCCCTGCTGCAGACGTCTGGACACGCGCCGACGGGGACCGTAGCTTAACGAATGTTCTGACTGCACGCCCGTCGCACCCGCCGACAAGGGAGTTGCCGCGTGATCCGTCGCCATCCGAGGGGTATGCCGGCCCGCCTCTCCTACCCGGAGGCGTCCGTCGGGGACATCCTCGCCGGCTCGGCCAGGAGATACCCCGACCGGGTCGCCCTGCGCGACGGCGACGACACCCTGACCTACGCGGGACTCCACGAACAGGCGCTCCGCCTCGCACGGGGGCTGCGCGAGCGCGGCATCACCGAGGGCGACGCGGTGGCACTGCACCAGCCCAACTCCCTCTGGTTCCCGGTCACTTACTACGGAATTCTGCTGGCCGGGGCCATCGTGGCACCCCTCAACCCCACCCTTCCCCCGGCGGCCCTGCGCGCCCAGCTGGACGAGGCGGGGGCCCGGGCGGCCGTGACGCACCCGGCCACGGCCCCGGCGCTCCTCGCCGCCGGCACCGACGGACTCCAACTGGTCACCGCCGTGCCGCCATCGGCCGTCGCGCCCGGCGATCCGGCGCACCTGGACGGCACGGTGCCGCTCGCCGAGCTGCTCGCGGGCGACCCGGAGCCCGGCCCGCACGTCCCGCCCGACGCGATCGCCCACCTGTCCTTCACGGGCGGCACGACAGGGCGCTCGAAGGCGGTCCAGGTGCTGCACCGTCATGTCGTGGCGAACTGCCTCCAGTTCACCTGCTGGCGCGCGGCCGCCGTGCCCGCGGTGGACCCCGACGGAGGCATCTTCCTCGACCCGGTGGCCGAGGCCGCCACCGAGTACACGAACCAGCCCGGACAGGGCGTCTCGATCGCCGTCGCGCCGTTCTTCCACGCGATGGGCCTGGTCGGCCAGTCGATCGGCGTACTCGCCGGACTGACGAGCGTCCTCGCCGGCCGTTTCGACCCCGAGCGGTTCCTGGAGCTGGCCGAGAAGTTCGAGGCCACCCAGATCGCCGGGTCCCCCGCGCTCTTCCACGCCCTGCTCGCCTCCCCCGCCGGACAGGGCCGCGCGCTCCCCGCGGTCCGCGTGGTCAACTCGGGCGCCGCACCCATCGACACGACGACACTGCGGGCCCTTGGGGCGCTGTTCCCCCGCGCGTGCGTCGTGGAGGGCTACGGACTGACCGAGGCCACCATGGGGGTCACCTCGGGGATCGTCGACCCCGACGACCCGGTCCCGATCGGGTCGGTCGGCCTGCCCGTCTTCGACACCGAGGTCGAGATCCGCGACCTCGTGCAGACCGGGACTCGCGTGCCCGACGGCGAGACCGGGGAGCTGTGGGCCCGCGGCCCGCAGATCACCGCGGGCTACCACGGCCACCCGGAGCTGACGGCCGAGCAGTTCGTCGACGGCTGGCTGCGCACCGGCGACCTGGCGCGGTGCGACGAGCGCGGCCACGTCTACATCGTGGGCCGCGCCAAGGACATGCTCATCTACAAGGGTTACAACGTCTATCCGGGCCAGCTGGAGGAGATCCTCAGCGGCCATCCCGCGGTCGCGCAGGTCTCGGTGATCGGGGTTCCCGCGGCCGAGGCGGGCGAGATACCGGTGGCGTACGTCGTGGCCCGTCCGGATGCCTCGCCGGCCCCCGGCCCGGCTCTCGCACAGGAGCTGATGGCGCATGTGTCCGCCCGCGTCGCGCCGTACCAGCGGGTGCGCGAGGTGCGGTTCCTGGAGGCGCTGCCCACGTCGGCCGCGGGGAAGGTCCTGAAGGCGGAACTGCGGCGGGCACACAAGGCATAGCTTTAACGAACGTTCAACACGTCCGGCGCCGGGCCCCCGATCGGTGACGGTCCGGCCCCGCCCCCCTCACACCTCCCCCGCACCTTCCTCACACCCCCGGCCGCCCCGTGCCGCATGGCAGGCGGTGTTCCGGGCAGGCGAACACCGTACGTGCCTGCCCCATCACCCGTTCGGGCTAACCCGAGATGTCGTGGAGCCGATCCGCACGCACGTTTGGAAGGTAGAGCCCGTGGGGTGCGTACCCGTCGGCACCGCGCCGACGACCGGACGGGCGCCGGGGAGGTGCGTGATGCCAGAGATATCCGTGGACGTCCACATCAACCGATCCGTCACCGAGGTGTACGACTTCCTTTCCGACGCACGCAATCTCGAACTCTGGTTCTCGGGAGTCCACAGCGTCGCAGAGAGCGCAGAGCCCGCAGGTCCCGGCGTGGCCCACGTGTACCGCTTTCCCGGGCGCCACCGGGACCAGCTCCTCCAGTGCGTGGCGTACGTCCCGGGCGAGCACCTCGTCTTCCGCGGCGACCGGATGTGGAACCCCCTCGGCGCCCAGACGCCGATGTACTCGTTCACGCTCTCCCCGCGCCCCCGCGGCACCCTTCTGCGCCTCACGGTGCAGTGCCGCCTGGCAGGCGCGCTGACCCTGCTCGCGCCCGTGGTCGCCATGGCCTGGCGACGCGACCTGCCCAGGGACGTGCGCCGGCTGGGCGAGCGCCTCGGCGCCCCGCACTGCCACGTCATATCCGCCCCGCGGCGTGTACGCCTGCCCATATCCGCGTTCACCCCGGCCTCCGCCGCCCCCACGACCGTCCGACCGGCCCTCGCACCGCCGGCCCCACCACGGCCGCAGCTCCGCCCCGAGCCCCGCTCCGAGCCCCTCTCCGAGGCCCGCCCCGACGCCCGCCTCGAGCCCCGCCCCGAGCCCCACCCAGGGCCGCGTCCCGCCTCGGTCCCGGCCGCCAAGGAACGCACGCCGCGCCCCGCGGCGTAAGCCGCCCCGAAGCCACCCACAGAAAAATGCCGTGCGGCGAAGGCGACCCGGCCACTAGCGTCCCCACCCATGACTCCTCCTCCTCGCATACGCCCGCCCTACGACGCCGACGAGCGAACGCAGTTGGTCGCCTGGCTGGACATGCAGCGCACCGTCGTCCAGTGGAAGTGCGAGGGCGTTTCCGAGAAGGACGCCCATCGCTCCGTTCTCCCCGCGTCCCCCGCCATGACCGTGGCGGGCGTCGTGTCGCAT
This sequence comes from Streptomyces sp. NBC_01446, assembly GCF_026340095.1. Lineage (GTDB taxonomy): Bacteria > Actinomycetota > Actinomycetes > Streptomycetales > Streptomycetaceae > Streptomyces > Streptomyces aureus. The sequence goes on along the minus strand of NZ_JAPEPO010000001.1, from coordinate 7,784,557 downwards.
CTGCGGTGGGTCGAGCACTGCTGGTTCGAGGTCATGCTGTTGGGCGGCGCGGCCGAGGGACCCCAGTTCGACGACGGGCCCGAGGACGCCGACATGCTCGTCGACGACATCCCCCTCGACCAGCTGCTCGGCGAGTACGCGCGCCAGTACGCCCGGTCGAACGAGATCACCGCCGCGCACTCCCTCGACCAGGCGGGCCGGCACCCCGACTTCCGTGCCGGGTCGGCGAATCTGCGGTGGATCCTCCTGCACATGATCGAGGAGACCGCCCGGCACGCCGGTCACCTCGACGCGATCCGTGAGCTCCTCGACGGCGAGAAGGGCTACTACTGACCCGGGGCGTTCCATGACCTGCGGGGCCCTGCGTGGGCGCGTCGCGCGACCTGCGAGACTGTCGCCATGCCCAGTCCGGTCCGTACGTCCGCAGCAGGCGAGGGCCTTCGCGCGAGGCGCCGCCGCGAGACCGAGCACGCCATCCACGCCGCCGCGGTACGGCTCGTCGAAGAACACGGCCTGGCCGGGGTGACGGTCGACATGATCAGTGCCGCCGCCGGGATCTCGCAGCGCACGTTCTTCAACTACTTCCCGAACAAGGAGTCGGCGCTCACCATCGGCCCGCCCCCGCTGCCGGACACGCTCCACCGACGCCTCGCCCACGGCGACCCGGCACCCCGGAAGACGCTCACCGAACTCCTCGACGTCCTGTCCGCGCACATCACCGACGATGTCGTGCCCGACCGCGAACTCGTCCAGGCCACCTTCCGGATCGCCGACCGGCATCCCGAACTCCGGGCGGCGCTCCACGCACGGTTCGACGCCTTCGAGGAACAGGTGAGGCAGGCGGTGGCCGAACGGATGGCCGCCCCTCCGGCCGACCCCCGGCCCCGCCTGCTCACCGGCATCGCGCTCGCCGTGACCCGCACCGCGCTAGAGCAGTGGTCACTGGGCACCACCGGCGACCACCCCTCGCCCGAGCCGGACCTCCAGCAATGCGTCGACCTGCTGCACACACTCATGCCGACGACCTGAGACACGCCGACAGGGTCAGCGGTCGTCGGCGAGCTGCTGCGCGCGGGCCGTCAGGTCCACTTTGCGGATCTTCATGGTCGTCGTCATCGGCATCTCGTCGACTATCTCGACGAGGGGAACCTTGAAGGCAGCCATGCTCTCGCGCGCCCAGTCACGCAGCACCGCGGCCTCCACAGCGTCCTTTTGACGGAGCGTCACGAAGGCGACGGGGACCTGGCCCTTCGACGGATCGGCGGCCGGGACGACGGCGGCCGTGTGCACGTCGGGGTGACGGCACAGCAGCATCTCGACCTCCGCAGGGAAGACGCTCATGCCTTTCACCGGGTTCCTCCGAGGATGCTCCGGCCTTCAGGCCGGGCAGTTATCGGACTCCTGCGGGGCAGGACAGGAGATAGGGGTTTCGCCCCCGGGGCGAAAGACCGTCCACCGGGTGACGGGGTGAGTGAGCCGACAGCGGTCAAGAACTCTCGACTGTCAGTCCTCCCGGGTAGGTTCGGGTGTATGACGAGTGGAGCGATCACGCAGGGGGCCGGGCATGCCCGGTACACCTTTCGTGTGCGCCTGTCGGCGACGGCCCGGCGCGCGCTCGACGCCGAGTGGGATCGCTGCCGGTGGCTGTGGAACGAGTGTGTGGCCAAGTCCAGGCAGGTCCACGCGCAGCGCAGAGCGGGCGGCGAGAAGCTGACGTGCGGTCCGGCGCAGCTTGACAAGCTGCTGACCGAGGCCCGCAGGGTGACGCCGTGGCTGGCTCAGGGCGCGTGCGTGCCGCAGCAGCAGGTGATCCGCGACTTCGCCAAGTCGAGGGCGAAGGCGCTGAAGGACATCAAGGACCGGCTTGCGCAGCACCGCCGGGCGGGGATGCCCCACTTCAAGCGCAAGCGGGACGCCAGGCCGAGCATGAACTACACGAAGCGCGGTTTCCGCCTCAAGGACGGTCGTCTGCACCTCGCGGGCGGGATCGTGCTGAGCGTGGTGTGGTCGCGGGACCTTCCGGCCGACCCGTCGAGCGTGCGCGTGTACCAGGACACGCTTGGGCATTGGTACGTGTCCTTCGTCGCTCCCGCGCAGAGCGAACCGCTGCCCGCCACCGGGCGGGTTCTCGGGGTGGACTGGGGTGTGAAGGAGACGGCCACCACCACGGATGACGCCTACGACCTCCCGCATGCCGGGCACGGCAGGCGGGCCGCGCAGCGGCTCGCGAAGTACCAGCGGATGATGGCCCGGCGCCGGCGCCCGAAAGGGCAGCCCGCATCCAAGGGTTATCGGAAGGCGCAGGCACAGGCGGCGAAGGTGCACAAGAAGATCGCGAGGCAGCGTGAGGACACCGGCCGCAAGTGGGCCACGTCCGTGATGCGTGGCCATGACGGGGTTGCGGTGGAGGACTTCCGGCCGAAGTTCCTCGCGAAGACCACGATGGCCCGCACAGCGGCCGACGCCGCCATCGCCGCGACGAAGCGCGCCCTGGTCGAGATGGGCCGCAAACACGCACGGGACGTCCGTCTCGTGCACCCGGCGCACACCACGATGGAATGTGCGCAGTGCGCAGCGAGAACCAAGCACGCACTCCCTCTCTCGATGAGAACGTACGCCTGCACCGTGTGCGGAGCCGTGTCCCCCCGGGATAAGAACTCCGCCCGCGTGATGCTGGTCCGGGCAGGTTGGAACCCGGACGGTGCCGAGGGCGTAAGACCTCCTGGTCCGCTGGACCAGGAGGCTGCCTGAGCCGTAAATCCCCGCACAGCCCTGGAGGGTAGAGAATCTCCTCCCTCCAGGGAGGGGAGCCTTCAATTTTATGAGGTCCTTGTCGCGGCCGAGGTAGTGCAGGCAGCCGTCGTCGTTGATCCGCCCGTTGTCCCCGGTGTGCAGCCAGCCGTCACGCAGTTGCCGCGCCGTGGCGTCGGGCTTGTTCCAGTAGCCGGTCGTCACCGAGGGGCTGCGCACGACGATCTCGCCCGCCTCGCCGAGCGGCAGCGGTTCACCGGTGACGGGCGACACCACGGCGATGTCCGTGCCGGGCATGGGCAGTCCGCAAAAGACGGGTTCGGCATGCAGATCCTGGTCACCGTCCTGGAACCCGTAGGGCGTCACGTCGATGGTGTGCGTCTCGGTCATGCCGTACGCGGCCTCGCGCAGGACGGAGTGGGTGCCCGCGGCGGCCGCCCAGCGTCGCCGGACGCCGACGTCGAGTTTGCGGATGAACGAGGTGCAGAGCGGGTCGACGAGGGAACTCAGGTCGTACGAGGCGAAGTCGGGCCGGTCGAGTAGTTCGAGGTAGTTCTCCACGGTGCCGACCATGGTGGTGACCTTGTGCGTGTCGATCGCCCGCAGGACGCGGGCCGGGTCCCAGCGGGGCATGAGGACCGAAGTGCCGCCCAGCATCAGGGGGTTGAGGATGCCCAGATCCTCGCCCGCGATCCAGAACACGGGGATGTAGCACAGGACCACGACCTCGCCGTCGGCCGTCTGGCGGGTGGCCGCGGCGCTGGTGGCGATGGTGTAGATCATGTGCCGCTGGGTGTGCATGCAGCCCTTGGGGAGGCCTGACGTGCCGCCGGTGTAGTTCAGCGCGGCCAGGGTGTCGAGGTCGGCCGGGGCGCCGTCGGCCGGCTCGTGCGCCACGGCCTGCGCCCATGTGTGGACCGCGAGCCCCTCGATCGCCAGGGCGTCCGGTGCGGTAGCGGCCAAGGCCATCTCGGTGAGCGAGGTGACGAACACCCGCCGCACCGCCGTCTGTTGGCGTACGGAAGCGAGCAGCGGGAGCGAGGTGTCGAGGGTGATGACGGTCTCGGCGCCGCAGTCATCGAGTTCGTAGGCGAGCTCGGCGCCCTGGAACATCGGGTTGACCGGCACGTGCACCGCGCCGAGGCGCAGCACGGCCAGGAAGGCGATCAGGAACTGGGGGCAGTTGGGCAGGTGGACGGCGACCCGGTCACCCGCGCCGACCCCCTCGAAGGCGAGGCGTCCCGCCACGCGGCGGCTCAGCTCGTCCAGTTCGCGGTAGGTGACGGTGCGGCCCTCGAAGACGACCGCGGCCCGGTCGGGGCGCAGCCGCGCCCAGTGCGCGACATGGTCCGGCACGGGGATCTCGCCCAGCGGGTACACGACGTCGGACGGTGTGCCGTGCGGGCGGACCCGGGCCTGACGGGCGCGCAGATCCTCCAGGTACTCCTCGATCTTCATGCGGCTGCTCGGTTGTTGTCCCGACCTGACCTACCTGGACCTTCACCGCACCGGCGTCACCACGTGTCGACGAAGCGACGGCGGGTGTGCCCCTCGGGCGGGCGCGGGTGCGGATGTGTGGGGTGCTGGGCGAACGTCGTGGTGATCCAGCGGCGGGTGTCGGCCGGGTCGATCACGTCGTCGACCTCGAAGGTCGTCCCGGCGTTGAGCGCCTTGCCCTGCTCGTACTGCTCCGCGAGGAGCGCCTCGTACGTGGCCTGGCGCTCCTGCGGGTCGGCGATGGCTTCGAGTTCGCGGCGGTAGCCGAGCCGGACGGCGCCTTCGAGGCCCATCGGGCCGATCTCGCCGGTGGGCCAGGAGACCATCGCCGTGGGGGCCCGGAAGCCGCCGCCGGTCATGGCCATCGCGCCGAGGCCGTAGCCCTTGCGCAGGACGGCGGAGAAGAGGGGCACGCTGAGGTGGGCTCCCGCGACGAAGAGCCGGCTGAAGTGCCGTACGGTCGCGGTCTTCTCGGCGTCCGGGCCGACCATGAACCCCGGGGTGTCGCACAGGGTGATCACGGGCAGGCCGTGTGCGTCGCAGAGTTGCAGGAAGCGGGCCATCTTGTCAGCGGCGTCGCTGTCGATGGCGCCGCCGAGATGCTGCGGGTTGTTGGCGACCAGGCCCATCGGCCGCCCCTCGACGCGCACGAGTGCGGTGATGACGCCGACGCCGAACTCGCGGCGCAGTTCCAGGACCGAGCCGGTGTCGGCGAGGAGGGTGACCGCCTCCCGGACGTCGTACGCGCGCAGCCGGTTCTCCGGGACGACGTGCCGCAGAAGGCGCTGGTCCGCGCAGTCCCAGTCGCTCAAGTCGCCCTGGAAGTACGAGAGGTACTGCTTGGCGACCGCCACGGCCTCAGCCTCGTCGTCCACCAGGATGTCGACGACGCCGTTCGGGACCTGGACCGGCATCGGTCCGACCTCCTCGGGCAGGAACTGCCCGAGGCCGCCCGCCTCGATCATCGCGGGCCCGCTCATACCGACGGTGGCATCGGCGGTCGCGATGACGACGTCGCAGCAGCCGAGGAGCGCGGCGTTGCCCGCGAAGCAGCGCCCGGCGACGATGCCGACCGTCGGCACCTGCCCGCTGAGGCGGGCGAGGGTGGCAAAGGTGGGGACGTCGAGTCCGGCGACGGCCATCATGTCGGTGTCGCCGGGGCGTCCGCCGCCGCCCTCGGCGAAGAGCACGACCGGGATCTGCTGCCGCTCGGCGAGTTCGAGCATGCGGTCGGTCTTCTTGTGGTTGAGCATCCCCTGTGTGCCGGCGAGGACCGTGTAGTCGTAGGCGAGGACGGCGCACTGGCTGCGCCGGTCGCCGAACCGGGTGCCGTTGATCTGGGCGACGCCGGTGACGATGCCGTCGGCCGGTGTGCTCGCGATCAGTTCGTCGAGGGTGCGGCGGCGGCGCTGCGCGGCGATCGCCAGGGCGCCGTATTCGGTGAAGGTGCCCGGGTCGCAGAGGTCGGCCAGGTTCTCGCGTGCGGTGCGGTGGCCAGTGCGCCTGCGACGCTCGACGGCCTGCGGCCTCGCCTCGTCGAGAGTGACGCGATGGCGCTCGACGACCTCGGCGAGGTCGGGCCTGACATCGAGATCGACGTCGGCCGCCGCCTCATCGACACTCTCCTCGCCCTCCGACGGTGCGAAGACGACGAGTTCGGCGCCGGCCGGGACGACGTCCCCGACGCTCGCGCGGACCTCGCGCACCACTCCCCCGCGCGGCGCCGTCAGGACGTGTTCCATCTTCATCGCCTCGAGTACGACGAGTGGCGCCCCGGCCGCCACCTCGGCGCCCGGCTCCACACAGACATCGACGACACTGCCCGCGGAGAGCGCGGTGAGGACCGAGCCGTGCCCCTCCTGGGAAGGGGCGGCTCCCGGTACGAGTTTGTCGAGGTGTTCGTTGACGAAGGCAGTCGTCACCGTGCCGTCCCGGAAGGCCTCATGGCGCAGGACCGCGCGAAGGAGCGGCAGGTTCGACGGGACTCCGCAGAGCGTGAACTCGCCGAGCGCTCCGGCCGCCTTCCCGGCCGCGTCGGCAAAGTCGCCCCGGACCGTACGCGTGATCACCTTGGCGACGAGGGAGTCGTAGGAGCCCCTGATCTCCAGGCCCGCGCGGCCGTGGGTGTCCACGCGCACGCCGGGGCCGCCGGGTGCCTCGAAGACCGTCAGCGTGCCCTGCGAGGCGCGGGCCGTGCCGTCCGCGGACAGCTCTTCGAGGTTGACGCGGGTCTGGATCGCGAAGCCGCGCGGCCGCGGGATGTCCTCCTGAAGGAGGCCGAGTTCGGCCAGCGACCTGCCCTGGGCGAGGCGCAGTTGGGTGGCCACCAGGTCCACGCCGGTGAGTTCCTCGGTGATGGTGTGCTCGACCTGGAGGCGCGGGTTGGTCTCGATGAAGTAGGAGGCGTCCGGGTCGTCCGCGTCGACGAGGAACTCGAAGGTCCCGAGGCCGAGATACCGGGTCGCCGAAGCCATCGTGACCGCGGACTCGATCAGCAGGTCACGCGTGCGCGCGGGGAGCCACGGGCTGGGCGCGACCTCGATCAGCTTCTGGTTGCGGCGCTGGACCGAGCACTCCCGGTCCCACAGGTGGGTGACCTGGCCGGTGCCGTCCCCGACGACCTGGATCTCGATGTGCTTGGCGCGGGGCAGCAGTTGCTCGACGTAGACGTCGCCGTTGCCGAAGGCGCGCTCGGCCTCGGAGCGGCAGCGCTCGTAGGCCCAGGCGAGGTCCGCCGCGTCGTGCACGGCGCGCATGCCGCGGCCCCCTCCCCCGGCGACCGCCTTCACCATGACGCCGTCGCGCACGCCGGCGAGGAACTCCGTGGCCTGCGGGAGCGAGGTCGGGGCGCCGGTCGCCGCGAGGACGGGGACGCCGTGCCGGACGGCGAGCGCCCGTGAGCTCGCCTTGTCGCCGAAGAGGGCGAGGAGTTCCGGGGTGGGCCCCACGAAGGTCAGCCCCGCCTCGGCACACGCCTTCGCGAAATCGGCGTTCTCGCTGAGGAACCCGTAGCCGGGATGGACCAGATCGCACCCCGCGCGCCCGGCGATCCCGACGATCTGGCGCGCGTCGAGATAGGCGGCCACGCCGTCGCCCTTGAGCAGGTGGGCCTCGTCGGCGAGCCGCACATGGGCCGCCGAGCGGTCGTCCGCGGAGTGCACGGCCACGGTCCGCAGGCCGAGCGCCGACGCCGCGCGGTGGATCCGGACCGCGATCTCGCCACGGTTGGCGATCAGCACACCTGTCATCGGACGTCTCCTCCGCGGGCCCATGACGCGGGCCTTCTGTACGTGACGGCTTCGGGCTGTACATGACGGCTCCGGGCGTGCCGGATATGCCGACGCGCCGGTGCGTTGACGCTGGCGTCAACGTCAATGGCGGGCCCAGTCTGCGTTGACGCCGTCGTCAACGTCAATAAGCTGGGGCCATGCCGATCGCGAGAAACTCCTGGACCGTGCGCGACAAACTGGACCGCCAGGACAGCGCCACCCGTGCCCGGCTGCTCACCGCGGCCCGCACGGTCTTCGAGCAGCGGGGCTACGCGCGCACGACGATCGCCGACATCACGGCGCAGGCCGACGTCGGCCGCGCCACGTTCTACGTCTACTTCGCCTCCAAGCAGGACGTCTTCGCCGTGCTCGCCGCCGATCTGCGCGACCGGTTCCTCGCGGCGCAGGAAGCGGCGGACCCCGAGGCCGAGGACCCCTACCTGCTCGCCGAGCGGACCAACGCGGCCTTCCTGGACGCCTACGTGGACAACCTCGCCTTCATGACCGTGCTCGAACACCAGTCGCTCACGGATCCGGCGATGCGCGTGCTCCGCGACGAGATCAGCGACCGCCCCCGCGGGCGCACCGCGCGCTACATCGCCCGTCTGGTGCGCCAGGGCCTGGCCGAGCCCGCAGGTTCGCCGGAGTCCGTGGCCACCGCCGCGGCCGGTATGGTCGCGGGCTTCGCCCGGGCTGTGGCCGCCGACCCGGCCTGCCGGGACCGGGCGGTCGCCGACCTGACGGCGATGTACCTGCGACTGCTCGGCCTCACACCACGCGCAGGCACCCCGGCCGTCGGCCGCGACTGACCCCACGCCCCCTCCGGCCCGCGGCCCATGCCCGCTCGCGCCACGCCGCCGCCCCTGTGTTGGCTTGAGCCAAGCATCCGGACGGAGGGGAAAACCTCATGGAGACACCGCATACGCCCTATGGCCAGGAACCCAGCCACGGGCAAGATCCGCACCAGCTCTACGGGACCGACCCGGCGCACCCCTTCTACCCCGCGTACGGGACGTACGTCGACAGCCCACCGCCCCCGCAGTCGCGCGTCGACGCCCGCAAGATCTGGTCCGGCGGCCTGATGACAGCGCTCGTCGCCGCACTGACCGCCGTGGCCGGTGTTCCTCGTCCGCGGTGTCCTCGGCGTCGCCGCGTTCGCGCCGGAGCGCGACGGCGCGATGGGGGACGCGTCCACCGGACTGCTCGCGGGCGGCGCCGCCGTCGCGGCCCTCGTCGCGACGCTGCTTCTGCATCTCCTGTGCCTGGGCACACCGCAGCCCGGGCGGTTCTTCGCCTGGATCGTCACGCTGGCGACGCTCGTCGTGACTCCTCCCCCTCATAGATGAGGGGGCTTCTCGCTACGCCGGTGCGGCTTCGCGACGGACCAGCCCGGCCCGTAGAACGTTGGTGGCGCCCACGGTGTCCGCGTGCGCTGTGTGGCCGCACGAGACGCAGTGGAACTTTGCCTGTGTGGGCCGGTTCTCCGCGCCGGTGTACCCGCATTCGGGGCACTGGCGGGACGTGTTGCGGGGGTTCACGGCGATCACTTCCCGTCCGGCGCTTTCAGCCTAATTCCCGTGTAACGAGCTCACCGGCCCTCGCCGGTCGGTGAGGTGGTTCGAACGGGTTGTGACGCCTGCACTCCGCCGGGCCGAAGGTCTGCGACGAGCACGGCTGCGCAACCCAGCTGGCGGGTGGTGGTCTCGAGAGTGCCGGTGGATACCTCTCAACGTCACGGCCAAGATGCCTTCCCAGAGAGCGGCGCCATTCGGTGCTCTCGTGGCCGCCACCCACCCAGCACTGACGCTGCTGGCGGTTGTGTGGGCTCCGGACACACGCCTTCTTTCAGCCCGGCCATGATGTCTCCGCCAAGATCGGCGGTGTTCGGCGCCTTCACTGCCGCCAGCGGCGTCAACACCGTTTGCTTGATCACTCGTTGGAGTTGGTGGTGCGAGCCCGTCGCACGGTGATCTCTTGCATTCCCCGAGCCGTCTGAGCTCTGGGAACAGACCGGGGCCTGTGCGGTGAGCTGGTGCCACGAACGGCTTGTGAGGTGTCGGCCCGTTCCTTGATCGAGGCCTGGAATTAGGTCGCTGCGTGGCCCCGCATGCGCTCGTGACCAGCGCAAACACCCACACTTCGAGGAGGGAAAGTTGATCTACTGCGGCATCGACTGGGCCGAGAAGACACACGACGTCGCCCTGGTCGACGACGACGGCACGCTCCTGGCCAAGCGCCACATCACCGACGACGCGACCGGCTACAAGATCCTGCTGGATCTGCTCGCCGAGCACGGCGACACCGAGGACAACCCGATCCCGGTCGCCATCGAGACCTCCCGCGGCCTGCTCGTCGCGGTCCTGCGCACCGGGAAGCGCCAGGTCTACGCCATCAACCCGATGGCCGCCGCACGCTACCGCGACCGCCACGCGGTCACACGGAAGAAGTCCGACCCCGGCGACGCCCTCGTCCTGGCGAACATCCTCCGCACCGATATGCACGCCCACCGGCCGTTGCCCCAGGACAGCGATCTCGCCCGCGCCATCGCCGTCCTCGCCCGCGCCCAGCAGGATGCCGTTTGGAACCGGCAGCAGCTCGCCAACCAGCTCCGCTCGCTCCTGCGCGAGTACTTCCCCGCCGCCCTCGACGCCTACCTGCACTGGCAGAACGGTCTCTGCCGCCCCGAGACCCGCGTCCTGCTGGAGCTCGCCCCCACGCCCTCGCGGGCGGCCCGGCTGTCGCTCGCGCAACTGCGCTCGGCGCTCAAGCGCGCCGGCCGCCAGCGCCGGATCGATGCCGACGCCGAGCGCATCCGCGAGGTCCTGCGGGCCGAATACGCGCACCAGCCGCCACTGGTCGAGGACGCGCTCGGCAAGCAGATGCTCGCTCTGCTGCGGCAGCTCGAAGCCGCCTGCACGGCCGCCGACCAGCTCGCCGAGGCGGTTGAAGAGGTTTTCCCTCAGCATCCGGACGCCGAGATCATCCTGAGCCTCCCCGGGCTCGGCACCCAGCTCGGCGCCCGGATCCTCGCTGAGATCGGGGACGACCACGCCCGCTTCGCCACTGCCCGCGGTATGAAGGCCTACGCCGGTGCGTCCCCCATCACCAGGGCGTCCGGCAAGAAGTCCAGCATCACCAGACGCTGGGTGAAGAACGACCGGCTCAACCACGCCGGCTACCTGTGGGCCTTCGCCTCACTGACCCACTCACCGGGCGCAAAGGCCCACTACGACCGCCGCCGCGAGGCCGGGGACTGGCACGCCGCCGCTCAGAGAAACCTCTTCAACAAGATGATCGGCCAGCTCTACCACTGCCTCCAGAAGCACATCCTGTTCGACGAGAACCTCGCCTTCCCCACACAACTTCTCGAAGCTGCTTGACGACCTAGCTCCGTGAGGTGTCTTGGCGGCCAGGATCGTCAAGAACACCCCCCATCCGGCATCGGCGATCGAGCGGTTGAGTCCGGTCTTCGCGCCGGCCCCGTTGGGCAGGAAGCCGCCCGGCATCCCGGGGTCGGGCTTCGGCGCGGCACGCCGGACCATGTTGCGGATCTTGAGATCTTCGTGCGCGATGAAATCGTGTTCGCGCACGAGATCAAGCGCGGTTTTGTGTGCGTGGTCCAGGCGCTGGCGGCGCACCTTGCGGTGCAGCTTCGCGACCTTCTCAACCGCTCGCCTGTGATTGGCTGACCGCCTGTCACGGCGCACACGCGGAAACCTCGAGAGGGCCTGCTGTGCGGCTTCGAGCTTCGCGGCGTTGCTGCGCCCGTGGCGCGGGTTGGGCACGAACTCGCCGTCAGAGGTGGCGAGGAAGTTGGCTATGCCCAGGTCAATCCCGATGACGGAACCCGTCGCGGGCAGCGGTTCAGTCTGGACCTGCTCGACGGTCAGCACCACGAACCACTGACCGCCCTCACGCTTCACGCTGACCGTTTTCACCCTGCCGGCCACGGGCCGGTGCTGGTGCACCTTGACGTGCCCGACACCTTGCAGCCGGACGCGCGTCACCGGATCGTGCGGCGTGGAGTCCCACCGGCAGCCGTCCCCGTCCTTCGGGAACTCCACCGTGTCGAACCAGTTCACCCCACGAAAACGCGGATAGCCCGGCTTCTCACCGGACTTGACCCGGCGAAAGAACGCTGCGAACGCCTTGTCCAACCGCCGGAGCGTGGCCTGCTGACTGGAGAACGACCAACGGCCCTGACGCTCCGGGTCGAAGGACCGGATGTCCTTGAGCTGTGCGGACTGCTGCCCGTACCGGACCGTCGTCTTGCTGACGTGCCGGTAGGCGTCACGGCGCTCCTGCAACGCTCCGTTGTACAGCGAACAGTGATCACGCAGCATCTCGCCCAGCGCCTGAGCCTGCCGCACCGTGGGCCGCATGAGGAACTTGTACGCACGCATCACCCGACCCACCCCCCTCAGCTCTTGTGAGCAACCTAGCCGAGGCCACTGACAAACCCTCCGCAGACAGAACACCCATGCACACATGACCCGTCAGAGCAGCCCCGAGATGCGTCTCCCGCCCCGGCCGAAGCTAGGGATACCCACGCAAGAGAAGGGACGGTGCTGCTGCCCTTCACCACGTCGGTGCCCATCGTGACGAAGGTCGGCACGGCCGCCGTCTATCTCGCCGTCGGACTCACCATCGGGATGCTGTTGACCTCTGTGGCGCGCGGCGCGGTGCGCAGCCGCTGACCGGACGTTCCATGCCCCGGCTGCGAGTGGGCGACCACCCCGCGGCTACCGTTGCGCCATGGAACTTATAGGTGAGATCGCCGCCGGCCGTCCCCTGCTCGTGCTGGCCGTGAAGGAAGAGGCGCAGTTCCTCGACACGGACCTCCCTGTCCTGCTCACCGGCATGGGCAAGGTCAACGCGGCGACCGCGCTGGCCACCGTCCTGGCCCGCGGCCCGCACCCCTCTGGCGTCGTGAACCTGGGCACGGCGGGTGCGCTGCGCCCCGGCTGGGCGGGCACCCACGTCATCGGATCCGTGATCCAGCACGACCTGGACAACGCTGTGCTCGCCTCCCTGACGGGCGAGATCTACGGTGCGCCGATCGGCCTGCCCGAGGACGGTGGGCCTGTCCTCGCGACCGGCGATTCCTTCATCTCCGACGAGGCGGCCCGCGCCCGCCTGGCCGCGCTCGCTCCGCTCGTCGACATGGAGGGCTACGCTCTCGCGTCCGCCGCCCAGCAGGCCGGTGTTCCGCTGCGCATCGTCAAGCACGTCAGCGACGAGGCGGGCGACGGCGCGGCCAGGACTTGGCGCGAAACGGTCGCCGGCTGCGCACGCGTCCTCGCCGACTGGACCGCGCGAAACGTACCCGTACTCCCCTGATCCACGACTCCCCCGGCAGGCTGCGGGGTCGGCGATGAGATGATCGCGGGCCATGTCCCGCGCGCCCCGGCACTCCCGCCGAGGCCGTCGGGCGCCCTCCGACCGAGACGAGCACGCCTTGGGAACCCGGCCGACGGACCAGGTCACCCGAACCGTCCCCTCCCCCGCCACGTCCGCCTCCTCCGCCGACGAAGGCGACAACGACCCCGGCGACAGCCCCGTGCCGGGCGAGACGTCGATGTCCTGGCCCCGGCTGTGGGCGGCGCTGCGTCGCACGCCGGTGTCAATGTGGAACGACGACGTGTCGGACTGGGCCGCGGCGTTGACGTACTACGCGATCCTCGCCCTGCTGCCCGCCATGCTCGTGACCGTCTCGCTCATCGGTCTGGTCAGCCCGGCGACGACGGACGCCCTGATCGCGCATGTGACGGCCTGGGCGCCGGCCGAGTCGGGCGCCGCCCTGCACGGAGTGCTGCGCCACATGGCACACGAGCGTTCCGCCGCCCTCACCATGACGATCGCGGGCGCCGTCAGCGCCCTGTGGTCGGCATCGAGCTACTCGGCGGTGTTCCGCCGGGCCCTGCACACGCTGCACGGGGTCCGCGACACCAGGCCCGTGTGGCGCAAGGCCCACCGCATCCTGCTGACCGCCTGCACCCTGCTCGCGCTCCTCGTGGCCAGCGCGCTCGTCCTCGTGCTCAGCGGATCCCTCGCCCAGTCCCTCGGGCGCTGGCTCGGGCTCGGCGACACGGTCGCCGCGGCCTGGAACTTCCTCAAGTGGCCTGCCCTGCTGTGCCTGGTGGCGCTGCTCGTCCTGGTCCTGTTCCGGTCGGGGCCGCCCGCCGCCCGAGGGTGGCGGCACGGCCTGCCGGGTGGTCTGCTGGCCGCGCTGATCTGGCTCGTCGCGTCGGCCGGTTTCACGTTCTACGCCTCGCAGTTCGGCACCTACAGCAAGCTTTACGGCTCCCTGGCGGGGGGCGTCGTGTTCCTCGTCTGGCTGTGGGTGTCGAACCTGGCGCTGCTGGCCGGGGCCCAGTTCGGCGTCGAGCTGGACCGGGCCGCGCCCGACGCGCCCGAGGTCAGTGGCGGCGACGCAGCGCCTGCGGAGTGAGATCGGCGAGCGTCGGGTAACCGTCCACAGCCATGATCAGGTCGGTCTCCGCGAGCAGGGACCGCAGTACGTGGACGATGCCGTCGACGCCGCCGAGGGCGAGGCCGTAGGCGTAGGGGCGGCCGATGCCGACCGCCGTCGCGCCGAGGGCGAGCGCCTTGACCGCATCGGATCCGGAGCGCACGCCCGAGTCGAACAGGACGGGCAGACCGTCGGCGGCCTCCACCACGTCGGGCAGGGCGTCGATGGCGGCGAGTCCTCCGTTGGCCTGCCGTCCGCCGTGGTTCGAGCAGTAGATGCCGTCGACGCCGCCGTCCTTGGCGCGTCGTACGTCCTCGGGGTGGCACAGGCCCTTGACGATCAGCGGAAGGTTGGTGAGCGAGCGCAGCCAGGGGAGGTCGTCCCACGTCAGGGGGTTGCCGAAGACGCTCGCGAACTGCATGACGACGGCCTGTGTGTCATCGGCGCGGCCCTGCGGGAGCCGGGAGCGGAAGACCGGGTCGGAGGTGTAGTTGCTGAGGCAGTGGCCGCGCAGCTGGGGGAAGTTGCCGGTGGACAGGTCGCGGGGCCGCCAGCCGGTGACCCAGGTGTCCATGGTGACGACGATGCCCTTGAAGCCGGCCGCCTCCGCGCGGCTGACGAGGCTCTCGGCGAGGTCGCGGTCGGTCGGCGTGTAGAGCTGGAAGAAGCCGGGGGTGTCGCCGAACTCCTTGGCCACGTCCTCCATGGGGTCCGCGGACAGGGTGGAGGCCACCATCGGAACTCCCGTGCGCGCGGCGGCCCGTGCCGTCGCGAGGTCCCCGTGCCCGTCCTGTCCGCAGAGCCCGATCACGCCGATGGGGCACATGAACAGGGGGCTGTCGAGCTTCAGTCCGAAGAGGTCGACGCTCAGGTCCCGCTTGCTCGCCCCGACGAACATGCGCGGCACGAGCCCCCACTGTTCGAACGCGGTGACGTTCTGGCGCTGGGTGAACTCGTCGCCCGCGCCTCCCGCGACGTATGACCACACGGACGGGGCGAGCGCCTGGCTGGCCCGCTGCTCCAGTTCCGCGAAGGCCATGGGCAGCTCGGGGACGACGCCCCCGAGCGCGTTGAAGTAGATCTCGTGCTGGTAGTCACCGAACTGCTGCGTCATCGCGGCCACCCTCCTCGTCGAACGCCACCGTGTCCTGGCGGTGGCGATCAGACACTAGTGCGCGGGCCGGCGGATGGGAGCCCGTGGGGTTGCGGGGTCAGGTCCGCACCCCACGGGCGGCTCGAGGCCGGCTACGCACTGGGGGTTGGCCGGAGATCAGGCCGGGATCAGCCGGAGGTCATGTGCCGCACGGCCGCCCGAGTGAGTTCGCGGCTCTGCGGGGCAGTATCGAGGGAGCGGTGCAGGACCAACCCCTCGATCAGCGCGTCCAGTTGGCGGGCGGTGTCCGCGTCGAAGTGCCGCTCCAGGAGGTCGCGGCTGCGGGCCATCCAGGCGTGGGTGAGTTCGCGGTACTCGTCGCGGCGGGCGGCGAGGGCGTAGAGCTCGTGGGTGAGTACGAGATCGCGCCGTGAACCTGCGGACAGCGCGTGGATGAGGTCGGTGACGGCTTCGCGGGCCCGCTCGGAGGTCTCGACGTCGGCCAGGTGCCGCTCGAACACGGCCACGATCTCGTCGGCGAACCGGGTGAAGGCCTCGCGCAACAGGTCGTCGATGCCGGCGAAGTGGTAGGTCATCGAGCCGAGCGGCACGTCGGCGCGTACGGCGATCTTGCGGTGGGAGACCCCGGCGACGCCCTCTTCGGCGATGTGGTCGAGGGTGGCGGCGAGGATGCGCTCGCGGCGGTGCGGGTCCGTGCGTCCGGTGGCCATGGGGACGCCGGTCAGAGGGTGCGGACGGGGCGGGCGGGGTTGCCGACGGCCACGACGTTCGCCGGAATGTCCTTGGTGACGACAGCCCCGGCGCCGATGACGGAGTTGTCCCCGATGGTCACTCCGGGGCACACGATGACGCCGCCGCCGAGCCAGACGTTGTCGCCGATGGTGATGGGCAGCGCGGCTTCCAGCTTGTCGCGGCGGGGCTGCGGCTCCACCGGGTGGGTGGGGGTGAGGAGTTGGACGTTGGGGCCGATCTGGCAGTCCTCGCCGATGGTGATCCGGGCGACGTCGAGCGCGGTGAGGTGGTAGTTGACGAAGGTGCGGGCACCGATGGTGATGTTGCTGCCGTAGTCGACGTACAGCGGCGGCCGCACCTCGACGCCCTCCCCCACGGACTCGAGCAGGTCGGCCAGGATCGGCCGGGCCTTGTCGGCGTCCTCGATGAAGGCGTCCTGGTAGCGGGCGGCCAACTGCATCGCCCGCCGCTGACGCCGGCCGATCTCCGGATCGTCGGCGATGTAGAGGTCACCCGCGAGCATGCGCTCCAGGTTCGTCCGCGGGTCGTCCGCGAAGTAGTCCGTCGTCGTCATGCGTACGATCGTACACTCTGGAATGTACGAACGTACGCTCGCGATCGGCGAGTCACTAAACGCAGGGTGCTCGCCCCGGCTGACCTGGCTAACTCGGCTGCCGCATCAGCATGTCGCGGACCGCGATGCCGTAGTACGCGCGCAGCCGGTGCAGTTCCCACAGGCCGACCGCGGTCACCGAGACCGGGGCGCCGAGCATGAACAGCACCCGGAGCGGGCCCGGCACGCCCGCGTAGGCACCGGTGAACAGGTCGACGAGCGTCATCTCCCAGACCAGCGTCATCGCCAGCAGCGGCGGCACGGTCTCGTGGATGTCCGCGGTGCGGAAGACGTGTACGAGTGCCAGGCCGATGCCCCAGAACATGAAGGGCACCACCCACAGGAACGTCAGGATCGTCGTGCCGTAGGTGACGACGGCCATCGCCGGGCTGGTGGCGAACCGGCCGTCGACGAAGCCGGAGAGCACGGCGGCCGGGAACACGCCGACCGCGGCCACTATGGCCACGATCGCGCCGAAACACCTGGCGGCCCGGCGCAGCAGTTCACGGCGGGCGGAGGGCGCGGCGAGGGCGAGCAGGACGCCCACGGCGACGGGGAAGGTCACCGACAGCATCAGGACGCTGTTCCAGGACTGGCTCAGCCGGTCGTCGGCGATGTCACCCACCGACTGGGCGACCTTGTAGGCCACTGACATCCACACCACAGCGCCCAGACCGACCAGCGTGCGGATCTTCTGGACGCGGGCGACGAAGGCGTCGTCGACTATGCCGGGGCGGGACGGCTTGAACACCCTGCGGGCGGCGTGGATGGGGCCGATCCTCAGCCACAGCCGGCGCAAGGGGCCGGGCGATACCGGCGGGCCGGGGTGCGGCGGGTACGGCTGGGGCCCGTAGGGGTGCGGGATCCGCGGCGGGTACGGGCCCTGGGGCGGCGGTGGCGGGTACGGGCCGGGCTGGGGCGGGTGCCCTGCCCGCGGGTCATAGGGCGGCTGCCCGCCCGGGTTCCAGGCGTTCACGTGTTTCCCCCGAGGTGTAACTGATAGGACACGAGCGGCAACAGAATAGAGGCGCCGCCCCCTGAGAACCCCTGCCGGGCGACGAGGCGGCGGTATCGATGCCGACGGTTCAACCGGCGGCGGCCAGGCGGTAGCGCACGTTCACCACGAGCGACGGATCGCTGCCGTTGACAAGGCCGAGCCGGACCGGCGAGCCGCCCGGGTTGTCGAACAGGCGGATCCCGTCGCCGAGCAGGACCGGCGCGATGTGCAGGTCGATCTCGTCAATGAGCCCACGCTCCAGGAGCTGACGGCCGATCGAGGGTGACAGGACCTCAAGATTCTTGCCCCCGGCGGCGTCCAGAGCGATCCGGACCGCCTCGGCCACATCGCAGTTGAGGAACGTCACGCCGTCGACGGGCTTCAGCTCCTCGGGACGGTGGGTGAGGACGAACACGGGCCCCTGCCACTGGCCGCCGTAGGTCGCGCTCGCGTCGGGGTAGGCGTCCCAGCCGTCCCGGCCTCCCAGCACGGCGCCGGTCGACTGCGTGTACTCCTCGACCAGGCCGGGCCGCGACGCGACGCCTGTCATCCAGTCCAGGCAATGGGCTGGCCCCGCCACGAAGCCGTCCAGCGACATCGTGAAGTGCCAGAGCACCTTGCCCGACGCGGTCTGCCGTTCAGTGTCCGTGATCGGCGGGACGGCGTCGGGGTTCCGCGCGGTCTCGGCGGTGGGCATGATCGGTCCTCTCGTCGGCGGTCGCTGTCCCGTAGACCCGGTACGACCCTGGAACTCATCGCCGACGCCCGGCCCCTGCAACTCCCGCAGTCCGTGACCGGGATGGGAATTGCGCCGAAGCCGCGAGGGAGGTCGCCCACCAGCTTTCGACAGTGAGGCATACGCGCAGTGCAATACGGTCGAGCGGTGTATCGCACGCCTCAGGCAGTGGCGCGGCCTTGCCCTGCGAACCGACAAGCCGGCCAACGCCTACGAGCCCGCTCTTCAACTCGCCGCCATCCTGATCTGGGCCCGGCGCTGAGCACTGCTCTGGGGCGTGGCGGGCCGGCTGCAGTCGCTCAAAGCGAGCCGCACGCCGAAGGCGGTGATGACGGTGCGTGTGATCCGGTCGAGGAGGCGACGCGCCTGGGTCTCGCGTAGCCAGTGGTGTGGCCGAAGGCTGCCTGCATAACGCTTCGAAAGGGCCAGCGTGCCAGCGCTACCGGTCCGCGTCCCCACATCCAGCACCCGTCTACCCGGCCCGCGCGCGGCGTCAACTTGACCAGGACGATGCCTTCGCCGACGTCGACATGATCGCCCCGTGTCCGCTGCCGATGACCGTCGGCACCGAGGCCGCAACCGACGCTGACCTTCAGCGAGGGCGTCATAGCCCCAGCCGGCGAGAGCATCGAGCTCTTCCTCATCGAGGGCGCGACCCACGGGGGCCTCTACACCGCAGGGCCCGGATCCGTGGGGATCCGGGCCCTGCGGTAATGCAGTAGCGGGGACAGGATTTGAACCTGCGACCTCTGGGTTATGAGCCCAGCGAGCTACCGAGCTGCTCCACCCCGCGTCGGTAAACACGACTCTACGCCATGGTGGCGGGTACGTTGACCAGCTCTTGCTCTTGTCGCGGGCCAACACCGCGGGCCCCATCGAGTTCCCGCACCGCAGGCCGGGCCTGCTCGACACCTGAGACGCGTACCCGAATCCACCCGTCAGTTCCGTGCGGGGCTGCGGGGCTGCGGGGGGACGGTGGGCAACCCGAGGTTGGTCATGGTTCCTCCCTGATCCGTTGCGGCAGTTGTGGAACGGCCCGGCACAGGGGGTTCTCGCGCGCCGGGGTTGGGCCCTGCCCAATGGCCGGGGCAGAGGTCATCCGGGCCACCGGGCAGAGATCTATGGAGTGCCGCCGCGAGGAAGGTGCGGCAGGGCATGCCTCATGGCGCACTCTCACCGTCGAGGTCGAAAACGCCGGGCGTGGCTGCCAGGACGAACTGGACGCTGCCGTCGCAGACGACAAGCGAGTAGGTGATCCCCCTAGCAAGCTGTCCGCTCGCCCGTTGATGCTCGGCATGGTCTTGGGTCCATGCGCGCACCGGCCGGGCCAGTTGGTCATCGAACTTGTCGGCAACGTGTCCGGCTCGCCATCCGATCCAGGCCGGCGCCTGCCCAGGTGTCCAGCAGGCCTGTCCGCCCAGCCAGATCATGCGGCCGCCGCAGAGGTGAGGGGCAGCATCGCACCAGAAGGAACCGGGGACCGGCGCTTGAGGCGGTTGCCGGGCGTGGATTCTCTGCGGCGGGGCCTGGTCCACGGCCAAGGCCGAGTCTGCCCGCGGCGCATGGAGGGCGGGTGTGTGAGGAGCCTCTTGCCCTGTCACAGCGCGTCTGTCGCCTGTTCAGGGAGAGTGACCGCGGCCTCAACTTGGGTCCCGTCGGCGAGTGGTGTGGACTCCCATCGGGTGGCCAGGGCCTCGACGAGGGCCAGGCCTCGTCCGTGTTCTTCCTCGGGGCGCGCCTCCCTTGCGACGGGTGTTCCGAACAGTCCCTGGTCGGTGACGGTCACGACGGCCTCAGTGGCGGTGACGGACACAGTGATCTCGATGGTCCGACTCGCTGTGTGGACCACGGCGTTGGTGACGAGTTCACTGACGATGAGCCGCAGAGCCTCGACGATGTCGTCGTCGATCTGCCACTGGCGCAGAGCATCTGCCGCGTGCGCGCGGGCATGGGCCACGCTGGAACGCGAAGCTCCAGGCAAGGCCACCCTGCACTGGCGCGGAGGACAAGTGCCGGCTTTGGGGCGAGCAGTGGGCAGGCCTTGCGCAGGGACCGGTTCGAGGTCACGGCCCGGGACTGGCGCGCTGGAGTCATAGCGCGCAAGAGGAGTCGGTTTCATGAGAGGCGCGTCCCTCCCCAGCGTGCCGGTCGCGCGAGGTCGAGCCCGGGCGCCGCCAGCTCGACCAGTGCGGTAGTGAGCGCCTCGCACAACACGTCGCCGTCGGTGGTAGCCGGCCTCCCGGGAGCGGGGGCACAGATCCACGTGCGACCGCCCGTATGGCGGCGACCGGCGGCCGTGAACTCCGGTGCAGGACACCACATCACGGCATCCTCAACACAGGTGGTGCCTGGCAACGGAGGCCAGGTAGCTCTCGTGCCCGCGGCGACGACGATCTCAGCCGTAAAGCGGGCGCGGTTGGCCAGGATTGGCCCCAGCGGTGTTCCACTCGCCTCAAGAAGAGCCAGAGCCGCAACGGCCACGGTGCCGCTGACGCGTAACACCTCCGCGCCGGTGATCCGTACTGTGCCACAACGGCCCAGCAGCCAGGCCCGTTGGAGCCCCTCCCCCGGTTCAGCACCGGGCGTCCAGCTCTCAGCCCTCCCGTCGGCGGGCATCACCGCACACCCCCAACAGATCGAGGGCAGTCGGGGCAGACCCGCACCGCGAAGCCAAGTAATCCGCGCAACCTGACGTAGGCGAATCCACCGGGTTGCAAGTTCTTCGTACTCCCGCAGCCCGCACAGGCATTACCTCGAATCCTTTCCCAGACCTCGGCCGGCGTGCTCAGGCCGTCATGCTCGCGGGCGCGAACATCGCCTGACGTACCTGGCTCGTCGGGCTTGGGCGGGACGGGAACGAGACATGACGCGGGGGCGGGGTGGGCTTGGATGCTCATGAGTGGCCCTTCCTTGTCACCGGTGCGCGGTCGACTTCGGCCCACAGGGTGGAGCCATCCGGCGCGACGATATGGCCGAACCGGTCTGCCGTGGCCTGCAGTGCCGCGAGCAGCGCGCGGCGTACGTCTTCGTCGAGCTCGTCCGGGACTGGTGCGGTGACGCGTATGAGGGTTGCAAAGGTCTCGGTGTGGGGTGGAGCGGCGAAGGCGTGCTGGATCAGTGCCTCCAACTGGCTGGTGCGGTTCTTCGGTGAATCCACAGCTCTCCCCCACACAGGTCTGATCACGCAACGTAGATCTGATGCATTAGCTTCCTGCTGATGCATTAGCTTGTCAATCGGGATGCAGTAATTCCCGCCGCCTTCGTCCACGCCGACGTACGGAGACACCACATGGGGCACGAGCCGCCGCCGTACCAGCGCGTCGCCGCCGACCTGCGCCGCCGGATCTCAGCCGGAGAGTGGGGAGTCGGTGACCGTCTGCCCAGCCGCGCCCAGCTCGCCGCGCACTACTCCGTCGGCCCCAACGTGCTCCAAAAGGCCACGGAACGCTTGATCATCGAAGGCATCCTGGAAGGCCGCTCCGGGTCAGGCACTTACGTATGTCGCCCACGTGAGCGTCGCCGCATGGTGCGTTCGCGTCACCGCGAACGACGCGGCGGCTCTCCCTTCCGCGCCGACATGAGCGAACTCGGACAGGCCGGCGCCTGGGAGTCCAACTCCCAGGCCCGAACTCCCGCCCCGGACCACATCGCCCAGCGTCTCGGTATCTCACCAGGTGACCTCTGCGTGCGAACGGACTATGAATTCCTCGCGGATGGCCGACCCGTACAGACCTCGGCGAGCTGGGAGCCCATGGCCATCACCGGCCAGAGCCCCATCGTGCTGCCCGAGATGGGCCCGCTCGCCGGCCGCGGCGTCGTGGAGCGGATGCGGTCCATCGGCATCATCATCGACAACGCCGTCGAGATCCCGCGGCCGGGGCGTGCCACACAGGCCCAGGCGAACCTGCTGGGCATCAGCGTCGGCGACCTGGTACTGCTGATCGAGCGGACCTACTACGACACCGACGGCCGCCCCGTCGAAACGGCGGACATCGTCGTCCCCGACGTGCGCTGGGAAGTCGCCTACGAATACGGCATAGAACGGTCGGATTAGTAACTCACATTCGGATTGCACGGCTTGGCACGCCTGTCTCGCTGTCAGGAAGTCCCCTTCGGCGTGCCGTGCCGCTCTTGAACAACAGCTCCGAACCCGACTACCTGCAGGGCCTCGACTGGTTCAAGGCCTCGGCGTCCTCCGGAAACAGCGGCTGCAGAGAGGTTGCCCTCACCGGCGACGGCAGGGTTGCCCTCCGAGACAACGCGGACCTGGACAACCCCCTGTTCGTCGTCAGTGAGCATGTATGGCGGTGCTTCCTCGACGGCGCGGGCACGGGCGAGTTCGACATCAAGTCCTGAGCGTGGCGCCTGCGCAGGGGTGGGGTACCACGCTCCCGTTCCCTTCCTGTCCTCGGATCGAAGGATGGCAGTTTCCCGTTCGAGCATGCAGCTACACGGGCATGCAGCGGTAGTCTCGGCTCAGGAGCCGAGGTCCGGGGTGATCAAGGTGCTCGGATCATTGCCAGCAGGCACGGCCGACGGCAGTCCCGTCGACACACCGGGCGCCAGGGCGGTGCGCTGCCACATATGCAGCGGATGAGTCCGGGCACTGATTACTGGCTGTTGACGGTCACGGTGGTCCAGCTCGGGTAGATGTGCCCCAGCCACGCGTCTTGATCGTCGGCCAGTGGTTGCTTCATAGGAAGCCTTATCGCGGCGTGGCCAGCGTCGGCGTACTTGTCGAGGGCCTTGGCCATGTCGCGTGAGCCGTCGATCACGTCCTGGAGCCAACCGCACTTCTGGTAGTAGTAGCGGCGCCAGTACGGGTCGTCGAAAGCGGATATCGCCTCGCCCTTGTTGTGTTCGATGGTCGTGCGGGCGGACCTGTTCGCCACGCCTTGGCCGCATCCCGCAGGCCGTCCTCGTCGGCGTCCGGCCACCACATGCCGGTGACGATGCCCCCCGCCTCCGTGCCTCTTCCCGCCGCGGCCCGTCTCATCGGGCCGCGAGCGCGGAGGCCCCCGGCCGACACGCAACAAAACAGAACGCGGCTCCGAACCCCGAGCGCGCACGCGCCGGCCTGGTCCTGCCGTCTGCTCTTTCTCTTCTTCTTCCTTCCCTACCTGCTGCCAGCCGGAGTGCGCGTGAGAGGGGTTGTCGGCAGGGCTGGTACGCCCGTACCAGTGGGCCTGACCTGTGGTTTTCCTGTTTCAAGCAGTGGAGGGTGCACTAGGGGCTTTGATGCCTGTTTTAGGGGTGACTTTGGTAGTTGGTTTGAGGGTCAGTTTGTCGGCAGTGCAGGTCCGAGCGGTTGTGGTGCCCGGACGGGTCGTCACGGGCGTCGGGCCCCTCGCCCAGGCACTAGCCACCTGGCCGGCTCCGGCCCTCTCACGAACTCCGCTTGGGCTTCCGGGGTGTTGTCTTCTTCGCCGTAGTGGTCTTCTTCGCCGACCGCACGCCGGGCGTCGTCCACCACCTCCGGGCGGTCGACCCGTGCCAGTCTGACGACGGGTTCTCCTCGTGACGGACAGCATGACCACGTGACCGCGGGGCGGCACCGGCCCGTCAGGAACCGGTGCCGCCCGCGGCGTGTGCTCTTCTCCCAGCGGGGTGGTCGCGACCGTCAACGTGTCCTTCCCCTCCGGACCTTTCCTGAGAAGCATCGTGAGCGAGACTCCGAACGCCTCACGGTGTCTGAGCAACTCCACCAAGAGCCCCGCGCGCGACGGGACAGACGCCGGTCGCGCACGGCCAGGTTGAAGACCGTGGCGCAGTGCGCACCGATCACGTCGATGGCCATCGGGCCGCGCTGGATCATTCCTCCGAAACTACGCCGCGCTCCGCTCACTGCTCACTCCGTCCGTCCAAGGACCCACGCTCTCGGACGGGCTGCGGATCTTTGGTCCATGTCGGAGTTGCCCCGGCACGGCGCACCGAAAGGCGTACCGAAAGGGGGGTCCCGCGATCACGACTGAGTCACAGTCCGTCACAGCCAGCCGGTACGCAGATCGGTACGCGTTTCGTTGCACCGCGCCGCCGGACCTCACTGCGCACCGGTTGCGCACCCGCCTGTCGGCGCCTGCGCACCGGCTCGCGGGTGGTTGCGCAGCGTCCCCGACCGCCGCTGCGCAGCGGCGGTCGGGGACGCTGCGCAGCGGGGATCCAGGATGCGCAGTCAGGGTGCGCAGCGGAGGTTGCGCAGCACGCCGGTGCTCTTTCGCGGCAACTGCGCACTCCCCGCACCGGTACGCGTTTGGTTTCCCAACGCGTACCGGACGCCTCGGCCGATTCGGCGTCACCCGGCTTTGAGGGCGCCGCGGCGACTGCCGCGCCCGCTGCAATCCGGCGACCGGTACGCATTTGCGGGCGGAGAAGCGCGTACCGAAACGCGTACCGGTCTACAGAGCGCCCAGGTCACAGCCTGTCAGACGTACCCATGGCCAGCAGGACGCAACGGGGCGCTCAGGTACTGGTACACCGTTTTGGTACGCGGGGCCGCAAGGGCGTTCGGGCCTCTCGCAGTCGACAGGTACGGGTTGCGCAGTGCCCAGTGCAACGCGCCTCAATTGGCAGTGCGCAGCCGGGGCCGGGGCGGGCGTGCTGCGCAACCCCTGGAACCGCGGTGCGCAGCGAGCCCGAGCACCTGCGCACTGCACCACGAGTACGGGTTCCGTGGGGCGCTGCGCAGTCGTGGGCCGTACCCCGGGCACCGGCGCCAGCACCGGTCACTGCGCACCGGGTCGTGAGGAGGCTGCGCACCACATTGCGCAGCCTCATAAAACGAAGGTGCGCCCTCGGCCCTCGCCCGCTGCGCAGTCCCAGAGTTGGACACGTTGGGTGAAGGCTCCCGGGCCTATCGAGAACCGGTTCGCGTTGGGGCGGGCGTCACAGAAGGGGCGTGGGGAAACGCGTACCGGTTTGCGTACCGGGTCCAACGTGACCAACTCGCAACCGCAGACCCCAAAAACCGGTACGCAAACCGGTACGCCCTGCTGGGGTGGCTCATGGCATCAACCCGCCCGTACTGCGTCCATCGACCGGCGGAGCTCTGGTCCCCAGAGCAGTCCGGCTGGGGAATCCGCCCTGGGCGTTGGCGGGTCAGCCACTTTGGCGGCGGGCACGCAGGGCGGCCCAGTGGCGCAGTCGTTCGCTGATCTGGGACTCGTAGCCGTTGCGGGTGGGCCGGTAGTACGTCTCGCGGTCCATGTCCTCGGGGAAGTAGTCGGCGCCGGAGAAGCCGTCGGTGGTGTCGGGGTCGTACTGGTAGTCCTTGCCGTAGCCGATGTCCTTCATCAGCCGGGTGGGGGCGTTGAGGATATGGGCGGGCGGCATGAGCGAGCCGGTGCGGCGGGCGGCACGGTGCGCGGCGTTGAGACCGCGGTAGACGGCGATGGACTTGGGTGCGGTGGCGAGGTAGACGACGGCCTGGGCGATCGCCAACTCGCCCTCGGGGGAGCCGAGTCGCTCGTACACGTCCCAGGCGGCGAGGGCCTGCTGGATGGCGTGCGGGTCGGCGATGCCGATGTCCTCGCTCGCGAAGCGGACGAGTCGGCGGGCCACGAACAGGGGGTCCTCGCCGCCGTCGAGCATGCGGGCGAGCCAGTACAGGGCCGCGTCCGGGTCGGAGCCGCGCATCGACTTGTGGAGCGCCGAGATCAGGTTGTAGTGGCCCTCCTGCGCCTTGTCGTACAGCGGGGCGCGCTGCTGGATGTGGTGGGCGAGCGCGGCGGTGTCCAGGGGCGCGCCGGTGTCCGGGAGGGCCTGGAGCTGTTCGGCCATGTTGAGGAGGTAGCGACCGTCGCCGTCAGCCATGGCGATCAGGGCGCGGCGAGCGTCGTCGTCGAGAGGCAGGAGGTGGCCGGTGAGCTGCTCGGCGCGGTCGAGGAGTGTGGCCAGGGCGGCTTCGTCGAGGCGTTTGAGGACGAGGACCTGGGTGCGGGAGAGGAGGGCGCCGTTGAGTTCGAAGCTCGGGTTCTCCGTGGTGGCGCCGATCAGGGTGATCGTGCCGTCCTCGACGTAGGGAAGGAAGCTGTCCTGCTGGGCGCGGTTGAAGCGGTGGATCTCGTCGACGAACAGCAGGGTGCCCTGGCCGATGGTGCGCCGGCTGCGGGCGGCGGCGAAGACCTTGCGCAGGTCGGCCACGCCGGAGAAGGTGGCCGACACCGGTTCGAAGGCCAGGTTGCTGCCGTCCGCGAGGAGCCGGGCGATGGTCGTTTTCCCGACGCCGGGAGGGCCCCACAGGATGGCGGAGCCGAGGCGTTGCTGGGCGACCATGCGGCCCAGCGGGGCGTCGGGGGCCAGGAGGTGGTCCTGCCCGACGACCTCTTCCAGCCTGGCGGGGCGCAGGCGGTCGGCGAGAGGCCGGGCGGGCTCCTCGTCGAAGAGCGGCAGGGTGGCGTCGGTCGGTTCCATCGGTCTCTCGCATCGCAGGCGGATGTGTGCGGACATGACGAGCCTTGCACGGGACACTGACAGGCAGGAGCTCAGCCGCTCGTGGGCGCGCTTGCGGTGCTCATCGGGCACGGGGGCGGTCGCGCCGGGGCAGCCGCTCGACGGCCAGGTCGTAGGAATCCTCGACAGCGTCGGTGATCAGCCGCTTGGTGATGCCGGGTCCCGGCCCGAGCGAGATCCAGTGCCGTTTGTCGAGGTAGCGGCCCGGTGTGATCGAGGCGTAGCTGTGCACGCGCCCGCGGGCGTGTTCGGGTTCGCACTTGACCGTGACGATCTGCTCGTCCGGGTCGTCGGTGACGATCAGGAACACCTTGCCCACGACCTTGTACACGTCGAGTCCGGGGGTGAAGGGGCGTCCGTGGCTGACGCCGGGCAGGGCCAGGGCCGCCTGGCGGGCGGTGTCCTGGAGCCGGTCACCGGCCGCGCTCACCGGGCCGCCCGCGTGCCGCTGCCGTAGGTGTGCGGGTCGACGGGCCGCTCGGCCTTGGGCAGGTGAGCGAGCACGAGCCGGTAGGAGTCGGTGACGAGTTCCCTGACGAGCTCCTTGTCGACGCCTTCCCCGCCCTCCAGCGTGATCCAGTGTCTCTTGTTCATGTGGTAGCCGGGGGTGATGTGGCTGTACTGCTCCCGCAGAGCGAGCGCTTCAGCGGGGTCGGCCTTGAGGATCACGACGGGACGCCCAGGGACCTCGGTCATCAGCATGAACACCTTGCCGCGTACCTTGAAGACTTCCCAGTCGTCGCCGAAGGGGTGCTCCAGCTGGGCCCCGGGGAGTTCCTCTGTGCAGTCAGCGGCGGTCTTGTGCAGGGTCGTTCCGTTCATGGGGCGTTGCCTTCCTCAGGCGTTGGTCGCGGCGGCACGTCCCATCCTTCCCTCGGAGCCGGCAAAAAGGGCAGTAGGCTGCGGACACGTGATGGTCGACAAGCGACAGCCCACTCCGAGCGGACAGCCCGGACCCGCTGCCTTTCCCTTGTACGGTTTCCAGCCCCCGGTCGGTACCCCGTACGGGCTCGAAGTGAGTACCGTCGAGGACTTCTTCGCCGAGCACGACGACTGGCCGTGGAACCCGCCCCGCCCTGGCCGCGCCACCTTCCACTACCTCATCGCGGTCACCGAGGGTGAGCTGCGGCACGACGTCGACCACGTCACGCGGACCGTCGCCGCCGGCCAGTGGCTGTGGGTGCGTCCCGGGCACACGCTGTGCTGGCATCCGCCCGGCTCCGCCCGCGGCCCGTTCATCCTGTTCGAACCGGACGTGCTCAGGCCCGACATCGCCCGCCTCCTGGCCCCGCTCACCGCGCACGAGGCCCCTGCCGTGCTGAGCCCGCAGCCCGACGACGTGGCCTGGCTCCGGCAGACGGCGCTCCAGCTCCTGGACGAACACCGCGCACTCGGACGCCGCCCCCTCGATGTCCACCACGCCCTGCGGCGCAGCCTGCTCGAATCGCTGCTGCTGCGCCTGGCCAGCTCCCCGGGCGTCGCACCCACCGGCGCGGCGATGGTCCGCGCGGGCCGTGGTGACACGTATGGACGGTTCGTGGACGCCCTGGAGCTGCACTTCCGCGAACTGCACCGGGCCGCGGACTACGCCGAGCTGCTCGGCTGTTCGGTCCGCACCCTCAGCCGCGCCGCCCGGGACGCCACCGGCAAGGGGGTGCGCGAACTCATCGACGAGCGGCGCCTCCTCGAAGCCCGGCGCCTGCTGGGAGCTGCCCAGTGGGACGCCAGGTCCGTCGCCGCCCACCTCGGCTTTACCGACCCCGCGAACTTCGGCCGCTTCTTCCGCGACCGCACCGGTCTCACCCCGACCGCCTTCGCGACCCGCGGCGCCACGACCCACCCGTGACGGCGCCCGGGCTCCGGATGTTCATGCGGCGTGACCGGTGGTTGATTCGGAGGTCCGCTCGGGGTGAGGTCAGACCCAGGTGGGGGCATGCTCTTCGGCGTAGCGGGCGCCGAATCCGCCGTTCGGGAGTATCTCGTGGATCGCGGCGAGATCGGCCTCGGTGAGGGCGACGTCGGCCGCGTGGGCGTTCTCCTCCATGCGGGCTGCGCTCCGGGTGCCCGGGATCGGGACGATGTGCTCGCCCTGGGCGAGCAGCCAGGCCAGGGCGAGCTGGGAGACGGTGATGCCCTTGGTCGCGGCCAGGTCGCCGAGTCGGTCCACGGCTTCGACGTTCTTCTCGAAGTTGCCGGGCTGCCAGCGCGGGTCGGTGTTGCGCAGGTCGGTGGCGTCGTACTGTCCCGCGGGCTTCGCGGTACCGGTGATGAAGCCGCGGCCGAGGGGCGAATAGGGGACGAAGCCGATGCCGAGCTCCTTCAGGAGCGGGAAGAGCTGCTCGACGTCGCGTTCGAAGAGCGAGTACTCGGTCTGCAGGACCGAGACCGGCTGGACGGCGTGTGCCTTGCGGATCGTCTCCGGGCCCGCCTCGCTCAGGCCGAAGTACTTCACCTTGCCCGCGTCGATCAGCTCCTTCACCGTCCCCGCGACGTCCTCGATCGGCACGTCCGGGTCGACCCGGTGCTGGTAGAAGACGTCGATCTGGTCGACGCCCAAGTAGCGCAGGCTGTTGTCGGCGACCTTGCGGATGTTGTCCGGGCGGCTGTTGAGGCCGAACCCCTGGGACAGGTCGGACAGGTCGAAGCCGAACTTGGTGGCCAGGACCACCTCGTCGCGGAAGTCCTTGACCGCCTTGCCGACCAGGATCTCGTTGGAGCCGGTGCCGAAGCCGTAGAGCTCGGCGGTGTCGAAGAAGGTGACGCCCAGGTCGTGGGCGCGACGGATGGCGGCGATGCCCGCCTCCTCGTCACCGGGGCCGTAGGCCATGGTCAGGCCCATCGAGCCGTAGCCGATCGCCGAGACGGTCAGGCCCTGGGTGCCGAGTGCCCTGCGCTGCATGCGAATCTCCTCATATCAAACCAAACAGTTCGGTTTGAATCCTACGCCGACCATCACCCAACGGCAAACCAAACGGTTTGGTCGGGTAGCGTGGCAGCATGAGCGCCTCAACCCACGCAGACTCGGTCCGCGACCGCATCGTGAGTGCCGCCAAGGCCGAGTTCTCCCAGCACGGGATCGCCGGGGCGCGGATCGACCGCATCGCCAAGGCTGCCAAGACCAGCAAGGAACGCGTCTACGCCTACTTCTCCAGCAAGGTGGCCCTCTACCGGTTCGTCTCCGCGCAGGAGCTGGCGGCCGTGACCGAAGCGACCCGCATGGACCCCACCGACCTGCCCGGTTACGCCGGCCGCCTCCATGACTACTTCACCGACCACCCCGACCGCTTCCGGCTCATGAGCTGGGGGCAGCTGGAACTCGACGCCGGCGACTCCCTCCCTCACGACACCTTCCGGGAATCAGTGGCTCACAAGATCGAGCAACTCCGCGAGGCCCAGGCAGCCGGCCGGCTGGACGCCCACTGGGACCCGGTCGACATCCTGATCTTCGTCCACCAGATCGCCACCGCCTGGGCTGCGCAGCCTGACCTGCTGCCCCCGGACGACGAGGGTCGCGCCACGTTCCTGGCGGCGCGCCGAGTTGCCATCGTCGCGGCCGTCGAACGCCTGTTTCCCGCGACCGCGAACTGACAGGTACCCCGAGCCCTCGAAGTGGCGCCTCGCTTCATGGGCGCCCGGGAGGGGTGGGGCGAGTGACCGAGCACCCGCCCCAGCGGAGCACTTCGCCGATGCCCGCGTCCGCACAGCAGGCAGACAGACAGGCATGGGGCAGGACCTGCGGCCTCGCAGGTCCTGTGTGTTGCCCTCAGAGGCTGGAGGGGGCGCCTCAGCGACGACGGGCTTGCAAGGGTTGCGCTGTATGGCCCGGAGACGCACAGCACTGCACCGGGCCATCGTGGATCTGGTGCACCACTTCCGCCGGGCTCTACCTGGGCGCCGAAACCTGATCCCTGGGCGAGCGGACAGCTGCGGAAGGAGGCTCGGATGCGGCCTGTCCCGAGCTGAGCCCGTCCAGCAGGAGGTCCCCGAGCTCGGAGAAGGCGTCGCCGGCGGTCAGGCCGGTGCTCTCCAGGAGGACTCCCGACTGGACCGCGTCGATGGTGACTGCCACGACCTGGGCGGCGAAATGCCCGTTGAGCGCACGGAAGACGCCGCTCTCCACGCCCTCCTCGATCAGTTCATAGACCCGGTGAGCCGCGGCGGCGGAGTTCTTGCGGTAGATCTGCGCCGTCGGTTCGTAGCCGACCATGTCGTCGTAGAAGGCGTGGGAATGACGGCGCATGGCCGTGCCGACGCCGGTGAGGTAGACGCGGATGCGCTGCCGGGGGTCGGGCTCGGCCTGGACAGCCTGTTCACGAGGCCACCGCCAGACGCTCCGCGGTGGGCGGCGCCGCGCAAGCCCACCACACCCCACGACGTCACAGCGCCCGTCAGACCGCACCGTCACGACCTGTCTCGTCGGCCCGATGTCCGGCATCAGGCGGAACCGTCCCCCCGGGCAGACCCTCGCTGGTGATGAAGTAGAAGACGGGAAGCAGGACGAACACGGCGATCGCCAGCAACGGTGCGACGAGCGCCCCAAGAAGCCCGGCCATGGTGTAGGCGAGGGCACCGGCCCAGGAACGAAGCCGACCGTGCCGTACGTACGTGTCCTCCACGTCAGGGTCCAGCAGCTCGGGCCGGCGGGAGATCTGTTGGTAGAAGGCCACCCAGCTCAGGCACATCGCTGCGGCGATGCCGGCATACAGAGCGACCGCCACCCGCGCATCCGCACCCATGGGATCTGCCTGCAGCGCGTCCGCCACCACCGCGGTCGGAAAGGACAACAACCCCGTGGTGAGCAGCAGAAACAGGTTGGCGGCATGCAGCCCGCGATCCATGGTCCTGATGCGGACGAAGGCCTGGTGATGGTTGAGCCAGATCACCGCAACGTAGCCGAAAGACGCCAGGTAGCCGAGGTAGGCAGGCCACTGAGCCAACAGAGCCTGGCCAAGGCCGTCCGGTTTGTGCGGAGGGTCAGCGAGATTAAGGACAAGAAGCGTGACGGCGATGGCGAACACACCGTCGCTGAAGGCCTCGGCCCGTGTGGTCTCCGAACGGGAGAACTTGCGGGGACTGGTACGGGACAAGCCGGCTCCTGACGTACTGACTCATGTCGTTCACAAGTATCCGTGCGCTGTCTCCTTCACCACGTCCAATGAGGAAGACGCTGTCGGACGGCGCCCCTTTGGCGGCCAACGTCTGGGCATTCGCGGCATGCGCAGCCCGGGATGTCCTCACGCTAGAGCGAAGGTCCCGCCGCCAGTTGTCCTCGAGCGCACCGATTCTTGCCTGGAAGTGCCAGGACGGGGACGTGTCCCAGCACGCTGCTGCGCAGGCCTCCACGTCCCCCGCCCGCGCCCCTCAAGGCGCGGATGGACCACAGGCGGTGCACCGACAGGCAAGGCACCTTCACCGGCCGCCCATAGTGTGCTCAAGCCGGCGGGGCTTATCGCCCGGCCCGGACACCGTATGCACCGCTCCGGCCCGGCGAGGAGCCTCCGCCCGAGGCAGCCGCCGTCCGGACGGAGCGTGCCCACGCAAGCTGTGCCCTGAAGGCCACCCGTCCGTGTCTCCTGGGGGCTACTTGCCCCAGCACGGCAGCGAATCCGACCCCCACCTCCCGCCGCGCAAGAGCCGAGCACCACGGCATCAGCAGGAAGTTGTACCTTGTCCCGTTCCGACAAACCGACCGTCGACTTGGTCCACGGAGCCTTCGCCGACGCGTCCAGCTTCGCCCGCATCATCCTCGAACTGATCGCCCGCGGCCTGAACGTGGTGGTCCCAGCGGTACCCAACCGCAGCCTGCTCGGCGACTCCGCCTACGTCGCCTCGATCGTCCGTCCGATACCCGGCCCGGTCGTCCTGGTCGGACACTCCTACGGCGGTGCCGTCATCACCGTCGCCGGCGTGGAGGACAACGTCACAGCGCTGGTCTACCTGGCGGCTACGCCTTGGAGGAGGGCGAAAGCCTGGTCGAGCTCCAGGGAGGCCTCTCCGACTCCGACCCCGCCGGCGCGCTCGCCTATACCCCCTTCCCGATCGAGGGCTCCCCCCTCTCCCGGCACCGACATGACAGTCTAGATCGACAAGTTCCCGTCCGTCTTCGCCGCCGACGTCGATCCCCGCCTCGCTTCCGTACTTGCCGTCTCCCAGCGTCCGCTGGCCGCGCAGGCCTTCAGCGAGAAGGCGGCGTGGAGCACCCAGCCCTCCTGAGGTCTGGTCGCCACGGCCGATCACACCATCAACACGGATGTGGAGCGTTTTCGGCTACCAGCGGGCCGGCATGACCACCGGAGAGGTCGACTCCTCGCACCTGGTGATGCTGGCCCACCCCGCACGCGTCATCGGCCAGATCGAGGAGGCCGTCCGGGCCACCGCCCACTGACCCGGCCTGCCCCTCGGCCGGCTGCCGTCAGGCCTCGGCCGCAGTCCGGCAGCAGTTCCTCCGCGGCCATGACCCTCATGGACCCTCCCCGTGTGGCGGCTTTGGGTGGCGGCCCCTCGCCGCTCGACCGCGTGATCGTCTGCGGAGGCAGCCGATCCGGGCTGCCGCGGAACTTTGAGAGGCACTGATCGTCCGCGCTTGCCGGTGGGCTCCGCGCACCTGGTGAGGCAGGGGCTTACCATCAGACACGATTGTTTAATCTGCAATTATCATCGAGAGAGGGGTGTGGGATGAGCAACGTCGAAGTAGATCCCGCCGAACTGCGCTGCGCAATTGCGGACCATGACCTGCCGCAAGTCAACGTGCTGTCCGCGCGCGACGTCCCGTTGGGCGGGCCGAGAGCGATGACAGTGCGGCGTACACTTCCGCAGCGGGCCCGGACGCTAATCGGGGCCTGGTGCTTCGTCGACCACTACGGCCCCGACAACGTGGCCGACACAGGCGGCATGGACGTCGCACCCCATCCGCACACAGGCCTGCAGACCGTCAGTTGGCTGTTCAGCGGAGAGATCGAGCACCGCGACAGCCTCGGCAGCCACGCGCTCGTACGGCCCGGTGAGCTGAACCTCATGACGAGCGGGTACGGCATCAGCCACTCGGAAGCCTCCACCACCCGCACCACGATCCTGCACGGTGTCCAACTGTGGGTGGCTCTTCCCGAGGAGCACCGGCACACCGCCCGTGACTTCCGGCACTACCTCCCGCGCCCGGTCCGGGTGGGCGGGGCAGAGATCAGAGTGTTCCTGGGATCCCTCGCCGGTGGCACCTCGCCGGTACGGACCTTCACGCCCTTGCTCGGTGCCGAACTCCTCCTTGAGCCACGCTCGACGACCACGCTCCCGGTGGAAGCCGCCTTCGAGCACGGCCTGCTCGTTGACCAAGGAGATGTCCGCATGACCGGAACGCTGCTGCGCCCGGCGGAACTGGGTTACCTCGGCACGGGAATCGACACACTCACGCTGACGAACGAGACGGACACCCCCGCTCGGGCGGTCTTGCTCGGCGGGACGCCGTTCGAGGAACACATCGTCATGTGGTGGAACTTCATCGGCCGCAGCCACGAAGACATCGTCGAAGCCAGGGAAGCCTGGGAGAACGCATCCGACCGCTTCGGCGGGGTCGACGGTTACGACGGCGCACGTCTTCCGGCACCCGCTCTTCCGCACGCCACCATCGCACCGCGCAAGAACCCGACGCACCGCTGAAAGGCACACGATGACACAGCCCGCCGCCGCTTCGACCGTCCAGCGAGTGGACGCCAAGCACAGGTACGAAATCCTGATCGACGGCAAAACCGCCGGCCTCACCGCGTACCGCGACCGCGGCGACCAGCGCGTTTTCTACCACACCAAAATCTACGACGCCTTCGCCGGTCAGGGCCTGGCCTCGCTCCTCGTCCAGCAGGCCCTGACCGACGTACGTGCCTCGGGGAAACGCATCGTGCCGGTCTGCCCCTACGTGGCGAAGTTCCTCAAGAAACACACCGAGTTCGCCGACGTAACCGACCCCGTGACCCCCGAAGTCCTGCAGTGGCTGGACACCGAGCTGACGCCGTGACCGCCCGCGCCGCCACCAGCTCCGCCTCGTCAGAACGTCCGGACCCCGTCCGTATGTAGAGCCGACGCAACAACATAATGATCGATGGCCGGGAGCGGCCCTCAAGGAGCCCACGTTGAGTGACACGACAGCAGACCCTGCAAGTCAGCGAGTCTTCATTGACAAGCAGAGCCCGAAGGCCTACCACGCACTGGTCGAGACGGCCGAAGCGGCCCGCTCGGTCGCCACCGAGGCCGGACTGAACCGCACCCTCGTGGAACTGATCAACCTCCGCGTGTCACAGATCAACGGCTGCGCCTACTGCCTCAGCTTGCACACCAGGGCCGCACTGCGCGCGGGCGAGACCGCCCTGCGCCTGGGCGTGCTGGCTGCCTGGCGCGACACCGAACTCTTCACGGCGCGGGAACGCGCGGCACTCGCGTTGGCGGAGGCGACCACCGAACCCGCAAACACCGTCGCACAGGAGGACGCCTACGCCGCGGCCCGCGAAGTCCTCACCGACGACGAGATCTCTGCCGTGATCTGGGTGGCGATCACCATCAACGCCTTCAATCGGGTCTCCATCCTGAGCAAGCACCCCGTCCGCGCGATCCCGCAGCAGTGAGCCGGTTTCCCCCTGTGCTCGAACGCACCATCGCCTGGCCCACCGGATACCGACGCCTGCACTGCCGCTACGAGCTCCAACAGCAGCGCACGGGCGAATCCCCGGTCTTCGGCATCAGTTGGGCCTCGCTGGATCCGGCTGACGCGTCGAGCTGTTGCACCGCGGCCCTCCCAGGGCGGATCCGCCGTCAGCCAGGTCGATGCCCCAGAGTGGGACCGAAAGGCATCGACTACATCGGCAACCCGTCGGCCGTTCGCCGGTCGCCGTCGAAGTACATCTGCGCGCCTTCGCCGTGGGTGCCGGCATCCCGAGCCTCCGCTACGAGCAACTGCGAGCTGTGTACGAGGAAGCCGCCATACTTCTCGGGCACGAACAAGGCGGGCAGGAACATGCCGTCTGGCGGTATCAGTCGGAGGCCGTTTAGCCACCACTTCTGCACCCAACCGTGCAACTTGGTCCGTGCATCTTGTTCAACGGTTTAAGAGGTTGTCTCACGTGGCAAGTTTCGCGAGCTTCTTGTAGCAGGTCGGGGCGGCGGCCATGGCCAGGCCTCGGCTCTGCCAGTCGTTGCGGACCACGTACGGGATTTTGAGACCACGAGCTGCCCATGGCAGGCTCATGCCGCATGATCGATGAATTCGCGAAGGACAACCTGCACGGGAGACTGCGGCGGGACCGCGAGGCGCTGCTCTGGAAACTCGACGGCTTGTCCGAATACGACGCCCGCCGACCGTTGACAGCGACCGGGACCAACCTCCTCGGCCTGGTCAAACACGTGGCCAGCGTCGAGGCCAGGTACTTCGGCGAGGTCTTCGACCGCCCTTCCCCGGAACCGCTGCCCCGGTGGCAGGACCACTCCAACGGCAGCGATCTGTGGGCGACCGAGGACGAGACCCGCGATCAGATCATCGGGTTCTACCGGCGCACGTGGCAACACTCGGACGCGACGATCAACGAGCTTCCCCTCGACGCCCCCGGCCACGTGCCGTGGTGGCCGGAGCCTCATCCCAACACGAACCTGTTCGCCATCATGGTCCATGTCCTCGGCGAGTCCATCCGGCATGCCGGGCACGCCGATATCCTGCGCGAGGGCCTCGACGGCCGGACCGGGCTGCGCGCCGAACACGAGAAGCAGATCGACGAGGAAGCCCGCGCAGCCTACTGCGCGAAGATCGAGCAGGCCGCCAGGTCGGCCGCACCAATCAAGGCTTAGAGGCAATGCCGTTGCCTTTGCTGTAGGCGTACTGTGCTTGGCAGTTCGTCCTGGGGGTGGTTCAGGTGACTGCGAGTGTGTCTGACTTATCGGGTCTTGGCCTGTTGACCTGGGTGTATCCGCCGGGTTTGGTGGACCGGGTGGTGGCGGCGTGCGGCCGTGCCGAGCAACGTCAGCGGCTGCTTCCCGTGAGGTTGGTGGTGTACTTCGTGCTGCGCTGGCCCTGTTCTCACCTGCCCCGTATCTGGAAGGGATGCGCCATCTCGTCGAGGGCTTAAGGGGCTTGGGGCTGCTGGGCAACTGGCGTGTCCCTGCGAAGTCCTCGCTGTTCAGGGCCAGGGAACGACTCGGTTTTGAACCGTTGCGCGTGCTGTTCGCCACAACCGCGAAACCGATCGCGACCGAAGCGACGCCTCGCACCGGGATCTTGACCCGCTGGGCTCGACTCCGATGATGGCAGGATGAGGACACAGAACGGCGAGTCGGTCCTGGCCAGAGCGGTGCGGATCTTCGAGGCGTTCACTCCCGAGGAACCGGCCCTGACCGTCTCTGAGATCTCCCGGCGCACCGGGCTGCACGTGGCCACCGCGTCGCGGCTCGTCGCCGAGCTGGTTTCGCACGACTTTCTCGCCCGCGACGGGGACCGGCGGGTGCGCATCGGCATGCGTATGTGGGAGTTGGTGACGCGCGCCTCGCCCGCCGTGTCCCTGCGGGACGCCGCGATGCCCTTTATGGAAGGTGTCCACGATGTGGTGGGCCACCATGTGCAGTTGGGCGTCCTCGACGGGGACGAGGTGCTGTTCCTGGAGCGGCTCAGCGCGCCGGGCGCGGTCATCAACTACACCCGCATCGCGGGCCGGCTGCCGTTGCACGCCTCGTCGAGCGGCCTCGTCCTGCTCGCCCACGGACCTGCTGACCTTCGGGAACGAGTGCTCTCGGAGCCACTGCACCGCTACACCTCGAACACGCCCACCACCCCTGCGCGGCTGCGCGCCATCCTCGCCGACATCCGGCAACAGGGGTTCGCGTGCTGTCCCGGATATGTGCACCCCGATGCATTCGGCATCGCAGCCCCCGTACGGGACAGCGGCGGCACGGTGGTGGCGACGCTGTCGGTGATCGTGCCGAACGAGGACGGTGCCACTTCCGTCGTGCCGGTGGTAAGGACCGCCGCGCGCGGCATCTCCCATGCGCTGGGAGCGCCCTTGCGTCCGACCTGGAGTTCCTCTCTCACTCATTGAGAATGGCGTCGCGCCCGTCGTCGCCGGCCACGCATCCTTCCTGCAACCCAACGACGGGAGGCGACAACGTGGTCGGAACCAGCGTGGTTGCGGAGGGTGCGACGAGCACCGACCCGCGGCGGACAGGGTCGAGCAGCGCGGTGACCTTGACGGTCGCCGCCAAGGAAACGGTGGCTGAGGGTGTCGTGTCTCTCACGCTCACCCACCCGAACGGCGGCAGGCTGCCGGACTGGACACCGGGCTCACACATCGATCTGATCCTGCCGGACGGGACGACCCGGCAGTACTCGTTGTGCGGGGACCGGTGGGACGCGCACACCTACCGGGTCGCGGTGCTACGGGAACCGGCGGGCCGGGGCGGATCCGCGTACGTACACGATCGGCTGCGGCCGGGTGACCGTGTCGGCGTGGGAGGTCCGCGGAACAACTTTCCCCTGGTGCCGTCGGAGAAATACCTCTTCATCGCGGGTGGCATCGGCATCACACCGCTGCTGCCGATGGTGCGCCAGGCCGAACTCCTGGCCACAGAGTGGCAGTTGTTGTACGGGGGCCGGACCCGGGCCTCCATGGCCTTCCGCGAGGAGTTGGCGGCGGCGTACGGCGAGCGGGTGCACATCGTGCCGCAGGACGAGTGCGGCCTCCTGGACCTGAACGCATGGCTGGAGGGTCCGAACGCGGATACCAAGGTGTACTGCTGCGGTCCTGCTCCGCTCCTTGCCGCGGTGGAGCAGGCCGCCGCGTCCTGGGGACCGTACGGCCTGCGCACCGAGCGGTTCACGGCGAGGACCGACCAGGCCGAGCCGCTACGCGCCACCCCGTTCGAGGTCGAGTTGCGGCGCAGCGGACGTGCCGTGACTGTCTCCCCCGGGGTCTCCGTACTGGAAGCGGTGCGCGGGGCCGGTGTGGACGTGCTGTCGTCCTGCGAACAGGGGACGTGCGGCACCTGCCTGACGCCCGTCGTCGAGGGACGTCCCGACCACCGGGACTCGATCCTCACGGATCACCAACGGGCCGCGAACGACTGCATGTTCGTCTGCGTGTCGCGCGCCTGCGGCGACCGTCTCGTCCTCGACCTCTGAGCCCCATCCACCACATCTCCCCCTTCCTTGTCCCCCCTCCCTTCGTTCTTGCGGAGCCGCCATGACCGAAGCACCCGTGCATGCCCTGACACCACCCGTCAGCGACGCCGACCCGTTCGCCCACCAGAACCTGCTCAACCCCGAGCCGCTCCACCAGGCGCTGCGCGAGGCAGGCCCCGTCGTGCACCTCTCCCGCTACGACGTCCACGCGCTCGCCCGCTACGAGCAGGTGCACGCCGCGCTGGTGGACTGGCAGCACTTCGAGTCGGGCTCTGGGGTGGGCCTGGCCAACTTCCGCCATGAGGAACCCTGGCGTGCGCCCAGCCTGCTTCTGGAGGCGGACCCGCCCCGGCACGATGCCCCGCGGGGCGTACTGCGGGAGATCCTCGCCCCGCCCGCGCTGCGCCGCCTGCGCGACACCTGGTCCGCCGCGGCGGAGGAACTCGTCGACCAAGTACTGGGCGATGCCACGGAGTTCGACGCGCTTCCTGCCTTGGCGGAGGCATTCCCCCTGCGCGCCTTCCCGGACGCCGTGGGCCTTGGGCCCGAGGGCCGGGAGAACCTCCTGCCGTACGGCAACATGGCCTTCAACGCATTCGGTCCCCGTAACGACCTGGTCGCCGCCGATGCGCACCGCGCGGCTGCACTGGGGGCATGGGTCAACACCCAGTGCGAGCGTGCCGCACTCACCGAGGACGGATTCGGCGCCGCAATCTGGGCCGCCGCCGACCGGGGTGAACTCACGCACGAACAGGCCCCGTTGGTGGTGCGGTCGCTACTGACCGCGGGCGTCGACACCACCGTGCACGGCCTGTCCGCGTGCCTGTACGCGTTTGCCACGCACCCCGAGGAATGGCAACGACTGTGCGAGCGACCCGAGTTGGCCCGTACCGCCTTCGACGAGGCGGTGCGCTGGCAGTCCCCGGTGCAGACGTTCTTCCGTACCGCCACCGCCGACGTCGACGTGGCCGGAACCACGATCCCCGAGGGCACGAAGATCCTCATGTTCCTGGGCGCCGCCAACCGCGACCCGGACCGCTGGCACGACGCCGACCGCTTCGACCTCACCCGCGACCCGTCCGGGCATGTCGGCTTCGGCATGGGCATCCACCAGTGCGTCGGCCAGCACGTCGCCCGCCTGGAGGCGGAGGCGCTGCTGACCTCCCTGGCCCGCCGCGTGGAGTCGTTCGAGCTGACGGACACCCCGCGCCGCCACACCAACAACACATTGCGCGCCTGGGAGTCCTTGCCGATACGGGTCCACCCCGCGGCCTGAACCCCCCACACGTACACACACATCGCCAGCGGTGCCGCACGCGCAAGGAACCCCGCAATATCCCAGCAAGTACGAGGTGTTGTCGCCCGGGCGAAAGGTGAGCCGGTCGGCATCGAGACCATCGTGATCCCCGACCCCGGGCAAGGCGAGGCGGTGGTGAAGGTACAGGCGTGCGGGGTCTGCCACACCCAGGTGGGTGCGGCGCGAGCCCATCGCGCCGATGTAGGCGACCGGGAGGCGCAGCGCCAGCCGTAGCAGCGGCAGATCGAACTTGACGGCGTGCGTGAGGACGCACAGCACGGTCCGCCCGTCTACCTCGGTCCATTCCAGATACTTGTGCGGCCACTCGACAACGATCTCGGCGGCCTCCGAGAACCGTGCGGTCCTCGCAAAGACGGACCGCGCGTCGCACACCGAGACTCGGTAGCCGAGGAACTTGCCCATCCGCACGAGCGCGGGGGCGAAGTCGATCGCGCCGAACACGATCATCCGCGGTGCGGGAGCCGACGACTCGACGAGAAGCGCCAGCGGTGCTCCGCACCGTGACACCTGCTCGCCGATCTCCAGAGTGGCGGTGCGGCCAGCATCGACATACTCCGGATGGGGCCCGAAGCCGCCCTCGTGCGAGCCGTCGGGGCGCACCAGCAGCGTCCGCATTCGTCAGGCACCCGTGCTCGCATCGCGGATGGCCACCGCGAGAAGGACAAGGGCGAGTCCGGTGGCCACGGCGCCCAACCAGACGGGGGAGGTGAAGCCGAGCCCGGCCGTGATCACGAGCCCGCCGATCCACGACCCGAGGGCGTTGCCGAGGTTCACTGCCGCGATCGGGGCTCCGGACGCGATCGCTCCGGCGGCGCGCGCGTGTCGCATCACCCGGTGCTGGTAGCCGGGCGCAGCGGCGAAGCCGAACATCCCCATGAGGCCCAGCGATATCGCCGCGACGACAGAATTGCCGGCGAGCAGCCCGAAGAGGATCTGCACGGCCAGAAGGCCCAAGAGTGCCAGCGTCACGGTGGCGTCCAGTGCGCGGTCGATCCAGCGGCCGCCCAGAACGTTGCCCACAACCAGCCCGACGCCGAAGAGTACGAGCAGCCAGGGCACGGCGCCCGTGGAGTAACCCGAGACCTTCGTCAGCGTCAGTGCGACATAGGTGAAGGCGCCGAACATGCCACCGAACCCGAGCGTCGCGACCGCCATCGACAAGAGGGCCTGCCGGTTGAGGAGATGCCGCAGATCGGCGAGGGAACTCGTGGGCGCGGAAGCCACGTGAGGGACGACCGCGAGGATGGCCAGGGTCGCGACGACGGCAATAGCCACGATGACGCCCAACACGATCCGCCATCCGAACTGCTGGCCGAGGACGGTGCCGAGCGGCACCCCAAGGACGTTGGCCGACGTCAGTCCACCCAGCATGACGGCGATGGCCCGGCCCTGGCTTTGCGCGTCGACCAGGCTGACGGCGACGACTATGCCCGTCCCGAGAAACGCCCCGTTGGTCATACCGGCAAGGATTCGTCCCAAGAGGACGACCTCGAAGTTCGGGCCCAGCGCGCAGAGGAGGTTCCCGATGACAAACACGACACCGAGCCAGATCAGGGCCGACTTGGGCGGGATGCGGCTGAGAGCCGTGGTCAGGGCGAGGGCGCCCACGACGATGCCCACCGCATACGACGTCACGAGGGCGCCCGCGTTGCCGTCGCTGACCGACAGATTGTCCGCGACATTTGGTAGGAGGCCGGCGATCACGAACTCGGCCAGGCCGAGGGCGAAGCTCGCCAGAGCGAGCGCGTACAGCCCGATGGGCGACCTGCGGGTCTCGGTGGTCGTCTCGTGGGTTGTCTCAGATGCGGTGTACTCACTAGTCATGACAGGCCGAACCTTCGCGCACCCCTCGGGATTCCTGATGTGAAGCCAACGACCCATCGATTATTTCGATCCCACCCGCTCTAGACGTCGATGGGTGCAGGTCGGCCGCCCGGAAGTTGGCGGCGTGCCACGGAATCTCTGCGCGGTGCCCGTAGGCCCTACGAAGACTGGTGCTGCTCCTCGGCGGGCATGGCCACTTCGGCGAGTTGCGTCCGTACGCTGCGCGGTACCCGCACGCCGTGAACGCGCAGTCCTGCGATGAACCGTGCGACGAGCGGATCAGGTCCGGCGGAGGTCACCGCCACCAACTGTCTGGTCCACCTCGGAGAGAACGACCGGACCACGCCGGGGAAGCCCGCGCTGACCGCGCTGACCGGGCACACGGCGATACCCAGCCCTGCGGCGGCGAGTTGGGGCGCCGCGGCCGAGACGGACGTCCTCATCACCGCCTCCAGATGGACTCCGGCACGGGCGAAGGACTGGTCGAGCCATGCGCCGAGGCCGTTGTCCGCTGTGAAGTGCACGAGCGACGCGCCGTCGAGGTCCCGGATGCGCAAGGCGGCCAGCTGCGTCAGCGGATGTCCAGTGGGCGCGGCCAGCACGATCTCCTCCTCGGCGACGGCGGTAACTCTGAACCGGTCGGACGGAGGGTCCGATACCACCGCGACGTCGACCTCGTCGGACTCGACCATCCCCAGTACCTCGTCCATGACTGTGAACTCGCGAAGGGTGATGGTCACCTCCGGGTGGCGGCGGTGCCAGTCGCGGATCACCGGGGCGAGCAGGGAAACGGTCAGACTCTGTGCACAGCCGATCCGCAGCGATCCCCCGCCCGCTTCTCCCACTGCCCGCGCGGACCGCACGGCGGCGGCCGCCGCCTCGACCGCCCGTCGGGCATCCGCGACGGCAACCCGTCCCGCGGCGGTGAGCCTGACCCCCCGGGCCTCGCGGCGCAGCAGAGCCGTCCGCGCCTCGCGCTCCAGTGAGGCGATCTGATGGGACACCGCCGGCTGCGAGGAATGCAGCAATGAGGCGGCTTGGGTGATGGATCCGGTGTCTGCGACGGCGACGAGACATTCGAGCGCACGGAGAGAAGGCATCCATGAATCCTATAGCAGTCCCCTGAAGCATGAATGATCCGATGGGAAGAATTCGGCGATATGGCTCGCTGATAACGACGTAGGACTCCTGCCGAGCGGGCGGGAGCGCGGCGCGAAGTGAACGGGCGATTTCGCGGCGTGGGGCTCGTCTCGATATGTCGATGGGTTGATTAGGAAAGGGCAGTGAGATGAAGGTCATGACGATCGGACGAGGAACGATCGGCGGCAGACTGGCACGGCTGCGGCAGGAAGCAGGACACGACGTCGAGGAATTGGGCCGTGGCGGCGACGACGCGTCAGACGCGGACGCCGTGCTGGTCGCTGTTCCCCGTGCCCAGATCTCGGCCGCGCTCGGCGAGGTGGGCGGACTCGAAGGGAAGGTCGCGATCGACGCGACGAACAGCTTCCCTTCTCGGCATGGCAAGTTCGGGTTTTACGCCTAGTACTACAGCCGGTGGTCTTACGGTGAGTGAGCGCGGGCGGTTCGGGTGCGGTAGTGGCTGGTTCGGGCTCGGGTCTGGTGGCGGGTGCGCCAGCGGTGCCAGTGCATGGCCAGCCAGGTCCGGGCGGTGCGGGCGGGAGCGAGGACGATCC
The DNA here is from genome assembly GCF_026340095.1 of Streptomyces sp. NBC_01446. Taxonomy (GTDB): domain Bacteria; phylum Actinomycetota; class Actinomycetes; order Streptomycetales; family Streptomycetaceae; genus Streptomyces; species Streptomyces aureus. The sequence continues at coordinate 7,740,953 of NZ_JAPEPO010000001.1, read as the reverse complement.
GGTCGTACAGGCGGCGGATCTCGTTCACGGTCGGGGGTCGGGAGTCATCGGTGGGGCGGGTATGAGCCGGCTCCGGACGGTGACGAGGAAGGCCATGGCGAGCATGCACACGGTGGTGTGCCGGTACCACGAGCACCATTTGCGTACCTCGTGCTCGTCCAGCCCCACCTGTCCCTTGGCGACCTGGAACGACTCCTCCACCATCCAGCGCTGTCCGGCGGCGACGACCATCTCGGCCAGGGTTGTGTCCAGGTGGGTGTGGCACAGGAAGTAGGCGATCTCCCGGACGAGTTCGCCGGTCTTCTTGTCCTTCTTGTTGGGCACGATCGAGCGGCGGATCAGCAGATGCCGCTCGAAGTCCCCTTCAGTGGTGGCGAGTTGGACGGTGGCCCAGTCGTACTCGCGCGGGCCCTTGGCGCCGTCCGCGCAGGGCCGGCGCTCGAAGGCGTCCTCGGGTACCAGCGCCCACAGCTCGCGGGCCTGCCGGGTGCGCCCGTCGGGCAGCGGCAGCACCTCATCTTTCGGGACGGCGAGCACGTAGCGGACGTGGTGTTCCTCCAGCCAGGCGCGCAGCGCCCGGCACTGCCCGTATGCCTCGTCGGCCAGGAAGTAGGTGAACGGCACCGAGGCCGCCAGCGCGCGCTCCAGCATCCGCCGGGCCAGCTCCGGTTTGGTGACCACCGCGCTCGCGCGTTCGGGCGGGATGCCCTGCTCGGCGCAGCGGCGTTCGTGCTCCACGGTGGTGCCGGCCCAGTTCCTGCCGAGGTAGAGCTCGGCGTCGATCAGAGTGCGACCCCGGCGGGATCCGTACGACAGGTGCACGCTGACCTGGGCATTCTCGACCCTGCCCGCAGTTCCGGTGTACTGCCGCTGGACACCGGCGGTCTTGGTGCCCTTCTTGATGTCGCCGGTCTCGTCCGCGATCAGCACCGCGTCGTCGTCGGCCAGGGCGTCGACCGCGACGGCGCGGACCCGGTCGCGCAGTTCGTCCGCATCCCACGCGGCCTTGGCCAAAAAGCCCTGCAGCCGGTCCGGGTTGGGGTGGCCGGCCGCCTCCGCGAGCTGCCACAGGTTCTTGCGCGGCACCTCGCTCAGCAGCCCACGCACCATCGCCCGCAGGTTCTCCCGGGAGGCCGGACGCGCAAACACATCGTCTACCGAGGCACACAACGCCTCCAGCTCCCCCTCAAGCTCCCGCACTTGGCCCTCGGCCAGCTCGTCCGTCCGCACCACACCAAGCGACAGTTTCAACCCCACGAACGGAGCAACGAGCCAACCATCGTCACGTCACGTGAACCACCGGCTGTAGTACTAGGACGTTAAGAACTTCACCCGAGGTCCGGTGGCCAATATGCATTTCGGTGCGCTGCTGGAAATTGGCGAGCGAGCAGCGGGTGCGGCCGAGCAACTGGTACGTCGCGGACGACGATGCCCGCGAGGTCGTCGAGCGGCTCATCCGGGACGCCGGGCACGACCCGTGGAGCGAGGACCTGTCGGGGGCACGCGACTTCTTGAACATGGGCATCGAGCCGGTCGGCGGCGTGTTCTAGCACTTCGCCGCGCCGGTCGGACTCTGACGTGTCGTGACGTGACGATCGTGTGAGCAGCGGACGACCTCGAAATCCAGCAACATTACGAAGGAGAAATGGCAATGTTCGAGAAGGTGAACTGGCCGGAGCGGTACGACCCGAAAGCCTCGGCGATCTACGCGCTCAACGACATCGACGTGAAGGCGCCGGCGGAGGTCGTGTGGAAGCTGCTCGTCGACGCCGAGAACTGGTCGGCCTACTTCCCTCCGGAGGATCAGGTCAGGATTCTGGGCGGTGAGACGGAACTGGCGCTCGGAACTGAGTACAGCCGCTTGACGGTTGGGTTTCCCATGAGCCTCACCGTGACGGAGTGCGAGCCCTACAGGCGGCTTTCGTGGGCGACGGTGGTCGACGGCGACAACACCGACTCAAGCGCGTACCACGGCTGGGTCATCACCCCTACCGACGACGGTTGTCACGTCCTGACCGAGGAAACCCAGCAGGGAGAGTTTTTCCTGGAGGAACTCGGCCGGAAGAACCCCGGTGCGCTCTACCGGTACCACCAGGACTGGGTCGAATGCCTCGCCCGTGCCGCCGAGGAGATCGCGCCCCGGCCAGCGACCTGATTCGCTGTACGTCGACCCCGCGACCGTCCGGCCCGGTCGGCTGTTGTGACGCGTGCAAGCCATCGTCGCGGACAGCCTACTGCTCTGAACCTCTGCGGTCGCGGGGTGCCGAGGAGGCAAACGGAGCTATGACCGGCGCAGCGCGGGACGGGAAGCGGCGGACGAGGGCGGCACCTCGCCGACCCCATCTGACGCCGAACTGGCCCGTATCCAGAAACTGACGGACGACGCGGATTCCCCCGCTGCGGCAACGCTATCCGGCGCGGCGGGGGACAACTGACCGGTGCTCCCTGGCGAGGGGCAGCACTGCGCCGCGGGCGCTTTCGCCTGTCGCGGTGCCGCCGAACCGGATGCGAAGACCGGGCGGCGGCCGCCGCGCCCGCCGCCGCTCCGCAATGTCAGGTAATTGGTCGGTGTCGCCGGAGAGAACGGGCGGCCGACGCGGGCTTGGCTTCGTCGTCTGCGGTGCCGGTTGGACCAGGGCAGGAGACGCGACGCGGAAAGCCTTCCCAGGGTCGCGTCTCCGCGCCCGAACTTCCCGCTGTGTGGTGGGTCGACCCTGACTCCGATCCCGGATCCTTCCTGGTCCTCCACGCTCATGGACTGCTGCGCCAACGTGATCACCGACCATGCGCCCCACAGCCTGCTCGCCCTGATGACCGGCGCCGAACAGGACGCCTGACTCCCCACCGCGCGAAGCGACAGACGGCCCGAGGCAGTTCCCCGCTCGGCGACCTGCGGCCCGGGCCGCAGGCATCGGCTCAGTCCTGGCGGCCGTCGTCGTCCTCGTCCAGCTTCGGCACGTCCGGGTCGCCCAGCGGGCGCAGGGCGCCGGCGGCCAGGGCCCGGGACGTGTGCCACGGCAAGCGCGGCACCATCCACCAGGCGTACCGCGACGGCATGGAGGACCAGCTCGGCGCGCTCGATCTGGTCCTCAACGCCATCGTGCTCTGGACGACGCGGCACATCGACGCCGCCAGCTCGGCTTCGCGCTCCAGACGTGCACGGTGCGCTGCATCGGCCGGCCGATCCCGCTGCGGCAGGCGTTTCGCCGAGGACGGGCGGATCGCCAAGACCGAGCACCTACAGCGCCGCCCGGACGAGGGAGCGGAGATCATTGCGCGGTATGTGCCGTTCCACGCCCGCGCAGCCCGTACGGTCTACCGCGACCTCCCGCTGCTCATGGACGGCGGCCCGCTGGCTTTAACGAGGCGGGCCACACCATTACCTTCGTGCGCTTGACCGAATACCCCGCACACTGAGTCCCGCCCGCGTTGCGCGTGTACGCGATCCGCCACGACATAGGGCGGCCCGACCAGTTATAGGGTTCAGAACGCGGACCGAACCGTATGCGGCGCCCCGCTCCCCTTCGACGACCAGCGCCCCGTAGATGCCGGGTCGCCGGACCACCCAAAGCGGCAGGCTGTGAGCCGAGACTCAGCGTGTGGAGCGCCGGCCCTTCGCGCGCTGTACAAGATGGGTGTCATGATCGCGCCCCGCGCACTGCGGAGAACGCGCCGAAGCCATGGCCAGCGCGCTGCTGGCAGCCCGGTACCCCCACGTCGCCCGGGCCGTCGACGGGCGGACCAATACGCTCAGAGTTCTCCGGGGACGGCGAACCGGTAGAACACGCCGCCGACCGGCTCGATCCCCATGAGCAACCAGACCGCGTTCTCGAAGTCCCGGGCCCGAGACAGGTCGCCGACCCGCACCGGGTCGTAGCCGGCGTCGCGGATGAGCCGCTCCACGACTTCGCGGGCGCCCTCGTCCGCGACATACCAGTTGCTCGGCCGCACCCGCTGCTCGCGCACCGCACCGAACAGCGACCCGAAGTTCATGTTGAAACTCTTGGCCACCGGGCCGCCAGTAAAGGACTTCACCTCGTCGGCGTACGAGGGGAAGTCGCCCTGACGCGCGGGCATGATGTTCGTCGCGTCGACGGCGACCTTCCCCTGAAGCCCCGTCACTCTGCTCAGTGCGTCGGAGATCCTGGCGCCGGGAACCGCGACCAGGACGACGTCTGCGTCCGAGGCGTCCCCACCCTCGCGGCCGAGCTCCTCGACGTCGTGGCCCGCGTCCCGCCAGAGGCGGGCCAGCCCGCCCCCGATGGTTCCTCTTCCGACCGTGACGATCCTCATCGCGCTTCTCCTTCGGTCGAACGACTACATACGTGCTTATGTGTGTGCATCGATGTGCGGATATTGCCCGGCGCACCGGGCGGACCCGCGTGGCGCGTCACGCCCCGTCTGCGGCGAGTGCGTTCTTGACGGCCGCGAGGCCGGCGGCGTGTGCGACGACGGGCCGGTAACCGAGTTCGGCCACCGCCTTGTCGGTGCGCAGCACGCACGGCTGCCCGACGAACCACCGCGCCGGGACCGGGATCTCGCGGGCGGCGGTCTCGGCATCCAGGTCCGGGATCGGCGCGTCGACGCCGTAGAGCGCGAACAGCGTCTCGAGGAACTCCCGCAGGACGACCCGGTGCCGGTCGGTGACGAAGTACGCCTGGCCCGGCCGACCGCGCCGCCATCCGAGCACCAGGCCCTCGACGGCGTTGTCGACGTACGTGACGTCGGTGGTGTGCCGACCTCCGCCGACCCAGGCGAATTGCCCGGCCTGCGCCGCTGCGGCCAGCCCCTCGGTGAGGATGCTGCCGGGACCCCAGACGAACCGCGGCCGTATCGACACCGTGGCGAAGCCCGGCGCGTTCGCGTCCAGCACGATCTGCTCGGCGACGGCCTTCACCGAGCAGTAGGCGGCCTCCGAGTCCGGCCGCAGCGGCGCGGTCTCGTCCGCCTCCAGCAGCGGGTCGCCGACCAGGAGCGCTGCCTCGCTCCCGCAGTGGACGAACCGGGGGACGCTTGCGGCGCGGGCCGCGTCGACGGCCGCCTGGGTGCCGCCGACCGTCACCTGCTCATGCCGCCCTCGGTCGGCAGCGATGTCCGTCTCGGCAGCGAGGTGGAACAGCACGTCGCTGCCCGCCGCGGCCTCCTGCCAGGTTGCCGCCTCGGTCAACTCGCCCCGCACCGGGCTCGCGCCGAGCGCCGCGACCTTGTCGGCCGACGCCCCGCTGCGGACCAGCGCGCGGACCGAGTGGCCCTCGCCGATAAGCCGGCGGACCAGCGCCCGGCCTATGAAACCCGAACCGCCCGTGACGAACGCCTGTGCCATGGGAGCCTCCTTCCTCGTGTGCGCTCCCCGTCCGCTTCGGGCGGGAAGACCATGTCTGGTTGAGCAAACAGCGGTGTCCCGCTGTTCCCTCGATGCCATTCATGTATGTGGGGCTAGCGATAGAATGCATGGATGGCTTCTCATCGCGCGCTCGACTGCCTCGTCGCGGTCGCGAATAGCGGGACGATCGCGCCGACCGTGCTGCGGCCCCTCCCGTGTTGGGGAGAGAGCGAAGACTCAAGTTGCACAAGGCGAAACTGCCAAAGCCGGGATTGCCGAGGACCGGATGCGGGTGCTGTTCGTCTCGGCCCGGCCGACAGCATCGCGGCGACCTTCAAGCGCCGCCCGCCCCGGTCTTCTTCACGATGGATGGTGTTCCGGACGGCTCGACGCCGCGAGCACGCCAACGAATCGGAGGACGAGGGCGCCGGTGCATCCGACCCGCCGGCGCCGCAGCGCGAGCGTGCCGAGTGCCACGGTGAACAGCAGGGCTGTTGCAAAGGTGGCGTGACCTTGTGAAGTCCCAGGTCGGCTGTGACGTGACCGAACGTGCCGAAGCTCCGTTGCTGCAGGTGACCCTTCAAGTCCCTTGCCTGCCATGAAGCTTTGGTGATTCATCGGTCTGCCATGCCTGCCGCCCTCGCGCCCGTGCAGGTGGGCTACGGTCGCGGCGGCGGCCGCGTCGATCTGGTCGTTCTTGCGTCCGCCGCCGCGCGAGAGCTCACGGACCCGGCTGGTCGCCGTGGCGGGGACGTCGATGACGCGCTCGCCGCGGGCTATCAGCCACTGGACCAGGTGCCGGCCCAGCCCGTTGGCGTTCTCCACCGCCCAGGTGCGCTGCGGCCACTGCCGGGCCCAGCGCAGCAGGCGCCGGTACTCCGGCAGGCTCGCCCGGATCGTCACCGAAGACAGCTGTTGCTGGCTGTCGGCGGCCACACCGGCAGCGGTGTGGGTGGACTTGTGTGGATCGACTCCGAGCAGTACCACGGGAGGGTGCTCCCAAGAGGTGCGTGACCGACAGGGACGTCCACGGCCGACACTCCGACTTCCGGAACCAAACGGGCCGGGACACGCCTCTGTTGAGTCAGACCGTGGGCGGACGCCGGGCCGGTGGCACACCCCCGGAGAGCCAGCCCCGGGAGGCGGCAGAAGCTTCACGAGTCATCCCATCCGACGCCCTACGGAAACGCTACGAGCGGCCAACTCGACCGCACTCCGCTATCCCCATATAAGAGCGACCGCCACTTGATGGTCAGCGAGGGCTTCAAGTTGCTGGCCGATCGGCGTGATTCGTGCAGCCGGGTTCACCATCGGCGCTTGCCTGGGTGACGAGTCAGGACTCGTTGGCCTGGGCGAGGATCGCCTCGATGCAGGCTGCGGCCTGTCTCCAGACGGTGAGGAACTCTCTCCTGTCTACCTGCGCTTCGCGCCACTGCGAATTCTCGTCGTGCGAGCGGAAGCGGAACAGGATCGCGCGGTCGGTCATCTCGGCGTCGACCTGCATGTGGTCGAAGGTGTCACCCAGGCTCAGCTGAAACCGCTCATGCGGTTCGCCGCTCTCGACCAGGCGCGCGAGATCTTGCAGGTCGCAGTAGTGCGGATAGAACGCCGTTGTACTTCCGTCGCCCATCGGCCAGCCGCTCAGCAGGATCTGGAAGAGACCGAAACGCCGCAATGGCATGTACTCGAGTACCACGATCTGGAAGCCGCCCGGCTCTCCGAATATGCCCACAGACTCTCAATCTCCAGGGTGCCGGCCAGGTACGGCCTCAAGGGATGACTCGTAGGAACGACCTCTAGCGATCATGAAGATCTCCAAGCTCAGCGATCGCCGGAGGATTCGTGCCTACCGTCCCATCATCCCTGTTCGAACCGCTGTGGGATCAGTTCAGCGCGTTGCTTCCTGACCGGCCCGAGTTCGATCCGGCGCATCCATGGGGGTGCCACCGCCGCCGGGTACCCGACCGGGTCGTCTTCCGCCACGTCGTAGACGCCCTGGTCCACGGCTCGGGTTATGAGCGGATCGCCAGCAACGAGTGCTCGGCCACTACGATCCGGCGCCGGGTCAGGGAATGGGCTCACCTCGGACTCGCCAGGCGGCTGCACGCGATCGCCCTGGCCGCTTACGACACGATGATCGGCCTGAACCTCGATGATTTGTCTGCTGACGGCTGCCACACCAAGGCCCCTTGCGTCGGCGCCAAGGCCGGACCGTCACCGGTCGACCGTGCGAAGCAGGGACTCAAACGCTCCACTTTGGTCGATGCCAGTGGAATCCCGCTGGTCATTGCGTCGGCCGGCGCGAACCGGCACGACTCGAAACTACTGGAACCCACCATCGAGGCGGCCGAACATCAGCTCGGAGCCCTGCCTGAGAACGCCGTGATCCACCTGGACTCCGCGTACAACGGGCGGGCCTGCCGTCGAATTCTGGACGACCACAGGTTGATCGGCGAGATAGCCGTGAAGGGCATCCCGGCTCCGATCCAGGTTGGCAAGCGTTGGGTGGCCGAACGTACGCAGTCATGGATGAACGGCTACGGCAAGATCCGCAGGTGCTTCGAACGCGACGGCGAGGTCGTCGATTTCTACCTCTACCTCGCCGCCGCGTTCGTCACCGTCCGCGCGCTGATCCGCCAAGCGCGCCAGCTCTACCGCTGGACCACACGGCCAACAGCCCGCCGACTCGCTGACCATCAAGTGGCGGTCGCTCTAAGTCGGAAGCTTCACCTCCCAGCTGGCCACTGTGGACAGATGCCAGGAGTCGCCCGGGAATGGGGGACAGGTACGGGCTGCGCTTGTGTGACTGATATAGCCCGCACCGCAGCGAGTTCACACGCACGCACGGCCCATCTCAACCGGGATCCGGGCCGCGCAGTTGTTGACGACAGGGTCGTTCAATGAGCCTGTGACCGGCCCGAGGTGCCTTCCGGGGACGCATCGCCCCAGCACCCGTGGTGACGAGTCACCCGTAACCCACTCCCGCACGCCTTCGCAGGGGGGCAGACTTGGCTCATCTCGCAGCGAGATGAGCTGGTACGCGAGATTCGTGCGCTCTCCGACTCGGAGGCCGTGCGGGCGCTGAAAGAGCCCGAGGCTGGTGCATCAGTTTGGAAGATCCCGTGACCGGGTGAGGCGTGACCTGGCAGGATCTTCAGCTGCGCGTTCTTGGCGCGTTCCGCAGCTGTCCCCGCTACTGCCCGGCGGTCACTTCCCGACCGGACACGCGAGGGGCACGGTCTACCTGCTCCTGTCCGGAGGTTCCTTGAAGTTCGCAGACTGGGCACCGATCCTTGTGGCCTTCATCACAGTGACGGGGGGAATCGTTCAGGCCCGTCGTAAGCGGCCCATGACCAGGGAGATCGTTAAACAAGACGCTGAGCTGCTGGCCCTGCTCCCTGAGGACAGCGAGGCGAAGCAGATCCTTGCGGCGCACATTGATGGAGCCGTGCGCAAGATCGTGGAGGGGGAAGATGAGCAAACGCGTGATCTAGGTGGCGTTCTCTTCTGGATCAGTTTCCTGGTCCTTGCCGTTTTCCTGGTGGTGGTTGCCGTGGACCGAGGCGGGTACTGGTGGTTGCTGTGTCTCCCTGCCGCCGTCGCCTGGCTGCTCGGAGCCCCCGCGGTAGTGCAGGATGTCGCTCTTCGGCGTCGCGACGCCCGAGGAAGACCGGTGTAGCCGAGACGATCAACTCGAGCAGCTTCTGATCCGGATCCGTCAAGGCCTCCTGTCCACCATCGACCCAGGCAAAGCCGAGCAGACGCGGCCCATGGCGTCCAGGTCGTTCACACCCAGGCCGAGACCACCAGCCTTCGAACCAACCGGCCGACCCGGCCGCGACCACATCCGCAGCCCCCGCGAAGCCTTCCGTCGGCTGGGCAAGTCGCCCATACCTGCAGCAGACCCGGACGATTACAGATACGCAGCCTGATCAGCAGCGACGAGTTTTCGCCCCCCGCACCTTGTCCATCGGCGAGGGGAACGTTGCACCATCCCCGAAGTCCTTGGAGCTGGCGCTGACGAAGTACACGGTTTCAGATGGGTTTTCCTTCGCGTACTCCACCGGCGGACAACCAGATCGCAGCGTCCCAACTGCCGATCTCGGCCCCTTTGACGAGCCGACAATGACGCAGCAGGGTCGCCTCCCGGAACGGCGCTTCCCTCGTAGCCTCTGCGCTGGTCGGAATTTGCTCCACAACGGTGCGCCAGCGCTGCCGCCAGTACCTGCGCACCTCCTCCGGTTCGCTGGGACCGAGCGGCACGTCCAGACCCCACGGCGTGTTCTCGCACAGCACCTTCGGACGTCCCCTTCGATACGCCCCCAAGCATCCGGGCCGGAGCCGACGTGGTCGCCGACTCCGACCCGGTCGCGGAGGACAATGAGCGCCGCATCGGGCGACCACGTCCTCTGCGAGGGAGGCGCGACCAACCAGTGTTACTGGCCGGGCCGCTGAAGGTGCATCAGGTACTTCACATACTTCCGACGCTTCAGGTACGTCAGCCGGTGAAGGCCGCCGTGCCGTTCGGGACGCCGAGGCCGGTCGGGCCGTCGTACCCGGCAGCGGCGGTGCACAGGTACGCCGTGGTGCAGCTGCCGTTGGAGCCGCTGGTCACGTCGTAGAGCGCCGAGGTGTGCGCGTAGGGGAACGACGCCGGGTAGGAGCCGGACGACGGGGCGCCCGCCAGCGCGTAGGTCGCCGCGATGAGCGGGGCCGATGCGCTGGTGCCGCCGAAGACCATCCAGCCGGTGGACTGGCGGTAGGTGTCGTAGACCGCGACCCCGGTGTTCGGGTCGGCGACCGCGGAGACATCCGCGATCGTCCGCTTGGCGCAGCCGCTGTCGGTCTGCCAGGTGGGCTTGGCGTCGTACGAGGAGCAGCCGGATCCCGCTCCGCTCCACACCGTGTCGGTCCAGCCGCGCGTGGTGGACGAGGTCTTCAGCGACGTACCGCCCACAGCCGTCACGTACTTGGATGCGGCCGGGTACTCGGTGCCGTAGCCGTTGTCGCCGGAGCTGACGGTGATGGCGATGCCCGGGTGGTTGAAGTACGTCGAGTCGTACGTGGCGTCGCTGGAGGTCTCGCCGCCGCCGTAGCTGTTGGAGACGTACTTGGCGCCCAGGCTCACCGCGGTGTTCACGGCCGTGCCCAGGTTGGCCATCGTGGCGGAAGCGGCCTCGACCAGCAGGATCTTGCAGTTCGGGCAGGCCGCGCTGACCATGTCGGCGTCGAGGGATATCTCCTGGGCCCAGCCGGAGTCGGCGCGCGGGTAGCTGGTGCCCCCGGTCTGGTTGACCTTCTTGAAGCAGCCGTTGGCGGTGGTGCAGGCGGACAGGCCGAACTGGGAGCGGTAGGTCGCGAGATCCGCTTCCGCGTTGGGGTCGTCGTACGCGTCGACGATGGCCACGGTCTGGCCGGAACCGCCGCTGGAGGAAGGAAGGTTGTACGCGGCCTGCAGTGAGGCGGGGCCGTAGCCGGAAGGCGCGGCGGCCGCCGTCAGGTCGCTCTCCGCGTGAGCGGATTTCGGGGTGCCTGCGGTGACGCGGAGCGCCTTGCAGGCCATGACGTCCTTCTGCGTCGGAGTAGCACAGGAGTGGGCCACGGTGACGCCGTTGGGCGCCGATGCCTGGCCGGCCGGGGCGGCCAGAGCCAGGGCTGCTGCGGCCAGCGAGGCCACAGCTACGAGGGAACTGGATCTGCGCAACGTACTTCCTCCGTCAGGTGGGTGAACCAGGGGGATATGCGGGTGCGCTGTGCAGCCTGTGACGCGTGGTGCGCATCAGGACCGGCGCAGAACCTACGGTGTCCGGAGCACGTCAACAAGAAGATCGTTGAATCTGTAACTCCGCATTGCCGACTTGCACATGTCGCAAGATGTTCCTGGGCTGTACATGGCAGAACGCTGGCGTGATCACGGTTGACAGAACCCGCAATGAGACGTCGAAACGTTGAAGGGCAACCTCAACTGGGCGGAGCTCGCGGTGGCGATGCCCATGTCGGTGCGGGGCGCGCCGGGTTGGGTGGCGATGGTGATGCCGGCCATCGAAGGGCCGGGGTGCAGGGCGGTGGTTGTGGTGAGCCGGTTGCCCGCCGTCGTGCCGGAGCGGCAGGAGCAGCAGCCCGGAGGGGGCGGCCGAGTGGCCGCGGCTGTACTGGAAGTACACCGGCGGGAGATACCGACTGGCAGCGTGGCGACCTGGAAGCTGAGACCGGCGGTAAGCAGGGTGGTGTAGGCGCGGTGGCCGAAGAGGTGCTGCGGCAGGACGGGGACGGCGGCGCGCCGTTCGACGAGGCTCCAACTGTCGCGCATGACCGCGCCGGTCAAGCTCACCGCCGTGGCGTCGACCTCGACGGCGCCCCACGGCCCGGGACGCCGCCCGGAGGGCGGTTGCGGACGGCGTCCTCGACCGGCTGTACCTGTTGGGCCGTTGACCGGCCGGAGGGCGTGCTGGCCGTTCCTGCTAGCGCTCGGCCATCCAGAAGAAGACCGCCGTCATCCGTTTGTCCTCCAGCGTGGTTCCGCAGTAGCCGCTGGCGCTGTGGATGGTGTTGGCGGTGTAGAGGAGCAGGCGATTGTGGCGGTTCGGAACGGTGACGTCTTCGATGAACGAGTCCGGCGGGACGAAGCGCGTCCCCAACGCGTCCACCAGGTTATTGTGCGGCGCCGCCACCGTGTTGCCGCCCAGCAGGCCGCCGGGCATGCGCTGGCGGTAGAACCCGGTCCCGCAGTTCTTGGGTGCGTTCGGGGTGAGGTAGAGCACCGCCGCGTACCGGCACACGGCCCGTGAGTCCGTGTGCGGTCGGGGCTCTGACTCGCCCTCGCCGACGACCTGGATGCAGTTGTGGTCGGTGGCTCCGCCCATGGCGGAGGCCGGTGCCCAGATCTTGCGCGCACCGGTCGCCTTCCTGACCAGCTTCTCCACATGAGCCAGCTCGTCGGGTTCCAGCCCCGGCTTCGTACGCAGTCCCGGCCAGGTCTCGGGCCGGTGCGGATAACCCTGCGTCCAGTTGTCCGTGGCCAGGCAGCGCTTGCGGACCGCGTCGGGGTCCGCAAGCACGTCGTCCAGCACCCAGTAGTCCCTGCCGCGTGTGGGCTTGCGGTACGGAAGTGTCGGAAGCCCCGGCTTACGGGGCGGGCGCTGCGGCATGCCCAGAACCTAGGAGCGGACATGGCCCGGGAGGATCATGTGCAGGTCAATTGTCTGTCAAGGTCTGCCAGCGCTCGGGGGTTGCAGGCGTAGGGCAAACGCCGGTGCCCGGCGCGCCGCGAAGCCGCGGAGATCCGCCGGGTGTGTGGTCCCATATCGGATTTCCGTTCCCCACTTTCAGCTCCGGCGGGGACTTCACCGCCCCGAGCGCGCGCGGCGGGTTGCGGCTCAAGACGGCAGACCTGGACGGACCGGCGTACGACGCGTGCGTGCAGGCCCTGACCCGCGGCGGCCGCCTCTCTGAGGACCTCAACCACCTGTACGACGTGGCCCGTTGGAGCTTCCGCGGCGTTCTCGTGCCGGAGCACGAGCAACTCCGCATCCTTCGCCGCGTCGCTGCGAAGCAGCACCGACGGGAGGGAGGGCAACTTCCGGGTCACCGTGTACAGCAGGGACACGATCACCCGGGCATGCTGCCAGCAGCTGCGTCCCCGCAGCCACCGGCGACGATGGCTTTTCGAGCGGCACGGGCCTATGGATTCGTCGATTCGGCGGCGCGGCGGTATTGGGCGTTGAGGCGCTGGGCTTCTTCGAGCTGGTCTTCGAGGATGACGATGCGGCAGGCGGCCTCGATGGGCGTGCCCTGATCGACGAGTTCGCGCGCGCGGGCGGCGATGCGCAGTTGGTAGCGGGAGTAGCGGCGGTGGCCGCCCTCGGAGCGCAGCGGGGTGATGAGGCGGGCTTCACCGATAGCGCGGAGGAAGCCCTGAGTGGAGCCGATCATCTCGGCGGCCCGGCCCATGGTGTAGGCGGGGTAGTCGTCGTCATCGAGACGTCCGAACGAGTCGTCTGCTGTCATTGCACCTCTCTGTGGAACGCGTGGAGGGGCCCTGGTGCCGTGCGGCACCAGGGCCCCGAAGGAACTGCTACACCATCTGCCGACCCTATTACTGCGTCGGCCTGCTGTTTCCGCAGACCCGGCCGAACTGCTGCCGGGGTTGCGGGGATCGCGGTTGCTTGACCGGAGACCACCTCACTATCGATGTCCTGCGGTACCCGGGCCCAAGACTTCCGCCCGGGCGATCCTGATGGCGCCTGGATCCTCCGTTCTTTCCCTCTGAACCAATCACTTACCGAAGGGGAACTGCATACTGCTGGGTCCTGCGAACTGCTGGTGGCCTTCAACACCGCCACCCTTCGGCAGCCAGCCCCGTCGCCCGTCCTGCATCTGCTCTGGCTTAGAACCCCACTGCCGAACCTCCCGGCACGCGCGCCCGCAGCCGACGCCTTTACCGGGGAACCACTGACAAACACACTGCTGGAACTGCGAACTACACCTACTGAACTGCCACTGCGGTACTGCTCACGGCGGCCCCTGATCACTGCGGGCCACCCGGTCCGGTCGTCAGTCCCGTCGCCGTCCTGCAACAACGCTGGCTTCGACACTCCACCACCGCACCGTCCTGCAAACTGCTGTACTGCTGTACTGCTGCCCGGCAGTTCATCTCTGCCCGGCCTTCCTTGATCTCGGCTACGAGAGAAACCATAACCACGCCACCACCCAATGTCTACTCCAGCCAACACAGATTTCCTTGTGTTCGACCGTGAGGTAGTCGGCTTCGAACGGACCAGGAGCGGGCAGCGGCCCCAGAACCGGGCAGCAACCCCACCGCCGGCACCGCTCACGCCTGTCGGTGCCGCGAGCGAGAGCGCCGCAGGACGCATCGTGCGGCTTTACTCATGGCCAGCCGCACCCCGCTCCCGCCCCGCACGCCGCCAGATCGGCGGGACGCACGGGCCGGGCGGACAGGGCAGGACGTTGTCGATCCGGTGACCAGGGCGACCGGATGGGCAGGGTGAGCGGCAGCGTCGCGACTGATCGCTTCCGCGATCGTCGGCGGTGCACGTGATGTGCCCCCCGGCCTTCAGGGAAGCCCGGGCGGGCCGGCCGCGCCCTTGTGCGGCGGCTTGCACTGCGCGCGGCGGCATGACCGTCATTACGCGTGGCCGGGCGAGTCAGGGCGCCGGTCACCCCTGCCCGATGAGGGTGTCGAGCTGGGTGGCGAGGCGGGGGTGGGCGCCGGTCAGGTAGGGGCGGGTCGCGGCCAGGGGGTGGATGAGGGCTTCGGGGTCGTTGTGGGCGAGGGCCGCGTCGAGCTGAACGAGAGGGGTGCGAGAGGCCGGGGGGAGGTCGGTCAGGGCGGTGATCTGTCCCGCGAGGCGGCGCAGAGCCGCGGCGTTGTCGCGGGCCCATGCCGTGTGGGTGCGGTCGGCGGCGCGGCGTTCGCGGGTGGCCTGGACGCGCTGTTCACCGGTGGTTCCGGCAGGGCCGGGGCGGTTGCGCAGATAGCGGCGTTCGGCGGCCTGGCGGCTGGCCACGCCGAGGGGGTGCGCGAGGTCGGCCCAGCTCGCTCCCGCGTGGCGGGCGGTTTCGATCAGACCGGTCTCCCATCCGGCGAGCTGCTCGCGAACCTGCCGCAGCAGCAGGAGCGACGCCAGGACCTGCTGCGGGCCGGTACCTGCGCCGGCGGGGTCGGCAGCGCGGCCATGGGCGTCGTGCACGGCGTGGTCGATGGCTTCCAGGGCCGCGGCGGCTGCCAGGAACGAGGCCGGGCTCCGGTCGTCGGGGTGGGAGGGGGGCGGCTGGCCGGCTGCTGTCACGGGAACTCCTTCCGGCTGTCATCCTTTCGACGACAGGTTGTTTGTCATCCATTGGATGACATGTTACAACGGTGTCAGTGAAGCGCATTGGCGGGTACAACCCGAACCTTCTGGAGGTGTTTCGCGATGTTGATGCGCACTGACCCTTTCCGTGAACTCGACCGCCTCGCCCAGCAGCTGACCGGCACGGGCACCTGGACGCGGCCGTCCGCGATGGCGATGGACGCCTACCGCGAGGGCGACGAGTACGTGGTGGCCTTCGACCTCCCCGGCGTCAGCGCGGAGGCGATCGACATCGACGTCGAGCGGAACATGCTGACGGTCAAGGCCGAGCGCCGGCCCGCGGCGAAGGCCGACGACGTGCAGATGGAACTGTCGGAACGGCCGCTGGGCGTGTTCTCCCGCCAGATCGTGCTGGCCGACACCCTGGACACCGAGCGCATCAAGGCCGACTACGACGCCGGGGTGCTGACCCTGCGCATCCCGATCGCCGAGCGCGCCAAGCCCCGCAAGATCTCGATCGGCGGGGAGTCCTCCCGTACGGAGATCTCCGGCTGAGCTCGGCGATCCGGGCGGGCCAGCTGCGCAGGACGGGCACCTGATCTCCCCCTCCGCCCGTCCTGCGCACCCCTCAGGCCAACAGAGGCGGTGTCGGACATGACCCTGCGATGGGAAGCGTTCCTCGATCAGGTCAAGGAACGCGGCGAGTACGAGAGCGCCCAGGAAGCGGAACGCGCGGCCCGCGTCGTCCTCGCCCTGCTCGGCGCCCACCTGGTCGGCGGCGTGCGTGCCGAACTGGCCGCACGCCTGCCGGAAACCTTCGCCTTGATCCTCCTCAACCCGCTGCAGAGCGCTGAACCGCTCTCACCCGAGCGGTTCGTGCGGGCCACGGCGGCCTGGATCGAGGGAGCCACCGAAGCGACCGCGGCCTGGGACGTCAGCGCCGTCCTGAGCACCGCCGCCGACGCGGCCGGCGACGAGCTCACGCAGCAGATCCTGCTCCAGCTGCCAGCCGGCTACGACCTGCTCTTCGGCCGCCCCCAGCCCACCTGACCACCCACGGGTGCCCGCGTCAGCGGGGCACCCCCCACCTCGGCTACGAGAAAGGCAACTACGCAGTGATGTCCGACCAGCGTGAACCGGCCCAGCGCCTTGCGGCGATGACGTTCGAGGAGATGCTGGAGAAAGTCCGCTACGAAGGGGCCTACCCCACCCGCGAACGGGCCGCCGAAGCCGTCCGCCTGGTCCTTTCAGGACTCGGCGAACAGCTGACCGGCGATGAACGCGTCGAGCTGGCAGCCTGCCTGCCCTTCGAGGCCGCCCGCATCCTCACCCAACAGATCCCCGCAATCGAGCCCCTCACGGGCTGGGCCTTCGTCAAAGAACTCGCCACCCGAACCGGCGCCACCCCGGCCACCGTCCGCTGGGACACCGGCTCTGTCCTGGCCGCCGTCGCCACTCTCGCCGGCCCCGACCTCCTCACCCGCGTCCTCGACCAGCTCCCCACCGGCTACGCCCTCCTGTTCGGCCGCGCCGAACTCACCCAAGCCGCCTGAGACACGACACACCGCATGCAGCCGCGCGACAACCCGCACCCCCGTATTCCGGCCCCGGATCAAAGCAACCGCGGCCGGCACTGAGATCGGCCCCAAAGAGGAGCAGGTCCCGACCGACAGGCCGGGACCTGCCGCATGACGTCCGACTGCGGCCGAGGGCTAATCAGGGTTCCATGGGCACGGCCACCGATACTCGGCGCTTGGTTCGCCGCACGTTAACGGCACCTCATTTACGCAAAGCCGCAGCCCGCCGGGACGACTATCCCGTCGGTTCGTTGGCGTGCGTACGCCCGCCTGCGGCCCGGACGGTGGAGAGCGACGTCACCTCTACCTCATGCTCGACGCCTTCCGCGCCGAGCGGGCCCACCCACTGCCCGAACCGCCCATGACCCCCAGCCAGGCCTACGACGCCATGGTCCGCCTCGGCGGTACCGGCGCCTGCACGGCGACCTGACCGCAGCAGCGGACGCTCTCCGCGATCACACGGCCCGCACCGGCGCGCTCGTCAGGCGGAGGAAGTTCGCATTTCTGCGGTGACCGGTCCCCCTGCGGCATCGCCTCACGGCCGCTTCCGTAACGTGGCGCCAAGCCAGCGAGCGGACACCTCGACACGGACCGGCTTCGCGCGCTCTAGGCTCCTTGCGCCGGAGGCGTCGGCCCCTTCGCGTAGCGGTCGCGCATGGCCTCGCTGGCTGCAGGGCCCGCCGTGAAGACATACGCGGCGCTGTCGTCGAGCCGGCTGCCGGTCTTGGCGTCGACGACCACGGGCTCGACCTGCTCCCCGCTGTTCGCGTCAACGAGGATCATGCTGCGTTCCTCCGGCGCGAGGCGGGCGTTACCCCAGGCGGCCAGGGCGACGATCACCGGGCGCAGGGAACGCCCGAGTTCGGTGAGTACGTACTCGTGGCGGACGGGGCCGGTCTGATATGGCCTGCGTTCCAGCAGCCCGTCTGTGACGAGGGTCTTCAGGCGGGTGGTGAGCATGCTGGAGGAGATGCCCAGGCTCTCCTGGAACTGGTCGAAGCGGGTGTAGCCGTCGAAGGCGTCGTGGAGGATCAGCAGCGTCCACCACTCGCCGACGTGCTCCACCGTCGTGGACAGCGGGCACTCACGGTCCTCCAGCCTGATCCGGCTCGCCATGTCGACCATCCCCTCAGTTACTGCTAAAGTCGAAGTTAGTAGCTTCTATTTTAGCAGTAATGATAGGGGCGGCGCCGTCGGATGCCCGCGCCCCAGAACGGACCACACCGTGACTACCTCCATCAATGAATCCCTCGAAGGTCGGCGCGCCCTGGTCACCGGCGGCACCAAGGGCACCGGAGCCGCCATCGCCCGACGCCTCGCCCAGGCCGGCGCGAGGGTTCTCGTCACCTCCCGCAGCCGCCCCGCCGACGTCGAGGACAAGACCTTCATCGCCGCCGACCTGTCCACCGCCGAGGGCGCCGCCCACGTGATCGCGGAGGCAGACGCCCGCATGGGAGGCGTCGACATCCTGGTCAACACGCTCGGCGGTTCCGAGGCGCCCGCCGGCGGATTCGCCGCGCTCGGCGACGACGCCTGGGCCACGGAGCTGAACACCAACCTGCTGGCCGCCGTCCGCCTGGACCGCGGCCTCCTGCCCGGCATGATCACGGCCGGCAAGGGCGCGGTCGTCCACGTCACCTCGATCCAGCGCCGCATGCCCCTGTGGAACGGCACCCTGGCCTACGCCGCCGCCAAGGCCGCGCTGACCACCTACAGCAAGGGCCTGGCCAACGAGGTCGCACCGCACGGCGTCCGCGTCAACACCGTCTCACCCGGCTTCACCCAGACCACCGCCGCCGACAACCTGATCGCCCGGATCGCCCAGGACGCGGGCATCACCCAGGAGGCCGCACTGGGCCGGCTAATGGATTCGCTCGGCGGGATCCCTCTGGGCCGTCCCAACCGGCCCGAGGAAGTCGCCGAACTCGTCGCCTTCCTCGTCTCCGACCGCGCCTCGTCCATCACCGGCGCCGAATACGTCATCGACGGCGGCACCACCCCCACCGTCTGACCCGCTACGACCCGAAGGACCGTCATGCACGACAACCGGCCCCACGCCCTCACTGCCGACTCGCTCCCCGAGACAATCACCCGATACCTCAAGGCACACCGAGCCCACGACATCGCCACGGCGATCACCGCATTCACCAGCGACGCCACGGTGACCGACGACGGCACCACCTACGAGGGCACGGCCGCGATCGAGCAGTGGCTCAGCCGGTCCGCCAGCGAATTCACCTACACCATCGAACTCACCGGCGCCCAGCAGACCGACGCCACCCACTACAGCGCCACCCACCACCTCGAAGGAGACTTCCCCGGCGGCACCATCGACCTGCACTACCGCTTCACACTCCGCGACCACCTCATCGAACAGCTCGTCATCGCCCCCTGACCACGCGCCGCGGTCCGGAGGGGAGGCCGACGTCCTCGGGCCGTAGCCGCTCGCGACGGCTACGTGGCCCGGCTGCAGCCCCTATCCGCCACTGTCGGACCAGGTTGTGTCCTGCCGTTGCCCCAGCCGCTGTCGCTCCCCGTAAGCCGCCTGCCGCACCACCTGATCGTCTTCCAGCCCCGCGCCCAACGCGCCGCCCACCGTACCCATGGACGTGATGAACCATGCGAGGGACAGGTAGTAGGCCGCGTCGGGTTCGTGACCGAGCACCGGTCCCAGCGTGCCGGAGGGGAGCAGGAACAGTGCCGTGAGAGCAATGAGCACGAACAGCGCGGCGTATAGGAAGGCGATCCCCAGGTAAAGGGTGACGACCGTGGCCAGGTTGTACAGCCGGGCCTGGTACCGGGCCAGACTCCCGCGAGGGCGCTCCCACAGTTCGTGGTCGATGACGAGCCAGGCCACCACAGCGGTGATGGACAGGAAGGTGAGCGCGCAGGCACGGCCCGGACCAAGATGGCGGCTGACGTTCCAGACGTCGCTGCTCAGAAGGCCGAAGGAGGCTGTCGCGAAGACGACGGCGAGGACCCTGGACAGGCCGGTGAACAGCAGCCACGGCCGATTGGCCCGCACCATTCCGGCGAGCAGGCGCAGCCTCCCGCTGCGGCCCGGCAGCACGAGGTACCGCTCCGCCCCGCCCGGCCGGTGCACCTCCTCCTGTGGCCCGGCGGACGCTGCGAGGAGTTCGGAGACGGCGTAGAGCGCCGCGTCGCGCGCCCGACGGGAGACGCGGAACCACCCGAGTGAGGGCAGAGACACCAGGGCGACGCGCTCCGGCCGGCTCAACATCAGGACGACGGGGCGGGCGTTGGCCCGGAAGGGCAGGTCCGTGACGAACAGGGCCAGGTCCCACGTTCTGCCGTGCAGCCGCTGGGTGAGCGCCCGCACCATGCTCGGCGGGTCGGCCTGCGCGGCGAGCGCGAGCGCACTCGAATTCACCGACACGCGCCAGTCCACGTCCACCCGGACGCTGCTGAGGAGGCCGACGAGATCAGCCTGCAGACGGCGCGCGACGTCGGTCGGCCACCCCGGGTCGGACACCAGAACGAGATCGAGCGTCACTCGTCCGGCCGGGTCACGCTCTTCTGGTGTGATCATCGTTCCCGTGCGTTCATCCGTCGCCGTGGACAGTGAGCGCGACTTCGGGGGCGCGCTCGGAGGTGAGCGGTACTGCGGTGCTCGTCGTCAGCAACGCTAGGCCACACCGGGCAGTCCCGCACGGGTTGCCGCGGCAAGCGTCGGCAGCACGCGCTCCAGGAGTGCCGACGCGAAGTGAGTGCCGATGCGACGAGTCGCCGCCTTCGTCCTAGGCTCGGAACCGTGAGATGGCTACGGGCGCTGGATGACTCCATGCGCGCCGGGCTTCGCGTTGAGCGGACGCGGCTGGAACCCCTGGTCGCACTGCGCGCCGCGGCCGGGGTGGCGACGGTGATCACGCTCGCACTGTGGCTGGTGTCCCCGGCCTACGCTGCCTCCGCGGCGTTCGGCGCGTTCTCGGCTGGCGCCTCCTCCTTCCAGCGGGGCTGGCGCCCGCGCAAAATGGTCGCGCTGACCGCCGGTTTCGGACTGGCCGTCAGCACCTTCCTCGGCTATCTGGTGGCAGGACACCTCGCCCTCTTCGTCCCGCTGCTGGCCGTGTGGGCCTTTCTCGCGGGTATGGCCTGGGCGGTCGGACGGAACGCCGGCATCGTGGCGACGGCCACGGTGGGCATCATGCTCGTCACGATCACCCTGCCCGCCGGCATCGAGCAGACGCTTGAGCACGCCGCGGTGATCGCGTTCGGCGGTGTGGTGCAGGCGACGCTGATCCTGCTGTTTCCCATCCGCAGGTGGGGGGCGCACCGTGACGCGCTCGCCGACGCACTGGCTGCCGAGGCGGACTACGCCCGACGGCTGCGCCAGGACCCGACGGCCCCCTTCGATCCGCAGCCGCTGATGACCGCGCGCAGCGCCGCCACCCTCACCCCGTCGCAGGCACGCCGTCGGCCCCGCGTCCTGCACGGTCCGCGGGGCCTGGCCGAACGCATCCGGCCGGCCCTCGCCGCGCTCGCCGACCCTCGGGTCGGGGCCCCGGCGGAGGGCCCTGGGCGGGACCGGGCTCGGGAGCTGCTGAGCGCCGCCGCCGACGTCCTCGACGCCGCCGCGCGATCCATCCGCCACGGCACTGCGATCCAAGTTCCCGCCAGAGCACTCCAGGCTTTGCGCATCGACGAGGATGACGAGGTGCTGGACGGGCCCGCGCGCCGCGCGGCCGCCCAGCTGAGCAGGCTTCTGGATGAGGTGCTGGAGATCGTCGACAGTCGTGACACCCGTGCGCCGCCCGCTGCGGCCGGTGCGGACGGGCAGCTCCTAGTGGAGCCCACGATGTTCCGGCTGGTGCCCGTGGTCGTACGCGCCATGCGTCGCGAGCTCCGCCCTGACTCGCCCGTGCTGCGGCATGCCGTGCGCCTAGGGGCGGTTGCCTCCCTCGGGTACCTGCTCGGCACGTCGCTGCCCCTGGGCCACGGCTACTGGGTGCCCCTCACCTCCGTGATGGTGCTGCGACCGGACTTCCACCAGACCTACGCGCGTTCCGTGGGGCGGTTCGTGGGCACCGTCGTCGGGGTCGGGCTGGCGACCGGAGTGGAAACGGTCCATCCGGACGCGTTCGTGTCCGGCGGCCTGGCTGTGGGTTCCGCCGCGCTGACGTATCTGTTCATGCGTACCGGATACGCCGTCTCGCAGTGCATGACAGCGGCGTACGTCGTCTTCCTCCTCGGCATGGGCGGCGAGGCATGGCAGCAGACGGTACGGGACCGTGTACTGCTCACCCTGCTCGGCGGTGCGCTGGCGATGCTGGCGTACGTCGTTTACCCGGCCTGGGAGACACCTCGGCTGCGGGACCGGCTCGCGGACTGGCTCGGCGCGAACGGTCGGTACGCGGCTGCCGTGCTCCGCACCTTCGCCGAGCCATCCGGGAAGGGGCGTGCGGATGTGCGGCGGGCACTGCTCGACAGCCGCGCCGCCAACGCCACGTGGGCCGAGGCGTTCACCCAGGCCAGCCGTGAGCCAGTACGACATCGCGGCCTGACGCACCACGAGGCCGAGGAGGCGCAGGACGCGCTGCGGTCACTCGGCCGGGCCGCCATGCTGCTTGAGAGCCATCTGCCCGACGGCGACGACGCCCGCCCCGTTCCGCAGGCGGCTCGGCTGGCCGACGCCCTGGAGACGGACACCGCGCACGCGGCGCGGAACCTGCGCGAGGGGCACGACCTCAAATGGGAGCATGTCGCCGATGTTCTCGACGAGTGGGACACCGATGGAGGCGAGCAGGACCGGGTCGCGCGGCGAGGAGCGGAGCTCCATGCGCAGGCGCTGAATGAGCTGTCGACTGCCGTGAGCCGGACACCGCTCGAGCGCGACGTCGAGCCTGCCCGGCAGGAGCGGCGCGAACACGCGGAGCAGACCGCCCAGTGACAACTGCCTTGCCCGGCAGCGCAGTTGCTGCTCCCGCTTCGGTCACTGTCCCCTCTTCAATGACGGGTGTTCGCCCGCCGCGCATTCCCGCGCGTGCACCCCTGCGCCCTGTCAACAGGCCCACGGCCCAACGTGGCCCTTCTTCCTTCTCGTGATCTCATCGCCCGCCATGTGTCATGCGAGCCATGCGGACTCCTTGTGACGTATGTGTGGGGGGAGGTCCGAGCCGCCCGCGGGAGCGGAGGTGCCCGTGGTGGTGAGGGCGGCGGCCGAGTGCCCCAGGTGCCGGTGCACGAAGTGGATGGCCATCGCGCCCTCCCCGGCTGCCGAGGCCACCCGCTTCACCGAGCCGCTACGGGCGTCCCCGGCCGCGAAGACCCCGGGCAGACTGGTCTCCAGGGTCATGCAGGAGCGCCCGCGGCTGTGCCACACCTCGGGGTAGGCGCAGGCTTCCTGGGCCTCCGGCCCGGTGAGGACGAAGCCGCGGGAGTCGAGGGCGATGGTGCCGGCGAGCCACTCGGTGTGGGGGTCGGCGCCGGTGAAGACGAACAGGCCCCGTACGGCCAGCGGGCGGTGCTCGCCCGTGCGGTTGTCGACCACGTCGAGCTCCTCCAGCACCTCCTGGCCGGTGACCTCGGTGACCTCTGTGTGCAGCATGACCTCCACCTGCGGATGGCGCTCGACCTGGTCGACCAGGTAGCGGGACATGTTGTCCTCAAGGCTGCGTCCTCGGACCAGCAGGTACACCTTGGGCGCGTACCCGGCGAGGAAGAGCACCGCCTGGCCCGCCGAGTTGCCACCGCCGACCACGGCCACCGGGTCAGTGCGGCACTGCTGGGCTTCGTAGACGGTCGCCGAGTAGTGGACGCTTGTTCCCTCCAGGCGTTCGATGCCCTGCACCTGTAGCCGGCGGTAGCGGGCACCCGTGGCCAGGATGACGGCGCGGGCGGCGATCTCGCTGCCGTCAGCGAACTCCACCACGTAGTGGTCGTCGTCCTTGGGATGGAGACCGGTCGCCTCCGCCGGAAGGCTGATCCTGGCGCCGAACTTGTCGGCCTGGAGCAGGGCACGTTCGGTGAGTTCGGCGCCGGAGACGCCGGAGGGGAAGCCGAGCAGATTCTCGATGCGGGACGACGTGGCGGCCTGGCCGCCGGTGGCCAACGCCTCCACCACGGTGGTGCTCAGGCCCTCGGAGGCGGCATACACCGCGGCAGCGAGGCCGGCGGGTCCGGAGCCGACGATCAGGATGTCGCCGTGACGGTTTCCGGAAGGCAGTGACGGCAGGCCGATGAGCTGGGCCAGTGCCGCGTTGCTGGGGTTGCGCAACAAGGTGGTGTCCCGCCAGATGACGAGCGGTGTCTCTTCCGGGCCGACGCCGAAGCGGCGCAGCAGCTCCTCGGCCTCCTCGTCGGTCTCCAGGTCGATCCACCGGTGCGGCAGCCGGTTGCGGATGGCGAACTCGCGCAGCCGCCTGGTGTCGGGCGAGTAGCGCGAGCCGATGACGCGGAAGCCGACGCCCTGTCCGACGAGCAGCGCGCGACGGCCCAGACAGGCGCGCAGTACGACGTCCCCGAAGGTGGAGTCCTGGGCCACCAGGCGGCGCAACTGGTCCAAGGAGACGACGAGGACCTCGCCCGGCTCCCTGGCGACAGCGGTGTAGAAGGCCACCTGCCCGTGCAGCAGCCCGAGTTCGCCGATGAAGCGACCGGGGCCGTGCGCGCGCAGCATGTGCTCCTCGGGAGTGCCGTAGTCCTCGACGACGGCGACGGAACCGCTGAGGACGACGAAGAACGTCTCGCAGCGCTCCCCCTCCCGGATCAGCACGTCGTTCGCAGCCATGCTCCTGCGTTGCCCGTGCTCCGCCAGGCGCGCTATCTGGTCCTGCGTAAGGCGCGGATACGCGCCGTAGAGGTCCGGGGTCTCCCAGGAGACGGCCTCGTCCGCTTCCTCCGGCACCGGTTCTTCGCTCGGCAGCGACTGGTCGCCGGACATCAGACGAACGCCTCGTGGACGTAGCACCAGCGCCATTCCTCGCCGGGCTGGAACGACTGCACGATCGGATGGCCGTCGGAAGCGGCGTGCCTGCGCGCGTGCTTGTTCGGCGAGGAGTCACAGCAGCCGACGTGCCCGCAGCTCAGGCAGAGCCTCAGGTGGACCCACGGGGAGCCGAGCAGCAGACACTCCTGACACCCTTCTGGGGTCAGCGGCTGGACCGGCCGGACAAGCGCGAGGTGGGGGTCTGGGTGCAGGGTCATCGGGATCACCCTTCCGGGGCGGTGATCGACTGTTCCACCCACTGGCGCAGGACGGGGGCGGGCGCCGCCCCCGCCTGTCGGGCTACGGTCCTCCCCTTGTCGAGGACGAGGAGTGTCGGCACCGCCTGTACCTCGAAACGCTGCGACAGCCGCGGGTTCTTGTCGACGTCGACCTTGACGAGTTTGATTCGGCCGGCGAGGTCGGTGGCCACCTTCTCCAGCGCCGGGCTGACCATGCGGCAGGGACCGCACCAGGTAGCCCAGAGGTCGACCACGACGGGGACGTCGGCCCGCTCGGCGACCTCGGCGAAGTCGTCGTCGCCCGCGTCCACCATCCACGGTATGGGCTGCTTGCAGTTGCCGCACTTGGGGCGTCCCTCCGCGGCCACGGGCACCCGGTTCTTGCGCCCGCAGTTCGGACAGCTGACGGTCGCCGCCTGCATCGTGCTCATGCCGCCCTCGCTTCCTCCGCCGCCTCGGGCTGGTCGTAGGTGACCTCCAGCTCGCCTTCCCGGGCGTCGACCCGGACGGTGGCGCCGTCCTGGACGTCGCCGCGCAGCAGGGCCCGTCCGACGAGGGTTTCGACCTCGTGGGAGATGTAGCGGCGCAGCGGCCGTGCCCCGTAGACCGGGTCGTAGCCCTGATGGGCAATCAATTCTCGGGCGGCTTCGCTGAGTTCGACGGTGATGCGGCGTTCGGCGAGGCGGCGGCGCAGTTCGTCGAACTGCAGCTCCACGATCCGCTCGATCTGGGCCTCGCCGAGCGGCTTGAACAGCACGATGTCGTCGACGCGGTTGAGGAACTCCGGCCGGAAGTGGCCGCGCAATTCCCCCATCACCAGGGCCCGGGCGTCCGGCTTGATCTCCCCCTCGGCGGTGGCTCCTTCGAGGAGGTGCTGCGAGCCGATGTTGGACGTCATGATGATCACGGTGTTGCGGAAGTCGACGGTGCGGCCCTGGGCGTCGGTGATCCGGCCGTCGTCGAGGACCTGCAGCAGGGTGTTGAAGACGTCGGTGTGCGCCTTCTCGATCTCGTCGAAGAGCACGACCGAGTACGGCTTGCGGCGCACGGCCTCGGTGAGCTGGCCGCCCTCCTCGTAGCCGATGTATCCGGGCGGTGCGCCCATGAGCCGGCTGACGGTGTGCCGCTCCTGGTACTCGCTCATGTCGAGGCGGACCATGTTGTCCTCTGAGTCGAACAGGGCCGCCGCGAGCGTCTTGGCGAGCTCGGTCTTTCCCACACCAGTGGGGCCGAGGAAGATGAACGAGCCGATGGGCCGGCGCGGGTCGCGGATGCCGGAACGGGCCCGGATGATGGCGTCGGCCACCAGCTTGACCGCCTCGTCCTGGCCGATGACCCGCTCCCGCAGGATCTCGTCCAGGCGCAGCAGCTTCTCCCGCTCGCCCTCCTGGAGCCGGGCGACGGGAATGCCGGTCCAGGCAGCGACGATCTCGGAGATCTCCTCCTCGGTGACGACCTCCCGCAGCAGCCGGTTCTGGCCCTGCTTCGCGGCCAGTTGCTCCTCCTCGGCCTTCAGCCGGCGCTCCAGTTCCCGGAGTTTGCCGTAGCGGAGTTCGGCGGCACGGTTGAGGTCGTAGTTGCGCTCGGCCTCCTCCGCGTCGTGACGCACCTGCTCCAGTTCCTGGCGCAGTTCCTGCACCCGGCGGATCGCCTGCCGTTCGGCCTCCCACTGGGCATGCTGGGCGTCGGCCTCGGCCCGCAGGTCGACGAGTTCCTTGCGCAGGTCCTCCAGGCGGGCCTTGCTGGCCGGGTCGATCTCCTTGGACAGGGCCGCCTCCTCGATCTCCAGGCGGGTCACCCGGCGCGTGATCTCGTCGAGTTCGGCGGGCATGGAGTCGATCTCGGTCCGCAGCCGGGCACACGCCTCGTCGACGAGGTCGATAGCCTTGTCGGGCAGGAAGCGGTCGGTGATGTAGCGGTGGGAGAGCGTCGCCGCCGCGACCAGTGCCGTGTCCTGGATCTTGACTCCGTGGAACACCTCCAGTCGTTCGCGCAGGCCGCGCAGGATGGAGATGGTGTCCTCCACGTTCGGCTCGTCGACCAGCACCTGCTGGAATCGGCGTTCGAGCGCGGCGTCCTTCTCGATGTGCTGCCGGTACTCGTCGAGAGTGGTCGCGCCGATCATGTGCAGTTCGCCGCGGGCCAGCATGGGCTTGAGCATGTTGCCCGCGTCCATGGCGCCCTCGGCTGCGCCCGCGCCGACGACGGTGTGCAATTCGTCGACGAAGAGCAAGATCCGGCCCTCGGCCGCCTTGACCTCGCTGAGCACGGCCCGCAGCCGTTCCTCGAACTCGCCGCGGTACTTGGCGCCGGCCACCAGTGATCCCATGTCGAGCGCGAATACCGTCTTGTCGCGCAGGCCCTCGGGGACGTCGCCGCGCACGATGCGCTGGGCCAGGCCCTCGACGATGGCGGTCTTGCCGACGCCGGGGTCGCCGATGAGGACGGGGTTGTTCTTGGTCTTGCGACTGAGGATCTGGGTGACCCGTCGGATCTCCGCGTCACGGCCGATGACCGGGTCCAGCCTGCCGGCCCTGGCCTCGGCGACGAGATCGCGGCCGTACTTCTCCAGCGCCTCGTAGGCCGCTTCGGGGTTGGCGGAGGAGACCCGCTGGTTACCGCGGACCTGGGTGAGCGCGCTGAGGAACGACTCCGGGGTCACGCCGTGCTCCTTGAGCAGGCGTCCGGCGGCGGTCGCCGAGCCCTCCTCGGCCAGGGCGAGCACCAGGTGCTCCACGGACACGTACTCGTCCTTGAGGCGTTTGGCCTCCCGCTCGGCCGCGTCCAGCAGGCGGGACAGGCGCTGAGTGACGAAGACCTGCCCGGGTGCCGCGCCGGGGCCGGTGACCTTGGGACGCCGGGCGAGTTCCTCGCGCACGGCGGCCCGCAGTTCCTTGGGTTCGCTGCCCGTCTGCTGCACCAGTCGCGGGACGAGGCCGTTCTCCTGGTCGAGGAGAGCGAGCAGCAGGTGTTCACCGTCGACCTCGGTGTGCCCCATCCGGACGGCCGCTGTCTGGGCCTCCTGCAGGGCTTCCTGGGACTTCTCGGTGAGGCGGTTCATGTCCATGGTGGTATGTCACTCCTCGTGCCGGCGCGGCGCAGTGCGGCTTCGAGCAGGCTGATGCGGTCCAGCAGGTCGAGCACCAGGCCGATGGATGCGTAGTTGAGGCACAGCCCGGTGCGCAGCCGCTGGACGCGGGCGAGGGCGGCTGGGGCCGTGGGTTCGAACACCAGGCCTCCGGAGGCGTCGCGTTCGGCCTCGACCAGTCCCAGAGCGACGAACCGGCGGATGAGGTCGGGATGGACGCCGGAGCGGCGGGCCACGGTCTGCAGGGAGAGCCTGGGCACCGGAACGATCGCGTACTGGACGCGCGCCGGTGCAGGAGCGCTCTGCGAAGACGCCTGCCGCGCCTCGGCCGGTCGGTGGCTCATCATGTCCTCCTGGGGTCGAAAGAGGAGACTGCAGCGAGCTCCTCGAACAGCTCGCGCTCCCGGTCGCGGAGCTTGGGCGGCACCATGATGCGGAGCTCGGCGTAGAGGTTGCCGTTGGCGCCGCGCGGTCCCGGCATGCCCTCGCCGCGCAGCCGCAGCCGCCTGCCGCTGGAGGACCCGGCGGGCACGGTCACCTTGGCCGTCGTCCCGCTCGGCGTGGGCACCGGAACCGTCGCGCCCAGCGCGGCCTCCCAGGGGGTGACCGGAAGCTGCACGTACACGTCCCGGCCGTCGAGGCGGAACTGGGGGTGCGGCTGGATCCGCACCCGCAGGTACAGGTCCCCTGCGGGGCCGTCGCCGCTTCCGCGGCCGCCCTCGCCCGCCAGCCGGATGCGCTGGCCGTCGACGACGCCGGGCGGCACGTCCACCTCGTAGCGCCGCTGTCCGGAGGGCCCGGCGAGGGTGACGGTGCGGCGGCCGCCGCTGTAGGCCTCCTCGACGGTGAGCGGCAGTTCGGCCTCCTGGTCGGCCCCGGGGACACGCACCCGTCCGGCGCCCCCGAAGAGCGAGCCGAACAGGTCGTCGACATCGACGTCCTCCGCGCCGAAGCCGCTGGTGGCGTACCGGACCCGGGGGCCGTCCCCGGTGGACCAGCGGAAGCCGCCGCCGGGTCCCGCGCCGGCACCGACCCGCTCCTCCCAGTCCTCGGGGACCTTCCGGAAGTCCTCGCCGAAGCGGTCGTAACGGGTCCGCTGGTCCGGGTCGGACAGGACGCTGAAGGCCTCGTTGATCTCCTTGAAACGCTCCTCTGCCGCGGGGTCCTTGTTGATGTCGGGGTGGTACTTGCGGGCCAGCTTGTGGTACGCCCGCTGGATCTCGTCCTTGTCGGCGTTGCGCGGGACCCCGAGAACCTCATAGAAGTCGCGTGCCATGGCCGGTCACTCCCGCTTGGCGACCGTCACGGCGGCCGGCCTCAGCTGCCGCTCGGCCTCGCCGTAGCCGGGTCGAAGCACCTGCGCCACGGTGTTCGGTTCGGCGTCGGGGTCCTGAACCACGGCGACGACCTCGTGCCGGGTGGGGTCGAACGGGAGGCCGGTCTCGGCGTGACGCTCGTAGCCGAGGCGTTCGAGGATGGACACGGCCTGGTCGCGCACGGCGCGGACGCCCTCGACGATGGCCCCGGGGTCGGAGCCCGCGTGGTTCAGGGCCAGTTCGAGGTTGTCGATGACAGGAAGGAAGGCCGCGGCCGTGCGGGCGCGTTCGACCGCGCGCTCCCGGTCCAGTTCCCTGGCGTGCCGCTTGCGCATGTTGTCGAGGTCGGCGAGAGCACGCCGCCAGCGGTCCTCGACCTCTTTCAGGGCGGCCGCGTCCTCGACCTCGACCGGACCGGTGGCCGCGTCGGGCCCCGGTTCGGCCTCCATGGTCGGCGGCGCGGGCTCGGGCAGGTCGCCCTGCGGCGGTTGTACGGCGCCTTCCGGCGGAGGATCCGGCTCTCGGCCCCGGGGTGGGATGGGCATGGCAGGCACCTCAGCCCTTGTCGAACTCGGCGTCGATCACATCGTCGTCGCCCCCGGCGCCGCCCGGCGCGGCCCCGCCGGGAGCGGATCCGTCCGGTGAGCCGGTGCCCGCCGGACCGCCCGCGGCGGCTCCCGCCTGGTGGGCCGCGAGCCCCGCGAAGACCTGCTGGAGTTCGGAGATCAGCGGCCGGACCTTGTCCACCCCGGCCTCGTTCTTGACCGCCTCGCGGGCCTCGGTCACCAGCATCTCGGCGCGGGCCTTCTCGTGCGCCGGCGCGGCGTCGCCGAGCTCGCCGAGGCGCTTGTCGACCTGGTAGGCGACGGCGTCCAGTTCGTTGCGGGCGTCGACCGCCTCACGCAGGGCCTGGTCCTGGCTGCGGTTGCCTTCGGCCTCCTGGACCATCCGCTCGACCTCGCTGTGGTCGAGGTTGGAGCTCTCGCTGATGGTGATGCCCTGCTCCTTGCCGGTGTCCTTGTCCCGCGCGGTGACGTTGAGGATGCCGTTGGCGTCGACGTCGAAGGTGACCTCGACCTGCGGCTCGCCGCGCGGCGCGGGGCGGATGTCGGTGAGCTGGAAGCGACCCAGGACCCGGTTGTCGGCAGCCCTCTCCCGCTCGCCCTGCAGGACGACGACGTCGACGGCGGGCTGATTGTCCTCGGCGGTGGAGAAGGTCTCGGTACGGCGCACCGGGATGGTGGTGTTCCGCTCGATGATCTTCGTCATCACGCCGCCGCGTGTCTCCACGCCCAGCGACAACGGGGTGACATCGAGCAGCAGGACATCCTTGACCTCGCCCTTGAGGACCCCGGCCTGGATCGCGGCGCCCAACGCCACGACCTCGTCGGGGTTGACGCTCATGTTGGGTTCCTTGCCGCCGGTCAGCCTCCGCACCAGGGCCTGGACGGCGGGGATGCGGGTGGAACCGCCGACCAGGATGACCTCGTCGATGTCGTTGTCACTGACCTTGGCGTCGTCCATCGCCTGCCGCACCGGGCCAAGGCAACGCTCCACCAGGTCGCCCGTGATCTGCTCGAACGTGGACCGCATGATCGTCGTGGTCAGATGCTTGGGCCCGGAGGCGTCGGCCGTGATGAACGGCAGGCTGACCTGCGTCTGGGTCACCGAGCTGAGCTCGGTCTTGGCCTTCTCTGCGGCCTCGAACAGGCGCTGCAGCGCCTGCGGGTCCTGGCGCAGGTCAATGCCGTTCTCCTTCTGGAAGCCGTCGGCGAGCTGGTCGACCAGCCGGCGGTCGAAGTCGTCGCCGCCCAGATGGCTGTCGCCCGCCGTGGACCGTACCTCCACCACGCCGTCGCCGACGTCGAGGATGCTGACGTCGAAGGTGCCGCCTCCCAGGTCGAAGACGAGCACCGTCTCGTGCTCCTTCTTGTCCATGCCGTAGGCGAGGGCGGCCGCGGTCGGCTCGTTGATGATCCGCAGCACTTCCAGGCCGGCGATCCGTCCGGCGTCCTTGGTAGCGGTGCGCTGGGCGTCGTTGAAGTAGGCGGGCACCGTGATGACCGCCTCCGTGACCCGCTCTCCCAACTGCTTGGAGGCGTCGTCGGCGAGCTTGCGCAACACCTGCGCGCTGATCTCCTCGGGTGCGTAGAGCTTGTCGCGCACCTTGAAGCGGGCGGCGCCGCCCTCTCCCTCGACCACGTCGTACGCGACGGCCCTGGCCTCTTCGGAGATCTCGTCGAAGTGCCGGCCGATGAACCGCTTGGCCGAGTAGATGGTGCCCTTGGGGTTGAGGATCGCCTGCCGACGGGCCAGCTGACCCACCAGGCGCTCGCCGGTGTCGGTGAAGGCCACCACGGACGGTGTTGTGCGGTTGCCCTCGCTGTTGGGTATGACCGTCGACTCGCCGCCCTCCCAGGCGGCGATCACCGAGTTCGTGGTGCCCAGGTCGATGCCGACTGCCTTGGCCATGAGGAACTCCTTCCGTGACGGGCGGCCCCCGTTCGCCCTCGGAGTCGCGCCCGGTCTTCCGGACTCGCTCAGGTGACGGCGGGACCGGTCCGCGGGCGGCGGCTCTTCCAAGCTCCGCTGCTTGTGCTGGTGCCGGTCCCGCTGGGCAGCTCGGCCAGCAGCCGCACCACCTCGTCGGCGACGACGTCGTACCGGCTGGGCTGCATGAAGCTCACCGAGGCGAAGTCCCGGCGGCCACGCTGGGCCCGCATACACAAGCCGGCCGCAGAGCGCCGACGAGTGCTCCGGAAACCACCCCCGACAGGGCCGGGAGCAGCCCCGGCACGACCGCGACCAGCCAGTTCAGCAGACCGAAGATCCACCCGATCACTGCGCCGGGCAGGGCGCCGCTCGCCGCGCCGTGCAGCGCGGCCCCGTCATGTCCATGCGGCCGGTCACCTGCGCGGCCAGGCGCACGTCCTGCCCGATGATGGCCACCTCTCGCCGCGAAAGCCCTGATCGGAAAGGTGATCGACGGCGCGTTCCGCCTCCTGGTCGGTCGTGTACGAGGCGATGGTCCTGCGGGCCTGTTCGTTCATCAGCCAGTCCTTACGCCACGGCCACCAGTGCGCCCGGCAATCCCTGACGGAACCCAGAGTGGCAAGAGAGCAGCGCGCTCCGCCAGCACCCGGCAGGTCGGAATCCGACACAGTCGTTCGGTCCAAGAGAACAAGGCCCAAACCCACACAAGTCGGATCATTTTGCATAGGCTGGGTGCTCAGGGCTCGCCCAGGCGTGGATCCCACGACTCGCTCGATCGCGTCCGGTGACCGGGGGAGAACGGAGTGATCTATGGCCTGCCATCCGTCACAGAGGAGGCTGTCACCTCACGTCCCCGACCAGGAAGAGACCCGCCACCCGAGCAACACCGCGGACACCGAACGGCACGACCCCCGTCCACACCCCACACCGGCCCACGCGGCGCCGGACCCACACGGGCTGCTGGTGCTGTCCCACACCCTGTTCACGTGCGCGGAACGAAGTGAGATCGTGCGGCTGGCCATGCGGCACGTCAGTGCCCTTGGTCCTTACCACGCCGAGGCCGGATACCTCGCGACGGGCGACGGATTGTCCCGGGTCCCCGGCCACTACGACGCGGGAGCGCCAACGGTCGACGACGCACGGATGAAGGAGTTGGGCGAGGCTGACGGCTCCGTATGCCTTCCAGAACGGTCCTGGAACTGGGCGTTCGGCCTGCGCGGGGCCGACGGCCTGCTCGGCTACATCGTAGTTTCCTCCCGCTCCGGGCCCGATGAGCAGGGGCACTTCCTCCTCTCGACCCTCGTGGGGCTCACATCGGCGGCCCTGTCACTGGCGGCTACGCGCCCAAGGCACCACGACGACACCGGCGAACTGAGCCGACTCCGCACCGAACGGGACACCGCACTGCGGCAGGTGGACACAATGCGCTCCCAGCTGCACCTGCAGAAGACCGTTCACGAGGCCCTCGCACGCGTCGCTGCCCGGGGCGGCGGCGAGGACGCCATCACCCAGGCGCTGTACGAGCTCACCGGGCTGTCGGCGCTCATCGAGGACCGGTTCGGCAACCTGAGGTCCTGGGCCGGTCCCGACCGGCCCGACCCCTATCCGGTGCGGTCCTCGACCTACCAGGAAAGGATGCTGCGGCAGGTCGCGCACGAGGCGGGCCCGGTCAGAGTCAAGGACCGGCTGATCGCCCTGGCCCGGCCGCGCGGCGACCTCCTCGGCGTACTCGCCCTCGAGGACCCCGAAGCGACGGCCAACGAGCACACAGTGTTCGCCTTGGATCACGCCCAGCGGTCGCTCGCCCAGGAACTCATGCATATGCGCGAGCTCACCGAGGTCGAGCTGCGGCTGCGCCGCCAGCTGATCGACGACCTGTTGGAGGGTACTGACGAGACGAGCGCCTACGCCCGGGCCGAAGCCATCGGCCATGACCTGCAAAGTAGCCAATACGTGGTCGTGGTGCACTGGCCGGGCGACGCCCCTGACGACTCCTTCATCCGTGCCGTCGAGCAAACGACGGCCACCACGGCGGCCCGTCCGCTGATCACCCGTCGCGGCGACCGGGTGATCCTGCTGACCGAAGCGAGGCCCAACGACGATGCCGTGCACACTGCGCTGGCCCATGAGCTGGGGACGCCCGACGGAGCGATCGGGGTGAGCACCCGCTGCAACTCCCCGGACGGCGTTCCCCGCTGCTACCAGGAGGCACTGCGGGCCCTGGAGGTGCGGCAGAACTCCCGCCAGCGCAGCGGGACGACATTCTTCGACGACCTCGGGCTGTACCGGATCCTGGGGCCCGGCAACGATCTCCGGGAGCTCGAAGGCTTCGTGCGAGAGTGGCTCGGCCGGCTGATCGACTACGACGCACAGCACGACACGGAGTTGGTGGAGACGCTCACGCGCTACTTCGACTGCGGAGGCAACTACGACGATGCGGCCGCCGCGCTGACGGTCCACCGCAGCACCCTTCGCTACCGGCTGCAGCGCATCCGTAAGATCAGCGACCGCGACCTGGCGGATGTGGACACCCGGCTCAATCTGCAGGTGGCAACGCGCGTCTGGAAGATCATCCTGTGCGGGCGGCGCTGACCGCGGACACCCGGAGGGCCGGCGCAGCAGGTCAGCACGCGACTCGAACGGGTCGCCCGTGTGCTCAACTTTCCGGTCGGCCCGCTTGATCAGGACGAGGCAGCGGCAACAGAGCTTGGGAGATGCCCGAGAAGGATCGCAGTGACCCCGTCGCATCATCGGCCAGGTTCTGATCAAGCCATCCAGGCGCGTCGCCGCGCCTGCCGAGGCCGGGCGCCCGCCCCGGCTGAAGCCGGGGATACCCACGCAAGAGAAGAGATGGAAGCGAACACTTGGTGGTTGAGGATGAACAGCGCCCAGACCAAGTTGATGACCATCAAACCCACGTGGCCGACGGCTTCGAGCTTCAATTCGGCACCAACCACGTCGGCCATTTCGCCCTCATGGCTCACCTGCTGCCGCTGCTGCCGCCAGCCACACACGCGTGACCTCACCTCTCGCATCCCGGGGTCGCCCCGACGAACCTGCTCGCTGCCCGTCCTGAGGTCGGACGCGATCAGGACACCAAGGGTGTGCGCATCATCCGGGCTCTGTCGGCCCGCGGCATCGTCGTCGGGACGGTCCGGACCGCGCAACTTCCCGCCCTCTACGCCGCCACCTCCCCCGACGCCGAGCGTGGCGGGTTCTATGGGCCGCGCGGACTCGGACACATGGGCGGCCCTCCCGGAGAGCAGAAGCTCTACTCCCGCCTCCGCAGCGTCGAGGAGGCCCGACGCATCTGGCACGTTTCCGAAGAGCTCACACAGGTTTCCTTCCCGAGCGGTTGAGCCGCTCGGCGCCTGCTCCGTGCACGCCGCCCCGTGAGTCACCGTCGACGGGACCCCGGTGGGGTGGAGGCGGGTCACAGGGCCTCCTGAAGGTCGGCGGCAGTGAGGGTAAAGCCGAAGCACTGGCGGACGTTGTAAACGGTGGCGTCCATGCAGTACGCGGGTGAGGTGGTGGCCACCGCGTCCTCCAGCATCAGCACGTCATAGCCGAGGTTCGCCGCGTCCATGAGGGTGGCAAGGACGCACTGGTCGGCATTGACTCCCGCGAAGAGGAGCGTGTCGGCGCGCAGATTGCGCAGGACGCTGTCGAGTTCGGTGTCCTGGAAGCCGCTCATGCGGTACTTGGCGATGTGCAGGTCGCCAGGTGCCGCACGGAGGGGTGCGGTGATGTCGGCGGAGGCGCTGTCGCGTTCCAGGACTCGTGCGCCGGTGGGCAGTTGGGAGCCGAGGCCGCCTCCGGTTCCATCCTGGTCGTAGACGTGGAGGACGCCGGGCGGGAGGTTCGCGCGGTCGGGGCGGTTGCCCCAGTTGAGCCAGACGACCGGGACGTCGGCTGACCGGAGGGCGGGGAGGAGCCGCTGAAGGACGGGGATGGGGGTGCGGGCCGGGGACACGTCCACGCCGATCGAGGCCAGCCAGCCGTCGGGCGAGCAGAAGTCGTTCTGCATGTCGATGACGACGATTGCCGTTGAGGCCAGGTCGAGCGTCAGTATTTGGGGCTGAGCGTTCACGGTCTTGGGGCGGGAGGGGCGTTGTGGGCGGCGGAGGTCGACATGCTGGAGGTCCGCGCGCCAGGAGTTGCGGGAGTTGGGGCCGAGTTCATGCATGGGTCAGCTCCAGGAGGGCGTGCTCCATGGTCGGTGCGCCGATCGCGCAGAGGCCGACCGGCAAGTCGCGCACCCGCAACCGGGGCATGGTGACGGCGGGCAGGCCGGCGAGCGAAGCGAGGCAGGTGAGGCGGAGGGTTGCGGCTCGTGTGGTCTCGACCTCGGCCAGTGTCGCGTCGGCGCGAAGAGCCGGGCTGCTCGTGGTGGGGAGAAGGAGCGCGGCGCCGGGCGAGAGGGCTTCCGCGATGACCGAACGCGCTGCGGTGAGGCGGGAATTGGCGTCACACACTTCGTCGTCCGTAATCCGGCTGCCTGCAGCGAACCGGGCCTCGATGTCGGCCCCCAGTGCGCCCGGGTGCTTGTCGATCCACTCCCCGTGCGCGGCCCAGGCCTCGGCCGCCTGGACGGTACGGAAGTCGGGCAGCCACTCCTCCAGGTAGTGCCCCATGCCGGTGTCAGTCCGTACGAGCTCCAGACCGGTACGGAGCGCGAGTGCCCGGCACACCGCCTCGAACGAGGCCCTGACCTCCGGCTCGGCGAGCGCGGTGAGGGCGTCGTCGACGAGGAGCATGGTGACGGGGGCCGTTTCCCGCGCGGGCAGCAGCACCTTGGCCGCCGCGCACAACAGGTCCGGTTCACGGGCGAGCAGTCCCACCGTGTCGAAGGAGGGGGCCAGTGGGAGCAGGCCGCCGGTCGGGACGGAGCCGTGGGTGGGACGCCAGCCGTAGAGGCCGCAGTAGGAGGCGGGCACCCGGATCGAGCCCGCCGTGTCCGTGGCCAGGCCCAGGTCCGCCCAACCGCGGGCGACCGCCGCCGCTGGGCCGCTGCTGGAGCCGCCGGTGATCCGGCCGGGGGCGACGGGGTTGACCGGGGTGCCGTAGTGGGTGTTGGCACCTGCGAGGCTGAAGGCAAGTTCGTCGGTCTGCGCGATCCCGGCGAGCTGGGCCCCAGCGCTGAGCAATTTCGCTACAGCGTCCGCGTGTTGGGACTCCACCGGCGCTTCGGCCAGCCACTGAGGGTTGCCGCCGCCGATCCGCTGTCCGGCGACGGCGAAGAGGTCTTTGACCGCGGTACGCAGGCCGGCGAGCGGCCCCTCCCCTGCCCCTGCGACCAGCGGCTCCCCCACCACCCGCCACACCGCGGGGTCCGGCGTCTCGTCCGCCGGCGGGCCCGGCACCGCGCTGACGTGCGCGGCCGCGATCCGCCAACCCTCCCCAGCCAGCTGCCACACCTGGGTCTGCAGGCCTCGCGCCCCGCCGGCCCGCAGCGTTTCGGCGATCAGTACGGCGACGCCCTCGGTGACTGGCACCTCGTGGACGCGCTCGACCGTACGGGCCGGGGCTCCTGTGCCACGGCTGCGGCGGAAGTCCGAGATGGCCGCGTGCCCGCTCAGCACCATCGAGCCCTCGGCGCGCACCGTGTCCGGTGCGTCCAGGAGCCAGTGGTCGAGCGCTGCCACGTCATTGGCGCCGAGGGCCTTTTCGTAGGACCAGAAGGCATCGAGCAGCTCGCTCATCGGGCGGCTCCGAGGACGGCCAGGTCCGCTTCGTCGAGGACGGCGAAGGGGCCGCGCTGTATCAGGTCGGCGAAGCCCTCGTCGGGGGACATGACTGTGAGGGTGTAGAGCCGCTCGGTGGCCGAGGAGTTGGTGATCCGGTGCTTGGAGCCGACGGGCAGGACGAGTACGTCGCCCGGTGCGAGGTCGCGTTCATGCTCGTCGCTGACCGCGCGGCCCTCGCCCGCGAGCACCACGAAGGTCTCCACGGACTCGGGGTGCCAGTTGAGCGGCTGGGCGCCACCCGGCTCCCACACCTCGAAGACGACGGTGGTCTGTGAGCCGTCGGCCGGTCCGGTGAGGACGGCGAGCTTGACCGTGTCGCCTGCGGTGATGTGGTGGGCGGTGATCTTGCTGAGCGGCTTGTGGAGCGGGGGGATGGCCATGGCGGGGTGTCCTCGACGTCGGGCGTTCAGGCAGAAGGCAGAAAGCGGGAGCATTCGCGCAGTGCGGCCGCGTTGGTGGCGATGGCGGTGTCGACGAGCTTGCGGCCGAGTTCGGGGGTGGCTCCGGTGGGGTCGCCGATGACGCCGTTGCCCGTGCCGAAGTCGTCGCTCGTCCAGCCGAAGGAGACGGACTTGCCGAAGCCGATGTGCTCGTAGGCGGTCAGGTGCTCGGGGACACTCCGCTTGGCGAGCGACATGTCCACCGTCTCCGGGTGGAGGTGGAGCATCGCCGCGGTCTCGTTCAGCCCGCCGTGTACCCCCAGACCCAGCTCGCCGGACGGGGACGTGCCGCCCTGGTCCGCAGGGAGCGCGGCGTGCAGCAGGAAGGTGAACAGACCGTATTTGGTGCGGAGTTCGCGCAGGGCGACTCCCAACAGCGCACTGTTTCCGCCGTGGGCGTTGAGGAACGCGAGCCGCCGGACGGGCCCCTTGGCGAGGGAGCGTCCCAGGTCGTCCAGTACCGCGAAGAGTGTCGAGGCGCTGAGCCACAGCGTCCCGGGCGACCAGGCGTGTTCGTCGGATTTGGCGTACGCGAGGCCCGGCAGCAGCGTGATGTCGCAGCTGCCGGATGCGGCCAGGGCGGCTCCCTGAGCTATCGCCTCTGCCATGAAGTAGTCGGTGGCGACGGGAAGGTGGGGCCCGTGCTGTTCGATCGCGCCGACGGGTAGGACGGCCACGGTGTCGGCGGACAGGCCGGTGACCGATGGTCCGCTGAGGTCGGTGAAGCGGTTGAAGGCCATGGTCAGAGCGCTCCCAGGAGGTGGCCGGGGTTGAGCAGACCCAGCGGGTCGGCGGTTCGGGCGGTGGCGCGGGCGAGGTCGACTCGCCGGTCGACGTACCAGTTGTGGACGTCATGGACGCCGACTCCCAGTGCCTCCAGGGCGGCGATCCCCTCGTACACGGTGGCTTCGTCCTGGTAGTGCGCCATCAGCATGCCGACGGTCCCCGAGCGCATTCCCTCCAAGTGCAGCACCGTCTCGGGGAAGACGGCCTTGACTGCCGCCGGGTCGCCGAGCAGTACGTCGCCGCCGATCTCCAGGTGGAAGTAGCCGTCCTTGGCCTTCATCAGGTGGTACGTGGGGTGGTTGAAGGAGAGCGAGGAGATGAGGGCGGGGCCGCGCGGCGCGGGGCGTACCTCCGTCACCCGCCCGCCGCGCTTCTCGATGATCGTCCGGGCGTCGGCCTCGGCCTCCTCCTCGATGATCGCGCGGACGCTCAGTGCGGTGGGGTCGAGGGCCGGGTCGGCCTCGAAGGTCTCGACGAGACCGGGCTCATCGAGGGAGACCAGGCGAGGGGCGGGCTCCAGGCGTACAAGGTCGGAGAGTGCGGCGGTGGCGGAGGTCCAGGTGTTGAACGAGGCGAAGAGGCCGGTCCAGACGCGGGCCGGCTGAAGTGCGACGGTCGCGGTCGTGGTGATGCCGGTGGTGCCGTAGGCGTGGATGTACGGGAGCGCGTCCTCGCCGCGTACGGTGACGGGCTCGGCGTGCGTCGTGCACGGGACGACCGTCAGCTCCCGTACGAAACCGTCGCCGTTGGTGCCGTTGGCGAGCGATCCCGTGCCGCCGTTCCCACCCGAGAGGAAGCCGCCGAGCGACGTCCCGAAGGTGGACGGGAACATCCACAGCTCCTGGCCCAGCGAGCGCGCATGAGCCTCCAGGTCGGACATCTTCGCGCCGGCTTCGGCCCTGATCCACCCGTTGCCCGCGCCCAGGATGCGCCGGCACCCGGTGAGGTCGAGGACGGCGCCGCCGTGGAGCGGGATCGCCTGCCCGTAGTTGCCGGTGCCCTTGCCGCGTGGGGTGAGCGGGATGCGTAGGCGGTGGGCGAGGGCGACGAGAGGCTGGATCTGTTCGGACGACGACGGGCGCAGCACCACCTCGGCGCGACCCGCGGGGAGCTTGGCGGCGAGGATCGGCGACATGTGCGCCCAGTCGCGGGACGCCTTGTCGAGGGCGGAGTCCTCGCGTACGACGGCGTCCACGCCCAGCAGTGCGGCAGCCTCCGCACAGAATTCGTCGATGCCGGGGGTCCGGTGCGCGACACCTGGGCCGACGCCCGGCACCGCGTCGTCTGCGACAAGTTCGGTCATCCGGCGCAGTTCGGCGGCGGACAGGGTCGCGCCGTTGGGGTCGACGGCCATCACTTCATTCCGATCTTGGTGTCGATGAATTCGTTGGTCGCCAGGTCCTCGGCGCTCAGCCCGGCCGGAAGCTTGACGCCGCCCCGGGTGAGGATCGGTTTGAAGGTTTTCAGGGAATCGGCAACCCGCTTCTTGTCGAAGCTGCCGATCGATCCGTCGGCCTCGTTGCCGAGGATGCCGAGCTTGACCATCTCCTTGGCGGCGTACTGGCCGGTGCCCTTGGAGTAGACCCAGCTGGTGCCGTACTGCTTGACGATGTCGTCGATGAGCGTGACCGCGGTGTCCGGCGCGGCGGCGAAGTCGGCGGCCGACTGCTGTATGACGGGAACCAGCTTCTTCAGGCAAGGACTGAGCTTCTTCAGTGCGCCGGTGCGGACGGAGAGTGCCTGCGGGTAGACGGTGTAGCCGACGTCGGCCAGCAGCTGGAACTTGACCGGCTTCTTCCAGGCGCCGATCTCGTGCTCGTAGAGGTACGGTTCCGCGGTCGCGAAGCCCTGCTGGGCGATGGAGGGGTCGGCGACGAAGCGGGACGGCGCGCTGTCGTAACTCCCGTCCAGCTGGCTCTTGTTGATGATCCTCTTCGAC
Organism: Streptomyces sp. NBC_01446; assembly: GCF_026340095.1. GTDB lineage: Bacteria > Actinomycetota > Actinomycetes > Streptomycetales > Streptomycetaceae > Streptomyces > Streptomyces aureus. Next base: position 7,700,248 of record NZ_JAPEPO010000001.1, on the reverse strand, counting down.
ACCAGCATGGGGGCGAAGGTCTCGCCGTCGCGGTAGACGACCTTTGCGCCGCTCTTGCCGATGTCGGCGACGGTCTGCCAGTCGGGGTGGGTCTTGGGGTCCCACATCAGGACCTGCGGGCTCTTCTTCATCAGCGCGGCGACCGCGGTGACGGGTTGCTTGCCGGCCGCCTGGATGGCGCTGTCGGTGGTGACCATGCCGAGGGTGATGGACTGGTCGATGTACATCTGCGAGGCGGGGCTCTGGAAGCCGACGGCGCTGCCGCCCGCCCGTATCTGGATCTTGACGCCGGTGTCTTTGCCGCCGATGACGAGCGGGCCGGTGACCCGCTTCTTGTCTGTGTCGACGGTGTAGCCGGGGCCGACGAGGTTGTAGAGCGGGCCGTGTTCGGCCTCAGGCTCCCAGTCGGCCTGGACGACAACGGTGGCGGGGCAGACCTTGTCGAGACGCTGGGCGGCGGGGGCGGGCTTGGGATCGGCGGATGGCCCGGCGGCGGTGGCGCCGGCGCCGCAGCCGGTGGCGGCGAGCAGAAGGAGCGAGGTGCTCAGTCCCGTGACAAGGCGTCGTCCGGAGGGGGTTGGGGCGGCGGAAAGTGGCATGGCTGTCTCCCGGAAAGGGCTCTGATGAGGGTGGTCAGCTGCGGCCGGACGCGTGCCAGGAGCCGATGGCGAGGCGGGACACCAGTGTGAAGAGGGCGAAGACGGCGACCCCGAAGAGCGAGGCGAGGATGATCGCGGCGAAGAGGTCCTCGGACTGGAGGCGTGAGCGGTAGACGTCGAGGAGGGTGCCGATTCCGGCCGCTCCCTGCTTGAAGAACATGTCGCCGACGATGGCGCCGATGACGGACAGGCCGGAGGAGGTCCGCAGCCCGGTGAAGATGGCGGGGAGTGCGGCGGGCAGCTCCAGCTTGCGCAGCCGGGCCCAGCGACTCGCCTTCTGGAGGGTGAAGAGGTCGTGGTGGGCACGGTCCACGGACTGCAGTCCGAAGAGGGTGTTGGCGATCAGCGGGAAGAGGGCGATGAGGACGCAGACGACGACCCGGCTGGTGAAGCCGAAGCCGAACCAGAGACCGATGAGCGGGACGATGGCGAGGATCGGCACGGTCTGCAGGATGACGGCGTACGGATAGAGAGAGCGCTCCAGCCAGCGGGCGCGGCTCATCACGACGGCCCCGGTGATACCGAGGGCGGCTGCGATGGCGAGCCCGGAGAGAGCGACCTGCGCGGTGAGGGCGAGGGCTTGGAGCATGGGCTGCAGGTGGGTCCAGTCGAGGACGGCGACCCGGAGGACCTGGTGCGGGGGCGGTACGAGGAAGCGGCGAGCGGGGGCGAGGAGGAGGTAACTCACCGCGTACCAGAGGCCGATGGCGACGACGAGTGAGCCGATCGGGGCGAGCAGGACGACGGGGCCGCGGCGCGGGCGCAGGGGTGCGGGGGCCGCCGCCCCGGCGGACCCGCGGACTGCATCCGACGCGCTCCGGGCGGCGGACCGGGTGTCCGAGGTGGTGACGGCGGCGGGCGAGTCGGCTGCAGCGGCACCGGCAATCTCATGGTCCGCCGACGCGATGGGCGCGGACGGCGCCTGATGGGCCGCGGACGGGGTGTTCGTGGTCACGTGGCGTCTCCTCGCAGGGCCGCGGAGACCGCGCCCGCGATCGCGGCGAACTCCGGTTCATAACGGAGCGATGCGGGCCTGGGGTGGGCGAACGGGACCTCGAATTCGGCGGTGATGCGTCCAGGACGGGCCGACATCACCACGACCCGGTTGGCCAGGAAGACCGCCTCGGTCACCGAATGCGTGATGAAGAGACCCGCGAATCCCGTCTCGGCGAAGATCCGCTGGAGCTCCTCCTGCATACGGAGCCGGGTCATCTCGTCGAGCGCGCCGAAAGGTTCGTCGAAGAGGAAGAGCGCGGGGCGCATCATCAGCGCGCGGGCCAGCGAGACCCGCATCCGCATACCGCCCGAGAGCTGGCCCGGCAGCTGCTTCTCAAAGCCGTCGAGGCCGACGAGACGGATGGCGTCCATGGCGCGCTCGTGCCGTTCTGCCTTGGGACGGCCGGCCAGTTCGGCGGGCAGCGCCACATTGGAAAGGACACTGCGCCAGGGCAGGAGGGTGGCGTCCTGGAAGACGTAACCGACGTCCCCGCCCGGGACGCTGATCTCGCCCGAGCTGGGGGCGTCGAGACCGGAGGCGAGCCGCAGCAGGGTGGACTTGCCACACCCGGAGGGGCCGACGACTCCGACGAACTCCCCTGCCCCGACGTGGAGTTCCACTCCCGAGAGCGCGGTGGTCCCGCTGTCGAAATGCTTGTCGACGGCTACAAAGCTCAACGCCGTCCGCACTGCTGTTGCCACGCCGACTCCTTCCTGTGTGCCGGGCCTGTGGTGCATTCATCGATGTTCGTAGCATCAACATTCATTGTTTCGGAGGGATGTCTCGGGCGTTTACGTCCTGGACCGTTCAGAGCACCTCGCGGACAACCGTGGTCCGGCTCACCGCTCGCCCGCCCTTGAAGACGATCCGGTCCGGGTACGAGGCCCCGAGGGCCCCCGAGAGCGAGTCACTCCGCACAGCGAGGAGGTCGGCGACCGCACCCTCGTACGGTCCCGCCGCGGGCAGTCCGAGGACGCGGCGGGAGCCGGTGGTCACCGCGTGGACGGCCTCGGGGAGCGTCAAGTGGCCTGCTGCGACCAGGAGGCCGGCGGTCTCCAAGGGGTCGGCCCGCCCCACCGGGTTGAAGGGGTCGCGGATGTTGTCGCCGCCCCCGGCCAGGGGAACGCCCGCGTCGAGGAGGGCGCGTACGGCGGTCAGTCCGCGCGGGGTGCGCGAGGGCGTGCCGCGGCCCTGGAGATAGAGGTTGGTGAGGGGCAGCGCGACGACCCCGATCCCGGCAGCGGCCGCCTCCTTGGCTATACGGGCGGCCTCGACCGTATCCAGGCCGCCCAGCCCGACGCAGTGGCTGGCGGTCGCCCCGTGCACAAAACCCCGTTCCCGAACGCACCGGGCGAGCAGCAGTAGATCTTTCGGATCCGGGTCGAGATGCTCGTCCGCGTGCAGATCGACGCCAACGCCGTGCCGCTCGGCGATCGTCAGGGCGCGAGCGACGGCGGCCTGCGGGTCGTCGGACAGGTGCGGGCAGCCGCCGAGCAGGTCGGCTCCCAAATCCAGGGCTTCGTCGAGGATTTCGTCGGATGCGTCGACATGCAGCACGGCGATTTGCAGCACGACCCGTTCGCACACTTCCTCGCGCAGCCGCAGGAGCGCCCGCAGGCCCCGGAGCGGATCGGGTCCGGGCAGGACGTCTGCGTGGGTGCGAACGGCGGTGGCCCCGTTCGCGACCAGCTCACCCAGGGCGCGGCGGGCCCTGACCAGCACGTCCTGTTCCGTCACCCGCTCGGCATATCCGTGCCAGGCGGCGACCGCCCCCGGCAGATCACACGGCGGTGCACCGGCCAGGTCCCAGGTGAGGGCCTTGTCGAGATGGGCGTGGGGTTCGGCGGGGGCGGGCAACAGCAGGTAGCCGGCCAGGTCCATCTCCCTCCACGAGGAGGGGAGCTGACCGGCGGGCGCGACGGACGACACCCCGCCGTCCTCGATCAGCACATCGCGGACCTGCCCTTCGGGCAGCCTGGCCCCACGCAGCAGCAGCGCCGTCATTTCGACTCCCCGCTCTCCGGCGCGGTGAGGACCGCGAAGCCGTCAAAGTCGTGCCACAACGCGGGCGCACCGAACATGTCACGGCGGCGGACCGGGCGGGTCCTGCCACGTACCACCCGATCGAACGCCTCGGCGACCCGCCCCACGAAGTAGTGGCCCTCGCGGTGGCGGAGGTTGTGCCCCAGCAGGGCTGTCCTGACCGGGAGTTCGGCAAGCCGCCGCGTCGACGCGGCGAAGGCGGCCACATCGGCACCCGGCACATGCGCGAAGAAGGTGCCGCTGATCAGGGTGTCGCCGGCAAGGAGCATCCCGGTCCCCGGCTCCCAGAGGCAGATGCCGTCGGGCGAGTGCCCAGGGGTGTGCAGGACGCTCAATGTCCGACCGCCCAGATCGAGCCGCTCCCCCTCCCTGAGCAGCCGGGTCGGTCGCACCGCGTCGATGCGCCACTGGGTCAGATCGGGAACGGGCCGCACCTCGATCCGTGAGTCGGTGAGGAAGAAGCCCTCGGCCGAGAGCGCACTCAGTTCCGTGTACCGATGCCGCATCTCGTGGGCGATGTGCCCATACCCCTCGAGCCACTCGCGGGGCGCGGGCTCACCGTGCAGTGCGGCGCCCGCCTCGTGCACGGCGAAGTCCTTGGCGTCGCCGAGGAGAGAGGCGTTGCCGCCCCGATGGTCGTAGTGGTGGTGGGAGTTGACGACGAGCAGGGGCAGCGAAGTAAGTGCGCGCACCTCGCGTGCGATGTCGCCGATGCCCATCCCGGTGTCGTACAGCAGCGCCAGTTCATCGCCCACGATGAGGTAGCTGTTGACATGACCCGGCTCCGCGATGAGAAAGGCCCCGGGCGCAACCTCCCGTACCGAGAACCAGCCGCGTCCGCTCATGCGCCGACGCCGTGGTAGGTGCGGGCGTGATGGACAAGTGCGCTGTCCCCGCCCCGCCCGGGAACGATCTCCTCGATATCGGCTATCAACAGCAGATGATCCCCGGCCGTCACCTCTTGCCGCACCCGGCAGAGCACGGTGTACGTACTCTGCGCGAGCAGCAGCGGTATGCCGCCGTCGCCCGCGGTCCACTCAAGGTCCCCGAACCGGTCAGCGGTCGGATCGGCGAACCGCCGCGAGACGGATTCGCCGGCCGCGGCAAGGATGTTGAGGGCGAACCTGCCACCGCCCTGGAGCAGCGGCAGGGTCCGGCTCCCCTGCTTGACGCCTATCGCAAGCAGTTGCGGCGTGCGGCTGAGGCTCATCACAGCGGTGCTGGTGAACCCAGCAGGTGTGCCGTCGGCTCCGGCGGCGGTGACCACGCAGACGCCGCCCGCGAGGGCGGCCATCGCATCAAGGAACCCGGCCGTGGGGGGCCGGGCAGCAGTGGTCGCGGTCATTCGGGCTCCTCGCTAGAATGTTGGTCACATCAACATCGAGCGTAGGAGACACGTGTTTCGCATGGGTAAATCCTGCTCTGCAGCAATCACTTAGGATTCCCGCCATGGCAGACCGCCCCACCGAGACCCCCGTCGATCCGGACCAGCAGCTGGGCTCCGCGATCCGCCGGCTGCGCAAGAAGCGCGGCCTCACCCTTGTCCAGCTCGCGGGCAGCGCAGGACTTTCACACCCCTTCCTCAGCCAACTCGAGCGCGGACTGGCCCGCCCGAGCATGCCCTCGCTGCACCGGATCGCCCAGGCGCTCGGCACCACGCAGCAGGCCCTGATGGCACACTCGGCCACCACCGCTGCCGGCATCCATGTCGTACGGCAGGGAACCAGAATCCCTATCGACAACAGCGGCGGCTCGGCCAGGATGCTCGGGGCGCCCCAGTTCGCCCTCCACCCGGTCGAGTACACCGGCGGTCGCACCGACTTCGAGGACTACTACGACCACCCGGGTGACGAGTTCCTCTATGTGGTCCACGGTGCGATCGAGGTCGACCTGCTGGGCCCCGGCGGCCGCGAACTGCACCGCCTCTCTGCTGGCGACAGCCTTCTCTATCCAGGCGGAACCCCACACCGCTGGCGCGTCCTGGTGGAGGATCAGGACATCCCCGGGGTACGCCTCCTCGCCGTACAGAACGCACCTCGCTGACGTCCTGCGCCGGTAGTCCGTCGGTAGGGGGTCGGGCGTCGACCGGGTCTGTGCCGACAGGCACCTGAAGTGACGTCAGAAAAGTCAGCACTGGGTCAGCATCAGTCCGATGAGAGCTGCCCACGAGTGACGAACCCTGCGACGCGTGAACGCGGAGTCAAAGTCCCCGAGGAGCGTTTGCGATCGCCGTGAAGGAAAGCCGGGCAAGTCGGCTTCGCCGCCTGCCCGGCCCCGCGTAGTTCACGCCGCAAAGACGCAGTTCAACGCACTCGACCTCGCGGTTCCAGCGGCACGGGCGGCAACTCCGGCGCAGCCAGTGGCTCCCCGTCGAACCCCTTCACTTCCCCGAACCTCGACCCCCTCATCCAGTCCTCCCGGGCCTGGGTGATGTCGTCCTGCACCTCTCCGTTCCTGTCGTGCACCCTGCGTGCTGTGCCACCTTGCGCAGCGACGCGTGGGCATAACCCTCCTGCGCGATCACCGAAGCCGCCGCCTTCAGCAACTCGGCTTAACCCGGCTCTCGCCGCATAGTCACCGGCCGGACGGCCACGCCGCTCGACCACCGAATGCCGGCAACGGATTCACCGAGGCGCACGACTATGCTCCGCTCTCCCTGGCCGACGTCCCGACCCTGCGGGCGGCCGTGGGCTCGGTCCTCTACCTCGTCCTGATCGCCCTGATCGGCCTCGGCGTGGCGACGGCGGTACGGGACGCGGCGAGCGCCATCGGGATCGTGCTCGGGCTGCTCTACCTCTTCCCGGTCGTCACCCGGGTGGTCAACGACCCGGAGTGGCAGCGCCACCTCCAGCAGATCTCGCCCATGACCGCCGGGCTCGCGATCCAAGCCACCGTCCGTCTGCACGAGCTGCCCATCGGCCCATGGGCCGGCCTGGGAGTGCTCGCCACGTGGGCCGCGGCCGCGCTGCTGGTTGGCAGCCTGCTGCTGCACAGGCGCGACGCGTAGCCGAATCGAGCCGTCCGCGAGCACGGAGGCTTCGGGCCCCTCCCCGGCCCGGCGCCTCACCCGGTCACCGATCCAGCCGACCGGGAGCGACGCCGGGCGGGCGGGTCTTCAGGATGCCGCCCCGGACCCACCGTCCGCCGCCGATCGGGCGGCTTCCGCCTCGGGCACGGTGCGGGGGCCGGGCACCATGGACGCCGTGGCGGCTAGGGCGAGGTGTGAGTTCATGTCCAGCTCGAACCGTCCGTAGGGGTTCACGTGGGTCCAGAACCCCGCCTGGCGGCGGGCCTTCAGGCTATGAGTGCCACACGGCACGCCACGCTCACCGACACCCGAGCACGCTGGTCACCGTCCGACCCCTGGGAGGGGGCCGGACGGTGATCGCGTCAGAATCTCGTCACTTGCTCCGGTGGGGCAGGCTGCAGGCTGCCCCACCCCGCGCCTTCCGGCGCCTCGCCACGGCCAATCGTCATTGACCAGCGCACCGTGGACGGTGCTTGGACCGAGACCGTTCCCTTCTTCTCCACTCCGGTGACGCCAACCTGGTTGTAGGTGGTGGTGACTTCACCATCGACGCACTTCAGCGGGAAGCCGACCTTCACCGGATTCAGGGAGACCTTGATCTCCCCCTTGCCTTGGCATCGCACGGCAACGATGAGGTCTTTCCCCTTCTGGCCCCTTCGGTACTCGAGGGTCCGCCCTCCACGAGTCCCGCTTTGCCGGCCGGCGACAGTCTCGGTCCCGTCCAACTCGGGCGGGGTCTTCACCGACTCCCGTGTGGGCGTGGCGGGTTCGGACTTGCTGGGGGCAGCCGGTTTGGAGGCTTTACCGGAATCTGGATGGTCGGGCGAGCAGGCAACTACAAGCGGCAGCATGACTGCAGGCAGAAGGGCCAGCCTCGCGCGGAGCCGCCGGGACATTAGTGAGTCTCCCAGATGTACCAGCCGATTCGGGTGGGTGTGTACAGCGTCGCCGGGTGCTTAACGCCCTTGGTGCAGTTGGCATAGACCCACTGGCTGTAGCCATCGGTCTTCAGCCGATAGACCCCGTACTTGGCATTGGTGGTGTACTTGGAGGGAGTGTCAACCGTGATCTTGTTACCCATCTTCGCGGTGAGTTTCACGGAGAGCTGGACGCTGTACTCCTGTTCAATCTCGGCTACCGCGACGCCGGCCTTCGCCTTCAGCGTGCCGCTGACGGCGACGCCTACCTCACCCGTCACTTCGGAGGTGAACTCCGACTTGGCCGTACGCGAGGTGCCGTTGTAGTTGGACTGAGTGGGGCCCACGCCCTTGTGGTACTTCTTGTGCTTCGCCGTGGACTCCCAGATAGTGCGGCTCGCACGCCTCCCTCGGAGGAACCTGCGGGTCCTTCGGAGGGGCCTCCGTCGGCGGCGTCTCGACCTCACCGGCACCCCCTTCAACGAGGTCGCCCTCCTCGGTGGCCGCGGGAGGCGCCGTCTCCACTGCCTCGGTCGGGGCAGGAGTCGGGGCCTCCGCGAAGGCCGGGTTGGTCGTGCCCAGCACCGCTATCACCAGGGTCGGTCCAACCAGCAGTGACGCAGCTCGTGAAATGCGCATGCAGATCCCCCTTTAGTCGTGCGTGACGGGGGCTGTGTGCGGCAACCCCCCGATCACAGGCCCTGATCTTGCAGCGGAACGCACCAAGAGAACAACATCCTCATGAAGATCCTGAGGAGAACGTGAGCTTCCGGTTATCGACATGCGGGCTTCGCGCGACGCCAATATCTCTATTCATGGACACTTGGGACGCTCGTGATGCCGACTCAACGAAGTTCAATCCTGCACTTATCCCCTCGCGCACAACCTTCCGTGCGAACGCAGGGCCACCAACTGTTGCGTAATTCGTCAGTGAATCTCAGCCTTTCTCATGTGTTATCTTGATTGCGTGAAGCTTTCCGAGTGGGCGGCGCGCAATGGCGTGCACTACCAGACCGCGTGGACGTGGGCGAAAGAGGGCCGTATGCCGGTCCCGGTGCGCCAGACGCCGTCCGGCACGTGGCTGGTCGACGAGCCCGCTTTGGAGGTGCCTGGCCGCGTCGTGGCGTACTGCCGAGTGTCGTCGGCGGACCAAAGGACGGACCTTGACCGGCAGGTGGCCCGCGTGGTCCAGGGGGCCACTGGTCTTGGCCTGCCGGTTGCAGAGGTCGTGACCGAGGTCGGCTCGGGACTGAACGGTCGTCGGCGCAAACTGCACCGGGTTCTGTCAGACCCGCAGGCGGTGGTGATCGTGGTTGAGCATCGAGACCGGCTGGCCCGGTTCGGCGTCGAGCACCTCGAAGCCGTCTTGTCCGCGTCTGGGCGTCGCCTGGTTGTCCTCGACCCCACCGAGAGTGCTGATGACCTGGTGCGCGACGTCACCGAAGTGCTGACGTCGATGTGCGCGCGCCTGTACGGGCGGCGGGGGGCGAAGAACCGGGCCGCCCGCGCGGTGGCCGTGGCGACCGGTGAGGCCGCCGAGTGAAGAAGTTCCGGCCGCAGCCCGGGTTCGTGGTCAAGGCGTACCGGTTCGCCCTGGACCCGAACGCTGTCCAGGAGCGGGCACTGCACTCGCACTGCGGTGCGGCACGGGCCGCCTACAACTGGGCGGTTGCCTGGATCGAGGCGTCGTGGTGGCAGCGCAAGGCCGAATCCACCTACGGCATCCCGCAGGAGCAGTTGACCCAGTGGCGGCCGTGGTCGCTGCCCGCGCTGCGCAAGGCGTTCAACGCGGCCAAGCACACCGACCCGAGGTTCGCCGCCTGGTGGCAGGACAACTCCAAAGAGGCGTACAACACCGGCCTGGCGAACGCCGCCGCTGCGTTCGACAACTACGCCAGGTCCAGGCAGGGCCAACGCCGTGGCCGCGCGATGGGAATCCCGCGTTTCAAGTCGAAGCGGAAGGCGCGCCCCTCCTGCCGGTTCACCACCGGCACCACCCGTGCCGACGCCGACGGCCGGCACGTCACGCTGCCCCGGCTCGGCACACTGCGCACCCACGAGCCCACGGTGAAACTCCTCGCACGCATTCAGGCCGGGACGGCCCGGATCCTGTCGGCGACCGTCCGGCACGAGCGCGGGCGCTGGTTCGTGTCGTTGCAGACCGAGGTGAAGCGCGACCTGGTGCGCGTCGCCCGGCCCGGCGTGGCGATCGGCATCGACCTCGGTGTGAAGACCCTCGCGGCGATGGCCGACAGTGCCAAAGAGATCCGCGAAGTGGCCAATCCGAGGCACCTGGACACTGCGCTGAAGCAGTTGCGCCACGCCTCTCGCACGGTCTCCCGACGCCAGGGACCCGACCGGCGTATGGGGCACAAACCCTCGAAGCGGTGGGAGAAGGCCAACGCCGCCCGCAATCGGGTTCACCACCGGGTGGCGAACCTCCGCGCCGACGCCCTGCACAAGCTCACCACGAGCATTGCGGCCGAGTACGGCACCGTCGTCGTCGAAGACCTCAACGTCGCCGGCATGCTCCGCAACCGGCGCCTGGCCCGCCGGATCGCCGACGCCGGATTCGGCAAGATCCGCCACCAGCTCGACTACAAGACCCGCCAGCGCCACGCCACCCGCCTCGTGGTCGCCGACCGCTGGTACCCATCCTCCAAGACCTGTTCCGAGTGCGGCGCAGTGAAAGCCAAGCTGCCGCTGCACGTTCGAACCTACATATGCGACGCCTGCGGCCTGGTCATCGACCGGGACGAAAACGCCGCACTCAACCTCGCAGCCCTCGCGGCAGCCGCAGTAACTGGTACCGGAGTGGCCGGAGACCAGGACACCGCCCCGGCGGCGTCAAAGCCTCGTGGAGCCGACCGTAAGACCCGCGCCACCCGTCCCGGCCGCACGGCCAGGACGGGGCGGGCAGGTGGCGCAACCCTGCCGCACCAGTGGCAGACGGAAACGAGAGACCGTCCCCAAGCCGAAGCCTTCACGCTTTGGCGACGTGACGGACCTTCCGGGCCGCAATGCCCGGAATGCTGAGAGCTACTGACGCTCTGAGCAACGGTCGATAGTTCGACGGGAAACTTCTCTCGATAGCTGGAGTACTAGTAGGACTCCGTTAGGTCGCTCTGGTTCTTGGGTTCTGGCTGGTGGTGGGTGTTCTGGGTAGGGGGCGGTGGCAGGTGGTGCAGGTCCCGGTCCAGCAGTTCAGCAGGTCTTGGATGACGTCCAGGATCTGGTAGAGGGTGAGTCCGCTGTATCGGCTTTTGGGGCCAGGCGCTGTTCGGTGAGGAACGCGTGGGCGGCGGTGACCAGGGTGACGTGGTGGTGCCAGCCCATCCAGGAGCGTCCCTCGAAGTGGTCCAGGCCGAGGCCGTGTTTGAGTTCCCGGTAGTCATGCTCGATGCGCCAGCGGATCTTGGCGAGGCGGACCAGTTCGGCCAGCGGGGTATCGGCGGGCAGGTTGGACAGCCAGTAGCCGGTGGGTGCTTCGGCTCCAGCGGGCCATTCGACCAGCAGCGTCACCTCGGGCAGGACACCGTCCCAGCTGTCTGGGTCTGCGGCGGCGGCCTGGGCGAGGCGGCGAGATTTGGTCCCGGCTAGCCACACTCGCAGGGACAGGAAATGCGAGTGCATCGGTCCACGGGAGCCTGCCCGCCAGGTCACCTCGGTGAAGGCCTGCCGACCGTGGCCGGCCGCGAGCGCGGCCACCGAGGACGGCTTGTCGCGGTAGCGGGGTTGGGGCTTGCGGCCGTTGCCCGACCAGGGCGGGGCAGTGGGCACCGCATCATGCGGATGGACGGTCACATCCGAGCGGACCGCCACCACGTAGCCGATGCTCCGACGCTCCAGCCCGTCGCGGAAGTCGGCGTTCTGCCCGTACCCGGCGTCGGCCACCAGCACCGGCGGAACGAGGCCCCATCCGGCCAGCTCATCGAGGGTGTCCAACGCCAGGCGCCACTTCTCCCGGTGCCCGATCTCCTCAGGGACCCCCGTCTTGCGCCGACGGACGGCATCGTCCGCCCACTCCTGGGGCACGAACAACCGCCACTGCAACGGACAGGACGCGGTGTCGGAGACCGCATGCACACTCACCGCGACTTGGCAGTTGGCCTGCTTGCCCAAAGCCCCGCAGTACTGAGGCGCGACGGCCACCGACATCTTCCCGTCCTTGGGGAACGACACGTCATCGACCGCCCAGGCGTCCGGGCCGATCTGCGGCACCATCCGCTCCGCAATGCGCCGCCGCACCAGCACCGGATCCCAGGTCGACTGGTTCACAAACTGCTGCAGGTTCTGCTCGTTGCCGTCCGGCAGCCGCTCCGCCATAGCCTGGATCGACTTGCGGCGCCCGTCCAGCATCAGACCTCGCAGATAACAGTCGCCCTTGGCCCGCTGGTCCTTGCGCGGCACCGACGCGAACACGTCAGCCACGAATAACGCCAACTTGGCCCGAGCACGGTTCACTTCATGTGCGTCCACCCCTCCAACATGCTCCCGAACACGACCGAGAGGAAGACGTAACGGAGTCCTACTAGTAGCTGTCGTAGCTGGGCTTACCGTTCGGCCGGTAGACGCCGAGGACGGTGCCGCCCTTCGTCGTCGAGACGCTGACCGGCTCCAGCGCAGTGGGGATCGCTCCGTCGGCGAACAGCCGCCTGCCGGTGCCGATGATCACCGGGTGGGTGGTCAGCCGGTACTCGTCGACGAGGCCGTGGTGCATGAGGGTCTGGGCGAGGTTGCCGCTGCCAACGACGTTGATGTTGCCGCCGTGGGATGCCTTCAGCGTGCGCAGAGCATCGACGATGTCGCCCTCCAGCAGCGTGGAGTTCTGCCACTCGACGGACGTCAGGGTCCGAGACGCCACGTACTTGTGCGTGCTGTTCATCCGATCGGTGAACGGATTGTCAGGATCGGCGGTTTGCCAGTACGACGCGAAGATCTCGTAGGTCTTGCGGCCGAGCAGCATCGCGTCGGAGTGCTGGTACCAACCGGCGATGGCCGTGCCAACTTCATCGTCGGTCACCATTTTCTGCCAGCCGCCGTGCTTGAAGGCGCTCTCCGCGTCTTCGTCCGGACCGCCCGGGGCCTGCATGACGCCGTCGAGGGTCAGGAACGTGCAGACGATGATCTTGCGCATGGTGTGCTCCCTTAGTCGACGGGTAGACCACGCAACCGCCAGACACTCATCGAGGGAAGTTCCGTGGCACAGCACTCCGGTGTCTCATCGCGATGGCGGATTCGGCGTCTATCCGACATCGACCGTGAGATTCCGCCACGAAATTTGAGACCCTGCACAGATCAGGCTCAGGTCTCTGCCATGTCCACGAAAAGGGAGTTGGCGCCAGGCCCGCTCGATGAGCTGGGCCCGCATGTGAGCCTCCACGTTCGTGGAGTCCACGAACACTGTTCTGCCCACGGCCAGTTGCTGCTCCAACAGCGCGTGGTGCACGGTCAGCGCGCAGAGCAGGCAGGTGAGGGCATCGACCACGAACAGCCGTCGCAGGCCCCAGCGCCCCAGTCCGGCCGCCAGAAGGCCAGCGCCCATCCCGGCCACCGCCAGTGCCGCGTTCAACAGGAAAATGCTCGGGGGCCACTCCCCCGGCCCAGCCCGAGCCCCCAGCGGCCCCATTCCCCCCTGAGGCTGCGTCGCGTCGCGTCGCGTCCACGACCGGGTCAGCCCTCCGGGTGCTCCCCGAACCACGACGTCATCCGCTGCAACGGCTGACTCACGGCGAAGAAATTCCCCTTCGCACCCAGGTAGTCCCGCCCGTAGTGGTCCGCCTGCCGATCCGCCTTATCAACGGATCCGATCGGCACCGCATACAAGGCCGGGTCCTTCGCCTTCATCGCCGACGGGGCCTTCCCAGCGGCAGCCAACTTCGCCGTCATCAAGTCCTGACACTCCAGAGCCGTCTCACACCCAGGTGCGCCAGCCGCGACATAGTCCTCAAGCGCGTCCCGCGGCGCCACCGCTGGCTTCTTCGGAGCCGTACGCGACGGCGTGGCCGTTCCCCCGCCAGTACTGTCCCCATCGGCTCCGCAGGCCGCCGCGCTACCCGCGAGCAGCACAACAGCCGCCGCCAGCCCACAAACCCGCATCATCCTCATACGGCGCATGGTCACACCCCATCCCAGCGAGGAGAACAGAGAGCTCATAGTCGGCGATCATTCGAGCAGGCACGGGGCCTGACAACACCGGCGACACGGCCCAGACGCCACCCGTCGGACGCATTGGGCGGTTGGGCGCATGCCCGCCGCCGAACGGGGCAACCCGGCCCCCGGGAGCGCTCCGCACGCCCCTCCTAGGGAAGTGAACCCTCAGCCCGCCACCCCCACCAGGAAGGCCCCACGATGAGCAGCACGCTCGGCCCGGAAAGCGACCTGCCCCAGATCTTCGAACTCGCCCAGCAGCTGCGCGTGGACTCCGTACGCGCCAGCACCTCGGCCGGCTCCGGACACCCCACCTCCAGCCTGTCCGCCGCCGACCTCATGGCCGTGCTGATGACCCGCCACCTGCGCTATGACTGGGACACCCCCGACAACCGGGCAGCCGACCACCTGATCTTCTCCAAGGGCCACGCCTCGCCCCTGCTCTATGCGATGTTCAAGGCCGCCGGAGTCGTCACCGACGACGAGCTGATGACGACGTACCGCCGCTTCGGCCAGCGCCTGCAGGGCCATCCCACCCCCATCCTGCCCTGGGTCGATGTGGCCACCGGCTCGCTGGGCCAGGGCATCGCCTACGCCGTCGGTATCGCACTGGCAGGCCGTGACCTGGACAAGCTCGACTACCGGGTGTGGGTCCTGTGCGGCGACAGCGAGATGACGGAAGGCTCCGTCTGGGAAGCCCTGGACAAGGCCGGCCGCCACCAGCTCGGCAACTTCACGGCCATCATCGACGTCAACCGCCTCGGACAGAGCGGTCCCACCGAACTCGAATGGGACACCGACGCCTACGCCCGCCGCGTCGAAGCATTCGGCTGCCGCGCCCTGGTCATCGACGGCCACGACCTCGACGCCGTCGACAAGGCCCTGACCACCGCCGGTGACGGCACCGCGCCCACCGTCATCGTGGCCCGCACCGTCAAGGGCCAGGGTGTGAAAGAGGTCGCCGACAAGGACGGCTGGCACGGCAAGCCCCTGCCTAAGGACATGGCCGAACGCGCCGTCGCCGAACTCGGCGGCCTGCGCGACCTGCGCGTGCGCGGCCCCCAGCCGCCCGCGCCCCAGCCCGCGCCCGCACCGGCCGCCGTCAGCGTCGATCTGCCCCGCTTCACCGTCGGCGACAGCGTCGCCACCCGCGTCGCCTTCGGCAAGACCCTCGCCGCCCTCGGCGCCCGGCCCGACGTGGTCGCCCTGGACGCCGAGGTCGGCAACTCCACCCACGCCGAGGACTTCAAGAAGGCCCACCCCGAGCGGTACTTCCAGACCTACATCGCCGAACAGCAGATGGTCGCCAGCGCTGTCGGCATGGCCGTACGCGGCTACCGCCCCTACGCCACCACCTTCGCCGCCTTCCTCACCCGCGCCCACGACTTCATCCGTATGGCCGCCGTCTCCGAGATCACCATGGCGCTGTGCGGAACCCACACCGGCGTCGAGATCGGCGCCGACGGCCCCTCACAGATGGGCGTCGAAGACATCGCCATGATGCGCGCTGTCCTGGGCTCCACCGTCCTGTACCCGAGCGACGCCACGAGTACCGCCGCCCTCACCGCGACCATGGCCGACCTGCCAGGAATCTCCTACCTGCGCACCACCCGCGGCGCCTACCCCGTCCTCTACAGCCATGCCGAAGCCTTCCCCGTCGGAGGCTCCAAGACCCTGCGCCACAGCGACCACGACCAGGTCACCCTCATCGGCGCCGGCATCACCCTCCACGAATGCCTCGCCGCCGCCGACGAACTCGCCACCGAAGGGATCACCGCCCGCGTCATCGACCTCTACTCCATCAAGCCCGTCGACACCGACACCCTCACCCTCGCCGCACAAGACACCGGCCTGCTCGTCATCGCCGAGGACCACCACCCCGAAGGCGGCATCGGCGAAGCCGTCCTGTCCGCCCTCAACACCGCCAACGCCCACGCGACCGTCACCCACCTCGCCATCAACGAACTGCCCGGCTCCGGCGAAACCGACGAACTCCTCGACGCCGGCGGCATCTCCCGCAGCCACATCGCCCGCGCCGCTCGCACCCTGCTCCAGTAAAAGAAGTTTCGACATGCCGTGATCCGGCCCTCAGGTCCGCCTCCCCGGCTTCCCGTCTGTCGTCAAACGATCGTTTGACGACAGGCGGCCGACGCGTCCAATGACCCGCGCAATCCGGGAGGTCCCGGCGGCCAGGATCCAATCAGACCGATAGTGACTGCTGACAAGGTTTGACGACAGATAGGGTCCGATCCTCCGTACGGAAGGGGCCCCTCGGTGGCGAACCTGGTCTACAAGCGGGTCTCGACGGACCAGCAGTCGACGGCCCGGCAGAACCTCGTCCCGGACGAGGCCGGAATCGAGAATGATGGCGCTCGTTGAAATCGGTCACCCCGTACTCGGGGGTGGGACAGGCCTGCTCGCTTCGATTCCCCACCTACAGGGCGCTGACCTGCACGCCACAGCCGGAGGGGCTGCCCGATAGCCGGCTAGGTCCAGGGCCAGCGCCTTCGGCTATGGCGGCATGCTGCTGGGGCCCACCGTGATCGGTTTCCTGGTGGAGCGGACGTCGCTGCGGGTCGCGCTCATCACTATCGCGCGGCTCGCCGCCGTCTTTGCGACGCTCGCGTATACGACCAGGACCTCGGCAGCGCGTGACGCCACCAGGGCCAGCAGGACAGAATCCGCTGCATGCGCACGATCGAATACATCGACAACCTGCAGCGCGAGGGCGAACTGCTCGCGGACGCCGCCAAGCAGGCAGGCGAGCACGCCCCCGTCCCGACATGCCCTGGCTGGACGACGGGCGACCTGGTCCGGCACACGAGCACCTTCCACCGCTGGGCGGCCCGCATCGTCGCCGAGCAGCTGCTGCCCGGGCCCGTACCGGAGGACCCGATGCCTCAGGCGCCGACCGGCGCGGCGCTGCTGCCCTGGTTCTGGGACGGGCACGGCTCCCTGGTGCAGACGCTGCGGACGGCCGACCCCGAGCTGGACTGCTGGGCATTCTTGCCCGGCGCACCGCCGCCGCTGACATTCTGGGCACGGCGGCAGGCTCACGAAACGGCGGTGCACCGGGTGGACGCCGAGTCGGCGCGGGGCGGCGAACTCTCGCCACTGGACGCGGCCTTCGCGGCCGACGGCATCGACGAGCTGCTGACCGGCTTTCACGCCCGCCCGAAGAGCCGTGTGCGTACCGAGCACCGGCGCACCCTGCGGGTGCGCCCGTCCGACGCGGACGCGGTGTGGACCGTACGGCTCTCCCCTGACGCGCCGCCGCGCACCGAACGGTCCGCGGCCGGCCCGGCCGACTGCGAGCTGGCCGGCCCGGCGCAGGATCTCTACCTCCTGTTGTGGAACCGGCTGCCGCTCGACGCTGTGACCATCACCGGCGACGCCGCCCTTGCGGGGCTGTGGCGCGAGACCTCGGGAGTCGGCTGACGCCGTTCACCCGGTGCGCGGCATCCGCCCCAGCGTGGCGGGCTGGAGCGGCAGCACCTCGCGGTGCAGGGCGCGGGGTTCGTAGCGTCCCCAGAACTCGGCTGGATCAACATCAAGGGCGGTGAGGAGCGGGTCGACTACCTGGAAGCAGATGGCTCCGTCGAGGCTCTTGGCGCCGCTCATGGGCGCGAGTGTGGCAGCACCGTGACGCGGTCGCGACGGGTTTCGGGGCCAACTGGTAGGCCCGCATGCAATAACGGGTACCGGGGCCCGGAGGACGAGTTGGCGGATCGCGGAGGTCCTGCCGCGTTTGCGGTGGGACGCCGATCTTCCGCAGGTGGACTTGCAGGCTGACCGGATTCATCGGCTGTCCGGGCTGGCGGCCCGGGAAGAGCCACTGTGAGCTTCTGCTGCTGGCATAGGGCAGGTGCTGGCAGGACTGGACGTATGCCCGCACGAGGTCAGCGACGGGCTGCGGAAGCGGGGACGGCGGGTCTCCCAGCCGGACGGTGACGGTGGTCCCGTCGTCGATGACGGCGTCGACAGGTCGGACAGGACTCGGACCTCGCTGAGTGCCGTCCCCAAGCCCCCGCCCAGTGCTCAGCCTTCGACTCTGACCGACTTTCGCAACGGTCCTTGGCTCAGCTTGTCCTACCTTCCAAGCGTGGGTCTGAGCTGGTCCTTCGTAAGATCGGCGGGCCCGGGGGTTTCGGGTATGGCTGTGAGCTTGTCGCCGTTGGATGGCTCAAAGAACTTGGCCGCCCGGAGCCCCGCGACGACTCGACCGCTAATTGGGATACGCGACTCGATCGCTGTGTAGGACAACGTCGGCGAGGTCGTCTGCGGGATCGGTGTGTGACGACGAGCTGGCGGAGGTGGCCGTGACCCAGATCTGGGCCGGAGTGGACATCGGCAAGGAACACCACCACTGCGTGGTGGTCGACGAGCGGGGCGAACGCCTCCTTTCACGCCGAGTCTTCAACGACGAACCGGCCCTGCTGGAGCTGATCGCAGACGTACTCGCGCTCTCCGAAGACGTCCTGTGGGCGGTGGACATCAACCACGGTGGCGCCGCTTTGCTCATCGGCCTCCTGATCAGCCACGAGCAGCCGATGGTCTACATCACCGGCCTGGCCGTGCATCAGGCGTCCTTGGCCTACCGTGGCCAGGGCAAGACGGACGAGAAGGACGCGTTCGTCATCGCCGATCAGGCGCGCATGCGCCAGGATCTCGGTCTCCTGCGGCCCGGCGACGAGATAGCCGTCGATCTGCGGACCTTGACCGCCCGCCGCCTTGACCTGGTCAACGACCGCACTCGTCAGACCAACCGGTTGCGAGCTCAACTGCTGGAGTTCTTCCCGGCGTTGGAGCGAACGTTGAACCTGAGCAAGAAGGGTCCGGTCATGCTGCTGACCGGCTATCAGGCGCCGGCCGGGATCCGTCGCAGCGGGGCCGCGCGGATTGGAACGTGGCTGAAGAACCGCAAGGTGAAGAACGCCAGCACCCTGGCCGAGACAGCTGTCGAGGCGGCCAGGTCCCAGCACACCGCACTGCCTGGAGAGACCCTCGCGGCCGCCATGGTCGCCCGCATCGCCAAGGGTGTACAGGCACTCGACGAGGAGATTGCCGAACTCGACGCGCTCATCGATGCCCGGTTCAACGAGCACCGACACGCGACGGTGATCCGGAGTCTGCCTGGCATGGGCACCCTCCTCGGCGCCGAGTTCATCGCCGCCACCGGTGGCGACCTGGAGGCGTTCGGCACGGCCGACCGCCTGGCGTCCTTTGCCGGCCTCTCACCCGTGCCTCGGGACTCCGGCCGCGTCAGCGGCAACATGCGCCGCCCGCGCCGTTACCACCGCGGCCTGCTCCGGGCCTTCTACCTCTCCGCGATGGCCAGCCTGAGAACCTGCTCCGCCTCCCAGGCTTACTACGGGCGCAAGCGGAGCGAGGGGAAGGGGCACAAACAGGCTTTGCTCGCTCTGGCCCGTCGACGAGCCAACGTTTTGTGGGCCATGCTCCGCGACGGAGCGTGTTACGAAGCCCTACCAACCGTCACGACATCGGCTTGACATCGTCATTGGGAAGTTCTTTATGGCCTGAGACACCTGGACGGGTGCGGCAAGGCCGATCGGCAAGGCCGATTCAGCCCCTGAGTAGGGTTGTGGCCATGGCCAAGGGAATGGGGCGGCGGCCCAAGGTGGATCTGGACAGTGACGTCGAGGACGCGACGATGCTCATCCTGGAATGGCTCGGCGAGCAGGGTTGAGGGGCCACGAAGTTTCCGGACAGGCACCCAATAGGGTTGTCCTGAACAAGGAAACGAGGAAGAAGTGGCGCCACCCAGTAAGTACTCGCCGGAGTTCCGCGAGGAAGCCGTCCAGATCGCGTTGAGGTCAAGCAAGACGATCTCCGAAGTCGCCCGGGAGCTTGAGCTGAACTCGGAGACGCTACGCGGCTGGGTGAAGAAGTACCAGAGGCAGCAGGAACCGGCCCCCGATGCGGAACTGACCGTGAACGAGCGGGCGCGTCTGAAGGAACTCGAACGACGCAACCGCGAGCTGGAGATGGAAGTTACCTTCCTGAAAAAAGCCGCAGCGTACTTCGCGAAGGATCCCCGGTAGCAAGCAAGTACGAGTTCATCGACGAGATGCGACTCGACACCGAGAAGTACGCATACAGCGTCGAGTTCATGTGCGGCCGACTCGGCGTCTCCAGATCCGGCTACTACGACTGGCGATCCCGCCCGGAATCCGCGACAGCTCAGCCCGGATCCACCGGCTTGATGTCTGTGGGCAGTTTTTCGGGGAATGAAGAAGTGCCTTGTGACCTGCGATGATGGGGTTTCTCTAGGACCACATCAGGCACGATCAGCAAGGCACTTCCGAGATGCAATCTTCCCATGCCGCAGCGGCGGTCTCATCCGCGTTCGATGACCCGAACCTGATCGCGTACGGCGGGCTGGAGCCGGTGGTGCGGTTGGCCGAGCGGTGCGGTCTGCCCGCACTGGTCGGGGAGTACATCCGTCTGCCGGCCTCGAAGGACGGCACCGGTGCCTTCCCCACGGCGAAAGTGATGTCGCTGGTGGGCGGCATGATCGCGGGCGCCGACAGCATCGATGACATGCACCGGCTACGGCACGGCGCGATGGGCCGCCTGTTCTCCGGTGTGCGGGCCCCGTCCACGCTGGGGTCGTTTCTGCGTTCCTTCACGCACGGGCATGTGAAGCAACTGCACGCTGTGGCCCGCCGGTTCCTTCCTGAACTGGCCCGTCACGCCCCGCTGCTGCCCGGCGCGGACCAGGTCGCCTACGTGGACATCGATGACACCATCCGCCGCACCTACGGCTACGCCAAGCAGGGCGCCGGTTACGGATACAGCAAGGTCAAGGGCCTGAACGCGCTGCTCGGCATCGTCTCCACACCCCTGGCCGCCCCGGTGATCGCCGCCACCAGGCTGCGCAAGGGACCCTCGAACTCCGCGCGCGGGGCGGCAGCGTTCGTCGCCGAGACCATCCGCACCGCCCGCGCCTGCGGCGCCAGTGGCCTCATGGTGATGCGGGCGGACTCCGCGTTCTACGGCGCCGACGTCGTGAACTCCTGCCGGGCGCTCGACGCGCGTTTCTCTATCACCGTGCGGATGAACGCCTCCGTCAAGGCCGTCATCGCCCGCATCGACGAGGGCACCTGGACGCCGATCAAGTACCCCAAGGCGGTCTGGGACGAGGAGGGCCAGTGCTGGATCTCCGACGCCGAGATAGCCGAGACCGGCTACACCGCCTTCACTTCCAAGCCGAAGAAGCAACAGGTCACCGCCCGTCTGATCGTGCGCCGAGTCAAGCGCCTGGACTCTGGCGCCGTTCCCGCCGGGCAGGGCACGCTCTTCGACACCTGGCGCTACCACGCCGCGTTCACCGACTCCCCGCTCTCCCTGAAGGACGCCGAAGCCGATCACCGTCGGCACGCTGTCGTCGAGCAGGTGATCGCGGATGTCAAGAACAGCGCCTTCGCTCACGCGCCGTCCGGCCATTTCCAGGCCAATGCCGCATGGCTCGCTCTGGCAGCCCTGGCGCACAACCTGACCCGCGCCGCCGGCGCCCTGGCCGGAACGTTCCATGCCAGAGCGACCACCGCCACCATCCGTGACCACCTGATCAACGTGCCCGCCCGCCTGGCCCGCTCGGCCCGCCGCCTCACCCTGCACCTGCCCGAACGCTGGCCCTGGAGCACGGACTTCATTCAGCTCTTCAGCATCGTGCACGCGCCACCAGCCCTCTGACACTCCCTGACCGACCCGCCCGAAAGGGCCCGAGACCTGCGGAAAAGTGGAAAGGCTGGGCAGACCAGCGGGCACCCCACGCCCGAATCCGCAACTCAGCCCCGACACACCCTGCACGACCCCGAACCGATCACACCACAATCAAGGCGGTGGATCCGGGCTCAGCGGCGCGGAGATCTGAAATTGCTCATCGAGAAAGCCTTCGACATGTCCGACAGCACCTACGGGCACCGGCGCATCCAGGCCCAGCTGCACCGCTGGGGCGTCGCCGCGGGCGTGGAGTGGGTCCGCCGCCTCATGCGCGAACAGGGCCTGGTGCCCTGCCTGCCACGGCCGAAGAGGTTCAACCTCACTCAGGCTGCGGCCGGCCAGGTGCCGGACCTCGTCGGCCGCGACTTCACCGCGGATGCGCCCGGCGAGAAGCTCGTCGGTGACATTACCTATATCGCGACCGGGGAAGGCTGGCTGTACCTCGCAACGGTCATCGACTGCTGTACGAAGGAAGTCATCGGTTATGCGATGGACGACCACTACCAAACCCCACTGATATCCAGGGCGATCCGTAACGCGGCACGGAACAGGAACCTCTCGGCCGGCGCGATATTTCACTCGGATCGCGGAAGTAACTACATGTCAGCCGAGTTCGGGAGGACGCTGGACCGCTTCGCGCTCCGTAGATCTTCCGGCCGCACCGGGATCTGTTTCGACAACGCCATGGCCGAATCATTCTTCGGCGCCCTGAAGAACGAGCGCGTATCAAGGGTGACTTATCTGACCCGCGAGGCCGCCAGGCAGGACGTCACTCGCTACATCGAATTCTGGTACAATCACAAACGCCTCCACTCGGCGGTGGGTTACCGCCCTCCGCGCGAAGTTCACGCCGAGTACGAGAAGTTGCGAATCGTCGCGTGAAATAAAGGGTCAGAAGCCTGTCCGGAAAACGCGAGGCCCCTCAGGTGTAGGTGCCATGATCCGGGTCGACGCGGAGCGCATGCGTGACGGTCAGCCGGCGTGGACATTCGCAGCCTCTGGTGGGCCCCTGTATGGCGGGATGAGGGCCGACGGGGCCTCGGCCGCCGAGTGCATGGGCAGGGCATTGCTTGGATTGCGAGAAGCCGGGCTGGTCGTTCCCTTCTGAAGCCGTGTTCAGCGTCTGAGTTGGTCGCGTTCGGTGATGCTCTCGGGCCGTCTGGTGGTCTTGCCGACGTCGTAGCGGGTGGCGGGGAACCGGTTCTTCGAGCCGAGCGGCCTGCCGGGGCCGGGCCGGTTGGGTTTTGGCGCACGGGCTGTGGACAGGGCAGAGGCTGTCGCACGGATCCTGCCCGGTGAAGGTCAAGAGCGATTCGTTGTTCGGTTCCGAGGAACAGGGAAGCGTCGGAATCTTGGCTGGTGGGGCGGAACTTCTTGCCGTGCGACCGTGAACGTGATCTTGAGATGCCGGGGGATGTGCGGGAGTGGCTGCCGCCCGAGCACCTGTGCTGGAAGGTGCTCGACGTCGTCGGGCTACTTGACTTATCGGCGTTCGAGAACAGTCACCGTGACGACGGGCGGGGCGGGGTGGCCTACCCTCCCGCGAGCCTGATCGCGTTGCTCCTGTACTGCTACAGCAAGGGAGTGCGTTCCTCCCGTCGTATCGAGCAGGCCTGCTGGGACGACGTGGGATGCCGAATCATCACCGCGAACCGGCGAGTGGACCACTCCACCGTCGCGCGGTTCGTGCGACGTCACCGTGCCGCCTTGAACTCGCTGTTCGTGCAGGTGTTGTCGCTGTGCGGCCGACGTGGCCTGGTCGACCTTTCAGCGGTGGCCGTGGACGGCTCACCGATGGAGGCGAACGCCTCACGCGACGCCAACCAGCGGCTCCAGCGCCTGGAGGTGACCATCTCCCAGTGCGAGAAAGACATCGACGCGCTGATGGAGGATGTAGTCGACCACGCGCTGAGCGTCGAGGCCGATGGCCCGGCAGCACGGGGCGATGGCGAGGACGCGTGCGACAACTGGCCTCGCCTGTCCCGGCTGTGCGACCGGCTCACCCGGGCCCACCTGGCCAGGGACAGACTGCATGAACGGGCTATGCCCTCACCCACCGAGATCCAGATCAAGGTCGAAGCCGCCGAGCGGATGGTGGCCCGCGCGGAGAAGCGCCTGGCCGCCGAGACCGACGCTCACCAGGAGAAGCTGAAGAAGTACGAGCTCCGCGTCCGAGAGGACCGGGCGGCAGGACGTCGTGGAGCCAACGGACGGCCGCCGGTCTCGATGGAGCACAAGACCGTCCTCGTTCGCCAGCGAAAGCGACTGGTGAAGATGCGGGCCTGGCTGGAGCGGGCCCGCACACCCCGACCGGCCCCCTCCCCGGACTCCCGTGCCTGCCTGAGCGATCCCGACTCTCGTCTGATTCCCGGCAAGCGCGGCGGCTACCTGCAGGGATACAACATCCAGATCGTGTGCGCCCGCCGTCAATTCCTGCTGGCCATCGAAGCGCACGACAATCCCTCGGACAGGACGGCCCTCCTTCCGGTGGTGAAGAAGACCCAGCACAATCACCAGGCCGCACGACTGCCCGGCGACATCCAACTCTGGCTCGCCGACAGCGGATACGCCTCCGCCGCGTCCTTCGAGGCCCTCTCCGACCTCCCGCTACTGGTCTCGGTCACCAGCGATGCAGACCAGGCAGGCTTTCCCGCGAAACGCCAGCAGGCCCCTGCCGGCCAGCAGGACATGGCCGCCCGCCTCGCCACCCCCACAGGCCGGGCCCAGTACCGTCAACGCAGTGCCCTGGTCGAGCCGGGATTCGCCCAGATCTTCCAACGCTTCGGACGACACCTCAACTACCGAGGCCGCCAGGCGGTGGACGCCGAGATCAAGCTCCTCGGCACGGTGCACAACCTCAACAAGCTCATCAATCACACGCCCAAGCAGCCCTCTTGACCTTCACCGGGCAGGATCCGTGCGACAGCCTCGGCAGGTTCGGGCGGAGGTTCCTGAACCCCCGGCGGACCCGGGCCGGGGTGAGCCGGCCGAGCTCGGCCGGCCTCTCCCACGGACGACGAAGGTCGGCAACCAGGGGCCGGGCGAGGCGGAGTTGGGTGTGGGCGGCGATGATCAGCCAGGTCCACCGGTCCGCCGCGGCGGGCGTGCGGAGCTTCGGGCGGGTCCAGCCCAGCGTCTGCTTGATCATCCGGAAGGTGTGCTCCAGATCGAATCTACGCAGGAACGCCTGCCAGCGCAGATCGACGTCCTCACCCGACAAGCCGATCGCCGACGACCACAGCCAGACCGGCAGTGGATCGTGACCACCGGGCAGGCGGTCGACCTCCAGACGAATTAACGTGCCTTCAATCACCGGGAGTTCGCCGGTGTGGTCGATCCATGCCGAGCGCGTGGTCAGTCTCGGGCGAATGCGGTCCCAGGCCATCACGCGGGCGGTGCCGTAGCGGTCGGTGACCTGCATGGTCTCCGCGTCCGGATCTCCCCAGGAATCCGGCTTGGCGAAGCGGAACTCCTTGCCGTGCTTCGGCGGGCGTCCTCCCTGTGGCGGAGAGATCCACGGGACCGGAACGGGCTTGCGCATCACACGGTCCGTGCGCATCCGCCCCAGGACCTCCACCGGCAGTCCGGCCAGGAGATGGGCCATCCGCGGAGCGTCGTATCCGGCATCGAAGACAACCAGGATGTCGTGGTCATCCGGCTTCCAGCGGCCCATCTCGATGAGGTCGGTGACCACTCGGCGAACTTGGTCGGCAGTGACCTCGGCGACATCGTCGGCCGGCCCCAGCCGCAGCGCTTCCAGGATCTGACACCACGAGGTCCGGCCCGACTCCAGCGCGGCGACGAACGAGTAGGGCCAGCCGGGCACGAACTGGTCCGAGGAGCGTCCGCTGCGGCCGTAGACGTGACAGAACAAGCGGTCCGCGCTGGTCGGCGCGTCCGGCCGCAGCCAGTGGGTGACATCCACGGCCAGGACCAGGCGCCCGTCGGCAACCTCGGGTTGCGGCAGCCCGGCCAGCACCTGCCGCAACCGTGGTACATCGACGTTCCCGCCGTTCAAGGCTTCGTACATCGCTCCGTGCCCGCGCCGGTGTTCGGCGGTCAGCGTGAGGTCGACCGGCGTCTTCACCGGCCCGTCCGCACACAACTGGCCGCGTCCAGCGACGAACTGCGCGTCATCATCGACCTCGTGTCGGGCTGTGGCCACCGGAACGGAGAGGCCTACGCCGCCAATATGCATCGCATGGTGGCGGACGACGTCTACCGCATCACGGAACAGATCGACGGCGTAACGCGTGAGCGGGCTCGTCTCAAGCAAGCGAACGTCGAGTACTACTCCGAGATCTTGAGGGACCTTGCGGATGCGGGCGTGCGGATCAAGCAGATGGGATACGCCCCCGACGCAGGGGCATTGCGTGATGAGGATTGGTCCGGGTTCGCCGGTGCTGGCCTGGGCGATCGTGGTGTCCGGGCGATCGGCCGTGGACAGGTGGACGGCCTTGCCGTCGTACACGAGCCGGATCCCGTCCTGCGGTGGGTAGCCCAGGCCGAGGCTCAGACCTTCCCCCGCCCCACCTTTCGAGGGGACAGCTCATACACACGGGACAAGTGGCTGAGGCGTTTTCCATCCAGGCTATTTACCTGTTGAGCCGATCCAATGATGAAGCGGCGTGTCCCATTGTGCTTGCCGGTCGCTTGATCACAAATGCGTCAGGCTCCCTTTGGATTCGGACTGAGAGGAGCATGTACATGACGCCCGAGTTCAGGGCGTCCCAGCTGGGACCGCTGTCCAGGCGAATGGGTCGACTGGTTGAACAACCAGCGCCAATTCACGTCGTCCATACAGCCGCCCCGGGGCCTGCGGCGCGCCCGGCGACGATCTTGGCTTCTAGCTTCGGGCATGGCGATCAGCGGCGTGTACAGGACCCCCTGGCAGCGATGACAGTGCATTGACCGCCAAGTTCGATAAGAGGTGTCCGGGGTCGGCACAAGCGCCAACGCGGTCACTGCCACCGTCACGGTGGGTGACACGCCGCCTTATGTAGCGGTATCCCCGGACGGTTCCCGCATCTACGTCACCAATAAGGAGAACGAGAGTTGACAGCATTGCCAAGAAGGTTGAGGAAGCTGTGGACTGTAGTCGCGGGCATGTCGCTCGCCGCGGTGGCGAATACCTCGGCTTATGCCGGAATGGCCGAGGCGACGGCCCCGGTGCCGCTCACCGACTGGACATCAGCGGGCCAGAACGCTCACAACACCCGAGACGCCGCCGCTGAGCACATCCTGAACAGCAAGAATGTGAGGAACTTGAAGCCGCGTTGGACTTACACCGCGGCGGGCAACATCTCGGCGACGCCGACCGTGGTCCGCGGGGTGGCGTACGTGCCGGACTGGGGCGGGAAGCTGTCGGCGGTAAGCACCACCACAGGAAAGGCACTGTGGTCGAACCCGATCAGCATGTACAGCCGCGTCGCCGGGGACATCTCGCGCACCAGCCCCGCGTACACGCGCGGCAAATTGGTGTTCGGGGAAGGCGTGCTGACCTCCCCCAGCGCCGACGGCGCAAACGTGATGGCCGCCAACTCCGCGACCGGCGCACCGCTGTGGCGCACCAAGGTCGACGACCACCCGAACGCGCTCATCACCAGTTCTCCGGTGATCGACGAGGAACGCGGCATCGCGTATGTGGGCGTGTCCTCCAACTCCGAGCTCACGGACGGGCAGTACACATTCCGCGGCAGCGTCGTCGCCCTGAGCGTGGCCACCGGAAAAGTGCTCTGGAAGACACACACGGTGCCACCCGGATACACCGGTGGTGCGGTGTGGTCCAGCACCGCGGTGGTGGACCACCAGACCGGGCTGCTGTACGTGACCACGGGCAACAACTACTCCGTGCCGGACGGTGTCTGCACAAGGCCGGACCAGACCGGCTGCACCACGCCGTCGCCGGCCAACCACGTGGACTCGATCCTGGGTCTGGACCTGAAGACCGGCAAGGTCGTCTGGTCTCGCCACACCTTGAGTGCCGATTCCTGGACGATCCCTCACCCGGAGGGACCGGACTACGACTTCGGCGCGGGACCGAACCTCTACACCGCCGTTGTCCACGGCAAGCGCACCCGACTGCTCGGGGCGGGGCAGAAGAGCGGCGTGTACTGGGCGCTGGAGCCTGCCACGGGCAAGGTCGTGTGGCAGACGCAGGTCGGTCCGGGCAGCATCATCGGCGGCATGCAGTGGGGCACCGCGACGGACGGCAAGCGCGTCTACGCGCAGATCACCAACCTCGACCGTAAGCCCACCACCATCACCTCGGTCACCGGCAAGAAGTCGACCATCACGAGCGGATTCTTCGCGGCGCTCGACGCGGCCACCGGGAAGATCCTCTGGCAGACCGCGGACCCCAAGGACACCTTCGACTACGGTTTCGTCTCCAGCGCCAACGGCGTGGTCTACGCCGGCTCTGTGTCCGGCGACATGTACGCCCTGGACGGCGCCACCGGCACCATCAAGTGGAGCTTCGACAGTGGCGGGTCGGTAGTCGGCGGCGCTGCCATCGTGAACGGTTCGGTCTACTGGGGCTCGGGCTACTACTCTCCCTTTGTCCCCAACAACAAGCTCTACGCCTTCTCCCTCAAAAGGGCGTGTACGGATAAGCGATGTAACTCCTGATCAAGAAGACACGTCTGAGCAGACTGAAGGGTCACGTTCGTCTCAGTTTCCTTCTCATTCAGCCCCGTTCGGGGGCGTTCAGAACAGGCCCAGAGCCGCCCACGAACAAGCGGTCAGCCTCCATGAACGCAAGTGAACGGCCTCGGACTCAGCCCAACTCCCCACCGCCACAGTTGGAAAGCGTGTTGGGGGGGCAACCCCTCACGAGCTCGAATATCCGCCGCACCCGCCCAGCAGGGCAAACGAGGGTCCCGACCGCTCAGCCCGGATCCACCGGCTTGATGTCTGTGGATGACTCTCGGGGAAACGAGAAAGTGCCTTGTGACCTGCGATGATGGGGTTTCTCTAGGACCACATCAGGCACGATCGACAAGGCACTTCCGAGATGCAATCTTCCCATGCCGCCGCGAAGGTCTCCGCACGGTTCGATGATCCGAATCTGGTCGGGTACGGCGGACTGGAGCCGGTGGTGCGCCTGGCCGAGCGGTGCGGACTGCCCGCGCTGGCCAGCGAACACGTCCGGTTGCCGGTCTCGAAGGACGGCACGGGTGCCTTCCCCGCGGCGAAGCTGATGTCGCTGGTGGGCGGCATGGTCGCGGGCGCGGACAGCATCGATGACATGGACCGGCTGCGGCACGGCGCGCTGGGCCGCCTGTTCGCCGGGGTGCGGGCGCCATCCACGCTGGGCTCGTTCCTGCGTTCCTTCACTCACGGGCACGTGAAGCAACTGCACGCGGTGGCACGGAGGTTCCTGCCCGAACTGGCCGCGCACACCGGGCTGCTGTCCGGCGCCGAATCGGTCGCCCATGTGGACATCGATGACACGATCCGCCGCACCTACGGCTACGCCAAGCAGGGGGCGGGTTACGGATACAGCAAGGTCAAGGGCCTCAACGCGCTGCTCGGGATCGTCTCCACACCCCTGTCCGCCCCCGTGATCGCCGCCACCCGTCTGCGCAAGGGCCCGACCAACTCCGCACGCGGGGCCGCCGCCTTCGTCGCCGAGACCATCCGCACGGCCCGCGCCAGCGGCGCTACCGGACTGCTCATCGTGCGGGCCGACTCCGCGTTCTACGGCGCCGACGTCATCGGCGCCTGCCGGGCCCTGGATGCCCGCTTCTCCGTCACGGTGCGGATGAACGCCTCGATCAAGGCTGCGATTGCGGGCATCGACGAAGCCGCATGGAAAGCGGTCAAGTACCCGAAGGCGGTGTGGGACGAAGAGGGGCAGTGCTGGATCTCGGACGCGGAGATAGCCGAGGCCACCTACACCGCCTTCACCTCCAAGCCGAAGAATCAGCAGGTCACCGCCCGCCTGATCGTGCGCCGCGTCAAGCGCCTCAACCCCGGGGCGATCCCCGAGGGGCAGGGCACGCTTTTCGACACCTGGCGCTATCACGGCGCGTTCACCAACTCTCCGCTCTCCCTGGCCGCTGCCGAGCGTGATCACAGGCGTCACGCAGTCGTGGAACAGGTGATCGCGGATGTGAAGAACGGCCCGTTCGCGCACGCCCCCTCCGGGCACTTCCAGGCGAACGCGGCCTGGCTCGCCCTGTCCGCCCTCGCGCACAACCTGACCCGCGCCGCCGGCACCCTGGCATCCGCCTTCCACGCCAAGGCGACCACCGGCACAATCCGCGACCACCTGATCAACGTGCCTGCTCGGCTGGCACGTTCGGCCCGCCGCCTTACCCTCCACCTGCCCCAACGCTGGCCCTGGCGGGACGACTTCACCCAGCTCTTCGACCTCGCACACGCGCCACCACCCGCCGTCGACAAGCCTTGACCACCCCGCCCGCAAGGGCCTGAGACCTCCGAGCATGTGGAAAAGCTGGGCAGACCAGCGGGCACCCCATGCCCGAATCCGCAGCTCGGCCTCGGACCGCCCCCGAACCACCCGAAACGATCACTCCAAAATCAAGCCGGTGGATCCGGGCTCAGCGGTCGGGACCCTCGTCGTTGTGTGGTCTCCGATACGCCGCGCGGACGGCCGAGGACTTCCACGGACGGACATCTGCCGGCTGGCCTCCGCCGAGAGTCGGGCCGCGGGGTGACGAGACCCGAGCTCCTCCAGCGTACCGATGCCAGCGCCGCGAACCGCAGCGGGCCGAGGAAGCCCAGCGCCGCGAACACCAGCAGGTTGCCGACGATCTGGCCCGCGTCCATCGTGAATCGACGGCGCGGCGGCCGCCCGTCTGGAGACGCTCACCGAGCAGTATCTGAAGGGGAGTTGACGCGCCCCGGACGCCTTCCGCAGACCTGCCGCCAACTTGCCGAAGACCTTTCGAACCTTCCGAGGATCTTACGGAATCCTGAAACAGCGGCGCTTGGGACGCGACAGTCCGACCACGGAAACTTGATCCGTCGTGCACACCCCCACCCTCCGCCTCGCTCGCACTGAGGAGACAGATTCCCGCTGCCGCACCCGTCGCCGACCACTGCCGCTGCCGCCGCCCGGCCCGTCCTTGACAGCCCCGACAGCGCGGTTGCGCTCGTCACGACCGTGCCCGCCGCCGGACCCGACCGGCAGCGGGCCGTGGCGGAGGCGGTGGCCCGCCACGGGGAGGACGCCGATGCGTGGCCGCGGGGCCTGACCTCCCTGACGGTCTACCTCGACGGGCAGGAAGACACGGTCCTGATCTACACGCAATGGTCGTCGGAACAGGACCTGGACCTGGACCTGGCCGAGGCTCCGTGGCCGATCGGCATCGGACTCGGCGCCGACGAGGGAGCGGTCGGATCGGGAGAGGCGACGGCGACGCCCTTCCGCCACTACCGCACGGTGCGGGGCACCGCGCTCACCGAACCGGCCGCCGTACCCGAGTCGTTCCCCGTCGCGTTCTTCGACACCGCGGACGAGGACGCGGCCCGCACCTGGCTCGATGGTCTGCTCGCATCGGAGGAACGCTCGGAGGGCGAGGACCGCGCCTACCCGGGTGCGGTGGCCGCGCATCTGCACATCAGCCTGGACGGCACGAAGGTGCTGAGCTTCTCCGAGTGGCTCACGGAGGACCAGGCGGTCGCCCACATCGAGGCGGTGTGGGCGCCGGTGCTCAAGGAGTTCGGGGGCACGGGGAGGCTGTATCGACACTTCGGGACGTATGTACGGTGAGGTGGTGAGGGCGGCGGCTCGGCAATGCCACCGCTGAGCGCGCCCGCCATGGGCCGTCCCCGCCGCCCCCATGCCACGCGTGAGCGGACGTCTGCGTAATGGACTGCAATCGTCTCAAAGTACGTCATGTGCCCCGCGCGCAGCGGGGGGCCGCTTCTCGCAAGTCCGCCAGGATCCGGGAGCTTTCGAGCGCCGGGCTGAGAGTTCCGCCGCCCCGGAGCGCCGGCCAGGATCGGCTTGACCCTGACGTGCGGGTCAGGGGTTAGCGTCACCGCACCTCTGCGGCGGACACGTGCGAGCCGCTGCCGGAAACTGCCCAGGAGCCCGAACATGACCGCAACCCTGCCCCGCACCACCCGCGAAGTCCGGCTCGCCGCCATTCCTGATGGACTGCCCACGCAGGAACACTTCGCCGTCGTCGAGACGCCGTTGCCTGAGCCAGGGACAGGCCAAGTGCTCGTCAGGAACCGGTATTTCCTGGTCTTCCCCGGCCTGCGTACCTTGATCGGCGGGGAGGTCGACGGCTTGCCGCTGCCGCCGCTTCGCAGTGGTGACACCCTGTTCGGCCCCGCCGTCGGCGAGGTCGTTGCCGCGTCGGCCGACAGCCCGCTGCGCACGGGCGATGCCGTCGCACACATGCTCGGCTGGCGGGAATTCGCCCTGGTGTCCGCCGCCGAGTGCACGCCTTTGGATGATGCGTTGCCCGACCCGGTGGCGCACCTCGCCCAGGGATCGGCCGCCTATGGTGCCCTGACCCGCCTCGCCGATGTCCGTGTGGGTGACGTCGTCTTCGTCACCGGAGCGGCGGGAGCGGTGGGTTCCCTGGCGGGGCAGATCGCCCGACTGCTGGGCGCCAGGAGGGTGATCGGCAGCACCGGATCGCCGGAGAAGGCCGAGCGGCTGGTGTCCGAGCTGGGCTACGACGCGGTCGTGCTTCGAGGGGCCGGACCCTTCGCCGCGCAGGTCGCCGAGGCTGCGCCCGAGGGCATCGACGTCCTGGTGGACACCGTCGCCGGTGAGCAACTGGCCGCGGCGCTCGGCGCGGCCCGGCAGGGCGCGCGCTTCGCCCTGGTCGGAGCTTTGTCGGGACAACTGTCGGCGCAGCGGGCCGGCGGCAGCGCGCCGGTGGAGATCGATGCCTACCGTCTCGTGGTCAAGGGCGTCTCGCTGCATGGATACAGCGGCGCGGACCACCCTGACGTGGAGAAGGAGTGGACCAGCCGCTTCGGCGACTGGTTGCGCTCCGGCAAGATCAGTTTCCCCTACGCACGCATCGCGGGCATCGATCGCGCACCGCAGGCGTTGCAGGAATTGATCGAAGGTCGGCACTTCGGGGCTGTCGTCGTGGAGCTGTAGCTCGGTGGTGCAGTAGCGGCTCGGAAGCCGTGGGCGAGCGGAGACGGGAGTGGAAGAGGATGCGGATCGCGAAGCGGCAGCAGCGGCTGGCACCACGCCCAGGGCGCTGCGGTTCTACGAGCAGCGCGGGTTGCTGCCCCCGCCCGTCCGCACGGCCTCAGGTCAGCGGGAATACGGCCCCGGCGAGGTCGCACGAGTCCGCGTTATCCGGGACCTGCTGACCCTTGGACTCACCGTCGAGGATCTGCGCAGCTGCGCCGACCGCCTCCATCTGCTCGCCGAGGACCCGCCGCCACGTTGCGGCTCTGTCGAACCCGGCGCTGCCACTTCCGGGATCGTCGGCCGGAGGCTCGCCGCCCTCGATGTCGAGATCGACCGGCTGGCCAGACTCCGCGAGAGCCTCGCGCGCCGGGCCTCCGGAGACGACTGACGTCGACCATTCCCTCGCGTCGCCCGAGCAGGGCCCTTGGCGGGGGCGCCACGGCCGCTTGGTGACAACAAGCGTCTCTGATCAGCTAAGCGATCCTGAGTCGGATTGAGTTTCCGGGATCGCTTCCCATCGTGGTGGGGTGGCATGGGCGTGGAGATGGAATCCCGCGCCCAGTGCTGCCCCTCTCGGCCGGTGGCCAGTGGTGGGTGTGCTGGTCGTCGTCACGTCCTGGTGCCGGTGGGCCGCTCGGAGCAGCCGGGTCCGGTCCGTTGGTGCGTGTCCCTCCGGACGCTTGCCAGCAGGACCGCACGGGCGGGCTGCTGGGGAGGGTGCCCTGCGTCGCCTGGGCGCGGGGCGTGAGGTGTGGCGCCGGGTGGGTCCGGTCTTCGACCGGTCTTTCCGGCTGGACTCGGTGGTCGGGGTGACCACTGCTTTGGTTTCGAGCTTGTCGACTACCGTGCGGATCGCCATGGTTCCGCTGGATTTGTCGATGACAGTCTTGGACTGGTGGACCAGGCCGTGTGCTGCGATGCGGCGCCAGGCGCCCTGGTCGCGGTCTCCCTGCCAGCCACAGGACTGGCTGGGGCAGATGGCCCACTTCCAGCCCGCAGTGGTGGGCCGGTCGGGGGCTTTGCGGTGCCTGAGTGGGGTGAGGCACCGCGGGCAGTGTCTGGACGTGTTGCGGGCTGGGACAGTGACCACGGCGATGCCGGCCTCCGCGGCAAGGTGCCGCATGTGGTCGGCGATCTGCCCGCGGACGGCTTGGGAGAGGCGCGTGTTCATGGTGCGGCCCATGCCCTTGGCTTCCATCGAGCGCAGGTCCTCAACGTAGATCACGCTCGCCCCGGCAGCGGTGGCCTGGTCGACGGTCCACCGTGCGGCAGCCCACGCCAGGGCGTCGTTCAGGTTCGAGCGGCGTGCGGACACGAAGCGGATCTCGTCGCGCAGCGCCTGGTGCCTGTCGGCCAGCGGGTGCTGTTCGTTCTCGCCTATGAACCGCTGATAGTGGTCGGCCTTGGTGTGCAGGTGCTCGGACAGACGACGGAGCCGGTGCTGCTTGGCCAGCACTCCGGCGGTCCGGAACTGGGCGCCATGCCCGAGGGCGGTGATACGCCCATCGTCGTGGACACGGGCCGTACCAGCGGACAGGAGGGTGTTCAGGCCCCAGTCCACGCCGAGCGCGACCGTGTGCCCGGTGCGCCGAGCCTTGGGCACGGCGTGGGTGTAGGCCGCATCAGCACGTACCTTCCCGCCCGCGATGCGCAGGGTGGGAAGGTGCAACACCGCCCAGGCGGGCACCGTCGGGGGCAGCGACATGGTGCACTCCACCCACGTCCAGTCCGCATACGCCTGCGGATCGGGTCGGGTGGGCAGCTGCATCCGCAGCAGAGCCCGCTGCGGATCGCTCTCGCCGCGTGAGACGACGGCCTGCTGCCCATCGCACGCCGACAGCAACAGCATCCGCGCCGCCCCGGGCGCGCCTTCGGCCTCGAACACATCAACTGGTAAACGACCGTTGGCCTGCCAGTACTTGGTGATCTGCCGGGTACGGCCCTTGATGATGCTGGACGGCAAGTGCCGGCCGCCTGGCACGGCATCGCGTACGGCGTCCCACTCTGCTGGAGTGCGCTTTTGCGGGTCGTCCGGCCAGGTCGCGATCACCCCGGCGGTCAGGTCAGCGCGCCACTTCGCCGAGCGCAGAGTGCGCCCGGCCTGCTCCTGGGCCATGCGTACGATCCGGTCGTTGACCTTCACGCCCTCGGCCGGAGCGACGGTCCAGCCGAGACGTCGCGAAGCCATCCACGCGTTCGACGGCAGCTTCCGGCCCCCAGCGTCCTCACCAGAAGCGAGAACATCAACATCGGTGGCGTTCCAGTGCTCGCCGAGCAGCGTGGAGACCAGGCCCGCCGCCAAGTCGGCACACCAGCCGATGCGTTCGGCCAGCACGGACTGGGACAGCAGTTCGCCGGTCTTCTCGTCCACGCCTGCGCGCACAAGGGCGCGGGCACACGCGGTGCGGGAGGTCTCACCGTCGGCGAGCGGCACCTTCCGGCTCATTGGCTATCACCGGCTTTGCACTGGCCGGACTCGGCCAGCAGGCGACGCCGGTTCTCAGCCGACCGCATCCCGTACAGACGCCCGGCGAACGTGGTGACCAGCGACACGAAGTCTTCGAGGAGTTCATCCCGGCCGCCGAGCTTCTTCGGATGCAGCACATCGAGGGTGGCGCCATGCACACCGAGCAGATGCTTGAGCCATCCGACACCAAACCGTGCAAGCCGATCCTCATGAGTGACACGCACGACCGTCACCGATCCGTCAGCGACGGCTCGCAGCAACCGGTTGAGGCCGGGACGGTCCTCCCGCAGGCCCGAGGCCCTGTCACGGAAAACCTTCACGATCTGGCCAGCGGAAGTGGCCCGCAGCTCGCTCTCCTGGGCTTCCAACGAAGATTCTTGTCCACTGGAGCCGGAGACACGCACATACAGGCCCTCCAGGCGAACACGCTCTCCGCCGGTCGAGACCTTCATCGCCTCGACATCGGTCGAGGAGAACCTACGCTCACGGCCAACCCAAGTCACAGGAATCTTCCCCGAGTCAGCCCAAAGACGAAGCGTCACGGGGTGAACTCCAAGACGCTTAGCGGCCTTTGAGAGTCGAAGAAGCTCCATGAAAACCACTCTACGATCACTGAGGATTTTTAATCAAATTAGTGAGCCTGCCCCTGTGACAATTACCGTGCTTCGGCTCAGCCGAGCCCGCACGGACCACGTCGGGCTGACAAGTTCATTGGAGGTAGCCAGCTGCCGCGGGGCGGCCTGCGAAGCAACGCTGATATGCAGGCTTACCAAGACCAGAGTTTCGTCCTGCGAGGCACATTGCCCGCCACCTGGCCGAAGGGCGGCCGGGTGGCGTGGGCCAGGGGCGAATCACGCACGCGGCCGCTGACGGGGGTGGACGAGTCGTACAACCCCCTGGCTGGCGGCCGCAAAGGCGGAAAACCATACCTGACTGTGACGGAGGCGAAGCTGGGTGAGATGAGGGTGGACACCAGCTGCAGACCGGCAGTGGTGCCGGCCTGGCTGTTCACACTCGAGGGTTACGACTCCCCCTCAAGCAGGCTGCAACAGGTCACCGTGAAGCTGGACCGCCCCATAGGGGACCGCATCCTGCTCGACGCGATCACCGGCAAACCGGTTGCCTTCAAGCCGCTGCACGGACCCTCGCCAGGTTGGAGCTGATCCCGATCACATTGCGCAGCGCCACCCTAGGACCCCGCCCAGGCGACCTGCCGCAGTTGCAGGTCGTCCCAGCGGGTTCGGCGGGTGGGTCCTTGAGGGCGGCGATGATCGGCCGCCACGGTGAGCGCCATCATCCGCTCGGTCCAAGACCGGGCCCGGCGTCGTGAGCAGCCATCAGGGCGTGTCGCCGGAGTAGTAGAAGCGGCACATCACGCCGGGACCGGGTGCGCGCAGATCTTCCGGGCGCGGGTCGTACAGCGCGCGGCCGCCGGGCCACCGCCCGAGCTCGGTGGACAGGGCGACCCCGCCGTCGATCTCCTGCGGCCGCCAATCGGTGACGTCCAGGAGCAGCCCGTCCAACGGCCCGCCGATGAGTGTGGCGTAGGCCCGGTGCGGGAGCGGGCCCGGGTTGGGGTCGTCGTGGTCGTGGCCGTAGATCCGGCCGCGCAGTAGTTGCTCATCGCCGTTCATCCATCCAGCGTTCCAGACGCCACCGACAACGCGGGCTTGCCCAAGGTCTCCTTGGGTTGCCCCCTGCCCTGTAGTGCACAAGGTGTCAGGCCTCGTGCGGCGGTATGCGTACGGTCGTGCCGAACGCCCCGTCGTGGTGTACGAGGGCTGGTCCCCGACCGTGACCGCCACCGGCCTCGACCTCCCCGACGACAAGCAGGTGGTCGCCGACCCGCTGACGCAGTGTGACCCGTGCAGTGAGCCAGGCGGGTACGCCTCCCAGGAGTGGCAGACCGTCCTGCGACTGCCACGGGACGCCGTCGAAGCGGTCGATGCCGCTGCGGGCGAACTGTGTGCCGAGTTCCGCGTTCGCGGTGCCCAGGACATGGACTGCGAACCGTTCGGCGTCGCGTACCGCGGGGCAGGCGGATGCATGGACGCCGATACAGAAGGAGACCAGGGCCGGTTCGAGGGAGACCGACGTGAAGGAGGTCGCGGTGAATCCGGCCGGTCCCGGCACTGTGATCACGGTGACTCCCGCGGCGTGGCGTCGCAGCGTGTGGCGCAGGATGTCGGCGCCGGCCGGGGTGGGGGCGGAGGTAGTCGCGGTGGGTGTGGTGACGGTCATGCCGCTTCCCTTCGTGTACTGCGGATGCAAGGTCAGGCGCCCGCGGCGGAGTTCCCGTCCGCCTCGGCGACGGTGAGGATCGGGCGCAGGTCCCGTCGGTCCGCGCGCAGCCGTTCCAGCCACAGCACGACAGTGGCGGCGGTGGTGCGGTGCGAGGCGTCGTTGAGTACGTCGTGCACGCCGTCGTGCACAACACCCAGGGTGGTGCGGGGCAACCGGCCTGCTAGCCCGCGTGCCTGCTCCACAGCGGTCACTGGGTCGGCGGCGCCGTGCAGGATCAGGGCGGGGACCTCGGGATGGGCGTCTGCACGCAGGTGATGCGGTACGGGGTCGGTGAGCCGGCCCCGGGAGAAGGACGCGTCGTCGGTGAGCCGCTTGCGGTGGGCGGGGCAGGCCGTACGGGCGGCGAGCTCGTCGTCCCACGCCGACGCCGCGTCGTTCACTTCCACCGCGCGATCCGGATCGGTGGTCGGTGCGGCGCCTGCAACCACGACGCCGGCGACAGGCAGCGACGGATCGCTCAGTGCCGCGGCGTGCAGGGCTTGGAGGGCGCCGGTGTCACTGCCCACCAGGACCAGCGGCGCCACCGGCTCGGGGCCCGCGACCGCGGCTGCCTGGTCACGTACTGCGTCGGCGGGGTTCTCAGGGTGCGTACCGAGAACATGTACGAGGTATCCGTCTGCAGCGAGGCGTCGGCCGAACCGCTCGTACACCAGGGGGTGTTCGCCTCGTCCGGGGAGCACCAGGAGGGTGCCTCGTGTCGCGATGGTGACGGGCGGCTCCCATGTGGCGTGCGGGGTGCGGGTCGTGGTGGTGGGGGCGGTGAAGAGGTCGGTCATCGGACGCTTCCGGCGGGGGTGAGGTCGGACGTGGGTGCGGTGGCCTTGCGGTGGGCGAGTTCCTGGCGGACGAGTGGGAGGAGGTGACGGCCGTAGTCGATGGCATCGTCGAGCGGGTCGTAGCCGCGGATCAGGAGGGTCGTGGCGCCGATGTCGACGTAGTCGAGGAGTGCTTGTGCGACCGTCTCGGGGGTGCCGACGAGTGCGGTGGTGTTGCCGCCCGCTCCGGTGGCCGTGGCAGTGGGGGTCCACAGGGCACGGTCGTGGAGGTCGGCCTTGGCGGCCGCGGCGAGCAGCCGTTGTGAACCGGCGTTCTGGGGGCTTGTGTTGCCGTTGTGGTGGCGTGCCTGCTCGAAGAAGGGGCGTCCCGCGCCGGATGTGATGGTGTCGAGGATGCGGTGGGCGCGTTCCCAGGCCAGTTCTTCCGTCGGCGCGAGGATCGGGCGGAACGAGACGCTGATTCCGGGCGGTTCGCTGCGTCCGGCCGCGGTCGCCGCGGCGCGTACGGAGGCGATCTGCTCGGCGGTCTCGGCCAGCGGCTCGCCCCACAGCGCGAAGGTGTCCGCGTGCTTGCCCCCGACGCGGTAGGCGGCTTCGGAAGACCCGCCGAAGTAGATCGGGATGCCTGCTTCGCGGAAGGGCAGGACCTCGGATCCGTAGTCCTCGAAGCGGTAGTGACGGCCTTCATGGCTGAAGGGTTCTGAGGAGGCCCAGGCGCGGCGCAGGATGCCCAGGTACTCGTCGGTGCGGTCGTAACGCTCGTCCTTGTCGAGGTAGTCGCCGTCCCTGCGCTGTTCGGTGTCGTTGCCGCCGGTGATGGTGTGCACCGCGATCCGGCCGCGGGTGAACTGGTCGAGGGTGGCGAAGCTGCGGGCGGCCAGGGTGGGGGCGATGAAGCCGGGGCGGTGGGCAATGAGCAGGCCGAGGCGTTCGGTGCGGGCGGCGACATGAGCGGCGACCTGGGCGCCGTCGGGGCGGGTTGAGCTGTAACCGATGAGGATGCGGTCGAAGCCGGCGTCCTCGTGGGCCCGGGCGAAACGGGTGGTGTAATCGGCGTCGATCAGGGGGCCGGTGGGGGGCCGTGTCTCTGAGGAGTCGCTGGTGCCGATCATGCCGATGAATTCCACGGCTGTCGAGGTCGACGGGCTGACGGGCGTGGTGTTCGGGGTGGTCATGCTTCAGTTGCCTTTCGGTGCGAGGCCTCGGTCGAGCGCGCGGGCGAGCGCGGCACGGCCGGTGGCAGTGAGTACGGAGTCGTCCTGCGGCGTGTGCACACGGCTGCAGAGCACATCGCGGTAGTGGCGTTGGAGCGGGTTGGCCCGGGTCAGGCCGTGATTGCCGGTGAGAGCGACGGCCTGCTCCACGGCCCCGATGGCGGCGCGGGTCCCGAGCACCTTCGCGATCCCGGCCTGCTCGGCGGCTTCGATGTCGTACCCGTGGCCCGCTTCGCCGGCATCTATCCGGGCGGCGAGCGCCTCGACGAGTGTGGAGGCACCGGTGAGCGCGGTCTCGATCTCGCCGACGGCGGTCTGGAAGCGCGGCAGGGTCGCGAGCGGCGCGCCGAGTGCACTGGGGGTGCGTTCGTGCAGGAAGCCCAGGAGCCAGTCACGTGCCGCGCTCGCAACGCCGAGGTAGAGAGCGGTGAGGCCGAGCGCGTTCCAGGCGCCGGTCACCGGGTCGGGGCGGGCGCCGGGGGTGGGACCGGGCGCGCCGAGCCCGATCACGTCACCGACGGGGACGCGTACGGAGTCCAGGACGACGTCGTCGCTGCGGCTGGCGCGCAAGCCCACGTGGTCCCAGGTGGGTTCGATGCTCAGGCCGGGGCTGCCGGCCCTGACGATGAAGGTGCCGACGCGGACGGGGTCCTCGTCGGTGCGGGCGAAGACGAGCATCCGACTGAGTCCCACGGCGCCCGTGGAGTAGATCTTCCGGCCGGTCAGCAGCCA
This sequence comes from Streptomyces sp. NBC_01446, assembly GCF_026340095.1. Classification (GTDB taxonomy): domain Bacteria; phylum Actinomycetota; class Actinomycetes; order Streptomycetales; family Streptomycetaceae; genus Streptomyces; species Streptomyces aureus. Next base: position 7,660,078 of record NZ_JAPEPO010000001.1, on the reverse strand, counting down.
GTTCTCGCCGTCACGGCGGGCGGTGGTGGCTGGCAGGCCGCCGCGGACGGGGCTGCCGAGCTCGGGTTCGACGCGCAGCGCGTTCACGAGGGCCGGGCCGTCGGCGGAGGCGCGGAGGAGGTCGGTGTAGTGGGGAGCCGGCCAGCCGGGGGTGCGAGCCTCGGTGGCGTGCGTGAACAGGGTCATGGCGGTGATGAGGGCGACGGCGGGGTCGCCTGCGCCGAGGGCGCCCAGGATGTGGACGGTGTCGGCGAGCCCGGCTCCGGGGCCGCCGTGCCGGGTGGCGACGGTGGCGGTGAGTAGGCCGGCCTCGTGGGCGAGTGCGAAGCCCTTGGCCGGGAAGGTGGCGTCGCGGTCGTGCTCCTCGGCACGCGCGGCGAGCGCGCTGGTGACTACCGGGAGCCGGTCGAGGTCGAGCGGCGGCAGGGTGCCGGAGCGGTCGCGGGTGTGAGGCGGTTGTGGGCTTCTCGTGCTGGGGACGGTGCGGGTCACGGGGTCTCCGGCCGGTCGGTGTGCGCGGTGCGGGCAGTGCGTTCGAGCAGTGGTGGTGGGTTGCGCACCGTGACCGGCGGCGGCTCCCCCTCGTACCTCTCCATCTCGACCAGTGCGTGCTGCCCGGTGCATCCCTGGGTGAGGCGTGAGGTGGGGAGGTCGGCGGTCAGGGTGTTGGGGTTGCCGTGCACACACAGCGGCCGGCTGTCCGGGGTGTCGGGTGCGGGGTCGAACCACGCCCCGGTGGGCAGCCGCAGTACACCTCGGCGCAGGCCCTCGGTCCGTACGGCTCCGGCGAGTACCGCGCCACGATCGTTGAAGATCCGTACGAGATCGCCGTCGGCGATGCCCCGGGCGGCCGCGTCGGCGGGGTGCATCTCCACGGGTTCGCGGTCGGCGACCTTGGCACCGAGGCTGAGTGCGCCCATGTCGTACTGACTGTGCAGGCGGGTGGTGGGCTGGTTGGCGATCAGGAGCAGGGGGTGACGTTCCGACGTGGGTGAGCCCGGCCATTCATCGGGTTCGAGCCAGGTGGGGTGTCCGGGGCAGTCGTCCAGACGCAGTGCGTCGAGGGTGGCCGAGGCGATCTCGATGCGGCCGCTCGGTGTGTCCAGCGGGTGGCGTTGCGGGTCGCGACGGAAGTCCTCGAAGAGGGTGAAGTGGCTCGGCCCGGAGGGGAGTCGGAGTTGACCGGTCGTCCAGAACGCGTCGAAGGCGGGCACGGTCGCCCCGTCGGCGCGCAGGGTGTCGCGCCAGTTGTCGTAGAGGTGCTCCAGCCACTGGCGGAGGGTGCGGCCCTCGGTGAAGCGTTCGGCGAAGCCGAGGCGTGCGGCGAGCCCGGCGAGGATCGCGTGGTCGTCGCGGGCCTCCCCCACCGGGTCGATGGCCTGGTGCATGGCGATCAGGTGGGTGTCGCGACGGCCGCCGCCGATGTCCTCGCGTTCGAGCGTGGTCGTGACGGGCAACACGATGTCGGCATGCCGGGCCGTGGCTGTCCAGTGCGGTTCATGGACGACGACTGTGTCGGGGCGGCCGAAGGCGCGGCGCAGCCGGCCGAGGTCCTGGTGGTGGTGGAAAGGATTGCCGCCGGCCCAGTGGACGAGCCTGATGTCGGGGTAGGTGCGGCGTTCCCCGTCGTAGTCGTAGCTCGCACCGGGGTGCAGCAGCAGATCGGCGATCCGGGCGCAGGGTATGAACTCGGATACGGGGTTGGGGCCTTGGGGAAGATGGGGCAGCCGTACCTGCGGGCCGTGGTCGCCCACGTCGCCCATCGAACCGTAGCCGTGGCCGAAGCCGCCGCCGGGCAGTCCGATCTGGCCGAGCAGCGCGGCGAGCGCGAGTCCGGCCCACACCGTCTGCTCGCCGTGCTGGACCCGTTGCAGGGACCAGGTCACGGTGATCAGCGTGCGTGAGGCCGCCATCCGGTGGGCCAGGTCACGGATGGTCTCGGCGTCGATTCCGCAGATCGCGGCTGCCCAGTCGGCATCCTTCGTGATGCCGTCGTGGCGCCCTTCCAGGTAGTGGGTGAAGGTCTCGAAACCGGTGGTGCAGCGGTCGAGGAAGGCACGGTCGTGCAGGTTCTCGGAGAGCAGGGTGTGGGCGAGGCCGAGCATGAGTGCGGTGTCGGTGGCGGGCACGACCGGGTACCAGGTGGTGTCGGGTCCGGGTGGCAGGTCGGCTCGGAGCGGGCTGACGAGGGCGACGTGCGTGCCCGCGGCAGCCAGCGCGTCGAGATGCCCCGGGGTGGTGTGCCGCGTCACCCCGCCGGGTGTGACGTGCACGTTCTTGGCCGGTATGCCGCCGAACGCAACGATCAGCTCGGTGTGTTCGGCGATCGTCGGCCAGCTGGAAGCGGATCGCAGGACGGCGTCCGCGCCTGTCGCTCCGACCAGATGGGGCAGCAGAACGAGTGAGGCCCCGAGGCTGTAGGAATTGCGGGACGCGGTGTATCCGCCGTACTGGGAGAGGAAGCGGTGGAGTTGGCTCTGGGCGTGGTGGAACCGTCCGGCCGAGGCCCAGCCGTACGAGCCGCCGAAGACGGCCTGAGGTCCGTGTTCGTCCCGTACGCGGGCAAGTTCGGCGGCCACCAGGTCGAGGGCCTCGTCCCAGCCCACCTCGACGAACGGTTCGCGGCCACGCCGGTCCGTGGGACCGGGCCCGTGGTCGAGCCAGCCGCGCCGCACGGCGGGGCGACGTACCCGCGTGGGGTGGCGCAGTGCACCCTCGATGTTACGCAGCAGCGGGGACGGTGACGGGTCCTCGGGGTGCGGCAGGATCCCGAGCGAGCCGTCGTCGCCCGGGTGGACGCTGTAGGCGCCCCAGTGCGAGGTCGTCGGCCGGGCCGCTGCGGGAGTTCTGCGGGACTCCCCGGGTACGGTACGGGCCGAAGGGGCGGGGCTCATGCGGGGACCGCGGCTTCCGGGGTGTTGAGGGCCGCCGTCCGGTCCGCGCCGGCGCGCACCAGATCGATCAGGGTGCCGTAGTCACGGGCATCGGCGAGCGGTGAGAAGCCGCGGATCAGGAGTGTGCTCACACCGAGGGAGACATAGTCGAGCAGGGATTCGGCGACCTGCTCGTAACTTCCCACCAATGCAGTGGAGTTGCCCGCGGCGCCGGTGGTCTTGGCGATGGCGGTCCAGAGCCGCTTGTCGTGCACCTCTCCCTGGGCCGCGTACTCCAGGAGCCGCTGGGAACCGCGCTGTTCGGCGTGGTCGAGGTTGAACGCCTTGCGGGCCTCTTCTGCGCGCTCCTTGGTCAGTCGCAGGATCTCGCGGGCCCGGTCCCAGGCCTCGGCCTCGGTCGCGGCCGGGATCGGTCGGAGGCTGACGCTGAAGCGGGGGTCCCGGCCGTACGGCGCCGCCGCGGCCCGTACCTCGCGGATACGTTCGGCGATTCCTGCGAGGGGTTCGCCCCAGAAGGCGTAGACGTCGGCGTGTTTGCCGCCGACGCGAACGGCGTCCTCGGAGGCACCGCCGAAGTAGACGGGGATGGGCGAGGCCGGGCGCACGGCGGACAGACCGCCCGCGACCCGGTAGAAGTCGCCTTCGTGGTCGAAGGGTTCGGCGGCGGTCCACTCCTTGCGCACGACGTCCAGGAAGTCGTCGGTGCGGCGGTAGCGGGTCGGCTTGTCACTGAAGTCACCGTCGCGTGCCTGGTCGGCGTCGTCGCCACCGGTGATGACATGGAGCGCGACGCGGCCGGGATGGAATGCGTCGAGCGTGGCGAACTTCCGGGCCGCCAGGGTCGGGGCGACGAAGCCGGGGCGGTGTGCGAGAAGGACGCCGAGGCGGTCGGTGTGGCTGAGGATCTGGTCGGCGACGGTGAATCCGTCCGGGCTGGCGGAGGAGTGCGCGACCAGGACCCGGTCGAAGCCGGAGGCCTCGTGGGCCTGGGCGAGCGCCCGCAGGTAGGCGGGCTGGACGACGGGGCCGCGTGCGCTGCCCGCTTCGGTCTGGGCGGAGATGGCGTCACGCGTGGTGGCGGCGGGGGCCGGGGTGCTTGAGCCGCTCTCGCTGGTCTCCTGTGTCGCGGCGATGCCGATGAATTCGATGCTCATGGGTGGTTCTCCAAGAAGAAGTGGGAGGTGGCGGACGGGGCGGTCAGCCGAGCTGGTCGCGCCAGGTAGCGGTGTGGTGGCAGGCGACGGCATACGCGGCCGAGGCCGGTGTGTCCGTGACGGCGCCGGGCCGAGGCTCCGCACGGCAGGCGTCGTCGGCGAATCGGCAGTGCTGCGCGAAGACGCAACCCTCGTCGTCCGGCCACGACTGTGTGCCGCTGGACGCCGCGGGCGCGCGCAACTGGGACGGCAGCAGCCGGTGTTCGCGGCGGACGCTGGGGGCCGACGCGGTCAGCAGAGCGGTGTACGGGTGCAGGGGGTGGTCCAGCACCTCACCGATGGGGCCCTGTTCGACGAGACGCCCGCGATAGAGGACGGCCACCCGGTCGGCGATGCCGGCCAGCGAGCTGAGGTCGTGCGAGATGACGACGACCGCGAGTCCGAGTTCACGGCGGAGCCGGTCGAGGAGGCTCAGTACGAGGTTCCGGTTGGATGCGTCGAGGGCGCTCACCGGTTCGTCGCTGAGCAGCAGACGCGGCCGGGTGACGATGGCGCGGGCCAGCGAGACGCGCTGGCGCTGTCCGCCGGAGATCTGGCCTGGGGTGCGCCCGCCCAAGGCCTCGGCATCGAGCCCCACAAGGGTCAGCGCCTGGTCGGCCCGCTCGGCGCGCCCCTGCCGGGTGAGCGCACCGACCGCGGCGAGTGGCTCGGCAACGATCTGCCGCACGGTCAGTTCCGGGTCCTGAGAGCGCAGCGGGTCCTGAAACATGTACTGCACGCGTCCCGAGCGCCGGAACTCCCGCAGGCCTGACCGGTCGAGCTGCGTCAGATCCTGGCCGTCGAAGACGATCCGCCCGGCGTCGGGCCGTACGAGGCCGACGGTCGCCCGGGCCAGGGTCGTCTTGCCGGATCCGGTCTCGCCGATGATGCCGAGGATCTCTCCGGGCCCGATGGCGAGATCGATGCCGGCCAGAACTCGGGTCCGGCCGGCGCGGCGCAGGGAGGTGGCCCGGCGGCCGAAGGAGACGTTGAGACCCGCGAGTTCCAGGAGGGGTGCCGGTCCCTTTCTCTCGGGGGCGAGGCCCGGTGCCGCGGCGGGTGTTGTGTGAGTAGTGGCGCTCGGAGTCGTATGCGAAGCCGTAGGGGAACTCATGCGTGGGCCTCTTCCTTGACCTGCTCGTCGAGCAGTCCGGCGGGCCGCAGGCAGCGGGCCCGGCGGTGGTCGCCCAGGGCGTGCAGGGCGACGGGGCCCGCTGTGCACTGCTGGGCGGCGTACGCGCAGCGGTCGGCGAACCGGCAGCCGGGCAGTTCCGCACCGGTCTCGGGCGGGCGTCCGGGGATGATCTCCAGGTCGCGTCGTTCCCAGGCGCCGATCGACGCGACGCGCAGCAGCGCCTCGGTGTACGGGTGGGCGGGGGTGGCGAGGACTTCGGCTGTGGGCCCGTCCTCGACGATCTCCCCCGCGTACATCACGAGAATCCGGTCGCAGCTCTCGGCGACGACGGCGAGGTCATGGGTTACCAGGAGCAGGGCCAGGCCCTGTTCCGTCCTGAGGCGGTTGAGGAGTTCGAGGATCTCGGCCTGGATGACGACGTCGAGGGCAGTGGTGGCCTCGTCGGCGATGAGCAGTTCGGGTGCGCAGGACACGGCGATGGCGATGAGGACCCGTTGGAGCATTCCGCCGGACAGCTCGTAGGGGTACTGGTGGTAGACCTCGTCAGGGCGGTGGAGTCCGACGGCCGTGAACAGCTCGACCGCGCGGCTGCGCGCGTCGGAGCGGGGCAGTCCGCTCCCGACCCGGAGCTGCTCGGAGAGCTGCCTGCCGACGGTGAGGGAGGGGTTGAGAAACGAGGCGGGGTCCTGGAATACGGCGCCGACGCGCTTGCCCCGTACAGCGTCCCACTGGGTACGGGTGAACGTGGTGAGGTCGTCCTGCTCACCCGCGCTTCCGCCCAGGGTGATGCGGCCGGCCGGTATCTCGCATCCCGCGGCCAGCACGCCCAGTACGGAGCGGCAGGTCAGGCTCTTGCCGCTGCCCGACTCGCCCACCAGGCCGACGGCTTCGCCGCGCTCGAGGGTGAAAGACACCTCGCGGACGGCCCGGACTCCGGGGCCGACGGTGACGTCGAGCCCTTCCACGGTGAGGACCGCCGTGCGGGGTGCCGCCTTCGCGGATTCAGCCGGTTGTGACACGGTCCTCGACCTCCTTGGGGGCGACGACAGGAGCAAGTGCGCTGCCGACGGCGGCGGGCGGACTGAGCGCGGGGAGCGGTGCCTCGGCCGGAGAGGCTTGTTCCTGCCCGCCGGAGCTGTCACGGATCGCGTCCGCGAGGATGTTCAGCGCCCCGACGGTGATCATGATCGCGACGCCCGGGATCAGGGGGGCCCAGGGCTGCTGGGCGAGATAGCCGAGGTCGGAGGCGAGCATGCCGCCCCAGGTCGGCGCGGGTGGCTGCACCCCTAGCCCGAGGAAGGTGAGGGAGGCGACGACGAGGAGCGCCTGTCCCACCGCTTGGGCGGTGGTGACGGCCACGGTCGGCAAGACCTTGCTCCAGACGTGGGTGCGCAGGATCCACCGGCGCGATGCCCCCATGAGCTCGGCGGCCTCCACGTACTGCGCCTGCTTGAGACCGAGGGCAGCAGCCCGCGTGACCCGGAAGTACAAGGGTGCGAAGAGCACGCCGAGAGCGAGCATCGCCTGGTGCATTCCGTTGCCGAGCGCGCCTACGACGGCAATGGCGAACACCGTGAACGGCATGATCATCAAGGTGTCGGCGGCGCGCTGGGCAGTCCACTCGACGGTCCTGCCGAGCCAGACGGACGCGATGCCGGGCACGATCCCGAGCAGCATCGCTGAGCCGACGGCCTCGATCGCGCCCGCGACCGAGAGTCCGGTGCCGGCCAGCAGTCGGCTGAGGACGTCGCGCCCCAGGTAGTCGGTACCGAACGGATGTCGGCCACTGGGCCCTTGAAGCATGTCAGCCGGGTGCTGGGCGAGCGGGTCGTGCGGGGCGAGAGCGCCACCGGCGACGGCCAGCAGGGCGACCAGAGCGAGGACGGCGAGGGCGATGCGGGCCGATCGCAGCCGCCACGCGCGGCGCAGGGTCCTCATCGCGTGCCCCCCTCACCCGAGGACGCCGTGACGTCCCCGGCTCCGGTACGTGTTCCGGCCGGCCGTCGGGCCGCCGGATTCAGGGCGGCGAGTGCCGCGTTGACGGCGATGTTGGCCACGAGGACGACACAGATGGTCACGAGCAACGTGCCCTGGATGACCGGAATGTCGTGCTGCTCGGCTGATTGGAGGGAGAGCTGGGCGATCCCCGGCAGATTGAAGATCTTCTCGGTGACTACAGCGCCGCCGAGTATCAGAGGAACGCTCATGCCGAGGACGGAGAGCGCGGGGCCCGCGGCATTGCGCAGCACATGTCCGAACAGCACCCGCCGGGCCGAGAAACCGCGCATCTGCGCGCCGGTCACGTAGTTCTCGCGCAAGGCGCCGACGAGCGAGGTACGCAGCTGGCGGGCGAGGGAGGCAGCGGCGTCCAGGCTGAGAGCGAACGCGGGAAGAATCGCATAACGCAGCCACTGCCCCGGGTTCTCGCCGATCGGGATGTACCCCCCGGTGGGCAGTGCGCCGAGCTGGACGGCGAACACGACGATGAGCACGATGCCGATGAGGAACGGCGGCAGGGTGGCAAGGACCGAGCAGATCAGTGTGACCGTACGGTCGATGCGCCCGCCGTTGTTGAGTGCGGCGGCGATGCCCGCGCCACCGCCGATGAACACGGCGAGCAGCAGCGCGAGCCCGGCGATGGACAGATCGACGGGCAGGGCCTCGGCGACGCTGTCGGCGACTGGTACGCCGGTGAACCAGGACACTCCCAGATCACCGCCGATCGCATGGCTGAGCCAGCTCAGATACTGGGCGTACAGGGGGCGGTCCAGACCGAACTGTGCCTCCATGCGGGCGATGTCGGCCGGTGTAGCAAGGTCGCCGAGGACGGCGGCCGCCGGGTTGGCCTCGGACAGAGCTCCGAGCGCGAAGGTGAGGAGCGAGGCCAGGAGGAAGACCGTGACGGTAGTGGTGAGTACCCGGCCAAGGGGGCGGGGTGCGGCGCCCAGCCGTCGGGCCAGCGGGATGAGCCACGCCCCCTTGCGCGGTGGAGGCAGTACGGAGGTGGAGGCGGGGGCGGTCATGAGACCGTGACCCCATCGAACCGCTGGACGACGGTGTAGGCGGGGATCGCCGAGACCTTGGGGTTGCGCGCGAGGATGCGCGGCACGGTGTAAAGAAAGACGTTCGGCATGGTTCTGACTGCGATACCGGTGGCCTTCTGGAGTGCTGCCGGGTACTCGGGGGCGTCGAGGGGGGTGCGGCGCACCTCGTCGAGTGCCTTCTCCAGTTCGGGAGACGTGGTGCGTCCGGGGTTCATCAGCCCTTCCTTGCCGAACAGCACCTGGAAGGCCTGGGTCGCGGCGTCGCGGCCCGCGAACTGGTCGACGTACAGCGCCTTGCTGCGCTGGATGTAGACGATCTGGGTGGCCTGGGCGGCGGGAATGGACTCGATCTTCGCGGTGATCCCGACCTTCCTCAGCTGGGCCTGGATCAGTTCCGGTACGCCTTCGGCCTTCTGGGTGGCCAGGGTGATCTCCAGGCCGTTCGCGTGACCAGCCTTGGCGAGGAGTTCCTTCGCCTTCTCGGGGTCGTACGGGAAGAGTTTGTCGAGCGCGTCGTCATGGCCCGCGTATCCCTTGGGGAAGGGTTGGCGGGTGACTTCGCCGTGCCCGAACGCGGCGGTCTTGAGGAGTTCCTCGCGGTCGATGGCGTATTTGAGGGCGAGCGCGACATCGGGATCCGTGAAGGGCTCCTTGCCGATGTGCACATCGAGGACAGCCACCACCATCGATGGGATGACCTGCACTTCCAGGCCCGCGGCACGCGCCGCCTCGACCTGGCTACCGGGTATCTGCGCCACGTTGTACTGCCCGGACTTGAGCGAGGCGACGACCGTGGACGGCTCGGGCAGCGGATAGAGCTCGAAGTGCTCGACCTTGATCCGGTCCGCGTCCCAGTAGTTCGGGTTACGGCGCAGGACGGCCTTGGAGTTCTGGACGTAACTGACGAGCGTGTATGGCCCCGAGCCCGCGGGTTTCGTGGCGATGCTCGCGGCGTCATTTTCGAAGACCTTGGGGTTGACGACCATGCCGGTCTTCCCCGCGAGGAGGGCGGGTATCTGGAAGTCCGGTTCCGCGAGCCGTAGTTCAACGGTCTGTGGATCGACGGCGGTGACCTGCCGCACGCCGATGAGCTGGGAGGCGATGAGCGACTTCGGGTCGTCGCGGCCGCGCTCGATGCTCTTCTTCACGGCGGTGGCGTCGATCGATGTGCCGTCGCTGAACGTCGCTCCCTTGCGCAGGGTGAAGGTGACGAGCGTGCCTTCGGTGTTGTAGCGCCACGCAGTGGCGAGTGCGGGGACCGCGTCGCCCTTCTCGTCGAGTTTGGTCAGTCCGGCGTAGACGAGCGAGAGCGAGTGCACGTCCCAGCCGGCGGACGAGGTGAGCGGGTCCCAGGACGTGGGCAGTGCCCAGCCCCACTTGAGGGTGGAGGTGGCACCACCGGCCGCGGACGAGGAGCCGCCGCCGCACGCGGAGAGGGTGAGCGCTGCGCCCGCACCGAGCGACAGTCCGAGGAAGGACCGCCGGTTCAGTGCGGTGCGAAGGGGTACGGTCCGGCGTTCGGCGTCAGGGGTACGAAGGTTCGACATGGGTGTACGCCACCTTTCTCGGCCGTGCCGGACCTCGGCGGGTACGCGGACGGGGCGGCCGTAAGCGCCAGGTCGAGGCAGGACGACCGGGCGAACGTGGTGTGGAAGGAAGAAAGTTGAGCAACCAAGGGAAAGCCCGGCTGGTCGGGCGACCGCTGGGCGGGCCATGGCGGCGTGCGGCGCTGCACGGGAAGCCGAGGCGCCGCGGGACACGGCGGAGGACGAGGTGCCATACGCCCGGTGCAGCCGTCAGGACGTCGCAAAGACTGCCCGGCACTGCGAAGGGATCGGCGTATCAGCGGCTCAGACTCAGTGGCTGGTCCGCCACCGGACCAGGCCTGACTGGGCACCCTGAGCCCGGCGGCATTTCACCGTGATGACGACGCCGAAGTCACCTGCCGAGCCGGAGCGCCGCGGGCCACGAGAGGCCGCGTCGGCGGTCGGGTCAGCGACAGAGTGCGCTGGAGGTGCGTCGATAGTCCACGTAACGGCAGACCACGCCGGGGTGCATCAGATGCATGCCCGTCATCTTCTTGCCCCCGCCTCTCCCTGTCAATGGACACCTCAAGGTGTCTCATTCGTCGAGACCCTGCCGACCTGCACTTTCACTCAGGCTGACGGCTCAACTCGGCGATGGCCGGGTACGAGTTGGCCTCATCGGGGTGCAACCACAGCGGTCCGTTGCCTGTGTCGAGCCGGGCGGCTCCGGCCGGTGGCTGCGACGCCCCGGTGAGCACGGCGAGTTCGGGTCCGGTCAGGGTCCGCCACTGTTCAAGTGCGTCTCGGGCGGACAGCCGGGCCGGACCCGGTAGCGGCGCAGCCGCCACCGTACGGGCCCCTTCGAAGTAGGACTCCACCGGCTGCCAGCCCGGGACGCAAACCTGGCCGCCCGGGCCGTCGAACAGGACCGTCGGCAGGGCGTAACGCCGCCCGTCGCCCAGCTCCTTGGCCCGTCCCGGGTGTGGACCGGCCCCTTCAAGTTCCAGCACCTGCGCGATCGGCCGGCGCGTCCGTGCCCGGTCGGCGCGTACCGCGTCCCAGGTGCTGGCAGCCGCCATGCCGTCGAGGAGCCGGTCGAGGTCGAGGCCGGGGACCCCGCGTACGACATCGCGCACACCTGCGTACGAGTCGGCGGGCGTCCCGAGGACGAAGGTGCTTTCGCGCAGCCGACGCAGGACATGCTCCGCCAGGTCAGCACCCTGTTCGGCCGAGGCTTTCGCAGCGAGCGAGGCGGGCCAGCTGGTACGGGTCAGCCGGTGCAGCCGCCGGGCGTACGGGGCACGGGTGTGCACCGCGACGTCGGCGATGAACCGCTCGTACCAGCGGGCCTCGGCGTCAGGATCGGGAGCCGGGTCGTCGTCCTCGTCGAAAAGGATCCCGAACACCCTGCGCCAGCGCACACGCAGGCCGAGGGAGTGCCGCAGGAGGCGGAAGGCCGGCTCGGATCCCCAGGCCCAGGGGCAGGCAGGATCGGTGAATTCGGTGACGGTGAGATGGGCGGCGGGATCGGTGGCCTCCTCGACGCCGACATGGGCGCCGACTTCGGCGGTGTCCTGGCCGTCGGCATGGACCACGCAGCCATCGGGGCGGAACGGTCCCGTTGCGCCCGTCATGCCGAGACCGCCGAAGCGGGCGCCGACGTCTGGGCCGCCTCGGCCAGTTCGGCAATGGTCATCCGCCCGAGCACCGCCTGCGCCGCGGCCTCCAACGACCGCCACAGCTCCGGCACCAGGCGCGCGGAGCCAGGGTAGTCGAGCGAGTCGGGACGCTCTCCCCGCAGCGTCAGGAACTCGCCGTCGACGGCGGTCATGACTTGTGCGACCGTGATCGTCGTCGCGTCGCGGCCTATCCAGTAGCCGCCCTCGCAGCCACGCTGACTGCGCACAAGGCCGGCCTGACGCATGTCCCGGAACACCGATTTGAGGAAGCGGAAGGGGATGTCCTGCGCGGACGCAATGCCTTCACAAGTGAGCGGCCTACCGCTGTCCGCGGCCAGTTCGACGAGCGCCCGCACCGCGTAGTCCGCCTTCGCCGAGATCTGCATCTGCACCGTCTCCCCGAGGGTTGCATCCAGCGTCATGGGCCCCCGACAGCCGTAAACGGGCTGCTCGGCGGCAATGGACACATCTTGACATCCATTCGCCGGGCTCTCTACGGTCGGCGCCAGAACCTGGTGCCCGCCACCGTTGCGATCCTCCGGCGGAACCCGGCCTCCGCATCGACGAGCAGGATTCCCATGGCCCCGCACACCACGCCCCAGCCCGACGACGCTCCGGACGCCGAGCGCGACGCATTCCACCCCGATCTCCCTGATCACGACCATGGTGCCGGTGACGCGGACAGCAAACTCCCCCTGCACGCCCGGCTCCACCACATCCGGGCCGATGCGCTCGACGGTGACACGGCGCAGACGGGCGGGATGCGGCGCTTCGCCGCGATCAGCGGATCGGGCGTCGGATCCCAGCGGATCTGGATGGGACAGACCCATGTCGCGGCGCAGACCGCCTCGTCCAATCATCACCACGGGGAGTCCGAGACCGCGATCCATGTGGTGAAGGGCCACCCGGAATTCGTGTTCCTGGACGACTCGAGCGGTACGCCGCAGGAGATCCGCATCCGCACGTCCCCGGGCGACTACATCTTCGTACCGCCGTTCGTCCCCCACCGCGAGGAAAACCCGAGCCCCGGCGAGGAGGCGGTCGTCGTGATCGCACGCTCCACCCAAGAGGCGATCGTGGTCAATCTGCCAGAGCTGTACGTACTCAGCGACGAGCCCGGCGAGGAATGACCGGACCGGCACGCTGCCAACCGCCGCCCGACGAGCTGGTCCGGGACTTCCAGCCCGTCCACCTCTGGGTCCGTGCGCCGCGGCATCACGGCGTTCCAAGTGGCCCACCCCACCCGCCCCCTAGTGCTGCCCCGCGCAAGTTCGTGGAGGGGTGTTGATCAGGGTGTCGGGTCGCCGAGGTAAAAGCCGCAGGCGCAGTCCAGGGCGTCTTCGGGTGAGCCGAAGGGCAGTCCGGTGGGCAGGAAGTTGTCCTCGTACTTGCCTCGGCTGGCGAGGTAGAGGGCGAAGCCCCAGGTGTGCAGGACGCCGGTGAAGCGCAGGCGGCACAGCGGCAGCGGTTCCTCCTCGCCCGGCAGTTCGACCTGGGGCCGAGCGCGTCGTCGTTCGCCTTCGGGCCCGCGGTCGTCGATGTCTGCGCGGCGTCGGTGCCCCAACCGCCGGACCGATTCATGAAGGCGCCGAGCCGCTGGTACTCCTCCGCAGTGACGAGGCCGGTGACATCGCCCCTGGTGGGCGTCTTGGCACCGCCGTGTTCCCGTATTCCAGGCCGAGAAGCGATGCTGGGCTCGCGTGTCAAGTGCGGTACCGGTGGAGTCCCCACCTGGCCTAGACGAGTCTTTCCGAATGCCTGCGGGCATGAGGAGAGGGTGTCCATGATCGTTTGTGACGACGAACCTGGACACCCTCGTGACCGCACTCTACGTAAAGATCGATGACGAGTGGGCCGGTATCGCCCGGTTGCCCGGGCGGCCGGCAAAGCTCAGTCACTCGGAGTTGCTGTGTCTGGCGGTCATGCAGGCGATGCTCGGCTTCCACTGCGAGGCCCGCTGGCTGCGCCACGCGCGCAAGCATTACCGGCACCTGTTCCCGTTCATCCCGCAGGATCCCGGCTACAACAAGCGGCTGCGAGCCGGGTGGCCGCAGATCAAGCGAGTGATCCGGCTGCTCGCGAAGGACACGGACTTCTGGCACGACACCGTGTGGATCACCGACTCGACGCCGGTGCCGTGCGGGATGTCCCGCCCGACGGTGAAGCGGTCCGAGCTGGCGGGTTGGGCCAACTACGGTTAATGCGCGTCGCATTCGCGGTTCTTTTGGGGGCTGCGACTGTACCTGGTGTGCACCCCGGCCGGCATGCCAGTCCTGTGGGCGCTGGCCGATCCGAAGCTCGGCGAGCGAGAGGTACTGGCCGCGATGCTGGAGGTCGACGCCGAACTCGTCCGCGCGAGGCCAGGTCTGCTGCTGATCAGCGACAAGGGGTTCGCGTCCAAGACCTTCGAACGGTCACTGTCCGAACAGGGCATCACACTGTTGCGGCCCTCCCGGAAACGGGAGGTTCTGCGGCAGGGCGAGCCGATGCTGAAGAAGGTCCGCCAGCTGATCGAGTCGGTCAACGACACCCTCAAGGGCCAGCTCGACCTGGAACAACATGGCGGACGCACCGTCGAGGGCGTCGGGGTCCGCGTCGCGCAGCGCATGCTGGCTCTTGCCGCTGCGATCTGGCACAACTTCCAGACCGGGCAGACGGTCAGCCGCTCACTGACCGCCTACCACTGAACGTGTTCGGAAAGACTCGTCTAGTGTCGGGTCGGCAGCTGCACCGCTCTGACGACGCCCGGATCGGACTGTCCGGCAGGGGGAGCGGTGCGAACGCCCAGAAGCAACGGCGATGGTGAAAGCGATGGATCAGACGTGAGGTTGCTGTTCGACCCTGAATCCGAGGTCACCGACGAAGAGGGAACCACGGCAGTGGGCGTCGCTGACCAGCCGCCGCACCAGGAGGAGGAAGGCGACGCCTTCGACGCGACACGTGACACCCTGATCCGCCTGGTCGCCGAGTACTGGCACGAGCAGCAGGAGAGCGCGGCGTCAGATCAACTCACCGACACAATCGATGAGTTCACCCTCATTCACATCTTGGAGTACCGTCACCACGGCACGGTGGATGGCCGGCTCGCCCTGTGGCGGCAGGAACACGTGCGGGCCGTCCTCCTGGAGTGGCTGCCTCGACACGTCACCGTCCTCCCGGACGAGGCGGCCGAGCACGACGCACCCGCTGCCGTCGCCGCTCTGGTCGACTTCCTGGCCGCGGCCGGCGTACTCGACCCGCGCTCCGACGACCCCGGCCGACTGCGCACGCTGGCCAAGGAACTGCGGTCCGCCCACGAGGAGGCCATGCAGGATCCGCGTTTCATGGGCCCGGCCAAGTTCTGGATGCTGACCGCCGCCCGCAACGGCATCGACGTCCGTAACGAGCGCGCCCTGGACCGCTTCCTCGCCGACGCCCGTGCGGGGCGCGTCCCGTACGACGAGGAACAGCTCGCCCAGGTCATGGAGAACCAGTTCACCGGGTTCTTCGGTAGGGCACTGGACACCGGGGCCGGGCCCGTCGGCCGCAGCCTGCTCCAGGAGCGGGCACTGCCCTTGCCGGTCGTCGTGCTCGGTGACGAGGAGGAGCTGCGTCGGACTGCCGCAGGCTCGGGCCTGCTGGGGCAGCTCGACGAGGTGGCGCGGTGGCTCGGCACGGAAGGGCGGCCGGTGACGAAGACCGGCCGACTGAAGGTGGCCGATGCCCTCGCCCTGGCCCGCCATCTCGGCACCGACCGCGGCCGGGGAGAGGCGGCCGGCCCCCTGATCCATCTCGCGGGGGACACCTGGGAGAACATCCGCCGGGCCGATCAACTCCCCATGCTCCGACTCCTGGTGGACTGGGCACGCCAGGCACGCCTCATCCGGGTGTACCGCGGCCGGTTGGTGGCGGTCGCTGGCGCCCGGGCCGTGCGCGAGGACCCCCTCGCCCTGGCCGTCCGAGCCCTCACCGCCTTCCCCGAGCTGCGCGACCCGCTCCTGATGGGCCCGGCGTGGGATGTACCGTCCGACCTCTATCCACGCTTCGATCTCCTGCTCACCGACGTCCTGGCCACGCTGTACGGGATGCCCGCCGCCATGCCGTGGCCCCTGCTGTGGCAGTCGGTGCGCGACAGCTATCTCGGGGACGACGGCTGGTTCGCCACACCCGAGGCGCGGCAGGGGTCGCATCGCCGCTCCGCCGCCGAACTGTACGCAGTCATAGACCTGTTGGCGGAGGTGGGGATGGTGACCTTCGAGCGCGGCACGCCCGCCGCGTTGTTCCACGAGAGCCTGCGCGACCTGAACGAGCCGGAACATCCAGAACCGGCCGATGCCTCAGTCCTCTCGGACGGCTCAGACGGCTCAGAGGACCTCGCGGTCCGCGACGACGTAGAACTCGTCCGGCTCACCGAGCTCGGCACCTATGCCGTACGCGCCCTGCTAACCTCCCTCGACCGCAGCGCCCCGGCCGTCGGCGACCTCCGGGACGCCGACGCCCCGACGCTTTGTGCCGCACTCCTAGACGAGTACGACCCGGCGAGCGCCCGCGCAGAACTCGCCGAGTGGATCGCGGCACGGGGCGGATGGAACTCCGCACGGCCAGCCTTCACCGAGGCGCTGCGCCGCACACGACTGCACTCCCGACGCCACGCACTGCTGCGGCTGCTGGCCGAAGAACTGCCCGACGGACACGGCCCCGAATTCCTGCGCACCCTGCGCTACGAGGAGGAACTGCGCCCCAGCGCACTGTTCATGGCACAGGCACAGGCGGCCGCCGCGGCACTCTCCGCGCAGGGTTCCGCCGGGCGGGATGCCGCCGACGCCGCGGCCCGGGCCGACGAGGATCTGGACGACCGCGAGATCGCCCTGACCGTCGCCGAGAGCCTACTGCTGATGAGAGAGACCGGCGGCGAAGAGGCACTGCTGGAGCAGGTGGGCCACAGCAGTGGCGACGCCGCGGCGTTCGCCACCATGCTCGACGTGGCGCTCGCCTCCGGCCACCCGGACCAGGCGGGCCTGGAGCGGCTCAGCCGGATCGACGTGGCCGCTCTCCGCCGCAGGGCCGCCCGGCTGGGGCGCCTACGCGCGGACGCCGCCCGCCGGCACAAGAGCGGCGGCACCAGGAAGCGCAAGAAGCGCCGCTGAGAGCGGTGCCCACCGTCTCTCTGAAGGTTGAGTGGCTACGGAGGGTGGGGCGAGCCGGTGGCCCACGCCGTTCAGGGCTCTGTGCGCGTCCTCTCCAGTGGAGCAAGGTCTACAGCGCCACAAGGCGACTCGCGTTCTTGAGCCCCACACGACAGTGCGCGGGGCGTCCTCGCCGCCAGGGTGCGCACGTCGTGGCATGACGGTGCTTTAGGAAACCGCGGTGCCAGCACACAATGGTGTCCGGGCACACCAGCAGGTGCAACTCTCGCAATCTGACCATCGACAGGTGGTGGAGCAGGCCGGCGAGCAAGAACCGGTCACCCCGCATGAACGGCAACTTGTCGACTTGGCGTTGCAGGACCGTGAGCTGGTGCCGCGGTACCAGGATCTCGACCTCGGTGATCCTGACATCCGATGCCCCGCATGCATCTGATGTTCCGCCGGCGGTGACTGCGCCGTCGCACCGCTCCAGAACATCATTGCGGCAAGGTGACTGAGCATCATGCAGACACCTCGGTGGCAACCGCCGCCGAGGTGTCGTCGGGGTCGGCCGCCCAGGCGTGGAGCTCGTCTCGGCGGCGAAGGCACCGCAGGCGACGCGTGCGGCCTGTCGCCGCAACGGACGTGGGCGACGGCCGGTTCTGGCGCCGGTCACAAAGCGGGCGTGAGGCCCTCCCAACAGACCGTCCAACCCTGGTCCGGGAATCCCGGGGCCACGCCCCGCGGGCCGGGACGCCCCCGCTCGCCCGCTGGGCCGCCAGGAGAGTCGCGCCAGCCGGCGCACATCATGGCGACGGCGTAGAGCAGGCCTCCCGCGGCCGGGAAGTACGGGGACGGCACCCCGCTCTTCCCGCTGGCGGGCAGGCCGGTGCCGGTGAACCCGAACCGCTCATGGAGCAAGTACTCCACGGCCGAGTCCGGGTCGCCGAGGCGGGCGGCGTTCATCGCCAGGAGCGGGAAGTCCCAGCTGTACAGGTCGGCGACCGGCCAGGTCTCGCGGACCTTTTGGGTCGTCGCCCGCATGGTCTCCACGTCGACGCCGTCACCGGGGAGCATCCCGAACGGCGCGACGGGATCGGGGTGGTTGGTGTTGTACTCGGTCCACATGTCGGTCGCGCCCTCGTACAGCACATACACGCCGTCCTCGACGGGCAGCGGCGCCAGGCCGTCGAGGACCTCGTCCCAGTACGGCTCACGCGCCATGCCGAGGCGCTCGCGCCACTCCTGGGCGATGCGCAGACCGAAGCGCCAGTAGGACAGTTCGAAGGCCGGGTTCAGGGTCTGGGCGGGTGGGTTGCGTTCGTTGCAGCACATGAGCGGCGGGCCGATGACATAGCGGCCGCTCTCCTCGCGGTGGGCGAACGAGGCGATGAACTCAGCACTCTCGTGGACGACTTCGCGCCACTTGAGCAGGGTGCTGCGTCCCGGGTGGGCCTGATGGTCGAGTTCCGCGAGGAAGAGAGGGTGGGGCTGCTGCCAGATCAGCAGACAGGTCGGGGTGCCGGGCGACTCGCGGCCGATCGCGTCGCCGTATGTCGTCGTCATCTTCGGCCAGCGGGCGCCGCGGAAGCCCTGGGATGTGGCGAGGCGTCGCGCCGTAGGCAGGAACCGTTCGTAGATGTCGGTGCCGCGGTCCAGGAGCGGCCAGCGGTTCCAGAGCGCGTACTGGAAGGCGTGCCACCAGTACATCTCCATGTGGAACTTGCCGTACCAGCCGTTGTTGACGAGTCCTGACTCCTGGGCGGGGTCGTTGCCGGCGTCGTTCACGGCCAGGTGGTACTGGCTCAGGACGATGCGGCGCTCCAGCTCGCGCCAGCGTGGGTCCTCGCTCGCCGAGAGGTCGACCGCCCCGCCGGTCCGCCAGAACCGCGGCCACCAGGTCTCGCTCTGGCGCACCACCTCGCCGGCCCTCGGCACGGCGCCTCGCACCTCGGGCGCGAAGAGGGCGGCTACGTCCAACTGGTCGCCTTCGCCCATGACTTCGTAGCGGTGCCGACCCGGATCACTGCGGCTGACGCGGGCGCCCGGAGACAGCGCCAGGCCGACTTCGTAGCGGGTGGCGTCCATGGTGTGGGTGACGACCGGTGTGCGGCCGCGGCGGCGCAGCACAGTGGTGTGCAGCTCGGGGCGGTCCCAGAGGCCGACGTACGGCGCCTCGAACTTGTTGCGTCCGGCCGCGGTGGCGTACGGGAAGTCCAGGAAGACCGAGAGGCGCCCGAGCCGGACGAGTGCGGACTCGATGCGTACGCCCATGACGTCCTGGCCGGGGTGGCAGGCGGTCTCGACAGTGACCCGGTGTCCTTCGAGGCGGAACGCGCTGCGCAGGACGCCCGTCCACGGGTCGAGTTCCTGCACGGTGTCCGTGAGGTCGGACTCGGCTGCCTCGGTCCCGTCCGCCTTGAGCAGCCGCATGCCGATGCGGCCGAGGTTCGCCCGGTGGGGGTTCTCGCGCAGCCAGTTATGGAGTTCGGGCTCGTTGTCGTCGTCCGTCCAGTAGGAGACGTCGCGGCCGTACGTGTCCCAGACGGTGCCCCGGTAGTCCGCGATCTCCTTGCCCGCCGGCAGGGCGTCCGCGTGCCAGCCCCAGTCGGAGAGGGTGTTGAACGGTACGAAGGTCTGCAGTCCGGTCACGTCGGCGCCGAAGGCGAACCGGCCGTTGCCGACCTGGACGGGCAGATCGAGGTCGCTGCTGTGCCGGACGACGCGGTGCCGGGACACCAGCGCGTGCCGGTCGATGCGGGTTCCGGTGCCGTCCGTGCCGGGTTCGGCGGCCGCCGCCGACTCCGCTTGCAGGACGCGGGACATCAGCGTCGCGGAGGTCAGGGCGGCGACTCCCCCGACGAAGGCTCTGCGGGAGACGTGCGGCTGGTCGGTCATGAACGGTTCCTTCCTCGCTGGGTGGACACGGCCACCTGGTAGACGCTCGTGTTGATGTCGATGCCGTTGTCCGCCCAGAAGTTCACGGACACGTAGTGCCGGTCGCGGTACCAGCTCTGGTCGTCGTCCAGGGTGACGGGTTCGCTGAGGAAGGTGCCGTCGGCCCGGACCTGTACCGGGACGGGTGTGTCGTCGCGGTCGACGAGGATGCGCAGTGTGCCGGTGCGCGGGAAGTCGGGTGCCGTGGAGAGGTCCACCGCGCCGGCGATCCGGAACGTGCGCCCGGGAACCGGTGTGACGGTGTCGGGGCGGCCGGCGTCGGCCGCGGTCAGGCCGGTCGCGTCACCTGTGTCCGGGACCGCCCGCGTCGCGTCGAGGAGGCGCAGCGGTGTGGTGTCGTAGCGGGTGGTGGCGCCGGTCTGCGGGTTGATGTAGGTGACGTTGTCGACGACGAGGTCCTTGATGTTCTTGTTGTCCGCGAATCCCGCCGCGAGGGTGCTGGTCGAGTGGTAGACGGAGTCGCGGTAGCGGACGTTCTCCACCGGGGAGCGGGACGCGGCGCTGCGGAAGGAGAAGCTGGTCGTGGCGGGCGGCATGTCGGGGCCTGTGTCGACACGGTCCACATAGATGTTGCGGACCTGGGGGTCGAAGTCGTCGGCGTTCGGGAACGGCACGGTCTCGTTGTAGTTGCTGTCGAGTTCGACCAGGGACCGGACGGCGTACTGCAGCAGGCTGTCGCGCAGATAGATGCTCTCCACAGCGCCGCCGCGGGTGGAGTTCGTCTTGATCTTCAGGGCCATGGCCATGCCGTGGCCGCCGAAGACGTTGTCGTGGATGAAGACGTCGCGGATTCCGCCCGACATCTCACTTCCCATGGAGATGGCGGCGGAGTTCCCGGCCTCGTTGCGATAGTCGGAGTCGCGGATGATGATGCGTTCGCTCGGCGTCCGGTGCTCGCGCCCGTTGACGTTGCGGCCGGCCTTGACTGCGGCGCCGTCGTCGCTCACGGTGACGTGGTTGTGCTCCGTGACTACGTCATGGCTCGACTCTGGGTCGATGCCGTCGTCGTTGTTCCAGCCCTTGGCCTCGAAGTCCTTCGTCTTGTCGCTGTAGATGTCGAGGCCGCGGACGAGAACGTTGGCCGAGCTGAGGGGATGGACGATCCAGAACGGCGTATTGCGAATCTTCACGTCTTCGATCAGTACGTTCGTCGATTCGTTGGGCTGGATGAAGGAAGGGCGGAACGTCGATTTCATGGCCTTGGCCCCGGCAGGCGGTGTGACCTGGCGGACCTTGCCGTCCTCGACGACGGGAATCGTCTTCGGCAGGTGGCCGTCGTCGCTGAAGAGGCGCTGTTCGACCGGGGTGTCCTCGAAGTTCATGCGGTTGAGAACACCGTTCTGCCCGTAGGAGCCGTCCGGGTCCTTGTCCTCCACCGAGGGCTCGCCCCAGTAACCCTTCTTCCAGGGGCGCCAGTTCCACATGTCCTCCTGGCCGTCGAGCGTCCCTCCGCCGCTCACCGCGATGTCGTGCTGGTGCAGGGCGTAGATGAGCGGCGAGTAGCTGTAGAGGTCGGTTCCTTCGTAGCTGGTGCGCACGACCGGGTAGAACTCGTTGGTCCTGTCCCGCATGAACTTCACGACGGCGCCGATCTCGACGCGCAGGTTGACGCCGCTGAGCAGGTTGATAGCGCCGGAGTAGTAGGCCCCGTTCTCGTTCAGGGAGCCTCGCGGCGGGACGACGACGGTGCCGCCGCCCGCGTCATGGCAGTCCTTGATCGCTGCGTTGAGGGCGTTGCCGTAGAACCACACCCGCTGGGAGTCGTACACAAGGGGCGAGGTCTTGGCCGCGGGGTCACCGGCCTCGTTCCCGACGGCGTACCGCTCCGTGACCCGGCGGACCTGGGACCGGTAGGCGGGGTCGGTGATGTTGCAGCGGCGGTCGGGGAAGACCGGGACGTGGGCGTTGACGGTGGAGTCGATCCGGTCGTAGAGCGGCTGGTTCCAGTAGGCGCCGTCGCGCCCCGCGGCCCCCGGGTCGTACACGGCCAGCGCGTAACTCCCCTCGGTGCGGCCGTCCTCGGCATGGACAGTGAGCCGGTCGCCCGCCACGACCGGACCGTCGCGCCGGACGGCACCGGACGCGTCGACGATCGTGCGGCTCTGGCGGGAGCGGTCGGATGCGGTCAGGCGGCCGAGTGTCTGCCGCACGGTCGCGCCGGGGCGCACGGTGACGGTGGATGTGCCGACGTTGTGGATCACGCGCGTGGATCCGGGCTTCGCCACCACGACCGTGCCCGTGGACGCGACGACGCCGTCGTCAAGGCCTGAACTCCCGGTCACTGCAGCGGAGTTACCGGCCGGCACCAGGCCCGTAAGGGCCACGGCGGCGCACAGGCCGAGGACGGCCCGGGCCAGTGCGCGCGCGACCCGCCGGCCCGCTCCGTGCCGTACCTCTCGCTGCTCTCTGTACTGCTTCATAGCGAGGCCTTCGCGTTCAGTCGGTGGACCGGGCGTGGAACGACACATGTCCGGACCCGACGCGGTAGACGGCGCGGCCGTCCTCGATGCCGAGGTAGCGGACGCCTTGGCCCGTGACACGGTAGGCGCCGCCGTGAACCACCGGCAGGGCGACGATCGCCGTCACATTGACGGGGACGGTGACCTCGGTGTCCACGCCATGGCGGTTCCTGCGCCAGTCCACGCCGACGGTTCCGCGCTCTGTCCACTGCGTGCCGGAGGCGTGGTCGAGGCCCTTGTCCGCCGGGGCGATACGGACCGTGGCGGCGCCCGGCGAGGTGACGGTCAGGCCGAGGACGCTCTCGATGACGCCATTGATCCCAGCTCCGCCCCACCCGTGGGAGAGGCTTTCGCTGCTGCTCTGGGACACCTGGGCACCGGTGCAGTCGGAGGTCTCGCAGCCGGGGGTCCACTGCTCCCACAGGAAGGTGCCGCCCTCGGCGAGCACCTGGGCCGGGCCGTCGTGGCGCGGGTCGGTGAGGAGATCCACCACGGTGTCCGGGCGGTCGGTGACGCGCAGGGCTTCGAGCAGCGTGCGCAGGGTCATCGGCCCCTGCTGCATGCCGAGTGCGGAAATGCGCTCGCCGAGTTCCGGGTATTCGGCGGAAGTTGCGGCTCCGTAGGCGACAGGGAAGGTCTGCGCGTGCTGGCCGGCGTGGTCGATGCGACTGCCGGTGGCGGTCAGGCCGTCGGACCAGGCGCCGCTCCCGGGGTCGCGCAGCTGGGCTCGCATCGCGGCGGTCAGGTGCTCCGCCCGGTCGTCATACAGGGTGTGGGCGTCCGCGTCGCCGAGGGCGTCCGCGGCCTCGGCCGTCGAGCGCAGCGCGCCCAGGCCGAGAGCGTTGACGACGGTGCGGTTGACGTTGCCGTCCGTGACGTAGCCGTAGCGCATGGGGGCGGGCCAGTCGATGATTCCGTACTTGTACGCGCCACTGCCGCCGGGCAGGTCGGCCACCAGACCGCGGCTGTCGACGGCGGACGATATGTAGTCGGAAATGTTCTTCATCACGGGCAGGGCCTGTGCCAGCAACTCCCGGTCGCCGGTGGTCCGGTAGTAGCGCAGCACCCACTCGGGGAACATCTCGGTGTAGTCGGGGATGTCCCGTTTGCCGTCGCCGTTGGGGTAGACGGCGTTCATGGCGCCGTTCTTCCAGTACCGCGCCTGGGAGTTCATGAAGGAGACGATCGCCTGCCGGGTCAGGCTCCGCTCCCCGGAGGCCGCCATGGTCGCGTACGACTCGTCGATGGCGTCGCCGAGGAACTGGCCCTTCTCCCGGGTCGGGGTGTCGAGGAAGACGTTCTGCGCCGACTGCAGCGCCGAGTGCTGCATGAGCGCGAAGACGTCGTCGAGAGTGTCGTCGCTGCTGGAGAAGGTGGCCGGGTGGGCGGCGTCGGTGTGCTGCACGACGGCCGTGATGTCGTCGGTGGTCAGCTTCTCGCCGGGGTCGCTGATCTGCAGATAGCGCCAGCCCCAGTACGTGAACGGCTGCGCGACCTGTGCGCCGTCCCGCTGGGTGTGGAAGAAGCGCATGTTGCTGCCCTGGGTGTCGAGGGCCGACGTGCCGGCGCGGGAGTTCTCCACCCAGCTCCCGGCGGCGTGGTCCTTGCCAAGCGCCCGGTCGAGGGTGGCGGTCTTCCCGTCCACCGCCGTCACGGTGCGGGTTTCCGGGTCGCCCGCGCCGTAACCGGTCGCGGGGGCGTCGACGGTGACACGGTCGCCGACGTGCAGGTTGCCCGTACTGGCGAGGGTCACCGTGGTGTCCCCGGCGCTTACGGCCGCTGACAGCGTGGAGTTGCTGCGCCGGTAGCTGGTGGTGAAGGTCAACTGCCGCCCTGCCACGCCGTGCTGGAAGCTCACCGAGGGAACGGCGGAGTTGACCTTGCCGAAGTCGGCGAAGACGGTGCCGTCCGGGAGGCGGAGCAGGGACTTCGGGTGGACCACCATGCGGGTCAGGTGGGCGTTCGTCGCGGACAGGTGGGTGAAGGCGCAGGGTGATGAACCGAACGCGTACGAGGAGCAGTCGGCCGGGTTCGGTCGCGGGTGCGGGCCGACCACCGTGGCGCCGGACCAACTGCCGTCGTCGTAAGCGGCCTTGTCCCAGCCTGTCAGCTCCGCCCGGGCGTCGTAGTACTCGACTCGGTCGCCCGCGTCCTTGTTCCGGAACGACACGGTGTCGACGGTCTGCGGCTCGTAGCGGCGCACCTTCCAACTGCCGTCGGACACCATCACGTCCCGGGTGCCGTCCTCGTGGTCGACCACGACCTTCACGAGCAGACCGTCGGGGCCCTCCGGGCCGGCAGGACCATTGGCGCGCCCCTGGCACTTGCAGCTCCAGTAGTGCGTGACGACGCCGACCGGCAGCTCGTCTCCCGCCTCAACACCCTTGAGTTCCGCGACGTCGTAGAGGCCCTCGCCCGCGTACTCGTACGACGAACCGCGCTGGACCGTGCGTCCGTTCGCCTGGACCTGCCAGTCCCCCACGGCGGCGGTGTAGACGCGGGCACCGGTCACCGGACTGCCTCCGGACACCCGCATCACCTTGCGGGCGGCGGTCCACTGGTTGTCCGCGTCGTTGCCGGTGGCGGGCCTGCGGATCCACTGCGCGCCCGACCAGTCCGCGTCACCGAGGCCGGTGACGAACGTCGCGGGGCCCGCGTACGGCGACACCGCGCCGCTGCGGTCCCAGGTCCGAACCGTCCAGCGGTACTCCGTGCCCGGCGCGAGGCCGGGACCGACGTAGGGAACCCAGGACTGCCGCGCGCCGGGCACCTTGCCGCTGTCCCAGACCGTGCGCCCCGCACTGTCGCGCACGACCAGCTCGTACGCCGACTGCACCTCGTCACTGTCGACGTCGCGCGGCAGCCAGCCGAACGGGGGTGTCCCGTCGACGGCCGACGGGTCGACCCGGTCGCCGACCGTGAGCCCGGCCGGCGCCTGGGGGCTGTGATCGGGCCCTGCGCGGTCCGCGACCGCGGGCGGGGCAAGGGCAAGCGTCAGCCCGAAGGCCGTCGCGACAACACCGGACCGAAGACCGGACCGGAACGGGAACGGCCACTGAAGGCTCATGCACATGCTCCCAGGAAGGGATTTGAATGATTCAACTGGACATGACTGCTGCCACTTCCGCGGAAGACAGGAAGCGCAGTTGGAGCGACGTGAAGTGCAACAAGTGCGTCAACTCGGGAGTCATGGGCCTGACTTGCCGAATTGAAACGTATCAATACCTTCTGCCTCGGACCCTATGAAGGAGCCGAGGACAGTGTCAATGGGTGTGCACAGAGGTGGCAGAAGTGCCGCCCGCGCCGACTGCCTGGGCTCCGGCAACGACCCGAAGCTCAAATCTCTCCATTCCAGGACGTAACGCACGTGAGAGCCTTGGGAGTATTTGCGGACGATGCGGGGTGGGCGCGGCGGCGGTGGAGGAACCGGCTGGTTTCGGCAGCGAGTTCGGCCCGGTCTCAGACTCGGCTGTGCATCGGAAGGCTGCGCTCGAGGTCAGCGTCGACCAGCCCGTCGGGGTCCAACGGGACGCAGGACTGCAGAAGGTGCAGCTCGATCCGTGCGGCATGCCAGGCCGGCCAACCAGCACAGACCCCACCCATGCCGAAAGCAACTGCCGCCCGACGCGACACAACAGGCGTCACCCGCCGTCAGCATCCAGAAACGCCGACTGCTGCGCAGCACCCACGTACTAGTAGGCGGGGCCGAGCTGACGCCGCGCTCGGTAGCGTCAGCTGCCCAGCCTCTCCACCCGGTGCGCACAGGCCGAGTTCATCGTCTGCATGATGCACGAGCGTGCCGGGCTCGACCTCGCGTGAGGCCAGGGCGTACTCGAGCGTGGTGAGGACCAGATCGGCGTCCGCGCGGGCGGAGGTCTCCCAGGACACCGCCCGGCGGTGCCGGGATCAGTCCCCGGCCGGGGTGTAGACGGAGGCGAAGGACCAGTCGCCGGAGCCGACCTCGTACACCGCCGTGCCGCCCTCGGTGCGCAGCATGCGGGCGCCCCGGTCGGCCCGGACGACCTCTGAGGTGACCGGCACGTGGACCTCCGCCGTGGCCCCCGCCGGCACGGTCACCCGCAGGCGGTAGGCCGAGCCGTCGCGGTGCCAGGAGGTGGAGACCTTGCCGTACGGCGTGGTGTAGGAGCCGGATGCGGAGGCCAGGTCCCCTACGACGGCCGGCGCGACGAGCAGCTTCTGGTAGCCGGCCGCGCCGGGCGCCTGCTGGATCCCGGCGAGGCGGCTGGTGAACCACGAGTCGATCGCGCCGAGCATGAAGTGGTCCTGTGACTGGCCGGGGCCGCCGTCCCAGGACTCGCCGAGCGCCGTGTTGCCGTGCACCACCTGGTAGCCGTAGCTGGGGCTGGTGGTCTGCGTGGCGATCTTGTACACGATGTCGTCGTGCCCCGCCCCGGACAGCACCCGGAACGCCGCCGGCAGTGAGATCTCACCGAGGTTCAGGTGGTAGCCCGCGTCCCGGATGCTGCCGACGAGGTGGTCGAGGAGCCGCTGCCGCTGGTCGTCGGGGACCGCACCCATGTCGAGGGCGAGGACCTCGGCGCCCTGGCCGCCGCCGCCGAAGGTCCCCGTCGCCTCGTCGTAGTACTTCCGGGTGAGCGCCTTGGCGCTCGCGTCGGCCTCGCTGCGGTAGGACGCCGCGTCGACGTCGTCACCGAGCACGCCGGCGATCTGGCTGAGCGCGTCCACCACCCGCCAGTAGCCGTAGGTGCCCGCGACCGCACGCGGGAAGGACTTGTCGGGGGTGAACCAGTCGCCGAGCCCGTAGTCGAGGATGCCGTCGGAGACCTGGATCTTCAGGAACGCCGCGTACCTCTTCATGGCCGGGTAGTAGGTGCGCAGCGTGTCGGTGTCTCCGTACGTGGTGTAGAGCTGCCAGGGCACGAGGACGAAGGCGCCGCCCCAGTTGGAGTCGTTGCGGTAGGCGCCCGGCAGGCTGGTGTACTCCGGCACGGTGCTCGGGATCAGGCCCTCGGTGGTCTGTGCGTCGGCCATGTCCCGCACGATCTTGCGCAGGTAGGCCTCCATGTCGTAGTTGGCGGCCAGGGCCGGGAAGACGAGCTGGTCCTGCTCCAGCCAGCCGAGCTTCTCCCGGCTCGGGCAGTCGGTGAGCACGCTCATCATGTTGTTCTCGATGGCGCTGCGGGTGATCGAGTGGATGCCGTTGACCAGGTCGTTGGAGCTCTTGAAGTCACCCGCGGAAGCGTTGTCGGTGTGCAGTGCCTTTCCGCGCACGGAGATGGTGGCTCCGGCCGGCAGGCCCTTGATCTCCAGGTAGCGGAAGCCGTGGTAGGAGAACTGCGGGTGCCAGGTCTCGCTCTTTGCGCCGCGTGCGGTGTAGCTGTCCCACAGGGGGGCGCCCACGTTGCTGATGGACTGGAAGGCGTGGCCGTCCTTGAGGCTTTCCGCGGGGTAGATGCGCACGGTCGTGCCGGCCGGTGCGTCCAGTGTGATCTCAGGCCAGCCGGCGATGTTGCGGCCGAGGTCGAAGATGCGGCTGCCCGGGGCGGCGCCGGAGACCTCGGTGCCCTTGAGGTTCTCCTCGACGCGGATCGGCTCGGCCTCGCGGGCGCTGAGCTGTGCCGGGTGGCCGGGCGTGCCGGGCCCGTCCACGGTGACCGCGTGCGACCAGACCGAGCGGTCCTGGTGCGGCTGGTCCCAGTGCGGTATCTCGCGGCGGGCGTCGTAGTCCTCGCCGCCGTACCAGTTCGAGGACGTGGTCGGCCCCAGTACCGTGCGCCAGTCCGCGCCACTGGCGATGCGCTTGACGGTGCCGTCGGCGAGGGTAACCTCCAGCTGGGCGATCAGCTTGGGGTCGCTGAGGTTCCCGTAGAGCTTGCGGTACCGGTCGGCGGTGCTGACCACGTTGGACATGCCGTTGCCGAGGGCGACGCCGATGGTGTTGTCGCCGTGCCGCAGCAGGTCGGTGACATCATATGTGGCGTACTGCACACGGTCCGCGAACGTGGTGTTCGCGGGCTCCAGCACGGCGTCGCCGACCGGATGGCCGTTGACGTCGGCCGTGTAGATGCCCAGGCCGGCCACGTGGAGGCGGGCGCTGCGCACCTTCTTGCCAAGCGCGAAGTCCTTGGTGAACAGCGGGAGGCCGGAGGGCAGGTACGGCTTCGGGGGCTGCCGGCCCATGACCTTCGCGGCGGAGGCGAACGGTCCGCTGGCCGCGTCCCCGGTGGAGAGGGTGTAGTCGACGGGGAAGTTCGGTACGCGGCCGTCGTCGGTGAGGACGTCGGAGCGCGGATAGAGCATGACCTGGTCGAAGGTCTGGGCGGACTTGAGGTCGAGGGTGAGGGTGATCGGCGAGGACGACACGTCGGCGCCGGAGTGGGCCTGGCTGGAGT
Source organism: Streptomyces sp. NBC_01446 (assembly GCF_026340095.1). Classification (GTDB taxonomy): domain Bacteria; phylum Actinomycetota; class Actinomycetes; order Streptomycetales; family Streptomycetaceae; genus Streptomyces; species Streptomyces aureus. The sequence continues at coordinate 7,631,711 of NZ_JAPEPO010000001.1, read as the reverse complement.
ACCCGGCCGCGGTCTGCAGGGCGCTGTTGGTCATCCCGTCGACGGCGAGAGCGGGTTCCCAGGTCTTGCGCAGGGTGTTGGACTCCGAGGCGGTGACGGCCGCGCCCTGGGCGAGGTCCGTGTCCGGCGCGGCGGAGTCGCGCACCTCGATCTCCCCCAGTTGCAGCCGCCAGGACCGGTTCGGGAAGTCGTCGGCCAGCGGCAGGCCGAGCTTGGTGACGTCGAGCCGGACGTAGCGGGCGGTGGTCTTCGGCAGCCGGACGACGACCGGCTCCACCTTTCGGGTGCTCAGCTTCCAGTCGGGGTTGGTGATCCACTGCGCGGACCAGTCCTGCGGGTTCGTCAGTCCGGTCTCGAAGGCGGCGGTGTCGCTCCAGCGGGACGGGCGGTTCGTGGTGTTCGACCACACCGTCACGCGCCAGTAGACATGGGCGCGCGATCCGAGCTTCTTGCCGGCGTAGGTCGTGCGCGGCGCGTCGGAGTCGACCCGGCCCGAGTCCCACAGGTCGGGACGGGCGCTGGTGAGCAGAGCGCGGCTGGTGGCCGCCTGGACGCGGTACGCCTGCTGGGTGACGTCCGTGCCGCTGCCGCTGAGCTGCCAGCTCAGGTCAGGAGTGGTGTCGTCGATGCCGAGTGCCTGGCTCAGGTGCTGGGTGCGCAGCGTGACGGCGACGACGCCGGCGGGTGCCGCCTGGGCGGTCACAGCCGGGGGCAGGACGGTGACCAGTGCGGTCAGGGCGGAGGCGGTGACGAGGGCCGGGCGGCGCCGGACACGTCGGGGGAAGGCTGCGGACACGGGGTCTCCTGGATCGGGTGCGATGGACGGGGTGTGGCGTGGAGGCGCGGGATCAGGCGTCCGCGCGGAACAGCGCGGCGACGTCCGTGGCGGACAGAGCCCGGTTGTGGACACGGAAGCCGTCGATGGCGCCCTGCAGATACGGGTGCTTGGAGTTCTGCGATCGGCCGAGGTAGTTGTGCGTGGTGGCGCCCAGCAGCAGCGGACTGCTCACCATCGCGTCGTTGCGCCCGGACTCCACGCCATCGACGTACAGCACGCCGGTGCCCCCGCCAACGGTCAGGGCGACATGCGTCCAACGGCCCTGCGGCAGGGCGTCGGAGGCGTCGATGAAGTCCTCGGCCTCCATACCCGCGATCTTCAGGGCAGCGCGTGCCTTCCCGGTGTCGGTGCGCACGGCGAGGAAGAGGTAGGTGTCCTTGTGGTAGCCGAGGTCGAACACTCGGGCGGAGTTGCTGAGCGAGTCGACACGCACCCAGGCGCTGACGGTCAGCTCCGCCAGGCCGGTGAGCAGACCGGGCGGCAGGACCACGTGGCCGCCGGCGGCGCTGTCCAGGGCGACGGCGGCGCCGGTGCGGCCCGCCGTCCAGTCGGCGCCCGCGGCCAACTCTCCGTCTGGGAGGGAACGCAGGGAGTCCGCGGTGGTGCTTCCGTGGCCCTCGTCGAAGGCGTAGTGGGCGATCTCGCGCTCGCGGCCGGCCTTGGGCGAGACGGCCCAGTACACGTTGTAGTGCTGCTGCTGGATCCGGTGGAAGGGCAGCAGCGACACCTGGGCGCCATCGGCGGTGGCGGTGAACTCCGTCGAAGACCGCGGCAGCCGCCGCACTGAGGCGGGATCGATGTGAGGGATGGTCGGGGACACGGTGCTGCCGTACGCGCCTGCCAGGACCACCGGGCCGTGGGACAGGGAGCGCACCTGCGGGTTGTCCGGCGCCGGACGCCAGACCGGCTCCATCGGCAGCGCCACCTCGACCACGTCTCCGGAGCGCCAGTTCCTGGTCAGCGCAAGGTACGTACCCGGTTCGAAGTGGGCGCCGGCCGGACGCCCGTTGACCCGGACCCGGGCGTGAGAGCGATGGTCGGCCAGCCAGCCGGGGATCCGTACCTTCAGGGTGAACCGGCCGCCTCCGGAGGTGACCGTGAGCCTGGTGGTGTCCGCGTCGGGGTAGCGGGTCTCCTGGCGCAGCGTCACCCCTCGCTCGGCCCATGTCACCTGGGACGGGATGAACAGGTTGACCCACAGAGCGTCTTCGGAGCGGAAGTAGATGCTGTCGGCGAACTTGGTGTGTGTCTCCATGCCCGTGCCGTGATCGCAGGAGAAGTTGTCGTAGTCGCTGCTGTAACTGCCGGGCGCGCTCCCGAGCCCGCCCTTGACCTGGCGCTGCGAGCCCGCCCACAGACCCGTGTAGTACGTCACGAAGCCGTGCTCGGCGTCGGGGTCCTGCTCGCCGAGCATCTGGTTGTACAGGGTCCACTCGTAGTGGTCCATGTATCCGGCGTTGCCCGGGTCATGAAGGAAGAGCTGCCGGCCCAGCTTGAGCATGTTGTAGGAGTTGCAGTTCTCGCAGGTCACCTCGGAGAGACGGCTGACGATCTCGCCGGGAGGACCGAAGAACTCCTGATTGGAGTTGCCGCCGATGGCGTACGAGTGGTGATGTACGACCGTGTCCCAGAAGTAGGCGGCGATGTCGTGGTAGCGCTGCTCACCGGTGGCCTCGTACTCGCGCGCGGCGCCGACGATCTTGGCGATCTCGGTGTTGGCGTGGCGGCCGTCCAGTTCGTCGCGGCCCGCGGCCAGCGGCCCGTACAGGTCCTCGTGGTCGAACCGACGGGCGGTGCGCAGATGCGCCGGGTCACCGGTGACCAGGTACAGGTTCGACAGAACCTCGTTCATGCCGCCGAACTCCACCCGGAGGACCAGCGTCTGCATCTGGTCCAGCGTCAGACGCGAGGTGCGGGTCTCCACCCAGGCGGCCATCGAACGCACCACGTCCAGGGCCTGGTAGTTGCCGCTGAGCAGATACTGATCGAGCAGACCGGCCATGATCTTGTGGATCGTGTAGTACGGGGCCCAGGGTCGGCCGCCGGCCTCCAGCTGGTCGAAGACCTGCTCGGGGAAGGCGGAGAGGTATCCGGGCGTGTAGCGGGCGGCGGGAGAGGCGGCCTGGCAGGCCGCGAGGGCGTCGACGATGACCCGCCCCTTGGCGGCATAGGCGTCGTCCCCGGTGTTGGCGTGGGCCTGGGCCAGCCCGGAGAGCAGATGGCCGGTGCTGTGACCGCGCAGTTGGACCGCCGGGTCCTCCCACCCGCCGCAGGGTTCGGCGGACGACGGCAGGCCGGCGTTGAGACGGAAGGTGTGCAGCAGGCGGTCCGGATCGACGAACAGCAGATACGCGCAGGTGCGCCGCATGTTCTCGCGGAAGGGGCTGTTCAGGAGCGTGACGGATGACAGGGGGAGCGGGGTGAGCCGCGGCGGGACCGTGCCGGCGGGGATCGGGCGGCCCCGGTCGGCGGCGCGGGTCGTGGCCCCGGCGGGGGCGCCCAGGTTCAGCGCGATGGCGGCGGCTCCGGCGGCGGCGATGAAGTGGCGGCGGTTGGGGCGTGCCGGATGGTGCGATGCGTTCATGACGGCAGGGCTCCTGGTGGATGCGGGGGATCCGCCGAGCGAGGGGGCGCGGGGTGTGGCTCGGCGGCGGCAGGCGCGAACGGGCGCGCGGTGGCCCGATCCGCGAACCGGTCGGCGGCGTGCAGCGGACAGCCGCGGCGCGCTCTGTGCGAGGGAGCGGAGCGCGGGCTGGCTGCCCGGAAGGCCGCGCACGCCTCACGCGGGCCGGCGCGAGGAGTGCGCGGCGTGATCGTCTCAGCTGTCGTGCTGGTGGCTGTCGATCACGTGGTGTCCGGAGAGCGCTTCCAGGTAGACGTACTCACCGTCGGTGTGCGCGTCGTAGGCCTTGGCCGTCCTGCCGTTCCAGGCCAACTTGCCGTCGACGAAGACCGAGATGTGCTTTCCGAAGGTGGGCACCGCGACTCGCCCCTCACTGTCCTTGGGGGCGGTGAGCTCCGCGTGGTATTTCCCCTCCTTCCGGTTGACGCGCCACGAGGCGTCGACCGGGCCCAGCGTGGTGGTGATCCGCCCCTGGGCGAAGGTGAGGTCGGCGGTGTGCGGGACGAAGTCGAAGGCGCGGCCGCCCGCGCTGGTCGGCTGGAGTCCCAGCACGGAGAACGTGAGCGCCGTGGTCGGCCCGGTCGCCCAGGCGTGGGCGAGGCTGACGTAGGTGCTGCAGATGCAGCCGTCCGGACGCGACGACTCCCAGAACGTGCTCCTGGTGCCGAGCGGGTCGTCGAGCATGGCCCCCCACTGCCGCCGGATCAGATCGACTCCCGCCTGGTCGGCGGTCGTTCCGCCCGCGGCAAAGTGGGCGTTGACCTCCATGGACCCGGCGAAGACACCCAGGTTCCCCTTGTTCTCCGGGGAGGTCGACCCGCGGTCGTTCCAGTTGGTCGTGAGGTAGGAGCTGATGCGGCGTGCCTTGCTCTGGTCGGCCAGGCCGTACCACACCGCGAGCGCGTTGCCGTCCTGGGCGTGGACGTCCGAGTCGGGGTAGAACCGGTACGCCCCCTTCTTCTCGTCCCACAGCCGGCTGTCGATCGCGGTGCGCAGCGCCGCCGCCCGGTGCGCGTAGGACTGGGCGAACGTGGTGTCGCCCTCGACCTTCGCCAGCTGCGAGCCGGTCGTGAGCACGCGCCACATCAGGACGTTGGCGATCAGGTTCTCGCCCTTCGGCAGGCTCCGCACCGAGTCGGCGGTCTCGGTGATCGAGAGCAACCCCTGGTCGTCCGTCTTCGCGCCGATGTAGTCGACGCCCCGCTTGTACTGGTCCCAGATGCCGTCGACCCACTTCCGGTCGCCGGTGTACCGGTAGTAGTCCCAGGACGCCGCCAGGGTCCACATGTGGTAGGTGTCGGACCCGTACTTGTTCATCATGGGCCCGGAGTACGGCAGTTCGCCCGTGATCTTCTGGTGCTGGTAGAGCGTCGTGAGGGCGTTGCGGGCCGACTCGGTGTCGTCGAAGGCCGCGTAGGCGGAGGGGATCTCGACCCCGAGGTCACCCGGCCAGACCGTGCGGTCCCGCTTCGCGCCGTCCACCAGGATGGTGTCGCCCACGCCCACGTCGCCGGTGTTGTCCCATGTCTGGGCGGGAGCCTCCCAGACCCGTCCGGTCTTCGGGGCGATGGTGTTGAGCTGGATCGTGTAGGCCCCGGCGTACCAGATCCTGTTGAGCAGGTCGTCGCTGGAGTAGAAGTAGTTCGCGTAGGCGCGCGGGTCCTGCATCTTCGGTGCGGCCGTGAAGTGCGCGGTGATGCCGTCGAGATCGGCACTGCCAGCGGAGTCCATGAAGACGGTCAGGTACCGGAACCCACCGCGCAGGTTCTTCGCCGGCATGGTGTAAGTGGTCGCGCCGTCGACGTCGGCGTAGAGCGCTCCGTCCCGGCTTCGCGGACCACCGGTGGAGGCGTCGCTTGTGGTGCCCACGTACTGCGAGGACTCGTTGAACGCGAGACCTACGCGTTGCGGGCCGTCTGAAGCCGCGAAGTGGAGCGTGACCAGACCGCTGACGTCCTTGCCGAAGTCGAAGGTGACGGCGGATCCGGTGCCGCTCAGTCGGGTGGACTTGCCCGAGAGCGCTGCGGAGGCGTCCGTCACCGAACCCACGGTGCTGTGGATCGCCACGGGCTTCAGGGTCCGGGACTGCGGTGAGTAGTTGTAGGCATCCCAGGGATGCCGGGCCGCCGAAGGCAGGGCCCCTGAGAAAGCGGCACCGGGGGAGGTGGCCCCATCCGCCGCCTGTGGTGCGAGCAGAGCCATCGCCAGAAGCGCTGCCGAGGTCGCGGTGGTGAGGGCGGTCCGGTGTCTTCTCTTCCAAGTGGTCATACATGCCTCGCAAAGCTGGATGAACGCGGAGAACGAGTGGGTGGAACGGGCGCGGCGGCTCGAGGCGGCCGCTCCGAAGCCATGAGCGGTCGGCAGGCACCAGGCAGCGCCCACCTCCGCATACCTGACTGCGGATGCCGCCGAGGTGTGGCGTTACCCCTTGGTGTCTCACCGGCGGGATGCGGACCGGCGTTCGGTTCCGGCCTACCGGTTCGGCTCCGGTGCGACCGCCACGTCGTCGAACTGGGAGGACTGATAGGAGTCGAGCCCCAGACCGGCCTGGCCGTGGTCGTACGTGGTGTCGGTGACCTCGGCGACCGGGGTGCGGTCGATAGTCGCGGTGATCCGCTCCCCGGAGAAGTCGAGTGCGAGCCGGTGCCAGGTGTCGGCTCCGGCGGTCGGCAGGTCGCCCTGGTCCAGGGTCCGCTTGGTCTTGTCCGGCATGACGGCCTCCAGGGCCCAGGAGCCGGTGTCCGACAGCTTCAGGTGGTAGCCCTCCCACACGTTGGAGTGGTCGGGCCCGACCGAGTTGAGCTGGTTCACCACCCGGCCGAGCAGCGATGCCGTGCCGGACTGGTGCATCATCACCTTGGCGGACACGGTGTAGTCGGTCCACTGGCTGTCCCCGACGAGGGTGAGCGGGCTGGGGACCTTCGACCACCTGATGGGCTGGGTCGTGATGGCCTGCTGCAGACAACCACCGGTGCCCCCGCTGCCGGGGGCGGCCTGCGGTGCGGCGGAGCAGGGCGCCACCTGGAACGCGCCCTCCATGTCGGACAGGTATCGGGGGGTGGCACCGTCGCGGTATTCGTCGAAGGTGTCGCGGTAGGGCAGCGGCATCGTCTTCGACGCAGGCGCCGTCCTCGCTGCCCGGCCCTTCCCGCCGGGCATCGTGGTGAGCGTCGTGACAGTGCCGGGCTGCAGGGTGACGGTGTGACTGCCCCGGGCGTCCGGGGACACGTCGGCGCCGCGGACGAACCAGTCCGCCGGGTCGGTGGATCGCAGTGTGGTCGACCACCGGTGCAGCGCACCGCGGGGAAGGTGCCCGGCCGGTGTGACCGCGACGGTCTGCGGGGCCGTCGCAGCGGTCGTCTCGAACACGGTCGTGTAGGCCGGCGGCTTGCCCGGCGACTGCAGCGTCACGTAGGTGCCGCCGCCGTCGAGGTAGCCGCTGGCCGAGTCGACGTAGCGCCAGCCGGGACGCGTGAACTGCGCGGTCTGGGCCATGGTCCACAGCGTCGGGCCGAGTTCGTAGTGGCCGCTCCATGGTTCGTTGGCGCGCAGCAGGCCGCTGCCCTGCATCTGGACGGTGGGGTACCAGGCGTACGCGGCCGGCCAGTTGATGAACCCCGTGATGCGGGAATCGACGTACTCGTGGTTCATCTCCGCGGCGAGCCGGGGCGCTCCGGTGAGGTAGTTGTTCCAGCCCGATTCGCTGGCGAACAGCGGCTTGTCCAGACCGAGGGCGTCCGGTGAGCTCGAGCAGTGGATCTCCGAGCAGGGGTAGTGGATGCCGACGACGTCCACGGCCTTGGCGAAGGCCGGGTCGTTCTTCATGTCGGTGGCCACCTTCCAGCCCGCGTTGTCGGCGGCGACCACCTTGACGTCGGGGTAGCCGTTCTTCACGAGCGCGGCCTTCAGCTTCCCGTACCAGGCGGCGTCCCAGCCCTTCTCGTTCCAGCCGCCGAGATAGTTGACGTCCAGATGGTGCTTCTTCGCGCAGCCCAGCCACTGCATCAGGTAGTTGATGTTGTCCGTCGACCAGAATCCACCGTCGAACCACCCGGGCGCGCCCCACTCGAGTCCGTAGACTTGGATCTGCGGGTTGCGCTTCTTCGCCTGATCCATCAGCCACCACTCGTACCCGCGCTCGCAGTTGACGTCGGTCGGCGTGCGCATGTGGCTGGGTTCGGCTCCGTTGCTGGAGTTGGTGTCGGAGCCGATCTCCACCTTCAGAATCTGCAGCGAGGCACCATATCCGGGTCTGAAGAGGTAGTCGAGAATCTGATCGCGCTGCCGCTTCGGGTAGTCGACGAGCAGCCGGGATGTGCCGCCGCCCCCGCTGATAGCCCCGATTCCGTCGAAGACCCGTCCTGTGCCGCGGAGGTCGACGCTGATCGACTGGACCGTGCCGGTGCCGGCACTGGCCGTGGGTGTGAGGAGCGCCGCCACGCAGGCGATGAGCAGGGCGCCCACCGCCCACAGGGAACGGCAGGCCGGCCGCCACCATCGGCCGGAAGACGGTGTTCTGGTGCTGGGCATGGGACCTCTCTTCTCGCTCCGAGGGGTACGGGTGTCACAGCTCGACATGGGTCCGTCCCGCGCGCACCTGTGTCCGGCGCGCCCGGCCGCGCTCCGGGGACACCTCGATGTCAACCCGGCCGTCCGCGTTGACGTCGAAGGAGACCCCGGACGCTCGGAGCAGGAAGTTGCGTACCGCGACGCGCGCACCGGTTGCCCGGAACACGACGCTGCCGTCCCGGACGAGTGTGGTCCGGTTCGGCCCGGCGGAGACGGCATACGTGTGCCCACGCAGTCGCACGTTGGCGATGCTGTTGGTGCCGGGCAGCGAGAGGGTGCCGAACATGATGCCCGACGGGTCGCCTTCCCAGGGGTTGTCGGAGATCAGTTCGTGCAGGCTCTGCACGGCCATGGCGTTGGACCAGGAGTAGGTGCGCCAGGCGGAGTCGACGGCGGAGTCCATGACCGACTGGTCGGGAACGGGGTCGAAGGACTCGGGGAACCAGTTGTCCTTGTCCCAGGCATCGAGGTACATCGCGGTGCTCCGCGCGGCGAATTCGCCGGCGACATCGTCGAAGCCGTACCGCTTGAGACCGTCGTACACGGTGGCATTCATGGGGGGCCACACAGCGCCCTTCCACTGCTCTGGGGCGGTGTCCTCGCCGTATCGGTCGAAGAACTTGAAGTGTTCGGAGAGTGGGTGCACCGGGCCGCCGCTGCAGTAGGCCGGGTCGTTGCGCGCGACGCTGGGCACGACGTACTCGCCCCAGAACTCCTCCGGGTCGAGCAGGTGCTCCCGCACCAGGATCTTCGCCCGGTCCTGCGTCGCGATGCCGGCGAACAGCGGGTAGAAGACGGTCGGCGTGACCACCTCGTTCCAGTTTCCGTCCAGGTAGCGGCTCAGGTAGAGGCGCCGCTGTGGGTGCCACAGCCTGTCGTTGAGCAGCCGCCGGATCGTCTCGTGGTGCGCGGTGAACCGTGCCGCGTCCGCCGTTCTGCCGAGCACTTCGGCCATCTTCGCCAGCGTCTCGGCGAGCAGTGCGTAGTACGAGTTGAGCGCCACGTCGGTGAGGTCGGTGTTGTCGCGGCGGTCCCCGCTGCCGCCCACTTTGGGGATGCGCCGGTAGTCGGCGTACACGGGGCTGTCGTCCAGCCCGAGGTGGTTGCCCCGGCCGCCGACCCGGTCTCCGAAGTAGGGAGTTTCCAGCAGACCGTCGCCGTCCGCGTCCCACTCCGGCAGAAGGTCGTAGTAGGCGACGAGCGTGGGGTACGCCTTCTTCAGGACCGCCACCTCGCCGAACTTGGTGTACAGCCGCCAGGCGGCGTACGCGTGCATCGGGCCGGAGTTCAGCTGGTCGTAGCGCGGTCCCTTCAGCGGGACCTGGTTGGGCGGTGCGTCCGCGTCGAAGATGTCCGTCTCGTGCTGCGTGGCCAGTGGCCGGCTCACGAGTGCGGCGTCGATGGCGTCGAAGGCCGAGTCCCATCCCGTGAAGAGGCCGCCCCCGCCGCCCCATCCCCACATCACGAAGGCGCGTTGATGGTTCTTGTCGTAGTTGGTGTTGAGGGACAGCGCGTCGCGCACGGCGTCCGCCGCCCGCCCCGCCGGACCCGAGCCGGTCAGGTTGTCCCTGCGAACCGACGCCTCGGCGGTGGCGAGTGCCTGCTCCACCTCATGTGGCTCCGGCGGGTCGAGCCGTGGCGGCCGTCCGCCGACGGTGGCGGCGAAGGTGAGGGCCTGGCCCTTGCTCAGCCGGTACCGCAGGGCGGCTGCCGCGGTGCCGGGGGCACAGGTGGTGGCGCTGGTCATGTCGGCGATCATGTCGGCGATCATGTCGGCGATCGACGCGTAGCAGCCACTGCTGTCGGCGGGTTCGGCGGGCGCCAGCCGGAAGTGGCCGGTGCGGGACGTCTGCAGCAGACCCGGCGCGCTGCCGGTTACGTTCTGGCCGTCCAGCGCGAAGGCCGCGTCCTCGCCCCAGGGCGTCGCGACCTCAAGGAAAACCGTCGTGTCGTCGTCGAGTGCGGTGACGGATCCGACCACGGAACTGCCGTCGTCGGCACGGGCGTAGCGGACCCGGATGGTGTGCTTCTGGCTCTGCGTGTCGTCGTACTGCTTCTGCAGTGAAGGCAGTTTCGCGGTGGCGTCGGAGACTTCGGCGGCGGACCACTGCTCCGGGTGTGCGATCACCTCGCGCAGGGCTTCGAGATGCGTCGGTGTGACCTTGCGTTCGTCGGTGCTGACCTGGACCTCTTTGTAGGCGCCGTCGGGTGCCATCGGCCCCATGCGCCAGAGGTTGTTCGTCATCTTCTCGCGGATGACCTTGCCCGTCTCGGTGAGCAGGCTTATGCGGAGCGCGAATCTGGACTCGCCCTCACCGACGAAGAGCGCGCCTGTCCAGTCCTGGTCCTTGATGCCAGGCATCGCGAACGGTCGTTGCACCGTTGGATACGGCAGGGCCGTCCCGCGGCCTTGAGCGGGGCGCCCTCCGGACGCCGAGCCCGGCGGCGCGGCCTGAGCGATGCCGGAGCCGGCAGCCAAGGCGGCCGCCGATGCGCCGAGTCCGGTGGCGCCCACCGTCCTGAGAAATTGACGTCTGGGAACATGACCGTGCGTCATCTGGCCTCTCGTTTCCGCACACAGGTACAGGTCACCGTCTGGACATGGAGGACTGACCGCCCACGCGACGCGCGTGACGGCGACCTGACGGACGGACATGAAATGTTTCACTCGCGGCGACATTCTCAGCACCCTCCATCGGAACCGTCAACGGGGAGTGCTGTCGTGATTACCGAGACATGAGCTCACTACCTGCAAGTAGCCGCGTAATTTCGCTGGCTGAGCGCAGACCCCTTGCTTCCCAAGCCGTGTCGCCCTAACGTCCCGATGCGTTAAAACGATTCAAATCTTCCTCAGAAAGCGTCGACGGTCCATCCGTAGCGGCTTCGCTCATGCGTGCGCCCGGTTGGTTCGTCGGCGTGGCACGTGCAGCAAGGAGAGACACCACGATGAGTGACGCCGACGCCCAGGACGACCATGGCTTCACCCGCCGACGACTGCTGCGGACCGCGGCCGTCGCGGGAGCGGGCACCGCGCTGGCCTGGAGCACCCCAGCCGGCACCGCGCTGGCCGCCTCCCCCGGGTCCGCGGCCTCCCCAGCGTCCGCGGCGGCCCAGGTCGACCGCACAGGCTGGCTCGCGCACCCCGGACGGCCGGTGCAGCCGAGGTTCCGCTGGTGGTGGCCGGACGGCCTGGTGGACCCGCGCGAGATCAGACGCGAGGTGGACCAGATCGCCGACGCCGGGTTCGGCGGCGTGGAGATCGCCGCTGTCACCCACAGCCTGGACGACAAGACGGTGCTCCACGTGACCGAGAACGGTTGGGGCACTGCGGTGTGGACGGCCCGCGTCGAGGCCGCCCTGGACCAGGCCGCCAAACGCGGGATCACCATCGACCTCACAGCGGGTCCGAGCTGGCCGACGGCAGTCCCCTCCATCACTGCGGACAGCGAGGCCGCCGTCAAGGAACTCGCCCATGGTTCGGTGCAGGTGGCGGGCGGAGCCACCTACACGGGACCGGTCCCGGCGCCCCTTGTCGCCGCCGCGTCGGGCGTCACACGCCAGCAACTGGTCCTCGTACAGGCGTCGCGGGTCAACACCGCCAACTCCACCCGCAAGGAGACCGGACTCAGCTTCTCCTCCGTGCGCGATCTGACCGGCCAGGTCGCCGACGGATCCATCAGCTGGACCGCACCGCCGGACGGCGAATGGGTCCTCATCGCCTACTGGCTGCGCGGCTCCGGCCAGACCCCGGAGTCCGGTCCCCACACCTCCCCCACCGCGTACGTCGTGGACCACTTCAGCGAGGCCGGCGCCCAGGCAGTGATCGACTTCTGGGAAGCGCACATCCTCACCGCCCCGGTCCGGAGGCTGCTCAAGAAGGCCGGAGGCGCCCTCTTCGAGGACTCGCTCGAGATCGAGACCGCCGCACTCCAGTGGACCCCCGGCCTGCCCGCCGCATTCGAGAAGCACTGCGGCTACGCGTTGGAGCCGTATCTGCCCGCGGTGATCCTCAGCAAGAGCAACCAGGTCTTCGCCTTCGACGCCGCACTCACCCGCCAGGTCCGGCACGACTTCTGGGAGACCGTCTCCAGACTCTTCGACGACCACCATGTCGCGGTGCTGAAGAAGTGGGCGCACTCCCTCGGCCTGAAGCTGCGGATGCAGCCGTACGGACTGCAGACCGACGCGATCGCCACCGCTTCGATCCTGGACATACCCGAGGGCGAGTCACTCGGATTCAAGAACCTCGACGACTACCGTTGTCTGGCGGGCGGACGCGACATGGCCGGCCGGACCATCCTGTCCTGCGAGTCGGGCGCCTACACGGGAGGCGCCTACAACACGACATGGCAGAAGTTCCTGACCACGATGGGCGGGGCCTACGCGGCCGGGGTCAACCAGACCGTGGTGCACGGTTTCTCGTACGCCACGACGCCCGGCGTCAAGTGGCCGGGCTACGCGGCGTTCACCCCATACCACGGCAAGGTCGGCTACGGGGAATCCTGGGGACCTCGGCAGCCGACCTGGCAGCATGTCCCGGACATCTCCGGCTACCTCAGCCGCATCCACCAGGTTCTGCAGTCCGGCACCGCCCGAGCCGACGTCGCGGTGTTTCGCCAGACCGGGTACACCGCAACCGGGATCGGCGCCTCGTGGTTCACCGCGAGCGGCGTTCCGCTCGGCTGGACCCACCAGTTCATCAGCGCCCCACTGCTGGAACTACCAGGCGCGAAAGTTTCCGGCGGCCGGCTCGCTCCCCAAGGCCCCGCCTACAAGGCGCTGTTCATCGAGGGTGACTTCTTCTCCGGTTCCGCCTGCACACTCCGGGTGCGGGACGCCGAACGGCTGCTGGACTTCACCAAAGCCGGCCTTCCCATCGTCATGCTGGGCGCCTGGGACAACGCGACGGTGCCCGGCCTGCCCGCCGACGGCGAGAACGAGCGACTGCAGACGGTCATCGGCGAGCTGCTCACCCAGCCCCGGGTGCGCAGAGTGTCAGACAAGGCCGACGTCCCGGCGGCCTTGTCCGACCTGGGTGTACAGCCGGACGTCCGGCACGCGACTGCTTCCACTCTGCTCAATGCCCATCGGGTCGCCGACGGCGTCGACTACTACTACCTGTGCAACGGCAAGCACGCCGAGAACGTGAAGCCACCGGTCGCCCCCATGGACCACGAGGTGACTCTGCGCCGGACCGGACACGACGGCGTCCCCTATCTGCTCGACCTGTGGACCGGCGACGCTCGCCGCATTGGCCAGTATGCGGAGGACGGCGACTCCATCCGGCTGCGCGTGGCCCTCCACCCCGCCGAGACGCTGGTCGTGGCCATCGGCCGGCCGGGCCTGTTCGGCGACCGCGGCGGCAAACAGCCGCACGCCGTGAGCAGCCAGGCCGAATCCGTGCAGTTCGTGAACGGTGAGCTGACGGTCCGCCACTCAGCCGCCGGCACCTTCGACACCGTGCTGTCCCAGGACGCTTCCACAACGACCGTCAGCACCACGATCGGCGAGGTGCCGGAGCCCAGGGTGCTGTCGGCCTGGCAGCTGCACGTGGAGGACTGGCGACCGGGAGGTGCCCCGACCACGACCACCGTGACGGGGTACGACCTGAAGCTCGACGCTCTTGCGCCCTGGTCGCAGCTGGAGGGCCTGGAGGACGTCTCTGGGGTGGGCCGCTATCGCACCACCGTCACCCTGGAACGGCCATGGACCGGCGGATACGGCGCCTACCTGGAACTGGGCACGCCGAGCGGCACCTGCCGCGTGACCGTCAACGGCAGACAGCTCGACCCCGTCGACCAGATCAACCCGGTGGTGGACGTCGGCCCGTGGCTGAAGCGAGGTGACAACACGATCGAGGTGGAGGTGGCATCCACCCTCGCCAACCGGCTGCGGGTGAGCGATCCCGATGTCTACGGCGGGCTCGCTCGCCAGCAGTACGGCCTGACCGGCCCGGTCCGACTGGTGCCGTACGGACAGGCCCGCGTCGGCTGACAGCCTCGGGGCGCGCCCGGGCCTCTCGTGTGCAGCAGGGGGGACGACAAGGTTGGTGTACTGCTGACGCCCTGGCCGGCCGTTCCCCACAGTCGCCGACCATGGAAGTGAGCGAAAGAGCGGCACGAACATCAAAGGGCATCGAGCTCGAGGGCACCGTCCTCGAGTGCCTGCGCAACGCACCTTCAACCGTGGAACTCCAGAACGGGCACAAGGTGCTCGCGTACATCATCGGGAAGATCCGCAAGACCTACATCCGGATCCTGCCGTTCGACCGGGTGCTCGTGGAGCTCGGCCCGTCGACCTCACACGCGGCCGGATCCACTACCGGTGACGTGACGGGTGTCGGCGCCCGGCCATCAGCCAGGCGCCGACACCTCCCCCCGTGACTACTTGACGTAGACGAGCCCGTCCGTCGTGATCGTCGGGCGGCCGCTCGTGCCGACCACCACGATCTTCACCTTGTGCGTGGCGCTGCTCGACCAGGTCTTGGTCCAGATCGCCTGCCGGTACTGGGTGGTGGAGGACTTCAGGTCGACGGTGCTGACCTTGCCGCCGTCCACATAGACGTATGCCTGACCCGAGCTGGCCGCCCGGGAGACCACCCACGAGGCGGAGCTGCCGGTGAATGTCCAGGTCAGGCTCGCGCCCTTGGAACCGCTGGAGTACGACTTGCCGCCGAGGTAGCTGGTGCTCGAACGGGACGTCCAGCTACTGGACTTGACCGCCGACGTCTCCTGCAGGATCACGGGCGTGTAGGAGGGGGACGACGTGCGGTAGTTGCCCGCGAAGTCGTAGGCCCGCATCGACCAGGTCGAGGCCGTGCCGGAGGCCGCCGTGCGGTTGGAGGTGGTGGTCGTCGGGCCGAAGGTGGCCGTGGCCGGTGAGAGCAGCTTCACCTCGCGCAGCGCCTTGTCGTCGGCCGCCTTCCAGCCGAGCGCGATCGGGACGGCAGTGGTGTTGACCGTGCCGGTGCGCAGGGAGATCTTCGGCGTGGTGGAGAAGGTCGGCGATGTGGTCTCCGCAACGACCTTCAGCGCAGGCGTGGTCGTCGTCTTGCCGGATTGGTGCGTGGCGCGGACGGCAACGGTGTGGCTGCCGAGCGCGAGGGTCGCGGCGGCGGAGGTGGCGCTGCCACCCGTGGTGGTGACCGCCTTGCCATCCACCAGCAGCTCATACTTGGAGAGAGCGTCCGTCACACGGGACGCCAGGAGCACAATGGCAGGCATGGATGTGAGCGACGACGCGACAATGCGGGCGGTGGTTTTGAGCGGCCCGGGCCCGGTGGAGAATCTTGACGTCAGGCGGCTGCCGCTGCCCGAGCCGGTGCCCGGCTGGGTGCGCGTCCGGGTTGAGGCGGCCGGGCTGAACCGCTCCGAGTTGCACACCCGGCTCGGTTTCGCCGAGGGGGTGACCTTCCCGCGGGTCCCTGGCATCGAGGCTACCGGCACCGTCGACCTGGACCCGGAGGGCGTGCTGGCGCCGGGGCAGCAGGTCGTGGCCATGATGGGCGGGATGGGCCGGACCTTCGACGGCGGATATGCCGAGTACACAGTGGTGCCGCGCGCGCAGGTCGTCCCGTTCCGCTCCGCGCTGCCGTGGGAGACGCTCGGCGCGGTGCCGGAGACGCTGCAGACCGCCTACGGATCGGTGACGACCGGTCTGGACCTGCGGCCCGGCCAGTCGCTGCTGATCCGCGGCGGCACGTCCGCACTCGGGTTCGCCGTCACGGCCCTTGCGAAGGAACTGGGCGTCACCGTTCTCGCTACGACCCGCAGCCCCGAGCGGCTCGCGGCACTGAAGGACCACGGCGTCGACCACCCGCTCGTCGACGACGGCGCGGTCGCCGACCAGGTGCGTGCGCTCATTCCGGCCGGCGTCGACGCGGCACTTGAGCTGGTCGGCACGCCGACCCTGCCGGACACGCTGCGGGCGGCCCGTGTCCACGGCACGGTCTGCTTCACCGGCATGCTCTCCAACCAGTGGATCGTGCGGGACTTCTACCCCATCGGCTATCTGCCCACGGGCGTCCGCCTCACCGCCTACTCCGGCGACGCGGCCGACCTGCCGGCCGAAGTGCTGCAGCGGTTCCTGGACCGGATGGCAGCAGGAGAGCTCAGCCTCGGCCCCGTTCAGGTGTACCCGCTGGAGCGGGCGCGGGACGCCCACCGGGACCTGGAGGAGGGCCGCCGGGTCGGCAAGCTCGTGCTGCGCACCCGCTGAGGCGGCGCCAGGGCCGGGTCGCCTCCTGATACACGGCCACGGCGTGGCCACGGTGGGGTAGATCCGCTCGTCTCCCAGCGTCACGGCCAGGCCTATGCAGGAGGTGGCTCTGGTTCCAGATCAAGTGCGGTCGAGGAGTTCACGCCGGCAGGTCTGCATCCAACGCTCCATGAGGGAGTTCATCCACGGCATCCGGACACCGCTGGTGACGACCTTCAGCCCGGCGTCGGCCACCAAGGCATCGAAGGCAGCGGTGAACTTCGAGTCCCGGTCCCGGATCAGGAACTTGGCCGTGCCGCCCGCGTCCTCCAAGTCCATGAGGAGATTGCGGCCGAACTGCACGATCCACTCCGCGGTCGGGTGTGCGGTGGCATCCAGAACCCCGACGCGCCTCGTGGAGCATCTCCTGCTGCTGGTGCGCCCGGACACGCTTCTGCGCTGGCGCCGTGACCTGCTCAGCCGACGCCGGGCTGCGACCTGCGCGCCAAGGCGTCGTGGGCGCGGGCCCATCGTCCGGTCGGTCCGCGCCCTGTTGGTGCGCCTGGCCCGCGAGAACAGCTCGCGGGGGTATCGCCGGACCCCGTAAGTGGGACAGCCTTTAGGAGAGTTCGAGACCTCTACGACGAGCACAGGCCACACCAGAGCCCTGCGAATGCCCGCCCCCTCCACTCGCTGCCCGCCCCGATCGAAGACCCGGACAGGATCGCCCATCTGAACATACGACGACGAGCGCGGCTCGCTCCACGAGTACCAACATGCGGCCTGACCAGCGTGGATGAGGTATGCGGCTAGCGCGTGATCACGGTCGATGACTGAGGGAGACGGCGTCCAACGTCTCCATGACGATGCGGCTCCCGTTGAACCTGTAGACGACGAGCTCGACATGACGGCATTCGACCTGCCCGAGGGCGAGATCCCGGCGCTCACCCACCCAATCCACGACGGCCTGCGGATTGGTCAATGGACGCGTGAAATGCACCAGCGTCGAGTACCAGATGTTCCGGTCGAAGTCGGCCTCCAGCCAGCCGTCTTCGCCCAACGCGTCTTCGTAGGCGTCATACAGTCGCTCCATAGCGTCGCCCGACGGCTCGGCGCACAGCATGACGCAGCCTGGCGTCAGGGTCAGACCCGACAGGGTCAGCCGAACGGGGCCGGCGACCGTCGCCGCCGTTCGCAGTGCCGCCATGTAGCGGGATACCCGTGCGTCGCCGTCCGGCACCGATACGCGGTGCTCTTCCAGCGCGCGAAGGGTGAAGTGCGAGGAGTCAGCAGTCCGGTCGGCCAGTGTTCTTCCCCGGCAACGGTCATCGCCTCGCGGGTGATCTCCCCCATCCTGCGGGCGGTCGCGGCGTCAGGTCGCATGACGACGGACATGACCCAGCGATTCCCGCCGTCCACAGGCGGCACCTGGCACTGAACCGTACCGGCCAGCACCGCATCCCGGCCGCGTTCAAACAGGCCATCGAACCTCGTTGCGTACATGCCGAACGATCATGCCGCAGCTCACGTAGGGGCTACAACGCACACGGACGGCTTGGCTGCCCTGCTTCAGCGAGGTCTTCTCGCTGAAGGCCACCTGCCATCCTCTGAGCCTGATTCGCGCGCCGCTACGCGCCTGCCAACAGCCCTGCGAACTCGCGCACATCGCCCGTCGCGGCCAGGCCGAACGCGGCGTCCTCCAGCACCCGTGTCCGTTCCGGTGCGAGGACCCGCCCGGCCAGTGCACGGAACTTCTCGCGGACGGCCGGTTCGGTGAGCGGGTTCCCCGGCGAGCCGCTGGCCTGGGTGATCCGTCGCACCCAGCGTCGCCCGGCGGTACCGGTCACGGTGACGACCGGTTCCTCGGTGGCCGGCATCTCCTCCGGCGCGGCGATCTGGCGCAGACGATCGACATCGCACCGACGATGCTCCGCTGGTTCGGAGTCGAGCCCACTGCTGACATGCAGGGACGCGACCTCGCACTCGCCACCCGAACGTGCGGGCAACAGGGCTGGGACGGAGCCCTGTTCGGCATCCACGGCGGCCATGTCAACGTCACCGACGGCCGGCATGTCTACATGCGTGGCGCCGTCGACGTATCGAATGCGCCGCTCGAGGAGTACACGCTGATGCCGACCCACATGCGCTCGCGCTTCGCGGTCCGCGAGCTCACGGAGTGGGAGCCGGCCGAGCCCCTGTCATGCACCAAAGGCATCCGGACGATGCGCATGCCGGCGACGCCGACGTGGATGAACCCCTGGCAGCACGGCACGCTCCTCTTCGATCTCGACAACGATCCTGCGCAGGAACACCCGCTTCGCGACGACGAGACCGAGTTGCGGATGCTCCAGCTGCTCGCCCGGCGCATGCGCGAATCCGACGCGCCCCGCAGCCAGTTCGAGCGTCTGGGGATTCCCTTCGACGGTGAACCGACCCAGGAACACCTCCTCGTAGCCGCCCAAGAGGAACGCGCCCGCGCGCTCGCCGAGCCCCTCACCGGTCTCGACGAACTCCCGGCCCGTGAACTGCTCGACCTTTCCGTGCACGAGCTTGTACAGGTCGACGGCGCACGCGCCGTTCTCGAGGAACACGCGCCCGGACTCGTGTCCACCGAGCTCGACGCCGTTCCGGGCCGGGCGACTCTGATCGATCTCGCGTCCTACGCGCTCATCACCTCCGAGCAGCTCCGAGCCCTCGCGTCCGCTCTCACGCGCGTCCCCACCGGCTGAGGCGGCACACCTCCCCCGCACGACCCCGCCGCATGAGACGACCCACCGCCTCTCGACCGCCCCACCTACCCCTCGCCTCGCAAGAGGCACCCATGCCTTGCCCCGGGCAATGACGACAGGAGCAGTATGTCCACACAGTCCCCGACCAAGGCCGATGCCGTCGCGGCCTCGAAGGCCACACACGTCCCGCACCGGTGGCGGAACCTCATCACGATCACGGGCGCCGAGGTGGTCGACAACACGGAAGCAGGGATGCTCACCACCCTCTTCCCCTCGATCGCGACAGCACTCAAGCTCGACAACGGCCACCTCGGCCTCCTCGGGGCCCTCGGCAAGTTCGCGACCATCCCCCCTCGGCCCGCTCTGGGTGTGGCTCGCCGACCGGTTCGGCCGCAAGCGGACTCTCGTCCTCAACAATGTCGTCGGCGCCGTCCTCGGCATCCTCGCCGGCACCTCGCAGACCTTCCTCCAACTCCTGCTGTGGAACACGCTGCTGGCGGGCGTCGTCGCCTGCGCACAGCCCATCACGAACTCGATCATCGCCGACTCGTTCGACGACCGCAGCCGCGCCAAGGCCACCGGCGTCTACTACGGCGTGCTCACGGCCGCCTCCTCCTTCCTCGGCCCCGCGCTCGCGCTCTTCTCGGGCACACAGGACGGATGGCGCTGGGGCATGTGGGTCATCGGCGCAATCTGCCTCCTGTCGTCGCTGCTCATCACCGCGTTCTACGTCGACCCCGGCGTGGGCGCGTCCGAGGAGAAGCTCGCCGACCTCGACGAGAGCAACCGCACGAACAAGGTCACGGTCAAGAGCGTCATATCGCTGCTCCGGATCCCGACCTTCTCGGTCATGATGGCGTCGCGCCTGCTGTCGGGACATCTGCTGATCACGGTCTTTGGCGTTCAATTCCTTGTCACGGAGCGCGGGTTCACGAATGCCGTCGCCGCGAGGGTCCTCGTCCCCTTCGGGCTCGGCTACGTCATCGCGACGGTCCTCAGCGGATACGCCGTGGCGTTCCTCGACCGCGTCATGCCGCATCAAGGGCGTGTGCTGTTCAACAAGGCCGCGCGGATCCTGTTCGCGGTCGCCGCGCTGTTCGGCACCCAGTTCGCGTGGCAAAGCATCGGGGTCTACGCCGTCTTCTGGGCGCTCTTCGGTGCGTTCCAGGGGATGAACCCACCCGTGAACCGGCCGATCATCATGTCCGTTGTGCTCCCCGAGCTGCGCGGCCAGGCGTTCTCCATCTTCCTCAATTTCTTCCGGACGATCGGCTGGGCGCTCTTCTCTCTCTCCGCCGGCTTTCTCGCCAACGCGCTGGGTATCGAGGGCGTCTTCCTCTGGGTACTCGTCGTGCTCATGCTCGCCAACGGCCTCCTGCTCGGCAGCCTCTACTTCACTTACCCCAAGGACGTGCGCCGCGTCGACGACGAGCTGGAGCGCCGCCGAGCCGCGGCTCAGGGCCGTGCAGGAAAGGAACTGTCATGACGCGACAGCCCAACATCGTCTGGATCACGACGCACGACATCAACCCCCACCTCGGCGCGTACGCCGGGGTCTACCCGGGCGCAGAGTACGCCGTGACGCCCCGCCTCGACCGGCTCGCCGCAGAGGGGGTGCGCTTCGACCAGGCCTTCGCGGCCGCCCCGATCTGCGCCCCGTCCCGGTCGGCCATCATCACGGGGTGCTTCCCCACGGCCATCGGCACGATGCACATGCGCACGAAGGCCGCGCCTCCGCCGGAGGTGCGGCTGCTGCCCGAGTACTTTCGCGAAGCCGGCTACTACGTCACCAACGCCTCGTTCACGGACTTCCAGACACCCACGCCGGTCAGCGTCTTCGACGACTGCAGCGACGGCGCGCACTGGCGCAACCGGCCCGATCCCGACCAGCCGTTCTTCGCCGCCTTCCAGGGGCTCATGACCCACGAGTCCCAGATCTATCTGGACGACGAGGCGTTCGCCGAGCGGACCCGCCACGGCGCCGACGCCGACCGGCACGAGCCCGACCGCGCGCCCCTTCCGCCGTACTACCCCGACACGGAGACCTTCCGGAAGTCCTGGGCCCGATACAACGACCTGATCACGGAGATGGACCACTGGGCCGGCGGCATCCTCGACCAGCTCGGGGAGGACGGAGTCGCGGACAACACGATCGTCGTGTTCTGGAGCGATCACGGCCTCGGCATGCCCCGCGGCAAGCGCTGGATCAATGACTCCGGGCTGCACGAGCCTCTCCTCGTGCGCTGGCCGGGCCGCATCGAACCCGGAACGTCGACGGACGCTCTCGTGCACCTCATGGACCTGGCGCCGAGCATGCTCGCCGCCGCAGGCATCCCCGTACCCGAGCACATGCACGCGAAAGCGTTCCTCGACGAGGAAGGCCTCGTGGACGGCGGCAACACCTACCTGTACGCGGGGCGCGACCGCATGGGCGAACTCGAGGACATGAGCCGCTCCGTCCCGGACCAGCGCTTCCGGTACATCCGCCACTTCCACCCCGACCGCTCGCCCATGCAGCACTGCAACTATCCGGATCGCCTCTGGACCTGGTCCGAGATGCGCAGGATGGGGGTCGATCGAGGCGGGCCAGCGTGCGAAGGGAGAGCGACGAAGTGCCCTCACCCCGCTCCAGCGCCAACTCATCGCCCCGACGAAGCCGTCCGAAGAGCTCTACGACATGGTCGAAGACCCTCATGAGACGCGGAACCTCGCAGACGATCCGGCCTACGCCGGCGTGGTGGAGCGCATGGCGGCCGCGCTCGCCGCGTGGCAGGAGCGGTACCGCGACCTCGGCGCCCTCGACGAGGACGAACTCCTGGAGCGCTGGCGGCCCGGCGGCGTGTGGCCGCAGGCAGAGCCCCCGCTCGTCCGAGTGAAGTCCGACGAAATATCGGCGCAGAGCACGACCGAGGGCTCGCTCGTCGTGTGGACCGACGACCCTTGTGCAGACGTCGATGTCCCTGCGACCCCCGCCGACCGGATGGGCTCCCCGCGGGACGCCATCGGCGCACCGGAGCCCGACGGTCGGTACTGGCGCATCGCATGCGCCGCCACACCGATCCCGCGAGACCGGCCCGTGTGGGCCAAGACCGTGCGGCTCGGCTGGCTCGACAGCGACGAGGTGACGCTGGACGTGGCCCATGCCTGAACTGCCGGCTTCGTACGCAACACGCCAGCCCGGTGGCTGCGGCTGCGGCTGCGGGACGCCGGGGCGCAGCGCCTTCGTCCCGCTGGGCACGCGTCGGCCGGAGCCGCCGCCCCGCCGCCACGGGACGCCACACGATCGAGCAGTCGGGCATCCCGGCGGGATCCTTCACGATGGGCGACTCGTCGTGCGACCGCAATCCGGCCGACGGCGAGGCGCCGCTGCACCAAGTCGCGCTGGACGCATACGAGATCGATGCGACGACGGTGACGAACGCCGACTTCGCCCGTTCGTCGAGGACATTGGGTATCGCACGGAGGCGGAGACCTTCGGCTTCTCCGCGGTCTTCCACCTCGCGATCGCGGCACCCGAGGAGGACATCGTCGGCCAACCGCCGGGAACTCCCTGGTGGTTCGGTGTCCGCGGAGCCGACTGGCGTCGTCCGGGCGGATCGCGGTCCGACCTAGACGTCTCGACGACCATCCCGTCGTGCACGTGAGCTGGAACGACGCCGTCGTTTTGCGGCAGGCAGGGATCGATCCAGCGCCTCAGCGCGCCGACCGCTCGTGGGCCCGGTTCCTCAAAACCCAGGCAACGGGCATCGTTGGGGTCCACGTGTTTCATGTCGACACCGCCGTCCTCCTGCGGCGCCTGTTCGACCTATTTTTCATCGAGTACGACACCCGCCGTGTCCACATCGCCGGCGTCACCCGACACGTCACCGCCGCGTGGGCCACCAAGTGCGCCCGAAACCTCGTCATGAGCTGGGATGACGCACGCGCCGAAGGCATCGGATTCCTCATCCGGGACAGCGCGGTCTACTTCACCGAGGGCTTGGACGCGGTCTTCACCGCCCTCGGCGCCCGGGTGATGCCCATCCTGCCGGGCGTGCCCCGGATGAACGCGATCGCCGAGCGCTGGGTGGGATCATGCCGACGCGAGGCCACCGACCGCATCCTGATCACGAGCGAACGACATCTGCGCCTCGTCGTCGACGAGTACGCCCACCACTACAACGATCATCGCCCCCACCGATCACTCGGACAGCGATCTCCAGACGGTCCCCACGCACCCCACCACCCGCCGAAGACGAGCAGACCCACATCACCCGGCACGACCGACTCGGAGGGCTGATCCATGAATACACGCAGGTCGCGTAGCGAGTGACACGGGTTGTCAGCACCCACAGGCGTCAGGAGGACTCCCAACAGGCGGAGGCCCGGGGCGAGTCGGGAATGATGCCGCGACGGCCGCATGGTGACCATCGCCGACCGACTCTTTTCACCCGCCCATGGCGTCCTCGCCGTCCACGATGGGCGCCGTCCAGCTCATCCGCACCGTGATCTACTCGGTGGGGTGATCCACGAATACACCCAGGTCGCATAGGCGGCCGAGTTTCGGGCACTCACAAGGTCCCACGGCTTCATCCAGGCGGGAGTTCGCTTGTTCGGGTGAACGTTCCGTGTTCGTAGGACGTCCGGTCGGGAGAGTGGCAGGCTTCCGGGTCGGGGAGGGCGTCGCGCGCATGGCGAGACGTCCGGGCAGAACATGAGGAACAGGGGGCGAACATGGACAAACGCAGGCCCACTCCACAACAGAAGCAGGCCGACCGCGCACTGTGCCCCGTGCATGTCTCGAACGTGCTGGGACTGAAGGTCCAGGACGTCGCGCGAACCATGCGCGCCAACGGTGTGACGCAGCCGCTGGCGACGGACCGGGTCAGGAAGTGGCGAGAGGATCCCGGGAGCGCACCTGACTGGCTCGCCGCGCTCCTCACCGAGAAGGCGGTACGCGCGGCGCAGCAGCAGGCGAGGCGGGAGCGGAGCGCCCTGGAGGACGAGCACCGCCTGCTGCTACTGCGGGACACGGTCGAGCGGCGGCTGCTCGCCAAAGAGCCGATTCCGGCCGGGTACGACGCCGAGGTGATCGCAATGGACATCGCGTTCGGCGCCTCCAAGGAACTGGTGCGCGGTTGCGGTCCTGTGTGCGGCGGCCCGGCCGCCGACCTGCTGCTCCCTGTCGAGCTGGTGGCGCTGAGCTGGGCCGACGTCGATCCGGACGATCACGAGACGTGGGTGGTCCACCGGGGCGACTGTCCGGCCGTCACCGACGACGGGCGCTCGCCCTGGCGGTGAGCCGCCGCGGCCTGTCGAGGGATCTGCCGGGGCCCCGCCTGCCGGCGCCGTGCATCAGGGAGAATGGGCCGACGATGATGGCACAACCTCCTGGCTTCGAGCCGTCCGACGACTACGCCGCGTTCACACACCTGACCGTGCCGAACGCCGCGCTCTACCGCGCCGTGATGCAGGCCTTCATGGCCGCCAAGGAGCGTTTCACGGTACATCTGCGACCCGAGGACGTGCAGGCCGCGCTGCCCGCCGAGCGGCGCCCGGTGCGCGACGTCACCGAAGTGCTGACGTCGATGTGCGCGCGCCTGTACGGGCGGCGGGGGGCGAAGAACCGGGCCGCCCGCGCGGTGGCCGTGGCGACCGGTGAGGCCGCCGAGTGAAGAAGTTCCGGCCGCAGCCCGGGTTCGTGGTCAAGGCGTACCGGTTCGCCCTGGACCCGAACGCTGTCCAGGAGCGGGCACTGCACTCGCACTGCGGTGCGGCACGGGCCGCCTACAACTGGGCGGTTGCCTGGATCGAGGCGTCGTGGTGGCAGCGCAAGGCCGAATCCACCTACGGCATCCCGCAGGAGCAGTTGACCCAGTGGCGGCCGTGGTCGCTGCCCGCGCTGCGCAAGGCGTTCAACGCGGCCAAGCACACCGACCCGAGGTTCGCCGCCTGGTGGCAGGACAACTCCAAAGAGGCGTACAACACCGGCCTGGCGAACGCCGCCGCTGCGTTCGACAACTACGCCAGGTCCAGGCAGGGCCAACGCCGTGGCCGCGCGATGGGAATCCCGCGTTTCAAGTCGAAGCGGAAGGCGCGCCCCTCCTGCCGGTTCACCACCGGCACCACCCGTGCCGACGCCGACGGCCGGCACGTCACGCTGCCCCGGCTCGGCACACTGCGCACCCACGAGCCCACGGTGAAACTCCTCGCACGCATTCAGGCCGGGACGGCCCGGATCCTGTCGGCGACCGTCCGGCACGAGCGCGGGCGCTGGTTCGTGTCGTTGCAGACCGAGGTGAAGCGCGACCTGGTGCGCGTCGCCCGGCCCGGCGTGGCGATCGGCATCGACCTCGGTGTGAAGACCCTCGCGGCGATGGCCGACAGTGCCAAAGAGATCCGCGAAGTGGCCAATCCGAGGCACCTGGACACTGCGCTGAAGCAGTTGCGCCACGCCTCTCGCACGGTCTCCCGACGCCAGGGACCCGACCGGCGTATGGGGCACAAGCCCTCGAAGCGGTGGGAGAAGGCCAACGCCGCCCGCAATCGGGTTCACCACCGGGTGGCGAACCTCCGCGCCGACGCCCTGCACAAGCTCACCACGAGCATTGCGGCCGAGTACGGCACCGTCGTCGTCGAAGACCTCAACGTCGCCGGCATGCTCCGCAACCGGCGCCTGGCCCGCCGGATCGCCGACGCCGGGTGCGGCGAGATCCGCCGCCAGGTCGAGTACAAGACCCGCCAGCGCCACGCCACCCACCTCGTGGTCGCCGACCGCTGGTACCCATCCTCCAAGACCTGTTCCGAGTGCGGCGCAGTGAAAGCCAAGCTGCCGCTGCACGTTCGAACCTACATATGCGACGCCTGCGGCCTGGTCATCGACCGGGACGAAAACGCCGCACTCAACCTCGCAGCCCTCGCGGCAGCCGCAGTAACTGGTACCGGAGTGGCCGGAGACCAGGACACCGCCCCGGCGGCGTCAAAGCCTCGTGGAGCCGACCGTAAGACCCGCGCCACCCGTCCCGGCCGCACGGCCAGGACGGGGCGGGCAGGTGGCGCAACCCTGCCGCACCAGTGGCAGACGGAAACGAGAGACCGTCCCCAAGCCGAAGCCTTCACGCTTTGGCGACGTGACGGACCTTCCGGGCCGCAATGCCCGGAATGCTGAGAGCTACTGACGCTCTGAGCAACGGTTACGACGCAGGCACCCCCAAGCTCGACGCACTCGGCGAGCCTTCGGCAGCGGTGGTC
This sequence comes from Streptomyces sp. NBC_01446, assembly GCF_026340095.1. Lineage (GTDB taxonomy): Bacteria > Actinomycetota > Actinomycetes > Streptomycetales > Streptomycetaceae > Streptomyces > Streptomyces aureus. The sequence continues at coordinate 7,605,526 of NZ_JAPEPO010000001.1, read as the reverse complement.
GGCATCGACGCGGGCACCGCCCCCGCCGTCCTGCTCGCGCTGCGCCGACCCGGCCTCGTCCGGCGCCTGGTCGTGATGGAGGCACTGCTCGGCCGCCTGCCCGGAGCAGAGCACGTCTTCGCGGGCGGTGCCCCGTGGTGGTTCGGCTTCCACGCCGTCCCCGGCCTCGCCGAGACCGTCCTGGCCGGCAACGAGGCCCCGTACATCGACTGGTTCCTGGACTCGGGGACGCTCGGGCGAGGAGTACCCGACGACATCCGTGCGGCCTTCGTCCACGCGTACACCGGGGGTGAGGCCCTGCGCTGCGCGTTCTCCTACTACCGGGCCCTGCCTACTAGCGCGCAGCAGATCCAGGACGCCGTCGCGACGGCTCGGCTGACCATGCCCACCATGGCCGTCGGCTCTCACCCCGTCGGCACCGGGCTCGAACGCCAACTCCGTCCCATCGCCGATGACCTGGTCGGACACCATCTCCAGGACTGCGGCCACATCATCCCCCTCGACCGCCCCGACGCGTTGTTCGCGCTCCTTGCTCCCTTCCTCTCCACCGATCTGCCGAAGTGACTGGAGCGGGGCCGACGGATCTCGGTCGGCGGTTCGGGCGTTCGTCCCAGCGGTGAGTTGTCCAAGACCGCCAGATCGGGCTGCGCACAGTGATGGTTGTGTCAGCGAGGTCGAAGTAGGCATCAATGCCAGTGACGCGACGCTCGTAGCACCGGGCGAGACGGTGAAAGGCGTTCTGCCACGCGTGTGTGCGTTCGACGTGCCAACGCCGACTGGCCTGAATGGGCGCCTTCTCCCCCTTGTGCGCGATGCGTCCGTGCAGGCCGCGTTCGCTGAGCAGAGCGCGGGTGGTGTCCGAGTCGTAGTGGGCGTCCAGGTGCACGGTGATGATGTCGGGCAGCGGGCCGAGGCCCTCCGGACGGTCCAGAGTCGGGGCGAGCAGCGGAGAGTCGTGGCGGTTGGCAAGCTGGCCGCGGCCATCACGCTGGCCGGTCGCATCCGTCGCACTCAGCCGCGCGGCGGCCGGATCAATGAGTACCAGCAGTCCGCGTGACCGCGACGCGCCCGCCAGAGCCAAGGCGCGACATACCTGCTCGGCGGCCCGACCCCGGGTTTTCACGCGGGACAAGGCGCCCACCCTCGGGAACGTAAAGGTGCTAAGACAGGGTTATGAAGGGATTTCTTGGCCTAAAGCGTCATGAGTCGCATCGTCTCTTCGCTGGCCTCGCGCGTGAGCGAGGTGAGTCCGCGGGCTCGTGGCTGCGCTCTTTGCTGAACCTGCGCACCGCCGCCGGGCAAGTGTTCGTCATGCAGATCGTGATCGTGGTGCTGCTGGTGGCGGCCGCGGTGACGGCCTTGGTGCTCCAGGCGGGTCGCGACAGTACGCGGGAGGCAGCACGCCAGGCGCTGACCGCAGCGGAGACGTTCGCGAACGCCCCGGGCACAGTCCAGGCCTTGAACAGCGGGGATCCGACGGCCGTGCTGCAGCCGCGTGCCGAAGCAGCCCGTAAGAGGGCAGGCGTGAACTTCATCGTTGTCATGGACATTAACGGAATTCGCTATACGCACCCAGACCCGCGACGGATCGGGGAGAAGTTCATCGGCACCATCAAACCGTCCTTGGAAGGCCGTACCACCATCGAGCGGGCCCGCGGACTGCCCGTGCCCGAGGGCAGCGGGCCGGTCATCCAGGCGGTGGTACCGGTGACCGATGACCGCGGCTCGGTCGTCGGCCTGGTGTCCGCCGGAATCAAGGTCCACAGGGTAACCACGCTGTGGGCCAGGCAAATGCCGATCATTTTCGGTGCCGGGGCGGCCGCGCTCGCCTTGTCCACCCTCGGGACGGCACTGGTGGCCAGGCGATTGCATGGGCAGACGCACGGTCTGGGCCCGGCGGAGATGACGCGGATGTACGAACACCATCACGCGGTGCTGCACGCGGTCCGGGAGGGGGTCCTGATCATCGGTGCCGACGCACGGCTGATGCTGGCCAACGACGAGGCGCGGCGGCTGCTGGAGCTGCCGGCGGATGCGGAACAGCGGCAGGTGGCAGAACTGCCGTTGGATGCGGATATGGCGCGGCTGCTGGCGTCGGGTGAGCCGACCACAGATGAGGTGCATCGCGCGGGGGACCGCCTGCTGGCGGTCAGTATGCGGCCCACTGCCCCGTACGGCGGTCCGGCCGGCTGGGTGGTGACGTTGCGGGACACCACAGAGCTGGCAGCGGTCACCGGACGGGCGGCGGTGACGCGGGAGCGGCTGACGCTCCTGTACGACGCGGGGGTGCGGATCGGTACCACGCTGGACGTGGCGCGCACCGCGCAGGAACTGGCGGATGTGGCGACCCCGCGGTTTGCCGACATCGTCACCGTCGATCTGCTGGAGTCGGTGGAGAGGGGCGGGGAGCCGACCAGGACGGCGGGTATGCGCCGTACCGCAATCAGCGTGGGGTATCAGGAACGGGAGGGGGTCTACCCGGTCGGAGAGCTGATCACCTACTCGCCGGCGGCTCCGCAGGCGCGGGCCCTGGAAGCAGGGCGGGCAGTGCTGGAGGGCGACCTGCGACAGGCCTGGGGGTGGCGGGAGCAGGACCCTGACGGGGCCAGTATGGCCCTGGAGCGTGGGGTGCATTCGCTGCTGACGGCGCCTCTCCAGGCGCGTGGTGTGGTGCTGGGTACGACGAATTTCTGGCGCAGGGGGGATTCGCCGCCGTTCAAGGAAGAAGACCTCTCCTTCGCGGAGGAGCTGGCGGCGAGGGCCGCGGTGGCCATCGACAACGCCCGCCGCTTCACCCGTGAGCACTCGATGGCGGTGACCCTGCAGCGAAGTCTGCTGCCGCAGGGGGTACCGGAGCAGGACGCATTGGATGTGGCCTGGCGGTACCTGCCCGCTGAAGCCGGGGTGGCCGGGGACTGGTTCGACGTCATCCCGCTGCCGGGCGCCCGGGTGGCGCTGGTGGTCGGCGACGTGGTCGGCCACGGATTGCACGCGGCCGCGACGATGGGGCGCCTGCGCACGGCGGTACACAATTTCTCCGCCCTGGACCTGCCGCCGGACGAACTGCTCGGGCATTTGGACGACTTGGTCAGCCGCATCGACAGTGACGAGGGCAACGGCGGCGGCCCGCAGAGCCACGCCGAATCGGTCACGGGGGCGACCTGCCTGTACGCGATCTACGACTCGGTCACGGGAGTGTGCACGACGGCGCGAGCAGGACACCTGGGCCCGGCGGTGGTGCATCCGGACGGGACCGTCGCCTATCCGGAAGTGCCTGCTTCGCCACCTCTCGGCCTGGGCAGCCACCCCTTTGAGGCCACCGAGCTGCACTTGCCCGAGAACTCACGACTTGTGCTGTATACCGACGGGCTGATCGAGAACCGCGATCGGGACATCGACACCGGACTGGACCTGCTGCGCGGGGCGCTGGAGGGGGCGGGGCGCACTCCGGAGGAGACGTGTCAGGCGGCGATCGACGCGATGCTGCCGGCGCACCCGGCCGATGACATCGCGCTGCTGGTGGCGCGCACCCGGTTGCTCGAGCCTTCGAGGGTGGCGCACTGGGAGGTGTTGCCGGATCCGGCGGCGGTGGCCCCGGTACGTGCGGAGTGTGGGGCGCAACTGCAAGCGTGGGGCCTGGAGGGCATCGGGTTCACCACTGAACTCATTCTCAGCGAGCTGATCACCAATGCGATCCGATACGGCTCGCCACCCATCAAGGTGCGGCTGCTGCACCAACGCAGCCTGACCTGCGAGGTGTCGGACGGGTCCAGCACCTCTCCACATGTGCGGAGGGCAGCGACAACGGACGAGGGTGGACGTGGGCTGTTCTTGGTGGCGCAGCTCGCCCAGCGGTGGGGCACGCGATACACATCGGGTGGCAAAGTCATCTGGGCTGAACTGTCACTACACAATGCTGCCGCTGCCTCGATGAGCGACACACTCACCGACGCCCTTCTCGACCAGTTCGACGATCCCACCCTCTGAACGCACGGGAACGCAGCGGCGCTCCAGAAGGAACCAGTGGCCGAGAGCGGGGCGGCGGATGACGCCGCCCCTGTCAGTGTGTAGTGGCAACACATCGATCGCTCTGATCAGCGGTGCGGCAAAACAACTCCCATCGGCCCCATCAGGGCATCGCGAACGCCCGCCCGCTGCACCCCTTGCTGGAGCCGATCGCCGATCCGGGGCAGATCCCCCGCCTCGACACACGACGGCGTGAACGCGCGGTGTGCCGATGCGCTCCCGCCTTTGACTCACCTCACCGGCTCGCCCGACGCCTGCCAAAGGCCGTGCTTTTCGTCGTTGCGGCCGCTTGGAGCAAGGGCCGGCTCCTGAGCGCGCTGGTCGTCAGTGCCATCGACGACGCTCTGGGCGCGCTGGCCATCGCTGCTGACATCGGAAGCGAGCGTGAGGGAATGCCGGTCCCAAGTGGAGTTCGAGTGTTCGCGCCCGAGGCGAATGCAGTTGGGTGTGGATCCTTTGAAGTAATGCTCAGGATTAAGCGGTGAGGCAGTGCCACAGGCTGAGTGCGTCCCTGGGGCCGCGATCACCGTGACAGCGTGTGGTGACATCTGACATGCCGCACATGGCGTAATAGGCCGCGCAGGCGGCTTTCCAGGTCATCTTGTGTGAAGGCGGTGAGCGGCATGGGTGGCGGGAGGAGGTGGCGAGACGGGTCATGGCTGAGGAGAGCGTGGACCGGTCGGAGGGTTTCGGCGAGCGGCTGCTCGGCGTGCTGCTGGACAGGGCACGGCTGATGCCGCCGCAGTTGATCGCTCCGCTGATCGCGGAGGAGGTGGTCAGGTTTGGCGGCCGTGACGTCTCCATCCTGCTCCAGGACTACGCGCAGGAGTTGCTGGTGCCGCTGCCGGGCAGGAAGCTGCACGTCGGCCAGCCCCAGCCGGTGGTCGGTTCCCCCGCCGGCCGGGCGTTCCTGCGCGCGGATGTCGTCGAGGTGCCGCAGGCCCAGGGCGGCGTGCGGATGTACCTGCCGCTGCTGGACGGCAGCGACCAGGTCGGTGTGATGGCCTTGACCCTGGATACTGTCAGCGACGACGACCGGCGGCTGCTGCGCCGGCTCGCCGGCCTGGTCGCCGACATGCTGATCACCAAGAACTCCTACACCGACCAGTTCTTCCTGGCCCGGCGCCGGGAGCCGATGAGCGTGTCCGCGGAGATCCAGTGGAGCCTGCTGCCGCCGTTGACGATGACCGTTTCGCAGGTCGCGGTGGCCGGCATCCTGGAGCCCGCCTACCGCGTCGCCGGCGACAGCTTCGATTACGCCCTCAACGAAAACATCCTGCACGCGGCCGTGATCGACGCGATGGGTCACGGCCTGGACGCCGCCGTGATGGCGACCGTCGCCATCGGCGCCTACCGGCACGCCCGGCGCGTGTTCGTCAGCCTGGAGGAGAAGTACGGGTACATGGACGATGCCATCTCCCGGCAGTTCGGGCCCGACCACTTCGTCACGGCGCAGCTGATGCACCTCAACATCGCCACCGGTGAGATGGAGCTGGTCAACGCGGGCCACCCCGCGCCGCTGCTGATCCGCGGTGGCCGGGTCGTGCGGCAGCTGGAGAGCGCAACAACACTGCCCGTCGGCTTCGGCGGTGAGCAGCCCCGGATCAGACAGCACATGCTCCAGCCGGGCGACCGGGTGCTGTGCTACACCGACGGCATCATCGAGGAACACGTCGCCGGCGAGGAGCCGTTCGGTGAGGAGCGTCTCATCCAGTGCGTCGACCGCCTGGCGGAGGAGTCGTCAGGCGGGGTGCGGGCGGATCTGACTTGGCTCTCTCACACGCTGAAGGCGGAACGGGGCGGGCACACCAGCGACGACGCCACCCTGTTCATGATCGAGTGGCACGGGGGCGCCGCCGACCACCTCGCGGACCTTGACTGATCACTCGACGTCAACCGAATCCGCACCGGCCAGCGCCGCCCACGCGGACGACGACCCGGTGCCCAGCGTTGTCAGTTCGCATCGACATTTCGAGCCGTCTGATCGCTAAGAGGGCGGCATGTGGGCTGGTGTCCGTGTTGCTGTCGCCTGAACGTGTGGCTCTGGGGGCATCAGGGTGGTCGTGGGGCGGGGGTCGTGCTGGGCGAGACGACGGTCGGGACGCACCCCGCGGTGCTGCCGTCCATCACCGGCCGAGCCTGGGTCACCGGGACCTCGCAGTTCCGTCTCGACCCGACCGACCCATTCCCCGCGGGTTTTCTGCTCTGACCCGTGCTGGCCACGCGCCTGGCGTCACGCGGTAGTGCGCTCGGCCTCGGCCCCGACGACGTCGCGCAGCGCCGTCTCGCAGCGGCGGGGCACCGGTGCGCAGTAGGCGGCGCCGCTGCGGTGACCGTCGCGCAACGCATCGCCACTGCACAGCAGTTCGACCGCGAGAGCCGTGCGGCCGCAGGCCGCCGCGATGTCCGCCGCCAGTTCGGCGGTGCACGCGGCGGCCGCCGCGTCGTCGTGGGCGCGCAGGGCCCACCTCGCCTCCTCCGCCGCGACCTCCAGCGGGCCGCCGCCCTCCCGGCGCAGCGGCTCCGCCTGTGCGTGACTCCGCCAGGCCTCGGCCCAGGCGTCGTGCGCCACGGACGCCCCGTTCCGCGGGAGCACCACGCCTTGCGCGGCCTCCGGGTCCGTACGGGCGAGGGCGAGGGCAAGGGCGGCCCGACACAGCGCACCGCCGGGCCCGAACTCCTGTCCTTCAGTGAGCAGTTGGAGGGCCTTGGCGAACTCGAGCCCGTATCTGCGCACCACCCACACGCTCAAACACGAATCCAATTAAGGAGTCCCGCCGATGCTCGCCACCCAGTCGGTCGCCGTCGTCCGCGCCACCCTCCCCGCCGTCGGTGCCGCCATCGAGGACATCAGCGGGCTGTTCTACGAGCAGCTGTTCGCCGCCCACCCCGAATTGCTGCGCGACCTGTTCAACCGCGGCAACCAGGCGGCCAGCACCCAGCGCCAGGCCCTCGCGGTTCCATCGCCGCGTTCGCCACGTATCTGGTGGAGCGGAGCACCCGCACGACCGGCCCGACGTGATGCTCCTACGCATCGTGCACAAGTACGCCCCCTCGGCGTGCGCCCCGACCAGTACCCCGTGGTGCACCGGCACCTCTTCGCGGCCATCGCCCAGGTGCTCGGCGACGCGGTCACGCCGGAGATGCCAGCGCCTGGGACGAGGTGTACTGGCTGATGGCGAACGCCCTCGTCACCATCGAGGAGCGCCTCTACACGGAACGGGGCGCGGTCGGCGGGGACGGGTGGCAGGAGTGGGAGGTCGTGTCCCGCGCCGAGGAGACGCCTGACGTCGCGTCGCCCCTGCTGCGTCCGGCCGACGGCCGCCCGACCCTCGCATTCCGCGCGGGACAGTGCGTGTCCGTACAGGTCGAACTTGCCCACGGCGCCCGGCAGATACGCGAGTACGGCCTGACGGGGGCGCCCTCCGCGGCGACCCGCTCGATCACGGTGAAGCGGGTGCGCGGGACGGGCACGACGCCCGACGGCGAGGTCTCGCGGCATCTGCACGGGCATGTGCGCGAGGGCGACCTGCTGCGGGTCTCGGCCCCGTACGGCGGCCTCGTCCTGGCGGCCGACGGCGCGCCCCTGCTGCTCGCCTCCGCGGGCATCGGCTGCACCCCGGTGCTGGCCGTGCTGGAAGAGCTGGTGGACGCGCGGCACGAGGGTCCCGTCACCTCGTGCACGCCGACCGCTCCCCCGGCACGCACGCGCTGCGCGCCGCGCACGAGGCGCTCGCCGCCTAACTCCCGGACGCCACAAGCTACTTCTGGTACGAGGAGCCCGGTTCGCGCCGCCGCACCGGCAGGGCCGACCTCACCGACGTGTCGGTCGCCCCCGGCACCCGCGCCTACCTCTGCGGCCCCCTGCCCTTCATGCGCGCGGTGCGCGAGCAGCTGCTCGGTAAGGGTGTGGCGGCGGCCGACATCCACTACGAGGTGTTCGGCCCCGAACTGTGGCTCGCCTCGGCGTGAACAGGTCAGCCGCGCAGCCGCCCATCCAGGGATGGTCGTCCCTGTACGTCGTGGCGAGCGCGTCGCCGAGCCAGTGGCGCTGCCCCGGGATGAGGGCCGGCAGCGCCGCTCCGAAGTCCAGTTCGCCCTTGGGCCGGGGGCCTTGGCCTTGTGGTGGAGCGCGCAGCCGTCGGCCGGCCGCCAGCTCGATCGCGTACCCTCCGGCCACCCACCAGGGCACGCCGAGCCCTTCGAACCGCGCCACGACCTCGGTCAGCGGTGCCGGTTGCCAGGGGCCGAACGGTGCGTGCAGGTGTGTCATGCGCGTCATTCTGCCGCCGCTGCTCCCCGTTCCCGACCCGTGGACACCTTCTTCACCTGCGCGAACTCTTCTGTCAGGGTGTGCCCCTGAGTGATCTCTTCACCCTGCACCGATCTCTTGCCGAGGAGCCGCGATGAGCCGCCGCGCGTCCAAGCAACGTGCCGCCACCCTGTCCGCCCTGGTCTGCCTGCTGGCCCTGACCGCCGCCGCGCCGGCCGCGCCCACAGCGGCGAACCGGCCCGCGAAGAAGCAGCAGGAGAGCCTGCTGGACGCCGTGCCGAAGTCGGGGGTGCTGCGCGTGTGCACCACGGGCGACTACCGGCCGTTCACGTACAAGGACCCGAAGGACGGTTCGTACAGCGGCATCGACATCGACATGGCTCAGGACCTCGCGAAGAGCCTGGACGCCAAGGCCCGCTTCGTGGACACCACGTGGGCGAACCTGACGACGGACCTGTCGGCCGGGAAGTGCGACATCGGCGTCGGCGGCGTCTCGATCACCCTGCCCCGCGCCCGCCAGGTGTACTTCAGCGAGCCGACCCGCGAGGATGGCAAGACGCCGATCGTGCGCTGCGCGGACAAGAACAAGTACCAGACGCTCAAGGACATCGACCAGGCCGGGACGACGGTGATCGTCAACCCGGGTGGCACGAACGAGCAGTTCGCCCGCGCCAACATCAAGCAGGCCACCATCAAGGTCCACCCGGACAACACCACGATCTTCGACGAGATCGTGGCGGGCCGGGCGGACGTGATGATGACCGACGCGAGCGAGACGCTCTACCAGTCCAAGCTCCACCCCGAGCTGTGCTCGATCCACCCCGACAAGCCGTTCACGTTCGCGGAGAAGGCGTATGCGACGCCGCGCGGCGACCGGGACTTCCAGGAGTACGTGACCCAGTTCGTGCATCTGGCAACGCACGACGGGACGTACGCCAAGTACGAGGCACAGTGGATGGGTTGAGCCGCCGCTAGAGGAGGACCGGCGTGAGGTCGGGGCCGTCCGTCCCGGCCTCGTAGGCCTCCTCGTCGAACGGGTACAGCGGGCGCTCCACCCGGTGGTGGCCCAGGCGCAGCAGGTCCTGGTCGAAGCCGCCGGGCGTGAGCGCGAGCAGCCAATCGGCGGCCATATCGTGCAACTCCCTCTCCAGGTAGCCGAGCTTGACGACGACCAGGTCGTACGTGCGCGGGTCGATGCCGAGCCCGCCCTCGGCCGGGCCTCTGAAGTCGGCGAGGGTGTGGAACGGCGAGCCGTCTGTCCGACCGGAAAGACCAGCGCCACCTGGAACGACGTCGTCCAAAAGGGCCGCCAGCTCAGCCTCTACCCCCGTGAGCTCACCGAGGCCATCCGCACCGCCCGCGCCCAGCAACAGGGCGGAACCTGGCAACGCTACTATGGGCTCCGCGCCGGGATCGAGGGCGCCATCCGCCAGGCCACCCACACCACCGGCCTGCGCCGAGCACGCTACCGCACCCTTTGCCAAGACCCACCTCGACCACACCACCAGCGCCCTCAACCTCATCCGACTCCACGCTTCGACCTCATACCCGAACGCCTCACAGCACTCACTGCATCCGGCCTGCACAGCGTGCAGCTCTCCGTCCAGCACTCCGACCCAGCCAGCTCCGACAAGATCGCCGGCCATCCCTCATTCGAGGATAAGAAGGCGGCGGCGCGGCTCATCAAGGAGCGCGGTCTGCCTCTGGGCCTCAACGTCGTGCTGCATCACGAAAATCTCGACGCGATCGACGCCATCATGCAACTCGCCGTGGACTGGCAGGCGGACCGGATCGAGCTGGCCAACGCCCAATTCTACGGATGGGGACTGCTCAACCGCGCAACTCTCATGCCCACGCGCGATCAACTCACCCATGCCAACACGGTCATTGACAGCTGGCGCAAGAGTCTCGACGGCGCCATCGACATCACCTGGGTGGAGCCGGACTACTTCTCCGGTAAGCCGAAGCCGTGCATGGGGGGCTGGGGCGCAGTGTCCCTCACCATCGCCCCCGACGGCACCGCGCTTCCCTGTCCTGCCGCAGCCTCTCTCCCAGACCTCGACGCCCCGAACGCCTTCGACCAACCCCTGTCTTGGCTCTGGAAGCACTCGCCAGCCTTCAACCGCTTCCGTGGCACGCAGTGGATGCCCTCCCCCTGCCAAACCTGCGACCTCCGGAGCAAGGACTTCGGCGGCTGCCGCTGCCAGGCCTACGCCCTGACCGGTGACGCCGCCCGAACCGATCCCGCCTGCTCCCTCTCGCCCGACCACGGCATCATCGTCGACGCCACGCTGGAAACCGGCACTCGGACAGCCGTTCCGGTCCCGCGACGGCCGATCCGCGGGCCTTGGCCCGCTAACCATCGTTGACACGCAGTCAGCCCTGCAGCGCTGGCGGCCGTGTGGGCCAACGGCTCAGACGACGAGAGAGTGCACAGGTATTGCGCTTGTGAGACGCGGCCGGTCCCGTGGCGAACTGACCACAGAGATCAGCCTCTCCGCCGCCTACAGCCGCTGCCGACCGTTGGCACTCGTTCTCACCGCCGGCCAGGCCGGCGATCGGCCTGCATGCATCGACGTCGTGGCCCGCCTGCGTGTCCCCGACGCCGTGGACAGCCCCGCATGAGGCCGCTCACAACACCGTCAGGGTTGGGGCCCCTCCCCATCTCGTCGCAGGTGAGCGGGGCTCCACGATCGGCGGGCGTCACACCCTGCTGTCGCGAGCGGCGATGCTGCACGAGCGCAGCCATCCGGTGACACGACGCAAACGAGAGGGCATTCGCCATGACGGATGCCCTCTCACTGTCCCGACACGAACCGAGCGGAGTCAGGATCGAAGCGGCGCGTGGGTCCCGAAAGCGCGCCGGTGGTACGTGAGCGGGCTCAGGCTTTCCTCGCCCTGCTCGGCGGTGACCACGCGGGCGAGCAGGACGGTGTGGTCCCCAGCACGGACGTACTCGTCGACCTCGGCGGCTATCCAGGCCGCCGAGCCCGGCAGGCGCGGGAGATCCTCGCTCGGCGACCAGATGACGTTGTCGAACTTGTCCCGTCCCGAGCGAGCGAAGGATGCGGCCAGGCCGTCCTGGTGCGTGCCCAGGATGTTGAGGCCGAAGCGGCCGGTGCGGCGGATGAGCGCCAGCAGCTGGGAGCGGTTGTCCAGCGACACCACGACCATGGGCGGTGTCAGGGACAGGGAGGCAAAGGCGCTGACCGTGGTGCCGTGCGGCCGGTGGCCGTCCATCGTCGTGACGATGGCGACCGGGGAGGCGACAGCGGCCATCGCGTTACGGAACGCCTGCGCGGTCGGGGTGTCGATGGTCGGGGTGGTGGGCATCACTGGGCCGATTCTGTGAGTCGGGGGTCGAGCCCGTACTGGGCGGGGGCGCCGAGGTGGTCACGCAGGGTGGGGCCTTCGTAGTCGAGGTGGAACAGGCCGCGTTCCTGCAGGAGGGGGACGACCTGGTCTACGAAGGCGTCGACACCGTCGTGGTAGCCGTCGATTGCCAGGGAGAAGCCGTCGGCGGCGCCCGCCTCGAACCACTCCTGCATGTGGTCGGCCACGTCGGCGGCCGTACCGGCGACAACGGGGTGGTAGTCGATGACACCGTGCGCGAGTACATCGCGCAGGGCCCAACCCTCCCGAGCCACCTCAAGGGCACGAGCGGAGCGCGGATCATGCGGGCTGGGCGTGGCGTCGGCGAGCTGGCGCGCGGTCAGCGGCTCGTCGATCTGCCCATAGCCGAGCGGCAGGCCGATCATTGCACCGAGGTAGCGCACGCGCTGACGCAGGTCGACGGACTCGTCCAGGAAGCGCCGTCGGTCGAGTGCGGCCCGTCGGGAGGCGGCGATGGTCGGCATGAAGCCGGCGAGCATCTTCACCTCGTCCGGGTCGCGTCCGGCGCGCTTCGCGGCATCCCGCAGGGCGTTGCGCTGGGCGATGCCGTCCTCGATGGTCATCGGGTTGGCGTAGACGCCGTTGGCGTACCGGCCCGCCAGTTCCAGGCCGTATCCGCCGCCGCCCGCCTGGAAGACGACTGGCTGGCCCTGCTCGGAGGGCGGGATGGGCAGCGGACCTCGGGAGGCGACGTGACGCCCCTGCAGGTTGACCGGCTGGATCTTGTCCATGTCGGCGAACCGCTTGCCTGCCACGTCGCGCAGCCACGCATCTTTCTCCCAGCTGCCCCACAGCCCTTGCACGATCTGGACGACCTCATGGGCGCGCTCGTACTTCTCCGCGCGTGGAGGAATCTCGCGGCCAAAGTTCGCCGCCGCGGCGGGGTCGGAGGTGGTGACCGCGTTCCAGCCGGCCCGGCCGCGGCTGATCACGTCCAGGGCCTTGAACTGGCGGGCCAGGTTGTAGGGCTCGTTGAAGGTGGTGGAGGCGGTGGCCACCAGGCCGATCCGCTCGGTCTCGCGCGCGATGGCGGTCAGGACCAGCAGGGGGTCGATCGGGAAGTGCGGTGCCTGGTCTTCGAGGTCCACGTCCAGGACAGGGGTGTCCGCGATGAACAGCAGCTGGATCTTGCCGCGCTCGGCCGCTTGCGAGTACCGCACGAACTGGTCCATGTCGGTGTAGCTGGACAGGTTCACGCCGGGCAGTCGCCATGCGCCGGGTTCGGCCCCGTAGCCGCTGGTGAACTGCATGCCCAGGAGCATCTGAGAGCGGGTCATGACCACCCCTTCAAACGAAGCGCAAGAAAACGGAGGATACTTCCGTTTACCTTGGACAATACGGAGGGCTCCTCCGTATTGTCAAAAGAGAGGGGATCCGCAGGCGACAGACGACACGCCCGGCCCGGGGTGAGCGCAACGCCCGCGGGGGCCTCATCGCAGGTGGGAGGCGTGGCCAGGCCGCCGGCAGGCGCCTCGAATTGACCGGATGCAGCCTCCGCTTTATCCTCGACAGGATCGGAGAGACTCTCCGTTTGATGCGTCGCGGATTCGCGGGAGGCGAGAGCGCATGAGCGTCGGCGGACAGCAGGAGCGCAAGCCGCGCGCGGACGTGCAGCGCAACCGTGCCGCCCTGCTGGCAGCGGCACAGCATCACTTCCTGGAATCCGGGGTCGGCGCGTCCCTGGAGGCGGTGGCCAAGGAGGCGGGCGTCGGGCCCGCCACGCTGTACCGGCATTTCCCCACGCGGGAGGCCCTGCTCGCGGCCGTACTGCAGACGCGCTCCGAAGAGCTCGTGGCCCGCCAGGCGGACATCGCGCAACTCGGCGACGCCGCCGAGGCGCTGCGGCAATGGCTGCGGGCCATGGAGGACTACTTCAGCGCCTTCAGCGGACTGCCCGAACCGCTCATGGCTGCGGCCAGAGCACAGGAACCGGACAACCCGCTCACACTGCCATGCGACACCCTCATCGGCGCCACAAAAGAGTACGTGCGCGCCGCGCAGCGCGCGGGGTACGTCCATCCGTCGGTCCATGGATACGACCTGTTCCTCGCCGTCGTCTCCGTGGCATGGATCAGGGGCACCGGCGCCACCAGCGAGAACTCCCTCGATCGCCTGCGCGCGCTCTTGGAGAACGGCTATCGCGACTGGGACGACGAGGAGTAGCCCACGCTTCTCCCCTGCGATCGGACGCCGGGGCATCCCGAGCACCGCCCCGAGGGGCGTCCGCGGTGCGCCCTCGCCCGCACAGCCCCGACGGCGCCCTGGCCGGCAGCCTTCCGCTCGCCTGTTCTTTGCGCCCGGTCGTCGACAGTTCGATGGGATGCGTGACCATCTGCCGCTGCTGACGCCCCGGAAGGCGGCGACAACAGTGGACACGACCCACTACGACCAGGGAACCGCGACGGAGCGCTGGGAACGCGCGCAGATGCTCTTCGATGCCAAGGAGTACACGGCGGCGGCGCACTCGCAACGCTGACCGATGAGACTCCGGAGCGGGTAGGCCCGCGGCTTATGCTCGCCCGCTCCTACTACCACTCGGCGCAGCTGCAGAGCGCGGAGATGGAACTGGAACTGCGCAAGGTCGTCGAGCTCGACCCTGTGGAGCAGTACGCCCGGCTGATGCTGGGCCGCGCGCCCGAGCAGCAGAGCCGTCAAGCCGAGGCAGCTCCGCACCTGCGGATGGCGGTTGCGCTCTCGGGGGACTTCAGCGAGATCTGACAGCTCGTCCGCACTCACTCGTGCGGGGCGCCGGGGACACCGTCACTGGCGCCCCGCAGGCATTTCCGGCGCGGCGCCGGGGACACCGTCACTGGCGCCCCGCAGGCATTTCCGGCGCGGGCCTGAACTTGACCGGATGCTGCCTCCGTTTTACATTGAATACGTACGGAGGCATCCTCCGTTTTAATGAACCCAGGCGGTCGCTCGAGAACGGAGGACGCATGAGCAGCATGGAACGGCAGGGGCGTAAGCCCCGCGCTGACGTCCGGCGCAACCGTGCGGCCCTCCTGGAAGCGGCCCAGCGCCATTTCCTGGCCTACGGGGTCGACGCCTCCCTGGAGGCGGTGGCCAATGAGGCTGGCGTCGGTGCCGGCACGCTGTACCGGCACTTCCCCACCCGGGATGCCCTGCTCGCGGCCGTGCTGCAGACGCGTTTCGAGGAGCTCGTGGCCCGCCAGGCGGACATCGAGCAACTCTCTGATGCCGCCGAGGCGTTGGCACTGTGGCTGCGGGCGATGGAGGCGTACTTCAGCGCCTTCAGCGGACCGCCGGAACCGCTCATGGCCGCGGCCAGGGCACAGGAGCCGGACAACCCGCTCACGCCTTCCTGCAGCAACCTGATCACGGCCACCGACGCGTACGTACGCGCTGCGCAGGCGGCGGGTCACGTACGGCTCTCGGTGCACAGTTAGACCTGTTCCTCGCGGCCCTCTCCGTTGCCTGGATCAAGGGCTACGGCGCCAGCGACGAAGAGTCACTGAGCCGTCTCCGCGCGGTCATGGCCGACGGCTACCGCGCACAGGGGCCACGGCTCACGCCTGTGCTCTGAACACCCTGGTGCCACCCGCCGGTATCGCGGCGAGTGCGCCGACACCACCACACCGTCATCACCTCACGCCGCCCCAGTGTGGCGCACTTCTGGAGGGACAAATCATGAAGATTACCGTTATCGGAGCTGGAGCCATCGGCGGCAACCTGGCCACCAAGCTCAGCCTCGCCGGGCACGACGTGCAGGTGGCGGACGCCCGGGGCCCCGTGGCCGTCACGGCCGAGGTACTTCAAGCCGGCGCCCGCGCGGTGGCCCTGGACGACTCGGTCCAGGGCAGGGACGTGATCATCCTGTCGATCCCGTTCGGCGTGGCGGGGCAGCTGACGGGCCTGTTCGCCTCGGTGCCCGACGAGACGGTGGTCATCGACACCTCGAACTACTACCCGCACCTCGGCGGGCGGAGCAAGGAAGTGGAAGACGGCAGGGTGGAAAGCGTGCACACCTCCGAACTCCTCGGCCGGCCCGTGACCAAGGCATGGAACGCCGCTCTCGCCGAGACCCAGCGCACCCGCGGTGTCCCCGCCGGCACGCCGGGCCGCATCGCCATCCCGGTGGCCGGTGACTCCGAGGCGGCACGGAAGGTGGCCATGACCCTGGTCGACGACACCGGCTTCGACCCGTACGACGCCGGCGTGCTGGCCGACTCGTGGCGCCAGCAGCCGATGGGCCCGGCCTACTGCACCGAGCTGACTCTCGACGAGCTCCCGGGCGCACTGGCCGCGGCCGACCCGGTCAAGGACGCAGCTGTCCGCGAGAGCATGATGGAGCGCTTCGCCGGCCTCCCGGCCAACCCCACCCTGGACGACATCGTCGAGATGAACCGCGCCGCCCACCGCTGAACGGACGCGCGGACGGAGCAGTACCCGCACGGGGCCGCAGCAACGGTGACATGACGGGGCGTGAAGAACGTCCTGGCCCCAACCGTGCTGCGGTCCCGGCCCCGGCCCCGGCCCTTGGCCCTCGAGCCCCAGGGCGTGATGGGCCAGAGCCGCACAGCCGCCGAGCCCTGCGGACGCCGAGCAGCCTGCCCACCACACGTATGTCCCGCCGACCCCGCAACCGAGCCGGCAGCAAGGAACGAAAGATCATGAAACTCTCCCTCGTCGAGCTCTCCACCGTCGCCCCCGGAAGCGACAAGGGCCAAGCCCTCAAGGACTCGATCGACGCCGCGAAGCAGGCGGAGGACCTCGGCTACCACCGCATCTGGTACGCCGAGCATCACGACTCCGCCAGCACCGCCTCCTCGGCGCCGGAAATCCTCATCGCGCTCGCGGCCAGCGCCACTTCGCGCATCCGGGTCGGCTCCGGTGCGGTGCTCCTCAACCACTACAGCCCCTTCAAGGTCGCCGAGACCTTCCTCCAGCTCGAAGCCCTCGCGCCGGGCCGCATCGACCTCGGCCTCGGCCGCGCCACCGCGGGCCCCCTGGTCGACCTCGCCCTGCGCCGCGACCGTGACGTACCGCCCACCGACGACTTCGCGGAGCAGGTCCAGGAAGTACTCGCCTACTTCGACGGCCGCTTCCCCGCGGGCTACGCCTTCGCGCGCCTGAACCCGGCCGCGGGCGTCACCTCACGGCCCGAGGTGTGGATCCTCGGCTCCTCCGGCAACAGCGCCCGCATGACAGGCGAACTCGGCCTCGGCTACGCCTTCGCGGGCTTCATCAACCCCGATGATGCCGGCCGGGCCCTGCTCCGCCATTCCGCGTTTGCGGGGCCCGCCACCGATGGGGCGTCCGCAGGCCGTGGCATCCTCTCCGTCAGTGCCGTAGTCGCCGACACCGACGCCGAGGCGCAGCGCCTGAACTGGACCCGGACCGCCTTGATGGCACGCCTGGGCCGCGTGGGCACGGCCGCGGTCGTACCCACCGTCGCCGAGGCCGAGCGTGAACTCAGCCAGGCGCAGAAGGACGCCCCCACGCTCATCACGGACGGCCGCTGGCCCCGCCAGCTCGCCGGAAGCCCGCAGACCGTACGGGACCAGCTGGAGCAGATGACCAGGGCCGCAGGTGTTGACGAGGTGATGGTCCAGGACATCATCGCCGACCCCAACGAGCGCGCCCACTCCCGCGCCCTGCTGGCCCAGGCCCTCGGCCTCTGAGGCAGCCGACCGACGACCGCTCGCATCCCGTTGCACGAAGGTGCGGGCGGCCGTCGTCATCCGGCGCCTTCAGGCACCGGGCACGTCCACATCTCCGATGCGGACGAGGAGTCGGTTACGGACGCTGGGTCGGCAACCGGCCGGAAGCCGTTTACACGTACGCCACCTCTTGCCGCCCTCCCGTCACGGGCTGATTCCCCGCACCACCAGCGCGAGCAGCCGATCCGCCTCCGCAGCGGGATCCCGGTGGTGCTCGGTGGCGAGGACGATGCCGGTTACCAGCGTCAGCAAATCCGCCGAGGTCACCCGGGCCGACACCGCACCGGCGTCGACCGCCCGCTTCAACAGCGGTTCACCGGCGTCCGTGACGCGGTCGCAGGGCTGCTCCTGGCCCATGCCGGCTTCGTCCCGCATCAGCGCCACGGCCGTGCCCCGCGCGGATGCGGCGTACTCCACGAGCGCGGTGAGCCAGTCGAGCAGCGCGGCCCGCGCGTCCTCGACGCCCCCGGTCGCGGGCGCGCGTGTTCAGCGAGTCGACGCGTTCCCGGAACTTCACCGGCCCTAGCGGCACGGTCGACGACAAGGGGCGCTCTCTGGTCTTCACCATCGCCCAGGACCGGCGCTCAGAGCAGGGCCACTACGACTCCGGATGGGCGCACAACGCCGGCCTGCCGATCGCGCTGTCCCAGCGAGAGGACGGGGACCTCGCTTTCGAGCCGGTGGCCGAAGTCGCGGGCCTCCACGACGGCGCGGCCCTCGTAACCATCGACAGTGCGACCTCCGTCTCCGACGCGAACGCCGCCCTCGCCTCGGTCAAGGGAGACCTGCTTCACATCAAGCTGACGATGGAGGCGGGCAGTGCGGGCACGCTCGGTCTCGACGTCCTGCGCAGCCCGGGCGACGAGGAACGCACCCGCCTCTTCTACGACACGGCGGCCAAGGAGCTCGGCGTCGACCGGACCCGGTCCGGCAACGTCTCCAGCACCGTGCCGGACCTCGGCATCCGGAAGGGTCAACTCGCCCTCGTCGACGGCAAACTGAGCCTGGACGTGTTTGTCGACCGCTCGATCATCGAGGCGTACGCGAACACGCACCGCTCGATCACCACCCGGGCGTACCCGTCCCGCACGGACTCCCTCGGCCTGCAGCTCTTCGGCGAGGGCAGCACCGTCACGTCCTTGTCGGTCTGGAAGATGGGAGGCATGGCGGTCTGACCCCGTCGTCGACGTCGCGCCCGCCACGCCTCCTCCGGCGTCAGGTCACCGGGTCGAGGAAGGTCAGCACCGAGGCATCTTCCTCGATCAGCGGGGCGAGTGCGGCGTTGAACGGGCCGCCGTAGGGGGCCTTGAGGTGTGCTTGGAAGGCCGCCTCGTCCCGGTACGCCTCGAAGATCCAGTAGGCGCGGGGCTGGGTCGCCTTGGTGTAGACCTCGAAGGCGAGGTTGCCGTCTTCCTCGCGCACCTCCTTGGCGTACTCCAGGATCAGGCGGGCGATGTCGGCCTCCGCGCCCTCGCGTGCGGTGAATTCGGCGACCAGAGTCTTGTTCATGGTGGCGTGTCCTGTGTGGTCGGGGTCGGGTCAGTCGCGGTAGGAGTTCAGGTGCCAGACGCGGGCCTGGTCCAGAGTCACCGAACCGTTCTCGGCGAAGACCTGGACTCCCTGGCTGTCGGGGTTCGGGAAGATCTGGTCGGTGATGGCTGCCTCGCCGCTGCCGCCGAAGACCTCGACGGACGACCGGTCGACCAGGACCCGCAGCTTCACCTTGCCGTTCTTCGCCTTCAGGGGTGCCCGCTGTACGCCGGGGAAGGCGTCGCTGAAGTCCACGGCTCCGGAGCGGGTGCGGTCGACGTACAGCTCCTGTGTGGTGGTGTCGTAGCCGATGACGGTCTCCTCGCCCCCGGCACCGGTACGCACCTTCAGGCCGAAGCGGTCGGCGTCCTTGAGGGAGAACGTCGCTTCGATGTCGAGCGCCTTCCCCGTGGCCGCCGGGCCGCCCAGGGGCTGTGAGGTGTCCTTGACCGGGACACCGGTCGCCGTCACCGCGGTCTTCTGCCGCAGGGACGTGAGGCTGTCGACCGGCTCGCTGGTCAGCCGAATCCGGCCGTCGACGGTGCGCAGAGCCATCTGCCGGGGAACGCTCTGCGCGCTCCGCCAGGGAGAGGTGGGGATGGCGCCGCCGTACTCCCAGTCATTCATCCAGCCGATCATGTAGCGCTTGTCGCCCGGCGCGTTCTCCCAGGACACGGCCGCGTAGTAGTCCTTGCCGTAGTCGGCCCAATTCGCCCGCTGCACAATGGACTTGGCGGGCTCGGCGGCGGCAGTGAACTGGTCGGCCAGGATGTGGCCCATGCCGGCGGTGTTCATGTCGACGATCTGGATCTGCGCCTGCTTCCCCGCGTAGGGACGGAGGTCGAAGGCGGCCCAGTCGAGGGTCTCGTTGTCGGAACCGGTGGCGGTGCGGACCACCTTGCCGTCGACGATCAGGTTGACGGAGGTCTCCTGGGAGACGGGCTGAGCCTTCGTATCGGACAGCACGATGTGGTCGACGTTGAGGTGGCCCCAGCCTCCGGTGTTGTCGTCGACGATTCTGATCTGCGCCTTCTTGCCGTCGAGGTCCTTGACGTCCCAGGAAGCCCAGTTGAGCGCCTCCGTGTCCTTGCCGGTCGCGCTGCGCACCACCTGCCCGTCCACGAGGAGTTCTACGGCGGTGGGGTTCTCGTGGCCGGCCGGGTGATTGCCGCCGCCGACAAGGAAGTTGACGTAGTCCGTGTCGAGGGTGAACTCCGGCGAGGTCAGCGTGCCGGTGGTGGGGTCGCCGTCGCGGAAGGTGTTGACCAGGCCGCCGCCCAGGTATCCGGAGACCTCCTGTTGGTTGGGGAGGGTGCCGGTGGCCGGTGCCGGGCCGAAGGCGTCGCCGGTCGTCGTCCAGTCGCCGTAGCTGCCGCCCTCGAAGTCGGCGAGGACCGTACCCGTGGGCGGGTCTCCCTGTTCCAGGACCGTTCCGTCCCGGCGCGGGTGCCGTCCGCCGCCGACCTTGAAGTTCAAGTAGTCGCTGTCGACGGTGAATTGGGGTGACGTGAGGATGCCAGTGGTGCGGTCACCGCCGTGGAAACTGTTGGCGAGGCCCGCGCCGTCGAAGCCGGTGACCGCGCTCTGTCCGTCCACGGCGCCTGCCGCGGGCCCGTCACCGAAGGCGGTGCCACTGGCCGTCCACGTACCGAAGCCCGTGCCTTCGAAGTCCTGCCGGACGGTGCCGGGAGGCGGGGTGTACGAGCCGGTGTCCTCGGCCGTGAACTTCTTGCCGTCGAAGTCGCCCACGAAATACTGGGCTCCCGAACCCCCGGCGATCCCACCGGGGTTGAGGTTGACGACCAGCACCCACTTGGTTCTCTTCTTGTCCCCGTCGACCGGGAGGGGGAACAGGTCGGGGCACTCCCACACACCGCCCGTCGCACCGGCCGGACCGAACTCGCTGAGCAGGTTCCAGTCCTTGAGGTTCTTGGACGAGTAGAACCGCACCTTGTGCTCGGTGGAGAGCGAAACAGTCATCAGCCAGCTCTTCGTCGGCGCGTACCACTGGACCTTGGGGTCGCGGAACTCCTTGGAGCCGATGTCCAGGACGGGATTACCCCGGTACTTGGTCCAGGTGCGGCCCCGGTCGGTGCTGTAGGCGAGCGCCTGCGCCTGTACACCGGTGGCCTTGTCGAGGCTGGTGTAGATCGCCACCATGGGCGGGTTCTGCTTCGTGCCGAACCCGGTGGTGTTGTCCCGGTCGACGACCGCGCTGCCGGAGAACACCATCTCCTTGTCGTCGTACGACAGCGCGAGCGGAAGCTGCTTCCAGTGCACGAGGTCCGTGCTGACGGCTTGCCCCCAGGACATGTCGCCCCAGGAGTTGCCGTTGGGGTTGTACTGGTAGAAGAGGTGGTACTCGCCCTTGTAGTACACGAGGCCGTTGGGGTCGTTCATCCAGTTCTTCTGCGGGGTGAAGTGGAACTGGGGCCGGTAGGTCTCGGAGTACGAGGGCGCGTCGGACGCTGCGGCGTGGGGAGCCAGCGGGGCGGCAGAGAGAGCGCAGACGGTCACCGTCGCCGCCGCAATCAGCCGTCTGTGGGCATGCCGGAATACACGTACAGGGCTCATGAGGTCTCCTGCGCTGCGGCCGGTCCGCGCAACGGGCCTGCTGCCCGGCGTGGACTGATCGGAAGTGACTCCTTGCCCGGCCGTCGTCCACGACACGGGAAGGAAAGGGATGTCATCGATGACATCGTGGCGAGCCGATGATGAGCGCAATCCGGTCACCGCGTCAACGGTTCGGGACAACGTCCCGTTGAACGACAATCCGCCCGTCAGGCGGGCTCACTCGCGGCAAGCCGCTCCACCTGGCTCCGCCACGGCGGGTTCGGGCCTGGAACCGAGCAGGTCAGAGCCGCGACACGGGAGGCGAACCGACACGCGTCCGCCACCTCGTCGAGCCGGAGCCTCGACAACCGGCCGCCGAGGAGTCCGACGGCGCCGAGGTGGTGCAGCAACCCGGCGGTGAAGGAGTCCCCCGCGCCGACCGTGTCGGCGACGACCGCCGGCACGGCCGGCACCCGAAATCGTTCGCCGTCGAGCGAAGCGAGGACGCCGCCAGCACCGCGCGTGATCACCACGAGCGGTGCGCCGGCCGCGTGCCAGATGTCGCACGCCTTCTCGGGCGAGGCGTCGGGCAGCAGGAGCTCCAAGTCGTCCTCGCTCAGGCGCAGCACGTCGGCAAGTTCGCACCAGTGCGCCAACCGGGCGCGGTAGACCTCGGGCCGCACCAGCAAGGGCCGGACGTTGGGGTCGATGCTGATCGTCGTGTCGGGGGCGGCGGTCGCCAGGAACTCCTCCACGGCCGCCGCCCCGGGCTGCCGCACCAGAGCCAGGGAGCCGGTGTGCACGCAGGCGGTCCCGGACAGGTCCACCCGCGCCAACTCCCTTGCCGTCCACTGCCAGTCGGCCGTGTTCCGCGCGTGGAAGGAGTACGTGGCCTGCCCCTGGGCGTCCAGTTCCGCTATGGCCAGCGTGCTGGGCTCGTCGGCCTCGACGGCGTACGTCAGATCGACGCCAGACGCCTCCAGGTGGCTCCGGAACAGCCGGCCGAACACATCGCCGGACAGGCGCGCCAGGAGTCGGGCCGAGGTGCCGAGCCGGGCCAGCGCCACCGCCGTGTTCGCGGGTCCGCCGCCTGGCTGCACGCGCAGCATGAGCTCGTTCGCGGACTGCGCCGGCTCGGTGAAGGCGTCGGCGACGCACTCTCCCAGGACGGTGACCTGACGTGGAGTCATGGGCTGCTCTTCTCTCGGAACGTACGGGCAAGGAAGGCACATCACGGCGCAGCCGTCGCTCGGCTCCGCGGGCTCGACGATCACGGGCAGGGGGTCGACGACCGATGAGCGTTGCCGATTTGTGACGGGCGGAAGGCATTGACGTTGCCGGGATCGGGAGTCCATCATCCTCGCCAGGCAGTGTCAACGATGACATAAGTCAACGATGACACTTCGGGCAGTCGCACCGTGAACCCGGCCCGTGCCGTTCGCCATCCCACAGGAGTCGCCATGTCTCGCAGCACGCGCATGTCTCGCACCACGGGTATGTCCCGCTCCGTCCTCGGAGCCGTCGCCGTCACCGCAGTCGCCGCCCTCACGCTGACGGCCTGCGGATCCGGCTCCGCCGGTGGCGGTTCGGGCAAGGCCAAGGTCAAGGTCGGCCTGATCACCAAGACCGACACCAACCCGTTCTTCGTGAAGATGAAGCAGGGCGCGGAGAAGTCCGCGAAGGAGCACGGCGCCCAACTCCTCACCGCCGCAGGCAAGTTCGACGGCGACAATGCCGGTCAGGTCACGGCCATCGAGAACATGGTCGCCTCTGGCGTGAAGGGCATTCTGCTGACCCCGAGCGACTCCAAGGCCATCGTCCCGGCGATCGAGAAGGCCCGCGCCAAGGGTGTCCTGGTCATCGCCCTGGACACCCCGACCGATCCGCAGAGCGCTGCCGACGCCCTCTTCGCCACCGACAACCTCCGCGCCGGCGAGCTGATCGGCGAGTACGCCAAGTCCGCCACGAAGGGCAAGACCGCGAAGATAGCCACCCTCGACCTCGCCCCCGGTGTCTCGGTCGGCGTCCAGCGCCACGACGGCTTCCTCAGGGGCTTCGGCATCGGCGCCAAGGACAAGTCGATCGTCTGCTCCCAGGACACCGGTGGCGACCAGGCCAAGGGCCAGACCGCGATGGAGAACTGCCTCCAGAAGGACCCCGGCATCAACCTCGTCTACACCATCAACGAGCCCGCCGCCCTGGGCGCTTACACCGCGCTCAAGGCCAAGGGCCGGGAGAAGGACGTCCTGATCGTCTCCGTCGACGGCGGCTGCACCGGGACCCGAGCGGTCAAGGACGGCAAGATCGCCGCCACCTCTCAGCAGTACCCGCTGAAGATGGCCGCCGAGGGTGTCGACGCCGTCGTCAAGTACGCCAAGGACGGCAAGAAGGCATCCGGTTACACCGACACCGGCGTCACCCTGATCACTGACAAGACGCAGACCGGCGTCACGTCCAAGGACACCGGGTTCGGCCTGAAGAACTGCTGGGGCTAGAGCCTGACCGGCGATCAGGCCGCATCACGCGCCCGCCGCCTTCCTCCCCGTCCGCCGGCACGGACGGACACGAACAACTTCTGTCTTCCGACAAGGACTTCGCATGACAGCCACCACCACGCCGTACGCCGAGCTCAAGGCGCCGACCACAGTCCGCAGACTGCTCACGGCACCGACCACCGGCCCTCTGGTCGCCCTCCTCCTGGCCTGCGCCTTCTTCTCCGTATCGACCGACCAGTTCCTCACGGGCGGCAATTTCTCGCTGATCGTGCAGCAGGTCATGGTCGTGGGCACCCTCGCCATCGGCCAGACCCTGATCATCCTCACGGCGGGCATCGACCTGTCGTGCGGTGCGGTGATGGCGTTCGGCAGCATCGTGATCGCCAAGATGGCTGCGGAAGGTGCGCTGCCCCCGCTCGTCGCCATCGCGCTCGGCCTGGCCGTCTGCGCGGGATTCGGGCTGCTCAACGGGCTGTTGGTGCAGAAGATCCCGCTGCCGCCGTTCATCGTCACCCTCGGCATGCTCAATGTCGCGTTCGCGCTGACGCACATCTACTCCGAGGAACAGACGATCACCAACCTGCCTGGGCCGCTGACGGCTCTCGGGCGCACGTTCCCGCTCGGCCACACCGACATCACCTACGGCTCCCTGGTCACCGTCGCCTTGTTCCTCCTACTCGCCTACACGCTGAGCAGCACCGGTTGGGGCCGGCATGTCTACGCGCTCGGCAACAGCCAGGAAGCGGCGCGTCTGAACGGGATCCGCACCTCCCGCCTGACCATCGGCATCTATGCCGTCGCGGGCCTCATGTACGGCATCGCCGCCCTGCTGCTCGTCTCCCGCACCGGAGTCGGCGACCCACAGGCCGGCCAGACGGACAACCTCGACAGCATCACCGCCGTGGTCCTCGGCGGCACCAGCCTCTTCGGCGGCCGGGGATCAGTCCTGGGCACCTTCATCGGCGTCCTGATCGTCGGTGTCTTCCGCAACGGGCTCCAGCTGATGGGCGTCGCCTCCATCTACCAGACGCTGATCACCGGAGTCCTGGTGATCCTCGCCGTGACCGTCGACCAGATCTCCCGGAAGAGGGCCCGATGACCGCCACCAGCACCCCCACCCCCGTCCTGCAGGCCCGCGGTCTGGTCAAGCGATACGGCCACGTCACCGCCATCGACGGCGCCGACTTCGACCTGCTGCCCGGCGAGGTCCTCGCAGTCATCGGCGACAACGGAGCCGGCAAGACCAGCCTGATCAAGGCCCTCACTGGTGCGGTGGTGCCCGACGAGGGCGAGATACGCCTAAACGGCGAACCGATCCAGTTCTCCGGCCCCCAGAACGCTCGCGCCCACGGCATCGAAACCGTCTATCAGGACCTCGCCGTAGCCGCCTCCATGGACATCGCCTCCAACATGTTCCTCGGCCGCGAACTGCGCCGCCCCGGCGTCCTCGGCAGCGTCTTGCGGATGCTGGACAAGAAGCGCATGCGCCACGAGGCCGCCGAGCACATGGCCGACCTCAAGATCGGCCTGCGCTCGCTCACACAGTCGGTCGAGACCCTCTCGGGCGGGCAGCGCCAGGCCGTCGCGGTCGCGCGTTCCGTCGCCTGGGCGCGCTCCGTCGTCGTCATGGACGAACCCACCGCGGCCCTCGGAGTCAAGGAGTCCGGTCAGGTCCTCGACCTGATCCGCCGGGTCCGCGACAAGGGCATGCCCGTGGTCCTGATCAGCCACAACATGCCGCACGTATTCGAGATAGCCGACCGGATCCACGTCCACCGCCTCGGGCGGCGCGCCGCGGTGATCAAACCGTCCGACTACACCATGGCCGAGGTCGTCGCCATCATGACCGGGGCCCTCACACTCGACGCCGCCGGGGATACTGTCGTAGCGGATTCCAAGGCTGCGAAGGCCGCAGGGGTCCGCGCCAACTGACCGCACATCTAAAAGCACTCACAGGTTCCGGCCGGGCCCTCGGCCGGAACCGACGAGCAAGGGGGCCATCTCCTCCATGGCAGCGAACCGCCGCCCGACCCTGGCAGACGTCGCCCGTGAAGTGGGCGTCAGTGCCAAGACCGTCTCCCGTGTCCTCAACGAGGACGGCCCCGCCTCGGCACAGACCAGGGAACAGGTGCTCGCCGCCGTCACCAAACTCGGCTTCCAGCCGAACCTGATGGCCCGCAACATACGTGTCGGCGGCCCCGACACCACCATCGGACTGGTCATCCCCGACCTCGCCAACCCGTTCTTCGGAACCGTCGCCAGAAGCATCGAGGACACCGTCCGGGACCGCGGTCTGACGCTCCTCATGGGCTCCTCCGCGGACGACCCCGACCGCGAGCGCGCGCTGACGGACAAGTTCCTCGCCCGCCGCGTCAGCATCCTGATGGTCGTGCCGTCCGTCGGCGCCGGCCACGCCCGTCTCAAGACCCACCGTGCCACCGGCCTGCCGATCGTCTTCATCGACCGTCCGGGCTCGGGCCTGGCCACGGACAGCGTCGTCAGCTCCAACCGCGCGGGCGCTCACGACGGCGTCGCCCACCTCATCGCCCACGGTCACCAGCGCATCGGCTTCGTCGGCGACCTCCCCGCCAAGCTCTACACGCGCCGTGAACGTCTGGCTGGCTACCGCTCGGCCCTGCAGGAAGCCGATATCGACTACGACCGCTCACTCGTCGCCAACGCCCACGACCAGAAGGGGGCCGAGGCAGCGGCCGGTCAACTGCTCGACCTGGCCGATCCCCCCACGGCCCTGTTCGCCGGCAACAACATCATGGCGCTGGGGATCGTCGCCGAGCTCGCCCGGAGCGGACGCAAACACGTGGCAGTCGTCGCCTTCGACGATGTGTCACTGGCCGATGCACTCGAACCGGCCCTGACCGTCGTCGCCCAGGACCCCGAAGAAATCGGCAGAACAGCGGCGACGACGGCCCTGGCACGGCTGGACGGCGACCACTCGCGTGCCCGCACCATCACCGTTCCCACCCGATTGATCGTCCGTGGATCGGGCGAGCAGCCCGTGCCGGCCCACACCTGAACATGGCCCTGAAACGAAAGACCCAGCAACTGTGCTGGTCACACGGTGGGGACGGCCTCGCGTCGGCGGGGGCGTAGCGACGCGCGCCGACGAATCCTTCGACAGCACAGACGTCGTGGAGGTGCACGGTGTCGTACCAGTGGTTGTACGCGGCTTCGAGCTCCCGCGCCGGAGGCCGTGTCTCTACGTAGATGAGTCCTCTAGCCATCAGAACCTAGCCAGGGGACGCCCCGCTTTAGCGGGGTGGGGAATGGTTTCTGAGCCCTGCTCTGACCTCAACTGTGTGCACGGATCTGCACTGTCCACCTGAACCGCCTTTCCTGCCGCACTAGACCTGCGGCACCTGTATATTGATCGTGTGACTGTGACCAGGAAGGTTCGCCGATTCTCCGGCGGCGTGTACGACCTCGGGCTCCACGTGGTGTGGTGCCCGAAGTACCGCCGTCCGGTCCTCGGCGGCAGGGTCGCGGAACGCCTGGACGAGCTGATCCGGCAGAAGGCAGACGAGCGCGGGTGGGAGATCATCGCTCTTGAGGTGATGCCCGACCACGTGCACCTGTTCGTCAAGCACGACCCCAAATCGTCGGCCTCGTACGTCGCGAACCAGTTCAAGGGCTTCACCTCCCGCATACTTCGCTCGGAGTTCCCGCACCTGAAGTCGCGGATGCCCACGCTGTGGTCGTCGTCGTACTTCGCAGCCTCGGTCGGCGCGGTGTCGGCGGCGACGGTGGAGAAATACATCAACACCCAGTGGGAGCGCCCCTGGAAGAAGGAGAAGGAGGACGCCTCGTGATACGGGCGTACAAGTTCCTTCTTCGCCCCACGGCCCGTCAGGAAGCGTCGTTGCGCGCGATGCTCGCCGCCCACTGTTCCCTCTACAACGGCGCGCTCCAGGAGCGCCGCGACGCCTACGCGCACTCGTCCCAGACGAAGATCAAGTACGGGGACCAGTCGGCGCAGCTCAAGGACATCCGCACGTTCGACCCGGAGCGTCAGGGACGCTGGTCGTTCTCCAGCCAGCAGTCCACCTTGCGCCGGTTGAACGTGGCGTTCGTCGCGTTCTTCAAGCGGGCGCAGAAGCGCAAGGCCGCGCTTGCCCGTGGGGTGCCGAAGGACCTGGCACCGAAGGCCGGGTACCCGCGCTTCAAGGGCGTCGGGCACTTCGACACCGTCACGTTCCCGAAGGACGGCGACGGCTGCCGGTGGGATTCCACCCCGCACGACACCCAGACCCGCGTACGGCTGCAAGGCGTCGGGCATGTCCGCGTGCACCAGCACCGCCCCGTGCGGGGCCGGGTGAAGACGGTCAGCGTCAAGCGCGAGGGACGTAAGTGGTTCGTGATCATCACCTGCGACCAGGTCCCCGCCGAACCGCTCCCAGCCACCGGGGCGAACGTCGGTATCGACATGGGCATCACCCACTTCCTGACCACGTCGCAGGGCGAGCACGTTCCCAACCCGCGCTTCCTCCGGGCGTCCGCCGATGAGCTGGCAGCCGCTCAACGCGTCCTGGAAACCTTCCCGAAGAAGACCAGACGCCGCACGAAGAAGCACCGGGCCGCCGCCGGGCGGGTGGCGAAGATCCACGCGAAGATCCGGCGGCAGCGTCTCGACCACCACCACAAGCGCGCCCTCGACCTGGTCCGTGACAACGATGTGATCGGGCACGAGGCGCTGAACACGGCGGGCATGACCAAGACGCCCGCACCCAAGCCCGACCCAGACCAGGACGGCGCGTTCCTCCCGAACGGTGCCGCCGCGAAGGCCGGACTGAACAAGAGCATCCTCGACGCGAGTTGGGGGCTGTTCCTCGGAATCCTGGCGAACAAGGCTGAGAGTGCCGGTCGCCGAGTGATCCCGGTGGACGCCCGCAACACCTCCCGCACCTGCCCACCCTCCGCCGGAGGATGCGGACACGTCGCCAAGGAGAACCGCGTCACCCAAACGAAGTTCGAGTGCGTCAAGTGCGGGTTCGTAGAGAACGCCGACACCGTGGGCGCACTGAACGTCGAGCACAGGGCCGGGCTGGCCCTCTGCGCGGAGGCTTAGCCACCGACGCAGGAAGCCCGCGACTTTAGTCGTGGGTGGAGTCACGGATGTCCGTTCCTTCCGGGCCAGCCTCAGTCAGAGGTGCGCAGACCGGCGGTGAAATCGAGAATCTGCGGAGCGAGGTCGGCTGCGTGGGACTCGGCGAAGTACACGCCGCCGGCGTCGTGTTCGTACGTACGGGCCTGCGGCAGATCGGCGACAGCCCGCGCGTGGAAAAAGAACGCCGCGTCCTGTCGCCGCCCCACCAAGCGGACCATCCTACGCGCGACACCGCCGCGGTCCGGTGTCGCCATCCATGACTACGACCGGCCGTAGCCGCTCGCGCCCGGCTTCAGCGTGGCGTTCCGTACCCGTGAATCCCCGGGATGACGAGTTTTCCACCTGTCTGTCCGGCCTGGTCGATGTCGGCGTCGTTCAGGCTGAGTTGGAGTTTGAGGTCGAGCTTTCCGATCGTGTCGTAGAGCCACTCCGGCACGGTGTCGGGGGTGAGGTGCAGGCGGAGGACGGGCGGTGTGGGAATGTTTTCGACGCCGGAGAGTGTGCCTGTCAGGCTTTCGACGTACATGGTGATGTTGTCGCCCCGGAGCGTGGATGTGGAAGCGGGCGCTCCGTCGATGTGCTGGATCTGCGGGCCTGCGGGTACCGCCATCTTCAGGTCGCGGATCGTGACGGCCGCTGCGGAGAACTTGAGTACCCGCTTGGGTCCGGCGGCCGTGTTCACGGTCACCACGCCATGGAAGATGACGTCGTGGAGTTGGAGGCGGCTCCCCTTCATCTTCCATGACTCGGCGGAGAATCGGCCGGCCCGATGGTCCTCGGGGGCCTTGAGATCACCGATGTCGCAGGTGCGGCCGGGTCCCTGGGTGGACTCCGGTTGGGGCGACGGCCCGGCAGTGCGGTGGCTGGGTGCAGGTGATGCGGTCGCCATGGGCAGCTGGGGCTCGGATTGTGCTGTGGCCTTTGGCGTCGGAGCGGCCGAGCTTGGTGAGGGGCTCGCGTGGGGCGACGGGCTTTGCTGCTCGGTGTCGTCGCGGAGGAGGTGGCCGAGGATGTCCGCAAGGCCTGTCGTGGCGGAGTTTGCGCTGGTCGAGGGGGTGGCGGTCGGTGCCGGCGGCGGGCCCGCTCCGTCGTCGTCCGTGTGCTTCGGCGGCTTGACGGGCTCCCCGCTCAGGTGAGCGCTGGACGTGTGGGGATCAGCGGACGGGGTGGGGCTTGCTGGAGCGCTGGCCGCAGAGGCTGATGTCTGGTCGGGACGGGCACAGTCGACACCGCTGGTTTCAGGTCCGCCTGACTCCTGTTCGGAGACGGAGACAGGTGCGGTGGCGCTTGTATCGGCGGCAGGCAGGCGTTGGCTTCCCAGGACGAGGGCGGTCGGCAGCGCGGTCAGCGCAAGAGCTTTCCCGACCGGCAGGCGCAGGCGTGTCAGTGCGGACCTACGGGGGATGGCGTGCCGGCCTCCCGGTGGCCGGGCGAAGCCGGGTTGTGCGGCTTCGCCGCGGGTGTGGGGCGCCTGGTCAGTCATTCACCGGCCCTCCCTTCGAGCTGACGGTGGCTGACGACTCCTGTGTAGCGCCGGATACGCCCTCCGGATGTACGTCCACCGGACCCCACGCCAGAGCCAGGAGTCCGCCCGTGGCCGCGAGCAGGGTGCCGATGAGCAATCCGCCGAAATTGGAGATGGGAAGCGACAGCACGCCGAGGAAGATGGCGACGCAGCCGGCGAAGGCCCTGATGATCGGCTGGAACCAGAGGAGCCCGCCAAGGACGATCAGTGTCAGGCCGATGAGCAGGGATCCGGCCCCCGCGGTGGTGGACATCGCCACGGACAGGGCGCCCAGGGAGAGGTTGAAGTACGGGAAGTAGATGATGGGCGCAGCGGCAAGGAGTACCAGCAGGCCCGCCCAGAAGGGGCGGGTGCGCCGCCAGGCCCGGAAGTCCCGGCGAGCGCGGGTGAAGCCGCTGTCACTGTGGGGGTGCGCGGGTGCGCCGACGCTCGTCATGTGGCAGCTCCCAAATCGTGAGCGAGTCATGGTGTCCGTGAGGGGGTGGGGACGCCGCGCCCCGGACCGTCGCCGGTCGCTTCCGCGCGCTGGAGACGACGGGGCGGGGCGAGGTCAGAAGCAGTCGTGACGGCCGGCCGCGATGTTCATGTGCAGGCCCGCCAGTTCGAACGTTCCTGCAGACGTGGCCCAGACCTTCTGGTGGGCATCGATGATCTCGACCGAGTCCGCCTGCTGGGCATATCCGTTGGGGTCGACGTGGTCCTTGGGGTTGACCTGACCCTTGGTCATGGAACCAGTGGCGACACCGATGTCGACGTTCTTGAAGGTGCCGGACTTGGCCTGGAGATCGGTCATGTCGATGTACAGGTTCTTGGCCTTGACCGGCGTACCCGACCCGCCGGCCTTGAGCGACATCGTGTAGGTCCCGAGCACGGGAATGTTCACCGGGACGGACTGGCACATGTCGGTGACCGTCGCGTTTTTGATGGATGAGACGGAGACGGGCACGTGCTTGCCGTTCTTGGCTACGTCCACCGTGGCGTAGTTGGCGAATCCGGTGCCGCTCAGGGAGCCGGCCGAGACCTGGAAAGCGGAACCGGAGATGCTGAACGAAGCGGCCAGCGCGCCCTGGGCCATGGAGACGGCGACAGCCGCCGTGGCGGCCACCGTCGGCACCGCACCGACGGCGAAACGCTTCCAGTGGGTCTTGCCGATTCGCTGGGACATGAGGCGGTCCTCCGTTGTCGAGGCGTATGAGACGACCGGGTCCAGGACTGACTGGCCCGGCACGGGGCGGGGGATGAATTACGGCTGGGTTCGACCGTGGCGATGCCAGTCGGCTTCCGCAGGAGCATGTTGTCCACGCGCACAGAGGAAGCGGGCACACCGAAGAGGCACTCGATAGTGTTACTACCGAGTGCCTGATAGTGGCACTATCGAGGTCGGTGGGCAACCCCCGGTAACGCGATACTGGTGGGACAGTTGAGCGTGAGGGAGCGCATGAGGATTTCAGAGCTCAGTCGCCGGTCCGGGGTGCCGGTGGCGACCATCAAGTACTACCGACGGGAAGGGCTGCTTCCTGAGGGGCGCGCGCTGAACCCGACAGCGGTCGAGTACGGCGAGGAGCACATCCAGCGGCTCCGTCTGATCCGTTCCCTCATCCAGCTCGGCGGACTGTCCGTCGCGCGTACCCGCGAAGTCCTCGATGCCGTCGACCGTCCGCTGGATGCGTTTGAGACCCTGGGCGTCGTCCACCATGCACTCCCTGTGCCCTCCGCGGGCAAGAACGCGAAGGGCGCCAAGGACGACGCCGGGCCAGACATTGCTGTTGACGAAGCGATGTCAGACGAAGGAGCCTCCGCGAGGGTCGACGCTCTCATCAACAGCATGGGCTGGCAGATCTCCGACGAGTCGCCGCACCGCCCGGCGCTCGCCGAAAGTCTCTCAGCGCTGGGTCACCTCGGCGCCGGCTACACAGCCGACGACCTCATCCCCTACGCACGGCTCGCCACATCCACCGCGGACCTGGATTTCGCACAACTCGACGGAATCGAAGACCGCATCGCCCTCGCCGAACGAGCGGTGGTCCTCACCGTGCTGTTCGAGCCGGTCGTCAGGCTTCTGCGGCGGCTGGCCCAGGAGGACGCCAACCACCGCCGCCATCATCGCCGTACCTGCAGTCAAGGTGAGCGGCCGGCGGGCTGACCTAGACGCGGCTAGGCAGCGTCGGCACCCCGCTCACCGTATCGCCCGCGTCGCGGCAGCGCGGTGGACCACGCCCTCGGCTGCTACTGCTGCGTCAGGCAACGTTCGCCCTGTCGACGACCTCACCCGGTCCGCGCTGGCGAACGACACCTGGACGATCTGCGCCACCGGCATGCCCTGCGCGGACAGTAGGACCATCTGGGCCCGCCGCCATGTCACCACTGACCCGGTGCCTCTGCGGATGATCCGCAGCAGGCGCTGTCCCTCGTCATCGTCGATGTGTCGAACCTGAACTCTGTCGGCCACGCCGACCAGCGCGCCGATCGGGATCCGGTTCCCGATCGGCGCGTCGCGGACTACAGGCGGCGGTATCAGCCGAGGTGCCGGGCGAAGAACCTCAGCGTGCTCTCCAGCTCGAATGCCGGGGTCTCCCCGTGCTTGCCGGGGTTGGCGTGCAACGTTTTCTCGGCCGAGGCCAAGGCGTCGAACAGCGCCAAGCTCTGAACCCGCGGCACCCGCTCATCGTCCCACTGCACCAAGAACTCCACTGGGACGGTGATCCGCGCGGCGGCCTCGGCCGACGCCAGTACCCCGCCCAAGCCCAGTACCGCCGCGCGGACCCGCGGTTCGGCAGCGACGAACGGAACACCGAGTCCGCATCCCAGCGAAACCCCCCAGTAACCCACCGGGCCGGCGCCTACGTGCTCGAGTTGCTGAACCGCGTCCAGGACCGCCCGCCATTCCGGCACGGTCTGGCGGGCCACGAGCGCCTGGAAGCCGGCGATCAGCGGGGCCAACTCTTCACCGGCTTCCACGCGTGCCTGGTTCTCAGTCGCGATCCGGTCGTACTCCTCAACCTTCGGCCGGTCGCCATGGGCGGGAACGTCGACCGCCACGACGGCGAAACCGCATTCGGTCACGAAGCTGCGTGCACGAGCCAGGACGTCAGGGGCCTTCTTGTGCTGACCGCCACCGTGTCCCATCAAGACGAGCGGACGAGTGGCGACGGCACCTTCTGGCGTCCACAACACGCCAGGAATGTCGCCGAGGGTGAAGAGCTGTTCGCGGACGCCCTCGGACGACGTCTCAGATATGAAGCGCATAGCGGTTCATGCCTTTCGGGATGCCTCTGCGGGCACTCCCTAGGCCATGCGAGGGAGGGAGGCCCGACCTGTCAAAGTGTTGATCGGTCTCACCTCCTCAGTTCGCAGCAATGCACGGCGGCGGGAACGTATCACGAAGGACTCCGCTTTCGCCCGGGCAGGGATGCCGACAGGGCGAACGTTGTCTGATGCGGCACTACACCCACAACGACATGGGGCCACTGCGACTGCACCGCCCGCTGATCCGGGCGACCCGAGTAAAGACCCTCGCCATCAGTAGCACCCGCATGGCTGGCCTGCCCCTGCCGATGGGCACCCTGGTCATGGTCGGCGCAGTCGGCGTCATGGGCATGGACGCTTCCCACCCGCCGCTGCTGTGGCTGTACTCGGTGTGCACCATCACGGTCTCCGGGGACGGCGCGCTCACCCTCCTCGCCGCGTTCGGCACGCCCGGCATGCTGGTGGTCACGCTGGTCTTCATCGGGATGGCGGTGCCGACGGCCGGCGCCACTACCCCCCTTGAGGCACTCCCCGGCTTCTACCACTTCCTCGCGGAGTTCGAGCCGCTGCGGCAGATCACCGGCGGTATCCGCTCGATCCTCTACTACGACGCCCAGGCCGACGCCGGCCTGACCGGGCCTGGGTCATGATGACGGTCAGCCTTGCACTGGACGCACTCTTCAACTTCGGCATGACCGGCTGGTACGACCGCAAGGGGCTGCACCACGTCCCCGCCGAGACGAAGCCTGAGGAGACCGCCGCCCCGGCGTAGCGGAACGCGACTCACCCAGGACTGGGCCACTACTCGGAGTGGCCCCGGCGTGTGTCGCCCCGTGGGAGCAAGAAGCGCACACACCATCAGGGCTCGGCGACGGCCCCTCCCCCCAAGTCCGTCGCCGAGCCTCTGAGCGGACTTCAGGTGTCCGCCCGGCACCGGACATCGCCCCGGCATCCCCTAGAAACCGATCGGTTTTCATTTCGACCGATTCGAGTTAACCTCGCGGCATGACCACCGAAGTGAAGCCCAGCCCCAGAGAGCGGCTGCTGGAGGCAGCGGCCACACTCACCTACCGAGACGGTGTCGGCATCGGTGTCGAGGCGCTGTGCAAGGCGGCGGGAGTGTCGAAGCGCTCCATGTACCAGCTGTTCGAGAGCAAGGACGAACTGCTGGCAGCAAGCCTGAAGGAGCGTGCCTTTGCCTTCGTAGCCGGGCTCCTGCCCGGGTCGGACGATGACCGTTCACCCCGCGAGCGGATCCTGCACGTCTTCGAGCAGGTGGAATCACAGGCGGGTGCGCCCGAGTTCCGAGGCTGCCGGTACCTGGCTGTGCAGATCGAGCTCAAGGATCAGAGCCACCCTGCGAGCCGGGTGGCCCACGAGGTCAAGGCGAACCTGACGGCCTTTTTCCGTTCGGAGGCCGAACAGGGTGGCGCGAGCGACCCCGACCTGCTGGCCCGGCAGCTCAGCCTGGTCTTCGACGGCGCCAGCGCCCGCGCGGGAATCCAGGCCGACAACCTGACCGGGCTCATCGCCCCCACTGTGGCCACCCTGCTCGACGCGGCAGACATGCACTGACGCACCGTTCCTAAACAGTGTCCGGGAGTGAGCGTTGTACTCACGTCCCGGAACTGCGCGCATCCCGAACGGTTTTGGATGCGCTGGTCCCCCGCGTTCTCGTTGTCCCTGTCCGGCAACGTGCATCGTGTGCACGCTCCGGGACGGGGCGGCGGGTTTCCTCACGCCCTCGGTCACCACGATTCGCCTGCACGGTCCGATGCCCAGCACCATCACTCTGGTGATGTTGGGGCGGTGCCGTCCGTCGCCGGATCGCCCATCCTGGCCACGCCGTCATCTTGGCAGGCGCTGGCCGGTTCCCTTCGGGCGGCAAGCCACCCGAAGGGAAGCAGGCCCGCAAAGACCGGGCTCTCGTTTCAACACCACAAAATGCCGACCGCCCTGAGACGGACCTCCGGGTTGTTGCGCACACGACAACCCGCCCCGCCTTGAGCGTGACGCCGCAGGTACCGCGAAGCACCCGCGCCGCGCGGCTCCCAGCGTATGGGCGGACGTGACCGGCCCCGACAGCCGAACGCCGACCCTCTGATGACGGAATCGACCTCAGCGCAGACGGTGACGCGGCCCGGATCGGATTGACGCTTGAACTTGCGGATGGAAACCGATCGGTTTACGGTGAGGGAAACCGATCAGTTTCTCACCGAGTAAGGAATCCATGATGGCGACAAACCGGCCGGTGGCACTCGTGACGGGTGCGTCATCCGGTATCGGGAAGGAAACCGCGCTCGCGCTGGTCGCAGCGGGTTTCGACGTGGTCGGCACAAGCCGCGACACCTCACGCGTCACGCCGCTCAGTGGTGTGACGTTCCTCGACCTCGACGTGGCCAGTGATGCCTCGGTCAGCACCGCGATCCGGCAGGTGATCGAGAGGTTCGGACGGATTGACGTCCTGGTGAACAATGCCGGCATCGGCTCGATGGGCGCGGCCGAGGAAACCTCCATCGCGCAGGCCCAGGGCGTCTTCGACACCAACGTCTTCGGGGTCATGCGCATGGTGAATGAGGTCCTGCCGCACATGCGCGCCCAGGGGCGCGGGCGCATCATTAACCTCTCGTCCGTACTCGGATTCCTGCCCCAGCCGTACATGGCCGCCTACGCCGCCTCCAAGCACGCGATCGAGGGCTACACCGAGTCACTGGACCATGAGATCCGCGACCAGGGCGTCCGGGCGCTCCTCGTCCAACCCGCCTACAGCAGGACCGGATTCGAGGCCAACAGCGCGAAGCCCGACACACCTCTGGAGGTCTACGCAAAACAGCGGCACACCGTCGACCGCGTGATGGCGGAGTCGATCAGGGACGGCGACGATCCCGCCCTCGTCGCCAAGGTGATCGTCGCGGCAGCGACCGACGCGAACCCGAAGGTGCGCTATGCCGCCGGCCCTTTGGCCGGACGCGCTCGCATCCTGCACCGCGTCGCTCCCGCCCGCGCCTTCGACAAGCAGATCCGCAAGCTCAACCGGCTGGCTGGCTGACGCCCGCGCTCCATCGGACCCGCAAGAAGAAGCCGCGCATGGAGCGGCACATGACAGAGGTCCAGCTCGAGTTCGACATTCCGGCGGAGATGAGTGACAGCACCGTGCTGCGCCTGGACGCCTACTGGGCTGGCGGGACTGTGGCTGGTGTTCCTGAGCCGACTGCCGTAGGTCAAGCAGATGCCCATGAAGGCCGCCGTACGCTGATGCGCCCGTCACCGCACCGACCTCGACGGGGTCGTGAGCGGCATCACCGGGCTCGTGCAAGCCCTGGACTGCCTGGCCGCCGGCGGCTACGGCGAGTTGCCCGCCGGGCGGTTTCCCGCAACACGCACTCTCCGATTTAAGGGACATCCTCGTGGAAAGTTCGCTCACCCACCGCTTCGTCGACGTGAACGGGGTCCGGCTGCACATCGCCGAGCAGGGGCAGGGGCCGCTGGTCCTGCTGCTGCACGGCTGGCCGGAGAGCTGGTACTCCTGGCGTCACCAGTTCGGGGCGCTGGCGGCGGCCGGATACCGAGTTGTCGCCCCCGACCAGCGTGGCTATGCCCGCAGCGAACAGCCGTCGGACGTCGCCTCGTACACCCTGCTGCACCTCGTCGGCGACGTTATCGCCCTGATCGAGGAGCTCGGGGAGGAGCAGGCGGTCGTCGTGGGTCACGACTGGGGTGCACCCATTGCCTGGACCGCGGCGATGCTGCGCCCGGACAAGGTCCGCGCGGTGGCCGGGCTCAGTATTCCGCCGATTCTGCCCGGCGGGATGGTCCCGCCATCGATCACCCGCACCCAGTACGGCGAGGGTTTCTACCAGGTCTACTTCCAGCAGCCGGGAGTCGCCGACGCGGAGTTCGCCAAGGACATCCCGGACTCCTTCCGCCGCATCCTGGTCGGTGCCTCGGGCGACAACCCGCTCGGCAGGGAGCCCCGCCCGTTGGTCATACCCGAGGGTCTGGGCCTCCTGGACACCATGCCGGAGTCGCCCGCTCTCCCGGCCTGGCTGACGGAGGAGGACATTCAGGCGTACGCCGAGGACTTTGCCCTGCACGGCGAGCATGCCTTCACCGGGGCCTTCAACTGGTACCGGAACATCGAGCGCAACAACGAACTGCTCGCTCCTTTCCGGGGGCGCAGGATCGACGTCCCCGCGCTGTACGTGGTGGGAGACCGCGATATGGTCACCGCACTGCGCGGCCCGGACGGGGGCCCCTCGCTGAGCGAAATGTTGCGTGGCCAGGGCGGGTCGGACAACCCGCTGACTGCTGTCGCGCCTCAACTGCACGGCCCGGTGGTGCTGCCGGGCTGCGGGCACTGGACACAGCAGGAGCGTCCCGCCGAGGTCAACGGCGCACTCATCAACTTCCTCGCCCGCATCGACGGCTCGGCACCCCGATGACACTTCGCAGAATCCGCCTGGCCGGCACCGTCCGGCTGGAGCAGAGCCCACAGCTCACGCGGAAGCAGCCATCGAGCTCAATGACTTCGCCTTCATCGACCGGCTCCGGCGGGAAGGGCCACCCGGCCACGAGCTGCCCGGACGCGGATCATTCGGCGCTCAGGGAAGTCCTCCGCGGACCAGGAGTCCTGATCGAAACCCTGGCCTGTTGCCGCACTGAGCGACGGCATGGAAGCCAGTTCAAGAACTGCTTCCAGCGGACCACCGTGCCCCATGCACGGCACTCCTCGCACCTCAAGCAGCCCAAGACGGTCGCCGACCGTGTCCTGGGCTTTCTGAACAGCTGACTCACCCCAACCAGACAGAGGACGCACAAATGTCAGAGCACAATCCCATCCTGATCACCGGTGCTGCCGGCGAAATCGGTGGTGTGAGCCGAACCATGGTCGACATGCTGCTTGAACAAGGGCACCCGGTGCGCGCGTTCGTGCGGCAGGACGACGAACGCGCGCACTCTCTCCGCCAGGCCGGCGCCGAGGTCTTCGTCGGTGACCTGCTCAACATCGCCGACGTGACCGCCGCGCTGAAGGGCGTCCGGCGCATCTACTTCAGCATGAGCCTGTCGCCGTACTACACCGACGCCGTCAGCCTGATGGCCGCAGCGGCACGGGCTCAGGGCGACATCGAGGTCTTCGTCAACATCTCCGAGTACGAGCAGTCGTTCATGACCTTCGACAAGATGACCGCGCCGGAGGAGGAACGGCGTGCGTGGCTCGGTGGACTCATCGCCAACTGGTCGCCGCAGCAACGGGCCCACTGGATCGCCGAGCAGGTGCTGGACTGGTCCGGCGTTCCGACCGTCAACGTACGGGCGGCCATGTTCGTCGAGAACCCCATCCTGACCTGGCTGGCGCTGGAGCCGCTGAGCAACGGTGAACTGCGCCTGCCCTTCGGCCACCAGCAGCTCGCGCCCATCACGGGTTTTGACGTAGCGGAGCTGTGCGTGAAGATCCTGGTCGACCCGGCTCCGCACATCTCGAAGTCCTACGACCTCACCGGTCCGGAACTGAAGGACATGCACGGGTTCGCGGAAGACTACGCTGCCGTGCTGGGACGCCCGGTCACGTACATTCCCGAAGACGTCGAAACCTGGAACGAGACCTACGTGGACAGCGCCCTGGCTGCGCTGCCGCACACTGCGGAGCACCTCAAGACCCTCACCCGGCTGATGGGCGGCGGGGGCTACCGCGGCATCACCGACCAACTGGAAACCCTGCTCGGGCGCCCGCCGAAGACCGTGCGGTGGGCGCTGGAGAACCATCCGCGCATCCGGAAGCTGGCGTCCGCATGAACCACTGAGCGGTCCGGAGCAGCACCACACTGCCCCGCCGGAGTCCTCAGCCCGAGGAGTCCGGTGGGGTGGATCCCGAGGTGGCCGAAGTACGTCGCCGAGCTGCCTGCGGCGTGGCCTGTGAGCTGGGGGGATCGCACCGGCGTCAGGAAGCCACCTGGCGCTGAAGCGGTCGTCCACCAGACTCCCGCACCGCCGACACGTCAGCGGTGGGCGGCGCGGTTCACCCCGCCGGAACGCCCTTCGTCTGCTGAGTGCCGGCCAAGGCGGCGTTCCACGTCTTGACCACGGGCCGTCCCAGCTGCCTGGAGACCCACACGCCTGCAGTAGGCGGCGGGGCCCATCGGTTGCTGGCGCCAGGAGTCGGCGAGCACCCCGGCGTCGAAGGGGTCGCCTCCGGTGTCGTCCACGAGGCGCATGCGAACCAGCCGACCGCCTGTGGTTCGCCACGCTCTCGCACCTGACACCGCGCCACCGCTGCGCCCAGGTCTTCCCGATGACCCCGGCCACGCTGCCGGCATGGCACCGCAAACCCGTCGCGAAGAAGTGGGACTACACCCAGCGGCGCCGACCCGGACGCCCGCCCACGCCCGCCGCAGTCAAAGCCCTGGTCCTGCGCGTGGCCGCCGATAACCCGGCACGGGGACACCGGCACACCCACGGCGAACTCACCCGCCTCGGCCACAAGATCGCTGCCCCACCGTGTGGCACATCCTCAACCGGGCCGGCATCGACCCCGCCCCACGTCGTACCGGACCGACCTGGAGGCAGCTCCTCCAAGCCCAGGCCGAGCACATCGTCGCCGTCGACTTCCTGCACGTCGACACCATCCACCTCAAACGCACCTACGCCCTGGTCAGGCTCGAACACGGCACCCGCCGCGCCCACCTGCTCGGCGTCACCGCACACCCCACCAGCCCAGGGACCACCCAGGCCGCCCGCAACTTCCTCATGAACACCAAAAACCGCAAGCGCCGACGAACACGGCCGTCACTCACCCAGGCAGTGCTTCCATCCCATCGAGCACATCCCGGTCAGTCGCTCGCCGCCAAGGCCGCACGCGCCGTGGCGAGGATCTCCTCGGAGAGCGGGAAGTCCTTCGTGGCCCGGGCCAGGACGAGCGCCCCGAGCATCGTGCACAACCGGGTGATGCCCTCCACGTCCCCGTCATTGTCAGCGGCCAGCCGATCAGCGAAGCCACGGACGCCCTCCGCGTAGGCGCGGTGGGACTCACGCTCACCGGTTCCGCGCGCCATGTCGGCGGCAAGTCCGGCGACCGGGCAGCCATCCGCCGCGTTGTCGCGGTGCTCGACGGAGAGGTAGGCATCGATCAGCGCTTGCCGGGCGGCTTCTTCACGCCCCGCGTGGCGCTCGAGTGTGACTGTCCAGCGTACGGTCAGTTCGTCGAAGGCGTGGGTGGTGGCTTCGTCGATGAGCGCTTCTTTGGAGTCGAACCGTTTTTGAAGTGCTCTCCTCCCTTCGCAAGCTCAGGAAGGAGATTCCCGTCTACCTTGCGGTGGCGGGCTTGACGCCGCGGGTGCGCCTGACGACTGCCCTCCCGGCAGCCGGGATGAGCGCGTGGCCCGTCCGGTACAGGTGCAAGATGTTGCGAGCCGCGTTGTGGTCAGCGTTGCCCGACCATCCGCAGTTGGGGTTCTTGCATACGAACGTGGCCTGGTCCTGTCGGCTGCCGGGCGTGATGAAGCCACAGGCCGAGCAGCGTCGGGAGGTGTGCGGGGCGGGCACCTTGTGCAGGGTGCCGCCGTACCGGCCGGCCTTGTACGTCAGCATCGTGACCGTCCTGCCCCACGCCTCCTGGCTGATGGAGCGGTTGAGTCCGGCCTTCCGGGCGACGCCTGTCCCCGGCTCGGCGATAGTGCCCCGAGCGGACCTGACCATGTTCGTGATGGTGAGTGCTTCGACCACCATCACGCCGTACGTCCGGGCGAGGCGGGTGGTCGTCTTGTGCTGCCAGTCCTGGTGCCGGCGCGTGGCTTTTGCGCGCAACCCCCGGATCTGGTCATAGGTGCGGTGCAGGCGCCGGCTCGTGCGCTCGCCCGGCTTGCGGTGCGCCTTACGCCGGGCGGCCCGCCGCTCCAGGCGCAGGAGCTTGCTCTTTTCCATGGTGGTCAGCCACTTGTCACGGTCCGCGCTGCCATCCGGGAGGCGAGGCGCACGCCCGTGGTCCTGGTGGTTGCCGTCCGACAGGGCCAGGGGCAGGTTCACCCCGGCGTCGATTCCGACCTGTGCCCCCG
This sequence comes from Streptomyces sp. NBC_01446, assembly GCF_026340095.1. Classification (GTDB taxonomy): domain Bacteria; phylum Actinomycetota; class Actinomycetes; order Streptomycetales; family Streptomycetaceae; genus Streptomyces; species Streptomyces aureus. The sequence continues at coordinate 7,563,631 of NZ_JAPEPO010000001.1, read as the reverse complement.
GGTGGGATGCGGGCCTGGCTTCGAGACTCTGCACACGGAAGGCGATGTGCCATCCGAGTCCGTCTTTGACCAGCCGTGCCCCGGTGATCCGGGTCTCGGCGTTCGCCTTGTTGCCCACCGGGAGGTCTTTGGTCCAGCGAAAGCGGACACGGCCGGCCTTGGGAAGGTTGGCCATGCCCCAGCGGCGGTGTACTCGCTTGATCTGGAGGTCACGGCCCTGCGGGATGTCCACGCTCATCACGGACCGGAACCGGCCCTTGAAGTTCGGAGCGCTGGCGCGGCCGTCCCAGCAGTTCTTCCAGGCCTGGAAGTACGTCTTGAGGACCGCCTGCGCGGCCTGCGCAGGAAGAACGGCGAGGAAATCGACCTCTCTGCGGGCCTGGCGTATCGCAGCGTCCGCGTTCGCCAGAGTCCGCTTCTCCTTCGGCATCATCTGCCACCACGCATGCAAGCAGTTCCACACCGCGCGGGCCGCATGCGCCTGCTCATCGATAAGGAGACTCCCGGCAGGGGACAGTGCCAGTCGGGCACGGTGCCCGAACTGCCGCTTCTCCCAACCGAGTTCACCCACGACGATCACCATACTACCGGTGATCCATGCCACCACGCGATGGAAGCCGAAGCCCAACGTCAGAACCGGCCGACACGCCATCAACAACCTGCACGCCCACTTGGTGTCCGTCACCAAATACCGACGCAGGTTCAGCGACAAGATGCTGAAGCGCGGAGAACCAGAAGCACCCTGTAGGCCGGGGTGAACAGTGCCGACCCGTGCTCACCCGCGGTCAGAGCAGTCCTGAGATGGCCTTCACCCCCGGCGTAAACGCCGGAGCACTGGCCAAGATCAAAAGGTAGAAGCCGCCGTGGGTCAGGCCGGCGGCCTTCATGAGGTCGGCGACGCTGACGTGTGTGCCCTGCTCACGGAACAGCCGCGAGGCCGTGTCCACGATCCGCTCGCGGTTCTCCTGCGCCTGCGATACGCGGCCCATCGGCCACCTCCCCATTTGGATTTCGGTCACCATCTATTCTAGACTGCTTTTAGATTGCGATCACAATCTAACTTGTGGATCCGATCGCCGGGGCCGTGCGCAGGCACTGGGAGCAGGCAATGGAACTCAAGGACGCGCTCTCAGTGGTTACCGGTGCCAACCGAGGGCTGGGACGCCAGCTGGCCACCCAGCTTGTGGGCGCGGAGCGAAGGTGCACGCGGCGGCGCGCCGTCCCGAGACGGTCTGGGTGGACACCGACATGGCCGCCGTCCCCGCCCGGGGAAAGGCCGACCCCGCCGATGTGGCGGCCCAGGCCCTGGCCGGCATCGAGCAGGGCCTGCCCGAGATCCTCGCCGACGATGCCAGCCGGTACGTCAGGCAGAACCTGGCCACCGCACCGAACGCGGCGTGTCGCCGACCTCTCGGCGCCACCATCTGCCCCTCCCCCACCAATATTTGAGCAACACTGAGGAGACCTGATGCGTTACACGACCTTCGGACACAAGACAGGACTGCGCGTGTCCGAGTACGCGCTCGGCACGGCCAACTTCGGCACCGGCTGGGGTGCCGGCGCCGAGCCGGACGAGGCGCGCCGTATCTTCGACGGGTTCGCGGAAGCGGGCGGCACCTTCCTGGACACCGCGGAGACCTATCAGTTCGGCGAGTCGGAGGAGCTGACGGGAAAGTTCATCTCCGCCGACCGGGACCACTTCGTCCTGGCGACCAAGTTCACCCTCGGAGCCACGCCGCAGCCGAGCATTTCCAAGACGGGCAACAGCCGCAAGAACATGGTCGCCTCGGTCGAGGCCAGCCTGAAGCGCCTGGGTACTGACTACATCGACCTACTGTGGCTGCACTTCCCCGACGAGCTCACCCCCATCGAGGAGATCCTGCGCGGACTCGACGACCTGGTGAGCTCCGGCAAGATCCACCACGCGGCCCTGTCCAACTTCCCCGCCTGGCGCGTCTCACGCGCCGTGACCCTGGCCGACCTCAAGAACTGGGCTCCCATCGTGGGCATCCAGCACGAGTACAGCCTCGTCGAGCGGACCGCCGACCGCGAACTCCTGCCGATGGCCGAGAGCCTCGGGCTCGGCGCCGCGCTGTGGTCCCCGCTCGGCGGCGGACTGCTCACCGGCAAGTACCGCCGCAGCACCGAGGGACGCCTCAGCGATCTGGGGGTGGTCATCCACACCGAGAGCACCGACCAGAAAACCGCCGTCGTCGACACCGTCCTGGCCCTCTCCGAGGAGACCGGCGTGACGCCTGCCCAGCTGTCGGTGGCCTGGGTGCGGGAGCGCGCTGCCCGGGCCGCGACCTCGCTCGTCCCGATCATCGGGCCGCGCAACGTCACCCAACTCGACAGCTACCTGAGCGCTCTGGACGTCCAGCTGACCCCCGAGCAGTTCACCCGCCTGTCCGAAGTCAGCGCGGTCCCGCTCGGAGTTCCTCACGAGGGGATCGCCAAGTCTCTGGGCGGGATCCAGGGCGGCGACGCCAGCCGCGTCATCGCCCCGGCCACGCCGGTGGCCTGACGCGCGAAAGGGGTGGCTCCGATCCCTGCGGAAGGGATCGGAGCCACCCCCTTGCGCGCTTGCCCAGTTGGACGTTGCGGACAGCGGAGCCATCGGCGGTCAGGGAGCCGGCTGTGGTTCGAGGAAGTCGAGCGCCCTTGCCACGAACACGTCGTGGTACTGAAAGATCCCACCGTGCCCGGCATCCGGGTAGAGGGGGACGAGTTCGCTTTGCGGCAGCCGTGCGGCGAGGTCGAGTGTGTTGCGACTCGGGACCATCCGGTCGCTCTCACCGTTCGCCACCTGGGCGCCACCGACCGCCGCTACACGGTCGTCGTCGCATCGGTGGACGGTGGCCCGGTCGAGACCAACGCCGGCTTCTCGGTCTCCCCGGAACACGGCCCCGAGGCACTGGGATTGGCCGATACGGTGATCACCGCTCCCGTGGACCCCACCCGCCTCACCCGCGAACTGCCCGACGATGTCGCCGCCGCCCTGGCCCGCACCCGGCCCGGCACCCGCATCGCCTCCATCTGTACCGGCGCCTTCGTCCTCGCCGCCGCCGAGTTGCTCGACCGGCGCACCGCGACCACACACTGGGAATGCGCGCCCCTGTTCATCAGCTGGTATCCGCACATCCGCCTCGATGAAGGCGTTTTGTTCGTCGACGACGGGGATCTACTCACCTCCGCCGGGGCAGCCTCCGGCGTCGACCTGTGTCTGCACCTGATCCGAAACGACCAAGGCACCGAACTCGCCAACCACGCCGCACGCCGCTGCGTCGCCCCGCCCTATCGCGACGGCGGCCAGGCCCAGTACATCGAGCGCCCCGTCCCCGACGACCCCGGCGCCTCCACCTCCGCAACCCGCCAGTGGGCCCTCGAGCACCTCGACGAACAGCTCACGCTCCCGCAGCTGGCCGAACACGCCCACATGAGCCTGCGCACCTTCACCCGCCGCTTCCGCGACGAAGCCGGACTCCCGCCGCGGCAGTGGCTCATCAAGCAACGTCTCGACCGCGCACGCCACTTGCTCGAATCCAGCCACCTCACCGTCGACCAGATCGCCGCCGACGTCGGCTTCGCCACCCCCGCATCCCTCCGCCAGCACCTGGGCACCGAACTCGGCGTCTCCCCCCTCGCCTACCGCCGCACCTTCCAGGCCACCCACGCCGCGCGCAGCGCGTAGTACGGCGGTCTGGGAGCGCCCCGGCCGCGCACGCGGGTCCAGTCATGAGACCCAGCAGTACAACGGCAGCAGCCCATGCGCGCGATGTCTTGTGTTCCACCAATAACGAAGTTATGTTGCCGCTATGAAACGTGACTTGCTGGGCAGAAGGCTGGTTGTCACCGGAGCGGCACGTGGCATCGGCGAGAAGGTGGCACGCGTGGCCGCCGCCCGAGGCGCTCGTGTGACCCTGATCGGCCTTGAGCCCGATCGATTGCGTGACCTCGCCGATGATCTGGGCCCCACCGCTTCCTGGCGTGAGGCCGATGTGCGCGACGGCACCGCTTTGCGGTCGGCGATCGATGACGCCGCGGAGGTCATGGGAGGCATCGACCTCGTCGTCGCCAATGCCGGCGTTGTGGCCTACGGGACAGTGCGGCAGACGGACGAGGCGTCGTTCGAGCGTGTCCTGGACATCAACCTCAACGGCGTCTTCCGCACCCTCAAGTACGCGACACCCCACCTGGAGCGCAGCCGGGGCCACGTACTGGTCATGGCGTCCGCGCTGTCCTTCATGCCGCTGGCCGCCATGTCCTCGTACGGCGCGAGCAAGGCCGCGACCGAGCTGCTCGCCCTGACCTACCGCCAAGAAGTGGCGCACCTCGGGGTCACGGTCGGCCTTGTTCACCCGTCCTGGATCGACACGGACCTCGTCCGGGGCGCCGAGGCGGACCTCCCCTCGTTCCAGGCGCTGCGCCGACGGTTGCCCTATCCGGGCAACGTCACCACGAGCTCCGACCGGGCGGCTGCTGCGGTCGTCAACGGCCTCGCGCGCCGACGCAGCCGTGTATATGTCCCGCGCGCAGTTGTCGTGGCCAACTGGGCGAAGGCGGCGCTCAATTCGCCGTTGGCATGGCCCTGGGCGAGGCGCTTCGCGGCCCGGGCGGTTCCGTCTCTCGAACGGGAGGTCGCGGCGCTGGGGAGGCAGGACCAAATCACGCCAGGTGCCGATGCCCCCGCCGCGGAGAACAGGTCGTCCTAGTGGCGCATGGGGCAGCGGCCGGCCTCCCGGCTTTCACTGGCCGTGAACGATCGAGTCGTAAAGGCGCGCGCCGGCCTCGTGCGAGGCCTCAGCACGTTCCCGGCTGTCGCCAAGGCCGACAGAGAAATTCACGCCCAACGGCAGCAGCACCTGCACCACCGCGTCATCGAACTCAACGAAATGCTCGGCCAACTCGAGGGTGATGTAGCCGTGGACCACACTCCACAACTGAGCAGCTATGGCCTCGGGTTCCTGCCGCTCGACCCTGCCGGAGCCCACGAGGCGTTCACAGGCTGCGGCGATATGAGCGTGGGCTTCTCGGAACGCCGGCGAATGCCCACTCAATCGAAGGTCCGCGTCCGACAGCGGCCGGTAGGTGGCGCGAGTGGACAGCCCGAACATCAGGTCGTACAAGTGAGGGTTTTCGCGGGCCACTCGACGACAGGTCAGGGCCATGGCAAAGAGATCCGCGATCGGATCCTCCGTCACCGGGACCTGGGCAAACGCCCTGCCGAGCTCCTTGAACCCACGGTCGGCAACAGCTCGCATCAGCTCGGGGACGCCGCCGAAGTGGCTGTAGACCACCATCGTCGAGAGTCCGCTCGCGGTCGCCACCGTTCGCGCCTTGATGCCCGAAGGCCCCTGCTCGGCCAGCAGACCGATTGCGGCCTGCACCAGCCGCTCCGGCGCGTCATCGAGTCTCGCTCGCCCTGACATGTCTCTCACGCCTTTACCGTTGACACGCACTGAATAACTTGGTTATGTAACCAGTCACGGCAATAGTACACATCACGAGTGACTTGCCGACTCGGACACAGGCGCTCGTCCCTGGACACCCCATCACGCGCTGTCCCAGTTTCCTGCCGCCTGCACGGACAGAGCCCGCCGGGGCGATCCCCACCTCATCGCTGCGACACGCGTCCGTGGCTGTCCCCCATGCAATTCCCACTCCCCCATGAACTCAGCACGGGAGCAGAATCCATGCCATACAAAGACAAGGGCCATTTCGAGATCGAAGATCGCGGAGCCGTCCTCATCGTCCACATCGACGGCGGCCCGCACCAGGTGTTCGGCCTCGACATCGCCAACCAGCTGGACAAGTTGGTGGACCGGGTCGACCGAGATCCGGGCATCCGTGCCGTCGTCTTCACCGGGGCGCATCCCGAGCGGTTCGTCAGCCATGCCGCGGTCCGGTGGCTGCAGGAAGAGGGCGCCGCCAGCCCCACGGTGGGCCGGCGTGGCGCCTCCGCCGTGGCACGTGTGGCCAGAGGCGTGGACAGGGCAAGGGTCCCCGGGCGAGTAGTGGACAGGACCCCGATGCGGGGCGCAGGCCAACTCGACCGCCTCCATGCCACGTTCCTGCGGATGAACGCCAGCGGAGTCGTCTTCGTCGCCGCCCTCAACGGTTCGGCGCTCGGCCTCGGCGCGGAATTCGCCTGGGCCTGCGACCTGCGCGTCATGGCGGACGGTGACTTCTTCATCGGCCAGCCGGAGATCCTCCTCGGCATCATCCCGGGCGGTGGCGGCACCCAGCGCCTGACCCGCCTGATCGGCACCCACAGGTCACTGGTCGCCATCCTCGAGGGCAAGCCGTTCACGCCCGAGGAGGCACTCGCCAACGGGGCCGTCGACGAGGTCGTCCCGCAGGACGAGGTCGTCACAAGGGCGGTCGAACTCGCCGAGCACCTCGGCGCCCGCTCCAAAGGGACCGTGGCGGCTGCCAAGAGGGCGGTGTACTTCGGCGGCTCGATGTCGCTGACGGAAGGGCTGCACGTCGAGCGCACCGAGTTCTTCGCCCGCGTCATGTCACCGGAGAGTCAGGAACTCATGCTCGACTACACGGCGACGACCGAGGCCACCGGCGAGCTCCCGCTCTACAACCCGAAAACGTACGCACAGGCGCTTGCCTCGGGCAGTGTGCCGGGGCGCCGCTCGACGAACGGGCGGTGAGCCGGCGATGACCACTCCCCGGTCCGTCACCCGTCACGACGTCACCTTCCCCGCCGGCGACAACAGCTGTGCCGGATGGCTCTACCTCCCCACAGGTGTCGCCTCCCCGCCCGGCGTCATTCTCGGGCACGGCCTCGGAGCCACCCGCGAGATGCGGCTGGACGCCTTCGCCGAACGTTTCGCACAGGCCGGCATCGCCGCCCTCGCCTTCACCTACCGGCACTTCGGCGACAGCGGCGGCCACCCCCGCCAGCTCCTGTCGATCAAGCGTCAACTCGCCGACTGGGACGCCGCAATCGCCTACGTCAAGTCCCGCCATGACGTCGACCGCGCCCGCGTCGCGGTGTGGGGCAGTTCCTTCGGCGGCGGTCACGCCATCGCCGTCGCCGCACGCCATCCCGAACTGCGCGCGGCCGTGGCCCAGTGCCCGTTCACCGACGGTCTCGCCTCCGCGCTGGCGCTGGGCCCGGTCGCCTCGCTCAGGATGACCCCTGTGCTCGCCCGGGATCTGGCGACCAGGGTGCGCGGCAAGGCGCCCGCGATGGTTCCCATCGCCGCCTCCCCCGGTTCACCGGCCCTCATGAACGCTCCGGACGCACTGCCCGGATACGAGGCGCTGCAGCCGCCGGGGACGACATTCCGCAACGAGGTGGCGGCACGGGTCATCCCCACCATCGCCGCCTACCGTCCCGGGCGTGCGGCGAAGAAGGTCACCATGCCGATCCTCTTCTGTGTCAGCGACACCGACTCCGTCACACCTCCCGCCCAGACCCTCCGCTACGCGCGCACCGCGCCCCGGGGAGAGATCAAGAGGTACGGCGCCGGCCACTTCGACTTCTACACCGGCGAGACCTTCGAGGAACTGGTACGCGACCAGACCGAGTTCCTCACCCGCCAGTTGAACCCATCGCCCGCCACGTCGGCTCCCTGACCCGGACCACCGAACGGATCGCAGCACACCGAGATCGCATCACCCCGAGACAGGTACGCTCACCATGAATTTCGCTTCTCTTCCCGACCGCCGCGCCGATCTCAACCCCCATGGGTCCGCCGTCGCGGACGGCCGCCAGTCGCTCACCAACGCTCAGCTCCTGCACCGCGTCCGAGCGGCGGCCCGTCACCTCAAGGACCTCGGGATCGGTCCCGGTGATGTCGTGGCCCTCAAACTGACGAACCGCGTCGAGTTCGTACTGCTGCTGTTCGCCGCCTGGCGGCTCGGCGCCACCATCACGCCGGTCAATCCGAGCATGACCGATGTCGAGGTCGTTCGACAGCTCGACGACTCCGGAGCACGCCTGCTGGTGGTTGAGAACGAAGCGGCCGTCGTCGCGAACAGCGTGGCCACGCTCGCCGTCGGCGAACTGTCCGAAGAAGCAGTAGAGCCGAACCAAGCACCGCATCTGAACTCGTCCGCGCTGGCTCTCCTCATCTACACCAGCGGCACGACCGGGGTGCCGAAGGGCGTGATGCTCGACCACGCCAACATCGACGCCATGGCGGAGATGGGGCGCGAGTCGCTGGAGGTCGGGCCGGCCGACCGCTGTCTGCTGATCCTGCCGCTTTTCCACGTCAACGGCATCGTGGTCAGCATCCTGACACCGCTGCTCGCCGGTGCCAGTGTCGTCATCGCAGGCCGCCGCTTCGATCCCCAGAGCTTCTTCGACCTCGTCGAGCAGGAGCGCCCCACCTTCTTCAGCGCCGTGCCTACGATCTACAGCATGCTCGCGGCGCTCCCGGAGGATGTGCAGCCCGACACGTCGTCCCTGCGGTTCGCGGTCTGTGGTGCGGCACCTGCCTCCGCCGAGTTGCTGACCCGGTTCGAGGCGCGGTACGGGTTTCCGCTCATCGAGGGGTACGGGCTGTCCGAAGGAACCTGCGGCTCCACCATCAACCCCGTCGCGGGCCCTCGCCGCGCCGGAACCGTGGGGCTTCCCTTCCCGGGACAGGAGGTCCGGATCGTCGACGCCGACGGCGTCGAGGTGGCGCCCGGCATGGACGGTGAGGTCGTCGTCCGGGGCGCCAATGTCATGCGGGGCTATCTCGGCAGGCCGGGCGAAACGGCCCGCGTCATCGTCGATGGCTGGTTGCACACGGGAGACGTGGGCCACCTCGACGCCGACGGTTATCTGACCCTGGTCGGACGCTCGAAAGACATGATCATCCGAGGCGGCGAGAATATCTACCCCAAGGAGATCGAGGACGTACTCGCAGGCGACCCGTCGGTGCTTGAGGCTGCCGTCATCGGCGCACCCGACGAAAAGTGGGGAGAAGTGGTCGTCGCCTACGTCCAGCCACGACCGGGCGTAACCGTCGATCCGACGGCGCTCACAGCACTCTGCGCGGGCAGCCTCACCGGCTACAAGCGGCCCACCTCGTACATCGTGGTGGAAGCCATCCCGAAGAACGCGGTCGGCAAAATCGACAAGGCCTCGTTGCGGGCTGCCCACGCCGCGGCCTCTGCCAGGTCGTGATCGACGCGGATGACGCCGCGACCGTGTCAACTACTGCCGCCTGATCCGGGGTCTTGCGGTTCTCAATGTCGCCGAGCTGGTGTCCAGCTTCGGAGGCGACCCCGACGCCCGTGCGCTCGCACGGCATCGAGCCCCCGGCCGCGGGTGACTACGACACGTTCCTCCCGTACGCCTCGGTGGCCGCCGTGATCGGAGACGCGGCGCAGGAGCTCGACTGCCCCGACTTCGGGATGCGACTGGCGCGCAAGCAGGGCATCCAGATGCTGGGCCCGATCGCGGCCTGCTCGCACCAAGCGCCTCGGAACCCGCCACTGCCGCCGTCCTGACGTCGGGCCGACGGCTGCGCGAGGCGGTCGACCGGGCCGTACTGGCGGTCACCGACGGCCGACTGCCCGCATCCGGCGACGTCACGCTGCTCAACCGATCGGCAGCTGCGGCCCCCAGGCCCGCCCTGCACTCGCCATCGCCGACGGGCGCCTGGATCCGGCCGGCACCACGAGCCGCGCCGCCGACCCCACGGCTGCGATGGCGCTCATCGCCCAGGACGCCGTCGACCTTCTCCTGTCCGCCGATATCCGGCGCGTACGCGTACGCGTCTGCGGCGCGGACCACTGCTCCCTGCGCTTTTCCTGGGCCCCCCTGCGCACAACCGCCGCTGGCTCCATGTCCCGCTGCGGCAACCGTGCCAAGGTCCGCCTCCACCAGGCGCGAGCCAGACGGAGCGGGCGCAAGCCGGAAGGCTGACCGGGGAGTTCGCGTCGTTCGCCTGGCTCGACCGCGCTCAGCTCACTCGGCCGGCTTCATACGAAACGCAGGGCCGGGGACGCTCTCGACGTCCTCCGCCTGCACAGGGTGGCCTCGTTCGCAGCGGATCTGGGCGTCGACGGGCGCGCCGCATCCGCGGTGCCGCGCCAGAACGGCCGGGCCCTCCGGATCGGCGCGGTAACGGTCACCCCATTGCAGGAGCCCCATCACGGCTGGCACCAGATCCATACCCTTGCGCGTGATCACATACTTCGGGCGGCTTCGCGAGCCGGGCTCCTTGTAGGTCTCGGTGGCGAGGATCCCTTCCTCCACGAGCATGCGAAGTCGCGTCGCGAGGAGGTTGCGAGGACAGCCGAGCACGCGTTCGAAGTCGCTGAAGCGGGACGAGCCATACCAGACCTCGCGAAGGATCAAGATCGTCCACTTCTCTCCCACTATCTCAAGGGTCCGGGCGATCGAGCAGTTCGAGGTGTCCCGATCGAGGCGAGCGTTCATGCCGGTGCCTTCAAGAACTTCGGTCCAAGCATCCATGGAAGCGATCCTAACCGAACCTAAGTTTACTTTTCTATACTCAGCGCGTAGCGTCGTTACCAGGACATCAACCCAGCCGCGCGTCAGAGACGGTGTGCGGCAATCACCTGAGAAGGAGCGCCACCATGGGAGTCAGTCCAGAAGCGCAGCAGTTCGCACAGTTCCTCGAAGGCGTGAGCGCGAAGTCGTCGACACCGGGCCTCGACCTGGCCGTCGTCCGCGACATCGTCGACTCCAACCACAAGGCGTCGACCGAGCCGGAAGGCGTCACCTACGCAGAGGTCGACGCGGGCGGCGTCCCCGCCCTCTGGGCCATCCCCCAGGACGCCGATCCCGACAAGGCACTGCTCCACTTCCACTTCGGCGGGTCGGTCACCGCCTCGATGCACTCGGACCGCAAGGCCGCGGGGCACATCGCGAAGGCGGCAGGAGCCCGCTCGCTCGTCGTGGACTTCCGCCTGGCGCCCGAGCACCCCTACCCGGCGCAGCTCGACGACGCCGAGACGGCCTACCGCTGGCTGCTCTCGCAGGGCTACGAACCGCACAACATCGGCAGCACCGGCCACTCCATCGGCGGGACCCTCGCGGTCATGCTGCCGCTGCGCCTGCTCGCCAAGGGGGAGGCCACCCCGGGCGCGATCGTCAGCGTCTCGCCGTGGACCGACCTCACCATCCAAAACCCTTCGGTCGACGAGAACGAAGACAACGACAAGATGCCCAGCAGGAACACCCTCGAACTCTTCCGAGGAGCCTGGCTGCAGGACCCCGCCGTGGACTTCACCGACCCCAGGATCAGCATCGCGAAGGCCGACCTGACCGGCCTGCCGCCCACCGCCGTCCACTACGGCGAGTACGAGACCCTCGCCGACGACGGCGCCGAACTCGCCCGCCGGCTCGCCGACTTCAAAATCACTTCCGAGGTCCACCCGCTGCCCGAAGGACAGCACTCGTTCGTCCTGGGTGCGGGGCGCGTGCCCGAGGTGAACCGGGCCATCCAGCAGATGGGCCAGTGGCTCCGCCAGCACCTCGGCAACTGATCAGAACAGTTACCCGAACAAACGCACCCATCGTGAAGAAAACACTGAAAAAGATCACGCGGAAGGCTGGCTGACATGAAGGCATTCGTCGTCGAAAAGTACGGCAAGGACGGCGCACGAGTCGCAGAGGTAGCCGAGCCCACCGTCGGGGGCCGTGACGTGCTGGTCAAAGTGAGCGCCACCAGTATCAACCCGCTGGACAAGATGGTCCGCAACGGGGAGTTCAAGCAGCTCCTGAAGTACAAGACTCCGTTCGTGCTCGGCCATGACGTGGCCGGGGTCGTGACGCAGGTCGGCTCCGCCGTACGCGGCTTCAGCGTCGGCGACGAGGTGTACGCCCGTCCGCGCGACCTGCGGATCGGAGGCTTCGCGGAGTTCATCGCGATCGACCAGGACGACGTCGCGCCCAAGCCGGCCTCGCTGACCCTCCAGGAGGCAGCCGCAGTGCCGCTGGTGGCTTTGGCGGCCTGGCAGGTTCTCGTCGACCGTGCCCACGTCAAGCCAGGCCAGAAGGTGCTCATCCACGCCGGCGCCGGCGGCCTCGGGTCGACGGTCATCCAGCTCGCCAAGCACCTCGGCGCCACCGTGGCGACGACCGCCCGCGCCGATTCCGAGAAGTTGGTCAGGAGCCTCGGCGCCGACGTGGTCGTCGACTACACCAAGGAGGACTTCTCGAAGGTGCTGTCCGGCTACGACCTGGTGCTGGACTCCGTGGGCGGGGCGAACCTGGAGAAGTCGCTGACCGTGCTGAAGCCCGGCGGCCTGGCCATCAGTGTCGTCGGCCCGCCGGACGCCGGGTTCGCCAAGCAGCTCGGCGCCCCCTCGTTCATGGGTGCGGTCATGAACATTCTCAGTCGCAAGGTCCGCAAGCAGGCCAAGTCGCTGGGCGTCCGGTACGAGTTCTTCTTCATGCAGGCCAACGGCTCACAGCTGCGCAAGCTCGGGGCTCTCTACGACAGTGGGAAGCTCCGCCCTGTCATCGATCGGACCTTCCCGTTCGGCCAGACCCTCGAGGCGATGGCGTACGTCGAGCAGGGCCGCACCAAGGCCGGCAAGGTCGTGGTGGCGATGGTGCCCGACAACGGCTGAAACCAGCCCGGCCGCGGGCCTGCCTGTGACCGGGCGGTTGGTCTCCGGCATTCTGCCTGTCCGTGTCGGCCATCACGAGATGTTCATGCCCGACAGCGTGCTGTACGCCGTCACACCCCACGGTCCCTGGATGCCACAAGGAGTTGTGCGATGGGAATGTACGAGGATGCCTTCCGTGCCAGTACCGAAGACCCGGAGAACTTCTGGCTGACGGCGGCGGAGGGCATCGACTGGGATGTCACTCCGCAACGCGCCCTGGACTCCTCGGGCGCCCCCTTCTACCGCTGGTTTCCCGATGGGCGGCTCAACGTCTGTTTCAACGCCGTCGACCGGCACGTCGAAGCCGGCCGGGGCGAACAGCCCGCGCTCATCTACGACTCCCCCGTGACCGACACCCGGCGCACCTACACCTACGCCCAGCTGAGGGATGAGGTGGCGACCTTCGCCGGGGCGCTCGCGCAGCTCGGCGTGGGGCACGGTGACCGGGTGGTGATCTACATGCCGATGGTTGCCGAGGCAGTCATCGCGATGCTGGCCTGCGCACGTATCGGCGCGGTCCACTCGGTCGTCTTCGGCGGATTCGCTCCGCGTGAACTCGCCCTCCGTATCGACGACGCAGCCCCCAAGGTGGTCGTCTCCGCCTCCTGCGGCATCGAGGGCAACCGTGTCATCGCGTACAAGCCACTGCTCGACCGGGCGATCGAACTCACAGTCCACAAGCCGGAAAAGTCTGTGATCCTGCAACGCCCGCAGGAGCCAGCCGAGTTGGGCCCCGACGACCTCGATTGGTCCGACCTGGTCGCCGCCGCATCGCCGGCCGACTGCGTTCCCGTCGCTGCCACCGATCCCCTCTACGTCCTTTACACCTCCGGAACGACCGGAAAGCCCAAGGGAGTTGTGCGCGACTGCGGCGGCTACGCGGTGGCCCTGCACTGGTCGATGGACGCCGTGTACGACGTGGGCCCTGGCGAGGCGATGTTCACCGGTTCCGACGTCGGCTGGGTCGTCGGGCATTCGTACATCGTCTACGCGCCCCTGCTGGCCGGTGCCACGACCATCCTGTACGAGGGAAAGCCCGTCGGTACGCCCGACGCGGGCCAGTTCTGGCGCGTTGCCGACGAGTACCGGGTCAAGACGATGTTCACGGCACCCACTGCCTTCAGGGCCATCCGCAAGGAGGACCCGAAGGGCGCGCTCGCCGCCGACTACGACCTGTCCCACCTGCGCTACCTCTTCCTCGCGGGCGAGCGCCTCGACCCCGAGACCTATCACTGGGCGAGCGCTCTCCTGGGCGTCCCGGTGATCGACCACTGGTGGCAGACCGAGACCGGCTGGCCCATCGTCGCCAACCCGGTCGGCATCGAAGCCGCCCCCCTCAAGCCCGGCTCCCCCACCCTCCCACTGCCGGGCTGGGACGTCCGCGTCGTCGATGCCTCGGGCAGGCCAGCACCACTGGGCGTCGACGGTGCGATCGTCGTGAAACTCCCCCTGCCACCCGGTGCACTGCCCACCCTCTGGAATGACGACAACCGCTATATCTCCTCCTACCTCTCCGCTTACGACGGCTACTACCTCACCGGCGACAGCGGACACATCGACGATGATGGCTACGTCTTCGTCATGGGCCGCACTGACGACGTCATCAACGTCGCCGGACACCGCCTGTCGACCGGCAGCATGGAAGAGGCCCTGGCCGCCCATCCCGATGTCGCCGAATGCGCCGTCATCGGCGTTGCCGACGCCCTTAAGGGACAGGTGCCGCGTGGCTTCGTCGTCCTGAAGGCCGGCACCGGCCGCGACCCGAGAAAGGTCGAGGCCGAACTCGTCCAGCTCGTCCGCGAGCGCATCGGCGCCGTCGCTTCCCTCAAGGACGTCGCGGTCGTGGCCGCCCTGCCCAAGACCCGCTCCGGCAAGATTCTCCGCAGGACGATGCGCGGCATCGCCGACGGCCGCGACGAACCCATCCCCTCCACGGTGGACGACCCCCGCGTCATCGACGTCCTGCGTCCTGTTCTCCGCCGCGCCGGGCACAACCCGTGACCGGCTGACACGACCCGTCCAATGGTGGGCGAAGCAAGGCGACCACCGACTCCGTGCAGCGCGGCCCTCGACCGGGTGTCGGTCCACATCGGAACGAGCCGCTGCCGCCGGGAGCCCTGGCCTTACGGGAGTTGGCCGTTCGCGGAGTGCACCAACACGGCGTCCAAGCCCACCCTTGCGCAATCCACACCGATCACCTGAGGAAATCACCCATGATCAGTGCCCTTTGGCACCCGACCGTCGCCGGGGACATCCCCCTTCCGCACCGGCTCGCGATGGCCCCTCTGACTCGCAACCGGTCCACCCCGGAAGGGGTACCGACCGAGCTGAACGCCGAGTACTACGCCCAGCGCGCCTCGAACGCCCTCATCATCACAGAAGGTACGCAGCCCTCCGCCGACGGGCAGGGCTACCTGCTGACGCCTGGCATCTACACCGAAGAGCACATCGCTGGGTGGCGCAAGGTCACCGATGCCGTGCACGGGGCCGGTGGACGGATCGTCATCCAACTGGGGCACGCCGGACGGATCTCCCATCCCGACAACACTCCCCACCGGCGGCAGCCGGTGGCCCCCTCCGCGATCAGGGCCGCGGGCGTCATCATCACCGCATCCGGGCCCCAGGAACTACCTCTGCCCCGTGAGCTGTCCACCGAGGAGGTCACCTCGACGGTCGACGACTTCCGCCGCGCCGCTGCGGCGGCCATAGCGGCCGGCGCCGACGGGGTCGAAATCCACGGAGCCAACGGCTATCTGGTGCACCAGTTCCTCTCCACCAACACCAATCAGCGCACCGACCGCTACGGCGGCTCCATCGAGAACCGCATCCGCTTCGTCGTGGAGGTCGCCACGGCCGTGGCCGACGAGATCGGCGCCGGCCGCACCGGCTTGCGGCTCTCGCCCGGCAACCCTTTCGCGATCAACGACGTCGTGGAGAGCGACACTCACGAGCTCTACCCGGAGCTCGTCCGCGCCCTCGCCTCGCTCAACCTCGCTTACCTGCACCTCGCCCACGGCGGCGACGAGGAACTGCTCGCCACTCTCCGCAGGTTGTGGCCGAACACGCTGATCCTCAACCGGGCCGGCACCGACATCCCCACCCGCGCCAAGGACGTCGAAGACGGTCTGGCGGACGTCATCACCGTCGGCTCCATGACGCTCGCCAACCCCGACCTGGTCGAGCGCATACGCGCCGGCGCGCCGCTCAACTCCCCCGACCCCGCGACCTTCTACGGCGGCGGCGCGGCCGGTTACACCGACTACCCCGCCCACGCCGCCTGACGAAGCCCCCGGAAGCCGAGGAAATCTCTGACTTCGGGCGCCTCGGCCTGACTACGGCGCACGTCGCCGGCGACCGCAAATGGTGCGGGTCGCCTCGACGTGCGCCGTAGTCGTTCCACATCACACACCCTGGAGTTCCGGCAAGGTCAAGGGCGTCTTTGGCGCGTCGAGCGCCATCACGCGGCAACACAGACGCTATACATTTCATATAGTGCTTGCTAGCGTTCTGCTTCATGACGCAGGCGCCGCCGGGCGGGCATCGGGCGTGGCGCGCTGACGATTCGTGACGCCCACGTCATCTCACAGGACCGAGAGAGCGTCCGGGGTAGCCGCCCTCGCGTTCAGGGCATCAGCACTGCAGTCCCCGCATCGGAGCAGCGAACCGCAACCCGGTCGCTGCGGGATTTGCGGATGCCCACAGCCAGGCGGTTGACGGAAACATCGACGGAGCCCTCCGACGTATTCGCGGATCTCGCCGCGGCCGCGTGTCTCCGAGCGTCGTCGTGCGTGTTTGGCACATGGTTCCTGGTTCGTCGCCTCTGCCTCGAGCCAGGCAGGCCGGAGAACGTGAACTCCCTTCGCCCGGACCCGAATTCGGACTCGCCGCACTGAACGTCGACGCGGGCTAACCATCCCCATGACTGAAGACGAGGCATCCGCATGACCACATACGAACTCGACGGCAAGGTCGTACTCATCACCGGCGGCACCGGCGGACTCGGCAGCGCGACGGCTCGGGCTCTCATCTCCCGCGGTGCGCAGGTGGGAATCATAGATCTGCATCCCCAGACGCCGGAAATCGCCGCACGCATCGCACCGTCCGGCGTGGTCGGCATCACGGCAGACGTCTGCGACGCCGACGCACTCCATGATGCCGTCGGCCTCATCTGCGAGCGGTTCGGCCGGGTCGACATCGCGATCGCGAATGCCGGCATCATGGGGCACGGTTCCACATTCCGCACCATGTCCGCACCCGCGGCCGGCAAAGTGCTGGCCGTGAACATCAACGGTGTCATCAACACCGTGAACGCAGCCATGAAGCAGATCATCGCCAACCAGGGTCAGATCGTATTGATCAGTTCGGTATTCGCCTTCCTCACCGGCACGGGGGCCATTGCCTACGCAATGAGCAAGGCTGCTGTTGAGCAGCTCGGACGGGGGCTGCGAGTGGAGCTCGCCCACCACGGCGCCTCTGCGACCACCGCGTACTTCTCGCTGATCCAGACGGACATGATCAGGCAGGGCGTCGACGAGGATCCGACCATCGCCGAGCTTTTGTCGAGGACCGCACCTCGCGCCCTGCTCAAGCGCATCGAGCCGGACAAGGCGGCACATGCCATCGCGGATGCCATTGAGCATCGATCACCCCGCGTGATCCGGCCGGCTCGCTGGACGCCGCTGTCCGTGCTGCGCGGGGTCATCAACCCGGCAATTGACGCGCGGATGGCACGTGACGCCAAGGTGCGCGCCCTTCTGCGCAAGCTCGAAGCGCGCTGAGCCGGGCGGCTGTCCGGCCAGGTCGCGGCGCGGGCTTGCACATCTCGCGCAGTCCGCTAACCACGTCTTTGGGAAGCGTCGCGCCTAGCCTGGGCGCGGCGGACGCCGCTCGCCATGAGATCAGACACCATCGAGTTCGGCGCGTTGGCCCGCGCCGAACTCGGAGGATGCCGGCGGCCATCCGCTTTCGCGGAGCGAACGGCAGCGGTGTGTTACACCGCGTCCATCGTGTGACCCTCGCGTTGGCCCGGCGTGCGGGCAAGGCGGCCGCCCCCTCGGGGCGCGCCAGTAGGGTGGATCACATGGGAGCGCTACGCACATACGGGCAGGCCTGTCCGCTGGCCGCAGCCATGGACGTCCTCGGTGAGCGTTGGACCGTCCTCATCCTGCGAGAACTCCTGCTGGGCCCGAAGAGGTTCACGCAGATCCTCGGCCGCATGCCCTCCATCGGGCCGAATCGTCTCACTGACCGGCTTCGAACCCTGCACGCGATTGGCGCCATCTCCAAGTCCGAATCGGCAACGGAGTACGCCCTGACCGAGTTCGGCGAAGGGCTCAGAGTCCCCATCATCGGGCTCGGGCTTTGGGGCCTGCCTCTGATGAGCGATGGCGTGGATCCCTTGACTGCCCGCGCGGACATGGTCGCTCTGTGCATGACAGTGGCGACCAGCCCCCGTCGCCTGGCTGGCCTTGCTCTTGAGTGCGACGTCGACGCCGGCGCCGGCGAACGGTTCTCCATGACCGTCAGCGAAGGAGCGCTCCTGGTCCGGTCCAGACCGTCAACCTCGTCAGCACCCACGACCGTGGCCTGCGACGCGGGAACGTTCATCGCGCTGTCGCTCGGGACACAAAAGCCGTCCGCCGCCTGCGAATCCGGTCGGCTCGCGATCGACGGCGATGTCGAGGCGGTCGGTCGCCTCTTCGATGCCTTCGCCGACGCAGCCCAAAGGCACACGGCAGCCCAGTCGGCGTGATCCGGGCATTTCGGAGCCGACTGGGCTGCACGCGGCGAACGTGAGATCGCGTGAGCCTCAGGCGCCGCGCTTGCGGCGGAAGGACGTGCTGCCGTTTCGTCGCACCATCGAGACAGTGGCGGCAAGACGCCCGCGACCCAGGTCGGGTTCGAGGCCGGCGCCCAGCCGGTGCAGTTGGTCCGCGTGCCAGCTGAGGTCGAGCACACCGTCAAGTGCCTTGAGGTCGGCGATCTTGCCGAGCACACGGCGCATGCCGTAGCGCATCTGGTGTGCGACGACTGCCTCGGCGCGACGCGTGAGGAGGACGTCCGCGGCGTCAGGCGTCGTGGCGGTGGGCCGGCCGATCCCGACGACGTCGCACTCTCCCGTGGCGACGGCGTCCTCCATCGCGTCACGGGAACGGAAGCCCCCCGTGACCGCCAGCGGAATGTCGCCCACCAGGCCGCGCACCGTGCGGGCGTACTCCAGAAAGTAGGCTTCGCGGGCGCGCGTCGACGCCGCGGCGGAGCCGTTCATCGCCGGCGACTCGTAGCTGCCGCCGCTGACCTCGATCAGGTCGAGCCCTTCCTTCGCCAGTGCCGCGACGACTGCGCGGGACTCCCCCTCGGTGAAGCCACCGCGCTGGAAGTCGGCCGAATTGAGCTTGACGGCGACGGCGAAGCCGGGGCACACCCGTGACCGGATGCGGCGCACGATCTCGAGGAGGAAGCGCATCCGGCGCTCAGGGTCGCCACCCCACTCGTCGTCGCGCCGGTTCGACAGCGGCGAAAGGAACTGCGAGACCAGGTAGCCATGGGCTCCGTGTACCTGAACCCCGGCGAAGCCGGCCGCCTCGCACACCTCCGCCGCGGTCGCGAACCGCTCGACGATGTCCTCGATCTCCACAGACGTCAGCTCGCGGGGCTTGGTGGCGCCCGGCAGGTTGAGCGCGACCGGGCTGGGCGCGACCGGTGTGTGCCCGAGTGCGAGCATGTTGGACTGGCGGCCCGGGTGGTTGAGCTGCACCCAGGTCGGAATGCCGGCGTCCTTGGTCGTCGCGGCCCATCGGGTGAGTGCTGCGAGATCGCGGTCGTCCTCTATGACGATGTTGCCCGGCTCGCCGAGCTGGGTGCGGTCGACCATGACGTTGCCGGTGATGATCAATCCGTACCCGCCCCGGCTCCAGGTCCGGTAGAGCTGTTCCAGGCGATGGTCCGGGGCGTTGCGCTTGTCGGCGAGAGCCTCGCTCAACGCGGACTTCATGATCCGGTTCGGCAGCACTTGACCGTTGGGCAGAGTCAGATGGTCGGGCAGGGAGCTCATGGGTTGTCCTTCTGTGGGGATGGGTGTGTTGGCATGGCACGTCGATATGACCGAGGCGCTCGGTCGCCTCAGCCATGACAACGTCCGGCGTACTCAGGCGAGTTCGCGTTTGAGGATCTTGCCGGTGGAGGTCACGGGCAGTTCGTCGACGAATTGGACGACGCGCGGGTACTTGTACGCGGCGAGGCGCTCCTTCGCCCAGGCGGCCAGCTCTTCCTCGGTCGTGCCGCTCCCGGTTTTCTTCACCACGACGGCTTTGATCTCCTCACCGTGGGAGGCGTGCGGTACCCCGATGACGGCGACCAGCGAGACGGCGGGGTGCTCCATGAGCACTTCCTCGATCTCGCGCGGGTAGACGTTGAAGCCGCCACGGATGATCATGTCTTTGGACCGGTCGACGATGTAGTAGAAGCCGTCCTCGTCCTTACGGGCTAGGTCGCCGGAGCGGAACCAGCCCTCCTTGATCACTTCGTCCGTGGCCTCGGGCCGTCTGTAGTAGCCCTTCATGACGTTGTGTCCCTTGATCGCAATCTCCCCGATCTCGCCGGGACCGTCCTTGACCGCGGACCAGTCGTCGCGGATGAGCTTCATCTCCACGCCCGGGATCGGCACCCCGATCGACCCGACGCGGGGCTCCTCCCCGAACCGGGAGAAGAAAGCGATCGGGGAGGTCTCGGACAGTCCGTATCCCTCGAGGATCGTGACGCCGAAGCGGTCCTTGAACTGCTTGTGGATCTCGGCCGGAAGCGCTGCACCACCGGCCACCGCCACACGAAGATTCGCGGCCAGGCGGGCGACGTCGACCGTGTCGTCGAGTGCCGCGAGAAGACCCCAGTACATCGTCGGAACGCCGGCGAAGAACGTCACGTCATGGGTGAGCATCAGACGCAGGGTCGCCCGCGCCTCGAACCTCGGCTGCATCACGATCGTGCCACCGAAGGCGAAGGCGCCGTTTTGGATCACGGTCTGGCCGAAGGCATGGAACAGCGGCAAGGCGCACAAGTAGGTGTCGGGGCGCTCGGGATCGGCGGCGAACAGGTCGATGCCGGTGAGCGCGTTGTCGTACACGTTGCGGTGACGCAGCTCCGCACCCTTGGGCCGACCTGTCGTGCCGGAGGTGTAGAGGACCACCGCGGTGTCGTCCTCGTCGCGTTCGACTGTCCGGAACGTCTCGGGCTGCTCGGCGACGACCGCGGCGTACGACTGAGGCGTCCCGTCCCCAGTCCACGGCGCGCCACCGCCCTCGATCAGGAAGAACTCGGTACAGCCCTCGGCCGCCCGGAACCCCTCCCATGCGGCCTGCCCGATCGGCAGCTCCGGCGTACCCGCGAAGGCGAAGTACGCCTTCGCGTCGGAGTCGGTGAGGTGATAGGCGACCTCGCGGGCCTTCAACAGCACGTTCAGCGGCACGACCGCCGCCCCGGCCTTGAGGATGCCGAAGTAGATGCTGGAGAAGTGGGGAAGGTTGGGGCAGGACAGGGCGACCTTGTCACCCGGCCGAATGCCTCGGCCGACGAGCAGGTTCGCGACCCGGTTGGCCGCGGCGTCGAGGGCGCTGTACGTGATCCGGTCGTCACCGAAGACGATCGCGATGCGCTCCGGGAATCGGGACGCGGAGTCCGTCAGCAGTCGGGACACGTTGCGGCTCGGGCTGAGCATCATTGCTCTCCTGGTTCTGGGGGTGTGGGCAGTCCGTCTAGCGGAAGGCCGGAGGCGGCACGAAGCCCTCCACTTCCCGGCCCAGCAGTGCGGCGAACTCGATGGTGGTGAGATCGCCCCCGCCGGGGCCCATGGCCTGCAGACCGATGGGCAGTCCGCTCCTGCCTCTGCGCACCGGGATGGTCGTCGCCGGACTGCCCGAGATGTTGGCTACGGCGTTCCACTTGACCTGGTCCCAGTAAGGACGTCGCACACCCTCGACCTCGTAAGACCGCCCGAACCGGTCGATCAGCTTGTTGTGGTGGGCGGGGGCGGCCGTCGGGGCTACGGGCATGAGCACGATGTCGAAGTCCTGGAAGAACTCGAACCACCGCTGCCGGAGCTCGTTGCGCATCGTGTGGGCCTTCAGCCACTGGTAGTGGGACTGGAAGGTTCCCCGCAGGGCGGGACCCGCGTCGCCGCGCGGATTCTGGACGAGCCGGGCCAACAGGGCGGCGTTAGGGGCAGGGGTGAGACCGGTGCGGTCGTAGGTGAAGGCGCCGTAGACCAACGGCAGGAACGCCTGCTGGTTCGTCGCGATGTCGGCGGGGAGGCCAGCCGGTTGGACTACGACCTTGGCACCGGCCGACCGCAGCACGGTGAGTACGTCGTCCACGGCTCCCGCGACGTCGCTGTCGACCGGGCACGACGGGTCCTCGCTCCAGACGGCGACCCGGAAGTCGGCGAGCCTGGTCGCGCGCGGCGGTGCGAGCGTGTAGCTGAAGCCGTCGTCGTAGTCGGCGGTCCCGACCGTCGCCTGCAGGATCGGGACGAGGTCGCGTGCGTCGCGGACCTGCGCGCCGCCGCAGGCCATGTCGGCCTCTGTCCACCGTCCCGCGCCGGGACCGTTGGGAACATGCCCGATGAGGGGAATCGACCGCCAGGTCGACTTGTGCCCGTACAGGCCGGTGTAGTGGGAGGGGATCCTGGTCGATCCGCCGATCTCCGAGCCGAAGTCGAATGCGGCGAGGCCCGCGGCGGTGGCGACGGCGCCGCCCCCGGCGGACCCGCCCGAGGTGCGGGTCGTGTCCCACGGGTTCGACGAGGGACCGAACACCGGGTTGTCGGCCTGGACGTCCTGGTTGCCGGGCGGCATGTTGCTCTTGCCCATGATCACGGCGCCCGCCGAACGCAGCCGCTTGACAGCCTCGGCATCCTGTTCGGGCACGTGGTCCCGGAGGTCCCTGCGTCCGCAGACGGTGTGCATCCCGGCTGTCTCGAAGCTGTCCTTGACCGTGATCGGCACACCGTGGAGGGGCCCGAGGTCCTGCCCCGCCGCTCGTGCGGCGTCCGCCGCCCTGGCCTCCCGGCGGGCTCGCTCGGCATCGACGGTGATCACGGCGTTCAGTGCCGTGTTGTGGGTGGCGATTCGCTCGAGGTAGAGCTCGACGAGCCCCTGGCTCGAGACCTCTCCCGAGGCCAGCGCGCGCAACTGTTCCACGGCGGATCGGAAGGCGACGTCACTCACGGCATGCCTCATCCCTGACGGTGGCGGATCGACGGGAATTACCTGTCGATCATAATATTACGTGCGACAGACCATAGACTAGGATGGGATGCCAGGCAACGGCCCCGCGGAGCGAATGGAGGAACCTGTGGCGCGCTACGCCAAGGAGCACAAGCAGGTGACGCGGCAGCGGATCATCGAGAGGGCCGGCCAGCGGTTCAAGCAGGACGGCATAGACGGCGCCGGCATCTCCACGCTGATGTCGGACGCCGGGCTTACCAACGGTGCGTTCTACGCCCACTTCTCATCCAAGGACGACCTCGTCTCCAACGTCGTCGCGCAGGAACTGCGCACGCAGGCCGAGAGATACGGCACGCTGCGACCGGGACGCCCGGGACTCGAGGACCTCGTTCGCGAGTACCTGTCGCACGAGCACAGAGACCACCCCGACGTCGGATGCCCCTCCGCCGCCCTCCTCAACGAGATCAGCCGCTGTGGAGGCGCGACCAAGCAGGCCTACGCAGAAGGGGCACGGGCCATCCTGGACGAGATCGCCGCCCGGCTGAGCCCGGAGGATCCGCAGTCCGCACGGGGTAGAGCCCTAGGGCTCTTCACCATGATCGTGGGGACGATGCAACTGGCCCGGGCGCTCTCAGATCAAAAGCTCTCCGACGAGGTCCTCGAGCAGGGAATTGAGAACGCTCTCGCGTTCTTGCATTGAGGAGCACGGTCAACTCGCAACGGGGCGGGCACCCGCCGCCGCGCCATCCGTGAGGAAGTCGACCGAGAGCGGCGGCGGTCTCGTTCGCCCGAGCGGGCGGTGAACCGCCCGCTCTCGTCGTCACTGAGAAAGTCTTCACCGGGTTCCTCCGAGGATGCCCGGCCTTCAGGCCGGGGAGGAGTCGGAGTCCTGCGGGGCAGGACAGGAAGTAGGGGTTTCGCCCCCAGGGCGAAAGACCGTCCACCGCGTGTCGGGGTGAGCGTGCCGACAGCGGTCAAGAACTCTCGACTGTCAGTCCTCCCGGGTAGGTTCGGGTGTATGACGAGTGGAGCGATCACGCAGGGGGCCGGGCATGCCCGGTACACCTTTCGTGTGCGCCTGTCGGCCACGGCCCGGCGCGCGCTCGACGCCGAGTGGGATCGCTGCCGGTGGCTGTGGAACGAGTGCGTGGCCAAGTCCAGGCAGGTCCACGCGCAGAGCAGAGCGGGCGGCGAGAAGCTGACGTGCGGTCCGGCCCAGCTCGACAAGCTGCTGACCGAGGCCCGCAAAGTGACGCCGTGGCTGGCTCAGGGCGCGTCCGTGCCGCAGCAGCAGGTGATCCGCGACTTCACCAAGTCGAGGGCGAAGGCGCTGAAGGACATCAAGGACCGGCTTGCGCAGCACCGTCGGGCGGGGATGCCCCACTTCAAGCGCAAGCGGGACGCCAAGCCGGGCATGAACTACACGAAGCGCGGTTTCCGGCTTAAGGACGGCCGCGTGCACCTCGCGGGCGGGATCGTGCTGAGCGTGGTGTGGTCGCGGGACCTTCCGGCCGACCCGTCGAGCGTGCGCGTGTACCAGGACACGCTTGGGCATTGGTACGTGTCCTTCGTCGCTCCCGCGCAGAGCGAACCGCTGCCCGCCACCGGGCGGGTTCTCGGGGTGGACTGGGGTGTGAAGGAGACGGCCACCACCACGGATGACGCCTACGACCTCCCGCATGCCGGGCACGGCAAGCGGGCCGCGCAGCGGCTCGCGAAGTACCAGCGGATGATGGCCCGGCGCCGGCGCCCGAAAGGGCAGCCCGCATCCAAGGGTTATCGGAAGGCGCAGGCACAGGCCGCCAAGGTGCACAAGAAGATCGCGAGGCAGCGTGAGGACACCGGCCGCAAGTGGGCCACGTCCGTGATGCGCGGCCATGACGGGGTTGCGGTGGAGGACTTCCGGCCGAAGTTCCTCGCGAAGACCACGATGGCCCGCACAGCGGCCGACGCCGCCATCGCCGCGACGAAGCGCGCCCTGGTCGAGATGGGCCGCAAACACGCACGGGACGTCCGTCTCGTGCACCCGGCGCACACCACGATGGAATGTGCGCAGTGCGCAGCGAGAACCAAGCACGCACTCCCTCTCTCGATGAGAACGTATGCCTGCACCGTGTGCGGAGCCGTGTCCCCCCGGGACAAGAACTCCGCCCGCGTGATGCTGGTCCGGGCAGGTTGGAACCCGGACGGTGCTGAGGGCGCAAGACCACCTGAGCCGCCGGCTCGGGTGGCGGCCTGAGCCGTAAATCCCCGCTCAGCCCTGGAGGGTGGAGAATCTCCTCCCTTCAGGGAGGGGAGCCTTCAACCTCATCCCGGAGGAAGGGCTGGGCTGAAGGGATCCCTTATGACTGCCGCGTAAACGCGGGGCCGCCTGGCCACCAAGCGACGCTCGGTATCGGCCCTTTGCACATTGCCGTTCGCCAGGCGACCCGGACGCCACAGTTCGGCGAGTTCGCACGGGGCTTCACGGCCCTCAAACGCCCTCAACTCACGGACACCTACTACCGCTCAAGGAACTCGAGAGCTGTCTCCACGAACTGCCCGTGGTACTGGAAGATGCCGCCGTGGCCGGCGTCGGGGTAGATCGACAACTCGCCGTTCGGCACCCGGCGAGCCAGGTCGACCGAGTTCTTCGTCGGCACCATCCGGTCGCTCTCACCGTTGGCGACGAGGACGGGCTGGTGGATGACAGAGAGATCGTGAGGCCGCTCCGTACCCCAGCGGCGAATGGCCTTGAGCTGGGCGCTGTACGAGGTGAGGGAGATCGCCTTGTCCCGGCCATCGGTGCGCTCCTTCAGGCGGGCCAGGAACTCCTTACCGCCTCGGCGCCCGTTGGCAGTGCGGGTGAAGAAGAGGAACTGCTTCGGGTCCTGGAGGGTGAGCAGACCTCGGACAGTGTCGAAGTGGGACAACCTCGTCACGTTCTTGATCCCCTCGCCCCCAGCAGGCCCCGTGCCCGTGAGGACCAACTTGCGGACGAGCTGCGGTTCGGTCTGCGCGATCACCTGGGCGATCATGCCGCCCATCGAGAAACCGTGGAGGTCGACATACTCGAACCCGAGCGCCCGGATGAAGGTGATCGCGTCCTTCGCCATTGCCTGGATGGTGCGCGGCGTCGAGCCGCTGGAAGCGCCAACGCCCCTGTTGTCGAATGTGATGACCCGGCGTCTGGCGGCGATGCCGTCGACAACCCGGGGGTCCCAGTTGTCGAGGACTGCGGCGAGGTGGGTCAGAAATACCACCGGGACACCGGACTGAGGACCGAGCTCGCGGTAGGCGAAGGTCACTCCCCCAGCCGTGATGGTCCGCGTAGGTGCGTTCTGGTACGACGTCACGCCGCCGCCTCGTGTTCCTTGTGCGTCATTCACGGCCGTGTCCTTCTGGGTGTGGGGGGACGATTCTGTGAGCGGCGTGCGCCAGCCCCTTCCAAGAGGCTGAGGGCCCGGATCAGCCCCTGCGCCGCCCACCTGCGGATGCAATCTGCGGGGCCGGCAGTCGGAGACTGCGGGAAGCGGGCCCCCTACTCGGAGCCTCTACCTGTCTCACCGATAATTAAAGTATGACCGTACTTCCATGTGGACGCAAGGCGGCGGAAAGAGGTCGGATACACCAAGCGCGCCCGCCAGCCGGACAACGTTGCCGCGTTGTTCCTGATGGCTGAGCGCGGTGCGCCAGGGCCTGGTCGAAGCCGCACGATGATCACGGCCGGGAAGATCGACGGATCTGCCCCACGAGGTCACGGCGCCGTGAGGCAGGGACCGTTGGCCGATCGCGTTGGTTACCTCCAACAGACAAGGCAGGCGCCGCCTCACCTAGACGCGAGGTGACGCCTGCACCGATCGGGCTCCCACGTCGACGGGTGCCGGCGGTTCGGCCGGCCTGGCCGGCTTGGTCAGGCGGCGAGGAAGGTGGCCACCTGAGTGGCGAACTCCTCGGCGTGCTGGAAGAGGAAGGCGTGGCCCGCGTCGCTGTAAAGGACGAGGGTGGCGTTCTCGAGGTGCTGGACGGCGACGTACGAGGCGTAGGCGGGGATCATCACGTCGTGCAGACCGTTGGCGTACAGGACGGGCTGCTTGATGGACTCCAGCTCTGCCTTCACCTGGTCGAACGGAACTTCCAGGAGCTTGCCGACCGCGGTGAGCATGCCCAGCGCCGCCTCCTCGGAGATCGCGGGGCCGCCGGCGGCGAGCCGGGTCGAGACATGACCGAAGTGCTCCTGCCCGGAGGCTCGGGCCGCGTCCGTCTCGGGGTAGAAGAGATACAGCACGTCGTCCGTGTCAGCATCGGGCTTGGCCATGATGCCCAGGACCTTCTCGCTCATGTCCGGCGCTCCCGGCACCCAGCCGGCCGGGCCGCTGCCTGCCACGATGAGCTTGCGCACCAGCTCGGGGCGTCGCACGGCCACACGCTGGGCCACGATGCCGCCCAGGGACCAACCGAGGAGGTCGGCCTGCGCGAGGCCGAGCGCCTCGATGAATTCAATGGCGCCCTCGGCGAAGCCGTCGAGGGAGTCACGCGGCTCGCCGTTGGTGTAGCCAACACCGACGTTGTCGAACACGATCACATCGTGGTCGGTGGCCAGGTAGTCGAGGAACTCCGGGTCCCACCAGTCGATGGTGCCGCGGAAGCGGTTCAGCAGGACCAGCGGGACTCCGCCCCGCGGACCCATCCGCCGGTAGGTAAATGTCGCCGAGGGACCCTCGACCTCAACGTCCTTGGCTTCGTCCGCCAGATACGTGCTCATGATGTCCTTCTCCTGCTGGTTGATAGGCATGGTCTTTCGCGGCTCCGCTCTCGCGCACCGCGCCGAAAATGTTGCTGTCGAAGACGCCACCTGCCCGACAGCCGGCGCCCGATGAACCGACACCGGTGCTGTCGACCACTCCGTCGATCCACCGAGCCGCTCGATCACGGCGGCTGCCGATGCGGCGCCAGTGACGTCGAGGAAGTCGGCCGTCGGGAAACGACTCGTCCCGATCACCTCGAAATTCGCCTGGCCGGCCTCCAGGACGGGCCGCGCCCCCGACGTATTGAATTATGATCGTAATGTTAAGCGGCAGGGAGCGACGAACGCAAGAGAATCCTCACGACAGGCTGGGTCGTTCTCACCCCTCAACGCCAAGATGGAGCACGTGAGCCTGGTGCTGGGCGTTCGCTGACGAAGGCGCCCGGGGCACACATCTCACGAGACCAATGCGGCGCGCTCCTCCCGCACCGGCGTGCGGAGGTCACGAGAGAGCGGCGACAGGCGGATAGGGACAGGCGGGAGCGCGGTAGCGCTCCAGCGGGAACGTTGCGCGGGCGGGCGGCGACTGAAGGCGGCAGCGAGCTGGACGACGAACGGAGTGGGGCCCGAAGGCTTCGGCGGCTCGACGGGGGCGAGCTGGGGCGAGTTGTGCCAGCCGGTGGTTCCGGTCTCTCCTGTAGCACGCAATGGTGTCGGCGCGACGAAGGAGGCCGTCCCGGCAGAAATCAGAAGCTTCGGCCGCGTGCGGTGAAGTTGGCCCGCACGCGGCGCTCCTCAAGCCAGCCCCGGCCCGCAGCGTCACGACCTTCGGTATGAGTCCAGCGGTCGCCGCTGACAATTCGACCTGCCATGGCGCCACCCACCGCCATTCCTCTCCCCTGGGTTCCGCCGGGCGGTGTTCGCCACCAGCCGCAATGCCGCGGGCCGCTACCTCGCCGACGTCGTCCTCGGCACGACCCAGGCGCCGACCGGCTCCTACGTCGACCGCAGCCGCGTGGACCGCTCGTCGGAGGAGTCCTACGACCCACGGCGCGAAGGCGAGCTCTGGGAGGCCGCCGAACGGCTCACCGAGGCGTCGCTGTCAGGGCAGAAGCGCTCTCAGATGACGTGATGAGCGGTTCACCCCCACAGACCGAGCAGCGACCGAATGGCCCGACTGGAGCAGTGAAACGCAACCCCTGATGATCAAGGTTGTCGAAGCCTTCGATCACGAACAGGGGTCGCGTTCGCGTGCAATCCTCCCTGCTCGATGTTCTCCAGCGCCACCGCGGGGACGTCGACCTGTCTGCCGATCTGTCCGAACTCGCCTCGCTGTCCGACGTGTTGTCCCGGACCCCTGATCCGCGACGGGTGCGGGGTCGCCGCTACCGGCTGGGCTCGCTGCTCGACCTCGGTCCGGAAGCGGGCGGGCACGTCTGACCGCCGCGAGGCGGCGGTCAGGCCGGTGTCCGTCAGTCGAGGGCGCGGCGGCGTGACACGCACATGGACCGGTCGCCGGCCTTCCAGAGCGCGCGGGGGGCGAGCGGGGTCCCCCGCACGGCACCGGCCGGGCGTTTTCCGCTGGGTCGCCCAACGCACCGTCCGGAACCGTCCGTCCGGTCGGCCCCGTTCCCCGTGCGGTGATTTCCAGGGGGCTGGGGCTGGCGCGCTGTCGGGGCCCGTCGGGTCCCGACCGCGTCACCTCGCTTCGGCCGTGACCGTCGGCTCCTGCCGGGGGCTGCGCCTCCGCCCGACGTGGTGGAAGAACAGGTTGAGGACCACCGCGGCGAGCGTGCCCAGCATGATCCCGCTCTCGAACAGGATCTGCAGCTGCCGGGTCGGCATGTGCTCGGCGAACTGCGGATACGCGGTGGGCAGGAAGCCGATGCCGAGGCTCGCGGCGACGAGCACCGTGTTGCGCGCCTCTGAGAGGTCGGCCTTGACGAGGATCTGCATGCCTACCACGACGATCGTGGAGAACAGTACGAGGGTGGCGCCGCCGAGGACGGCCGGCGGCATGGCCGCAACCACCGCCCCCACCTTGGGAACGAGGCCGAGGAGCAGCATCATCACGCCGCTCGCCGCGACGATCCAGCGTGAGGTCACGCGGGTGAGGCGCAGCAGGCCGACGTTCTGGCTGTAGACGGTGGTGGGGAAGGAGTTGAGCAGTCCGGACGCCACCGTGGCCAGGCCGTCGGCGCGCAGGGCGCGGCTCATGTCGCGTTCGTCCACAACGCGTCCGGCGATCTCCCCGATGGCGAAGAACTGCCCGACCGACTCCACGGCGATGATCACCATGACGAGGACGATCGCCAGAACCGCCATGACGTCGAAGCGGGGCATGCCGTAGTGCAGTGGCGGCTGTATCCCGAACCAGGCGGCGTCGCCGATGCCGGAGAAGTCGGCCCGCCCGGTCAGCGCCGCGACCACCGTGCCCGCCGCCAGGCCGAGCAGGATCGCGACGGAGGTGACGAAACCCTTGCCGAACCGGTAGAGGACGACGATCACGGCGAGGGTGACGGCAGCGAGGCCGAGTTGGACCGGGGCACCGAAACCGGCCGCGTCCGGGCTGCCACCGCCCACCTGCCGGGCGGCCACCGCCATCAGGGTCACGCCGACGATGGTCACGATGGTGCCGGTGACCAGGGGCGGGAAGAACCGCACGAGACGCCCGAAGACCGGCGCGACCAGGAAGAGTACAAGCCCAGCCACGATCACCGCGCCGAACACGGTCGGCAGCCCGGCGCGTGCTCCGCCCGCCGCCACGCCGACCGAGACGAGGGACGGAACGGCCGCCGTCGACATGCCCTGCACGACGGGCAGCCGGATGCCCACGCCGGGCAGGCCCACGGTCTGCAGCAGTGTGGCCACACCGCAGGCGACGAGAGCGGTGTTGACCAGCGAGGCGGTGTCCGCCGCGGACAGGCCTATGCCCTGGGCGACCAGGAGCGGCATGACCACGGCGCCCGCGTAGAACGCCAGGACGTGCTGGAGGCCGAGCGCGAGGAGCCGCCACCACACGGGCACGGCGTCGACGGCGTCGCCGCCGGAAGCCGGGCCCGCATCCGCATCCGCATCCGCGCCGCAGCGCCCGTCGGTGGTGCTCGTGTGCCGCGCCCCGGCTGCATGCGGGGTACGGGTGCCCGGCGAATCCGTCGGCCCCTTCTCGTCGGCCGCGTGCGTGGCCGGAGTACCGCCCGGTGCGTGCGTCGTGTCCGTCATGACGTCCCCTCCAGTCGTCCTGTCCTGTGCCGCCACGGTGTGGTGAGCGTGCCGAAGCCGGCGCGCTCCACCAGGCGGTGCGCCCGTTCGCGGGTCCTTGCGCTCAGCTCTTCCTCGTCGATGCCGGGGCAGTGGCCGTCCTCGTAGACGACCCGGCCGCCGACCAGCGTCATCACCACGTCGCCCGCGCGGGCCGAGTACACCAGTGCCGACACGGCCCGGTGCACGGGCTGCACCGCCACGCCGGTGAGGTCCACGACAGCCAGGTCCGCCAGGGCGCCGGGGCGTAGGACGCCGGCGTCCGGGACACCCGCGTACCGGGCACCGTCGCGGGTGGCCGCCTGCAGGACGTCCTCGCAGCGCGCCCCGGCCGGGTCGAGGGTGGCCAGGCGCTGCGCGAACAACGCCTGCTTCATTGCCTCGAACATGTCCTGCCGACCGCCGGCGCTCGGCCCGTCCGTGCCGAGTGCCACCACCGCGCCGGCCTCGCGCAGCGGACGCCAGGGCATCGTGCCGGAGGCCAAGTAGGCGTTGGAGCAGGGATTGTGGGCGACGTTGGCGCCGGCCGCGCCGATCGCCGCCGTCTCCTCATCGTCGAGCCACACGGCGTGGGCGAGGGTCGCACTCCCGTCGAGCAGGCCCTCGCGTGCCAGCCAGGTCACCGGGCGTACGCCGTGGGTGTCCAGGTAGCTCTGGGGGTCCTTGGCGCCCTCACTGCAGTGGGTGTGCCACCGGGTCCCGTGCTCCCTGGCGAGGGCGACCGCGCCGCGGACCAGGTCCTGGTCGGCGTAGGAGAGGTTGAGCGGGCCCGGCCAGACGCGGACGCGGGCGTCGGGGCCGCGGGCCGCCATGCACTGACGGGTCAGGTCCAGTTCCTCGGCGGTTCCGTACTGGTAGAGCGCGTCGGGCAGGCCACGCGCGTCCGCCACCTTGGTGCGGTCGCCGAGCATGCCCCGGGCGACCGCGCCGCGCAGCCCCACCTCCTCGATGGTGTCGGCGACGGCCAGAACGGTCTCGGGGTCGCTGGGCGCGTAGTGGTGGTCGACGACGGTGGTGATGCCGGCGCGGGCCGCCTCGACCGCGCTCAACCGGACGGCGGTCTGGGCGTCCTCCGCGTCGAGATGTATGGCGTAGGGCCACATGAACTGGTTGAGCCAGGGCCAGATCGACTCGCCGTCACCGATGCCGCGGGCGAGGGACTGGAAGAGGTGGGTGTGGGCATCGGTGAAGCCGGGCACGATCGCCCGGCCCCGGCAGTCGACGGTACGGCGCGGCTGCCAGCGGGCGTCGACCTCCTGGGCCGGGCCGACGTCGACGATCCGGTCGCCGTCGACGGCCACCGAGCCGACGGTGTATACGGTGCGCTCGTCGTCCACGGTGACGACCTCGGCGCCGGACAGGAGGAGAGCACAGGGGCGCGGTCCGGGCTGTTGTTCGGGAAGCGGTCCGGGCTGTTGTTCGCGCAGTGGTTCGGGCATGGGAGTACCCCGCTTTCGGTCCGGGGGTGGGCGACCGCCGCCGCGGCCCACGCGCATCGACGCGGGCGCGGCGGCCGGCCGCCGGAGGCAGAACGGCGGAGGAGGCGGGGTCAGCCGCCGAAATTGGCGGCGATGCGCTGCCGCAGGTAGTCCTCGGCCGTGATCGGGGCGTGCCGCCCGTCCGGCGAGCTGATCACGGCGTCCCGGTCGGCCTGGGCGAAGTAGGCGATCGAGTAACGCGGTCCATGGTCGCCATCGGGCGCGGGCGGGGCGACGCGGTGGAAGTTGGACAGCAACCGGTCGCCGCTCCATCGCATCAGCATGTCCCCGATGTTGCAGGTGATCAGGTCGGAACTGGCCGGCACCGGGGTCCAGGCCCGGGTGTCGGCCTCGCTGCCGGGGCACACCTGCAGACCGTCCTGGCCGTCCCGCTGGAAGAGCAGGGTCAGGCAGTCGAAGTCGGTGTGGGCCCCGGCCCGCCAGGCACCGTCGGAACGTCCGCGGGCCTCCTCGGGGACGGCGTAGTAGTGCAGCAGGCGCAGCGTGCTCTGGTGAGCCGGGCTTGCCGGGTCGTGCCGTTCGGCGAAGAAGTCCCGCGCGAGACCGAGGCGTTCGGCAAAGCAGGACAGGACCTGCATGGCGAGAGCGTGGCAGCGCGCCTCGAAGCCCAGGAGCGTGTCGCGGAAGCCGGCCAGTTCGTCCTCGTCCGGCCACAGGCCCGGCATGTGCGGGCGGGTGAGCTGGTAGGACTCCTTCTCGTCGGGCGTGCCGGTGGAGGGGCGCACCTGACTGCGGTACTCCCAGCCGGCGTTGAGGTCCTTCTTCAGCGCCTGCCCGCGCTTGGTCTCTTCCGGAAGCGCGAAGTAGGCCTCGGCGGCGGCGAACGCGGCATCGGTCTCGACGCCGGTGAGGCCGTGGCCGGACAACTGGAAGAAGCCGGTCTCCGTGGCGGCCTGCCACAGCTCGTCGGTGATCTCGGCGCGGCGGCGGTCGAAGTCCGTCAGGTCGACGACCTTGATTTCCCGCGCCTCGGTCGCGGTGCCCGCGGCCCGGCCCATGAGCCGCTCCCGGTCGAGTTCCGCTTCCGCGTTCGGGACGGCCGGTGCGTAGTGATTGGTGGGCAACGTGGTTCTCCCTGTTCGGGGTGGCCCGGGCTGTGCCGGGCGCACGGGGGGAACGAAGCGCGGTCACCGCCCCCGACGCTTCCACCGGCCCGCTCGCGGCGGACCGGGCACGCTCGCGCCCGGCCGTACTGCCGGACGCGACGTGAGCTGGCAGCCCTCGGGCATTTCCCGGCCCGTTGGGTGCTGCGCGATGCCTGGAAGTCTTGCCGCCGGTTGTTACGGGGCCGCTACGCCGGGTGTCGCTCGCGTAACGGTCTCCCGCACACCGCACCCGCGGCGTACGTCGCCCAAGCGGCCATACAGCAAGTTGCCTCGAACGTCACGGCTGGAACGGATGGCCTCCGACCACGTCCCAGGGGCAGTGGTACCGCGCCCGAGTGGCCCGGAACACCCCCGGGGGTTCCGCGGTGCGCAGGGGGCGCCGACGGGCCACGACGTCCTTCGCCGGAGGAGACGGCCCTCAACTGGAGCCCGTGCTGGGGCAGGTGTCCGTGCCCCGCACCGGGGTCGGACGGCCCCGCGCCCGGCCCGACCACGTCCTGGCTGACAAGGCCTGCGCCGGAGCCGGCTCAGCGTGGCGTTGCTTGAGCAGGGAGGAACGCGCACCTCACCCTTTTCCGCTATCCGGCCGTATGTGCCGCAGGCCGCGGAGGCGGACCCTGGCTCCCGCGCCAAGAAGTTCGTGGATGTCTACGACCAGGGCGGCCGCACCCCGGCCGAGGTCCGCGCCGCGCTCCTGACGGACCACGTCTTCGGGCTCCCCGCAGCCCGCGGCGCCCCGGCCCACGCCGCCGCGGGCGGCAACGCTCATCTGCTCCTGATCGGGCGCGCAGAGGGCGCACCCGCCGTGCACGGCACCGAGATGTACGCCCTGGTCGGCCAGGAGAAGCCCGTGATCCTGTCCCCGGTGTACGCCGTCACCCGCCGCCTGCTCTCGCTGCCCGCGATGCTGCTGCCGCGTGATGTCTCCAAGGACTCCGAGTCGCTGGTGCTGCGACACGAGAACGCGGTCCTGCGCCGCCACGTCCCGCGCATGCGCTACGAACCAGCCCACCGCCTGTGGTTCGCCAGCCATGCCGGCAGCGTGGCAGAGGTCACCGGGAAGACCTGGGCCCAGCGGTGGCGCGGTGTCAGGTGGGAGAGACCCCGGCCGGCCGCACCCGCAGTGCCAGGAAGTGCGAGCGCAACGGCGAGGTAGGAATGGACGCCGGCGCGGGCCAGAAGCGAGGTGGCCTCGGCGTTACGGGCGATGCGCGGCAGATCGTGGTCGCCGACATGGCTCACCAGGATTGGCCGACGGGTGTGGGCGCACAGGGTGACCAGCGGTCACCCTGTGCGTCGCGAGGTCACTGGGCGGGTCGGCGGCGCGCGGTGCCACGGTGGGGTGGGCCGCCTTGAGTGCAAGGGCGTGGAAGAGCTCCGGGCCGTCGCCGTGTCTGCGTGCGCGGCAGGCCAGGGCGGAGTCCAGGATGTCCACGGCGACCACGTCGGCGAGTTCGGGGGTGGCGATTTCGGCCAGTTCCTGGGCGGTCTGCTCCACCTCCAAGGTGGTTCCCACGCGGGTGGAGGCGTCGGCGATGAGGGCCAGGCGTCGTCGGGCCTGGTCGGCCTGGGCAGCCACACGGTGCCGCTCGGTGACGTCGACGACCGAGGTGGCCGCTCCCAGGACCCGCCCGCCGGGGTCCTCCAGTCGGTAGAGGGAGAGGGACCAGGCGTGCTCGTGGTCGGGGACGGCCCACGTGGTACTGGTCGAGCAGCGGAGTGCCGGTGGCGAGCACCTGACGTAGCGCGGACTCGATGGTGTCGACGTCAGGGAAGAACAGGGTCGTTCTCAGACCGCGGCCGATGTGGTCTTCGGCGGGGATGCCGTCGATACGCTCCAGAGCCGGGTTGACCAGGAGATAGTGCAGGTCGGGGTCCATGAGGGCGATGCCGATCGGTGACTGGCTGATCAACCGCTCACACAGCGCCAGGTCGGTCTCGACGCGCTGGAGCAGGTTGTGGTCGGCTGCGATGCCCAGAGCGTGGAGACCTCCGCGATCGTCCAGGAGCCGCATGTTCCGGAACTCCGTCAGCCGGATGCTGCCGTCCTTGTGACGGATGGGGAAGGTACCGGCCCATCCGGCCGGTCTCCAGCACCTCCGCGAACAGGCGCGCGACAGCCTGCAGGTGCTCGGGATGGATGAACAGCCGTGCCGCGTACTGCCGAGGGCCTCTTCCGAGGTGTAGCCGAAGATCGGCTGCCATCCCAGACCTCCTTGGCCAGCCGGCAGGCCGTGCCCACCCGCATCAGCATCACCGCGCGCTCGGGGTACCGACCACCTGCACTTCCATGTTGCCCCCGGGCCAGCGCCTTGCCCAATGCGTGGTGCTCGTCGGCGGCGGAGGGCCGCGCTGGGCCCGGCCACCCTCTCGCCGGGATCGTGCACATCGGGCGGAGTAGCAGGAACATGGTCGTGTAGGGGATGAGGCCCATGGCTTCTGCGCGAAACGGTTCCGATGCGCCGACGCCCGCGGGACCGCTCGATCACTTCGACGCGTCCACCGACGCGGCCGGGGTGGTGTCCACGGACGGCGTCGTGGTCGGCTGGACCCGGGGCGCCGAAGAACTCCTCGGCCGCCCGGCACGAGAGGTGGTCGGCGGCTCGGCCGCGCGTCTGCTGGCGATGCCCGGAGACCCGGCACGGGTGGCCGGCATCGCGGAGCGATGCCGCGGCGGCATGGGGTGGAGCGGTCTCATCCCTGTACGACACCGCGACGGCAGCAGCATCGACGTCGATCTGCGTGTCTCCGCGTCCTTCCGTGTCGGCTCGGACGAGTGCTTCCTGATCTCGGCACGGGAGCGGAAGCAGCACTGGACGGTGAGCCAGTCCGTCCTCGACGGCTTCCAGACCCGCTCGCCGGTCGGCATGGCCGTGATGGATACGGACCTGCGCTACGTGTGGCTGAACGACACCCTGGAACGCTTCGGCGGTGTGCCCCGAGAGGAGCGGCTGGGTCGTCGGCTGAGCGACCTGTTTCCCGGGCTGCAGGCGGACACCATCGAGGGACTGATGCGCAAGGTCCTGACGACCGGCGTCCCGGTGACCGACTACGAGTACGCGGGATGGAGTTGGGCCGATCCACACCGCCAACACGCCTACTCCACGTCCTTCTTCCCCCTGCTGGACGCCGACAACTCCGTCACGGGCGTCGGCTACATGGTCTCGGACGTCACCGAGCGGTGGAACGCCCGCCAGCTTCTGTCGCTGGTCAACGAAGCGGGAACCAGGATCGGCAGGACTCTCGACGTCATGGAGACGGCTCAGGAACTCGCCGACTTCGCCGTTCCCTACTTCGCCGACTTCGTCATCGTCGATCTCCTGGAGCCCGTCCTCAGCACCGAGGGGCACGGAGCGTGGCTGACCGATGCGGGACCGGCCTCCGCCACGCCGGTGCTGCGCCGTGCCGGAATGAGCTCGGTACGAGAGGGCTGCCCGGAGGCCGTGGCGCGGATCGGAGAGAGGGCGGACTTCCTGCCCCCGCCGCACGACGCGGATCTGCTCATCAACGGCGAGCCGATCCTCATCCCGGTCCTCGCCCCCTCCGAGGACCTGTGGGTCGCCGAACAGTCCGAGAGGGCGGCAAAAATCCGCGAGTTCGGACTGCACTCCCTCATCTGCGTGCCGATGCGGGCCCGGAACGCCCCCCTGGGCCTCACCACGTTCGTACGTTCGCTCAATACCATCTCATTCCAGCCCGACGACGTCTTGCTGGCACAGGATCTGGTGGCACGAGCGGCGCTGTGCGTCGACAACGCCCGCCGATACACCAGGGAACACACCGCAGCGGTCACTCTTCAGCGCAGTCTGCTGCCCCATGCCCTTACGGGAGGAACGGCACTGGAGGTGGCCTCCTCGTACCTGCCGGCGGACCCGACCGACGGGGTCGGCGGTGACTGGTTCGACGTGATCCCGCTGTCCGGCGCTCGTGTGGCCCTCGTCGTCGGCGATGTGGTGGGTCACGGCATCACCGCGGCGGCTGCCATGGGCCGAATACGCACCGCGGTGCAGACACTCGCGGACATGGAATTGCCCCCCGACGAACTGCTGGCCCATCTCGACGACCTCGTACTCCGGTTGAGCGAGGAGCAGCCCGTCGGCGAGGGGGCCGAGGCGGCCAACCGGAGTTCGACCGCCTTCCTCGGAGCGACCTGCCTGTACGCCGTCTACGATCCGGTCACCAGGCGCTGCACGATGGCCCGGGCCGGACATCCGCCACCCGTCGTCGTCGCACCCGACGGGCACGTCTCCTTCCCGGAACCCCCCGCCGGCCCTCCGCTCGGACTGGGCGGCGTGGCGTTCGAGGCCACCGAGATCGAACTCGCCGAGAACAGCCTGCTCGGTCTCTACACCAACGGCCTCATCGAGGGAGTCGACCACGACATGGAGCTGGGCATGACCCGGCTCGGCGACGTGCTGGCCCAGCCGGACTGCGACCTCGCTGGCCTGTGCACGTCCGCGGTACAGCACCTCGTGCCCGTGCCTCAACCCGACGACATCGCCCTCCTCCTGACACGCACGCACTCCCTGGGTGCCGACCACGTCGTCTCATGGGACGTTCCCGTGGACCCCGCCGCCGTCGCCGATGCCCGAGCCCGGGCGACTCGCCAGGTGGCAGCCTGGGGTCTCGGGGAACTGGCCATGACCACGGAACTCATCGTGAGCGAGCTCGTCACCAACGCGATTCGCTACGCCGAACCGCCCATACGCCTGCGGCTCCTCCGCGACGCCCGCCTGTCCTGCGAGGTCGCCGACGGAAGCAGCACCGCTCCGCGGCTGAGACATGCGCGAAGCACGGACGAAGGCGGCCGCGGTCTCTTCCTGGTGGCCCAGCTCGCCCATCGCTGGGGTGCCCGGTACACGAAGGGCGGAAAGATCATCTGGGCTGAACAGGAAATCCCGTGAAGAACGCAAGGAGAGACATGCCGTGCCGGGACGTGAGTCCGCCCGACCGACCGGATCTCCGGACGCCCATGACCACCGGGCCCGGGCATTCTCCACACGGTCATCGCAGTGTTCCGCACACCGGCGATCTGCGCGTCGAAGCCTGGGCACCGACCCGCGAGGAGTGCATCGCCGAGGCAGTGCGGGGCATGGTCGGCAGCTTCGCCGACCTGCCCTCCGATGCCTCCTGCGTGGCGCGGGAGTGTGTGGTGGCGGCCGGAGACGACGGCCGGCTCCTGGTCGTCGTCCTTGAGGAGGTCATCTACCGCATGGACGCTGCGGGCGAACTCCCTGTTGACGTCACAGTGACGCCGGAACCCGGTGACGTACGCGTGCGATTCACGATGGCCGACAGCTCGACGGCCACGCAGACCGGTGCCGTACCCAAGGCCGTCGCGCTGCACGGGCTGCGACTGGCTCAGGACGCGCACGGGTGGGCGTGCCAAGTGACGCTCGATGTGTGATGTCCGTCCCGGCGTCCCGCGCCGGAACATCTCGCCGAGGAGGCCGAACCGACATGGACATCCGGATCGTGACAGACGGACCTTGGCGGTTCCGCATCGAACAGATCGGCGCCATGCGCGTACCCGGAGTCGTCCTCGCTCCACGGGAGCTGCTGCCGGACGAGTCCGGCGACCAGGCCCTTCAGCAGGTGGCACATGTGGCCACGCTCCCCGGTATCGTCCGCGCCTCGTACGCCATGCCCGACATCCACTGGGGTTACGGCTTCCCCATCGGCGGCGTGGCCGCCACCGAAGTCGCGGGTGGCGGCGTCATCTCGCCGGGCGGGGTGGGCTTCGACATCTCGTGCGGGGTACGCCTGCTCACCGCGCACGTCGACCGCACTGCCCTGCTGCACAGACTGCCCGCGCTGATGGACCGGCTGGACGGGCTGATCCCACGCGGGCTCGGGCGCGGCGGACTGTGGCACCTGACGGGTCGGCCGCAGCTGCAAGAAATCCTGCTTGGCGGCGCCCGGTACGCGGTCGAGCAGGGCCACGGGGTGGCACGTGACCTGGAGCGGTGCGAGGACTACGGAGCCGTCGGCGACGCCGATCCCACCCAGGTCGGCGAACGCGCGCTGGACCGCGGCGCCGGGCAGGTCGGCAGCCTGGGCTCAGCCAATCACTTCCTGGAGATCCAGGCGGTCGACACCGTCTACGACGAGGCATGCGCGCGGGCATTCGGCCTGTGCCCCGGCCTGGTGTGCGTCATGATCCACTGCGGCTCGCGCGGTCTGGGCCACCAGATCTGCTCCGACCACGTGCGGGCCATGGACGCCGTGATGCGGCGCTACGGCATCGATGTACCCGACCCGCAACTGGCCTGCGCACCCGTCGACTCGGCCGAAGGCCGCGCCTACCTGGGCGCGATGGCCGCCGCCGCGAACTACGCCCGCGCCAACCGCCAGCTGCTCGCCGACGCCGCCAGCCGTGCCTTCCTGCAGCTGACCGGCTCGGGCCTGGA
Organism: Streptomyces sp. NBC_01446; assembly: GCF_026340095.1. Lineage (GTDB taxonomy): Bacteria > Actinomycetota > Actinomycetes > Streptomycetales > Streptomycetaceae > Streptomyces > Streptomyces aureus. Next base: position 7,523,815 of record NZ_JAPEPO010000001.1, on the reverse strand, counting down.
CCTGCTCTACGACGTCTCGCACAACCTGGCCAAGCTGGAAACCCACCCCCATGACGGTGCCCGGGCGCTGCTGTGCGTCCATCGCAAGGGCGCCACCCGAGCCCTGCCGCCGGGCCACGCCGACTTGCCGGACGCCCTGCGCCGCTTCGGCCAGCCGGTGTTCGTGCCCGGCACGATGGGTACCGCCTCGTACGTCATGACCGGCAGCACCGGCAACCGGGCGTTCGACTCCTGCTGCCACGGCGCGGGCCGCGTTTGGAGCCGGCACCGTGCCCACCGCGAGACGTCGGTCCGGCAGCTGCGCCACGAGCTGGCCGGTGCTGGGGTCGCGGTGCGCCCCGCTTCCTGGCGCAGCGTGATCGAGGAAGCGCCCGAGGCGTACAAGGACGTCGACGCCGTTGTCCGGGCAAGCGAACACAACGACTTGGGCCGCCTTGTCGCACGCTTGGTGCCGCTGGGCGTGCTCAAGGGCTAGTACTACAGCCGGTGGTCTTACGGTGAGTGAGCGCGGGCGGTTCGGGTGCGGTAGTGGCTGGTTCGGGCTCGGGTCTGGTGGCGGGTGCGCCAGCGGTGCCAGTGCATGGCCAGCCAGGTCCGGGCGGTGCGGGCGGGAGCGAGGACGATCCGGTCGTACAGGCGGCGGATCTCGTTCACGGTCGGGGGTCGGGAGTCATCGGTGGGGCGGGTATGAGCCGGCTCCGGACGGTGACGAGGAAGGCCATGGCGAGCATGCACACGGTGGTGTGCCGGTACCACGAGCACCATTTGCGTACCTCGTGCTCGTCCAGCCCCACCTGTCCCTTGGCGACCTGGAACGACTCCTCCACCATCCAGCGCTGTCCGGCGGCGACGACCATCTCGGCCAGGGTTGTGTCCAGGTGGGTGTGGCACAGGAAGTAGGCGATCTCCCGGACGAGTTCGCCGGTCTTCTTGTCCTTCTTGTTGGGCACGATCGAGCGGCGGATCAGCAGATGCCGCTCGAAGTCCCCTTCAGTGGTGGCGAGTTGGACGGTGGCCCAGTCGTACTCGCGCGGGCCCTTGGCGCCGTCCGCGCAGGGCCGGCGCTCGAAGGCGTCCTCGGGTACCAGCGCCCACAGCTCGCGGGCCTGCCGGGTGCGCCCGTCGGGCAGCGGCAGCACCTCATCTTTCGGGACGGCGAGCACGTAGCGGACGTGGTGTTCCTCCAGCCAGGCGCGCAGCGCCCGGCACTGCCCGTATGCCTCGTCGGCCAGGAAGTAGGTGAACGGCACCGAGGCCGCCAGCGCGCGCTCCAGCATCCGCCGGGCCAGCTCCGGTTTGGTGACCACCGCGCTCGCGCGTTCGGGCGGGATGCCCTGCTCGGCGCAGCGGCGTTCGTGCTCCACGGTGGTGCCGGCCCAGTTCCTGCCGAGGTAGAGCTCGGCGTCGATCAGAGTGCGACCCCGGCGGGATCCGTACGACAGGTGCACGCTGACCTGGGCATTCTCGACCCTGCCCGCAGTTCCGGTGTACTGCCGCTGGACACCGGCGGTCTTGGTGCCCTTCTTGATGTCGCCGGTCTCGTCCGCGATCAGCACCGCGTCGTCGTCGGCCAGGGCGTCGACCGCGACGGCGCGGACCCGGTCGCGCAGTTCGTCCGCATCCCACGCGGCCTTGGCCAAAAAGCCCTGCAGCCGGTCCGGGTTGGGGTGGCCGGCCGCCTCCGCGAGCTGCCACAGGTTCTTGCGCGGCACCTCGCTCAGCAGCCCACGCACCATCGCCCGCAGGTTCTCCCGGGAGGCCGGACGCGCAAACACATCGTCTACCGAGGCACACAACGCCTCCAGCTCCCCCTCAAGCTCCCGCACTTGGCCCTCGGCCAGCTCGTCCGTCCGCACCACACCAAGCGACAGTTTCAACCCCACGAACGGAGCAACGAGCCAACCATCGTCACGCCACGTGAACCACCGGCTGTAGTACTAGCAGAGGGCCGCCTCGCACATGGCCGACAGGCGGGTCGCAGCTCGCCGTCTGAGAAGCGCACGGCATCGCACTCCACCGGCGCAGCGCCCAGTGCGGTGGCGACCGCGTCAGCCGGTGTCCTGTGCGCAGTACCGGCCACGACACGAACGCATCGTGATCCACCTGTGGAGCGAACCGTCCGGTCCAGATGTGCGGGTGAGGATGTGGTCGACCGCCAGCGGGAGTCCCGCAGCGGATCTCCCGGCCTCCATGCCCCAAGATCACCAGGACCCCCGCCACTGGCCAGGCGCGTCGCATTCTTCGCACGCGTGCTGAGTGGTCCACCTGCACGCAGCGGACCGGACACCTAGCAACGGTGTCCGGCAGCCCAGGACGCGGTGTGGCTACTCCACATACCTCAACCAGCGCCCGCTGATGAAGAGGTTCCGCACCACCATCGGCACGCCGGGGGTCCCAACGACCACCTGACTGCGTACAAACTCGATCAGTCGGCCGTCGCTGGCACTGCCGCCTGCCAGACGCCGGTTCGAGATTGCCTCCGGCCGTGACCAGCAGCTGGGCGGCCCCGGGCCCTTGACAGCGAGGTCACCACCGACAACCCCGGTCTGCGGGCCGCCCACGGCGTCGGCGCCGCCTCGGGTACAGTCAAGATCTTTTTGAAGATTCCAGGCCTGGAGACCGAATGGCCGTTATTTCCCGGTATCGACATGAATTCGGCCGCAAGGGACCGAATTATGGGCAGCACGAAGACGCCGATGGCGAATGGAGGCATCGACGTCTATGTGCGGGAGAGCCGGAAGGGGCGGTCAGAAAGAAGAAAGCGGATCAGGGAGAAGTATCGGGAAATTTTTCGTCCCCGGGCGGGCCGAGACGGTGCAGGAGGCGGTCGCCCTCGAGACATTCCAGGGCTTTGGCCATCGTGCGTGCATGGATCTCTTTCTCATGACGCTCGAACATGAGGGAAAGAGCATCGCGCAGTTCCCGTGCCTCGGAGACGAGCGCCTGCGCCGCCCTGAGCGCCGTGTACGTACCCGTCGTCTGGGCCGGGTTGGCACCGCCCAGGCGTTTTAGTACGGCCACGTAGGCATCCACCACCTGGCTCTCCGCCTCGGTGAGGGCCGGGATCCGGGGACCTTCCGGGAACATCATGGACTGACCACCCCCTTCGTGTTCGTCGACTGTCGGGCTCAGGCCCCGAGCTGGCTGGAGCGGGGCGTGACGACCTGGTCCACGAGTCCGTACTTGAGGGCCTGCTCGGCCGTGAGAATCTTGTCCCGCTCGATGTCCTCGCGGACCTTCTCCAGCGGCGTGGAGGAGTGCCTGGCGAGCATCTCCTCCATCTGGGTCCTGATGCGCAAAATTTCAGTCGCCTGGATCTCCAGGTCGGAAATCTGAGAGCGGCCCGTTTCCGTGTACGGCTGGTGAATCAGAACCCGTGCGTGGGGCAGGGCCATACGCTTTCCGGGAGTGCCGGCCGCCAGAAGAACGGCCGCACCGGAAGCGGCCTGTCCCAGGCACACCGTCTGGATGTCGGGCTTCACGTACTGCATGGTGTCGTAAATGGCCGTCAGCGCGGTGAAGGAGCCGCCCGGGCTGTTGATGTAGATGGAAATGTCCCGGTCGGGGTCCATCGACTCCAGGCACACCAGCTGGGCCATGATGTCGTTGGCCGATGCGTCGTCGAGTTGTACGCCGAGGAAAATGATGCGCTCTTCGAAGAGCTTGGCGTAGGGGTCGTACTCACGGACTCCCTGCGAGGTGCGCTCGACGAAGCGCGGAACCACATAACGCCCCTCGGCATGGGGGAGCTGGGCGGCCGGGCGGGAAGCGGAGCTGAAATTCACGTTGTTCTCCTCCTGATGGGCCACACGAGAGGCCTGTTAATGAATGCAGTGAAGGGATGACTTGCAATACGCCGAGCGCCCTTACGGCAAGAATTGCTTGGAGGACGGTCCCCGGGAGGAGTGATCTGCGGCATCCTGCGGCGACGCTGTCCACACTTCGACCGCGCGGTCGATGATGCGAGCGACCTCGGCGAGCCGGCCCTCGTCCATCAGCGTGTAGTGCGTCCCCGGGGCTTGGACGACGGGTACGGAACGGCCCACGAGCGCGGACCAGCCGAGGCAGTCGGAGGCCGCGTTCCATCCGGTCTCGTCCCGTGCCCGGACCATCAGCAGCGGTGCGGCACACGGACGGGCCTGCCAGCCGTCGTCGAAGATCCCTTGGTGCCAGGCGTAGACGTCCCAGAATGGGCGTAGGTCCGCACCCGTCAGACCGGGGGTGTCACTCGCCACGGCGATCAACTCCGCGGCGTGGTCGAGCAGTCCGTCGACCGAACGGGCGTCGGTCTTGGACATGTCGATCCCGAAGAGCCCGCCGATCTCCGTCGCGCGATCGGTCGACCGGCCACCCAGGACCTCATGGGTCGCACTGTCCAGGAGGATCACACCGGCAGGGGCCCGGCCCTGCCCCTCGCTGAGACGCGCCATCTCCACGGCCACCGGCCCGCTGAAGGACCACCCGACGAAGATCGGCGTCGAGCGGGAATCGGCGGCCTGGAACTCCGCGAGGTAGGTCGCCGCGATCCCCTCGATGGAGCGCGGGCGGCCGGGGTCTATGCCGGGTGCCTGGAAAGCGTAGACGGAGCAGTCCGAACCGAGGTGCGGCTGCAGGGAGCGGAACGACGCGGCCGAGCCGCTCGCCGGATGGATGAAGACCAGCGCGTGCCGCCCGTTGGACTCCTTCAGGCGGACCAGGTTCCCCCGCACTTCAAACAACTCCCCTTTCAGTGGGTCACGTGCGCAGACGCCGGACAGGTGTCGTGTGATCACCTCGCCGAACGCCCCAGCGAACTGTACAGGACGTACGGAATGTAGGGTGTGCCGCATGGCCCATGAGATTCGTGTGACGCAAGCCCGGTCCGAGCTGGCGGAGCTGATCAACCGCGTGGTCTACGGCGGGGAACACGTCGTTCTGACCCGCCACGGCAAGCCGCTCGTCGCTCTCGTGTCGGCTGCCGACCTGGAGCTACTTGAATCAGCGGCACAGGAGCCGGACAAGGTGATCGGCACGGTGTCCGTCGTCATGGACGCCCCGTCCCATTACAGCGAGCCGAACAGGTTCGGCTTGGTCGCCGAGCACGGAAGCCCGCACGAGACTTACCGGCCCCACTGAGCTCGCCCTGCTCACGACCCTGTGCTCCTGACTCGGGTTCACCGGATGCGAAGACTCGCTCCAGCGCGTCAATCCCGCCCGGATGCGTACGTGGCGTCGCCGTGCACGGCTCGCTTCGCCGCACGCCTGCCGACACCGCTCGGCACCAGACCGTTCCCCATCCTCGTCCGTAAGGACCGATGATCTGAGGTTCCCGAGGGGCTTGCCGGTCTCGGCGAGCAGCTCCATCAAGCGTTCCTGGTCGCCGGGGAGCGCGGGGTGGGCTGTCGACTGGTTCTCCCCGGCCGTGTTGTTGCCGAGCCATCCGGTGCGCTCGCCGAGCACGGCGATCACGACGTCGGCGTCGGCCACCGCCGCTGCGACCGCTTCGGTGGTGAGCGCCGCCGGGTCGGCGAGGAATCCGCCGAGGGGCACATGGCGGACCGCCTCGTCGTACCTCTTGAGGGCTGCGACGACGTTCTCCATCTCCGGGTGGAGTGCGCGCGTCGTCTCCTCGAAGTGCGGCTCGATGGCGGGCATCGGCACGTTGAAGACGTCCGTGAAGAGCATCGAGGACGGATCGACTCCGGGCACCTGTCCGGTGATCAGAGCCTGTGTGCCCAGGAGCATCTCCCGGCTCGCGGTCGAGGTGTAGGCGCCGAAGTGGATCCGCAGCTCGTCCGCGGCCGGGCCGACGACGACCACTCGCTGCGCTTGCGGGGCCAGCGGGAGTGTGCCGTCGTTGGACAGCAGGACACCGGCACGGTCGGCGATGTCGCGGCGCAGAGCCGCGCCCTTTCCGGGGTCGGGGGCGGCGACGACGGGCGGGGGGCCGAAGCTGGGGATGAGTCCGACGCGTGCCTTGGCCCGCAGGACGCGGTGCACGGCCTGGTCGACGGCCTTCTCCTCGAGGCGCCCGGACTCCACTTCGGTGACGAGTTGCTCGTAGATCTTTCCGTGCGGAAGGTCCACGTCGATGCCCGCCGTCAGCGACTGGACAGCGGCCTGCCCGGGCGTGGTGGCGGTGTGGAAGGCCTGGACCAGCATGGGCAGGGCGTCGTAGTCGCTCACCACGAGCCCGCCGAAGCCGAGTTCGCCGCGCAGCAGGTCGCTGAAGAGCCAGCGGTCCGTGACGGCCGGGATGCCGTCGATCTCGTTGTAGGAGTTCATGACGACGTCGAGGCCGGCCTCGGTGATGTCGCGCCGGAACGGGAGGGCGTACTCGTCGACGAGCGCGCGGCGGCCCAGCTGGGTGACGGCCTTGTTCAGCCCGCCTTCGGAGGCGCCGTACCCGAGGAAGTACTTGCCCGTGGCCAGCACTCCGGTCTCGCCGTCGGCCCCCTGCATGCCGGTGACGAACGCGACCGCGAAGCGCGCGACCAGCTCCGGGTCCTCCCCGTAGGACTCGTGCACGCGGCCCCAGCGGGGATCCCGTGCGAGATCCATGAGAGGTGAAAGGGCCAACTGCATTCCCGCGTCGCATAGATGGGCCGCGCTCACGGCGGCCGCGCGTCGCACGAGATCCGGCTGCCAGGTCGCGGCCTGGGCCCAGGCCGTCGGGAACTGGGCGCCGGAGGCGTGCATGAATCCGTTGACGGCCTCGTTGTGGATCACCGCGCCGATCCCGAACGGCGACACCTCCCGTACCGCCTCCTGTACTGCGGCGACAGCCGAGCGCAGGCTGTCCGCGTCGTGGCCGAGGAACCACGCCATCGCGAGGTGGCCCACTCCGTGCGGCCGCAGCTCGGCCAGCTTGGTCGGATCGGTCTCGGGCCCCTTCCCCTCCGGTATGGGCTTCTTGCGATCGGTCAGGTGCATGACGCTCAGGCCGGTCAGCTGGCGACCTTCTGCTCCAGCGTCAGCCGGGACACCAGCTTCCCGACCGCGTCGTCGCTGTGCAGGACGGACATGTGTGCTCCCTGGTTCAGAGGTTCGTTTGCCAGGCGCTGCGGCCCGGGCCGACCGTCAGTTGCTCACCGTCGGGCAGGACGACGGTGGCGGTGGATGTGGGCGGGACCTCGACGGTGAGGTCCAACTCCCCGTCCTGGATGCGCCATTCGACGGCGATGGTGCCGCGCGGGCTGTCGAAGGTGCCGCGCGCCCAGCCGACCGACGAGTGCGGTACGGGCGCGACGACGAACTGCTCCCAGGCCACGGACCCTTCGGCCTGGCGCAGCCCAAGGGTGTGGGTGTGCAGGAAGTGAATAACGGCGCCCTTGCTGTAGTGGTTGAGCGATTCGTGCGCGTCGCCGTGCTCGTCGACGCCGTCCCACTCCTCCCAGATGGTGGTGGCGCCGCGGTCGAGCATGCCGAGCCAGGACGGCGAGGTGCGCTGGAGCAGGACTTCGTACGCCAGGTCGGTGTGACCGGTGTCGGCGAGGGCGGGCAGCAGGTCGGCGGTGGAGAGGAAGCCGGTGCCCAGGTGGGTTCCGGCCTCGCGGATCAGGTCGGCCAGGCGCCCGGCGACCGCGTCCCGCATCTTCTCGGGGGCGAGGCCGAGCGACAGTGCACGGACGTAGCTCGCCTGGGTGTCGACCGTGGTGCGGCCGGTGTCGTCGAGGAACTCCGTACGCCAGGCCTCCTTGATCCGTTCCGCGAGGCGTGCGTACCGGGCGGCCGCGTCCTCGCGGCCCAGGACCCCGGCGATCGCGGCCAGGGTGGCGGTGGAGCGGTAGAGGAAGGCGGTGCCCACCTCGCCCTTGTCGGCCGCCGTCCAGTCCTGTTCCGGTGCGACGATCGAGCCGTCGGCGGCGCGGCGCTTCGGTTCGCACCACTCCCCCCAGTGGAAGGAGCCGTCCCAGATGAACTCCTCGTGCGGGAGGGGTTCCGCGGACCTGGCCACCCGGGAGGGGTGCCGGGCCGTCCGCGCGGTGGCCAGGGCCCATTCGACCCAGCGGACCATCGCGTCCCAGTTCTCGTCGAGGCCGCGGCGGTCGCCGTACGTCTCGTACAGGAGCCACGGTACGAGGACGACGGCGTCGCCCCAGCCGGCGGAGCCCGTCATGCTGTCGAGGCGCTGGTCGGTGCGGAGCTTGATGCGCCGCCCGTCGGGCGAGAAGTTGGCGATGCGTCCGTCGTCGAGCTGGTCGTCGCGGACCGAGCGCAGCCATTTGCGGCTGAAGCCGTGGATGTCGTAGAGGCGGGTGGCGGTGGGCGCGAAGACCTGGTAGTCGCCGGTCCAGCCGATGCGCTCGCGGGTCGGGCAGTCGGTGGGTACGTCGACGGCGTTGCCCCGGAAGCTCCAACGGGCCACGTTGTACAGGCGGTTGAGGTCCTCGTTGCCGCAGGCGAAGGTGCTGGTGGGCCGCAGGTCGGTGTGGACGACCCGCATGGTGAGGCTCGACGTGTTCAGGGGTGCGTCGCCGCGCTCCAAGCGGGCGTAGCGGAATCCGTGCACGGTGTGCCGGGGCTCGAAGACCTCGCCTTGGGTGCCGGAGGAGACGACCTCGTCGTGCTGGACGAAGACGGTCACCGGGTCGCCGGGGCGCTGACAGTCGAGGTGGGTAGTGGTCAGGTCACCGGTCGAGGGGTCGACGTGCTCTCCGTAGTCGATCGCGGTGCGGGTGCCGGCCGGGCCGAGGTCGGCGAGGGTGATCCAGCCGGAGGCGTTCTGGCCGAAGTCGGCGATCCAGGCGCCGCTCTGCAGCCGGGTGAGCGAGAGGGCGGAGCGGTCCTCGATGCGGCGTACGGGCGGAGCCGGGGACCAGTCGACCGGGGGTGCGCTCACGGCGTCGACGAGGACGGGGCTTCGTTCGGTGACCGGGGTGAGGAAGTCGGTGATCTGTCCGTCCATCAGGTCGGCGCGGGTGACAGGGCCGGGGGCGGACGTCCATGGCTCGCCGGTGCGGATCACTTCGCGTGTTCCGTCGGCCAGTTCGAGGTGCAGCTCCGCGCGGGCGGCGAGCAGGTCTCCCCAGCCCGCTGGTTTGCGGAAGGCGCCGACCTGGCCGCGGTACCAGCCGTCGGACAGCACGATCTCGAGGGTGTTGACGCCGGTGCGGACGGACGAGGTGACATCGGCCGCCTGCGCGTAAAGGGTTCGGTCGTACGAGGTCGAGCCGGGCGCGAGTTCGGCGGTGCCCACGCGCTCGCCGTTCACGAATGCCTCGTACACCCCGAGAGCCGTGGAGTACAGGCGTGCCCGCACCACCTCGGAGGTGTCGAAGGCGGCGCTCAGGGTGTGCGCCGGCCGCGTGCCGGGCGGGAGATGAGAGGCCCGCTGATCGTCGGCCGGGGTGATCCAGGAGGCCTTCCAGTCGCCATCAAGCAGCCCGGCCTCGAAGGCGTGCCAGGAACTCCACGCCGACGACTGTGTCGCGGTGCTGGGTCGCACCCGCCAGCGCACCCGCTCGCCACTGCGCAGCGCACGCACCGGCCAGTCGACCAGCAAGTGGCCGGTGACGAGGGCGTGTTGCTGCGGCTGCCCGTCGACGTGGATCTGCAGTTCGTACTCTTCGCCCGCCGCCGCGGTGTTCCGCGGCGGCTTCCAGGAGAGGCGAGGGCGGCTGCCGGACACCGGAAACCGGTCGCCGCCGCTGTCGATCGCCAACTCGTAGGGGATTTCAGGGGTGTTGTGCGTCATCCGGTTCGTTTCCTCCGGTGTCCGGATCTGGATCCGCTGGGATCCGCCTGGTTCAGTGGCCGTTGGCCGGCTGCGCGTAGGTGGTGCCGTCGATGGTCGTGGTGAGTGTGCCGACCGCCTGGAAGTCGTTGCCGAGCATCACGGACGGGCCGAGGGTGAACCCGTCGGAGCCGGTCTGCTTGGTTCCGGTGTGCTTGCCGGACAGCTTCAGGTCCTCGGTCCAGGTGAGGCAGGCGAACTCCGAGGCCGTGCCCGGTGTGCAGCCGAGCGCCGTGTTGGCCTTCCGCTCGACCTTCTCCGTGCCGTTGATGATGTTCGTGCCGTCGTCGCTGTAGTTGCTGTAGGCGACGGCGACGCTCAGCGGCTGGGTGCCGGTGCTGTTGTTGGTGATCTGTATGGTGGCCGTACCCTGGGCCTTGCCCTGCATCGTGTACGTGGCGGCCGGGATCGCCTTCGCCGCTGCCGGAGGATTGTCCGGGTCGTAGGGTGTGCCCCAGGTCTTGTCGGACACCGGTGCGGGCGTCACGGGCGCGGTGGGCTTGAAGTCAGGGAAGCGGGCGATCATCAGGCGGCTGTTACGGCCGCCGGGTTCGGTCGAGTCGGCACAGCGGTGCGGGGTCGGGTTGGCGCCGCAGGCCAGGTTCTCGGTGTAGACGACGGCGGTGCTGTCGGCGAGCCAGGCCGGGTCGGCGGCCATATTCCAGTTCCGGTCGGACCCGGCATTGATCTGGAATCCGTCACCGGTCTTCGGGTCGACGAGCCAGGGCGAGAAGTAGCGGCGGTTGCCCTCGTTGCGGATCCCCGCGATGTACGGGGCGGTGCCTCCGTGCGCGGTGAGTGCCGGGATGCCCGGCATGCCGGAGATGAAGTCGAGGCGGCCTGAGCCCTTGACCTCTTCGGCGAGCAGCCACTTGCCGTTGGGCGATGCCGCCATCGGGTCGGTGTAGTGGGCGTTCCGGGTGATGGGCTGGGAGGCGCCGGTGGCCAGGTCGGTGGCCCAGGCGTCCATGCTGTCGGAGTTCGCGCTCTGGATGCCGAGGATGCCCCGCCCGTCGGCGGTGAAGCCGCGCGGTTCGCCGATCATTCCGGCCTGGTTGAAGCGCAGTTGGTTGCCCTTCTCGACGACCAGGGGCTGGTACGCGGCCGAGGGGTTGGCGAGGGCCGAGACGCCCACCAGCTCGTAGCGGCCCTTCTCTTTGTCGTAGCTGATCCGGCCGACGTACCCGGTCTCCGTGAGTGCCCGATAGTCAAGGACGTCCCACACCAAATGCACGCCGTCGTTGCTCAGCCGCCATTCCCGGCCGTTGTTGATGCCGGAGCTGTCGGCCTTGAAGAGCGGCTTGTCGTTCCAGTAGATGGGGGTGATCTTGGTGTTGGCGGGGGTGCAGCGCGGGTCGGTGACCGCGTACTCGGTACCGTTCGCGCCGCACGACAGGATGCCGTTGCCCACCAGGACGCGCTTGCGGTCGGGCAGCTCGTTCGCGGGCGGGTAGACGAACTGGCTCGTCTCGATCTCAGACCCGTAGGCCACCCCGCAGGTGACGCACTTCCACGCCTCACCGTTCGGGAAGGTGCTGCCGTCGGTGCGGACCACCAGGACCTGGTTGCCGCTGTAGACGCTCGCCGGGCCGGACTCCGGTGCTCCGGCATAGGTGAGGCCGAGGAACACGTACTTCGAGCTCCTGGCGGGGCCCGGGGTCCCGATGCCGCTCCAGTCGGCCGAGACACAGCCGGTGGGATGGGTGCAGACGCCGTCTTGCGGGACGGTCGGCGGCACCGGCAACTCACTTATACTGACCCGCGGTTGAGCGGTGCCCGACGTGTCCACGGCCGTGGACACCTGGGCGCTGGGCAGGGCCGCTTCGAGCGCCAGTACGGCGGCCGCGCTTCCTCTGAGGAGGATGGAACGCACACTCCGAACTCTCATGATCTTGGCAGCTTCCTGACTGGTCGGTGCGGGGTCATTTGAGACGTGGTCACTTGAGCGCTCCCGCCGAGAGGCCGCTGATGATGTGGCGCTGCGCGATCGCGTAGAAGACGACGATCGGCAGTACCGCGATGAGCGACGCGGCGAGCAGGATCTGTTGTTGCGGGGTGTCCGCGGACATGAAGTTGGTGAGGCCGCGTTGTACGGGCATGAGCGAGCTGTCGTTGAACAGCACCAGGCCCATGAGGTACTCGTTCCAGACGCCCATGGCCTGGATGACGGCCACCGCGATCAGCCCGGGCCTGGCCAGCGGCAGGATGATCCGCCAGAAGGTTGTGAACAGGTTGGCGCCGTCGATGGCGGCGGCCTCTTCCAGTTCCTTGGGCTGGCTGGCGAAGAACCCGCGCATGATCAGGATGGAGATCGGCAGCCCGCCCGCGATGAGGACGAGGATGTAGCCCATACGGGTGTTGGCGAGCCCGAGCGTGATCAGCAGTTTGTACTGGGCGATGAACGACGCCGGCAGCGGGATGATCATGATGACGAGGATCGCGCCCACGATGGCGCCCCGGCCGGGGAACTCGATGCGGGCGAGGGCGTACCCGGCGAGGCTCGCGATGACCAGGATCCCGAGGACCGCGGCCGTGGTGTAGAGGAGGCTGTTGGGCAGGTACTGGCTGAAGCCTCCTTCGTTCCAGGCGGTGGCGAAGTTGCCCCATTCGAAGGGGTGGGGAATGAAGTCGGTGCCCTTGTACAGCTGCTTGCCGCTCTGCAGGGAGCCGCTGAGCACCCAGAGCACCGGCACAAGAGCCTCGAGTGCTCCCGCGATCAGCAGGGCGTACAGGGCTATGCGCGGCAGACGGCCGACGCGGCGTTTCGCCTTCGACGATGTCGGTTCCGGCATCGACGGCGTATCGGACTCCCGTGCGGGGTCGAGAAGCGTGTTCATCGTCAACGTCCCTTCTCCGTCCGGGAGTCGGTGCTTCCGCCGAGCCGGCGGGAGACCCACAGCTGGACGCAGGCCAGGGCGACCAGGCACAGCCCGAAGATGACGGACATCGCCGCCGCACGGCCGTACTCGCTGTACTGGAAGGCCTGTTGGTAGATGTGCAGGGTCGGGACCTCGGTGTGCCCGGCGGGGCCGCCGTTGGTCAGCACCTGGACCGTGCCGAAGATCTGCAGTCCGCTCAGCAGGGTCAGCACGCTCACGATGCCGGTGACGTGGGACATCCCGGGCCAGGTGACGTAGCGGAACTGGGACCAGCCTCGGGCGCCGTCCAGTGACGAGGCCTCGTACAGTTCCTTGGGCACGTCCTGTCGGCCGGCCAGGAAGAGGATGAAGCCGAAGCCCCAGTGGTACCAGACGAACACGGCGGCGACCGCTATCACTGCTGTCTTGGGGTCCCCCAGCCAGTTGTGCTGCAGACCGTCGAGGCCGACCGTTTTGAGCATCTGGTTGACGATCCCGATGTTGGGGTCGAGGAACCACGAGAACATCACGCCGACCACCACCGTGGAGAACACGCCGGGCAGGTAGTAGACGGTGCGGAAGAACGCCGACCCGCGGCGGGCCCGGTGCACGGCGAGCGCCATCACCATCGACACCGCGTTGGCGACGATCAGGCCGACCACGCCGTACAGGACGGCGTTCTTCATCGAGCCCCAGAACTGGGTGTCGTCCAGTACATACCTGTAGTTGTCGAGCCCGACGAACGGCGAGTCCAGGCTCACCCCGTCCCAGGACTGGAAGCTCAGCAGAATGCCCTGCACGAACGGGACCACCGTGAACAAGGCGATCATGGCCAGTGCCGGCGCCAGGAAGAGCCAGGCAGCCAGTACACGACTGCGGCGCCGCACTACGCGCTCTTCTGCGCCGCGTCGAGGTCACCGAGGACCTGGTCGACCGAGCGTTCCTTGAGGACGAGGGCCTGAGTGCCCTTCTGCAGGGCGGTGTTGACCTGCTCCAGGATCTGGTTCTGGACGAGCTGGATGTCGGAGATCTTCGCGGCGATGCCGGTCAGCTGCTGGGGGATGGTCTTCGACGACACGGCCTGGGCCGAGGGGATCAGCGGGACGCCCTCGGCCCAGGCCTGCTGCTGGTCCGGCGCGGTCAGCCACTTGAGGAACTTCAGCGCCTTGTCCGCGTTCTTGCTGCGCGGGTTGACTGCGGCGCCCTTGGCCGCGCCGCCGACCAGGCGCGGCGTCTGGGTGCCGTCGTCGGCCTTGGGCAGCGGGAAGGAACGGAAGTCGGTGAAGTCGGGTGCCGTCGCGCGGGCCACACCGACCGCCGAGGTGCCGTCGAAGATGGCCGCTACACCCTGGGTGTTGAAGAAGGCCTTCTCCACGGTCGGGTTGTCGCCGTTCCCGTTCGGAATCGACCCGTTGTAGATCACGCCGGCGTCCCGCAGGTCGACGACGAGCTGCAGGGTCTTGCGCCAGCCCTCGCTCTTCCAGCTGTTCTTGCCGACGAAGGTGGCGTTCAGCTCCTCGTCGGACATGTAGTTGGACCCGTAGGACTGGATCAGCTGGTTGGACAGGCTCGTCGCGAACCAGAAGGGGCCCTTGCCCGTCTTCTTGATCTTCCGCAGCTGGTCGATGAACTCGCTCATGGTGGCGGGCGCCTGGTCCGGGTTCAGCCCGGCGCCCTTGTACATCGCGGCGTTGACAAAGACTCCCAGGGCCGGGGTCTCCCAGTGCGCGCTGTAGGTGCCCGGCTTCACATGCTGCGGATTGTCCGCCCCGAACGTCGTCGTCTTGAGCGTGGCGGGGCGGAAGGTGTCGCCCCAGCTGCCCTTCAGCTGGTCGGTCAGGTTCATGGCCCAGCCGGCCTTGTAGTAGGGCGCCATGGAGTGGCCGTCGACCACCGAGTAGATGTCCGGCATGTTGCGGGCCTGGGAGCTCGACTGGAGCTTGGTCAGGAAGTCGGCGGGACCGACATCGTCGATCTTGATCTTCACGCCGGTCTGCTTCGTGTACTGCTGGGCCAGCTTCTTCAGCGTCGCGGCCTGGCCACGCGACTGGTTCATGAACACGATCTCCTTGCCGCCGCCGGAGCCGCCCGAGTCGCCGGAGCCGCAGGCCGCCAGCGTCGCGGTGGCCAGGCCGGCACCTACAGCTCCGAGGAGGCCGCGCCGGGAGAGTCCGCTGGAAGAGGTCGGCTGCGTCGGGCCCGCCGTGTGGAATCGCGTCATTTTGGGTCTGTCCCTTTGAGTGAGTGGCGAAGACGTCGCGCGAAGAACCGCCGGCCACAGAGGTCCGAAAAGAAGTGACCTTGGTGCTCGAAATAATTTTCTGCCGGTCGCGCTGGCGGTGAACGCTAGAACCGCACCACCCGTCCGTCAATCCCTTCCGCATGGTTAATTTTCCAGTGCAGCAACGGTCTTGACCTGGAGGGTTAACGAAAATATTTTCGGTGCTACGGTGCTGCGCAACGCGGGCCGCTGACCCGCCACTTGCCCCTGGGAGAGCTATGGCATCCGAGCCCCAACGCGTCACCCTTGCGCAGGTCGCCGAGTCCGCCGGCGTCTCGGTCGCCACCGTCTCCAAGGTCATCAACGGCCGCCCCGACGTGGCCAAGGAGACGCGCGACAAGGTCCTGGATCTCCTGCGGGACCACAACTACGGCGGCTATAGGGACGATCTGCGCTCGCATCCCACCGTGGAGCTGTTCTTCGGTTTCGAGCGGCTGAGCATCTACCACACCGAGATCATCCAGAGCGTGGTGGACGCCGGGGCCCGTGAGGGCATCGCCGTGGTGGTGGGCCGGCGCGGCGACCACGATCCGACGACCGATGCCATCGCCTGGGCCCGCGGCCTCGCCGCCGCGGGACGACGCGCCGTCATCGCCGTTACGGCGAACTCCTTGCCGACACCGGCCCGTGAGGCCCTCGCCCGGTACCGGATGCCGCTGGTGCTGCTCGACCCGGAGGTGCTGCCCGACCACTCGATCGTCAGCGTCGGCGTCACCAATTTCTCCGGCGGCCACACCGCGGCCGCACATCTCCTCTCCCTGGGCCACCGCCGTATCGCCTACCTCGGCGGCACCGAGCGCGCCGGCTCCAATCAGGCACGGCTGCACGGCTTCCGCAGCGCGATGGAGGCGGCCGGTGCGCCGGTGGCACCCGAACTGGTCCGGCACGCCGGCACGTTCCACGCCGCCGAGGGCGTGGAGCACGGGGGACGGCTGCTGGCGCAGGACCCCGCGCCCACCGCGGTGTTCGCCGCCTCCGACGAACTGGCCGCCGGGGTCATCGAGGCCGCCCGGCGGCGCGGGCTGCGCGTGCCGGAGGACCTGAGCGTCGTCGGTTTCGACAACACGCCCCTCGCCGAGGTGACGTCCCCGCCGCTGACCACGATCCACGGCCCCGTCCGCGAGATGGGCGCCGTGGCTCTGCGCACCGCCCTCCAGATGGCCGCCGAGGAGAAGATCGACTCCCACCACGTGGAACTGGCCACGCAGTTGGTCGTACGAGACTCCACCCGGCCCCCGCGCGACTGATCCGGGCAGCCGCGAGGCCCACCACCACCCACCGCCTGTCGAAGCCCCTGCCGCTGCCGGGGGCTTCGGTGGCATGCCGTTACACGCCAGGGCACCATCCGATACGAAGGAAAGTCATGTTCCAGCCACCCGACAGGGTCCTGTTCGGCGCCGCCTACTACCACGAGTACCAGCCCTACGAACGCCTGAAGGACGACCTCGACCTCATGGCCGAGGCCCACTTCAACCTCATCCGCGTCGGCGAGTCGGTGTGGTCGACCTGGGAGCCCGACAACGGACACTTCGAACTCGACTGGCTCGAGCCGGTGTTGGACGCCGCACACGAACGCGGCATGGCCGTCGTCCTCGGCACCCCGACCTACGCGATACCCCCGTGGCTCGCCCGCCAGTACCCCGAGATCGCCGGGGAGCGAGGCACCGGAGAGCGCATCGGCTGGGGCTCGCGGCAGGAAGTGGACTACACCCACCCGGCGTTCCGCTTCCACGCCGAGCGCGTCATCCGCAAGATCGTGGCCCGGTACGCCGATCACCCCGCCGTCATCGGGTTCCAGGTCGACAACGAGCCCGGCCTGGAGCTGTTCCACAACCACGGCGTCTTCCAGCGTTTCGTCGACCATCTGCGCCACACGTACGGCGACGTGGAGACCCTCAACCGCGAGTGGGGCCTGACCTATTGGTCGCACCGCCTGTCGACGTGGGCCGACCTGTGGAGGCCCGACGGCAACAGCCAGCCGCAGTACGACCTGGCCTGGCGCCGCTTCCAGGCCGAGCTCACCACCGAGTTCATCGACTGGCAGGCCGGGATCGTACGCGAGTACGCGAGCCCCGAGCAGTTCGTCACCACGTGCATCGCCTACGACCGCCCCGGAATCGAGGACGACGCACTCACCCGCGGCCTCGACGTCGCCGCGGGCAACCCGTACTACGCGATGCAGGACTCCCTCGCGCTACCGGACACGCGCCCCTCGCACGAGGCCACGATGTCCAACGACGGAACGTGGGCCCTCTACCGCATCGCCGACCGCATCTTCGCCTCCCGACAGGAACCGTTCCTGGTCACCGAGACCAACGCCCAGAGCGTCGGCCCCTCCTGGCGCAACCAGTCCGCCTACGACGGCCAGTGGCGCCAAGCGGCCTGGGCCCTGATCGCGCGGGGCGCCTCGATGATCGAGTACTGGCACTGGCACACCCTGCACTTCGGCACCGAGACCTACGTGGGCGGCATCCTCCCGCACAGCGGCCGGCCGGGCCGCATCTACCGCGAACTGGCCTCACTGGGCGCCGAGTTGGAGTCGGCCGGCGAACTGGTCGCCTCCCTCACCCCGGACGCGGACGTCGCGTTCCTATTCTCATTGCCCAGCAAGTGGGCGCTGCAGGCCAAGCCCGCACTGGCCAAGCCGGGCGGCGCGCCGGACCAGCGCTCGTACGAGACCGTCTTCGACGCCTTCTACCGCGGCGCGTTCGACGCGGGTCTGCAGGCCCGCCTGGTCCATCCCGACCAGCTCGGCACTGTCGACCTGCCCCCGCTGCTCGTCGTCCCGGCCTACTACGCCGCGGACGACGCGACCCTCGACCGGCTGCTCGCCTACGCGCACTCCGGCGGGCATCTGGTGATCGGCCCGCGCACCGGTTACGCGGACCCCCAGGCGCGGGCCCGCACCGACGTCCAGCCGGCCCGGCTGTCCGGGGCCGCGGGAGTCTCGTACGACGAATTCACCAATCTGGACACGCCAGTTGAAGTGCACGGCAGCGCCGAACTCCCGCTGCCGCCCGGAGCTCGGGCCCTGCACTGGACGGATGCCCTCGTCCCGGACGGGGCGGACGTGCTGGCCGCCTACGACGACCCGCACCTCGGGCGCTGGCCCGCCGCCACCACCCGACAGCACGGCGCCGGGCGCATCACGTACGTCGGCACGGTGCCCGACCCCGCCTTCGGCGAGGCCCTGTTCAACTGGGCAGCGCCAGACGGCATCGGGGGCCGCCCCCACCCGAGTGTCACGGCGTCCTCGGCCACCGCACGTGACGGCCGCCGCGTCCGCTTCCTGCACAACTGGTCGTGGGACCCGGTGTCCGTTCCACTTCCCGATGCCGCGCAGGACGTCCTCGCCCACGTCTCCTACGAGGCCGGCCAGTCGGTCGAGCTCGGCCCATGGGACGTGAAGGTGTTCACCGACCGCGACTGACCCGGCCCGCCGCACTCACTGTCCACTGTCACTCACTGCAGGAGACCTCTCGATGCGCTCTGCCCAGCGCGTGCTCTGCAATCCCCTCGATCTCCCCTACCGCTACCAGGACATCCGCATGGGCGACGGCACGCGTCGGTCCGTACACCGGGAAGCAGCGGACCCCTCCATCGTTCTGTTCCAGGGCCGCTTCTACATGTTCGTCTCGATGTCGGCGGGCTTCTGGCACTCGGCCGACCTCGTGGAGTGGGAGTACCGCCCCACCTCGAAGCTGCCCGCCCTCGACTACGCGCCGGACGTCCGGGAGGTCGACGGGGCGCTGTACATCAGCGCGTCGAGGAAGACGGACAACTGCCCCTTCTTCCGCAGCATCGACCCGCTCGCCGACGACTTCACCGAAGTCACGCCCGGCACCTTCCCCTTCTGGGACCCGAACCTCTTCCAGGACGACGACGGCGACGTCTACCTCTACTGGGGGTGCGACAACAAGACGCCCCTCTACGGGGTGCGGTTGTCGGCGGCCTTCGAGCAGATCGGCGAGCCGACGCCCCTGTTCCGGTCCGATGTCTCGACTCACGGCTGGGAGCAGGTCGGTGAGGACTACCTCTCCACTCCGGCCCACCCGGACCAGGATGCCGCCCTCGTCCGGCTCCAGGGCAAGCCGTATATCGAGGGCGCGTGGATGACCAAGCACGATGGCACCTACTACCTGCAGTACGCGGCGCCCGCCACGCAGTTCAACACCTACGCCGACGGCTACTACACGGCGCCGTCCCCGCTGGGCCCGTTCACGTACTCCCTCGACAGTCCCTTCTCCTCGAAGCCGGGCGGCTTCATCACCGGGGCGGGACACGGCAGCACGTTCCAGGATCGGCACGGCAACTGGTGGCACACGTCGACCATGCGGATCTCGGTGAACGACGACTTCGAGCGGCGCGTCGGGATCTTCCCCGCCGGCTTCGACGACGACGGCGTGCTGTTCTGCAACCAGAACTTCGCCGACTACCCGATGGCCGTTCCGGACGGGCCGTTCGACGCGTGGACGCCGCCGCCCTGGATGCTGCTGTCGTACAAGGCGGATGCCGTCGCCTCGTCCTCGGCGCCCGGCCACGGTCCGGAGCATTCCGTGAACGAGGACATCCGCACCTGGTGGGCGGCCGGGACGCGGGCACGGGGCGAGTCGCTGACCCTCGACCTCGGCGAGAGCAAGACGGTGCACGCGCTCCAGGTCAACCTGGCCGATCACCAGCTGGGCGACAGCGCCCCCGACGTCCCCGAGGGAGCGGACTGGAACCGTCACATCTGGCGCGGCATCTTCCCCACCCATGAGCCTGCGCAGACCGCGGTGGAGGTCTCCGAGGACGGGCGACAGTGGACCGTCGTGCGCGATTCCCGGGGCACGGACACCGATGCCCCGCACGCCTTCCTCCTACTCGACACACCGTTGCGGGCCCGGTTCGTCCGGGTCACCGGCGGTCGCATGCCGTTCGGCGGCGTCTTTGCGCTGAGCGGTGTCCGGGTCTTCGGCACGGGCGACGGCGCGGCTCCGCACGCGGTGAGCGCTCGGGCCCGCCGGATCGACGGCCGCACCGCCGCGGTCGAGTGGGACGCCGTCGCCGGGGCCACCGGCTACAACGTCCGGTACGGCCGCGATCCGGAGAAGCTGTACCACAGCTGGCTGGTGCACGAGCGGACGTCGCTCGACCTGCGCTCGCTCAACGCCGACGCGACGTACTGGGTGGCGGTGGACGCCTTCGGTGAAGGGGGCATCACGCCCGGGGAGACCGTGCCCGTGGAGTGATCGCGCTCGCCCGCCGCACCGCTGTTCGACCGTAAGGCTCCTATGCGTCACGACGAACACTGCGCTCAGTGGGACGAGTTCGAGATCGAGCTCGACGGCCCCTCCCACGGCAATCCGTTCACCGATGTCGAACTCGCCGCGGTGTTCAGCGACGGGCGGCGCGAGGTGCGCGCGGGTGGCTTCTACGACGGCGACGGAACGTACCGGATCCGGTTCATGCCCGACGCCGAGGGCCCGTGGACCTTCGTCACGTCCTCCACGGCACGGTCGCTCGACGGGGTCTCCGGTCGGTTCGCGGTCGGGCCGCCGACGCCGGAACGCCACGGACCGGTGCGGGTGGCCGACCGGCATCACTTCGCGTACGCCGACGGCACGCGGTACGTGCCGCTCGGCACCACCGCGTACGCCTGGACGCACCAGGCGGAACACCTACGGACCGCGACCCGGCGCACCCTGGCCTCCAGCGGCTTCAACAAGGTGCGGATGTGTCTGCTGCCCGAGGCGTACGCGTACAACACGGACGAGTCGGAGTTGTATCCCTTTCCTGGCTCCCCCGCGACCGCGTCGGCGTGACGGAGAGCACCAGCGTCCGCGTACAGCTCCCGGGTCGTCCCTATATGGCGGTGCGTCTGTCCCGGCTGCCCGACGACACCGAGGCGGGTACCTTGCGCTCTCGATGACCACCGTTCAGACTCCCTGCAGGCGGCCAAATGCCGACCCTTGGAAGGTTTTCGGGGTGGGCGAGCAGGGAGAGGTAGCACACAGTGACGGAGCCCAAGCCCCGAGGCCCGTACGCGAAGTCGGCGGCGCGGCGGGCGGAGATCGTCCGGGCGGCGCGCGACAGCTTCGCCGAGAACGGGTTCACGAAGGCGTCGCTCCGGGACATCGCCGTGCGGGCCGGCATCACCCATGCCGGGCTGCTGCACCACTTCCGCAGCAAGGACGAGCTGCTCGCGGCCGTGCTCGCCGAGCGCGACGAGGCGGAGTGGCAGCTCGGCATGACGAACGTCTCGGGCATGGATGAACTCGCGCCCTATCTCGGCACGTTGTTGCGCCATCACCAAAAGGCCCCCGAGTTGATGCGCCTGTGGATCGAGCTGGCGGCGGCCGCCTCACGCCCGGAGCATCCGGCACACGCCTACTTCGTCCAGCGCTACGACAAGAGCCGCGAGAGCTACACCCAGGGCATGCGGGGCCAGGCCGACCACGGCGCACTGCACGAAGGCCTCGACCCCGATCACGCGGCCACCCTGCTCCAAGCCGTGCTGAACGGCCTGCAGTTGCAGTGGCTGCTCGACCAGGACCTCGACATCGTCGGGCCGATGCTGGCTTTCATGCGACTGGTGTTTCCCGAGGGCGCTCAGGAGGACGGGGCACATACCGCCTCCTGACGTCAGGCGTCGTCTTCTTCGGGCTCGGGCCCGATCACCGCCCGCATGAAGATCTCCAGCAGGCGCAGCGCGTCCTGTGACGGGTCGAGCAGGGTCTGGATCCGCAACCCGTCCATCATCGCGAGCACCATCACCACCTTCTCGTCCGCGGTCACCTCGGGGCTGTCGTACGCCGTGCGCAGACTGCTGGTGCGGAACCGGGTGCGCATCCGCTCGCGCCGCTTGGCGAAGAAGTCGTGTGCCGGGTGGTCGGGGCTGGTCGCGGCGACGGCAAGCGCCATCCAGTTGCGCTGGTAGTCCGGGTCGGCAAACTCGTCGGCGAGGACCGCGCTGAGCACCGCGGGACCGGCTGTCCCCAAGGCAATGATCCGGGCAGCCTGCTCCTCCTCGTCCGCCTCACGCTGCGTGAGGGCGGCGAGGAGCAGTTCCTCCTTGCCCGCGAAATGGCGCAGCAGCGCGGCGTGCGTGACCCCGGCGCGGGCGGCGATGTCGCGCAGCGAGGCCCGCTCGAAGCCGTGCTCGGCGAAGCTCGCCAGGGCCGCCCGGACGATCTGCAGCCGCCGGGCCGGCGTGGTGGCGTACTGCCCCCGGCGGCCGGTGCCGGTGCTCGACGAACTCATGATGCCTCCTGCGCCGTTGACCCGTGCCCACTGATTCGTACCAGGGTCTTGCTCTCTGCCGCTGCCCGGGAGTTTAATCTCGCACGAAAAGTAGCCAAGGTGGTTACATTCCAATCGGCGCCCGCACGGCACTGGACTTCGGCACTTCAGGCCCGCCCTTCTTCTTCCTCCTCCCTTTCTCAAGGACCACTTCATGGACAAGTCGACCTTCCTCTGGGGCGCCGCCACCGCCCCGCACCAGATCGAGGGCAACAACGTCAACAGCGACTGGTGGGCCCGCGAGGGCCAGATGCCCGGCATGGAGCGCAGCGGCGACGCCGTCGACAGCTACCACCGCTACGAGGAGGACATGCGCCTGCTCGCGGACGCCGGACTCACCGCCTACCGCTTCGGTGTCGAGTGGGCCCGTGTGGAGCCGGTTCCCGGACACTTCTCCCGCGCCGCCCTCGCCCACTACCGGCGCATGATCGACACCGCACTGGGGCACGGTCTCACGCCCGTGATCACCCTGCACCACTTCACGAATCCGCGCTGGTTCGCCGAGGAGGGCGGCTGGCTCGGAGAGCGGGCCGTCGACCGGTTCGTCTCGTACGTCGAGCAGGTCACCGGCATCCTCGACGACGTGCCGTACGTCGTCACCATGAACGAGCCCAACATGCTGGCGATGATGCTCACCATCGAGCGACAGATGCGGGAGCACCCCACCGACAGCTGGCAGAGCCCGACCGTGGACAACGACTCACGCCCCACGCTGCCCGCGCCGGACCCGGAGATCGGTGCCGCGCTCGTCAAGGCGCACCACGCCGTCCGCGACATCGTGCGGGCCAGCACCGGCGCGGCGGTCGGCTGGAGTGTGGCCAACCGCGCGTTCGCCGCGCGCGCCGGCGCCGAGGAGAAGCGGCGCGAGCTGGAGCACATCTGGGAGGACCTGTACCTGGAGGCCGCGCGCGGTGACGACTTCGTCGGTGTCCAGTCGTACTCGAGCCAGTGGGTCGGCACGGACGGCATCGAGCCGCACCCGCCGCACCCCGACAACACTTTGGTCGGCACCGCCTACCGGCCCGACGCGCTCGGCATGGCGGTGCGCCACACCTGGGACGTGACAGGCGGCGTCCCGATCCTCGTCACCGAGAACGGCATCGCGACCGCCGACGACCAGCGCCGCGTCACCTACACCGGCGAAGCGCTGCGCCACCTCTTCGCGGCGGCCGACGACGGCATCGACATACGCGGCTATCTGCACTGGAGCGCGCTCGACAACTACGAGTGGGGGCACTGGAAGCCGACGTTCGGTCTGATCGCAGTGGACCGGGAGACGTTCACGCGCACCCCGAAGCCGAGCCTCGCATGGCTCGGCGAGGTCGCGCGCCGCGGCCGCCCCTGACATCTCCCCCGCCCGGTCAACACCCCGTGAGCACCCCACAGTTCATGCACCTGATGCACCACACCTCTCGCACGTCCCACATCGCACACCCTCGTACCCCTTTGACAACGGAGTCACCGTGCAGGACGAGACACCCCTGTCCGGCAGCCGCACCGGCCCCGCCACGGCCCTCGAGCCGCCCACCCCCGCCACCGGCCCGCACCGGGTCGGGCGTGGCTACCTGATCTGGATGGTCGCCGCCAACTTCGGCGTCTCCATGGCCTACGTCCTCCCCCTGACGTACACCCTGGCCCTGCGCATCGATCAGCTCGCGCCGGGCCGGGAGGAGGTGCTCGGCTACGTCACCGGCATAGCCCAGGCCGTCTACCTCGTCGCAAGCCCGCTGCTCGGCACCTGGAGCGACCGGACGCGCAGCCCCTTCGGCCGTCGGCAGCCGTTCCTGATCGGCGGCAGCGTCCTCGGCTTGCTGGCGCTCACCGCCATCTCCCTCGCCCCGAACCTGCTTCTGATCGGGGCCGGTTGGATCGTCGCGATGCTCGGCTGGGCGAGCGCCTCCCAGGCGATCCTCACCCTCCAGGCCGACCGCGTCCCCGAGGAGCAGCGCGGCAAGGTCTCCGGGCTCACCGCGGTCACCGGGCAGATCGGCCCGGTCGTCGGCATCGGCCTCGCCGCGGTCCTGCCGGGCACACTCCTCGTCTTCGTCGTGCCCGGTGTGCTGGGTCTGGCCCTCGCGATGACGTTCGCGGTGCGCGGCGCCGAGCCCGACTCCCCTACGACCACCAGGGCGGCTGAGCCGGTGTCGCTCAGGAGGATCCTGGCGAGCTACGTCTTCAACCCGCGCAAGCACCCCGACTTCGGCTGGAACTGGCTCGGCCGGTTCGTCTTCTTCATGGGGCTGTACTTCAACACCACCTTCAGCACCTTCTTCTACTCGCAGCGCCTCGACCTTCCGGTGAAGGAGGTCGCGGGGGCGGTCGCCACGGTCGGCATGGTGGGCATCGTCGCCGCCATGGCCGGGGCGGTCGGCGGCGGGTTCCTCTCCGACAAGCTGGGCCGCAGACGGCTGTTCACGATGATCGGCGCGCTGTTGTTCATCTGCGGCGCGGTCGTGGAGGCGTTCGCGTACTCCTTCCCGATGCTGTTCGTCGGCTCGGTACTGATGCAGCTGGCCATCGCCGTCTTCTCCTCGGTCGACCAGGCGATCGCCATGGCGGTCCTGCCGGACCGCGCCGAGGCCGGCCGCTACATGGCGATGGTCGCCTTCTCACAGAAGATCCCCAGCGCCCTCGCCCCGCTGGTGGCACCGGTCATCATCGCCCTGAGCACGACGGGCGACACCAAGAACTACACCGCGCTCTATCTGACGGGCGCCGTCTTCGCCCTGGTGGGCGGCCTGTTGATCGTGACGCGCGTGCGGTCGGTCCGCTGAGCCGCACGCCCCAGCACCCTTGTGAACGGTTCGGAGAGAACGAATTCCATGGACGCAGATGCTCCGGTGAACCTGAGCACGGACGGGCCCGCCGTCCGCGACGCCCAACCCCGCCTGTCCTGGCAACTGCCCGCGGGCCGGCCGGCGCAGGACGGCTACGAACTCCGGGCGCACGTGAACGGCATCGCCCTGCCCCCGGCCGGCGGCACCTCGCCACGCCACCTGTTCGTGCCGTGGCCGTGGCACCCGCTCACCAGCAGGGACCGGGTCAGCTGGCAGGTGCGTACGCGTGCGGGCGACGCCGTTTCCCCCTGGTCGGTGCCCCACGACTTCGAAGTGGGGCTGCTCGCCCCCGACTGGACGTCGTCCCGCTGGATCTCCCCACCCGAGGCGGAACCCGGTTCCGTGCACGCGCTGAGCAGCTCCGTCGTCGTCGATGAGGATCGGCCGTGGGCCAGGGCGCGGCTGTACGCGACCGCCCTCGGCGTGTACGAGGTGTTCCTCAACGGCCGCCGGGTCGGTGATACCGAACTCGCGCCCGGCTCCACGTCGTACGCCGAGACGCTCCACGCCCAGGCCGAGGACATCGCCGCGTACCTGCGGCCGGGGCCCAACTCCCTTGAGATCGTGCTGTCGGACGGCTGGTACCGGGGCAAGACGGGTGCCTGGCGCCGGCCGGCGCGATGGGGCACGCAGACGGCCGCCCGTCTGGAGGTGCACATCGACTACGACGACGGAACGTGGTCGACTTTCGGCACCGGGCCCGCATGGGTGTCACGGCCGAGCACGATCGTCCGGGCCGATCTGATGGACGGGCAGACCACTGACTTCCGCCCGTCCGCCGATCCCCCAACCTCCGTTCATCTGCTCGCAGTTGAGGCACTCCACGTCGACTGGTCCCCGGCCCCGCCCGTACGCCGGATCGAGAGCATCGCGCCGGTCGGCGTGACACGGACGCCGGACGGCGCCTGCGTCGTGGACTTCGGACAGAACGCCTCGGGCCGCATACGCCTGACGGATCTCGGCCCGGCCGGTACGCGCACCGTCATCGAGCACGGCGAACACACAGACACAGGGGGGGACTTGACGACTGGGCACCTCAACAGTTCCCGTCCGGGCGAACCCCCGGTTCCGTTCGTGCAGCGCGACGAGGTCGTCTCCGACGGATCGACCAGCGCCGCATTCGAACCGCGGCACACCGTCCATGGGTTCCGCTACGCCAAGGTCCGGCGCGACGGACTCGACGCCGCCACTCTCGCGCAGGCGATCTCGATGCAGGTCGTCCACACCGACCTGCGCCCCACCGGCGCCTTCGCCTGCAGCGACCCCGACCTGACGCGCCTGCATGACGCGGCGCGCTGGAGTTTCCGCTCCAACGCCGTCGACGTGCCCACCGACTGCCCCACCCGCGAGCGGCTCGGCTGGACCGGCGACTATCAGGTCTTCGTCTCGACCGCCGTGCGCCTCTTCGACGTGGACGGGTTCTCCCGCAAGTGGCTGCGCTCCGTGCGCGACGACCAGCTGCCCGACGGGCGGATCGTGAACTCCTCCCCCGACCCGAACCACCTCAAGATGCACCCCGACCCCATGGTCGACCACATCACCGGGTCCGCCGGCTGGGGCGACGCGATCGTCCACGTGCCCTGGGTACTTCACGAGACGTACGGCGACGACGTGGTCCTCGCGGAGAACTGGGACGCGATGGTGCGCTGGGTGGAGTTCGCGCTCGACGCGGCCCGCACCAAGCGGCACCCGTCCCGTGTCGAGCGCTCCCTAGTACCTCTTCCGCACGAGGAGTTCGTGTGGGACGGCACGTTCCACTGGGGCGAGTGGTGCGAGCCGAAGCGACGCGCGGCGGACGGCTCGCTCATCGATCCGGTCGCGTCCGATCCCATGGGGTGGTTCATGGCCGACAAGGGTGAGGTCGGGACCGCATACCTCTACCGCTCCGTACGCATGGTCGCCTCAATCGCCACGGTGCTCGGCAAGGATGAAGAGGCCCGCCGATACGGCGAGTTGGCAGGGCGAGTGCGGGAGGCCTGGCGGACGGAGTTCCTCGACGCCGACGGCCGCACCGCCGCCGGAACGCAGGCCTCGTACGTACGAGCGCTCGCCTTCCGTCTGGTGCCGGAGCACTTGCGTGACACCGTGGCCGCCCATCTGGTGGACCTGGTCCATGCGGCGGACGACCACCTCACCACAGGGTTCCTGTCCACCGCCGATCTGCTTCCGGTGCTCGCCGACTCAGGGCACGCCGATGTCGCGTACACCGTCCTGACGCAGCGCACCTCGCCGTCCTGGCTGGGCATGCTCGACCGGGGCGCGACCACGATCTGGGAGGACTGGGACGGTGTCGACGCCGACGGTCGTGCCACCGCCTCCCTGAACCACTACAGCAAGGGCGCCGTCGTCCGCTTCCTGCACACCCACACGCTCGGCCTGCGGCAGGCGCCGGGGTCGGTCGCCTGGGAGACGTTCGTCGTGTCGCCCGTGCCGGGAGCCGGACTGACCTGGGCGTCCGGTTCGTTCGACGGCCCGCAGGGCGTGATCACAGTCAAGTGGTCCATCTCAGCGGGCATCTTCCGTCTCGACGTGGACGTGCCCGCCGGGTCGACCGCGACGCTGGCCCTGCCGGACGGCACACACATCACCGCCGGGCCCGGCCCCGTACACGCCGAATGCGCACATCCCAGCCCCAACCCCAACCTCGACTCGAAGGACGTGTCTCATGCCCATGCCTGACGTTTCCGCCGCTTCCCTCTCCGAGCTGATCAGCCTGCGCGAGCGCCGCGTCGTCGTCACCGGCGGCGGCCGTGGTCTCGGCAAGGCGATCGCCGCCCGGCTCGCCGAGGCCGGCGCCCGCCTGCTCCTCGGCGACATCGACGCCGAACTCGCCAAGGTCACGGCCGCCGAACTCGCCGACCGCCACGGCACCGACGTCGTCGGCGTCGAGATGGACGTCACCGACTCCGACGACGTACGGGAAGCGGCGGATCTCGCCGCGACGCGCTGGGGCGGGCTCGACGGGTGGGTCAACAACGCGGGCGTCTTCCCGAGCGTGTCGATCGCGGACCTGGACGACGCGACGTGGGACCAGGTTTTCGCGGTCAACGCGCGCGGCACCCTGGCCGGTACCCGCGAGGCCGCCCGGGTCATGAGCGAGGGCGGCGTCATCGTGAACGTGTGCTCCACCGCGGGTTTCCGCGGCAGCGCGCCCGGCCTCGCCGCGTACGTCGGTTCCAAGCACGCGGTGCGCGGCCTCACCCGGCAGAGCGCTCTGGAGCTGGCGCCACAGGGCATCCGCGTGCTCGCCGTCGCGCCCAGTTACGTACCGACCGAGGGCAACCGACTGGCCGTCGCGGCAGCGGGCGACCCGGACCTCACGGCCGATGACGTGGCCCTGATGATGCCCAGCCCGATCGACCGCGCCGGCACACCCGACGACATCGCCCGCGTCGTCTTCTTCTGCGTCAGCGACCTGTCGATGTTCATGACCGGCAGCACGCTGCTCGCCGACGGCGGCACGACAGCCTGACCTGGACGGGTGATGCCGCACGTCGCGGCGGTCCTAACAAGCCGCCGCCAAGGCTCACTTGGGGAACGAGGCCAACGTACGAGCGACTTCTCGACGTAGCTCGTCCATGCCGACATCGGGGCCGAGGACCATGCGCCGAAGCTGCGGCATGGCGACGCTCCAGCCCGTCAGGGCCAGCGTGGTGAGCAGGAGGGCGACCACCATGGACGTCGTGGTGTGTCCGGAGGGCATGGCCCAACCACCGGCCTTAGCCGCCCAGTCCTCGGCTGGCGGGCGCGGCCTTGCCAGCGCCGAGGCCGGGGCGATACGCGGAAGCCGCGCCGAGAGCAGAGCGAGTGCCCCCGCTAGGGCGCCGGGCCAGAACGCGGCACGTTGGGTGAGCGCTCCGGCCAGTGCCGCCAACACGTAGGCGGGTACTCCGCTGCCCGTCACGGTGATTGCCACGGCCGCTTGCCTCGCCCAAGCGGGACGATGGCCAAGCACCCACTGGTGCGCGGCGGTGTCCAGAGGGAAGGGCGAGGCCCGCGCTGCAACCGCCGCGACCAGGGCTCCGAGCGCAACAGCGCAGACGACCTCGATGATCGCAGCAGGCCACCACGGCATGCCCTTGTGCCGAGGGCTGTGGGCAGGGGAAGGGGGCATCAGGCAACCTGTGAGCGGGGCCGCCGCTCTCAGCACATGGCGGCGGGGCTGGACGGACACAATATCTTCTATTCGCGAATAGAAGATATTGGCGACTGTAGACCCCGAAGTCGGGAGGTCGGCATTGGGTGCCCAGGAGCCCGTTCTCGGGGCAGGTGGCAGGCGCCGGGCCAACGGCGCGCTGGAGGCCGAAATTCTCGGCTTGCTGCACTCCGCCGAACGCGCGCTGACACCTGGGGACGTGGCTGAACGCCTGATGGCGCCGCTTGCCCACACCACTCTGGCCACCACGCTCGCCCGGCTGAAAGGCCGCGGAATTCTCGAGCGAACGCCTCTGGGTCGAAGTTACGCTTACAGGCCTGTCACCGACGAGTCAGGGCTGACCGCGAGGCACATGCACCAAGTGACGGATGCAGGCACCGACCGCGCCTCGGTGCTGACCCACTTCGTGGACGAGCTGTCCGACGACGAAGACCTGCTGCGCCGCCTTCTGGGCAGCGACGGCTAGCGGAGACGCACACCCAGGCACCTGGCCGTCTACCTGGTTGCTGCTTCCCACGCTGGCCGGAGTGAACGCGGGCACGCTGGCCCGCCGCCTCGAACTGCGGCTGGCGACATGGCTGCTGACAGCAGCCGGACTGATCCTCGCCGCGTCCAGCACCGTGGCCCTCGGCGCGCTCGGACTCACTCACGCCGCACGTCTTCGCGCTCTCGGACGCCTTCCTGGCTCTGCTCACCCGCGTCCCCGAGGTCCCCTCGCCGACGCCCAGATCCCTCGCGACCTGTGCGATCGGTTTCCCGTCTCCATCACGTTTCGGACCGCACCTTCACGGAACTCCGGCTCGAACTTTCGACGCAGCTCTGCCATGACTCAACTTCCCCATCAGTCACAGTCTTCACGCTACGAGGGGAGAGACAGGGTGGCGAAGTGGTGTGGGCGTGGGCGGTTCCCACCGAGATGCCGAAGCCGGCCGCGATCTCGGGGCGGTCGAAGCCATTGACGCCGGCTTCGACCGCTCCACGAGAGTCTGCGGACACGCCCGGGCTGCCATAAGCGGCCCCGGCCGCCTGCGCTGTCCGCGGCTCGTCGGCGTGTGCCGAGGCGGCGCGGTTCTCGGCGCAGCCCGGCACACCGAGCCCGACGGCCGGGTGGGCTGGCCGGGCGCTGTGCGGTCTGTCAGCCCATGTCCGTCAGGAGGGCGGTCAGTTCGTTCTCCTGCTGCGCAGGCGACATCGGCGGGTTCGAATGATCGATGCCGAAGGTCTTGAGCACCTTGTCCATCTGGGCGTCGATGGAGGTCCAGCCGGTCTGGTCCAGCGGCTGCAGCGAGCCCTCGTCGGCATCCCACAGGTCACGCAGTGACTGGGCGGCCGCGTGGGCGCCGGTCGCGTTCCCCGAGCGTGCGTCCTTGAGCGAAGTGGAGGCGAGGGTCTTCAGCGCTGCGACCTTCGCGGGCGGGAACTTCTTCACCGCCTGGCCGGGAGCCATCTGGACGGCGGAGGTGTTGTCGGTCTCCGGCGCCGGGCCGACGTGCGGCTGACCGTGGGCCCAGACCAGCAGGCCCGCGGTGGCGACGGCCAGCACTCCGAAGCCGGCAAGCGCGGTGCGCTCCTTGCGCGGGTCGCCGGTGGCGTGTGCGGCGTGGGTCGCCTCGTGGGTCTCGGTCACATCCGAGCGCGTCACCGTCAGGTAGACCACCGTCGCCAGGATCAGGCCGAGGAAGATCAGGCTGGTGGTGAACGTGCCCAGCGCGATACCGGTCGGTTCGCCCGGGCCCTGGGCGACCTTGGGGGAGGCGAACCAGTCGCCGATGTTCGCGCCCAGCGGGCGGGTCAGGATGTAGGCGAGCCAGAAGGACAGCACCGGGTTCGCGCCGAACCGCCACAGCGCCGTGATCGCCGCGATGAGGCCGAGCGGCAGCAACACAGAGACGCCCGGGCTCCAGCCGGTCAGCTCCAGGGTCCAGTCGCCGGTCGCGGTGCCGAGCGCGAAGGTGACCAGGACGGTCAGCCAGTAGAACGACTCCCGCGAGAGCGTGGTGACCGAGTGGATCGACAGCGTGCGCTCACGCAGCCACCACACGCCGAAGACCACCGCGAGCAGCACCGAGAAGACCGCGGAACTGATCCACAGCGGCACGTTCAGCTGGTCGGTCAGGATGTCGGTGTACAGGGTGCCCGTGACGCTGACAACGACCACGGTCAGCCAGTAGGGGAACGGGACGTACCGCTTCAGCCGCAGCTGGACGGCCAGGACCACGACGAAAATCGCGGTGAAGATCCAGGCCGTGTTCACCAGGCCGACGCCCAGCTTCATGTTGATCCAGTCGGCGAAGCTCTCACCCACGGTCGTGCAAAGGATCTTGATCACCCAGAACCAGATGGTGACCTCGGGAACCTTGTTGAGCATGAGGCGCCCGCTGCGCGTGCGTGCTTCCGTTGTCGTTGTCATGCGGGGAGGTTTACGCGGGGAACCTGCAAGCAACCTGACTACGTGGCCGCACGCGCGGCTGGAAGTGTCACCTCGACGTGACCGCGGCCGTCCGCGATCGCGCGGACCTCCACACCGGCCGAGGCGGCGATGCGCCGGACCACCGGCAGCCCCAGCCCGTACCCGCCGCCGCCGGTCACACCCGCTTCAAAGACCCGGTCGACCTCTGCGGGATCGAACCCGGGGCCATCGTCCAGGACATCGACCACGATTGCCTCGCCCTGGATGCGCGCGGTGATCCACACACGCGACTGCGCATGCCGCAGGCCGTTGTCCAGCAGGGGCGACAGCAGCGACACGGCGACGTCGGCCGCCATGGCAACCTCGGCCTTCGCGGGAAAGGCGACCTCGACCGCGCGGCCAGCGATCGCCTGCAACGCGGCGGAGCGGAGATCGCACCGGGTACCAGCGTCTGTCCGTGCGCGCGCGGCGCGCAGAATCGTCGTGATCGCCGCATTGAGGCGGTCGACCTCGCTCAGCACCGCCTCCGGCGCCACCGGCTCGCCGGACAGCTGCGCCAGCTGCGCCTCGGCCCGCAGGACCGTGAGCGGTGTCCGCAGTTCGTGGGCGATCTCGTCGGTGAGCCGGCGCTCGTCCGCCAGTGCGTTGTCGACGCGCTCCAGGAGGTTGTCCAGGGTCCGCCCCAGTTCCCCGAACTCGTCGCGGGGGGCTCCGAGGTTGAAGCGGCGCCCGGGTTCGTGATGGCCCCAGTCGTCGGCGAGGGCGGCCATCTCCTGGACGACCCGCAGCGCGCGGCGCACTGCGAGGTGTGCGACACCGCCGGCCAGGAGGATTGCGAGGCCGCCCAGGATCAGCGACAAGGTCAGACTGTGCTGCTCGGATGTCTCGTAGGGCGTGAGGTCCACGCGGACGATCACCATGACGTGGTGGCCGTCGATCGGGACCTGCCGCGCGTACAGGAGGTAGGTGTCGACGGCGGCGGTTTGCGATCGCCGTGAGCCTGCGAGCGCCTCGACGCGCTCGACCATGCTTGCCGGTACGTTCCCGTCGATCAGGTGGCCGTCGGCATATACCCAGGCGACCTCGTCCAGCGCCTCGCTGCTGTTCTCCGTCAGTACGACACGGCCGCCCACAGTGGTGACGTTCGCCGCGACCGCCTCGGCGCGGGTACGCGCCAGATCGTGCGCGTCGGCGTCCGTGACCCCGCTCAGCAGCACGTGCGAGAGCACGACCAGTATCGCGACCACGGCGGTGGCGATCAGCACAGTGAGCGCGACGGCCCTCCTGCGGAATCCCGTCACTGCCATCGGTAGCCCACGCCGCGGACGGTCGCCAGACGCTCGGCCACACCCAGCGGACCGAGCTTGGTCCGCAGCCGGCGCACGAAGGAGTCGAGGGTGTTGTCGCTGACCTGCGCTCCGTGTGGCCAGCCGGCAGCGATGAGGGCGTGGCGGCGTACCGCGTCGCCCTGGGAGGCGATCAGGCGGCCCAGTAGCCGGAACTCGGTCGGGGTCAGGCTCTGGCTCACCGAGTCGTGGGTCACCACGTGCTTCGCCGGATCGAGGACGACCTCGCGCGGTGAGGGTGACACGGTGGCCCGGCGCAGCAGCGCTCGGACGCGGACCAGCAGTTCCGGGATGTCGAAGGGTTTGGTCATGTAGTCGTCGGCGCCGGCCTCGAAGCCGCCCACCTTGTGATGCAGGCCGTCCAAGGCGGTGAGCATCAACACCGGTGCGTCGACGCCGCGAGCCCGCAGGGCCAGGCAGACGTCGCGGCCGTCGGCGTCCGGGAGTCCGAGATCCAGGACGACCAGATGGGGCGCCGGTGCGAGCTGCCGCAGCAGGCTGTCGGCCGTGGCGGCGACGGAGATGGTGTGGCCGTCGTGCTCCAGGGCGCGCTTGAGGACGCCGCGGACCGCCGCGTCGTCTTCGCACACCATGATGAAAGCCACGTGCTGACCCTAGATACTTCCGTCCCAGTTCTCCATCTGCCCTGATCAGCCGCCTGACGGTCGGGACCGGGCCAGTCCCTTTGGCGGGTTTCGCGGCGGCCAGCCCGCTCTGCGGCGCGGCCGGCGCCTTCCCCCCTCTCCTCCTCCATGCCCGCGGTGGTCCTGGGCCGGGTCCTGCAGGGCGGTTTGGGCGCGCTCGTGACGGCGGCGGCGCTCGCCATGGTGGCCACCGGTTTCACCGGACCGAGGGAACGCGTCAGGACTTTCGGGGTCTACGCCGTGGTCAGCGTCGGTGGTCCGGTGCTGGGGCTGCTCACGGGTGGGTCCCTGCCCGCGTGCCCGATTCTGGGCTTTAACCTGGTCTTCGCTCTGGTCGCCCTGGTGGCGTCCGCTTGCTGCCGCACGACGCCCCGGTGGACCGCACCGACACCGACGCCGGTACCCCCTTCGACCTGCCTGCCAGGTGCGCTGCTCGGCTCCCTCGGGCCAGCCGCCCTCACCTTCGGCCCCACCCGGGTCCAGTGGTGGACCGACTGGGGCGACCAGCGGGTGGTCGGCGCGCTCGCTATCGGCCTCGACCTGCTCACCTTGCTGTGGCGGCAGAGCCAGACATCGAGCCCGCTACTGTCGCTGTACGTCCATAGGGACCGCAGCCGCCTCGGTGGCTTCCTGACCATGGCCCTCACTGGCGCCGGCATCCTCTGCCTGATGCCACCCCTGGCCCAGATAATGGGCTACGGAACCGCCAACCCCACGGATCAGTGCGGCATTCCGTTATTGCCCATACTCGCCGCGATCGTCACCGGCTCCACCCTGATCGCACCCCGCCTGCTCGCGCGCGCCGTGCCGCCTCGCCGTCTCATCGTGGCGGGCTCCCTAGTCACGCTGCTCGGACTGGCCCCGGTTGTCATCGCCATCGGCGCCGAGGCCCCGTACATGCTCCTGCTGCCCTGCGTGGTCCTGGCAGGCCTCGTCTTCACACCGCTCTTCGCTGGCGCGACCATCGGCGTCGTCCCCCGGCACTCCGGAGCGACGGCGGGCGCCCTGATCACGGCCCAATCTATCGGCCAGGGCCTCGGCACGGCGGTGTACAGCAGCCTCAACGGCCCGCCCTGCTGGGCGGTCCTCTGCCTCCTCCTCGCAGGCCTGACCGCGGGCCTGATGAGGACGACCGGGACGTCCAACTCCCTCGCGTTGTCCGGGGGTTAGGCCGCTGGTACCGGCTCCCTTCGAGGTCTGGAGGATCTGGTCGGGGTGCGGGCCGTAGGCCAGGACGACCTGTCCGTTGGGCTGCTGCGGTTGTCCGGTGATCCTGTGGGTCGGGGCCGGCAACAGGTCGAGCGGGTGACGCCGGATGTGCCAGGTCTCGCAGGCGACCAACACGGTGAGCACTGCCGCCAGCGTCACCGAACCCCACAGCGTGCCCAGCCCGAGTCCTCCCTGGCTGACGGGTTTGGTGATCGAATCACCGGCGGCGGCACTCAATGGGCGCGTCAGGACGAATGCCAGCCAGAACAACACCATGCTGTTGATGCTGGTCAGGTAGTGGGCGGCCAGCAGCAGCAGCATTATTCCGGCGATGACGAAGAAGGCGTTGCGGAATCCCAGTCCGGTGCCGTGGGCCAGCCAGTCCCCGCTGGCGGTGCCGAGGGTGTTGGATACCAGGATCGCGATCCAGTAGAGGGCCTCGCCCTTACGGGTGGCGATTTTCTCGACGTCGTCCGTCTCCCGTGAGACCTTGATGGCCGACGTCTGGGACGAGAACTGGTTCGGCTCCACCAAAACCCTCGACGTCACCATGGCCAGCCTGCGCCGCCGCCTCACCGAGGCCACCCACACCGCCTCCCGCCCGGCCCTCCTCCCCCGCATCACCACACTCAGGGGACACGGCTACCGCCTGGAGAGCTGACGCGCGAAGCCAGCAGCCGAGGCCGCCGCCCGCCGGGCAACAAGATCGATCTTGTTTACGACAACATCCGAGCTGCGCCTGACCCCTCCGCTGCGCGCCTTCAGCACCACGAACGCCGACCGGCTCACCCCAGCAAGATCGTCAGCAGCCGCAAACGAGGGGTGTCACGTCCGGCGACGTGCGGCGGGGTCGCGTTCAGCAATGTGTCGGGCGACCGCG
The DNA here is from genome assembly GCF_026340095.1 of Streptomyces sp. NBC_01446. Lineage (GTDB taxonomy): Bacteria > Actinomycetota > Actinomycetes > Streptomycetales > Streptomycetaceae > Streptomyces > Streptomyces aureus. The sequence goes on along the minus strand of NZ_JAPEPO010000001.1, from coordinate 7,488,198 downwards.
TCGACGCCGGGGCGGGCGTACCGCTCCAGGGAGCGGACGGAGGCGTGGCGGGAGCGGGCCAGCAGCATGGGGGTGGAGGTGCCGCGCTCGGCGCCATCCGTCAGAGCACTGTGGCGGAGCCGGTGCAGCGTGAAGCCCTCCAGGTGGGCGATGTCCTCCGGGCTGGCGAGGGGGGGTTGGGGCCAGCAGCCGCGTGGCGTACTCGAAGATCTCCTCTGCCCGGCGTAGGACAGACGGCCCCGGTCGCCGCGGCGGACGAGCGCCCAAAGACGGGCGAACAGCTCGGCGGACGCACCACACGTCGTAGGACACCGCTCCGACACCGCTCCGACCTTGAGAACAAGCTGAGGGCTCTGCCCGCGGTCCGTCGTGCTCTTGGACAGTCTGCCTCCGGCGCCCGACGGGCGGTATACGGCACCGGCACCGCCGCGCCCGGCCGTCAAACTCCACCGTGGCGGAGGCGCCAACCCGCCCACGCCGAGGCGATCATCTCGTCGACATCGTGCCGCGCGGACCACCCCAGTTCCTTGACGATCAGATCCGCGGAGGCGACGACCCGCGCGGGGTCGCCGGGTCGCCGGGGCTCGGTCTTCGGGAGAAGGCCGGCGCGGCCCGTGTGGGCGCGGATGCGGTCGACCATCTCGGCGACGGAGACCCCTTCACCGCGGCCGATGTTCACTGTCAGGTCCCCCGCAGAACCGGCCGCGCAGGCCGTGGCGAGACGGCGCGCGGCGGCGAGGTGGGCGGAGGCGACGTCCTGGACGTGGATGAAGTCGCGTACGCACGTGCCGTCGGGGGTGGCGTAGTCGTCACCGAAGATCCGCGGAGACTCTCCCGCGTCCAACTTTTCGAAGACCATCGGAACCAGGTTGAAGACGCCGACGTCGGCGAGCTCGGGCGCGGCCGCCCCGGCCACGTTGAAGTAGCGCAGGCAGACCGTGTTGATGCCGTACGCCGCACCGGCCGCGCGGACCAGCCACTCGCCGGCGAGCTTTGTCTCGCCGTACGGATTGATCGGCCCGCAGGGAGTGTCCTCCGTGACGAGGTCCACATCCGGCATGCCGTACACCGCCGCGGAAGAGGAGAAGACGAAGTGCTGGACGCCCGCCGCCGCGCAGGCGCCCAGCAGGACCTCCAAGCCCTGCACGTTCTCCCGGTAGTAGAAGAGCGGCTGCGCGACCGACTCGGGAACCTGCTTCTTCGCGGCGAGGTGGACGACACCGGTCACGCCGTGCTCCGTGATGGCCGCATCAAGCGCCGCGCGGTCCAGCGTGGAGCCCTTCACCAGCGGTATTTCCCGCGGCAACCGCTCGGGGATGCCGGTGGAGAGGTCGTCGAAGACGACCACCCGCTCTCCGGCTTCCGCCATGGCACGCGCGACGTGCGCCCCGATGTAGCCCGCTCCGCCTGTGATCAACCACGTCGTCATGAGCGCCACCCTAACGACGGGGAGCGACACAGTCCGAAGCCGCGTGACGTCGCTCGTTGATCTCCTGTCTTTCGCTTCCCTTTTTCTTTCCTCTCTCTCACCTGGTCTTTGTGGGGTGGTGCGTAGCGTGTTCAGGACGGTGTGCGCCGCGCGGCATACAGGTGTGCCCATCGGCAAAGCGGCCGCAGGATTTCAGTACTTGAACATTCGAGACTCTCATTGCCCCTCGCAACACCACCCGTATTGGTCCCGTCGTCATCAGGAAAAGTCACTTCATGACTATGTTCAGCGTCATCGTCACCGCCCTCAATGCGCAGGGCTACCTCCGGGAGTGTCTCGAGAGCGCCCTGAACGGGGCGGGTGCTGACACCGAGGTCGAAGTCGTCGTCGTCGACAACGCCTCGACAGACGCCAGCAGAGCCATCATCGACGAGTACGCCGAACGGGACGAGCGGGTGCGGGCCGTGTGCCTGCCACGTCGGCTGCCGGCCGGTGCCGCGCGGGTGGCCGGAGCCCAGATGGCCGGCGGCGACTACGTGTTGTTCCTGGAGGGGCACGACTCCCTCATGCCGGATGCGCTAATGGCGCTGGCCCGCCGCGCCGAAGACACCGAACGGCCCGACGTGATCGTCTTCGACCACGTCCGTTCGACCTGGTCCAACTCTTCGATCGGCAGCGGCGACGGGCGGTTGTTCATGGCCCCCGGCAGCGGGGTCTTCACTATCGAGGCGCGGCAGAAGACGCTGAACCTGACGCCGACGATCGCCAATCGCGTATTGCGCACCGACTTCTACGCCGCGCACCAGGAGTTGTTCGGCCAGGACGAGTACACCGAGGTGCTCCCGGCGATCGGCTCGTTGCTCGCCGCCGAACGGATCGCGATCACCGAGGCGGTGCTGGTGCGCCGTAATGCGCGCGAGGTACCGCTGGGCGAGGAAGGACACTACAACCTCTTCCGACAGTACGAGGCGCTGTGGAAGCTGCTCGGCTCCGGGCCCGCGATGACCGAGGCCGCTCGGATCGTCTTCAGCGGCATGGTCCGCCGCTACCTGAAGGTGCTCACCCTGACGGGGATATCCGACCGGGATCAGGCGGAGTTCTTCCACTGCGCCTCCGCGCACTTCCTGCGCTACAAGCCCGCCGACTACCAGCGGCCCGCCAACCTCAACGGCGTGCGCCACGCCATGCTGGAGCACGACTCCTACTCCGGCTACCGAGCATTGCAGCTCGCCAACCGCAAGCGCCGCAGCGTCCGCACCCTCGCAGCCAAGGCGAAGAAGAAGGCCGCCGAGGTGGCGAAGGAGGGCGCGTACCGCGAGCAGTTGCGCCATCCGATCGAGGAGGACCTCGCCGTCTTCTCCGCTTACTGGGACCGCGGCTTCACCTGCAACCCCGGCGCGATCTCCGCCAAGCTCGGCGAACTCGCCCCGCAGATGCGCCAGGTGTGGGTGGTCCGGCGCGACGACGTGCCGCTGGTTCCCGCCGGGATCGACTACGTGGTGCCCGGCTCACGCAGGTACTGGAGCGTGCTGGCACGTGCCAAGTACCTGGTCAACAACGTCAACTTCCCTGACTCGGTGATCAAGCGACCGGGCCAGATCCATGTGCAGACCCACCACGGCACGCCGCTGAAGCGGATGGGCACCGACCAGATCCCGTACCCGGCCACCTCGCGTGGCGTGGACTACGAGGCGTTGCTGGAGCGGTGCGCCCGCTGGGACTACAGCGTCTCCGCCAACCGGCATTCCACCGAGACCTGGTCGCGTGCGTACCCAGTACCGTTCACCTCGCTCGACTACGGCTACCCGCGCAACGACCTCTACTACACCGCGACCGCCAAGGACGTGCTGCGCATCCGCGAGCGGCTCGGCATCGCGCCCGGCAGGAAGGCACTGCTGTACGCGCCGACGCACCGGGACTACGAGGCCGCCTGGACTCCGCGGCTCGACCTGGAGCGGTTGGCGAAGACCCTCGGTCACGATTTCGTCCTGCTGGTGCGCGGCCACTACTTCTACGACCGCGGCCTCTCCCCGCTGCAGGAGCTGCACCGGCGCGAACTGATCATTGACGTCTCCAGGTACGACTCCGTCGAGGAGTTGGGCCTTGCATCCGACGCGCTGATCACCGACTACTCCTCGGTGATGTTCGACTACGCCAACCTGGACCGCCCGATCGTGGTCTTCGCCGACGACTGGGTGACCTATTCCGCCACCCGTGGCGTCTACTTCGACCTCACCGAGCAAGCCCCCGGCGCGGTCGCCCTGAGCCAGGACGATATCGAGCGGTTCTTCCTGGACGGCGGCTGGCGGGACGAGGCCACAGCGGCCAAGCGGGCCGAATTCCGGCGCAGATTCTGCGAGTTCGACGACGGGCATGCCGCCGAGCGGGTCGCGCGCCATGTCTTCCTCGGGCAGGAGGCTGTCCCGCCGGTCATTCCGCTCGACCAGCGCGTGCCTGCCCCGACCCCCGAGTCGGCCGCCGCCTCGTACCCGTCCGCATAGGTGACGCCCGTGACCAGCTTCGCCCACGACTCCACTCACCGAGCATTTCCCACCGGAGGATCCATGGCCAAGGCGGCCCCCGACGTCACCGTCACAGTGATCGTGTACAACGACGCCGAACGACTGCCGCGCGCGGTGGAGTCATTGCGCCGCCAGAGCCTGCGCAACATCGAAATCATCATCAGTGACGACCATTCCACTGACAACACCCCTGACGTGGCACGGGCATTGGCGGCTCAGGACGACCGCATCATCTACCACCGCCTGCCGCAGAACAGCGGTGGGTGCAGCGCCCCGCGCAACGCGGCGATGGAGATCGCCAGGGCGCCGTACCTGATGTTCCTCGACAGCGACGACACACTCCCCGAGCGGGCCTGCGAGATCCTGCTGGAGGCGCTGAGTGCCGACAGTGAGGTCGACTTCGCGATGGGTGCCGTCGAGCGGGTCCGCACCGACACCGGGACTCTTTCCTACTGGCACCCGCACCTGTTCGAGCGCACACGCACGGTGCGTGGCATCCGACGCGAGCCCAGCGTGCTGTTTGAGCACCTGTCGACCAACAAGATGTACCGCCGGGAGTTCATCGACCGGCACACGCTGCGCTTCCCGCTCGGCATCCATTACGAGGACCAGCTGTTCTCGGCGCAGGCGTACTGCCTCGCCCGCGCCTTCACCATCGTCCCGGACCCGGTCTACAGCTGGTACATCTCACCGTTCGAGGCCACTGACGCGCTGTCCATCTCCAACCAGCGCCACCGCATCGAGAATGTCCGCGACCGGGTCGATGTCGCGAGGCTCATCGACGACTTCCTGGTCGACAGCGGTCACCAGGAGATCAAGCCCGACAAGGACTTCAAGTTCCTCAGGCACGACCTGCGGATGTACACCGGCGACCTGCCGTACCGCACGCACGACTGGATCAAGCAGTTCAGCGACGAAGTCTCGCCGTACCTCGACACGCTCGCCCCCGAGGCGTTCCAACGCCTGCCGCGAGACCAGCGGGTCGTCATCCAGCTCGTGCGCGAAGGGCGGTTCGAGGAGGCGCAGCTAGCAGCGCGCGGCATGGACCGGGCGGCCGGACCGCGTGAAGTCACGGAGGACGCCGCAGGGCGCGTCTACTGGGGTTCGGTGATCCCTGCCGACCCGGATTCCGCCCGCGAGCTGGAGATCACCGATCTGGCCCCGCGTATCCGGCCGTTCCGCAACGCCCTGGTGCGACACGAGATCACCCGGGTCACGCCGGCCTCCGGCTCCCGCATCACCCTGGACGTGCGCACCTACGACCCGGGAAACCAGTTGCCGATGGGCTCGGTCGTAGCGACGATCCACCTCGCGCCCGCGAGAAAGCGACTCAGCACCTCCTTCCGGCTCGACCCGGTCCACCCGGGGCTCTTCGAGGGCACCGTCACCATCGATCTCGGTGCAGTCTCATTTCCGCTGCAAGGCTTCTCCGGGGTGCGCCATCCCGTGCTCACCATCTCCCAGCACCGTCAGAAGAACACCGGCGTGCTGCTCGCCCCGCTGAACTTTCCCCGGCTGAGCAAGAAGGTCACCCACCGCCGCGGCATGGCCGAACACCACGTCACCGTCGAGCCCGAGGGCCACGGCGGCGGCCGTCTCAAGATCACATGGGAGCGCGCGGGACTGCTGGCGAAGGCGGAACCGCACCTGCCCACGCTGCGCAAAGCCGCGGGACCCGGCCTGCGCCAAGCGCGCGGTGTGATCCGCGGTCTGGTGAAATAGCAGCCGGTCACTTCCCGTTGTGATCACCAGCAGCAGACCCAGGCACGGTGATGACGTGCCGCTTCCCGCCGTCGAACCCGTGCGAGGCGGTGGGACAGGACTCTCTCGTGCCGCCTCGGCGACGCCCTCGAGCTCCGCTGCATGCGAGAGGCTGGGGGCGTCGTACGACGTCTCAGGAGTCGCGGACCCGGAGCAGGACCTCGCCACTACGGCTGGTTGCGACCTGCCGGACCTCGGGGTTCTTTGGGGAGAGCCCGTTGCCCGGGGTGTACTGGATCACCCAGCGACGTGACATTGGCGCAGCAGCGCCAGACGTTCGGGACGCAAGTTCTTCTTGGCGAAGTAGCACTTAAAGAGCGATTTGTCCCGCCAGGGCTGTTTGGCGTCGATTGGTAGATCGAGTCAGTGTGGGGCCTGTGGGGCGGGTGCGTCTGATGCGGAGCCAGGGACTCGTGTCGTCGTCCGGCGTCCCCGTTTCCTTCGGTTCACTCCTGTCTGATCCCAACGCGCCTCCGGCTGACCTCGTTTGCGCCCTGGGGAGGCGGTCTGCTCGACGGTAATACCGACACATGACGCGACACCGCTCGTATCCCAGCATCTCCGACAACGTCGGCGGCATGCACCTGATGTTCCACATAGCCGCCACCAACCCTCGCGTGACCAAGCGTGGGCCGACACCGGCTACGTCCACAGCGTGGGGAGCGCGAGGACGGCGCAAGGCTGCGACCGCATCGTCAAAGTCCGGTTTCGCCAACACTCTCACTCAAGTGTCTTCCCTTCTCTCGGGTCGGTTGGGTATCTGCCGTCAGGAGTTCGACGAGAAGCGGATAGCGGCGTCCGGAATCGACGCGCGGCCCCTCACACGCACTCCGGCGAGCAGTTCGTTGTCCCCGCCGATCTCGGCCTGGTCTCCGATCACGGCGTTCTCCAGCACTGTGCGCGGGCCGATGCGCGCTCCCGAACCGACCAGGCTGGAGCGTACGTACGCACCCGCCTCAATCCGTGCACCGTCGAGCACGATCGAACCTTCGACCACCGCGTCGGCAGCGATGTGCGCCCCCGCGCCGACCACCGTGCCGCCGAAGAGCTTGGCGCCGTCGTCGACGTGTGCCCCCGGCATCATCAGGTACTCGCCCACCCGGCCGGACAGCACCGGGGAGGGGACAACTCCGCGCACCAGGTCGGCGGATGCCTGGATCAGCGCCTCAGGCCGGCCCAGGTCGAGCCAGTACGTCTGGTCGACCACCCCGTGCAGCAGAGCCCCGGAGGCGAGCAGCCCGGGGAAGGTCTCGCGCTCCACCGAGACCGGCCGGCCGGCCGGGATGGTGGCAATGACCGAGTGACGGAATACGTAGCACCCGGCGTTGACCTGGTCGGTGACGATCTCCTCGGGGCGATCGGGCTTCTCGGTGAAAGCCAGCACACGCCCGGCTGCGTCGGTCGGGACCAGGCCGAACGCACTGGGGTCCTCGACCCGGGTGAGGTGGAGCGTGACGTCGGCGCGCGCGGCGCGGTGCTGCTCCACCAGAGCGGCGATGTCGAGCCCGGTGAGGATGTCGCCGTTGAAGACCAGCACCGGCTCCTCGGGGCCGCAGCTCAGCGCCGTGGCGGCGTTGCGGATCGCGCCGCCGGTGCCAAGCGGTTCAGTCTCGTGCACGTACGTGATGCGAAGGCCGAAGTCCGCGCCGTCACCGAAGTACGGCTCGAAGACCTCGGCCAGGTAGGAGGTGGCGAGCACCACATGGCCGACGCCCGCGGCCCGCGCCCGGCCGAGCTGGTGTGCAAGGAAGGGCACCCCGGCGGTCGGGACCATCGGCTTCGGCGTGTGTTCCGTGACCGGGTGCAGGCGGGACCCCTTCCCGCCGACCAAGAGGATGGCTTCCATTGACTATCACCTGTCTTGCGAAGATTTCGGAGTGCTCGGGGGGTTGACGGAAGGTGCGGTGCTGCGCGCCATGACGGATCAGCGCGGGAAACGGCCGCGTAAGGGATGCCGGTTTGCCGGTGGGCCGCCACCCCGCACTGAGAAAGCAGGCTCTGCCGCAGCGGGAACTTGTGCCTCCGCGGCCATGCGCTGGCGACGCGTACCGCGTGGGCTACCGGAACCGCCGGATCAGCCTGCGGGCTCGCCCTCCGGTGAGGCGGCCCAGCCCACGGGCACTGTCCACCACACGTAGCCTGAGGGCCGATCCCGGCGTCACGTGTACCTGCACGAACAGTGGGCGTCCCAGACGTACGACGGCCCGGCGGCATGCCTGCTCGGCCCCCGCGGCGCGCACCTCGGCCTGCACGGCCTCGCCCCCGGCACACCGCACTTCGGCCGTGATGCCCCAGGCCATCAGGTCCGCCGGACCGGTCAGTTCACTGGTCCGCAGCCGCGCCTCCGCGGCCCAGCCCTCTTCGCCCGGGACCAACGGAACCTCGCTGACGCGATCGGCACGCGTCCCGGACCGCTCCCGAAAGACGACGCGTACGGTCTGCGGGGCGACGGTGGCAAGCCTGCCGTACAGGTCATGCACCCGCAGGGTGAGCCGGGTGACCCGACCTGTCGTCACCCGCCCGTCGATCGCTATCGGCAGTTCGCGGGGGGCCAGTTCGTCGAGTCCTTCCAGGGGAACGGACGCCGGGCCCGGCCCGAACACGGGCGTGGAGCCGTCGGTGCTGTACGGCGGCGCCAGGCGCGGCGGCCGGGCCGCCAGCTCCACCAGGCGGCCGATCTCCGCGGGCTCGGGCAGTGCCTCCACAACGCGGCCGAGCCACTGGGAAGGCACACGTGCGGCGGCGTACCCGGCGGCGCCGAAGGTCCTGAGATATCCACCGGTCACCTTCCACCAGTTCTCCTGATACTCCCTGCTACGCAGTGGCAGCTCTCTTGTGTACATGGCCACGTCGTAGTCAAGAAACTTGCCTTGCGCGGCGGCCACCAGATCCGGGTGTCCGGCCGTCCGCAAAACCTCCACGGCCTGCCGGTGGGCAGCCACCCGGTGCTCCCAGTTGGAGATCACCGCGCGGCGCAGGGAGATGGACAGACTCGGCGCCTGCCTGCGGACGTGCCAGACGTAAACCGGGGTGTCCACGATCGCGAGCCGCGGCTGCGCGGCGTAGAGCCGGGCGGTGAAGACGAAGTCCTCGTAGTGGAAGGCACCACCCGGAAACCTGACGTTGTGCTCGGCGAGAAAATCCCGGCGGTAGAGCTTGTTCACCGACAGCGTGTCCCACAGGAGCCCAGGCTGCTGTCCGATCCCTTCGAGTACCTGACCCGGCAGTTCAGCGCCGGCAGACCGGTCGAAGAGCTGGGGCTGCCACCCCGCGGTCCGGCCGTCGGGCAGTTCACGGCGCAGGCACTGGCCCGCCACGACATCGGCGTCATGAGCGTCCGCGGCCGCCAGCAGCGCGTCGACGGCACCGGGCGGGAATGTGTCGTCGCTGTCGAGGAACATCACGTACTCGGAACGTGCAGTAGCCATGCCGTCGTTGCGCGGGGTTCCACAGCCGCCGCTGTTGCGCTCCCTTGACAGCACCCGCACCCGGTCGTCGTCGGCGAAGGCGAGCAATGCGCCCCGGGTCCCGTCGACCGACGCGTCGTCGACGACGATGACCTCGGCCACCGTCTCTCCCTGAGCGAGCGCCGAACGCACCGCGTCAGGTATGTGCTCCGCGTCGTTGTAAACGATCACCACGACACTGACGCGCCCGGTGGTCGCGCATGCTCGGCCGGACCGGTTCCGTACGGGGACCTCAGCGCCACGCGCTGTGCTGTCGCGCATCACGATGAAACCGCCGAGTGAGCTGCGAGGCTGATGTCGGTGCTGATCGCGCCGTTGGCGCCGAGGGCGTGGCGCGGCTGGAAATCGAGCTTCATGCGGACCCCGGGGTCGAGTGAATGCGAGACCTCGTGGCCGGACAGGGCGACGTCATACGCCAACGGTCCGCCGGTACTCGCCAGGACTCCCCCGAGCCTTGCGTCGCGATGTAAGAGGAGGGCGCGAAATAAACTAGAGCGCGGTGGGAACGCGACCGCGTGGCATGCAGGCGTCGGAACCAGCCCGCGCAACGAGCTGCCGGCGTGGCTGTCCGTGGCGCGGGCCCAGTTGAATGCCGCCCGTCCCTGGCTCAGTTGCGAGCGCGCGCGGTCAGCGGCGGCGGGCGGTCTCCAGAAAACGGCGCAGCCGCCTGTCCACCGGCTTCTCCACCCATCGGGCCACCGCGTGGGACAGCGCCAGCAACACCACCAGCAGCGCGATCAGCAGCGGCCACCGCGGAACGTCGTGGCGAAACGCCCGGATCGCGGTGTACCCGATCTCGTCGTGGAGCACGTACAGCGGGTACGTCATAGCGCCCGCCGTGCTGAGCCAGCGCACGTCGAGGCGGGCGAGCGGGCCGATGACACAGAGCACGAGCAGCGTCAGCAGCACGGTGAAGACCGCGACCGAGCCGAACCAGGAGACGTGCCAGCCCAGGGCGTTGGAGGTCCACGTGGAGCGGCGGGCCAGCTCGTGGACCTCGACCAGCCAGGAGAAGCCGAAGACTGCCCATGTCTCGGCACGCGAACCGAAGCGACGGATGAGATACAGGCAGACGCCCATGATGAACGGCTGGCTGTACGACGGCTCGAAAACCGCGTCCCACGACGCGGAGCCAGAGAGCTCTGCCGGGATCGACACCAGCGTCCACGCCAGGCAGAACAACAGCACCCGCCGGTACGTCGCGCCGAAGAGGAGCACCACTGCGAACAGCAGGTAGAACCGTATCTCCGACCACAGCGTCCAGTACACGCCGCTGACCTCGGAAACTCCCAGGGGTCTTTCGAGCATGGTCAGGTTGACCAGAACAGCCCGGTGCGACTTCGGCTCGTTCACGGTGGGAGACAGGGTGAGCACGGCCGTGGTGGCCAGCACGCCCAGCCAGTACGCCGGATAAAGGCGCGATATGCGAGAGGCAGCAAACTGGCGCATAGTACGGCCCCACCCCGACAAGCAGATCGCGAACCCGCTGACGGCGAAGAAGATCTCAACGCCGAGGTACCCGTACTGCGCGAGGTGGTGCGCTGCCGGGAACACCTTGGTGGTGGGCATCCCCCAGGCGCCCCGTGTGCTCCCGGCGCCGGAGGCGACGAAGTGGTATGCGACCACCAGCAAAGCGGCGACCAGGCGAAGCCCGTCCACCGCGAACAGGCGGCGGCCGACCGGAGAAACACACTCCGGTGGGTCGAGATAGCGGTGCAGGCGCCGGGTGATGCGGGCGGGCGGTGCGTGGCGGTAGTCCGCTGTACTCATACGCGAGCTGTGCTCTTCTCCTCGACTGCGTCGTGCTCGTTACCACCGTGTTCCTCGCCATGCCTACTCGAAGTAGGCCCTCAGCGTCTCGAAGAGGGACGTCTCAGCGTCGTCGTCCGGATCCTCATTCTCTGGCAGTGAATCTGTCAGGTCGCTCAGTGCGTCGTCGGACTCGTCACCGTCACGTGTGATGGACGTCAGCCTGCTCATGTTCCCCTTCGGGGCAGCTTCCACGGCATGCGGCTCACCCCGACGTACCGCTCGGGGGCACACGGGCGCGGCAACCGGTCCCTGGGAGCTGCAGACGGAACCAGCGCGCCGCGCGCCGCGCGCCGCGAGCAGGAAACGGCGAGACGGCAGCCGTCAACACGCTGACGAACGGAGGTAAGCCGACGCCGTGGTGACAGTGAGAGTCGAGTGAGAAGCGTCGGTCCCGTTGTCGGCAACGCTGCACGACCGTGCTCACGCTCACGGTCGTGCAGGCCACGGCCCCGGTCAGCTGGTGCCTCGCAATGCGGATCACCGGCGGCACGAACTGGCAGGACCAGTCCGCGGCCCGGACGAGGTGGGCCGGCGCGGCGTGCTTCCGACGACATGCTGGGCAGGCCGGCCCGCGCCGAGGCGAGCTGAGGCTGCCGGCCGGCACGCAGGGCACGAGCTGCGCACCCCGCTCACCTCATCACGGACGAACATCGCCCTGCTCCGCCGACCGGACGAGCTGTCGACACAGGCCAGACCGGAACTCAACTGGTTCGGTCGCCGCCTGCCCGGCGTAGTTCTCTTCGAACTCGATGAGGCTCAGGCAGCCGAGTCGTTGCTGGACGCGTCGGCTGTCCTAGAAGCCGTCGCTGGCCCTGTTGCCCAATTTGTTTATGCTGCTAGTCAACTTGAACTCGTGATGTCGAAGGACCCCTACCTGACCGCTGGGTATCGGGCGCCCGCCGGAACACGGCCTTCGTCTGATAGGGCGCCGGATCGGCGACGGCGCCGGCGTTCAGGTCGAGCGCGCGCAAGGTGCGCGGGGTGACGAGGGCGGCGTTCGCGAATGCGTCGCGGTCGCCGGTCGTGGCTTCGGCCTCGTGGAGGCCGCTCGGATGCCTGTCGCATCGTCAGTTCTGAATGCGGTAGCGGTGTTCGGGGCGGCCGTTGGTGCCGTAGCGGAGTTCGAGGCGGACCGTGCCCTCCTTGACGAGGTAGGACAGGTAGCGCTGGGCCGTGGCGCGGGAGACGCCGGTCGCCTCGGCCGCATCGGCGGCCGACAGGGCGCTGTCGGCGGTTCGCAGGGCCTGGTGGATCGTGGTGAGGGTGGGCGCGGAGTGGCCTTTGGCCGGGATCCGGGGGATGGCCGGTGGGCGGGCGGCGCTGAACAGGGCGTCCACGTCGGCCTGGTCGGCTGTGGTCGTCCGGCTGAGGGCGTCGACGCGGTCGTGGAGCTGACGGTAGGCGTTGAGCCGTTCGGCGAGGTCGGCGGAGCCGAACGGTTTCACCAGGTAGCCGACCGCACCGAGTTTCATCGCGGCACGGACGGAAGTGATGTCGTGGTCGGCGGTGATCATGAGGGCGTCGGGGCGGGTGTCGTCCTGGTCCTGGCTGAGCCGGCGCAGGATGTCGAGTCCGCTGCCGTCGGGAAGGAAGATGTCGAGCAACAGCAGGTCCGGGTGCAGGGTGCGGACCGCTGCCAGCGCTTCGGCCAGATTCGCCGCCTCGCCGACCACCTCGAAGCCCTGGATCCGGCGTACGTAGTCGCTGTGGATGTGGCTGACGCGGAAGTCGTCGTCCACCACGAGGGTGCGGATCATCGGCGGTCGCCTCCCTCCGCCAGCGCGGCCGTGAGCAGTGCGGCCTGCGATGACGGTGACGTGTCCGGCTGCGGCAGCAGGGCCGTGAATACCGCGCCCGGGCCTTCGCTGACCGTGATGGTGCCGCCGTGCCGCTGCACCAGCCGGTGGACCAGGGCCAGTCCCAGGCCGCGGCGTGCGGTGTCCCGTTCGGGGCGGGTGGACCAGCCGTCCTCGAAGATCGACTGGGCGGTTCCCGCATCGATGCCGGGGCCGTTGTCCGCCACCCGGACGGCGATCAGCTCGTCGCCTTCGGCCAGTGTCAGCCGGATCCTGCGTCCCCCGCTGGCGGGTGGCGCCTCGGCCGTCGCTTCGATGGCGTTGTCGAGCAGGTTGCCCACGATGGTCAGCAGGCGCCGCAGATGTGGCGGGTCGTCGCCGAGTGCGGAGTCATCGGTGAGGGAGATGCGAACCCCGCGTTCGGCAGCGACAGTGGTCTTGGCGACGATGAGCCCGACCATCTGCGGGTTGCCGATGTGCCGGCGCACGGCCTCGGTCAGGGCCTGCCCAGAGCGGGCCGTATCGATGGCGAACTCGTATGCGGACTCGTGTTCGCCGATGTCCAGCAGCCCGGCCACGGTGTGCATCCGGTTGGTGAACTCGTGCTGCTGGGCCCGCAGGGCGTCGGTCAGTCCGCGTACGGAGTCGAGTTCGCGCAGCAGGCCGATCAGCTCGGTGCGGTCGCGGACGGTGACCACGGCGCCCAGTTCACGGCCGTGCAGGGCGACCGGCATGCGGTTGACGACGAGGCAGTGGTCGTCGGTCAGGACGCTGACGTCGGTGCCGGTCAGGGTGCCGTCCAGGGCGCGGCGCAGTCGGCCGTCCGGCAGCACCTCCTCCAGCCGGTGGCCGAGCGCGCTGCCGAGGCCGAGCAGTCGCCTGGCTTCGTCGTTCACGACGGTGATCCTGCCGTCGGGGGCGAAGGCGACGACGCCTTCCCGGATGCCGTGCAGCATTGCCTCTCGGTCCTGCAGCAGGCCGGCGATCTCCTCCAGCTCCAGGCCGAACGTGGTTCGTTTCAGCCGCCGTGCCAGCAGGTAGGCCGCTGCAGCGCCGATCGCGGTGGCGATCGCGGCGTACAGCGCGAAGGTGGGCAGCTCGTGCCACAGCTCGCCGAGCACGTCGTGTTCCGGGAGACCCACGGACACCTCGCCGGCCAACGCCCCGGAAGGCCCGTACAGCGGGACCTTGCCGTTGGCCGACCGTCCGGTCGCACCCTGGTCGGTGCCGACGTGCGGGCGGCCGTCCTTCACCACCACCGGTTCGGCCACCGGGTCGCCGATCAGGTCCGGTATGGGGTGCGAGTGCCGTATACCGCGCAGGTCGATCACGACCACGTACGAGGCCCCGGACGCCCGGCGGATCCGTTCGGCGACCGTCTGCACCACGTCACCGCCGCCCCCGTCCTCCATTGCCTGCTTGACCTGCGGCTCCGCGGCCATGGTCCGGGCGATGTCCAGGGCCCGCTGCTCGTAGGAGCGGTCGAGTTCGGCCCGCTGCGCGAAGGCGAACAGGACGTAGCCGATCAGTCCGGTCAGCGCGAGGATGACCAGCTGGTTGGCGAAGATCCGGGTGGAAAGCCTGCGATTTCCTCCGCGGTCTGTCCGGAATCGCATGGGTATCACGGGTGCCTCTTCGTTCCTGTGGTGCGAGGTGCCGGGCCGGCCACGCTGGATGCCCGGGTGGCGTGATTGTGCCTCATGGCCGGGACGCTGCCCACACCCCGTTCGCTGAGCAAAACGAGCAGAAGCCCGCCTTACGCAACCATCGCGAGATAGCTCGGAAACGTCGACGTCATACGTGGCTGCCTCTAGCGTCTGCCTTCCTAGATCTGAGAGGCCCCGGGAATTCTCCCGAGGGGGCTCCCGAGAGGGCTCCCGAGGCAGTCGAGGAAATCCGAGAAACAGAAAGGAAGCGGCCCCACATGGCTTCGCGAAATGATGTCGCGACGAGCCCGGGCGCCGGTGCGGCGGACCAAGCGAACGCGCGCATCGAGATCTCCGGACTCACCAAGCGATTCCTGACACCTGCCGGAGAGGTATTCACAGCGCTGCAAGGCGTTTCGTTCACCGTGGAGCCGGGCCAGTTCTGCGCCGTGGTGGGCCCCACCGGCTGCGGCAAGTCGACCACGCTGGGCCTGGTGTCCGGTCTCGACCGGCCCAGCGAAGGCTCCGTCAAGGTCGGTGGCCGCGAGGTGGACGGCATCACCGACGGCGTCAGCTTCATGTTCCAGACCGACGCGCTCCTGCCGTGGAAGACCGTTCTCGGCAACGTGCTGATGGGCCCCGTCTTCCGTGGGGTGCCCAAGCAGCAGGCACAGGCTTCGGCGCGTGACTGGCTGCGCCGGGTCGGCCTCACCGGATTCGAGGACCGTTACCCCCACCAGCTGTCAGGCGGTATGCGCAAGCGCGTGGCGATGGCCGCGGCCCTGATCAACGAACCCAAGATCCTGATCATGGACGAGCCGTTCGGCGCCCTCGACGTGCAGACCAAGGCGATCATGTCGACCGAGCTGCTGAGCCTGTGGGAGCAGATCCGCCCCACCGTCCTTTTCATCACCCACGATCTGGACGAGGCGGTGGCACTGGCCGATCGGGTGGTCGTGATGACGTCCAGCCCCGGCTCGGTCAAGGAGGTCTTCGACATCGACCTGCCCCGCCCGCGCGGCTCGGTCCAGGAGATCCGCTTCCAGCCCCGTTTCATCGAACTCCAGCACCAGATCTGGGACACGTTGCGCGAAGAGGTGGAGCGCGCCTACGCACTCACCGCAGGAGGCAAGGAATGAGTACGACGTCCACCGTTTCGGCGGTGCCCGCGGCCGATGGCGGCAAGGGTCCGGTCGTGAGTGACGCGCAGCGGGCCGCGCGGCGTCGTGTCGCCCGGGTGTGGGCGGGCCGTATCGGTCTCGCGGCCTTCGTGATCGGCGGCTGGCAGGCGTTCACCAGCTGGGGCATTGTCGACCCGTTCTTCTTCGGTCAGCCGTCGGGCATCTGGCAACGGCTGATCGATCTCTTCCAGCACGGCACCCAGTTCGGCTCCTTCTACCAGAACATCTGGACGACCATCCAGGAGGCGCTCGCCGGCTTCGCCGTGGGTTCTCTCACCGGGATCGTGTTCGGTGTCGCGCTCGGGCAGAGCCGCTACCTCTCCGACGTGCTCGGTCCCTACATCAAGATGGTCAACGCGATCCCGCGCATCGTTCTCGGCTCGATCTTCATCGTCGCCTTCGGTATCGGTGTCACCCCGAAGATCCTGCTGGCCGCTGTACTGGTGTTCTTCATCGTCTTCTTCAACGCTTACCAGGGCGTCCGCGAGGTCGACCGCAACGTTCTCGCCAACGTCAAGGTGCTCGGCGCCTCCCGGATGCAGACCACCCGGCACGTCATCCTGCCCTCGGCACTGACGTGGATCATCGCCAGCCTGCACAGTGCCTTCGGCTTCGCCATCGTCGGCGCGCTCGTCGGCGAGGTGCTCGGTGCGCAGAGCGGGCTCGGTCTGGTCATCAAGACCGCGCAGAACAACTTCGACCCCAACGGCGTGTTCGCCACGATGCTCGTCATCGCGGTGATCGTGCTCGGCGCGGAGTGGCTGATCGGCAAGCTCGAACACCGGCTGCTGTCCTGGCGCCCGCCGGCCCCGTCCGAGGCGAACGCTCTCTGACTCCCGTCTGTCCCCTCTTCACCACCCTTCCCGTGTTTCCGAAAGGTGCAGGCCCCGCCATGCTCAAGAGAACCCTCACCGCAGCGATCATCACCGTCCTTGCCCTCGGCACCGCGACCGCGTGTTCCAGCAACTCCGGCAAATCCAGCGCCAGCAACGCCGGTTCCGGCGGCACCCCGACCGTCAAGCTCATGGTCGGCGGCATCGACAAGCAGATCTACCTGCCCTACGAACTCGCCGAGAACCTCGGCTTCTACAAGAAGTACGGCGTCAAGGTCGAGCTGAGCACCGAGCAGAACGGCGGTGTCGGAGCCGAGGAGGCCATGGCCTCGGGCCAGGTGGACATGGCCGGCGCCTGGTACAACCACACGATCGAGTTCCAGGCGAAAGGCAAGGCGGTCGAGGACGTCGTCCAGTTGTCGGGGGCGCCCGGCGAGCGGGAGATGTGTACCAAGAAGAGCGGCGTGAAATCGGCTGCCGACTTCAAGGGCAAGACACTCGGCGTCACCGACCTGGGCTCGGGCACGGACACCCTCACCCAGTTCATGGCGGCGGCGAAGGGCGTCAAGACCAACCAGTTCCACCGGCTCGCGGTCGGTGCTGGCTCCACGGCCGTCGCCGCGCTGCAGAACGGCAAGGCCGACTGCGTCATGACGACGCAGCCGACGGTCGCCGCGATCGAGAAGAAGGGGGTCGGCACCTCTGCCGTCGACCTGGCCACCACGGACGGCGCCAAGTCGGCGCTCGGAGGGGCGTTCCCTGGCGCGAGCGTGCTCGCCCGCACCGACTGGGTGAACTCGCACAAGGACTCGGTGCAGAGGGTCGTCGACGCGCTCGTGGCCACCATGCACTGGATCAACAAGCACAGCGCTGCCCAGATCGCCGACAAGCTGCCGGCGTCGTACGTACAGAACCAGCTGGTCACCAAGGCCGACTACATAAAGGCGCTGGACGAGGACAAGGGCCAGTTCCTGCCGGACGGGATCATGCCGGCGGGAGGCCCGAAGACCTCTCTGGCCACCGAGAAACTGGTCGGGACCGTCACCACGTCAGTGGACTTCAGTAAGACGTTCACCAACGAGTTCGCGCTCAACGCCAACAAGAAGGAGGGCTTCACCACCACCACGGCCCCGGCCGGTGCCGACGGCTGACCCAACCGCGCTCACGGTGCCGCCCGGGCGAACGAAGCCCGGGCGGCAAGCGCCTGTTGCAGGGCGCTTCAGCTGAGTTGTGCCTCAGCGAAAGGCGGCGACCCAGTCGTTGAAGGGGCTCGGAGCGCGGCCGGGTGAGATCAGTTGCGGAGCTCGCCGCTGTAGAAGTGCCGATGGTCGCCGTGGTGGCCGGCCGAGAGGGGACAGCGCCGTAGGCCTTCGGGCTGCCGGATGAGGCAGATGCACGTCGATCGATTCGGCGCGGTGGATCAGTGCCTTGATGAAAGTCTGCTGGAGCTGGATCCGCCCCAGGTCGCTGCCGTCGCCGACGGCGTGCCTGGTCCGCACGAGCGCCAGGGCCTGTTCACCCTTGAGGGTGTGCTTGCCGGCTCTCAGGGACAGGTGACTGCCGGCGTCCTTGATGGCCCGGTGGGTGCTGATGTCGACACCACCGAGCTCGTCGACGAACTTCTTGAAGCCCTTGAAGTCGACCTCGAGATAGTGGTCCATGCGGACGCCCGACATCTTCTCCACCGTCTTCACGGTGCAGGCGGGACCGCCCACTTGGTACGCCGCGTTGCGTCGGCTGAGGGCGCGTGCCCTTCGTCTCCGCTGTGGTGCGGCATGGGCGCTGCCCTCCGTTCGAGGGTTTGAGGTGTGCCGTGGATCAGTTACGGCGTGTGGTGACGACGGCTCAGTACGCGGAGTTGACGTTGTCGATGGAGCCGTAGCGGTCGGCGGCGTAGTTGGCGGCCGCGGTGATGTTGGCGACCGGGTCCGTCAGGCTCTGGGAGGTGCCGGCGACGTGGTAGGCGTTGAAGGTCGGCTGGATGACCTGGAGCAGGCCCTTGGACGGGGTGCCCTTGACCGCGTTCACGTCAGTGCCGTTCACGGCGTTCGGGTTGCCGGAGGACTCACGCATGATGTTGCGGTGCAGACCCTCGTAGGAGCCGGGGATGCCCTTGGCCTTCATGATCGCGAGGGCCTGATTGATCCAGGCGTCGACCTTGTTCCCGTCGGTGCCCTTCTGGGCCGACACCGAGTGAGCTGCCTTCGGCGCCGCGGCGGGCTCGGCGGCCTGCGCGGGGGACGGGGCGAAGGTCAGTGCGGCGCCCGCGAGACCGGCGGCGGCCAGGACCGTGACGGTGGTGCGCTTGAAGCGGGTGGGGCGGGCGACAGCGGCGATCGGGGTGGAGAAGGTCATACGGGATCTACCTCTTCATGCTCGGGGGACATCGTGCGGCGCTGGGCCGGTGCGGTGGCACCTGGAGCGGAATGGGATCCGCGTCCTGACCCGGGGGCGGAGCGAGCGACTTCGCTCGTGCTCCGACCCGCTCTCCGGGACGACAGCCATAGTTAGCGATGCCCGAGAGGGGGCGCAAGGATGTGACGTACTACCCCACTACGGAGGAATGTCCGAAATGACCGAATAGAGCGTTTCCCGTGGGCCTCTGAAAGCCCCCACCGGCTACTACCATCTTTAGTATGTGATCTGGCTCCTATGGGGTGCTTCACAGGCCCGGCCCCCTCCGCGTTACCCACGTCACGCGTTCAGCCCGGTTCAGAGGTGAGGATCATGCCCTCGGAGGGCGACTTCCTTACAGGCTCTGACAAAAGCTGTTGATCATGCGACTGTCGGCTTGTCGGGTCGTTGGTCTGTTCACGGAGAAACGTCAGTCGCGGCCGAGGTTCGTGTCGGACGAACTGTGGTCGCTCATCGAACCGTCGCCTGTCCCCGAGCACCGACTAGTGTCTCGTGATTCCGTCAGCGTTACTTGATCTTGTGTGGCAGGGTCTCTTGGTGTGGAGCTCTCCGTGGAACAGGCCGCCGAGTTGCGGGAGTTGGTGAACAGTCGGGACGTTCCTGCGGACATAGCAACGCGGGGCCGGATCGTGCTGTGGTCGAGTGAGGGGCGTCGGCGCAAGGACATTGCCGAGCTGCTCGGGGTGTCGCTGCCGACCGTGGACCGCTGGAAGATCCGCTATGTCGAGCAGGGCCTGGCCGGGCTGGAAGGTGAGCGTCCCGGCGGCCCACGGGAACAGGTGCCGGCGCGGGTGCGGGCCCGGGTGATTGCGCTGACGCGCATGACGCCGCCGGACGGCACGGGGCTTTCGCACTGGTCCACACGGGAGTTGGCGAAGTACCTGGAGCGGACCGAGAACCTCACCGTGTCCTGGCACTACATCGCGCGCGTCTGGCGGGAGGAAAGCCTGAAGCCGCACCGGTTGGGCACCTTCAAGATTTCCAAAGACCCTGCGTTCGCGGAGAAAGTGGCCGATGTGATCGGCCTGTATCTGGCACCGCCGGGCGGCGCGGTAGTCCTCTCGATCGACGAGAAGACGCAGATCCAGGCTCTGGACCGAACCCAGCCGGTACTGCCGGTCTCCTTCGCCGCGAGCGAGCAGCGCACCGCCGACTACGTCCGGCACGGCACCACGAACCTGTTCGCCGCCCTGAACGTGACCACCGGCGAAGTGCTCGGCGAGTGCAAGCCGACCCGGAACGGCAAGGACTTCCTGGCCTTCTTGAAGAAGGCGGTGAAACCGCACGCCGGGAAGGACATCCACGTCGTCCTGGACAACCTCTCGACGCACACCACACCCGAGGTCAAGGAGTGGCTGGTCAAGAACCCGCACGTCCACTTCCATTTCACTCCCGTCGGCTCCTCGTGGCTGAACCAGATCGAGATCTGGTTCGGAATCCTGACCCGGCAATCCATCCGCCGCGGCACGTTCTCCAGCGTCAACGTCCTGATCAAACAGATCCGCGACTACATCAACTCCTGGAACACGACGGCGAAACCGTTCACCTGGACCGCGACCTCCAGCGAGGTCCTCGGGAAGGTCCGACTCGCCGCGACCAACGTGAGGAAACTCGTCAATAACAACTCGAACTGACATGAACAGGATCACGAGACACTAGCTACCAAGGACCGGCCCGCGACCCAACCCGAAGGCTTCTTGGACCACATTCGATTCCCCGAAGTCCACGACCTGCTCCACGCCTACGCCTCAGCCGGATACGTCTTCACGGACACACCGCAAGCGGCGGGCGACGCCCTCCAGTCCTACATCCGCCAGGCCGTCCGCACCCCCGGCCTGCTGGACACCGTCATCGCCGAGATCGACGACCTGCTGACCGTCGACCTCGTCAGCGACGAGATCGCTGACGAGGTCGACACCCTCCCCCACATCAAGCCGTCCGCCGATCGCACCGTCGAGCAGTGCCTTGCCCTTGCCCGGGACCATCTCGACCGGATCCGGCGCGGCGGTGACTACGAGCATGCGGAGAATCCCCGCACGGACCGGGAGTGGGCCAAGCCGTTCCCCGAACTCCAGGCGCTACTGGGCGGGTACTTCCATCAGGACTTCTCGCGGTTCTACGCATGCCATCGAGCGGCCCTGGACGACTACCTCGACGCCAACGGCCCGGAGACGATCGGCGAGGCAGCCAAGGAAATCGGCTCGTTCCTCACCTCAGTCGAGGACGACAGCGAACTTGACCAGGCGGCACAGATCCTGGGACTCCAGGTCTACCCGCCGGAGGATGTCCCGCTGCGCCGCTGGCTCCAAGACATCCAGGGCACCCCTCAGCACCACCCGCGTTCGCAGCCAATTCGAATCTCGTATTCTCCGCCACGGCTGACCAGCCGAAACGGAGGCTCCGACCGCACAGCGGCCGTAGCCTCCATCGTTCGCCGGTTGCAGTTCCCGGCTACCGCCCATTGAGGTCGGCCCGGCACACGTTGCAGTACATGGCGGCGTTCTGTCCGTAGCGCCGCATCAGTTGGCCGCAGCCGGCGCACAGCCCGAGCTCCCACGGCGGGCATCCCAGCGCGGCGGAAGCGGCAGCGCGCTCTACGGTGGTGATCCGCATCGGATCGAGGGAGCGCTGGACCGGCATGCGGGGAAGCGCGAAGCCGCCGGCCGGCTGGTCGAGATCCCGGATGGGCCGGCCGTCGCTGACGAACCAGCCCTCCTCCCCGGCTCGGCAGGTGCGGTCGATCTCCCGCTCGGCGAAGGTGATCACGTCGTCCTCGTCCTCGGCCGGGGCCGTAGGGAGAGGCGTCTTCTCCCCGATGAGTTCCTGCCACAGCGCGCGGTCGTCGGCCGAGACCCACATGTGCCGGCCGGCGCGGCCGTTTCCTCGGTTGGGCACGTAGACCGGGACGCTCTCGCCCGTAGCGCTCTGCAGGACCAGATCCTCGATGTGGACGGCCTCCCGCTGCGGGAGGCACAGGGCGGGCACGAACCAGTCCGCGTGAATCGCCCCACAGTGACCGGCGCCTTCGCTGACGAGTCAGTGACGCTCGCCGCTCGGTACGCACTTCCAGACCTCGAGGTCCCGATAGCCGCCGCGGATCACCATCTCGGGTCGTGACGGAAGCCCTGACGCCATTTGGCGAACGGTCGCCGAGCTCCGTGTCCGGCCGGCAGTGTGGGCGCCCTCGACTCCAGGGCCCGGGTACT
Source organism: Streptomyces sp. NBC_01446 (assembly GCF_026340095.1). Lineage (GTDB taxonomy): Bacteria > Actinomycetota > Actinomycetes > Streptomycetales > Streptomycetaceae > Streptomyces > Streptomyces aureus. The sequence continues at coordinate 7,466,130 of NZ_JAPEPO010000001.1, read as the reverse complement.
CGCGGCGGGCCCCGGAATGAGGTCACATCACAGTGTCGGTCTGAAGCGGCCCCGCGGTGATGCGGAGCGTCCGGACACGGACCGGCTCTTCCCGGTCGAGGTAGAAGATGTGCATGAACGGGGCTCGCACCACCTGGTCCGGGCTGCTCTTCTTGGCCATCGTCGCCTCGCCGCGCAGCAGGCGGACGCCGTCGCCCGCGGCCCAGAACTCCAGGACCTCGTGCTTGATGATCAGCGGCTCGTCGATCTTGACGAAGAACGCCTTGATGGCATCGGCACCCTGAATGCGCTCGGTACCGAAGAACATCTCGGTGCCCTCGGTCAGCGGCGCGAAGCCCTCGCCGAACTCCAGGGTGTCGATGGCATCCATGAACTTAAGGACCCAGCCGGGCACGGCCGTCGCTTGTGCGTTGTTTTCCATGGCGATGGACTCCCGGTCAGACCGTGGCGGGCAGGGCGGCAAGGAAGGTATCGATCTCGGCATTGACGCCATCGGGGTTCTCCCGGGCGGCGAGGTGGGCGGTGTGCTGGAGCACCCGGAAGGTGCTGCCCTCGATGGCGTCCGCCATTTTCCGCACCACGTGCACAGGGAACTGGCTGTCCTCCTCGCCGGCGATGATCAGGACGGGCACGTTCCTGATGGTGTTCAGGCGGCAATGCTCGTCCATGCGGCCTATGAGGATGCTGCGCAGCGCCCACGCCACCGACTTCGGGTCGTCCCGCAACACGAACTTGGTGAACTCCGTGAATTCCGGGTTAGTGGCCTCGGCAGTAGGCCCGGCGAAGGCGGCGCGGGCGGCCTTGGCGGCCAGCGGCGGCATCTTCGCGTGCAGCGAGAGGAACGCGGACAGTGCGGTGACCCAGACACTCTCGACCGTCGTAGGCGGGGAGGCGGTGCAGTTGATGCCGATCGCCGCCGCGGTCCGCTGCGGATAGTGGGCCGGGAAGACCCCGGCGAGCATGCCGCCCCAACTGTTGCCCACCAGAATGCACTCGTCGATGCCGAGCGCGTCGAGGATCTCGACGAGCGCGTCGGAGCAGTCCTTGAGATCAATGATCTTGCGCAGCGCGTCGGACTTGCCGTGTCCGGGGCTGTCGATGAGCACTACGCGGTGGGTCGGGGCGAAGTGCTCGTACTGGTACTGCCACATGGTGCCGTCCATCATCAGGCTCGGCCAGCACACCATGGCGGGGCCGCCGGAACGGCCGCCGACGCGCACGTTGATCAGGCCCAGTGAGGTGGGGATCAGCTTCTCGGTAACCCCTTCGAGCCAGTTCGTGGTCATGATCAGTCCCTTCCGTGGCCAAGGAGACGTTCAGTCACTCGTAGCGTAACGCTACTAGTTCCAAAACGCTACTACCCTTGGTCGCCTTCGGATCGAGGTGATCAGCGGGGCCCCGAACCGTCGTCGCCCGGTGTCGCGGGAGCCGACCCCCTCCCGCGGCCGGCACCGCCTCCCTCGGCGGACACCGGCCGCAGAGCAGAGGCCTCGACCGGCTGATGGCAGCTGCTGCACGCGAGGTACGGATTGGTCGGGTTGCCGCACGTCGTGTGCATCAGCGGGTGGTGCGTGATGTCGGTATCGGTCGCATGGGTTTCGGCCCAACGCGTGACGGCCGCAATGGCGGGGACGACGAGTTCGCGGGCGCTGTCGGTGAGCGCGTACTCGTACCACGGTTTGTCGGAGCGGTAGGCGCGCTTGGTGAGCAGGCCCAGCTCGGTCAGGCTGTTGAGCCGCGCGGTGAGGATGTTCGCCGAGATACCCAGGGCTCGCTTGAGTTCGCCGAAGCGGCCAACGCCGAAGAACACCTCCCGCAGGATCTGGTAGTTCCAGCGTTCGGAAATCGCGGCCAGGAACTCCTGGCCATGCTGGAAGGCGACGTGGCCCTCATGGTCGGACACGGCTTCTCCTCTCCGGTGACCCCGGTAGTGGTTCCAAATCGAAAGTAGTCCCGCAATATTACTAGCCAGGAAGCGGGTAAAGCAGGCCGGAGGCGCACCATCAGGGCGCACTCGTCAGGCCCCAGCAGTCGGCGACGTCTCCGTGGGACTCATGGCCCATTCGACGGCAGCCACCACTTCTTCGCCCGCGGGCTCCAGGAGGTGGCCGTACCGGTCGACCGTGGTGGTGATGGACTCATGCCCGAGCCTCGATCCCTGCTGGCCTGGTGCGGGTTAGGTGTTCGCCGCACCGACGCCACAGCACCCGTGACAACCACTGATGCCGATAGCCGTACGAGGATCTCGCCCCTCAGGAAGGGGCCTGCCTCCGGGCCAACAACCACCCCTCACGTTCAGTGAGTTCTCGTCGACACACGCGGTTCGATCAGTTCGACCTCGCTGCGGCCAGCCTTCAAGATTTCTTCGAGGGGCTTTCACTGCAGATCAGCGGCCAGCTTTGGCGGCTGGTCGAAGGGCAAGCCGGGTGAGGATTCGGTTCGTCAGAGGGTCGGCGAGCAGCGCGCCGGCCGCGCCGCGGTCGCAGTCCCGGGGCCACACCAGCCACTCGGGGTCATCGAGCTCGCGCGACAAGGCCACACGCAGGCATTCTGGCGGATCAGGAAGCTCGCCTCGCCAACCCTGCAACGCTCGGCTGGCGCCACTTGAAGCGAGCCCGCACACGTGACCAGCGCTCCGCGAGAGCCGATACTGCCGGAAGTAAGCGGTTGGGAGCGCCGGTCTGCAACTACACGCCCACCTGATACTCCGTTAGTAAAGTCAGCAGCAGGTCAGCATCAGCCCCGCCAGGACCCGCTTCCAGCCGCCACGGACCGCCAAGATCGAAAACCTTCCAAACCTGCTTTGACCAGAGAAAACACTGGTCAAAGGCTCAGACGTTACCCACACTTGGAGGCACCCATGAAGATGCTCATCAACGTGGCCGAGACGGTGGTCGCCGACGCGTTGCGGGGAATGGCCGCGGCTCATCCGGAGCTGGTCGTCGATGTCGAGAACCGGGTGATCGCGCGCCGGGACGCCCCCGTCGAGGGGAAGGTCGCGATCGTCTCCGGCGGTGGGTCGGGGCACGAGCCGCTGCACGGGGGGTTCGTGGGGCACGGGATGCTGTCGGCCGCCTGTCCGGGCGAGGTGTTCACGTCGCCGGTGCCCGACCAGATGGTGCGGGCCGCGGCCGCCGTGGACAGCGGCGCCGGGGTGCTCTTCGTGGTGAAGAACTACACGGGTGACGTGCTCAACTTCGACATGGCCGCGGAACTCGCCGAGGACGAGGGGATCCAGGTCGCCAAGGTCCTCGTCAACGACGACGTGGCCGTCACCGACAGTCTGTACACCGCGGGCCGGCGCGGCACGGGCGCGACCCTGTTCGTCGAGAAGATCGCGGGCGCGGCGGCCGAGGAGGGGCAGCCGCTGGAGCGCGTGGAGGCGATCGCCCGTCAGGTCAACGCGAACGCGCGGAGTTTCGGTGTGGCCCTGAGCGCGTGCGCCACGCCCGCCAAGGGCAGCCCGACCTTCGATCTGCCGCCCGGCGAACTGGAGTTGGGCGTCGGTATCCACGGTGAGCCGGGCCGCGAGCGGCGCGCCATGATGACCTCCGGCGAGATCGCCGACTTCTCCGTGGACGCCGTCCTCGAGGACCTTCAGCCGACCGACCCGGTACTCGTCCTCGTCAACGGCATGGGCGCGACCCCGCTGCTGGAGCTCTACGGGTTCAACGCCGAGGTCCAGCGCGTGCTCAGCGGGCGCGGCGTGCCGGTGGCCCGCACTCTCGTCGGGAACTACGTCACCTCGCTCGACATGGCCGGTGCCTCCGTCACCCTGTGCCAGGTCGACGAGGAGCTGCTGCGCCTGTGGGACGCGCCCGTCAGCACGGCGGGCCTGCGCTGGGGCATGTGAGGCAGCCCATCGTCCGAACCATCACCACCACGCAAGGAGATGACGTGCTCGACGCCGATTTCTTCCGACGCTGGCTCACCGCGGCCACCGCGGCCGTCGACCGGGAGGCGGCCCGGCTCACCGAACTCGACTCGCCGATCGGTGACGCCGACCACGGCAGCAATCTGCAGCGCGGCTTCGTCGCCGTGAGCGCCGTCCTGGAGAAGGAGTCACCGGCCACCCCCGGCGGTGTCCTCACCCTCGCCGGGCGCCAGTTGATCTCGACCGTGGGCGGCGCGTCGGGCCCGCTGTACGGGACGCTCCTGCGCCGTACGGGCAAGGCGCTCGGGGACGCCCCCGAGGTCAGCGAGGCGGAACTCGCCGCGGCGCTGCGGACCGGGGTGGACGCGGTCATGACGCTGGGCGGTGCCGCGCCGGGCGACAAGACCATGATCGACGCGTTGGTGCCCGCGGTCGACGCGCTCGGCACCTCCTTCGACGCGGCCGCCACCGCCGCCGAACAGGGCGCGCTCGCGACGACACCGATGCAGGCGCGCAAGGGGCGGGCGAGCTATCTGGGCGAGCGCAGCATCGGGCATCAGGACCCGGGCGCCACGTCGTCGGCGCTGCTCATCGGGGCGCTGGCCGAGGCGGCCCGCGATGAGTGATCCCGCGAACGTGGGCAGCGGTCAGGAGAAGCTCGTCGGGATCGTCCTCGTGTCGCACAGCCGCGCCGTCGCCGAGTCGGTGGCGGAACTGGCGAAGGCGCTCGCGGGCGGCGGTGCGGTCGTCCCCCTGGCGCCGGCGGGCGGTACCGAGGGCGGCGGGCTCGGCACCAGCGCCGAGCTGATCTGCGGCGCCGCGCGGTCGGTGGACCGGGGTGCGGGCATCGCCCTACTCGCCGATCTGGGCAGCGCGGTCCTCACGGTGAAGGCGCTGCTCGCGGAGGGCGACGAACTCCCGGACGGGGCGCGCCTGGTGGACGCCCCGTTCGTCGAGGGTGCCGTGGCCGCCGTCGTCACGGCGTCGGCGGGGGCGGATCTGGACGCGGTCGAGGCGGCTGCCGTCGAGGCGTACACGTACCGGAAGGTGTGAGGGCCCGGGGCGGCGGCTCACCCGTCGCCCCGGCGCGCCGCGTGGATCCGTCGCCCCAACCCAGCTTGTTTCTGGCTCAGTTGACGGACAGGAACTTCTTCGCCTGCGCCTCGCCCAGCGCCACCGCGGCCCCGTGGCTCTCGATGGGCCGCACAGTGGTGTTCTTGAACAGGATGTAGGTGACCTCGCCGGCGGCGCCGCCCTGTACGGGATCCGGGTTGATACCGAGGTTCACCGCGGTGGCGTACGAGGCCTCGCCGATGACGTCGTTCGGTCCTGTGTCGCCGACGACGGCGTACTGGATCTTGTCCCGGTAGATGATCGCGGCCACTGTTCCGCCGCGGATGCCGTGGGACGCGGGGGTCCATATGGGGCTCGCGCCGGGGACGACAACGTACGGGAGGCTCTCCGCGCCGAGAGCTGAGCCGTGGGAGTCCTGGTAGGCGGTGGTGCTCATGAACAGCGGGTCGGTGCGCGTGTTGCAGTGGACTCCCGGGCGGCCGTCGCAGTCGATGTCCATGTCGGCCTTCCAGTACACGGCGTCACCCTTGCCGCAGACCGGTATGTTCGCGGGCGCCTGTTCGTCGCTGCGGTAGCGGCCGCGTGAGATCTGCGCGCACCCTTTCACCTTGCCCAGCAGGTCCGCGGCCATCACGGAGCCTTCCTGGGCTCCCCCGGCCCGGCGCGGTGCGCGCTCGCGGGCGTCCGGCGTGTGGGCGAGCGCGGGGGGCGCAGGGACGAGCAGGGCGGCACTGCAGACAGCGGCCAGGACCGGCGGGCGCGTGCGCGTCACGAAGGAAGATATGAGGGGAATGCTACGTATGTTCACAAAAACCCAATCTGGGCGCACCTGAGCGCGTAGTCCACTCCTCGGGGGCCGGACGGGAACCGACGCGCGCGACACCACCTCTTGATGTGACCCCGTCACTCATGACATACAGGTCTGTACCAATGCTTCCGAGTGGAAGGCCTGCCGTGCGACGCATCCCCGGACGCGCCCCGCTGGCGTACACGACCTGCGCCGCCGCGCTCCTGTTCGCCACCTCGTGCGGCCTGCTCGACAACGACACCCGGCAGGGGCCCTCCCTCACGGCCCCCGCCGGAGTCACGGCGCAGGCGGGCAGCGCCACCTCCGTCCACGTCATGTGGAGCCGACCCGAGGGAGCCGCCGAGGTCACGGGCTACACGGTGTACCGGGGCGCCACCAAGGTGAAGGAGGTGCCGGGCGAACAGCACATGGTCGACGTCGTAGGGCTGCACCCGCGCTCCGCCTACACCTTCTCCGTTCGGGCCGAGGACACCGACGGCGCACTCGGACCGCTCAGTCCGAAGGTGGCCGTCACGACACCGGCCGCCGTGGCCGAGGACCGGTCGGCCCCGACCCGGCCGGGAGCGCTGCGCGGCCGGGCGGACGGCGGCCGGGCGGCTTCGCTGTCGTGGGGCGCGTCGAAGGACGACAAGGGCGTCGTCTCGTACGACATCTACCAAGGTGCATCGAAGATCCACAGCGTCGGCGGGGGCGAGACCCGGGCGCTGATCACCGGGCTGCGGCCGGGCACCACCTACTCGTTCACCGTGAAGGCGCGCGACGCCGCCGACAACACCTCCCCCGCGGGCCCGGCCCTCAGGCTCACCACCGCGAAGGGCTCCGACGAGGGCCCCGGCACCGCCCCCACCGACTTCCGCGCCACGTCCCGCCAGGACGGCGGCGCGTACTACATCGACCTGTCGTGGACGCCGCCGCGCACGGGCGGCACCGTGCCCGCGTACCGCATCTACCTCGACGGCCGCCAGGCCACCACGCTCGTCTGGGGCGACGCCCCGCCCAAGGGCACGGCGCGGAACAGTTTCTACGTGGGCAAGGAGGGCGGCGTCCGGCACCGGGTGCGGATCCGGGCCCAGCTGCCCGACGGGACGTGGGGCGCCTACTCCACCGAACGGAGCGTCGCCACCGGGTCCTGAGCAGGGCCCTCCGGGCCGGACGGCCACCGGGCCCGGCGGGCCGGACGATGGAACCTGTCACTTGCCCGGCTCCCGTCCGCTTGCGCCCGGCCCGGCCCACACGTTGGCTCTGGAAGGACTACGAGACCGCGACGTACGCCGTGGGCGGAGTCCGCCCGGGACGCGCCCTTGTCCGCTCCCCTCCGGGCGTCCTACCGTCTCCGGAGCCGCGCGGGAGCGGCCGCACCACCTACGCATCCGCCTTGGGGGCAGCGTGAGTTCGGGGCCGGTCGGTGTCGCCGTCGTCGGGGCGGGCGTCATCAGCAAGGAGTATCTGCGGACACTGTCCGCCTTTCCCGATCTGCGGGTGGTGGGGGTCGCCGACCTCGACGCGGGCCGCGCCACGGCCGTCGCGCGCGAGCACGGCGTACCGGTCGCCGGCGACGTGGCGACGGTGCTCGCCGTTCCAGAGGTCGAGCTCGTCGTGAACCTCACCGTGCCGGCCGCCCACGTGCAGGTCGCGACGCAGGCGCTGCGGGCCGGGAAGCACGTGTACGGCGAGAAGCCGATCGCCCTGGCCCCCGGCGAGGCCGAGAAGGTGCTCGCCCAGGCGGCGGAGCGGGGGCTTCTTGTGGGGAACGCGCCGGACACGTTCCTCGGCGCGGGGCTCCAGTCGGCGCTGCGGGCCGTCGGGGCGGGGCACATCGGTGAGCCGGTGGCGGCGACGACGGCGGTGCAGGGTCTTGGGCCGGAGCGCTGGCACCCCGATCCGGCGTTCTTCTACCAGCCGGGCGCGGGACCGCTGTTCGACCTGGGGCCGTACTACCTGACGGCGCTGGTGGCGCTGTTCGGCGGAGTATCGCGTGTGGCGGCCTCGGCGGCACGCGCGCGCGAGGAGCGCGTCGTCGGGTCGGGGCCCAAGGCGGGGCAGGTGTTCCCGGTGGTGGTGCCGACGCATGTGTCGGCGCTCGTCGAGTTCGCGTCGGGGGTGCGGGCGACGTCGGTGTTCAGCTTCGACTCGGCGGTGCCGCGTATCCAGTTCGAGGTCACCGGCACGGAGGGCGTCCTCGCGGTGCCGGACCCCAACACCTTCCGCGGGCCGCTGAAGGTGCGGGCCAACGGGGCGGACGACTGGCGCGACCTGCCGGTCGCGGGGCGCGTCGACGGGCGCGGGCTCGGCGTGCTCGACCTGGCGCGGGCGATCCGCCGGGGCGGTGCACCACGTGCGTCGGGAGCACTGGCCCTGCACGTCCTGCAGACGATGACGGCGATCACGCACTCGGCCGAACACGCCGAGTTCACCCGGATCGCCACCTGCCCGACGCCACCCCCGCCCGTGCCGGCGGACTGGGACCCGGAGGCGGCGACCGTAGGCTAGGACGGGTCGAGGCCGAGTTCCTCCAGGGTCTCTTCGAGCCAGCGCGCCCAGAAGGTCTCCAGGTCGATGCCCGCGCGCAGCACGACGTGTTGCAGGCGGTTCTCTACGGAGTCGAGGCCGGGCGGGAAGTCGCGCTTCTCGATCTCCTCGTACTCCGCCAACTGCCGCCGGTGCAGGTCGAGATGGCGGCGCAGGTCGGCCTCGATGCCGTCGGTGCCGACGACGGCGGCGGCGCGCAGGCGCAGGAGCAGCGGGTCGCGCAGCGGTTTGGGGTCCTGGCTCGCGGCGGTCCAGCGGGCCAGTTCGGCGCGGCCCTCGGGCAGGACCTCGTACTCCTTCTTCTGGCCGCGCGCGGGCGTCGGCGCGGGCAGGGCCCTGATGTACCCCTCGCGTTCCAGGCGGCCCAGCTCGCGGTAGATCTGCTGGTGCGTGGCCGACCAGAAGTAGCCGATCGACTTGTCGAAGCGGCGCGTCAGTTCGAGGCCCGACGACGGCTTCTCCAGGAGGGCCGTGAGGATCGCGTGCGGGAGTGACATGGCTGCACCTTATGCGGAGGCGGTCACGTGGCCGGCGGGCCCGGCCACGTGACCGCCGGTCTCACAGCGCCGCGGCCAGCTCGGTGCCCTGGCGGATGGCGCGCTTGGCGTCCAGCTCGGCGGCCACGTCGGCGCCGCCGATCAGGTGCGCCTCGCGGCCGGCGGCGAGCAGGTCGTCGTACAGACCGCGGGCCGGGTCCTGGCCGGTGCACAGGACGACGGTGTCGACGGGGATGACGGTGGAGTTACCGTCGACGGTGACGTGCAGGCCCGCGTCGTCGATGCGGTCGTAGGTGGCGCCCGCGACCATGGTGACTCCGCGGTGGCGCAGTTCGGTGCGGTGGATCCAGCCGGTGGTCTTGCCGAGTCCGGCGCCGACCTTCGTGGTCTTGCGCTGGAGGAGGTGGACGGAGCGCGGCGGCACCGGGCGCTCGGGCTTCGCGAGGCCGCCGCGGCCCTGGTAGTCCATGTCGACGCCCCACTGCCGGAAGTACGTGGCCGGGTCCTGGCTCGCCTTGTCCCCGCTGTCGGTGAGGTACTCGGCGACGTCGAAGCCGATGCCGCCCGCGCCGACGATCGCGACGCGCTCCCCGACGGGCGCGCCGTCGCGCAGGACGTCGAGGTAGCCGACGACGCTGGGGTGGTCGAGCCCCGCGATCTCCGGGGTGCGGGGGGTGACGCCGGTGGCGACGACCACCTCGTCGTACGCGTCCGGGGTGAGGTCGGCGGCGGTGACGGGGGTGTTCAGCCGGACGTCCACGCCGTGCAGTTCGAGCTGCGCGCGGTAGTAGCGGAGGGTCTCGTCGAACTCCTCCTTGCCGGGGACCTTGCGGGCGACGTTGAGCTGGCCACCGACCTCGGACGCGGCGTCGAAGAGGGTGACGGCGTGGCCGCGCTCGGCGGCGGAGACCGCGCAGGCAAGGCCGGCGGGGCCCGCTCCGACGACGGCGACACGCTTGCGCAGGCGGGTGGGCGCGAGGACGAGTTCGGTCTCGTGGCAGGCGCGCGGGTTGACGAGGCAGGAGGTGATCTTGCCGCTGAACGTGTGGTCCAGGCAGGCCTGGTTGCAGCCGATGCAGGTGTTGATCGTTTCCGAGCGCTCGGCCTGGGCCTTGGCCACGAAGTCCGGGTCGGCGAGCAGGGGCCGCGCGAGGGACACCATGTCGGCGCAGCCGTCGGCGAGCAACTCCTCGGCGATCTCGGGGGTGTTGATGCGGTTCGTGGTGACGAGCGGGATGGAGACCTCGCCCATGACCTTCTTGGTGACGAAGGTGTACGCGCCGCGCGGCACGGACGTAGCGATGGTCGGGATGCGGGCCTCGTGCCAGCCGATGCCGGTGTTGATGATGGTGGCGCCGGCGGCCTCGATCTCCTTGGCGAGCTGCACGACCTCTTCGAGGGTGGAGCCGCCGGGCACGAGGTCGATCATCGAGAGCCGGTAGATGAGGATGAAGTCCGTGCCGACGCGCTCGCGGACGCGGCGGACGATCTCGACGGGGAAGCGGATGCGGTTCTCGTACGAGCCGCCCCAGCGGTCGGTGCGCCGGTTCGTGGCGGCGACGATGAACTCGTTGATGAGGTAGCCCTCGGAGCCCATGATCTCCACGCCGTCGTAGCCCGCCCGCCGGGCGAGTTCGGCGGCGCGCGCGAAGTCCTCGACGGTCTGCTCGACCTCGGCGTCGGTGAGTTCGTGCGGCGGGAAGGGACTGATCGGCGCCTGGAGCGGGCTCGGGGCGACGAGGTCCTCGTGGTAGGCGTAGCGGCCGAAGTGGAGGATCTGCATCGCGATCTTCCCGCCCGCCGCGTGCACCGCGTCGGTGACCTGGCGGTGCTCGTCGGCCTCCGCCTCGGTGGTCAGCTTCGCGCCGCCGGCCCAGGGGCGTCCGGCCTCGTTGGGGGCGATGCCGCCGGTGACCATGAGGCCGACACCGCCGCGGGCGCGGGTGGCGTAGAACTCCGCCATGCGCGCGAAGCCGTTCTCCGCCTCCTCGAGTCCCACGTGCATGGAGCCCATCAGGACCCGGTTGGGCAGCGTGGTGAATCCGAGGTCGAGCGGGGTGAACAGGTGCGGGTATCGGCTCATGGTGGCCCTCCGTGCGCGGCGAACGTCGTCACAGTTGTAGACGACGACACCGCGCTTTTGCAACAAGTTGCATAAGAGAGCTGCGCCACGCCGCACAGCGCCGCCGCGCCACGCCGCCGGGGCGGGTCGCGGCGCGGCCGGGCGGCCGGTCAGTCCGCGGCGACCTCGGCCACCCACCCGTACGGCAGCTCCTCGCCGTCGACCGTCACGGCCTCGACGGAGCGGGTGAGCGGGTCGATCTCCACCTGCACCCCTTCGCCCTCGAAGCGCGGATAGCCGGACTCCCCGGACGACCCCGTGGCCTCGACGGGCACCACGCGCAGGGGGTTGCCGTGCACGGGGTGACCGTCCTTGTCGGCGAGTTGGGGCTTGACCAGGACCGTGTAACGGGCGGGCACATCACTGAGGTCGCTCATGCTCAGGAGGCTAGCTCCGGGCACGGGAACGCGCCTGCCCGCGGCGCGCACCCGCCCTCGGTTGTAGAATGCAACGAGCAGCGGGAGAGGACAGCACGTGACAGACCGAGAGACGGCCGTCGAGACCATTCAGCGCGAGATGACGTCGTTCGCGCGGCGTGCCAGAGCGATGGCCGGACGAATGCACCCCGAGCTGTCGCTCGTGTCGTACACCCTGCTCAGCCACCTGGACGAGAAGGGCGGCTGCCGGGCGACGGACCTCGCCACGCACTACGCCCTCGACAAGTCGACGGTGAGCCGGCAGGTGTCCGCGCTGGAGCGGGCCGGGCTCGTGATGCGCCGGGTGGACCCGGACGACCACCGCGTCCAGGTCCTCCATCCGACCGAGGCGGGCGCCGACATCCTCGCCCAGGTCACCGTCAGCCGCCGTCAGGCGTTCCGGGAGCGGGTGGCGGACTGGCCCGAAGAGGATCTCGTCCGCTTCGCGGACTATCTGCTGCGCTACAACGCGCAGGTCCAGGACGACGCCTGAGCCGCCCCGGACACCCGGCGCGTCAGCGGGCGGCGGCGTGGTCGAACTCCGGGACCCGGGCCGCCATGAACTTCGTGGTGCGCCGCAGCCGGAAGCCCAGTGACTCGTAGAGCCGGATGGCGTTCGTGTTACGCGCCGCCGTGTGCAGGAACGGGGTCTCGCCGCGCTCCTTGATGCCCGCCGCCACGGCCAGGACGAGGCGGGCCGCGAGCCCCTGGCCGCGATGGTCCGGGTCGGTGCAGACGGCGCTGATCTCCGTCCAGCCCGGCGGGTGGAGCCGCTCCCCCGCCATCGCCACGAGCGCGCCCTGCCGGCGGATCCCGAGATAGGTGCCGAGTTCGACGGTGCGGGGCAGGAACGGCCCCGGCTGGGTGCGCGCGACGAGGTCCAGCATCTCGGGCACGTCGGCCGCGCCGAGCGGCACGGCCTCCGCGTCCGGCGCCGCTGCCACGCCGTCGTCGACGAGTTGCACCCCGTCCATGCTCATCGTGAGTTCCCAGCCCTCGGGCGGCGCCGTGCGCATCCCGGGCAGCGGGACGGTCTCGCCCGGCCCGGCGAGCGCCGCGAGATCCGCCCAGTCCCCGGGGCCCGGCTCGTCCGGCAGCGCGAGCCACGGCGACACCTCGAGGGGGTACCGCACGACCCGGCCCCGCCGTTCGGCGAAGTGTGCGTGCGGGCCGGTGAGGGAGGCGTACGCGGGGTTGTCGAGCGGGTGCGGGTGGGCGGTGGCGGCGGCCGGGACGGACATACGGCGGGCTCCCAGGAGACGGCGGTGGGCGTGCGGGCGGTGGAGCGGCCGTGCCGACCATGGCCGCCCTCTGATGAAAGCCCATGTCACCGCGGTCTCATTCCCCCACCGGAGCAATGTTCACGAGCCCGCAACGATGCGCGCGGCGCGCAGGACGTTGCCCACGCGTGATCCTTCTTGACATGCTGGCCCGATGCCCTCCGTACCCCTGAGTGACCGCGTCGAGGAACTGCTCGCGGGCGAGCACCCGTTGCCGGTCGTGGAGGCGGGCGACCCCGTGCTCCGGTCCCGCGCGCAGACCTACGACGGTCAGCTCGCGCCCGCGCTCCTGGAGCGTCTGATCACCGCGATGCGCGCGTCGATGCACGCCGCTCCGGGCGTCGGGCTCGCCGCACCGCAGATCGGCGTCCCGCTGCGGATCGCCGTCATCGAGGACGCGGCCGAGGTCCCCGAGGAGCTACGGGTGGCGCGCGGCCGGGTGCCGCAGCCGTTCCGTGTTCTGGTCAACCCGTCGTACGTGCCCCTGGGGGCGCACCGTGCCGCGTTCTTCGAGGGCTGCCTGAGCGTGCCCGGCCTGCAGGCCGTGGTCTCCCGGCACCAGCGGGTGCGGCTGCGGGGTCTCGACGAGCGGGGCCGCACCCTGGACGAGGAGTTCACGGGGTGGCCCGCCCGGATCGTGCAGCACGAGACGGACCATCTGCACGGAACGCTCTATCTCGACCGGGCGGAGTTGCGCTCGCTGTCCACCCGGAACGCGATGGCCGAGCGCTGGACGCAGCCCACCGCGGAGCTGGCCGCGGGCGCGCTCGGCTTCTCGCTTCCCTGAGAGCCCGTGCTCCGTGAGAGCCCGTGCCCCTTGAGAGAGAGCCCGTGTCCCTGAGGGCCCGTGCGCCCTCCCGTCAGGTGAGGTCGGGCATGTCGCCCTGGGTCGTGCTCAGGTCGATCACCGAGAACGCGGCGCCCTGCGGGTCCGTCACCGCCGCGAAGCGGCCGAACGGGGTGTCCATCGGGCCGTAGTGGAGCTTTCCGCCGAGCCTGGTCACCGTGGCGACCGCCGCGTCGCAGTCGTCGACCGCGAAGTAGACGTTGACGTACGACGGGACCTGCGGCGGGAAGTCCTCGGTCATCTTGAAGCGGCCGAGCTGGGGCTGTCCGTCGAGCTGCCAGATGTTGAAGTCGACGCTCTCGTCGGCCATCTTCCGGACCTCGTACGGGAAAACGGCCTCGAAGAACCCGTCCGTCTTTGCGGTGTCACGCGTGGTCACCTCGGCCCAGGCGTACGAACCGGGCTCGCCCACCTTCTCGAACCCGTCGTGCGTACCCGGCTGCCAGAGGCTGAAGAAGACGCCGGCCGGGTCCTGGACGGTGACCATCGAGCCGAAGTCGCGGACCTCCATGGGCTCCATCATCAGGGTGCCGCCGGCCTCCTTGACGCGGCCCGCCGTGGCTTTGATGTCGGGCGTGGCCAGGTACAGGTTCCAGGCCGGCGGGGTGCCCTCCATGCCCGGCATCTGCGGCACAAGCGCCCCGACCCGCTTTCCGTCCGACTTCGCCTGCGTGTAGTTGCCGAACTCCTCCTGGCCCTCCTCGAACGTCCAGCCGAGAAGCTCGCCGTAGAAGCGCTTGGCGCCCTCCAGGTCGGGGAACATGGCGTCGGCCCAGATGGGCGCGCCCTCCGGTCGTGCGGCCATGGCGCGAACCCTTCTTCCGAGTGATGGTGGTTCCGGGGGTGGGACGGTCCGGGCAACGATGTGTGGTTCAGCCCGTTTCCCACCGATTCACGCTAGTCGCGTACAGGCCGCCGCGCGATACCGAACTCTGTTCGCACAAGCCTTACGGAGCCATGACGTATCGGCGCGGAGAGCCGTCGCGGCGCCCTGTGCCGCATAGCGTGGGCGGCATGCGTGTACTGGTCACCGGCGGTGCCGGGTTCATCGGGTCCGCGGTCGTGGACACTCTCTCCGCACGAGGCCATGAGGTCGTCGTGCTCGACGTCCGGCCGCCCGGCCCGGACGAACGCCGGCCCTGGGTCGTCGCCGACGTACGCGACCCCGCCGCCGTGGAGTCGGCCCTCGCCGGCGTCGACGCGGTGTGTCATCAGGCGGCGAAGGTAGGACTCGGCAAGGACTTCGCCGACGCGCCCGACTACGTCTCCCGCAACGACCTCGGCACGGCCGTGCTGCTCGCCGCGATGGCCTCGGCGGGGGTACGGGATCTGGTGCTCGCCGGGTCGATGGTCGTGTACGGGGAGGGGCGGTACGAGTGCGGGCGCCACGGAGTGGTGCGCCCGGGACCGCGTGCCGAGGCCGACCTGCGGGCGGGCCGCTTCGAGCCCGGGTGCCCGCGGTGCGGCGATGCGCTGGGCCCCGGCCTCGTCGGCGAGGACGCCCCCACGGACCCGCGCAACGTGTACGCCACGACGAAGCTCGCCCAGGAACATCTGGCGTCCGCCTGGGCGCGGGCCACCGGGGGCCGCGCGGTGTCGCTGCGCTACCACAACGTGTACGGGCCGGGGATGCCGCGCGACACCCCGTACGCGGGCGTCGCGTCGTTCTTCCGGTCGGCGCTGGCCCGGGGCGAGGCCCCGCGCGTCTTCGAGGACGGCCGCCAGCGGCGGGACTTCGTGCACGTTCACGACGTGGCCGCGGCGAACGCGCTCGCCCTCGAGGCCATGGGCGACCGGCCCTCCGACGCGTGCGTCGCGTACAACACGGGCAGCGGGGACCCGCACACGGTGGGCGAGATGGCCCACGCACTCGCCGCCGCGTACGGCGGGCCGATGCCCGTCGTGACGGGCGAGTACCGGCTCGGCGACGTACGGCACATCACGGCGGACCCGGCCCGGCTCAGGGCGGAGCTCGGGTGGCGCGCCGAGGTGGGGTTCGAGGAGGGGATGACGGAGTTCGCCAAGGCGGAGCTGGGGTGATGACTGCGCCGGCCGCCGGGACGCGTACCGCTACGCCCCCGCGGCCGGGAGCGTCACCTCGAAGCAGCAGCCGCCGGCCACATTGCGCACGGCGGCGCTGCCCCGGTGGGCCTCCACGATTCCCCTGACGATGGCGAGCCCGAGGCCCGCGCCCGACGGAGGTGTACGGGCGTGGCTGCCGCGCCACCCCGTGTCGAAGACGCGCGGCAGATCCTGCTCGGGGATGCCGCCGCAGCCGTCCGTGACCGTGAGGACCACACCGTCCGTGGAGCCTGCCGCCGCCACGGCGACCGTGCCGTCGGCCGGCGTGCGACGGATCGCGTTCACCAGGAGGTTGCCGAGGACGCGGCTCATCTCCTTGCCGTCGACCTCGACGGGAATCCGGTCGACGCTGTCGCCGACGAGGCGTACGCCGTGTTCGCGGGCGAGCGGGTCGGCGCCCGCGAGCGCGTCGCCCACGAGGTCGTGGAGGGAGATCCTGGACGGGCTCAGGACGAGGGTCCCCGCGTGGATGCGCGACAGTTCGAAGAGGTCGCCCACCATGTCGTTCATGCGCTCGACCTCGGTGCGGATCTGGCGCAGATAGCGGTCCGGGTCGGCCGCCATGCCGTCCTCCAGGGCTTCGGACATCGCGCGGAGCCCGGCGAGCGGGGTGCGCAGATCGTGCGAGATCCAGGCGACGAGCTCGCGACGCGAGGTCTCCAGGGCGCGCTCGCGGTCCCTGGAGGCGGCCAGCTTGGCGCTGGTGGCCTCCAACTCCCTTGAGAGCGCGGCGAGTTCCGCCGTCGCGGGGACGAGGGGCGCCGCGAAGCTGCCCCCGTCGCCGAAGGAGCGGGCGGCGAGGGTGAGCGCGTTGCTGCGGGCCACGACCCAGCGGCCGAGGAGCAGCGCGGTGGCCAGTGACACGGTGGCGGCCATCGCGGCGACGGTCGTCACGACGGTCAGGTCGTGCGGGGACAGGAACATCGCCCAGGCCACGACGAGCGTTCCGGCGAGCATCGCCGTCACGGCGACGGCGGCGACGACCGTGAGCGACACCGTCAGGGAGCGGCGGCGCAGCACGAACAGGACGAGCGCGCCCAGCAGGCCCGCACCGACGGCGCCGAGGAACGCGTAGAGGGCGATGAGGAGCATGTCATGCACGGGGTTCGGTCCACTCTGCCGGTGCGCGGTCGGGCCGGGGAACGTCCGGCGCACGGCCGGGCCGAGGGACTTCCGGCACGCGGTCGGGCCGAGTGGCGTCGCCGTGCGGGTCCGAGCCTGGGCCCGGGTCCAGGCGGTAGCCGACTCCCCAGACCGTCTGGATGAGGCTCGGGGCCGCCGGGTCGTCTTCGATCTTGCCGCGCAGTCGGCGGACGTGAACCGTGACGGTCGACAGGTCACCGAAGTCCCAGCCCCACACCTGCTGCATGAGCTCCTCGCGGGAGAAGGCGCGGCCCGGGTGGCGCAGGAAGAAGGCGAGAAGGTCGAACTCCCTTATCGTCAGGGCGAGTTCGACCCCTGCTTTGGCGGCTCGACGTGCCGCGGGGTCGACGGTGAGGCCGGCCGCGCGCAGCGGTCCCGCCGGCTTGGGTGCCGTGGCCGCGCGGGCCCGGCGCAACACCGACTCGACACGCAGGACCAGCTCCCGCGGGCTGAACGGCTTGGTCACGTAGTCGTCCGCGCCGACCTCGAGGCCGAGGATGCGCTCGTCCTCGTCGCCACGCGCCGTCAGCATGATCACGGGGACGGGGCCGCGGGCCCGGAGTCTGCGGCACACCTCGAGGCCGTCCATGCCGGGCAGCATGAGGTCGAGGACGACCAGGTCGGGCCCGTGCGCGTCGGCGCGGTCGAGGGCGGCCGGGCCGTCGGCGGCGCGGTCGACGTCGTAGCCGGCGCGGTCCAAGTAGCCCGCGACGACCTCGGCGACGGTCGGGTCGTCGTCGACGACGAGGACACGGCCGAGCGGTGGTGTCTGCATTCCACCAGCGTCGCACCCGAGGCGCCCGTTCCGAGCCGCCGGAGGGGTCACCCGCGCGCGACGTCCGCGTTTCGTAAGGAGCGGAGGACCGAAATGTCAGGTTTGGATTCGTAGGGTGACATCGTGATCCCCCCTGACTATCCCTCGCTCCCCACCCCGGCCCCCTCGGTCGATGTCGTGCTGCCCTGCCTCGACGAGGCCGCCGCGCTGCCGTGGGTGCTGGCCCGCATCCCGGACGGCTGGCGGGCGCTCGTCGTGGACAACGGGTCCACCGACGGCTCCCCGGACGTCGCCCGTTCCCTGGGCGCGACGGTGGTGACCGAGCCCCGGCGCGGCTTCGGGGCCGCCTGCCACGCGGGCCTGCTGGCGTCCGACGCGGACATCGTCTGCTTCTGCGACTGCGACGCGTCGCTCGACCCGGGTCTGCTGACGCCGTTCGTCCAGGACGTCGTCGCGGGCCGGGCCGATCTCGTGCTCGGGCGGCGCCGACCGCAGGGCCGTGGCGCCTTCCCCGTGCACGCGCGCGCCGGGAATCTCGCGCTGGCGGGGATGCTGCGCCGGCGCACCGGGCTGCGGCTGCACGACCTGGGCCCGCTGCGCGCCGCGCGCCGCACCTCCCTCCTCACCCTGGACCTCGCGGACCGCCGCAGCGGCTACCCCCTCCAGATGGTCGTCCGGGCCGCCGACGCGGGCTGGCGCATCGAGGAGCGCCCGGTGCCCTACCGGCCCCGTACGGGAAAGTCGAAGGTCACCGGCACCTGGCGGGGCACCTGGCAGGCCGTACGGGACATGCGCGCGGTCCTCGCGGAGAAGCCGCTGCCGGCGCTCACGTCGCACGGAGAGGCGGCATCCCGGTGAGCGCCGGCGGATCGCCCGCGGCACGGCGGCACGGCACCACCCTCCTCGTCATCGCCAAGTCCCCGGTGCCCGGGCGGGTCAAGACGCGGCTCACGCCGCCGTTCACGCCCGAGGAGGCCGCGCGCCTGGCCGAGGCCTCGCTCGTCGACACCCTGCACGCCGCGCTCGCCACGTCCGCGCGGCGTCGGGTGCTGGTGCTCGACGGGGCGCCCGGAGCATGGCTGCCGGCCGGGATCGAGGTGGTCGCGCAGTGCGACGGCGGCCTGGACGAGCGGCTCGCGGCGGCGTTCGCCGGGTCCGACGGGCCCGCCGTCCTGATCGGGATGGACACGCCTCAGGTGACGCCCGCGCTGCTCGCCCCCGTGTTCGGGCCCGACGCCTGGCGGGGCTGCGACGCATGGTTCGGGCCCGCCGACGACGGCGGTTTCTGGGCGCTCGGGCTCGCCGAGCCCGACCCGGAACTGCTGCGGGGTGTGCCGATGTCGACGGCGCACACGGGTGCGGCCCAGCGGACGCGGCTCACGGACGCGGGGCTGCGCGTACGGGACCTGCCGGTCCTGCGGGACGTCGACACGGCCCACGACGCCGCCGTGGTGGCGGCCGCCGCACCGGACGGACGATTCGCGGCCGAACACGCGCGGCTGACGCGGGTGGTCCGCTCATGACGACGGCGCGCGAGGCGGCACCGGCCTGGTGTACGGATCCTTACGCCGACGCCGTGCGCAACGAGCGCGGCCCCCTCTTCCTGCGGCGCGCCGACGGATGGCTGCTGCCGCTCGAGGTGGAGCGCTGGTGCGCGGTCGCCGACGCCGCCGACCGGTCGGCGCTGCGCCGCTGCGAGGGTGCTGTCCTCGACATCGGCTGCGGCCCGGGCCGGCTGGTCGCCGCACTCGCCGCGGCCGGTCACCGCGCGCTCGGCATCGACGTGAGCGAGGCCGCGGTCGCGCGGACGGTCCGCGTCGGTGGCGCCGCGTTGCAGCGGTCCGTCTTCGACTCCCTGCCCGGCGAGGGCCGTTGGGGGACGGCGCTTCTTCTCGACGGCAACATCGGGATCGGCGGCGACCCGGAGGCCCTGCTGTCCCGTGTCGCCGAACTCACCGCTTCCGGGGGGCTGTTGATCGCCGAGACGGCTCCGCTCGACATGGACGAGCGGGTGGAGGTGCGGGTGGACGACGGGCAGGGCGCCGCGGGCTCGCTCTTCCCGTGGGCCCGGGTGGGGACGCGGGCGCTGCTGCGGTACGCGCGCCCGCTCGGCTGGCTGCCGGTCGCTCAGTGGTCCGAGGGCGGGCGCTCCTTCGTCTCCTTGCGCCGCTGACGCTCCCGTTCGCGCTCCCGCGCCCGCTCTTCCCGGCGCGCCCTGCGTGCCTGCCTCCAGGGCGAC
Organism: Streptomyces sp. NBC_01446; assembly: GCF_026340095.1. Classification (GTDB taxonomy): domain Bacteria; phylum Actinomycetota; class Actinomycetes; order Streptomycetales; family Streptomycetaceae; genus Streptomyces; species Streptomyces aureus. Next base: position 7,446,444 of record NZ_JAPEPO010000001.1, on the reverse strand, counting down.
GCGGGAGCGAGGAACGTGACGGCCACGAACCACAGGGCCGACGCGGCGAACAGCGCGGCCGTCAGCAGCAGCCACCGCGGCAGGAACGCGTCCCCCGAATGTCCCGTCACGAGGGCGAAGTGGTCCGCCCGCGCCCGCGTGATCAGCGGGAACCAGACCAGCAGCAGCAGGCCCGACAGGAACGCGGGGACGCGTACATACATCGTCGTTCTGCGGCTCCGGTCGCCGAGCGCCTTCTGCGCCGCGACGTCCGCGAGCGAGTACACCGGCACGAGCAGCAGGTCGTGGACGAGGGCCGCGCCGACGAACCAGACCGCCACGGCCCACGGATCGTTCTCGAGCAGCCGCACGCCCGCGTATCCGGCGAGGGCGAACGAGGCTGCCAGGAGCGGGAGTTGGAGCGGGCTCTCGCCGTACCAACGACTCAGTCGGTTCATCACAGCGCTCCGAACGTCATGCGGGCGACCCACTTGGTGTTCAGGACGCCCGGCGCCGCGGGGACGATGACACGGGCCGGGTAGCCGTGGTCGAGGGTGAGGTCGGCTCCGTTGACACGCAGGGCCAGCAGGGAGCGCGGGTCGTGGACCTGGTTGTGCCGCAGGGCCGCCTTCCGGAACGCGCCGTGCTGTTGCAGCGATTCGACGAAGACGTCGGTGTCGCCGTCGGTCCCGGCGAGGGCGGCGAGGTCGCGCAGCCGTACGCCGCTCCAGTGCTGGTCGTCCGTGGACCAGCCTTCGACGCAGGCGATGGGCAACGCGCTGGTGTGCTGCGGGAGTTGGAGGAGGTCGTCGCGGGTGAGCCGGTGGACGGCGCCTTTCGGCCCGGTGACGACGAGCCGCCACGGCTCGCCCGTGTCGGCGGTACGGATGCCGGCCACGGCGGCGGTCTTGTTGATCTGGAAGCGGCCGGGGCCGGTGCCCGGGTCGGCGCCGCCGTGCGGCGCGAGCAGAGCGGTGCTGCGCCATACCCCGCCGATGCTCTGGCCGGCCGTCGTGACGAGCAGCAGGAGCGAGCCCGCGCCGACCATGGCGAACGCCCCGCGTCGCGAGACCGTGGGCTCGGCCGGTTTCGCCGGCACCAGCTCACCCGTCTCGGGCAGGCCCGCCTTCCGCTCACGCAGCACGCGCAGCGCCTGCGGTACGCGCAGCACCGCGTGGACGATGAACGCGCTGATGAACACCCATGCGCCGTAGAAGTGCAGCGGATAGAAGGAGCCGGGGAACAGGTAGTCGAGCTGCACGTTGAGGATGCCGGTCACGAACTCGAAGAGCGCGCCGCCCACGAGCAGGAGCAGAGACAGCCGTTCCAGGGCGTGGCCGATGGAGCGCGCGGGTGGCAGCGTGAACAGTTTGGGCACGACCGACCACAGCTTGGCGAGGAGCACGGGCACGAGCGCGACGCCCACGGTGACGTGCAGTCCCTGGGTGAGGCGGTACAGCCAGTGCGGGTCCGTCGGCCAGGAGAACAGATAGAAGCCGAGCAGGCCCTTGCCGGGCGTCTTGTCGTTGACCGCAGCGAGGTTCGGGTTGTAGGCGGCGTACGACAGGAGGCCGGTCACGAAGAGCAGGGTCATGCCGACGAGCAGGACGAGGCCGAGGACCGCGGTGAAGCGCGGGCCGCGCAGCGGGCTGCGCCACGGATCGGGGAGAGTGCGGGGGAGGACGCCCATGTGGTTCCTTCAGGCTGTGCGCGGCGGGGGCCCGCCGACCTGTTCCGACCGTATTGCGCACAGCCCGCGGATAGGCGCAGGAAGATCTGACGGTTCGGTGACGCGACCTCGCGGTGCACCAAATGGGCGGTGCGGGCGCCTAGCGTTCCAGGTGTGAAGCTCGAAGCTCCCCCTGAAGCCCCCCGCACCGCGCCACCCTCCACCGGGACGCGCCGTGACCTGCTCGCCGCCGCTGCCGCCGCCACCCTGGTCGCGGCGGCCGCGCTCGTGGGCCGATACATCCAGGACCGCTACGGCACCCTGCACGTCGACTGGGCGCCCCTGTACGCCCATTGGGATCCCCACGTGGGCCCGGGCACCCCGGCGGCGATCACCGTCGCCGTACTGGTCATCACGTACGGGCCTGTGGTGGCGGCCCGGCTTCGGTGGCGGCGGCTGCTGCCCGCCGTGTGGGCCGCGTCGGCGGCGTGGACCTTCTCGCTCGCGCTCGTCGACGGCTGGCAGCGGGGCATCGCCGGGCGCCTCACCACGTCGTACGAGTATCTGCGGGTCATCGACCGGTTCGACGACGTCGGCGCGACGCTGCGGGATTTCACGCGCCACATCCTGCTGCAGTCCCCCGGCCACTGGCCTCCCCATGTCGCGGGGCATCCGCCCGCAGCGACCCTGACCTTCGTGGGTCTGGACCGGATCGGGCTCGGCGGGGGTGCGTGGGCCGGGGTGTGGTGCATCACGGTGGGGTGCACGGCGGCTGTCGCCGTCCTCGTCACGGTGCGCGCGCTCGCCGACGAGCGGACGGCTCGCCGCGCGGCGCCCTTCCTGGCGCTCGCGCCGGCCGCGGTCTGGACGGGCACGTCGGCGGACGGTTACTTCGCGGCGGTCGCCGCCTGGTCGGTGGCGCTGCTCGCGGTGGCGGCCACCCGCGGCAGCCGCTGGGCGGCCCTCGGCAGCGGACTGCTGTTCGGGCTCACCTGCTATCTGTCGTACGGGCTGACGCTGATGGTCCTGGTCGCGGCGGCCGCGCTGCTCGCGACGCGGACACCGCGGCCGCTGCCGCTGTTCGTCGTGGGGGCGGCCGTGGTGCCCCTCGCGTTCACCCTCGTCGGGTTCAACTGGTGGGAGGCCTATCGCCTGCTGACGGAGCGTTACTACCAGGGTGCGGGCGGGATCCGGCCGTACGGCTACTGGGTGTGGGGCAACCTCGCGTGCACCGTGCTGATCGTCGGGCTTGCCACGGCGGCGGGGCTGCGCCGGGTTCCGGGACGTGTCCTGCGCGCGCGTGATGAGCCGGAGGGGCGGCTCGCGCTGGTCGTCCTCGGCGCGGCGCTCGCCCTCCTGGCCGCCGATCTGTCGGGCATGAGCAAAGCGGAGACGGAACGTATCTGGCTCCCGTTCGCCGTCTGGCTCATCGCGGCCACCGCTCTGCTGCCCGAGCGGTGGCGCCGCGGGTGGCTGACCGCGCAGGCGGTGCTCGCCCTGCTGGTCAACCACCTGCTGGTCACGGGGTGGTGACCTTCACCGGCTGCGGCTTCTCCTCGCGGGCGGCGGGCCGGTTCCGCAGCAGCTGCCTCAGCCGCTCCGCCGGGCGCGGCAGGACGACGAACGCCTCGGCCTGGAGACAGGCCCAGCTGATCCTCGGCAGGTCGCGCACCGTGGGGTAGACGACGAAGCGCGGCTCCCACTCCGGCCGGAACTTCGCGTTGAAGCGGTACAGGGACTCGATCTGGAACCAGCGCGAGAGGAACACGAGCAGCCCCCGCCACACCCGCAGCACCGGGCCCGCGCCGAGGCGCTCGCCGCGCGCGAGAGCGGCCCGGAACACCGCGAAGTTGAGCGACATGCGGCGCACCCCGAGCCCGGGGGCGCCGCGCAGGGCGGCCACGATGAGGAGTTCGTTGAGGCCGGGCTCGGCCGTGCGGTCGCGGCGCATCAGGTCGAGGGAGAGACCGTCCTCGCCCCAGGGCACGAAGTGGAGCAGGGCGCGCACACGGTCGTTGCCCGCCTCGTCGTCCTGATGGGCGGTGACGACGACGCAGTCCCCGTCGTCGGGGTCGCCGAACCGGCCGAGGGCCATGGAGAACCCGCGTTCGGTGGCGCTGCCCCGCCACGCGGCTGCGACCTCGCGCAACCGCTTCTTCTCCTCGTCGGGCAGATCGCGCACGCGCCGCATGCGGCAGCTGTAGCCGGCGCGTTCGATGCGGTTGACCATCTGCCGGACGTTGCGCATGGTGCGACCCGAGAGACTGAAGGCCTGACAGTCGACGATGGCCTCGTCGCCCAGCTCCAGGGCCTTGAGGCCGCCTTCGCGGACCCAGACCTGCCCGCCGAGTTCGCTGCACCCCATGACAGCGGGAGTCCAGGCGTGCAGGGCGCACTGCCGCAGGAACTCCTTGATGGCGCCGGGCCAGGCCTCGTAGTCGCCGATGGGGTCGCCGCCCGCCAGGGCGACGCCGGACACCACGCGGTAGGCGACGGCGGCCTTGCCCGAGGGCGAGAAGAGGACACGCTTGTCGCCGCGCAGCGCGAAGTAGCCGAGCGAGTCGCGCCGCCCCTCGTCGGCCAGCAGGGCGCGCAGGCGTTCGTCGCTGTCGGCGGGGCGCAGGGTCACGGGCCGCAGGGCGAGATAGGCGCTGGTGGCGGCGGTGACCACGCCGAGCGCCAGCAGCGAGAAGTACACGATGTCGCCGGCCCGGTCGCTCCTGTACGCGATGGGGCCTGACGCACCGAGCAGGCCGTAGCCGACCTCCTGGACCCGGTCGGCGAAGGTGATGGCGTGGCCCGCCTCCTGGTTCGCGCGCACACCGACGACGAGCAGGCCGAGCCCGAAGCTGCTGCCGCCGAGGACGACGAGGTTCCACAGGGCGCGCGTTCTGCCGCGCGGGTCGCCGAGTGCGTAGAACTCCTCGCGGTAGGCGACGAGCGCGACGCACAGGACGACGGAGACGGTCGCGGGGATCAGGGCGTGATGGCGCACGCCCTGGACGAGCGCGCTGACCGCGAGGAGCCCCACGGCCGCCTCCCAGGCGCGCCGTTTACGCCGGCGCAGACCTCTGGCGAGCATCACGAGCAGCAGTCCCGCGGCGAGCGCGGCGGCGCGGGCCACCTCCTCGGCGAGGCCCGGCACGTAGGGCGCGATGCGCTCTATGCGGGTCTCCTGCATGTGCGGGGAGATCGCCGACGCGATGTCCAGAATTCCGATGATCAGGCACGTGTGACCTGCCACGGCGGCGGGGCGTTGTTTCACAGTGAGTGAGCGTAGGAGGGCTCCACCTCGCTGGAGTAAGAGCGACACAGGAGCACGGTAAGAACGCGGTGGCCGGCAAACCTGCCTCGGCCATCGTGTCTCTTTCCCGATGAAAACTGCCGAACAGCGCAGATGACGGCTGAAAGTTGAGGAAAACATGGGCCTGACGAGCCGGGCACTCGAGTACGCGACGGTGCTGGCCGCCCTGGTGTGTGTGGGGCTCGCGGTCTGGGTGTGGCCGCGGCTCGCCCGGCGCGGGCCCGTGGCCGTGCTCGGCCGCCTCGGCGTGATCGGCGCGACCCAGCTCACGATCCTGACCGCGTTCGCTGTCGCCGTGAACACGAACTTCGAGTTCTACGGCTCGTGGGACGAACTGCTCGGCCATGTCGACAAGGCGCCCGCCGAAGTCACGGCGCTCGGCCGGTCCGGCGTCTACTCCACGGTCGGTGCGGTGCGCGGCGGTCTGGTGCAGCCCGCCGGGCCGCAGGGCCTCGATCGGGTGAAGGGCATCCCGCACGGACCCGCGGCACAGGTCGGCCGGGTCGAGTCGGTCAAGATCGTCGGACGGCGCAGCAAGGCCGTGAACCCGGCGTTCGTGTATCTGCCGCCGCAGTACTTCCAGAAGCAGTTCCACCGCCAGCGCTTCCCCGTGATGGTCGCGATCAGCGGCTACCCGGGCGGCATCATGAACCTCGCCCAGTACCTCCAGGTCCCGCAGACCGCCGACCGGCTGCTGAGGGCGGGCAGGATCCAGCCGACAGTGATCGTGATGGTGCGCCCGACGATCGCGCCGCCACGTGACACGGAGTGCGTGGACGTGCCCGGCGGTCCGCGGGCCGAGACGTTCTTCACGAAGGATCTGCCGGAGGCGCTGAAGCGGTCGTACCGCGTGGGTCACGACCCCAGCGCGTGGGGCGCTCTCGGCTATTCGTCGGGCGGCACGTGCGCGCTCCAGCTCACCCTGCGCCACCCCGGCGTGTACACCTCGGCGGCGGCGCTGTCGGCGGACTACAGGATCGGCGACGACCTGACCACCGGCAGCCTCTTCGGCTCGGGTCCCGGCGCCGCGCAGCGGCAGCGCGAGCACGACCTCATCTGGCGTCTGGAGCACCTGCCCGTGCCCCGCGTGTCCGTCCTGGCCGCCAGCAGCAGGTCGGGCGAGAAGGACTACGGCGACACGATGAAGTTCCTGCAAGCGGTGAAACCGCCCATGACGTCGGCCCAGATCATCCTGCCGCGCGGCAGCCACCACTTCACGACATGGCAGCGGGAGATCGCTCCGGCCATGCAGTGGATGAGCGACCAGCTCACGTTCCCGCAGGACACCGCGTCGTCACGGCACCGCCGGCCCACGACACAGGCCGCGAACCGGCCGCACCCGTAGCCGCGCCCCCGTCGGTGACCCGCCTGCCCGGGCCCCGCTTCGGCCCGCCGGAGCAGCCGTCACCGGCGACCCGTTACGGTGGCCTGGCATCGGCGCCGGCCCGGCGCGCCTCCCCCGTCCGACCAGGAGCAGCCCTCATGCCCGAGTCCGCCGTGTCCGCCCGCCCCGCACTGGCCAGGCCTGGCGCGGCGCCCGGCGACGTGGCCGCCGTCTGGTCCGTCGTGACCGGCATGTACGAGGCGTACGCCACCGGGGACCGCGCCCAGATCGACGCCCGGCTCGACCCGGAGGCGACGATCTGGGACCCGGCCGCCGAGCCGCTGCTGCTCGGCAAGCCGGACCTGGACCGGGTGCGGGACGAGCGGCCCGAGTCCGGGGACGGGTCCGTGGGGAGCGGGCTTCGCCCGTACGACCCGGTCGTCGACGTCTTCGGTGACACGGCGGTCCTGCGGTACTGGCTGCGCGTCGCGTACGCGCCCGGCCCGGACGGCACCCCGCTCCGACCCGAGCTGCTGCGGAACACGGCGGTCCTGCGCAAGGACCCCGCGGTCGGCCGCTGGCTGATCGTGCATCTCCACGAGGACGTACGGCAGGCGGGCGGGGCGCCCGAGACCGCCTAGCGCGGCGGGCCGGCCTTCGTGGCCACCAGGAGGCGGCACCCGGGGCTGCCGTCGGAGCGCTCGCCGAGTTCGGGCAGCGCCCGGAGCTCCACATCGAAACCGGCCCTGACCAGCTCGCTCCGTACGTCGCCGAGGCGGAAGCCCCGGTAGTACATGACGAAGGGCGGCCGCCACAGCGCGTTGCGGACCCGCATCGCGCCGTCGAAGGCCAGCATCGACCAGTAGCCGAGGGAGCCGGGCCGCGCGGGAGCCGGCACCGGGAACGCGAAGCGTCCGCCCGGCCGCAGCACGGAGTGGACCTGCGCGAACAGCGCGGGCCGCTGCCGCGGCAGGAAGTGGCCGAACGCCCCGAAGCTGACGACGAGGTCGAAGGCCGGCCCGAAGGGCAGCGCGAGGGCGTCGCCGCGCACCAGGTCCGCGCCGCTCCCGTGGGCCGCGCGGCCCGCCGTGAGCATGCCCGCGCTGATGTCCACCCCGACGGGCCGCTCGCGGCACACCTGCGCCAGCACGCCGAACCCCGCGCCGGTCCCGCAGCACAGGTCGAGTCCGCGCTCGAAGGGGCCCATGCCGCGCAGGGCACGGGTCACGGGTGCGAGGACCGACCGGGGCGTGCGGAACGGCGTGCGGTCGAACTTGGGGGCGAGCAGGTCGTAGCCGTGCTCGACGGAGGACAGCGCCTGGACGGCGAGCTCCCGGACTGTGGGGCCTTCAGGTACGAACATCGGGGCTCAGCATAGGCCGCGCCCGGCGTCACGGGGGCTTTGCCCAAGGGGTCGAGCAGGGTTCACGGGGCGGCTGAGAACGGCGGCCCGTGACGTGAGCCCTTGCGGGACGGCGCCCCCACGGTGTTACAGTGCGAGTGGCACGCGTGCTAGCCGCCTCTTCGGCGCCGGTGCCAGTCTCCCCCTCCGAATCGCCGCTACAGCGGGATTCGTCGAATCGATGTCAGCGATGCGCCAGGCGGCGCCGACGCGCCGTACCCCGCATCGCTTCTCCCCGGCCACAGGCTTCTCAGGGCTTTCACGGGCCTCTTCGCCCGCCCGCCTCGCGGGGCGTGCAGTCACCGCCCCGATCCCGCCGGATCCCACCTCACTCATGCTCTCGTACGAACGTCCGCGAAAGGACCGATTCCGATGACCACCACACTCGAACCCCCCACCATCGCAAAGGCGTTCACGACGCAGCCGAAGGAGGTCGCGGTCCAGGCCGCGGGCGTCCTCGACATCTCGGGCAACGGGCCCGGGTCCCTGCGCCTCGCCGATCTCCTGCCGACGTCGCACGACGTCCAGGTGCCGGCCGCCCTGATCCGCCGACTCGGCCTGCGCAAGGGCGACTTCATCCAGGGGACGTGCGGCAGGCCGCGCGCCCTCGCCGAGGTCGAGCGCGTCAACGGGCGCCCCGTCCAGGAGCTGCGCGGGCGGCCCCGGTTCGGCGACCTCACTCCCCTGCACCCGCGGCAACAGCTGCGTCTCGAAACCGCGAAGGGCGGTGTGGCACCCCGCGTCGTCGACCTGTTCACCCCCATCGGCAAGGGGCAGCGCGGGTTGATCGTGGCACCGCCCAAGACCGGCAAGACGGTGCTGCTCCAGCAGCTCGCCGCGTCCGTCGCCACGAACCACCCCGAGGCCCATCTGATGGTGGTGCTCCTCGACGAACGGCCGGAGGAGGTCACCGACATGCGGCGTTCGGTGCGCGGCGAGGTCTTCGCCTCGACCTTCGACCAGCCCGCGAAGGCGCACATCGCGCTGGCCGAACTGGCCGTCGAGCGTGCCAAGCGGCTCGTCGAGGACGGCCGGGACGTCGTCATCCTCCTCGACTCCCTGACGCGCCTGTGCCGCGCCCACAACAACACGGCCTCGTCCGGCGGCCGTACGCTCAGCGGCGGTGTCGACGCCTCCGCGCTGATCGGGCCCAAGCGGTTCTTCGGAGCGGCGAGGCTCGCCGAGGAGGGCGGCTCGCTCACCATCCTCGCCACCGCGCTCGTCGACACCGGCTCTCGCGCCGACGACTACTTTTTCGAGGAGCTCAAGAGCACGGGCAACATGGAGATCCGCCTCGACCGCACCCTTGCCGAGCGCCGGATCCACCCCGCCGTCGACCTCACCCAGTCCGGCACGCGCCGCGAGGAACTCCTTCTGCCGGAGGCCGAGTTGACGGTCGTACGCGGCCTGCGGCGCGCGCTTCGGTCGCGGGACGGGCACGCCGGGCTCGAGACGCTCGTCGAGCGGATCCGGCAGACGCAGGACAACGCGACGTTCCTGCGGCAGGTGCAGTCCACCGTTCCCACCGCGTGAGACGGCCGCCGTACAAGGTCCCGGGTCGATCGGCGCCGCAGGATGCGTAATACTCTCACTATGACTTCGAGCATTACAGCCTTGGGATCGGGAGGTGGCGGGGCGGTCCGGGTGCGCAGGGCGACCGCCCGCGACGCCAAGCGGCTGACCCGGCTCGTCCGTACGTCTCGCGCCTACGAGGCCCCGTACGCGTCGATGGTGGCCGGCTACCGGGTGGGCCCCGACTACATCGAGGCCCATCGCGTCTTCGTCGCCGTCGACGCCGACGACCTGGTGCTCGGGTTCTACGCGCTCACGCTCGTGCCGCCGGAGCTCGACCTGATGTTCGTCGCCGACGCGGCGCAGGGGCTCGGCATCGGGCGGCTGCTGGTCGCCCACATGAAGGACGAGGCGCGCGCCGCCGGACTCACCTCGGTCCGCGTGGTCTCGCACCCGCCCGCCGAGGGCTTCTACCGCAGCACGGGAGCCGTCCGCACCGGCACCGCGGCCGCCGACCCTCCCGCCGTGATGTGGGACAGGCCCGAATTGGAGTTCCCGATCGGCTGACGCGCCCCTACTCCCGGGAGCACACTCGGGGTGGACGAGGAGGCCGGCTTGGACAACGAGGTCCGACACACCGACGCAGCCCACGGCACCGACGCGGTCCACGCGTTCGACGTCACCGTGGAGATCCCCCAAGGCTCCCGCAACAAGTACGAGATGGACCATTCCGTCGGCCGGATAAGGCTCGACCGGATGCTGTTCACCTCCACCCAGTACCCGGCGGACTACGGATACATCGTGGGCACGCTCGGGCGCGACGGCGATCCGCTCGACGCGCTCGTCCTGGTGGGCGATCCGACGTTCCCCGGCTGCACCGTCGAATGCCGGGCGATCGGCATGTTCGTGATGCGGGACGAGAAGGGCATGGACGAGAAGATCCTGTGCGTGCCCGCGCACGATCCGCGCCACACCACCGTGCAGGACATCGAGGACATCCCCGAGTTCGACCGTCTGGAGATCACGCACTTCTTCGAGGTCTACAAGGACCTGGAGCCCGGCAAGTCGGTCGAGGGCTCACACTGGGAGGGCCGCGACCTCACGTACGCGGAGATCGCCGCCGCGCGCCGCCGGGCCGCCGCTCGACGGGACTGAAACCGGCCACGACGGCGCGCACGTGTCAGTGCGCGCCGTCCGTCGCGCAGTGTTCGAGCAGATCCGCGGTCGCCGCGTCGACGACGCGGTAGCGCACGATCCTGCCCTCCTTCTCCCCCTCGACCACGCCGGCCGCGCGCAGCAGCCGCAGCGCCTGCGAGACCGCCGGGTCGTTCATGCCCGTGGCCACGGCGAGATCCGACACGGCCAGCGGCCCCGCCCGGTGCAGCGCGAGCAGCAGCGCGAGGCGCCGGGGATCGGCGAGCAGGGAGAACCGGTCGGCCCAGGCGCGGACATGTCCTGGCTCACCGATGGCGGCGATGGCCTCGCAGACCCGGTGGCCGTCGATCGTGCGGCGGTCGGCGCGCTCGGCAGGGACGAGATGCATGACGCCATCCTCGCAGCCGCCGATGTGATCTTGAATACCCGCGCACACCTACGCAGCTGTGCAGCCTTGCAGACGTCGCCGACCGGCCTCTACTGTGGGCGGGCCGTGGTGCTCGGGAATTCGGTGACGGTCCCTCAAAGGACCCAGACCGAAGCGGCCCTCGCCACTGTGATCGGGCCCCGGGTCCCTCGGCAACGAGACGACTCGGGACGCCTCGCCCCACCACGCCACTGGCTGCCGCGCGCAGCTGGGAAGGCAGGGGCGGACGCGGACACCCGTCAGCCAGGAGACCGGCCACGGCATCTCACGAAGTGATTCCACGAGGTGTTGGAGCGTGACCGCATGACCCTGCCCGTAAAGCCCCCGGAGACCGGACGCGACGCGTTCCACTGGCGGCGCGAGGACACCGTCCGCACCGCCGGGCTCCTGGCGGTGATAGCCGCACTCCATGTCGTCGCGTTCGGCGTACTGTTCCTGCTCGTCGTGCCGGAGCACTACGAGGTGGGGTCGAAGGCCTTCGGCATCGGCCTCGGCGTCACCGCGTACACCCTGGGCATGCGGCACGCGTTCGACGCGGACCACATCGCCGCGATCGACAACACGACCCGCAAGCTGATGGCCGACGGCAAGCGCCCGGTGTCGGTGGGGTTCTGGTTCGCGCTCGGCCACTCCAGCGTGGTGGTCGTGCTCGCCGCGCTGATCGCCGGGGGCACCCAGCTCGCCGGGCGGATCATGAACGAGGGCTCCGCCACCCATCAGACGCTCGGCGTCATGGGCACCACCATCTCCGGGTCCTTCCTCTACCTCATCGCGGCGCTCAACCTCGTCGCCCTGGTGGGGATCCTGCGGGTGTTCCGGGCGATGCGCGCGGGCTCGTACGACGAGGCGGAGCTCGAACAGCACCTGGATTCACGGGGGTTCATGAACCGGATCCTCGGCCGGTTCACCAAGTCCATCACCCGGCCGGGCCAGATGTACCCGCTCGGCTTCCTCTTCGGCCTCGGCTTCGACACGGCGACCGAGGTCACGCTGATGGTGATGGCGGGCAGCGGCGCGGCGGCCGGACTGCCCTGGTACGCGATCCTGTGCCTGCCGCTCCTGTTCGCCGCCGGAATGAGTCTGTTCGACACCCTGGACGGGACGTTCATGAACTTCGCGTACCAGTGGGCGTTCTCGAACCCCGTGCGCAAGGTGTTCTACAACCTCGCCATCACCGGCCTCTCGATCGCCGTCGCGTTCCTGATCGGCACCATCGAGCTGGTGGGCGTCCTGCACGACAAGCTCGACCTGCGGGACCCGGTGACCGGCTGGATAGCGGGGCTCGACCTGGACAACGTCGGGTTCATCATCGTGGGCCTGTTCGTCGTCGTCTGGGCGGCCGCCATCGGGTACTGGCGGCTCGCGAAGGTCGAGGAACGGTGGGCCGTGCGGACCTGATCCGGCGGGCCGCCGGGACCGGGACTCCGTAAGGTCGTGCGGGTGAGTGAAGCCAGCGTTCCACCAGCGGCGCCCGCGCCCGTGCCACGCAGGTCGGCCCTCCCCGCGACCCTCACGGTCCTCACGGTCGTGAGCGGCTTCGTCGACGCGGTCAGCTATCTGGGCCTCGGCCGCGTCTTCGCGGCGAACATGACCGGCAACGTCATCATCATCGGCTTCGCCGCGGCGGGCGCTCCCGGGTTCTCCGTCCTCGGGTCGGTCACCTCCCTCGGCGCGTTCCTCGCGGGGGCCGTGTGCGCCGGGCGGCTGACCGGAGTGTTCGCCGGGCGGGCGCGGGAGACCTGGGTGCGGTCGGTGTTCGTCGCCGAGGCGGTCCTGCTCGCGGTGGCGACGGCGGTCGCCTTCGCGTGGCCGGGCGGGGCGACGTACGCGCTCATCGCCGTCCTCGCATGGGCGATGGGGCTGCGCAACGCGACCGTCCGCAAACTCGCGGTTCCGGACATGACCACGACGGTCCTCACGATGACGCTGACCGGGCTCGCCTCGGAGTCCTCGCTCGCGGGCGGCACCGCTCCGCGAACGGGGCGGCGGATGGCCTCCGTGGTGGCGATGCTCGTGGGCGCCACGTTCGGCGCGCTGCTCGTGCTGCACCACGGTCTCGGCTGGCCGCTCCTCGTCGGCACCCTGCTCGTGGCGGCCGCCGCGGCCGGATATCGCGAGCCGGCCGCCGACGCGGACGACATCCGATCGGCCTAACCCTGCGGGCGCCGTCCGCCCGGGCTCACTAGCGTCCTGACCAGGACCGCAGCTCCCTCTGCCGCTGCGGCACAGGGACCGGAGACGCCTCATGTTCTGCCCCATAGCCACCGTCATCACGACGACCGCCTGCCTCACCGCGCTCGCGCCCGGGACCGCAGCCGCGCAGCACCCCGTCGCAGCACCCGCCTCGGTGACCGCACCCGACGAGGTGGGCCGGACCGGCTCGGTGGGCCGGACCAACCCCTTGAGCCCCTCCGACGACGGGCCACTCGACCGGGGCTCGGACGACGGGACCCGTGACCGGGGCTCGGACGACGGAACCCGCGACCGGGGCTCGGACGACGGAACCCGCGACCGAGGCTCGGACGACGGAACCCGCGACCGCGGCTCGGCGAACGGAACCCGCGACCGCGGCTCGGCGAACGGCGACTCCTACGCGGAGGCACGCCTCTCGCCGTCCACGGCGGTGGGGGCCTCGTCCACCGCCGAGATCACGGTCTACTGCGCCGGCGGCGGGCGCGGCTCCATCACGGCCCGCTCCCAGGCCTTCGCCGCCGGCTCCGTCACACTCCCCGTGTTCGGCGGCGGAATCGGGCAGGACGGCCGCACCCAGTACAGGGGGACGGCACGCCTCGCCGGCGAGGTCGGGACCAGCTCGCAGGTGTCCGTGCAGGGAGCCTGTCCCGACGGCAGGCAGTGGAGCACCCCGATGAACCTGGCACGCGACAACTATCGCGGCGCACGCGCCGGAGTCGGCAGCACCGCGGGCGGCGGCCTGGACCTGGGCCGGATCGGCTTCGGCGCGGCCCTCGCGGGCGGGGCCGCCTGCGTGCTGTGGCGCAGGACGCGCGCCCCGCACGAGGACTGACCGGTCCATCCGCCAAAGCGTCGCGCACGAGGCAAGTGCGCCGTACGTCCGTTCCGCCCCTGACCAACCGCGCTTTGCCGACAATCACCTCCATTGTGGCCGCCCGAACGGCATTCCCGAGGCTCCGCATCCATGAGTGGCGGCGCGGAGCGGCGCAGTGTTGTGGGCCGCGGAGCGGGCCAACGCGTTGTAGGTGAGGGCTGCCGCGGAGCGGTGTGGTTGCCTTCCGGCGGGGCTGGACACGGCCTGGGGCACAGGTGAACGCGTGTGATCGGAGAAGGGCGTTGCCCTGCTCGGTGTCAGCGCACACGTGATCGCAAGAAGGCGCCGGTGATCAGTATGGATCTGCCCTCTGCCCGGTATCACCGCACCGGGTACGGTTTCCGTTCATGCAGCTGAGGTACAGCTTTCGCTTGTACCCGACCCGCGGCCAACAGGCCGCTCTGGGACGGGCGTTCGGCTGTGCCCACGTCGTCTACAACGACGCGGTACGCGCCCGGCGCACCGCCCGCGAGAACAAGCTCCCCTTCCCCAGGGCCGGCGAACTGTCCCGCCGGTTGATCACCGAGGCGAAGAAAACCCCGCAGCGGGCCTGGCTGGGCGAGGTCTCCTCGGTGGTGCTGCAGCAGTCTCTGCGCGACGCGGAGAGTGCGTACAGCAACTTCTTCGCCTCCCTCAAGGGTGAACGCAAGGGCCCCAGGCTCGGGGAGCCGTCCTTCAAGTCCCGCAAAGACACCCGCCAGGCCATCCGCTTCACCGCGAACGCCCGCTGGACTCACCGACGCCGGACACCTCCTGCTCCCCAAGATCGGACGGAGGGCGCCGAGCACCAGCGGCGCGCGGGCGTCATCACTCAGGCCCTCGAAGCGGTCGACCAGTTCGAACTCGCCCGCGACTGCGAGCGCATCGCCGACCAGCTCATCGACGCGTTCGCCGACAGCGGCCGGGCCGAGCTGATGGCCGCCTTCGCGCACGCCCTGCCGATGCGGGCGGCGGTGCAGTTCTGCGGGATGCCCGCGGGCAGCACCGACACCGAGCAGTTGGTGGACGATCTGCGGATCTCCCTGGACGCCGCGGAGGGCGACGACCCGGTGGCCGCGTACGGCCGGGTGGGCGCGCGCATCCAGCAACTGGTCAAGGAGAAGCGGGAGTCACCCGGTGCTGACGTCACGTCACGGATGCTGGCGCACCCGGCGGGCCTCACCGACGAGGAGGTCGTCCAGGACCTGATCTCCGTCATCGCGGCGGCGCAGCAGCCGACGGCCAACTGGATCTGCAACACGCTGCGTCTGCTGCTGACCGACGAGCGGTTCGCGCTGAACGTCTCCGGCGGGCGGCTCAGTGTCGGTCAGGCGCTGAACGAGGTGCTGTGGCTGGACACGCCCACGCAGAACTTCATCGGCCGGTGGGCGGTGCGCAACACGCAGCTGGGCGGGCGGCAGATCCGGGCGGGCGACTGTCTGGTGCTCGGCCTCGCGGCGGCCAACACCGATCCGCAGATCTGGCCCGATTCGCAGGTCTGCGCGGAGAACTCGGCCCATCTGTCGTTCAGCAACGGCGAGCACCGCTGCCCGTATCCGGCCCCGCTCCTCGCGGACGTCATCGCCCGTACGGCGGTGGAGACGCTGCTCGAGCGGCTCCCCGACCTGGTGCTCGCCGTGGAGCCGCAGGAACTGACCTGGCGCCCGTCGATCTGGATGCGCGGACTGACCGCGCTGCCGGTGCAGTTCACTCCCGTGTCGCACTGAGATCTACGGACACCACGCGGCCGGGACCGGTCAACTGCCGGTCCCAGCCACGTGGTTCACACGGTGACGGGGGTGAACTGCACCGGCAGGGACTGCGGGCCGCGGGTGAACACCCCTTGTTCCACCGGGTCGAACCCGTCGGCGAGCCGCACGTCCGGCATCGCGTCGAGGAGCTGGCCGACGCCGATCTCGACCTCGGCCTTGGCGAGCAGCGCGCCGACGCAGAAGTGCCGGCCGAGCGCGAAGGACAGATGGTCGGCCGCCGCCGAGAACGCGTTCGTGGCGGTGAGGTCCTCGCGGAAGATGTCGAAGCGGTCGGGCTCCGAGTAGCGGTCCGCGTCGCGGTTGGCTGCGCCGATCAGACAGGTGACGGTCGCTCCCGCGGGGATCGTGCCGCCGCTCACCTCCACGTCGGTCGCCGACTGGCGCATGATCATGTGGACGGGCGGGGTGTAGCGCAGCGTCTCGGCGAAGGCGCGGGCGATCAGCGTGCGGTCCTTGCGGACCGCGTCGAGCTGCTCGGGGTGGGTGAGCAGGTTGGCGAAGAGGCTGGCGATGGCCTTGTCGGTGGTCTCGCCGCCGGCCGCGAGGAGCAGGCTGCAGAACGCCTTGATGTCCTCGTCGCTCATGCGGACGCCGTCGACCTCGGCGGCGCACAGCGAGGAGAGCAGGTCGTCGCCGAGGTTGTCCCGGCGCTGCCGGATGATCGGGATCATGTACTCGGCGAACTCGACGCGGGTGCGCTCACCGGCCGCCGCGACGTCCTTGTCACCGGACAGGTTGCCGAGGAACGCGATGACGGTGGTGTACCAGCCGTGGAAGCGCGCGTGGTCCGCCTTGTCCAGGCCCAGCATGTCGGCGATCACGTTGACGGGGAAGCGGGTGGCGTACTCGCCCACGAGGTCGACGGAGCCGGTGGCACGGAACGTGTCGATCAGTTCGCGGGAGTTGCGCTCGATGACCGGCAGGAACTTCTCCTGGAGGTCGCTCCCGCGGAACGCCGGCGCGACGAGCGCGCGGCGGACCGCGTGCTCACGCCCGCTGAGCTGGAGGATCGTCTTGCCGTGCACCGGCTCGATCTGCCAGTTGTAGTTGTCCGTCGTGAACTGCGACTCCCTGTCCTTGAAGACGCGCTCGACATCGGCGTACCGCGAGATGACGTAACTCCGCGTGGCCTCGTGCCAGATGAGCGGAGAGTGCTCACGCATGGCCGCGTAGGCCGGGTACGGATTCTCGGCGAACTCCGGCGACAGTATGTCGGGGACCTGTGCGGTGGACATGAAGCTCCCTCGGTCAGTAACAGGCAACGCCCACCAGGTTATTGATCATCCGTCGGCGGAGACAGCCCCCTCATGGTCTCGCCGCGGCGGTCGGCGTGACAGGCCGGGGCGCTCAGTCGTCGGAGCGGCAGATGATGAAGTCGGGGAAGACGTGGCGGCCGGTCCGGTCGCCGATCTCATCGATCGCTCGGCGGATGTCCTGCAGCTGCCCGACCGTCATCTCCAGCGGTGGCTCGTCCGGCTGACAGGTGGTCAGGACCGGGTAGTCGATGCCCGGCTTGCTGCTCATCTCGATGTGGCAGCCCAGCACATGAGTGACCGTACGGGTGGCGGCGAATTCGACCATGCGGTCGATGGACTCGGTGAACGCCGCCCAGTCCTCGACGTACAGCCGCCCGGGATAGACCGTGTCCCCGGTGAGCAGGAGCCCGGTGTGCGGGTCGTAGTAGGTGACGGCCGCCGCATGGTGGCCCGGGGTGGCCATGCACTCCAGCACGCGGCCGCCCAGGTCGACGCGGGCCACTCGGCCTTGGTCGTCCGCGAACCCGAAGAACGCCCAGGCGCTGTCACGATCCGCCCCGACCACGCGCGTGTGGGGCCGGTCGGCGAACTGGGCATCCGCCGCCACATGGTCCCCGTGGGCGTGGGTGTGCAGCACGAGGAGTTCGTAGGTGTCCCGGGGGTGCTCCGTCAGCCAGTCCCCGATGAGCCCGTCGACGACCCGGCGCAGGGGGAAGTACTCGGCGGAGGCGGTGGCTCCCGTGTCGATGAGTACGGCGCGCGCGTTGCCGAACAGCAGAAACAGGAAGGGCGCCTCGTCATGCACGGCCATGTTCTGGCGCAGGATGACCGTGTGCTCGTCATAGGGGTGCACCTGGATGTCCGGGTCGGTGTTGTGCTTCGCCGACTCCGATCCGTGGATCCAGCGCACGTCCAGCGCCAGCGGCACGGGCCCCTCGGTCACGAAGTCGACCTGCCGCGTGGTTCCACCCATTCCGCCTCCTCAAGAGAGTCGCCCTGCGAGGGCATCATCCTGGCCTCCGAACCGGGCTGAACGCGTGACGTGGGTAACGCGGAGGGGGCCGGGCCTGTGAAGCACCCCATAGGAGCCAGATCACATACTAGAGGCGGTAGTAGCAGATAAGGCCGCCCAGTGGTGCACAGAGGGCACCACATCAGGTCATTTCGGACATTCCTCCGTAGTGGGGTAGTACGTCACATCCTTGCGCACCCTCTCCGGGATCGCTAACTATGGCTGTCGTCCCGGAGAGCGGGTCGGAGCACGAGCGAAGTCGCTCGCTCCGGACCCCCGGGTCAGGACGCGGATCTCCACTCCGCTCCCAGCGCCACCACACGGCCGGCGCCGCACGATGTCCCCGAGCATGAAGAGGTAATCCCGCATGGCCTTCTCCACTCAGATCACCGCTGCCGCCCGCCCCACCCGCTTCAAGCGCGCCACCGTCACGGTCCTGGCCGCCGCCGGTCTCGCGGGCGCGGCACTGACCTTCGCCCCGTCCCCCGCGCAGGCCGCCGAGCCCGCCGCGGCGCCGAAGGCCGCTCCTTCGGTATCGACGAAGAAGGCCACCGACGGGAACAACGTCGACGCCTGGATCAACGAGGCCCTCAAGGTCATGAAGGCCAAGGGCATCCCCGGCTCCTACGAGGGTCTGCACCGCAACATCATGCGTGAGTCGTCCGGCAACCCGAACGCCGTGAACGGCTACGACGTCAACGCGGTCAAGGGCACCCCGTCCAAGGGCCTGCTGCAGGTGATCCAGCCGACCTTCAACGCCTACCACGTCGCCGGCACCGCCAACAGCCTGACGGACCCGGTCGCCAACATCACCGCGGCCGCCAACTACGCCGCCGACCGCTACGGCTCCATCGACAACGTCAACTCCGCGTACTGAGCCGTCGTCACCACACGCCGTAACTGATCCACGGCACACCTCAAACCCTCGAACGGAGGGCAGCGCCCATGCCGCACCACAGCGGAGACGAAGGGCACGCGCCCTCAGCCGACGCCCTTGACCACCCCGGCTACGGGTCCGCGAACCTGCACCGCTCACGCGGCAGGTCAAGCAGGAAACGGCTGCGCATCATCACCTACACCGCACTCGGCGCCGTCCTCGTCGGCGGCGGTGGCGTGGCCTACGCGTGGTCGCACCTGAACGGGAACCTCAAGGGCACGGACATCAACGCCGTACTGGGCAAGAACCGCCCGGACGCGGGCCACGACGGGGCGATGAACATCCTGCTCCTCGGCTCCGACTCGCGCGCCGGCACACACGGCAAGTACGGCACGGGCGTCACCGGCGCCCGCTCGGACACGGCGATGGTGCTGCACGTCGACAAGAGCCACAAAACGGCCTCCGTCGTCAGCATCCCCCGCGACACGATGGTCGACCGGCCGCAGTGCGCGAACCCGTCGGGCGGCACGGCACCGGGCGAGCCTCAGTCGATGTTCAACGCGGCGTACCAGGTAGGCGGCCCCGCCTGCACCGTGAAGACGGTGGAGAAGATGTCGGGCGTGCGCATGGACCACTATCTCGAGGTCGACTTCAAGGGCTTCCAGAAGTTCGTCGACGAGCTCGGCGGTGTCGACATCACCACCCACCGGGCCATCAGGGACACCAGCAGCCATCTGTCCCTGAGCGCAGGCAAGCACACCCTCAAGGGTGAACAGGCACTGGCACTCGTGCGGACCAGGCACGCCGTCGGCGACGGCAGCGACCTGGGCCGGATCCAGCTCCAGCAGACCTTCATCAAGGCACTGATCCACCGCGCCGAGTCGATCGGCGTGGTCAGCAACCCCGCCAGGGCGTACGAACTCGCCGACACCGCGACCAAGACCGTGAGTGCCGACTCCGGTCTCGCGTCCGCGGACAAACTGCTCGGTCTGGCGAAGGACCTGAAGGGCATCAGCCCCGACCACATGAACATGATCACGCTGCCCGTCAGTTACGACGCCCAGGACGCCGGCCGCGTCCTGCCGCTGACCAAGGCGTCCCACCAGGTCTGGCAGGCCCTGCGCGACGACCGGCCGATCCCCAAGTCCGTGACCGACAACTCGGTGGCCGCGCGGACCGACTCACCGGTGTCCGCCGGCGCCTAGCGCCTCTCGACCCGTGCGGTCACGGCAGGTCGGTGCGGCCCAGCCAGGCCGGCTTCACCGGCACCCCGTCCGCGTACCGGTCCACGGTCGGACCCGAGGGCGCCGGAGCGGCGTCCTCGGGCGGGGGCGCGGGCGACGGCACCGGCTGCGGCGCGGCGCTGTCCTTCACCAGCTCCGCGACCGTGAACCGGGAACTGAAGGACTGCCAGGCACCGTCGACGACGAGCAGGAACCCGTCGGCGGTACGGAAGATCCGACTGCGTTTCGGACTGCGTGGATGCTCCGGCGTGTAGCGCCCGATCCACTCCCCCAGCTCCGCCAGGGCCTCTTCACCGGGTTCCTCCGAGGATGCCCGGCCTTCAGGCCGGGGAGGAGTCGGACTCCTGCGGAGCAGGACAGGAGACAGGGGTTTCGCCCCCGGGGCGAAAGACCGTCCACCGCGTGTCGGGGCGAGCGTGCCGACAGCGATCAAAAACTCTCGACTGTCAGTCCTCCCGGGTAGGTTCGGGTGTATGACGAGTGGAGCGATCACGCAGGGGGCCGGGCATGCCCGGTACACCTTTCGTGTGCGCCTGTCGGCCACGGCCCGGCGCGCGCTCGACGCCGAGTGGGATCGCTGCCGGTGGCTGTGGAACGAGTGCGTGGCCAAGTCCAGGCAGGTCCACGCGCAGAGCAGAGCGGGCGGCGAGAAGCTGACGTGCGGTCCGGCCCAGCTCGACAAGCTGCTGACCGAGGCCCGCAAAGTGACGCCGTGGCTGGCTCAGGGCGCGTCCGTGCCGCAGCAGCAGGTGATCCGCGACTTCACCAAGTCGAGGGCGAAGGCGCTGAAGGACATCAAGGACCGGCTTGCGCAGCACCGTCGGGCGGGGATGCCCCACTTCAAGCGCAAGCGGGACGCCAAGCCGGGCATGAACTACACGAAGCGCGGTTTCCGGCTTAAGGACGGTCGTCTGCACCTCGCGGGCGGGATCGTGCTGAGCGTGGTGTGGTCGCGGGACCTTCCGGCCGACCCGTCGAGCGTTCGCGTGTACCAGGACACGCTTGGGCATTGGTACGTGTCCTTCGTCGCTCCCGCGCAGAGCGAACCGCTGCCCGCCACCGGGCGGGTTCTCGGGGTGGACTGGGGTGTGAAGGAGACGGCCACCACCACGGATGACGCCTACGACCTCCCGCATGCCGGGCACGGCAAGCGGGCCGCGCAGCGGCTCGCGAAGTACCAGCGGATGATGGCCCGGCGCCGGCGCCCGAAAGGGCAGCCCGCATCCAAGGGTTATCGGAAGGCGCAGGCACAGGCCGCCAAGGTGCACAAGAAGATCGCGAGGCAGCGTGAGGACACCGGCCGCAAGTGGGCCACGTCCGTGATGCGTGGCCATGACGGGGTTGCGGTGGAGGACTTCCGGCCGAAGTTCCTCGCGAAGACCACGATGGCCCGCACAGCGGCCGACGCCGCCATCGCCGCGACGAAGCGCGCCCTGGTCGAGATGGGCCGCAAACACGCACGGGACGTCCGTCTCGTGCACCCGGCGCACACCACGATGGAATGTGCGCAGTGCGCAGCGAGAACCAAGCACGCACTCCCTCTCTCGATGAGAACGTATGCCTGCACCGTGTGCGGAGCCGTGTCCCCCCGGGATAAGAACTCCGCCCGCGTGATGCTGGTCCGGGCAGGTTGGAACCCGGACGGTGCTGAGGGTGCAAGACCTCCTGGTCCGCTGGACCAGGAGGCTGCCTGAGCCGTAAATCCCCGCTCAGCCCTGGAGGGTGGAGAATCTCCTCCCTCCAGGGAGGGGAGCCTTCAAGTGAGCCCTCCACATGCGCGCGAAGCACGGACGCCTCCATGTGCTTGCGCTCCCCCGTACCCACGGTCATCTCGACGATCAGCCCCCAAGTGGCCATGCGCCGCCCCCTTTTCCGCTCGTTCGGCTCACCCACAGCGTAGGTGGCGGCCCACCTGGGCGATCAGCAGTGGCGGGCCGGAACACCCGCTCGTAGCTTCGCCATATGACCAAGCGACAGATTGCGTACCTCGCATGCACCGCGGCCGTCGTCGCGTCGAGCGTGGGGGCCGCGGCCCCGTCGGCCGACTGCCGATCGGTGCACCGGGTGAAACCGGGCGAGTCGATCCAGAAAGCCGTGAACACGGCAAAGCCGGGAGACGTCATCGTCCTCTCCCCCGGCACCTACCACGAGAGCGTCACCATCACCGTGTCCGGAGTGACGCTGCGGGGCGCGAGCGCCCGGTCCACCGTCATCGTCCCCGGCACGAAGTCCGCCGACAACGCATGTGCCAAGGCCGGCAACGGCATCTGCGTGACCGGGACCAAGAGCAAGCCCGTCGAACGCGTCACCGTGCGCTCCCTGACTCTTCGTGGTTTCACCAAGAACGGTCTGTGGGCGACGGGTACCGATCGTCTCCGGATCGAGGGAGTGACCTCCGAGAAGAACGGCCAGTGGGGCATCGGCCAGGAACGGTCCGTGCGCGGGGTGGTCCGCAACGACACGGTCGAGGGCAACGGCGACGCCGGCCTCTTCCTGGGCAACACGGTCTACGCCGAGGAGGGGGCCCTGGACACCGATGGGACGGTGGTCAGCCACAACCGGATGCTCGGCAACCGGATCGGCGTCACCGTGCGGCGGCTGCGGAACCTGGCGGTCGCGCACAACGAGGCGGCCGGCAACTGCGCCGCGATGATGCTCGTGGGTGACGAGAACAAACCGCGCCCCGGCGCACTGACGGTGCGGAACAACTACGTGCACGACAACAGCAAGTACTGCCCCGCGACCGCGCGCCTGCCCTACATCCAGGGGTCGGGCATCGTCCTCACCGGCGTCGAGGACTCGCTGTTGGCGGGGAACACCGTCGTGGACAACGTCGGCAAGGCCCCGATGTCGGGCGGCATCGTGCTCGCCAAGAACTTCAAGGGTGCCCTCAACCAGCGCAACGAGATCCGCGACAACCTCGTGATGGGCAACACGACCGACCTGGTCACCCAGGACAAGGGCAAGGGCAACAAGTACCGCGACAACAGGTGCGCGGTGTCCGTGCCCGCCGGAAGGTGCTGAGGGCCCATGCCATGTCCGCACACATCACGCCAGCAGAAGCGAGGCAACAGATGACGACCGTCGATCAGGCTCCCCAGTCACCCATGCGCCTGCGGGAGCTGGTTTTCGGGGCCGCGTGCGCCGCCGCCGTACGCGCGGCCGCCCGCCTGGGCGTGGCCGACGCCCTGGGCGACACGCCCATGAGCGTGGAGGACCTGGCGGCTGAGTTGAAGACCCAGCCGCTGACACTGCGCCGACTGCTGCGCGCACTGGCCAGCCAGGGCGTCTTCACGGAGCGCCCGGACGGCACGTTCGCGCACACGGACATGTCCCGGCTCCTGCGCGAGGACGACCCGCACAGCCTGCGCTACATCGCGCTGTGGTGCACCGAGCCGTGGACCTGGAACGTCTGGCCGAAGCTCGACGAGGCGGTGCGCCACGGCCGCAACGTCTTCGAGGACGTGTACGACACTGAGTTCTTCACCTATCTCAACGAGGAGGCTCCCGAGTCGGCGCACGTGTTCAACCGCGCCATGACGACGTCCAGCGAGCAGTCCGCGCGCGACGTCGCCGCCCTCCTCGATCTGGAGGGCGTGGCCTCGGTCGCGGACATCGGCGGCGGTCACGGGCAGGTCGTGGCCGGTCTGCTGGAGAAGCACCCCGACATGCACGGGACGCTGCTCGACCTGCCGGGGGTGGTCGAGAACGCCGATCCGCGCCTGCGCGACGGCGGTGCGCTGTCCTCACGGGTGCGCATCATCGCCGGTGACTGCCGCGAGGACATCCCGGTCCAGGCGGATGTCTACATCATCAAGAACATCCTGGAGTGGGACGACGACAGCACCCGCAGGGCGCTGGCCAACGTCCGCAAGGCGGCGCGGCCCGGTGCCCGCGTCATCGTCATCGAGAACCTCGTCGACGACACCCCGTCGATGAAGTTCACGACGTCCATGGACCTGCTGCTGCTCCTCAACGTCGGCGGCGCCAAGCACACCCGGCTGAGCATGGTCGAGCGGCTGACGGACGCGGGTCTCGTCCTCGGCGAGGTCCGTCCCGTCAACGCGTACCTGCACGCTTTCGAGTGCACCGTGCCCGCCTGACCCGCACACAGTCTCCGGACACAACCCGAGGCCGCCGGCTCCGCGTCTGACGCGGGACCGGCGGCCTCGGGTTGTGTCGTGCCCTCGCTCAGGAGGGGTTGTTCCGGTCCCAGTGGTAGAAGCGGTGCGCCATGGCGTCCTTGGGGCTGCGCCATGTCTGCGGGTCGTACGCGCTGACGTACGACGACAGCTGATCGCTGATGCTGCGGAACTCGGGGTGCCCGGCCACCTGTGCGATGGCGGGCGCCGGGTCCTCCTCGGACTCGATGAGGTGCAGGTACACGTCGCCGAACTGGAACAGGCTACGGCTCTTGACGCCGATCAGACGCGGGAGTTCACCTCGGTCGGAGGCGGCGAACACGTCGGAGATCGCCGGCGCCGAACCGGGCGCCATGCGGGCGACGATCAGGGCGTGATGCATCGGGATTCCTTCCTGGACGGGCGGGCGGGCGGTCGGCGGTCAGCGGGGCACGGCGGCCTTCTGGCGGTCACGGGCGACGCGCTCGATCTGGTCGCGGATGAGGCCCATCTGCGTGACGGAGTTGCGGTTGATGTTGTCCGTCATCCAGGCGTCGTCGACCGGGGCGTCGGGCTTCATGGCGAAGTCCTGCACCCAGTCCATACGGGTGCCTTCCGGGGTCTCCGTGTAGTCCCACCGGATGTCCATGTGCGCGAAGGGCCCGGTCTCGACGCGGCGGGCACGCACGGTCCGCTTGGCACGGTCCATGGTCCGCTCCGAGACCCAGCTCCAGACCTTCCCGTTGTCGTCCGGGTGCATGGTCAGGCGGAAGGTCGTCGTGTCGCCCTCGCGGGAGAGCACTTCGAGGGACGCGTACTCGCTGAAGAGCTGCGGCCAGTTCTCGATGTCGTTGGTGATGTCCCAGACGAGGTCGAGGGGCGCGTCGATGGTGATGCTGTTCTCCGTGTGTCCGGACATCTCAGGCTCCAGCCTTGAGGGTGCTGTTGACGAGGTCGAGGAACTCGCGGGGCGTCTTGCAGCGCTCCGAGTCCTGGGGAAGCGACTGGCCGTACCGGTTCTCGAGCTCGCCCACGATGCCGAGCAGGCCGAGGGAGTCGAGGCCGACGGAGTCGAACGGGAAGTCAGGCGACTGCTTGAGTCGCTGGGGGTCCACGGTGACGCCGGCCGCCTTCTTCATGAGGCCGGCCAGATCGTCGAAGGTCAGTTCTGCGGTGATCATGCGAATGTTCTCCTTCCCGCCCGGTCCTATCGGGCGGAGTCGCCGCCGCGGCGCACTACCAGCGCCGCGTTGGAGCCCATGAGTCCCCTGCTGAGGACCAGGGCGGTGCGCAGCTCGGCGGGGCGAGCGCGAGACATCACCAGGTCGAGGTCGTGGCAGATGTCGAACACATTGGGTGTGGGGGGTACGAGGCCGTTCTCCATGGCAAAGACGGCGGAGACGACATCCAGGACGGGCGCCGCGCAGTAGGCACGCCCCGTACCGGTCTTGGGTGCAGTGACGGGGACGCGGCTGCCGTGCGCACCCAGGGCGTCGGCGATGGCCAGCGCCTCGGCGCGGTCCGCCTCCGGTACACCCATGGCGTCGGCGAAGACCACGTCGATCTCCTCCGGGGCGCAGCCCGCCTCGTCGAGGGCGCCCTTGATCGCGCGGGCGAGCCCCTCTCGGGACTCCTCCCAGCGGGAGGCGCCGGTGAAGGTGGCCGAGTGGCCGGCCACCACGGCCCGGATGTCCGTCCCCCGCTCGCGGGCGCGGGTCTCGTCCTCGACGACGAGCATCGCGCCGCCCTCGGCGGGCGCGAACCCGCGGGCTCTCTCCGTGAAGGGCAGATAGGCCCGGTCGGGGTCCTCGGCGGTGCTGAGCTCGGGGTAGCCGAGCTGGCACACCATCGAGTACGGGGCGAGGGGTGCCTCGGCGGATCCGACGACCATGGCGCCGGTTCCGCGCCGTACGGTGCGGGCCGCGTGCGCGATGGCGTCAAGACCGCCCGCCTCGTCGCTCGCGACCACTCCGCACGGCCCCTTGAAACCGCTCCAGATGGAGATCTGTCCGGTGCTGGCGGCGTAGAACCAGGCGATGGACTGGTAGGGACCCACGAATTTGGAGCCCTGACCCCACAGCTTCTGGAGCTCCCGCTGTCCGAACTCACCGCCGCCGGAACCGGCCGCGGTGACCACGCCGATGGAGTACGGCTCCGCGGGGTCACCGCGGCCGAGCCCGGCTTCGTCGAGGGCGAGCGCCGCAGCGGCCATACCGAAGTGGGTGAACCGGTCCGTCTGGACGAGGAACCGCTCCTCGATGAGGCCCGCGGGATCGAAGCCGCGGACCTCACCGCCGACGCGGAGCGGCATGTCCTCGCATCCCTCGCGGGTGATCCGGTCCAGGGCGCCGAGGCCCTCCCGGACGGATTTCCAGTACGCGTCGGCGTGCAGTCCGTTGGGCGCGATCACACCGATCCCGGTGATGGCCGCGCCACGGGCGCGTTCACTGCTCATCGTGTCCTCCCACCTGGTTCGGTCAGGAGCACCGCGGACTGGAATCCGCCGAATCCGCTGCCGACGGAGAGCACGTTCCGCAGCTTTCGCGGGCGTGCGGTGCGCGGTACGTAGTCCAGGTCGCACTCGGGGTCGGGGGTCTCGTAGTTCGCCGTGGGCGGCACCACCTGGTGCTTCATGGCAAGGACGCAGGCGACCACCTCTATCGCGCCGATCGCGCCCAGGGAGTGGCCCACCATGGATTTGATGGAGCTCATGGGTGTGTCGTAGGCGTGAGCTCCCAGGGACACCTTGACCGCGGCCGTCTCATGGCGGTCGTTCTGTCTGGTGCCCGAACCGTGGGCGTTGACGTAGTCGATCAGCGTGGGGTCGAGGCGGGCCTGGCCGAGCGCGTTGTCGATCGCCCGGGCCATCTCCAGGCCTTCGCTGGTCAGACCGGTCATGTGGTAGGCGTTGCCATAGGTGGCGTAGCCGCTGAGCTCGCAGTAGATGTGCGCGCCACGCGCACGGGCGTGCTCGTAGTCCTCCAGGACGAGCACCGCGGCGCCCTCGCCCATCACGAAGCCGTTGCGGTCGGCGTCGAAGGGGCGGGAGGCGTGCTCGGGGTCGTCGTTGTTGGGCGACGTCGCCTTGATGGCGTCGAAGCACGCCATCGTGATCGGGGAGATCGGCGAGTCCGACGCCCCGGCGATGCAGATGTCGGCGCGGCCTTCCTCGATGGTGTGGAAGGCGTAGCCGACCGCGTCGAGCCCGGAGGTGCAGCCGGTGGACACCGTCTGCACCGGGCCCTGGGCACCGAACTGCTCGGCGACGACCGAGGCGAGTGTGCTCGGCGAGAACGCCATGTGCAGTTTCGGTTCTGCCGCGCGGTGGTCCACGTCCCAGCGCTTCCCGCCCTCGCTGACCAGCACGTAGTCCCGCTCCAGGCGGGTGGTGCCGCCGATGGCGCTGCCGAGGGACACCCCGATGCGCCAGGGGTCCTCGACCCCGGTGTCGAGTCCGGAGTCCTTGACGGCTTCGTCGGCGGCGATGACCGCGAACTGGATGTACCGGTCGGCGTGTTCGACCAGTTCCGGGTCGAGGCCGTGCGCGACCGGGTCAAGGTCGCACTCGGCGGCTATGCGTGAGCGCAGGCCCACCGGGTCGAAGAGCGTGATGCCTCGGGTCGCGGTACGGCCGTTGGCGAGAAGATCCCAGAACGCGCTCGCCCCGATACCACCCGGGGCGACTACACCGACTCCGGTGACAGCCACCCGCCGGGTCACGTTATGGCCCCACTACGCTCGGACGCCTGTCCGTGTCCTGGCGCGGTCAGGTCCGGACCGCCGGTGATGAACCCGGGTCCGGCTTCGGCGCCCTCGGTCACCTCCGTGTCGACGTGGCCGAGGCTGGGGCGCGGGGCGAGCGGGCCGAGGTGGAAGACCATACGGGCCTCCACGTCGCCGACGTTGCGGAAACGATGCCGCATGTTGATCGGGATCAACAGGCCCTGGTCCGGGCGGAGTTCATGCGTCTCGCCATCCAGGTCCACCTCGAGGGAGCCGTTGACGACGTAGACGAACTCCTCCGAGTACGGGTGGTAGTGCTCGCCGATGCGCTCGCCGGGCTGGACGAGGGCCAGGCCCATGAACCCGCTGGTGGAGCCGACCGTCGCGGGCGTGAGCATGGCCCGCAGGTCACCTCCTCGGCGGCGGTTTGGTTCGGTCTCGCTCAAGTCCACGATGCGTGGATTCTTGGTCATGGTTGATACCTCCGGGTGCGGCGGCGGCGTCCGGGGCAGCGCCCACGGACACCCCCGCAGTTGTCCGTCAGGAACCCGCCGAGCTGCGGTCGGTGATGGGCATCATGTCGGCGTGCGACAGGAGCCGGTTGATGTTGCGCTCCGTCTGCAGGGAGCCCTCGACACCGATCGCTGCGCCGTCGAGGAGCTGCTCGAGCTCCGCGCTCTTGTTCGCGCCCTTGAGTCCGAGGGAGGCGACGGGGTCGCTGTCGAGCTCACCCGTGATGTCGATGAGACGCACCACGATGTCGTCGCGCTGGAAGACGGTGCTGCCGTACACCGGGTTGTCCGGGTCGTCCGCCGCGATCGCGTCCTGCTCGGCCAGCAACCGGGCCAGGTCCATCCCGCGGCCCTTCTTGGCCGGGTAGTACAGCGCGTGACGCCGCAGGTCGCGCGGTACCGGAACGTCGGACACCACATGGTGGACGGCCGGGAGCGCGGCCCGGGTGAAGAAGACCCGCGCCGAATCGGCGTCGGTCAGGTCCCGGTGCTGCTCGAGGTAGGGGTTGATGGCTTCCTCGACCGCCTGCACCTCGGGCTGGCGGGCGACGTGACGCAGCGCGGCGAGGAGGTCGCCCTCCACCTCCACGGCACGCACGACGCGGTTGCCGTGCATGAAGAGCGAGGTGCGGCGCAGGCGGGTGGTGTCGTCGACCTGAGCTTGGGGTGACTGATACCCGGCCAGGATCTCCGCGACCTTCGACTCGGAGCCCGGCTTGACGGTGAAGGTGAGGGCGTGGCGCGCCGCGCCGTCGCCCACCCGGGCCGTCACCGCGTTCGCCGCCGCCGGCGCCGGCGTGACCGACTCGGCGGGGCTGGTCTCCCGGAGGATGCTGTAGCGCATCGACCGGGTGTCCTTGACGCAGCTGTGCATCGGCCTGACGGTCTCGACGTGCTCCTCGCTGTTCACCCAGGCGAGGAAGGGCGGGGCGCTCTCCCACTCGCTGGTGATGAGCCACTGCGAGGGGTTCTCGATCGACTGGCAGAGCTGGTCACTGATGTGACCGGGCACGGACGCGACCTGATTGCGCATGTGCTCGTACGCGTCCAGGAACTGCTGCTGCGCTCCCTCGTACAGGTCGAGCAGGAGGATCACTCGCAACTTGGAACCGTCGAAGGCCGACTGCGATATACGTCCTGAGATGGGGGTCATACGGCACACCTCTCCTCTTCTTCAGAAGATCAGGAACGACCACCGCGTCCGAAATGCCGGGGTCGCCATGAGCCGATCGTCGATCGGGCCCCCGGAGGGCGCGATCCACAAACGCCGTACGGGTGACCAAGGCACCCATCCGGGCGCTCCGAGGGGCGAAGCGACGCGGGGAGGCATGGACTGTGCACACAACCCCCGACTCACCCGCGGTGGCTGGGCTGCGGCTGGAGGCAAGCATTGACTCCTCCCCCTCGTAGGCGAGGGGGATTCCTAGCTCACGTCGCCTGCCCCCCGGCGGGGGGCAGGTCTTACACGATCAGCACTAGCCGGGTGGAAGACCAGCCCGGACCAGCATCACGCGGGCGGAGTTCTTGTCTCTGGGCGAGACGGCTCCGCGTGCGGTGCAGGCATACGTTCGCATCGAAAGAGGTAGTGCGTGCTTGGTTCTCGCTCCGCACTGCGCGCAGTCCATCGTGGTGTGCGCGGGGTGTACCAGATGGATGGTCCGGCCGTGCTTCCTGGCCATCTCGACAAGCGCCGCCTTGGTGGCGCCGATCGCGGCATCTGCTGCTTTCCTGGCCATGGTCGACTTCGCGAGGAACTTCGGCTTGAAGTCCTCGATGGCCAAGGCGTCGTGGTCACGGACGACCTTCTTGGCCCACTTGCGGCCGGTGTCCTGCCGCTGGGCCGCGACCTTGCGGTGCAGTTTCGCCCTCTGCCGCTTTGCCTCGCGGTATTCCTTCGATCCGGCCTGTCCCTTCGCGGGGCGGCGCCGGGCCATCATCCGCTGATAGCGGGCAAGTTTCTGCGCGGCTGTCCGCCCGTGCTGGCAATGGGGAAGGTCGTGGCCGTCGGATGTGGTGGTCGCGGTCTCCTTGACGCCCCAGTCGATTCCGATCACGCGACCGGTTACAGGCAGCCTCTCGCTCTGTGCGGGGACAACGAACGACGCCCACCAGTGCCCCACCGCATCGCGGTACACGCGCACCGACGAAGGCGGCTCGGGCAGCACGCGCGACCACACCGGCCGCACCACGATGTGACCGGCCAGATGCAGAATGCCGTCCTTGAGACGGAACCCCCGCTTGGTGTATTCGAGGGTGGGCAGCGCTTCCCGCTTCTTCTTGTACCTCGGCATCCCGGCCCGCTGCCGCATCGGCAACCGCGCCTTGATGTCCTTGAGGGCCTTCGCACGCGACTTGCCGAAGTCGCGTATCAGCTGCTGCTGAGGAACACAGGCACCATCGGCCAGCCACGGCGTACGCGATCGGGCCTCGGTCAGCATCGCCGCGAGCTGGACCGGCCCACACGTCGTCCTCTCGCCGCTGGCCCGGTTGTGCGCGTGGACGGCCTTGGACTTGGCGACGCACTCATTCCACACCCAACGCGCCCGGTCCCACTCAGCTTCGAGCGCAGTGCGGGCCGACACCGACAGACGCACACGGTAGGTGTACCGGCAATAGCCGGCCCCCTGCGTGGTCGCATCTGTCGTCATGCATCGGAACCTACCCGGGAGGACTGACAGTTGAGCCCCATTGCTCTGTGTGGTGCCCCTCGCCAGCGGTTTCGATGTACGCCGATCCGCCCTGGCGGCGAATCTGCTTTCCCTGCCCCGCTCACGCGGGAGCTTCGCTTCCTCCCCCGGCCAAAGCCGGGGGTATCCACGAAGGAGAAACGATGAACCGATCGGAAGCGGCGTCCGAGGGTGCCGAGCACGTGCCGGTACTCATCGTCGGCGGCTCCCTGGTGGGCCTTTCGACCTCGCTGTTCCTGGGGCGTCTCGGCGTCCCGCACATGCTCGTGGAGCGCCACTCGGGCACGTCGATCCATCCCCGCGGGCGCGGCAACAACGTGCGCACGATGGAGTTGTTCCGGGTGGCCGGAATCCAGCAGCGCATCGAGGACGCCGCGTCGGTCCTGGCCGACAACCACGGCATCCTGCAGACGCCGACCCTGGTGGGCGACGCCGGCGAGTGGCTGTTCAAGGAGATCGACCCCGGTGGCGGGCTCGCCCGCTTCAGCCCTGGCGGTTGGTGCCTGTGCAGTCAGAACGACCTCGAACCCGTACTTCTGGAGAGCGCGCGGGAGCTGGGCGGGGACCTGCGGTTCCACACCGAACTGATGTCGTTCGAGCAGAACGCCCAGGGTGTGACCGCGCAGCTCAAGAGCCGCGACACGGGCGAGCACACCACCGTCCGGGCGGACTACCTCGTCGCGGCGGACGGCCCGCGCAGCCCCATCCGCGAGCGGCTCGCCATCGGGCAGAGCGGCCCGGGCGACCTGTTCCACAACGTGAGCATCACGTTCACCTCGCGCGGTCTCGCGGACGCCGTCGGCGACCGGCGCTTCATCGTGTGCTACCTCACGAACCCAGAGGCCGACGGCGCCCTGCTGCCGGTCGACAACCGTGAGCACTGGGTGTTCCACGCTCCCTGGCACCCCGAGAACGGCGAGACGCTCGAGGAGTTCACTGACGAGCGCTGCACGGAACACATCCGGCGGGCCACCGGAGTTCCGGACCTCGATGTGCAGATCACCGGCAGGGCCGCCTGGCACGCCGCCGAGCGGGTCGCCGAACGGTACTCGGACCACCGGGTGTTCCTCGCCGGCGACTCTGCCCACGAGATGTCCCCCACCGGGGCGTTCGGCTCCAACACCGGTATCCAGGACGCGCACAACCTCGCCTGGAAGCTGGCCGCCGTCCTTGGCGGCTGGGCCGGCCCCGGTCTGCTGGAGTCCTACGACCTGGAGCGCCGGCCGGTCGCGGAGGCGACGAGCGCCCGCGCCTCGACGCGATCGGTCGAGCACAGCCACCCGGGATACACCCCCAACCCGGAAGCCGGCGGACCGGGCGGACCGGGAGCAGGCGGCCCCGGTGGCAAGAAGGGCGGAATCCTCAACGTGGCGCTGGGCTACCGCTATCCGCGCGGCGCGGTCCTCGGTGCCGACCCGGCGACGCCGGTCGTACCCGAGGGAATGCGGCTGACCGGCGAGCCCGGGAGCCGCGCGCCCCACATGTGGCTGAACCGCGCCGCCACCCGGGTCTCCACCCTCGACCTGTACGAGCGGTCGATGGTGCTCCTGAGTTCGGCGGACGGCGACGGCCCGTGGCACCACGCGGCCACGGCCATCGCGCAACGGATGGCCGTGCCGCTCGACTCGTACCGCATCGGCAATGGGCCCGACGCGGAGCTGTCCCCCGTAGGCGACGTGGACTGGGCGGAGACCCACGGTGTCGCCCCGGGGGGTGCGGTCCTCGTCCGCCCCGACGGGTTCGTCGCGTGGCGGTCCGAAGGGCCGGCGGCGGATCCCGGGAAGGAACTGCGGGACGCCCTCATGGGAGTCCTGGACCTGGACTGACAACTCCCGCCGACCTCAGACGAGATGGGCGAAGACGACCAGGTTGTCGATGTAGTCCTTCTTGACGTGGTCGTACACCCCGGTGCAGGTGATCAGCCGGACCTGAGCCTGAGGCGTGTCCCCGTAGACACGCTCGTTGGGGAAGTTGTTCTTCGCGAACGTCTCGACGCTGTCGACCACGAAGGAGGCCGTGCGCGAGTCGTCCCTCTGGACGGTGAAGGTGTCCCCCGGCTTCAGATTCCTGAGGCCGGCGAACACCGCGGCGGACGTCTTCGTGTCGACATGCCCGGCGATGATCGAGGTACCGGTCTCGCCCGGGGTCACGCCGTCGGCCATCCAGCCGACCAGGTTCGTGTCGGCGGCGGGCGGGGGCTGCAGCTGGCCCGTGGGGCCGATGGCGAGCGCGGTGAAGGGGGCGTTCACGCCGATCTTCGGGATGAGCAGCCGCGTGGGCCTGGCCGGCGGCAGATGCTTTCCGACGGGCGCCACGGACGCCGCGGACGGCACGGGCTCCTCGGGCGCCGCGGGCGGCACGGGCGCGGCGGGCGGCTCGGGCGGCTCCGACGGCGCGGGCGGCACGGCGTCCGAGGACGGCGCGTACGCCACCGCGGGCCCCGACGCACCGGAGGAATCGGATGTGTCTGACGTCGTGTCATTACCGCCGAACAGACTCACCGCCAGGACGACGATTCCGACGGACCACACGATCCACGCGCCGATGCGGGATCGGCGCCCGGGCGGCACGGACTCGGTCTGATTGGGGGAAGGCAACCGGGCTGCCATCTGGCATCACCTCACTGGAACGAGCAGATCTGGAACAGCACAAGAAGATCGGGATCGGCAAAAGGGTCCGATAACAGCGCAAGCGCGGTTCGGGACCGCGCAGCCAGGTCGGGAGCTTCAAGAGGGAACTACGCAAAAACGAAGGCAGCCGGGCCGCCGCGACGTGTTAACGCGGCGGCCCCGGCTGCTATGACGGGCACCGGTCAGGACGCGTCGGATGCGCGCTTACGGCGCATCGCGAACGCGCCGGCCGCGGCGACCCCGAGAATCGCGATGCCGCCTGCGGTGACACCCGGCGTGGTGGCGAGCCCGCCACCACCGGTGTGCATGCCACCACGCGGCTTGCCGTGGTCGTCGCGCTCCTTGCCGTAGCCGCCGCGGTCGTCCTTGCCGGAGTCGGAGCCCCATGAGCCCTTGCCGGAGTCGTCGCCGTCCTTCTTGTAGCTCTCCGGGTCGTACTTCTCCTTGTCCTTGGTCCAGTCGTCGTCGTTCACCAGGGTGAGGGCGCCACCACCGGTGTGCATGCCACCACGCGGCTTGCCGTGGTCGTCGCGCTCCTTGCCGTAGCCGCCGCGGTCGTCCTTGCCGGAGCCGTGCTCGTCCTTGCCGGAACCGTGCTCGTCCTTGCCGGAGCCGTGCTCGTCCGAGTCACCCTTCTTGTTCTCGTCCTGGCTCCAGTCGTCGTCCCCATCGTCCCCCTTCACCATGGAGAGGGCGCCACCACCGGTGTGCATGCCACCACGCGGCTTGCCGTGGTCGTCGCCGTAGCCGCCGCGGTCGTCCTTGCCGTAGCCGCCGTCCTGCTTGCCGTGGTCGTCACCGCGCTTCTTGTCGCCGCGGTCGCCGTGCTCGTCCGAGTCACCCTTCTTGTTCTCGTCCTGGCTCCAGTCGTCGTCCCCGTCGTCCCCCTTCACCACGGTGAGGGCGCCACCACCGGTGTGCATGCCACCACGCGGCTTGCCGTGGTCGTCGCCGCGCTCCTTGCCACCGCGGTCGTCCTTGCCGGAGCCGTGCTCGTCCTTGCCGTAGCCGCCACGGTCGTCCTTGCCGGAGCCGTGCTCGTCCTTGCGGTTGCTGTCCTTGTCGTGCTCCGAGCTGTAGGAAGAGCCGTCGTTGTCCCAGTCGCCTGCGGCGGCGGCGAACGCACCAGGAGCAGCGATGGCGAGTGCGGCCGTAGCCGTCGCGGTAGCGAGAAGCATGCGGGCAGTACGCATCGTCGAAGTCCTTCCGCCACGGCCGAGCCACTGACGCTTTGTCAGCTCGAATTACTCGGCCCCGACCTGATCACCGTCAGTCAAAGGCAGCCCGCGCACCACTCGAGCCACGCGCGGGATCGATGGCCGCGACGTCACCCAATCGGCCTCCAATGGCTCGACTCTGGGGCAAGTCACAGATCCTGACCAGGCATTTCGCCACAGAGGTTCCCTGACTTCCCGCTCGCAGACCGATTTGAGGACAACCCGATCGGCCCCGACACGACTGCGCGCACCCGACCCATCCGGACCAGCGGCTTGACGCACCCCGATCGCTGACGACGGGTCCGATCCCCGCGTCCTCATCGCTGACGCCCAGTCCGATCCGGCAGTCCTCTTCGCTGACGAGGCGTCCGACCCGCGCCCGCCCTGATCCCTGACGACGGGTCTGATGCGCCGGTCGTCATCCCTGACGACGTGTCCGACCCCTACGCCCTCGTCACTGACGATCAGTCTGATCCACCTGGCCCAGCGACTGGGGAGGCTCATGGGCGTCGCGCTGTCGCGACACGCCGACGCGCACGGAACTTGACGCTGCTCACCGTCTCCTCATGGTGGCTCCCCGCATAGCACCGCCCAAAACTATGGTGCCCCACCACATGTGCCGTTGACCTGCGTCTTTCTACCTTGTGCCGACACGTACCCGTCCCCGCCCAACGCCTGGAAGTGGTCCACATGGCCTCCGCAGCAACCGCTCCCCCACCGCCCGCGAGCCTCCGGCGGATCGTCGCCGCGAGCCTCATCGGCACCACGATCGAGTGGTACGACTTCTTCCTCTACGGTTCCGCCGCCGCACTGGTCTTCAACAAGCTCTTCTTCCCCAACACCGACCCGCTCGTCGGCACGCTCCTCTCGTTCCTGACGTACGCTGTCGGATTCGCGGCGCGGCCGCTCGGCGCGCTCGTCTTCGGGCACTACGGCGACCGGATCGGCCGCAAGAAGCTGCTGGTCCTGAGCCTGCTCATGATGGGCTCGGCGACGTTCGCGATCGGCCTCCTGCCGACGTACGCCACGGTCGGCGTGGCCGCTCCCGTACTGCTCACCGTCCTGCGCCTGATCCAGGGCTTCGCGCTCGGCGGCGAGTGGGGCGGCGCCGTGCTCCTCGTCTCCGAGCACGGGGACGCCAAGCGGCGCGGTTTCTGGGCCTCCTGGCCACAGACCGGAGCGCCCGCGGGACAACTGCTCGCCACCGGCGTGCTCTCCTTGCTGACCGCGCTCATCTCCGACTCCGCCTTCACCGCGTGGGGCTGGCGCATCCCGTTCCTGCTGTCCGGCGTCCTCGTCATGGTCGGACTGTGGATACGTCTGTCCGTCGATGAGTCACCTGTCTTCAAGGAGGCGCTGGCCCGGGCCGAGGCACGCAAGGCCGCATCGGGCGACGCGAGCGAGAAGACGCCGCTCGTCGACGTGCTGCGCCACCACTGGCGCGACGTCCTCGTCGCCATCGGCGCCCGCATGGCCGAGAACATCAGCTACTACGTCATCACCGCCTTCATCCTCGTGTACGCCACCACGTCGGCCGGTGTCTCCAAGCAGACCGCGCTGAACGCCGTACTCATCGCCTCCGCCGTACACTTCGCGGTCATCCCGGCCTGGGGCGCGCTCTCCGACCGGGTCGGACGCAGGCCCGTCTATCTGCTCGGGGCCGCGGGCGTGGGCCTGTGGATGTTCCCGTTCTTCTCGCTCATCGACACCGGGGGCTTCGGGAACCTGATCCTCGCCGTGACCGTGGGCCTCGTCCTGCACGGGGCGATGTACGCACCGCAGGCGGCCTTCTTCTCCGAGATGTTCGCGACGCGGATGCGCTACTCGGGCGCCTCGATCGGCGCGCAGTTCGCCTCGGTCGCCGCCGGAGCGCCCGCGCCGCTCATCGCCACTGCGCTCTTCGTGGACTACGGCAACTCCACCCCGATCGCTCTGTACGTGATCGCCGCCGCCGTCCTGACGCTGATCGCGGTGGGCGTCGCGAAAGAGACCAGGCATCGCGACCTGGCCCAGATCGACGAGGACGACGCCGCCGGCGAGAAGTCGGCCGCGGCCCGAACGGCGGACGCCCACACCGCCTGACCCGGCCACCGCTCCCCCGGCCCCCGTACGCACCCCGCGTGCGGGGGCCTTGCCGTCACACGACACACTGAGCACCGCGACCCGCGACCCGCCCGTCAGCCCGATATCGTCCCGGCCAACCGGTGCAGCCGCAGCGCGAGTTGGATCTCCAGGGCACGCGCGGGCGACTGCCAGTCCGGGCCGAGCAGGCGCCCTATTCGCTCCAGGCGTTGCGCCACCGTGTTCACGTGCACGTGCAGCGCGTCCTTGGTGCGGGCCGGGCTCATGCCCGAGGCGAAGTACGCGTCGAGCGTGCGCACGAGGTCGGTCCCCCTGCGCCGGTCGTACGTCACGACCTCTCCCATGGTGCGTTCGACGAACCCGGAGATGTCCCGGCTCTCCGCGAGGAGCAGACCGAGGAAGCCGAAGTCCTCCGCGGCCGCGCCCTCCCCCACTCTGCCGAGCAGGCGCAGGGCGTCCAGGCAGCGCTGCCCCTCCGCGTAGGCCGCGGCGACGGTGTCGGTGCGGTCGGCCAGGTCCTCCACGGGGGCCGACGCGCCGACCGTCACCTGCTCGTGGACCGCGGAGGACAGGTGCTTGGCGGTGCGGCGGGCGAGGTCGGAGGCCCGGTCCGAGGCGCTCAGGGGAAGCAGCAGGACCGTTCCCCCGTCGCGCGCGGCGGCGAGCCCGTGCCGAGTGGCGGCGAGGTGGGACGCGGCGGACCACAGGCGGCGCCGTGCGGCGGCCTCATGTTCGGCGTCGGCGCCCTGGGTCTCCAGGCGCGCGGCCAGGACCACATGCGTGGCGTCCAGGTCGGCGTGCAGCCGCGCGGCGCGCTCCCGCAGCAGTCGCGGGTCCCGGTCCCGCGCGTCGAGCAGATCGTCCAACAGCTCTCCCCGCACGCGCTGTTCGGCCTCGGAGGCGGAGCGCCGGGCGAGCAACAGGAGCGAGGTGACCATGGCGGCGCGCTCCAGGGTGCGCTGGTCGACGGGGTCGAGCCCCGGGTGGCCGCGCAGCACGAGCGCGCCGAGGAGCTCGCCGCCCGCCGCGACGGCGGCGACCCAGTCGTCCCCGTCCCGCACCGCGTGCCCGTCGGCACGCGAAGCGTCGAGGGGTTTGTCGGGGGCGGTGACCGCGTCGGCGAACTCCACCGTCCCGTCGAGGACTTGGGACACGGCGGCCGCCACGTCGTGGACGCCGCCGCCCCGCAGGACGAGTTCGGCGAGGCGGTCGTGGACGTCGGACGCGCGCTCGATGACGTCGCCACGGTCCCGGATGATCTCGTTGGCGTGCTCCAGCTCGCCGAGCGCCTCCCGGGTCTCGGAGAGCAGGTTCGCGGTGTCGATGGCGGCCGCGGCGAGCGCCGCGAACGAGCCGAGCAGCGCGATCTGCTCCCGCTCGAAGACCCGGGCACGCCGGTCCGCGGCGAACAGCACGCCGATGACATGGGGGCCGAGCATCAGTGGCACGCCCAGGATCGCGACGAGACCCTCGTCATGGACACCCGTGTCGATGGTGCGCGTGTGCTTGAAACGGACGTCCTGGGCGTAGTCCGCGGTGACGTAGGGCCGGGCGGTCTGGGCGACGAGTCCGCCGAGCCCCTCGCCCATGCCGAGCCTGAGCTGCTGGAAGCGCGCGGCGACGGAGCCCTCGGTGACGCGCATGTAGGTGTCGCCCCTGGCCGGGTCGTTCAGCGTCAGATAGGCGACGTCCGTGCCGAGGAGGGAGCGGGCGCGCTGCACGATGGCCTGGAGGACGGCGCCCAGGTCGCGCAGGCCCGCGAGATCGTGCGCGGTCTCGAAGAGCGCGGACAGCTCCGCCTCGCGGCGGCGCCTGCCTTCGAGGTCGGCACGGACGCGCAGGGCGAGCCCCTTGGCGTGTTCGAGGGCGTCGATCCGCCCCGGTGGTTCGCCCTCGGCGCGGGCGACCAGCACGGGCTGTTCGTAGGCGTCGGCGGACGCGCCCCGGGCGAGGAGCTCGAGGAACGGCGCCTCGGCACTCGATGCGGGGCGTTCAGAGCCTGCGGGGCCTGACGGGGACTGTGCTGGATCGTGCGACATGCTCAACAGGATTACCCGTCGTACGGCCGGCCCCGCCAGCCCTGTGGACAACTCAACTGATCAGACAATCGCCGTCACCCGCGAGGGTGATCAGTGTGCGGTCCAGCCGCCGTCCAGGACGAGCGACGTCCCGGTGATGAAGGAGGCCCGCGGGCTGCACAGATACGCGACCGCCTCGGCGACCTCGTCGGGTTCGATGAGTCGCTTGAGCGCGCTGTCCTGGAGCATGACCTCGGCGAGGACCCGCTCCTCGGGGATGCCGTGGGCGGCGGCCTGGTCGGCGATCTGCTTCTCGACCAGCGGCGTGCGGACGTAGGCGGGGTTCACACAGTTCGAGGTGACGCCGTGCGGAGCGCCTTCGAGCGCGGCGGTCTTGGAGAGCCCTTCGAGGCCGTGCTTGGCGGCGACGTACGCGGACTTGAACGCGGACGCGCGCAGGCCGTGGACCGAGGAGAGGTTCACGATGCGCCCCCAGCCCTGCTCGTACATGTGCGGCAGGGCGCCGCGGATCAGGCGGAAGGGTGCCTCCAGCATCACCGTCAGGACGGTGTGGAAGACGTCGGGCGGGAACTCCTCGATGGGGCGCACCAGTTGGATGCCCGCGTTGTTGACCAGGATGTCGGCGCCCGCGGCGCACTCCTCGGCCGCGTCCAGGTCGGTGAGGTCGAGGACGCGCGATTCGATGCCGCCGGGGGTGGCGCCGGCCTGCTCGGCCAGCGCGTCGAGGCCCTCCCGGTCCCGGTCGACCGCTCTCACCTTGGCCCCGGCCGCGGCGAGCCGCAGCGCGCAGGCGCGGCCGATGCCGCCTGCGGCGCCGGTGACGAGTGCGATGCGGCCGCCGAGATCGAGCGGCGCGGTGAGGGGTGCGTTGGGCGCGGTCATGCCCCGCACCCTAGGCAGCGCTCGCGCCCCGCCCGATGTGGTCAGCACCCATACTTCAGCGCTCGGACATGGTCTCGAACCATGTCGGCCCGTCGGAGGCCGCCTGCTTGATCCGGAGCAGGCAGAAGTCGCCCAGGGGCGGCAGCGAGTCCAGCTCGAACCAACTCACTTCGAGGGACTCGTCGTCGTTCACGCGCGCCTCGCCGCCGGTCGCCCGGCAGCGGAAGGAGATGTCGGTGAACTGGCACCGGTCCCCGTTCGGGTACCTCACCGGCTTGAGGGTCTTCACCAGGACGACCCGCTCGGGCACGCACTCGACGCCCGTCTCCTCGTACACCTCGCGTACGGCGGCTTCGGCGGGCTGCTCCCCCGGCTCCGGGATTCCGGCCAGGACCGCCCACTTCCCGGTGTCGGCGCGGCGCCCGAGAAGGACCCTGCCGTCGTCGTCGAAGACGACGGCGCTGACGCCGGGCAGCACCAGGAGCTGGTGGCCGACGCTGGCCCGGATCTTGCGGATGAAGTCTGGAGTAGCCATGCCTGCGACCCTATCCGGCGGCGGACACGCTCCGGCGGGAGCGCACCACGGCCCAGCCGAGACCGCCCACGCCGATGGCCACGAGCAGCAGCTCCGGCCATCCGCCCAGTCGGGTGGCAAGGGTCAGCGAGGTCCGCTTCGGCACGTCGGCGACCAGGGTGTCGGCGACGAACATGCCGGTGTGCTGGGCGACGGATCCGTCGGGCCTGATGATCGCGCTGACGCCGCTCGTCACCGGCACCATCACGGCGCGGCCGTGCTCGACGGCGCGCACCCGGTCCATGGCGAGCTGCTGGTAGGTCATCTGGCTGCGGTCGAAGGTGGCGTTGTTGCTGGGCACGGAGAGGATCTGTGCGCCCGCCTCCACCTGGTCTCGCACGACGGAGTCGAACGCGGCCTCGTAGCAGGTCACCGGACCGATCCTGGTGCCCGCCATGTCGAAGACGACCGGCTTCTTGCCGGCCACGAAGCTGCCCGCGCGGTCGACGTCCTTGCTGAAGATGCGGAAGAAGCTCCGGTAGGGCATGAACTCGCCGAACGGCTGGAGCTGCCGCTTGTCGTAGACGGCGCCGGGGCCCGTCTTCGGGTCCCAGAGGATCTGCCGGTTGCGGGGCGTGCCGTCCTTGGCGGTGACGACCGCGCCGACGGAGATGGGAGCGCCGACGGCCTTGGCCGCCTTGTCGATCTCGGCGTACGCGTCGGCGTTGACGTAGGGGTCGATGTCGGAGGAGTTCTCGGGCCACAGCACGAGGTCGGGCTTCTTGACCTGGCCCGCCTCGATCTTCGTGGCGAGCTTCATCGTCTCCCGTACGTGGTAGTCGAGCACGGCCCGGCGCTGGGAGTTGAAGTCGAGGCCCATACGCGGCACGTTGCCCTGGATGACGGCCACGCGCGCGGTGCCTTCCTCTGCCGCGGTGGAGACGAGGGGCGCCGCGACGGCTCCCGCGATGACGGGCGCGAGGGTGAACGCGGCGGCGACGGCCACGCCGCGGTCACGTACACCGCGTACGTCCTTGAGGCGCAGCGCGAGAGCGGCGAGGCCGAAGCCGCACAGGACGACCGCGAAGCCCAGGAGCGGGGTGCCGCCCAGTGAGGCGAGCGGCAGGAACAAGCCACTGGGCTGACCGAACGCGACCTTGCCCCAGGGGAAGCCTCCGAACGGGAAGCGGGCCCGCAGCGCCTCGTCCGCGATCCACACGC
This sequence comes from Streptomyces sp. NBC_01446, assembly GCF_026340095.1. Taxonomy (GTDB): domain Bacteria; phylum Actinomycetota; class Actinomycetes; order Streptomycetales; family Streptomycetaceae; genus Streptomyces; species Streptomyces aureus. The sequence continues at coordinate 7,404,837 of NZ_JAPEPO010000001.1, read as the reverse complement.
CGGCGGCCCACAGCGGCCACAGCGGCAGCCGTGAGACATAGGCGATGCCGAGTCCGGCCAGGGCCATGACGAGCGATTCCGCGAGGGCGAGGGCCAGCCACGGCAGCGGCCCGACGTCGACGCCGGTCCACGACAGGAGCGGCACGAGGAAGCCGAGGCTCATGAGGAAGCCGAGGCCGAAACCCGCGCGCATCCGCCGCCCGTGAACGGACGCTCCGAAGAGCGCGAGAGCCAGGGGCGCGAGCCACCACAGTTCACGGGGCGGGAAGCCGACGTACAGCAGCACTCCGGAGAGCACCGCGGCGGCGGCCGGAGCGATCCGTCGGGACAGGCGGGCCCGGCGCGAGGCGGGCGCCGACTGCGGATCGAGCTGTTCCGGCTCGTCTACGGAGGTTGCGGTGGCGGTCACTCGGGGAGTGTACGGCGGGTCAGCTGCCGGGCGACACGGCGGTCTGCGGGGGTCGCGGCGACCACGCGGACCACCCCGTGCAGCATCGTTCCTGCGCAACCCGTGCACAAACTGGTGCATCAGCCGTTACGGTGTGCCCCGAGTCCCCGAGGAACGGCCGTATCCGGCCATGGCGCTCGGGGCCCGTCACAGTCGGGGGGCGACGGGGTGGTGGGGACCACGGGTATGCCGTCGACGGCCGGTCCGTCGGCGGAGTACGAGCGGCGCAATGTCGCCGACGCGGCGGGCATCTTCGCGCTCGGGGCGTGCGCCGTCTGGTCGCTGATCACCGCGACCGCCCGCGCGGGCAGGCCTGAGGGCGTGCTCCTGGCGGTGCTCGCCGTGGCTGCGGGCTATGCGTGCGGCCGGATCTCCGGCGCGCTGCTGCCCGTGGCGGCGCCCTGCGCGGCGGCTTTGGCGGGACTCGGGCTCGCGCTCGCGTCCCCGCACGCGGTGCCCGCGCCCGACACGGGCGCTCCGCTCGGCCGCACCGGCGCGACGGCCGCGCTCCTGGCGCTGTCCACCGGGGCGGCGTGCTGTGCGGGCTGGGCGGCGCGGCGCCCGCCCGTGCGCGCGGCCCTGTTCCTGCTGGCGGGCGGCACGGTCGCGGCTGCCGCCGCCGTCGGGTCGATCGCCGGTGTCACCGCGTGCACGGGAGTGCTGCTGTGCTCCCTCGCCTCGGTGAGGATGCGGCACCACAGGGGCCTCGGCCTCGCCGGCCTCGGCGTCATGACGGGGCTGGTGACCGGACTCTCCCTGGCACTGCTGAGGGGCGTACTGCCCTCGGGGCTCTCGGCTTCCCTGGAGGGGCAGCTCTCGCAGCACCGGATCCTGCTGTGGCAGGACGCGCTGCGCCAGGCCGAGTCCGATCCGGGCCTCGGCGTGGGCCCCGGCCGTTTCGGGGAGCTCAGCCCCACGGTCGGCGAGACGCTGCTGCCCGACGGCAAGCCGCACTCCGCCCCGCTCCAGCAGGCCGCCGAGCAGGGACTCGTAGGCGTCTGCCTGCTGGCCGCGGTGTTCTGCTGGCTCCTGTACGTCCTGTGGCGGTCGGCGCGCTCCACGCCTGTGGTCCTGACGGCGGGCGCGGCACTGACCGCTCTCGCCGGTCTGGCGACCCTCGGCAATGCCCTGAGTTTCACCACCGTCACCGCGGGCGCGGGCCTGCTCGCGGGGGTGGCGACGGCGAGACCCTGGGGCGACGAGCCCTTGGACAGCGCTACGGCCGCCCCGGTACGTGTCCGGGGCGGCCGTGTGTAAGTGTGCGGGGTGCCGTCAGGCGGCGGGGCCGACAGAGGTCGGCTTGAGCCGGTCGTGGATGGCGCGCACCGCGGACTCGGCGTTGTCCACGGTCACCGTGAACTTCCTGCCGTCGCCCATGATCACCACGATGCCCTCACCGCGCCGGACGATGACGGCCGTGCCCTGCTCGGGGCGCCAGCGGTATCCCCAGCCGCCCCACTGGCGGGGCGTGACACGGGGTTCGAACTCGGCTCCCACCACATGGGCGAGCAGGATGCGGCGGCGTGGCACTCCTATGTGGCCGCACCGCACTTCCAGGTAGTCCTTGTCGACCTTCACGGCCACATGGACGAAGGCAAGGGTGCCGAACAGGATCAGAAGACCCGCGGCGATGCAGCCGACCACCGACATCACCAGCGCGGCGACACCGGAAGTCCACTGGGATACCACGGCGAGCTCGATGCCGAGCGCCACACACGCGGCGCCGCCCAGCGCTGCCAGCCACTGCACGCGATTGTGTGCACGGCCTGTCCAGATCTCGGGGGCGACGGAGGACGCGCGCCGCTCACTACCGGAGTGGTCCCTCATGGAACTGAGACTACTCATGTTCCGCAGCGAAGGCACTGTGCCGCGGAGAGTGATTGCGCACGGCCCCGGGACGCCGGGGCCGTGCCCGAAATCCGGGCGCCGCCGTCACTGTGCGTGGATGACGGCGGCCTGGAGCAGCCGGCCCTCCGCGTAGGCGAGCGCGGCGGGCGGCAGTGCGGACGTGCGGCCGCTGAGGATGACGGTGAGGGCGCCCTGCGCACCGCTCTCGGCGTCGGGCCCCGCCCCGATCCTGCGCAGTGCCTGCGCGGCGACGGCGCCGGCGCTGCCATGCAGGACGAGCGGCGGCATGCCCGGCTGCTGGACGGCGGCGCGGATGCGTTCCGCCACGAGTTCGTAATGGGTGCAGCCCAGGACCACGGCCCTTACATTGGTCGGGGTGAGCGCAGCGGCGGCCGCGATCGTCCTGTCGATGGCGTCCTCGTCCGCGTGCTGCACGGCGTCGGCGAGGCCCGGGCAGGGCACCTCGGTGACCTCGACCCCGTCCGCGAAGTCCCGGATCAGTCCCCGCTGGTAGGGGCTTCCGGTGGTGGCGGGAGTGGCCCAGATGGCGACGGGTCCGGTGCCGGCGGCGGCCGGCTTGATCGCGGGGACCGTACCGATGACCGGGATGCCGGGTTCGAGGCGGGCCCGCAGGGCCGGCAGGGCATGGACCGAGGCGGTGTTGCAGGCCACGATCAGCGCCTCGGGACGGTGCTCCGCGGCGGCCTCGGCGACGGCCAGGGCCCGCTCGGTGACGTCCCGCACGCTGCGCGGCCCCCAGGGCATCCCGTCGGGGTCGGAGGACAGGACGAGATCGGCGTCGGGCCGCAGGCGCCGTACCGCGGCAGCGGCCGCGATGAGTCCGATTCCCGAGTCCATCAGCGCGATCTTCACCCGGAAACCATAGACGATGCCCCTCACACCAAGGGTGCGGTGGGGCAGACTGCGGCGGATGGACGCCGTTGTGTGGATCACCGCAGCATCACTGGCCGCGTGGGTGTGGCTGCTGGTCGGACAGGGCTTCTTCTGGCGCACGGATCTGCGTCTGCCCCCGCGCACGGACCCTTCGGAGTGGCCGTCGGTGTGTGTCGTCGTCCCCGCGCGGGACGAGGCGGCCGTGCTTGGGGAGAGCCTGCCCTCGCTCCTCGCGCAGGACTATCCGGGGCGCGCCGAGATCTTCCTGATCGACGACGGCAGCACGGACGGCACCGGATCCCTGGCCGGGGAGCTGGCCCTGCGGCACGGCGGGCTGCCGCTCACGGTCGACTCGCCGGGCGAACCGCCGGCGGGCTGGACCGGCAAGCTGTGGGCGGTGCGGCACGGTATCGGCCTGGCACGCGCGCGTGACCCCGAGTTCCTGCTTCTCACCGACGCCGACATCGCGCATGAGCCTGGCAGCCTGAGGGAACTGGTGGCCGCGGCCCGTACAGGCGGGTTCGACCTCGTCTCGCTGATGGCGCGCCTGCGCGTGGAGAGCGTGTGGGAGCGGCTCGTCGTCCCGGCCTTCGTGTACTTCTTCGCCCAGCTGTACCCGTTCCGCTGGATCGCGCGGAAGGGCTCGCGCACGGCGGCCGCGGCCGGCGGCTGCGTGCTGCTGAGCGCCGAAGCCGCCGACCGCGCCGCGATCCCCGACTCGATCCGGCACGCCGTCATCGACGACGTCGCGCTCGCCCGGGCGGTGAAGGGCTCCGGGGGTCACATCTGGCTGGGCCTCGCCGACCGCGTCGACAGCGTGCGCCCCTACCCGCGGCTCGGCGACCTGTGGCGCATGGTGTCCCGCAGCGCCTACGCCCAGCTCCGGCACAACCCGCTGCTCCTCGCCGGGACCGTGGCCGGGCTTGCGCTCGTCTACCTGGCGCCACCGGTCGCGCTCGTCGCCGGACTCGCCACAGGCCATGGGCTCACCGCGCTGCTCGGCGGGCTCGCCTGGCTGCTGATGACAGCGACGTACCTCCCGATGCTGCGTTACTACGCGCTATCGCCCTGGCTGGCGCCGCTGTTGCCGGGTACCGCGTTCCTGTATCTCCTCATGACGGTCGACTCCGCCGTGCAGCACTACAGGGGACGGGGTGCGGCCTGGAAGGGGCGAACGTATTCCAGGCCTGACCCCGCGCCGGAGCGGCAGTAGCCGATGGGGCGGCTACTTTCTGCCGGGCGTCCAGTTCATGCCCCACCCGTAGGCGTAGTCGACGGTGCGCTGCGGGCTCACGCCGCGCTCGGGAACGAGGTAGCGGGCCTCGCGCTGCACGGTCAGGTCGCTGCCCGTATTGGTGATCAGCGCGAGCGCGCACACCGTCGACGGGACCGTGCACTCGTCCAGGGAGAAGTCGACGGCCGCACCGAACTGGGGCTGGAGCGTGACGGTCGCGTGCAGGTCGGCGAAGCTGCGGGCGCCTTCGTAGATGGTGACGAAGATGAGGACGCGCCGCAGTTCGTTCTTGTGGTCGAGGTTGATCGTCAGGTTCTCGCCGCTGGAGACGGCACCCGTGCGGTCGTCGCCGTCGAGGTGGATGTACGGCGGGCGGTTCAGAGCTCCGAAGGCGTTACCCAGTGCCTGGACGACACCCTTGCGGCCGTCGGTGAGTTCGTAGAGGGCGCACAGGTCCAGGTCGAGGTCCGCGTGCTGCGCGACGGCTCGGCCCAGCTTGCTGCCCCACCCCTTGAACTGCTTGCGCACCTCCCAGTTGAGGTTCACGCGCATCGCGCCCGATGTACCGCCCTGCTTGGCCAGGGAGACGGACGGCGCCGCCTTGGTGAGCGTCACCTTGGTCAGGCGGACGGGCTGCTGCGGGGGTGCGGCCGGGGGCGGCGGCGCGGTCACTGGGGTCGCGACCGGCGCTGCGGGGGCGGGCGTGACCTCGGGCTTGGGTGCGGGCGTGGGTGCAGGTGCGGGTGCAGGTGTCGGCGCGGGTGTCTGGGGTTCGTCGACCGTGATCCCGTAGTCGCCGGCCAGGCCCGCCAGACCGGTGCCGTACCCCTGGCCGACGGCGCGGAACTTCCAGGCGCCCTGGCGACGGTAGAGCTCACCGAGGACGAAGGCGGTCTCCACGCTCGCGTCGGCGCTGTCGTAGCGCGCGATCTCGGCGCCGTCCGCCGCGTCGAGGACTCTGATGTACAGCCCGGGGACCTGCCCGAACGAGCCGCCGTCCGCCGACGCGGCGAGCACCACGTTCTCGATCGCGGGCTCCACGCGCGCGAGGTCGACCGAGATCGTGTCGGTCACCTGGCCGTCCGCGCTCCTCTTGCCCTCGTGACGTACGGCCCCCGAGGCGTGCGCCGGCTGGTTGTAAAAGACGAAGTCCGCGTCCGACCGGACCTTTCCGGCGACGAGCAACAGCGCGGAGGCGTCCGCGTCGGGCACCCCCGCGCCTGAACGCCACCCCAATTCGATCCGCACGGCCGGCGCCGGCACGACGACATTCGAACCTTTAGACATTGGCATGTCCGCCCCCAACAGAGATCTCCGGCTTCCTGGTCAACCTATTCCCCGCGACCGAAAGCGGCACAGGGACACGCGTTCGATGATCACTGGCCAACCGCCGGTAACCCACCGAGAACATGCCATTACACGATCCGAACGCTCAACGACGACCGATTTTGCCAAGTTCGCTCGCATTGGGGATCTCAAGTCACTGCCGACACGCAAAACAACCCTCTTATCGGTCTCCCCAACCAGCACATCGTGGGCTTAACTTATGTGCCATGACCTCCCCCCGCTCCACCTATGGCGGCGGTTACTACTCCGCGCCGTCCTTCCCGGACACTCCGATCTACGACTCCCTCGTCGCAGAGCGGGGCACACCCCAGATCGCCCCGATCCGGGTTCCTGCCATGTACGACACCGGCAGTCATCTGCCCGCGCTCCCGTCCGCGCTTCCCGCGCTGCCGGCCGCGCCCTCCGCACCCATGCCCCAGTACGGTTACGCGACCCCGCAGCAGGCGCCTCTCCAGCACGCGCCGGCGCCGTACATCCCGCAGCAGGCCTCCGGGCCCCGCGGCTACGCAGGCATGCAGCAGCCGCAACAACAGCAGCAGCAGCGCCCGGCGCCCGGCACCGGCTACGAGGCCATGCGCCCCGCGGCACCCCGCCCTGCCGCGCCCTACGAGGATCCGTACAACCGTCAGCAGTACCGCGGTTATTGATCTCCCGGAGATGGGGCTGTCCGTGCCTGCTGGCAGGATGGCCCCATGCCGAATGCCTCGCTTCGTTCGATCCACATCCACCCACTGAAGTCGGTTCGGGGGCACGCGCCGCGCGAGGCGGCCGTGGAACCGTGGGGTCTTGCAGGAGACCGCCGGTGGGTGCTCATCGATACCTCGGGCAAGGTCGTCACCCAGCGCCAGCACCCGCGTCTCGCGCTCACTTCGGCCGAGACCCCGGACGGCGACGGTCTGCGTATGTCGGCCCCCGGCCGCACGCCCCTGACCGTGCCGGTGCCCCGGCCCGCCGGGACGACCACGGTGAACATCTTCGGCGACAAGGTCGAGGCCGTGCTCGCCGACGACGCGGCGCACGCCTGGTGGAGCGCGTACCTGGAGGCCGACGTGCGGCTCCTCCACCTCGACGACCCGGCGACTCGACGCCCCATCGACCCCGAGTACGCCAAGTCCGGCGAGACGGTCAGCTTCGCCGACGGGTATCCGCTGCTGCTCACCACCCTGTCCTCCCTGGACGCCCTCAACTCCCTCATCGCGCAGGGTGATCACGCGGACGAGGGCCCGCTGCCCATGAACCGCTTCCGGCCGAACGTCGTGGTGGACGGCTCCGCGCCCTGGGCGGAGGACGACTGGTCACGCATCGCGATCGGCGCCGTCACGTTCCGTATCACCAAGAAGTGCGGCCGCTGCGTGGTGACCACCACGAACCAGTCGACTTCGGAGCGTGGCAAGGAGCCGCTGCGGACTCTCGCCCGCCACCGCCGCTTCGGTGACCAGCTGTGTTTCGGGACGAACCTGGTCCCGGAGACGACCGGGACGGTCCGGATCGGTGACGCGATCACGATCCTGGCCTGACGCCTGGCCTGACTCCTGGCCGCGCGGGGAACCCCGCGCCGGATCACGGTCGTTGGAGCACAATGGAAAGGCGGGGACAGGCGGAGAGCTTCGTCGAGTGGGGTGATTTCGCTCTCTCTTCGCCTCACCTGCGCGTGAGCCGTGCCGTTCACGGTTAAGACGGACGCGGAAGGGGGTGCTGGCTGTGCGGGCAATCGCCGGACTCTGGCGGTGGCGGCACAATCCGCTGCGCCGCGCGACCGACCTCGCCGAGGCCTGGGTCGCGCTGGTGGCGGCGCTGCTCATCGTCGTTGTCGCACCGATCATCGGCGTCGCGACGGGATCCCTGGCACAGGGCGCCTTGATGCAGTCGGTCCAGGAACAGCACAAGAACCGCCGGGAAGTTCCCGCCACGGTCGTCCGGAAGCTGGCTCAGCCGCCGCTGGACTCCGACCCCGAGACATCCACGGCGAGAGACGCGCACAGCAGGGTCGTCGCCAACTGGAAGGCACCCGACGGCGCCCACCGCACGGGCCGCGTCCTGTCGAGCCTCACGACCCCGCATCCGGGCGACCGGTTCATGCTGTGGGTCGACGGCACGGGTCAGGTCGTGGGCCGCCCGCTGGACAACGCGACGGCGACAACTCACGCCGCGCTGGCCGGATTCGGGACCGCGGCGGCCACGGCGGGGCTCGTCGAGGGCGCCCGGCGCCTGATCGTGTGGCGCATGGTCCGCCGCCGGTACGACCGTTGGGAACGCGCCTGGGACAAGGCGGGCCCGGACTGGGGCAGGACAGGGACCGGCAGCTGAGCGGCCTTCCGCTCCGGTCAACTCAGCGGCTGCGCGCACGCTACGGTTGACCCACCTTCGCCGCGGGGATCGCAGCGAGGACCCGCGTACGACGAGGTGGGGGCACGGCAAAGCCATGGCACAGGGCACGGTCCAGGTGACGCACACCGGCACGTCGCGGTGGCGGCGCCGCACTGGGGAGTACGCATCGCTCGCCGCGGCCCTGGAGGCCGCGGGTGACGGCGACGTGCTGACCGTGGCGTCGGGCACGTACAGAGAGAACCTCGTCGTGGAGCGCGCGGTGACGCTGCGTGGTCCGGAGGGCTCGCCCGGGTCCGTGCGGATCGCGCCGGTCGACGGGGTGCCGCTCACGGTGCGCGCGTCCGCGACCGTCCTCGATCTGCATGTCGAGGGGCAGGACTCGGCGGCCCCCGCACTCCTGGTGGAGGAAGGCGCTCCCGAGCTCTGCGATCTGCGCATCGTCACGCGCTCCGCCGCCGGCATAGAGGTGCGGGGCGGCGCGCGGCCCACCGTGCGCCGCTGCACCGTCGACAACCCCGGAGGGATCGGCATCGCCGTACTCGACGGCGGGGGCGGTGTCTTCGAGGAGTGCGAGGTCGTCTCGGCGGGCCAGGCCGGAGTGGCCGTACGCGGTGGCGCGCACCCTCGGCTGGAGCGCTGCCGGGTGCATCACGCGTCGGGTTCCGGACTGTCCGTCACCGGCGAGCACAGCGGCCTGGAGGCCGTCGGCTGCGAGGTGTACGAGGTCAAGGGCACCGGCGTGCAGATCACGGGGCGCGCCACCGCGCACCTCACGGACTGCGATGTGCACCGCACCACGGCGGACGGCGTCACGCTCGACACGGACGCGGTGCTCACCCTCGCCGACTGCCGTATCCACGACGTCCCGGAGAACGCGATCGATCTGCGCTCCCGGTCGGTCCTGACGCTGACGCGCTCGACGGTCCGCCGGTTCGGGCGCAACGGCCTGTCCGTGTGGGACCCGGGCACGCGCGTGGACGCCAACCAGTGCGAGATCCACGACAGCACGGGCGACTACCCGGCGGTGTGGGTGAGCGACGGCGCGACCGTCGTGCTCGACGCGTGCCGGGTGCACGACGTGCCGGACGCGCTGTTCGTCCTGGACCGGGGCTCTCGCGTGGACGTCGTCGACAGCGATCTCTCCCAAGTCCGCAACACGGCCGTGTCGGTGAGCGACGGCGCCACGGCCCAGCTGGACGACTGCCGGATCCGGGAGGCCGCGACGGGTGCCTGGTTCCGTGATCACGGGAGCGGCGGCACCCTCGCCAACTGCACGGTGGACGCCGTGCAGACCGGCGTGATCGTCACCAAGGGCGCCGACCCGACGATCGAACGCTGCACGGTCACCTCCCCTGCCGAGGCCGGCTTCTATGTGTCGGCCGGGGGCCGGGGCAGCTTCCACGGCTGCCGTGTCACGGGCAGTGAGGGCTACGGCTTCCACATCATCGACGGCTGCCGTACGACCCTCAAGAAGTGCCGTACGGAACGGTGTTCGCGCGGGGGTTACGAATTCGCCGAGGACGGCCCCGTGGTCGAGGACTGCACCAGCGACGAGAGCGGCGGGGTGCGCTCCGCCGGGCAGGCCGCCGCTCCGGCGCCGGGCGTCCAGAAGGCCACGCAGACCGTGGGGCTGCTCAGCGCGCTGCCCGACCAGCGTGCCGTGGCGCCCGACACCCAGACACCGGCCACGACCCGTACGTCGACGGATGTCCTCGGTGAACTCGACACCCTGGTGGGCCTGGAGAGCGTCAAGCGCGAGGTGCGTGCCCTCACGGACATGATCGAGGTCGGCCGTCGCCGGCAGCAGGCGGGTCTCAAGGCGGCTTCCGTCAGGCGCCACTTGGTGTTCACGGGCTCCCCCGGCACCGGCAAGACGACCGTGGCACGCCTGTACGGGGAGATCCTCGCCTCGCTGGGCGTCCTGGAGAAGGGCCATCTCGTCGAGGTGTCCCGGGTCGACCTGGTCGGCGAGCACATCGGCTCGACCGCCATCCGCACGCAAGAGGCCTTTCAACGGGCCACCGGGGGCGTGCTGTTCATCGACGAGGCGTACGCCCTGTCACCCGAGGACTCCGGCCGCGACTTCGGGCGTGAGGCGATCGACACGCTGGTGAAGCTGATGGAGGACCAGCGCGACTCCGTCGTGGTGATCGTCGCGGGCTACACCTCCGAGATGGAGCGTTTCCTCTCGGTCAACCCCGGTGTGGCGTCCCGTTTCTCACGGACCATCACGTTCTCCGACTACCTGCCCGAGGAGCTGCTGCGGATCGTGGAGCAGCAGGCCGACGAGCACGAGTACCGGCTCGGCGAAGGCGCGTCCGAAGCACTTCTGAAGCACTTCACCGCGCTCCCGAAGGGGCCCGCGTTCGGCAACGGCCGCACGGCGCGGCAGACCTTCGAGTCGATGGTGGAGCGCCACGCGGGCCGGGTCGCCCAGCTCGCCGAACCGAGCACGGACGACCTGACCCTGCTCTACGAGGACGACTTGCCCGAGCTGCCCTGAGGCGCTGCGGGCTCGCCGTCCGGGCGTGGCCCAGGGACCTCGGGGCGCAGCCTGGCGAGGAGGCGGGCCCGTTCCTCGGCGAAGACGGGGTCGGCCTGGTAGTCGGAGTGGCCCAGGATCGGTGCGGGCAGCGGGTGTTGCTCGGTACGGCCGTAGGCGAGCGGGTCCTTCAGAGCCGGGTGGTCGACCTGGGGGCCGTCCTCGCCGGGCAGCCGGACGGGTCCGCCGATCGGGTCGGTGGTGCGGTGCAGGTTGCGCCAGCAGTCGACCTGGCGATGCAGGGCGCCGAGCGCGGCGGGACCGAAGTGGGCCGGGAACCAGCGCCCGTAGAGCCGCTCCAGAGGCGAGCCGTAGGTGAGCAGGGCGACGCGTCGGCGGACGGTGGGATGCAGCTGCCATGCGGCCGCGGCGGCGAGGACGCTGCCCTGGGAGTGTCCCGACAGGACGAGGCGGCCGCCCGTGGCGCGGGTCCAGGTGGCCATGCGCCAGGTCAGGTCGGGCACGGCGCGCTCGGCGTAACAGGGCGGCGCGAAGGGGTGCGCGGCGCGCGGCCAGAACGTGCCGACGTCCCACAGGATGCCGATCGTTCGGCGGGCCGACGCGTCGCGGTAGGCGCGCCTTCCCCAGGTGACGAAGAGTATGAAGCCGAGTCCGATGAGCCAGGAGCCCATCGCCTGCGCGGTCTGCGCGGCGCCTTCCACGATGTCGTACGTGCCCTGTGCGGCCTGGCCCGGGACCTGATGGGTCGCCCACGCGCCGATGAGCGCTCCCGCGCCGAGGAGGAGCGTCACCGTCGAGACCGCGCCGATGATCATGGGCGCCTGGTCGGTGAGGGCGGCACGCGCGCGCGTGCCCGCGATGGCGCTGGTGCGGGCGGCGTCCTCGGGCTCCCCCGGGTAGTCGGTCGCGACAGTGGCCGTCTCACGGCGCTTGAGCCGGATGGTGCGCTGGGCAAGTACGGCGCACACCACGGCGACGACGATCAGCAGGGGCGGGATCACGGAGGCCTGCCAGGACAGCAGGACGGGTGGTCCTTCGATGGTGCCGTCGGCTCCCGGCGTGCCGGAGCCGTCCAGCCAGTCGGCGACGCGCTGGGAGACTCCCCCGGACATCACACCGCCCAGGGCGCAGGCGAGCATCGCGGTCGCGGGTCCGCCGAGGCCGCGCAGGGCCGCACGGGAGTCGCGGGCGCGGCGGTGGATGGCGCGGGCGACCACGGCGAGTGCCACGACCACCGCGCCCTGGACGAGGACGATCCCGCCGAACGTCGCGTCTCCGGGCAGGCGCCCGTGCGACCGCCACTCGGGGCGTGACCAGCCCGCGTACAGGAACGTGAGCAGCAGGAGGGCCAGGGCGGATGCGGGCAGGAGGCGGACGACGGTCCGGTCGAGGGTGCGGTCGACGGTGTTCTCGCTGCGGCCCCTGCGGCACACCACCCAGACGACGATGCCGGTGCCCACGACGAGCGCGCCGTCGAGGATCCGGCCGAGCACGTCGAGGAGCGCGGGGCCGCCGCTCCCGCGGTCGAAGCGGGCGGCCGAGGTTCCGACGGCGGCCGCCACCGTGAGCAGGCCCGCGGCGGTGTGCGCGGCGCGCAGCCGGGCGACAAGACGGCGGCCGTACCAGAACCCCGGCCGGCCCAGCGCGTTGGTCGGGGCCTCCTCCTCCGGGTCGGGCTGGTGGGGCAGCGGCTGCTGGGACTCGTACGCGCCCCAGGTGCGGTGGGAGAGGTACCAGAGGAGGCCGACGAGGGCGGCCGGGACGGCCGCGGTGAGGGCGAGGCGGCGGCCGGGCTGGCTCCACCAGCCGCCGTGTCCGTGCGCGTCGACCGACAGGAAGCCCAGCCAGGAACGTCCCTCGCCGCACGCGTGCGTGCCGGCGCACTGCCAGGCCACCAGATCGAGCGCCACCTCGCAGGCGGCGGCGACCAGGAGGACGGTGAGGCTGAGCCCCACGAGGCGCACCAGAAGGCCGTAGGCGCGCACGGTCCGCGTGCGGCGGTGGGCGTTGGGACGCATCCAGTGGGCGAGGTTGACCACCATGAACGGCAGGAGCAACAGCCATAAGGCGCGCGAGCCGTTGCCGGACGTGAGGTTGCACCAGACGTACGCCTCCGGGACGGGCTTGCCCCGGTAGTCGTCGGGGCGTTCCTCCGCGTCGGCGTCGTCGGCGCGGCGGTACACCGCGGCCGTGTCATCGCCGGAGACCCGGACCGTGCGCGGGTCGCCCAGCATCGCCTCGGGGGTGGTGCCCCCTACGCCGTGGACCAGAAGTTCGAGGGCGGTCTCGTCCGCCGTGTCCCGCTCCACCGTTCAGCATCCCCCGATTGACGTGCGCGTGTGGTGCCGGAATCAGAATCCCCGCTCACGACCGCGCTACGCATCCCTCATCACCGAATCTCCTCCATCCGTGCGACCGCGCGTCATACGGCGGGCGCGAGCGGGCAGTGGCACGGCTGTCGGCGGCGCGTGCGAGGATGTGGCGACCATGGACGGCTGTGCCGAGGCGAAGGGATCCGACAGGACGTGAGCGAGAATCAGAACCTGCTCGCGGAGCAGCGCCGGGCCCTGATCCTCGACGAGGTCAGGCGCCGTGGGGGCGTCAGGGTCAACGAGCTCACTCGTAAGCTGGGCGTCTCCGACATGACGGTCCGCCGTGATCTCGACGCGCTCGCCCGGCAGGGTGTCCTGGAGAAGGTGCACGGCGGCGCGGTCCCCGTGGTCGAGGCGAGCACGCACGAGCCGGGCTTCGAGGCGAAGTCGGGTCTGGAGCTCAGCGCCAAGGAGGACATCGCGCGGACCGCCGCCGCCCTGGCGGTGCCGGGCACGGCCATCGCGCTGTCCGGCGGCACCACGACGTACGCGCTGGCCCACCACCTCCTCGAAGTGCCGGACCTGACCGTGGTGACCAACTCGGTACGGGTGGCGGACGTGTTCCACGGCGCCCAGCGCTCGTCGGGACAGCGGCAGGGCGCGGCGACCGTCGTCCTCACGGGCGGCGTGCGGACCCCCTCGGACTCGCTCGTGGGGCCCGTCGCGGACCAGGCCATCGCGGCGCTCCACTTCGACGTGCTGTTCCTCGGCGTGCACGGCATATCGCTGGAAGCCGGCCTGTCGACGCCGAACCTGGCGGAGGCGGAGACGAACCGGCGCCTCGTGCAGTCCGCACGCCGGGTCGTCGTGGTCGCCGACCACACCAAGTGGGGCACGGTGGGCCTGAGTTCGTTCGCCTCGCTCGACCAGGTGGACACGCTCGTCACCGACGCGGGGCTGCCCGCGGACGCGCGCGCGGAGATCTCCGAGGAGCTGCGGCTCGTCATCGCGGGCGAGCCCGGAACAGGTACAGACATCTGACGGTTCGCCAGCTATGGTGACCCCTGCCCGGCCAACCGCCCGATTCCGCTTGGGGGCTGAACGTCCATGGCACGCCGACTGAAGCCCGTAGGGCTTGAGTTCACCGAGTCCGCGCCGCTGCGCCTGGTCTTCGCCCGAGAGGTGTCCGCGCCTCCGCAGGCGGTGTTCAGGGCGCTCTCCGAAGACGTGGCAGGCTGGCCCGAGTGGTTCTCCGCCGTGACGCTCGCCCGCCCGACGGACGACGGGGCGGGGCGCGAGGTACGGCTCAGGGGCGGTACGCGCATGCGGGAGACCATCCTTGCGGCCGACCCCGACGCGGTGTACGCGTACCGGGTGGACGAGACCAACGCGCCGGGGATACGCGCCCTGGTCGAGGAGTGGCGGCTCACGCCGTCGGGCATCGGCGGGACGCGGGTGCAGTGGACGTTCGCCGCGGACGGGGTCGCCGCGTTCCGGGTGGGCCTGCGCCTCGGCCGGGCCGGACTCGGCCGCGCGTTCCGTGACGCGGTGGCCGCGCTCGACCGCAGGATCGCGGCGAACTCCCGGGATTCCAGGGCGAGTTGACAGCAGCCCGGGTCCTCAGTCGGCGCTCGGCCAGACTCCCGTCGCGAGCAGCGTCTCGATGGCCCGCGTGTACGGCGCGATGTCCAGGCCCTGGTGGGCCAGCCACTGGTCGGAGTAGTACTTGTCGAGGTAACGGTCCCCCGGGTCGCACAGCAGCGTGACGACGCTGCCGGTCCTGCCCTCGGCCACCATCTCGGCGACGATCTTCAGCGCGCTCCACAGGCCCGTACCGGTCGAGCCGCCCGCCTTGCGGCCGATGGCCCCCTCCAGGGCGCGCACGGCGGCGACGCTCGCCGCGTCCGGCACCTTCATCATGCGGTCGATCGCGCCGGGCACGAAGCTCGGCTCCATGCGGGGCCTGCCGATGCCCTCGATGCGGGAGCCGCAGTCGCAGGTGACGTCCGGGTCCCCGGTCGTCCAGCCCTCGAAGAAACAGGAGTTCTCCGGGTCCGCGACGCAGATGCGGGTGTCGTGCTGCATGTAGTGGACGTATCGGGCGATGGTCGCGGAGGTGCCTCCGGTGCCGGCGGTGGCGACGATCCAGGTGGGCTCCGGGTAGCGCTCCAGCTCCAGCTGCCGGTAGATCGACTCCGCGATGTTGTTGTTGCCGCGCCAGTCCGTGGCCCGCTCCGCGTACGTGAACTGGTCCATGTAGTGCCCGCCCGTGTCGACCGCGAGCGCCGCCGACTCCTCGTACATCGTGCGCGAGTCGTCGACGAAGTGGCACCGGCCGCCGTGGAATTCGATCAGGCGGATCTTCTCGGGGCTGGTGGTGCGCGGCATCACGGCGATGAAGGGCACCCCGATGAGCTTCGCGAAGTAGGCCTCGGAGACGGCGGTCGAGCCGCTGGACGCCTCGATGACGGGGCGGCCGGGCCGGATCCATCCGTTGCACAGGCCGTAGAGGAACAGCGAGCGGGCGAGCCGGTGCTTGAGGCTTCCCGTGATGTGCGTCGACTCGTCCTTCAGATAGAGGTCGATGCCCCACTCCTCGGGGAGCGGGAAACGCAGGAGGTGGGTGTCGGCCGACCGGTTGGCGTCGGCCTGCACCTTTCGTACGGCGTCTTTGAGCCAGCTTCGGTACGCGGCGTCCGTGTGGTCAACGTCCAGCGTGGCCACGGGGTCCGGCCCTTGGGGGGTCCCGGCTGACTGGTCCTGCTGGGGGGTGCTCACCGCATGGCTCCTTGGCGTCGTTCCGAGCGTCGGTCCGACGCCGTCCACACCCGGCCGTCGCCTTTACGACCGGTCGGACGCCCCGATCATAAACACCTTCCACACGCTTCTCACCTGCATAAACACCCCTTTGAGCAACTCAAAGGAACGCCTGCCCCAGGACAGGAACAGGCGTGCGGAGGAACAAAGGCGTGAGTCGGCCCTTCCCCTGCCGGGCGCACTGCCTCACGCACTGGTGCGGATGCCCTCGTGCGGGCAGACTGCACCGCGGGGCCGGTGAGAGCTCACACCAAGGGGGCGGACGACATGGCGGAGCCGGAGTTCACGGCGACGGGTGTGCGCATAGGGCGACTCCTTCGCTCGCTCACCAGGGCGGGCGAGGTCCGCATCAAGGGCGGCCGCCTGGAACTGCTCACCAGCTACGGCAGCGAGATCGACAGCGCGCCACTCCAGGAAGTCCGCGCAGGCAAGGCCTGGTTCGCGCCCGGCGACCGGGCCCTCGCCGATGTCGGCGGTAGGCGCTACCTGCTGAAACTCGGCGCCGATCATGAACCCGGCGACGCGGTGCCCCGTCTCGTCGGCGAGAGCGGGCCGCCCACGACGCGTCGGTTCCTCGAGGCGGTGCGTAGGGCGCGCGGCCGGCTGACGTAGCCGGCCGCGTACTTGGGGGACGGCGTGCGCGAGTTGCAGGCTCGCACCCCCTGAGTCACTCTGGTCACACATCACTACTCAGGGTTTACCGGCGATAACGCTGCGAACCAGCCCGCCGGACACGCAGCAGGCGGGTCTCGGCTGTCTACGCGGCCCACTGCTGGATCGGTACTCCGCCTTCTTCCGGACCTTCAATTCGGGGAGTCGCAGCCGTGATCACCCACCCAAGCAGGCATTGCACGGTGGAGCTCCAAGCCCTGCCGTCGCGGATCCGCCAGGTCCGCAGAATCGTATCGGCGCAGTTGCGCTACTGGCATCTGGACCCGCTGATAGACGAGGCGATGCTCGGCGTGACCGAGTTGCTGACCAACGTCCACCGGCACGCGGGTCCCGACAAGATGTGCACCGTCGAGATCGAGCTGCTGCTCGACCGCCTCACGGTGTCGGTGCACGACCACGACCCGCACCTGCCGCAACCGTGCGAGGCCGACCCGCTCGCGACCTGCGGCCGGGGCCTCGCCCTGGTCGCCGCGGTCAGCGAGAGCTGGGGCGCGCGGCCGCAGGGCGAGCACGGCAAGGTCGTGTGGTTCACGCTCCCCGCGCCGTCGGCGCCGCTGCCCGAGTACCGGGTGGGGGACGCCTTCCCCGAGCTGGACTCCCCGGTGGACCGCCGCGTGGCCCGACATGCTCCCGCCCGGTCGGCCGTTGTCGGCTGACCGGGCGGTGACCACCTCTTACGGCACGGGCCACGTCACTCGGTGGCGATGGCGCGCAGCACGTCGAGGCGTGCGGCGCGGCGGGCCGGGCGCAGGCCCGCGAGCGCTCCGGCGGCGAGGCCCACCAAGGCCACGACGACGAGCTGGAGCGGGGGCAGGGCGAACGCGAACGCGCTGTCGCTCGCGCCGTCCGACGCCTCGACCAGGACCCAGCCGAGGAATCCGCCGAGCACCAGGCCACCCGCGGTACCGAACGCGGCGACCAGGACGGACTCCCACCGCACCATGGCCCGCAGCTGGGCGCGGGTCTGGCCGACGGCCCTCAACAGCCCCAGTTCGCGCGTGCGTTCGTGGACGGCCAGGGTGAGGGTGTTGGCGATGCCGAGCAGAGCGATCAGCACCGCGAGGGCCAGCAGCGCGTAGACCAGGGTCAGCATCATGTCGATGCCGCCGGCGGACGACTGCGCGTACTCGTCGCGGGTCTGCACCTCGGGATGCCCGTACGCCGCAGCGACCTTGGAGACGGCGGCCTTGCCGTCGTCCGTGCTCACGCCGTCCTTGAAGGTGACGGCGATCAGGGTGTCGGAGTCCTGGGCGCGGTGCGGGGCCCAGGCCTGGCGCGTGATGACGTAGTCCCCGGCGAGCTCCGACCGGCCGTAGACCGCGCGGACGGTGAAGTTCTGCTGCTTGCCGTCGGTGAAGGCCAGGCGGGCGGTGCTGCCCGGTTGGAGGTGCTGCTTGTCGGCCTCCTTGCGGGTGACGGCGATGCCGTCCGTGCCGAGGTCGTCGAGCGAGCCGCGGACGGTGCCCAGGTCGAAGGACCTGGCGAGCGCGGCCGGGTCGGTGACGGTGAGGGCGCGGCCCTCGCCGTCGACGTCCGCGACGCCCTTGCCCAGGCCGACGGCGGTCGCGACCTGCGGCTGTCCGGCGATGGCCGGGGCGAGCTTCGGGCTGAGGCCGCTGCCGCCCGCGCCGAACGACGGGGCGGACACGGCGATGTCACCGGCGAAGGAGCGGGACACCGTCTGGTCCATGGTCGCCTTCAGCGAGGCGCCGAAGACGGTGAACAGGGAGACGACGGCGACACCGATCATCAGGGCGCTCGCGGTGGCCGCGGTGCGCCTGGGGCTGCGCAGGGCGTTGCGCCGGGCGAGGCCGCCCGTGACGCCGCGCAGCTTGTCGAGGGGGCTGCCGAGGACACGTACGGCGTGCGACGAGGCGACCGGACCGAGCACCACGAACGCGATGAGGATCAGCACGCTGCCGAGGCCCGCGAGCCAGATGGACGGCGAGGCGAGGACTCCGACCAGGGTGACGGCGACCGCTGCGACGCCGAGCGCCGTGCCGATGACGGCGCGGCGGCGCGAGCCACCGGACTGGTCGACGGCCGTCTCGCGCAGGGCCGCGAGGGGTGCGGTGCGTCCGGCCCGTACGGCGGGCAGGAGCGCGGAGCCGAGACAGACGAGGATGCCTACGCCGAGCGGGAGCAGCATGGACAGGCCGCTGATCACGAGGGCGCCGTCGGGGAACGGGAAGCCGATCGCGGGGAACAGCGCCTGGAGCCCGGCCGCGATGCCGATGCCGCCGGCGAGACCGGCGGCCGACGCGAGAACGGCGACGGCGCTCGCCTCGACGAGCGTCGTGGCGGTGACCTGACGGCGGGAGGCGCCGAGCGCGCGCAGGAGCGCGTTCTCACGGGTGCGCTGGGCGACGACGATCGCGAACGTGTTGTGGATCGAGAAGGTCGCCACGAGCAGGGCGATGCCGGAGAACACGAGGAGGAAGGTGGTGAAGAGGGTCAGGAACTGGCCGGAGATCATGTCGGTGTTCTCCTGCGCCGACGCCTCGCCGGTGATGGCCTCGACTCCCTTGGGCAGTACGGGAGTCAGCTCGTCGACGAGTTCCCGCTGGCTGGTGCCGGGGCCGGCCCGCACCTGGATGGACGCGGCCTCGCCGGGCCTCGGCGTGAGGTACTTCTCCGCGTCGGCCTGCGTCATGCCGGTGTACGTCACCTGCGCCATGCCGTCCTCGCCGCCGAAGGTCGCGAGGCCGACGATCGTCACCTCGACGGGGTCGGGGGTGCGCAGGGTCGTGGTGTCGCCGATCTTGAGGTCGCCCTTCTTGGCGGCTCCCCGGTTGACGACGACCTCGCCGGTCTTCGAAGGGGTGCGTCCTTCGGCCAGGCGATAGGGGTTGAGTTCGGGGTCGTTGATCCAGTTGCCCGCGAGGGTGGGCGGGCCCTGGCCGCCGATCGCCTTGCCGTTGTCGCCGACGAGCTGGCCCGCGCCCTGGATGCCGGGCACGGCGGCGGCGACGCCCGGGATGTCCGCCAGTGTCTTCGCGAGCGACGCGGCGACGGGCTGCCGGGTGCCCTGGCTCTCGCCGGGGGTCGTGATCACGTTCGTGCTGCGGACGACGGCGTCCGTGCCGCTCGACGCGTTGCCGAACATGGTGTCGAAGCTGGCGCGCAGGGTGTCCCCCATGACGAGCGTGCCGGCGAGGAACGCGACGCCGAGCAGGACGGCCAGGAAGGTGCCGGCGAAGCGCCGCTTGTGGGCGCGCAGCGACGACAGGCTCAGGCGCGCGGAGGTGCTCAGGGAGCTCATGACGGCGCCTGCCCCGCATGCCGTGCGCCACCGGCCGCGTCGAAGGCCTTCATGCGGTCGAGGACTTTGTCCGGGGTCGGGGCCTGCATCCGGTCGACGAGGCGGCCGTCGGCGAGGAAGACGACCTCGTCGGCGTGGGCGGCGGCCACCGGGTCATGGGTGACCATGACGACCGTGCGGTCCATCTGCCGTACGGCGCGGCCGAGGAGCCCGAGCACCTCCTCACCGGAGCGCGAGTCGAGGTTGCCGGTGGGCTCGTCGGCGAAGACGACGTCGGGGCGGCCCGCGAAGGCCCGGGCCACGGCGACGCGCTGCTGCTGTCCGCCGGAGAGTTCGGACGGCCGGTGGTGCAGCCGGTCGCGCAGGCCGACGATGTCGACCAGGGCGTCGATCCACTCCTTGGAAGCGGCGTCGTCCTTCGCGCCCGCGAGGTCCATCGGCAGGGTGATGTTCTCCGCGACCGTCAGCGTCGGCACCAGGTTGAAGGCCTGGAACACGAAGCCGATCCGGTCGCGGCGCAGCAGGGTCAGGCGGCGGTCGTCGAGGTCGCTCAGGTCGGTGTCGCCGATGAAGGCGGAGCCGGCGCTGAGGGTGTCGAGGCCCGCCGCGCAGTGCATCAGCGTGGACTTGCCGGAGCCGGAAGGACCCATGATCGCGGTGAACCTCCCGGCCCCGAAGCCGACGCTCACGCCGTCCAGGGCCCGGACCGCGGTGTCGCCACTGCCGTAGACCTTCATGGCGTCGACGACGCGGGCCGCGGTCCGGGTGAGCGTGGCGGTGGTCATGCCGCACCGCCCTTGGAACGGCCGAACTCCTCGTTCAGGACGGAGCTCCGGCGCCAGTACTCGTCCTCGTCGATCTCGCCCGCGGCGAAGCGCCGGCCGAGCACGGTGAGGGGCGAGTTCTCGTCGGCGGCGGGTCGCCAGGGGCCGCCACGGCGGCGTCCGCGCCACACGGTGCGGCGCAGCAGCGTGACGACGCCGATGACGACGGCCGCCCAGATCAGGGGGAAGAACAGGATCCACGGGCCGGGCCCGCCGTCCCAGTCGGCCAGGGTCTGCATGAGACTCATCTCCTCGGAACATGTGCTCACGTTTCTCGATGACTTGAGACTCGCTCCGAAGGGGGGTCGAAGTCGTCGTACAGCCAGCGGCAGCGCGCGTACCCCCACGGGAGTACGGGGCCCGCTTCCGCCTACTCTCCCCGCCATCGACTTCTGTACCTACTAGTATGTACAGTGCCTTCATGAGCACTTCGGACCGGTTGATCGAGTCCACTCGTGAGCTCCTGTGGGAGCGGGGTTACGTGGGCACGAGCCCCAAGGCGATCCAGCAGCGCGCCGACGCGGGGCAGGGCAGCATGTACCACCACTTCGGCGGGAAGCAGGACCTCGCGCTCGCCGCGATCGAGCGCACGGCGCAGGAGATGCGGGCCACCGCCGCGAAGTCGTTCGGCGGCGGCGGTTCCGCGTACGCCCGCATCGAGGCGTATCTGCGGCGCGAGCGCGATGTGCTGCGGGGCTGCCCGATCGGCCGGCTCACGATGGACCCGGACGTGATCGCGAGCGACGCGCTGCGCGCCCCGGTCGACGAGACGATCGACTGGCTGCGCGAGCAGCTCGCGGGGATCGCCGAAGAGGGCAAGGAACAGGGCGAGTTCGCGCCCTCGCTGGACGCCGAGGAGATCGCGGCGACGATCGTCGCGACGGTCCAGGGCGGCTATGTCCTCGCCCGCGCGTCGGGCTCGCCCGCCGCCTTCGACGCGGGGGTGCGCGGACTGCTTTCGCTGCTCGCACCCGCCGCCTGAGCCGAGGAGAGACACGACCGTGCACGCGATGCAGTACGAGATCACGCTGCCCGCCGACTACGACATGGGCGTCATCCGCAAGCGGGTGGAGAGCAGGGGGCATCTCCTCGACGCCTTCGCCGGACTCGGCCTCAAGGCCTATCTGATGCGGGAGCGCGGTGTCGCCGGGTCGCCCGTGAACCAGTACGCGCCGTGCTACCTGTGGAACACCCCTCAGGGCATGAACTCGTTCCTGTGGGGGCCCGGATTCCAGGGGATCGTGGACGACTTCGGGCGGCCCGAGGTGCAGCACTGGGCCGGACTCGCGTACGAGGAGGGCCCGGCCTCGCAGGCCACCCCGAGGAGCGCGGTACGCCACCGGACACGGCTCACCGGGCAGGCTCCGCTCGCCGAACTGACGGACGCCGCCGTGCGCGACGCGGCCCGCATCGCCGGTCAGGACGGAGCGGTGTGCGCGGCCGTCGCAGTCGACCCGCGCCACTGGGAGCTGCTCACCTTCTCCCTCTGGGACCACGCCTCACCCGACACACCGGGCGACCTCTACGAGGTCCTGCACCTGAGCGCCCCCGAGCGCGATCGGCTCCCCCGGGGGAGGCAGTGGTGACCGCGACCGTTCGGACCGTGCTCGGGGACGTGGCGCCGCAGGAACTCGGCGTGTGCGACGCGCACGACCACCTCTTCTTCCGCAGCCCCCTGCTGCCCGGCCAGGAACTCGACGACACTGCCGCCGCCGAGGCGGAACTGCGCGCCTACCAAGATGCGGGCGGCGGCGCGGTCGTCCAGTGGACACCGCACGGGCTCGGACGCCGGGCCGAGCTGCTGCCCGAACTGTCGACCGCGACGGGCGTACGCATCGTGGCCGCGACAGGACTCCACCAGGCCGCCCACTACGCACCGGAGTTGCTCGCCCGGCTGCGCCCCGTTCTCGCCGACGTGTTCGTGCGGGAACTCACGGAGGGGATCGGCGACAGCGGTGCGCGGGCCGGGCTCATCAAGGTCGCCAGCGGCTTCCACACCCTCGACGACCACGCGGTGTGGACGATGCGGGCCGCCGCCGAGGCCCATCACGCGACGGGCGCACCGATCGCCGTCCACCACGAACTGGGGACGGGCGTACTCGACGTACTCGACCTGCTGTGCGGGGAGTTGGGGGTGGCGCCGGAGCGGCTCGTGCTCGGGCATCTCAACCGCTCCCCCGACTTCGCCGTGCACCGGCAGGCCGCCGAGTCCGGCGCGTACCTCGCCTTCGACGGGCCGTCGCGCGCCAACCACGCGACGGACTGGCGGATGCCGGACGCGATGGCGGCGCTCGCCGACGCGGGGTACGGCGACCGGCTCCTGCTCGGCGGTGACACGACGACCGCCGGAGCGCGCTCGGTGAGCGGCGGGCCCGGGATGCCGTATCTGCTGCGCCGCGTCCGCCCTCGCCTCGAACTGGCCCTGGGCAAAGCGCTGGTGGACCGGATCCTCGTCGACAACCCGGGCAGGGCGTTCGCGGTGGAGCGGCTGCCCGGGAGGTGACGGACGGCCTCACTCGGCCTGTGCGCCTCCGGCCGGCGGTGTGCGGCCGTCGTGGTGCACAGGGCCCGCGGACGCCACGACCGACGTCGGCACCGGCGAGAGGACCGGGTACATGAGCCGGTTGGACAGATAGGCGAAGACCGGACCGAGCGCGTTCATCGCGACCACGCAGACCCACGCCGCCCAGATGTTGCCCGGCTTGTAGCCGAAGCCGCCGAAGAACGTGGCGAAGTAGCTGGCGAAGCCGAGGAACATGCCGGGAATCAGCGAGAACGCCTTGATGCGGCCCGTGTACATCAGGGCGGTGTTGACGACCATGATCACCAGGGCCAGCACCGCGTTCCGGGCGAACTGGCTGTCGCCGAACGCCGTGCCCACGTGCTGGTCGATCAGCACGATGATCAGGGCGAAGGCGGAACCGGCGGGCATCGTGCACCACAGCCTGCGTGCGTTCGCCCAGCTCGGCCCGCCGAGCGCGAAGACGGCCGCCCACGAGATGAAGATCGCCCAGGGCGGGAGATGGAGCGCGGTCCCTCCGATGAACGCCGTCAGACCGGCGAGTACGGAGGCAACGATTTCGTGAGAGAGGCGTTCGCGCATGGGGATTCCTCCGCTGGAGTCGGATGGCAGAGCGCGGTGCCGTGCGGGGGCGCGTGGGGGGCTGTTGGGGGTGCGAGGGGAGGCTCAGTCGACGAGGAGTTCGCTGGTCCGGACCGTGCGGGCCACCACCTTCCCCGCCTTGATGACATGGGCGCGTTCGGGCCGGTCCAGGACGATGTCGTCGTAGACCTGCGTGTCGAGCACGACCAGGTCGGCGCGGGCGCCCGGCCGTACGCCGTAGTCGTCGGCGACGCCCACGACCCGGGCCGCGTCGTGCGTGACCATGCGCAGCACCCGGTGGAGGTCGGTGGGCCCGGACAGATGACCGGTCTGCGCCAGCAGGAGCGCCGTGTCCAGGGGGTCCGCGCGTCCGAACGGGGTGAAGGCGTTGCGGATGTTGTTGGAGGAGCAGGCGGCGAGCACGCCGTGGTCCCACAGTTCGCGGACCGGGGCGACTCCCCGCCGGACCGCCCGGGTGTCCCGTCGCCCGCCGAGGTGCAGGTCGGTCGCCGGGAGCGGCACGACGGCGACGCCCGCGTCGGCGAGTGCGGCCATCGCCCGCGCCCGGTCCGCGGGCTCCCGGCCGCCGAGTGAGGTCATATGACCGAGCGCCACCCGACCGCCCAGGCCCCGGCGCGCGGTCTGGCCTGCGATGAACTCAGCGAGCGCGTACCGGGGGTCGGACGCGTCGTCCGCGAAGTCCGCGTGCAGATCGGCCGGCACTCCGTGCTGTGCGGCGAGGTCGAGCACGAGCTCGACGTGGCGGCGGCAGTCGTCCAGCGTGGCCTCGTTGTAGGCGCAGCCGCCCACCACGTCGGCGCCCGCTGCCAGCGCCGCGATCAGCAGCTTCTCGGTGCCGGGTGACCGCAGGATGCCCTCCTGCGGGAACGCCACGATCTGGAGGTCCACCATGTCCGCGTATTCCTCGCGGAGCTGGAGCAGGACCTCGACGCCGAGCAGCCCCGCTATCGGGTCGACGTCGGGATGGGCGCGGATCAGTGTCGTGCCGTTGAGGACCGCCGCCTCGAGGACGCGCCGCGCACGAGCCAGTACGTCCTCGTGCGTGAACGCGCTCTTCAGTTCGCCGGTCACCGCGATCGCTCCGGCGAGGGTTCCGTCGGGGTTGCTTCGTACGCCGTTCAGGAGGGCCTTGTCGAGATGCAGATGCGGTTCGACGAAGCCGGGCAGGACGACCCGGCCCGCGCAGTCGATCACCTCGTCGGCGTCCTGGCCCGAGGCGTCCCCGACGGCTCGCACCCGGCCGCCGTCGATCACCACGTCACAGGGCGACCGGGCGTCTTCGACGCGTGCTTGACGCAGTATCAGTTGAGGCATACGGGCTCCCGGTGGGTGGATGGGCGGGGGCGGATGCGGGGGTGACTGGCGTACGTGGCAAACGGGGCCGGCCGCGATCGGACGGGATCGAACTGCGTCAGGCTGGATCAGTCAGGGAAGTCCGCCTTGCGGATGAGGCAGTGCACTCCCTGGACCTGGTCGACGACCTGCGAGATCTCGAAGTCCGCCGCCGCGCTCAGATACGCGTACGCGGCCGGCCCGGCCATGCCGAAGCGGTCCGTGAGGAAGCGGACGGCGGCGCGGACCGCTTCCCGCATCGCCTCGTCGAGGTCCTCGTGCAGCCCCACGGGGATCCAGTGCCGGTCGGTCTCGCCGAAGGGGTGCGTGAGGGTCGCGGCCGCCGCGCGGGCCCGTGCGCCCTTGAGGAGGGTGAGCCGGAACGTGGCGCGCAGCGGCGCCTCCAGGGCGGTGAGGGCGACCTCGCCATTGCCCTGGGCGTAGTGCGGATCTCCGGTGTAGAAGCCCGCTCCGGCCGTCTGTACGGGCAGATACAGCGCGGAGCGCGTCTCGAGTTCCTTGATGTCCAGGTTGCCGCCGTGCCGTCCCGGCGGCACCGAGTGCTGCGATCCGTCCGTGTCGGTGGCCACGCCCATGATGCCCATGAAGGGCCGCAGCGGGAACCGGGCCGCCCGGCCCTCGGCATAGCGGATCACGCCGACGTCCCGGCCGTCCGCACGCTCCACGTCGCAGAAGGTGAACTCCGGTGCCGTGCAAGCGAATTCGTCCGGGAGGGCGCCACGGCCGTGCCTGCTGGAGATGACGCCGTAGTCGGCGCGCCGGTGCAGGGACAGCACTTCGGCCTTGAGGAGGTCGCCCGGCTCGGCGCCCCTGATGTGGACGGGTGCACTGACGACATGAGGGCCGTCCCCGTCCGGGTCCCGTGGCGGCGGGGACTTCGCCAGCAGGCGGGCGTCGGAGAGCACTTCGGTCGCGGCGATGCCGTACCGCCCGAAGAAGGCCGTCGGGTCGCGCCCCTGGTCCTCCAGGATGCCCTCGTGCGAGACGGTGTCGAAGGTGACGCTGTCGCCGGAGTCGATCGTGAGCGCCGGCGCTGTGGTGCGGCAGGGCAGCCGCCCCCAGCCGACGGTATCCGGTGTGGCCCGCAGATAGTGCGTGCCGTCGATCGGGCCCTGTCCCGCTTCGAGAATCACTGCGGCCTCCCTGCCGTGACGGTGCCGTTGAGGAGTTCTTCGGTGGTCCGCGCCGGTTCGCTGTCGAGCCAGGTTCCACCGTGTCCGTCGAGGGCGGCACCCAGCTGCTGCGGTGAGGTGATGAGCACCTGGCGGCCGGGCGCGCCGCGCAGGAAGTCGAGGGCCGCGCCGATCTTGGGGCCCATGCTGCCCGGCGGGAACTGCCCCTGGGCCAGGAGCCGTTCGGCCTCGCCGCAGGTCAGCCGGTCCAGGAAGCGCTGCGTGGGCCGGCCGTAGTCGACGGCTACGCGTTCGACTGCGGTGGTGATGACCAGCAGGTCCGCGCCGAGTTCCGCCGCGAGATGCGCCGAGGTCAGATCCTTGTCGATGACGGCTTCGACGCCCTGATAGCCACCGTCGCCGCCTTCCACGAGAGGGATGCCGCCGCCACCGGCCGCGATCACCGTGAATCCTGCCGAGGACAGTGCCCGTACGGACTCCGCCTCAAGGACCCGGCGCGGCCGGGGCGACGGGACCACACGCCGCCATCCCCGCTCGCCCTCCTCCGCCACGATCCAGCCGTGAAGGTCCGCCAACTCCCTTGCGCCGCCTTCCGGATAGAAGGCTCCGATGGGTTTGGTCGGGTGGCTGAACGCCTCGTCGTGCACGTCCACCACGGTGTGGGTGATCAGGGCGGCGACCCGGTCGTCGGCGCGCCCGAGCGACCTGAGGCGGCCCGCGATCGCGGTCGCCAGGATGTATCCGAGGCCACCCTGCGAGTCGGCCACGCACATGTCGAGGCCGAGGGCGGGCAGTTCGGGGGCCACGGCTGCCGCGAGGTCCGCGCGGCGCTTGATGAATCCGACCTGGGGGCCGTTGCCGTGGGTGACCACGACCCGCCACCCCTTGTCGGCCATCGCCACTACGGGGGACGCCAGCCGGCGCGCGGCCTCGACCTGTTCGGCGACGGTGGCGTGGGTGCCACCGCGCAGCAGCGCGTTGCCGCCGATGGCGACCACCGCTGTCCTCGGCACGGCTCGGGGAGTCATGCGGGTCACCGTAAGAGAGGCGGGCCGAGCCGGTCATGGGCACCGGACGCCAGGATGAACGGTCCGCCGTTGACACCCGCTGACAAGGGGCGTCCCCAACCGCGGTGGGAAACATGGAAGTTACGCGCGGGGTATTACAGGTTACTCGCGGCTGTCGCATAGTGACTGTGCATGACAGGCATCGGTATCGGTACCGCCCCGACCGTCCCCTACGGCCTCTCTCCCGGGCTGACCGTGAGCGAGGCGCTGGCCCTGCCCTGCCTCAGCGGCGCGCGACTCGT
This sequence comes from Streptomyces sp. NBC_01446, assembly GCF_026340095.1. Taxonomy (GTDB): domain Bacteria; phylum Actinomycetota; class Actinomycetes; order Streptomycetales; family Streptomycetaceae; genus Streptomyces; species Streptomyces aureus. Next base: position 7,377,429 of record NZ_JAPEPO010000001.1, on the reverse strand, counting down.
CGCCGGGACGAGCGGCCGCGGCCGCCGTATCCGCGTCGTCAACATCATGGAAGTCCCCGACATCGTGCGCTGGATGCGCGGCGGTGAGCTGCTGCTGACCACCGCCTACGCCGTCCGTGACGACGCGGAGGCGCTGAGCGACCTGGTCCCTGTACTCGCCGAGCGCGGCCTCGCCGCCCTGGCTGTGAAAGTGGGTCCCTATCTGCCCGCGTTGCCGCCGGTGATGCTGGCCGTGGCTGACGAACTCGGCTTCCCGGTCGTCGAGTTGCCGGGCGCTGTCATGTTCAACGACATCCTGTCCGAGGTGCTGGGCACCGTACTGAACCGTCAGGCCCTGGAGTTGGAGCGTTCGCGCGCCATCCATGAACGGCTCACGGCGGTGGCCCTCGACGGAGGCTCCTACCAGGAGCTCATGAACGTACTGCTCGAACTGTCCGGTTGCGCGGCCGCTGTGCTCGACGAGCACGGGTGGATCCTGGCCTCCGCGGGCTCCCCGCCTCCCGACCGTCCGCCCGCCGCCGAACGTGCCATCGAGACAGGCACGGGCGCGAGCGGTGCCGTGGCCCTGTGGCGGGACGACGCGGCGGCCGCGGACCACGGGACCGGGGCCGCCATGCCTTCCCCTCATGAGCTGGACACTCATCAGCGGATGGCGCTGGAGCACGCCACGACCGTCGCGGCGACCATCGCCGCCCAGGAACGCGCCCTGGCCAGCCGCCAGCAGCGCTACCGCACGCTGCTCCTGATGGAACTGGTCTCACGGCCTCCGCGCGACCGCGCCGAGACCGCGCGCCGTGCGGCGGCCATGGGCTGGAACCTGCGTCTGCCCCGCGCCGTCGTCCTCGTCGAGGTCGCCTCCACGGGCACCGGCGGCCCCACCGACACCGAACTCAGTCTGGAGGAACGGCTGTTGCCCCTCGTGCGGTCGGCGGCCGGGCCCTGCGCGATCATCTGGGGCAGTCAGAGCGGACTCGTCCTGCTGGCGGAACCGGGGCCGTCCCTCAACGGCCGATGTCAGGCCCTGCACGCGGCTGTCACTGCCGCACACCCCGACTGGGACGTGGCGGTCGCCGCCGGAACCGTCCGGGACGACTTCACCGACTACCACCACAGCTACGAGGAAGCGGCGCAGACCCTGACGCTCGGCCGCGAACTGCACGGCCCCGACTTCGTCCGCGGCTATGCGGACCTGGGGGTGTACCGGCTCCTCGGTCAGCTGCCCGCGGCGGAGCTGACGGCCCTCGTCGACGACGCGCTCGGCCCGCTGCTCGCCCATGACGCCGAGCACGAGGGCAGCCTCGTCGAGACCCTCGGCGTCTATCTCCTCCAGGACCGCAACGGCGTGGCCACCGCCGCGCGGCTGCACGTCCACTACAACACCCTGCGCTATCGACTGCGCCAGATCGACCGCCTCACCGGCGGTCTCGAACGCCGGCCGACGACCCGGCTCCAGACCGAACTGGCCGTCCACGCCTACCGGTTGCTCTCCGCGCGCGACCGGCGCTGAGCAAGCCGTCTCTGCGGCTGGCACTGATCCTCGAGGGGCAGGTCACTGTCACCCGTTGCCGGTAATTCCCCGGCCGGTTCTGGCACTTCGAGCCATGCTGCGAGGGGCGGGCCGCTGCCTAGAGTCGGACCCATGGTGCTGCGAAACGCCGTGCACAAGGATCTTTACGCCGACTCCGTCGCCCTCATGAGGGCCGCCGCCCGCCTGGCCGAACCGCCGGGCGTCGAAACCATCAGCCTCGTGATGGGCACACCCGCCAACCGCGACGTCCTCGCGCGGTCGGGGCTGCTGACCACCCCGGGCCACGACGCCGGACCCAACGACCTGCTCGTCGCCGTCCGCGGCGAACCCGACGCCGTGGACACCGCCCTCGCCCTGGTGGTCGATGCCCTGTCCGGTCCCGGGGAGGGACCGGGCGCAGGACCGAAGGCCGGTGCGGACGCCGGGCCCCCGGTGCGCTCGCTCGTCGGCGCCCCCGCCGGCGCGAGTCTCGCGCTGATCTCCACCCCCGGACCGTACGCGGCCGCCGAGGCCCTCAAGGCGCTGCGCCTGGGCATGCACGCCTTCGTCTTCAGCGATCACGTGCCGATCGAGCAGGAGGTGCTCCTGAAGCGCGAGGCCGCCCGCCGCGGGCTGCTCGTCATGGGCCCGGACTGCGGTACCGCCGTCATCGGCGGCATCCCCCTCGGCTTCGCCAACGAGGTGCGGGCGGGCTGCGTCGGCCTGGTCGGGGCCTCCGGTACGGGACTGCAACAGGTGTCGAGTCTGCTGCACTCCATGGGCTCGGGGGTCAGCCACGTGATCGGAACGGGCAGCCGCGACGTGAGCGCGGAAGTGGGCGGGCCGACGATGCGGGCCGGGCTCGACGCCCTGGCCGCGGACCCCGTCACGGAGATCATCGTCCTCGTGTCCAAACCGCCCGCACCACACGTGGCCGAGCAACTGCTGCGGCACGCGGGCGCGTCGGGGAAACCGGTGGTGGCCTGTTTCCTCGGCATGGACGGGACTGTCCCCGCCCCGGCCGGAGTGACGCTCGCGCCCACCCTCCTGGAGGCAGCGCGGGCCGCGGCCTCCCTTGCCGTCGGCGGAACACTGCCGCCTGGCGAAGAGCTGCCCAAGCTGCCCGCCCCCGCTCCGCCGCGCCGCCTGCTGCGGGCCCTGTACGCGGGCGGCACGTTCGCCCATGAGGCGGCCCTGCTCCTCGGCCCGGCGCTCGGTGACATCGCCCGCACCGCTCCTCCGCCCGTGCCGGGCGCCGCCCCGCGCCTGCCGGACCGGCATCTCGTACTCGACCTGGGCGACGACGAGTTCACCGCCGGGCGCCCCCACCCGATGATCGACCCCACGGTCCGCACCGAGTACCTGCGGACGGCCCTCGCGGACCCGCGGAGCGCCGCGGTCGTCCTGGACGTGGTCATCGGACACGGCGCAGCGCCGGATCCGGCGGCGGCTCTCGCCGAGGCCCTGTCCGAGGCTCCTGTCGACACCCCGCCGGTGATCGCGTTCGTCGTGGGCACCGACGACGACCCGCAGGGGCTCACCGCACAGCAGCGGATTCTGCGTGACGCGGGTGCGTACGTCGTCGACAGCAGCACGACCGCCGCGCGGGTGTGCGCCGAACTCCTTTGCGCCGGTGTCGACTTGATGCTCGCCCCCGGCTCCGCCGCTACCTCTACCGCTGCCTCTGCCTCTGCCTCTGCCTCTGCCTCCCGGATCGGAGAGACCGCATGACCGCACAGGCCGCGCCCGCGCAGGGCCTCCTGACCGGCGTACCGCGCGTCGTGAACGTCGGTGTCGACGCGTTCGCCGGGCCCCCGCGGGCCGCGGGCGCGACGGTGACGGCGGTCGACTGGCGCCCCCCGGCCTACGGTGATCCGGAACTCGGCGCCGGACTCGCCCGCCTGGTCGCGCACCCGGCCGTCGAGGCGGCCAACGCCGAAGCCCTCGAGCGGATACTCGGCGTCGTGCCGCTGTGGACCGACGTCCGCCCGGCCGGGGAGCTCATCCCCGAACTGGCCCAGGAGAGGCTCCTGTTGCACGCCGGACCGCCGATCGAGTGGCAGCGCATGTGCGGCCCGATGCGGGCCGCCGTCGTCGGCGCCGCACTCCTGGAGGGCTGGGCGGCGACGGCATCGGACGCGGAAGCACTCGCCGGCGCGGGAGCCATCCGCTTCGCCCCCTGCCATCACCACGACACGGTCGGCCCGATGGCGGGCGTCATCTCCGCGTCCATGCCCCTGCTCGTCGTGGAGGACGAGGCCACGGGGCTGCGGGCCTACTCCAACCTCAACGAGGGGCAGGGCCGCTGCCTGCGCTACGGCGCCCTCGGCGACGACGTGATGATGCGGCTGCGCTGGATGGGAGAGCGCCTCGGCCCCGCGCTGCGCGCGGCGATCGGCTCGCTGGCCGAGCCGGTGAACCTGCGGTCGGTCACCGCGCAGGCCCTGCAGATGGGCGACGAGTGCCACAGCCGCAACACCGCCGCGAGCGCCCTGCTCACGCGCGAGCTCTCCGCCGCGCTCGCCCGGCACGCGGAGCTCGGCGGGATCGAGGCGCTGGACTTCCTGCGCGACAACAACTACTGGTTCCTCAACTTCTCGATGGCCGCGAGCAAGTTGGCGCTGCTGGCCGGGCACGGCGTGCCGCACTCCACGGTCGTGACCGCCTTCGCGCGCAACGGTGTCGACGTCGGCATCCGCGTCAGCGGCCTCGGCGACTCCTGGTTCACGGCGCCCGCCGCCCCCGTGGACGGCCTCTACTTCGCCGGATACGGGCCCGCCGACGCCAACCCGGACATCGGTGACAGCGCCATCACCGAGATGCACGGCCTGGGCGGATTCGCGCTGGCCGCCGCCCCGGCGATCGTCGGCTTCGTGGGCGGCACACCCGAAGGGGCCCGCCGCGTCAGCCAGGAGATGGCCACGCTCACCGTCGGCCGGCACCGCGACTACCGCCTCCCCGGCCTCGACTTCGTCGGCAGCCCCGTCGGCCTGGACATCCGCAAGGTTGTCGACACGGGCCTCGAACCGGTCATCACCACGGGCATCGCCCACCGCGAACCGGGCATCGGCCAGATCGGCGCCGGCCTCACCCACGCCCCGATGCGCTGCTTCACGGACGCGCTGAGCGCCTTCGACGTGCCCCCGGAGCCCGGGGAGTGACGGGCACGGCGGTCGGCGGGGGTGCCGTACGGGCTGGGGCGGCCCGCCCTGAGCACGTACACCCCGGCGCCCTCAGTCACGTACCCCTCGGCACCCTCAGTCACATGCGGCTCGGCACCATCAGCACGGCCGTCGCCCCGCTGCTGCACGGTCCGTCCCGGCCGGCCCGCGTCGTCGCCGCCACCCGCTACGCGGTCCATCTCGCCACCGGTGACCGGGAGTTACCCGCACTCGCCGTGGTGACCCGGGACGCGATCCGCCTGCCGAACGCGCTCGTACTGCCCTTCTCGTCGGCGGACCGGCCGCTGGACCTGAACACACGATGGGGCGGCTTCGGGGCAGGGCGCGTCGTCATCGGGCCCGTTCGCTTCGAGCCGGAGGCGTCCTGGACACCGCCCCGTGTCCGGGGCGCCTCCTCCCCACCGGACCCCGTCCGCGTCAGGCAGGTGACGGTGCTGCTCGACGCGCTGGCGCAACCCCTGCCGCCCCCGCTGGCTCCCCGCCTGACCGACCTGCGCCACGCCCTGCACGCCGATGACGCGAGCGAAGTCCGGCGGGCCGCCCGCGCGCTGGTCGGCCTCGGCCCCGGGCTCACCCCGTCCGGTGACGACATCCTGTGCGGCGCGCTGCTGGCGCGCCGAGCGTGGGGAGGCCCTCTCACACCCCTCTCGGAGGCGCTCGCGGACGCGCCCCTGCGCACCCCGCTGCTCTCGGCGGCACTCCTGCGGCACGCGGTGCGCGGCGAATGCGTGCCGCAGGCCCACGCGTTCCTGCGGGCGCTGAGCGGGGACGGTGCCCTGGAACCCGCTCTACGCGAACTGCTCGCCGTCGGACACCACTCGGGAGGCGATCTGGCGCGTGGGGTGCTCGCGGTGGGCCTCGGCAGAGCGGGCGCGACGCCCGGTGACCGTGACGACTACCCGTGGAAGTAGCGGTTGCCCTTGTCGATGAGGTGGGAGGCGTAGACGCGGCCGAGAGCCGGCTTGCCGCGGTAGAAGCCGACGTAGCGCTGTGCGCTGTCCACGACGACGGGGCGCGCGAAGCAGGCGAAGCGGTTGCGCTGCTGCTGTTCGGCCCAGGCCATGGCGGCCGGGTCGACGCGCTCGCTGACGAGGACGGGGAAGGCCGCGACGCCGGTCTGCAGGCCGACCGGGAGGCCGCCCTTGTTCTTCTTCGCGTACGTCAGGACCTGCGAGGTGAACACGTCGACGCTCTGCGGGGTGATCTCGGGCACGGCGGCGGCGACGGTGAACAGGTGCAGGTTGGTGGCCATCCAGCGCATCCGGAAGTCGGCCCGCCGCCCCACGAGGACGGGCACACCGAACCAGTCCTCCCAGCGCGTCGCGCAGCCGTCCGCCTGGAGGCGGCTCTCCACCGAGGCCAGGTAGTTCCGGGCCGATTCACCGATCATGGCGGTGATTGTGCACGGTCAAGCCCCTCCAGGACCAGCCGGGGTGCGACGGTTTCCCGCGCGTCAGGCGAGGCCCAGCGCCGAGAGCGGGTCGTCGAGGACCGGCTGCCACGCCAACTCGGCTGCTCCGACCAGGCTGTTGTGGTCGAGCGTGCACGCCAGGATGGGGACGCCCCCGCTGCGGCCCCACAGGCTGCGGTCCGCGACGACGGCCCGCAGGCGGTCCGGGTCCGCGTCGAGGAGCGCCCGGTGCAGGCCGCCCAGGATGATGCGGTCGGGGTTGAGGATGTTCACCAGGCCCGCGAGGCCGAGTCCGAGACGGTCGATCAGGGCCTCGGTGGCCATCCGCACCTTCGGGTCGTCGAGGCTGCCGACGATCAGGTCGCGGGCCTGCTGGAGCAGGGAGCCGTCGGGGCCCGGTTCGCGGCCCGCCGCGTCGAGCAGAGCCAGCGGGTCGGTCTCCACGTCGAGGCAGCCGCGGCTGCCGCAGTAGCAGGGCCGGCCCTCGGGGTTCACGGTGAGGTGCCCGACCTCCAGGGCGAGGCCCGAACTGCCGGTGTGCAGACGCCCGTCGAGGACGAGCGCGCCGCCGACGCCGCGGTGGCCGGTGGCGACGCACAGCAGGTCGCGCGCGCCGCGGCCCGCGCCGTGGCGGTGCTCGGCGAGGGCGGCGAGGTTGACGTCGTTCGCGGCGAACGCCGGCCGCCCGATGCCCGCCTCCCGTACGCGCTCGGCGAAGATCTCGCGGACGGGCGAGCCCGCGGGCCAGGCGAGGTGGAGCGGATTGAGGGCGGTGCCGTCGGGCTCGGCCACCGCCGACGGCACGGCGAGGCCCGCGCCGACGCAGTGGCGGCCGGTCTCCCGCAGGAGTTCGGCGCCGGCCTCCACGACCGAGCCGAGTACCTGCGCCGGATCCGCGTCGATGATCTCGCAGCCGGGCGTGGTCGCGACGATCCGGCCGCCGAGGCCTACGAGGGCCGCGCGATAGCCGTCCGCGTGTACCTGCGCGGCGAGCGCCACGGGTCCGTCCTCGGCGACGGACAGCCGGTGCGAGGGACGCCCCTGCGACCCCGCCGCGGCACTCGGCTTCGCGTCGATCCTGATCAGCCCGAGCGCTTCCAGCTCGGCGGCGACCGCGCCCGCCGTGGCCCGGGTCACCCCCAGTTCGGCGGTGAGGACGGCGCGGGTCGGCGCGCGGCCGGTGTGCACGAGTTCGAGCGCCGGGCCGAGAGCACCACGGCCCCGCTCGAGACGGGGCGCACGCGCGGAACCCTCCGCCTCGCCCGCCGTCTGCCCCCCGGCCCCGGAGGCCGCCTTGCCACGCATCAGCAACTCCTCGCCCTGATCACCGTGTCGCATCGTATCCGGTGAACGCCGCAGCCCCCGCGGGTGAACTCACCCCTGGGGGGAGGGTGCGGAGGGCGGTCCGGTGAGTCCGGTGACGCGCATCGTGAGATTCAGGCGGCCCCGGGAGAGCCCGGTGGCAGGGTCGCCGGTGCCGGGGTACACCTTCGGCACCCCGTGGAAGGCGAGCCGCGACGGTCCTCCGAAGACCAGCAGGTCTCCGGAGACCAGCTCCACGTCCTCGTACGGTTTGCCGCGGTTCTCGGTGTTGCCCAGCCGGAAGACGCAGGTGTCGCCGATGCTGAGCGAGACGACGGGGTTCCGGGCGCGCTCGTCCTTGTCCTGGTGCATGCCCATGGTGGCGGCGCCGTCGTAGAAGTTGATCAGTGCCGTGTCGGGGTCGTAGCCGTCACCGGCCGCGTCGTCCTCGTACGCGTCGACGAGCGCGCGTCTGCCCAACTCCCGTAGCCAGTCGGGGAAGGGGGCCACCTGCGCGCCGTTCACGTCGGATGCCGTACGCGTGTAGCGGTAGGGCTGCCAGTGCCATCCGACGCACACGGTCTGGACGGACATCACGCCGCCGCCCGGCAGTCGTGTGTGGCGCATCGGCACGGGCCCGGCGGCCCAGCCGCGGCAGGCTTCGACGAGTGCGCGCTGGGCCCCGGCGTCGAGCCAGCCGGGCACGTGCACGGCGCCGGGGGTGATCTCCCGGCGCTCCCGGTCCACCGGGAAGAGCGGGGGCGCGTGGGGTTCGTGCCGGCCGGCCATGGCCCCATTGTCCCCTGTCCCCTGTCCCCTGTCCCCGGTACGAGGTGTCTTGCGCGTACCGGGGCGTGAGCGGGGGACGGGTCAGCGGCGCATCACCTCGACCAGCTCCGTCACCGTGCGGGCCATCGCCTCGCGGCCCACGCTCAGGTACTTGCGGGAGTCGACGGCGTCGGGATGTGCGGCAAGGAACTCCCGGATGGCCGCCGTCATCGCTATGTTCAGGGCGGTGCCGACGTTCACCTTGGCGATGCCGCCCCGGACGGCCTGCGAGAGTTCGTCGTCACCGACACCGGAGGAACCGTGCAGGACCAGCGGTACGTCGAGGCCCTCCGAGAGCTGCTTGAGGAGGTCGTGGTCGAGCGTCGCGGTGCGGGTGGTCATGGCGTGCGAGGAGCCGATCGCGACGGCGAGGGCGTCGACGCCCGAGTCCGTCACGTAGGCGCGGGCCTCTCCCGGGTCCGTGCGAGCGCCCGGCGCGTGGGCGTCGAGCGGCGCCGAACCGTCCTTGCCGCCGACCTCGCCCAGCTCAGCCTCGACCCACAGCCCGTTGGCGTGGCCCCAGTCGGCGGCCGCGCGGGTGGCCGCGAGGTTCTCGTCGTAGGGGAGCCGGGCCGCGTCGTACATCACCGAGCTGAACCCGGCGTCCGCGGCCTGGCGGAGCAGCTCGTCGCTCTGGACGTGGTCGAGGTGGAGCGCCACGGGCACCGAGGACGCCTCCGCGGTATCGGCCGCGGCCCTCGCGAGGGGCAGCAGACGCCCGTAGCGGTAACGCACGGCGTTCTCGCTGACCTGGAGGATCACCGGCGCGTTCGCCGCCTCGGCGCCCGCGACGACGGCCTCGATGTGCTCCAGGGTGATGACGTTGAACGCGGCCACCGCGGTACGCGCCGCGGTGGCCTCGGCGACGAGCGCGCCGGTTGCTGCGAGGGGCACAGCCCCTCCTTTCGGAAGGCTCGGAAGCTCGGTCGACGGTCAGCCGGCGGTGAGGATCACCGAGCGGGTGAGGTGGCGCGGCTGGTCGGGGTCGAGTCCGCGGGCGGCCGCGACGGCCACGGCGAGGCGCTGCGCGCGGACGAGTTCGGCGAGCGGGTCGAGGCCGCCCTCGACCCAGAGCGCGCCGGTGCCTGCCACCTGCTCGGCGAGGCCCTCGGGCGCCGTGCCGATCATCCAGGTGGCGGTGCCCGCGGTGGTGACGCTGATGGGGCCGTGGCGGTACTCCATCGCGGGGTACGCCTCGGTCCACGACAGGGACGCTTCGCGCATCTTCAGGGCGGCCTCGTTCGCGAGGCCGACGGTCCAGCCGCGGCCCAGGAAGCTGAACTGGCCGCACTCCACGAGGCCTTCGGGCAGCGGCGTCTCCAGCGCGGTGCGCGCGTCGGCGACCGCCTGCTCGGTGTGCAGGCCGAGGTGGGCGCGCAGGAGCGTGAGCGCCGTCGTCGCGAAGCGGGTCTGGACGACGGACCGCTCGTCGGCGAAGTCCAGGACGATCACGTCGTCGGCCGCGGAGACGATCGGTGTGTTCGGGTCGCCGATGACGGCGGTCGTCCGGATGCGGCCCTTGACCGCGGCCAGCAGCTCGACGACCTCGGTCGTCGTGCCGGACCGGGACAGCGCGATGAGGCGGTCGTACGGGCGCCCGGCCGGGAACTCCGAGGCCGCGAACGCGTCGGTCTCGCCCTGCCCGGACTGCTCGCGCAGCGCGGCGAAGGCCTGTGCCATGAACCACGAGGTGCCGCAGCCCACGATCGCGACGCGCTCCCCCGGCGCGGGCAGCTTGGCGGCCTCGCCCGCGGCCAGGCCCGCCGCGCGCGTCCAGCACTCCGGCTGGCTGTTCAGCTCGTTCTCGACATGGCTCATGCCGTGCCCACTCCCTGATGTGTCGTGTCCGTGGGCCGGTCGAACACGTCGCATGCGTCGCGCTCGAACGGCCCCGCCGAGCGTATGCTCGTTCCTGCAAGAATTCGATACCTTTCGAGCATAACCAAGCATCAGGTAGTGCGCTAGGGTCACCGGAGAACGACGATTGGAGGCCGCGGATGTCCCGCGACGCCCGCTGGAAGTCCCTGCTGGAACTGCTCGTGGAGCGGGGGCGCCTGGATGTCGAGGAAGCGGCGGCCGAACTGGGGGTGTCCGCGGCCACGATCCGGCGCGACTTCGACCAGCTCGCCGAGCAGCAGATGCTCGTACGCACCCGGGGCGGCGCCGTCGTCCACGGCGTCTCCTACGAGTTGCCCCTGCGCTACAAGACCGCGCGCAACGCCTCCGAGAAGGAACGCATCGCCAAGGCCGTCGCCGAGCTGATCACGCCGGGCGAGGCGGTCGGGCTGACCGGCGGCACCACGACGACCGAGGTGGCACGCGCACTCGCGGTCCGCCCCGACCTCGCCTCCGGCTCCCCGGCCCTCACGATCGTCACGAACGCGCTGAACATCGCCAACGAGCTCGCCGTGCGGCCCCAGTTCAAGATCGTGGTGACGGGCGGGGTCGCCCGGCCGCAGTCGTACGAGCTCATCGGCCCGCTCGCGGACGGCGTGCTGAGCCAGATCACGATCGACACGGCCGTGCTCGGTGTCGTCGGTTTCGACGTCGCGCACGGCGCGGCGGCGCACGACGAGGCGGAGGCGGCCATCAACCGGCTGCTGTGCGAGCGGGCGGAGCGCGTCGTCGTCGCGGCGGACTCCAGCAAGCTGGGCCAGCGCGCGTTCGCCCGGATCTGCTCGACGGAGCGGATCGGCACCCTGGTCACCGACAGCGCCGTGGACGCGGCGACCGTGGAGCGCTTCGAGGAGGCGGGGGTCAAGGTCCTCGCGGTGTGACTCCCCGAGCCATACCTACGGTTCTCATGGCTGCGGCCCCTCCCGGACGGGTGGGGCCGCAGCCATTTCCCCGCGCCGGTCCGGCGGATGTCGTGGCCGTCACGCCTCGCACCGTCTTGTCCCCGGCCGGGGTGGCGCCCTACCCTGACTTTGTGCCAACACTAAACAAACTCCGGGCCGTCAAGGACGACAGCCCGCGGACCGCGTCCCTCACCCGCCTGCGTATCGCGCTCACGATCTTCTTCGCACTCGACGGCTTCATCTTCGCGGGATGGGTCGTACGCATCCCCGCCGTGAAGGAACAGACCGGCGCTTCGGCGAGCACGCTCGGGCTCGCGCTCCTCGGCGTCTCCGCGGGGGCCGTGATCACGATGACGCTCACGGGGCGCCTGTGCAGGCGCTTCGGCAGTCATCCGGTGACCGTGGTGAGCGGTGTGCTCCTGGCGCTGAGCGTCGCACTGCCCCCGCTCACCCACTCGGCGCTCACCCTCGGACTGGTCCTGCTCCTGTTCGGCGCCGCCTACGGCGGGATCAACGTGGCGATGAACAGTGCCGCGGTCGATCTCGTCGCCGCCCTGCGCCGCCCCGTCATGCCGAGCTTCCACGCGGCGTTCAGCCTCGGCGGCATGCTCGGCGCCGGGCTCGGCGGCCTGGTCGCGGGCCACGTCTCCCCCACCCGGCACCTCCTCGCCCTCACCGTCATCGGCCTGCTCGTCACGGCCGCTGTCGGCCCCACACTCCTGCGCCACGACGCCCCCACGGCCCCGGACGACCACGGTCGTATACGGAACGAGCCCGCATCGGCGTCCGAGCGGCCCTCCGGGCGCGTGCGCGGGCTCGTCCTCGTCTTCGGCCTCATCGCCCTGTGCACCGCGTACGGGGAGGGCGCGCTCGCGGACTGGGGCGCCCTGCACCTGGAGGAGGACCTGCACGCCCATGCCGGAGTGGCCGCGGCAGGCTATTCCTGCTTCGCCCTGGCCATGACCATCGGCCGGATCAGCGGGACGACGCTGCTCGAACGCCTGGGCAGGACACGCACGTTGGTGTTCGGCGGCGCCACCGGCGCGGCAGGCATGCTGCTCGGCTCGCTCGCCCCGACCGTGTGGCTGGCACTTCTCGGCTTCGCCGTCACAGGTCTCGGCCTCGCCAACATCTTCCCCGTGGCGGTCGAACGCGCGGGCGCCCTGGCAGGACCGACCGGCGTCGCCGCCGCGTCCACGCTGGGCTACGGCGGCATGCTCCTCGGGCCGCCGATGATCGGCTTCATGGCGGACTGGTTCTCGCTCCCCACCGCGCTGACCAGCGTGGCCGTACTGGCGGGCGTCGCCGCTCTGATCGGCTTCGCGACCCGGCGCGCGGCCGTCTCCTGACCCGCACATGACGAGCATCCGCAAGGACGCATTCCAGCCAGGTCCCATCGGGCAGACTCCCGCCATGAAGACTGCGGAACACATCGAGACGCTCGACGAGGAGGGCCGCCTCCTCGCCGACGCCGCCGAGACGGCGGGCACCTCCGCCAAGGTGCCGACCTGCCCAAGCTGGGCCGTACGGGACCTGCTGCGACACGTAGGCATGGTGCATCGCTGGGCCACGGCGTTCGTCGCCGAGGGGCGCACGTCGTACCGCCCCGACGACGGTCTGCCGGACCTGGACGGCGCGGAGCTCATCACCTGGTTCCGTGAGGGCCACGGCCGGCTCGTCGGGACGCTGGCCGGCGCCCGGCCCGACGTGGAGTGCTGGACGTTCCTGCCCGCGCCGTCGCCGCTGGCGTTCTGGGCGCGGCGGCAGGCGCACGAGACGACCGTCCACCGGGTGGACGCGGAGTCCGCGCTGGCCGGGACGCCCGGCGTCATCCCCGCGGAGTTCGCGGTCGACGGCATCGAGGAACTGCTGCTCGGCTTCCACGCGCGCGGCCGGAGCAAGGTGCGGTCGGACACCCCGCGCCTGTTGCGCGTGCGGGCCACCGACGCCGGCCGGTCATGGACCGTACGGATCTCGCAGGAGCCGCCGGTCACCGAGCGGGACGGGGCGGGCGAGGCCGACTGCGAGCTGTCGGGTCCCGCGGCTCGGCTCTATCTGTCGCTGTGGAACCGGCTGCCGTTCCCGAGCCTCACCGGCGACGCCTCACTGGCCGCACTGTGGCGGGAGCGGTCGGGGGTCACCTGGAGCTGACGACAGGCCGGGCAGCCAGGGGAAATCAGCCCTGAGCGCGATCGGCGAGCATCCGCCCCAGTACCGCGCGCTGCAACGGCCGGACCTCCGTGTGCAGGTCGCGGCCCTTCCGCGTGAGGCAGACCCGTACGCCGCGGCGGTCCTCGGGGCACATGCCGCGCTCCAGGAGGCCGTCCTTCTCCAGGCGGCCGATCAGGCGCGACAGGGCGCTCTGGCTGAGATGGACCTGAGCGGCGATCTCCTGCACGCGGAAGGAGGAACTGCCGTCCTCCGCCGTGCTGTCGGCCAGGACGTCGAGCACCTCGAAGTCGCTGGCGCCCAGGCCGTGCTGATGCAGCTCACGATCGAGCTCGCACATGGTGCGCGCATGCACCGCAAGGATGTCCCGCCACTGTTCCACGAGGCCGGGCTCGGCCTTTTTCGCCGCCATAACCGCACCGTAGCAGAAAAGACGGGCATTGTTGCATCGGAATTAAATGCACTTGCAGTCAATGCATATGCATGTAGTCTGCTCCGCATGACCTCTCCGCTCACCAACACCCCTGCGTCCCAGGAGCGTTGGTCCCCCCGTCTGTGGGGCACACTGCTCGTCCTCTGCGCCGCGATGTTCCTCGACGCACTCGATGTGTCGATGGTCGGAGTCGCCCTGCCGTCCATCGGCTCGGAGCTCGACCTGTCGACGTCGACGCTGCAATGGATCGTCAGCGGCTACATCCTCGGCTACGGCGGCCTGCTGCTGCTCGGCGGTCGCGCGGCCGACCTGCTCGGCCGGCGCCGGGTGTTCCTGATCGCCCTCGGCGTCTTCGCCCTCGCGTCCCTGCTCGGCGGGCTCGTCGACTCCGGGCCGCTCCTGATCGCCAGCCGCTTCATCAAGGGCCTCAGCGCCGCGTTCACCGCGCCGGCCGGCCTGTCCATCATCACCACCACGTTCGCCGAGGGCCCGCTGCGCAACCGCGCGCTCTCCATCTACACGACCTGCGCCGCCACCGGCTTCTCCATGGGCCTCGTCCTGTCCGGCCTGCTGACCGAGGCCAGCTGGCGCCTGACCATGCTGCTGCCCGCGCCGATCGCCGTGATCGCGCTGCTCATCGGCATCAAGCTCATCCCGCACAGCGAACGCGAGAAGAACCACCGCGGCTACGACATCCCCGGCGCCATCACCGGCACCGCGTCGATGCTGCTCCTCGTGTTCACCGTCGTCCAGGCACCGGAGGCGGGCTGGGCCTCGGCCCGCACCCTGCTGTCCTTCCTTGCCGTCGCCGTGCTGCTCGCGGTCTTCGTCTCCATCGAGCGCCGCTCCCCCGGCCCGCTGATCCGCCTCGGAGTGCTGCGCTCCGGCTCACAGATCAGGGCGCAGCTCGGCGCGATGGCGTTCTTCGGCTCGTACGTCGGCTTCCAGTTCCTGGTCACCCTGTACATGCAGTCCCTGCTCGGCTGGTCGGCGCTGCACACCGCGCTGGCGTTCCTGCCGGCGGGCGCCCTCGTGGCGCTCTCCTCGACGAAGGTCGGCGCGATCGTCGACCGGTTCGGCACCCCGCGCCTCATCGCGGTCGGCTTCACCTTCATGGTGATCGGCTACGCGCTGTTCCTGCGCATCAACCTCGACCCGGTCTACGCGTCCGTCATCCTGCCGACGATGCTCCTGATCGGCGCGGCCTGCGCCCTGGTGTTCCCCTCGCTCAACATCCAGGCCACGAACGGCGTCCACGACGACGAACAGGGCATGGTCTCGGGCCTGCTCAACACCTCCGTGCAGGTCGGCGGCGCCATCTTCCTCGCCGTCGTGACGGCTGTGGTCACCGCGAACTCCGGCGAGGGCTCGTCCCCGCAGGCCGTACTCGACAGCTTCCGGCCCGGTCTCGTCGTCGTCACCGCGATCGCGCTGGCGGGCCTGCTGATCACCCTCACCGGACTGCGGACGCGGCGTCCGCAGGGCACGGTCCTGATCGCGAAGTCGGTTCCGGAGGAGGAGTCGGTGCGGGAGGAAGCGGCGCAGGAGGGGTTGGCTCAGGAGGGGGCGGACGCCGCGCGCACGGAGCGCGTCGCGGTCCACGACTGACCCACGGATCCTCGACCCGACCTCACACGCTCGACCCGACCACACAAGGGTGCGCCCGGCCGGCAGTCCCCTGCCCGCCGGGTACACCCTTGTGTCAGTGGCGTGGGTCCGCTCAGCCGAGCCAGCCGGGCCGCACGAGGCCGGACTCGTAGGCGAGGACGACCAGTTGGGCCCGGTCACGCGCGCCGAGCTTCACCATGGTGCGGCTCACATGTGTCTTCGCGGTGAGCGGGCTGACGACGAGGCGGCGGGCGATCTCCTCGTTCGACAGGCCGATGCCGACCAGCGCCATCACCTCACGCTCGCGCTCGGTGAGCTGCCCGAGCGACCCGGCCGCCGCGGGCTCCTTGGAACGCGCCGCGAACTCGGCGATCAGACGGCGGGTCACCCCCGGCGAGAGGAGCGCGTCCCCGTGCACCACCGCCCTCACGGCGCGCAGCAGTTCCTCGGGCTCGGTGTCCTTGACGAGGAACCCGGAGGCTCCGGCACGGATCGCCTCGAAGACGTACTCGTCCAGTTCGAAGGTGGTCAGCATGACCACCTTCACGGTTTCCAGCGCGGCGTCGTCGCTGATGCGGCGGGTCGCCGCGAGCCCGTCGAGGACCGGCATCCGGATGTCCATCAGGACGACGTCGGGCCGCAGTTCGCGTACGAGGCGCACCGCCTCGTCGCCGTCGGAGGCCTCCCCCGCGACCTCGATGTCGCTCTGCGCGTCGAGCAGCGCCCGGAATCCGGCGCGGACGAGCGACTGGTCGTCGGCGAGCAGTACGCGGATCAACGGTTCTCCTCCGTCGGCGTGAACGGCAGTTCGGCCAGCACCCGGAAGCCGCCGTCGGGCCGCGGTCCCGCCTCGATCGTGCCACCCAGCGCGGCGGCCCGCTCACGCATTCCCGCGAGGCCGTTCCCGCTGCCGCCGGCCGCCTCATGGCTCGCCGGCCCGTCGTCGTCGATGCGCAGGGACAGCGCGGTCTCCATGTACCGCACCTCTACGCGCGCGTTGCGCGACTCGGAATGCCGTACGACGTTGGTGAGCGCCTCCTGTACGACGCGGAACGCGGCGAGGTCGGCGCCGGGCGGCAGCGCGGCGCGGGATCCTTCCGTGGCGATGTCGACGGTGAGGCCCGCGCTCGCGGCCTGCTCCACCAGTTCCGGGAGCCGGTCGAGACCCGGGGCGGGGGCGCGCGGCGCGTCGCCCGGGGTCCGCAGGGTGTCGAGTACCTGGCGGACCTCGCCCAGCGCCTCCTTGCTCGCGGACTTGATGGTGGTGAGGGCGGTACGCGCCTGCTCGGGGTCGGAGTCGAGCAGCGCCAGACCCACGCCCGCCTGGACGTTGATGACCGAGATGGAGTGCGCGAGCACGTCGTGCAGCTCCCGCGCGATCCGCAGGCGCTCCTCGTCCGCGCGCCGCCCGGCGGCCTTCTCCCGCTCGGCGCGCTCCTTCGCCCACTGCTCGCGACGCGTTCTGACCAGCTCGGAGAAGGCGACGATCGCCAGGACCCACGCGGCGATGAAACCCTCCTGCCCCCAGGACGCGGCGTCGTCCCCCGACGGCGGCAGATACGCGTACAGCCAGTGCGCCACGAGGACATGCCCCACCCAGAACATGCCGACCGCCGCCCACGCGGCTCTGCGGTGCCCCGCGACGATCGCGGCGTAACAGCCCACGGCCACGATGATGAAGACCGGCCCGTACGCGTAGCCCGCGCCGAGGTAGACCGTCGCGCAGCCCGCCGTGCCGAACGCCACGAGGACCGGGTACCGCTGACGCCACAGCAGGAGGACGCCGCCCGCGAGCAGCAGCACGCGGGCGAACACGTCGATGTCGGCCCGATCGGTCTGGGCATGCGCCGCGAAGGTCGAGCCGACGAGGACGAACGCGGTGATCAGGACGGTGGACCGCCAGGGCCAGCGCGGCCCCTGTCCCGCGCCGCCCCACCAGGGCGGCCCGTGGTGACCGCGCCGGGCGGCACCGGCCGCCGTCCAGGGCGGCCCGTAGCGCCTGAGGTGCGGCGGACCCGCCCAGGTCCGGGGCGGGCCGTCGGCCCCGCGTACGTGCTGCTCGTCCATGACCGCAACGCTAGACGCCGCACGCCGTCACGGGCGTCAGCCGGGCGTGGTGACCACACCTACTCCCCGGGGAGTAGGCGACGCGGTTCGGGCGGCGCGCGTCACGCCCGGGCAACGACTTTCACTCTCGGGCCGGGGCATGTCATTCCCGGGGCAGCACCAGGCCCACGCCGTGGGCGAGCTGTGTCGCGGCGTGCGTGAAGAAGGTGGCACGGTCCTCCACGACCCGGTTGAACTGGCCGAACAGCTCGAAGCCGATCAGGCCGAACAGCTGCGCCCAGGCGGCGACGAGCGCGGCCACCACGGCGGGCGGCAGGTCGGGGGCCAGGTCGGCGCCCAGCCGCTCGGCCTCGGGCCGCAGCTCCTCGGGGAGCGGCGGCTCCGCGATCCCGCGGCCCTGATAGGCGTCGCGGACGATGCCGAAGAACAGCAGCCCGATGCGCGACGCGGCCGGGACGGTTGTCATCGGCGCGGTGTATCCGGGTACGGGCGAGCCGTAGATGAGCGCGTACTCGTGCGGGTGGGCGAGCGCCCAGGCGCGGACGGCTTCGCTGACGGTGACCCAGCGGCGCACCGGCGCGATCGCTCCCGCCTTGCTGTCGGCGCTCTTCGCCGCCTTCTTGAGCAGGGCGGCGTCCGCCTGCTCGGCCGCCTTGCCGATGGAGTCGTACGCGTCGATGATGAGCGCCGTCAGGAGGTCGTCGCGGCTGGGGAAGTAGCGGTAGAGCGCCGAGGAGACCATGCCCAGCTCGCGGGCGACGGCGCGCAGGGACAGCTTGGCGGCGCCCTCGGCCGCGAGCTGTCTGCGGGCCTCGTCCTTGATGGCGGCGGTGACTTCTTCCCGTGCCCTGGCCCTGGCTCCTCGTGTGGTGCTCATATGGGCAGTGTCCCACGCATTCGGAGCAGTGCACACGTTCCAGATCGATGCACGCGTTATGGATCGGTGCACTCATCTGGGAGCAGTGCACTCAGTGGCGAGCGGCGCACTCGGCGGCGGCGCAGAGAAAAGAGAGCACCGCTCTTGCTTTGGATCACCGATCTCGTGCACACTGATCTCAAGCGAGAGCAGTGCTCTCGCAACCGAGATCGAGACCGACTCCAGCGGCGCCCGCATCGCGCCACCCACACCCAGGAGAACCCCATGACCGCGAACGCCCAGTCCGGCTCGTCCTCCTCCCCCAGCCCCTACTACCTGAAGGGCAGCCGCCTCAACGTCCGGCTGAACGGCATGATCGGCTGGCTCGCGCGGCACGGCGTCAGCCTGATGGGGTCGGCCGAGCTCTCCGTGCGCGGCCGAAAGAGCGGCCAGATGCAGCGCATCCCGGTCAACCCGTACACGTACGGGGACGCGCAGTACATCGTCTCGGCCCGCGGGCACTCCCAGTGGGTGCGCAACATGCGCGTCGCCGGGAGCGGCGAGCTGCGCGTCGGGCGCAAGGTCCGTACGTTCACCGCGACCGAGGTGCCCGACAGCGAGAAGCTGCCGATCCTGCGCGGCTACCTGGAGAAGTGGGGCTGGGAGGTCAACCAGTACTTCCAGGGCATCACCGCCAAGTCGACCGATGAAGAGCTGACCGCGGCCGCGCCGGACCACCCGGTCTTCCTCATCACGGTCGAGAAGTAGCCTCCGGATCGTCGTCGACCGATGGCGCGGCCGAGGACGCGGCCGCCGGCCGGTCCATACGGCTCAGGACGCGACCCGCCATCGGATACGTCCTGACGATCTCGCCCAGCGTCGTCGAACCACGGGTGATGCGGGCGAACGCCTTCCACGCGGGCCGGAACCCGGTGATCGCCGCATGCAGCACCCCGGGCCTGCGCTCGAAGACCGTCAGCATCCGCTTGCCGACGCTCATCTCGACACCGAGGCCCGCCTTGACCGCGAACGCGTAGTTCAGAGCCTGCCGGCGCGCGTCCACCGCGTCGTGCGCCTCGGAGACGCGGACCGCCCACTCCCCCGCGAGACGACCGGAGCGCAGCGCGAACGAGATGCCCTCGCGGGTCCACGGTTCGAGAAGTCCCGCCGCGTCACCACAGACGAGTACGCGGCCGCGCGAGAGCGGCGAGTCGTCGGCGCGGCAGCGCGTCAGATGGCCGGAGGAGACCGACGGTTCGAAGCCGGCGAGGCCGAGCCGGGCGATGAAGTCCTCCAAGTACCGCTTCGTGGCGGCGCCCTCGCCTCGCGCCGAGATCACTCCGACGGTCAGGGTGTCCCCCTTGGGGAAGACCCAGCCGTAACTCCCGGGCATCGGGCCCCAGTCGATGAGGACGCGGCCCTTCCAGTCCTCGGCGACCGTCTCGGGCACGGGGATCTCCGCCTCGAGGCCGAGGTCGACCTGGTCGAGCTTCACCCCGACATGAGCCCCTATGCGGCTGGCACTGCCGTCCGCCCCGACGACGGCACGGGCCAGGATCGTCTCGCCGCCCTGGAGGATCACGGCGACCGTGCGACGGTCGGGCACGGCCGAACCGTGCTGCTCGACCCGCGCGACCGTCGCCCCCGTGCGCAGTTCGGCGCCCGCCTTCTGGGCGTGCTCGACGAGCTGGTGGTCGAAGTCGGCGCGGTTCACCAGGCCGAAGAGCATGTGCCGGGAGCGCCGGGTGCGGGTGAACCTCCCGTCCAGGGAGAACGTCACCGCGTCGATCCGGTCCCGGAACGGCAGCTCGAACCCCGGGGGCAGCGCGTCCCTGGAGGGACCGATGATGCCGCCGCCACATGTCTTGTACCGGGGCAGTTCCGCCTTCTCCAGAAGGAGGACGCTGCGTCCGGCGACCGCTGCCGCGTAGGCGGCGGAGGCGCCCGCGGGACCGGCGCCCACGATGACGACGTCCCAGACCTGCCCGCCGCCACCGGCGTCCGCCGCATGCCCGCCCGTACCGTTGCCGCCCGCCGAGTTCTCGCTGCTCACGATGGTCTACTGCTCCCGATCCAGCCGCCTGCCGCACCTTTCCCAGGCATCCTACGGCGGTGCCCTGCCAACCCCCTGTGGGAGGATCGGCGCTGCATGCCCTGTGCACGAAACGCTCACGCACACCAGCCGACGGCGGACCCGCACGGACGCGTGCGAAAGCCGCATACGTATACACACGTGCAACGTCGCACCTACGAGGAGCGTTCCCATGTCACCGAATCCGATCGCCGAGACCGTCGCCTCGCTCATGCCCGGGGCCCGGACCGAGCTCGCCGAACTGGTGGCGTTCAAGTCGGTGGCGGACTTCGACCAGTTCCCGAAGAGCGAGAGCGAGGGCGCAGCGAACTGGGTGGCGGACGCGCTGCGCGCCGAGGGCTTCCAGGACGTCGCGCTGCTCGACACCCCGGACGGGACGCAGTCGGTCTACGGCTTCCTGCCGGGCCCCGAGGGCGCGCCGACCGTTCTCCTGTACGCGCACTACGACGTGCAGCCGCCGCTGGACGAGTCGGCGTGGGTCACGCCGCCGTTCGAGCTGACGGAGCGCGAGGACGGCCGCTGGTACGGCCGCGGCGCCGCGGACTGCAAGGGCGGGGTCCTGATGCACCTGCTCGCGGTGCGGGCGCTCAAGGCCAACGGCGGTGTCCCGGTGAACGTCAAGGTGATCGCCGAGGGTTCCGAGGAGCAGGGCACGGGCGGTCTCGAGCGGTACGCCGAGCAGCACCCGGAGCTGCTGAAGGCGGACACGATCGTCATCGGTGACGCGGGCAACTTCCGGGTCGGCCTGCCGACGGCCACGTCGACGCTGCGCGGCATGACGCTCATCAGGGTCCGGGTCGACACGCTCGGGGGCAATCTGCACTCGGGGCAGTTCGGCGGCGCGGCCCCGGACGCGCTCGCGGCGCTGGTAAGGATCCTCGACTCGCTGCGCGCGGAGGACGGCTCGACGACGGTCGACGGGCTCGCGACCGACGCCGCGTGGGACGGTCTCCAGTACGACGAGGGTCAGTTCCGCAAGGACGCCAAGGTCATCGACGGTGTCGAGCTGATCGGTTCGGGCACGGTCGCCGACCGCATCTGGGCCCGCCCCGCCGTCACCGTCCTCGGCATCGACTGCCCGCCGGTCGTCGGCGCGACGCCGTCCGTGCAGGCCGGGGCGCGCGCCCTGATCAGCCTGCGGGTACCGCCGGGCACGGACGCCGCGGAGGCGTCGAAGCTCCTCGTCGCGCACATCGAGTCGCACACCCCGTGGGGCGCCCGCGTCCAGGTCGAGCAGATCGGGCAGGGCCAGGCGTTCCGCGCGAACACCGACAGCCCGGCGTACGCGGCGATGGCGGAGGCGATGAGCGTCGCCTACGACGGTCAGGAGATGCAGTACGCGGGCCAGGGCGGCTCGATCCCGCTGTGCAACACGCTGGCGTCGCTGTACCCGGAGGCGGAGATCCTGCTGATCGGCCTGAGCGAGCCCGAGGCGCAGATCCACGCGGTGAACGAGAGCGTGTCGCCGCAGGAGCTGGAGCGCCTCTCGGTCGCCGAGGCCCTGTTCCTCCAGAAGTACGCCGCGATCTGAGCCGCGCGGTCGTCACCTTCGCCCCGGGCGGAACTCTCTTCTGCCCGGGGCGTAGCCGTGTCCCCCGGACAGCCGCCGGTCCCTACGGTCGGCGTATGAGCATCTACGCCATCACCGATGTGATCGAGGTCGTCCCCCGCCTGCACCTGTTGCGCTTCCCGGTGGGGCAGGCCTATCTGTGGGACGACGGGGACGAGTTGACGCTGGTGGACGCGGGGGCCTCCGGCGCCGGGGCGGCGATCGCCGACGCCGTACGCGCGCTGGGCAGGCATCCGCGCGAGGTGCGCCGGATCGTCCTGACCCACTTCCACGAGGACCACGCGGGCGGCGCGGGTGAGTTCGCGGCGCTCAGCGGGGCGGTGGTGTGGGCGCACCGGCTCGACGCGCCGTTCGTACGCGGTGAGCGTCCGGGGCCTGCCCCGGAGTTCGAGGACTGGGAGCGCCCGCTGCACGCCGAGGCGCTGAAGCTGCTCCCGCCCCCGCCGGCGGACCCTGTACTGCCGTGTGACGTACGGGAGTTGGCGGGCGGTGAGGTGCTCGACTTCGGCGGTGGCGCCCGCGTCGTCGCGGTGCCCGGGCACACGGACGGCAGCATCGCGCTCCATCTGCCCCATCACGGTGTGCTGTTCACGGGTGACGCCGTGGCGGCGTCCCCGCTGGACGGGCAGGTCATGCTGGGCGTGTTGAACCTCGACCGCCGCCGGTCCGTCGAGTCGTTCCGCACCCTGGCCTCGCTCGACTCCGACGTGGCGTGCTTCGGGCACGGCGACCCCGTGACGAGCGGGTCGGCGGCGGTCCTGCGCACGGTGGCCGCACGCCTGGACGCCGCGTAGTCACCCTCGTACGGCGTCAGCCCACCGGCACTCCGGCCTCCAGGTAGAGGGCGGCACCGCGCTCCCGTGCCCGCAGCGCCCAGCGCAGGCGCTCGTACCGCACGGGAGGCAGGAGTCCGGCGGCCTCCTGCTCGGTGACGAACCGCCAGCCGCGCAGTTCCGGGCCCGGAAGGATCACGCGTCGGGCCTCGGCGCCGTCGAGACGCCCACCGTCGAAGAGCAGCCGCAGGCCGCCGTACGCGGGTGGTGCGGGGGCCTCCCAGTCGACGACGAGCAGGCCGGGCAGCTCGGGGAGCTGGATCCCGGTCTCCTCGGCGACCTCCCGTACTCCGGCCCTGGCGGGGGCTTCTCCGGGTTCCACAACGCCGCCGGGGAACTCCCAGCCGGCCTTGTACGTGGGGTCGACGAGCAGGACGCGGTCGTCCTCGTCGAAGAGCAGTACGCCCGCGGCGACGGTCTCCCCGGTGGGCTCGGGTGTCTGCACGATGTCGCAGGGCTCGACGGCGCCGGTGCGCACGGCCTCGGCGATGTGGCCGGCCGCCTCGTACGCATTGAGTGCGCTGGTGTCGACGGGGTGAGCGTCTGCGGTGAGCCAGGTGGCCAGCGCCGTGCGGTAGGCCTCGATGTGGTCGTAGGACCACTGCCGGGCGCGTATCTCGCCGTCGGGTGTCTCGGGCGGTATCTCACGGCGGGCCATTCGCTCGCGCAGGATCGTTTCCGCCGGGGCGAGGAGCACATGGCGTACGGAGATCCTGCGGGCGGCGAGACCGCCAAAGATCTCGTCGCGGTGCTCCTGCCTGAGCAGGGTCGCCGGGACGACGAGAACGCCGCCCACCTCGGCGAGCAGCGCGGCCGCCGTGTCGACGACGAGCCGCCGCCAGATCCGCAGGTCCTGGATGTCGGTCACCTCGGCCAGCTGCTTGGCGGGCAGCAGCTGCGCCAGTTCCCCGCCGATCACATCGGGGTCGAAGAGCGTGCTGTTCGGGATCAGCTCGATCAGTTCCCGTGCGACGGTGGACTTCCCCGCACCGAAAGCACCGTTGATCCAGACGATCACGGTTCCCCCTCCTCTGTCGGCCCCCTGAGGCTTGCCCGCAACAGCGTGCGCCGGAAACCAGCACCTGATGGGGGCGCGCCTCGCGTACGCCTCGCGCACGTCACCGAGGTCCGCGAACCAGTCGCGAGGGCCGCTTAGGATCCGCTCCGTGGACCTTCCCGAAGAGTTGATTCGCCTGCAGCACGACGCCGACGACAAGGGCCGCACCCTGGAGCACCTCGATGCCGGGGAGCGCCAGGCGCAGCAGGAGGCCTGGTTGGAGGCGGCGGCCAAGATCGAGGCCGCGGTGACGACGTACGCGCAGGAGCAGGGCCTGAACCGGCACGACGTGGAGAAGACCCTGCGCCAGGCCGCCCGCCGGCGGCACTCCCAGAGCTGACGCCGGACGGTGTACGGGAGCGCTCCCCCCATGAGGTGTGCCCACGCGGCCGAGGGAATCCATGCGACAGGGTGAACATCGCGACGGCGGCACGGACGCGCCCCCGGGGCCTCCGGTCGCCTACGAGACCGGTGACTGCGTCGTCGTCGAACTGCGCGGCGAGGTCGACATCGTGACGCTCCAGGGCTCCGTCGCCCTGCTCGAGACGGTGGCGGCGGGCCCGGCCACCACCGTGGTGATCGACCTGACCCGCACGACATTCCTCGACTGCTCGGGCCTGACCCTCCTCCTGCGCACCCGCCGCCGCGTCGAGTCCCGCGGCGGCCACCTCAGACTGGTCTGCGACCAGCCCATGACGCTGCGCCTGCTGGAGGTGACGGGCCTGCTTCCACTCTTCGCCCCGGCCCCGACCGTCGAGGCGGCTACACGGCAGGACTGACAGAGCGGGCTGATACGGCCCGCCGGGCGGGCTATCCCTTGCTCGACCCCAGTGTGAGTCCCGCGGTGAAGTGCCTCTGCAGGAGCAGGAACACCAGGATCGTGGGGAGCGCCACGAGGACCGAACCGGCATCTAGCAAGCTGTAGTCGGTGAAGAGTTGGCCATCTACGTTGGCCAGCCTGGGGCAATGAGAGTAGTCGCCTGCTGCAGCGCTCTGACGCGTAAATAACAGCAGGTCGGAGTGGTTTTAGGCAGGGGTGTTCGCCCGGCGGTCATGGTGGTCGCCGGGTGGCTGGAGCCAGGGGGTTTCAGGCTGTGCGCTCCAGGGGGTTGAGGGTGACGGTGTAGCCGAGATCGTTGAGTGCGTTGATCGCGCGGCGGGTGGCGCGCTCAGGGTCACGACGGGTGAAGTAGTCGCCGCCGAGCTCGTGGTAGGGGATCCGGTCGGTGAGCATGTGCCAGATCGCGGTGATCATCGAGTGCTCGACGGCGACCAGAGCCCGCAGGGGGCCGCGCCGGGAGGTGAGCCGTTTGTAGCGGGCCTGCAGGTAGGTGTCCTTGGCCCGTACCGCGCTGAACGCGGCGATGCCCAGGGCGCCTTTGAGATACGGGTTGCCGGGGCGGACCTTGGTGTTTTTGGTGCGGCCGGCGGACTCGTGATGGCCCGGGCAGACACCGGCCCAGGAGGCGAGGTGCTTGGGTGAGGCGAAGCGGCTCATGTCCGCGCCGGTCTCGGCAACGATCACTTCGGCGGTGGCCCGGCTGACCCCTGGGATGGTGTCGAGCAGGTCGAGCGCGTCACGAAAGGGCGCCATCGCCTCCTCGATGCGCCGGTCCAACTCCGTGATGACCCGGGTGAGTTGGTCGTAGTTGTCCAGGTGGAGACGGGTCAGGAAGGCGTGATGCTCACGGAACCGGCCGGTCAGCGCCTCGGTGAGCTCGGGGATCTTGCTCCGCATCCGGCGCTTGGCCAGCTCCGCGAGGGCCTGCGGGTCACGCTCACCCTCGATCAGAGCCTCGAGCATGGCCCTCCCGGAGACACCCGTGATGTCGGAGGCGACCGAGGAGAGCTTGATCCCGGTGTCCTCCAGGAGTTTCTCCAGCCGTTGCACGATCTGGCCGCGCTCGCGGATCATCTGGGTGCGGGACCGGGTCAGATCCCGCAGTTCGCGCACCGGCTGGGGCGGCACGAACGAGGCCCGCAGCAGGCCGTGCGAGCCGAGCTGGGCCAGCCAGGCGGCATCGGAGACATCGGTCTTGCGCCCGGGCAGGTTCTTGGCCTGGCGCGCGTTGACCAGGATCACGTTCAGGTCCTCGGTCAGCAGGTAGTAGAACGGCTTCCAGTAGTCCGAGGTCGCCTCGATCACCACCAGGCTCACCCGCGCCGCGATCAGGTGCTCACGCAGGGCGAGGACCGCGTTCGTCGTCGCACCCCAGGTCGTGATCTCGCTGGTGAACGATCCGCGGCGCTTCGTACTCGGGGCGCGGACACACGCCTTGGCGTCCTTCTTGCTGATATCCAGACCCGCACAACGTTCGTGCAGCACATCCATGGTCCTGCTCCCTCCCGGACGGACAGTTCGGCTGCCGTTCCGGGAGGGCCAAGGTGAATCAGGAGTCTGACGCACGTGCTCACAGCAACACTCCACGGTTCTCGTGGACGGCCCCCAGCACCACGCTGACCAGCGAGCTCGCTGGCATCACAGAGCATTCGGTTTCGGCCGGAACGAACCCCACCAGCCTCCCGGCCGGCAACCACCCACAACACCGGCAGACGGGAGCATCTCCGGCGCGCGCCAGGACATTTACCACGCCCCCGGCGCGCACCGAAGGTGCGCTGGATCGCTGACCAGACATGAAGAGGTGCGATTGCTTGCCATTGAGTTCTATTAGCTGGTGACGGGAGAGATTCCTCCCGCTCCCCAGTCACTCCCCGGGGTGCCCAGAGCGGGCCCCGTAGGGGGCTTTTTGGGTCGAAGCGCTGTGAATGAACGCCAACCAGCCGATGAAGCTCGCCTGGGTGATCAGCAACGCCGTCGCACACTACGCCTGGAGCGTGCGTGGATTTCGACTGTCAGCCCTTGTGCACCACATCCGAGGCCCGCAGGCTCGGTGTGGACGCGTCGTCTGGCTCGACTGCTCGCACCGCGCCCGACGCACCGTCTTGACACACCCCCAACTCACGGTCGGCCTGGGCCATTCCGGCGCGGGCGGCCCGGCGCAGCTCGCGTGTCCGGGGCATCGCCCGCAGCGCCACGTAGAGCACCGGAACAGCAAGCACGATGAGGAGGGTTCCCGCGAACGGATGCGCCCCGGCCCAGTGGGCGAAGCGCACGAAGAGCAGCAGGCCGGCGCAGAACACGGCCCCGATCAGTGCGAGGGCGACCACCAGCACGCTCAGGCGGTCGCCCCCGCCACGGGCGGGGGCGCGCAACTGGTCCTGGGGCGCGCACCTGTTCACGCTGTCGGGCTCGCGTGTCACCACTGAATCTCCTCGTCCGTCAGTGAACGTCGTGGGGAGACAGGTACCCCGGGAAGCCCCGCCCATGATCGACTACTTGCGAGTGCACCACGCCGCGTAGGACCGGGGTGTGAGCACGTGCTCAGCGTCGACGCGATGTTCTGGTACGCGCCCAGCCACCGGCTCCCGCCAGATGGAGAGCCAGAGCGGTGAGTCCGAGGAGCATGACGTTCACGGACGAGAAGGCGTCGTTCGTCGCGATGTCGGCGGCGTTGATCAGGAATGCCAGGAAGAACAGCACGGCAGAGGCGATGGCAAACATGGGAACTCCTGTTCCTAGTCGTTGTCGCCCGTGTGCCCGCTTTCGTGTTCCGTACTGCTTCCCGGGTAGCCGCAACGTGAGCGGCGACGCGATGTGGCCGCTCTTGGCGAACGACACCTTGGAGGCGTCATGCCCGGCATTCTCGACCGGATCAAGCAGTACAGCCGTAGTCCGCAAGGCCGGCGGGCCATCGCGACGGCGCGCAGGACGGCCGCAGACCCCCGCAAGCAGGCTCAGGCTCGCGCGTGGCTCGACCGACTGCGGCGTCGCTGAGCGACGACGATGTCGCGCTTCAGGAACGGTAGCCGCACATGACGAAACAGCGCAGATGACTCCCAGTATCCGAGTCGCCTGCGCTGCCGCAGCCCCGCGTACGCCACCGCGAGGGGTCCGGGTGTAGGCGGTCGGGTGTGGACGTGCGTCATCGGCCTGTACTCGGCCTCGTTCCTGGCACGGTGCGTTGCCGTACGACGTGTGCGGCACCAGCTTCCGGGTAGTTGGCGCCGCATGGAACCCGAACCTCGCCTGCGGCAGCACTCATGGGGCTGGAATCTGGTACGCGCCTTTGTCATGGCGGTTGGTTTCGTCTGCATGGTGGCGTTCGCCGTCGCGCTGGCGAAGGTCACACTCGTCCCGTCACCTGCGTCAGTACCGTTGACCCACACCAACCTGCACCCCGGCAGCTCGATTCGGCTCTACTTCAACCAGCCTGACTGGCGAGACACGATCAAGCAGGTGGGAGGAAACGTCGTTCTGGGAGTGCCGTTCGGATTCCTGCTGCCGGTGATCTTCCCACGCACACGGGGCCTCGTCCGAGTGGTACTCATGACGGCGTTCGTGATGCTCACCGTGGAGATCGCCCAAGGACTGCTGGTCTCCGGCCGGGCATTCGACATCGACGATGTGATCCTCAACACGGCGGGCGCCTTCCTCGGGTATCTCGTCCTCGGCCGCAGGCTCGGCCGAGCGTTGCATCCGCGCCGCGTCCACTGGTGGCGCCCGCGCACCGAATCGGCCGACGAACCAGCTCGGGACGCCACCGTCAAGAAGAGCCGGAACCGTTGGATGTGGGCCTGGCGTAAAAGCGATGCTCGCCCCACGGCGGGCACCAAAACAAACGCCAAGACAAAGACCAAGAAAACGACCAGGAAGCAAACTGCGCCGAAGCGTCTCCGCAAGAGGATTTCCGCGTTGCTGCGGGCCAAGCGCCCCTGATTTGCTACGCCGCCCGCCGCGATAGGCGCTCCTCCCTGAGGCACTGGTGAAGCCTCCCCTTGAGTGCGGATACCTGGAGGCTGGGAGGTGTGGGCTCAGAAGCAGCGCCAGGTGTGGGGCAATTGCACGAAGCGGTACTCGGAGGAGTTCAAGCGGGATGCGATCGCGCTCGTGGCCTCCTCGGGCTGAACGATGACCTGCGAACGCCCTGACAGCGATCCGTACACCAGCACCGGCCACCGCCGCACCCGCAAAGTCCGACGATCCACTGCCCGCCAGGCCAGTCCAGGACCTTCGCCGTGACGTCCTGGGAGTCCTTGCCCGCGCTCCCGCGCCCGCTTCCCTTCTCCCCGGCCGCGTACGACAGCACGGAGTAGGCGACGAACCCGTAAAAGACGCAGCGGCCTGCGGCCATCGCCCTCTTGCTCGCCTTCTGGCCGTCGGGCCCCGCTTGCCCAAAGGCCGCTTCGTTCAGCCGCCACAGAGCCATCCCCACCAGCGCTGTGCCGAGCAGCCACAGCAGAACCGCGCCAAAGGGCTTCTCAGCGATCTCGGCAATGGCACCACCCCGGTCTGCCTGCTCACCGCCTCCGTCCGAGAAGGCGATCCTTAGCTAGAGCAGACCAATGACTATGTAGATGACCGGACCCCACGGGCCACGAAGCCCGCACGAGCTGCGTCCGAAACTGCCGTGCTGTTCACCGCGCGCAGGACCTGTCTGCGCCCGCGTGCCGTTACCGATCCGGTTGCCATGCGCGCCCTCTGCCCACAGTGGGGTATGCGATCCCTGGATCAGGCCCTTTGCTTTTGTCCTCCCGCTCATCGTCGAGGAAGGTGCATCTATGACACACACGCAGAGCGCTCCCGCAGGCCCCACCGGAACGACCGACATCGTCAGCTCATCTTCCTCGGGGAGCGCGGGAGAGGAGGACATCAAGGCCATCCTTGATGAGCGGGCCCGGCGCGCCAGACGTCGGCTGGAGAGACTCATAGGAGTAGCGGCGACCGAAGGCAACGCGCTGGTCCCGCTGCGCAACGGCGACGAGATCTTCACAGCGATGCTGGACGGCATCAGCTCCGCGCGGCACACCGTAGACATGATGACGTTCGTGTACTGGAAGGGCGAGATCGCCCAGCGGTTCGCCTACGCACTGGCGGACCGGGCGCGGGAGGGGGTGCGGGTGCGCCTTCTGCTGGACGGTTTTGGCAGTCGGCTCATCGAGAAGGATCAGCTGGAGGTGATGGAGCGGGCCGGTGTGCAGGTGGCCTGGTTCCGCAAGCCGCTCTATCTGTCACCGCTGAAGCAGAATCACCGCTGTCACCGCAAGGTCCTGGTCGTCGATGAGGAGACCGCGTTCACCGGCGGGGTCGGTATCGCCGAGGAGTGGTGCGGCGACGCCCGCACTCCGGACGAGTGGCGCGACACCCACGTGCAGGTGCGCGGTCCCGCCGTGGACGGGCTGGCCGCCGCTTTCGCCCAGAACTGGGCCGAGTGCCACGACGAACTCTTCGATGACCGCGACCGGTTCATCAACCACGCCCCGCAGGGCGAAGCCGTCGTGCAGGTGGTGCGGGGCTCGGCCAGTTTCGGCTGGCAGGACATGCAGACACTGCTGCGCGTGGTGATCGAGTCTGCGGAGGAACGGATTCGGCTGACCACCGCCTACTTCGCGCCTGATGCGTTCTTCATCGAGCTGCTGTGCGCCGCCGCACGCCGCGGCGTCGAGATCGAGATCCTGCTCCCGGGCCCACACACCGACAAGAGGGTCTGCCAGCTGGCCGGCCAGCGCTACTACGAAGACCTCACCGCCTGCGGCGTAAAGGTCTTCCAATATCAGCCGACGATGCTGCACACCAAGGTCATCACCATCGACAGAACCATGGCACTGGTCGGTTCGACGAACTTCAACCGCCGCTCCCTAGACCACGACGAAGAGGTCATGCTCGCCGTCCTGGACCAGACGTTCACCGCCAAGCTCGATGGCCATTTCACCGAGGATCTCGAGCGCAGCGAGCACATCAGGCCCGGACGCTGGAAGCGCCGTTCGGCCCTCCAGCGCGCCAGGGAAGCAGCTGTCGTACCCATCCGGCGCTTCCTCTGACCCGCCAGACCCGTCACCGCGCCAGTCCCACGCCGGCCAACTGCACCACCCGTGAGGGCTGAAGCCCTTTTTCCCGGCACGTGGGTCTCAGCGTGCCCCAGCCCCGGCCGAGTTGCTGGACCGGGCCCATCGCTTCGCGGGGTTGTCGGCGCCACGAGCGAAATCCCGGAAGGGACCACACAGCGTTTCCCCCGGCTCGAGATCCGATCAAAGCCTTGCAGACTTCGTCCACAAGGGCGCCGAGGTCCCACGGCGCCACAGCCAATTGGTCCCTGAAACCGAGCGTCGCACCAACACCGTCTGAGGTGAGACGTGCGAGGACCTTGTCCTCCTGGCCGAGAGGAATTCCTCCTTCTCAAAGGTCACCCCGCAGCGAGTGGCGGGGAGGACCGAATCACGCGACAGCGGTGGGGCGGACTCCTTGGGAGAGTCCGCCCCACCGCTGTCGCGTCATTCGGTCGGCTAGTGCTTGCCGACATCCTTGATCTTCTCCTTGGCCTCCCGGGCGTCGCCCTTCTTGCGCTCTGCGCTGCCCTCGACGGTCAGACGTTCGTTGCCGACAGTGCGTCCCGCGCTCTCCTTGGCGGCGCCTGTGACCTGTTCGGTCTTGGCCTTGGCCTTCTCGTTGGCAGTCAAGTCCGCTCACACTCCCTTGGCTTGGACATCATGTGCTGTCAGCTCGCGTGGCCACGGATCAGCAGCGCAAACATGAGTGGCAGCGAATTTCCCGGATGGATAACCACGGCATCCGATGCATGACCAGTGCGGGCAAGGGAATTCAGCGAGCGACCACGACGCGATCAAATACCCTTGCCCCTATGAAACAAACGCGTCTTTCATGCGTTTGCGTTGGTGAGACGAGGACACATGGCGGTCAGGAGGTCGATAACGATGGTTCCCCTGATTCTTGTTCTTCTTCTGGCTCTGATCCTCTTCGGCGCGGGCTTCGCGTTGAAGGCCCTGTGGTGGATCGCGGTCATCGTCCTGGTGCTGTGGCTGCTCGGCTTCGTGATCCGTCCGGCGGCGAGCGGCGGCCGCAAGGGCCGCTGGTACCGATGGTGATCACCGCCGACTGAAGACGGCCCGCGGCGGATGCAGCACTGCCGCCAGGGCGATGGACTGAGGGGTGGCCCCCGACCTGGGACGGTCGGGGGCCACCCCTCTGTCCGAGGTGCCGTCCTTGTACTGGATAACGTCGACGCTCTTCCTTTGGGCGGGTAGGGGGAGTGTTGTGCGACGGGTCGGGCAGGTGCGATAACACGGCGGCGCACCTTCCGATTGACGAGTTCGCAGAACGACACAGAGAGGGGCTGAGATCTTCATGGCCACTCACACGGCGCCCGAGATCCAGGAGATGGGCTGTCACGACGCGCGCGCCGAGGTCAGGGCGGTTGTGGAAACCGCCTGCCGGCTGCGCTCAGGCCAGGCCAGACGTTTTCGTGAGGATGCCCTGCTGGTGGCCGGCGAGTTGACGTCCAACGCGATCCTGCACGGCGGCGGGCTCACCCGGTTCGATGCCCGCATCGAAGACGGAGCCCAGCTGGTGCAGGTGAGCGACCACAGCATGACGGCACCTCACCTCGTACGCCACAACCCCGGAATGCCCGGCGGCTTCGGCTGGATGATCACCCAGCGCCTCGCCTCGCACGTCTCCGTCGACATCCAGCCCGACGGCAAGACCATCACAGCCGTCCTCGCCCTGCCGTAGAGCACAGGTCGCTCATCACCGGACGACCGGAAGGAGCTAGCGGCCTCCGCATGCATGATCGTCTCCATGCCGGGTAGTCGCGCCAGCACGGGGAGCGGCAGACAAGCTCGGAACAACCGAGAGGGGCGGGTGCATGATCACCGTAACGACGCAGGAGAAGATCCAGGCCACTCAGGCTCAGGAGGACCTCGTCGAGCGGGCTTACGCCGACCCCTCTTCCATCGCGCCGAAGGATGCGCGAGAGATCGGCAAGCGATTCTTCGGCCGGCTCGGGCAGCTGGAGGAAGGCACCCACGAGTATCAGTACGTGCGCAACTGCCTGATCGAGATGAACCTCTCCCTGGTGCAGTACGCGGCTTCCCGGTTCCGTCACCGCGGCCAGGAGGAGATGGAAGACATCGTTCAGGTCGGCACGATCGGCCTGATCAAGGCGATCGACCGGTTCGAACTGACCCGTGAGGTCGAGTTCGCGACGTTCGCCGTCCCCTACATCACCGGTGAGATCAAGCGGTTCTTCCGCGACACCAGCTGGGCCGTGCACGTGCCGCGCCGCCTCCAGGAAGCTCGTATCGAACTGTCCAAGGCCACCGAGGAGCTGCGCACCCGCCTGGGCCGCAACCCCTCCACGGCCGAGCTGGCGGAGCTGATGCAGCTGGAGCCGTCCGAGGTCGCCCAGGCGCAGATGGCCTCCAACGGCTACAACGCCTCCTCCCTGGACGCCTCGGTGATGAGCGCAGGTGACGAGTCCGACGCCGCGCTGGCCGATTTCATCGGCTTCGAAGAGGACTCCTACGAGCTCATCGACAACTTCCACTCCCTGGCCCCCCTCATCGCCGGCCTCGACGAGCGTGAACGCACACTGATCCATCTCCGCTTCGTCGAGGAGCAGACCCAGTCGCAGATCGGCGAAGCGCTCGGTGTCTCGCAGATGCACGTCTCCCGCCTCATCACCCGCGTGGTGGCGAAGCTCCGCACCGGCCTGATGACCACCAACTAGTCCAGCCCCGCTCCTCATGAACGCACCCGGCCCTCCTCCACCACAAGTGCCGGAGGGCGGGGTGCGTGCGGGGCGCGCTGCGCGTCAGGGTGCTGCGCATGACGTCAGGCGGAGGGAAAGTACGTCTTGATCAGCAGGAACGTGTGGCGGTGATCACGCCGTTCGGTGACGTGGACCTGCACCATCTCGCCGACGTCAGGGAGTCAGCCCCACCAATGCAGCTCGGATCTCGCCAGATTCTCCCCAGACCTCTGGCTCGTCGACTCCGCCGGACCTGGTGGTGCCTCTGAAGAGGCCGTGTCGTCGCCCCTGGACGGGCCCGAACCGCCAGACGGCGTCGATGGTCTGGCGGCCTGAGCGTCCGGAAGGACCAGGTCAGACGGCTACCCCTTGCTCGACCCCAGTGTGAGTCCCGCGATGAAGTGCCTCTGCAGGAGCAGGAACACCAGGACCGTGGGGAGCGCCACCAGGACCGAACCGGCGGCCAGCAAGTTGTAGTCCGTGAAGAATTGGCCGCGGAGGTTGTTGAGGGATGAGGTGATCGGGAGTTTGTCGGGGTTCGAGATGAAGATCAGGGCCCAGAGGAAGTCGTTGTAGATCCAGGTGAATTCGAGCGTGCCGAGCGCCGCGAGTGCCGGTCGGCACAGTGGCAGCGTGATGCGCCAGAACTGCGTCCACAGCCCCGCGCCGTCGACGATCGCCGCCTCGAGGATCTCCTGGGGAAGTGTCCGCATGAAGTTCGCCAGCACGAAGACGCAGAATCCCAGCTGGAATCCGATGTTGACGATGATCACGGCCCAGTACGAGTCGTACATCGTCAGTGAGTCCGACATCCACCAGGGCAGCGGAATCTTCAGGAAGAGGACGTACAGGGGGGTGACGAGGACCTGGGGTGGCAGCAGGTTTCCCGCCGTGAAGAACATCAGGAGCACGATTCCGCCGCGGACCTTGATGCGCGACACCGCGAAGGCGACGAACGAGGCGAGAAAGAGCGTGATCAGAACGGCCGGGACCGCGATGACCAGGGTGTTCTTGAAATACTCGCCCATCCCCGAGTCGCTGAGGGCCTCGCGGTAGTAGTCGAACGACAGGTGTTCGGGCAGCGAGAAGTAGCCGTGCTGCGCCGTCTCCTCGTAGGGCCGCAAAGAGGCGTAGACCGCGAGCAGGAGCGGCGCGAGGAACGCCAGCGAGACGGCCATGAGGAAGATGTGCACCCCGAACCGGCCGCGCCGGCGCGGGTGTTCACCACGCCGGTCGCCGCCGGCCAGGGAGCGGCCCCGGGCGGCGGGGGACGTCGTACGGATGTCGGCGGTCATCGGTCGCGCGCACCTCGCAGCTCTTGGACCAGGAACGTCACGATGAATCCCAGGGAGACCGTGAGGAGGACGACTGCGATGGCCGAGCCGAAGCCGATGCGGCTGGCCTCGCCGATGACGTTGTCCGTGATGAGGACGGACAGCAGCTCCAGGCCGTTGCGGCCCTTGTTCACGGCGTACACGATGTCGAAGGCCCGCAGCGACTCGATGACGGTGATGACGCCGACGATGACGTTGACGGGGCGAAGCGTCGGGAAGACGACGCGGAAAAAGGTCTGGCGGGCGTTCGCGCCGTCGATCGCCGCGGCTTCTTTCAGCGTCGGGTCGACGGATTTGAGGCCGGCGAGATAGAGGATCATCACGTATCCGGTGTGCCGCCAGCTCGCGGCCAGCATCATCATCCAGATGTTGAGGTCGGAGTCGCCCAGCCAGTCGATCGGATTCTCGTGGTTGTTGAGAATGGTGTTGACGACGCCCTGGTCGGTGCCGAGGATCAGCTGCGCCATGAATCCGACGACGGCCAGTGAGAGCACGACCGGCATGTAGAGCGTCGACTGGTAAAAGCGGCTGAAGCGCACGCCCCGGTCGATGAGCACGGCGAGCAAGAGGCCGAACGGCGTGGCGATCAGGCCGAGAAAGGCGAGCCACAGGAGGTTGTGGCGCACGGCCGGCCAGAACGGCGGATAGTTGTCGACGAGGTTCCGGTAGTTCTCTCCACCGACCCAGTGGATGTCGCCGATGCCGTCCCACGACGTGAAGGACAGGCCGATGGAGGCGAGCGTGGGACCCCAGATGATGACGATGTCGAGCAGTACGGGTATTCCCAGGAGCACGACGAGAACGGCGAGGTCACGGCGTGTGAAACGCCGCGACCTCCGCCGCCCTGCGCGCCGCGCGGTCTTCAGCGCCACGGAACGCATTCCCCCACTACTCAGCTGACGGCGGACGAGAAGATTTCCTTCTTCTGCCGCTCGATCCGGTTGACGAGGCCGTCGATGTCGTTCGGATTTCCGATGAAGTCCTGGAGCGCCTTGATCATCACGGTCTGCGCGAAGTCGGGCCGGGTGTCGCGGTCCATGAACTGCGATATCTGCTTGGCACCGGAGACGAGTTCGGCCGACTTCTTCTGCAGCGGGGTGTACTTGGACGTGTCGGCGCCGTCGTTCACGGCGACGTTGTTCGGGTCGCCGGCGAGGTAGATGTCCTCGGCCCCGGGAGTGCCGAGGTATTTGAGGAGCGCCTTGCCCGCTTCGACGTTCTTGGCCTTCTTCGCGATCAGAAAGCCGTCGATGGGAGCCTCCACCGCGTCCTGCCCGTACTGGGGGTCGATCTCCGGGAACGCGAAGAAGTCGATGTCCGCGCGTTCGTTCTCCGGGAACTGCTGGCCCGGGTGCGGCATTCCGAAGACGGCCATGCCGGTCTGGCGCTTCTGCAGGCCTTGAGCGGCCTCCTCCCAGGTCCGGCCGAGCGCGCCCTTCTGGTAGTACGGCATGAGTTCACGCCAGAGGTCGAACACCTTCTTGACCTTGGTGTCGGTCCAGGCTTCCGTACCCGCCATGAGGCCCTTGTGGAAGTCGTATCCGTTCAGGCGCATGTTGATGTAGTCGAAGGTGCCCATCGCGGGCCAGCCGTCCTTGTCGCAGAACGCGACCGGGGTGCCGTCCTTGTGCATCTGCTTCGCCAGGGCGATGAAGTCGTCCCAGTTCTTGGGCTGTTCGTAGCCCTGCTTCTCGAAGAGGCTCTTCCGGTGGAAAACGGCCCACGGGTAGTAGTAGTAGGGCACGAAGTACTGCTTGCCGTCGTGCGTGGACTGGTCCTTGAGCGCCTGCGAGAAGCCCTTGAAGCCCTTCCAGACGTCGTCGACGTCCGTCAGGAGGCCCTTCTCGGCGAAGTACTGCATGCGGTAGCCGGCGAACCACATGAAGACGTCGTCCGGGGTGCCCTGGAGATAGCGCGTGATGTTCGTCTGGAACTCGTTGTGATCCGTGGTGTTGACGTCGACCTTCTTGCCGGACTTCTTCTCGTACGCCGTGAAAGCCGCCGCGAACGCCTTCTTCGGCACCGCGTCCGAGGAGTTGGACCCCACGGTGACGGTCTTCTTGTCGCCGCCCGGGCCGTCCCCGCACGCCGTGAGTAGTGCCGGAAGCGTGAGCGCACCGGCGCCCACCGCCGCGCCCCGCAGGAGACCCCGACGGGACATCCGATGTCCTGTCGCGCTCCCGGGCGTGCCAGAACCGTAGAACGATGACTGTGCCATGTCCCCCTCCTGGGGCCGCAACCCAACACAACCGAACGCGAGGGTTGGATCCCACTCCCAACTCCCGAGATCGTCAAGGGTTCTGACGGGACATCGGGCAACCGTTACCGCATCTCTTCCAACAGAGTCCAACACGGCCTACCGTAAACGCGCGCCACTGACGCGAACATGACGTCACCCCACCTTTCGCGAGTACGGAGGAACGTAACGATGCGTCACCTTCCCACCCGCACCTCCCGCACCACCCGCCGAAGAATCGTCGGAGCGTTGGCCACCGGTCTGCTGTGTGCCGTGGGCGTCACGGCACCGGCCGCGGTCGCCGACCCACCGGAATCCGGCGGGTCCGGCTCGCAGGGCGCAAGCGCTCAGGAGGCTTCGCCCACGCTCGACGACGGGCTCGCGCTGACCCCTCCCATGGGCTTCAACAACTGGAACTCCACCCACTGCCGAGCCGAGTTCAACGAGGCGATGGTCAAGGGCATCGCCGACATCTTCGTGGACAAGGGCCTCAAGGCCGCGGGCTATCAGTACGTCAACCTCGACGACTGCTGGGCCCTGCCGCAGCGCGACGCGAACGGCAAACTCGTGCCGGACCCCGTGCGCTTCCCGGGCGGCATCAAGGCCGTCGCCGACTACGTCCACTCCAAGGGCCTCAAACTCGGCATCTACACGAGCGCGGGCACCAAGACGTGCAGCGACATCGGCTTCCCCGGCGGCCTAGGTCACGAGTACAGCGACGCCCAGCAGTTCGCCGACTGGGGCGTCGACTACCTCAAGTACGACAACTGCAACAACCAGGGCGTCGACGCCAAGCAGCGCTACCGCACGATGCGTGACGCCCTGAAGGCCACGGGACGGCCCATCGTCTACAGCCTCTGCGAATGGGGATCCAACAAACCGTGGGAGTGGGCGGCCGACGTCGGCCATCTGTGGCGCACCACCGGTGACATCAGTGACAGCTGGGGCTCGATGCTCTCCCTGATGAAGCAGAACCTGCCGCTGGCGCAGTACGCGGGGCCCGGGCACTGGAACGACCCCGACATGCTCGAGGTCGGGAACGGCGGCATGACCGCGACCGAGTACCGCACACACTTCTCGATGTGGTCGATCATGGCCTCACCGCTGCTCATCGGCACCGATCTGCGCAAGGCCTCCGCCGAGACCCTCGACATCCTCAGCAACCGCGAAGTCATCGCGGTCGACCAGGACCCGCTGGGCAAGCAGGGAACGGTGCTCTCCTCCGAGGGCGGGCGCTGGGTCGTCGCCAAGGAGATGAAGGACGGCAGCCGCGTCGTCGCCCTCTTCAACGAGTCCGGCAACGCGCAGCGGATCGCCACGTCGGCCGACGCGGTCGGCCTGCCGCACGCGAGCGCCTACACGCTGCGCGATCTGTGGCAGCACAAGAGCTACAACACGGCCGGGGCCATCTCGGCGACCGTGCCCGCGCACGGGACCGTACTGGTGCGGGTGGCCGCCGACGACAAGTGGGCCGCGAACCCGCCCGCCGTCGAACTCGGCCTGGGCGGCGCGCCGTTCGTCGAGGCCGGCAAGGCAGCCCGGCTCACGACGTCCGTCACCGATCTGGGCCGCACGCCCGCACGCCAGGTGTCCGTCACGCTGAGCGGGCCCTCCGGGTGGAGCGTCAGGCCGGCCTCGCCGACCGGCGCCGGATCCGTACCGACGGGCAAGGCACTCACCACGTCATGGACCGTGACCGCGCCGGCGGGGACCGCGACGGGAGCGTACGACCTGTCCCTCAAGGCCACGTACCGCTCGCCGGGCGGTGTGCGCGCCCAGAGCGTGCTGCCGCTGACCGCGCACGTGGTGGTCGCGCCACCGGCCGGTGCGTCGTCACTCGGCGATCTGCCGTGGCTGTCCACGACGAACGGGTACGGGCCCGTCGAGCGCAACACCAGCAACGGGGAGAGCGACGCGGGTGACGGGCATCCGATCACCATAGGCGGCGTCGTCTACCAGAAGGGGCTCGGCGTGCACGCGGACAGTGCCGTCGAGTACTACACGGGCGGCTCGTGCGAACGCGTCAGCGCGAGTGTGGGCGTCGACGACGAGAAGGGCACGAAGGGCACCGTGACGTTCGAGATCTGGGCCGACGGTAAGAAGGTGGCATCCACCGGCACCCTCACCAACGCGGACGCAGCCGAGCCGCTGTCGGCCGACGTGAGCGGGGCACAGGCGGTACGCCTCGTGGTGACCGACGCGGGCGACGGCGTGGACTCCGACCATGCGGACTGGGGGGACGCGACGCTGTCCTGCTAGTGCGTCACCCGTGAGCCGGGGCGGGCCACATGTCCCGTCCCGGCTCCGGCCCGCCCTGGAACGACGTGAAGACGCGCGGACGACGTGCAGACGTACCGATGTGCAGACGCGCAGACGTAAGCACCCGCGCCTCAGAGCGCCGACACGTCCCGGTCGCGTGTGAGCGCCGCCGCTGCCGCGCCGACGAGGCCCGCGTCCGTGCCCATGCGGGCCGGGGCCACCGTGAGGCGCTGCACGAACGACAGCGTCGCGTAGTCGCGCAGCGAGCGGCGCAGCGGCGCGAAGAGGACCTCTCCCGCCTTGGCCACTCCCCCGCCGATCACCGCGATGTCGATCTCCACGAGCGTGGCCGTCGCGGCGATGCCCGCCGCGAGCGCCTGGGCGGCACGTTCGAAGGAGGCGATGGCCACCTTGTCGCCCGCGCGCGCGGCCGCGGCCACCGCAGCGGCCGACACGTCGCCGTCCACGCCGGGGCGCCAACCGCCGTCCAGCGCACGGCGCGCGATGTTCGGCCCGCTCGCGATCCGTTCGACGCAGCCGCGCGCCCCGCAGGGGCACGGGTCCCCGTCCAGATCCACGCTGATGTGGCCGATGTGGCCCGCGTTGCCCGTGGGCCCCGGGTGCAGCTTGCCGCCGAGGATCAGGCCGCCGCCGACGCCGGTGGAGACGACCATGCACAGCGCGTTGTCATGGCCTTGCGCCGCGCCCTGCCAGTGCTCGGCCGCCGTCATCGCCACGCCGTCCCCGACCAGTTCGACCGGCAGACCCCCGGTGACCGCACGGACCCGGTCCACGAGCGGGAAGTCGCGCCAGCCCGGCACGTTGACCGGACTCACCGTGCCCGTGGAGGCGTCCACCGGACCCGCGCTCCCGATGCCCACGGCCCCCGCCCGCACCCACAGCGGCGCGGCGGTCAACTCCCGCAGCACGTCCTCGACGGCCCGCATCACCGTGTCCCCGTCCTCCTTGGCCGGAGTCGGCCGCTGCGCGCGCAGCAGGATGCGGCCGTGGTCGTCCACCAGGGCCCCGGCGATCTTGGTGCCGCCGATGTCGAGCGCGGCGACGAGGTCGGTCTGCATCAGTGTGAGGTCCCCTGGTGAAATGGCAGGTCGGGAGAATGCGATGGATAGTCTCTCCCGCATCTGACAACGTTGTCCAGGGCCTATGCTCGACGCCACATCCCCATACAGCATCATGAACCCCCTGGAACCGCAGCGACGACAGGACAGGACAGCCCACCGTGGACCGCACCGCCCGCCGCCCCGACAGCCGTTACGGCAACCGCCCGACCATGAAGGACGTCGCGGCGCGCGCCGGAGTGGGCCTCAAGACGGTGTCCCGCGTCGTGAACGGCGAACCGGGGGTCACCCCCGACACCGAACGCCGCGTCCAGGAGGCCATCGAGGCCCTGGGCTTCCGCCGCAACGACAGCGCGCGCGTCCTGCGCAAGGGCAGGACCGCGAGCATCGGCCTGGTGCTCGAGGATCTGGCCGACCCGTTCTACGGGCCGCTGAGCCGCGCCGTCGAGGAAGTCGCCCGCGCCCATGGCGCGCTGCTCATCAACGGGTCGAGCGCCGAGGACCCGGAGCGCGAGCAGGAACTCGTCCTCGCGCTGTGCGCCCGCCGGGTGGACGGGCTCGTGGTCATCCCGGCCGGCGACGACCACCGTTACCTGGAGCCCGAGATCGCCGCCGGTGTCGCGACCGTGTTCGTCGACCGTCCCGCCGGGAAGATCGACGCGGACGTGGTGCTGTCCGACAGCTTCGGCGGCGCGCGTGACGGCGTCGCGCATCTGATCGCGCACGGCCACCGCCGTATCGGCTTCATCGGTGACCAGCCGCGCATCCACACCGCCGCCGAGCGTCTGCGGGGCTACCGGACCGCGATGGAGGACGCCGGGATCGCCGTCGAGGACGCCTGGATGTCGCTCGGCGTGACCGATCCGGAGCGGGTGCGGCGCGCCGCGGAGGAGATGCTCGCGGGCTCCGATCCGGTCACGGCGATCTTCGCGGGCAACAACCGTGTGACGGTGACCGTCGTACGGGTCCTGTCCGAGGTGGACCGCCCCGTGGCGCTCGTCGGCTTCGACGACATCGAGCTGGGCGATCTGCTGCGCCCCGGCGTGACGGTCGTCGCGCAGGACGCCGCACAGCTGGGCCGCACGGCCGCCGAGCGGCTGTTCCGGCAGCTCGACGGGGTGTCGCTGGTGCCGGAGCGGATCGAGCTGCCGACGCGGCTGATCACCCGCGGCTCGGGCGAACTCCCCCCGGCCGACTGACAGTTGGGCCATCGGACGGCTCGGCGGACGGTCAGCAGACGGGGAGCCCGGGGAGCGGCGCGTCACCCACCAGTTCGCCGCTGCGGGTGAGGTGGGTCGCGGAGCCGTCGCCGGGGTCGTCCATCGTCGCGATGCCGAAGTCCGTGAGGACGACGCGGCCCGAGCGGTCGATGAGGATGTTGCCCGGCTTCACGTCCCGGTGCAGGACCCCGGCGCGGCGGGCGGCCGCGAGGGCGTCCATGGCCTTGGCGCCGATCGCGGCGGCCTCGCGCGGATCGAGCGGGCCCCGGTCACGCAGCACGTCGTCGAGGGACGGGCCGTCGACGAGCTCCATGACGATGAGGGGCCGGCCGTCGACCTCGGTGACGTCGTGCACGGCGACGACTCCGGGGTGGCGCACGCGGGCGGCGGCACGGGCCTCGCGCTGCATCCGCACGCCCAGGGCGGCCAGTTCGGACCCGGCGGCGTCCGAGTAGGTCCGCAGTTCCTTGAGGGCGACCTCGCGGCCGAGCACCTCGTCGACCGCGCGCCACACGACTCCCATGCCGCCGCGGCCGAGCTGCTCGCGCACCCGGTACCGCCCGGCGAGGAGGCGGCCGCCTTCGCCCGTCTCTTCCTGATCCCCCGAAGACACCGCTGCGCCGTTCTTGTGATGCCTGTTTCAGTGGCGTACAGCCTACGGGGCAGCAGTGAGAGGACCGGATGTGCGTGACAGGACCGGGACGGTCAGCGCTCCTGTGCGGTCAGGTCGCCGCGTCGCGGGCCCGCGAAGCCCTGGAGGCGGGCCAGGGTGAGGCCGGTGATCCGGGTGACCTCGCCCGTGTCGAGGGCGCCGCAGTCCAGGCCGCGCAGCAGATACCCGGCGAGCGCCTTGGCGGTGGCGGGCTCGTCCGCCACGTCGCCGCCCTCGTGGTGACCGGCGTAGGCGGCCAGGCGCGCGGCGGCCGACTCGAAGCCCTCGCGGTAGAAGGCGAAGACCGCGGCGTAGCGGGTCGGGATGTGGCCCGGGTGCATGTCCCAGCCCTGGTAGTAGGCGCGGGCCAGGGCGCGGCGGGTGAGGCCGTAGTGCAGGCGCCAGGCGTCGTGGACCTTCGCGGTCGTGCCGACGGGCAGGACGTTGGTGGAACCGTCCGAGACGCGGACGCCGGTGCCGGCGGCGGCCACCTGCATGACGGCCTTCGCGTAGTCGGCGGCGGGGTGGTCGCTGGCCTGGTAGGCGGCGCTGACGCCAAGGCAGGCGCTGTAGTCGAAGGTGCCGTAGTGCAGTCCGGTCGCGCGGCCTTCGGCGGCGTCGATCATGCGGGCGACGGCGGCGGTGCCGTCGGCGGCGAGGATGGACTGGCTGGTCTCGATCTGGATCTCGAAGCCGAGGCGCCCCGCCTCGAGGCCGTGGGCCTTCTCGAACGCCTCCAGGAGCCGGACCATGGCGGTGACCTGCTCCGGGTACGTCACCTTGGGGAGCGTGAGGACGAGCCCGTCGGGGAGGCCGCCCGCCTCCATGAGGCCGGACAGGAAGATGTCGAGGGTGCGGATGCCCCGGTCGCGTACCGGCTCCTCCATGCACTTCATGCGGATGCCCATGTACGGGGCGGCGGTGCCGTTCTTGTACGCCTCGGCGACGAGACGGGCGGCGCGGGCGGCGTCCTGGTCCTCGTCGGCGCCCTTGTAGCCGTCCTCGAAGTCGATGCGCAGGTCCTCGACCGGCTCGCGCTCCAGCTTGGCGCGTACGCGCGAGTGGACGGCCTCGGCGAGGTCGTCGCCCAGGCCGAGGACGGCGGCGAAGGAGGCGGCGTCCGGGGCGTGTTCGTCGAGCATCGCCAGGGCCTTGTCGCCCCACGTGCGGATGCTGTCGGCGTCGAACTGCTCGCCCGGGATGTACACGGTGTGGACGGGCTGCCGGGTGCCTGGGTCTCCCGGGTAGCGGCGCTCCAGCTCCGCGTCCACCGGGGCGAGGGAAGCGCTGATGCCCTCGCTGACCGCTCCGGCGAGGCTCGTTGCCACCTTCTCTTGCTGACCCATTACTGCACCCTCCACACTCTCGACGTTCCAGAGTTTCCGCTTCACGGAATCAACAATCCGTATAGCGAAGTTATCTGCGCTCGCCACCTGCGTCAATGGTCCCCCGTACGCGAACGGGGCCGCGCGGTGAAGATCACCACGCGGCCCCGTTACCGGCCCGGAGAAGCTCAGCCCTTGCGGGTGTTGATTTCCTCGGTGAGCTGGGGGACGACGTCGAAGAGGTCGCCGACGACGCCGTAGTCGACGAGGTCGAAGATCGGGGCCTCGGCGTCCTTGTTGACCGCGACGATGGTCTTCGAGGTCTGCATGCCGGCCCGGTGCTGGATCGCGCCGGAGATACCGTTGGCGATGTACAGCTGCGGAGACACGGACTTGCCGGTCTGGCCGACCTGGTTGGAGTGCGGGTACCAGCCCGCGTCGACCGCGGCGCGCGAGGCGCCGACCGCCGCTCCCAGGGAGTCGGCGAGGGCCTCGATGACCGTGAAGTTCTCGGCGCCGTTGACGCCGCGGCCGCCGGAGACCACGATCGCGGCCTCGGTCAGGTCCGGGCGCCCGGTCGAGGCGCGCGGCGTGCGCGCGGTGACCTTGGTACCGGTGGCCTGCTCACTGAACGTCACGGCCAGCGCCTCGACGGTGCCGGCCGCCGGAGCAGCCTCGACCGGGGCACTGTTGGGCTTGACGGTGATGACCGGGGTGCCCTTGGAGACACGGGACTTGGTCGTGAACGAGGCGGCGAACGCGGACTGCGTGGCGATGGGACCGGAGTCGCCGGCCTCGAGGTCGGTGGCGTCGGTGATGACACCCGAGCCGACCCGCACCGCCAGGCGCGCGGCGATCTCCTTGCCCTCCGCCGAGGACGGCACCAGGACCGCGGCCGGCGACACGCTGTTGTAGGCGGCCTGCAGCGCGTCCACCTTCGGCACGACCAGGTAGTCGGCGTACTCGGACGCCTCGTGCGTGAGGACCTTGACCGCGCCGTGCTCGGCCAGCACGGTCGCGGTGCCGGCGGCACCGTTGCCGAGGGCGACGGCGACCGGTTCGCCGATCCGGCGGGCCAGCGTCAGCAGCTCAAGGGTGGGCTTGCGGACGGCACCGTCCACGTGATCGACGTAGACCAGAACTTCAGCCATGGGAC
This sequence comes from Streptomyces sp. NBC_01446, assembly GCF_026340095.1. GTDB lineage: Bacteria > Actinomycetota > Actinomycetes > Streptomycetales > Streptomycetaceae > Streptomyces > Streptomyces aureus. Next base: position 7,332,850 of record NZ_JAPEPO010000001.1, on the reverse strand, counting down.
TTCTTCTCCTGCATGCGAAAGAGTGAGACGGAAGGGGACGGCCGGGCTAGATGAACTTCTGGCCCGCGAGGAACTCGGCGAGCTGCTTGCCGCCCTCGCCCTCGTCCTTGACGATCGTGCCCGCGCTGCGCGCCGGACGCTCAGCCGCCGCGTCCACGACCGTCCACGCACCCGCCAGACCCACCTCGTCGGCCTCCAGGCCCAGATCCGACAGATCCCAGGACGTGACCGGCTTCTTCTTCGCCGCCATGATCCCCTTGAACGACGGGTACCTGGCCTCGCCCGACTGGTCGGTCACCGACACCACCGCCGGCAGCGAAGCCTGAACCTGCTCCGAGGCCGTGTCACCGTCACGACGACCCGTCACCACACCACCCTCGACGGACACCTCCGACAGCAGCGTCACCTGCGGCACACCCAGCCGCTCCGCCAGCAACGCCGGAACCACACCCGCCGTGCCGTCCGTCGACGCCATACCCGAGACCACCAGGTCGAAGCCGGCCTTCTCGATCGCCTTCGCCAGCACCAGCGACGTGCCCACGATGTCCGTGCCGTGCAGATCGTCGTCCTCGACATGGACCGCCTTGTCCGCGCCCATCGACAACGCCTTGCGCAACGCGTCCTTCGCGTCCTCCGGACCCACCGTCAACACGGTGACCTCCGCATCGTCCGCCCCGTCCGCGATCTGCAACGCCTGCTCGACCGCGTACTCATCCAGCTCCGACAGCAGCCCGTCCACATCATCACGGTCCACCGTCAGGTCATCAGCGAAATGCCGGTCCCCCGTCGCGTCCGGCACATACTTCACGGTGACAACGATCCTCAAGCTCACGCCGGCTCTCCTACTGCAATCGTCTTTACTGGGCGGCCTTGCTCCCTGCAGGCAGCATAGGCGTCCGAAGCGGACTCTCCCGGTCGGGGCGGCCCGCGCCCCGAACGAAATATTACTCGTCAGTACACCCAGGATTTGCCCGCTAAGCAAGCGCTTTGAACTGTGATCCTAGTCGCGCAGACCGTTGAAGCGGCCCTGGTGGTAGACGAGCGGCCGGCCGGTCCCCGCGGGGTCCCCGACGACGGCCTCGGCGAGCACGATGCGGTGGTCTCCGGCGGGCACGCGCGCGATCACCCGGCACACCAACCAGGCCAGGACGCCGCCGAGTACGGGCACGCCCTCCGGACCCTCGTGCCAGCGCGTGGGCTCCCCGAAGCGGTCGGCGCCGCTCTTCGCGAACGTGGCGGCCAGATCCTGCTGGTGCTCGCCGAGTATGTGCACGCCGACGTGTTCGGCCTCGGAGACGACGGGCCAACTGGAGGCGCCCAGGCCGATACCGAACGAGATGACGGGAGGTTCGGCCGACACCGACGTCAGGGAGGTGGCGGTGAAACCCACGGGGGCGGCGCCCCGGGCGGTGATCACGGCGACTCCGGCCGCGTGCTGCCGGAAGACCGAGCGCAGCAGGTCGGGCGATGCGGTGGTGGCGGTGCGGAGATCGGGCGTGACCGTCATGGAGTTGTCCTTCTGCCGGAGGGGTGCGAGCGGGATCCGTGGCTGCTCAGGAGCCGGGACAGCGCGCACTCGCGCAGCGGGCGAGGTCCACATGGACACGCTCGAAGAGAAGGAGTTCCGTCGACATAAAGTCAGGCTGACGATAGGTGGTGCGTGCAGTCAAGGGCGTCCCGCCATCTGGGAGAAGCGTCACCACGAAGTCACCACCCGTCAGACCGCCTCCCCGAGCGCGGCGATGACGTCCGCCTTGCGCGGCTGGCCGGAGGCGCGGCGCACGATGTGTCCGGCCGCGTCGAGGACGAGCACGGTGGGCGTCTTGAGGACACCGAGTTCCCGTACGAGGTCGAGCCGGTCCTCGGCGTCGATCTCCACGTGGGTCACGCCGGGAACCATGTCGGCCACTTCGCCGAGCACGCGCCGGGTGGCCCGGCACGGGGCGCAGAAGGCGCTGGAGAACTGCACGAGGGTGGCCCGCTCCCCCAGCTCCTCGCCCAACTTCGCCGCTCCGAGAGCCGCTTCGCCCTGCCGCACCTTCATCCTCCCGCTCCGCCGCCGTTGCATCAGCCCGAAGGCGCTCGCCGCGGCGAGCACAGCCACACACACCACAAGTCCGGTCATCGTTCCAGTGCAGCATTCACGAGACCGCAAAGATTCCCCGGGTCCGCGCGGCGCACCGATGCGGAATGCTGGGTTCATGGACATCGATGTGAGAGGGCCGCGGTTCGGCGCCGCGGTCACAACGTTCGTACTGGCCCTGGTGCTCGTCACAGGCAGCGCCTGGCTCCTGGCGTGGCAGACGCTGTGTTTCGCGCTCGGCGCGGCGGGCGGGGTGGGGCGTTCTCCGTACGCGTGGCTGTTCCGTACGGCGGTGCGGCCTCGGCTCGGGCCGCCTACGGAGTTCGAGGCTCCGCAGCCGCCGCGGTTCGCGCAGTTCGTCGGGCTCGTCTTCGCGTCGGCGGGCCTGGTGGGTCTGGTGTGGGGGCCGGGCTGGCTGGGGCTCGGGGCGACGGCCTGCGCACTGGCGGCGGCGTTCCTCAACTCGGTGTTCGGCTACTGCCTGGGGTGCGAGATGTACCTGCTCCTGCGGCGTGGCGCGGCACGATTTGGCTGATCAACGGGTTGCCGGGACCGCGTGGGAGTGACGAGGATCTCGCGCCCTGCCGGAACCAGGACTGGCTACTCAGCCGTTGATGGGGCACGATCTGCGCTAGCCACAAAACCTACGGCTGCGTAACTTCCCGCCGGGAGCCCACTCCCCAGGCAGAGATGAAGGGTCCTCCCCCTCCATGGCAGAGCTCGTCTACCGTCCGGTCATCGGCGCGGCCCGCACGATGTTCAAGGCGCTCGATCTGAAGATCGACGTCAAGGGCGCGGAGAACATTCCGCGCTCCGGCGGCGCAGTCCTGGTCAGCAACCACATCAGCTACCTGGACTTCATCTTCGACGGTCTCGCAGCGCTGCCGCAGAAGCGCCTGGTGCGCTTCATGGCGAAGGAGTCGGTCTTCCGGCACAAGATCTCCGGTCCGTTGATGCGCAGCATGAAGCACATCCCCGTGGACCGGAAGCAGGGCGAGGACGCGTATGCGCATGCCCTCGACTCGCTGCGCTCCGGTGAGGTCATCGGGGTGTTCCCCGAGGCGACGATCTCGCAGTCGTTCACGCTGAAGAGCTTCAAGTCGGGCGCCGCGCGCCTGGCTCAGGAGGCCGGTGTGCCGCTGATCCCCATGGCGCTGTGGGGTACCCAGCGCGTGTGGACGAAGGGCCACCCGAAGAACTTCAGGCGTCAGCACATCCCGATCACGATCCGGGTCGGCGAGCCGATGGAGGCCCCGCGCGACCAGTTCGCCGGCGCGATCACGCGGCGGCTGCGCGAGCGCGTGCAGGAGCTCCTCGAAGCGGCGCAGCGCGCGTACCCCGTACGCCCCAAGGGTCCGGACGACACCTGGTGGATGCCCGCGCACCTCGGCGGCACCGCGCCCACCGCGGCAGAGGTGAAGGCCGCCGAGGCGAGCTGAATCGGTACTGCAGACGTGCCGCGGGCCCACCGCGGTGCGTCTACTCCGGCGTGTGGACGGTGATCCGCGCGCCGGGGCTGAACTTCTCCAGTAGTTCGGCGAGTTCGGTGCCGGCCGCCGCCACGTCGCAGTGCGGTCCCATCGCCTCCAGCAGGAAGAGCGCGTTGACCGATTCCTCGGTGAGGCGCGTGCGCGTGCCCTGGCGCCAGTTCCAGCGGCGGCAGGTCACGCCGTCGTCGTCGCACCAGACGACCTCGCCCGCGTCGGGGTGTTCCACGATGTCCGCTCCCCCGGCCACGGTGGCGAAGCCCTCTTCGCCGGTGGCCCTGACGAGGCGCATCCCTCCCTTGATGTGGTCCAGGTCCTCGCCGCCGACCGGGATCAGATGGGCCACGCTGATCGCGTTGTAGACGTCGACGAGGGTGTTGATCCGCGGCAGTCCGCCGTCCGCGAGGGCCCTCTTGGCCAGTGCCTCCGCCGAGTTGCGGGTGCGGGAGGGCTTGGCGCCGAAGGCCGTGTAGGCGGCGCGCCAGGCCACCATGTGCGGGTCCTCGTGCGGGGCGCGTCCGTCGAGGCGTGCGGCGAGGCGGCGTGCGGCGTCGTCGAGAAGGGCCGAAGTCCCGTCCCCGCTCGGGCTGTTGACCAGCCCGTACGCCTCGATGGCGACGTGCCGGAACTCGGGTGCGAGGGTCCGTACCTCGTCGGACACGGTGAGATGGAGGGTCATCGTCCGCCTTGCTGTTCGGGGTGCGCTTGCTGTTTCAGAGTGCGTCGGGGAGGTGTTCCCACAGGTGCGGCCGGTCGGGGGCGTCTCGCAGGGCGCGCAGAACGGCCGGGTCCGGTACATCAAAGAGTACCGGATAGTCCACCTCATTGGACTTCGCGTCCACGGTGAAGGCCAGCCGCTCGCCGTCGAGGGAGAACTGGGCGTCGACCTCGGGCTTGTTCCCGCGGCAGTCCTGCCGGTGCCAGGCCCCGTGGAAGCGCACGGCGACCATGCCGTGCAGCACGTGCCCGCTTCCGGCGTCGTGCGTCAGCCGCTGGTAGCAGAGCGCGGCGGGGATGTCCTCGGCACGCAGGAGCGCGGCCAGCGCGTGGGACTTGGCGTGGCAGATGCCCGTGCCCTGCTCCAGGACGTCCGAGGCGCGCCAGGTGATGCGGAGGTCCCCGCTGTCGGCGGAGTGTGGAATGGTGTCACGCACGAACTCGTAGGCGACCCGTGCGTATGAATATGAGTCGGAGGCCTGGGCGGCGAGGCGCTCGGCAGTCTTCCGTACCCGTGGGTGGTGATGGTCGATGACCTCGTCGGCCGCCAAGTAAGCAGACAGGTCAGGGTTCTTCTGGATCAGCCGCATGGACCGGGAGCATAGAAATGCGACCGACCGCGCGTCAATGGCTTTACGGTCGATCGCATATCTATGCAGTGCTGCTGGTGAGTCCGGTGAGTCCGGAGGGGGCGCCGCCTAGCGGGCCATTTCCTCCTTGAGGGCGGCGACGAAAGCATCGACGTCCTCCTCACGGGTGTCGAACGCGCACATCCAGCGGACGTCGCCGGCCGCCTCGTTCCAGAAGTAGAACCGGAAGCGCTTCTGGAGGCGCTCGCTGACGTCGTGCGGCAGCCGCGCGAAGACGGCGTTGGCCTGCACGGGGTAGAGGATCTCGACGCCGTGCACGGCGCGGACCCCTTCGGCGAGGCGCTGGGCCATCTCGTTGGCGTGCCGCGCGTTGCGGAGCCACAGGTCCTTGGCGAGCAGGGCCTCCAACTGCACCGACACGAAGCGCATCTTGGAGGCGAGCTGCATCGACAGCTTGCGCAGATGCTTCATGTGGCTGACGGCGTCCTGGTTGAGGACGACGACGGCCTCGCCGAACAGGGCGCCGTTCTTCGTGCCGCCCAGCGACAGGATGTCGACGCCGACCGCGTTCGTGAACGTGCGCATCGGCACGTCGAGGGCGGCGGCCGCATTGGCTATGCGGGAGCCGTCGAGGTGCACCTTCATGCCGCGCTCGTGGGCGTGGTCGCAGATCGCGCGGATCTCGTCGGGCGTGTAGAGCGTGCCCAGTTCGGTGTTCTGCGTGATCGAGACGACCTGCGGCATCGCGCGGTGCTCGTCGTCCCAGCCGAAGGCCTGCCGGTCGATGAGCTCGGGCGTGAGCTTGCCGTCCGGGGTCGGCACGGTGAGCAGTTTGAGGCCGCCCATGCGCTCCGGCGCCCCGCCCTCGTCCACGTTGATGTGCGCGGACTCGGCGCAGATCACCGCGCCCCAGCGGTCGGTGACCGCCTGGAGGGCGACGACGTTGGCACCGGTGCCGTTGAAGACCGGGAAAGCCTCGGCCGTGGGGCCGAAGTGGGCGCGAATGATCTGCTGGAGGTTCGCCGTGTAGTCGTCCTCGCCGTACGCGATCTGGTGACCGCCGTTGGCGAGGGCGAGGGCAGCGAGAATCTCCGGGTGCGCGCCCGCGTAGTTGTCGCTCGCGAAGCCGCGGACGTCCGGGTCGTGATGCCTGCGGGCGTCGGTCTTGGGCGGATTCACGGCTTCTCGGTCAGCCACAGACGGGTCCCGTTCAATTCCTTGGCGGGCCGGTCCCAGACGCCGACGATGGCATCGGCCAGGTCCGTGACGTCCGTGAAGCCCGCGAACTTCGCGTTGGGTCGCTCGGCGCGCATCGCGTCGTGCACCAGCGCCTTCACCACCAGGATCGCAGCCGCCTGCTGCGGGCCCGCGTCACCCCCCGCCTTGCGGAAGGCGTCGCCGAGGGCGAGCGTCCAGGCCTCTGCGGCGGCCTTCGAGGCCGCGTACGCCGCGTTGCCCGCGGTCGGCTTGCTGGCGCCCGCGGCGCTGATCAGCAGGAAGCGTCCGCGGTCGCTGCGCGTCAGCGCGTCGTGGAACGCGAGGGAGGTGTGCTGGACCGTACGGATGAGGAGCTTCTCGAGCAGCTGCCAGTCGGCGAGGTCGGTCTCGGCGAAGGAGGCACTGCCGCGCCAGCCGCCGACGAGGTGGACCACGCCGTCGACGCGCCCGAAGTCCTTCTCGATGTGGTCCGCCCAGTCGCGGGTCGCCTGCAGGTCGAGCAGGTCGACCGTGTCCCCGATGACGGTGGCGCCGCCGTGCGCATAGCGCGCCGCGTCCACGGCCTCCGCCAGGCGTGTGGCGTCCGCGTCCGCTCCGACGACCGTCGCGCCCGCCTCGGCGAGGCGCAGCAGGGTCGCGCGGCCCGCGGGTCCGGCCGCGCCCGCGACCGCGATGACCGCTCCGTCCAGCGTGCCGTTCCCGTTGCCTTCGGCCATGACCGTTGCCTCCTCGTCGCGAGCGCTCACGCGGCGGCCTGCTCGGCGCCCGCAGCCGTGATCCCCTTGGTGGAGGCAATCACGTTCTTCAGCTTCTTGGACAGTGCCTCATAGAACATGCTCAGCGGAAACTCGTCCGGAAGCACGTCGTCGACGAGCTTGCGGGGCGGCAGGCTCAGGTCGAGGGCGTCCGGGCCCTTGGCCCAGCGGGAGCCGGGGTGCGGGGACAGGTACTGGGACACCAGGTCGTACGCGGCGAACCAGTGCACCAGCTTCGGGCGGTCGATGCCGTCGCGGTACAGCTTCTCGATCTCGGCGCACAGCTGGTTCGTGACCTGCGGGGCACGCTCCCAGTCGATCTGGAGCTTGTTGTCGGTCCAGCGCACCACGTCGTGCTTGTGCAGGTAGGCGAAGAGGAGCTGGCCGCCGAGTCCGTCGTAGTTGCGCACGCGCTCGCCGGTGACCGGGAAGCGGAACATGCGGTCGAAGAGGACGGCGTACTGCACGTCGCGGCCCTGCGGGAAGCCGTCGGCCTCCAGCTTCACGGCCTCCTTGAAGGCGGTGAGGTCGCAGCGCAGCTCTTCGAGGCCGTACATCCAGAACGGCTGGCGCTGCTTGATCATGAACGGGTCGAACGGCAGGTCGCCGTGGCTGTGGGTGCGGTCGTGCACCATGTCCCACAGCACGAAGGCCTGCTGGCAGCGGTCCTGGTCGGAGACCATCTCGCGGATGTCGTCGGGCAGTTCGAGCCCGAGGATGCCGACGGACGCCTCGGTGACGGCGCGGAAGCGGGCCGCCTCGCGGTCGCAGAAGATGCCGCCCCAGGAGAAGCGCTCGGGGGCCTCGCGCACGGCGATGGTCTCCGGGAAGAGCACGGCCGAGTTGGTGTCGTAGCCGGCGGTGAAGTCCTCGAACGTGATCCCGCAGAACAGCGGGTTGTCGTAGCGCGTCGCCTCCAGCTCGGCAAGCCACTCGGGCCACACCATGCGCAGGACGACGGCCTCCAGATTGCGGTCCGGGTTGCCGTTCTGCGTGTACATCGGGAAGACGACCAGGTGCTGCAGTCCGTCCTCGCGGTTTGCGGCGGGCTGGAAGGCCAGCAGCGAGTCGAGGAAGTCGGGGACCTGGAAGCCCTCTTCCGCCCAGCGGCGCAGGTCGGCGACGAGCGCCGAGTGGTACGCGGCGTCGTGCGGGAGCAGCGGGGAGAGCTGCTCGACGGCGGATATCGCGCGGTCGAGCGTCAGCTCGGCGACGGCCTTGGACGGGGCGCCGTCGGCGGCGAAGTCGATGGAGCCGTCCTTCTGCTGCCAGGGCCGGACCTCTTCCACGGCGGCCTTGAGCAGGGGCCACGCCGGGTGTTCCACCACCCTGCTTTCGGGGCTTCCCCCGACCTTCTCCGGAGGAACCTTCCCCTCCACGCCCAACTGCACAAGAATTTCCGTCATTACCCATCCTCCACGGGAGAACCTCGCGTACAGACACCGTAAACGGGCGAGTTCTCCACCACAAGGGGAGCCGGGAGGAAGTTATCCTGCGTGACCCCCTGATTCACCGTCGTTTTTCCTGCCCGACACGGTTGAAACGATGGCCTTCGCCACATCCTCCAGGGCAGTACGGGCGTCGTCGAGCAGCTCGGGGAAGCCGAAGAAGCCGTGGAACATCCCCGGGAAGTGGCTCTCGGTGACCTCCACGCCCACCTCGCGCAGGGCCCTCGCGTACGCGAGTCCCTCGTCGCACAGCGGGTCGCAGCCCGCGGTCACGATGTGGGCGGGCGGCAGCGAGCCGAGGTCGGCGAGGAGCGGCGAGACATGCGGGTGGGACCGGTCGCCGTCCGGGCCGAGGTACTGCTCGGCGAACCAGCGGCAGTGCGCGGCCGTCAGGAAATAGCGGTCGGCGTTCCGCGCGAACGACTCCGTCGACTGATGGGCGTCGGTGGCCGGATAGACAAGGGCCTGGAGCGCGATGCGCGGGCCGCCCCGGTCCCGGGCCAGAAGGCAGACGACGGCCGCGAGGTTGCCGCCCGCGCTGTCGCCCGCCACGGCGAGGGCGTCCGCGTCGCCGCCCAGTGCGGCGTGATGGTCGGCCGCCCAGCACAGCGCCGCGTACGCGTCGTCGACGGCGGCCGGGAACGGCGACTCGGGGGCCAGCCGGTAGTCGACGGAGACGACCACGGCCCCCGCCTCGCGGCACAGCCCGCGCGCGGTGGAGTCGTGGCTGTCCAGGCCGCAGATCGCCCACCCTCCCCCGTGGAGGAAGACGACGGTCGGGCGCGGGCCGGGCGCGTCGTCGGGGTCCGGGCGGTAGATGCGTACGGGGATCCGGGGCGCTCCGGCCGGGCCGGGGATGTCGCGGTCCTCGACCGAGCCGACCACCGGCGGCGGGAGCGGCGACGCGGGCGCCGCGGCCAGTATGCGGCGGGCCTCGGCGGCGTCGGTGACGGCGCCGCCGAGGTCGGGGAAGAACGCGGTCATCGCGTCGACCAGGGCGCGGACGTCGGGTGCGAGGCGGTCCTCGGGCGCGGAGCTCATGCGGACACCGCCTGCCGCTCCTGGGCGCGGAAGTGCGGGATGACCTTCTCGCCCCACTGCCGCAGCGTCTCCAGACAGGCCTCCTGGGGGACGGTCCCCATCTGGACGAGGCACATGATCTCGTCGGCCCCCGCGTCGCGCAGGCGCTCGACATAGGCGATCGCGTCGTCGGCGGTGCCGTAGGCGTGGTCGGCGTTGAAGGTGGCCGTGGCGGTGGGGCGTACCGGGATCCGGTGTTCGTGGAGGCGGGCCACGACCTGTTCGGCGGCCCTGCGCATGTCGGCCGCCTCGTCGGCGCCCTCCACCACCGCCTCGTCGGGGACGCCCGCGCCGCCGTACCAGTGCCCGATGGACTGCGCGAAGAACCGCTGTCCGCGGATGCCGATGTTCCGGGCCGCCTCCTGGTCGTCCAGGACGATGGTCGGGCACAGGACGGAGAAGTGGTCGTTGACGACTCCGGACACGAAGCGGTCGGGGGTGCGGGCGGCGATCGCGTCGTCGTAGGCGCGCCGCATGCCGGCGATCGATTCGGGGCCGGCGAAGCCCATCACCAGGGCGCCGATGCCGAGTTCGGCGGCCTGGGTGAGCGTCTCGGTGCGGCTGCACGCGAGGAAGAGGGGCGGGTGGGGCGTCTGTTTCGGACGGGGCAGGACGGGGTGCGGGTCGATGTCGAGGAGCTCCCCGTGGTGTTCGAGCTCGTCCTTCTCCCAGGCCTTCCCGATGATCCGCAGCGCCTCCTCGACCTCCTGCGTCGTGCGGTCCTTGTCGACACCGCACAGGGAGGTCTCCTGCCTGGTGCCGCCCCGGCCCGCCCCGAGGTCGAGGCGGCCCCCGGAGAGCAGGTCGAGCATGGCGGCCCGCTCGGCGACCCGCACCGGATGGTTGAAGTTGAAGGGCATGCACACGACGCCGTGTCCGATCCGGATGGTGCTGGTGCGGGCGGCGACCCAGGTCAGGAAGATCTCCGGGGCCGACATGTGCGCGTACCACTTGAGGGAGTGGTGCTCGACGGCCCAGATCCGGTCGAAGCCCATCTCCTCGGCGAGGACCGCCTGTTCCACGCAGTCGTGGATGACCTGGTGTTCGTGTTCGACGGTGGGATCGGCGAGCTGTGCCTCGAAGATGACGGAGAACTTCACGTTGCCTCCAGGGAGTTGAGCCATCCGCGCTATTCCGGTTAGGTATATGACTAACCGTCAGATGCCGGGGCGGCAAGACCGGGGACGGGATTCGGCGACGAGGCCGCGCCGGGGGCTTGCGATGACCGGCTCCCGGTCACTTCAATGCGGCGCATGGCTGACGGCCTACCACCGACCGCCTGGGCCGTCCTCGGACTGCTGTCCTCCCCGGGGAACGGACCGGATACGAGGTCAATCACACCCGGGGCTGAAAGTCCCGGGCTTGCATAACGGGCGCCACTGGCTGTGGTGCTGCGTTTGCGTCCTGTCCCACGCCCGGTGTTAGGGGGTGGGTCTGGGGCTGTTGACTGAGCCCCGCATCGCCACAACTCTTCCGCACGGTGTCGGATGTTGCGGGAGCCGTTGCGGTCTGCGTGATCAACGAATCCGCAGGACCGACACACGAATCGGGCCCGACTGGCCCGGTTCGCCTTGCCGATGTGCCCGCATTCGGCGCAGGTGCGGGAGGTGTACGCCGGATCGACGTGCACCACCGGCACTCCTGCCTTGCGGGCCTTGTACGCGATGAACGCTCCGAGCTGGGCGAAGGCCCAGGAGTGGAGGGTGGCCCGTTGGGGCTTGCGAAGCCGTACCCGTGCGCGGATCCCAGTGAGGTCTTCCAGGGCGATTCCGCGACCGGTGCGTTCTGCCTCGGCCACCACATGTTTCGCGATCTTGTGGTTAATGTCCTTCACCCGCCGCGCCTCCTTACGACGCCGCTTCCTCAGGCGCCGTTTGGCGGACGGGGTGTTCTTGCGCTGGAGTTTCGTACGCAGGGTGCGCTCGCGCAGACGTCCGCGATTCAGTCGGCGTCCGGCCATGATCTGACCGTCCGAAGTGGTCGCGATGTTCACGATCCCCAGATCGACCCCCAGGAACTGCGTGACGCTGGTGTTGAGTCCGGCCTCGGGGACCTCGCAGGTGGCCATCAGGAACCACATGCCGTCGCGGAACAGCAGATCGGACTCGCCGGCCTCGTTGCAGGCGTACAAGGTTTCCTCAAGTGCCGCCGCCTGGTGGGGCATCGGCAGGAGCTTCACCTGCACGCTCAACTTCACGACCGCGACGCTATCCGCCGCCCGGCATACGGGCATTCGAACAGCGCACATTCCTCACCGGGCACTGCAGCCCGGTCTTTTTTGCGGGCGCTCCGCGCCCGTTGCCGCGGCGATGCTCCGCATCGCCGTCACCGGATGCGATCCCCCCGGGGTTCCCCGCAAGAGCACACTGAAGAAGTGGGCCGACGCCTCCCTGCGGTTCTTCTACCTTTTGATCTTGGCCAGTGCTCCGGCGTTTACGCCGAGGGTGAAGGCCATCTCGGGACTGCTTTGAGTCGCGGGTGTGCACGGGGCGGCACTGTTCACGTCAGCCTGCGGGGTGCTTTGGGTTCTCGATGTGCTGGCGTACGAGGGTCAGGGGTGCACCGCCGTGGCTTCGGCGAAGTAGGAGCCGGACCAGCAGTGGCCGCCCTACGGGTGGCGGTGGATGTGCGCGTCGTACTCCTGGCGCATACGCCGTCAGGAGACCCCTTTGGGGGAGTTGACCAGCTTGGAGTGCTGGACCTTGGGCGGGTGGTGCACGAGCAGGTCCACCGGGTGATTTAGACCAATTGTTGTATGGTGATCGTGATGGGTGAACTCGGTGGGGAGAAGCGGCAGTTCGGGCATCGCGCCCGACTGGCGCTGTCTGCTGCCGAGCATGTGCGCATCGATGAGCAGGCGCACGCTGCCCGCACGGTGTGGAACTGCCTGCACGCGTGGTGGCAGATGATGCCGAAGGAGAAGCGGACTCTGGCGAACGCGGACGCCGCGATACGCCAGGCCCGCAAAGAGATCGATTTCCTCGCCGTCCTTCCTGCGCAGGCCGCGCAAGCGGTCCTCAAGACGTACTTCCAGGCCTGGAAGAACTTCTGGGACGGCCGCGCCGATGCTCCGAACTTCAAGGGCCGGTTGCGGTCCGTGATGAGCGTGGACATCCCGCAGGGCCGTGACCTCCAGATCAAGCGGGTGCACCGCCGCTGGGGCATGGCCAGCATTCCCAAGGCCGGCCGTGTCCGCTTTCGCTGGACCAAAGACCTCCCGGTGGGCAACAAGGCGAACGCCGACAACCGGATCACCGGGGCACGGCTGGTCAAGGACCACCTGGGATGGCACCTCGCCTTCCGTGTGCAGAGCCTCGAAGCCAGGCCCGCATCCCACCCGGGGGCACAGGTCGGAATCGATGCCGGGGTGAACCTGCCCCTGGCCCTCTCGGACGGCAATCACCAGGACCACGGGCGTGCGCCTCGCCTCCCGGACGGCAGCGCCGACCGTGACAAGTGGCTGACCGCTGAGGAAAAGGGCAAACTCCTGCGCCTGGAGCGCCGGGCCGCCCAGCGCAGGACACACCGCAAGCCCGGCGAGCGCACCAGCCGCCGCCTGCACCGCACCTATGACCAGATCCGGGGGCTGCGCGCAAAAGCCACGCGTCGGCACCGGGACTGGCAGCACAAGACGACCACCCGCCTCGCCCGGACGTACGGCGTGCTGGTGGTCGAAGCACTCACCATCACGAACATGGTCAGGTCCGCTCGGGGCACCATCGCCGAGCCGGGGACAGGCGTCGCCCAGAAAGCCGGACTCAACCGCTCCATCAGCCAGGAGGCGTGGGGCAGGACGGTCACGATGCTGACGTACAAGGCCGGCCGGTACGGCGGCACCCTGCACAAGGTGCCCGCCCCGCACACCTCCCGACGCTGCTCTGCCTGCGGCTTCATCACGCCCGGCAGCCGACAGGACCAGGCCACGTTCGTATGCAGGAACCCCAACTGCGGATGGTCGGGCAACGCCGATTTCAACGCGGCCCGCAACATCTTGCACCTGTACCGGATGGGCCACGCGCTCGTCCCGGCTGCCGGGAGGGCAGTCGTCAGGCGTGACAAACGCGTCAAGCCCGCCACCGCAAGGTAGACGGGAATCTCCTTCCTGAGCTTGCGAAGGCAGGAGAGCACTTCAATGGTCGCCCGCCATCAGCCAGATCTACGCCGAACTGCGCCGCCTCGAATCACTGGGCTACGTCACGTCGCTGCACTCCGGGGCCGAGGAGCCGCGGGCCAAGCGGACGTACGCGATCACCGAGGAGGGGCGCGGGGCGCTCGCGGTGTGGGCCGGGGGCGGGCAGGACCTCGGCGCGCCCGTGCTCAAGCACCCCGTGCTCCTGCGCGTCTGGCTCGGGCATCTCGCCGCGCCGGAACACCTGCGGGGCCTCGTGACGGAACACGTGGCCCGCACGAAAGGCGAGCTGAAGGAGGTCAGGGACGCGCTCGGGCGGGCCGACGGAGTCGAGGCGTGGACCCATCCGCAGATCGCGCTGCGCTGGAGCGAACGGCGGCTCGCAGCCGAAGTCGAACTGGCCGAGGCCATGCTGGACGACCTGGACGCGGCGCCCGGTCAACCTCCGGGGAACTCGCCCACCCAGGGGTGACACTTCCCGCGGCAGGCTGCCGAGGGCGGTAGGACGGACCGGTCCCCGTCCTTCCCCTGTCCCTCAGCCCGTCTGGAGCCCCGACCGTGAGCATCCGTGCCGTCCTGGTCGCCGCCGTCATCACTGGACTGGTCCTGGGAATCACCGCAACCAGAGCGGACCACTCCACTCCGTCGCGTCGGACCGGTCCCATCGTGGAGACGGGCCGTTAGGCTTCGGCCGTGCCGCGCGGGCGAGCCCGTCCGTGACCTCGCGCGGAAGCCGAGCCGCCGTCGACGGAAGCGAGACGATCTTGAACTTCCTCACCATCGGGCATCGCGGAGTCATGGGTGTCGAACCCGAGAACACCCTGCGGTCCTTCGTCGCCGCGCAACACGCGGGCCTCGACCTCATCGAACTCGATCTGCATCTGAGCAAGGACGGCGCCCTCGTCGTCATGCACGACGCCGACGTCGACCGCACGACGGACGGCCGGGGCCCCATCGCCGACAAGACCCTCGCCGAGCTGCGCGCCCTGGACGCGGGGCGCGGCGAGCGGGTGCCGGTCTTCGAGGAGGTGCTCGACGCCGTCTCCAAGCCGCTCCAGGCCGAGATCAAGGACGTCGCCGCGGCGCGCGCCCTCGCCGACGTCATGCTGCGCCGGGACCTGGTGAGCCGCGTCGAGGTGATCTCGTTCCACGACGCGGCCATCGCCGAGATCGCCCGGCTGGTGCCGGGCGTCCGTACGGCGCTGGTGGCCAGCCGCTACGGCACCGACGTGGTGGAGCGCGCCACCGCCGTCGGCGCCACGTCCCTCGTCCTGAACATCCGGCGCCTGACGCAGGAGATCGTCGAGCGGGCCCGCAAGGCGGACCTGCGGATCATCGGCTGGGTCGTCAACACGCAGGACGATCTGCGCCTGGTGCGTGCGCTCGGCCTGGACGGCGCGACGACCGACTACCCGGAGATCAAACGGACCGGCCGCTTCACGGCCTGAGCCGCGGGAGCGGCCCGCGTCGTCCGCGGGACCCGAGCCGGCCGAGTGGCCCGCGTCAGCGGAGCGGCCCGCGTCAGCCGAGGGGCTTGACCAGCAGCTCGAACTGGAGGTCGTCCCGCTGCGGGATGCCGAAGCGCTCGTCGCCGTACGGGAAGGGGGTCATCTCTCCCGTACGGCGGTAGCCCCGGCGCTCGTACCAGGCGATGAGGTCCTCGCGCACGGAGATCACTGTCATGTGCATCTCGCGCACGCCCCACGCCTCGCGGGCGGTGCGTTCCGCCTCCGCGATGATCACCTTGCCGAGGCCCGCGCCCTGGAGCGCCGGGCTCACGGCGAACATGCCGAAGTAGGCGTGCTCCCCGCGGTGCTCCAACTGACAGCAGGCGACGACCGCGCCGTCGCGCTCGACGGTGAGCAGCCGGCTGTCCGGCGACTTGATGACGTCGACGACGCCCTGCGGGTCGGTGCGCTGCCCCCGCAGGATGTCCGCCTCCGTGGTCCAGCCGGTGCGGCTGGAGTCCCCGCGGTACGCCGACTCGATCAGCGCGACGAGCACGTCGACATCGGCGTCGGTGGCGTCCCGGAAGGTGAGGTCGCCGGTCGTGGGGCGGGGAGCGATGGACATGGGACGGTCTCCGATCTCGTGCGCGGCTGTCGGCGCGGGCGCCGTCGAGCCTAACGCCGAGCCTCTACGCTGCGTTGGCATGGTTCACGTACTGAGCAGCAGGACGCTTCTTCGCCCCACCGATCCGGAGCGGTCGCGGGCCTTTTACGGTGAGTCGCTCGGCCTTGCCGTGTACCGGGAGTTCGGGACGGGGCCCGAGCGCGGGACCGTCTACTTCCTCGGGGGCGGCTTCCTGGAGGTGTCCGGCCACTCGGAGGCACCGCCGTCGCCCGGGCTCCATCTGTGGCTCCAGGTCGCGGACGCGACGGCCGCGCACGAGGAGCTGGCGGCGCGCGGCGTGGAGGTCCTCCGGCCTCCGGTCAGGGAGCCGTGGGGGCTGATCGAGATGTGGATCTCGGACCCGGACGGCGTGCGCATCGTGATCACCGAAGTACCCGAGGACCATCCGTTGCGCTACCGGCCTTGAGGGAGCGGATTCCGGGGTACACGCGAGCCGAAGGACCCGTTCAGCGTGCGCGGAACGTGCGCGCGGAAGAGTATGAGCGGGACGGCCGGAGACCGGCCCCTTCGCGTCCGGATGAGCCCGACCCTGGAGAGACATCACATGGCAGCTCCTCGGATCCTGATCGTCGGCGGCGGATTCGCCGGCATGGAGTGCGCGCACAAGCTGGAGAAGATCCTCAAGCCGGGCCAGGCGCAGCTGAGGCTGGTCAGTCCGTTCGACCATCAGCTGTACCTGCCGCTGCTCCCGCAAGTCGCCTCGGGCGTGCTCACTCCGCAGTCGGTCGCGGTGCCGCTGCGCCGCATGCTGCGGCACACCGGCATCGTGCCGGGCAGCGCGGTGGGCGTGGACCCCGAGGCGAAGGCCGTCGTCGTACGGAAGATCAACGGCGAGACGGTGGTGGAGCGCTACGACTACCTCGTCCTGACGCCGGGCAGCGTCACGCGGCAGTTCGACATCCCGGGTGTGGACCAGCACGCGGTCGGCGTGAAGACGCTGGCGGAGGCTGCCTGGATCCGCGACCACGTCATCGCGCAGCTCGACCTGGCCGCGGCCAGTACGGACCCCGCCGAGCAGGAGTCGCGGCTGCAGTTCGTGGTGGTGGGCGGCGGGTACGCCGGCACGGAGACGGCCGCCTATCTGCAGCGCCTGACCACGGCCGCCGCCAAGCGTCTTCGGGGGCTCGACCCGGCGCAGATCAAGTGGCATCTCGTCGACATCGCGCCCAAGCTGATGCCCGAGCTCGGCGACCGGCTCGGCGAGAAGGCGCTGTCGATCGTGGAGCGGCGCGGGCTGCATGTGTCGCTCGGGGTGTCCGTGGCGAAGGCGACCGAGGACACGGTAACGCTCACGGACGGCCGGGTGCTGCCGTGCCGCACGCTGATCTGGACGGCGGGTGTCGCCCCGAGTCCGCTGATCGCGACGCTCAGCGCGGAGACGAACCGGGGCCGGCTCGTGGTCGAGCCGGATCTGACGGTGCCGGGGCTCGACGGCGTGTTCGCGCTCGGTGACGCGGCCGCCGTGCCGGACCTCGACAAGGGCGCCGACGCGATCTGCCCGCCGACCGCCCAGCACGCCATGCGGCAGGGCTGGGCGGCCGCGAAGAACGTGGCGGCCGCGCTGCACGGACAGCCGCTGAAGCCGTACCGGCACAAGGACCTGGGGCTCGTGGTGGACCTGGGCGGCATTCAGGCGGTGTCCAAGCCGTTGGGTGTGCAGCTGACCGGGCTGCCCGCCCAGTTCGTCGCCCGCGCCTACCACTTGGGTGCGCTGCGCACCCTGACGGCCCGGTTCCGCACGGCGGCGAACTGGGGGCTCAACGCGGTCGCCGGCGACGACTTCGTGCGTACGGGGTTCCAGGCGGAGCGGCCCGCGACGCTGAAGGACTTCGAGAAGACGGACGCTTATCTGACGCCGGAGGATGTGCACGCGATGGTGACGGCGCACGTCGAGGGCCGTTAGACGTCGGCTCCGGCGGAGTCCAAGACCTCTTGGGGACGGCGGTTACGCGGGGCCCGGCGGGGCCGACAGGCGTGCGCGGCAGGCCAGTTGGAGGGCCAGCCTGGTTTCGGGATCGGTGAGGTCGGCGCCCGTGAGGTCCGTGATGCGGCGGATGCGGGCGCCGACGGCGTTGCGGTGCAGATGGAGCTCCTCGGCGGCGCGGGCCGGGGAGTTGTTGTGGTCGAGGTAGGCCTGAAGGGTGCGCAGCAGCGGGTCGGCGCGGTCCGGGCCCAACTCCGATACGGGCGCGAGGAGTTCATCCACGGCTTCGCGGGCGGTGTCCGAGGCGTACCACTCCAGGAGCATGCGGTCGAGGCCCGCGGCGTCGTGCGCCGTCACGGGGGCGGTGTCGGCGGTGGCGGGCTTGAGGAGAGCGGCCCTGGCCTCGCGGGCCGAGGTGCGGATACCCAGGGGGCCGCGGTGCGGGGCGCCGACGCCGCCACGCAGGTCCGCCTCGGGGTGCAGTCGGCGGAGCCGGTCGACGGCACGGCGGGCCAGGGCGAGCGCCTTGCGGCGGCCCGGGGCGCCGGGGTCGGTGGGCCAGGTCCCGAGCAGGACGAGCGCGTCGTCGACGAGGGCGGCGTTCCAGTGGACGCCGTCGGGGACGTGGCCGTCGGCGTGCTGCCGTACGTCGGTCAGTGTCCTGGGCAGGACGGTGTCGAGGAGCCGGTAGCGGTCCGCGGCGGGCAGCGCCGCGGCCTCGATCCGCAGGGCGATGTGGCGGCCGTCGACGGGGAGGCCGATGGTCCGGCCGCGGGCTGCCAGGCGGGCGGTCTGGTCCTGCGGGGCGACGAGGAGTTCGGCGAGGAGGTGGCCGCGGGAGCGCACGGGGACGTCGCCGTGTCCGCCGCCGGCCGCCGTGAGCGCGGCCAGCGCCAGGACGGAGCGGATAGCGGTGCCCGGGTGGCCGGGCTGTGCGGCCGCGGCGAGGCGCACCTCGCCGTCGGGTCCGGCGGCCGATGCGCCCTCCTCCCCGGGGCCGGCGGCGCGGCGCTCGACGGGTGTGCCGAGCAGGCGGGCGGCGATCGCGGCGGCCCGTTCCGGGTCGCCAGCGGCGGAGGCCAGTTCGCGGGCGGCGGCCCCGATCCGGGCGAGGGCGTCGGCGGAGTCCCCGGCGACGGCGCGGTCGACGGCCACGACCAGGGCCGCGAGATCTCCGTCCGTGGTCAGGACGGCGATCCGGCCGCGCTCCGCGAGTGCCTGTACGGCGATGTCACCCGCCACCTGCTCGCCGCCCCGAAGCACGAGTGCCGCGGCGCCGGCCGCCGCGGCGTCCCGTACGGCCACGTCAAGGAGGTGGTCCGGCACGGGCGCGAGGAGCACCGCGACCGTTCCCGCGGGGACGGCCGCGAGCCCGTCGGCGCGGGGTTCGAGGCGGATGCCGGTGATCTCGGTGGCGTCGAGCGGGCCCGCGAGCGGGCGGAGCGCGTCGAGGCCGGGTGCGCTGAGCAGGTCGACGAGGCGCGGCATGCGGCCATTGTGCTGGATGCCCATCGTGATGCCAAGGTGTGGGCTCGCAGCCCATTGGTGGGCGCGTGCGGGCTCGTACTCTGAGCCGTATGCAGATGGACGCCGGAGTGCTCGCCGACTTCGCGCGGGGCTGTGCCGTCCTGGGTTCGGGAGGCGGCGGTGGCCCCGCCGCCGTGACGTGCCCCGTGGCCGAGCAGGCCATCGAGGAGTGCGGGCCCGTGCAGGTCGTCACGGCCGGCGAGCTGCCTGAGGACGTGTTGGTCATGCCGGTCGGCCTGATCGGCTCGCCCGCCGTCGCCGAGGAGCGCATCGGCAGCCGGGCCGAGCCCGCGCGGATGCGGGAGCGGGTCGAGGCACTGCACGGTGTGCCGGTCGCCGCCGTCCTCATCTCGGAGATCGGCGGGCTCAACGGCTGCACGGCCGTCGCCTGGGCGGCCCGGCTGGGGCTGCCGCTGCTCGACGCCGACGCCATGGGCCGGGCGTTCCCGCGCATGGACCAGAACGTCCTCGAACTGGCCGGGCTCCGGCCGGGCCCGACCGTGCTCGCGGACGAGTACGGCCGCACCGTCGTCCTCGACCACGTCGACGGCCCCTGGCTGGAGGAACTGGCGCGGGCCGTGGTCGCGACGTTCGGCGGGCACGCCGCGTCGTCCGAGTACCCGCTGACGGCCGGACAGGCCGCCCGGCACGCGGTCGCGGGCTCGGTGACGCGGGCCGTCGCCGTCGGGCGTGGCGAGGGGCCCCCGCCGGTCCTGACGGGCAAGGTGTCGTCCGTACGGCGGACCGACGAGGACGCGACACGTGTGCTCCTGGAGGGCACCGGCGCCGATGCGGGACGCCTCGTACGGGTCGAGGCCCGCAGCGAGTTCGTCGCGGCGGTCGAGGACGGCAGGGCGCTGGCGCTGGTGCCCGACGTGATCGCTCTCGTCGACGTGCGGACCGGCTGGGCGGTGCCCGTGGAAGAGATCAGGTACGGGCTGCGGGTGCGCCTCGTCACCCTTCCGTCGGCGCCGATCTGGTACTCGGAGGCCGGCCTGCGCCTCGCCGGACCCGCCGCGTTCGGGGTGCACGGGCTGACGAGGGAGGCCACGCCATGATCATCGGTGTGGATGTGGGCCCCACCGGCACGGATGCCGTGCTGCTGGACGGCGGCGGCACGGGCGGCGTCACGGGCGGCAGCCGGGCGTTGCGGGCCGTGAGGGTGCCGTCTCTGCCCGGCGACGCCGTCGGTTCGCTCGTCGCCGCTGTCGAGGCGCTGCCCCGCGAGCTGCGGGCGCGCGCCTCGCAGCTCGCCGTGGGGCTGCGGGTCGCCGACCGGGCCCTGGCGGAGCGCGCGGGCCTCGCCCATGTGGGGGTGCTGCGCATCGGGGGTGAGGCCGCCGACACCGTACGGCCGCTGTTCGGGTGGCCCGCGGAGCTGCGCGACGCCGTGTGCGCCGGCACCGCGAACGTGGCCGGTGGCGGCGGGCTCGGCCCGCGCGACGGGGCGCCGCTCGACCGGGACGCCGTGGCCCGTTTCGGCGCCGAACTCGCGGGCCGGGCCGAGGCGTTCGCGGTCTGCGCCGTGTTCGCGCCCGCGGACGGGACGCAGGAGCGGGAGGCCGCCGGGATCCTGCGGGCCGAGGCGGGCGCCGACGTGCCGGTGGTCCTGTCGGGCGAGATCGGCTCGCTCGGGCTGCTGCGGCGCGAGAACGCGACGGTCCTCGACGCCGCGCTGTGCCTCCTGGTGGCCCGCGTCGCCGACGAACTGACGGCGGCGCTCCCCCTGCTCGGGCTCGCGCCGGGCGCCGCCGTGCTCGTGACCCGGCACGACGGCACCCTGATGAGCCTGGACCATCTGCGCCGCCAGCCCGGCCTGAGCCTCGGCTCCGGCCCGGCGTGCACGATCCGCGGCGCGGGGCTGCTCGGCGGAGTACGGGACGCCGTGGTCGCGGACATCGGCGAACGCCGGGCCCGCGTCGGCGCATTGACTGCCGGCTATCCCCAGGAGGCCGGACCCGGAGGGCGCATCGGCGGCGTACCCGTCAGCCTGCGCGTCCCCGAACTGCTCACCGTCGGCGCCGCGGCACACCGCGACCTGGCGGAGGCGGTGGACCGCATGCAGCCGGCCGCCGGGCGGCTCCCCGTCGTCCTGGTCGGCGGTGGCGCGGACTCGGTGCCCGGCCGCGCGCTTCCCGGATGCGATGTCGTACGGCCCGAACACGGCGGCGTCGCGGGCGCGTTCGGCGCGGCCGCGAGTCCGGTGGGCGGCCACCACGAGCGCATCGTGCGGGCCGGTCCCGGCAGGCGTCTCGACGCCGTACGGGACGAGGTGCGCGACCTCGCACGGGCCGGGGCCGTGCGCGCCGGGGCGGATCCCCGTCGTGTGCGCACCCTCCTCGAACCGGATCTCACCGTGCCCTACCTGCCGGGCGCACTGCTCCTGCGGGCCAGGGCCTTCGGGCCGCCGCTACCGCTCTGACCTGATCAACACCCCTTCCCCGCACGGCAGTTCTGCTTCGCCCTGCCGTGATCTCGCCCATCCCTCTTCGATGCGAGGACCGTCCCCATGCCCAAGCCATCCGACGTGCCGACGCCCGGCCAGAACGACCGGGCCGATGAGGACTACCCCCTGGAGCGGGTGCCGCGCGCGGCCCGCTACTCCTGGTTCAACGTCGCCGTGCAGCGGTTCGGCCAGCTCTCCGACCTCACGCAGTTCCTCCTCGGCGCGACGCTCGGCGCCGGGCTCTCCTTCTGGGGCGCCTTCTGGGCGTTCACACTCGGCTCGGTGATCCTGGAGGTCGTCTGCATCTTCGTCGGCATCGCCGGGATGCGCGAGGGCCTCGCGACCTCGATGCTGGTGCGCTGGACCGGCTTCGGGCGGTACGGCTCGACGCTCATCGGGCTCGTCATCGCGGTCAGCCTGTTCGGCTGGTTCGGGGTGCAGACCGCGGTGTTCGCCGCCGGCCTCCAGTCGATCGTGCCGTCCATACCGCTGTGGGCCTGGTGCCTGATCTGCGGACTCGCCGTCACCGCGCTGGTGCTGCGCGGGTTCCGGGCCATGGGCTGGACGGCGTTCGTGACCGTCCCGGCGTTCCTGGGCCTCGCCGGGTGGGCGATGACCGTGCAGATCTCCCGGCACAGCTTCACCGACCTGGTCGCGTCGCCGCCGTTCGGCGCGCACATCTCCATCGCGACGGGGGCGACGATCGTCGCGGGCTCGTACATCGTCGGCGCCGTCACGACGCCCGACATGACGCGCTTCAACCGCACCACCGGCGACGTCGTCAAGCAGACCCTGGTCGGGATCTCCCTCGGCGAGTACGTCCTCGGCCTCGCCGGGGTGCTCCTCGCCTACGCCGTGAAGTCCTCCGACCTGATCGCGATCATCACGTCCAGCTCCGGCGTGGTCGGGGTGATCGTCCTCGTGTCGGCCACCGTGAAGATCAACAACTGGAACCTGTACTCGTCCGCGCTCGGCCTGATCACCGCCGTGGAGTCGGTGTTCAAGGTGCGCCTCGGCCGGGTGGGGACGACCGTCGCCATCGGTGTCCTCGGCAGTCTCGCCGCGGCGGCCGGGATCCTGGACCACTTCACGGACTTCCTCACGATCCTCGGCGTCCTCACCCCTCCCATCGCCGGGATCATGGTCGCCGAGTACTTCGTCGTGAAGAAGTGGCGACCCCAGCTCGACGCCTCCCGTGCCATCGGCCGGCTTCCGGAGAGCGAGCCGAGCTGGGTGCCGGCCACGGTCGCCCTGTGGACCGCCGCCTCACTGGTCGGCTGGTTCAGCGACCACTACGCCTGGTGGGGCATCCCGGCGCTCAACTCGTTGATCCTCGCGGGCCTCGGCTACGTAATCCTCGGCAAGCTCGGCCTCGTGCGCGGCGTCCGTGAGCTGCCCTTCAACCAGCCCGCCCGCCCGGCCGCCCAGATCGAGGCCGAGTCCGGCGCGGCGGACCCCCTGCCCGCCCCTGCCCACTGAACCCCGTACCGATCCACGGACGCACCGTCCACGTACGCACGAAGGAAGCCACCACATGCGCATCGGCATCGACGTCGGAGGAACCAATACCGACGCCGCCCTGCTCGGGGACGACGACCGGGTCCTCGCGGCGGCCAAGTCGCCGACGACGCCGGACATCACGTCCGGGGTCACGGCGGCGATACGGGCCCTCGACCCGCCCGTCGAGTCCATCACCGCGGTGATGATCGGCACGACCCACTTCCTCAACGCCCTCATCGAGGGCGCCCGGCTCGCGCCCGTCGCCGCCGTGCGCCTCGGCCTGCCGGCGACGGCGGCCCTGCCGCCGATGACGGACTGGCCCGACCGGCAGCGGGCCGCGGTCGGCGGTCACGGCTATCTGTGCCACGGCGGCCGCGAGTTCGACGGCCGGGTGCTGTCGCCTCTCGACCCGGACGAGCTGAAGCGGACCGCCGCGGACATCGCCGCGCGCGGGATCGGATCCGTGGCCGTCTCCTCGGTGTTCTCACCGGTCGCCGAGGACGACGAGCGGCGCGCCGCGGAGATTCTGCGCGGCGAGCTGGGCGACGGCGTGCACTTCTCGCTCTCGCACGAGCTCGGCCGGATCGGCCTGCTCGCCCGTGAGAACGCCACGATCATCAACGCGGCGCTGCGGGACCTGGCGACGGTCATCGTCGAGTCGTTCGGCAAGGCGCTCGCGGAGGTGTCGATCACGGCGCCGTTCTTCCTGTCGCAGAACGACGGGACGCTGATGGACGTGGACTTCGCCCGTACGTATCCGGTGGCGACGTTCGCGTCGGGCCCCACCAACTCCATGCGCGGCGCGGCCTTCCTGTCCGGGCTCGGGGACTGCGCGGTGGTCGACGTGGGCGGGACGACCGCGGACGTGGGCATCCTCGCGGGCGGCTTCCCTCGTGAGGCCGCGGGTGAGAGCGAGGCGGCGGGCATCCGCACCAACTTCCGTATCCCTGACGTCCTTTCGCTCGGCATCGGCGGTGGTTCGCTGGTGTCGCCGGACGGGGAGACCGGGCCGCGGTCGGTCGGCTACCGGCTGACGGAGGAGGCGCTCGTCTTCGGCGGTGCGACACTGACGGCGACGGACCTGGCCGTGGCGGCCGGCCACACGGACGTGGGGGACGCGGCGCGGGTCGCGCACCTCGACGCGGGCTTCGTGGCACGCGCCCTGGACCGGATCGCCGGCCGGCTCACGGAGAGCGTCGACCGGATGAGGACCTCGGCCGCCCCGCTGCCCGTGGTGGCCGTCGGCGGCGGTTCGATCCTGGTGCCCGAGTCCCTGCCCGGCTTCGACGACGTACGACGGCCCGGCAACTTCGGCGTCGCGAACGCGGTCGGCGCGGCCATCGCGCAGGTCGGCGGCGAGGTCGACCGGGTCTTCCACATCCCCGAAGGGCGTAGGGACTCGGTACTCGCCGAGGCGCGCGACGAAGCCGTGGGGCGGGCCGAGGACGCGGGCGCGCGGCGCTGCACCGTACACGTCGTGGACATCGAGGAGGTGCCCCTCGCGTATCTGCCGGGCGGCGCGACCCGGATCCGCGTCAAGGCGGTCGGCGCCCTCGACCTGCACCGCATCGGAACCCAGCAGCACGGAGCGACGGCACATGCGTGAGATCAACCTGGACAACCTCGACGACATCGCGCGCGGCGCCGGCATCCTCGGCACCGGCGGGGGCGGCGACCCGTACATCGGCAAACTCCTGGCACGGGAGGCCATCCGCAAGCACGGCCCGGTGCGGGTGGTGGACATCGACGAGGTGGCGCCGGACGCGACCGTCGTGCCGGTGTCGGGGATGGGGGCGCCGACCGTCCTCCTGGAGCGGGTCCCGAACGGCGGCGAGGAACTGGCCGCCCTGCGGGCGCTGGAGAAGCACATCGGGCGGGCCGCCACGCACATCGCGCCCATCGAGGTCGGCGGCGTCAACTCCATGCTGCCCATCGCGTGCGCCGCGGAGGCGGGCCTCCCGATCGTGGACGGTGACGCGATGGGGCGGGCCTTCCCCGAGGCGCAGATGGTGCTGCCGGGCCTGATCGGCGTGACCAACTCGCCGATGGCGCTCGCGGACGACAAGGGCAACACGATCATCGTGGAGGCCGTCGACAACCACGCGGCCGAGCGGATCGCGCGCGCCGTGTGCGTGGAGCTCGGCTGCCAGATCTCCGCCGCGGACACGGTGCTGCGCGGTGACCAGCTCGCCGACGGCCTCGTGCCCGCGACGCTGACCCTGGCGGAGCGGCTCGGCGCGGCGGTGCGCGAGGCGCGGGCCGCGCACAGTGACCCGGTGGCCGCGGCCCGCGCGATGCTCGCCGGTGTCCATCTGCTGACCGGCAAGGTCGTCGACGTGAGCCGGCGGACCGAGGGCGGCTTCGCGCGGGGCCGGGCCCGCATCGAGGGCATCGCCGACGAGGCGGGGCAGGTGCTCGAACTCGACTTCCAGAACGAGCATCTGCTGGCCACGCGTGACGGCGTGACCGTCGCCACGACGCCCGACCTGATCTGTGTCCTGGACAGCGAGTCGGGCGATCCGGTGACCACCGAGGGGCTGCGCTACGGGCTGCGCGTCAGCGTGCTGGCCGCGCGTTGCGACCCCCGGTGGACCTCGCCGGGCGGCCTGGCGCTGGCCGGGCCGCGGTACTTCGGGTACGACGTCGACTATCTGCCGTTCGGGTCCTGAGCGGTGGCCGGCGCGGGCGGTCGCAGGGTGATCGTCCGCGCCGTGTGCTTCTCCACCTGCTCGCGGCTGTAGAGGAGCGGGAAGGAACCGTCGGCGGCCCAGGTGGCGAACAGGTCGCTGTAGTGCTCGCTGTCCGGATTCCCTGACTGGCCGGGCGAGTTCATGGCCACGGAGTCGTCCCAGGAGCCGACGTCGACGACCAGGCGGAAGGTGGCGCCCGTCGTCTGGCGGAAATCGGGTCCGTACGGCGCGACGCCCACCGTGTCCCCGCTGCCGCCGCGCGGGGCGGGGCCGACGGACGCCCACGGGGGCTGCGGTCCGTCGTGGAGCGCGGTCACCGGGTGGTACACCCGGGCGTGGTGGAGCGCGCCCCAGGTCCATGCGGCCGGGTCAGGGCCGAGGAGTGCGGAGAGTTCGCCGACCGCGGCAGACAGGGTGGCGAGCAGGGTGCCGGGGTCGAGGCCCGTCTCCGCGCCGGTGAGCAGATCCAGGTCGACGCGGGGGTCGGAGGCCGGGTCGTCGGGCGGCAGGATCCGGGCGAGGGCCGCCGCGCGTTCGGCCTCGGGGGCGACTTCCCGCAGCGCCTTGCCGAAGACAGCCGGGCGCAGATGGCAGCGGTACCAGATCTCGAAGAGCGCTGCGGCCGCCGAGTCCGCCGTGACGTCGGCGTCCCACTCCCGCAGCAGGCCGATGGCCCGCGCTGTCGGCGGGTCGTCGCCGGTCAGCTCGGCGAGCAGCGGCAGGATGCGGCGTGCGGGCAGGCTGACGGTGTCGGTCTGGAGCCGTACGCAGTCCTCCACGGTCCAGTCCGCGCGCGCGTCGAGCTCCTCGGCGATGCGGTGGTGGCGGGTGGGGGCGTACCAGTCGTACGTGACCGTGTCGCGGTCGTTCGGGTAGTCGGGCGGCAGGTTCATCTGGTTGGCGGTGGCGAACCAGCCCTGGTCCGGGTCGCGTTCGGCGGGCAGCGCGTCGGCGTCGAGGAAGCCGTCCCATTCGTAGCGGCCGTCGCCGGGCACGGGCAGGGTGCCGTCCCAGTTCGGGCGGACCGGGACGCGGCCCGCGGAGCGCCAGCCGACGGTGCCGTCGGGCGCCGCGTACACCTGGTTCTCGCCGGGCGCGCCCCAGCGGCGCAGCGCGGCGAGGAAGGCGTCGGGTCCTTCGGCGCGCATGTAGCCGGTGCTGCCGAGGTAGGGCGCCATGCCGGGGCCGAGCCAGGCGGCGCGCACGGCGAACGCGGCGTCCCGTGTGGGGTGTTCGTGGATGACGGGGCCGTGCCGGGTGAACCACAGCTCGGCCTCGACCGGCTCCCCGTCCTTGACCGGGATGGTCTCGGTCACGCGGGTCATGGCCTCCCAGCGGCCTTCGTAGCGGTAGGCGCGCGGGTTGCCGGGGTCGGTCTCGTAGACGTACAGGTCCTCCTGGTCGATGGGGAAGATCGTGAAGCCGAACGCGATGTTCCCGTTGTGGCCGATGGAGAGGCCGGGCAGGGCGGGCTCGCCCGCGCCGATGACGTCGATGCCGGGTGCGGTCAGGTGCGCGATGTAGCGCAGGGCGGGCAGGGTGACCGCGCGGTGCGGGTCGTTGGCGAGGATGGGGCGGCCGGTGGCGGTCCTGGAGGGCGCGAGCACCCAGTTGTTGGAGCCGTCGACGCCCTGGAGGGCGGCGGCGTCCGGCCAGGGCGGGACCGTCGCGAGGTCGTACACGCGCAGGACGTCGTCCGGGATGACGCTCAGGTCGAGGCCCTCGGGGACGGTGAGGTGGTGCGGGGCGGGTTCGCGGCGCCGGCGCAGATCCTCGACGCCGGAGCCGTGATCGCGCAGGGTGAGGGCGCGGGCGACCTCGTCGTGGAGGTTGGACTGGAGGCCGTGGCTGCGGATCCGGGCGACGTCCGAGGGGCCCCAGTAAGCCGGTTCGTAGCCCAAGGTGTCGAATTCCGGCGGGAGTTGGGAGGGATCGTCGCGGCACAGGGACACGTAGGCGTTGATGCCGTTCACGAACGCCGTGGTGATCCGTTCGGTGTCCTCGCCGTACGCGCTCCACTCCTCGGCCATGTCACCGCGGTAGAGGAACAGGCGGGCGGCGCGGTCGTGTTCGACGTACTGCCCGCCGAACACCTCGGACAGCAGGCCGAGTCCGCGGCGGCGCCACAGGTCGAGCTGGAAGAGGCGGTCGCGGGCCGCGTTGAAGCCCTGCGCCAGGAACAGGTCGTCCTGGGAGTCCGCGTAGAGGTGGGGGACGCCCCACCGGTCGACGAGGATCTCGACCGGGCCGGCGAGACCGGGTGTCTCGAAGCCGTGCGCTGCTCGCGCGTTCACCGGTATGTCACCGTCATCATCGGAGTCCTTTCGTGGGTACTCCCGGCTTCGTCCGGGGTAGGAAACGAACCCTGCGGAGCAGGGCAGGATCAACAGGACTCCCCCGCATGCGCGGCCCGGGCGGCGGGCCGTTGCGGGGCGGGGGCACTCGGGGCCGGTGTGGCGCGGGTGACCGCGAACGTCACCACGAGGTTCGTGGCCAGCGCGATGATGCCGCCGTTGACCCCGTGCCACGGGTCGTTGTCGGTGGCCCACAGCGCCGTCATCACGGCGAGCCCGGCGAGCATGCCGGAGATCCCTGCGCGTGCCGTCATCCGCCGCCAGAACAAGGAGAGCAGCACGACGGGCACGAGCTGGGCCAGGCCCTCGTACGACAGGACGGACAGCTGGACGAGCGTGTTGGGGTAGAAGAGGCTGCCGCCGAGCGCGACCAGACCGGCGAGGACGCAGACCGCCTGGGAGAGGCGCTTGGTGCGCAGGTCGTGGTCGTGGGTGACGTCCGGCCGGGGGTGGCGCGGGTCGGAGCCGTTGCCGCCGCCGAGGACGGTCTTGCCCCACAGGGTGCCGATGGACAGCATGAAGACGCTCATCGGCACGATCGCCGACAGGGCGCCCGCGACACCGATGACCGCCACGACGGGCGACGGCAGCGAGTCGGTGACCAGGCTGAACAGGGCGAGGTCGGGGTTGCCGAGGGTCGGCAGCACGAACAGCGCCGTGGCGCCGACCATCATCGGCACGAACAGGAGCAGCTGGTACCAGGGCAGCAGCAGGGCGTTGCGCCGCAGCGCGTTGGGGCTCTTCGCGCTGAGGTAACCGGCCACGGTGGTCGGGAAGATGGTGATGGTGACGGCGTTCAGGACGACGGTGCTCAGGAACCACGCGGCATTCCGTCCGCCGGACGCGTGCCCGGGGAACGTGAGCCACTCGGGCTTCTCGGCGACCATGCGCTGCATGAAGTCGGAGAATCCGCCGAGGTAGTGCATGGGGATGTAGACCGCGAGGAAGACGACCGCGAGGATCACCAGGACGTCCTTGAGCGCGCTCACCCAGGCGGAGCCGCGCAGCCCCGACACGAGGATGAACACCTCGGCGACGACGAACGAGATCACGGCGGCGACGTGCAGGTCGACACTCCCGTACGTCATCGCGTTGACGACGACGCCCATGCCCTGGATCTGCACCTGGATGTACGGCACGAGGAACACGGTCCCGACGACGGCGACGAGAATCCCCAACGGCCGTGAACGGAAACGGAATTCGGCGATGTCGGCGATCGAGATGAGGCTGTGCCGCGAGGCGTACGTCCACAGGGCGGGGCCGACGATGTAGGCGACGGCGAAGCCGACGGTGAGGTAGGCGACGAGGTAGAGGATCGGCGCGCCGAAGGAGTACGACCAGCCGGCGGTCCCCAGGAACGAGAAGCTGGTGTACGTCTCGCCGGCCATCAGGAGCCAGATGAACATGACGCCGAGGCCGCGGCTGGACACGGACCACTCGGCGAGGCCCTTGGACCGGCCGCGGGCGCTGAGCACGCCGATCAGGATGGTGGCGACCATGGCCAGGCCGAACACGGTCGTCGCGACGGCTGCGGAGCCGGTCATCGGGTGCCTCCCTCGTCGGCGGGGACGGGTTCGACGGCTCCCGTGCGGTACGCCGGGTCGTAGCGGGCGACGAGCCATATGGCGACGGGGCTGATGACCGTGGCCGCGATGACCCAGGCCAGCAGAAAGGGGACGCCCAGGATGCGGGGTTCGATGCGGTTGGCGACGAAGGGCGCGGCGCCGTAGAGGACGACGGGCACGAGCAGCATCCAGAGGGAGCGGCGGGCCTGGCCGCCGAGGGCGGGGAGTCCTTCGAGGGGGTCGGCCTCGCTCGGGTCCGGCTCCGGGGCGCGGCCGGCGGCTTCACCGGTGGGGGACATGAGGTTCCTTGGGGTGGGGGAAAGGGCGGCGGGTTGCTCAGAGCGCGGGGTCGTAGCGGCCGTCGACCGCGGTCCAGCCGCCGTCGACGGTCAGGACGCTGCCGGTGACGTACGTCGACGCGTCGGAGACCAAGTAGGCGACGGCACCGGCGAGTTCGTCGGCGCGGGCCCAGCGCTTGAGCGCGGAAGCCTGGGCGTAGGCGTCGTACCAGGCGGGGTCCGCGGCGATCTGGTCGGTGAGCGGGGTACGGACGACACCGGGGGCGACGGCGTTGAACCGCACCCCGCGCGGGCCCCATTCGGCGGCGGCGGTGCGCAGGAACTGGATGAGGCCGGCCTTCGACGCGGCGTACACGCTCTGTCCCGGCTCCACCTGGAAGGCCCGCATGGAGGCGAAGCCGACGACGCTGCCGCGGCCGCGCTCCGCCATGCCGGGGGCGAACGCCTGGACGAGGCTGACGTAGGCCCGCAGGTTCAGGGCGATGACGCGGTCGAACTCGTCGAGCGTGTAGTCGGCGATGCGTTTGCGGACGTTGGCGCCGACGGTGACGACGAGCGCGTCGAGGGGGCCCCACTCGTCGGCGGCGGCGCGGATCGCCGCGGGGTCGAGGACATCGAGGGCGTACGCGGAGGCGGTACCGGACCGGTCCGCGTCCGCGCCGGCCAGGGCGACGGTCTGCTCGGCGCCCTTCTCGTCCCGGTCGGCGACCACGACGTCGGCGCCCTGGGCGACGAGCGCGCGCACGGCCACGCGGCCGATGCCGCCCGCGCCGCCGACGACCGCGACGCGCCGGCCGTCGAGCCGGAACAGGTTGGCGTAGTCCATGAAGAGGTGCTGCCTTTCTCTCTGTTGCGGTGGCGGGTCCGTCAGGGCCTGATGACGGCCATCCGCGTCACGGTCAGCTCCTCGATGGCGAACCGTGGCCCTTCGCGTCCGGTCCCGGAGTCCTTGACCCCTCCGTACGGGGCGATGTCGCTGCGGTAGCCGGGGACTTCGTTGATGACGACGCCGCCGACGTCAAGCGATTCGACCGCGCGGAACGCGGCGCCGAGGTCGCGGGTGTAGACCGCCGCGTGCAGCCCGTACCGGCTCGCGTTGACCAGGTCGTACGCCGCGTCGAGGTCGGGGACCGCGCGCAGGCACACGACGGGCCCGAACACCTCCTCGTCCCAGGCGGGTTCGCCGTCGGGGACATCCGCGAGCAAGGTCGGCGCGAGGCACCTCGCATCCGTGCGGCCGCCGCCCGCGACGACCCGGGCACCGGCAGCCCTGGCCCGCCCGATCCAGTCGAGGACGCGCTCGGTGGCGGCTTCGTCGATGAGGGCGGAGACGCGGGTGCCGGTGTCGCGCGGGTCGCCGACCACGACGTCGGGCAGCCGTTCGGCGATCTTCTTCTCCAGGGCGTCGGCGATCTCCTCGACGGCGATGACCCGCTGGACCGAGATGCACGCCTGCCCGGACGCGTAGTAGCCGCCGCGGGCCACGGCGTCGGCGGCCGCGTCGAGGTCGGCGTCCGCAGCGACGACGAGCGCCGCGTTGGAGCCGAGTTCGAGGACGACCTTGCGGGGCGCCGCGTCGCGTGCGATGCGGTGGCCGACCGTGGCGGAGCCGGTGAAGGAGACCGCCGCGACGTCGGGGTGCGTGGTGAGGGTGCGGCCCACCTCGGTGTCCCCGGTGACGAGCTGGACCGCTCCGGGCGGCGCCTGTGCCGCGGCGAGGCGCTCGCGGACGAGGTGGGTGAGCCAGAGCGTGGCGAGCGGGGTCGCCGGTGCGGGCTTCACGATCACGGGGCAGCCCGCGGCAAGGGCCGGCGCGATCTTGTGGGAGGCGAGGAGTACGGGGTAGTTGAAGCCGGCGATGCCGACGACGACCCCGATGGGCCTGCGCGTCCAGAACCCGAACATGCCGTCACCGGAGACCTGGAGGTCCAGCGGGACGGTCTCGCCGTGCAGGTGGGCGACCTCGTCGGCGGCGGCGCGCCAGGTCGCGGCGGCGCGCTGCATCTCGATGTCGCAGTCGACGCGTGGCTTCCCGGTCTCCAGGACGAGCAGCTCCGCCATCCGCGACGCGACGCGTTCCAGGTCGGCCGCGACACCCGCGAGGACGTCCCGCCGCACCCGTGCCGACAGGGCCGCGACCTCCTTGCGGATCCCGGCGGCGTGCTCGACCGCGCACCGCGCGAGATCCACGTCACCGACGGGCGCCGAGGCGAACTCGCTCCCGTCATAGGGGAAGACGACGGGCTGATGCGAAGGCGCGGGCACCCAGGCGTCCCCGACCGGCAGGCCCGCGGGCAGTTCTCGCGGATACGTCATCGGGCCGCTCCCTCGTCCGTACGGCCGTTGAGGAAGGCCTGCGCGGCGGCCGCGTACACGCGGGTGTACTCGGCGATCTCGCGGACCTCCACGTACTCGTCGGCCTGGTGGGCGATCCATTTGCCGCCGGGGCCGTACACGACGGTGGCGAGGCCTGCGTCGCGGGTCAGGATCGTGCCGTCGGTCGTGCCGGGCACGGCTCCGAACGGCGGTGCCTCGCCGTGCACTCGGCGGTGTGCGTCGACCAGCGCGGTGACCACGGGGTGGTCCTCGGGGATCTCGATGGCAGGCCGGTCGTCGACGACGGTGACGTCGACGCCCACCCCGACCCCGGCGGCCGCCCGGTTCGCGAACTCGCCTACGCGGTCGATGAGTTCGGCGTGGTCCGTGCCGGGGATCGTGCGTACGTCGATGCCGACGACGCCGTGCGCGGGGATGACGTTGAGCTGGTCGGGGTCGCCGCCGAGGAGCACGGTCGGGGTGACGGTGACGCGGCCCGCGTGCGGGTGCTCGCCGTAGCGCTCCTCGGCCCACTCCTGCACCGCGGCGAGCGCCTCGACGATGCGGGCGCCGGCGACGATCGGGCTTCGGCCCTCCTGCGGCATGGCGCCGTGGGCCATCACTCCGTGCAGGTCGAGACGGAGGCGGATCCCGCCGCGCGCCGAGGTGCACACCTCGTATCCCTCGGGTTCGCAGACGATGACGCCGTCCACCTCGCGGGCGAGCGGTGACGCGGCGAAGGCCTTCGCGCCGAGCATCAGCCCCTCCTCGTCGCAGAGCACGCCGACGACGATCCGGCCGGGGAAAGGGCCGGCCAGCTGAAGGGCACGGACGCCGTAGATCATGGCGGCGACACCGGACTTCATGTCCGCCGAGCCGCGGCCCCAGAGCTTTCCGTCGCGGATCTCCGCTCCGTACGGATCGACGGTCCAGTCGTCCGTGTCGCCCTCGGTGACGACGTCGATGTGTCCCTCGAACATCAGCGTGGGACCGTCCCCGCCGCCGCCCTCGACCACCGCGACGGTGTTGGGCCGCCCGGGGACGACTTCCACCACCTCGTACTTCCAGCCGAACTCCGTGAAGAGCCGCTGGACGAGTTCGGCTGCGGGGCGCTCCACCTCGGTGGCCCCCGCGGCGTTGACGGTGCGCAGCCGGACGAGTTCCTGGGTGAGGGCGACCGCCGCCTCGGCGTCGGTCTCGGGGACGGACAGGGCTGTTGAGCGGGAACGCATGGAACCTCCAGGTCGGTCGGCCACGAGGCCAGTCGACTGGTCAGACCAGTTGATTTCCCGTACTCTGCCGCCACGTTCACGCCCGGGTCAATGGTCGGATCATGGATTCACTCCGGCGCAACCGGCCGACACGGAGAGGCACATGGCGCCCGACGACGATCTCTTCCAGCCGGTGAAGCCGGTCCGCGCCTACCAGCGGGTGGCCCAGCAGATCGAGGAGCGCATCCTCAGCGGCGACCTGCCGCCCGGCTCCCGGCTCCCGGCGGAGCGCGAACTCGTCGTGCGCTTCGACGTGGGCCGCTCCACGGTCCGCGAGGCCCTGCGCGTGCTCCAGACCGCGGGCCTGATCCGCTCACGCCCCGGCGACCCGCTCGGCGCCGAGGTCCTCGGCGTCTCCCCCGACAGCCTCAGCCAGGCGCTGAGCCGCCTGACCCGTTCCCGTATCGCCTCCCTCGGTGAACTGGTGCAGTTCCGCATGGTGCTCGACGCGGAGAGCAACCGGCTCGCCGCACGCCTGCACACCGCCGACGACCTGGCCCGCATGCGGGATCAGATCGACCGGATGGAGCGCCTCGGCGCGTCCTCGACGGGAAACCTGCACGCCTTCAGCGAGGCGGACGCCCTCTTCCACCGGGCCGTCGCCGAGGCGAGCGGCAACTCCCTGCTCGGCCTGTGCGCCCGCGCCGTGCACGAGGCGGTGGTCGGGGTCATCGAGGAGAAGATCGCGGGCGCCGCTGACGCCTCCGCCTGGATGGAGCGCTCGATCACCCACCACCGGCAGGTGCTCGACGCGATCAGCTCCGGCGACGCTCCGCGCGCGGCCCGGCTCGGCCGTGAGGCGCTGTACGAGTACTACGCCGACCATGTGGAGCCGGAGACACGGCGGTTGCTCGCGGCTGCCGTGGAGGATCCCTCGGACTAGCGGCTGCACGGCCGGCCATCCGGCCGGGCCGCGTCGAGCCCCGGGGTCAGGCGCGCGGACCACCCGGGCGTCCTTCGAGCTGGCCGAGCAACTCGCCCAGCAGGACACTGAGTTGGTCATGTCCGGCGCCGCCGAGGCCGGAAAGTACCGTCTTCTCGTACGCGAGCTGGTCGGGCAGCAGCGCGTCGACCAGCTCGCGGCCGGCGTCGGTCAGGCTGAGGTGGGAGACGCGCCGGTCGCGGGTGTCGCCGCGCCGGTCGACCAGACCGCGCTCCTGGAGCTGCTTGAGCCGCTTGGTGACGGCGGCGCCGGAGGAGAAGGTCTCCCGCGCGAGGTCACCCGGGGTGAGTTCGTGGCCGGTGCGGCGCAGCGCGCCGAGCAGGTCGAACTCGGCGCGGGTCAGCCCGGCGCGGCGCAGCGGCGCGTCCTCGGCCTGCTGGAGGAGGGCGGCGCAGCGGTTGATCCGCCCGATGACCTCCATGGGCCCGGTGTCGATGTCGGGGCGGACCGTCTGCCACTGCCGCACCACCGTGGCGACGGTGTCGTCCGCCGCGGCCCTGCCGTTCCGTGTCGTCATGCTCGCGTGTTCTCCCGGGCGTCCGTGCCGCCCCTGTGCTCGTCGGTCTCCTGGACGGTCCGCCGCGTCCGGCGTCGGACCGTCGCCGCGAGCGTACGGTGTGCGGCCTGCTCGGCGGCGACCACACGCTCCTCGGGCAGGGCGCGCTGCCACCATTCGCCGGCCGCGGTGTCGTCGGCGGCGCGCAGTTCGACGAGCGCGGCGGCGAGCCTGCGGTGCGTGGTCTCCAGGCCGCCGGGCTCGGGACGCGGGGCCGCGAGGGTGCGCTCAGCGGCCTCGCGGGCGCGTTCGGTCGCTTCTAGGGCGAGCTCGATGTGGTCGGCGGCGCGCCGGTTGGTGACGATCACGGCGGCGACGATGCCGAGGAGCGCCCCGACGAGGGTGTCCACGACCCGGTCCGTGATGAGCTCGCCGGCCTCCTGTGTCCTGGCGAACTCGGTGATCAGCAGTGCCATGGGGGTCACGCAGACGCCGCCGAGCCAGTAGTTGCGGGAGATGAACGCCTCGGCGCCGAAGCTGAAGAGCAGGCAGAACAGGACGACGAAGATCTGTCCTACATGGGCGAGAGGCACCACGGCGGCGAAGACGAGCACTCCGGCGAGGTTGCCGGCCACGCGCTGCACGGTGCGGTTCCAGGTGAGGGTGACGTTTGCCTGGTAGAGCGAGGCGGCGGTGACCAGGGCCCAGTACGGGCGGCCGACGCCGAGGGCGAGGGACCCGTATCCGGCGAGGGCGCAGCCGACGGCGGTGCGCAGGGCGACCGGCAGGAGAGGCGAGCCGGGGGCGAGCCTGCGCCACAACGACGGCTTGCCGAAGGCGAGTTCGGCCTCGATGCCGAGGACTTCGTCGTCGATGTCGCTGGGGTTGCCGATGGCGCTGATGCCGTCGTGGCGGGCCGGGCGCGGGACGGGGCCCGTGCCGCTCAGGCCGGCGGCCCAGTCGCGCAGGAGCGCCGGGTCGGTGTCGGCGGGGGCCGCGAGGGCGACCTCGGCGCGCACGACGAGGCGCTCCAGGCCGCGGCGGGCGGCGCCGCGGCCGCCGGTGGCGAGGAGGGACTGCCAGGCGGCGTGGACGGCGGCGGCAGCGCCGGCCCTGGCCCGCTCGCGCGCTCCGTCCTCGGCGCTCACGTACGCGGCGGCGGCGTTCAGCGCGCGGGCGGTGGCGCGCCGCTCCGGGCCGTGCGGGCGTATCAGGGCGGGGGCCATGCCGACGAGCCAGGCCACGGCGCCCGCACCGGCGGTCAGGGCGAGGTGGCCGGGTATCTGCCCCAGGGTCTGCGGGGCGAAGAGGCTGGCGGAGCTGATGAACGTGAGGATCAAGTGACCCGGCGGGCCGATGCGGGTCGCGTCGCACAGGGTCTTCTGCGCGGCGGCGAGAACCGCGCCGACCGCGACGAGTACGGCCGCCGACGAGGTGAGCGACGCGGTGAGCAGGGCCGCCGCGAGGCTCGCGAGCATGCCGAGGACGACCCAGGCGAGGGCCCGCGCACGCGCCGCGTACGGCAGATTGTGGGCGTAGAGGGCGCACAGCGACCCGGCCATCGTGTACATCGCGAGGTCGAGGCGGCCGAGGGCGAGCAGCGTCAGGTTCGGCACCGCCGCGGACACGACGACGCTCGTCGCGGGCTTGAACCAGATGTCGGACGGCTTGTTGAGACGCAGCACCCCCGCGAGCGGGAGCCGCCGGACGAGCCGGGGCCCGGACGGCGACGGCGATGGGGTGGGGGTCGAGGTCGGGGTTTCTGCGCTGCTCATACAGAGAAGTTTAGCAAGTGTTTTACCTGGAAACTTTCGCCGCTCTGCACCCGGTCCCCGCACCCGCCCACCGACCGGCGGGCCGCCGACCGCGCACCACCCGCGCACGGTCGCACCGCGAACGCGCCCAGTGCTCCCCTGCGCTCGATTGCGCCCCGCCCCGCACGGGCATCTCGTCCCCGACGCGGTACGGCGTCCGACTGGGGGAGG
Source organism: Streptomyces sp. NBC_01446 (assembly GCF_026340095.1). Lineage (GTDB taxonomy): Bacteria > Actinomycetota > Actinomycetes > Streptomycetales > Streptomycetaceae > Streptomyces > Streptomyces aureus. Next base: position 7,295,894 of record NZ_JAPEPO010000001.1, on the reverse strand, counting down.
TTCGCGTGCACGGACCGGGCTCGGCCGCCTGGCTGCTCGTCGCGCTGTGCGCGGCGACGGGGGCGTACTGCCTGCTGCGGATGCGCAGCGGAGTCGAGGAGCAGCGCCGCACGGCGGGCAGCGAGGCCCTCATGGGGTTCGGCATGGCGCTCATGGCGGTACCCGCCGCGGTGATCACGCCGCCGCGCGCCGCCTGGGCGTTGTACGCGGCCGTGTTCGGGGCGGCGGCGCTGCGCGCGCTGTGGGCGTCCCGTTCGAGCGCGCACCACCTGCACCACCTGGTGGGCACTTTCGCCATGGCGTACATGGCGGTGGGGATGGCCGCGGCGCCGAGCGGGCACGCCGGTCACGGAGGGGCGGGCGCACCGCTGGTAACCGGACTGCTGCTGCTCTATTTCGCGGGGTACGTGCTGTGGTCGGGGGTGCGGCTGGTGCCGGTGGCGACGGCCGGGGGCGGCCCGCCGGTGTCCGGCTGGGGGGACCGCCCGGAGCTGGCGCGGGCCTGCCGCCTCTCGATGGGCATCGGGATGGTCGCGATGCTGCTGATCATGTAGGCGCACGGGCGGGGCCGTGGAGGCGCCTGCGCGAGCCCGCACGGACAGGGGGCCGGGGAAACTGCTCCATTGCGGACAACTGCCCGCTCAAAACCGTGGCGTACGTCACTTGACGCGACAGCCCGTACCCTCCGGTAGCCCCGGCTCATAGGCTGAGGCCATGACGGTCCCCGTAGCACTGCTGCTGCTCGGCACCCTCGCCGCTGTCGTTGCCCCGCGCCTTCTCGCGCGGGCCGACTGGCCGGAGCGCGAGCCGGTGGTCGCCCTTTGGGTGTGGCAGTGCGTGGTGGCCGGTGTCCTCCTGTGCTGCGCGTTGTCGATGACGCTGAGCGCGGCCGCCGCCTGGCAGGCCGTCCGCGGCCATGTGTTCGCGTCCGCCCCGCACGCCGTCGTCGACGCGTACGCGCTGCGGGCGGCCGGCGGATGGGCGGCGACGCTGGCCGTGACGCTCGCGCTCGGCGGGCTGTGGACCGCGGCGATGCTCGCCCGGGAGATCTTCCGATCGCGGGCCAGGCGCAGGCGGCGGCGCGCCGAACTCCTGGTGCGTTCCCCGCTGTTGCCGGGCGAGGAGCCGGGCAGCGACCGACTCGTCGTCCTCGAAGGCGAACGTCCCGACGCCTGGTGGCTGCCGGGTGCCGCGCCGCAACTGGTCATCACGACGGCCGCCCTGCGCCGCCTCAAGGGCCGTCAGCTGGACGCGGTCCTCGCGCACGAGATGGGCCACGCACAGTGGCGGCACGACTGGCTGCTGCACTGCTCGGGGGCGCTGGCCACGGGCTTCCCACAGGTTCCGGTCTTCGCCGCGTTCCGCGACGAGATGCACCGGCTCGTCGAACTGGCCGCCGACGACATGGCGTCGCGCCGCTTCGGGCGCCTGACCATCGCCCTCGCCCTGGTCGAACTCAACGAGGACCGCGGGGTGTTCGGCCCCTGCCCGACGCCCCAGGCCCATGTGCCGCAGCGCGTGCACCGCTTGCTGACCCCGCCGCGGCGGCTCACCCCGGCCCGGCGTCTGCGCCTGACCGCGGCGGCCGCCCTCGTACCGGTGGTGCCGCTCCTGGTGACCTTCGTGCCGGGCCTGCGCGCGCTGGGCTGACCGACGGCCGGAGCCGGACGCGTCCGCTCCGCCTGATGGCCACCGGCGCCGTCCATGGGTGAGGATCTTCCCCATGCACCAGGCACCGGTCGACTCCCCGCCCCGCCCCCGGCATCCGCGGCTCACACGCGCGACGGCGGTGCTGGCCGCTCTCAGCGCGCTGCTGCTGATCGCGGTGGCAACGCGCTGGGAACCACTGATGACACTGGACGGCGAGCTGGCGCGCACCGCCCACCGCTGGGCCGTCGACGATCCCGGACTGACGCAGGTGAACCGGGTTCTGACGGACTGGTTCTGGGATCCGTGGACGATGCGCGCCCTGTGCGCCGTGGTCGTCGTCTGGCTTGTATGGAGACATGACGCCTGGTGGCTCGCGCTGTGGGTGGCCGCCACATGTGCGGTCGGCACACTGATCCAGCAGGGCCTCAAGGCGGCCGTCGGCCGTGCCCGCCCGGTGTGGACGGACCCCGTGGACTCCGCTCACTACGCGGCCTACCCTTCCGGGCACGCGATGACGGCGACGGTGGTGTGGGGGCTGATCCTCTGGCTGCTGCGCCGCTACGGCGCAGGCCGCGTCCTGTGGCGTACGGCGTGCACGCTCGCGGTGGTGTCGGTCGTCGGCGTCGGCCTCACGCGGCTGTGGCTCGGCGTGCACTGGCCCTCGGACGTACTCGGCGGCTGGCTGCTCGGGGCGCTGACGGTGACCGTGTCCGTGACGGCCTACGAGCGGCTCACCGCGAGCAGGTGACCCGTCAGGGCAAGACCGCCAGGACAAGACCGCCAAGGTGCGCCGTCACGACCGGGCCGTCACGACTCATAGCCCTCGACCTGGGACTCGGGCCTGGCCCTCGCCTCGTCGGGGTTCTCGCCGAACTCCGTCTTGGCCCGGCGCTGGCGCAGCAGGTCCCAGCACTGGTCGAGTTCGCGTTCCACGGCGGCAAGGCGCTCGTGCTCGGTCGCCCCGTCGATCTGACCGGCGGCGAGCGACGCGCGGAGCCGCTTCTCGTCGTCGACCATCGCCGTGATCCGGGCCAGGATCTGCTCTTGATCCATGTCGGTACGCCTCCTAGCTGGCCTGCCCGTCACCCCTTGCCCACTGTAGGGAGGGTTCGCCCGGTGTGCGATCCGGTTCCGGTGGGCGCCCGGTACCGCAGCACCCCGTCGTCCTCGCCCGCTTCGTCCCGTACTCCACCGCAGGCCTCGATGACGCGGCGGGAGGCGGCGTTGTCCGTGTCACACGTGATCAGCGCCGGGTCGATGCCCAGGCGCGCGGCGAGCGGGAGAGCGGCGCGGAGCATCGCGGTGGCGTGTCCGCGGCCGCGGGCGCCGGGCCGTACGTCGTAGCCGATGTGCCCGTCGCGCAGCCAGGCCTCGGTGAGGCGGTGGCGGATCGCGAGGCGGCCGAGGTAGGCGTCCCCGTCGACGTACCAGAGGGTCGTGCACTCGACGTCGTACTGCAGGATGCTGCGCGGTCCGTGGGTGAGCCGCATGCGGGCGACATAGTGCGCGAAGACCGCCGGGTCCTGCCAGGTGTCTCCGTACGCGCGCAGGCTGAGCCCCGCGGTGGAGTCGTCGTCGGGTCCGCCGTGGCCCTCGGCGCGGGTCTCGTCCATGGCGGCCAGGAAGGAGGCGTGGACGCGGACGTCGGGAGCGATCAGCTGCGGCATGGGGCCAGTGTGCCCCTGGAGGAGTCCGCCACGTCGGGGATTTCCGGCGTCGGCGGCCGGACCGGAATCACCTGCCGGGCGGGTGTCCGGACGGCACCGACGCCGTCCGGACACCCGCCCGGCAGGACCGGGCGTATCCGACGATCCCCCGCGTCGCCGGATACGCCCAGGAGCCCTGGCCGGGGGTTCCGCAAAGGGGCCCTCTGCCAGGGACGCTCCGAGTATACTGGCTACAAGCCAGTCAACGCAGGAGTTACAGGATGTCCCCGCGCAGCGCATCGGTCAACGAGGAGTTGCGACGGCGATCCCGCGAGCGGCTTCTGCAGGCGACGGTCGAGCTCGTCGGGGAGCGCGGGTACGACGCGACGACGCTCGGCGACATCGCGGACCGTGCCGGTTCCGCGCGGGGCCTGGTGTCGTACTACTTCCCCGGCAAGCGGCAGCTGCTCCAGTCCGCGGTGCACCGGCTGATGCACCGGACGCTCGAAGCGGCGCTGGAGCGCGAGCCGCACACCGAGGACGGGCCGGAGCGGCTGGCGCGGGCCGTCGACGCGATCCTTGGCCTGGCCGTCGACCACCCCGTCCTCATGCGGACGCACATGGCGGGGATCCTCCAGGCCGAGGGCTTCGTGCAGTGCCCCGAGCAGCAGCGGCTCGCCGAGCTGCTGCGCGACACCGTCCTGCGGAACGGCTCGCTCAGCGTCGAACGCGACTATCCGCTGCTGCGCTCCCAGCTGATGGGGGCGGTGTTCGCGGCGCTGGTCCCGGGGGCGCCGATGGCGTTGCCGACCCTACGGGCGGAGCTGTTCGCCCGGTACGGGCTCGCGTGGGAGCTCGGAACCCCGCCGGCAGACGCGGCGCCCGGCGGGAGAAGCCCGGGGAGTGCCCCGGACTTCTCCCAGTACTTCGAGCCCGGAGGTCCCGGGTCCCGGTCCAGCGGCTCTCAGTCGAAGTAGTCCGGCTGCGTCTGGACGTTCAGCTCGCCCGTGCGGACTCGCTCGGCCGGGTCGGTGCGCCGGTCGCTGAGCTTCAGGACGTCGAAGCCCTTGGCGATGTCGTTCGAGTAGATGTAGCCGTTGTAGTAGTACGCGGACCAGGCACCGCCCACCTGGAGGGTGTCCGTGGTGAGCGGACCGCGCTCGAAGTAGCCGATCTCCTTGGGCTTCGAGGAGTCGGTGAAGTCCCAGACCGAGACGCCGCCCTGGTACCAGGCCTGGACCATGATGTCCTTGCCCTTGACGGGGATCAGCGAGCCGTTGTGGGCCACGCAGTTCTCGGTGTCCGCCTGGTGGCGGGGGATCTTGAAGTAGTTCTTGAAGACCAGCTTGCGGTGGTCGCCCTTGCCGACGATGGCGTAGATGCCGTCGGCGCCGCGGTCCGGCCCGACGGCCTCGTTGCAGGTGGCCGCCCCGCCGCCGCCCAGCTCGTCCGTGAAGACGACCTTGTCGGCCTTCTGGTTGAACGTCGCCGAGTGCCAGAACGCGAAGTTGGTGTTGTCCTCGACCTGGTCGATGACCTTGGGGTTCTCGGGATCCTTGATGGAGAACAGGATGCCGTCGCCCATGCAGGCTCCGGCGGCCAGGTCCTTGGAGGGCAGGACCGTGATGTCGTGGCAGCCGGTGGTCTTGGAGACGCCCGGGTTGGTGGGCCCGCCGGGGTTGCCGCCGCCGTCGGGTCCCTCACCGGGGAACAGGACGGGGAAGTTGACCATCGCCGCCTTCTCGGGTGCCTTGCGCGGCACCTTGATGATCGAGATCCCGTCGTGCGGCGGCTGGCAGTCCGGGAACGTCGCGTTCGGCGAGTACGACGAGACGTACACGTAGACGTTCTTCTTCTCCGGGACCAGCGTGTGCGTGTGCGAGCCGCAGGCGGTCTCGACGGCTGCGACGTACTTCGGGTTCTTCTTGTCGCTGATGTCGAAGACCTTCATGCCCTCCCAGGAGGACTTCTCCGTGGCGGGCTGCGTGGTGCTGGCACAGGAGTTGTCGCTGCGCGACGAGTCGGTCGACAGGAAGAGCAGGTCGCCGGAGACGGAGATGTCGTTCTGCGATCCGGGGCACAGGACCTGCGCGACGGTCTTCGGCGCCTTCGGGTTGCTGATGTCGAAGATGCGGAAGCCGTCGTAGTTCCCCGCGAAGGCGTACTTGCCCTGGAACGCGAGGTCCGAGTTGATGCCGGGCAGGACGTCCTTGGGGATGTTGGCGAGATGTTCGATGTTGTCGGAGTGGACGACCTCGTCCTGGGCGGGTATGTCGCCGTTCGCGATCGCCGCCCGGGTGTCGGCCGCCACGCTCTTCGAGAGCCGCTCGGCCTTGGCCGGGGCGTCGCCCGGGTCGGGGGTCGCCGCCGCCGGAGCGGCCATGAGCAGCGCGGCCAGCAGCCCGGCCGCGGTCGCGGCAACTCCCAGGCGTCTGCGGCGCGTTCGGGACTCGTTCAACAGGGTCACTGCTGTCTCCCTCGTCGATGACTTCCCCGCTTCCCCCGTTCATGCGGGAGCGGAGCACGGACCCCCACGAGTATCGTCTTCCTCATGCACAGATCAACAGATGGCAACGTACTCGTCATGAAAGTTGTTCTGCCGTTGACGGCCGCGGTCGCCGCGCTCGTACTCGGCGGCTGTGACACGGCGTCGGACGGCGGGGGCGCTGACGCCAACTCCCGCGCGCACCCCGGTCCTTCGGTGATCGCGCCGGGCAAGCCGGGCGAGGGCGCCGAGACGCTGTCGGCCGAGGACGCGCAGAAGCGCAAGCCGGACGACAGCCCCAACTCGGCCGACTTCAGCTACGCGCAGATGATGATCGCGCATCACACACAGGCCCTCCAGATGACCGAACTCGCCCCGAAGCGAGCCGAGTCGGGCCAGGTCAAGCGCCTCGCGGAGCGCATCGCCGCGGCACAGGGCCCGGAGGTCGGGGCCATGGAGGGCTGGCTCAACTCCCACGGCAGAGAACGCGAGAGCGGCGGGCACCACGGGCACGAGGCGATGCCGGGGATGGCGACCGAGGCACAGCTGAAGACATTGCGCGCGGCGCACGGCGCGGCCTTCGACGAGCTCTTCCTGAAGCTGATGATCACGCATCACACCGGGGCGGTCACCATGGCGACAGACGTGCTGTCCGAGGGGAACAACGTCCAGATCGAGGAGATGGCGAACGACGTGATCGCGCAGCAGACGGCCGAGATCGGGCGCATGCGGAAGATGTCGTGATGCCCGACGCGTGAGCTCCGTGCGCGTCACACCCTCCCGGCCCGGCCCCCTCGGTGTCATGCTGGAAGTCCGTCGGGCCTGCGGAAGGAGTCCGCCGTGCTGCGCGTCGCCGTTGTGGGATCGGGGCCGAGCGGGGTGTACACCGCGCAGAGCCTGGTCCAGCAGGAGCGGGTGCCGGACGTCCACGTGGACGTCCTCGACCGGCTCCCCTGCCCGTACGGCCTGGTGCGCTACGGCGTGGCACCGGACCACGAGAAGATCAAGTCGCTGCAGAACAATCTGCGTACGGTCCTGGAGCACGAGCGCGTCCGCTTCGTCGGCGGTGTCGAGATCGGCCCCGGCCTGCCGCCCGACCGGCTCCTGGAGATGTACCACGCGGTCGTGTACTGCGTGGGCGCCGCCACCGACCGCCATCTGGGCGTACCGGGCGAGGATCTGTTGGGCAGCTGGTCGGCGACCGATTTCGTCTCCTGGTACAGCGCGCATCCGGACGCGGTGGCCGAGGGGTTCGTGCGGGGCGTGGAGTCGGCCGTCGTCATCGGCGTGGGCAACGTCGCCGTGGACGTCACCCGGATCCTGGCCCGCGGCGCGGCCGAGCTGGCGCCCACCGACATGCCGCAGGCGGCGCTCGGCGCACTGGCCGACAGCCGGGTGCGGGACGTGTACATGGTGGGGCGGCGCGGCCCTTCGCAGGCACGCTTCACGACCAAGGAGCTGCGTGAGCTCGGCACGCTTCCCGGGGTCGAAGTGGTCGTGGATCCGGCCGAGCTGGCGCTCGATCCCGCTTATACCGACCCGTCGGGGCTGCCTGCGGCGAACCGGCGGAACGTCGAGGTGCTGCGCGGCTGGGCCGAGCGCCCGTCGCCGAGTCTCCCCCGTCGCATCCATCTGCGTTTCTTCCAGCGGCCGGCGGCGCTCCTGGAGGGGGCAGCGGGCCGGGTGTCGGGCGTGCGGTTCGAGCACACCGCGCCGGACGGCTCGGGAGGCGTGAGCGGCACCGTCCGGTTCGACGACATCGACGCGCAGCTCGTCCTGCGGTCGGTGGGATACCGCGGAGTACCCCTGGACGGGCTGCCGTTCGACGAGGCCACCGCAACCGTGCCGCATCGCGAGGGGCGCGTCCTACGGGCGGGTGAGGTCTCGCCCGGCGAGTACGTCGCGGGCTGGATCAAGCGCGGCCCGACGGGCGTGATCGGCACCAACCGCCCGTGCGCCAAGGAGACCGCGCAGTCACTGCTCGACGACGCCGCCGCGCTGACCGCCCGGGACGTTCCTGGTGACGCGCTCCGCGGGCTCCGCGCGGCGGGCTGCGCGGCCGTCGAGTGGCCCGGGTGGCTCGCGATCGAGCGCGCGGAGGCGGAGCTGGGCCGCTCTCTGGGGCGCGGCCCGGTGAAGATCCCGGACTGGGCGGGCCTGCTGGCGGCGGCCCGCGACGGGACGACGTAGCGCCTGAGCGGCGATACGCGCTGACGCGGGGGCGCCCGGGAAGCACGACACATTCCGGCAACAGACGCGAAATCAACAAATCGTTTAAGCCCCCTACGGTCTCGTGCTGTCCACACCCCGCACCCACGTTCGCGTTCCGACATCCCCTTGGAGTGCCCATGGCAGATCCGGCTGTCCCACCGTCCGTCCACCCCGTCGACGAGGTGCTGCCCGTGCGGCAGCTGGCCGCGTTCGGCCTTCAGCACGTGCTCGCCATGTACGCGGGCGCGGTGGCCGTGCCGCTGATCGTGGGCGGCGCGATGAAGCTGTCGCCCGCCGACCTCGCGTATCTCATCACCGCGGATCTGCTGGTGTGCGGCATCGCGACGCTGATCCAGTGCGTCGGGGTGTGGCGGTTCGGCGTGCGGCTGCCGATCGTCCAGGGCTGTACGTTCGCCGCCGTCTCGCCGATGGTGATCATCGGCACGACGGGCGGCGGGCTGCCCGCGATCTACGGGGCGGTGATCGTCGCCGGGCTCGCGATGATGCTGCTCGCGTCGGTCTTCGGCAGGCTGCTGCGCTTCTTCCCGCCGCTGGTCACCGGCACGGTCATCCTGATCATCGGCGTCTCGCTGCTGCCGGTGGCGGGCAACTGGGTTGCGGGCGGCGCGGGTTCGAAGGACTTCGGCGCCCCGAAGAACGTCGCGCTGGCGGCGTTCGTCCTCGTGATGGTCCTCGCGGTGCAGCGCTTCGCGCCGCCGTTCCTGAGCCGCGTCGCCGTGCTCGCCGGCATCGTCGTCGGCACGGCCGTCGCCGTGCCCACCGGTTTCACGGACTTCGGCGGTGTCGGTGACGCGCACTGGGTGGGGATCAGCACGCCGTTCCACTTCGGTACGCCGACGCTCCACGGCGCGGCGATCGTGTCGATGCTGATCGTGGCCCTGGTGACGATGACCGAGACCACGGGGGACTTCATCGCGGTGGGCGAGATGACGGGGCGGCCCGTCCAGCCGCGCTCACTGGCGGACGGCCTGCGCGCGGACGGCCTCTCCACGGTCCTCGGCGGCGTGTTCAACACGTTCCCGTACACCGCCTTCGCGCAGAACGTCGGGCTTGTGGGCATGACACGGGTGCGCAGCCGCTGGGTCGTCGCCACGGCGGGCGGGATTCTGGTGCTGCTCGGCCTGCTGCCCAAGCTGGGCGCGGTCGTCGCCGCGATCCCGGCGCCGGTGCTCGGCGGTGCGGGCCTGGTCATGTTCGGTACGGTCGCGGCGAGCGGCGTGCGGACGCTGGCCCGGGTCGACTTCGCCGGCAACCACAACCTGACCGTCGTCGCCGTGTCGGTGGCGATCGGGGTGCTTCCGGTGGGCGTGCCCGGGATCTACGCCAAGTTCCCCGACTGGTTCCAGACGGTCATGGACAGCGGGATCAGCGCGGGCTGCATCACGGCGATCACACTCAACCTGCTGTTCAACCACCTTCCGGGAAGCGGGCGTTCAGCCCCCGAGGCCGCCGGCACCCTCGGATCCCCCGTCGCCTAGCCGGTCGTCCTGCCGGGCGGCCGCCGCGAGGACGCTGTCGAGAAGGCCGGGGAAGAGTACGTCGAGGTCGGCGCGGCGCAGCACGCTCATCTTGGCGGTGCCCCGGTAGATCTGCCGGATCACGCCGCTCTCGCGCAGGACGCGGAAGTGGTGCGTGGTGGTCGACTTCGTGACCGGGAGGACGAAGTGGGAACAGGAGAGCTCGCTGTTCTCGCCCTCCTCCGCCAGCTCCCGCACCACCCGCAGGCGCATCGGGTCGGCGAGCGCGTGCAGCACCGACTCCAGGCGGATCTCGTCACGCGTGGGGTGAGCAAGCGCCCTGCTGCTCGGTGCGGCGGTCGTCACGGCGGCTCCACTTCGTTCGGCCCGGTGTGCGGATGGGGGTGGTCGGGTGCGTTGCTGTTGCGTCAGGCCCATTGTACGAGACCCGTCGTAGTTTGACAGGCGCCGTACTACGATGCCTATCGTACGAGGACCCGCCACGCCCGTCGTGAACGTATAGGAGTCTGCCGTGAGCGCGCTGTTCGAGCCCTACACCCTTCGGTCGCTGACCATCCCCAACCGGGTCTGGATGCCGCCGATGTGTCAGTACAGCGCCGCCCCCGAGGGCCCGGACACCGGCGCCCCGAACGACTGGCACTTCGCGCACTACGCGGCCCGCGCCGCCGGCGGGACGGGCCTCATCATCGTCGAGGCCACCGGTGTCAGCCCCGAGGGCCGCATCAGCCCGTACGACCTCGGGATCTGGAACGACACGCAGGTCGAGGCGTTCCGCCGGATCACCGCCTTCCTCAAGGCGCACGGCACCGTCCCGGGCATCCAGCTCGGGCACGCGGGCCGCAAGGCGTCGACCGACCGCCCCTGGAAGGGCGGCGGCCCCGTCGGAGCCGACGCGCACGGCTGGGACTCGGTCGCGCCGAGCCCGCTCGCCTTCGACGACAAGCACCCCGCCCCGGCCGAGCTCACCGTGGAGCGGATCCGCGAGATCGTCGCCCAGTTCGCCGACGGCGCCCGCCGCGCCCTGGACGCGGGCTTCGAGGTCGCCGAGATCCACGGCGCGCACGGCTACCTGATCGGCCAGTTCCTCTCGCCGCACTCCAACGTCCGCACGGACGAGTACGGCGGCCCCTTCGACAACCGGGTGCGCTTCGCCCTCGAGGTCGTCGACGCGGTCCGCGCCGTGTGGCCCGACGACAAGCCGCTCTTCTTCCGTATCTCCGCCACCGACTGGCTGGAGGAGAACGGCTGGACGCCCGAGGAGACCGTGCGCCTCGCGACCCTGCTCAAGGAGCACGGCGTCGATCTGCTCGACGTCTCGACCGGCGGCAACGCGTCCGGCGTGCGCATCCCGGTCGGCCCCGGCTACCAGGTCCCCTTCGCCGCGCGCGTGAAGGCCGAGACGGAGCTGGCCGTGGCCGCCGTCGGCCTCATCACCGACGTGGAGCAGGCCGAGAAGATCCTCGCCAACGGCGAGGCCGACGCCGTCCTGCTCGGCCGTGAGCTCCTGCGCAGCCCGTCGTGGGCGCGCTCGGCGGCGCGCGAGCTCGGCGGGGACGTGCACGTGCCGGACCAGTACCACCGCTCGGTCTGAGCCCCAGCGGTACGGCGGTCAGTCGGGCGCAGGGGCGCTCAGCCCTTGTCCTGCTCGCCGTACCGCTTCTCGAACTTGGCGACCTGCCCCTCGGCGTCGACCACCCGCGCCTTGCCCGTGTAGAAGGGGTGCGACTCGGAGGAGATCTCGACGTCGACGACGGGGTAGGTCTCGCCGTCGTCCCACTCGATCGTCTCGTCGCTGGCGGCCGTCGAGCGGGTCAGAAAGGCATAGCCCGCCGACCGGTCACGGAACACCACAGGGCCGTAGGCGGGCTGTTTGTCCTGCTGCATAGTGTCTCCTTCAGCGCGCGGTTCAGCGCACCGGCTCGTCCACGGCCGGTACGGGCCTCTCCAGCCTCACCCGGAAGCGTCCGCTCCGCGACTCCGTCCGCTGCCGGTTCGCACAGGCGCGCCGGCGGAAGCGCGCCTACAGGAGCGTGGCCGTGAGGTCGGGGCCCGGCCCGTCCGCGTACGCGTCGTCGTCGAACGGGTACAGCGGCCGCTCGACCCGGTGGTGGCCCAGGCGCAGGAGGTCCTGGTCGACGCCGCCCGGGGTGAGGGCGAGCAGCCAGTCGGCGGCCAGGTCGTGGAGTTCGGGCTCCAGATAGCCGATCTTGACGACGACCAGGTCGTACGTGCGCGGGTCGACGCCGAGGCCGCCCTCCGCGGGGCCCGTGAAGTCGGCGAGCGTGTGGAACGGTTTGCGGCGCTCCACGAGGACGACGGTGAGTCCGCCGACGCGCACGGCCGCCATGTCGACGCCGCGGTCGTACGCGCCGCCCTCGGCCCGGTCCTTCTGCTCGGTGGCGCGCTGCAACGCCGTGACGGTGCCGGTGAGTTCGTACGGTCCGCCGTGGCCGGCGTCGACCTTGCCGCCGACGCCGAGGGTGACCTCGGCGCCCACTCCCGCCTCGAAGCAGCGGGCCACGGCGACCGGGTCGGTGATGCCGGGGTGCACGGCCGTGACCCGGCCGGTGCGGATGGCGTCGTTGGCGAGGAGCTCGCCCAGCATGTACGCGAGGTCACCGGCGCCGCCCGCGGTCGGGTTGTCGCCGGAGTCACTGATGAGGAAGGGGCGCTTGTCGGAGGCGACCGCCTTCTCGATGCACTCCTGGGCGCTGCCGGTCGGACCGACGAAGACGAAGTCCCTGCGGGCGTCCCAGTAGCGCCGGGCGAGCTTCTCGGCCTCCGCGGCGGCGAGTTGGGCGTCGTCGCCGGTGACGACGATGGCGGCTTTGCAGCGCGGCTCGTCGGCCCAGGCGTAGCCGACCCACATCGCCGCGTCGAGGATGCCGTCCTTCCGCTCGATGTCGGCGAGCGAGGCGTAGAGGGACTTGGCGGGTTCGAGACGAGTGCTGGTCTTCTCGCCGGGCAGCAGGACGGGGACCTGGACCCAGGCGCGGTGCGGGCGCGTGCCGTCGCGCAGGCAGCGTACGAGGTTGCGGGCGGCGCGCTCGCGGGTGTCCCAGGCGTCCTCGTGCGGGGCGAGGCGGTGGGCCGTCAGCAGATCGCAGGGGCCTGCGAAGCGGCGCGAGACATTGCCGTGCAGGTCCATCGCGGCGGACAGGAGCGGGCGGGTGCCGTGCGCGTCGAGGGCGGCGCGGACCGCGTCCGTCAGGTCGCCCTCGGCGTCGGTGAGGCCGATGACGCTCATGGCGCCGTGGATGTCGTAGACCATGCCGTCCAGGGGGCCCGCCTCGCGTATGCGGGTGACGAGTTCGTCCTTGAGGACCAGGTACGACTCCGCCTCGACCGGTCCGCCGGGCAGCGAGGTCGCGTGCAGCAGCGGCACCCACTCGACCACGTCGGCGAGATCGGAGTCGGGCCGGGTCCAGGTGTAGCGGTCGAGGAGGTCCTGGCCGCGGGTCTGCCGGAAATCGTCCGTGGTGGAGCGGTGCGGGCAGAACGTGGAGGACTCGATGCCGATGCCGCCGATGCCGATGCGCAGGCGGCGTGCGGGGGCCGTGCTCGTCATGCTGAGGCGCTCTCTTCCTGGGGGACGGGTGCGGTGGGGAGGTTGTGGCGCAGGGCGGTGAGGCCCGCGCCGAGCAGTCCCGCGTCGGGGCCCGTGACCGTCGTGGTGATCTCCAGGTCCGCGGTCGCGAGCGGCGGGCAGCGCTCGTACAGGACTCCGCGGACGGCGGCGACCAGCGGTTCGGCGGCGGCGAGTGCGCCGCCGAGGGCCACGGCCTGTGGATTGAAGAAGTTCACGACGACGGACAGGACCGTGCCGATGTGCCGGCCGGCGGTGCGGACCAGGGTGGTGGCCTGCGGGTCGCCGTCGGCGACGAGCTGGAGGAGCTCGGTGGTGGAGGCCACCTCGACGCCCTGCCCGGCGAGTTCGCGCATCAGCGCGGCACCGCTGGCGACCGTCTCCAGGCAGCCGATGTTGCCGCAGCTGCACGGCCGGTCCTGCGCGGCCTCCACGCGTACGTGGCTGATGTCGCCGGCGCAGCCGTTGGCTCCGTCGTGCGGGCGGCCCGCGGAGATGATGCCGCTGCCGATGCCGCGGCCCGCCTTCACGACCACCATGTGGTCGAGGTCGGGGCGGGCGGCGCGGTGCTCGCCGACGGCCATCATCGTGGCGTCGTTCTCCACGGTGACGGGCAGGCCGAGGCGTTCGGCCAGGACGTCGCGCAGCGGATAGCGGTGCCAGCCGGGCATGCGGGACGGGCTCAGGATGCGGCCCTCGCCGGGCTTGACCGGGCCGGGGAATCCGACGCCGAGCGCGCGCACGGTGCGGCCCGCCTCCCGCTGCCGTGCGGCGAGTTCGGTGACCTGGCCGCAGAGCCAGTCGACGGCCGACTCCGGCCCCACGGTGATGTCGTGCGGCAGGTCGACGGCGTCGAGGACGGTCCCGTCGAGGCCGACCACTCCGAGGCGCGCGTGATGGCTGCCGAGGTCGGCGGCGAGCGCGACACCGCCCTGGGCCCGCACGCGCAGCAGACGGGGGCGCCGCCCGCCGCGCGAGGCGCCCTCACCGGACTCGGTGAGCACGCCGGCCGCCACGAGTTCCTGCACGCGCAGCGAGACGGTGGAGGGGGCGAGACCCAGCTCCCGTACGAGGTCGGCCCGGGAGGTGGCGGCGCCCGAGGAGACCAGGTGCAGGATGTGCTGCGCCGACCCCGGTTCGCCCTGCGATGTGTCGGACATACCGCCCTCTTGATTGCTCGGTTGCTTGGTTGCTTGGTTCAGCGCGTGGGGTTCGATGAGCTCGTTCGGCGTCTTGGTTCGATGTGTTTCTTCGATGAATGATCGAACCCTAAGACCGAGCCGAACCAAGATGGCCATACCTTCGGAACGAAGAACTGTTTGCCGAATGAAGCTATTGACTTGTTTTCGCCGACCGGCCCAGCGTTCGGGCGCCGCCCCGTCGCACTCAGGTACGGGGCCGTCCCCCGTCCCCTTGGAGGCCCTCCCTCGGCGTCGTCGGCGAGTCCGGCTGCGGCAAGACGACGCTCGGCCGGATCGTCGCGGGCCTGGAGGACCCGACGGCCGGATCGGTGCGCTTCGGCGGCGAGGACCTCGCGGGCCTCACGCGGGCCGGGCACCGGGCGCACCGCCGCCGACATCCAGCTCATGTTCCAGGACTCGACCGCCGCCATGGACCCGCGGATGCGGGTCGGCGAGATCCTGCGCGAACCCCTCGGCATCCAGGGCGTCGGCAGCCGCGCCGAGCAGGAGGCGCAGATCGGCACACTCCTGGACGCCGTGGGGCTGCCGCGGGGCGCAGTGCACCGCTATCCGCACGAGTTCTCCGGCGGCCAGCGCCAACGCCTCGGCCTGGCACGGGCGTTGACGCTGTCCCCCGATCTGGTGGTCGCGGACGAGCCGGTGTCGGCGCTCGACGTGTCCGTGCAGGCGCAGATCCTCAACCTGATGCGGGAGCTCCAGCGTGAGCGCGGCCTGACGTATCTGTTCATCTCGCACGACCTCGCGGTGGTGCGCTACCTCGCCGACACCGTGGGCGTGATGTACCTCGGCAAACTCGTCGAGACCGGTCCCGCGGAGGAGGTGTACGCGCGTCCGCTGCATCCGTACACGCAGGGACTGCTCGACACGGTCAACGTGCCCGACCCGTCGGCCACGGCCGGTTCCGGGTCTCCGCTGGCGGGCGAGACGCCGTCCGCGGCGAAGCCGCCGTCGGGGTGCCGGTTCCGCACCCGCTGCCCACTCGCGCAGGACGTCTGCGCCGAGGTCGAGCCGCCGGTCGCGGCGCCGCGCGGGGCCGGCCACCAGGAGGCCTGTCACTTTCCGCTGCCGGTGCCGGAGGAAGTGGCCGCCCAGCCGGTGTGACCTGCGGCGATGCCGCCACTGGGGGTGACTGTCAGTGGTCAGGTGCAGACTGTGCCGTACCTGAGACAAAGGCGTCCTCGGAGGTGTCCGGCATGACTGAAGTGCTACTGACGGTTGGCACGCGCAAAGGGCTTTTCATCGGCCGCAGGCGGGGCGGCGGCGCGTGGGAGTTCGACGAAGGCCCGTACTTCAACTCCCAGGCCGTGTATTCGGTGGCGATCGACACGCGGGGCGATGTCCCGCGGCTCCTGGCGGGCGGTGACAGTGCGCACTTCGGCCCGTCGGTCTTCCACTCCGACGACCTGGGCCGTACGTGGACGGAGCCGTCACGCCCCGCCGTCAAGTTCCCCAAGGACACGGGGGCCTCGCTGGAGCGCGTGTGGCAGCTGCACCCGGCCGCCGCCGAGCGGGACGTGGTGTACGCGGGCACCGAGCCCGCGGCGCTCTACCGCTCGGAGGACCGGGGCGAGACGTTCGACCTGGTGCGTCCGCTGTGGGAGCACCCGACGCGGTCGAAGTGGGTCCCCGGCGGCGGTGGCGAGGGCCTGCACACGGTGGTCACCGATCCGCGTGACGCGCGCGCGGTGACGGTCGCGGTATCCACGGCCGGGGTGTTCCGCACGCGGGACGGCGGACAGAGCTGGGACCCCGCCAACTCCGGGGTCTCGGCGGTCTTCCTGCCGGATCCGAACCCCGAGTTCGGCCAGTGCGTCCACAAAGTCACGCAGGACGCGGCCGACCCGGACCGCCTCTACCTCCAGAACCACTGGGGCGTGTACCGCAGCGACGACGGCGGTACGCGGTGGAACGACATCGGGGCGGGCCTCCCCTCGACGTTCGGCTTCGCCGCCGCCGCGCATCCGCACCGCGGGGACACGGCGTACGTGTTCCCGATCAACGCCGACTCGGACCGCGTGCCCGCGGAGCGGCACTGCCGCGTCTTCCGTACGGAGGACGCGGGCAGGAGCTGGGAGCCGCTGACGGCGGGTCTCCCGCAGGGCGATCACTACGGGACGGTGCTGCGCGACGCGATGTGCACGGACGACTCCGACCCGGCGGGCGTCTACTTCGGCAATCGCAACGGCGAGGTGTACGCGTCGGCCGACGACGGGGACAGCTGGCGGCAGTTGGCCTCCCATCTGCCGGACGTGCTGTGTGTGCGAGCGGCCGTGGTCGGTTGATCGGCCCGTCCGTCACGGCAGTAGGGTGACGCCCGTGGCACCACGACCCTTGCACGAAATCGTAGAAGCCGGCTGGGCCAAGGCCCTCGAACCCGTCGCGGGACAGATCACCGCCATGGGTGAGTTCCTGCGCGCGGAGATCGCCGCGGGACGCACCTACCTCCCGGCCGGGGCGAACGTGCTGCGCGCGTTCCAGCAGCCGTTCGACGAGGTGCGGGTCCTGATCGTCGGCCAGGACCCCTATCCCACGCCGGGCCATGCCGTCGGGCTCTCGTTCTCGGTCGCGCCCGAGGTGCGGCCACTGCCCGGCAGCCTCATCAACATCTACCGCGAGCTGAACACGGACCTGGGCCTGCCCCAGCCGTCGAACGGTGACCTGACGCCCTGGACGCGGCAAGGCGTACTCCTGCTGAACAGGGCACTCACCACGGCCCCCCGCAGCCCCGCCGCACACCGCGGCAAGGGCTGGGAAGAGGTGACCGAGCAGGCGATCAGGGCGCTGGCCGCGCGCGGCCGTCCGCTCGTGTCCGTCCTGTGGGGCCGCGATGCCCGCAATCTGCGGCCCCTCCTCGGCGACCTGCCGTCCGTGGAGTCCGCGCACCCCTCCCCCATGTCGGCCGACCGCGGTTTCTTCGGCTCGCGCCCGTTCAGCCGGGCCAACGACCTCCTGACGCAGCAGGGCGGGCAGCCGGTGGACTGGCGGCTGCCGTGACGCGCGAGCCCGCCGCTGCCGAGCCCGGTCCGGGCCACGGCGGGAACGACGACCCCGCGCGCCCCGGGTGGGTCCTCGGCGTGGACTCCGGCGGTTCCGGTCTGCGCGTGGCGCTCGCCTCGGCCGGGGATCTCACACGTCCCGAGACGACGCTGTCCCGCGAGCCCGTCCGGACCGGTGCGGCGGGCATCGACGCCGGGCATCTGCTCGAACAGATGCTTCCGATGGCCCGGGAGCTGCTCGCCCGCGTCGGCGACCGCGGCCCCGGCGTGCCGCGGCTGAGCACGGTCGCCGTCGGTGCGGCCGGCATGGCCACGCTCGGCGACGGACTGCGGGCCGAACTCCCGGGCGCCCTCGCGGCCGAACTGGGCGTACGGCGGCTCGCGTTGGCCGCGGACGGTGTCACCGCCTACGCGGGCGCGCTCGGCCAGCGGCCCGGCGCGGTCGTCGCCGCGGGCACGGGCATGATCGCGCTCGGCACGGACCTCACCTCCTGGCACCGGGCCGACGGCTGGGGGCATCTCCTCGGCGACTGCGGTGGCGGTGCGTGGATCGGGCGGGCGGGCCTGGACTCGGCGATGCGGGCGTACGACGGTCGCCGCGGGGGCTCCGCCGCGCTGCTCGCCCTCGCCGAGGAGCGGTTCGGCCCGGCGGCCGGACTGCCGGCCCGGATCTACCCGCGCACGGACCGTCCCGCCGTCCTCGCCGCCTTCGCGCCCGACGTGGCCCGCGCCGCACTCGACGACTCCGTCGCCGCCGGCATCCTGCGCGCGGCGGCCGGACATATCGCCGAGGCGGCGGCCGCGGTGTGCCCGGCGGGTGACGGCAGTGAAGTGGCCCTCACCGGCGGCCTGTTCAAGATGGGCGAGCCACTGCTCGCCCCGCTCCGCGCCGAGCTCGCGGAGCAACTCCCGCACGCCGGCGCGGTGTCGGCGACCGGCGACCCCCTGCACGGTGCACTGGTGATCGCCGCCGCGCTCGCCGACGACGGTCTGCGCCTGCCGTGCGACGGCCGCCTCCTCCACGTCCCCCCGGAGGCCGCCGAACACTGACGGCGGTCCTTGCGCCCCTTCTGACCTGGACAGTTGAGCCATTCGTAACTGAAAGGATAAATACGGACGGATACCGCTCAGCTGCCCCCTCCCCGAACAAGGGAGACCCGTGAGCCAGTAGCATGCGGCGGCATGAGCTCCCCCACTGGGCCTGCATCCGGCCTGCCTGTACGAATGCCGCGACCCCGTCAGCCCGGTCGGCACCGCCGCCCGGAACCCGTGGCCGCTCCCGAGGGCGCACCCGCACTCGTCCTCGCGGTGCCCGGCGCACCCAGCAACGCCTCGCGCAGCCTCGCCGAAGAGGTCGTCAGCATCGCCCGCTCCGAGCTGCCGGGCCTCGACGCCCGCATCGGATACCTCGACGGTGACGACTCGGAGGCCGCCGAGGCCTCGGCGTTCGCCGAGTTCCCCTCCCTGCGGGCCGTGCTCTCGCGCGCCGCGAAGGAGCGCACTGCCCGTTTCGAGCAGGCCCGTGCCGCGGGCGCCGACGTCGCGGAGCCCGACGGACCGGTCGCCGTGGTCGTACCCCTGCTCGCGGGCCCGGACAGCGCGCTCACGCGCCGCATCCGGCAGGCCGTGATCGACAGCCGTACGGCCGCCGAGCTGACGGATGTCCTCGGCCCGCACCCGCTGCTCGCGGAGGGCCTGCACGTGCGTCTGTCGGAGGCGGGCCTGGCCCGTGCCGACCGCGCCCGGCTGTTCACGGTGGCGACCGCCGCAGACGGCATCATCCTCGCCTCGGTCGGCGGCGACGAGGCCGTCCAGGCGGCCGGGATCACCGGCATGCTCCTGGCCGCGCGCCTCGCGGTGCCGGTCATGGCGGCCGCGCTCGACGAGGAGGGCGCCATCGCGGCGACCGCCGAGCAGCTGCGCGGATCCGGCTCGCAGCAGCTGGCGCTCGCCCCGTACCTGATCGGCCCGGAGATAGACGCCAGCCTCCTCGAGGCGGCGGCGAACGAGGCGGGCTGCGCCTCCGCCGAGTCGCTGGGCGCCTACCCGGCGATCGGCAAGCTGGCCCTGTCGAAGTACACGACGGCGCTGGGCATCGCCCCGCAGCAGCCGCAGGGCGCGCCGGTCCTCTAGCGGACCCGGACCGTACGCAGGCACCCGGCGACGGGCCCGAACCCCGGTGGGGTCGGGCCCGTCGCCGTACCCGCTCGGGAACGGTCTCAGCCGAAGATCACGCAGGACGCGGCGGGCGCCTCGATGGAGCCGCTGCGGCGCGGGAGGCCGGTCTCGCGGTCGACGGAGAACCACGTCACGTCGCCGGACCGCTCGTTCGCCGCGTACAGGAAGCGGCCCGAGGGGTGCAGGGCCAGGCCGCGCGGCCAGTCGCCGCCGCAGGAGACGGTGGCGCGCAGCGTCGGCCGGTCGCCGGTGGCGTCGAGGGCGAGGACGGAGATGACGTTCGCGCCGCGTGTGGCGGTCCACAGGAAGCGCCCGTCGGGCGATACGACGGCCTCGGACGGGAACGCGTCGCCGTGCGGCGCGTCCGGCAGCACGGAGGTCTCGCCGAGCGGCTGCAGGGCGCCGCCGTCCGCGTCCCAGTGGCAGACGGTGACGGTCGGCGTGAGCTCGTTCAGGATGTACGCGCGATCGCCGCGCGGGTGGAACGCGAGGTGGCGCGGTCCCGAGCCGGGCCGCAGCGCGACCTCGCGGTGCACCTCAAGGCGCCCGCCCTGCATCGAGCAGACCCGCACCGAGTCGGTGCCCAGGTCCACGCTGACGGCCCAGCGGCCGCTGGGGTCCGGCATCACCTGGTGGGTGTGGGGGCCCTGTTGGCGCCTGGGATGCGTCCCCGAACCCTCGTGGCGCAGCACGTCGACGGACTCGCCGTCGAGAGTGCCGTCGGCGCGCAGCCGTACCGAAGTAACGCTGCCGGAGCCGTAGTTGGCGGTGAGCACATGACCGTCGTACAGGGCGAGGTGGGTGGGGCCCGAGCCGCGGACGAGCACGCCGCGCCCGGCGAGTTCGGGCTTGCCGTCCCCGGTACGGAACGCGGCGACGGCCCCCTCGGCGGTCTCGCTCACCGCGTAGAGGATGTCGCGCGCGGGCGAGAGCGCGAGGTACGAGGGGTCGGGAAGCGTGTCCACGGCGCTGAGCACGGTGAGTGAGCCGCTGTCCATGTGGACGGACGCGGTGAGGATCCCGGAGCCTCCCGCTGCGGTGAAGGATCCGATGTACGCCCGTCCGCCCTGCCTGTCGCCCACGCGAATCCCCTCGCACCACCTGCACGGTGAGCCCGGTGCTCGCCGTTCGTGCGGCCGACGGTAGCAGCGGGGTCCTGGGCCCTTCGTTCGGAGCAGGCTGGATGAGGGAGCGGGGTCTGGCGCGTGCAGCTGCAAGGCGGAGGAAAGCGGCGACGCGACGGGGCCCCTGGTGCCAGGCCCCGCGGGCCCAGCTGAACCGAACGAAAGTCCCTAGAGCAGGAAGTCGCCGGACGCCCTGGCGAGTGCCTCGGGATGCTGTACGTACGCCGGCGTGCGCGCCGTGGTGTCGTACGTGCGGTGGAAGACCGGGGTGGCCGAGCCGGAGATCGGCGGCACGATCCAGGACCAGTCGGCGCCGACCGTGCGGCCTTTGCGCTCCTCGCGGTCGACGTGGGTGAGGAAGCGCCGGGACTCGGTGTGGTGGTCCGTGACGGTGACGCCGGCGCGGTCGAAGGAGTACAGGACGGCGCGGTTCAGCTCGACGAGGGCGCGGTCCTTCCACAGGGATCGGTCGCTGGTGGTGTCGAGGCCGAGACGTTCCGCGATACGCGGCAGGAGGTCGTAGCGGTCAGTGTCGGCGAGGTTGCGAGCGCCTATCTCGGTGCCCATGTACCAGCCGTTGAAGGGTGCGGCCTGGTAGCAGATCCCGCCGATCTCCAGGCACATCGTGGACAGGGCGGGCACGGCGTGCCAGCGCAGGCGCAGCCCGGCCCACCAGTCGTGGTCCTCGTGCTCGATGGGGACTTCGAGGACCGCGTCGGGCGGCAGATCGAAGCAGCGCGGCTTGTCGTCGGTGCCCTGGACGATCAGGGGCAGTACGTCGAAGGGGGTACCGTCGCCGCCGCGCCAGCCTAGGCGCCGGGCGAGCGCGGTGAGGCCCTCGTTGCGCGGGTCGCCGACGACACGGCCGTCGCGCTGCACGTACCCCGCGTACCGGATGAGCTGTTCGTTCCAGATGCGCGGTCCGGGGCGGTCCGGCGCGTCGGGTGCGAAGACGGTGATCAGGGGGCGGATCCGGCCGCCCTGGGAGGCCCCGCGCAGATGGTCGGCGCAGGCGGCCGCGATGTCCTCGGCGGCGGTGAGGTCGCGGCGGTCACGGACGTGCAGGGAGTTCCAGTAGAGCCGGCCGATGCAGCGGTTGGCGTTCCGCCAGGCGACGCGGGCCCCGAAGGTGAGCTCGCGCTCGGTGTGGCGGTACGTTCCTGTCCCCGCGATCTCGGCGTATGCCTCCGCCAGGCGGGGGGCCGGGTCGCCGAGCCGCTCCTCGGCGTGGTGGGCGCGGATGAATTCGGAGGCAACGGGCCAGAGTTCCGGGGTGCGGGGAACCGGGTTACGGGGGTTGGGGTTGCGGGGGTGGTCGATACCGGCGGCGGAACGACGGCGGGCGGCGCCTTCCGGGCAGCGTTCGTGCCGTTCCTGGAAGCCTCCGCCCCAGGCGACGGCTCCGTCCCGCGCCGTACCTCCACCCTTGGCCGCGCCTCCGTCTCTTGCCTCGGCTCGGTCCAGCCAGCCGGCGGGACCGTCGGTTCGCTGTGGTGTATCGGGCATGGCGCACTCCCAGGGGGTCCCCGGCCGCGGGCCCTCCCGCGGGGCCGCGCACTCCGTGCGTCCACATGATGCCGCTGCGTCACCCGTCCGGGGGCCGATCCGCCGTCTACGTGACGGGCGAATCCGCCCCGGGCCACGCCGGGCCGTCCGTCTCGCGGGGCGTTGCCGCAGGTGGGACGAGTGGCGTAGGGCCGCGACCGTACGCGCGATCAGACCCCGACCAGCACGGAGCGCGAAGAGCACTACAGGGGCGCGAAACATCCAGCGCGCGCCCCTCAGGCGGGCCGGAGCCGCGAGGGCTCAGGCGCCGACCGCGACCCGGTTGGATCCGCGCAGCGGGACGGCGAGTTCGAGCAGTGCCTGCTCCAGGGCGTGGAGATGGGCCAGCACGGGTTCGCCCTCGGCGAGATGCGGCACCGCAGCGGATGCGGTCTGGCTGCGCTGCCCGCCCGCCGGGGCGTCGGTGAGCGCCTCGACGGCGGTCTCCACGCGCCAGCAGGCCGCGGCGAGCCGGGCGTCGTGCGAGGCCTCCGGGTCGGCGACGACGGAGGCGAGCCCGCGCACCTCGCGCGCGCAGTCGTCGAGCAGCGCGAGTACGTGCCGGGCCCGGCCCATCCGCGCCCGCATCGGGCTGAGCGGATGCACCAGCGGCGCGAGCGAGAGCCGCACCCTGCCGAGGATCGACTCCAGTTCGGCCACGCGCCGGGTCGGGTCGGCCGTCGGTGAGCCCGCGAGCCGGGCGGCGGCCTCGGCGGTGCAGGCGTGCACACAGCGCAGGGCCCGCTCGACCCACGCGTCGGTGACGGAGTGCGTGGTCACCGGCAGCACGAGCAGTACCGCGAGCACGGCGCCGAGCGCCCCGACGGCGGTCTCGCCGACCCGCAGGGCGAGCAGCGCCGGGTCGAGCACGCCGAGCAGCCCGTACAGCATGCTCGCCATGACGGTGACGGCGAGCATCATCCACGTGTACGAGACAGCGGCGGTGTAGAAGATCCCGAACACGCTGAGCGCGACGATCACGGCGGCCGCGACCGGCTCGTCGTGCAGCGGCACGGCCACGGCGAAGCCGAGCACGATGCCGAGCACCGTGCCGAGGAACCGCCGGAATCCGCGCACCACGGTCTCCCCGCGGGACGTCGTGTTCACGAACACCCACCATGTGGCGCCCACGGCCCAGTACCACCGCTGGTCGGACAGCACCTGACCGGCGGCGAGCGCGAAGCCGGCCCCCGCGGTCGCCTGCACGGCCTGCCGCGTCGTGATGCGCCCGAGCCGGCTCCCGCCGGTGGGCGCCGCCACCGCCGCGGGCGCCGGCAGCCGGCGCTCGTAACACCACAGGCCGAACCGCACGACCAACGCGGCGGCGAGCGAGAGGATTACGGCCGCGTACAGCTCGGGGAGCTGGTCCGGCACGGTGTGCAGGAACTGCGCGGCGAAGAAGGTCATGAACGCGAACACGCCGAGGGAGTGCCCGCGCGGCCCCCACCGCCGCGCGTACACGCCGGCGCCCACGACCGCGAGGAACGCCAGGTCACGGGCGACGGGCACGTCGTGCAGCGCGGCCGCGAGCCCGAGCACCGGGAGTCCGACGGCCGGGAGCAGCGCGGTCGTCACGGCCTGTCCGCGCACCGTCGCGTCGGTCACCGTGAACAGGGCGAGCAGCGCGGCCAGGCCACCGGTGATGGCCGCGACGAGCGAGTGTCCGGCGAGCCCGCACAGGGCCACCGCAAGGCTGATGCCGAGGACGCCACGGGCCGCGAAGCGCAGCCTTAGCCGCCCCGGATCCGGAGCCACGAACACCCTCTTCAGCACAGCCACCCACCCTTTCCGCGTCACCGCGGAACTCCGCACGAAAAAGGCGCCGCGGAGATCCCGCAGCGCCATCGACGGGACCATCACAGCATCTCAAGGGCCTATGGATCAACCGTAGGAGAAAGCCTTGGGCCAATGGCCCAGTCAAACGCTCCGCACGTAAGCCGGGAGGGGACCAACGGACCACGCCGAGGGAGACGGCGCGCTGTCGGCCTTCGAACCGTCGGGCGGGCACGGCCGACGACCCGTCCGCCATGCCTGAAGCCGGTGACGACCGCCGTGCGGCCCGCCCCGTCGGCGACGGGATGTCCCTCACCTCACCGCTGGCCCCCGCGGTGCTGCGCGGACGACGCCGCGTACTTACTGTCGGTTGACGGGGCACCACACCACGTGCTCGGGAGCTGGATCGCACGTCCGACCCGGAGGAGTCTGCATGCCTGAGCTGTTCATCGGTGGCAGGTGGATCGCCGCCGTCGACGGGCGGGTGCGCGAGATCCGCTGCCCGGCCGATGGCACGCTGGTCGCCACGGTCGACGAGGCGGGTCCACAGGACGCGGCGGCGGCGGTCGCCGCGGCCCGCGAAGCCTTCGACCGCGGACCGTGGCCCGCCACACCGGCCGCCGAGCGCGGCGCGCTGCTCCTGCGCGTGGCCGCCCTCATCGAGCGTGACAAGAACGCACTCGCCCGCGCCGAATCCCTGGACACCGGGAAACGGCTCGTGGAGAGCGAGTACGACATGGACGACATCGCGAACTGCTTCCGCTACTTCGGCAATCTGGTGGCCTCCGGCGGCACCGACCGGATCGTCGACACCGGCAACCCCGGCGTGGACAGCCGAGTGGTGCACGTGCCGGTCGGCGTGTGCGCGCTGATCACTCCCTGGAACTATCCGCTGCTGCAGACCGCCTGGAAGGTCGCCCCCGCGCTCGGCGCGGGCAACACCTTCGTCCTCAAGCCCAGCGAGCTCACTCCCCACACCGCGATCATCCTGATGCGGCTGCTGGCCGAGACCGGACTGCCCGACGGGGTCGCCAATCTCGTCCTGGGCACCGGTCCGGACGCGGGAGCGCCGCTCACCGAGGACCCTCGGGTCGACATGGTGTCGTTCACCGGTGGTCTTGTCACGGGACGGCGCATCATGGCCGCGGCCGCGGCCACCGTGAAGAAGGTGGCTCTGGAGCTCGGCGGCAAGAACCCCAACATCGTGTTCGGCGACGCCGACTACGAAACGGCTGTCGACTACGCCCTGATGGCCGTGTTCCTGCACTCCGGTCAGGTCTGTTCGGCCGGGGCGCGGCTGCTGGTCCAGGACGAACTGCACGACAGGTTCGTCGAGGACCTCGTGGCGCGGGCCCGGGCGATCCCGATGGGCGGCCCGTTCGCCGAGGATGCCCGCACGGGCCCGCTGATCTCCGCCGCCCACCGCGACAAGGTCGAGGCATATGTGGCCGCGGGTGTCGCGGAGGGTGCGGTGCTGCGCTGCGGTGGCGTCCGGCCCGAGGACCCGGCGCTGCGGGACGGTTACTACTATCCGCCGACCGTCCTCACCGGGTGCACCCCCGGCATGTCGGTGGTGCGCGACGAATCCTTCGGCCCGGTCCTGACCGTCGAGCGGTTCCGCGACGAGGCCGAGGCGGTCGCCCTCGCGAACGACACCGTCTACGGCCTGACCGGAGCGGTCTGGACGCAGAACGCCGAGCGAGCCGAGCGGGTCGCGTCCCTGCTGAACGCCGGGACCGTATGGATCAACGACTTCCACCCGTACGTACCACAGGCCGAGTGGGGCGGTATGAAGCAGTCCGGCGTCGGCCGGGAGCTGGGTCCGACCGGCCTCGCGGAGTACCAGGAGGCCAAGCACATCTGGCGTAACACCGCGCCACGACCGCAGCGGTGGTTCGAGTGAGCCCTGGGCACGCCACCATACGTGCGGGAGAGGAGAACGGCGATGCCGGACATTCCGCCTGATGGCCCTGGTCACGCCGCGGGTGGCCACGACCAGGACGCCGCGCTCACGGAGCTGGGCTACAAGCCCGAACTCAAGCGCACCCTCGGCAATTTCCACACCTTCGCCGCCGGGATCAGTTACATCTCCATCCTGACCGGCACCTTCCAGCTGTTCTACTTCGGCGTCAGCTTCGGCGGGCCGGCCTACTGGTGGTCGTGGCCGATGGTCTTCATCGGGCAGCTGATGGTGGCGCTGAGCTTCTGCGAACTCGCGGCG
The DNA here is from genome assembly GCF_026340095.1 of Streptomyces sp. NBC_01446. Lineage (GTDB taxonomy): Bacteria > Actinomycetota > Actinomycetes > Streptomycetales > Streptomycetaceae > Streptomyces > Streptomyces aureus. The sequence continues at coordinate 7,269,778 of NZ_JAPEPO010000001.1, read as the reverse complement.
CGCTTCCCCGTCGCGGGGTCGGTCTACAACTGGGCCAAGCACACGGGCGGTCCGCACATCGGCTGGCTGGCGGGCTGGATGATGACGATCGCGACCATGGTGTCGCTGGCCGCCGTGGCCCTCGCGTACCAGCTGACGCTGCCTCAGATCTCGAGCTTCTTCCAGGTGATCGGTGACGGGACGGGACCGTACGACGCGGCCACCAACGCCGTGCTCCTGGGCACGATCCTCATCCTCTTCACCACCCTGATCAACGCCTTCGGCGTCAAACTGATGGCCACCATCAACTCCGCCGGGGTGTTCATCGAGTTGATCGCCGCGGTCGTACTGGTGGGCCTGCTGGCAGCGCACATCACCCGCGGTCCGAGCGCGATCGTCGACACCGACGGCTACGGACAGGGCCAGCCGCTCGGCTACCTCGGCGCATTCCTGACCGCGTCGCTCGCCTCGGCGTACGTGATGTACGGCTTCGACACCGCCTCCTCGCTCGGCGAGGAGTCCATCGATCCGGCCCGCAACGCTCCGCGCGCCATCCTGCGCGCACTCATCGCCTCCTTCGTCCTGGGCGGCCTGATCCTGCTCTTCGCACTGCTCGCCACCCCTGATCTGCGGGCCAAAGAGCTGTCGGTGGACGGTCTGCAGTACGTGGTGAAGGCCACGCTCGGCGAGACGGTCGGCCTGGCCGTGCTGTGGTGCGTCGTCATCGCCATCACCGTGTGCGCCTTGTCCGTACAGACCGCCGGCCTGCGCATGGCGTTCGCGATGGCCCGCGACAACAACCTGCCGGCCGGCTCCAGACTGGCGAGGATCAGCCCGCGGTTCAAGACCCCGGTGGTCGCCACGTGTCTGATCGGGATCGTGGCGATCGCCATCCTCGTCGTCAACATCAAGCAACCGCAGATCTTCTCGGTGGTCACCAGCATCGCCATCATCATGATCTACATCGCATATCTGCTGGTCACGGGGCCCATGCTGGTACAGCGGCTGCGCGGCGAGTGGACACCCGCGCCCGGCTACTTCTCGCTGGGCCGCTTAGGCCTGCCGGTGAACATCCTGGCGGTGCTCTGGGGCGCCGCGATGTCGGTCAATCTGCTGTGGCCGCGCGCCGCGGTCTACAACGCCACCGGACCCCAGCACTGGTATCTGCGATGGGGCGGCGTCCTGTTCGTCAGCGTCGTCGCGGCCGCGGGCTTCACCTACTACTGGTTCGTGCAGCGCAAGAAGACCGGCGTGATCGCCGAACACGCCGTCGGGGAACCGCCGGAGCCCGCGCCGGCCCACGGCGGAGCCTGAGTCGAGAGGGAGCAGCAGCGGTGGATGAGTTCGATTACGTGGTGGTCGGCGGTGGTACGGCCGGGGCGGTCGTGGCCGCGCGGCTGAGCGAGGACCCGGCCGTCACTGTCTGTGTGCTGGAAGCCGGTCCCTCCGACGTCGGCGACGACAGCATCCTGCGGCTCGAGCGGTGGATGGCCCTGCTGGAGTCCGGTTACGACTGGGACTACCCGGTGGAGCCGCAGGAGAACGGCAACAGCTTCATGCGGCACGCCCGCGCCAAGGTCCTCGGCGGTTGCTCGTCGCACAACTCATGCATCGCGTTCTGGGCGCCGGCCGAGGATCTCGACGAGTGGGGGGCGCTGGGCTGTACGGGGTGGAGCGCCGCGGACTGCTACCCGCTCTACGAGCGCCTGGAGACCAACGACGCGCCCGGGGACCACCATGGCCGCTCCGGCCCCGTCATCATCCGCACGATCCCGCCCGACGACCCGTGCGGCAGGGCCCTGTTGGCAGCCTGCGCCGACGCGGGCATTCCCACCACGCCGTTCAACACCGGCTCCACGGTGGTGCGCGGCGCGCACTGGTTCCAGATCAACGCCCGCGAGGACGGCACCCGTTCGTCCGCGTCCGTGTCGTATCTCCACCCGATTATCGACAGCCGGCCGAATCTGGAGATCCGTACCGGGCTCCAGGCCAAGCTGCTGCTGTTCGACGACAGCAATCGCTGCACGGGTGTCGAATACCTGGAGCCCGACAGCATTCACAGCGGCTCGGTCGCGGCGCGGCGTGAAGTCGTCGTGAGCTGCGGGGCCATCGACTCGCCGAAGCTGCTGATGCTGTCGGGCGTCGGCCCGGCCGGGGATCTGCGCGATTGCGGCGTCGACGTGCGGGTGGACTCCCCCGGGGTCGGCTCGCACCTTCAGGACCATCCGGAGGGTGTGATCATGTGGGAGGCGAAGCAGCCCATGGTGACGAGGTCCACCCAGTGGTGGGAGATCGGCATCTTCGCCGGAACCGAACCGGGCCTGGACCGGCCCGACTTGATGTTCCACTACGGCTCGGTGCCCTTCGACATGAACACGTACCGGCGCGGCTACCCGACGACGGACAACGCGTTCTGTCTCACGCCGAACGTCACCCGGGCCCGGTCCATGGGCACGGTGCGGCTGCGCACCCGCGACTTCCGCGACAAGCCCAAGGTCGACCCGCGGTACTTCACGGATGAGCACGACATCCGGGTGATGATCCACGGGCTTCGGCTCGCACGGGAGATCACGGCGCAGGCGCCGATGGCCGCCTGGGCGGGTGCCGAACTCGCCCCGGGCCCGGCCGCTCAGTCCGACGACGAACTGTTCTCGTACATCAAGGAGACCCACAACACGGTGTATCACCCGGCGGGAACGGTCCGGATGGGCTCGGCGAACGACGCGGACTCTCCGCTCGACCCGCAGCTGCGGATCAAGGGGGTCAGCGGGCTGCGGGTGGCCGACGCGTCGGTCATGCCGTTCCTGCCAGCCGTCAATCCGTGCATCACGACGATGATGATCGGCGAGAAGTGCGCCGACATGATCAAGGCAGGTTGATCCGGCGAAAGTATTGACGGTGCGGCCCGCCCGCGCGGCCATCGCGCACGGCGTTGTAGTGACGGAATACAAGATCGCCTACGAGGGTTACGGCAGGCGTCGGACATTGATCCACCTGACAGCGGGAGACGGCTCATGAGCTTCAGCGACAGCAGCACGCAGGCATCCGCGATCGGCAGGTACGGCCTGTGGAACACCGGGCTGCGCGACCCAGACCCTGCTCGCGCCGCCGAACTCGCCGAAACCGCCGCGGAGTTGGAGCAGCTCGGCTACGGCGCGCTCTGGCTCGGCGGCAGCAGTGGCATCGAACACGCCGCCCCGCTGATCGAGGCCACCTCGAAGATCACGATCGCGACCGGCATCCTCAGCATCTGGCAGCACGAGGCGCGGGAGACCGCCGACCGCTGGGCCGCCCTGGAGGCCGCCCACCCCGGCCGGTTCCTCCTCGGCCTCGGCGTCAGCCACGCGAAGCTCACCGCGCAGTACAAGCGTCCGTTCGCCGCCATGGTCGACTACCTCGACGCGCTGGACGCCGCGGGGATCCCGGCCGACCGCCGCGTGCTGGCCGCGCTCGGCCCGCGCATGCTGGAGCTCTCCCGTGACCGTGCCGCCGGCGCCCACCCGTATCTGGTCACCCCTGAGCACACCGCGCAGGCCCGCGAGGCGCTCGGCCGGGGGCCGCTGCTCGCGCCGGAGTTCACCGTGGTCCTGGAGGCCGACCCGGACCGCGCCCGGGCGACCGCCCGCGAGACGCTCGCGCTCTATCTGCAGCTGGCCAACTACACCAACAGCTGGCTGCGTCTCGGCTTCACCGAGGACGACTTCGCGAACGGCGGCAGCGACCGGCTCGTCGACGCCCTCTTCGGCTGGGGTGACGAGGAGCGGGTGCGCGAGCGGATCGACGCCTTCCTGGACGCGGGCGCGGACCACGTCGCCATCCAGGTGCTGGCCCCGGGCGAGGACCGGGCCGGCCTGCCCCGCGAGCCGTGGCGGCGGCTGGCGGCGGCACTGGAGCTCTGAGTCCAGGGGGGTGAAATCCTGGCGCGAAATCCAGTGCCTCCCAGGCCCACCCCTGTCGCACGCCCCGTGCGCCGCGCACCCTCATACGGTGGAGACCGGCGGCAGTGATCCGCCCGGCCACAACCACTTCGAGAAATGAGTGGGTACGGGCGCGGACACGGGACCGCCCCGGTCGGCTGGTGCCGACCGGGGCGGAACGCGTCACACCGGGAGCGCTGCCCGAAGTGCTCAGGCGAGCGACGCGATGGCCTGGTTGAACGTGGCCGACGGGCGCATGATCGCCGCGGCCTTGGCGGCGTCGGGCTGGTAGTAGCCGCCGATGTCGGCCGGGTTGCCCTGGACCGCGATCAGCTCGTCGACGATCGTCTGCTCCTGCTCACCAAGGGTCTTGGCGAGCGGCGCGAACGCCTCGGCGAGCTGGGCGTCGTCGGTCTGCTTGGCCAGCTCCTGCGCCCAGTACAGAGCGAGGTAGAAGTGGCTGCCGCGGTTGTCGATGCCGCCCAGCTTGCGGCTCGGCGACTTGTCCTCGTTGAGGAAGGTGCCGGTCGCGCGGTCGAGGGTGTCGCCCAGGACCTTGGCGCGGGCGTTGCCCGTGGTGGTCGCGAGGTGCTCGAAGGAGACGGCGAGGGCGAGGAACTCACCGAGGCTGTCCCAGCGCAGGTAGTTCTCCTTGACGAGCTGCTGGACGTGCTTCGGGGCGGAGCCGCCGGCGCCCGTCTCGAACAGACCGCCACCGTTCATCAGCGGGACGACGGAGAGCATCTTCGCGCTCGTGCCCAGCTCGAGGATCGGGAAGAGGTCGGTCAGGTAGTCGCGCAGCACGTTGCCGGTGACGGAGATGGTGTCCTCGCCGCGGCGGATGCGCTCCAGGGAGAACGCGGTCGCCTCGACGGGCGACATGATCTCGATCTGCAGACCGTCCGTGTCGTGGTCGGCCAGGTACGTCTTGACCTTCTCGATGAGCGTCGCGTCGTGCGCGCGGCCCTCGTCGAGCCAGAACACGGCCGGGTTGCCGGTCGCGCGGGCGCGGGTGACGGCGAGCTTGACCCAGTCCTGGATGGGCAGGTCCTTGGTCTGGCAGGCGCGGAAGATGTCGCCCTCGGCGACCTCCTGCTCCAGGACCACGTTGCCCGCGGCGTCCACGAGGCGAACGGTGCCCGCGGCGTGGATCTCGAAGGTCTTGTCGTGGCTGCCGTACTCCTCGGCCTTCTGCGCCATGAGGCCGACGTTCGGCACCGAGCCCATCGTGGACGGGTCGAAGGCGCCGTTGGCGCGGCAGTCGTCGAGGACGACCTGGTAGACGCCGGAGTAGCTGCTGTCGGGCAGGACCGCGAGGGTGTCGGCCTCCTCACCGTCCGGGCCCCACATGTGGCCGGAGGTGCGGATCATGGCCGGCATGGACGCGTCGACGATGACGTCGGACGGTACGTGCAGGTTGGTGATGCCCTTGTCGGAGTCGACCATGGCGAGGGCGGGGCCCTCGGCGATCTCGGCCTCGAAGGACGCCTTGATCTCGGCGCCCAGGTGGGGCACGGAGTCGAGGCCCTTGAGGATGGCGCCGAGGCCGTCGTTCGGGGACAGGCCGGCAGCAACGAGCGCCTCGCCGTACTTGGCGAACGTCTTCGGGAAGAAGGCGCGCACGACGTGACCGAAGATGATCGGGTCGGAGACCTTCATCATCGTGGCCTTGAGGTGCACGGAGAACAGGACGCCCTCGGCCTTGGCCTTGGCGATCTGTGCCGTGAGGAACTCGCGCAGCGCGGCGACGCGCATGACGGAGGCGTCGATGACCTCGCCCGCGAGGACCGGGACGGACTCGCGCAGGACGGTGGTGGTGCCGTCGGCGGCCGCCAGCTCGATGCGCAGGGTGCCGGGCTCGGCGATGACCGCGGACTTCTCGGTGGAACGGAAGTCGTTGACGCCCATGGTGGCGACGTTGGTCTTCGACTCCGGCGTCCACTTGCCCATGCGGTGGGGGTGCGCCTTGGCGTAGTTCTTGACCGACGCGGGGGCGCGGCGGTCGGAGTTGCCCTCGCGCAGGACCGGGTTGACGGCGCTGCCCTTGACCTTGTCGTAACGGGCGCGGACGTCCTTGTCCTCGTCCGTCTTCGGGTCGTCCGGGTAGTCCGGCAGCGCGTAGCCCTGGCCCTGCAGCTCGGCGACGGCCGCCTTCAGCTGCGGGATGGAGGCCGAGATGTTCGGCAGCTTGATGATGTTCGCGCCGGGCGTCTTGGCCAGCTCGCCGAGCTCGGCGAGCGCGTCGTCGATGCGCTGGCCCTCCTCGAGGCGCTCCGGGAAGCTGGCGATGATCCGCCCGGCCAGCGAGATGTCGCGGCTCTCCACACTGACGCCGGCGGTCGAGGCGTAGGCCTCGACCACGGGCAGGAACGAATACGTCGCGAGGGCCGGGGCCTCGTCGGTGTGCGTATAGATGATGGTCGAGTCAGTCACCGGGTGCTCCGCTCCACAGTCTGCGTCTCTCGTCTGCAACATTGCTCGACATCAAGATATCTCGTGACCGACCCCCTCTCGACAGGACCCCGCACCGGATCCCGCACCGGATCCTGGGCACTCCCCCGCCGCGGCCCTCCGAAGCCTGCCGATTCACCCACTGGCCGGCACAATCCCGGATCCACTGGACCATTGGTACAGTCGTCCGGCGATCACCGCCCCGCGAAGGAGGCCGCAGCCCATGGCCGTGGACGAGTTGGACACCCGCATCCTGCGTCTCCTCCTGGAGCAGCCACGTACGAGTGTGCGCGAGTACGCCCGCATCCTCGGCGTGGCCCGCGGCACGCTCCAGGCGCGGCTCGACCGGCTGGAGCGCGACGGCGTGATCACCGGCACCGGCCCGGCCCTCTCCCCCACGGCGCTCGGGCACCCGGTCCTCGCGTTCGTCCACATCGAGGTCACGCAGGGCCATCTCGAGGACGTCGGCGACGCGCTGGCCGGGGTGCCGGAGATCATCGAGGCCTTCTCGATCACCGGCGGCGGAGACCTCCTGACCCGCGTGGCGGCCCGCGACAACGGCCATCTGGAGGACATCATCCAGCAGCTCAACCGGCTGCCCGGCGTGGTCCGCACCCGCACCGAGGTCGCGCTGCGCGAGCGGGTGCCGCACCGAATCCTGCCGCTCGTCGAGGCGATCGGCCGGGCCGCCGCCGAGCGCCGGTGACCGCGGCCTTGGCATCCTGGAGCGCATGAGCACCCTGGGCAGCACCGCGGTCGTCCTCGACCTCGACGGAACCCTCGTGGACAGCGAGCCGAACTACTTCGAGGCGTGCCGGCGCACCCTCGCCGAGCACGGAGTCCCGGACTTCACCTGGCAGGAACACGAGTCGTACGTCGGCATCAGCACCCAGGAGACCATCGAGATCCTGCGGCAGAAGTACGGCATCCAGGCCCGGGTGGAGGCGCTGCTCACAGAGATGAACACCCGCTATCTGGCGCTCGCGCGCGCCGGCACACCGGTCTATCCGCAGATGCGGAAGTTCGTGGAGCGGCTGCATGACGCGGGGGTCCCGATGGCCGTCGCGTCCGGATCGTCGCCCGAGGCCATCGACGCGATCCTGTCGGGTACGGGCCTGGCCGCACAGCTGAGGATCTACGTCTCCGCGGACGAGGTCGCCCACGGCAAGCCCGCGCCCGACGTGTTCCTGGAAGCGGCGCGCAAGCTCGGCGCGATGCCCGCACACTGCACGGTGGTGGAGGACGCGATCCCGGGAGCCGCGGCCGCCTACGCCGCGGGGATGCGCTGCATCGCGATCCCGTACGTGGCCGCGCAGGCCGACGATCCCGCGTTCGCCACGGCGGGGCTGCTGTTCCGGGGCGGGCAGCGGGAGTTCACAGCCGAGGCCGCGTACGACTGGCTGGCGAGGACTGCGGCTCCGAGCGCGTGACCACGTGACCGCTCCGCACGACAGTTGATCTCCGACTCCCCGCACGACAATTGATCTCTCTGGACGGACAGTCCAGCTCTTTATAAACTGTCAACATGTCCGAACCCGGTCACACCCATCTCATGGAGCAGCTCCAGCAGGTCGCCAAGGGGCTCGCGGCCACGTTCGCGCCGTTCTGCGAGGTCGTCGTGCACGATCTCGACGACCCGGACCACGCGATCGTCGCCATCGAGAACAACCTGTCGGGCCGTTCCGTGGGCGACCCCGCCACCGAACTCGGGCTCGCACGGCTGGCCGACGACGCGTACCCGCAGGTCGTGGCGAACTATCCGAACCGGTTCGCGGACGGCCGCCGGGTCAAGAGCACGTCGATCGGCATCAAGGACGAGCGGGGCCACTACGCCGGCGCGCTCTGCCTGAACATCGACATGACCGTCTTCGACGGCATCGGCACCGTGCTCGACCACTTCGGCCGCTCCGACAGCTCCGCGGCCCCCTCCGAGTCGCTCGACCCGGCGGGCGGCGACGCCATCCGCGCCCGCATCGACGCGTTCGCCGCCGACCGCGCGACCACGCCCCGCGCCCTGCGGACGACCCAACGCCGTGAACTCGTACGGGAGTTGAAGGCTCAGGGCTTCATGGAAGTACGGAGGTCGGCGGGCATCGTCGCCGACCACCTGGGTGTGTCGAGGGCGACGGTGTACGCGGATGCCAAATGAGCGGATGCCACATGCCGCATGCCCGGACGCCAGATGAGCAGCCGCCAATTGAGAGGAAGTCCCCCATGGCCGACCTGACGCCGACCGACCTGCCGACCTACGAGGACGTCGTGCGCGCGCACGAACGCGTCGCCCCGCACGCCCACCGCACCCCCGTGCTCACCTCGCGCCTCACCGACGCCGAACTCGGCGCCTCCCTCCACTTCAAGTGCGAGAACTTCCAGCGCATGGGCGCCTTCAAGTTCCGCGGCGCGTTCAACGCGCTGTCCAGGTTCTCCCCGGAGCAGCGGCGGGCCGGCGTCGTCGCCTACTCGTCCGGCAACCACGCGCAGGCCGTGGCCCTGTCCGCCGCCATCCTGGAAATGCCCGCGACCATCGTCATGCCGCACGACGCGCCCGCGGCCAAGCTGGCCGCCACCAAGGGGTACGGCGCGGAGGTCGTGATGTATGACCGCTACTCGGAGAACGTCGAGGAGATCGGGCACCGGGTCGCCGCCGAGCGGGGCCTGACGCTGATCCCGCCGTACGACCACCCGGATGTGATGGCGGGCCAGGGCACCGCGGCCAAGGAACTGTTCGAGGAGGTCGGCGAACTCGACGCGCTGTTCGTGCCGTTGGGCGGCGGCGGGCTGCTCTCCGGGTCGATCCTCGCCGCCCGCGCCCTGTCCCCGGGCTGTGCGGTCTACGGCGTCGAGCCCGAGGCGGGCGACGACGGCAGGCAGTCGCTGCGTGAGGGCCACATCGTCGACATCGACACCCCGCAGACGATCGCGGACGGCGCGCAGACACGGCACCTGGGCAAGCACACCTTCGCCGTCATCAAGGACGGCGTCGACGACATCCTCACCGCGACGGACGACCAACTCGTCGAGTGCATGCGGATCTTCCACACCCGGATGAAGACCGTCGTCGAGCCGACGGGCTGCCTCGGCTTCGCCGCCGCGCGCGCCCTGGCCGGACAGCTGCGCGGCCGCCGCGTCGGTGTGATCGTCAGCGGCGGCAACGTCGACGTCGAACGCTTCACGCAGTTGCTCCGGCCCTGAGGCACTTCTCCGCGGCGCCGCGCTCTCAGGCAGCGCTGCTCAGTCTCAGTCTCAGTAGCGCCGCTCGGGCTCAGTAGCGCTGCGCCTTGGCGACCTTCGCGGTCAGCTTCATCTCCGGGGGCTTGCGGCTGATGGCGAGGGGCTGGGCCCGCTCGCCGGGGTCGAGGTTCTCCGCGCCGACGTACCGGGTCTCGACGACCTTGCCGTCGGCGTCCTTGAAGTCGACCTGCACGGCGTAGGACGCCTTCTTGTCGGTGCGGTTGGTGATGTTGACGACGACGGCGAACACGCCGCCCGTCTGGGACCTCGGCTTGCCGGTGAGGGCGACGTCGGCCGTGGCGTTGCCCTGGCCCTCGACCTTCATGAGTTCACTGGCGGCCGCGGCGTTGGCCCGTTCCACCTCGGCCGACACGGACGCCTCGAACTCGGAGGCCCTGGCCGAAGCGGAGCTCGCCGCCGCCGAGGCCTCCGCCCTCGCCGAGGCGACGGCCGACTTGGCTGACGACGCCATCGCGGAGGGCGGGGTGCCGGAGAAGGAAGCCGTATTGGGGGGTGTCGCGCGCGGGCTGACGCTCGACGAACTGTTGTTGCCGTTGTCCGTGCCGCACGACACGAGGGCCGCGGCGCTTGTCGCGGCGGCGAGCACCGCGAGGACGGCCGTCATGGACCGCCGCCGGCGCGGCGCTGGCTTCTTCCCGGGGGAACCGGCACTCATTCAGACGTCTCCTTGAATCTCTCCGAAAGCTCTGGCTCTTTTCCGACACCTCTGACAGGGGTGTCGGCGAGGTCAATAACGCATGATTCCGACGATTCCCGTCCCCTCCGGGAGGGTTCCGTCGGGGACGAAACGCACCTCGGCGCCCGTCTCCAGGGCCCGTTCGACGATCTCGTCGACGATGTCGTCGTGGGCGTCCAGGTCGCCGGGCTCGGCCGGGACCAGGTGGTCGCCGTCCAGCCGGACGGTGGTACGGAAGTGCTCCTCGACGACGAGTGCGCGGACCCGCCCGGCGGCGACGTGCTCCCACACCTCGTCCACGCCCGCGGCGAACTCCTTCCATCCCCGGGCGCGCTCGATGTCCGCCATTGTGGCGGCCACGCTCTGCTGCTCCTGTGCGGCGACGGCGGGCAGCACCGCCTCGCGCACTGCTTCCGCTCGGGCGTTCGCGAGCCCGCCGTGGGCCACGGGGACGGCGTGCTCGGTGGCCGTTCCGACCTCGTTGAGCAGGGTGACGGCCGCCTGCTCACCGGCGACGTACAGCCGCGCCGTCGGAGCCAGGGCCTCGCCGAGCGCCGTGTCGACCTGCCGGAGGAACTGGCGGGTCTGCTCGTCGCGGTAGGTGCTCGACAGGTCCCCGATGCGCTCCTTGCGCTCGGCGTCGGGGTCGTCGAGGCTCCGGGACAGCGGGAATCCGGCGGCGTGCTGCTCCACGAGGCGCCGCGCGTCGCCCCTCCACAGCGCGGCGCGGTCCGCCGAGACGGCGAGGACCCAGTAGGGCTGTTCGGCGGTGTACGCGGCGACGAGATTGCGGGTCAGATACGTGTCGGCGAGGACGACCCGTTCGGGGACGGTGCGTGGCAGCGACCACACGTGGTGCTCGCTCGGCGAGGCGAAGATCGCCAGACCGTCCTCGGCGTGTTCGAGGTCGATCTCCGCGAGCGCCAGATCCAGGTGCTCGAGGACGTCCTGGCGGCGCTCCGGGGTCACCGCGGGATCGGCCTCCAGCTCCTTGGCCGCGCCGGCCAGCAGATTGCGCAGCCGGATGGGGTCCTGCGCGTTGTCCGGCTTGCGCCGGTGCGTGGGCATGAGGACCGACACTGCCGGATAGTGCCGGGGCCGGCGCAGCGACGCGAGCACGGCGGGTGTCAGTTCGGGCTGCATGGGAGCGCCTTTCCGGAGGCGTGAGGCTTCACAAGGCTTCCTCGATGCACGATATGCCCGAAATTCCGGTTCGTCGCGCGGCACTACTCCCCTTGCCACCCGCACACCCCCCAAGGGGACATGACGGACATTCTATGAATATGGTCGTCCTCTGTCGGTTCCAACGCCCCACGGCCAGAGGAAGACATGACGCAGGCACAAGGCTCCCTCGCCGCCGACCAGCCCGAGCAGTCGCCCGCGGCCAAGCTGACCCTGATCACGCTGACGACGATGGTCGTCGGATCCATGGTCGGCGCCGGCGTCTTCTCCCTGCCGAGCCGCTTCGCCCAGGAGACCGGCGTCGCCGGCGCCCTGATCGCGTGGGCCATCGCCGGCACCGGCATGCTGATGCTCGCCTTCGTCTTCCAGAAGCTCGCCGTCCGCAGGCCCGACCTGGACGCCGGTGTCTACGCGTACGCCAAGGCGGGGTTCGGCGAATACCTCGGCTTCTTCTCGGCGTTCGGCTACTGGGCCAGCGCCTGCGTCGGCAATGTGACGTACTGGGTACTGATCATGTCGACCATCGGCGCGATCGCCCCCGCCCTCGGCGACGGCGACACCGCCCTCGCGATCATCCTTTCCTCCGCAGGGCTGTGGGCGTTCTTCTTCCTCATCCGGCGGGGCGTCAAGGAAGCCGCCACGATCAACCGCATCGTCACCGTCGCGAAGGTCGTGCCGATCCTCGTCTTCGTCCTGCTGGCCCTGTTCTGCCTCAAACCGCATGTCTTCGCGGAGAACTTCGGCGGCGCCGACTACGCGGGCTCACTGTTCCACCAGGTCAGAGGGACGATGCTGGCCACGGTCTTCGTGTTCCTCGGCGTCGAGGGCGCGAGCGTCTACTCCCGCCACGCCAAACGCCGCGAGGACGTCGGACGCGCGACCGTGCTGGGTTTCCTGAGCGTCTTCGCCGTCTTCGCCTCCGTCACGATCGTGTCGTACGGCATCCTGCCGATGAGCGAGATCGCCGAGCTGCGCCAGCCGTCCATGGCGGGCGTCCTCGAGGCGGCGGTCGGCACCTGGGGCAAGGTGTTCGTCAGCGTCGGCCTGATCATCTCCGTGCTCGGCGCATATCTCGCGTGGACGCTGATGGCGGCCGAGGTCCTCCTCGTCGCCGCCCGGGACAGTGACATGCCGCGGTTCCTGGCCCGCACGAGCCGCGCCGACGTTCCTGTGCCCGCACTCGTGATGACCACGGCCCTCTCCCAGGTCGTCCTGGTCATCACCTCGTTCTCGGACGACGCGTTCAACTTCGCGCTCGATCTGACGAGCGCCCTGTCGCTGATCCCGTTCCTGCTGGCCGCCGCGTTCGCCGTGAAGATCGCAGTGCGGCCGGACGCGCTCACGGTCAGGGCCCACGACTCGCGCGGCGAACTCGTCGTGGCGGGCATCGCGACCGTCTACACCGCGTTCCTTCTCTACGCGGCCGGGATGAAGTTCGTCCTGGTGTCGTTCATCATCTACGCGCCCGCCACGGTCCTCTTCGTGATGGCCCGCCGCGAACAGGGCAGACGCCTGTTCTCCCCCGCCGAACTCGTCATCCTCGCGGTGTCCGTGGCCGGAGCTGTCCTCGGTGTCATCGCCCTGGCGGCCGGCTGGATCAGCCTCTGACCGGCCCGCCCGTCACACCGACACTCTGGAAAGGCACATCGTGACCAGCAACGACACCACGGCCGAGCCGGTGCTCGGCGTCCACTCCGAGGTCGGCACGCTGCGCAAGGTCCTGGTCTGCGCGCCCGGCCTCGCCCACCGCAGGCTCACCCCGACCAACTCCGACGACCTCCTCTTCGACGACGTGATGTGGGTGGAGAACGCCCAGCGCGACCACGCCGACTTCGTCAACAAGCTGCGCGGACGCGGCGTCGACGTCGTCGAACTGCACGAACTCCTCACCGAGACCATGACGATCCCCGAGGCGAAGGCCTGGCTCCTGGACCGCAAGATCGTCGCGAACGAGGTCGGCCTCGGCCTCATGGACGACACCCGGGCCTTCCTCGACGAGCTCAGCCCGCACCGTCTCACCGAATATCTGATCGGCGGCCTGGCCACCACCGACCTGCCGGACGAGTTCCGCTCCGACTACGTCGCCCTGGTCCGCGAGTCGACGGGCGTACGCGAGTACCTGATGCCGCCCCTGCCCAACACTCTCTACACCCGCGACACGACCTGCTGGCTGTACGAAGGCGTCACCCTCAACCCGCTGTACTGGCCCGCGCGCCACGACGAGACCCTGCTGATGAAGGCGATCTACACGTTCCACCCCGACTTCACCGGCTCCACCGTGTGGTGGGGAGACCCCGAACAGGACTGGGGCCAGGCCACGTTCGAGGGCGGCGACATCATGCCCGTGGGCAACGGCGTCGTCCTGATGGGCATGAGCGAACGCACCTCACGCCAGGCGATCACGCAGGTGGCGGCCGCACTGTTCGAGAACGGCGCGGCGGACCAGGTCATCGTCGCCGGCATGCCGAAGCTGCGCTCCGCCATGCACCTGGACACCGTCTTCACCTTCGCCGACCGCGACATCGTCACGCTCTACCCGGCCATCGTGGACGCGGTCCACACCTTCACGCTGCGCCCCGGCGACGATCCGTCCGGCCTCCACATCACCGACGAGGGCACGCGCCCGTTCGTTGACGTCGTGGCGAAGGCGCTCGGCCTCGGTGCACTGCGCGTGATCGAGACCGGCGGCGACGTCTACGCCTCCGAGCGCCAGCAGTGGGACAGCGGCAACAACGCCGTCGCGGTCGAGCCGGGCGTCGTCATCACGTACGACCGCAACACCCAGACGAACACGCTGCTGCGCAAGGCGGGCGTCGAGGTCATCACCATCGTCGGCGCGGAACTCGGCCGCGGCCGAGGCGGCGGCCACTGCATGACATGCCCGCTGATCCGGGACCCGGTCGACTTCTGACCGGCGCCGGGTGCGCCCGGCTCAACTGTCGTACGCGCAGAAGCCGCGCCCGACCTCCTGACGGCGGAGACGACCAGGTCACGGTCGGCGAACTCGTCGAGGTCGGTGGTGAACTCCGGCCTGGCGAGGGCGGCTTCGCGGTCATCCGCGCCCACCTTGCCGCTGCGCAGGCCGCGGTCGAGGGACGCGGTGATACGGGACTTGCCCGCCGCAAGCGCCTCTTCGCCGCGCTAGGCGACCAGGACGTCGAGACCGGCTCGGGCGCAGACCTCCGCGATGCCCGATCCCATCAGGCCGCAGCCCACCACGCCCACTCTGCCGAACGCACGCATCGAAGATCGTCCTCTCTTCCGGCCGCCCGCGGTTGCCGGCCACCAGTTGTCGCAATGCGGCAGAGTCACTGCCAGTCGGTGCGTCCGCCCGTGTCGCACAGCTCGAAGACCACTTCCCCCGCGTCGGGGTCGCTGCCGGCCACGGGTCGCACCCGGGCGCCGATCCACACCAGGTTCGGGGCGGCACCGACGACACGGCACCGGAACACGAAGCCTTCGGGGAATCGGACCAGGGACTCGTTGCGTGCCGTGCCCGTGTACCGGTTCACGACGCTGGACTGCACGACGACGCCAAGACCGTCGCTGTGTTCGGCCTGCAGATCGCTCGACGCGCACACCGGGCACAGAAGCCGCCGGAACGAGGCGGTGCCGCACCATCGGCAGCGCTGGATCGTCAGGCCGGTCCCGTCGGGCCCGGTCGGCGCGGTGTGGGACACCGCGTGCCCGATCGGCGCGGTGTGGGACACCGCGTGCCCGATCGGCGCGGTGTGGGTTGCTGTCTCGGACACGGCTCGGCCCCCTGCGCTCGGCTCTGATGCGCCGCACCATCGCGTCGGCGCCTCCGCACCGTATGGCACTGAGTTCCACGTTGTAAAGGTACTGAGTGCCAAATCAAGCCGATCCATCTCCGGATCGAGCCCCTCAGCCCTGACCCAGGGCCGATTCGATCCGCTGCACGACCTGCCACATCGGGGCACCCTTCGGGGCGACCATCACGACGACTTCGTCCTCGGCGGCGGGCAGGGCCGCACCCTGATCCGCGCCACTCCACACACCGCGCACCATTCCCAGAGCGTGGTCCACGGCCGCGTACGGGTCCCCCTCACCACCCGAACGGAGCCAGGTGCGGAGCCCGTTGTTATGGGCGGCGACGACGGACGCGGCGATCACCTCGGCCCGCAGCGCGCCGTCCCGCTCCCCCTCGAAACGCTCCCGCAGATAGCCCGCCAGGGTGCGCTCGTAGCGCCGCACCACCGACAGCTCGTACGTCCGCAGCCCCGGCACCTCACGCGTGAGGCGGTACCGCTGCACGGAGAACTCGGGGTTGGCCGCGTACATGCGCAGCACGAGGCGCGCCGCGTCGGCGACGGTACCCACCGGATCACCGCCGTCGGCCTCTTCGAGGAACGCCGTCATGTCGGCGAGGCAGCGCTCGTGATCCGGGAAGACCGCGTCCTCCTTGGACGGGAAGTACCGGAAGAACGACCTGCGCCCGACACCCGCACGGGCGACGATGTCGTCGACCGTGGTCTGCTCGAAACCCCGGTCGAGGAAGAGCTGGAACGCCGCCTCGGCGAGCACCTCGCGCATCGGCGCTTTCTTGGCCGGTCTGGTCGCCTCAGTCATGCCGGGAACGTAACACCGAAGCGGCTCCTCTGGCACCACGTACCTTGCCAGAGGGTACTGAGTGCCATAGTGTCACTTTCAGGAACCAGAGGGTAGGAGAGCCGGCGTGAGCTTGAGGATCGTTGTCACCGTGAAGTATGTGCCGGACGCGACGGGGGACCGGCATTTCGCTGATGACCTGACGGTGGACCGTGATGATGTGGACGGGCTGCTGTCGGAGCTGGATGAGTACGCGGTCGAGCAGGCGTTGCAGATCGCGGACGGGGCGGACGATGCGGAGGTCACCGTGTTGACGGTGGGTCCGGAGGACGCGAAGGACGCGTTGCGCAAGGCGTTGTCGATGGGCGCGGACAAGGCGGTCCATGTCGAGGACGACGATCTGCACGGCACGGACATCGTGGGCACGTCGCTGGTGCTGGCGAAGGCGATCGAGAAGGCCGGCTTCGACCTGGTGGTCTCGGGTATGGCGTCGACGGACGGCACGGCGGGTGTGGTTCCGGCGTTGCTGGCGGAGCGGCTGGGTGTGCCGCAGGTGACGCTGCTGTCGGAGGTGTCCGTCGAGGGTGGTGTGGTGACGGGTCGTCGTGACGGTGACACGGCCTCGGAGCAGGTTCAGGCTTCGCTGCCGGCGGTGGTGTCGGTGACCGACCAGTCGGGCGAGGCCAGGTACCCGTCGTTCAAGGGGATCATGGCGGCGAAGAAGAAGCCGGTCACGTCCTGGGATCTGTCGGATCTGGGCCTGGAGGCCGACGAGGTGGGTCTGGCGGGTGCGTGGACGGTCGTGGACGCGGCGGCTGAGCGTCCGGCGCGCAGCGCGGGCACGATCGTCAAGGACGAGGGCGAGGGCGGCAAGCAGCTCGCCGAGTTCCTCGCGGGCCAGAAGTTCATCTAGCCCGGCCGTCCCCTTCCGTCTCACTCTTTCGCATGCAGGAGAAGAAGTCCCATGGCTGAAGTTCTGGTCTACGTCGATCACGTGGACGGTGCCGTCCGCAAGCCCACCCTTGAGCTGCTGACGCTGGCCCGCCGGATCGGCGAACCGGTCGCCGTCGCCCTCGGCAACGGTGCCGCCGGCACCGCGACCGTGCTGGCCGAGCACGGCGCGGTCAAGGTCCTCACGCACGAGGCGTCCGAGTACGCCGACTACCTGGTCGTGCCGAAGGTGGACGCGCTGCAGGCCGCCTACAACAGCGTGTCGCCGGCCGCGGTCCTGGTGCCGTCCTCGGCGGAGGGCAAGGAGATCGCCGCGCGCCTGGCGGTGCGGGTCGGCTCGGGTGTCATCACCGACGCCACCGACCTCGAGGCCGGCGACTCCGGTCCCATCGCCACGCAGTCCGCGTTCGCCGCCTCGTTCACGACCAAGTCCCGTGTCTCCAAGGGCACCCCGGTCATCACCGTCAAGCCCAACAGTGCCCCGGTCGAGGCTGCTCCGGCGGCCGGCACCGTCGAGGCGCTGGCCGTGACGTTCAGTGAGCAGGCCACCGGTACCAAGGTCACCGCGCGCACGCCGCGCGCCTCGACCGGGCGCCCGGACCTGACCGAGGCCGCGATCGTGGTCTCCGGCGGCCGCGGCGTCAACGGCGCCGAGAACTTCACGGTCATCGAGGCCCTCGCCGACTCCCTGGGAGCGGCGGTCGGCGCCTCGCGCGCCGCGGTCGACGCGGGCTGGTACCCGCACTCCAACCAGGTCGGCCAGACCGGCAAGTCCGTGTCTCCGCAGCTGTACATCGCCAACGGTATCTCCGGCGCGATCCAGCACCGGGCCGGCATGCAGACCTCGAAGACCATCGTCGCGGTCAACAAGGACGCCGAGGCCCCGATCTTCGACCTCGTCGACTACGGCGTCGTCGGCGACCTCTTCGACGTCGTCCCCCAGCTCACCGAGGAAATCAACACCCGCAAGGGCTGACAGCAGCAGAACGGCCGGAGGCCCTGGACCGATATCGGTCCAGGGCCTCCGGCCTTCGTGCGTATGTCTCAGCCGGCGCGGCGGACCCGCGCGGCCTTGCGGGCGTCGGCGAGCTGGCGGGCCTCGGAGGTGCGGCGCGAGTCACCACCGGCGCGGCCGGGGCGCGAGCCCATGCCGCGGAACGGGGCACCGCCGCGCTTGGGGCGCTCCGTGGCCGGCGCGGTGCCGGTGATCGGGACGCCGGAGGGCGCCTGAGCACCGGTGATACGGCTCAACTCGGCCTCGCCCGACCGGACTTGGGTGATCTGCGGCCGGATACCGGCGTCGCGCATCAGCCGGCTCATGTCGCGGCGCTGGTTGGGCAGGACCAGGGTGACGACGCTGCCGGACTCACCGGCACGGGCGGTGCGGCCGCCGCGGTGCAGGTAGTCCTTGTGGTCGCTCGGCGGGTCGACGTTGACCACGAGGTCGAGGTTGTCGACGTGGATGCCGCGCGCCGCGACGTTGGTGGCGACGAGCGCCGTGACCGTACCGGCCTTGAACTGGGCCAGGGTGCGGGTGCGCTGCGGCTGGGACTTGCCGCCGTGCAGGGCCGCGGCCCGCACGCCGCTGCCGAGCAGGTGCTTGGTGAACTGGTCGACGGCGTGCTTGGTGTCCAGGAACATGATGACCCGCCCGTCGCGGGCCGCGATCTCGGTGGCGGCGGCAAACTTGTCGGCGCCGTGCACATGCAGTTCGTGGTGTTCCATCGTGGTGACGGCGCCCGCCGACGGGTCGACGGAGTGGACGACCGGGTCGTGCAGGTAGCGGCGCACCAGCAGGTCGACGTTGCGGTCCAGGGTCGCCGAGAACAGCATGCGCTGCCCCTCGGGGTGCACGAGGTCGAGCAGCTCGGTGACCTGCGGCATGAAGCCCATGTCGGCCATCTGGTCGGCCTCGTCCAGGACGGTGATCTTCACCCGGTCCAGACGGCAGTCCTTGCGCTCGATGAGGTCCTTGAGGCGTCCGGGCGTCGCGACGACGACCTCGGCGCCACCGCGCAGGGCACTGGCCTGACGGCCGATGGACATACCGCCGACGACGGTGGCCATCCGCAGCCTCAGCGACCGGGCGTACGGGGTGAGCGCCTCGGTGACCTGCTGGGCGAGCTCGCGCGTGGGGACGAGGATCAGGCCGAAGGGCTGCTTGGCGTCGGCGCGCTGACCTGCGAGGCGCGCGAGAAGCGCGAGTCCGAAGGCGAGCGTCTTGCCGGAGCCGGTGCGGCCGCGGCCGAGGACGTCCCGGCCCGCGAGCGAGTTCGGCAGGGTGGCCGCCTGGATCGGGAACGGCACGGTCACACCCAGGCCGGTCAGCGTCTTGAGGATCTCGGCCGGCAGGTCGAGCTCACCGAAGGTCTCCACGGCGGGGAGGGCGGGCGTGACGGTGACAGGCAGCGCGAACTCGCCCTGCGGCGCGGCGGGCCTGCGCCCGTAGCCGCCGGAGCTCTTGCCGCCGGAGCGTCCCTGGCCCTGGCCCTGGGGTCGAAAACGGGCGCCCCGGTCGCCGCCGGCGGAGCCCCGGCGGGGGTTGGAGTAGCGGTCGTTCGTGCGAGCTGAACGGTTCATGGAGAACCTTCCTCGATATGGCACGTATCGAGGAATTCCCGGCGCATGAGTGCCGGACGAATTGCAAGAACGAGCCGAATAACAGACTGAAAATCAGCCGGCGCGCCGGTACGGAGAATGGCGACGCCTGACGTCGGAATGCTGGGATTCCGCTGCGGCAGGCGGCTCTCGGACGGGCCGGATCAATGGGGTGCGGGGGTCTTGGCGCCCCGCCGGGGTGGTGTGCCACCCGGTGGTCGTGCCTACCCGGGCGGGATACCCCGCAAACAGCAACGAGCTGGTGCCCGTACCACCAGGGTACGGGCACCAGCTGCGCTCAACGCTTCAGCGTCAGGCGGGAACGATGTTCTCCGCCTGCGGGCCCTTCTGGCCCTGCGTGACATCGAAGTTCACCTTCTGGCCTTCCTGAAGCTCACGGAAGCCCTGGGTGGCGATGTTCGAGTAGTGGGCGAAGACGTCGGGGCCGCCACCCTCCTGCTCGATGAAGCCGAAGCCCTTTTCCGAGTTGAACCACTTCACGGTGCCAGTAGCCATATGCAAATTCTCCTTCGGGGCAGTGCCCGTGGCCCACACTGTGTGGACCTCGGCGTCGCCGCAATGATTGCCCCGCCCGGAAAAATGCATCCGGAAATAGAAAAGCGCCCGGCAACGTGAAGTCACCTAAGGCACTTGAAGTATCTATGGGAACCACAACTGCAACTGAGATCAACACTAGCACGGACCGGGCTTCGGAGCACGGTGAGCCAGAATATTTCGCGCGTCGCCGTGAACCTTCACCCCGGATTGAGCAAACCAGGGGCCCCGGGCGCCTGGTATTCACTTCACCGCCGGCTGTCGGACAGGGACGGGTAGTCCGTGTAGCCCGTCTCCCCTCCCACGTACATCAGGTACCTGTCCCGGACCTGGTTGACCGGCGCGCCCACTCGCAGCCGCTCGACCAGGTCGGGGTTGGCCAGGAACGGCCGGCCGAGCGCCACCAGGTCGGCGCCGGCGGCCAAAAGGCGCTCCCCCTCGCTTCTGCCGCCGTCGGCCGGAATCCGCTCCCGCGGCAGCACGGGGTTGGCGATCAGCGTGCCGGTCCAGCGCTTGCGGAGGTTCTGGAAGAGCAGATTGTCCGGGTCGGCGAAGACGATGTGCAGATAGGCGAGGTCCAGGTCCGAGAGGGCGTCGACGAGTGCGGGGTAGATGTCGTCGGTGTCTCCCTCGTCCATGCCGTTGACGGTGAGTCCCGGAGAGATCCGCAGGCCCACCCGCTCGGGGCCGATCGCGTCCGCGACGGCACGTACGACCTCGACCACGAACCGGACCCGCCCCTCGGCCGTTCCTCCGTAGGCGTCGGTGCGGTGGTTGGTGCCCTGGCCGAGGAACTGGTGGAGGAGGTAGCCGTTGGCGCCGTGCACCTCGACGCCTTCGAAGCACGCCGCCACGGCCTTGCGGGCGGCCTCGGCGAAGTCGGCCACGGTGGTGCGGATGTCGTCGGGCGTCATCTCCCTCGGTACGACGGCGGGCTGGTGGCCGGTCGGGGTGTGGACGGTGTCGGGGAGCGGCACCGGCGAGGGGGCGATCGGGGTCAGTCCGCTGTTGTCGGGGTGGCCGATCCGGCCGCCGTGCTGGATCTGGAGGAACATCCGGCCGCCGGCGGCGCGGACCTCGTCGGTCACATGTCGCCAGCCCTCGACGTGGGCCGCGTTGTGGATGGCCGTGATGTTGGCGTAGGTCTGCCCGACGGCGCTGGGCGTGGACGCCTCGGCGATGATCAGGCCCGCGGTGGCGCGCTGGGCGTAGTAGGTGGCCATGACGGGCTGCGGGACGCCGTCCGCGGAGGCGCGGTTACGGGTCATGGGCGCCATGACGAGGCGGTTGGGCAGGGTCAGCGCGCCGAGACGGGCGGTGTCGAACAGGCGGGACGTCGTCATGGCGGTGCTCCTCGAATCGGGGTGAGTGGTGTGACGGGGTGTGGTGTGGGCGTTCATGAGGTCCGCGCCGTGCGGCGGGCGGGGAATCCGTGGGTGCGGGCAGTGACGACCACGGCGAGTACGGGAACCAGGAGCAGGAGGACCGTCCAGGGGAAGGAGCGGGATCCGACCAGGTCGAGGAGGATCCCGCCGGCGATTCCGCCGCCGGCCATGGCCACGTTCCAGAGGGTGACGAGCATGGCCTGCGCGGCGTCCGCCGACTCGCCGCCCGCGTCGCCCGCGGCGGTCTGCAGGAGTGTGGGGGCGCCGCCCCAGCCGAGGCCCCACAGCGTCACGGCCGCGTACACCAGAGCGGAACTGTCGGACAGCAGGGCCAGGACGGCCGCCGCCACGCCCACCAGCAGGGCGGCCGCGACGGTCAGGGCGCGCAGGTGGCGGTTGATCATTGCGCCCACGATCCAGATGCTCGCCAGGGACGCGGCGCCGAAGACGAGCAGCACGAGATCGGTGGAGTTCCCCATGCCGACTCCGTCGAGGAACGTGGCGACGTACGTATAGAGGACGGTGTGGGCGAGGACGAAGACGAGGGTGACGAAGAGGACCGGGGACACGCCGGGGACGCGGAGCGCCCGCAGCATCGGCGGCCGGGCTCCCTGTCGCAGTCCCGGCTGGTCGGGGACGGCCGCGGCGATCCAGCCGAGGAGGGCGACGGTGAGGACGGTCATGCTCACGAACGCGATCTGCCAGTTCACGGCCTTGCCGAGGAACGTGCCCGCGGGAACGCCCAGGGACAGTGCGACCGGGATACCCGCCATCGCGATCGCGATGGCCCTGCCCTGGAGGTGGGCGGGCGCGAGGCGCCGGGCGTAGCCGGCGAGCAGCGCCCAGGCCAGGCCGGCCGCGACTCCGGCCACGAAACGGGCCACCATCGTGAGGGGGAAGTTCGTCGAGAGGGCGGTGACCGTGTTGGCGACGCCGAACCCCGCCATCGCCGTCGTCAGGAGCCGCTTGCGGCGCCATCCGGCGGTGGCCGCGGTGAGGGGGATCGCCGTGAGGGCGGTGCCGATCGCGTAGACCGTCACGGTCTGCCCGGTGGCCGATTCGCCGACGCCCAGGTCACGGCTCATCGCGGGCAGCAGACCCGCGGGCAGGGTCTCCGTCAGGCTCGTGACGAAGACAGCGGTGGCGAGGGCGAGCAGGGCGGGGAGCGGCAGCTTGCGGTTCTCGGTGGCGAAGGCGGTGGATGGTGCGGCGGCGGGTGGTGTGCGGGTCGGCTCTGTTCTGGTGAAATCTGTTCCGGTCATGCGTCGACAGTGCAGGTCGGGGCTTCGGGAACGCTGACGGTCCGCTGACGGTCGGCGGCCACGGCGTGTGTACGGTGCTCGCATGCGGTTCGGGGTGCTTGGTCCACTGACGGTGTGGGACGGCGACGGGGATCCGGTCGTGGTTCCCGAGGTGAAGGTCAGGGCCCTCCTCGCCGCGCTCCTGGTCCACGAGGGGCGGCCCGTCTCCGCCGACCGTCTCATCGACGGCCTGTGGGGCGACGATCTTCCTGGGAATCCCGCCAACGCCCTCCAGGCGAAGGTCTCTCAGCTGCGCAAGGCGCTCGGCCGCGACCGCGTGGTGCGCCAGGCTCCCGGCTACCGGCTCCGTCTCGACGAGGCCGGGGACGAGGTGGACGCCGACCGCTTCCTGTCCCTGGTGGACCGGGCGGGATCCGCGTCGGGTCCGCGCGAACGGACCGAACGCCTCACCGAGGCACTGGAGTTGTGGCGTGGTCCGGCCTACGCGGATTTCGCGGACGAGGAGTTCGTACGTACTGCTGCGCAGCGTCTGACGGAGCAGCGGCTGGCCGTCCGGGAGGAACGGGCCGAGGCGCTCCTGGAGTCGGGCGACCTCACGCTCCTCACCGGGGAGCTGGCGGACCTCGTCGCGCGCCATCCTCTCCGGGAGCGGCTCCGCGCCGTCCAGCTGCGGGCGCTGTATCTGACGGGCCGGCAGAGCGAGGCCCTCGCCTCGTACGCGGACCTGCGGGGCCGGCTCGCGGACGAGCTCGGCCTCGACCCGAGCCCCGAACTGGCCGCGCTCCACGAGGCGATCCTGCGCCAGGACCCGGCGCTCGCACCTCCCCCGACCTCTCCTGCGGGAGCCGCGCCGCCGCCGTCCGAACGCCCTCGGTCGAACCTTCCCGCCCCGCTCACCGCGCTCGTGGGCCGTGAGCGCTCCCTGGCCGAGATCGGTCAACTCCTTGCCACGGAACGCCTGGTCACGCTCACCGGCCCCGGCGGGGTCGGCAAGACGCGGCTCGCGGTCGAGGCGGCCCGGCGGAACCAGGACGCCCCGGACGGGGTGTGGCTGGTCGAACTCGCCGGTGAGCGCGGGAGCGTGGCCGATCTCGCCCAGGTCGTCTCCGCCGCGTTGGGCTTGCGCGACGACGCGCTTTCGGGTCCGCCCGGACAAGGCGCGGCGGCCGGGCCCGAGCAACGGCTCGCCACGGCCCTGCGGGACCGCAGGACGCTGCTCGTCCTGGACAACTGCGAGCAGGTCGTCGATTCGGTGGCGCGGCTCGCCGGGACGCTGCTGGGCCGCGCACCGCACCTGCGGATCTTGACCACGACCCAGGAGCCGCTGTGCGTCGCCGGGGAGACGGTCCATCTGGTCGAGCCACTGCAGCCCGCCGACGCGGTAAGCCTGTTCACGGCGCGCGCGGCGGCGGCCTCCCCCGGCTTCTCGCCCGACGAAGCCACTCCTGAGACCCGTGCGGCGGTTCTGGAGATCTGCCGGCGCCTCGACGGCATCCCGCTCGCGCTCGAACTGGCGGCCACACGTGTACGGGCCCTGGGCGTAGAGGAGTTGGCGGCCCGGCTCGAGGACCGTTTCCGGGTGCTGACGTCGGGGCGGCGGGGTGCGCCACCGCGTCAGCAGACTCTGCGGGCGGTGATCGACTGGAGCTGGGAGCTGCTCAGCGCTTCCGAGCGGATCGTGCTGCGCCGCCTGGCCGTGCAGCGCGACGGCTGCACTATGGACGCGGCGGAGGAGGTGTGCGCGGGCGACGGGGTGCGCCACGACGAGGTTCTCGACCTCGTGACGCGACTGGTCGACCGGTCGCTGGTCGTCGTGGTGACCGACCCCGGCGGCGCCGGCCCCCGCTACCGGCTCCTCGAGTCCGTCGCCGCGTACGCGAAGGAGCGCCTGCACGAGACGGATGAACTCGCCGCGGTACGCCACCGCCATCTGCGGCACTACACGGAACTGGCCGAGCGCGCCGAGCCCCGCCTCCGTGGCGGTGGGCAGCGCGAGTGGCTCGGCCGGCTCGACGCCGAGACCGCCAATCTGCGGGCGGCGCTCGACGAGGCGACGCGGCGCGCGTCGACGAGTGGCGCTACCGACGACGCCGTGCGCCTGGCCACCGCCCTGTCCTGGTGGTGGCTGCTGCGCGGCCGCCTGAGCGAGGCCCGTCGGGCCCTGTCCGCCGTGCTCGCGGTGGTGCCGTCCGCGGGCGAACTCCGCCTATTGAGCGATGCGTTCGGACTGATGACCGGTGAGCGACCGCCAGCGGCGCCGTGCCATGACGTGGCGATCACCGATCCGGTGCGGCGGGGGCGCGCCCTGTGGTTCTCCGCGTACGGCCTGTTCAGGTCGGGTGACCTCACCGCCAGTGAGGAGGCGGTCTCGCGGGCGCTCGCTCTCTTCGCCGCCGCGGACGACCGGTGGGGTACGGCCGCGGCTCTCGGGCTGCGGTCGATGCACGCGCTGATCCGTGGCGACCTGGACGCCCTCGGGCGCGACGGGCTGCGCAGCGCGAGAATCTTTTGTGAACTCGGCGACCAGTGGGGCGAGTTGCAGACGGTGGAGCCACTCGCGGCGCTCGCCGAGATCAAGGGTGGGTACGCGGAGTCAGCGCGGCGTCACGAGGAAGGACTGCGTCTGGCGCGGGAACTCGGTCTGGACGCGGAGGTCTCCGCCCGGCTCTCCGGCCTGGGCCGGCTCGCGCTGCTCGACCGCGACTGGGACCGGGCCGTCGAACTGCACGAGCAAGCGCGGCGATCAGCGTCCGAACAGGGCTACAAGTACGGCGAACTCCACGCGGAGATGGGCCTCGCCCTCGGCGCACGCCGCTCCGGCGACCTCGATGCGGCGCGGGCACATCTGCTGCGTATCCGCGACGAATTCGGTGACGTGTCGTCGGAGGCGGGTGACCATCTGCTCCAGGCCGAACTGGGCTTCGTCGCCGAACTGCGCGGGGATGCGGCCGGGGCGGCCGCCCATCATCTCCTCGGCCTGGACGTCGCCTGTGCCATCGGCGAGCCGCGCGCCGTGGCCCTCTCCCTGGAGGGCCTGGCAGGCGCGGCGGCGCTGACTGAGGACGGGGGCCGGGCAGCCGCACTCCTCGGCGCCGCGGACGCGGCCCGCCGCAGCGCGGGCGCACCGCTCCCGCCCGCGGAACGCGGCGACGTGGACCGCATCACGGCGAGGGCGACGGCTGCGCTGGGCGGCCCGGCCTTTGCGGAGGCGTACGGGGACGGTGCGAACCTTTCACCGGAGAAGGCGGCCCGTACGGCGCGGCTCCACTTCCGAGCTGCCGCGTCAGGCCAGGACCCTGGGGGCCTCCACACGTCTCCCCGCACGGGTCGTTGAGGCCGGGCACACCGAATATGGCCCGCCCTCTCCAGCTATGGTCGTGTCGTATCTCAGATCCGCCCCGACGTCATCCGGCGCTCCCCCGCCTCGCCGTCGTGATGGATCGGTGTGCGCGAGGCGGTCAGGGGGGCGCCCGTGCCGCCCTGTCTCGACGCGATGATTTCCGCCGCGATGGACAGGGCCGTCTCCTCGGGGGTGCGGGCGCCGAGGTCCAGGCCGATCGGCGAGTGCAGGCGCGCCAACTCCTCGCTGGTCAGGCCGACTTCACGGAGGCGACGGTCGCGGTCCTCGTGGGTTCGGCGTGAGCCCATCGCTCCGACGAACGCGACGGGCAGCCGTAGGGCGATCTCCAGTAGCGGGATGTCGAACTTCACGTCATGGGTGAGCACACACAGGACCGTGCGTTCGTCGGTCGTGGTGCGCCGCAGGTAGCGGTCCGGCCAGTCGACGACGATGTCGTCGGCTTCAGGGAAGCGGGCCCGCGTGGTGAAGACGGGGCGTGCGTCGCACAACGTCACGTGGTAGCCGAGGAACTTGCCCGTACGGACCAGGGCCGCGGCGAAGTCGACGGCGCCGAAGACGATCATCCGGGGCGGTGGCACGCTCGACTCGACGAAGAGGGTCAGGTCGGCGCCGCATTGGGAGCCGTCGGCCGAGAGATCGAACGTGCCGGTGCGGCCCGCGGCGACGAGGGCCCGCGCCTCGCCCGCCACGGTGCGCTCGAGACCGGAGCCCCCGGCGAGCCCTCCCTCGTACGATCCGTCGGCCCTCACCAGCAGTGCCCCGCCTCGCAGTTCGGCCGGTCCGCGGGCCACCCGGGCGAGCGCGGCCGTCTCGCCGCGGGCGGCGGCCGCGAGCGCCGCCGCGAACACGGGCCTGTCCGGCGCGTCGGCGCGTACCGGCGTGACGAGGACCTCGATGACGCCGCCGCAGGTGAGCCCCACGGCGAAGGCGTCCTCGTCGCTGTAGCCGAACCGCTCCAGGACGGACCCGCCGTCCTGGAGCACCTGCAGGCACAGTTCGTATACCGCTGCCTCGACACAGCCGCCGGAGACCGAGCCGATCACCGTGCCCTCGCTGTCGACGGCGAGGGCGGCGCCGGGCGGGCGGGGTGCGCTGCCGCCCACCGAGACGACGGTGGCGACGGCGAAGTCCCGGCCCTGTCCGGCCCACCGGTTCAGCTCGTCGGCGATGTCAAGCATCGCCGTCACCCTCGGCCGGGGCCCCGGCCGACAGGACGCGGTCGGGCCGGATCGGCAGGTGGCGGTGGCGGACGCCGGTCGCGTGCCACACCGCGTTGGCGACGGCCGCGGCCGCGCCCACGATGCCGATCTCGCCGATTCCCTTGATCCCGACGGGGTCGTCGGCGTCCGGGTCGTCGACCCAGTCCGCCTCGATCAGCGGTACGTCGGCGTTCGCGGCGAAGTGGTAGCCCGCGAGGTCGGCTCCGACGTGGCCGCCCGTGGCCTGGTCCCGGATCGCCTCCTCGTGCAGCGCCATGGACAGTCCCCAGATCATCCCGCCGACGAACTGGCTGCGCGCGGTCAGCGGGTTGACGATCCTGCCTGCCGCGAAGACGCCGAGCATGCGCCGTACGCGCACCTCGCCGGTGGTGACGTCGACGGCGACCTCGGCGAACTGGGCGCCGAAGGAGTGCCGTTCCTTCTGGGTGAGGGAGCCGACGGCGGCGCTGGTGTCGGATCGCACGGTGATGCCCTGCGGCGGAATGTCGCCGCCCAGGGCCAACTGCTCCCGCAGGTCGCGCCCGGCGGCCGTGACGGCCCAGCCCCAGGAGCGGGTGCCCATCGAGCCGCCCGAGATCGCCGCCGGGCCGAAGTCGCTGTCGCCGATGCGCACATGGACGCGCTCCCCGGCCACGTCGAGGGCCTCCGCGGCGAGCAGGGTCAGCGCGGTCCGCGCCCCCGTCCCGACGTCCGACGCGCCGATCCGCACCGTGAAGGTGCCGTCGGCCTCAGCGGTCACGGCCGCCGTGGACGGTGCCACGATCACCGGGAAGGTGGCCGCCGCCGTGCCGGTGCCGAGCAGCCAGCGCCCTTCGCGCCGCACGCCGGGACGTGGGTCCCGGTCCGCCCAGCCGAACCTGCGGGCCCCCTCGTCGAAGCAGGCCAGCAGGTTGCGGGAGCCGAACGGCAGCCCGGAGACCGGGCCCACGTCGGGCTCGTTGCGGGCACGCAGCGCGATCGGGTCCATGCCGCACCGTTCGGCGAGTTCGTCGAGCGCGGACTCCAGGGCGAACGAGCCCGGAGCCTCACCGGGCGCGCGCATGAAGGTCGGCGTCGGCACGTCCAGGCGCACCACCCGGTTGACGCTGCGGTGAGCGTCCGCGGCGTACATCGGACGCCCGAACCCGGCGCTGGCCTCGACGAATTCGTGGACCGTCGACGTGAGGCTGTGCGCCTGATGGTCGAGAGCACGCAACCGCCCGTCGGCGTCGGCGCCGAGCCTGACGCGCTGGGCCGTGGGGCTGCGGTAGCCGACCAGCGAGAACATCTGACGTCGGGTCATGACGACCCTGACCGGGCGGTCGAGTACGGTCGCCGCCATCACGGCGAGGATCTGGTGCACGCGCACACCCTTGGACCCGAAGGCACCACCGATGTGCTCGGACCGCACCCGCACCGAGGCCGGGTCGAGCGAGAACAGTTTCGCCAGCTCCTGCGCCACCCACATGCTGCCCTGGTTGGAGTCGACGACCTCCAGGCGTCCGCCGTCCCAGCGCGCCATCGCCGCGTGCGGTTCCATCGTGCCGTGGTGCTCTTCCGGGGTGGTGTACTCCGCGTCCACGACATGGACGGACGCGGCGAGTTCGGCCGCGAGGTCGCCCTTCTCCACGAGCATGCCGTCGCCGTCCGGTGTGTAGATGCCGGCGTGTCCGGCGGAGAACGCGACGTCGTGCGGCTCCTCGTCGTACCGCACCACCAGCGCCTCGGCGGCCTCCCTGGCCTGCTCCGTGGTCTCGGCGACGACCAGCGCCACCGGCCAGCCCACGAAGGGCACCCGGTCGTGCTGGAAGACCTCGACGATCGGGTCGGGCCGCCCCAGCATGCCGATGTAGTTCCCGTCGACGCGCGGCGCGTTGCCGTGGTGCAGCACGGCCAGCACCCCGGGCATCCCGCGGACGGGGTCCGACTCGACCGAGCGGATGCGGCCGCGGGCGACGGTGGACAACACCAGCCAGCCGTGGGCGAGTTCGGCGGCGGGGACGTCCCCCGCGTACCGGGCCGCCCCGGTGACCTTCTCCAGCCCCTCCACCCGGGTGTACGAGGCGCCGACGGTGCCCGTCACCGGGCCCGCCGTGGTCGTCGTGCTCATCGGGCGGCCTCCTCGGCGAGCTCGGTCAGCACGGCCACGACGAGATTGCGCATCAGCGTCACCTTGTATCCATTGTGGGGCAGCGTCTCGGCGGCCGCGAGTTCGGCGTCAGCGGCGGCGGCGAAGGCCTCGGCGGTGGCGGGGCCGCCGGTCAGGACGCGCTCGGCCTCGCGTGCGCGCCAGGGTCGTGACGCCACCGCCCCGAAGGCGAGGCGCACTTCGTGGACAGCTCCGTCCCGGACGTCGAGCGCGGCGGCGACGGAACCGATCGCGAACGCGTAGGACGCGCGCTCGCGGACCTTGCGGTAGCGGGAGAGGGCGGCGACGGGCGCCGGGGGCAGGATGACGGCGGTGATGAGCGCGCCGGGCGGCAGGGCGGTCTCCACGTGCGGGGTCTCCCCCACGGGCACATAGAACTCCGCGAGCGCCAACTCGCCCGGGCCGTCCGCCGTTTCGTACGCGACGACGGCGTCGAGTGCGGCGAGCGCCACTCCCATGTCCGAGGGGTGGACGGCCACGCAGTGCGCGGAGGCACCGAGGATCGCGGCGTTGTGGTGCTCCCCCTCGATGGCGGGGCAACCGCTGCCGGGCGTGCGCTTGTTGCAGGGTTTGGCCAGGTCGGTGAAGTAACCGCAGCGGGTGCGCTGGAGCAGATTGCCGCCGACGGTGGCCATGTTGCGCAGCTGGCCCGAGGCGCCCGCGAGGACGGCCTGCGCGAGCATCGGATAGCGGCGCCGCACGTCGGGATGGGCGGCGAGGTCGCTGTTGGTGACCGTGGCACCGATGCGCAGGCCGCCGTCCGGCGTCAACTCGATCTCGCCGAGCGGCAGTTCCCGTACGTCGACGAGCCGGGCCGGCCGCTCGACGCCCGTCTTCATCAGGTCGACGAGGTTGGTGCCGCCGCCCAGACAGCGCGCGTCGGGGTCGGCGTCGAGCAGGGCGACCGCGGCGGGCACGTCGAAGACGCGCTCGTAGCCGAACTCCTTCATGCGACTGCCTCCGTTCCGGCGGCGCGTGCGACGGCCTTGACGATCGAGACGTAGGCGCCGCAGCGGCACAGGTTGCCGCTCATCCGCTCCCGGATCTCGTCGGCGGTCAGCGGCGGGACACCCGCCTCCGGCCGTACGTCGGCGGTGACTGCGCTGGGCCAGCCCGCCGCGTGCTCCTCGATGACGGCGAGGGCCGAACAGATCTGGCCTGGGGTGCAGTAACCGCACTGGTACCCGTCGAGGTCGAGGAACGCCTGCTGCACCGGATGCAGTCCGTCGGCGTCGGCCACGCCCTCGATGGTGGTGATCTCACGCCCCTCGGCGGCGACCGCGAGCTGCAGGCAGGAGACGGCGCGGCGGCCGTCGAGGAGCACGGTGCAGGCGCCGCACTGGCCCTGGTCGCAGCCCTTCTTGGTGCCCGGCAGATCGAGTCGCTCGCGCAGGGCGTCGAGCAGGGTGGTGCGGTGGTCGACGGGCAGCGTGTACTTCTCACCATTGATGTTCAGCGTGATGACGCTGGACGTCGATGGGGCCATGATCAGCCTTCTTTCGCTCATGGGGTGCGAGGGCTGTGCGTGTGCGAGGGGTGTGCGTAGAGGGAGAACGTCGGGATGGTGCGCCTGCCGCGCGCTCGTCGGCCGAAAGGCCGCTTGCGGTGGGCGGCGGCCGTTAACTCGAGCCGGATCTGCCGCTATGGTGGACCTAAGCGGACAAGTGTCCGCTACGTCGAACCTAACGGACACCTGTCCGCTTAGCAAGGGCATTCCGGTTCTTGGCACCGGCGTACGGATTCGTGATTCCCGGAAGGGGGACGGGTGCAGCCGAAGAAGGACGCGCCGCTGCGCTCGGACGCGCAACGCAATCGCGACCGCATCCTGGAAGTGGCGCTGGTCGAGCTGACACGGTCGGCGGACGCCCCGCTGAGCGCGATCGCGAAGAAGGCGTGCGTCGGCCAGGGAACGTTCTACCGCAACTTCCCCAACCGTGAGTCCCTCGTCCTCGAGGTCTACCGCTACGAGATGCAGCAGGTTGCCGACACCGCGTCCCAGTTGCTCGCGGCCCGCGCTCCCGACGAGGCCCTGCGCGCATGGATGGACCGCCTCGCCCAGTACGCCATGGCGAAGGCCGGCCTGGCGGACGCACTGCGTCAGGCCACCACGCGCGGCAGCCTGGCCTCCCTCGGCCACGGCCCGGTGACTTCGGCCATGTCGCTCCTGCTCAAGGCGAACGAGGAGGCGGGCACGATCCGCCCCGGGGTGACACCGGAGGACTTCACACTCGCCATCGCCGGGCTCTGGCAGATCGATCCGCACGGCGACTGGCAGTCGCGCGCCGGGTGGCTGTTCGACCTCGTGATGGACGGCCTGCGCGCCGGTGCGCCGGGGGCCGCCCGAGGCGGGTGAGTCCCGCGCACCCCAGGCCGGGGCCCCCTCAGGGTGAAGGAGGCCGGGGATGCGGGGGTCTGGGCGGCCCGTCGTCCAGCGCCTCGGGGCTCGACACCGGCGGCCAGACCGGCCGGTGCGAGGGAGGCAGCGACAACAGGGCCTGGCCGACGGACCGTTGGGCGGGGAGCAGATCGACACTGCCGGTCTGGGCGAGGAGTTCGGTCAGCCGTCGCCCCGCCCCGGCCAGGAGGAGCTTGCCGCCCCGGCGGTCCAGCAGCCACCGCATGGCCAGCAGACAGTACAGACCGCGTGAGTCGCAGAAGGCGAGCGCGGTGACGTCGAGGACGAGGTACGGGTGCCCCGCGTCGACGCAGGCACCGAGCGTGCCCAGGAAGAGTTCCTCGCCGCTCTGGTCGAGTTCGCCGCTGACCCGCAGCACCGCGCAGCCTTCACAGCTCGCCAGCTCGGTGATCATCAATCGGTGGCTCTGCGTGGACATCACACCTCCATCCGGCCGACGTACGAGGGCCCTTGGCGTCGAGCCTCGCACACATCGGCGCCGGCGCCCGAACCGGACAAGTGCCCCGGGCCGGCACGATCAGGCCGTGGCGGGTCCCGGTTCACGGTCGGCGCGGCTGCCGGGCGGCCGTTGCGGTGAGGGTCTCCCACCATGCCCCCGATCGCGCGTGCCGTCACGGGTCCGGCGGCAATCAACCGTGCGTGCGCCCTGCCGGGGTGTGGCCGACAGGGTGCCTGTCGGCCACACCCCTGGGGTGTACGGCGCGTCCACCCCAGGGCGTTTCACCAGACCTTTCAGATCCGTCAGCTCTTTCGGATCTTTCGGATCTTTCGGATCTTTCGGATCCGTCAGCTCTTGCCGAGCATCTTGTTCATCTGCTCGATCTCGGCGGTCTGCGCGGTCACCACGTCGGCGGCGAGCCGCGTCGCGGGGCCGTACTTGCCGTCGGACTTCTCGGTCCTGCCCATCGTGACGGCGCCCTCGTGGTGCTTGACCATCATCGCGAGGAACTTCTTGTCGAAGTCGCCGCCGGAGGCCTTCTTGAGTTCCATGTCGCCGGCGCTCATCATGCCGGGCATGGACGAGGAAATGTCGTGGCCCATGCCGGACATGTCGGCGGGGACTTCCTCACCCCATGCGGTGAGCCAGCCGGACATGTTCTCGATCTCGGGGTCCTGGGCCCCCTCGATCCTGGCGGCGAGGCTCTTGACGTCCTTCGACGCGGCGCGGCCCTCGGCCAGTCCGGCCATCTCGACGGCCTGGCGGTGGTGCTGGATCATCTCCTTGGAGAAAGAGACGTCGGCGCTGTTGTGACCGTCGGCACTGTCGCGGCCTTCCGCCTTGCCGTGGTCGCCGACCTGGGGCGAGGCGGCCGCGGCCGAGCCGGATTCCTTCGCCCCCATGTCGTGTCCCCCGGCCGGCTTGTCGCTGCCACAGGCGGCGAGTACCAGGGCGGCCGCCCCTGCGGTGGCGGCGAAAGCGGCGCGGCGGACGAACGTGCGGTGTGCGGTCATGCGGAACTCCTGGTGCTGATCTTGGGTGAATGGCTCGCGCGAGCGCGGCGCCGCCCCTTGGGGCGTGCGGTACCGCGCGGGCCGTTCTAGATCCGCAGGAGTTGGAGTTCCGATAGTGACGGCGGGGCGCGGCCGCCGTCGGGGCCACTGCCGGCCGACGAGGTGCGGGCGTCCGGGCGGGCGGGGCAGGTGATCACGTCGGGGAGCATCGCGGGCGCGACTGCCGGGGGCCCGGCGACGGAGGCGGAGGCGCAGACCGAGTCGGCGTGGGCCATGTGTCCGCCGCAGCCACCGCCATCGTGGTCGCACGAGTCGGAATCAGAAGCCTTGACGCCCCGCTGTCCGGGCCCGGCATGGTCACCCGCGTCTGCGGCGCCATCCGCACCCATGGCGGACGCGGCCGCGGGATGCATCTCGCCGTGCGCGCCTGCCGGTACGGGTCCCAGGCCGTGCATGCCGAGCAGGCCCAGGAGCACGGCGCCGACGAGCAGCCCGAGGAGCCGCAGCGTCAACTGCGGTCGCGCGGGCGGTCCGAGGCGGGTGGTCACCGCTGCATCGTAGGCAGAGAGGATCGGCGGGCGCGCTCCGGGGCCGCCACGGATCAGCCGTTCGTGGCCCGGCCGGGGTTCGTCCGGAACCCGTGAGGGCTCCCCCGGAACGGGAGCGGCCGGAGGCCCGGGACAGTCGTCGTCCCGGGCCTCCGGCCGCACTCGTGTCAGGAGCCTCAGGCAGCGGCGGGAGTGACCTGCTCGCTCAGGCGGCCGACGACCTCGGCCAGCGCGGTCGCGACCTCGGAGTCGTCGGCGGGGTGGGTCTCGGCGAAGCGCGTCACGGAGCCGGGGATGGACAGCTTCACGTCCTCGAGCACCGCGGCACCGGCGATGCCCGCGGCCTTGCGCACGTCGTCCTGCGCCCACACGCCGCCGTACTGGCCGAAGGCGGTGCCGACGACGGCGACCGGCTTGCCGGAGATCGCGCCGGCGCCGTACGGACGGGACAGCCAGTCGATGGCGTTCTTCAGGACGGCCGGCATGGTGCCGTTGTACTCGGGCGAGAAGAGGAGGAAGGCGTCGGACTGACCGGCGGCCTCGCGCAGCCGCGCGGCAGCGGCGGGGACGCTGCCCTCGACGTCGATGTCCTCGTTGTAGAAGGGCACGTCGGCGAGGCCCTCGAAGAGCTGGATGTCGGCGCCGGCGGGGGCGTGCTTGGCGGCGGCCTCGGCGAGCTGACGGTTGTGGGAACCGGCGCGGAGGCTGCCGACGAGGGCGAGGATGCGAACAGACATGGCATAACTCCAGATAAGGGCGAACGGATCTCATGCACGGTCCAACCGGACCGAAGTCCGTTTAAAGTTGTACCACCTATCCGGACCACGGTCCACTTTTCGGTTTCCCGGCGCTACTCTGAAGCCATGACCGGCCCTATCCCTCCCCTCGTCACGACGTCCGGCACCCAGGGCGGACCGACCGACCTCACTCTGACACCGACGGGCGAGCGGCCCGCGCTGCGGGCGGACGCGGCACGCAACCGCACACGCCTGCTGGAGGCCGCATCACACCTGATGTCCGAGTGCGGCGCGGCCAACCTGACCATGGAGGCGGTGGCGACGGCGGCCGGGGTCGGCAAGGGGACGGTCTTCCGGCGCTTCGGCGACCGGACCGGGCTGCTCATCGCCCTCCTGGACCACCGGGAGCAGCAGCTTCAGGCGGCATTCCTTTCGGGCCCGCCGCCCCTGGGTCCTGACGCGCCCGCCCTGGAGCGCCTGCATGCCTTCGGGCCCGCCCTCATCCGCCACGAGCGGGACCACCACGAGCTGATCCTCGCCGCCCGCACCGACCCCCTGCGCAACTACACGGTCCCGGCGAACCGCCTGCGCCACACACACGTCAAGCTGCTGCTGCGCCAGGCGGGCGCGAAGGGCGACACCGATCTCCTCGCGCACACGCTGCTGGCCGCCGCGGACACCGCGCTCGTCCACCATCTGACTGTCGAGCGGGGCATGCCGCTGGACCGCGTGGAGGCGGGCTGGCACGAACTGCTCGACCGGCTCGCGCGAACGTCCTAGCCGGACCGGCTCACGTACGCGATCATCCTGGTCGGCCGGTTTACGCAAATGCCCCGACCGGCGCACGCAAGCGCTCTATGGCCGACCGGTCACGACGCCGACTCCGGCCCGTCCGGTCCCCAGGAGTCGGGCCCCGCATCGTGCCAGTCGATCAGTTCCGGGTCGTCGACGGCCGTGTCCGCCTCGGGAAGGCCCGCGGCGCGCAGGAATTCCAGCACGTCGAGCAGGTTGTAGGCGGTCCCCACGTCCGTGCCGCGAATCGTCACCCGCCTACCGCCGTCAGGCAGGGGCGGGTGCACGGTCACGGGCGCACCTTCGGCCATACCTCAAGCATGGTCCAGGCAACCCGAAAATGCACCCCCACTCGAACCTGCATTCGAAGGCCCGGCCCCGCCTACGCCGCCCCGCCGCATCGCCACACCGCCCCGCCTACGCCGCCCTGGTCTGCCGCCGGTAGCCGCCCGGGGCGAGCCCGTACTCCCGTTTGAACGCCTTGGCGAAGGCGAACTCCGAGCCGTAGCCGGTGCGGGCGGCGACCGTCGTCAGGGGCGCGTCGGACTCCCGTAGCAGCCGGGCCGCCGTCGTCATGCGCCAGCGGGTCAGATACGCCATGGGCGGCTCCCCCACCAACGCGGTGAACCGCCTGGCGAACGCGGCGCGGGACAGCCCGGCCCGCTCGGCCAGCGCCTCGACGGTCCACTGGGTCGACGGGTCGCCGTGCATGGCCGCCAGCGCGGGCGCGACGGCCGAGTCGCCGAGCGCCGCGGCCCAGCCCTGCGCGGCGGAGGCGGGCTGGTCGTCCAGCCAGGCGCGCAGGATGTAGAGGAGCAGCGAGTCGATCAGCGTGGGCACGATGCCGTCCGAGCCGATCCGCGGATTCTCCAGTTCGGAGCCGAGGAGCTGGACCGCCGCGCTCAGCTCCGGGTGGCGCCCGTGCCGCGTCGGCAGGTGGACCACCTCGGGCAGCTGGCGCACCAGGGGGTGCGGGCGGCCCTGGTCCAGGTGGTAGTTGCCGCACAGCAGGCTGGTCTCGGGGCCGTCACCGCCGAGCGTCACCGAGCCGATCGGCGACCCCTCCCGGAAGTGCTCGGCCCTGGGCTCCTCGGCCGGGCTGGACGGGTGGTCGGCGAGGATGTGGCCCCGCCCGTCGCGCAGGAAGACGACATCGCCGGGACTCAGCGGGATCGGCTCCAGATGCGGGGCCGAGTCCTCCAGCGGGACCAGCCAGCAGGTCCCGTACAGCACCACGTGGAATCCCGCGCCGGCGACCGGGGGCAGGCGCAGGCCCCAGGGGGCGCGGCCGTTGGTGCGGACGGACGCCGGGTGTCCCGTGCGCATCGAGGCCAGCGCCTCGGTGAGGATGTCCATCCGGCCTCGCCCTCCCTGGTGCGGCCTGTCCCGGTCAGACCGTCAGGACAATCTTGCCCTGTACATGCCCTGAGGCGACCAGCTCGTGCGCCTTGCCCGCCTCCGCCAGCGGGAACGTCTCCTGGACGTGCGGACGGATCGCGCCCGCGTCGACGAGTTCGGCGATCGCCTCGAGCGCGGCGTAGTCCGGCTCGACCGAGATGCCGGCGAAACGCCGCCCGGCCGCCTCCACGCGCGCGGCGAGCTCCGGGTCACCGTGTTCCAGGATGCTGATGAGCACGCCGCCGGGACGCAGCGCCCCGAGCGACCGGTCCCCCTGGGCGAGCGAGTCGAGGACGATGTCGGCGTCCTTGACCACGTCGGTGAAATCGGTGGTCCGGTAGTCGATGACCTCGTCGGCGCCGAGGCCGCGGAGGAAGTCCTGCCGGGCCGCGCTGCCTATGGCGGTCACATGGGCGCCCCGCGCCTTGGCGATCTGCACGGCGAAGTGGCCGACACCGCCTGCCGCCCGCTGGATGAGGACCCGGTCCCCCTCCTTCACGCCCGCGGCCTGCACGAGGCCCTGCCAGGCGGTGAGCGCCGCGAGGGGGATGGCAGCGGCGTGCACGTGGTCGACCGACGCGGGCTTACGGGCCAGCTGGCGGGACGGGGCCGCGACGTACTCGGCGTAACCGGTGGCGGCGCGGGGGAAGAACGGCATCCCGTAGACCTCGTCGCCCACGGCGAACCGGCTGCCGGGGGCGGCCTCCTCGACGACCCCCGAGATGTCCCAGCCGACGCCGAACGGGGGCTCGCCGAGCAGCGGGAAGGCGCCGGACCTGACGGCCACGTCCACCGGGTTGACCGCGGCGGCGTGCACCTTGACGAGAACCTCACCGGAGAGCGGCTTCGGCCGCCCGGTCTCGACGACCTCGAGAACCTCGGGACCGCCGAAGGACTTCTGAATCACTGCGCGCACGGTAACTCTCCCTGTTCCAGGCGGGGTTGAGGGAGCCGGTCCGAGATCCGGCCCGGCGCCTGCTTGATGTCCTCAACCATAGGGAGATCGAATGAGCCGCTGAATAGCCTTCCGTCTCGGCCACATGTCCCAGCGTCTCGATGGCCGGGATCCCCGGGCATCTCCTCGCAGGGACGCTCGCCCTGCCGGCCGGCGTGCTGTGGCGGGCCTCCGGTGTCGTCGGCCACCCATGGGCCCCGGAGCCGTGGCCCGGATCACATGAGGACGAAGCTGACCTGCGGAATGCCATGGGGGCCGGAACGGTTGGCACACGGAGATTGCATGCTTGTGCACATACCGACTGGTACCTAAGAGGAGCACTCTGTGACTGACGCCGTGTCGCCTGTTTCCCGCGCTGCCGAGATCCTGTCCCGCCCTGTCGCCCTGAACGGTCTGAAAGTCCCGAACCGCATCGCGATGGCGCCCATGACGCGCATGTTCTCGCCGAACGGCGTCCCGGGTGAGGACGTTCGGTCCTACTACTCCCGCCGCGCCGCCGCGGGCGTGGGCCTGATCGTCAC
This sequence comes from Streptomyces sp. NBC_01446, assembly GCF_026340095.1. GTDB lineage: Bacteria > Actinomycetota > Actinomycetes > Streptomycetales > Streptomycetaceae > Streptomyces > Streptomyces aureus. The sequence continues at coordinate 7,231,473 of NZ_JAPEPO010000001.1, read as the reverse complement.
CGAGGGGACCTACGTCGGCCACGAGTCGGCCGGCGAGAGCGACCGGGTGCCGCGCTTCCACGGCGAGGAGCAGCTGGCCGGCTGGGCGACGGTCGCCGAGGACGTGCACGCGGCGGGCGGCACGATCGTGCCGCAGCTGTGGCACATCGGCATGGTGCGCCAGCAGGGCAAGCCGCCCTTCGCCGAGGCCCCGGCCGTCGGCCCGTCGGGCCTTCGCATCGACGGCACCGAGGGCACGGGCAAGGCGATGACCCAGGGCGACCTGGACGACGTCATCGGCGCGTTCGCGCAGGCCGCCAAGGACGCCGAGCGCATCGGCTTCGACGGCGTCGAGGTGCACGGCGCCCACGGCTACCTGCTCGACCAGTTCCTCTGGGCCGGGACCAACCGCCGTACCGACGGCTACGGTGGCGACCCCGTGGCCCGCACGCAGTTCGCCGCCGAGATCGTCGCCGCGATCCGCGAGAACGTCTCCCCCGAATTCCCGGTCATCTTCCGCTACTCGCAGTGGAAGCAGGAGGCCTACGACGCGCGGCTCGCCGAGACCCCGGACGAGCTCGAGGCGATCCTCAACCCCCTCACCGCGGCCGGTGTCGACGCCTTCCACGCCTCCACCCGCCGCTACTGGAACCCGGAGTTCGACGGTTCGGACCTGAACCTGGCGGGCTGGACCAAGAAGCTCACCGGCAAGCCCACCATCACGGTCGGCTCCGTCGGCCTCGACGGCGACTTCATCCGCGCCTTCATGGGCGAGGGCTCCGCGGTCAAGGGCATCGACGACCTCCTCGACCGCCTGGAGCGCGACGAGTTCGACATGGTCGCCATCGGCCGCGCCCTGCTCCAGGACCCGGAGTGGGCGGCGAAGGTCCTGGAGGGCCGTTTCGACGAGATGAAGCCGTATGACGCGGCAGCAGCGCTCAAGACCCTGAGCTAGGACCTGCCTCCAGTCCTGGGGTCGTCCTCCACGACGCCCTCACGAGCAAGGACAAACCGGCCTCGCGCCCCGGTTTGTCCTTGTTCGTTTAGGCGGGACTCCGTTGGGGGCGCGAAGCTGCTGGACGGCTGCTCGGCCCTCGACCGGCAGACGAGCCGCCCCCGGAGTGAGTGGCGTCAGGCGCGCAGCCCGGGATGGACCCGTGGGCGGGCCGGGGCGCTGCCCGGCTGCTCATGCGGATCTGCGAACAGCTCCGGATGGCTTGCCCTGATCGTTCCGATGTCGTCGAAGACGCCCTGGAGGTGTCCGCGCAGCGCGTCCTCCGCGCGCGCCGCGTCCCGCCGTTCCAGGGCGTCGACCACCGCGGTGTGCTCGTCGACCAGCGTCTCGATCCGGTGCGGCAGCGGCAGACTCAGCCGGCGGGCCCGGTCGAGGTGCGCCTTGGCGGTCGCCACCGTGCGCCAGAGCGTGCGGTGGCCGCTCGCCTCCATCAGGCGGCGGTGGAAGGCCTCGTCCTGCTCGAAGAACCCGTCCGCGTCCCCCGCCTTCAGCGCGTCCCGCTGTGCATCGAGGATGGCGCGCAGCGCCGCGATGTCCGGCGCGCCGGACTTCGTCACCGCCTCGCGCAGCGCGGCCAGTTCGAGCGCCTCCCGCATGAACTGGGCTTCCAGGACGGCGTCGACGCTGATCCGCGAGACGAACGTACCCAGCTTGGGGAAGACGTCGACCAGCGACTCCTCGCCCAGCAGGATCAGTGCCTCGCGCACCGGGGTGCGGCTGACGTCCAGCTCCGCGGCCAGCTCGTTCTCCGACAGGGGTGCGCCCGGCAGGAGCTCGAGGGAGGTGATGCGTGCCCGCAGCAGGGCGTGCACCCGAGCCCGGACGGACTCGCGCGGACGCGGCGCCTCCGCTTCGACCCGTCGCGTCTTTCTCGGTTCCCGCCGCTGAGCTGCCATGACGCTCACTTTCTCACCTCAGCTGCAAGGTTACTTACATACAAGGCTTGTATGTAAGTGCGGACGGGGGTAGAAAATGACGCGGAGGTCAACGGACCCCCTGGCCACGCCCGTGTCCCTGTCCCCACTGTGGACACTCCTGTGCCCCGGTCTCGCGAACCGCTTCCGTCACGTCCGCACGTCCCCCTCGACCGGAGGTCAACGATGACCACCCGCTCCGTCACCGAGAGCGAGACGCCGGCTGCCCCGCCCGGCACCTCGCTCCCCGCCCGCCCGCGCGGCCGGGGGAAGAACGTCCGCTGGGGCATAGCCGTCCTGTGCTTCGGCGGCCTCGCGGTCAACTACCTGGACCGCTCCACGCTCAGCGTCGCCCTGCCGTCCATGTCGGACGACCTGCACATCGGTCCCGAGACGCAGGGCTTCATCCTCAGTGCCTTCTTCTTCACGTACGCGCTGTGCCAACTGCCCGCCGGGGCACTGCTGGACAAGTACGGCGTGAAGCGGGTCTTCGCGATCGGCGCCATCTGGTGGTCGGTGGCCACCGTCGGCATGGGCCTGGTCCGCGGCGTCGGCTCGCTCGTCGGCGCCCGGATGCTGCTCGGCGCCGGTGAGGCCGCCGGATATCCCGCACCCGCGAAGGCCGTCTCCCGCTGGTTCCCCCGTCACGAACGAACCCTCGCCAACAGCGTCTGGGACAACGGCGCGCGCGTCGGCACCGCCATCGCCCTGCCGCTGGTGACGATGCTGGTCTCCGCGTTCCACTGGCGCGTCGCGTTCATCGCCTGCGGCCTGCTCGGCGTTCTGTGGATCATCGGCTGGTGGCGGCTCTACCACGAGCCCGCCGACCACCCGAGGCTGACCACCGAGGAGCGCGCCTACATCGAGGCGGGCGGCGCTCACACCGACGCGACGGCCACGCAGGAGGCGGACGGACCCAAGGTGCGCTGGCGGGACCTGTTCCGCTACCGGACGGTCTGGGGCATGATGCTCGGCTTCTTCTGCCTCAACTACGTCATCTACTTCTTCATCACCTGGTTCCCCAGCTACCTCGTCGACGAGCGCGGCTTCGACCTCCTCAAGCTCGGCTTCTTCGGCACGGTCCCGGGTCTGGTCGCCATCTTCGGGTCGCTGCTCGGCGGCTTCACCGCCGACCGGTTGCTCCGCAAGGGCTGGTCCACCACCAGGGTCCGCAAGACCTGCCTGGTCTCCGGCACGCTGTGCTCATCCGTGATCGCGCTCACCGTCGTCGTACCGACCGCGTCCGGCGCCCTCGCGCTGCTCTCCCTCAGCTACGCCTCGCTGACCTTCTCGACCGCGTCGGTGGCGTCGCTGCCCGCGGACGTGGCGCCGACCGCCGGGCATGTCGCCTCGCTCGCCGGCATCCAGAACTTCGCCTCGAACGTGGCGGGGATCCTCGGCCCGATCGTCACCGGATTCCTGCTGGCATCCTCCGGGGGCTCGTACCTGGTGCCGCTCCTGGTGTCCGGCGCCCTGTCCGTCGTCGGCGCCCTCACCTACGCGTTCGTCATCAAGCGCGTCGAACCGCTGCCGGTGCGCTAGCCCGCCCCGACCCGCTCCATCCCCGCACGAAAGAGAGGGACGCCCCGTGGCCCAGTCGGTCGAGTCGGCCCAGTCGGTCGAGCCCGTCGAGTCCATACATCGCGCCGCCGTGCTGCACGGCCCCAAGGACGTGCGCGTCGAGGACCGCCCGGTGCCCGAGCCCGGTCCGGGCCAGGTCCTGGTCGCCGTCCGTGCCGTCGGACTGTGCGGGTCCGACCTGCACTACTACGCCCACGGCGAGAACGGCCCGAACGTCCTGCGACAGCCGACCGTCCTCGGCCACGAGCCGGCCGGCGTGGTCGTCGGCCACGGCGCAGGCGCCGACGACCTGCCCCACGGCACGGCCGTGGCCATCGAACCGGCGCACCCGTGCGGCACGTGCGCGCTGTGCCGGGCCGGGCGCTACAACCTCTGCCCGAAGGGCACCTGTTTCGGTTCGCCGCCGACCGACGGCGCGCTCGCCGAGTACGTGTGCGTGCCGCGGGACTTCGTACATCCGCTGCCCGCGTCGACGGACGTCCGGCTCGGCGCGCTGATCGAACCACTCGCCGTCGCCGTGCACGCGATGCGCCGCGCCGCGCTCGCCCCCGGTCAGCGGGTGCTGGTCACGGGGGCGGGGCCGATCGGTGTGCTGGTCGCGCAGGTCGCCGCGGCCGGCGGCGCCGGGTCCGTGACGGTGTCCGATGTGGCGCCCGAGCGGCGGGAGTCCGCGGCGCGGATCGGCCTGCACACCGTGGACGCGGCCGGCCTCGCGCCCGATCCGGAGCGGGCCCACGCGCTCGCCTCGCCGGACGGCTACGACGCCGTGTTCGACTGCTCCGGCGTGGGGCCCGCCCTGGTGTCGGGGATCCGCGCGCTGCGCCCCGGCGGCACCGCCGTGGTCGTCGGCAATCCGAGCCGGCCGCTGACCGAGCTGCCACTGGCGTGGATGCAGCGTCAGGAACTGTCCCTTGTGACGTCGTTCCGGTACGGGGCGGGGGACTTCGCGGCGGCGGCCGCGTTGGCGGGCCGTGTCCAGCTGGCTGAACTGGTCACCTCCTCCTTCCCGTTGGAGCGGGCGGCCGAAGCGCTCGAGGTCGCGCTGACCGACCCGTCACAGATGAAGGTCCTGGTCGAGCCGGCGCGGGAGGTCTGACCATGACCTCACGCACCCAGCCCCGCCGGTCGCGTACCGCCCTGCCCCGCCTGTCCCGTACCGCCCTGCCCGTGGCCGGTCTGAAGCTGCCCCCGCCCCTCCCCGAACCCGGCATCGTCCATCTGGGCCTCGGTAACTTCCACCGCGCCCACCAGGCCGTCTACACGGCCGACGCCCTGCGCCACAGCCCCGGCCCCTGGGGCATCACCGGTGTCTCGACGAGCACGGCGCGAGGTCCGCGCCCGGTGCTGACCGGCATGGCGGAGCAGGGCCAGCTCTATACCGTCCTCACCCTGCGCCGCGACGCGGGCGTCGCCGCGACCGTGCCCGGGGTGCACCATCCGGGCCTCGTCGCGGACGGGCAGGGCGCCGAGGTCGTCGCCGCGATCGGCAGCCCCACCACACGCATCGTCTCCGTCACCGTGACCGAGAAGGGGTACACCTTCGGCGCCGACGGCCGTCTCGACCTCGACGACCCGCTGGTCCGCGCCGACCTCGCGGGAGGCCCGCCCCGCACCGCCCTCGGCCTGATCGTGCGCGGGCTCCAGCACCGGGCCCGCACCGACGGGTCGCCGGTGACCGTGCTCAGCTGCGACAACCTCATGGCCAACGGGCACCGACTGCGTGCCCTCATCGACGAGTTCGTCGCCGCCCTGCCCGCCTCGGAACGCCCCGAGCTGCAGGCCTACGCCGCGACCTCGCTGACCACGCCGAACACCATGGTCGACCGGATCGCGCCCGCCACCACCGACGAGCACCGTGATCTGGTCGCCCGCGCCTTCGGCGTCCGCGACTCGGTGCCGGTGCCCGCCGAGCCGTACCGGCTGTGGGTCATGGAGGACCACTTCCGCGCCGGACGTCCGGCGTGGGAGCACGCGGGCGCGCTGTTCACGGACGATGTCGCCCCGTACGAGCTGATGAAACTGCGGCTCCTCAACGGCGCCCACTCGCTCCTCGCCTACCTCGGCCTGCTGCGCGGACACCGCTGCATCGACCAGGCGGTGACGGACGAACTCCTGGGCGGTGCCGTGGAGTTCGCGATGCGGGAGGAGATCCTGCCGACGGTCCCGGAGCCCGAGGGAATACCGGGCAAGGCCTACGTCACCGAACTCCTCGACCGGTTCGCCAATCCGGCGCTCGGCCACCGCACCGCGCAGGTCGGCTCCGACGGTTCCCTGAAGATCCCGGTCCGCTGGGCGGGGGTGCTCGCCGAGTCGCTGGCCGCGGGGCGCCTCCCGCGCGTCCTCGCTCTCGGCCTCGCCGCGTACGTGCGCGTCATCACGGCCGACGACGCGTACGACGAGCGTGCGCTCGGCACGGTCCACGACGGCGCCCGGTCACGCCTGGCCGAGCTCGCGGCCCGGGCGAGCGGCCCCGCCGACGCGGCCCGTCTTCTGCTCTCCGAAGGCGACTTCCTGCCGCCGGACGTCGCTCAGCACCGCGAACTAGGCGATGTGGTCGGCGAGTTCGCGCACACGCTCGCCGTGCACGGCGTCGAGGCCGCGCTGCGTTCCGCGCTCACCTGATCCAGGTGCCGGGCCGTCGAACCCGTGCGCCGGCCCGGCACCTCCCCCTGCCCCGCGCCCCCCATCGAGAAGAACGGCACCCATGGCCACCATCACCTCGGCCGAGGTCTTCGTCACCTGCCCCGGCCGCAACTACGTCACCCTGAAGATCACCACGTCGGACGGTGTCACCGGCATCGGCGACGCCACCCTCAACGGCCGCGAGCTGTCCGTCGCCTCCTACCTGCGCGACCACGTCTGCCCCACCCTGATCGGCAAGGACCCGGCCCGCATCGAGCTGGTGTGGCAGTACCTGTACAAGGGAGCCTACTGGCGGCGCGGCCCGGTCACCATGACAGCCATCGCCGCCGTCGACGTCGCCCTGTGGGACATCAAGGGCAAGGTCGCGGGCCTGCCCGTGTACCAGCTGCTCGGCGGCGCGGCCCGCGACGGCGTCACCGTCTACGGCCACGCCAGCGGCAACACGGTCCCCGAACTCCTCGACGACGTACAGCGTTTCCTCGACAAGGGCTTCCGCGCGGTGCGCGCGCAGGCGGCGGTGCCCGGTCTGGAGCGGGTGTACGGCATGCGCAAGGGCGACGGCGACACCTACGAGCCGGCCGACGGGGCGCTGCCCACCGAGGAAGTCTGGGACACGGGTGCCTACTTGGACTTCGTGCCGACCTACATGTCCGCCGTCCGCGAGCGGTTCGGCTACGACTTCCACCTGCTGCACGACGTGCACCACCGGCTCAGCCCCATCGAGGCGGGCCGCCTGGGCCAGTCCCTCGAGCCCTACCGCCTGTTCTGGATCGAGGACCCCACTCCGGCCGAGGACCAGGAGGCCTTCCGCCTCATCCGGCAGCACACCACGACGCCGCTCGCGGTCGGCGAGATCTTCAACTCGATCTGGGACTGCCAGCACCTGATCACGAACCGCCTCATCGACTACATCCGCACGTCCGTCTCGCACGCGGGCGGCATCACACACCTGCGCAGGATCTTCTCGCTCGCCGAGCTGTACGGGGTCCGCTCCGGCTCGCACGGCGCGGGCGACCTCTCCCCCGCGTCACTCGCGGCCGCGCTCCATGTCGACCTGTCGATCCCGAACTTCGGCATGCAGGAGTACATGGCCCATCTCCCGGGCTACGAGGAGGTGTTCGAGACGTCCTGGACGTTCGAGGACGGCCTGATGCACCCCGGCGACCGCCCCGGCATCGGCGTCGAGTTCGACGAGAAGGCCGCCGAGCGCTTCCCGTACGAGCGCAAGTACCTGCCGGTGAACAGGCTGCGGGACGGATCCGTGCATGACTGGTGAGGCGAGTGGCCACGGCGCCTGCCCGCCGTGGCGCCGATCCACCCGGGACCGCTGCTGACCGGGACGGGGCACCCCGGCAAGCGCGGCCGGGGCGGGCCCCGACCGTGCCCGCCGTGTCCACGACGCGGGGAGCCCGCAGCCCATGCCGGATCAGCCGGGAGCGCCGCACAGCATCGGTGCGACCCTCGGGCGATGGCTCCTACCCGCGTGCCGTCTTGGCCGCCCAGGCCCGCCTTAGCCGCCTAGGCTCCGAGATAGACGCTCGGCGGGAGCCACGTCGGACGGGGCAGGCCGAGGTGGTCCTCAAGCATCAACTCGGCCTGGGTGAGCGCGCCGTAGACCCATCCCTGCCCGGTCGAATAGGCATCTCCGCAGACGTACAGGTTGGCGTCGTGGAGCGGGCGGCGCATGCGCGGCATGATCTCCCAACTCTTCGCCCCCACCTGCCAGAAGTGGAAGGCCGCCCCGTACGGGTCCTGTACCCAGTCCTGGAAGTAGGCCGACGTCGGTTCGGGGATGCGGGCGTCGGGGCCGTGCAGCTCGCGCAACTGGCGCTGTGCCTCGTCGACAAGCGTCGCCGGCGCTGCCGCGTCCATCGGCCGCGGCGGACGGGTCACCGACACCGGGCCGAGGCGCTGTGGCCGCTTCAGCAGTTCGTTCCAGAACTCCACGTCGCTGAGGTCGTTGTAGGAGGCCAGCAGCAGGGCGTTGCGGTTGGCGGAGTCGGCCCCGGGCTGCTTCCCCTCGACGCCCCAGTAGTACGTCTGGCGCAGCGGCAGGTCGGTCACCGAGCGGCCCTTGCGCAGGCCGAGATCCTCCCACCACGGCCGGTCGTAGCCCAGAAAGAGCTTGGAGGCGGGCCTCGGGACGATCGAGCCAAGGTCGGACAGGAAGCGGTCGCTGGTGAAGAGGAAGGTGTCCGGGTCCAGCAGCTCGATCGAGCGCTGGGGCATGGCCAGAACGACGTGGCGCGCCCGGACGGTGATCGGCCGGCCGGAGGGCCAGACGGAGAGGGCGAGCGACAGCACCTGCTCGCCGCGGACGGTCTCCCGGTCGATCCGGCGCATCTGGTGGTGGAGGTGGACGGTCCCGCCTTCGGCCTCGAACCGCCGGACGAGCTCCTCGGGCACTGTCTGGTAGCCGTTGCGCAGAAGCAGGTACTGCGGTGCCGGGGAGCCGACGAAGTCAGCCACCGACGCTTCCATGGCCTCGACGCTGTTGACGTTGGCCACCACCGAGCCGTAGCCGAAGCCGGCGCGGAGGAACGCCCACCCCTCCTGCCCGACCGCATCGAGCAGCAGGTTCCAGAACCCGGTGTCGTAGAGGTGCCGACCGTCGGCCGACGCCGTCGGCTTGATCTTGTCCCACGCCTGTTGGTCCATGCCGACGGCGCCGGGGACGAAGCGCTCTATGACCGACACGAGCGCGTCGTCCGGCGACTTTCCCCGGATCGCGGCCGGCAGGTCGTAGGGCACGACCGTCGGATCGCCCCACTGGGACTGGGTGAAGCGGTGCCGGCGCAGGTAGACGAGGTTCTGCGACTCGTCGACCGGAAAGGGATCTGTCGGCAACCCGAGATGGTCCACGAGGTCGGCGATGACCGGCTGGTTGTTCAGGTAGCGCATCCCGCCGAGCTCGGCGTGCAGGTGCGGCATACCGGGCGGCGTCACCGAGAAGAGGCGGCCGCCGACGCGTTCACTGCCCTCGAACAGACCCACCGTGAGCGGGCCGCCCCGACGCCGTCGAAGCTCCTTCAGTACGGGACTGTGCTTGGCTTCCGGGCCAAGCAGTCGCCAGGCGGCGTACGCCCCGGACACCCCGGCGCCGATGACCGCGACGTCGAGCACGCCGTGCTCGCCCTCGACCGTGGTGGCCTGCTCCGGCCTCGCCTGGACGAGCGGACGCGCCCGCGCCGACGCCCCCAGCGCTCCGTCGACGATGGCGGCGGCGCCGAGCGCCCCGGTTCCCTTGAGGAGATCACGCCGCGTTGGTTTGCCCATCTCCAGCAGCCTCTCGGCTCGAAATGCCCTCGGTGGACCGCCTATTGCGGCCGCCGAACCGTATCAATTCGGACATCTTGTGGGCTGCTGTCGGGCAGCGACGGGTGAGTCGCGGGATGTCTCGAGCGGACGGAAACACACGGCGCGTACGGAGTCGCGGCACCGGGGGCTCTGTGGGGCGAGGAGAACGCGGGGCCGTCACAGCGGCCCGCTGCGTCACACCCCCCGCGGCGTATGCTTGCGCAGGTCAGGGGAGGAGGCACCATGGGGCGGATGCCGTCGGCGCAGCGGCGCAGGCAACTGGTCGAAGCTGCCATCCGGGCCATGGCCCGCGACGGCGTCGCGAAGACCACCACGCGGTCCGTCGTAGCGGAGGCGGGCGTCTCACTGAGCGTTTTCCACTACTGCTTCGACTCCAAGCAGGAGTTGCTCGAAGCGGTGATGGACACCATCTCCGAGCACTCCGAGTCGGACGTTCTCACCACGCTCACCCGCAGGCCCACCCTGCGCGAGACGATCCGCGCCGGGCTCCAGGCGTACTGGGACCACGTACTGGCCAATCCCGGCGAGCACATGCTGACGTACGAACTCACCCAGTACGCTCTGCGGGAGCCCGGCTACGAGCATCTCGCCCGGCGGCAGTACGAGCGCTATGTCGCGGCGCACACCAAGGTGATCCGTCAACTCCCCTCGGTCCTGGGCGTGGAGCTGACCGTGCCCGAGCCCGCGGCCGCCAGGTATCTGGCCGCGCTGACCGACGGGCTCACCCTCAACTTCCTCGTGCTGGGCGACGAGGAGAAGGCGGGCGACGTGCTGGACGTCGCCGCGGACCAGATCCTGACGTTGGTGCGGGATTGACTTGCTCCTCGGGCTGAAGCCCGAGGATTCTGGCCTTCCCTGATGTTGCTGCGCCGCTACGCGACGCGGGCGGCATCGGGGAGTCCGTGGCTTCCTGTTTCGCTGCGCTGTGCCACGACCAGGGCCGTGGTCTTATCTGCGCTCCGCAGGCTGTGACCACCGAGTCCGGCGGCCTTTTTCACGTTGATCGCGGCGTTGATGTCCCGGTCGTGCACCGTGTGGCAGCCGGGGCAGGTCCACTCGCGGATGTGCAGGGGCTTGGGGCCGTCGATGCGGTCGCAGACGTGACAGGTCTGAGAGGTCGGCACAAACCGCCCGACCTTGATCAGGGTGCGTCCGTACCGCTGGGCCTTGTACTGGAGCATGGTCACGAACTGGGACCAGCCCGCGTCGTGCACGCTCTTGGCCATCCGGGTGCGCGCCAGTGCCCTGACCGCCAGGTCTTCCACACCGATCGCTTGATTCTCGCGGATCAGCTTCGTGGAGAGCTGGTGGTGGAACTCGCGGCGCGCGTCGGCCACGGCCGCGTGGGCGCGGGCGACCTTGAGGCGGGCCTTCTCGCGGTTGCTGGATCGCTTCTGCTTACGGGCCAGCTCGCGCTGCGCCTTTTTGAGTTTCTTCTCCGCGCGGCGCAGAAACCGCGGGTTTTCGATCTTTGTGCCGTCGGAGAGGATCGCGAAGTGCTTCAGGCCCAGGTCGATACCGATCTGGTGGCCGGGGCCGGCGGGCCCGAAGCGCTCCAGGTCGGCGGCAGGGTCGGTGTCGATGACAAAGCTGGCGAAGAACCGTCCGGCGCTGTCCTTGATGACCGTGACCGACGAGGGCACCGTGGGCAGGGTGCGCGACCACCGCACCTTCACCTCGCCGATCTTGGGGAGCAGGAGGTGTCCGGCGTCGGTGAGTTTCCAGCGGGCGTTCGCGGTGAACCGGATGGCCTGGCGGGTGTCTTTGCGGGACTTGAAGGACGGCTCCCCGAGCCTGGGGCCCTTGCGTTCACCCTTGAGGGAGGCGAAGAAGTTGCTGTACGCACTCTCCGCGTCGCGCAGAGACTGCTGCAGCACCACCGAGGAGACCTCGCCCAGCCAGGCCCGCTGCGGGGTTTTCTTCGCCTCGGTGATCAACCGGCGGGACAGTTCGCCGGCCCTGGGGAAGGGGAGCTTGTTCTCGCGGGCGGTGCGCCGGGCGCGTACCGCGTCGTTGTAGACGACGCGGGCACAGCCGAACGCCCGTCCCAGAGCGGCCTGCTGGCCGCGGGTCGGATACAAGCGAAAGCTGTACCTCAGCTGCATGAACGGAAACCGTACCCGGTGCGGTGATGCCGGGCAGAGGGAAGATCCATACTGATCACCGGCGCCTTCTTGCGATCACGTGTGCGCTGACACCGAGCAGGGCAACGCCCTTCTCCGATCACACGCGTTCACCTGTGCCCCAGGCCGTGTCCAGCCCCGCCGGAAGGCAACCACACCGCTCCGCGGCAGCCCTCACCTACGACGCGTTGGCCCGCTCCGCGGCCCACAACACTGCGCCGCTCCGCGCCGCCACCACATGATTCGCTTCACCCTCGGCGTAAACGCCGGAGCACTGCGAATGAAGCCGGTAGCTCAGCGGCCGTACACCGCCGCCTCGTTGACCGAGTAGCCGTACTTGGTGGCGCGTGTCACGCCGTGGATACGGACGTACCGGGCCTGCACCGGGCTGAACACCGCGTTGTCCAGGCCCCCGTCCCCGCTGTCCGTGGACCACACGGTCCGCCACGTGGTCCCGTCGTCCGAGACCTCGATCCGGTAGGCCCGCGCAGAGGCCCGTTCCCAGTCGAGGGAGACCTTGCCGACCGTACGGGAGCTGCCCAGATCGAGCCGCAGCCACTGGTCGTCCGACCAGCCGCTCGCCCATCTCGTGCCGGTGTCGCCGTCCACGGCCCGCCCTGCAGCGTAGCTGGTGAACGGGTTCCACTCCGTCGAGCTTGCGCTCGCCGGGGCGCCGGCGGCGAGGTCGGGCGCGGGCTTGTGGAGTTCGGTCGCCTTCCAGGTGCGGAGGTAGGACTCCGCGCCGCCGAGCAGGTCCTGCACCGTGTCCTTGCCGCCGCTGAGCCGCATCTGCTCGATCCAGTCGGGCACCATGCCGACATGGGCCGCGCCGTCGGTGTTGAAGTCCCATGTGCGTTCGCCGGTTTGCTGACGGTCGATGACGGAACCGCCGTCGGCGCTGCGGAAGGGGTACTTGACCGCGTTGGGGGCGTCGGGTCCGACCGGTCCCGGCCAGCCGCCGACACCGTTCATGTCGGTGCCGTAGCCGAGTCCGACGCCGTACTTCTGGCGCAGCGCCCTGGTCCCGGCGGACTCCTTGGCGAAGCTGTCGGCGCTGGACATGTACGAGGCCTTGAAGCCGCCGAGGCGGTAGACGCGCTCCAGCCAGCCGTCGTCCATCCAGCTGTGGCTGGAGAGCACACCGGGGTAGTCCGCCGACTCCAGCAGGTCCAGGGTGCGACCGGCTGCCTTGACGCTCATGTGGTCGACCTCGACCATCATGTTGCGCTTCATCAGCCCCTTGACCGCGTACTCACCGAGGCGGGTCAGACCGCGCTTGTTGCACTGCGCGTCGCTGTCGTACGTGGGCACCTTGGTGCCTGCGGGGAGCAGTTTGGTCACCTCGGCCGGGGCGGCCGCGTTGCCGGTGGGGTTGTCGTGCTGCGGACCGCTGCACTTCTCCGTGTTCCAGAAGGTGCCGGTGGAGAGGAACTGGCCGATGTCCACGGCCGTTCCGATGGTGCCGGAGTCCATCCGCACCCCGCACAGGGCGTTGTCGAACTTGTGGCACAGGAACATGCTGCGCACACCCAGTTTGTACAGCTCGTCCAGACCGCTGTCGATGTCGGCCTGGCTGCACTGGGGGACGTCGAGGATCTGCTTGCAGCCGAAGGGCTCCGAGGTCTCGACGCCGAGCACCACGGCGAGCTTGCCCTCCGCGACGACCTGGCGGGCCTGGGTGGAGTCGGTGACGATGCGGAAGAAGCCCTTTCCCTTTCCGCCGTAGATCTTGTCGATGTAGTCCTGCATCTCGTAGGACTTACGGGCCTCGAGACGGATGGCGTCCATCTCGTTGCAGCCGCGGTCCCTGACGTAGATCGAGCACAACAGGCCGTTGGTGACCAGGTCGTTGACCAGCACCCGCTGGCCGCCGCGCCAGGCGCGCTCCAGCCACGCGTAGTAGTTCTGCTGGTGGCTGAGGGAGTTGTGGGCCGGCCAGTCCTTGAACGTCGGCCAGCCCACTGGGTCGTGGTGGCCGTCCGCACCGCCGGTGACGTTCTCGAAGAGGGCGAGGGAGCCGTCGGGATAGTGCTCGGGGCAGTCCTTGAGTGCGTCGGCGATGCCCGCTTCGGAGAACGGCTTGCCGCAGATGATGCGCCCGCCGAAGCCCTCGTTGGACATCAGGTGATTGTGCGCGTCGATGAAGCCGCGGACCCGGCCCTGGCTGTCCGTGCCGTGGAAGGGTTCGCCGGTGACGTTGATCTGCGAATCGGCGGCGGGCCGCGCCGTGGGCTCCCACCAGGGAGTGTCGGCGCCGACGGCCGGAGGGGAGCCCACGCCGAGAGCCAGCAGGAGGGTGACGACGATGGCGAACAGGCCGCGTCTGCGGAGGAGGGTCATCCGGGCTACCTTCGCTGTCCGGGATGGGCACGCGCCAACTTACTCGCGCGTAGGTCCCGTCGAGGATGGCGCGGCCCTGACAACGAGTCAATAGTCCGGGACAGATGACCTATTTGATGCGCCGTCAGCTCCCTGGCTGAAAAAGGCCCCTGCACCTGGTCGGAGAGAAGGGCCTGCTCAAAGGGCGTTCTGGAGGGCGCGCCGGAGGCCGAAATGGCGGAGCAGCCCGGTTGCGAGCGAGGTGCCAAGGCCGGGGCGAGGGCGGGGAACTCACGCAATGAGTCCTCACGCAGGCGGGTGCCGGCCGATGTTGCCGGCTGGAGTTCCTGCTGCGGGTGGTTCGGACGGGCCTGGGCCGGCTGGCAGTGGATGCGGCGGTGAACGTGGCTTGCTGGTGCGAGACCGCTCACGCCACCCATGACGTTGATGCCCTCAGGACGACGAGGCTTCGCCTGACGCACGAGGCGGCCGCCGCTGCCCTGGCCCTGCCGGGCCGGATCCACGTAGAGAGGTAGCGATGAAGCCCGGCATCGGACGACCGGCCTCGTGCCGGACACACGCCCCCTCACGAACTGCGCTCCGGGCGGGCAGCGCCCTGAAGCGGGAGACACCGGCGGGGTTGCCGCTGGAATCTCCCGCCTCGGGCGGAAGGGAGGCCAGGTGAGGGCTACTTGCCGGTTCCGCTGAGGTGAGCCGCCCACGGGTAGTAGACGTAGTCGAACGCTGCCGGCGCACCGGTGATCTTACTGCCGAGCCACACGTCGTTCGTCAGCTGGATGCCGGAGAACATCGGATCCATCTCGTCGTGCAGCTTCTGCTCCATCTGCACGACCAGCTTGGAGCGGGCGCTGTCGTCCTTAGTGCCGATCGCCTTGGCGTAGAGCCCGTCGATGCCCTTGTAGCCGGACTGGTTGAAGGTGCCGCCGGTCACCGCGGTGAGGCCCAGCCAGTCGAGCGGGTTCGGGATGTTCGGCCAGAACTGTGTGTACAGCAGGTCGGTGTCGCCACGCGTCGCCGGGTCGTAGAGGTAGTTCGAGTAGCCGGTCGCGGGGACGACGTTGAGCTTGAATTTCAGGCCGATCTTGTCGGCCGCGTCCTTGATCCCGACGCCCAGCTGCTGCGTCTCCGCCTGCTGCGGAACCACGAGGCTGATCTGCTGCGACTTCACGTCGGCCGGAACGCCGGCGAGCAGCTTCTTCGCCTCCTCGATCTTCGCGGTGCCGTCGGTCCTGACCGAGTCGGCGTACGGGGTGAGGTCGTCCTTCGCGAAGCCGTACACGGCCGGTACGGTCTGCAGCGAAGCAGGGGTCCCCTCACCGGCGTACACCTGCTTGCCGATGCCCTTCCAGTCGATGGCCATCTGGAGCGCCTTGCGTACGTCGGCGTTGCCCATCGCGCCCTTGTGGTTCGCGACCACGAGCGTGACGGCCAGGGGCGCGGGACCGGAATAGAGCTTGCCCGCCGACGATGCCCTCAGCTGTGACAGGCCGGCCACCGGCGGACCGTACGTTCCGTCGATCTGGCCCGAGAGCAGGCCGGAGGTGATCGCGGAGTCGTCGGTCAGGAACGTGAAGTCGATGTTCTTCACCTTCCGTGGCAGCGACTTGTTCCAGTAGCCGTCGTAGCGGGTCGCGCTGATCGACTGACCCCGCGTCCACTTGGCGAACTTGTAGGGGCCGGTGCACATGACACCGACGCCCGGCGTCCCGACCTTCTTGCCGTGCTGCTCGTAGAAGTTCTTCTGAACGACGACACCGGCGTAGCTCGCCAGCTCGTCGTTGAAGAGGTAGTCGGGCTTCTTGAGCTTGACGGTCACTTCGGCGGTGCCCGTCTTCGCGATCGAGGCGACGTTCGCGTACAGGTAGCCGTAGAAGCTCGACTTGTCCGTCATGTTGTGCCGCATGCTCCACACGACGTCGTCGGCGGTCATCGGCGAGCCGTCCCAGAAGGTGACGCCGCTGCGCAGCTTGTAGACCCAGGTCTTCGGGTCGGGGTTCGCGTACGACGTCGCCAGATTGGGCTTGATCTTGAAGTCGGGTGTCTGGGCGAACAGTGTCTCGCACATATTCGAGTTGATCATGTTCGGCGTGTAGTCGGCCGACTGGAAGGGGTCGACGGTCTGCGGCTCGCCCTGGAAGACGTTCCAGGTGATCTTGTCGACCGAGCCCTTGCCTGTCGGCGTGAACGTCGTCAGCGCGTCCGAGGACTTGGTCCCTTCGGTGTCGGACGTGCCTCCTCCGGAGCAGCCGGCCACCACGAGCGTGGTGGCGGCGACGACGGCGAGTGCCGATGCCCGTCTGCTGGGGCGGGGTGCGTACATGGCGTGACTCCAGGTCAGTGTCGGGCTGTGAGGGTTTCGGGGTCCCACCCGCTGCGGGGGACGCTGTCGCGCAACAGGCGGGTGTAGGGGTCCTGAGGGTTGTCGAGCACGTCGGCGGTGGGCCCTTGCTCGACGACGGCGCCGTGACGCATGACGATCGTGTCGTCGGTCACCTGGCGGATGACGGCGAGATCGTGGCTGATGAACAGGTAGCTCACGCCACGCTTGCGTCGGATGTCCGAGAGCAGATTGAGGATCTGGGCCTGGATCGAGACGTCCAGGGCGGACACGGCTTCGTCGAGGATGAGGATGTCCGGATCGGCGGCGAGCGCGCGGGCGATGGCGACGCGCTGGCGCTGCCCTCCGGAGAGCGACCTCGGCAGTGCCGCCAGCTGCCGGTCGTCGAGTCCGACGAGCTCCGCCAGTTCGCTCACGCGCTTCCTGGTCTCGTCACGGCCCAGCCGGGAGTGAACGCCGACGACTTCCGCGAGGCAGTCGCCGACGCGCTGGCGGCGGTCGAGCGAGGTGTACGGGTCCTGGAAGACGATCTGGATGTCCCGGCCCCGCTGACGGCGGCTGCGTGCGGAACGCGCCGGAAGTGACCGGTCCTCGCCCCGGAACGTGATGCGGCCACCGGAGGGACGTTCCAGGCCGATGACCATCCGCGCCGTGGTCGTCTTGCCGGAGCCGGATTCGCCGACGATACCGAGGGACCCGCCGGGGGCCAGGGCGAAGCTCACGTCGGCGACCGCGGTCGCCTCGGCGCGCCCGCGGCCGAACGTCTTGGTCAGGTGCTCGACCACGAGCAGCGGTTCGGTCATCGCTGGACCTCCTCGTTCGAAACGGAGCCGACATGCTCCTGCGGCACCAACCGGCCGCGCATTCCGGGCATCCGGACGCACCGGGTCTGCGAGGGACCGATCTGCAGCAGGGGCGGCACTCCTGCCCGGCACTCCTCTCGCGCAAAGGAACAGCGCGGTGCGAACGCGCAGCCGTCCGGCGCCTCGTAGGCCGTGGTCGGATGACCGCTGATCGCGGGCAGCCGGTCGACGCGCCGGCCGATCTCGGGTCGTGCCTGCACCAGTGCGGCGGTGTACGGGTGGAGCGGGTCCTCGTGCAGCCGCACCGACGCCTGACGCTCCATCACCTGGCCCGCGTACAGCACGATCGTCTCGTCGCACACGGCGCCGGCGAGCTCCAGGTCGTGCGTGATGAAGAGCATCGCCATGCCGTACTCGCGCTGCATGCGCCTCAGGATCGCCATCACTTCCGCCTGGGTGGTGACGTCGAGCGCGGTCGTCGGCTCGTCCGCGAGGATGAGCCGGGGTCGCGCGGCGACCGCGGCGGCGATCATCACCCGTTGCAGCAGACCGCCGGAGAGCTCGTGCGGGTACTGCCGCAGCCGGCGCTCCGGGTCCCCTATCCCGACCTCGGCGAGCAGCTCCTGCGCGCGCTTGCGAGCGGCGGACTTCGGCATCCGGTCGTTGATGCGCATCGCCTCGGTGAGGAAGTCGCCGATCGTGCGTACCGGGTTCGTGTAGGCCCGTGCGTCCTGGAAGATCATCGCGACGTCCTCGGCCCGGTAGGACCGCAGGGCGTCGGCGCGAAGGTCGAACACCTCGGCGCCGTCGAAGCGGACACCGCCCCGGACGTCGGCGCCGTCGGGGAGCAGGCGCGCGATGGTGCGCACCGTCATCGACTTGCCCGAGCCGGACTCGCCGACCAGGCCGAGCGTGCTTCCGCGGTCGAGCGAGAACGAGACATCGCGCAGCACGGTGCGCAACTCGCCCGCGACCGGCAACCGGACTGTCAGACCCTCGACTTCGAGAAGTGCGTTCACGAGCGTGCCTCCCAGCGCTCCGTGAGCCGGTCGCCGAGCATGTTCACGGCGCCGACGGTGACGACGATGAGCGCGCTGGCGAACAGCGCCTCCTGCGGGTGTTGTTGCAGCACACCGGCCATACCGGTGCCGACCATCGCGCCCCAGTCGGAGCTCGGCGGCTGCACCCCGAGGCCGATGAAGGAGAGGCCGGCGAGGTCCATCAGGGCGAACCCGAAGGCGAGGGTGGCGTTGGCGACGATCAGCCCACCCACGTTGGGCAGGATGTGCCCCAGCGCGATCCGCAGCCCGTGCACGCCCTGGACCTGCAGCGCCGCGATGTAGGGCAGGTTGCGCTCACGCAGCGCCGCGCTCCGCACGATCCGTGCGATGTAGGGGACGTAGGCGACGGACAGCGCCACGACGGCGGCCGTCAGGCCGGATCCGAACAGTGCGGTCGCCAGGATCGCGAGGAGCAGACCGGGGAAGGCGAACACCGCGTCGACGACGCGCACCACCATCTGGTCGAACCAGCCGCCGAACCAGACGGCCGCGAGCGCGAGGATCGTCCCGAGGAGCGTCGAGATCACCACGACGAGGAACGGTCCGATCAGCGCGGTTCGGGAGCCGTGGACGAGGCGGGAGAGAAGGTCCCGCCCGCTCGCGTCGGTTCCCAGCAGATGCGCGCCGCTCGAACTCTGATACGCACCGGAGAGGTCGACGGCGTTCGGGGCCTGCGGTGAGAGGAGCGGCGCGAGGACGGCGCAGCAGACGACGAGTCCGAGGAGCGTGAGCGCCACCCAACCGGACACCCCGATGCCTCGCGCAGCCCGCGCCGCCCGCCGGCCGGCCTTTCGGGCTCCGATACGGCGTACCGCTGCTGTCGCGCTCATGAGTCCTTCTTCCCGATCGACACGCGCGGGTCGAGCAGTGTGTAGGCGATGTCGATGAGGGTGTTCAGCACGATGAAGGCGGCGACGTACATCAGGCAGATCGCCTGGACGACGGGGAAGTCCTTCTGCTGAACCGAGCTGACGAGGAACTGGCCGAGCCCGCCGAGCTGGAAGACCTGTTCCACGACGACGCTTCCGGCGATCAGGCCCGCGATCGTGAGACCGGCGACGGTGAGCACCGGCATCGCGGCATTGCGCATCACATGTCTGCGCACGACGGCCCCGCGGGGCAGTCCGCGGCTGATCGCCGTCTGCACGTGATCGGCCGACAACTCCTGCCGGACCGCGGTCTGCGCGAGTCGCGCGACGAACGCGACGGACGCGAGCGCGAGCGCGACCGACGGAAGAACCAGGTGGTAGACCTCGTCGAGGCCCGCGCGGCCGGCGCCGAACACCGGGAACCACTCCAGGTCGACCGCGAACACGACGATCAGTACGACCGCTCCGACGAAGGTCGGCACCGCCATGACACCCGTCGCAGCGGCCATGGCCGACCGGGACACCCAGCCGGGCTTGAGGCCGGCGAGCGTGCCGATGGCCAACCCGAGCACCAGGACGATCGCCGCGGCCATGAGGACGAGAAGCGTGG
Organism: Streptomyces sp. NBC_01446; assembly: GCF_026340095.1. Taxonomy (GTDB): domain Bacteria; phylum Actinomycetota; class Actinomycetes; order Streptomycetales; family Streptomycetaceae; genus Streptomyces; species Streptomyces aureus. The sequence goes on along the minus strand of NZ_JAPEPO010000001.1, from coordinate 7,211,879 downwards.
TCACCGAAGCGCGGTTTCCGACCAGCGACGACACGGGTTGGTTGTAGATGATCGAGGTTCCGAAGTCGCCGTGCAGCACGCCGCCCAGCCACCTCAGGTACTGCTGCCAGATGGAGTCGTCGAGGTGGTACTCGGCCTTGATCGCGGCGATCGCTTCGGGGCTCATGGTGCGACCGTGCGTGAGATAGGTGAGCGGGTTTCCCGGCGCGGCGTAGAGCGCTCCGAAGACGACGAGGCTCGCGATGAACAAGGTCACCATCAGCCCCACGATGCGAACGGCCACGAACCGCGCTATCGCCCCGCCGGGCCGCTGCTTCGCCCTCGCCTTCGCCTTCGCCTTCGCCTGCCCTGACGGCACGGGCGCCGGCATGGTCGCGTCGCTCATCGGTTCACCTCCGGCTGTGCGTGATGGACCACGCGGCCACCCACGACGGTCCGCAGCACTCGCGCGTCGAGCAGTTCCTCGAGCGGCCGGGAGAAAATGTCCCTGTCGAGCACGATGAAGTCGGCGTACAGCCCTTCGGCGATACGGCCGTGCAGGTGCTCGGAGCGGCTCGCCCAGGCGGCGTCACGCGTGGCGTGCACGATCGCGTTCGCCAACGGCAGGGCGTAGTGCGCGAGATTGGCGGGCAGCGACGGATCCAGTGCCGAACGCCGTGTCGCCGCGATGAACATGTTGGGCAGCGGCGCGTGCGGCGAGGTCGGGGAGTCGGTGCCGAGCACGAGCGTGGCCCCGGCATCGGTCATCTCGGGCCACGGGAAGCCGCGCTCGACCCGTTCGTCGCCGAGTACGCGTCGCCAGTTCTCCTGGATCGCCGGATCGGCGTGCACGGGCTGCATGCTCGCCGTGATGCCGAGTGCTGCCAGTCGGTCGATGTCCGCGGGGTCGACGACTTCGAGATGCTCGATGCGGTGGCGGCGCTCCTTGGGGCCGTTGAGAGCGACGGCGTGCTCGACGGCGCCGATCGCGACGCGGATCGCCTCGTCACCGATGGCGTGCATGGCGACCTGCAGGCCGGCCGCGTCCGCGGCGGCCACCACCGGTGCGAGCTCGGCAAGACTCCAGATCGGGTCGGCGTTCGTGCCGTCCGCGTAGGGCTTCCCGAGAGATGCGGTGCACCCGTCGACGGTTCCGTCGACCATGACCTTGATGCCGGTCACGCGCAGGAACGCGGTCGAGTGGTGGCCGGCGAGTTCGACGGCGCGCTCGACCTGGGTGAGGTTCCTGCCCTCGTCGCCGGTGGGCTGGACGCGCCAGAACGCGCCGATGCGCGTGGTCAGGGCGTCCGCCTCGTCGGCTCGGCGCATCGCCGCGTAGTCGTCCTCGCCCAGCGCCATCTCGGTCGAACCGACGATCCCGGACTCGGCGTACGCCGCGAGGGCGACGGCCAGGGCCTCGTCACGGTCGGAGTCACTGGTGAAGCCGTCGAGCACCGGCCACACGAGGTGATGCATCGCGGTCTCGTCGACCAGGCCGGTGGCCGCGCCCCGCTCGTCCCGGTGGACCGTTCCCCCGGGGGGTGATGCCGTGGTGTCGTCGATGCCGACCTCGGCGAGGGCCGCCGAGTTCAGCCAGATCGAGTGGAAGTCGTAGGCCTGCGCGTAGACGGGCCGGTCGGCGACGGCGTCGAGCATGCCTCGATCCGGCTGGCCGCCAGGTATGTCACCGTGCTTCCACCCGGTGGCGAGCACGCGAGGGGCGTCGGGGTTCTCCTGCGCCCCCTTCCGGATGCGCCGCTGGATCTCCTCCACCGTGTTGGCGCCCCAGAGATCGACCTGGGCCGCTGCTTCGCCGGTGCCGACCACATGCGCATGGCCGTCGACGAATCCGGGGAGGACGGTCGAGCCGTCGAGGTCGTGGATCAGGGCATCCGGTCCGGCCACACGTGCCGCGGTGGCGTCGTCGCCGACGTAGGCGAACCGGTCGCCCACCACCACGAGCGACGCGGCCCAGGTGCGTCGGTCGGAGGTGAAGATGCGGGCGTTGCGATAGAGATGAACGGGCTGGGTCACGTCGTTGTGCATCGGGTTCCTCAGAACTGTCAGAACTGGTCGAGACCCTCGCGGGCCGCGGTGTCGGGGTTGCCTGCCCGGTACTCGAGGGCGAAGCCGGGAAGGTCGAGAGAGGCCGTGAGCAACGTGCTCCACTGCTCGTGGCCGGGCTGGGACGCGTCGGCATGGACGCACACCACCGCGGCGGCGCCGTCACCACCGCAGAAGGCGGCCGCGCGCTCCGGCGCGGAGCGGCCGGTCATGTGGCCGCGCACAGCGCGTGCGTGGAGGTACCGCTCGACCGACGCCGACTCCGGAATGCTGGCGTCGCCGTCGGCAAGCCCGGCATCGAGAAAGTGGTTCGTGTGGACGACCCAGCCGTCGTCGTCGGGTCGCACCACGGCGATTCCGGAGGGCGACATCTCGATGGACGCCGCTTCGGCGTGGCCGCCCTGGTAGCTCGCGACAGTCAGCACCGTGGACGCGCTCAGGGTCGCGGAGGCGACGATGTCGCGGGCCTCCGCCACCGTCGTCGCCTCCTCCAGGATGCGACGCGCGACCGCATGGACGGGTACGCCGCCGGTGGCTCCGTCGGAGCGATGCCTGAGGATGTTGAAGTGGAGGCCGAGGCCGGCGTCGTTCACCCCGATCTTCGCGGCCGTTCCGAACTCGGTGAAGAGCTTCACCCGGCGTCCGGTCCCGGTCACGAGCGACAGCAGGAGACCGTCCGGAGTGAGCGAGTCGTGCCAGTCCCACGTCTGGATCGTCTCGGGTGGGCCGCCGGCGGGCGGCGCGTACACGGCGGTCGTGCACTCGCCCTTCCCGGGGGGTGCGTCGGCGAGCACCTCGGTCCGTGCGCCGACCGCGGCCACCTGCCACGGCTCGATCCCGGCTGCCCCGGCGATCGCGTCGGACTCCTCGGCCAGACCCGGATACCAGTCGCGCAAGGCGTCGTGACTGCGGGCGACGATGTCGCGGACGGTCGTCTCCGGGATGCCCAGAACCGCGAAATGCGACAGGTAGCGGGCACTGACGTCACGCACCTGATCGGCGTATCGCGTGCCGATCTCGCGTCCCCGGTCGTGGGGGTCAGTGGTGGTCGTGCGAAGTGTGTGCAGCTTCATCGTGTTGCTCTTCGACCTTTGCTTGTGAGGCCAGTCACAGTGAGAGGCGGGCGACACGCTAGGTGGGTAAAACGTTTAATACAATGGCGCGCAAGTCACTTCCGCTCGCTTTCCGCTGGCTTTCCGCTCTTTCCGACGCGGCGGGAAATTCGAACCGAGGAGGTCGCCGTGGCCCGACCGAAGGGCGTCACCATTCGCGATGTCGCCCAGCGCGCGGGGGTATCCGTCGCAGCCGTCTCGATGGCGCTCAACGACACCGGGACGCTCAGCGCGGCCACGCGACTGCGCATCCGGGCACTCGCCGAGGAGATGGACTACCAGGCCGACGCCCTCGCGCGCGGCCTGCGACGTTCGTCGGTCGGGGCGATCGGGCTCGTCATACGGTCACTTGACGCACTCGGTGAATACGCGCCGCGGGGCGTCGACGTGTTCACTCGCTACATCGGCGCCGTCTCGGCGCAGGCGATGGACCGTGGACTCAGCGTGATGCTCGTACCCGACCCGACCAGGCGGCCGACCCCACCACTGGCGCTGTCGCTCGACGGCTACATCGTGACGATGCCTCACATGGATGATCCGGTGGTCGCTCTCCTCGAACGGAGAGGGATCCCGTACGTGACGCTGGGACGCGATCCCAGCCGCCCGGACTTCACGGACTGGGCCACCGAGGACGACGGCGCGAGCTTCCGGCGCGTCTACGAGCACTTCGCCGCGAGCGGCGCCCGATCGATCGCCCTGTTGCGCGGAACCGACCCCAACGCGTGGAACATCGACAGCGAGGTGACGTACCGCGCCTGGTGTGAGAGCGCCGGGATCACGCCGCGCGTCTACATGTCGGCCGAGCGCGCCGGCGAGCAGGGCGGCGAAGCCGTGGCGCACACGATCGTGGACGACGGCATCCCCGACGCCATCCTGTGCCACACCGGCCGTCAGGCGGCCGGCGCGCTCGCGGGCCTCACGGCTCGCGGTGTCGCCGTGCCGGACCGGACGATGCTCGCCGCGGCTTCCGACTCCGAGCACACTCGCCACAGCAGGCCTGCCATCTCGGCCATCGAACTCCACGTCGAGGAAACGACGTTGGCGCTGCTCGACCTTCTCCAAGCGCGTATCGCAGGCGAGCCGAGCGCGGGACCGGTCCTGACGACCGATCGCTTCCGGGTACGCGCATCCTCACGACGCACTCACACGAACACCTGATTACTCGCTCGAGCTGCCGCACCCGGGATGATGGGGGGCGCCGTTCCTGGCCGCTGGCCCACCGTGGCGAGCACAGCTCATAAAGTCCGAGGTTCGGACGGTAGCGTCACGTTCTCCCCATAGCTCTCCGGTTCCTGCACCGGTACTGTCGGGCCGTGACACCCGATCCCTCCATCGATGCCGTTTCCGCAGGCCAGGGTCGCGTCAGTCAGCGCAACCTGCGTCTGTCGGCGGTGCTGGTGACGCCTGTGCTGGTGGTGACGTCAGGGCTGCTCGTGCGGTCAGGTCTGGTCGGTGATTCGTGGTGCATCCTCGCCCTGTTCTCTCCGCTGATCAGCGTCCTTGTCTGGTCCATCCTCGGCGAGGCGCGGGCCGTTGAGCTGCGAGACGGCCATCTGTTGACCGCGCACACCTTGAGCGGGCGGCGTACCGTCGATCTCACCCGACTGACGAAAGTACGACGAATCGAACTCATGGGCCGCGGCCAGCCGATAGACGGGCTCGCGTTGCAAGACGCCTATGGCGTCTCCCTCGTCATCGACAAGGGGCCCGACGCTGCGGTCCGCGAAGCGATCGCGCAGCGTCCGACCGGGGAGATTGCCGTCTCGCGCCGCGCGGCCGAGCGACTGCAGCTCATGCCGTCGACGTACCGCGCCTGGAGGACCTACCTCCGCGCCCTGCTCTGCACCATCGCCTGGATCGGCGCCGTCATGGTGTCGGGCATCATCTTCCTGGCCGTCAGCCTTGGCGTCGCGGGCAGGGTTTGACGGACGCTCCGGATGTCGCAGTGGCGGAGGGGTCCGGTTGACTTCCGAGCCCTAGGAGGCTCACGACACACGCGAAGGCATGCCCATGCCATTCGTGTGCGCCTTGCCGGGACGAGGCCCGGCGCACTTCCGGATACCCCCCGGGTCTACGCGCTTCTCTGTGACAGGGGTGTGACGCAGGCACGTTGCCACACGCAATGTGTGGTTGTGATGATGGGTGGCATGTCTGGGCACGGGGGTGCGGCAGATGAGCCGCAGCGGATACCGAGATCGCGTCTCGCGGACTACGCGGCGATGAGCGCAGCGCCGGCTGCTGAACCAGCGGCGATGTCCGGGGAGCCCGATTCCGGACTGCAGGAAACCCCGTTCGCGCAGTCGGCAGCAGCCGACCCGGCGACCGGGCCGGTCGGCCCGGATCCGGCGGCTGAGGAACCCGAAATGGCGGCCCGTAGAAAAGCGTTCGCCCAGCTACTCGGAGAGTTCCGGCGGACGGCGGTGCTGGTGCCGCTGGGCGACGAGCCGGGCGCGGAGGAGGAACGCGGGATGCTGACCGCCGACTTCAACGGGATCCGGTTCATCCTCGCCTTCTCCGACGAGCAGGCCCTGGCCCGCTACGCACAAGCGCGTGGCGAATACGCCCGGGAGTGGACATACCGCACAGTGCTGGGGGCCCGCCTCCTCGATGTGGCGGTGCCGGCCGCGGGGGTGCCCTGCGGGGTGGCCCTGGACTGCGCGGACGGGGCTGACGGGATGGTGTTCCCGCCGGTGAAGGGGATCGTGCCGGACGACGTTGCGCTCGACCGTGACATCGACGAGAACGCGGGGGGTGCCGCATGACCGGCGACGGAGGCGGTGGCGGAGGTGGTGGCGGCGGCAAGGATCTGAAGGCCACCGGTCTGGATCTGGTCGCCAAGGGGTTGACCGAGGCGCTGGCCGAGTTGAAAGAGCTGGGGATGGTCGGGGAGGCCGGCGCGGGGCGCGGCTTCTCCGACATCGCTTTGTCCGGCCTGGAGTTGGGGCACGAAGGGCTGACCGGGGACTTCAAGTCGTTCTGCGAGCGCTGGGAGTGGGGTGTGCGCTCGCTGGTCAACGAAGGCAACGCGTTCGCCCAGAAGACCGGCCTGTCGGCAGGCACGTACTACGAGACCGAGCAGTACGTGGAGGGCAGCTTCAAGGTCGTCGCGAACTCGGCGATCGGCAACCCGTACGCCTCCGAGGAGGACGTCACCAAGCAGGGCTGGGGCGACATCGCGAAGTCCGGTGCCTACGGCGGTGTCGACTACAGCGAGAAGTCCTTCGATCAGGCCATGGCGAACAGCGCGCAGGGCTGGAAGGACGCCGGCCGCGACATGGCGACGTCCCATATTGCGGGTCCGTTGGGCATCAATCCCGAGAACCTGCACAAGGCTGCCGGGGTCTCCGATGCCGAGTACGACAAGTGGCTCGACGACACCTTCGGCCCCTCCCCCGAGGAGCGGGCCAAAGCCGCCGGGCAGCAGGGCGGGGGTGAGGGCTGATGGGGCTCGGTGACATCGTCGATGGCGTCAAGGGCGGTATCAACAAAGGGCTTTCGGTCGGTGAGGATCTCATCGACGAGGGCAAGAAGAAGGTCGGCGAGGGCGTCGACTACGCCACGAACAAGGTCGGCGACGGCCTGGACTACGTGGGGCTGCACGGGGCGGCCGACGCGGTCGAGGACTGGGGCGACGACGTCGCCTCCGACCTCGGCGCAACGCCCGGCGAGCAGCAGCTCGGCCAGACCGAGGAGGCCAACGAGCTCGTCCACGGCAACCCCGACAAGATCCGCGAGTCCGCCAAGCACCTCAAGGACTTCCACACCGCCTTCGACCACGTCAGCGCGGGCATGCGCAAGGTCGACTCCTCCGGCTGGGCGGGCGAGGGCGGCGACGCGTTCCGCAAGAAGTTCGGCGTCCACCCCACCAAGTGGGCCGAGGCCGCCGACGCCTGCGACGATGCGTCCAGCACTCTGGAGTCGTACGCCGGTACGGTCAAGTGGGCGCAGGGCAAGGCCAAGGAAGCCGTCGAGCTGTACAAGAAGGGCACGAAGGCGTCCAAGGACGCGGTCGACGCGTACAACAAGAAGGTTGACGCCTACAACGGCAAGATCAAGGCGAACGAGGACCCCGGCCCCAAGCCGGAGCCATTCTCGGATCCCGGCAAGGCCGACATCAAGAAGGCCCACGAGACGCTCGCCGAGGCGCGCAAGCAGCGCAACACCGCCGCCTCCGATGCCCAGGGCAAGGTGAAGGCGGCACTCGCGCACGCCCCCGCCGAACCCCCGCCGCTCGACCGCCTCGGCAACGACCTCGTCGACGGCTACCAGGCGTACAACCTCGAGCTGACGCACGTGGTGGGCGGCGCCCTCAAGGGCACGGCGGGACTGCTCAACTTCGCCCGCGGCCTCAACCCCACCGACCCCTACAACCTCACCCACCCCGCCGCCTACATGCAGAACGTCTCCATGACGCTCTCCGGCCTCGTCTCCACCGCCGCCCACCCCGAACGCATCGTCACCGCCGCCGTCGACGGCTTCAAGAAAGACCCCTCCGAATTCATCGGCCGCCTCCTTCCCGAACTCGTCGGCACCAAAGGCGCCGGACTCGCCCGCAGCGGCCTGCGACTGGGTCTCAAGAAGGGGATGGAGGAAGGGGCGGAGACCGGCCTGCGACGCGCCACGCGCGATGCCGAGCGGCACGCGGAACCCGACGGACAGAAGAAGTGCAACGGCACCGACCCGGTCGACCTCGCGACGGGGCTCATGTATCTGCCCCAGACCGACGTCGAACTGCCGGGAGTGCTGCCGCTCGCCTTCACGCGTCGCGCCGAGTCCGGGTACCAGCTCGGCCGCTGGTTCGGGCCTTCCTGGTCGTCGACGCTGGACCAGCGCCTGGAGATCGACGCAGAAGGGGTGGTCTTCGTCACCGATGACGGCCTCCTGCTCGTCTATCCCCATCCCGCTCCCGGGGTTCCCGTGCTGCCCTCGCACGGCCCCCGTCGCCCGCTGAACCGTGTCGACGGCGGTTACACGGTGAGCGATCCGCGCACCGGCCGCGTCTGGCACTTCGCCGACCGGGACGAGCGATCGGCGGTGATCGAGCAGATCGACGACCGCAACGGCAACTGGATCACCTTCGAGTACGACTCCGAGGGCACCCCGCTGTCCATCGCCTCCAGCGCGGGCCACCGTCTGGTGTACACCGTTTCCGACGGCCGGGTCCGTGCCCTGCTGCTGGCCGACGCCGCCGGCGACGGGGAGAACCTTGAGATCAAGAGATACGGCTACTCGGACGAGGGCCACCTCACGGAGGTCGTCAACTCGTCCGGCCTGCCACTGCGCTTCACCTACGACGAGCGTGGCCGCATCACCTCCTGGACCGACACCAACGACCGCTCGTACACCTACGCGTACGACGACCGGGACCGCTGCGTGGCAGAAGGCGGAGCGGAGGGCCATATGGCTCTTCGCCTGGCCTATACAGAGCCTGACCCGAGCACGGGGTACCGCCTGACCACGACGACGACCGGCGAGGGTCACCGGCGGCGATTCCTCGTCGACGCCTCGTCCCGGGTGATCGCGGAGACAGACCCGCTCGGCGCCACCACCCGCTACCGGCGTGACCGCTTCGACCGGCTCCTGTCCCGCACCGATCCTCTCGGACATGTCACCGCCTTCCGGTACGACGAAGCGGGCAACCTCGTCCACGTGGTGCGCGCCGACGGGCGCGAGGCCCACGCCGAGTACAACGAGCTCGGTCTGCCCGTGAAGGTGACCAATCCCGACGGCACGACCTGGCGCCAGACCTACGACGAACGCGGCAACCGCCTCACAGCCACCACCCCCGCCGGTGCGACGACGCACTTCACCTACGACGAGGCGGGCCGGCTCACCTCCGTTGTCGACCCGCTGGGCGGCGCCACGACGCTTCACTGTGATCGCGCGGGCCTTCCGGTCGAGGTGACGGATCCGCTCGGTTCGACCACCACGTACGAACGTGATGCCTTCGGCCGGCCTGTCGCCGTCAGGGACCCGCTCGGGGCGACGACCCGCCTGGAATGGAACACCGAGGGCCGGCTCGTCCGCCGTACCGCTCCCGACGGCGGCAGCGAGACGTGGTCGTACGACGGGGAGGGCAACTGCACCGCCCACACCGACGCCGTCGGCAACGTGACGCGCAGCGCCTACACGCACTTCGACCTGATCACCGCGCGCACGACACCGGACGGAGCACAGTACGCGTTCACGCACGACTCGGAACTGCGCCTCACCAAGGTCACCAACCCTCAAGGTCTCACCTGGAGTTACGAGTACGACAGCGCCGGGTGGCTGGCCCGGCAGACCGACTTCGACGGACGTACGGTCCACTACGAGCACGACGCCGCCGGGCGTATGACCACCCGGACCAACGCTCTTGGCCAGACGGTGCGGTACGTCTACGACGAGCTCGGCAGGGTGGTGGAGAAGGAAACCCCCGCGGGCAACACCACCTTCGCCTACGACCTCACCGGCCGGCTCGCCCGGTCCGACGGGCCGGGGGGCTCGCTCACCATCCTGCGCGACCGCTTCGGGCGCGTGCGTTCGGAGAACGTCGACGGACGTGTACTGACCTACCGTTACGACGAGTTGGGTCGACGGACCGGGCGGCTCACGCCCAGCGGCGCCGAGTCCGCATGGACCTACGACGTGGCGGGGCGCAGCGTGCGGCTGACGACCGCGGGGCGTGATGTGGGCTTCGCGTACGACTCCGCCGGCCGCGAGACCGGTCGCCGCATCGGCACGTCCCTCGCACTGGACAACTCCTTCGACGACCTGGGCCGCCTCACCACACAGTCCGTCGTCGCGTCGGGCGAGGACCGGTGTGTCCAGCGCCGCGCGTACACCTACCGCGCGGACGGCAACCTGCTGGGCGTCGAGGACCTCGTGTCCGGCACCCGGCGGTACGAACTCGACGCGATCGGCCGCGTGACCGGCGTCGAGGGCAGCGGCTGGTCGGAGTCGTACGCCTACGACCTCGCGGGGAATCTGACCGCCGCCTCCTGGCCTGACGAGCATCCGGGCCAGGCGGCCACCGGCGCGCGCTCGTACTCCGGTACGCGCCTCACCCGGGCAGGGCGTGTCCACTACGAGCACGACGCGCTGGGCCGGGTCACCGTGCGCCGCAAGCGCCGCCTCTCGGGCTCGACCGAGGTCTGGCGCTACGAGTGGGACCCCGAGGACCGGCTCGTCTCCACGGTCACCCCGGACGGCAGGAAGTGGCAGTACACGTATGACGCGTTGGGGCGACGCAGCGCGAAGACGTGTCTGGCCCCCGACGGCGAGACCGTGGTCGAGCGCACCGTCTTTACCTGGGACGGCACGACCCTGTGCGAGCAGGTGGCGACGTCGCCGGAGCTGCCCCGGCCTGTCGCTCTCACCTGGGACCACGCCGGTCAACGGCCCATCACCCAGACCGAGCGGGTGCTGGCACCCGGGGCGCCGGGCGAGGAGTGCCCGATGCCACCGCAGGAGGTCGACTCACGGTTCTTCGCCATGGTCACCGATCTCGTCGGCACGCCCACGGAGCTCATCGACGAGTCCGGGGGCATCGCGTGGCGTCGGCGCAGCACCGTGTGGGGCACGACGGCCTGGGCGAGCGACAGCAGCACGTACACGCCGCTCCGTTTCCCCGGGCAGTACTTCGACCCCGAATCCGGCCTGCACTACAACTACTTCCGCCATTACGACCCCGAGACGGCACGCTACGTATCGCCCGATCCGCTCGGCCTGACTCCCGCACCCAACCCGTCCACCTATGTGGACAACCCCCATACCTGGTCGGACCCGCTCGGCCTCGCACCGGAGTGTCCGCCGAAGGGCGAGCACTCCAACCCCTTCGAGCGCCGGGAGGACGCCGAGAGGGCGGCCTTCGAGGTGGCGGGCGTCCCCTACGGGGCCGCGCCGGACGCGCAGTGGGTGGTGATGGGGGACAAGACCCTCAAGCACATGCCCGGGCACGTCTACTCGAAGGACCCCACCCACTGGGGAAACTTCCGGCAGTTCGAGACTTCGGACGGCTCCAGAGTGGTGGTCGAGCACACGCACGATCCGGCGGGTCCCCACTTCCACGCCGGGGCACCCAAGGGCTTCACGCCGGCGGACCGGAGCCGAGACCTCGTCAACTTCGGCTGGGACAACACCCGAGAGGGCTACAGCACGATGGAACGCTATCGCGCGTTGGACAAACCTGGTGGGGACCACCACTTCTTCCACAAGAACAACTGACGGACAAGGACCACAGTGAACAACGACGACATCAAGGATCGCTTCCGGCAAGCCGGACTGGGCGTCGGGGAGTTCCTCGACGACGGGACGAGTCCGACGGTCACCGAGGCGTTCCGGGTGACGGCGAACATCGACACCGTGCCGTCGGCCCGGGTGCCGAAGCGGGACGAGGACGCCCTGCGCCGGGCTCAGGACCTGTGGCTGTCGGCGGCCCGGCAGCGGGGCGTCGTCACACCCGACGGCGCCTTCCTCACGGCCGCCGGGCTGAACGAAGGCTGGCTCCGCGTCACGCTCACGCCCGACACCGACCTCTCCCGGCTCACGGATCCCTCCGGCGGCATCGAGTTCCTCACCCGCTCACCGGACGGTTCCCGCCTCTGCGCGATCTCCACCGAGGGCGGCGAGCACTGGGTCATCGACGAGGCGTACCCGCCGACGGACGACGAGGACGACTGACGCAACCCCTCACCATCGACCCGACGCACGACGGCACGGGACCGGGAAGTACGGGACCGGGCGCTACGACCCGCCGGGCTACACCCCGCCGGGTCGTACTCCGCAGCCACCGTTGGTCATGTCCACCTTGTAGGAGATGAGGGAGAACGTGCCCCGGTTGATACGGATCTTCGCCGCGTCGTTCCAGCTCATCAGCTGATCACAGCCAGTTCGCGCCATCGGAAGCCACCATGAGTTTCACCACCCCGCCGCGCCCACTCGATGTGACCGCACTCATTCCTCAACTGGCCCCACTGGCACGTAAGGCGACGCGGTTGCACCCCCGACCCGGATCGCCGTCCCTGCACGACAGCTCCGTCGGCGGGCCGCTGCTGTGGCCCGCCGACGAGCCTTGGCCTCATTGCGAAGGGCCTCACGACAGCAGCGCGGCAAGCGGCGTGACGCACTCTCCGGACGACATCCGGCTTCTGCGTCGCATCCGTGCGGCAGCGGCCGAGCAGCGGCTCCGCGACCCCGAGGCGCCCACGATCACGCCCGAGGAACTGGAGACGGAGAAGGAGCTCAGCATGGGCCGCCCGTGGTTCGACGGCCCGATCCCCATGCTGCCCGTGGCCCAGCTCTACACCCGCGACGTCCCTCTCCCGAGCAGCCCGCCCGGAGCCGATCTCCTCCAGGTCCTGTGGTGCCCCTTCGACCACTCGGCGGCACACCCCCGAACCGCCCTCTTCTGGCGTTCCTCTGTCACCGTCACCGACTTCCTCGACGCCCCGCCCGAGCCGCCCGTGATCCAGGAGGGCTGGTACCTCCCGGAACCGTGCTTGCTCGCACCGGAGCAGATCACCGAGTACCCCAACCCCACGGAGCTGAGCAAGGAGCTGCAGGATCAGCTGGGCGACGCGAGCCGGTGGGAGACGGCCGGCTCTGGTGGGGCCACCAACTGTTGCGTAATTCGTCAGTGAATCTCAGCCTTTCTCATGTGTTATCTTGATTGCGTGAAGCTTTCCGAGTGGGCGGCGCGCAATGGCGTGCACTACCAGACCGCGTGGACGTGGGCGAAAGAGGGCCGTATGCCGGTCCCGGTGCGCCAGACGCCGTCCGGCACGTGGCTGGTCGACGAGCCCGCTTCGGAGGTGCCTGGCCGCGTCGTGGCGTACTGCCGAGTGTCGTCGGCGGACCAAAGGACGGACCTTGACCGGCAGGTGGCCCGCGTGGTCCAGGGGGCCACTGGTCTTGGCCTGCCGGTTGCAGAGGTCGTGACCGAGGTCGGCTCGGGACTGAACGGTCGTCGGCGCAAACTGCACCGGGTTCTGTCAGACCCGCAGGCGGTGGTGATCGTGGTTGAGCATCGAGACCGGCTGGCCCGGTTCGGCGTCGAGCACCTCGAAGCCGTCTTGTCCGCGTCTGGGCGTCGCCTGGTTGTCCTCGACCCCACCGAGAGTGCTGATGACCTGGTGCGCGACGTCACCGAAGTGCTGACGTCGATGTGCGCGCGCCTGTACGGGCGGCGGGGGGCGAAGAACCGGGCCGCCCGCGCGGTGGCCGTGGCGACCGGTGAGGCCGCCGAGTGAAGAAGTTCCGGCCGCAGCCCGGGTTCGTGGTTAAGGCGTACCGGTTCGCCCTGGACCCGAACGCTGTCCAGGAGCGGGCACTGCACTCGCACTGCGGTGCGGCACGGGCCGCCTACAACTGGGCGGTTGCCTGGATCGAGGCGTCGTGGTGGCAGCGCAAGGCCGAATCCACCTACGGCATCCCGCAGGAGCAGTTGACCGAGTGGCGGCCGTGGTCGCTGCCCGCGCTGCGCAAGGCGTTCAACGCGGCCAAGCACACCGACCCGAGGTTCGCCGCCTGGTGGCAGGACAACTCCAAAGAGGCGTACAACACCGGCCTGGCGAACGCCGCCGCTGCGTTCGACAACTACGCCAGGTCCAGGCAGGGCCAGCGCCGTGGCCGCGCGATGGGAATCCCGCGTTTCAAGTCGAAGCGGAAGGCGCGCCCCTCCTGCCGGTTCACCACCGGCACCATCCGTGCCGACGCCGACGGCCGGCACGTCACGCTGCCCCGGCTCGGCACACTGCGCACCCACGAGCCCACGGTGAAACTCCTCGCACGCATTCAGGCCGGGACGGCCCGGATCCTGTCGGCGACCGTCCGGCACGAGCGCGGGCGCTGGTTCGTGTCGTTGCAGACCGAGGTGAAGCGCGACCTGGTGCGCGTCGCCCGGCCCGGCGTGGCGATCGGCATCGACCTCGGTGTGAAGACCCTCGCGGCGATGGCCGACAGTGCCAAAGAGATCCGCGAAGTGGCCAATCCGAGGCACCTGGACACTGCGCTGAAGCAGTTGCGCCACGCCTCTCGCACGGTCTCCCGACGCCAGGGACCCGACCGGCGTATGGGGCACAAGCCCTCGAAGCGGTGGGAGAAGGCCAACGCCGCCCGCAATCGGGTTCACCACCGGGTGGCGAACCTCCGCGCCGACGCCCTGCACAAGCTCACCACGAGCATTGCGGCCGAGTACGGCACCGTCGTCGTCGAAGACCTCAACGTCGCCGGCATGCTCCGCAACCGGCGCCTGGCCCGCCGGATCGCCGACGCCGGGTTCGGCGAGATCCGCCGCCAGGTCGAGTACAAGACCCGCCAGCGCCACGCCACCCACCTCGTGGTCGCCGACCGCTGGTACCCATCCTCCAAGACCTGTTCCGAGTGCGGCGCAGTGAAAGCCAAGCTGCCGCTGCACGTTCGAACCTACATATGCGACGCCTGCGGCCTGGTCATCGACCGGGACGAAAACGCCGCACTCAACCTCGCAGCCCTCGCGGCAGCCGCAGTAACTGGTACCGGAGTGGCCGGAGACCAGGACACCGCCCCGGCGGCGTCGAAGCCTCGTGGAGCCGACCGTAAGACCCGCGCCACCCGTCCCGGCCGCACGGCCAGGACGGGGCGGGCAGGTGGCGCAACCCTGCCGCACCAGTGGCAGACGGAAACGAGAGACCGTCCCCAAGCCGAAGCCTTCACGCTTTGGCGACGTGACGGACCTTCCGGGCAGAAATGCCCGGAATGCTGAGAGCTACTGACGCTCTGAGCAACGGTCTCCTATGACCGCAACGTCTCCGAAGGAGACTCCCCGAACTGCTGGCGGTACGTGAGTGAGAAGCGGCCTGGGTGCAAGAAGCCCCAGCGGGATGCGACGGCGGTGACGGTCGTGACACCCGGGTCGGAGGTCAGGAGTTCCTTGCGTACGCGGTCCAGGCGGACCTCGCGCAGGTACGCGAGCGGTGTCGTGTCGAGGTGCCGGCGGAAGCCTTCCTGGAGGGCCCGCACGCCGACGCCGGCACATTCCGCGATCTCAGCGACCGTGAGCGGCTCGGCGGCGTGACCCTCGATGATCTCCATGGCACGGCGGACCGCGGGCGGCGCGACGCGCGGCTGCTCGCCGAGCAGCGCCGGCGTGTAATTGCTGGGCTGGGCCATCAACAGCTGGGTCATGAGGAGTGATTCAAGCTGTTGTGTCACGACGGGCCGGCCTGTCATGCCGTCCGGCCCCTCCGCCTCCCGGCGCATGAGGTCGACGATGTTGAGCCAGGAGCGGGAGCCCGGTGTGGTGAGGTCCATACCGAGCGAGAAGGAGATCGGGCGGCGCACGGTGCGGCCGAGCAGACTGCCCAGGTGTGATTCCAGGGATGATCGGTCGAACCACACGATCAGCTGCGGATTGCCACCGCCCCAGCGCATGTCCAGCTTTCCGGTCGGAGAAGGGACAGAAGCGAGTTCGGGGGAGGAAATGATCTCCTCGCGGCCGCAGGTGATTTCGGCGTAGCCGGCGAGCGGGATCTGGACAAGGAAGAAGCTCTCCAGGTCGCCCGGCGTGATCCGGACCTCCGCTCCGTAATCGAGGTAATACAGACCTGTCCGGTCAAAGGGTGCGCCGTGCAGCCGGGCGTCGAGCGTCGCCGAGCGCTGCATGATGCGCAACTCATGTGGACAGAAGGCGCGGCCGACCTCGGCCCGCGCCTCCCAAATGTCCGCTGTATGAAACCGCTGGCGATTTGCGAGGGGAGGCTCTTCAGCGGGCATGTAAACCTCCACCGCCGAGACGCGCGATCAGGACAGCAACCCGCGTGATCCGGATAGCAAAGATGATCTTTCCATACCAAGGTTGATCCCCGGCACCTCGAGAAGGAACCAGGGAATCAACGATGCAGGGAGTGCCGGGCCGGACTGCGCTCGTCACGGGAGCGGAGCCAGGCCCAGCGGACAGCCCGTCGCATGCGCGCCGCGCGTGCTACGCGCGACCTGCGCGGAGAGGGCCGCCGAGGCCGTACCCCCGCGCGTCGCGGCACCCTTGCCTCTGCCTCCCGGCTCACCGAGTCGGCCGGGCCGGGTCCCCCTACGGGTGACCCGGCCTCCCGCGGCTGCTCCCCGGCCCCCTCCGGGGGCAGCCGTATTCCACACGTGCGCCCCACTCATTGGCGCCGCCACCTTGCCGGAACGCTGTACCAGTGCACGGCACCGCCCCCAACCGCACAATCCGACACCCGGAGGTTCCCCCCATGCGCAAGATCACCATCGTCGGAGCCGGCCAGGCCGGCCTCCAGCTCGGTATCGGTCTGCTCGGCCATGGTTACGACGTCACCGTCGTGTCCAACCGCACCGGAGACCAGATCCGTGAGGGCCGGGTCATGTCCAGCCAGGCCATGTTCGGCACCGCGCTGGCCCACGAGCGCAGCCTCGGCCTCGACTTCTGGGGTGACGCCTGCCCGCCGATCGCCGGGCTCGGCGTGAACATCGCGGACGGCCAGGGCGGCCGGGCGCTCTCCTTCGACGCCCGCCTCGACGCCACCGCCCGCTCGGTCGATCAGCGCGTCAAAATGCCGATCTGGATGGGCGAGTTCGCGCGCCGCGGCGGCCGTCTGGTCATTCACGAGGCCGGCCTCGAGGACCTGGAGCGCTACGCCGCCGAGTCCGACCTGGTGATCGTCGCGGCGGGCAAGGGCGAGATCGCCGGACTGTTCCCGCGGGACGCCGAGCGTTCCCCGTACGACGCTCCGCAGCGCGCGCTGGCCCTGGCGTACGTCATCGGCATGGCGCCGCTGCCCCACCGCCCCGGCGTCAGCTTCAACGTCATCCCCGGTGTGGGCGAGTACTTCACCATGCCCAGCCTCGCCACCAGCGGCCCCTGCGACATCATGTTCTTCGAGGGCATCCCGGGTGGCCCGTTCGACTGCTTCGACGGACTCACCCCGGACCAGCAGCTGGCGAAGTCCCAGGAGCTGCTGCGGACGTACGTCCCGTGGGAGGCCGAGCGCTGCACCGATGCCGCGCTCACCGACCGGAACGGCACCCTCGCGGGCCGCTTCGCGCCGACCGTCCGCAAGCCCGTCGCCACGCTGCCCTCCGGCGCGCAGGTGCTCGGCCTCGCCGACGTCGTCGTCCTCAACGACCCGATAACCGGCCAGGGTTCCAACAACGCCTCGAAGTGCGCGGCCTCCTACCTCGCCACCATCCTGGACCACGGTGAGCGCCCGTACGACGCGGCGTTCATGGAGCTGGCCTTCGGCCGCTTCTGGGACAACGCGCAGTCCGCCACGACCTGGACCAACGCGATGCTCGGCGCCCCGCCGCAGCACGTCCTGGAGCTCTTCGGCGCGGCGAGCGTCAACTCCCGTATCGCCGCCCGCTTCGTCAACGGCTTCGACGACCCGCGCGACTTGTTCCACTGGTTCATGGACCCGGTCGCCGCGAAGAACTACCTGGCCGAGGTCAGTGCCTGAAGCTCCGTCGGGATCAGTCGGGCAGCGATCTGACAGAGCGTCAGCAGTACGTACGTAACGAGAGCGGGACAGCAGGACCATGAGAAGGATCGCGGTGATCGGCGCCGGGCAGGCGGGTGCCCAACTCGCTCTGGGACTACAGACGCACGGCTATGACGTCACCCTGGTCACCGACCGCAGCCCCGACGGGATACGTCGCGGCCCGGTCATGTCCAGTCAGTGCATGTTCGACACCGCGCTGCAGAGCGAGCGCGAACTCGGTCTGCACCACTGGGAGGACCGGGCCCCGGACATCACCGGCATCGCGCTCTCCCTCATCGGTCCGCACGGCACTCCGGAAGTCTCCTGGCGCGCGCCGCTGGATGGGCCCGCACACTCCGTCGACCAGCGGGTCAAGTGTGCCGCCTGGATGGAGCAGTTCGCGGACGGCGGCCGCGGCGAGATCGTGCTGCACGAGGTGGGCGTCAACGACCTCGAGTGGTACGCCCGTACGCACGATCTCGTCGTGGTCTCCACCGGCAAGGGCGAGCTGAGCCGCCTCTTCCCGCGCAACGCCGAACTCTCCCCGTACGACGGGCCGCGCCGTGCGCTGGCTCTGACGTACGTCACGGGAACGGCGCCGCGGGAGGGGGAGGCAAAGGGGGAGGCCGCCGTCCACTACCGCATGGTCCCCGGCGTCGGCGAATACTTCTCCTTCCCCGCCCTCACCACCACCGGGCCCTGCGACATCATGGTCTTCGAGGGCGTCCCCGGCGGCCCGATGGACTGCTGGGACGACATCGTCACCCCCGAAGCCCACCTCACCCGCTCGCTGGAAATCCTCCACCGGTTCTTCCCCGACGAGTACGAGCGCTGTCGGCACGCCCAACTCACCGACAACGGCGGCGTGTTGCGCGGCGGGGTCACCCCGACCGTGCGGCATCCCGTCGCCCGCCTCGCCTCCGGCCGGCACGTCCTCGGTATGGCCGACGCCGTCGTCCTCAACGACCCGATCACCGGCCAGGGTTCGAACAACGCGGCCCAGGCCGCCACCCACTACCTCGACAGCATCCTCCGCCATGGCACCGCCGAATTCACCCCGCAGTGGATGCAGCGCACCTTCGACAACTTCTGGCGCGGGTGGGCCCAATGGGCCGTCGGCTGGACCAACTCCCTCCTGACCGACCTGCGCCCGCACCACCGCGAACTCCTTTCCGCAGCGGCCGAAATCCCCTCGGTCGCCGGCGCTCTCGCCGCCGGATTCGACGACCCGCGCACCCTGTACCGCTGGTGGTTCGAGGAGGCCGAGGCGCACCGCTTCCTCGCCGAGAAGCGCGCCCAGCACGCCGCCCGCTTCGACGGCCGCGCACTGCGCCGCGCACTGGGCCAGTACGCCACCGGCGTGACCGTGGTGACGGCCCGCGCCCCCGACGGCCGCAACGTCGGGATGACCGCGAACTCGTTCACCTCCGTCTCCCTGGACCCGCCCCTCGTCCTGTGGTGCCCCGGCAAAAACGCCCCGAGCCTCCCGGACTTCACCGACGCCTCGCACTTCGCCGTCCACGTACTGGCCGCCGACCAGCACCACCTCTCCCGCCAGTTCGCCACCCCGGCCGACGACAAGTTCCGCGGCACCCCCACCACCCCCGGCATCGCCGGCACCCCCCTCCTGGACGGCGCCGTCGCCCGCTTCCAATGCCGCACCGTCCAACGCCTGGACGCCGGCGACCACATCATCTTCCTCGGCGAGGTCGAACAGTACGAGGCCGACGGCGGCACCCCTCTGGTGTTCCACTCGGGGTACTACCACGTGGCGACGAAGCATCCGGATCTGTGAACGCGTAAGCGGAACTGCGGCGCCCAGGGCCATGTCCGTCTGTCCGTCCGCCGGCCTGTCGCGGTTCAGGCCGCCGACTGCCGGCCGTGCACCTGGCAGGTGTCGAAGAGGCGGGGGCAGCTCGGCGAGGGTGGTCCGCGACCACGGAACCCCAGCCCCGCACCGCCGCTGAAAACGTGAACATCCTGACCGGCGGTTCTCACCCGGCTCTGACCTTTACCACGGCGGCGGCTTACCTCCGTGCGCAGGCGTGACGGACCCCGCCTGGCGGCCGTCGGCACGCCGGTTCCCGCCTCCCCGGGACCGGCCGCTGCCGTGGCGGCCCCGAGCAGCACGCCCAGGTGAGACGCACGCCCTCGACGCCGACCCGAAGGAGGGAGACATGGGTGACCGTGATGATTCCGACGACGCCCCGAGCGACCTGAGCGACCTGACCGACCCACTGCCTGAGAATGAGAATGAGGATGAGGATCCGAGTGGGCACATGTCGGTGACGTGGACACACAGCAGCACCCCGTCTACGCCTCCATCGTTCAGCGTTTAGCTCGATATCAGCTGCGGGCGGACTCCAGAGCGCCAGCCAGACTCGTTTGGTACGGCCGGACTTCAGACCTACAGTCGGCACCCGCATCAAGCAAGGAACGACAACCGAACCTGCCGACGAGCATTGTCCTTGTTGGTATCCGCGAAACTCCGTTAAGACAACTGTCAGCGTAGCCGTCGACACGCCCCTCGTAGGCGCGCTGACTAGCCAATGCAGGGGTGGGCGACGCCTATCGGTGGTTCGTCAATCCCAGCGGAAGCGGGGGTTGACGAACCACCGGTAGCCGTGTGATCGGCTGGTTCATCGATGCCGCAACAACCGCGGAGTTGGCCACCAACGCGCCGAGCATGGCGATCGGCGACAGCGTGGACACCGCGATGGTGGAGTCCTTCTGGGCCCGCGTCCAGGTGAAACCACTCGACCGCCGACGATGGCTCCCCCGGTTGGAGCTGTCCACCGCCCTCTTCGAGAACGTGCGACCGGAATCGCTCGCCTTCAGTCAGCAGCCCCTGGCCGAGGCGAGCGCCTCCGCTCCGGCGTATTCCGCGAGGGAACCCAACTCCGCCTCGATGCGCAGCAGGCGGTTCCACTTCGCGGTGCGCTCGGAGCGTGTGGTCGAGCCGACCTTGATCTGCCCGGTGCGCTAGCCGACGGCCACATCCGCGAGCCAGTCGTCCTCGGTCTCCCCGGACCGGGCGGACAGGACCGTGCCGTACCCCGCGGCGTGGGCGCGGGCGACGACGCCGCGCGCCGAGTCGAGGGTGCCGGTCTGGTTCGGCTTGACCAGTACGGCGTTGGCGACGCCCTGGGTGATGCCGCGATCGAGGCGGGCCAGGTCGGTGACGAAGAGGTCGTCGCCCAGCAGTTGCCGGCCGGCCAGACGCTTCGTCGCGAGGTTCCAGCCCTCCCAGTCGTCCTCGCCCAGGGCGTCCTCCAGCGAGACGATGGGGTAATGGGCGCACCAGTCGGCCAGTTCCTCCACCAGTTCGTCCGGGGTGAGCTCCCTGTCCTCGGCGGCGAGGCGGTAGCCGCCGTCGGCCTGCTGGAACTGGGTGGCTGCGATGTCGATGGCGATGCCGATGTCATGGCCAGGGCGCAGCCCAGCTCGTTCGACGCCCTCGATCAGAACGTCGAGCGCTGTGCGGTTGCTGGGCAGAAGGGGACCGAGGCCGCCTTCGTCCGCGACCAGGGCCACCGGGAGTCCGCGGCCGGCGAGGACCTCGGCTGTTCCGGCGCGTACGCGGGAGGCCCATTCGATGGCTTCGGTGAACGTCGTGGCGGCCAGGGGGACGGCGAGAAAGTCCTGCACGTCGATGGAGCGTCCCGCGTGCGCACCGCCCGAGATGATGTTGACCATGGGAAGCGGGAGCTGAGGGGCGGCACCGGCTTCAGCGACGGCTTCGTACAAGGGGATGCGCCGGGCGTCGGCGGCCTGCGCCGAGCAGCCGTGACTCAGCCTCGCGGTCCTGCGCCATGCAGCAGGGTGTCGATGACGAGCGTGGCCAGTGCGTCCGGGTCCTGCGCTGCTGGCTCCTGATCGGCGCCGGGTCTGTCAAGGGCTTCACCGAGGAGGGCGTAGTACACCTGCCGCGTCCACTCCAGGTCCGCGTTCGGAGCGAGCAGCCCCTCTCCCCGCGCACGGGCCAGGAGTTCCATGGTGTGCGCGTCGATCTCGACCCAGAGGGCGATCGCGGCGGGGGTGTGGGCCGTGGCGTGGCTGAGGGTGAAGCGCCAGGTGTTCTTGACCCGCAGTACGTTCGCGGTCACTCGGAACAGCGCCACGAGCGCGGGGGCGGAGCCGGGCCGGGCTTCCTCGATCGCGTCGATGATCTGCTGCTTCGCGGAGACCGCGAGCGCCTCCAGTAGCGCTTGCCGGTTCGCGAACCGGCGGTGGACGGTGATCCGCGTCAGCCCCGCCGCCTCGGCGATCTGCTCCATGGACGCGCCGGCGTCCTGGGCGAGGACCCGCTCGGCCGCCTCCAGAATCGCGCGCACACTGCGCTCGGCATCTGCCCGCAGTGCTCGGCCCATGTCTGTCTCCTGTCTGGTTCGCTACCCGGCTCCCTTGTAGAGGATACGTGAACGCTACGGTTACCTCATTAAGTGATTCTCCAATGTTGCAGGTCTGGATGTATTCGATACGCTAGTGGCACGGGTAAAGGATCGCTCCGCACCACTGAGCTTTTGCCGACCTGGCTGACGGCGAGACCAGTGCGAACGAAGACTCTTCGACAGTATGGAGATGGGTGACATGCCACTTAAGGGCGAGTACGAGCCGAGCGCGATGCAGTTGGTACGTGACCAGGTGGAGCTGTACGAAGGCTCCGGTGGCACGGAAGGCACGACGCTGAACGAGCTGATGGGTCCGGAGGCGGGGCGGGACCTGCCTGTCGTCATCCTGACCACCCTGGGCGCAAAGAGCGGCAAGATCCGCAAGTCCCCGGTCATGCGGGTGGAGCACGACGGCTCCTACGCCGTCGTCGCCTCCTTGGGAGGAGCTCCCAAGCACCCGGTCTGGTACCACAACGTGGTGGCCGACCCCCGGGTGGAGCTTCAGGACGGCCCGGTGCGCCAGGACATGGTGGCACGCGAGGTGACCGGCGACGAGAAGGCCGTCTGGTGGGCCCGCGCCGTCGAGGCGTTCCCGGACTATGCCGACTACCAGAAGAAGACGGACCGGGTGATCCCGGTCTTCGTCCTGGAGCCGGCGGCCGAGGAGCACTGACACGGCACGGCTGGCTCATATCCGAAGAGGGACCATGGCGCTCGCAGCGCCAGGTCCGCGTACGCACACGTGAGCTCAAGAGCGATCGTGCTAAGGGGGCACCACATGCCACCCCATGACAGCCTGTGCAGGTCAGAGGATTGCGGTGGCATGTTGAGGGTCAACCCCTGCCAACGACCCCGAAGTCGTCCGGGCGCGCGGTGGCCACACAGTGGCGCGCTGCGTGGGTCCTGCAACCTGGGCTTTTATAGGTGGCACGAAGGTTTTGAACGCTGCGCCGTGCGTGCCCGTCGGCCCGCATGAGGGCCGCACAGCGCGCGCTGTGCGGCCCTCGGCCTCTTTCGTCACGCCTGACGCCGGCTGGAGCCCGGGACGGACTTCAGCAGCTTGGCGCCTCGGGGGCTGGTCCGTGACGCCGGGGGCGAGGCCAAGCGCCTCGTGGCTCACATCGCCCGCTCGATGACCCAGCGGCGTCGCCCTCAGCGTTCGCTGGACTCGACGCCCTTGCGGGCGATGCCCCCCCGATCCACTTGCCGCGCAGTCAGAGCCCTGCCACCAACCCCGCCTGGCGACGGAAATCAACTCGCGAACCGCCCTCTCACACCGGCTGGGCGTGGTCAGCGTTCCGTTCGTGGAGCCCGCCGCCAAGCTGATCTCATGGCGACGTCCGAGAGACCGGTAGTGATCTATCCGCCCGACGAGAACGGCGGCCGGCGTCTGCGCGTTGACGGCTCGATCCTCGGTCGCGCATTCACGGTGCGGGACGTGGTGGCGTTCATGCAGGAAGCCGGGCTGCAGGAGTGGGACGAGATTGACGTCGTGCGGACCTCGCTCATCGACCGGCGCGGCGGTGGCCCGGACCATGCTGACGAAGCTCGGGATAGTGACGCCGGTGTTCGCGGCGCGTGTGATAGCGCAAATAGTCCTCGATGTCATCGCAGGGGTTGACCCTCAACATGCCACCGCAATCCTCTGACCTGCACAGGCTGTCATGGGGTGGCATGTGGTGCCCCCTTAGCACGATCGCTCTTGAGCTCACGTGTGCGTACGCGGACCTGGCGCTGCGAGCGCCATGGTCCCTCTTCGGATATGAGCCAGCCGTGCCGTGTCAGTGCTCCTCGGCCGCCGGCTCCAGGACGAAGACCGGGATCACCCGGTCCGTCTTCTTCTGGTAGTCGGCATAGTCCGGGAACGCCTCGACGGCGCGGGCCCACCAGACGGCCTTCTCGTCGCCGGTCACCTCGCCTGCCACCATGTCGAACAGTCTTCGTTTGCGCACAGCGAACATGGCGGACGCGATCATTCCTCGGTGCGATCAACACGCGTGATCGGCGGAACTCGCCTCACCACGATCACGCGACCGTCAGGAGCTTCACCTCTTCCCGCACTCGCCCCCACCACCAAACAAAGGCTCACTGCTACCTGCACAGCACCGTCGAGCACCTGGCCGGCCCGGAGTGGGAGTCCGTGACATGTTGCCGGGGCCGACGGCTCCCGCCCCCGGCGTACCGCCCGGGAAACGTGCCTCAGCTGCCCATTCCCAGCCGGGCGCCGCCGGCGACATCCAGGCTCAGGCCGGTCAGGTAACGGTTGGCCGGGTCGGTGAGGAAGGCGATGGTTGCCGCCACCTCCTCCGGCTCGGCGAACCGGCCCATCGGGATCTGCGCGGCCCGGGCCTGGCGGGCGCGACGGTCCCCCTCGGGGGCACCGCCGCCGGCGCGGGTGGCGAGCTGGTCCCACATGGCGGTGTTGACCGGGCCGGGGCACACACAGTTGACCGACACGTTGTCCGGGCCGAGTTCCAGAGCCAGCGACCAGCAGATGTTCAGCACGGCCGCCTTGCTGGCGTTGTACGGCACGTACGCGCGACGGGCCTCCTTCGCGGCGACCGAGGCCACCGCGACCATGGAGCCGGACCCCTGTTCCTTCATCACGAGGCCGACTTCGCGCAGTACGGAGAAGGCGCCCGTGGCGTTGATCGCCATGACCCGGGCGAACTCGGAGCTCGGGGTGGTGAGGAGGTCCGGCTCGTTGCCGAGGATTCCGGCGGCGTGCACCAGGACGTCGATCGCCCCGTACTCCGCCCGGATCCCGGTCACGGTGTCGCGTACCGACTGCTCGTCGGTGACGTCGAGTTCACGGAAGTCCGCGAGCCCCTTCGGGCGGCTGTCGGGTGCCGTGCGGTCGCAGCCGATGACCGTCGCGCCCGCTGCGTGCAGTCGTTCGGCGGTGGCGGCTCCGATGCCTCCGCTGGATCCGGTGACCAGTGCGATCTGGGACGGGGCGGTCATGGCGTGTCCTCCGTGGGTGCGGTGAGATTCCTGGATGAAGTGCTGTGCTCGGCGTCGGATGCCGCAGCAGGGGGCGTGGTGGCAGTGGTGTGGGTGCCTGCGCTGCCTGTCTCGGGGAGGGTGAAGTAGACGATGAGGCAGAGCAGGACGATGGCCGTCATGTAGACCGCTACGCCCATGGGGTGTCCCGCCTCGATGAAGGCGCTCGCGATGAGCGGGGCCGTCCCGCCGAGGGCCGCAATGACGATCTGGTGGGCCACTCCGATGCCGGACACTCGGACGGAAGCGGGGAACAGTTCGGCCTGGATCGTCGGGTAGACCCCCTGCCAGATCGCCAGGACCACCCAACCGGAGACGGTCACCGTCACGTAGACACCGAATCCGGGGTGCTGCAGCAACAGCAGCAGCGGATAGAAGAGCACCACCATGCCGATCGCCCCGATGATGGGGAAGGGCTTGCGCCGACCGATGCGGTCGGACAGGGCGCCGCACAGCGGCACGATGATCACCAGCAGGCCGAGACCGATGGCGTTCCCGGCCAGGGCGGAGTCCAGGTCACGGCCGGTGGTCAGGTGCGCATAGGTGGGCAGGAAGGTGGCCCACGTGTAGTAGGCGACTGCCGGGGCCGACAGCGCCGCGGTCTGCAGCAGCGCCTTGGGGTGCCTGCGCAGCAGTTCCCGCAGGCGCAGGGTCTCAGGCTTCTTGTCGGTGTCGGACTCCTCGACGGCGGCCTCGAACTCGGGGGATTCGTCGGCGCGCGAGCGCAGCAACAGACCCACCACGCCGAGGACGCCACCGATGGCGAACGGGATGCGCCAGCCCCACGTCTCCAGGTCATGGGTGCTCAGCGTCGCGGTGACAACCGCCCCCATGCCGGTGGCGGCCAGCGTCGCCAGGCCGCTGGCCATGTTCGACAACGAGCCGAACAGGCCGCGCCGGTCGGTCGAGCCGTTCTCCACCATGTAGGCGATGGCGCTCTGCATCTCGCTGCCGGCCGAGATGCCCTGCAGTACGCGGGCGAGCAGGAACAGCAGCGGCGCCGCGTAGCCGATGGCGGAGAACGGCGGGGTGAGCGCGAGGATCAGGCTGCCCGCGGCCATGCCGCCGATGGTGGTGGCCATGACGACACGGCGGCCGTAGCGGTCGGCCAGCGGGGAGATGATGATGCCGCTCAGCGGCCGCACCACGAACCCGACCGCGTAGGTCAGCAGGGCGCCGATCAGCGACATTGCCGGGCTGCTGCCGGGAAAGATCTGACTTGAGAAGACGGCGGCCAGGAGGCCGTAGATGTACCAGTCGTACCACTCGATGAAGTGGCCGATGGTGCCCGCCAGGATATTCAACGTCCTTCCGCGGGGCGGGACTTCCGGGTTGCCGGTGGCGGAGGGGTGTTCCGGTGAGGCTGTTCTTGGTGCGTTCGCCATTGAGCGCTCCTCAGTACGGTGAGGGATGGGGGCTGTGCGAACAGTCGGCGGTCTGGGCGCCGCGGACCAGGGGGTTCCGGTCGCCGCCGTCGGCGGTTTCGGAAGCCTTCTTCGAAAATTGATGCCGGCCGATGCCGGGGAATGCCGGCCGCGATGAGGGGGCCGGTCGGGCTCGCGCGGAGGGTCAGCGCGTCGCGTGACTGGACCAGGTGCGGCCCTCCTGCTCCTTCACGGGGAGACCGGCGGCCAGCAGGATCTGATCGAGGAGTGCCTGTGTGCGAGCGGCCTCCCGACCCGATGTCAGCGGTGTGTCACGGTCTCGTACGCGGTCGAGGAAGTGGTGAACGGCGGCCGCGAACCCGAAGGTGTTCGTCGCCGTGGCCCAGCCGAAGGCCTCGGGGCTCATCGAGCGCACGGTGCTCACGCCGTCCCGGGTGAGGGTCACCGTGTCCGGGGCCACCACCTCGGCCGAGCGCTCCGCACCGTAGGCGTCGAGCTTTTCCGCCCACGCGCCGGCGGTCCTCGCCGCGGTCAGGACGCCGGTGCCACCACCGGCGAACCGGACCAGGGCGGAGATGCCGTCCTCCTGCCAGGGGTCGTCTCCGGCGGCGTGGGCCGAGACATCGACCGGTTCACCCGGGCAGAACCAGCGCAGCAGGTCCACCATGTGGATGGCGTTCTCGAAGGTCGCGCGGTACTCACTGCCGCGACGGTTCTTCTGCGCGACGCAGAAGTCGGCGCCGGTGTCCCCGAATTGCTCACGAGCGGCTGCGTAGGACGGCGCGAACCTCCGGTTGAACCCGACCATCAGCACGCGCTCGCGCTCGTCGGCGAGGTCGGCGAGCCGCTCCGCGTCGCTGGTTGCGGTCGCGAGGGGCTTTTCGCAGAAGACGTCGACGTTCGCCTCCAACGCGCGGCTCACACCGGCGAAATGCTCCGACCTCGGGGTCAGGACGAACAGCGCGTCCAGGTCGCGTTCGAGGGCCTGCTCGATGGTCGGGACGGCAGTGGCGAAGCCCCAGCGGCGGACCAGTTCGGACGGATCCTCTCGCCGGGACACCAGGGCATCGAGGACGACATCGTCCCGCGCCACCAAGGTGGGCAACTGCGCGATGTGCGCGATGTTCCCGGCGCCGACCACACCGACGCGCAGCGGGGCCGGGCTCATCGGGACACCTCCGCGGGCGTGCGGGTGGCGGCCTCGTCGAGGAGCGAGCGCAGTACGCGGGCGGAGCGGGCGAAGCCCTCCGCCGGGGCCGGCAGGTCCTGCGGGTGCCAGCGGTATTCGTACTCAAGGCTGATCACGTCGTCGTATCCGTGCTGCTTGACCGCTTTCAGGATGTCCGCCCAGGGCACGATGCCGTCGCCGACGACGCGGGAGCGCACGGCCCGCTCGTCCGCCTTCACCCGGGCCGTCTCGGACGCGACGAAGGGGGCGTCCGGGTCGGTGAAGACGAGGTCCTTCACGTGGACGTGCCCGATCAGGTCGCCCTGCTCCCGCAGTGCTTCCGGCCATGCCTCGTCGTGCGTGAAGGTGAGGTTCGCCTGGTCGTAGAGCACCCGGACGGCTGGCGAGTCGACCTCGCGTATCAGCCGGGCGGTCTCCTTGGCCGACTGCGTCATGGTGCCGAAGTGGTTCTCCACGCACAGGCGTACTCCGGTGTCGGCGGCGAGCGGCGCCAGCTCCGAGAGGCTCGCGCGCAGGCGCTCCCAGTGTCCGGCGTGATCGGTTCGATCCGCTCCCCAGGAACCCGCGTACACGCGGATCCGGGTGGCGCCCACGCGATGGGCGCAGTCGATGGCCGACCGCAGTTCGTCGAGCGCGGCCCGTCGCTGCGCCGGGTCCTCGTGGTTGATTCCCGTGGTGTACGGAGCGAGCCCCACCACCGGTACGCCGAGATCGTCCGCCACGCGGGCCGCCTCGGCCGCGGCGGCGTCGTCCCCGACCGGCAGTCCGCTGCGGTAGTCGTTCTGGTAGATGACCTCCGCTCCCTCCAGACCGGCGGCGGCGAAGAGCTCCAGCGCCTCGGGGAGGGTCTGCTCCGGTGTGCCGAGGGTGTGGCCAATGATGCGCACTACAGGTCCTTTCCGGTTCGGGAGGGGTCGGCCCAGTCGGCGGGGCCGACCAACGGGGGCGGGTTGTGGACGCGGGACCGGTCGACCAGCTCGATCAGCAGGCCCCAGGGCGCCCGGAGATAGGTCCACCGGTTGCCCGCAACCAGCGGGCTGTCGGGGCCGACCTCCTTGGTTCCGCCCAGAACGTCGGCGCCGTGCGACCGGAGATGCTCGACGGCCGCGTCGACGTCGTCCACGGTGAAGCACAGGTGGTGGCCACCGGGATCGCAGTGGCGCGGGTAGTCGCGGCGCTGGTCCGTGCTCCACCACTGGAACAGCTCCACGTTGAGGTTGGGCGGCATGCGCAGCATGGAGAGTTCCAGGCGCGCGTCGGCCGGGACCTCGAAGTGTTCGGGCATGAAGTGGGCGTCGGGCCCGCGCGTCGAGCGGTAGAGCTCCTCGGCGCCCAGCGCGTCGACGAAGAAGGCAACTGCTTCGCCCAGGTCGGGCACCGTGAAGGCGACATGGTCGACGTATTGAAATCCTGCGGGCCGGCTCATCGGGGCACCTCCGCGGTCGAGTCACGGATCAGCAGGTCGGGGGCGAGCACGACATGTGCCGTCTCCCCGTCCTTGAGGAGTTTCTCGGCGAGGTCGATGGCGATCACTCCCATGTCGGCGATGGGCTGGCGGATGGTGGTCAGCCGGGGATTGAACCGGGCGCCGAACTCCAGGCCGTCGAAGCCCATCACCGACACCTCGCTCGGGACGGACACACCTCGCACGCCCAGAGCGGAGATGAGGTCGAACGCGACCATGTCGTTGGCCGCGATGACCGCTGTCGGACGCTCCTCGGCCGTCATCCGCACGAGACGCTCGGCGGCCCGCTCACCCACGTCGGGCCCGGTACCCGCGTCCAGGATCATCGCCGGCATGTCCAGCTCCGCGGCCAGCCCCTCGTAGGCGGCCAAGCGGTCCCTGGACGTGTACGCCCCGGAGATACCGGACACGTAGGCGATGCGCCGGTGTCCCAGGCCCCGCAAGTGGTCCACGGCGAGGGCGATCCCTTCGGCGCTGTCCACCGTCACGGTCGGCACCTGTGCCTGCTCGACCCGGTCGACGACCACGACCTTGCTGCCGAGCGCGACGTTCTGCAGCTCGTCGAGGTCCACGCTGGTCGACGGTGCGACGATCCCGAAGGGCGCGTACATCTCCTGCAGGGATGTCAGATACGCATTGGTCTGGGCGACCTCGCCGCCGGTCACGCACAACACCAACTGATAGCCCCGGTCGGCCGCCGCGGCGGCCATGGTCCTCGCCAGCTCGCCGTAAAAGGGGTTGGTGATGTCCGGGACGATCAGCGGGACGAGCTTGCTCGCACGGCGGCGCAGTGCCTGGGCCAGCGGGTTCACCCGGTAACCGAGGCTCTCCGCCACCTCCAGGACATGTTTGCGGGTCGCCGCGTTCACGGCTTCCGGCCGGGAGAATGCGCGGGAAACCGTGGAGCGATGGACACCCGCTCGGGCGGCGACGTCGTCGATACTCACCTCAGCCAAGGCTGACCTCCGTGGACGCGATGGGGGACCGCTGGTACGCGGCCCAGATGAGGCTCATTGTGTCGGCGAGGTCGGCCAGGGTGGGCAGCCCGGCGAAGCCGTCCGTCCAGGTGTCGGCCACGCGTCGGACGAACACGTCGTACAGCGGGTCGCTGTCCACGTCGATGGTGCTCGACTCGGTGACACCGTCCGCGGCGTGGGTGAACGAGACGTCGCCGGAGGTGCCCACATCGACGTATCCCTCGTCGCCGGCGCTGGTGAAGGAGCAGTACCGCTTGGCGGGACTCGCCGGGAAGGCATAGCCGACCTCGATGATCGCCTCGCTGCCGTCATCACCCGCGAGCACCAGGGTGGCGTGGTCCTCGACGCCCTCGCCGTGCAGGCTCGCGGACAGGCTGGCCGCCACAAGTTCCACGCGCCGGGCGCGACTTCGCTGCAGGAACAGGTCGACGAAGTGCGGCGCCAGGTTCACCAGACACCCCCCGCCTGAGCGGGCGGGGTCGAGCATCCAGGAGCAGCCTGCCGCGTGATAGCGCTCCGGCGGGCCGGCCACGAAGCTCGACCGTAGGTAGGTCGGTGCGCCGACCAGGGACAAGGCGTGATCCACGGGGCCGCCACGCTGAACGAATGGGACGGTCGCCGCGACCCCGGCCGAAGCGGCGGCGTCCCGAATCCGCTCCACGTCCTCGGAGCTCAGGCCGCCCGGCTTCTCGACCACGATGGGGGTGCCGCGCTCGACCAGGGACAGACAGGTGTTCACCATGCGGTCGTGCGGCCCGAAAACGTAGGCCAGGTCCAATGGTCCGGCGTCCAGAGCCGCCTCGACGTCGCCGTACACGGACGCGTCGAGACGTCGGGCCATGTCCGTGATCCGGTCGGGCTCCTCGTCCTGGACCAGCACGACATCGTGAGTGTCCGCCCAGGCACTGACATACAGAGGTACGTGCCAGTGGCGGGCGCCTAGAACTGCTGTGAGCGGACGTCTCACGACGCGCCTCCCAACTTCGGTATGGGGCAACTACTGCCGATCTTCCTCTCCGAAGCCGCGACTGCAATCGATTGCTGAGATCGGTTGCATTACCGAAACAGAGGGTCCTAGGCTCTGTCAACACCCCCCAGCCCACCGATTTCCCTTGAGGTGACCGATGCGCAAGCTGCGCACCCTGAATGCCGTGGACGAGACCGGGACGGTGCTGATCGTGCGCCTTCCCACCGCCGAGGCGTCGTACGAAGTGGCCTGCGAGGCCATCGCGGGAGGCATACGCGCGGTCGAGGTGACACTCACGACGCCGGGCGCCCTGGACGTGATCCGCCGACTGAGTTCGGAGTACCCCGAGGCCGAGATCGGCGCCGGCAGCGTGCTCGACGCGACGTCGGCGTACGCGAGCATTCAGGCCGGCGCGCGTTTCCTGGTCAGCCCCCACGTCGACCTCGGCATGCTGGAGACCGCCGGCCGTTACCAGGCGGTCAGCATCTGCGGAGCCGCGACCCCCACGGAGATCGTCCAGGCAGCCACGGCAGGAGCCGACCTCGTCAAGCTGTTCCCCTCCTCGGTCCTCAACCGCGACTACGCCCGTGCGGTACTCGAACCACTCGGCCACATCCCCCTGGTCCCGGCCGGGGGCGTGTCCCCGGACAACGTGACGGAGTGGTTCGACGCCGGAGTCGCGGCGGTCGGCGTCGGAAGTTTCATCACCAAGGTGGCACAGCGGGAAAGCACCGAGCGGCACCCGGTCCGTGCGGCGGCCCGGACATTCCTCGAGGCGGTGGCCGATGCCCGCGCCTGACCCGCTGCCCCCCACCCCCGGGACACCACCGGTATTCGTCGCCATCGGACCTGCGGGATCGGGAAAGTCTCATGTCGCCCGACAGCTCGCTCAACGGCTCCGCGCGGTCTATCTAGACAAGGACTCTCTGGCTGGCGACCTCGTGGACGCCGCGCTCGAACTGGCCGGCCGGCGGGCCGGAGGCCGTGAGGACGACCCGACGTACATCGAACGGTTGATGCCGGCCGAGTACGCGGCCCTGTTCGCCACGGCGGCGGACAACCTGCGGCTGGGCCTCCCTGTCGTCCTGGACGCACCCTTCGCCGCGTACCTCGCCAGCCCCGGCTTCTTGACCGCCTCGGCCGACCGAGCTTCTTGGCCCACGGGGACACCCATCGTCGTGGTCGAGGTACGGGCCTCCGCGGAGACCGTGCGCACGCGACTGACGCAACGAGACCTGCCCCGCGACCGGGCCAAGCTTGCCGACTGGTCGGCATTCTGGCAACGACTGGGAACCCAGGGCTGCGCCTGGACCGGCGCTCGGCACATCATCGTGGACAACGACGCCGAACCGGACCTCGACGCTGTTGTGGGGCTCGCGGGCGTTACCAGGCAGGTGCCCCTTCACGCCTTCTGAGCTTGATCTTTGACCTCGGGCGTCGCCCGAGGTCAAAGATCAAGCCAAGGCCGTGACCCCAACTCCCTTAGTGACGGCGACCGGGGCACACTCTTCGACTTGGACTGGGGTGCATGGGGAGAGTTCGCCGTACCGACCTGGGACAGCAAGGGTCATACGTTGGAAACCACCGCCCTCGCCGCGCCCCTCTCGCTCCGGACCGACCTGCGCCCTGCCTTCGACGCCATCTACACCGGTCTGCACCGTGCGGCGCTGAACAGGCGTTACGACTGGTTTGAGAGGACAGGACATCCGGGTTACGTGATCTGGTGGGTCTCCGATGGCGTGATACCCACCTGGCTCGACGGGGTTACCAGGCTGGAGCACCTCCACGACCACGGCTCCGCGCCGCACGTCTTCCCTTCCACCACTCGTTCGCCCCGGATGGAACTCCGACCAGGATCACAGGTATCGGGCCGAAGAGCGACCAGGTTCGCTGACAAGGAAGCCTGAACGACTGGATTTGCTGTCAAACGCCTCGATTAAGTGCTCCTGGTCCCGCTGTGGGCCTGCGGAACCCCCCTGGGCCTCGTGCAGTTCCTCCGCCACCGAACCGCAGTCCCGTTCGACGACGAGGATCCGCTCCTGGCCCACGAGATCGCGTCCAGAGCAGCCGTGTACATCGACAACGCCCGTCGCTACACCCACGAGCGTTCCACGGCGCTCACGCTCCAGCGCAGCTTGCTCCAGCATCAGGTGCCCGAACAGTCCGCCGTCGAGACCGCCTGTCGCTACCTGCCCTGCGGATCCCGGGCAGGTGTGGGCGGCGACTGGTACGACGTGATTCCGCTGTCCGGTGCCCGCGTCGCACTCGTGGTGGGTGACGTTGTCGGCCGCGGCCTCCACGCCTCTGCCACCATGGGCCGCCTGCGGACGGCCGTCCGTACTCTCGCAGACATCGACCTGATGCCCGACGAACTGCTCACCCACCTCGATGACGTGGTCATCCAGATGCAGCGTGAGCAGGAACGGGGTGCGGACGAGTTCAGAGCCGCCTGCCTGTACGCGGTCTACGACCCGGTCTCCCGCCTGTGCTCCCTGGCCAGCGCCGGACACGTTCCACCGGCCGTCGTCACTCCCCTGGACTCCGGCGGCCGCAGCCCAGCCCTCCGGGCGGTCGGCTTCACCGAACTGTCAATCGGCCCGCCTCTGGGCCTGGGCGGCCTCCCCTTTGAAACAGCCCAATTCCAACTGCCGGAAGGCAGTCTCCTGGTCCTGTACACCGACGGCCTCATCCAAAGCCGCGCTCGCGACGTGGACACCGCACTCACGCTGCTGCGCAACGTCCTTGCCCGAGCACCCGCTTCGTTGGAGGCGGCCTGCGAGGACCTGCTGTCCGCGCTGCTGCCCGGCCGCCCCACCGATGACATCGCTCTTCTCGTGGCGCGAACCCGAGCGCTTGACGCCAGGCATGTCGCCACATTGGATCTCCCCTCCGACCCGGCGATCGTCGCCAGCGCCCGCACCTACGCATCCGACCAACTCGCCGCCTGGGGCCTGGAAGAACTGTCCTTCACCACGGAGCTCATGGTCAGCGAACTGGTGACCAACGCCATCCGCTACGGCAAAGCCCCCATACAGCTGCGGATGATCCTCCAATCCACTCTGACGTGCGAAGTCTCCGACGCCAGCAGCACCGCCCCGCACCTGCGCCATGCCAGGGTCTTCGACGAAGGCGGCCGCGGCCTGCTACTGGTCGCCCAGCTCGCCGAGCGCTGGGGCGCACGGCACAGCGGTGAGGGCAAGGTCATCTGGGCCGAACAGGCCCTCCCGGGCAGAGGCAGCTCCGAACTCAGACCTGCGACGGCGGACTTGAGACCGTAGATAGACGAGTTCACCCGGGGCCGGCTCGGGGCTCGCGGAGCACGCTCAGTCGATGAGGGCGGACTGACCTTTCGGCTCCTGTCCTTCGCGTCGCAGTCTCGAAGGTGACGTGTCGAACCACCGACGTACCGCACGAGTGAGGCTGGACTGTTCCTGCATCCCCAGGCTGGCCGCGATCTGCGAGAAGGGCAGGTCGGTCGTCGTGATCAAGTCCAGGGCCTGACTCCTGCGTACACGATCGACGACGCCGGAGAAGGTCGTGCCCTCCTTGGACAGGGACCGCTGCAGTGAACGCGGGTGGAGACTCAGCAGGCGCGCGACTTTCGACAGGTCCGGACCGCTGGATCCGAGCTGCTCGCTGAGAATCGCCGCGACCAGGTCCGACATCGGCACGTGCTGGTGGCCGAAGTGCGTTTCGAGATGGTCCATCGCGATGTCGTGAAGCAGCTCATCGCCGCCGCTGACCGGTGTCGAGAACAGTTGGCTCGGGACGCGCAGGACCGCGCTCGGACAGTCGAATCTGACCTCGGCCCCGAAGTACTTCCGGTAGGAGCTTTCCTGTGCCAGGCGAGCGTGTGGAAGCAGGACCGAACGAAGTCCGTAGGGTGCGTCGCCGTGGATCAGCGTCAGGACTCGGTGGACGATCCCGATGCCGTAGTCGATCGCCTGTGGTGATGCGTTGATGCCCGTGGTTGTGTAGCGAAGGCCGACCACACCGGGACTTCCCAGCGGATCGTCGGTTTCCTCGAGTGAGAGGGCCGGGCTGTAGACGAACAGGTACCGGCTCGCGCACTCGACGGCCTCGCCGATCGTGCGTGAGTTCTCCATGGCGATCGCCAGCGGTCCCAGCACATGCAGATCCTGCTGCGCCGCCATCCTCAACCCGAGGTCCGGAAGCGCGAATCGGCCGGCTGTCTCCTCGAGAACGCGCTCCACCAGTCGGAGACTGACGAACGAGTTGCCCTCGGCGATCCTCGCCTCGTCGCAGCCATATGCCGCGAGGAGTTCGGGGCCCGAGTCGCCGATCTCGGTGACGAGCGCGGACAGCCCCTGCAGGGCAGAGCACCGGACAGGAAGATCGGTGTCACGCAAGGACAAATCCTTGTCGCCTCAGGGCAAGTACCGGAATGTTTCGACGAAGCAAACTACGAGTCACGACCGAGAGGACAGCTTCTACCGAGCTGGAGCCGAAGTGACTGTCGCCCCATCCATGCTAAGCCCCGCCGGCCTACTGACACCCGAAGAGCTGGACGTCCGCTGGAGACTCGCCGTCCGCGACCGCCTTGCCTCCATGGACCTGCAGCCCACAGGGCCGGTCAAGCGCTTCGGATCTGTTGAGGAGCTGGACCTCGGAGACCTTCTCATCACCGACTGGGTGTGCCCGCAGGTCGAAGGGACCCGAGGCAGAAACGCAGTGCGTCAGGACGATGACGCGCTGCTGCTCCTCGCCGCCAAGGCCGGCCAACAGATCATCGAGACTTCTGACGAGACCGTCATCCTGCGACCAGGAACGGTTCTCATCATGAGCACCCGCACCACCGGGCGGTTCGTCATCCCGGATCACCTGGCCAAACGAACGGTCCGGGTGCCCATGAGCGCCCTGTCCCCGTTCGACGCGGGGGGCGGCGCACCCGGTTGCCTGCTCCTGGACACGGCTCAGAACCCTTTGGCCAACCTCCTCCACGGCTTCCTCATGAGCATGGACCGTCACATCGGGCAGATGTCCGCGGCGCAGGTCGAGGGAGCGCGCAACGCCCTCCTCGTCCTCATCGCCGGCATGATCCGTGCGAGTCGATCCCACATCGGCGACGACGACTTCCTGCAGTTGTTCCGACGGCGGCTGGAGGACTGGATCATCGACCATCTCGCCGGTGGACCGATCAGAGTCGCCGACCTCGCTGCCGCCCACAGCGTTTCTCCGAGGACGGTCCACCGGGCCTTCGCGTCGACCGGGGACACCGTCGGGACGGTCATCCGCATGCACCGCCTGGCAGCGGCCAGAGGCGACCTAGTGAACACGAACCTCTCCATTGCCGCGATCGCGCACCGGTGGGGCTTCTGCGATGCCAGCCACCTCGGACGGGAGTTCCGTCGAGAGTTCTCGCTGTCGCCCGGCGACTACCGGGAAACCCACGGATGCGCCTGACCGACTCCTCGTAGGCCGTGGCACACCCGTACCACCCCGCGGCGCGATCCTTCTATGAGCCCTCACAGGCATTCATGGATTCTGGGCCCGGCACCACTACTCGCGAGTGTCGGATCGCTCCGAGTGAACCTCCGCACGACCGACGGACCATCGCAAGCGAATCGGAAGGTCACATGAATCGAGAAGACATCGAGTTCAAGGGCGAGTTCGGCGTCACTCTCCGGGGCTGGTTCTATCCGGCCAGGAACACCAGCACGCCGGCACCGGTCGTGGTCCTGGCGCACGGGCTGTCATGCGTCAAGGAGATGCACCTCGACGAGTATGCCGTGGTCTTCGCCGAAGCCGGCCTCAACGTGCTCGTCTACGATCACCGGAACTTCGGCGACAGTGAGGGAACTCCTCGCCAGGAAGTCGACCCGGTCCTGCAGTACCGGGATTTCCGGAACGCGATCACCTACGCCACCACCCGCCCCGAGGTGGACGCGTCGAAGATCGGCATCTGGGGCTCCAGCTTCTCCGGTGGACACGTCCTCATGGTCGCGGCGATCGACAAGAGGGTGAAGGCCGTCGTCTCCCAGGTGCCGTTCATCACGGGGCCGCGCACCCTGAGCCGGTCGATCCGGCCGGACTTCATCCCAGTCTTCCGTGCGATCCAGGAGGGCGACCGACTCAACCGGTTCACCGGCGGAGAGCCCGCTATGGTCCCGGTCGTCGCGGCCGACCCTACGGCGCAGTCCGCGATGCCCGCGGCCGACGCCTACGAGTGGTTCAGCAAGACGTCGGCGGACCGGGCGCCCAACTGGAAGAACGAGCTGACGGCTCGAAGCATGGAAATGGTGACCGAGTACGCCCCGGGTACCTTCATCAGCCGCATCGCGCCGACCCCGCTCCTGATGATCGTGGCTGACAACGACAGGGTGGCACCGTTCGAGTTGGCCCTCGACGCGTACGAGGAGGCCCGGGAGCCGAAGCAGATCATCGTCAAGCAGGGCGGTCACTTCGACTTCTACAGCGGCCCCGGCTTCGACGAGCTCTCCGCAGCCGCACGGGACCACTTCGTCAAGCACCTCCGGGGCTGAGCCCCCCTCCTGAGCCGCGTCGACGAGCCGCACCTTCCGTCACCGATCCACTCATCAAGGAGCCGCAATGCCGTACTGGGAGATCTTCACCCCCGAGAACGCCTTCACCCCGGAGGACAAGGAACAACTGTCCGAGAGGATCACCTCGCTCTACACGGACTACGCCTTTGTTCTGCCGAAGTTCTTTGTCGTCGTCCTGTTCAAGGAAATGCCGGCGAACACCATGTACGTCGGTGGTAAGGCAAACAACAACTTCATACGGATCCGCACGGACCACATCGCCCGGCAGATGGACGACCCCGAGATGCGGTTCCTGTGCATGGAGATCATCGAGGAGAAGCTGGCGCCGTTGGTCAAGGAGCGCGGCTACGACTGGGAGGTCCACATCGACGAGACCCCCATGGACCTCTGGCGCACGCAGGGTCTCGTACCGCCGCCGCCGGAGTCGGACATCGAGAAGCTCTGGGTCAGGGAGAACCGGCCCGTCCCCTATGAGCAGCCGGCCGGCTGATTCCCACTTCGCCTGCCGACGTGCGCAATGCCGCGTCGGCCGGCAACACCGCAACCGGAGGTACCTCGTGACCGCTGACACCCACTCCTCGCCGGCCGCACCCATCCGCGCCACGGGCTTCGTCGGTCGCTGGCCGAACATCCCGGCCGGGGAGTTCCCCGGCGTACCGAACGGCACCTTCTCGCCCACCACGGCCACGCTCGTGAGCGGCGCCACCGAGGTGGTCCTGATCGACGCGCTCTACCTCAAGGACGACGTCCGCGACCTCGGTGACCTGATCGAGCGCACCGGCAGCGAATACACGATCGACGGTGGGGGCACGACGCTCCTCACCGTCGGCTGACCGGTCCGATCCCACCTGCAGAAAGGAAAGCTGATCATGAGCGGACTTCTCGACGGACGGGTCGCCGTCGTCACCGGCGCGGGGAAGGGCATCGGGCAGGCCATCGCCGAACGCCTCGGCGCCGAGGGGGCGACTGTCGTCGTCTCCGACATCGACCAGGCCGCGGCCGAGAAGGTGGCGGCCGGCATCCCGGGTGCCACTCACCAGGTCTGCGACGTGCG
This sequence comes from Streptomyces sp. NBC_01446, assembly GCF_026340095.1. Lineage (GTDB taxonomy): Bacteria > Actinomycetota > Actinomycetes > Streptomycetales > Streptomycetaceae > Streptomyces > Streptomyces aureus. Next base: position 7,173,319 of record NZ_JAPEPO010000001.1, on the reverse strand, counting down.
CGACGAGCAGCAGGTCGCCGCGCTCGTCGACGCGACGGTCGAGCGGCACGGCGGGCTGCACATCATGGTGCCCAACGCCGGCGTCGGAGCTCCGTGCCCACTGCTGCAGATAGACCTCGCCGCCTGGCGGGAGGCCACCTCGGTCAACCTTGACGGTGTCTTCCTGGGCATCCGCTACGCGGCACCGGCGATCATCGCCTCTGGCGGCGGCTCGATCGTCACCCTTGGCTCGATCGCGGCGACCACCGGCTCGCCGCTGATGGCGCACTACGCCGCGGCCAAGGCGGGCGTGGTCAACCTGACCAAGACCGCCGCCACCGAGCTGCGCCCGCACGGCGTGCGGGTCAACGCACTGCTGCCGGGGTTCATCGGCACCGACTTCATGACCGCGGCGGCACCGCGCTTCGATGAGATCGCCAGCCTGCCCGCGGGTGGATTCGACTCCCTGATGCGGCAGAAGCAGGGACGCTACGGCACCCCGGCCGAGGTCGCCGAAGCCGTGCTGTTCCTCGCCAGCGAGCGGTCATCGTTCTGCACGGGCAGCGGGCTGGTGCTCGACGGCGGCCTCGACGCCTCCCTTCTGTAAGACCGATCCCGGCCCAGGACAGTACGACCTACCTGCCTTGATCCGTTTGGCAGGTTCCATTCAGAGCAACGTGGCGCTCGCATACCAGCGCTCGGCGCACTCGTTCCATGAGTCACCGAGCGTGCGTTCATAACGTGACTTCGCCTGCCGACGTGCGCAATGCCGCGTCGGCCGGCAACACCGCAACCGGAGGTACCTCGTGACCGCTGACACCCATTCCTCGCCGGCCGCACCCATCCGCGCCACGGGCTTCGTCGGTCGCTGGCCGAACATCCCGGCCGGGGAGTTCCCCGGCGTACCGAACGGCACCTTCTCGCCCACCACGGCCACGCTCGTGAGCGGCGCCACCGAGGTGGTCCTGATCGACGCGCTCTACCTCAAGGACGACGTCCGCGACCTCGGTGACCTGATCGAGCGCACCGGCAAGAAGCTCACGACGATCTACATCACCCACGATCACGCTGATCACTACCTGGGCTTCGGACCGCTCCTGGAGCGGTTCCCGGAGGCGAAGGCCGTGGCGCTGCCCCACGTGGTCGAGTCCATGAAGCAGACCATGGAGCAGCAGATCGGGGAGTGGCGCATGCTGTTCGGCGACACCTGCATCATGGCGGGGCCGCTTCCGGAGCCGCTCGAAGGCGAGACGCTGTACGTCGACGGATCTCCCCTGCGCATCATCGAGGTGAAGCAGGCCGACATCCATCCCACGAGCATCGTGCACATCCCCGAGATCGACGTCGTCGTGGCCGGTGACTCCATCTACAACGAGATCCACCCGATGCTCGGCCTGTCGACGCCCGATGAGTGGCAGGACTGGCTCGAGACCGTCGACACCGTGGAGAGCCTCCGCCCGCGCATGATCGTGTCCGGACACCGCAGGCCCGACGGCGACGACTACGCGGTCGAGACCATGATCGCCCAAACCCGCGCCTACATCCAGGACTTCGCGGCTGCCTGCGAGGTCGCGAAGGATGCCGAAGAGCTGGTGGCCACCATGGTGGAGAAGTACCCGCACCACGGCAACGTCTGGACGCTCCAGTTCTCCGCAGGCGCGGCGATCGCCAAGCGCGATGCTGCTGAGTGACCGAGCCTGTCACCCGAAGCCCGCACTGTTGCCTTTGCGTTGAAACGCGCCACACCACGATAGGTCACCTCACCATGAATTTCGCCTCGCTGCCCGACCGTCGCGCCGCATCCGCTCCGGACGGTCCCGCGGTTGCCGACGGGCGTCAGTCGCTCACCAATGCCCAGTTCCTGACCCGTGTCCGGGCTGCTGCTCGTCACCTTCAGGACCTTGGGGTCGGTACTGGCGATGTCGTGGCGCTCAAGCTGAGGAACCGCGTCGAGTTCGTGCTTCTGATGTTCGCGGCCTGGCGGCTCGGGGCGACCGTCACCCCGGTCAATCCGAGCCTGACCGAGGGTGAGGTCGCACGGCAGCTCGACGACTCGGGCGCACGCGTGCTGGTCGTCGAGGACGGCACGACCGCCGCAGGCGTCGCCACGCTTGCCGTCGACGACCTGTACGGAGAGGCGGTGGGGTCGGGTCCGACGCCGCAGCTGGACTCGACCGCGCTGGCACTCCTGATCTACACCAGCGGAACGACGGGCGTACCGAAGGGCGTGATGCTCGACCACTCCAACATCGACGCGATGGCTGCGATGGGGTGCCAGGCGATCGAGACCGGGCCGACCGACCGCTGCTTGCTGATCCTGCCGCTCTTCCACGTCAATGGCATCGTGGTCAGCGTGCTCACGCCGCTGGTCGCAGGCGGCAGTGTCTTCATCGCCGACCGGTTCGACCCCGAGACCTTCTTCGATCTCGTCGAGCGGGAGCGACCCACGTACTTCAGTGCCGTGCCCACGATCTACAACATGCTCGAGGCGCTGCCGGCCGACGTTCGACCCGACACGTCCTCGCTGCGTTACGGCACGTGCGGCGCAGCACCCGCCTCCGCCGAGTTGCCGATCCGATTCGAGGCTCGGTACGGCTTCCCCATCATCGAGGGTTACGGGCTGTCCGAAGGAACCTGCACTTCCACCGTCAACCCCGTCGCGGGTCCGCGCCGGGCAGGCACCGTGGGGGTTGCCGTCCCGGGGCAGGAGCTCCGGATCGTCGACGAGCAGGGCAATGAGCTGGCGACCGGCATGGATGGTGAGGTCATCGTGCGTGGCCCCAACGTCATGCGTGGTTATCTCGGTCGGCCGGAAGACACGGCGAAGACGATCGTGGACGGCTGGCTGCACACGGGCGACGTAGGCCACCTGGACGCGGACGGCTACCTGACCCTGGTCGGGCGATCGAAAGACGTGATCATCCGTGGTGGCGAGAACATCTATCCCAAGGAGATCGAGGACGTCCTCACGGCTGACCCGTCTGTCCTCGAGGCCGCCGTCATCGGTGTGCCTGACGACAAGTGGGGAGAGGTGGTAGTCGCCTACGTACAGCCGCGGCCTGGTATGACTGTCCACCCTGCGGCTCTGGAAGCGCTGACTGCGCAACACCTCAGCGGCTACAAGCGGCCGACGTCGTTCCTCGTGGTCGACGCCATCCCCAAGAACGCTGTCGGCAAGATCGACAAGCCCTCGTTGCGGGCCGCTCACGCCGCAGCCCTGTCATCCCATTGACCACCAGCAGATGCTCGGTCATCGAGGGCTCGCCATCTTCGAAGGTCGGGTGGCCCGCGGGGCGAGATTCCCTCCCGCCACCCGATCGTCTTCGAAGGTGCCGGCCGGAGGGGCCGGAGTGACGCTTCAGGGGCATGCTCGTGCGGATGGACGACCGCGAGGCAAGGGGCGAGCACCTGGCGAACGGTTCTATGTCCCGCGCCGCGTCCGACCGCCGCAACTCACCACGGCCTGCGCGACCGACGACCCTGCCTGCATCTTGGCAGCACACATTGGCCATCGCGACGCCCACGACGGGATGGCGCGGAGGCGGTCAGGAACCGGCTCACCCAGACTGAGCGCATGCGAGCCGGTGAGACCCCCGGCAGAACTTCGGCCACCGCCGACGCCCGATCGGACGAGCTGTCTCCCTATCCGGATCGATGGTGGGCCTGGGGGTGATCGCCCTCGCGCAGCCGATGGTGTCCTTGGACACCACGATCGCGAACATCGCTCTGCCCTCGGCCCAGCGGGGACTGGGGGCGTTCGATGACAGCCGCCAGCGAGTGATGACCGCATACACGCTCGCGTTCGGGAGTCTGCCTGCGGGCGGTCGGATCGCCGACCTGGTCGGACGCGAGCGGACCTTCCTGGTCGGCTTCGCGGCAGCGTCCGCCATGGCGGCGCCGCGACGGGCCCCGGCCTGCTCTTCGCGGCGCGTGCCTGCAGGGGGTGCCGAGCAGCAGGGGGTGCTTACCCGCCCGACCGGGTGACGCTCACAGCGGCCCCGCCGGCGATGCAGGTGCCCTACCGAGCCGCTCAGCGGTGGCTGGTTGCCCATCACGCGGGCCGCTTCGATGCCCTGGATGTTTCATCGAGGGCCTGGCCTTGAGGACGCCTGGTCTCTCGACAGCGGCAATCCAACGGCAGGCGTCCGGTGTCGCGGCCCGGCGGGATCGGCCGAGCCCCCGGTAGGCACCGTGCACGAGATCGTCACCTTTGTCGATCCGGGGCCGATATTTGAATGACGGCGAACAGCAACGGGCCTGGCTCTGTTCACGAGAACCCGGCCCTCGTGAACATAGCCAAACGGCTCCGACTCCCCGTCACGGACATGTAGCCTATGAGTCGTCGCAGTTCAGAGCCGGTTCACGAGCTCCTGTGGTCGGTAAAGTGGAGTACAAGCGCTCGCGCGACCAGAACGTCGTGAACCAGGCACTCTCGTACCTGTCGTGGCTGCACGATCACCACCACGAGTTCGAGAGCCTGGTCAGGGAGGCGTTCGGCGCTAGGGCGGCTGAGGAGATCGACTGGAGCAATCCCCGAATCGTCTGTATCGCCGGGTCGTTCACGCACCACGACACTGTCGCCATCGAGATGATCGGCCGCCGGATCGACCTGGTGGGCTACCGCGTGTTCGATGACGTGCTCACGCTCCAGCTCGTAGCTTCGGTTGCCGGCGCTGCTCTCCCGTCGCGGAGGAGAGCCCAGAACACGCCTCGCCCCTCCGGGCCGGGCTCAGCAAAGTCGGTGCAGCAGTACCTCGACGAATCCCCGCAGGGCCTGCAGGAACTGTATGCGAACCTCGACGAGGTTCTCCTCTCGCACAGCGACGTGCAGAAGGAGACCCAGCTCCACTACATCGCGTACAGGCGGATCAAGAATGTCGCCACGGTGCGCGTTCAGCCTCGCAACCGAGTGCTCGTAGTCAATCTGAAGCTGGACCCCGACACGGTGGAGATGCAGGACGGCTTCTTGCGGGATATCCGCGGGTTGGGGTGCCTAGGCATCCGGGACGGCGTCGAGGTACGGATTGGATCGCGTGAGGATCTCGATCGGGCGGGTGGTCTGATCCGGCAGAGCATCGAAGCCTCCTGATTCGTCCCACGGTCAAGGGCGGTTGCGTCACACGAACCTGGTGACGCAACCGCCCTTTCTTGCGTTCTGGCCCCAGTGACGGGGCTTCTCGCTCTCACTCCTCAGGTCCGGCGAGCTCGAAGTCGTCCTGCGTCAGAGCATTGTGGAGACGCTCATTTGCGATGTCGGCGTAGTGCTTGGAGAGTTCGACCCCTATGAACTGACGACCTTCTCGCAGGGCTGCGACGCCGGTCGTCCCAGAGCCAGCGAAGGGGTCCAGGACCGTTCCGCCCGGCGGGCAGATCTTCACCAGCTCCTGCATCACCTCCACCGGCTTCTGCGTGATGTGCACGCGGCCCTTCCGGGGCTGGCTCGCCGTGTAGAGACCGGGCAGGTAGACAGGGTTGCGGTTGGCGTCCACAGATCCCTTGGTTCCCCACACGATGTACTCGCACGACTGCTTGAGCCGGCCCTTCTGCGGCCGGGAGACCGGCTTGTGCCACGACGCGATTCCCCGCCATGTCCACCCGGCGGCCTGGAGCGCGTCCGTCGTCGTCGGCAACTGCCGCCAGTCGGTGAAGACGAGCGCGGTGCCGGACTCGACGGTCGCGCGGTAGGACTCAGTGAGCAGGAGGGTGAGCCAGAAGCCATACGAGCGCTGGTCTCGGTTCTCTCCGGGGAAGTTGGCGAGGTCGTGCTCGGCGTCGGCCGAGGTGTACTTCGCGCGCGCGGAGCGGCCGGTGCGCTCGCTGCTCGTTCGGCCGCCGCTGTTGTAGGGCGGGTCGGTGATCAGGGCATCGACGCTGTTGTCAGGGATGCCGGCGAGGGCGGTCAGCGCGTCGCCTCGGTACAGGGTGTACGGCATTGCGCGGTTCTCTCTTTCGGGGAGGCGGTCGTGCGCGCATTTCTCCGCTCACGAAGGGCTGCGCACATCGATATGGGTCGCTCCGCGGAACGGCAGAAGCAGCTACCGCGGGGAGCAATGCGCTGGAGGTTAACTCCAGATTCCGGCCGCACCCAATGAGTCGGATCTCTGTGCAGAAACCCGAAACCGCCCGAAGAACGGGCCGTTTGGCGCGGCCGGATTTCGTCCCTACAGTCTCGCCGTGTTCGCAGGACAGGACCTGCTCCCCCCTGCTGAGCTGTGCAGGTGCGTGCTGTTCCGTCCGAACGGCAGCGCGCCCGGCACCCCACCGACTGGCTTCCTAATCGGCGAAGGGGACTCCCCCATGTGGAGTGTGAGATTACGAGCGCGGCTGGCTGCCGCTTTCCAGTTAGGGTCCAGCGGCCGGGAGTTAGCAGCTCCCGGCCCTGGTTTCCCTGCTTCACCCAGGGATTGCGAATTCATATCCGGCGCGGTGTCGGTGGCCTTTTCGACGAGAACGCCTGCGCCGCGCTGCCCACGAGCAAGGAGCTGTCGATGCAGCATGCCCAGGCGCACCCCTCCCCAGGGCCAGATTTTCTGTCTCGCCACTTGGCGTTCGGGCAGCGCCCGTGAAGAAGATCGTTGCCATAGCAGGGGCCGTGGCGCTCGGCCCGACGTTGTTGATCGCACCGGTCGCCGTCGCTGTCGCTGGTTCCAGCAGCGCCCAGGCCTCCTGCTCCGCGAACGGTGCGCAGGCTGTGGACAGCGCGGCGGTCGCGAAACAGGTGAAGTCAATCCTGGAGGGGCACGGGAAGAAGTCCGTGTCCGTTGCGGGGCTGGACGAACCCGAGGAGCAGATACCGAACGCCGCGACGATCCAGGCCACCGGTGCCGCGATGAAGGTTCCGGCGCGGGGACAGGTCGTTGCCCTGGCCACGGCTCTGCAGGAGTCGCGGCTGCGGAATCTGGATTACGGCGATCGGGATTCGCTCGGCCTCTTCCAGCAGCGTCCGAGCCAGGGTTGGGGTACGGCCGCGGAGGTTCGTGATCCGGTGCACGCCTCGACGAAGTTCTACGAGGGCCTGCTCAAGGTCTCGGGCTGGCGCCCCTCCAGCCCGCCAGGTCGCACCTCTTTGACAATGCGGATACCGCCTCCGTATCGTCGACAGGGATGCGGATGCGGCCTCCGTTTTCCCTCACCACGCCCCACGACAACTATGGAGAAGTGATGTCAACTCTGGGAATCATCGGCAGCGGAAACATCGGGGCCGCGGTCGCGCGACTCGCGGTGGCGGCGGATATCGACGTCGTGATCGCCAACTCGCGCGGCCCGCAGAGCCTGACGGACCTTGTCGCAGAGCTGGGGCCACGAGCCGGCGCAGGCACCGTCGAGCAGGCCGCCGGCGCCGGGGAGATGATCCTGCTCACCATCCCGCTGGCCGCGTACAGTTCGCTGCCCGAAGGCCTCCTGCGGGGCAGGACCGTACTGGACACCGGCAACTACTACCCCCATCGCGACGGCCGCATCGCCGAACTCGACGCCGAAGAGGTAACCACGACCGAATGGGCCCAGCGGCTCCTGCCGGACACTCTGCTGGTCAAAGCCTTCAACAACATCCTCGCCCACCACATTCCGCTGCTCGCCCGGCCCGCCGGAGCCCCGGACCGCAGCGCGCTGCCCATCGTCGGCAATGACCTCGACGCGAAGGGCCGGGCAACCGAACTGATCGGCCGGCTCGGCTTCGACACCGTCGACGCCGGAAGGCTCGACGAGAGCTGGCGCTTCGAGCCCGAGGCCGGCGCCTACACCCGCATCTATTGCGCCGACCCCGGTGTGCCGGACGACCGCATACTCCAGGCCCCCGCCGCGCCACTCCCGGTCGACCAGTTGCGCGCCGTACTGGAGGCAGCCCACCGGGCGAAGGTTGCCGAACGTATGTTCTAAGAGAGCCTGGGTAGTCCGCCCACGGAGCGTTGAGGCACTTGATGCGGAGCGCTGAGGGCTGCCGCCTAGGTGGGAAGCAAGAGCAACCGCAGCAGGAGGTATACGGAGGAGTTCAAACGGGACGCGATCGCGCTCGTGTACTCCTCCGGGAAGACCGTCACCGAGGTGGCCCGCCAGATCGGGGTCAGCGCCGAGGGACTGCGCAACTGGGTCAAGCAGGATGCGATCGACCGCGGGCAGGGGCCGCCGGGAGAGCTGACGACGGCCGAGCGCGAAGAGCTGCGGCGGCTGCGGAGGCTGGCCGCCGAGCAGGCGGAGACGATCGAGGTGCTGCGAAAAGCGGCGGTCTTCTTCGCGAAGGAGAGCGATCGATGAACGAGGTGTACGCGTTCATCGAGGCGGAGAAGACCACCCACAACGTTGCTCTGCTGTGCCGGCTGCTGAAGGTGGCCCGCTCCTCCTTCTACGCATGGCTGGCCGGAGAGAAGACCCGGCGGGCGAAGCAGGCCGCGGACGACGCCCTGGCCCACGAGATCACCGTGCTGCACCTCGCCTCTAGGGGCGCCTACGGGGTGCCGCGCATCCACGCCGGACTGCGGCGGCTCGGGCACCGCGTGAACCGTAAACGGATCGAGCGCGTCATGCGTGAACGCGGCATCAGCGGTGTCACGCGGCGCAGGCGAAAGGGCCTGACCCGCCCGGCCAAAAGGGCGGTGCCCGCCCCGGACCTGATCGCCCGCGACTTTCACCGCACCGGCTCCGAGGATGAAGCTGGTCGGCGACATCACCTACATCCCCACCGACGAGGGCTGGTTGTATCTGGCGACCTGGCTGGACCTCGCAACCCGCGAGATCGTCGGCTACTCGATGGCTGACCACCACCGTGCATCCCTGATCGTGGACGCGCTGAAGATGGCCGCCGGACGCGGCCGACTCCAGCCCGGATGCATTGCGCACTCGGACCGCGGCAGTGAATACACCTCAGATGAACTCCGGTGCAAGATAAGCCGGTTGGGACTGCGGCAGAGCATGGGCCGAACCGGCTCGTGCTTCGACAACGCCGCCGCCTAGTCGTTCTTCGCACTGCTGAAGGAGGAGATCGGAACCCGCCGCTGGCCGGACCGGTCCAGCGCCCGCGCGGACATCTTCGCTTTCGTCGAGACCTTCTACAAACGACAGCGCCTACGCCGCCATCCACGCTGGGGCTACCTCACCCCGCTCGAGACCCGACAGCGCCTCGAACAAGAACACGCCCTCGTGGCGTAAGCATCGAGTGTCCAAGATCACGGGGAAGCTTCACAGGCGCATCCAGACGGGGATGTCCGAGGCTTCTCGCTGCCATTTCACGGCGGCCAGGAGATCCAAGTACGCATCATGGCCTTCGCCCCGATGAGCCATCCAGACCTACGCATGATCGCGCTGGTCCGACAATGAGCGCTGTCTTCGATCTCAACATCGTCAACATCTTCTGCCGCTCCATCGTGGCGTCACGACGGGCAACCCGAGACACCCTCTTGCGCGACTCTGAAGTCTTGAGGTCTCTCAACTGCCCTCCCTGTCCGTCGATTGCCCAGATGGCAGCTCATCGACGGACGGGGAGGCGACGCGCAGACATTCGGGGGCGCAGGCCCAGAGTTCGATGTGCTTCATGTCCCTGCTGTACGGATCTCGGACTGTCCCAAGAAACCGGTCCCTGTACAGACGTGCTCCGCATTGGGCGCAGGCCCAACCGCATAGCTGATCGCCCGTGAGTGTGGCCGGGTCAGGCAGCAGGCCGGCTCGCCTCACGTGTCCTGCCCCTGCGACGTCAGCCTCAGCTCGACCACGTACGCGCGTTGCCGCTCGGCTGCGTCCGCAGGACGCACGCGATCGGGGTCGGCGTCCCACTCGCGTCCTCCTCCTGGGGGCCGGAGCTGGAGGTACGGTCCGACACTGTCCATAACCCGGCCCGTTCTGCCGGTTTCGGTGTCGACGACCAACGCACCAGTCCGCCACTCACTCTTCACGCTCACGACCTCCTCGCCGGATGACGCCTGCCAGACGTATGGCCACTGCGGGGCGGATGCGTCCCAGTTCCACCAAGTCCAGGTGCGGCCAGGTGTCATCGACGCCGAGCGAGGGGATGACGATGTCCGCCTGACTGAGGGCTTCACGCAGCGCATCCACCGCCGTCGCCGCGCAGGGTGTGACCGGGTCATCAGATGAGGCCATGAGCAGGAAGCTAGACACCGACTTCGGCTCACATCATGGAAGTTGCTCGAAGTTGCTTGACAGACTGGGTGAGTTGCTCGAAGTTGCTACTGAAGGGGTGCGGGCACCGTGGCGTTGCCCGGGGGCGTGACGCCAAGCTGTGATCACAACCCTACGAAGGGGGCAGATCATGGCGCGACGACTGCGCTGCAACGGCACCGGGAGCGGCGGAACCGGCTGTCCGACCGTCCACGAGGACCTGGACACCGGTGACGTGATCTTCCACGGACCGCCGCTCACACACGCGGATGACCTCGGACAGCTGCAACACCTCTCGCCCGGTGAAGTGGCCGTCGTGATCCCCCGTCACGTCGTCGTCGACTTCGCCCCCAAGGAGATGGAACGCGTGGCCCGGATCATCGGCCTCGACGAGTTCGAGAACCTTTTCCGTACCTTCGAGCACTCGGCATGGCGGTTGGAGAGCCGGCGCCGGTACGCGAGCGACGAGTCGACAGAGACCTATCGGGAGTTCCTCGCCACCGGATCGGCGACCTGGGACCCCCGCGATCCGTATGCCGAGCTGATCCGGCCCCAGATCGAGAACGGCCACACCATCTCCCGGGTGCGGATCCTCGACGAGCCTCCAACGGTCGGACAGCGCTATCTGCTCGACAATGCCCGCCGCAACAGCGCCCTCGGCGAGGAAATCAAGAGCCTCCCCCGGGCCGACGCCGATCGGCTGCGGCTGCCCGACGAGGACTTCTGGATCTTCGACTCACGCCTGGTCGGGAAGCTGAACTTCACCGACGCCGACGAACTCACCGACGTCGAGCTGATCACCGAACCCGCCCAGGTGGTCCGCTACTCCATGGCGCGTGACGCCGCCTGGCACCACGCGGTCCCGTTTGAACACGCCGCGACGCAGTACGCCAGGGACGCCCAGCCCGAATAGGTGCACGTCACGTGAGCACGGACTTCCAGCAAGCCCGAACGGCCCTCGGGGTACGACTGCGGGAACTGAGACTGCACCGCCCCAGCGGCCGGCTCACCGGCGAGCAACTCGCCCGACAACTCGGCTGGCACAAGTCGAAGGTCAGCAAGCTCGAAAACGGCAAACAGACAGCGACACCACAAGACCTCACCGCCTGGGCACAGGCCACCGGCCACGAGGACGCCATCGCGGGTCTCCACTCACAGCTGGCCGGGTTCGAGTCCCTCACCCGCTCCTGGCGCCGCCAGCTCGCCGGCGGCCACCGCCCCGTGCAGGAAACGCTCCTGGCCGAGCACGAACGCACCCACGCGTTCCGCATGTGGGAGAACTCCGCCATCCCCGGCGTCCTCCAAACACCGGACTACGCACGCGCCATGTTCACCCGTTACACCGAACTTCGCAGCGTTCGCCCTGACATCGAGGAAGCCGTACGAGCACGGCTCGAACTGCAGAAATGGATCTACGCGGGCACCAAGGAGTACCACGTCGTGATCTGGGAAGCCGCCCTGTACGCCCTTATCTGCTCACCCCAGGCCCTCGCCCTGCAGCTGGAGCGACTGGCCGGGCTGGTCGGGCTCAACACAATGCGACTCGGCATCGTCCCGCTCACCGCATCCCTCAAAATCCCACCAGGGAACGGCTTCTGGATCTATGACGATCGCCTCGTCGTGGTCGAGGACTGGCACGCCGAACTCTGGCTCGACACCACCGACAGTGTCATGGCCTACGAAAAGGTATGGGACACGCTCACCGAGTCCGCGGTATATGGCGCGGACGCACATCGCAGCATCCTGCGCGCCCGACTGGCTCTGGGACCACGGTGAATTGCTCGAGAGGCTCACCCCTGACGGACCGCGCCTCGCCCCCAGCAAGGGATCCCGCGCATGGGGGCGCGGCATGCCGACCTTCGAGGAGATCGCAGGCTTGCGGGCCTGCATCTCCTATCTGAACCAGGTCGGCTTCGAAGCGATCGCCGAGCAGGAGCGGGCGCTGACCAGGCGTGCGCTGGACACGCTGGCTGGCCTCCTGGGCGTTCGTGTGCACAGCAAAACCACGCTGGACGGTCGCGAGCCGATCTTCGCGCTGGCCGTCGACGGGCTCTCCCCGCAACGGGCCGCGGCACGCATGGCCGGAGCAGGGCGTCCTCGTGTCCGCAGGCACCAACTATGCGATCGAGCCCCTGCGCGCACTCGGTCTGTCCGACGTGGAGGGCGTTCTCCGCGCCGGGTTCGTCCACTACCACACGGTGGATGACGCCGACCGGACGTTCGAGGCGCTGGCTTCGGTCGCGGCCACGGTCTGAGCGCGGCTCCCCGCCGGTCCGGCATCACCATCCGGCTGCGCCGGGATGGTGATGCCGGACCCGAGTGCTGCTCTGCACGATCTACGCCAGTACTACGTGCGCCTGGACACCGACGACGGCTCGGTGCACGCCGGCTGGAAAGCACGAGATCCCGGACTGCGGACCCATTTCGGTGCGCACGCCGGAGAGGCCGTCGTCCGGCATGCGCACCGGAGCCTCGGCCGGCGCGGGTCAGAAGATCACGCCGGCGTCACGGAGGATGATGCCGCCAGCGCGTCCAGCATGCGGTGGTCAAGGAGATCCGGATCGCCCCCAGAAAGATCACCACCAGGCGCTCGATCCCGTCCACCAGCCCGGGCTACCTGCTTCGACGCGGGCCACACCTGACCAAGACCTGCTACCCGGCCACACCGAACCTGATCACGGACGTGTACACCACGCGCCGGCCACCGACCACGACGTCCGCGACCACCACGATCCCGGACAGGCTCATTGCCCGCGGCCTGACCCCGGCGAGCCGATGGACGCCGGCTACCAACCCCAGCGCTTCCAATCTCGCCGCCTCCGCCGCGCGCGCCATCACCGTGATCGCCCCGGTGACCGTTACGACCGGCCGCAACGCGGAATACGGCACCTCCACCCCGTCGGCTTCACCGTTGACTGGCAGGCTGGCCAGGCCCGCTGCCGACATTGGCCTTCAGCCATACGCACGTGATCAGTCCCAGGGCTTGAGCAGCAAGCGCAAGATTGCTATATGTCAGGATTTCGCATCCGATCCAGGTCTTCCTCGGAGCCTCGGCACGTGGTCAGCTCCGCACGCAGTCGGCGCAATGGCACGCGTTCGGTACTAAGTGTCCGTAGCGTCGTCGGCCAGATGTTCGTGCTGCAGGTGGTAGTCGTGCTGCTGCTGGCCATCGGTGCCGTCGTCATGCTCGTGCTGGCGGCCCAACGCGCCAGCACCCGCGAGGCCGACAACCGCTCATTCGCTGTCGCGCAGAGCTTCGCCAGCTCCCCGGGGCTCGTGGAAGCCCTGAAGTCACCCGATCCCACTGCGGTACTGCAGCCGCGGGTCGAGGAGGCCGGCAAACGCTCCAACATGGACTTTGTGGGCGTCATGAACCGGGACGGAATCTACTACGCCCTTACCTCGCCGAACGGGCCCGGCACACGCACCACTGCCGACATGGCTCCCTTGTTGGCTGGGCGGACGGTAAGGGACCAGGGCGTTGGCTCTCTCGGCCCTGCGATCCGGGCCTATGTCCCCGTCAAGGAACCCGATGGCAGTGTGGTCGGTGTGGTCGGTGCCGGGGTCACGATCAAGCATGTCGGCGACAGGGTCGCAGAGCAGCTCCCTGCCGTGCTGGGCGGTACCGTCGGCGCGGTGGCCGTCACCATGGGCGGAGCGGGGCTGCTCAGCCGGCGGCTGTTGCGCCAGACCCGGGGCCTGGGCCCCGCCGAGATCACCCGAATGTACGAGCACCACGATGCGGTGCTGCACTCGGTGAAGGAAGGCGTCCTTGTCCTCGACGAGGACGGTCGGTTGCTGCTGGCCAACGACGAGGCGCAGCGCCTGCTGGACCTGTCCGAAGACGCGGAGCGACGCCTCGTCTCGGACCTGGGCCTGGACCCGCGCATGGCCGAATTGTTGATCTCCCAGCGGATGGCCACCGATGAGGTACACCTGGCCGGAGACCGCTTGCTGGCGGTGAACGTGCGGCCGACCGTGCCCTCCGGGGAGCCGGCCGGGATCGCGGTAACGCTGCGGGACACCACCGAGCTGCGCGCGCTGGCAGGCAAGGCGGAGGCCGCCCGGGACCGCTTGAAGTTGCTCTACGATGCCGGGGTGCGGATCGGCACCACGCTGGACGTGGTGCGCACCGCCGAGGAATTGGCCAAGGTGGCGACCCCGCGGTTCGCCGACGTCGTCACCGTCGAGCTGGCCGAGCCGGTGCTGCACGGCGAGGAGCCAGCCGAGGGGAACACCGAGATGCGCCGCACCGCCGCCAGCGGCGTCCGGCAGGACTCGCCGCTCTACCCCGTGGGCGAACTCATCAGATTCGCACCCAGCACACCGATGGTGGCGAGCGTGGCGAGCGGTCACCCGGTTCTCGAGGCCGACCTGCGCACCGCGGACGGCTGGCAGGCCCAGGACCCCGAGCAGGCCCGGCGGGTCCTGGACCACGGCATCCACTCGCTGATCACCGTGCCGCTGCAGGCCCGCGGCGTGGTGCTGGGGCTGGCCAACTTCTGGCGCCTGGAGAGCACCGGGCCGTTCGAGGAGGAGGACCTGTCCTTCGCCGAGGAGCTGGCCGCCCGGGCCGCGTTGGCCATCGACAACGCCCGCCGCTACACCCGCGAGCACGCCCTGGCCATCACCCTGCAGCGCAGCCTGCTCCCCCACGACCTGCCGGAGCAGACCGCGCTGGAGGTCGCCCACCGCTACCAGCCCGCGCAGGCCGGGGTCGGCGGCGACTGGTTCGACGTCATCCCGCTGCCCGGCACCCGGGTAGCCCTGGTCGTCGGCGACGTCGTCGGCCACGGCCTGCACGCCGCCGCCACCATGGGCCGACTGCGCACCGCGGTGCACAACTTCTCCGCCCTGGACCTGGCTCCCGACGAGTTGCTGGCCCGCCTGGACGAGCTGGTTGCCCACCTGGACACCGACCAGGCCACCGAAGAGGACGGACAGGGGATCACCGGGGCAACCTGCCTGTACGCCATCTACGACCCGGTCTCTGGGATGTGCACCATCGCCCGCGCCGGCCACCTGGGCCCCGCCCTGGTCCACCCCGACGGCACCGTCACCTACCCCGACACCCCCGTTTCACCGCCCCTGGGCCTCGGTGGCGGCCTCCCGTTCGAGGCCGCCGCACTGGAACTGCCGGAGGGCAGCCGGCTGACCCTGTTCACCGACGGGCTGATCGAAAACCGCCACCGCGATATCGACACAGGCCTGGACCTCCTGCGCACCGCCCTGACCGGCCACCCGGACCGCACCCCGGAAGCCACCTGCCAGGCGGTCTTCGACGCCCTGCTGCCCGAGCGCCCCACCGACGACATCGCCCTGCTGGTGGCCCGCACCCACCTGCTGGACCCCGGCCAGTTCGCCGACTGGGACGTGCCCGACGACCCAGCCGCCGTCTCCCGGGTCCGCGCCGATGTCACCCAACGGCTGGAGGCCTGGGGGCTGGCGGAGATCGGATTCGCCACCGAGCTGATCCTCAGCGAGCTGGTCACCAACGCCATCCGCTACGGCGCCGAGCCCATCCACGTCCGGCTGCTGCACGACCGAAACCGCCTGATCTGCGAGGTCGCCGACGGTTCCAGCACCTCGCCGCACCTGCGCCGGGCCAAGAACACCGACGAGGGCGGCCGCGGCCTGTTCCTGGTCGCCCAGTTCGCCCAGCGCTGGGGCACCCGCTACACCCCCCGCGGCAAGATCATCTGGACCGAGCAGGCCCTCCACGACGGCGCCACAGAACCCGGCACCGACCTGACCGACATCCTCCTTGACCAATGGGACGAATCTCCGCGTACTCGTTGAAGGACTCTGTCGCTGGTCTTGTGATTGGGCTGCGGTCAGGTTCTGAGAGGGCGTTTGATCTAGGCGAATTGACCTTTCCGTCCTAGTAAGTACCTCGCCAGGTTGGAGTAGTCTCGTCTGTTATGCGCTTGGCGAGGTTGTCGATCGACGCGACGTGGATCATGGCCTCGGAGCTGGCAGTGAGGGTCTCGTAGTCGCGGGCGAGACGACGGTGCAACATGATCCAACCGATACTTCGCTCTACAACCCAGCGTCTTTTCACGACGTGAAATCCGCGAACTCCCGGGTTTCTGTTGACGACTTCGACGTCGATGCCCAGGTTGGCGCCGTGTTCGATGACGGCATTCTTGAATCCGGTGTCGACCCAGGACTTGGAGATGGTGGGGTAGGTCTTCTTGGCTTGGTCGAGGAGTTGTATCCCGACGGCGTTTTCGGAGAGGCTCGCGGCGGTGACGGTCACGGCAAGGAGCAGCCCGATCGTGTCGGTGAGGATGCCTCGCTTCCGGCCCACGATCTTCTTGGCGGCATCGGTTCCTTGGCCGGTCACGGGCACGTTGGTGGAGGTCTTCACACTCTGGGTGTCGATGACGGAACCGGTCGGTTCGGGCTTGCGCCCCTCCTTTACCCGGGCCAGTCCAACGAGGTCGTAGTTGAGAGTCATGGCCGACCCCTGCCAACGCGATGCGGTGCCGTTGTAGGCGCGCACCTACACCTCGTCGTCGACGACGACGGACCAGACCCAGGTCGGTGTGCCAGGGAGTGACGCCGTCGTCGCGGTACGGGGAGACGTGGAAGCCGTCAGTCGAGCGGATCGCTTCGAGCTGCTCATGGGGCCAGGCCGTCATGGGGCAGCGCTCGTCGGCGTCACTTGCCGCTGTAGACGGGGAACGCGCTGTGCTCGCCGTAGTCCACGTCGCGCAGGCCCCGCAGGGCGTCCATGTCGTCGCCGGAGATCTCGAAGTCGACCTCGGCGTTGGAGCGCATGTGTTCGGGGTTCGCCGTCTTGGGCAGCGACACCGTGCCCAGCTGCAGGGTGTAGCGGATGCACAGCTGCGGGACAGACACGCCGTACTTCTCTGCCATCGCCTTGACCTCGGCGTTCTGCAGGATCGCTCCGTGCGCGATCGGCGAGTACGCCTCGACGAGGATCTGCTTGTCCTCGCAGTCGTCCAGGAGCTCCGAGGGGGTGTTGCCGGCGTGGACGAGCAGCTGGTTCACGTGCGGCACGACGGTCGCGCCCTGCAGGACGTTCTCCAGGTCCTGCTGCTGGAAGTTGGACACCCCGATGGAGCGGATCTTGCCGGCCTCATGCGCCTCTTCGAGCGCGCGCCATGCTTCGCGGTTGCCCTCGGCGTAGTCGCCGCCGCGGAAGTCGTCCCACGGCTGCGGGCTGTGGATGAGCATCAGGTCGATGTACTGGATCCCGAGTTTCTGCAGTGACTCGTCGATCGAGTCGACCGCCTGGCCGTAGTCCTTGATCTCCGCGGCGAGTTTGGTCGACACGAACAGCTCGTCGCGGGGCACGCCGGCGGTGCGCACGCCCTCGCCGACGCCGCGCTCATTGCCGTAGGCCTGGGCGGTGTCGATGTTGCGGTAGCCGATCTCCACGGCTGCGCGGACCGCCTCGGCCGCCTTGTCGTCGTCGATGAACCAGGTGCCGAGCCCCAGCTTGGGGATCTCGACGCCGCCTGCCAGCGTGTAGGTCTCGTCCAGGATGGTCATGCGTGTGCTCCGTTCTTCAGCAGCTCGCCGTACACCTCGTCGGTGACGGGCTCGAGCCATTCGTTGCTGACGTCCTCGCCCGGGGTGATGAAGGCGACGTGGGAGAACCACGAGTCCGCCTTCGCGCCGTGCCAGTGCTTCGTGCCCGCCGGGACGCGGACCACCGTTCCCGGCTCCATGCTGATGGGATCCTCGCCCTCGGCCTGGTACCAGCCACTGCCCGCCGTGCACAGCAGGATCTGGTCACCGCCGCCGCCCGTGCCGTGGTGGATGTGCCAGTTGTTGCGGCAGCCCGGCTCGAAGGAGACGTTGCTGACGGGAACGCTTCCCGAGGCGAGCGGAGCCAGGTAGCTCTGGCCGATGAAGTACTGCGCGAAGGCGTCGTTCTTCTCCCCGAGCGGGAAGATCTGGTCGAATCCGTTGACAGTCATTTCGTTCTTTCCTTCTGTTTCAGCGCGTCCAGCACTAGCGATTGACGTAGCCCATGTGCTCGGCGTTGTAGCGATCGCCGCTGACGCCGACCCGCTGGGCAAGGCCGTCGAGGTCTGCGACCTCGTCCGCGGACAGCGCAACAGCCGTCGCGGCGGTGTTCTCCTGGATGCGTGCCGAGCGGCGGGTGCCGGGGATCGGCACGATCCACGGCTGCTGCGCGAGCAGCCAGGCCAGGGCGATCTCGCCCGGCGTCGCGCCCTTCACTTCGGCGAGCTGCCGGACATGGGCGACGAGCGCCTGGTTCGCGGCCAGGTTCTCCGCCTCGAAGCGCGGAACCCGGTGGCGGATGTCCCCGTCGGCGAAGGTCGTGGACGTGTCGACGGTGCCGGTGAGAAAGCCCTTGCCGAGCGGGCTGAACGGCACGAACCCGATGCCGAGCTCGGCGAGCGTGGGCAGCACCTCAGCCTCAGGGTCCCGTGTCCACAGCGAGTACTCGCTTTGGACCGCGGTCACGGGGTGGACGGCGTGTGCGGCGCGGATGGTGGCGGCCGAGGCCTCGGAGAGCCCGAAGTGCCTGACCTTCCCCTCAGCAATCAGCTCGCCGACCGTGCCTGCGACGTCCTCGATCGGCACATCGGGATCGACGCGGTGCTGGTAGAACAGGTCGATCACCTCGGTGCGGAGCCGCTTCAGAGACTCCTCCGCGACGCGGCGGATCTGCTCGGGACGGCTGTTCAGGCCGACGCTCCGGCCGTCTTGGATGTCCCATCCGAACTTGGTGGCGATCACGACCTGGTCGCGGATCGGCTCCAGCGCCTCGCCGACCAGCTCCTCGTTCACGTACGGCCCGTAGACCTCGGCGGTGTCGAAGAAGGTCACGCCCTCGTCGACCGCGGAGCGCAGCACCGCGATCATGTCGCCACGACTGCCGGGGTTGGGGCCGTAGCTCTGGGACATGCCCATCGCGCCGAGCCCGATCGCGGACACATGCAGGCCGTGTCCGAGTGTTCTGGTGTGCATGGTCAACTTTCTTGGATCGTGGTCGGGTGCCCGCTCCGGTGCGATCCCGCCGTGGACGTCGCGGCGAGGCTCGCGAGCAGCTGCAGGCGCTCCTGGCTGGGCGAGCCGGGCTCGGCGGTGTAGATCAGGAAGGACAGCCCGGGCTCGGCGGTCAGCTCCATCCCCTCGTAAGTCAAAGTGAGGTCGCCGACCTCGTGGTGGTGGAACTCCTTGGTGCCCGATCCGTGGCGGCGCACATTGTGTGCTCCCCACCGGGTGCGAAATTCGTCGCTGCACGTGGACAGCTCGCCGATCAGGTCGTGCAGCTGCTTGTCCCGTGGATCCCTGCCGGCTTCGGTGCGCAGGATCGACACGGTGACGTCCGCGGCCGCCTCCCAGTGCGGGTAGAACGCCTTGGCCCGTTCGTCGAGGAAGCAGTAGCGCGCCAGGTTTCCTTGCCCGGGACCGTCGAACACCTCGTCATAGAAGGCGCGCCCGAGGGCGTTGGTGGCGAGGACGTCCATCCGGCCGTTGCGCACGAACGCGGGCCCGAGGGCGATGGTCTCCAGCGCACGGGTCAGGCTGTCCCTGGGCACCCACTTCTTCGACCTGCGCCTGCGGACGGGCCGGGCCGCGCCATTGGCCGCCCGGGCGAGGTCGAAGAGGTGCTCGCGCTCGGCGTCGTCCAGCTGCAGCGCCCGTACGAGCGACTCCAGGACGGCGTCGGAGACACCCGCCAGGTGGCCGCGCTCGATCTTGGCGTAGTACTCCGGGCTCACGTCCGCGAGCATCGCCACCTCGCCGCGGCGCAGGCCCGCCACCCTCCGGTGCCCGGAGACCGGCAGGCCAGCCTGCTCGGGAGTGAGGTTCGCTCGTCGGGACATGAGGAACTCCCGTGCTTCGTTCCTGGCGTCCATGCGTTCCACGCTAAGGCGCGAAGCCACTGTGAGGGATGCCCTGCCAGTACGCCCCTCACCGGAGACTCCCTCGCTCGGCATGTGCGGCGATGTCATTGGCATTGCACCTACAGAGATCGATCGACGCACGTCGACGTGGACAGGGAGAGATCATGGCTGAGAACAAGAGCACCGGCTGGAGCGGCGGGAAGAACGCCTTCGGCGACTTCGCACCGGGGATGGTCCATTACACCGACAGGGTTCTCTTCGACGAGGTCTGGGAGCGCGAGGGCCTGTCCAAGCGCGACCGCAGCCTCGTCACCATCTCCGCGCTGACCGCTCTCGGGAAGATGGACCAACTGCAGTTCCACCTCAGGTTCGCCCGCCAGAACGGCGTCACCGACGAGGAGCTGCAGGAGGCCCTGCTGCACTTGGCGTTCTACTCCGGCTGGCCCAACGGCATGGGAGCGACGAGCGTGCTGAAGAGCCTCGTCGAGCAGCAGCCCTGAGCAGGCCCCCAGGCGCGGCCGCCGCATCGACTGGATTGTCGACGGTACGCCCTGTTCGCCGCACTGCACCACTCCTGCCGGTCCCTGCCGGACCGCATTGGCGCGAAGCGGCTCCTCCTGGCGGGGATGGGGCTGTTCGTTCTGGCGTCGGCCGCCGGCGGCATTCTCGCCGAGCATGCCCGTGCTGATCGCCGCCCCGTTCGTGCAGGGCACGGATGGATCGTCCCGGACGCGGACCACGTCGACCTGCACGACCGCAAGGACCTCATTCTCTTAGACAAGCTCGACGGTTCCTTCACCAAGAATTTGACGTGATCGGGCGCAGCCCCACGGGCCGGCCCCCGACGCCGGGCGCCGCGGCCCCCTCGATCACCGAGACCGACGCGGCCGACGTTCGTTCCATGATGGAGTCCCACGTGCTGCCGGCCGTGGACGTGACCGGCAAGGTGATTCCGGGGATGATCGAGCTCGGCGCGGGGGGCAGTTGATCGCCAACGGGGGCAACACTCACAAGCCGCTGCCCGCGTTCGGCCCCACGGCGCCATTGGCGGCGGCAGGTGCGGTGCGCACCTACACGCTCACCCTGAACGCGGGGCTTGAGAGTACTGGTGTGTATGCCGACGCCCTGTCGATCGGCGGCATGATCGAACGCAGCGCCACCTATGAGGCCACTTCGGCCTACGGGGACACCGGCGCGGCGCTCCCCACGTTCGATCCGGAGGACCTCGCCGAGTGCGCCTGGAAGCTGTTCACCGAACGCGACCGCGCCGAGGGCGTCTTCACTGCCTCGACCTCATGAAAACTTGAGTGCGTTGCCGATTTCATACGATGGCCGAATGCCACCGAAGTCCAGACCTCCGCGCACTGACGCCCTCCGTAACCGCGACAAACTGCTGGTCGCCCCGCCCAGTTGTTCACCGAGCGAGGCCTGGACGTGCCGCTCGACGAGGTCGCGCGCCGCGGCGGCGTGAGCATCGGCACGCTCTGCAACCACTTCCCGACTCGCAACGACTTCTACGACGCAATCTTTCCCGAGCGCATCGCGGCGGTCGGCCGGAACCACCAGGCCGCGTTCGACGCCGCGGACCCCTGGAAGGAATTCGTCGGCTATCTGGAGGGACTGTTCGCCCTGCAGGCGGAGGATCGCGGCCTCAACGACGCGATGGGCGAGCGGATCCCAGTCAGCAACAACGTGGGGGCGGCATGCCGCACCTGTCTCGAGGAAAGCTCGCGGATCATCGAGCCCGCCCACGACGCCGGCAGGCTGCGCCGGGACTTCAGGGTGAAGGACTTGATGATGCTGCTCTGGGCCACGTCACAGGTGATCCAGAGCGCGGGCGACTGGCGCCGCTTCGTGTCGTTCCGCATCGACGGGCTCAAGGCGTAGCCGACACTTTAGGGTCCGGCCGTACGCATCCTGTCCCAGCCAAAGGGGGGAAGATTCCTTCCCTGCCGCGGGTTGGGCTGGTGCTTCGAGACTCACAGTTCGACCGTCGGCGACTGCCCAGTCGGCAACCAGCGCTGCGCCCGCTCAGTCGTCTCGTCCGCAACGCAGAGGCGTCTGCATGCCCATACAACTGCCTGAATCAGCCGTACCGCCCTCCCCCGAGCCGAACAAAGCCTCTTCCGGCTCGAGCAGGCACACCGGTCCTCGCCGCCCCCTCAGCGGTCGGCGGAGTGGTGGCGGGCGGAGTGGCCGGGGGCACTACTGACCGACCTCGAGGAGGTCGCCGCCGCAACGGTGCCACCAGCCCGTATACCCTGCCAGTCAACAGCACCCGGAGGACGGTGACGGTGGACAACCGCGCCTCGCTGCTCGACCTGCTGCGCGAGCAGTTCGGCCTCATCGGCTCGAAGAAGGGCTGCAACGCCGGTGCCAGTGGCGCCTGCACGGTCCTCGTCGACGGCCCCCGCAGAGCGTCTGACTGACGCTCGCGGTGCACCTGGGCGGGGCCGAGGTCACCACGGTCGAGGCCCTCGCAGACGGCGAGCAACTGCATCCGCTGCAGCAGGCGTGCATCCGGCCAGCGACGTGGCCGTCTACCTCAGCTACCCGCCTGGCACGCGAGGCCATCCGGCAGACCTGCCCGTGGAGCTCCGTCTCGTGGCCACCGGCTCCGCAGCCGGCTGGCAGAAGCCGACGGCACTCGTCGCTCTGCGCGGCAGTGACGACACCATCTACGTACCCAGCTGGACCCCGGACCGATCGCCGTTCGCGTTCGTCGACTACCTGCTCCGCCGGGAGATTCCGCAACCCGGTCAGTGACCGGTTGTGGCGTCGCGCTGGCCCGCGGCGAGAACACGGACGATCTCCGTGGCGTCATCGGACGTGTCGAGATCACGGACCAGTCGGACCGTCATACGGGCCTGCCGAACGGAGGGCGCGGTCATGGCGACGGCCACGCAATCCTCGAACTTGCGGGTGAGGTCGTCCCATGTCAGGGGCGCTTCGGTGCTGCCGGGTACGTTTATGCCGGTTCGGGTCATGACGCGTCCACTGCGGAGCCGCAACTCCACGCGTCCGGGCGGGAGTTCCATCGTCCAGTCGAGGCTCTTGTCGGGTACGGGGACGACCCTGCGAGCCACGTCCAGTACCTCGGTGTCACGCAGCGCCTCGGGCAGGAAGTCCGACACCCGTACCGTGCGGCGGACGGCGGCGACGGCCACCAGGAACGGGAGGCTGAACTTCGCGTCGACGAGCGTGGACGGGGCGCGTCGGGCGTCGAGCGGGCGGCACATCAGGTCGTGGTAGTCACCGACATGGACGCGGATCTCGTCGATGTCGTCCGTGGCCAGGCCGTGGTCGGCCATGAGGCCGATGGTGGCGTGGATGTGGCTGTGGGAGGTGCCGACCGCGGGCCAGGGCTTGTAGAGCGTTCCGCCGCCCTGGTAGTCCGTGCCCAGCTCGCCGAGGATGGCCTCGCGGTCGTATGTGCCACCGAAGTATGTGCGGAAGACGCCGTGTTCGCCTTCGAAGAGGTCCGGGACACCTGTGATGCCCTTCTGGGCGAGGAGGGCCGCGGTGACCGCTCCCCTGGCGGAGAATCCCGCGTACATGGCTCGCAGGTCGCTGCCTGTTCCCGCGACCACCTCCATGACACCGCTGGACTGCATACTCGCGATGCCCAGGGCGTCGGCCAGGCGCTCGCCGGGCAGGCCGAGGACGCGGCCCGCCGCCGCGGTCGCGGCGAATACTCCCAGCACGGTCGACAGGTTCCAGTCCTTGCGCCAGCCGACGTTGCGGCGCAGCCGGGCGAACAGGTCCTGCCCGGCCGCGACAGCGGCGATGAGGTCGGCGCCACGGACACCGCCCTGCCGTTCGGCGACCGCGAACACGGCCGGGACGATCGAGCTGGAGCAGTGCTGGCCCCACGGGGTCTGGTCGTCGTAATCGAGGCAGTGCGCCATGGCGCCGTTGGCGAACGCTGCCGCCATAGCGGGAACCTTCCCGCCGAAGGCGAGGACGGATGCCTCCGGGCGGCCTCCGCCCTCCCGGACCAGGTCGATGACACCGCGCACGGCCGGCTCCGTGCCGCTGGCCGCGAGGATCACTCCGAGCGTGTCCAGGATGCTCTTCTTGGCCGCTTCGGCGGCTTCGGACGGAAGGTCCTCGTACCGGGTCTCGGCAGCGCACGCCGCCAAGTGGTGGACGATGTCGGTGGTCGGGAAGGCCATGTGTGTACCTCGGTGTGGGGTGGTTCATTCGTCAGGGCTGTTCACGCGGGCGACCGTCGGGGCCTTACGCGAGCCGGTTCGCCACGTCCTGTGGCAGGCCGATCGACTTCAACTCCGTGTACGTTGCCAGGCCTTCGGGTCCGTTCTCCCGGCCGAGACCGCTCCCCTTGAAGCCGCCCATCGGGGCTCCGGGCCCGGACGGGTTGCCGTTGAGCTCGACCATGCCGGTCCTGATCCGCCGCGCGATGTCCAGGCCGTGATCGGTGTCGGTGGTGAAGACGGCGCCGCTCAGGCCGTACGTGGAGTGGTTGGCGATGGCGACGGCGTCGTCCTCGTCGGCGTAGGTGAGGACCGAGGCGACCGGGCCGAAGATCTCCTCCTGCGCGATGCGCATGCCCGGCTCGACCCCGGTGAGCACCGTCGGTTCGACGTACCAGCCCCGAGAAAGATCCTGGGGGCGGCCGCCGCCGATCACCGCCTTGGTCCCCTCGTCGCGGGCGATCGACAGGTACTTCTCCACCACGCCACGCTGACGCGCACTGACCAGCGGGCCGATGTGGGTCTCGGGGCGTCCGGGGTCGCCGAGCGGCATAGACTCGACCAGGGCCACGAATCGGTCGAGCAGTTCCTGGTGGCGGCGCGGCGAGACGAGGATGCGTGTCTTCAGGGTGCAGATCTGCCCGCTGTTGCGGAAGGACCCGAGGCGCAGCGCCTCGACGGCCTGGTCCAGGTCGGCGTCGTCGAGGATCAACGCGGCTGATTTGCCGCCCAGTTCGAGGCTGACGCGCCGCAGGTCCTGGCCGCACAGGGCGGCGATGCGGCGGCCTGCGACCGAGGATCCGGTGAATGACACCTTGTCCACGTCGATGTGGGTGACGAGGTATTCGCTGGCCTCGCGGTCGGCGGGGACCATGTTCACCACACCGGGCGGCAGACCGGCCTCGGTGAGCAGCTCGACGAGACGGTAGGAGCTGAGCGGCGCCTCGGGCGAGGGCTTCAGCACCACGGTGCAGCCGGCCAGGAGCGCGGGTGCGATCTTCTGGACTGCGATGGACAACGGCATGTTCCACGGGATCACGGCGGCGACCACACCCACCGGTTCCCTAGTGACCAGCGCCGCCGCCCCGTTGAGGGACCGCCGCACCTCTTCAAAGCGGAAGTCGCGCGCGAGGCGCAGGTAGGTGTCGATGACGCCGAGCGGCGCGACCACCTGGATGGTGCGTGACTGCGTGATCGGGCAGCCCATCTCCTGGGTGATCAGCTGGGCCAGTTCCTCGCTGTTCGCCTCGATCGCATTGCGCAACCGCTGCAGGACGCCGATACGTTCCTCGATCGGGCTGGTCGCCCACCCGCCGTCGAACGCGGCACGGGCCGCCGCCACGGCGCGGTCCATGTCGGCCGACGAACCGGACGGAATGGAAGCGATCGGCTCCTCCGTTACCGGGGAGATCACCTCGATCCGCTCTGCGGTCGCGGGCTCGACCCACTCACCTCCGATGAAGAGACGGTCGTAGCGGGTGTGCCGGTGCATCGAGTTCCTCCATGGTGCGGTGTGGGGGTTGGTTCCTGATCAGGTGGGGCCGAGCGTGGTGTCAGCTAGCTTGAGTCGGCTCCTTTACCGAGCTGTCCTCGTGGCACACACCGGGCGCCCTGACGCGCGAGTGCCGGAGGTCGAAGTCCTTCGTCTCTGGTGTGAACAGCACGACGACGAAGGCGAACACGCTCACGCCCATGATGTAGAAGGCGGGCGCCACGGAGGATCCGGTCGCACTCACCAGCACTCCCGAGATGAGTGCGACGGTGCCACCGAAGAGTGCGTTGCCGACGTTGGTGGCAATCGCATGCCCGGAGTAGCGCATCGACGTCGGGAACAGCTCTGTCTGGACGGCGAATTGTGGTGTGGTGGTGAGCGCCGTGCCGATCATCAGGATGGCGGCGGCGCCGCAGGCGGCGGCGACGGAGCCGCTGGAAGCGAGTGCGAAGGCGGGGTAGATGCCCGCCACTGTCCAGAGGGTGCCCGCGATGAGCAGCGGTTTGCGACCGTAGCGGTCGGCCATGGCGCCGGTCACGGGGTACAGGATCGCGCCGCCCGCGATCCCCGCGGAGGTGACGAGCAGCGCCGGGATCTCGTCCAGGCCGACGACGGTGAGCAGATACGTGTACAGGTAGCCGTTGAGTGCGTAGGTGACAAGGCCGTTGGCCGAGGAGAGCAGTCCGGCGTTGAGCATGGTGCGCCGCTGGGTCCTGAAGACGGCCCGCAGCGGGTCCTTGACGTGTTCCGTCTTCCGCGCCTCGACGAACTCCTCGGGGTCGCTGAGGCGTGCGCGGAGTAGGACTCCGATCAGTCCGAGCAGACCGCCGAGGATGAAGGGGATGCGCCAGCCCCAGTCCTGGAACACATCGTCGCCCATGGCACTGCGCAGGCCCACGATGAAGAGGCCGACGATCGCGGCGGGCGCGAAAGCCATGGCGGCGCCGTACCCGAGCCACCTGGCACGCCGGCCCTCGGGCGCCGATTCGAGCAGGAAGCTGTAGGCGCCGCTGGTCTCTCCGCCCATCGACAAGCCTTGGCCGAGGCGCGCGGCGACCAGGAGCACGGTGGCTGCGATGCCGATGTGTTCGTAGGTCGGCACCAGACCGATGACCATGGTGCAGGCGCCCATGGTCACCACGGTGACCACCATCATCCTGACCCGGCCGAGGCGGTCGCCGAGCCGGCCGAAGAGGATGCCGCCGACGGGGCGCATCAGGAAAGCGGCAGCGTAGACCGCGAACGTACTGAGCAGTCCTGAGGTGGAGTCACCTGCTGGGAAGAAGTGCGAGGCCAGGATGGGCACCGAGAAGCCGTAGACGAAGAAGTCGTACAGCTCCACGAAGTTGCCGAAGGACCCACCGATGATCCTTCGTCGGTCGCTTGCGTCTGTCATGCGGACTCTCCTCGTTGAGGCCCTGTAGAGGGGTGTCTGCTACGCGGCGTCGTCGAAGACGATGGCTGCCTTTCCGGCTGCCTGCCGGTCGAACTCCTGGTAGGCCTCCACGACTTGATCGAGGCGCCAGCGGTGGGTGAAGAGGTCGTCGACCGGGAGCTTGTTGCGGGCGATGAAGGCGGCGCACTGGCGCTGCTGCACGATGGACATCGTCCAGGAGGTCATGAGGGTCATCTGGCTGCGGTGCACGTCGACCGTGCCGAAGCGGGCCTCACCGCCGAGTCCGACCAGGCAGACCTTCCCCCACGGTGCGAGGGCCGCGATTCCGTCCCTGATCGCCGATGAGGCGCCCGAGGTCTCCAGGACCAGCGGCACACCGTCTCCCCCGGTCAACTCCCGTAGCGCCTCCGGGGCTTGGCCGGCCGTCGGGTCTATCGCGGCGACCGCTCCGAATCGTTGGGCGTGGGCGCGCCGCGCCGGCTCCGGGTCGATGGCGACGACCCGGGCGCCGCGTGCGGTGGCGAGCATGGTCGCGGAGAGTCCGACCGGGCCCTGGCCGAACACGGCGAGCGTCCTGCCGCCGATGTCACCGAGGCGCTCCAGGCCACCCCAGGCGGTGCCGGTGCCGCAGCCGATGGCGGCGCCCGCCTCGAAACTCAGCGTGTCATCGAGGGGGACCAGGGCCGCAGCGGGCACCCGCATGAACGGCGCGTGTCCGCCGTGCTCTTGAGTGCCGAAGGCGCGGAACGACTGCCCGGTACACATCTGCGGCCAGCCGGACCGGCAGTGGTCGCACCGCGTACAGCCGATGTAGTGGTGGACCATGACACGGTCACCGACGCGGGCGGCGTCCGATGGCACACCAGGGCCCACGGCGTGGACAACTCCGGCCGGCTCGTGTCCGTTGATGTGTTCCCCGGACGTGGTGGCCCGACCTGCCTGTTCTCGGTACACGTGCAGGTCGCTGCCACACATGCCGGACGCCTTGATGGCGACGACGACCTCACCGGGGCCGGGCTGCGGGTCGGGGAAGTCCCTGAGCTCAACGATGCGGTCGCCCAGGAAAACTGCGCCCTTCATTCTTACTCCTTAGGGTTGTTGGGATGGACGGAATCGTCAGTCGGCGAAGCCGGTGTTGCCCTCCTTGGCCACCTTTCCGATGAGCAGCAGCCCGACGAAGCCGAAGACATCAGGGAGCCGACACGATGGGTGGGGCCAGTGCTGTTGCGTCCGCGCTGTGCTGCCCTCGTCCCAGCCGCTCGGCGTGACCTGCACAACTGCCATCGGTGCGGAGGGCGTTGGAGTAGGCGGTTGTGACGACGCGGCGCTTGCGGCGGAGAAATCGCGGCTCCGTTCTGCCGCGTGCCCCAGCCCGTCCTGGCACAGGTGGAGATCCCGTACCAGCGAAGCCAGCGGAACCATGCTTAGCCGGCAGCCCTCTTGCCGTCGAATATGAACTTGACGAAACGCTCGACGAGATACTCGGAGAAAATGCCGTGCACGAAGAACGGATCGTTCTCGATGTATTCGACGGCTTCCGCCCTGGTGTCGACGTCGAGGATGATGATCCCGCCGACAGGAAAGTCACCATCGTCAGGGAACGTGCCTCCACTCACGATAATGCGCGACCTGTTCGATTCGACGTATTCGAGATGTTCCGCACGGAGCGCTTTCTTCATTTCGCGAACTCCGTCACGGTCGGTGAATCTGATTGCGAACGGCACGAATACCCTCCTTCATCGTGGCAACAATTTTCTGGGTGGATCCGAAGATCCCCGGCCGGACGCGGAAGCCTCCCCCGCTGGGTTCCTCACCCAATCCGGACGAGGCCGCCACCAAAAGCGGACTTAACGCCCTCTCAGAGGGCGTTTACGTAGGTTTAGCCAGAGAAATGGCTTTGCTGGAGGTCCAGGTTTGCGGTCTATCTCCGGAATCCATCGGTACGCTCCGTTGGACCCTGCGAACGGTGCCGCCCGTCTTGTCTGGTTCTGATGACTGGATTCCGTCTGACGTAGGAGCACCCCAGAAACGCCACAGGCTGCCGGAACGCGGCCCTCCGGACCGCAGTTGATCACGTGGGGCCGTGACCGCACGGAAGCCGTACCCCAGCGACCTGTCCGACGCCCGATGGGCCCTAATCGAACCGACGTTGACGGCCTGGAGAAAGGCCCGGCTCGACCGCAGGCCCACCGGAAAGCCGGCCATGGTCGACCTCCGCGACGCGTTCAACGCAATTCTCTAGGTAAACCGCACCGGAATACCCTGGAAATACGTTCCGCACGACTTCCCGAGCTACGGCACCGTCTACTTCTACTACGCGGCCTGGCGCGACGAGGGCATCTTCGCCCAGCTCAACTATGACCTCACGGGGTTGGCCCGTGTGAAGGAGGGGCGCAAGCCCGAACCGACCGGCTCCGTCATCGACACCCAGAGTGTGAAGACCTCCACCAACGTGCCCGTGACCAGCCAAGGAACCGATGCCGCCAAGAAGATCGTGGGCCGGAAGCGAGGCATCCTCACCGACACGATCGGGCTGCTCCTTGCCGTGACCGTCACCGCCGCGAGCCTCTCCGAAAACGCCGTCGGGATACAACTCCTCGACCAAGCCAAGAAGACCTACCCCACCATCTCCAAGTCCTGGGTCGACACCGGATTCAAGAATGCCGTCATCGAACACGGCGCCAACCTGGGCATCGACGTCGAAGTCGTCAACAGAAACCCGGGAGTTCGCGGATTTCACGTCGTGAAAAGACGCTGGGTTGTAGAGCGAAGTATCGGTTGGATCATGTTGCACCGTCGTCTCGCCCGCGACTACGAGACCCTCACTGCCAGCTCTGAGGCCATGATCCACGTCGCGTCGATCGACAACCTCGCCAAGCGCATAACGGACGAGAATACCCCAACCTGGCGAGGTACTTACTAGGACGGAAAGGTCAATTCGCCTAGATCAAACGCCCTCTCAGCCGGTCACCGTCGAGATCTGGGGAGCCTCATGCACAGAGGCGCCGCCCCGCCGCAGACACACCATCAGCACGATGGCGACGGCCAGGCTCACTGCCGGCACGATGAGGCCGAACGCGGTGTTGCCCTCCTTGGCCACCTTTCCGATGAGCAGCGGCCCGACGAACCCGCCGAGGGAGGCCACCGAGTTGATGACTGCGAACCCGACAGCGCTCTGAGCACGGCTGAGCACTTCAGTGGCCAGGGCGAAGAAGGGCGGGATGTACGAGACGATGCCGATGGCGAACAGGCACAGGCCGATGAGTCCCGGCACGGGAACGTTGCGGAAGACCATGGTCAGGACGAGTCCCGCGACGGCGGTGAGCAGGCAGCCGATGACCGCGGCCTTGCGTTGGCCGGTGCGGTCGGAGAAGCGTGCGACGAACAGCATGGCCAGCGCCGCGCACACGTAGGGCAGGGCCCCGATGAAGCCGATGTTGGTGGGGGAGTATCCGGGGTCGAGCTGCGCGACGATCTGCGGGAGAAAGAAGGTCATGCCGTAGGTGCCGACACCGCCGAGGAAGGACACGACGGCCAGGTGGAGGACCCTAGGGTTCTTGATGGCGCGCAGTTCGGGATGGCTGGCTCCTTCCGCGCCCGCGCCGTCCCTGGACTGGTAGTCGGCGTTGATCTCGTTGTCGAGCCAGCTGGATTCGGCGCTGCTCAGCCAGCGGGCCTTGGCCGGGCGGTCGGCCATGCGGAAGAAGGTCCACAGGCCCAGGAGGATCGGCGGCAGGCCCTGCAGGACGAACAGCCACCGCCAGGAAGCAAGCCCGAACCAGTCGACGTGGTCCAGGATCAGGCCGGCACTCACACTGCCGACGATGAGTCCGACAGGCTGAGCGAACACCA
Source organism: Streptomyces sp. NBC_01446 (assembly GCF_026340095.1). GTDB lineage: Bacteria > Actinomycetota > Actinomycetes > Streptomycetales > Streptomycetaceae > Streptomyces > Streptomyces aureus. Next base: position 7,142,422 of record NZ_JAPEPO010000001.1, on the reverse strand, counting down.
TGCCGGCCAGCGCGCGGCTGCGGTCCTGGCTCAGGAACCAGTAGGTGAGATAGAGAACGAGGCCCGGGAAGAGTCCGGCCTCCGCGATGCCCAGGGCGACCCGGGCGATGTACAGGTGGGTCGTGTTGGCGATGAAGCCGGTGAGCAGGGTTACGAGGCCCCAGGTGACGGCGATGCGCGAGAGCCAGGCGCGGGCGCCGACCTTCGCCATGATGATGTTGCTCGGTACTTCCAGGAGCACGTAGACGATGAAGAACACGGACGCTGCCGCCGCGTAGGTGGCGAGGCCGATGCCGAGGTCCTTCGACATCGTCAGCTCCGCGTAGCTGATGGTGGAGCGGTCCATGTAGCTGAACATGTAGAGCAGGAACGCGATCGGCAGGACGGATCGCTTCACCTTGCGGATGACGCCTGGGCCATCGACACCTGGAGGGGTGGGTGTTGTGTCGCCTGTGGTCATGAGATCCGTCCAACTTCGTTGTTGTCGAGGACATTCACGAGGGGCGAAGGGCTACCGGGAAGACTCAGTGCCCGTTCGGGGTTTCGGTGAGAGAGCGGATCAGGTGTGCCGCGTCGTCGGCTGATTCGAGGTCTGCCGCTGCCCGCTGGGTCGCGGCGATCTGCTCCGGCGACGGCGGTACGGCGGCCAGGGCGGCGCAGTTTGCGAACTTCTCCCTGATGTCCGTCCAGGTCAACGGCCTGGTGGCGGAGCCAGGCGTGTGCTCACCACTCTGCTCGAGGCGGCGGCCGTCCCTGGTGACGATCCCGACGCGCCCACTGGGAAGTTCGTCCTTCCAGTCGAGAGCGGGGTCGGACACGGTCACGACCTTGCGTGCGAGATCGAGGACACGATCGTTCTTCAGCGCCGCTTGCGTGAGATCGCCTGCCTTCAGGTCACCGTGCACGGCGGCCATCGCCACCAGGAACGGCAGGCTGAATCGGGCGTCCATGAGCGTGGCGGGCGCCCGCCGTGCGTCCAGTGGTGCGCACAGTCCCTCATGGCAGTCGCCGGCGTAGACGCGGAGTTCCTGGATGTCGTCGCTGTTCAGGCCGTGGCGGGCCATGGCCTCCAGCGTCGCGTGGATGTGGCTGTGCGCGGTGCCGACGGCCGCCCATGGCTTGTAGAGAGTGGCGGCTCCGTAGTAGTCGCCACCGAGGTTCTCGAGGATCTTCTCCCGGTCGTAGCTGCCGCCGAAGTAGGTGGCGAAGAAGCCGTTCTTCCCCTCGAAGAGGGTGTCGGTGCCCTTGGCCCCCCGCTGCGCGAGGAGGGCGGCGAGTACGCCGCCCTTGGCGGAGAACCCGGCGTACATGCCGCCGAGTTCACTACCGGGACCGCTCACCATGTCCATGAAGCCGCCGGACTGGATGGCACCAAAGCTGAAGGCGTGGGCGAGCCGGTCGGGTGGGAGGTTCAGTAGCCGTCCGGCCGTGGCGGTGGCCGCGAGGACACCGATAACGGACGACAGGTTCCAGTCCTGACGCCAGCCGACGTGCCTGCGCAGCCGGGTGAAGAGGTCCTGTCCGACCGCGACGGCCGCGATCAGGTCCTTGCCAGGAATCCCGCCCTGCCGCTCCACGACGGCGAGGGCGGCGGGGACGATGGAGGTGGCGGAGTGCTGGCCCCACGGCGTCTGGTCGTCGAAGTTGAGGCAGTGTGCCATGGCGCCGTTGGCGAAGGCCGCCATGACCGCCGACGTCCGGAAGCCGTGGCCGAGGACGGTCGCCTGCGGCTGCCCACTGGCATCCCTGACGACGTCGACGGCGGCGCGCGCCGCGGGCTCGGTCCCGCTGGCGGCAAGGATCACGCCGAGCGTGTCGAGGAGTGACTTCTTGGCACCGTCGACGGCGGGCTGCGGCAGCTTCTCGTACACGGCTTCTGCTGCGAACTCGGCCAGAACGCTGGACAGTTCGTCGGGATGGTCCGAGACGCTGGTGGAGTGCGTCATGTGTCTCCTCCGGTTCGATGTGTGCGGGGGGTTCCGGCCCGGCCGCACCCGGGCCGGAACACCGTGAGGGGGCCGATTGGCGGACTACCGGACCATGTAGCCCGCGTCGGCGGTCAGCACCGAGCCGGTCATGAACGCCGAGTCCTCCGAGGCGAGGAAGAGGGCGACGCGCGCGATGTCCTCGGGCTCGCCCAGCTTGCGCAGCGGGGTGCCCTGCGCGTAGCTCTCCCGCCAGGCCTCATCGGCGAGGATGTTCGCCACGAGTTCGGTCTGGATCAGGCCGGGCGTGATGACGTTGGCGCGAATTCCGTTGACGCCGTAGGTCTGGGCCACGGCCCGGGTCATGCCGATCACGCCCGCCTTGGCGGCGGTGTAGGCGTGGTTGGGGGCGCCGATCCAGTGCCCGGCCAGGGAAGCAATGTTGATGACCGATCCGCCGCCACCCTCGATCATGTGCGGCAGCACGTACTTCCCCATCAGGAAGACGCTCTTGAGGTTGACTGCGATGGACTTGTCGAACAGCTCCTCGGTGAGGTCGATCGTGGGACCGTCCTGGGAGTCATCGCGCGGTCCGGGCTTGCGGAAGTTCGCGCCGGCGTTGTTGTAGAGGACGTCGATCCGGCCGAACTCCTCCATGACGCGCGCCACCGCCGTGCGGACACTCGCTGCGTCGGCGACGTCGCAGGCCAGCGGAAGCAGCCCGGGCACGCCGAGCTCCCCTGCCGCCGCGGCGGCCTTCTCGCCGTCGAGGTCCAGCATGGCGACCTTGGCGCCCTCCGCCTGGAAGATGCGGGTCGCGGCGAGGCCCTGGCCGCGCGCCGCTCCGGTGATGATCGCGACCTTGCCGTCGAGCCGTCCAGACATGGGTGTACTCCTCAACTTGGGTGTGGGAAAGCGAACTTGGGCCACAAGGCAGGACAACAGGCCGGCCCATCTGGGTGCCGCGGTCCTGGGTGGGGTGAGGGTGTGCTGCGGCGGGGCGGAGTCGTACGCCGACTTCGGGGCCCCAATGACGTCACACGTAGATGTGTCCGTGACGCGGCATCTGGTTGTCGCCTTGCCGTCGGGTGTGTACGGCGGCGGAGCCTGCCGCCGCCGAGCGGCGGCAGGCCAGGTTCTCAGTGGAACGCGCGGCCTCCGTCGACGCCCAGCACCGAGCCGGTGACGTAGGAGGCATCGGTGCTCGTGAGGAAGAGGAGAGAGGCCGCGATCTCGGTCGGGTCGGCGATGCGCTGCAGCGCGTAGGTGGACGCGGCGGCGTCCCGGTGGCCGTCGGCCATGGCCGTGTCCACCATGCCCGGGGCGATGCAGTTCACCCGGATCCGCGGGGCCAGTTCGGCCGCCAGCGCCTTGGTCAGGGCCACGATCCCGCCCTTGGACGCGGCGTACGCCGTGTAGCCCGGGGAGTTGGGCAGCAGGCCCTGCCCCGAGGCGATGTTCACGACGCTGGCAGCGGTCTCGCGGGTCAGCCAGGGAAGGAAACTGCGGGTCACGAGGTACGTGCCGGTCAGGTTCACCTCCAGGACGCGGCGCCAGTCGGCCGCCGGTACGTCGGCGGCCAGGCCGCGGAACATGATGCCGGCGGCGTTCACCACGCCGTCGATACCGCCCAGCTCCACGGCCGCGCGCTCGGCGGCGGCCGCCACCTCGTCCTCCGCGGTGATGTCCACCTCGAAGGCGGACCCAACGGTCTCCTGGGCGGTCTCCTTCAGGCCGTCCGGGTCCCGGTCCAGGAGGGCGAGGGAGGCGCCTTCTTGCGCGAAGAGGAGGGCGGTGGCCCGGCCGATGCCGGATGCCGCGCCGGTCACCGCGATGCGGCGTCCGCGCAGTCGGCCGCGCGGGGCATCGTCCGGTATCGGTGCGCTGCTCATGCTTCTGCTCCATCCAGTAGATGTGTGAGAGGGGGCGGCCTGCCGGTCGTGGGCAGGGGCACGGCGGTGAGGTCAGCGCATGACGAACGCGTTGGCCGGGGCGTCGTCGTTCGTGGACAGGACGATGCTCTTGGTCTCCAGGTACGCGTCCACGGCCTCGATGCCGTGTTCACGCCCGAGCCCGGAGCGCTTCATGCCGCCGAAGGGCACCATGTAGCTGTACGTCCGATAGGTGTTGACCCACACGCTGCCCGCCTTGAGCGCCTTGGACATGCGCATGGCCCGGCCGATGCCGCGCGTCCATACCCCGGCGACCAGTCCGTACGGGATGTCGTTGGCGATGCGGACCGCTTCTTCCTCGTCGTCGAAGTCGAGGACGGAGAGGATCGGCCCGAAGACCTCTTCCTGGGCAATCCGCATGTCGTTGGTGACATCGGTGAAGATCGTGGGCTCGACGAACTGGCCCCCGGTCAGGCCGGGTCCGGTCGCGGGACTGCCGCCGAGGATGCGGCGGGCGCCGTCCTGCTCGGCCACGTCGATGTAGTGGAGGACCTTCTCGTACTGGGCGGGGGTGGAGATCGGGCCCACGTTCGTGGCCGGGTCCATGGGATCGCCGAGCCGGATGCCCTTGGCCACGTCGACGATCTTGGCGAGGAACTCCTCCTTGATGGAGGAGTGGACCAGGAGGCGGGAGCCCGCGGCACACATCTGGCCGCCTGCGCCGAAGATCCCCGAGACGACACCGACCGCGGCCAGGTCGAGGTCGGCGTCCTCGAAGACGATGTTCGGGGACTTGCCGCCCAGCTCCAGGGAGACCCGCTTGACGTTGCGCGCGGCCGTCTCGTAGAGCTTCGCGCCGGTGGTGTCGGAGCCCGTGAAGGCGATCTTGGCTACGTCGGGGTGCTCCACGAGGGGCGCGCCCACGTCCGGGCCCAGGCCGGTGACGACGTTGAACACCCCGTCGGGCACGCCCGCTTCGGCGAGCAGGCCGGCGAGTTCCAGTGTGCTGGCGGAGGCGTACTCCGAAGGCTTGACGACGACGGCGCAGCCGGCGGCCATGGCCGGCGCGGCCTTCACGGTGGCGAACCACAGCGGGGAGTTCCACGCGGTGAGCGCGGCGACGACACCGACCGGTTCACGGCGTGTGAAGGCGACCGAGTCGGCCTTCTCCAGCGGGATCGAAGAGCCTTCGATCTTGTCGGCGAGACCCGCGTAGTAGTACCAGCAGTCGGCCACGGCCTTCATCTGGCCGGTGACCTCCGCGAGCAACTTGCCGTTGTCGCGCACCTCGGTCTCGATCAGGGTCTGGGCGTGCTCGGTGATGGCGTCTCCGATACGGCGCAGCACCCTGCCTCGTTCGGAGGCGGTCACGGTGGACCACGGCCCCTGCGTCATGGCGCGGTGGGCCGCGGTGACCGCGCGCTCCGCGTCGGTTGCGTTGCCGCGGGCGATGCGGGCCCAGGTCTCGCCGCGGTAGGGGTCCGTCGAGTCGATCCAGGCGCCGCTGTCCGGCTGCACCCAGGCGCCGTCGATGTAGTGCAGGTACTGCTTCATGTTGCGTGTCCTTACTGGCGGTTCACTACTGCGGGGTGTTGCTGGCGGTCATTGCGGGTGAGGTCTCGCGCCGGCCGGACGGTCGCACAGCTTCCGTGTCCGAACCCAGGTCGCGGTGTCCGCCCTCGCGGCACGTCGAGACGGCGACGGCGGACACCACCAGCACGAGAAGGTTCACGGCCATGACGAGCTTGCTGCCGCCGAGGGCCGTCAGGCCGGCGGCGACGAACGGTGCCGGGGCCGCGAACAACACGTTGGCTCCGGTGTAGGCGAGCGCCATGCCGGTGAATCGGACCTGCGTGGGGAACTGCTCGGCGAACAGTGCGGGTTGAGCGCCGCTGAGGAACTGGATGGAGCACATCACGAGGGCGACGATGGCTCCGGTGACGACCGGGTTGGGGGTCGCGGCGGTGAAGAAAAGAACGATGCCGACGAAGCATCCGCCGAGGCCGATGTGCCAGACGCGGCGCCGCCCGATGCGGTCACATACGTACCCTCCGGCGATCGCGAAGCCGGCGGAGAGGCCATTCGCGACCACCATGATGACCGTCGCCGTCTGGGCGGACATGCCGGTCGCGGAGGGCAGATAGCTGAGCCCGTACACCGCGATCAGATAGAAGCTCAGCGTCGTACCTGCCCAGGCGAGCATCAGTCCGATCACCTGGCGTGGATGCGTCTTGAGCACGCGGATGCCGGCGCCGCGGGAACTGCCCTCGGCGGGCGTCGCGATCTCGGCGTCCTTATTGTCCGCGAAGGCCGGCGTCTCCTCCAGCTTGAGACGGATGAACACCGCGGTCGCGACGATCACGATGCTCCCGATGAACGGGACGCGCCAGCCCCAGGCCAGGAACTGTTCCTCGGTCAGTGACGCGCTCAGGGCGGCGATGACGACGTTGCCCAGCACCTGGCTCAGCGGAGACCCGATCACGACGAAACTGCCCATGAGGCCGCGGCGGCTTCTGTCGCAGCTCTCCACCGACAGGATCTGGCCGCCGGTCGCCTCGCCCCCGAGCGACACCCCCTGCACGAAGCGGAGCGCGACGAGAAGGACGGCGATGCCGACTCCCCTGCCTGTCGGCAGGAAACCGATCAGGATGGACGAGGCGCCCATCAGCGCGAGGGTGACGAATAGGATCGGCTTGCGGCCGATCCGGTCACCGAGGTGCCCGAAGAGAACCGCTCCGAGCGGTCGTGCCGCGACTCCCACTCCGAAGGTGGCGAACGAGGCGAGCAGGCCGCCGGTCGACCCCAGCTGGTGGAAGAACAGCTGCGGGAAGACCGTCGCGGACAGGATCCCGTAGGTGGCGAAATCGAAGTACTCCAGGGCGGAACCGAGGGTGCCGCTGGCGACCGTGCGGACTTCCATCGACTTCAGGGGCTTCTTGCCGACGGTGGTGCTGTGCGGCTCTGGTGGTGCGGAGGCGGACGTCATCGGCTGCTCCTAGTCGGGGTCCCGTGCCGGGAGTTGGGGGCGGTTTAGGGGTTGAGGGCGTCGATCAGGTTTTTGGTGACTTCGTCGGTGGAGGCCGTGCCGCCGACGTCGCGGGTGAGGGTTCCAGCGCCCGTGACGGTCTCGATCGCCTTGTTCAGGCAAGCCGCCTGGTCGGGCAGGCCGAAGTGCTCCAGCATCAGCGCCGCGCTGCCCACCGCGCCGATCGGGTTGGCAAGGCCCTGCCCCGCGATGTCGGGGGCCGAGCCGTGCACCGGCTCGAACATGCTCGGGAAGCGCCGCTCGGGGTTGAGGTTGGCACTGGCCGCGAGACCGAGGCTGCCGGCGAGCGCGCTGCCGAGGTCGGAGAGGATGTCGGCGTTGAGGTTCGAGGCGACGACGACGGACAGGTCCTCGGGCTTGAGCACGAACTTCGCCGACATGGCGTCGACCAGCACGCTCTCCGTCTCCACGTCCGGGTACTCGGCGGCCACCCGCTTGAACACGTCGTCCCACAGCACCATCCCGTACTGCTGGGCATTGGACTTGGTGACCGAGGAGACCTTGCGGCGGCTGCGGGTGCGGGCCAGGTCGAAGGCGAAGCGGATGATGCGCTCACAGCCCACCTCGGTGAACAGCGAGGACTGCACGGCCACTTCGCCGCCTGGGCCGCGCCCGGAGAGGTTGCGGCCGCCGAGACCCGCGTACTCGCCCTCGCTGTTCTCGCGGACGACGACCCAGTCGAGTTCGGTGTCGTCGGCCTTGCGCAGCGGGCTGACCACGCCGGGCAGGAAGTGCACCGGCCGGACGTTGGCCCACTGGTCGAAGTTCTGGCAGATCTTCAGGCGCAGGCCCCACAGGCTGACGTCGTCGGGAACGGTGGGCCAGCCGACCGCTCCGAAGTAGATGGCGTCGAAGTCCTTGAGCTGGTCGAGTCCGTCGTCGGCCATCATCTTGCCCGTACGGGCGTAGTACTCGCAGCCCCAGTCGAACTCCTGCCAGTCGAAGGCAAACGCTCCGGCGCTGTCCGCGGCGAGCGCATCGAGCACCTGGCGTCCGGCGGCCACGACCTCCTTGCCGATGCCGTCCGCGGGAATCGCCGCGATGCGGAAGGTGCGGAGAGTGGTCACGAGATGGCTCCGTCCAGTCGAACCAGTAGCCCGGCGTTTCAGCCAGGTCGTGTTACAGGTGATTGAACGGCTGACGTCGCGAGTGTGTCCAAGACCGGTTCGCTTCCCGGCTTGGAGGCAGCGCCTATCGATGGATGCGATGGCCCTCGGGGGCAGCAGGTGGGACAGCTAAGCGCGCTCTCGCTCAAGCGCCTCGGATACGGGAGCGTTGTCCACGTAAATGCGCTGGTCGACGAACTTGCCGTCAACGATGGTGATCTTGGAGGCCGCCTTGATCTCGATCACGACCCCGCTGTGGAGTGTCCAACGGCCGATGGACTCGAAGAAGACCACCCCGCCCTCTTCCTCCCACACGTTCACGAGGTCGTGTCCGAGCGATGCGACATCGTCAAGGGCGTCACGGAAGGCCGAGACGACGTTTTCTCGCCCCTTGACCTCGGGGCTGTTCCCGAACGTGAGCGTCATGTCCTCCGCGTAGTACGAGCCGAACTCATGGGGGCGGTTCGCCTCCATCACGGCGTAGTACTCGGTGAGCAGCCTGAGTGTCTCGGTGCTTGCGTGCATGGTGATTCAGACCCTTGCCTCGGGAACGTGGCCGGGCTGCCGGTGATTCAACAAGGCCACCCGGGTTTCATTGACTGAATCTCACATTGCAGGATATTGTCCAGGACGCATCCGAGAAGTGTGTGCGCCGTCACACTAGAGCCGCCGGCGCGAAACACCAGATGGTGCGGATTTCAGCGACGCTCGGGCACCGCGTGCTCGACGCCCCCTCGTAACGCCGACTGCGGCACCACGCGCTGCGGCGCCCACCCGTCGGCACACACACCAGCCATCACCTGCGGTTACGGGACGACCTCCAGGGAGACTGCATGTCTGACAATCCACCGTCCACGCGCGTCCTGCCCCGCCCAAGCGGTCGTGAGGACCCGAGGACCTTCTTGTTCCGGCTGACGGCGATCGCCAGCCTGGGCGGCCTTCTCTTCGGGTTCGACACCGGGGTGATCTCGGGCGCACTCGTGTATCTCCGCGAGGACTTTCAGCTGACCGCGGTCACCGAGGGGCTGGTGGTCACTTCGCTGCTCTTCCCCGGCGCGACGGCAGGCGCGCTTCTGGGCGGACCCGTCGCCGACCGGGTGGGACGGAAGAAGTCGCTGGTGATCGCCAGCGTGATCTTCGTCGTCAGCACGATCGCATGCGCTCTGGCTCCCAGCGTCGCCATCCTGATCGTGGCCCGCATCGCGCTCGGCTACGCCGTCGGTGTCGCCTCCGTCGTCGTACCGCTGTATCTCGCCGAGATGGCGCCGGCTTCACAGCGAGGCCGCATCGTCACGATGAACCAACTCATGCTGACGATCGGCCTGTTCCTGGCATTCGTCGCCAACGCGGTACTCGCCAATCTGATCAACGACCCTGTCGTGTGGCGCTACATGGTGGGCGTCGCTCTCATTCCGGCCGTCGCACTTCTCCTCGGCATGTCGCCGCTGCCGGACACACCTCGCTGGTACGCGAGCAAGCAGATGTGGTCGAAGGCGCACCACACGCTGCAGCGGGCACACCTCGCCGACCGGGTCGAGGCCGAGTACGAGCAGATCACAGCGGTCGTCACAGCGGACGCGGCCAAGGGCAAGGCCTCCGTCCTCGCCGCCCTTCGCCGTGAACCGTGGATGAAGCGGTTGATCCTGGTCGGCATCGTCTTGGCAATGGCCCAACAGACCACTGGCATCAACGTGGTCATGTACTACGCGCCGACCGTGCTGCAGAGTTCCGGCCTCACCCGGTCCGCATCGCTGCTTGCCTCCGTCACCGTCGGAATCTCGATGATCGTCTTCACGGTGGTGGGCATGTGGGTTCTCGGTGTGATGGGGCGCCGCAGGATGATGCTGCTCGGATTCGGCGGTGTGGCCGCCTCCCATCTGGGGCTCCTCATCACCTATCTGCTGCCGGACTCGAGCCTGCGCTCGTACCTGATCCTGCTCTTCATGCTGCTGGTCACGGCATTCATGCTGACCTTCCTGGCCACCACGGGCTTCCTCGTGCTATCGGAGCTGTTCCCGTTGCCGATCCGCGGGTTCGCCATGGGCGCTTCGCTCGGCGGTCTGTGGGTCGCCAACTCCCTCATCTCCTTCCTGTTCCCGATCCTCGCCGAGCGGTACGGCTCGGCGGCGGTGTTCTCCGGATTCATGGTGCTCAACGTGCTGGCGACGCTGTTCGCGTATCGCTGCGTCCCGGAGACGAAGGGACGCACCTTGGAAGAGCTCGAAGGTGAACTGCGGGACCGCTACAGCGGCATGGCCACCGAACGCCCCCTGGTCTGACCTCGACACCTTCCACACCCCTGGTTCACGACAGAAAGCGAGACCGAGAATGACTGCACAGAGGTTTGCCGGCAAGGTCGCCTTCGTGACCGGCGCCGGTAGCGGCATCGGCCGTGCCACGGCGAGGGCCTTCGCCGCCGAGGGTGCTGATGTGGTCGTGGCCGACATCGACTCGGCCGGCAACGAAGAGACCGCCCGACTCGCCGCCGAGCACAGCGGCCGGGTGCTCACCGTCAAGTGCGACGTCACGTCTTCCAGCGAGATCCGTGCTGCTGTCGAGCAGACGGTCCGCGAATTCGGCCGTCTCGACATCGCGTTCAACAACGCCGGGATCGAGCAGCCCCCGGCGCCTCTCGTCGACATCGCGGAGGAAGAGTGGTCGCGGCTGCTCGACATCGACCTGCGCAGCGCGTTTTTGTGCATGAAGTACGAGATCCCCGCCATGCTCGAGAACGGCGGCGGCTCCATCGTCAACACCTCGTCCGGCGCCGGCGTGGCCGGGATCCGAGGCCAGGCCGCGTACGTCGCCGCCAAGCACGGGCTGATCGGCCTGACGAAGTCGGCGGCACTGGACTACGCCGCGCAGGGCGTCAGGGTCAACGCGATCTGCCCGGGCATCATCGAAACGCCCATGATGAACAGGTTTTCCGGCGGCACCCCCGAGGGCCGCGCCCGAGTGATCGGCCAGGAGCCCGTCGGCAGGATGGGCAGCCCCGAGGAGATCGCTTCCGCCGTGCTCTGGCTCTCGTCCGACCTCGGCGGGTTCGCGACCGGCCACGCGATGGTCATCGATGGTGGCCAGACAGTCGGCATCTGACACCCCACCGCACATCCCACCAACGCATACATCCCACGGACGAACACATCACCACATGGAAAGGGACACCAGCATGGCTGGAGAGCACCGTGAATTTCAGTCGCGTCTGATCGTCACCGGACTTGATGACGACGGCAGATCGACCTTCGTCAGCGACGGTCCGACGACCGACCGCCTTGTCGCGGATGGCTACACCCGGAACCACCTGTGGCAGGCGACCCAGGTGCCCACACCGGTGATGGCTCCGAACGGCCCTGGCGACGCCGCGGTCATCCCGCCGCCACCCGCCGGCTACAACTACGTCATCACAGCCTTCGCCCCTGACAATGAATGGGACTACGCAGGGGGCTACGCGCGCATCCTGGCAGAGTCGGGCGCCGCCGACGCGGTGGATCCGACGGATGCACCCGGCATGCACACCACGGACACCATCGACATCGTCACCGTCATTTCCGGGGAGGCGTGCGTGCTGCTCGACGCAGGAGAGACGACCATGCGGCAGGGAGACACCATCGTTCAGCGCGGCACCAAGCACGCCTGGCGGAATCGGACCGACGAGCCCGTCGTGGTCTCGGCCGTCCACATCAGCGTGATCCGCTGACCGCGCGACCAGAAAGGGAAGGCGCCATGCAACGCGAGGACCTCGACATGCCCGCCTCTGCTCGTCGCGTGATCGTGGGTGTCAACAGCACGGGCGCCTCCACGGTCGTCACCGACGAGCGAGCCGTGCCCCGCACCCGGCTCTCCAACGGGATCCTGCTCCAGGAGGTGTGGCAGCAGCGGGACATCCCCGCCGGGCCGGACGATCGGCCGGATCCCGACTGGACGTTGGGGCCGGCCGCACCGGCCGAAGGAGCCGTGGTTCGGATCCTCACAGTGCCGGCCGCGAATGCCGACGGGCCCGCAGAACCAGACCTGCACACAGACCCCTCTCTACATGTGATCACGATGCTCAGCGGTGAACTGGTCGTCGTGCTGGAAGACGGTGAAGTGACGCTCGGCGTCGGAGACTCGGTCGTATTGCGGGACAGCATGCATGACCTCCGAAACCTGCGCCCCCGGCCGGCAACGTTCGTGTACACCTCCTTCCCCCTCACCAAGAGCGGGTAGGAGCGCTGACGTTCTTCACGCTTCGATGCGCAGCCAGGTGTCACCCGTGCGGAGCCAAAGGGAACCGTCGCGGCCTTGCCCGCACTTCATGACGACTCGGCCGGGCACACGTAGCCGACGGCGGCTGGTGACGGTCCAGGTGGTGCCGTCGAGTTCGGCACGTATGAGGTCGACGGACCGCTTGTTGTGGTGACGGCTGGTAAGAACTGCCCTGTTGCCGCGGATCGCGAGCCCGTCGGGGTCGGGAACGGGGCTGCGGTAGCTGGCGACATCGCCAGTGGACGGAGTGATCCGCGTCAGGAAGGTGCCGCCTTTGCCGTTGCCGGAGTACCAGACGAGCCACACGTGTTCGTTCTCGGTCGCGGCGGTGCAGCCCTCCAGTGGATGGTCGGGCAGTCTGCCCTGAGGAGCCCACGAGGCCCGGCCCTGGGTGTCCCATCCTGCGAGGCCCGCTCCCGACTCGGGGTGACCGCCGTAGATGCCCTCATCCCCGTAAGCCGTCCAGATACCTCCGTGGGCGTCGGTGACCAGGGCCGGAATGTCGTCACCGACACAGAACTCGGCCTCAGGCGTTCCGGACGGCGAGAACACCACCGCGTTGGAGGCCCAGGCCCCCTCGGGCTCGCTGCGGGACGTACGCCCCTTCACCAGCAGGAAACGGCGATCCGGGAGCAGGGCCAAGTGGCTGGGCCACATCCGAATGTCCTTCACCAGGATGCGCCGCTCCTCCTGTCCCGCGACAGTGACCAGCTCCCCCGTGAACGGGATCTCCGGCCTCCACCCGATCCACCCCTTCATGTAGCGGGAGCGGTTCAGATATCGCCGGTGGACCAGTAGGACAGCAAGCTCACCGGCGGGGCCGATGGTCCACCAAAGGGCTCGGTGGCCGCGCATCGCATCAGCGGCGGGAAGCCGCCACACAGCGTGTATCGCGTCATCGGAACCAGCCGTCAGGGGGCGGAGATTCATGGGCAGTCGCCTCTGGGACTCCGGAGCCGAGCAGCCCGAAGAGCACTACCCTACCGGCCCTTGCCCAGAGGCGAGTTGCTGTTCAGACGGGCAACGAAAACTACGACGCCCAGGAGAATTTGCGGAGCCCGTCGAGGGTGACCAGCCGGCCGAAGGCCAGCTCCGGGAAGTGGGCCGGCGCAAAGGGGTCGCCGGAGTCAGCCAGCTCATCGGCGATGCGCTGGCGCATGATGCCGGCCGCAACAGGGTCGACGTCCCACATGCCCATCCACTCGGGCTCGGTCAGCTCACCCACGGTGTGGAGAGTGTCCCCGAGCAGAAGGGCTCGCTCGCCCTGGTCGTGGATCACGTAGATGGTCGTGCCGGGTGTGTGACCAGGTGCGGGACGCGCGATCAGGCCGGGAAGCAGCTCGGCCTCGGCATCGATGGGCTCGACTCGTGACTCGATCGGCATGAGCAGGTCGCGGATCTTCGGCACAGCGGTCGGGCCGGTCATGAAGTAGGCCCAGTCGCTCTCGTGCATCCGGTACGTCGCGTTCGGGAAAGTGATGTCACCGTCGGTTGTCGACCAGCCGACGTGGTCCCAGTGCATGTGAGTGAAGCAGACATCCGTGACGTCCGTCGGATCAACTCCGGCACGACGGAGGTTGTCGACAAGCGCACCGGTCCGTGTTCCCTCGTCCGCGAACACACCGCCACCCGCGTCGATCAGGACGGTCCGGTTCTTGATCCGGACGAGGAAGGAGCCGATGTCCAGACGGATGCGCCCGTTCTCATCGGTGGGGTGGTCCACGCAGTCCCAGATCTTGCCGTCCGGGTGCGACACCGCGTTCTCTATGGGTTCGTGGGAAGTGCCGTCGACGATCGGCACGATCTCGAGGTTTCCGACCTTCATCTCACTGCTCCCGCTTGTCGATGTGCTCGGAGGGTGGTGACGGTCCGTTCCGTCGGGAGATCTACTTCAGTACGCAGTCCAGGAACGACTGGGCCCCCGGGGTGAGCGGTGCGCTCCTGCACACCAGAGAGACATGCAGGTACTCCGGCGGCTCCAGGTCCAGGACGAGCGCGCCCGCCTTGCGTGCCAGGTCCGCCCACGCCTCGGTCAATACGGCGACCCCGGTGCCCTGGAGCACCAGCGACAGGATCGCCTCACGGTGCCCGGCCTCCACCCCGTAGCGCACGGGCACACCACGTTCTTGCAGTTCGTCGAAGAGTTGACGGGCCCTGGTGCCCCGCGGCGCGACGATCGCCGTCAGACCGGCCAGATCCTCCAGGGCCACCGCCCGGCCCGGTGGCAGCGGGCCGTCGGGCGGGGCCAGCACGACGAACCGCTGTCGGGCGACGGCATGCACCTCCACGTCCGGCGAGTGCAACTCCGTGGCCGTGCCCGCAAGGCCGATCTCCACCGCTCCCGTACGTACGTGCTCCACCACCGCATCGGCGGTGGGTACGGCGCGGACGTCGACCTGCATGGCGGGATGGTGACGCTGATAGGCGCCGATCATCGCGGACAGCGGCTGGACCGCGGGCGAGGGCATGCTCGCGATCTCCAGCCGTCCGGTGCGCAGCCCCTTCACCGATTCCACCGTGGCCCGTGCGGTCTCCATGTCCCGCAGAACCTGCCGGGCGGGCGCGATCATCGCCCGCCCGGACTCTGTCAGTTCGATGCGTCGGCCAATGCGATGGAACAGCAGAGTGTCCAGTTCACGTTCCAGGTTGCGGATCGCCTGGGAGAGCGACGGCTGCGCCAGATGCAGGGAGGCCGCCGCGCGATTGAAGCTGCCGTGGTCGACCACGGCCAGGAAGTATTCGAGTTGCCGTGCGTCCATGAGCCGTTCCTGTCCGAGGCAGCCGTTACAGCTCGATGTAGACACTCTTGGTGTAGAGGTAGTTGTCCATGTGTGCGGCGCTCCCCTTGGAGCCGTAGCCGCTCATCTTCGTGCCGCCGAATCCGACGAGTGGGTCGATGTGGCCGTAGCAGTTCACCCACATCGTGCCGGTGTGTACGCCGTGGACCGCGCTGAGGGCGGTGGACAGGCTCTGCGACCACACCGCTCCCCCGAGGCCGTACTCGCTGTCGTTGGCGATGGCGATGGCCTCGTCCACGTCGTCGAACGGAAGGATCGACAGGACGGGGCCGAAGATCTCTTCGCGGGCGATGCGCATGTCGTTGGTGACACCGCCGAAGACGGTCGGCTGCACGAAGTAGCCGTTCTTCAGCTCGCCTGCCAACCGCTCACCCCCGTGGAGCAGTTGGGCTCCATCCGCGCGGCCGACATCGATGTAGGACAGCACCTTGTCCAGCTGCGCCTGGGAGACCAGCGGGCCCAGGGTGGCGGTGTCGTCCAGGCTGGAGCCGATGCTCAGGGTGTCGGTGAACGCCAGCAGTCGTTCGGTGAACTCGTCGACGATGGAACGCTGGACGAGAACGCGTGTGCCGGCGAAGCAGATCTGGCCGGAGTTGGCGAACACACCCATGGCAGCGCCCGGTACCGCCCTGTCCAGGTCGGCGTCCGCACACACGATGTCCGCCGACTTGCCGCCGAGTTCGAGCTGCAGCTTCTTGATGTTCGTGGTGGACGCCTCGATGATGCTGCGGCCGGTCTGGGTAGACCCGGTGAAGGCGATGCGGTCGACGTCGGGGTGGGCCGCAAGAGCGTGGCCGGCTTCCTTGCCGAGGCCGGTGACGATGTTGATGACTCCTGCCGGGACACCGGCTTCGTGCAGGATCTCCGCCACCCGCAGCACCGACAGGGAGGCTTCCTCGGAGGGCTTCAGCACTGCGGTGCATCCGCTGGCCAGGACGGCACCGATGATCCAGAACTGGCCGTTGAGGGGGCCGTTCCAGGGGATGATGCCGCCGACGACTCCGACGGGCGCCTTCAACGTCATCGTGGTGACGTCGCCGGGGATGCCGTTCATCAGCGTCTCGCCGCTGATGTTGGCCGCCTGGGAGGCGAAGAACGACACCATCTTCAGCAGGGCCGACTTGCTGCCCCGCAGCCGCGAGACCGGTGCACCCATGTCCAGGGCCTCGATCTGGATCAGTTCCTCGAACCGTTCGTCGAGGATCTGCCCGATCCGGGTCAGGAGCGCCTGGCGCCCGTAGGGAGTCCAGGTGCTCCACTGGCCGTTGAACGCGCGGCGTGCCGCCTGAACCGCGCGATCGACGTCCGCCTGGTCGCCGGCTGCGAGCCGCGCCAGCTCCTCACCCGTCGAGGGGTTGATGGTCGCCAGTGTCTGTCCGGACCCGGCCGGGACACTTTCACCGTCGATGAAGTGCTGGTGCGCGGCGCGGGACAGGAAGGCCCGTGCCTGCTCGCTCGGTGCGACGTTCTGCTGGAATGTGCTCACTGCTTACCTCTCGCCTGGCCTTCGATGCCGCGTCGTGGGACTTCGACGTCCGATGTCAGTCGAAGACGAAGACGCCCTTGCCGATCTCGCGTCGGTCGAACAACTCGTAGGCCCGCTCCGCCTCGTCGAGGCGGAACTCGTCGGTGAACAACGACTCCACGTCCAGGCCTCGCTCGGCCACGAACTGGGCGCACTCCTCCTGGAGGTTCTTGCTGAAGGTCAGCGAGCCCACGACCGTCTTCTGCAGCTGGATGAGTTCCTGGCTGTCCAGCTCGATGGTGCCGAAGACACCCACCATGCAGGCGGTGCCCCACTGACGCAGCGCCTGGACCGACTGACGCCGCACGGCGGAATTGGCGCTGCACTCGATGGACTTGTCCGCGCCCGCGCCGTCGCGGGTCAGTGCGCGGACAGCGGCCACGGAGTCCTGCTGCGTCGCGTCGATGACATGGTCGGCGCCGAACTTCTTCGCCATCTCCAGGCGCGAGGGCTCGACGTCGACGGCGATGACCCGGGCACCGAAGGCCTTGGCCAGCATCGTGACACTCAGGCCCACCGGCCCCTGTCCGAAGACAGCCACGGTCTCGTCCGCCGACAGGCCGACCCGCTTGATGGCTCCGAAGGCCGTCCCGGTGCCGCACGAGATGGCCGCGCCGGTCTTGAACGACAGCTCGTCGGGCAGGCGGATGAGCGTGTGCGCCGGGACCTTCATGAAGTCCGCGTGGCCACCGTCACCGTCGAGACCGCCGTACACCGTGCGCGCGTTCGGACAGTACTGCGTCCAGCCGGAGCGGCAGTAGCGGCAGGTGCGGCACCCGTCGTAGTGGTGGACCATGACCCGGTCACCCACCTTGGCCTCGCTCGGGCGTACGGCGTCGCCGACCGTCTCGACGACTCCGCACGGCTCGTGGCCCTCGATCACCAGCTCCGCTCCGGTGCGGTGCGGGCCGTGGAGGTGGTGGAGGTCGCTGCCGCACATGCCGGACGCCTTGATGCGAAGGACGACTTCGTCCGGCCCCGGCACCGGGTCGGGAACCTCACGGAGGTCGAGCTTGCCCTCGCCCAGGAAAACAACTGCTTGCATGTCTACGTTCCTTGATGGTCAGGAGGTGGGCGGCGTGGTCTGGGGCGCCGCGGGAGTGACGGCCGGCGACACATCATCGGTGTCATCACCGCCGGGGGCGATCTGCTCCAGCGCGTCACGGGACGTGTCCACACCGGCAACGCCGTTGAGCACGGTCACGACGACGTACATGCCACAGACGGCCAGGATCACCCCGAGGACTCCGGAGCTGTTGAACAACCACAGGACAACGAAGGGGGAGAAGATCAGACCGATGCGGCCGACGGTCTGGGAGAAGCCGCCGCCGCGGAAACGGAAGGCGGTCGGGAAGAACTCCGGGGTCGTGCCGAGGCCCAGTGTCAGGAACGACGCCACCGTGGCAACCAGGACGAAGCCGACGGCGATGACCAGCGCAGGAGCCGTCATGAACGGATAGAGGCCGGCGAAGACCGCCGAGAGCACTCCGAACAGCATGATGCTGGTGCGCCGACCGAGGCGATCCACGATGAACATGCACACCAGCGGGCCCGCCACGTAGCCGGACATGATGGCCGCGTTGAATCCCAGGGACTTCGACACGGTCATCCCCTGCTCCACGAAGAACGTGGGCATCCAGCCGGTGACGACGTAGGAGCCGAAGAGGCAGGTGACGGTGAGGATCAGAGCCATCAAGGTGCGCCGGATGACAGGCCGTGAGAACAGCACCGTGATCGGCACCCACTCGGCCTTCTCCTCCACCGCGTCAACTGCGTTGTGCGTGAACGGAGTCGGGTCGGTCTGCCGGCTCGGGATGCCGGACTCCTTTTCGATCCGCCGGATCACGGCTTCGGCTTCCTCGTGCCGGCCGCGCGACTCCAGCCATTGCGGGGACTCCGGCAGCCCTCGGCGCAGCCACCAGGCGCCCAGTGCGAACAGGCCTCCGATGACGAACATGCCGCGCCAGGTCAGCGCGGGAATGACCACCCATCCGAGGATCGACGACATCGAGACACCGACTCCGCCGAAGACGCCGAGCAGGCCCAGGTAGCGCCCTCGACGGCCGGCCGGTATGAACTCGGTGATCATGCCGTAGCAGATGACGTACTCGGCTCCGAGTCCGACGCTCATCAGGCCTCGCAGGACGATGAGCACCTCCATGGAGGGCGCCATCGCCGCGCACAGCGCGAGGATCCCGAAGAGCGCCAGGCTGAACTGGAAGGCGAAGGCGCGTCCGATCCGGTCGCCGAGCCAGCCCGCGAAGGCGGCCCCGATCGCGAGGCCGGCGAACGTGACCGACAGGAAGACGGAGTTGAGGCCCAGCGTCGAGAAGCCGGAGTCCAGCATCGACGCCAACACACCGGCCGAGAGTGTGTTGTCGAAGGAGTCGCAGAACAAGCCAAGGCCGACCAGCAGTGCCAGGCGCCGGTGGAACTTCCCTATCGGGAGACTGTCGAGTCGGCGGCCGGCGTTGATGTGTGTATCCATCAGCCGACACCTCCGGGCCGTACCGGGCGGGTGGTGACATCACAGGAACCGGCAGGGTGGGCGAACAGGAGGGTGTTGCTATGCCCGCATGGGTTCGATCGACATTGTCCGATCATGCGTCTTGCCTTTGGCTCGGTGCTCGGTGCACAACAACGCGAACACGACGGTGTGTGGGTGGGGCGACGCCTCTTCGCCCCAGTGGGCCGTTTCAACCGGGCTGACCTGCCGGTTCCGCTGTGACACATCAACAAATGTGTCAGCGGCTCAGCGGCGGCGGCGCATAACTCCTCGCGGTGACAAATTGACGGTATCCAGCATTGTGGGACTTCGTCAATGGTTCGAGAGGGTTGCCATCCGGTTACGGGGCGCTCGGGGCGACGCTCGTACGAGGTCGGATCTGTCAGCTACTGGTGTCCTGATACTGGCCCGCGGCGCGGGCGCGCTGGGTGGCCAGGTCGATCACCAGGTCGAGGTTGGGGGTCGGGACCTGCAGACGTCCGGCCAGGTCCAGAGGGGCCCGGAACATGGCGTCGATCTCCATGGGACGACCGGCCAGCAGGTCCTGCGCGATGCTCTGGAGGTGGCCGGACTTCGCCAGCTTGGCCAGGCCCTCCTCCGGGTCTCCCGGGTCGCAACCCAGGGCGCGGGCGATGGCGGCAGCCTCGGTCGCCATCGCCTTGGCGGTACCGGCGACCGCGGGCTTGTCGAGAACGTCCTTCATCGGTGAGGCGCTGAGGACGGCCAGCGAGCCTCCGATCAGGTTCATCGTCAGCTTGACCCAGATCGCGTCGCGGATATCGGGTGTGACCGTGACTTCCAGACCGCCGGGGTTAAGGAGCGACGCGAGCTCATCGAGCCTCGCGTCGGGGCTGCCGTCGGGACGTCCGATGAGCAGGCGATTACGCGGGTTCTCGGCCCGGATCACTCCCGGTGCCATCACGCTGCCCGCCGTGTAGGCAACCGCGCCCACGGCTCGCTCGGGGCCGACGTGGTCCCACAGTGCCCGCTCGGGGTCGAGGCGCTGAAGCCTGGTGCCGTCCAACGACCCGCCGTGCGCGTGGAAGTACCACCAGGGGACGCCGTTCAGGACGAACAGCGCCAGGCCGTCCTTCTTGAGCAGCGAACCGATGTGCTCGGCGATGGCCGGAAGGGTCGGCGCCTTGACCGCGACGATGACGATGTCCTGCGGTTCCAGGTCGGCGGGACGGTCGGTGGCCACCGGGTGCGAGACCAGCTCGCCTTCACGGGTTTCCACCCGCAGTCCGTGCTGTTGGATGGCCGTCAGGTGCTGACCACGGGCGATGACCGAGACGTCCGCCTGGGCTGCACCGAGTCGTCCGGCGATGTGACCGCCCACGGCTCCCGCGCCGTATACGCAGATCTTCATGTGTGCTCCCGCTCTCTGCTACGTGATGGGTCGGCCGGTCAGTCGTCGAACTGCTGGCGCTTTTGGGCCGCGGCAGAGCTGAGGAAAGAGATGTCATTGCCGGTGGAGACATAGCCGGCACCGAGGTCCAGGTACTGGCGGATCAGGTCCGGACGCCCGCCGAGACCGCCGACGCCCGCGGTCTTTCCGTACACGCGGCAGGCCTCGATGATGCGCAGGTACGCCTTGTGCAGCTCGGGGTGGTCCATCTGCCCCGGGATGCCCAGCTCGAGGCTGAGGTCGTTCGCACCCACGAGGAGCACGTCCACGCCCTCCACCGCGGCGATCGCCTCCACCGCGTCCAGACCGGCACGGGTCTCGATCTGCGCCACCACCATGGAGGTCTCGTCGAGTGCGCGGATGGTCTGGTCGGCGGGGTAGGACCGGAAGTGCAGTTGGGGCGGTGAACCCGCCAGGGAGCGCTCCCCCAGAGGTGCGTGCTTGACGGCTCGGACCGCTGCGCGCACCTCGTCGGCGGAATTGACGCCGGGCACGATGATGCCCATGGCGCCGGAGTCCATGACCCGGCCGATGAAGGACGGATCCAGGCCGGGGACGCGGACGAGCGGGGTGACACCAAGATGGTTGCAGGCCATGCAGATCTGGCTCGCGGCGTCCAGGGGGAAGGGGCTGTGCTCCATGTCGATGTAGATGGAGTCGAAGTCCGCGGAGTGGGCGATCGCGGCGATGTCGACCGTGCGCACAAGTCGCGCGGTCATCGAATACACCGTCTCGCCCCGCGACAGCTTCTCCTTGGCGGGATTACGCAGCAGAGGGGTGGGTTCGCTGTTCATGTTCGGAAGTTCCTGACTGACTGGAGGTGTCTCAGCCGACTTGAGGGATCAGCTGAAAACGCGGCGGGGGTGTCTCAGCCGAAGAGAGGCGGCAGCTCCTGCGCCTCGTCCTCGAACCCGTACACGGACTTGACCTCGAGGTACTCCTCAAGCCCGAACCGACCCATCGAGCGGCCGATGCCGGACTGCTTGTATCCGCCCATGGGCGTGTACGAGTCCGTGGCCGCGCCGTTGTAGCTGATGCGTCCGGCGCGCAGGCCGTTCGCCACCCGGCGGGCGCGCGTACGGTCGCCGCCGAAGACGAAGCCGCCGAGCCCGTAGACCGAGTCGTTGGCGATGCTCAGGGCCTCGGCCTCGGTGCCGTACGGCAGGACGGCCAGGACGGGGCCGAAGACCTCTTCTCGGGCGATCATCATGTCCGGGGTGACTCCGGTGAACACCGTGGGCTGCACGAAGTAGCCCCGGTCCAGGCCGTCAGGGCGCTCCAGGCCGCCGGTGATGAGTCGGGCGCCCTCGTCGAGACCGCTCTGGATGTGGCCCCTGATCGACTTGAACTGACCGGCGCTGACGACCGGCCCCATGGTCGTCGAGCTCTCCAGCGGGTCTCCCAGGCGGAAGCGGCGGGCCTCGTCGACCAGGAAGGGCACGACCTGTTCCACCTGGCTCTCGTGCACCAGCATGCGGCTGGGGGCGTGGCAGGACTGGCCGGCGTTGAAGAAGCAGCGCTGGATGTTCCAGCGCGCGGCGTGTTCCAGGTCGGCGTCGGGCAGCACGATGTTGGCGGACTTGCCGCCGAGTTCGAGGCAGAGGCGCTTCACGGTGTCCGCGGCGGCGGCCCCGACCTGTCGGCCGGCCCCGGTGGATCCGGTGAAGGAGACCATGTCGACGTCCGGGTGACGGGAGAAGGTGTCGCCCACGTCGCGGCCCCTGCCGTTGACCAGGTTGAAGACGCCCGCGGGTACGCCCGCCTCGTGCAAGACCTGGGCCAAAAGCGCGCCGCTGGCTGCGGAGTTGATGCTGGGCTTGGCCACGACCGTGCATCCGGCGGCCAGCGCGTAGATCAGCTTGATGACGCCGGTCTGGACCGGCCAGTTCCACGGTGAGATCAGCGCGCACACGCCGATCGGCTCTCGGCGGACGATGGCGCCACCGATCCGCGATTCGAAGGGGTAGTCACGCAAGAGGTCGCGGGCCACCCGCATGTGCTGAGCCGGGCCCGTGACCTGGGCGCGATTGGCGACAGGGATGCCGACCTCGCGGGCGATCAGCTCGGAGAACTCATCGATGTGCGACTCGTATACGTCGATGACGCGGTCGATCAACGCGATCCGCTCGTCCACCGACGTGGTCGAGAAGCTGTCGAACGCGCGGCGGGCTGCGGCGACCGCGCGCTCCGCGTCAGGAGCACTGCCCAGAGCCACCCGGGCGAAGGCCTCTTCACGGGTGGGGTCGATGAGCTCCACTTCGCGCGGCTCGATCGGTTCGGTCCACTGACCGTCGATGTAGAGGTGCGGGTACTGCCTCATGAGCGAGGCCTCCTCAACCTGCGTGTTACTTGTCTGATGGTGTCTGGCGGGCGCCTGATGGCGCTTTGAACTGCTCAGGTCAGCTGCTGTGGGTATAGCCGCCGTCGCAGGCGATCGTCTGTCCGGTGATGAACGCGGAGGCCGGTGTGGCCAGGAAGAACATGACGCCGACGAGGTCGGTGGGCACCATCCCGCGCGGGATGCACTGCAGTGACGCCGCGCGTTGGCGGACCTCGACGGTGGGGTTCACGGTGCGCTCGACTTCCGTGGCGACGGAGCCCGGGCGCACGCAGTTGACGGTGACCCCGTGGCTGCCCAGTTCACGCGCCAGCGAGTTGGTCATGCCGATGATCGCCGACTTGGACGTGACGTAGTGCAGGTAGTTGACGGTGCCTCGAGTCACCGCGTCGGACGAGACGTTGACGATGCGGCCGAAGCCGGCCGTGCGCATGTGTGCAGCCACCGCCCGCACGCACAGGTAGGTTCCGGTGACGTTGACCTTCAGCACCTGCTCCCACTGCGCGAGGGGGATCTCGTCGAACGGGCCCTTCTCGATGGTCGCGAAGACCGACGCGTTGTTAATCAGTACGTCGATCCGGCCCCACCGGTCGATGACGGTGTCGACCATGGCTGTCACCGATGACTCGTCGGCCACGTCGACCTGGACGGCCAGGCCGGTCCCGCCGGCCTCGTGAATCTCCTTGACGACGGTCTCCGCCTTGCCGAGGTCGAGGTCGGCCACCACGGCGAAGGCTCCGGCCGCGGCGAACTGGCGCGCCAGCTCCCGGCCGATGCCCTGGGCGGCGCCGGTCACGATCACCACCCGCTCCGCCACGCTGAAGTCTCGCGCCGACGCCGGCACTCCGGAGTCATGTGGGGCGTGGGTCAAGGGTGTTGTCGTCATGGTCAGTCCTCCTGGCGTCGCGCTTCGCGATCGGAATGCGGCGGGGAATGTGGCTGCGAATGCAGGGCTGATAAGCGGGTGGCGCCGCGTATTCGCGTGAGCCTCACCCGTGAGCACCGGGGTAGTAACCCCTGATGACCCATGGACAGTATCCCGCCATGTGGGATATCGTCAATGGAAACGGCGGCCCTCCCTGCTCCACCGCAGGACGACACCGGGCCGGCCCAGCGCCCCGACTCATCGGCTCTCGCCGCCGGGCGACATTGACTCAGTGATGGATTCTTCGAAGGAGCTTCAGATGCGTGTAGGCAAGGCATCCGACACCGACATCGAGCAGGTCGGAACCATGCGTGAGGGGAAGCTCGACCAGAAGCACCTGCTGTTCGGCGAGGACGACTCGCCGAACAACTTCGACCTGAACATGGGCCTCACGGGCGGCGGCGGCTGGCGGACCCCGCGCCACCGGCACAACTTCGACCAGATCCGCTATGTCATCCAGGGCGAGCTGCCCTACACGGAGACCGAGGTGCTCAAGGAGGGCTGGGTCGGGTACTTCCCCGAGAGCGTCCACTACGGCCCCCAGGAGCGCGCCGAAGGCCTGCGCACGATGGTGCTGCAGTGCGGTGGCGCGAGCGGCCAGGGCTACCTGAGCGTCGCGCGGCGCGAGGCGGTGAACGCCGAGCTGAACAAGGTCGGCGAGTTCAAGAAGGGCCTGTACCACTACACCGACGACAACGGCGTGGCCCAGAGCAAGGACGGCTCCGAAGCGATCTTCGAGCACGCCACGGGCGGCGCGCTGCGGTTCGCGGCTCCGCGCTACACCGATGTCATCGCGATGGACCCGGAGGCCTACGACTGGCAGAAGAGCGACGACACGGGCGTCGAGGAGAAGTGGCTGGGCCGCTTCACGGAACGCGACCTGCGCATCGGGTTCGTACGCCTCGACGCCGGCGCGGTCTACCGGGCGGGCCGGTTCGACTCCATCGAGATCCTGTTCCAGACCAAGGGCAGGGTGACCGCCGGGGGCAGCGAGTACGGGCCCGAGACCGGGTACGAATTCCTGGCCAACGAAGGCCCGGTGGCGGTCGAGGCCACGGAGCCCGCCGAGTTCCTGCGCATGGTGCTGCACACGTTCTGAACCCATCGCGGGGCAACACGCAGCCACGGCTCCGCGTTGCCCCGCGGGAGTCACCCACTGGGCCGGACCCCGCGACGCCTGCCACGCCGGGGTTCCGTCAATTCGTGACGCCCACTGACATCACCTCAACTACTCGCAGCAGGTCAGGGATTCACCATGCCCCCACCCCTCCATGCCCAGACGCGGCCCGTTCCCGAGGCCGACGTGCTCGACGCGCTCCCGCCGGTCCGCGAGGTGAGCGCCGCGGAAGTGGCCGCCCGCATCTCCGGCGGCTCGCGACTCGTCGTCCTCGACGACGATCCGACCGGCACCCAGACGGTCGCCGATGTACCCGTCCTGACGTCCTGGACGGTGGACGACCTGCGCTGGGCGTTGCGCCAGGACAGCGCCGCCTTCTTCGTCCTCACCAACACCCGCAGCCTGTCCCCCGAGGACGCCGCCGCCCGCAACCGCGAGGTGGTCCGCGCCCTGCACGTGGCGTCGGCAGCAGAGGGCACCACGTATGTCCTGGCCAGCCGTAGTGACTCGACACTGCGCGGCCACTTCCCGCTGGAGACCGATGTCCTCGCCGAGACGCTGACACATCTGGGCGCCGGTACTCCGGACGGAGTGGTACTGGTTCCCGCCTACATCGAGGCGGGGCGGCTGACGGTCGACTCCGGCCACTGGATGCGGACGACCGGCGGGCTGCTCCCGGTCGGAGAAAGCGAGTTCGCCCGCGACGCCACCTTCGGCTACCGCAGCTCGAAGCTGCCGGAGTGGGTCGAGGAGAAGACCGGCGGACGCGTGCTCGCGGACCAGGTGCTACGCGTCACCCTCGACGATCTGCGACGTGGAGGTCCGGAGCACACGGGGCGGCTGCTGTCCTCGCTGCGCGACGGACGCCCGGCCGTGGTCGACGCGGTGTGCGACGACGACCTTCGGGTGCTCGCCCTGGCCCTCGCCCAAGCGGAGGAGAACGGCACACGACTGCTGTACCGGGTCGGCCCTTCCTTCGTCAGGGCCCGCGCCGGACAAGCGGCGCGGGCACCGCTCACCTCCGATGAACTGCGCCCGCTGCGCGGGGACGCGCCGCACGGTCTCATCGTCGTCGGGTCCCATGTCACGCTCACAACCCAGCAGTTGGACCGGTTGCGCGAACGCGGCGGGATCGCCGAGTACGAGCTGGACGTGGCCCTCCTGCTCGACGAGGAGCGGCGTGACGCGCACATCGCCGAGGTCGCGGCCGCAGCCGCCGCCGCGCTTGATTCGGCCGACGCCGTGATCAGCACCTCCCGCACGCTGGTGACCGGTGCCGACGCGGACGACAGCCTGTCGATCTCCCGCCGGGTCTCCGCCGCACTTGTGGAGGCCGTCCGTCAGGTCAACGCCACCCGTCGGCCCGCCTTCGTCGTCGCGAAGGGCGGTATCACCTCCAGCGACACCGCCACCCATGGGCTGGAGATCCGCCGCGCCTGGGCCCGGGGCACGTTGCTGCCCGGCATCGTCTCGCTCTGGGAGCCCGTGGACGGCCCCGCCACCGGCATCCCCTACATCGTCTTCGCCGGGAACGTCGGGGGCATCGACGCGCTCGCCGACGCCCTCGACCTGCTGAGGAGTGCCTGATGTTGTTGCACGGAACCGATGCCCTGAAGGAGGCCGCGGCCGCCGGTCACGCCCTGCCCGGGTTCGTCGCCTACAACCTGGAGACGGTCCAGGGCATCACGGCCGCCGCGGAGGCAGCGGGCCGGCCCGTCCTGCTCCAAGCGGGTTCCAGCCCCTTCAAGCACGCCGGGCGCGACGCACTGATGCGGTTGGCGCTGGACGCGGCCGGGCGCTCCGCCGCCCACCTGGGTGTGCACCTCGATCACAGCCGGGACCTGGACGAGATCACCGCCTGTCTTGAGGCGGGCTACACCTCCGTCATGGTCGATGGCTCACACCTGCCGTTCGCCGAGAACATCGCGCTGACGAAGGAGGCGGCCCGACGGGCTCGCGACCACGGAGCCTGGGTGGAGGCCGAACTCGGAGCCCTGGCGGGCGACGAGGACGTCTCCACCGACGCCGTCGCGCAGTCCGCGACGATGACCGATCCTCAGCAGGCGGCCGAATTCGTGGCCGCGACGGGCGTGGACGCACTCGCCGTCGCCGTCGGCAACGTCCATGGCTTCACCAAGGACCCGGTCCACCTGGACCTGGAGCGGCTCGCCGCCCTCCACGAGGCCGTACCGGTCCCGCTCGTCCTGCACGGCGCCAGCGGTCTGCCCGTCGAGGAACTGCAGGGCGCTCTCGCGCGCGGCGTCGCCAAGGTCAACGTCAACGCCGAACTGCGCCGCGCCTATCTGGAGGCCGTCCACGCGACCCTCCCGTCGGCGCCGCCCGGATCCGACGTCGTCTCCGTATGGGCGGCGGGCCGCGACGCGGTCCGGGACACCGCCCTGGAGATCATCGGCCGTCTCAGCCCGCACGCCGATGAGGGAATCGCCTGACCTCAGCACCAACTGTCCCGCGCCCTCGTGCCGTTCTCAGCACCCGGGCCGATGCACCACCCCCTGTAATAAGGAGCCACCATGTCCACCACCCCCAAGATCGCCGTCCTGCACACCAGCCTGGTGTTCGTCAACGTCGAGCCGGTCATCAACGACTACCTCGCGGAACTCGCCCCGGACGCCAAGGTCATGCACTTCGTCGACAGCGACGTGCTCGCGACCGTCATGCACGACGGTGAGGTCTCACCCGCCAGCACGCAGCGCATGGTGCACCTGGCCCAGGCCGCGGAGAACGCGGGGGCCGATGTCATCTTCTCCGCCTGCTCCTCGCTCGGCCCGGCCATCGACGTGGCACGACGCCTGGTGTCCGTCCCGATCGTCAAGATTGACGACGCGATGACCGCGTCGGCGGTCGAGACCGCGGACACCATCGGCGTCCTGGCGACGGTCCCCACGACGCTGCCGCCGACCTGCGCCCTCGTCAAGGAGAAGGCCCAGGCGGCCGGTCGCGACATCACCGTGAAGGAGGCTCTTTCCGAGGGGGCCTTCTCCGTACTCATGTCCGGTGACCGCGACCGCCACGACGCGATGGTGCTCGACGGGGCCCGAAAGCTCGCCGCGGAGGTCGACGCGATCGTGCTGGCCCAGGCCTCCATGGCACGGCTGGCCCCCGTGATCGCCGAGGCAGTCGGCAAGCCGGTGCTCTGCAGCCCGCGCAGTGGAGCAGAGGACGCGGTGCGTGTGCTGCAGAAGCAGACGGCCTGAACCCGTCCGTACCGCAGCACAGGGCTCACATGGCCCTGTGCTGCGGCGTATCGGCTCCCACTTGTCCGTCCGGGACAACGACCGCCCGAGCACGACCACGGCCAGCGCCCCGGCTTCCACCGTCCAGAGACCGACACACCAAGGGAACTGAAGGACTGTCATGCCCAGCAACGTCAGCGCCCCCAGCAGCTCCGAGCAGGCACGTGAGGCCATCGCCAAGGTCAACACCGGCGTCTTCATCGACGGCCAGTGGGGCGACGCCACGTCCGGCGCCCGCTTCGACGTCGTCAACCCGGCCACCGAGGAAGTCATCGCGACCGTGGCCAACGGCGGCCCCGAGGACGCCCTGCGTGCGATCGAAACCGCGGGCCGGGTACAGAACGCCTGGGCCAGGACGGCACCACGTGAGCGCGGTGAGATCCTGCGCCGCGCATACGACCTCCTGATGGCGCGACAGGACCAGCTCGCCCTCATCATGACGGCGGAGATGGGCAAGCCGCTCGCCGAGGCCAAGGGCGAAGTCGCGTACGCCGCCGAGTTCTTCCGCTGGTTCTCCGAGGAAGCCGTCCGCATCGGCGGCGACGCAACGACGACTGGCGACGGAAAGAACCGCATCCTCGTCTCGCGCGAACCC
Source organism: Streptomyces sp. NBC_01446 (assembly GCF_026340095.1). Taxonomy (GTDB): domain Bacteria; phylum Actinomycetota; class Actinomycetes; order Streptomycetales; family Streptomycetaceae; genus Streptomyces; species Streptomyces aureus. The sequence goes on along the minus strand of NZ_JAPEPO010000001.1, from coordinate 7,113,742 downwards.
GTCGGCCCCTGTGTGCTCGTGACGCCGTGGAACTTTCCGCTCGCCATGGGCACCCGCAAGATCGGGCCGGCCATCGCGGCGGGCTGCACGATCGTGTTCAAGCCCGCCGCACTCACCCCGCTGTCGTCCCTGGAGCTCGCGGACATCCTGATCGAGGCTGGACTGCCCGCAGGCGTCCTCAACATCGTGTGTACGACCAAGGCGTCCTCGGTGGTCTCTCCGTGGATGTCGAGTGGCATCGCCCGCAAGATCAGCTTCACCGGATCCACCGAGGTCGGCGTGCGCCTTCTCGAGCAGGCGTCCCGGCACGTCATGCGCTCGTCGATGGAACTCGGCGGCAACGCACCCCTCATCGTCTTCGAGGACGCAGACCTCGACCGCGCCGTCGAAGGGGCGTTCGCGGCCAAGATGCGCAACATGGGCGAGGCCTGCACCGCCGCGAACCGAATCTTCGCCCAGCGGCCCGTCGCCGAGGAGTTCGCCCGCCGTCTCGCAGCCCGACTGGACGCGCTGGCAGTGGGCGACGGCCTGGAGCCGGGCACCGAAGTCGGGCCCCTCGTGGAGGAGAAGGCCCTTCGGAAGGTGCAGGAACTCGTCGACGACGCCGTCGACAAGGGCGCGAAGGTCGTCTGCGGCGGCAACCGGCCGGACCGTGCGGGGTACTTCTACTCCCCCACCGTCCTTTCGGACGTTTCGGTACAGTCGGACCTCCTGACCACGGAGATCTTCGGCCCGGTGGCTCCCGTCATCCCGTTCGACACGGAAGAGGAGGTCATCCGCATGGCCAATGACACCCCGTGGGGCCTGGCCGGCTACCTGTTCACGCAGGACGTGGACCGCGGCTTCAGGGTGAGCGAGGCTCTGGAGGTCGGCATGGTCGGCCTGAACACCGGCATCGTGTCCAACCCCGCTGCACCCTTCGGCGGCATCAAGGCCTCGGGGCTCGGCCGCGAGGGCGGCCGTGTAGGCATCGAGGAGTTCCTCGAATACAAGTACCTGGCGGTCCCGCGGGTGTGACGTGGCGGTCCATGACGAGAACGCCCCGGGCCTGAACCGGCACCCTGTACGGTGCGGGCCCGGACCGAAACTTTGACGCTATCCCACATCGCGGGATATTGTCCAGTGGTGACAGAGACAGCGACTCAGGGCAGCGCGAGCCTGGCCAAGATGCTCCACATCCTGGAGCTGTTCAGCGAGAAACAGCCGGTGTGGTCGACAGCCGAGATCCTCGAGGCTCTTGAGACCTCGAGGTCGACGGGGTATCGCTACATCAAGACCCTGCACGAGGCAGGGCTGCTCAACGCCGTCACCAGCGGCCTGTACACCCTCGGCCCGCGGATCATCGAGATGGATCTGCAGATGCGCCAGACGGACCCGCTGCTACTCGCCAGTCACGGCGTCCTCGAGGACCTGGTGGACACGATCGGACACTCGGCCCTCCTCTGCACCGTGTACCGGGATTCGGTGCTCTGCGTCGGCGAGTGCCGCGCCCCGGACAGCCCGGAGAACCGGTTCAGCCGCGGACAGCGGCGCCCACTGTTCCAAGGCGCCATCTCGAAGGTCATCCTGGCGCATCTCCCCCATCACCGTCTGAAGGCCATCTACCCACGCCAGCGCGACGAGATCGAGAACGCCGGCCTCGGTGACAACTGGAGCACCTTCCGGGCGAACCTGGGCAAGATCAAGAAGGACGGGTACTCCTTGACCGTCGGGGAGTTCAACCCGGGCGTCTATGGCGTCGCGGCACCGATCCTCACCGACCAGAAGACGGCGCTGGGCAGTGTGGGCACGGCCTGGGACGAGAAGGAACGGCGGGACGTTGACGTCGAGCACGCCGTCAAGGCCATCAAGCAGGCGGCGACCACTATCTCGGAGCGCCTGATGGAGAGTCAGGACAGCTGATGCATCCGGCGCGCGGGAGGGCCGACGCCCGCTCGCGCAGCACTCCGCCGCCGGACGTCAACGCGCGACTGTTGCGGTGAAGTCGCCCGACTGGCCGGAGATCGCGGCCAGATCCGAGGAGTCGATGCGTCCGATGCGGGCGATGCCGTCCCAGTAGTCCACGTCCCCGTAGTAGAGGACGAGGTTTCCCCACGGCGCGTAGTAGCCGAGGTCGCCGACTTTCGGGTTGTCACCTTCCGGCATACCCTTCATCGGCAGCTCCTTCGGGAGCTTTGCGACCTTCTCGGCGCCGTTGAGGTCCTCGAACTCCAGCGTGCGTGGCAGTTGCTTGAGGAGGGCCGCTCCGGTCGGGGTGTCCCGGACCGTCGCCGACACCGTTCGGTCGCCGATCTTGATGTGGATGGGTGTGGCGTGCCCCTGCACGGCGCTCGTGGAGGACGTGGTTGTCCGTGAACTCGGTTCTGCTGCTTGCCCGTTCGTGTCGTTCGTGCACGACGCGAGGGTAAAGCACAGGGCCGCGGACATCGCCAGGGACACGACCCGCCATCGACCACCCACTGATGGCCGCTTCTCAGGTATGCGCACGGTGTCAGTCCGAACCGGTGCCGACGGTCGTACGGAACGGGCCGCGCTCGACGTGGATCGTCCAGAGCCGGTCCGCCAGCGCCTCGGGGGCGTACAGGGGGTCGCCGCCGCCGATGGCTCCGGGGATGATCAGCTGTCCGACGTGGATGTTCCGCTCCGCGAGGGCTTCATGGAGCAGCTGGCCGTACGCGGATTCACCGGCGAAGGCGACCGAGGTTCCGGCCACGTTGCCGTTGGGGCGGGCCGCGCTCCCTCCGTTCACCAGCAGGATCGTGCCTCGCCCCTGCTCCGTCATGGCGGGCAGCACCTGCCGCACCGCGACGGCCGGGCCGAGGATCGAGAACTCGGCGGCGGCACCAAGGTCGTCGGCCGTCGTCTCCAGAACGGGACGCAGGAAGTCCCGGCGCGGGACCGGGCTGTACTGGAGCACATCGATCGGGCCGAGGTCTTCGGCGGCCGCCGCGAGCGCGCTGGCAAGAGCGGAGCGGTCCTGCACGTCGGCGGTGTATCCACGGGCCTCGATGCCCTCGGCGGACAGGCCGGCGGCAAGGGCCTCGACGTTCTCCTTCGTACGTGAGATCAGCGCGACGGAGAATCCCTCGCGGCCGAAGCGGCGGGCCACGGCAGCACCGAGCCCGGGGCCGGCGCCGAGGATGGCGATGGTCGTCATGACATCTCTCCTGGTGTGTTCCTGGTGCGCGGCCGGGGCGTGGCCACCGTCCACTCAGGTCTTCCACGCTAAGCAGCGATCTTGCGCCTGGGGAGTCCCTCTCAGTACCCCCTCCGACCGGGACTCCCTCAGTTGCGGCAGGACTGGTGTCCTGTACAAGGACACACCCGACTGCCCTCGCAGCCACCGTGTCCGCCGCTTGTTCCGCGTCTACCACCGCACTGATCAGAAAGTTCTGCTCCACCACCATGACGACCGTCACGAGTCCGCCCACGCCCGCTCCCGTGCCCACACCTTCCCGAACACGCCTGCCGCTGGTGATCTACCTGCTGGCCGCAGGCACCTTCCTCATGGGGACGACAGAGTTCGTCGTCGCGGGCCTTCTTCCCGAGATCGCCCGCGATCTGGACATCACCGTCGCCGGCGCGGGCTTGATGATCACCGTGTTCGCGATCGGCATGATCGTCGGCACCCCGTTGATGGCCGTCCTCACGCTCAAGCTTCCCCGGCGCCTGACACTGAGCCTTGCGCTGCTCGTCTTCGCCGTCGGGCACGTCATCGTCGCGTTGACCTCGAACTACGCTGTGGTGCTCGGCGCGCGGTTCCTCACGGCCCTCGCCACCGGCGCCTTCTGGGCTGTCGCGGCCGTCGTCGCGGCCAAGGCGGCCGGGCCTGCGGCCAGTTCACGCGCCCTGGGCATCGTCCTGGGCGGCGGAATGCTCGCCAACGTGCTGGGGGTTCCGCTGGGCGCCTTCGCGGGACAAACCGTCGGCTGGCGCGGCCCCTTCTGGGCGCTCGCCCTCCTCGCCGCGCTCGGCGCGCTCGTGGTCTACCGGCAAGTGGCACCAGACCCGACGTCCGGCCCGCTGCCCTCCGTGCGCGCTGAGCTGAGCAGTCTGCGGGACGGTCGTGTCTGGCTCACGCTGGCTTGCTGCGCCATCGTGTGTGGCTCCTCCCTGGCCGCGTACAGCTTCATCTCGCCGCTCCTTGTCACCAACACGGGGCTGGCGACGACCGCGGTGCCGCTCGTGCTCGTCGCCTACGGGATCGGCGCGCTGATCGGCTCCTATCTGGGTGGGCGCGTCGACTCGCACCGCCCCTACCAGCTGCTGTTCACCTCCGCGGGCATGACGTTCCTCGTGCTCGGCGCGCTCGCGCTCTTCTCACACCACCTGGTCGTGACCGTGGTGCTGGTGGCGCTGCTCGGACTGTTCGGGATGTCCACGAACCCCGTCCTGATCGGCAAGGCCGTCGGTTATGCGGGTCAGGCGCCAACACTCGCGTCCGCGCTGAGCACCTCCGCGTTCAACTTCGGTACTGCGGTGGGCTCGTGGATCGCGGGGTTCGCCCTTGAGTCGGCGCTCGGTGCGACGGGCCCGGTCGTGGTCGGCACGGCCATCTCCGCTCTCTATTTCCTCCCGCTCACGATTCTCGCCGCCCGCGACCGTCGCTGAGCGCCCCCGATGATGTGGTGGAGGGCGGGACCGCAGTCGCGGTCCCGCCCTCCACCACATCATCAGCGTCAGGAGCGATACTGTTCCTCCTGCGTCTCCGTCCGGCACTCGTCCGCAGACCAGGAGGAGAGCAGACGCAGCCGCTCCTCGGAGGCGGAGCCCGGCTCCGCGGTGTAGATGGTCAAGGTCAGCCCCGGCTCGGCGGCCATTTCCAGGCCCTCGAACGCCAGCGTCACCTCGCCGACGACAGGATGCCGGAAGGTTTTGAAGCCGGCACCGTGGTGGCGGACGTTGTGAGCACCCCATCGACGGCGGAACTCCTCGCTGCGAGTGCAGAGTTCGCCGATCAGATCGTGCAGCTCCTTGTTGTGAGGGTCTCGGCCCGCCTCGGTGCGCAGGATGGAGATGGTGACTTCCGCGAAGGCGTCCCAGTCCGGGTAGAACTCACTGGCCCGCTCGTCCAGGAAGACGTGCCGCGCGATGTTTGGCGGCTGGACGGGCATGTCGTAGACCTCCATGTAGAACGCCCGCGCGAGCTGGTTCGCCGCGAGGAGGTCCATGCGCCCGTTACGGACGAACGCCGGCCCGGCGATCACGGCGTCCAACGCCCACTGAAGGCTCTCGTGGGGCGTCCAGCCCTTTGCGCTGCGCCGCCGCGGCGGCCTGGCGACCGGGCTGGCGGCGTGCGCGAGGTCGAACAAGTGGGCCCGCTCGGCGTCATCCAGACGCAGGGCCCTGGCGATCGCGTCGAGCACCTCCGGTGATGCTCCGCTGATCCCTCCGCGTTCCAGGCGGGTGTAGTACTCCACGCTCACCCCGGCGAGCGTGGCCACCTCGCTGCGCCGCAGTCCGCTGACCCGCCGGTTCGTTCCGGCCGGCAGGCCGACGTCTTTGGGGGTGACCTGGGCACGTCTGGAAGTGAGGAATTCACGGACCTCTGCACGGTTATCCACGCTTTCCACGGTAGCCCGAGCAAACGTCGTCGAAGGAGACCCTCGGAGTACCCCCATTCGCAGGGACGCCTCTCCGAATCCCCGAGCGCCACTCTGAAGGGTGCCCTGCCAGTACCCCCCTCAACAGTGACTCGCAGCCCGCACGAAATCGCGGTTACCTGGAAGACGTGACATCTCAAGGGGCCGGTACAAGGGCCCCGCGGAAATTGATGTGCCACCTCAGGACGACGAACACAGCTGCGGAGCCGATACGCGCGGCCCGCTCTCAGCACGTAAGGAATCACCTCATGCGCGGAGCAGTGATCCACGCCCCCGGCGACGTCCGCTTCGAGACGCTCGACGACCCGAAGCTCCTCCACCCCACCGACGCCATCATCCGTACCGCCGTGACGTGCGTATGCGGGTCGGACCTGTGGCCCTACCGCGGCGCGGAGCCCATCCGTGACCCGCACCCGATGGGGCACGAGTACGTCGGCTTCGTGGAAGAGGTCGGCAGCGAGGTCACCCACGTACGGCCCGGACAGTTCGTGGTCGGCTCCTTCGCCACCTCCGACAACACCTGCGCGAACTGCCGCAACGGCTTCCAGTCGAGCTGCCTGCACCGCGAGTTCATGTCCACCTGCCAGGCCGACTACGTACGCATCCCCAACGCCCACGGCACCCTCGTCGCCACCGACGAGGTGCCGGACGAGAAGCACTGGGCCGGCCTGCTCGCCGTCTCCGACGTCATGGGCACCGGCTGGTGGGCCGCCGACGCCGCCGAGGTCGAGTCCGGCTCCACGGCCGTCGTCGTCGGCGACGGGGCTGTCGGCCTGTGTGGTGTCATCGCCGCCAAGGAAATGGGCGCCGAGCGGATCATCGCCATGAGCCGACACGAGAGCAGGCAGAAGCTGGCTCTGGAATTCGGCGCCACCGACATCGTCACCGAACGTGGCGACGAGGGCGTCGCCCGCATCAAGGACCTCACCGACGGCATCGGCGCCGACTCCGTGCTCGAGTGCGTGGGCACCGAACAGTCCATGCAGCAGGCTCTGCGCGCGGCCCGGCCCGGCGGCAACGTCGGCTTCGTCGGCGTTCCGCACGAGGTCGCCGTCGACGGCCAGGAACTGTTCTTCTCCCACGTCGGCCTGCGCGGCGGTCCCGCCCCCGTACGCCGCTACCTGCCCGACCTCATCGACCGCGTCCTGACCGGACGGATCGACCCCGGCAAGGTCTTCGACCTCACCCTGCCGCTGGAGGAGGTCGCCGAGGGCTACCAGGCCATGGATGAGCGGCGCGCCATCAAGACCCTCCTCACCCCCTGAGCGGCCACCGCACCAGGGTCATGCCGCCCGGCATGACCCTCCTCTCTCCGCCGAGAAAGGCAAGTGACAGATCGTGACCGCACAGCGCTTCAAGGACAAGGTCGCCTTCATCTCCGGCGCCGGCAGTGGCATCGGCCGCGCCACGGCAGTCGCGTTTGCCGAGGAAGGCGCCCACGTGGTCGTCACCGGCATCGACGAGGAGGGCAACGCCGAGACGGCACGCCAGGTCGCCGCGCATGGCGGACGCGTCCTGTCCGTCAAGTGCGACGCCACGAACTCCGCGGACATCGCCGCGGCGCTGCAGCAGACAATGGAGGAGTTCGGCCGCCTCGACATCGCCTTCAACAACGCCGGCATCGAGCAGCCGCCCGCGCCGCTCGCGGACATCACGGAAGCGGAGTTCGACCGCCTTCTCGACGTCGACCTGCGGGGTGTGTTCCTGTGCATGAAGGCGCAGATTCCGCTGATGCTGCAGACCGGCGGCGGGTCGATCGTGAACACCTCCTCGGGCGCGGGCGTGATCGGTATCCGCGGGCAGGCCGCCTACGCCGCGGTGAAGCACGCCGTCATCGGACTGACGAAGTCGACGGCGCTGGACTACGCCGCCGACGGGATCCGGGTCAACGCGGTCTGTCCGGGCATCATCGAGACCCCGATGATGGACCGGTTCTCGGGCGGCACTCCGGAGGGCCGGGCCCGTGTGATCGCCCAGGAGCCGGTCGGACGCATGGGGCGCCCCGAGGAGATCGCCTCCGCCGTGCTGTGGCTCTGCTCCGACCTGGGGGCCTTCGCCACGGGCCACGCGATGGTCGTCGACGGCGGTCAGACCGTCGGCCTGTGACGATGGTGCAATACGACTTCAGTGGGCAGGTCGCGTTCGTCACCGGCGCCAGCGCCGGCATGGGTGCGGCCACGGCTCGTGCCTTCGCCGAGGCAGGTGCCGCGGTCGCGCTGGCGGACATCGACCGTGACGCCGTGGAGCGCCTCGGCGAGGAGCTGACCCGCGACCGCCACCGCGTGCTCGCCCTGGAATGCGATGTGTCCGATGAGCAGCAGGTCGCCGATGCCGTCGCCGCGACCGTCGAGGCGTTCGGCCGCCTGGACATGGCCTTCAACAACGCCGGCATCATGATCCCTCCCTCCGGAGCGGCCGATGAACCCGCCACGTCCTTCGACTCGGTCGTCGCGGTCAACCTGCGCGGCGTCTGGCCCTCGAGTACGCGCCGCTCGGCATCCGCGTCAACGCCGTGTGCCCGGCACGATCGCTACCCCGATGGTCGAGCGCATGAGCACCGCGGGCGAACTCGACGTGGACGCCACGCTCGCCGTGGCCCCGATGGCCCGCCTCGGCGGGCCCGAGGAGATCGCCGGCGCAGTGCTGTAGCTGTGCAGCTATGGCGCCGCTACGTCACCGGAGTGGCACTGCCCGTCGATGGCGGCTTCACCGCGCATTAGGCGACACCCCACCCCGTATCGAAGCAAGCAACAGAGAGAGAACACCATGAGGACCGTGCCCTTCGGCACGAACGACGGCCGCGCCCCGAACGTCATCAGCGGGATGATGCGGATCTCCGACAAGACCGACGACCAGATCCGCGACCTCTACACCACCGCGCGCGAGACGGGGATCGACTTCTTCGACCACGCCGATCTGTACGGGTTCAAGCACCCCGGCGGCGGCACGCACTGGTGCGAGCGCCGCTTCGGCGAGGCGCTCGGGCTATCCGCGGCGGAGCGTGAGCAGATCACGCTGCAGACGAAGACCGGGATCGTGGACGCGGAGTGGCACTACGACTCGTCCTACACACACATCGTCTCCTCCGTCGAGGACTCGCTGCGCGCGCTCAACACGGACTACATCGACGTGCTGCTCCTGCACCGGCCCGACGCCCTCGTCGAACCCGAAGAGGTGGCACGGGCCTTCGACGACCTCGAATCCTCCGGCAAGGTCCGGGCGTTCGGTGTCTCCAACCACACCCCGCGCCAGATCGACCTGCTCAAGACCGCCGTGGGGCAGCCGCTGGTGGCCAACCAGGTCCAGCTCTCGGTGACACACTCCACGATCGTGGCTCAGGGGCTGGCCTCGAACATGGTCGGCGAGCCCGACTCCCTCACCCGCGACGGCGGCGGCATCGTCGACTACTGCCGCATCAACGGAATCACGCTGCAGGCCTGGTCTCCGTTCCAGAAGGGCTTCCAGGACGGCGTCTTCTTCGGCTCCGAGGACTACCCGGAGCTCAATGAGCTGTTGGACCGACTCGCCGCGAAGTACGGCGCGACCCCGATCGCGATCGCCACGGCGTGGATCACCCGGCACCCGGCAGCCATGCAGGTTGTCCTCGGCACGACCACCCCGGAACGTGTCGCCGAGGCCGCGGCGGGCTCTGACATCCCACTCACCCGTGCCGAGTGGTACGGCCTGATCAGCGCAGCCGGGCATCGGGTGCCCTGACCAGGCCAGGCCCGGTAGCGGCTCGCCGACGAGGGGTTCAGGCGGTGAGCCGTTCGTGCGCGTCCCGGACCAGTCGCAAATACCGGTCCCAGTCCCAGTAGCGGCCCGGATCCGTGTGGGTCGCGCCGGGGACCTCGCTGTGGCCGACGATGTGCTCGCGGTCGACCGGGATGCCGTGCCGCTCGGCGATCCCGGCGACGAGCTCCGCCGAGGCTTCGTAGGCGGCGTCGGTGAACCAGCGCTGCGGGTCGTCGACATACCCTTCGTGTTCGACGCCGACGCTGCGCTCGTTCCACTCCCTGTTGCCCGCGTGGTAGGCCACATCCGCCTCGCGGACGGTCTGGGCGATGTGGCCGTCGGATGCTCGCACCACATAGTGGGCGGCGGCCTGATGTGCGGGGTCACGGAAGGCGTGAACGGCGTCCGCGAAGCGGGACTGCGTCACATGGACGACGATCCGGTCGACGCGGTAGTCGTCCGGGCGGTCGGCGACCCGATAGTTGGCCGGTGAGGCGGCGAGCCACTGAGCCGATGCCGCGTCCACCGCACCGGGCCGGTTGTCCCTCTCCACACCGCTGAGGGCGCCGCCCGGAGGATCGCCGGCGGTGACCGCGGCCGTGGTGATGCCGACGGCGGCGGCCAGTGCGGCCACCGCCAGGAGCAGTGGCCGCGGCCGTCGGGACGCACTCTCCGCCCGGGATACGGAGTCGGGTTCTGGATGTCGATTCACGGTGCCGCCTCGTCGGGTGTGCGCATGAAGGTGTCAGGAAGCCGTCTGCGCCGGCTGCTTCCTGGCGTCATTCGTTGGTGTGTCCGGGCCGGCCGAGGACGCTGCAGTGGAGCGGCGGATCATCGTGGCGTAGGCCGTCGCGGCGAGTGCGGTGGAGGTGACGGTGACACACCCGAGCGGTACGGCGGTGTCCGGCCCCCCGACCCCTGCGAGCGGTGCCACGAGGCCTCCGAGGGCGAACTGGGCGAGTCCCAAGAGCGACGAGGCCGTGCCCGCGACGTCCGGGTAACCGGCCAGGGCGAGGGCCGTCGCGGGCGGAGTCGCGGTGGCCACGCCGCTCACCATCAGCAACAGCGAGACCACCACGGCGGGCAGAGGAAGGTGCAGGAGGGCGGTGAGGAGTAGTCCTCCCGCACCGAGCAGGCACACCGTCAGACCAGTGACCAGCGTGCCTCGTTCCGACCACCGTTCCGCCGTCCGTCCGGCGACGAAGCCGCACACCATGAACCCGAGCGAGTTCAGACCGAACGCGAGGGAGTAGCCCTGCGGGGAGAGTCCGTAAATGCCCTGGAGCACATACGTCGCGCCACTGAGGTACGCGAAGATGGCAGCGTTCAGAAAGCCGATGACGAGCACCGCGCCGAGGAACGCCCGGTCGGCGAGCAGCTTCCGGTAGGCGCGACCGGTCTGCGCGAACCCGCCCGCGACGCGGTTGTGCCGCGGCAGGGTTTCACGGAGGACGACCAGGACCGCGACCAGGATCGCAGCGCCGACCGCCGACAGGAACAGGAAAATACCGCGCCAGTCGGTGACGGCGGCCAGCTGCCCACCGAACACCGGGCCGATGATGGCCGCGAGACCCGCGATCACGGTCAGCCGGCCGTAGTACCGCACGAGTTGCTTGCCCGCGTAGAGGTCCCGCCCGGCCGCCTGAGCGATGACGATGCCCACCGCTCCGGCAAGCCCCTGAACGAACCGCGCGGCGACCAGTGTCTCGACGGTCGGGCTGACGGCGCACAGCACGGATGTGAGCACGTACGCCACCACGCCGATGAGCAGCGGCCGCCGACGACCGAACCGGTCCGACAACGGGCCGGCGATGGTCTGACCGAGCGCGAGGCCGAACAGGCAAGCGGTGACGGTGAGTTGCGCCGTGGAGGTGGCCGCCCCCAACTCGTCGGTGAGAGCAGGCAGGACAGGCAGGTACAGATCCATGGAGATCGGTCCGAAGACCGTCAGCAGACACAGGACGATTGCCAGGGGCCGGCCCACGGCACGTGTGCGTGTGGCGGGCCGGTCAGGGGTGGCGCTCACGCGCTTCCTTCCGGGGGGGACGTCACGGTTGATCCGTGAGGTCCAGACGACTTCTTGCACGACCAGCAAACCTCGGTAGGCGCGCGTGCGGGAGTCCCTCCTGAGGGGTGTACTGCCAGGGCCCCTGTCTCCCCGGTGGGACAGCTGGGGGACCCTGCTGGGAGGGGTACTCACAGGGCACCCCACGGCGAGCATCACGCACTTACGGTCGTCACGTGGACAATCGAACGGAAGTCCGCGAGTTCCTCGTCTCGCGGCGGGCCAAGATCACTCCTGAACAGGCCGGACTGCCCGCAGGGCCCAACCGCCGGGTGCCGGGACTGCGCCGCAGCGAGGTCGCCGCACTGGCCGATGTGAGCACGGAGTACTACTCACGGCTGGAGCGGGGGAACCTGGCCGGGGCGTCCGCCGCTGTGCTCGCAGGCGTCGCCCGCGCGTTGCAGCTGGACGACGCGGAGCGAGCCCACCTGTTCAATCTGGCGCAGGCGGCCGGGGGGATGACCGCTCTGACACGGCCCAGACGACGCGCCACCAAGCGCTGGACGCCACGCCCTGGCCTGCAATGGATGCTCGACTCGATCACCGAGGGCCCCGCATTCATCCGCAACGGCCGAATGGATCTACTCACCTCGAATCATCTCGCGCGGGCCTTTCTCTGCGACATGTACGACAACTCGCGATGCCCGCCGAACTTCGCCCGTTTCGGGTTCCTCGACGAAAGGGCCCACAGTTTCTACGTGGACTGGGAGCTGATGGCCGACATCACCGTCGCCATTCTGCGGACCGAGGCGGGACGCAACCCGTACGACAAGGAGCTGCACGATCTGGTGGGTGAACTGTCCACGTGCAGCGACGAGTTCCGCAGGCGATGGGGCGCGCACGACGTGCGCCACCACGGCACGGGCGTGAAGCACTTCCGCCACCCTGTCGTCGGCGAACTGGCCTTGGCGTACGAAGGACTTGACCTGGCCGCCGACCCCGGTCTCAACCTCACCATCTACAGCGCCGAGCCCGGCTCTCCAACAAGGGAAAACCTGCGGTTGCTCGCCTCTTGGGCGGCCTCCGAGCTCCCGGAGTTCCGCCGAGAGGTGTACTGACAGGGCACCTTTCAAATCCTCGAATCCTCCGCCGACCGTCGTACGATCGCAGCGTGGATATCCGCAAGTGATCTCCGCGAGTGCGGTGCGACCTGAAACGCGAAGACGTCGAGGAGGCCCGCAATTCGCCTCCCCCGGCCGATGAACATCAAGTAGCAGGAATCCACGGGATTCTTCGTCGGTAACGGTCGGTTCGGAAAGCGTCGCGGAATCACCGGCAGCTTCCCCGTCTCCCATCGCGAGCGAAAGACTTCCTATGTCTACCGAGCTTTCCGACTCCGCCCCACCCCCGCCGAACGAAGCAAGCCCGGCGCCGACGCGACGTACGTTCATCGCCACGACCACGGCCGTGGGCGGTGTCGCGATCGCGGGGGGCGTCATCGGAGGGAGCATCCTCTCCGAACCCGAAGCGGCGGCCGCGACGGCCGCCCCCACGAGCCGAGTCGCCCTGAGCGTCAACGGCCGCCGACACACGTTCACCGTCGACAACCGCACGTCGCTGCTCGACCTTTTGCGCGAGCACTTGGAGCTCACCGGTTCGAAGAAGGGCTGCAACGCGGGCGCTTGCGGGGCCTGCACGGTCCTCGTCGACGGACGGCGTGTCAACTCCTGTCTCACGCTGGCCGTTCGCCTCGACGGCGCCAAGGTCACCACCATCGAGGGCATCGGCACCGAGGACAAGCTCCACCCGCTGCAGCAGGCCTTCATCGACGAGGACGCCTTCCAGTGCGGCTACTGCACACCCGGCCAGATCATGTCCGGCGTCGGCTGCATCGAGGAGGGCCACACGGGTTCCCCTGACGAGATCCGCGAGTGGATGAGCGGCAACATCTGCCGCTGCGGCTGTTACCCGAAGATCGTGCGCGCGGTCGAGCAGACCGCCGGCCGGAAGTGAGGCACGACCCCTATGCATCCCTTCACCTACACACAGGCGAACGACGCCCGTGAGGCCGTCGGCGCCGGGCGTCGTGGCGGCCGCTACATCGCCGGTGGCACCACGCTCGTCGACCTCATGCGCGAGACCGTCGAACGGCCCGACACACTCGTCGACATCAGCAGGCTGCCGCTGCGCGAGTTCAACGTCACCAAGCGCGGAGGCCTCCGCATCGGTGCCCTGGTGACGATGAGCGAGGCCGCCGCGCACTCGAAGGTGCGCAGCCTCTTCCCGGTCGTGTCCGAGGCGCTGGAGCTGAGCGCGTCGGCCCAGCTGCGCAACATGGCCACCATCGGCGGCAACATCATGCAGCGCACCCGCTGCACGTACTTCCGCGATGTCACCGCCGACTGCAACAAGCGGGAGCCGGGCTCGGGGTGTGCGGCGCGCGGGGGCGTGAACCGCGCGCACGCGATTCTCGGCACGTCCGAGAGCTGCGTCGCCACCCATCCCTCGGACGTGGCCGTCGCCTTCGCGGCCCTGGACGCTCAGGTCCATCTGCTCGGTCCCGACGGCGAGCGCACCGTCCCGTTCCTCGACTTGCTGCTCCGTCCGGGCAACACGCCGAACCGTGAGCATGCGCTCAGGCACGGCGAGCTGATCACCGCGGTCGAGCTTCCCGCGCTCCCCCGCCCGCTCAAGTCCGGATACCTCAAGGTCCGCGACCGGCAGTCGTACGAGTTCGCCCTCACTTCGGCGGCCGTCGCCCTGAACGTCAGCGGCGGAGTCATCCGCGAGGCCAGGGTCGCGGCCGGCGGCGTCGGCACCGTGCCGTGGCGGCTACGCGCCGTCGAGCGCGCCCTGGCCGGTGAGCGCCCTTCGGACCGGCTGTGGTCCGAGGCCGCCGCCGGCTCCGCCGAGGGCGCCCGGCCGTTGAAGCACAACCGCTTCAAGGTCGACCTGCTCCGGCGGACCGTCGAACGCCAGTTGCGCACCGTAGGAGACATGGCATGAGCCCCCAGCCGCAGGCAGCCGTCGGAGCACCGCTCTCGCGTGTGGACGGCCGGTTGAAGGTCACCGGCCGGGCGAAGTATTCCGCCGAGCACGAGGTGGCCGGAGTCGTGCACGCCGTCATGGTGGATGCCTCGATCGGTCGGGGCCGGATCACGTCGATCGACACAAGTGATGCCGAGGCCCAGCGTGGCGTCCTCGCCGTGATCCACCACGGGAACGCGCCCAAGCTCCCGTACAAGGACAACAAGGCCTCCAACAACCCGCCGGGCGCCCGCCTGCGGGTCTTCCAGGACGACAAGGTCCGCTTCCACGGGCAGCCCGTGGCCGTCGTCGTGGCCACTTCCCTGGAGGTGGGCCAGCACGCCGCGAGCCTCGTCAAGGTCCGCTACGACGCCGAACATCCCACGACCGAGCTGAGCAAGGGCGAGCCGGACAAGCCCACGGAGTACTCGCGCGGTGATGTGGACTCGGGTCTCCGCAAGGCGGATGTGCGTCTCGACCTGACGTACCGCCTGGCTCGCAACCACCACAACGCGATGGAGCTGCACGCCACCATCGCCCGCTGGAAGGGCGACAAGCTCACCGTCTGGGACAAGACCCAATGGGTGGTCGGCACCCAGACCGAGCTGTCCACGGTGTTCGACGTGCCGTTGAAGTCGGTGCGGGTCATCTCACCGTTCGTCGGCGGCGGGTTCGGCAGCGGCCTGCGCTGTTGGCCGCACACCGTGGCCGCCGCACTCGCCGCACGGGTCGTGAAGCGTCCCGTCAAGCTGGTCCTGACCCGCAAGCAGCAGTTCTTCGGTACGGGCTTCCGGCCCGAATACGAGTACCGCCTGCGCCTCGGCGCCGACCGCCGAGGTCGGCTCACCGCGATGGCCCACGAGTTGGAACACGAGACGTCGTCGTACGAGACGTTCACCGAGGGGGTCCTGGACCCCGGCCGGATGCTGTACAGCACGAGCAACGTGAGTCAGGCCTATCGGACCGTTCCGTTGGATGTGAACACGCCGATCTGGATGCGTGGCCCAGGTCCCGCGACGGCGTCGTACGTGATCGAGTCGGCGGTCGACGAACTCGCCGACCGGCTCGGCATCGACCCGATCGAACTGCGTCAGCGCAATGAGCCCGACGAGGACGAGTCGTCCGGGCTGCCCTGGTCGACGCGCCGACTGCGCGAGTGCTACACGGTGGGCGCCCGCGAGTTCGGCTGGGAGCGACGCTCGGCCAAGCCGCGTGCACGGCGCGAGGGCGACTGGCTGATCGGCATGGGCATGGCCGCGGGCGTCTATCACACCGCGCGCGGCGCCGCCGAGGCCCATGTCCGCCTGGCCGCCGACGGCACGGCGATCGTCGAGACCGCGGCCAGTGACATGGGCCCGGGGACCTATACATCCCAGACACAGGTCGCCGCCGATGCACTCGGTCTGACCGTCCGCAACGTGACCGTCCGTATCGGCGACTCCCTCTTCCCGCCGACCCCACCGCACGGTGGCTCGCAAACCATGGCCAGCGTCGGCTCCGCCGTCCTCGACGGCTGCGACAAGGTCCGCCGACGGGCCGTCGAGCTCGCGATCGAGGACGAGGACTCGCCTCTCCACGGCGTGAACGCCGAGGACGTCGTGGTGCGCAGTGGGCGCCTGCACGTGAAGGGTGACCCGGCCCGCGGCGAGACGTACCGGCAGCTGCTCTCGCGCAACGACCTCGGGCATCTCGAAGCCGACGGCTCGTACGCTGGGGCGCCGGGCACGGAACGGCACTCCATGCATGCCTACAACGCGACGTTCGCCGAGGTGGCCGTCGACGCCACCCTGGGCCTGGTGCGGGTGCGCCGAGTGCTCGGCGTGTACGACGCGGGACGCATCATCAGCCCCAAGCTCGCCGAGAGCCAGGCCTTCGGCGGCATGGTGGGCGGCATCGGGCAGGCCCTGCTGGAGCACACTGCCACCGACCACCGCGACGGCCGCATCGCGAACGCCAACCTGGCGGACTATCTGGTGCCGGTGCACGCCGACGTCCCCGACCTCAAGGCCATCTATCTGGACGGCGAGGACCGCGAGGCGGATCCGCTCGGCGTCAAGGGGCTCGGCGAGGTCGTCATGGTGGGCGTGGCCCCCGCCATCGCCAACGCGGTGTTCAACGCCACCGGCCGCCGGGTTCGCCAACTCCCCATCACGGCAGAAGCATTGCTGTGACACCACGGGGGCCTCGGGCCGCTTGTCCGGGGCACCCAGGCCGGCCCCCTTCACCGTCTCGCACACGGAAGATCCACCGCACATGATGAACATCGCGGACACACTGCACCATTGGTGCCGCGAGAATCGCCCCTTCGCCCTCGCCACCGTCGTCGGCGTCACGGGAAGCGCGCCTCTACCCGTCGGCACCTCGGTCGCAGTGGACGCGGACGGCAAGGCGGTCGGCAGCATCTCCGGCGGCTGTGTCGAGGGCGCGGTTCACGAGATGTGCCTGCAGGTCCTCGAGGATCAGGGCCGTGCGCGACGGGTCCGCTTCGGCTACTCCGACGACGACGCCTTCGCGGTCGGCCTGACCTGCGGCGGCGAACTGGACGTAGTGATCCGACGTGTCGACCCCGCCGCCGAACCCCATCTCACCCATGCCCTGGAGGAGGCCGTGCGCGGTCGACCGGTGGCGACAGCGCAGGTCATCGACGGGCCCGAGGCGCTGCTCGGGTGCACGCTGTCTGTTGTCGACGGCGACCGGACGCTCCGCGAAGCCCTTGACGGGGGCGGCCCGGTGGACCGGGCCGTGACCGCGCATGCCGAGGCTCTCCTGCGGTCGGGGCGAACCGCGGCGGCCTCGGTCGGCGGCGACGCGGACACCTGCCCCGATGGGCTGTCCGTCCTCGTCCATGTACGGGCTCCCCGCCCGCGCATGCTGATCTTCGGCGCCGTCGACTTCGCCGCGGCTCTCAGTCGGGCCGGCGTCTTCCTCGGCTATGACGTCACGGTCTGCGACGCGCGAGCCGTCTTTGCCACGAACGCCCGCTTCCCCGACGCGACCGAGACAGTCGTCGACTGGCCCCACCGCTACCTGGAACGGACCGTCGTCGACTCGCGCACGGCAGTCTGTGTCCTCACCCACGACGCGAAGTTCGACATCCCGCTGCTGACGCGCGCCCTCGAACTCCCCCTCGCTTACGTGGGCGCGATGGGCTCTCGACGCACCCACGCCCAACGCCTGGAACTCCTGCGCGAGGCGGGCGTCACGGACGCACAACTCGCCGCCCTGCACTCGCCGATCGGCCTCGATCTCGGCGCACGCACGCCGGAGGAAACGGCGACCTCCATCACAGCCGAGATCATCGCCCACACCAACGGCTCCACGGGGCTTCCACCTTCACAGGGAACTGGGCCCATCCATCGGCCCGTTGACCCAGCACCGGCCCGGTTGCTGCCGGCGACCTAGAAAGACCACGGCTCCCGGGCCACACCGGCCAAGCCACCGCTGGGTCGTGTCCGCCAACCATTGGACACCCCCGGAGAAAGGACCACGCAGAGCCGTGTTCGCCGTCATCTTCCTCATAGTGTTCAGCGCACTCCACGTCTACGTGTGGCGGCGTCTCGTACGGGACACAACACGTCCTGGGTCTGTCCTGCGTCGTGTGGGCACCTGCCTTCTGATCGCCGGTCCACTGCTGACTGCGGGCGCCCAAACAGTGGGCGCGATCGCGCCATTTCGTGTGCGCCAGATCATGGCCTGGCCCGGCTACCTGTGGCTGGTCCTGTTTCTGTACCTGCTCTTGGCACTTCTCCTGGGCGAGATCGTCCGTCTGCTGCTACGCCGGAAGCCCTCTGCCGCGACGGAGGCCGACGCGGCCGTGTCGGTCGGCGCCGACGAGGTCCACGTCGACGAACCGCAAGCGGTGTCGGCCAGGGCGTCCGGAGGGGCTGCCCCCGTTCCGCCCGAGCCCAGGCCCGAGCCCGCAGGCTCGACGGCCCTCGCGGTCGCCCGCGCGTCGAACGTGCTGGAGCCCGAAGCGCCCGCACGTCCCGAACCGGCCAGCCCCTCCCGCCGTCTCTTCGTCTCCCGGGTCATCGGCGGCACCGCAGCGGCCGCTGCCCTCGGCACCGTCGCCTACGGCACTCACAGCGCGCTCACCGGCCCCAAGGTCAAGCGGTTGACGGTCCCGCTGGCCAATCTGCCGCGCGCCGCGCATGGTTACCGGATCGCCGTCGTCAGCGACATGCACCTCGGCCCGATCCTGGGCCGCGACTTCGCCCAGCACGTCGTCGACACGATCAACCGTACGCAGCCCGACCTCATCGCCGTCGTCGGCGACCTGGTCGACGGCAGCGTCGCCGACCTCGGCACCGCCGTGGAACCGCTCGCCCAACTGCGCGCACGCCACGGCTCGTTCTTCGTCACCGGCAACCACGAGTACTTCGTCGGCGCCAGGCAGTGGGTCGACAAGGTCCGGGACCTGGGCCTGCACCCCCTAGAAAACACCCGCACCGAGCTCCCCGGCTTCGACCTCGCCGGAGTCAACGACGTGACCGGCGTCGACCAGGGCCAGGGCCCCGACTTCGCCAAGGCCCTCGGCGACCGCGACCGCTCTCGCGCCTCCGTCCTTCTCGCCCACCAGCCCATCGTCATCGACGACGCCGTCCGACACGGCGTGGGCCTCCAGCTCTCCGGCCACACCCACGGTGGCCAGCTGTGGCCCATCAACTACGTCGCGGAACTGGCCAACCCGACCGTCGCGGGCCTGGAGCGCTACGGTGACACCCAGCTGTACGTGAGCCGCGGCGCCGGCGCCTGGGGCCCGCCGGTTCGAGTGGGCGCCCCGTCCGACATCACGGTCGTCGAACTGGCTTCGAAGGCGTGAGCGCGGTCTTATCTCTCCACGCCAACCGGACCGAATTCACAACCATGGAGATCACGCCCTGTTCCCAGACTCCCGAACCGCCTCTATCCTCCCGACCAGGCGGTGAGGAGGAGCTACGTGGCGGGGGAAGCTACCAGCTGGCAGAAGGAGCAGATTAGCCGCGCGTACGTGCACGCACTCGCTTCCCAGGGCGGCTATACGATCGGTGAGTGGAACGTCGACAAGGACGGCGTCGACGTAACGCTTCGGGACAGCGGACTCATGGTCGACTTCCAACTCAAGTGCACTCAGAGCCCGCGTTCCATTCGCGGTGGTTACAGCTTCGACCTGGACATAGAGACCTACGACAAGCTGCGCAGCACAGAACGCTCAGCGCCTGGGCATCTGGTCCTCTTGGTCGTCCCGCCGAACCTGGACTTGTGGGTCACCCATCATGTGGATTCCCTGGTCCTCGCCTGTCACGGATACTGGGCCTGCCTGCACGGTCGCGAAGAGGCGGACAACCGCACCACGACAGCGATCAAGCTCCCGGAGGAACAACAGCTCACTGTGAAGTCCATGCGGTCCATGTTCGACACGGCGCGGAGCATTCTGTTCTCCGGCAGCACGGTGGTGAAATGACATGGCTTCCGATGAGTTCCCCTTCGGCCCCGACGAGATCCGCAGTTACCTCAAGGTGACCGGCTGGTCCACCGTGTCCGGGAGTGACGTGGCGGAGCTGTGGCGCCTGCCTGGCCCCACGGAAAGAGTGGTGCTGGTCCCGATGAAGCCAGGCGCTCCGGACTTCACCAAACGGGCGCGCATTCTGGTCGAAGATCTCGCACAGATCGGCACGGCAGACGCCCGAACCGTCCAAGACGCCATCGCCTCTGTCTTCCATGACGTCACCGACCTCCGGGCGACCCACCCGACCCTTCGAGACGGCTCGATCCCGCTGGATGCCGGCTTTGAGCTCTTCCAGTCCGCCAAGCGACTTCGTGTTGCTTCGGCTGCGGCCACCGTCCGCCGTCAGGGCCACTTCCGCAACTTCCCCGTACGCGCGAGGGAACAGGCCCGCGATGTCCGTCTCGGTCAGACCCGCAAGGGCTCATACATCGTGCCCATCATCAGTCAAGCCCGCTCACCGATGGATGTGTATGAGCGTGGGCAGGACCAGATCGACGTCGAGGTCGAGGAGACACTCTTCGACCGGCGTGTCACCGCCACAATGTCCCGT
The DNA here is from genome assembly GCF_026340095.1 of Streptomyces sp. NBC_01446. GTDB lineage: Bacteria > Actinomycetota > Actinomycetes > Streptomycetales > Streptomycetaceae > Streptomyces > Streptomyces aureus. The sequence continues at coordinate 7,093,334 of NZ_JAPEPO010000001.1, read as the reverse complement.
GCCCTGGGCGTTCTCGAAGAGATGGCGGGCACCGACCGGGAACCAACACCGAGCGAGATCACAGACTCCATCGGCGAGGGCGTGTCGTATGAACTGTGCCAGGCGTTATCGAAGGTTGTGAACAGCGAGGGTGTCGACAGTCTGGATGTCACGTTCAACTGGTCGCGAGTCGCAGCAGCGCCTCCCGGCACACCACACGAGGTCCAGTTCAACCGCGATGCCATCGCCATCGTGGAACGCGTATCCGATCAACTGAAGACCAGCGTTTACAGCCGAGAGAACGTGATCTACGGCCTGGTGACCGACCTGAGTCGGCACCCGGAAGACGAGACAGGACGTGTGGGTGTCCACGCCCTCATTAAGCGACGAAGCCGCACCGTCTGGATGGACCTCCCCGACGCCAGTTACCACGAGGCTGTCCACTGCCATGACGCCGGCATTCCCGTCCGCGTTCGGGGCACCCTGACCAGCCCACCCGGAGGACTGGCATCGATGAGCGTCACCGACTTCGGATCGGATCCGTCCCTGGGGCAGTGAGGCACGTGCAGTAGTGGGGTGGTACCAGGCTTTCCCCAGCCGGGCCAAATTGCGCCTCTCTCACACACTGACCCTCCAAGCCGATTTGGAGGTCCCATGCGCCCGCACTTCATGGACGCCAAGCAGACTGCCGAGTATCTCAACATGTCCGTGACCTGGGTCTATCGAGAGGCACCCCGACTGGGTCTGGCTGCCTACAAGTTCGGATCCGGGAGGAACGCGAAACTGCAGTTCAAGGTGTCCGACGTCGACGCATGGGCTCGGCAGCAGCGTCTTGGCTGACACGGCAGCGACTCCCGGGCTCCGCTTTCCCGGAAGCGCTGCCGTCTCGTGAACTCGATGGCGATCACCGGGTGTAAAGAAGGGGACTTGAGAGCACTCAGGCCGGTCGATGGTCGATGCGCAAGAACCGGTACGCAATTCCTCCCTGGGCACTCTCAGGCCGCGAGGTCATGAAGCCCCCGGTCAAGGAGCCTCGCCGCCCGACCGATCGAAGCCGGCATGAGATGTCGGTAGATCCGGAACGTGACCTCGATGCTCTTGTGCCCCATCCACTCGGCGACGTCCGTGATGGGGATGTTGTGTGCCAGGCAGTTCGCCGCGAAGAAGTGCCGGTACCCGTAGAGCGACATGCCTTCGGGCATGTCCACGCCCTTGCCAGGCAGCTTCCGGTACCAGATGTAATTGATCGTGCTGTGGTTCATGTGCTTCGCACGGGTTCCTTGCAGCACGTAGCCGTCGTGGGTAGTTCCGTGCTTGTCGACGAAGCGCTCAATCGCTTCACGGATGCTCCGAGGTAGCGGGACCTCGCGGAACTCCCCCGGTTTCCTGTGCTTGAGCTTCTCTATCTTCTTCGTCCGGTAGTGGACCTGCTCTGTGACGCGGTAGACGTCGTCGGCCACGATGTTGTTCACGTTCAGGGCCAACGCCTCTCCGTTGCGCAGACCGCAGCCGGCCATCATGTCCACGAACATCGAGAAGCGGTCGTGGTTCGCAGCCGTCTTGAGCCCCGCGATCTGTTCCTTGGTGGGCACGATGGCCCGCTCGGCCTCGTACTGCGGCGCGTCTACATCCTGCAGAGGGTGCTCGCCGATCGCGCCCTTGCGGTGGGCGTCGAGCAGGAGCGTCTTGAGGAGGACGTAGACCTTGAACTGTGTGGGGTCGGGTGTCCCGAGGCGGTCCATGGTCGTGAGGAAGTTCTCGACCACCATCGGGCTGAAGGTCTCCACCCGGCGTGATCCGAGTTCCGGGATCAGGTGGTTCCTCGCGAGGTGTTCGTACTCGTACGCCGTGCCGTACGCGAGGCGTCGCTGTCGGCCCATGTAGTCGCCGATGAACTCCTCGAACCGCATCTGCCCGTAGTGGCGGATGAGCTCGGCCTTGGACGCGGGAGTGCTGGACTTCCGCGCGTACAGCTCGACAAGCCGCTCCTTGGCGGCGTCCTGGGTTCGGAAGCCAGACTCCTCCCGCTGCTTGCCGGCCGCATCGCGGTAGCGGATGAAGTACGGGTGCTGGCAGCGGGTGGGCTGGCTGCAGCTGCACGGCTTGGTGAAGGTGCCCATGCCGCGGGCGAGCTGCTTGGGGATTGATGGCAATGTACTGACCTCGGGCTCTTGCTGACCTTTTGCTGACTCAGCGCCCGTGATTGTGTTCGTGATCTCCGGCCGCACCAAACGGCGCAGCCGGTCGGCCTCGCCGGGACGGTCTGGTTGACGGGAATGTTTCGACTCCGTCAAACCATGTGTGAGCTGGGACTTTCCGGGGTTAGCGTCAGGATCATGACAGAGACGATCAAGACCGCCGCCCCGCCCACTCACCCGGTCCGGCAACTGCTCGCCGCCTCCGTCGGCAACGCCGTCGAGTGGTACGACTGGTACGCGGATACCCGCCACAAGAGCGGGCCAGATCTGCGTCACGACGCTGGCCCCGCATGTCGCGTCGTGTCAGTGTCTGGGGCTAGTCGGTCAAGATGCGAGCTCCAAGCCGCTCTGAACGCACTCCGTCGCCGCAGAGCTAGTAAGGCGCGGCAGCGTCCAACTCACCTCTGTTCCGCTTCGCGTCCGCATGGTGCGTCGCTGCAAGGAGATGGTCCGTCGCCGTGGAGTGTCAGCTCGATGCTCCCCGAACGCCTCCAGCATCTCGCTGAACTCCCATGATGAGGAGACGAACCGGAACACTCCCAAGTCCGGCGCCGCTGCGAACTTGAAGTTCATGGAGCACTCCGGCCTTGGACCCACACCTTCCCGTGCCGCAGCCATCTTCGCGCCCAGAGCCTTGGGACAACCGCACGGCTGCCCTGCATCCACCATCGGAGCGAGCAACATGCGGCCGTCGCAGACATGAACTGGTGCTTCATGGACCGTCTGCACGAAGCGCCGTGACAACGCATCACGTCCAGCCAAGAAGATGTCCAGGCTGCCGCAGACCAGTTCGACGGCATGGTCAGTCCGAAGCGCCCCTACGCTCCGGTGCGCCTTCGGATACAACCGTGCCAGAGCCTCCGCCACACTTCCGTCAGCAGTAGTCACCAGCCATCCCTGATGCGCGCGCTCGGCGTTCCATGGCACCTCACAGGGAGACCAGAGCGTTCCGGCCGGTTCGAGATGTGGCTCCACCATCACGTGAGGTCCTTTCTGTTCCCACTGGGTCCAGGTTCTGTGAACTCTCTCGCTTGGCCATGCCGGGGATTCCTGGTAGCGGCGCTACGCAGAACCCCCGGCTGACACTTCAGGCCGCCAACGCAGAGCCGAAGGAGTACGGGTGCCCAACGGGATCGCGTTCCGGACCATGCATGATCCCTGGAACCCACCGGACCGGTGCCGCCGCGGGGTACAGCGTCACCCTCACGTCGAAGTCGAGCAGCATCTCCTTGCGCGCCTGAACGTCCAATGCCTTTTCCCAGCGGTCGGCGATCGTCTCGCCCGTGGGCCTCTGCACCATGCCCGGCGGCCGGCTCGGCTCCCGCGCGAGAGACGCGAGTTCACGTCCGAGGTCGCCATACCGCTCCCGGAACCACTGGGCGTCCTCTTCACCGTCGTAAATGCCGGCCTCACGGTCGGCACGCAGGCGAGTTCGACTTGCCTGCAGCTCAGCTATTCGTTCCGCGACACCGTTCCCCGAGTCGTACACGGTCTCAAAGATCTCGCCTGCCCCAAACTTCTCCAGAAACCATGATTCGACCCAGGTATCGAGCAGTTGAGACCGGACGAGCGGAGCAGGCTGGCAATTGTGTGCTGAAGGCCAGCCCTTATTCCTGGCTGTGCACACATAGCGAGGCGGCGCGTCAGCAGAGGTTTGTGTGTACAGCCGGTTGTGGCACTGACCGCACAAGGCGACCCCGGTGAGCAAGTACGGCTGGTTCGTACGACGAGTAGGCATGTTGCGGGCGGAAAGCGCCCTCTTCAACGCTTCGTGGGTCGCACGGTCCCACAAGCCCTCACAGAGGCGGATCAGGTTCCCGTCTGCTCCGACCACCGGCTTGTGCTGGTGCATCAGATACCCCAGCGCCGCCTCAGACTCGAGGATCGCGCGGATGGTAGCCGGGTACCAGGGACGACCTCGTGCCGGGCGGCCGTACATGACAGCAAGATGGTCCACGGGTGCCAGCTCCTTCGCCCTGTTCAGTCGGGCGGCCTCGCTGCTGGGGGTGACGTTGACCGGATCCGCCAGCACACGACGCGCGACTTCACGAATCACCTCGGCAGCGTGCAGATGCAGTTCGACGTGATCGACCTTGCCGCCCGCCACCAGGCGAACGTGCCGGAATCCGTACGACGGTTTGCCCTTGGGCCGCCCAGCTGCCCGCATCTTGACGGTGGTACTCCTGTTGCGGCGCTGGATGGCCCGCAACTCCATCTGCGCGCCCCAGGCCTCGATCGTGAAGCGGTTCTCGTCCGCCGGATCGTTCAGGTCCCAGGGGCCGTCGTGGCCATACGTGACCAGGAGCTTGTTCTCGTCGCGCATCTTGTAGCCGGTATTCAGACAGTCGACTACGTTGCGGCCCAGTCGGTCGACTGCGGCGGCGACCAGGCCGTCGTACGGACCTTGTTCGTCGCGCAACCACGGACCCAGCCTCGGTCGCGTCATCGGGTCCGTCGCTCCGGAGACCTCCCAGTCGTCGGCCCAGCCGATGATGTGAGCTCCGACCGAGGCGGCAACCGCGAGGATGTCCTCACGTTGCCGCTCCGGTGACGAGGTCGCGGCCTTCATACGCGACAGGCGGCGTACACCCAACAGGCACTTGCCGCATCCGTCGTAGGGCCGTTCGACCGCGTCCAGGTTCGTGTCGTGCATCGCCTCTCCTCGTCGCGCGCAGCGTAAGGAGAATCGACGGCCACCCCCAGGACGATCTTGCTCCGCCCCAGGTCACCCCATGAAGGTCAACCGAACGTGACGGTTGGTATTAGAGATGTTGGTGTCCACCAGGCACACCGACTGCCACGTACCCATTTCCAGGGCGCCGGCGATCACCGGGAGGGTGGCGTGGGGTGGGACCAGGGCCGGGAGGACGTGGTCGCGGCCGTGGCCCGGGGAGCCATGACGGTGCTGCCAGCGGTCGTCCGCGGGGAGCAGGGAGTGGAGGGCGGTGAGGAGGTCGTCGTCACTGCCCGCGCCCGTCTCGATGACGGCCACGCCGGCCGTCGCGTGGGGCACGAAGATGTTGAGCAGGCCGTCGCGGCCCGCGGCGACCTCGCTCAGGAAGGTCTCGCAGTCGTGGGTCAGGTCGACGACCCGCTCCGCGGAGCCGGTGGATACGTTCAGGATGCGCGTGGTGAAGGCGTCGGACATGCGTCCATCCTCACTCATCGGGCGCCGTCCGCGCCCGAACCGGGCCCGTCACCTGATACAGCGCGTCCATCCATCGAGACGGCATTGACCTTGCGTCGACAAGGTGGCTACTTTCTGCGGCATGTTGCGTTCAGTCCTGCTCACCACGCGCGGTCACATCGACCTGCTGCGGGTGGCCTCCGCCGCGTGTCGCCGCGGCTGCTGACGCCCTTTCCCCGCATCTCCGGCTACGTCGCGTAGCCCCGTACGCCCCTGCCTCGGCCCCGCGTGAACTCACGCGGGGGCGCTGACGCATACGCGTACCCCTTTCACCTTCACCGCTGCCCTCCCCTGCCTTCTGCGTGGAGCACCCATGAGCATCAGCCATGCCCCGCCGGATCCGGACGTCGTCACCAAGTCGCCTGCCCCGGAAGCCGCCCCGGCCGAATCCGATGCCGATTCCGTCGGCCGTCCCGAGCTCGTCCGCCTCGTCCCCTCCTCCACCCGGCGCACTCGGGTCCCGCGGTGGCTGCGCCGCACCTCCGGGCCCGTCCTGCTGCTCATCCTGTGGCAACTCCTCAGCAGTACCGGCGTGTTGACACCTGATGTCCTCGCCTCGCCCGGCACCATCGCCCGCGTCGCCGGTGATCTCTTCTCCGACGGATCACTGCCGAACGCCATGGGGGTCTCGCTCCAGCGCGTCGCGATCGGCCTGCTGTTCGGCGTCGTCGTCGGTACCGGACTCGCCCTCGTCTCCGGCCTGTTCCGGGTCGGCGAGGACCTCGTCGACGCGAGCGTGCAGATGCTGCGGACCGTGCCGTTCGTAGGGCTGATCCCGCTGTTCATCATCTGGTTCGGGATCGGCGAGGCGCCGAAGATCGCCATCATCACGCTGGGCGTCTCGTTCCCGCTGTATCTGAACGTGTACGCCGGAATCCGCGGCGTGGACGCGCAGTTGATCGAGGCCGGGGAGTCGCTCGGACTCTCCCGCTGGGGTCTCGTACGCCATGTGGTCCTGCCCGGCGCGCTCCCCGGCGCCATGACCGGGCTGCGGTACTCGCTCGGCATCTCCTGGCTGGCCCTCGTCTTCGCAGAGCAGATCAACGCGGACGCCGGCATCGGCTTCCTGATGGTGCAGGCCCGCGACTTCCTGCGGACCGACGTCATCGTCGTCTGCCTCATCGTCTACGCGTTCCTCGGCCTGCTCGCCGACTTCGTCGTCCGAACCCTCGAAAGGCTGCTGCTGCAATGGCGACCGACGTTCACCGGCCGGTGACCACCCCCAAGTCCCCCTCCACAGAAACTCGTTCGGCGGTCCGCGTGGAGGGACTCACCCGCTCCTTCGACGGGCGTGCCGTCATCGACGGCCTCGATCTCGACGTGAAGCCGGGCGAGTTCGTGGCGCTGCTCGGCCGCAGCGGCTGCGGCAAGTCGACCCTGCTGCGCATCCTCGCCGGGCTCGACCGCGACATCGAGGGCACCGTGCTCGTGCCGCGCCGCAAGGCCGTCGCATTCCAGGCGCCGCGTCTCATGCCGTGGAAGCGGGTGTGGCGCAATGTACTGCTCGGGTTGCCGGGCAAGCCCGATCGGGCCCGCGCCGAGCGCGCGTTGGAAGAGGTCGGCCTCGACCATCGCACGCACGCGTGGCCCAAGACCCTGTCCGGCGGCGAGGCCCAGCGCGCATCGCTGGCCCGCGCTCTGGTGCGTGAGCCCGATCTGCTGCTGCTCGACGAGCCGTTCGGCGCACTCGACGCGCTCACCCGCATCAAGGCGCAGCGCCTCGTCGACGAGCTGTGGCAGCGACGCGGCTGCGCCGTCCTCCTGGTCACGCACGACGTCGAGGAGGCCGTCCTGCTCGCCGACCGTGTGCTCGTGATGGATGAAGGCGTCATCGCGTACGAGACCGAGATCGACCTGGAGCGTCCGCGCGGGATATCCGACCCGCGCTTCGGCGAACTGCGCGCCGAGCTGCTCCAGCGACTGGGGGTCGACGCGCCGGAGACTTCCCACCCCGCCGCCGCCTGACGCTTCGTCAGGCTTCACCTCTACACACACCACCCGTACCGGCACACCGCCCTACGGCCATTCCGGCCTGCGCCGACAGACCGACGCCGACCTTGACCTACCGGCCATGAACCCACGAAACGGACTCCCCATGCGACGACGCCTCGCCCCCGCTCTGCTGCTCCCCCTGGCCCTGCTGCTCGCCGCCTGCTCCGGTACCTCCGCCGCCGATACGTCCACCGGCGGCTCGGGCGGCGGCCGGACCGACGGCAAGGGAGCCCTCACGCTCAACGTCGGTGACCAGAAAGGCGGTTCGGAAGCCGTACTCCGGGCCGCCGGCGAGCTCGACGACCTCGACTACAAGATCCGCTGGTCGACCTTCACGTCCGGGCCGCCACTCCTTGAGGCCCTCAACGCCAAGGCCGTCGACATCGGCGGGGTCGGCAACACCCCGCCCGTCTTCGCGGCCGGCGCCAACTCGAAGATCGCCATCGTGGCGGCCAGCCACGGGACCGCGAAGGGCGACACCATCCTCGTCCCGACCGACTCGAAGCTGAGGAAGCCCGAGGAACTCAAGGGCAGGTCCATCGCCGTGACGCAGGGCTCGTCGGCGCACTACCAGCTGATCGCGTCCTTGAAGAAGGCCGGTCTTTCCCTGAAGGACGTGCAGGTCAAGTACCTCCAGCCGGCCGACGCGCTCGCCGCGTTCACCGGCGGCAAGGTGGACGCCTGGGCCGTCTGGGACCCGTACACCTCCCAGGTCCTGCAGGGGAAGCAGGGGCGGGTGCTCACTGATGGGGACGGGCTCACCAATGGGCTCGCGTTCCAGGTCGCGGCGCCCTCCTCGCTCAAGGACAGCAAGAAGGCCGCCGCGATCGGCGACTACCTCAAGCGGCTCAAGCGCGCCCAGGACTGGGTCTTCAAGCACCCCGAGGCATGGGCGAAGGTCTGGGCGAAGGACACCGGGCTGCCCTACGCCGTCGCACTGGACTCGGTGAAGCGCACCAACGGCACCCGGGTCACCGTCGCCGTCGACAAGCCCGCCATCGCCTCGGAGCAGCAGATCGCCGACACCTTCGCGACGCTGAAGCTGATCCCCCGGAAGGTCGACTTCGCGTCGTTCGTGGACACCCGCTTCAACGGTGGTCTGCCGGCGTCGACGACCGCGCCCCGCACCTTCGGCAAGGAGTCCTGACGATGAGCGTCCACCTTCACTGGTTTCTGCCGACCGGCGGCGACGGCCGCACGCTCGTGGACCGGCACGCCTACACCGACGGGGGCGTCAAGCGTTCGCGGATCGCTCCGGTCAGCGGCGTGCGCGCGCCCGACATCGACTATCTGACTCAAATAGCCAAGGCCGCGGAGCAGTTGGGGTTTGAAGCGGTCCTGACGCCGACGGGCACGTGGTGCGAGGACGCGTGGCTGACGACGGTGGCCCTCGCCCAGCACACGGAGCGGCTGAAGTTCCTGGTGGCGTTCCGGCCCGGGGTGATCTCGCCGGTGCTCGCCGCCCAGATGGCGGCGACGTATCAGCGGATCACGCGCGGGCGGCTGCTACTGAACGTGGTGACGGGTGGTGACTCGACCGAGCAGCGGCGCTTCGGCGACCACCTGGACCACGACCGGCGCTATGCGCGGACCGACGAGTTCCTGTCGGTCGTGCGGGGTGTGTGGAGCGGGCAGCCGTTCGACTTCGACGGTGAGCACTACCAGGTGGAGGGCGGTCTCACCGCGCTGCCGCCGGACCCGCTGCCGGAGATCTTCTTCGGCGGTTCGTCGGCCGCGGCGGGTCCGGTCGCCGCGCGGCACACCGATGTCTATCTCACCTGGGGCGAGCCGCCCGAACAGGTGAAGCAGAAGATCGACTGGATCCGGGGGCTCGCCGAGAAGGAGGGGCGCACGGTCCGCTTCGGGATCCGGCTGCACACCATCTCGCGCGACTCGTCGGCGGAGGCGTGGGCGACGGCGAACCGGCTGCTCGACGACCTGTCGCCGGAGACGGTGGCCGCCGCTCAGGAGGCGCTCGGCCGCAGCGAGTCGGTCGGGCAGCAGCGGATGCTGGCGCTCCACGGGGGCTCGCGCGACGACCTGGAGATATCCCCGAACCTGTGGGCGGGCGTGGGTCTGGTGCGGGGCGGCGCGGGCACGGCGCTCGTCGGCAGCCACTACGACGTCGCGGACCGGATCGAGGAGTACCACGCGCTGGGCGTCGAGCACTTCGTCCTGTCGGGCTATCCCCATCTGGAGGAGGCGTACTGGTTCGGGGAGGGCATGATCCCGGTTCTGGCGGCGCGCGGTCTGCTGCCGCGGGTACCGGCGTCACCGCTCACCGGGCCTGCCGTCGGTGGCGCGCCTCTTTTGGTAGCCGGGGGCCGCTGAACCGTCGCGCCACCCCTGCGGGAAGATCCACGACCCCGGTGCAGTTAGTAGAAGCGTGAACGATATCGGGGTGCGGGACACAGCGGACGTACTTGAGGTCGACGTGGTCGTCATAGGCGCTGGACAGGCAGGACTGTCCAGCGCCTATCACCTGCGCCGGGCCGGCTTCGAGCCGGAGCGGGACTTCGTCGTGCTCGACCACTCCCCGCGCCCCGGCGGCGCCTGGCAGTTCCGCTGGCCTTCACTGACGTACGGCAAGGTGCACGGCATGCACTCGCTGCCGGGCATGGAGCTGACCGGCGCGGACCCGGCCCGGCCGTCGTCGGAGGTGATCGCGGCGTACTTCGCCTCGTACGAGGAGATGTTCGACCTGCGGGTGCGGCGTCCCGTCGATGTGCGTGCCGTGCGTGAAGGGGGCGGCGGGAGGCTGCTCGTCGAGACGTCCGACGGGACGTGGTCGACGCGGGCGCTGATCAATGCGACGGGTACCTGGGACCGGCCGTTCTGGCCGCGCTACCCGGGACAGGAGACGTTCCGCGGGCGTCAGCTCCACACCGCGATCTATCCGGGCCCGGAGGCGTTCCGCGGACAGCGGGTGATCGTGGTGGGCGGCGGCGCCTCCGGGACGCAGCATCTGATGGAGATCGCGCCCTACGCTGCCGCGACGACCTGGGTGACGCGCCGGCCGCCCGTCTACAACGAGGGCCCCTTCGACGAGAACCTCGGCCGCGCGGCCGTCGCGCTGGTCGACGAACGGGTCCGGGCGGGGCTGCCCCCGCAGAGCGTGGTGTCGGTGACGGGGCTGCCGCTGAACGACGCGATCCGGCAGGCCCGCGCCGACGGTGTGCTCGACCGGCTGCCGATGTTCGACCGGATCACGCCGTCCGGCCTGGAGTGGGACGACGGCCGGCGGGTCGACGCGGACGTCATCCTGTGGGCCACGGGCTTCCGGCCCGCGATCGAGCATCTGGCGCCGCTGAAGCTGCGCGGTCCCGGCGGCGGCATCCAGGCCGAGGACACCCGGGTGGTCGCCGATCCGCGGATCCATCTGGTGGGCTACGGGCCTTCGGCCAGCACGATCGGCGCGAACCGCGCGGGACACGCGGCCGTACGGGACATCAAGCGCCTGCTGGCCGAGGCGCCGGTCGCTGTGTGACACCCCCGAACAGGCCGCCCTTGCACGATCCGACGTCACCCGCAGACCCGTCCACGGCCTAGCGTGCGGGCTCCAGTTGCGAGTCTCTGCGGACCAGGGCGGCATAGCGGCCGTCCCGCTCCAGAAGCTCCTCATGGGTGCCACGCTCGGCCACCTGCCCGCCGTCGAGAACGACGATCTGGTCGGCGCTCCGGATCGTGGAGAGCCGGTGGGCGATGGTCACGGTCGTGCGGTTGGCCGACAGCGCGTCGATGGCCTCCTGCACGGCGAACTCGGTGCGGGTGTCCAGTGCGCTCGTCGCCTCGTCGAGGATGAGGATCGGCGGGTCGCGCAGGATCGTGCGGGCGATGGCGAGGCGCTGCTTCTCGCCGCCGGAGAACCGGTGGCCGCGCTCGCCGACGACGGTGTCGTACCCGTCGGGCAGGGACGCGATGTGCTCGTGGATCTGGGCAGCCCTGGCCGCCGCGTGCAACTCCTCCTCCGTGGCGTCGGGCTTGGCGAACCGGAGGTTCTCCGCGACGGAGGCGTGGAAGAGGTACGTCTCCTGGGAGACGACGCCGACGGCCCTCGCGAGGGTGTCGAAGTCCAGGTCACGCACGTCCACTCCGTCGAGAGTGACACGGCCGCCGGTGACGTCGTACAGACGCGGCACCAGGTAACTGAGCGTGGACTTGCCGGAACCGGTGGGGCCGACGACGGCCAGGCTGCCACCCGCGGGGACGGTGACGTCGATCCCGTCGAGTATCGCCGCGCTCTTTCCGTCGGCGGCGTCGTAACGGAACTCGACGTCCTCGAAGCGGACTTCGCCCTTGATCGTGTCGAGGCGGACGGGCTTCTCGGGCTCGGTGATGTCGATCGGCAGGTCGAGGTACTCGAAGATGCGCTGGAAGAGCGCCAGCGAGGTCTGAATCTGGACGCCGGTGGCGAGCAGGCTCACGGTCGGCCGGAACAGGCCCTGCTGGAGCGAGACGAAGGCGACCAGGGTGCCGATCGAGACCGCGGGACCGCCGAACTGGAGCGCGACGCCCGCGACCCAGTAGATGACGGCGGGCATGGCGGCCATGACGATCGTGATGACGGCCATGCGCCAGCGCCCCGCCATGTTCGACCGGACCTCGAGCCCGACGAGCTGCTCGGACTCGTCGGCGAACGACCGGGTGAGTGAGTCGGCACGGCCCATGGTGCGGCCTAGGAGGATGCCGCTCACGGAGAGGGACTCGGTGACCGTGGCGGCCATCGCGGCCATCTGCTTCTGGCGTTCCGTGGTGATCTTCTTGCGCTCGCGGCCGACGCGGCGGCTGATCCACACGAAGACGGGCAGCAGGAGCAGCGAGACGGCCGTGAGCCGCCAGTCGAGCGCGACCATCGCCACGATGGTGGCGACCACACTGGTGAGGTTCGAGACCAGGGACGTGGCGGTGGAGGTGACCGTCGCCTGCATGCCACCGATGTCGTTGGCGATGCGGGACTGGACCTCGCCCGTGCGGGTCCTGGTGAAGAAGGCGAGCGACATGCGCTGGAGCCGGCCATACACGGCGGTGCGCAGGTCGTGCATGACGCGCTGGCCGACCGTCGTGGAGATCAGGGTCTGCAGGACGCCGAAGATGCTGGTCATGACGGCGCTGAGGATCATGCCCAGGGCGAGCAGGCTCAGCAGGCCCGTGCGCCCCTGCGGGATCGCGGTGTCGAGGATCTCCTTGAGCAGGAAGGGCGTGGCGACCGAGACCAGCGAGGCGGCGCCGACGAGGAGGCCGACCAGCGCGAGGCGGGCGCGGTAGGGACGGAAGAGGGCCAGGATGCGACGCATCTGCCGCGGCTCCGGCGACGTGGCGTCGGAGGGCGACGGCGTCCAGCCGGGTTCGTCGTGATGCATGAGCCTCCTACGAGTGGCGATTCAAGGTCTCAGGGAGCATAGCTCATTGTTACCTATACTCACAATGCACAAGGTCCTGATATTGTTCCGCACATGAGTACCCCGGACGTTGACGGCCTTCTCGCGGAACAACTGCTCCGGCTGACCCGGCGGCTGCAGCGGATCCAGAAGCGCTATCTGGAGCCGGTCGGGATCACACCCGCCCAGTCCCGGCTCCTGCGGACCCTCGTGCACTACGACGCACCGCCGCGCATGGCCGACCTCGCCGAGCGCCTCGAAGTCGTGCCCCGCGCCGTGACGACCCTGGTCGACGGCCTGGAGACGGCCGACCTGGTGCGCCGGGTGCCCGATCCCACGAACCGCAGGGTGATCCGCATCGAGCTCACGGAACAGGGCCGCAAGGCGCTGCGTGAGCTGCGCAGCGCGCGCAGGACCGCCGCAGAGGACATCCTGGCTCCATTGAGCCCCGACCAGCGCGCCCAGCTGGGCGTCCTGCTGAACGCGCTGTTCGAGACACCGTACGACCACCGCTGTTAGCCACGGGCCGACAGCAGCCGAGGAGAGGTTGAAGAGGCATGCCCCTGCTGGAGCCGAAGCCGGAAGCGCTGCGCCCGGGACCGCACGCGGGAGGCACGGCGCCCGACCGGGTGCCGGACGCGCAGGCCGGCGGGACCCCCGAGCCGCTGCGCTCCGAGCTGTCCGGGCTCCTGGGGACGGACAAGGTCCTCGCGCACATCTCCGACCTCGTGCGGTACGCCTCCGACGCGAGTCCCTACCGTTTCGTGCCGCAGGTCGTGGTGGTCGCCGAGGACATCGACGACGTGTCGGCCATCCTGTCGTACGCACACGGCAAGGGCCGCGAGGTGGTCTTCCGCGCGGCGGGCACGTCGCTGAACGGGCAGGCTCAGGGCGAGGACATCCTCGTGGACGTCCGCAAGCACTGGGCGGGCGTCGAGGTCATCGGTGACGGCGAGCGGGCCAGGATCGGCCCGGGCACGACGGTCGTGCGTGCCAACACGACGCTCGCGCGGCACGGGCGCGTGCTCGGCCCGGACCCGGCCAGCGCGATCGCCTGCACCATCGGCGGAGTCGTCGCGAACAACGCCTCGGGCATGACGGCGGGCACCACCAGGAACTCGTACCGGACGGTCGCCTCGCTCACCTTCGTCCTGCCCTCGGGCACCGTGGTGGACACGGCCGACCCCGACGCGGACGCACTGCTCGAGCACGCGGAACCGGCGCTGTGCGTAGGCCTGTTGGAGATCAAGGGCGAGATCGAGGCCGACGCGGAGCTGGTCGCCCGTATCCGCGCCAAGTACGAGATCAAGAACACCAACGGCTACCGCCTGGACGCGTTCCTGGACGGCGCGACCCCGGTGGAGATCCTGCGCGGCCTCATGGTGGGGTCCGAGGGGACGTTCGGCTTCATCTCCGAGGTCGTCTTCGACACGCTGCCCCTCGACCGGAAGGTGTCCACGGCGCTGCTGTTCTTCCCCTCGCTGCCCGCGGCGGCGGCGGCGGTCCCGCTGTTCAACGAGGCGGGCGCGATCGCCGTCGAGGTGATGGACGGCAATACGCTGCGGGCCTCGGTGCGTGTGGAGGGGGTGCCCGCCGACTGGGCGCGCCTGCCCAAGTCGACGACGGCGCTCCTGGTGGAGTTCCGCGCGCCGGACGAGCCCGCCCAGGAGCGTTACGAGGCGGCGGCCGCCGAGGTGCTGGACAGGCTCGAACTGGTGGCGCCCGTGGCCTCGGTGACCAACGCGTTCACGCGGGACGCGAAGACGATCGGTGGCTACTGGAAGGCCCGTAAGGCGTTCGTGACGGCGGTCGGCGGATCACGCCCCTCAGGGACGACGCTGATCACCGAGGACTTCGCGGTGCCGCCGTCGCGCCTGGCCGAGGCGTGCGAGGCGCTCCTCGAACTCCAGACGCGGCACGGCTTCGACGCCGCCGTCGCCGGCCATGCGGCGCACGGCAATCTGCACTTCCTGCTCGCCTTCGACGCGGGCAGGCCCGAGGACGTCGAGCGGTACGCGGCGTTCATGGACGAGTTCTGCCGCCTCACCGTCGAGCGCTTCGACGGTTCCCTCAAAGCCGAGCACGCCACGGGGCGCAACATCGCGCCGTTCCTGGAACTCGAATGGGGCGCGAAGGCCACGGAGTTGATGTGGCGCACCAAGCAGGTCATCGACCCGGACGGAGTCCTCGCGCCGCGTATCGTCCTCGACCGCGATCCCAAGGCCCATCTGCGCGGCCTCAAGACGATCCCCAAGGTGGAGCTGATCGCCGACCCGTGCATCGAGTGCGGCTTCTGTGAACCGACATGCCCCAGCGAGGACCTGACGACCACACCCCGCCAACGCATCGTCCTGCGCCGCGAGATGATGCGCCAGCCGTCCGGTTCACCGGTCGAGGACGGTCTCGTCGAGGCGTACGGGTACGACGCGGTGGACACGTGCGCAGGCGACTCGACCTGCAAGCTGGCGTGCCCGGTCGGCATCGACACGGGCGCCTTCATGAAGGAGTTCCGGCACGCGCGGCACACCCCGCGCGAGGAGAAGGTGACCGCGTTCACGGCGAAGAACTTCAAGGCCGTCGAGGCGTCGGCGCGGCTCGCCGTGGCGGCCGCCGGCAAGATCGGCGACCGGCTTCTGACCTCCGTGACCCAGGCCGCCCGCAAGGCCGTCCGCCCCGACCTCGTACCGGAGTGGCTGCCCGAGATCCCCGCTGCCGCCGCCCGGAAGCTGCCGCGCACCGCGCGCGTGGGGGCCGCCGCGGTCTACTACCCAGCCTGCGTCAACCGCATCTTCGGCACCCCGGGGGACGTGTCCCTCGCGCAGGCCATGGTCGCCGTCTCCGCGCGCGCGGGGCGGCCGGTCTGGATTCCGGACGATGTCGCAGGGACGTGCTGCGCCACGATCTGGCACTCGAAGGGCTACGACGAGGGCACCACCGTCATGGCGAACCGGATCGTCGAAGCGGCCTGGGGCTGGACCGCCGGCGGCAGACTGCCGCTCGTCGTCGACGCCTCGTCGTGCACGCTCGGCATCGCCCATGAGGTCGTCCCCTATCTGACGGACGACAACAGGGAGTTGCACAAGGAGCTCAAGATCGTCGACTCGATCGTGTGGGCGGCGGACGAGCTGCTGCCACACCTGACGGTGCACCGGACGGTCGGTTCGGCGG
This sequence comes from Streptomyces sp. NBC_01446, assembly GCF_026340095.1. Lineage (GTDB taxonomy): Bacteria > Actinomycetota > Actinomycetes > Streptomycetales > Streptomycetaceae > Streptomyces > Streptomyces aureus. Next base: position 7,077,432 of record NZ_JAPEPO010000001.1, on the reverse strand, counting down.
TCCTTCATCCGACGTGTTCCATGGAACACCTGGGCGATGTAGCGCAGTTGCGGGCCGTCGCCGAGGCCTGCGCCGACGAGGTCGTCGTCCCGGACGACGCGGGGTGCTGTGCCTTCGCGGGCGACCGGGGCATGCTCCACAAGGAACTCACCGAGTCGGCCACCCGCAAGGAGGCGGCCGAGGTGACCGCCCGTGGCTTCGACGCGCATCTGTCGGCGAACCGGATGTGTGAGGTGGGCATGGATCACGCGACGGGCCGCAGCTATTACTCCGTGATCGTGGAGCTGGAGCACGCGACGCGTCCCTAGGGTCTGCCGCGCCGCGTTCGCGTCGTCCGCCCGCCCGCCCGCAGAGGCGTGGATACCGAGTTTCCGGGCCTGTCGCTATATTCCAGCCGTCCGCCCGCAGGGGCGTGGATCCGGAGTTCAGAACCACGCTCGTGGACCGGGTCCCCGCCCCTGGGCGGGGACCGCGGCAAGCTGCGCGGCGGCGAACGCGGCGGCCAGGAAACCCTCAATGAGGCGGCAAGCATGCCGCCACGCGGGATGCGGAAGGGCGCGGACCCCTCCCCCGCTACCCATGAGTCCCCAAGAGTCCGTAAAGAAAGTCCAACTCCCTGACCGCTTCTGTCCCTTGCGCCCCGGTGTCGTCCCCTCCAGGGTGGCTAGCGCTTGCAGCGCACCCACCCATCGATGGAGGTCCGATGCACGACGACAACGCGACACCGGCACCCGACGCGAGCCACGAGCAGCCCGAACATCCCGAACACGACGCCGCCGGGCAGTCCCGCAGGTCCGTCCTGCGGACGGCCGGCATCGCCGGGGCGGGGCTCGGGCTCGGCGCGTTCACCGGTGGCGCGGCGCAGGCCGCCGACGGGCAGGCCGAGGCCGGGCGCGGCGGGGCCGGGCAGACCGGGGCGACGGCCGCCGAGGCTCCGGCCCGAAAGGGCGAGACCATGGTCGGCGTGCCCTTCGAGGGGCGTTCCACCGTGCGGGTCGGCATCATCGGGCTCGGCAACCGTGGCGGCAGCATGATCGATCTGTTCCTGGCGATCCCTGGGGTCCAAGTGGTCGCGCTCTGCGACCCGGTGAAGGACAAGACCGCGAGAGCGGCGGCCAAGGTGACAGCCGCGGGCCAGCCCGCCCCGGCGACGTACACCAAGGGCGATCACGACTTCGAGAACCTGTGCAAACGGGGCGACATCGACTTCGTGTACGCGGCGACGCCCTGGGACTGGCACTTCGAGATGGCGAAGACGGCGATGCTGAACGGCAAGCACGTCGGTGTGGAGTGTCCGATCGCCCTCCAGCTCGACCAGCTCTGGGAGTTGGTCGATCTCTCCGAGCGCACCCGCAGGCACTGCATGCAGTTGGAGAACTGCTGCTACGGCAGGAACGAGATGCGAGTCCTGCGGATGGCGCACGCCGGCAAGTTCGGCGACCTGCTCCACGGAGCGGGCGCCTACAACCACGACCTGCGCGGCCTGATGTTCGACCCCGACTACTACGAGGGCCCGTGGCGGCGCCTGTGGCACACGCGGCTGCGCGGCGATCTGTACCCCAACCACGGCTTCGGCCCGGTCGCCAATTACATGGACATCAACCGCGGTGACCGCGTCACGCACATCTCCAGCTTCGGCACGCCCTCGCTGGGCCTCGCCCAGTACCGCGAGGCCCACATGCCGAAGGGCGACTCGAGCTGGAAGGAGACGTACATCGAGTCCGACCGCACCATCAGCCTGGTCCAGACGGCGAAGGGGCGCGTCATCCGGCTCGAACACGATGTGTCCACGCCCCACCCCTACTCGCGGATCAACAGCCTCGGCGGCACGAAGGGTGTGTTCGAGGACTACCCGGAGCGGATCTATATAGAGCCGGACCACACGAACGACTCCTGGGGTGACTTCTCCAAGTACACCGACTTCGACCACTGGTTGTGGAAGGAGCACTCCAACCCGCCGGGCGGCCACGGCGGCATGGACTACATCATGGTGTTCCGTCTGATGCAGTGTCTGCGAGTGGGCCTGGTACCGGACTTCGACGTGTACGACGCCGCTACGTGGACGTCTCCGGTGCCGCTGAGCCACTTGTCCATCAAGGCGAAGGGTGCGCCTCAGGCGATCCCCGACTTCACGCGCGGGATGTGGAAGAAGGCGCGGCCGGGGGTGGATTCCGAGAAGCCCGCGGAGGCCTGACGGCGCGGGGGCCCGGCACACGAGCGCGCGTGTGCCGGGCCCCAGCTCGGGTTCACCCCACCGGCTCCGCGGTGGATTGGGAGTCCTGGGGCTTCGCGAGCTCGGGCGATGTGACCGGCTCGTCGCGGTCCTCCTCCGGTACGAACGGGATCTCGCCGCCCAGCACCTTCTTGGCCTTGGCCGTGTCGAGCGCGCCCTCCCAGCGGGAGACCACGAAGACGGCCACGCAGTTGCCGAGCAGGTTCGTGGAGACGCGCATGGCGTCCATGATGCGGTCGACGCCGAGCAGCAGGGCGACGGCGCCGGCCGGGATGACCCCGAGGGCGGACGCGGTGGCCGACAGGGCGAGGAAGGCCGAACCGGGCACGCCCGCCATGCCTTTGCTGGTGAGCATCAGAACGATCACCACGGTGATCTGCTGGCCGAGCGAGAGGTCCACGCCGACGGCCTGCGCGATGAACAACGTACCGATGGAGAGATAGATCGACGCCCCGTCGAGGTTGAACGAGTACCCCGTCGGCAGGACCAGGCCCACCGCGTCGTCGCGGCAGCCGGCGTGGCGCAGTTTCTGCATCATGCGGGGCATGACCGTCTCGCTGGAGGCGGTGCCGAGCGCGAGGAGCAGTTCCTCGCGTGTGTAGCGGACGAACTTCCACAGGCTCAGTCCGGTGACCGCCTTCATGGCGAGGCCGAGGAGCACGAGGAAGACCACGGCGACGGCGTAACAGACGCCGATGAGCTTGCCGTACGTCGACAGGGCGCCGAGGCCGTACTCCCCCACCAGGTGCGCCGTCGCGCCGAACACGGCGAGCGGGGCCAGCTTCATGATGAAGCCGACGACGGCGAAGACCACTTCCTGGCCCTGTTCGATGGCGGGCAGGATCGCGGGGACCTTGGTGTTGCCGAGGTGCAGCAGCGCGGCGCCCACGAGGCAGGCGAGGACGAGCACTTGGAGCAGCGAGTTCTCGGCGAAGGCGCCGACCGCGCTGTCGGGGAGCGAGTGCAGGATGAAGTCGCCGGTGGACGGGAGCGAGCCGCCGCCGGTCTTTTCCTCGACGGCGGACGCGTCCAGCTTGGCCGGGTCCACGTTCATGCCGACGCCGGGGCCCGCCAGGTTTCCGGCGAGCAGGCCGACGACGAGGGCGACGGTCGTCGCCGCCTCGAACCAGAGAAGGGCCTTGAGCCCGATGCGGCCGAAGGCCTTGAGGTCTCCGGCCTTGGTGATTCCGGCGACGACCACGCAGAAGACAAGGGGCGCGATCATCGCCTTGATGAGACGTACGAAGCCGTCGCCGAGCGGTTGGACGGCCGTGCCCGCGTGGGGCCACAGCCGCCCGACGACGACTCCGATCACGAGTGCGCAGGCGACCTGCGCGAACAACGAGGTGCGTAGTACGCGTGCGGCGCGTCGCGGCAGGGACGGTACGGACTGCGGCACGGGGCATTCCTCCGGAGCAACGTCAGTGACTTGTGCAGATTCTGCTATGCGGAAACTTGATTCCAATATCTGTTCCGCGAAGCGTCACTATGTCGGAGTGGCAGCTCTCGTAGAAGACCCCGATGTCACATCGGCCCAAATCTTGGATATTGCTCCAAGACCTGAGCGCCCATGCCTTCCGCCGCGCCCCTCAGCAGCGCCTGCGGTCCACCGTCAGCGCACCCTGTGCCGTATTCAGTTCTCGGTCGTAGCAACCGTCGGGGCTGGTCAGGCGGTATCGCTCACGGCTGGTCCCGACAGCGTGCCGTTCGTCACGCGGAACGTTCGCCGCGTACGAGGCGTCGCCCGTGTAGGCGTCGTCGAGCACCGTCCATGCCGTGCGGCCCGCGCCCGTGCCCCGTCCCGTCTCCGCCCGGTCGCCGAGCTCGATCACGGTCCGCAGCCGGTTGTCCGCGTCGAGCGTGGTGGCGCCGTCCATCGTGTAGGTCCGGTTCGTACGAAGGGTGTTACGGCCGGAGACGACGGTCTGACGGTCGGTCCAAGTCCCCTTCAGGGCGTCGTTGTTCTCGCCGTCGGTCCATCGGTGCGTGGACGTGCTGGTGAGATCGCGGGTGACGGTGGTGGCGACGCGGCCGTGGGAGGTGTTCACGTAGCCGGACACCGTCAGCCTGTGCCCGCCCTTCGCGTCGAGGCGGTACTCGTCCGTGCCGGGCGTGTACGTCGTCGAGCTGTCCGGCTCGCTCTCCTTGTGGCCGGTCAGCGCGCCGGTGACGTGCGCACTCCCGCTGTCCTGCCAGACGAGCACGTTGACCGGCGCGCTCCAGCCGCTCTGCCCCTTCGGGACACCCACGACGGAGACGTCGACCTGGTGCGGACGGCCGTCGTCGAGGAGTCCGGCGAACGGCGTCAGGTCGTACTGCAGGGGCCGGACGTCGAAGGCTCCGGGGGCCGGAATCACGTACCAGAGGAAGGGGTTGGACCAGCCTCCCGTCCAGACGTTCGGGAACGGCGAGGCGATGCCCGCGAGTTGGCCGTCCACGGAGATCTGCACCTCGCGGTACGGGCCGCCGTCCGCCTTGCACGAGTACGGGACCTCGTTCGGCACCGCCAGGTACCAGAACTCCTCGCAGCCGCCGCCCGATCCGGTGGCGTACACCTCGGCGACGATGCGCTCGCTGTTGCGCGGGGTGGTGAGTCTGCCCTGGTCGAGCGTGAGTACGCGGTCGGGGGTGTCCGTGGCGGGCTGACGCTTCGCGTGCGGCTCGGCGGCGTAGAAGGTGAGGGTGGCCTTGACCTCGATGACGCCGGTGTACGTGTCGTCGACAACGTTGCCTATGAGCATCTCGACCGATTGGTCGGCCCGCAGGGTGTCGCTGTAGCGGGTGACGTCCTTCTCCACATTCCAGGCGATGCCGTCGGGCGAGGGCTCGGGGGTGGAGGTGCGCAGGACTTCGACGCCGCCTATGTGCAGATAGCCGAGACGGTCGAACTGCCGCCCCTTGACCTTGCCTTCGAGGCGCAGGACGACCTTGCTCCACCGGTCGCCGCAATTCTTGGGCGGGGTGTAACTGCCCTTGTAGGGCGTGAAGTCACGGAACTCGGTCTCCGCGAGCGTCACGCGGCAGGACTTGGTGGCGGGCTTGGCCACCGGTGGCGTGGCGGTGATCGGGTCGTGCCAGTCGGTGCCGAACTCCGTTGGTGGAGCGGCGGGTTGGGGTGCGGCGGGACGGCTGTCGGCGGAGGCCTCGGCGGGACGGGCTTCGGCGGAGGCGGCGGTGGCCTGGCCGGCGAGGGCTGCGGCCGCGAGGGTCACCGCGGCCAGCATGGACATGACGCGTCTTCTCATGAGGGGTGTTGTACGGGGCGGGACGCCGCCGCCGCAACAGCCCGTGCGAATGCCGGGCGACGCGTCAGCTCCTCAGCTCTTCAATGACGCCTTGTCGCCCATGACCACGACCGGGTGCTGCTTGGGGTCGATCGTGCGCAGCAGGTACTCCATGCCGGACTTCGACAGGCTCACGCATGCCGATGTGCCGCTGCCGTGGTCCATATGGAGCCAGATACTGCCGCCCTTGGTCTGCCCCTCGGGCCGGGTCGGGTCGTTCGGCGCGGTGCCCTTCACGCGGTTGTAGTCGATGGCGATGACGTAGTCGAAGTCGTTCCAGTGCGACTTGGCCCAGTAGTGCGGGGCCTGGAACGACGCGGCCTGCGTGTAGGGCAGCTTCGCGCCCGGGTCGGCGAGCACACCGCCCGCGTCGGTGAGCGTGAACACTCCTATGGGGCTTCGCTTGTCGCCCTCGCGGTGGTCGGCGGTCCAGCCCTTCTTGCCGTTGTGGGCGGGCCAGCTACGCGTCTTGTCCCAGGTCGAACCGGACTTCGTGTAGAGCACGACGGTCGAGTCACCGGAATTCTTGCCGTCGCCGTAGACCGCGACGACCTGTCCCGCGTTCTGCGGGATCTTCGACTGGAGCTGGTCCCCGACGTCGGGAATGCGCTTGAGGTCGACGGCCGGGCGGTCCTCCTGCCCGGAGTCGCCCGAGCCCGACGCGGCCTTGCGCCCGGTCCCGTCGCCCCCGCTCGAACCGCCGCAGGCGGACAGGGTCATGAGAAGGACGCTGCAGGCCGCCGCAGCGACCGCCGTTCGAACCGCACCCGCGTTACGCATGCGGTCCATGGTCGCACCACGCACCAGGTGCCCCCGACCGACCCTGCCCCCAGCGTCGAACGCGGGCCGAAACTTTGCCCCACGGCGGAAAACCGTTTGCCTCCGGTGCCTGAATCCCGCGAACCTTGCACGGTTTGTTCCGTCCGTACCCCCGACTTCGCATTCCCTTCCAAGCCCTGGGACACCATGCAGATCCACGATCTTCCGTATCCCGACCCGGGCCTGCCAGACGCCCGCTCCGGCCCCCGCTTCCTGCTCTGGCTCGGCCGGAACCAGCTCGGCGGCCAGCTCAAGTCCCTGTGCTGGGGACTCCTGCACTTCCTGTCCGTCGCCTCCCTTCCTTACGGCGTCGGCTTCGCCGTGCAGGCCGTGGTCGACGGCTCAGGCTCACGGCTCGCCCTCGCGGGCGGGCTCATCCTGCTCCTCGGCGCCGCGCTGGCCCTCGGCGACACGATGCTGCACCGGACGGCGGTCACCAACTGGATCACCGCGGCCGCCCGGGTCCAGCAGCTCCTCGCCCGCAGGACGGCGGCCCTGGGCGCCGCGCTGACCCGTCGGGTCGCCGCCGGTGAGGTCGTCGCCGTCTCCACGGGCGACGTCGAGAAGATCGGCTGGTTCGTCGAGGCGCTGTCGCGTTTCGCCGCCGCCGCGCTCACCGTCGTCGTGGTCTGCGTCGGGCTCGTCCTCTACCAGCCGGCGCTCGGCATCGTCGTCGCCGTCGGCATGCCGGTCCTCGCGCTCGCCGTCCTGCCGCTCCTCCCCCGCGCCACCCGCCGCGCCGACCAACAGCGCGAGAAAGCGGGCCGCGCCACGGAACTCGCCTCGGACACCGTCGCGGGACTGCGTGTCCTGCGCGGCATCGGCGGTGAGGAACTGTTCCTCGACCGCTACCGCCGCGCCTCGCAGGAGGTCCGTACGGCCGCCGTGCGCAGCGCGCGCATGTGGTCCCTGATCTCCGCGGTCCAGGTGCTGCTGCCGGGCCTGCTGCTGATCGCGGTCGTCTGGTACGGCATCGAACTGGCCCGCCAGGGCCGGATCACCGTCGGTGAACTCGTCACCGTGTACAGCGCCGTGATGATCCTCAACTACCCGCTGCGGCACTTCGAGGAAATCGCCATGGCGTACTCCTTCTCGCGCCCCTCGGCCCAGCGCGCGGCGCGCGTCCTCTCCCTCGAACGGGTCACGGAGCCGGGCGGACTCCGCGCCGCCGAGGCACCGGCCGGTGACCTGTACGACCCGGTGACGGGGCTGCTGGCCCCCGCGGGCCGGCTCACCGCCGTGGTGTGCGGCGACCCGGACCTCGCGGGCCGGCTCGCGGACCGGCTCGGGGGACACCCCACGGACGCGGACCCCGGGACCCGTTCGGCTTCGGCCTCGGATTCGGCTTCGGCTTCGGCCTCGGATTCGGCTTCGGCCTCGGATTCGGCTTCGGCCTCGGATTCGGCTTCGGCTTCGGCTTCGGCTTCGGCTTCGGGTAACGGGTCAGGGTCCGGCTCGGATTCGGATTCCGGCTCCGGACGCAACCCCGACAAGGCGGCAACACCCGTCACCGCGCTGCCCTCTGTGCTGCTCGGCGGGGTGCCGCTCGACGAGCTGCCGCTCGACACAGCCCGCACCGCCGTGCTGGTCCAGGACAAGGACCCGGTGCTGCTGTCGGGCACGCTCGCCGAACTGCTCGACGTCCCGTCCTCGGGATCCGTGCGCCCCGAGGAGGCGCTGGCCGCGGCACAGTGCGCCGACGTGCTGGACGCGCTCTCGCAGGCGTCCCTGGACGCCGACCCGATGAATGCGCGGATCACCGAACGCGGCCGTTCCCTCTCCGGAGGCCAGCGGCAGCGGCTCGCTCTTGCGCGGTCCCTGGTCACCGACCCGGAGGCGCTGGTCCTCGACGAGCCGACGTCCGCCGTCGACTCCCACACCGAGGCCAGGATCGCCGAGGGCCTACGGGCGCTGCGCAGCGGGCGTACGACCGTCGTACTCACCTCCTCGCCGCTGCTGCTCGACCGCGCGGACCGGGTCGTCCTGGTCCACGAGGGCACGGTCGCGGCGGTCGGCGAGCACCGGGAGCTGGTGCTCACCGAGCCCCGGTACCGGGCCGTCGTGACCCGCGAGACCGACGAGGAGGCGGCGTCGGCGGCGCTGTCCCGGAACGCCGGCACCTCTCTGCGCGACGAACCGGGCATCGGCGACGCGGGCATCGAAGAACTCACCGAGATCGAGGAGACGGCATGATCGGCCTGGCGCCACCGGCCTACGACCCGGCGGCCCCGACCACCGCGAACACCCTGCCCGTCGGCGCCCCGGCAACCGTCCGGTCCTACGTCCGCGAGCTGTACCAGCGGCACCGCCGCGCGTTCCTGCTGCTCATCGGCGTGAACACCATCGCCGTCGTGGCGTCGATGGTCGGCCCCTATCTGCTCGGCGCCCTGGTCCAGGACGTCTCCGACGGCACGGACCGGCTGCGCGTGAAGCATCTGGGCATCACCATCGCCGTGTTCGTCGTCGCGCTCGTCCTCCAGGCCGTGTTCGTGCGGCAGGTGCGGCTGCGGGGCGCGATGCTCGGCGAGCGGATGCTGGCGGACCTGCGCGAGGACTTCCTCGTACGAGCGGTCGGCCTGCCGCCCGGCGTGCTCGAACGGGCCGGTACCGGTGACCTCCTTTCCCGTATCACCACCGACATCGACCGGCTCGCCAACGCGATGCGCGAGGCCGTTCCCCAGCTGTCCATCGGCGTCGTGTGGGTGGGGCTGCTCCTCGGCGGTCTCGCCGTGACCGCGCCGCCACTGGCGCCGGCGGTCCTCGTCGCGGTACCGCTGCTCGTCGTCGGCTGCCGCTGGTACTTCAAGCGGGCCCCGTCCGCCTACCGCTCGGAGGCCGCCGGCTACGCCGCGGTGGCCGCGGCCCTCGCGGAGACCGTCGACGCCGGGCGCACCATCGAGGCCCACCGGCTCGGCGACCGCCGCGTGGCCATGTCCGACCGGCGGGTCAAGGAATGGACGGCGTGGGAGCGCTACACGCTCTATCTGCGGTCGGTGTTCTTCCCTGTCATCAACGCCACCCATGTGACGGTGCTGTGCTCGGTGCTCCTGATCGGCGGTGTCTTCGCACTCCAGGGCTGGATCGGCGTCGGGCAGCTGACCACGGGCGCGCTCATCGCCCAGATGCTGGTCGACCCGCTGGGTCTGATCCTGCGCTGGTACGACGAGCTCCAGGTCGCCCAGGTGTCGCTGGCCCGGCTCGTGGGGGTCAGGGACATCGAGCCGGACGCGGGCGACGCCTCGGTGGCGCCGGACGGCCGGCACGTGCAGGCCGACGACGTGCACTTCGGGTACCGGGCGGGCGTGGACGTCCTGCGCCAGGTGTCCCTCGACGTGCGGCCCGGGACACGGCTCGCGCTGGTCGGTCCGTCCGGAGCGGGCAAGTCCACGCTCGGCCGGCTGCTCGCCGGGATCTACGCGCCGCGCACCGGGCAGGTCACGCTGGGGGGCGCCGAGCTCTCCCGGATGCCCGCCGAGCGCGTGCGCTCGCATGTGGCGCTGGTCAACCAGGAGCACCACGTGTTCGTCGGCTCCCTGCGCGACAATCTGCGGCTCGCGCGCACCGGGGCCGAGGACGCCGAGCTGTGGGCGGCTCTCGGCGCGGTCGACGCGGACGGCTGGGCGCGGGCGCTCGACGGAGGCCTCGACACCGAGGTCGGCTCGGGCGCGGTGGCGCTGACCCCGGCCCAGGCGCAGCAGATCGCGCTGGCCCGCCTCGTCCTCGCCGATCCGCACACCCTGGTCCTCGACGAGGCGACCTCGCTGCTCGATCCTCGGGCGGCCAGGAACCTGGAGCGTTCGCTCGGCAGGGTCCTGGACGGCCGCACGGTCGTCGCGATCGCCCACCGGCTGCACACGGCTCATGACGCGGATGTGATCGCCGTGGTCGAGGAGGGGCGGATCAGGGAGCTCGGCAGCCACGACCAGCTGGTCGCGGCCGACGGTGCGTACGCGGCGCTGTGGCGGTCCTGGCACGGGTGACCGCCCGGGCGGGACTGGGTGTGTGCGGCGGCTCAGATGACGTTGAGCGCGGCCGCACACCCCACTCCGCCGAGCAGCATGAACACCGGCATCAGCACCTTGAGCTCGACCCAGCTGCCCGCGCGGAAGCGCATCATCTTGGGCGGACCGATCGGGTACCAGCGCTTGCGGCCGATGGGGATGGGCCACAGGACCGGGCAGCCGGAGACCGTGAGCGCGTCCCCTATGTCGTGCACCAGGGCGCCCAGGACGATGGGCAGGCCCAGCCACAGGTACTCCTGGCCGGGCTGCGTGAACAGCCAGTCCGACCCGTTGCCCGGCTTGTCGAGGATACCGGCGAGTATCCAGGCGCTGGTCCCGGCGAGCAGCCACACCAGAACGTCGCTGCTGGAACCGCGTGCCGCCCGCCACAGCAGGCCCTCGATGGCGAGCACCATGTGGACGAAGAGGAGGGCGAGGACCGCCCAGCGCCCGCCGAAGATCGCCGCGGCCGAGGCGCCGGCTCCGATCAGGACCGCCCACAGCCAGGTGTGCGTGAGGGTGCGGTGTCCGCCGGAACGGCGCGGGTCGCCCTTCATACGGGTCGCCTTGTAGACCGCGTACGACAGCTTGTCGACGATCTCGCACAGGCCGCGCGACAGGGGGCCGAAGGCCCGCGAGATGGTGGCCGCCTTGTGGTCCAGGTCGGGGGCGAGGGCTGCGCCCGCGCAGATCAGTGCCCCGACGAGCACGACGGGCCAGGGCATGGGGTGCCCGGCGGCGGCCGCGGCCGCGCCCACCCCCAGCCAGGCCGCTGCTCCTGACAGCGAGTGTGCCGGTCCCATCATGGCTGCGTTCCGCCCCATTCCACTTGTGCAGGTGCCCAGTTGTCCCCACCCGGGCCACCGCGTCCTGACGCTCCGTCGGCGCCACAGCGTACCTTTCGTGATCTTCGTACGGGCAACCGATTGCCGGATCGGGTCGGAAGGCAGGCAATATGGGGGCGTGACCCTTATCGATCAGCTGCCGCAGACCGCCGACCCCGACGCCCTCTACGAGGCTTTCGAGTCGTGGGCCGAGGAGCGCGGGATCACCCTCTATCCCCACCAGGAGGAGGCGCTGATCGAGGTGGTGTCGGGGGCGAACGTGATCGTCTCGACGCCCACCGGGTCCGGCAAGAGCATGATCGCCGCGGGTGCGCACTTCGCGGCGCTCGCGCGGGACGAGGTCACCTTCTACACGGCACCGATCAAGGCGCTGGTCTCCGAGAAGTTCTTCGAGCTGTGCAAGCTCTTCGGCACGGAGAACGTCGGCATGCTCACGGGTGACGCGTCGGTCAACGCCGACGCCCCCGTGATCTGCTGCACCGCCGAGATCCTCGCGTCCATCGCGCTGCGCGACGGGGCGCGGGCCGACATCGGCCAGGTCGTGATGGACGAGTTCCACTTCTACGCGGAGGGTGACCGCGGCTGGGCCTGGCAGATTCCCCTGCTCGAACTCCCCCAGGCACAGTTCATCCTCATGTCGGCGACGCTCGGCGACGTCGCCATGTTCGAGAAGGATCTGACGCGGCGCACCGGCCGCCCCACGTCCGTGGTCAGCTCCGCGACGCGTCCGGTTCCCCTTTCCTACGAGTACCGGCTCACGCCGCTCACGGAGACGCTGACCGAGCTGCTCGACACCCGGCAGGCCCCGGTCTACATCGTGCACTTCACGCAGGCGCAGGCCGTCGAGCGCGCGCAGGCACTCATGAGCATCAACATGTGCACGCGCGAGGAGAAGGAGAAGATCGCCGACCTGATCGGCAACTTCCGCTTCACCACCAAGTTCGGCCGCAGTCTGTCGCGCTACGTGCGGCACGGGATCGGCGTGCACCACGCGGGCATGCTGCCGAAGTACCGGCGCCTGGTGGAGAAGCTCGCGCAGGCGGGCCTCTTGAAGGTCATCTGCGGCACGGACACGCTGGGCGTGGGGGTCAACGTGCCCATCCGTACCGTCCTGTTCACCGCTCTGACGAAGTACGACGGGACGCGGGTGCGGACGCTGCGCGCGCGGGAGTTCCACCAGATCGCGGGCCGGGCCGGGCGGGCCGGCTTCGACACGGCGGGCCTCGTCGTGGCGCAGGCGCCCGAGCACGTCATCGAGAACGAGAAGTCGCTCACTAAGGCGGGGGACGACCCGAAGAAGCGCCGCAAGGTGGTCCGCAAGAAGGCCCCCGAGGGCTTCGTCGCCTGGTCCGAGAACACTTTCGAGAAGCTGATCGGCTCGGCTCCGGAGCCGCTGACGTCCCGCTTCCGGGTGACGCACATGATGCTGCTCGCGGTCATCGCGCGCCCCGGCAACGCCTTCGACGCCATGCGCCATCTCCTCGAGGACAACCACGAGCCGCGCAAGCAGCAGCTGCGGCACATCCGCCGCGCGATCGCCATCTACCGCTCGCTCCTCGACGGCGGCATCGTGGAGAAGCTCGACGAACCCGACTCCTCGGGCCGGATCGTGCGCCTGACGGTCGATCTCCAGCAGGACTTCGCGCTCAACCAGCCGCTGTCGACGTTCGCTCTCGCCTCCTTCGAGCTGCTCGACAAGGACTCGCCGTCGTACGCGCTCGACATGGTGTCCGTCGTGGAGTCGACACTCGACGACCCGCGGCAGATCCTCGCCGCCCAGCAGAACAAGGCGCGCGGTGAGGCCGTCGCGGCGATGAAGTCCGACGGCGTCGAGTACGAGGACCGTATGGAGCGGCTCCAGGACGTCACGTACCCGAAGCCCCTGGACGAGCTGCTCTACCACGCGTACGACGTGTACCGCAGGAGCCACCCGTGGGTGGGTGACCACCCGCTGTCGCCGAAGTCCGTGATCCGTGACATGTACGAACGGGCCATGACCTTCACGGAGTTCGTGTCCTTCTACGAGCTCGCCCGCACCGAGGGCATCGTGCTGCGTTACCTCGCCGGCGCGTACAAGACGCTTGAGCACACGGTCCCCGACGACCTCAAGTCCGAGGACCTCGAGGACCTGATCGCCTGGCTGGGCGAGATGGTCCGCCAGGTCGACTCCAGCCTCCTCGACGAGTGGGAGCAGCTCGCCAACCCCGAGGTCATGACGGCCGAGGAGGCCCAGGAGAAGGCCGACCAGGTCAAGCCGGTCACGGCGAACGCGCGCGCGTTCCGTGTGCTCGTCCGCAACGCCATGTTCCGACGGGTCGAGCTGGCCGCCCTCGACAACGTCGACGAACTGGGCGAGCTGGACGCCGACGCGGGCTGGGACGCGGACGCCTGGGGCGAGGCCATGGACAAGTACTGGGACGAGTACGAAGATCTCGGCACCGGTCCCGACGCCCGCGGGCCGAAGCTGCTGCAGATCGAGGAGGACCCCGCGCACGGCCTGTGGCGGGTGCGCCAGACGTTCGCCGATCCGAACGGCGATCACGACTGGGGCATCAGCGCCGAAGTCGATCTCGAGGCGTCCGACGCGGAGGGCCGTGCGGTCATCCGTGTCACCGATGTCGGCCAGCTGTAGGCCCTGACCCGGTCGCGCACCCCGGACGCAGCACTCGGAGCGTGGCGCAGAGATGAGAGAACAACGCATGACCAACCCAGCTGAGCGGCTCGTCGACCTGCTCGACCTGGAGCAGATCGAGGTCAACATCTTCCGGGGCCGCAGCCCGCAGGAGTCTTTGCAGCGGGTCTTCGGCGGCCAGGTGGCCGGCCAGGCGCTCGTCGCGGCGGGCCGCACCACCGAGGGCGACCGGCCCGTGCACTCGCTCCACGCGTACTTCCTGCGTCCGGGCCGCCCCGGCGTGCCCATCGTGTACCAGGTCGAACGGGTCCGCGACGGCCGGTCGTTCACCACGCGCCGCGTCACCGCCGTGCAGCAGGGCCGCACGATCTTCAATCTGACCGCCTCCTTCCACAAGCCCGAGGACGGGAGCTTCGAGCACCAGCTGCCGCCGGCGCGCGAGGTTCCCGATCCGGAGTCCCTGCCGACGATCGCCGACGAGGTCAAAGCCCATCTGGGTGCGCTGCCCGAGACGTTGGAGCTCATGGCGCGGCGCCAGCCCTTCGACATCCGGTACGTGGACCGGCTGCGCTGGTCACCCGAGGACATCGAGAGCGCCGAGCCGCGCAGCGCGGTGTGGATGCGCGCGGTCGGGCCCCTCGGCGACGACCCGCTCGTGCACACCTGCGCTCTCACGTACGCGAGCGACATGACCCTCCTCGATGCCGTGCGCATCCCCGTGGAACCGCTGTGGGGGCAGCGCGGTTTCGACATGGCCTCGCTCGACCACGCCATGTGGTTCCACCGTCCCTTCCGTGCGGACGAGTGGTTCCTGTACGACCAGGAGTCCCCGATCGCGACGGGCGGCCGCGGTCTGGCGCGCGGCCGGATCTACGACGCCGATGGACACCTCCTCGTGTCCGTGGTGCAAGAGGGCCTCTTCCGGAAGCTCGGGGAGTGACCGGATCCGACCGGGACGCGTCGCTCGCCCGGGCCGTGCGGCTGCGCCAGGACGGCCTGCGCGAGGAGGCCCGCGAGCGGCTCGTCGAGCTGTCAGACCGGTTTCCCGACGACGCCGAGATCGCGTACCAGACAGCCTGGGTCCACGACGCCCTCGGACTCGAGGCGGATGCCGTTCCGTACTACGTGCGGGCACTCGCCGGCTCCGGTCTCGGTGCGGACGACCGGCGTGGCGCTCTGCTCGGTCTGGGCAGCACGTACCGCACTCTGGGCCGCTACCCGGAGGCGGTCGCCACGCTGAGCGGCGGCGTCACCGAGTTCCCGGAGGACCATGCCCTCCAGACGTTCCTGGCCATGGCCCTGTACAACATGGGCCGCGCGCACGACGGGATGCGGCTGCTGCTGACCGTTCTCGCGGCGACGAGCGGCGATCCTGACCTCATCACGTACCGGCCGGCCATCGAGCACTACGCCAAGGATCTCGACGCCACGGATCTCAACGCCACGGATCTCGACGCCACCGACCTCGACACCACAGGTATCGACGCCGTCGAGTAGGCCCGCGCTTGCGAACTGCCGCTTCCGCAGGCCCGGTTCAGGCTCCTCTGCGGCGGAGCCAACCGAACAGTCCGCGCGATGGGCGGGGTGGCTCGGCCTCAACCGCACATTGCTCGCCCGTCACGATCGCCCCTCCCGCCGGCGCGGCATCCGGCTCCGGCAAGGCCACTCCTTTTGAGTGCGTGGTCGGCGCGAGCGGTTCTTGGTGCGCGGCGACGGGAGTGCGCGCGTTCGGTCGCGGCGCTGGCCGCAGGCGTCGCGCCTCCACCAGGCTGAGCAGCAGGCTCGCCCTGAGCCAGCTGATCTCGTGCGGGTCGTCCGCTGTCATGATGCGCTCGGCGATGCGTGCCGATGGCGAGTCGGGCGCCCCGTGTCCGGTCGACTCGGGCCGCAGTTTGCTCAGATAGCCGCGCTCGTACGGGCACTTGACGAGTTCCAGGACCGTCACCGGGTCCAGGAGGGACGCGACGGCGGCGGCGCGCTCCCATGCGTCGGTGCTCTGCCCGAGTAGCTGGCCCGCGTGCCGCGACCGCCAGTTCCGGGGCCGTAGGTCGATGCCCGCGTCGAGGCGGGCGCGCATTCGGTCGGGTGCGCGTCCCGTCATCAGCGGTGCGTTGACCTCGGCTGCCGCGAACTCCCGCAGCTCTTCGGCGAGATAGAGCCAGACCACGGCTCGGTACCGGTTCAAGTAGAAGCGGACCGGCGTCAGCATTCCCGCGCGGGCGAGACGGGTGAACCTGGCCGTGGTGATGTCCATGAGGGTCGCGCCTTCGGTGGTCCCCACAGCCCGGACGTGCTCCCGCAGCGAATCCGGGAAGCCCGCGGTGTCACGCACCCGCTCGATCTCCTCGCGGGCCACGCGGCGGCGCCCGCCGTCGGCGGCCGGTACGGTGCGGACGCGTCCGAGTCGTACCGCCAGCTCGAACTCGCCCCGTTTCAGTCCCAGTTCGCGAGCTGCCCTGCTCTGCGCGAGCGAGGCGGCAGGTACGCGCGTGGCCGGTGTCGTGATGGTGTTGCCACCCATGTCTGATCTCCCCCGTGAGTCGTGATCGCTCCCGGGAAAAACCGTAGCCCGAATCCCGCCCGCGCCGCTGAGCCTGTGGATAACTCTGATCGGCCTGACGTTTGCGCAGGTCAGGATCCTTCTGCTCGGCGGGCTCCCACGCCGAGGTGCTCGCCGACCCGATTGACGAGCAGCGTCATCTCGTAGGCGACCTGGCCGATGTCGGCCTCGGCCGAGCTGAGGACGCACAGGCAGCTGCCGTCGCCCGCCGCCGTCACGAAAAGTACGGCGTCGTCGAACTCGACCATCGTCTGCCGGACACCACCGGCACCGAAGTGCCGCCCGGATCCCTTGGCCAGGCTGTGCAGACCGGACGACACGGCCGCCAGATGCTCGGCGTCCTCCCGCCTGAGGTCGCTGCTCGCTCCGGTGACCAGACCGTCGTTGGACAGGACGAGAGCGTGGCGCACATGTTCGACACGCTCTGTCAGGTCGTCCAGCAGCCAGCCGAGCCCCTCGTTGTCCGCCATGATCCCGACTCCCCCATTCCCGATCGCTCCCCTACCCGGAGGATCTGTCTCGCCAGCCTTCCCCACGCCCGGCGTCTCGGCAAGCAGGATGACCCCATGGCACACAAGATGACCGATGAGGAATGGCGGGCGTTCGTCTCCGAGGGGACCCGTACCGCCAAGCTGTCCACCGTGCGGCCCGACGGCAGCCCGCACATCGCGCCTGTCTGGTTCGTCCTCGACGGCGAGGATCTCGTGTTCAACACCGGCAAGGACACCGTGAAGGGCCGCAATCTCGCCCGGGACAACCGGGTGGCCCTGTGCGTGGACGACGAACGACCGCCGTTCTCCTTCACCGTGATCGAGGGACGCGCCGAACTCGTCGAGGAACTGGGACAGTTGCGGGACTCGGCCACCAGGATCGGCGCGCGGTACATGGGCGAGGACCGCGCCCAGGAGTTCGGCGAGCGCAACGGCGTGCCCGGCGAGCTCCTGGTGCGCGTGCGGATCGAGAAGGTCGTGGCCCTCGCGGGGCTCACCGACTGACGGCGTCGCACCTCAGCCCACGGAGTCGAGGAGCCGGGCGGTGTGCATCCGCCCGGCGTACTCGACGAGCCGGATCAGCACCTCCTTTCCCGAGTCACGGTCGCGGGCGTCGCACAGCACGACGGGTGTCCCGCGGTCCAGGTCGAGGGCACGCGACACCTCAAGGGCACCGTAAGAACGGGCGTTCGTGAAGCAGTTGACCGCCACCACGAACGGGATGTGGCGGTGCTCGAAGTAGTCCACGGCGGGGAAGCTGTCCTCGAGCCGGCGGGTGTCCGCGAGGACGACGGCGCCCAGCGCGCCCTGCGAGAGTTCGTCCCAGAGGAACCAGAAACGGTCCTGGCCCGGCGTGCCGAACAGGTAGAGCGAGAGGTCGGAGCGGATGGTGATGCGGCCGAAGTCCATGGCGACGGTCGTCGTGGTCTTGCGCTCCACGGCTCCGGTGTCGTCCACGTTCTGGCCGAGCTCGCTGAGCAGTTCCTCGGTGCGCAGCGGTCGGATCTCGCTCACGGCGCCGACCAGGGTGGTCTTGCCCACCCCGAATCCGCCCGCGACCAGGATCTTCAGAGCCAGGGCGGAGTTGTCGGCGTTCGTCTCTTCAGAGGGCTCGGAGGCCATCGATGACTTCCCTCAAGATCTTTTCGTCGGGTAGCTGAGCGGGCGGCACGGGTCGGCTGACCTTGACGCAACCCATGTCGAGAAGGTCGCCCAGGAGCACCCTGACCACCCCTACGGGGAGGTCGGTGCCCGCGGCGAGTTCGGCGACCGACTGCGTCTCGGCGCGGCACAGCTCGATGAGCGCCCTGTGCTCGGGGCCGAGCGCCGTGTCGTCGTCCTTGCCGGGCGCGGCGTCGTCGAGCTTGACGAGTGCGATCAGGTCGAAACGCACCCCTCTGGGCCCGGGTGAGGTGCGCCCGCCGGTCATCGCGTAGGGGCGGACCAGGGGCCCGGCCTCGTTGTCGTACCACTGGCTGCCCGACCGGTCCGGGTTGCCCCGCCCCTGGTCGTCTCTGTGCCCGTGATCGTTCATCGTCGTGGCCGTCCGGTCATCCGGCGGCGGGCGGCTGCGCGGCGAACCGCGATGGGGTGTAGAGGTGTTCGCCGACTCGCTTGACCATGCGGGCCATCTCATAGGCAACGAGGCCGATGTCGGCGTCGGCCGTGCTGAGGACGGCGAGGCAGGAACCGTCGCCCGCGGCCGCGACGAAGAGGAAGCCGTCGTCCATCTCGACCATGGTCTGGCGGACGCCGCCCGCTCCGAAGTGACGGCCGGCCCCCTTGGCGAGGCTGTGGAAGCCGGAGGCGACGGCGGCCAGGTGTTCGGCGTCCTCGCGGCCGAGACCGCTGGACGCGCCGACGGCGAGCCCGTCGTTGGACAGGACGACCGCGTGCCTCAGCTCGGCCACGCGCTGCACCAGGTCGTCGAGGAGCCAGTCGAGTTCTCCGGACCGGGGCGCGGCGCCCGTGGTGGGGTCCTGGATCATGTGGGATCTCCTTCGGTGCTTTCGCTGCCGGACACGGGTCCTGAGCCGGCTCCTGGTGGGCGGCCGCCGCCCCGGACCCAGCCGTCACGGAAGGCCGCCATGCGCTGCCGTGCCTGTTCGGGCGTCCGTGCGTCGGGTTCCTGGTGCTGTGCGGCGCCGTTCTGCTCCTCGGGCCGCTCGCGCAGTTGGGGCGCGAGGCTCGCCTGCCGCACCCGCTTGGGCAGTCCGTCCGGTGCTGCGTCGTCGGTGTCGTCGGTGTTGTTCGCGGGCTGCCTGTGCAGGCGCAGGGCGGTGACTCCCGGGGGCGGTGGGGCGTCGTGAGCCGTGTCGGCGTCCGGCACGGCGTGTACGGCGGCGGCGATTGCGGGGCGCGGCCCCTGGGCGGGCACGGAGTTGCCGTTCATGTGGGCTGCTTCCGGGTCGGGCACGCGCGCGTAGTGGTGCTCCGTCGCGTGTTCCTGGGTGGTGTCCGCCCGTTCCGGGGTTCCGGCGTGCAGCAGGGGTGTGGGCAGCAGGACGACCGTGGTGGTGCCGCCGTAGGGCGAGGTGCGCAGGTGCACCTTGATGCCGTGGCGGTGGGCGAGCCGGCTGACCACGAAGAGCCCGAGCCGGTCGCTGTCGAACAGGTCGAGCGCTTCGGAGTGGGCGATGCGGTTGTTGGCCTCGGCGAGGGTCTCCTTGCCCATGCCGAGGCCCCGGTCCTCGATCTCCAGGGCGTAGCCGTTTCCGACGGGTTCGCCGCTGACCCGCACCTTGGTGTGCGGTGGGGAGAACTGGGCGGCGTTCTCGACGAGTTCGGCCAGGAGATGGGTGAGGTCGGCGACCGCCGCGCCCTGCACGGAGGCGGCGGGCAGTTGCCGTACCTCCACGCGCGCGTAGTCCTCGATTTCGGAGACGGCCGCGCGGACCACGTTGGTCAGCGAGACGGGGGTGCGCCAGGCGCGGCCCGGGGCGGCTCCGGAGAGGATGATCAGGCTTTCCGCGTGGCGCCTCATGCGGGTCGTGAGGTGGTCGAGACGGAAGAGGTCGCTGAGTTCGTTCGGGTCCTCGGCCCTGCGCTCCATGGTGTCGAGGAGGCCGAGCTGACGGTGTACGAGGACCTGGCTGCGGCGGGCGAGGTTGACGAAGACCCCGGAGATCCCGCTGGCGAGTTCCGCGCGTTCGGCGGCGGCGCGCAGGGCTGCCCTGTGCACCGTGCCGAGCGCCTCGGCGACCTGCCCGGTCTCGTCCTCGGCGGGAGGGCCTTCCGGCGCCTCGGCGCGGACGTCGATCTCCTCGCCGGCGCGCAGTTTCCGCATGGCGTGCGGAAGTTTGCGCCGGGCGATCTCCAGGGCGCTGTTGCGCAGGCTGATCAGTTCGATGACCAGGCCCCGGCCGATGCGTACGGAGATCACGAGGGAGGCGGCGACGGCCAGCAGGCCGAAGAGGACCGCGGCGCCTGCGGGCGTGAGCAGTCCGCGGGTGAACGGATCCGCCCGGACCCCGGCCGTGTGCGCCGCGTCCGTCTCTATCGAGCGGAACCGGTTCTGCACGATCGTGTGCGCGCTGTCCCAGGTGAGTGCGGGTGCCGCGGCGAGCGCAGCACTGCCGGGCCTGGCGGCGAGCGCCTTGTCCTCGACGGCGTGTACGTCGCCGTACGCGCTCCCCTCCACGAGATTGCGCCAGGCAGTCCGTTGCGGTGCCGGAAGGTCGGCGACCGCCGATTCGGCGAGGGTCCGCCGGGTGTCGACCGCTCCGGTGAACAGCCGCAGCCGTGCGCCGTCCAGAGAGCCAGCGAGCCGCGCGGCGGCGAGCAGGGAGTCCTCGCGGGCGAGCATCTCGCCGGACCGTGAGAACTCGAGCAGCACGCGCGCGTCGGAGCCGAGACGGTCGTCCTGGATCCCGGTCACCGCGCCGGTCACCGCGAACGCGGTGTCGATCGTCTTCGTGTACTGCCCGTACGCACCCTCCCAGCCGGTGCGTCGGCCGAGCACCGCGCTGCGCACGGAACGCAGCTTCTCGGCGCCGGTGACGAACACCGAGAGGCGCTCGCCGATCCGGGCGGGCAGATCGGCGCCGTCCGCGACGGTGTTGCCGTCGCCCAGGCGGAGCTTGGCCACGGCCTTGTCGGTCGCCGAGGCGCGCTTCCTGAGGTCGTCACCGCGGTCGCCCGCCGGCTTGGCGGCGTAGGCGACGGCGGCGGTGCGTTCGGCCTGGAGCGCGGCGACCGCGTCGGCGACCGGGCCGCGGACCGTGGCGTCGACCCGCTGCAACTGCCGCATGCGGGCGACGTCCTGGGCGGTGGTGACCGTCGCGTACGCCCACAGGGCGAGCAGCGAGACGACGGGCACCATCAGGAGGCACACGATCTTGGCGCGGACGGTGCGGGGCCGCAGTCCGCGGCCGCCCGCGCGCGTGGGAGGCACGGTCGGAGGGGACGGGTCGTCCGCTGCGTGGTCCTCTTCCGCGGGCGGTCCGGCGTGCGCGCGCCGTCCGCGCGCCGGGGGCGCGGGCTTGGGCGGCGCGCCGTTGATGGGGGTCCTCCGGGGTGTACGCATGGCCTCCTCGCTCGTGGTGCGCTCGTGGTGGGAAGGGTCGTGGCGCCGGTCCGCCGTCAGCGGGCGACGCTCTCGACGGGCCGCTGGGCCGACGCGGAGGCCTCGCGCTCCCCCGTGGTGGGTGACAGCGCGACGAACGCGGACGTCAGGAAGAGGTAGGACCCGAGGCCGACGGCGAGGGGGAAGATGAACTGCATCGCCGTGGCCCCGGGCAGGGCCGCTGCGGAGGACGCGACCTTCACGCTCACCGCCATCATTCCGGTGTAGTGCATGCTGCTCACCGCGCCGCCCATGACGAGGGAGGCGACCGCGACAGCGGCGGGCGACTTGATGTTGAGTCCGGCCCAGAGGGCGGCCGTCGCGGCGACGACGGCGATGGAGACGGAGAGCCCCACGAGCAGCGGGTCGTAGCGCACCTGGCCGTGCAGGCGCAACGCCGCCATGCCCAGGTAGTGCATGCTCGCGACGCCGAGTCCCGTGGTGAGCCCGCCGAGGGCGAGGGCGCGGTTGCGGTCGCGGCTGTAGCCGACGGCGAAGACGCCGACGCCCACGACGGCCACGGCGACGACCAGGCTGAGGACGGTGAGCGGCACGTCGTAGCGGATCTCCGTACCGGTGACGCCGAAGCCGAGCATCGCCACGAAGTGCATCGTCCAGATGCCCGTGCCGATCGCGGACGCCGCGGTGATCAGCCAGTTGCGCCGCGAACGGCCGGTGGCGCCGAGGGCGCGGACGGTGCAGCGCAGACCGAGCGCGGCGCCGATGGAGGCCATCACGTATGACAGCACGGGGGTAAGCCAGCCGAAGGTGGCGTGGTCCAGGTGTCCCATGGCTCCGGGACGCTAGACCTCTCGGGGGCGCACAACAGGGGCGCCTTTCGAAAGCTGCTGGAATATGACAGAGAGACGCACGTGAACGATCGCGTCAGGCTCGAACATGTGCACCGTCCGCGCATGCGGCGGTTTCGGTTCGCACCGGTTCTCATCGGTCGCATGCGGAGTTTTCGATCCCTCGCACCCGCCCACGCGCGCCGGCACGCGAGGGATCATGGAGTCATGAGCGACGACCACACGCACGTACAGGAGTTCTTCTCGGCCCGCGCGGCCCGCTGGGACACACGGTTCCCCGACGACGGTCCGCGCTTCGAGGCGGCCGTCGCCGGGCTGGGGCTCCGCGCGGGCGACCGGGTGCTCGACGCGGGATGCGGCACGGGACGCGCCCTGCCGGCGCTCAGGGACGCCGTGGGGCCTTCGGGGGCCGTACTCGGGGTCGACCTGACGCCCGCGATGCTGGAGGCCGCCGCGCGGGCGGGACGGGATCACGCCGGCTCGCTGATGCTCGCCGACGTGACGCGCCTGCCCGTACGGTCCCAGTCGCTCGACGCCGTCTTCGGTTCGGGACTTGTCGCACACCTGCCCCAACCCCAGGAGAATCTGAGGGAGTTGGCGAGGGTGGTGCGCCCGGGTGGACTCCTCGCGCTGTTCCACCCCATCGGGCGGGCGGCACTGGCCGCGCGACAGGGCCGCGAGCTCACCCCGGACGACCTGCGCGCCGAACCGAACCTCCGCTCGCTGCTGGCCGGTTCGGGCTGGCGGATGACGTCGTACGTGGATGAGGACGCCCGTTTCCTGGCGCTGGCGGAGCGCCGGGACTAACGCGTGCCGGGCGACGCGAGAGCGTGGTCCGCGACCGCCGCGGCGAAGGCCTCCGCGTTGTCGAACATGACGTTGTGCCCGGCGTCGGGCACGGTGCGCACGCGTACACCCGCGGCCTCGAGACCCGCGCGGTCCGCGAGTTCACCGCTGCGCGCGCCCTGCAGATACAGCCGGTCGATGTCCAGGTCCATGAGCATCCGCCGCATGGTGGGACGGGTGCCGTGGGCGAGTCCGACGGCGGTGCGGTGCAGGGCGAGGGGGTCCGCGAGGCGCATGGTGGCCGCCCACAGGGGACCGATCTTGGCGAGCACGCGCGCGTGGCCGACACCGTTGACGTACTCGTCCTCTCCGTAGGAGGCAATTCCGCTGCTGCCCTCCACGCGGGGAGGGTACGGGTCGAGGTTCGCCTCGGTGAGCACGAGCCGCGAGACGAGGCCGCGGCGCCGGTGGGCGAGAACAATCGCCACGGCGCCGCCCATGCTGTGCGCGACGAGCTCCACCCCGGACACGCCCGCCGCTTCAAGAGCGGCCGCCAGAGCATCGGCGTGGTCGTCCAGCGAGTACCCGAAGTCAGCGGGGCGGTCACTGATGCCGTGCCCCGGCAGATCGACGAACAGCGAACGCCGGCCCGCGAGTTCGGGCCTGCCGGCGATGTGCGCGTGGTAGACGGTCGAGGCCGACCCCAGCCCATGGACGTACACCAGCGGAGCCCCGTCCCCGTCGGCCTCGACCCAGCGGATACAGCTCCCCTGCGAGTCGAACCGGGCCTGCTTCATCATGCGCTCCCACTCCCTCTCCCCAGCAACCGCACAGCCCCGTCCTTGCGAGGCACTCCGCAGAGCATACATCGGTGCCGATGTATTACTAGACCGATGTACAACGAACCCGGAGGGAGTGCGGCACAATGGAGGCATGCTGGAACTCGCCATCCTCGGCTTCCTCTACGACGCGCCCCTGCACGGATACGAGCTGCGCAAACGGATCACGGCACTGACCGGCCACGTGCGGCCCGTCGCCGAGAGCACGCTCTATCCGGCGATCAAGCGTCTGGAGAAGGCGGGCCTGCTCACCCGCGAGACGCAGCCGGGATCGGTCGCGGCACAGCGCCACGTCCTCAACCTCACGGCAGCGGGCCGGGAGGAGCTCCGCGGCAGGCTGGCGGAGCCCGGCCGGGTCGACATCACGGACGAGAACCGCTGGTTCACGGTCCTCGCGTTCCTGCGACACCTCGACGACCCGGCGGCGCAGGCGACCGTGCTCGCGCGCAGGCTGGCGTTCCTGGAGGAACCGGCCAGCTTCTTCTACGAAGGTGAACGACCCCTGCATGCAGAGGAGTTGGACGACCCGTTCCGCCGCGGCATCCTCACCATCGCCCGCGCGACCAGCCGGGCCGAACTGGCCTGGCTGCGCTCCACCCTGACGGACTTGCGGGGTCGCGCGGAGACAAAACCCTTCTGACGCTCGAACTCCCGCTCTACGTTGAAGATGTGACGCACCGTCGCACACCACGCAGGGGGAAGGTGGCGTACATGTTCGACAGACTCCGCAAGGCCTTGGCCGCACGGACACCGGCCGGCGCGAGCATCGCGACGCCGCCGCGCAAGCGGCCGCCCAACCTCTTCGAGGCGGCGGCCACCTATGTGTCGGCCTCCGTCGAGGACGACGAGGACAGGCTCGCCGAGGCCGCGACCTGGGTGTCTCCGGAGGCACTGACGTTCGGCATCAACGAACTCGCGTGCCGCGCGGTCGTCGCGCTCGCGCGGGAACGCGACGAATCGCCCGACGCGGTGGCACGGGCGCTGCTCGGCCTGCCCGCCGCCACCTGACCCGCGACTCCCGTCGGCCCTCCACGGGAGGCACACGAATTGCGCACGGGATCTTGGCATGGTCCACCCACTGGGCGCCACACCGGGTCCCCGGGGAGAATTTCCAGCTCAACGCCCTCGACGATCTCCACCGCGACTGGTTAGGGTGCGCCGACAGACGAAGCTAAGGGGAGGCTGGCATGGCCGGGACGGACGACGCGGTCGCCGCCGGGGACGACGCGCTGTACGTACTGACGGCGGTGTTGCTGACCCCTGCGAAGTTCCCCAGTGTGCTCGGGGACGACTACCCGGAGGCATGCGCCACCCTCGGGCTCGCACCCCTCGCCGACGGGTACGGACTCGTGCTCGGGCAGGACGGGGCGGGGGCGCGCTGGACCGTCATCATTGACGACGTGTCCCTGGTCGCCGTCGCCATCGCGTCCTGGGACTGCGGCATGGAGTACGAGTTGTCGCCCGACGAGGGGACGGTGGTCTCGGCCCTGCCGGGGTGGCCGCTCGCCCTGTCCGTGTCCGCGCCGGGCGTCCCGGACCCGCACGACCCGGAACACGACCCCGAGATCATGGACGGTCCGCCACTCACTCCGCCGAACACGGAGACGTGGGGACCGGCCCAACGCCGCCTCGGTGCCGACGAGATCGCCCTCCAGTGGGCGTCCTGGCGGGAGCAGATCGACGACAGTGCGTTTCTGACGGACGACGTGGGCGACGTGGGCGGCGCCTCCGGTGCGGAGGAGCCAGACGGCACGAACGCCGACGGACCCGACGCCGACACCACGGCCCCCACCACCACCGATTCCGACGCCACGGCCACCGCCACGGCCACCGCCTCCGGAAGCGACACCGAGGCGCAGAGCACCCGCGCCCCGCACGCCGGCATCCGGAGGGTCCTCGCCGAGGTGCGCGCCTACGTGGACAGCCCTCCGCCCCTGGGCCGTGTCCGGTCGGCGTTCGCGTCCGGCGATGCCCGGACGCTTCGGGCCGACGGTCCCGGCTGGTCGATGGTGGCCCGGACGGACGACATCGCGTTCGTGCTCCTGGACGACGAGCCCGGTGAGGTGCTGCCCGTGGGGCGGGGCCCCGAACTGCCCGGCCTCCTGGAAGCGCTCGACAAGATGGCCGTGCGACCCTCCTGACCCCTCCCGCAGCGAGCCACCCGGCCCGCTGCGCGCAGGCCGCCCCATAACTCCCCGCCCCACATACCGCTCCCCTCCCCCATGTGGCGCCGGCCCATGGCCCGGTGACTGGTCCCGCCCGCACGATGGCCCCGCTCGTCACCCTTGCCGGTCCCTCGTCGTCGCGGAGGCTCACCATGCACGTGTCCGGAACAGTCCCCCTCTTTGCCACGGCTCTGCTGGCGCTGGCCGCCTCGGGCCCGGTGCCCGCGGGGGCCGCCGTGGAGAGCGGCGGAGGCGGGGCGCACTGCGCGCGCCAGGAGCGGGTGCACGTCCCGGGTGCCGCCCTTCAACAGAGCGCCTGCCTGGACGACTTGACGACTGCGGCTCTGGCCGGAACCCCGTACACCGACACCGCCGACCAGGCGGGCCTCACCGCGAAGGGGACCCGCAACCCGTCCGGCGTCCCCGGTTCGCAGATCGACGGGTACTTCCCGGACGACTCCACGTCTAACGCGACGCACGGCTGGCAGCACGATGCCCAGTTCGTGATCAGGCTGCCCGACCACTGGAACGGCGGCCTCGTGGTGACCGGCTCACCCGGCAACCGTAAGCAGTACTCGACGGACGCGGCGATCTCCGACCGTGTCCTGGCCCAGGGATACGCCTACGCGGCGACCGACAAGGGCAACACCGGCCCTGACTTCTACCGTGACGGAAAGCGTCCCGGCGACGCGATCGCCGAGTGGAACAACCGGACCACCCAACTCACCAGAGCGGCGAAGAAGGCCGTGGCCCAGCGCTACGGGCGGGCTCCGCGGCGGACCTACATGACCGGCATCTCCAACGCCGGTTATCTGACGCGCTGGCAGCTGGAGAACCATCCCGAGCTGTACGACGGAGGCGTGGACTGGGAGGGCACCCTCTGGACCGCGGACGGCCCGAACCTGCTCACCTCACTGCCGACCGCCGTCGCCTACGGGCTCGGGAAGGCCGACGCCGACGATCTGTACCGCGCGGGCTTCGCGCGCGGGACGGAATTCCTGTGGGCCTACCACCAGAAGGCCTACTGGGGGATCACGCAGAAGATCTACCGCGCCGAGTTCGACCCCTCGTACGACTCCAAGTGCCCTGGCCCATCAGCGGGTTCGACGACGGACGAGCTGCTAGCTCCGTGTGCGTCCGACGCCTCCTACGACTATGCGGCACGCCCCGCCTCGGTCCACCGGGCCGTCGCACGGGTCGCGCTGAGCGGGCGGATCGGCAAGCCGCTGATCACGCTCCAGGGCGACCTGGACACCCTGCTGCCGATCGCGGCCGACGCCGATGTCTACGGACGGATGGTCGACGATCGGGGGCGCGGCCGCCTGCACCGCTCGTACACCGTGCAGGACGGCACGCACACCGATGGCCTCTACGACACCTATCCCGACCGGCTGCGGCCCGTGCTGCCCTGCTACCGGTCCGCGTTCGACGTGCTCACCGCGTGGGTGGAGGACGGCGCGCGGCCGCCGGCCGACCACACGATCGCCAGGCCGGCGAGCGGCGACGTCGTCAACAGCTGCTCGGCGACGGCAGTGGCAGCCGCCGCCCGCCCGTAACACCGCCCGTCGTCAGCGGCCGATCTCCCTGCGTGAGGCGCGGCGGAGCCTGCGCCGCTGGGAGGGGTCCAGCGCCAGGTAGGCCGCCGCGGGCACCCCGAGCATGATCAGGAGTGACGCCCACCAGGGCAGCCAGATCAACAGGATGAGTCCGGCCGCCACACCTCCTGCGGCGATCTTCGCGTTCCTCGACATGTCCGTCGCCTCCTTCGGGGGCTGCAAACCGCCCTCGCCATGAGAGGCGGGCCCCCGCCTCTACTCTCTGAAACGGACTCGCGGCCCGGGCGGTTCCTGTTCACGACCCTGAGACACCCCTGAGCCTTCACCCTGACGCACCCCTGAGCCCCGCGCAGCTCCGGAGCACACGCGCCCCTGGGCCCCGCGCAGCCCCAGGCAGGACGCACGCCGTGAGCCCCGGGCGAGGAACCCGGGGCTCAGGGCTGTGCAGGGGCGACCGGACCCTGCCCGGACAGTGCCTCACTCCATGCGCAGCGGCTCCCCGACCTCGTACATGTGGCGCAGGGCTTGCCGGTAGGAGTCGACGAGCCCGGTCTCGGTGAAGGGGATGCCCAGGTCGCGGCAGTGGGCCTTGACGAGGGGCTGGGCCAGGCGCAGGTGGGGGCGGGGCATGCTCGGGAAGAGGTGGTGCTCGATCTGGTAGTTGAGGCCGCCGAGGAACCAGTCGGTCAGTGCGCCGCCCTTGATGTTGCGGGAGGTGAGGACCTGCCGGCGCAGGTGGCCCCAGCGTTCGCCGTCCGGGTCGGGCATCTCCATGCCCTTGTGGTTCGGCGCGAAGGCCATACCGAGGTGAAGGCCGAACAGTGCCTGGTGGATCGCCGCGAAGGCGAGGGCGTGGCCGAGCGGCATGGTGGTCAGGAGCAGGGTCACGTAGCCGACGACGTGGGCGACGAGGAGCAGTCCCTCCACGGCCCGCTCGCGCGGGGACTGGCGGCGCAGGTCCTGGAAGCCGGACAGCTTCAGGGCGAGGCCCTCCAGGAGGGTCAGCGGGAAGAACAGCCAGGCCTGGTTGCGGGTGAGCCAGCGGCGGAACCCTGAACGGGTCGCGGCCTGCTTGCTCGTGAAGACGAGGACGTCGGCGGCCACGTCGGGGTCCTTGTCGATGTGGTTGGGGTTGGCGTGGTGCCGGTTGTGCTTGTCGTTCCACCATCTGTAGCTCATGCCGAGCAGGAGATTGCCGTGGATGAGCCCGATGACCCGGCTCACGGCGCGGTTCCCTGTAATCTGCGCGTGGCCGGCGTCGTGCCCCACGAAGGCGGTGCGCGCGCAGAGCACCGCGAGGACCGGCGCGAGCGCGAGGACCCACCAGGATCCGCCGATGAGGGCCATGCCCGTGCCGACGGCGCCGAGGGACAGTGCGTTCAGCGCGATGTTGCGCACGTACCAGCCGGCGCGCCGCTCCAGGAGATCCTGGCTCTTGACGGTGCGCAGCAACGGCGTGAACTCGCTTCCTTGCGGCTGCGTCCCGGCCGCTCCTGAGGAATGGTCCACTACGGGTTCGACGGCCAGGGTCATGGCGAGGTCTCCGGTCTCTGGGCATGGCGGTGGGCGTGGTGAGGGGGAGGGGAGAGGCGTACTGTCGGGACGCCCTGCTCACGAGACGGCCCGACCTCAACAAACCTAGGAATCGGCGGCCTTGGGCACCATGAGGCCACCACCCGACCGAGCGCGGGGGTAGCACCGCTCTCTAAGGGGGGCTACCTACACCCCTTTCGAGAGGGAGTGACCGGCATCACTTTGTGACGCGGCACGTCGAGCGGGGTCATGGGGTACTCTCGGCGATTCCGCCCGGTAGTCAAATTTGAGGAATACGTCATCGCTGCCCACAGGCGTCCCGTGGCAACACTCCCCGAGATCTCCGAACTGGTCCGCTGCTGCGCTGTCTTCGTGCCCGGTGACCCGGCACGCGAAGGAAGAATCGCCTTCTGGCACCCCGATGGCGGACGGCCTCCGCACACCGAGGCCGGCACGCCCGAGGAGCTGAGCCTCGCCGTACCCGGAGACACCGGTGCCGAGCGCGAGTCCGTACCCGCCGTGCTGCTGCCCGTACGCGCCGCGCTGCCGGTCCTCACGCGCGCGCGTGCCACCGCGCAAGCACACCCGACCGCCGTCTTCTGGGGCGCCGCCTCCGTGCTCGCCCTCCAGTTCGCGGCGCGGGGCCTGCTGCTGCCCGGGCTCACGCCGACCGATCACGACGCCTGGCGCGCGGGTCCGCTTCGGGCCGAGGACCTGGAGCGGGTCGGGGAACTGGCCGCCGCGATGCCGCCCGAGGCTCACGCGACACCTCTGGACGGTCCGGGTCCGCTGCGCCTCCCCGCGCCCGAGGCGCTGCTGCGCGCCTTCCTCGACGCCGTCGCCGACACTCTGCCCCGCTCCCCCGCCGCGAGCCTCGCGGCGGGCGCGCGGCCCTTCGCCGCGCCCGCGCCGCAGCGGGTGCCCGAGCATCGCGCGTGGGCCTCCGACGTCGCCGCGGGACACGACGCGGGCGTGCGGATCTCGCTGCGTGTCGAGGTACCGGGCCTCGATCGCGCCGCACCGGGAGCCGAGGACGAGGACGAGGAGCACGTCGCCTTCCGCGCCGTGCTCCAGATGCACAGCGTCAGTGACCCCGCGCTGGTCGCCGACGCCGCCGAGGTCTGGGCGGTGTCGGGCGCTTCGGCGAAGGCGTTCGGGCCGCGGGCCCGCATGGATGCCCTGCTCGCGCTGCGGCGCGCGGCCCGCGCCTGGGCGCCCCTCACGCCGCTGCTCTCGGCGGCCGTCCCGGACGCGCTCGATCTCGCGGACGAGGAGATCACCGACCTGCTCGGCGCCGGTGCGCGGGCCCTCGCGGCGGCGGGCGTCGACGTGCACTGGCCCCGGCAGTTGGCGCGCCGGCTGAGCGCACGCGCGGTCATCGGCCCTCCGGACGAGGGGGCACCCGCAGGGGAGAACCCTGACCGATTCCGGACGACCACCCCGTCGTTCCTCTCCGCGGACGCCCTCCTCGCGTTCAACTGGCGCTTCGCGCTGGGCGACCAGGAGCTGAGCCGGGAGGAGCTCGACCGGCTCGCCGAGGCCAACCGGCCCGTGGTCAGGCTGCGCGACCAGTGGGTCCTCATCGACCCCGAGGAGGCCCGGCGCGCCCGCGAGCACCAGGACCGCAAGGTCACGCCGATCGACGCGCTCGGCGCGGTCCTGACGGGCTCCACGGAGGTGGACGGCCGCCGCGTCGACGTCCACCCGACGGGCTGGCTTGCGGAGCTGCGGGAGCGGCTCGCCGACCCGGAGGGCATGGCGCCGGTCGGACAGCCCGCCGCGCTGGCCGCCGACCTGCGCGACTACCAGCTGCGCGGCCTCAACTGGCTGGCCCGGATGACATCCCTCGGCCTCGGCGCCTGCCTCGCCGACGACATGGGCCTGGGCAAGACGATCACGCTGATCGCCCTCCACCTGCACCGGCAGACCGCCACGGAGACCGCCGCACCGACCCTCGTCGTCTGTCCCACGTCCCTCATGGGCAACTGGCAGCGCGAGATCGAGAGGTTCGCGCCCGGCACCTCCGTACGCCGCTTCCACGGCGGGCGCCGCAGCCTGGAGGGCCTCGCCGCCGGCGAGTTCGTGCTCACCACGTACGGCACGATGCGGCTGGACGCCGCGCAACTCGCGTGCGTCGACTGGGGCATGGTCGTCACCGACGAGGCACAACACGTCAAGAACCCGCACTCGGCGACCGCGAAGGAGCTGCGGACCATCGGTGCACGCGCGCGCGTGGCGCTCACCGGCACCCCCGTGGAGAACAACCTGTCCGAGCTGTGGGCGATCCTCGACTGGACGACGCCGGGGCTGCTCGGAAAGCTCGGCACGTTCCGCACGCGTTACGCGCGGGCGGTGGAGGAGGGCAAGGACCCCGCCGCCGCTCAGCGCCTGTCCCAACTGGTGCGTCCCTTCCTGCTCAGACGCCGCAAGTCGGACCCTGGCATCGCGCCCGAGCTCCCGCCGAAGACCGAGACCGACCGCGCCGTGTCGCTCACCACCGAGCAGACGGGGCTCTACGAGGCCGTGGTGCGCGAGACGCTCGCCGAGATCTCCGGAGCGGACGGCATCGCCCGCCGCGGACTGATCGTCAAACTCCTCACGGGGCTCAAGCAGATCTGCAACCACCCGGCCCAGTTCCTCAAGGAGGGCGAGCCGCGCATCCCCGGCCGCTCCGGCAAGCTGGAACTGCTCGACGAACTGCTCGACACCATCCTCGCCGAGGAGGCGAGCGTCCTGGTCTTCACGCAGTACGTGCAGATGGGACGCGTGATCGAGCAGCACCTGGCAGCGCGCGGCGTGCCCTCGCAGTTCCTCCACGGCGGCACGCCCGTCGCCGCGCGCGAGGCGATGGTGGGGCGCTTCCAGGAGGGCGAGGTGCCGGTCTTCCTGCTTTCCCTCAAGGCAGCGGGTACGGGCCTCAACCTCACCCGGGCCGAACATGTCGTGCACTACGACCGCTGGTGGAACCCCGCGGTCGAGTCGCAGGCGACGGACCGCGCGTACCGGATCGGGCAGAACAGGCCGGTGCAGGTGCACCGTCTGATCGCGGAGGGGACGATCGAGGACCGGATCGCCGACATGCTGGTCCGCAAGCGGGAGCTGGCCGACGCCGTGCTCGGCTCCGGCGAGGCGGCCCTGACCGAACTGACCGATTCCGAACTAGCCGATCTGGTCGAGCTGCGAGGGGGCGCGCGATGACGGACCGTCACGAATATGACGACGACCTGTTCGACACCGAAGGCACCAGCGAGGGGTCCGACGCCTCGGATGAGGAACGTGTCTTCGCCGCGCTGGCGCCCGTCCAGGGGCGCGGATTCGCGCAGTCGTGGTGGGGGCGGACCTGGCTCAAGGCACTGGAGGACACGGCTCTCGACCTCCAGCAGCTGAAGGCGGGGCGCCGGCTCGCGCGCGCGGGGTCCGTGGGGGCGGTCTCGGTGCGGCCCGGGCGGGTCACCGCGGTCGTCGGGGACCGGGGCGGCGCCGTGTACCGCGCCGACGTGCTGCTGCAACAGCTGAGCGAGGAGGAGTGGGACCGCTTCCTCGGGATGGCGGTCGAACGGGCGGGGCACATCGCGGCGCTGCTCGACCGTGAGATGCCCCCGCACCTGGTCGAGGACGCGGCGGCGGCCGGTGTGGAACTGCTGCCCGGTATCGGCGACTTGGAGCCGCGCTGCGGGTGTGACGCGTGGGACCACTGTGCCCACACGGCGGCGCTCTGCTATCAGCTGGCCCGTCTCCTCGACCAGGATCCGTTCGTACTGCTGCTGATGCGCGGGCGTGGCGAGCGGGTGCTGCTCGACGAACTCCAGGTGCGCAGCGTCGCGTCCGCCTCGGCCGGATCCGCCGACGAGGAGGCCGACGAGGAGCCGGTGGACGCGGACGGCGTCGACGCCACGGAGGCCTTCGCGGCGGGGAGCATACTGCCGCCGCTGCCCGCCGCTCCCCCGGTGCCGTCCGAGGCGGGGCCCGTACCGTCTCTGGACACGGATACGGAGCCGCCCACCGGGACGGATGTGGCGGCGCTGGAGTTCCTCGGGGCGCGGGCGGCCGCCGAGGCGCATCGAATGCTGACGGATGCGCTGACTGCTGGCCACGAACTCCGGGCACCGGCTGAGGAATTGATGATCCATCAGGATGCTGTCCGGCTGGCCGCCGGCGCCCCCGAGGCGTGGATCGGGGCCCGGCTCGCGGAGGGGTCGGGGCGGGACGGCGAGGGTCTCGCGACGGCCGTGCTGGCGTGGGAACACGGAGGCACCGCCGGCCTGTCCGCCCTGGAGGACGAGTGGACGCCGGACGCGGAGACCGCGGCACGCGCGCGTACCGCTGTCGAAGCGGCCTGGGACGCCGGGGAGCGCCCGCCGTTGCGGGCGACCGGCAATCGGTGGACGGCCGCCGACACGGGCACACAGATCCGCCTCGGCCGCGACGGCCACTGGTGGCCGTTCCGCGAGAACCGCGGCCGGTGGCTCCCGGCGGGCCCGGCGGCCCATGACCCGGCCGCGGCGCTGTCGGCCGCCGTCGGGGACGAGTGACGTCCGCCGGGGTGAACACGCGCCTGTGTCCACCCCGGCAGGCCCTGCTCACCCACCGGCGCCGCAAGCGCTTGCCCTCGCTCCCTACCGAACCCTCCCCGCCCTCCGTAAGATCCCCGGCGCAAGTGGTCCAGTCCACTCACGCGCTTGGAGTGCTCCATGAACCTCGGTCGCCGTACCGTGCTCACCGCCCTCGGCTCCGCCGCCGCACTCGCCGCGTCCGCGCCCGGTGCCACCGCCGAGAGCGCGGCGGCCTCCCGCACCCCGGCCGCCGACGCCCTGGCCCGACTGCTGCCGCGCCACCACGACCAGGTCACCTTCCGCACCGTCCCCCGCCCTGCCGATGGCACGGGCGACGCGTTCAGGGTGTCGGGGTCCGGAGGCCGCATCCTCGTCGAAGGCACCACGCCCGCCGTGCAGTTGACGGGCTTCCACCAGTACCTCCGCCACCACGCCCACGCGCACTTCTCGTGGAACGGCGAGCAGACCGAGTCCCTGCCGGCGCGGCTGCCCGGCCTCGCCGCACCCCTGACGCGCGGCGCCAACGTCGCCCACCGGTTCGCCTTCAACGACACCAACGACGGCTACACAGGCCCGTATCACGGCTGGGACTACTGGGAGCGCGAGCTCGACGTCCTCGCCTTGCACGGCTTCAACGCGGTCCTCGTCCACCTCGGCGCCGACACCGTCTACCACCGCACGCTCCAGCAATTCGGCTACGGCGACGCCGAGATGCGCGCGTGGATCGCGGGCCCGGCTCACCAGCCGTGGTGGCTGCTCCAGAACATGTCCGGATTCGGCGGCCCCGTGTCGCGGCAGCTCCTCGACCGGCGTGCGGCGCTCGCCCGCAGAGTCGTCCGCCGGATCCGCGAACTCGGCATGACCCCGGTGTTCCCCGGCTACTTCGGCACCGTCCCGCCCGGCTTCACGGACCGGAACCCGGGCGCGCACACAGTCCCCCAGGGCGATTGGGTCGGCTTCACGCGCCCCGACTGGCTCGACCCGCGCGACCCGCACTTCGCCAGGATCGCGGAGACGTTCTACCGCGTGCAGAGCGAACTGCTCGGCGACACCACCATGTACAAGCTCGACCTGCTCCACGAGGGCGGCAAGCCGGGTGACGTGCCGGTCGGCGAGGCCGCCAAGGCGGTCGAGAAGGCACTGCGCACCGCTCATCCCGGCGCGATCTGGAACATCCTCGGCTGGCAGTCCAACCCTCGCCGCGACATCCTCGACGCCGTCGACCGCTCGAAGATGTTCATCGTCGACGGCCTCTCCGACCGCTTCCCCTCGGTGACCGACCGCGACAAGGACTGGGCGGGCACGCCCTACGCGTTCGGCTCGATCTGGAACTTCGGCGGCCATACGACGATCGGCGCCAACACCCCCGACTGGGCGGCGCTGTACGAGAGTTGGCGCACCAAGGAGAACAGCGCCCTGGACGGCATCGCGCTCATGCCCGAGGGCGCCGACAACAACCCGGCCGCATTCGCCCTCTTCAGCGATCTGCCGTGGACGGACGGACCGGTCGAGCTGAAGAGCTGGTTCGACCAGTGGCCGGTGCAGCGCTACGGCGGGCACGACGCGCACGCGGTGACCGCCTGGGACGTCCTGCGCCGCACCGCGTACGGCACCACGCGCGCGGACAGCTGGAGCGAGGGCCACGACGGCCTGTTCGGCGCCCGGCCTGATCTGGACGTCTCCAGCGGGGCGTCCTGGTCGCCGGGCGCACTGCGGTACGACCCCGAGGAGTTCGCACGCGCCCTGCCGGAACTGCTCGCGGTCGCACCGGGCTTGCGCCGCAGCTCCGCGTACACCTACGACCTGATGGACGTCACCCGGCAGACGATCTCGCACCGCAGCCGCATCCTGCTGCCGCGGATCAAGGCCGCGTACGACGCCAAGGACCGCGCGGCGTTCGGGGAACTGACGGGTGAGTGGTTCACGTGGCTCGGGCTGCTGGAGGAGACCGTCGCCACGCAGCCGCGGCACCTGCTCGGGCGCTGGATCGCCGACGCGCGCGCGTGGGGCGCCGACGAGGAGGAACGGGACCGTCTCGAGTACGACGCGGTGTCCCTGGTGACGGTGTGGGGTCCGCGTTCGGGCGCCGACGACGGGGGTCTGCACGACTACGCGAACCGCGAGTGGGCCGGGCTCATCGGCGGCCTCTACACACTGCGCTGGCGGACCTATTTCGACGGACTCGCGGCCGCCCTCGCCGACGGCACGGCACCGCGGCCGGTCGACTGGTACGCCCTTGAGGACGGCTGGGTCCGCGACCACCCGGCGTACTCCGCACGGCCCTCGGGCGACATCGTCCGTATCGCCCGCAAGGTCGCCGCACAGCTCTGACCACGCGGCACGACCGCTGAAGCCGGTGCCCTCCGCCGCGCGAAGGGCACCGGCCGATTCGGCTAGCGGATCGGCAGACCCGAGAGGGTGCGGGCGATCACCAGGCGCTGGATCTCGCTGGTGCCCTCGAAGATCGTGTAGATCGCGGCGTCGCGGTGCATGCGCTCGACGGGGTACTCACGGGTGAAGCCGTTGCCGCCGAGGATCTGGATGGCCTGGCCGGTGACCTTCTTGGCGGTCTCGCTCGCGAAGAGCTTCGACATGGAGCCCTCGGCCGACTCGAACTTCTTGCCCGTGGCCGCCATCCAGGAGGCACGCCACACCAGGAGCCGCGCCGCGTCGATCTGCGTGCGCATGTCGGCGAGCTGGAAGGCGACGCCCTGGTTGTCGAGGATCGGGCGGCCGAACTGCGTACGCGTCCTGGCGTACTCCAGGGCCTCCTCGTAGGCGGCGCGGGCCGTGCCCACCGCCATCGCGCCGACGGCCGGGCGGGACGCCTCGAACGTGGCCATGGCGGCGTTCTTCACGCGCTCGCCGCCGCCGGCCTTGGCGCGCTCACGGGCGCGTGCCATGCGCTCGTCGAGCTTGTCCTTGCCGCCGAGCAGACAGGAGCCGGGGACGCGTACGTCCTCGAGGACGACCTCGGCGGTGTGCGAGGCACGGATGCCGTGCTTCTTGAACTTCTGGCCCTGCGACAGACCCGGCGTGTTCGGCGGGACGATGAAGGAGGCGTGGCCCTTGGAGCCGAGCTCGGGGTCGACGACGGCGACGACGACGTGGACGTTGGCGATGCCGCCGTTGGTCGCCCAGGTCTTGGTGCCGTTGAGCACCCACTCGTCCTTGGCCGCGTCGTAGACGGCGCGGGTGCGCATGGAGGCGACGTCGGATCCGGCGTCCGGCTCGGACGAGCAGAAGGCGGCGACCTTGACATCGTTGGCGTCGCCGTACATCTGGGGGATCCAGGTGCCGATCTGCTCCTCGGTGCCGTTGGCGAGGACGCCGACCGCGGCGAGCCCGGTCCCGACGATCGACAGGGCTATGCCCGCGTCACCCCAGAACAGCTCCTCCATGGCCATCGGGATGCCGAGACCCGTCGGGTCGAAGAACTGCTGCGCGTAGAAGTCCAGGGAGTAGATTCCGATCTTGGCGGCTTCCTGGATGACCGGCCACGGCGTCTCTTCGCGCTCGTCCCACTCGGCGGCCGCGGGACGGATCACATCGGCGGCGAACCCGTGGAGCCAGTCCCTGACTTCCTTCTGCTCGTCGTTCAGATCCATCGTGAACTCGGCCATGACCCCTCCAGCACTGCGTACACTTCACACGTTACTTGCGGTAACGGCAGTCTGTTACTCGCCAGTAGCCCCTGTCAACTCCCGGCAGCCCGTTCGATGCCCCCAGCGCGTCGAGTGTTACGTTTCCCGTGCGTCAGGCCATCGCACGGGCGGGGAGAAACCTCATGGAGACCACACAGCGGACGGAACAGCAGACGTCTGCCGAGCGCCGGCGGCGTGAGCTGCTGGAGGCCGCGGACCGCGTGGTGCTCCGCGACGGGCCCGGTGCGTCCATGAACGCCATCGCGGCCGAGGCGGGCATCACCAAGCCGATCCTCTACCGGCACTTCGGCGACAAGGGCGGCCTCTACGCCGCGCTCGCCAAGCGCCACACCGACGCGCTCCTCGCGTCGCTGCGGGCCGCGCTCGACGCCCCGGCCGAGCGCCGGGAGCGGGTCGAGTCGACGCTCGACACCTATCTCGCGGCGATCGAGGCGCGCCCCCAGGTGTACCGCTTCCTCATGCACCCCTCGGAGAGCGTGTCCGAGAGCGCGGCGCCGGGCGAGCAGGGCTTCTACGTGGGCAAGCACTCCGCTCCCCTGCTGCGCCGCATGGGCGAGGAGCTCGCCGAGGTCATCGAGGAGCGCGTCGACCTCGGCCCCGGAAGCCAGCAGCTCGCACGGGTCTGGGGCCACGGAATCGTCGGCATGATGCACGCCGCGGGCGACTGGTGGCTCGGCGAAAGGCCCTGCTCGCGGAGCGAGTTGGTGCGCAGCCTCGCCGACCTGCTGTGGGGCAGGCTCGCGGCGGCGGGCGACAAGGTGGGCGGGCCGGGGTTCTAGCCGGGAGGCTCTAGGACGCCGCCGTGCCGGTCGCCCAGGAGGCCCGCGCCGCCTGGCGCAGCACCCTGCGGCGGCGCCACCCCGTGACGTGGTCCGTGTAGACCCGCCCCTCCAAGTGGTCGCACTCGTGCTGGAGGCAGCGGGCGAACCAACCCGTGCCATGCACGACCAGGGGCTCTCCCCGCAGGTCCACGCCCTCGACGAGGACATGGTCGAAGCGGGGCGTACCCGCCTCCAGGCCCGGCAGCGAGAGACAGCCCTCCGGGCCGCGCACGACCACGCCGTCCGCCTCGACGAGGCGCGGGTTCACGATGTGCCCGAGGTGGCGGACGTCCTCGTCGTCGGGGCAGTCGTACACGAACACCCGCGCGGACTCACCGATCTGGTTCGCCGCGAGGCCCACGCCCCGGGCGGCGTACATCGTCGCGAACAGGTCCTCCACAAGACGGCCGAGCGAGGGCCCGAAATCTGTCACCTCCTCGCAGGGCGTGTGCAGCACGGGATCACCGAGCAGGGTCAGGGGTCGTATGCGCCCGGAGGCGCCCGGGATCGAGCCGTGTCGCATGGCCGTAAGGGTACGGTCAAGGCGAGCCCCGGATCCGGGGTGGTGCCGCGGTTCGGGCTCAAAGGTGGATCTCGATAGGCTGACTCCACCAAGCGATGCCGGGGGCAGGCGCGGCGCCGTACGCAAGGAGGATCCAGAACGATGTCAGGCAACTCGGAGCCGCTGACTCCGCGGGCCAAGCTGGCCGTCACGGCGGGCAAGGCGGCCGCGGCGGTGTCCCGCGCGGCGGGCCGCGGCAGCGGATCGGTGATCGGCGGCAAGGTCGCGCTCAGGCTCGACCCCGAGCTGCTCGGGCGGCTTGCGCAGCATCTGGACGTGGTGCTCGTCTCGGCGACGAACGGCAAGACCACCACCACGCGGCTGATCGCGGAGGCCCTGCGCGCCGCCGGCCCCGTCGTGTCGAACGCGCTCGGCGCGAACATGCCCGCGGGCATCACGTCGGCGCTCGCCGGCGGCTCGGACGCGAAGTTCGGCGTGATCGAGGTCGACGAGAAGTACCTCGCGGGCGTCGCCCGCGACACCGCTCCCAAGGCGATCGCTCTGCTCAACCTCTCGCGCGACCAGCTCGACCGTGCCGCCGAGACCCGCATGCTCGCCGAGAAGTGGCGCGAGGGCCTTGCCGGTTCCAAGGCGATCGTGATCGCGAACGCGGACGACCCGCTGGTCGTCTGGGCCGCGTCCTCCTCGCCGAACGTGGTGTGGGTCGCCGCCGGTCAGGAGTGGAAGGACGACGCGTGGTCCTGCCCGTCGTGCGGCGGCGTGATGCAGCGCCCCGGCGACGACTGGTACTGCGGCGAGTGCGGCTTCCGCCGTCCGACGCCCAGCTGGGCACTCCAGGGCGACTACGTCCTCGACCCGCACGGTTCGGCCTGGCCGATCCACCTCCAGCTCCCCGGCCGCGCCAACAAGGCGAACGCGACCTCGTCGGCCGCCGTCGCCGCGTGCTTCGGCGTGCCGCCCCAGGTGGCCCTCGAGCGCATGTACCAGGTGCAGGCGGTCGCGGGGCGCTACGACGTCGTGCAGTTCCTCGGCCGTGACCTGCGTCTGCTGCTCGCGAAGAACCCGGCGGGCTGGCTCGAAACGTTTTCCCTGATCGACCCGCCGCCCACCCCGGTGATCCTTTCGGTCAACGCGCGCGGCGCCGACGGCACCGACACCTCCTGGCTGTGGGACGTCGACTACACGCGTCTGGCCGGTCACCCGATCTTCGTGATCGGCGACCGCAGGCTCGACCTCGCCGTGCGGCTCGAGGTCGCCGGTCTGGACTTCCGGGTCTGCGAGAGCGTCGACGAGGCGGTGCAGTCCGCCCCGCCCGGGCGGATCGAGCTGATCGCCAACTACACCGCGTTCCAGGACGTCCGCCGCCGCGTCGGCAACTGAGACCCCGCAGAGGATTCATGAGCATGAGCGACAACGGCCTTCGTCTGGTCTGGGTCTACCCCGACCTCCTGAGCACGTACGGCGACCAGGGCAACGCCCTCGTCGTGGAGCGCCGCGCCCGCCAGCGCCGCCTCGACGTGCACCGGATCGACGTACGCAGCGACCAGCCGGTACCCACCTCCGGCGACATCTATCTGATCGGCGGCGGTGAGGACCGGCCGCAGCGTCTCGCCGCGGAGCGGCTGCGCCGCGACGGCGGTCTCCAGCGGGCCGTGGCCAACGGCGCGATCGTCTTCTCGGTCTGCGCCGGTTACCAGATCCTCGGCCACGAGTTCATCAACGACCTGGGCGAGCGCGAGCAGGGCCTCGGCCTGCTCGACGTGGTGTCCACCCGTGGTGAGGGCGAGCGGTGCGTCGGCGACGTACTGGGCGACATCGACCCGCAGTTGGGGCTCCCCCCGCTGACGGGCTTCGAGAACCACCAGGGCATCACGCACCTCGGCCCGTCGGCGCGGCCCTTCGCCCGCGTACAGATCGGCAGGGGCAACGGCACGGGTGACGGCACGGAGGGCGCGTTCAACGACACCGTGTTCGGCACGTACATGCACGGCCCCGTCCTCGCCCGCAACCCGCTGATCGCGGACCTGCTCCTGAAGCTGGCCCTCGATGTCAACGCGCTGCCGCCGGTCGACGACCGCTGGTACGAGGCGCTGCGCAACGAGCGGATCACGGCGGCACAGCAGCCCGCCTGATCACGCTCCCGCACAAGTGAGCGGGTCAGTCCAGCAGGCGGACGCCCGGTGCGGCCCCGCCCCCTCCCGCCGGTAGGGTGGCGGGGATCCAGCCCGGACGACGTGGTCCGGTCATCGGCCCACGTTGCAAAGGTTTTCGGGCTATGCGTATTGGTGTCCTCACCTCCGGCGGAGACTGCCCCGGCCTGAACGCCGTGATTCGTTCGGTCGTGCACCGTGCCGTCGCCGACCACGGCGACGAGGTCATCGGCTTCCACGACGGCTGGAAGGGCCTGCTGGAGTGCGACTACCGCAAGCTCGACCTGGACGCGGTGGGCGGCATCCTCGCCCGCGGTGGCACGATCCTCGGCTCGTCGCGG
This sequence comes from Streptomyces sp. NBC_01446, assembly GCF_026340095.1. Taxonomy (GTDB): domain Bacteria; phylum Actinomycetota; class Actinomycetes; order Streptomycetales; family Streptomycetaceae; genus Streptomyces; species Streptomyces aureus. The sequence goes on along the minus strand of NZ_JAPEPO010000001.1, from coordinate 7,036,262 downwards.
GTCCAGCCCGCGCATCTGCGCGACGGCGTGGAGCGGGCCAGGGGCCATGTCGCGGATCTGGGTCTTGACGCGATCATCCCGATCGGCGGAGAGGGCACGCTGAAGGCGGCCCGCCTGCTGTCCGACAGCGGCCTGCCGATCGTCGGTGTACCGAAGACGATCGACAATGACATCGCCGTCACGGACGTCACCTTCGGCTTCGACACGGCCGTCGGCGTCGCGACCGAGGCACTCGACCGCCTCAAGACGACCGCCGAGTCCCACCAGCGCGTCCTGATCGTCGAGGTCATGGGCCGTCACACCGGCTGGATCGCGCTGCACTCGGGCATGGCCGCGGGCGCCCACGCCATCGTCGTGCCGGAGCGCCCCTTCGACATCGAGGAGCTGGCCGCGAAGGTCGGCGAGCGGTTCTCCGCGGGCAAGAAGTTCGCCATCGTCGTGGCCGCCGAGGGCGCCAAGCCCGCCCCCGGTTCCATGGAGTTCGACGAGGGCGCCAAGGACATGTACGGCCACGAGCGCTTCGCGGGCATCGCCACGCGGCTCTCCGGTGAGCTGGAGCAGCGCCTCGGCAAGGAGGCCCGCCCGGTGATCCTCGGTCACGTCCAGCGCGGCGGCACCCCCACCGCGTACGACCGGGTGCTCGCCACGCGCTTCGGCTGGCACGCCGTCGAGGCCGTGCACCGCGGCGAGTTCGGCATGATGACGGCGCTGCGCGGCACGGACATCGTGATGGTGTCGCTCGCCGAGGCCGTGGAGACGCTCAAGACGGTCCCGCAGGAGCGGTACGCCGAGGCGGAGTGCGTTCTGTAGTCCGTGCTTGAAGAGTCTGCCCCCGGTCGCAGCCGCGACCGGGGGCAGTTCTACTCTGGTGCGGACAGACAGCCCACAACCAGTACCAATCAGGAGCCGGCGGATGGATCACAGCGGGCACGGCATGAACATGGATCTGCCGCCGTTCACGCTGGGGCGAGGCCTCGAATGGTCGGCGGACCCCTTCTTCCTGATCGGGTGCCTGGTGGCGCTCGGCCTGTACGGCTGGGGTGTCGTGCGGCTCGCACGGCGCGGTGACAGCTGGCAGGTGGGCCGCACGCTGTCGTTCGTCGTCGGTGTGCTGACCGTGATGCTGGTGATGTGCACCAAGCTGAACGACTACGGCATGGTCATGTTCTCCGTGCACATGGTGCAGCACATGGTGATCAGCATGCTGTCGCCGATCCTGCTCCTGATGGGCGCGCCGATCACGCTCGCGCTGCGGGCGATGCCGGTGGCTCGGCGTGGCACCAAGGGGCCGCGCGAGCTGCTCCTGATGTTCCTGCACAGCCGGTACATGCGGATCATCACGCATCCCGCGTTCACGATCCCGCTGTTCATCGCGAGCCTGTACGCGCTCTACTTCACGCCGATCTTCGACACCCTGATGGGTTCGAAGGTCGGACACCTCGGCATGATGGTGCACTTCCTCGCCGTCGGCCTGGTCTTCTTCTGGCCGATCATGGGCGTGGACCCGGGCCCGCACCGCCCCGGTTACGTGATGCGGATGCTGGAGCTCTTCGCGGGCATGCCCTTTCACGCGTTCTTCGGCATCGCGCTGATGATGGCGTCCGGGCCGATGATCGGCACGTACGAGCACCCGCCGGCCTCGCTCGGGATCGACGCGCTGGCGGACCAGACGGCGGCGGGCGGCATCGCCTGGGCGTTCAGCGAGGTGCCCTCGGTGCTCGTGCTGCTCGCGCTGCTGTTCCAGTGGAAGAAGTCCGAGGACCGGCAGGCACGCCGCAAGGACCGGGCCGCTGACCGTGACGGCGACCAGGAGCTGGCCGCGTACAACGCGTACCTCGCCTCACTGAACACACGCGGGCAGTAGCGCCCGGCACCCCTGAGGGGTGACCATGGTGTTCAGCCGTGGTCCGGGCGCTGCACCGTCCGGGTTGCCGGGAGGAGGCGGGCGATGCCCGGATCGATGAAGACGATGGGGGTGCTCACCGTCGGCGCCCTCGTCGCGGTGACGGCCTACACGGTGGCACTCGGGAGCAATGGCTGGCTGTGGTTCGGCTGGGTCGTTCTCGGTCTGCTCACCCTCGCGATGGCCGCGTCGCGCAGCACCTGACGCCTGGCGCGGTGCCGCGCGAGAGCGGGTCCCCGGCGTCAGAAGCGGAAGACGTATCCGGTCGACGCTTCCATCGTGCACGCGTTGGCGAACGTCTTCTGCCAGGTGATCTGCTTGCCGCGGTATGTGCCGCTCGCACTCACGGTGACCGGGGCGTAGACCTGGGTGCACATCTCCAGATCCGCGACGAGCGCGTCCAGATTTCCGTGCGCCCTGTCGAGTGCGCCGCACGCCTCGGACGCGTGCGGGTGGTGTCCCCACGCCTCCGGCTCGCAGCGCAGGAGCTCACCGCGCATCCACGCGCCCTGGTCCCCGGAGACGGTGAGGAAGACCCCCTGGGGCGCGGGCGGGTCGGTGGCGGTGGCGCGGGCGGGGCCGGCCGCGGCGAGCGCGGTGACGGCTGCGGCGAGGGCCGTGAGGGTCGCGGCGACGAGAACGGGCGGGCGCATGCGGGACCTCCGGTGAGGGTGCGGGACGAAGGGAGGCCAGGGCACTCCCTGCACGGTGCAGCCGCCAAGCGGACGCGCCGTGCGATCCCCCGGCCGGAGGTCCGGCGAGGTCCGAACGGGCTCTCGCGCGCGGGCCCCCGATTGGTTACTGTGCGCACGCATCTGGATCCACGGGAAAAGGCGGCCAGCATGTTCTACCGACTGCTCAAGTACGTGATTCTGGGCCCACTGCTGCGGCTGGTGTTCCGGCCCCGGATCGAGGGGCTCGAACACGTGCCGGAGTCGGGCGCGGCGATCGTCGCGGGCAATCACCTGTCGTTCTCGGACCACTTCCTGATGCCGGCCATTCTGAAGCGGCGCATCACGTTCCTGGCGAAGGCGGAGTACTTCACGGGGCCCGGCATCAAGGGCCGGCTGACGGCCGCGTTCTTCCGCAGCGCCGGGCAGATTCCCGTGGACCGCTCCGGCAAGGAGGCGGGCCGGGCGGCGATCCGCGAGGGCCTCGGCGTGCTGAGCAAGGGCGAGCTGCTCGGGATCTACCCGGAGGGCACGCGCTCGCACGACGGGCGGCTCTACAAGGGCAAGGTCGGCGTGGCCGCGATGGCCCTCAAGGGGCAGGTCCCGGTGATCCCCTGCGCGATGATCGGCACCTTCGAGGCGCAGCCGCCCGGCCAGGTCATCCCGAACCTCCACCGTGTGACGATCCGCTTCGGCGAGCCCCTGGACTTCTCGCGCTATGCGGGCATGGACGGCGAGAAGGCGATCCTCCGCGCGGTCACGGACGAGATCATCTACGCGATCCTCGGCCTGTCCGGCCAGGAGTACGTCGACAAGTACGCGGCCGACGTCAAGGCCGAGGCCGAAGCGGCCAAGGAGAAGGCACGGAAGTTCCCGCGGATGCCTCTGAGCTGAGCCCGGGGCGGTTCGGGCGCCCGGCGGCGACGGCATGCGGACGGCCCGGCCTCTGGGGGAGGCCGGGCCGTCGCAGGTTCACCGCGGGACGGTGGTTACGGCTTGGGCGTGGCGTGCGGGGTGCAGGTCACGTCCTTGCTGTCCGTCTTGCCGGTGAGCAGGTAGGTGTCGACCCGGTCGTTGATGCACGGGTTGGTCAGGCCGGTGACACCGTGGGAGCCCGCGTCCTTCTCGGTGATCAGGCGCGAGCCCTTGAAGCGCTGGTGCAGCTCGACGGCGCCCTTGTAGGGGGTGGCCGCGTCACGCGTCGACTGGACGATCAGGACGGCGGGCAGGCCCTTGCCGGTCTTCACGTTCACGGGAGTCTGCTGCTTGGTGGGCCAGGTGGCACACGGCAGGTTCATCCACGCGTTCGCCCACGTCATGAACGGATAGTCCTTGTTCAGACGCGTGTTGTCGCGGTCCCACTTGTTCCAGCTGGTGGGCCACTTGGCGTCGGCGCACTCGACGGCGGTGTAGACGGCGTTGCCGTTCTCCGACGAGGCGTTGCCCGCGGTGTCGGACATGTCGGGGGCCGCGGCATCGACGAGCGCCTGGGTGTCGCCCGCGACGTACTTGCTCCACACCTGAGCGACCGGCACCCACGACGAGTCGTAGTACGGGGCGCTCTGGAAGAAGGCGATCAGCTCGGCGGGGCCGACGACGCCGCCGATGGGGTTCTTCTTGGCGGCGGCGCGCAGCTTCAGCCACTGGGCCTCGACCTTGGCCTGCGTGTCACCGAGGTGGAAGGAGGCGTCGTTCTTCGCCACCCACGACGTCCAGTCGTTCCAGCGGCCCTGGAAGGCGACGTCCTGGCCGAGGTTGGCCTCGTACCAGATGTTGTCGCGCGACGGGTCGACGACGCTGTCGACGACCATGCGGCGGACGTGGCCCGGGAAGAGCGTGCCGTAGACGGCGCCCAGGTAGGTGCCGTAGGAGACGCCCAGGTAGTTGAGCTTCTTCTCGCCGAGGGCGGCGCGGATGACGTCGAGGTCGCGCGCGGTGTTCGGCGTGGTCATCTGCGGCAGCATGTCGCCGCTGCGCTCGGCGCAGCCGTCCGCGTACTCCTTGGCGAGCTTGCGCTGGGCGAGCTTGTCGGCCTCGGAGTCGGGGACCGGGTCGGCCTTGGGGGCCTTCACGAACTCCTGCGGGTCGATGCAGGAGATCGGCGCGGAGTGGCCGACGCCGCGGGGGTCGAAGCCCACGAAGTCGTATGCCTTCGAAGTCTTCGTCCACAGCGGGTTCTTGGTGGTCACGCGTGCCGGGAAGCGCATGCCGGAGCCGCCGGGGCCGCCCGGGTTGTAGACGAGGGCGCCCTGGCGCTCGTCCTTGGTGCCGGTGGAGCCTATGCGGTCGACGGCCAGCTTGACCTGCTTGCCGTACGGCTTCGCGTAGTCGAGCGGCACCGTCACCCAGCCGCACTGGATGGGCTTGGCTATGCCCCAGTCGGCGGGGCAGTCCTTCCAGTCGATGCCGGCCTTGGCAGCACGGGCCGCCGCGACGGCCGCACCGCGGGCCTCACGGTCCTGGCCGGTCCGGGAGTCCGCGCTCGCCACCGGCGCCGCCATCGCTCCGGCAATCAGGGTCGCCGCCACCAGGGTTCCGGCGGAGCCGATCACCGCCGTCCGGCTGCTTCGACTGGTAAGTCGAGTCCGTCTCAACTGGGCCTCCGTACATCGATTCGATCGTTACTTCGATCGGGTTCTCGATCAGTACGGGGATCCTCGCGCCTACACCGTCCCTGACAACAGGGACAGTTGACGTTCTTTACCAATCCGATAAACGGTATAACTCGTCCCGGTGAGCGGAATGGGCCCGTACGGTCGTTTGGTTCGGACCGGCCGGGCTCCCTTGGGCCGTCGCTCAGGCCAGGCGACGCAGGGCGTCGTCGAGTGTTCCGCGCAGCCGCAGCGCGTCGGACGCGAGAGCCGTGACCAGGACCGCCGGCCCGGCGAGCGGCGTCAGCGCGGCGTTCTCGCCGAGCAGCGCGGGAGGCGGCCTGTCCTTCTCGAACTCGGGCTTCACGACCACGAGTTGACCGAGCGCCCGGTGTCCCCCGAGCACGGCGGGGCCGTCCCAGCCACCGGGTGCGCCGGGACCGCAGGCCAGCTCCTGATCGAGCAGCGGCCGGCCCGCCCGGTGGACGGTGAGCCGGCTGGTGAGCCGGCCGGGCTCCTCTGCGGTGCGGCCGAGCACCTGCTCCTCACGCAGTACGAGCCGGGCTCCCGGGGCGAGTTCGACCCGCGTGGTGACGCGCAGGTCGCTCTCGCACGCGGAGATCAACTGCTCGGGCAGCCAGTGCAGTTCGGCCCCGTCGTCGACCGTGAGACGGACGTCGTAGCGCGCCTCGCCCTTGGCCTGGCCGGGCAGGGCGATCGTCGCCGCGACGGACCCGATGCGCAGGCGGGCACCGGCCGTCGCATGCGCCTCGACACTCATGTGGTCGCCGCCGAGCGGCCCGCTCATCGCACCGACGAGCATGACGCGCGCGTCGGGACCGGTCGAGCGAATGCGGCGCAGGGCCAGGGAGCCCTCTCCGTCGAGGACGGGCAGACAGGTGCCGCCCCGGCCGTCGTCGCTCGCCGTGATGCGGGCCGTGGAGCGTACGCCTGCTGTCATGCCGTCCACGCGGTGAGCTGTCCGCGCACCCAGTCGGCGACCTCACGCACACCGTCGGCGGAGCGCAGGGACTGGAGGACGACGGGGAGTTCGGCGCGCTGGGCCTTGGCGTCGGCGGACATCCGGGCGAGGTCGGAGCCGACGTACGGGGCGAGGTCCGTCTTGTTGATGACGAGCAGGTCGGCGGTGGTGACGCCGGGGCCGCCCTTGCGCGGGATGTCGTCGCCGCCGGCGACGTCGATGACGAAGACCTGCGCGTCGACGAGGCCGCGCGAGAACGTGGCGGTGAGGTTGTCGCCGCCGGACTCGACGAGGATCAGGTCGAGCGGCCCGACCTCGTCCTCCAGGTCCTCCACGGCCTCCAGGTTGGCGGAGATGTCGTCGCGGATGGCGGTGTGCGGGCAGGCGCCGGTCTCCACGGCGGTGATGCGCTCGGGCGGCAGCACGGCCTCGCGGAGCAGGAACTCGGCGTCCTCACGCGTGTAGATGTCGTTCGTCACGACGGCGAGGGACAGCTCGTCGCGCAGCGCGCGGCAGAGCGCGGCGACAGTGGCCGTCTTCCCGGAGCCGACGGGGCCGCCGAGGCCGATACGGAGGGAGCGGCGGGTGCCGTCGGGACGGCGGGCGTCGGCGCTGACCGCGGCGGGGCCGTCGTGCGAGTGGTCGAGGTGCATGGTGTTACTCCAATCGTTCTGTGTGGAGGACGGGACGCCAGGGGCGCCAGGTCGCGTCCTACGACGCGAACAGGCGTACAGCCCAGGCCGCGTGGGCCTCGGCCCCCACCTCCAGCAGCGGCGCGGACGCCGCGGGCAGTGAATCCACCCCTTCGGTGACGGCGCGTGCCGCCGCCTCGGCGGCCGCCGTCGCGACGCGGTCGATGTCGTCCGCGAGGCGCGCGAGCCCCGCCGTCGCGTCGAACGGATCGAGGCTGAGCAGCCTGACCGTCGCGGTGGCCGGCCCACTGACGCTCTCGTACGCGGAGCAGTAGGCGGCGTCGGCGGGGCCGAGGCCCGCGGCCCGCGCGGTGAGGCCGAGGACCACCGGCTGGTGCGACCCCTTGGGGAACCGCTGGGCGAGCGCGTCGAGTTCGGGGTGCGGCCAGGCCGCGCGCGCGGCGCGCATGAGCTGTCTGCCGAGCCTGCGCGCAGCGGTGCGCAGGGCGGGCGAAGGCGTACGGGCGTCAGCGGCCTCGTCCAGGCTGACCGGGTCGAGGCCGAGCGCGGCGGCGGCCGCCAGGGACGCCGACACCAGCCCCGTGGTGTGCAGACGGCCCCGGCAGAATTCCTCCAGGCTCGCCGCGCCGGTGATGCGTCCCGCCTTGACGGCGGCCTCCGCCCCGCCGGAGTGGGCATGCCCACCGGCGGGGAAGCGGCCGTCGGCCAGGACGAGTAGTGCGGCTCGTGTCATGACTCTTCTTCTCGGCCCGTCAGAACAGGAAGTAGCGCTGGGCGAGCGGCAGTTCGGCGGCGGGCGCGGGCTCGACGAGTTCGCCGTCGATGGTGACGGCGAAGCTGTCGGGGGCGACCTCGACCCTCGGCAACGCGTCGTTCTCCCGCATGTCCGCCTTCGTGCGTCCCCGTGTCGAGCGGATCGGCACGAACTTCCTGTCGAGACCGAGGCGTTCGGGCAGACCGTCGTCGAGGGCGGTCTGCGTCACGTAGAAGAACGAGTTCGAGGCGGGGGCCCTGCCGTGGGCACCGAACATGGGGCGGGGCAGGACGGGCTGCGGCGTGGGGATGGACGCGTTGGCGTCACCCATTTGTGCGTACGCGATCTGGCCGCCCTTGATGACGAGCTGCGGCTTGACACCGAAGAACCGGGGGTCCCAGAGCACGAGGTCGGCGAGCTTGCCGGTCTCGACGGAGCCGATCTCGTGGTCGATGCCCTGCGCGACGGCCGCGTTGATCGTGTATTTGGCGACATAGCGACGGGCACGCCGGTTGTCGGCGCGGGTGTCGCCGGGGAGTTGGCCGCGGCGGCGCTTCATGACGTGCGCGGTCTGCCAGGTCCGCAGGACGACCTCGCCGATGCGGCCCATCGCCTGGGAGTCCGAGGACATGATCGAGATGGCGCCGATGTCGTGAAGGATGTCCTCGGCCGCGATGGTGGTGGGCCGGATCCGGGACTCGGCGAAGGCCAGGTCCTCGGGGACGGCCGGGTTGAGGTGGTGACAGACCATCAGCATGTCGAGGTGTTCCTCGACGGTGTTGACGGTGTGCGGCCGGGTCGGGTTGGTCGAGCTCGGCAGCATGTTGGGCAGCGAGACGGCCGTGATCATGTCGGGCGCGTGACCGCCGCCCGCGCCCTCGACGTGGAAGGCGTGCAGGGTACGGCCGGCCACGGCGTCGAAGGTGGCGTCGACGAAGCCCGCCTCGTTCAGGGTGTCCGTGTGGACGGCCAACTGTGCGCCGGTGACCTCACAGACGTTCAGGCAGGCGTCGATGACGGCGGGGGTCGCGCCCCAGTCCTCGTGGATCTTGAAACTGACGGCGCCCGCGCGCAGTTGGGCGTACATCGACTCGGCGGACGTGGTGTTGCCCTTGCCGAGGAAGCCGATGTTGACGGGGCTCGACTCCATCGCCTCGAACATGCGGGCAAGATGCCACGAACCAGGGGTGATCGTGGTCGCCTTGGAGCCCTCGGCCGGGCCGGTCCCGCCGCCGATGAGTGTGGTGACACCGGAGGCGAGTGCCTCGTCGACGATGGTCGGCGAGATGAAGTGGATGTGGGTGTCGATGGCGCCGGCGGTGACGATCTTGCCATTGCCCGCGAGGATCTCGGTCTCGGGCCCGATGACGAGGTCGGGGTGGACGCCGTCCATCGTGTCCGGGTTGCCGGACTTGCCGATCGCGGTGATCCGGCCGTCCCGTATACCGATGTCGGCCTTGACGATGCCCCAGTGGTCGATGATCACGGCGCCGGTGATGACGGTGTCGGGGGCGCCGTCCGCGCGCGTAGCGCGTGACTGGCCCATGGACTCGCGGATCACCTTGCCGCCGCCGAACACCGACTCGTCGCCGGAGAGTCCGGGGCCGCCGGAGCGGTCCCCCTCGATCTCGATCAGCAGGTCGGTGTCCGCGAGGCGGATGCGGTCGCCTGTGGTGGGGCCGAACAGGTCGGCGTAGGCGGCGCGGGAGAGTTCAGCCATCGAGGGCACCTCCGGTCCGGCCCCGCAGACCGGGCACGATGCGCCGGCCGGCCAGAGGCACGAGTTCGATGTCGACAGGGATTCCGGGCTCGAAGCGCACGGCGGTCCCTGCGGCGACGTTGAGTCGCAGACCGTGCGCTGCGGCACGGTCGAACTCCAGACCGGGATTGGCCTCGGCGAAGTGATAGTGGGAACCGACCTGGACGGGCCGGTCGGCGGCGTTGAGCACGGTCAGACGGGTGACCTCGCGGCCCTCGTTGAACACGACGGGCTCGTCCGCGAACAGGATCTCTCCGGGGATCATGGAAACGCTCCCCCCGTCAGACGATCGGGTCATGGACGGTGACGAGCTTCGTGCCGTCGGGGAAGGTCGCCTCGACCTGCACATCGTGGATCATCTCGGGGATGCCCTCCATGACGTCGTCGCGCGTGAGCACCTTGCGACCGGACGACATGAGTTCGGCTACGGTCCGGCCGTCACGTGCGCCTTCGAGAATGTGCGACGTGACAAGAGCGATCGCCTCGGGATGGTTGAGCTTCAGACCCCGGGCCCGGCGCTTCTCGGCCACGTCGGCGGCCACATGAATGAGCAGTCTCTCCTGCTCGTGCGGGGTCAGTTGCACGGCTCCCACCTCACAGTCCTTCACTCCGGACCGTGCGGGGTCCGGCTGCCGCGGCCACCGCGACGGGTATAGATGTAACATACAAGAAATGCACACGATCTTGTGCATCCCGGTTACAAAAGCCCCTGGTGACGTGCGGTGCAGGCTAATTGCGGGGAGTTTCAACGAGGTTAACCACCCTTTGACCCGCTCATGACTGCCAGCTGGGCTCACCCATACCCATGAGGGCCTGCAGGCCGTTCTGCAAAGTTTCGACATGGGCCTCCCCGGACAGGGCCTGCCACGCGGCACCAGCAGGCCGTGACCGCCGAGGCGCCGTGACCCGCCGAGGCCCCGAAGGGCACGCGGGTGCGGAGGGCTGGAGGCGCCGACGATGCCGCTGCCGACCGAACCGGTCGGCCGCATAAGCCAGTTCACGCCGTCGGGCACCGGCGGAACGCTGCCGCGCTCGGTCGCACTTCGACAGGGTGTGGGGCTTGACGCCCGCCATCACGCCGGCGGCGTGAGCGGGGCTCGGGCTCGTATACGTACCGCTCGGCGGGCTGCGCAAGAAGCGGGGCGGCGCCGAAGAAGGGGCCAAGGAGCCCAAGTCACTTGATCCAGGCCCCGCTTGAGGCCTGGCATACGCATCCGACCTACCAGGTCAGCCAGATCTGCCGGACCTCACCGACCTCACCGACCTGACCGACCTCCCGACCTGACCGACCTCCCCGACCTACCTGACCTCCGGCCCCCGGTGCTCCGCGGCGATGCCGAAGCGGTGGCGGTCGCCGCCGGTGGACGAGGTCGAGCCGATACTGGAGACGGAGCTGATCACTTGCTCGTCCTCCGGCTCCCCCAGGGCCTCCAGGCGCTCGAGATCGGCCGCGGAGACCAGCGCGACGAGCGGCTTGCCGTGCCGGGTCACGACGACGCGCTCCCCGCCGTACACGACGCGGTTGATCAGATCGGCGAGCTCAGCGCGGGCTTGCGTCACCGGAATCTCGTAGGCCATGTCCTCCAGCTTAGACCGGGCCCACAGCACGGACACGTTCCGTGACCGCACAGCGACCCACAGGTGGGACGGCGGCCCGGCCGGGACGGTTCGGACCACTGCCGTTGTCAGTGGCCGCGCGTAGCGTCGACGTGTCAACTGTTCGTGCTGCATGGCTGCTTGCGCGGATCCGACGGAGCCCCGCCCGGAACAGCGCCCGCGGCGGGGCCTCGCGCGCCTAGGCTCCGCGCATGGAACAGAGCGAGATCATCTTGCGCGCAATCGGCGTCCTGACCGAGACCCAGGAAATGGTGCGCAGGCTCAGCAAGGATGCCGAGCCCGACATCGAGGCCGAGGACGCCCAGCTCGGGCGCCTGGTGACAGAGGTGTTCCCCTCCATCGAGATCCCGGCGGAATCGAGCGTGGAGGAGGCGGCGGAGGCCACCGTCGCGGCACTGATGCCGGTGACGATCTCCCTGGTGGGCGCGTTCGCGTTCCTCTTCTCCGAGCTCGCCGAGGTGCATGACTCGGGCCGGACGGACATCAAGACCGCCGACCTCCTGCAGCACCTCGCGCTACGCCTGTCCAGGTCGGACGACGGCGACCAGTAGCCACGACACAGGAGAACGGAGCAGGGGGTCGGCCGGCGCCTCGGGCGCGGGCCGGCCCCTTTTCGCGTCTCTCGCAGCCCGAGCCCTCCTTTTCGCGCTTCTCGCATCCTGAGCCCTACCCGGCCATCCGTACGTCCTGTACATTTTTTACAGAAGCAGCGACCGAGTTCCGCGCTCACGGAGGCATGTGCCATGAACCGACCTTCCGCCCGCTACGTCCTGCCCGAGTTCACCGAGCGCACCTCGGCCGGGCACCGCACCCTCGACCCGTACTCCAAGCTCCTGGAGGAGCGGATCGTCTTCCTGGGGACGCCGATCGACGACACCTCCGCGAACGACGTGATGGCGCAGTTCATGCACCTCGAGTACGCCGCGCCGGACCGGGACATCTCGCTGTACATCAACTCCCCCGGCGGCTCGTTCAGCGCGATGACGGCGATCTACGACACGATCCGGTTCGTCAGCTGCGAGGTCGAGACCGTGTGCCTCGGGCAGGCCGCCTCCGCCGCCGCCGTGCTCCTGGCGGCCGGGACGCCGGGGAAGCGGGCCACGCTGCCCGGCGCGCGCGTGGTGATCCATCAGCCGGGGCTGCCCGAGCCCGCGCAGGGCCAGCCGACCGACCTGGAGATCCAGGCCCGTGAACTGGTGCGTATGCGCGCCCAGCTGGAAGAACTGCTCGCGCGGCACACCGGGCAGAGCCGCGAGCGCATCGCCGCCGACATCGAGCGGGACACGATCCTCCGGGCCCAGGACGCCGTGGAGTACGGGCTCGTGGACCGGGTCATCGACAACCGCAAGACGTCCGGTTCGGCCTCCGGCGCCAGGTGAGCCGGTCATGCTGCCGCCCGAACTGCCCCCGCTGCCCGCACTGACGCGCGCCGAGTGCGAACTCCTCGACCGCTATCTGGAGGTGGTCGATCTGCTCGGCAGGATCAACCCGGCCAGGAGCAACCACACGTATGGCGGACTGCGCGCCGCGCAAGCGCTCGTCGGCAGGGCGACGGCCCTCAGGGATGCCCTGACGCTCATGCATCAGCGGGGCGAGAGCGAGGTCCACGCGACGACACTCGCCCAGGCTTTACGGGTCCTGGACGGAGAAAGGAGGGCACAACGGGTCACAGTTCCACCGGAGCCGATCAATTGACGGTGCATTCGAGACCGAAGCGATCGACGCGAACCGTCCGGCCCCGCGCCGAAACGGACCAGAAGAGGTACCCACATACGGAGTAGCAGGTACCCGCACATGCGAACCGGAAAAGTTGCGCGGAACGCCTACGCGGAGTCCGGAATTCTGCCTTCCGCTGCTGGTACGGACGTCGTTGGGACCCCCGCGCCGTGGTGGAAAGGTGTGCTGTCCACCCGAACAGGTCAGTCGTGAGGACACTCACTTAACGCCGATTCGGCTCTGCATTCGCGCCGTTCGTGCGTGAAGATCCCATCCGACGACAAGCCCCCGCCGCCGCGGCGGGGCGGTCCGTGCGGACGCCGAGTCCTGCCGCCGTACGGATGCCAGGTCGACAGAAGTGGATCGGCAGGAGTGGAGGACCCGAGCACGACGGGCCGCCGGAGCTGTTTTCCGGGCCGGCCCTTGGGGTGAAGCCGCACATCGCGGCCGGGCAACTTCGCCAGCCCGAATCCGACAGGTCATCCTTCACAGGCGGCTGACGAAGGGTTGCGCATGACTGCGCTCAATCGTGTCCCGTCGCTGCTCGCCCGGGCCGGAACCGCCTCGGCCCTCACGCTCGCCGTAGCGGGTGGCAGCCTGCTGGTCCCCGGAGCCGCGCCCGAAGCGGAAGCCGCGCCACCAGCGACGAAAGCACTCCAGATCGCGGCCTCCAAGAAGGGAAGCCCTTACCGATGGGGCGCCTCAGGACCACACACGTTCGACTGTTCGGGCCTGACGCTCTACTCGTTCAAGGCCGCGGGCAAGAGGCTGCCCCGCACCGCCGCCCAGCAGTACAACAAGACCCGCCATGTCTCCGCGTCCCATCGAAAACGCGGTGACCTGGTCTTCTTCCATTCGGGCCGCGGCGTCTACCACGTCGGCATCTACGCCGGGAAGGGGAGGATCTGGCACTCGCCGAAGACCGGTGCCGTGGTGCGGCTCGAGCGGATCTGGACGAAAAGCGTCTGGTACGGGCGCGTGCGCTAGCGCCACCTGACGGGTCCCCGGGAGCCCTGGGGACCCCGTCAGGCGCCGGAGGGTGCTCGCGCCCGCCCTGTCCGCCTCAGCACCGCGCAATGGGGTACTCGTGGTCGTATGGACGAGGACCGAACGGCAGGCGGCGAGGACGCCCCACGCGACCCGGGCCCGCCGAGCGGAGGCCGGGACCGGCACGAGACGCCGCTGGAACGCGCGGACCGGAACTTCGGCGAGCTGCTCCAGGAGCTGAGAGTCACCCAGACGGGCGTGCAGATCCTCTTCGCGTTCCTGCTGACGCTGGCGTTCACTCCGCGGTTCCCGTCGCTGGACGCCGTGCAGCGCGCGACCTACATCGCGACGCTGCTGCTCGCGGTGCTCGCCGCCGCGCTGTTCACGGCGCCCGCGGCGCTGCACCGCGCGCTGTTCCGGCGCGGTGCCAAGCCGCAGATCGTGCAGATGTCCTCGCGGCTCGCCACGGCCGGCCTGAGCGTTCTGATGCTCGCCCTGGCCGGGTCCGTGCTGCTCGTCGTGGACGTCACGGCAGGACGGGCGGCGGGGATCGCGGCGGGGGCCGGCACGTTCGCCGTCTGTGTGGGCCTGTGGGGTGTGCTGCCGCGTCTGGTGCGGCGCTCGCTCACGCGTGCGCAGGAGGGGACGGACAGTCCGTCTCCGTAGCCGCCTTCATGTCTGGCGGCCTTCACACCTGTTGGCCTTCACGCCTGTTGGCCTTCACGCCTGTTGGACAGGGACCGTCCACGGCAGGGCGATCCATACGGTCTTGCCGCCTTCGGGGGTGGGCCTGACCGACAGGCTTCCGCCGCACTCGGCGGTCAGCCAGCGGATGATCACCATGCCGCGCCCGTTGTCCTGCTGGACGGCGGCCGGGAGCCGCTTCGGGTAGCACGGGTGGCTGTCCGTGACGCCGATGCGCAGATGTTCGTCGCGCTCCAGCTGCACGTCGACCTTGAAGACGGGTGACTGTCCACGGGTGTGCATCACGGCGTTCGTGGCGAGTTCGGAGACGATGAGCCGGACCGTGTCGGCGGCTTCCGCGTCGCGCGGCATGCCCCATTCCGCGAGTACGTCGCTGACATATGTGCGGGCCGAGAAAACCGAGGCGGGATCGCTCGGCAGAGTGACGGATGCTTCCTGGTGATCTGCCATGGCGACGTCGTCCCTTTTTTCGCCGGGGCCTGAATCCGACACATGGCGGATGACTCGAGGCGACCCCCGGACTGGTGCTTCGCGCCAGAGTGCCACTCCCGCCCGGCCGGTGGAGCCGATCCCCCGAGATATGCATATATCTGTCGCTCGAAGCGGTGAACTCTGCGTGGGTGGACCGCATTTGGGCGTACGCCGCCGACTTCCTCTACCGTCGGCTCAGAACACCGATCCGCCGGGCCTGAAGGAGCCGGGCCGCAGGTCCGAGGAGACAGGATGAAACACGGTCCGGCGGTGCGCCGCCGCAGGCTCGGCGCGGAGCTGCGCGCGCTGCGTGCCCGCGCGGGGCTCACAAGTGGCGAGACGGCCCGGCTGGTCGGCTGGCACCAGTCGAAAGTGAGCCGTATCGAGACCGGGCGCAGCGGCGTGAAAGCGTCGGACGTGCGCCTCCTGCTCGACGCCTTCGAGGTCGCGGACCCCGGCCTACGGGATCTGCTGGTCGCGCTGGCCGGGTCGGGGGACGACGGCGGCCAGCACTGGTGGTACGCCTACCGGGACCTTCTGCCGCCCGCCTACCGGGACTTCATCAGCCTGGAGTCACAGGCGTGCCGGGTCAGGACGGTCGAGACGTCCGTCGTGCCGGGCCTCCTCCAGACGCCCGACTACGCGCGTGCGGTGACCAGGGCCGCGCTCGGCGGACTGCCGGACGGGCAGGTCGACGCCCTGGTCGAGGTGCGGATCGCCCGGCAGGACGTGCTGCGTTCCCCGTCCCCGCTCCGGCTCAGCGCGGTGCTCGACGAGGCGGTGCTGCGGCGCCCGGTGGGTGGTCCCCGGGTGATGGCGGAGCAGCTGCGTCATCTGGCCGCCGTGGCGAAGCTCCCCCATGTGCGGCTTCAGGTATTGCCGTTCACCGCAGGGGAGCATGTCGGACTAACCGGCCCTTTCGTTGTGTTCTCATTTCCGAACACTTCCGATCTGGACGTAGTAGTTCTCGACCATTTGACGAGTAGCCTCTACCTCGAGCGGAAAGAAGACCTCAAGGCGTACACGGACGCCTTTGACACCCTTCGGATCCACGCCCTTTCGCCCGGGGACTCGTTGGATTTCATCGCCGGGATCGCCGGAGCGCACCGCCCTCCGGACAGTGAACGCACGTAAGGAGGCACCATGTCAGCACTGCCTCGGTACGTACCATCCGCCGCGGTTCCCAGCACCTCTCTGCACGACGCGCCATGGCGGCGAAGCAGCCGAAGCACCGGAATGAACAACTGCGTCGAGACGGCTCCGCTGCACCGCGGCCCTTCGGCCGGACTTCTCGCCGTACGCGACTCCAAGCGCACGGCCGGACCCGCCCTGCTGTTCTCGCCCTCCGCATGGGAGGGGTTCCTCAACTCCTTGCGGTGAACGCCGAGTCGGGAGCCTTGCGGCTGATCACCCGCACCGCCTGGGCGATTTGATCGTCGGTCAGGTCGGCGCGGGCGGTCAGCCGCAGCCGTGAGATGCCGTCCGGCACCGACGGGGGACGGAAGCAGCCGACGGCGAGGCCGGCTTCGCGGCAGTCCGCCGCCCAGCGCACCGCCTCCTCGGGGGACGGCGCGCGCACGGAGACGACGGCGGCGTCGGGCCGTACGGCCTGGAGCCCCTCGGCCGTGAGCAGTTCGTGCAGCGAGGACGCCACGGCGCGGGCCCTTTCGGCACGCTCGGGCTCGCGGCGCAGCAGGCGCAGGGCCGCGAGCGCGGCGCCGGCCGCAGCGGGCGCGAGGCCCGTGTCGAAGATGAACGTCCGTGCGGTGTTGACGAGATGGTCGATCACCCGGGCCGGACCGAGGACGGCGCCGCCCTGGCTGCCGAACGACTTGGAGAGGGTGACGGTGGCGACGGTGTCGTCGGCGCCCGAGAGCCCCGCCGCCTGCGGCGCGCCCCTGCCGCCGTCGCCGAGCACACCGAGTCCGTGCGCGTCGTCGACGATCAGACCCGCCCCGAACTCCCTTGCCACTCGCGCGAGTTCGGCCAGTGGAGCAGCGTCGCCGTCCACCGAGAAGACGGAGTCCGAGACGACGACGGCCTGTCCCTGATGCGTGTCGAGGGCCTTGCGGACGGCGTCGGGGTCGGCGTGCGGGACGACCTGCGTCGCGCCGCGGGCGAGCCGGCAGCCGTCGATGAGGGAGGCGTGATTGCTGGCGTCCGAGACGATCAGCGAGCCGTGCGGGGCGAGAGCGGTCACGGCGGCGAGGTTGGCGGCGTAACCGGACGACAGGACGAGCGCCGCCTCGAAGCCGCAGAACTCGGCCAGTTCGCGCTCGAGTTCGGCGTGCAGCTCCGTGGTGCCCGTGACGAGCCGCGAGCCGGTGGCGCCGCCACCCCAGCGCAGCGCCGCGTCCGCCGCTCCTGCGGTGATCTCGGGGTGGCGTGTGAGGCCGAGGTAGTCGTTGCTCGCGAGATCGAGGAGGGGGTTCGATGACGGGCGGGGGCGCAGCGTGCGGACGAGTCCGGCGCCGCGGCGTACGCGCTCCTGCTCGTCGATCCAGCCGAACGGCGATCCCGCCATGTGAGTCCCTCCGCCCGGCCGTCGAGCGACCGGTTCTCGAGTGGGGTGTGCTGTCCCGTGCCCACTGCTGATTTGTAGACGGTTTTGTAGGCAGTGCACAGACAGTAGCGGGACATCCAGCCGCCCAGGGTGTGGCAATACCCACACCTCGAACCGGCAGAGTTGTGCAAAGCCTCCTTGGCCTGAGCAGGGCACGTAGGCCAGGATCGGGCCATGGACCTGCTGAACACGCTGGTGGACAAGGGGCTGCGGCGCGAGCTGCCCAGCCGTGAAGAAGCGCTCGCCGTTCTGGCGACTTCCGACGACGAACTGCTCGATGTGGTGGCCGCGGCCGGCAAGGTGCGGCGGCAGTGGTTCGGCCGGCGGGTGAAACTCAACTATCTGGTCAACCTCAAGTCGGGCCTGTGCCCCGAGGACTGCTCGTACTGTTCCCAGCGGCTCGGGTCCAAGGCGGAGATCCTCAAGTACACGTGGCTGAAGCCCGACGAGGCGTCGAAGGCCGCGGCCGCAGGTGTCGCGGGCGGCGCGAAGCGGGTCTGCCTGGTGGCGTCCGGGCGCGGCCCGACGGACCGGGACGTCGACCGCGTCTCGGAGACCATCGGCGCGATCAAGGAGCAGAACGAGGGCGTCGAGGTGTGCGCCTGCCTCGGTCTGCTCTCCGAGGGCCAGGCCGAGCGGCTGCGCGGCGCGGGCGCCGACGCGTACAACCACAACCTCAACACCTCCGAGGGCACCTACGGCGACATCACGACGACGCACACCTACGCGGACCGCGTCGACACGGTGCAGAAGGCCCACGCGGCCGGTCTGTCCGCCTGTTCCGGGCTCATCGCGGGCATGGGCGAGAGCGACGAGGACCTGGTCGACGTCGTCTACTCGCTGCGCGAACTCGACCCGGACTCGGTGCCGGTCAACTTCCTGATCCCCTTCGAGGGCACGCCCCTTGCCAAGGAGTGGAACCTGACGCCGCAGCGCTGCCTGCGGATCCTCGCGATGGTCCGCTTCGTCTGCCCCGACGTCGAGGTGCGGATCGCGGGCGGGCGCGAGGTGCACCTGCGCTCGATGCAGCCGCTGGCGCTCCACCTCGCGAACTCCATCTTCCTCGGCGACTACCTGACGAGTGAGGGCCAGGCGGGCAAGGCGGACCTGGACATGATCACAGACGCCGGGTTCGAGGTCGAGGGCACCGACCAGGTGACGCTGCCCGAGCACCGGGGCGGGCCGTGCGGTTCCGAGGCAGAAGCGGCCTGCGGTTCCGGTGCGCATGCGGCATGCGGTTCCGGCGCGGGTTCGGCCTGCGGTTCCGGTGGGGGCTGCGGCTCCCATGAAGAAGCTGCAAAGTCCCCGGTCGCCGAGGTCCCCGAGGCGCGCACGGACCTGGTCGCCGTACGCCGCCGGGGTGCCGGTACGGATCTCGCGCCCAATGCCTGAGCGGCCGGGGCCCGCGGTGACGGGGCTGCCCGTGGCGGACCTGCTCGACCTCGACCGGCGGCACGTCTGGCATCCGTACGGTCCGATGCCTGGGCGGCAGGAGCCGCTGGTCGTCGAGTCGGCGGCCGGGGTACGGCTCCGGCTCGCCGGCGAGGGCGGTGAGAGCGGTCAGGGTGCCGAGCTGGTCGACGGGATGTCGTCGTGGTGGTCGGCGATCCACGGCTACAACCACCCCGTGCTCAACGAGGCGGTGCGCGACCAGCTCGGCCGGATGAGCCACGTCATGTTCGGCGGGCTCACGCACGAGCCCGCCGTCGGGCTCGCGAAGCGTCTTGTCGACATGTCGCCGGAGGGTCTCGAGCATGTGTTCCTCGCCGACTCGGGCTCCGTGTCCGTCGAGGTCGCGATCAAGATGTGCCTCCAGCACTGGCGTTCCCTCGGGCAGCCGGAGAAGCGCCGTCTGCTGACGTGGCGCGGCGGCTATCACGGCGACACCTGGCAGCCGATGGCGGTCTGCGACCCCGAGGGCGGCATGCACGAACTGTGGTCGGGGGCGCTGCCGCGGCACGTGTTCGCCGACGCCCCGCCCACCGGGTACGAGCAGGCCTACGCGGATCATCTGCACGAGCTGATCGGCCGGCACGCCCATGAGCTGGCGGCCGTGATCGTGGAGCCCGTGGTGCAGGGCGCGGGCGGGATGCGGTTCCACTCCCCCGCGTATCTGCGGGTCCTGCGTGAGGCCTGCGACGCGCACGACGTGCTCCTCGTGTTCGACGAGATCGCTACGGGGTTCGGCCGGACCGGGGCGCTGTTCGCCGCGGAGCACGCGTCGGTGACGCCCGATGTGATGTGTGTCGGCAAGGCGCTGACCGGCGGCTATATGACGCTGGCGGCGACGCTGTGCACGGCGCGTGTGGCGGACGGGATCTCGCGCGGCGACGTGCCGGTGCTCGCGCACGGGCCCACGTTCATGGGGAACCCCCTCGCCGCCGCGGTGGCCTGCGCGTCGATCGACCTCCTGCTCGGGCAGGACTGGGCGACGGAGGTCAAGCGGATCGAGTCGGGGCTGAGGGAGTCGCTCGGCGCCGCCTCGGAGCTGCCCGGGGTGCGCGATGTGCGCGTGCTCGGCGCGATCGGTGTCGTACAGCTGGACCACGAGATCGACATGGCGGCTGCCACGCGGGCGGCGGTGCGCGAGGGCGTGTGGCTGCGGCCGTTCCGCGACCTCGTGTACACGATGCCTCCGTACATCACGGGGGACGAGGATCTGGCACGGATCGGCCGCGCGGTGTGCGCGGCCGCACGGGAGGGCTGAACAGCATGACGGTACTGGTGGTCACGGGGACCGGAACCGATATCGGGAAGACGGTCACGACGGCGGCCGTGGCGGCCGCCGCGCTGGCCGCGGGGCGGTCGGTGGCCGTCCTGAAGCCGGTCCAGACCGGGGTCGGGCCCGGTGAGCACGGGGACGCGGACGAGGTGACGCGCCTGGTGGGCGGCGGGGTGACGGCCGTCGAACTGGCGCGGTACCCCGAGCCGTTGGCGCCCGCGACGGCCGCGCTGCGCGCCGGCCTCCCCCCGGTGCGCCCGCACGAGGTGGCCGACGCGGCGGCGAAGCTGGCGACGGACCACGACCTCGTCCTGGTCGAGGGCGCGGGCGGGCTGCTGGTGCGGTTCGACGCGGACGGGGGCACGCTCGCGGACGCCGCCAGGCAGCTCCGGGCGCCGGTCCTCGTCGTCGCGGCGGCGGGGCTCGGCACGCTCAACGCGACGGCCCTGACGACGGAGGCCCTGCGCGCCCGGGACCTGACGCCGCTCGGCGTGGTCGTCGGCAGCTGGCCGGAGCACCCCGACCTCGCGGCCCGCTGCAATCTCGCGGACTTCCCCGCGGTCTCGGGGACGAAGCTCCTCGGCGCGATCCCCGAGGGGGCCGGTGCGCACCCCGACTTCCGTGCGTCCGCGCCGAGTTGGCTGGCGCCGGAGCTGGCGGGCACATGGGACGCGGCGGCGTTCGCCGCGAGCGCCGAGGTGCCCCCGGTGAGTGCCGGGAGCGAAAGGCCCTAGCGGCTCACAGGCTCCATCTGTGCAGTTCCTCCGCGATGTCGTGCACGGTCGCCCCGCCGTCCTTGACCAGGCGGGCCAGTTCCCTGACCTGGTCGGGCGACGTGGCGACCTTCAGGCCGCTCGCGACGAGATAGGCGTACGCGACAGCCGACGCGAACATCGCGTTCGAGCGTTCGAGGGCGGGGACGTGGAGGAGCAGCTGGAGCAGTGCGGCGGCCCGCGCCTGTGGGCTGTCGTACACGGCGGTCCCGAATATCTCCGCCTCGTGCCGGCTGACGGCGGCGACGAGCGCGCCCCAGTCGGTCACCTGAGGGTCTCCGGGTGTCTTCTGTTCGGCGATCATGAGAAGCCAGGCCAGGTCGATCCGCACGTTCTTCGATTCGCTCAAGGACTCAGCGTCGGCCTTCGCGCTCCGCGCCGAATTCCTCGGCGAACACGGATTCGTACTGCTTCATGAAGTCGGCGGCCGCCTCGACGAACGTCCGGCCGAGCTCGCCCGCGTCCTGTCTGACCAGCTCCTCGATGTATCGGTTCACACTCACGCCGCGTGCCAGCGCACGCTCACGCGCGGCTCGGGCGGTGTCCTCGTCCACCCGTACGTTCAGCTGAGTCTTCGCCATGACTTCACGCTAGCGCCGACGTGCTAGCACCGGCAAGGAGACGCCGAATGTGCCCCTTACACGCGTATCGGGAGCCCGACCTCGGAGGGATACCGCGCGTGTGACGCACCGCACTACTCTCTTACGCGACACGGGAGTCGGCACGGCCAGGACGACGGCGAGACCCAGGAGGCGGCCTTGTCCACAGCGGCAGCAGAACAGCCCCACGGTCCGGCGGAGGCGGGCGACGTAGCCGCGCGCGCCCGGGGCCTGACCAAGGCGTACGGATCCGGGGAGACCGCCGTCCTCGCGCTCGACTCGGTCGACGTGGACATCGCGCGCGGCCGGTTCACGGCGGTCATGGGCCCCTCGGGGTCGGGCAAGTCCACGCTGATGCACTGCCTGGCCGGGCTCGACTCGGTCTCCGCGGGCCAGGTGTGGCTCGGGGACACCGAGATCACCGGCCTGCGCGACAAGGAGCTGACGCGGCTGCGGCGCGACCGGATCGGCTTCATGTTCCAGTCCTTCAACCTCATTCCGACGCTGAACGCTGCGGAGAACATCACGCTGCCGATGGACATCGCGGGCCGCGCCCCGGACGCGGAGTGGCTGAAGCAGGTCATCGACACGCTCGGCCTCGGCGACCGGCTCAAGCACCGTCCCGCGCAGCTCTCCGGAGGCCAGCAGCAGCGGGTGGCCTGCGCGAGGGCACTCGCCTCACGACCGCAACTGATCTTCGCGGACGAGCCGACCGGGAACCTGGACTCGCGCGCGGGCCTCGAGGTCCTCGGGTTCCTGCGCGAGGCGGTGGACGACCTCGGCCAGACCGTCGTGATGGTGACGCACGACCCCGGCGCCGCGGGCCACTCCGACCTGGTGCTCTTCCTCGGCGACGGCCGCCTCGTGGACGAGATGCCGCAGCCCACGGCGGAAGCGGTCCTGGAACGCATGCGTCTGTTCACCGGGGGCAACCCCCACAACTCCCAGCCGTAGAGGGGCCGCTGTGCTGAAGGCGACGCTCAGGAGTTTCCTCGCGCACAAGGGCCGACTGGTCCTGTCGGGGCTCGCCATCGTCCTCTCGGTGGCGTTCGTGGCGGGCAGTCTGGTCTTCTCGGACACGGTCACCCGCACCTTCGACCGGCTCTTCGCGTCCACGTCCGCCGACGTGCAGGTGAATCCGAAGCAGGATTCCCTCAGCGAGACGGTGCCGACCGGAGCGGTCGAGACCGTCCCCGCCCGGCTCGCCCGGCAGATCAGGTCCGTCGACGGCGTCGCCGCGGCCAGGATCGACGCCGCCGCCGAGAACGTCACCGTCGTGGACGACAGGAACAACTCGGTCGGCCCCACCAGCGGCGCCCCCACCATCGCCACCAACTGGTATGTGACGGACCGCAGTCCGGTCCGCCTGACCTCGGGCCATGCCCCGCGCGGCAGTGGCGAGGCACTGCTCGACGCCGACACCGCCGACAAGAAACACCTCCGCATCGGCGACTCCCTCACCGTCCTCGCGCAACCGGGCTCCTTCACCGTCCGGATCGTCGGCATCGCGACCTTCCGCACCACCAACCCCGGCGCCGCGCTCGTCTTCCTCGACACGGCGACGGCACAGGCGAAGCTGCTCGGCGCGACGGACCGCGCGACGAGCATCTCCGTGGACGCGGCGCCCGGGGTGAGCGACGCCGCGCTGAAGCGGCGGATCGCCCGACAGCTCGGTTCCGGCTACGACCTCAAGACCGCAAGCGAACAGGCCACGTCGGACGCGGCGGACCTCGGCTCGTTCCTCGACGTGATCAAGTACGTGATGCTGGGCTTCGCCGGGATCGCGGTCCTGGTCGGGATCTTCCTGATCGTGAACACGTTCTCGATGCTGATCGCGCAGCGCACCCGCGAGCTGGGACTGCTGCGCGCGCTCGGCGCCGACCGGCGGCAGGTGCGTCGCTCCGTCCTGACGGAGGCGGTGTTGCTCGGCCTGGTGGGCTCGGTGCTCGGCCTCGCGGCGGGCATCGGGCTGGCGCTCGGCCTCATCCGGCTCATGAGCGCGTTCGGGATGAACCTGAAGTCGACCGAGATGGTGATCGGCTGGGGGACGCCCGTCGCCGCGTTCGCGGTCGGCGTCGGGGTCACGTTCGTGGCCGCGTATCTGCCGTCGCGGCGTGCGTCGCGGGTCTCCCCCATGGCGGCGCTCGCGGACGCCGAGATCGCGGGTGCGGGGCGGCCGCTGCGGGTGCGCGCGGTGGCAGGGGCGGTGGTCGGCGTGGCGGGGGTGGCCGCTCTCGCCGGCTGTGCCGCGGCCACGAAGACGGCGAGCGCCTCGCTGCTCCTGATGGTCGGCATCGTCCTGACGCTGCTGGCCACGGTGATCGCGGGCCCCTTGCTCGTACGTCCCGTGATCCGCGTCCTGGGCGGCGCGTTCCCCGCCGTGTTCGGCTCGGTGGGGCGGCTCAGCCAGCGCAACGCGCTGCGCAACCCGCGGCGCACCGGGGCCACCGCGGCCGCGCTGATGGTCGGGCTCGCTCTGGTGGCGGGCATGTCCGTGGCGAGCGCGTCGATGAGCAAGTCGTTCGACGAGCAGATCGACAAGACCCTGGGCGCCGACTTCACCGTCCAGAATGCCAACTTCACGCCCTTCCCTGAAGAAGTGACCGACAAGATCCGCGCCACGGAAGGGGCGGGGCTCGTCGTGCGACAGCGGTTCGTGCCGCTCGCGGTGCGTCTGCCGGACGGCAAGCGCGTGAAGACGACGGCCGCGGGTTACGAGGCACAGCTCGACGACGTCGCGCACATCACGTACTCCCAGGGCGACTCGGCGGCCGCGCTCGCGCCCGGGAAGGTCGCGATGGACGCGGAGTTCGCCAAGGAGCACCACGCGCGCGTGGGCACGGTGGTGCCCGTGGACCTGCCCGGCGGACGCACGGACCGGCTCACCGTCGCGGCCCTCACCGACCAGGGCGGGGGCGACGGATTCGGCATGTCCGGCGGCCTGTTCATGGGGATGGGGACGCTGGAGAAGTTCCTGCCCGACGGCCAGGACTCGGCGGTGTACGTGAACGCCTCCCCCGGCACGGGCGCGGACGTGCTCCGCGCCCGCCTGGAGAAGGCCCTCGATCCGTACCCACAGGTACAGGTCCGCGACCTGGCCGACTACAAGAAGCTCGTGCACGACCAGATCGCGGTGCTGCTGTACCTCGTGTACGCGCTGGTCGGGCTCGCGATCGTCATCGCCGTGCTGGGCGTCGTCAACACCCTCGCCCTGTCGGTCGTCGAGCGGACGCGGGAGATCGGTCTCCTCCGCGCCATCGGGCTCTCCCGGCGCCAGTTGCGGAGGATGATCCGCCTGGAGTCCGTGGTGATCGCCGTGTTCGGCGCGGTGCTCGGGCTCACGCTCGGTGTCGTGTGGGGTCTCGCCATCCACGAGGTTCTCGCCCTCCAGGGCATGGAGGCGCTCGCCATCCCGTGGGGCACGATCGTCGCGGTCGTGGTCGGCTCGGTCGTCGTGGGGCTCGCGGCGGCGCTCCTTCCGGCGCTGCGCGCCTCACGCATGAACGTGCTGGCGGCCATCGCCCACGAATGATGTACTCGCCGCACGGTCTCCCGGCCGGCTCCACCCAGTTCAACTCGCCCGAGACTGAGGAGAGTTCATGAGTCGCGCGTTCCGCTTCGGCGTCAACATGGTCACCCCCGCGTCCGGTGACGAGTGGCGCAAGCGCTGCCGCAGGGCCGAGGAGCTCGACTACGACGTGATCCTCGTCGCCGACCACCTGGGCGTGCCCTCGCCGTTCCCCTCCCTGGTCGCCGCCGCCGAGGCGACCGTGCGCCCGCGCGTGGGCACGTTCGTCCTCAACGCCGGCTTCTGGAACCCGGTACTCCTCGCCCGTGAGGTGGCGACCACGGACGCGCTCACCGGCGGCAGGCTCGAACTGGGTCTGGGCGCAGGCTACGTACAGGCGGAGCACGAGGCGGCCGGGCTGCCCTGGGGGTCGCCCAGTGAGCGCGTGGACCATCTGCGGCGCGTCGTGGAGGAGCTGGACCGGCTGCTCGGGTCGGACGAGCATCAGCCTCGGCCCGTGCAGCACCCCCGACCGCCGCTCCTGATCGGCGGCAACGGCGACCGGATGCTGAAGCTGACGGCCGAGCACGCACAGATCGCGGCGTTCACCGGGGCGCGCTCCGTCCCCGGCCACCCGGGCGGGAAGCTCCAGCACCTCACCCCTGAGGAGCTGGACGAGCGCGTCGCCACGTACCACCGCTTCGCGGCGGGGCGCGCGGAGCCCGCCGAACTCAATCTGCTGATCCAGATGGTCACGGTGACCGACGACCGGCGGGCGGCGATCCGGCCGGTTCTCGAACACATCCCGCAGTTCACGGAGGACGAGGCGCTGGACCTGCCGCTGCTGCTCGTCGGCACGGTCCGTGAGATCGCCGACCAGGTGCGCGCGCAGCGCGACCGCTATGGATTCACGTACATCACGGTCCTGGAGCCGTACATGGAGGCGTTCGGTCCGGTCATCGAGGAGCTGCGTAAGCCCTGAGCCGGGCGCTGTCCGCATCGTGAAAATGGCGCGCGGGGCCGGCCGCCCGGTGATGGGATCGGCCCCATGAGTGATCTTCGGATACGGGCCGCGACGCCCGACGACCTCGATGCCGCCCTCGCCTTCTGGAAGCTGGCCGCCGAGGGCACGAGCATCAGCGACGACCGCGCGGGCGTGGAGCGGCTCGTCGCCCGTGACCCCGAGTCGCTGCTGCTCGCCGAGCGCGACGGGGAACTGGTGGGGACCGTCATCGCCGGCTTCGACGGGTGGCGCTGCCATCTGTACCGGCTCGCGGTGCATCCGGACCTGCGGCGGCAGGGCGTGGGTTCGGCGCTGCTCGCCGCCGCCGAGGAGCGGTTCGTCGCGCTCGGCGGGCGGCGGGGCGACGCGATGGTCCTGGACCGCAACGGGCGCGCGCAGCACACGTGGCGTGCCGGAGGTTATGCGCCGGAGCCGCAGTGGACGCGCTGGGTCAAGCACCTCACTGACTGACGTCCTCCGAGGCCGGGGCGACGGCGTCCCGGCCGCACGGGCTTTGCCGATCCTTTACCATGGTCGCTCCACTTGTCCTGTCTTCTTTCTCTTGAAAGGTGTGAGCGTCCGCCCATGGGCGAGCCTCCCAGTACCCGGCGCCTGCGACATCGCGCGATACCCACCGCCCTGCCCGATCATGGGACGGAGGTGACCCGATGACCGAAGTGCTCCTGCTCGCCGTGGCGGTGCTGCTCTCGCTGGCCTGCGGCGCGTTCGTCGCTGCCGAGTTCTCCCTCACCACGGTCGAGCGTTCCGGCCTCGAGCGCGCCGTCGAGCGCGGTGAGCGGGGCGCCGCCGGCGCCC
Organism: Streptomyces sp. NBC_01446; assembly: GCF_026340095.1. Taxonomy (GTDB): domain Bacteria; phylum Actinomycetota; class Actinomycetes; order Streptomycetales; family Streptomycetaceae; genus Streptomyces; species Streptomyces aureus. The sequence goes on along the minus strand of NZ_JAPEPO010000001.1, from coordinate 7,009,469 downwards.
TCAAGGCCGTACGGAACCTGACCTTCCAGCTCTCCGGCGCCCAGCTCGGCATCACCGTGACCAACCTGGTCGTCGGCATGCTCGCCCAGCCGTCCGTCGCCAAGCTGATCACGGGCCCCCTGGAGAGTCTCGGGCTCTCCCACTCCGCCGCCGCCTCGGCCGCGCTGGTCATCGGTACGGCGCTGTCGACCGTCTTCCTGATGGTCGTCGGCGAGCTCGTCCCCAAGAACTGGGCGATCTCGTCGCCGCTGGCCGTCGCCAAGCGCGTCGCGACGCCCCAGCGCCTGTTCAGCGCCGCGTTCCGCCCCTTCATCACACACCTGAACAACACCGCGAACCGGGCGGTGCGCCGCATCGGCATCGAACCCGCCGAGGAGCTGGCCTCCGCGCGCGGACCGCAGGAGCTGGTGGCCCTGGCCCGCCACTCCGCCAAGGAGGGCGCCCTCGAGGCGGACACCGCCGAGCTGTTCATGCGCACCCTGAACCTCGCGGACCTCACCGCGGAGAACGTGATGACGCCGCGCGTCCAGGTCGTCGCGCTCGACGCGCAGGCCACCTGCGAGGACGTGGCGAACGCGACCCGGGCCACGGGCCTGTCCCGGTTCCCCGTCTACCGCGGCAACCTCGACTCGGTCGTCGGCGTCGCGCACATCAAGGACGTCCTCGCCGTGCCCGCGGAACTCCGGGGCCGCCGCTCCGTGTCCGATCTGATGCGCGAACCGCTCCTCGTACCCGAGACCCTGACCGTCGACCGGCTTCTCGACCGGCTCTCCGGGAAGCGCACGATGGCCGTCGTCATCGACGAGTACGGCGGCACCGCGGGCGTCGCCACCGTGGAGGACATCGTCGAGGAGGTCGTCGGCGAGGTGCGGGACGAGCACGATCCGCACGAGACACCTGACCTCGCCCCGGCGGGCGCGGACGAAGAGGGCCGCGCCCTCTACTCCGCCGACGGCGCCGCCCGCACCGACCAGCTCCAGCGGGTCGGCCTTCGAGTCCCCCACGGCCCCTACGAGACACTCGCCGGCCTGATAGCCACCGAGCTCGGCCGGATCCCGGCCGTCGGCGACAGCGTCGAGGTGGCCGGATGGCGGCTCGACGTCGTGGACGCCGCGGGCCACCGCGCGGCCCGCGTCCTGCTGCACGCGCCGCAGGCCGAGCAGTCCGACGACGCCCCGGAGGTGGACCGATGACCGCGATCCAGCTCCTGATCGGCCTGGCGACGCTCGTCGTCAACGCCTTCTTCGTCGGCGGCGAGTTCGCCCTGATCTCCGTACGCCGCAGCCAGATCGAACCGCACGCGGACGAGGGCGACCGGCGGGCGAAGAGCGTCCTGTGGGGCCTTCAGCACGTGTCGGCCCTGCTGGCCGCGGCGCAGCTCGGCATCACGCTGTGCACCCTGGTGCTCGGCATCGTCGCCGAACCCGCCATCGCCCATCTCCTTGAGCCGCTGTTCGACGCGGTCGGCGTGCCGCACGGCCTGATCCACCCGATCTCGTTCGTGATCGCGCTGACGGTGGCCACGTATCTGCACATGCTGCTCGGCGAGATGATCCCGAAGAACGTCGCGCTCGCCGAGCCGGTGCGCAGCGCGCTGCTCCTCGGGCCGCCCCTGGTGACCTTCGCGAGGGCGCTGCGCCCGGTGATCTTCACCGTCAACGCCTTCGCGAACGGGCTGCTCAAGCTGTTGCGCGTCGACGTCAAGGACGAGGTGTCCGCCACGTTCTCGGACGACGAGCTGGCCCGTCTCGTCAAGGACTCGGGCGACGCGGGACTTATCGACGACCGCGCCCAGGAGCGCCTGCGCGACGCGCTCGAACTGGGCCGCCGCCCGGTCAGGGACGTCGTCCTGCCGCTGGAGCGGGTGGTCTACGCACATGTGGGCGTCACGCCCGAGCAGCTGGAGCAGCTGTCGGCGCGGTCGGGGTTCTCGCGCTTCCCCGTGGTCGACGACAACCGCCGCATCGTCGGCTATCTGCATGTGAAGGACGCCCTGGACGCGTCGCCGCGCGATCTGCCGTTCCGGATTCCGGACATGCGGCCGATCGCGCGCGTCCGCGAGACGACGCCGCTCGACGACGTCCTCTCGGCGATGCGCGGCAGCCGTACGCACGTGGCGGCGGTCCTCGGCGCCGACGGGCGGCTCGCCGGTCTGGTGACGATGGAGGACGTCCTTCGGGAACTGTTCGGACAGCCGGCGTGATCTCGGCGCCGTGTGCCCGACCGACGTCGGGCACACGGCGCCCCGTCGGCTGTCCCAGGGCCCGGGTTACCATCGCTTCCGCCATGCAGAAAAATGCCAACCACACCAGTTACAGCAGCCTCGTCACGATCGGTGACTCGTTCACCGAGGGCATGTCCGACCTGCTGCCCGACGGCTCCTACCGCGGCTGGGCCGATGTACTGGCCGGCCGGATGGCGGCCCGCACCCCCGGCTTCCGCTACGCGAACCTCGCCGTGCGCGGCAAGCTCATCGGCCAGATCGTCGACGAGCAGGTGGACGTCGCGGCCGCGATGGGCGCCGATGTCATCACGCTGGTGGGCGGGCTCAACGACACCCTGCGCCCCAAGGTCGACATGGGCCGGGTGCGCGGGCTCCTCGAAGAGGCCGTCGAGAAGCTCGCGCCGGCCTGCGAGCAGCTCGTCCTGATGCGCAGCCCCGGCCGCAACGGGCCCGTGATGGAGCGCTTCCGGCCGCGCATGGAGGAGCTGTTCGCCTGCATCGACGACCTCGCGGCGCGGCACGGCGCGGTGGTCGTGGACCTGTACGGGCCACCCGCCCTCGGTGACCCCCGCATGTGGGACGTGGACCGGCTGCATCTGACGGCGGAGGGGCACCGCCGGGTCGCCGAGGCCGTCTGGCAGGCGCTCGGCCACGAGCCCGAGGGTGACTGGCAGTCCGTGCTCCCGCCGACCGCGCCGCCGGGGTGGGGCACGCGCCGCCTCGCCGACGTCCGCTTCGCCAAGCAGCACCTCGTCCCGTGGATCGGCCGCCGCCTGACGGGCCGCTCCTCCGGCGACGGCCGCCCGGCCAAGCGCGCCGAGCTGCTGCCGTACGAGGCTCCGCGCGGCTGACCTGCCGGGACGGGGGCGGCGCGCGGCGGGCGCCCCGCCCTCGTAGCTTCCGACGAATGGGGCCCTGGCGCTGGCCTGCACGAATCGCCAGTAGAATCCGTACACGTGACTGCTGCGCCTGCAAAGCCCCGTATCCCGAATGTTCTCGCCGGACGCTACGCCTCCGCCGAGCTCGCCACTCTCTGGTCCCCCGAGCAGAAGGTGAAGCTGGAGCGTCAGCTCTGGCTCGCCGTGCTGCGCGCGCAGAAGGACCTCGGGATCGAGGTGCCGGACGCCGCTCTCGCCGACTACGAGCGCGTCCTCGACCAGGTCGACCTGGCTTCCATCGCCGAGCGCGAGAAGGTCACGCGCCACGACGTGAAGGCCCGCATCGAGGAGTTCAACGCCCTCGCCGGCCACGAGCAGGTCCACAAGGGCATGACGTCCCGCGACCTGACGGAGAACGTCGAGCAGCTCCAGATCCGCCTCTCCCTCGAACTGGTCCGCGACCGCGCCGTCGCCGTCCTCGCGCGCCTCGGCAAGCTGGCCGGCGAGTACGGCGAGCTGGTGATCGCGGGCCGCTCGCACAACGTCGCGGCGCAGGCCACGACCCTCGGCAAGCGCTTCGCGACCGCCGCCGACGAGCTGCTCGTCGCGTACGCCCGGGTCGAGGAGCTGCTCTCCCGCTACCCGCTGCGCGGCATCAAGGGCCCCGTCGGCACCGCGCAGGACATGCTGGACCTGCTCGGCGGCGACGCGGCGAAGCTCGACGAGCTGGAGCAGCGCATCGCGGGCCACCTGGGCTTCTCGCAGGCGTTCACCTCGGTCGGCCAGGTCTACCCGCGCTCCCTCGACTACGAGGTCGTCACCGCGCTCGTGCAGCTCGCGGCCGCGCCGTCCTCGACCGCCAAGACGATCCGTCTGATGGCCGGGCACGAGCTCGTCACCGAGGGCTTCAAGCCGGGCCAGGTCGGCTCGTCCGCGATGCCGCACAAGATGAACACCCGCTCCTGCGAGCGCGTCAACGGCCTCATGGTCATCCTGCGCGGCTACGCGTCGATGACCGGGGAGCTGGCGGGCGACCAGTGGAACGAGGGCGACGTCTCCTGCTCCGTGGTGCGCCGTGTCGCGCTGCCGGACGCGTTCTTCGCGCTCGACGGTCTTCTGGAGACGTTCCTGACGGTGCTCGACGAGTTCGGCGCGTTCCCGGCCGTCGTCGCCCGCGAGCTGGACCGCTACCTGCCGTTCCTCGCCACGACGAAGGTCCTGATGGCGTCGGTGCGGGCGGGCGTCGGCCGCGAGGAGGCCCACGAGGCCATCAAGGAGAACGCCGTCGCGTCGGCCCTCGCCATGCGCGAGCAGGGCGCCGAGCGCAACGAGCTGCTCGACAAGCTCGCCGCCGACTCCCGGATCCCGCTGGACCGCGCCGGGCTCGACGAGCTGATGGCCGACAAGCTGTCGTTCACGGGCGCCGCGAGCGACCAGGTCGCCACCGTCGTCGCGCGCGTCGAGGAGATCGTCAAGCAGCACCCGGAGGCCGCCGGTTACGCGCCCGGTGCGATCCTCTGACCCGGCTGACCCCCGCGGACCTGGAGGCCGCTCGTGACCGCATCGTTCCCGATGTGGTCGCGAGCGGCCTCTCCGTGCTTTTCTGCGGGATCAACCCGGGCCTGATGACAGCGGCGACCGGCCACCACTTCGCGCGCCCCGGCAACCGTTTCTGGCCGGTGCTCCACCTGTCCGGGTTCACGCCCCGGCAGCTGGCCCCCGCCGAGCAGGAGGAACTCCTGTCGTACGGGCTCGGGATCACGAACGTCGTCGCGCGGGCCACGGCGCGGGCGGACGAGCTGAGCGCGCAGGAGTACCGCGACGGCGGCCGCCTGCTCACCGCCAAGGTGGAGCGGCTGCGGCCGCGCTGGCTCGCGGTCGTGGGCGTGACGGCGTACCGGTCGGCCTTCGGGGAGCCGAAGGCGAGGATCGGCCCGCAGGAGCGGATGATCGGCGCCACCCGGGTGTGGGCGCTGCCCAACCCCAGTGGTCTGAACGCGCATTGGACGGCGGCGACGATGGCCGAGGAGTACGCACGGTTGCGCGCAGCCGCCTCGGGGGAGGACGGCGCGGGGCTCCCCGGCTGACGCGGCGCGAGACGGGTCGCGCAGTGGCTTGCGTGACGGCATGCGTCAGGGCTTGCGGGCCACGACACCGAACTGGGCGACGAGCGGCCCCTCGTCGACGCCGTCCGTCCGCCAGCGCGCGCAGGAGACGAGGCCCGGCTCCAGGATGTCGAGTCCGTCGAGGAAGCCCTCGATCTCGGCGCGGCCGCGTGCGGTGATCGGCGGTGTCGCGTTCTCGTTCCAGAAGCGCATCGCCGCCTCGTTTCCCTCGCCGCCCAGCTCCAGCGTGGGGTGCGTGAGCACGAGGTGGCTGCCGGAGGGGACCGCGTCCACGAGGTGGCGCACGATGGACGTGGCCTCGGCGGTGTCGAGGATGAAGTTCAGGATGCCGAGCATCATGACGGCGACCGGCCGGCCGAGGTCCAGGGTGCCGGACGCGGCGCGCAGGATGGCCGCGGGGTCCCGCGCGTCCGCGTCCACATAGCTGGTGGCGCCCTCGTCCGTGCTGGTGAGGAGCACGCGGGCGTGCGTGAGAACGATCGGGTCGTTGTCGACGTAGACGACGCGGGACTCGGGGGCGATGCGCTGGGCGACCTCGTGGGTGTTCTCGGCGGTGGGCAGGCCCGTGCCGATGTCGAGGTACTGGCGGATGCCTGCCCGGCCGGTGAGGTGGGTCACGGCGCGGCCGAGGAACGCCCGGTCGGCGCGCGCCACTTCGCCGATGCTGGGGTACCTGGAGGTGACCTGGTCGCCGACCTGTTCGTCCACCTCGTAGTGGTCCTTGCCGCCGAGCCAGTAGTCCCACACGCGGGCGTTGTGCGCGATGTGGTTCGCGGTCCGCTCCCCCGGCTCCTGCCCGCTCTGCTCGCTCACGTGCTCTCCCTCACCTCGGTCGTGCCATGATCCGATGCCAAGATCCCATGGTGGCACGGCAGTTCCCGCTTACCGGGTCCAGGCGCGTCATCAGGGCGGGTCCACGTCCGTGACGGCGGCGACGAGCCGGAACGGCAGGTCCTCGGCGCCGAGCGGGATGCCCAGCACGATCCACCGCCCGTCGGCCTGCCACACCTGGACGTCCGGCACATACGCGCTGAGCGCGGCCCAGGGCTCCGGTATCTCCTCGCCGCCCTCGACCGCGCGCAGGCTGACGCTCCACAGGCTGAACCACTGCGGCTCCCCCCAGCGCTCGGTGAGCATCGAGGAGAGCCCGTCCCGGTCGGCGACCCACTGGTCCTGAGCGGCGCCCTCGGGGGCCGGCTCCCGGAGCTCGTCGCGCGTCGCCAACTCCGCGATGTGATAACCCGGTCCGCCGGAGCCCGCGTCCGATCTGCCGTGCTCCGCGGGGAACTCACGGGAGCGCAGCAGGTCGATCGTCGCGAGATGCTGTGCGGTGCTCATGACGTCCAGTAAAGCGGCCACCACTGACATTTGGCGGGGCGTCCGGCGGTTACGAGCCTGCCGTCACGCGTCCCTGCGGCGCAGCGCCCACCAGCCGGCGAGGAGCGCGGCCGCCGCCCACCCGGCGGTGACGGCGAGCCCCGTCCACGGCCCGAGCGTGCCGACCGGGTCCTGGTGCAGGACCTGTTGTCCGGCGTGGTCCGGCAGGAAGTCGGCGACGGAGGCGGCCATGTCACCCACGACGAAGGACACGATCAGGATGAACGGGATCAGCAGGCTCAGGACGGCGACCGCGCTGCGCAGGACGACGGTGAGACCGGCCGCGAACAGGGAAATCAGGGCGAGGTAGAGGCCGCCTCCGACGCAGGCGCGCAGCGCGCCCGGATCGCCGAGTCCCAGGGCGTAGGACCCCATGAACGCCTGACCGGACAGGAACGTGACGAACGAGGTGAGCAGGCCCACCACGATGGCGAGGGCACCGACGACCGTGATCTTCGCGGCGTAGAGGAGATTCCTGTTGGGGACCGCCGCGAGGGAGACGCGCAGGGCGCCGTTGAGGTACTCGGACGACACGGCGGTCGTGCCGAAGGCGATGGCCGCGATCTGGCCGAAGTTGAGTGCGTAGAAGGCACCGAAGAGGAGGTCGGCTCCTTCGTTGTCGGCCTCGGCCTGTCCGACCGCGGCGGTGGCCAGGATGGTGATGGCTACGGTCGTGGTGAAGACCGCGACGAGTGAGCCGGCGCTGGCGCGCACGGACCTCACCTTGATCCATTCGGAACGCAGCACGGCGGTGGTCGACATCGTCAGGCCTCCTGGAGGGGGGTCGCGGCGGACGCGAACTCGGTGTCGTCCGCGGTGAGGGCGAGGTAGGCCTCTTCCAAGGAGCCCGATTCGTCGGCGAGTTCGAGGACGGCGATGCCGTCCGTGGCGGCGAGCGCGCCGATCTCCTCGGCGCGCGCGCCCGCGACGGTCCAGCGGCCGTCGCCGGTTGCCACGGCTTCGAGTCCCTTGCGGCGAAGTGCCGCGCGCAGGCTCGCGGGATCGGTCGTGCGGACGCGGACGCGCCGCTCGCTGTGCGCGTCGATGAAGTCCCGCATCGGGGTGTCGGCGAGGAGCCTGCCCCGGCCCAGGACGACGAGGTGGTCGGCGAAGGTGGCGGTCTCGTTCATGAGGTGGCTGGAGACGAGGACCGTGCGGCCCTCACGGGCGAGACTCCGCATCAGTTCGCGGATCCAGATGATGCCTTCGGGGTCGAGGCCGTTGGACGGCTCGTCGAGCATCACGACCTGCGGGTCGCCGAGGAGGGCGGCGGCGATGCCGAGGCGCTGGCGCATGCCCAGCGAGAACGTCTTGATCCGGCGTCCGGCGACGGCCGCGATGCCGGCGAGCTCCAGGACCTCGTCGACCCGGCGTACCGGGATGCGGTTGGAGGCGGCAAGAACGCGGAGGTGGTCGCGGGCGGTACGGGAGCCGTGGGCTGCCTGGGCGTCGAGGAGGGCGCCGACCTCGCGCAGAGGTTCGCCGAGCGTCGCGTAGGGGCGGCCGCCGAGTGTGGCGGTGCCCGACGTGGGCCGGTCAAGGCCGAGGACGAGGCGCATGGTGGTGGACTTCCCGGCGCCGTTCGGGCCGAGGAATCCGGTGACCCGGCCGGGCCCGACGCTGAACGTCAGGCGGTCCACCACACGGGTCGTGCCGTACTCCTTGGTGAGCTCTTGGACGTCGATGCTGGTCATGGCTCCAGCTTTCCGGCGGCGCCCCCGCCGGGTCCTCCCCCGGGCGTGGAGAGCGTCTCCCCCATGAGGGGGAGCCATCCGCACCCGCACCGCTGGCACGATGGCGGCATGATCCGCCTCCTCGCGCCGCTGACCCGCGCGGTCACGTACACCCGCTGGCTGCACCTTCTCGTCGGCGCGATCATCGCCCTCGTGTGCGGGTCCGTGTACCCGGGGCTCACCCGGCCGGGGTACGGGCAGTGGGTCCTGATGCTGTTGATCCCGGTCCCGCTCCTCATGGCGGCGGCCGTGATCCCCGTGGTGCGCAGGGCCGAGGGTCTTCAGGCCCGCCTGATGCTGTTTCCCGGTGCCCACGCGCGCGTGGGGGGCGATTCGGGTTCACGGGAGGCGGGCGTGTCCGTGGCGCCGTCGGCGTCGTGGCGGGACCGGGGCAGGACCGCGGTGTGGCTGGTGCTGCGTCTGTGGGCAGGCTGCGCGGTCGCGTTCGTGACCGGCCAGCTCATGGCTCTCTCCCTGGAACTGGTGGACGCCACGTCGGGCGGCCCCGGCGAGGCCGAGTCCCTCATCCCCGTACCGGGGCACGGCTGGGCGTACGCGCTGCTCGTGCCGGTGCCGCCGCTGGTGTTGCTTGGCGTGGTCGCGCTCGCCGGGCGCCTGATGGTCCCGGCCGCCCTCGGTCTGCTCGGGCCGTCGGCGGCGGAGCGTCTGGCCGCTCTGGAGGAGCGCACCGAGCAGCTGCTCGAACGCAATCGCATCGCCCGCGAACTCCACGACTCCATCGGGCACGCGCTGACCGTCGCCGTCGTGCAGGCCGGCGCGGCGCGGGCGGCCGCCGATCCGGCCTTCACCGACCGCGCCCTGGACGCCATCGAGGAGACGGGCAGGGCGGCCCTCGAGGACCTGGAGCGCGTCCTGTTGGTGCTGCGCGAGTCGGGGCAGCCCGCGAGCCGCCGGCCCACGCTCACGGAGGCGGACCGCCTGCTGGACTCGGCGCGCGCCTCGGGCGCCGAGGTCGACGCGGAGGTGCTCGGCGCGCTGGACACGGTGCCCGGTCCCGTCTCCCGAGAGGGCTACCGCATCCTCCAGGAGGCACTGACGAACGTGCTGCGCCACTCGGGGACCGTCCCGATCCGGGTCGCCGTCACGGTCGACGACGCCCGCCTGTGGCTCGACGTACGCAATCCGCTTCCCGCGGGCGCACCGGCGAACGGCCAGGGCAGCGGCGGTGGCAGCGGCAGCGGTCTGCGGGGCATCCGGGAGAGGGCGGCACTCCTCGGCGGCCGGGCGCGGACGGGTCCCGACGAGGGGCAGTGGCGGGTGCACGTGGAGCTGCCGCTCGGCTGATCCCCGTCTCCACGTACGCCCCGACCGCTCCCCTAGGCTGTCCGGATGCCGCTCACCGTGCTTCTTGTCGACGATGAACCGCTGGTCCGCGCCGGGTTGCGTGCCGTGCTTTCGGCGCAGCCGGACATCGAGGTGGTGGGCGAGGCGGCCGACGGTGCCGCGGTGATCCCGCTCGTCCGGCAACTGCGTCCGGACCTGGTCGCCATGGATGTGCGCATGCCTCTCCTGGACGGGATCGAGGCCACGCGCGCGGTGCTGCGCAGTGTGTCCGAGCCGCCCAAGATCCTGGTCATCACGACGTTCGAGAACGACGAGTACGTGTACGGGGCGCTGCGGGCGGGCGCCGACGGGTTCCTGCTGAAGCGGTCGCGGCCCGCCGAGATCGTGAACGCGGTCCGGCTCGTGGCCGAGGGCGATTCCCTGCTGTTCCCCGCGGCCGTGCGGCGGCTCGCGGCCGAGTACGGCAACACGTCGGCACGCGAGGCGATGGACCGCGCCGCGCTCACGGAGCGGGAGGCGGACGTGCTGCGCCTGATGACGCGGGGCCTGTCCAACGCCGAGATCGCCGAGCGGCTCGTCGTCGGCACGGAGACGGTCAAGTCGCATGTGAGCGCCGTCCTCGCCAAGCTCGGGGCGCGGGACCGGACGCAGGCCGTCATCGCCGCGTACGAATCCGGTTTCGTCTCGCCCGGCTGAGCGCCCCTTCGTCCCGCCCGGCTGAGCGTCCCGGGACACACAAGTGCACCCGCGCTCGCCGGTGTCCGCCGCGGCGAGTACGATCCGCCCAACACGCGCGCGAGCTGGGAGGACGGACGTTGGGGCGGCTGACCGGCGGGGACCCTTCCCTGCTACGGCGGATCAACTCCGCGGTGGTGCTGCATGCCCTGCGCGCCACGGATCTCGCGACGCTCACGGAGATCACCCGGGTCACCGGGCTTTCCCGGCCCACGGTCGAGGGCGTCGTCGAAGGGCTCATCGCGGCGGGGCTCGTCGTCGAGACGGCCGTCGACGACAGCGGGACGCGGCGCCAGGGGCGGCCCGCGCGACGGTTCCGCTTCCGGGCCGAGGCGGGGCACCTGCTCGGTCTGGAGATCGGCCCGCACCGCGTGGCCGCCGTCCTGTCGGACCTGGACGGCAAGGTGCTCGGCACGGCCGCGAAGGACGTCGACGAGACCGCTCCGGCCGACGAGCGCATCGAGCGGCTGCGGACCGCGGTCGCGGACCTGCTGCGCCGCGCGGGTGTCGCCCGGAACTCGCTGCGGGCGGTCGGCGTCGGCAGCCCCGGCATCGTGGAGGCCGACGGCACCGTGCGCCTCGGCACCGCCCTGCCGGAGTGGACGGGGCTCCAACTCGGCGAGCGGCTGCGGCGCTCCTTCAAGTGCCCGGTCCTGGTGGAGAACGACGCGAACGCGGCGGCGGTGGCCGAGCACTGGAAGGGCGCGGCGACCGAGTCCGACGACATCGTGTTCGTGCTGGCGGGGCTCAGCCCGGGCGCCGGCGCGCTGATCGGCGGCCGGCTGCACCGCGGGTACGGCGGCGCGGCCGGGGAGATCGGCGCGCTGCACCTCCTGGGGCGCGAGGTGCGTCCCGAGACGCTGCTCTCGACGACGGACGAGCCGCTGCACCCGCTCGACGAGCAGGCCGTCGCGCAGGTCTTCGCTCTCGCACGCCAGGGCGACGAGCGGGCCGGCGCGGCTGTCGACCGGTTCCTCCAGCGCCTGGTGCACGACGTGGCGGCGCTGGTGCTCGCCCTCGACCCGGAGCTGGTCGTCGTGGGCGGCTGGGCGGCCGGCCTGGACGGCGTACTGGAGCCGCTGCGCCGCGAGTTGGCCCGGTACTGCCTGCGTCCGCCGCGCGTGGCCCTGTCGGTTCTGGGCGAGGCGGCGGTGGCGACCGGGGCGCTGCGGCTCGCGCTGGATCACGTCGAGGAGCAGCTGTTCGCCGTCGAGGGAACGGTCACGGCGCGCCGCTGGCCGTAAACGCACAGACGCCGAAGGCCCACCGTGGAGGATCACGGTGGGCCTTGACGGAAGGCGACGCGCGCGGGTCTCGCCCGACGTCCGTCAGGAGGCGCGGCGGTCCGGGCCGTGGTGGATCTCGACGCCGCCCGAGTCGCCGAAGGTGAGGCGGCAGGTGTCGGCACGGTAGGTGGCCACGGAGACCGCGGCCGTCTCGCCCTCGCTGAAGAACCGGGTCGTGACGACCAGGACGGGCGCGCCCGGCAGCCGGTCGAGCTCCTTCGCGTCGTCGGCACGGGCCGAGCCCAGCTCGACGGCGCGGTCCTGGCCCTCGAGCCCGAGCCGCCCCAGTTCGCGGAGCACGACACGCGCGCGTGAGGGCCCGGACGGGGCGTCTATGGCGGAGAGTTCGGGCACGGACGACGACGGTACGTAGAGCAGCTCGGCGGCGACGGGCTGGCCGTGCGACACGCGCGTACGGCGCACCCGGTGGACACGCTCGTCGGGCGCGGTGCCGAGGATGCGGGCCACGGCCGCCGGCGGCACCGCGGGCTCGCTGTCGACGGCCTGCCAGGCTTCACCGTCGGCGGCGCCGGGCCACTCCTGGTCGTCGGACGAGTCGACGGCCACGCCCACGCGGGGCGGGGCGACGGTGGTGCCGACGCCACGGCGGCGCTGGAGCCTGCCTTCGAGTTCGAGCTGTTCGAGCGCCTGGCGGAGCGTGGCACGGGCGACTCCGAAGCGGGCCGCGAGGTCCCGCTCGTTCGGCAGGATCTCTCCCACGGCGAACTCGGAGTCGAGTGCCTCGGTCAGCACGGTCTTGAGGTGCCAGTACTTCGGCTCCGGCGCCGTTTCCAACTGCGTGGTCCCCACCCTGTCCTCCGCAATCGCCGTGTCCCGGCGGCGTTTAGCGCCCTTGTTTATTAAAGGTTCCTGCACTATCTCTGCGAGGGTAGGCCTGCCCTCCGACTTGGTCAAGACCAATCCTCGGTCCGCTCCGGGGCCCGCGGGGGTTCCGCCGCAGAGCGTTCATGGCGGTCCGCAGAGCGTTCACACCGCGTTCGCGAAACGACGAAAGCCCCCGCCCGGTCGGGGCGGGGGCTTCGGTGACGGCGGACGCCGCAATGCGGACGTCAGGCGAGCGACACGAGTTTGTCCGGGTTACGCACGATGTATACGCACTGCACGTGGCCGTCGGCGACATCGACCTGGAAGACGCTGTCCGGCTTGCCGTCGACCAGGGCGAGCACCGCAGGCCCTCCGTTGAGCTCCACGATCCGGAAGGTGAATCCGGCGCCGCCGCCCTTGGCGGCCCCGAGCAGGAAGCGGCCCACCTTGTCGGCGGACTCGATGACGCGCAGCGGCGCCTTGGACTTGCCGCCACTGTCGCCGACGAGACGCGCGTCGGGTGCGAGGAGCGTCATCAGGGCCTCCAGGTCCCCGCCCGTCGCGGCCGCGAGGAAGCGCTCGGTGAGGTCGCGCTGCTCGACGGGGTCGACGTCGAAGCGCGGCCGGCGCTCGTCCACGTGCTTGCGGGCGCGTCCCGCGAGCTGGCGCACGGCGGACTCGCTGCGTTCGAGCGTGGTGGCGATCTCGGCGAACGGGAACCCGAACGCCTCACGGAGCACGAACACGGCGCGCTCCAGCGGCGAGAGCGACTCCAGGACGACGAGGACGGCGAGCGACACCGACTCCGCCAGTACGGCCGCCTCCGCGGTGTCGGGCGCGGTCGGCCCGAAGTCGGTGACCAGCGGCTCCGGCAGCCAGGGACCCACGTACGCCTCGCGCCGGACCTGTGCCTGCCGCAGCCGGTCGATGGCCAGGCGGGTGGCGACGCGGACGAGATAGGCGCGTGGTTCGCGCACCTCGTCGCGGTCGGCCTGCGCCCAGCGCAGCCAGGCGTCCTGGACGACGTCCTCGGCGTCGGCCACGCGGCCCAGCATGCGGTAGGCGACCCCCATCAGGACCGGCCGGTGCTCTTCGAAGACCTCAATCACGGTGTCGGTTGCCACCCCTCCATCCCAACGGACGCAACGGCGCGTGTCCAGGCCGAATCGATGCGGCGGTGACCACAAACGGCTCCGCGCCGGGTCTGTCTCGCCCTCTCCCCCTTGAACTGGAGGCTACTGAGCGGTAATTGTTGCTGACAAGCCGTCTAAGGAACCGTCGCTCGGGCGTCGGGGACAGGGAGCGACATGGCCACAGAGGTGTCCTTCAGCATCGAAACCCCCGGTGGCCCCCGTGAGGTGACCGTCGCGTACGAACGCGTGGGCACCGGGGAGCCGTTGCTTCTCCTGCACGGGATCGGCCACCACTGGCAGGCCTGGGCTCCCGTGATCCCGGTCCTGGCCGCCGAACGCGACGTGATCGCGATCGACCTGCCGGGCTTCGGCGCCTCTCCCGCGCTGCCCGACGGCGTCGCCTACGACCTTCCGACGGTGGCGGCCACGCTCGGCTCGTTCTGCGCGGCGCTCGGCATCGAGCGGCCGCATGTGGCCGGCAACTCCCTGGGCGGTCTGCTCGCGCTGGAGCTCGGCCGCGAGAAGCTCGTACGGTCGGTCACCGCGCTGTCGCCCGGCGGGTTCTGGTCGCAGGCCGAGCGCCTGTACGCGTTCGGCACGCTGCGCGCGATGCGGCAGGGCGCGCGGGCGCTGCCGGTTCCCGCGATCGAGCGGCTCGCGCGGTCGGCCGCGGGCCGGGCGGCCCTGACGAGCACCATCTACGCCCGTCCCGGCAGCCGTTCAGCCGATGCGGTCGTCGCGGAGACGCTGGCCCTGCGCCACGCTCCCGGGTTCGCGCAGACCCTCGCCGCGGGTCTGGAGGTGCAGTTCACGGACGACGTGCCGGACATCCCGGTGACCGTCGCCTGGGGCACCCGCGACCGGCTGCTGCTGCGCCGCCAGGGCATCAGGGCCAAGCACGCTGTCCCCGGGGCCCGCCTCGTGCGGCTGCCCGGCTGCGGTCACGTCCCCATGAGCGACGACCCGGCGCTCGTCTCCCGCGTCATCCTGGACACCAGCCGCTGACCGCACCCCGAACACCCCGGAGCCGAGCGCCACTCCGGCGCCGACGAGCGCGCTGCCGACGGCCTGCGCGGCGCCGTACGTCCCGGTGCCGACGAGCGGCGCGGTGCACGCCGCCGCCACGGGGATGAGCCCGGAGAACAGGGTGGCGCGCTCGGCGCCGACGCGCTGCATGCCGATGTACCAGCACACGAAGCCGATCACCGTGACGACGGCGGCCTGCCACAGCAGCGCCGTCGCCTCGGTGACGTCGGGCACGCGGAGCATGTCCGTGCCGTCGAGCACCGCGCCGACGAGGGCCGACTCCAGGGCGGCGACCCCGCAGACCGTGCAGGACAGCAGCTTCGGGCCGAGGGGACGCAGCACCGGCACCGCGAGGACGGCGAAACCGACCTCTCCGATGAGGGCTCCTACGGAGAACAGGAGACCGGCCGTGTCCGTGCGCCCCCAGCCCTGGACGGTGAACGCGCCGAAGGCGACCAGCAACGCTCCGTAGAGGACGACCCGTTGGGGCCGGCGGCCCGCGAGCAGGGGCACGAGCACCGCCACGACGACCGGGGCGCATCCGACGAAGACCCCTGGGACGGCCGGTTCGGCGCTGCGCTCCGCGGCGAGCACCGCGAGGTTGAAGCCGACCATCCCGACCGCCGCCAGCAGGGCGAGCCGCCCCCATCGGCGCCCGGTGAGGTGGCGCAGCGGCGCCGTGCCGCCCCTGCCGAGCAACGGCAGCAGAAGCAGGCAGGCGAGGGCGTACCGGAGGAACTGGCCGCCCGCGTACGGGTAGTCCCCGAGGACGCTGTTGGCGGTGAAGGAGGCGCCGACGAGGACGCAGGCGAGGGCGGCCGGCAGGGCACCTCGGATCGAGTGCGCGTTCATGGCCCTGACGCTAGGGAGGGCGGCGGCCCGGATTAAGGTCCACGTTCATGACGTCATCGGGGACCAATCCGCGCGCGGCCGGTCCAGGCGCTGCGGAAGGTGAGGTCCAACCGCCGTCCGCCGCCTGGGAGTTACTGCTGCCCGCCGCATCGGCGCCCGCACGCGCGCGTGGCCGCGGTCTCCAGGCGGCGCTGCGGGACGCCGTCAGGTCGGGGCGGCTCGCGCCCGGGACCCGCATGCCGTCGAGCCGCGATCTCGCGGCGGATCTGGGCGTCTCGCGCGGGCTGATCACCGAGGCGTACGAGCAGTTGACCGCCGAGGGGTATCTGCGCAGCGGGCGCGGTGCGGGGACCTGGGCGAGCGGGGCGGTGCGCGCCGCGGCGACGGCCGGTGTCCGGGACCTGGCGCCCCGACCACCGGGCACCCGGGCCGACTTCGTGGCGGGAAGCCCCGATCTGTCGCTGTTCCCGCGCGCCGCGTGGGCGGCGGCGCAGCGCGGCGTGCTGGCCGAACTGCCCCACCACATGCTGGGCTACCCGGACCCGCGGGGCATTCCCCGGCTGCGTACCGCGCTGGCCGAACTCCTCGCGCGGCGGCGCGGCGTGGTCGCGGATCCGGAGCGGATCATCGTCTGCTCCGGGGTGGCACAGGCGGTGACGCTGCTCGGATTCGTGCTGCACGCGCGCGGGGCGCGGTCCGTGGGCGTCGAGGACCCGGGGAGCCCCGATCTCGGTTCGCTGTTCGCCTCGGCCGGTGTCGGCACGACCGCGCTCCCGCTGGACGGCGAGGGGCTGGCCATCGGGCCGTTGCGGGACTCGGGTGTGCGCTCGGCGGTGACGACGCCGTCCCACCAGTTCCCCTCGGGCATCGCCTACTCACCGGCGCGCCGCACTCAACTCCTCGACTGGGCACGGTCGGTGGATGGTCTCGTCATCGAGGACGACTACGACGGGGACTTCCGTTACGACCGCGCGCCGGTGGGCGCGCTTCAGGGTCTCGACCCGGAGCATGTCGCGTACACGGGATCGGTGAGCAAGTCGCTCGCTCCCGGGCTGCGGCTCGGCTGGATGGTCGTGCCCGCCGGGCTGACCGACGAGGTCGTCGAGCGCAAGCGCTACATGGATCTCGGCAATCCGGCCCTCGACCAGGCCCTCCTGGCCCGTTTCGTCGAGCGCGGCGACTACGATCGTCAGCTGCGGCGCTGCCAGCGCGCCTACCGCGAGCGCCGCGACACCCTCGTGGCCGCGCTCCACGCGCATCTGCCGGGCTCTCAGGTGACGGGAATCGCCGCCGGACTGCACGTCATCGCCCGACTCCCCGAGCGCTACGGGCCGCAGGAGGAGCTCCTCGAACGGGCCGCGGCGGCCGGGGTCACCGTCCGCCCGCTGACCCACTACGGCACCTCGGACAGCGGAGACGGCGCAGTGCGCCTCGTCCTCGGCTACGCGCATCTGCCGCCGGCGCGGATCGCGGAAGGCGTACGTCTCCTGGCGCGCGCGGCCCATGAGGGGGCCACGCGCGCGTGAACGGCGGCGTGGTCGTGTGAGGCGGTGCAGCGCGCCGGGTTCCCCGATCCCCAGGGGCAGTTGTTCACTTGGGGTTCGCGTGTGCGCCGTGGTGAGCCCGTAGGTGTGGCTTCGCCGCGGCGCCCCGCAGTGGTGGCACCGCTCTGTCGTCGGAACCCGTTTCTGGAGGCGTATTCATGTCACACCGTCCGCCGAGTTCTCTGCCCGGCCGCCGCGGGGTGCTACGCGGTTCGCTCGCCGCCTCGGCCGCGCTGGCCCTGCCCGCCGTGGGCGCGGCCGCCGCGCCGGCCTTCGCCCTGTCGGGTCGCCCGAAGGCGGCGTGGGGTGTCCAGGCCGGCGACGTCGGCGCACACTCGGGGCTGATCTGGACGCGCTCCGACCGGCCCGCCCGCATGATCGTGGAGACCTCCGCGACGGAGTCGTTCCGCCGGGCCACCAAGTGGCACGGGCCGCTGATCGGCGCGGGCACGGACTTCACGGGCACCACCCGCCTGCGCGGCCTGCCGCCTGGCGAGCAGATCCACTACCGCGTGGTGCTCGCCGACCCGGACGACCCCCGCCGCACGGGCGAACCCGTCACCGGCACGTTCCGCACCACCCCCGTGGGCCGCCGCGACGGGGTGCGCTTCCTGTGGTCGGGCGACATCGCGGGCCAGGGCTGGGGCATCAACCCGGACCTCGGCGGCTACCGCGTGTACGAGGACATGCGCGCCCTGAACCCGGACTTCTTCCTGTGCAGCGGCGACAACATCTACACCGACGCCCCGATCCTGCCCAGCGTCACGCTGCCGGACGGCCGCGTATGGCGCAACGTCACGACCGAGGAGAAGTCCAAGGTCGCCGAGACGCTGGCCGAGTTCCGCGGCGCGTTCCGCTACAACCTCCTCGACGAGAACCTGCGCCGCTTCAACGCGCAGGTGCCCACGATCACGCAGTGGGACGACCACGAGGTGCACAACAACTGGTACCCGGGCCAGATCCTGGACGACGCCCGCTACACGGAGAAGGACACGAACGTCCTCGCCGCGCGCTCCCTGCGGGCGTTCAGCGAGTACTTCCCCGTGTCCACGCTGCCGCCGGGCGACGACGAGGGGCGCGTGTACCGGGTCCTGCGGCACGGCCCTCTGCTCGATGTCTTCGTGCTCGACATGCGCTCGTACCGCAACGCCAACTCCCCGGGCCGGCAGCCCGACGACGCGACCGGGATCCTCGGCGCACGACAGCTGGCCTGGCTGAAGCGCGAGCTGTCGCGGTCGCGGGCCGCCTGGAAGGTGATCGCCTCCGACATGCCGCTCGGCCTGGTCGTGGCCGACGGCAAGGTGAACTTCGAGGCCGTCGCCCAGGGCGATCCGGGAGCGCCGCTCGGCCGCGAACTGCAGATCGCGGAGCTGCTGCGCCACATCAAGCACGACCGGATCACGGGCACGCTGTGGCTCACGGCGGACGTGCACTACACGTCGGCGCAGCACTACGACCCGTCGCGCGCCGCGTTCCAGGACTTCGAGCCGTTCTGGGAGTTCGTCTCCGGCCCGCTGGCGGCGGGCGGTTTCCAGGCGGTGAAGCTGGACGCCACCTTCGGCCCCGAGCAGAGCTTCATCAAGGCGCCGGACCGGGCCAACACGTCCCCGATGGAGACCCCGCAGTATTTCGGCGAGGTCTCCATCGACGGCGGCAGCGGTGAGCTGACGGTACGGCTGCGGCAGCAGGGCGGCGACGTGCTGTTCTCCAAGGTGCTCCAGCCGGGGCGAGTTGGACAGTAGTCAACAAACGGGACGTAAGCAGTCTTTACCCATCGGTCACAAAGCGTTCGTGATCACGCAACACCGTTCCTTCACAGTGGCTGCATGAGTCCAGACATGTCTGATGTGAGGCGGACCAGGAACGGCCGCCCCGTCCACCACTGGCGGCGCGACGTCGTCGAGCTCGCCGCCCTGTTCACGGCCGTGGCCGTCGCGGACGCCGTGGCGAACCTCGTCGGTCACGGCCCCGGCGGCCCCGTGCTGCTCGCCATCTCGGCCGTGGCGCTCCTCGCCACGGCCGGATTCCACACATGGTGGGCACGACGCCACAACCACGCACCCCCGACAGGCGATACCGACGCCCGGCGGCTCCCCACGGAGCACGCCGGGCAGTCGGAACGGCCCGACACAGAGGTCCCCACGGGCGCCGGCCCGCAGGCGACGAACCAGGCCACGGCCACCGCGCTGTGGCGCATGCGGACGACGGTCCGTGACGAGCCGGGGTCGCTCGCGGCGCTGTGCACGGCGCTCGCCCCGCTGCGGGTCGACATCCTGAGCCTGCAGACGCACCCCCTGGGTGAGGGCACCGTGGACGAGTTCCTGCTGCGCGCGCCGCAGGAGCTGCCCGCCGCCGAACTCAGCCGGGCCGTGTCCCAGGCCGGCGGCTCCGGCACCTGGATCGAGCGGGCCGACGCCCACGACCTCGTGGACGCGCCCACCCGTATCCTCGGTCTCGCCACGCGCACGGCCCTGGACGCCGCCGAACTCCCGTTGGCACTGCGCCAGCTGCTCGGCCGGTGCACCATCAGGTCGCTGCCGGCCACGACGATGAGCGGCCGAAGGACGGAGAGCGCACCGGTGGAGGGGGCGCTCGAGGAGACCGTGATACGGCTCCGGGCCCCCGAAGGCGGCGTGATCACCGTGGAGCGGCCGTATCTGCCGTTCACGCCCACCGAGTTCGCGCGCGCCCGCGCCCTGGTCGAGCTCGACGCGCGGCTCGGCCCGCGCATCCCGCGCAGCCAGGACGTCCTGACGCTCCCCGAGGGCAACGCGATCACCGTGCGCCGGGCCGACTCGAACGACGTGGCGGCGGCCAAGGCGATGCAGGAGCGCTGCTCCCGCGCGACGCTGAGCAAGCGCTACCACGGGCCGGTCGGCGACGCGGACCGCTATCTCAACCACCTGCTCAGCCCCCGCTTCGGCCGCACGCTCGCCGCGCAGACCGCGTCGGGCCGGATCGTCGCCCTCGGGCATCTGCTGTGGGACGGCGACGAGACGGAGATCGCGCTGCTCGTCGAGGACGACTGGCAGCGCCGCGGCATCGGCACCGAGCTGCTCGGCCGCCTGGTGGCGATGGCGGTCGAGGCGGGCTGCGAGAGCGTGTACGCGGTCACGCAGGCGTCGAACACCGGGATGGTCGCGGCGATGCGCGGCCTCGGGCTGCCCCTCGACTACCAGATCGAGGAGGGCACGCTGGTGATCACGGCTCGCCTGGAGGCGACTGCGGTCAGGTCGCGGCTGCCGTACGAGGGGCCCCGCGCGGCGTTCGAGCAGGCCGAACAGCACTGAGGACCGGGCCGGCCGGGACCGACTCCACGCGAGCCGGCCCGGACCGGTCCCCTCCTCTTTCCGGCCGGTCCGGGCAGGCGGCTCTACGTCACTCCGGCACCCGCAGGCATGCCGCGGTCGCACGCCCCGTACCGCCGCCCGGCTCCCCCAGCGCCTGGTCCAGGTCCGCCCACAGGTCCTCGACGTCCTCCAGACCCACCGACAGCCGCAGCAGCCGGTCGCTCACCCCGGCCGACCTGCGGTCGGAGGCGTCGACGATGCGGTGGCTGATGGACGCCGGGTGCTGGATGAGCGAGTCGACGCTGCCGAGGCTGACCGCCGGTGTCACCAACCGGACCGTTCGGATCACCTCGTGCGGGTCACCCACGGTCTCGAAGGCGACCATCGCGCCGCCGATCCGCGGATAGTGCACGCGCGCGACGCGCGGGTCCCGGGACAGCCGCGCCGCCAGTTCGGCCGCCGTCGCCGACGCGGCCCGCACGCGCACCGGCAGCGTCGCGAGGCCGCGCAGCAGCAGATAGCCGGCGAGCGGATGCAGCACGCCGCCCGTCGCGAACCGCACCTGGCGCAGCTGCCGGGCGAACGCCTCGTCGCACGCCACGACCCCGCCCATGACGTCCCCGTGCCCGCCGAGGAACTTGGTCGCACTGTGCAGCACCAGCCGCGCGCCGTACTCGACGGGCCGCTGGAGCACCGGCGTGGCGAAGGTGTTGTCCGCGAGGAGCGGGACCGTTCCGCAGGAGTGGGCCACGGCCCGCAGATCGAGTTCGGCGAGCGTCGGATTGGCGGGTGACTCCACCATCACGAGCCCGGTGTCGGGCCGGATCGCGTCCGCGATGCCCGCCGGATCGACCCAGGTCACCTCGGTGCCGAGCGCCCCGGCGGTGAGCAGGTGATCGCTGCATCCGTACAGCGGCCGGACGGCGACGACATGGCGCAGCCCGGCGCCGCCGCGTACGAGCAGCACCGCGGTCAGCGCGGCCATGCCGCTCGCGAAGGCGACCGCGCTCTCGGTCCCTTCGAGCCGGGCGAGCGCGGTCTCGAAGCGGCCGACGGTCGGGTTGCCCAGCCGGGCGTACACCGGCGGGCCCTCGTCGACGACGCCGTCCGCCGCGAACGCGTCGATGCGGGCGGCCTCGCCGCGGCTGTCGTACGACGGGTAGGTGGTGGACAGGTCGATGGGCGGGGCGTGCAGCCCGAGTCCGGCGAGGTCGTCGCGGCCGGCGTGCACGGCTTCGGTGGCGAGGGCCCGCCGGTGGGCGGGGCCCGGGCGCGTCCCTGCGTACAGGTCGTTGTCCATGGACGACAGCCTGAACAACAGCCGGGGTTCACCGGCGGAACTCCGTGCTACGTTCGGCCGATGGCCGATTCCGTCGTACTCGATCCGGTTGACCTGCACATACTGCGCCTCCTTCAGAACGATGCCCGCATCACCTATCGGGACCTCGCCGCGCAGGTCGGTGTCGCGCCGTCCACCTGCCTCGACCGCGTGACCCGGCTGCGCCGGTCCGGCGTGATCCTCGGGCATCAGCTGCGCCTCGACCCGGCGAAGCTGGGCCGCGGGCTCCAGGCGCTGCTCTCGGTACAGGTGCGCCCGCACCGGCGCGAGCTGGTCGGCCCGTTCGTGGAGCGGATCCGGGCGCTGCCGGAAGCGCGGTCCGTCTTCCATCTGACGGGCCCCGACGACTACTTGGTGCATGTCGCCGTCCGCGACACCGCCGATCTCCAGCGGCTCGTGCTCGACGAGTTCACCGCGCGCCACGAGGTGGCGCGCGTCGAGACGCGGCTGATCTTCCAGCAGTGGGAGTGCGGCCCGCTCCTGCCCCCGTCGGCCGACGCCGTCGGTGAATCCTGATGACGCGGCCCCCCGCCCCGTACGACGATGGCGGCATGTCAGATTCGCCAGCCACAGCAGCAGCCGTCACCGGACCGCTCCCGCGCGAGGTCGCCGACGCCTACGTCGACGAGCTCATCGCCCTCGACCCCGTCACCGGCACCTACCTCGGCGTGCCCGAGAGCCACAGCAAGCTGCCCGACCTCTCACCCGCCGGTCAGGAGGCCCTCGCCGATCTCGCGCGGGCGACCCTCGCGCGGCTCGACGAGGCCGAGCGCAGGCCTGGCGCCGATCGTGCGATCGAGCGCCGCTGCGGACGGCTCCTGCGGGAGCGGCTCACGGCCGAACTCGCCGTGCACGACGCGGAGGAGAACCTTCGGGCCGTCACCAACCTGGGCGGGCCCGTGCACAACGTGCGGGAGGTCTTCACCCTCACGCCGACCGCGACGGACGCGGACTGGGCGGCCGTCGCCGAGCGGCTGCGCGCCGTGCCGGGGGCGCTCGCCGGATACCGCGAGACGCTGTCGCTGGGCCTGGAGAAGAAGCTCCACGGGGGACCGCGTCCCACCGCCACGTTCATCGAGCAGCTCACCGAGTGGGCGGGCGAAGGGCGCGGCTGGTTCGAGGACTTCACCGCGGACGGGCCCGACGCGCTGCGCGCCGAGCTGGACGCCGCGGGCGCCACCGCGACGGCCGCGGTGGTCGAGCTGCGCGACTGGATGCGCGACGTGTACGCGTCCGCGGTCGAGGGCTCGCCCGACACGGTGGGCCGTGAGCGGTACGCCCGCTGGTCGCGCTACTACAACGGCACGGACCTCGACCTGGACGAGGCATACGCGTACGGCTGGGCGGAGTACCACCGCCTGCTCGGCGAGATGAGGACCGAGGCGGAGAAGATCCTTCCCGGGGCGGCGACGCCGTGGGTGGTGCTCGCACACCTCGACGAGCACGGCACGCACATCGAGGGTGTGGAGGAGGTGCAGCGCTGGCTCCAGAACCTGATGGACGAGGCGATCGAGGCCCTCGACGGCACCCACTTCGAACTCGCGGAGCGGGTACGGAAGGTGGAGTCCCGGATCGCCCCGGCCGGCAGCGCCGCGGCGCCCTACTACACGGCGCCGTCCGAGGACTTCACGCGGCCGGGACGCACCTGGCTTCCGACGATGGGCCAGACCCGGTTCCCCGTCTACGACCTGGTCTCCACCTGGTACCACGAGGGCGTGCCCGGCCACCATCTCCAGCTCGCGCAGTGGACGCACGTCGCGGACAGCCTCTCCCGCTACCAGGCGAGCGTCGGCATGGTGAGCGCCAACGCCGAGGGGTGGGCGCTGTACGCGGAGCGCCTGATGGACGAACTGGGCTTCCTCACGGACGCCGAGCAGCGACTCGGGTATCTGGACGCGCAGATGATGCGCGCGGCCCGCGTCATCGTCGACATCGGTATGCATCTGGAGCTGGAGATCCCGGCGGACTCGCCGTTCCACCCGGGCGAGCGGTGGACGCCCGACCTCGCGCAGGAGTTCTTCGGGGCGCACAGCAGCCGGCCCGCGGACTTCGTGGAGAGCGAACTGACCCGCTATCTGTCCATCCCCGGGCAGGCGATCGGCTACAAGCTGGGCGAGCGCGCGTGGCTGCTCGGCCGGGCCAACGCGCAGGCCAGGCACGGGGACGCGTTCGACGCGAAGGCCTGGCACATGGCGGCTCTCTCGCAGGGGTCGCTCGGCCTCGACGACCTGGTGGACGAGCTGTCCCAGCTGTAACTCCGTTGCGGGCGGCGACCCTTGGAGCCGCCGCCCGCACGCCGGTCCCTCTCGCGGTGTCAGCAGCCGCAGTCGTCCGAGTCGACCGGCGCCGTCAGCGGGTCGGCGTCGCGCCGCGCGGACCCCTCCCACGTCTCGTACGCGAAGCCCTCCCGCGCCCAGTACTCGAAGCCGCCGAGCATCTCCTTGACCTGGAAGCCGAGTTCGGCGAGGGCGAGGGCCGCGCGCGTGGCGCCGTTGCAGCCCGGGCCCCAGCAGTACGTGACGACGGGCACCGTCCTGTCGAGGAGCTGCCCGGCCTGCTCGGCGATGAGCGCGGTGGGCAGGTGGACGGCACCGGGTACGTGTCCCTGGTCCCACGAGGCGGTGGAGCGGGTGTCGATGACGACGAAGCCCGGGTCCCCGTCGGCGGCGAGCGCCGAGGCGACGTCGGACACGTCGGCGTGGAAGGCGAGGCTCGCTCCGAAGTGAGCGGCGGCCGCGGCGGGGGACGCCGGGGGCACACGGAGCACGGCGTTGGGGGTGGTGGTCGCGGTCATGATGTCGGCCTCCCTGGCGGATCGCTGCGGGCCGCACGACCGTGCCGCCCTCGACCAGAAATCTACGGTCCGTGGCGATCTTCCTGAAGTGACGATCCCCGGCATCCCTCTTGATCGGCCGGGGATGTCCCTGCTATTCCTGCCACATGACCGGTGAATCCCCGTACATCCCCGATGCCACCGACTGGCGCATCCTCGACGTCCTCCAGCGCGAGGGCCGCGCGAGCTACGCCGAGCTCGCGCGGGCCGTCTCGATGTCCGCGAGCGCCGTCACCGAGCGGGTGAAGCGCCTGGAGGAGGCCGGGGTGATCGCGGGGTACGCGGCGGTGGTCGTCCCCGAGCGGATCGGCCTGCCCATCCTGGCGTTCGTACGGCTGCGCTATCCGAACGGGCACTACAAGCCGTTCCACGACCTCGTCGAGGTGACGCCGGAGATCCTTGAGGCGCACCACGTCACCGGCGACGACTGCTTCGTCATCAAGGTCGCGGCGCGCTCGATGAAGCATCTGGAGGAGGTCTCCGGCAGGATCGGCGCGCTCGGCTCGGTGACGACCAGCGTGGTCTACTCGTCCCCGCTCCCCCGGCGGCCGCTCGGCCACTGACCCGCCGCCGGGCGGCCACGGCCGGGCTCAGGTCCGCTGCCGTACGACCGACCCCGACCGCCCCTTCACGATCTCGAGCTGCGCGTGCACCCGGCGGCGGAGGTCGGCGACGTGGCTGACGATGCCGACGCTGCGGTCCCGCTCGCGCAGGGAGTCCAGGACGTCGAGCACCTCGTCCAGGGTCTGGTCGTCGAGACTGCCGAAGCCCTCGTCGATGAAGAGGGTGTCGAGGCGGACACCGCCCGCCTCGTCCGTGACGACGTCCGCGAGGCCGAGGGCGAGGGCCAGCGACGCGAAGAACGTCTCCCCTCCGGAGAGTGTCGCGGTGTCCCGCTCGCGCCCTGTCCACGCGTCGACGACGTGCAGGCCGAGGCCCGAACGGCCGCGCCCCGTACGGCCGTCGGAGTGCACCAGCGTGTACCGGCCGGACGACATGCGGGCCAGTCGCGCGGTCGCCGCGGCCGCGACCTGTTCGAGCCGGGCCGCGAGCACATAGGACTCCAGGCGCATCTTGCGCTCGTTGTCCGCGGACGTGCCGGCGGCCAGACCCGCCATGCGCGCCACTCGGTCGTACGCTGCGCGCAGCGGCGCGAGCCGTCGCACGGCCGTGGCGCAGCGGGCCGAGAGCCGGTCGATCTCGGTGCAACGGCGGTCCGCGTCGTCGCGCGCGGAGGCCGCGTCGCGCACCCTCCGGTCGGCCGCCTCGGCAGTGCGCTGCGCCGCGGGCACATCGGCGGGCGACTGCCGGGCCGCCGCCGCGGTGTCGTCCTCGGCCAGGACGGCACGCACCGAGGCCTCCTCGGACTGGCGGGCGTCGAGCCGGTGTTGAAGGTCTCTGTGCTGGGCGTCGTCCAGGAGGGCGGCGGCCGCGGCTTCCGGCGTGTCGAACCCGGCGCGGAACGCCGCGTCGGCGAGTCGCGCGTCGGCGTCCTTGAGCCGCTCGGCGGACTCGTCGGCGCCGCGGGCGGCGTCCGCGGCGGCCGTGAGCTGCGCGGCGAGGCGCTCCAGCTGCGCGGCGCGCGCACCGACACTGGTCTCCGACCCGCGCGCCCGGACCAACTCGCGCTCCAGGACGCCCTGTTCGCGGTCGACGCTCTCGCGCAGGGTGGCTCGGGCGACGGCGCGACGTGCGGCTTCCTGCTGTGCGGCGAGTCTGCGGTCATGCTCGCCCTCGGCCTGTCCGAGGGCCTCACGTGCGGCGTGCAGTCCGGAGGCGAGGCCGCGCGCCTCGGCGTGTCGGGCTCGCAACTCCTCGGCCGCACCGGCGAGTTCGAGGGCGGATGTCTCTCCGGCGGCGGCCGTCGCGGCGGCGAGGGACTCACGCACCGCGGCGAGCCGGCTCTCCTGCTCGGTGCGCGCGTCGTCCGCGCGGCGGTATGCGGCCAGGGCCGACTCCTCGGCGTCGCGGCCGACATGCTCCGCGGTCTTGCGCATGGGGTCGGGGTGGTCGGTGGAACCGCACACCGCGCAGCTCTCGCCGGGGACGAGCTGCGCGGCCAGTTCGGCCGCGATCCCTTTCAGCCGCTGCTCCTTGAGGCCGAGCCAGTACTCATGGGCGGCGGCGGCCTCCTCCCGGGCCCGCAGGGTGCGCGTCTGGGCGTCGGCGGCCTCGCCGGAGAGCCGGTCGCGACGCCGGGCGGCCTCCGACTTCTGCTGTGCGGGCTCCAGTTGACCCGCCAGGTGCTCGGCGCGCGTCGCGGCCTCCTGCGCGGACTCGACGGCTTCCTGGAGCGCGGCCCGGCTGCTGTCCCAGCCGGCGAGCCAGCTCGCCGCGTCCTGGAGCAGCTCTTCGTCGGCGCGCTCCTCGCGGTCGAGTCCTCGGCGCTGCCCGGCGAGTTCCGTCAGGCGCAGTTCGGCGCGCCGGGCGGACTCCAGGCCGCCCAGCTCCTCGGCCGCCTTCCGCGCGGCGGCGGCGAGACCCGCGGCGCCGGCGTCGTCGAACGACTCGGGCAGTACGGCGCGCGCGCGTGCGTCCTCGCTCGTGGCCCTGCGGTGTTCGCTCTCCGCGGCCTCGCGCAGCGCGAGGGCGGGCGCGACGGCCTCGGCCTTGCGGCCCCGCGCCATGCGCTCCTGGACCCGCCGGTGCTCGTCCGCCCGCTCGTCGAGCCGCGCGGCCCGCTCCCGCGCCTCCTCGAACCGCCGCTGGAGCCGGTGCACTTCCTGCACGCCGGCCAGGTCGCGCTGCGCCTCGGTGCGGGCCGCGTCGGCGGCGGTCAGCGCGAGGTGCGCGACGGTGAGCCGCTCGCGGGCGGTGGAGCGGGCGACGGCGGCCCACGTGAGGACGGAGTCGGCGAGCCCTGGGTCGCCGGGCGCGGCGTCGGTGGCGGGCAGTTCGACGATGTTCCCCGCCGCCTGCTGCATGCGGTGTGCGTCGGCGAGCAACTCGGCGTCCGCCGTGCGAACTTCGCTCTCGGCGGCGCGGCGCTGCTCGGCGAGCCTTTGCTCGGCCGCGGCGAAGCGCCGCGTGTCGAAGAGCCGGCCGAGGAGCTTGCCGCGGGCCTCGGCGTCGGCCCGCAGGAACCGTGCGAAGTCCCCCTGCGGCAGCAGGACGACCTGGCAGAACTGCTCCTTGCTCATCCCGAGGAGCTGGCTGATCTCCTCGCCGATCTCCTGGTGGGAGCGACTGAGGTCCTTCCAGGTGCCCGCCGTGGCGTCGTACTCGCGCAGCCAGCTCTGGGCCTTGTCCATGGTGGTGCCGGTGCCACGCTTCTTGGGGCGCTCCCACGGGGGCTGCCGGGTCAGCTCCAGGCGGCGCCCCGCGACCGTGAGGTCGAGGGTGACCTCGGTGCGGGTGCCGGGCGAGGCGTGGTCGCTGCGCAGGGACGTGCCCTGGCCGCTGCCCTGCCGCGCGCCGGGGACCGCGCCGTACAGGGCGTAGCAGACGGCGTCGAGGACGGAGGTCTTGCCGGCGCCCGTCGGGCCGTGGAGCAGGAAGAGGCCCGCCGAGGACAGGTCGTCGAAGTCGACTTCCTGGCTTGCCCCGAAGGGGCCGAAGGCGGTGATCCGCAGCCGGTGGAGCCTCATCGGGCGACCTCGCGCCGGGTGTCGTCGATGCGTACGGCGTCGAGTGCCTCGCGCAGGACGGCGCGCTCGCGCTCGTCGGGTCCGGCGCCGCGCACGTGGGTCACGAAGTCCTCCGCGATCTGCTGGTCGTCGCGCCCCTTGAGGCGCTGCGCGTACGAGACGTCGGGGTCCTCGGGGGCGCGCTGCGGGTCGAAGGCGAGGCTGAGGGTGTGCGGGAACCGCTCGGCGAGTCGGGCCATGGGGTCGTCGGGCCTGACCGGGTCGGTGAGCGTGGCCTCGACCCAGGACTCCTCGTGCGCGGTGAGGTCCGGGCGCGCGAGCAGGTCGGCGAGGTCCCCGCGGATCCGGGCGAGCGGTCTGGGCACCGGGCAGTCGACGCGCTCGGCGGCGGCGAAGCCGTGCGCGTCCAGGTCGACGAGCCACATGCTCTTGCGGTGGTCGGCCTCGGAGAAGGAGTACGGGAGCGGTGAGCCGGAGTAGCGCGCGCGCTCGGAGATGACCTGGCTGCCGTGCAGATGCCCGAGCGCCACGTAGTCGACGCCGTCGAAGACGCCGGAGGGAACGGCGGCGACTCCGCCGACGGTGATGTCGCGCTCACTGTCGCTGGCCTCGCCGCCGGTGACGAAGGCGTGTGCGAGGACGACGGACCGGGTCCCCGCCGGTCGCTCGGCGAGATCGGCCCGCACCCGGTCCATGGCGGCGGCCAGGACGGCCTCGTGGCCCGGCTTCGACACGCCGAACTCGTCCTTCACCAGCGCCGGTTCGAGATAGGGCAGCCCGTAGAAGGCCACGTCACCGGTGGCGTCCGGGATCAGCACGGGGGTCGCGCACGCGCCGGGGTCGGTGCGCAGGTGGATGCCGGCGCGGCCGATGAGCCCGGCGCCGACGCCGAGGCGGCGCGCCGAGTCGTGGTTCCCGGAGATCATCACCGTGGGGGTGCCCTGGTCGGCGAGGCGGTGCAGGGCGTCGTCGAACAGCTCGACCGCGGCGAGGGGCGGCACGGCGCGGTCGTACACGTCGCCCGACACGACCACCGCGTCGACGGCCCGCTCACGGACGGTCGCGACGAGGTGACTGATGAACTCGGCCTGGGCGCCGAGCATGTTCACCCGGTGGAACGCCCGGCCGAGATGCCAGTCGGAAGTGTGCAGCAGCCTCATGATCCCCGAGACTAACGGGCGGGTCGGACATCACGGGCGGCTACTGGCGTATCGGTACCTGGTCCGCCGCGCACCCGCCTCGCCCGCCCGAGCCGGTCACGCGTCCCCGTACGCCTCTCCCCCGAGCTCGAACTCCGCGGTACCGGCGGTGACATCGGCCAGCCACGCGCGGAACGCGTCCACGTCGGCGTCCGGCAGACCGATCTCGATCGTGACCGCCTCCCCGTAATGGACGTCACGCACCTCACGTCCCGTGGACCGCAGATCGTTCTGTACCTTGCCGGCGCGCTGGTGGTCGACGGTGACGGTGGCGAGCCGGAAGCGGCGCCGGGTGAGGGTGCCCAGCGCGTCGAGCGCCTCGCCGACGGCTCCTCCGTAGGCGCGGATGAGGCCGCCCGCGCCGAGCTTCACGCCTCCGTAGTAGCGGGTCACGACGGCGACGACGTACCGCATCTCGCGGCGCGTGAGCATCTGGAGCATGGGGACGCCGGCCGTGCCGCCCGGCTCGCCGTCGTCGCTCGCCTTCTGCACGGAGGCGTCGGCACCGATGACGTACGCGTAGCAGTTGTGGGACGCGGTGGGGTGCTCCTTGCGGATGCGCGCCACGAAGTCCTGGGCCTCGCGCTCGGTGGCCGCGGGCGCGAGTGCGCACAGGAACCGGGAGCGGTTGATCTCGGTCTCGTGCACGCCCTCACGGGCCACGGTGCGGTACTCGTCCTGCATCCGGCCAGCGTATGCCGCGCGCCGGCGTTCGCTCGCCCCCGCCCGTCGCCCCGGTCACGCGGTGGTGAATACTCGCTCGTCGTCGCAGGGCTCGCGGGACGTCCGGTCCCGTGGCTTCCTGCGCGGATGCACCCCCGGGTCCGTACCGGCACGACAGAGAGCAGTTTCGCCCATGACCGGCACGCAGGCCGAACGCGCCGAAAGCACCGCCGTCCGGCCGCCGTCCCCACGATGGCGGGGCTGGCTCCTCGAAGGTCTGAGCGAGACGACGGCCCGGCATCCGGGACCGCACGGCACGCCGCCGGCCGAGCACAAGGGCCACACGTGGTGGCGCGTGATGTGCCTGACGGGTGTGGACTACTTCTCGACCCTCGGCTACCAGCCGGGCATCGCCGCACTCGCCGCGGGACTCCTGTCCCCGCTGGCCACCCTCGTCCTGATCGCGCTCACGCTCGGCGGCGCGCTGCCGGTCTACCGCCGCGTCGCCAAGGAGTCCCCGCACGGCGAGGGTTCCATCGCGATGCTGGAGCGGCTCCTTCCGTGGTGGGCGGGGAAGCTGTTCGTCCTTGTGCTGCTCGGGTTCGCCGCCACCGACTTCATGATCACGATCACGCTGTCGGCGGCCGACGCCGCGGCGCACGTCGTCGAGAACCCCTTCGCTCCCGCGTCGCTCGACGGCGCGAACACCTGGATCACGCTGTTCCTGGTGACGGGCCTCGGCGCGGTGTTCCTCAAGGGGTTCCGTGAGGCGATACGGGTGGCGGTCGTGCTCGTCGCCCTCTATCTCATGCTGAACGTGGTCGTCCTCATGACCGCCGCCTGGCACGTCCTGACCGAGCCGGTGAAGATCGGCAACTGGTGGGACGCCATGACCGCCGCGCACTCCTCGCCCGTCGCGATGATCGGCGTGGCGCTCCTCGTCTTCCCGAAGCTGGCGCTCGGCATGTCCGGCTTCGAGACGGGCGTCGCCGTGATGCCCCAGGTGCGCGGCGACGCCACGGACACGTACACGCATCCCAAGGGGCGGGTGCGTGACACCCGCAAGCTGCTCACCACGGCCGCGCTGATCATGAGCGGTTTCCTGCTGCTCTCCAGCCTCGCGACGACGATCCTCATCCCCCAGTCCGCGTTCGAGAGCGGCGGCCCGGCCAACGGCCGCGCCCTCGCGTTCCTCGCGCACCAGTATCTGGGCGAGGGTTTCGGCACGGTGTACGACGTCTCGACCATCGCCATCCTGTGGTTCGCCGGAGCCTCTGCGCTCGCGGGGCTCCTCAACCTCGTGCCGCGCTACCTGCCGCGTTACGGCATGGCCCCGGAGTGGACGCGCGCCGTCCGTCCGCTGGTGCTCCTGTTCATGGCGATCGCCGTCTTCATCACGCTCTGGTTCAACGCGAACGTCGACGACCAGAGCGGCGCGTACGCCACCGGTGTCCTGGTCCTGATGCTGTCGGCGTCGTTCGCCTCGACGGTCGCGGTGCGCTCGCGCGGGCGCAAGGCCGCGACCGTCGGCTTCGGGGCGATCACCGCCGTGTTCGGGTACACGCTCGTGACGAACGTCATCGAGCGGCCCGACGGAATCAAGATCGCCCTCCTCTTCATCGTCGGGATCCTGCTCACCTCCTTCGCGTCGCGCGTGCACCGGGCCTTCGAACTGAGGGCGGGCGAGGTGACGTTCGACGAGACGGCGACGCGGATCATCGACGAGGCCGCGGGCCACGGGCCGCTGCGGATCATCGCGAACGAGCCCGACGAGCACTCCAAGGCCGAGTACCGCGCCAAGGAGTACAGCCAGCGCGAGCAGACCCACATCCCGGACGGGCGGCCCGTCCTGTTCCTCGAGGTCTTCGTCCACGACTCGTCGGACTTCACCGCGCCGGTCGAGGTCCACGGCGACGAGAAGCACGGCGTACGCCGGCTGCGCGTCCAGGGCGCGGGCGTGCCGAACACCATCGCGGCCGTCCTGATGAGCCTGCGGGCCCGCACGGGCGAGGTGCCGCACGCGTACTTCAACTGGACCGAGGGCCATCCCGTCAGCCATCTGCTGCGCTTCCTGGTGTTCGGCGACGGCGAGGTCGCGCCGGTCACCCGCGAGGTGCTGCGCCGCGCCGAGCCCGACCCCGCCCGGCGGCCCCGCGTCCACGTGGGCTGACCCGCGCCCGCATCCCTGCGGAATAGGATGTGGCGCCCACGTGTGGGTGACGGCCGGGGCGGAGGGCGACGGGACATGACGCGGGACGGACACGACGGCCGGCGGCCGCGGCGCCGGGGGCAGGGCGAGCTGGAGGCCCAGGTCCTCTCGGCGCTGTGCGAGGCGCCGGGTCCGGTGACGGCGGCCTGGGTCCAGGAGCGGGTCGGCGGCGACCTCGCCTACACGACCGTGGTGACGATCCTGACGCGGCTCCTCGCGAAGAGCGCGGTGACCCGCGCACGTGAGGGCCGCTCCTTCCTGTGGACACCGGCTGCCGACGGGGCGGGGCTCGCAGCGCTGCGGATGCGCAAGGTGCTCGACGGCGAGACGAACCGCGAGGCGGTCCTCGCACGCTTCGTCACCGCGCTTCCGCCGGGCGACGAACAACTGCTGCGGGACCTCCTCGAACAGGCGGAACGGCCGGACGAAGCCCCCGGCCCCGGCGAGGGCTGAGCCGGGCGATGGGGGTCTTCGTCTTCCTGCCGCTGGTGCTGCCGCTGACGGCGTGGCCCGTGGCGCGCCTGGCCGAGCAGCATCTCCACCCGCGCACCGCGACCCGTCTCCTGACGGCCGTCGCGGGAGTGATGGCCCTGTGCAGCACGCTGTGCCTCGCGCTGCTCATGGTCGTCGGAACGGCCCAACTGCCCGGCAACCCCCTCCCCGACGGCTGGTCGGACCCCGAGGTGCGGGCGGCCGTGCCGTACGACGGGGTGGCGGGCAGGGCCGCGATCCCCGCCCTCGCCGTCGTGCTCGTGGTCTGTACGCGGGTCGTCGTCCGGCACCACTTGGTGCGGCGCAGGGCCCGGCGGGCGCTTGCCGGGCCGTGCGACCGGGGCGTCGCGGTCGTGCCGGACACGGTGCCTTACGCGTACGCCCTGCCCGGGGGCGACCGTGACCGGGTGGTGGTCACGACCGGCCTCCTGGGCGTGCTCACCGGGCCGGAGCGCAGAGCGCTGTTCGCGCACGAGCGGGCCCATCTGGCGGCCCGGCACCATCGTCATCTGCTGGTGGCGCAGTTGGCGGCGCGGGCCAATCCGTTCCTGCTGCCGCTGCGCACGGCGGTGGCGTACGCGACGGAGCGGTGGGCCGACGAGGACGCGGCGCGCTCCGTGCACGACCGCCGCGTCGTGGCCCGTGCGATCGGCAAGGCCGCCCTCGTCTCGCGCGCCGCTCCGGCCCCCACGCTGGCGGGCCTCGCTGCGCCGGGCCCGGTCCCGCGGCGGGTCGCGGCCCTCCTGCGCCCGGCGCCGACGGCGCACAGCTGGCCACCGGCCGGCACAGGGATCGGCCTCGCCGCGTGGGCGGCGGCCGTGGGCACGGCGGTGTCGGCGATGTCGTCGGCGAACTCGGCGGTGACCATGATCCGCATCCTGCACGAGGCCACGTTCCTCTGACCTCGGCCTGGGGGAATCCCGCACGGCACCGCCCTGTTGACCACGGTGAACACCCGTCGACCCCCAGGAGGCAGCGCATGTACGGCGATCAGGAGACGGTCCGCAGAATCCTCACGGAACTCGGTGACACCTGGGCGGTCGTGGGCCTCTCCTCGAACAGGGCGCGCGCCGCGTACGGCGTCGCCGAGGTCCTCCAGCGCTTCGGCAAGCGCGTCGTCCCGGTCCACCCGAAGGCCGAGACGGTCCACGGCGAGCAGGGCTACGCGTCCCTCGAAGAGATCCCGTTCAAGGTCGACGTGGTCGACGCCTTCGTCAACTCCCACCTCGCGGGCCAGGTCGCCGACGAGGCCCGGTCGATCGGCGCGGAGGCGGTCTGGTTCCAGCTCGGCGTGATCGACGAGGCCGCGTACGAGCGCACGCGCGACGCGGGGCTCTCGATGGTCATGGACAAGTGCCCGGCGATCGAGATCCCCCGCCTGGGCTGAGTCGCTCCACTCCGGTGAAGGCCGCACACGCGGCGCCAGTCACCCGCCAATCTGCGGCAGCGTCACCCCGGGCAGCTCGTACTCGTCGCGGCGGCCGCACATGCCGTAGCCGCCGCGCCGGGTGGGACCCGTGTCGCACGAGGCCGATCCCGCGAGGTAGGAGAGGTCGCCGGATTCGAGGGCCGCGAGCTGGGTGCCGGTGCGCTCGGCGGTGGCCAGCGCGCCGGCCCGCCACAGCTCGCGCCAGGCGGGCACCTTGTCCCGGACGAGGCGCGCCGCGGCCCGCTGGAACTCCAAGTAGGGCACGTCGTCCCCGGCCAACAGCGCCTCGCGCAGCGGCAGATAGCCCTCGACGGCGAGGTCGCGCCGCTGCCGTGCGGCCACCTCCGCCAGAGGTCC
This sequence comes from Streptomyces sp. NBC_01446, assembly GCF_026340095.1. Taxonomy (GTDB): domain Bacteria; phylum Actinomycetota; class Actinomycetes; order Streptomycetales; family Streptomycetaceae; genus Streptomyces; species Streptomyces aureus. The sequence continues at coordinate 6,975,027 of NZ_JAPEPO010000001.1, read as the reverse complement.
CGTCCGCGCCGGTAGTGTCGCGGCGGCGGCGTAGCGCTCGGGATCGGCGAGCACCTCGGGCGGGAAGGTGAAGACGGCGTCCCCGGCCTCGGGCAGACCGCTGTTCTGCATGAGGACGGTGATGCGCAAGTCGCCGCGCTGCACCATCCGGTGCACAGTGCCCGGCGTGAACCACGCCACCGATCCCGCTTCCAGGGGGACTTCGCGGTAGCCACCGGGGCTGAGTGTCTGGACGGCGCCGCGTCCGCCGGTGACGACGTAGGCCTCCGTGCACACCAGGTGCAGATGCGGGGTACCGCCGCACACACCGTCGGCGGCCTCCCATTCGTAGGCATCGAGATGGGAGAGGCCGACGGCACCGGGCAGCGGATGTGAGAAGTCGGTCGACGGGAGGACGGTTTCGGAGGGCATGCGGGGCTCCTCAGCCAGGCCGGGCGGAGCGGGGCAGGGGCGAGCGGGACCATGCGGGGAAAGCGCTTGCTCCGAGAGGGAGCCTAAGCGCCCCCGGCCTCACTTGCACGCGATCGGCTCGATCGCCCCCGGCCACCGCTCGACGTCGCCCCCGGTCCGCACATAGGCGTCGGACCCGTCGGCGGAGAGCCACAGCCGGCGCCGCCCGTCGCGGTACCCGGTGTCCGTGACCCCGTCCGGCAGCCGGGACTTCGGCGCGTACGAGGAGTGCAGGAGTTCGCGGGGCACCGCCTGTTCGGGGTCCCGGACGAACTGGCGGTCACCGAGGTGGAGGAACTCCGCCGACTGCCAGTCGCAGTGCTCGGGCCCGGCCGCGCTGAAGATCTCGGACGCGGGCACCGGACGCCCCTCCCGATCCGCCCAGATCCGGATGTCGAGGTGGACGCGGTCCCGGCGGGCGAACTCGGACGGGTCGCACTGGGCGTACGTCTCCAGACCCCAACCCGGCCTGCGCGGCAGGTCCTTGGCGACGATCACGGCCACGCGGGTGCGGCCGCCGACGTCGTACGAGTACAGGACGCGCCGGCCCGCCTCGCGCTCGACGCGATAGCCGCGGCGCGGCAGGGACCGGGCGAGCTCGTGGGCGACGAGCGCGTTCAGGGCCTCGTCCGGCGAGTCCGCGCCGTCCGACGCGCCCCAGCCGTCGTCCCCGCCGCCGCCCTGGTACGGCTTGCCCGCGCATTCCAGGGCCAGGACGGAGGCACCCCCGCCCTGGACGTCGTCCTCGTCACCGTCGGTGTCGGGCGCCTTCGCCCGGAGAGGCCCGCGGTAGGGGGCGGCCGGCGAGGAGCCGGTCACCACCAGGCCCTCGGGGACTTCCGCGCCGCAGGCCGCCACGGACACCAGCGACCCCGTCACCATCGCCAGCACGGCCGCCGTCCGAATTCTCATACCTCGCCCCACCCGTTTCTCCGCCCCCGCCCCGCGCCACTGCGCGGAGCCGCTCCTCAGACGCGGCGGCCTCCGGGTTCGTTCGGCCCCGGGCGGGGTCGTGAACCGCTCGCGACTTAGTCAACTTTGTTGTGTATTAAAGTCTCTGAGTGGGCGTTATGGTCTTCGTGTGAACCTCAAGGAATGGGCGGTGGCGAACGGTGTGCATCCGCATACCGCGTATCACTGGTTCCGTGAGGGCACGTTGCCGGTACCTGCTCAGCGGGTCAGTCCCCGCACGATCCTGGTGAGCATCGAGGCAAACTCCTCACCGTCCGTGACGGGCGGCCTGGGCCTGTATGCCCGCGTCTTTTCGCATGATCAGAAGGCTGATCTGGAACGGCAGTTGGCACGCCTGGTCGCGGCGAAGAACCGGGCAAAGAAGGCTCTTGAGGCGGCTGCCGCCGATGACTGAGCCGAAGAAGCTCCGCACCTTTGACGCGCCGTTCGTCGCCCTCGGGCCGTCCGGTGTCGCGATACGCGACCGTCTCAAGCACCTCACGCCCGAGGACGACAAGGTGTTGCGCCTGGTCGGCGAACACCTCGGACACCTGGCGTCCCGCGACCTCAAGGCCCGCTGCCAGGACGCGGGCGACCATTGCACCGATAGGTGGGCGGCGCGGAAACGGGACCTGACGGGCGCCTCATCATCGCGGTGGGCCGGAGCCATCACGAAGGCCACGCACGACCAGTGGGCGCTCGCCCGTCGCTGCCAGCTCGCCCACATCCAGGGCCTTGAGGCCGGCGTGCGCATGCTGATGCACCGCCTGTCCCTTCCGGTCGGTGAGGAGGGCACCAAGCGTGCTGCGGGCGGCTACCGCTCGAAGGGCGAGTGGTTCCACAAATCGCGCCGCCTGGCGATCCTGGAACACCGCCTGGACGTGGCGCGCGCGGACCGGGAGGCCGGTGTCGTGCATGTCGTGCGTGGTGGCCGCAAGCTGCTGGGCAACCGGCACAACCTCGAAGCCGCGCAGCTCACCGAGGCCCAGTGGCGGGAACGTTGGCAGGCCCAGCGCTGGTTCCTCGCCGCAGACGGGGAGTCCGGGAAGCGATACGGGAACGAGACGATCCGCGTTACCCCCGACGGCGAGGTGTCGATCAAGCTGCCGGCCCCGCTCGCGGATTGGGCGAACGCCAAGCACGGCCGGTACGTCCTGGTCTCCAAGGTCGCGTTCGCGCATCGGGGCCAGGAGTGGGCCGACCGCATCGCCAACGACCGGGCTGTGGCCTACCGCATCCACTACGACGTGGAACGTGGCCGCTGGTACTTGACCGCCTCGTGGCAGCGGCCGGTGGTCCAGACGATCGGGCTGGAGACCGCACGCGCCAAGGGCATGATCGGCGTCGACACAAACGCAGGTCACTTCGCCGCCTACCGGCTCGACCCGCACGGCAACCCGGTAGGCGACCCACACCGCTTCTTCTACGACCTGTCCGGTACTGCTGATCATCGTGACGCGCAGATCCGGCACGCCATCACCCAGCTCCTGCACTGGGCGAAAAGCTGCGGCGTCGCCGCCATCGGTATCGAGAACCTGGACTTCACCGCCGAGAAGACCCGCGAGAAGCACGGCCGCAAGAAGCGGTTCCGGCAACTGATCTCAGGCATCCCGACCGGGAAGCTCAAAGCCCGGCTCGTCTCCATGGCCGCCGAGATGGGCCTGTCCATCGTGGCCGTTGATCCGGCCTACACCTCGATGTGGGGCAACCAGCACTGGCGCAAGCCGATGCGGACACCCCACCGCAAGATGTCCCGCCACGATGCCGCTGGCATCGCGATCGGGCGACGCGCCCTCGGGCACCCGATCCGGCGACGGACGGCACCGCCCCCACAGCACCAGAGTGATGCTGCGGGGCATCGGACCGTCCAGGCCCGAGCGGATACCCCAGAGCGTGAGGGAACCCGCCCACCCGTCACGGACCGTGCACACGATGCACACCGCCGAGCGGGTACACAACAGGCAACGCGGGGGACCAGTGCATCCAAAACCGTTCGGGACGCGCGCAGTGCCGGGCAGTGGGTCCAAGACTCACTCCTGCACACTGATTAGGAACGGTCAGTTCACGCCGAGCCCTTCGAGGACCACCGCGCCGGGCAGGTCGAGGAAGGCCTTGCCGGGCACGATGAGCTTGCCGCGGCGCGTTCCGCTGCCGATCAGGACGTGCGCCCGGTCGACGACGGCCGCGTCCACGAGGAGCGGCCAGTCGGCGGGCAGCCCGATCGGGGTGATGCCACCGTACTCCATGCCGGTGGCGCCGGTGGCCGTCTCCATCGGGGCGAACGACGCCTTACGGGCGCCCAGTTGACGGCGTACGACGCCGTTGACGTCGACCCGGGTGCCGGAGAGGACCAGGCAGGCGGCGAGGGTCGTCTCGCCGCCGCGCTTGCCCGCGACGACGACGCAGTTCGCGGAGTCCTCGAGCAGCTCGGGGCCGTAGTGCTCGACGAACGTGGCCGTGTCCGCCCACTCGGGCTCGGTGTCGACATGGATCAGCTGCTCCGCTGGGACCGCGCCGTGCCAGGTGCGTACGGCGTCTGCCACCGGGCCCGTCAGCAGGTCGAGCGCTTCGGGAGCGGGGCGGACGTGGTTGAAGTTTCCGATGGGTGCGCGCATGTCGGCACGCTAACAGCCGTCCGCGGCGGCCGAGTCGGGCGTCTCAGCGTACGGGCGGCACCGACACGGCCATGGTCATCTCCATCGTCTCGGTGCCGTCGTTGCGGTAGGTGTGCGAGGCGTCGGCCTCGAACGAGACGCTGGATCCAGTGGGCACGCGGTACTCGGCGCCGTCCAGGACGAGGGTCAGTTCGCCTGCCGTCACATGGAGCAGCTCCACCGTGCCCGCGGGGTGCGGGTCGGAGCCGCTGCCGTCGCCGGGTTCCAGGTGCCAGTCCCACATCTCCAGGGGGCCGGGGGCCTCGGTCCCGGCGAGCAGCCGGTTGTAGCTGCCGGCTTCCGTGCTCCACAGGCGTACGGCCTGCTCGGGCGGGACGATGCGGACCTTCGGGCCTTGTTCGTAGTCGAGCAGGGTGGTGATGCTGATGCCGAGCGCGTCACCGATCTTGACCACGGTGCCGATGCTGGGGTTGGTGCGGGCCTGCTCGATCTGGATGAGCATGCCGCGGCTGACTCCGGCGCGCGTCGCGAGACCGTCGAGGGTGAAGCCGCGCTCGGTGCGCCAGCGCTTGACGTTGCGGCCGAGGGACTGGGTCAGCAGGTCGAGGTCCGACACATTCCGTCCAATATTCTGGATGACAGCGTTCAATTCATTGAACTAACGTGTGGTGCAACAAAGCATTCACCGCTGTTCACCACACTGTACTGCGAGGCAGACCATGACAGCACTCTTCGCCCTGGCCACCAGCCTCATGTGGGGCCTGGCCGACTTCGGCGGAGGGCTCCTCACCCGACGGACTCCCGCGCTCACGGTCGTGGTGGTCTCGCAGAGCATCGCCGTCGTGGTGCTCGGCGCGATCGTGGCCGCGACCGGCGCCCGGAGCGAGGCGGGACCGCAGCTGTGGTTCGCGGTCGCGGCCGGTCTCGTCGGCCCGGTCGCCATGCTCGCCTTCTACAAGGCGCTCGCCCTCGGCCCGATGGGCGTCGTCTCGCCCCTCGGCTCGCTCGGCGTCACCGTTCCCGTCGCCGTCGGCCTGGTGCTCGGGGAGCGTCCGGGGCTGGTCCAGTTCGCGGGCATCGGCGTGGCCTTCGCAGGGGTGATCCTGGCCGGCGGTCCGCAGTTCCGGGGCGCGCCCGTGCAGCGTCAGGCCGTCCTGCTCACGCTGCTCGCGGCGTTCGGCTTCGGTGCGGTGATGGCCCTGATCGCGGAGGCCTCGTCCACCATGACCGGGCTCTTCCTGGCGCTCTTCGTGCAGCGGGTGACCAATGTGACGGCGGGAGGCACGGCCCTGTACGTGTCCGTGCGGCGCGGCGGCCGGGCGCTTCCCGAGGACGGCGGGATGCGGGCCGTCCGGTCGGCGCTCCCCGCGCTCGCGTTCGTGGGCCTCGCCGACGTGGCGGCCAACGGCACGTACGCGATGGCGGCGCGGCAGGGCCCGGTCACCGTGGCCGCCGTGCTCGCCTCGCTCTACCCCGTCGTGACGGCGCTGGCCGCGCGCGGCTTCCTCGGCGAGCGGCTGCGCGGGGTGCAGGCCGCGGGGGCGGGCCTCGCACTGGTGGGCACGGTGCTGCTGGCGACGGGTTAAAGCCCTGTCCGGACAGGCCCTAGAAGACTCATGAAGATCTTGGGTTCTGGCCCCGCCGCGTGAGCGGCGGGGCCAGACTGTTTGTTGTGGTGATGGGGGAATGGGCCGGGGAGACGATCGGGCCGGATGTATGGGAGACCTGCCGGGATTTGATCCCGGCAGGGAGTGTGTTCGCGTTCCTGGCCGAGCATCGCAGCGCGCTGTTCGAAGCGGAGATGTTTGCGGACATGTACCCGTCGGCGAACGGGCGGCCGAGCATGCCGCCGCAGATCCTGGCCGCTTCGATCACGCTACAGGCCCTGCACGGGCTTTCGGACTTCGAGACGGTCCAGGAGCTGCGGTGCGACCTGCGGTGGAAGGCCGCCTGTGGACTGGGCCTTCATGACATGGCGTTCGATCCGTCGTTGCTGGCCTACTTCCGCCGCCGGCTGGCCCGTTCCGCCCGGCCGAACCGGGTATTCGAGGCTGTGCGTGAGGTCGTGAAGGCCACCGGTGTCCTCAAGGGCAAGCACCGCCGGGCGCTGGATTCCACTGTGCTGGACGACGCGGTGGCCACCCAGGACACCGTCACCCAGATCATCGCCGCCATCCGGGCGGTGATCCGGGAAGTCCCCGGGGCCGGCGAGGTGGCAGCCGTGCAGTGCACCGCGCACGACTACAACGACCCGGGCAAGCCGAGGATCGCCTGGAACGACGAGCAGGCCCGTGCCGACCTGGTCGACGCCCTGGTCGGTGACGCACTGCGGCTGCTGGGCCATCTGCCCGAGCAGCAGCTCGACGAGAAGGCCGCGAACGCGGTCGGCATCCTGGCCCTGGTCGCAGGTCAGGACGTGGAGCCCGCCGAGGACTCCGACGGCCGCGACGGGCGCTGGCGCATCACCCAGGGCACCGCACCAAACCGGATGGTCTCCACTGTCGACCCCGAAGCCCGGCACGTGCACAAGACCCGCACCCACCAACAGGATGGCTTCAAGGCCCACCTCGCCATGGAGCCCGAGACCGGGTTATACACCGCCGTCGCCCTGCGGCCCGGAGCCGGTCCCGAGCACCACGAGGCGATGGTCGGAATCGACCTGCTCACCGACGAGGACGAGCCCGTTGACGCCTTCGGTGACACCGCCTACTCCACCGGCGACGCCCGCCACAGCCTCGAAACTGCCGGTCACCGGCTGTTCCTCAAACCCGCACCACTGCGGCCCGCCGTCCCTGGCGGCTTCACCCTCGACGACTTCATCATCGACACCGGCGCCGCCACCGTGACCTGCCCCGCCGGACACACCGTCCCTTTATCCGCTCCCGCCGGGCAGCACCACCAGCGCAAAGCCTCGTTCAAGGACGTGTGCGCCGGATGCCCCCTTCGTGAGCGGTGCACCAAGGCCAAGGCCGGGCGGATCCTGACCATCCGTCCGCACCACGACCTGCTCGCCGCCGCTCGCCACCAGACCGCCACCGATCCCGACTGGCAGGCTGACTACCGGCGCTGGAGACCACCAGTCGAACGCGCCGTCGCCTGGCTCGTCCACCACAACAACCGCAAACTCCGCTACCGCGGCACCATCAAGAACAACGCCTGGCTCCACACCCGAGCAGCCGCCCTCAACCTCCGCCGACTGATCAACCTCGGACTCACCCGAACCAACGGAACCTGGCACCTCACCCCGGTCAATACATAGCCGGAGGGGCCGCCCGGCCTGCGGCCGGACAACCCCTCAGCAAGATCTTCATGAGTCTTCTAGGCGCTCGCGCCCGGCTGGACGCCTTCTTCGAGTTCTTCCAGGTCGGCGAGCGCGAGGAGCTGCTCGGGGGTGACACCTTCGGGGATCGGGGCGGGGGCGGGTGTGCGCAGCGGCGGCTGCCACCCGTTCTCCTCGTCCCAGCTCCTCACGACCCGGGCGGGCGCACCGGCCACGACCGAGCGGTCGGGCACCTCGCCGCGCACGACGGCGCCGGCGGCCACCACGACGTTCCGGCCGATCCGGGCGCCCGGCAGGATCACCGCGCCGGTGCCGATCCAGCAGCCGGGGCCGATCTCCACCGGCTCCATGCGCGGCCACTGCTTGCCGATGGGCTGGTGCGGGTCGTCGTACGAGTGGTTGGTCGAGGTCACGTAGACGTACGGGCCGAAGTAGCAGTCGCTGCCGATCGTCACCGTCGTGTCGGCGATGACATGGCTGCCGCGGCCGAGGACGACGCCGTCGCCGATGCGCAGGATCGGTTCCGTGCCGAGGTCGAGGTCGGGCATCAGGCCGGCGGTCAGAGTGACCTGTTCCGCGACGATGCAGTGCGCGCCGAGGTGGATCCAGGGCTCACCGAAGACCGTGCCCTGCGGGAAGGCCAGCTTGGTGCCGTGGCCCAGGGACCCGAAGCGGTAGCGGCCGGGGTGCTCGGCGGTCACCGCGCCCGCGCGCTGCGCGAGGCGCCAGCCCGCCTGCACCGCGCGATGGGCCAGGCGTCCGGTGAAGGCGCGGGATGAGAACGCGTTCCAGTTCTTCGGCACAGCCTCACGTTACTCAGCCGTACGCCACCGCGTGGAACCGTGGCCTGTGATCTTCGCCCCACACGGCACGCGCTCGGGGCCGTCCCGTACGGTTCGCTCTGGCGCGACACAGTCGGCGCGGAAGACGGAAGAGGAGACAGAGCGATGGGCCAGCAGGCACTCATCACCGGGATCGGCGGCAAGGACCCGGACCTCGACCAGGAGGCGTTCGCCGCGCCGACCTCGGTCGTGATCGGCGAGGTCACCCTGCACGCCGGGGCGAGTGTCTGGTACGGCGCGGTGCTGCGCGCGGACTGCGGCCCGATCGTGCTGGGCGCCGACAGCAACATCCAGGACAACTGCACCGTGCACGTCGACCCCGGCTTCCCGGTGACGGTCGGCGAGCGGGTCTCCGTGGGACACAACGCGGTCCTGCACGGCTGCACCGTCGAGGACGACTGTCTCGTGGGCATGGGCGCCACGGTTCTCAACGGCGCGGTGATCGGCGCCGGTTCCCTGGTCGCCGCCCAGGCGCTCGTCCCGCAGGGGATGCAGGTCCCGCCCGGCTCACTCGTCGCCGGGGTGCCCGCCAAGGTGAAGCGCCCGCTGACCGACGAAGAGCGCGCGGGCATCACCCTGAACGGCACGCTCTACGTGGAACTGGCGAAGGCACACCGCGCGGCGCACGCGGACGACTGACAGCTGACAGCTGACAGCTGACAGCTGACGACAATCGTCAGGCGTCAGGTGTCACTCGGCGGCCGGGACCGGCTCCGCCTCGGCCGCCGCCTTCTTCGCCTTGCGCCTGACGATCAGCATGGAGGCCAGGCCGATCAGCACGGCCGCGGCGAGCCCGTAGTACGAGAACCGCTTGAGCCAGTCCTCGGCGACCACGCCGATGTAGTAGATGACGGCGGTCGTGCCGCCGGCCCAGATGACCCCGCCGAGGAAGTTCGCGATGAGGAACTTCCAGTAGGGCATGTGCAGCACGCCCGCCAGCGGGCCCGCGAAGATGCGCAGCAGGGCGACGAAGCGGCCGAAGAAGACCGCCCACATGCCCCACTTCTCGAAGGAGCGCTCGGCGGTCGCGACATGGGCCTCGCCGAAGTGGCGTGGGAACTTGTTGCCGAGCCAGGCCAGCAGGGGGCGTCCGCCCTTGCGGCCGATGGCGTATCCGATGGAGTCGCCGACGACGGCTCCCGCGCTGGCGCAGGCTCCGAGGATGATCGGGTTGACGTCACCCTGCTGGGACGACAGCAGCGCCGCCGAGACCAGCACGATCTCCCCCGGCAGCGGGATGCCCAGGCTTTCGAGCCCGATGACCCCGGCCACCAGGGCATAGATGGCGACCGCCGGTACCGTGTCGAGCCATTCCTGGACGTGCAACGCCGATTCCTCCCGTGTCGGTGGGCGGGTGCCCGGCGCACGCTCCCCCGGGTGCGCATGCCGGGCAGCCTACCTGTTCGAGGAAAACGGAGATGTCAGGCTCAGCTGTTGGGGCGCAGCGTCCAGACGACCGTCATTTCCCCGGTCACCGCACCGTCGGCGCGCTGGATCGCGACGGTCACCGGGAACTCGGGGCGCTCCCCCGCGTCGAGCTCGGCGACCACGTCGGCGGCCGGGCGGCCGAGCGTGGCCGTCGCCGTGACGGGGCCCATGGCGAGCTTCTTGTACGCGATGTCGGCGCGCACGGCGAGCGGCACCGCCCGCGAGAGCTGGTCCCCGAAGGCCGCGAGGACGATCGCGCCGCTGGCGGACTCGCCGAGCGTGAACATCGCTCCGGCGTGCGGTCCGCCGACGTGGTTGTGGTACTCACTCTGGTCCGGCAGGGCCACGACGGCCTTCTCCGGGGTGGTCTCGAGGAATTCGATGTTCAGGGTCCGGGCCATCGGCACGGTGGCGGCGAGCATCTCGCCGATCGACATCTGTTCAGCGCTCATGGTCCGTGATGTTACCCACGAGTAGCCACCTTGGCCATCCTCGGTCCGGCGGTAGCCCTATCGTTGCTCGCCATGTGGCCAGGAGAGCAGGGTCCCGGGGGCGAGCAGAACCCGCAGGGCCGCCAACCGAATCCGTACCAGCAGCCGAACCCGTATCCGCAGCCGTCCGGACAGCAGGTCTGGAACGCGCCCACGATTCCAGCCGGTTCACCCCAGCCGTCACCCGAACCCCCGAAGCGCAGACGGACGGCTCTCATCGCCGTGGTGGCCGCCGCCGCGGTCGTCGTCGCGTCCGTGGTGACCGGGGTCCTCGTCCTCGGCGGCGACAAGGACAAGAAGGACGACAACGCCGGGCCCGGCCCCACGAAGTCCTCGGCGGCCGCGCCGAACGCGACCGGCAACCCGCGCGCGGGCGGCGGTGTCGAGCCCACCGTGCACGGCTGGAAGACCGTGGTGAACACCGACCACGGCATGGCGTTCGACGTTCCCTCCACCTGGCTGGTGAAGTCGAACGGCTGGGTCAACTGGGTCTCCAAGGAAGGCGACCCGCGCGAGAAGCCGCTCATCGCCATGAGCAACCCGGCGTTCCTCGAAGAGAAGTGGTGCGTCTCCGACGACGACAAGGACGGCAACGAGGAGGAGTCCTCGCTCGGCGCGACCGGGTCGCGGGGCAACAACGGCGCCAAGAGCACCGAGGACGCCGCCACCAAGGACGCCACGATGTGGGTCTACGGCGCGTACTCGCAGCCCGACAAGAAGAGCATCACCACGAAGCCGGCGGAGTCGTACACCACCACGTCCGGCCTCACCGGCAGCCTGGTGACCGCCACTTCGACGGGCGTCAAGCAGAAGAAGCACGGCAAGTGCTCCTCCGACGGCAAGGCCGCCGTGTTCGCCTTCAAGGACGCCGACGGCGACTTCGCGTCCTGGTCGTTCTTCGGGCCCACAGGCGTCAAGGGCGAGGTACCCGACGCGACGGTCAGGAAGATCGTCAGCACCGTGCGGCTCGTGGACGTCAGCGACTCCTGAGACACGGCGCCGCAGAACGCGGCCGCCGGCGAACCGTTGCACGTCCGGTACAGGGCGACGGTGCCGGCGGCTGCCGGGGCCTCTATTGTTGTGCGCCATGTGGCCAGGACAGCAGCCGCCCGGGGGCGAGCAGAACCCGCAGGACCAGAATCCGTACCAGCAGCCGGGGTACCAGCAGCAGCCCAACCCCTATCAGCAGCCGGGCTACCAGCAGCAGCCCAATCCGTACCAGCAGCAGCCCGGGCAGCAGCCTCCCGGGCAGTGGGGCGCTCCCACCGTCCCGCTCGGCGATCCCCAGCCGCCGAGCGGCAACGGCGGCGGCAACAAGACGAAGATCACCGCGATCGTCGCGGCCGCGGCCGTCGTGGTCGCCGCCGGCGTGACCGGGTTCCTTGTTCTCGGGGGTGACAAGGAGGACAAGGCAGACCCCAAGCCGTCCAAGTCCCCCACGAAGTCCGCCTCCAAGGACCCCAGCCCCGACGCGAGCGACGACGTCAACCCGCGCGACCCGTCGAACGCGCCGAAGGCCACCATCGCGGGCTGGCAGGTCGTCGTGAACCCCAAGTACGGGACCGCGTTCGACGTACCGGCCGACTGGGCCGTGAAGTCGGACGGTCTGATCACCGGCTTCGACGACGCGAAGGACGAGGGCGCCAAGCCCCTCATCACGATGTCCGCACCGGCGTTCCTCAAGGAGAAGTGGTGCACGTCCGACGACGACAAGGACGGCACCGAGGACAGCAGCGCCCTCGCCGCGACGGGCACCAAGGGGCAGAACGGCGCCAAGAACACCCAGGACGTCGCGCGCAACGACTCGGCGTGGTGGGTGTTCGGCGGCTACACCGACCAGAAGGACTCGTCGAAGAAGCTCCTGAAGATCGGTAAGCCGAAGGACTTCACGACCGCTTCCGGCGTCAAGGGCAGCGTGGCGATCACTACATCGTCCGGTGTGCCGAAGACCGGCAAGTGCGACACGGACGGCAAGGCCACCGTGTTCGCCTTCAAGAACTCCCAGGGCGACTTCGTCTCCTGGACGTTCTACGGCGCCAAGGGCGTGAAGGAGGAGGTCCCGGACTCCACGGTGCAGAAGATCCTCAGCACCGTTCGGCTCCAGGGCGACCCCAGCGTGCACTGAGCCGCACACAGCGCAGCGTCCGGACCGCCCGGTGAAGGGCAGGCCGGACGCTGTCAGCGGCGTGATGCGATCAGCGCAGGTAGTTCCGGTAGACCCACCTGCCGGAGATCGCGTCCTCGGTCACCTTGCAACTGCCGATACACACCCACGGGTTGCCGGAGCTGTTGGTACAGGCCCAGTAGGCGTGCACCGAGTTGTTCTTGTAGATGTAGTCGATCACGGCCGCGTTCCCCGAGATCGAGGAGTGGACCGGCACCTTCTCCTCGGCGACCGTGTAGTCGTGGCTGGTCGGCGCACACGTGGTCGCCGCCGCCGAAGCGGGCGTCGCGGCGATGACGGGGAGTGCGGCGGCGCCGACGAGCGCGCCCGCGGCCAGCAGGGACGAGAAGTACTTCCGCATTTCATTCCTTCCTTCAGAACCAACCGGTTCCGGGGGGTGGCAAATTTGTCGCGGACATGACACAAAAAATCCATGATCAATCTACTGGATCGACACGGCAGTGACCATCAGGTTCGGCCGACCCGAAAGAATCTCGTTTGGCAAGTCGCCCCCACTGCGGCGATAGTCCCTCAGTGAACCCCGCTGCCGCCTCCCCGCTCAGACCCCGCCGACCCGCGTGGGCGGGCCGCAACTACAGCCTGCTGGCGTTTTCGGCGTTCGTGACGACCCTCGGCAGCAACGGCGCGCTGATCGCGTCCGCGTTCGCGGTGCTCGAGACCGGGGGCGACGGCGGGGACGTCGGCCTCGTCGCCGCGTCACGCACCCTGACGCTCGTCCTGTTCCTGCTCGTCGGCGGAGCCGTCGCCGACCGGCTGCCGCGCCACCACGTGATGGTCGCGGCCAACGCGCTCAACTTCCTCTCCCAGGGCGCCTTCGCGCTGCTCGTCCTGACCGGCAAGCCCGAGCTGTGGCAGATGATGCTGCTCAGCGCGCTGGGCGGCACCGGGCAGGCCTTCTTCAACCCCGCCGCCGAAGGCATGTTGATGTCGTCGGTCGACCGGGAGCAGGCGAGCCGCGCCTTCGCCCTCTTCCGGATGGCGATGTCGGGCGCGGCCGTGGGCGGCGCGGCGCTCGGCGGCGCGATGGTCGCGGCCGTCGGACCCGGCTGGGTGCTCGCCGTGGACGCGGTCGCGTTCGCCGTCGCGGGCGCCCTGCGCTCCTGCCTCGACGTCAGCCACATCGCGCCGCGCGAGCCCGGCGGAGGCCTCCTCGCCGATATGCGCGACGGCTGGCAGGAGTTCATCGGCCGACCGTGGTTGTGGGGCGTCGTCGCGCAGTTCTCCGTCGTGGTCGCGGTGGTCGGCGCCGCCGACGCGGTCTTCGGCCCGCTGGTCGCGCGCGACTCCCTCGGCGGCCCCGGGCCCTGGGGGCTCGCGCTCGGCGCGTTCGGCGTCGGAACCGTCGCCGGGGCATTCCTGATGATGCGGTGGAAGCCGCGGCGGCTGCTGCTCGCCGGGACCCTGTGCGTGTTCCCGCTGGCGCTGCCCTCGGCGGCGCTCGCGGTACCGGTGCCTCTTGCCGTGCTGGTCTGCGTGATGTTCGTGAGCGGCGTGACGATCGAGGTGTTCAGCGTCTCCTGGATGACGGCGCTGCACCAGGAGATCCCGGAGGACAAGCTGTCCCGGGTCTCCGCGTACGACTGGTTCGGCTCCGTCGCGATGGTGCCGGTCGCCACCGCGCTCGCGGGCCCCGCCGAGGCCGCCTTCGGCCTGACCCCCGCACTGTGGGGCTGCGCGGCGCTCGTCGTCGTCGCGACGGGCGCGGTCCTGTTCGTGCCGGAGGTGCGCCGGCTGACGCGCCACCCCGACACCGCCGGGCAGCCCGCGCCCGAGCTCGTCTCAGCCGATGCCGAAGGAGCCGCCGGGCGGCACGGGTGAAGGCACCGCCTCCTCGTCCCGTACGGGCTTCGCGCTGCCGGTGAAGCGGCGCAGCTGAGCGCCGTGCTCGACGCGGGCCGGGAACGCGTCGGCCGCGGCGCGGCGGGCGAGGGCCGCGATGTCGAGTTCCTCGTGGGAGGCCACGAGGATCGTGTTCCCGAAGCGCCTGCCGCGCAGCACGGCGGGCTCCGCGATCAGCGCGAGATGCTCGAACACCGTTGAGAACGTGGCGAGTTGGGAGCGCAGGAAGGCGAAGGGCGTACCGTCCGCGAGGTTCGCCGCGTAGACGCCCGTGGGACGCAGGACCCGCTCGGCGGCCTCGGCGTACGCCACGGTGGTCAGATGGGCCGGGACGCGGGAGCCGCCGAAGACGTCCGCCACGAGTACGTCGGCGCTGTCGGCGTCGGCCGACTCCAGCCAGGTGCGGGCGTCGGCCCCGTGGACGGTGATCCCGGCGCCGTCGGGGACGGGCAGGTGCTCGGCGACCAGGGCGAGCAGCCCCCGGTCCGCCTCGACCACGTCCTGACGCGATCCGGGCCGCGTCGCCGCCGCATAGCGCGGCAGGGTCAGCGCGCCACCGCCGAGGTGCAGCACGTCGAGGGGCTTTCCCGGTTCGCCCGCACAGTCGAGGACATGCCCGAGCCGGCGCGCGTACTCGAATTCGAGGTGTTCCGGCGCGTCCAGATCGACGTACGACTGCGGCGCCCCGTCGACCGTGAGCAGCCAGGCCCTGCGCCGGTCCACGTCGGGCATCAGCTTGGCGGTGCCGTGATCGACGGTCCTGGTCACGGGTATCGGCTCGTCCACGCGTCCATTGTGCCGGGCGGTGGGGGTGACAGAGGCCGGGCGGGGTTCACGGGGTGGACGGGGCCGCGGGGCAGGCGGCCTACCGGGCGGCGTTCGGCGGGCGACGGCGACGGGCGTGCCGGGTGGCATCAGCCGGGGCGCGGAAGCCGCCGTGTGCCGGGCAGCACTCGCCAGGGCGTTGCTCAGCCCCACGCCTCCGCCACGCTCGCCGCGTGCGCCGGCGCCTGTTCCCGGCCCGCGCGGGCCGAGGGGGCGCGGTGTGTCGGGTCGAGGCTGTTGTGGCCCATCGCCCTTCTGGTGGTGCGGTTCGGGGTGATGAGGGTGACCCTCGCCCCGCCCGCGGTGAGGCGTTCCGCCTGGGCGCGGGCCGACTCGAGGGTGCCGCCGCCCGCGGCGATCGGGGCGATGATCACGATGCGGTCGTGGCCTTCGGCGAGGTGTGCGTTGGCCGGGGAGCGGACGCCGCCGTCGATCCAGCGGTCGTCCTCGAACGTGACCGGCGGCCAGACGCCCGGCACGGCGCAGCTGGCCGCGACGGCGTCGACCAGGCCGACGCCGCTGCCCCGGTCGAGGACACGGAACTCGCCGGTCGTCGCCCGTACCGCCGTCACCAGGAACGGCCGCTCGGGCCAGCGGTGGGAGACGAGCCGCCCCGCGATGACATCGCGGCGCGTCGCCTCGTCCGGGGTGTCGGCGGCCAGCGCGATGTGCCCCACCCTGCGGCCGAAGTCCTCCGGCGTACGGGAGGAGAGCGCGGCGCGGGCGTGGCGGAGGGTGGCGGCGGCGCCGAGGTGCCCGGCGATCTCCCCTACGGGCGCGGCGAGTTGGCGCTCGTACAGCTCGGCGGGGGTCAGTCTGCCGGAAGCGAGCTGGGCGCCTACGACGGAGCCCGCGGAGGTGCCGATCACGGTGTCGGCGTCCCACAGGTCGGCGCCGGCCTCGGCGAGGCCGTGGAGGATTCCGGAGATCCAGCCGATGCCGGAGAGGCCGCCGCCCCCGAGTACGAGTGCCCTGCCTGCCACTTGAGACCTCCCTGCCGGCTTCGGCGTCCAGTGTGGCCGACGTGCGACCGCCCGCCTCCCGCGGGGTGCGGGAGGCGGGCGGTGCGGTTCAGCCGACGGAGCTGACGGTGCCCGCGCCGACGGTGCGCCCGCCCTCGCGGATCGCGAAGCCGAGGCCCGCCTCCAGGGGCATGTCGCGGCCGAGCTCGACCGTCATCGTGACGGTGTCCCCGGGCCGGGCGACGGCGCTCTCGCCGAGGTCGACATCGCCGACGACGTCCGCGGTCCGCAGGTAGAACTGCGGGCGGTAGCCGGTGGCGACGGGTGTCGTCCGGCCGCCCTCGGCCGCCGAGAGGACGTACACCTGGGCCGTGAAGCGGCGGCTCGGGCTGACGCTGGCCGGGGCCGCGACGACGTCGCCGCGGCGGACCGCGTCGCGGGGCACTCCGCGCAGCAGCAGCGCCACGTTGTCCCCGGCCTGCGCCTCCTCCATGGGCTTGCCGAAGGTCTCCAGGCCGGTGACCACGGTCGCCGACGCCTCGGTGTCCGCGCCGAAGATCTCGACGCGGTCGCCGACGCGCACCCTGCCGCGCTCGACGGCCCCGGTGACGACCGTGCCGCGTCCGGTGATGGTGAGCACGTTCTCCACCGGCAACAGGAACGGCGCGTCCACGTACCGCTCGGGCATGGGCACATACGTGTCCACGGCGTCGAGCAGCGCGTCGATCGCCCCGGTCCAACGGGGGTCGCCCTCAAGGGCCTTGAGCCCGGAGACTCTCACCACGGGCACGGAGTCGCCGCCGTACCCGTGCGCGGAGAGCAGTTCGCGGACCTCGAGCTCGACGAGGTCGGTGAGCTCCTCGTCTCCCGCGTCCGCCTTGTTGAGCGCGACGACGATGTGGTCGACGCCGACCTGGCGGGCGAGCAGGACGTGCTCGGCGGTCTGCGGCATGATCCCGTCCAGCGCGGAGACCACGAGGATCGCCCCGTCGAGCTGCGCGGCCCCGGTGACCATGTTCTTGACGTAGTCGGCGTGGCCTGGCATGTCGACGTGCGCGTAGTGGCGGGTGTCGGTCTCGTACTCGACGTGCGCGATGTTGATGGTGATGCCGCGGGCGGCCTCCTCCGGGGCGCGGTCGATGCGGTCGAAGGGCACGAATGTGCCGGCGCCGCGCTCGGCGAGGACCTTGGTGATGGCGGCGGTGAGGGTCGTCTTGCCGTGGTCGACGTGGCCCATGGTGCCGATGTTGAGGTGCGGCTTGGTGCGCACGTATGCCGTCTTGGGCATGACTGGGTGGTTCCTCCCGGAACGTGTTCCTCAGCGGAACAGGGTGTGATGGCCTCCTTGATGAGGCGGGGACCCCGGATTCCCACCGACCCTCCCCCTGCGGGGTCCGCCGGAATGTCCGGAGAGGGTCAGCTTCGGGCGCCGTCTGCTGCGGCGGCCAGGAAGACGGCAGCCTTCGCAGCGTCCGCGACTGCGGACGTGGCTGCGGGGAAGGCGTACCGGAACATGACGCCGATCATTGCCGAGGAAGCGGCGCAGGTCGAATGGTTTTCCGGCGGCCCGGGCGGCTCGGCGGGTGGCCCGGGTCTCTCTTGGGGCGTAAGGGAGTTCAGGCTCCGATGTTCTTCAGGGCCTCGCGCACCGACAGGGGCGCGAGCCGGTCCCGGTGGGCGGTGACGAAGGAACGTACGGCGTCCGGGTCGGTCTTCGCGTACTCACGCAGGCACCAGCCGATGGCCTTGCGGATGAAGAAGTCGGGGTGCGGCGCCCGGCGCAGGCAGTAGCCGAAGAGGCGCTCCGCGTCGGTCGTCTCCTTGCGGCGGAGTTGGTGCAGGAGCGCGGTGCGGGCGATCCACAGGTCGTCGTCCTCGATCCACGCGTCCATGTCCGTCGCCAGGCGCGGGTCGGCCGCGACGAGCGCGCCGACGACGTGCGCGGCGAGCAGGTCGACGGTGTCCCACCACGGGACCGTCGACACGAGGTGCCGGGCGACGGGCAGGAAGCCGGACGAACAGCGGCCCGCATGCCGGCGCAGGTAGTCGACCGCGAAGTACGCGTACTCGCGCTCGGGCAGCTCCCAGCAGCGCAGCGCGAGCGCCGTGCAGTCGGTCTCGTCGGGGCGCGGGGCACCGGCCAGGACCGTGCGCGAGAGTGCGCGGCGTACGGGGGTGGTGAGACCGAGGAAGGGAGCCACGTCCCTCATGTACGCGCGCATCTGCCCGGCCCGTTCGGGGTCGGCCGCCGTGGGGTACTCGGCGGTGAGCCGCTCCAGCAGGGTGTCGGCCAGCGCGCTGCGCGGGACTGTGACGGTCATGCGACACAACCCTACGGCGAACTTACATCTGGGTCGGTTAGTCTCCCCGGATGCCCGACACCGTCGCGACCCGTCCCGAGGGACTCGCCGCCGCCCGGCCGGCGGGCCTTGCCCTGCGTTGCACGAGAGTTCTGCTGTCACCGTGGTCGCGGCTGTCGCTCCTGGTGGCGCTGCTCGCCGCGGGCGGGGCCATGGTGTTGCTCCTTCAGCCGCAGCGGTTGCTCGCGGACGGCTGGCCGCCCCAGATGAGCGGCGCCGCCGCGGTCGTCCTGTTCGGCGCCGCGTACGGCCTGTGCACGGTGGCCTTCGTTCCGCGGCCGCTGCTGAACCTCGCGGCGGGCGCGCTGTTCGGTTCGCAGCTCGGCACCCTGGCGGCGCTCGGTGGGACGGTGCTCGGCGCCGCGGTGGCGTTCGGGCTCGGCCGGGTGCTCGGGCAGGAGGCGCTGCGACCCCTCGTACGCGGCCGCTGGCTGAAGGCGGCCGACGGGCAGCTCAGCCGGCACGGCTTCCGGGCGATGCTGGCGGCACGGCTGTTTCCGGGGGTGCCGTTCTGGGCGGCCAACTACTGCGCCGCGATCTCGCGCATGCGCTGGGCGCCGTTCCTTCTCGCCACGGCGATCGGCTCGGTCCCCAATACGGCGGCGTACGTCGTCGCCGGGGCCAGGGCCTCGACTCCGACGTCGCCCGCGTTCCTGATCGCGATGGGGTTCATCGCGCTGACCGGCCTCGCGGGTGCGGTGCTCGCGTGGTGCAAGCGCCACCGCCTCCGCGGCTGACGCACCCCCGAAGACTCGGCGCGCCTGCGAAGACTCAGAGCGCTTCGAGGACGGTCGCGTTGGCGAGCCCGCCGGCCTCGCACATCGTCTGGAGTGCGTAGCGTGCGCCGCGGGCGCGCATCGCGTGGACCAGGGTGGTCATCAGGCGGGTGCCGCTGGCGCCGAGTGGGTGGCCGAGTGCGATGGCGCCGCCGTGGACGTTCAGCTTCGCCGGGTCGGCGCCGGTCTCCTGGAGCCAGGCGAGGACGACGGCCGCGAACGCCTCGTTGACCTCGAACAGGTCGATGTCGCCCAGCTCGAGACCCGCCCTGCGCAGCACCTTCTCGGTGGCGGGGATGACGCCCGTGAGCATCAGGAGCGGGTCCGAGCCGGTGACGGCGAAGCTGTGGAGGCGGGCGAGGGGGCGCAGGCCGAGCCGGGCCGCGTTCTCGCTCGTGGTGATGAGGACGGCGGAGGCGCCGTCGTTGATGGGGCTCGCGTTGCCCGCGGTCACCGACCAGTCGATCTGCGGGAAGCGCTCGGCGAAGTGCGGATCGTAGTAGGCGGGTTTGAGCCCGGCGAGGATCTCGGCGGTGGTGCCGGGGCGCACGGACTCGTCTCGGGTGACGCCTTCGAGGGGCGCGACCTCGGCGTCGAAGAGCCCGTCCGCCCAGGCCCGGGCGGCCTTGCGGTGCGACTCGACGGCGTAGGCGTCCATCAGGTCGCGGGACAGCGACCACTTGGCGGCGATCAGCTCGGCGCTGACGCCCTGCGGGACCAGCCCCTCCGGATAGCGCTCGGCCACCCCGGGACCGAAGGGGTCGGCGCCCTCAGGCACGTTCGACCACATCGGCACGCGACTCATGGACTCCACGCCGCCGGCGATCACCATGTCGTATGCGCCGGAGATCACGCCCTGCGCGGCGAAGTGCACGGCCTGCTGGGACGAGCCGCACTGCCGGTCGACGGTCGTGGCGGGCACGGACTCCGGGAAGCCCGCCGACAGGACGGCGTACCGGGTGGTGTTCATGGCCTGCTCGGCGACCTGGTCGACCGTGCCGCCGATGACGTCGTCGATCTGCGCGGGGTCTATTCCGGCGCGCCCGACGAGGGTGCGCAACGTGTGGGCGAGGAGTTCGACGGGGTGGACATGAGCGAGCGTCCCGTTCGCCTTGCCCTTCCCGACGGGGGTGCGTACGGCTTCGACGATGACTGCGTCACGCATGGTGCGGGCCTCCTTGGCCGACGGGTCGGTGCCCGGCGCCGATTACCGGTGAGTAGGAAAACTGAACTCACCATAACCCCGTCGGTTGGAAAAGCAAACCCTCGCCTACACTGATGCGCATGCCAGCCGCCAAGGACCCGCGCCCCTGTTCGATCGCCGACACGCTGGCCGTGGTCGGCGAGAAGTACTCGCTCCTGGTCCTGCGCGAGGCGTGCCTCGGCAACGGTCGCTTCGACCAGCTGGTGCGCAACATCGGGGCGCCGCGCGACATCCTGGCGACGCGTCTGCGCCGCCTCGTCGACGCCGGCGTCCTCAAGAAGGTCGCCTACCAGGAGCGCCCCCAGCGCTTCGAGTACCGGCCCACCACGGCGGGGCTCGAACTGGAGCCGGTCCTCATGACCCTCATGGCGTGGGGCGACCGTCATCTGCGCGACGACGGCGACCGCCCGATGGTGATCGAGCACACCTGCGGCAACGAACTGGTCCCCGTCGTGACCTGCTCCGCATGCGGCGACACCGTCCGCCACGAGGACCTCAGCGCCCATCCGCAGGCCCCGGGCTGGACCACCGCGGGCCCGGCCGCGGCATAGCGCCGTCCGAGTGAAGAGGCCCTGTCATCGTCTCTTCACACAAGGGCGCTACGCTGCCCCACGGCGGGCGCTCTTCCACTTCCGTACCTCTTGACCCGTACGGCCTCGCCCGCCCGTCCGTCCTTCCTCCGTGTCCGCCTCTGGCCTGCGTGTCCGCGGTCAGCTCACGTCAGCACTTGGATCGCGTAACTTCATGTCTTGGTTCGAATCATTCATCCTCGGGCTCGTCCAGGGGCTGACCGAGTTCCTGCCCATCTCGTCGAGCGCGCATCTGCGGCTGACCGCGGCATTCGCGGGCTGGCACGACCCGGGGGCCGCGTTCACGGCGATCACCCAGCTCGGCACGGAGACGGCGGTGGTCATCTACTTCCGCAAGGACATCGCGCGGATCATCTCCGCCTGGTTCCGCTCCCTCACGAACAAGGCGCTGCGCAGCGACCACGACGCGCAGATGGGCTGGCTCGTGATCGTGGGCTCGATTCCGATCGGCGTGCTCGGTGTCGCCTTCAAGGACCAGATCGAGGGCCCGTTCCGCGATCTGCGCCTGACCGCGACGACCCTCATCGTGATGGGCGTCGTCCTCGGTGTCGCCGACCGTCGCGCGGCGCGCGACGAGGTCGGCGGCAAGCACCGCGCGGTGCGGGAGCGCAAGGGACTCAAGGACCTGAGCGTCAAGGACGGGCTGATCTACGGCGTCTGCCAGGCCATGGCCCTGATCCCCGGCGTCTCGCGCTCCGGCGCGACCATCAGCGGCGGCCTCCTCATGGGGTACACCCGTGAGGCCGCGGCCCGTTACTCGTTCCTCCTCGCGATCCCCGCGGTCCTCGCCTCCGGGGTCTTCGAGCTGAAGGACGCCGGGCAGGACGGCTCCGTCTCCTGGGGCCCGACCGCCTTCGCGACGATCATCGCCTTCGGCGTCGGATACGCAGTGATCGCATGGTTCATGAAGTTCATCTCGACGAAGAGCTTCATGCCGTTCGTGTACTACCGGATCCTGCTCGGCATCGTGCTGATCGCGCTGGTGACGGCGGGCGTCCTGAGCCCGCACGCCGGGGAGTCGGCGGGCTGACCCGCCCGGCCCGAGCCGGACGGGACCACCCCTCGCTCGCCTCTCCCGCTACCGGGATTCATTCGCAGTGCATCGGCGTTTACGCCGGTGGTGAAGCGAATCAGGTCGTAGCGACGCGGAGCGTTGCGGTGTTGTTCCTGCGGAGCTGGACATGGCGGCGGTCACCGTACGGTGATGGCTAGTACGGATGTTCTCTCTGGTGAACGGGTGAGCGGTGTTCGTACGATCACTCGCATGCAGCTCCGGTACGCCTTCAGGTTGTACCCGGAGCCCGGCCAGCAGGGTGCGCTGGCGCGGGCGTTCGGGTGTGCGCGGGTCGTGTTCAACGACGCCGTGCGCGCCCGCCGTGACGCCCGTGCCGCCAAGGAGCCGTACCCGACGTCGAAGGTGCTGTCCCGTGCCCTGGTCACGCGGGGCAAGCTGCGCCGGGAGCGGTACTGGCTGGGTGAGGTCTCCTCGGTCGTCCTCCAGCAGGCGCTGCGGGATGCGGATACCGCGTATGCGAACTTCTTCGCCTCCCTCAAGGGCGAGCGCAAGGGCCCGCGGGTGGGCGAGCCGCGGTTCCGGTCCCGCAAGGATGCCCGGCAGGCGATCCGGTTCACCAGCAACGCCCGCTGGAAGATCACCCGAGCGGGGCGGCTGCTCCTGCCGAAGATCGGCGAAGTGCGGGTGAAGTGGTCGCGTTCGTTGCCGGCGGTGCCGTCCTCGGTCACCGTGATCAAGGACTCGGCCGGCCGGTACTACGCGAGCTTCGTCATCGACACCGACCCGGCCGCCGATGCCGCCGTGCTGCCGGACCCCGCGCCCGGCTCGGTGGTCGGCATCGACCTCGGCCTCACCCACTTCGCCGTCCTGGACGACGGCATGAAGATCGACTCTCCGAGGTTCCTGCGCCGCGCGGAGAAGAAACTGAAGAAGGCCCAGCGTGAACTGTCCCGTAAGCAGAAGGGGTCGAAGAACCGGGCCAAGGCCCGCTTGAAGGTTGCCCGCGCCCACGCACAAGTCGCCGACGCGCGCAAGGAGTTCTGCCACCAGCTCTCCACACAGATCGTCCGTGACAACCAAACGGTGATCGTGGAGGACCTGGCGGTCAGCGGACTCGCGCGCACCCGGCTGGCCAAGAGCGTGCATGACGCGGGCTGGTCCATGTTCGTGAACATGCTCAAGTACAAGTGCGAGCGGTACGGGCGCACGTTTGTGCAGATTGACCGGTTCGAGCCGACCAGCCAGGTCTGCTCGGCCTGTGGCCACCGCGACGGGCCCAAGCCCCTGGATGCACGGGCAATGCCGCGTAGTTAAGAAGCCGCGGGTGGCGTCAACTTGATCAGCTCGGTGGGTCTTGCCGGGGCGGGCATGGAGAACGGGACCTCTGCTACAGCGGTGAAGCCGTCCAAGGTCTTCACGCTGAGCAGGGGTCCCGTTGTCCGAGCAGTCTGCCATGACCAGTTTCGTCCGCACCATCACCGTGGCGAGGGGTGTCTTCGCGCCGGGGCATCTCGGGGAGTTGACGCAGTATCTGCCCTTCGAGCTGGTCGATGACGTGCTGGCGAGGTCGCGGGCTGTCCAGGGCAGGTTGCGTCTACTGCCTTCCCGCGTGGGGGTGTACTTCGTGCTGGCCCTGGCCGTCTTCCCGGCCGTCGGCTACCTGGGGGTGTGGGGCAAACTGGTCGCCGGGCTGGGCCCGCTGGCTCCGGTCCGGCCTTGTGAAAAGGCCCTGCGTGACCTGCGCCGCAGGATCGGAGCCGCGCCGCTGAAGATGCTGTTCGAGACCGTGGCCGGCCCGATCGCCCAGCCCCGCACCCCAGGCGTCTGCTACCGGAAGTGGCGCACGGTCGCCTTCGACGGCTGCAGCTCGCTGCGGGCCCCCGACCAGCCACGCGTCCGCGCCTGGCTGGGCAAGATCCTCAACGCCGGTTACGGCCCGGAGGGCTACCCGCATCTGCGACTGATGGCCCTGTGCGAGACCGGCACCCGGGGCCTGCTCGGCGCCGTCTTCGGCCCCACCAACAAGGGCGAGACCCACTACGCCCGCCGACTCCTTCCCCTGCTGAACGACACGATGCTGCTGCTTGCTGACCGCGCCTTCGCCGGGAACGACTTCCTCATCGACACCGCCGACACCGGCGCCCAACTGCTGGTCCGGCTCAACTCCCGCCGTCGGCCGACCGTCTTCACCGCGCTGCCCGACGGCTCGTTCCTGACCCAGCTCCAGGACCGGACGTTCCGCATCATCAACGTCGACATCACAGCCACCTGCGACGACGGCACCCGGATCAGCGACCACTACATGCTGATCACCACGCTGCTCGACCACCGCACCGACCCCGCTGAGCGACTGGCCCGCCTCTATCACGAGCGCTGGGAGGTCGAGTCGGCCTTCCTCGCCCTGCGGCACACCCTGCTCACTGGCCGAGTCCTGCGCTCCTGCGACGCTTGCGGTCTGGAACAGGAACTGTGGGCCTGGCTCACCGTCCACCAGGTCCTGCGTCGAGCGATGTGCGACGCGGCCGAGTCCCGCCCGGGCACCGACCCCGACCGGGCCAGCTTCACCATCGCCCTGCAGGCCGCCGCCGACCAGATCGTCGACGCTTGCGGCATCACCGGCGACGACAGTGACGGCGGCGGCATCGCCCGGGCTGTCCTGGCCGGGCTGCTGCCGGCCCGCCGACCCCGGATCAGTGCCCGCAAGGTGAAGTGTCCGATGTCCCGCTACGGCACCACACAGAACGAGACCCGCCCACTGAGCAGCCATTCCTTCAACCGCCTGGACATCACCGTCCTCGCCGCCACCGAGCAGCCCACAGCCCTGCCACCGTCACCGGCGAACACCGATCGACGCTCCCACGTCTTCCGACTCCTGGTGGCAGCCGATCCCGGCCAGGACTGGACTCCCCGGCAGATCGCTGACGCCCTCAAAATCGACCACATCCGCAGCCTCTCGGCGCAGATGGGGCAATGGATCACGCAGAAATTCCTCATCAGGTCAGGTCATGGCCGCTACCGACTCCATCCCCAATGGGTCAAGACACCCCAGCCACCAGCGGGTTCACGGGACTCGACAGCCGCCATCCCGGCTTAACTACGCGGCATTGGATGCACGGGAGTGGACCTGTCCGGCCTGCGACATCGTCCACGACCGGGACGTCAACGCCGCACGCAACATCAAGGCCGCCGGACTCGCGGCATTAGCCTGTCGAGCGCGGGTAAGACCCCGCCCCTCCCGGGGCGGGGCACAGCGTGAAGAAGCAGGAAGCCACGGAATCCCACCCACGGCCCCTGCCGCGTAGCGGCACAGCACCAGGTAAGGGACGGCCAGAATCCTCGGGCTTCAGCCCGAGGAGCATGTCAATTCTCCCACGGCCAGCGCGCGTCGCCGCCCCGCTCGATGAGCGGGATCAGGCGGAACGCCTGGTCGGTGAGGCCGCCGAAGGCGTGCCGGTTCGCGCCACCCGAAGGGGTCGCGCCCACCTTGTATCCGGCCATGTTCCACATGTAGACGGGCACGTCCCCCGGCACGAGCGCGTCGATCTCGGTCTCGGCCATGCCGCCGTGGTCGCGGGCGTTCGACGGGAACCAGCCGGGCCGGGTCTGCTCGTCGGTGACGACGACCACGCGGTCGTGCCCGGTGAAGTGCTTCTTCACCGCGGTCGGGATGTCGGTGCCGGAGATCTGCCCGAAACTCTCGATGAGCCGCAGAACACTGCCGCCCCTCCGGAAGTTCAGGCGCCGGCTCTCCATCCCGAACTCGACGAGCGTCGGCGCCTCCGCGCGCATGGCGAGCGCGGCGCCGAACACCGCCGCCTGCTCGGCGAGCGGGATGTCCGAGCGGTGCGGCGTCGAGAACCCGTAGCCGGGGAACATCGACGGCGACCGGTCCACCAGGATCAGCGAACGGCCGGGCAGCGCGGGCACACCGGCCAGCGAGTGCGCGAGCGCCCGCTCCAGAGCGTGCCCCCAGCGCAGCGATGGGGCGTGTTTGTACGCGGCCCAGAAGCGGAACGGGAACATGCGTGAGCGACGCACCTCGTCCGCGTCGGCGAACCGCGCCGCCACCCGCTGCGCGATCTCGTCCGAGACACCGGACTCGTCGAAGTTGCGCAGGTTCCGCGCGAGAGCCATCAGGCCCATGGACGGGATGATCGCCTCCCACGCCGCCGCGTCCATCGGCCGCTGGAGCCAGCCCGCAAGCGACTCCCACGTCATGGCCGCCTCGGCGAGCCTGCCGGTGTCCGTGGTGAGCACCGCGTGGCGCTCCTCCACCGGTACGCGCATCAGCCGCTCGCGGGCGCGCAGGGTGCGCAGCCGCTCCGGGATCTCCTCGGCGTTGCCGTGCCGGCGGTCGAGGGCGTGCTGGAACAGTTCGCCCTGCCACGGCTTGTCGGTGGCGGGTGCCGGGTGCGCGAGGTTGAGGACGTCTCCGAACCGGTAGCCCTTGGAGTCGGTGTCGTACTTGAGGAGCGAGCGCTCGTTGTAGAGGCGCTGGACGGCGTCGGCGATGCCGCGCTTCACCGGCTTCGGCAGGCGCCGGCCGTGCCGCGCGGTCCAGTAGCCGAGCAGCTCGCCCGGCTCGTCGGCGCGCTGGAGGACGCTGTCGACGGCCTGACGGGAGTGGCCGGGCTCGCCCGCGTCGATGCGGGCCCTGACGAACTCGGCGGCGCCGACGAGCGCGGCGGTCCGCATGTTCCCCTCGCCGCGCAGCCAGCCGAGCAGGCCCGCCGTCCACTCGGGGTCCTCCACGGCGAGCTGCCGTACGAGGGTGCTGTAGCGGTCGTCGCGGTCGTCCGCGGACTCGTAGAAGGTGTCCGTGGCGACGAGGTTGGAGACGGCGAGCAGGAACAGTTCGCTGCGCGCGTCGCGCAGGTATCCGGTCGCGCCCTCGTGCGTGCGCGCCCGCTCGCCCGTCACGGTGGCGATCGGCGACCGGCCCGACGGGCGGGTGCCGCGGGTGTTGAAGCGTGCCATGAGGCGGCCCCTCTCTGTGGAGGGGAGGCACGGCCGTGCGCGCACGCCGAACCGAGGCGCGGTGCTGCTGGGTGCCTCCCGAGATCGAGTCGGTCCGCGGCGTGCGTTCACCGTAAGAAGGAGCCGCGGACCTGCGCACCGGGAGGTGCGTGAAGTGTGCTGCCCAGAGATCAGAATCGGTGCAGGTACAAGGTGCTCTGCCAACTGAGCTACGCCGACCCGAAGTCGACGACGGGACTCGAACCCGCGACCACCCCATTAACAGTGGAAGTAACCCGCTCCTTCGCACCTGGGCATGCTGCAACTGTAGTGACGGGACGCGACGCTGCCACCTGGTTTTTCACCGGCCGGTCCGAGCACGATCCGCCCCTCCCCGAAGGCTGTTGCCAGGGACTGACAGCCAACTGATCGATGTTTGCGGTCACCTGGCGAATATGTTCCGTCGCTTAGGGTTCCCAGTGGGCGGCACGCACCCTAGCCTTACCGCATGCCGCTTGAGTGTTCGGGTTCCGCGCGGTCTGCCGAGGAAGTGAACGAGCAGATCCGCGGGTTGTGGCTGCGCGCGGGTGGCCGTCTCTCCACCGAGCAGCGCGCACAGTACGCGCTGCTCGTCACCGAGTGGGCGATCGCGGTCCGTACGGAGGTCGTCCAGGCTGCGGCCTGAGGCTCCGTCAATTCTCTGTCGTGCCCGGCCCGGTCGGCCTGTCGGCCCGTCAGCGGACTTCGGCGTTCCAGCGCCAGGCCGTGAGCCGCTCCCTGCCGGGCAGCTCGCCGCGCCCCGTCGCCCACAGCAACGTACGCCAGGGGTCGTCGCCCCGCGGCGCGTCGGGGAACAGCCGGGCGAGAGCCCGGGCGCAGAGGCCGCCGGGCGGGGTCCAGTCGAGGCCGAGACCTTCGGCGATGTCCTGCGTGTGGACGAGGGTCTCCACGACGCCCATCGCACCGAAGCCCGCGGGATCCGAAAGGCCGAACACATGGTGGGCGCGGGTCTCGGGCGCGGCCGTCCGCACCATCGCGACCAGCAGGGCGCCGCTCGCGTCGAGCACCTGGAGCAGCCCCGCCGGGCCCGCGTCGCGGTTCGCGAAGATGACGTTCGCGGGGCCGTCCGGCCTGCGGCGCGTCCAGTCGAACGGCACTTCGGTGTCCAACGGCGGCTTCGACGGCCCGAGTTGGGCCGTGTACGCGAACAGGTCGTCGGCCAGATGCTCGGCCGTCTCCCAGCAGTCCCACTCCAGCGAACCGGCCTTGACGCCCCAGTCGGCACCCAGCGCCCCGCCGAAGGTGTCCACCGCGAGCCGCACGGAGTGCGCGAGGTCGTCGGCGGCGGTCTGTGAGGTGCTCTCTCGGGACATGCCGAGAAGGTACCAATGATCACGCCGCGGGCCTCTCCCCCGTCGCGCCCCTTGGATCTGCGGTTCCGGTGCCCAAGACTGACTCAATGACACAGCGCGTAGAACTCGCCACCGTGATGGACCGACTCGCCATCGAGGAGCTGATCACCGACTACGCGGTGTGCGTGGACGACGGGGACTGGACGGCGTACCGCGGGCTCTTCAGTCCGGACGGGCGTGCCGACTACCGGCGGGCCGGCGGCATCGAGGGCAGCGCGGCCGAGATCACCGAGTGGCTGACCCGGACGATGGAGCTGTTCCCGATGCGCCAGCACCTCATCGTCAACCGGCGCCTGCGCTTCGGCCGCCTCGACAACGACACCGGCGACACGGCCGAAGTGCAGGCCGACTACATCAACCCGATGCGGCTCGCCGGCGACGGCGCGGGCAGCCCCTCCGACGCGCCCTCCCATACGCCCCCCGGCGCGCCCGACTTCGTGTGCGGCGGCCGCTACGCCTTCTCCCTGGTGCGGACGCACTCCGGCTGGCGGCTGCGCGGGGTGACGGTGCACGAGAAGTGGCGGCGCACCGAGGCCGCCGCGGCGGCCACCTCGCCCTGACGCGAGCGCCCCCGATGCCCACTGTCGAAGATCGTCCCGAGCGCGCACACTGAAAGCACGTACCGGGCGTCGGACGACGAGGGAGGCGGCGCATGGACGGGTCGGACGGGAGCGGTCGGGCGCGCTCGTCGAGTACGACGCGGTCGAGGCCGGCCTCGGCGCCAGCGGCGGCGTGGTCGGCGCCCGCCGCGTCGTGGCAGGGCATCGCCCACCGCCTCGCGGTGTCGCCCTGGTGGCGTGGCGCCGCCGCCGTGTGCGCGGGCGCGCTGCCCGCCCTCGCGTTCCCGGCGCCGTCGCTGTGGTGGCTGGCCTACGTCGCGCTGGTGCCATGGATGCTCCTTGCCCGCTCCGCCCGCACACCGCGCCGCGCCACCCTCGACGGCTGGCTCGGCGGGCTCGGGTTCATGTTGGCGGTGCACCAATGGCTGCTGCCGAGTCTGCATGTGTTCACGGTGGTGATCGCGGCGCTGCTCGGCGCACTGTGGGCGCCCTGGGGACGGCTCGTGCGGCGGCTGCTCGGCGGCACGCCCACGCGCGGACAGGCGGCCGCTGCCCTGGTCGCGGTGCCTTCGGCGTGGCTGATGGTCGAACTGGTCAGGTCCTGGCAGGGGCTGGGCGGCCCGTGGGGGCTCATCGGGTCGAGCCAGTGGCAGGTGCAGCCCGCACTGCGCGTCGCGTCGGTAGGTGGGGTGTGGCTGGTCAGTCTGCTCGTCGTGGCGGTCAACACCGCCGTCACGATCCTCCTCGTGGCGCGCAGCGCCCGTACGCCCGCGGTGGCGGGGCTTCTGGTGACGGCCACGGTGACGACGGCCTCCTGGGCCTGGGCCCCGCGCCCCGAGCCGGATGGCCAGGTCAGGGTCGCCGTCGTCCAGCCAGGCCCGATAGGCGGCGCCGAAAGCGGCGAGAAGCGCTTCGACCGGGAGGAGCAGCTGACGCGCGGCCTGACCGGGCAGGGCGTCGACCTGGTGGTCTGGGGCGAGAGCAGCGTCGGCTTCGACTTCTCGCAGCGACCGGACCTCGCGCGCCGGATCGCGGCGCTCTCGCGCGAGGTGGGCGCGGACGTCCTGGTGAACGTGGACGCGCGTCGCGTCTCCCCCGGCGGCGCCCCCGGCATCTTCAAGAGCTCGGTCCTGGTGGGCCCGAACGGTCTCACGGGGCAGCGCTACGACAAGATGCGGCTCGTCCCCTTCGGGGAGTACATCCCGGCGCGCCCGCTGCTCGGCTGGGCCACGTCGGTCGGCAAGGCAGCGGGCGAGGACCGGGTGAGCGGGACCCGGCAGGTCGTGATGAACGTGCGGTCCGCGCGGGGCGGCGACCTGCGGATCGGGCCACTCGTGTGCTTCGAGTCGGCGTTCCCCGACATGACGCGGCACCTCACACGCGACGGTGCGCAGGTGCTGCTCGCGCAGTCCTCGACGTCGACGTTCCAGCACAGCTGGGCGCCCGAGCAGCACGCGTCGCTCGCGGCCTTGCGCGCCGCGGAGACGGGCCGTCCGATGGTGCACGCGACGCTGACCGGGGTGTCGGCCGTGTACGGCCCGGACGGCTCACGCGTCGGTCCCTGGCTCGGCACATCGGCGAGCGCGGCCCGGGTCTACGAGGTGCCGACGGCGCACGGCACGACGCTGTACGTGCGGTTCGGCGACTGGCCCGTGCACGCGGCCGTCGCCGTGCTCGTCCTGCTGGGCGCGGCGGAGGCCGTCCGCCTGTTCAGGCGGCGAACCGCTGCACCTCACGTACGACCTGCTCGCACAGCACATGCGTCTCCAGGGCGTCCTTGGCGCTGAGGACCTTGCCCGCGCGCACGCCGTCGAGGAAACCGAGCACCACCTGCTCGATGCCGCGCTGGCGGGCCACCGGAACCCAGTCGCCGCGGCGGCGCACCGTCGGCTGGCCCTTGTGGTCGATGACTTCGGCGAGGTTGACGACCTGCCGCTTGGTGTCCTGCCCGGAGACCTCGAGGATCTCCTCGGTCGAGCCGCTGAGCCGGTTCATGACGCCGATCGCCGTGAACCCGTCCCCGCCGAGCTGGAGCACCACGTGATGCAGCAGGCCGTCCTCGACCCTGGCACGCACCGACACGTCGTCGATCGGACCGGGCACGAGGTAGCGCAGGGTGTCGACAACGTGGATGAAGTCGTCGAGGACGAGCGTGCGCGGCTCCTCGGGCAGCCCGATGCGGTTCTTCTGCATCAGGATCAGCTCGCGGGGGTGCTCGGCGCACTGCGTGTAGCCGGGCGCGTGACGGCGGTTGAAGCCCACCGTCAGGCTGACCCCGCGCTCCTCGGCGAGCCTCACGAGGCGCTCCGATTCGGCGAGTTCGTAGGCGAGCGGCTTGTCGACATAGGTGGCGACGCCCGCTTCGAGCAGCCGCGTCACGATCTCGGGGTGG
The DNA here is from genome assembly GCF_026340095.1 of Streptomyces sp. NBC_01446. Taxonomy (GTDB): domain Bacteria; phylum Actinomycetota; class Actinomycetes; order Streptomycetales; family Streptomycetaceae; genus Streptomyces; species Streptomyces aureus. Next base: position 6,943,894 of record NZ_JAPEPO010000001.1, on the reverse strand, counting down.
ACGGCGGTCGGCGCGTGCACGAAAGCCGCGTCGAGCCCCTGCGCGAGCAGCGCGTCCAGGTCGGTGTGCCGGTGTTCGGCGGGGATGTGGTGCGTCTCCCCGACCCACCGGAGCGTCGAAGGTGTGCGGGTCTGCAGGTGCAGCTCGACCCCCGGCAAGGTGGTGAGCACCGGCAGATACGCCTTCTGCGCGATGTCGCCGAGTCCGATGCAGCCGACCTTCACGTCCGTCTTCCCCTCGCCCCGGGCCGTCGGTGTCCGGCTAAGCCCTCTGTGTCTGGGCAGCATACGGCCGCTGCGGGGGCCGCCAGTCCGCGATCTCGTCGAATCCGCGCAGCATGACGGCGGGTCCGGTCTTGTCGAGAGCGGCGATGAGGGTGTTGCGCAGCGCCATCGCGGGCCGGTTCCTGAGCATGTTCACCCGGCCGACCGCGACGGCCTTGCGGGCGATGGCGGTCGTACGGGGCCTGCGTGCGGCGGTGTACGCGGCGAGGCCCAGGGCGTCGGGCCGCGCGGGGTCCGCGTGGTGGGCGAGCACGACGGCGTCCTCGATGGCCTGGTTGCCGCCCTGGCCGAGGGTCGGGGGCATGGCGTGGGCCGCGTCGCCGAGGAGCGCGACCCGGCCGCGGTGGAAGGCCGGCAAGGGTTCGGCGATGTGGTGGACGTCGTGGCGCAGGATCTCCTCGGGCGCGGCCGCGTCGATGATCGCCGGGATCGGGTCGTGCCAGTCGCCGAAGCGGCGCACGAGCTCGGCCTTCTCGTCGTCGGGGGCGTGCTCGCCGGCGGGTGCGATGGCGGCGCCGTAGGCGTAGACCGTGCCGTCCGCGAAGGGGTGCGTGCCCCAGATGCGGCCGCGTCCCCAGGTCTCGTGCTGGGCGAAGGGCCTGCCGAGGGGCGGGACGAGGAGGCGCCAGGTGGTGAAGCCGGCGTAGACCGCGCCCGGGTGGGCGGGGAAGAGCGCCGCGCGCACGGCGGACCTGATGCCGTCGGCGCCGACGACGAGTTCTGCTTCGAATGCGCCTTCCGGAGTGGTCACACGGGCGGGGCGGGCCGGGTCACCCATGACGCCGGGGTCGGTGAGGGCCGCGGCGGACGCGGTGTGGACGACTCCGTCGGGGAGCCGGGACGCCAGCTCGTCGATCAGGGTCGCGCGGTGGAGGAGCACGAGGGAGCCGTCGAAGCGCTGGGCGGCGGCCTTCGCGTCGGAGCGCGAGAGCCAGCGGCCGCTGGGAGTGCGCAGGCCGCCCTCGCCCTCCCATGCGGCGAGGGACCGGACCTCCTCGCCGAGGCCGATGACGTCCAGAGCGCGCTGCGAGTTGGGGGCGAGGGAGATCCCGGAGCCGACGGGCTTCAGCTCGGCGGCCCGCTCGAGGACGGTGACGTGCCAGCCGCGCAGGTCGAGCGCTACGGCGGCGGTGAGGCCGCCTATGCCGCCGCCCACGACGACCGCGCGGGGCCGCCGCCCGCGGCCGCCGACGGTGCGTGCTTCCGGTCGCGCCGGCGTCTTCCCCGTCGTGTCGGTCAGTTCGGTGGGAACCGCTGAATCCATCGGTTCGGCAGTCATGGCTTCGCGCTCCTTACGTCTCACAACGCCCGGTTCGGCCCGTCAAGGCTCACTACACCTGTAGTGAGCCTGCTCTCGAACGTACTACAGGTGTAGTTCCGGCGGTAGGTTGGAACCATGCCCCCCCGCAAGAGCGCCGCCGGCGCCACCGGCGCACCTCGCGCCGAAGCCATCGCCGACGCCGCACTCGATCTGCTCGCCGAGCGCGGGATGCGGGGCCTGACACACCGAGCTGTCGACGAGGCGGCGGGCCTGCCACAGGGGTCGACGTCGAACTACGCACGGACCCGGCTCGCCCTCCTGGAGGCAGCGGTGCGGCGCCTCGCCCTGCGCGAGTCACGGGTGCTCGCCGTGGACGAACTGCCGGATCCGGCCGGCGGGATCCACTCGCTCGTCGACGGCATGGCGCTCGCACTGCACCGCTATCTGACCAAACACCCTCAACTGCTCGTCTGTCGTTACGAGTTGGCACTGGAGGCGACACGGCGGCCGGAGTTGCGGACGTTCTTCGACGAGACGGGCCGGCAGTTCCACGAACCCCTCACCGCGCTGCTGCGGGCCGCGGGGTCCCGGGATCCGGAGCGGCACACGCTGTCGCTGGTGGCCTGGTCCGAGGGAATCATGTTCTCGTGCGTGGCCGGGGCGTTCCACGCGTCGGTCCCGGACCTGGCGGAACTGCGGGCGGGGTTCGGGGAACTGTTGCGCGGGATGCTCGACGCGTCCCCGTCCTGACCTGCGCGTCACCCGTGCGGGGCATCATCCGCCGACGGGCCCGCCACGAGAGTCCGTACCCGACAGAGTTGCGCGGGTGCATCGATCGACGACGTCAGCAGCGTTTCTGCTCACGGTGGCGGCCACGGCCGCCGCGGTGTCCGGTTGCGTGAGCGTACGGCAGCCGGAGCCCCCGGCCACGCCCCCCAGCGCCCCGGCCGTTCCGGCGGCGCCCCGCCCCGACGGGCCGGCGGACCCCCAGGTCGTGCAGGCGCCGGTGCGGGAGGCGCTGGACAGGATGGGCCGCAGGCCACCGGCCACCCACTCGCCCTCACCCGAGCCGACCCGTGCGCCGCGCCCGCCCCAGCCGCCACGCCACGAAGCCCCGCACCGGTCGGGCCCGGGACACGCGGCACGCCCCGCAGCACCTCCGCCGCACCACCCGCACACGGCCGCCCCCGCGGCACCGGGCGTTCCGGGCGATGTGTGCGCCCTGGGCCACCAGTACGGCAAATGGAACCCGGACAGCCCCGAGGCCCGCATCTGCCGGGAGACGTACGGCGGGTGAGGTGGGGCGTAAGGCGAAGGGCAAAGGGCGAAGGGCGACGAAGGGCGAGGCGAAGCGAGCGGCCCATCGAGCGGCGCCAGTGAGAGGGGCCGCCTACGAACTCCGTCTGGGCGGCCCCAGCGGCTCGCCCCCGGCGGAACCGCGGCCCGGGCCCTCGTCCCCTCCGGGCGGCATCGCCGCGACCCGCGTTTCCAGGCGGGCGATGGCCGCCCGTACCCCGTCCCCGTAACCGTCGTCCCCGAGCGCGCCCACCACGGCGCGCGCCTGCGTCAGATGACTGCGGGCCGCTTCGGGGCGGCCGAGCTTCACATAGTCCGCCGCCAGGTTGAGATGCAGCGAGGGGTAGAGCGCGCGGACTGCGAGCGACTGCTCGTGGAGCGCGAGCCGCGCCTCGGTCAGGCCCTCGGCGGCGGTCAGGGCCCGCAGGTCCCACGCCAACTCGTCGTCCGGGTCGTCCTGGGCGTCCGCCATGTAATGCGCGAGCGTGCAGCGGTGGAGGGGGTCGCCGTCCTCGCCGATCTCCGCCCACAGGCCGAGGTACCGGTCCCTGGCCTCCTCGCGGTCACCGGCGTGATGGAGCATGATCACCTGCCCGATCCGGGTCATCATGACGTCGTCCGCCGCCTGCTCCCGCTGCTCAGCCACAGGTCCTCCACGCTCGTATGCCGATCATCCAAGCTGATAACGATTCCGACGCTATAGGCAGCCGCTGACAATCCCGGTCAGGCGCGGGCGGGGGTCCCTCCGGGGGCCGGGCGGTCACCGCGCGCAGAGCTGCGCGCACCCGGAGGGACCCCGGGGCGTCAGCCCAGGTCCGGAATCCGCCAGTCGATCGGCGTGTGCCCCTGCGCGGCCACCGCCTTGTCGATCTGCGTGAAGGGATGCGAGCCGAAGAACTTCTTCGCGGAGAGCGGCGAGGGATGCGCGCCCTTCACGACGACGTGGCGCTCCTCGTCGATGAGGGGGAGCTTCTTCTGCGCGTAGTTCCCCCACAGGACGAACACGGCCGGGTCGGGCCGGTCGGCCACCGCGCGGATCACCGCATCGGTGAACTTCTCCCAGCCCTTGCCCTTGTGCGAGTTGGCCTCGCCGGCCCGCACCGTGAGCACCGCGTTCAGCAGGAGGACGCCCTGCTCGGCCCACGGCATCAGATACCCGTTGTCAGGGACCGGGTGGCCGAGCTCCTCCTTCATCTCCTTGTAGATGTTCCGTAGGGAGGGCGGCGTCTTCACGCCGGGCCGGACGGAGAAGCACAGACCGTGCCCCTGTCCCTCCCCGTGGTACGGGTCCTGGCCGAGGACAAGGACCTTGACCCGGTCGTACGGGGTCGCGTCGAGCGCCGCGAAGACCTCCTCGCGCGGCGGGTAGACGGGACCCTTCGCGCGCTCCTCCTCGACGAACTCCGTGAGCTCCTTGAAGTAGGGCTTCTGCAGCTCCTCGCCGAGGACGCCGCGCCAGGACTCGGGCAGCATCGCGGTGTCGGTCACGTCAACAACCTCCGGGGTACGGTCACTTCACGGCCGTACGAGGCACGGCCGCTGCACACCCCAGAACCTACCCGCGGCCACTGACAACGGCCCCCGGCGGGCCGCCTACCAGCTGGTCTTGCGCTGCAGCTCCCACATCATCATGATCGTCGAAGGGTCGAGGGCCCGCTCGCCGCCCGAGATCTCCTCGCTGGCCGCGATGTACTGCTTGCCCTGCCACAGCGGCAACAGCCTGGCGTCGTCGACGAGTATCTGCTGGGCGCGCTTGAACTGGCCCACCACGGCGGCGCGGTCGCTCTCACGGCGCGACTGCGGCAGCAGATCGTCGGTGATCTCCTTGGACGCGTAGGGCGTTCCGAGCGCGTTCTGCTGGCCGACGAAGGGCGCGATGAAGTTGTCCGCGTCCGGGAAGTCGGGGAACCAGCCGCGTCCGAAGACGGGGTACTCGCCCTTGCGGTATCCGGCCTCGAACGTCTTCCAGGGGCGTCCCTTGATCGTGACGTCGAACAGTCCGGACGCGTCCAGCTGTCGCTTGAGCTCGGTGAACTCGGCGCCGGTCGCGGACCCGTAGCGGTCGGTGGCGTACCAGAGGGTGAGCGGGACCCGGTCCGTGATGCCCGCCCGGGTGAGGATGTCCTTGGCCTTGGCCGTGTTCGGGTCGCCGAAGTCGTCGAAGAAGCCGGTGGTGTGCCCGGTCAGGCCCCTCGGGACCATCGAGTAGAGCGGCTCGACGGTGTCCTGGTAGATCTTGTGGGCGATCGCGCCGCGGTCGACGACCTGGGCGACGGCCTTGCGGACGGCGGACTTGCGCGCCCAGGGATCCTCGGGGTTGAACACCAGGTAGCTGATCTCCATGCCCGCGCCCTCGACGAGCTGGATGCCGTCCTTGGCCTGCTTGCCCTGGAGCCCCACGACGTCCGACGCGGCGAGCCCGCGGTACGTGGCATCGATCTTCTTGGCGCGCAGGGCGCCGACCATCGAGGCGGAGTCCTTGAAGTAGCGGATGGTGACGGCGCTGTTCTTGCGCTCGGCGAACCCGTCGTAGTGGTCGTTCTTGACGAGCTCCGCCTTGTCGCCGTCGGTGTACGCGTCGAGCGCGTACGGCCCGGAGCCGGCGATCTTGCCGTCGTCGCGGACCGCGTCGGCCGGGTACTCGGCGGGGTCCACGATGGACATCGCCGGTGTCGCGAGCACGAAGGGGAAGGTCGCGTCGGGCTTGTTCAGTTTGAAGGTGACGTCACGGTCGCCCTTGACCTCGACCGCCTTCAGGCTGCCGAGGAGCCCCTTGGGGCCACCCTTGACGTCGATCCTGCTGATGCGGTCGATGGAGTACTTCACGGCAGCCGCGTCGAGCTTGTCGCCGTTCGAGAACGCCATGCCCTCGCGCAGCTTGCAGTGGTAGACGCTGTTGGAGGGGTCGGTGAACTCGCAGCGCTCGGCGGCGTCGGGCTTCGGCTCGGAGGCGCCGGAGGGGAAGCTGACGAGGGTCTGGTAGACGTTCCTGAACAGCTCCCAGGAACCGTCCCAGGACGCGGCCGGGTCGAGGGTGCTCGGCGCGCTGGTGGTCCCCACGACGATGGGTTCGGTGTCGTCGGACTCTCCGGACGACATCAGTCCGCATCCGGCAAGGAGCGATATGCACGTTATCGCCGCCAGTTGACGGGGGCCCTGGATCCGGTTGAACACGCGCGCGCTCCTCGATCGGCCATGCCACAGGTCGGCAGACCATACCGCAGTGCCCCGCCGGGCCAACGAGGCACTCCGGCGGGGCACTTGATGCGCACGTACGCGACGTACGCGGGGAACTTCAGTTAAGCGAACTTGGTCCGATTCAGCCTCGCGGAGGCTTTGTCAGCTGACGCCCGCATTGAGGAAAATTCCGCCGTCGACCACGAGGGTCTGACCGGTGATCCAGTCGGACTGTTGCGAGGTCAGGAAGGCGGCGGCGCCGCCGATGTCCTCGGGCACACCGAGCCGGGCCAGCGGGTAGGCGGCCGCGGCCTCGGCCTCCCGGCCCTCGTAGAGAGCCGTCGCGAACTTGGTCTTCACGACCGCCGGGGCGATCGCGTTGACCCGCACCTTGGGCGCGAACTCGTGCGCGAGCTGGACGGTCAGGTTGATCATCGCCGCCTTGCTCATGCCGTACGCGCCGATGAACGGGGACGGGGCGAGACCCGCGACGGAGGCGATATTGACGATCGCCCCGCCGTTCTCGCTCTGCCACGCCTTCCACGTCTGCTGGGCGAAACCGAGCGCGGAGATCACGTTGGTCTCGTAGACCTTGCGGGCGACGCTCAGGTCGAGCTCGGCCATCGGGCCGAACACCGGGTTCGTACCGGCGTTGTTGACCAGGTAGTCGACGCGGCCGAACGCCTCCATGGTGCGCTCGACGGCGGCGGCCTGGTGCGCCTCGTCGTGGGCCTTTCCGGCCACGTACATGACGCGGTCGGAGCCGAGGGCCTCGACGGCCTCCTTGAGCGCGTCCTCACCGCGGCCGGTGATGCACACGCGGTCGCCGCGCGCGACGAAGGCCTCGGCGACGCCGTGGCCGATGCCGCGGCTTCCGCCGGTGACGAGGGCGACCTTGCCGGAGAGCTCCGGGAGCTGGGATGAAGTCATGTCCATTTTCCCCGGCCCTAGTTGAGCGGTCCGCCGGCGACGTACATGACCTGGCCGGAGACGAATCCGGCCGCCTCGCCGGTGAAGAAGGCGATGGCGTTGGCGATGTCGTCGGGCTTGCCCACGCGCTGGACCGGGATCTGCGTGGCGGCGGCGGCCTGGAACTCCTCGAAGCCCATGCCGACGCGGGCGGCGGTGGCGGCCGTCATCTCGGTGACGATGAAGCCGGGGGCGACGGCGTTCGCGGTGACGCCGAACTTGCCGAGCTCCTTGGCGAGGGTCTTGGTGAAGCCCTGGAGGCCGGCCTTGGCCGCCGAGTAGTTGACCTGGCCGCGGTTGCCGAGCGCCGACGACGAGGACAGGTTGACGATGCGGCCGAACTTGGCGTCCACCATGTGCTTCTGCACGGCCTTCGACATCAGGAACGCGCCGCGCAGGTGCACGTTCATGACGGTGTCCCAGTCCAGGGCGCTCATCTTGAACAGCAGGTTGTCGCGGAGCACGCCCGCGTTGTTGACGAGGATCGTCGGCGCGCCGAGCTCCTCGGCGATGCGCGCGACCGCGGCCTCGACCTGCGCCTCGTCGGCGACGTCGCAGCCGACCGCGAGGGCCTTGCCACCGGCGCTGGTGATCTGCTCGACGGTGTCCTTGCAAGCGGCCTCGTCGAGGTCGATCACGGCTACGGCGCGACCCTCGGCGGCCAGACGTACGGCGGTAGCGGCGCCGATGCCGCGTGCGGCACCGGTGACGATCGCGACGCGCTGCTCAGTGGTGGACATGCTCTTCGGTCTCCTCGCCCTAGAGTGCGGCCCTCACGTCCAACTCGGTGAGCGACCGCTTAGTACCCTGTGGACGTGACGCTAGAAGTCCTGGCACCCGGTGTCAACGTACCCATCGGGTGCGCCTGATCACTCACCGCGAAGGGGCCGCCGCGAGGTCACCTCACCAGGAGGTCGAGAAGCCTGTCGGCCTCGGCCTCGGGGTCCTCGGTGAGACCGGTGTGCACGGGCCCCGGCTGCACGACCGTGGAGCGCGGCGCGACCAGCCACCGGAAGCGCCGGCCCGCGTCGTCGTCCGCCGCCTGGCCCGCGTCGCCGCCCCCTCGGCAGTGGCTCTCGACGGCGGCGAGCGAAGCGCGGACGCCGGTCACGTCCGCCTCCGGGTCGAGGGCGCGCAGCTTCGCCTCGTCGAGGTGCGTGAGCGCGCGGACGTAGGACTTGGCGCGGCAGTAGACGACCACGCCTGCGTTGATCTGCTCGCCGCGCTCGACGCGCGGGACGACACGCAGCAGCGCGTATTCGAAGACGTCTCGGGTGGTCGTGGTCACCAGGTGCCGCCCTTCACAGTCGCCGTGCCGGTCAGCCAGCCCGGGGTGCGCGGGACGCGGTCGGGATCCGGCTCGGGCAGGCCGATCCGCTCGTGGACGGTCGCCGCGCGGGGCAGCAGCACGGCGGCGTACGCGCGCCGCACCGCGTCCGGGTCGTCGAAGCCCGGCTCGTCGGCGAGCCAGGCGTCCGGGACGTCGGCGGTGACCTCGGCGAGCAGTTCCTCGGTGAGCCGCGGCGCCAGCTCCGCGGCGGCGGCCGCGACGTCGGGCGCGAAGGGGGCGAGGGCGTGGTCGAAGGCGTCGTACGGCCGGGCCGCCGCGGCCTCGGCGCCGCGCCAGTTGTGGTGCCAGATCATGCTCGCGCCGTGGTCGATGAGCCACAGGTCGCCGTGCCAGACCAGCATGTTGGGGTTGCGCCAGGACCGGTCGACGTTGTTGATCAGGGCGTCGAACCAGATGACGCGGCCCGCCTCCGCGGGATCCACCTCGTAGGCGAGCGGGTCGAAGCCGAGCGCGCCGGAGAGGTACCGCATCCCGAGGTTCACGCCGCCGCTCGACTTGAGGAGGCCCTGCACCTCCTCGTCGGGCTCGCCGAGGCCGATCACGGGGTCGAGTCCGATCCGTACGAGCCCGGGCACCCGGAATCCGAGCCGCCGCGCGAGCCCCCCGCAGATCACCTCCGCGACAAGCGTCTTGCGGCCCTGTCCCGCTCCGGTGAACTTCATGACGTAGGGGGCGAGATCGTCGGCCTCGACGAGCCCGGGGAGCGATCCGCCCTCCCTCATCGGGGTGACATAACGGGTCGCCGTGACTTCGGTGAGCATGGCCCCAGGTTAGGCGAGACATCATCGTCGTACGAAAGTCCGTCCGGTGTTGAACACTCCGGTCCCGCGGCCCGTACGGGAGTGGGCCACCCCCCTCGACCCGAAGGGAAACACCAGTAATGACCGCTTCGCACGAGTCCGTATCCGCCCCGACCCGCCGCACCGTCGTCGCGGCCGTGGGAGCCGCCGGTATCGCCGCCGCGCTCACCGCGTGCGGGAGCTCGGACGATTCGTCGTCCTCCGAGCCGGCTGGAAACACGGCCAAGGACGGCGCGGCCAAGGACGGGGCAGGCAAGGAACTCGCCAAGACCGCCGACATCCCCGTCGGCGGCGGAAAGATCTTCGGTGACGCGGGCGTGGTGGTCACGCAGCCGAAGAAGGGCGAGTTCAAGGCCTTCACGAACATCTGCACCCACAAGCAGTGCCCGGTCACCGCGATCGAGGGCGGCACCATCAACTGTCCGTGCCACGGCAGCAAGTTCTCCATCGAGGACGGCAGCGTGAAGCACCCGCCCGCCGCGCAGCCCCTGGCCGCCAAGGAGATCACCGTCTCCGGCGACTCGATCACGCTCGCGTAGCGGCGCGGGTCAGCGGCCTCGGCGCGGGCGCTTCCAGCAGGTGAGCACGTCGTGTGTGGACGTCACGGTGGCCACGAGGGCGAGGGTGTTGCGGATCATCGCGGGGGTGTAGTCGGACGGCACCCCCGCGACGGCGTCGGCGGGCACGGCGACGGTGTAGCCGCGGTTCACCGCGTCGAAGACGGCGTTCGGTATGGCGACGTTCGCCGAGACGCCGACGATGATCAGCGTTCGGCAGCCGAGGTTGCGCAGCAGGGCGTCCACGTCGGTGCCGGCGATGGGCGAGAGGCCGTGCAGCCGGCGTACGACGATGTCCTCGTCCGCCACCTCGACGGGCGGCGCGATCCTGACCGCCTCGGTGCCGGAGATCTGCTGTACGGGCAGGCGCGCGGCGGCACGGAACAGGCGTCCGTTGTGGTTGGCGCCGCGCCCGTCGGGCCGCCGCTCCGCCACGGCGTGCAGCACCTGTACTCCGTTCTCGTGGGCGCCCGAGACGAGTCGCGCCACATTGCCGAGCGCCCCGGACGACCTGGCCTCCTGGGCGAGTTCGGGCAGGGCGCTGTCGGGGCCGACGACCCCCTGCTGGCACTCCACGGTCAGCAGCACGGTGGTGGCCGGATCGAGCAGTTCGGCGAGCTCTTCGTACGACGGCACGGGGTCCCCCTGTCGCAGGCGTCCTGAGCGGCGAGAGATTAACCACCATTGCGCCATGGGGGAAGACGCCGCATGCTTCTGATCTGACACACCGTCAGCGAGAAGCCCGCGAAGGGGAGTACGCATGGCTGTCACACAGCGCCGGGGCCGCAGGATCATGATGACACCGGCCGAGCTGGACGAGTTCCTGACATCCCAGCGCACCTGCCGCGTCGCCACGGTCTCGTCCGACGGCTCCCCGCACGCCAGCACCCTGTGGTTCGTCTGGGACGGCACCTGTCTGTGGCTGTACTCGATCACGCGCAGCCGCCGGTGGGCCGACCTCCTCAAGGACCCGCGCATCGCTGTCGTGATCGACGCGGGCGAGGAGTACGGGGAGCTGCGCGGCGCCGAGCTGTCGGGCACGGTGGAGTTCGTCGGGGAGAGCCCGCGCACCGGCGAGCCCGTACCCGAACTGGACGCCCCCGAGCGGCTGTTCGCCCGCAAGAACTTCGCGATGGACGAGATGGTGCACGACGGCCGGCACGCCTGGGCCCGGCTCACGCCCGACAAGATCGCGTCGTGGGACTTCAGGAAGCTGGCGTCGCTCTAGCACTCACTTGGGGAGCCATCTCCCGCGGAGCCCTCTCCCGGGGCGGCGTCCCCTCCCAGACTCGCGCCCACGCTCCGGAGCGCCTTCACCGCCGCCCTGATCGACGGCCGCCGGTCCGCGTCGGCCCGCCACACGACGTAGACGTGCCGGCGTACGCGCCGACGCACCGGCACGGTCACCACCCCGTCCGGCACCGGATCCCGCCCGAGGAGCGGCGCCACGCACACACCGAGCCCGGCGGCGACGAGGCCGAGCTGGGTGTGGGTCTCGGCGGCGCGATGGCCGATGCGGGGCTCGACGCCCTTGGCGCGCAGCGTGAAGAGCAGCCACTCGTGGCAGAACTCGCCCTCGCCCCACGTGATCCACTCGTCGTCGGCGAAGTCCTCCAGGCCCACCTCGCGGCGACCGGCGAGGGGGTGGTCCGCCGGCATCGCGACATCGGCGGGATCGTCGAGGATCGCCGCCTTGACGAGGCCGTCGGGGAGCGGCATCGGCTTGTTGTACCAGTCGAGCACGACCGCCAGGTCCAGGTCGCCGCGCACGACCCCGGCGACCCCCAGCTCGGGCTCCAGCTCCTGCGAGCGCAGCCGCAGGCCCGGGTGCTCCGCGCGCAGGGCCGCGAGGGCGCGCGGGAAGAGGCCGCGGGCGGCGGTCGGGAACGCGGAGATCCGCAGCTCCCCCACGACCTGCCCCCGGTGCGCCTCCAGGTCCGACTGCGCGAGCTCGGCCTGGGACAGGATCCGCCCCGCATGCTCGGCGAGCAGCCGCCCGGCGTCGGTGAGGCGCACTCCCCTGCCGTTCTTGGCGAGAAGCTGCTGGCCGACCTCGCGTTCCAGCTTGGCCATCTGCTGCGAGACGGCGGACGTCGTGACGTGCAGCCCTGCCGCGGCGCCGCTGACGGACCCGTGGCGGGCGAGTGCGTCGAGGGTGCGCAGGCGCTCCAGGTTCAACATGTAAGCGATGCTAAGCGATACCAGGGATCAAGTCTCGCTTGTGCTAAGAGGTTGTGGGGCGGCATCGTTACGCCCATGAGCACCGTCGCCTCCTCGTCGCCCCCGGCGACTCCGGCCCCCGCGCCTTCCGGCATCCCTATGGAAACACCTGCCTCCGCACGGCCCCGCCGCGCCCTCGACTGGCGTGTCCGCTTCGGCGTCCTGTCGCTGATCTGGGGCTTCAGCTTTCTCCTCATCAAGGTCGGCACCGACGGCTACGCACCGTTCCAGGTGACGCTGGGGCGGCTCGCGTTCGGTACGGCGGTGCTCGCCGTGGCCATGGCCGTGAAGCGTGAGCGGCTGCCGAGGGGCCTGCGGACCTGGGGGCACATCGCGGTGGCGGCGCTGCTGCTCAACTCCCTGCCGTTCTCGCTGTTCGCGTTCTCCGAGCAGACGATCCCGTCGACGCTCGCCGGTATCTGCAACGCGACGTCTCCGCTGTGGGGCATGGCCCTGTCGCTGGTGGCGCTCTCCGAGGACCGGCCCACGCGCCGCCGGGTGGCGGGGCTCGGCATCGGCTTCCTCGGGGTGCTCACGGTCCTCGGCGTGTGGCAGGGCTTCCACGGCCTGGACCTGGCCGGCACGGCGATGGCGCTGCTCGCCTCATTGAGCTACCCGGTGGGCTGGATCTATCTGCGCCGTACGCTGGCCGGGACCGGCCACTCGAACCTGTCGCTCTCCGGCGCGCAACTCCTGATGGCCACGGTCCAACTGGCCGTCGTCACCCCGTTGTTCACGACACTCCCGGCCCACCTCCCGGTCGTGCCCCTGCTCGCGATCGTCGCCCTGGGCGCGCTCGGCACCGGCCTCGCCTTCCTCATCCAGTACGGCCTGGTGGCGGAGGTCGGTCCGACCACGGCGCAGATGGTCACCTACTTCATCCCGGTGATCGCGACGGCAGCGGGGGTCGCCCTGCTCGGCGAGTCCCTGACCTGGTCCACCCCGATCGGCGCGGTGATCGTGCTGGCGGGCGCGGCGCTCACACAGTCCAGGGCGCGGACCCCTCGGCGTAGCGCTCAGCCGTAACGGCGCGCGGGGGCCGGCCCGGTGGCGGACGCGACGGCGTCGGCCACCGGGCCGATGTCGTCCGTGCCGAGCGTCGACACGGTGATACGCACCCCGGGCGCCGCGCCCATCCGGAAGCGCGCCCCGGGCGCGACGGCCCACCCGGCGTGCAGCAGCCGCGCGACCGCCCCCGTCTCGTCCGGTACGGGCACCCACACGTTCATGCCGCTGCGCCCGTACGCCTCGACCCCGCGCTCGGCGAGGGCCGCGATGAGCGCGTCGCGGCGCTGCCCGTACGACGCGGCGACGGCGCGCGTGTCCACCGCGCCTTCGGTCCACAGTCGGGCGACGGCCCGCTGAAGGATGCGGCTCACCCAGCCGGGGCCGAGGCGCTGCCGCCCCTGCACCCGGTCGACCGTGACCGCGTCGCCCGTCAGCACGGCGAGCCTCAGGTCGGGCCCATAGGCCTTGGCGGCGGAGCGGACGAACGCCCAGTGCCGCGTCACACCGGCCAGCGGATACAGCGGCAGGTCGACGATCCCGTGCCCGTGGTCGTCCTCGATGAGCAGTACGTCCTTGTGGGCCGCCAGGACTTTGCGCAGCGCACGCGCGCGTGGCGCGGTGACGGCGGCGCCGGTGGGGTTCTGCGCGCGGTCGGTGACCACCAGGGCCCGCGCCCCCGCGCTCAGGGCCCGCTCCACCTCGTCGGCCAGCGGCCCGTCGTCGTCCACGCCGACGGGCACCAGGCGCAGCCCGAGCGCCGGGACCAGGTCGAGGAGGCTGCCCCAGCCCGGGTCCTCGACGGCGACGGCGTCGCCGGGCTTGAGGTGTGCGGCGAGCACCCGCTCGATGGCGTCGAGCGAGCCCGACGTGACGGCGACGGGGCCCTCCGGGATCCCGTCCTTGTCGAAGGCGACGCGCGCGTGCCGTTCCAGTTCCGGCTCCAGGGGCCCGTCGCCGTAGAGGACGGGCGCCTTGTCGCCCTGCGCGGCCGCCCAGGCGAAGGCCTCGGCGAGCGGGGGCAGCAGGGCCGTATCGGGGTTGCCGTTCGAGACGTCGCGCACCCCGGCCGGTACGTCGACGCGGATCAGCTCGCGCGCCGTCGTGGCCGGCTTGGACCGCACGCGGCTGCCGCGGCGCCCCGCGGTCTCGATCACTCCCCGCTCACGGAGCGTGCGATAGGCGGCCGCGACCGTATTGGGATTGACCCCGAGATGCTGGGCCAACTCCCTCATCGGCGGCAGAAGTTGACCCGGCTGCAGGCCACCCACGCCCACCGCGCGCTCCACGCTGGCCGCGATCTCAGCTGCGCGCCGTCCTTCGATCGGATACTCTCCTAGCACAAAGCAGATTATGCACTAGTGCAATGGAGTTTGCAATGAGCGTGGCATCCGAGCCCGGCACCGTCGCTTCCGGGGACGCCTCCGCCTCCTACCCGGCGACCGACCGCACCGTCCCGGCCCGCATGCGCGAGCGGACGCACTACGACCGCGAGCTGGTCCACTCGATACTCGACGAGGCGTACATCTGCCATCTCGGGTTCGTCCGCGACGGCTCCCCCGTCGTGCTGCCGACCCTGTACGGACGCGTCGGCGAGACCCTCTACGTGCACGGTTCGACGGGCGCGCGCGTCCAGCGCATGGCGGGCGCGGCCGACCCCGGACTGCAGGTCTGCCTGACGGTGACCCATGTCGACGGTCTCGTGCTCGCTCGCTCCGCCTTCCACCACTCGCTCAACTACCGCTCCGTGGTGGTGCACGGCCTCGCCCACCAGGTGACCGACCCCGACGAGAAGCGCACGGCGCTCGACGCGCTCGTCGACCACGTGGTGCCGGGCCGTTCCCAGGACTCGCGCCCCGGGAACGACAAGGAGCTCGCGGCGACGTCCGTCCTGCGCCTCGATCTCGCGGAGGTCTCCGCGCGGGTCCGCGCCGGCGGCCCGAACGACGACGAAGAGGACCTCGGCCTGCCGTACTGGACCGGCGTCGTCCCGCTCACCAAGGGCCACGGCGCGCCGATCCCGGCCGACGACCTCGCGCCGGGCATCGCAGTGCCGGACTACCTGACGGTTCCGTAGGGCGCTTCCATGGCGCCTCTTGGGGCGAGCCCGCCCCGGTGAGCGGCGGTACGCACACCGGGGAGCCCTCGCCGGCCACCTCGCGCGCGCCTCGGCGACGGCGAGCCCGGTCACCGCGGCCGGCATCAGGAATGGCCTCCGCGCCGCACGGGTGGGGGCGGGGCTGGGACACGGACTGTCGTCTGTGGGCAGCCATGACCCGCTCGGGTCGTCCCGAGCCGGATCTTCGTCAGACGGGCCGCCGGAGCGCGATGCTCCGGACGGCCGCCGCCCGCGTCAAGCAGCCGGGGGCGGAAGCACGCGTGCGCGTGCATGCATGATCAACGCCCTAGTTCGCACTGCCGCGGCCGGACAACGTCTTGTCCGGCGACTCCGGGGACGCCTCGTTCGGAGCGGCCCCGTCCGGGGCGGCCTCGACCGCAACGGCGACGATCTCGGGCTTCGCCGGAGCCGAGGACTGCGCGATGAACGCCCCGACCAGGACGACCGCGCCGCCGACGATCTGCGGTGCCGACAGGTGCTCGCCCAGGAGCACCCAGGCCAGCACGGTCGCGATGACCGCTTCCAGGCAGGCCACGACTCCGGCCACCTGGGGCGAGAGCCGGCGCACCGACAGGACTCCGGTGACGTAGGCGACGACCGTGGCGATCAGCACGATCCAGCAGAGCAGCAGCCACGCGGGCACGGAGGTGCCGTTCATCGAGGCGCTGCCGCCGAGCACCGACCAGTCCACGCCCCAGGGGCGCGCCACGACCGTCAGGACGAAGGCGCCGACGAGCAGCCCGTACGCGATCACGCCGAGCGGGTCCGGCGCCCGGTCCCCCGCGTCGCTGCCCTGGTCGGACAGGACGAAGTAGCCGACCTGGCAGCAGGCGGCGGCGAGGGCGAGCAGCAGGCCGATCAGGTCGACACTGAGGCCCGCCCACACCTCGACGACACAGGCGAGGCCGCCGACGGCGAGGACCACGCCGAGCGCGGCGGCGCGCGTCACGGGCCTGCGCTGCACGAAGCGCACCCAGCCGAGGACGAGCGCGGGAGCGAGGTACTCGATGAGGAGCGCGACGCCGACGGGGATACGGGAGATCGCGGCGAAGTAGCAGGCCTGCACACCGGCGACGGCGAGGAGTCCGAAACCGGCAAGCAGCGCGGGCCGCCGGACGACCAGCAAGCGGTGCCGCCAGGCGACGGGCAGCATGACGAGCGCGGCGCCGGCGACGCGCAGCCATACCACGTGGAGCGGGTCGAGACCCGCCTCGATCAGCGGCTTCGCCGCCACACCGGAACCGCCGAAGGCGAGCGCCGAGACAAGGGCGAGCCCCAGTCCGACACCTCGCCCGCGGTTCGCCTGAATCCCCTGAGACGCATGCACCGGCACATCATGACAGCCGGCGTCATGACCGTCACCCCCGATGACCCCTGTCTCACGTGCCGGACGCGCCGGGCATGACGAACGGGGGCACGGCCTCAGGAGCCGCCGCACCCTCAAACAGAACCGAGCCTCGACAGGAAGCCAGGCCTCAGCCCACAACCGCTCGCCTCAGCACCCGGCCTCGACATGCCGCCGCAGGCTCTCCGCGTCGACCCCGGCCCGCCCGAGCACCTCGACGGCGCGGCACTCCCGGTCCGCCGCGAGCGAGGTGAGGAGGTCGACGCCGCACGCACGCGGGTCGCCGCGGCGCCCGGCGCGGTCGAGCGCGGCTTCCATCGCGGCGGCCGCGGCGGGCGACCAGCCGAGCCCCGTCACGACGGGCACGGCTCCGGAGTCCTCGACCGTGCCCTGCCACTGGAGGCCGTAACCGATGCTCCGCTGCACGAGGTAGCCGAGGAGGCGGGCGAGCTGCGGTCCGCCGCCGAAGGCCTCGCGCACCTGTGGGTCGGTCTCGAGGAGCGAGTGCAGGAGATGCGCGGTGTCGATCTGGCGGTCCCCGTCACGGACGGCTCTGCGGCGCGCGCCGGCCACCACAGAGGCGAGCTCGGGACTGAGCCTGGCGTCAACATCTGCACGGCTGTGGCCGCTTGCGGCGGCCTCGGACGGGGTAGGGCTTTGCACGTCTCCCACCTCATCAGCCCCTGGCCGGCCGGACATCCCCGGCGGGAAGCATTTCCACGTCCGACACAAGGTGGGCACGCATGAGCGGGTCCTCCTCCTTACGGATGAGATCGCGCCTTTTTACCCCGAGGGGCGCGCGCCGCCTTGCATCGCGCCCCTCACGCAACCGCAGACGTACCGGAACTCGTCCTTCACGAGTATGAAGGGGAGGTGCTGGCTCGTGGCCCTGCCGGCGATCGACGGCAGACAGTACGTGTACCGGGTGTACGCACCTGACGACGCGCTGCTCGCCGACCTGTTCTGGGACGCCTGGCACTGCCACGACGAGGGGCCGTTCCCGCGCGCCTCGGACCTCTTCGACGCCGCGGTCATCGAGAAGCTCGGCTGACCGCGGCTCCTCCCCCATCCGTTTCTGACGCTTCATCAGTATTGAATGTTCGAGGCCCTGCGGCTACTTTCCGCGACACCACGGCTGCGTCCGCCGCAGCTCTCGTCGAGAAGGGGTGGTCGCATGGCCGAAGTCAGCGCGGAAGCACGGATCGGGGCGCCCGCGGAGAAGGTCTGGGCCCAGCTCACCGACTTCACCGCGTACGGGGAGTGGAACGCCACACACACGAGCTTCCCGAAGGGCGCCCCCACGTCGCTCGAAGTGGGCGGCACCTTCGAGGAGAACATGAAGCTCATGGGCTTCCCGGCGGAGGTGACCTGGACCGTCGAGGACCTGGAGACCACCCGCACCCTCGCCATCAGGGGCAAGGGTCCGATGGGCGTCAACGTCGGCACGCGCTACACCCTGACCGCGGACGGCGACGGCACGACGGTCCGCATCGACGGCGAGTTCACCGGCGCCGCGGTGTCCCTGATGGCGGGCAAGCTCAAGGACTCGGCAACGGCCGCGCTCAACGAGTCGCTGCGCAAACTGGCCGGACTCGTCGCCTGAGCCGGACGCGTCGGCGAACACGCGAAGGCGCCCCGCACACTCGGTGCGGGGCGCCTTCGTCTGTCGGTACGGGGCATCACCCCGAGGACGTCAGTCCTCGTCGGCGAGGATCAGGTACAGCTTCTTGCGGGCGTCGTTGATGACGGTCAGCGCCTTCTCGCGCTGCTCCTTGCTGCCGGTCTTCCAGACCTGCCCGAACGCCTCCATCAGGCCGAAGCCGGCCTGCCGGATCTCGTTCAGGGTGTCCCAGTCGACCCCGCGCCCGGCCTCTTCCCAGGGGGCGTCGGGTCCCTCGTCGGCCGCGGAACGGCCCGACTCGGTGAGCGCGAACAGCTTCTTGCCGCCCTCGCTCTCGCTGGCGATCAGACCCTCGTCCTCCAGCAGCTGGAGGGTCGGGTACACCGAACCCGGGCTGGGCTTCCACGCCCCGCCGCTGCGCTCGGCGATCTCCTGGATCATCTCGTAGCCGTGCATCGGACGGTCCTTCAGGAGGGCCAGGATCGACGCGCGTACGTCACCGCGCCGTGCCCGTCCACGAGGTCCGCCCCGGCCGCCGCGCCCGCCGCCACCCCAGGGTCCCGGGCCGAAGCCCGGCCCGAAGGGGCCGAAGGCGGCGCGCCGCCCTTCGAAGCCGCCCCGACCGGGATGGCCGGGCCCGCACTGTCCATGTCCGTGTCCGTGCTCATGCTCGTGGCCATGGGAACGCATCGCAATTATTCCTTCCATCGTTGATCGGTCGCGATGCGTCAACGATATATCGGAACCGTTCGGCTGACAACCCTCGGCCGGTCCAGCTCTTGCGAATTGGCCTTGGCCTGCGCTTTCGCCGTCCCCGTAGCGTCGGCCCCATGCGCATTCGAATCGTGGACGCCTTCACCGACCGCCCCTTCGCCGGCAATCCGGCCGGCGTACTGCTCCTCGACGCCTTTCCCGACGACGCCCGGCTCCTGGACATCGCCACCGAGGTCAACCACGCCGAGACGGCCTTCGCCCACCCGCTGCCCGCCGGCGGCGGCGCCGACTGGGCGCTGCGCTGGTTCACCCCCGCCACCGAGGTCGACATGTGCGGCCACGCCACCCTGGCCACCGCGCACGTACTGCACAGCACCGGCGCCACCCACGGCCCGGTCCGCTTCGCCACCCGCAGCGGCGTGCTCGTCGCGACCCCGCGCGAGGACGGCACGATCACGCTCGACTTCCCGACCGCGCCCCTGACCCGTATCGACAGCCCCGAAGGGGTCGCTGCGGCCCTGGGCGCCGAGCCGCTCTCGGTGCACGACACCGGCCGCCAGGTGGGCGACCTCCTCGTCGAGCTCGCGGACGAGAAGACCGTGCACGCCCTCGCACCCGACCTCAAGGCACTCGCCGCCCATTCGGAGCGCGGCGTGATCGCCACCGCCCGCGCCGCGGACCCCGACGGCGCCTACGACTTCGTCTCCCGCTGCTTCTTCCCGCGCGTCGGCATCGACGAGGACCCGGTCACCGGCAGCGCCCACACGGCCCTCGCGCCGTTCTGGTCCGCGCGCCTCGGCCGCGCCGAACTCACCGGCCTCCAGGCCTCCGCCCGCACGGGCTTCGTACGCACCGAACTGCGCGGCGCCCGCACCCTGCTGACCGGCCGCGCCGTCACGGTCATCGAGGGCGACCTGCTCGCCTAGGGCCTTTCGCCCGACCCGAAGGAAAGTCCCTGGCACGCCGCAGGGGGCGTACGAAGATCTCGTACGCCCCCTGACTCCGGCACCCGCCCCGGCCTCACGCCGTGGGCAGCCACCCGACCTTCCCCGCGAGCAGCGCGTATCCGACGAACGCGCCGATGTCGAGCAGCGAGTGCGCCATCACCAGCGGTCCGACCCGCCCCCACCGCCGGTACAGATACGCGAAGACCAGGCCCATCGCGAGGTTCCCGAAGAAGCCGCCGATGCCCTGGTAGAGGTGGTACGAGCCGCGCAGCACCGAGCTGGCCACGATCGCCGTGCCGGGCGTCCAGCCCAACTGCCCCAGCCTGCGCAGCAGATACCCGACGACGATCACTTCTTCCAGGACGGCGTTCTGGATCGCCGACATGATCAGGACCGGGAACTTCCACCACACGTCGGGCAGCGCCTCCGGCACCACCGTGAGGTTGAAGCCGAGGCCACGGGCCGCCAGGTAGAAAGCGATGCCCGTGCTGCCGATGACCGCCGCGATCACCGCGCCGCGGGTCGCGTCGAAGAGCGGTCTCGTACGGTCGAAGCCGATCGTCCGCATCCCGACACCCTCGCGCAGCAGCAGGTGCGCGACGAGCGCGACCGGGACGAGCGCGCTCGCGATCCCGAACAACTGCCACGCCAGATCGAGCCACGGCCGCCCGGGAGCCGCCGAGGCGTTCAGGGTCGCCGCCTGGTCCTTCAGACCCCCCGGTTTGGTGACCGATCCGACAAAGCTGATCAGCGCGGACACTCCGCTCGCACCGAGCGAGAGCGCCAGGACGAGCAGTGTCTCGTTCCGAAGAATCTGTCGCGAGAGCCGCTCGTTCGGAAAAGAATCGGCCACCGCACCCGCCTCCGCCTGCACACCTGCCTCCAGTTGAGTAATCCCGTCTCATCCCCCACCTAGCCCCGCTAGGGTCTCGAATACAGGTACGAAGATCGCGCGCGACAGGCCGGGGGGACGAAGGCCGTTCTTTGGTGTACCTCTCCCTTTCCGTCGGGCCGGGACCCGAGGAAGGGCACCACCGCATGGGACGTCACAGCTTGCCCGACGAGTATGGGACGGACGCGGTCGCCCCCCGCCGCCGCACGCGCGGCCGGACCGTCGCCATCGCCACGGCCCTCGTCCTCGTGGTGGCCGGGGGCACGGCTCTGGCGGCCAGGAGCGGCCTGCTCTCCTTCGGCGGGACCTGCGACGGCAAGACGGTCCACCTCGACATCGCCGCCTCGCCCGACATCGCCCCCGCACTGCGCGACGCCGCTGACCTCGCCCGCAAGAACCACCTGACCTCCGACGGACAGTGCCTCGACACCCGCGTGCAGGCGGGCGACTCGTACAAGATCGCCGATACCCTGCGCAAGGGCCGGAAGGGCACCGGGGACTACGAGGCGTGGGTGCCGGATTCGAGTCTGTGGATCCAGCGCGCCGGCCTCGGCGGGAACGCCACTCCGGTCACCGCGATGGGCAACATAGCCTCGTCCCCCATCGGCATCAGCATGGTGCCCTCGGCCGCGAAGAGCCTGGGCTGGCCCGCGAAGAAGTACACCTGGGCGCAGTTGACCGGCGCGGCCATGGAGGGCGACAAGCTGCGGCTCGGGACCGCGGACCCCGCGCGCAGCGCGACCGGTCTCCTCGCCCTGACCCAGCTGGGTGCCTCCACCAAGAAGTCCGGGCCGGAGGGCGACACCCAGGCCGCCGCCATGGCCAAGGCGCTCTCGCAGCGCACCACCGACAGCGACGGCCGGCTGACCGACACCCTGGCGCGCGACGCCTCCGGCACCGAGCAGGGCAATCCGCGCCGCAATCAGGCGCTGATCCTCTCCGAACAGTCCTCGTACCGGTACAACGCCACCGCCGGCGACAAGGACGGGCTCGAACTCTTCTACCCGAAGGACGGCTCGCCGCAGCTGGACTACCCGTTCGCGCTGGTCGACGAGGGCGTCAAGTCCACGGACGAGCGACGGGCCGCGATCCGCTTCATGACCCTGCTCGGAGAGGACGCCGGCGTCAGGATCCTGGACAAGCACGGGTTCAGGACGGACGACGAGGAGCCCTCGGACGCGCTGGTCGCCGGGGCGGGAGGCCGCAGCCCGCAGCCGTACGCGGCGCCGGAGTCCGACCCGCCGACGGACAAGCAGCTCCAGGAGACCCTCGGCATGTGGACGATCACGGTACAGAGCGCCCGGATCACCGTCGTCGTGGACGCCTCCGCCTCCATGGCGAACTATGTGCCGGGCCGCGACCAGTCCCGCATGGAGGTCACGAAGGCCTCGATGCTCCAGGCGCTCGCCACGTTCACGCCCGAGGACGAGATCGGCCTGTGGGAGTTCGCCACGCTCCTCGACGGGAACCGCGACTACCGCAAGCTCGTACCCACCGAGCGTCTCGGCGACCGCAAGGGCGGCGGCACCCAGCGCGACAAGCTGTCCGAGGCCTTCAGCGGTCTGCAGCCCGTGCCGGGCGGCGCCACGGGTCTTTACGACACCACGCTCGCGGCCTACGAGGAGGCCACGTCCTCCTACCGGAACGGCAAGTTCAACGCCCTCGTGGTCGTGACCGACGGCGCGAACCAGGACCCCGGATCCATCTCGCGCAGCAGCCTCGTCTCACGGCTGCAGAGCCTCGCCGACCCGCAGCACCCGGTGCCGCTCATCGCCATCGCGGTCGGCCCGGACGCGGACAAGGACGAGGTCGAACAGATCGCCGGGGCCACCGGCGGCTCCGGGCACCAGGTCAGCGACCCGGCCGAGATCCACGCGGTGATCCTCAAGGCGATCGTGGAGGCGGGCGCCAAGGGCTGAGCGAGCCGAACCGCCGCGCCGGTCAGTCCAGTTGCACCGCCGGTGCCGGGAGCCCCACCGGCCATGTGTGCACCGGTTCGCCCGCGTGCATCAGCTCGCAGTAGCGCCGGGTGGTCGCCGCGAGCGCCGCGTCGCGCTCCAGGCCGCTCTCCAGCGCGCGGTGGAACGTGGCCGCCTGCCACGAGGCCCCGTTGACCCGCCGCCGGCAGCGCTCCTCGATCACCCCGAGGTAGAAGTCACGGTCGGCCGCCTCGACCCCCCAGGCGTCGAGCCCGGCAGCGGCCAGCGGCAGCAGCTCGTCCCGAACGAGCGTGACGGCGGCCACCTTCTCCACCCCGCCGAAGCGGCCCCGGCGCGGCCAGTCCAGGCGCGCCTCGATCCCGTACCGGCAGGCCTCGTCGAAGTTGCGGGCCGCCGCGTCGAAGGGCAGGCGGGTCCAGACGGGGCGGGTGTCCTCGGCCAGGGCGCGTACGACGCCGTAGTAGAAGGCGACGTTCGCGATGACGTCGGTGACAGTGGGGCCCGCGGGCAGGACGCGGTTCTCCACGCGCAGGTGCGGCCTGCCGTCGGCTATGCCATACACGGGCCGGTTCCAGCGGTAGACGGTGCCGTTGTGCAGGACGAGCTCGCCGAGCGCCGGCACTCCGTCGTCGTCGATGACGCGCAGCGGCTCCTCGTCGTCGCACAGGGGCAGCAGCGGGGGGAAGTAGCGCAGGTTCTCCTCGAAGAGGTCGTACGCGCTGCTGATCCAGCGCTCGCCGAACCAGGTGCGCGGCCGGACCCCTTGGGCCTGGAGCTCGGGCGGGCGGGTGTCGGTCGACTGCTGGAACAGGGGCGGCCGCGATTCGCGCCACAGCTCATGTCCGAACAGGAACGGCGAGTTGGCGCCGACCGCCACCTGCACGGCCGCGACGGCCTGCGCCGCGTTCCACACGTCGGCGAAGCGGGCGGGCGTGACCTGGAGGTGCAACTGCACGGAGGTGCACGCCGCTTCGGTCGCAATGGACTCCGAGCTGCAGCGCAGGTGCTCCACCCCGTCGATGTCGACCACGAAGTCCTCGCCGCGCGCGGCCACCATCTGGTCGTTGAGAAGGCTGTAGCGGTCCACGTCCGACAAGTTCGCGGAGACGAGATCATCGGGCACGAGCGTCGGGAGAATGCCGATCATCACGATCCCGGCGTCCACCTCGTTCGCTTTCCGGTGAGCATAGGCGAGGCCGGTCCTGAGCTCCTCGGCGAGCCGGTCGAGAACGCGGCCTTCCAATCGATGAGGGGCAATGTTCACTTCCAGATTGAACATTCCGAGTTCGGTCTGGAAATCACGGCTCGCGATGCGCTCGAGAACTTGCGCATTCATCATTTTCGGCATGCCGTCGGGTCCCGCGAGATTCAACTCGATCTCCAGGCCCATCAGATTCCTCGGACGATCGAACCTCTCCTCCTCCAGGAGCCTCGCGAGCCCCGCCAGACACTGCTGCAGCTTCCTGCGGTAGTGCCGCCGATCGGACAGGTCGAACGCGCCCGCCACGACCTTCTCCCCCATGGAAGCGTCCCTCCTCACATGGACGACACGGCCACCCGGCCGCTGTGTCACGGTGGATGATGCCCAGGCAATGTGATCGATAACGCCCCGCCTCCCGCCGCGGGCGAGTAGGCTCCCAGCAGTTGTCACGGGGCACATTCACTAGGCATGCAGCATGTCGAAGAGTCCATTCCACCTGGCCTGGTGATAAACGCCGACGAGAATCGGCCGTCCGCTCGCCGTGAAGATTACGAGGTCACCGACCCGACCCCGCTGAAAATCGGGAGATTCCCCTCATGTCGGCGACCGAATAACGCCTTGCCGAGCATTTTCGCGACGGCTAGCCGAAACACTGCGTGAACACGTGTCGTATAAACTTCGCGAACGAGGCAGAGAGTCGGCGCTCGCGGTACCTGCCCCGCCCCCTCTGGCCCGGTCAGCAGACAGCGCCGTCCGCTCGTCCCGCCACGCCCTCGATCCACCGTGCCTGTCGAATGAGAGGCGACCCACCATGCCGCTGCACGTCCCTCCGGCTCCCGCGCCCGCCCTGCGCACCGTCCTCACGGCCCTCGGTTCCCCCACCGCAGTCCGTGAGGCCCGCACCCCTTCCCTGCGCTCCGCCCAAGGACCGGCGAGCCCCGAACTCCCGTTGCCCGTCCACGTACTGGACCGGGTCACGGGCAGCGCGGGCCCCTCGCCGACCCGACTCGCCGGCTGGCGGTTCCTGATCCGCTGCGGGGAGCGCGCGGTCGCCGCCGCCGACACGATGCTGACCGCCGACGGCTGGGCGTTCTCGCACTTCTTCGAGGGCCCGTACGTCGCGGCCACCGAACGCGCGCTGCGCCAGGCCGAGTCCCTGCCCGCGGCCTACCAACCGCGCCTGCTCTCGGTCCCGGAGCTGTACATGCTCACCCTCTGGCTGCACGGGGACTGCAACGCCGACGCCGCCACGGGACATCCCGCGGCCAGTGACCTCCTGGTCCCGCTCGCGCCCGCGCCGCCCGGCATCGCCGCCCACCGCCCCCACCGGGTCGCCGAACTGCTGCCCGTCCTCACCCATCGACTGACCCCCGCGCCACTTCTGGGCTCACCCGCCTGACGCGACCGGGCCGTCCGACGCGCCCGCGCCCCGCTGCCGATGCCGACCGGTCGCGGGGCGCAGCCGTGCTCTCGCGGGCCCGTCCGGACTAGCCCGGTCAGGCCACCCCGAACCACCCGAAGGGACAGTGCAGTTGGGGTGAACCGTCCGCACGGGTGACGCGTCCTCATCCAGTGAGGACCGCTGCGACGAAATCCCTGCGGATTGACGCCCGTAGGGCAACACTGGGTTCCGGACCGACCGACAAACGGGGGGCGGCCATGAACAACGCTTCGAGCCGCAGGACAGACAGCGACATCGCACCCATCACCGACATCACTTCACAGGGAAAGATCCCATCCATGTGCCAGCACCAGCCACCGTGCCCGTCCGCAGACTCCGCCGACCGGGAGGCCGCGCTCCCTGTGGCCCACCACCCCGAACAGGGCTGGAGTCTGCTCTGCAACGGCGTCCTGCTCTTCGAGGACACCGGTGAGCTGCTGCCCAACGGCCAGATCATCGCTCCGCACCGCCCTGCGCACGTCATGACCGCGGCCTGAGCGCATCCGGACGCCGACGGCGCCCCCAGTACGAAAGGGCCGGCCCCGGGAAACCCCGGAACCGGCCCTGACGCATGTCAGCGTGAGTATCAGTCCTCGTACGCGTCCATGGGCGGGCACGAGCAGACGAGATTCCGGTCGCCGTACGCCTGGTCGATGCGTCGGACCGGCGGCCAGTACTTGTCGGCGGCCACGACACCGGCGGGGAAGACGGCCTCCTCGCGGCTGTACGCGTGCTCCCACTCGCCGCCGAGCGCGGCCGCGGTGTGCGGCGCGTTGCGCAGCGGGTTGTCCTCGGCGGGCCACCGGCCCGAACCGACCTTTTCGATCTCACCGCGAATGGCGATCATCGCCTCGCAGAACCGGTCGAGCTCGGTCAGGTCCTCGCTCTCGGTCGGCTCGATCATCAGCGTCCCGGCAACGGGGAACGACATGGTCGGCGCGTGGAACCCGTAGTCGATGAGCCGCTTGGCGATGTCGTCGACGCTGACGCCGGTCGCCTTCGAGATCGGGCGCAGATCGATGATGCACTCGTGCGCGACCAGGCCGGCGGGGCCCGTGTACAGCACCGGGAAGTGCGGCTCGAGCCGCTTGGCGATGTAGTTGGCGCTGAGCACCGCGACCTGCGTGGCCCGCTTGAGGCCCTCGCCGCCCATGAGACGCACGTACGCCCACGAGATCGGCAGGATGCCCGCGGAGCCCCACGGCGCCGCCGAGATCGGGCCGACGCCGGTCTCGGGTCCGGCGGCGGGCTGCATCGGGTGGTTGGGCAGGTACGGCGCGAGGTGCGCGCGGACACCGACCGGCCCGACGCCCGGGCCGCCGCCGCCGTGCGGGATGCAGAACGTCTTGTGCAGGTTGAGGTGGGAGACGTCGCCGCCGAAGTGGCCCGGCTTGGCGAGGCCCACCAGGGCGTTCAGGTTGGCGCCGTCGACGTAGACCTGACCACCGGCGTCGTGCACCTGCGCGCAGATGTCGGCGACGTGCTCCTCGAACACTCCGTGCGTGGACGGGTAGGTGATCATCAGGACGGAGAGCTCGTCGGCGTACTGCTCGATCTTTGCGCGGAGGTCCGCGACGTCGATCTCGCCGTCGTCGGCCGTCTTCACGACGACGACCTTCATACCGGCCATCACGGCGCTCGCGGCGTTCGTGCCGTGCGCGGAGGACGGGATGAGGCAGACGGTGCGCTGGTCGTCGCCGTTGGCGCGGTGGTAGCCGCGGACGGCGAGCAGACCGGCCAGCTCGCCCTGCGAACCGGCGTTCGGCTGGAGCGACACGTTGTCGTAGCCGGTGACCTCCGCGAGGCGCTCCTCCAGCTCACGGATGAGCGTGAGGTAGCCCTGCGCCTGCTCGGCGGGCGCGAAGGGGTGCAGCTGGCCGAACTCGGGCCAGGTGACCGGCTCCATCTCCGTCGTCGCGTTGAGCTTCATCGTGCAGGAGCCCAGCGGGATCATGCCGCGGTCGAGCGCGTAGTCACGGTCGGCCAGCTTGCGCAGGTAGCGCAGCATCGAGGTCTCGGAGCGGTACGCGTGGAACACGGGGTGCGTCAGGTAGTCGTCGCCGCGCAGGAGGCCCGCCGGCAGCGTGTCCACGGCCGCCGCGTCGAGCGCGTCGACATCGGCCTCGACACCGAACGCGGTCCAGACGGCGCCCAGTTGGGTACGCGTCGTGGTCTCGTCGCACGAGATCGACACATGGTCGGCGTCCACGAGGTGGAGGTTGACGCCACCTTCGCGCGCGGCGCTCACGACGTCGGCGGCCCGGCCCGCGGCCTTCACGGTCAGGGTGTCGAAGTACGCGCCGTGCACGACCTCCACGCCGCCGGCCTTGAGGCCCTCGGCGAGCAGCGTCGCGAACCGGTGCGTGCGCCGCGCGATGCCCTTGAGGCCGTCGGGCCCGTGGTAGACGGCGTACATGCCGGCCATGACGGCGAGCAGCACCTGAGCGGTACAGATGTTGCTGGTGGCCTTCTCGCGCCGGATGTGCTGCTCACGGGTCTGCAGCGCGAGGCGGTACGCCTTGTTGCCGTCCGCGTCGACGGAGACGCCCACGAGGCGGCCGGGCAGGCTGCGCGCGAACTTCTCACGGACGGCCATGTAGCCGGCGTGCGGACCGCCGAAGCCCATGGGGACACCGAAGCGCTGGGTCGTACCGACGGCGATGTCGGCGCCGAGCTCACCGGGCGAGGTCAGCAGCGTGAGGGCGAGCAGATCGGCGGCGACCGTGACGACGGCGCCCAGCTCGTGGGCCTGCTCGATGACGGGCTTGATGTCGCGGACGGCACCGGAGGCGCCCGGGTACTGGATCAGGACGCCGACGACGCCCCGCTCGGCGACCTCGGCCGGGATGCCCTCGGACAGGTCCGCGACGACGACCTCGACACCGGTCGGCTCGGCACGCGTCTGGATCACGGCGATGGTCTGCGGCAGCGCGTCCGCGTCGACCACGAAGGCGCCGTTCTTGACCTTGCCCATGCGCCGGGACAGCGCCATGGCCTCGGCCGCGGCCGTGCCCTCGTCGAGCAGCGAGGCGCCCGAGGTGGGCAGGCCGGTCAGCTCGGCGACCATCGTCTGGAAGTTGAGCAGCGCCTCGAGCCGACCCTGCGAGATCTCCGGCTGGTAGGGCGTGTACGCCGTGTACCAGGCCGGGTTCTCCATGACGTTGCGCAGGATGACGGGCGGCGTGAACGTGCCGTAGTAGCCCAGTCCGACCATCGAGTCGAGGACCTGGTTGCGGTCGGCGAGGGAGCGGAGCTCTGCGAGCACCTCGGCCTCGGTGCGGGCCCCGGGAAGATCGAGCGCCTCGGCGCTCTTGATCACGTCCGGGACCGCGGCCGCCGTCAGCTCGTCGAGCGAGCCGTACCCGACCTGCGCGAGCATCTTGGCCTGCGCTGCTTCATCCGGACCGATATGGCGCTGCTCGAAGGGGATTCCCTGCTCCAGCTGGGAGAGCGGAATACGGTTGGCGGTCATTGCGGAGGCCTCCTGGTCATTGCGACCTGCGAGGGGCACCACGGCGCGGGTGCCCGGACGGCCTCCCCCTCTGTCATCTCAACCTGAGAGTTTCACCGGCACACCCCACATCACGAAGGGCATGACGACTTTCACCGTCGGTGAGAGCGGAGGCCTGAACGCCCGCCCTGCTTTCCAGAGTGACCTCGTCCGTGCGGTACAGGGGCCTGAGAGATTCCGGGGAGGAGTTGCTCCTTCGGCGCCTCCGGTGTCATCCGGAGGACTCTCCCGCACGGGGTCAGCAGCCATCGCAAGCCTACCAGCGGCAACAACACCCCCGGCCTCGAGTGGCCGCCTTCCCCAATGTGCACTTTGGTAGTGCTTACGGATGAGTTGCGAGCAGCTGGAGGGCCCCGTGCAGACCGATGTCGATCCGCGCAACCTGATCGGCCGCAAGGCGTTCGACCGTAACGGAGCCAAGATCGGGACCGTCGACGAGGTCTACCTCGACGACGCGACCGGCGTCCCCGAGTGGGCGGCGATACGCACAGGCCTGTTCAGCCGGGACGCCTTCGTCCCCCTGGAGCCGAGCGAGCTGGTGGAGGGCACCCTGCGCATCCCCTTCGAACGCTCCCTGATCAAGGACGCCCCCGACTTCGGCGTCGGCCGTCACCTCTCCCCCGAACAGGAGCTCCAGCTCTACCACCACTACGGTCTCGACATCTCGGCCCCGCACGACCCCGAGCCCCCTGAGGACCGCGACTTCGGCAAGATCGCCCGCCCGTCAGACGACACCTGACCCGGCATCCGGCTCCCGCGCCGCAAACCGCCCGGCCCCGCCCTCCACCAGCGGCAGCGGCTCCCCCGGTACGAGCGCAGGGTCGTCGGTCCGGAACGTACGCACCCGCCCCGGCTCCGAGTACGGCGTCTCGAAGCGCACGGTCACCCGCCCGAGCCCGCTGCCCTGCACCCAACCGTGCCCGAACTGCTCGTGCCGCACGTCATGCCCGGCCACCCAGCGCCGGTCCGCGGCCTCGACGACCTCTCCGGCCGCCGCCTGCCCCTCGTCCCCCGCACCCCCCGCCCCTTCCGCCTCGCCCTCATGCTCCCCCTCGGACGCGTGTGCATCGGCCTCGGCCTGCGCCTGCGCGAACAGGTCCTCCTGCGTGTAGTCGGCCAGGCCTGTCACCCCCACGCCGAGCAGCCGCACCCCACCCGTCGTGTCCACGGACTCCAGGAGCCGGGCGGCCGCCTCCCGCACCACGGCGGGGTCGTCGGTGGGTCCGCGCAGCGTCTCGGATCTCGTCAGCGTGGAGAAGTCGTAGCGCCGCACCTTGAGGACCACCGTCCGCCCGGACCGCTCCGCCCCCCGCAGCCGCTGCACGCACCGCTCCGCAAGCCGCTGCACCTCGGTCCGCACCCGCACCCGGTCATGGATGTCCACGTCGTACGTGTCCTCGACCGACACCGACTTGGCGTCACGCTCGGCCACCACGGGCCTGTCGTCGTGCGCGAGGGCCATGGCGTACAGCGACACCCCGTGCGACTTCCCCAGCAGTCGCACGAGCTCGTCCTCGCCCGCCTCGGCGATCTCCTCAACCGTGGTGATCCCGGCACGTCTCAGATGGTCCCCGGTCGCCGGCCCCACGCCGGGCAGCGTGCGCACCGACATGGGCCCGAGCATGGCGCGCTCGGTGCCGGGCACGATCAGCACCAGACCGTCCGGCTTCGCCTCCTCGGAGGCGATCTTCGCCAGCATCTTCGACGCCGCGAGCCCCACCGACCCGGTCAGGCCGGTCACCGCCTTGATCTCGTCCCGCAGCCGCGCACCGACGAGCCGCGCCGACGCGGCGTCCCAGGCCGCCTCACCGGCCTCCAGATCGACGAACGCCTCATCGAGGCTCAGCGGCTCCACGAGCGGCGACAACTCCCGCAGCAGACCCATCACCTGCTCGCTGACCTCCCGGTACAGCCGGAAGCGCGGCACGAGATACGCGGCATTGGGCGCGAGCCTGCGCGCCTGGCCTATCGGCATCGCCGAGTGCACCCCGAACACCCGGGCCTCGTACGAGGCGGTGGCCACCACCCCACGAGGCCCGATCCCACCCACGACCACGGCTTTCCCGCGCAGACTCGGCTTCGACGCCTGCTCCGCCGAGGCGTAGAAGGCATCCATGTCGAGATGCAGGATCGTGGGCGCGGTTCTCACATGTCCGATGCTGCCCTACGGCACTGACAATGCTCCAGTTGACGCATCGGCCCCGCTCACACCGCGCGGTGGCGCCGTCTCGCCAGCTCGTCCGCCGGGTTGTTCCCGAGGAGCGTCTCGCCGGTGTCGATGCGCTCCCCGTGCAGCTGCGACAGCGCGCTCTCGACGTCCCGCCACACCACACCGACAGCGATACCGAAGATTCCCTGACCGCCCTGGAGCAGATCGTGGACCTCCGTCGGCGAACTGCACTCGTAGACCGTGGCGCCGTCGCTCATGAGGGTCAGCCGCTCCAGATCGCTGAAGCCGCGCTCCCGCAGATGCTGCACCGCGGTGCGGATGTTCTGCAGTGAGACACCGGTGTCCAGGAACCGCTTCACGATCTTCAGGACGACGACGTCCCGGAAGCTGTAGAGCCGCTGGGTCCCCGACCCGTGGGCCGGTCGCACACTCGGCTCGACCAGTCCGGTCCTCGCCCAGTAGTCCAGTTGCCGATAGGTGATACCGGCCGCCGCGCACGCGGTGGGTCCTCGGTATCCGACCTGCTCGGGCGTCGCGTCGTCATCCCTCTGAGCGACCACCGGCAACACCGTCGGCCGACGCGGAATGTGATCGGCCGCGTGGCCGTGAAGCGAGTACGGGCCGCTCTCCGCCGGACTGTGTCCGCCGCCCCCAGCCGTACCGTCGCCGCTGCTTCTCACGCCGACCTCCTCTTTGACCTGCCTTCTCGACGGTAGGCAGTCACCAGGGGTGCGTCAACGATCGCCACACTCGGCACGCCGAGTGATAATCACCCTACGAGTGGTTTCCCGTGCCTCACCGCGGGGAAAGGCTAGCCGAATGGTCCGGCCGGGCCCCGGCGCGGCAGCGGCCGCCTCACGACGGCCGCTCGCGTCACTGACTGTTGGTTCCGAAATCCTCGGGCGAGATCTGGTCGAGGAACTCGCGGAACTTCTCCACCTCGTCCTCCTGCTCATCCGGGATCGCGATCCCGGCATCATCGAGCACACCGTCACTGCCGTAGATCGGCGTACCGGTGCGCAGCGCGAGCGCTATGGCGTCCGACGGGCGCGCACTGACCTCGACCCCGCTCGAGAACACCAGTTCCGCGTAGAAGACGCCTTCGCGCAGGTCCGTGATGCGTACTTCCGTGAGCTCCTGCCCGACCGCTTCCAGCACGTCCTTGAAAAGGTCGTGCGTAAGCGGGCGTGCGGGGGCCATGCCCTGCTGTGCGAAGGCGATGGCCGTCGCCTCCCCCGGTCCGATCCAGATGGGGAGGTAGCGGTCGCCTCCCACTTCACGCAGGAGCACGATCGGTTGGTTGGAGGGCATTTCGACCCGGACACCTACGACGTCGAGCTCGTTCACACAGCAACCCTAGGACGTGCCCGGCAGGTTTGGGTAGTCGGGCACCCGTCGATCGCCGGACGCACACCGCGCGAGCACCCCTCGGATCAGGGCAGACGCACGCCGAGCGCGGTCTGCACAAGCGCGCCGTGAAGCTTCACCGTCAGCCCCGCCAGCTCCTTCGCGCGGGCCTGCGCATGCGCCCTGGTCTGGGGATTGCGGTGCCGTCGCAGCGGCGCGACAACCTGCTCGACCAGACCGGCCTCCCGGTCGGCCGCGGCCTTCATCGCCCGCAGATGCCGCGGCTCGATCCCGAAGCGGCCCAGTTCCATGACCAGCTCGGCGACGGTGACCGCCTCCGCGTCGTATCCGCCGTCGGGCAGCGGCGCGATGAGGCCGTACGACTCCCACTCGTCGAGCTCGGGGGACTCGATGCCGGCGGCGGCAAGCAGCTCGTCACGGCCCACACGGGCCACTGTCGGCCCTTCGCCGCGCTCCGGGGCCCTGCCGTCCTCGCCGTCGCCCGAGAGGCCCGGAGAGGGCAGCGTGATCGCTTCGCCCCGCTCCAGTGCGTCGAGCTGTTCCTTGATGACCTTCAGCGGCAGGTAGTGGTCCCGCTGCATCCGCAGTACGTGGGCGAGTCGCTCGACGTCGTCAGGGCTGAACTTGCGGTACCCCGAGGGGGTCCGCTGCGGCTCGATCAGCCCCTCCGACTCCAGGAACCTGATCTTGGAGATGGTGACTTCGGGGAACTCGTCGCGCAGCACGTTCAGCACGGTGCCGATGCTCATCAGCCGACTGTCCGTGAGGGCGATGCCGTGACCGGCACCGCCCTTCGGTGTTTGAAGCATGGACCTTCCTGACAGGTCAGATGCCCCGCTGGCTCGCGTAGAAGACCAGCCGGTACTTGCCGATCTGCACCTCGTCGCCGTTCGACAGCGTGACCGAGTCGATCCGCTCCCGATTGACGTACGTGCCGTTGAGGCTGCCCACGTCGCTGACGGTGAAGGCACCGTCTGCGCCGCGACGGAACTCCACGTGGCGGCGCGAGACGGTCACGTCGTCAAGGAAGATGTCGCTCTG
This sequence comes from Streptomyces sp. NBC_01446, assembly GCF_026340095.1. Classification (GTDB taxonomy): domain Bacteria; phylum Actinomycetota; class Actinomycetes; order Streptomycetales; family Streptomycetaceae; genus Streptomyces; species Streptomyces aureus. Next base: position 6,910,664 of record NZ_JAPEPO010000001.1, on the reverse strand, counting down.
CGGGTGCCGTCCCGCCGTGGTCAGTTCGCCGTCGAGGAGGAAGCGGCTGCCCGAGTTCGGACCGCGTCGCACCACCAGGAGCGCCGAGCCGAGTGGCAGGGCGTCGACGGCGGCCTGGGCCTCCGGGGAGAGCGCCGGCGACAGCGTCTGACCGGTGACTTCGGCGTCGTAGGCCTCAAGGCCCGAAATGGAAATCGTCGAGGTCGTCTCGGACGGACGCTCGGCCGTGGCGCGCAGAGGCGCCCCACAGTTGGAGCAGAACCGGCTCGCCTCGGCGTTGCGGTTTCCGCACCTCGTACACACCAGTGCCGACATGGACGGATCCTCCTGCCGCGGCTGCCCCGCGGGGGCATGGGACGCATACGGATCGGGGGTAAACCCTCCACCCGCACTTGAGGTTGACGGTTCCCCGAAACCTATGCGGCCGGACGCGGCAGGGTCAACAGACGACGCGCCCTGTCCGCCCGAAATGTCACCACCCTGAGGACCGACCTGATCACGGAACAGCGGACGCTCCGCCCCCTGCACCTCCGCGTCCTGGGTGCGCGGTGCACGGTGGCGGGCAGTGGCATTGGCGTTGCCACTGTCCTCACGTGCGCTCTTGCCGAACAACTTCGCAAACAACTTCACGGGCGATTCCCCTTGACCGAAACAGACCCGCCCGTGGGGCAGGACGAACCCTGACTGCACACACCGCCGTACATCGGCGACACAGACATCCTCACAACGTCCGTATCCGCCAAACAGTTTCCACCACGCACCCCACTTACGGTGCGCCGACCCCCCGCAACCTCATGCCCTGGCCTGAACGCCCCCATGCGCCCCCGCCTCACTGGGACGACGACTGAGCGTAGTCAGGCCGCTTCGCCGGTCGCAAGGCGTCCACAACGATCTTCTGCGCCTGTGTCACGGTAACGGTGGCCTGCTCCTTTTCCAGAGTCTGAACCACCCCACCAGGGATGTTGAGCGCCGGCTCCAGGTCCTGCGGCTTGCCGATGACCTTGAAGACGAAAGGCTCGCCGATCTTGTGACCGTCCACACTCACCTTCCCGCCGCTCGCATCCGTCAAATACGTGTCGGCCACGACCCGGACGTCGTTCACCTGGATCGCCTCGGCACCCGCCGCGCGTAGCTCCTGGATCGCATCGAGCAGCATGTCGGCCTGCACCGCGCCCTTCTTGTCGGTGATCGTCAGCGTGATCCCGGGGCCCTGCGCCGCCACGGTGCCCGCCAGAATGCCGAGTTGCCGTTCCCTCTCGACCGTCTGCTTGCGGGCCTCCTCGGCCTGGTCCGAGCTGTTCTCCAGCTCGGTGCGCTGCCCCTCGAGACGCTGCTTCTCATCTCCCAGACGCTGAGTACGGTCATCCAGTTCATCGAGGATGCGTACGAGATCTTCCTGACGCGCGCCGCGCAGCGCGCTGCTGTCGCTGTTGGACCGCACCTGGATGGCCAGACCCAGGCCGAGCACGAACAGCAGGACGGCGACGATGAGTTGCGCACGGGAGACCCTCGGCGGCCACAGCCCCTTGGCCAGCCGCTGGCGTCCGGTCAGTGACGGCTTCTTCGTCTCCGCGGCCGGCGTTTCTGCATCGTCCGCGCCGTCTGCCTGGTCCGCGCCGTCCGCCGCTTCGGGAGCGACTTCGTCCGGCAGTTCCTTGCGCAGGCGGTGCTGCTCGTTGTTCTTGTTCTTGTTCTCGTCCTCGGACATCGGCCTCACGCCCGGAAGATGTGCCGCCGGATGGCGGCCGCGTTGGAGAAGATGCGGATTCCCAGCACCACGACGACGCCGGTGGACAGCTGCGCGCCCACGCCCAGCTTGTCGCCCAGGAACACGATCAGGGCCGCCACGACGACGTTCGACAGGAACGACACGACGAAGACCTTGTCGTCGAAGATCCCGTCGAGCATCGCCCGCAGGCCGCCGAACACCGCGTCGAGGGCCGCCACCACGGCGATCGGAAGATAGGGCTCGACCACCGCCGGAACCTCGGGCCGGACGAACAGTCCGACCACAACTCCCACGACGAGGCCCAGTACGGCGATCACGATGTGCCCTTCTCTGTTCTCGGCTGTGCTGTACGTACGGTCACGCTCGGCGCTGCGGGCAGGCGGACGTCGTCCTGGGCGGAAATGCTGGTCCGGATCCCGAAGTTCTCCTGCAGGGCGTGCAGGTACAGGCCGTCAGGGCTGTTCTGGAACCGGGTGCTCAGCCGTTGGCCGTCCCCCACCGCGAGCACCGTGTACGGCGGCACGAGCGGTCTGTTGTCGACCAGTATCGCGTCACCCGCCGCGCGGATCGCGGACAGGGCCGTCAGCCGCTGTCCGTTGATGGCGACCGCTTCGGCACCGGACTGCCAGAGCCCGTTGACGACCCGCTGCATGTCCCGGTCGCGCACCCGCCCGGTGTCCGAGAAGCCGGCGCTCTCGCGCGGCCCCCCTCCGCCCTGGTCGGCCTCCTTGGCGTCGTCGACGACCAGCTTCACTCCCGGGCCGTGCACTGCCGTGGCACCGGAGAGCAGACCGACCAACTCGCCTTTGTCGCCGCCGTGTTTCTTCAGCGCCTCACGCTGACGGTCACTCACGTCGTTACGGAGCGTGTCCACCTTGCGCTCCAGCTTGTCCGCGGCCGCCGTCTCCCGGTCGATACGGGCGATGAGCTCCTCGCGCTCCTTCGCCACGACCGGCGCCGCGACCCGCGCCTGCGCCGCCCCCACCGTCACCACGAGCGCCGCGAGGACGAGGCCTGCCGCGAGGCCGAGCTTGGCCCGCAGGGTGCGCGGCATGCCTCCGCTGCCCTCGGCCTTCCTACGGGCGGCCGCCTCCGCGTATCCGTCGTCGAGGCTGTGGTCCATCACGTTCGTCAGCAGCGACATGGAGGCGTCAGGACGCCTGGGGCTCACGGGGCGTGAGGGACTGCTCCGATCGGGGGGCTGCTGCGGCATGCCGCACATCGTCGCACGTGCCGGCCCGTACCTCCGAATGGCCCCACCGGCGTACCGGTCGGCGCCCGTGACAGGCGCCGACCGGACCGCACGGCGGCTCAGTGACCAGCGCTGTCCACGACGGCCGCCCACTCGTCGAGCAGCTGCTGCGCCGACGCGTCGTCGGGCCCCTCGGCCCACAGATGCGTGACGGCCTCGGCCGGGTCGGGCAGCACCATGACCCAGCGCCCGTCCGCCTCGACGACCCGCACGCCGTCCGTCGTGTCGACGGACCGGTCGCCGGCCTCCTCGACGACCCGCCGCATCACGAGCCCCTTCACCGCCCACGGAGTCGCAAGGTCCCGCTTGAGCACGTGCGCCCGCGGGATCCGCGCGTCGATCTGGCTCAAGGTCAGCTGCGTCCGTGCCACGAGCCCGATCAGCCGGACAAAGGCGGCCGCGCCGTCGAAGACGGAGCTGAACTCCGGAATGATGAACCCGCCGCGACCGTCACCGCCGAAGATGGTCCCCTCGTCCCGTCCGACCCGCGTGAGGTCGTCGGGCGACGTGGTCGTCCACTCCACCTGCGTCCCGTGGTACGCGGCCACCTGCTCGGCGATACGGGTCGTGGTCACCGGCAGCGCGACCCGGCCGCTGCGCCGCTCGGCGGCCACCAGGTCCAGCATGACCAGCAGAGCACGGTCGTCCTCGACGATGCGACCCTTCTCGTCGACCAGCGAGAGCCGCTCGCCGACCGGGTCGAACCGGACGCCGAACGCGGCCCGCGCGGACGCCACGATCTCACCGAGGCGCACGAGCCCGGACCGGCGCGCGTCCCGCGTCTCCGTAGGCCTGGACTCGTCGAGCCCCGGGTTGATCGTCAGCGAGTCGACACCGAGCCGTCCGAGCAGGCTGGGCAGCACCAGACCGGCACTGCCGTTCGACGCGTCGACGACGACCTTGAGCCCCGCCTCGGCAATCCCCGTCGTATCGACATTCCGCAGCAGGGAACCGGTGTACGAGTCGAAGACACTCGACGGGAAGTGCAGATCGCCGATCTCTCCGGGGAACGCCCGCCGGTACTCCTGTCGCGCGTACACCCGGTCCAGCTTCCGCTGACTGGCCTGCGAGAGATCCGCTCCCCGCTCGTCGAAGAACATGATGTCGACGGAGTCCGGCACGCCAGGCGTCGTACGGATCATGATCCCGCCGGCGCTGCCCCGCGCGGTCTGCTGACGCGCGACGGGCAGCGGCACGTTCTCCAGGTCGCGCACGTCGATGGCGCTCGCCTGCAGTGCGGAGATGACCGCCCGCTTCAAGGCTCGCGCACCACGCGAGTGGTCACGGGCCGTGGTGACGGTGGAGCCCTTCTTGAGCGTCGTGGCGTACGCCCCCGCGAGCCGCACGGCGAGCTCCGGGGTGATCTCCACGTTGATGATGCCGGAGACGCCGCGGGCGCCGAAGAGATGCGCCTGCCCCCTGGACTCCCAGATCACCGAGGTGTTGACGAAGGCGCCTGCCTCGATGGTCTTGAACGGATAGACCCGGACGTTGCCCTGGATAATCGATTCCTCGCCGACGAGGCACTCGTCGCCGATGACGGCGCCGTCCTCGACGCGGGCGGCCCGCATGATGTCGGTGTTCTTGCCGATGACGCAGCCGCGGAGATTGCTGTGCTGCCCGATGTACACGTTGTCGTGGACGACGGCCTTGTGCAGGAAAGCCCCGCTCTTCACGACGACGTTCGAGCCGATCACGGTGTGCTCGCGCATCTCGACGTCGGCTTCGACCTTGGCGTAGTCGCCGATGTACAGCGGACCGCGGAGCACGGCGTCCGGATGGACCTCGGCACCTTCGGCGACCCACACTCCGGGCGAGATCTCGAATCCGTCGATCTCGACATCGACCTTGCCTTCGAGCACGTCGGCCTGCGCCTTGACGTAGCTCTCGTGCGTGCCGACGTCCTCCCAGTAGCCCTCGGCGATATAGCCGTAGACCGGCTTGCCTTCCTTCATCAGCTGCGGGAAGACATCGCCGGACCAGTCGACCGACACATCGGCCTCGACGTAGTCGAATACCTCGGGCTCCATGACGTAGATGCCCGTGTTCACGGTGTCGGAGAAAACCTGGCCCCAGGTGGGCTTCTCGAGGAAGCGCTCGACCTTGCCCTGTTCATCGACAATGGTGATGCCGAATTCAAGGGGGTTGGGCACGCGGGTCAGGCAGACCGTGACGAGCGCGCCCTTTTCCTTGTGGAAATTGATGAGGTCAGTGAGGTCGAAATCGGTCAGAGCGTCACCGGAGATCACAACGAAAGCGTCGTCCTTGAGCGCTTCCTCTGCGTTCTTCACGCTGCCGGCTGTGCCGAGTGGCTTCTCCTCATTGGCATAGGTGAGCTCCATTCCGAGCTCTTCGCCGTCCCCGAAGTAGTTCCTGACGAGAGATGCCAGGAACTGCACGGTGACGACGGTCTCGGTGAGCCCATGCCGCTTGAGCAACCGCAGCACATGCTCCATGATCGGCCGGTTCACAACCGGCAGGAGCGGCTTGGGCATACTCGAGGTCATGGGGCGCAGGCGTGTGCCTTCGCCTCCAGCCATTACGACGGCCTTCATGTCGGAAGCGTCCTCCTTGAAGAGACGACTGTCTAGCCGACTTCGCCCGTCCGGATGGACCCGCAGATCTCAGACTGCGGGCCGACCTGGCCTCGAATACCGCCATATGGAGAGCTCAATCGGCCGTGGAGTCCGCCCTGACCAGTCGGCGGACCTGTACTACGTAGAGGATCCCTGCCCACCAGTAGAGCGTTGTACCCCATCCTGCGAACGCCCATCCGAAAATAGCAGCGAGTGTGCTGATCCAGCCACTTCCGTCACTGAGGAGCAACAGGGGGAACGCATACATGAGGTTGAACGTGGCGGCCTTGCCGAGGAAGTTCACCTGCGGCGGCGGATAGCCGTGCCGGCGGAGGATACCCACCATCACCAGGAGAACCAGTTCCCGGGCAAGCAGTACGGCCGTCAGCCAGATCGGCAGAATCTCGCGCCAGGTGAGTCCTACCAGCGTGGACAGAATGTAGAGCCGGTCGGCAGCAGGGTCGAGCAGCCGGCCGAGGTTACTGATCTGATTCCAGCGCCGGGCGAGCTTCCCGTCGAGATAGTCGCTGACACCGCTGAGCATCAGGACCAGGAGGGCCCAGCCATCGCTTTTGGGCCCGCCGAACTCGGGCCTGAGGATGAGCCACAGGAAGAGGGGTACGCCAAGGAGACGCGCCATGCTGAGGATGTTCGGGATGGTGAGCACCCGGTCCGTCTGGACACGGGTCTCCTGGACCTCCACCCGGGGGCCTCCTGTGGGAAACGAGCCAACGATGCCCCCTGACCCTACCCTCAGCTCACATGAGGCCGTGCAGAGGGGTGCGCAAGAAATCGCTGCGCACTGCTTGGCGTACAACGCAGAAAACCCCCGTAACAGGATTCTCATCCGTTACGGGGGTTTTCTTCAAAAATAGTTCGGCGGCGTCCTACTCTCCCACAGGGTCCCCCCTGCAGTACCATCGGCGCTGTGAGGCTTAGCTTCCGGGTTCGGAATGTAACCGGGCGTTTCCCTCACGCTATGACCACCGAAACACTATGAAACTGTCAACCGCACCACGCTCTGTGACAAACGTGGGGTTGTTCGTGGTTTCAGAACCAACACAGTGGACGCGAGCAACTGAGGACAAGCCCTCGGCCTATTAGTACCAGTCACCTCCACCCGTTACCGGGCTTCCAGATCTGGCCTATCAACCCAGTCGTCTACTGGGAGCCTTAACCCCTCAAGGGGGTGGGAATACTCATCTCGAAGCAGGCTTCCCGCTTAGATGCTTTCAGCGGTTATCCTTTCCGAACGTAGCCAACCAGCCATGCCCTTGGCAGGACAACTGGCACACCAGAGGTTCGTCCGTCCCGGTCCTCTCGTACTAGGGACAGCCCTTCTCAATATTCCTGCGCGCGCAGCGGATAGGGACCGAACTGTCTCACGACGTTCTAAACCCAGCTCGCGTACCGCTTTAATGGGCGAACAGCCCAACCCTTGGGACCGACTCCAGCCCCAGGATGCGACGAGCCGACATCGAGGTGCCAAACCATCCCGTCGATATGGACTCTTGGGGAAGATCAGCCTGTTATCCCCGGGGTACCTTTTATCCGTTGAGCGACGGCGCTTCCACAAGCCACCGCCGGATCACTAGTCCCGACTTTCGTCCCTGCTCGACCCGTCGGTCTCACAGTCAAGCTCCCTTGTGCACTTACACTCAACACCTGATTACCAACCAGGCTGAGGGAACCTTTGGGCGCCTCCGTTACTCTTTAGGAGGCAACCGCCCCAGTTAAACTACCCATCAGACACTGTCCCTGATCCGGATCACGGACCCAGGTTAGACATCCAGCACGACCAGAGTGGTATTTCAACGACGACTCCCCCTGAACTGGCGTCCAGAGTTCAAAGTCTCCCACCTATCCTACACAAGCCGAACCGAACACCAATATCAAACTGTAGTAAAGGTCCCGGGGTCTTTCCGTCCTGCTGCGCGAAACGAGCATCTTTACTCGTAGTGCAATTTCACCGGGCCTATGGTTGAGACAGTCGAGAAGTCGTTACGCCATTCGTGCAGGTCGGAACTTACCCGACAAGGAATTTCGCTACCTTAGGATGGTTATAGTTACCACCGCCGTTTACTGGCGCTTAAGTTCTCAGCTTCGCACACCCGAAAGTGCACTAACCGGTCCCCTTAACGTTCCAGCACCGGGCAGGCGTCAGTCCGTATACATCGCCTTACGGCTTCGCACGGACCTGTGTTTTTAGTAAACAGTCGCTTCTCGCTGGTCTCTGCGGCCACCCCCAGCTCGAGGAGCAAGTCCTCTCACCAGTGATGGCCCCCCTTCTCCCGAAGTTACGGGGGCATTTTGCCGAGTTCCTTAACCATAGTTCACCCGAACGCCTCGGTATTCTCTACCTGACCACCTGAGTCGGTTTAGGGTACGGGCCGCCATGAAACTCGCTAGAGGCTTTTCTCGACAGCATAGGATCATCCACTTCACCACAATCGGCTCGGCATCAGGTCTCAGGCACAAGCTGTCCGGATTTACCTGGACAGCGCCCTACACCCTTACCCCGGGACAACCACCGCCCGGGCTGGACTACCTTCCTGCGTCACCCCATCACTCACCTACTACAAGTCTGGTCCGTCGGCTCCACCACTT
>NZ_JAPEPO010000001.1:6360000-6897500 GCF_026340095.1 Streptomyces sp. NBC_01446 | reverse complement strand
CGGAGCCGGTGAGTACCTCGCGGGTCGCGTCGCCGACCTGGACGACGTGCGGAACCGGATCGTGGCGCGGCTGCTCGGGGTGCCTATGCCCGGTGTCCCGGACAGCGACAAGCCGTACGTGCTGATCGCGCGGGACCTGGCTCCCGCGGACACGGCGCTGCTCGACCCGACGCTCGTGCTCGGCTTCGTCACCGAGGAGGGCGGGCCGACCAGTCACAGCGCGATCCTGGCGCGGGCGCTCGGAGTGCCGGCCGTGGTCGCGCTGCCCGGCGCGGGTGAGCTCGCCGAGGGCACGGTGATCGCTGTCGACGGCAGCACCGGCGACATCTTCGTCGACCCGAGTCCGGAGAAGCGGGCCGAGCTGGAGGCCGCCTCCGCGGCGCGGAAGGCCGCGCTGGCCTCGTCGTCCGGTCCGGGTGCGACGTCCGACGGCCACAAGGTGCCACTGCTGGCGAACGTCGGCGGTCCGGCCGATGTGCCGGCCGCGGTCGAGGCCGGTGCCGAGGGTGTCGGTCTCTTCCGTACCGAGTTCCTCTTCCTTGACGACAGCAGCAGGGCTCCTTCCGAGGAGAAGCAGGTCGAGGCGTACCGGAAGGTTCTCGAGGCGTTCCCCGAGGGTCGCGTCGTGGTGCGCGTCCTCGACGCCGGTGCGGACAAGCCGCTGGACTTCCTGACGCCCGCCGACGAGCCGAACCCGGCTCTGGGTGTGCGTGGTCTGCGTTCCCTTCTCGAGCACCCCGAGGTGCTGCGTACACAGCTGACCGCGCTGGCCAAGGCTGCCGAGGGGCTGCCGGTCTACCTCGAGGTCATGGCGCCGATGGTCGCCGACCGTGCCGACGCGAAGGCTTTCGCGGACGCGTGCCGTGAGGCGGGTCTTGAGGCGAAGTTCGGTGCGATGGTCGAGATCCCGTCGGCCGCTCTGCGGGCGCGTTCGATCCTTCAGGAGGTCGAGTTCCTTTCGCTGGGGACCAATGACCTCGCGCAGTACACGTTCGCCGCTGACCGGCAGGTCGGTGCGGTGTCCCGGCTTCAGGACCCGTGGCAGCCCGCGCTCCTCGACCTGGTCGCGCTGTCCGCGGACGCGGCGAGGGCCGAGGGCAAGAGCTGCGGTGTCTGCGGTGAGGCCGCGTCCGACCCGCTGCTCGCGTGCGTCCTGACCGGTCTGGGCGTCACCTCCCTTTCCATGGGTGCGGCGTCGATTCCTTACGTGCGGACGGCGCTCGGCAAGTACACGCTGGCTCAGTGCGAGCGTGCGGCCTCGGCCGCGCGTGCCGCGGACTCCGCCGAGGAGGCCCGCAAGGCCGCTCAGGCGGTGCTGTCCGGCGAGTAGCCGGAAGCCGGTTCGATGTCGTGGGGCGCTTCACCTTCGTGGTGGAGCGCCCCACGGTCGTTTCAGTGGGTGTGCCGGCCCTCGGGGCCGGTGTCTCCGAGTTCGGGCGCCGCGCAGTAGTCGACGCCGGACTCGGGTGCGACGAGGTCGCCGGAGTGGGCATCGGTGCAATAGGCGTCGAAGACTTCCGCCGCGGTGAGGGGTAGCAGGCGTTCGTCGCGCAGGCGCCAGCCCTGGACGCGGTCGTTCCTGTCCGGGGCGGTGGTGCGCATGACCAGGCCGCCCGGGCTTGCGGTGGCGAGGCCGAGGGCCAGGACCGTGGTGAACTCGAGCGCCTCCTTCTCATCGAGTCGTGTGCTGTCCTCGGTGCAGCGGTCGACGTGGAGCACCGACAGCAGTGATTCGGCGTCTGTGGGGACGCTGCACACGAGGTGGTGGGCGCCGATGCCTGCCGTGTCGAGGACCCGCGTCAGGAGGAGGGAGGCGCGGGCGAAGGCGTCCCTTCCGACGTCCCGGCCGCAGGCGCCGCACACTCCGATCCGGGCGAGGACGGACGAGGCGTACTCCCAGGTGGCCTGTCGGACGGCTTCGTCGACCAGGTCGGGCAGGAGGTCGGCCAGGGGCTGACCTTCGTAGGGGACGGTGGCGCCCATGACAGCCAGTTCGGCGGTGAACCGGGTGCGGCTGGTGGGGGTGTCCGGTTCGAGCCCGCTCTCGGCGCAGAACTCCGCGTACTCCTCGGGGTCGAAGAGGGCGACGGTGGTGTGTCCGCCCTGGGCGGCGAGGGCCTGGAGGAGGCTCTCGACCTGCTGGAGGTACGTGCCGTGGTCGTCGAAGGCGAAGGTGCGGTAACTCCGCATCGCCGTGAAGTCGCGTTCGTCGGCGAGGAGGCCGATGATGCCCGCGACTTCACGGCGCAGGACGCGTCGCATGCCGGCGTGCTGGGTGTTCTGTGTGTGCGCCATGGTTCCCCCTGTGAACTGTAGGTCAATGCTCACTCACAGTAATCGTGGGCACTGACAACGGCGGGGAACCGGGTTCGGTCAGGGGCGGTTGCGGGCGATGTCCTCGTAGAAACGCAGGAGTTCGACGCTGTCGACCGAGCCGAGGTTGACGGCCTTTTCCAGGGGTGTGCCTTGGAGGAGGCGTTTGACGGGGACTTCGATGCGCTTGCCGGTGAGGGTGTGTGGGACGCCGGGGGCTTCGATGATGTCGTCGGGGATGTGGCGGGGGGAGAGGTTCGCGCGGATGGTCTGCTTGATGCGGGCGCGGAGGTCGTCGTCGAGTGCGGCGCCTGGTGCGAGGTGGACGAACAGGGGCATCCAGTAGCCGCCGTCGGGCTGTTCGAGGCCGATGACGAGGGACTCGCGGATCTCGGGGAGGCGTTCGACGGCCTCGTAGATGTCCGCCGATCCCATGCGGACGCCCTGGCGGTTCAGCGTGGAGTCCGAACGGCCGTGGATCACGACCGAGCCGCGGGAGGTGAGGGTGATCCAGTCGCCGTGCCGCCAGACGCCGGGGTAGGTGTCGAAGTAACTGTCGTGGTACCGGCTGCCGTCGGGGTCGTTCCAGAAGCGGATCGGCATCGAGGGCATGGGGTTGGTGACGACGAGTTCACCGACCTCGTCGATGAGCGGCTTGCCCTGCGGGTCCCAGGACTGGAGGTCCGTGCCGAGGCAGGGAGCCTGGAGTTCGCCGATGTGGACGGGCAGGGTCGGGACCGCTCCGGCGAAACAGGAGCAGACGTCCGTGCCGCCGCTGACGGAGGCGATCCAGAGGTCTTCGCGTACCTCGTCGTGCAGCCAGCGGAAGCCGTCGGGCGGGAGCGGCGAGCCGGTCGTGGCAACGCACTTGACGCGAGTGAGGTCGTGGTCGCGCGAGGGGTGGACGCCGGCCTTGCGGCAGGCCATGACGTAGGCGGCCGAGGTGCCGAAGAGGGTGGCTCCGGTGCGTTCGGCGACGGCCCATTGGGCGCCGGTGTCGGGGTAGCCGGGGCTGCCGTCGTAGACGACGATCGTGGTGCCCGTGAGGAGGCCGGAGGCGAGGAAGTTCCACATCATCCAGCCGGTGGACGTGTACCAGAAGAAGCGGTCACCGGGGCCGAGGTCGCAGTGCAGGCCGAGCTGTTTGAGGTGCTCGATCAGGATGCCGCCCTGGGACTGGACGATCGCCTTGGGGAGTCCGGTCGTGCCTGAGGAGTACAGGACCCACAGCGGGTGGTCGAAGGGGACGGCTTCGAAGACGGGCTCGGTGTCGGCGGAGGTGAGCTCCGACCACTCGAGGGCCCCTTCGGGGGCGGCCGTGCCGAGCAGCGGGATGTGGACGACCGCGCGGAGGGTGGGCAGTTCGGCGCGGAGTTCGCTGACCGTGTCGCGGCGGTCGTGCTCCTTGCCTCCGTAGCGGTAGCCGTCAACGGTGAACAGGACGGCGGGTTCGACCTGCTGGAAGCGGTCGAGGACGCTGCGGGCGCCGAAGTCCGGGGCGCAGGACGTCCAGACTCCGCCGACGGCCGCGGTCGCGAGGAGGGCGACGACGGCCTCGGGGATGTTCGGCAGGTAGCCGCTGACCCGGTCTCCCGGGCGTACGCCGATGGCCCGCAGTTCGGCGGCGAGCGAGCCGACCTGGCGGCGCAGTTCGGCCCAGGTCACGGGGCGGAGTTCGTGTGTCTCGTCCACGTGGAGGATGGCCGGGGTGTCCGCGCGCGCGGGATCGGTGGCCGTGCGCAGGGCGTGTTCGGCGTAGTTCAGGGAGGCGCCGGGGAACCATTCGGCTCCGGGCATGGCGCGGTCGCCGAGCACGCGCGTGTAGGGGGTGGTGAACCGGATGTCGAACCAGTCGGCGACGGCCTTCCAGAACGTGTCGAGTTCGGTCACCGACCAGCGGTGCAGTGCTTCGTAACCGCCGTCGGCGGGGGCTCCGTAGTGTTCGGACGCCCAAGCCTGGAAGCGCGTGATCTGCGCCTCGGCGATGAATTCCTCGTCGGGCTTCCAGAGCGGCGTCGGATTCGCGGCTGACGGCATGGGGCGGCTCCCGGATGTACGCGTGGTGTGCGTCGGTCCCGCGCACGGGCCGGTGTGTGCGCGTGACGCGGCTGACAGGGACGATGCCACGTGATCGACTTCCGCACCAGGTTGTGCCCCACATAGTCCGTGTCGTGAAGATGTGCTGCCACCACGGATGAACGGCAGTTGAACGACTCACCTTTGCGCGCCGCGCGATGACAGGGTGAGCAGCATGAACGGTCGTGACCTGGTACGCGCGGTGAGGGCGGTCGGCTTGGTGGGTGCGGTCCAGGGTTTGCGGGCGGTGCGGTCCTCGTGGCGCAGGAGGCGAGCCGATGCGGTGGGTCTGCGGCGCAGGGGGCCGGAGCGGGCGAGGGTGCCGGGTCCGGTGACCGGGGCCGAGCCGGCGCCCGGTGGTGGCGTCGTCCGGTTCACGCGGTCCGGGCTGCGGATCACGGTGACGGTGACGGGCGCGGTCTTCTGGGGCTGGGACGGGGCGGACCCGGAGCCGTCGTACGCGCTCGCGGGTTCCTGTCCGCAGCCGGATCCGCGGGCTGTCCTGGAGCCGGACAAGGACGGCGGCTGGCGCGTGGTGTCGGAGCGGGTGACCGTCGTCGTGTCGCGGCACGGCGCTGTCTCCGTGTGCACTCCGGGTGGTGTGGTGCTGCGGCGGGATCTGCCGCCGCGCTGGTGGGAGCCCGCGGACGGGGGCGAGGCGCGGTGGGTGCAGCGGTCCGAGGTGGCCGCCGACGCGCGGTTCTTCGGTCTGGGGGGCCGGGCGTCGGGGCCGCGGCTGCGGGACGGCACGTACCGCCTGTGGAACACGGATCCGGGCGGTTCGTTCGGGCCGGGGGACGATCCGCTGTACCTGACCATGCCGGTGCAGATGGTGGTCGCCGACGCGGGCACCCATCTGGTGTTCCACGACAACTCGTGGGACGGCACGGTGACGCTGTCCGAGGGCCAGGAGGGCGCTGGTTCCGGACACGACCGTGCGGGGACGTGCGAGGTCCGGATGGAGGGCGGTCCGCTGCGCTGCTGGGTCATGGTGGGTCCCCCCGCGCGCGTGCTGCAAGCGTGGGCGTCGCTGACCGGTGCTCCCGCGCTGCCGCCGGCCTGGGCACTCGGATATCAGCACTCGCGTTGGGGCTTCGGCGGGGAGCAGGCCGTGCGGCGGATCGTCGAGGGCTACCGGGAGCAGGGGCTTCCGCTCGACGTCGTCCATCTCGACATCGAACATCTCGACGCGTTTCAGGTGTTCACGGTCGACCGGGAGACCTATCCGGATCTTCCGCGGCTCGCCGAGGACCTGCGCGCGGACGGTGTGCGGCTGGTGTCGATCGTCGACCCGGCGGTCAAGGCGGAGGCGGGGAACGCCGTGTACGACGCGGGAGCGTCCGTGGACGCCTTCGTGAAGGACGCAGCGGGGAGGGCCGTGCGGGGCGTGGTGTGGCCGGGTGAGTCGGTGTATCCCGACTTCACCGACCGGGCGGTGCGCAAGTGGTGGGGCGGTCTGTACGAGGAGCGGCTCGCCCAGGGCTTCTCGGGGTTCTGGCACGACATGAACGAGCCGGTGTCCTTCGCCGCGTTCGGTGACCCGACGCTGCCCCGCTCGGCACGGCACTCCCTGGAGGGGCGGGGCGGCGACCATCGGGAGGCGCACAACGTGTACGGCCTGTGCATGGCGCGCGCCGGCTACGAGGGGCTGCGTGAACTGCAGCCCCAGGAGCGGCCGTTCCTGTTCTCGCGCTCGGGCTGGGCGGGAATGCAGCGCTACGGAGGGACCTGGTCGGGCGATGTTGTTTCGGGGTGGCCCGGGTTGCACGCTTCGTTGTCCCTGGTGCTGGGTCTCGGTCTGTGCGGTGTGCCGTACTCGGGGCCGGACGTGGGCGGGTTCGACGGGGATCCGTCTCCTGAGCTGTATCTGCGGTGGTTCCAGCTGGGTGCGTATCTGCCGCTGTTCCGTACGCATGCGGCGCTGCGTGCGGGGCGCCGGGAGCCGTGGGAGTTCGGTGACGAGGTGCTGGGGCACGCGCGCGCGGCGCTCGTCGAGCGCAGGCGGCTGCTGCCGTACTTCTTGACGCTGGCCCATCTCGCGCGGCGTACGGGTGCTCCGTATGTGCGGCCTGTGTGGTGGGGTGCTCCGGAGGACCGGGCGTTGCGGGACTGCGAGGACGCGTTCTTGTTGGGTGACTCCTTGTTGGTGGCTCCGGTCCTGGAGCCGGGTGCGGACCGGCGGGCGGTGCGGCTGCCGCGCGGGCGCTGGTACGACACGGAGAGCGGGCAGGCGCATGAGGGGCCCGGTCAGGTTCTGGTGGACGCGCCGCTGTCCCGTGTTCCTGTCTTCGCGCGTGCGGGTGCGGTGATTCCGGTCCGGGGCGACGACGGGGAGTTGTGCCTGGAGGTGTGGGCTCCGGCTCAGGGGCGTACGGGCGGCGGTGTTGTCGTGCCGGACGTCGGCGACGGCTGGGTGACGCCGGACGTCCAGCGCTACACCTCGCGGTGGAGCGGCGGCAGTGTGGTGGTGGAGCGGCAGGACGAGGGCGGGCCGGCCGAGCCCGCGTACCCGGTGCGGGTCCGCGGGCTCTGAACGTTCAAAGGCCTGGGTGGTTCATGCGGCCGGGTATCACACGTAGCGGCCCTCGAACCAGGCGCGGACGGCCAAGGTGTGGAGGGGGAAGGCGAGTTCGGTCGGGCGGCGCAGGAGGTGCCAGCCTTCCGTCTCGTCCGTGACGGCGGGCTCGGGCAGTTCGGCGGCCGGGCGTTCCGGGAGGAGGCCGAACAGGAGCAGGTGTCCGTCGGGTGAGCTCATCGCGTCGGCGAGACGTACGTCGCGGCTCGCCGCCTCGATGCCCGTTTCCTCCTTGAGCTCACGGACGACGGCGTCGCGCCAGTCCTCCCTGTGGTCGACGAACCCGCCGGGCAGGGCGACGCCCCCTCGCGCGGGGGCGATGGTCCGAGTGATCACGACGAGAGCGGAACCTCGGCTGTCATAGACGGCCTGGAGGGCGACCGCGACCGGCAGAGGGTTGCGGTAGCTCACGTCGGCGCAGGCCGGGCACGTGCGCGGCCATCCGGAGACGTCGGGTCCGTAGGCGGTTCCACAGCTCGAACAGTGGGAATCCGGAACGGGGTTGGTTATGTGGTGGGGTGCTGACACGCCGCGGACTGTATCCGATCGCGAAACGCGGCTCTTCCCTGGCCACCCTTGATCCTGATAGATGCAGGGTTCATGACACGAATCGCAACTGCCGTACGCAGACTCGCCGTCACCGCCGCCGCCGCGCTCCTGTGGACGGCCACCGCTCCCGGCGCCGCCCAGGCGAAGCCCGAGCCCAAGGCCCCCTCGCAGTTCGTGGCGCTGCGGGACGTCGACCCGACGATCATCCAGGAGATCCGCTACATCACTGCGCACAACTTCGTCGGGGCGCCCGTCGACGGCTACGAGAAGCCGATGTGCATCCTCACCGAGCCTGCCGCGAAGGCGCTCCACAAGGCGCAGGCCGGGCTCCTGAAGCGGGGCTACTCACTGAAGGTGTACGACTGCTACCGGCCGCAGCGGGCGGTCGACCACTTCGTGCGCTGGGCCAAGGACCTCGACGACCAGCGGATGAAGGCGGAGTTCTATCCGCAGGTCGACAAGACGCGGCTGTTCGCGGACGGTTACATCGCGGAGAAGTCCGGGCACAGCCGCGGCTCCACGCTCGATCTGACCGTCGTGAAGCTGCCGGCGCTGCCCACGCGCGCGTACGTGCCTGGTGAGCGGCTGGCACCCTGTTACGGGCCGAAGAAAGAACGCTTCCCCGACAACTCGGTGGACATGGGTACGGGCTTCGACTGTTTCGACACGCTCGCCCACACCGACGACCCACGGATCAAGGGGGCGCAGCGCGCGAACCGTGACCTCCTGCGAGACGCCTTGGCCGCGCAGGGGTTCGTGAACCTGCCCGAGGAGTGGTGGCACTTCACGTACAAGCCTGAGCTCTTCCCGGACACGTACTTCGACTTCCCCATCTCGCGGCGTTCCCTGAGTGGTCGGCCCATGGCACACTTCTGACGGTTCATCAGATCTGCTGGTGTTCTGGTGGCGTCGTCGGATCCAGCGCGGGAGGGGCCTTGTCGCGTACGCGCACACCTGTCGTGGCCGATTGGTTCACCGGGGAGGGAGAGGACTTCCGGCTGC
The DNA here is from genome assembly GCF_026340095.1 of Streptomyces sp. NBC_01446. GTDB lineage: Bacteria > Actinomycetota > Actinomycetes > Streptomycetales > Streptomycetaceae > Streptomyces > Streptomyces aureus. Next base: position 6,888,985 of record NZ_JAPEPO010000001.1, on the reverse strand, counting down.
TCGGCACGCGATGCTCGGCGTGCGCCTCGGTCTTCTTCCCCCGCGAGGACACCTTCTGCCGCAACCCCGGCTGCGCCGGAGGGGAGCTGCTCTCCGTGCCGCTCTCCCGGCGCGGCCGGGTCTGGTCGTACACGGACAGCCGGTACCGGCCCCCGGCACCGTACGTGTCCGATCCGGAACTTCCGTGGCAGCCCTACACGTTGATCGCTGTGGAGCTGGAGGCGGAGCGCCTGGTGGTGCTCGGGCAGGCGGTTCCCGGGGTCTCCGTGGCCGACCTGGACGTGGGCATGGAGGTGGAGGTCGTGCCCGGCGTGCTCGACGAGGACGGGGACACGACCTGGACGACATGGCACTGGCGGCCGACGGGGGTGGCGGCATGACGGACGACGTGGCGGTGCTCGGCGCGGGCATGCACCCCTGGGGCAAGTGGGGGCGCGGCTTCGTCGAGTACGGGACGGTGGCGGCGCGGGCGGCGCTCGCCGACGCGGGGGTCGACTGGCGCGACGTGGACTCCGTCGTGGGCGCGGACACGGTGCGGGGCGGGTACCCGGGCTATGTGGCGGGCGCGACGTTCGCGAAGGCGCTCGGCTGGCAGGGCGCGCGGGTCGCGAGCGTGTACGCGGCGTGCGCCTCGGGCGCCCAGGCGGTCAATGCGGCGCGTACGCAGATCCTCGCGGGGCTCGCCGACGTCGTGCTCGTGGTGGGCGCCGACGCCGCGCCCAAGGGGTTCTTCCGGCCCGCGGGCGGGGACCGGCACGACGATCCGGACTGGCTGCGGTTCCGGGTGCTCGGCGCGACCAACCCCGCGTACTTCGGTCTGTACGCGCGCCGGCGCATGGCCGTGCACGGGGACACGCTGGAGGACTTCGCGCAGGTCAAGGTGAAGAACGCGGCAGCGGGCGCGCTCAATCCGAACGCCCGGTACCGCAAGACGGTGACCGCCGAGGAGGTGGCCGCGTCGGCGGTCGTCGCCGATCCCCTGCGGCTCCTGGACATCTGCGCCACGTCCGACGGGGCGGCCGCACTCGTGCTGTGCGGCATGGACTTCGCGCGCAAGCACGGGGTGCGCAACCCGGTGCGGATCCGCGCGGTGTCGACGGTCACGCCGACGTATCCGAACACGGTGCTCGACCTCCCGGACATCGCCACCGACTCGGCCACGGTCGTCGAACCGGACGGCGTCACCTTCCGCGCCTCGATCGCGCGGGCGGCGTACGAGGAGGCCGGGATCGGCCCGGAAGACCTCTCCCTCGCCGAGGTGTACGACCTGTCGACCGCGCTGGAGCTCCAGTGGTACGAGGATCTGGGGCTGTGCGGCGAGGGCGAGGCTGCGAAGCTGCTGAGGGAGGGCGCGACAGCTCCCGGCGGGCGCATACCCGTGAACGCCAGTGGCGGACTCGCGTCCTTCGGAGAGGCGGTCCCCGCACAGGCCATCGCCCAGGTCTGCGAGCTGACGTGGCAGTTGCGCGGCGCAGCGGGCGCCCGGCAGGTGACGGACGCGCGCGTGGGGATCACGGCAAACCAGGGACTGTTCGGGCACGGCTCGTCCGTGGTCGCGGTACGCTGACCGGCGCGCTCCGAGGGATCCGCACGCTGCGTGTTCGGCCGAAAAGGGTGCGTGAACAGCTCGTGAACTGCGCCTGGGCGCGCGCCGGGGGGCGCCATTATGCTTCCGTGCCTTCCTGGACGGACGCTCTCCGTTTCGCCTTCCAGCCGGTCGTCAATCTGACGACCGGAGCCGTGGCGGCCCTGGAGATACTCGCCCGTCCGGAAGTCGGCGACGTGCTGGCGCAGGCCCGGCGCGACCCCGAACTCGACGGCCGTCTGGCCGCGTTGGCGGTGCGCTCGGCGGCGCAGCGGGAGACGCTGCTGCCGCTGCACGTCAATGTGTTCGCCGGGACGGTGGCGGATCTGGGTGGCCTCGCCGCGCTACGGGATGCCGTCCGGGACGTGGGGCGGCTGCCCTGGGAAGTGACGGTCGACATCGGTCCCCCGTTCACCCACGTGCCGCACCGGGCGCTCCTGGAGGGGGTCACGGCCCTGCGCGACGAGGGCTTCCGGGTCTGCGCGGACGGCGTCGGTGACGGCGACCTGCCGCTGCGGCTCCTGGTCGATCTGGCACCGGACCTCGTAAAGCTCGATTCCTCGCTGCTGTCGCGTCCCGCGTCGGTGAGTGCCATGCGGACGCTGTGCGAGGGGCTGGGCGCGCTGCTAGCCGTCGAGGGCGTGGAGACGGAGTTGCAGTGCGGCGCCGCGCGGGAGGCCGGGGCGCAGCTGGCACAGGGCGAGCTGTTCGCGCCGCCGTCGCGGCTGCCGGCGGCCGATGTGTACGTGCCGGCGCTCACGCCCCCGGTGGCGACGCCGCCGCCTTCGGGGCCGCCCGTGCGTCAGTTCGTGCGGCCCGCCGCGCTGCTGCCCGCTTCGGCCTCGGCAGGCAGGGTACGCGCGCTGCTCACCGGGTCGCCCGACGTGTCCGGCGTGCTCCTGGTGGACTCGGCGGGCGCACCGGTGCGTTCGGTGCAGCGGGACCGCTTCCTGTTGTCGCTCTCGGGCCGCTACGGGCACGCGCTCTACGCCGACCGGCCGGCCGCGCGCCACGGTGACCGGCCGCGCACGGTGGGCGTGGACGCCACCGCCTGGGAGGTCCTCGACGTACTCGCGGACGGCGAGCGCAGCCGTACGGCCGACGATGTCGCGGTCGTCGACAAGCGGGGGCGGTGCGTGGGCATCGTGCGACTCGCCGATCTCGTGCGCGCGCTGGCCGAGAGCCGCGTCGAGGAGGCGGCCGCGCTCAATCCGCTGACGCGGCTGCCCGGTTCGGACGCCATCACGGGCGAGGTGGACCGGCGGATCGCGCAGGGGCGCGGGTTCGCCCTGAGCTGGCTGGACATCGACGGGTTCAAGCAGGTCAACGACGGTGCGGGGTTCGCCGCTGGCGACGATCTGATCCGTGAGGTGGGCAGGTCCCTGGAACGGGCCGCGTCGGGCACGACCAGGGTGGGACACATCGGAGGCGACGACTTCCTGGTGCTTGGCGATCCGGACGGGCTCGATCCGCTGGCGTCCGCGGTGCTCGATGTGCCCTGGGCGGCGGGCGGACGGCCCGTCACGCTCTCGCTCGCCACGGTGCTGTGCGCGGCGGGAAGCGTCGCCGACCACCGGCAGGCGGCGGCGTCGCTGGCGCCGCTCAAGCAGGCCGCCAAGGCGCTGCCGGGGGCGAGTTGGGTCATCGGCCGCTCGGACACTCCGGGGCACGAGGTGCGGCGGGGTGTGCGTTCGGGGGCGGTCCCGGCAGCCGGGGCGCCGTGGACGGGGACCGGGCCACGCGCGGAAGCGGAATCGGGCCGCGCGGCCGCTGGATGACGCGGGCGCGGGCCGTGCGGGCGGGCGCCGCCAACCGTTCCGGTCCACGACCTTGACGCTCCATCACGGCCGGTGAACACTTCCGGGTGTCAGTCGGCATCGCCGCACGTCGTCCCACCGCCGCTCGGGGCCCCAGCCTGTCCGTCGGGCTCCTCCTGTCGCGTTCGGGCAGGTCAGGGCGTTTCTCCACCGGCGAAACGAGTGATCCGACTGAGCGGGAACGCCTGTCGCGGGCGTCGGGCGGGGCACGGGAGACCCTGCCGTCGGCCGTTGCAGCCAGAGCCGTCCGGAACCAGCCATGGAAAACGCACCCTGCACTGAGGACCGGGGCGTATCGCTCCGGGCGAGGGCCTAGGAGCCGCCATGAGCAATGGAGACATCTTCGTCGGTGAGGTCATCGGGACCGCGATCCTGATTCTGTTCGGCGCCGGCGTGTGCGCCGCGGTCACGCTCAAGCATTCCAAGGCGAGAGCCTCGGGATGGGTCGTCATCGCGTTCGGGTGGGGCTTCGGCGTGCTGGCCGGGGCGTACACCGCCGCGCCGCTGTCCGGGGGCCAGCTCAACCCGGCGGTGACGATCGGCATCGCCGTGGACACCGGCAAGTGGGACAAGGTCTGGGTCTATCTGCTCGGCCAGATGGTCGGCGCGATGCTGGGCGCCCTGCTGGCCTATCTCGTCTATCTGGCCCAGTTCAACGCCAACGTCACGTCAGGGTCCGGCGAGGACGGGGCGGACGACGACGGGCCCACTCCGACGCTCGGGATCTTCTCCACGATCCCTGAGATCAACAACCCCGTGGCCAACCTGATCACCGAGATCATCGCGACGATCGCCCTCGTGCTGCCCATCCTCGCGTTCGGGCTCACCAAGGGGCTCGGGGAGTCCGGAACGACGGCGCTCGTCGTGGCCTTCCTGGTCGTCGGGATCGGCCTCTCGCTCGGTGGGCCCACCGGGTACGCCATCAACCCTGCGCGCGACCTCGGTCCGCGCATCGTGCACTCGTTCCTGCCGATCCCCAACAAGGGCACGTCCGGCTGGGGTTACGCCATCATCCCGGTGGCCGGGCCGCTGATCGGCGGCGCGCTGTCGGGGCTCATCTACAACGCGGCGTTCTGACCGCGGCCGGGCCGCGCCACGCCGCTATCGCGTCCCCGCGCGCGGGGACCTCGGACGAAGACGAAGGGGAGTCACATGCCCGACAACGATGTGAAGTACGTAGCCGCCATCGACCAGGGCACCACGTCGAGCCGCTGCATCATCTTCAACCACGGCGGGGAGATCGTCGCCGTCGACCAGCGCGAGCACCGGCAGATCTTCCCGAAGCCCGGCTGGGTGGAGCACGACGCCACCGAGATCTGGTCCAAGGTGCAGGCCGTGCTCGCCGGCGCGCTCGCCAAGGCCGGGCTGCGCGCCGACGATCTGAGCGCCCTCGGCATCACCAACCAGCGGGAGACGACGGTCCTTTGGGACCGGGCCACGGGTCGCCCCGTGCACAACGCGATCGTGTGGCAGGACACCCGTACGTCGGCCCTGTGCAACGAACTGGGCGGGACGGACGGGCAGGACCGCTTCCGTGAGCAGACCGGTCTGCCGCTCGCGAGCTACTTCTCCGGACCCAAGGCGGCCTGGCTGCTCGACAACGTGCCGGGGCTGCGCGCCCGCGCCGAGCGGGGCGAGATCGCGTTCGGCACCATCGACTCCTGGCTCATCTGGAACCTGACCGGCGGCACGGACGGGGGCGTGCACGTCACCGACGTCACCAACGCCGGTCGCACCATGCTGATGAACCTGGAGACGCTCCAGTGGGACCAGGGGATCCTGTCGGCGATGAACGTGCCCGAGGCGGTGCTTCCGGAGATCAGGTCGTCGGCCGAGGTCTACGGGACGGCCGTCGGCCAGCTCGCCGGGGTGCCGGTCGCGTCCGCGCTCGGCGACCAGCAGGCCGCGATCTTCGGGCAGGCCTGCTACGACACGGGAACGGCCAAGAACACGTACGGCACAGGCAGTTTCCTGCTGCTCAACACCGGGAACCGGCCCGTCCCCTCGAAGCACGGACTGCTCACCACGATGGGGTACAAGATCGGCTCCGAGGCACCGGTGTACTGCCTCGAAGGGTCGATCGCGATCACCGGCGCCCTGGTGCAGTGGTTCCGCGACCAGCTCGGGATCATCCGCACGGCCGACGAGATCGAGACGCTCGCGGCGAGTGTGAGTGACAACGGCGGCGCCTACATCGTGCCGGCGTTCTCGGGTCTGTTCGCGCCGTACTGGCGCTCGGACGCGCGCGGTGTCGTCACGGGGCTGACACGGTACGTCACCAAGGCCCACCTGGCGCGGGCCGTCCTGGAGGCGACGAGCTGGCAGACGCGCGAGGTCGTCGACGCGATGTACCAGGACTCCGGAGTGCAGATCACGACACTGAAGGTCGACGGCGGCATGACCAAGAACAATCTGCTGATGCAGCATCAGGCAGACGTCCTCGGGGTGCCGGTGATCCGGCCGCGGGTGTCGGAGACGACGTGCCTGGGCGCCGCGTACGCGGCCGGGCTCGCTACGGGAGTGTGGAACGACCGGGACGAGCTCAAGGCGCACTGGCAGCGCGACGCGGAGTGGACGCCGGCCATGGACGGCGCGACGCGTGAGCGCGAGTACCGCAACTGGCGCAAGGCCGTGGAGCAGAGCTTCGGCTGGCACGACGACGAGGCGTGACGGTCGGCGCGCGCCTCTGGTGACTGGCGCGTGGTCCTGTTGAGGGCCACGCGCGCGTGGACGACGGTCCGCACCCCGGTCGGCGAGGGTGCGGGCCGTTCCCATGTCCTCCGTCATTGTGCGGGTGGTTCAGGTGGTGGCCGGCTGGCGGCGGCGCGCGCCCACGGCCATCGCGTGCTCGACGACGCCGATGAGGACCTCCTTGACGGTCTCCTTCTCGCGCGCGTCGCACAGCAGGACAGGCGCGTCGGAGTCGAGGTCGAGGGCTTGGCGTACAGCGTCGGCCGGGTAACGGGCCGACCCGTCGAAGCAGTTGACGCCCACGACGAACGGTATGGAGCGCCGCTCGAAGTAGTCGACGGCGGCGAAGCAGTCCTCCAGGCGGCGGGTGTCGGCGAGGACGACGGCACCCAGAGCGCCGGTCGCCAGCTCGTCCCACAGGAACCAGAAACGGTCCTGCCCGGGGGTGCCGAAGAGGTAGAGCACCAGGTCCTCGCGGAGCGTGATCCGGCCGAAGTCCATGGCGACCGTGGTGGTGTGCTTGCCCTCGACGCCCCGGGTGTCGTCGAGCGGGCGGCCCGCCTCGCTGAGCAGCTCCTCGGTGCGCAGGGGCTTGATCTCGCTGACCGCGCCGACGAGCGTCGTCTTGCCCACGCCGAATCCGCCGGCCACGAGGATCTTGAGCGTGACGGGCTCCACTGGGGGCTTGCCGCGCTCAGAACGCCCGAAGATCATGGCTGTCTTCTCCTGCCTCACTGCTGTCGCTGTGGTCGTTCCCGGCGGGCGGCGGCGGACCGTATCCGCCGCCTCCGGGGGTTTCGATGACGAGTACGTCGCCGGGGAGCACGTCCGCCGAGTCGCTGCCGGCGAGCCGGTCGACCGTGCCGTCGGGGTGCTCCACGGAGTTGGCGCCCAGGGCCCCCGGCGCGCCGCCCGCCATGCCGTACGGCGGGACCCTGCGGTGCTGCGAGAGGGTGGACACGGTCATGGGTTCGAGGAAGCGGAGGCGGCGTACGGCGCCGTCGCCGCCGCGCCACCGGCCGGGGCCCCCGCTGCCTCGCCGCACGGCGAACTCCTCGAGCAGGACGGGCAGTCGCCACTCGAGGACCTCGGGGTCGGTGAGCCGCGAGTTGGTCATGTGGGTCTGTACGACGGGCGCTCCGTCGAAGCCGTCGCCGGCTCCGGAGCCCGAGGCCACGGTCTCGTAGTACTGGTGGCTCTCGTTGCCGAAGGTCACGTTGTTCATCGTCCCGGAGCCCTCGGCCTGGACGCCCAGGGCCGCGTAGAGGGCGCCGGTGATGGCCTGGGAGGTCTCCACGTTGCCGGCGACGACGGCGGCGGGCGGCTCGGGGGCGAGGAACGAGCCGGGCGGGACGACGATGCGCAAGGGGCGCAGGCAGCCGTCGTTGAGGGGGATGTCGTCGTCCACGAGGGTCCGGAAGACGTACAGGACGGCCGCGTTGACGACGGCGAAGGGGGCGTTGAAGTTGGTGGCGAGCTGCGGTGACGTGCCGCTGAAATCGACGGTCGCGCTGCGCTGCTCGCGGTCCACGGTGACCCGGACTCGGATCATGGCGCCCGAGTCGGTCTCATAGGCGAACTCGCCGTCCTGCAGTGCGTCGACAACGCGGCGCACAGCTTCCTCCGCGTTGTCCTGCACGTGCTTCATGTACGCCTGGACGACGTCGAGCCCGAAGTGGTCGATCATGCGGGCGACTTCGTCGACGCCCTTCTGGTTGGCGGCGATCTGGGCGCGCAGGTCGGCGAGGTTGGTGCGCGGGTTGCGCGACGGATACGGGCCGCCGGTGAGCAGGCCCAGGGTCTCCGTCTCACGGAAGCGGCCCCCTTCGACGAGCAGCCAGTTGTCGAAGAGGATGCCTTCCTCTTCGATGGTGCGGCTGCCCGCGGGCATGGAGCCGGGGGCGATGCCGCCGATCTCCGCGTGGTGGCCGCGCGAGGCGACGTAGAACAGGATCCGCTCACCCTCCGTGTCGAAGACCGGGGTGACGACGGTGACGTCGGGGAGGTGGGTGCCCCCGTGGTAGGGGTCGTTGACCGCGTATGTGTCCCCCGGCTGCATGCGCGTGCCGCGCCGGCGGATGACCTCCTTGACGCTGGTGCCCATGGATCCCAGGTGGACGGGGATGTGGGGGGCGTTCGCGACGAGGCTGCCGTCAGGGTCGAAGAGCGCGCAGGAGAAGTCGAGGCGCTCCTTGATGTTGACCGACTGGGAGGTGGACTCCAGTCGGGCGCCCATCTGTTCGGCGATCGACATGAAGAGGTTGTTGAAGACTTCGAGGAGTACGGGGTCGGCTGCCGTGCCGATGTCGGAACTCTCCGTGACCGCCGCCCGTTCCATGGTCAGGTGGCCGTCGTCCGTCACGGCCGCTCGCCAGCCGTCGTCCACGACCGTCGTGGAGCCGGACTCGGCGATGATCGCGGGTCCGGTGACGCTTTCGCCGGGCGGCAGTTGGTCGCGTCGGTGCAGGGGCACGTCGCGCCAGGTGCCGCCGGTGTGGAGGCTGACGGTTTCCGGGGCGGCGGGCGGGGCCGAGCGGGGTGCGAGGGCGGACAGGTCGGGGGGTGCGGTGAGGCCGGTAGCTTCGACGGAGAGTGCTTCGACGACGAGAGGGCGGTCGAGGGTGAAGGAGTAGGTGGCGCGATGGCGTTCTTCGAAGGCGGCGCGCATCGTGTCGGGCTCCGTGAGTTCCACGGTGAGCGTGGTGTCGGTGCCGTCGTAGCGCAGTTGGGCCCGGCGGGCGACACGGATACGGTCCTCGGGCACATCCTCGGCGAGGAGTTCGGCGCGGGCCGCGCCCTCCAGGTCGTCGGCGGTCTTGTGGACGTGCGGCATGGCGGACGGTTCGAGCGGTGCCTCGACGGACTGCTCACGCATGGCGGTCGTGTCGGCGAGACCGATGCCGAGCGCGGACAGGACTCCGGCCATGGGCGGTACGAGGACGGTGCGGATGCCGAGCGAGTCGGCGACGCGGCACGCGTGCTGGCCGCCCGCCCCGCCAAAGGTGGTGAGGGCGTAGCGGGTGACGTCGTGGCCCTTCTGGACGGAGATCCGCTTCACGGCGTTCGCGATGTTGGCGACGGCGATCTGCAGATAGCCCTCCGCGACCTGTTCCGGAGTGCGGTCGTCGCCGGTGCGGTCGCGGATGTCGCGGGCCAGCGCGGCGAAACGGTCCCGTACGAGGGTGTGGTCCAGGGGCTGGTCCCCGTCGGGGCCGAACACTGCGGGGAAATGGGCGGGTTGGATCCGCCCGAGGGCCACGTTCGCGTCGGTGACGGTGAGCGGGCCGCCGCCTCGGTAGCAGGCGGGTCCCGGGTCGGCGCCCGCGGAGTCGGGGCCCACGCGGTAGCGGCTGCCGTCGAAGTGAAGGACGGACCCCCCGCCGGCCGCGACGGTGTGGATGTCGAGCATGGGGGCGCGCAGGCGCACGCCGGCGATCTGCGTGGTGAAGACGCGCTCGTACTCCCCCGCGTAGTGCGACACGTCCGTGGACGTGCCGCCCATGTCGAAGCCGATGACCCGGTCGAAGCCGGCGAGGCGGGAGACCCGGGCCATGCCGACGATGCCGCCGGCGGGTCCGGACAGGATGGCGTCCTTCCCGCGGAACTGTCCGGCCTCGGTGAGCCCGCCGTTGGACTGCATGAACATCAGGCGTACGCCCGCGAGTTGATCCGCCACCTGCTGGACGTAGCGGCGAAGGACCGGCGACAGGTAGGCGTCGACGACCGTCGTGTCGCCGCGCGGGACGAGCTTCATCAGGGGGCTGACCTCGCTGGAGAGCGAGATCTGCGGGAAGCCGATCCGGGCCGCGAGGGCGCCGATCCGCCGCTCGTGGTCGGGGTACAGATGGCTGTGCATGCAGACGACGGCGAGGGCCCTGATCCCGTCGTCGTACGCCTGGCGCAGCGACACTTCGAGTGCGTCCGTGTCGAGGGGGGTGAGGACGGCGCCGTGGGCGTCGACGCGCTCGTCGGCTTCGATGACCCGTTCGTGGAGCAGTTCGGGCAGTTCGATGCGGCGCGCGAAGATGCGAGGCCTGTTCTGGTACGCGATGGGCAAGGCGTCGCGAAAGCCCCGGGTGACCACGAGGGCGGTGCGTTCGCCCTTGCGTTCCAGGAGGGCGTTGGTGGCGACGGTGGTGCCCATGCGGACGGAGTCGACGCTGGTGTGCCCCGGCTCGCCCTCGTCGTCGAGGAGTTCGCGGATCGCGGCGACGGCGGGGTCGCGGTAGCGGGCGGGGTTGTCGGAAAGGAGCTTGTGGGTGAGCAGGCGTCCGTCGGGGTGCCGCGCGACGACATCGGTGAACGTGCCGCCACGGTCGATCCAGAACTGCCAGCCTGTCACGTGCGTCTCCGTTGTTCGCCCCGCTGCTCGCCTGGTCCCCACCCCCGTGTGTGGCCTCGGTGTACGCGTGGGTCAGAGCGCCCTGAGACCGTTGATCACGTCGCGCAGAATACTCTCGTCCGGGAGCTCGGCAGGGGGTACGGGCCGCGTCACATGGACCAGTTCCTCGTCGACGAGATCGCCGATGAGGACACGTACGACGCCGATCGGAAGGTCGAGTTCCGCGGCGAGTTCCGCCACCGACTGAGGGCTGTCGCGGCACAGCCCGACGATGTCCACGTGCTCCGGGGACAGCGTCTGGTCGGCGGCGGGGTCGCCGGTGCGGTGTTCCGCGACGACGACCGCGATCAGGTCGAGACGATGCTGGGCCGCGCTGGTGGTGCGGCCACGTGTCATGGCGTACGGGCGGACCACCGGTCCGGCGTCGTCGTCGAACCAGTGGTGCGTCTCCTGTGTCCCCTCCCCGTCAGGGCTCATACCGGCCCACTACCCGCCGGCGGACAGATCGGTGCGCGGCGCGGTCCCGAGATGCACGCCGACCCGCTTGACCAGCAAGGTCATCTCGTACGCGACGAGGCCGACGTCGGAGTCCGCGTCCGACAGGACGGCGAGGCAGCTGCCGTCGCCGGCGGCCGTGACGAAGAGGAAGGCGTCGTCCAGCTCCACGACGGTCTGGCGGACGCTGCCCGCCTCGAAGTGCCGGCCGACCCCCTTGGCCAGGCTGTGGAAGCCGGAGGCGACGGCGGCGAGGTGCTCGCTGTCCTCCCGGGTGAGGTCCTGGGAGACCCCGGTCGGGAGGCCGTCCCCGGACAGCACGAGCGCCTTGCGGATACTGGCGACGCGCTCCACCAGGTCGTCCAGGAGCCAGTTCAGCTCCCCGGAACCGCCGTTCGCGGTGGTGTGTGCGGCGGCCTTCGGTGCGGTCATCGACCGTCCCCCTCAGATGTCGTTCCCTGTGCTGTGCCGTCGGAGGCGTCGTCGCCTGCGGCGTTCTCCTCGCGGCCGCGGCGCCAGCCTCGCTGGAGCGAGGCCATCCTGTTGCGGACCTCGTCGGCGTCGCGCTCGGCGGGGCTGTCCGAGTGGTTGGGCCCCTCCCGGTCTGCGACGCGGTCGGCGCGCAGGTCGGGTCCTTCCTTGAGCTGCGGGGCGAGATTGGCCTGCCGTACACGGCGGGGCAGACCACTCGGCGCGCTCGGCGCGGGGGCGTCGGCGGCCGGTTCCAACGCGGGGTCGCGCACCGGATCCGGGCGACGTGCGGGGGTCACGTCCTCCGGGGCCTCGGCACGGGCGCGCCTGCGCGGCAGGTCCGGCACGGACGCCGACGTGAGGCGGCGCTCGCGGGGTCCCTCCGGGGCTTCCGGACGGTACGTGTCCCGGGGGGTGTCCGGGGTCGGGGCCGTGGGCTCGGGCGGGACGCCGCCCGGGGTCTCGGGCTGCGCGTCTGCGCGGCGGTTGTCCGGTTCCGACTCTCCGGGCCTCGTGTGTGTGACGGGCCTGCCGTGCGAGCTGACGAGCTTGGGCGCCCTGCGGCGCGGCAGCGGCACGGGCGCTTCATCGGCGTCGGGGCCCGCGGGTCCACCGGCGCGACGCGTCGGATCGGGCCGGTTCTCGAACTCGTCGCGCGCGTGCTGGTGCTGCTCTCCGGGGAGCCCGGCGGGGCGGCGGCGCGGCCGGAAGAGCCCGCCTCGTTCGCTGTCCTCGTCGTCGAGAGCGCCGGGGAAGGGCGCGAGGTCCGACGCCGCCAGAGGCGCCTCCAGCTCCACGGGCCCGTCCAGGAGAGAGGCGGGGAGGCCCGGGAGCGGGCTGCCCGCCGTGGAGAGCTTCGGGGAGCGCACGCCGGGGCCCTCGCCGCGCCGGGGACTGTTCGGACGGTCGAGACGGAAGCCGGCGCCCTCGGTGTCGGGGGCGTCGGTGAGCAGGGTGTCCGGGATGAAGACGACCGCGGTCGTGCCGCCGTACGGGGACGGCTGGAGCGAGACGCGGACGTTCTGGCGCTGGGCGAGCCGGCTGACCACGAAGAGGCCGAGCCGGTCGGTGTCGGAGAGTTCGAACTCGGGCGTCTCGGCGAGCCGCAGATTGGCGTCGAGGAGCGCGTCGGCCGCCATGCCGAGGCCCCTGTCGTGGATCTCCAGGGTGAAGCCGTTCGCGACACGCTCGCCGATGACGTGCACGGCGGTGTGCGGCGGCGAGAACACCGTGGCGTTCTCCAGGAGTTCGGCCACGAGGTGGGTGAGGTCGGCGACGGCGGGGCCGGTGACCGCGATGCGCGGCAGGCGCCGGACCTCGATGCGCTCGTAGTCCTCCACCTCGGCGACGGAGGCCCGGACGATGTCCATGAGCTGGACGGGCCTGCGCCACTGCCGGGAGGGGGCGGCCCCGGAGAGGATCACCAGGCCCTCCGCGTGACGCCGCATACGCGTGGTCAGGTGATCGAGGCGGAACAGGTCGGCGAGTTCGTCGGTGTCCTCGGTCCTGCGCTCCATCGTGTCGAGCAGGGTGAGCTGCTTGTGGAGGAGCACCTGGCTGCGCCGGGCGAGGTTGACGAAGACCTCGGAGACGCCGTGGCGCAGTTCGGCCTGTTTCACGGCCGCCTCCACGGCCGAGCGCTGAAGGGTGTTGAGCGCCTGACCGACCTGCCCGATCTCGTTCTTGTCGTACTCCAGGCGGGGGGCCTCGGTCTCCACATCGACGCGTTCGCCGGCCGCGAGGCGGCGCATCACGCTGGGCAGCCGGACACCGGAGGCCTCGTGGGCCTCCAGGCGCAGCCGCCGCAGGTCGCGGACGAGGCCGCGGCCGATGCGTACGGACAGGAACAGCGAGAGGAGCACCGCGAGCAGGCCGAGCACACCGGCGGCTCCGGCCTGCAGGAAGACATTGATCGCGACGGGGCGCGCCCGGTCCTGATAGCGCTCCGTGGCGGCGGTGTCGCGCTTGACCAGCTCGTCGAGCACCTGGCCCGAAGCATCGTTCCAGGCGCGTGCGGTGACGCCCCTGGGGGTGCCGGCCGTGGAGTCGGCGAGTGTGTTCTCCGCCGTGCGCAGGGTCGCCGTGTCGGCGCTTTTCCAGTAGCGCTCGAACTCGGCGCGGTCGTCGTCGGGGAGCAGCGCGAGGCTGGTGTCGTACAGAATGCCGCGCTGGGCGACGAGGTCGGACACCTGACGCAGTTCCTTGTGCGTGATCCTGCGGGCGACGAGCGCCGAGCCGACCAACGCGTCCTCGCGGGACAGCAGTTCACGCGCGCGCAGCACGCCGATGACGGCGCGGCCCTGGCGGTCCATCGTCGAGTTGTCGAAGGAGCTGAGCGTGAGCAGGAAGTCGTACGTCGGGTCGATGAGGCGGTTGTAGAAGTCGAGGGCCTGCTCGCGGGTGACGGTTCCTTCGTCGACGTTGCGGCGCAGGGACTCGATGCCGTCGAATCCCTCGACGACGGTGGAGATGCGGCGCCGGGAGTCGTCGCTCATGTCGTCGCGGATCCCGGAGTTCTCGGCCTTCGCCTTGATCTGGGCCATCGCCTCGTCGGAGGCGCTGCGGCGGCTGCGCAGCTTGGAGAGGGCGTCCGAGGCCCGGGGATCGGCCAGATAGACAAGGGTCTGGCGGCGCTCTTCCTGAAGGGTCCGGCCGGCGTCGGCGATCGGGTAGCCGATCTCGTCCGCGACCCTCCCCGACGACAGCAGTTGCGTCGCGGCGCGGCCCGTGATCACCGTGGAGAAAGCCCAGATGGCGGTCAGGGATACCAGCGGCACCAGGAGCAACGCCACGATCTTCCGGCGGATGGACTTCCCGCGAAAGCGCATGGCCTCCCCCAGATCGACCCCTGCGGTCAGGGGTACACATGTGCGGCAACAAACGGCGCGAGCCTACTACTGACGCAGGAGCAACTCGAAGGGCTGTCCGGATGCTGTCCGGTGGCAGGTGGAGTGGGACGTCAGCATGTGTCCGGGCATTGCGGGAGATTGCATCCCGCAAAGTGACGCTCGGAATCCGGCATCATCCGGCCTGGCGCGGGCGGCAGTTGGCCGGAATCGATCGATCTTCGGCGGGGCGGAAGTGACCGCCGCAATCCGGGGGAATCTTTCGACGCCGCCGTACGTCCTTCCTTACGGGTCATACGTGATGAGGCCCGCACGGGGTGAGCGGGCAGCGTAAAGCGGCGCAATCCGGGCAGCCATTGAAGAGCCCCGGTGCGGGAGCACTCAGGGCGGCGGGCTGTGACGGCGGTGGGGAGTGACGAACTGATGGGCACGGCAGAGCGGCGCGGGGAGTTGTGGGTCGAGGAGCCGGCGGGCCGGCGTCGGCTGCCTGATCCGGTGCGGACGGCGGCGGTACGGGCGGTGCTCATCGTCGCGCTGACCCTGATACAGGCGGTGATCGCGTTCCTGTGCACATTCGCCGACTCATGGCTGGCGTTCCCGATGGTGCTGAGCAGCGTGGGGAGCACGGTCGTGGCGACCTGGGGCGTGCTGGACGTCTGGGTGACCCGACAGGTGTGGAACCAGCGCAACGGCGTGGTGTCCGCGCCCAACAGCACGGCACGGCAGTTGCGCAGGGAGCGTCGCCAGGCCCGCCGGCAGGCACGCGCGCAGGGCCGTCCGGCCCCGGAACGCATACGGAGGCGTGGCAGGGCCGGACAGTTGACGCATACGTAGGTGCGTATAGATGGCGCGTCAGCAGTCAGGTGCGCCCGCGTGCGTCTGCGTAGGTACGTGGGAGCGGGATCGGTGGCGGTGGCGGTGGCGTAGCGCTGGGGCAGGTGTCGGCTACCTACGCGCGCGAAGCGCGAGCCATCGTCACAGCGCCACCGGCTCCGCGACGTTCTGCATGACCGGTCGCGCCTCGCAGCGCGCCAGTTCCCGGCGCACGCGGGTGAACGGTCGTGGCCGGTCCACCGCGAGCGCTGCCGTGGTCACGCCCGCGCGCTCGTAGAGTGCGAGGAAACTCCCGTCCTCCACGGCGCCTTCGACGACGCGGACCAGGTCCCCGTCCTTCCTGCGCCCGGCGAACTGGATGCGCGAGCCGTACTGGTCCGACCAGAAGTACGGCAGCGGCCGCACGGTCTCGACGGCGCGGCCCGCCAGCAGATTGCGTACGGCGACCCGCGGCTGGGCCGTGGCGCTCGTCCAGTGCTCGGCCCGCGCCCCGCCCACGCGGGCCACATCGCCCACCGCCACGACCTGTGGCAGCGCCGTGACGCAGCCGTCGTCGCAGAGCACGCCGTCGTGCAGCGCCAGCGTCGAACCGGCGAGCCAGCCCGTGTTGGGCACGGCCCCGATGCCCACGACGACCACGTCGGCGGGCAGCACACGCCCGTCGGCCAGTTCCACTCCGTGGACAGCGGTGTCGCCGCGCAGGGCCGCGACCCCGACGCCCGTGACCAGTTCCACCCCGCCGCGTGCGTGGAGCCCCGCGCACACCGCGGCCATCTCCGGCCCGAGTTGGGGCAGAAGCGGCAGCGGCGCCGCCTCCACGACGGTGACGAAGTGGCCGAGCGCCGCACAGGAAGACGCTGTCTCGGCGCCGATGAACCCACCGCCGATCACGACCACGCGCCGCGGCCCGCGCAGCAGTTCGGCACGCAGGGAGCGCGCGTCGTCCAGGGTCCTGAGCGTGTGCACGCCGGTGAGGGCGGGGCCGGGCAGCCGGTGGGCGCTCGCCCCGGTGGCGATGACGACCCCGTCCGTGGACACCGTGCGGCCGTCCTCCAGGAGGACGGTGCGACCGCGCGCGTCGAGCCCGCGGGCCCGCACGCCGAACATCCACTCGGCGCCCAGTTCCAGCGTCTCGTCGACGTCGGACAGGGCGAGCTGGTCCTCGCCGGCCTTCCCGAGGAGGAAGTCCTTGGACAGCGGCGGGCGGTCGTACGGACGGTGCGGCTCCTCGCCCACGATGACGAGCCGCCCGTCGAAGCCCTGGGCCCGCAGCTCACGGGCGGCGTACAGCCCGGCGAGCGAGGCGCCCACCACGGTCACGGTCCTCATGCCGGATCCCGTCCTCATTCCGTTGACAGTGCTCATGCGGCGGTACCTTCCTCGGCGGCAGGATGGACGTGGACCACGCCGTCGTCGACGGTCACCCGGTGGGTGCGTACAGGGCGGCGGGCGGGCAGGCAGGTCGGCCGCCCGGTGCGGAGATCGAATGAAGCCTCGTGGAGCGGGCATTCGACCAGGCAGCCCTCCAGCCAGCCCTCCGACAGGGAGGCGTCCTGGTGGGTGCAGGTGTCGTCGATGGCATACAGCTCACCGTCAGCATGGAAGACGGCGATGGGCGGTGCTGTGTCGATGCGGACGGATCCGCCCTCGGGGAGGTCTTCAAGGCGGCAGACGGGTATCACGGGCCCCCCTCTTGGTCCAAGGCTGTCTGACTCAGGACTGTTCGGTAACATGGCGTTCCGCATGGCGCACGAGGGAGCGCTATGCGCAACAGAATCCGGTCGAGGTGCCCGCCGCGTCAAGGGCTTCTCGAAGATGCGACCCGCCAAGGGGTCGCAGGGTGGTGAGAGTTGAGTGATGACCCGCAAGGAATCGCAGGCCGAACCAGGCACGACGGCACCGGAGAAGACCTCGAAGGGCGCGGCCGCCTCCGTCCAGTCCGTGGACCGCGCGGTGAGCGTCCTCGAGATCCTCGCCCGACACGGCGAGGCGGGCGTCACCGAGATCGCCGACGAGCTGGACGTGCACAAGTCCACCGCCTTCCGACTGCTCGGAGTACTGGAGAACCGGGGCCTGGTCGGGCAGGCCAAGGACCGCGGTAAGTACTACCTGGGGGCGGGTGTACTGCACCTCGCGGGGGCGGCGGCAGTGCGCCTGGACATCTCACAGGAGGGCGTGCCCGTCTGTCGTGAACTGGCCGACGAACTGGGCGAGACGGTCAACATCGCGATCCTCGACGACGATGTCGCCGTCAACATCATGCAGGCGCGCGGCTCGGCCTCCGTCACGGCGCAGAACTGGCTGGGCAGACGCACTCCCCTGCACGCCACATCGAGCGGCAAGGTGCTGCTCGCCCATCTGCCGTCCGCGCTGCGCGAGGGCCTGCTCGCCCGCCCGCTGGCGCGCTTCACCCCGCACACGGCGACCGGCACGGCGTCACTGCGGGCCGAGCTGGAGGCCGTGCTCGACCAGGGGTACGCCGTGGCCGTGGAGGAGCTGGAGGTCGGCCTCGCCGCGGTCGCGGCCCCCGTGTTCGCCCACGACGGAAAGGTCATCGGCGCGATCAGCGCGTCGGGTCCCGTGTACCGGCTGACCGAGGAACACCTCCCCGAGCTGGCCAAACGCACCGTCGCGGCTTCGACCGAACTGTCGCGCCGGATGGGATACGGCTTCTAGCAGGACGTTCGGCAGCACGGTTACTGAACGCGGGGTCAGGGAAACCTGGCCCCGCGTTCTGCGCGTGTCGACGACGTTTCGGTGCGGCCGATCGTTTTGCCAAGCATTAACTCCCACCCCTTGACGGGGCCTTGATGGCGTTTCCAAGATGTTCCTCATCGCGCAACCGGGCGTGCAGTGCGCAACAGCAGAGGAGTTTGGTCGTGCCACATGAGGTCCGCGCCGTCGTCGCTGTGAAAAAGGGCGCACCCGTCGAGGTGCAGACGATCGTCGTACCCGATCCCGGCCCGGGCGAGGTTCTGGTCAAGGTGCAGGCGTGCGGGGTCTGCCACACGGATCTGCACTACCGGGAGGGCGCCATCAACGACGACTTCCCGTTCCTGCTCGGCCATGAGGCGGCCGGCACCGTCGAGTCCGTCGGTGACGGAGTCACCGACCTCACCCCCGGCGACTACGTGGTGCTCGCCTGGCGCGCCCCGTGCGGCACCTGCCGTTCCTGCCGCCGCGGCCGCCCCTGGTACTGCTTCGACTCGCGCAACGCGACGCAGGCCATGACACTGCTCGACGGAACGCCGCTGAGCCCCGCGCTCGGCATCGGCGCGTTCGCCGAGAAGACCCTGGTCGCGGCAGGGCAGGCGATCAAGGTCGACCCTGCGGCGCGTCCCGAGGCCGCGGGCCTGATCGGCTGCGGCGTGATGGCCGGCTACGGCGCGGCCGTGAACACGGGCAACGTCCAGCGCGGCGACACCGTCGCCGTGATCGGCTGCGGCGGCGTCGGCAACGCGGCCATCGCGGGCGCCTGCCTCAACGGCGCGCGCCGCGTCATCGCCGTCGACATCGACGACAAGAAGCTCGACCAGGCCGAGAAGTTCGGTGCCACGCACACGGTCAACTCCCGTGGCACGGACGCGATCGAGGCGGTACGCGCGCTCACCGGTGGGTTCGGCGTCGACATCGCCATCGACGCGGTCGGCCGCCCCGAAACGTACAAGCAGGCGTTCTACATGCGCGACCACGCGGGCGTGCTGGTGCAGGTCGGGGTGCCCGAGCCGGACATGACGCTGGACATTCCGCTCATCGATCTGTTCTCGCGCGGCGGCGCCCTCAAGTCCTCCTGGTACGGGGACTGCCTGCCGAGCCGTGATTTCCCGGTCCTCATCGACCAGTACCTCTACGGGCTGCTCGACCTGAACGGGTTCGTGACCGAGACGATCGCCCTCGACCAGGTGGAGGAGGCGTTCACGAAGATGCACCGCGGCGACGTGCTGCGCTCGGTGGTGGTCCTGTGAGCCCTGCGGCCCGCGCCGAACGCGTCGTCACCTCCGGCACGTTCAGCCTGGACGGCGAGACGTTCGACGTCGACAACAACGTGTGGCTGATCGGCGACGACGAGGAGGTCCTGATCGTCGACGCGGCGCACGACGCGGGACCGATCACTGCCGCCGTCGCCGGGCGCCGCGTCACCGCGATCGTCTGCACCCACGGGCACGACGACCACATCGGCGCCGCGGCCGATCTGGCCGAGGCGACCGGCGCCCCCGTTCTCCTGCATCCCGCCGAGCACGAGCTGTGGGAGACGGTGCACCAGGACCGCAAGCCAGACGCGGAGCTCACCGACGGGATGCTCCTCACCGTCGCCGGGGTCGACGTCCAGGTTCTGCACACCCCCGGTCACTCCTGGGGCAGCTGCAGCCTCTACGTGCCGTTCCTCGACGCCGTGTTCACCGGCGACACTCTCTTCCACGGCGGCCCGGGCGCTACCGGGCGCTCGTATTCCGACGCCCCGACGATCGCGGTGTCCATCCGCAGCCGGCTCCTCACCCTGCCGGGCGGCACGGTTGTCCACACCGGCCACGGCCAGGACACGACCATCGCCGCGGAGCGCGCCAACATACCCGCCGCATAAGGCCATTCCATCCCCACCAGCATGAGGAGGGGCATGTCCAGCACGCCCGAAAAGCCCGGAACATCCAGCCCTCGCGTCGTCGTCATCGGCGCCGGAATCGTCGGCTGCTCCCTCGCCGACGAGCTCACGGCCCGCGGCTGGACCGACGTCACCGTCCTCGAACAGGGCCCGCTGCCGGCCCCCGGCGGGTCCACCTCGCACGCGCCGGGACTGGTCTTCCAGACGGGTCCGTCCAAGACCCTCACGGAGTTCGCCCGGTACACGGTGGAGAAGTTCAACACCCTTGAGGTGGACGGACTTTCCTGCTTCAACCCGGTGGGCGGCCTGGAGCTGGCGACCACCCCCGAACGCTGGGCCGACCTGCACCGCAAGGCCGGCTACGCCGCCTCCTGGGGCGTGCGCGGCGAACTCGTCAGCGCCGACCGGTGCAAGGAACTGTGGCCCCTCATCGACGAGTCGGTCGTACTCGGCGGCTTCCACACCCCCGACGACGGCCTGGCCCGTGCCCTGCTCGCCTCCCGCGCCCAGATGGAACGCGCCCGCGAGCGCGGCGCCACGTTCCTCGACCGGAACACGGTCACCGGCATCGAGCAGGAGGACGGCCGGGTCACGGCGGTGGTCACCGACCGCGGCAGCTTCCCGGCCGATCATGTCGTCTCCGCCGCCGGATTCTGGGGCCCGGTGATCGGCCGCATGGCGGGCGTGGACGTCCCTCTCCTGCCCCTCGCCCACCAGTACGCGAAGACCAGGCCCATGGCGGAGCTCGAAGGAGCCGACGACCCCCGCACGGAAGCCTCGAAGCCGATCCTCCGCTTCCAGGACCGTGATCTGTACTTCCGTGAGCACACCGACCGCATCGGCATCGGCAGTTACGCCCACAAGCCACTGCCCGTCGATCCGTTCACGGTCCTCGACTACGACGAGGCGCGGGCGAGTGAGCTGGACATGCCGTCGTCGCTGCCGTTCACCGAGGAGGACTGGGCGCCCAGCTGGAAGGACTGCCGGTGGCTGATCCCCGCGCTGCGCGGGACGGAGATCGAGGAGGGCTTCAACGGCGTCTTCTCCTTCACGCCCGACGGGATGCCGGTCCTCGGCGAGACCCGTGCCCTGCGCGGATTCTGGCTGGCCGAGGCAGTGTGGGTGACGCATTCGGCGGGCGTCGCCAAGGCGGTCGCCGAGTGGATGGTCGACGGACGGCCCTCCGTCGACGTGCACGAGTGCGACCTCACCCGCTTCGAGGACGCCCAACGCTCCCCCGCCTATGTGCACGACCGAGGGGCGCAGCAGTTCGTCGAGGTCTACGACGTCCTGCACCCGCTCCAGCCGGCAGAGCAGCCGCGGCCGCTGCGGGTGAGCCCCTTCCACGCCCGCCAGGAGCAGCTCGGCGCGTACTTCCTGGAGGGCGGCGGCTGGGAGCGGCCGCACTGGTACGAGGCGAACGCGGACCTGCCCACCGGTGACCTGCCCGAGCGCGACGCCTGGTCGGCCCGCTACTGGTCGCCCATCGCGGCCGCCGAGGCGAAGGCCACCCGCGAGAAGGTCGCCCTCTACGACATGACGCCGCTGCGCCGTCTGGAGGTCACGGGTCCGGGCGCCCTCGACTTCCTCCAGCGCATGACGTCGAACAATCTCGCGAAGAAGCCGGGCGCGGTCACGTACACGCTCCTCCTGAACGAGGCGGGAGGCATCCGGTCCGACCTGACCGTCGCCCGTCTCGCGCCGGACCTGTTCCAGATCGGCGCGAACTCCCCCGCCGACCTGGACTGGCTCACGCGCCACGCGCCCGGTGACCTACAGATCCGGGACATCACCTCCGGGACCTGCTGCATCGGCGTCTGGGGCCCGCTGGCCCGCGACCTCGTCCAGCCGCTGACCCGCGACGACTTCTCGCACGAGGGCTTCGGCTACTTCCGCGCCAAGCAGACCTACCTCGGCCACGTGCCCGTCACCGCGATGCGCCTGTCCTACGTCGGTGAGCTGGGCTGGGAGCTGTACACCACCGCCGACCTGGGGCTGCGCCTGTGGGACACGCTGTGGGAGGCGGGGCGGGAGCACGGCGTGATCGCGGCCGGACGCTCGGCCTTCAACAGCCTGCGCCTGGAGAAGGGTTACCGCTCCTGGGGCCACGACATGACCGAGGAGCACGACCCGTACGAGGCGGGCGTCGGCTTCGCCGTACGCATGGACCGCGGTGACTTCCTCGGCAGGGCCGCACTGGAGCGGAAGGGCGAGCGACCGGCCCGCAGGCTCACGCCGCTCCTCCTGGACGACCCCGCGGCCGTCGTCCTCGGCAAGGAGCCCGTGCACGTCGAAGGGGGCTCCGCCGGTTACGTCACCAGCGCGTCGTACGGCTACACGCTGGGTCGCTGTGTCGCGTACGCATGGCTGCCGCCGCTCGCCGCCGGTACCGGCGTCCACATCGAGTACTTCGGCGAGAAGATCCCCGCGACCGTCGCCGACGAGCCCTTGTTCGACCCGAAGATGACCCGCATCCGCCGCTGACCGTACGGAGGTTCGGACATGAGGTCACGGCCATGGCGGAGCACCTGGCGGGTCAGATCCCCAGCCTGCCCGGGACCTTCCTGAAAGCCGCCACCCGCATGTACTCCAACCCGCCCGACGAGCACTTCGTGATCGCCCGGCACCCCGCCCACTCCGAGTCCGCCACCGAGACCGCCGGGTTCTCCGGCCACGGCTTCGAGTTCGTGCCCGTCGTCGGCGAGATCGTCGCCGACCTCGCGCTCACCGGCACCATCGCGCACCCCATCGACCTCTTCGACCTCAGCCGCCCAGGGCCTCTCCGGCGGACCACGCCGGAGTCGCGGGGTCCGGCACGCACATCTGCGGCGTTGTCGTCGGTTGCCAACGCTCCGCGTCGACGCCCTCCTTCGCCTTGCAACTGCACGCACCAGACCCCACTCACCAGCACGGACCATGTACGGCCACCCAGTTCCGACCTGGTCCGCCGGACAGGCCCTACCGCCGCGCCCGCCTGAGGAGTCCGCACGTGACGACGCCCCCCATTGCCCCCAGCCTGATGGCCACGCTGCCCGGGCACTACTACACCGATCCGGAGATCTTCCGGCAGGAGCAGGAACACATCTTCGAATCGATGTGGTTCTGCGCCGTGCGGTCCGCCGACCTCGACAAGCCGGGCGCGTTCCGCACGGTCCAGGTCGGCCGCGAGAACGTCCTCATCACCCGGTCCCGCACCGGCGAACCACGGGCCTTCCTCAACGTCTGCCGCCACCGCGGCGCCCGCCTGTGCACCGAGGAGTCGGGCCAGGTCCGCCGCAACCTCCAGTGCCCGTACCACGCGTGGACGTACGACCTCGACGGCAAGCTCATCGCTGCGCCGAACCTCGTACAGATGCCGGACGTCGACCGCACCCAGTACGGCCTCGTCAAGGTCGCCCTGCGCGAGTGGCTCGGCTACGCCTGGGTCTGCCTGGCCGAGGAGCCGCCCTCCTTCGAGGAGACGGTGATCGGCGCTGCCGTCGAACGGCTCGGCGACACGGCATCGATCGAGCGCTACCACACCCAGGATCTCGCCCTCGGCAAGCGCATCTCGTACGACGTGAAGGCCAACTGGAAGCTGATCGTCGAGAACTTCATGGAGTGCTACCACTGCGCGACGATCCACCCCGAACTGACCGACGTCCTTCCGGAGTTCGCGGACGGCTACGCCGCCCAGTACTACGTGGGCCACGGCGCCGAGTTCGGGGACGGCGTGAAGGGCTTCACCGTCGACGGCAGCGAGGGCTTCGGCCGGCTGCCCCAGGTCGCCGACGACCAGGACCGCCGCTACTACGCGATCACCGTGAAACCGACGGTCTTCATCAACCTCGTCCCCGACCATGTGATCCTGCACCGGATGTTCCCGCTGGCCGAGGACCGTACGGTCGTCGAGTGCGACTGGCTCTACGCGCCCGAGGTCGTCGCGGCAGGCGCCGATGTCTCCAAGTCCGTGGAGCTGTTCCACCGGGTCAACGCCCAGGACTTCCAGGCCTGCGAGCGGACCCAGCCGGCGATGGGCTCCCGTGCCTACCGGCGCGGCGGCGTGCTCGTCCCGACCGAGCACCACATCGGGATCTTCCATGAATGGCTGACCTCGAAGCTGGGTGGTGCCCATGCCTGACCTGTTCATCGGCGGAGTGTGGACCACCGCCCGGGACGAGCGGACCCGTCAGATCCGCTGCCCCGCGGACGGCTCGCTCGTCGCAGTGGTCGACGAGGCGGGGGCCAAGGACACCGCCGACGCGATCGCCGCGGCCCGTCACGCCTTCGACGAAGGCCCGTGGCCCCGGATGACGGCGGCCGAGCACGGCGACCTCCTCGTGCGTGTCGCGGACCTGCTCGTGCGCGACAAGGACGCGCTGGCCCGTGCCGAGTCCCTGGACACCGGGAAGCGGCTGGTCGAGAGCGCGCACGACATCGACGACATCGCGAACTGCTTCCGCTACTTCGGGCGGCTCGCGGCCGCCGACACCGGACGCGTCGTGGAGACCGGGACGGAGGGCGCCGAGAGCCGCGTCGTGTACGAGCCGGTCGGGGTGTGCGCCCTGATCACCCCGTGGAACTACCCGCTCCTGCAGACCGCGTGGAAGGTCGCCCCGGCGCTCGCCGCCGGCAACACCTTCGTCCTGAAGCCGAGCGAGCTCACCCCGCACACGGCGATCCATCTGATGCGGCTGCTCGACGAGGCGGGACTGCCCGCGGGCGTCGCCAACCTGGTCCTCGGCGCGGGCCCGGAGGCGGGCGCGCCGCTCGGCGACCATCCGGACGTGGACCTCGTGTCGTTCACGGGCGGTCTGCGGACGGGACGGCTGCTCATGGCCGCCGCCGCGGGCTCCGTCAAGAAGGTCGCCCTCGAACTCGGTGGCAAGAACCCGAACATCGTGTTCGCGGACGCCGACTTCGACGCGGCCGTCGACATGGCGCTCACCGCGGTGTTCCTGCACTCGGGGCAGGTGTGTTCAGCCGGCGCGCGGCTCCTCGTGGAGGACTCGCTGCACGGCCGCTTCGTCGACGAGGTCGTACGGCGCGCCGAACTCATCCGACTGGGCGGCCCGTTCGACGAGGACGCGCAGACGGGGCCGCTGATCTCGGCCGCGCACCGCGCCAAGGTCGAGGCGTATGTCGCACAGGGCATCGAGGAAGGGGCGGTGCTGCGCTGCGGCGGCGCACGGCCGCAGGCGCCCGCGTACGAGCAGGGCTTCTACTATCTGCCGACCGTCCTCGACGCGTGCACGAGCGACATGTCCGTCGTGCAGGACGAGTCCTTCGGCCCGGTCCTGACCGTCGAGCGGTTCACCTACGAGGAGGAGGCGGTGCGCCTCGCGAACGACTCGATCTACGGGCTCGCCGGCGCCGTATGGACGAGCGACGAGGCGCGGGCCGCACGCGTCGCGGCCGGCCTGCGCCTCGGCACGGTCTGGATCAACGACTACCACCCGTACGTCCCCCAGGCGGAGTGGGGCGGCTACAAGCAGTCCGGCACCGGGCGCGAACTCGGCCCCTCGGGGCTCGCCGAGTACCGCGAGACCAAGCACATCTGGCGCAATACGCGGCCCGTCGCGCAGGGCTGGTTCGGCGCGCCGCCGGTGTGTCCCGAGGACGGTGAGCCGTCATGAGCCAGGACGACAGCACGCAGGAGAGCCGGAGCGGGGACGACGCCGAGCTCGCCGAGTTCGGCTACCGGCCCGAACTCAAGCGCACGCTGGGCAATTTCCACACCTTCGCCGCGGGCATCAGCTACATCTCCATCCTCACCGGCACCTTCCAGCTCTTCTACTTCGGATTCGCGAACGGCGGCCCCGCGTACTGGTGGTCCTGGCCGATGGTGTTCGGCGGCCAGTTCACGGTCGCCCTGTGCTTCGCGGAACTGGCCGCCCGTTACCCCGTCGCGGGTTCGGTCTACAACTGGGCGAAGAAGGTCGGCAATCCACACATCGGCTGGCTCGCCGGGTGGATGATGCTGCTCGCCTCGGTCGTGTCGATCGCGGCCGTCGCGCTCGCCTACCAGCTGACGCTGCCGCAGATCTCGTCGTCCTTCCAGTTCATCGGGGACGGCATCGGCCCGTACGACGTCGCGACCAACGCCGTCGCCCTGGCCGCCGTACTGATCCTCTTCACGACACTCGTCAACGCCTTCGGCGTGAAGCTGATGGCGACCATCAACACGGCCGGCGTCTTCCTCGAACTGATCGCGACCGTCGTCCTGATCGTCCTGTTCGCGGTGCACATCGTGCGCGGCCCGCAGGTCGTGACGCACACGGCGGGGGCGGGCCACGGCCAGCCCTTCGGCTACCTGAGCGCGTTCCTCGTCGCGTCGCTGGCCTCCGCGTACGTCATGTACGGCTTCGACACGGCGGCCTCGCTCGGCGAGGAGTCCCTCGACCCGACGCGGGGCGCGCCACGCGCCATCATCCGCGCGATCGTCGCCTCGTTCGTCCTCGGCGGGCTGATCCTGCTGCTCGCCCTGATGAGCGTGTCGAGCCTGACCGGCAAGAAGCTGTCGACGGACGGCCTGCAGTACGTCGTCCTCGACGTACTCGGCCCGACAGCCGGCAAGGCGATGCTGTGGTGCGTCCTGATCGCGGTCACGGTGTGCGCGCTCGCCGTGCACACGGCGGCGATCCGCCTCGCCTTCGCGATGTCGCGCGACAACAACCTGCCGGCGTCGTCGGTCCTCGGCCGGGTCAGCCCGCGCTTCAGGACACCGGTCGTCCCGGCCGTCGTCATCGGCGTCCTGGCGCTCGCGATCCTGGTCGTCAACATCCGCCAGCCGCAGATCTTCACCGTGGTCACCAGTATCGGCATCATCATGATCTACCTCGCCTATCTGCTGGTCACCGGCCCCATGCTGGTGGCCCGCCTGCGCGGCAAGTGGCAGCCGGCGGGCGACGGGAAGTTCTCCCTCGGCCGCTGGGGACTGCCCGTCAACATCATCGCCGTGCTGTGGGGCGGCGCCATGACCATCAACCTGATCTGGCCGCGCGAGGCTGTCTACAACGCCGCCGCCCCCTACCACTGGTACCTGCGCTGGGGCGCCGTCCTGTTCATCGGAGTGATCGCCGGCGGCGGCTTCGCCTACTACTGGTTCGTCCAGCGGCACCGCACCGGCGTCCTCGCCGAGCACGCGGCCCAGCCTGCCCCGTCCGATGATTCCGCCGCCCTGGAGGAGGTCACCACCCCGTGAACCAGCCCGTGAACTCTGATGTCTTCGACTACGTCGTCGTCGGCGGAGGCACCGCCGGAAACGTCGTCGCGGCGCGCCTGTCCGAGGACCCGTCCGTCACCGTGTGCGTTCTGGAGGCGGGACCGAGCGACGTCGGCGACGACAACGTCCTCCAACTGGACCGCTGGATGGCCCTGTTGGATTCCGGTTACGACTGGGACTACCCCGTCGAGCCGCAGGCCAGCGGCAACAGCTTCATGCGGCACGCGCGCGCCAAGGTCCTCGGCGGCTGCTCGTCCCACAACTCGTGCATCGCCTTCTGGGCGCCGGCCGAGGACCTGGACGACTGGGCGGCGGCGGGCTGCACGGGATGGAGCGCCGCGGACGTGTTCCCGCTGTACAAGCGCCTGGAGAACAACGACGCTCCCGGGGACCACCACGGCCGCTCCGGCCCGGTGAAGCTGCGCACCCTCAAGGGCGCGGACCCGTGCGGCAGCGCGCTGCTCGCGGCCTGCGCCGAGGCGGGCATCCCGACCACGGCGTTCAACTCGGGCAACACGGTGGTGCGCGGCGCCAACTGGTTCCAGATCAACTCCGACGAGAACAACATCCGCCAGTCGTCCTCGGTCGCCTATCTGCACCCGGTCATGGGCAAGCGGCCCAACCTGACGGTGCGGACCGGGGGACGGGCCAAGCGGCTCGTCTTCGAGAGCCGGCGCTGCGTGGGCGCCGACTACCTCGACCCCGATCTCATCCACACCAGGACGGTGCGGGCCCGCCGCGAGGTGATCCTCTCCTGCGGCTCCATCGACTCGCCCAAGCTCCTCATGCTGTCCGGGATAGGCCCGGCCGGCCATCTGCGCGAGGTGGGCGTGGACGTGCTCGTCGACTCCCCCGGGGTCGGCGAGAACCTCCAGGACCACCCCGAGGGCGTGATCATGTGGGAGGCGAAGCAGCCGATGACCACCACGTCCAGCCAGTGGTGGGAAGCAGGCGTCTTCTACGACACCGAGCCCGGCCTCGACCGGCCCGACCTGATGTTCCACTACGGCTCCGTGCCCTTCGACATGAACACCGCGCGGTACGGCTATCCGACGTCGGAGAACGCCTTCTGCCTCACGCCCAACGTGACGCGCGCGAAGTCACGCGGCACCGTACGGCTGCGCACCCGCGACTACCGGGACAAGCCGCTGGTGGACCCGCGGTACTTCACGCACGAGCACGACGCGCGCGTGATGACGTACGGGCTGAGGCTGGCGCGGCGCATCGCGGAACAGCCCGCGCTCAGCGGCTGGGCGGGCGCGGAGCTGGCTCCCGGGCGGGATGTGCGCACGGACGACGAGCTGCTCGACTACATCCACAAGACCCACAACACCGTCTACCACCCGGCGTGCACGGTGAAGATGGGCGCGGACGACGACCCCTCGGCCCCGCTCGACGCGCGGCTGCGCGTGAAGGGGACCGAGGGCCTGCGCGTCGCCGACGGCTCCGTGATGCCGGACCTCGTCACGGTCAACCCGTGCATCACGACGATGATGATCGGTGAGAAGTGCGCCGATCTGCTGCGGGCCGACGCCTAGGGCCCGAACGAGGGGCCCTGGCCGTCCGGTTCCGGGTCGGCCGGCTCTGACTCGGCCGGCTCTAACTCGGCCGGCCCGCGGGGCGCTTGTACATGCGCGTCGCCGTGATCTCCCCGTGCACGGTCTCCTCGGCCGGGTCCTGCTGCGGCAGGCCCGGCCGCAGGTGCTCCTCGACACTGATGTACTTCAGCCCGGCCCTGAGGTCCGCGTCGTTGCGCAACCTGATGACCAGCGGGAACTCGGCGAGTGCCGTCGTGTCGAACAAGCCGGTGGTGTACAGGAGCTGCACGCCGAGCGCGTCCGACACGGCCCGCTGGAGTTCGAGCAGGTACGTGGCGTTGGCGCGGCCGATCGGGTTGTCGAGGAACAGCGTGCCCGCGTGCCGGTGCTTGTCGCGGCCCCGGTCGTTCGAACGCAGGGCGGCCATCGTGCAGTACAGGGCGATGGCCGCGGTGAGCAGCTGGCCGCCGGAGAACACGTCGCCCATCTGTCCGACGGGGACCCGCTCGGCGCGCAGCACGGCGTCCGGCTTGAGGATCTCGACGGCGATGCCCTTGGGCTGGAGCGCGGCGGCGACGCCGCGCAGGAGCAGGGACATGCCGTCGCGGCGCAGGTCGGAGTTCTTCTTGAGAGCGGCGCGGGTCGCCTCGTCGACGACCTCGCCGAGCCGCTCCACGAGGGTCGCCTGGTCGGGCTCCTCGAAGCGGATGCGCACGAACTCCTGGCCCGACCACTCGCCGAGCCCCTCCGGGAGGCGGGACAGGCGCTGGGCGGAGCGCAGCGTGGCGAGCGCCGACTCGACGAGTCCGCGCAGCCGGTCCACGATCGAGTCGCGGTTGCGCTCCAGCTGCTCCAGCTCGTCGGTCAGGACGCGCAGCCGGGGCGCGAACGCATCGGCCCACTTCTGCGCGTGCTCCGGCAGCGACGAGGCGGGCAGCTCGCGGATCTGCTGCCGGGCGGGGGTACGCACCTGCTCGTAGCGCGTGGCGTTCGCATGCCGTACGAGGATGTCGCTCGCGTCGCGCACGGAGGCCTCGGCGGCTGACAGGTCGGCGGCGCACCCGCGCAGGGAGCGCCGGGCCTCGGCCGCCGCGTGCCGGGCCTCTTCCAGGGTGCCGGGGTAGGGCTCGGGCTCGTCCTGCTCGGACTCGTGCCGGTCGGGGTGGTCGCGCAGCAGGTCCTTGAGGAGCGCGGCGGTCTCCTCGAAGCCACCGGTCGCGTCTTCGGCAGCGCGGTGGGCGTCCAGGAGTTCGGTGTGGGCTGCGCGCGCCACCGTCAACGCATCGGTACGCGCGGCCAGTTCACCCGTGGCGGTGCGCAGGAGCGTCTGGGCGTGCTCGGCACCGGTGGGGACGAGGTCGTCGGGCAGCTCGGTGTGGGCGTCGTCGCCGTCCCCGGGCGCGTGCCGCTCGGCCTCGCCGCGCAGGCGTCCGAGCTGCTCGCTCGCCGTGGAGACGCGGGCCTCCAGGATCTGGACCAGCTCGTCGGCGCGCGCCGCGGCGGCCTGCCGTGACGGCCCGTCGGAGCCGTCGGGGGACTCCAGGAGCTGGGCGGCGCGGGTGCGGACCTTGTTGCTGAGCCGGTCGAGCTCGGCGAGCGCGGCGCTCTCGTCGCTCTCCGCGCGGGCCTGCTCGGCGCGCAGGTCGGCACCGACGCCGACCTTCTCGTAGACCTGGGACGCCGCGCGGTACGCCTCGCGCAGGGCGGGCAGCGACGGCTTCGGCGCGGCGCTCTCCGAAGCGGGCTGCTCCGGGTCCGCCGGTACGTCGTCGGGGGCGCCGGCGATCTCCGCGCGTTCGGCACGCAGGGCGCGCGCGGTTCGGCGGGCGTCGTCGGCGGCGCGCTGGGCCGCCCTGCGGTCCTCGTCGGCGGAGCGGGCGCGCTCCAGGCACGTCTGGGCGCGTGCCTCCGACTCGACGGCCTCGTCGGCGAGTTCGCGCAGC
Organism: Streptomyces sp. NBC_01446; assembly: GCF_026340095.1. Lineage (GTDB taxonomy): Bacteria > Actinomycetota > Actinomycetes > Streptomycetales > Streptomycetaceae > Streptomyces > Streptomyces aureus. The sequence continues at coordinate 6,858,619 of NZ_JAPEPO010000001.1, read as the reverse complement.
TTGACCTGCCAGCCGGATCGCTCACGCAGCCGGAACGCGAGGCCCGCGAGGGCGTCGGCGACGCGCCGCGCGCGCTGGGCCGCGTCCTGCCGCTCGTCGCGTACGCGGGTCGCCTCGACGGAGGTCTCGTCGGCCTCGGCGCGGACCGTGCGGGCCTCGGCGAGTTCCGCCTCGGCCTCATCGGCGAAGGCGCGTGCCTCCTGTGCGGCGGCGGTCAGTTCGGCGAGGCGTCCGGCCGGGCAGCCGGTGCGCCACGAGCCGATCCGGGCGGCGAGCTCGCGGTCCTTGGAGAGCCGGGCGGCCAGGGCACGGATCTCCTCGTCGCGCTCCGTCGCGCGCGTGCGCAGCGCCTGCCGCTCCTCGTCGGCGGCGTGCTCGTCGTGCATCGCCGGGTTCGGCGGCACGAGGAAGACGCCACTGTCGCCGGACTCCTCGTGGGGTGTCGGGGCGAGCAGGGCGGCCGCCGTGCCCACGGCTACGGCGGAGCGGGGCAGCAGGGCGGCGCCGCCGAGGGCTTCGCGGGCCCGGGCGTGCGTGTCGGGGTCGGTGATGACGACGCCGTCGACGAGCTCGGGGCGTGCGGCGAGCACGCGCGCGTGGTCCGCGGGGTCGACGGCCTGGGCGAGGTAGCGCCAGCCGGGCAGGGCGGGGATGCCGTGCTCGCCGAGGAACTCGACGGTGGCGAGGACGTCGGGTCCCGGCGGCAGGAGCCCGCCGTCGCCGAGCGCGCCCAGGATGCGGGCGTCATCGGCCGCGGCCGTGCGCAGGTCGAAGAGCTGGCGTTCGGCGGAGGCGACGCCGTCGTCGAGGAGTGCCTTGAGGTCGTCGGCCGCGCGGTCCAACTCCTCGGCCGTGAGCGGGGTTTCGGTGAGATCGCGGGGGGCGGTCGCCGCGCGGGCGTGCCCGGTCGCACCTCCGTCGGCCGCCGCGCCCCGGGGTGCGGGCACCCCCACGGCGGGGATTCCCGGGGCACCGGACAGTCCGAGCAGCTCGGCGACGCGCTCCTCGCGCGCGAGGGCACCGGCGGCGCGGTGCTCGGCCCCGTACGCGTGCTCGGCAGCCGTGGCGGCGTCCGCGGCGCGGGCCGCGGTGAGTTCGGCGCGGGCCTCGGCGCCCGCCGCCTCCCGGGCGTGCTCGCTCGCGCGCCGTGCGGCGTCACGCGCCGTGTCCCAGGCGGCGACCGTGGTCTTCTCCGCGTCGCTCGCGGCGAGCGCCGCGCGCGCGGGGTCGGCGTCGGGCGCCGTGTCGTCGAGCCAGCCGGCCCGCACCGCCTCGGCGGTCTCCTGCTCGACCTCGGAGAGCCGCTGCCGCAGGTGTCCGACCTCGCTGCGGGCGCGCTGCGCCTCCGTCGCGGCGACCGTCGCGTCACGGTGAGCGGTCTCGCCCGCCTCCTGGAGCGCGGCGGAACGCTCCTCACCCTCGTTGGCCAACTGCTCGGCGCTCTCGGCCGCTCCGTGCAGGGCGCGTACGAGGTCGGCGGCGGCTTTGGCGCGGGCGGCGAGGGCCGGGGCGGCGTCCCGCTCGGCCTCGCGGATGGCGACGGCCACGCGCGCGGAGCGGTCGGCGGCGGCGCGGTGGCGCAGGACGGCCTCGGCGGCCTGCCAGGCCGCGTGCAGGGTGCGCGCGTCGGCCAGCTCGCGCTTCTGTGCGGCGGCGGCCTTCTCTGCTCCGGCGAGCGCCAACGAGGCGTGCCGGTACGCCAGTTCGGAGGCGATGAGGGCGCTGCGGCCGCGGGCCTGCTCCGCCTCGCCGACGGTGTGCGCGGCGGCGGTGACCTGCTGGGCGAGGTCGGCGGCGCGGCCGCGCTCCAGAGCGGCGCGGGCGGCGAGCCTGCGGGCCAGGGTGCGGGTGCGGCGCTCGGCCCCGGCGTGCACGTCGCGCGCGCGGGCCCGGGTGTCCGCGGCATCCACGATGCGGCCGAGGAGGTCCACGGAGCCGGCGGTGAACTCGCGTTCGGCGATCAGCTCGGCGCGCCGCCCCAACTTGTTTCCGAACCCGCTGACCAGGTCGGCGAGCCCGTCCGTGTCCCGGGTGTCGGTGACGGCACGCAGGAGCAGGTCGGTGAAGTCGGAGTCCTTCTTGACGGCGAAGAGACCGGCGGCCTCACCCTCGTCCGCGTTCATCTCGCGCTGGTAGCGGAAGAGTTCGGGGTCGAGGCCGAGGTCGCCCAGGTGCTCGTTCCACCGGTCGTGGATCTCTTCCCAGTGCACTTCGAGGTGCGGATACGCCTTGCCCGCGTCCGTGAGTGCGTCCCGGAAGCCCTTCATGGTGCGCCGCCGCCCCTGCGCGCCCGACACGCCCTCGTCCGAGGCCCGTACGGCGGAGGACTCGGCGACGGGCAGCGAGTCCAGGCTCATGCCGGGCCCGGGCCGCAGCGAGTACCAGGCCTCGGCGAACTTCCGCGGGTCGTTCGAGACCTGCCGCCCACGCCACTCGCTGACCTTGCCGACGACGACGCACTCGCCCGTGAGCGTGTGCTGCCACTCCAGGGCCACGTGCCCGCAGTCGTCGGCGAGCAGGAACTTGCGCAGGACGCCGGAGCTGGCGCCGCCGAGCGTGTTCCGGTGGCCCGGCAGCATCACGGAGAAGATCAGCTTGAGCAGGACCGACTTGCCGCCGCCGTTCTCCAGGAAGAGCACGCCGGCGGGCGCGGGGCGGCGCGGCGGCCCGACGGGCTCGTCCTCGAAGAATTCCGCCTGGGTGGGCGCGGGGTCGGGCACGGGCTCGCCGACGCCCCGCAGGTCCAGGACGGTGTCGGCGTAGCGCGCACCGGCGGGCCCGATGGAGTAGAGGCGAATCCGGGACAGCTCGTACATGGCGGCGGACTCTCGTCGTAGTAAGTCGGTAAGGCGGTACGTCGTGGGGCAGTGGTGCGGGGCCGGTCAGGAGTGGAAGGGGAGTCCTGCGTCGGCCACGAGCTCCCCGTCGTCCTCGTCCGCGGGCGGCAGGAGGCTCGCGGAGCCGTCCGTGACGGGCACGATGCCGAGGTCCGCCAGCTCGGAGAGGGCTGCGGTGCCGGCCAGGTCGCGGACCTGGAGCTGGTAGCGGGCCGTGGTGCGGTAGGTGCCGCCCGAGTCGTCGCCGGTTCTCTGCAGGAACCCGGAGTCGGTGAGGAACGCGACGGCCTTGGCGACGATGCCGGTGGTGGATCCGGCGAGGCGGCGCGCGTCCTTGGTGGCGCCGGTCGAGCTGCGCCGGGCCCAGATGCGCCACGCGGCCTCGAGGCCCGGGGCGTGGGAGACCGGGTCGGTGTTCTCGCCCTGCTCCTCGGCGCGCTCCTCCAGACGACGGCAGGCCTGGCGGACGAAGGCATCCACGCCGTTGACCGTGACGCGGCCGATGTAGCCGTCGTCGGCGAGGTCCTCGGGGCGCGGGAACGCCATGGCGGCGACGGCGAGGTGCGCGAGGCCGTGCAGGAAGCGGTCGGTTCCGTCGGCGGAGGTGCGGCGCGCGTAGTCGCCCATCCGGACTGCGAAGACGGAGTCCTCGGCGGCGGTCACGGCCATCCCCGCGCGCGTGGAGACCTCCAGGACGACGAGGCCGAGCCCGGCGGCGACGGCGTCGGCGAGCCGCGCGAACGGCGGGTCCTCGCGGTAGCGCCGCAGCAGCTCGGCGTACTCCTGGTCGCGGGCGGGCTGCAGCTTGGGCTGGAGGCCGAAGGCCACGAGCCGGGCCGCGTCGGCGGCGTCGGCCGGGGTGACGGGCGCGCCGGCCGCCGGAGTCTCGGAGGGCTCCGCCTCGCCCCACGCGGCGTGCTCTGCGGGGTGGTCGGTCACGGCTGGTGCTCCTTGGTCAGGTCTGCTGCGAAGCTCGGGTGTAGCTCGGTGGAAGCGTGCGGCTCGGAAGCCCGGTGCGCTGTGATCGGCACTACGCGGCCTCCGTCCGGTCGGCCGCCATGCCCGCGGCGTCCAGCAGGGCCGTGCCGACGATGAGGTCGGCGCCGCCGAACTCGGGGTCGTCGAGCTCGGTGCCGTCGTCCACGGCGAACAGCAGCTTCTCCTCGCCCTGCCGGTAGGCCGTGCCGACCGGGGGACTGGCCGCGTGGACGGACAGCAGGGCGACCAGATAGGGCAGTTCGGGGTCACGGCGACGCGCCTCGGCGAGCAGTCCGGAGAGCCTGCGCGGCGCGTCGGAGGGGAGGTCGAGCAGCTCCATGGCGCTCGCGAGCTGCTCCTCGCTGAAGCGGCTGTCGTCCGGCGTCGCGATCAGGTCGGGCTCGGGCATTTCGACGCCGAGGTGCTCCCGCTCCTGGGGCGGCGTAAGCAGTATGTCGATGAGGTCCCCCACCCGTACGGACACGGGCGTCCGCATGCCCGTGCCGCGCGCGAAGAACGCGTCGGTGACGCGGCCCGCCTGCTCGACGGGCAGCGGCAGCAGGGGCGCGACGAGCTGCCCGTACAGATCGAGGCCCGCGCGCGCGGACGGCGCGGCGAAGGCCTGCCGGTCCTGCTCGGCGCGGAACAGCGGGCCCGCTTCGAGGAGGCGGGACTGCAGCTGCGTGTGGCGGCGGATGCAGTCCTTGACGATGTCGACGAGCTCGGCGGCCCGCCGCTTGTGCTCGGGGTCCTCGGACTCGTCGCGGGCCTTGCGGATGTTCGTGAGGATCGCGTTCTCGTGGCGGTACCGGTCGGCGACGTGGTCGAGCGCCTCAGCGATCATGTCCGGGACGGCGTTCAGCCAGTCCACCGCGCGCACGTTCCTCCGGGTCGCGTCCAGGGCCCTTCGGAGGGTCTCGGAGTACTGCACGGTCCGGTACCTGGCCTGCTCGGCGGCGAGCTGGGCGTCGGCGAGACGGCCGCGGTTGATCAGCACCTCCAGCTTCACCTCGGCGGCGATCTGGGCGCTGGTGACGTCGGTGTCGAGGGCGCCCACCAGGACGTTGACCGCTTCGTCCGTGGTGCGGAGGTAGACGCTGCCCCCGTAGCCGGGGACCTCCTCGATCAGCTTGAAGTCGTAGTCCCTGCGGACATAGGAGCCGTCGGGCGCGAACGTGCCGTACACGGCGCGGAAGCCGCGGTCGACGCTGCCGACGTTGATCAGGTTCTCCAGGACCCAGCGGGCCACGCGCTCGTGCTCGGCGGCGGGGCGCTGCGGAGCCTGTGCGCCGACGCGGGGGATGAGCCTGGCCACTATCTGCTCGTGGTCGGCGCCCGTGTCGAAGTCCATGTTGAGTGTGACGAGGTCGATGGCGGAGAGCGCCACCTCGGCCATGCCGTATCCGGAGTACTCGCCCGCGAGATTGGCCTTGCGCACGTCGAGGTCGTGCAGCGGCGCGGTGCAGGCGAGCGCGCGAAGGCGGCGCGCGAGCCCTTCGTCGGCGGCCGGGCCCGGTGCGGGCCGCGGCCCCACGCTGAGCTGGGGCGGAACGGATTCCGTGGTGGCAGGCGAAGTCACGGAGCACAGACTAGGTCCTAGGTCTGACAACGGTCGAAACGGCGCAGAAGCGACCGCCCGCACCACAGGCCCGCGACCGTCCGCACCGCAGGCCCCGCGGACGCCGCACCGCCGGGTGCGGAGCCCTCTGGCGGCCGTCAGCCGTCCAGCTGTTCGCCCTCGGCGACCCGTCGGCCGTACACGTCGACCAGACCCTCGCGGGAGTCGTCGAGGTACTGGGCGAGCAGCCGCTCGGCGTCGTCGCGGCGCCCCGCCTCCAGGGTCTCGAGGAGCTGCTGGTTGCGGGCGAGATAGGGCTCGTGCAGGCGGCGGGGGTCGTCCACGACATGGAACGCGAGGCGCAGTTCGGCGAAGACGCTGCGCATCAGCTCGTCGGTCCGCGCGCTGCCCGCGAGCGCCACGAGCTCCCGGTGGAAGTGGATGTTGGCGGTGGAGACGCCCTTCCACTCCCGCGCCTTTGCGGCTCGGAGCCCGTCGGCGACCGCGTCGGCCACCGCACCGAGGTCGTACGGGGGCCGGCCGAGGCCGCGTACGACGGCGCACTCGACGAGGCGGCGCGTGAGGTAGATGTCCTCGACGTCCTCGACGGTGAGTACGCGTACGAAGACGCCCCGGTTGAGCTGGTGCACCAGGAGCCGCTCATGGGTGAGCAGCCGGAACGCCTCGCGCAGCGTGTTGCGCGAGACGCCGAGTGCGCCGCCGATGCTGTCCTCCGACAGTCGCGTCCCCGGCGGGAAGTACCCCTCCGCGATGCGGCTCCTGAGGATGTCCGCGACCCGCTCGGCGGTGCTGGTGCGCCCAAGGAGCGCGCGATCGTCCGCCAGTCCGTTCAGTTCGGCCACGCCCGAATTCAAGCGCAGATACCAGAACGAAACAACATGGGTATCGAGGGATCGTTCAACGACCCTCTACCTTGACGGGCGGACGCGGGTGCGCTCGACCTCCCCGCGGCCTGCCTCGCCGACCGGCTCGTCGGCAACTCGCCCGGGGCCGCCCTCGTGGAGACCACACTCAACGGATGTGCGGTACGGCCGCGTTGCGAGGTGACGGGCGCCGTGGTGGGCGCGCCGTGCAGGGTGACCGTGGACGGACGGCCCGTCGCCCGGGGCGCGCATGCACGAGCCCCGGCCGGTCGCTCGAGCTCGGACCCGCGCTCTCCGGGGTACGCAGATACGCGGCGTTCGCCGGTGGGGTGGCCGTCGAGCCTGTCCTCGGCAGCCGGTCGACCGACCTCCTCTCCGGGCTCGGCCCGGCCCCCTCGCGGACGGCGCGGTGCTCCCCCTGGGCACGGTGTCGTCGGCGCACGCGCGCGTGGACCTCGCCCACAGCCGGGGCCGCCCCGTGAGCTGGTGCTGCGTCCGCCCCTCACGCCGCGTCCGCCTGTTCCACGGCTGCCAGCGCCGCGAGCGCCGAGACCACCGCGCTGGACGCCCGCAGGTCCAGACGGGCGCTGGTGCCACGCGCCCGGTGACGCAGCTCGTCCGCGGCGAGGGTGAGGAGCTGGGGAAGCAGGTCGGTGCACCGCCGCGCGACCCAGCCCGTGCCCGCCGTGGCGAGCCACACCAGGCTCGCCGAGCGCGTGGGCGCGGGCCGTTCGGGCTGCGGCGACGGCGGCGTTCCCTGGGCGCGCCCGTCGGCCGCGAGCAGGGCGTGGAACCGCGCGGCGAGCGTCCGGTGCCCCCGTTCGCCGGGATGCAGCCGGTCCGCGCTCCACATGGAGCGGTCGGCAACCCATGCCCCCTCGGCCGCGTGCAGATGCACGGCGCCGTAACGCTCGGACAGGGCGTGGACGACCGAGTTCACCGCCTGCTGGCGCCTCGCGAGAGGCCGGCCGAGCAGGCCGGGCAGCCCCAGCATCGTGCCGGGGTCGGGCAGGCACGCCGTGAGCAGGACCGCGCCCTGTTCCGTGAACGCCGCGTACACGTGGTCGAGGCGGGCGGCCACGGCGTGGATGTCGAACGTGCGGCGCAGCGTGTCGTTGACGCCGACGAGGACGGAGGCGATGTCGGGCCGCAGGGCGAGCGCCTGGGGCATCTGTCGGGCGAGGACGTCAGATGTCTGGGCGCCGCTCGCCGCGAAGTTGTGGAACTCCACGGGTGTGCCCTCGGGGGCGAGCCCGGCGGAGAGCAGTTCGGCCCAGCCGCGCCAGGCGCCGCCCACCGGGTCGCCGACCCCTTCGGTGAGGGAGTCCCCGAGAGCGACGAACCGCAGGACCTCGTTCATACGGCATCACGCCCGGTCACCCGTGTCGGCACGTCGGCCGTCCCCCGGACAGGCACCGCGACCGTCCCCCGGAGAGGAACGTCCACCGCCCCCTGGAGAGGAACGTCGGCCCTCACCCGTACCGCGTCGTGCGCCTGCAAGAAGGCGTCCACCGCGGCGCCCCACCCGAAGCACTCCGCACGCGCGCGTGCCGCCTCGCGGCGTTCGTCCCGCGGCCGTGCGACGAGCTCCGTCACCGCGACGGCGAACGCCTCGCCGGTGTCCTGTGCGACTCCCCCGGCGGCACCCACGACCTCGGGCAGCGCCGACGACGCGCTGGCGACGACGGGGGTGCCGCAGGCCATCGCCTCGAGCGCGGCGAGCCCGAACGTCTCCGCGGGTCCCGGCGCGAGGCACACGTCGGCGGCGGCCTGCAACGCCGCGAGCTGCCCGCGGTCCGCGACGTGTCCGAGGAACCTCACCGGCAACCTCCGTGCGCGCGCCTGCTGTTCGAGCCGCGCCCGCAACGGCCCGTCCCCGGCGACGACGAGCACCGCCTGCGTCCCTTGGCGACGGAGGGCGGCCAGCGCGTCGAGTGCGGTCCCGGGACGTTTCTCCACGGACAGACGCGAGCACATGACGAGCAGCACCTCACCCACGCGCGCGTACCGCTCCCGCACTGCGGGGTCCCGCAGGCCCGGGTGGCAGCGCTCCAGATCGACGCCGAGCGGGGCGCGTACGACGTTGCGCGCCCCGATGCGGATGAACTCGCGTTCGGCGTACTCCGTCGTGCACACCACGCGCGCGTAGGCGTGCGCGGTGCGGGAGTTGAGGGCGTCGGCGGCGCGCAGGGCGACCTTCTCGGGCAGGCCCCAGGTCCGCAGGACGCCGTCGGCCGTCTCGTGGGACACCATCACGGCGGGCACCCGGGCACGGCGCGCCCACTCACCCGTCCACCTCAGGGTCGTACGGTCGGACACCTCGATCCGGTCGGGGCCGAGACGCCCGAGCAGTTCGGCCACGCGCCGCCGGTCGGTGAGGACGCGGTAGCCACCGGTGCCGGGAAGCAGCGTCCCCGGCAGCGTGATGACGCGGCCCTGCGCGCTCTCGTGCTCGCCGGCCCGCTCCCCCGGCACGATCAGGACCGGCTCGTGCCCGGCGGCGCGGTAACCGGCCCCCAACTCCCGCAGGGCGGTCCGCAGGCCGCCCGATGCGGGCGCGACGAAGTTGGCGAGACGCACGATCCGCAGCCCGCTCATGCCGCCACCGCCGTCCGCGCGTCGAGGACCTCTTCGTAGTGGCCGACGAGCTGTTCGCCGACGGCCTCCCAGGTCCGTCCTTCGACCGTGCTGCGGCCGGCTGCCCCGTAGGCCAGGCGGCACAGCGGGTCCTCGGCGAGCGACCAGACGGCGTCGCGTACGGCGGCCGCGTCGCCGGGTGTGACGAGGAGCCCGGTCCGGCCGTGTGCGACGAGGTCCAGCGGCCCGCCGGCGGCGGGCGCGATCACCGGCACGCCGCTGGCCATGGCCTCCTGCACGGTCTGGCAGAACGTCTCGTAGGGGCCCGTGTGGGCGAAGATGTCCAACGAGGCGAAGATGCGGGCGAGTTCGGCACCGGTGCGCCGGCCGAGGAAGACGGCGCCAGGGAGTGCCTCGCGCAGGCCGGGCTCGCTGGGGCCGTCACCGACGACGACCACGCGCACGCCGTCGAGAGTGCACGCACCGGCCAACAAGTCGACTTGTTTCTCCGGGGCGAGCCGGCCCACGTAGCCGACGATCAGCTCGCCGTTGGGGGCGAGTTCGCGCCGCAGGGCTTCGTCGCGCAGGTCGGGCCGGAAGCGGACGGTGTCCACCCCGCGCGGCCAGAGCCGCACGCGCGGTACCCCGTGCACCTCCAGGTCGCGCACCGCGGCGCTGGACGGGGCGAGTGTGCGGTCGGCGGCACCGTGGACGCTGCGGATCCGCCGCCACGCGGTGGCCTCACCGGCCCCCATGTAGGTACGCGCGTAACCGGCGAGGTCGGTCTGGTAGACGGCGACGGCGGGGATCCGCAGCCGTGACGCGGCGGCCATGCCGCGCACGCCGAGGATGAACGGGCTGGCCAGATGGACGAGTTCGGCGCCGTGCGCGGCCACGGCGGCGGCGACCCTGCGACTCGGCAGCGCCACCCTGACCTGCGGGTAGCCCGGCAGGGGCAGGGACGGCACCCGTATGACGGGGCAGGGGGCGTCGGTGTCGGTGTCAGGGCCCGGCGCGGTGGCCGGGGCGATGACGAGGGGGTCGTGACCGCGGGCGGCGAGGTACCGGGCGGTCTGCAGGGCGCAGTGAGCCACACCGTTGATGTCGGGGGGAAAGGACTCGGTGACGATGACGACACGCATACCGGTGTTGTCGTCGCGCCGAGCGTGGCCACGTCAACGTGGATCTTTCCTGGCGAGGAACGTCCCATGAGCGTTGGCCCTCGCCGGGCCGGCGGCCGGGAGGCAGCGTCCTTTGAGCGTTGCCTCCCGGAAAGCCGTCGGTCACAAAGCCGTCGCGTCCGGTCCTATTCTGCTGCGCACCGCGGTCTGCACCTCGGCCTCCTCGGCCGGGTCGGCGGCGAGTCTGCGGAGCTGGTCCACGACGCGCGCGTCGCCCGTCTCCGCGTGGCGCGCGGCGACCTCGCGGGTCGATTCCTCGCAGTCCCACAGGCATTCGACGGCGAACCCCGCGGCGAAGGAAGGGTCGGTGGCGGCCAGGGCCTTGGCGGCGTGGCCGCGCAGATGGGACGAGGCGGTCTCTCTGTAGACGTGGCGCAGGACGGGGGCCGCACAGGCGATACCGAGGCGTCCGGCTCCGTCGACAAGGGGCCACAGGGTCGGTGCGTCGGCGCCTTCGCCGCGCACCGCCTCGCGCAACGCGGCCAGGACCAGTTCGGTGTCCTGGGCGCCGCCGCGGCAGGCGAGCATGCGTCCCGCGGCGGCGCCGAGGGCGTCGGGCCTCGGGGCCCAGCGGCGGGCGCGTTCCAGGGAGGCGACCGTCCGCATGCGTTCGAAGGCGTCGAGGGCGGCGTCCACGACGGCGTGCGAAGGGCTCTCCACGGCGGCTTCGATCAGATCGAGTACGTCGGGATCATGGGCGTCGGCGAGATAGCGCAGCGCCGTGCTGCGGGCGCCGTCGTGCCCGGTGAGCGCGGCCTGGACGATCTCGGCCCTGTCGCCGGGTCCGGCGACGGCGGTCAGGCAGCGCGCGGCGGGCACGTACAGGACGGCTCCCCGTTCGAGGCCTTCCTGGGCCCAGTCGAAGACAGCCCGCACGCTCCACCCGGGGCGCGGCCCGGAGGGGCGCATCTGGCGCTGCCACTGGTCGAAGGAGCCGCGTTCCTGGGCGGCGCGCACGCGGGCTCCGATGGCTTCCCTGGGGTCGTCGGCCCACAGCCGCCAGGGGCGCGGTTCGTAGGCGTCGCGCACGGCGGCGGCGAGTGCGGCGTCGCCCTCGGCGTCCTCGGGGAATCTGTCGAGGATGGGGGCGGCGAGCACGCGCAGTCCCGCGTCGTCGTCGCGCAGGGCCAGCTCGTCGAGCGCCCAGGCCCAGCTGGACCCGAAGGCGGCGTAGCGGCGCAGCAGCTCCAGGGCGTCGCGCCTGCCGTACGAGGCGAGGTGGCCGAGGACCGCGAGCGCGAGGCCTGTGCGTGACTCGTCCGTATTGAGGACGTCGTCGGGGTCGAAGAGGTGCCGCTCGATCTCCCCGAGCTCTCCGTGGAGGTCGAGGAAGAGACGGGCGTAGTAGAGCGAGCGGTTCTCCACCTGCCAGTCGTGGCGGGGGTCGCTCAGCACACAGTGATTGAGAGCCGCGAGCGCTTCGGCGCGCGGCGCCGTCAGCGCGTGCAGGGTGCCGTCGCCGCGGCCCCTCTGCAGCAGGCCGAGCAGCGTACCGCTGGGCGCTATGACCGGATCGAACATGGGAAACAGCCTCACATCAAGCGTCGACGCAACCGGGGGAACTGCACTACCTGGCCGCGCGACAACACTGCGGGGCGCCCGCCGTCTCTTGCTTGCTGTAGACCATCTTCCTCTGCCTCTCGTCTGTGGCCCGAATCGGACCGTTCACGGTCCACGCGGTGTGGCACCATCTGCCCCGCCGTCGCGTCCGTAAATCACGTCGTCATGATGACCCAGCGGTTCTTCCCGCCGCGACCACATTTCCTGCTCCCCCGTTCTGGCTGGTCAAAGCCGGTGTCTCAGGAAGTGCCGAAGAGCTCCAGAAGCTCCGCCTTGCCGAACATCCGGGCGGTGTCGACCGCCGACGGGGTCCCCGCCGCCGGGTCGGCGCCGCCGTCGAGCAGTGCCCGGATCACTTCGTCCTCGCCCTTGAAAACGGCGCCCGCGAGCGGGGTCTGGCCCCGGTCGTTGGCGCGGTCGGCGTCGGCGCCGCGCGCGAGGAGCGCGCGGACCGCCTCGGCGTGCCCGTGATAGGCGGCGAGCATCACGAGGGAGTCGCCACGGTCGTTCGTGAGGTTCGCCGATACGCCCGCGTCGACGTAGGAGGCGAGCTGTTCGCTCTCGCCCCGGCGCGCAAGATCGAAGATCTTGGTCGCCAGTTCCACGACCTCGGGGTCGGGGACTTCGCTCATCGGAACAGACCGCCTTTGCGTATACGGAGTGCTACGACCGTGCGGCCGTACGAGTGAATCGACAGAGTACTGCCCGGTTCGGCACATGAGCCGCGCCGACCGAGGCAAAGATCACGAAGAGCCCTGACGGCGGTACAGCACGCGCTCAGGAGGCTCATCGGACGCCTGCCGAACGGGTGAAATCAAGAATATTCCACCCATTTGCACCTTTTATCGTATAGATACATGCTGTGAGCCTGGAAGAACTCATGGTGACTGTCCCCATCGACCAGGAGAACTCAAATGATCCTGTCCATCTCAGGCGTGGTGCTGCTCGGAGTCATCGCCTTCCTCTTCTTCCGCAAAGACGGACTCAAGGCATCGCACGGCCTGACCTGCGCCCTCTTCGGGTTCTACCTCTCGGGCACCGCCATCGCCCCAAGCATCAAGGCCGGAGGCGCGAGCCTGGCCGGCCTGCTCGGCGGGATCAAGTTCTGACCCCCTCCCCTCGCACGCACCATCAGGAGACAGAAGTGGCTCGGCGCCCCCTCCCCCGCATTCTGAGCAACGGCAGCGCCCCCATCGCCCGGAGCCGGGAACTGGCACGGACGGCAGCCGACGGGGCGACCGACGTACTCCATCCCCTGATCACGATCACCAAGGGCCTGGGCCGCCTGGCATCCGCCGGGCGGCACAAGTGGGCCGACACCCCAAAGGACCGACGCGGACCGCTGTTGTTCCTGGTGGCGGCCTTGTTCCTGGTCGTGGTGCTGATTCCGTACGGGCCGCTGCTGGCGCTCATCACCCTGATGGCAGCGGCCGCATGGAAGGGCCGGGACCTCACCCCGCCGGCGCCGACCGGCCCCGACGAGTCCCAGGTCGAGCGGCTCACCGCGCTCTACGAGGCGCTCGTCCCGTACTTCTCCGTCCCAGAGGACCCGAGCCCACTCTTCGCCCACGGCGGCGAGTGGGAGAAGGCCTTCGAGTCGTACGACTTCGACGACGACGGGCGCGTCTCACGCATCGTGGTGCGCTACCCGGCGTACTTCACGGACGGCGAGGCCGACTCCCGCGCCCGCATCGAACAGCTCCTGCACGCCAAGTCGGGCCGGGGCCGCGAGTACCACTTCGAGTGGGACGAGGAGGGCAACCGGCTGGCGGTCACCGTCCTGCCCCCGCTGCCCACCGACATCGCCGCCCAGCGCTTCGTCACGGCACCGGGCGAAACGGTCCTCGGCTTCACCGACGAGAGCGGCACCCAGCGGACCCTCCCCCTCGGTGACGGCGACGAGCAGCGCGACGTGCCGCCCGTCGTCTGGCGTACAGGCATGCGCTCCACCGAGCCGCATCTCCTCGCCGTCGGCCACCCCGGCAGCGGGACCACCTCACTCCTGCGCTCGATCGCTCTCCAGGCCCTCCAGCACGGTGACGTCCTCATCGTGGAGGGCAACGGAACGGGCGACTACGCGTGCCTGACCGGACGCAACGGTGTCCTGGCCGTCGAGTGCGGGCTCGCCGGCGCGCTGGCCAGCCTGGAATGGGCGGCCCACGAGACGGAGCGGCGCCTGATCACCGCGAACCGGGCGCGCCAGGCCGGCCACCCCGCGCCCGAAGACACCCGGCGCCCCCTGTGGATCCTGTTCGACCGGCCCAGCGTTCTCAGTCATCTGGCCGCGGCCGACGGACGCAAGGACCCGCAGACGCTGCTCCAGGTCCCCCTGCGGCACGGGCGCGCGGCCAACGTCACGGTCGTCGTGGCCGACCAGTTCGACAGCCTCGACTCCCTCACCGACGCCGTCTGTCAGCACACACGCGCGCGCGTGGTGCTCGGCCCGGCCACGTACGACCAGATCGAGGACGTCCTCGGGGTCGCGCCCCACACGACGCCCACCCCGGACGTCCCGGCGGGACGGGGCTACGCGCGCCTCGGCGCGGGGGCCGTCCACCGCCTCCAGGTGCCGGCCACCCCCGACCCCTACGACGACGCGACGAGTGACGCGGACCGGCAGGCGGTGCTCGCACTGCTCCCGCAGCGGACGACGTCGGCCGACGACAGCCCTGAGGCCGAACCGGTCGTCGAAGCGGCCGAGCCGGTCGAAGCCGTCGAAGCGGTCGAAGCGGTGGGTACGGTGCGGACGGTCGCCGCCGAGGGGTGACGGCCGGGCCCCACCGGCCCTATGCGATGAGCGTCCGCGGCGGCTCCGCCCCGGACGCTCCGCCTTCCCGCACGAGCCGCGCCGCCGCCGCGAGCCGCACCGCCGCCTCGTCGGCGACCGCCCCGGAAACGGTGAACGGCAGCCGCACATAACCCTCGAAGGCGCCGTCCACCCCGAAGCGAGGCCCCGAGGGCACCCGTACGCCGACGCGTTCGCCGACCTCCGCGAGCCGGGACCCCGACAGACCTCCGGCGCGCACCCACAGCGTCAGCCCGCCGACCGGCACGTCGAACTCCCAGTCGGGCACCTCGCGGCGCAGCGCGGCGACCAGCGCGGCACTGTTGTCCCTCGCCTGGCTGCGGCGCAGCTCCACGGCCTCCTCCCAACCGCCCGTGCTGAGCAGCCAGTTCACGGCCAGCTGCTCCAGGACCGGCGTGCCGAGGTCGGCGTAGGCGCGCGCGGCCACGAGGCTGCGGATCACATCGGGCGCCGCCCGCACCCAGCCGATGCGCATGCCCGCCCAGAACGCCTTGCTCGCCGAGCCGACCGTGATGACGGTGGAGCCCGCCGGGTCGAAGGCGCAGACGCGGCGGGGCATGTCCAGGTCGGGGTCGAAGTGGAGTTCGGTCATGGTCTCGTCGACGACGAGCACCGTGCCGGCCGAGCGCGCCGCCTCGACGAGCTGCCTGCGCTGGTCCTCGTCGGCGAGCGCCCCGGTGGGGTTGTGGAAGTCGGCGACGACGTAGGCGAGGCGGGGCGCCGCGTCGCGCAGGACCTGCCGCCAGCGGTCGAGGTCCCATCCCGCGAGCCCCTCGGCCATGGCGACCGGGACGAGCCGGGCGCCCTCCTCGCGCATGAGCTGGAGGATGTTGGCGTACGAGGGCGACTCGACGGCGATGCGCTCGCCGCGGCCCGCGAACAGATGACAGATCGCGTCGATCGCGCCCATCGCGCCGGTGGTCACCATGATCTGCTCGGGCATGGTCGGAATGCCGCGGGCGGTGTAGCGCTCGGCGAGCATCTCGCGCAGCGCGGGCAGGCCCGCCGGGTAGTCGCCGTGAGTGTGCGCGTAGGGCGGGAGTTCGCCGAGCGCGCCCTGGACGGCGCGGGTCAGCCAGGGCTCGGGGGCGGGCAGGGCCGCGGTGCCGAGGTCGATCATCGAGCCGAGGGCCTCGGGCGGCAGGGGCTCGAGGCCGCGCGCGGGCAGCGGGTTTCCGGCGGGCACGGCCGTCCAGCTGCCCGCTCCCCTGCGGGATTCGAGGAACCCCTCGCCGCGCAGCGCCTCGTAGGCGGCGGCGACGGTCGTGCGGCTGACGGCCAGGGAGACGGCGAGCTCGCGTTCGGCGGGCAGGCGCGCCGCGACGGGCACGCGCCCTTCGAGGACGAGGAGGCGGATGCCGTCGGCCAGGGCCCGGTAGGCGGGCGGACGGCGGTTCCCGGCGCCCGGAGGGCGCGTCTGCTGGGAGGTGAGCAGCCGGGCGAGCTGAGCCGCGCCGACCGCCGAAGTCCACTGAGCCATGGAGTCCAGTCCACCTTCCCCGAATTGGCCATGGTTGGCCTGCGTTCCCAAGCCACAGAGTGTCACGCGACAGGCCACTACCACCACAGGGGGCTCCACTTGTCCGCGTCGTCCACGCCACCCGGCCCGGGTCTCACCCGTCGCCTTCTCCAGCTCTACGTCGGCCTGGCGCTGTACGGCGTGAGTTCCGCCCTCCTCGTGAAGGCGGGGCTCGGCCTGGAGCCGTGGAACGTGCTCCACCAGGGCCTCGCCGAACTCACGGGGCTCTCGATCGGCGTCGTGTCGATCATCGTGGGTGCCCTGGTGCTGCTCCTGTGGATCCCGATCAAGCAGCGCCCCGGCCTCGGCACCGTCTCGAACGTCTTCGTGGTCGGCATCGCCATGGACGGCACGCTGGCCGCCGTCCCCGATGTGCACGCCCTCGGGATCCGGATCCCGCTGATGGCGGCGGCGATCGTCCTGAACGGCGTGGCTACGGGGCTCTACATCGCCGCCTCCTTCGGGCCCGGCCCGCGCGACGGCCTGATGACGGGGCTGCACCGGCGTACCGGCCGCTCGCTCCGGCTGGTGCGCACGACCATCGAGATCGCGGTGGTCGTGACGGGCTTCGTCCTCGGCGGCACCATCGGCGTCGGCACGGTCGTGTACGCCGTGGCGATCGGCCCGCTGGCCCAGGTGTTCCTGAAGGTCTTCGCCGCCCCCGCGTCGCCCGAGGCACCCACCTCGGTCGCCGGCGCGTCACCCGAAGGGGCGATAATTCCGTAGTGACCACGCGCGTACGCCATCCGTATCTCGACCGTTCCGGACCGCTGGCCTTCGCCCATCGCGGCGGGACGGCCGACGGTCTGGAGAACACGATGGCGGCGTTCCGGCGCTCCGTGGACCTCGGCTACCGCTACATCGAGACCGATGTACACGCCACGTCCGACGGCACGCTCGTGGCCTTCCACGACGCGACGCTCGACCGGGTCACCGACGCGGCGGGCCGGATAGCGGACCTCTCTTGGAGCGATGTGCGCCACGCGCGCGTGGCGGGCCGCGAACCGGTGCCGCTCTTCGAGGAACTCCTGGAGACCTTCCCCGACGTTCACTGGAACGTGGACGTCAAGGCCGAACCCGCGCTGCTCCCGCTGCTCGATCTGATCGGCCGCCTGGACGCGTGGGACCGGATCTGCGTCGGCTCGTTCTCGGAGGCCAGGGTCGCCAGGGCGCAGTCCCTCGCGGGTCCCCGCCTCGCCACGTCGTACGGCACGCGCGGCGTGCTCGGCCTGCGGCTGCGGTCCCTCGGGCTGCCCGCGGCGCTGCGCCCTTCGGCGGTGTGCGCCCAAGTGCCCGTGGCCCAGTCGGGGATACGCGTCGTCGACCGGCGCTTCGTCCGCGCGGCCCACGCGCGCGGACTCCAGGTCCACGTGTGGACGGTCAACGACCGCGCACAGATGGGTGAACTCCTCGACCTCGGCGTGGATGGCATCATGACCGATCACATCGAGACGCTGCGTGACGTGCTCAAGGACCGGGGAGCCTGGACCTGACCGCCCGCCGACCGCGTCCGGACACGGGGACAGCGAGGGGGCGCGGGTGGGCAGCGACACCGTGCGGGCGGAGCCGGCGGGCGACGAGGCGGCGCAGCGGCGCCGGGAGCAGCGCGGCTGGTACTTCTACGACTGGGCGTGCTCGGTCTATTCGACGAGCGTCCTCACGGTGTTCCTCGGGCCGTATCTGACGGCGGTCGCCAAGTCGGCGGCGGACGCGGACGGCTTCGTGCACCCGTTGGGGATACCGGTGCGGGCCGGCGCGTTCTTCGCGTACACCGTCTCCGCCTCGGTGATCATCTCGATCCTGGTGATGCCGCTCGCGGGTGCGGCCGCCGACCGTACGGGCCGCAAGAAGCCGCTGCTCGCGGTCTCGGCGTATCTGGGGGCCGCGGCGACCGCCGGGATGTTCTTCCTGGACGGGGACCGCTATCTGCTGGGCGGGTTCCTGCTCGTCGTCGCCAATGCCTCGCTCGCGGTGTCGATGGTCCTCTACAACTCGTATCTGCCCCAGATCGCGCCCCCCGAGGAACGCGACGCGGTCTCCTCGCGCGGCTGGGCGTTCGGCTACGCGTCCGGGGCGCTCGTCCTCGTGGCGAACCTCGTCCTGTACTCCGGCCACGACTCCTTCGGCGTGTCCGAGTCGACGGCGGTACGGATCTGCCTGGCCTCCGCGGGCGTGTGGTGGGGCGCGTTCACGCTCGTACCGCTACGGCGCCTGCGGGACCGGCGCACGGCACCCTCAGGTGACGAAGCGGCCACCGTGCCCGGCTGGCGTCAACTGGCGTCGACCGTGCGCGACATGCGCCGCCGCCCGCTGACGCTCTCGTTCCTGCTCGCCTATCTGGTCTACAACGACGGCATCCAGACGGTGATCTCGCAGGCATCCGTGTACGGCTCGGAGGAGCTCGGGCTCGACCAGTCGACGCTGATCGTGGCGGTGCTGCTGGTCCAGGTCCTTGCCGTGGCGGGTGCGCTCGCGATGGGGCGCCTCGCCCGCACGTACGGCGCGAAGAACACGATCCTCGGCTCGCTGATCGCCTGGACGGTCACGATCGGAGCCGGTTACTTCCTGCCGTCGGGGGCGCCGGTGTGGTTCTTCGCGCTGGCGGCCGGGATCGGGCTCGTGCTCGGCGGCACGCAGGCGCTGTCCCGTTCCCTTTTCTCGCATCTGGTGCCGGCCGGCAAGGAGGCCGAGTACTACTCCGCATACGAGATGAGCGACCGGGGAATGAGCTGGCTCGGACCGCTCGTTTTCGGCCTCGCATACCAGCTGACCGGCAGTTATAGGGACGCCATCGTGTCCCTGGTGGCGTTCTTCATGATCGGCTTTATGCTGCTTGCCCGGGTTCCGGTGAGGCAGGCGGTGCGCGACGCGGGAAATCCCGTACCGACCCGGATTTAGCACCTGAAGCCAAAGGCCGGTAGTGTACGCGTTTGGCCTGCCAGGCGTACCGTTACTGCACGTCAAGAACGCAAAACGCAGGGTGACATCTGCTGGCAGATGTGACAAACCGGGCGCCGGTGGGTACAACAAGGGGCGGCTACGACGGCGACGCATGACCCGGAACGGGAATCTTTACCGCCGACCGGACGTTGACCGGATGACGACGACAGCGACACCTGTCCTGTGGGCGACAAGCCCGGGAGGCACGATTCATGAGTGAGCGAGCTCTTCGCGGCACACGCCTCGTAGTGACCAGCTACGAGACGGACCGCGGCATCGACTTGGCTCCGCGCCAGGCCGTGGAGTACGCATGCGAGAAGGGACATCGTTTTGAGATGCCCTTCTCGGTGGAGGCCGAGATTCCGTCGGAGTGGGAGTGCAAGGTCTGCGGGGCCCAGGCACTCCTTGTCGACGGTGACGGCCCTGAGGAGAAGAAGGCCAAGCCCGCGCGTACACATTGGGACATGCTGATGGAGCGGCGCACCCGCGAGGAACTCGAAGAGGTCCTCGAGGAGCGGCTCGCCGTTCTCCGATCGGGCGCCATGAACATCGCGGTGCATCCGCGCGACAGTCGCAAGTCCGCCTGACCCCTCGGGAGCAGCGGGAGCGGGACTGACAAAGCCGTGGGCCGGACACACATCACGTGTGTCCGGCCCACGGCTTTTCGCATGTGTCCGGCGCCGGCCTTCGCGTGCCCGGCGCCGGACGGGGCTCAGTGAGCTTCTGAGCCCCGCACGGACTCAGGGAGCGATCGGGGGGCGCGGACCGGCGTCGGGGCGCTGTGCGGGCCGCCCATCGTCCTTGATCACCTCGCCCTGGATGACCGTGCCGTCGGGCCGGTGCATCCGGGCTTGCTGGAAGGCGTCGCCGAGGGTCCCGGGGCCGGCCGACTGCATCTTCCGCTCGATGGTCCGCTCCGTGTAGCGGCTCAGGGCCGAGCGGACGGGCGGGACGAGCAGGAGAAGGCCCAGGGCGTCGGAGATGAGGCCGGGGATCATAAGGAGCAGGCCGGCCAGCATGAGCAGACCGTTGCCCCCGGAACGCTGCTCGCCGGCCGGGACCGCGCCGCTCTGCTGCTGTTGCTGTTGCAGCGTCTCGCTCAGATTCTTGAAGGCCCGGCGCCCGGCGCGCTTGATCACGACGGCGCCGAGCACGATCCCGGCGAGCCCCAGCAGGAAGACAGTGAACCCGCCGGCCGCGCCCGCCACCACGGTCAGCAGCCAGATCTCCAGGACCAGCCATGCGGCGATACCGAGCGGCAGGAACGTGCGGACCCGGGAGCGCCGGGGCGTGGCGGAGCGCGAAGGGGGCGGTGTGCCTGTGGTCATGCCCCCAGTGTGCCTGGGCCCCGGCGCGAGTGGCGTAAGGGAGAGATCAAGATCGACAAAGGCTCCGGCTCAGGGCTGCTTGCGGCCGATCACACGCCCCACGCGCTCCCCCACGCCCCATGCGGTGACCCGCCACAGTGCCTCGACGACGATGTCACGGCTCATCTTGGAGTCGCCGAGCTCGCGCTCGACGAACGTGATGGGCACTTCGACGACGTGATAACCGGCCCTGACCGCACGTCGCGCGAGGTCGACCTGGAAGCAGTAGCCCTGGGAGGAGACCTCGCCGAGCCCGAGGCCTTCGAGGGTCTCGCGGCGGAAGGCGCGGAAGCCGCCGGTGACGTCCCGGATCGGTACGTCGAGCAGCAGCCGCGAGTACGTGCTGCCACCGCGGGAGAGGAACTCGCGCGACTTGGGCCAGTTGACGACCCGTCCGCCCGGCACCCAGCGCGAGCCGAGCACGAGGTCGGAGCCCTTCAGCGCGGTCAGCAGCCGGGGCAGTTCCTCGGGCTGATGGGAGCCGTCGGCGTCCATCTCCACCAGGACGCCGTAGCCGTGCTCCAAACCCCAGCGGAAACCCGCGAGATAGGCCGCGCCGAGACCCTCCTTGCCCTGTCGGTGCAGGACCTGGACCTGGTCGTCGGCCGAGGCGAGCTCGTCGGCGAGCTTTCCCGTGCCGTCGGGGCTGTTGTCGTCGGCGACGAGGACATGCGCCTCGGGCACGGACGCGCGCACCCGGCCGACGATCGACTTGATGTTCTCCGCCTCGTTGTAGGTCGGGATGATCACCAGCGCCGTACCGAGAGGACCGAACTGCCGCCCACCGCCGTCGTTCACAGCTTCCCCTTAAGACTCCTGTACGAGGGGACCACCATAGCGAGGCCGCCTGTCGGCGCAGGTAAGGCGCCCTGCACGAAGCTGCGGGATCGGGGCCCGGTGCCCTTCGGGCCGACCTGGGACCCGCTGGCTGCGGGTCTACCGAGAGCCGTTGTCTACTGAGCTTCCGGGCCCCACCCGGGTCGCACCGTCCCCCGTGCTCCCGCGGAGCAGGGAGGGACCGCCATCCGGCCGGAACGTTCCAGCGCCCCATGGCGCGGGTGCTGGGCCTGGCTCCCAGTGGCGGTGCGCCGGTGCGGCACACCGCCCCATGACCCAGCGGCGTTCATCGACTGCGCGGAGGTTCCCCGGTCGGACGTCCAGTGGTGGACCCGGCAGAACCTACCCGTCGACCGCGCCCAGCTGTCAACACCCGTTTGAGCTGCGGTGATTGGGGAAACCGCCTGGTCAGTGCCGAGGATCCGCAGGTCGCGCGAACCTGCGGCGGACCGCGATCGGCGGTACGGCGACCGCCGACATCACTCGTCCGGCCCTACGTACACGGTCCGCCCGCCGACCACCGTGCGCAGGCAGAGCGGCAGTTGGGCCCCCGGTGTGAGATCGGGGAGGCCCGGGGTCCCCGAGCGCGGGTCGGTCGACCAGCGCGCGACGCGGTCGTCCGGCGCCTGGACGACGAGCTCCTCGGTGCGCCACACGGCGTAGTCCGCCGGGGCGCCCGGGACCAGGATGCCCGCGTCGTCCCGGCCGACGGCACGCCAGCCGCCGCGGGTGTGCGCGGTGAACGCGGCCCGCACGGACACCCGGTGCTCGGGCGTGCGGTGGAAGGCAGCGGCACGGAGCGTGCCCCACGGGTCGAGCGGGGTGACCGGGCTGTCGGAGCCGAAGGCCAGCGGGACCCCGGCGCGCAGGAGGGCGGCGAACGGGTTGAGGGCACGGGCCCGTTCGACGCCGAGACGATCGGCGTACATGCCGTCCTCGCCGCCCCACAGGGCGTCGAAGGCGGGCTGCACGGACGCGGTGAGGCCGAACTCGGCGAAGGAGGCGATGGTCTCCGGCGACAGCATCTCGGCGTGCTCGACGCGGTGCCGTGCCGCTCTGACGCGGGCGAGGCCGACCTTCTCGGCGGCGGCGCGCACGCCGTCCACCACGGCCGTCACCGCGGCGTCCCCGATGGCGTGGAATCCCGCCTGGAGCCCCGCCTCGGTGCAGGCGACGACGTGAGCGGCGACGGCGTGGGCGTCCAGGTAGGAGGTGCCGGTGTGCCCGGCGGCCGCGTCTGCGTACGGCTCGTGCAGGCAGGCCGTGTGGGAGCCGAGGGCGCCGTCCACGAAGAGGTCACCGGCGGCGCCGACGGCGCCCAGCGCGCGGGCCCGCTCGATGTCCAGGTCGGCCCAGTAGCCGACGACCCGGGGGCCGGACTCCTCGGCGGCCAGGCGCAGCAGGCCCGTGAAGTCGTCCTCGGAGGAGATTTCGGGGCCGCCGCACTCGTGCACGGAGCCGATCCCCAGGGAGGCCGCGTGTCGCAGGGCCGCGCGCTGGGCCTCCGTGCGCTGCTGCGGGGTGACGGCGGCGTGGGCGGCGGCGCGCACGGCGTGGTGGGCGTCGCGGGTGAGCGGCCCGTCGGGGGTGAATCCGGGGCGGTCCGCGATGCCGGGGACGAGGTCGAGCAGGGCCGTGGTGACGGCGGCCGAGTGGACGTCGATACGGGAGAGGTAGAGCGGGCGGCCGCCGGTTGCCTCGTCGAGCTCGGCGCGCGTGAGGGGCTCGCCGTCGGGCCAGCGGGCGGCGTCCCAGCCGTGGCCGAGGAGGATCCGGTCCGTGGGTCGGGCGGCCGCGTGGGCGCGGACGAGGGCGAGCGCCTCGCCCCGGTTGCGGGCCGTGGAGAGGTCGAGGCCGGACAGGGCGAGCCCCGTCGACGTGGTGTGGACGTGGGCGTCGGTGAACGCGGGAGTGACGAGGGCGCCTTCGAGGTCGACGACCTCGTCGACCCCCTCGGCGAACGCGTCGGCCGCGCCTTCGGAGCCGACCCAGGCGACGTGCCCCCGCTCGACGACCATGGCCGTGGCGAAGGGGTCGGCGGGGCTGTGGACGTCGCCACCGCGCAGAAGGACGGTGCGGGACTCTGCCGGTGCGGGCGTGGGGGTCGTACTCATAGGGACAGTTTCCCGCGTTTGTGCCCCCGGGCCGCACCCGGGGGCCCGAAGCGGTCGGACGCGTCCCGGTCAGACGCGGGGCGGCCGTGCCTCGTACGGGGTGGAGAGGACCACGGTCGTGCGGGTGGAGACGCCGGCCAGGGAGCGCACCCGCGCGAGCAGGTTCTCCAGGTCGTGCGGGGTCTCCACGCGGACCTTGAGGATGTAGTTCTCGTCGCCGGCGACGCTGTGGCAGGCCTCGATCTCGGGCACACCGGCCAGGCGTTCCGCGATGTCGTCGGGGGCGCTGGGATCGAACGGTTTCACCGAGATGAAGGCGGTGAGCGACAGGCCGACCGCCTCGGGGTCGACAACTGCGGCATAGCCGCGGATGACCCCACGCTGTTCGAGGCGACGCACGCGCTGGTGCACCGCGGACGTGGACAGGCCCGTGGCCTTGCCCAGGTCGGTGTAGCTCATCCGCCCGTCCTTGACGAGCAGCTGCACGATCTGTCGGTCGAGCTCCTCCATGGCGCAGAACCTACAGGGCCCTTGATCCCCGCGGATACCCGAGCGGACCATGGGGGCGGGTACGCCTACCTGCCGCCGGGCATCCGCAATCGCCATGTGACGAAGACCACACCTGTCGAACCGTGTCCAGGCGCGTGCCACGATTACCCCCACGACGGGACGGGAAGTGCTTGCTGTGGTCGAGGCCGCAGCGCCTTGTCGGCCCACCCGAGGGGGAGAGTCCCATGCAGAATGTGAAGCGTCCCGGTCGTCCTGCCCGCAGTCGGCAGCAGCCGGCGATCGAGCCCGAGCCGGAGGGTGTCGAACCGGAGGACACCGGAATCGACGCGTTCGACGCGTACGACACCTTCGAGATGTACCGGGTGTTCTGCCCGGACTGCGCACAGCCGATCGCGCTGCTCGCCGACGAGGACGTGCTGCCCGAGCACGCGCTGTGCGCCTCGCCGTGGAACCCGTTCGGTCTCACGGTCTGTGCCGGTACGGGCCGCGCGGCGGCCGACGCCCGGCCCGCCGACGATTCGACGGAGGCTCAGGAGCAGGACGCCGCACTCCTGTTGACGCTCCCTCAGGGTCTTGACTGGCGGATGCAGCCCTTCTCTCACGTGGCCGGCCCGGGTTCGCGCCCGCTGCGCATCCCCGAGCAGGTGCGCCGCACGGCCGCCTGATGACGCCTCAACTCCAGTAACTGCCCTGCACCATGGCCCGCAGACTGGCGTGGTGCAGGATCAGTGTGTCCGGATCGTCCGGCACGGCCACCTCTTTGAAGTACACCTGCCGGTAGGCGACGCGCAGCATCACGATGGCGTGACGCAGGGCGGCGTACAGAGTGTGGAAGTCCATGTCGCGCGGTGTGTGGCCGGTGAGTTGGGCGTAGCGCCGCTCGATGTCCGCGCGGCGCAGGAAGCCGGGCAGGCCGGCCTGGCCGAAGCTCTCCGTCAGGTCCTGGAAGAAGCGGTGCAGGTACACGGTCCAGCCGAGGTCGACCTCGCGCGGGGCCAGGGCCGCCATTTCCCAGTCGAGCACAGCGGCCGGTTCGAAGCCGTCGTAGATGATGTTCCCGATGCGGGCGTCGCCCCAGTTGAGAACGGGTTCGCCCTCGTCGGCGGGCCAGAGTTCGGCGAGCCGGTCGAAGGCGCTCTCGATGAGCGGCGAGGTCGGCAGCCCGTCCACCACCCAAGCGTAGTAGGCGCGTTGGGCCTCGACGTGGCGGCACAGGGCGCTTCCCCGGCCGGGTGCGGCGAGGAACTCGGCCTCGGACGCCGGGACTCCGTCGTGCAGGCGGGCGATGAGGCCCACGGTCGCATCCTGGAGCCGCGCTCGCTCGGCGTCCGTCGCGGAGTGCAGCCAGTTGCCTTCGTACGTGTAGGGCATGACGTCCGGCGGTACGCGGCCCTCGACGCGCTCCATCACGAAGAACGGGGCGCCCAGGGGCCCGGGGTCCTCCTCGAGCCAGAGAACCCGCGGCACCGGCAGCCCGGTGCGCTCGGCGGCGAGCCGCATCGTGCGGTACTGCCGCGGCATGTCGTAGTCGGGGAAGATCGTGTACGCGGACGGGTCGGCGGCGAGTCTCAACGCGCAGGCGTGGACCGGGGGTTCGGGGTATTCGATGTCGAAGAGCAGGGTCTCGCTGGACATGCCGTTGGACTCGGGGACGCTTACGTTCACCGCTTTGGCGCCCGGTAGACGGACGGCCAGCCACGAGGTGAGCTTCCGGGCCACCTCCTCCGGGTCGCGGGTGCTGGTGCGCGGTCGGGGTGCTGTCGCCATCGCAGGCTCCTTTCAGGGCGCCACGGAGTCGTAGCCGGTGAAGCCGCTCGGGTCGTGCCTGCCGAAGCTGCCGTGCTCGAAGATGCCGTGGCCGACCTGGCCGTCCAGGGTGAAGCGCGCCGCGTGGTCGATGACGCCGTAGGCGGCCAGCGGGTGGGCGGCGGGGTCGGAGAGGTCGTAGCTGCGGCGGTCGGTCCAGTCGCGGCCGCGCCAGGTGCCGTGCTGCCAGTCGTCCGCGGGCGGGTACCCGGCGCCGACGGCGAGCGGGGACGAGGCGAGGATCTCGACGCCGAGTTCCAGGGGTTTGCGGGAGAGCGGGTCGGTGAGGTGGACGACGGCGCTCTCGGGGTGACGGGTACCGGTCCGGTAGGCGATGTCGGCCTGGGGCCAGCCGAGTTGGAGGTCCGGGTGGCCGTCGCGGACGAGGGTGGCGTCGTTGAGGGTGCGGTACCCGTCCGCGTCCTCCTGCACGATCACCATCAGGAAGCGGTCGTCGAAGCGGACCGGCGACCAGATCCAGTGGAAGCCCTCGGTCCTGTTCTCCTCGGCGAGCCGGCCGCCCTCCTCGCCGGGGACCGGGCGCACGCCCCAACTGCGGTCGCGGGTGCCGGTCCAGCCGTCGAGGGACACCGCGCGCCCGCCGATGCGGAGCCGGCCGTCACAGCGCCCGGCCTGCACGAAGCGCCTGCCCTCAAGGGTGAGGCGGCCGCCGCGCCGCTGCGTGTGGTGGGGCTCCCAGAGGGCCGGAAAGGCCGCCGACCAGTTGATCTCGTACGAGAGTCCGTCCGGGTCGTCCGGGTCGGCCTCGCAGGTCAGGATGAAGTCCTTCAGGGGACGTTCCACCTGGATCCGGAGGGGGCCGACGGCGAGTTCCATGCGGGTGTCGTCGCGCAGGGCGTCGGAGGCGCGGACCGCGTGGAGGGTGTCGCCGACGCGCAGGGTCGCGTACGCGTCGATGACGCCGAGGTTCGGGTAGACGCCGAGGCCGAGGATGAGCAGGAACTCCCCGGTGGGGTCGACGAGGTGGAAGATGCAGCGGTCGTAGGCGTTGCGGTCACCGGTCGCGACGTGCTTCATGGACAGCGGGACCTGATGGACCGGGTATTCGTCGAGCGCGACGGGGCGGTCGTCTGCCACGCGTTTCCTCCCTGGGCGTACGGCGGTTGACGTCGCCCGGAGGGGTGCGGCCCCCGGCGGCGGAGTTGACGGTACGTCAGCTGAGCCGCCGGAGCCAGATGCGTGCGCCGACCCGGATGCGGTGACGGCCGGATCGGGCCGGGCCCGCGGGGCCGGTGATCCGGCCCGGTCCGAACGGGGGCCCTAGAACGCACGCCCCCATGCCCCGAAGGGTGACCTGCCCGCCGCGGGCGCGTTGGCCTGGGCATGACCCTTACGCAGACCGCAACCGGCCGTCGCCGGCGCCTCCTGGTCCCCACCACCGCAGAATCGGTTCCGCAGCCGCCGCCCCCGGAGCGCCCCGCGCCCCAGGACCCACCGATCTACCGCGCCCTGGTCAGCCACTGGGCCGACCGCGGCAAGACCCTGCCGGGACGCCACGATCCGGAGTGGGCCCGGCTGGTGGCGTCTCCGGTCAGAACCGGGCAGTTCAGCGGGTTTCAGGACCGGCGAGGTGCCGCGCGATGACCATGCGCTGGATCTGATTGGTGCCCTCCACGATCTGCAGCACCTTGGCCTCGCGCATATAGCGCTCGGCCGGGAAGTCGGCCGTGTAGCCGTACCCCCCGAGTACCTGCACGGCGTCCGTGGTGACCTTCATCGCCGTGTCCGTGCACATCAGCTTGGCCATGGCCGCCTGCTTGGAGAAGGGCCGGCCCGCGTCGCGCAGGCGCGCCGCCGTCAGATAGAGCGCTCGACCGGCCTCTATCTGCGTGGCCATGTCGGCGAGCATGAAGCGCAGGCCCTGGAAGTCGGCGATGGGCCGCCCGAACTGCTCGCGCCCCGTGGCGTACGAGACGGCCTCGTCGAGGGCCGCCTGGGCCACGCCGATCGCGCAGGCGGCGATGCCGAGCCGGCCCGAATCGAGGGCGGAAAGCGCGATCGCGAAGCCCTGCCCCTCGTCGCCGATCCGGCGCGCGTCGCTCACCCGCACCCCGTCGAAGTGGACCTGCGCCGTGGGCGAGCCCTTCATCCCCATCTTCTTCTCGGGCGCCGCCGCGCTCAGCCCCTCGGCGTCACCCGGGACCAGGAACGCGGTGATGCCACGCGCCCCCTCGCCGCCGGTGCGCGCCAGAACCGTGTAGAAGTCGGCGACGCCGCCGTGCGTGATCCAGGCCTTGGTGCCGGTGATCACCCAGTCGTCGCCTTCACGGACCGCCTTGGACCGCAGGGACGCGGCGTCCGATCCCGAGGACGGCTCGGAGAGGCAGTACGCGCCGAGCAGACCGCCGCCGAGCATGGCGGGCAGGTGCTCGGCCCGCTGCTCCTTGGTGCCGAAATTGGCCAGTGCGTGGCAGGCCAGCGAGTGAACGCTGACGCCGAGGCCGACGGTGAGCCGGGCGGCGGCGAGCTCCTCCAGTACCTGGAGGTAGACCTCGTACGGCTGGTTGCCGCCGCCGAAGTCGGAGTCGTAGGGGAGGCCGAGCAGACCCGACTCGGAGAGCAGTGAGAACGTCCCGCGCGGGAAGCGTCCGGCGTCCTCCTCCTCGGCCGCGCTCGGGGCGATCTCGCGCTGCACGAGCTCACGTACGAGCGAGAACAGATCCCGGGCCTCGTCCGTGGGCAGTTGACGGTCCACCGGCTGCGGGGCGCGGTCGGGCATATCGACGCTCTCCTCCCTGTCGGGCGCTGCGGCGGTCGCGCGCGGGGTGGTGCGGCGGCGCCGTGTTCGAGCCGCCGCCGAGGGCTCCCCTCCGGGTCTCGGACGGGCGCTGACCAGCGGCTGCGGCCCGTTGAGTATGCCTGTTCGACGGCGGCCAGTCACCAGTTAACGACCGCTTACTTCAAAGATACCGAAAAGACGGCGGAGAGGCGGCCGGGGCGGCCCGGAGCCCCCATGGGAAGCCACGGGGACCCCGCCCCGAAGCCGCCGCCCGCGGGAACCGGGGGCCGTCGAGCCCCGAGCACATTGGTCCGCACCATTGACCCCACTGGTCTAGTCCTCCTAAGGTCCCCTGCAACGTCTTAACGCGTTCATGCCAAAGACTCATGGCACGGATCGCGCGACGACGCCCACGAGGTCCACAGCAAATCCCCCCACGCTCCCCTCCCCCACGAGGAGACACGATGCTCAGACCGCACCGTCCACGCGCCTCCTTCCGGGCGCTCCTGTCCGCCGCGTGTTGCGCCGTTCTCGGCGCCGGACTGCTCGCCTCCGCGGGCACCGCCGCGGCGCAGAACGACGACGGCCCCCAGGAAGCCGCAGCCGGTTCGAAGGTCGTCGGCTACTTCACCGAATGGGGTGTCTACGACCGGAACTACCACGTCAAGAACATCGAGACGTCCGGCTCGGCCGACAAGCTCACGCACATCAACTACGCCTTCGGCAACGTCACCGGCGGCAAGTGCGCGATGGGCGACTCGTACGCCGCCACCGACAAGGCGTACACCGCCGACCAAGCGGTGGACGGCGTCGCCGACACCTGGGACCAGCCGCTGCGCGGCAACTTCAACCAGCTGCTCAAGCTGAAGAAGCTGCACCCGAACCTCAAGATCCTCTGGTCCTTCGGCGGTTGGACCTGGTCGGGCGGGTTCACCGACGCCGCCAAGGACCCGGCCGGGTTCGCGCAGTCCTGCTACGACCTGGTCGAGAACTCCAAGTGGGCCGACGTCTTCGACGGCATCGACATCGACTGGGAGTACCCCAACGCCTGTGGCCTGTCCTGCGACACGAGCGGGCGCGACGCCTACAAGAACCTGATGAGCGCGCTGCGTTCGAAGTTCGGCTCCAGCGCGCTGATCACGTCCGCGATCCCGGCCGACGCCTCCGACGGCGGCAAGATCGACGCCACCGACTACGCCGGTGCCGCCCAGTACGTCGACTGGTACAACCCGATGACGTACGACTACTTCGGGGCCTGGGACGCGCAGGGGCCGACCGCCCCGCACTCGCCCCTGACCTCGTACAGCGGTATCCCCAAGGCGGGCTACAACACCGACGCCACCGTCACCAAGCTCAAGGGCCTCGGCGTCCCGGCGTCGAAGCTGCTGCTCGGCATCGGCTTCTACGGGCGCGGCTGGACCGGCGTCACGCAGTCGGCGCCCGGCGGCACGGCCACGGGCCCGGCGGCCGGCAAGTACGAGCAGGGCATCGACGACTACAAGGAGCTCAAGTCGAAGTGCCCGGCGACGGGCACGGTCGGCGGCACCGCCTACGCGTACTGCGGCAACAACTGGTGGAGCTACGACACCCCGGCCACCATCGCCGGGAAGATGGACTACAAGAACCAGCAGGGCCTCGGAGGCACCTTCCTCTGGGAGCTCAGCGGTGACACGACGAACGGCGAGCTGATCAAGTCGGTCAACTAGCCACTCAGGTAGGGCACTTGGGGCGGGGGATGCGCGGCGTCCCCCGCCCCTTCGCGTCGCGTCAGGGCCTCGCGGGCTCCCGGCAGTCCGGCTCGAACCGCTCGCTCACCCGCAGGGTCTCGCGGTGGCTCCACGGGCTCATGGGCTCCCGGACCGGCCCTGGTGCGTCGAGCCCGGCGCCGGGGAGAGCCGGGTCACATCAGGCCGGCCTGCGTGACGAACATGGCCAGGACCACGACGAAGGTCCAGCCGAGGATGTGCTCAAGGATCTTGGGGCCGTTGTCCTTGGGGCCGCCGGTGCGGGTCCGGGCGGCGCGGTTCGTGACGGTGGTCGCGGTCATGGCATCTCGCTGAGGTCGTCCGGCAGTGGCATCCCCCCACTGACCCGTCCACCATGCCACCGCCGCAGCCGGTTGTGGGCGAGAGCTTGCTCACGCACAACTACCCTGTGGCGCCGTGCGGCTCACATCTGTGACACACCCGCGGGGAAAGACCGCCGGCACCGATGCCGGGCCACCCGGACCCGGGCGTGGATCCGGTCCCGGGCCGATCCGCCCGTGGAATCGTCGCGGACATGCCGCGGCCCCTCCCGGTCGCGTCGGGAGGGGCCGTGGCGGGTGCCTCAGCGGACACCGACCGCCTCGAGCGCGCGGCGCTGCTTCGAGGTCGGGTGGGCCGGGAAGTACAGGTAGCAGACGCCGCCGGTGCCGGACACGACCTTGCCGGTGGCGTTGTACCGCTTGGTACGGAGCCAGATCTTCTCCCACTCCGCCCTCTTGTAGACGCGGCGCACGGCCGTGTCACTGGGCGACGCCGGGTCGTTGGCGATCACGTCGCCGTCCGCCGTGAAGCCGATCACCGTCATGAGGTGTCCGGACGTCCCGTACCCCGCCCCCGTCAGCTCCTCCTTGAGGAACGACTGCGACGTTATGGCCGGGATCCCCGCCGCGATCAGGGTCTCCAGATCGCTGAGCGAGCCGAGCCGCGTGACGACTCCCTGGAGGTCCTTGTACGTCGCCGCGTAGGCCGCGTTGAAGGGCCAGTTGCCGCAGCCCTCGTACTGGTAGTCATACGTGAAGCGGGCCGCGTGGCAGACCTCCGGGTCCGCGTAGTCCGGGTTGACCCAGGACAGGTCGTCCGCGGAGGGCTTGCGACCCCAGTACTCGATGATCATCTGCGAGGAGGTGGGGCTGCACCAGGCCTCGCCGCCGTTGTCGTACTCGGGGTACTGGCCCGCGTGGACGTTCTGCGAGAAACGCGGAACGGACAGTTCCTTGGCGAGCCCCGGCTGCGAGGCCGGGACCGAGAAGCGGTCGGGGACGTCGGAGCCCATGGCACCGAGCCGCCACACGAGGGGCGAGGCCGTGGAGCCCGGCGCGCGATACAGGGTCAGCCGCAGTTGGTACGAGACGAGGCGCAGGCCCGAGGCCGCGTCGTCGATCGAGAAGGTGTCCGTCCAGATACTGGACTTACCGTCCGACTGGTCGTCGACGGAGGTCCGCCGGATGTCCTGGTCTCCCGCGGCCCAGCGGCCCATCACGTACCAGGGCGTCGCCGCGCCGTCGGAGTACGTGCCCTGGAGTTCGATCTGGATCCAGGTGCCGGCCGGGGTGCGCGCGTTCCAGGAGGCGATGACCTCGGTGGCGGGCACCGACAGACGGTGGGCCGGCGAGGTCCACCGGCCGTACTCCCAGGTGGCGGTCTTGCCCGTGTGCGGATCCGTGTAGTCGGTGCGGCCCTCGGGCGTCGCGAGCGTCAGGCCGGGGCGGGACCCGGCGACCGCGCGGGTGCCGGCCGCCGTTCCGGAGCGCCAGTCCGAGTGCGAGGTCCAGGCGTGGTTGTCCACGAGGCGCGGGGCCGCGTGAGCGGGGGCCGGTGCGCCGGTGCCCGCGACGGCGGTACCCGCGGTCGTGGCGAGCGCCGCTGCGCCCGCGGTGGCCGCGGCGGCGGTGAGCAGGGTTCTGCGGGACAGAGGTTCGGGTCGGGTCATGGGCGGGGCTCCCCCAGTCGACGAGGTATCCGTAAAGGGGCGGGTGAGGTGCACGACAGTGCGCCAACTATGGCCGGTACCCGCTGACTTCCACCAGCGTTTCCGGGCCTGTCGTGGCTACCAATATTGGCCTGTACCACTGGCATGACCTGCGGCGGCGCGCGGGAAACCGGCCGGGCGCCTCCCGTACCCTTGCGGGCGATGACCTTCCAGCACATGCCGCTCCCCCGGCTCGCCGCGACTCTGCGCGCCCTGCCGCCCTCCTGCGGCCCGGTCCGGCTGATCGCCGTCGACGGCCACGCGGGCTCCGGCAAGTCGACGTTCGCCGCCAAGCTCGCCGAGGCGCTCGGTCAGGCGCCCGTCCTGCACCTCGACGATCTCGCCAGCCACGACGCCCTCTTCGACTGGACGGCACGGCTGCGCGAGCAGGTCATCGATCCGCTCTCCCGCGGCGAGAGCGCCAGGTACGAGCCGTACGACTGGAACGCCCGGCGCTTCTGCCCGGCGCGCGCCCTGACGCCCGCGCCGGTGGTCCTGATGGAGGGCGTGGGGGCGGGCCGGCGCGCCGTGCGGCCCTTCCTGGCGTGGCTGTTGTGGATGGACACGCCGGAGGAGGTGTCCTGGGAACGGGGGCGGCGACGGGACGGACCGGCGCAGAGCGATTTCTGGGACGGCTGGATCCGTGCGGAGCGCGCGCACTTCGCCGACGACCCCTCGCGCCCCTTCGCCCAGACATTGGTACGCGAGTGTTCTGAGGGCTACGAGGCACGCCAGATGCCTTCCGGGACCGGACTTTCGACGCCTTCCGTCACTCACCGTGAAGGACCGTCGGCAGCGCGCTGACCCCTCCCGAAGCGCCTTCCGTCAGTTTCCGCGAGTGCCTCAACTCGGCTTGACCGAGGGGCCGTACAGGACTTACGTTCTGAATGTGCGGCCTTTCGGGGCCGCCGGCAGACGCGAAGCCCCCGGTTGTTCCCCCGTGATCGGGGGCTTCGTTCTGCCCTGTTCACCCCTTCGGGGGTGCGGTGAGCCCTGATTCGTTCACCCTCGGTCACCGTCCGGCCTCGCCCCCACCTGCGCCGTCCGCCTCGGATCCGGCCCTGCGGCGCCCTCGGCCGACGACTGCTGCGCAGGTACGATGCCTCTCGGTGCGGCTTACGGACGGCTCGCGGTCCGCACCATGGCAACTCCCGTCCACAGCACATCGGTTCGGCGCAGGAGCCGGCGGGCACAGGCCCGACGGCGTACCACGGGGGCACGGTTTGTGGGGGACGTGATGGACTTCGGCACACAGGGCTCGCCCGGCCCGGCCGACCTCGCCTGGGTGCGTGGCGTGGACGCCTACACCATGGGCGCCTATCCGCAGGCCGAGGAGGAGTTCCGGGCCGCGGTCCGGATGGACCCCGGCATGGCCGACGGCTGGCTGGGGCTGCACGCGTTACGCATCGACACGACGACGGCGCTGCTGCGCATGTTCCGGCACCGCGACCGGTTCGGCGAGCAGCGCACCCGGCACCGGCGCACCCTGAACTCCTGGTACTGGCTCGGCTGGTGGGTGCAGCCCGTGCTGGAGCGGCCGCGCGATCTGCTGCTCGCCCACGCGTCGCACTGGCTCGACGGGCGCCATGTCCCGGACCTGGACGGGGCGTTGGCGACGCTGCCGCGGGTGGACGCCGATCCGCAGGTGCGGTTCCTGCACGCCTGCCGCGCCTACCTCGTCAAGGACTGGGAGCAGCTGGTCCGGCACACGGACCCGCTGCTCGACGACGGGCTCCTCGGCATCGAGGCCGGGCTCTTCGGCGGGATGGCCCGCGTGCGCCTGGAGATGTACGGGCAGGCCGAACCGCTCCTGTCCGCCGCGCTGATGCGCTGCCGGAGCGAGCAGCCCCAGCGCAAGGAGCTGCGCTACTGGCTGGCCCGCGCGCACGAGGGCACCGGACGCTCCGCCGCCGCGCTCCCCCTGTACCGGGCCGTGCACCGCGTGGACCCCGCCTTCATGGACACCTCGGCCCGCCTCGCGGCCATCGCCGAGGGCGACGGCTACGGCGACTTCGGCGACGGCACGGACCTCAGTCCCCTCACCATGACCGGGCTCGGCCAGGACGTGCTGGACGGCTCCGAGTCGATGGACCCGCTGTACGAGGGCGACGGCCGGGACCTGAAGGTGAGCGAGCCCGATCTGCCGCCGCCCGGCGCCGTGTCCGCCGAGACCGACGCGGTCCGCGAGAAGGCCGTCGTACCGATCACGCAGCAACTGCCCGCCGGCCCCGCCGACCCCGCACTGCTCGAAGAGGCCCTCGCCGAGCTGGAGCGGATGGTCGGCCTGGAACCGGTGAAGCGGCAGGTGAAGGCTCTCTCGGCCCAGCTGAACATGGCGCGCCTGCGCGCCGGGCAGGGCCTTCCCGTGCAGCCGCCGAAACGGCACTTCGTCTTCTCGGGCCCCTCCGGCACCGGCAAGACCACCGTGGCCCGCATCCTCGGCCGCGTCTTCTACGCGCTCGGGCTGCTCGGCGGCGACCATCTCGTGGAGGCCCAGCGGGCCGACCTGGTCGGCGAGTATCTGGGCCAGACGGCCGTGAAGGCGAACGAGCTGATCGACTCGGCGATCGGCGGCGTCCTGTTCGTCGACGAGGCGTACGCCCTGTCGAACTCGGGCTACGGCAAGGGCGACGCGTACGGCGACGAGGCGCTCCAGGTCCTCCTGAAGCGCGCCGAGGACAACAGGGACCACCTCGTGGTGATCCTCGCCGGCTACCCGGAGGGCATGGACCGCCTCCTCGCGGCGAACCCCGGACTGTCCTCGCGCTTCACGACGCGGGTCGACTTCCCCTCGTACCGGCCCCTCGAACTCACCTCGATCGGCGAGGTGCTCGCCGCGGAGAACGGGGACGTGTGGGACGAGGAGGCGCTCGACGAGCTGCGCTCCGTCAGCGGACACGTCGTCGACCAGGGCTGGATCGACGAGCTCGGCAACGGAAGGTTCCTGCGGACGCTGTACGAGAAGTCGTGCGCCTACCGGGACCTGCGGCTGACGGGGTACACGACGACTCCGACGCGGGACGACCTGTCGACGCTGCGGCTGCCCGATCTGATGCAGGCGTACGGCGAGGTCCTCTCGGGGCGCGGGCCCCAGGATCCGTCCGCGATGTGACATGGGCGAAGGGGCGGGCCCGATCCGGGACCCGCCCCTTCGCGTGCGCTCCTGTCAGCCGGCCAGCGCCTCCTCCGGCGCCTCGGCCCGCGGCTCCGTCACCCTCGCCCCGGGCGCGGGAGCGTCCCGGTGCGCGGGGTCACGGACCTCGCCGACGAGCATCTCCAGGACGTCCTCCAGGGCGACCAGGCCGAGGACCCGGCCCGAGGCGTCGGCGACCTGTGCGAGGTGCGTCGCGGCGCGGCGCATCACCGTCAGGGCGTCGTCGAGCGGGAGTTCGGCGCGCAGCGTCGTCATGGGACGCCAGATCTGCTGCGGCACCGCGCGGTCGTGGTCGGCGGAGTCGATCAGGTCGAGGACGTCCTTCACGTGCAGATAGCCCATGAAGGCGCCCCCCTCCGCGCAGACCGGGAAGCGGGAGTAGCCCGTCCTGCCGGTCAGCTCGATGACCTGGCCGGGAGTGACCGAGGGACCGACCGTGACCAGGGACGCCCGGTCGAGCAGGACGTCGGTGACCGGGCGCGAGCCCAGCTCCAGGGCGTCCTCCAGGCGTTCCTGCGCCTCGGGTTCGAGCAGCCCCGCCTGTCCGGAGTCCTCGACGAGACGGCCGAGCTGCACGCTGGTGAAGACCGCCTCGACCTCGTCCCTCGGCTCGACCCCGAACAGCTTCAGCACGAGCCGGGCACAGGCGCCCAGGGCGACGGTGACCGGCCGGCACAGCCGGGCGAAGGCGACGAGGCCGGGGCTGAACCAGAGGGCGGTCTTCTCCGGCGCCGCCATCGCGAGGTTCTTCGGGATCATCTCGCCGATGACGAGGTGGAGGCTGACGACGGCGGCGAGCGCGATGACGTAGCCGAGAGGGTGGATCATTCCCTCGGGCAGGTGCATCGCCTCGAAGAGCGGCTCCAGCAGATGGGCGACCGTCGGCTCGGCGACCGCGCCGAGCGTCAAGGAGCAGACGGTGATGCCGAACTGGGCCGCCGCCATCATCTGCGGCAGGTGCTCCAGGCCGTACAGGACCTGGCGGGCCCGCTTGGTGTCCAGCGGCTCGATCTGGCTGCGGCGCACGGACACGAGGGCGAACTCGGCACCCACGAAGAAACCGTTGGCCAGCACGAGGAGAAGGGCGAAGAACAGTTGGAGCGCGCTCATCGGGCGGCCTCCGCCAGCTGGGCGGCGTCCACGGTCCGTACGATCCGGACGCGCTCCGCGCGGTAGTGGTCGACCTGACGCACCGCGAGCCGCCAGCCGGGCAGCTCGGCCCGGTCACCGGGCGCGGGGATCCGGCCCAGCAGATCGGCGACGAGACCTGCGACGGTCTCGTACGGGCCTTCCGGTACGTCGAGTCCTATGCGGCGCAGGATGTCGACCCGGCAGCTGCCGTCGGCGTCCCACGCGGGGCGGCCGTCCTCGGACGGGGCGACCGCGAGCTCGGGCAGGTCGAGGCGGTCGTGCTCGTCGCGGACCTCGCCGACGAGCTCCTCAACGATGTCCTCCAGGGTGACGACCCCGGCCGTGCCGCCGTACTCGTCGACGACGACGGCTATGGGCTGCTCGCTGCGCAGGCGCTCCAGGAGGGGCTGCACGGGCAGCGTCTCCGGGACGAGCAGCGGGGCCTGGGCGATGCGGCTCACGGGAGTGCGCAGCCGCTCGTGCGCGGGCACCGCCAGCGCGTCCTTGAGGTGCACCATGCCGACGACCTCGTCGATCCGCTCGCGGTAGACCGGAAAGCGGGAGAGGCCGGTGGCGCGCGTGAGGTTGACGACGTCCTCGGCGGTCGCCGAGGACTGGAGCGCGCTGACCTTCACGCGCGGCGTCATGACGTGCTGGGCGGTGAGCTCACCGAGGGACAGGGTGCGGACGAACAGGTCCGCCGTGTCCTGCTCCAGAGTGCCCGCCTGCGCGGAGTGCCTGGCCAGGGAGACGAGTTCACCGGGGGTGCGGGCCGAGGCCAGCTCGTCGGCGGGCTCGACGCCCAGGGCGCGTACGGCGCGGTTG
This sequence comes from Streptomyces sp. NBC_01446, assembly GCF_026340095.1. Taxonomy (GTDB): domain Bacteria; phylum Actinomycetota; class Actinomycetes; order Streptomycetales; family Streptomycetaceae; genus Streptomyces; species Streptomyces aureus. The sequence goes on along the minus strand of NZ_JAPEPO010000001.1, from coordinate 6,821,560 downwards.
GCCACGGCGTTGAGCAGCGCGATCACGGGCCTGAAGAGGCGCGAGAACACGTGCTGGGGGCCCGCGACGAACCGTGCGACCTGGAGCGGCTTGGACACCGCCCAGTTCTTCGGCACGAGCTCGCCGATCACCATCTGCACGGCGGAGGCCAGGAGCATGCCGAAGACGACGGAGACGCCGCCGACGGCGCCTTCCGGTACACCGACGGCGGTGAAGGGCCCCGCGAGCAGCGTCGCGAGCGCCGGTTCGGCGAGCATGCCGACGACCAGTGAGGTGATGGTGATGCCGAGTTGGGTGCCGGAGAGCTGGAAGGACAGCTCCTTGAGGGCGTTCACGACGGTACGGGCCCGTCGGTCGCCGTCGGCCGCGGCCTTCTCGGCGTCGGCGCGCTCCACCGTGACGAGGCCGAACTCGGCCGCCACGAAGAAGCCGTTGGCCAGGATCAGCAGGAATGCCGCTCCGAGGAGCAACAAGGGGATGGTCATGCCGCCGCCTCCGCGCACATAACGCGCAATTCGGTCGCGCTATGTCGGGAGGGGGCGGCGCATGTACTGCAGGACGAACCGTCCATCGCCGGAGGGAGTCACTCCTCGGTTAGCAGGAAACCCCCGGGGCCCTGGCGGACCCGTGGTCGGGAGCGGGGCGGCGATGTGCGCGCGCCCCGCCACCAGATTAATCAAGACAGGGCTGGAAGCGTCAGGGCGTGCGGCCCCGAGTCAGCCCCGAAGTTCCCCGGAGGCCGTGGAACGGGCCTCGGTGAGGGCGCGCAGGGCACGCGCGTCGGCGAGGGCACGCTCCTTGGCCATGGCGGGCTGGATGCCCATGGCGGCCAGGCTCGTGCCGTCGCTGAGGTTGAGGAACACCCAGGGGTCGCCGGGCCGCAGGGTGACCTGGACGATCTCCGCCCAGGCCAGGCGGCGGCTGCGTGCGATGTTCACCACAGTGACGCCCTCGTCGTCCGCCACGACCTTGGGCCGGGCGAGCAGGACGAGCCCGCCGACGAGGAGCGCCCCGGTGAAGATGAAGGTGAGTCGGTCGCCCGGGTTGAGGCCGCCCAGCATGAGGGCGATGGCGGTGAGAGTGACGAACATCGCGCCGCCGAGGCCGAGCAGGACGGCCCGGGTGCGGGCCGGCCGGAAGGTGACGGGCAGCGTGGGGACTTCGGACATGGGTGCGGTCCTCAGAGGCGGCAGGCGTGGATGGCCGTGGTCAGGATGGCCCGCGCGCCGAGCTCGTACAGGTCGTCCATGATCCGCTGGGCGCCCTTGGCGGGGACCATCGCGCGGACGGCGACCCAGCCCTCGTTGTGCAGGGGCGAGACCGTCGGCGACTCGAGACCCGGGGTGAGGGCGACGGCCTGCTCCAGGTGCTCGGCGCGGCAGTCGTAGTCCATCATCACGTACGTCCTGGCGACCAGGACGCCCTGGAGGCGGCGCAGGAACTGCTGGACCTTGGGCTCTTCGGCAGCCGCGCCGGAGCGGCGGATCACGACGGCCTCGGACTTCATGATGGGCTCGCCGAAGACCTCGAGGCCCGCGTTGCGCAGGGAGGTACCGGTCTCGACGACGTCGGCGATGACCTGGGCGACGCCCAGCTCGATGGCCGTCTCGACGGCGCCGTCGAGGTGGACGACGGACGCGTCGACACCGGACTCGGCGAGGTGCTTGCCGACGATGCCCTCGTAGGAGGTGGCGATCGTCTTGCCCGCGAGGTCCTCGAGGCCGGAGACGGTGCCCGGCTTGGCCGCGAAGCGGAACGTGGAGCGGGCGAAGCCGAGCGGCAGGATGACCTCGGCGTTGACGCCGGAGTCGATCAGCAGGTCCTCGCCGGTGATGCCGATGTCGAGCTTGCCCGAGGACACGTAGATCGCGATGTCCTTGGGCCGCAGGTAGAAGAACTCCACCTCGTTGACCGGGTCGACGAGGACGAGCTCCTTGGACTCCTTGCGCTGCTGGTATCCGGCCTCATGGAGCATCGCCGACGCAGGTCCGGACAGTGAACCCTTGTTGGGGACGGCGATGCGCAGCATGAGGTCGGATTCCTTTGCGTTCAAGAGGGGTGTGACGTGCGAGTGGGAACTTGACGCCGGCTCTAGAGGTGGGCGTAGACGTCGTCGAGGGAGATTCCCCGGGCGACCATCATCACCTGGACGTGGTACAGCAGCTGCGAGATCTCCTCGGCAGCGGCCTCCTTGCCCTCGTGCTCGGCTGCCATCCAGACTTCGGCGGCCTCCTCGACGACCTTCTTGCCGATGGCATGAACGCCCTTGTCCACCAGTTCGGCGGTGCGGGACGTCGCGGGGTCGCCGTTCTTGGCCTTGAGCTGAAGCTCGGCGAAGAGCTCTTCGAAGGTTTTGTTCGCCATGATGGTCCTAAGACTACGGGGTTCCGCCCGGCCACTCAGCGCCAGGGTTCGCTGACCGAGCGCAGTGTGGCCGCCGTGGCGACGGCCGCCGTGACGGCCTCGTGGCCCTTGTCCTCGTTCGAGCCCTCGATTCCGGCGCGGTCGAGGGCCTGCTCCTCGGTGTCACAGGTCAGCACGCCGAAGCCGACGGGGACGCCGGTGTCGATGGTGACCTGGGTGAGCCCCATGGTGACGCCCTGGCACACGTACTCGAAGTGCGGGGTGCCGCCCCGGATGACGACGCCGAGGGCGACGATCGCGTCGTAGCCGCGGCCCGCGAGGACCTTGGCGACGACGGGGAGTTCGAAGCTGCCCGGGACCCGGAGAAGGGTCGGCTCGTCGATGCCGAGCTCGTGCAGGGCGCGCAGGGCGCCGTCCACGAGGCCGTCCATCACCTTCTCGTGCCACTGCGCCGCGATGACGGCGACGCGCAGGTCACCGCAGTTGCGTACGGACAGTTCGGGTGCGCCCTTGCCACTCACGTTGCTCCTCAGTGCTCGTGTGGTGCTGTGTTCGGTGTTCGGTGTGTGTTCTGAAGGGGGGTACGGGCTACTGGCTCGCGCAGGTCGTGGACGCGGGGGCGTCCAGCCAGGGCAGGTCGTGGCCCATCCGGTCCCGCTTGGTGCGCAGGTAACGGAGGTTGTGCTCGCCCGCCTGGACCGGCATGGACTCGCGGGCGACGACCTTGAGGCCGTGCCGCAGGAGCGCGTCGGTCTTGTCCGGGTTGTTGGTCAGCAGGCGCAGGCCGCGCACGCCGAGGTCCTCGAGGATCTGGGCGCCCGCCGCGTAGTCCCGCGAGTCGGCCGGAAGGCCCAGTTCCAGGTTGGCGTCCAGCGTGTCGCGGCCGCGCTCCTGGAGCTCGTAGGCGCGCAGCTTGGAGAGCAGGCCGATGCCGCGTCCCTCGTGGCCGCGCAGGTAGACGACGATGCCGCGCCCCTCCTCGGTGATGCGCCGCATCGACTCCTCCAGCTGGGGGCCGCAGTCGCAGCGCAGCGAGTGGAAGACATCTCCGGTGAGGCATTCGGAGTGGACCCGCACGAGGACGTCGTCGCCGTCGCCGATCTCGCCGTGGACGAGGGCGACATGCTCGACACCGTCGACCGTGGAGCGGTAGCCGTACGCGGTGAAGTCGCCGAAGGCGGTGGGCAGATTGACCTCGGCCTCGCGGCGGACCGTCGGCTCGGAGGAACGGCGGTAGGCGATCAGGTCCTCGATGGAGATGATCGTCAGGCCGTGCTTGCGGGCGAACGGGATGAGCTCGGGCAGGCGCAGCATCGTGCCGTCCTCGCCCGCGATCTCGACGATCGCGCCGGCGGGGCGCAGGCCCGCGAGCCGGGCGAGGTCGACGGCGGCCTCGGTGTGGCCGTTCCTGACCAGGACACCGCCGGCTTTGGCGCGCAGCGGGAAGATGTGGCCCGGCCGCACGAAGTCGCCGGCCTCGGCGGTGCCGCCGGCCAGGAGCTGGAGCGTGGTGGCGCGGTCGGCGGCGGAGATGCCGGTGGTCACGCCGTGCGCGGGGCCCGCGTCGACGGAGACCGTGAAGGCGGTGCGCATCGACTCGGTGTTGTTCTCGACCATCTGCGGCAGCTGGAGGCGCTCCAGCTCGTCGTTCTCCATGGGAGCGCAGATCAGGCCGCGGCACTCGCTCATCATGAAGGCGACGATCTCGGGGGTGGCCTTCTCGGCCGCGATGACGAGGTCGCCCTCGTTCTCGCGGTCCTCGTCGTCGACGACCACGACGGGCCGGCCGTTCGCGATGTCGCGGATCGCCTGCTCGACGGGGTCGAGCGACAGGTCCGAGGTGTCCTCGTCGTGCGAGGTGCTGTACCAGACGGGTGCCGTGGTCATGCCGGTGCTCCTTCCAGGGCGGGCTGCGAGGCCGAGCGGGACCGCAGCCACCAGTCGCGCATGCCCCACAGGACGAGCGCGCCGTAGATCACGTAGACGAAACCGGAGAAGGCGAATCCGTTGGCGAAGTTCAGCGGTACGCCCACCAGGTCGACGAGCAGCCAGGCGAACCAGAACTCGACCATGCCGCGCGCCTGGGCGTACATGGCGACGATCGTGCCGACGAAGATGTACGCGTCCGGCCAGGGGTCCCACGAAAGCGTGGGGAAAGCGGTGAACAGGCCGCCGACCGCCAGGGTGCCGAGTGCGGCGGCGCCCAGCAGGTAGCCGCGCTCGCGCCAGGTGGCGAACCGGACGGCGAGGGAGCCGTCCTGGGCCTGCCCCTTGCCGCGGTTCCACTGCCACCAGCCCCACCCGGCGACGACGATGACCACGAGCTGCTTGCCCGCGCTGCCCGAGAGGTGGGCGGTCGCGAAGGCCGTGAGGAGGATGAGGCCGGAGACGAGCTGCGCGGGCCAGGTCCAGATCGAGCGGCGCCAGCCGAGCGCGAGGGCGACCAGACCGACGGTGTTGCCGATCATGTCGGACCACATGATGTGCTGGCCGAAGAGCGTGAACGCCTCGGAGTTCAGCCAGTTCAGGCTCACTTGGTGGCCTCCTGGGCACGGTCGCCGAGCAGCCGCTCGACGTACTTGGCGATGACGTCGACCTCGAGGTTGACCGGGTCGCCGGCCTGCTTCAGGCCGAGCGTGGTCAGGGCGAGGGTGGTGGGGATCAGGCTGATGGTGAAGTAGTCGGGGCCCGCGTCGACGACCGTGAGGCTCACTCCGTCGACGGTGATGGAGCCCTTCTCGACGACGTAGCGCGCGAGGTGCGCCGGGAGCGAGACCTTGACGATCTCCCAGTTCTCCGACGGCTTGCGCTCGACGATGCTGCCCGTGCCGTCGACGTGTCCCTGCACGATGTGTCCACCGAGGCGCGCGCCGACAGCGGTGGGGCGCTCCAGGTTGACCCGGGAGCCGACCGCGAGGGCGCCGAGGCTGGACCGGTCGAGGGTCTCCGCCATGACATCGGCGGTGAACTCGTCGCCCTCGTGCTCCACGACCGTCAGACAGACGCCGTTGACGGCGATGGAGTCGCCGTGGCGGGCCCCTTCGGTGACGACGGGGCCGCGCAGCCTGAAGCGGGAGGCGTCGCCGAGTTCCTCGACGGCAGTGATCTCGCCCAGCTCTTCGACGATTCCGGTGAACACTTCAGTGCTCCTTCGCTGCAGGGGCCGCGGGGCCGACAAGGGCGGCAGTGAGGCGCAACGCCTCAGGGCCGGCGGGGATTCCTGAAGGAGCGAAGGACGCGCGCGGGCGCACGGCTGCTCGCCGGGCGGGCACTACGGAAGTGGTGGCCACCGGGTCCTCCTGCCTCTTCGGGCACGGACTCCGGGGCACTGTCGCGATAGGGCGACAGAACGTACGGGCGAGAACACCGAGGACGACGCCGAATGAGACCTGTCCCTGAGGACAAGTCGAAACAGACGGCGGCGCGCACGAATGCCCGCCCGCCGCGCACTGCCTCCCATCCGGACTTTAACCGTCGGTCCAGGAATTTCACCTGGTCAACCGGCCGCTGGAAGCGACCGGGTCGCGGACTGTAACCGCCGGTTCGGACTTTCACCGACCCCGGAGTGCGCTGCTTCTGGTACAGGGCCAGTGTGCCACGTCCACGCGTGGGCCAAACGGGTGATCGCCTGTGGGCTGGCTCACAGGCCGTGTGCGTGGACTCGCGCAGCGTTCCGGGCGGTCGCCTCTGCCAGGGTAAGAGCGTGACGATCGCAACCGCCGACGAGTTCGAGTCCCACCGTCCGCGCATGTTCGGGCTCGCGTATCGGATGCTCGGTTCGGCCGAGGAGGCCGAGGACACGGTGCAGGACGCGTATCTGCGATGGAGCGGCGCGGACCGGGGCGCGATCGGCCGGCCGGCCGCCTGGCTCGCGAAGGTGGTCACGAACCTCTGTCTCAACCGGCTCACCTCGGCCAGGGCGCAGCGCGAGCGGTACGCGGGGCCGTGGCTGCCGGAGCCCGTGCTCACCTCGGACGGCACCCTCGGCCCACTGGAGTCGGCGGAGCGGCGCGACGCCGTCTCGACCGCCCTTCTGGTGCTGCTCGAACGGCTGAGCCCGGCGGAGCGAGCGGTCTATGTGCTGCGGGAGGCGTTCGCGTACAGGTATCGGGAGATCGCCGGGGTGCTCGACCTGGGTGAGGCCAACTGCCGTCAGCTGTACCGGCGGGCAGTGGATCGTGTCGCGGCTGAGGAGGCCAGGTTCGAGCCCACGCCCGAGGTCCGGCGTGGGCTGATCGACTCGTTCGTGGCGGCGGCCCGTGAGGGCGATGTCGCCGGTCTGGAGAGGCTGCTCGCGGCCGATGTGACCTGGTGGGCGGACGGGGGCGGCAAGGTCACCGCGGCCCGGCGGCCGATTCTCGGGCGCGAGAAGGTTCTGCGATTCCTGGCCGGCGGGTCCGTGCGGGCGGGTCTCGACTTCACCGTGTCGCAGATCAACGGCGCGCCCGCGCTCGTGGCGTGGGTGGGCGACGTGCTCGTCGGGGTCGTCTCGTTCGAGGTACGCGGCGGGCTGATCGCACAGATGCGGGCCGTCATGAACCCCGACAAGCTGGTGTTCGTGGGGCGTCAGCTGGCGCGTTCCTGAGCCGTCCCGCGGGCGCTGTCACATTCTCGGGCTGTCGCCGGTTCTGAGCGGGCGAGGGACATTCCACCGGGGAGCGTCCTGGGTGCGAAGGAGCTGAACTGCGATGACCACGATCCTGGTGACCGGCGGCACGGGGACCCTCGGCAGTCTCGTCGCCGAGCGGTTGCGCGGGGACGGGCACGAGGTGCGGGTGCTCAGCCGGCATGCGCGGCCGTACGCGGTGGACCTGCGGGAGGGCGGGGCCGGGCTGGACGAGGCCGTCGCGGGCGTGGACGCGATCGTGCACTGCGCGAGCACGCCGCGCGGCGGTGACGAGAAGGCGGCAGGGCATCTGATCGAGGCGGCGCGGCGGGCCGATGTGCCGCATCTGCTGTACATCTCGATCGTGGGCGTGGACCGGGTGCCGCTCGGCTACTACAAGGCCAAGCTCGCGGTCGAGAAGCTGATCGAGGGGTCGGGGCTCGGCTGGACGGTGCTTCGCACGACGCAGTTCCACGACCTGGTGTTCCAGGGCCTTCAGGCGCTGGCCAAGCTGCCGGTGATGCTCCTTCCGGCGGGGGTCGCCGACCAGCCCGTCGAGGTCGCCGAAGTGGCCGACCGCCTGGCGGAGTTGGCGACCGGCGAACCTGCGGGACGCGTGGCGGACATGGGTGGTCCGGCGGTGCGGACGGCGTCGGATCTGGCCCGCGCCTACCTGCGGGCGAGCGGTCGGCGCCGGCGGCTCCTCGAGGTCCGCCTGGCCGGGAAGGCCTACAAGGGCATGCGGGGCGGCGGGCATCTGACGCCCGAACGGGCCGTGGGCAAGGGCACGTTCGAGGAGTTCCTCGCGCGGCGGTTCCCCGCCAGCTGACCCGGGACCGTGCGCGGGGTTCAGCGGTCCGTCGGCGCGAAGAGGTCGTCCTGCGCCCCGTCCCGCGCCATCAGCAGCGCTCCCCGCAGCACCGCGGCGCCGCCGAGGGCGCCGGCCCGTACCTCGGTGGGCAGGGGGGACATGGCGGCGAGGCGGGTGGCGACCAGGGTCGCGAGGCGGTCGCCTCCCGCGCGGCCGACCTCACCGCCCAGAACGAGGCAGCCGGGGTCGAGGACGGCGACGACGGAGGCGGCCCCGAGGACGAGCCGGTCGGCGAGTGCGTCGAGGAAGCGGGCTGCGGGCGTCCCGGGCTCCGCCCGTACCGCTTCGCGGACGAGCGCCGCGGCGGCCGGCTCCCCCGGTGCGGCGGTGCGGCCCACCAGGCCGTGGGCGCGGGCGAGTTCGGCGATGGCGGCGGATCCGGCCAGCGAGTGGAAGCCTCCGTCGCACCCGGTCGCGGACGGCAGTCCCGCCGTGCCCGGCACGGGCAGGAAACCGATCTCGCCGGTGCCGCCGGAGGCCCCGCGGCGCAGGACGCCGTCGAGGACGACCGCGGCACCGATGCCGTGGCCCAGCCAGAGCAGGGCGAACGTGTCGCGGTCGCGGGCGGCGCCGTCGCGCTGTTCGGCGAGGGCGGCGAGGTTGGTCTCGTTCTCCACCAGGACGCGGGCCGGCAGGCGTTCATGGAGGGCGGCGACGAGGCGGCGGTGCCACTCGGGCAGGCCCGACGAGTCGCGGAGTTCACCGGTGACGGGGTCGATGAGGCCGGGGGCGCCGATTCCCACGGTGTGCAGGGGCTCGGCGCCCGCCTCCTTGGCGGTGCGCTCGACCAGGGCGACGGCCCGTTCGACAGCGGGGCCGGTGCCCTCCTCGCCGTCGATGGGCGCGGACGCCTCGGCGAGGACGGTGCCCACGAGGTCGGCGACGGTGAGGGTGACGCCCTCCGTGCGGACGTCCAGCGCGGCGAGATGGGCGAGCCCGGAGACGATCCCGTGGAGTTTGGCGTTGGGGCCGCGGCGCTGGGCGCCGGCTTCGCCGACGACCTCGATCAGGCCCTGGGCCGTGAGCCGCTCGACGAGGTCGGCGACGGAGGGCCGGGACAGGCCGGTGCGCTCTTTCAACTGCCCGGCTGTCAGGGGGCCTTCGCTCTGGAGGAGGCGCAGCGCGAGCCGGTCGTTGATGGCCCTGGCGGTACTCGGTGATGCGGGCATGGCGCGGATCCTTCCAGATCGCCTTCGCTGCCGGGGCCGGGGCCGTACAGGGAGACCGGTGGGAAACCGGCTATTTATCAGGCAGGGTTCCTGATAGTTTACGCCAGCAGCCTGGGGACGGTATCGGGAGGGTCACGCCGGATGAGCGAAGTCGGTTACGGGGCAAGGGAGTTGAAGCGCGCACGCTATGCGGTCGCGACCGTCTTCTGCGTCCATGGAGCGGTCACCGGGTCCTTCGCGACCCGGGTGCCCTGGATCCAGGACCACGCGGGGGTCAGCGCGGGCCAGCTCGGTATCGCGCTCGCCTTCCCCGCGCTCGGCGCCTCGGTGGCGATGCCGCTCGCGGGCTGGGTGAGCCACCGGTTCGGCGCGCGCACGGCGCTGCGCGGCCTGCTCGCCCTGTGGACGCTCGCGCTGATCCTGCCCTCACTCGCGCCGAATCTGGTCGTGCTGTGCGTGACGCTGTTCGCGTACGGCGCCACGGCGGGCATGTCGGACGTGGCAATGAACGCACTGGGCGTCGAGGTCGAGAACCGCCTCGACCGGTCGATCATGTCGAGCCTGCACGGCATGTGGAGCGTGGGCGCCCTCATCGGTTCGGCGGCCGGCACGCTGGCCGCGCACCTCGGCTCCGACGCGCGTCTGCACCATCTGCTCGCCGCGGCGACCCTGACGGTCGTGGGCCTCATCGCGTGCGGCGGCGTGCTGGACCTGCGCCCCACGGAGGACGAGGAGCCGCCGCCGCGCTTCGCGCTGCCGCCCAGGTCGGCGCTGCTGATCGGCGCGGTCGGCTTCTGTGCCGTCTTCGCCGAGGGGGCGAGCCTGGACTGGTCGGCGGTCTATCTGCGGGACGTCCTCGACACGTCCGCCGGACTCGCGGCAGCGTGCACCACCGCGTTCACGCTGACGATGGCCGTGGCGCGGCTCGCCGGCGACAGGATCGTGGACCGGTTCGGCGCGGTGCGCACCGTGCGGGTGGGCGGGGTCGGCGCCGCGCTCGGCGGACTGCTCGTGGTGGTGGCGCCGAACCCGGCGGTCGCGATGGCCGGTTTCGGCCTGATGGGCCTCGGGATCGCGGTGGTCGTGCCGCTCGCCTTCGCGGCGGCGGGGCGCAGCGGACCGAATCCGAGCCAGGCCATCGCGGGCGTCGCGACGATCACGTACACCTCGGGGCTCGTCGCGCCCTCCGCGATCGGGACGGTCGCCGACGCGACGAGCCTGGTGGTGTCGTTCGGCCTGGTGACGTTCCTGGCGTGCGGGCTCGCGGTGTTCGCGGGGGTGCTGCGCACGGGGGACCGCACGCGGACGAAGCAGGCCGAGGTCAGTCCCGCGTCCGCAGGAGCTCACGGCCAAGGGTCCTGAACATCTCGCTCCAGGGGGCGGGGCGCAGGGTGGCCGGGTCCAGGCGGACGAGTACGCGGGTGCCGTGGGCGTAGGTCGTCCCACCGTCCGCCGAGCAGAAGCGGAAGCCGTACGTCAGGCCGGTGGTGCCGAGCCGGTCGAGCCAGAGGTGCACGGCGTACGCGCCGGGACGGTTGACCGGCGCGTCGTAGGTGATGCGCAGTTCCTTGACCGCGTTGCAGAAGTCGCCGGCCGCCACCCAGTCGCCCTCGAAGACGAGGCCGCGCTCCGCCCACAGCGCGGTCCAGGCCCGCTCGACCATCACCGGGTAGCGGGCGTTGTGGAGCAGGCCGAGCGCGTCCAGATCGTCGAAGTGGACGGTGACGGGGACGAGCTGTCCGTGGGACTGGGCGGGGCGGGCGAGGGCTTCGGCGGTCACGGGTGGGGCTCCTGATGCGGTACGTACAAGAGCCCCATCGTACGACCTTTGACTAAGCAAACGCTCAGCAGGCCGGACCGGGGCGTGACGCGGCCAATTCAGCCCGCGATCGAGTCGAGCTGTTCGGCCGCCGGGCGCAGTGCCCACAGATCCCCGCCGGGCGGCGTCTCCAGATGCGGGACCGCCCGCTTCGCCGCCGCGCTCCCGGCGTCGGCGGCGGCGTGCACGATGTCGCTCGCCGCGAACCGGTGGAACTCCAGCTCGGGGTGCGGCCACGCCGTCGCCCCGGTGGCCGCGGGCAGCAGATAGTCGACGGCCTTGAACAGGCTCTGCCCGTCCGGGCCCCGGTACGACCACAGGTCCACGCCGACATGCCGCCCGATCGCGGCGAGCCGGGTGTAGGCGACCAGGTCGAAGGTCGAGTAGTGCCAGCTGCGGGTTCTGGCGAGCTCCTGCGGCTGGCTGCCGTCGCCCGCGATCTGCGGGGCCATGCGCTTGGTGCGGGTGTCGAGGACGGTGCGGCGGGCGAGGGCGGTGTCGCCGGTGGCGTAGGCGAGGGCGGCGACCTGCATGTCGTAGAACGTGCCGTGGTTGTTCTGGGCGGCGCCCTCCTCCTTGCCGAAGTCGCTGTTCACGAGCCAGCCGAGGAAGTCCTTGTTCCACTCCCCCATCGCCGTGCGGTCGCCCTTCGACCAGCCGGGGGCGCCCGTGCCGAGGAGGGCGACGGCGTCGGTGACGCTCGTGTACGACTGCGAGAAGTCGATGATGCCGATGGCCCGGCCGTCGTACTTGCAGGGGATGAACTGGGCGTGGTCCAGGTTCGGGTTCATGCGCGTGTCCGGGTCGAGGAACCAGGTGCGCAGCACCGTGGCGGCCTTCTCCGCGTACTCCTTGCGGCCCGTGTAGTACCAGGCGAGGGCGAGGTCGTACGTCGAGTCGAAGACCTTCTCCACGTCCTGGCGGTCGGTCCCGGTGTCGACCTCGGGGTTGCGCTGCCCGTCGCGCTGGACGTAGGGGCAGCCCCAGGGGTTGTCGGCGGTGGGCGTCTGTGAGGGCCACCAGTAGGGGGCCTGGCTCAGGTAGTCGTGGACGTCGCCGCCGGGCGCGGGCTTCGGTTTGTCGACGACGGTCCAGGGGCCCTGATCCAGCCAGGTGTCGGCGCGGGCCGTCAAGTCCCCCACTGCGCGCTTGAGTTGGGGGTCGCCGTGGTCGAGGCGCTGCTTGGTCCGCAGCAGGCGCTCGCCGTCGAGGACGGCGGTCCGCGGCGCGCTCACGCCGGCCGTCGCGGACTGGGCCGACACGGGGACGGCGGCGACGGCGGCGAGGGCCGCAGCCGCGGTGAGCAGGGCACCGAGACGCACACGGAATCTGGCACGCATCACAACTCCCATCACATATCTGAACAATGTTCATGGATCAAGCCGTGCGAGCGTAGGGCGCCGAGGTGAGCGTGACAATGCCCCTGGCACGGATTCACGCATGGGATCGAGGCCGTCGACCGTGGCGCGAAAGGGGCCTTACGGCGCATTAACATGGCGGCGATCATTTCGAGCCACGGAAGCACCACAGAAAGCAGAACTCATATGGACCTCGGTGTGCGCTGGAAACTTCACGGCGACGGGCGCACCCCGGCTCCGGGCGCCGTCGTGCGCCCGGACGAGCGGCTCTCCTGGCCGCGCACGTTCGGGCTCGGCGCCCAGCACGTCGTCGCGATGTTCGGCGCGTCCTTCGTGGCGCCCGTCCTGATGGGTCTCGACCCGAACCTCGCGATCATGATGTCCGGCGTCTCCACGGTGATCTTCCTGCTCGCCACCCGCGGCCGCGTGCCCAGTTATCTGGGCTGTTCGCTCTCCTTCGTGGGCGTCGCCGCGGTGATCCGGGCACAGGGCGGGACCAGCGCCACGGTGACCGGAGCCGTCTTCGTGGTCGGCGCCGCGCTGTTCCTGGTGGGGCTCGCGGTGCAGAAGTTCGGCGCGCGGATCATCCACGCCGTCATGCCGCCGGTCGTCACCGGTGCGGTCGTCATGCTGATCGGCTTCAACCTCGCGCCGGTGACGGCGTCGACGTACTGGCCGCAGGACCAGTGGACCGCGCTTCTCGTGATGCTGTTCACCGGTTTGGCCGTGGTGTGCCTGCGCGGTTTCTGGTCCCGCATCGCGATCTTCCTCGGGCTGCTCTTCGGCTACGGCATCTCCTGGGCCTTCGACCGGATCTTCGGCCGGATCCACTCCGCGACCGGCGGCGCCGAGGCCATCGACCACTGGCGCCTGAACCTGTCCGGCGTCGGCAAGGCCGAATGGATCGGCCTGCCCTCCTTCCACGCCCCGTCGTTCCAGTGGTCGGCGATCCTCGTCGCGCTGCCCGTCGTGATCGCGCTGATCGCCGAGAACGCCGGACACGTCAAGGCCGTCGGCGAGATGACCGGCACCAACCTCGACGACAAGCTCGGCACCGCGATCTCCGCCGACGGCGTCGGCTCCATGCTCTCCACCGCGGTCGGCGGCCCGCCCAACACCACGTACTCCGAGAACATCGGCGTGATGGCCGCGACCCGCGTCTACTCGACCGCCGCGTACTGGGCGGCGGCCGGTTTCGCCCTGCTCTTCGGCGTGTGCCCGAAGTTCGGCGCGATCGTGGCCGCCATCCCGGGCGGCGTCCTCGGCGGCATCACCGTGATCCTTTACGGCATGATCGGCCTGCTCGGCGCGCAGATCTGGATGAACGCCGGGGTGGACCTGCGCAATCCCCTGAATCTGGTGCCGGCCGCGGCGGGCATCATCATCGGCATCGGCAACGTCTCCCTGAAGTTCACCGACAACTTCTCGCTGAGCGGCATCGCCCTCGGCACGCTCGTCGTCATCACCGGCTACCACGCACTGCGCGCCATGGCTCCCGCGCATCTCAAGACGCAGGAGCCGCTGCTCGACGAGGGGACCTCTTCGTACGACGATGCGGCCGGCGACACTGCCGACGGTCAGTCCGCCAAGTCGTAGGCGTAGTCGGGGGCGAACGATCCCGGCTCGCCCTTGCAGCCGTCCGACTCCCCCGGCAGCTTCACCCACAAGTAGGCGTCGATCCCGCGCTCCCCGGTGCGCAGGGTCGGCGCCTGCCCCAGTTTGCGGCCCGAGGGGTCGCACCACGCGCCGTTCGCCGGGGCGCCGTTGCCGTTGCGGCTGGTGTCGATCACGGCGCCCAGGGACGGCGGACCGCCCATCGCCGCCAGGACCCGGCGGGCGTAGGCCACTTCGGCGGAGGTGCGGTTGAAGTTGGAGACGTTCGTGAAGACGCCGTCGGACAAGGCCGGCGACGCTGCGCCCGCCGCTCGCAGCCGGGCCGCCTGGGTACCGGCGGGGTTCCAGTCGGAGTGCCCGGCGTCGTAGTACACCCGGGCCCTGCGATTCGCCGACTTGAAGGCGCGGCCCGCACGGGCCAGCGCCGCGTACCGGTCGGCGAGCTGCCCGCCGGAGAGGCACTCGGTCTGGGAGAGCGCGTCGGGTTCGAGGATCACGACGACCTCGCCGGAGCCGAGGCCCGCCGCGAACTTCCGCACCCAGCTGTCGTACGCGGCGATGTCCGGCGCCCCGCCCTCCGACGCGCCCCCGCAGTCGCGCTCGGGAATCGCGTACGGCACGAGCACCGGCACCCGGCCCTCGCGCGCAGCCGTGGACGTCACCGCCCGCACCCGGGACGTGATGGTGTCGGGCGTGAAGTCGGCGAACCAGACGGCGGCGGGCCGGTCGGCGATCCGGGACTCGATGAGGGGGCGCCGCGGGTCCGAGCGGTTGGCCCTGACCCAGTCGAGCACCTGGGAGTCGGCGTGCCGGTACAGGCGCGTGGAAGCGGGCGCCACGGGCCGCCCGGTGGACGCTCTCGGAGTGGGCTTCGGCTTCTTCTTCGCGGTCTTCGAATCCGACGGCGAGGGCGACGGGCCGGGCGAGGCCGAGGCGGATGTCGCGGTCGGTACGGCGGGCAGCGGAAGCAGGTCGGGCGACCGCGTCAGCCGGGGCCGCGCCACATCGCCGCCCTCGGACCCGTCGAGCGCCGACACCATCCCGGCGACCGTGCCGACCGCCGCGACCAGCGACGCGACCGCCGCCATGGCCCCCCGGCGGGCCGCGCCCCTGCGCTCGGCGCGACGCTCGGCCAGTCGCTGAGCACGTAAGCCTGACACGCTGTTCTCCCCTTCCCCCCACGCACAGTGCCCGGCCCGTTCCCCCGTTCTGGGGAAGCCCCGGGCCAGGCGGCACGCGCGCCAGCCTAGGCTTGAGAGCCTGCCCCCATGTCGCAGTTGGAACGGTTCGCGAAGTGCACGCCCGCCGCGCGCGGGGTCGACTCCGTGGTGGCCCGGATGCGTGAGCTGGCCGCGTCCTGGCCCGCCTGCGACGGTGTGGCCGTCTTCAACCGGGTCTATCTGTCCGTCACGGAAGAGGTCGACCGGCACATCGACGGCGGCCGGTTCGCCGACGCCGAAGCCGCGACCACGCTGGACGTTCGGTTCGCCGGGCGCTATCTGGCGGCCGTCGGGACCCGCTCCCCCGACCACCGTCCGCCCGCCTGCTGGCGTCCCCTGCTCCAGTATCGCCGCCATCCAGGCGTACGCCCGCTGCAGTTCGCCCTCTCGGGCATCAATGCGCACATCGGCCACGATCTGGCGCTGGCCGTCGTGGACACCTGCCGTACCCTCGGCTGCGAACCGGCCGACGTGGAGGATGAGTTCGACCGCGTGGGCGATCTCCTCGTCTCGCTGGAGGAGCGCATCCGCGAAGATCTGATGCCGGGCCCCGATCTGCTCCAGATCGCCGACCCGCTGACCCATCTGCTCGGCTCGTGGACCCTGGAGCGCGCCAGGGACGGCGCCTGGGCGGCGGCCCGCGCCCTGTGGGTGCTGCGTGAATTCCCGGACGTCACGGAGGAGTTCGTCCGGCGCCTCGACACCTCTGTTGGGCTGGTCGGCCGCATGATGCTCACACCTCTGCCGGACTGATCCGGCCACGCGTCCGCCTTCGCCGTGGAACTCCCCCGTGATCGCTGTACGTTGACGAGGAGTTACGCGAGCGATCCCTGATGCGAACGCGAAGGAGCACCGGCATGGCGACCCGACTCGGCCTCAGCCTCCCCCAGATGAAGCAGTACGACATCGGGCGCGACATCCCGGCGGTGGCCCGCGCCGCCGAGGAGATCGGCTACGAGAGCCTGTGGGTCTTCGAGCGGATCCTGTTCCCCGAGCCCGCCCGCCAGGGCCTGTACGGGATCCCCGGCCTCCCCTGGCCGGACCAGTACCGCTCGGTCGCCGACCCGCTGGTCTCCCTCACCCTGGCCGCCGCCGTCACCGAGCGGGCCAGGCTCGGCACCAGCGTGCTGGTCGGCCCGCTGCACGTACCTTTCCAACTGGCGCGCGCCCTGGCCTCGTTGGACGCGGCGAGCGGCGGCCGCGTCGTCGCCGGCATCGGCACGGGGTGGTCCCACGACGAGTACGCGGCCGCTTCCGTGGCCCCGTTCGAGAAGCGCGGCCAGGTCCTGGACGAGCTGCTCGACGTGTGCCGGGCCGTGTGGGGCCCCGACCCGGTGAGTTACGAGGGTGAGCTGACGACGATCGCGCCGTCCGTGGTGGGGCCGAAGCCGGCAGGGCCGATCCCGGTGCTGCTGCCGGCGAACAGCCCGAAGGCCGCGCGCCGGCTCGTGGACCGCGCGGACGGCTGGATGCCGGGAGCCGCGGGTGCGAAGGAGCTCGCGAAGCAGTGGCGCGGTCTGCAGGAACTGGCCGAGGAGCGCGGCCGCAAGGAGCCCATCCAGAGCGTGCTGCGGGTCAACACGATCTACACGCGCGACGAGTACAAGGGCGACGACCGCCGCCCCTTCCAGGGCAGCGTCGCGCAGATCGTCGAGGATCTGGTCGCGCACGACGCGGTGGGCCTCGAGGAGATCCTGATCGACCTCCAGGGTCTCGTCCGCGACGCGGACGAGCTGACGGATGTCGCGGCCGAGGTGTTCACGGCCGCGCGCGAGGCCGGGGTCTGAGCGTTGCGGGCCCCGGCGTCCGCCGGGGCCCGCACGCCGATCAGTCCTCGGGCAGCTCGACCGGCGCGATCTCGTCGTACACGTCGCCGGGCCCGGGGTTGGTGCCGTCCGTCGCGCCGCCGAGCTGGTGCATGACGCCCCAGACCGCGTTGAGAGCGGTCTGCACGGCGCCCTCGGCCCAGCCGGCCGTCCAGGAGATGTCGTCGCCCGCGAGGAAGATGCCCCGCTTGTCCTCGGGGAGGCGGTCCTGCATGAAGTGCGTGAACAGGCGGCGCTGGTAACGGTAGTGACCCGGCAGGTTCGCCTTGAACGCGCCCATGAAGTAGGGCTCGTTCTCCCAGGACACGGTCACCGGGTTGCCGATGATGTGCTTCCGGATGTCGACCTTCGGATAGATCTCGCCGAGCGACTTGAGCATGACCTCCATGCGCTCGTTCGCCGACAGGGGCAGCCACTTCAGGCTGTCGTCGCACCAGGTGTACGACAGGCAGATGGTGGCCGGCTTGTCCGGGCCGTCGTCGAGCAGGTAGGTGCCACGCGTCATGCGGTCGGTGAGCGTCATGGACATCGTGTCCCGCCCGGTCGGGTTTCCCCTGTCGTCGACGGCCTTGTCCAGCCAGAACGGCCGGTCCACAGGCACGAAGAGCTTCGAGCTCTCCATGTAGTGGGTGCGCTCGATCGCCGTCCAGTGGTCGATCGGGAAGAGCGAGTCGTCGCACGCGACCTTGGACAGCAGCATCCAGGACTGCGCGGTGAAGATCGCCGCCTGATAGGTGCGGATGTCACCCGACGCGTCGGTGACCGTGATGTGGTTGCCCGCGGTGCGGTGCAGCCGGGTCACGGCCGGGCGCGGCTTCCGGCTGTCGTGCAGCTCGGCGAGCGAGGTGCCGTACGCCCAGTGGACGATCTTCTCCGGCTCGCGCTCCCACAGGCGCAGCGGCAGCTGCTGGGAGCCGCCGACGATGCCGCGGTGGTGGTCGTCGGCCTCGGTGTAGACGACGCGCAGGATCTCCAGGATGGAGTTCGGGAAGTCGGTGTCCCAGCCGCCGGTGCCGAAGCCGACCTGGCCGAAGATCTCGCGGTGCCGGAAGGACTTGAAGGACTCGGAGTCGCAGAGGAACCCGTAGAACGTCTGGTTGTCGAGCTTGTCGACGAGCTTCGACCAGATCTCGCGGATGCGCGGCACGTCGCGCTCGCGCATCGCGCGGTTCATGTCGGAGAAGTCGGCGCCCTCTTCGAGGCAGGCGTTCCACGCGTTCATGACGTCGCGGTAGACCTGCGGCAGGTCGTCGACGGTGGTGGCGTAGTGGGACTCGCCCTTGAGGTCGACGACGGTCGACGGGGTCTCGGGGGCGAGCGGGTTGGGGAAGGGCCGCGTCTCCAGGCCCACCAGGTCGATGTAGTGCTGGAGCGCGGTCGACGACGGCGGGAAGCGCATCGCGCCCATCTCCGCGGTCAGCCCGGCGGCCTCGGCGGGGGTGCCCTCGAAGCCGACCGTGCGCAGCCGGCCACCGATCTCGTCCGCCTCGTACACGACGGGCTTGAGGCCCATCTTCATCAGCTCGTACGCGGCGACGATCCCGGAGAGGCCGCCGCCGATGACCGCGACCTCGGTGCCGTGCTCGGTCGCCGGTATCTGGCCGAGGCCCGCGGGGTGCGCGAGGAAGTCGTCGTACGCGTACGGGAAGTCCGGCCCGAACATCGTGATGGGGGGCTGCGCGTCGGTGTGCTGGACGGCGTTGGGCACCGTGGACGTCATGGGGTACGGACTCCTTGCGGGAACTGAGGTACTGAAGGTTCGGGGCGGCGGCTCGGGGCTCAGACCAGTGGCGTGTACAGGCCGGGGCGGCGGTCGCTGAGGTACGGGTTGGCGTCGCGGGACGCGGCCAGGAAGGCGGGGTCCACGTCGGCACAGATCAGCTCGTCACCGCGGCCGGCGCGCGCCCTGGCGACCCCCTCGGGCCCGGCGAGCGTGGAGAGCCCGACGAACTCGAACTCCCCTTCCTGGCCGACCCGGTTGACGTACGCGACGTACATCTGGTTCTCGAAGGCCCGCACGGGCACGACCGATTCGGCGACGAACTGGTACGGGTGCATCTGGGCCGTCGGTACGAGCAGCAGGTCGGTGCCGGCGAGGGCGTGCGCGCGCACGTTCTCCGGGAACTCGACGTCGTAACAGATCATGAGGCCGATGCGGACGCCGTCGAGCTCGGCCTGGACGACGACCCGGTCGCCGGGCGTGAACGAGTCGCGCTCGAAGCAGCCGAAGAGGTGGGTCTTGCGGTAGTTCGCGAGGCGGCTGCCGTCGGGGGCGATCAGCTGGGCCGAGTTGAACACCAGCTCCCCGTCGCGCTCCGGATAGCCGTAGGCCACGGCGACGCCGTGCCGGGCCGCGATCTCGGCGATGGCCTGCGCGGAGGGTCCGTCGGCGGGCTCGGCGAGGCGGGCCACGTCGTCGCCGATCGCGTACCCGGTCAGGAACATCTCGGGGGCCGCCAGGAGCCGGGCTCCGGTCGCGGCGGCGCGGCCCGCGGCCTCGTCGAGCACCTTGAGGTTCTCGGCGACGGACCCGGGGCGGCCGGAGCTCTGGAGCAGGGCGGTGCGCAGCGGCGGCATGGGCGTCCTAGGGAGCGTGCGAAAAAGGGGAGGGGGATCGGATAAGACGGTACGTTTCCGCGGACCGGCGGGACAAGACGGGACTGTTGCGTCTTCTCGTACGATCCGTTGCGCCTGATGGGTCGGCGACGGCGATTTGTTGCGCGTCCGGGTGAGCCGTCGGTCGCAGTCCGTACGGGGCGGCCTCCGCCGTCCGGCGGAGGGCGAAGCCGACCGTGGTCCGACGTGCCGGGTGGGGATCCTGGGCTGCACCTGGCTGAGCCCCGGCACGGAAAAGACGAAGGTGCCGCGGAGCCTGGGCTCGGCGGCACCTTCGAGGCGGTCAAGCAGGGCACCGGCGACTTCACGGTGCTGCCGTGGCGCCCGGTGGATCCCACGAAGTGAGGCGTTACGCGGGCGAGCCCGATGTGTAGCGCCGCATCAGCGGCGACAGGACCAGCACCGACTTGGTCCGCTCCACGAACGGCTCCCCCGCGATCCGTTCCAGGACCCGCTCGAAGTGCCGCATGTCCGAGGCGAAGACCTGGACGATCGCGTCCGCGTCACCGGTGACGGTGGACGCGGACGCGACCTCGGGGTAGCGCTCGAGGCCGCGCTTGATGGCCTCGGGCGAGGTGTTGCGCCGGCAGTACATCTCGATGAACCCCTCGGTCTCCCAGCCGAGCGCGGCCGGGTCGACCCTGACCGTGAAGCCCGTGATGGCTCCGGTGGCCCGCAGCCGGTCCACGCGCCGCTTGACGGCGGGCGCGGACAGGCCGACGATCTGGCCGATGTCGGCGTAGGAGCGGCGGGCGTCCTCGGCGAGGGCGTGCACGATGCGTTCGTCGAGATCGTTCAGCAAGGCTGGTGTTTCACTTCTCTTCGGCAGGCGCGCCGGCGAACTGCTCGGCGGGCGCGGTGGCGAGTCGGGAGCGACGCGCTCCGTAGAGGAAGTAGAACACGAGGCCCGCCGCCATCCAGCAACCGAAGACCACCCAGGTGACGGCGTCGAGGCTGAACATGTTGTACGCGCAGAAGACGAAGCCGAGGACCGGGAAGACCGGACCGAGCGCCACCTTGAAGGTGCGCGGCATGTCCGGGCGGGTGTAGCGGAGCACGATGACCGCGATGTTGACCAGGCCGAAGGCGAACAGGGTGCCGATGCTGGTGGCGTCGACGAGCTTGCCCAGCGGGATGAGCGAGGCGAGCACGCCGCAGAAGAGCGACACGATGACCGTGTTCACGCGCGGGGTGCCGGTCTTGCCGCTGACCTTGCCGAAGACCTTCGGGACCAGGCCGTCGCGGGACATCGCGAAGAGGATGCGGGTCTGGCCGTAGAGGACGGTGAGGACGACGCTGGCGATGGAGATGACCGCGCCGGCGGCGAGCATGGTGCCCCAGAAGGTCTGCCCGGTGACGTCGTTCATGATCGCCGCGAGGGTGGCCTCGGAACCCGCGAACTTCTTCCAGTTCCACGCCCCGACCGCGACCGCGGCGACCAGGACGTAGAGGACGGTGACGATGAGCAGCGAGAGCATGATCGCGCGGGGCAGGTCACGCTTCGGGTTCTTGGCCTCCTCGCCGGCCGTGGAGGCGGCGTCGAAACCGATGTACGAGAAGAACAGGCTGGCGCCGGCGGCGCTGACGCCCGCCGTGCCGAGCGGCATGAAGTCGCGGTAGTTGCCGGACTTGAAGCCCATGAAGCCGATCGCGCAGAACAGCGCGAGCGCGACGATCTTCACCGCGACCATGATCGTGTTGACCACGGCGGACTCGCGGGCGCCGCCCAGCAGGAACACCATCGCGAGCAGGACGACGACCAGACCGGGCAGGTTGATGACGCCGCCCTCACCCGGGGCCGACGAGATCACGTCGGGGAGGGTCACACCGATGGTGCCGTCGAGCAGCTCGTTGAGGTACTCGCCCCAGCCGACGGCCACGGCGGCGACGGAGACGCCGTACTCCAGGACCAGACACCAGCCGCAGACCCAGGCGACGAGTTCGCCCATCGTTGCGTACGCGTACGAGTACGAGGACCCGGCGACCGGTATGGTGCCGGCCAGCTCGGCGTACGAGAGGGCCGAGAACAGGGCCGTGAGGCCGGCGATGACGAAGGCGATGGTGACGGCGGGGCCGGCCTTCGGGACGGCGTCGCCGAGGACGACGAAGATGCCGGTGCCGAGCGTGGCGCCGATGCTGATCATGGTCAGCTGCCACATGCCGAGCGAGCGGCGCAGAGTGCCGCCCTCCCCGTGGCCGCCCTCCGCGACCAGGTGTTCCACCGGCTTGCGCCGCATCAGCCGGGCTCCGAGCCCCGGGGCGGGGGTCTCGGTGGGGAGGGTGCGCGGTGGTGCGCCGTGGTCGAGCACGGGCTGGCTCCTTCATCGCTGCCGGTCAGGGTGACGGAGGCCGACAAGCAGCGGCAACCCGCACCCGGAACCGGGGGGACCGCCGAGCAGGCCGTCCCCGCCACGCCACGTACAGCGCCTGACTCTAAGGGGTTTCTCTTCCCAGCTGTAATGCAGCAACCTTGCGTATACGTGCATGAACGTTGCGTGGTGCGCGCCGGTGCGGACGAACGTTGCGCGGTCCGTTTCGTCCGTTGCGTTCCGGTCCCCCGGAGGGAACGCCGGCGACGCCTCCCGGAAACGCCGACGGCCCCCGCGGAACGAGTCCGTGGGGGCCGTCACAGAGACGCCGGGCATTAACTCCAGCTGGCATGCAGCGGCTTGCCCTCCGCATAACCGGCGGCGGACTGGATGCCGACGACGGCCTTCTCCTCGAACTCCGCCAGGGAGTTCGCACCGGCGTAGGTGCAGGAGGAGCGGACGCCCGCGATGACCGAGTCGATCAGGTCCTCGACGCCCGGACGCTGGGGATCGAGGAACATGCGCGAGGTGGAGATGCCCTCCTCGAACAGCGCCTTGCGGGCGCGGTCGTAGGCGGACTCCTCGGAGGTCCGGTTCTTGACGGCGCGGGCCGAGGCCATGCCGAAGGACTCCTTGTAAGCGCGCCCCTGGGCGTCGTGCTGGAGGTCGCCCGGGGACTCGTACGTGCCCGCGAACCAGGAACCGATCATGACGTTCGACGCACCGGCGGCGAGCGCCATGGCGACGTCGCGCGGGTGCCGGACGCCACCGTCGGCCCAGACGTGCTTGCCGTACTTCTTCGCCTCGGCGGCGCACTCCAGGACGGCGGAGAACTGCGGCCGGCCGACGCCGGTCATCATGCGCGTGGTGCACATGGCGCCGGGGCCCACGCCGACCTTGATGATGTCGGCGCCGGCCTCGATGAGGTCCCTGACGCCCTCGGCGGCGACGATGTTGCCCGCGACGATGGGCACCTGCGGGTCGAGGCCGCGGACGGCCTTGATCGCGGAGATCATCGACTCCTGGTGGCCGTGCGCGGTGTCGACCACGATGGTGTCCGCGCCGGCGTCGAGGAGCAGCTTGGCCTTGCCCGCCACGTCGCCGTTGATGCCGACGGCGGCCGCGATGCGAAGCTTGCCGTTCGCGTCGGTGGCCGGGGTGTAGAGCGTCGCGCGCAGGGCGCCCGTGCGGGTCAGGATGCCCGCGAGGCGGCCGTCGGCGCCCACGGCGGGGGCGTAGCGGCGGTTGGCGTGGTCCAGCTTGTTGAAGGCGTCGCGCGGGTCGATGTCCGCGTCGAGCAGGAGGAGGTCCTCCTTGGACATGACCTCGGACAGCTGCGTGAACCGGTCGACGCCGGTCAGATCGGCGTCCGTGACGACACCGACGGGCCGCTGCTCCTCGTCCACCACGACACCGGCGTTGTGCGCGCGCTTGTTCAGCAGGGCGAGGGCGTCGGCGACGGTCTGGTGCGGGACGAGGACGATGGGGGTGTCGAGGACCAGGTGGCGGGTCTTCACCCAGGAGATGACCTCGGTGACCACCTCGATCGGGATGTCCTGCGGGATGACGACGAGGCCCCCGCGGCGGGCGACGGTCTCGGCCATGCGGCGCCCGGCGATCGCGGTCATGTTGGCGACGACCAGCGGAATCGTGGTGCCGGTGCCGTCGGGGGACGCCAGGTCGACCGCCTGACGGGAACCCACGGCGCTGCGGCTCGGCACCATGAAGACGTCGTCGTAGGTCAGGTCGTACGCAGGCTGGATGTCGTTGAGGAAACGCACGTGCTGCTCATCCCAGTCGATCAGAGGTGGCCCCCGGGCAGGTCAGCCCGTGGGGGAAAAGCACGTACTTCAGTGTCCCATGCCGCCGCTACCACATGCCCACGGACGATTACACAGGCGGCTGGGAGGGGGTGTGGTCAGATCCTCCAAGGGTCAGTGCGATCACGAGCCTCGGGTTCCGGCCACGCCTGCGGTCGACCGCGTCGGTGAACACGTCGAGCGCGGTCTCCCAGTCCTCGGGCCTGGCACTGGCGTAGGGCCGCCAGCCCACGACGGACAGGAGCAGCGCCTGCTCACTGCCGTCGGGCCAGAAGGAGACATCGGTCAGGACGTCGAACAGCGCGTCCCAGTTGCGGCCGAACCAGTCCGGCAGCTCCAGGTCGCGCACACACCGGTCCATGAACCCGGCCTTGTCCTTGACGCCTTCGAGGTCGAGGACACGGATCCTGTCGGGACCTCCGGTCATCTCAGCACCGCCTTGAACGACTCGTAATGGTCATCGGTGTAGTACGTCTCGTGGCTCTGCCCCATGACGATGCGCCGGGCGCCACGGTCCCGCTCGCCGGGGGTGGGGACGGTGTACTCGTGGTAGTAGCCGCGGCTTTGCCGGGGCAGCTCCCGCTCGAAGTTCCCGAAGACGGCACCGTCCTTGGCGTACGGGAACGGCCCGCCCTTGTCGATGAGGGTCAGGGTCGTACGGGCCTCGGCGGGGAGCCCGGACTCGGGGACCGTGGACATGCTCCGCGCCCAGGCGGGCGTGGAGCGGCCCGGGGCAGCCGTTGTGTCCTGTTGCGTGTCCTGGGCGGAGCACCCGGTGACCAGCAGGGCGAGGGCGACGAGCAGCGCCCCCACGAGGCGGGTGGGGAGGTGGGTGAGAAGCCGCGGCAGCATGCCGCCGATGCTGCCACAGCCGCCCCCGGTGAGCGCGGTACGCGACATGAGTACCGCGCCCTACAGGGCCTAGGCCCCGTCGGGGTCCGCGCGGTTCAGCGCCGGCTTCGGCGTGGGGCCCGCGGTGAGGAGGAAGTCCGCGGCGGCCGTGTCCGTGACGAGGCTGGTGACGAGCCCCGACCTGAGCACCGCGTCGATCGCGGCGGCCTTGCGCTGACCGCCCGCGATGGCGACGACCTCCGGTATCCGCCGTAGGCGGTCCGCCTCGACCGTGATGCACCGCTCGCCCAGGTCACGGCCGACCCGGCGGCCCTCGGCGTCGAAGAGGTGCGCGGACATTTCGGCGGCGACGCCGAGCGAGGCGTAGTGGGCCCGCTCCTCGTCGCTGAGCATGTCGTGGACGGTGGAGATGCCCGGCTCCCAGGAGCCGATGGAGACGCAGGCGACCGTGACCTTGTCGAAGTACTCGAAGGCGCGGGCGATGCCCGTCTGGTTGCGCAGCGCGGCCGCGGTGGCCGGGTCGGGCAGGAGCATCGGCGCGTAGATCGGGTGGGCCTCGCCGCCGGAGACCTGGGCGGCGCGCCGCACGGCCTCGACGGAGCCGCGCTCGGCGGTCCCGGCGTCGTACACGCCCGTGAGCTGCACGACCGTGCAGGGCGGCAGCCGGTCGAGCGCGGCCGCCATGTGGATGGTCGAGCGGCCCCATGCCAGGCCGAGCACATCGCCCTCGGAGACCAGCTCGCCCAGGAGGTCGGCCGCGACCTCGCCGAGGTTCTCGGGGTCGGGCGACTCCTCGGCCTCGGCCGGGGACTCGACCACCACGGCGTGCCGCAGGCCGTAGCGGGCGCGCAGCGCGTCGGAGCGCTCCGCGTCGAGCTCGGCCGGTACGCGGATCTCGATGCGTACGAGATCCCGTTCGAGCGCGGTCTCCAGGACCCTGGCCACCTTGAAGCGGCTCACGCCGAACTCCTCGGCGATCTGGATCTTGGATTTGCCCTCGAGATAGAAGCGGCGGGCCATGGCCGCCGCCTGCACCAGCTCCGCGGGTCCCATCCGCATCGCTGAGCGACCCGGCGACAGTGCCGACACGGCGATCTCCTCACTGCTGTTCACAACCTGGACTCACCGTTCATCCTTGCAGATGTGGCGGACTTGATCTGCCCTGATGGGCGGCGTTCACGTTCCCGTGGCTCAGTGGCCGCATGCCCAGGCCGCGGCGGCCGACACCGTCTCCGCCTGCGTGCGCAGTGCACGTACTGCCTGGGCGGGGTCGGCGGCGCCGTAGACGGCGGAACCGGCGACGAAGACGTCGGCGCCCGCCTCCGCGCAGCGCTCGATGGTGGAGGCCGAGACGCCGCCGTCGACCTGGAGCCAGAGTTCGAGGCCGTGCTTGCTGATCAGCTCACGGGTGCGGCGGATCTTCGGCAGCATGAGGTCCAGGAACGCCTGCCCGCCGAATCCCGGCTCAACCGTCATGATCAGAAGCATGTCGAGCTCGGGGAGCAGGTCCTCGTACGGCTCGATGGGGGTCGCCGGCTTGAGCGCCATGGAGGCGCGGGCGCCCTTGGCGCGGATCTCGCGGGCCAGCCGGATGGGGGCGGCCGCGGCCTCCGCATGGAAGGTGACGGACCCGGCGCCCGCCTCGACGTACTGCGGCGCCCAGCGATCGGCGTCCTCGATCATCAGATGGCAGTCCAGCGGGATGTCCGTAGCCCGCGCCAGGGACTCCACGACCGGCACCCCGAGGGTCAGGTTCGGGACGAAGTGGTTGTCCATGACGTCCACATGGAGCCAGTCGGCGCCCTCGACGGCCTTTGCCTCCTCGGCAAGGCGGGCGAAGTCCGCGGACAGGATGCTGGGGTTGATCTGCACGGCCATGACCCAAGACTGCCATGCCCGGCGCCGGTTGCTCCCCCCGGTCCAGACCTGTCTCGCTCCCCGGATGCCGCGCCCTGGTGTCAGGCGGTGCGCCGGATCAGCGCCAGGTACATCGCGTCCGTGCCGTGCAGATGCGGCCAGAGCTGGATGTCGGGGCCGTCCCCGAGCGCCGGTACGCCGGGCAGCAGCGGGCGCGCGTCGACGAGTTCGGCGCCGGGGTGGTGCTTCATGACGTCGTCCACGACGGCGCGGGTCTCGGCGAGGTGCGGCGAGCAGGTCACGTAGCCGACGACGCCCCCCACCCGTACGGAGTCGAGGGCGGTGGTCAGGAGCGAGCGCTGGAGCGGCGCGAAGCCCTCCAGGTCCTCGGGGCGCCGCCGCCAGCGCGCCTCGGGCCTGCGGCGCAGCGCACCGAGACCGGTGCAGGGCACGTCCATGAGGACGCGGTCGAAGGTCGCGGGGCCCCACGGCGGGCGGGTGCCGTCGGCCGCGATGACCTGGTACGGGCCGGGGTTCCCCGCGAGCGCGTTCGCCACGAGGCGGGCGCGGTGGGGCTGCTTCTCGGCGGCGAGCAGGGCCGCACCCCGTTCGGAGGCGAGGCCGGCGAGCATGGCCGCCTTGCCGCCGGGGCCGGCACAGCCGTCGAGCCACTTCTCGTCCCGGCCCTCCAGGGGCGCGTTCGCGAGGGCGATCGCCACGAGCTGGCTGCCCTCGTCCTGGACACCGGCCCGGCCGGTCCGTACGGGATCGAGCGACCCGGGCTCACCGCCCTCGGTGAGCCGCACGGCGTACGGCGACCAGCGCCCCGGCAACGCCGACTCCTCGCCGACCTCGTCCAGGACGACGTCCGCGGTCGTCCGGCCCGGCCGCGCCACGAGCGTCACCTCGGGCCGCTCGTTGTCAGCCTCCAGCAGGTCCTCGATACCCGCACGGCCGCCGCCGAGCGAGTCCCACAGCGCCGACACGATCCATCGCGGATGCGAATGCACCACGGCGAGATGGTCCTCGGCGTCCTCGTCGTACGGGGGCGCGACCTTCTCCACCCACCCGTCGAGGTCGTCCTGCGCCACCTTGCGGAGCACGGCGTTCACGAACTTGGCGCGCCCGTCACCCAACACGACCCGTGCCAGCTCCACGGAGGCCGACACAGCCGCGTGCGTGGGGATCCGCGTGCCGAGCAGCTGGTGGACGCCCATGTTCAGCACGTCGAGAACCGGCGGATCGACCTCCCGCAGCGGCCGGTCGATACAGGCGGCGACGATCGCGTCGTACGTGCCCTGCCGACGCAGCGTCCCGTACACCAGCTCCGTGGCGAGCGCCGCGTCACGGGCGTCGAACTTTTCGGGCCCCTCCTTCTCCCGGGCCTTGCGCAGCAGCGGCGGGAGCACGAGGTTCGCATACGCATCGCGCTCGTCCACGGCCCGCAGCGCCTCGAAGGCGAGATAGCGGACCGGGTCCTTCTGCGGGCGGCGGTACGGCTTTCCCTGCTTCCCGGGGGTGCCGGGCTTACCTGACTTCTGGGGACGCCGGCCGGGCTGGTCGTTCAAAGGTGCTCCGCTGCTGGTATCGGCTCGAACCCGTTCAGCCTACGTCGGTCCCGCCCAGGCGCTCGCCCGGGGCGATCCGCACCCCGCGCGCCCAGTCGGCCGCGGCCATCGGCTTCTTGCCCTGGGCCTGTACCCACAGCAGCTCCACCGCGTACGAGCCGGTCCCCACGTACAGGTTCTTCTTGCCGACGGCGAGCTCACCGGGCGCGAGATCGGTGCGGTCCGGGACCGGGACGGCCTGGATGAGCTTGAGGCGCTCGTCCCGGAAGACGGTCCAGGCGCCGGGCGCGGGCGTGCAGCCGCGGACCACGCGGTCGACGCGCAGGGCGGGTGCCGACCAGTCGACGTGCGCGTTCTCGACGGTGATCTTCGGTGCGACCGTGATGCCGTCGGCGGGCTGCGGCAGGGCCTTCAGGGAGCCGTCCTCGATGCCGTCCATGGTCGCGGAGAGCAGTCCGGCGCCCGCGAAAGCCAGCCGGGTGAGCAGGTCGCCGCTCGTGTCGGTGGGGCGCACCATCTCCGTCACCGTCCCGTAGAGCGGCCCGGAGTCGAGCCCCTCCTCGATCAGGAACGTGGACGCACCGGTGATCTCGTCGCCGGCCATGATCGCGTGCTGCACGGGGGCGGCGCCGCGCCAGGCGGGCAGCAGCGAGAAGTGCAGGTTGACCCAGCCGTGCGCGGGGACGTCGAGGGCGACCTTCGGCAGCAGCGCGCCGTAGGCGACGACCGGGCAGCAGTCGGGGGCGATCTCGCGCAGCCGGGCCAGGAACGCCTCGTCGCGCGGCTTCGCGGGCTTGAGGACCTCGATCCCCGCCTCCTCCGCGCGATCGGCGACCGGACTGGCGACGAGCCTGCGGCCGCGGCCCGCCGGAGCGTCCGGCCGGGTGACGACCGCGGCGACCTCGTGACGGTCGGAGGCGATCAGGGCGTCCAGAGCGGGAACGGCGACCTCGGGGGTGCCTGCGAAGACGAGCTTCATAGGTGTCTTTCGGCCTCTCGGGGCAGGGAGTTGACGGGCAGCACACCAGTCTATGGCCGTTCCACGGTCCCGTTCCCTCCGGTATTCGGGGCCCGCCTG
Organism: Streptomyces sp. NBC_01446; assembly: GCF_026340095.1. Taxonomy (GTDB): domain Bacteria; phylum Actinomycetota; class Actinomycetes; order Streptomycetales; family Streptomycetaceae; genus Streptomyces; species Streptomyces aureus. The sequence goes on along the minus strand of NZ_JAPEPO010000001.1, from coordinate 6,792,613 downwards.
CCCCCGGGAGCGTACGCATCGACGCGCGCCCTGCGCATATGCGCATACGCCCCTCCAGCGTGACCCCTCACCAACTGGCGCGTTGGTCAAGGAAGAGTTGACCAATCAAGGGCCACAGATGCGGCCCGATCCGTTTCAACGCCGGTCTCGAGAGGCTTGTTCATGGCCGACCACGCAACCCACGACGCCCAGGCACGGGCCAGCCTGCACCTCCTGGTACGGGACATCGAGCGGGTCCGCCGGCAGGTGGACGCACTGCGCACCCTCACCGCCCAGCTCGGCAACGTCTACCGCCCACGCCGCTCCGGCCCCTCCGCGGGCTTCGTCGTCTACGGGCGCGCTCCCGCCCCGACCGTCCGCCTGGCCCAGGAGCTGCGCGACAGCGTCGAGACCCTGGTGACCGCGGCCGTCGACTTCGACCGCTCGCTGGGCTTCTCGTGGGACGCCGTGGGCTCCGCGCTCGGGGTCACGAAGCAGGCCGTACACCGCCGTTACGGGGCCCGCAGGGCCGCGGCGCAGGCGGCGGCCGACGCCGAGCGCGCCACGGAGACGGCGGGGACGCGGCCCCCCGTCCCCATCGGCACGGCGACGATCCCGTCCGTCCCCGCCGCCCGCTCCATGCCCACGCAGCCGACGGCGGGCAGCCAGGTGCTCCGCGAGGACCCCCGCCCAACGGCCTTCCCCGGCCCGCGCAACGGCTGACCTCGCGCACCGCCTCTCCGCGGGTCAAGTGCGGGGAGGCGGAGGTGTGTTGGGGGCGCATTGCGTTGTTCCGGGGCGGCACCCGGGCCAGGCCGATTGCCACCGGCCCTCCGGGCGAGCCCCCGCCCCACGCACACCACGTCAGCCGATGTCCGGCGGATCCACCCGCACCCGTACCGGCTCCGTGCCGCCGCGGGCCATCCGGGCCGCCTGCGCGTGCTTCAGCGCCGACGCGAGTGCCGCGCCGCTGCCGGGCGGGACCCTGACCAGGACGCGCTCCCAGTGCTCCCCCGGCGGTGGGGCCCCGGGGCGGCGAGACGGTCCCGGCGCCGCGTCCGGCACCGGGACAGGGCCCAACACTTCGGCGTCACCCGGCAGTTCCACCGCCGCCAGGAACCCGGCGAGCGCCTCGGGCGCGCCCGAGACCGCCGCCATCCGCGACACCGGCGGGAAGCCCAGCTCGGCCCGCTCGGAGAGCTCCCGCACGGCGTGCCCCACCGGGTCCCACCGCACCAACGCCTGCACGGGACGCAGTGTCGGCTCGGCCACGATCACCACCGTGCCGCCCGTCCCCTGCGGTCTCACGAGCGAGGCCGCCGCGATCCAGCGCCGCAGCGCGTCCTCCCCCGCCCGCAGATCGGGGCGGCCCAGCATCGCCCAGCCGTCGAGCAACAGCGCGGCCGCGTACCCGCCTTCGGCCACGGGCTCCGCGCCCGGCGTACTCACCACCAGGGCCGGCGCCCCCGGCACCGTGTCGAGGACCTGCTCCCGCCCGGACGTGCGCACCGGCACCGCCGGAAACGCCCGCCCCAGCTCCTCCGCCGTCCTGCGCGCCCCCACGACCTGCGCCCGCAGCCGGAACCCCCCGCACTCCTGGCAGTGCCAGGCACTCTCCTCCTTCCCGCACCAGCCGCACGTCAGGCTGGACGTCCCCTCACTCGCCTCCAGCGGCCCGGCGCAGCGGCGGCAGCGCGCGGGCTCGCGGCACCGCTCGCACGCGAGCCGCGGTACGTAGCCGCGCCGCGGCACCTGCACGAGAACCGGCCCGCTCTTCAGCCCTTCCCGCACCACCTGCCACGCGAGCGAGGGCAGCCGCGCGGCCCGCGCCGCCTCGTCGCGCGCGAGATCCCCGTCCCCCACCGTCCGTACGAGGGGTGCGGCGCCCCGGACCTGCTCACGCCCCGCGATGAGGGGCGCGGCCCAACCGCCCTCGACGAGCTGTGCGGCCTCGACCGTGCAACTCCAACTCCCCAGCAGAAAAGCACACTTGTCGTGCGCGGCCCGCAACAGCAGCACATCGCGCGCATGCGGCTGCGGAGCATGCGGCTCCGCGTGGCTGGAGTCGCCGTCGTCCCAGATGACCACGAGACCCAAATCCCGCACGGGGGCGAACATCGCGGCCCGGGTACCCACGACCGCCCGTACCGACCCACGCCGCACCCCGAGCCACTCGCGGTACCGCTTCTCGGGACCCGCGTCGGCGGTCAGCACGGCATGCCGTCCCTCCCCGAGTACGGTGCCCAGCGCGGCGTCGACCCGCGCGACCGCGCGACCGTCGGGCACGACGACCAGGGCCCCGCGCCCGGAGGAGAGGGTCGCGGCGACGGCGCGCGCCACTTCGTCGGCCCACTCGGGCCCGGGCAACGCGGTCCAGGCGGCACGTGGCGCGCCGCCCGACGCGAGAGCCTCCAGGAATCCGGCCCCGCGCTCGTACCGCCGCCAGCTGCCCGCGTCCGGCGCCGGCGGAGGCGGGAGTGGCTCGGGAGACGGCTTCTTCTCCGCGCGTGCGTTCCGCGGCGGGACGGCCAGCTGGAGCACGTCGGCGAGGCTTCCCGCGTACCGGTCGGCGACGGCGCGGGCGAGACCGAGCAGCTCCTCCCCGAGCACGGGCTCGGGCGATACGACCTGCGCGAGGGCGGCGAGCGGCCCCTGGTACTCGGACGCGGCGACCCGCGCGACGACGAACCCGTCGATCAGACCGCCCCCCTCGCGGCGCCCGTCCCGCACCGAGTGCTTCCCGGCGCCGAACCGCACGCGCACCCGCACCCCCGGCTGCGCGTCGGCGTCGAGCTCCTCGGGCACCGCGTAGTCGAAGTACCGGTCGAGATGCAGCACGCCCTTGTCCACGAGCACCCGCGCCACGGGCAGCTCCTTGGCGAGGGCGGCCCCGCGCCACGTACGCGGCTTGGCCCGCGGCACCTTGGCCTGGCGCACGGTCTCCCGAATCAGCGCAAGCTGCTCGGGCGGCGCACCCTCACCGCCGCCGTCGCCCTGCCCGTTCTCGCTGCTCACAGCCAAATTCCTACCAGACCGCACTGACAGCGGCCGCCGCGATGGGGGCGAGGACGCGCGACGGCCCCGGACCGAACCGGTCCGGGGCCGTTCACGTACAGGCGTCGTCCGCCGTGCGGTCCCGCTTAGAGGCCCGCGGCCTTGCGCAGCGCCTCCACGCGGTCCGTGCGCTCCCACGTGAAGTCGGGGAGCTCGCGGCCGAAGTGGCCGTACGCGGCGGTCTGCGCGTAGATCGGGCGGAGCAGGTCGAGGTCGCGGATGATCGCGGCGGGGCGGAGGTCGAAGACCTCGGTGATCGCCTGCTCGATCTTGTCCGTGTCCACCGCGGCCGTGCCGAACGTCTCGACGAAGAGGCCCACCGGCTCGGCCTTGCCGATCGCGTACGCGACCTGGACCTCGCAGCGCGTGGCGAGGCCGGCCGCGACGACGTTCTTGGCGACCCAGCGCATCGCGTAGGCGGCCGAGCGGTCGACCTTGGACGGGTCCTTGCCGGAGAAGGCGCCGCCACCGTGGCGGGCCATGCCGCCGTACGTGTCGATGATGATCTTGCGACCGGTCAGGCCGGCGTCGCCCATCGGGCCGCCGATCTCGAAGCGGCCGGTGGGGTTCACCAGAAGGCGGTAGCCCTCGGTGTCCAGCTTGATGCCGTCCTCGATGAGCTGGCCCAGGACGTGCTCCACGACGAACTCGCGGATGTCGGGGGCGAGCAGCGACTCGAGGTCGATGTCCGACGCGTGCTGGGAGGAGACCACGACCGTGTCGAGGCGGACGGCCTTGTCGCCGTCGTACTCGATGGTGACCTGGGTCTTGCCGTCGGGGCGCAGGTACGGGATCGTCCCGTTCTTGCGGACCTCGGACAGGCGCCGCGAGAGGCGGTGCGCGAGGTGGATCGGGAGCGGCATCAGCTCGGGCGTCTCGTCGCACGCGTAGCCGAACATCAGGCCCTGGTCGCCCGCGCCCTGCTTGTCGAGCTCGTCCTCGTCACCCTCGACACGCGACTCGTAGGCCGTGTCGACGCCCTGGGCGATGTCGGGGGACTGAGAGCCGATGGACACCGACACGCCGCAGGAGGCGCCGTCGAAGCCCTTCTTCGAGGAGTCGTAACCGATCTCGAGGATCTTCTCGCGCACGAGCTGCGCGATCGGCGCGTACGCCTTGGTCGTGACCTCACCGGCGACGTGCACGAGGCCCGTGGTGATGAGCGTCTCCACGGCGACCCGGGAGGTCGGGTCCTCCCGCAGAAGCGCGTCGAGAATGGTGTCGCTGATCTGGTCAGCGATCTTGTCGGGGTGACCCTCGGTCACGGACTCCGAGGTGAACAGGCGACGGGACACAACGCTCCCTGTGGTTGCAGCGGCTGCTGGCTGATCATTTGCGGACGGCCGGGGGCTGCGCCCGGCGTCGTCCGTGACCAGTTTATCGGTCACTCTCGGCCGTCGGACCACGCGTCTCGCCACTTGGGAGCGCTGTGACCAGCGGCACTGCATTCTGCGGTACGACGATCGCTCTTAGGAAGAGGCGAAGGTGTCCGAATTGTAAGTGTTCTATGCGGTTCGGGGCCTCCGCTGGAGCGAAAGTGGCATTCACTCGCCGTCGTAGATCCCCTCCTGGGCCCGCGCGTCGCCGATGGGCAGCAGCCGGACGACCTCGTCCCAGATCGTGTCGGAGAGCACTTCCTTCGGGCCGTACGGAACCGGGGTCTCGCTGCCGTCCGCGCCGAGCAGGACGGCCTCGTTCTCCTCGGAGCCGAAGGTCTTGCGCTCCCCCACCTCGTTGACGACGAGCAGGTCACAGCCCTTGCGGGCCAGTTTCTTGCGGCCGTTGGCCAGGACGTCGTCCGTCTCGGCGGCGAATCCGACGACGATCTGCCCGGGGCGCGGCCGGTCCGCCGAGAGCTCGGCGAGGATGTCCGGATTACGGACCAGGACGATGGGCTCCGGCTCCTGCCCGTCCTTCTTCTTGATCTTTCCTGTGGCGTACGTCTCGGGGCGGAAGTCGGCCACCGCCGCCGCCATGACCACCACGTCCGCCTCCGGCGCCGCCTCGAGGACGGCCTCGCGCAGCTGTACGGCCGTCCCGACGTGGACGACGTCGACGCCGGCCGGGTCGGGCAGCGTCGCGTTCGCCGCCAGGAGAGTGACGCGGGCACCGCGAGCGACCGCCGTGCGCGCGAGGGCGTACCCCTGCTTGCCCGAGGAGCGGTTGCCGAGGAAGCGGACCGGGTCGAGGGGCTCGCGGGTGCCGCCGGCGCTGATGACGACGTGACGTCCGGCGAGGTCCTGGACGGTCGCGTGAACGCCGCGCGCGAGGACCCGGCGTACGCATTCGAAGATCTCCACCGGGTCGGGGAACCGGCCCTTGCCCGTGTCGACGCCGGTGAGGCGGCCGACGGCGGGTTCGATGACGAGGGCGCCGCGGCGGCGGAGCGTGGCCACGTTCTCCCGCGTCGCCGGGTGCTCCCACATCTCCGTGTGCATGGCGGGGGCGAAGACGACCGGACAACGGGCGGTCAGGAGCGTGTTCGTGAGGAGGTCGTCGGCCAGGCCGTGCGCGGCCTTGGCAAGCATGTCGGCGGTGGCGGGCGCGACGATCACGAGGTCGGCGTGCTGCCCGATGCGGACGTGCGGGACCTCATGGACGGACTCCCACACCTCGGTCGAGACCGGGTTGCCCGACAGCGCCGACCAGGTCGCCTCGCCCACGAAGTGCAGGGCGGACTCGGTCGGCACGACGCGTACGTCATGTCCCGACTCGGTCAGCCGGCGCAGGAGTTCGCACGCCTTGTAGGCGGCGATTCCGCCGCTGACCCCCAGAACGACCTTGGGCTTGTCCACCGTCCGTGCCTCCCCGCACTCGGATTCCCGCACCCGGGAACCTACGACTCCCCTCGGAGACGTACGACTCCATGACACACCACAGGCCCGACAGTCGCACTGCCGAGCCTGCGATGAAGAAACTTGATTGATTACTGAGCCGGACCCTCGATGGCCTCGGACGTCAGCAGCCCCGCGTTGATCTCGCGGAGCGCGATCGAGAGCGGCTTCTCGTGGACGTGGGTGTCCACCAGCGGGCCGACGTACTCGAGCAGGCCCTCACCGAGCTGCGAGTAGTACGCGTTGATCTGGCGCGCGCGCTTGGCGGCGTAGATCACGAGGCTGTACTTCGAGTCGGTCGCCTCGAGCAGCTCATCAATCGGCGGGTTGATGATGCCCTCGGGCGCGGTAATGGAAGAGGACACTCTCTGCCTTCCGATGGGATTGAAGATCACATGTGATCAGGAAAACGCGGGATTGCTCCGGCGCAATTCGAGATCACAAATAGATCGAAGATCAAACAACTCTCATCAAGGCTAGCAGCTCGCGGGCCACGTCCTCGACAGAGGTGTTGACCAGGGTCGTATCGAACTCGGCCTCGGCGGCGAGCTCGATCTTGGCGGCCGCGAGTCTGCGCTCGATCACCTCGGGAGCCTCGGTCCCCCGGCCGGTGAGCCGGCGGACCAGCTCCTCCCAGCTCGGCGGGGCGAGGAAGACCAGCTGGGCTTCCGGCATCGACTCGCGGACGAGCCTGGCGCCCTGGAGATCGATCTCGAGGAGGACGAGTTCGCCCGACTCGAGACGGTCCAGTACGGCCCGGCGGGGGGTCCCGTACCGGTTGCCCGCGAACTCGGCCCACTCCAGCAGCTCGCCGTTGGCGATCAGCTTGTCCATTTCCTCGTCGGTGACGAAGAAGTAGTGGACACCGTGCTTCTCGCCGGGGCGCGGCTTGCGGGTGGTGGCTGAAACCGACAGCCAGACCTCGGGGTGTTCCTTGCGCATATGAGCGACGACCGTGCTCTTGCCGACCCCGGAGGGGCCGGAGAGCACGGTCAGCCGCGGACGTTCACTCATGCAGCGATTATTCCAGCTATCCCCGCGTGCCCGGACCAGTCGGTCCGGGCACGGAGGACTAGGCGCCGGTGCTGCCGAACTCGCGCTCCAGGGACGCGATCTGGTTGGAACCGAGTCCGCGCACACGGCGGCTCTCGGAAATTCCGAGCCGCTCCATGATCTGCTTGGCGCGGACCTTGCCCACGCCCGGGAGGGACTCAAGGAGGGCGGAGACCTTCATCTTGCCGATGACGTCGTTCTCCTGACCCTGCTTGATGACCTCGTGCAAGGAGGCGCCGGAGTGCTTGAGTCGATTCTTGACCTCGGCCCGCTCCCGGCGAGCCGCGGCGGCCTTTTCGAGCGCGGCTGCGCGCTGTTCAGGGGTAAGGGGCGGAAGAGCCACGCCTACGTCACCTCGGATGTCGAACTGTCGGATACGGACCGTGAGGAACCTAGTCGCCCCTCACCTGCGGAGCAACGAGCAAAGTGCTCGCCCGTTTCTCCCCCACTGCCTTGAGAGCGTGGGAGGTGCCCCCACTCGACGGAGACTAGCGGCCAGGACCGCCTGAGTCAGCGAGAACAGACGAAAAGTCCTGGTCAGCCTCCGTCGAGCCAGACATTACAGACATATGACCCCGGATTTCTGCCCGGATCCGGATGCGAGGCCCTCCCCGAGGCCCCACTGAAACATCACGGAATGGTCAAGGAGGCTCTCGACGGCCCCCGCGAGGACCGTTTTCGCACCTCGGCAGCACCTCTCAGCGCCTCTCAGCACCAAGAACAGCTGCGAATCCGTGACCTGGTGCCCGCATTCCGGATGCCTCACGGGCATGCAGAAGGCCCCCGCACGCGCGTGCGGGGGCCTTCTGGCGTTCGGAGCGGGTCAGGCGGCGACGACCGCCGCGCGGACCTCGTCGGCGAAACGGACCGACGCCTCGCGCAGGGCGGCGACCGACGGGCCGGCCTTCAGGACGGCGCGGCTGACGTTCGGGACGACGTTGCGCGCGGCCGAGCCGAAGACGCCGGGCAGATCCGCCGGGGTCGCGCCCTGGGCGCCGATGCCCGGGGCGAGGAGCGGACCGTTGATGTCCAGGTCGTAGGAGGACAGGTCCCCGAGCGTCGCCCCGACGACGGCGCCGAACGAGCCCATGGGCGTCTCGTCGGCGTTCTCCTCGGCGAGGTGGGCGAGCATCGTCGCGCCCACGTTGCGCCCGTCGGCCCGTACGGCGTGCTGGACCTCGCCGCCCTCCGGGTTCGAGGTGAGGGCGAGGACGAAGAGCCCGGCGCCGGACTCGCGGGCCAGGTCGACGGCCGGCTTCAGGGACCCGTAGCCGAGGTACGGCGAGACGGTCAGGGCGTCCGAGAAGAGCGGGGAGTCCTTGTGCAGGAAGGTCTCCGCGTACGCGGCCATGGTGGAGCCGATGTCGCCGCGCTTGGCGTCCATGACGACGAGCGTGCCGGCGGCGCGCAGGTCCGCGACGGCGCGCTCCAGGACGGCGACGCCGCGCGAGCCGAAGCGCTCGAAGAACGCCGACTGCGGCTTGACGACGGCGACGGTGTCGGCGAGCGCCTCGACCGAGATCCGCGTGAAGCGCTCCAGGCCGTCGATGTCGTCGTTCAGGCCCCACGCCGACAGCAGCGCCGCGTGCGGGTCGATGCCGACGCAGAGCGGGCCACGCTCGTCCATGGCGCGGCGCAGGCGGGCGCCGAAGGGTTCGAGAACCGTCATGCGTGGGCCTTCTTCACGTCGGCGCCGACGGCGTCGGCGAGGGTGGCGTACGGCGAGGTGTTCAGGCGGGCGGCGAGGCCCTTGTGGAGGGCGCGGGCGTAGAACGGGCCCTCGTAGATGAAGGCGCTGTAGCCCTGGACGAGGGTGGCACCGGCGAGGATGCGCTGCCAGGCGTCCTCGGCGTTCTCGATGCCGCCGACGCCCACCAGGGTGATCCGGTCGCCCACGCGCGCGTAGAGGCGCCTGAGGACCTCCAGGGAGCGTGCCTTGAGGGGCGCGCCGGACAGGCCGCCGGTCTCCTTCACGAGGGACGGGTCGGAGGTCAGACCGAGGCCGTCGCGCGCGATGGTGGTGTTCGTGGCGATGATCCCGTCGAGGCCGAGCTCCACCGCCAGGTCGGCGACGGCGTCGACGTCCTCGTCGGCCAGGTCGGGGGCGATCTTCACCAGGAGGGGGACGCGGCGCGAGGTGACGGTGCGGTCGGCGGCCTCGCGCACGGCGGTCAGGAGCGGGCGCAGCGCCTCGGTGGCCTGGAGGTTGCGCAGGCCGGGCGTGTTCGGCGAGGAGACGTTCACGACGAGGTAGTCGGCGTGGGCGGCGAGCCGCTCGGTCGACTTCACGTAGTCGCCGGCCGCCTCCTCCTCGGGCACGACCTTGGTCTTGCCGATGTTCACGCCGACGGTGGCCCTGAAGGCGGGCTTGCGGGCCGCCAGGCGCTCCGCCACGGCCGCGGAGCCCTCGTTGTTGAAGCCCATGCGGTTGATCAGCGCCCGGTCCGGCACGAGGCGGAACAGGCGCTTCTTGGGGTTGCCGGGCTGCGGCTCGCCCGTGACGGTGCCGATCTCGATGTGGTCGAAGCCGAGCATCGTCATGCCGTCGATCGCGACGGCGTTCTTGTCGAAGCCGGCGGCGAGCCCGAACGGGCCGTGCATGCGCAGGCCGAAGGCCTCCGTGCGCAGTTCCTTGTGGCGGGGCGCGAGGACGGCCGCGACGAACGTGCGGAGCACGGGGACGCGGGCCGCGAGGCGGATCCAGCGGAAGGCCAGGTAGTGGGCCTTCTCCGGATCCATGCGCTTGAAGACGAGGTTGAAGAAGAGTTTGTACATCGTGGGTGTCCTCACACGGAGGGGGACACCGTTTCCGATGTCCCCCTCAGTGGGCTGCTAGTCGCGGGCCGCGGTCAGGTGTTCCGCGTGTTCCTGGAGTGAACGGACGCCCACGTCACCGTGGTTGAGGGCGTCGATGCCCTGTACGGCGGCCGCGAGGGCCTGCACCGTGGTCAGGCACGGGACGCTGCGCGCCACCGCCGCCGTACGGATCTCGTAGCCGTCGAGGCGGCCGCCCGTGCCGTACGGGGTGTTGACGATGAGGTCGACCTGGCCGTCGTGGATGAGCTGGACGATCGTCTTCTCGCCGTTCGGGCCCTCGCCCTCGCTGAGCTTGCGCACGACCGTGGCGTTGATGCCGTTGCGGCGCAGCACCTCGGCGGTGCCGGACGTGGCGAGCAGCTCGAAGCCGTGCGCGACGAGCTCGCGCGCCGGGAAGATCATCGTGCGCTTGTCCCGGTTGGCGACCGAGATGAACGCGCGGCCCTTCGTCGGCAGCGGGCCGTACGCGCCGGCCTGCGACTTGGCGTACGCCGTGCCGAAGACCGAGTCGATGCCCATGACCTCGCCGGTGGAGCGCATCTCCGGGCCGAGGACGGTGTCCACGCCGCGTCCGTGGACGTCGCGGAAGCGGCTCCACGGCATCACGGCCTCCTTGACGGAGATCGGCGCGTCCAGCGGCAGGGTGCCGCCGTCGCCGGTCTTCGGGAGCAGGCCCTCCGCGCGCAGCTCGGCCACGGTCGCGCCGAGCGAGATGCGCGCGGCGGCCTTGGCGAGCGGCACCGCGGTCGCCTTCGAGGTGAAGGGGACGGTGCGCGAGGCACGCGGGTTCGCCTCGAGGACGTACAGGATGTCGCCGGCCATGGCGAACTGGATGTTGATCAGGCCGCGGACGCCGACGCCCTTGGCGATGGCCTCGGTGGAGGCGCGCAGGCGCTTGATGTCGAAGCCGCCCAGCGTGATCGGGGGCAGGGCGCATGCCGAGTCGCCGGAGTGGATACCGGCCTCCTCGATGTGTTCCATGACGCCGCCGAGGTAGAGCTCGTGACCGTCGTAGAGCGCGTCCACGTCGATCTCGATCGCGTCGTCGAGGAAGCGGTCGACGAGGACGGGGCGGGACGGCGAGATCTCCGTGGACTCCTCGATGTACGAGGCGAGGCGGGTCTCGTCGTACACGATCTCCATGCCGCGGCCGCCGAGGACGTACGACGGGCGGACGAGGACCGGGTAGCCGATCTCGTCGGCGATGGCCTTGGCCTCGGAGAAGGTGGTCGCCGTGCCGTGCTTGGGCGCGGGCAGTCCGGCCTCGGCGAGGACGCGGCCGAAGGCGCCGCGGTCCTCGGCGGCGTGGATGGCCTCGGGCGGGGTGCCCACGACCGGTACGCCGTTGTCCTTGAGCGCCTGCGCCAGGCCCAGCGGGGTCTGGCCGCCGAGCTGGACGACGACGCCCGCGATCGGGCCCGCGAGGGACTCCGCGTGGACGATCTCCAGGACGTCCTCGAGCGTCAGCGGCTCAAAGTACAGGCGGTCGGAGGTGTCGTAGTCCGTGGACACGGTCTCCGGGTTGCAGTTGACCATCACGGTCTCGTAGCCGGCGCCGCTCAGGGCGAAGGAGGCGTGGACGCAGGAGTAGTCGAACTCGATGCCCTGGCCGATGCGGTTCGGACCGGAGCCCAGGATGATCACCGCGGGCTTGGTGCGCGGCGCGACCTCGGTCTCCTCGTCGTACGAGGAGTAGAAGTACGGGGTCTTCGCGGCGAACTCGGCGGCGCAGGTGTCGACCGTCTTGTAGACCGGACGGACGCCGAGCGCGTGCCTGACCTCGCGGACGACGTCCTCGCGCAGGCCGCGGATCTCGGCGATCTGGGCGTCGGAGAAGCCGTGCCGCTTGGCCTCGGCGATCAGGTCGACGTCGAGGCGCTCGGCGGCGGCCAGCTCGTCGGCGAGCTCCTTGATGAGGAAGAGCTGGTCGACGAACCAGGGGTCGATCTTCGTGTACTCGAAGACCTCTTCCTGGGTGGCGCCGGCGCGGATGGCCTGCATGACGGTGTTGATGCGGCCGTCGGTCGGGCGGACGGCCTCGGCCAGGAGCGCGGCCTTGTCGCCGGGCTCGCCGACGAAGGTGAACTGGCTGCCCTTCTTCTCCAGGGAGCGCAGCGCCTTCTGGAGGGCCTCGGTGAAGTTGCGGCCGATCGCCATGGCCTCGCCCACCGACTTCATGGTGGTGGTGAGGGTGGAGTCGGCGGACGGGAACTTCTCGAAGGCGAAGCGCGGGGCCTTCACGACCACGTAGTCGAGCGTCGGCTCGAAGGAGGCCGGCGTCTTCTCGGTGATGTCGTTCGGGATCTCGTCGAGCGTGTAGCCGACGGCCAGCTTGGCGGCGATCTTGGCGATCGGGAAGCCGGTGGCCTTCGACGCGAGCGCCGAGGAGCGGGAGACGCGCGGGTTCATCTCGATGACGATGATCCGGCCGTCGGCCGGGTCGATCGCGAACTGGATGTTGCAGCCGCCGGTGTCGACGCCGACCTCGCGGATGATCGCGATGCCGATGTCGCGCAGCCGCTGGTACTCGCGGTCGGTGAGCGTCATCGCCGGGGCCACGGTGATCGAGTCACCCGTGTGGACGCCCATCGGGTCGAAGTTCTCGATGGAGCAGACGACCACGACGTTGTCGTTCTTGTCGCGCATCAGCTCGAGCTCGTACTCCTTCCAGCCGAGGATGGACTCCTCCAGGAGCACCTCGGTGGTGGGAGACAGGGTCAGGCCCTGGCCGGCGATGCGGCGCAGCTCCTCCTCGTCGTGCGCGAAGCCGGAGCCCGCGCCGCCCATCGTGAAGGAGGGGCGGACGACGACAGGGTAGCCGCCGAGCGTGTCGACGCCCTTGATGACGTCGTCCATGGTGTGGCAGATGACCGAGCGGGCGGACTCGCCGTGGCCGATCTTGGCGTTGACGGCCTCGACGACGCCCTTGAAGAGGTCGCGGTCCTCGCCCTTGTTGATGGCCTCGACGTTGGCGCCGATGAGCTCGACGCCGTACTTCTCGAGGACGCCGTTCTCGTGCATGGAGATCGCGGTGTTGAGCGCGGTCTGGCCACCGAGGGTGGGCAGGAGCGCGTCGGGGCGCTCCTTGGCGATGATCTTCTCGACGAACTCGGGGGTGATCGGCTCGACGTACGTGGCGTCGGCGATCTCCGGGTCGGTCATGATCGTCGCCGGGTTGGAGTTCACGAGGATGACCCGCAGGCCCTCGGCGCGCAGGATGCGGCAGGCCTGGGTGCCCGAGTAGTCGAACTCGGCGGCCTGGCCGATGACGATCGGTCCGGAACCGATGACCAGGACGGACTGGATATCGGTGCGCTTAGGCACGCTGGGCTCCCTTTTCTGACATGAGCTCTACGAAGCGGTCGAACAGGTAGGCCGCGTCGTGCGGGCCCGCCGCTGCCTCGGGGTGGTACTGGACGCTGAATGCCGGCTGGTCGAGGAGGTGGAGCCCCTCGACGACCTGGTCGTTCAGGCAGACGTGGGAGACCTCGGCGCGGCCGAAGGGGGTGTCGGAGACCTTGTCGAGCGGGGCGTCGACGGCGAATCCGTGGTTGTGCGCGGTGACCTCGACCTTGCCCGTCGTGCGGTCCTGCACCGGCTGGTTGATGCCGCGGTGGCCGTACTTCAGCTTGTAGGTGCCGAAGCCGAGGGCGCGGCCGAGGATCTGGTTGCCGAAGCAGATGCCGAACAGCGGGGTCTTCCGGGAGAGGACCTCCCGCATGACCGCGACGGGGCCGTCGGCGGTGGCCGGGTCGCCCGGGCCGTTGGAGAAGAACACGCCGTCGGGCTGGACGGCGTAGATGTCCTCGGCCGTGGCCGTCGCGGGCAGCACGTGCACCTCGATGCCGCGCTCGGCCATCCGGTGCGGGGTCATGCCCTTGATGCCGAGGTCGACGGCGGCGACGGTGAAGCGCTTCGCACCGATCGCGGGGACGACGTACGTCTCCTTGGTGGCGACCTCTGCGGCGAGGTTCGCGCCCTTCATCTCGGGCGCCTGGCGCACCTCGGCGAGCATCGTGCCGTCGTCGGGCAGCGCGTTGCCGGAGAAGATGCCGACGCGCATGGCGCCGCGCTCGCGCAGGTGGCGGGTGAGGGCGCGGGTGTCGATGCCGCTGATGCCGACGACGCCCTGCTTGCGCAGCTCCTCGTCGAGGGAGCGCCGCGAACGCCAGTTGGAGGGCACGCGCGCGGGGTCCCGCACGACGTAACCCGCGACCCAGATCTGCTTCGACTCGGGGTCCTCGTCGTTCACGCCGGTGTTGCCGACGTGCGGGGCGGTCATCACGACGACCTGGCGGTGGTACGACGGGTCGGTCAGCGTCTCCTGGTAACCGGTCATGCCGGTGTTGAACACCGCCTCGCCGAAGGTCTCCCCCACGGCCCCGTAGGCGCGGCCGCGGAAGATGCGGCCGTCCTCCAGGACGAGTACGGCGGGAGCGTTGGCGGCTCCCCGGGTGGAGGTCGTCATCGTGCGGTGCCTTCCGTCGTGATGGTCGTGCTGTTCATGCTGCTTGTGTTGTTCGTACTGCTGGTGCTGTTCGTATCGATCACGTTGTTGAGGGTCTCGACCCACTCGGCCTGCTCCGCTGCGTGGTCGGAGCGGAAGCCGGAGTCGATCAGCTTGTCCCCGTGCCCCCAGGTGACGATCAGGAGACCGCCCTCCGTGAGGACCTTGCCGGCGATGCCCTTGTCGAGCCGGGCCTCGCGCAGCTGTGCGCCGGGGATGAAGAAGTCCGTGGCTCCGGGGCGTACGACGTCCAGACCCGCGTCCGTGAGCGTGAGCTCGACGCGGCTGCGGGTGCCGAGGCCGTGCGCCACGATGCGGTCGAGCCACTGCCCCGCGGTCGTGGAGCCGTGGTACCGGCCGCTCAGCTCAAGTCTGGCCGGACCCGGCGCGGACGGCGCGGCGGGGAGCGGCGGCAGGTCGCCCTGGAGGGTGCCGCGCCACGTCCACCCCTGGCGCATCAGCCAGTAGACGAGCGCGATGAAGAGGAGCAGTCCGACGATCCAGCCGATCCGGTCGGGCCAGTCCGTCACGTCCGCCGACTTCTGTTCGGCGGCGAGCACTGCCAGTGGTTGCGTCAGTCGTGTCACGCGAGCTTCCCGTCGACGAGCGTGGCCTTGCCCCGCAGCCACGTGTGCGTGACGCGCCCGGGCAGCTCACGCCCTTCGTAGGGCGTGTTGCGGCTGCGCGAGGCGAAGCCGGCGGGGTCCACGGCTCCACGGTAATCGGCGTCGACCAGGACGAGGTTCGCGGGCTCACCTGCCGAGACGGGCCGTCCGTGGCCGTTGGCCCGGCCGATCTGCGCCGGCTTGACGGACATGCGGTCGGCCACGCCGGCCCAGTCGAGCAGCCCGGTCTCGACCATCGTCTGCTGCACGACGGACAGGGCGGTCTCGAGCCCGACCATGCCCATGGCGGCCGCGGCCCACTCGCAGTCCTTGTCCTCGTGCGGGTGCGGGGCGTGGTCGGTGGCGACGATGTCGATCGTGCCGTCGGCGAGCGCCTCGCGCAGGGCCATGACGTCGCGCTCGGTGCGCAGCGGCGGGTTGACCTTGTAGACGGGGTTGTACGTGCGCACCATCTCGTCGGTGAGGAGCAGGTGGTGCGGGGTGACCTCGGCGGTCACGTCGATGCCGCGGGACTTGGCCCAGCGCACGATCTCGACGCTGCCGGCCGTGGACAGGTGGCAGATGTGCACGCGGGAGCCGACGTGCTCGGCGAGCAGCACATCGCGGGCGATGATCGACTCCTCGGCGACGGCGGGCCAGCCGCCGAGTCCGAGCTCGGCCGAGACGATGCCCTCGTTCATCTGGGCGCCCTCGGTGAGACGGGGCTCCTGCGCGTGCTGGGCGACGACGCCGCCGAAGGCCTTCACGTACTCCAGGGCGCGGCGCATGATCACCGCGTCGTCGACGCACTTGCCGTCGTCGGAGAAGACGGTGACGCCGGCGGCGGACTCGTGCATGGCGCCGAGCTCGGCGAGCTTCTTGCCCTCCAGACCGACGGTGACGGCGCCGATGGGCTGTACGTCGCAGTAGCCGGACTCCTGGCCGAGCCGGTAGACCTGCTCGACGACGCCGGCGGTGTCGGCGACCGGGAAGGTGTTGGCCATGGCGAACACGGCGGTGTAGCCACCGGAGGCGGCGGCCCGGGTGCCGGTGAGGACGGTCTCGGAGTCCTCGCGGCCCGGCTCGCGCAGGTGGGTGTGCAGGTCGACGAGGCCCGGCAGGAGGACCTTGCCGCCGGCCTCGACGACCTCGGCGCCCTCGGCGGACAGGCCGGTGCCGACCGCCTCGATGACGGAGCCGTCGATCAGGACGTCCTGCTGCTCGCCGCCGAGCACCTTCGCACCACGGATAAGGATCTTGCTCATGGTTCTTACTTCTCCTCGGTACGGGTGTGGGTGACGGCGGGCTCGTTGCCGCCCAGAAGCAGGTACAGGACGGCCATGCGGATGGAGACGCCGTTGGCGACCTGCTCGATGACCGTGCAGCGGTCGGAGTCGGCGACCTCGGCGGTGATCTCCATGCCGCGGACCATCGGGCCCGGGTGCATCACGATGGCGTGCTCGGGCATCTTCGCCATGCGGTCGCCGTCCAAGCCGTAGCGCCGCGAGTACTCGCGCTCGGTCGGGAAGAAGGCGGCGTTCATCCGCTCGCGCTGGACGCGCAGCATCATGACGGCGTCGGACTTCGGCAGGGTGCTGTCGAGGTCGTACGAGACCTCGCAGGGCCAGGTCTCGACGCCGACCGGGACGAGGGTGGGCGGGGCGACGAGGGTGACCTCGGCGCCGAGGGTGTGCAGCAGGTCCACGTTCGAGCGGGCGACGCGGCTGTGCAGGACGTCCCCGACGAGCGTGATGCGCTTGCCCTCGAGGTCCTTGCCGAGTCCGGCGTCGCGGCCGACGAGGCGGCGGCGCATCGTGAACGCGTCGAGGAGTGCCTGCGTGGGGTGCTGGTGGGTGCCGTCGCCCGCGTTGATGACCGGGGCGTCGATCCAGCCCGAGGTGGCGAGGCGGTAGGGCGCGCCGGAGGCACCGTGCCGGATGACGACGGCGTCGACGCCCATCGCCTCCAGGGTCTGGGCGGTGTCCTTGAGGGACTCGCCCTTGGAGACGCTGGACCCCTTGGCGGCGAAGTTGATGACGTCCGCGGAGAGGCGCTTCTCGGCGGCCTCGAAGGAGATCCGGGTGCGGGTCGAGTCCTCGAAGAAGAGGTTGCAGATCGTGCGGCCGCGCAGGGCGGGCAGCTTCTTGATCGGCCGGTCGGCGACCCGGGCCATCTCCTCGGCGGTGTCGAGGATGAGGACGGCGTCGTCGCGGGTGAGGTCGGCGGCCGAGATGAGGTGTCGCATCATCGGGGAGGCTCCGTAGGAAAGTTCAGGAGTATTCGGGCATACGGGCGCGCGGTGGCACCCTCAGGGTCGGGCTGAGGGTGGCTACTGCTCGCCGGCCGGAGCGGTCCGCTTGGCGCCGAGCAGCACGGAGTCGCGTCCGTCCTCCTCGGCGAGCTGGACCTTGACCGTCTCCCGCAGCGACGTGGGGAGGTTCTTGCCGACGTAGTCGGCTCGAATGGGGAGTTCGCGGTGGCCGCGGTCGACGAGGACCGCGAGCTGCACGGCGCGGGGGCGCCCGATGTCGTTCAGGGCGTCGAGTGCGGCGCGGATGGTGCGGCCGGAGAAGAGCACGTCGTCGACGAGGACGACGAGGCGGCCGTCGATGCCGTCGGCGGGGATCTCCGTGCGGGCCAGCGCACGCGGCGGGTGCATGCGCAGGTCGTCGCGGTACATGGTGATGTCGAGGGAGCCGACCGGGATCTTCTGTCCGGTGATCTCTTCGAGCTTGTCCGCGAGCCGGCGGGCCAGGAAGACGCCGCGGGTGGGAATGCCCAGGAGCACGACGTCTTCGGCGCCCTTGGCGCGCTCGACGATCTCGTGAGCGATGCGGGTCATTACCCGCGCGATGTCGGGGCCCTCGAGTACGGGGCGTGCCTCATCGGAGCTGCTGATGTCCATAAAAAACGGACCCCCTTCTCCGCCTCACGGGACGGACCTTAAAGGACGTCGGATTTGCGCCATCAACGGTACCAGGCCCGCAACGCCACTGATCACCCCCCTGGAGGTGCGAGACACGCCGTTCCGAGGGATGGTCGGTAACGGACCACTCGGCTTGACGCAGCCAAGTAACGCTGCGTAACCTCACAGTGAGTTACCAGCCACGCGGCGGAGCCGCACGTTGATACAGCGTCCGGGAGCTATATGTCCAGCGAATACGCCAAACAGCTCGGGGCCAAGCTCCGCGCCATCCGCACCCAGCAGGGCCTTTCCCTCCACGGTGTCGAGGAGAAGTCCCAGGGACGCTGGAAGGCGGTCGTGGTCGGTTCGTACGAGCGCGGCGACCGTGCCGTGACCGTGCAGCGCCTCGCCGAGCTGGCGGACTTCTACGGGGTGCCGGTGCAGGAGCTCCTGCCGGGCACCACGCCGGGCGGTGCGGCCGAGCCCCCGCCGAAGCTCGTTCTCGACCTGGAGCGCCTGGCCCACGTCCCGCCGGAGAAGGCGGGTCCCCTGCAGCGCTACGCGGCGACGATCCAGTCCCAGCGCGGTGACTACAACGGCAAGGTGCTGTCGATCCGCCAGGACGACCTGCGCACCCTCGCCGTCATCTACGACCAGTCGCCCTCGGTTCTCACCGAGCAGCTCATCAGCTGGGGCGTCCTGGACGCCGACGCGCGTCGCGCTGTCGCTCACGACGACCTCTGACAGACAGAAGTCGGCAGAAACGTCACGCCGGAGGGGCGGGCCCGCGTTTTCGCGGCCCGCCCCTCCGGCGCTCTCGTGCCCTGCCGCACCGTGTCCCGCAGCCGCCCCCGTGCGCCGCAGTCCGGCAGTGTCCCGGGGTCCCGGAGTCCCGGAGTCCCGGAGTCCCGGAGTCCCGGAGTCCCGGAGTCCCGGAGTCCCGGAGTCCCGGAGTCCCGGAGTCCCGGAAAAGCATCAGGCCCGGAGCGGAACACTGTTCAGTGTTCCGCTCCGGGCCTGATGGCTGTCGCTGTCTGCCTGCTACGCCTCGTCGCGGCGCAGCGTCGGCTTCAGGTCCTTGAAGCGGCCCAGAAGCCCGTTGACGAAGGCCGGGGAATCGTCCGTGGAGAACTCCTTGGCGAGCTGCACGGCCTCGTCGAGCACCACGGCGTCCGGGGTGTCGTCGACCCAGACGAGCTCGTAGGCGCCCAGGCGCAGGATGTTGCGGTCGACGACCGGCATCCTGTCCAAGGTCCACCCGACGGCGTACTGCGAGATGAGCTCGTCGATACGCGCGGTCTTGCGCGCGTATCCCTCGACCAGCTCCATCGTGTACTCGCTGACCGGCGGCTGCCGGGTGTCGGACCGGGAGTGCCGGATCCAGTCCGCGAGGACCGTCTGGACGTCGACTCCGCGCTGGTCTGCCTCGAAAAGGATCTGGAAGGCGCGCTTGCGGGCCGTGTTGCGAGCAGCCACGGTTAGCTGTTCACCCGGCCGAGGTAGTCGCTCGTGCGGGTGTCGACCTTGATCTTCTCGCCGGTCGTGATGAAGAGCGGCACCTGGATCTGGTGGCCGGTCTCCAGCGTGGCGGGCTTGGTGCCACCGGTGGAGCGGTCGCCCTGGACGCCCGGCTCGGTCTCCTGGACGACGAGCTCGACGGCGGCCGGCAGCTCGACGAAGAGCACCTCGCCCTCGTGCTGCGCGACGGAGGCGGTGAAGCCCTCGATCAGGAAGTTGGCGGCGTCACCGACAGACTTGCGGTCGACCATGAGCTGGTCGTACGTCTGCATGTCCATGAAGACGAAGTACTCGCCGTCCATGTACGAGAACTGCATGTCGCGCTTGTCGATCGTGGCCGTCTCGACCTTGACGCCGGCGTTGAAGGTCTTGTCGACGACCTTCCCGGAGAGCACGTTCTTGAGCTTGGTGCGCACAAAGGCAGGGCCCTTGCCGGGCTTGACGTGCTGGAACTCGACGACGGACCAGAGCTGGCCCCCGTCGAGCTTGAGCACCAGGCCGTTCTTGAGGTCGTTCGTGGAAGCCACGGTTGCGGAATCTCCTGGACTGACGATGGACGACCCCGGGGGCGCGCGCCGTTACAGCGCGAGCAGCTCCTTGGTCGTAATGGTGAGTAGCTCGGGTCCGCCGTCCGCCTCGGGGCGCACGACGAGCGTGTCATCGATCCGGACACCGCCCCGGCCCGGGAGGTGGACCCCCGGTTCGACGGTGACCGGCACACAAAGGTCCAGTTTACCCATGGCCGCGGGGGCCAACTGCGGCTCCTCGTCGATTTCGAGTCCGACACCGTGTCCGGTGAGCTGTGAGAGGCCGTCCGCGTACCCCGCGGAGTCCAGTACGTGGCGTGCCGCACGGTCCACCTCACGGCACTCGGCGCCGGGTGTGAGGCTCTCCCGGGCGGCCCTCTGGGCTGCGAAGACCAGGTCATACAGGTCGATCTGCCAGTCCGCGGGCGAGGTGCCGATGACGAACGTACGGCCGATCTCACAGCGGTATCCGCGGTAGGCGGCGCCGAGGCAGACCGAGAGGAAGTCGCCCTCTTCGACGCGGCGATCGGTGGGGCGGTGGGCGCCACGGCCCGAGTTCGGCCCGGTACCGACCGAGGTCGGGAAGGCGGGGCCGTCGGCGCCGTGGTCGACCAGGCGGCGCTCCAGTTCCAGGGCGAGATGGCGTTCGGTGCGGCCGACGAGGATCGATTCGAGCAGTTCACCGAGGGCCTGGTCGGCGATCTCGGCGGCGATGCGCAGGCAGGAGATCTCTTCCTCGTCCTTGACGAGCCGCAGCTGCTCCACGGCGCCGCCCAGGTCGGCGAGGCGCAGCCGGGGAGCCACGGAGCCGAGCGCTCGGTGCCTGGCCACAGTCAGATGGTGTTCCTCCACGGCCAGCGAATCCGCCCCCAGGGAGAGCGCGACCTCGGCGGCGGCGACGGCGGGGTCCCCGCCGGGCGCATCGAGCACCTGGATGCGCAGCGACTCGTCGGGCCGCCCCTCGGCGGGCTGCTCGCTGGGCGGCGTCCCGCACATCAGGACGTCGCCTTCGGCGTCGGGGCCCTTCCCCAGCAGGACCACGGCGCCGTGGGGCGCCGCGCCCGCGAGATAGCGAACGTTGGCGGGGCGCGAGACGAGGACGGCCGCACTGCCGCCCGCCGCAGCGCGCTCCCTCAGCCGGTCCCTACGGGCCGCGTACACCTCTGACATGAACCGAGCGTACGAGCGGTGGGGGAACGCGGCCCGGTCAGCGCGTCCGGACGAGCGGCGAGGAGGCCCGTCCAGGGGGCTGTGCGGCGGGCCGAGGGCCCACTACCACTGGGGCGGGCTCGCGATCGAGCGGGCGAGTACGTCGTCCAGGACGCGGGCCGTGGTGGGCACGTCCATCTGGGAGTTGTCGATGATGGGCAGGCCCGAGCCGTACCAGCCGGCCATGCGGCCGTGGATGCGGGCGACCTCCTCGTCCGTGAGGCGGCGGTTCCCGCTGCGCTCCGCGTTGCGCTCGAGGACGATCTCCAGGCCGGGGAGCAGCACCACGGGCAGCAGGCCGGGGCCCACGTGCCGCTTCCAGCCGCCGAGACCCACGACCGGGCGGTCCGGGAAGACGGCGTCGTCGAGGACGCACGAGATGCCGTTGGCCAGGAAGTTGCGCGCGGCGAAGCCGCAGGTGCGGCGGGCGAGGCGGTACTGGGCCTCGGAGTGGTCGTTCCACCCCGACTGCGGGTCGGCGAAGCCGGAGCGCACCCACTCGCGTACGTCGTCGAGGCTGATGTGGGCCGTGGGGACGCGGCGCTGATCCGCCCAGTACTTGGCGACGCTCGTCTTGCCGGCGCCGGCGGGGCCGATGAGCAGGACGGCGAGCGTCGTGGCGGTGGCGTCGGCGGTGCCGGCCGCGGGCGGCGGGCTCGGCATGGCGACGGGGCCGCCGGGCGGGAGCTGCACATGCCCCGTGGTGTCCCGCGAGGGGGGCGGGGCGTGCTGAGGGACGCCCGGATGCGGGTGCTGCCCCTGCGGCGGCGGGCTGTGCGGGGCCTGGGGATGCGGGGCGGGTTGGTGCGGGGCGGGCGCCGGAGCGTGCGGCGCGGGTGCGTGCGGGGCCGGGCCCGAGGGGCCGGGTGGGCCCGCGAAGCCCGGCGCAGGCGGTGGCGGACCCGCCGGTCCGGGGCCCGGGTGGGCGCCCGGGTGATGCGCGGCCTGGGACCAGCCGGCGGCCGGTCCGTGCCCCGGCTGAGGGGGCGGCGGCAGCGGCGAACCCACTGCGTGCTGCATCCGGTGCGACTCCGTCTCGTACAGGCAACTGGCGCCGGCGAACAAGGCGCTACCGAACGGTACCTTCCCCGGCCGCCGTTGTGTGAACGGCCGGGGAGGTCGCGAAGTGCCCGATGACGGGCGCTATTCGGCCACTTCGCCGTACGCCGCGAGGAGCACGGCCGGGTCGGGTCCTTCGAGGACCGTCGGCTTGGCGAGGCCGTCGAGGACGATGAACCGCAGCAGGTTGCCGCGGGACTTCTTGTCGACCTTCATGTTCTCCAGGAGCTTGGGCCACTGGTCGTAGCGGTAGCTCAGGGGCAGCCCGACCGACTGGAGGACGGTGCGGTGCCGGTCGGCGGTCGCGTCGTCCAGGCGTCCGGCGAGACGGCCGAGTTCGGCGGCGAAGTGCATGCCGACGGAGACGGCGGCGCCGTGCCGCCACTTGTAGCGCTCGTTCTTCTCGATGGCGTGCGCGAGGGTGTGCCCGTAGTTGAGGATCTCGCGCAGGCCCGACTCCTTGAGGTCACCGGAGACGACCTCGGCCTTGACCTTGATGGAGCGCTCGATGAGCTCGGCGGTGTGCGGGCCCTGCGGGGAGCGCGCCGCCTCGGGGTCGGACTCGATCAGGTCGAGGATCACCGGGTCGGCGATGAAGCCGGCCTTGATGATCTCCGCGAGGCCGGACACGAAGTCGTTGACGGGAAGCGAGTCGAGGGCCGCGAGGTCGCAGAGCACGCCGGCCGGCGGGTGGAAGGACCCCACGAGGTTCTTGCCCTCGGCGGTGTTGATCCCGGTCTTGCCGCCGACGGCCGCGTCCACCATGCCGAGCACGGTGGTCGGCACGGCGATCCAGCGCACCCCGCGCAGCCAGGTCGCGGCCACGAACCCGGCGAGGTCCGTGGTGGCGCCGCCGCCCACGCCGACGATGACGTCGGTGCGGGTGAAGCCGGACTGGCCGAGCGCCTTCCAGCAGTAGGCGGCGACCTCGGCGGTCTTGGCCTCCTCGGCGTTGGGCACCTGGATGGCGACGACCTCGAAGCCCTGGTCGGCGAGGTCGCCACGCAGCGCCTCACCGGTCTCGGCGAGCGCCTCGGGGTGGATGATCGCGACGCGCTGGGCGGACTCGCCGATCAGACCGCCGAGTTCGCCGAGGAGCTGACGTCCGACGAGGACCTCGTACGGGTCGGTGCCCGCCGTGCCGCCGACCTGGATCCGGGTCACCTGTTGTTCGGTCATGCCTTCTTCAACTCCAGGGCGTCGAGGACCGCGCGGGCGACCTCTTCGGGGGTGCGGTCGTCGGTGGGTACGACGACGCGGGCGACTTCGGTGTACAGGTGGCGGCGGGCCTCCATCAGCTCGCGCCACTGGCGGCGCGGGTTGACGGCGAGCAGCGGCCGGGCCGTATTGAGGCCGGTCCGCTTGACCGCCTCCTCGACGTCCATCGACAGATAGACGACGGGGAGCGAAGCCAGCAGCGCGCGCGTCGACTCGTCGAGGATCGCTCCGCCGCCGAGCGCGAGCACACCTTGGTGCTCGGCGACGGCTTCGCGTACGGCCTGCCGTTCGAGTTCGCGGAAGCGGGGCTCGCCCTCGTCCACGAAGATGTCCGCGATGGGGCGGCCCTGGGCGGCCACGATGTCCGCGTCGGTGTCCCGGTAGGGGGAGCCCAGCCACTCGGCGAGCAACTCCCCCACCGTGGACTTGCCGACGCCCATGGGGCCGACGAGTACGACCAGCGGGCCGGTCACCGGATCTGGAGGTTGTCGAGGTACGACTGCACGTTGCGCCGGGTCTCGGGGACGCTGTCGCCGCCGAACTTCTCCGCGACCGCGTCGGCGAGCACGAGCGCGACCATGGCCTCGGCGACGATGCCGGCGGCCGGGACCGCGCACACGTCGGAGCGCTGGTGGTGGGCCTTCGCGGCCTCGCCGGTCGCCACGTCGATGGTGGCGAGCGCCTTCGGGACCGTCGCGATCGGCTTCATCGCGGCGCGCACACGCAGCAGTTCACCGGTGGTGAGGCCGCCCTCGGTGCCGCCGGAGCGGCCCGACGTGCGCTTGATGCCGTCGTCCGTGGTCACGATCTCGTCGTGCGCCTTCGAACCGGGCACGCGCGCGAGCTCGAAGCCGTCGCCGACCTCGACACCCTTGATGGCCTGGATGCCCATGAGGGCCCCCGCGAGCCGGGCGTCGAGACGCCGGTCCCAGTGCACGTGCGAGCCGAGGCCCACCGGCACGCCGTAGGCGAGGACCTCGACGACGCCGCCGAGGGTGTCGCCGTCCTTGTGGGCCTGGTCGATCTCCGCGATCATCGCCTTCGACGCGTCCGCGTCCAGGCAGCGCACCGGGTCGGCGTCGAGCTTGTCGACGTCGGCCGGGGTCGGGTACACGCCGTAGGGCGCCTTGGCGCTCGCCAGCTCGGTGACGTGGCTGACGATCTCGATGCCGGCCGTCTCCTTGAGGTAGGAGCGGGCGATGGCGCCGAGCGCGACGCGGGCCGCCGTCTCACGGGCGGAGGCGCGCTCCAGGATCGGCCGGGCCTCGTCGAAGCCGTACTTCTGCATACCGGCGAGGTCGGCGTGACCGGGGCGGGGCCGGGTCAGCGGCGCGTTGCGCGCCAGACCGGCGAGGATCTCGGGGTCGACCGGGTCGGCCGACATGACCTGCTCCCACTTGGGCCACTCGGTGTTGCCCACCATGACCGCGACCGGCGAACCCATGGTCAGGCCGTGGCGCACGCCGCCGAGGAAGGTCACCTCGTCACGCTCGAACTTCATCCGCGCGCCGCGTCCATAGCCGAGCCGCCGCCGGGCCAGGTGGTCCGCCACCATCTCCGTGGTGATCGGCACGCCGGCGGGAAGTCCCTCCAGCGTCGCGACAAGTGCGGGTCCGTGGGACTCCCCAGCGGTCAGCCAGCGCAACCTGCTCAACGGTGCTCCTCTTGCTCGCGCCTCGAACTGCGATGGCGCGGCCGGGTGCGCGGCCCTGGCCCGCCACCCCCGATCCTCCCACGTCCGCGCACCCGACCCGGCCCCCGGTCCATCAGACGGACGCCGGGGCGGACACGGCCCGGGTCAGGCGGCGAGCGCCCGCTCCCCGGCCCGGCGCATCGCACCGAGCGGCGCCGGGGCGCGTCCCGTCATCTGCTCGACCTGGAGGACGGCCTGGTGCACCAGCAGGTCGAGCCCGCTGACGACCGCCCCGCCGTACCCGGACCAGCGGGCCGCGAGCTGTGTCGGCCAGGGGTCGTAGAGGACGTCGAAGAGGGTGCCGGGCCGTTCGGGGATGTCGGCGGCGAGGGCGTCCGTGGTCCCGGCGGGCGTCGTGGCGACGACCAGCGGCGCGGTAAGGGCACGCGCCGCGTCCGACCACTTCCCGATCTTCACGTCCACGTCGAGCCGCTCGCCCCACTCCCGCATCTCGGCGGCACGGGCGTCACTGCGTACGTACGCGACGATCTCGCCGGTGCAGATCCGCGACAGGGCGGCGAGCGCGGAGGAGGCGGTGGCACCCGCGCCCAGGATCGCGGCGGACTCGACCTTGTCGATGCCGCGCTCGGCGAGGGCGGCGACCATGCCGGGGATGTCGGTGTTGTCACCGACCTTGTGCCCGTCCTCGGTGAGGACGACGGTGTTGACGGCCTCGACGGAGGCGGCCGTGTCACTGATCGTGTCGAGCAGCGGGATCACCGCGCGCTTCAGCGGCATGGTCAGCGAGAGGCCCGCCCACTCGGGCCCGAGCCCGGCCAGGAAGTCGGGCAGGGCGACCTCGTCGACCTCGAAGCGGTCGTAGGACCAGTCCGTCAGGCCCAATTCCTCGTACGCGGCGCGGTGCAGCACCGGGGAAAGGGAGTGAGCGATGGGCGACCCGAGTACGGCCGCCCTTCTGCTTGCTGACATCAGTTCTTCCTCGACGCGTTCCACTTGTCGACCAGCTTCTGGTGTTCCTCGTTCGTCTTCGTGAACTCGCTGGTCTTGCCGTCCATCGAGATGAAGTAGTACCAGCCGTCGCTGGTCGGGGCGACCGCGCCCTTCAGAGCCTCCTCACCCGGGTTTCCGATCGGCCCGGGCGGCAGGCCCTTGTAGTAGTACGTGTTGTAGCGGTTGTCGTACTTGCGCAGCGCGGTGAGGCTCAGGTCGATCTTGCTCTGGTTCTTGACGTAGTTGTATGTGGAGTCGAACTCCAGCATTCCGTTCGTCTGCTCGTTGCCGGGCTTGAGACGGTTGTAGACGACCTCGGCCATCTTGCGGAAGTCGTCGTGGCTCGTGCCCTCGGCCTGAGCGAGGCTCGCCACCGTGATCAGCTGCCACGGACTGTCGAGGCCAAGGCTCTTGGCCTTCTTCTCGACGCCGTAGGCCTCGTACGTCTCGGTCGCCCGCGACACCATCTGCTTCAGGACCGTCTCGGGCTTTGCGCCCTTGGCGACGCCGTAGCTGGACGGGTAGAGGAACCCTTCCAGGGGGTCCTTCACATTCGGCTCGTTCATGGCCCAGGAGGGCAGTCCGAGCTTCTTGTAGTCCTTCTTCGCGACCTTTTGCGTCGTGCCCTTGGCGACGCCGAGCCGCCTGTCGATCTGCTCGTAGACCCACACGTTGCGGCGGCCCTCGGCGATGATCAGGTTGTTCCGGCTGCCCGGGCTGAGCATCATCTCGACCGCGCTTTGGGCCGACATTTCCTTCTCCAGCGTGTATCCGCCGTCCTGAATGGACTTGCCCCGCGGATTCTGCTCCTGCGCCGATACGAAGGCGTCCACGCTCTTGATGACACCCGCGTCCTTCAGGCGCTGGCCGATGACATACCCGCCCGCGCCCTTGGGAATGTCCACGGAAACGTGTTCGCCATTTCCGGACCCCGCGTAATCCGGCGCCGATCCGAAACGGTTCTGATAGAACTGATAGCCGAAATAGCCGACACCGCCGACACCGCCCACGAAGATCACGGTGAGGACCAGGCAGGCGCATCCGCTGCGCCGCTTCTTCGGCTTCTTGCCGCCCCGGCCACGGCGGCCGCCCCGGTCGCGCGGGTCGTCGTAGTCGTCGCCGTCGTCATCGCCGCCACCGGCGAAGAAGGCGTGCTCGCCCTGGTCGGGGCCCGGGTCCCAGTTCGTCTCCGGCTCCGCGGCGGCCCCGCGCCGGCCGGGCGGCTCCGGCGGCGGGTACGCGTCGGGGGTGCCGTAGAGATCCGGCTGCTCACCGCCGTACGCGGCAGGCTGCGGCTGACCGCCGTACGGGTCCACCGGGTCGGCGTTGTACGGGACATGGCCGTGCTGACCGGTGTCCCAGCCGCCACCCTGCGGCTGACCGCCGTACTGCTGACCGCCGCCGTACTGCTGCTGGCCGTACTGGTCGTGCTGACCGGTGCCCCACTCGCCGCCGTACTGCTGCGGCTGCTGCTGGTGGGACTGAGGATGCTGCTGCGGCTGCTGAGGGTGGTACTGCCCCTGGCCGCCGTAGGCAGGCTGGCCGTCGGCGGCCTGCTGCCCCCACCCCTGGTCCCCGTACAGCGGGTCCTCGGGGTGCCACGGTTCGGAGCCAGGGCCCCGGCCATACTCAGTCATCGATCCCCTACAAGCCGCGAGGCGGCGGCCGCGTCTGGGTGGCAGGGCAACCGTTCCGCCTCTTGATGCTGTGCGGCAGCTGTTCGAACGCCGCCGGTCGCGCGGAACGTTACCGTATCGCGATCAGATGACCACTTCGACGCCCTCGCCCGGAGCTTTACCTGACGCCCGTTCGGACTCCAGTGCCTGCTGGAGAATGACGACCGCGGCCGCCTGGTCGATGACAGACCGGCCCTTTTTGGACTTCACGCCCGAGGCGCGAAGCCCCTGACTGGCCGTCACTGTGGTCATCCTCTCGTCCACGAGCCGCACGCCGACGGGGGCGATCCCGTCGGCCAGCTCCTGGGCGAACGCGCGGACCTTGACCGCGGCCGGCCCCTCGCCCCCCTTGAGGGAGCGAGGGAGTCCGACGACGACCTCGATCGGCTCGTACTCCTCCACGAGTTGCCGCAACCGCCGGTGGGCGGCCGGGACATCGCGTCCCGGCACGGTCTCCACCGGGGTGGCGAGGATCCCGTCGGGGTCGCACGAGGCGACCCCGATCCGGGCGTCCCCGACGTCGATCGCGAGCCGTCGGCCGCGTCGCATCAGGCGGTTTCCGCGACGAGTCGCTCGACGGAGGCCACGGCGTCACCGATGGCGGCCGGGTTCTGGCCGCCGCCCTGGGCGACGTCCGGCTTGCCGCCACCGCCGCCGCCGAGGGTCTTGGCGGCCGTGCGGACCAGGTCACCGGCCTTCAGACCGCGCTCACGAGCGGCCTCGTTCGTGGCGATGACCGTCAGCGGCTTGCCGTTGACCGTCGTGAACAGGGCCACCACGGCGGGGCGTCCGCCCTGGATGCGGCCGCGTACGTCGAGGACCAGCTTGCGCAGGTCGTCGGCGCCGGTGCCGTCCGGGACCTGGCCGGTGACCAGGGCGACCCCGCGCACGTCGGTGGCGCCCGCGGCAAGACCGGCGGCGGCCTGGAGGACCTTCTCCGCGCGGAACTTCTCGATCTCCTTCTCGGCGTCCTTCAGCTTGCCGAGCATCGCCGAGACCTTCTCCGGGAGCTCCTCGGAGCGGCCCTTGACCAGCTCCTGGAGCTGGGCGACGACCGTGTGCTCACGGGCGAGGAAGTTGTACGCGTCGACGCCGACCAGGGCCTCGATGCGGCGCACGCCCGAGCCGATGGAGGACTCGCCGAGCAGCTTCACAAGTCCCAGCTGGGCGGTGTTGTGCACGTGTGTGCCGCCGCACAGCTCCTTGGAGAAGTCGCCGATGGTGACGACGCGGACGCGCTCGCCGTACTTCTCGCCGAACTCGGCGATGGCGCCCTGCTTCTTGGCGTCGTCGATCGACATGACCTCGGCCTGCACGTCGAGTTCGCGCGAGAGGACCTCGTTGATCTTCTGCTCGACGTCCGTCATCACGGCCGTGGGAACGGCGGACGGCGAACCGAAGTCGAAGCGGAAGCGGCCGGGCTGGTTCTCGGAACCGGCCTGGGCGGCCGTCGGGCCGAGCGCGTCGCGCAGCGCCTGGTGGGTGAGGTGCGTGGCGGAGTGGGCGCGGGCGATGGAGCGGCGGCGCGCCACGTCGATGACGGCCTGGGCCGGGGCGCCGACGGTGACCTCGCCGACCTGGACGACGCCCTTGTGGACGTAGACGCCCGGGACGGGCTTCTGGCAGTCGCGGATCTCGATCACCGCGCCGTTGTCCAGCTTGATGCGGCCGGTGTCGCCGATCTGGCCGCCGCCCTCGGCGTAGAAGGGGGTGCGGTCGAGGACGACCTCGACCTCGTCGCCCTCGGACGCGGCCGGGGAGGAGACGCCGTTGACCAGCAGGCCGACGATCGTGGACTCGCTGTCGGTCGACGTGTAGCCGATGAAGTCCGTGGCACCGGCGGCGTCCGCGATCTCGCGGTAGACGCCGACGTTGGCGTGGCCGGTCTTCTTGGCCTGGGCGTCGGCCTTGGCGCGCTCCCGCTGCTCCTTCATCAGGCGCCGGAAGCCGTCCTCGTCCACGGACAGGCCCTGCTCGGCGGCCATCTCCAGGGTGAGGTCGATCGGGAAGCCCCAGGTGTCGTGGAGCAGGAACGCCTTGTCGCCGGCGAGGACCGTGCCGCCCGCGGCCTTGGTGTCGATGACGGCGGTGTCGAGGATGTTCGTGCCGCCCTTGAGGGCCTTGAGGAAGGCTGCCTCTTCGGCGAGGGCGACGGTCTCGATGCGCTTGCGGTCGGTGATGAGCTCCGGGTACTGCTGGCCCATCGTGTCGATCACGACGTCGACGAGGTCCTTGACGACCGGACCGGTGGCGCCCATGAGGCGCATGTTGCGGATGGCGCGGCGCATGATGCGGCGCAGCACGTAACCGCGGCCCTCGTTGCCGGGGGTCACGCCGTCGCCAATAAGCATCACGGACGTGCGGATGTGGTCGGAGACGACGCGCATCGAGACGTCGGTGCCGTGCTTCTCGCCGTACCGGACACCGGTGAGTTCGGTGGCCTTGTCCATCACGACGCGCAGGGTGTCCGTCTCGTACATGTTCTGTACGCCCTGCAGGATCATGGCGAGACGCTCGAGGCCGAGACCGGTGTCGATGTTCTGCGACGGCAGGTCGCCGAGGATCTCGAAGTCTTCCTTGCCGATGCCGGCGCCGCGCTCGTACTGCATGAAGACCAGGTTCCAGATCTCCACGTACCGCTCGTCGTTGGCGGCCGGGCCGCCCTCGACACCGAACTCGGGGCCGCGGTCGTAGTTGATCTCGGAACACGGGCCGCAGGGGCCGGGGACGCCCATGGACCAGAAGTTGTCCTTCTTGCCCAGGCGCTGGATGCGCTCCTTGGGTACGCCGACGACGTCGTGCCAGATGCGCTCGGCCTCGTCGTCATCGAGGTAGACCGTGATCCAGAGCTTCTCCGGGTCGAGGCCGTAACCACCGTCCGCCACGGAGCTGGTGAGCAGCTCCCAGGCGTACTTGATGGCGCCTTCCTTGAAGTAGTCGCCGAAGGAGAAGTTGCCGCACATCTGGAAGAACGTGCCGTGGCGGGTCGTCTTGCCGACCTCTTCGATGTCCGGCGTGCGCACGCACTTCTGCACCGATGTGGCGCGCGGGGCGGGCGGCTTGACCTCGCCGAGGAAGTACGGCTTGAACGGGACCATGCCCGCGTTGACCAGCAGCAGAGTCGGGTCGTCCGCGATGAGCGACGCCGAGGGCACGACCTTGTGGCCACGCTCCTCGAAGAAGCTCAGCCAGCGGCGGCGGATTTCAGCCGACTCCATCAGTGGTCCTCATTCCGGTTGTACGAGTACGTCGTGTTCTCGAGGTACTTGGGGTTGTTCTTCACGTGGTTGTTCTTCACGTGGTTCTCGATGACGGCGAAGCGGCGCTGCGCGGGGAGTTCGGCGTCCACCGGGGCGTTGAGGCCCAGTGCGTCGTCGAGTTCGGCCTCGCGCTCGGCCATGCCGTCGCGGACGTCGAGGGCGAAGTCCTTGAGGCGGTGGCCCGCCTCGACCGCCTTGTTCGCGGCCTGCGCGGCGAGGCTCTCCGGCGTCAGCTTCTTCAGCTTGCGGTTGACCTTGGTGGTGGCCCATACGCCGGCGGCTGCGCCCGCGGTGAACCAGAACGTACGGCGGAACATCGCTGCGTCAGTCCCTCTTGTTCGGGTTGTCCCGCGTGACCCGCTTGCTGCGCCGCGCCGACGGGACGGTGCGGCCCACGATCACGGTACGGCGGGACGGCTTGGCGGGCGCGTCGGCTGCGGAGGCACCCGTGGACTTGCGACCGATCGCCCGGCGCACGCCGTAGCCGAAGGCGGCCACCTTGACGAGCGGGCCACCGAAGGTGGAGGCGACGGTGGAGGACAGCGCCGACGCGTTCGACGTGACCTCCTGGACGTCCGATGCGATGGCGTCGACCCGGTCGATCTGCGTCTGCGCGGAACGCACGGCGGCGGAGGCGTCGGCAAGCAGCGGGACCGCCTGCTCGGTCACATCCGCCACGAGCTTGGTGGTCGCCCTGAGCGTCTGGGCCAGCCTCGCCAGAGCCACCGCGAGGAAGGAGACCAGGATCGCCCAGAAGACGGCCACCAGGATCCCGGCCACCTCTCCACCGGACACTTAGCACCGCTTCCTGAACATCGAAAAGTCGTCCCCCGAGCCTATCGCGCCGGGGTCCGCGCTCCGTACCGGATTACCGCTCGCCGCGGGCGGAGTTGCGCGTACCGACTGTACGGACCGCTTACGGCTGAGTACGCTCCGTACCTGATGCGACGCGAACTGCGCCCTGCCGACAGGCCCGAGGGTCCCACCCCGCCCGGCAACCTCCCCTTCGAGCTCAACCGCTTCGTCGGTCGGGCCGACGAACTCGCGGAGCTCACGCGGGCTCTCGAGGCGGCTCGCCTGGTCACCGTGACCGGTGCCGGCGGAGTCGGCAAGTCCCGCTTCGCCGCGAGAGCGGCCGCCCTGGCCGCGGGGCACCTGGGCTGCGACGCCGTCCGGCGGGTGGACCTCGCCGCGGTGCGCGAGCCGAAGCTGGTCGAGTACGCGCTCGCCACGGCCCTCGAACTGACCGACCACACGAGCCGCCCGCAGCGCGAGGTCCTCCTCGACCATCTCGGGCAGCGCCAACTCCTGCTCGTCATCGACGGGTTCGAGCATCTCGTCGACGCGTGCGCCTCGCTCGTGACCGAACTGCTCGGTGCGGCGCCGGATCTGCGGATCCTCGCGGTGGGGCGCAGGCCCCTGTCCGTAGAAGGGGAGAAGATCTTCCCGCTGGCGCCGCTCGGCACCGCGGACGCGGCCGACCTCTTCGCCGACCGGGCCGCCGCACTGCTGCCGGGCTTCGCCCTGGACGACGGGAACCGGACGGATGTCGTCGAGGTGTGCGAGCGGCTCGACTGTCTGCCGCTCGCGGTGGAACTGGCGGCGGGGCGGCTGCGGGCGCTGTCACCGGCGGACCTGCTCGGCCGGCTCGACGACCGGTTCAGGCTGCTGACGGGCGGCACGCACGGCGCGCTGCCGCGGCATCAGACACTGCGGACGGCGATCGGCTGGAGCCATGAGCTGTGCTCGGCGCAGGAGCGGCTGCTGTGGGCGCGGCTGTCGGTGTTCTCCGGGCAGTTCGACCTGGACGCGGCGGAGTACATCTGCAGCGGGGACGGACTGCACGCCGACGCGGTCCTCGATGTGCTCTCCGAGCTGATCGCGCAGTCCGTGGTGATCCGCGAGGAGGCGGACTCCGTGGTGCGTTACCGGATGCTCGACACGGTCAGGGCGTACGGCGCCGACTGGCTGGAGGTGTCGGGCGACACCGCGCGCATGCGGCGCAGGCACCGCGACTGGTACATGGGTCTCGCCACGTGGTGCGAGCTCGACTGGTTCTCGCCCCGGCAGGCGCAGGTGGCGGCACAGATCGGGACGGAGCTGCCGAATCTGCGGGCCGCGCTGGAGTTCTGCCTGACGGAGCCGGGCGAGACGCATCTGGGGCAGTACCTCGCGGGCACGCTGTGGTTCTACTGGGCGGGCTGCGGCCACCTGTCGGAGGGACGGCTCTGGCTGGAGCGCAGCGTGGAACTCGACGCGGAGACCGAGGACGGCGACTACGCCCGGTCGCGCCTGAAGGCCCTGTGGGTGCTCGGCTATGTGGCGATCCTCCAGGGCGACACGGTGCCCGCGCTCGCGGCACTCCAGGAGTGCCGCGACGAGGCGGACCGTATCGGCGACGCCACTGCGGTCGCGTACGCGGTGCATCGCAGGGGCTGCCTGGCCCTGGTCACGGACGATCTGCCGCGCTCCGAGGAGCTGCTGCGGACGGCGCTGGCCGGGTACCGGGAGATCGGTGAGCTGAACAGCAGCGTGCTGATGGGCCAGGTCGAGCTGGCGATGGCCGTGGCGTTCCAGGGGGATCTGGCCGCGGCGGTCGAGCTGTGCGAGGACGTGCGGCTGGTCTGCGAGGACCACGGCGAGCGGTGGACGCTGGCGTACGCGCTGTATGTCCTGGCGTACGCGGAGTGGACCAAGGGCGATCTGGTGCGGGCGCGGCAGCTGCTGCGCGAGTGCCTGGTCATCGGGGACACGTTCCACGACCTGCTGGGCACGGTCCTGACGATCGAGCTGCTGGCACTCGTCACCGTGACGGAGGGCGACGCGGGTGAGGCGGCGCTGCTCCAGGGCGCGGCGGGCCGGATCTGGCCCTCCGTGGGGCTGCCGCTGTTCGGCTCGGCGCACTACAACGCGCCGCACGAGCGGTGTGCGTCGGACGCCCGGGCCATCCTCGGCGACGCGCGGTTCGAGTCGTTCGTGGCAGCCGGGGCGCGCCTGGAGCTCGGGGAGGCTGTTCAGCGGGCGCTCGGACGGGACACCGCGTCCCGGCCGGCTGTGGTGCCGGGACCGCGTACCGCGCATCCGGCCCCGGAAACGCGCGAACCCGCCGCCTCCCCGACCGTGCAGGGCGGGGAGACGACGGGCTGAAACGCAGGAAGTGCTACGTCCGCCGGATGATCAGCGGGCGTAGTACTCGACGACGAGCTGCTCGTCGCAGATCACGGGGATTTCCTTGCGGTTCGGGTCACGGTCCAGACGGAAGGCCAGGGCCTTCAGGTTGACCTGGAGGTAACGCGGGATCTCGCCGTCGGGGGCGAAGCCACCCTCACGCGCGACCTGGAACAGCGGCTTCTCGCGGCTGCGCTCGCGGACCATCACGACGTCGTCGGGACGGACACGGTACGACGGCTTGTCGACCTTGCCACCGTTGACCTCGATGTGGCCGTGAACGACCATCTGGCGGGCCTGGTAGATCGTGCGGGCGATGCCCGAACGCAGAACCAGGGCGTCGAGACGACGCTCCAGCTCGATGACCAGGGCCTCACCGGTCTTGAGCTGCGTCTTGGCGGCACGCTCGTAGGCGCGGACGAGCTGGCGCTCGGACACGTCGTACTGCGCGCGCAGACGCTGCTTCTCGAGCAGACGGACCTTGTAGTCCGAGTTCTGCTTGCGGCCGCGGCCGTGCTCGCCCGGCGGGTAGGGGCGGGCCTCGAAGTACTTGACGGCCTTCGGGGTCAGCGCGATACCGAGGGCACGCGACTTCTTGACCTTGGGGCGGGACTGGTTCGTCATGAACCAAACACCTCATTGTTCTGTGTGGATACGGCTTCACCAGGGTTAAGGGAGGTCGCATCCGCAGCCGGGGAAACCCGCCTTGTCCTTACGGACGGGGCAGGCAGCCGCTCCCTGGTCTGGGCACATACGTGCAGCACGCGAGTGGCCCACCGACCGCTCCCGGAGGTCCGGGATGGTGGTGGGCTGCCCGCGACACCTATCGACGGTGCGCGACGCTCCTGGATCCCCATGCCTTGCGGCGTCGAGGTTCCGGCTGCATGTCCCGCTCTGGTGGTGCCGGCCGGGGCCGGACGCGAGACGCAGCGCTTCGGGAAGTTTACAGGGTGGCGAGGAGTGCTGCGGACCGAGGTCACGACCTCCGAGGGGTCGCTGGGCGTCAGCTGTCCGTCGCGCCCGGCTGCTCCCCAATGAGGCGCTCGCGGACGCGCTCGGCCACGTCCGCGTACCGGGCCTCCGCCCCGTACCGGGTGGGCTGGTAGTAGCGCTTGCCCTTGACCGCGTCCGGCGCGTACTGCTGGGCGGCGATGCCTCCGGGGACGTCGTGCGGATACACGTATCCCTGCGCGTGGCCGAGCTTGGCCGCGCCCTTGTAGTGGCCGTCACGCAGATGGGGCGGGACGGGGCCCGCGAGGCCCTTGCGGACGTCCTCCATGGCGGCGCCGATCGCCGTCGTCGCGGAGTTCGACTTCGGGGCCAGGGCGAGGGCGATCGTCGCGTGGCTGAGGGTGAGCGCAGCCTCCGGGAAGCCGATCATCGCGACGGCCTGGGCCGCCGCGACGGCCGTGGGCAGCGCCGTCGGGTCGGCGAGGCCGATGTCCTCGCTCGCGGAGATCATCAGGCGGCGGGCGATGAAGCGGGGATCCTCGCCGGCCTCGATCATGCGGGCCAGATAGTGCAGGGCCGCGTCGACGTCCGAGCCGCGGATGGACTTGATCAGGGCGCTTGCGACGTCGTAGTGCTGGTCGCCGTCCCGGTCGTACTTGACCGCGGCGCGGTCGACCGACTCCTCCAGGGTCTGGAGGGTGATCTCCTTCTCCTGCTTGGCGAGGGCCGATCCCGCGCCCGCCTCCAGCGCGGTGAGGGCCCGGCGCGCGTCACCGCCCGCGATGCGCAGCAGGTGGCCCTCGGCCTCATCGGGCAGCGTGACCGCGCCGCCGAGGCCGCGCTCCTCGGTGAGGGCCCGTCGGAGCAGGGCGCGCAGGTCTTCGTCCGTGAGGGATTCGAGGGTGAGGAGCAGGGAGCGGGACAGGAGCGGGGAGATGATCGAGAAGTACGGGTTCTCGGTGGTCGCCGCGATCAGCGTGACCCAGCGGTTCTCGACGGCCGGCAGCAGGGAGTCCTGCTGGGCCTTGCTGAAGCGGTGGATCTCGTCGAGGAAGAGGACGGTCTCCTTGCCGTGGCCGCCCAGCGCCCGGCGGGCACCGTCGATGACAGCCCGCACTTCCTTGACGCCCGCGGTGATCGCGGAGAGCTCCACGAAGCGCTTGTTCGTGGCCTTGGACACGACGTACGCGAGGGTCGTCTTGCCGATGCCGGGCGGGCCCCAGAGGATCACCGACGAGGGGCCTGCGGGGCCTCCGCCGCCCTCCCCCACGAGGCGGCGCAGGGGTGAGCCGGGCTTCAGCAGATGCTGCTGGCCGACGACTTCGTCGAGGGTGCGCGGGCGCATCCGGACGGCCAGGGGACTGCTGGACGGGTCCTTTTCCTGGCGGTCTTCGGCTGCGGCGGTGAAGAGGTCGGGCTCCACGTCGAAAACCCTATGTCACCCCACTGACAATCCCGCCCGGCCCCGTGAAGCAGGGGCCCCGGCCGCGGCTCAGCTGGTCCAGAAGTCCCACCAGCGCGTCAGGATCAGCATCCCGATGATCCCGACGTGCAGCACAGGCACGACCCACGTGAACTCACCGAAGAACGAGCGCAGCCAGGACGGCGCGGGCAGGAACCCGTTGCGCACATTGAACGACGTCACGTACCAGAACATGACGATCGTGGCGACCCACGCCAGAGAGCACCACAGGCACAGCGAGTTGATCCGGTACAGCGACTGGAACTGCAACCACGTGCAGAATCCGACCCCGAACAGCGTGCCCGCGTTGAACGTCAGCCAGTACCAGCGCGGGAACCTCGCCCGCCCCAGCAGACTCATCCCGACACAGATCACGACGGCGTAGGCCGCGAGCCCCAGCATCGGGTTCGGGAAACCGAACACCGACGCCTGGTCGCTCTTCATGATGTTCCCGCAGGACACCACGGGGTTGAGGCTGCATCCCGGCGTGAAGTTCGGGTCCTCGAGCAGCTTGAACTTGTCGATCGTGATGACCCACGCCGCGAACAGCCCCGCCGCACCGGTGATCACCAGAAGCAGCGCGAAACCCAGGGAACCCCCGGCACTGCGGGCAGCGCCCGCTCCGTCGTCGCCGGTGGAGGACGCGCTGTCGCTTGCCGTGGTCGTCTTGCTCATCACGCCGTTCCGTCGCTTGGGGTGGTGGCCTGCTGGCAGCCTCATTCTGCCGCACGCTCCTGTGTGTCCACCGTTCGATGGTCATAACATGTACGGCCGACGGTCGCGAAGTGTTCGCCCCGAGGGGACGCTCCCCGACATGACGACACACGGCGCGAGCAGTCGAAGGAGCGGGGCACGCGCGTGCCCCGCTCCTTCGACTGCTCCGGAGGCCCGGCTACGCCAGCTTGGCCTTCAGGACGGCCACGATCTCGTCGACCGCCACCGCGTCCTGCTCGCCCGACTCCATGTCCTTGAGCTGGACGACGCCGTCGGCGAGGTCGCGTTCGCCGGCGACGATCGTGAAGCGGGCGCCGCTGCGGTTCGCGTTCTTCATCGCGCCCTTGAGGCCCTTGCCGCCGTACGAGAAGTCGGCGGAGACGCCGGCCCGGCGCAGCTCCGTCACCTTGGAGAAGAGGACGCGGCGCGCCTCGTCACCGAGCGGGACCGCGAACACGCTGGTGGCGGAGGGGATTTCGAGCTCCACGCCCTCCGCCTCGAGCGCCAGGACCGTACGGTCGACGCCGAGCGCCCAGCCGACGGACGGCAGTGACGGGCCGCCGATCATCTCGGAGAGGCCGTCGTAGCGACCGCCGCCGCCCACCGCGGACTGCGAGCCGAGACCGTCGTGGACGAACTCGAAGGTGGTGCGCGTGTAGTAGTCGAGGCCGCGGACCAGCTTCTCGTCGTCCTCGTAGGCGACGCCCTCGGCGGTCAGGAGCTCACGGACCTGCTCGTGGTACGCCTTGCAGCCGTCGCACAGGTAGTCGCGCAGCGAGGGCGCGCCGACAAGCTGCTTCTGGACCTCGGGGCGCTTGTCGTCGAGGACGCGCAGCGGGTTGATCTCGGCGCGGCGCAAGGTGTCCTCGTCGAGGTCGAGACCGCGCAGGAAGTCCTGGAGCGCGGCGCGGTAGACCGGCCGGCACTCCTTGTCGCCGAGCGAGTTCAGCAGGATGCGGAAGTCGCGCAGCCCGAGCGAGCGGTACGCCTGGTCGGCCAGGATGATCAGCTCGGCGTCGAGCGCCGGGTCCTCTGCGCCGATCGCCTCGGCGCCGACCTGCGAGAAGTGCCTGTAACGGCCCTTCTGGGGGCGCTCGTAGCGGTAGTACGAGCCGGAGTACCAGAGCTTCACCGGGAGGTTGCCGGCCTTGTGGAGGTTGGCCTCCAGGGCGGCGCGCAGCACGGACGCGGTGCCCTCGGGGCGGAGGGCGAGCTTGTCGCCGCCCTTCGTCTCGAAGGCGTACATCTCCTTGGTGACGATGTCGGTGGACTCACCGACACCGCGCGCGAACAGCTCGACGTTCTCAAAGCCGGGCGTCTCGACGTAGCCGTAGCCGGAGTTCCTCAGCGGGGTGGAGATGGCGTCGCGCACCGCGAGGTACTGCGCGGAGTCGGGGGGAAGCAGGTCGTACGTGCCCTTGGGGGCCTGAAAGGTGCTCACGGAAGTCTCTCGTCACATTCCTCGTCGGGGAGCCTCGAAGGAGGTTCCCTGGCCGGCGGCCACCTGCCGCAGATACGGGTTGGTGGCGCGCTCCTGGCCGATGGTCGTCTGGGAGCCGTGCCCGGAGAGCACCACGGTCGAGTCGTCGAGCGGCAGGCACACGCGTGCCAGCGATTCGAGCATGTCGTCCATGGAGCCACCGGGCAGGTCGGTGCGTCCGATGGAGCCGGCGAAGAGCAGATCCCCGGAGAAGAACACGGACGGGATGTCCGCGCTCTCGGGCATCTTGAAGGCCACCGACCCCTTGGTATGACCCGGCGCGTGCGCCACGGTCAGGTCGAGACCCGCCAGCTTCAGTTCGGTGCCGTCGCTCAGCTCCCGCACGTCGTCGGGCTCCCCCACGGTCAGCTCGCCCATCAGCGGCATACCGATGGAGCGGCCGATCCCCTTCTCCGGGTCGCTCATCATGTAGCGGTCGGAGGGGTGGATCCACGCCGGGACGTCATGGGCCCCGCACACGGGGACGACGGAGGCGACGTGGTCGATGTGGCCGTGCGTGAGGATGACCGCGACCGGCTTGAGCCGATGCTTCTTGAGCGCGTCCTCGACTCCCTGAGCGGCCTGGTGGCCGGGGTCGATGATCACGCACTCCTCACCCGCGGCGGGGGCAACCAGGTAACAGTTGGTGCCCCAGGCCCCGGCGGGGAACCCGGCAATCAGCACGATCGTCCTTCGTATGTCGTCCGGCGGAAGTGTGTCCGCAGAAGAATGCGGCAGATCAGAGCCTACCGGCGCTGCCGATTCCACAGCTAACCCATATACGGTACGGGGCACACAGCAGGCGGTCGTAACAGGTCCAGTTCAGACCAGGTTCGTCCCGTTCGGATCACTTCGAATGGGTTCGGAATCAGGTCTCGCGACGTACGAGGAGTAGACCCGGTGGTCAGCAACGATCAGCGGCGGCGGCAGCTCGCCCGGGAGAAGTTCTTGCGGCAGCAGCAGCGGCGGGAGTCCGCGCGGCGCAGGGCGCGCACACGCAACACGGTGATCGCGTCGGCGTTGGCCGTGGTCGTGGTGGCGGGCGCCGGCGCGTTCGCCGCCGGGGCCTTCGACGGCAAGGACAAGAAGGACTCAGCGGCCTCCAAGCCGAGCGCGAGCCCCTCCAAGGCCGCCGACCCGTGCAAGAGGCCCGCCGCGGGCAAGGTGAAGCCGCTCAGCTGGAAGAAGGAGCCGGCGCTCACCGTCGACAAGGCGGCGGACTACACGATGAACCTCGCGACGACGTGCGGCGACATCGGCATCGACCTCAAGACGAAGGAGGCGCCGCACACGGTGAACTCCTTCAACTTCCTGGCCGGCAAGGGCTTCTTCGACCACACCAAGTGCCACCGGCTCACCACCAACGGCATCTACGTCCTGCAGTGCGGTGACCCGAAGGGCACCGGCGCGGGCGGCCCGGGCTACACGATCCCGGACGAGAACCTGAAGGACAAAAGCCTGAAGGGGAACGTCTACCCGGCGGGCACGATCGCGATGGCGAACACGGGCCAGAAGCACACCGGTGGCAGCCAGTTCTTCCTCGTGTACCAGGACAGTCAGTTGCCGCCGAGCTACACACCGTTCGGGACCATTTCCGATTCCGGCATGAAGGTGCTCAAGAAGATCGCCGCCGCTGGTGAGAGCACCGGACAGGGCGACGGCGCCCCGAACGCCACCGTCGTGATCGACAAGGCGACCGTGAAGAAATCCTGACCGCCGGCGGTGAAATTTCGGTCGCGCGGGATGCGGACAGCCGCCCCGCCGGTCGCCTATGTTGGCCGTGACGAAACTGTGGACGATGCCCGGGGCCCCAAGGCGCCCCGCAGGCATCATGTGGAGGAGGCGCTGTGAGCAGCGACCCGTGGGGCCGCGTCGACGAGACGGGGACCGTGTACGTGCGTTCGGCCGACGGCAGCGAGCGTGAAGTCGGTTCGT
The DNA here is from genome assembly GCF_026340095.1 of Streptomyces sp. NBC_01446. Taxonomy (GTDB): domain Bacteria; phylum Actinomycetota; class Actinomycetes; order Streptomycetales; family Streptomycetaceae; genus Streptomyces; species Streptomyces aureus. The sequence goes on along the minus strand of NZ_JAPEPO010000001.1, from coordinate 6,752,038 downwards.
GGCAGGCAGGTTCTCCTGACGAGGCCCTCGCCTACTTCAAGCGCAAGTACGACGGCCTGGTCGTCGAGATCGGGCTCCTCGAGCGCCGGGTGCAGACGACCGACCTGTCGGCGAAGGACGCCACGACCGCCATCGAGCATCTGCGCGAGCAGGTGACGGACGCGCACGCCGTCGGCGATCTGGAGGCTCTGGGCAAGCGCCTGGACAAGCTTGTCGAGACCGTCGACGCGCGCCGCGAGGAGCGCAAGGTCCAGAAGGCGAAGCAGTCCGACGAGGCGCGGCACGCCAAGGAGGCCCTGGTCACCGAGGCCGAGGAGCTCGCTCAGAGCGAGCAGTGGCGCGCGGCCGGTGAGCGGCTGCGGGCGCTGGTGGACACCTGGAAGGGTCTGCCGCGTCTGGACCGCAAGTCGGACGACGAGCTCTGGCACCGCTTCTCGCACGCGCGCTCGGCGTTCTCGAAGCGCCGCAAGGCGCACTTCGCCTCGCTGGACGCGCAGCGCGAGGACGCCCGCCAGGCCAAGGAGAAGCTGGTCGCCGAGGCCGAGTCGCTGTCGGGCTCGACCGACTGGGGCACCACGGCCGCCCGGTACCGCGAGCTGATGACGGACTGGAAGGCCGCGGGCCGCGCCCAGCGCGAGCACGAGGACGACCTGTGGAACCGCTTCCGCGGCGCCCAGGACGTGTTCTTCGCGGCGCGCAGCTCGGTCTTCGCCGAGCGGGACGCCGAGCAGGGCGAGAACCTCAAGCTCAAGGAGGAGCTCGCCGACGAGGCCGAGAAGCTCCTGCCGATCGGGGACCTGAAGACGGCCCGCGCCGCCTTCCGCTCGATCAACGAGCGCTGGGAGGCCATCGGCCACGTGCCGCGCGACGCGCGTCCGAAGGTCGAGGGCCGGATGCAGGCCGTGGAGCGGGCCCTTCAGGAGTCCGAGGAGACCGAGTGGCGCCGTACGAACCCGGAGGCACGCGCGCGTGCCGAGGGGCTCACCGGTCAGCTCCAGGCCGCGGTCGACAAGCTGCGGGGCCAGATCGACGCGGCCCGCGCGCAGGGCAACAACGCGAGGGCCGACAAGCTCGAACGTGAGCTCAACGGCCGTCAGGCGCTGCTCGACCAGGCGCTCAAGGGCCTGCACGAGTTCGGCGGCTGAGCAGTCATCACATGAGAGGGGCCCCCGGCGCTGAGCGCCGGGGGCCCCTCTCATGTCGGTCGGCTACGGCCTGCGCGCCGATGTCACGCGGTAGACGTCGTAGACGCCCTCCACTCCCCTGACCGCCTTCAGGACGTGACCGAGGTGCTTGGGGTCACCCATCTCGAAGGTGAAGCGGGAGGTGGCCACCCGGTCGCGGGACGTCTGCACGGCCGCGGACAGGATGTTGACGTGCTGGTCGGACAGGACCCTGGTGACGTCCGAGAGCAGTCGCGAGCGGTCGAGGGCCTCCACCTGTATGGCGACCAGGAAGACCGAGGACTGCGTGGGCGCCCACTCGACCTCGAGGATCCGCTCGGGCTCGCGGGACAGCGACTCGACGTTCACACAGTCGTTGCGGTGCACCGATACGCCGCTGCCGCGCGTGACGAAGCCGATGATGGGGTCGCCGGGGACGGGCGTACAGCAGCGGGCCAGCTTGACCCACACGTCCTCGACGCCCTTGACCACCACGCCGGGGTCGGCGTTCGCACGGCGCTTGCGGCCGCGCGACGGGGGTGCGCTCTCGGCGATGTCCTCGTTGGCGGCGTCCTCGCCGCCGAGGGCCTGCACGAGCTTCTGGACGACGCTCTGCGCGGTGACGTGGCCTTCGCCGATCGCCGCGTACAGGGACGAGATGTCGGGGTAGCGCATCTCGTGCGCGAGCGTGACGAGGGAGTCGCCCGTCAGGATGCGCTGGATCGGCAGGTTCTGCTTGCGCATGGCGCGCGCGATGGCGTCCTTGCCCTGCTCGATCGCCTCGTCGCGGCGCTCCTTGGAGAACCAGGCGCGGATCTTGTTGCGCGCGCGGGGCGACTTGACGAAGCCCAGCCAGTCCCGCGAGGGGCCGGCGCCGGCCGCCTTGGAGGTGAAGACCTCCACCAAGTCGCCGTTGTCCAGGGTCGATTCGAGCGGTACGAGCCGCCCGTTGACCCGCGCCCCTATGGTGCGGTGGCCGACCTCGGTGTGGACCGCGTAGGAGAAGTCGACGGGGGTCGCTCCGGCCGGGAGCGCTATGACGTCGCCCTTCGGCGTGAAGACGAAGACCTCGTTGCGCGAGAGGTCGAAGCGCAGGGACTCCAGGAACTCGCCCGGGTCCTCCGTCTCCTTCTGCCAGTCGAGCAACTGGCGCAGCCACGCCATGTCGTTGAGGTGGTCGTCCTTGCCGGTGGCCTTCGGCTGGTCACTGCGCACCTTGGAGGCGCCGGCGACGGCCTCCTGCTTGTACTTCCAGTGCGCGGCGATGCCGTACTCGGCGCGGCGGTGCATGTCGAAGGTTCGGATCTGGAGTTCAACGGGCTTGCCGTTGGGGCCGATCACCGTCGTGTGCAGCGACTGGTACATGTTGAACTTGGGCATCGCGATGTAGTCCTTGAACCGGCCGGGGACCGGGTTCCATCGCGCGTGCACCGTGCCGAGGGCTGCGTAGCAGTCCCTCACCGTGTCGACAAGGACACGGATGCCCACCAGGTCGTAGATCTCCGCGAAGTCACGGCCGCGGACGATCATCTTCTGGTAGACGCTGTAGTAGTGCTTCGGGCGGCCGGTGACGGTCGCCTTGATACGGGCGGCGCGCAGGTCGCTCTGCACCTCGTCGGTCACTATGGCGAGGTACTCGTCGCGCTTGGGCGCGCGCTCGGCCACCAGACGCACGATCTCGTCGTACATCTTGGGGTAGAGGATCGCGAAGGCGAGGTCCTCCAGCTCCCACTTGATGGTGTTCATGCCCAGGCGGTGCGCCAGCGGAGCGTAGATCTCCAGCGTCTCGCGGGCCTTCTTCTCCTGCTTCTCGCGCTTGAGGTACCGCATCGTGCGCATGTTGTGCAGGCGGTCGGCGAGCTTGATGACCAGGACGCGCGGGTCCTTGGCCATCGCGACGACCATCTTGCGGACGGTCTCGGCCTGAGCGGCCTCGCCGAACTTGACCTTGTCGAGCTTGGTGACGCCGTCGACGAGGAGGGCGACCTGGTCACCGAAATCGCGGCGCAGGGTGTCCAGGCCGTACTCGGTGTCCTCGACGGTGTCGTGCAGCAGGCCCGCCATGAGCGTCGCGGGGTCCATACCGAGCTCGGCGAGGATCGTCGTCACCGCGAGCGGGTGCGTGATGTACGGGTCGCCGCTCTTGCGCTTCTGGCCGCGGTGCCAGCGCTCGGCGACCTGGTAGGCGCGCTCGACCTGGCGGAGCGTGGACGTCTCGATCTTCGGGTCGTTGCTGCGCACTATCCGCAGCAGCGGCTCGAGAACGGGGTTGTACGGGTTGGAGCGCTGCACGCCGAGACGGGCGAGGCGGGCGCGGACGCGGTTCGAGGAGCCGGAGCGGGCGGGCTGGCCTGCCGCGGGGCGCACCACGGGCGGCGTGGGCGGAGCGGCCGGAGCCGGGGCGGCGGCAGCCGGGCCGGGGGCGGGGCTCTTGCCGGCGGCGGGCTTGGGGCGCGGCTGCGGCTCGGCCCTCTTGCCTTCCGGGGTACCGGTGGAGCTCGGCCCGGTCTGGCCGGTCTTCCCGGGCTTCGCGGGCACGCCTGCGGGGGCCGCGGCCTGGTCGGCCTTCTGGTCCGGCTTGGCGGCTGTGGGTACCCCCACGCGCTCGGCGCTGGGGGAGAGTGGCTTGGCCTCGTCTGGCAACGGCGCTCCTCGTGCGCGACGGGTCCCCCGTTCAGGTCCCGGAGACCCCATGGTATCGACACTGGGCCGCCCGCTCGCCTTCGGCCGGTGGGACGGCTTTCAACAGGGCAAACGCAAAAGGCGGGCACCGGATTCCTCCGGGCCCGCCCTTACGCCTGTGACCAGGTGTTCAGACCATGAGCAGTGCGTCCAGCGGAGCGCCGTCAAGGGCCGGAAGCAGCCTTTCGCGGCCACCCAGGAAACCCAGCTCCATCAGGACGGCGATGCCTGCGACCTCGGCGCCCGCGCGCCGGATGAGCCGCACCGACGCCTCGGCCGTGCCGCCGGTGGCGAGGACGTCGTCGATCACCATGACGCGGTCGCCCGCGACCAGGTCCTCGGCGTGCACCTCGATCTCGGCCGACCCGTACTCCAGGTCGTACGACTGGCTGAGCGTCGCCCCGGGGAGCTTGCCGGCCTTGCGTACGGGGATGAAGCCGAGCCCGGCGCGTACGGCCACGGGGGCGCCCAGGATGAACCCGCGCGCCTCCAGGCCGACCACCTTGGTGGCGCCGTTCGCGACGCAGAACTCCGCGAGGGCGTCGGTGAGTGCCGTGAAGGCCGACGGGTCCGCCAGGAGCGGGGTGATGTCCTTGAACATCACGCCCGGCTCCGGGTAGTCCGGCACATCGCGGATGCGGCTGTGGAGCAGCGCCGAGAGTTCTGCGAGCTCGGTCATCGACGCTTCCCCGAGGGCCGGCCGCGGCCGCGGTTGCGCGACGCGGGCTGGTGGCGGGGGCCGACGACCGCGGCGGCCTCGTCGTCCGACGGGTCGTCGTCGAAGTCGTCGCCCTCGCCCTGTGCCTCCGGGGCCTCGGCGGACTCGCCCTTGGCGGCCGCCGCCGCGCGCTTGGCGAGCACGCGCTTCTTCAGGGCCTTGATCTGCGGGTCGCGTTCCTTGAGGTCGGCGACGAGCGGAGTGGCGATGAAGATGGACGAGTACGCACCGGCCGCGAGACCGACGAACAGCGACAGCGAGATGTCGTTCAGCATGCCGGCGCCGAGGAAGCCGCCACCGATGAACAGCAGGCCCGCCACCGGCAGCAGCGCGACGATCGTGGTGTTGATCGAACGCACCAGTGTGCCGTTGATGGAGCGGTTGGCGATCTCGCTGTACGTGTAGCGGGTCTGCTTGGTGATGTCCTTCGTGCCCTCCTTCAAGGAGTCGAAGACGACCACCGTGTCGTAGAGCGAGTAACCGAGGATGGTCAGCAGACCGATCACCGTACCCGTGGTGACCTCGAAGCCGACCAGGGCGTAGATCCCGACCGTGATCGTGATGTCGTGGATCAGTGCGACCAGGGCCGCGATGGCCATGCGCCACTCGAAGGCGATGGCCAGATAGATCACCACGAGGATCATGAACACGATCAGGCCGGTCCATGCCTTGTTGGCGATCGTCTCGCCCCAGCTGGGTCCGACGAGGTCGGCGTTGATCTTCGCCTCGGGGACGTTCAGGTCCTTGGCGAGTTCGGTCTTGATCTGGTCGGACTTCGCGGTGTCCACGCCGGAGATCTGGATGCGCAGACCGCCGGTGCCGAGCTCCTGGACGATCGCGTCGTGCCCGGAGGCGGCTTCGGCGGAGCGCTCCGCCGTGCCCGCGGAGACGCTGGTCTTCGGGGTGGTGAAGACAGCGCCGCCCTCGAACTCGATGCCCATGTTCAGACCACGCACCGCCAGGCCGACGATGGCCGTGATGGTGATCAGGATCGAGATGCCGTACCAGATCTTGCGCTTGCCGATGAAGTCGTAGCCGACTTCACCGCGGATGAGCCGGGCGCCGAGATGGCCGAGCTTCGACATCTCACGCCTCCTTCGTGTCGACAGGGCCTACGGAAGAGCCGGGGGCACGGCGCGTGCGGCGCAGTGGCGGCTTGGCGCCGAGGCGCTTCGGGTCGAGCCCGGACCAGGGGTGTCCGCTCGCGAAGAACTTCTTGCGGGCCAGGATCGTCATCAGCGGCTTGGTGAACAGGAAGACGACGACCACGTCGAGCACGGTGGTCAGGCCGAGCGTGAACGCGAAGCCCTGGACCTTGCCGACGGTGACGACGAACAGCACCGCGGCGGCGAGGAACGACACGAAGTCGGAGACCAGGATCGTGCGCCGGGCTCGCGGCCAGGCGCGCTCGACGGAGGGCCGCAGCGAGCGACCCTCACGGATCTCGTCCCTGATGCGTTCGAAGAACACGATGAACGAGTCGGCCGTGATACCGATCGCCACGATCGCGCCGCAGACGGCCGGCAGGTTCAGCGCGAAGCCGATGGCCGGGCCGAGGAGCGTCATGATCACGTAGGTGAGGACCGCGGACACGAGGAGCGAGGCGAGCGCGATCAGCGACAGGCCGCGGTAGTAGACCACCAGGTAGATCACGACGAGCAGGAGGCCGATGGCACCGGCGATCAGGCCGGCGTGCAGCTGCTCACCACCGAGGGCAGCGGTGACCGTCGTGACGCTCTGCTCCTGGAAGGAGAGCGGGAGCGCACCGTAGGACAGCACGTTGGCGAGGTCCTGGGCGGACTGCTGGTCGAAGCTGCCGGAGATCTCCGCGCTGCCGCTCAGGGTCGAGCTGACGCTGGGGGCCGAGACCACGTCGCCGTCGAGCACGATGGCGAACTGGTTCATCGGCGGCTGCTGCTGCGAGAGCTTGCTGGTGATCTTCGCGAACTTCTTCGAGCCGCCGCCCGTGAAGTCCATGTTGACGACCCAGGCACCGGTCTGCTGGTTGATCGTGGCCTGCGCCTTGTCGACGTCCTTACCGTTCACCTCGGCGGGGCCGAGGATGTACTTCTCCCACTGGCCGGACGAGTTCTTGCCGCACGCCACGGCGGTGTCCTCGGGCCTGACGCCCGAGGTGACCTGGCTGCGGGCGGCCTTGTCGGTGCAGTCGAGGTCCGTGAACTTCTTCTGCAGCGCGGCGGTGGCCGGGTCCGGGGTGGAGCTCGCCGAGGGGGTGGGCTTGCCGCTCGCGGAGGAGCTCGCGCTCGGCGTCGGGGAGGAGTCGGCCTTCAGGGCGTCGGTGACAGCACGGCCCTGCGAGGTCTGGGAGGCGGTCGGCGTGGGGGTCGGCGTGCTGGACGCCTTGCCCGTGCCGCCGTCCGTGGCCTTGTCGGCCGCCTTGTCGGTCGCCTTGCCCTTGTCCGAGCCCGAAGGGCTGGCGGACGGCTCGGGAGTGGGCGCACCGGCGGCCACGGTGATCACGGGGCGGAAGTAGAGCTGGGCGGTCGTGCCGACCTGCTCGCGCGCCTGCGCCTCGTTCGTCCCCTTGGGGATGTTGACGATGATGTTGTCGGAGCCCTGGGTCTGGACCTCGGACTCCGTGACACCCAGACCGTTGACGCGGCGCTCGATGATGCTCACGGCCGTGTTCATGTTGGTCTGGTTGACCGCGTTCTTCTGACCCGGCTCACTCTTCGCCTTGAGCGTGATGCTCGTACCACCGGCGAGGTCGATGCCCAGGCGCGGCGTGGTGTGGCCGGACAGGAACATCCCGCCGGTCAGCGCCACCATCGCGATCAGGATGAAAGCCAGTGTGCGGCCCGGCCTGCTCTGGGCGCCGTGACTTCGGCCCTTCTTGGGTGCTGCCACCTTCTCGTTCTCCCTCTCCATCCGTCCAGCAGCGGGGTACGTGCCCGGACGGCCATGAAATGGTGTCGAGAATCCGTGCGGAAATCACACGTCCGGGACCGCGGAGCGCGAGCGGGCGCGCGCGGTCCTGGGGGCGTGACTACTTCGCGTCGGACTCGCCGTCGGTCTTCTTCGGCTCGGCGCCGTCGGCCTCGGGGGCTGCGTCAGTGGCAGCAGCCTCGTCCTTCTTGCCGAGGTCGATGCGCGAGTCGTCGGAAGCGCCGGCGGGCTCGTCGGTCTCGGTGAGGGAGGAAGCGTCGTCCGGCACGATCGCACCATCGGCGCCGAGGGCGTCGTGGTCATCGTTGTCATCACTCTCGGTGCCGTGGACGATGCGGTTGTACTCGTCGTCGCCGAGGACGGCGCCGATCGAGTTCTTCGCGTAGACGGCGTGGACGCCGGGGGCCACCTCCAGAAGGACCATCTCGTCGTGGACCTCCTTGACGGTGGCGTACATGCCCCCGATCGTGCGGACGCCGGAACCGGGCTGCATCTGGTCCCGCATCTGGCCTGCCGCCTGCTGCTTCTTCTTGGCGGAGCGGGTCATCAGGAACATGGCCCCGATGAGCACGATGAACGGGAGGAGGGTCACGATATTCACGGGACGGAAATTCCTTCGCACGACCGCGCACGTAAGCGGCCTGTTGGATGGGGGTGGGCACGCCGTCCACAAGGGCGGCATCGGCGGAGTCTAAGCGAGTCCACGCTCAAGGAACAACGCTCGACATGGCACCGGGGTTCCTGACCTCACGACTACGCTGCGCGATCAGGTCCCGAACAGGTCCTGTTGTCCGCTTGTGCCTCTTATCTGCTGGGGCGGCGTGAGGCCGAGATGCGCCCAGGCCGCGGGGGTGGCGACCCGCCCGCGCGGAGTACGGGCCAGCAGGCCTTCGCGTACGAGGAAGGGTTCGGCGACCTCCTCGACCGTCTCGCGCTCCTCCCCCACGGCGACCGCGAGGGTGGAGAGGCCGACGGGGCCGCCGCCGAAGAGCTTGATCAGCGCTTCGAGGACGGCGCGGTCGAGCCGGTCGAGGCCACGACCGTCCACCTCGTAGACGCCGAGGGCCACCCCGGCGATGTCACGGGTGATGTGCCCGTCGGCCTTGACCTGCGCGTAGTCACGGACCCGGCGCAGCAGTCGGTTGGCGATACGGGGGGTGCCTCGGGACCGGCCGGCGATCTCGGCGGCGCCCTGGGCGTCGATCTCCACCTCGAGGAGGTTCGCGGAGCGGTGGATGACGCGCTCCAGCTCGGCCGGCTCGTAGAACTCCATGTGCGCCGTGAAGCCGAAGCGGTCGCGCAGCGGCGGGGGCAGCAGGCCCGCGCGGGTGGTGGCACCGACGAGGGTGAACGGGGGCAGTTCCAGCGGAATGGCCGTGGCGCCGGGGCCCTTGCCGACGATGACGTCGACCCGGTAGTCCTCCATCGCCATGTAGAGCATTTCTTCGGCGGGGCGGGACATGCGGTGGATCTCGTCGAGGAAGAGGACCTCGCCCTCCTGGAGGGACGAGAGGATGGCGGCCAGGTCGCCGGCGTGCTGGATGGCCGGGCCGCTGGTGATCCGGATGGGGGCGCCCATCTCGGCCGCGATGATCATGGAGAGCGTGGTCTTGCCGAGGCCGGGCGCTCCGGAGAGCAGGACGTGGTCGGCGGTGGCGCCACGCGCGCGTGCCGCCCTGAGGACCAGGTCGAGCTGTTCGCGGACCTTCTCCTGGCCGATGAACTCGCCCAGGTCCTTGGGGCGCAGGGCGGCCTCGACCGCCTGGTCCTCGTGGTCGGCGACAGAGCCCACGAGCCGCTCGGTGTCGGGCGTCGCGTCGGTCGTGTCGTCCCAGTTCATGAGGTGTGCCTCGCGGTGGTGGTGGTTCGGGCGGGGAGCGGGCGCGGCCCGGTCAGCGGGTGCGGTTCAGCGTCTGGAGCGCGGCCTTGAGGAGCTTGCCGACCTGCGGCGTACCGCCCTCCGCCTCGGCCTGCGGGGCGACCGCCTCGATGGCCTCGTCGGCCTCGCGGGTGGCGTAGCCGAGCCCGATGAGCGCGGCGTGCAGCTGGTCGCGCCAGCCGGAGGTCACGGGGGCGCCCACGCCCGTGCCGGTGCCGAGGGGCGCGCCGAGCCGGTCCTTGAGTTCGATGAGCAGCTTCTGGGCGCCCTTCTTGCCGATGCCGGGCACGGCGGTGAGCGACTTCTCGTCGCCGGAGGCCACCGCGCGGCGCAGGGCGTCGGGGCTGTGCACGGCGAGCATGGCCTGCGCGAGCCGGGGCCCGACGCCGCTGGCGGTCTGGAGCAGCTCGAAGGTCTGCCGCTCGTCGTCGTCGGCGAAGCCGTAGAGCGTGAGCGAGTCCTCGCGTACGACGAGGGAGGTGGCGAGCTTGGTCTGCTGGCCGATGCGGAGCCCCGAGAGCGTGTTGGGGGTGCACTGGACGGCCATGCCGATGCCGCCGACCTCGACCACCGCGGTGTCAGGGGCGAGGGCGGCCACCGGGCCGCTGACGAAGGCGATCATGCGATACGGCCTTTCGGTGCTGTGGCGGGTTTCGATGCGTGCAGCGCGACGGCCTGCTGGAGTCTGTTCTGCGCGGGGGCGCGCCAGATATGACAGATGGCGAGGGCCAGGGCGTCGGCCGCGTCGGCGGGCTTGGGGGGTGCGTCCAGCCTCAGCAGGCGTGTCACCATGGCGCCCACCTGCGCCTTGTCGGCCCGTCCGCTGCCCGTCACGGCGGCCTTGACCTCGCTGGGCGTGTGGAGGGCCACGGGAATGCCGCGGCGGCTGGCGCAGAGCATGGCGACCGCGCTCGCCTGAGCCGTCCCCATGACCGTCCGCACGTTGTGCTGGCTGAACACCCGCTCCACGGCGACGAATTCGGGCTTGTACTGGTCGAGCCACTGCTCGATGCCCTGCTCGATGGCGACGAGGCGGTGGCCCAACTCCGCGTCGGCCGGGGTCCGTACGACGCCGACACCACGCATCGTCAGGGGCCGCCCCGCGACCCCCTCGACCACGCCGACACCGCACCGGGTCAACCCCGGGTCCACGCCGAGTACGCGCACCCCGCCCCTCCTTCGATAGCCAGTTTGTGCAGGCTATCGGGTACCGCTGACAATGCGACGGGCCGACGGGGCGTGTGTCCCGTCGGCCCGTGCGCTGCCTGCGTGTCAGGCGTCGACCTTCTCCATGACCTCGTCGCTCACGTCGAAGTTGGCGAAGACGTTCTGCACGTCGTCGCTGTCCTCGAGCGCGTCGATGAGCTTGAAGATCTTGCGCGCGCCCTCCTCGTCCAGCTCGACCTGCATGGTCGGGACGAAGTTGGCGTCGGCCGAGTCGTAGTCGATGCCGGCCTCCTGGAGCGCGGTGCGCACCGCGACCAGGTCGGTGGCCTCGCTGAGCACCTCGAAGGACTCACCGAGGTCGTTGACCTCTTCGGCGCCCGCGTCGAGCACCGCACCGAGGACGTCGTCCTCGGACAGCTCACCCTTGGGGACGATCACGACACCCTTGCGGTTGAACAGGTACGAGACGGAGCCGGGGTCGGCCATGTTGCCGCCGTTGCGGGTCATGGCGACACGCACGTCGGACGCGGCACGGTTGCGGTTGTCGGTGAGGCACTCGATGAGCACCGCGACGCCGTTGGGACCGTAGCCCTCGTACATGATCGTCTCGTAGTCGGCGCCACCGGCCTCGAGCCCGGCACCGCGCTTGACCGCGGAGTCGATGTTCTTGTTAGGGACCGAGCTCTTCTTGGCCTTCTGGATGGCGTCGAAGAGCGTCGGGTTGCCGGACACGTCGGAGCCGCCCGTGCGGGCAGCGACCTCGATGTTCTTGATCATCTTCGCGAAGAGCTTGCCGCGCTTGGCGTCGATCACGGCCTTCTTGTGCTTCGTCGTAGCCCATTTAGAGTGGCCGGACATCTGCCTGTCTCCTTCGCGTAACCAACCCAGTACGAACTCCCCCTGGCCTCAAGGGCCGGGGGACCCCCCGAGATCCTACAAGGACCCGGCCGCCAGCTTCGCCCGAACCATGTCGACGAACAGTGCGTGCATCCTGTGGTCGCCGGTCAACTCCGGATGGAAGGACGTGGCGAGGGCGTTTTCCTGCCGTACAGCGACTATGTGCCCGTCGTACTCCGCGAGTACCTCGGCACGGGCACCCACCGACTCGACCCAGGGGGCGCGGATGAAGACGCCCTCCACGGGGTCGCCCTCCACTCCGCGTACGTCGACCGCCGCCTCGAAGGACTCGTTCTGACGTCCGAAGGCGTTGCGGCGCACGATCATGTCGATCCCGCCGATCGTCTCCTGGCCCGAACGCGGGTCGAGAATCTTGTCGGCGAGAAGGATCATGCCCGCACAGGTGCCGTACACCGGCATGCCTTCACGCACACGCGCGCGAAGAGGCTCCATGAGCCCGAACAGGACGGCCAGCTTGGAGATGGTGGTCGACTCCCCGCCGGGCAGGACGATGCCGTCCACCTCGGCGAGTTCCTCGGGCCGCCGCACGGGCCTGGCCACGGCGTCCGCCGTGGCCAGGGCGACGAGGTGCTCCCGTACGTCGCCCTGGAGCGCAAGGACGCCCACTACGGGAGAGGTCATTACCAGCCCCGGTTCGCGTAGCGCTCGGTCTCGGGGAGGGTGTCGCAGTTGATGCCGACCATGGCCTCGCCCAGGTTGCGGGAGGCGTCCGCGATGATCTTGGGGTCGTCGTAGAAGGTGGTGGCCTTCACGATGGCGGCGGCGCGCTTGGCGGGGTCGCCGGACTTGAAGATGCCGGAGCCGACGAAGACACCCTCGGCGCCGAGCTGACGCATCAGGGCGGCGTCGGCGGGCGTGGCGACACCACCGGCGGAGAACAGCACCACCGGCAGCTTGCCGAGCTCGGAGACCTCCTTGACGAGCTCGTAGGGGGCGCGCAGCTCCTTGGCGGCGGCGTACAGCTCGTTGTTGTCGAAGCCGCGCAGCCTGGCGATCTCGTTCTTGATCTGGCGCAGGTGGCGGACGGCCTCGACGACGTTGCCGGTGCCGGCCTCGCCCTTCGAGCGGATCATGGCCGCGCCCTCGGCGATGCGGCGCAGGGCCTCGCCCAGGTTGGTGGCGCCGCACACGAAGGGGGTCGTGAACGCGAACTTGTCGCTGTGGTTGACCTCGTCGGCCGGGGTCAGCACCTCGGACTCGTCGATGTAGTCGACGCCGAGCGACTGCAGGACCTGGGCCTCGACGAAGTGACCGATGCGCGACTTGGCCATGACCGGGATGGAAACGGCCTCGATGATCTCTTCGATCATGTTCGGGTCGGACATCCGGGCCACGCCGCCGTCCTTGCGGATGTCGGCCGGCACCCGCTCCAGCGCCATGACGGCCACCGCGCCGGCGTCCTCGGCGATCTTCGCCTGCTCGGCGTTGACGACGTCCATGATCACGCCGCCCTTGAGCTGCTCGGCCATGCCGCGCTTCACTCGTGCGGTGCCGGTGGTTTCGACGGACTGGGGGGTGCTGGACACGGGTGACCTCGCTCGGTGGAAAAAGGGGGATTGCTACTCCACAGAGGAAACGCCCCGCGACCAGTCCACATCAAGGGCCAATGTCCGACCGGTGGCTCATTCTTCGCGAAACGCGCCTGGTGACCACGTCTTACGTGGTGGACCGGTCGGCCGCCATACGTGGCGGGCCCGTCGAGCGCTCATGTGGTGGGCCGGTCGGCGAGCGCGACGGGCGGTTCGTCGTCCATCTCGAAGGCCAGGGGGAACGGCGCGTGGCCCGCGAGCCGGAACCAGCGCACCGTGCGGTGCCTGCGCAGGGCGCGTGCGGCCCGTACGGCGTCGTTGTGGAAGCGCCGGGCCATGGGCACCCTGCGGACGGCCTGAGCGAGCTCCTCGGCCGCGTCGGGGCCGCCCGGGGCGGCGCGCACCGCCTCCATCTGCCCGGCCTCGCCGAACACGGCGCGCAGCGCCTGGCTCAGCTCGCTCTCGGCGACCTCACGGTGGTCCTCCTCAGCCTGCCGCGCCGCGTGCGCGGCCTCGTACAGGACGATCGAGGCGGCGGGGTCGAGCACTCCGGAGGTGGCCAGCTCCTGTGCCACCGAGGCGCGGCGCAGCAGTTGGGCGTCGAGGGCGGCGCGGGCCGCGTCGATCCGGGCGTGCAGCCGGTCGAGACGGCCCGCTGTCCAGCTCAGGTAGAGGCCGACCGCGATGAGGAAGACCGCGATCCAGATCAAAGTGGAGGTCACGGGCGCAAAGGCTACAGCCGTGCACCGCACGGGCGATCAGCCGCGTGCGGGACGGGAGGGGACGTACCGGTTTGTGCGCGTGGCGCGCCGGTACGTCCCGTCAGTCGCGGGCGAGCCCGAACCGGGCCCGCAGTCCGCTGCGTTCGTCGGTGGCCACGGCCGCCGCGCCCGTGGTCACCGTCTCGTACACGGACAGGATGTCCGCCCCCACGGTCGACCAGTCGAAGCGCCGCACGTGCTTGCTGCCGCGCTCGCGCAGCTCCTCGCGCCGGCCGGCGTCGCCCAGGAGCCGGACGGCCGAGTCCGCCAGAGCGTTCGCGTCCTCGTTGGCGAACAGCTCCCCCGCGCCGCCCTGGTCGAGGACCTGGGCGAACGCGTCGAGATCGGAGGCCAGGACGGGCGCGCCCGCCGACATGGCCTCGACCAGGATGATGCCGAAGCTCTCGCCGCCGGTGTTGGGGGCCACGTACACGTCGACGCTGCGCAGCAGCCGGGCCTTGTCCTCGTCGCTGACCATGCCGAGGAACACGACCTGTTCGCGCATCTCGGCGGGCAGGCTCTCGACGGCCTCCTCCTCGTCACCGCGTCCGGCCACGAGCAGCCGGGTCCCGGGCCGCTCGGCAAGGATCCTCGGCAGGGCCTTCATCAGTACGGGAAGACCCTTGCGGGGCTCGTCGATGCGCCCGATGAAGCCGATGGTGCCTCCCTGCCACTCGGCCTTGGGCTCGGCGCGGGCGAAGAAGTCCACGTCGACGCCGTTCGGGATGACGACGGCGTCCCCGCCGAGGTGCTCCACGAGCGTGCGGCGCGCGTACTCGCTCACCGCGATCCGCGCGCTGATCTTCTCCAGCGCGGGCTGGAGGATCGGATACGCGGCGATCATGGCGCGGGACCGCGGGTTCGACGTGTGGAAGGTGGCGACGATCGGGCCCTGCGCGGCCCAGCAGGAGAGCAGCCCCAGCGAGGGCGAGGCCGGCTCATGGATGTGGATCACGTCGAACGTGCCGTCGTGCAGCCACCGGCGCACGCGCGCGGCGCTCAGGAAGCCGAAGTTGAGCCGGGCGACCGAGCCGTTGTAGGGCACGGGGACGGCCCGGCCCGCCGAGACGACGTACGGCGGCAGCGGGGTCTCGTCGTCGGCCGGGGCGAGGACGGACACCTGGTGCCCCAGGGCGATGAGGTGTTCCGCGAGGTCGCGGATGTGGAACTGGACGCCGCCCGGCACGTCCCAGGAGTACGGGCAGACGATGCCGATCTTCACGGTCGGCGCTCCTCGAGGTCAGCGAGCCACAAGCGCTGCAGCATGTGCCAGTCCTCCGGGTGGTCGGCGATCCCTGTGGCGAAGGAGTCGGCCAGCGCCTGCGTCATGACAGACGTCTTTTCGGCGCGGGTGCCTGTCTCGGGCACCTCGATGGGGGCGTGGATGCGTCCGTGCATGACGGGCGACTCGTCGTACCAGAGGGTGACCGGGAGGAGCAGGGCGCCGGTCTGCTGGGCGAGTATCGCCGGGCCCGCGGGCATGCGCGCGGTGTCGCCGAAGAACTTCACCTCGACGCCGGACTCGGACAGATCGCGGTCGGCGACCAGGCAGACCAGGCCGCCGGCGCGCAGCCGGCGCGCGAGCGTGCCGAAGGCGGATCCGCCCTCGTGCGGCAGGACCTCCATGCCGAGGCTCTCGCGGTAGGCCACGAAGCGGTCGTAGAGGGTCTCGGGCTTGAGTCGCTCGGCGACCGTCGTGAACGGGGTCTCCAGCTCGGTGGTGACCCAGGCGCCCGCGAGGTCCCAGTTGCCCAGGTGGGGCAGGGCGAGGATGACGCCCCTGTCGGAGGCGAGGCCGTCGGTGAGGTGGTGGACGTCTTCGATGTCGAAGCCGTTCCTGACCCGGTCCGCGCTCCAGGAGGGCAGCCGGAACGACTCCATCCAGTACCGCAGGTACGAGCGCATGCCCGCCTTGGAGAGCTGCTTGAGGCGCTCCGGGGAAGCGTCGGGCACCACGCGCGCGAGGTTGGACTCCAGGCGCAGGACGCTCTTGCCGCGCCGCCTCCACGTGAGGTCGGCGATGGTGCGGCCCAGGCGGAGCGCGACGGGCTCGGGGAGCTTCTTGACCGTGCTCCAGCCCGCTCCGTAGAGGGCGTCGATGAGTCGTTCGCGCGCGTTGCTCACGATGCGGCCCCGCTCTCCTGGGAGGCCTCGGCGGCGGCCTCCGCGTCGGCCTCGGCCGACTCCCTGCGGACGGTCACCATCCGCTGGATCAGCGTCACGAGGCTGCCCGCGGCGACGGCCCACAGGGCGATCGGCAGCAGGACCTGGATGCCGGGCACACCGAACGTGTGCAGCCCCGCTAGGCCGGCGGCGACGAGAGTGATCACGAGCCGCTCGGCGCGCTCCACCAGGCCGTTGACCGCGACGGGCAGGCCGATGGCCTCACCGCGGGCCTTGGTGTACGACACGACCTGGCCGCTGGCGAGGCAGAAGATGGAGACGGCGCACAGCATGTTGTCGTCGCCGGATCCCGCGTACCAGAGGGCGAGGCCGCCGAAGATCGCGCCGTCCGCGACGCGGTCGAGCGTGGAGTCGAGGAATGCGCCCCAGCGGCTGGTGCGGCCGAGCTGGCGCGCCATGTTGCCGTCCACGAGGTCCGAGAACACGAACAGCGTGATGACGATCGTGCCCCAGAAGAACTCCCCGCGGGGGAAGAAGACCAGCGCGCCCGCCACGACCCCGGCCGTACCGAGGAGCGTGACCGCGTCGGGGCTGACCCCGCGACGGATGAGAAACGCGGCGAACGGTGTGAGGACACGCGTGAAGAATGCACGCGCGTACTTGTTCAGCATGGCCTTCCCGAGGGTCGGATGGCCGCGCGGCCCTGCTGGCCACCGGCTGGCCCATCGTAGTCACGCGCGCGCGTGGACGACCTACGGGCACCCGCGTGCCCCGGGGGATCACGTACGACGTATGGACGCACCGTGACGCGAGTGGAAAGCTCGAAGACACCGCGGGCGTCGTCGGAGCCGCCATCGCGGGTCCCGCGTGTCCGCGCCCAATGGGACCCCCTCTTCAGCAGGGGTGCCACCTCACCGTGCAAGTAACCGGGAGGCAAGGCATGGGCGACAAGGCGAACACACACACCGGAGCCGCCGGCAGGGCTACGGCGGCCGACCACCCCGCGTCCGTGAGGAATGTGGTGCTGGTCGGCCACAGCGGATCGGGCAAGACGACGTTGGTGGAGGCTCTCGCACTGACCGCGGGGGCGGTGAACAGGGCGGGCCGGGTGGAGGACGGGACCGCCGTTTCCGACTACGACGAGATCGAGCACCGGCAGCAGCGGTCGGTACAGCTCTCCCTGGTGCCCCTCGAATGGGACGGGTACAAGATCAATCTTCTGGACACCCCGGGATACGCGGATTTCGTCGGGGAGCTGAGGGCCGGTCTGCGGGCAGCGGATGCGGCCCTCTTCGTCGTCTCGGCGTCCGACGGGCCCGAGACCATGGCGGGCGCGACGCGCATGGTGTGGGAGGAGTGCGCGGCGGTCGGCATGCCGCGCGCCATCGTGGTGACGCATCTGGAGGCGGCGCGTTCCGACTTCGAACAGATGACGCGGACCTGTGAGACGTTCTTCGGCGGCGACGACCCGGACGCCGTCATCCCGCTCTACCTGCCCCTGCACGGCGAGCCGGGGCCCGACGGGCACGCGCCGGTCACCGGCCTCGTCGGCCTCCTGTCGCAGCGCGTGTTCGACTACGCGTCGGGCGAGCGCAAGGAGTCGGAGCCGGACCCCGATCAACTGCCGCTCATCGAGGAGGCACGCAACCGTCTGATCGAGGGGATCATCGCCGAGAGCGAGGACGAGACCCTCATGGACCGCTATCTGAGCGGCGAGGAGATCGACTACAAGACGCTGGTCGGTGACCTGGAGCGGGCCGTCGCGCGCGGTGTCTTCCACCCGGTGCTCGCCGCGGCCCCCGCCGCTCCGGGCGCCCGCCAGGGCATCGGCACGGTCGAGCTGCTCGAACTCATCACGGGCGGCTTCCCCACTCCCCTGGAGCGCGCGGCCCCCGTGGTCACCACCCCGTCGGGCGCCGCGCGCACGGTGAACGTCTGCGATCCGGACGGCCCCCTGGTCGCCGAGGTGGTGAAGACGGCGTCCGATCCGTACGTGGGCCGGATCTCGCTGGTACGGGTCTTCTCCGGAACCCTGCGACCCGACGACACGGTGCATGTGTCGGGGCACGGCCTCGCCGATCGCGGCCACGAGGACCACGACATCGACGAACGCATCGGCGCCCTCACGTCGCCTTTCGGGAAACAGCAGCGCGTGCTCTCCCACTGCATCGCCGGTGACATGGCGTGCGTGGCCAAGCTCGGCAGGGCGGAGACCGGCGACACCCTCTCCGCCAAGGACGACCCGCTCCTCATGGAGCCGTGGGACATGCCGGACCCACTGCTGCCGCTGGCGATCCAGGCACACAGCAAACCGGACGAGGACAAGCTCTCGCAGGGCCTGTCCCGGCTGGTCGCCGAGGACCCGACGATGCGGCTCGAACAGAACCAGGCCACCCACCAGGTCGTCCTGTGGTGCCTCGGTGAGGCGCACGCGGACGTCGCCCTGGAGCGGCTGCGCAACCGGTACGGCGTCCAGGTCGACGTCGTCCCCCACAAGGTCTCGCTGCGGGAGACGTTCGCCGACAGGTCGGCAGGGCGCGGGCGCCATGTGAAGCAGTCCGGCGGGCACGGGCAGTTCGCGATCTGCGAGATCGAGGTGGAGCCGCTGCCGAACGGCTCCGGCATCGAGTTCGTGGACAAGGTCGTCGGCGGCGCGGTGCCGCGGCAGTTCATCCCGTCCGTGGAGAAGGGCGTACGGACACAGGCCGCGAAGGGCGTGGCCGCGGGCTATCCCCTCATCGATGTGCGGATCACGCTGCTCGACGGCAAGGCGCACTCGGTGGACTCCTCCGACGCGGCGTTCCAGACGGCGGGCGCGCTGGCGCTGCGGGAGGCGGCGGCGGACGCGAAGATCCATCTCCTGGAGCCGGTCGCCGAGGTGCAGGTGCTCGTCGCGGACGACTACGTGGGCGCGGTGATGAGCGACCTGTCGGGGCGGCGCGGCCGTGTGGTCGGCACGGAACAGACGCCGGGGTCTCGCACACTCGTACGTGCCGAGATCCCGGAGATCGAGATCGGCCGGTACGCGGTGGACCTGCGGTCGCTGTCGCACGGCACGGGGCGCTTCAGCCGGGCGTACGCGCGGCACGAGCCGATGCCTTCGCAACTGGGCGACAGGATGCGCGAACAGGCGCAGGGCGTCTCGTAGTTGACCGTCCCCCGGCCACCCGACGGCCAGGCCGCCCGCCCGGTCCCCTTCCGGGCGGGCGGCTTCGGCCGTCCTCTGACAGATGTCGGTGTGCCCGGATACGCTGATGACCTGATCAAGCCGATGACCTGATCAACAGGTGTGCGGGGCAAGGAAGTCGGGAAAGCCGCAGGAGCGAAGGCGCGCGGCGATGGGGGCGGCAGTGGCGGACGACGTATTCGACTTCAGGCCCGGAGCGCAGGTGCCGCTGCACGGCTCCGCGGGCCAGACCGCGGCCACGTACGCCCTCGCTTCGGCGGCGTACCGGGACGCGAAGGTGGACGATCTGCTCGCCGCCAACAGCGAGTGGCACAAGTCCGAAGTGAAGAAGGGCATTTGGTCGCTGGCCGCGCCGAATCTGGGCGAGGCGTTCTCGCGGGCCGTCCAGGGCCGGCTGCTCGGCGGCGCCCGCAAGCCGCTCATCCAGTCCTTCGGCACCGAGCCGCAGGTCGTCGTCGAGCACTGTCTCGCGGCGAACCGGATCCGTAAGCAGCGGGACAGCTGGCTGACGGCCGTGACGGCGCTGTGCGGCCTGCTCTTCCTGCCCGGCCTGATCGCGTGGCTGCTCGTCTTCCAGATCCGCCGCATGATCGGCAAACACGCGAACAAGCGCACGGCCGCCCTGTTCACGGCGCTGATGGTGGCGGTCGCGGCCGTCGCCGTGATCTTCCTGGTCCGGCTGCCGTTCACCGGCTTCTGGGCCTGGTATCTGCGGGCGGCGATCGTGGCGCCCGTGGTCGGCTGGCTGTGGGCCCGGCAGATCTGCGAGCGCACGGCACAGGACATGCGGGAGCGCTGGGACAGCCTGCTCGCGGGCGGCGGCATCGGCGCCAAGATCCCCGAGGCGGTGCCCGGCAGCCCCGGCGAGACGGCCGCCGAGCGGCTGCGCCAGAGCCTCGCCAAGCTGACCGCCGAGCAGCAGTCGAACGCAGTGTTCTACGCGGGCCCCAAGGGCATCCTCGGCATGGGCACCCGCTGGGGCAGCTGGCAGCTCGCCGAGGAGCTGATTCCCCGCGACGAGGGCGCGGAGATCCACCCGTTCCGCAGCTGGGACGTCATACGGGCGGTCCACGACAAGCTGCGGCTCCTGGAGCGCGGCCCGCTGCACACGGGCGGATTCCCGACGCCGTCGATCAAGCACTGGATCGTCTCGCCGATCGGGGAGAACGCGAAGAAGGTGGCCCGCCCCAGCGGCACCGACGTCGAGGCCTTCCAGATCAAGAACCACGAGATACAGCGGATCTGCAACGAGCAGCAGTTCGGCAGCGGCGACCGCCACTACCTGGGCGTGCAGTTCACGCTCTGGGACGGCCAGTTGGTCATCACGATGCTGATCACGGTGACGGTGCTGCACGAGACGCTGCGCATCGAGATCACGGGCCATGCGCTCGGCCCGGTGCACTCCCTGTTCACGACGAAGCCCGAGCCGAAGACGAAGGAAGTCGCCAAGGCCATCAAGTTCTGGGAGACGGTGGAGAAGAAGCTCCCCCTCATCGAGCCCGACGAGGTGGTCCGCCTCGCGGTGCGCGCGCCCTTCACCTGGTACCCGCCGCTCCTGGACTTCATCGGCGGCAAGCTGATCCTGCCCGAGCCCTTCGGACTGCGGCACGCCTGGGCGGACAAGCCGTGGCGGCACCGCTTCATGGCGGACGACGCACTGCGCACAGCCACCCCGGTCCTGCGCGTGGTGCACGCGGCGGCGATCAAGGTGCTTGAGGAGAACGGCGTGGACGCGGAGAAGTTCGGTACGCGCTCGTCGTTCCTCAGCAACCTGGTCCAGGCCCCGACGCCCACGACAGCCGACGTGTACGACGCGTAGCCGGGCGCGGCCGGCCCGGGACGTAAGCGCCCGGCCGGCCGGTCACGATCGGCTCAGCCGGCGTCCGGCCAGGCCTTGGCCAGCGCGGTCCTGGTGTCGCCGAGCAGCTGCGGCAGCACCTTGGTGTGACCCACCACGGGCATGAAATTGGTGTCGCCGCCCCAGCGCGGAACGATGTGCTGGTGCAGGTGCGCGGCGATACCGGCCCCCGCCACCGCGCCCTGGTTCATGCCGATGTTGAAGCCGTGCGCCCCGGACGCGGTGCGCAGCGCGGCCATCGCGCGCTTGGTGAAGAGGGCCAGCTCGGCGGTCTCGCCGTCGTCCAGATCCGTGTAGTCGGCGACGTGCCGGTACGGCAGCACCATCAAGTGGCCGCCGTTGTACGGATAGAGGTTGAGGATCGCGTAGACGCTCGCGCCGCGCGCCACGATCAGCGCTTCCTCGTCGGTCATGCCGGGTGCGGCGCAGAACGGACAGCCGTCGTCGGCTCCCGGTCCGGTCGGCTTGTTCTCCCCCTGAATGTAGGCCATCCGGTGCGGCGTCCAAAGGCGCCCGAACCCGTCCGGCTCACCCACCGGCCCCGTGTGCTGCTCCGGCTCACTCGTCATGAGATGCAGCATATGGCTTCGCCCGTTCGGAGCGTGTCGGCGGGGCAGGTCCCGGCCCCCGCCCGTGATCCTTGACCGATGGACGAGAGACGGCGCACGCCGTGGGAGCACCGGATGGAGACCCCGCTGACGCTGGCGGCCCTGCTGTTCCTCGCGTCGTACGCGGTCAGAGTCCTGGGGCGCGGGCTCCCGGACGCGGTGCGCGACGCGTGTCTCGCGGTGACCTCCGCCGCCTGGGCCGTCTTCGTGCTGGACTTCGCCATCCGATGGCGCCACAGCGGCAAGGGGCTCTCGTTCGTGCGCCACCACTGGCTGGACGCGGTGGTCGTGGCGCTGCCGCTGCTGCGCCCACTGCAGGTCGTGCGGACCTACGACGCCGTGCGGCGGCGGCACGAACAACCGCGGCTCAGCCTGCACGCGCGCGTGGCGACGTACGCCGGGATGTCCGCCACGCTGCTCGGATTCGCGGCGGCGCTGGCCGTGTACCAGGTCGAGCGCGGGCAGCCGCACGCCACGATCCGTACCTTCGGGGACTCCGTGTGGTGGGCCTGCTCGACGCTGGCGACGGTCGGATACGGGGACGTGGTGCCGGTGACCCCACTCGGGCGTCTGGTGGCGGTGGCGCTGATGGCGTGCGGTCTGGCGCTGCTCGGAGCGATCACGGGCTCGTTCTCGTCCTGGATGTTCCAGGTGTTCCGGCGCGACGACGACGAGAGGCCCCCGGGAGAATTCCCGGGGGCCTCTTGATGTCGTACGTCGCTGCCGTCAGCGGCGGGCGTCAGACCTGCACGCGCTCCTCGACGACCTTGACGATCTTCTCGATCGCCTCGTCGACGGGGATGCCGTTCTCCTGCGAGCCGTCGCGGTAGCGGAAGGAGACGGCGCCGGCCGCCATGTCCTCGTCGCCCGCGATGATCATGAACGGCACCTTCTGCTTCTGCGCGTTCCTGATCTTCTTCTGCATACGGTCCGACGAAGAGTCCACGTCGACGCGCAGCCCCTTCCGCTTCGCCTTGGCCGCGAACTCCTCGAGGTACGGGATGTGCGCGTCGCCGATCGGGATGCCGACCGCCTGCACCGGCGCGAGCCAGGCCGGGAAGGCACCCGCGTAGTGCTCGAGGAGCACCGCGAAGAACCGCTCGATGGAGCCGAACAGCGCACGGTGGATCATGACCGGGCGCTGCTTGGTGCCGTCGGGGCCGGTGTACTCCAGGTTGAAGCGCTCCGGCAGGTTGAAGTCGAGCTGCACGGTCGACATCTGCCAGGTGCGGCCGATGGCGTCCTTCGCCTGGACGGAGATCTTCGGGCCGTAGAACGCGGCGCCGCCCGGGTCCGGGACCAGCGGGAGGCCCTGCTTCTCGGCGACCTGGCGCAGCGTCTCGGTGGCCTCTTCCCAGACCTCGTCCGAGCCGACGAACTTCTCCGGGTCCTTGGTGGACAGCTCCAGGTAGAAGTCGGTGAGGCCGTAGTCGCGCAGCAGGCCGAGGACGAAGGTGAGCGTCTTGTCGAGCTCCTCCGCCATCTGCTCCTTGGTGCAGTAGATGTGCGCGTCGTCCTGCGTGAAGCCGCGGGCGCGGGTGAGGCCGTGCACGACGCCCGACTTCTCGTACCGGTACACGGTGCCGAACTCGAAGAGGCGCAGCGGCAGTTCACGGTAGGAACGCCCGCGCGCATCGAAGATCAGGTTGTGCATCGGGCAGTTCATGGGCTTGAGGTAGTAGTCCACGCCCTCGTCGAGCTGCATGGGCGGGTACATGCCGTCGGCGTACCAGTCCAGGTGGCCCGAGGTCTCGAAGAGCTTCCCCTTCGTGGCGTGGGGGGTGTAGACGAACTCGT
The DNA here is from genome assembly GCF_026340095.1 of Streptomyces sp. NBC_01446. Classification (GTDB taxonomy): domain Bacteria; phylum Actinomycetota; class Actinomycetes; order Streptomycetales; family Streptomycetaceae; genus Streptomyces; species Streptomyces aureus. Next base: position 6,728,740 of record NZ_JAPEPO010000001.1, on the reverse strand, counting down.
AGCCCTCCTCCTCGTGCCGGCGGCGCGAGTAGTCCTCCATGACCCGGCGGATGATGCCGCCCTTGGGGTGGAAGACGGCCAGACCGGAACCGATCTGGTCGGGGATGGAGAACAGGTCCAGCTCGTTGCCCAGCTTGCGGTGGTCGCGCTTCTCGGCCTCGGCGAGGAACTCCAGGTGCGCCTTCAGCTCGTCCTTCGACGGCCAGGCGGTGCCGTAGATGCGCTGGAGCATCGGGTTCTTCTCGCTGCCGCGCCAGTACGCCGCCGCGTTCCGCATCAGCTTGAACGCGGGGATGTTGCGGGTGGTGGGCAGGTGGGGACCGCGGCAGAGGTCCTTCCAGCACAGGTCACCGGTCTTGGCGTCGAGGTTGTCGTAGATGGTCAGCTCGCCGCCGCCCACCTCGACATTCGCACCGTCGTCGGTGGACGCGGAGCCCTTGATGCCGATGAGCTCCAGCTTGTACGGCTCGTCGGCCAGCTCCTCGCGGGCGGCCGCGTCGGTGACGACACGGCGCGAGAAGCGCTGCCCGCGCTTCTGGATCTCCTGCATCTTCTTCTCGATGGCCTTGAGATCCTCGGGCGTGAAGGGCTTCTCCACGTCGAAGTCGTAGTAGAAACCGTCCTTGACCGGCGGGCCGATGCCCAGCTTGGCGTCGGGGAACAGCTCCTGCACGGCCTGCGCCATCACGTGGGCGGTGGAGTGGCGCAGGATGGCCAGGCCGTCCTCGGAGGAGATCTCGACGGGCTCGACCTCCTCGCCGTCCCGCACGGCGTACGCGAGGTCCTTCAGCTCGCCGGCCACACGGGCGGCGACGATGGTGCGCTCGCCGGCGAAGAGCTCGGCGGCCGTAGTGCCCGTCGTCACCACGCGCTCTTCCCGCTCGGAATCGCGTTGGATGATCACACGGACGTCTGACACCGGACTCTCCTGCCTGAAGGGGGCACGCGATGATCTGGCCACGCGCGCAATACACAGGGGATCGTACCGAGCCCGGGGCCCGACTCGCGAAACGGCATCAACGCGGCCCGCGCCGCGATCCCCGTGCACACGCCGGGAACCCCCTGCTCACGAGCCAGTGAGCTCAGTCGTCCCCGCTGCACGCCTCCTCGAAGAAGTCCAGATTCTCCTGGAGCGACTTCATCAGCCGGTCCCGCTCGGCCTCCTCCACCTGTACGGGCACCACCTCGCTCGCCCCGGTCAGCCGCCGGAAGCCGCCCCGGCTCTCCAGCCGCCCGTGCACCCTGATCGGCAGCCCCACGAGATGCGCGTGCCCCGCCGTCCGGTACGCCTCCTCGTCCAGCGTCATCCGGACGTGCGGCACATCGGCGCCCCCTATGACGTGCAGCCGCACCGTACCCTCTCCGCGCGGCCCCGATCTGCGCATGCGCACGACGGTCCCGGTGACGCGGACGGCGATGGACGGCTCGGCCTGCAGATAGCGGGCGCTCGCCTCCCGCAGGACGGCCAGGTCGCCGGGCGAGAACTCGACGGGCGCGTCCCCGGCCGTGCACTCGTCGGGCACCCCGGCCGCCGGTGACCACTCGACGCCGACCCGGGCTCCCTCCGTACCGCGGACGAGGGCGACGAGCGCTTCGACGAGCTCGTGGCTCACCCCCGCCTCGACCGCGCCGTCGAAGGCGTCCATGCCGCCGGTGGCCCGCCGGTAGTCGATGGCCTCGCGGGCCGCGTACAGCGCCTGGTGGAGACGGACTGCGAGCGCGCGTCCCGCGGCGACGGGCACGAACGCGGTGAGCCTGCGGCCGCCGGGGGCGTCACCGACGAGGACGGTCTCCAGCGACGCGGCGGCGGGCCTGCGGTGGCGGGCGCCGTAGTAGCCGGCCCTGCCGCGGGCGGCGAGCGCGGCGGCGAGCAGCATCCGCCGGGCGGCGGCGCGCAGTTGCTCCTCCACCGGCCACGCGGCGCTGCCCGCGGGCCCGGCCGGCACATCGCGCCACCAGCGGATCTCGTCGCTCGGCACGGCGAGCGAGACGAGGACCTCCCGCGCGGAGGGCGACCCGCTGCGCTCCAGGGCCTCGAGCGCCTCGCCGAGCAGGTCGTCGCTGTCGGGAAAGGCGCGGGTCTCCGGCACGAGCAGGCTGGTGCGCCCGGAGGCGCCGGGCAGCGTCCAGCGCACATAGCGCCCGGTGGCGCCGCCGCGGCGTTCCCAGCCGTGCCGGTCGAGCAGTGCGTTGAGCACGACCGGGTCGACCTGCTCCGGTCCGGGGCCTTCGAGGTCGGCGGGGTGGGATCGGGCGGTGTTCAGGGCGCGAAGGCGATCGTCGGTCGGGCGGTGCTGCATCAGGGGTCTCCCTCCCTGTCCGTCAGGGCCTCGCGCGTTGCCCGTCAGGGCCTCCCGCGTCCTTCAGGGCCTTCCGCCCGTCCCGATCCGCGTCATGATCTCGCAGAGCGCACGGTCGTCGAAGATCCGCGAGGTCGGGATGCGCACGGTGGTGCGGCGCCGTCCTGTCACGGGGTGGCCGGCCAGGTTGGTCCAGTAGCAGCAGTGCCGCAGGTCGAGCCGGTCGTGGCCGGCCCGCAGCCAGTCGTCCTGCGAACGCGGCACGATCATCACGACCAGGATCTTGTGCACCGACACCGGCGTGCGGGCGAGCTTCTCCAGGTGTGCGTTGTCGAGCGTGAAGGAGAAGGACGGCCCCGGCGGCTTCGGCGGGAGCTGGTACGTGCACTTGAGCTGCACCTTGATGGTGACCTCGTCGTCGACCGTGTGCCCGGGGGCGCTGTGGCTGACGTGCCAGTCGATTCCGTTGTCAGGGAACGGCTGAGAGAGCGAACAGCCCGCGGCTGCCGCTACGGCGTGCAGATAGCCCACCTGGAGTGTCTCCATGCAGGCGGTGGTGGCGAGTGTGCCGCGCGGCGGTGCGATCCCCTCGGGCAGCAGCCCACCCTGTTCGGGCTGCGCGAGCGCCATGTCCAACTGACCTTCCGAAACAGATGAATTCCCTGGGCGGGCCGCTGAACTGCCGTGACCCGTATCTGTGTTGTCTCCGGTCGGCGTACGACGCAAACAGCCCGGGTATCACCGAAACGGGCAGCAGCGAGGGGCCATCTGCCAGGTGTGAACGAGGAGTTGCATTGACATGACGTGCTGGTACGAGGGTCCTCTGGCCGCCTTCGACACCGAGACCACCGGCGTGGACGTGGAGAGCGATCGCATCGTGTCGGCCGCGATCGTGGTGCAGGACGCCGCGGGCAGCCGGCCGCGGGTCTCACGCTGGCTCGTGAATCCGGGAGTGCCGGTGCCGGCCGGGGCGACTGAGGTGCACGGCCTGACGGACGAGCACCTCCAGCGCAACGGCCGCTGGCCCGCACCCGTCATGGAGGAGATAGCCCGGCTGCTGGGCGAGCAGGCGGCGGCGGGCCGCCCGCTCGTGGTGATGAACGCGCCGTTCGATCTGACGCTCCTGGACCGGGAGTTGCGGCGACATCGCGCCTCCGCGCTCGGCCGCTACATGGAGAGCTCGTCGCTGTGCGTCCTCGATCCGCGCGTCCTCGACAAACACCTGGACCGCTACCGCAAGGGCCGCCGCACCCTGACGGACCTGTGCGCGCACTACGAGGTGGAGCTGGAAGGCGCGCACGACGCGGCCGCGGACGCGCAGGCCTCCCTGGATGTCGTACGGGCCGTGGGGCGCCGCTTCGCGTCCCGCCTGGAGCGTCTGTCCCCCGCCGAGCTGCACACGCTTCAGGCGGTGTGGCATGCCGCGCAGGCGCGTGGGCTGCAGGCGTGGTTCGCGCGCAGCGGCAATCCGGAGACGGTGGATCCGGCGTGGCCGATGCGCACGGAACTGCGGGAGGCCGCCTGACAGTTGCCCGTACGGGCTCAGGGCCGGGGCGCAGAAAAGCCGGTCCGTCTGCTGACGGACCGGCTTTCTTCCGGGTGGGCGATACTGGGTTCGAACCAGTGACCTCTTCGGTGTGAACGAAGCGCTCTCCCACTGAGCTAATCGCCCGGGAACGGGTTGAACCATACAGGCCCCGGCGGGTTTCCAACAAACCGGTTCGGTCACCGCCGCCGCAGATGCGCGACGAGCCCGCGCCGCCCACCCCGCATCATCAGCGCGTGGTTGACGAGGAACACCGGCCTGCCGACGAGGGCGAACCGCCGCAACAGGGGTTTGCACACCTCCACCTCCTGCTCGTACACCGCGCGCGTCCCGCCCTCTTGCGCGCGCACGGTCCACCGCACCCAGCCCTCCAGGTCGCCGGAAACGGTGATCTCCAGGACCCCGGCCTCGGTGTCACGGCGCAGGGCGGTGGCCGTCACGAACAGGTCGTACGGGAGGAGCGAGCGGAAGCGGGCGGTGCCGCGGCGCTCGTCAAGGGGTGTCGCCTCGCGCACTTGGGGCCACCACAGGGGGTAGTCCTCGGCGCGCTCCAGGGCCGCGAACACGTCGGCGGGCTCCTCGGGCAGGTCCCAGACACTGCGGAAGCGGTAGTGGTTCCAGTCCATGGTGCGAGTCTCCCCCGTTACGCGGTGACTCACCTGAACGTGAATTGGCCTGATGCCGACGGTCATTGATTCACCGTCAGAACTTCCGGATTCCCGGTGAAGTCCGGAAACTCTGAAACGGGGTCAGGTCCGCCCACCCATCGAATTACCGAAGGGGCCCGCGGGGATTTATATCCCAGGCATCCGTACGGATTATGGGATTCCTGTTCCGGTCGCCGGACACCAGGAGCGCGCCGCAGCCAGAAAGCGCTTGCAGATCATGGCGGCCGGACGCGGAAACGCCGAGTGCCCCGGAGGCTTGAAGCCTCCGGGGCACTCGGTCCGGGGTGGGCGATACTGGGTTCGAACCAGTGACCTCTTCGGTGTGAACGAAGCGCTCTCCCACTGAGCTAATCGCCCGGGCGCAGAGAGAACATTACCGCATGTCAGCAGGTGCTCCGACCAGCCCTGACACCCCCGGCGCGACCCTCGCGGGCCACCCCGCTCACTCCTTGATCTTCCACGGCATCTCGAAGCCGAACTTCCACACGTAGATCGCCACGAGCACCGCGATGATCACCACGCCGACCGACGTCAGGATGATGTTCCGCCGGCGCACCGCGGGGTCGAGCGCGCGCCGCGTGGCCTCGGTGACCTTGCGCTTCGTCCAGCGGAGCACGAGCTGCGCCCAGACGAACTCGGTCGCCCAGATCGCCATGCCGCCGAAGATCACCAGCCAGCCCGGGCCCGGCAGCGGCAGCATGATCACGCCCGCCACCACCACCGCGAGCCCGACCACGAAGACGCCGACCTGCCAGCTCAGATGCAGGGCTCTGCGGGCCTTGATGAACTCCGGCGCCCGCGAGCCGAGCTCCGGCTCGACCTTCGCCCCGCCCCCCGTCGTCGCGGCCCCGGATTCAGACTCGGCCGCCTCGTCACTCCCCGTATTCATACAACCAAACCTACCCGACGGAATCCCGTCACCGGAATGGACGCTCCGGACCGAGAAACACTCCGCCGTCCGAGCTACCTAAACGCACTCAAAACACTCAGAGGGGTTTACAACGGCACCGTAGGTGGCATGTCGATTTCGCCGACGTGCGAATCCCCGAGCGCACACTGAGCGAAAGGCCCTGGCGCTTATGAACACCACGGTCAGCTGCGAGCTGCACCTGCGCCTCGTTGTGTCGAGCGAATCCTCACTGCCTGTACCCGCAGGACTGCGGTATGACACGGCCGATCCCTACGCCGTGCACGCCACCTTCCACACAGGAGCAGAAGAGACGGTCGAGTGGGTGTTCGCCCGCGATCTGCTCGCCGAGGGCCTGCACCGGCCCACCGGCACCGGCGACGTCCGAGTCTGGCCATCCCGTAGTCACGGCCAAGGCGTCGTCTGCATCGCTCTGAGTTCCCCTGAGGGCGAGGCTCTGCTCGAAGCCCCTGCGAGGGCGCTGGAGTCGTTCCTGAAGAGGACCGACGCGGCCGTGCCACCCGGCACGGAACACCGCCACTTCGATCTCGACACGGAGCTCTCACACATCCTGGCCGAAAGCTAAGGCCTGGAGCCGACGCCGGCACACCGCCGGAGTCACGCACCGCGAGAGCCGCTCGATGCCGTCCACTCGGGGAGACGGACCGAGCCACAACAACTGCATATGGCATACACCGGCGCCGCCGCCGTGGGGATCCCACGGCGGCGGCATCGGCGCGTCCATGGGCCGGCGGCCAGGCGCCACGCGGACGGGCGGACCTATAACATCGGCCAGCATCGGCGGGCACAGGCCCGACCCCCAGGCCAGGGAGCAAATCGTGCTGATCACCCACGACACCCGGTGCGCCCTCGACACCGTGGTCGATCTGGTGAACACCGCACCGGACGACGAGCAGGCCGTCGACGGGCTGGCCGATGTGGCAGCCCTGGGCGAGTTCGTACGAAGGAACGACATCAGTGACGTCGGGGTGCTCACGGAACGTGACCTCGACGGCGTACAGAGTGTGAGGGGACGGTTCGCCGCCGTGTTCGCGGCGCCCGACCCGCACGCCGCTGCCTCGCTCATCAACGAGCTGGTCGCCGCCGCGGGCACCACGCCGCGCCTGACGGACCACGACGGCTACGACTGGCACGTGCACTACTTCGCACCCGGCGCGTCCGTGGCCGACCACCTGGCGGCCGACTGCGGGATGGCGCTCGCCTTCTTCGTGGTCGCCGGGGAGCAGGAGCGGCTGCGGCGGTGCGAGGCCCCGGACTGCCGACGGGCCTTCGTGGACCTCTCCCGTAACCGGTCGCGCAGGTACTGCGACAGCCGCACCTGCGGAAACCGCTTGCACGTGGCGGCATACCGGGCGCGCCGCAAGGAAGCGGCGGGCTGACCCGCCCGGGGCATCACAGCAGGAACAGATCGTGCAGCGAAGCCAGGAGCAGCAGGCAGCCGATCACCGCCAGAAAGATCATCAAAGGCGGCTGTGACAGTGCGAAGAGGCAGCCTCGGCGTTCGTCGGCCATGAGGGCGTCGTGTCGCTCGTCGGCCTGCGGGGCGGAACCGCCCTGTGTTGTGTCCAGCATCTCGCGGCGATGATGACGCAGCCGGCACACCGCAGTCGATCAACACGCTCAAAAGAAGCGGGAGTTCGCCGGATCCCGTGACGTGGGTGGTACGAGGTCGACCGGGAAGAGTCCGGCGGCTTCCGCTTTCCGACCGGAGTCGACCGACCGCCTGAGAGATTCCTCGGGTCAGATCCCGTGCTTCTTCAGAATCGCCTCGATGTCGCTGAAGTCCTCGGAGGCGGGCTTCGCGGCAGGGCCGGCCGCCGCGGGCCGGGCGGTCTGCCCCAGCGAGGGGGCGGAGGCCGCGGGTGCCACGGCCTGGGTCTCGGCGGCGGCCTTCGCCGCCTTGCGCTCCTTACGGGTGCCGCCGCTGCGGCGCTCCAGCGCGCGGGTCACCATGAACAGGAGCCAGGCGCCGCCGAGCACGACGAATCCGGCCCACGCCGTGGGGCTGAACGCGGTGTCCGCCAGCCAGCCGACCGCACCGGTCATCACCAGACCGATCGGCACCAGCGAATACGCCGCTATGCGCGCGGCCGTGAGGAAACGCTTCCGGTACGCGGTGACCGCGGCGATGCCCAGCCCGGCCACGGAAACGGCGGAACAGACGGTCTCGGCAATCATCCGGTCCTCCTGGCGTGGGCAGCGGGCGACGGAGCATTCCGTCCTCTCCATCGTGCACCGCCCCGGGGTCGGGAAGCCACGGTCCAGCCCGACCTCAGGGACATTTCCGGGTACGGCCTCCTCCGCAGGTGCCGGTCCGGTGCCTGTCAGGGGTCCTGCCAGGGTCTGATCAGGGGTCTGTCGCAGGTGCCGGTTGGGGTCCCCGGCGCCCTGCTGGAAGACTGGTCCCATGAACGACGCCTCTCCCGCCTCAGCCCCTCAGGGCCGCCCCGTCCTCGACGTCTGGTGCGAGCTCCAGTGCCCCGACTGCCGCACCGCTCTCGACGACGTGCGCGCGCTGCGGGCCCGCTACGGCGACCGCATCGACCTGCGTCTGCGGCACTTCCCGCTGGAGAAGCACAAGCACGCCTTCGCCGGCGCGCAGGCCGCGGAGGAGGCCTTCGAGCAGGGGAAGGGCTGGCCGTACGTGGAGGCGGTGCTCGGCCGGGTCGAGGAGCTCGACCGCAAGGGCGAGCCGTTCCTCGTCGAGGTCGCGCGTGAACTCGGCCTGGACGCCGAGGAGTTCGACACCGCACTCATCGACGGCAGGCACATCCTGATCGTCGACGCGGACCAGGCCGAGGGCACGGCGATCGGCGTCACGGGCACACCCACGTACGTCATCGACGGCGAGCGGCTCGACGGCGGCAAGAGCCAGAACGGCCTGCGCGAGCGCGTCGAGGAGATCGCCGACCGGCTGCTCGGCTCGTAGCCGGCGACCCGCGGGCCGCTCAGAGCAGCGGCTTGTACAGGTGGAACTCGGTCGCCCGGTATCCGAGTGACTCGTACAGCCGGACGGCCGGGATGTTGCCCGCGAAGACGTTGAGCCCCAGGCGGGCGACGCCCGCGGCGTGCGACTCGGCCTCCGCGAGGAGCATCAGCGACCGCCCGTGGCCGTGCCCGCGGTGCTCGGCCGCGACCTCGACGTCGTAGACGTAGGCGCTCTCGCCGCGCAGCGCCACCCACAGCGTGCCCACGACCGCGCCGTCCGTCTCGAGCACGCTCAGGACCGCGTCCCGTGTGGCGAGCCCTTCCGCGAGCGTCGCCGCGTGATCGGCCTCGGCCTTGGAGCGTGCCTGGGCCTCCGGGACGCCCCGCTCGACCAGGGTGCGCACGTAACCAGCCTGCGTGTGCGTCTCCCACGCGGTGAACTCGGGGCCGGTCATGCGCCGTCCCGCGCTGCCCGCCGGGAGCGTGGGGGGCTCGGCCGGGAGCTCCTTCTCCATGTTCCGGTTGCGCTCGACGTAGCCGAGGGCGGTGGCCAGGGCGAGGGCACGCTCCGCCGGCGCGGGGATCGAGACCTCCATCCGGCCGCAGCCCCAGCCGCGCGCCACCTCCTCGGCGGCGAGCGCGGCGACGGTGCCGCGGCCCCGCCCGCGGTCCTCCTCGTCGATCCGCAGATCACGGATCCGGGCCACCCCCTCGCCGTAGACGGGGTGGGTGCCCAGACGCAGCTCGCCGACGGGGCGGCTGTTCACGCACACCTGGTAGTGGCGTGACCGCGTCCCGTCGGCATCGCGCTGAAGCGGCTCGGTCGGCCGCAGAGTGGTGGTCATCAGGGGTGTTCTACCCGCCCTGTGACCACCGCGTCACCCGGATTAGGGGTCGTCCTGTCTACGGGTCGAGGTCGTCCGCCGCGCGCTCGTCGAAGACGCGCATCGCCTTGGCGGTGACGGGCCCAGGCGCGCCAGGCAGCTCGCGCCCGTCGACCCGATGCACGCCCTGCACGTCGCGCAGCGTGGACGTCAGGAAGATCTCGTCGGCCCGCTCCAGGACGTCCAGCGGCAGATCGGTCTCCTTGGCGCCGGTCCACTCGGCGGTCAGCGCGCGGGTGATGCCCGCCAGGCAGCCGGAGGCTACCGGCGGGGTGTGGATCTCGCCGTCCAGGACGACGAAGACGTTCGACCCCGTGCCCTCGCAGAGCTGACCCACCGTGTTGGCGAACAGCGCCTCGGAAGCTCCCTGTTCGCGCGCGCGGGCGAGCGCGACGACGTTCTCCGCGTACGAGGTGGTCTTCAGACCGGTGAGCGCGCCGCGTTCGTTGCGCGTCCACGGGACCGTGACCGTGGCGGTGGAGTCGGGGCGCCGGGCGGCCTCGCCGAGGGCGACCACCAGCGTGGGCCCGTGCTCACCGCGGTCGGACCCCAGCGGGGAGAGCCCTCCAGTGTACGTGATCCGCAGCCGGCCGAGCGGCATCGGGTTGGCCTCGAGGACGGCGTCGCAGGCCCGGCGCACCTCGTCGAGGTCGGGCTCGGGCAGACCGAGACCGCGCGCGGAGCGGGCGAGCCGGTCCAGGTGGCGGGTCAGCGCGAACGGCTTCCCGTCGACCGACTTCACCGTCTCGAAAATGCCGTCGCCCACGGTCAGGCCGTGGTCGAACACCGAGACACGGGCGGCCTCGAGGTCCTGCAGTGTGCCGTCGAGCCAGATCTTCACGTAGGGATCCCTCCACTTTCCTGGTACGTACCCGACGCTACCGCTAGCAGCCGAGAAGCCTTCAGTTCGGTCTCCCGCCACTCACCTTCGGGGTCCGATCCCCAGGTGATTCCGGCGCCCGTGCCGAACCGCAGGACGCCCTCGGCCCGGTCGGCCCAGAACGTGCGGATGCCGACGGCCAGCTCGCCTGTGCCCCGGTCGGCGTCGACCCAGCCGATGCCGCCGCAGTACGGACCTCGGGGCGCCGTCTCCAGGGCGTCGATGATGCGCAGGGCGCTGGACTTGGGCGCTCCGGTGACCGAGCCGGGCGGGAACGCGGCGGCGAGCAGGTCACGCCAGCCCGCGCCGTCGCACAGTTCACCGCGGACGGTGGAGACAAGGTGGACGAGGCCCGGGTGCTTCTCGACGACGCACAGCTCCGGGACGGTCACGGAACCGGTCGCGCAGACGCGTCCGAGATCGTTGCGGACCAGGTCCACGATCATCACGTTCTCCGCGTAGTCCTTCTCCAGGAGGTCCGCCTCGGTCCGGCCCGTGCCCTTGATCGGCCCGGACTCGACGGTCCGGCCGGTGCGGCTCAGGAAGAGCTCCGGGGACGCGGTGGCTATCTCCACGCCGTGCTCGGGAAGGCGGATGGTCCCCGCGTAGGGGGCCGGGTTGCCGCGCGCGAGGAGCGCCGTGAGTGCGTCCACGTCCGCGCGCGGGGGAAGGGGCGCGGACAGGACACGGCAGAGGTTGGCCTGGTAGACGTCGCCGGCCGCGATGCGGTCGCGGATCCTGCGGACGCCGTCGGTGTACGCGGCCCGGTCGAGGGACGACGTCCAGTCACCGGCCGCGGGCCCCTGCCAGGCCCCGGGGACCGGGGCGGGCACGGGCTCCTCCCGTACGGAGTCGAAGCGGGCACACACAAGGCGGCCCTCGAAGTCCGCGGACACGGCCCAGAAGCCGGCGGAGTCCAGGGCCTCGGGATCGCTGGTCACGTCGCGCAACTCGGTCGCTACGAGACCGCCGAAGCGGGCCAGAGGGGGCAGGTCGTGAGGGAGGTCGCGCACGTCTTCGAGTCTATGGCGGGTGTCCCCCGCGTGACCTGGGGTGGTCGCACCGCAGCACGCTGCGCAAACGCGTTTTTGTACTGGCCCAGGAATCCGCTAGAGTTCAACACGTCGCCGGGACGCGCAAGCGAAACGGAAACGACAAGCGGACGTAGCTCAGTTGGTAGAGCGCAACCTTGCCAAGGTTGAGGTCGCCAGTTCGAACCTGGTCGTCCGCTCAGGAAGTGGGGGATCTTCCCGAACCCCCACACTCCTGGTGGAGTGGCCGAGAGGCGAGGCAACGGCCTGCAAAGCCGTCTACACGGGTTCAAATCCCGTCTCCACCTCCAAGGACGATTAGCTCAGCGGGAGAGCGCTTCCCTGACACGGAAGAGGTCACTGGTTCAATCCCAGTATCGTCCACTGGATCATCGCGAAGATCACCTTTCCGACGGTCCGAAACCCCGCGCGATTAGCTCAGCGGGAGAGCGCTTCCCTGACACGGAAGAGGTCACTGGTTCAATCCCAGTATCGCGCACGCAGTACCACTCACGGGTCCTGATACAGTCTGGTCCGTCCCGCGCGATTAGCTCAGCGGGAGAGCGCTTCCCTGACACGGAAGAGGTCACTGGTTCAATCCCAGTATCGCGCACACTCAAGAAGCCCCCGGCCTTTCGGCTGGGGGCTTCTTCATGTGCTGGGCGGCTCAGGAGGAGAAGAGCATCCGGCCGAAGCCGCCCTTGTGGTGGCCGTGGTGACCGCCGTGGTGCCCGCCATGGTGCGGGGCACCCCAGGCCGGGGCGGGGGCCGACGGGTACGCCTGCGGGGCCGGAGGCGCCGGCGGCACCTGCTGCTGCCACTGGGACTCGAGGCGTGTCAAGGACTCCAGCTCGCCGTAGTCGAGGAATATCCCCCGGCAGCCGCTGCACTGCTCGATCTGGACGCCATTGCGGTTGTACGTGTGCATCGGTGCATGACACTTGGGGCACTGCATGGTCGGCTCAACTCCTCGCCGTTCGGCACTTCTTCGCCGGAAAACTTCCCGGCACCGGTCCGTTGCACCCTACTTCGCCACGCCGTGTGCCAACTCGGCCGGTACCGCTGCCATTCGGTCACAGGCGTCGACCAATGCCTCCTCTGCCTCGTCGAGTACCCGGCCGGCCGCGACGGCCTTGGCCACGGCGAGGGCCGCGGTCTGGACGGTGAGGGCGCGGGCCGGGGCGTCGAGAGCGGGCCACGGGTCGCCCTGGAGCGACGGTGCGCCGCCCGCCTCCTGGTACGCGGTGAGGAACCTCGTCCACTCCTGTGCCGGAAGCAGGCCGCACGCGAACCACGCGGCGGGGCGGGCGAGGTCCCAGGCCGGGTCTCCGGTGCCGAGATCGTCGACGTCGATCAGGAGCCAGGGGCCGGTGCCGGCGGGGCGGCGGACGAGCTGACCGAGGTGCAGGTCACCGTGGCACAGGGCCGACACGTGCCCGCCGGGGGTCTCGGCGCGGGCCCAGGGCGGCAGGCCCGACCAGGCGCGCAGGATCGGGGCGGACGCCGCGTGAGGGCCGGCGGCCAGGAGCCGCGCGACGGCGAGGGCCGCCTTGGCCGGGCCGCGCATCGGCGGGAGTGGGCCCGGGAGTTGCGCCGTGGGCACCGCGTGGAGGCGGGCCAGGAGCGTGGCCGCGTCCTCCCACGGCGCGCGTTCGGGGGCGTCGGGGTCCACGGGGCTGCCGTGCGGCCAGAACGTGACGAGCCGGTCGTGCAGATCCGCCGCGACCGGCGTGAGGGGCGGCAGCAGGATGCCGGGGAGCGCGGCCGCCGCGGCGAGGCGGGCGTTGAGCTCGGCGGGATCCGTGCCGGGGGCGTGGGCCTTGGCGACGATGTCTCCGTGGCGCACGACCGTGCCGTCCGCCCGGTCGGCGAGTACGGCGCCCGCGGCCGGGCAGGCGCAGGGCCCCTGGCCGGGGTGCGCCGCGCCGCGTGCCGTGGCGGTGAGTGCGGACAGCAGGACGGATGCGGTCATTGGTGGTTCCCCCCGGGTGGTGTCACCGCGAGCGTACGCAGAAATCGGCGGGTGGGTCCTACCGGTGCGCGGGCAGAACAATGGCCGCGCAGCTCCCCAGCTGCGCGGCCATCATGTGCCGTCCGCCGCACCCCCGTCCCCACGGGGTTTCATGGCCGGATGTCCCCGCCCGGACCGCTCTTCCGGGCCTGGGGCGCCGCTCAGCGCCCCAGCATCACGCCCACGGACGACGCTTGTGTGACCACTGCTTCCCAGCCGCCGAAGACGACTACGAGCAGGGCCGCCAGGGGAAGAACCATGGCCGTCGCCACCAAGGGGTGACGGCGCTCGGAACGACGGCCGCCGAACGCGGCGAATGCCCTGCGTCCCTGCGTGCGGACCATCGTCCGCGGTGCCGTGTCCGCCATGGTTCCTCTCCCGGTCAAGATCTTCGGTTTGGCAGCGGCGGGTACCTGACCTCGGGGGACGAGTGCTTGCACCCGCCGCTTGACCTCAAATCTAGGCGCGTCAGGAGCCACGGTCGTCATGCCCTCGTACCGATTGCCGGGCCTCCCGGAGGATGACCGCCACTCCCTCGCCTACTCCCCTGGGTGGAGAAGAGGACCTAGGTCTCGGGCTAGGTCTCGGGGTCTTCCCGGAGGGGACGCGCGGCGCGGGCCGCCGCCTCCGAGGGCTCCTCCCTGGGTACCGGCTGCTCGACCAGGGCGAGTACCCGGGTCGCCATGAATCGTGCCGTACGCACGACAGAGCCGGAGCGGGTGACTTCGCTCACTTCCACCACGCCCCTGCGGACCGCCGTCTCGACCCGGCGGCCCGCCCGGCTCGCCACCACCTCGTACGTGCGCGTCGTGTCCCCCGCGTCCACGACTATCTCCACTCGGTCACCCTTCACAGGCCCAATCCCCCTTCTACGACGGATGGTTGGCGATCAGGGCAGGCGCGGGCCGCACCGCTCCCGCTTTCCCTGACCACCTCTCAAGTTTCCCACCGGGCACTGACAATCGATCGGATCGCGAGGGCGCGGCCTATGCGCGCACCCGGCCGTGGAAACGTAAGCTGTCGCTCGTCAAACGGACCGGGCAGCGGGGATGGACATGGCGATGATGCGCCTGAGGCGCGAGGACCCGCGTGTCGTCGGCTCGTTCAGGATTCACCGGCGGCTCGGCGCGGGCGGGATGGGCGTCGTCTATCTGGGCTCCGACCGCCGTGGCCAGCGGGTCGCGCTGAAGGTGATCCGGCCCGATCTCGCGGAGGACCAGGAGTTCAGGTCGCGCTTCGCGCGCGAGGTCTCCGCGGCCCGCAGGATCAGGGGCGGCTGCACGGCCCGCCTGGTCGCGGCCGATCTCGACACCGACAAGCCGTGGTTCGCCACCCAGTACGTCCCCGGGCCCTCGCTGCACGACAAGGTCGCCGAGGAGGGGCCGCTGGCCGCCTCCGACGTGGCCGCGGTCGGTGCGGCGCTGTCCGAGGGGCTCGTCGCCGTGCACGAGGCGGGCGTCGTGCACCGCGACCTCAAGCCGTCGAACATCCTGCTGTCGCCCAAGGGCCCGCGCATCATCGACTTCGGCATCGCCTGGGCGACCGGCGCCTCCACGCTCACCCATGTCGGTACGGCCGTCGGCTCCCCCGGGTTCCTCGCCCCCGAGCAGGTGCGGGGCGCCGCCGTCACGCCCGCCACGGACGTCTTCGCCCTCGGCGCCACCCTCGCGTACGCGGCGATGGCCGACTCGCCCTTCGGGCACGGCAGTTCCGAAGTGATGCTCTACCGGGTCGTGCACGAGGAGGCCCAGCTGCACGGCGTACCGGACGCCCTGTCCCCGCTGATCCGGGCCTGCCTCGCCAAGGACCCCCAGGAGCGCCCCAGCACGCTCCAACTGTCGCTGCGGCTCAAGGAGATCGCGGCCCGCGAGGCGCAGGGCCTCGGCGACGCCAGGCCGCCCGCCCCGCGCGGGGACACCGACCGGCCCACGGGCCGGCTCGCCGAGCAGTACGCGGAACAGCGCACGCAGCGCCGCGCTCCGCAGGGCACTCCCCCGCCCCGGCCGAGCAACGGTTCCTCACGGACCGGCGGCAGCACGCGGCCGGGCGCGCCCCGCAACACGACGCGTTCGGGCTCGCGCCCCGCGCCCCGCAGCAACGGCGGGCGGCAGGGTCCGCGTACGACGGGGACGGGGAAGCGCCGGCCCGCCAATCCGCGGCTGCTGCGCCAGCGGCTCTTCGTGTTCGTGGTGGTGACGCTGCTCGTGGCGCTCGGGATCGCGGCGGCACAGGGCTGCCAGGGGCCGTCGCGCGGGCTCGGTGAGCCGCGCGACGGTGTGCACGCGCAGGAGACGCTGCCCCGCCCCTACCTCTGAGGTCCGGTCAGGACCGGGGGCGGCCGGTGGCCACCGCGTAGAACGCGACCGCGGCCGCCGCTCCCACATTGAGCGAGTCGACGCCGTGGGCCATCGGGATGCGCACCCATTCGTCGGCGGCGACCAGGGCCTGGGTGGAGAGGCCGTCGCCCTCGGCGCCGAGCATCAGGGCCACGCGGTCCATCTTGTGCGGCGCCACCTCGTCGAGGCTCTTCGCCTTCTCGTCGGGGGTGAGCGCGAGCAGGCTGAAGCCCGCCTCGCGCACCGACTCCAGGGACTTGGGCCAGGATTCGAGGCGCGCGTACGGGACCGAGAAGACGGCGCCCATGGAGACCTTCACCGAGCGGCGGTAGAGCGGGTCGGCGCAGTCCGGGGAGAGCAGGACCGCGTCCATGCCGAGCGCGGCCGCGCTGCGGAAGATGGCGCCGATGTTCGTGTGGTCGTTCACCGCTTCCATGACGACGACGCGGCGCTGCGTGGCGAGGAGTTCGTCGGCGGTCGGGAGGGGCTTGCGCTGCATCGAGGCGAGGGCGCCGCGGTGCACGTGGTAGCCGGTGACGCGCTCGGCGAGGTCCGGGCTCACGGCGTAGACCGGGGCCGGGACCTCGTCGATGACGTCGCGCATGACGTCGACCCACTTGGCGGAGAGCAGCATGGAGCGCATCTCGTACCCGGCCTGCTTGGCCCGTCTGATCACCTTCTCGCCCTCGGCGATGAAGAGGCCCTCGGCGGGCTCGCGCCTGCGGCGGAGCTCGACGTCGGTCAGGCCCGTGTAGTCGCGCAGGCGCGGGTCGTCGGGATCTTCGATGGTGATGAGACCTTGAGCTTCAGCCACAGGTTGATACTGCCTTGTCCTGGGTGCGGTGCCAACGGCTCGGAGCGAGTTCTGTTACCGCTGGTTACGTGTGGGGGGGCGTGACGGGTCACACGGTGTGCTGCGGGCCCACCGTGACGACGTCGCCGACGACGATGACGGCCGGGGGCCTCACCTCGTGGGTGCGGACGGCTTCCTCGACCGTCTCCAGGGTCGCGTCCACGCGGCGCTGGGCGGCCGTGGTGCCCTCCTGGACCAGGGCGACCGGCGTCTGCGCGGACCTGCCGTGCGCGATGAGGGTCTCGGCGATCCTGCCGATCTTGTCGACGCCCATGAGGACGACGAGGGTGCCGCGCAGCTTCGCGAGGGCGGGCCAGTCGACGAGAGAGCGCTCGTCGTCGGGCGCGACATGGCCGCTGACCACGGTGAACTCATGGGCGACGCCACGGTGGGTGACGGGGATGCCGGCCGCGCCGGGCACGGAGATCGAGCTGGAGATGCCGGGGACGACCGTGTACGGAATGCCCTCGGCCTCCAGCGCGAGGGCCTCCTCCATGCCGCGGCCGAAGACGTACGGGTCGCCGCCCTTGAGGCGTACGACGGCCTTGCCCTGCTTGGCGTGCTCGACGAGCGCGTTGTTGATGGCCTCCTGGGCCATGTAGCGCCCGTAGGGGATCTTGGCCGCGTCGATCACCTCGACGTGCGGCGGGAGTTCGTCGAGCAGGTCGCGGGGGCCGAGCCGGTCCGCGATGACGACGTCCGCCTCGGCGAGAAGACGGCGGCCGCGGACGGTGATCAGGTCGGGGTCGCCGGGTCCGCCGCCGACCAGGGAGACGCCGGTGGTGCGGGTGCGGTGGTGCGGGGCGACGAGCGTGCCGTCGCGCAGGCCCTCGACGATCGCGTCGCGCACGGCCGCCGTGTGGCGGGGGTCGCGGCCGGCGGCGTCGGTGGTCAGGACGGCGACCGTGACACCCTCGGAGCGGCCGGTGGCCGGCGTCCAGGCGGTGGCCGCGTCGGCGTCGTCGGAGCGGACGCACCAGACACGGTGGCGCTCGGCCTCGGCGGAGGCCGCCTCGTTCGCTGTGCGGTCGCCGGTGGCGATGAGGGCGTACCAGGCCTCGGCCAGGTCCCCGTCCGCGTACGGGCGCCGCGACCAGGTGAGTTCACCGCCGTCCGCCATGGCCTCCACCGAAGGCGTCGCGGTGGGCGAGACCAGGTGGATGTCGGCGCCCGCCGCGATGAGGGCCGGGAGACGGCGCTGGGCGACCTGGCCGCCGCCGAGCACGACTACGCGGCGGCCGGTGAGACGGAGGCCTACGGGGTACGCGGGGTGTTCTGCGGCCATGGGCGTGCGGCTCCTCGTGCGGGTGGCGCGTGTGACGGGTGATGCCTGTACGAGGCTCGCTTCGGCGCTGGAGCGGGCCTTTGACGTGCGGGTTCAGCGTACGGCGCGGGCGGGACCCGTGTCCCGGCCCGCCCCTGTGGCAGTGAGGGCTGCCGCCCTCGGCCCTGCTACTTCTCCGTGACGCCCGCCGAGTCGAACGTCGCCACCTCGTGCATCGCACGGGCCGCGCTCTGGACGATCGGCAGGGCCAGGAGCGCTCCCGTGCCCTCGCCGAGGCGGAGGTCCAGGTCGATCAGGGGGCGCAGGCCCAGCTTGTTCAGGGCCGCCACATGGCCGGGCTCCGCGCTGCGGTGGCCCGCGATGCAGGCCGCGAGGACCTCGGGGGCGACGGCGCGGGCGACGAGGGCGGCCGCTCCGGCGCTGACGCCGTCCAGGATCACCGGGGTGCGCAGCGACGCGCCGCCCAGGAGGAGACCGACCATCGCCGCGTGCTCCAGACCGCCGACTGCGGCCAGGACGCCGATCGGGTCGGCGGGGTCCGGCTGGTGGAGGTCGAGCGCGCGTCGGACGACCTCGACCTTGCGGGCGTGGGTCTCGTCGTTGATGCCCGTGCCGCGGCCGGTCACCTCGGACGGGTCGACGCCCGTGTAGACCGAGATCAGAGCGGCCGACGCCGTGGTGTTGGCGATGCCCATCTCGCCGGTGAGGAGCGCCTTGTTGCCGGCCGCGACGAGGTCACGGGCCGTCTCGATGCCGACCTCGATGGCCGCCTTGACGTCTTCACGGCTCAGGGCGGGCCCCGTGGTCATGTCGGCGGTGCCGGCCCGGACCTTGCGGGGCAGCAGGCCCGGGGTCGCCGGGAGTTCGCTCGCCACGCCCACGTCGATGACGCAGACCTCGGCGCCGACCTGGTTCGCGAACGCGTTGCAGACCGCGCCGCCGCCCAGGAAGTTGGCGACCATCTGGGCCGTGACCTCCTGCGGCCACGGGGTGACGCCCTGGGCGTGCACGCCGTGGTCGCCCGCGAAGATCGCGACGGCCGCGGGCTCGGGGATCGGGGGCGGGCACATCCGGGACAGGCCGGAGAGCTGGGCCGAGATGATCTCCAGCATGCCGAGCGCGCCGGCCGGCTTCGTCATCCGCTTCTGCCGCTCCCACGCCTCGCCGAGCGCCTTGGCGTCCAGCGGGCGGATGTTGGAGACGGTCTCGGCGAGCAGGTCGTGCGGGTCCTCGCCGGGCAGGGCGCGGCGGCCGTACGTCTCCTCGTGGACGACCCAGGACAGCGGGCGTCGCTTGGACCAGCCGGCCTGCATCAGCTCGGGCTCGTCCGGGAACTCGTCGACGTAGCCCACGCAGAGGTAGGCGACGACCTCGAGGTGGTCGGGCAGGCCGAGGGTGCGGACCATCTCGCGCTCGTCGAAGAAGCTGACCCAGCCGACGCCGAGACCCTCGGCGCGGGCCGCGAGCCACAGGTTCTCGACGGCGAGCGCGGAGGAGTACGGGGCCATCTGCGGCTGTGTGTGGCGGCCGAGCGTGTGGCGGCCGCCGCGCGTCGGGTCGGCGGTGACGACGATGTTCACCGGGGTGTCGAGGATGGCCTCGATCTTCAGTTCCTTGAACTGCTTCGCGCGGCCCTTGGGCAGGGACTTGGCATACGCGTCCTTCTGGCGCATGGCCAGTTCGTGCATCGTGCGCCGGGTCTCCGCGGAGCGGATGACGACGAAGTCCCAGGGCTGCGAGTGGCCGACGGACGGCGCCGTGTGGGCGGCCTCCAGGACACGGAGCAGCACGTCGTGCGGGATCGGGTCGCTGCGGAAGCCGTTACGGATGTCGCGGCGCTCGCGCATGACGCGCAGGACGGCCTCGCGCTCGGCGTCGTCGTAGCCGGGAGCGGCCGGGCCCGCGAGGTCGCCGGCCGGGGCCGGCAGCGTCTCGGGCGCCGCGTCCGTCACGTCCTGGAGGGCGGGGTCGGCCTCGCGGGGGGCGGGGACGAGGGTCTCCGGCTCAGCCTCCACGAACGCCTGCTCCGTCTCCGCCACGGGCTCGGCGGCCTCGGGAGCGGTCTCCGGCTGCGCCTCGGCCGGGACGGGGGTCTCGACGACGGCGTCGGGGAGCACGGGAGAGACCTCGGCGGGCGCCTCGAACGCCTCGGGTGCCTCGTTCGCCGCGGCGGTCCCGGAGAGCTCAGCCGCCTCGGGGATCTCAGCCACCTCGGGGGCTTCAGAGGCTTCGTGCGTCGCCTGCGGCTCGTTCGTCGCGTGCGTTTCGTTCATCGCGTGCGCCGCGTCGTCGACCGCGTGCGCTTCGTGTGTCTCGGGTACCACGTGGACTTCGTGTGCTTCTTGCGCTTGGGGGACCTGGTCCGCGTCGGGTGTTTCGGGGGCCTCGTCGATGAGGACGGGGGCCGGGGCGGCGGGCGCCACCGGTTCGGGCAACTCGGCCGCGGGCTCGGGCAGCGGTGGCACGACCATGTGCTGCGGCGGCGTCGGCGCCAGGTGCGGCGTGGTGGGGATCGTCCCCTCGACGGGCACGAACTGGCCGAGCGGCTGCGCCGCCTGGTCCGCCGGACCCTCGGCGGGAGCCTGCGGGAAGTGCTGGCCCTGAACCGCCTCGGGCGCCATGGCGAACTGGCCGGAGTGCGGGTCGACGGGCAGTTCAACGGGGTGCGCGGCCATCTGCTGATGCCCTGCGTAGGCGGCCACCGGCTCGGGCTGCACCGCGAACTGCGCGTTCTCGGGGCCCTGCGGCGCGAACTGCACACCGTTCGGGGCGGAGGAGTAGTCGACGGCGTACTCGGCCGGCGCGGCCTGCTCCTCGGCGAACAGCACACCGTCGGGAGCCGCCGCGTACACCGGCACCTTCTCCGGGACGGCGAACTCCGGGGCCACCGCGCCCTCCGGCGTCTGCTCGGCCTGCACGGCGTGCGGGTCCTGCACGTCCTGCAGATGCTGCTGATGCTGCTGATGCTGGGGCGCCTGGGCGAACACGGGGGCGTCGCCGACGGTCCGCCGCGTCGGGGCGGCCGGTGTGACGGGAGTGGCGTCCGGGACGACCGTTTCTGCTGCGACCTCTGGGGCGAGCTCCTGTGCGACCTCTGCGGCGGGTGCCTCGAAGCCCTGCTGCGGAGCCTGTGCGCCCCAGGGAGCGGCGCCCTGCGGCGGGATCTCACCGGGCTGCGGCACCGGGGCGCCCGTCTCGTCGCGCGGGATGTCGAGGTACTCGGGCTCCGTGGTGGGCGGGCCCGCCTGACGTACCGGCATGGGGTTCGGCGGTGTGTGCGCGGGGCCCCGGTCGGCGAGCGAACGGACAGGGCTGCCCGTGCCGTCCGGCACCGGCGGACCCATGTGCAGCGGACGACGCGCGGGCCCGGGGTGCGGGGCGGGCGAGGGCCCCGGCACTCGGACGCCGTTCAGGTCGACCTGGCCGCTGTCCCGGCCCGCCGTCTCGTGCGGGCCCGGCTCGTGCGGGGCGGGCATCGGGGCGGCCTGCGGCTCGCCCCAGGCGCCCTGCGAACCCGGCATCAGCAGCAGATCGTCGTCTTCGGCGGGGGTTTCGGAGGGGTCGAGGAAGGTGTACGCACCCGGGGCGGGGACGCCCGGCTGTTCCACCGTGCCTGCGTTCTCCGGCAGCCCCTCGCCCGGAACCTGGCCGGTGTCGGTCATGCGTACCCCTCGCCCATCGGTTAGTGCTTCTTCGGCAGCCCCCGGCCGTCGGCCGGGGATGCGACCCCAGTGACCGGAGCGGCGCACCGACCGCCCGTCATGAAGAACGAGCGTGAGTGCCGTGCGGCACGAGCCGGCTGAGGACAACAGGTATTGTCCCGGTCGGCCGGCTGCCACCGCACCTGGATCGGGCACGGCCCGCTGTGGACTGCGCCACGTTGCGCATCCTCCGGTCCTGCCGTACCACACGCACCCCAAAAGTGGCGCGTTTTCCGGACATTGACCGACGGAAAGCCGGACGTCCGGGTGCAGTACAACGATCGGCCAGCCTACAGCGCGCCCCGGAGCGACGTGGTCACGGGTTGCGGTCGGGCAACTCCCCGGAGAGCAGGAACCCCACGGTCCGCTCCTTCTCGGTCCAGGCGCGAGTGTCCAGCTCGACGGACTGCAGGAGCGAACACTCGACCCGGTAGCCGTGCTCCGTCAGGTCCCTGCCGATGAGTTCGGCGGCATCGCGTGTCGCGGCGTGCGTCACGATGCGTTCGGGACGCCGGTCGGCGACGGCGGAGACGACGGCCGCTCCCCCGCCCCCGATGCGTACGACATCGGGTTCGGGCAGGTCTTCGAGGATGTGGGGCGCCGTGCCGTGCACGATCTGCGGCTGCACTCCGAAGCGGCGGGCGGTGGCGAGGGTGCGGGCGCAGGCGTCGGGGTCGCGGTCGACGGCGATGACGGCGGCGCCGAAGCGGGCGGCCTCCGCGGTGAAGGCTCCGTTGCCGCAGCCGATGTCCCAGACGAGGTCACCCACGCGCGGTCCGGTGCGGGCGAGTTGGGCGGCGCGCAGGGGCTCGGTCTCGCCCTCGCCGAGGCGGCCGCCGTACTCGGCGGCGGGCAGTGCCCAGCCGCGCGGGGCGGCCGAGGGGGCGCCTCCGGCGAGCCAGGCGCTGTCGTCGGACGGGGCGGCCGGGCCGCCGATGACGATGACGACGTTCGGGTCGCGCCAGGTGTGGTCGGCGGCGTTGTCGCTCGTCACAACGGTGACCTGCTCGCGGTCGGTGCCGAGTTCCTCGCAGATGACGAAGGTGCGGTGGACGCCGTCGAGCAGCAGTCCGAGTTCGGCGGGGCCCGCTCCGGGCGAGGTGAGGACGGCGACCTTGGGGTGGGCGCGGCAGACGTTGACGGCGCGGCGCAGGGTGCGGCGCTGGGCGACGACGACCTGGGCGTCGTCCCAGGGCATCCCGGCACGGGCGAAGGCCTGGGCCACGGAGGAGACGGCGGGGACCACTTCGACCTCGAGGCCGAACTCGGGCGCGCGCAGCGTGCGTACGACTCCGAAGAAGCCGGGGTCTCCGTCGGCGAGGACGACGGCGGTGCCGCGGTGGGCGGCGATGCGGCGGGCGGCGAGCGAAACGCTGCCGAGCCTGATCCGCTCGGCGCGGCCCGGGACCTGGGGAAGCGCGAGGTGGTGGCCCGCGCCCGCCACGAGGGTGGCGGCGCCGAGGGCGGAGCGTGCCGTCGCGGTCAGGGGCGAGCCGTCCCAGCCGATCACCGTGACCCGGTCGGCCATCGTCGTCAGTCTCCTGGGGGTTCTCGCGGGTCGAACGGGCTCGGTGAGCGTACCTGGTGTACCTGGGTGCGGCCTTTGGGGTCAGTTCCAGTCCGAGAAGGCCGTGTATCCGCCGGTCTCGGCGAACTCGTCGGAGACGCCGTCGAGGTCCTCGGGCAGCAGGCTCCACACGATGAAGTCGGTCCGCAGGTCCTCCCAGCCGCCGTCCTCGGTACGGGTACGCGCTATGCACGCGTTGCGCAGGACGCCCTCGCTGATGCAGCCGATCTTCTGGGCGACCTGCTGTGAGGCGGTGTTGTCGGCCGCGGTGCGCAGCTCAAGGCGCTCCAGGCCCTGCTCGCGGAAGAGCCAGCGTGCGGTGGCGAGCGCCGCCTCGGAGGCGTAGCCCTCGCCGCGGGCCCAGGGCGCGATGATGTACGACAGCTCCGTGGAGCCCACGTGCCAGTTCGTCTTGCCGAGCTGGACGATGCCGACCAGGCGCTGGGTGAGGAACTCGGTGACGGCCAGGTCGAGGCCGCGGCCCGCGATGCGCTCGGTGGGGGCGTACTGGGTGATCCAGGTGCGGGCCTGGTCCTCACCGAAGGGCTGGGGCACCGAGGTCCAGGCGGCGACCATCTCGTCGTTCATCATCTCGGCGAGGGCGGGGGCGTCGTCCTCCTCGAGGGCGCGCAGGACCAGCCGCTCCGTGCTGATGGAGATGTCCGGGAAGCCCCGAGTACCAGTAGTCATGGCGCCGCTCCGTAACCTTCATGGCCTGGTGAAGTGCCCAGCATGCAGCATGAAGGCACGTAACTGCACCACGGGGTCCTCTCCCGATGTGGAAGAGGACCCCGTGAAGGTGCGGCGGCTGCGGGTGGTGTCAGCCGGCGGCGACCGGAAGCACCGAGCCCTGGTACTCGTCCTCGATGAACTTCCTGACCTCGGGCGAAGTCAGCAGCGTGGCAAGCTTCTTGACCCGGGGGTCGCCCTCGTTGCCCTTCTTGACGGCGAGGACGTTGTTGTACGGGTTGCCCTTCGCCGACTCCACGAGGATGGCGTCCCTCTTGGGGCTCAGGTCCGCGTCGAGCGCGTAGTTGTTGTTGATGACGGCCGCGTCGACGTCGCCCAACGAGCGGGGCAGCTGGGCCGGTTCGAGCTCCTTGAAGACGAGCTTCTTCGGGTTGGACGCGATGTCCTGCGGGCTCGCGTTCGCGCCGGCGCCCTTGCTGAGCCCGATGACGCCCTTGGAGGCCAGGAGTTCGAGCGCTCTGCCCTCGTTGGTGGTGTCGTTCGGCAGCGCCACGGTCGCCCCGTCACGGAGCTCGGTGACGTCGTCGACCTTCTTGGAGTAGACCCCCATGGGCGGCAGGTACACCTCGGTGACCGCGCTCAGGGTGGTGCCCTTGGACTTGTTGAAGTCGTCCAGGTAGGGCTTGTGCTGGTACAGGTTGGCGTCGAGGGCGCCGTCCTGGAGGGCGGTGTCCGGCAGGACGTAGTCCGTGAACTCCTTGATCTCCAGGTCGAGTCCGGCCTTCTTCGCCAGGTGCTGCTGTACGTACGTGAGGACTTCGCCGGCCGGCGTCGGGGTGGCGCCGACGACGAGCTTGCCGCTCCTGTCGCCGGAGCCGGACCCCGAGTCGCCGGACCCGCAGGCCGTCAGGCCGAGCGCGAGGGCTCCGGCGATGACGGCTGCGGGAATCGTGACGGTGCGCATCAGTAGGTACTCGTGTCCCGGATCAGAAGGAGGGGAGCACGGAGCCCTTGTACTTGTCCTCGATGAACTTCTTCACCTCGGGCGACGTCAGCAGCTTCGCGAGCTTCTTCACGCGCGGGTCGTCCTCGTTGCCCTTCTTCACGGCGAGGACGTTGTTGTACGCGTTGTTCTTCGTGGACTCCAGGGCGAGGGAGTCCTTGGCGGGATTGAGGTGGGCACCGATCGCGTAGTTGCCGTTGATCACCGCGGCGTCGACGTCCTGCAGGGAGCGCGGGGTCTGGGCCGCCTCGACCTCCTTGAACTGGAGGTCCTTCGGGTTCTTCGCGATGTCCTGCGGGGTCGCGGTGGCCTCGGAGCCGCTCTTGAGCGTGATGAGCTTGTTGGCGGCGAGGAAGCGCAGGGCGCGGCTCTCGTTGTCGGCGTCGTTCGGGAGGGCGATGGTGCCGCCCTTCTTCAGGTCGCCGAGCGCCTTGGCCTTCTGGGAGTAGAGGCCGAGCGGCTCGAGGTGGACCGTGGCGACCGACTCGAGGTGCGTGGCGTTCTTCTTGTTGAAGTCTTCCAGGTACGGCTGGGTCTGGAAGTAGTTGGCGTCCACGGACCCGTCCTCGGTCGCCGTGTTCGGCGTGACGTAGTCGGTGAACTCCTTGACCTCGAGGTTGAGGCCGGCCTTCTTCGCCAGGTGGGCCTTCACGTACTCGAGGATCTCGGCGTGCGGGACGGGGGTCGCCGCGACGACGAGCGGGTCGGACGCCTTGGCCTTGGTGTCGCCCTTGTCGGAGCCGCAGGCGGTCAGGCCCAGCGTGAGGGCGCCGGTGGCGAGGACAGCAGCGGTGATCTTGGTGGTGTTACGCACGAAAAGTGCCTTTCTCCATGGGTGGTGCAACCCGCCGGTCGGGGCGGGGAGACAGGGGTCAGCGGGTCTTGGTGGTGGCGCCCGCGGTACTCACGGCCGGCCGGCCGACGAAGAGGCTGAAGCGGAGCGGCTCGCCGCCCTTGCCCGCGCGGCGGTGCAGGACGCGGGCACCGCTGTCGCCGCCGAACTGGATGATCGCGATGACGACGGCGAGGATCGCCACGATGGTCCACATCATCCCGGTCTCGAAGCGCTGGTAGCCGTAGCGGATCGCGAGGTCGCCGAGGCCGCCCGCGCCGACGGTGCCGGCCATGGCGGAGTAGCCGATGATGGCGACGATCGTCGTGGTGGTCGCCGAGATCAGCGAGGGCAGCGACTCGGGCACGAGCACCTTGCGTACGACGGTCCAGGTGTTGCCGCCCATCGACTGCACGGCCTCGATCAGGCCGCCGTCGACCTCGCGTACGGAGGTCTCGACGAGGCGCGCGAAGAACGGGATGGCGCCGATGGCCAGCGGCACGATGGCGGCCTCGCGGCCGATGGTGGTGCCGACGATCGCGCGTGTGAAGCCGATCAGGGCGACCATCAGGATGATGAAGGGCATCGAGCGGACGATGTTCACGATCTGCCCGATGATCTTGTTCACCACGGCGTTCTGCAGCAGGCCGCCGCGGTCCGTCAGGACCAGCAGGATGCCGAGCGGAAGACCGCCGACGACGGCGATCAGCGTCGACCAGCCGACCATGTAAAGGGTGTCCCAACACGCCTGGGACAGCAGCGGCTGCATCTCCGACCAGGTCACTTGGTGACACCTTCCTTCAGCAGTACGGGCTCGTGACCCTGGATCTCGACCTGGAGGCCCTGCTCGCGCAGGAAGCCGATCGGGACGACGTTCTCGTCGAAGCGGCCGGGCAGCTCGATGCGCATGCGGCCGACCTGCTTGCCCGCGACGGTGTCCATCGCGGCGCCGAGGATCGAGATGTCGATGTTGTACGTGCGCGACAGCTGCGAGATGACCGGCTGGGTCGTCGACTCCCCGTGAAAGGTGACGTCGATGACCGTACGGTCCGCGCCGGAGGCGTCGCCGCTGACCGGGAAGAGCGCGGCGGCGAGCTCGGAGCCGGGCGTCGCGAGCAGCTCGCCGACGGTGCCGGACTCGACGATCCGTCCGCGCTCCATGAGGGCGGCGGAGTCGCAGACCGTCTTGACGACGTCCATCTCGTGCGTGATGAGCAGGACGGTCAGGCCGAGCTGCTGGTTGAGGTCGCGCAGGAGCTGGAGTATCGAGCGGGTGGTCTCGGGGTCGAGGGCGCTGGTGGCCTCGTCGGAGAGCAGCACCTTCGGGTCGCCGGCCAGGGCGCGGGCGATACCGACGCGCTGCTTCTGGCCGCCGGAGAGCTGGGCCGGGTAGGACTTGGCCTTGTCGGCGAGCCCGACCAGGTCGAGAAGTTCCAGGGCCTTGCGGGACCGCTCGTTCCCCGACTTGCCGAGGATTTCGAGCGGCAGCTCGATGTTGTCCTGGACCGTGCGCGACGACAGCAGGTTGAAGTGCTGGAAGACCATGCCGATGCGGCTGCGGGCCTCGCGCAGCTCCTTGCCGGCGCGGGAGCCGCGGCCGACGAGGGCGGTGAGGTCCTGCCCGGCGACCGTCACGGTGCCGGAGGTGGGACGCTCCAGGAGGTTGACGCAGCGGATGAGGGAGGACTTGCCGGCGCCGGACTGGCCGATGACGCCGTACACCTCGCCCTCGCGGACATGCAGATCGACGCCGTCGAGGGCGGTGACCTCTCGACCGCGCGAGCGGTAGACCTTGGTGAGGCCCTGGGTGGTGATCACGTGGGATTCCGTCACTGTCGATTGCGCGGCGCGGGTGAGCGCCTGCGGCGGGCATTCATGGTCGGGATCGGCCTGGACGCAGCACGGTTCTCGCTGTGGCGGTGGAACCGGGGGGAGACTGTGCGCGGGGCGGCCCGGTCACGTACGGCACAAGCACGGACAGGGCGCGGCGTTTCGCTTCGGGGCGCGAGAAACAGGCGGTGCGGGGGCCCTCAGAAGGCGCACATTCGACACATACAACGAGCACCGGGCGTCATCGTC
Organism: Streptomyces sp. NBC_01446; assembly: GCF_026340095.1. GTDB lineage: Bacteria > Actinomycetota > Actinomycetes > Streptomycetales > Streptomycetaceae > Streptomyces > Streptomyces aureus. The sequence continues at coordinate 6,701,218 of NZ_JAPEPO010000001.1, read as the reverse complement.
GCCTCGGTCGCAAGGGTGCGGCTGCTCGTCGTGGTCATGCGAAAAGTAAAGCAGAAGTGCGCCCGGATCCCCGAACCGCTGTCCGAATAGCGGACAGCCCTGGACGGTGGACGCCCGGCCCGCACGCCGCCCGAGTGAGCAGTGCGGCCAGTGCGGGCAGGGGCAGGAGGTGGTTCCCGCCGTCGTCCACGCCCGGCCCGGCGCGCGCCGCGCTGTGGCCAACGCCACGGTGGCGGGGCCGCGCGCAGCGGGCCTTTTCGGCCGTAATAGGGTCTCGGCATGCTTGATGCCCTGACGGTCGCGACCGCTGTCGCCGCGCTCGCGCTCGCCGCCTGGTGCGGCTTCGCCGCCTACCGCGACCAGCCGACCAAGGACTGGCACTTCATCGGTATGGCGGTGGTGTCACTGCTCGCCACGGTCCAGCTGATCGTCGGCATCGTGCTGCTGGCGCGCGGCGAGAAACCCGACCAGGGCACGACGATCTTCGTGGCCTATCTGATCGGCGCGTTCGCGTGCATCCCGGCGGCCGGCTTCATGTCGCTCGCCGAGCGCACCCGCTGGGGTTCGGTGACGGTGGCGGCCGGCGGCATCGTGCTGGCCGTCCTGCAAGTGCGGCTCTACGACATCTGGGGAGGCTGAGGTGTCCGTGACCTCACAGAGCGAGAGCGGCATCAAGCCGCAGAAACTGACCAGCGGCCCCGGCACGCTGCTGGTGTGGCTGTACGGCGTGATGGTGGTCGGCGCGGTCTCGCGCTCGGCCGTCCAGATCTCGACGGAGTTCGGCCACGCGCCGCTCGCCTACTCGCTGTCGGCGCTCGCGGGCATCGTGTACGGCTTCATCACGTACTCCCTCGTGCGCGGCGGGGAGAAGGCCCGCAGGGCGGCGCTGGTGTGCTGCGCCGCCGAGCTCCTGGGCGTACTGACCGTGGGGACGTGGACGCTGGCGGACCCGTCGGCGTTCCCGGACGCCACGGTCTGGTCGGACTACGGCATGGGCTATCTGTTCATTCCGGTACTGCTCCCGGTGACTGCCATGTTCTGGCTCAACAAGGCGCGCAGGGCTGCCGCCTAGAAGACTCATGAAGATCTTGCTGAGGGGTTGTCCGGCCGCAGGCCGGGCGGCCCCTCCGGCTATGTATTGACCGGGGTGAGGTGCCAGGTTCCGTTGGTTCGGGTGAGTCCGAGGTTGATCAGTCGGCGGAGGTTGAGGGCGGCTGCTCGGGTGTGGAGCCAGGCGTCGTTCTTGATGGTGCCGCGGTAGCGGAGTTTGCGGTTGTTGTGGTGGACGAGCCAGGCGACGGCGCGTTCGACTGGTGGTCTCCAGCGCCGGTAGTCAGCCTGCCAGTCGGGATCGGTGGCGGTCTGGTGGCGAGCGGCGGCGAGCAGGTCGTGGTGCGGACGGATGGTCAGGATCCGCCCGGCCTTGGCCTTGGTGCACCGCTCACGAAGGGGGCATCCGGCGCACACGTCCTTGAACGAGGCTTTGCGCTGGTGGTGCTGCCCGGCGGGAGCGGATAAAGGGACGGTGTGTCCGGCGGGGCAGGTCACGGTGGCGGCGCCGGTGTCGATGATGAAGTCGTCGAGGGTGAAGCCGCCAGGGACGGCGGGCCGCAGTGGTGCGGGTTTGAGGAACAGCCGGTGACCGGCAGTTTCGAGGCTGTGGCGGGCGTCGCCGGTGGAGTAGGCGGTGTCACCGAAGGCGTCAACGGGCTCGTCCTCGTCGGTGAGCAGGTCGATTCCGACCATCGCCTCGTGGTGCTCGGGACCGGCTCCGGGCCGCAGGGCGACGGCGGTGTATAACCCGGTCTCGGGCTCCATGGCGAGGTGGGCCTTGAAGCCATCCTGTTGGTGGGTGCGGGTCTTGTGCACGTGCCGGGCTTCGGGGTCGACAGTGGAGACCATCCGGTTTGGTGCGGTGCCCTGGGTGATGCGCCAGCGCCCGTCGCGGCCGTCGGAGTCCTCGGCGGGCTCCACGTCCTGACCTGCGACCAGGGCCAGGATGCCGACCGCGTTCGCGGCCTTCTCGTCGAGCTGCTGCTCGGGCAGATGGCCCAGCAGCCGCAGTGCGTCACCGACCAGGGCGTCGACCAGGTCGGCACGGGCCTGCTCGTCGTTCCAGGCGATCCTCGGCTTGCCCGGGTCGTTGTAGTCGTGCGCGGTGCACTGCACGGCTGCCACCTCGCCGGCCCCGGGGACTTCCCGGATCACCGCCCGGATGGCGGCGATGATCTGGGTGACGGTGTCCTGGGTGGCCACCGCGTCGTCCAGCACAGTGGAATCCAGCGCCCGGCGGTGCTTGCCCTTGAGGACACCGGTGGCCTTCACGACCTCACGCACAGCCTCGAATACCCGGTTCGGCCGGGCGGAACGGGCCAGCCGGCGGCGGAAGTAGGCCAGCAACGACGGATCGAACGCCATGTCATGAAGGCCCAGTCCACAGGCGGCCTTCCACCGCAGGTCGCACCGCAGCTCCTGGACCGTCTCGAAGTCCGAAAGCCCGTGCAGGGCCTGTAGCGTGATCGAAGCGGCCAGGATCTGCGGCGGCATGCTCGGCCGCCCGTTCGCCGACGGGTACATGTCCGCAAACATCTCCGCTTCGAACAGCGCGCTGCGATGCTCGGCCAGGAACGCGAACACACTCCCTGCCGGGATCAAATCCCGGCAGGTCTCCCATACATCCGGCCCGATCGTCTCCCCGGCCCATTCCCCCATCACCACAACAAACAGTCTGGCCCCGCCGCTCACGCGGCGGGGCCAGAACCCAAGATCTTCATGAGTCTTCTAGGGCTTGTCGGCAAGCCCCAGGCGTCTGCCACCCGCCGGCCCCCTAAGCGACGAAGGCGCCCGCTTCCGCGTCCTTGGCGAGCGTCACCACGGTGAGCCGCTCGTCGACGCGCTTCGTGGACACGGCCGCATAGCCGTGCTTCCGGTAGAGACGCAGGTTGTGCTCGCTGCGGTGACCGGTGAACAGCTGGAAGCGCTTGGCGGCGCCGTCCGCGCCGAGCTTGGTCTCGACGGCGTCGAGCAGCCGCCCGCCCAGGCCGTGGCGCTGCATGCGCGGGTGCACGACGAGCTTGCCTATCCGGGCCGTGCCGTCCGCGTCCATGGCGCCCCGCACCGCGGCCACGACCTCCTCCCCGAGCCGGGCCACCAGGACCGTGCCGCCCGCGAGTTCGGCCCTGACCGAGTCGAGCGGTTCCGTCAGCGGCTCGATCGAGTAGTCGCCGTAGAGCTCGGCCTCGCTCTGGTAGCACAGGTACTGAAGTTTGAGGATCTTCTCGGCGTCCTGCTCGGTCGCCGCAGAGATGATCACGCTCATGCCCATGTGTGCATGCCTCCCGCTCACCTGCTCCGCCGGTTGTCTACCGCTCCATTCCCCAGGGTTCAGGAGCCGCAACCTCTGCTGCCAGCATTCTGCGCAGGCATCCCAGACATCTGGAACGTTCCGGACCGAGGCTGCCCTGTGAGATACCCAACTCGCCTGCGATCTCTCGGTAGGTGAGGTCCTGCGGCGACAGGAAGGCGGCCACGACGCGGGGGCAGCGCCCGGGCAGTCGGCGCACGGCGGCGTGCAGCGCGCGGTGGCGGTCGCCGGCCAGCGCCCGCTGTTCCGGGCCGTGTTCGAAGTCGTCGGCGGGCTCGGTGACGTACGGGATCTCCCGCAGCCCGGCGTGGCGGGTACGGCGGGCCTCGGATCTGACGGCGGCGGTGAGCCAGGCGGCGGGGTCGGCGGGCGGGCCGTCGGTGTCGATGCGCTCCAGCAGGCGCAGCCAGACGGCCTGTTCGAGGTCGCCGGGTTCGCCCGCGCCGGCGTGGGCCTCCGCCGAGACCTCGGCGGCGATGAGCGGGCGCAGGGTGTCGATGACCAGGTCGTACGTCATGCCGGGCGGGACGCGGCCGCCCGGGCGTGTGGTTGCCGGGGCGGCCGCGCGTCACCCCAACCGGGGCCGGGGTGCGCGGTGTTGACGGCGTGCTGACGGAGGTCAGGCCTTCAGGAAGTCCTCGCGGGCGAGGAGCGCCGTGTCGCAGTTGTCCGAGAAGATGCCGTCGATACCGGTGGCCAGGTAGGCCTTGAAGGCGCCGAACGCGTCGCCGTAGGCGTTCGGGTCGGTGCCCTTCTTGAAGTCGGCGGGCAGGAAGGTGTTCTCGTTGCGCATCGTGTACGGGTGCAGGATCAGGCCCGCGGCGTGCGCGTCCTTGACGAGCGTGGTGGGCGCGAGGAGCTTGCCGTCCTTGTCCTTGGGGATGACGAGGTCGAGCGTGGGGCCGATGCCCTGGGCGTACGAGGCGATCTCGTCGAGGCCCTTGGGGGTGATGAGGTCGGCGACGGTGCGCGGGTCACCTGCGTCGACGAAGTCCCAGGGGCGGGAGCTCGCGGTCGACAGGAGCACGACGAGCGGGTTGTCGACCAGCTTGTTCAGGCGCTGGATGCTGGTCGGTTCGAAGGACTGGAGGAAGACCGGCGAGTTCTTCTTGTTGACGCCGTACTTGCGCAGGAGCGTGGCGACGCGCTCCTCCAGGCCGAGGCCGAGCTTGCGGAAGTAGGTGGGGTGCTTGGTCTCGACATGGATCCACACCTCCTTGCCGCGCTCGCGGCTCTGCCGCTCACGCCACTTGAGGACCTCTTCGAACGTGGGGATCTCCCAGCGGCCGTCGTAGAGGGTGTTGCGCTGGCGGTTGGCCGGGATGCGCTCCTTGGCGCGCAGGGTCTTCAGCTCGGCGAGCGTGAAGTCCTCGGTGAACCAACCGGTCGTGGCGACCCCGTCGAGGCTCTTCGTGGTCTTGCGGCCGGCGAACTCGGGGTGCGCGGAGACGTCGGTCGTCCCGCCGATTTCCGGCTCGTGACGGCATACGAGGTGACCGTCCTTGGTGGGCACGAGGTCGCCCGCCTCGATGACGTGCGCGCCCATCTCCAGGGCCAGCTGGTACGAACCGAAGGTGTGCTCCGGCCGGTAGCCGCTCGTGCCCCGGTGGGCGATGACGGTCGGCACAGGCAGGCTCTTGTAGCCACCGCCACCGTGATGTCCGCCACCACTCCGCTCGTCGGCGCTCGCCACGCCGGGCGCGCCCAGGACGGCTCCGCCCGCTCCGAGCACCGCCGCACCCAGTACCGAACGGCGGCCGAGCTGCGACCCCCGGGACTCCTGTGACTTCCGCATCCCCATTGAGCACTCCTCCCACATCGCTGCCTTGCACCTGTCAAAGCGCACCGATCGTAGGTGTGCGGGAGTGACCAATGGGAGACCCTGGGCCGAACGGAAGGGTGATGCGGGGTGACTCCTGTGCGCCGGATGAGGGCCAACGGAGCGTAAATGCGGGTCAACACTGCGTATCGAGTGCGTGAACCCGATGTGCAACGGGCCGGGGGCCGCGAGTATCGTCCTCACCTGCACAGACTTCAGCTCATCCAGCCACGGCTTAGGCCGCCACCCCTTGACACCGGAGGGCCCGTTGTCCCGTTTCGCGTTCATCAAGGCAGTGCTCTCACCGATCATGCGCCTGATGTTCCGCCCCCGGGTGGAGGGCGCCGAGAACATCCCGGGCACCGGTCCGGTCATTCTCGCGGGCAACCACCTGACCTTCATCGACTCGATCGTGCTGCCGATCGTGTGTGACCGTCAGGTCCTGTTCATCGGCAAGGACGAGTACGTCACCGGCAAGGGCATCAAGGGCCGTGTCATGGCGTGGTTCTTCACCGGCGTCGGCATGATCCCCGTAGACCGGGACGGCGCGAACGGCGGTGTCGCGGCGCTCATGACGGGCCGTCGCGTCCTGGAGGAGGGCCAGGTCTTCGGCATCTACCCCGAGGGCACCCGCTCCCCCGACGGCCGGCTCTACCGCGGCCGCACCGGCATCGCCCGGCTGACCCTGATGACGGGCGCGCCCGTCGTCCCGTTCGCGATGATCGGCACGGACAAGCTCCAGCCGGGCGGCAGTGGCCTCCCGCGGCCCGGCCGCGTCACCGTCCGCTTCGGCGAGCCGATGGAGTTCTCCCGCTACGACGGCATGGGCCGCGACCGCTACGTGCTGCGCGCCGTGACGGACTCGGTGATGGCGGAGGTCATGCGCCTGTCCGGCCAGGAATACGTGGACATGTACGCGACCAAGGCGAAGGCCGCCTGAGCGGGTCGCACTTGGACATGACGAAGGGCCGCACCCGGTGGGTGCGGCCCTTCGTCACGCGTACGGACGCCTCGACGCCCGGTGAAGGCGCGTCATCCGTACGGCCGTGTCGTCATCCGTACGGCCGCGTCCGTCACGGGTGTTCGACGCCGTCCTCCAGCTTCTGGCCGCGCAGCAGGAACCACGCCGCCACCGCCGTCGCGAGGAGTACCGCCGCGCCGACCCCCGCGGCCGCCCGCAGCCCGTCGACGAAGGCGTTCTGCGCCGCCGAGATCAGTTCGCTCGCGGTGTGCGCGGGCAGCGCCGAGACGGAATCGACCGCGCCGCCCAGGGATTCGTGGGCGGCCGACGCCACCTCGGGCGGGGTGCCGGCCGGGGCCGTGAAGTCCCGGTAGACGCCCGTGACGATGGAGCCGAGCAGGGCGATACCGAGGGCCGCGCCCAGCTCGTACGCCGTCTCGGAGACCGCCGAGGCCGAGCCCGCCTGCTCCTTCGGCACGTTGGAGAGGATCACGTCGGCCGTGACGGTGAACGAGAACCCTGCGCCGACGCCGACGATCAGGAGCACCGACCCGAGCAGCGGATAGCCGGTCGACTGACTGAGCCCCGTCAGCCCGGCCAGGGCGAGGCCCACCGCGGCGAGGCCGCCCGCGACGACGGAGCGCACGGAGAACCGGCGCGCGACCCTGCCGGCGACCAGTCCGGCCGCCACCGCGCCGATGGCGGCGGGCAGTTCGGCGAGACCGGCCTCGAACGGGCCGCGCCCCTGGACCAGTTGCAGGAACTGGGAGAGGAAGAACACCAGGCCCGAAAGGCCGAGGATGGTGAGCAGGTCGGCGAGGACCGCGGCCGAGAATCCGCGGTGGCGGAACAGACGCATGTCGAGGAGCGGCGCGGGCAGCGTGAGCTGGCGTCGGACGAACCACGCCAGATCGGCCAGTCCGAGCACGCCGGACGCAAGCACCTGCCAGCCGAAGCCGTGCGACGCGGCCTCCTTGACCGCGTAGACGACGCCGATCATGCCGACGAGGGACAGGACGACGCTGATCAGGTCCCACGGCCCGCCCGCCGGGTTCTTCGACTCGGGCAGCAGCTTCACGCCGACGACGACGAGGACCGCCATCACGGGCAGGTTGATCAGGAAGACCGAGCCCCACCAGAAGTGTTCGAGCAGGAAACCGCCGACGACGGGACCCACGGCCGCGCCCGCGGACGCCGCCGCACCCCAGATGCCGACGGCGAGGGAACGCTCGCGCGGGTCGGTGAAGATGTTGCGGATCAGGGCGAGGGTCGAGGGCATCAGGGTGGCACCCGCGACGCCGAGCAGGGCGCGGGCCAGGATCATCATTTCGGGGCTCGTCGCGTACGCGTTGAGCACCGAGACGGCACCGAACGCGACCGCGCCGGTGAGCAGCAGCTTCTTACGGCCGATGCGGTCGCCGAGGCTGCCCATGGAGACCAGGAGTCCCGCGATCACGAACGAGTAGACGTCGCCGATCCACAGGAGCTGCGTACCTGTCGGCTCCAGGTCCTCGCTGATGTACGGCGTCGCGAGACCGAGCACCGTCGCGTCGACCGCGACCAGGAGCACCGCGAGCACGAGGACGGAGAGCGCGAGCCATCGTCCTCGTCCGGGCCTCGGCTCCACCTCCGCCGCGAATGTGCGCTGGTGTGTGCTGGTCATGGTTCCACTCTCCGTCTGGCGCCGCCGAGCAGAAGCTCGACGATCATGTGTTGGAAGTCCTTGGCGGCCACCCGGCCGTCCTGTACGGCCCAGGCACCCCCGCCGATCAGGCTGTAGAGCGCCTCCGTGAGCCACGCGGGTGTCAGGTCGATACGGAACTCGCCGCGCTGCTGGCCGCGCGTGAACAGCCCGGCGATACGGGCGTCGAGCCGGGCCCAGCCCTCGTTCTGCGACTCGCCCTCGAAGAGCTGGTTCTCCGTGACGAGGAAGGCGAGGAGTCCGGCGCACGGCTGGATCTCCGACACGAGCCGGCGTACGGCGTCGTCCGCGCTGCCCTCGTCGAGCCGGGCGGCGTCGAGAGCCGCCTCGCACTCCTGGATCCCCAATTCCTCGAGGGCCCTGACGAGTGCGTCCCGGCCCGCGAAGTGCCGGTGCAGCGTGGCGCGGCTGAGACCGGCTGCCCTGGCCACCTCGTCCATCGTGGCCGTGGCCTTGCGGGTGAGCAGGGCAGCTGCGGTGCGCAGCACCTGGTCTCGGTCGACTGACATGAGACAAGGGTAGACCATGTGAGACATGTCTGTCTCATGCAGGGCGTGGGCGTCTCATAGGTGGCTGGATATAGGCCTGCCACAGGGCTTCGGCGGCGGCGGCTTGGGGCGGGGTGGTGGGCGGCGGAGAGGTGCGGGCTTCGGTCGGCTCGGTGGGGGGTGTGGTGGTGTCCACCTCGTCCGGGGTCGGCGGGGGCGGCTGATCGGGCGCGTCGGAGGGGGCCGGCGTGAGGGTGTCGTCCGCGATCGGTGCGAGGGTCGCCGCCGCGGCCCGGTGGACGCAGGCCGGGGCGAGCAGGCAGCCGCAGCGGATCGCGCCCTCGGCCGTGACCGTGCCGCCGGGAGCGTGCAGTTCGACGAAGGTCTCGTCGTCCACCGCGATACGGCAGATGCCGCCGTCGGACGTCACCGGTCGCGCGGCGAGCTTCTCGACGGCCGCGTCGAGGCGCTTGCGCAGGCGTGGGGAGAGTGCGGCCACGACGGCGGCGGTGACCTCGGGCGGTACCGGAGGAAGCTGCGGCGTCGGGTGAGACGGCGGCTGAGAGTGCGTCGGAGTCAACGGATCTTCTCCCCATACCCAGCGGGCGAGTTCGAGCGGGCTGAGTGCGGCGACCGGCATGCCCGCGGCGACGAGCTGTCCCGCGATGCCGGTGGAGTAGCGGGGGCGCCCGGCGTCGTCGAGGCTCGCGCAGCCCAGTACATGGCAGCCCGCGCCGACGAGTTCGCGTACCTCGGCGAGCATTCCGCCGACGGGGTAGCCCTCCTCGAAGTCGCTGACCACGACGACGAGGGTGCGCGAGGGCGCGGTGACGAGCGTGCGCGCGTGGCGCAGTCCGGCGGCGATGTGGGTGCCTCCGCCGACACGGGCCTCCAGGAGGAGGGCCAGAGGGTCGTGGACGTGTTCGGTCAGGTCGAGGACCGTCGTCGAGAACGCCAGGAAGTGCGTGGACAGCGCGGGCACGCCGGCCAGGACCGACGCGGTGAGCGCCGACCAGATGGTGGAGGCCTCCATCGAGCCGGACACGTCCGTGAGGATGATCAGCCGCCAGTCCGCCGAACGCTGGGCCCTGCCGTGGAACACGGGGTGCTCGGGGGTGACGTGGATACGTCCGTCGTCGGTGCGCCGGGCCGTGGCGAGGTTGGCGCGCAGGGTGCGGGCGAGGTCGAGTCTGCCGCCGGGGCGCCGGGTCGGGCGGGCGGTCGCCGCGCCGGTGAGTGCGGGGCGCAGGCGGGTGGCGAGAGTACGGGTCAGCTCGTCGACGAGGCGCCGTACGAGGGGTCGCAGGGCGGCGAGCTTGGCCTCGGGCAGGCCGCCCGCGTGCTGGAGCACGGTGCGCAGCAGTTCCACGGAGGGGCGTACGGCTTCGGGGTCGAGCGCGGACACGACGTCCGTGCGGCCACAGGTGGCCGCGGCGGCGAGGACCTCCTCGCGGATGCCGGGGCCGAAGAGCGCCGTGAGTTCCTCGGCCCATTCGCGTACGCCGGGGTACGGCGCCTCTCGCCCGCCCCGGCCGACCGCGCCGCCGGGCAGATCGCCGCGCGCTCCTTCACCGCGGCCCTTCCCGTACAGCTCGTCCAAAGCGGTCGCCAACGGGGCGATGTGTCGCGGAAGTTGATCCCCTCGCCGGCCGAGGACGAGACGCCACCGCTCGGCGGCGGCGATGCGGGCGTCGCCGGCCGGTGGGGCGGGAACGGGGGCGGGAGCGGACGGGGATGCGGGGTGAGGCCGGCCGGACGTGTCCGGCGCCGTGGGCAGGAGGCCGAGCGCGGCCAGCGCCTCGCGGGCGGCGAGGTCCGCGGTGGTCCACGCCGCCAATGTCCGCGCGTCCGTGTCCGGGGGGAGGTCGGCATCGAGGGTGCCGTCGATGCGTTCCTCGATGACGGTGAGCAGCCGGTCGCGGGCGGCCGGGCTGAGCGTGTCGAATCCGCCGCGCAGGGCGGGGAGCCGTTCGAGGAAGGGGCTGTCGGGCGGTTCGCCGACGCGGTCGAGCAGCGGGGCGAGCGCCTCGGGAGCGGTCTCCAGGAGGGATCCGGTGGCGGTGAGCAGGCCGGTCAGCCGGGCGGTGAGTTCCGCGCGAGTACCGGGGTCGGTGGCCGTGTCGACCCAGGACGCCGCGCGTGCGCCGAGGGCGGTGGCCGGGGTGTACCCGAGCAGAACGCGCACTGCGGCCGCGGCGCCCCGCATGAGCGGCGTGCCTCCGTCGGCCAGCCGCGCCAGCGAGTCAGCGAGCCGCATTCCCCCGAACACGTCGGCGCGCCGCGCGAGTTCGACCAGAACGCGGGCGTCGTCCGGGCCCTCGGACCCGGCAAGCCCATCGAGACTGCGGACGGCGGCGACGGCGCCCTTCTTTAGAGGCAGCCACTGACATTGACGCGATGTGGCCCAGCCCCTTGAAGGGCCGGGCCACACAAAAGGCAGGTCAGGACTTGGCGTCGGCCCACGCGCGCTGCACGGCGAGGTCGTCCTTCACCTCGGCGAGCTGCACCGCGACGGCCGAAGGAGCGGTGCCGCCGCGCCCGTTGCGCGAGGCGAGCGCGCCCGGCACGTCGAGGACGGTGCGCACCTCGGGCGTGAGGTGCTCGGAGATCTTCGCGAACTGCTCGTCCGTGAGCTGGTCGAGCTCGATGCCGTGCTGCTCGCACTCCTTGACGCACTCACCGGCGACCTCGTGCGCGACGCGGAACGGCACGCCCTGCTTGACGAGCCATTCGGCGATGTCGGTGGCGAGCGAGAAGCCGGCCGGGGCGAGCTCCTCCATCCGCTCCCGGTTGACCGTGAGCGTGGCCATCATGCCGGTGAACGCGGGCAGCAGGACCTCGAGCTGGTCGCAGGAGTCGAAGACCGGCTCCTTGTCCTCCTGGAGGTCGCGGTTGTACGCGAGCGGGAGGGCCTTGAGCGTGGCCATGAGGCCGGTCAGGTTGCCGATCAGGCGGCCGGACTTGCCACGGGCGAGCTCGGCGATGTCCGGGTTCTTCTTCTGCGGCATGATCGACGAGCCGGTGGAGAAGGCGTCGTGGAGGGTCACGAAGGAGAACTCCTTCGTGTTCCAGATGATGATCTCCTCGGCGATGCGCGAGAGGTTCACACCGATCATCGCGGTGATGAAGGCGAACTCCGCGACGAAGTCCCGCGACGCGGTGCCGTCGATGGAGTTGCCGGCCGAGCCGTGCTCGAAGCCGAGGTCCTTCGCGACGGCCTCCGGGTCGAGGCCGAGCGACGAACCGGCCAGGGCGCCGGAGCCGTACGGCGAGACCGCCGTGCGCTCGTCCCACTGCCTCAGCCGCTCGGCGTCCCGGGACAGGGACTGGACGTGCGCGAGGACGTGGTGCGCGAACAGGACCGGCTGGGCGTGCTGGAGGTGCGTACGGCCGGGCATGGCGACGTCGGCGTGCGCCTCGGCGAGGCCGACGAGCGCGTCCTGGAGGTCGGCGACGAGGCCGCCGATGACGCGCGCGTGGTCGCGCAGGTACATCCGGAAGAGCGTGGCCACCTGGTCGTTGCGGGACCGGCCCGCGCGCAGCTTGCCGCCGAGGTCGACGCCGAGCCGCTCCAGCAGTCCGCGCTCCAGCGCCGTGTGGACGTCCTCGTCGGCGATGGTCCCGACGAACGAGCCGTCCGCCACGTCCGCTTCGAGCTGGTCGAGGCCCGCGAGCATGCGGGTCAGCTCGTCCTCGGTAAGCAGGCCCGCCTTGTGCAGCACGCGCGCGTGTGCGCGGGAGCCGGCGATGTCGTACGGCGCCAGGCGCCAGTCGAAGTGGACCGAGGCGGAGAGTTTCGCCAGGGCCTCGGCGGGGCCGTCGGCGAACCGGCCGCCCCAGAGGCGGACATCGCCGGTGTTGCTGCTCACGGTTGCTCCTAGATGTGCGGTGACGCGGGGCGGGTTTTCTCTTCCCCGTCCCGCCCCTTCCCGTAACGGGTATCAGGCGAGGTCGCGCTTCGCCGCGCTCTTCGACGACGGGGCGAAGACGTCGATGACGTCATGCATGAGTATGCATTGCACTGCATGATTCGTCAATCGATCCCTCCACGGACCGAGACGCGCGCGAAATCCTTAGACAGGCGAACGATATCGGGCCGATAATCCAGAACCATGGGAAAGACCTACGAACGCATAGACGGCAGGCTCCGCACCTTCATCGAGGAGCAGCCGATGTTCTTCACCGCGACCGCACCTCTCTCCGGGGACGGCACTGTGAACCTCTCACCCAAAGGGCTGACGGGATCCTTCGCCGTGCTCGACGAGCGGACCGTCGCCTATCTCGACTTCGCCGGCAGCACCGCCGAGACCATCGCGCACCTGCGCGAGAACGGCCGCATCACCCTCATGTGGTGCGCCTTCCAGGGCCCTCCGAACATCGTCCGGGTGCACGGCCACGGAGAACCCGTCTTCCGTGACGACCCACGGTTCAAGGACCTGCTCGAACACTTCCCCGATATCGACCCCAGCCTCCACGGGCTGCGCGCGATCGTCGTCGTGACCGCCGACCTCATCCGCGACAGCTGCGGATACGCGGTGCCCTTCATGTCGTACGACGCCGACCGCGACCTGCACGGGAAGCGGTTCGCGCGCGAGGACGACACCTCCCTGAGCGAGTACTTCAAGAAGAAGGAGCACATCGAGCGCAGCATCGACGGACTTCCGGGGCTGCCGCTCCCGCTGCCCCCGACTACCGTCTGACACATGCGCTCACGAGCCGTCACCATCGCGTCCCTGATCGCGGCGATCGCCCTGCTGATCCTGGGCGCGGCACCGCCCGGCGGGCCCGCGCCGCTGCCCGAGCGGATGGCCGACACGGGCGGCGGCTCCCAGCTCGTCACCGCGCAGGCCGCCGGCACGGGCTCCACCACCGGCACCGTCACCTGGTGGGACCGACGCGGCGGCCGGTGGGTCGCGGCGGGTTCGGCGGCGGCGCGGTTCGGCGCGAAGGGCCTCGCCGACGGCGGCTCGCGCAAGCAGGGCACGTACACGACACCCACGGGTCTGTACGGCCTGCCCTACGCCTTCGGGATCGAACCCGCGCCGGCCGGCACGACCGCCCCCTACCGGCGCGTGCACCAGGACTCCTGGTGGTGCCAGGACAACGACTCGCGGTCCTACAACCGCTGGACCGAGCCGCGTCCGGCCGACTGCCGCGCCGCCGAGTCCGAGCACCTCGTGTCGTACGCGACCCAGTACGCGCACGCCTTCGTCATCGCCTACAACTACGACCGGCCGGTGCGCGGGCGCGGCGCGGGGATCTTCCTGCATGTGAACGGGCGCGGGGCGACGGCCGGGTGCGTGTCGGTCCCGGCGGACGCGATGCGGCGCATCCTGCGCTGGGCCGAGCCCGGCCGGCGGCCGCACATCGCGATCGGAACGGCGAGCGGCTCGACCGCGATCACGCGCTACTGAGGCGGCGCCTTCGGAAGGTGGACCGTGAACACGGTCTCGCCGGGCTCGCTGCGCAGCGTCGCGGTGCCGCCGTGCGCCTCCGCGACCGCCGTGACGATGGCGAGGCCGAGTCCGGTGCCGCCGCCCGCCCCGGCCTGCCTGGGCCGGTCGCCGTGGGTGAAGCGTTCGAAGATCCCGTCACGGATCTCCTCCGGGACGCCGGGGCCGTCGTCCCGTACCGACAGCGACACCCCTAGCTCGTCGGCGTCGATGCGGGCGGTGACACGGGTGCCGTGCGGGGTGTGCAGGCGGGCGTTGGCCAGGAGGTTGGCGACGGCCTGGTGGAGGCGGTGCGCGTCGCCCGTTACGGTGACCGGTTCCTCCGGGAGCTCCATGGCCCAGCGGTGGTCCGGGCCTGCCGCCCGGGCGTCGGTGACCGCGTCGAGCACGAGGCGCGTGAGGTCGACCGGCTCGCGTTCCAGGGGCCGGCCCGCGTCCAGGCGGGCGAGCAGGAGCAGGTCCTCGACCACCTCGCCCATCCGTCCGGACTCCGCGGCGATGCGCTCCAGCGCACGGCGGACCTCGGCGGGTACGGGCCCCCGGTGCAGGAGAGCGAGTTCCGCGTGGCCGCGGATGGAGGCGACGGGGGTGCGCAGCTCGTGGCTGGCGTCGGCGGAGAAGCTGCGCAGGCGTTCCTCGGAGGCGTGCCGTCGGGTGAGCGCGTCCTCGACGTGGCCGAGCATGCGGTTGAAGGCGGACGCCACCTGGCCGACCTCGCTGCGCGGGTCGGACTCGGGGGCGCGCGGCGGCAGGACCACCGCGCCGCTCGCGAGCGACAGTTCGCTGACACGGGTGGCGGTGGCGGCGACCCGGCTCAGCGGGCGCAGGGACCAGCGCACCCAGAGTGCGCCGGCGACGCCGGTGGCGGCGAGCGCGATCCCGAAGACGCCCGCCGCGACGAGTTCGAGGCGGCGCACGGTGGCTTCCAGGGGTTCCAGCGGCAGGCCCGTGACGAGGACGTCGCCGTCCCTCCCCTCGGAGGCCTCGACCCGGTAGCGGTCCAGGGACGCCAGCCGGACGGTGTGACCGCGCCCGTCGACGGGCAGGCGGGCGAGGGTCCTGCGGTCCGCGTCGGACAGGCGCACGCCCAGGTCGGCCGGGTCGGAGCCCGCCCGGACGACGGCGGCGCTGGTGACGGCGCCGCCGACGAGCCGGACCCCGAGGGTGCCGGTGGCCTGGCGGCGGGTGTCGGCGTGCTCGTCGCCGTCGTGGTCGTCGGGCCCGCGGCCGCTGTGTTCGAGGCTCTCCGGCAGGGCGCTCCCGGCGTCGTGGAGCTGCTGGTCGAGGCGCCCGGTGAGGAAGCCGCGCAGCTCGACGACCGCGGCCACGCCGACGGCCGCGCAGCTGACGGCGAGCAGCAGGACGAGCCCGGCGGTGAGCCGGGCGCGCAGGGTGTGCGGGACGCGCGGGCGCGGCCGGTTCATCGGCCGGCCGGCTTCAGGACGTACCCGGCTCCGCGCACCGTGTGGATCATGGGTTCACGGCCCGCGTCGATCTTCTTGCGGAGGTAGGAGACGTAGAGCTCGACGACATGGGCCTGGCCGCCGAAGTCGTAGGACCAGACGCGGTCGAGGAGCTGGGTCTTGCTGAGGACGCGGCGGGGGTTGCGCATCAGGCAGCGCAGGAGCTCGAACTCGGTCGGCGACAGGTCGATGCCCGTGCCGCCGCGCGTGACCTCGCGGGCGTCCTCGTCCATCACCAGGTCGCCGACGGTGAGCTGGGCGCTCTCGGCGAGATCTCTGGTCATGCCGGCGCGGCGCAGCAGGCCGCGCAGCCGGGCCACCAGTTCCTCCAGGCTGAACGGCTTGGTCACGTAGTCGTCGCCGCCCGCGGTGATGCCGGTGACCCGGTCCTCGACGGTGTCGCGGGCCGTGAGGAAGAGCACACAGACGTGCGGCTGCGCGGCGCGCAGTTCGCGCAGGACGGACAGGCCGTCGCGGTCCGGCAGCATGATGTCGAGGACGACGGCGTCGGGACGGAAGTCGAGTCCTTCGCGCACGGCGTCACGGCCGGTCCCGGCGGTGCGGACGTCCCAGCCCTCGTAGCGCAGGACTCCCGTCACGACCTCGGCGATGTCGGGTTCGTCGTCGACGACGAGGACGCGCACGGGGGTGCCGTCGGGGCGGGTGAGTGCGGTGCGTTCGTTCATCTCGTCCCAAGACTCTCTCGGATTGCTGTGAGTTCGCTCTGAACAACGGGCGGCGCCTCCCGTTCAGAGCCCGCTCAGAGGTTCGGGCCGCAGAGTTGCGTTCTGTCCGGCCCGCCCGACCCCGATCCGACGAGGAGCCGCTCCGGTGACCACCACGCACAGCCCACCGCCGCTGCGTCACCGCGCCCCGCGCCCGGCGCGTCGCCACTCCCCCGCGGTGCCGCTGCTGGCCGCCGCGGGCGCGGGCGGGGCCGCGGTGCTCGCCCTGTGGTGGCAGGGCACCGGCGTCGTGTCCGGCGCCGACGGCTGGCTGACGGGGGCAGGCCGGATCCTGGGCCTGATGTGCGGCTACATGTGCGCGCTCCTCGTCGCCCTGATGGCGCGTGTGCCGCTTCTGGAGAAGGGGCTGGGCAGCGACAGGACGGCGCGCTGGCACGCCTCGGCCGGCCGCTGGACGGTCGGTCTGCTCCTCGGCCACATCATCCTGATCACTCTCGGATACGCGGCGCAGAGCCGTACCGACCCCGTGTCGGAGCTCGGCACGATCGTCCTCGACTACCCCGAGATGCTGAAGGGCACGGCGGGCGCGGCCGTGCTCGCGCTGGTGGGCTTCGTGTCGGCACGGGCGGTGCGCCGCCGGATGCGGTACGAGACCTGGTACTACCTGCACGTCCTGACGTACGCGGCGATCTTTCTCGCGTTCGGGCACCAGCTGGCGCTCGGCGCCGACTTCGCGGGCGGGGCAGCCGCCCGCGCGGCCTGGTACGCCCTCTATCTGGGCGTGGCCACGCTCGTGCTGTGGTTCCGGGTTCTGGTTCCGGTGCGGCTCAACGTCCGGCACCGGCTGCGCGTCGAGGCCGTCGTGCGGGAGGCGCCGGGGGTGACGTCGGTGTGGGTGAGCGGCCGGCGCCTCGAAGCCCTGGGCGCGAAGCCGGGTCAGTTCTTCCGCTGGCGCTTCCTCACGCCCGGCATGTGGGGAGCCTCGCACCCGTACTCGTTGTCGGCGGTGCCGCGCGGCGGGTTCCTGCGGATCACGGTGAAGGCGCTGGGCGACCACAGCGCGTCCGTCGCTGGCCTGACGCAGGGCACGCGGGTGTGGGCGGAGGGGCCGTACGGGGCGCTCACGGCGGGTCTGCGGCGCTCGCGCCGGGTGCTGCTGCTCGCGGGCGGCACGGGCATCACGCCCCTGCGCACGCTCTTCGAGACGCTGCCGGCGGCGCCGGGCGACCTGACGCTGCTCTACCGGGCGCGCACCGCCGAGGAGCTGGCGCTGCGCGGTGAACTGGAGTCGATCGCTGCCGGACGCGGCGCCCGCCTCGTGTACGTCCTGAACGACGCCGACGGCGGACGGAGGGACGTCACGGCGGACGGTCTGCGCCGGATGCTCCCGGACATCGCGGCCCACGACGTGTACCTGTGCGGGCCGCACGGCCTCGCACTCGCCTCGTACGACGCCCTGCGCGAGGCCGGAGTGCCCGCTTCCCGTGTCCACTACGAGTCCTTCGAGCTGTGAGCCGCGCCATGAGAGCCCATCCGATCCGCCGTACCGTCCTGACCTGCGTCGCGACCGTCTCCGTGACGACGCTGGCGCTCGCGCTCAAGCCGCACTCACAGCCGGTCACGGCGGGCCCGCAGGCCCCGAGATCCAGCCAGTCCCCGTCGGTCCCGGGCGGCACGGGGTCCGGGACCGGGTCCGGCAGCGCGACCGGACAGCGGACTCTCACCGGCGAGACCGTGCAGACGCGTTACGGCCCCGTCCAGGTCGAGATCACCGTCGACGGCGCGAAGATCACCGCCGCCCGTGCCGTCAAGACCCCGTCGGGCGACCGGCGCAGCCAGGACATCGCCTCGTCCTCGGTCCCGACACTCGTGCAGGAGACCCTGGACGCCCAGAGTGCCCGGATCGACACGGTCTCCGGTGCCACGTTCACCAGTGAGGGCTACATGACGTCGCTGCAGAGCGCGCTGGACCAGGCCCGTGGGTGACGCCGCCGGGCTGCACCGGGTCGTGCACACCATGGGCACGGTGTTCTCGATCACGGTGCGCGGCGCGGACGTGGGTCCGCGGGCGCTCGACGAGGCGGAGGCGTGGCTGCGTCACGTGGACGCCGTCTTCTCGACGTACCGCGAGGACAGCGCGGTCAGCCGCATCGCCCGGGGCGAGCTCGCGCCCCAGGACTGTGCGCCCGAGGTCCGCGAGGTGCTGCGACTGTGCGAGCGGGCGCGGGAGCACACCGGCGGCTGGTTCACGGCGGGGCACTCCGGGGGCTTCGACCCGAGTGGCCTCGTCAAGGGGTGGGCGGTGGAGCGGGCGGCCGAGGCGCTGCTCTCCGCGGGCGCGACCGGCGTCTGCCTGAACGGCGGCGGCGACGTCCAGCTCCACGGCGGCCCGTGGCGCGTGGGCGTCGCGCATCCGTTGCGCCCGGGTCAGGTGGCGGCGGTCGTCGAGTCCCGGCAGGGCGCGCTCGCGGTGGCCACGTCGGGTCCCGCGGAGCGCGGCTGCCACATCGTCGACCCGCACACCGGGCAGGCGCCCGTCGGCGGTCTCGCCTCCCTGACCGTCGTCCACGAGGGGCTCACCGACGCGGACACCTGGGCGACCGCCGCGTACGCGATGGGTCCGGGGGCGCGGGCGTGGCTGGAGGCGCAGCCCGGTGTCACGGCGTTCGCGGTGACGGCGGACGGGGAGACCTGGTCGGTGACTCCCTGACGAGGGCGGGGAAGATGTGGGGACCCCATGAAGATGTAGGGACCACATAACGAGACGGAGTTGCGGGCACGCAGGGCGGCGGCGTTGCATCGCCCGGTGCAGACCGAACAGTTGATCCCCCAGCCGACGGACACCGGCAACCGCGCCGCGCGCCTGGCCGTGACCGTGTTCCCCGTACTCGTGCTCGCGGCGGGCGGTATCGGGCTCGCCCTGCCGGACGCCTTCGTGAGCTGGAAGACGAACGTCCCGTACCTGCTGGGTGTGGTGATGTTCTGCATGGGGCTCACGATGACCCCGCACGACTTCAAGGGCGTCGCGAAGCGGCCGTGGGCCGTCGGCCTCGGCCTCGTCGCGCACTACGTGATCATGCCGGGGCTCGGCTGGCTGATAGCCAACGCCCTGGACCTGCCGCCCCAGTTGGCGGCGGGCGTGATCCTCGTGGGCTGCGCCCCCAGCGGCACGGCCTCCAACGTGGTGACCTACCTGGCGCGCGGCGACGTGGCCCTGTCCGTCTCCGTCGCCACCGTCTCGACCGTGCTCGCCCCGCTCGTCACACCGCCGCTGACCCTGCTCCTCGCGGGTGAGTTCCTGCCCGTGGACGCGGGGTCGATGGTCACGGACATCCTCAAGACCGTGCTGCTGCCGGTCATCGCGGGGCTCGTCGTGCGCCTGGTCCTCGGCCGGTACGTCGACCGGGTGCTCGGCGTCCTGCCCTGGCTCTCGGCGCTGACGATCGCCGTCATCGTGGCCGTGGTCGTCGCGGGCAGCGCGACGGCGATCAAGTCGGCGGCCGGGCTCGTCCTGCTCGCCGTCGTCCTCCACAACGGCCTCGGCCTCGCACTCGGTTACGGCGCCGGAAAGCTGGCCCGCCTCGGGGCGCCCGCGTCCCGCGCGATGGCGTTCGAGGTCGGCATGCAGAACTCGGGGCTCGCCGCTTCGCTCGCCACGGCCCACTTCAGCCCGCTCGCGGCGCTCCCCGCGGCGGTGTTCTCCGTCTGGCACAACGTGTCGGGCGCCCTGGTCGCGGCCTGGATGTCGTACCGGGCGCGCCGTGCCGAGCAGCCCTGAGAAACACGCAAGCGCCCCGGACCACCCGTGAATCCCGGGCGGTCCGGGGCGCGAGCCCGAACGATTCAGCGCACTCAGTGGTTCTGGGCGAGCCGCAGCAGATGGTCGGCGAGCGCCTGCCCGCCGGCCGGGTCGCGGCTGATCAGCATCAAGGTGTCGTCACCCGCGATCGTGCCGAGGATGACCTGGAGTTCCGCCTGGTCGATCGCCGACGCGAGGAACTGGGCGGCGCCGGGCGGGGTGCGCAGGACCACGAGGTTCGCCGAGGCCTCCGCGGAGATCAGCAGTTCCCCCGCGAGCCGCCGCATCCGCTCCTCCTTGGCCGAGCCGCCGAGCGGGGCCTGCGGGGTGCGGAAGCCGCCCTCGCTGGGCACCGCGTAGATCAGCTCGCCGCCGGTGTTGCGGATCTTGACCGCGCCCAGCTCGTCCAGGTCCCGGGAGAGCGTCGCCTGCGTGACCGTGAGGCCGTCGTCGGCGAGCAGCTTCGCCAGCTGGCTCTGTGAGCGCACCGGCTGCCGGTTGAGGATGTCCACGATCCGGCGGTGGCGCGCGGTGCGGGTCTGCGGCACGGCGGGTCCCGCGGCGTGCTCGTTGTCCTGCGCCTGACTCATCGTCGTCGTCCCATTCCTCAGGATCGTCCTTCCCCGTCGGCCCCTTCGAGGGCCTTGTCCAGGACGCCGGGCAGCGCCTGGAGCAGGGTGTCCACCTCGTCGTCGTGGAGGTTGAGCGGCGGCATGAGCCGTACGACATCGGGGGCGGGCGCGTTCACCAGGAGGCCGGCATCCTGAGCCGCCTGCTGCACCTGGGGCGCGAGCGGCTCGGTGAGCACGATACCCAGGAGGAGCCCGGCGCCCCTTACGTGGCCGACGAGCGGGTGCCGGAGTGACGCGATCCCGTCCCTCAGCCGCGCCTCGGCACGCTTGACGTTGTCCAGGAGGCCCTCGCCCGCGACGGTGTCGAGCACCGCGAGGCCGGCCGCGCAGGCGACGGGGTTCCCGCCGAACGTCGTGCCGTGGTGACCGGGCTTGAGCAGCTGGGCCGCCTCGCCGAACGCGACGGTCGCGCCGATGGGCAGTCCGCCGCCGAGCCCCTTGGCGAGCGTGACGACATCGGGGTCGATGCCTTCCTCCGCCTGGTACGCGAACCAGTGGCCGGTCCTGCCGATGCCGGTCTGCACCTCGTCGAGGACGAGGAGGGTGCCGGTGGCCCGGGTGATCTCCCTGGCCGCCCTGAGGTAGCCGGCGGGCGGCACGACGACACCGTTCTCGCCCTGGATCGGCTCGATGATCACGAGCGCGGTCTCTTCAGTGACCGCCGCCCGCAGCGCCTCGGCATCGCCGTACGGGACATGCGTGACGTCGCCGGGCAGCGGTACGAACGGCTCCTGCTTGCCGGGCTGGCCCGTCAGCGCGAGGGAGCCCATCGTCCGGCCGTGGAAGCCGCCCTGGGTGGCGACCATGTGCGAACGGCCCGTCAGGCGGCCGATCTTGAAGGCGCCCTCGTTGGCCTCGGCGCCCGAGTTGCAGAAGTACACGCGGCCGGACCGGCCGAAGAGCTGGAGGAGCCGTTCGGCGAGCGCGACGGGCGGCTCGGCGACGAAGAGGTTCGAGACATGGCCGAGGGAGGCGATCTGCTCGGTGACCGCCCGGACGACCGCGGGGTGCGCGTGCCCGAGGGCGTTGACCGCGATGCCGCCGACGAAGTCGATGTACTCCTTGCCGTCGGCGTCCCACACCTTGGCGCCCGCGCCGCGGACGAGGGGCAGCCGGGGCGTGCCGTAGTTGTCCATGAGCGCGCCCTGCCAGCGCGCGGTCAGCTCCTGGTTGCTCATGACTCCCCCTGTACGTCGATGGCGCTCACGTCGGTGGCCTCGGGGGCGTCCGGCACGACCATCGTGCCGATGCCCTCGTCGGTGAAGATCTCCAGCAGGATCGAGTGCGGGACCCGGCCGTCGATGACGCGGGCGGTCGTCACGCCGCCCCGCACGGCGTGCAGGCAGCCTTCCATCTTGGGCACCATGCCGCTGGCCAGCTCGGGAAGGAGCTTCTCCAGCTCCTTGGCGGTGAGCCTGCTGATGACCTCGTCGGAGTTCGGCCAGTCCTCGTAGAGGCCCTCGACGTCGGTCAGGACCATCAGGGTCTCGGCGCCCAGCGCCGCAGCGAGGGCCGCAGCCGCCGTATCGGCATTGACGTTGTAGACGTGTCCGTCGTCCTGGGAGCGGGCGATCGAGGAGACGACCGGGATACGGCCGTCGGCGAGCAGGGCCTCGATGGCGCCGGTGTCGATCTCGGTGATCTCGCCGACCCGGCCGATGTCGATCAGTTCGCCGCCGATCTCGGGCCTGTGCTTGGTGGCGGTGATGGTGTGCGCGTCCTCGCCGGTGAGGCCGATGGCGAGCGGGCCGTGCTCGTTGAGGAGCCCGACGAGCTCGCGCTGCACCTGGCCGGCCAGCACCATCCGCACGACGTCCATCGCGTCCTCGGTGGTGACCCGCAGACCCGCCTTGAACTCGCTGACGATGCCGTGCCGGTCGAGGGCCTTGCTGATCTGCGGTCCGCCGCCGTGCACGACGACGGGCTTGAGGCCCGCGTGGTGCAGGAAGACGACGTCCTGCGCGAAGGCGGCCTTGAGGTCCTCGTCGATCATGGCGTTGCCGCCGAACTTGATGACGACGGTCTTGCCCTGGTGCCGGGTGAGCCAGGGCAGCGCCTCGATGAGGATCTGTGCCTTGGGCAGCGCGGTGTGCTTCCGCGTCGTACTCATGAGCTGTACGCGCTGTTCTCGTGGACGTAGTCCGCGGTCAGGTCGTTCGTCCAGATCGTCGCGGTCTCGGAGCCGGCCGCCAGGTCGGCGGTGATGACGACCTCCCGGAAGCGCATGTCGACGAGCTCGCGGTCCTCGCCGACGCCGCCGTTCTTGCAGACCCAGACGCCGTTGATGGCGACGTTCAGCTGGTCGGGCTCGAAGGCCGCGGACGTCGTACCGATCGCGGACAGCACCCGGCCCCAGTTGGGGTCCTCCCCGTGGATCGCGCACTTGAGGAGGTTGTTACGGGCGATGGAGCGGCCCACCTCGACGGCGTCGTCCTCGCTCGCGGCGTTGATGACGTCGACCCTGATGTCCTTGCTGGCGCCTTCGGCGTCGCCGATGAGCTGCCGTCCGAGGTCGTCGCAGACCGTGCGGACGGCCTCGGCGAACTCGGCGTATTCGGGGGTCACTTCGGCAGCGCCGGAGGCCAGGAGCAGCACGGTGTCGTTCGTCGACATGCAGCCGTCGGAGTCGACGCGGTCGAAGGTGACCTTGGTGGCGTCCCGCAGGGCCTTGTCCAGGACGTCGGCCTCCAGGTCGGCGTCCGTCGTCAGGACGACGAGCATGGTGGCGAGGCCGGGGGCGAGCATGCCCGCGCCCTTGGCCATGCCGCCGACCGTCCATCCGTCGCCCTCGAACACCGCGGTCTTGTGAACGGAGTCGGTGGTCTTGATGGCGACGGCGGCCTTCTCACCGCCATGCGGGCCGAGCTGCGCGACCGCCGTGTCGACGCCCGGCAGAAGCTTGTCCATGGGGAGCAGTTCGCCGATGAGGCCGGTCGAGGCGACGGCGACCTCGCCCGCGTTCAGGCCGAGCGCCTCCGCGACCTTCTCCGCCGTGGCGTGCGTGTCCTGGAAGCCCTTGGGACCCGTACAGGCGTTGGCGCCACCGGAGTTGAGGACGACGGCGGACACGATCCCGCCCTTGAGGACCTGCTCCGACCAGAGCACCGGTGCGGCCTTCACGCGGTTGGAGGTGAAGACGCCCGCGGCGGCCAGGCGGGGCCCGCTGTTGACCACGAGGGCCAGGTCCGGGTTGCCGTTCTGCTTGATCCCGGCGGCGATGCCCGCGGCCGTGAATCCCTTGGCTGCCGTCACACTCACTGGGACTCCTTGTTCGCTTCTCCGCCCGCGCGGCACAGCGGCGCGGCTTTCGTACCCGTCTGCGGCCCGGCGGCCGCGCGTGCGTCGCTCACGGCGCGACTCCGATCGTGGTGAGCCCGGTGGTCTCGTCGAGGCCGAGGGCGATGTTCATGCTCTGGAGGGCGCCGCCCGCGGTGCCCTTGGTGAGGTTGTCGATGGCGCTGATCACGATGATCCTGCCGGCCGCCGAGTCGTACGCGACCTGCACCTGCACGGCGTTCGAGCCGTACACCGAAGAGGTCGCGGGCCACTGCCCCTGCGGGAGCAGGTGCACGAACGGCTCGTCGGCGAAGGCCTTCTCGTAGACGGCCCGTACGCTCTCGGCGCTCACGCCCGGCTTCGCCTTGGCGCTGCACGTGGCGAGGATGCCGCGCGGCATCGGGGCCAGCGTCGGAGTGAAGGAGACGGAGACCGGCACACCGGCGACCGCGCCCAGGTTCTGGATCATCTCGGGAGTGTGCCGGTGACCGCCGCCCACGCCGTACGGGGACATGGAGCCCATGACCTCGGAACCGAGCAGGTTCGGCTTGGGCGCCTTGCCCGCGCCGGACGTCCCGGACGCGGCGACGATCACGGCCTCCGGCTCGGCGAGCCCGGCCTGGTACGCGGGGAAGAGCGCGAGGGAGACGGCCGTCGGGTAGCAGCCGGGGACCGCGATGCGCTTGGTGCCCTCCAGCGCGGCGCGCGCACCGGGCAGCTCGGGGAGCCCGTAGGGCCAGGTCCCGGCGTGCGAGCTGCCGTAGAACTTCTCCCAGTCGCCCTCGTCCTTCAGCCGGAAGTCGGCGCCCATGTCCACGACGAGCGTGTCCTCGCCGAGCTGCTCGGCGACGGCGGCGGACTGCCCGTGCGGCAGCGCGAGGAAGACCACGTGGTGGCCGGAGAGCACCTCGGCGGTCGTCGGCTCGAGGATCCGGTCGGCCAGCGGCACCAGGTGCGGCTGGAGCGCACCGAGGGGCTGCCCCACGTTCGAGTTGCCGGTCAGGGCGCCGATCTCCACATTGGGATGAGCGAGCAGCAGACGCAGCAGCTCTCCGCCCGCGTATCCGCTTGCCCCTGCCACTGCTACGCGTACCGCCATGGAACCCTCCTCTTGGATGGCATGACTATACGCATGAATGCACGTTTATGCAATGCGAGTGATCACCGCGGCCGGGGGCGATGCCGGTGCCGCCGTGTTCGGGGTGGATGAGACAGGCGACGGCGGTGTTCTCGATCATGCCGAGCGCGAGGCCCGTGGGGTCGGCGACGCGGTCCGTCCAGAGGCAGGCGCCGTCATCCGCGACGAGGGTGTGCGGATCGCCGCCAGCGGCGCCGCGCAGGAGCTCGCTCCCGGCCGCCGGGACACGCCGAGCCGGCGGTACAGGCCGGTGACGGCGGCTTCGGCGCGCGCCCGGTCGACGGGGCGCGTGGACAGTGCGTGGCGGAGCCGGTCGGCAGCGGCGATCTGCGCCGGCTCGACGCGCTCGCCGGAGTCGCCGGAGGAGCGGGGAGGGGTGGACGTGATCTTCGAGGGTCCCCTGCGGGGACGCGTCACCGGGCTCACCGGAGGGTGGCGGTGTCCGCCTTTCCAGTCGTCATGCGGCAGGGCGTGGCAGAGGCCGCGCGGGTGGCGCAGGGGATTTCCGGCGGCGCGACCCCGTCGCCGGGCGGTCCCGGCAGGCGGCAAAATGGGGAACCCGGGCAACGAGATGGGTGGGACGACATGAGTGAGGCCTGGCCGGTTCCCGACGTGCTGGCCCATCTGGCGGGCCGGTGGCACGTCGAGCGGACGGTGCGGGACCTCGCAGGCGACGCGGTCGGCACCTTCTCCGGCACCACGCAATTCACGTCCGACGACGCGGGCGGGCTGCTGCACCACGAGGCGGGCACCTTCGTGTGGCACGGCACCGCCCGGCCCGCCGAGCGCAATCTGCTGTTCCTGCCGGGCGACGCTCCCGGCACGGCCGTCGTGCGATTCTCCGACGGCCGCTTCTTCCACGACCTGGACCTGCGCACCGGCCGCCACACGGCGGACCACCCCTGTGCGGCGGACCTCTACCGCGGCGCGTTCGAGGTGACAGGACCGGACGACTGGCGGATGGAGTGGCGGGTCAGGGGCCCGGCGAAGGACCTGGTGCTCACCACCGCGTACACCCGCGCCGCGCCCTGACTCACACCGCGGCGTCGAGCCGCACGCTCCAGCGGCCCGCGCTCCCCGTGAGGACGGCGGCCGACAGGGGGCGTACGTCGATGTTCCAGTACGTCGACGGGGGCGCCTTGAGCGCGTAGACGAGCGCCGCCCGCACGACGGCCGGCTCGGCGACCGCCACGACGGTCGCGCCGTCGTCGTTCGGCCGCGTGTCGAGCCAGCCGCCGACCCGCGATATGAACGCGAGCAGCGACTCCCCGCCGTGCGGCGCCGCTCGCGGGTCGCGCAGCCAGGCGTCGACGGCGCCCGGCTCGACGGCCGTCACCTCGGCGAGCGTGCGCCCGCGCCAGCGGCCCATGTCGCAGTCCCGGAGGGCGAGTTGGGCCAGGGGCGCGAGGCCGAGCGCCTCGGCGGTGCCGCGGCTTCGGGCGGTGGGCGCGCAGTAGCGCAGCTCCGCCGCGGCGAGTGGCACCAGCGCGGGGGAGGCCAGCTCCACCTCGTGCCGGCCGGTGTGGTCGAGGGGCCGGTCGTCGTCGAAGCGCTCGGCGAGCAGCGAGGCGCTGCGCGCGGCGGCGAGAAGCGTCACGCGAACGGGCATGCGGTGATCGTGGGGCGTGCCACGGCTGCGGTCAAGAGTCCACGGGGCGTATGCCGGCCGCATGCGCCCCGCCGCGCGCTCACCGCAGGGTCAGCACCATCCAGTTCTCCGGCTCGGCGAGCGCCGCGAAGCCCACCTTGTCGTACACCCCGTGCGCGTCCCGTGTGGCGAGCATGATGCGGCGCAGGCCGAGCGGCTCCAGGTGGCCGCGGACGGCGGCGACGAGCGCAGTGCCCACGTTCTTGCCGCGGACGGCCCGGTCCACGTAGACGTCGCAGAGCCAGGCGAACGTGGCGTGGTCGGTCACGACACGGGCGTACGCGACCTGCTCGCCCGAGGTGGCGTCGTACACCCCGAAGTTCAGCGAGCCCGCGATCGCCCGGTCCTGGTGTTCGCGGGCGCGGCCCATGGCCCAGTAGGCGTCCGTGGAGAGCCATTGGTGCACGCGGGCGGAGTCGACGCGGGCGGCGTCGGTCGAGATCTCGTAGCCGTCGGGGAGCACGGGGGCCGTGGTGTGTGTGTCGGTCATGACGCGAGATTTGCAGGCGTCGCCGGTGTCCGTCGAGCAGGTTTCGGGCGCTGGTACCTCCCGTCGCCTACTCGAATACCTCGTCGCACGCGGTCCGCAGCCGGCGGACGCCCTCCGTGATCTCCGCGGGCCCGGCGACCGCCGCGAAGCTCAGCCGGATGTGCGGGGCCGGTGGCTCGGCGGAGAAGTAGGGGCGCCCGGGCGCGACGGCGACGCCCGCGCGCAGCGCCCCCGCGACGAGCGCCGCCTCGTCCGTGCCGTCGGGCAGCCGCGGCCACAGCAGATAGCCGCCCAACGGCACGTACCCCACCGTGAGTTCGGGCAGGGTGGTGCGCAGGGCCGCCGTCATGGTGTCGCGGCGCACCTTCAAGTGGGCGGCCACCGTGCGCAGATGGCGCGGCCAGGCCGGCGAGCCGACCAGTTCGAGGGCGGCCTCCTGGAGCGGGCGCGGCACGAAGAAGTGGTCGACGACCTGAATCGCGCGCAGCCGTTCGAGGACGGGGCCGCGCGCGGCGAGGCAGCCGATGCGGAAGCTCGGCGAGGTCGCCTTGGTCAGGGAGCAGACATGGACGACGACCCCGTCGTGGTCGTCGGTGGCCAGCGGCCTGGGCAGCGGTCCCGCGTCCTCGTGGACGAGGCGGCGGACGAAGTCGTCCTCGATGATGAACGCACCGGCCTCGCGCGCGATCCTCAGCACCTCGGGGCGCCGCTGAGCGGAGAGGACCGCGCCCGTGGGGTTCTGGAACAGCGGCTGGCACACGAACACACGCGCCCCGGTCGCCCGGAACGCCTCGGCGAGCAGCTCCGGACGCACCCCGTCCGTGTCGACCGGCACGGGCACGGGCCGCAGCCCCGCCGCGCGCGCGATCGCCAGCATGCCCGGATACGTCGGTGATTCGACGAGGACGGGGGCGCCGGGCGGGGCCAGGGCGCGCAGCGCGGTGGCCAGGGCGGACTGACCACCGGACGCGATCAGTACCTCGGCGGCGGTGATGGCGCCGCCGATGCCGCGGGCGAACCACTCGCGCAGTTCGGGGATGCCGTCGACCGGGGGCCGACCCCACGCGCCGGGGCGGCGGCCCGCGCGGGCCAGAGCTGCGGCCATGGCGCGTTCCGGCTGGAGCGAGGGGTGCAGATAGCCGCCGTTGAACTCGACGACACCCGGTGGCGGGGCGGAGAGCGTGACCAGGACTCCGGAGGCATCCACGGCCCTCGGCACCAGTTCGGTCGCGGAGTCGGCGCTCAGCGCCAGCGCCTGCCAGGAGGTGTCACCGGCCGGGTGTGTCGCGGCGCGGGGCTCCGCGCGGAACGCCCCGGCCCCCGGACGTGTCACGACAAGGCCCTCCGCGGCGAGCTGCGCGAGCGCGCGTGACACGGTCACCGGGCTCACCCTGAACCGTTCGACGAGAGCCCGGCTGGACGGCAGCTTTCCACCGGGAGAGTAGCGATCCAGCTCCTCCCGCAGCCGTTCCGCCAGCTCACCCACACTGCTACGCTCA
Organism: Streptomyces sp. NBC_01446; assembly: GCF_026340095.1. Taxonomy (GTDB): domain Bacteria; phylum Actinomycetota; class Actinomycetes; order Streptomycetales; family Streptomycetaceae; genus Streptomyces; species Streptomyces aureus. The sequence goes on along the minus strand of NZ_JAPEPO010000001.1, from coordinate 6,672,800 downwards.
TGCATGAGGACAGAGAATAGCGCTACTACCGCCACCCGGATAGCAGTTGACGCGAACGCGGCCCCCGCCGCGGGCACCGCGACACGTCCTGGCCCCACCCCCACCACTCCCCTCACCGCGAAGGCGACCCGTGGTGGGACCGTCCTCGCCGCGCTCGGCGTCACCGCCTTCTCGCTCACCTTCCCCGCCACCGCCTGGGGACTCGAAGGGTTCGGGCCCTGGAGCCTGGTCACCGTGCGGAGCGTCCTCGCCGCCGTGATCGCCGGCTCCTGTCTGCTCGCGCTGCGCGTCGCCGTCCCCGAGCGCCGCCACTGGGCCGGTCTCGCCGTGGTGGGCGCGGGCGTCGTGCTCGGGTTCCCGCTGCTCACGACCCTCGCCCTGGAGACGGCCACCACCGCGCACTCCGCCGTCGTCGTCGGCCTGCTGCCCCTGACGACGGCCCTGTTCTCGGCGCTGCGCACCGGCGCGCGGCCCTCGCGCAGCTTCTGGATCGCGGCGTGCGCGGGCGCCGCCGCCGTGATCGCGTTCACCGTGCAGCAGAGCGGGGGCACGCTCACGACCGCCGACCTGTACCTCTTCGGCGCGCTCCTCATCTGCGCCGCCGGCTACACGGAGGGCGGCCGCCTGGCCCGCGTGATGCCGGGCTGGCAGGTCATCGCCTGGGCACTCGTGATGTGTCTGCCGCTCACCGTGCCGGGGGCGCTCGTCGCGCTGAGCCACGAGCCGGTGCACCTGACGGGGCACGCCGTCGCGGGGCTGCTCTGGGTGGCCGTGGGCTCGCAGTTCGTGGGCCTGGTCGTCTGGTACCGCGGCATGGCCGTCATCGGCATTCCCAAGGCCAGCCAGCTCCAGCTGGCCCAGCCCCTGCTCACCCTGGTCTGGTCGGTGTTCCTGCTCGGCGAACACCTCTCCCCCGCCGCGCCCCTGACCGCGGCGGCCGTTCTCGTGTGCATCGCGGTGACCCAACGATCCCGCGGCTGAGGGTCCCCAACCCCGGAACCCGGTCCTACCCTTGAGGTACGGGTCGACGAGGGACGAGGAGGTCACTCACGATGCGAGCCACCAAGGGCGACCATCTGCGGGTGCACGGCAGGACCGTGGGCGAGCACGACAAGGTCGCGGAAATCGTCGAAATCATGGGCCACGACGGCGAGCCGCCGTTCAGGGTCCGCTTCCAGGACGGCCACGAGGCGGTGATGTCACCGGGTCCCGACTCCGTCGTGCAGCACGAGGAGCCGGCCCCCTAGTCACACCCGGCCCTCTCAGTAGTGGTTCTCGACCACCCGGGCCATGGCACCGATCCGGTCGGCGCCCACCTCCTTCGCCGAGAAGAACACATGTCCGTTCACCTGCGGATAGCGCTCGGCGAAGGTGAGGTGGCGGGAGAGTTCGGCCGGATCCTGCCACGCGGCGGGCTGCGCCGGATCGCCCGCCTTGTAGAGCGCCTCGCCCGCGTAGAGGCGCACGCCCGTCCCACGTGCGACGTCCGACCACCAGGGCACGAGCTTCGCGTAGTCCGCGGCGGCGAAGCCGATGTTCCAGTAGATCTGCGGGCAGATGTAGTCGATCCAGCGCTCGCGCACCCACTTGCGGGTGTCGGCGTGCAGGTCGTCGTACGTCTGCACCCCGGCCCGGGTGTCCGAGCCGAGCGGGTCCGTCGCGGCGTTGCGCCACACACCGAAGGGGCTGATCCCGAACTGGGTGCGCGGCCTGATCCGCTTCACGCTCGCGGCCATCTCGCGCACGAGCCGGTCGGTGTTGTCGCGCCGCCATGAGGCCCGGTCCGGGAAGTTCCCGCCGTGGGCCGCGTAGGCGTCGTCGTCGTCGAAGACCTGGCCCGCGACCGGATACGGGTAGAAGTAGTCGTCCCAGTGCACGGCGTCGATGTCGTAGCGGCGGACGGCGTCGAGCATCGCTTCCTGGACGAACTCGCGAACGTCGGGCAGGCCCGGGTTGTAGTAGAGCTTCCCGCCGTAGGGGACGACCCAGTCGGGGTGCCGGCGGGCCGGGTGCGTGGACACGAGGCGGGAGAGGTCCGTGTGGTTCGCGATGCGGTAGGGGTTGAACCAGGCGTGCAGTTCGAGCCCGCGCCGGTGCGCCTCCGCGACGGCCGTGCCGAGCGGGTCCCAGCCCGGACTCTCGCCCTGTACCCCCGTGAGGACGTCCGACCAGGGCTCGTACGGGGACGGCCACAGCGCGTCGGCCGTCGGCCGTACCTGGAAGACCACGGCGTTCAGGTGCCTGCCCACCGCCGTGTCGAGGTGGGCGATGAGCTCCGTACGCTGCTGCGCGGCGCTCAGGCCCGCCTTCGAGGGCCAGTCGAGGTTGGCCACCGTCGCCAGCCACATGCCCCGCATGTCGCGGGCCACCGGAGCGTGACGGGACCCGGCGGCGGCCGCGTCCCCTGCGGCGAGCCCGGTCAGCGCGGCCGCCGCCGCGACTGTGAAGCCCCTGCGTGACAAATGCCTCATCCGCCCACCCGATGGCCAACAGGCCCGGCCGTTCCGGGCCGCACTGGGGACAGCATGCCCGACCCGGCCCGCCGTGTACGGGAGGTTCCGAGTAACGTGCAGGGCCGAGGCAGGCGCCGGAACCCGGGGGTCCTGCCGGCCGGAGAACAGCGAAAGGCACGAGGTGACCGACCCTATGGGGGACATCCAGCGCGTCGGAGTGGTGGGCTGCGGCCAGATGGGAGCCGGGATCGCAGAGGTCTGCGCCCGCGCCGGTCTGGACGTCATGGTGGCTGAGACCACCGGCGAGGCCCTGGAGATCGGCCGTACCCGGCTGCACAACTCCCTCTCCAAGGCGGCCGAGCGCGGCAAGATCAGCGCCGAGGAGCTGGCCGAGACCCTGGCCCGCCTGAGCTTCACCACCGACCTCGGGGAGTTCTCCGACCGGGACCTCGTCATCGAGGCCGTCGTCGAGAACGAGCAGGTCAAGACCGAGATCTTCCAGGTGCTCGACCAGGTCGTCACCCGGCAGGACGCCATCCTGGCGTCCAACACCTCCTCGATCCCGCTGGTCAAGCTGGCCGTGGCGACCTCGCGCCCCGACCACGTCATCGGTATCCACTTCTTCAACCCGGCGCCCGTACAGAAGCTCGTCGAGCTGATCCCGGCCCTCACCACCTCCGAGGGCACCATCAGCCGCGCCCAGTCCCTCGTCGAGAAGATCCTCGGCAAGCACGCGATCCGCGCCCAGGACCGCTCGGGCTTCGTGGTCAACGCGCTGCTGATCCCGTATCTGCTCTCCGCGATCCGGATGTTCGAGTCGGGCATCGCCAGCCGCGAGGACATCGACAACGGCATGGAGCTCGGCTGCGCCCACCCCATGGGCCCGCTCAAGCTCGCCGACCTCATCGGCCTCGACACCGTCGCCTCGGTCGCCGACTCGATGTACGCGGAGTTCAAGGAGCCCCTGTACGCCGCTCCCCCGCTGCTCCAGCGGATGGTCGACGCGGGCCGTCTCGGCCGCAAGACGGGCTCGGGTTTCTACCAGTACTCGTGACCGCGCGCGGTTCCGCACCGCGTTGACTCTGCGTAGTCGAAAGTTCGGGCCCGGCACTCTTCGGAGTGCCGGGCCCGAACCGTTCGCACACCGTGTGCGCACCGGGCCCGCATATGCCCATCGCACACTCTCCCGCCGTACCCACCGGGCGAGTTGACTTCCCGTGCGTAAGGCAACGGATCTGCCGACTACGGAAAGGAGCCGACCCGTGACCGCCGACCCCGAGCGTCCCGTGGTCCCGGAAGAACTCGCGGAGTTACGCCGCAGCCTCGATGTGGGTCTCGCCCGCGTCGACGGCAAGCTGGCGTTGCTCACCCAGCGCGATGAACAGAGCGTCAAGGACCAGGACGATCTGAGCACCCGGGTCGCCCAGCTCGAGCACACCCGATGGCCGCTGCAGGCCGTCGCCGCGATCACCGCGGCCGGCGCGCTCGCCCTTGCCGTCTGGCAGGCGTTCGGACGCTAGCGCCTTTCCTCCGGGTCAGGCCGGGGTGTCCTGCCCCAGCCTGAGATGGTGCAGCATCAGCAGTGCGGCCGCCATGTTGGCGGCCGGGACCTCGCCGCGGGCGACCATGTCGGGGACGAGCTTGAGAGGGACCCACTCCCTGCGGTCCGACTCGAAGTCGTCCTCGGGATGGCCGACGTACGAACCCTCCTCGGCCCAGTAGACGTGGTGCCTCGCGTCCTCGAGACCGTTGGACGGCTCCACGCTCATCAGATGGCGTAAGGGTCCCGGCCGCCAGCCGGTCTCCTCCTCCAGTTCCCTGGCGGCCGCGGCGGCGATGTCCTCGCCGTCCTCGATCACCCCCGCCGGGAGCTCCCAGCCCCAGCTGTCGGTGATGAAACGGTGCCGCCACAGGAGCAGCACCTCGTTGGCCTCATTGACCACGGTGGCCACGGCGACCGGCCGCAGCCGTATGACGAAGTGGTCGAGATGCCGGCCGTCCGGGAGCTCGACATCCGCGAGATTGACCCGGAACCAGCGGTTTTCATACACCGTCTGTTCGTTCTGTTTCGTCCACTGCACGGTTCTGCCACCTTCCGCCGAGTTAGATGGCAATATCGCAGCAGCGGAGCGTGAGAGAGCGGTGCAGGTCGGACTCAGAGCGGTACGCGCAGTGCCCCGTCGATGAGTTCGGCGGCCTCGGCCGTGCCGGCACAGCCGTTGCGCACCAGGTGTTCGCGTACCGCCCGGAGTCTGTCGCGCAGCCGCTGGGACTCCATTCCCCGCGCCCGTTCGGCCATCTCCACGGCGATCGCGACGGCCTTCTCGGCGTTGCCCTGTCTCAGCTCGATCTGGCTGAGCATGGCGAGGCGGTGCACCCGCCCCCGGTCGTGGGCGGGGTTGTGCACGGCCGCCGCCGCGTGTTCACGTGCCGAGGTGAGGTCGCCGAGGCTCAAGAGGGCCTCCGCCACCTGCACGTTGACGAGTCCGGGCTGGACATAGCCCGTCTCGTCCGGTTCATGGCCGCGCCGGATGCGGTCGGCGGCCGACTCGGCACGCCGGATGCAGGACAGGGCGCTGCTGCCGTCGCCGAGGTGTGCGTACGCCTTGGCCTGCATCGCGTACAGATCCGAGGCGAGCGCCGGCGTGATGTGCCGCCCGGCGGCCCGCAGCGCGGCCTCCGCGAAGGCCACCGACTGCCGGTACTGCCTCATGTGGAGCGACTGGTTGACCAGGAGGGCGATGACATAGGCGCCGAGACCGCGGTCACCGCTCGCCTTGGCGAGGCGTAGGGCCTGGTGGAAGTAGCGCTGGGCGAGGCCGTGCGCGTCGGAGTCGTAGGCGCAGATGCCCGCGATGGCGACCAACCCGCCGGTGGCGCGGTGCAGTTGGCGGCCCGTCTCGTCGGTGTAGCTGCCGCGCAGCAGAGGCGCCGCCTCCGTGTTGAGGAAGCCGACGATGCGGGTGCGCGTCGCGATGCCGCCGGCCTTGCGGTACATCTGCTCGTAGTGCGTGCGGGCCGAGCGCATCATCTCCAGGTCGGCGGCGCTGACCCGGTGGCGCCCGCCGCGCGACACGTCGGTGTCCTCGGGCGGGTTCTCCCACTCCCATACGGGCATCACGGCCGGGGTCCCCGTGACGGCGGGGGCGCCCAGTATGTGGGGCCGCTGCTGTTCGTCCGAGCGCCACAGGGCGGTGGCCCGCTCGACGAATCCGGACAGACTCTGGCCGTGCGGGGTGGCCGGTTCGCCGGGCATGCCCAGGCCGATGTCGTCGAGGGTGACGGGGCGGTGCAGGCGGGCGGCGAGGACCTCGCAGATGAGGTCGGGCACCTGGCCGCGTGGCCGCTGGCCCTTCAACCACCGTGCGACGGCGGTGTGTTCGTAGCGCAGGGCGAGCCCCCTGGCGCGGCCCGCCTGGTTCACATGTGCGGCGAGGCCCGCATGGGAGATCCCGGCCTCGTCGAGTATCGCGTCGAGCAAGGTGTTGGGCTGCATGGAGGGCCCTCCGGTGGCTCGGTGCCGTCAGCGTAGTGGAGCGGGCTTCACACGGGGTGTGAACGGAGTGCCCGAATCCGGGTGTTGCGCACTCTTTTGTGGTGTGATGCAACTCGATTGACTGAACTGCCTCGCAAGAGGCCGGCCGGGCCGCCGGCTCCCCCTCGTACAGTGCGGCGGCCCGTTTTGCGCCGTCCGACCGGCTGCCTGCCCGACACTCCGCGGCCGGCGGACGGCGCGCCCCGGGAGGAGAGCCCCGGGGTCAGGTCACGCGGTGTCCACGTTCACTTGGCAGCACTGTGGACGCGGAGCTCCCCGTGCTGCAAGGGGACTCGCTTGCGGTCGTTGCGCAGGACGAGGAGCGCGGCGTCGTCGTCCTGCAACCCGCCTGTGTGGCACAGGAGTTGGGCGTACACGGCACGGATGACGGCCTGGGGGACGACCGGCTGGACGCGGACGGCCTCGGCGAGCGCGGCGGGCAGCGGGAAGAACCGGCCGCGGGCGTCCCGCGCGTCCTCGAGCCCGTCGGTGTGGAGCAGCAGCCCCTCCCCGGGAAGAAGCCGCCCGCACGCGACGACCGGCAGTTCGGCCGGCAGCGGGAACGGGCCGAGCGGCGGCAGGGGTTCACCGCCCCCGACCAACTCGGCGTAGCCACGCGCCACGGCCGCGGGACCCGCATGGCTGCGCAGCAGATACGGCCACGGGTGCCCGCAGTTGAGGGCGAGCACCTCCCCGTCCTGCCGGATCTCCAGGAGCAGCACGGTGACGAACTCCTCCGCGACCGGACTGACCGGCTCGGCGCCGCCGGCCGCGGGGTGCTCGTCCCGCGACCGCTCGCGCAGATGCCGGGCCATGGCCCGCTCGAGTCGCCTCAGTACGCAGGTCAGTTCGGCCTCGTCGTGCGCGGCCTCGCGGAAGCTGCCGAGGACGGCGGCGACGGTCGCCAGGGCGGCGAGGCCGTGCCCGCGGACGTCCCCCATGACCACGCGCACGCCGTGGTCGGTGGCGATGACCTCGTAGAGGTCGCCCCCCACGGTGGCGCCCCGGTCGGCCGAGAGATGTCCTGCCGCGATGGCCAGGCCGTCGATGCGGGGCGGCAGCGGGCGCAGCAGCACGTTCTGTGCCGCCCCCGCGATCCTGCGCAGCTGCCGCAGCTCACGCTGGAGGCCGCGCCGCACATGGAGTATCAGACCGGTGCCGACGGCGAAGAACACGGCGCTCGACGTGATGCGCGCGCCGAGTCCGGTCTCCTGCGCGAGCGGGCACGCCAGCTTGAAGGTGATCGCCACGGCGCCCCAGGCCGTGGGCAGCGCCAGATCGAGCGCGCGGCGCACGCGAAGGGAGCGGGAGCGGGTGAGCCGGGATCTGAAGGAGGTGCGGGGTGGTCGGGAGGGCGTCCTCGGATGGTTACGGATCATGCCGACGGCCTCCCTAAGGCCCTGTTCAGCGCGGTCGGCCCTGCGGCCGCAATGATTCTGTCGAGCGTCTGCCCCGCTCGGAGCGGATCACCGCCACTTCTCACCCGAACGAGTGAGGGGCACCTCCGGTGGTCCGGAGGTGCCCCTCACTGCGTCTCGCTCTGCCGGGATCAGGCCCCGCGCAGCACCGCCCCGGTGCGCTCGGCGGCCAGCGCCACCGCCGCGTCGCGGGCCGCGGACGCCTCGTCGACGGTCAGCGTGCGGTCGGTGGCACGGAAGCGCAGCGCGTAGGCGAGGGACTTGCGGCCCTCACCGAGCTGCTCGCCCGTGAACACGTCGAACAGGCGGAGGGACTCGAGGAGTTCACCCGCCCCCTCGCGCAGCGCCTTCTCCACGTCGGCGGCCGGCACGGAGGCGTCGACGACGAGCGCGACGTCCTGCGTGGCCACGGGGAACGTGGAGATCCGCGGCGCCTGGAGCGCGCCGGTGCCGGCCCGCTCGACCAGGTCGAGGTCGATCTCCATGGCGCAGCTGCGCTCGGGCAGGTGCAGCGCCTTGATGACACGCGGGTGCAGCTCACCGGCGTGGCCGACGAGCGTCTCCGCGCCGTCCACCACGGCGAACAGCGCGGCGCACCGGCCCGGGTGCCAGGGCGCGTGCTGGTCGCCGCGCACGATCAGCTCGACACCGGCCTCGCGGGCGATGGTGCGGGCCGCCTCGACGGCGTCCGCCCAGTCGGCAGGCCGGCCGTTGCCCCACCAGCCGGCCTGCTCGCGGGCGCCCGTGAGGACGACCGCGGCGTGGCGCGGCTGACGCGGCAGCGCGGCGTCGAGGCCGGCGATCTCCTCGTCGGTGGGACGCCGGTCGACGGGCAGGCGGACGGCCTGCGGCTCGTCACCGGTCGGCCGGAAGACCAGGCCGGTCTCGAACAGCGCCAGGTCGTGCGAGCCGCGGCCGTCGTTGCGGCGCAGCGCCTCCAGGAGGCCCGGCAGCATTGTCGTACGGAGCGCGGGCTCCTCGTCGGAGAGCGGGTTGACCAGCTTGACCGTGGTGCGGCGCGGGTCGTCCTGCTCGATGCCGAGCTTGCCAAGCGTCTCGTCGCTGATGAACGGGTAGTTCAGCGCCTCGACGTAACCGGCGCCGGCCAGGGCGCGGCCCACGCGGCGGTGGAGCCGCTGGCGCTCGGTCAGGCCGCGGCCCGCCGGGGGCCTCGGCAGCGTCGAGGGCAGGTTCTCGTAGCCCTCGAGCCGGATGACCTCTTCGGCCAGGTCGTTCGGCTCGACCAGGTCGGGACGCCACGACGGCACGGTGACCGTCAGGTTGTCCTGGCCGTAGACGTCGCAGCCGACCTGCTGGAGGCGGCGCACCACGGTCTCGCGGCCGTACGTGACACCCGCGACCTTGTCGGGGTGGTCCGCCGGGAGCGTGATGGTGTGCGGCGCGGAGGGCGCGATGACCTCGGTGACGCCGGGGTCGGCGGTGCCGCCCGCGAGGAGCACGAGGAGGTCGACGGTGCGCTGGGCCGCGGCGGACGCGGCCTGCGGGTCGACGCCGCGCTCGAAGCGCTTGGACGCCTCGGAGGACAGCTTGTGGCGGCGCGCGGTGCGGGCGATGGAGACGGGGTCGAAGTGCGCGGCCTCGATGACGACGTCGGTGGTCCCGGCGTCGGCGTCGTGGTCGGCGATCTCCGTGTTGGCTCCGCCCATGACGCCCGCGAGGCCGATGGGGCCGCGGTCGTCGGTGATCACCAGATCCTCGGCGTCGAGTACACGCTTGGCGCCGTCGAGGGTGGTGAACTTCTCGCCCTGCTCGGCCCGGCGCACGCCGATCGCGCCCTGGACGAGGGAGCGGTCGTAGGCGTGCAGGGGCTGGCCGAGCTCCAGCATCACGTAGTTGGTGATGTCGACGGCGAGCGAGATCGGGCGCATGCCCGCCTTCTGCAGCCGGCGCCGGAGCCAGATCGGGGAGCGGGCCTCGGGGTTGAGGCCGGTGACGGTGCGCGCGGTGAAGCGGTCGCAGCCGGCCGGCTCGGAGATCCGGACCGGGTAGCCGTTCGCGTTGGGCGCGGGCACGTCGAGGAGTGCCGGGTCGCGCAGCGGCAGGCCGTACGCGATGGCGGCCTCGCGGGCGACACCGCGCAGGGACAGGCAGTCGCCGCGGTTGGCGGTGACGGCGATGTCGAGAACCTCGTCGACGAGCTGCAGGAGCTCGATCGCGTCGGTGCCGACCTCGTGCTCGGGCGGCAGGACGATGATGCCACCGGAGCCGTCGTCGCCCATGCCCAGCTCGTCGCCGGAGCAGATCATGCCGTGCGAGGTCTTGCCGTACGTCTTGCGCGCGGCGATCGCGAAGTCGCCCGGGAGCACGGCGCCGGGCAGGACCACGACGACCTTGTCGCCGACGGCGAAGTTACGGGCGCCGCAGACGATCTCCTGCGGCTCGCCCGTGCCGTTGGCCCGGCCGACGTCCACGGTGCAGAAGCGGATGGGCTTCTTGAAGCCCTCCAGCTCCTCGATGGTCAGCACCTGACCGACGACGAGGGGGCCCTTGAGGCCTGCGCCGAGCTGCTCGACGGTCTCGACCTCGAGGCCGGTGGCCACGAGCTTCTCCTGCAGGTCACGGCCGGTCTCGGTGGCGGGGAGATCGACGTACTCCCGCAGCCAGGAAAGCGGGATACGCATCAGATCTCCATCCCGAACGGCCGGGTGAACCGGATGTCACCCTCGACCATGTCTCGCATGTCTTCGACGTTGTGGCGGAACATCAGCATCCGCTCGATGCCGAACCCGAAGGCGAATCCGCTGTACTTCTCGGGGTCGATGCCCGCCGCGGTCAGCACCTTGGGGTTGACCATGCCGCAGCCGCCGAGCTCGATCCAGCCCTCGGAGGAGCAGGTGCGGCACGGCCGGTCCGGGTTGCCGACGGACTCGCCGCGGCACACGTAGCAGACCATGTCCATCTCGGCGGACGGCTCGGTGAACGGGAAGAAGTTCGGCCGCAGGCGGGTCTTCATGCCCTCCCCGAAGAGCGCCTGGACCATGTGGTCGAGGGTGCCCTTGAGGTCCGACATCGTCAGGCCCTCGTCGACGGCGAGCAGCTCGACCTGCATGAACACCGGAGTGTGCGTGGCGTCCAGCTCGTCGGAGCGGTACACGCGGCCCGGGCAGATCACGTAGACCGGCGGCTCGCGGTCGAGCATGGACCGGACCTGCACGGGGGACGTGTGGGTGCGCAGGACGACGTTCGACTCGGTCTCGCGGCCCTTGGGGCCCTCGACGAAGAACGTGTCCTGCATACCCCGCGCCGGGTGGTCGGGGCCGATGTTCAGGGCGTCGAAGTTGAACCACTCCGCCTCGACCTCGGGGCCCTCGGCGACCTCGTAGCCCATGGCCACGAAGACGTCCTCGATGCGCTCCGAGAGCGTGGTCAGGGGGTGGCGGGCGCCGGCCGGGGTCCGGTCGTAGGGCAGCGTGACGTCCACGGCCTCCTCGACCAGGACGCGCGCGTCGCGCTCGGCCTCGAGCTCAGACTGGCGGGCGGCGAGCGCCTTGCTGACGGCGCCGCGGGCCATGCCGACGCGCTTGCCGGCCTCGGCCTTGGCCTGCGGGGGCAGGGCGCCGATCTCGCGGTTGGCGAGCGACAGGGGCGAGGTGCCGCCGGTGTGGGCGACCTTGGCCTCCTGGAGCGCGCCGAGGGAGTCCGCGGCCGCGAAGGCGGCGAGCGCCTCGTCCCGCATGCGCTCGATCTCTTCCGGTTTCAAGGCCTCGACCTCAACAGGGTCGTACGACTTATTCGGTGCCGACATCTCTTCCCGTGCTTCCGGTTGGTTTGGCGGATGGTCCCCGTCCACGACTCGGAGACGATTCGTCTCAGGATTGGGACGCAAAGTGCCAAACACCGAGTCTAACGGGGGTGGGGTGTGCCGATGTGCCCGTGGGGGCCCGCTCAGGCGTTCAGGTACGCCGGGGCCCCCACGGGCAACGTAAATCGGAACTGTGCGCCGCCGCCGGGCGCGCGACCGACCGTGATGGTCCCGCCGTGGGCCTCGACGATGCCCTTGACGATGTACAGGCCGAGTCCGGTGCCGCCTCGCTTGCTGCCCCGCCAGAAGCGGGTGAAGACGCGGTTCATGGACTCCTCCGGGATGCCTGGCCCCTCGTCGCTCACGGTGACCGACGTGCCGGCGCACTCCCGCTCGCGGGGTGATGCCGAGGGCATGACGTCGATGGTGACCGTTCCCTCGCCATGGCGCACGGCATTTTCCAGAAGGTTGCTGAGCACCTGGTCGATCTTGTCCGGGTCGGCCCAGAGGTCGGGCAGGGGCTGTTCCACCCGGACGAGGAAGCGGTCGGCCGGCTGTCCTGAGGCGACGTGGGCCTGGACGTGGCGGGCCACAGCGGCGCCGATGTCGACGGGCTGGCGGCGCACTTCGAGGCGTCCGGAGTCGATGCGGGAGATGTCGAGGAGCTCGGCGATGAGGCGCGTGACGCGGTTCGCGTCGGCGTCGACGGTCTCCAGCATCAGCTTCTTCTGGTCGTCGGTGAACCGCTCCCACTTCGCGAGCAAGGTCGCGGTGAAGCCCTTCACCGACGTGAGGGGCGAGCGCAGCTCGTGGGCGACGGTCGCGATCAGCTCGGCGTGGCTGCGCTCGGTGCGGCGGCGGGCCTCGGTGTCACGGAGGGAGACGACGACGCGACGGACGGGGCCGGTGGGCGCGGTGCGGACATAGCGCGCGGAGACGAGGACCTCTCGCCCGCCGGGCAGCAGCAGATTGCGCTCGGGCTGGGCGAAGCGGGTGGCGAGGCCGCCGTACGGGTCGGTCAGCTGCCACCAGCGGCGGCCTTCGAGGTCCTCTAAAGGGAGCGCGCGCTCCAGGGGGTGGCCGAGGGCGTCGGCGGCGGGGACGGCCGTGATGCGGACGGCCGCCGCGTTGAAGCAGATGACGTGCCCGGTCTCGTCGGCGACGACGAGTCCGTCGGGCAGGTCGTCCGGGTGGAGGCCGCTGTCGGCGAGGGTGGTGAGGTCGTCGGGGCCGCATCGGGGCGCGGGCCGGCGCAGGGTGTCCCGTGCCCCCGGTGCTCTGCTCGTGCCGACGCTCATATCCCCGTATCCCACCTCTCGGAAGGGCGCTGTGGCCTCCGAGCTCGCCACACTACTAGCTGGGGGTGACGGAGCGGCACCCTCCGGGGGCTCGCTGTGCGCGCGCGGAGGCGTACAGGCAGACGGCGGCGGCCGTGGCGAGGTTCAGGCTCTCGGCCTTGCCGTGGATCGGGACCCGCACCACGGCGTCGGCGAGCTCGCGGGTCTCCTCGGGGAGCCCCCAGGCCTCGTTGCCGAAGATCCAGGCGGTGGGGGTGCCCATGGTGCCGCGGTCCAGCTCGGTGTCGAGGTCGTGCTCCCCCGCGCCGTCGGCGGCGAGGATGCGTACGCCCGCGTCCTTGAGCCCCTGCACGGCCCGCTCCACGGGTACGCCGACGGCGACCGGCAGGTGGAACAGCGAACCGACGGACGCCCGCACCGACTTGGGGTTGTACAGGTCGACGGACGCGTCGGTCAGGACGACGGCGTCGGCGCCCGCGGCGTCGGCGCAGCGCAGGACGGTGCCGGCGTTGCCGGGGTCGCGGACGTTGGCGAGGACCGCGACGAGCTTGGGGCGGGCGGCGAGGACGTCCTCGAACGGCGTGTCCAGGAAGCGGCAGACCCCGACGAGGCCCTGCGGGGTGACGGTCGTCGAGATGTCGGCGATGACGTCCTCGTCGGCGAGGTGCACCCGGGCGCCGGCGTCGCGCGCCTCCGCGACGATGTCGGTGTAGCGCTCGGCGGCATCGAGGGTGGCGAACAGTTCGACGAGAGTGTCCGCGTGCCCGGCGGCCTCCCGCACGGCCTGTGGCCCCTCGGCCAGGAACAGCCGCTCCTTGCCCCGGAAGTTCCGCTTGGCAAGCCGTCGCGCGGCACTGACGCGGGACGACTTGGGGGAGATCAACTCGGGGCCGACCATGAACTCACCTTCGGGGGGCAGAAGTTGAACAGGGGCGGGGCGACGGGCCCCGGAAGGGGCGCGGGGAACTGCGCGAACAACCCCCACCACCCCGCAACCGACAACGGACGCACTCGGACCCGCAAGCCAAGTGACTTGCGGGTCCGAGGAGCATCCGGCTGAAAGCGGAGCGTCACGCAGCCTTGGGCGCGTTCACGTCGGCCGGAAGGGCCTTCTGCGCAACCTCGACGAGCGCGGCGAACGCGTTCGGGTCGTTGACGGCCAGCTCGGCGAGGATCTTGCGGTCCACCTCGATGTTGGCGGCATTCAGACCCTGGATGAGGCGGTTGTACGTCATTCCGTTCTCGCGGGCAGCGGCGTTGATGCGCTGGATCCACAGACGGCGGAAGTCGCCCTTGCGCTTCTTGCGGTCGTTGTAGTTGTAGACCAGGGAGTGGGTGACCTGCTCCTTGGCCTTGCGGTACAGGCGCGAGCGCTGACCGCGGTAACCCTTGGCGGCCTCGAGGACTGCCCTGCGCTTCTTGTGGGCGTTCACTGCCCGCTTGACGCGTGCCACTTGTTAACTCCTTGTAGCGGGGCCGCGGTTGAACTCACACGACCCGAAAACGAATTGGTCCCGGTCCGAGCTCCGGCGCGCTGGTGCGCGCCTGAACTCACTTGCCGAGAAGCTTCTTGATCTTCTTGGCGTCGCCCGGGGCCAGCTCGACCGTGCCGGTGAGGCGGCGCGTCACGCGGGACGACTTGTGCTCGAGCAGGTGGCGCTTGCCGGCGCGCTCACGGAGCACCTTGCCGGAGCCGGTGATCTTGAAGCGCTTGCTGGCACCGCTGTGCGTCTTGTTCTTCGGCATAGCGCCGTTCTCTCCTCGTCAGTGGCGCTCCCTGCCGGTCCGGGGTGCGGACCGGCATGCGGAACGTCCAGATGTATCGGTTGGCATCCGGTCCGTACGGGCTGTACGTGGCCGGATCAGGCCTCGGCGGAAGCCTCGGCCGTGGCCTCGTCGGCAGGGGCTTCGTCGCTCGCCTCGGCCGGGGCCTCTGACTCCGACTCCGACTCCGCGGCGTCGTCGCTCGCCCGCTGCGTGCGGCCGTGCGTCGGCAGCGCCTTCTGCTCGGCCTTGCGGGCCTCCTGGGCCTCACGAGCCTCGGCCATGGCCTCGGTCTTCTTCTTGTGAGGACCCAGAACCATGATCATGTTGCGGCCGTCCTGCTTCGGGTTCGACTCGATGAACCCGAGGTCCTCGACGTCCGAAGCGAGACGCTGCAGCAGTCGGTAGCCGAGTTCCGGCCTGGACTGCTCGCGACCACGGAACATGATCGTGATCTTGACCTTGTCGCCCTGCTTGAGGAACCGGACGACATGACCCTTCTTGGTGTCATAGTCGTGCGGGTCGATCTTCGGCCGGAGCTTCATCTCCTTGATGACCGTGTGCGCCTGGTTCTTGCGCGCCTCACGGGCCTTCATGGCCGACTCGTACTTGAACTTCCCGTAGTCCATGAGCTTGCAGACAGGGGGACGGGCTGTCGCCGCCACCTCGACGAGGTCGAGGTCGTACTCCTGAGCGAGCTCAAGGGCCTTGGCAAGCGGAACAATCCCGACCTGCTCGCCGCTGGGACCGACAAGTCGCACTTCGGGAACGCGAATCCGGTCGTTGATGCGGGGCTCGGCGCTGATGGATCCTCCTCGGTAGCACCACACGACGGTCTGGCGGACCGCCGCGTAACGTCTGTTTCGTAGTACCAACCGCACCGAAACACAAAAAATGCCCCGGACGGTACACAGGCGGGGCTCCAAGGACTACCGGAGCACCGACGCGTATGACCGCGGGGCGCACATCGGACGGCTCCATCGTCCGTACGGAACGATGGGGGCCATCTGACCGGTGACCCGCCGCCCCTGAGGAGCAGCAAGGTGGGAGATCGGAGCCTCCACTTGTGGGCCGGTCACTCAAGCCAGTGGCATGCGTGTCCGGCCGGTCGTTACACAAGGTTAGCAGCTCTCGGGGGGTGGGCCCAACCGAGTGCGCGGGCGGCATATCGTGGGGCACATGAATGACGCCACCCCCGCCGCCGAAAACGCCGAAAACACTGATTACGACGCCCTGACCCGGGACATCGCCGAGGTCCCCGCCGTCGAGGTGATCGTGACGGTCGCGGTCAACCTGATGAGCGCCGCCGCGGTGAAGCTCGGCCTCACCGAGGAGGGCGACGCCCACAAGGACCTCGACGAGGCCCGCAAGCTCGTGCACGCCCTCGCCGGCCTGCTCGACGCGAGCACGACCGAGATCAGCTCGTTCCACGCGGCCCCGCTGCGCGACGGTCTGAAGTCCCTGCAGCTGGCGTTCCGCGAGGCGTCCTTCGTGCCGGACGAGCCGGGCCAGGGCCCCGGCGAGAAGTACACGGGCCCGGTCTACGGCTGATCGTCCCGGTAGTTCACGCGCGTACGTAGAGGGGCTCGCCGGGTGGCGTGGTCCCGGCCGGCAGAAGTGCCAGGTCGAGACCCCGCACCAGGCGGGCCCTCAGTGTTTCGTCGGCGGCGATGCGCCCGGCGACGGCGCGGGCGGTCTCGGCGGGGGCGGCCGACGGGTCGAGGACGAGCGCGAGGATCCCGTCGGCGCTGCCCGGGCCCAGGTGGGCGCGCAGGACGCCCGGCTCGGCGGCTACTGCGGCACGGATCGCCTCCGTGACGGCCGGGTCGGCGCGGGGGTCGGCGGTGGTGCGGCCCTCGTTCGCGGCGCGCAGGGCGGCGCCGCTGAGCTCGTACGCGACCGGGCCCGCGAGGTCGATGACGACGGTGTCGGCCTGCTCGTGCGCGGCGGCCTGGAGCGCCTGGTGCAGGGGGACGGCGACGGGGCGCGCCTCGGGGTCCCACAGCGCGAGGGCCGCGGTGGAGGTGAACGCGGGCAGGGCCTTGCGGTCGCCGGCCTTGAGGGTGGGCACGGCCATGTCGCTGGTCTTCTCGCGGCGCAGCCCGTTCTCGTCCTCCTCCACCTCGCCGAGTACGGCGACGACGGGGACGAGGAGCCGGGCTTCCTTGAGTGCCGCGAGGACCGGGCCGTGCGCGGTGCGGTCCTCGGCCCACGCCGCGAGGGCCGCGCTCAGACGCGGGTCCGCGGAGCCGTCGTCGTCGGAGAAGCCGGGGTCGGGAATGTTCTTGTTCGCCACGTTCACCGACCCTACCGACCCGGCGGCGCGATCTTCTCAGCGGACCCAGAGCCTGGTCTCACGGTGCGCACAGGACGGGCGCCGAGCATCCGGGCATGCACCGGAACGGACTCGCGGCGTGGGCCGCCCTTCTCACGGGAACGCTCGTGGGGACCCTCATAGGCTGCTCGCCGGGCGGGGCGGGGCAGGCGGTTCCGGTCGCCGCCACCGCGTCGGCGCCCTCTTCCGGGGTGGCCTCCGCATCCGCACCCGCACCCGCCGAGGAGGCCTCCGTGGACCGTGACGACGCGCTCGCCAAGACACTGAAGCCCCTGCTTCCGGAAGGTGACGCGCGGGTCTCCGTGGCGGTGGCCGCGCTGGACGGGGCGACGGACCGCGCCGTGTACGACGGCACGTCCGCGTTCGACACCGCGAGCATCGTCAAGGTCGACATCCTCGCGGCGCTGCTGCTGCGGGCGCAGGACGCGGGGCGGGCCCTGACCCCGCAGGAGCGCGCGTACGCGACGGCGATGATCGAGAACAGTGACAACGCGTCGGCGACGGCCCTGTGGGAGGCGATCGGCGGCGCGGACGGGCTCGACGCGGCGAACCTGACGCTGGGGCTGACCGGGACGAGGGCGGGCGCGGGCGGCGAGTGGGGTCTGACGCAGACGACGGCGGAGGATCAACTGATGTTGCTGCGGGCCGTGTTCGGCACGGAAGACACGAAGAGCACAGAGGGCGCGGCGGGCGCGGAGGGCGCAGAGGGGGGCACAGAGGGCGCGGACTCGGGGCTGAGCGAGGCGTCGCGCGCGTACGTCGCCGGGCTGATGGGGCGGATCGCGTCGGACCAGCGGTGGGGTGTGTCCGCGGCGGCCGACTCCGCGTC
Source organism: Streptomyces sp. NBC_01446 (assembly GCF_026340095.1). GTDB lineage: Bacteria > Actinomycetota > Actinomycetes > Streptomycetales > Streptomycetaceae > Streptomyces > Streptomyces aureus. The sequence goes on along the minus strand of NZ_JAPEPO010000001.1, from coordinate 6,655,405 downwards.
CGTGTGTGCGCTGAAGAACGGGTGGCTGCCGCGCAGCGCTACCGGGCTGTGGGACATCAACAGCGTCGGGCGGGTGTCCGTGGGCGGGAAGCGGTATCTGGTCTCGGTGCTCTCCGACGGCAGTACGACCAAGGAGGCGGGGGTGGCGCTGGTGGAGGGGGTCGCGAAGGCGGCCGTCGCCGTCCTCAGCGGCTGAGGCCCGGCAGGTCAGCGGACCGTGCGACGCCCGCGCCACAGATAGACGGCGGCCGCGAGGAGCACGACGCCGAGGCCTCCCGCGAGGGGGCCCACCCAGCCGGTCGAGGCGTCGGCGTCTGGGGTGTCGGGTCCCGTGCCGAAGAACTTCTGCGAGTACGTGGTCGAGCGCAGGCCCTCGGGCTTGAGGGAGTCGCCCTTGCGGATCGCGGCCGCCGGGTCGACGAAGCCGAAGCCGAGGGAGTCGTCGCGGCCGCCCGAGGGGGCGTCGCGGGCGGTGCCCTCGAGGAGCTGCTTGATCTGCGCGGGCGTGAGCCCCGGGTGGGCGGCGCGGACCAGCGCGACGGCTCCGGAGACGAAGGCGGAGGCGGCGCTGGTGCCCCAGCCCGAGTAGTACGTGCGGTCGGGGTCGGCGATCGCGATGGCGTTGCCGGGGGCGCTGACGGAGGCGTACCAGCGGCGGGTGGAGAAGGGGGCGCGGTGGAGGTAGCGGTCGACGGCGGTGGCCGTGATCACTCCGGGGTACGCGGCCGGGTAGGAGATGTGGTCGCCCTTCTTGCCGCCGTTGCCCGCGGAGGCGACGACGACGGAGCCCTTCTTCAGTGCGTACTGGACGGCGGCGTCCTCGGTGGCTTCCGGGTGGGCGGTGACGGAGTCGTCGCCGAGGGAGAGATTGATGACGTCGGCGCCGTGGTCGGCGGCCCAGCGGATGCCGTCGGCGAGTGCGCTGCCCCGGCTGGAGCGGGCTTCCTTGCGGGCCGGGTCGCCGTCCTCGAGGATCACGCGGACGGGCAGGATCTTCGCCTCGGGGGCGATGCCGAGTACGCCGTCGTCGCCGCCCGGGCCGTGGCCGTGACCGGCGATGATCCCGGCCATGGCGGTGCCGTGCCGCGCCCAGGAGCGGTCGCCCCGCTTGGCTCCGAAGCCGACGAAGTCCTTGGCGGGCAGGACGTTGCCCTTGAGGTCGGGGTGGGTTTCGTCCACACCGGTGTCGAGGACGGCGACCGTGATGCCCTTGCCCTTGGTCGTGCGCCAGGCCTCCTCGGTGTGCATGGCGTCCAGGCCCCACTGCTGGGCGCGGACGGAGTCGGCGTGGGCGGTGGTCGACGGGAGCAGCGCGAGGGCCGCGGCGGCCGTGAGCGCGGTGGCGGCGTTCCGCCAGGCGGCGGCCGTGCGGGTCACGACGGCTCCTCGGTGGCCTTGGCGACGGCGGCGCGCAGGCTTCGTTCGACGCGGTCGGCGATGCCCTGTGCCTCGTGGCCGAGACCGGCCTGCGCGGGGGTCGTGACGCTGCCGGACTTCATGGCCTCGGCGGCGGGCTGCGGGTCGGTGACGGTACGGGCGTCGGCGAAGCCGGAGACGGCGTAGGCGACGACCGGGGCGTCGGTGAGGACGGAGATGGTCCAGGAGGCGCGCTGGGCGTCGCCGAACCCGGCGGCGAGGGTGCCCTTGGCCGCGTACGGGTGGGGCATGAGGTCGTTCCTGCGGTCGAGGCCGTCCTCGGTGAACCGGGTGCGCAGTGCCTTCATGGCCTCGGTGTCCGCCTTGGTGAACAGCAGGCCGACGGTGGTCACATGGCTGCGGGTGGCGTCGGTGTAGGTGGCGCGCAGGAGGCGCAGGCAGCCGGCGGGCGCGAGCGCCTTTTGCAGCAGCGGGTCGAAGGCGTTGTCGCAGGTGCTGTCGGGGGCGACGGCGATGCGTGTCCAGGTCCGGTCGGCGCCGCCGGGTCCCGCTCCGTCGCCCTTGATGACGGGCGGGAAGAGCCGGTCGACGGGGACGCTGTGCCAGAGGGTTCCGGCGGCGGCGTACGAGCTCGGCGAGCCGATGCTGCCGCCGCTGTCGCCGGTCAGCCAACTCCCGGTCGCCGCGCCGCCGATGAGGCCGAGCCCGAGTACGGCGCACGCCGCGGCGGTCGCGACGCGGGGCCGTATCCGGGAGCCGATGGGGCGCAGGCGGGTGGTGCTGTCGTCGTACGAGGCGGGGCGGGCGAAGAACACGAAGGGGCGGCCGGTGCCGGGTCCCGGGGTGAGGTCGACGGCTCCGACCGGGCGCCTACCGACGGGGGGCTCGCCCGGGATGCGCGGGGGCGCGGCGGGGCGGGGGACGGTGGCGTGCGGTTCGCCGGGAGCGCGCGGCGGCGGGGCGGGGTGGCGGGGGGCGGCTGCCGCGGGGGGTGTGGCGGGGCGGGGCGGGAGCGGGCCGTCGGCGCTCTGCACGGCGGTGTCCCTGATCGGGCGCAGCCGGGTCGTGGTCTCCGTCGGGCGCTCGGGCGGCAGGGGGCCGGCCCCGGGGCGCGTGGCGGGCGCCGGCCTGTCGGACGCGGGGGCCGCGGGCGCGCCCGGCACGGGCGGGGTGTCCGGGAAGCGGGCCGAGGCCGGGGGCGGCGGAGGCGTGTGGTCCGGCGCCGGGGTGGGCGCGGGGCGCGGGGGTATCGACGCGTCCTGGCCGACGGAGGCATCGGCCAACTCGTCGCGCGGCGTGGGCGGCTGGGAGGGGCGCGGCGGGATCGGCGCGCGGCGCGCTTGCGTGCTCATGCCTCCCCGTTTCCGTCCCGTTCTCGTCCTGCGTGCGCGTCACTCTACGGGCTGACGCGGCTTCGCAGGGAACCCGTATCGCAGGTCAGGACGATCTGCCCGGATCCTCCCCCTACCCCGCGGTAATCGTGTCTGGCAGGCTTCGGTCATGACACCCCGCGCAGCCGACAGGGCCCGCTACGACCGGGCCACCGCTCATCTCGACGCCCCGGTCGCGATCGTCGATCTGGACGCGTTCGACGCCAACGCGGACGACCTGGTGAGGCGGGCGGGCGGAAAGCCGATCCGCGTCGCGAGCAAGTCGGTGCGCTGCCGGACCCTTCTCGAACGGGTACTGGCCAGGGACGGTTTCGCCGGGATCATGTCGTTCACGCTCGCGGAGTCCCTGTGGCTGGCGCGGTCCGGTTTCGAGGACGTGCTGCTCGCGTATCCGTCGGCGGACCGGGCCGCTTTCGCGGAGCTCGCGCACGACCCGAAGCTGGCGGCGGCGGTCACGGTGATGGTCGACGACCCGGCCCAACTGCGGCTGATGGACGACGCGCGGGACGGCGGGCGCGAGGAGATCAGGGTCTGTCTGGAACTGGACACCTCGTGGCAGGTGCTCGGCGGCCGGGTGCGGGTCGGCGCCCGCCGCTCCCCGCTCCGCTCCCCCGCCCAAGTCGCCGACATGGCACGCTCCGTGGCCCGGCGGCCGGGGTTCCGGCTCGTGGGTCTGATGGCGTACGAGGGGCATGTCGCGGGTGTCGGGGACGCGGTCGCGGGGCGGCCGGTGCGGTCGCGGGCGATCCGGCTGATGCAGGCGGCGGCCCGCAAGGAGCTCGCGGTCAGGCGGGCCGAAGTGGTGCGCGCGGTACGGACGGTGGCGCCGGACCTGGAGTTCGTGAACGGCGGCGGCACGGGCAGCGTGCAGCACACCGCGGCCGAGCGCGCGGTGACCGAGATCGCGGCGGGGTCCGGTCTCTATGTGCCGCGCCTGTTCGACAACTACACGTCGTTCACGGGCCGGCCCGCCGCCCTGTTCGCGCAGCCCGTGGTGCGCAGGCCGGGCGTCGGGGTCGTGACCGTGCTCGGCGGCGGTTATCCGGCGTCGGGCGCACCGGGAGCCGACCGGCTGCCGGTCCCGTATCTCCCGGAGGGCCTGCGCTACGACCCGCAGGAGGGTCCGGGCGAGGTGCAGACACCGCTGCTCGGGGCGCCCGCCGACGATCTGCTGATCGGCGACAAGGTGTGGTTCCGGCACGCGAAGGCCGGCGAGTTGTGCGAGCGGTTCGACGTGCTGCGCCTGGTGGAGGGCGACACGGTGACGGCGACCGTGCCGACGTACCGCGGCGAGGGCTACACGTTCCTCTGAGTCCCTGAAGACGCTAAGGCGTGACGGTGGGGCCGATGCTGCTGCCCACGCCGCCGTCCGACCCGCTGTCGCCGGCCACCTTGATGCCCTTGACGATGCGGTCCATGTCGGAGAGCGGCGGCGCGTCCTCGCCTGCGTCGACGGTGATGCGGACGGTCACCAGGGACTCGGAGCCGACGCTGGAGGGGAAGACGACGGACTGGACGTAACCGCCGGGCCCCTTCGCGGTCTTCACCTTCCAGCGGACGAGGTAGCCGGCGCGCCCGGCGACCGCGGTCTGGCGGGCGGCGATCTGCTGGTGCGACTCGATGCCACCGAAGGGCTGCTGGTTGATGCCGTTCTTGTCGTACGAGGCGTTCGCGGCGTCCTTGATGTCCCGTTTGGCAATGACTTCGGGTGAGGTCTCGTCGGTCCCGGTGACGGTGCGGGAGACCACGGTGCCGTGCCGGCACAGACCCGAGTCGCCGGGGCAGTCGTAGGTGCGCGGTGTGGTGATCAGCATGTCGTCGTCGACGACGTTCTCGGCCTTCTGCCAGCCGTCGAGGACGGGGAGCGTGATGCCGTCGAGCTGGTCGACGGCGGTGGACGCGTCCTCGGTGGGGGTGGGCTCGGCGCTGCTCGCGGTGGCGGTCGGGTCCTTGGGCGTCGAGGCGCTCGTGGTGGGTGCCGTGCGGGTGTGGGGGTCGTCGCCGCCGCGGCCGAGCAGTACGGCGCCGGTGGCGATGGAGGCGACGAGCACGATGCCGGCGGCGGCCAGGGCGATGGTCCTGGCGCGGCGGCCCGGTGCGGCGGGCGGGCGCTGCGGGCCCGTGGCCGGGAGCGGGGGCTCGACGGGCGGCCCGAAAGCCTGTGGCGCGGCCGGGGTGTTCTGCGGCTGCCGCCGGTGCTCGGTCCACGCGGCCCCGTCCCACCAGCGCTCGGTGGGCGGGGCCGTGGGGTCCGGGTACCAGCCGGGCGGGGGCGTCATGCTCATCCCGGCACTCTAAATTGCGCGGGGAAGGTCAGTACACCGAGTCCGCCTGGTCGGGCACGACGGAGCCGTCCGGGCGCAGGACCGGGCCGAAGCCGCCCCCGGGCCTGTTGTACGCGGCCGTGGAGCAGGGGTAGCTGCCGGTCTTGCGCGGGAGCGGTTCGATGAACATGGGATTCACGACCCAGCGTCCGTCGGTGTTGTCGTAGGCGCGGCACATCACCTCGTTCTTGTTGCGGTTGAGCACGAGGTGCGCGCCGGTGGCGTCGCCGACGAAGGTGACGTCGGTGTCGGCGTCGCCGCCGCCGAGGGCGATGCGCTTGCTCCAACGCTGCTTCTCCCAGGCAGACTTGCCCTTGATGTGGAAGATGTCCTGGTTGATCCAGCAGCGCTTGCCGTCGATGTAGGGGATGGCCTCGCCCTGGGTGCGCCCGGCCCCGCCGCAGCCTTCGTTGTACGTGGTGATGCGGCCCTTGCCGTCGAGGACGGAGCGGATGGCGACGGTGTGGGCGCGGTCGATGCCGACGCCGCCCCTGCCGCTCGACCACACCTCGGTCACCGGCTCGGACCCGGCCGACACGATGTAGACGTCGAACCCGGCCTTCTGGAGCGTGCGGATGAGATCGCGCTGCTGCTCGTAGTAGCGGACGTACCCGGGAATGGTGTGCGTGCCGAGCGTCTGGGTCGAGCCGACAGGTGCGGCCAGCGCCTCGCGGCGGGCCTGCGCGGCGTACGACTCCAGTTCGGGGACGGTGTGTCCGGCGAACAGCTGCGGCACCCAGGCGTACTGGGGCACGGTGCGGCGGTGGTTCCACTCACCGGCGAAGGCGGCGGCGCCGCTCATGGTCCTGCCGGACTCACGGATGTTGAAGATCTCGTCCGTGCAGTCGGTGTCGGTGGAGGTCGGCAGGGGCGCACCGACGGGTACGGCGGTGCCGCAGGCGGCGGTCAGGGCCTTGTCGGCCTCGCCGGTCAGCCACTTGCTGGTCTTCTTCCAGTTCGCGGGCCGCAGGATCTTGTCGTGCTTGAGCGACCAGGCGATCGTCGCGTCGGTGACGTCGTTCTTGGAGACGGTGTTGTCCCAGTCGAACGCGGCGACGGGCCGGGGCCCGTGGTGGCCGGAGCAGGTCCCGCGCTCGTCGATCACGCGCTGGAGCCGGGCCCGGTTCTGGCCGTACCACGACAGCTTCTTCGAGAGCTGCGGGCAGGCCCGGTCGGTGGTGGGAGCGGACGTGGCTGCGGCCGCAGGAGAGACGAGAGCCGTGGCCACCAGGACGGTGACCACGGCTGAAGTCCACGCGGCAACATCTCTGTTACGCATGCCTGGGGACCGTACACCTACATGACGCGTCCCCTACAGAGGCGTGACGTACGCCCCCGAGATGCCGCCGTCGACGAGGAAGTCGGTGGCGTTCACGAACGAGGAGTCGTCGCTCGCGAGGAAGGCCACCGCGGCGGCGATCTCGTCGGCGTCCGCGAAGCGGCCGACCGGGATGTGCACGAGGCGGCGCGCGGCTCGCTCGGGGTCCTTGGCGAACAGCTCCTGGAGGAGCGGGGTGTTGACCGGGCCCGGGCACAGGGCGTTGACCCTGATGCCCTCGCGGGCGAACTGCACGCCGAGCTCGCGCGACATGGCGAGGACGCCGCCCTTGGACGCCGTGTACGAGATCTGGGAGGTCGCCGCGCCCATCCGGGCCACGAACGAGGCGGTGTTGATGATGGATCCCCTGCCCTGCTGCCGCATGTAGGGGATGGCGGCCTTGCAGCACAGGAAGACGGAGGTGAGGTTGACCTCCTGGACGCGCTTCCAGGCCTCCAGGCCCGTGTCCAGGATGGAGTCGTCGTCGGGGGGCGAGATCCCGGCGTTGTTGAAGGCGATGTCGACCGAGCCGTAGGTGTCGTACGCGGTCTTGAAGAGGGCCTCGACCTGTTCGCCGTCGGTGACGTCGACCTGGACGAAGGTGCCGCCGACCTCCTCGGCGGCCTTCTTGCCGGCGCTCTCGTCGATGTCGGCGCAGACCACGTTCGCGCCCTCGGAGGCGAGGCGGCGGGCGGTGGCGAGGCCGATGCCGCTGCCGGCTCCGGTGATGACGGCGGTGCGGCCGGTGAGGCGGCGGCAGATGATGTCGGTCATGGTGCTTCAGGCCTCCGTGCTTTCCGTGCTGATGAAGACGTTCTTGGTCTCGGTGAAGGCGGTGAGGGCGTCGGGGCCCAGTTCGCGGCCGACGCCGGACTGCTTGTAGCCGCCGAACGGGGTCGAGTAGCGGACGCTGGAGTGGGAGTTGACCGAGAGGTTCCCGGCGCGGACCGCCCCGGCGACGCGCAGGGCGCGGCCCACGTCCCGGGTCCACAGGGATCCGGAGAGCCCGTACTCGGTGGCGTTGGCGAGCCGGATCGCGTCGGCCTCGTCGTCGAAGGGCAGGACGACGGCGACGGGCCCGAAGACCTCCTCGGCGGCGGCGGGCGCGTCGGGGGCGGTGTCGGTGAGGACGGTCGGCGGGAACCAGAATCCGGCGCCCTCGGGGGCGCTGCCCCGCACGGCGGGCGCTCCCCCGTCGACGTACGAACGGACCCGTTCCAGCTGGGACTTGGAGATGAGCGGGCCCATCTGGGTCTTCTCGTCGGCGGGGTCGCCGACGACGACGGACTCGATCGCGGGCGCGAGCAGAGCCAGGAACCGGTCGTGGACGGACCGCTGTACGAGGATGCGGGTGCGGGCGCAGCAGTCCTGGCCGGCGTTGTCGAGGAACGACATGGGGGTCGCGGCGGCGGCCGCCTCGATGTCGGCGTCGGCGAACACGATGTTCGGGCTCTTGCCGCCGAGTTCGAGGGTCACGCGCTTCACCTGGGCGGCGCACTTGGCCATGATCTGTTTGCCGACGCGGGTGGAGCCGGTGAACACGATCTTGGCGACGCCTGGGTGCTCCACGAGGGCGGCTCCCGCCACGTCTCCCGCGCCGGGAAGGACCTGGAAGAGGTGCTCGGGAAGGCCCGCCTCCAGGGCGAGTTCGGCGAGGCGGAGCGCGGTGAGCGGGGTCGTCTCGGCGGGCTTGAGGATCACCGCGTTCCCGGCGGCGAGCGCGGGGGCCGTGCCCCACGCGGCGATCGGCATGGGGAAGTTCCAGGGCGCGATGACACCGACGACGCCGAGGGGTTCGAGGATCGTGATGTCGAGGCCGCCGGCGACGGGGATCTGGCGGCCGGTGAGGCGCTCCACTCCCCCGGCCGCGTAGTCGAGCAGGTCGCGGACGTTGCCCGCCTCCCAGCGGGCGTTGCCGATGGTGTGTCCGGCCTCGCGCACCTCGATGCGGGCGAGTTCCTCGACGTGCTCGTCGACGACGGCGGCGAAGCGGCGCAGAAGGCGGGCCCGGTCGGCGGGGGCCGCGGCAGCCCAGCCGCGCTGCGCCCGGTGGGCCCGCAGGACCGCGGCGTCGACCTGGTCGCGGGAGGTCGCGTGGATCGTGGCGATGACTTCTTCGGTCGCCGGGTTGAGGATGTCGTGCACGCTAGAGCCTTTCGAACGACCTGCGGAGTTCCCAGTCGGTGACGGCGGCGTCGAACGCGTCGAGTTCGACCCGCGCCATGTTGCGGTAGTGCGCGACGACCTCGTCGCCGAACGCGGCCTTGGCGATGGGGCTGTTCTCCCACAGCTCGGCTGCCTCGCGCAGCGTCGTGGGAACGTGCTCGTACTCGCCGGTGTAGGCGTTTCCGGTGCACTCCTCGGGCAGTTCGAGCTTCTGCTCGATGCCGTACAGGCCGGCGGCCACGAGTCCGGCGACCGCGAGGTGCGGGTTCACGTCGCCGCCGGGCAGGCGGTTCTCGAAGCGCATCGAGCGGCCGTGGCCGACGACGCGGAGTGCGCAGGTGCGGTTGTCGTAGCCCCACGCGGCCGCGGTCGGCGCGAAGGAGCCCGGCTGGAACCGCTTGTACGAGTTGATGTTGGGCGCGTAGAGCAGCGAGAAGTCGCGCAGCGCGGCGAGCTGGCCCGCGAGGAAGTGCCGCATCACCGGCGACATCCCGCCGGGGTCGTCCGCGGTGCCCGCCATGACGTTGGTGCCGGGCTCGTCGACGGACTGGAGCGAGAGGTGGATGTGACAGGAGTTGCCCTCGCGCTCGTTGAACTTGGCCATGAAGGTGAGCGAGACACCCTCCTGGGCCGCGATCTCCTTGGCGCCGGTCTTGTAGATGGCGTGCTGGTCGCAGGTGACGAGGGCCTCGTCGTAGCGGAACACGATCTCGTGCTGGCCGGGGTTGCACTCGCCCTTGGCGGACTCGACGACGAGACCGGCCGCGGCCATGTCGTTGCGGATGCGGCGCAGGAGCGGCTCGATGCGTCCGGTGCCGAGGACCGAGTAGTCGATGTTGTACTGGTTGGCGGGGGTCAGGTTCTTGTAGCCCGCGTCCCAGGCCTGCTCGTAGGTGTCCTTGAAGACGATGAACTCCAGCTCCGTGCCGACGTGGGCGGAGTAGCCGAGTTCGGCGAGCCGGTCGAGCTGGCGGCGCAGGATCTGCCGGGGCGCGGCCACGACGGGCGAGGCGTCGTTCCACGCCAGGTCCGCGATGAGCATCGCGGTGCCGTCGTTCCAGGGGACGCGGCGCAGGGTGGAGAGGTCGGCGTGCATGGCGAAGTCGCCGTAGCCGCGGTCCCAGGAGGACATCTCGTATCCGTCGACCGTGTTCATCTCGGTGTCGACGGCGAGGAGGTAGTTGCAGCCCTCCGTGCCGTGGGCGAGGACCTCGTCGAGGAAGAAGCGGGCGGCGAACCGCTTGCCCTGGAGCCGCCCTTGCATATCGGGGAAGGCCAGGACGACAGTGTCGATCTCTCCACTCTCGACGAGGGACGTGAGCTCCTCGACGCCGAGCGGGGGTGTGCGGTCTGCCACGGGAAGGCCTCCTTCGGGCTTCTTCGGTCAGCCGGAAGCCATAAGGTATTGCGGAGAACCATTGCTTGGGAAGGGGGTACGGCCATATGTCGCACACGGATGGCGACGACCGGCTCACGCCGGTGCTGCGGCCCGTGCGGGCGGGCAACGGATTCGAGGAGGCCCTGGAGCAGATCCTCCAGGTCGTCCGGCTCGGCCTGGTGCGAGGGGGTGAACGCCTGCCCTCCGAGAGGGAGTTGGCGGACCGGCTCGGCATCAGCAGGGTGACGCTGCGGGAGGTCCTGAAGGTGCTCCAGGACCAGGGCCTGGTCGAGTCGCGGCGCGGGCGCTACGGCGGCACGTTCGTGGTGTCGCGCACGGACGCGCCGGGCGAGGACGAGCTGCGCCGCCGCCTCAAGGACGTGGACGTCGAGGACGCGCTGCGCTTCCGGGAGGTCCTGGAGGTGGGGGCGGCGGGCCTGTGCGCCGCGCACGGCCTGACCGACGAGCAGGCGCAGCGGCTGCGCGACGCGCTCGCCCGCACCCACGACGCACCCCTCGCCGACTACCGGCGCCTCGACACCCTGCTCCACCTCACACTCGCCGAACTGTGCGGGTCGCCCTCGCTCACGGCGCAGTACGCGGCGGTGCGCGCGACGGTGAACGACCTCCTCGACTGCATCCCTCTGTTGGTACGGAACCTGGAGCATTCACAGCGTCAGCACACGGCCCTGGTGGAGGCGGTGCTCGACGGGGACGCCGACGGGGCGCGGGAGATGATGCGCGAGCACTGCGCCGGCACGGCCGCTCTCCTGCGGGGCTTCCTGACCTGAGCCCGTGATGAACCGGCGCGTAACGCAGGGGTCTTGATTTCTTCGCGCGCTCTCCGCAAAGGTATGGATTCACTCCATTGAGCATCCACCGCACGACGGGGAGCCCGCGCCATGACCTTGGACACCCAGAACACCCGCCCCACCGGTGATACGGGGGACGACTATCTGGAACGCAGAACGCTGCGCCGCGGCAGCGCGGGCTGGCTGCTCCTGACCGGGCTCGGCGTCGCGTACGTCGTCTCCGGCGACTACTCGGGCTGGAACTTCGGCCTGGCGCAGGGCGGCTTCGGCGGCCTCGGGATCGCGATGGCCCTGATGGGCGTCATGTACGCGTGCATGGTGTTCTCGCTGGCCGAACTGTCCTCGGTGCTGCCCACCGCGGGCGGCGGCTACGGCTTCGCCCGCCGGGCCCTCGGCCCCTGGGGCGGCTTCCTCACCGGCACGGCGATCCTCATCGAGTACGTCCTCGCGCCTGCCGCCATCTCCCTCTTCATCGGCGACTACGTCGAATCGCTCGGCCTGTTCGGCCTGACCTCCGGCTGGCCTGTCTACCTGGCCTGCTTCCTCGTCTTCATCGGCATCCACCTGTGGGGCGTGGGGGAGGCGCTTCGCTTCAGCTTCGTCGTCACCGGCATCGCGGTCGCGGCGCTGCTCGTCTTCGCGGTCGCCGCGTTCACCGACTTCGACGCGTCGAAGCTCAACGACATCCCCGTGGACACGAGCGCGTTCGGCGCCAACTCCTGGTTCCCCATGGGCCTGTTGGGGATCTGGGCGGCGTTCCCGTTCGGCATGTGGTTCTTCCTGGGCGTGGAGGGTGTGCCGCTCGCGGCCGAGGAGACCAAGGACCCGGCACGCACGCTGCCGCGCGCCATCCGCTGGTCCATGGCGATCCTCGTGGTGCTCGCCGTCCTGACGTTCCTCGCCTCGTCGGGGGCACGCGGCTCGGCCGCGATCCAGGGGGCGGGCAACCCGCTCGTCGAGGCGCTCCAGCCCGGCGGCAGAGCGACCGCGCTGAGCCGCATCGTGAACTACGCGGGGCTCGCCGGCCTGGTCGCGTCGTTCTTCTCCCTCATCTACGCGGGCTCGCGCCAGCTCTTCGCTCTCTCCCGCGCGGGCTACCTTCCCCGCTTCCTGTCGCTCACCAGCCGGCGCAAGGCGCCCTACCTCGGCCTGCTCGTGCCGGGCGCGATCGGCTTCGCGCTGGCGGCCGCGACGGGGGACGGTGCCCGCATGCTGAACGTCGCGGTGTTCGGCGCGACGATCTCGTACGCTCTGATGTCCCTGTCGCACATCGTGCTGCGGCGCCGGGAACCGGGCCTCGAGCGGCCGTACCGCACTCCGGGCGGCGTGCTCACGTCCTCCGTGGCGCTGGTCCTCGCGTGCGCGGCGCTGGTCGCCACCTTCCTGGTGGACGTGACGGCGGCGCTGATCGCGCTCGGGGTGTACGCGGTGGCGATCGGGTACTTCGGGGCCTACAGCCGCAGGCATCTGGTGGCGCGGGCCCCCGAGGAGGAGTTCGCGGCGCTCGCGGCGGCAGAGGCCGAACTGGAACGGGACTGACCAAGGCGAGGGAGCACGGGCACATGATGGGCAGGCCGCTGATCGGGGTCAGCACCTACTTGGAGGCGAAGGCGAGCTGGGGCGTGTGGGAGTTGCCCGCCGCACTGCTGCCCGCCGGGTACCCGCGGCTCGTGCAGTCCGCGGGCGGCCTCGCCGCGATGGTGCCGCCGGACGACCCCACGTACGCGCCCTCGGTGGTCGCCCGGCTCGACGGGCTCGTCGTCGCGGGCGGTCCCGACGTGGAACCGGGCCGGTACGGCGCCGAGCGCGAGGACCGCACCGGGCCGGCCGCGGTCGAGCGGGACGCGTGGGAACTCGCCCTGATCCGCGCCGCGTTGGCGTCCGGCAAGCCGCTGCTCGGCATCTGCCGCGGCATGCAGCTCCTGAACGTGGCCCTCGGCGGCACGCTCACCCAGCACATCGAGGGGCACGTCAAGGACATCGGCGTCTTCGGGACGCACGCGGTGACGCCCGTGCCCGGGACGCGGTACGGCGAGCTGGTGCCCGATGAGTCGGACGTGCCGACGTACCACCATCAGGCGGTCGACCGGCTCGGCCGGGGTCTGGTCGCGTCGGCCCACGCGGCGGACGGCACGGTCGAGGCGGTCGAACTCCAGGGCCTCACCTGGGTACTCGGCGTGCAGTGGCACCCCGAGATGGGCGAGGACGCACGCGTCATGGGCGGCCTGATCCGAGCGGCAGCGCGGGGCGGCTCCTGACGTCACGGGCGACGCTCAGGCCGGCCCGCGCGTGAGAGCGAGCAGCTCCCTGGCCGGCCCCACCGGCCGGTGCCCGGTCGGCCAGACCGCGCGCAGGTCCCTGCGCAGCCGTACGCCTTCGAGCGGGATCTCGACGAGCCTGCGGGCGGCGAGTTCTTCGCCGACGGCGAGCTCGCTCAGGACGGAGGGGCCCGCGCCGCTCACCGCCGCCGCCTTCACCGCGGTCGTCGACGACAGCTCGATGAGGGGGCGCGCCAGGCCGCCGAGCGCGGCGTCGAGGACCTGCCGGGTGCCCGAGCCGCGCTCGCGCAGGATGAGCGGGGTCGCCGCCAGCTCGTCGGCCGACAGCGGCTTCCTGCGCCGGGCCCACGGGTGTCCCGGGGCGGTGACCACGATGAGCCGGTCGTGGGCGATGACCGTGGCGTCCAGGCCCGCGGGCACCGCGAGGCCCTCGACGAAGCCGAGGTCCGCGTCGCCGGACAGGAGGCGCTCCGCGACCGCCGCCGAGTTGCCCGCGTGGAGCGACACCGCCGTGTCGGGGCGCTCCGCGCGCAGCGCGAGCAGCCAGTTCGGCAGCAGGTACTCGGCGATCGTCATGCTCGCGGCGACCCGCAGGCGCGAGTCACGGCGGTCGCGCAGCGCCTGTGCCCCGGCGTCGAAGGCCGCCGCCGCCTCGACGATCCGCCGCGCCCAGTCCGTGACGAGCGCGCCCGCGTCGGTGAGCCGTGAGCCGCGCGGCGACCGGTCGACCAGGGCCACCCCGAGCTGGCGTTCCATGGAGCGGATGCGGCTGCTGGCGGCGGGCTGCGTGATGCCCGTCTCGCGGGCTGCGCGGCCCAGACTGCCGAGCCGCGCCACGGCGAGCAGGAGTTCCAGCGCGCCGAGGTCCGGGACCCGGTGGGCGAGCCCCGCCCCCGTCGTGGAACCGTCCACCGCACCCGCCGTATCGCCACTCATAAATCCAGCTTATGCCCTCATAGAGGCATGGTCCCTGGTGGGGGGATCGGCCCGGCGCGACCGTGGACTCATGGTCACCGCCGCCCAGCCGCTGACAGCGGCCCGCATCCCGTCCCTTCGATGTCCCGCCGTCCGCCACCTCGGTCCCAACTGGTACGCGTCGGTGATGGGTACCGCGATCATCGCGAACGCGGGCGCCGCGCTCCCCGTACACGTTCCGGGCCTGCGGGCCCTGTGCACCGTGATGTGGGCACTGTCCCTCGTGGCCCTCCTCGTCCTCCTCACGGCCCGCGCCCTGCACTGGACACACCACAGCGACCGCGCGAAGGAACATCTGCTCGACCCGGCTGTGGCCCCCTTCTACGGCTGCCTCGCGATGGCATTGCTCGCTGTCGGCGGCGGCACGATGCTCGTCGGCCAGGACTGGATCGGGACGCAGGCGGCCGTGGCCCTGGACACGGTGCTGTTCACGGCGGGCACGGTGATCGGGCTGGTCGCGGCGGTGGCCGTCCCGTACCTGATGGTGGCCAAGCACCGGATCGAGCCGGGTCAGGCGTCCCCCGTGTGGCTGCTCCCGGTCGTGGCGCCCATGGTGTCCGCGGCCGTCGGCCCGCTCCTGGTGCCGCATCTCCCGTCGGGCCAGTGGCAGCAGACGCTGCTCCTCGCCTGTGTCGCCATGTTCGGGCTCAGCCTGATCGCCACCGCGGTGATGCTTCCGGTGATCTTCGCGCGCCTGGTGACGGCGGGACCGCTGCCGCTGATACTCACGCCCGCGCTGTTCCTCGTGCTCGGGCCCCTCGGCCAGTCGACGACCGCCGTCAACAAGTTCGCGGACACCGCGCCGGGCGTCCTGCCGGCCCCGTACGCCCAGGGGTTCGGCGTCTTCGCCGTCCTGTTCGGAGTCCCCGTGATGGGGTTCGCGCTGCTGTGGCTGGCGCTCGCGGCGGCGCTCGTGGTGCGGGCCCGCCGTCGCGGGATGCGGTTCTCGATGACGTGGTGGGCGTTCACCTTCCCCATCGGCACCTGTGTCACCGGCGCGGAGGGCCTAGCCAAGCACACGGGGCTCGCGGCGTACGACGTGCTCGCGGTCGTCCTGTACGCCGTGCTCGTCGCCGCCTGGGCCTTCGCCGCCGTGCCCACGGTCCGCGGCCTGATCAGCGGAGAGCTGCTCGCAGCGCCGCGCGCAGCACAGCCGGCGCCTGCGTCAACGACGGCCCGTACCACGTGAGATGACGCCCGCTGACGAGCGCGGCGGGCACCGGGAACTGCTCGGGCCCGTCGTCGCGCGTGAAGCGGTACGGCTCGTCGGGCAGCACCACCAGGTCGATGTCCGCCGAGCGCAGTTCGTCGGCCGCCAGGCGCGGGTAGCGCTCGCCGTGGTCCGCGTACACGTTGTCCACGCCGAGCCGGGCGAGCACGTCACCGGCGAAGGTGTCCCTGCCGAGCACCATCCAGGGGCGCCGCCACACCGGCACCGCCGCCCGCAGCCGCCGGGTGGGGGGCTCAAGTCCGTCCCAGGCCGCCGCGGCCTCGTCCAGCCAGCGGGGCCGGCGGGGAGAGCCGCAGGCCCTGAGGACCCGCTCCAGCTCACGCAGCGCGCCCGGCAGATCGCGGATCTCGGTGACGAGGACGTCGAGTCCCGCGGCGCGCAGGGCCGCGAGGTCGGGCGCGCGATTCTCCTCCTCGTTGGCGATCACCAGATCGGGGGCGAGGGCGATGATCCGCTCGACGTCGGGGTTCTTCGTACCGCCGATCCGTACGAGACCGCTGCCGAGGTCCGCCGGGTGTGCGCACCAGTCCGTGGCACCGACGAGGGCTCCGGGCAGCGTGACGGCGACCGCCTCGGTCAGCGAGGGGACGAGGGAGACGACGCGCGGGCCGCGGGGCACGGTCACCGCCCGGGTTCGTCCCGCGCCTCGATGTGTTCGGCGACCGCGACGACGAGCACGCGCGCGTCCGCGGCGGTGGCCCGCCAGCGGTGCCGTACGCCACCGGTGAGGTACAGGCTGTCACCGCGGCCCAGCCGATAGGCCCTGCCCTCGGCCTCGACCTCGACGGCGCCTTCGGTGACGTACATCAGCACGTCGTTGCGGAGCTGGAACTCGCGACGCGGGTCGTGGTCGCCGATGAACTCCTCGGCGTGGAGCTGGTGATGGCCGCGGACGAGGGAACGCACGACCGATTCGGGGGACGCGTCCTCGGCGACCGTGGTGTCGTCCGCGCGCACCAGGTCCACGGTGTGTGCGGGGTCGGCGGCGGCAAGGAGCTCGACCGCCGTGGTGCCGAGCGCGTCGGCCACCTTCTCCAGGGAGCGCCGGCTCGGCCGGGCTCGTTCGTTCTCGACCTGGCTCAGGAACGGGACGGACAGGCCGCTGCGCTCGGCCACGGTGGCAAGGGTGAGCTCCTGGGCCCGGCGCCTGCGCCGCACGGCCGCGCCCACCCGAAGAGTCTCCTTGTGTTCGTCCATCGCTCCGGCTGCCTCCCGCGCGTCGTCATCTGCTCGGCTCCTTGCACCCTACGCAGGTTCGCCGGACGGTTTCATGTGAGCGGCGGAACGCGCGTGGGCGGCCGGTGCTGAACACCGGCCGCCCACGCGCTTGGAACTGTTTCGGAACGTACTCGGGAACTACTGCGGAGCCATCCGGTCCGCGACACCCTTGTGCGTCTTCAGCCACGCGTCCACGGCCTCTTCCTCATGGCCCTGACCGCGCTTCTTGATCTCCGCCTCGAGGCTGCCCAGCTCGCTCTCGCTCATCTTGAAGTTCTTGAACCACTTCGTGAGCTGCGGGTACTTCGAGGGGAAGCTCTTGTTGGCGATGGTGCGGATCGTGTTGCCCTCACCGAAGAGCTTCTTGGAGTCGGTCAGCTTGTTGAGCTTGTACTCGTTGTACGCCCAGTGCGGCGACCAGAGCACGACGGCGACCGGCTGCTTCTTGGCGTACGCGCGCTTCAGCTCGGCGAGCATCGCGGGCGTGGAGCCGTCGACGACCTTGTACTCCTTGTCCAGGCCGTAGCCCGGCAGGACGTTCTTCTTCAGCAGGTTCATCTCGCCGGTGCCCGGCTCGATACCGATGATCTTGCCGTCGAAGGTGGAGCCCTTGCCCTTGAGGTCCTGGAGGGACTTGACGCCCTTCACGTAGGACGGCACGGCGACCTCGAGCGACGTCGGGCTGTACCAGGAGCCCAGGTCCGTCAGGTTGTCCTTGTGCTTGTCCCAGTAGTTCTTCTGGGCATAGGGCAGCCAGGCGTCGAAGTTGACGTCCAGGTCGCCGGAGCCGAGACCCGTGTAGACGGGGCCGACGTCCATCTGCTTCAGGTTGAGCTTGTAGCCGCGGTCGCCGAGGACCCGCTTCCACAGGTAGGTGACCGCGACGTCCTCGTCCCAGGGGAACCAGGCGACGTTCACCGGACGGGCGGCCTCGCCCTTGCCGCCGGCGGTCGACGACTTCTTGACCGGGGCCAGCTTGTCGACGACGCCGGGGTTGGACTTCAGCCAGGTCTTGACGGCGTCCTGCTGCTTGCCCTTGCCGGCCTTGTTGATCTCGGCTTCAAGACTCGTGAGCTGCTTCTCGGTCATCTTGAAGTTCTTGAGCCACTTGCCGACCTCGGGGTTGTCCGCGGCGAAGCCCTTGCGGGACAGCGTGTGCACGCCGTCACCCTTGCCCCAGGCACCCTTCGGGTCCTTGAGCTTCTTCAGCTTGTAGTCGCTGTACGCCCAGTGCGGCGACCAGAGCGTCGTGACGATCGGCTGCTTCTTGGCGTACGCGCGCTTCAGCTGCGCCAGCATCGCCGGCGTGGAGCTGTCGACGACCCTGTACTCCTTGTCGAGGCCGTACTCCTTGAGGACCTTGTCCTTGAGGAGCCCCATCATTCCGGCGCTGGACTCGATGCCGGTGATCTTGCCGTCGAAGGTGGCGCTCTTGCCCTTGAGGTCCTCGAGCGAGTCGATGCCCTTCATGTAGGCCGGCACCGAAAGCTCCAGGGACGTCTGGCCGTACCAGGCGCCGAGGTCGTCGAGCTGCTTGCCGTACTTCTTCCAGTACTGCGCGTGCGTGGTCGGCAGCCAGGAGTCGGTCTCGAAGTCGATCTGGCCGGAGGCCAGCGACGTGTAGAGCGGACCCGCGTCGAGCTGCTTGGCCTGCACGTCGAAGCCGCGCTGCTCCAGGATCTCCTTCCACAGGAAGGTGGAGGCGACGCCCTCGTCCCACGGGATGTAGCCGATGGAGATCTTCTTGCCCTGGCCGACGTCGGACGCGTCCGCCACGGGGTTCTCGCTCTTCGAACCGCCGAAGATGCCCATGCCGCCCGCGACCAGCGCGAGGATGACCACACCGACGACCGCGACCTCGGGCCGCGGGCGGTAGTTCCAGACCGTGAGACCGTGCGCGGCGCGCACCTTGGCGAGCGCGCGGCGGCCCATCGGGGACGCCTGGGTGCCGAGCGCGCTGGTCATGCGGTCCAGGTAGATCGCGAGGATCACGATGGCGACGCCGGACTCGGAGCCGAGGCCGACGTTCAGCTGGCCGATCGCCTCGTTCACGTCGGCGCCGAGGCCCTCGGAGCCGACCATGCCCGCGATGGCGGCCATGGACAGGCCCAGCATGATGACCTGGTTGACACCGGCCATGATCGACGGGAGCGCGAGCGGCAGCTGGACGCGGAACAGCGTGTTGCGCGGGGTGTCACCGAACGCGTCGGCGGCCTCGACCAGTTCCTTGTCGACCTGCCGGATGCCCAGCTCCGTCATGCGGACGCCGGGGGCCAGGGCGAAGATCAGGGTCGCGACGATGCCCGCGGGGGCGCCCGAGCCGAAGAACAGGATGGCCGGGATGAGGTAGATCATCGCGGGCAGCGTCTGCATGAAGTCCAGGACCGGGCGCACGACCGCGCTGACCCGGTTGGAGCGGGCCGCCCAGATGCCGACCGGCACCGAGATGACCAACGCGATGATCGTCGCCACGAGGACGAGCGACAGCGTCATCATCGCGTGGTCCCACAGTTCGAGGGAGTCGATGAAGGCGAATCCCACGAAGGTCAAAACACCGGCCACCGTGCCGCGCAGCCAGAAGGCGACCACCGCGAAGATGCCCGCGAGGATCAGCGGCTGCGGGGCCTGGAGGACCCAGTTGATGCCGTCGTAGGCACCGTTGAAGACGTTCTTGAAGAAGTCGAAGAGCCACGCGGCGTTGCTGAGCAGCCACTCGACGACATCGTTGACCCAGTCACCGAAGGGAATCCTAGGCACCGGTGCTCACCTTCTTCACCGGCTCGTCGCCCTCGCCACGCGGCGTGGGGACGGCGTCCTTCGCAGTCTTCGTCATGGAGGTCTGCGCGGTGGGCTTCATCGGCTCACCGAGCACGGCGAGGAGCCGTTCCCGCGTCACGACGCCTGTGAGCTTGCCACTCTCGTCGGTCACGGCGACGGCGACGCCGTCCTTGGAGCACGGCGTGAACAGCTCGATCACCGGGGTGTCCTCGGTGACCGTCGCGGGCGCGTCGGCGGGGTCGTACCCCTTGCCGGGGGCGGCCATGATGGCGCCCGCGGTCAGCACGCGGGAGCGGTCCACGTCCTGGATGAACGAGGCGACGTAGTCGTTGGCCGGCGTGACGAGGATGTCCTCGGCGCTGCCGATCTGGACGATGCGGCCGTCGCGCATGACGGCGATGCGGTCGCCCAGGCGCATGGCCTCGTTCAGGTCGTGGGTGATGAAGACGATGGTCTTCTTCAGGGTCTTCTGGAGCTCGAGGAGCTGGTCCTGCATGTCGCGGCGGATCAGCGGGTCGAGCGCGCTGAACGACTCGTCCATGAGGAGCAGGTCCGCGTCGGTGGCGAGTGCGCGGGCCAGGCCCACGCGCTGCTGCATACCGCCGGAGAGCTCGTCGGGCCAGGACTTCTCCCAGCCGGCGAGACCGGCCAGGCGCAGCGCCTCGACGGCGCGCTGCTCGCGCTCCTTGCGCGGGACGCCCTGGACCTCGAGGCCGTACGCGGCGTTCTCGAGCACGCTGCGGTGGGGGAAGAGCGCGAAGTGCTGGAAGACCATGCTGATCTTCTTGGAGCGCACGGCCCGCAGGTCGCGGGGGCTGAGCGCGGTCAGATCCTGGCCATCGAAGCGGACGTGCCCGGCGGTGGGCTCGAGCAGTCCGTTCAGCATGCGCAGAAGCGTGGACTTGCCGGAGCCCGACAGACCCATCACGACGAAGATCTGGCCCGGCTCGACGGTGAAGGAAGCGTCGATCACGGCAGCGGTGGTGCCGCCGGCGCGCAGTTCCTCACGGTCTGCTCCGTGGCGGAGTTTCTCCACCGCTTCATCGGGTCGTCTGCCGAACACCTTGTACAGGTCTTCGGCTTGCAGCGTGGACACATACACCTCTCGGGTAGAACCATGACGGCCCGCCTCCCCCGCCGGCGGGCCGTGGAGCGATGCGAGGTCCGCTCGCAGGCCGGAAACACATCCATTGGTTGAATGAGGGACCGGGTTCGCTCCGGGGGCGCGCCTGCCCTCACTTATGCAGATCAAACGGAAGAGTGTTCCAGTTCACATCTCGTTCACTTCCGGAACCGAATACGCCACATCCTCGCGAGACGGTGGCTGTCGGTGCCGTGCGGCAGGATGTGGGACGTGACCCAGCGAACCGATCGCCTGATGCTGCTCGACACCGCGTCCCTGTACTTCCGGGCCTACTTCGGGGTCCCCGACTCCGTGAAGGCCCCGGACGGGACGCCGGTCAACGCGGTGCGCGGCCTGCTCGAATTCATCACCCGGCTCGTGCACGACCACCACCCCGACTCGCTGGTGGCCTGCATGGACGCGGACTGGCGCCCCCAGTGGCGGGTCGACCTGATCCCCTCGTACAAGGCGCATCGCGTCGCACAGGAGACCGGGACCGAGCGGGACGGTTCCTACCCGGAGGAGATCCCCGACACCCTCTCCCCCCAGGTCCCGATCATCGAGGACGTGCTCGACGCGGTGGGCATCGCGCGCGTGGGCGTCGAGGGGTACGAGGCGGACGACGTCATCGGCACGTTCACCGGGCGGGCCACCGGTCCGGTCGACATCGTCACCGGCGACCGTGACCTCTTCCAGCTCGTCGACGACGCGCGTGAACGCCGCGTCCTGTACCCCCTCAAAGGCGTCGGCACCCTCCAGGTCACCGATGAGGAACTGCTGCGCGAGAAGTACGGGGTCGACGGCTCCGGTTACGTGGATCTGGCACTCCTGCGCGGCGACCCGAGCGACGGCCTGCCGGGCGTGCCCGGCATCGGTGAGAAGACGGCCGCGAAGCTGCTCGCGCAGTTCGGGGACCTGGCCGGGATCATGGCCGCCGTCGACGACCCGAAGTCGAAGCTGACGCCCTCGCAGCGCAAGCGCCTGGACGAGTCGCGCCCGTACATCGCCGTCGCGCCGACGGTCGTACGGGTCGCAGGGGACGTGCCCCTGCCGGACGTGGACACGGCGCTGCCGCGCGAAGCGCGCGATCCCGAGGCCCTCGACAAGCTCGCGGAGCGCTGGGGCTTGGGCGGTTCTTTGCAGCGGCTGCTCACCACCCTGGAGCACTGAGTGTTAACTTAGGTAAACCTAAGTAGCCAGTGATCTTCAGGGGAGGCCGCCATGGCGGAACGTCCGGAACGCAGGAAGCCGACGGCACACCGGGGCGAGGTCCTGCGCACCGAGCAGCTCACCCCGCACATGCAGCGCGTGGTCCTCGGCGGGGACGGCCTCGCCGCGTTCACCGCGGGCGGGTGCACCGACCACTACGTGAAGCTGCAGTTCCCGCTCGACGGCGTCACCTACCCCGAGCCGTTCGACCTCGGCCGGATCCGCGAGGAGCTGCCGCGCGAGCAGTGGCCTGTGACGCGTACGTACACCGTGCGCGCCTGGGACCCGGTGGCGCGCGAGCTGACGCTCGACTTCGTGGTGCACGGCGACGAGGGCATCGCCGGCCCCTGGGCGCGGGACGTACAGCCGGGCGCGAGCGTGCATCTGGCCGGTCCCGGCGGCGCCTACACCCCGGACTCGACTGCCGACTGGCATCTGCTCGCCGGTGACGAGAGCGCCCTGCCCGCGATCGCCGCGGCCCTGGAGGCGCTGCCCGAGGGCGCCGTCGCCCACGCCTTCGTGGAGGTCTCCGACGCCGCCGAGGAACAGAAGATCGACTCCGCCGCAAAGGTCGTCTGGCTGCACCGCGGCGACCGGCCGGTGGGCGAGGCCCTGGTGGAGGCCGTACGCGGGCTCGCGTTCCCGGCCGGCCGGGTGCAGGCCTTCGTGCACGGCGAGGCGGGCTTCGTGAAGGAGCTCCGCCGCCATCTGCGCACCGAGCGGGAGATCCCGCGCGAGGACCTCTCGATCTCCGGGTACTGGCGCCTCGGTCACAACGAGGACGGCTGGCAGGCCTCGAAGCGGGAGTGGAACGCGCAGGTGGAGGCGGAGCAGGAGACGGCGTAGGGCCATCTCCTGCTCCGCCTGGGCGCCCCCTCAGAGGGGCGCCTCCCCTGGGGCGTCGTGCTCAGACGGACCGCTGGTACGAGCGGAAGGTGCGGGTCGACAGCCACACCGCCGCGACGGCCAGCACGAGGAGCGCCCCGCCGCGGGTCAGCACGTCACTCGGGTCCGGGTGGCCGGACATCGCCGAACGGCCCGCGACCATCGCCCAGTTGAGCGGATTGAAGTCGGCCATGTGCCGCATCCACGACGGCATCTGCGACGGCGCCATGAACGCGGAGGACAGGAAGGTCAGCGGGAGCAGCAGGAACGTGTTGATCCCGATGATCGACTCCCGCTCCCGGACCAGCATGCCCAGCGCGTTCGACAGTGCGCCGAACACCGTGCCGAGGAGCACCGCGGCGACGACGAGGATCAGCACTCCGCCCGCCCCGCCCGGCAGTTCGGCCCCGCCGAGGAGGCCGAGCAGCACGATGACGACGGACTGGAGCGCGGTGACCAGACCGTTGCTCACCACATTGCCGTTCATCAGGGCCCCACGGCTCACCGGCGTGGTGAGGAAACGATTGAGCGTGCCGCGCTGGATCTCGTCGAGCGTCGCCATGCCCGCCCACATGTTGGAGCTGAGCGCGCTCATCACGACGACGCCGGGGATGAGGTAGTCGAGATAGGTCGTGGTCCCGAATCCACCGAGCTCGACGACCTTCTTGAACAGATTGCCGAACAGGAACAGCCAGACCACCGGCTGGATCAGGGTGATCAGCAGATACGCGGGCTGGCGCAGGAACACCATGAGCTGACGCTGCGTCATGTACCAGGTCTGCGGGATCGCGGTACTCATCGGGCACCTCCGGCGGGGGCGAGGGCGTCGGCGGCGGACTCGTCCCCGGTGGCGGCCTGCGCCTCGGAGTAGCGGCGGCCGGCGTAGCGGAGATAGACGTCGTCGAGCGAGGGGCGGGCCACAGTGGCGGCGGTGACCGCTACGCCCGCCCGCTCCAGCGCGCCGAGCAGGGCGGGCACGGCGGCGGCCCCGTCGTCGGCGCGGACACTGACGCGGCGACCGTCGAACTGGGTCTCGCGCACGCCCGGCAGCGCGGCGAGCGCGCCCTCCAGCAGCGTGCGGCCCGCGTCCTGGACGGGGGCGCGCAGCTCCAAGTGGACGGCGTCCCCGCGCAGTTCACCCTTGAGGCCGTCGGGGGTGCCCTCGACGACGACATGGCCGCGGTCGACGACGGCGATGCGATCGGCGAGCCGGTCGGCCTCTTCGAGGTAGTGCGTGGTGAGCAGGATGGACAGGCCCTCGTCGCCGGCGAGGCGCGTGATCTCGTCCCACATCGCGGTGCGGGCCTCCGGGTCGAGGCCGGTGGTGGGCTCGTCGAGGAAGAGCACCTCGGGCCGGTGGACGAGGCCGAGCGCCACGTCGAGGCGGCGCTGCATGCCGCCCGAGTAGCCCTTGACCTGGCGTCCGGCGGCGTCGGAGAGGCGGAAGCGGTCGAGGAGTTCGGTGACGCGCCGGTTCAGGTCGGCTCCGCGCAGGCCGTAGAGCCTGCCCTGGAGCTGGAGGTTCTCGCGGCCGGTGGCGACGGGGTCGGCGCCGGACTTCTGGGCGACGACACCGATGGCGCGGCGCACGCGGTCGGCGTGCCGCAGCACGTCGTGGCCCGCGACGGTGGCGGTCCCGGAGTCGGGGCGGGCGAGGGTTGTCAGGATCTTGACGGTGGTGGACTTCCCTGCGCCGTTCGGGCCGAGCAGGCCGAAGACGGTGCCGGGTTCCACGGTGATGTCCAGGCCGCTGAGCGCGGTGACATCGCCGGGATAGGTCTTGACGAGTTGACGCGCCTGCACTGCGGGCGCACGGGTACTCATGACGACGGCTCTCCTGTGTGAGCGGACGACGGTGGATCCGCTCGCGGGTGTGAGCGGATGACGGCCGATCCACGTGAAGAGCGCCGGGCTATCCTGGGTGTGCCGCACCTCGATCGCCTGGCTCGCCGCACGGTGGGTCGGTCCGGGGTTCGAGACCCTGGCGGGACTGCTGCAACAGTCCTGCCGGGGTCTGTTTGTCTCTCTCGGCTTGCTTCTCTCCGGGTCTCTCTTCTCTTCCTACGGTTGGGCCCCACCGGTTTCCGGGTGGGGCACCGGTTCACGAGTGGCCACCGGCCTACGGGTGAATCACCGGTCGAGGCGGGTTTCCTCCAACTCGGCGAATTCCGGAGGGATTTCACCGGTCTCCTGGAACGTCCGCCACTGTTCGACGCCGTCGAGCGTGCCCTCCTTGACCTCCCGCAGGAAGCCCCGGAGCCACTCGGCCTGCGCCTCGACCATGTGCAGCTGGTACTCGGTCTCCACGAGGAAGATCCGCGGCAGCGTCTCGTACAGCTTCATGAGTCCGCCACGCGCGCTCGCCGCCTGGACCTCGAGCGAGGCGAGCCGCTCCTCCAGCAGTCGCGTCACCTCGTCGGGGTGCATGACCCCCATGAGGGAGAGCGCCGTCTCGAAGATCGGGTACTCACGCGCGGGCACGGCGAGCAGGTCGGAGAGCCACTCGAGCGCTTCCTCCCGGCCGTCGTCGGTGATCCCGTAGAGCGTGCGCTCCGGCCGGTTCCCCTGCCGCTGCACGTCCGCGACCTCGACGAAGCCGTGCTTCTCCAGGTTCTGGACGACCGTGTAGAGCGAGCCGTAGTTGATCTTCGTCGTGGTGTCCTTGCCGCGCCGGCGCAGGGTCTGCGCGATCTCGTACGGGTGCATGGGCTTCTCCATGAGCAGCACCATCACCGCGAGGGCCAGCGGATTGCCCAGCTTGCGCCGCTTCGTGGCCACGGACCTCACCTCACCCCTCGCACCCGACACCCCGTATCCGAATATCCGTAGCCGAACATATCGCGATAGACCATCAGCGTCAATACACGATGTATCGCGAACGAGGCGCGTGCGCAAGAGGTGCGCACTTCGGCGCGGGGATCTGGCGGGAGCGGCCCCGGCAGGTTCAGGTCGCGGCCGCGTCACGCCTCCGGACGGCGGTCCCCCTGCACGCGCGCGTGGAGGTGGCAGTCGTGCCAGCCGTCCGCGTGCAGGAGCGCGCTGCGCTTCGTGCCCTCCAGGGCGAACCCCGACTTGAGGGCGACCCGGCAGGACGCCATGTTGCCGACGGCGTGCTGGAGTTCGAGGCGGTGGAAGCCGATCTCGTCGAGCGCCCAGCGGGACAGCGCGGCGACGGCGCGCGGGGCGATGCCCGCGCCCCTCGCCGCGGGCAGGACCCAGTACGCGACCTCGGCCAGCCCCTCGTGCAGGGAGAGGGAGCGCAGCGCCGTGCGGCCCACCACCTCGCCGGTGTCCGCCGCGACAAGGGCCCAGCTGGCCCTCTGCTCGCCGTCCCAGGCGTCCCGCCACTCCTGCATCCAGCCGCGCGCCTCGTCCTCGGACTCCGCGACCCGCGCGTGCCAGTGCTGGATCGTCGGGTCACGGAACGCCGTATACACGGCGGACACGTCCTCGTCCCGCCAGGGCCGCAGGACGAGGCCGCCCTCGGCCTCGATGGTGGGCTGGGGGCCGCGGGCGAGCGTGCCGGTGGCCAGGACCTGCGCAATCGTGATCGGCATGGGCCCCATCCTGCCCCCGGTGACCCGCCTCCGTCCGTGGTTCCTGGGGACCGGCGGCCGCCCGTAGGCTGGGCCGCGATGAGACGTAAGCGGCGCATTCCGCCCTCCCCGCTGCCGCAGCGCGACGGCATCGACGCCTTCCGGGTCATGCTGCCGCTCGACGGCGCCTGGAGCACGGTGCGCGACCATCTCGTGGAGCGGCTCGCGGCCGGGCCCGCGGTGATCGACGTGATGCTGCGCGAGGGGCGGATCGTGGGCGCGGACGGGGCCGCGGTGCCGGCGGACGCGCCGTACGTGCCGGGCGCCTGGGTGTGGTTCCACCGCGACCTGGCGCCCGAGGTGCCGGTGCCGTTCCCCATCGGGATCGTGTACCGGGACGAGCACATCGTCGTGGCCGACAAGCCGCATTTCCTGGCCACGACGCCGCGCGGCAGCCATGTCACCGAGACCGCGCTGGCGCGCCTGCGGCGCGAGTTGGACCTGCCCGCGCTCGGGCCGGCGCACCGGCTCGACCGGCTCACCGCGGGCCTCGTCCTGTTCGTCGTCCGGTCCGGGGAACGCGGCGCGTACCAGACGCTGTTCGGCGACAAGCTCGTACGCAAGGAGTACGAGGCGGTGGCCGCCCACGACCCGGGAATCGCCCTGCCGAGGACCGTGCGCAGCCGGATCGAGAAGGAGCGCGGGGTGCTCGCCGCGCGCGAAGTGCCGGGCGCGGAGCCGAACGCGGAGAGCCGGATCGAGGTCGTCGAGCAGCGCGGGGGGCTCGGCCGCTACCGGCTGCTCCCCCACACCGGCCGCACCCACCAGCTGCGCGTCCACATGAACGCGCTCGGCCTGCCGATCCTCGGCGACCCGATCTACCCCGTGATCGCCGACGAGGTGGCGCCGGACGACTTCCGCCGCCCGCTCCAACTTCTCGCCCGTACGCTGGAGTTCAGGGATCCCGTGACGGGCCGGGAGCACCGCTTCGAGAGCGGGCGGACGCTCCAGGCCTGGTCGGCGTACGAGGAGTGGGCGGGCGGCGGGCCGACGGCGCCCGCGCACCCCTCGTAACGCCTGGGCGCGGCCCGGTCAGTAGCCGCGCCACCAGCGCAGGAAGCGCCGCCAGGCGCCCTGCGGCGGTGCGGCGGGCTCCGGGAACGCGACGGGCGGCTGCTGCGGTTCCGGAGCCCCGGCCGGAACGGGGGCGGGCTGCGGGGCCGGCGGGGCGTGGGTCGACACCTGCCACTCGTCGCGCGACTCCGGGACCGGCCGGATACCCGGCTTGGCGACGACGTCCTGCGGCGGGCGCGGCTCGAACTTCACCGGCAGCTCCACCAGATGCTGCGAGAGGATCGAGGAGCGCCAGCGCAACTCGTGCTCGTGCACCGAGAGTTCGACGTCGGGAAGGCGCATCAGGAGCGCGTCGACACCGATGTCGGCGATGGCGCGGCCGATGTCCTGTCCGGGGCACTCGTGCGGTCCGCCGCCGAAGGCGAGGTGCGAGCGGTTGCCCTGCATGTTGGCGGTCAGGTCGGGGCGTACGACGGGGTCGACGTTGCCGGGCGCGATGCCGAAGATCAGGCCGTCGCCCCGGCGGATGTGCCGGCCGCCGAGCTCGGTGTCCTCCTTGGCGAAGTAACCGACCATGGCGCTGAACGGCGGCTCGTCCCACAGGGACTGCTCGACCGCCTCGGGCACGGTCATCTGGCCGCCGTTGAGCCGGGCGCGGAAGCGGGGGTCGGTGAGAACCACGCGCAGCACGTTCGCGATGAGGTTGGCCGTGGCCTCGTACGCGGCGATCAGGACGAGGCGCAGGTGCTGGGCGACCTCGTCGTCGTCGAGGGCGGCGGGCTGGGCGATGAGGTGACTGGTGAAGTCGGCCTCGGGGTGGGCCCGGCGGCGGGCGGTCAGCCTGGTGAGGACGCCCATGATGTATTCGTTGCTGGCGATGGCGGTCTCGGTGCCCTTGATCATGTCGCGGGCGGCCTGCACCATCCGCTCGTTGTACTCCTCGGGCATGCCGAAGATCCGGCACATCACCATCATCGGCAGATGCTCGGCGAACTGGCTGACGACGTCCGCCTCGCCGATCTCGCAGATCTTGTTGACCAGCTCGTTCGAGGCGCGGTTGATGAAGCGCCGCAGGCCCCGGGCCTCGATGGTGCCGATCGCCCCGGTGACCGCGCCGCGCAGCCGCTGGTGGTCGGCGCCCTCGGCGAAGCTGCAGATGGGCTGCCAGCTGAAGACGGGCGCGAGGGGGTTGGTGGGGGTGACGCTGCCGTCGAGGACGGCGTTCCAGTGGCGCGCGTCGCGGTTGAACTGGGAGGTCGAACGAACCATGTGCAGGTTCTCGCTGTGCCCGAGGACCGCCCACATCGGCACGTCGTCGTGGATCAGGACGGGGGCGACGGGGCCGTGTTCGGCGCGCAGCTTCTCGTACACGGCCGCGATGTCGTCGTCCGCCTCGGGACCGTAGAGCCGACGCAGGCCGCCGGGGCCCAGGGCGTGGGCCGGGCAGCCGGGCGGCGGACTGAGCGCGGCCTCGTCCGTGCCGGCGCGTGAGTGGGAGGGAGTCGTCACGGTGATCGCTCCGGTGGTGTGGAAAGGCTGTGTGGAAAAGGCTGTGTGGAAGCAGGGGGCCGGCACCGGCCGGGTCAGACGCGGGCGAGCGCCAGTTCGTGCAGATAGCGCATCAGCGTCATCAGGACGTCCCGGCTGGAGGCCCGGCGCCGGGCGTCGCACTCGAGGATCGGGACGTCCGGGTCGAGGTCCAGGGCCTGGCGCAGTTCTTCGGCGGGGTAGCGCGGGCCGTCGGGGAAGGCGTTGTTGGCGATGACGAACGGCACGCCGCGCTCCTCCAGGCGCCCGATCACGTCGAAGCTGACTTCGAGGCGGCGGGTGTCGATGAGCACGACGGCGCCGAGTGCGCCCTCGAACAGGCCGTTCCACAGGAACCAGAAGCGCTCCTGGCCCGGGGTGCCGAAGAGATAGAGCACGAGCTCGTCCGTGATGCTGATGCGTCCGAAGTCCATGGCGACCGTGGTGGCGGTCTTCGTCTCGGAGCCGTAGTTGTCGTCGACCCCGATGCCCGCCTGGGTCATGGTCTCTTCGGTGGTGAGCGGCCTGATCTCGCTGACGGATCCCACCATCGTGGTCTTGCCCACGCCGAATCCGCCGACGATGACGACCTTCACGGCGGCCGAGACCGTGTCAGGGAGGTGGTCCCCGCTCCGGGGACCCGGAATGTGGGGTCCGTCCCGGAGCGTGTCAGAGCTTTTGAAGTCCATGCATCACCGCTTCGAGGAGGGAACGATCGGCGACGGCGCCGCGGATGACGGGCGCGCGCGCCTGAACCAGTTCAGCCGCGAGGAGTTCGCCGAGCAGCACGGTGACCACGCTGAACGGCAGACTGAGGTAGGCCGAGATCTCGGCCGTGGACAGGGGTGACTTGCACAGCCGTAACAGGGCTGCCTGCTCGGGCGGCGCCGCGGGCGGGGGGTCGGCGCGCGCGATGATCAGGGTGACCAGGTCGAGCGGCGCGCGCTCGGCCCCCTCGCTGCCGCCCGTGATGGTGTACAGGCGTTCGGGGTTGGCGCCCTTGCCGTCCGGCCCGCGGCGCTCGCGCTGCGGCGGCTCCGCCCGGGAGGGTTGCGGGGGATGCGTCATACGGTCTGCCCGTTGCGCCGGGGCGGACTGGTGAGGTGCGCTCCGATGCGTACGACGAGGTCGCGCATGCGGTTGCTGATGAGTCCGGCGTCCACGTGGGCGTCGGCGAGGACCGCGAGGTACGCGCCCTTGCCCGCGGCCATGAGGTAGAAGAACCCTCCGCTGACCTCGATGATGACCATGCTCATCCGGCCGTCGCTGTCCGGGATCTCGCTGGCCACCGCGGTGGCGAGGCTCTGGAGTCCGGCGCAGGCGGCGGCGATGCGGTCGGCGGCGTCGGGGTCGCCGCCGTAGCGGGCGATGCGCAGGCCGTCCGCGGAGAGCACCACGACCTGCCGGGTCTGGGGCACGCCGTCGGCTAGCTCCTTGAGCATCCAGTCGAAGTTTGCCCTTTGCTGGATCACTGGCGGTCTCCCTCGTCGACCTGCTGGTTGGTCCCGGTGGGCTCGCCCGACGCGTCGCCCTGCCCGTCACCCTTGAGCCCGTTCATGAACGCCTCGACCCACAGGCCCGGTTCGGGCTGGTCCGGCTTCTCGGGTTCGGCCTCGGAGGCCGGCACCGGGATGGGCGTCCACTGCGGGGGCTGGTCCGCGCGGGGCGCCGCCCCGCTGCCGTTCTCGGGCGCCCTGGGCGTCACGATGATCTGCTGGTCGATGACCTTCGTGTCGACCTTCCTGCGGCGCTGCGGCAGGCCGTTGGCGCGCCACTCGGTGACGACGGGGACGTCGTCCTCCATGGCGGCCACCAGCGGCGCGGAGGGGCGGGGACCCGTGGTGGGGCGGCGCAGCTTCTTCTTGCGGGGCTCCTCCACGATGGGCTCGCCGTCGTTGTTGACGCGAGGCACACCAGAGGCGCCGATGCCGTGGGCGAGACCGGGCGCGGCGTCGCTCGTCACCATGATCCGCGGCACGATGAGGACGGCGCGGACACCGCCGTACGCGGACTGGCGCAGCGCGATCTGCATGTCGTACATCTGCGCGAGCCGGCCGACGACGGCCATGCCGAGGCGGGGGTTCTCGCCGAGGTCGTTGAGGTCGATACCGGCCTTGGCACGGGCGAGCATCTCCTCGGCGCGGCCGCGGGCCTCCTCGCTGAGGCTGACGCCGCCGTCCTCGATCTCGATGGCGATGCCGGTCTGCACCTCGACCGCGGTGACGTGCACCTTGGTCTGCGGCGGCGAGTAGCGCGTCGCGTTGTCCATGAGTTCGGCGAGCGCGTGGATGAGCGGCTCGACGGAGATGCCGCGGATGGCCACCTTGGCGATCGAGTGCAGCTCGATGCGCGGGTATTCGAGGATGCGCGACATGGCGCCGCGCAGCACGCTGTAGAGCGGCACCGGCCGGGGCCACTGGCGGCCGGGGCGGGCGCCGCCGAGGACGGTGATGGAGTCGGCGAGCCGGCCGATCAGCGCGGTGCCGTGGTCGATGCGCAGGAGGTCGTCGAAGACCTCGGGGTTGCGGCCGTGGTCCTCCTCCATCTCGCGCAGTTCGGCGTTCTGCTTGTGCACGATGGACTGGACGCGGCGCGCGATGGAGACGAAGGCGCGCTGCGCGGCGTCGCGCATGTTCTCCTCGCGGTCGATGAGGTCGAGCACCTCGGCCATCAACCTGCGTTGCGCGTGCGGGAGTTGAGAGTGCGCGGGGTCGCTCTCGACGACGACCTTGACGGCTTCCGAGGCCGTGTCGCCGGAGCGCAGCCGGTAGAGGGACTCGGGCAGCAGATACCTGGCCATCCACTGGGCCTCGTCGTCACGGGCGGCGAGGCTGCGTTCGAGGTGCTCGACGTGGCGGGCGGACTGGGCCCGCTCCCACTTGATCGTGCGGCCGCGGCGCACCGCCTCGGCGGCCACCAGGATCAGCAGAAGCGTGGCGAGGCCGCCGCACAGGGCGACGGCGAGCCGGGCGGGCTGCGCCACCACCGCGACGGCGGCTCCGGTCGCCGCGGCCATGGCCACGGCGGGCAGCAACAGCACGCGTGTGTAGGGGATTTCTCGGCCACCGGGAGGCGATTGAACACTCACCATGTATGCCCTCTGAACGGTCGGATCGGGGAAATGTGTGGTTACGGGGATGTACTGACGTGCACATGGGGGATGAACTCGAACCATCTGCAAGATTGGGAACAAACGCGCGAATATGTGCCAACTCGGTGCGCTGCGGGCGAGCTTAGTCCCGCGGGATCACCGCTGTGTCATATTCCGCAAGCACCTGAAATGGCCGGACGGGAGGAATACACTCGGCCCCATTTACACGCTCAGCGGCGGCTCGCACACATGGAGTGATCACGTCCGACCGTGCGAAATCCCCGCCACGGAAGGGCTGTTGGGCCCTCGGCGCGTGACGTGTGTGAGGTCAGAGGCCCGCGATGCGCGGGGCCGCGTCCCCGGTCGTCGCGGCGAGGACCGGGACAGCGACCGGTACGGAGCGTTCGGGATCGCGGCGGTGCACGAGAATGACACCTTCGGTCAGACCGGGGAACAGATCGGTACGCGCGGAGAGTTCACCCTTGGCGCGTGCACGCCCTGATCGGTGGCGGCAGCAACTGCCCCTAGATTTCGTCGAGTTCGGCGCGAACGGGCACCGACGGCAGTAACGGCACGGGATCACGTACGGCCTGTGTCCCCGCGCCCGTCAGGGGCACGGGGACAGCGCGACCGGTCACCACCGGCCGCGTCCTAACCGACGGACGAGTACGCCACCACGCCGCGCCGCAACGCGTCCACGGCCTTACGGGCGTTCTTGGCGACCGTGTCCCCGTCCCCCGCCCCGGAGACGGACGGCGCCGCGGCCGCGATCTGGCCGAGCACGTCGATGACCTGCTTGCACCAGCGCACGAAGTCACCGGCGGGCATGTCCGCCTCACGCAGGACCTCGTCGAGGCCCTTGCCGGACGCCCACTGGTGCGCGGCCCAGGCGAAGCCCAGATCGGGTTCGCGCTGGCCGACGCCCTCGGTCTGGCTGATCTTGAACTCTTCCTCCAGGGCGTCGAGCCGGCCCCAGATGCGGACCATCTCGCCGAGTGCCGCCTTCGCCTTGCCGGACGGCAGCTTGGGGGCGAGGGCGTCGTCGGCGGCACGGGCCTCGAATACCAACGCCGAGACGCACGCGGCCAGTTCGGCCGGGCTGAGGCCTTCCCAGACCCCGTCGCGCAGGCACTCGCTGGCGAGCAGATCGAGCTCGCCATAGAGACGCGCGAGGCGCTTGCCGTTCTGCGTGACCTCGTCGCCGCGCAGATAGTCCATCTCGGTCAGCAGGGCCACGATGCGGTCGAAGGTGCGGGCGATCGTGTTCGTCCGGCCCTCGATGCGGCGCTCCAGCTGCTGCGTGTCGCGCCGCAGCCGGTAGTAGCGCTCGGCCCAGCGGGCGTGGTCCTCGCGCTCGTCGCAGCCGTGACAGGGGTGGGCGCGCAGCTCGGCACGCAGCCGCGTGATCTCACGGTCGTCGGCCGCCGCCGCGCGGCCCTTGCGGTGCCGGTCGGGCACGATGTGGCCTGCCTTGGTGCGCAGCGCGGACGCGAGGTCCCGCCGCGACTGGGGCGAGCGCGCGTTGAACGACTTGGGGATCCGCATCCGCTCCAGCGCCTCGACGGGCACCGGGAAGTCGATCGACGCGAGCCGCTTGACCTGGCGCTCGGCGGTCAGGACCAGCGGGCGCGGGCCGTCGTGCTGCTCGAAGCCACGGTGTCCGTTCGACCGGCCGGCCGGGATGCCGGGGTCGAGGACGAGCGCGAGCCCGGCGAACTTGCCGGAGGGGACGTGGATGACGTCGCCCGGCTTGAGCTTCTCCAGGGCGGCGGCCGCCGCGGCGCGCCGCTGCGACGCGCCCTGCTTGGCGAGCTCCGTCTCGCGGTCCTTGAGGTCGCGGCGCAGCCGCGCGTACTCCTCGAAGTCCCCCAAGTGGCAGGTCATGGAGGCCTTGTAGCCCTCCAGGCCCTCCTCGTTGCGCTGGACCTGACGGGAGATCCCGACGACCGACTTGTCGGCCTGGAACTGCGCGAAGGACGTCTCGAGCAGCTCGCGCGAGCGGTGCCGGCCGAACTGCTCGACCAGATTCACCGCCATGTTGTACGACGGCTTGAAGCTGGAGCGCAGCGGGTACGTGCGCGTGCCCGCCAGTCCCGCCAGGTGCTCGGGGCTGAAGGCGCGCTGCCACAGGACGACCGCGTGGCCCTCGACGTCGATGCCACGCCGGCCGGCCCGGCCGGTGAGCTGGGTGTACTCGCCGGGTGTGATGTCGGCGTGCTGCTCGCCGTTCCACTTGACGAGCTTCTCCAGCACCACGGACCTGGCCGGCATGTTGATGCCGAGCGCCAGGGTCTCCGTCGCGAAGACTGCCTTCACGAGACCGCGTACGAACAGCTCCTCGACGACCTCCTTGAACGTCGGCAGCATGCCCGCGTGGTGGGCGGCGATGCCGCGCTCCAGGCCTTCGAGCCACTCGAAGTACCCGAGGACGTGCAGGTCCTCGTCGGGGATCGCGGCCGTGCGCTCCTCGACGATCTCGCGGACGCGGGCGCGCGCCTCGTCGTCGTTGAGCCGCAGGCCCGCGTACAGGCACTGCTGTACGGCGGCCTCGCAGGCGGCGCGGCTGAAGATGAACGTGATCGCGGGCAGCAGCCCCTCGCTGTCGAGGCGCTCGATGACCTCGGGGCGGCCGGGCGTCCAGATCCGGGAGCGCTGTCTGCGCTCGCGCTCGCGGTCCGCCTCGCGCACCATCTTGCCCTTGCGGCGCTCACGCGGGTTGTACGAGCGGCTTGCCTCCATGCGGGCCATGCGCGTCAGGTCCGGATTGACGGCCTTCTTGCGGCCCTCGCCCTCCTCGAAGAGGTCGTACATCCGGCGCCCGGCGAGCACATGCTGGAACAGGGGTACGGGCCGGTGCTCGGAGACGATCACCTCGGTGTCGCCGCGCACGGTGTCGAGCCAGTCGCCGAACTCCTCCGCGTTCGACACGGTCGCCGAGAGGGAGACCAGGGTGACCGACTCCGGGAGGTGGATGATCACCTCTTCCCAGACGGCGCCGCGGAAGCGGTCGGAGAGGTAGTGCACCTCGTCCATGACCACATAGCCGAGGCCGAGGAGGGTCTGCGAGCCCGCGTACAGCATGTTCCGCAGGACCTCGGTGGTCATGACGACCACCGGAGCGTCCGCGTTCACACTGTTGTCGCCGGTCAGCAGGCCGACCTTCTCGGCGCCGTACCGCTTGGCGAGGTCGGCGTACTTCTGGTTCGACAACGCCTTGATGGGTGTCGTGTAGAAGCACTTCTTGCCCTGCTGGAGGGCCAGGTGGACGGCGAACTCGCCGACGATCGTCTTGCCGGAGCCGGTGGGCGCGGCCACCAGAACGCCCTTGCCCGTCTCAAGGGCCTGACACGCCTCGATCTGGAAGGGGTCGAGGCCGAAGTCGTACATCTCGCGGAAATCGGCGAGCGCGGTGGCCTGCTCGGCAGCGCGCTTACGTGCTGCCGCGTACCGCTCGGCCGGTGAGAGGTCCTCTGTCATCGTGCTTTCGAGACTACCGGCCACCACTGACAACGGACGATCTTTATTGTGATCGGTCCCTTCCGGGGCCGGGGCGCCATGATTTCCGGGGCCGGGGCCCCACGGTCTCCAGGACTTGGGCCCCGCGCTCTCCGGTCGTCAGGGCCCTACGATCAGCCCGGCCTGCGGTACGCACTCGACGGTGAGGGGCAGGCTTCCGAGCGGCTCCCCGTCGGCGTACCCGGTGATCCCCTCCGCGGCCAGTTCGACCTTCTTCGCGCGGTGGACGGTGACCACGGGGTGGTCGAGGTGGGTCCCCTTGTACACGCGCGGGAAGACCTTGAGCAGCGTCGCCCGCGAGCAGTCCCCGACGACCGTGATGTCGAAGAGCCCGTCCGTCATGTCGGCGCCCGCACAGATCTTCATGCCACCGCCGTACGACGTTCCGTTCCCCACGGCGACGAGCGTGGCCTCGACCTCCAGCACGGGGCCGTCGTCCAGGGTGATCCGGTACGGGATGGGCTTGAACGCGGCGAGCTCGGCGACGATCGCGAGGTCGTACTTGAAGCGGCCGCCGGGCCAGCGCATCCGGTTGCCCCGGTCGTTGACCCGGGAGTCGAAACCCGAGGCCAGGACGGTGCCGAACCAGTGTCCGTCGGCCCGCCCCAGGTCGAGCTCGCGTATCCGCGATCCCTTGAGCGCGTCGGCGACGAGGGCGCCTGCCGCCGCCGGGTCCCGCACGGGCAGTCCGAGGGAGCGGGCGAAGTCGTTTCCTGTCCCGACGGCGATCACGCCGAGCGGGGTGCGGGTGCCCGCGACGGCCTGGAGCGCGAGGTTGGCCATGCCGTCACCGCCGACGGCTATGAGCGCTCCGGTGCCGGCGTGGACGGCGGCACGCGCGCGCGTGAGCGCGTCGTCGGCGTCCTCCCCCACGACCGTACGCACGGAGAAACCGGCCGCCCGCAACGCGGAAGCGGCCGGTTGCGCCGCCTGGGCGCCCCGGCCACGTCCGGCGGTGGGATTGACGAAGAGGGTGATCTCGCTGGTCACGGGCGGACCTTACAAGATCGTGCCGCTCTGTCAGGTCACGTCGTCATAACCGTTGACCCGGTCAAGGTCCGAGCTCGCCTGCTCGGGCAGCGCGCGGCTGGCCGAGACGGGCTCGGGCGTGAGGTCCAGGTCCGAGGCCTCGTCGTCGTCCAGGTCCTCGCGCTCCCTGGCCTTGCGGCGGTCGTTGAGCAGGGAGAAACCGGCGGCCGCGAAGTACAGGACCCAGATGGGTCCGGCGAGCGCCAGCATGCTCAGCGGGTCGGTGCTGGGCGTGGCCACGGCCGCGAAGACCGTGATGCCCATGATCATGCCGCGCCACCAGCCGATCATCCGCTTGCCCGTGATCACCCCGGTGAGGTTGAGCATCACCAGGAGCAGCGGCAGCTCGAAGGAGAGCCCGAACACGACCACCATGCGCGTGATCAGGTCCAGGAGATCGTCCAGCGGCAGCTGGTTGTCGACACCGCCCGGTGAGAAGTCGAGCAGCACCCGCGCCATCGTGGGGAGGGTCTTGTACGCGAAGAAGGCGCCGCACAGGAACAGCGGGAAGCCGGTGGCGACGAAAGCGGTCGCGTACTTCTTCTCGTGCCTGTGCAGGCCGGGCGCGACGAAGCCCCACAGCTGGTAGAGCCAGACCGGCGACGCGAGCACGACGCCCGCCATCAGCGAGATCTTCAGCGCGAGCGTGAACGGCGTCAGCAGACCGTTGAGCACGATCCGCGCGCACGTCTCGTCGTGCTGTCCCTTGTTCGCCTGCTCGGCGAGCTCGGCGAAGCTCGACTTGCAGCCCACCGAGTCGAGCACCGGGTTGGTGAAGAACTCGATGATGTCCTTGTAGAAGAAGGCGGCGACGATCGTGACGACGACGATGGCCAGCAGGGCCTTCGCGAGCCGGTTGCGTAGCTCACGCAGGTGTTCCGCGAGCGGCATCCGCCCCTCGGGATCCTTCTCCGTCTTGCGGGCAGACTTGAGCAACCCACGTCCTCATCTCGTGCGACAGGCCGCCTTCGCGGGGCGGCCCGGGATCAGCGCTGCGAAGTCTGGTCGGTCGGCTCGGTGACCGGGCGCGCGTTGGTCACGTCGCCGGGGGCGGCCTTGATGGTGCGCTGAGCCGGGGTCTGCTCGTCGTTCTTCGGCGGGTCCGTGGGTGCGGTCTGCTGACCGTCGGACTTCATCGCCTTGGCCTCGCTCTTGAGGATGCGGGCCGACTTGCCCAGCGAGCGCGCCATGTCGGGAAGCTTCTTCGCGCCGAACAGCAGGACGATGACGACGAGGATCAGAATGATCTCAGGGGCGCCGATCTTTCCGAACATAAGCGTTTACCTTCTCACCGAGGCGGCAGGGGCGGGGCTGCCGGTACAGGTCGGACTGGTGTCCGACCACCGTGCTGGCAGCGATCGTATCCCGTGGGGGTGAACAGGGGGCAATCCCTCTGCGTACTCCCAGTTGCGGGCCGCGCCTCGCTCTTCGGGCCGCGCATCGCAGCGTACCCGCCCGTCCCGGCAACCGGACAGGGCACAGAGGTAAAGCGCTTACCAGCATGTCTCCCCCGTCACATTCGGCGGGTCGTGCGGTCAGAGAAGTTCGCGGCTCGTGCGGGCCGTGCTCGTCGCCGCCCGCTCCAGGTCCTCCGCCGCGCGGTTGATCTGCTGTGTGGTGTCGGCGACTTGGCGCCCCAGGCGCTGCGCCTCGACGAAGACCTTGACCGCGAGCACGCCGAGCACGGCGAGTCCCACGAACCCCACAGCAATCGCCAGCATCGCCCAGAACATGCGCCGAGCCTAGACGGTCTGGTGGAGGCGGAGCGTGCTCACCCCTCCACCGGTGAGGAGTTCGATGATGCGCTCCCCGGCCGGCTTGCGTACGGCGGCGCCGCACTCGGGGCAGGTGAACGAGTAGAACGTGGTGCGGCGGGTGGCGCCGATCGCCAGGCGCAGGGCGCCCGCGGAGAGTTCGAACCGCTCACGGCACTCGGGGCAGGCGGCCTTGAAAAGCACCGGACCCACCACCGCAGACAACCCGCCCATTTCGACCATCCCAGACTTTTCAGAGCTTCCCGAACTTCTGGCACCCCCCGGGCCGCACCGCGGTCAACGGCACGCCCACCCTTCTCACCCCGGCCGCGCGCGTGAGGGTCGTCACAGACCCGCCCGCGGCCAACGGCCCTACCCCTGCCCGTCGTACGCGGCCAGCGCCTCCCCGGCAGCCTGCCGCGCACTCTCGGCGAGCCCGAGCGGCGAGACGATACGGCCGTCGCGGCCGAGCCGGAGCGCGAGCCGCCTCAGCGAGGACGGGTCCGGCGTCCGCAGCGTGATCCGCAGCCCGCCGTCCGCCAACTCCTCGGCGCTGTCGTGCGGGTAGTACTCCGCGACCCAGCGTCCGCCGGGACCGACCTCGACCACGACCTCGGGGTCCTCGGCCGCGGGCTGTACGAGCCCCTCGGACAGGTCCCGCAGTTCGATCTCCGGCGGCGCGGACGGCTCGTCCAGGATCCGGATCTCGGCGACCCGGTCGAGGCGGAAGGTGCGGCGCGCCTCGGAGCGCCGGCACCAGGCCTCCACGTAGGTGTGGCCGACGCTCACCAGGCGAATGGGGTCGATCTCCCGCTCGGTGAGCTCGTCGCGGGCCGGGGAGTAGTAGCGGATCCACAGCCGGCGCCGCTCCGAGATCGCCCGGTCGACGTCGGCGAAGACGCCACCCTCGGACTCGAAGGTCACCGAGAGCCGGGCGCTCGCGCCGGCCGCCTCGCCGGCCGCGGCCTCCAGCTTCGCGGTGGCGCGGAGGAGCGCGAGCCGGTCGCTCTCCCTGAGGCCGGGCAGTGTGGACACGGCGCGGGCGGCGACGAGCAACGCCGT
The DNA here is from genome assembly GCF_026340095.1 of Streptomyces sp. NBC_01446. Lineage (GTDB taxonomy): Bacteria > Actinomycetota > Actinomycetes > Streptomycetales > Streptomycetaceae > Streptomyces > Streptomyces aureus. The sequence goes on along the minus strand of NZ_JAPEPO010000001.1, from coordinate 6,616,352 downwards.
CGCCTCGTCGGCGGCGAGCCGCAGCGGCGCGGCCGCGTCTGCGCTGAGGGCGCTCGGGTTGCGCCACCAGATGCGGTCGCCGTCCGTGTCGATGTCGAGGAGGTCACCCCCACGGAAGCTCGTCCCGCACAACGGCAGGATGTCGAGGTCCGAGATCAGCTCGTCCTCGGTGATCCCGAAGGCGCGGGCGACATCCTCGACGCGCGCTCCGGGGCGCTCCCGCAGATACGTCACGAGGGACAGCATCCGCCGGGTCTGGTCGATGGCGTTGGTGGCCATTGGTCCTCGTTCCCCTCAGCCCTTGGCCACGGCGCGCAGCCGGTCGACGACCTCGGCCCGCAGATCGGCGGGTTCGAGTACGACCACGTCGGGCCCGAACTCGACCAGCCAGGCGTCGAGCCCGTGCCCGTAAGGAATCTCCAGCTCGTCCCAGCCGTCGCCGAGGTCGCGTACGGCGGAGGCCTTGGCGCGCAGTGGATAGCCGGAGCCGGTGCGCAGCCTGATGAGGGCCGTGCGGTCGGCGGTCTCGCCGGCCCAGCTCGCGACGGTCTCGCGGACGGTCACGACGTCGGGCACGTCGGCGGTGAAGCGGCCGGCCCGGGAGCGGACCTTGCCGGTGATGCGGGAAAGCCGGAAGACGCGCTCGGCGCCGCGGTCGCGGTCCCAGCCGGCGAGGTACCAGTGGCCGCGCCAGCACTCCAGCGCCCACGGCTCGACATGCCGCTGCTCGGGCCGCGCGGCGGTGGCCTTGCGGTAGTCGAAGACGACCGGTCGCCGGTCGCGGCAGGCCAGCATCAGGGGTTCGAAGGACGCCTCATGCGCGGGGATCCGGGGTTCGAGGGCCGAGTGCGCCTCGTACGGGTCGACGTCCTCGGGGAGTCCGGCGGCCCGCAGCTTCTGCAGGGCTCCGCTGGCGGCGCCGGCGAGGCGGGCCTGCTGCCAGACCTTCGCGGCGAGGCCCAGCGCGGCGGCCTCCTCGGCATCGAGGGTGACGGGCGGCAGCTGGTTGCTGTCGCGGCGGGCGAGATAGCCGATCTCCCCGTCGAGGCTCTCCACGGTCGCGATGACCAGGCCGAGCTCCCGCAGGTCGTCCTTGTCGCGCTCGAACATCCGGTTGAAGCTGTCGTCGGAGTTGGCTTCCAGGTAGGCCTCGATGGAACCGCGCAGCTCACGCTTGCTGAGCGGGCGTCCCGTCCCGAGCAGACACAGCGCCAGATTCATCAGCCGCTCGGCCTTCGCAATGGCCATCGACGCCCTACGTCCTCTCTTCGAGAGCCCCCTGGCTCTCCCCCATCCGAACGTCGACCGTACCGCTCCGGGGTGTCGTGGCAAAAGCCGAGGACAAGGGGTGCATCCCAAAAGGGATTCGGTGGAGGGAGACGGGCTGGGCCCATGCCAGGAGGCATGGGCCCAGGGTTGACCACTTGCGGTCACAGTCTGATCAGACAGCGACCGCGTCGCTGACGATCAGACGCCGATCAGGTCGCAGACGAAGATCAGCGTCTCGCCGGGGGCGATCACGCCGCCGCCGGCGCCACGCTCGCCGTAGGCGAGGTGGGCGGGGATGGTCAGCCGGCGGCGGCCGCCGACCTTCATGCCCTGGATGCCCTTGTCCCAGCCGGTGATGACCTGGCCGGCGCCGAGCTGGAACTCCAGCGGGTTGCCGCGGTTCCAGGAGGCGTCGAACTCCTCGCCGGTGGAGAAGGCCACGCCCACGTAGTGGACCTTGACGTAGTCGCCGGGCTTGGCGACGGCGCCGTCGCCCTCCCAGATCTCCTTGATCTCCAGGTCAGCCGGCGGCTGGCCCTCGGGGAAGTCGATCTCGGGCTTCTCGATGCTCACGTCTCTTGCTCCTGCTGCTAAACGGTTGGGCAACCCGGACAGTCTTGCATCCCGCAGGGTCAGGACGTGGCCAGGATGTCGACGACGAACACGAGCGTCGAGTTGGCCGGGAGCGTGTCGCCCTTGGCCTGCTTCCCGTACGCCTGGTCGGCCGGGATCACCAGCAGGACGCGGTCACCCACGTGCTTGCCGACGAGACCCTTGTCCCAGCCCGGGATGACCTGGCCCTGGCCGATGACCGTGGTGAAGGGCTGGCCGGCGTTCCACGAGGAGTCGAAGAGCGTGGCCTTCGGCTTACCCTCGTTGATCTTCCAGGCGGCGCCGCTGTACTGCATGGTGACCGTCTTGCCGCTCTTGACCTCGGCGCCCTTGCCCTGGATCAGGACCTGGTCGACCAGCTTCTTCGGCGGGTCGTTCTTCGGCACGGAGATCGTCGCGGGCTCCGGCTTGTCGGCCTTGATCTGCGGCAGGTTCGACGGGATGGACGCCTGCGTGCCCGTCGCCATCTTCGGGGTGACCTTGCCGACATCGATCGCGAAGACCAGCGTGTCGGTGCCGGTGACGCCCGCCTGCTGGTTGCCCTGGCTGCCGAAGCCGGCGGCGGGCGGCGCCACGACGAGGACGCGGCTGCCTTCCTTCTGGCCGACCAGGGCGTCCGCGAACGCCGGGATGACGGACTTCGAGCCCGCGGTGATCATCTGCGGGCTGCCGCCCTGCTGGTAGGAGCTGCCGAGGTCCTTGCCGCTCTTCCAGACCTTGCCGGTGAAGTTCATCGACACCAGGTCGTCCTTCTTGACCACGGCGCCGTCACCCTGCGACAGCGTGTGCACGACGAACTTGCCGCTCGGCTCGGCCTTCGGCACGGTGATCTTCGCCTGCTTGCCGACGGCGCCGCTGATCTCCGGCATGGGCGAAGCCGAGTCGACGGGCTTGGGCGCGGCCGCCTCGGCCTGGGGCGAGGAGGACGCCGAATCCGCCTTGTCCGTGTCGCTCTTCTTGTTGTCATCACCCCCGCACGCCGTCGCGGTCAGCGCCAGAGCCGGGACGATGAGCAGAGCAGCAAGTCGGCGTCGCACAGTGATCCTCAGGTTGCGGGTTACGTGAGTACGGTCCAGCCACTGTAGGCCCTCACGTCACATACCCGGGGTACCGCACACGCACCAAAGGGCCCCGTACGCAGATCACGTACGGGGCCCCGGGCCGACGGTGAGCCGGTCGTCCTACATTCCGGCGATCAGCTTCTCCACCCGGTCGTCCACCGACCGGAAGGGGTCCTTGCACAGCACCGTCCGCTGCGCCTGGTCGTTCAGCTTCAGGTGCACCCAGTCGACCGTGAAGTCACGGCGCTGTTCCTGGGCCCTGCGGATGAAGTCGCCCCGCAGCCGCGCGCGCGTGGTCTGCGGCGGCACCGACTTGCCCTCGAAGATCTTGAGGTCGTTGCAGATGCGGGCCGCCTGTCCCTTCCTCTCCAGGAGGTAGTAGAGGCCCCTGCGGCGGTGGATGTCGTGATACGCGAGGTCTATCTGCGCGACCCGCGGATGCGACATGGTCATGTTGTGCTTGGCCCGGTACCGCTCGATGAGCTTGTACTTCATCACCCAGTCGATCTCGGTGCCGATCCGGTCGAGGTCCTCGGCCTCGATCGAGTCGAGAACGCGGCCCCACAGTTCAAGGACCTGCTCGACGGTGCCGGTGCGGATCCCGCGGCGCTCGCAGAAGTCCACGGCCTTCTCGTAGTACTCGCGCTGCACCTCGAGGGCGGATGCCTCGCGGCCGCTGGCCAGGCGCACCTTGCGCCGGCCGGTGATGTCGTGACTGACCTCGCGGATGGCCCGGATCGGGTTCTCCAGTGTGAGGTCACGCATGACCGTGCCGGCCTCGATCATGCGGAGCACGAGGTCGGTGGCGCCCACCTTGAGGAGCATCGTGGTCTCGGACATGTTCGAGTCGCCGACGATGACGTGCAGGCGCCGGTAGCGCTCGGCGTCCGCGTGCGGTTCGTCGCGGGTGTTGATGATGGGGCGGGAACGCGTGGTCGCGGAGGACACGCCCTCCCAGATGTGCTCGGCACGCTGGCTCACGCAGTACACGGCGCCGCGCGGAGTCTGCAGCACCTTGCCCGCGCCACACAGCAGTTGCCGTGTGACCAGGAACGGAATGAGGATGTCCGCGAGTCGCGAGAACTCCCCGTGACGGGCCACCAGATAGTTCTCGTGGCAGCCGTAGGAGTTTCCCGCCGAGTCGGTGTTGTTCTTGAAGAGATAGACGTCGCCCGCGATTCCCTCCTCGTGCAGGCGGCGTTCGGCGTCGACGAGCAGGCCTTCCAGAATGCGCTCGCCCGCTTTGTCGTGCGTGACCAACTCGGTCACGTTGTCACATTCGGGAGTTGCATATTCCGGATGTGACCCGACATCGAGATAGAGGCGGGCGCCGTTCCGCAGAAAGACATTGCTGCTGCGGCCCCATGACACGACACGGCGGAAGAGGTACCGCGCCACCTCGTCAGGAGACAGGCGGCGCTGTCCCCTAAACGTACATGTGACGCCGTACTCGTTCTCCAGCCCGAAAATGCGGCGGTCCATGAGTGAACATTACGCCTGATGCCCTGTGCTGAAACCGGGTTCGACAGCACCGTTTCGATCATTTTCCGATGAGCCCGCGACACGCCCGGCGTTACGGGGAGCTGCGAGGACACGTCCGGTGGCGAGGAGCACGAGCAGCGCGGCCACGCCCGCGGCTCCGGGAACGGCGAAGCCCCACACCGTGCCGCCCCACTCGACGACCGGTCCGGCCGCGGCGGTTCCGATCGACGTACCCACCGTGAACGTCGTCACGAGCCACGAGAACGCCTCCGTCACCGTGCCGCGCGGCGCGTGCCGGTCGACGATGATGAACGCGCACGCGATCGACGGGGCGAGGAACACCCCCGCGAGCGCCGTCAGGGCCGTCATGGCCACGACCCCCGGCATCAGTACCAACGGCACGTAGAAGAGGGCCAGCAGGGCCACCAGCCACCGCAGCCGCCGCTCGGGCACACCGGCCCACTGCCGCACCCCGTAGACCGAGCCGCCCGCCAGCGCGCCGAGCCCGAGCGCCGCCATCAGCCAGCCGTACGTCACGTCGCCGCCGTGTCCGTCCGCGTACGAGACGCCCGCCACCGTGATCGAGCCCAGCGCCGTCCCGATGAACAGGAACGCCCCGAGGAGTGCGAGGAGTCCGGGCGAGCGCAGGGCGCCCAGCCAGTGCGCCTCACGCGGCGCCGAGCGCCACGCGCGCGACGGCTGCGACACCACCACCGACAGCGCGCCGAGCACGCCGACGACGTTCACGACGACGAGCGCGGCCTGCGCCGACCACAGCGAAACGCACACGGTGACGAGCAACGGACCGACGGTGAACATGACTTCCTGCGCCACCGCGTCCATGGCGTACGCGGTGTGCACCTGGTCCTCGCGCGGCAGCACGTTCGGCCACAGCGCGCGCAGCCCGCCTTCCAAGGGCGGCGTGAACAGGCCGGCCGCGCCCACGGCGATGTACGCGAGCGCCGGTGACCCGGTCCCGGCGAAGGCGAAGACGGTCATGGCCACGGCCGACGCCAGCGCTGCCGGGAGCTGCACTCGCGGCTGTCCCCGCAGGTCCACGAGCCGGCCGAGCAGCGGCTGCCCCACCGCGTTGGAGACGCCGTACACCGCGGCGAGCGCCCCGGCCAGGCTGTACGTGCCGCCCTCGGCGCGCACGAACAGCACGATCGCGATGGCGGCCGTAGCGTTCGGCAGCCGCCCCACCAGGGTGCCCGCCAGCAGCCGCGCCGCGTGCCGCGCCTTGAGGATCTCTGCATATCCCGCGGCCATCGCCCGCCCTCTCGCCGCCCCGAGGCGCTTAGGTTTTACGTATAACTTCGAGGGTCATACGTACCATGTCCGCAGGCCACGGGTCCACCCGAAGGCCCCGCCGCACACCCCACGGAGGCATGAGTGACGACCGGGTCAGACGAGACGGCCCCCGCGCGTCCCACCAGCCGCGACGTCGCCCGCGCCGCCGGAGTCTCCCAGGCCGCCGTCTCCCTCGTACTCGGCGACAAATGGCGCGGCCGCGTCGCCGAAGCCACCGCCGAACGCGTCCGCGCCGCCGCCCGCGACCTCGGCTACCGCCCCAACCTCGCCGCCCGCAACCTGCGCCTCGGCCGCACCCGCACGGCCCTCCTCGTGGTCCCCGCCCTCACCAACGAATTCTTCGCCGGCGTCTACACCGGGGCCGCCCGCGTCGCCGCGGAGCACGGCTTCGGCGTCGTGCTCTACCCCTCCCCCGAAGGCATCGGCCCCGCGCGCGACCCCTTCGACTCCGCACGCGCGGCCCTCGACGGCGTCCTCGCCTCCTCCATGGCCTCCGACGCCGTCACCGCCATCCGCGGCGGCGGACTCCCCCTCGTCATGCTCGACAGCGACCCCGACGACACGGCGGGCACCGGCGGCGCGGCCACCGTCAACCTCGACATCGCCGACGGGATGCGCCAGGTGACGGAGCATCTGCTCGCCCTGGGCCACCGCAGGTTCCTCCACCTCGCCTCGGCCGTGCCCTCCTGGACCTTCGACGTACGCGCCCACGAGCTCGCCGACCGCACGGCCCGCGTCCCCGAAACCCACGTGAGCACCGTGCGCTCACCCCTGACGGTCGAGGCGGCCCGCACCGCCGCGCAGGCCGCGCTCACCGCCCCAGGACCCCGCCCCACCGCCATCGTCTGCGACGACGACAAACTCGCCACCGGCGCCTACAAGGCCGCCCGCCGACTGGGCCTGCGCGTCCCCGACGACCTCTCCGTCACCGGCTTCGACGACCTCTCGCTCGCCACCGCCGTCGAGCCCGAACTCACCACTGTCCGGCTGCCCGCGGAGCTCTTCGGCGAGCGGGGCATGGCCGCGCTCCTCGCCGTCCTGGACGGCCGCACCCCGGAAACCACCGCGCTCCCCGTGGAGTTGGTCGTCCGCGGCTCCACGGCCGCGCCCGCGGGCTGACACGACGAACGGCGCCCCGACCGCTTGCACGGTCGGGGCGCCGGACACCTCGGCAGGAAACCCTGCTCACTCCTCGTCGTCGGACTCCTCGTCACTGCTCTCCACCGGCTCGGCGGACGTCGCCGCACCGGCCTCGAGCAGCCGCGACAGCTGCGGCCCCACGATGCGCTTGAACTTCCGCTGCTGCGGGCGCGTGCGGTCGAGGACCGCCACCTCGAGCCGCTCCGCGGGGATCTCCCGCTCACTGCCGTTGGTGTCCCGCGACAGCGCCTGCACCGCCAGCTTCAGCGCCTGAGCGAGAGTCATCCCGTCCCGGTGGCGCTGATCCAGATAGGTGCTGATCTGCTCCGCGTTTCCCCCGACCGCGACCGAGCCGTGCTCGTCGACGATCGATCCGTCATGCGGAAGGCGGTAGATCTGGTCACCCTCGGGCTCGGACCCGACCTCGGCGACCACCAACTCGACCTCGTACGGCTTCTCGGCGCTGCTCGAGAAGATCGTGCCCAGCGTCTGCGCGTACACGTTCGCCAGGCCACGCGCCGTCACATCGTCGCGGTCGTAGGTGTAACCGCGCAGGTCGGCGTAGCGCACACCGCCGATCCGCAGGTTCTCGTACTCGTTGTACTTGCCGGCGGCGGCGAAGCCGATCCGGTCGTAGATCTCGCTGAACTTGTGCAGCGCACGGGACGGGTTCTCGCCGACGAACACGATGCCATCGGCATACTGCAGCACAACCAGGCTGCGACCGCGGGCGATGCCCTTGCGGGCGTACTCCGCCCGGTCGGCCATGGCCTGCTGGGGTGAGACATAGAACGGCGTCGACACCGGCTGTCCGTCCCTTTCTGTCAGTGACTCAGTGACTCAAGTCTCGGGCGAATGGCGCTTCGGGCATGACGGATGCGTACCGGTCAGAGAAGCGCGGCCCGCGGGCCGTCGGGCTGCTCCAGCCGGCGCTCGAGGATGGAACGGGCGATCTGCGCACCCTCCTCGTCGGTGAGCCTGCGGAACCCGTCGTCCGTGATCACGGTGACGATCGGGTAGATCCGGCGCGCCACGTCGGGACCACCGGTCGCCGAGTCGTCGTCGGCCGCGTCGTACAGGGCCTGCACGACGAGCGTCGTGGCCTCCGCCTCCGTCAGATCGTCGCGGAAGAGCTTCTTCATCGCCCCACGCGCGAAGATCGACCCGGAGCCGGTCGCCGCGTACCCGCGCTCCTCGCTCCGCCCGCCCGTGACGTCGTACGAGAAGATGCGGCCCTTGCCGCGGTCCACGTCGTACCCCGCGAACAGCGGCACCACGGCCAGACCCTGCATGGCCATGCCGAGGTTCGACCGGATCATGGTCGAGAGCCGGTTCGCCTTGCCCTCCAGCGACAGCTGGGCGCCTTCCACCTTCTCGAAGTGCTCCAGCTCCAGCTGGAAGAGCTTCACCATCTCCACGGCCAGACCGGCCGTACCGGCGATACCCACCGCCGAGTACTCGTCCGCCGGAAAGACCTTCTCGATGTCGCGCTGAGCGATCATGTTGCCCATCGTGGCCCGGCGGTCACCGGCGAGGATGACACCGCCGGGGAACGTGACGGACACGATCGTCGTGCCGTGCGGCGCCTCGATCGCGCCCTTCACCGGCAACGCACGGTTCCCGGGCAGGATTTCCGGCTGATGCACGGACAGGAAGTCCACGAAGGACGAGGATCCAGGCGTCAGGAAGGCTGCTGGTAGACGCCCGGTGCTACGAGTGTTGGCTTCCACGCGATTCCTTCCACGTAGGCGGCGGCGCGACGGATGACATCGGGACGAATGTCCCAACTTGCCGATGGCCGAATTGCAGTTGAAGCACAGTACGTCAGGGACCCTACCCGCGGAACGGCGGTGATCCACATCCGTGGCGGGGTGCTTGGGACGGCTTCGGTCGACGACCCGCCCGCCCCCGGCACCCCGGCCACACCACCTTCAGTTCAAAGGTGGAACGAGCTACTCGCCGCCCTTTTGAACGAAGCTCCGCACGAAGTCCTCGGCGTTCTCCTCGAGGACGTCGTCGATCTCGTCCAGCACGGAGTCCACGTCGTCGCTCAGCTTCTCCTGGCGTTCCTTGAGGTCCTCGGAAGCCTGCGCGTCCTGCGCCTGCTCCTCGACCTCCTCGGTGGAACGCGTGGCCTTCTGCTGTCCGCCGCCGGTGTCCTTGGTCGCCATCTACCTCACCCCGCTCGGTTCGACGTTCTTGATCAGACCCTACAAGCCGGGTCCGACATCGGCCCCGCACTTCGTCCAACGTGCGAGGCCCACCTCTGTGATTCCCCTGCCGCAGGCTTTTCAGCCTCCGGACAGCACCCGGACCAGATCTTCGGCCGTGCGGCACCGGTCGAGCAGCTCCTTCACGTGATTACGCGTTCCGCGAAGGGGTTCGAGGGTTGGGACCCGCTGCAGAGAGTCACGGCCGGGCAGATCGAAGATCACCGAGTCCCAGGAGGCCGCGGCGACGTCGTCCGCGTACTGCTCCAGGCAGCGCCCGCGGAAGTACGCCCTGGTGTCCTCCGGCGGCTTCGTACGGGCCCTCTCGACCTCCGACTCGTCCAGGAGCCGCTTCATCCTGCCGCGGGCCACGAGACGGTTGTACAGGCCCTTCTCGGCCCTTACATCGGCGTACTGGAGGTCGACGAGGTGGAGCCGCGCGGCGTCCCAGTCGAGGTTGTCGCGACGGCGGTAGCCCTCCATGAGCTGCCGCTTCGCGACCCAGTCGAGCTCTCCGGCCAGGCTCATCGGATCGCTCTCCAGGCGGCCGAGCACGTCCTCCCAGCGGGTCAGGACGTCCTTGGTCTGCTCGTCGGCGTCCGCCCCGTAGCGCTCCTCGACGTACTTCCTGGCGAGCTCGAAGTACTCCATCTGGAGCTGCACCGCGGTGAGCGTGCGGCCGCTGCGGAGTGTGACCAGGTGCTGCAGGCCGGGATCGTGGGAGACCTGGTGGAGGGTGCGCACGGGCTGGTCGACGGCCAGGTCGACAGCGATGAAGCCGTCCTCGATCATGGAGAGGACCAAGGCCGTCGTGCCCAGCTTGAGATAGGTAGAGATCTCGGAGAGGTTCGCGTCGCCGATGATCACGTGCAGGCGGCGGTACTTCTCCGCGTCCGCGTGTGGCTCGTCCCTGGTGTTGATGATGGGGCGCTTGAGCGTCGTCTCAAGGCCGACCTCGACCTCGAAGTAGTCCGCGCGCTGGCTGAGCTGGAAGCCGTGCTCATGGCCGTCCTGGCCGATGCCGACGCGGCCGGCGCCGGTGACGACCTGGCGGGAGACGAAGAAGGGCGTCAGGTGACGCACGATGTCCGAGAAGGGGGTTTCCCGCTTCATCAGGTAGTTCTCGTGCGTGCCGTAGGAGGCACCCTTGTTGTCGGTGTTGTTCTTGTAGAGGTGGATCGGCTGGGCCCCGGGGAGCTGGGCGGCGCGCTCGGCGGCCTCGGCCATGATGCGCTCGCCGGCCTTGTCCCACAGGACGGCGTCCCGCGGGTTGGTGACCTCGGGGGCGCTGTATTCGGGGTGTGCGTGGTCGACGTACAGGCGGGCACCGTTGGTGAGGATCACGTTGGCCAGGCCGATGTCCTCGTCGGTGAGCTGGCTGGAGTCGGCGACCTCCCGGGCGAGGTCGAAGCCTCGCGCGTCCCGCAGCGGATTCTCCTCCTCGAAGTCCCAGCGGGCGCGGCGCGCCCGGTGCATCGCCGCCGCGTAGGCGTTGACGATCTGGGACGAGGTGAGCATGGCATTGGCGTTGGGGTGGCCGGGGACGGAGATCCCGTACTCCGTCTCGATGCCCATTACTCGCCGTACGGTCATGCGGCCCTCCTTGCCCGGCGGCGCCCCCGTTCGGGGGCGGCGCTCAAGTACCGCTGGTTCTCCGGTGCGCGTGCGGTGCCCGTCCCCGCGCTGCGCGACTCGGCGGTACCGAAGAGCCTAGAACGCCTATGCGCTGGTGGGGAGATCATTACCGTCATTGCTGTTGCTGAGCCTGCGAGCCGGCCGCTGCCGGGAAACCGGAAAGTCGGCCGGAATTGTTGCCTGGAAAACAGTCGGCTGCGGGTACCCGGTAGAGGCACCCGCAGCCGCCCTGCCTTTTACAGGTACTGCCCGGTGTTCGCCACCGTGTCGATGGAGCGTCCGGTGTCCGCGCCCTGCTTTCCGGTGACGAGCGTACGGATGTAAACGATCCGTTCGCCCTTCTTACCGGAGATGCGAGCCCAGTCGTCCGGGTTGGTGGTGTTCGGCAGGTCCTCGTTCTCCTTGAACTCGTCCACACAAGCCTGGAGGAGGTGGGAGACCCTGAGGCCCTTCTGGTTGTGCTCGAGGAAGGCCTTGATGGCGGCCTTCTTGGCGCGTCCGACGATGTTCTCGATCATGGCGCCCGAGTTGAAGTCCTTGAAGTACAGGACTTCCTTGTCACCGTTGGCGTACGTGACCTCGAGGAAGCGGTTCTCCTCGCTTTCCGCGTACATCTGCTCCACGGCGGTCTGGATCATCCCGTGGACCGTACTGGCGCGGTCGCCGCCGTGCTCCCCGAGGTCGTCGGAGTGCAGCGGGAGGCGGGCGGTCAGGTACTTGGCGAAGATGTCCTTGGCCGCTTCGGCGTCCGGGCGCTCGATCTTGATCTTCACGTCGAGTCGTCCGGGCCGCAGGATCGCGGGGTCGATCATGTCCTCACGGTTGGAGGCACCGATCACGACCACGTTCTCCAGGCCCTCCACACCGTCGATCTCGGCGAGCAGCTGGGGGACGATGGTGTTCTCCACGTCCGAGCTGACGCCGGATCCGCGGGTGCGGAAGAGGGACTCCATCTCGTCGAAGAAGACGATGACGGGCGTCCCCTCACTGGCCTTCTCACGCGCACGCTGGAAGACGAGGCGGATCTGCCGCTCGGTCTCGCCGACGTACTTGTTGAGCAGCTCCGGACCCTTGATGTTGAGGAAGAAGCTCTTGCCCGTGGCCTGTCCGGTCACTTCCGCGACCTTCTTGGCAAGGGAGTTGGCCACTGCCTTGGCGATCAGGGTCTTGCCGCAGCCGGGAGGCCCGTAGAGCAGGACGCCCTTGGGCGGCCGCAGCTCGTGCTCCTTGAACAGGTCCGGGTAGAGGTAGGGGAGCTCGACCGCGTCGCGGATCAGCTCGATCTGGTTGCCCAGACCGCCGATCTGCTCGTAGCCGATGTCCGGGACCTCTTCCAGGACGAGCTCTTCGACTTCGCTCTTGGGTACGACTTCGTAGACATAGCCGGATCGGGGTTCGAGCAGGAGGGCGTCGCCGGGGCGGATGGTGATGTCGAGGAGCGGTTCGGCGAGCCGGACCACCCGTTCTTCATCGGTGTGCCCCACCACCAGGGCGCGCTCGCCGTCCTCGAGGATCTCCTTGAGGGTGACGATGTCGCCGACGCTCTCGTACTCCATGGCCTCGACCACGTTGAGCGCTTCGTTGAGCATCAGTTCCTGGCCGCGCCTGAGCTCTTCGAGCTCCACGCTGGGGCTGACGTTCACCCGGAGCTTGCGGCCGCCGGTGAAGATGTCGGCGGTACCGTCCTCGTTCGCCACGAGGAAGACTCCGAAGCCGGCCGGCGGCTGCGCGAGCCGGTCGACTTCCTCCTTGAGGGCCACGATCTGGTCGCGGGCCTCCCGGAGCGTGTTGGCGAGCCGCTCGTTCTGTGCGGACACGCCGGCCAGGTTGGTCTGCAGCTCGACGATCCGCTCTTCGAGAATCCTCGTATGGCGCGGAGAGTCGGCGAGCTTGCGTCGCAGGACGGCGATCTCCTGCTCAAGATAGGCAATCTGACCGGCGGGGTCGTCGGACCCTCTTCCCGGGCGGATGCCGCGGTTCATGTCGTCGTCGTGGGCTGCCACGGTCCTCACCTCCTCCAAGGGGAGCTGGACGCTTCCAGACCCTACCTGGGTGGGTGTCGATTGAAACCCCTAGATCACAAAGACGAAGGGGGTGTGTCCGATCTTCACCCTTGCGCTCTCCCTCACGCCAGGGGAATACCCACCCAACAACATCGGAAAGCGGCCGGTTGTAGGGTCGAAGTGTTCAACACCCGTCGGAGCTGGCCCGACTTGCTGGTACGCGGGGTGCTTCGAGGCAGGAAACGGCAGGAGATATGAGCGTGCAGCAGGAGGCCGGATCCGGCATCGACAGCGGTGTCGCCCTTGAGGTGTGGATCGACCAGGACCTCTGCACCGGCGACGGGATCTGCGTGCAGTACGCGCCAGAGGTCTTCGAGCTGGACATCGACGGACTGGCCTATGTGAAGGGCGCGGAGGACGAGCTGCTGCAGGCGCAGGGGGCCACCACTCCGGTGCCGCTGCCGCTGCTGAACGACGTCGTGGACTCCGCGAAGGAGTGCCCGGGCGACTGTATTCATGTACGTCGCGTTTCGGACAGGGTGGAGGTCTACGGCCCTGACGCGGAGTGACCGCGGGGTTCCCGCACGTCACTCAACGTGGGAGAAGGCCAACGAAAGGGGCCCGTGCCGCCGTTCCCGGCGGGCAGGGCCCCTTTTCGTATGCCGTGCTTCAGACGCTGCGTGCCTCCGCGGGAGTGGAGCGCACGAACGCGTCGCCCTTCCACTGCCACTTGGCCTTGTCCTGGGTGTCGGGGCAGCAGCTGGGGACGGCGGAGTTGGAGTAGCCGAGGAGTGTTGCGGTGACGGCCTGGTCGCGCACCGCCACGTCGTCGGCGGTGAGCCGGTTCTTCGGGTCGACGAGGGTGGCGACGATGCGCGGCTTGGCGTGGGCTTCGTGGGGCTGGGTGAGGACGTAGACGCCGTTCGGCGGGGTGCCGGAGCCGGCGTCGCAGCGGACCACGGCGACGGTTTCCGGCCTGCCGTCACCGTCGAGGTCCCCGGTGGCTTTCTTCACCACGAGGATCTTGGCGGGGCCGCACTCGAGCGGGAAGTGGACTGCGGCCGCGTCGGGCGGTGCGGCGGCGGTTCTGGTGCCGACGGGTGGTGTTCCCGGCTGGGCCGCGGTGGCCGCGCCGGGCTGCAGGAACGAGGAGGCCGCGACGACGGCCGATACGGCCGCGGCGGTCGCGAGCCAGTGGATGGGGCGGGTGGTGGTGTGCGCCAGTTCCGGGACGGCGGGGTGCTGCACTAGGAGTGTCTCCTGTGAGGGCTGTGCCGGTGGGGGTGGCCAGCATCGTGCCATACCTCACACCGTGGGGGAACGTCAGGGTCCGCTGATTCTCAGCTTCCTCACGTGTCCTTGCCGTATCGTGCGCGCCACTCCTCAACGAACGGGCGCCGCCGTCGAGTTCCCCCGATATGCGGGGAACTCGACGGCGGCGCCTGTGCGTTGTGTCGGGTGTCCGGGTCAGCGCCCGGCGTTGCCGCCGTCCGCGTTCGGGCCCGAGTAGTCCTCGCCGTACGCGCCCTTGGCGGGGCGGCGGCGGCGCATGGGCGGCTCGACGCCGTCCGCGAGGCGGCGGGCGGTGAGGAGGAAGCCGGTGTGGCCGATCATGCGGTGGTCCGGGCGGACGGCCAGGCCCTCGACGTGCCAGTTACGGATCATCGACTCCCAGGACGTCGGCTCGTTGAAGCAGCCGATCTCGCGGATGGACTCGACGGTCCGCGCGAGCTGGGTCGTGGTGGCGACGTAGCAGCAGAGGATGCCGCCGGGGACGAGTGCCTTGGAGACGACCTCGAGGCACTCCCAGGGGGCGAGCATGTCGAGGATGACGCGGTCCACGTCGGCGTCGCTCAGGTTGTCCTGGAGGTCGCCGACGGTGAGCTGCCACGCGGGGTGGGGGCCACCGAAGTAGCGCTCCACGTTCTGCGTGGCGATCTCGGCGAAGTCCTCGCGGCGCTCGTAGGAGTGCAGCATGCCCTCGTCGCCGATGGCGCGCAGCAGGAAGCTGCTCAGCGAGCCGGAGCCGACGCCTGCCTCGACGACGCGTGCGCCGGGGAAGATGTCGGCGAAGGCCAGGATCTGCCCCGCGTCCTTGGGGTAGACCACGGCGGCGCCGCGGGGCATGGACAGGACGTAGTCGGGGAGCAGGGGGCGCAGCGCGAGGTAGGCGACGTTTCCGGTGGTGCGGACAACGCTGCCCTCGGGAGCGCCGATCAGCTCGTCGTGGGGGAAGGAACCCTTGTGGGTGTGAAAGTTCTTCCCGGCCTCGAGCGTGAACGTGTAGTGGCGGCCCTTGGGGTCGGTCAGCTGTACCTGGTCCCCGACCTTGAAGGGCCCGCGTCGGCGGGCGGCACCGGTCGGTTCGGACATGTGACCAGCCTACCGGTCCGCGGAGGGCCCGCGGACCAGGGGCGCAGGGAGTGCGGGCCCGGTCAGGAGGGGCGGGCCATGGCCTTGACGAAGGCGCGCTCCACGTCGGCGGCGGACAGGACGCCGTAGATGGCTCCGCTCTCCTCGACGACGAGGTACTCGGTGGCGGGGGTGGCGCGGAGGGTGTCGAGGAGCTCCTCGCCGGCGAGTTCCGCGGAGACGCGCATGCCGTCGGTGAGGTCATGGGCGAGGCCGCTGACGGCGACCCAGGGGCGGCGGTGTTCCGGTACGCCGACGATGGCGGCCTCGCGCACGAGGGACCTGGGTTCCCCGTCGGCGTCGACGATGACGAGGGCGCGGGCGCCCGCCTCGTTGGCGCGGCGCAGGGCCTCGGACAGCGGGGTGGCGCTCTCCACGGGGACGGCGCGGCGGGTCAGGGTGCGGGCGCGCAGCTCCGGGAGGTGTTCGCGCAGGCGGGCCATGCGGAGGCTGTTGCCGGCGCCTGTCCAGATGATCGCGGCGAGGATGGCGGCCAGCAGGGCGTCGGTGACGGTGTCCATGCCGCTGACGTCAGCGGCGCCTTCGCCGAGGGCGCCGGACTGGGTGAGCAGCGGGAGTCCGATGAGGACGGTGATCGCGAGGGCCCGGCCGACCCAGGCGGCGGCGATGGTGCCGCTCATGGGCTTGCCGGTGATCTTCCAGACGATGGCGCGGAGCATGCGGCCGCCGTCGAGGGGCAGGCCGGGCAGCAGGTTGAACGCGGCGACGATGAGGTTGGAGATCATCAGTCCCGCGAGCAGGACGCCGGGCACGGTGCCGGGTTCCACGGCGAGCATGCCGAGGTAGAAGACGCCGGCCAGGACGAGGGAGAGCAGCGGTCCGACGAAGGCGAGTACGAACTCGCGTCCCGGCGTCTCGGATTCCTTCTCGATCTCGGAAACGCCACCGAAGAACTGGAGCTGGATGCGGCGCACCGGCAGCTTGAAGCGGAGCGCGGCGACGGTGTGCGCGAGTTCGTGGACGAGTACGGAGGCGTAGAACGCGACCGCGAAGAAGAGCGAGACCAGATAGCGGACCGCGCCGAGTCCGGGCAGGACGTGGTCGAGTTGTCCGCCGAAGACCCAGGTGATGAGGGCGGCGACGAGGAACCAGCTGGGCGCGACGTAGACGGGGACGCCGAAGGGGCGCCCCATGAGGAGTCCGCCACGGGGCTCGGGAGCCTTGGTGGGACGGCGGCCGCTTGTCGCGGGGGTGCGGGTGGGCGGGGAGTCGCCCTGGGACACGGGGTCCTGAGCGGGCGGGGCCGTGTCATCGCCGCCGGCCGGGGGCTGCTTGGTGAACGGGTCCGGGCCGGGGGCGGTGTCCGGGGCAGTGTCCGGGGTGTCGCCCTCGTCGGCCGGGGTGGCGTCCTCGGGGTGCTCCTTGTGCGGCGGCTCTTCCGGGTCCCGGGGCGTGTGCGGGACGGAGTTCGCGCGGGCCGCGCCGTTCGCGCTCGCGGGTGGTGGGGGCGTGGGGCGGGCGGCCTGATGGTCGTCCGTCGTGCCGCTGCCGGGCTGCGGCCGGCCGCTCTCGTCCACGGTGATCCCTCGGTCCCCTCGTTGGAAATCCCTCGCTCCTGCCGTTGCACGATCATGCAGGGCGAGGGGGTCTGCCGTCGATGGTATGCGTCCGGTGTGGCGCGGCCCTCGTCGACTCCCCTGCGGCGGCGCCGTGCCCCGCTTCCCAGGACGCCCGTGACGCGTTCGTACCTGACTGTCAGTGGCGGCCCGTAAGGTCTGTCGTCATGGAAACCAGCACCGAAGGGGCCGCCGCGGCGGCTCGCCCTGCGTCGCTCTCGCCGTCGCGCGCGAGCGACTTCATGCAGTGCCCGTTGCTCTACCGATTCCGGGTGATCGACAAGCTGCCCGAGAAGCCGAGCGAGGCGGCGACCCGCGGCACGCTGGTGCACGCCGTGCTGGAGAGACTGTTCGACGCTCCGGCGGGAGAGCGGACGGCCCCGCGGGCCAAGGCGCTCATTCCCGGCCAGTGGGACCGGCTGCGCGAAGTGAAGCCTGAGCTGGCCGAGCTGTTCGCGGACGACGGCGAGGGTGAGCGGATGGCGCGCTGGCTCGGCGAGGCCGAGCAGCTCGTCGAGCGCTGGTTCACGCTCGAGGACCCGACGCGTCTGGAGCCCGCCGAGCGGGAGCTGTTCGTCGAGGCCCAGCTGGACTCGGGCCTGAAGCTGCGCGGCATCATCGACCGGGTCGACGTGGCGCCGACGGGCGAGGTCCGGATCGTCGACTACAAGACGGGCAAGGCCCCGCGCCCCGAGTACGCGGAGGGCGCCCTCTTCCAGATGAAGTTCTACGCGCTGGTGGTGTGGCGTCTGAAGGGGGTCGTGCCGCGGCGGCTCCAGCTGGTCTATCTGGGCAGCGGTGACGTGCTGACGTACGACCCGGTGGTGGCGGACCTGGAGCAGGTGGAGCGCAAGCTGCACGCGCTGTGGGACGCGATCCAGCTGGCCACGGAGACGGGCGAGTGGCGGCCGCGCCCGACGAAGCTGTGCGGTTGGTGCGACCATCAGGCGGTTTGTCCGGAGTTCGGTGGGACTCCCCCGCCGTATCCCCTTCAGATCAGGGCGTCCGGGTCGGACGCCGGCTAGCAGGGCAGAATGGGCCCGGACTACCGAAGGAGAGTTACGTGGCGATCCGCGTCCTACTGGTCGACGACCAGCCGCTGCTCCGTACCGGGTTCCGGATGATTCTGGAGGCCGAGCAGGACATCGCGGTCGTCGGCGAGGCCGGAGACGGCCTGCAGGCGCTCGACCAGGTCCGGGCCCTGCAGCCCGATGTGGTGTTGATGGACATCCGTATGCCGCGGATGGACGGTGTCGAGGCGACCCGGCAGATCACCGGTCCCGGCCGGGACGGTCCGGCGAAGGTGCTCGTCCTGACGACGTTCGACCTCGACGAGTACGTGGTGGAGGCGCTGCGCGCCGGCGCCAGCGGCTTCCTCCTGAAGGACGCCCCGGCCAACGAGCTGGTGCAGGCGATCCGAGTGGTCGCGGCGGGCGAGGCGATGCTCGCGCCGAGCATCACGCGCCGGCTCCTCGACAAGTACGCGGACCATCTCCCGTCGGGCGACGACCCGGTGCCCGACACCCTGCACACGCTGACCGAGCGTGAGGTCGAGGTCCTGAAGCTCGTGGCACGCGGCCTGTCGAACGCGGAGATCGCGGCGGATCTGTTCGTCAGCGAGACGACGGTGAAGACCCATGTCGGCCATGTGCTGACGAAGCTGGGGCTGCGCGACCGCGTGCAGGCTGCCGTGTACGCGTACGAGAGCGGTCTGGTGCGTCCCGGCGCCCAGTAGAAGGCTTCAGCGAGAACAGCGGCGTCTGAGAGAACAGGCCGGTGGCCGCCTCCCGCGAAGGGAGGCGGCCACCGGCCTGTTGGTTACGCGGTGCCCTTGCTGATCTCCCAGAAGCGGAAGACGGTCGAGGCGTCGAGGCAGGACTCCAGGCCGTAGACGCTGTCGCGGACGACGGCGTACTGCTTGGCCTGCCAGACGGGCAGGACCGGTAGCTGGTCGGCGACGATGTTCTGGAGCTGCTCGAAGTCCCGGTCGGTGGAGGCGCGGTCGCTCTGTGCCCCGGTCTCCGGGATGATCTTCCCGGTGATGGTGCTGTTGGTGTAGTTGTTCCCGAGGACGTTGCCGGCGCCGAAGAACGGCTGGGTGAAGTTGTCGGGGTCCGGGTAGTCCGGGACCCAGCCCTTCACGTACACGCCGTACTTGCCGGTCTTGATGTCCTTCTCGTACTGGCCGTACTCGATGGACTTCATGTCGGCGTCGAACAGGCCGCTCGCGTTGAGCTGCTTGGCGATGGCCGTCAGTTCCTGGTCGGTGGCGGGGCCGTAGCGCGAGGGCGTGGACCAGAGGGTGATCTTCACCTTGCCGGTGATGCCGTCGGCGCGCAGCGCGGCGCGGGCCTTGTCGGGCGAGGGGTGCGCGCCGTAGGTGTCGAAGAAGGCGGTGTTGTGGCCGCTGATGCCCGCCGGGATGATCGAGTACAGCGGGGTGGCGGTGTCCTGGTAGACCTCGTCGACCAGGGCGTCCCGGTCGATCAGGTACGCCATGGCCTTGCGGACGGACAGGCGTCCCGCGACGGGGTCCTTCATGTTGAAGACCAGGTGCTGGACCTCGGCGCTGGTGCCCTCGACGACGTCCATGGTGTTGCTCGTCGAGGTGGAGTTCTCGATGCCGGCGATGTCCTTGGCGGCGAGTCCGCGGTAGGCGAGGTCGATGTCGCCGCCGACGAGGGCCTTCTTCAGGCCCGCCTGGTCGCCGTGGAAGAACTTGATGGTCATGCCGGAGTTCTGGACCCTCGCGGTGCCCTTGTAGCCCGGGTTGACCGAGAAGACGGCCTTCTTCTTGTCGAAGGAGTCCAGCTTGTAGGGGCCGGAGCCGATGGCCTTGCCGTCCGTGCGCAGGCCGTCCATGGAGTAGGCGGCGTGGTCGACGATGGAACCGGCGCCGGACGCGATCTTGCTGGGGAAGGTGGCGTCCGCGTGCTTCAGCTTGAAGACGACCGTCTTGGCGTTCGGCGTCTCGACCTTGTCGAGCATGGGGAACATGATCGCCGGGCCGGCGTCGTCACCGATGTTCATCATGCGGTCGAAGGAGAACTTGACGTCCTTCGAGGTGAGCTTGTGGCCGTTGCTGAACGTGAGTCCGTCGCGCAGGGTGCAGGAATAGACGCGGGTGCCGGAGTCCGTGAAGGAGCACTCCTTGGCCGCTTCGGGTTCCGGCTCCGTGCTGCCCTTGGGGAAGCTCAGGAGCGACTGGAACACGTTGTTGAACAGCAGCCACGACCCCGGGTCGTAGCCGGACGCCGGATCGGTGGCCTGGATGTCGTCGGACATTCCCATGACCACGGCCCCGCCCTGCCCGGCGGCATCGCCCTGGTCGGTGCCACAGCCGGCCAGCAGGGCCGCGGTGAGTCCCGTCCCGAGGGGCAGGACCAGCCACTGGTTGCGCATTCTCACGTACGTGCCTTGTCGTCAGTGGTGCGGAAAACGGGCGAGCCGGCCGCCCTGGAAGGGGAGGCCGGCTCGCGCGGGGATCAGCCGCTCACGCCGCGGCCGAGCTCCCAGAGCTGAAGGATCGAGGAGGAGCTCAGCGCCCACTCGACTCCGGTGATGTCGTCGCGGGCGGCGACATACTGCTTGCCCTGCCAGAGCGGGAGGACCGGTACGTCGTCGGCGACGATGTTCTGGATGCTGGTGAGGCTCTTGGAGGCGGTCAGCCGGTCGGCCTCACGACGGGACTCGGGGATGAGCTGGTCCCGGATCGTGCTGTTCGCGTACGGGGACGCGAGGAAGTTGTCCTTGTCGAGGAACGGCGCGATGAAGTTGTCGGCGTCGGGGAAGTCGGGGAACCAGCCGAGGCCGTAGACGTCGTACTTGCCCTTGAGTTCGGAGGCACGGTACGTGTCCCAGGCGTCGCCCTTGATGCCGACGTCGAACAGGCCGCTGGAGTTGAGCTGCTTCTTGAGCACCTCGAACTCCCGCTTGGTGGCGGGGCCGTAGTGGTCGGTCGTGTAGTGCAGGGTCAGCTTCACCGGCGTGGTGATGTTGGCCCGCGACAGGATCGAGCGGGCCTTGGAGACGCTCGGCTCGCTGTACCTGTTGAAGAACGAGTTCGTGTGGCCGGTGATGCCGGCGGGCACGAGCGAGTAGAGCGGCTCGGCGGAGGTGCCGTAGACGTCGGCCGTGAGCTGGCCGCGGTCGACGACCTGCGCCATGGCCTGCCGGACGGCCTTGCTCTTGACCACCGGGGCGCTGGTGTCGAACCCGAGGTAACGGATCTCCATGCCCGGCATCTCGACCAGGTTGACGTTCTTGCCCGGGTTGTCCGAGAGCTGCTTGATCTGCTCCGGCGACATGGTGCGCGTCATCATGTCGACGTCGCCCTTTTCGAGGGCCTTGCCCATGGCGTCGGCGTCCGCGAAGGAGACCAGTTCCACCTTGTCGTTCTTCGGCTTCAACTGCCCCTTGTAGTGGGGGTTCTTGGTGAAGACGGCCTTGACGAGGGTGTTGTCCTTGACCTTGGCGTCAAGGGTGTACGGGCCGGAGCCGTCGACCGCGAAGCCGTTGCGCAGCTTCCCCTTCGTGTAGTCGTCGGGGTTGACGATGCCGGCCGTGGGTGTGGCCAGCTTGTACGGGAAGGTGGCGTCGGGGCTCTTCAGGTGGAAGATGACCTCGCTGCGGCCCTTGGTCTCGATCGTGTCGACGCTGGAGAGCAGCGCGGAGGAGCCGCTGTCGCTCTTGATACCGAGCACACGGTCGATGGAGAACTTCACGTCCGAGGCGGTGACGGGGGTGCCGTCGGCGAACGCGAGACCCTTGCGCAGGGTGCAGGAGTAGCGCTCGTTGCCGGTGTCGGTGAAGCCGCAGGTCTGGGCGGCCTCGGGCACCGGCTCGCCGCCGCCGCGCGGCATGGCCATCAGGGTCTGGATGGTCTGGCGCAGCACGTTCCAGGAGCCCGCGTCGTAGGCGTACGCGGGGTCGAACGGGGCCGGGACCGCCTTCGAGGCAACGAACCGGTCGGTGGTACCGACGGCAATCGGGTTGCCGTCCTTGCCCCCGCTGTCGGACCCGCCGCAGGCGGCGAGCACAGGCGCGAGCAGGCCTATGACGGCCGGCAACACCAAAGTCTTGCGGTTCATGCTCGAAGTTCTCCAGAGCTGTCGATCCCGTGGGCCCGGCAACGGGGGTGGTGTCGACGGGACACGAGGGGTTACGGCGATGTTCTCGCCACGACATTAATGCGCACGGCGAAGCGTCCCGAAGGGGCCGGAGCCACGGCTTCATCACGCTACGAAACCGGGCGCGGACACACCGATAACCCCACAGGGGTCGCTTCGGCTCAGGGTCCGACCAATCGGGACACAAGGTCACTCAGGGTGGGATGGGGGGTGGGGTCGCAGCACAGGTCCGTATACCTGTCGACCCCACGTCGAGTGGGAAACGTCACATGCTCAACTAGGTTGATGGGCGCAGCATTTCGGCCACGCGCGAGCGGTGTTACCGAAGGTTCAGTAGCCCATCAGGCCATGTAGAAAAGGGAGGTTGACGTGTTCGAGCGAGGGGACGACGGTGCGCCGGTAGGCGGGTGCGATGGGGGCCACGGAGGGTACGGCGACGACGTGGCAGCCGGCCGCCTCGGCGGCGGCGACACCGGTGGCGGTGTCTTCGATGACGGCGCATCTGGCCGGATCCGCACCCAGTCCCGCGGCGGCGAGCAGATACGGGTCGGGGTACGGCTTCGTCCGCTCGACCTCGTCACCTGCGACCGTGAGCGAGAAATGCTCGGGGCCGAGCGAGGTCAGGACCCGGTCGATGATGCGGCGGTGCGAGGCGGACACGAGGGCCGTGGGGACCTCGTGGGCGGCGAGTTCGGCAAGGAGCCGCGCGGCGCCCGGCATGAGCGGCAGGACGCTGCTGATGCGCTCCTCGAAGCCGTCGTTGAGCAGCACGGTCAGCTCGGGGAGCGTGATGTCCGCGCCGGTCGCCTCGATGAGGAAGCCGGCACTGCGGGTCATGGGGCCGCCGACGACGACATGGCGCCACGCCTCGTCGAGCGCGTGCCCCAGGGAGCCGAAGACGGCGACCTCGGCGTCCCACCAGAAGCCTTCGGTGTCCACCAGAGTGCCGTCCATGTCGAGGAGCACGGCCTGCAGGGCGGAGCCTTCGGCCGTTCGGGTACCGAGAGCGGGGACCGTACTGGTCATCCGGGCACACCTCCGTGAGGGACGAGAAGGCCGGCCGCCTCCTTTTGACAGGAAGGCAGCCGGCCTGCACTGGACCGACCAGTGTACGACTTCTGCGGATCAATGCGCGCGCCGACATCTCGCGGGCGGCCTCCGCACCGCGCTAGCGCGCGTTGAAGTACTTCGCCTCGGGGTGGTGGATGACGATCGCGTCCGTGGACTGCTCCGGGTGGAGCTGGAACTCCTCTGAGAGGTGGACGCCGATGCGCTCGGGCTCCAGGAGCTGAGCGATCTTGGCGCGGTCCTCGAGGTCCGGGCACGCTCCGTAGCCGAGCGAGAAGCGGGCGCCGCGGTACTTGAGCGCGAACATGTCCTCCATCTCGGCGGGGTCCTCGCCGGAGAAGCCCAGCTCCGAACGGACGCGTGCGTGCCAGTACTCGGCGAGCGCCTCGGCCAACTGGACGGACAGGCCGTGCAGTTCCAGGTAGTCGCGGTACGAGTTCGACTCGAAGAGCTTGGCGGTCTCCTCGCCGATCCGGGAGCCGACGGTGACGACCTGAAGGCCGACGACGTCGGTCTCGCCCGACTCCTCGGGACGGAAGAAGTCCGCGAGACACAGCCGGCGGCCGCGGCGCTGGCGCGGGAACGTGAAGCGGGTGCGCTCGTTGCCCTGTTCGTCGAGGAGGATCAGGTCCTCGCCCTTGGACACGCACGGGAAGTAGCCGTAGACGACGGCCGCTTCCAGGAGGTTCTTGGTGTGCAGTTCGTCCAGCCAGCCGCGCAGCCGCGGGCGGCCCTCGGTCTCCACCAGCTCCTCGTACGTGGGCCCGTCGCCGGTGCGCGCCTGCTTGAGGCCCCACTGACCCTTGAACAGGGCGCCCTCGTCCAGCCAGGACGCGTACTCCTTGAGCTGGATGCCCTTGATGACGCGGGTGCCCCAGAAGGGGGGCTCGGGGACCGGGTTGTCGGTCGACGTGTCCGAGCGCGCCGGCTCCTCGTCGGGCCGCTCATCGATCTGTACGGCGCCCGCCTTGACCCGGCGCTGCTTGAGCTCGGGGAGCGTGGCGCCGGGGACTCCCCGCTTGACGGCGATGAGCGCGTCCATGAGGCGCAGGCCCTCGAACGCGTCGCGCGCGTAACGGACTTCGCCCTCGTAGATCTCGTGGAGGTCCTGCTCGACGTACGCCCTCGTCAGCGCCGCGCCGCCGAGGATCACGGGGAAGTCGGCGGCCATCTTGCGCTGGTTGAGCTCCTCCAGGTTCTCCTTCATGATCACAGTGGACTTGACGAGGAGTCCGGACATGCCGATGACGTCGGCCTTGTGCTCCTCGGCGGCTTCCAGGATCGCGGAGACGGGCTGCTTGATGCCGAGGTTGACGACGTTGTAGCCGTTGTTCGACAGAATGATGTCGACGAGGTTCTTGCCGATGTCGTGGACGTCGCCGCGCACGGTGGCCAGGACGATGGTGCCCTTGCCCTCGGCGTCGGACTTCTCCATGTGCGGCTCCAGAAAGGCCACCGCGTTCTTCATGACCTCGGCGGACTGGAGGACGAACGGCAGCTGCATCTGGCCGGAGCCGAAGAGTTCGCCGACGACCTTCATGCCGTCCAGGAGCGTCTCGTTGACGATTTCGAGGGCGGGGCGGGTCTGCAGCGCCTCGTCGAGGTCGGCCTCCAGACCGTTCTTCTCGCCGTCGATGATGCGGCGCTTGAGGCGCTCGTCCAGGGGCAGCGCGGCCAGTTCCTCGGCCTTGCCGGCCTTGAGGGACTTCGCGGTGGCGCCCTCGAACAGCGCCATCAGCTTCTGCAGCGGGTCGTAGCCCTCCGCGCGACGGTCGTGGATCAGGTCGAGAGCCGTCTGCACCTCCTCCTCGCTGAACCGGGCGATCGGCAGGATCTTCGACGCGTGCACGATCGCCGAGTCGAGGCCCGCCTTCACGCACTCGTCGAGGAAGACCGAGTTGAGGAGGATGCGGGCGGCCGGGTTGAGGCCGAAGGAGATGTTCGACAGGCCGAGCGTGGTCTGCACGTCGGGGTGACGGCGCTTCAGCTCACGGATCGCCTCGATGGTGGCGATGCCGTCCTTGCGCGACTCCTCCTGGCCGGTGCAGATGGTGAAGGTGAGGCAGTCGATGAGGATGTCCGACTCATGGATGCCCCAGTTGCCGGTCAGGTCGTCGATGAGGCGCTCGGCGATGGCGACCTTGTGCTCGACGGTGCGGGCCTGGCCCTCCTCGTCGATGGTCAGCGCGATCAGGGCGGCGCCGTGCTCCTGCGCGAGCCGGGTGACCTTCGCGAAGCGGGACTCGGCGCCGTCGCCGTCCTCGTAGTTGACGGAGTTGATGACCGCGCGGCCGCCGAGCTTCTCCAGGCCGGCCCGCAGGACCTCGACCTCGGTGGAGTCCAGGACGATCGGCAGGGTGGAGGCGGTGGCGAAGCGGCCGGCCAGCTCCTCCATGTCGGCGACGCCGTCACGGCCCACGTAGTCGACGCAGAGGTCGAGCATGTGCGCGCCCTCGCGGATCTGGTCGCGGGCCATCTCGACGCAGTCGTCCCAGCGGCCCTCCAGCATGGCCTCGCGGAACTTCTTGGAGCCGTTGGCGTTCGTGCGCTCGCCGATCGCCATGTACGAGATGTCCTGGCGGAACGGGACCGTCTGGTAGAGCGAGGCGGCGCCCGGCTCGGGGCGCGGCTCGCGGACGGTGGGGGTGAGGCCGCGGACGCGCTCGACGACCTGGCGCAGGTGCTCGGGCGTGGTGCCGCAGCAGCCGCCGACGAGGGAGAGCCCGTACTCGCGGACGAACGTCTCCTGCGCGTCGGCCAGCTCGGGGGCGGTCAGCGGGTAGTGCGCGCCGTTCTTGCCGAGGACGGGCAGGCCGGCGTTGGGCATGCAGGACAGCGGGATACGGGAGTGACGGGCGAGGTAGCGCAGGTGCTCGCTCATCTCGGCCGGGCCGGTGGCGCAGTTCAGGCCGATCATGTCGATGCCGAGGGGCTCCAGGGCGGTCAGCGCCGCGCCGATCTCGGAGCCGAGGAGCATCGTGCCGGTGGTCTCGACCGTGACCGAGCAGATCAGCGGGAGGTTCGTACCGGTGGCGTCGAGGGCGCGGCGGGCGCCGATGATCGAGGCCTTGGTCTGGAGCAGGTCCTGCGTCGTCTCGACGAGGAGCGCGTCGGCGCCCCCGGCGATCATGCCCTCGGCGTTCTGCTGGTAGGCGTCACGCAGCGCGGTGTACGCGGCGTGACCGAGGGTGGGCAGCTTGGTGCCGGGGCCCATGGAGCCGAGGACCCAGCGCTGCTGTCCGGTGCTCGTGGTGAACTCGTCGGCGACCTCGCGGGCGATGCGCGCGCCGGCCTCGGAGAGCTCGAAGACGCGCTCGGGGATGTCGTACTCCCCCAGGGCCGCGAGATTCGCGCCGAACGTGTTCGTCTCGACGCAGTCGACGCCGACCGCGAAGTACTCCGCGTGGACCGAACGGACGATGTCGGGGCGGGTGACGTTCAGGATCTCGTTGCAGCCCTCGAGGTTCTCGAAGTCCTCGAGGGTCGGGTCCTGCGCCTGGAGCATCGTGCCCATCGCGCCGTCGGCCACGACCACACGGGTGGCCAGGGCTTCACGGAGGGCGTCGGCTCGGGTCCGGCCGGCGGAGTCGGTGGACGGGACGGGCGTTGGCAACGAGGCCATGAAAGTGCTCCCTGAGGTGCGACGGCTGTCGGCTTTGCGGCTCCCATGAAGGAGGCGCACCCGGTCAGGGTAGCCGGGCCGGTGGTTTCCGCGCGGAGGCGTCCACTGGCCGGAACGGCCATGTGGCGCGGGGCGCGGGTGTGTGCGGGTGCGTTCCGAACCGGGGCGTCGAGCCAAACGGGGCGAAATATAGGCTCCTCGCGTATTCGCACGAGGTCGGCAACGACCGATAGTGTTCAGCATTGTCGAACGTTGCTCGGCGAGAGGATCGAGGGAGGAAGGGCTGGGATGGCACGGAACATCCAGTCACTCGAGCGGGCAGCCGCCATGCTGCGGCTCCTTGCGGGCGGTGAGCGCCGGCTCGGCCTCTCGGACATCGCCTCGGCGCTGGAGCTGGCCAAGGGCACGGCGCACGGCATTCTGCGTACGTTGCAGCACGAGGGCTTCGTCGAGCAGGACGCCGCGTCGGGCCGCTACCAGCTGGGCGCGGAGCTGCTGCGCCTCGGCAACAGCTATCTGGACGTGCACGAGCTGCGGGCGCGCGCGCTGGTGTGGACGGACGACCTGGCGCGTTCCAGCGGCGAGAGCGTCTATCTCGGCGTCCTGCACCAGCGGGGCGTACTGATCGTGCACCACGTCTTCCGGCCCGACGACAGCCGTCAGGTCCTGGAGGTCGGGGCGATGCAGCCGCTGCACTCCACGGCGCTCGGCAAGGTCCTGTCGGCGTACGACCCGGTGGCGCACAGCGAGGTGGTCGAGGTGGAGCGCAAGGCGTTCACCGGGCGGACCGTGAGCGACATGGCGGAGTTCGAGACCCTCCTGGACCTGACCCGCGCGCGCGGGTACGCGGACGACGTCGAGGAGACCTGGGAGGGCGTCGCGTCGGTCGCGGCCCCGATCCACGACCGGCGGCGCATGCCGGTCGGCGCCGTCGGCGTCACCGGCGCCGTGGAGCGCGTGTGTGTCGACGGGGAGCTGCGCCCCGAGCTCGTCGCCGCCGTGCGGGACTGCGCCCGCGCCGTCTCCCGGGACCTGGGCGCCAGCCGCTTCTGAGCGCCCCGCGCCGCCCCGCCGGCGCCCCCGTACGGACCGAAGGCCCCGCTTCCCGGCGGGGCCTTCGACGTTTCGGCGTGCAGGCCTCACCTTTCCGGGACACCATCGACGAACGCGCAGTCCAGACACGGAACCGATAGCCCGGCCCGATCAATAACGATCGAGTTTTCGATAACAGAACCCTTGACTAGCGAGTAACCCCGGGGTGAGACTCGCGTCCATCGGTCGGCATTGTCGAACACCTACCGGCAATAGACGTTAGAGTGTGGCAAGCCAGGGCCGAAAACGCTCTCACCTGAGGGCGCGAACCACCGGAGAGGGACCCGGGGTTCGGCTTCCCCTGGACGAAGGACAAAGGAGTCGCGGGTGTCCAGCTCCGACATCTTCATCGGCGAGACCATCGGTACCGCCCTACTCATCCTGCTGGGCGGTGGCGTGTGCGCCGCCGTCACGCTGAAGCGCTCCAAGGCGCGCAACGCCGGCTGGCTCGCGATCACCTTCGGGTGGGGCTTCGCGGTACTGACCGGTGCCTACGTGGCGGGGGGCGTGTCAGGCGCCCACCTCAACCCGGCGGTCACCATAGGTCTCGCCATCGAGGGCGGCACCAAGTGGAGCGATGTTCCGCTCTACCTGGGCTCGCAGCTCCTGGGCGCGATGATCGGCGCCGTGCTGGTCTGGGCCACGTACTACGGCCAGTTCCAGGCGCATCTGACCGACCCGGAGATCCTCGCCGCCCCGCCGGCCGAGGAAGGCATGGTCCAGGAGAAGGCCGCTCCCGACGCGGGCCCGGTGCTCGGCATCTTCTCGACCGGCCCCGAGATCCGGAACGTGGTGCAGAACCTCGTCACGGAGATCATCGCCACGGTCGTGCTCGTCCTGGCCATCCTCACGCAGGGCCTCAACGACGGAGGCAACGGCCTGGGCGTCCTCGGCGCCATGGTCACCGCGCTCGTCGTGGTCGGCATCGGCCTCTCCCTCGGCGGGCCCACGGGCTACGCGATCAACCCGGTCCGCGACCTCGGACCGCGCATCGTGCACTCCCTGCTGCCCCTGCCGAACAAGGGCGGCTCCGACTGGACGTACGCCTGGATCCCGGTCGCCGGCCCTCTCATCGGCGGCGCCATAGCGGGCGGTCTCTACAACGTCGCCTTCAAGTAGGCGACCGACCCCCTGCGCACCCTCCGCCAGAGCCGCACCGAGAACTTCCAGGAGCAGACCGTGACCGACGCACACACCGCGGGCCCGTTCATCGCAGCGATCGACCAGGGCACCACCTCCAGCCGTTGCATCGTCTTCGACAAGGACGGCCGGATCGTCTCCGTCGACCAGAAGGAGCACGAGCAGATCTTCCCGAAGCCGGGCTGGGTCGAGCACAACGCGACCGAGATCTGGACCAACGTCCAGGAGGTCGTCGCCGGGGCCATCACCAAGGCCGGCATCACCCGCGACGACATCAAGGCCATCGGCATCACCAACCAGCGCGAGACGACGCTGCTGTGGGACAAGAACACGGGTGAGCCCGTCCACAACGCCATCGTCTGGCAGGACACCCGCACCGACGCCCTGTGCAAGGAGCTCGGGCGCAATGTGGGCCAGGACCGCTTCCGCCGCGAGACGGGCCTGCCGCTGGCCTCCTACTTCGCGGGCCCCAAGGCCCGCTGGCTGCTCGACAACGTCGAGGGCCTGCGCGAGCGCGCCGAGGCGGGCGACATCCTCTTCGGCACCATGGACAGCTGGGTCATCTGGAACCTGACCGGTGGTGTCGACGGCGGCAAGCACGTCACCGACGTGACCAACGCCTCCCGCACCATGCTGATGAACCTCCACACCATGGAGTGGGACGCGAAGATCGCCGAGTCCATCGGCGTCCCGCTGACCATGCTCCCGGAGATCCGCTCCTCCGCCGAGGTGTACGGCGAGGTCAGCGGCGGCCCTCTCGGCGACCTCCTCGGCGGCATTCCCGTCGCGTCCGCGCTCGGCGACCAGCAGGCGGCCCTGTTCGGCCAGACCTGTTTCTCCGAGGGCGAGGCCAAGTCGACGTACGGCACCGGCACCTTCCTGCTGATGAACACCGGCGACAAGCCGGTCAACTCGTACAACGGACTGCTGACCACCGTCGGCTACCGCATCGGCGACCAGAAGGCGGTCTACGCCCTGGAGGGCTCGATCGCCGTCACCGGTTCGCTGGTGCAGTGGATGCGCGACCAGATGGGCCTGATCTCCACCGCCGCCGAGATCGAGACCCTCGCGTCGTCGGTCGAGGACAACGGCGGCGCGTACTTCGTGCCGGCCTTCTCCGGTCTGTTCGCCCCGTACTGGCGCTCCGACGCCCGCGGTGTGATCGCCGGCCTGACCCGGTACGTCACCAAGGCGCACCTGGCGCGTGCCGTCCTGGAGGCCACGGCCTGGCAGACCCGTGAGATCACCGACGCCATGACGAAGGACTCCGGCGTCGAGCTCGCGGCGATCAAGGTCGACGGCGGCATGACCTCCAACAACCTGCTGATGCAGACGCTCTCGGACTTCGTGGACGCCCCCGTGGTGCGCCCGATGGTCGCCGAGACCACCTGCCTCGGTGCCGCCTACGCCGCCGGTCTCGCCGTCGGCTTCTGGACCAGCACCGACGACCTGCGCGCCAACTGGCGCCGGGCCGCCGAATGGACCCCCAACATGGCCGCGGAGAAGCGCGACCGTGAGTACAAGAGCTGGCTCAAGGCCGTTGAACGCTCCATGGGCTGGCTCGACGAAAGTGGCGAGGAGTAAGACATGACCACCCTGCAGAGCGTCCCTGCCCTCGGGACGCATCCGGCCGCCGGCTCGACTGCGTCGTTCAAAGCAGCGAGCCGCGCCGAGACCCGGGAGCAGCTTTCCAAGGCTCAGTACGACCTCCTGGTGATCGGCGGCGGAATCCTGGGCATCTCCACCGCCTGGCATGCCGCGCAGTCGGGACTGCGGGTGGCCCTGGTGGACGCCGGCGACTTCGCCGGTGCCACCTCCTCCGCCTCCTCCAAGCTGCTCCACGGCGGTCTGCGCTACCTGCAGACCGGCGCGGTGAAGCTGGTGGCGGAGAACCACTTCGAGCGGCGTGCGGTGTCGCGTCAGGTGGCACCGCACCTCGCCAATCCGCTCACCTTCTATCTGCCCGTCTACAAGGGCGGCCCGCACGGCGCCGCGAAGCTGGGCGCGGGCGTGTTCGCGTACAGCGCCCTGTCGGCGTTCGGTGACGGTGTCGGGCACCTGCTCTCCCCCGCGAAGGCACAGCAGGACGTGCCCGAGCTGCGGACGCAGAACCTCAAGGCCGTGGCCGTGTACGGCGACGACCAGATGAACGACGCGCGCATGGCGCTGATGACCGTCCGCGCGGCCGTCGACTCCGGGGCCGTGGTCCTCAACCACGCCGAGGTCACGGGCCTGCGCTTCACCCGGGGCCGGGTCACGGGCGCGGATCTCAAGGACCGCGTCGACGGCGAGGAGTTCGGCGTGAACGCCCGGCTCGTGCTGAACGCGACCGGCCCCTGGGTCGACCACCTGCGCGCCATGGAGGACCCGAACGCGGCCCCCTCCATACGTCTGTCCAAGGGCGCCCACCTCGTCCTCAAGCGCACCTCCCCGTGGAAGGCCGCGCTCGCGACGCCGATCGACAAGTACCGCATCACGTTCGCCCTCCCGTGGGAGGACATGCTGCTCCTCGGCACGACCGACGAGGAGTACGAGGGCGACCCGCGCGACGTGTCGGTCACCGAGAAGGACACCGACCAGATCCTGGACGAGGCGGCCTTCTCCGTACGGGACCAGCAGCTGAAGCGGGATCTGATCACGTACTCGTTCGCGGGTCTGCGCGTGCTGCCCGGCGGGCCCGGCGACACGTCTAAGGCCAAGCGCGAGACGGTCGTCACCGAGGGCCGCGGCGGGATGCTGTCCGTCGCCGGCGGCAAGTGGACGACGTTCCGCCACATCGGCCGCACGGTCATGAAGAAGCTGGAGTCGCTGCCGGGCCACCCGCTGGGCGAGGACTTCGAGCCGGTCAAGGAACTGCCGAAGCGGATGCCGCTGCCGGGTGTCGCCAACCCGCGCGCCGTCGCGCACCGTCTTCTGGTCGACCACCCGGCCCCGGGGCCGCGCATGGCGGCCGACACGGCCAAGCACCTGGCCACGCACTACGGTTCGCTGGCCTTCGACATCGCGCGGATGACCAACGAGAACCCGGAGCTCGGCGAGCGGGTCCACCCGGACGCCCCGGAGATCTGGGCGCAGGTCGCCTACGCCCGCGACCACGAATGGGCCGAGACGGCGGACGACGTGCTGCGTCGCCGCACCACGCTGACGATCCGCGGCCTGGCCACGGACGACGTGCGCGCCAAGGTCCAGGACGTGCTCGACAAGAAGTAAGCACCTCTGGATCCATGTGACTTGAGGGGCGGCTGCCACGGGGGGAGCCGCCCCTCTCGCCTGTCCCGGTGCGCTGCCATGCCGCGTACACACGCCCGCAACGCCCGGGCGCGAGAGTGGGGGGCATGAAGTTCCAGGTCCTGTCCATCATCGGCCATGCGCCGCACCCCCTCACCGGTGAACTCCCGTCCGCCGCCGACCGGTTGACGCAGGTCGTCGACGTCGGTGTCGCGGCGGAGGAGTTCGGCTTCGACGCGTACGCGGTCGGTGAGCGGCACGCGGGGGCGTTCCTGTCGTCGAGCCCGACGGTGCTCCTCGGCGCGCTGTCCGCCCGTACGTCCCGCATCAAGCTGCTGACCGGCGTGACGGTCGTCGCGATCCTCGATCCCGTACGGGTCGCCGAGGACTACGCGACCCTCGACCAACTCTCTCGCGGACGCGTCGAGTTGGTCATCGGCAAGGGCGCGGAGGCCGGCCACTTCGACCTCTTCGGGCTTGACGAGGAGCGGCAGTGGGACCTCCAGAAGGAGAAGTACGAGCTCCTTCGGCGACTGTGGAGCGAGGAAGGCGTCGACTGGGAGGGCGAGTTCAGGCCCGCCCTGAAGAACGTGACGACGGTGCCGCGTCCGTACGACGGCCCGCCGCGCGTCTGGCACGGGTCGGCGACCTCGTTCAACTCCCCCGAGCTGGCGGCCCGGCACGGCGATCCGCTGTTCACGGCCAACGCCATCCAGCCGCGGGCGGCCTACGCGAAACTCATCGACCACTACCGCGAGCGGTTCGAGGCGTACGGGCACGATCCGGCGCGGGCGCACGTCGCGGCGGGCTCGGGCGGCCTGCTCATCGCGGACTCGCACGAGCGGGCGGTGGCGCGCTTCAAGGAGCTGTACGAGGCGAAGGTCGCGCAGACCTTCAAGCCGCACCTGGAGGGCAGGGCGGGGTACAACACGCCGTTCCGCACGATCGAGGACGCCATCGCGGACGGGCCCCAGCTGATCGGTTCGCCGCAGCAGATCATCGACAAGATCCTCGGCTACCACGAGGTGTACCGGCACGACCTCCAGTCGGTCACCGTCGACGCCTACGGGCAGGGAACGGGCGAGCAGGTCGAGACGCTCCAGCGGTTCGCCGAGGAGATCGCGCCGGCGATCAGGAGAGAGGCGCCCAGCTCCCTGTGGGAGTGAGCGCCTCCGCCCCAGGAAGCCGCATCGTCGCCCGGAAACCGCTTCGTCTCTATGAAGCCGCTTCGTCTCTATGAAGCCGCTTCGTCCGGGGTGTCCGACGCAAGGATGGAGTTCTCCAGCTTGCGCAGGAGCCTCGCCAGCTGGCGGCACTCCGCCGGGGAGAGCTCGCCGAGCATCCGGCGTTCGTTGTCCAGGTGCTCGGTGAACACCTCGTCGACCGTGGCGAGGCCCGCGTCGGTGAGCCGTGAGTAGACGACCCTGCGGTCGCCGGCGTCGCGCTCCCTGACGATCAGGCCGTCCTTCTCCAGGCGGTCTATGCGCAGGGTGACCCCGGCCGACGAGACGAGCCCCTGGTCGGCGAGCTGCCCCGCGGTCAGGCGGTACGGCTCGCCGGAGCGGCGCAGCGCGGTCAGCACGTCGAAGCCGGCGACGGAGAGCCCGTGCCGCTCTATCGAGGCGATGAGCTTGGTGTTGTACCGCAGGAACGAGCGGTGCAGCCGGGCGAGGACCTCCAGCGGGGCCGTGTCCAGCTCGGGCCGCTCACGCGCCCAGTCCTCGATGATCTGCGCCACGGCGTCGCGCCGCGCCGCCTTCCGTTCAGCCATCCCCGTCCCCTCGGCCTCTTCCGGGTGGGACGCGATGTCCTACGCCCCTGAAAATCCTACCCCTGAAGAGATCGCGGACCGGAGGCGCGTCGCCCGACGAGGCGGATCACGGCGATCGTGACGAGAACGGCCACGGCCGGGACGGCCGCCTTCCGGAGGAGGACGGGCAGGGCAGCCGCGCCGAGGTCCACCGCTTCGGGCTCGCGGGCCGGGGACGAGACCGCCGTAGGTTCCGTGGTGGCCGGCTCCCTCAGCAACTCCTCCAGCCGGTCGGCGAATTGACGCACGATGCGGTCGCCGACCTCGGTCATGATGCCGCGGCCGAACTGGGCGGGGCGGCCCGTGATGTCGAGGTCGGTGCTGACGCGGACCCGGGTGCCCGCCGGGTCGGCGGCGAGCGACGCGGTGACGGTGGCGGACGCGGTGCCCGCGCCCCGGGTCTCGCTGCCGCTGAGGTCGAGGACCATCGAGCGCCCGCTCCCGTCGCGGGTCACGGTGCCCTCGCCGCGGTAGCTCATCTGCACGGCGCCGACCTTCACCTTGACGCGTCCGGTGAACGCGTCGCCGTCGAGGGTGTCGAGCACGGCGCCCGGCATGCAGGGGGCCACACGGCCGAGGTCGAGGAAGAGTTTCCACGCGTCGTCGGGCGCGGCCGGGACGGTGAAGGAGTGGTCGAGTCGCATGGGTGGGTGTCCAATCGTCGGGTCGGAGGGGCGCCGGGTCAGCGGGCGGTCGTGGGCCGGCCGGCCGCGCGGAGCAGGTCGCGGACGCGGCTGGGTGAGAGGGGGCCGCGCCGGACGACCACGCCGAAGGGGCGCAGCGCGTCCTCGACGGCGTTCGCGAGGACGGCCTGCGGGGCGATGGCGCCGCCCTCGCCGAGGCCCTTGACGCCGAGGTCGTTCATCGGACTCGGGGTGTGGATCTCGTCGAGGTCGAGGTCGGGTATCTCGGACGAGGTGGGCACCAGATAGTCCATGTAGGTGCCGGTACGGGGCTGGCCGTCGGGGCCGTAGATCATCTCCTCGTAGAGCGCGCCGCCGATGCCCTGGGCGATACCGCCGGTGACCTGGCCCTCGGCGATCATCGGGTTGACGATGACGCCCGCGTCGTGGACGGCCACGTAGTGCAGGATCTCGGTCTCTCCGGTGTGTTCGTCGACCTCGACGACGGCGGCGTGCGCGCCGCTCGAGACGGCGAAGCCGGGCGGGCGGAAGTGCACGGTCTCGCTGAGCTCGGTGCCGTGCCGGCCGTCGGTGGGTTCGGGGGTGCCGGGAAGCGGGGCCCGGCCGGCGAGTTCGGCGAGGGTCAGAGCCGGCTTCTCGGCGTCCTTGGCCGTGATGACGCCCTCGCGCAGGTCGAGGCCGTCGGCGGGGACGCCGAGCCGGCGCGCCGCGGCCTCGATGATCTTCTCGCGGACGAGGCGGCCGGCCCGGTGCGTGGCGTTGCCCGCGTTGACGAGGGCCCGGCTCGCGATGGTGCCGACGCCGAACGGCGTCGCGGAGGTGTCCCCGCCCACCACGTCGACGGCGTCGAAGGGCACCCCGATCGCGTCGGCGGCGATCTGTGCCATGGACGTGCGATGCCCCTGCCCCTGGGAGGGTGCGCCGATCGCGAGCTTGACCCGGCCGCT
Organism: Streptomyces sp. NBC_01446; assembly: GCF_026340095.1. GTDB lineage: Bacteria > Actinomycetota > Actinomycetes > Streptomycetales > Streptomycetaceae > Streptomyces > Streptomyces aureus. The sequence continues at coordinate 6,580,960 of NZ_JAPEPO010000001.1, read as the reverse complement.
GGGCGCGATGTCGATGCGGGCGGTCTCGAACGGGCCGAGTCCGGTCGCCTCGATGTACATCGCGAAGCCGATCCCGACGAGCCTGCCGTCGCGGCCGCCCTCGCGCTGCCGGGCGCGCACCCCTTCGAGGTCGGCCTTGGCGACGGCGCGCCGCAGCAGCTCGGGGAAGTCCCCGGAGTCGTACGACTGCGGCTTGCCGGAGCGGTCCACGAGGCCCGTCGCGTACGGCATCTCGTCGGGGCCCACGAGGTTGCGCGCTCTCAACTCGGCCGGTTCGAGACCGAGTTCGGCGGCGAGGCGGTCCATCGCGCGCTCCATCGCGAAGACGCTCTCGGGGCGGCCCGCTCCCCGATAGGGCGTGGCGAAGGTGGTGTTGGTGAGGACACCGACGACGTCGATGTCCACGTGCGGGACGCGGTAGGGGCCGAGGAGGTGGCACACCGAGTTGTAGGGCACGACCAGGCCGGTCATGTTGTACGCGCCGAAGTTGACGGTGATGCGGTCGCGTACGGCGAGGAGGTGGCCCTCGGCGTCCGCGGCGAGTTCGATGCGGTGGATCTGTTCGCGGGCGTGCGAGGAGGCCGTCAGGTTCTCGTTGCGGTCCTCGCGCCAGAGCACGGGGCGGCCAAGGACGCGGGCCGCGTACGGGACGAGCATCTCCTCCACGTAGAGGATGCCCTTCTGGCCGAAGCCGCCGCCGACGTCGGTGGCGATGACGCGGACGCGCTCCGGGTCGAGGCCGAGCGTGTGCGCCGTGGCCTCCCGCACCCGGTGCGGGGTCTGGGTGTTGGACCAGACGGTCAGCTCGCCGCTGTACGGGTCGACCTGGGCCGAGACCGCGCGGGTCTCGATGGGCGAGGCGACGTAGCGGTGGGCCTGGAACTCCTCGCTGACGACGGTGTGGGCCGAGGCGAACGCCGCGTCGGGGTCGCCCACATTGGTGGCCACGGCGACGGCGGTGTTGTCGCGGAGGTCGTCGTGGAGCAGCGGGGCGCCCTCGGTCAGTGCGCGGTCGGGGTCGACGAGGACGGGCAGGGGCGCGTAACGGACGTCGACGAGTTCGAGGGCGTCCTCGGCGAGGTAGCGGTTCTCGGCCAGGACGACCGCGACGGGCTGACCGACGTAGAGGACCTTGTCCGTGGCGAGGAGCGGCATCGGGGTGATCGCGACGTACGGGTCGAGGAGTTCGGCGAGGCCGGGCGGGGTACGCAGCTCCTCCCTGTTGAGCATGGCGGGCAGATGGGCCACGTCGGCGCCGGTCCAGACGGCGACGACCCCGGGGGCGGCGAGCGCGGCGGTGACGTCGACCGACCGGATGCGGGCGTGGGCGTGCGGGCTGCGCAGGAAGGCGGCCTCGGCGGCGCCGGGCAGGGCGACGTCGTCGACGTAGCGGCCGTTGCCCCGCAGGAGGCGGTCGTCCTCGACGCGCGGAACGGGGCGGCCGGTCCAGGGGCCGCCGTCCGGCGCGGGCTGCTGGGGTGCGTGGGACGGTCCGTGGGACATACGGGTCACTCCCCCCGCCCGGCGGGGCCGTCGGCGAAGCGCTCGTCCAGCGCCTGGCACACGGCACGGCGGATGTTGCGGTAGCCCGTGCAGCGGCACAGGTGTCCGCTGAGGGCGTCGGCGACATCAGCCGCGTCGGGCCGCTGGGGCTGTTCGGTCAGCGCGGTCGCCGTCATCACGAATCCGGGGGTGCAGAAGCCGCACTGCATCCCGTGGCACTCGTGGAACGCCCGCTGTACGGGGGTGAGCGGGGCGTCCCCGGGGGCGAGGCCCTCGACCGTGCGCAGCTCGGCGCCCGCGCACTGCACCGCCAGGGTCAGGCAGGAGCGCGCCGGCTCCCCGTCGACGAGGACGGTGCAGGCGCCGCAGACGCCGTGCTCGCAGCCGACGTGGGTGCCGGTGAGGCGCAGCCGGTCCCGCAGGAAGTCGCTGAGCAGCAGCCGGGACTCCACCTGGGCGGTCACGGGCGCGCCGTTGACGGTCAGGCGGATCTCGTGCCAGCCGGAGGGTTCGGCGAGCGGCGGCGGGGCGGCGTGCGTGGCCGTCGCCGGGTCGGAGGTGGCGAGGTCGGTGGTCATGAGCAGCGCTCCCAGGCGAGGGTGCAGGCACGGACGAGGAGGTGGGCGGCGGCCTCGCGGCGGTAGGCGGCCGTGGCGTGGACATCGTCGGCGGGCATGAGCCCGGCGAGCGCGGCGGACGCGGCCGCGTCGAGGGCCGCCGCACCCGCGTCGGTCCCGGTCAGCGCCTCCTCGACGGCGGGCAGGCGGACGGGTACGGGGCCCGCGCCGCAGAAGACAGCGCGGGCGGCGGCGACCGTGCGCCGGTCCGGCGCCCGGCGCAGGGTGACCGCGACACCGACGGTGGCGAAGTCGCCGTGTCTGCGGGCGAGTTCCTCGAAGGCCCAGCCGTCACCGGCCCGGGGCGGCAGGACGACCTCGGTGAGGAGCTCGTCGGGCGCCACGGCGGTCTGGAAGGTGGCCACGAAGAAGTCGGCGGCGCCGACGGTACGAGTGCCGCCGGGTCCGGCGATCACGAAGCGGGCGTCGAGGGCGAGCGCGGCGGCCGGCAGTTCGGCGGCGGGGTCGTGGTGCGCGAGGCTGCCGCAGACCGTGCCGCGGTGGCGGATCTGCGGGTGCCCGATGCGCCGGATCGCCGCCGCCAGCAGGGGCCACCCGTCGCGCACCACGGGGTCGTCCGCGGCCCGGGACTGGCGGACGGCGGCGCCGATGTGCAGGGCGCCCGACGCGTCGGCGTACAGGCGGTCGAGGCCGGGGACCCGCGTGATGTCGACGAGCAGCCCCGGGCGGGCGAGGCGCATGCTGAGCATGGGGATCAGGGACTGGCCGCCGGCCAGGACCTTGGCCTCCCGCTCCTCGTCGGCGAGGAGGGCAAGCACCTCGCCGACACTGCCTGGAGCGCTGTAGTCAAAGGGTGTCGGTTTCAACCGGCTTCCACCAGGCCTCTCGGGTCGACGCATCTATCTAATGCCTAAAATGATTTACACTAAAGTTTCTCCTTGGCAAGAGGGTGCAGCCGATTCGATGTGCTCGAGGTGAGAGACATGCGACACGTGATCGACCAGGCAGCCGCGTGGCAGGCCTCCACGACCCGCTTCGCGATGGCGACGGTCGTCCACACCTGGGGCTCCGCCCCGCACGCCGCGGGTACGTCGATGCTGGTCGCCGAGGACGGCCGCGTCGTCGGCAGCGTCTCCGGCGGCTGCGTGGAGGCCGCGGTGTGCGCGGTCGCGGAGGACGTCCTCGCCGGTGCGGGGCCCGCCCGCGAGACGTACGGGGTCAGCGACGACGACGCCTTCTCGGTGGGCCTGACCTGCGGCGGAACCATAGAGGTGCTGATCCGCGAGGTCACCGCCGCCGCACCGCTCGCCCGGGTGGCCGCCGACCTCGCGGCTCATGTCCCGGTGGCACTGGTGACACCGACGGAGGGCGGGCCGGGAAGCCTCGCCGTGGGTGATTCCGGGGTGAGCGGGTCGCTGGGCGACGCACGGCTCGACCGGGCCGCGGCCCAGGCCGCCGAAGCGCTGCTCGCCCGTGGCACGAGCGGCCTCGTACGCGTCGGCGAGCCGGGCCCGGACCCGTCGTGCGCGCCCGAGCGGGAGCTGTTCGTGCAGGTCTTCGGGGCGCCGCCGCACCTCCTGGTGTGCGGGGCGGTCGAGTTCGCGCGCCCCCTCGTGCGGATCGGAGCACTGCTCGGACACCGGGTGACCGTGTGCGACGCCCGTCCCGTCTTCGCGACGGCAGCGCGCTTCCCCGAGGCGCACGAGGTCGTCGTGGACTGGCCGCACCGCTGGTTCGCGGCACACGAGGACCAGGTCGACGCGGCCACCGCCGTGTGCGTGCTGACCCATGACGCCCGCTTCGACGTGCCCGTCCTCGAACTGGCGCTGCGCAGCAGGGCCGGGTACGTGGGCGCCATGGGCAGCCGGCGCACGCACGAGGACCGGCTGGCACGGCTGCGGTCCGCGGGGCTCGGCGAGGCCGAACTGGCGCGTCTGCGCTCACCGATCGGCCTCGATCTCGGCGGGCGCGGGCCGGAGGAGACGGCCGTGTCCATCGCGGCGGAGCTCATCGCCGTGCGGCGGGGCGGCAGCGGACGGGCGCTGAGCGGCCTCGCGGGGCCGGTGCACGCGTCGTGAGCCGTTTTTGAACGGGCGTTTTTGAACGGCTGTTTTTAAACGTGCCCCGCTAGGACGCGCCGGTCCGGCGATGGCGGCCCGGGCGCGCGGCGGCGCTGCTGTCCCGGGCGGGTCGCCCCATACGACCGGCCCGAACGCCCCATTCTGAACACTCGTTTAATCTGAGGCACGTGGACGCAGAGCACAGCACCCCGGACCGGACCGCCCCCGAGCCTCGTCGCGGCCGCTCCCACGACCCCGAGGGGCGGCGCGGCGCCGTGCTGGCGGCGGCCCGTCGGCTGTTCGCGGCCCAGGGCTACAAGGGGGTCGGCATCCGGGCCATCGCCGCCGAGGCGGGCGTCACCCCCGGCCTGGTCATGGCGTACTTCGGCTCGAAGGACGGACTGTTCCGTGAGGTCGTCGGCGGCGGGACCGGGGTCACCGAGGGCGTGCTCGACGACCCCTCGGTCGGCCGGGACGAGCTGCCGCACGCGCTCGCCCGCGACTATCTCGACCGCTGGGACCGGCTCCCCGCGCACGACCCCTGGCCTGCGCTGATCCGCTCGGGGCTCAGCCATCCCCCCAGCGCCGAGCTGCTGTCCACGGTCCTCGACCGGCAGGTGAGCGAGCCCCTGCGGCGACTGCTCGGCGACTGCGACGCGGCGGACGCGCGGATCGCCATGATCCGCAGCATCCTCTTCGGCGTGATCATGGAGCGTTATCTGTTCGCCCACGAACCGGCCACGTCGGTGCCGACGGACACCCTGGAGCCCGTCCTCGCGGACGTCCTGACGGCGGCGCTGACCGGGCGGGTACCCGAGCCGGCCCCCGAGCCGGACCTTGAGACGGCGCCCCGGCCGCCCGTGCGCGAGGCTCCCGGCGCGTCCGCTCCGGCGGTATTCGCCGCGCTGAACGACTGCACCGCGCGCTACCGGACCCTGATCGGCCGCGTCGTGAAACGGCACGGCATCAGCCTGGCCGCCTTCGAGGTGCTGGCCGCCCTGCGGACGGTGGGCGCCCCCTACCGGCGCACGATGGGCGAGATCGCCGCGGCCGGCGCGGTCAGCGCGGGCGGCGTCACCCAGCACGCGGACCGCCTGGTGGAGGCCGGTCTCCTCACCCGCGAGCGGGACGGCCAGGACCGACGCATCGTCCATCTGAGCCTCACCCCGGCCGGGCTCGACCTGGTCGGCCGCGTGTCCGAGGACCGCCGCACGCACGAACGGGAACTGCTCGCCGGGCTCGTGCCGGGTGATCAACGGCAGCTCGCCGCGCTGCTCGGCAGCCTGCGGCGGTCACTGACGGACCCGGAGACATCCGGCGGTCACTGACGGACCCGGAGACATCCGGAGACACAGAGAGCCGGGTCCCTCGCAGCCCCTGCGAGAGACCCGGCACCGAACACCCCGGCATCTGCCGGGAGTTCGGAAGGTCAGGAGTTGAGCTCCTCCAGTGTCTTCCCCTTCGTCTCCACCGCGAAGAGGGCGATCACCGCGCCCACCGCCGCGACCACGGCGAGCTGGGCGAAGACGAGCGTCAGGCTGCCGCCCCCGCCGATGATCGCGCCGACTGTGATCGGGCCCAGGATGACGCCGAGGCGGTTCCACAGGCCGCCGAACGCGGCGCCCTTGGCGCGGTTGCGCGTCGGGTACAGCTCGGGCGAGTACAGGTACAGGCCCGCGTTGATGGCGTAGACGAAGAACGTCGTGCAGGAGGCGAAGATCGCGACCTGACCGCCCGAGGTCGCGCCGACCAGGGCGAGCGTCGCGAGGGTGAGTGCGCTGCCGAGGAGTGCTGCCACGAGGGAGGGGCGCCGGCCGACGCGGTCGATGACGAGGGCGACGGCGAAGGTGCCGAGGAGGCCCGTCACGTTGCTGAGCAGCGTGTACTCGAGCGCGGTGGTCAGGTCGAGCCCGAAGTGCTTGGTGTAGAGCGACGGCAGCCAGGTGGAGATGCCGTGGTTGACGTAGTACGCGACGAACCAGAGCCCGGAGAGCACGGTCGTGCGGCGCAGGTACCGGCCGGTGAACAGCTCCCGCAGGCGGCCCCGGGCGGTGTCCTCGGCGCGGGCCTCGGCCGGCTCTGGGAGCTCCGCGCCGGTGGCGGCCGCGACCTCCGCCTCGATGCGGGCGATGACCTGCTCGGCCTCTTCGGTACGGCCTTGGGAGAGCAGCCAGCGGGGCGACTCGACGACCTTCTTGGGCAGGGCGACGGCGAGCAGGACGGGCAGGGCGCCGATCACGAACATGGCGCGCCAGCCGAAGGTCGGCACCACCCATACGGCGACCAGGGTGGCCACGGCCAGTCCGAGCGGGAAGATCATCTCGTAGAGCAGGACGAACCGGCCGCGCTTGTCGGAGCGGGCGATCTCGTTGATGTACGTGGCCGCCACGGGGACGACGCCGCCGATGCCGAGGCCCTGCACGAAGCGGAACAGCGAGAACATCTCGATGTTGTTCGAGAAGGCCACCGCAAGGCTCGCGAGCGCGGTGACGGCGACGCCGAGGGCCACGGTGCGCACGCGGCCGACGCGGTCTCCCATCCACCCGGCGACCAGGGCGCCCAGGAGCATGCCCACGGATCCCGCGGTGATGGCGAAGGTCGCCTGGCCCGTGCTCAGGTGCCAGTCCTTCATCAGGACGGGCAGCGCCGACGCGGAGAGGAGCTGGTCGAACGCTTCGAAGAAGGTGACGGCACCGATCAGGAATCTGACCTTCACGTGCCATCGGGATTGTGGAAGTCGTTCGAGTCGGGCGGCTATCGAGCCGAGACCTGGCTTGGCCACAGTCGTCATGAGGGTGGGTCCTTCCGCGGCAACGCGAACAGAGGAGTTGCGCAGACACTAGGAGGACTTATCTAAGTGGTCAATGGTTAATGGCTTAGATACATCCACGGTGACTTGACCTTTACCTTCACGCAACCGACCTCGGGCACCCTGCGCCAACTGCTTCACCCGGGGGTCTTGCGGGAAATTACTTAAGCCCTTAGATTTCTAGCACTTCAGCGCTCAGGCATCGCCGCGCTGAACGTTCCACCCCCCTCTCCCGAAGGCCGTAGACCCCTGGAGGTCCCGCCCGTGCCTCACGACATCTCCACCGACATCCTGATCGCGGGCCAGTGGCGACGCGGCGCGGGCGAACCGGTCGAGACCGTCGACCCGGCGACCGGAGAGGTGCTCGCCACCGTCCACTCCGCGTCCGCGGACGAGGTCGACGAAGCCGCTCGGGCCGCCGCGCTCGCCGTGGCCGACCCGGCCTGGCGCGATCTCCTCCCCCACCAGCGGGCCCGACTCCTCTACCGCGTAGCGGAGTTGACCGAGGGGGCCGCCGGCGAGCTCGCGGCCCTCCAGACCGCCGACACCGGCAAGACCCTCACCGAGACGAAGGCCCTCGCGCTCAGCGCGGCCGGCACCTTCCGGTACATGGCGGCGGCCCTGGAGACGGCCGAGGAGACCCTCACCCCGTCCCGCGGCCCGTACGTGACGATGAGCGTGTACGAGCCGATCGGCGTCGTCGGCGCGATCAACCCCTGGAACTCGCCGGTCGCCAGCGACGCGCAGAAGATCGCGCCCGCCCTCGCCGGCGGCAACGCCGTCCTGCTCAAGCCCGCCGCCTGGACCCCGTTGGTCTCCCTCGCGCTCGGGCGCCTGATCCACCAGGCGCTCGGCGAACTCGGACTGCCCACCGCCCTGCTGTCGGTCCTGCCCGGCAGCGGCCGGGTCGTCGGGGACGCGATCGTGCACCACCCCCTGGTGACCAGGATCGGCTTCACCGGCGGCACCGAGACCGGCCGGTCCATCGCGGCGGTGGCGGCCTCGAAGCTGATCCCCGCCTCCCTCGAACTCGGCGGCAAGTCGCCGACGATCGTGCGCGCGGACGCGGACGTCGAGCAGGCTTTGGCGGGCGTGATGTTCGGGATCTTCTCGTCCAGCGGTCAGTCGTGCATCGCCGGTTCGCGGCTCTTCGTCGCGCGCGAGATGTACGACAGCTTCGTCGGCGAACTCGTCGCGCGGGTGAGCAAGTTGCGCGTCGGTCCCGGCACGGACCCCGACACCCAGGTCGGACCGCTGGTCCACCACCGGCACCGGGACTCCGTCGCCGCCTACGTCGATCTGGCCCGCTCGGAGGGCGCCCGGGTGCTGTGCGGCGGCCGGGCGCCCGAGGGCGACGCGTACCAGGGCGGCGCGTACTACCTGCCCACCGTCCTCGACGGGCTCCCCAACACCTCACGGACCTGCCAGGAGGAGATCTTCGGGCCCGTCCTGGTCGCCCTGCCCTACGACGACGAGGACGACCTGGTCCGCCAGGCGAACGACTCCGTCTACGGGCTCGCCTGCGGGATCTGGACCCGTGACCACCGGGCCGCGTGGCGCCTGGCCCGCCGGATCGAGGCGGGGACGGTCTGGATCAACACGTACAAGCAGTTCAGCGCCTCCACCCCGTTCAGCGGGGTGAAGGACAGCGGTCTCGGTACGGAGAAGGGCCGCGACGCCATCCGCGCCTACCAGCGCCAGAAGTCCCTGTACTGGGGCACTTCGGACGCGCCCCTGCCCTGGGCCAACTGACCGCGCCCCGTCGTCTGGAGACACTCATGCCCCACCCATCGCCAGGACCCGTCGCCCGCCTGCGCTCCCTGCGCTACGTCGAGCTGCTCACCCCCGCCTTCACCGAGGCCGCCGACTTCTACGAGGAGGTCTGGGGCCTGCGGACCGTCGAGGCGGAGCGCGGCGCGGCGGCGTGGCTGCGCGGCACCGGCGAGGAGCACCACGTCCTGCACCTCACCCGCGCGGACCGCACGGGACTGGGCCGGCTCGCGTTCGCCGTCGCCACGCCCGCCGAGGTCGACGAGGCGGCCCGGCGCCTGGAGGCCCGCGGGATCACCCCGGTCTTCGGCCCCGGGCCGCTCGACCAGGTGGGCGGCGGCTACGGCCTGCGCTTCACCGACCCCGAGCAGCGGCTCGTGGAGATCAGCGCTCAGGTCGAGGCGGTCGCACCGCGCGGCAGGGACGCAGCCGTCCCCGTCGGCGTCACGCACGCCGTCCTGAACACCGCCGACATCGACGCGTCCGTCGCGTTCTACTGCGACGTCCTCGGGCTGCGCGTCTCCGACTGGTCCGAGCACCAGATGGCGTTCCTGCGCTGCCACGCCGACCACCACTGCATCGCGTTCAACCAGGCCGAGTGGGCTTCCCTCAACCACGTGGCGTACGAGATGAGTTCGGTCGACCACTTCATGCGGGGGCTCGGCCGGCTCAAGCACCACGGCATCGACCCGCAGTGGGGGCCGGGCCGCCACGGTCCCGGCAACAACACCTTCTCCTACTTCACCGACCCGTCCGGGCTCGTGTGCGAGTACACGTCCGAGGTCGCGCAGATCGTCGAGGACGCGTGGATCGCCCGGGTGTGGCGGCGCGTGCCCGAGCTGTCCGACCTGTGGGGCACGGCGGGCCCGCCGTCGAAGGAGATCCGCTGTCACATGGCCGGCACCCCCGACCCCGGCCCGCTCTCTTCCCTGGAGGTCAACGCATGAGCACGGTACGCAAGGTGGGCCTCGTCGGCTGGGGCGCGATCGGCCGCGTCGTCGGCACCGCACTCGCCGAACAGCAGGTCCCCGGCGCCGAGTTGACGTGCATCATCGACAACCGCCCTCTCGGTGACACGGCGCCCGCACCCCAGCGGACCTTCGACGAGGCCCTGGAGTGCTGCGACCTGATCGTCGAGGCGGCCGGGCAGGGTGTCGTACGGGAGTGGGGTGAGCGGGTCCTCGCCTCCGGCACCGATCTGCTCGTCGCGTCGACCGGGGCGCTGACCGACGACGAGCTGGCCAAGCGGCTGCTCGCGGCGGGCCCCGGCCGGGTGTACTTCACCGGCGGCGCGGTCGGCGGCCTCGACCTCCTCCAGGCGGTGCGCTCCCTCGGCCCCCTCGACGAGGTGCGGCTCACCACCACCAAGCTGCCGTCCACCCTCGAACAGCCCTGGATGGACGAGGAGTTGCTGTCCAGGCTGCGGACGGCGACCGGGCCCGTCGAGGTCATGTCCGGCACGGCGCGCGACATCCCCGTGAAGTTCCCCAAGTCGACGAACGTGGCCGCCTCGGTCGCCCTCGCCGTCGGCGACCTGGACGCTGTGCGGGTCCGGGTCGTCGCCGACCCCGGCGCCCGCCACACGCGGCACGTCGTCGAGGCGTCCGGCGCGCACGGTGCGTACCGCTTCGACGTCGCGCACCTGCCGGACCCGGGCAACCCCGCGACCAGCCAGGTCGTGCCGTACGCGGTGCTGCGCAGCCTGGCGGCGCTGGCCGGGCGGACGGGCCAGATCCTGTGAGCGACGTCCATGTCGAGGAGGCGGGCGACCACGGCCCCCTGCTGCTGTGCCTGCACGGCATCGGCTCCTCGTCGGCGGCGTTCGCCCCGCAGCTGGCGGAGCTGTCCGCGTACGCGCGGGTCGTGGCCTGGGACGCGCCCGGCTACGCCAAGTCGCCGGATCCCGAAGGTCCGCTGGACCTCGACGGGTTCGCGGACGCGGCGGCCGAGGTCATCCGGGAGCGCGGCGGACGCGCGCACGTCCTCGGTGTCTCCTGGGGCGGGGTGATCGCGCTGCGGCTCGCGGCCCGCCACCCGGACCTGGTCGAGTCGCTCGTCGTCGCCGACTCCAGCGCGGGCTCCGGCACGGACCCCGCCAAGGCGGAGGGCATGCGGGCGCGGGCCGCCGAGCTGGCCGAGCTCGGACCGCGCGCCTTCGCCGAGAAGCGCGGGCCGCGGCTCGTGTCCGGCGGGGCGCCCGAGGAACTCGTACAGCGCGTCGTCGACACCATGGCCGGGTCCGTGCGACTGCCCGGCTACGCCTACGCCGCCGAGTCCATGGCCGGCGCCGACCTGCGGCCCGAACTGCCCCAGATCGCCGCGCCCACGCTCGTCCTGTGCGGCGACCAGGACCAGGTCACCGGCGTCGAGGCCTCGCAGGTCCTCGCCGGCGCCCTCCACAAGACCGCCTACGTGATCGTCAAGGACGCCGGTCACCTGGCCAACCAGGAACAGCCCGCGCGCTTCGACGCGTGGGTCCTGTCCCACCTCCGCATCACCGCCCGCATCCCCGAGTAGGAGTCCAGCCATGCCTCTGACCACCACCGACTACGACAACGGCAGCGACCTCGGCAAGTACACCGACTCGCTCATCGCCACCAAGGAGTCCCGCGTCGCGGACTTCGACACGCTCTCCTTCCAGGAGAAGGCGGGCCCGCAGTACCGCCGCGGCCAGATCCGCTACGTCGGCTCCGGCGCCACCGGCAACCACGAGAACGACTCGCGGATCCTCCCGTCCGGCGGCTTCACCTTCTCCAACATGCTGCTGCCGCCCGGCGCCGAGGGCCCCGAGCACACCCACCACGACGTCGAGGAGGCCTTCTTCGTCCTGGAGGGCCAGGTCCGCGTCGGCATCCACCGCGGCGCCGACGAGGTCGAGTACCGCACCCTCGGCTACCGCGACATGATCGTCGTCCCGGCGGGCGTGGCCCGGTCCCTGAAGAACGAGGGCGACACCGACGCCCTCTTCTGCGTCGTCATCGGCACGCAGAAGCCGCAGGTCCCGACGTACCCGGAGCACTCGCCGATGCACGGTGTCACCCGTGACTGACCCCTCAGGGGGCGCCGGCACCGTCGTCGTCACCGGGGCGGGCCGTGGCCTGGGACTGGCCATGGCCCGCCGGGCCGCCGAGGACGGCTTCCGCGTCGTGGTCGCCGAGCTCGACACCGAGCGCGGGACCCAGGCGGTCGAGGGTCTGCGAAGTGACGGGCTCGACGCCCACTTCGTGCGCTGCGACGTGGCCGACCCCGAGTCGGTCGGCGCACTCGCGGACCGCGTGAGGGAATTGGGTCCGCTGTACGGCCTGATCAACAACGCGGCTCTCGCCAACGGCGTCGGCGGCAAGGAGTTCCAGGACATCGACGTCGAGGTGTGGGACCGCCTGATGACGGTCAACGCCCGCAGCCCCTGGCTGGTGTCGAAGGCCCTGTACCCGCTCTTCGGCTCGCCGGGTCGGATCGTGAACGTCGCCTCGGACGCCGCGCTCTACGGCTCCCCCCGCCTCGCCCACTACATCGCCTCGAAGGGCGCGGTCATCGCGCTGACCCGGGCGATGGCCAGGGAACTCGGCGACAAGGGCATCACCGTCAACGCGGTCGCACCCGGCCTCACCGAGTGCGAGGCCACCGAGACCGTCCCCGAGGAACGGCACGACCTGTACCGCTCGGGCCGGGCCATCTCGCGGCCGCAGGAGCCCGGCGACCTCATCGGTCTCGTCGCCTTCCTGCTCGGCGAGGAGTCCCGCTATCTCACCGGACAAGTGATCGCCGTCAACGGCGGCTTCACGATGAACTGACCCACAGGAGTGCAGAATCATGGATCTGGGCCTCGCCGACCGGACCGTCCTGGTCACCGGCGGCAGCTCGGGCGTCGGCCTGGCCACGGTCCGCGCCCTTCTGGACGAGGGCGCGCGCGTCGCGACCTGCGGCCGTGACGCCGACCGCCTCGCGAAGGCGGCGGCACGCCTCGGCAGCGACCGGCTCCTGACCGGCGTCTGCGACGTGCGGGACGCGACGGCCGTACGGGACTTCGTCCGGCATGCCGCCGACACCTTCGGGGGCCTCGACGGGCTCGTCAACAACGCGGGCCAGTCCCGCATGAAGAGCCTCGACGAGTCGACGGCCGAGGACTGGCGCGACGAGCTGGAGCTGAAGTTCTCCGGCGTCCTCAACCCGCTGCACGCCGCCCGCCCCCACCTCGCCGCCTCGGACGCCGCGTCGATCGTGAACGTCAACGCCGTCCTGGCCAAGCAGCCGGAGACCCGGCTGATCACGACGAGCGCCGCCCGCGCCGGCATCCTCAACCTCTCCAAGTCCCTCGCCACCGAGCTCGCCCCCGAGGGGATCCGCGTCAACTCGGTCTGCCTCGGCCTCGTCGACACCGGCCAGTGGACCCGCCGGCACGCCGCCGCGGAGTCCGGGCTCTCCTACGAGGACTGGCAGGCCGAGCTCGCCGCCGACCGCGGGATCGCCCTCGGGCGGCTCGGCCGGGCCGAGGAGGTCGCGTACGCGATCGTCGCGCTGCTCTCGCCGCGTGCCTCGTACATCACCGGAACCAGCATCGACGTCTGCGGCGGAGTCGGCCGCTCCATCCTCTGAGGAGACCACCATGCGTTACGACACCGGAGGCGATCTCCTCGTCGCCGTCCTGCGGGAACTGGGCATCGACACGGTCTTCGGGATCGTCAGTGTGCACAACCTGCCGCTCGTCGAGGCCGTCGACCGCGAGCTGCGGTTCGTGCCCGTGCGCCACGAGGCGTCCGCCGTCAACGCGGCCGACGCGTACGGCAGGGCCCGCGGCACCCTCGGCTGCGCCCTGACCTCGACCGGGACGGGCGCGGGCAACGCGGCCGGCTCCCTGATCGAGGCGCTGGCGTCCGGCACCTCCGTCCTGCACATCACCGGGCAGGTCGAGTCGGAGTTCCTGGGCAGCGGCCGCGGCTTCATCCACGAGACCAAGGACCAGCTGGGCATGCTGACGGCGGTCTCCAAGTACGCCGCGACCGTGCCGTCCGCCGACGCGGCGGGCCGCATCCTGCGCGAGGCGGCCCGCGCGGCGCTGACCGCCCCGGGCGGCCCCGCGAGCGTGGAGTGGCCCGTCGACCTCCAGTACGCGGCCCAGACCGACACGGCCGTGGAGTTCACGGAGGCCGCCGTGCCCGCGCCCGGCGAGGATGAACTCGCCGCCGCGGGCGCCCTGCTGGCCTCGGCCGAACGCCCGGTGATCTGGGCCGGTGGCGGCGCGACCCGTGCCCGTACCCAGCTCGCGGACCTGCTGGCCGCGACCGGAGCCGCGCTCGTGACGTCCAACTCCGGGCGCGGCGCCGTCCCCGAGGACCACCCGCAGGTCGTCGGCAACTTCGCGACGACGCCGGCCGGGCGGGCCCTGCTCGCCGACGCCGACGTGCTGCTCACGATCGGCACCCACTTCCGGTCCAACGAGACCGCCGACTACGGGCTCGGACTCCCCGCCGCGCACATCCAGATCGACCTGGACGCGGACGCGCTCGGCCGTGTGTACCCGGCGCCGCACGCGCTGCACGGCGACGCCGCCGGCGTACTGGAGCGGCTGCTCCCGTACGCGAAGCCCGCCGAGCCGGGCTGGACGGCGCGGGTCACCGCGGTCCGCGACGAGGTGCGCGCCACCCTGCACGACAACATCGGCCCGCAGGCCGCCATCTGCGACGCGATCCGGGCCGCGCTCCCCCGCGAGGCCGTCGTCGCCCGCGACGTCACCATCCCGTCGAGCAGCTGGGGCAACCGGCTCCTCGACATGTACGACCCGCGCGACAACGTCTTCCCGCGCGGCGGCGGCATCGGGCAGGGCCTCGGCATGGGCATCGGGGCCGCGCTCGCCAGGCCCGACGCGCCCACGGTCGTCATCGCCGGCGACGGCGGGCTCGCCGTGCACCTCGGCGAGCTGCTCACCCTCGCCCAGGAGCGCCCCCGCCTGACCCTCCTCGTGTTCAACGACGGCGGCTACGGCGTCCTGCGCAACATGCAGGACCGGCACAGCGACCGGCGCTCGGGCGTCGACCTCGCCACGCCCGATTTCGAACTCCTCGCCCGGGCCTGCGGGTTGCCGTATCTGCGGATCGCCGCCGCCGAGCACGCGGAGCCCGTCATCTCCGAGGCCGTCGCCTCCGACGGGCCGACGCTCGTCGAGGTCGACCTCGCGGCGCTCGGCCCGATGAAGAACCCGTTCACCCCGCCCGTGAAGATCCCCACCGCGTAGGGAGGCCCCGCAGCCATGACCGCAACCGACGAGACCCTCCTGAACCTCCTCGTACACCGCATGACCTGGGAGGCCGACGGCGTCCTCTCCGTCGAACTGACCCACCCGGACGGCAAGCCCCTGCCCGCCTGGGAGCCCGGCGCGCACCTCGACGTCCACGTGGGCGGGCAGGTGCGCCAGTACAGCCTGTGCTCGGACCCGCGCACCACGGCGTCGTACCGCATCGGCGTCCTCAACGAGCCGTCGTCACGCGGGGGTTCGCGCCATGTGCACACGAAGCTCCGCCCCGGCGGGCGGGTCACGGTGTCGGCGCCGCGCAACCACTTCACGCTTGAGGACGCGCCGGGCTACGTCTTCGTCGCGGGCGGCATCGGTGTGACGCCGATCCTCGCGATGGCCCGCGAGGCAGCGCGCCGGGGTGCCGCCTGGCGCATGGTGTACGGCGGTCGCAGCCGTGCGTCGATGGCCTTCGTCGACGAACTCACCGCGCTGGGCGGCGACCTGACGGTGGTGCCGCAGGACGAGCAGGGTCATATCGACCTCGCGTCCACTCTCGCCGGGCTGCCGGACGGGACGCTCGTCTACTGCTGCGGGCCCGAGCCGCTGCTCGCCGCCATCGAGGCCCTCTGCCCGGCGGACCGGCTGCGCGTCGAGCGGTTCGCGGCCCCGGTCGTCGAGCGGTCCGCGGACGACGAGGGCTTCGAGGTCGAGTGCCGCACCTCCGGGCTCACGCTCACCGTCGGCGCCGACACGTCGATCCTGGAGGCGGCGGAGGCGGCCGGCCTGGACGTGGCCAGCTCCTGTCGCGACGGGATCTGCGGGTCCTGCGAGACCCGGGTGCTCGACGGCACGCCCGACCACCGCGACTTCCTGCTCTCCGACGCCGAACGGGCCGCGGGCGCCTCGATGATGATCTGTGTCTCGCGCTGCGCCTCCGGCCGCCTGGCCCTCGACCTGTAACCCCTTCCCTGGAGGCACGTGTGACCACCACCTGGCCGTACCTGGACGTCCACCAGTCCCGTACGCACGAACCCACCCCCTACGAGTACAAGCTGGCCGCCACCCTCGAAGAGGTCTTCACCAAGGAGGGCCACGAACTCAGCGACGTCATCCGTGGGCTGAACGCCCGCCAGGTCCACGCCCCCGACGGCGCCCCGTGGACCGAGGACTCGTTCCGCGCCGAGATGCACCGACTGGGAGCGTGACCCGATGACCGCCACCACGACCGCCTCGGCGACTTCCTCCGCCGACCACATCTACGCGACGGGCCTGCGCAACCAGTGGCACCCCGTCGTGCCGTCCTCGTTCGTCGCGCCCGGCGCCATGCGCAAGGTGACCGCGCTCGGCGAACAGTGGCTCCTGTTCCGCCGCTCCGACGGCGCGCTGTCCATGCTCGCGGACCGCTGCCCGCACCGCGGCGCGCCCCTGTCGCTGGGCAAACACCTCGGCGACCGGGTGGCGTGCTGGTACCACGGCGTCGAGGTCGAGGGCGACGGCACCGTCTCCTCGGTGCCCGGCCTGCCCGGCTGCAGCCTGGAGGGCAAGAAGCTCGTCAGGTCGCTGCCCGTGCGCGAGGTCGGCGGCGCGGTCCT
Source organism: Streptomyces sp. NBC_01446 (assembly GCF_026340095.1). GTDB lineage: Bacteria > Actinomycetota > Actinomycetes > Streptomycetales > Streptomycetaceae > Streptomyces > Streptomyces aureus. The sequence goes on along the minus strand of NZ_JAPEPO010000001.1, from coordinate 6,564,416 downwards.
CGCCTACTTCGGCGACGAAGAGCACCCGGAACCGGCCGAGTTGACGCTCCCGGAGCCGCTCACCGACCCCGGCACCGACGCGATCCTGTGCTACGCGGAGTGGGACGTGCCGTGGCGTTACGCCGTCGAGAACCTCCTCGACCCGATGCACGGCGCCTTCCTGCACCACGACTCGCACACCATGTTCGATGGTGACACGACGGCCAAGTTCCGCATCCGCGAGACCGACCGGGGCTACTTCTTCGAGAAGACCGACCAGCGGGGCGTCAACTTCGACTGGGTCGAGCTGTGCCACACCGGCGTCGACTGGGTCGACCTGTCGATCCCGTACCCGCCGTCGGCCGGCCCCGGCGGCCCGTTCGGCATCGTCGGCATGGTCTGCCCCGTCGACGAGAAGCGCTGCGGCGTCTTCTTCTGGCGCTACCGCACGGTCGAGGGCTGGCAGCGCGACACCTGGCGCTTCCTCTACAAGACCCTCATCGAGAAGCGCCACTGGGATGTGCTCGAACAGGACCGCGTGATGCTGGAGGCCATGCCGGCCGACGCCGACCAGCGCGAGAACCTCTACCAGCACGACCTGGGCGTGGTGCGCCTGCGCCGCATGTACCGGGCGGCCGCCGCGCAGCAGGCACCTGCATGAGTCCGAGAGCCCGCTGGTCGGGTGTCCTCAGCCTTCTGGTCATCGTCCTGATCAGCTACGTGGACCGGGTGAACGTCTCCGTCCTCATCACCGACGAGGCGTTCACGGACCACTTCGGCATCACCGGTGACCGGGTGGCGCAGGGCGCCCTGTCGACCGTCTTCCTCCTGGGGTACGGCGTCGCGGCGTTCTTCCTCACCCCGTTCTACGAGACGACGCTCGGGGTGCGGCGCGGCCTGTTCGTGAGCGTGGCCCTGTGGTCGGTGATGACCCTGCTGTCGCCGTACGCCCTGGGCGCGCTCACGCTCACGGTGCTGCGTGCCCTGCTGGGCGCGGCCGAGGGACCGCTGTTCTCGCTCAAGACGATGTACGTGCGCGAGCACTTCTCGCCGCACGAGGCGGGAAGGCCGAACGCGGTCAGCTCGATGGGGGTGTCCCTGGGCACGGCCGCGGGCCTCCCCCTGATCACGTATCTCGTCTACCGCTTCGACTGGCACACGTCCTTCCTCGCCCTGGCCGCGCTCAACGCGGTGATCGGCCTGCCGCTGATCGCCCTGTTCGTCCGCGGCCGGGGTGTGGGGAGGGCCCGCCGGCCCGGGTTCGGTGCCACCCTCAAGGGCGCCCTGCACATGCCGCGCCTGGCGCCGATCCTGCTCATCGAGATCGCCACGCTCGCGTATCTGTGGGGTTCGAGCGCCTGGCTGCCGTCGTATCTGCTGCAGGAGCGGCACTTCTCTCTGGCCGCCATGGGCGCCGTGTCGTCGCTGCCGTTCCTGATGTCGCTGGTGTCCGGGTTCCTCGGGGGTCTGCTGCTCGACCGGCTGCCGCGGCGGCTGCTCGCGCTGCCGTTCGTCGTCGGCTCGGCTGGTACGGCGGTCTGTGTCCTCCTCGTCGCCGGGGCGGACAGCGACGGGGCGGCGGCGACGGGACTGATCCTCGCGGGCGGGTTCTGGGGCCTGCAGGGCCCGGCGATACCCACGCTGGTCCAGCACTGCGCGCCGGCCCGTTTCGTGGGCAGCGCGTACGGGGTGGTCAACGGGGTCGGCAACCTGGTCTCGGCATTCATGCCGACGCTGATGGGCGTGGCCATCGCGGCGAGCGGCGGGCATGGCTTCGGCGCCGGGTTCGCGCTGCTGGCCGGGGCACAAGCGATCACGCTGGTGTGCGGGGCGTGGCTGCTCGCGCGGCCGGTGCAGGCTCTGTCGGACGCGAGTGCGCAGTCCACGACGGACCGCTCCGACTTGGCGAAGAGCCAGGCGAGTTGAGGACGCCCGGCCGGGGAGATCCCGGCCGGGCGTGCGTCGTCCGCCGTGCGCGTGTTCCGCTCCCGCACCCGCACGATCAGGTCGTGGTTACGGGACTACGTCCCGCCTACCGCGTCCGTGCACACATAATGAGCCGATACATCGGAGGTATCGGCGCTCCAGACGGTGGCGCTCCAACCGAGGACAGGGAGGCCGCCATGGCTGTCACCGACGAGGCCATCGAGAAGATCAAGGGCATGATCGTCTCCGGCGCCCTGCGCCCGGGCGACCGGCTCCCCAAGGAGAGCGAACTCGCCGCCGATCTCGGCCTGTCCCGCAACTCCCTGCGCGAGGCCGTCCGCGCCCTGTCCCTCATCCGCATCCTCGACGTGCGGCAGGGCGACGGGACGTACGTCACCAGCCTCGACCCCCAACTCCTCCTCGAAGCCCTGAGTTTCGTCGTCGACTTCCACCGCGACGACACCGTCCTCGAATTCCTCGCGGTGCGTCGCATCCTGGAGCCGGCCGCGACCGCGATGGCCGCCACCCGGATCGACGAGGCGCGGCTCGACACGCTCGCGGCCCAGCTGGACGCACTCGGCGCCGCTCCCTCGGTCGAGGAACTCGTCGCCTCCGACCTGGAGTTCCACCGCGGCATCGTGCAGAGCTCGGGCAACTCGGTCCTGTGCTCGCTCCTCGACGGCCTGTCCGGCCCGACGACCCGGGCGCGCGTCTGGCGCGGTCTGACGCAGGAGGACGCGGTCAGCCGGACCCTGCACGAGCACCGGGCGATCCTGGCGGCGCTGCGCGACGGTGACGCGGAGGCGGCGCGGTCCTGGGCGACGGTGCACATCGCGAGCGTGGAGCAGTGGTTGCGCTCCACACTCTGACGCGGGTTCCGCTACCTGCGTGAAGGGGGAGTGCGAGGGCGGCTCGCGGGGCAGTGATCCGGTCACTCCCCCGTACAAGGGGACTGCGGATGGCCCTCGCGGACGCCGTAAGGTGGGCAGGTACGCGATGGGGGTACCTCCCAGGCCGTCAGGGCACTGGGGGAACGTCGGAAGGAGGCGCTGGGTGATCGAGCTCGAGGGGGTTCCCGAGCTGGTCGACCCGGTCATGGTGGCCGCGTTCGAAGGCTGGAACGATGCCGGTGACGCCGCCTCAGCCGCGGTCGCGCATCTCGACAAGGAGTGGAAGGGCGAGGTGTTCGCGGCGCTCGACGCCGAGGACTACTACGACTTCCAGGTCAACCGGCCGACGGTGTGGCTCGACGGCGGCGTGCGCAAGATCACCTGGCCGACGACCCGGCTCTCCGTGGTCAGGGTCGGCGGCGACAAGCCGCGCGACCTGGTCCTGGTCCGGGGCATCGAGCCGTCGATGCGGTGGCGTTCGTTCTGCAACGAGCTGCTCGGCTTCGCGCACGAGCTGGGCGTCGAGCTGGTCGTCATCCTGGGCGCGCTGCTCGGCGACACCCCGCACACGCGGCCCGTGCCGGTCAGCGGCGTCACGTCCGACGCGGACCTGGCGCGCACCATGGACCTGGAGGAGACCAAGTACGAGGGTCCGACGGGCATCGTCGGCATCCTCCAGGAGGCCTGCACGCACGCGGGCGTCCCCGCCGTCTCCCTGTGGGCGGCGGTGCCGCACTACGTGTCGCAGCCGCCGAACCCGAAGGCGACGCTGGCGCTGCTCAACCGCCTGGAGGACCTGATCGACCTGCGCATCCCGCTGGGCGAGCTGGCCGAGGACTCCCGGGCGTGGCAGCTGGGCGTGGACCAGCTGGCGGCTGAGGACAGCGAGGTCGCCGAGTACGTGCAGTCGCTGGAGGAGGCCCGGGACACCGCGGAACTTCCCGAGGCGTCCGGCGAGGCGATCGCCCGCGAGTTCGAGCGCTATCTGCGGCGCAGGGACGGCGGCGGCCCTCCGGGTGGTCCGGCCGGCCACGCGACGGACGGCGGCGACACGGCGTCGTACCTGCGGGACACCCCGAGCGAGCGCACCCGGCCGCCGCGGCCCCAGCGACCCGATCCGGGCACGGAGACCCCCGGCGGGACGGGTGACACGGACACGTCCTCGGACTCCGGGGACGATTCCTCCGAGGACTCGCCGGAGTAGGGCGACACACGGCTCGGCAGGGGCGGTGCACACAGGGTGTGCACCGCCCCTTCGCAGTGCGCCTGCCGTCACCCGGGCAAACGTGACCGCCCCCGAACTCCGTTGAGTTCGAGGGCGGTTGAGGGATGTGTGCCCCGGGACCGGGCCCGGGGCACGGTGTCTAGAGCGCCACTCCGAGCAGGGCGTCGACCGCGCGGGACACCACGCCGGGCGCCCCCTCGTCCGTACCGCCCTGCTCCGTCTGAAGGGCGGCCCAGCGGTCCACCGCGAGGAGCGCGGACGGTGCGTCGAGGTCGTTCGTCAGCGCCTCGCGGATCTCCTCGACGAGTGCCGCGGCGGACGGACCGTCGGGTCGGGACACGGCGGCACGCCAGCGGCCCAGCCGCTCGACGGCGTCGCTCAGGACCTGGTCGGTCCACTCCCAGTCGGCCCGGTAGTGGTGCGCGAGGAGCGCGAGACGGATCGCGGCCGGGTCGACCCCGTCGCGCCGGAGCTTCGAGACGAAGACGAGGTTGCCCTTGGACTTCGACATCTTCTCGCCGTCGAGCGCGACCATGCCGGCGTGGACGTACGCCTTGGCCATCGGGAACTCGCCGGTGAGGACCTGCGCGTGCGAGGCACCCATCTCGTGGTGCGGGAAGGCCAGATCGGACCCTCCGCCCTGCACGTCGAAGCCCATGCCCAGGTGGTCGAGGGCGATGGCGACGCACTCGATGTGCCAGCCGGGCCGGCCGCGGCCCAGCGAGCCGCCGTCCCAGCTCGGCTCGCCCTCGCGGGCGGCCATCCACAGCATCGGGTCGAGCGGGTTCTTCTTGCCCGGGCGATCCGGGTCACCGCCCCGCTCGGCGGACAGCAGCCGCATCGCCGCGGCGTCCAGGCGGGAGACCTGGCCGAAGTGGGGGTCGGACTCGACGGAGAAGTAGACGTCGCCCTCGAGCTCGTAGGCGGCGCCCATGTCCCGGAGGCGTTCGACGAGCGGCACGATGCCGGGTATCGCCTCGACGGCTCCGATGTAGTGCTGCGGCGGCAGCATCCGCAGGGCGGTCATGTCCTCGCGGAAGAGGGCGGTCTCGCGCTCCGCGAGACCGGTCCAGTCGACGCCGTCACGGATCGCGCGCTCAAGCAGCGGATCGTCGACGTCCGTCACGTTCTGGACGTAGTGAACCTGCCGCTTGGTGTCGAGCCACACGCGCTGAACGAGGTCGAACGCGTTGTAGGTCGCCGCGTGACCCATATGGGTCGCGTCGTACGGGGTGATCCCGCAGACGTAGATACGGGCGACGGGACCGGGCTCGAGGGTGACGAGGCCATCGGTCGCGGTGTCGTGGATCCTCAGGTCGCGGCCCTTGCCAGGCAGGACGGGGACCTCAGAAGCGGGCCAGGCATACATGCCATGAGCGTAACCGGACGGAGCTTCCGCATACGAACCGGACCGGGTCCGATGGCCGGGAAGGCCCTCTTGCGGTCTGCTCGGGTGCCATGTCAGGCCTCGACGGTGGCACGGATGGCGCCCGAGAGTCCGAAGTGGCGGATGCCGTGCAGCAGATGGGCTCTGAGCCCCGTCACGAAGTACGTCCACCCCTGCGTCTGCCCGACGGCCCGCGCGGCGCCCTCCAGGTTCTCCCCCATGGGCTGCTCGGTGATCGTGAGCAGCGTGGCCGCGCCGTCGTCGGCCCGCTCCAGCTCGATGGTCACGTCTCCCCCGGGCCAGCTCCACGAGATCAGCCGGTCCGTCTCCACGGGCCCGACCTCGACGTCGAAGGTCGCGTCGACATGGCCGAAACGCCAGGTCACCGTGGTGTCCGGGATCATTGGGGCGGATGCGTCAGCCGTGAAGAAGCTGGACAGCCCCTCCGGGCTCACGATGGAGTTGAACACGTCCTTCACGGGCCGGTCGATCCGGTCCTCGACGATCAGTTTCACGGCGTGGCCTCCGTTCCGGGGATCCCCTGAGGGATCTCTTCGAACGTAGCCGCAGCCACTGACATGCGCCCCCGGACGACGCGGACCGCAGGGCTCGAACAGGTCGGCTCGAACAGGCCGGCTCAGACGGGCGGCCACGGGATGGCCGGCCACTCCCCGCTCGGCTCCCGGTGCTTCCCGGCCGTGAGCATCGCGTCGACCCGCGCGCGTACGGCGTCCAGCTCGGCCCCGGTGATCAGCTCCGCGAGCCGCAGCGCGAGGGGTTTCCCGGCCCCCAGGGCGCCCGTGAGCGCCTTCAGGGCGTCGGTCGCCTCTCCGGTCAGGGGCTCCCCCGCCCAGCCCCACAGGAGCGTGCGCAGCTTGTCCTCGGTGTTGAAGGAGACACCGTGGTCGATGCCGAACAGGTTCCCCTCGGCGTCGACCAGGAGGTGGCCGCCCTTGCGGTCGCCGTTGTTGATCACCGCGTCCAGCACGGCGAGGCGCCGCAGCCGCACGTCGTCGGCGTGCACGAGCAGCGCCGTGCGCCCCTCGCCGACCTCCGCGAACCCGACGGCCTTCCAGCCGTCGCCCGGCTCCTCACCCTCCACGAGAGCGAGCAGCTCAGCACCCTCGGCGGGCTCCTCGGGCTGGTCGATCCAGAGCTGGCACATGCCTTCGCCGTACGGTCCGTCGCGCAGCACGGTCGGCGGTACGAGGCTCCACCCGAGGGCCTCGGAGACCTCGTAGGCGGCGACCTCGCGCCGGGCGAGGTTGCCGTCGGGGAAGTCCCACAGGGGGCGCTCGCCGGCGACGGGCTTGTACACGCACGACGCCTCACGGCTCGCGTGGGTGACCGTGCACAGGAGCACCGCGTTCGACGCCTCACGGATGCGCCCCTGGACCGCCAGCTCGCCCCTGATGAGGAGGTCCGTGTCCGAGACGGTCACGCTCCTCGCCGGTATCCGTTCTGACGCGGGCATACGTGTCCCTCCGGGTCGAGCGGCAGACTGCACAGGGGGCACGGCGGACGCCCCGCGTTCACGACGTCCAGGGCGCGCTTGGCGAACGCGCGGGCCTGGACGCCGGTGAGCCGGACCCGCAGCATCGGGGGGCCGTTCTCCTCGTCCTGGAGCAGCCGTTCCTCGGCCTCCGCGAGGTCCTCGTCGGAATCCGCGTCGAGCTCGACGAGCGCCTGCGCCTCGACGATCATCCGCTCCTCCTCGCCGTCCCAGGCGAGGGCCATCGTGCCGACTCGGAACTCCTCGTCGACGGGCGCCTCCAGAGGCGCGGTGTCGTGGATCTCCGTGGGCACGACGGCGGGCACCGGCGCGTTCCCGCCGCTGCGGCGCACGACCTCGTCGAGGAGCTCGTCCATGCGCTCGGCGAGGGCGGCGACCTGGGTCTTCTCCAGGGCCACACTCGTCACACGGGCGCCGGCCGAGGCCTGGAGGAAGAAGGTGCGGCGCCCGGGGAGCCCGACCGTGCCGGCCACGAAGCGCTCCGGGGGGTCGTAGAGGAACACCTGACGGGACACGTCCTGTCTCCATTGGAATCGACTGATGGGACCGACTGCTTGATCGGGCGCGGCAACAACTGCAGCTACTGCGACGGCTTCACCCTACTGCGGCGGACGATCACGGGGCGCCCGCACCGCCCCCGACCGGGGCGTCCCCCTCGGCCGGCTTCTCGCGCGGGGCGAGCGAGGCGAAGTCGCCGGTGTCGCCGAGGCGGACGAGATAGGGGCGGAGCCGGGTGTAACGGATCGCCGTGACCGAGCAGGGCTCCACGGAGATGCGCTGGAAGAGGTCCAGATGAAGCCCTAGGGCGTCCGCGACGAGCGACTTGATGATGTCGCCGTGGGAGCACATCAGATAGGTGGCGTCCGGGCCGTGATCACGCTCCACGCGCGCGTTCCATTCGCGTACGGCCTCGGCCGCGCGGTGCTGCATGGCCCGCATGGATTCGCCGCCGGGGAACGCGGCGGCCGACGGGTGCTGCTGCACGACCTCCATCAGGGGGTCGTCGACGAGCTCGGCGAGCTTGCGGCCCGACCAGTCGCCGTAGTGGCACTCGCCGATGCGGTCGTCGGTGTGCGGGGTGAGTTCCGGGCGGGCGGCGAGCAGCGGGGCCAGGGTCTCCTGACAGCGCTGGAGGGGGCTCGTGACGATCTCGGCGAGGGGCACCGCGGCCAGCCGCTCCGGAAGCGCGGCGGCCTGCGCGGTGCCGCGCTCGTCGAGGGACACACCGGGGGTCCACCCGGCGAGCAGGCCCGCGGTGTTGGCGGTGGAGCGTCCGTGCCGGACGAGGATCAGCGTGGGCATGCGGGCCAGCCTAGGCCCAGTGCGACGTGCGGCCCGGGCACCCCCTGGGAAGAATACGAAGCGTGATCGTCGACTGCGGCATCTATCGCGACGGGCGCAGGACCGAGGGGCCCGCGGACTTCTCCCACGCGCTCGCCGAGGCCAGGGCCGAGGGCCACTCCTTCGTCTGGATCGGCCTGCACGAGCCGACGGAGGACGAGTTCGAACGGGTCAGCGAGGCGTTCGGGCTGCATCCGCTGGCCGTCGAGGACGCGCTCAAGGCGCATCAGCGGCCGAAGCTGGAGGTGTACGACGACTCGGTGTTCGTGGTGCTCAAGCCGGTCGTGTACGAGCCGGACAGCGACAGGGTCTCGTCCGGTGAGGTCATGCTCTTCATGGGCGACTCGTTCGTGGTGACCGTCCGGCACGGCGAGGGCGCACCCCTGAAGGCCGTACGCAAGCGGCTCGAAGCCGACCCCGATGTGCTGCGGCACGGGCCGACCGCGGTCCTGTACTCGATCGCCGACGCGACCGTCGACCACTACCTGGAGGTCGCCACCGAGCTCCAGACCGACATGGAGGGGCTGGAGGCGGAGGTGTTCTCGCCGGAGGGTGGCGGCTCGCGCAACACGGCATCCAGGATCTACACCTTCAAGCGCCAGATCCTGGAGTTCCGCAGGGCCACGGGCCCGCTGTTGCTCCCGATCGCCCGGCTGTCCGGAACGGGTCAGTCCATAGGGCCCGTGCCCTTCGTGAACAACTCGGCGCGGCCGTTCTTCCGCGACGTCAGCGACCACCTCCTGCGCGTCAACGAGTCGGTGGACGCCCTCGACCGACTCGTCTCGGACATCCTGTCGGCGCACCTGGCGCAGATGGGCGTGCGGCAGAACGACGACATGCGCAAGATCTCGGCGTACGCCGCCATGGCCGCGGTCCCGACCCTGATCGCGGGCATCTACGGCATGAACTTCGACCACATGCCGGAGCTCCACTGGATCTGGTCGTATCCCATCGTGATCCTCGGGATGCTCTGCCTGGAACTTCTGCTGTTCCGGACGTTCAAGCGGCGCGGCTGGCTGTAGCGCGCACCTGTGGCGGGGGCTAGGCGAACTCGACCGCGCTCGTCGCGGGCCCGCCCAGCGCGTTGCGCCGCTCCGGCATCTCCAGGGACACCATCCGCCGCCAGCCGACCAGGCGTTCGTACGCGTACACGGCGTGGATGCAGGCCGCGAGCAGGGCCGCCTTGGGCTTCGGCCAGCGCAGGATGTGCCCCATGTGCTCCATGACGGCGAGGCTGACGTCGCGGTAGACGCGGATCTCCTCCAGGGCGCACTCGCGCAGGATGCGCTGGATGTCACGGCCGTGGCCCGCGTACGCGAAGCGCAGCAGCTCCTCGTGGCAGTACGCCAGGTGGTTGTCCTCGTCAGCCGAGATCATCTTCACCGCGCGGCCGATGTCGGGGTCGTCCGCGAAGTACTTGCGCAGCAGGTCCATCTGCTCGGAGGCCCGCTGCTCGGTGACCCGGCTGTGGGCGAGATACGTGACGACGTCCCGCACGGTGAGCGGCTCGTCGGCCTTGAGCTGCTGGTGCGCGAGGCCGATGCCGTGCTTCTCCAGGAGCATCGTGTAGTCGGTCTCCGGCGGTACGTCCACGGGTCGCAGGCCGCGCTTCCTCATCAGCGCGTTGAAGATCCGCCCGTGCTTGTCCTCGTCGGCGCCGTGCCGCGCCACCTTGGGCGCGAGGTCCCGCTCGCTGAGGGGGACCAGCGCGGCGATACGGCCGTTCTCCCAGCCTCCCTGCGACTCCCCGCTCGCCGCGATGGAGCAGAAGAGCCGGAAAGACTCGTCGTCGTCGAGGATCTCCTGGAACAGACTCTTGGCCGACAGCATCTCTGGCACCTCCGTGCGCGCCGCGCGTTCCGTGCGGGGTTCCGCCGAAAACGAGTCAAATACGGCATGCCGGACCGGGCAACAGCTGTGTGGGGCCACTCGGCCGAAGGAAGGACCCCTAGAGAGGGTCCCGGGGCGTAACCAGGTGCCCGATGAGACGTTGTTACCCGTGACGGCCGTGGCGGGGAAGACCCCCGAGCCCCCACCACGGCCGCAGAACTTTCCCTCTCCCCGCGGTTACGCCAGTCCGGCCCGCTCCAGGGCCTCCGTGCCGGCCCGCAGGGCCGCGATCCGCTCGTCGAGCGTGAAGCCCGCGGGGGCCAGCGTCAGGGTCGTCACCCCGGCAGCCGCATAGGCCTGCATCCGCTCGGCGATCCGGTCCACGGAGCCGAGCAGCGTCGTCGAGTCGATCAGCTGATGCGGCACCGCGGCCCCCGCACCCTCCTTGTCGCCGCCCAGGTACTTGTCCTGGATCTCGGCGGCTTCCTTCTCGTAGCCCATGCGCTGGGCGAGCTGGTTGTAGAAGTTCTGCTTCCGGCTGCCCATGCCGCCGACGTACAGGGCGGTGTACGGGCGGAACATGTCGGCGAGCGCGGGCACGTCCTTGTCGGCGCCGAGCGCGAGGGGCAGCGTCGGGACGACGTCGAAGCCCTCCAGGGTCTTGCCGGCCTTCTCGCGCCCCGCCCGCAGGTGCGTCAGGGCGGTCTCCTCCAGGTGCTCGGCGGCCGGGAAGATCAGCAGGGCGCCGTCGGCGATCTCGCCGGTCTGTTCCAGGTTCTTCGGGCCGATCGCCGCGATGTAGAGCGGGATGTGCTCGCGCTGCGGGTGCACGGTCATCTTGAGCGGCTTGCCCGGGCCGCCCGGAAGCGGCAGCGTCCAGTGCTCGCCCTCGTACGACAGCCGCTCGCGGCTCATCGCGCGGCGCACGATGTCGACGTATTCGCGGGTGCGGGCGAGGGGCTTGTCGAACTTCACGCCGTACCAGCCCTCGGAGACCTGCGGGCCGGAGACACCGAGGCCGAGGCGGAAGCGGCCGCCGGACAGGGAGTCGAGGGTCGCGGCCGTCATCGCGGTCATCGCGGGCTGGCGGGCGGGGATCTGCATGATGGCGGAGCCGATGTCGATGCGTTCGGTCTGCGCGGCGACATAGGAGAGCACCGTGGGCGCGTCCGAGCCGTAGGCCTCCGCGGCCCAGCAGACGGCGTAGCCGAGCTTGTCGGCCTCCCGTGCGACGGCCAGGTTGTCCGCGTCCATTCCGGCGCCCCAGTAACCGAGGTTGATGCCGAGCTCCATGACCGATCCCCTTACTGATCAGTAACGTCCTTTGTCCGGGCACCCTAGCGCGCCGGTTCGGGGGTCGGCAGAGGCCGGTTGTCCACAGGCCCCCAATAACCGACTTCCGGCCAGTAATCTCAGCGCCCATGGAGCAGAGGCATCTCGGCCGCACCGGCCTGCGCGTGTCCCGGATCGGGCTCGGCACCCTCACATGGGGCCGCGACACCGACGAGCACGACGCCGCGGACCTGTTGAAGACCTTCTGGGAAGCGGGCGGCACACTCGTCGACACGGCCGATGTCTACGGGGGCGGGGAGGCCGAGTATGTCCTCGGGCAGCTCGTCGAGGGCCTCGTGCCACGGCGCGATCTGGTCATCGCGACCAAGGCCGGCAGCGTGCCCGACCCGGACCGCCGCTTCGACGGCTCGCGCGCCCATCTCCTCTCCGCCCTCGACGCGTCCCTCGCCCGCCTCGGCACGGACTACGTCGACCTGTGGCAGGTCCACGCCTTCGACCCGGCCACGCCGCTCGACGAGACGCTCCAGGCCCTCGACATCGCGGTGAGCAGCGGCCGCGCCCGGTACGCGGGCGTGTCCAACTTCTGCGGCTGGCAGCTGGCCAAGGCCGGCACGTGGCAGCTGGCCGCACCGGGGATACGCACCCGGCTCGCCAGTACGCAGATGGAGTACTCCCTGCTCCAGCGTGGGGTCGAACGGGAGGTCCTGCCCGCGGCGCTCGACCTCGGCATCGGTCTGCTCCCGTCGTCACCGCTCGGCCGCGGGGTCCTCACCGGCAAGTACCGCAAGGCCACGCCCGCCGACTCGCGGGGCGCGTCCGACCACATGGCGCCCTTCGTCGCGCCCTACCTCGACGACGCCGCGACCCGCATCGTCGACGCGGTCACCACGGCGGCGGACGGCCTCGCGGTGACGCCGCTCCAGGTCGCCCTCGCCTGGATCCGCGACCGGCCCGGGGTGGCCGCCCCCATCATCGGCGCGCGCAACTCGCAGCAGCTCACGGCGGCATTGTCAGTGGAGGCCCTTAGTCTTCCTGACGAGATCTGCCAGGCGCTCGACGACGTGTCGGCGCCCGTGCACCGCTATCCCGATCAGGACTGGAGCACGCTGTGAGTACGGAGCCCGCTGCCGCGGAGGGCCACCCGGGCCCGGCCGATACCGACGCGCCCCGCGCCGGGCAAGGCGCGGAGGCCACCGGCCCCGAGGAGACCGCCGCCGAGGAAGTCGAGGAAGGGGCCGGCGCCCCTGATCCGGCTGAGACGGACGACGGTGCCGATGCCGGTGCCGGTGCCCCCGCGGCGGAGCCCGCCGCCGAGGGCGAAGGCGTGTCCGAGGCCGCTGCCGAGATCGCCGCGCAGCGGGAGTTGCAGGAGCGGATCGCCCAGCGGAAGGCGGCCAAAGAAGGGCCCATCACGGCCGGGGGGAAGCTGAGCGGTACGGCCGCCGATCTCCTCGCCGCGGTCCGGGCCGTCGAGAGCGGTGAGCGGCCCGCCGCCGTGTTCGGCGACCCGGCACCGGCTCCCCGCAAGGTCGTCGCCGAGCCCGTCCGCCGTGCGCCGGCCGCCGCGCCCGCGGGGCCTGCCGAACCGGCCGCGGAGGCCGTCGACGCTGTGCTGGCCCTCCTGGCCGAGGGCGGCGCCCCCGCCTCGCTCGCCGCACCCGCCGCCGCGACGCTCGGCGAGGGCGCGGACAGCGCGCTCCGGGACGACCCGTGGCAGCTTCTGCGGGTCCCGGGCGTGCGCCCCGAGCAGGCGGACGGCTTCGCCCGCGCGCTGCTCGGCGCCGAGTGCGGCCCCGACGACGAGCGCAGGGGCCGTGCCGTGACCGTATGGCTGCTGGAACAGGCCGCGGTCGCGGGGCACACCGCCCTGGACGCGCCGCTGCTCGCTCAGGCGCTGGGCAAGCGCGCCGTGCCCGACCCGGACGAGGCGGTGCAGAGCGTCATCGCGGAGGGCGACGCGCTCGTCTTCCAGGACGCGTTGGAGGAGCCGCCCGGCGGGCCCGCCCGCGCCCCGGAGAGCGCCCAGGAGACCGCAGCGCAGGACGGCTCGGACGACGGCTCGGACGACGGCTCGCAGGACGGTGACGAAGCCGAGCGGCCGGTCCGGGTGCTCGTCGGCCTCGAGCGGTACACGCTGGCCGAGGAGAGCCTCGCCGACGGGCTTGCCCGGCTGGTCAACTCCCTTTCCAAGGAGGACAGTTCGCAGGCCCTCGCGGACTGGGAGCCGGCCGCCGCGGCGGCCGCCGGTTCCACCGCCGAGCTGATCAGGGCGGCCGCCGGACACGGCCTCGTCCTGCACACGGGCGCCGAGGCGGCGCGCGCCGAACCCGCCGCACTCGTCCAGGCCGCGGCCCGCCTCGGCCTGCGCGTGTGCGCCGCGGCGCACAGCGTCGACGGGCGGCACCGCCTCGCCGAGCACTTCGGCCCCGGCGCCCCGGAGGGCACCGCGGTCACCGTGTCCGGCCTGCTGTCCGGCACCGAGGGCCCTGGCCGGGACCGGGACGGCGCGCTCGCGGTGGACCTGCTGGTGGTCCTGGACGCGCCGCAGCTCGACGTGGAGACGGCCGCGATGCTCGCCGAGTCGCTCCCGGACGGCGCGCGGCTCGTCCTCAGCGGCGACCCGTCCGTCCTGTGGTCCGCGGGTCCCGGCCGGGTCTTCGCGGATCTCCTCGCGGCCCGCGTGTGCCCCCAGATCGCCTCCCGCACCCCGGACCCCGGCCCGGTCGGCGAGCTGGTCTCCGGCATCGGCGTGGGCGAGCTGAACGAGGTGGCGGCCCCCGGCAAGGAAGTCGTGATCGTGCCGGTGCGCGACGCCGCCGAGGCGATCCACCGGGCCGTGCAGCTGGTCGCCGACTCGGTGCCGCGGGCGATCGGCGTGCCCTCCGAGCAGACCCAGGTCATCACCCCCGGCCACGGGGGCGCCGCCGGGACACGCGCGCTGAACGCGGCCCTCAAGGAGCGCCTCAACCCCGGCCCCGGCCGCTTCGGCGGCTTCGACCCGGGCGACCGGATCGCGTACGTACCGGCCGCTGGCCGCACGGTGCCCGGCCGGGTGGTGCGGGCCGACACGGACGGCCTGCACCTGGACTGCGCCGGTGCCCCGGTCGTCGTACCGCAGGACGCGGTGGAGCGGACCGTACGGCACGGGTGGGCGCTGACCGCGCACCAGGCGGTGGGGCTGCGGTGGCCCGCGGCGGTGGTCGTGCTGCCGGGCGACGCGACGCAGGCGCTGAGCCGCCCGTGGGTGTACACGGCGTTCGGACGCGGTGAGCGACACCTCTCGGTGGTGCACGGCGTCGACGCGGCCCTGCCGCGCGCCGTGGCCGAGGTCCCGGCCAAGCCGCGTACGACGCGCCTGCAGACCCTGCTGCGCGCGCAGGTCCCGCCGACGCAGTAGGCACACAGCAGCAAGCGGGAGGGGCGGGCGGACCGAAGTCCGCCCGCCCCTCCCTCACTCGCTCACGACGTCACCGGCCGAGTCAGGTCGGTTCCAGCTCGTCGTCCGTGGCACCCGCGCCCGCGTCGGGCCCGTCGTCCGCGAGGTCGCCGTCCAGCTCGTCGTCGAAGACGGAGCTGACGTCGAAGCGGCAGACGACCCGCTGCGGATCGGCCTGGTCGAACGGCGCGTCCAGCCACTCCCCCGGCTCCGCCGGTTCGTCCGAGGCCGTCACCCACAGCGTGGAGTCGCCCTCCTCCAGGCCGAACTCCTTGTGCCGGGAGGCGATTTCGTCGGGTTCGAACTCTCCGAAGAGGACCCCGAGTGCAGCGTGCACGCTGTTCCCGATGGTCCCGACCGCCGCCGCGGCGCCGTCGCCGAGGTCCGAGTCGGCCTCCACGTCGGCGACCCGCTGGGCCTGTGCGAGCAGTCGCTGCGGCTCCACCACGGCGTAGTCGCGGCGGATGAGCACGCTCAGGGCGTTCGGTTCCTCGGGGCCGGTGTACGGGGGCAGCGAGTCCTCCGTACCGGGAATCTCGAAGGGGGTGACCTCGTCGTAGCGGTCGTAGAGGAGCTCGTCGTACTCCTCGGCCGCCGCGGCCAGTTCGTTGAACGCTTCATAGACGGCCGGATCGTCCTCACCCGACCTGCGCTCGACAGCCGCCAGGTGGCGGTCGAGCGCAGCCTTGACCGCCTCGGCGGCGGCGCGTACCTCGGCAGCGGTGGGCTGCGCAGCATCAGACATAGAGCAGACGCTATCCGTACACGGCCGGTGCCCGCACAATAGATGCGATGCCGGAATACGAATTTGTCGACGTGTACGTCCCTCGCGGGGTCTCCCGCAAGGACGCCACACGCCTGCTGACCGACCATGCCGAGTACGGACACTGGGAGTTGGACCGCCTGAGCCTGCTGCGTGACGGCAGCCGCAGAGTGCGGTTGCGCCGGCGGATCATCCGCCAGCTGCGCGCCACGTGGTGAGTGAACGGAGCGGGCCCCGTCACTACTGGGCCCGCTCCGTTCCGCACCTTCTCAGTCACGCCGCGTCACGCGGCGGTCACACGCCTGCCCGCGCCCGCCGGTAGAGGAGCGCGCCCGCGAGCAGGGCGCCCGCACTGGCCGGCAGGACGGTACCCAGCGGCATCGAGCTGCCGGTCTCGGCGAGCTGCTCCGAACCCTTGGGCTGGGTGACGGTCTGCGTCCCCGGGTGGTTCGGGGTGACGGGGTGGCTCGGATTCGACGGCGTGACCGGGTGGTGGGGCGTGCCCGGGTGGTGGGGCGTGCCCGGCACGGTCTTCGTCGGCGGCTTGGTCGGCGGGGTCGTCGGGGTCGTCGGCTCGTGGCCTCCCGGCGAGTTCGCGCAGTCGTTGCCGCCCGCGGGGTTGAGAAGCCCGATGACCGAGACGCTGTTGCCGCAGGCGTTGACCGGCACGTGGACCGGGACCTGCACATGGTTGCCGGAGCCGACACCGGGCGAATCGCTCGTGCCCCCCTCGGCCGTGGCGCCACCGCCGTGGTGGTGGTGGTGACTCCCACCGGGGTGGCCGCCTCCCGGCTTCGACGTGTTGGCACAGTCGTTGCCCAACGTGGGGTTGAGCAACCCGACGACGTTCACTGTGTTGCCGCACGCGTTGACCGGGATGTCCACGGGGAGCTGGATCGTGTTGCCGGAGAGGACGCCGGGCGATCCCGACGAGCCCCCCTCGGCACCGGAGTCGGCGTGTGCGTAGCCACCGGACACGGCGAGTACGCCGGTCGCGGCCGCCACGGTGATCAGGCCTTTGCGCGTGACCTGTCGCATAGCTTTTAACCTGCCTTATGCCTTGCGGAATGCGCACGGGCATCCATACGCGTGCGCGGAATGGCCATCGGCCCCGGAGCGCATGGCGCGCACTCCGGGGCCGACGGACTCAGGCCCTCAAGGGGCGATGCACAACAGCGTCACTTGTTGACGCAGGCGTTGCCGAAGGTGGGGTTCAGCAGCCCGATCACGGACACCGTGTTGCCACAGGCGTTCACCGGGATGTGGACCGGAACCTGGATGACGTTGCCCGAGATCACACCGGGAGCCTTCACGGCGGCACCCTGGGCACCGGCGTCGGCAGCGGCGATGCCCGCACCAGCGAGCACGAGACCACCAGTGGCAGCCGCAGCAGCGACGACCTTCTTGATCATTATTCCTCCTTGTTGGCAATGCAGTCCCAGCCGCGGACTGCACTCCCTGTAACGAGGAGGGACTGATGAGGCTACGAGCCTATGTTTCCTTTCACTCTTTCCAGTCCCGTGCGTACGCGCAGTCGAATACCGGCGGCGCGGTCCCGCCGGGTCAGGACGCGTCGATGAACCGGTCGAGCACACGCACACCGAACTTGAGCCCGTCGACCGGAACCCGCTCGTCGACGCCGTGGAACATGCCCGCGAAGTCCAGCTCCGGCGGCAGCTTCAGGGGGGCGAAGCCGAACCCGCGGATGCCGAGGTCGTCGAAGGACTTGGCGTCGGTGCCGGCGGAGAGCATGTACGGCACCGCGCGGGCGATCGGGTCCTCGGCCTGGAGCGCCGTCTGCATGGCGTCGACGAGCGCGCCGTCGAAGGTGGTCTCCAGGGCCTTGTCGGCGTGCACGTCCTCGCGCTTCACGTTCGGGCCGAGGATGCGGTCCAGGTCGGCGAGGAACTCCTCCTCGTAGCCCGGCAGATAGCGGCCGTCGACGTGCGCGGTGGCCTGCCCGGGGATCACGTTCACCTTGTAGCCGGCGCCGAGCTGGGTCGGGTTGGCGGTGTTCTGCAGCGAGGCGCCGATCAGCTTGGCGATGCCGCCGAGCTTGGCGAGCGTCTCGTCCATGTTCTCCGGGTCGAGCTCGGTGCCGAGCGCGTCGCCGAGCTCGTCGAGGAAGTGCCGCAGCGTCTTGGTGACCCGCACCGGGAACTTGTGCCGCCCCAGGCGCCCGACGGCCTCGGACAGCTCGGTGATCGCGTTGTCCCTGTGGATCATCGAACCGTGGCCGGCGGTGCCGTCCACGGTCAGCTTCATCCAGTGCATGCCCTTCTGGGCCGTCTCCACGAGGTAGAGCCGCAGCTTCTCGTTGACGGTGAAGGAGAACCCGCCGACCTCGCTGATCGCCTCCGTGCACCCCTCGAAGAGGTCCGGGTGCTTGTCGACGAGGTGCCGCGCGCCGTACGTGCCGCCCGCCTCCTCGTCGGCGAGGAAGGCCAGGACGATGTCGCGCGGGGGCTTGCGGCCGCTGCGCAGCCGGTCGCGGACGACCGCGAGGGTCATCGCGTCCATGTCCTTCATGTCGACCGCGCCGCGGCCCCAGACGCACCCGTCGGCGATCTCGCCGGAGAACGGGTGGTGGGTCCAGTCCGCCGCGTTGGCCGGTACGACGTCGGTGTGGCCGTGGATCAGGAGCGCGGGCCGCGAGGGGTCCTCGCCCTGGATGCGGGCGACCGTGGAGGCCCGGCCCGGGTGCGACTCGAAGATCTCGGGCTCGAGGCCCACCTCGGCGAGCTTCTCCGCCACGTACTCGGCGGCCTTGCGCTCGCCGGGGCCCGAGTGGTCGCCGTAGTTGCTGGTGTCGATCTGGATCAGCTCACGACAGAGGTCGACGACCTCGTCCTCGCCCGAGACCGTCCTGCCCGTGCTCGACTCGCTCACGCCTGTTCCTCCCACTGTCGTTGCTGGTGGTCCCCCTCATCCTCTCTCTCCGGAGGCCGCGGCCCAAGGGCGGGCGGGGGTCGTCATCCGCCGTTCACAGCGCAGAGGTGGCGGGATCGGGCACCCCTTCGGGCCTGGTAATGTTCTCTCTGTCGCCGCGGGGAACACCCCGCGAAGACAGACACCTTGTCCGGGTGGCGGAATGGCAGACGCGCTAGCTTGAGGTGCTAGTGCCCTTTATCGGGCGTGGGGGTTCAAGTCCCCCCTCGGACACCAGCTGAGACCCCAGTTCACCTGGGGTCTTTTGCGTTTCCGGAACTCTCGCAGGCCCTCTCCCCGGCCCGCGCCCCGTCAGACGCTCGAAGAGCAGCGGGCGGGCTGCGCGCAGGGCCGTCGTGATCGCTCCGAGAAGCACCGCGTCCGCTCCCGTCCTGCTGGGTTCGACGCGGGGACGCAGCGGGGTGAGGCGGTGCAGGGTCTCGCCGACCGTGGCGAGCAGGAGGTCCGCGCCCCGGCCGACGCCGCCGCCGAGGACCACCAGATCGGGGTCGAGGACGGCGGTCACGGAGGCGACGGCGAGGGCGAGGCGCTCGCCCTCCTGACGTACGGCGGCGAGAGCGGCACGGTCGCCGGTGCGGGCGGCGTCGAAGACGCGCTTGGCGGTGAGCGGCCCGGTCATGCCCAGGGCGCGGGCGGCCCGGACGACGGCGTCGGCGGAGACCGCGTCCTCCAGCATGCCGCGCCGGGGGGCCGCTCCCGACGCCGGTACGCCGTCCAGCGGCAGGAAGCCGATCTCGCCCGCGGCGCCGTGCGCGCCGAGGAAGAGTTCGCCGTCGGCGACGACGCCCATGCCGAGGCCGGTGCCGATCAGGACGTACACGAACAGATGGCTGTCCGCGCCCGCGCCGAAGGTGTACTCGCCGAGCGCGGCGAGGTTGGCGTCGTTGTGGACGGAGAGCGGGGTGCCGAGCCTGTGGCGCATGCGCTCGATGAGGCCGGGGCGCCCCCAGCCGGGCAGGTTGACGGCGTAGCGGACCCGGCCGGTGTGGCGGTCGAGGACGCCGGGGGTGGCGACGGCGGTGTGCACGATGTCCGCCTGGCTCAACCGCGCGTCCGCGAGGGCCTGTTCGGCGCAGGTGACGGCCGCGTCGGCGACCGCTCCCGCGCTGCGGCCGCGGTTGCGTACCTCCGTGCGGGAGACGATCGCGCCCGTGAGGTCGGCCACCGCCGTGCGCAGCCGGGCGCGGCCGATGTCGATGCCGAGGACGTGTCCGGCACGCGGGTCGGGTTCGTAGAGGACGGCGACGCGTCCCCTGCTCTGCGCGTGGGTGCCTGCCTCGCGGACCAGGCCCGCGCGTTCCAGGGCGGCGAGGGCGGAGGAGACAGTGGGCTTGGACAGGCCGCTGTCGCGGGCGAGTTGGGCGCGGGAGGCGGGGCCTTCGAGGCGTAGGCGTTCGAGGAGCAGCCATTCGTTGTTGCTGCGCAGGCGCAGGCGGTTCCAGGGGGGTGTCGTCACTGGGCGCCCTCGGGCGGGGCGGTGACGTGGCAGGCCGCCGTGTGGCCCTGGGCGACGGGGTGCAGGCGCGGGGTGACGTGGTGGCACCGGTCGACGGCGAGCGGGCAGCGGGTGCGGAAGCGGCAGCTGGGGGTGGGGTCGATGACGACGGGCGGGTCGGTCTTGGCGGCGGCCGCGTCGACGTCGAGCGGGGCCCGCGGATCGGGGACTGCGGACAGGAGCAGCTCGGTGTAGGGGTGGCGGGGGTGGGCCAGGACGTCCTCGGTGGGGCCGGTCTCGACGACGTGACCGCCGTACATGACGGCGATCCGGTCGGAGAGATAGCGGGCGCCGGCGATGTCGTGGGTGATGTAGAGGATGGAGACGCCCTCGGTCTCGCGCAGGTCGGCCATGACGTTGAGCAGGCCGATGCGGATGGAGACGTCGAGCATGGAGACGGGTTCGTCGGCGAGGATCAGTTTGGGGCGGTGGGCGAGGGCCTGGGCGAAGCCGATGCGCTGGCGCTGGCCGCCGGAGAGTTCGTACGGGAAGCGGGACAGGACCTCGGCGGCGGGGGTGAGGCCGACCGCCTCGACGACCCGCTCGGCCTCCGCCTGGCGCTCGGCGCCGCTCAGTTCGGGGCGGTGCAGCTTGAGGCCCCGCAGGATGCCGTGGGAGACGCGGTAGGCGGGGTTGAGGGAGGCGAAGGGGTCCTGGAAGACCATGGGGACGTCGCCGCGGTAGGCGAGCTTGGCCCTGCGGCCGCGGTGGGCGGTCAACGGCTGTCCCTGGTAACGGATTTCGCCGCGGGTGGGTTTGTGGACCTGGGCGACGAGGCGGGCGAGCGTGGACTTGCCGCTGCCGCTCTCGCCGACGAGGGCGACGATCTCCCGTTCGCCGATGGCGAGGTCGACGTCGTCGACGGCGTGCAGGACGCTGCGGGTGAGCCCGGTGCCGACCTTGAAGTGGCGGGTGAGGCCGATCGTTTCGAGGAGAGGGCTCATGAGGCGGCCTCCGTGAGGTGCAGCAGGCAGCGGGAGCGGGCCGCGCCCACTTCGTACAGGGCGGGCTCGCTGACGTGGCACCGCTCGTGGACGAGGGGGCAGCGCGGGGTGAAGCGGCAGCCGGCCGGGGGTGCGGCGAGGTCGGGCGGGCTGCCGGGGATGCCGTGCAGCGGGACGCGGGGGCCACGGATCGAGGGAAACGCTTCGAGGAGGCCGCGGCTGTAGGGGTGGGAGGGGTGGTCGAAGACGGTGCGGGTGGGCCCCTGTTCGACGACCTGGCCCGCGTACATGACGAGGAGCTGGTCGGAGAAGTGGCTCACCAGGGACATGTCGTGGGTGACGAACACGACGGCGAAGCCGAGGAGCTGCTGGAGTTCCTTGATCTGGACCATGAGGGAGCGCTGGGCGACGACGTCGAGCGCGGAGGTCGGCTCGTCCATGATGACCAGGTCCGGGGTGAGCAGCAGCGCCATGGCGATCATGGCGCGCTGACGCATGCCGCCGGAGAGCTGGTGCGGGTAGCTGTGCAGATGGACCGGGTCGATGCCGACGAGGTCGAGGACCTCGCTGGAGCGGGCGCGGATCTCCTCGTTCGTGTGAGTCCCGTGGGCGGCCATGGCGTCCTTGTACTGGGCGGCGAGGGTGGCCACCGGGTTCAGGGCGTTCATGGCGGACTGCAGGACGACGGAGTAGTCGCGCCAGCGCAGGGCATTGAGTTCGCGTTCGCCGAGGGTGACGAGGTTCTCGCCGCGGAAGCGGACGGTGCCGCCGGCGATGCGGGCGGGCGGGTTCAGCAGCTGCGCGACGGCGAACATCAGGGTGGACTTGCCGCAGCCGGATTCGCCGACGACCGCGGTGAACTGTCCCTTTTCCACGATGAGTTCGACGTGGTCGACGGCCGTGACCGGGCCGCGGGCGGTGTCGTAGACAACAGTCAGGTCGGTGACGCTCAGCAGGGGTTCAGGCACCTTTGCGCCTCCTTCGTACGGGACGCAGGGCCGGGTTGCCGATCTCGTCGAAGGCGTAGTTGACGAGGGCGAACGCGACGCCGAGCAGGGCGACGCACAGGCCGGGGGCGATGGACCACAGCGGGGTGCCGGTCTGCAGGGCCTGCTGGTTCTGGGCCCAGTAGAGCATCGTGCCCCAGCTCTGCGAGTTCGGGTCGCCGAGGCCGAGGAACTGCAGGCCGGCCGCGCTCAGTACCGAATAGAGCGCGGCGCCGAGGAAGTTGGCGACGATGAGGGACGTCATCGTCGGCAGGACTTCGCAGACGATGATGTACGAGCGCCGCTCGCCGCGTACCCGCGCCGACTCCAGGAAGTCCCGGTTGCGCAACGACAGGGCCTGGGCGCGCAGTTGGTTGGCGCCGTAGGACCAGCCGGTGAAGACGAGGACGGCGAGGATGACGGTGAGCGAGCCCTTGCCGGCGTACTTGGCGAGGATGATCACCAGAGGGAACGCCGGGATGACGAGGACAACGTTCGTCAACAGGGACAGCAGGTCGTCGGCGAGGCCGCCGAGGTACGCGGCGGAGACTCCGATGATCACGGACAGGACGGTGGCGAGGGCGCCGGCGACGACGGCGATGACGAGCGACTCCCGTGTGCCGTAGACGAGTTGGGAGTAGATGTCCTGGCCGAGCGCCGTGGTGCCGAGGAGGTGGGCGGTGGACGGGGCGAGGCGGGGGGCGAAGTTCGCCTCGTCGGCGTGGTCGACGGAGGTGAACAGGCCCGGGAACGCGGCGACGACGGTGAACACGAGCAGGATCACCGCGCCCGCCATGGCTTTCCGGTTGCCCCGGACGGCCCGCCAGAGGCCGCCGCCCGCCCGGGTGCGGCCGGGGGCCTTCTCCGGGGGCGGTGCGGTGACGGCGGTGGTGGTCATCGGGCGCTCACCCCTTCGCCCTGGCTCGCGGATCCAGCCACACGGTCGCGATGTCCACCGCGAGCAGCGCCACCAGGACCGCGACCGTGAACAGCATGAACAGGGCCTGCATCAGCGGGTAGTCGACGTTCTGGACGGCGTTGTAGAGGAGGTAGCCGATGCCGGGGTAGTTGAAGACGTACTCGATGAGGATCGCGCCCGAGATGACGAAGCCGAGGGACATGGCGAAGCCGGCGAGGTTGGGCAGGATCGCGTTACGGGCCGCGTAGCCGTACATGATGCGGCGCGAGCCGAGGCCCTTGGCGCGGGCCATCCGGACGTAGTCCTCGGCCAGGGTGGTGATCATGTTGTTGCGCATGGTGAGGATCCAGCCGCCGATCGTCGTGATGAGCAGCGTCGCCGCGGGCAGGACCGCGTGGGACAGGACGCTGCCCACGAAGCCCGGGGAGAAGCCGGGCACGATCGTGGTGTCGTAGTTGAAGTTGGCGGGGAGCCAGCCGCCGGTGCCCTGCGAGAAGACCAGGATCAGCAGCAGGCCCACCCAGAAGTACGGCAACGCTGAGGTGATCACGAAGATCGGCGGGAGGATCGCGTCGAGGGCGCCGCCGCGTCGCCAGCCCGAGACCGTGCCGATGAGCGTGCCCAGCACGAACGCGAGGACCGTGGTGATGCCGACGAGGCCCAGGGTCCAGGGCAGGGCGCCGCCGATCAGCTTGGTGACCGGCTCGCCCAGCGTCTGGCCGATGGAGCGGCCCCAGTTCCCGGTGAACATGTGACCCAGGTAGTCGACGTACTGGACCACCACGTTCTGGTCGGGCTTGAAGCCGAACGACGTCAGCATCTGTTCGAGCGCGTCGCGGGAGACCCGGCCACGGGTGCGCACGACGAGCGCGTCGACCGGGTCGCCCGGCATGAAGCGCGGGATGAAGAAGTTCAGGGTGAGGGCCGCCCAGAGCGTGAGGAGAAAGAACCCCAGGCGGCGCAGTATGAAGCGCACAGGTCACCGCCTACTGGGCCGACTTGGAGTACAGGTGGGTGAGCACCTGGCCCGTGTCGGGGAAGTTGTAGGCCGCGGGCTGGGCGTAGGGGTTGTCCTCGGTGGGCCAGCCGGCGATGTCCTTGGTGTTGTACTGGAACCAGTCCACCGCCTCCACGACGGGGATGACGGGGACGTCGTCGAGCATGTACTGGGCGACCTGCTTGACGATGGCGACCTGCTCGGTCTCGCTCGCGGACGCGTAGTCGTTGAGGAGCTGGTCGACCTTCGGGTTCTTGTAGCGCTCCCAGTTGCTGGCGGCGTTCTTGCCGAGCGGCGCGGTGTTCGCGGAGTGCAGCACCTGACGCAGCTCGTAGTACGGGGTCGGGCCGCTGGTCTGCTGGCTGTAGTAGGCCAGGTCGTAGTCGCCGGTGTAGAGCTTGCCCACCATGGTCTGCTGGGCGAGGTCCTGGACGGTGAGGTCGATGCCGACGGCCTTCAGGTTCTGCTTGATGACGTTCAGCGAGGCGTCCCAGTCGGTGTAGCCGGTGATCGTGATGATCTTCAGCTTGAGCGGCTTGGACGGGGAGTAGCCGAGGCCGGACATGAGCTTCTTCGCGCGGGCCGGGTCGGGCCGGTCGAAGCCGGCCTTCTCGACGGCCGCCTTGTCGTAGTACTTGTCGAACGTCGGGGTGACGATGCCCGACTGGTTGGCGGCCGGTTCCTGGCCGCCCACGCCGATCTTGGAGACCTTGTCCCGGTCGATGGCGAGGGAGATCGCCTGGCGGACCTTGAGGTTGCTGGTCATCTTGTGGGACGGGTCGAGGTTCGGGTGGATGCTGACGTTCTGGACCGGCGGCGACCACGTGTGGTTGTCGGCCGACTTGTCCAGGTAGAACTGCTTGATGCCCGGGATGAACTGGCTGCCCCACTGCGCCTTGCCGTTGGCGAGGTCGAGGTTGGCGGGGCCGTTGTCGAGGTAGGCCGGGTACTCGACCTTCTGGATGTACGGCTTGCCCTGCTGCCAGTAGTCGGGGTTGGCCGTGTACTGGATGTTGTTCGGCGAGCAGGGGTCGACCTCGAACGGGCCGGTCCCGACGGGCTTCTTGTCGACCCAGGTGTCGGGGTGGGCGGCGGCCGCGCCGGTGCCGAAGACGTGCTCGGGCACGATGGCGACCTGGTGGGCGAACGCGTAGAAGTAGGGCTGCGCCGCCTTCTCGAACTTCAGGGTGACCCGGTCGCCGGAGGCGGTCGCCGACTGGAGTCCGGCCGTGGTCCACAGGGCGTACAGGTCGGTGGACTTGACGCGCTTCATGAGGTTGAAGGTGAAGGCGACGTCCTTGGCGGTGAGCGGCTTGCCGTCGTTCCACTTCACTCCGGAGCGGATCGTGAAGTCGATCTGCGTCTTGTCGGCGTTCCACTTGTAGCTCTTGGCGAGCATCGGTGTCTCGGCCTGGTTCTTGAGGGTGTTGACGTAGATCAGGGGTTCGTAGACGAAGC
This sequence comes from Streptomyces sp. NBC_01446, assembly GCF_026340095.1. Taxonomy (GTDB): domain Bacteria; phylum Actinomycetota; class Actinomycetes; order Streptomycetales; family Streptomycetaceae; genus Streptomyces; species Streptomyces aureus. The sequence continues at coordinate 6,539,085 of NZ_JAPEPO010000001.1, read as the reverse complement.
CGATGGAGGTGTTGTAGACGGCCGGGTTGAACGGGTTGAAGTTGCAGGTCCAGGTCTGCCCCGCCGTGTTGGCGATGGTGACCGTGCCGCCCTTCTTCTTCGGGCCGCTGCTCTGTGTGGCGTCGTTGCTGTCGGAGCCACCTTTGTGCTTGGTCTCCGAACAGGCCGTCGCCGTCACGGCGAGCACGCCGATGACCGCTGCGGCAAGGATGCGCGTGGGCCTCATGTCCTGCCAGTCCCTTCGTGGGCCGGGTGCGTCAGGTTCCGGTGCGCACGGCCTCGACGGCCAGCGCGAGTGCCCCGAGCAGGGGCGCGTCGTACGGGTGCGCCGCGGGTACGAGCTGCGGCGGGTAGGGCACGGCCGCGTCCAGGGCGGTGCGCAGCGGTGCGTGCAGAGAGGCCCAGGAGCGGACCATGCCTCCGCCGACGACGATCCGCTGGGGATCCACGGCGATGGCGAGATTGACGAGATGGAAGGCCAACTCGTCGATGAACTCCACCACGTGGCAGGCGAGTTCGGCGGATCCGTTCGCCCGCGCGGCCAGGCTGAGGGCCTTGCCGCTGACGACGTCCTCCAGCGGGATCCGGTCGCCGGAGCGCCGTCCGACGTCGGCGACCGTACGCAGGTTGTAACCGATCTCGCCGGACGCACCGTGCCGTCCGGCCACGACCGTGCCGCCGGCCACGATGGCGACGGCGAGCCCGGTGCCGAGGTTGATGTACAGGCCCGGGTCGCAGCCCTTCAACGCCCCGGCATCGTGCTCGTAGCGGGCCGCGGCCTTCACGTCGGTGGCCAGGCGAAGCTCCGACTTCGGGAATTCCAGGGCGAGTTCATGGCCCAGGGCGAGCTCTTCCCAGCCGGGGATGTTCGGGGCGAGGGCGACGCCTTCGGCGCCGGGGATGCCGATGGTGGACACCCCGACGGCGAGGGGTTCGCGGCCGTCGAGAAGTGTTCGGGCGGCGCCCACGGCCCTTTTGAGGCTGGCCCGTGCGCCGTGCTCCGCCGCGGTCTCGACGGTGAGGTCGTGCAACCGGGTGCCGTGCCGGTCTGCGACGGTCAGGGCCGTCTTGGTGCCGCCGAAGTCCAGTGCGAGAACGACGGCCGCGGCGGGGGGAACGTTCACATGGAGCTCCTCACGCGGGTGGGAGGCGCCAGTAAAGTTACGTAACTAAACGAGGTTGCCCGGGACTGTACGCGCGATGCGTCTCCTGCGTAAGCCTTCGCGGTCACAGCGAAGTTGAGGATCTTCCGGGCCTGTCGCGGCGTTCGGCAACGACAAGGCCCCCGGGAATCCCGGGGGCCTGTCCGGTGCGCGGGTGCTCAGCCGGTGAACCCGGCGGTGATCTTCGTGAACTGCCAGTTGTCCTGGCTGATGCCGGAGCAGTTCTCCGCCACTCCCCCGCCCGCGCACGGCCGGTCACGGTTGACCGACCAGAAGGCGAGGCGTGCGATGTGGTGGCTGTTGGACCAGTCCTTGACCTGGGTCCAGATCGCCGGCGTCGTGGTCTCCTGCTGGTCGCTGAGGCCGTTCATGCCGGAGATGCCGATGTGCGCGTACGCCGTTGTGTCGTCCCAGCCGAAGACCGACTTGAGCTTGGTCTTGACACCCTCGGCGGCGTTCACGGTGCTGCCGTACATGTCGGAGCCGCCGCCGAAGTCGAACGGCATGATCGTGAAGACGTCGATGTCCGCGTTCAGGGCCTTGGACTGCTCGATGAGGCGGTTGCCGTAGTACGTCGGTCCGGTCGTCGAGGTGCCGAAGGTGAGGATGGTGCGCAGGCCCGGGTTGTTGGCCTTGACGATCTTCAGTGCGCCCAGGATGCGGTCCTGGACGGCTTCGTTCTCGAACTCGTCGGAGTTCTCGATGTCGACGTCGATGGCCTTGAGCCCGTACGCGTCGATGACCTTCTGGTAGGCGCCAGCGAGGGCTTCGGGGGTCGAGCAGTTGGGTCCGAGCTTGTTGCCGCTCCAGCCGCCGATGGACGGGACAACGTCGCCGCCCGCGGAGCGGATGGCGTTGACCGCGGTCTGGTCCTGGCCTCCGGTGAGGGCGCGCTGGCCGTCCCAGGCGGGGTTGCAGCCGCCGGAGGAGAGGACGAACGCCATCGTGAACCACTTGACGCCGGTCGCGTTCATCACCGTGGCCGGGCTGGGCGGGTCACCCCAGCCGGTGTAGAAGTACGGGGCCGCCTGCTTGAAGCCGGTGCCGCCGCCGGAGCCCTGGTCCGTGGTCACGGAGACCGAGTTGGAGGCGGCCGAGGCGTTGCCCGCCGCGTCATGGGCCTTGACGGTGAAGGCGTACGCGGTGCTCGGGGAGAGGCCGCTGACGGTGGCGCTCGTGCCGGAGACCGTCAGGAGCTTGTTGCTGCCGCCGCTGTAGATGTCGTAGCCGGTGACGCCGACGTTGTCGCTCGCCCCGGTCCAGGACAGGGAGACGCTCGTCGAGGTCTTGCCGGTGGACTTCAGGGCCGTCGGGGCGGTGGGCGCCTGGGTGTCGCCGCCCCCGCCGCCGGGCCCGTCGAGGCTGATGTCGTCTGCGTAGTAGGTGCCTTGCGCGTACCAGCCCTGGGTGTAGACGGTGGCGCTGGTCTGGGAGGCGCCGGTCGTGAACTGCACCGTGAGCAGGCTGTACGCGGTCGGGGACTGCGTCCAGGTCGAGGCCCCGCCGTCCACGCCGAGGTAGACGTAGTTGCCGCGCACCCAGCCCGAGAGGGTGTACGCGGTGTTCGGCTGGACGGAGACGGTCTGGCTGCACTTCGCGTTGTCGCTGGAACTGGCCGCCCCCGACAGGGCTTTGGTGCCGCCGTGGACCGGGCTGGACACGACCGAGCCGAGCCCGCCGGAGCAGGTCCACGGGCTCGTGCTGCCGCTTTCGAAGCCCGCGTTGGACAGCACGTTCGCCGCCTGCGCGGTGGCGGGGAGGGCGACCGCGCCGGCCACCGCGAGTGCGGCGGATCCGATGAGGGCGAGAAGGCGGGGCCTTGAGGAGCGTCTCTTGCGTCTGGAGAACACATGAACTCCCGGTGGGGGCAAGGGGATTGGACCGGACACCAGTGGCGCGCGAGGCGCGACCACCAAGTTGGTATGGACCAATCCCCTTGTCAAGACCCCGCGTTCACTCGGCTCACTCGTGTCCGGGCGCCCGCACGTTCCACTCCGCGATCACCGGTCGCCCGTGCTCCGTCGAAAGGCGGCTCACCGTCCCGGTCGCCAGCTGGAACAGCCGGCCGTCCGCCGGGGCGAGGCCCAGGCGGCGGGCCGTGAGCACGCGCAGGACGTGGGCGTGGGCCACGAGGACCACATCGCCCTCCGCGAGCGCGGGCGCCACACGGGCCAGGACGCGGTCGGCCCGCTCGCCCACGGCCTCCGGGGACTCGCCGGGCCCGTCTTCGGAACCCTGCGGGACGCCCTGGGTCCACAGGTCCCAGTCGGGGCGGGTGCGGTGGATCTCGCGGGTGGTGACGCCTTCGTAGGCGCCGTAGTGCCACTCGTGGAGAGCCGGTTCGGACCTGGCCCCGCTCAGGCCCGCGAGGTCGGCGGTGCGGACCGCGCGGCCGAGCGGGCTGGTGAGGACGAGGGCGTACGGACGTCCGGCGAGGAGCGGGGCGAGGGACTTTGCCTGTTCCTCGCCGTGCTGGGTGAGAGGCTTGTCCGTCCAGCTGGTGTGCTGTCCGGACAGGCTCCACTCCGTTTCGCCGTGGCGGACCAGCAGGAGGTCGCCCATGGCTGCCGTCTCCCCCTGATCACTTCTTCTCGACGGCGTGGCCGCCGAACTGGTTGCGCAGCGCCGCGATCATCTTCATCTGCGGCGAGTCGTCCTGGCGCGAGGCGAAGCGCGCGAAGAGGGACGCGGTGATCGCGGGCAGCGGCACCGCGTTGTCGATGGCCGCCTCGACCGTCCAGCGGCCCTCTCCGGAGTCGTCGGCGAAGCCGCGCAGCCCCTCCAGGTGCTCGTCGTCGTCCAGCGCGTTGACCGCCAGGTCGAGCAGCCAGGAACGGATGACCGTGCCCTCCTGCCAGGAGCGGAAGACCTCACGCACATCGGTGACGGAGTCGACCTTCTCCAGGAGCTCCCAGCCCTCGGCGTAGGCCTGCATCATGGCGTACTCGATGCCGTTGTGGACCATCTTGGAGAAGTGCCCGGCGCCGACCTTGCCGGCGTGGACGTAGCCGAAGTCGCCTTCGGGCTTGAGGGCGTCGAAGACGGGCTGGACGCGGGCGATGTGCTCCTTGTCGCCGCCGACCATGAGGGCGTAGCCGTTCTTCAGGCCCCACACACCGCCGGAGACACCGGCGTCGACGAAGCCGATGCCCTTGACGGCGAGCTCGGCGGCGTGCTTCTCGTCGTCGGTCCAGCGGGAGTTGCCGCCGTCCACGACGATGTCGCCGGGCGAGAGAAGCTCCTTCAGCTCGTCGACCGTCGACTGGGTGGCGGCGCCCGCGGGGACCATCACCCAGACCACGCGCGGGCCTTCGAGCTTCTCGACGAGCTCGGTGAGGGAGTCGACGTCGGAGACCTCGGGGTTGCGGTCGTAGCCGATGACGGTGTGGCCCGCGCGGCGGATGCGCTCGCGCATGTTGCCGCCCATCTTGCCGAGGCCGATGAGTCCGAGCTGTATCGCGGTCATGTCTGTCTTCACTTCTTCCGGAGCGTGCGGTAAGTGGCGACGAGCGCCTGGGTGGAGGCATCGAGGCCGGGGACGTCGGCGCCCTCGGTGAGGGCGGGCTCGACGCGCTTGGCGAGGACCTTGCCGAGTTCGACGCCCCACTGGTCGAAGGAGTCGATGTTCCAGACGGCGCCCTGGACGAACACCTTGTGCTCGTAGAGGGCGATGAGCTGGCCCAGGACGGAAGGCGTCAGCTCCTTCGCCAGGATGGTGGTCGTGGGGTGGTTGCCCCTGAAGGTGCGGTGGGGCACCTGCGCCTCGGCGACACCCTCGGCGCGGACCTCGTCCGCGGTCTTGCCGAAGGCGAGGGCCTGACCCTGCGCGAACAGGTTGGCCATCAACAGGTCGTGCTGGTCGGCCAGTTGAGCCGAGAGCTCGCCGACCGGGCGGGCGAAGCCGATCAGGTCCGCCGGGATGACCTTCGTGCCCTGGTGGATGAGCTGGTAGTAGGCGTGCTGCCCGTTGGTGCCGGGGGTGCCCCAGACCACGGGTCCCGTCTGCCAGTCCACCGGTCGGCCCTCGCGGTCCACGGACTTGCCGTTCGACTCCATGTCGAGCTGCTGGAGGTACGCCGTGAACTTGGACAGGTAGTGCGAGTACGGCAGGACCGCGTGCGACTGGGCGCCGTGGAAGTTGCCGTACCAGATACCCAACAGCCCCATCAGAAGAGGGGCGTTGGATTCGGCGGGGGCCGTGCGGAAGTGCTCGTCGACGAGGTGGAAACCGTCGAGCATCTCCCGGAAGGCGTCCGGGCCGATCGCGATCATCAGCGAGAGGCCGATGGCCGAGTCGTACGAGTAGCGCCCGCCGACCCAGTCCCAGAACTCGAACATGTTGGCCGTGTCGATGCCGAAGTCGGACACCTTCTCGGCGTTCGTCGACAGGGCGACAAAGTGCTTCGCGACCGCGGAGTCGTCGCCGAGCGCCTTGAGCAGCCAGCTGCGTGCCGCCGTGGCGTTGGTGATCGTCTCGATCGTCGTGAACGTCTTCGAGGCGATGACGAACAGCGTCTCGGCCGGATCGAGGTCACGCACCGCCTCGTGCAGGTCCGCACCGTCCACGTTCGACACAAAACGGACCGTCAGGTCCCGGTCGGTGAAGGAGCGAAGCACCTCGTACGCCATCGCGGGACCGAGATCGGAGCCACCGATCCCGATGTTCACGACGTTCTTGATCCGCTTGCCGGTGTGGCCCGTCCACTCCCCCGAACGGACCTTGCCCGCGAAGACGGCCATCTTGTCCAGCACGGCATGCACCTGCGGGACGACATCGACACCGTCGACCTCGATCACCGCGTCACGCGGGGCCCGCAGCGCCGTGTGCAGCACGGCCCGGTCCTCCGTCGTATTGATCTTCTCGCCACGGAACATGGCGTCCCGCTGCCCGAACACGTCGGTGGCGGTGGCCAGTTCCTGGAGCAGGGCGAGCGTCTCGTCCGTGATCAGGTGCTTGGAGTAGTCGATGTGCAGGTCGCCGACCTGGACGGTGTAGCGCCCGACGCGGTCCGGGTCGGTGGTGAACAGATCCCGCAGATGGACCTGGCGCTGCTTCGCGCGGTGGTCCGAAAGGGCCGTCCACTGGGGGCGGACCGTGAGATGCGGGGTGGTGTCAGGCATGTTGAACGCGCTCCTTGGTGCCGTCGCCGCGCAGGGCGATGGCGTACATCTCGTCCGCGTCGAGGCGGCGGAGTTCTTCGGCGATCAGCTCGGAGGTGGTGCGGACCTTGAGGGCCAGGGTGCGCTGCGGCTGGCCGGGCAGGGTGAGCTGCGCGAGGGGCCCGTCGGGGCGGTCGATGCGGATCTCGCCGCCGGCCGTGCCGAGGCGGACGGCGGTGATGACCGGGCCCGCGGTGGTGACGCGCTCGACGGGCACGCCGAGACGGACGCCCAGCCAGCGGGCGAGCAGCTCGGCGCTGGGGTTCTCGGCCTCGCTCTCGACGGCCGCCGAGGTGATCTCGGCGCCGGCCTGGTCGAGGGCGGCGGCGAGCATGGAGCGCCACGGGGTGAGGCGGGTCCAGGCCAGATCGGTGTCGCCGGGGGCGTACGAGGCGGCGCGGGCGGCCAGCGCGGACAGCGGGTCCTCGACGGCGTACGTGTCGGTGATACGGCGCTGGGCGAGCGCACCCAGGGGGTCCTTGGCGGGAACCTCGGGGGCGTCGACGGGCCACCAGACGACGACGGGCGCGTCCGGGAGCAGCAGCGGCAGGACGACGGAGTCGGCGTGCTGGCTCACCTCGCCGTACAGGCGCAGCAGGACGGTCTCGCCGGTGCCGGCGTCCGCGCCGACCCGCACCTCGGCGTCGAGGCGGTTGCCCTGGCGGTCGCGGGGCGAGCGGGCGTGCCGCTTGATCACGACGAGGGTGCGCGAGGGGTGCTCGCGGGAGGCTTCCTCGGCGGCCTTGATGGAGTCGTAGGCGTTCTCCTCGTCGGTCACGATGACCATCGTGAGGACCATGCCCACGGCCGGGGTGCCAATCGCCCTGCGGCCTTCCACCAGGGCCTTGTTGACCTTGCTTGCCGTCGTGTCGGTGAGGTCGATCTTCATGGCCTGCGCCAGCTCCGTCCGTCTCGTGCGAGCATCTCGTCCGCTTCCTTCGGGCCCCAGCTCCCCGAGGCGTACTGCGCGGGCCGGCCGTGGGTGTCCCAGTGGCCCTCGATCGGGTCGAGGATCTTCCAGGACTCCTCCACCTCCTCCGTGCGGGGGAAGAGGTTGGCGTCGCCGAGCAGGACGTCCAGGATGAGCCGTTCGTACGCCTCCGGGCTGGACTCGGTGAAGGACTCGCCGTAGGCGAAGTCCATCGACACGTCCCGGATCTCCATCGAGGTACCCGGGACCTTCGAGCCGAAGCGTACGGTCATGCCCTCGTCGGGCTGGACGCGGATGACCACGGCGTTCTGGCCGAGTTCCTCCGTGGCGGTGGAGTCGAACGGGGAGTGCGGGGCGCGCTGGAAGACGACGGCGATCTCGGTGACGCGGCGGCCGAGGCGCTTGCCGGTGCGCAGGTAGAACGGGACGCCCGCCCAGCGGCGGTTGTCGACCGACAGCTTGATGGCCGCGTAGGTGTCGGTCTTCGACTCGGGGTCGATGCCGTCTTCCTGGAGGTAGCCGGGGACCTTCTCGCCGCCCTGCCAGCCGGCCGCGTACTGGGCGCGGACCGTGTGCTCGCCGAGGTTCTCGGGCAGCCGCACCGACTTGAGGACCTTGAGCTTCTCGGTGAGGAGCGACTCGGCGTCGAAGGAGGCGGGTTCCTCCATGGCGGTGAGCGCCATGAGCTGGAGGAGGTGGTTCTGGATGACGTCACGCGCTGCGCCGATGCCGTCGTAGTAGCCGGCGCGGCCGCCGATGCCGATGTCCTCGGCCATCGTGATCTGCACGTGGTCGACATAACTCCGGTTCCAGATGGGTTCGTACATCTGGTTGGCGAAGCGGAGGGCCAGGATGTTCTGGACGGTCTCCTTGCCGAGGTAGTGGTCGATGCGGAAGACCTGGTCGGGGGCGAAGACGTCGTGCACGATCGCGTTGAGTTCGCGGGCGCTGGCGAGGTCGTGGCCGAACGGCTTCTCGATGACGGCGCGGCGCCAGGAGCCCTCGGGTCCGTCGGCGAGGCCGTGCTTCTTGAGCTGCTGCACGACCTGCGGGAAGAACTTCGGCGGCACGGAGAGGTAGAAGGCGTAGTTGCCGCTGGTGCCGCGCTTCTCGTCGAGGTCGTCGACGGCCTCGCGCAGCTGCTTGAACGCCGTGTCGTCGTCGAAGTCGCCGGGGATGAAGCGCATGCCTTCGACGAGCTGCTGCCAGACCTCCTCGCGGAACTCGGTGCGGGAGTGCTCGCGCACCGCGTCGTGGACGACCTGGGCGAAGTCCTGGTCCTCCCACTCGCGGCGGGCGAAGCCGACGAGCGAGAAGCCCGGCGGCAGCAGTCCGCGGTTGGCGAGGTCGTAGACGGCCGGCATCAGCTTCTTGCGGGACAGGTCGCCGGTGACGCCGAAGATGACGAGCCCGGAGGGGCCCGCGACGCACGGCAGGCGGCGGTCGCGGGGGTCCCTCAGCGGGTTCTGCCAAGCGGTGATGCTCACTTGGCCTGCGCCTCCTTGCCGGCGAGGCGGTTCGCGACGGTGCCGAGCAGGTCGTTCCACGCGACGTCGAACTTGGCGACGCCCTCGTCCTCGAGCTGCTGGACGACCTCGTCGTAGGAGATGCCGAGCGCGTCGACGGCCTTGAGGTCGGCGCGGGCCTGCTCGTAGCCGCCCGTCACCGTGTCACCGGTGATCACGCCGTGGTCGGCGGTGGCCTTCAGGGTGCCCTCCGGCATCGTGTTGACCGTGCCGGGGGCGACGAGCTCGTCGACGTACAGGGTGTCCTTGTACGCGGGGTCCTTGACGCCGGTGGAGGCCCACAGCGGGCGCTGCTTGTTGGCGCCGGCGGTCTCCAGCTTCGTGGCGCGCTCGGAGGCGAAGACCTCTTCGTACGCCTCGTACGCGAGGCGGGCGTTGGCGAGGGCGGCCCTGCCCTTGAGGGACCTGGCCTCGTCGGTGCCTGCCTGGTCGAGGCGCTTGTCGATCTCGGCGTCGACGCGCGAGACGAAGAAGGAGGCGACCGAGTGGATGCCCGCCAGGTCGATGCCCGCGGCCTGCGCCTTCTCCAGGCCCGAGAGGTAGGCGTCCATGACGGCGCGGTAGCGCTCCAGGGAGAAGATCAGCGTGACGTTGACGCTGATGCCGAGGCCGATGACCTCGGTGATGGCCGGGAGGCCCGCCTTCGTCGCCGGGATCTTGATCATGACGTTCGGGCGGTCGACCAGCCAGGCCAGCTGCTTGGCCTCGGCGACGGTGGCCGCCGTGTCGTGGGCCAGGCGCGGGTCGACCTCGATGGAGACGCGGCCGTCGCGGCCCTGCGTCGCGTCGTACACGGGGCGCAGGATGTCGGCGGCGGCGCGGACGTCGGCGGTGGTCATCATGCGGACCGCCTCGTCGACGGTGACGCCGCGGGTGGCGAGGTCGGCGAGCTGCTCCTCGTAGCCCTCACCGGAGCCGATGGCCGCCTGGAAGATCGAGGGGTTCGTCGTGACGCCCACGACGTGGCTGTTCTCGATCAGTTCGGCGAGGTTGCCGGACTCGATGCGCTTGCGGGACAGGTCGTCCAGCCAGATGGAAACGCCTTCGCCGGCAAGGGACTTGAGGGGCGTGACGGTGGAGTCGGCGTTGCTCATGTTCTTCATCTTCTTTCGGGTGTACGGGTGCGTACGGGTCAGGCGCGGGCGGCGGTGAGGGACTCGCGCGCCTGGGCGGCGATGTTGTCGGCGGTGAAGCCGTACTCGGCGAAGAGCGTCGCGGCGTCGGCGGAGGCGCCGAAGTGCTCGAGGGAGACGATGCGTCCGGCGTCGCCGACGTAGCGGTACCAGGTCAGTCCGATGCCGGCCTCGACGGCGACGCGCGCCTTCACGGACGACGGCAGGACACTGTCCTTGTAGTCCTGCGACTGCTCCTCGAACCACTCGACGGACGGCATCGACACGACGCGCGTGCCGACCCCCTCGGCCTCCAGCTGCTCGCGGGCGGCCACGGCGAGGTGCACCTCGGAGCCGGTCGCGATCAGGATGAGGTCGGGCGTCTCGGTGGAGGCCTCGCGCAGCACGTAACCGCCCTTCGCCGCCCGCTCGTCGAGCTCGTACGTGGGCACGCCCTGGCGGGTCAGCGCGAGGCCGTGCGGGGCGGGCGTGGTCGTGCCGCGGCGCAGGATCTCGCGCCAGGCGACGGCGGTCTCGTTGGCGTCGGCCGGGCGGACGATGTTCAGGCCCGGGATGGCGCGCAGGGAGGCGAGGTGCTCGACGGGCTGGTGCGTGGGGCCGTCCTCGCCCAGGCCGATGGAGTCGTGGGTCCACACGTACGTGACGGGGAGCTGCATCAGCGCGGAGAGGCGGACGGCGTTGCGCATGTAGTCGGAGAAGACGAGGAAGGTGCCGCCGTAGATGCGGGTGTTGCCGTGCAGCGCGATGCCGTTCATCTCGGCGGCCATCGAGTGCTCGCGGATGCCGAAGTGGATCGTGCGGCCGTACGGGTCGGCCTCCGGCAGCGGGTTGCCCTTGGGCAGGAACGAACTGGCCTTGTCGATGGTCGTGTTGTTCGAGCCCGCCAGGTCGGCGGAGCCGCCCCACAGCTCGGGGATGACCGGGCCGAGCGCCTGGAGGACCTTGCCGGACGCGGCGCGCGTCGCGACACTCTTGCCGGTCTCGAAGGTCGGCAGGTGCGACTCCCAGCCCTCGGGGAGGCGGCCGGCGACCACGCGGTCGAGGAGGGCGGAGCGCTCGGGCTCGGCCGTGCGCCACTCGCCGAGCCGCTTGTCCCACTCGGCGTGCGCGTCGGCGCCGCGGTCGAGGGCCCCGCGGGTGTGGGCGATGACGTCGTCGGCGACCTCGAAGGTCTGCTCCGGGTCGAAGCCGAGGACGCGCTTGGTGGCGGCGATCTCCTCGGCGCCGAGGGCGGAGCCGTGGGACGCCTCGGTGTTCTGCGCGTTCGGGGCGGGCCAGGCGATGATCGTGCGCATCGCGATGATGGACGGGCGGCCGGTCTCGGCCTTCGCCGCGGCCAGGGCCTCGTACAGGGCCTGCACGTCGGTGTCGCCGTCGGCCTTGGGCTCGACGCGCTGGACGTGCCAGCCGTAGGCCTCGTACCGCTTCAGGACGTCCTCGGAGAACGCGGTGGCGGTGTCGCCCTCGATGGAGATGTGGTTGTCGTCGTAGACGAAGACGAGGTTGCCGAGCTGCTGGTGGCCGGCGAGGGAGGAGGCCTCGGCGGAGATGCCCTCCTCCAGGTCGCCGTCGGAGACGATCGCCCAGATGGTGTGGTCGAAGGGGGACTCGCCCTCGGGGGCCTCGGGGTCGAAGAGGCCGCGCTCGTAGCGGGCGGCCATCGCCATGCCGACGGCGTTGGCGACGCCTTGGCCGAGGGGTCCGGTCGTCGTCTCGACACCGGCGGTGTGGCCGTACTCGGGGTGGCCGGGGGTCTTCGAGCCGTGGGTGCGGAACGCCTTCAGGTCGTCCAGCTCCAGCTCGTAGCCGGAGAGGAAGAGCTGGGTGTAGAGGGTGAGGCTGGTGTGGCCCGGGGAGAGGACGAAGCGGTCGCGGCCGGTCCACTCGGGGTCGGCCGGGTCGTGGCGCATGACCTTCTGGAAGAGTGTGTACGCGGCGGGGGCCAGGCTCATCGCCGTACCCGGGTGTCCGTTGCCGACCTGCTGCACGGCGTCGGCCGCGAGCAGGCGTGCGGTGTCGACGGCACGCCGGTCGAGGTCAGTCCACTCGAGGGGGCCGAGGGCGTCCGGTGTCTGCGTGCTCATCTGTACGACTTCCTTCGCATCCGTTGTGCATCCGAGGTACCGAAAGGCACCGCCCGACCGGAGCTAAAGCCCTGGTCGAACCACCTACGAATCTAAAGGTCATACTTTTGGCGCGGCAGGTGCCCCCGTGCCAGCGTTCGGTGAAAATGGGACACCTACCAGTGGCCGAGTCGGTTTGAGCCAAGGAAAGTGGATGACGGAGCAGGGTGGCGCCCATCCGAGCGCACATATGGGAGACGGGGAGCACATCCGTACGTATCCCTTCGACCCGAGCGCCAGCGTGTCCGGGGTCGGGATACAGATCGGCCCGATGGGCACGGAGGGCCCCTGGGCGGGCGGCGTCGGCCTGTCGCGCCGTGTGCACCGGATCGACTTCCACGTCCTGCTCCTCTTCCGCGAGGGCCCGGTCCACCACATGATCGACTTCACGGAGTATGAGGTCGGGGCCGGCGACATCCTGTGGATCCGGCCCGGCCAGGTGCACGGCTTCTCGACGAGCGAGCGTTACGTCGGCACCGCGCTCACCATGCAGCCCGGCTTCCTGCCGCGCGCGATCGTCGAGGCGACGGGCCTGTACCGCTACGACCGGCCGCCCCTGCTTCACCCCGACGAGGCCCAACTCGCCGCCCTGGATGCCTCGTTGGAGCAGCTACAGCGCGAGTACCTGGACACGGCGACGCTGCCGCTCAGCCTGCACACCTCCGTGCTGCGGCACTCGCTCACGGCCTTCATGCTGCGGGTCGCACATGTGTCGGCACAGGCGGCGGCGGACGAGTGCAGGCCGCAGCCGGACACGACGTTCAGCCGCTTCCGCACGGCGGTCGAGCAGGGCTTCACCACGAACCACAGCGTGAGCGCGTACGCCGACGAGCTCGGCTACTCCCGGCGCACCCTCGTCCGCGCGGTGCGGGCGGCGACCGGCCAGACCCCGAAGGCGTTCATCGACCGCCGGGTGACCCTGGAGGCGAAGCGCCTGCTGGCCCACACGGACCTGCCGGTGGGCCGGATCGGCGTGGCCGTCGGTATCGGGGACTCGGCGAACTTCTCGAAGTACTTCCAGCAGCACACGGGTGTGACACCGGCGGCGTTCCGGGCTGAGCAGGCCTGACAGGATCCCACTTTCCCCAGGTGTGCACGGGCCCGCGGCGGCCCCGTTTCAGCATGCGCAACGGGGGGTTGACCGTTCTTCTCCCGCCCCTTACGGTGCTCGCACCTCCCACAGGTATATCGATTAACCACTCCGTCGTTACCCGTAACCCCGGTTGGAGACATACCGCTGTGCGCTCTGTGCCCTCGACGATGAGTCGGCGCGGATTCCTCGCCGCCGGCGGCGGACTCGCCGCCGCCTCCGCCCTGTCCGGCTGCTCCGCCCTCGCCGCCACCGACGACGACCCCGGCACCCTCGTGGTGCACAGTCAGCTCGGCACCACCGCCCCCGGCTCCCCCACCTACCTCTCCGCCCTGGACCGGTTCCGCATGGAGAACCCCGGTCTCAAGGTCAGGAACCTCGTCAACGGCGACGACCTCGCGCAGGTCTACGAGACCTCGCGGCTGGCCCGCAAGGAGCCGGACGTCGTCATGGTGAACCTCTACGACAAGACGCTGGCCTGGACCGACGTCGGCGCCACCGTGGACGTCAAGGGCTACCTCGACGACTGGGGGCTGCGCAAGCGGGTGCTGCCCGTGGCCCTGAACGCGTGGACCGACGGCAAGGGCCGGGTGAGGGCCTTCCCCTACTTCGCCACCAACTGGCCGGTCGCCTACAACCGGGCGCTCCTCGACAAGGCGGGCGTCGACCGCGTCCCGGCCACCGGCGACGAACTGATCGCCGCGGCGGGCAAGCTGCGCAGGAAGGGCATCGCGCCCGTCACGGTCGGCGGCAACGACTGGACCGGCCAGAAGCTGCTCGCCCAGATCATCCAGACGTTCCTGACCGAGGACGAGGCCAGGCACGTCTACGTGACCGGGGACTTCGGCGGCCGGGGAGCACGGCAGGGCCTCGAGTACTTCGTGGAGCTGCGCGACGCCGGGGTGTTCGCCGACAAGGCCCAGGGCCTGACGTCGGACTCGATGACCACGCAGTTCAACACGCAGGCCGCGGCGATGCAGTCCGCCATGTCGTCGGCCCTGGCGAAGGTGCCTGCCGAGGTGGCACGGCACACCGACGTGGGTGGCTGGCCGCTGGCGCCGGGGACGGCGCACGACAAGCCGACGATCCTGCGGACGTACACGCTGATCGGCTTCTGGATCAGTCCGAACGGCACGAAGAAGATCGACGCCGTCGAGAAGTTCCTGCGGTTCATGTACCGCCCGGACACCGTCTCGCGGTTCATCAAGGAGGCCGGGCGCGACATGGCGCTGCGGTCCGACACGGTCAGCTCGGACTTCCCCCTGGTGGCGGCGGCGCAGCGGCTCGGCGGTGACGTGAGCCAGGTGCTGCTGCCCGACCTGTTCGTCCCGCCGGCCGCGACGCAGCCGCTGATCACGGCGACGAGTACCTCCTTCACGCGCGGCACGAGCGCGGCCAAGGTCCGCTCGGTCCTCGAGGCCGCGTACCGCGGCGCCTGACCGCACGCCCCCTCTCTCCTCACCCGTAAGGGAGTTGCTCATGACGACGATGACGTCGACAGCGGGCGAGACCGCGGTCCGCCGCCCCACCCCGTCTTCCCCCGCCGCCGCCCGGCGGCCGCGCCGCCAGGGCGGCACGATCCTCGCCCTGCCCGCCCTCGTCTGGTACCTGGTCTTCATGGTCGGCCCGCTGGTCGCCATCTTCGTGGTCGCCGCCCTGCGCTGGCCGGGCATGCTGCAGCCCGTCTCGTTCGCCGGTTTCGACAATGTGCGCACGGTCCTCGACGACCCGGTGTTCTGGGACGCGGTGAGCAACACGGCGATCCAACTCGTCGTCGCCGTCCCGGTGATGGTCGTGTGCGCGTACATGCTCGGCTACTACGTCGCGCAGAAGCCGCCCGGCCACAAGGTCATCCGGTATCTGCTGTTCATCCCCGGGCTGATCTCGACGCCGGCCAAGGCGATGGTGTTCTACGCGGCGCTGTCCCCCGACGGCCTGGTCAACGGCGGCCTGAAGGCGGTCGGGCTCGGCTCGCTCGCCGACGCGTGGCTCGCCTCCCCCTCCACCGCGCTCGCCTGCCTGATCGCGCTGGACATCTGGGCCGGGATCGGCTTCACGGCGGTGCTGTTCGCGGCTCGGCTCGGGAGCGTGCCCGAGGAGATCGGCGAGGCGGCGCAGCTGGACGGCGCCGGGCACTGGCGGACCATGTGGCGCATCCACTTCCCCGTGATCCGCGACTACGTGGGGGTGGTGACGATGCTGCAGTTCCTGTGGACGCTCTTCGGGTCGGCCCAGCATGTGCTGCTGCTGACACAGGGCGGCCCCGGCAGCTCGTCGACCACGCTGTCGTTCCTCGTCTACCAGAAGGCGTTCATCGCGGCCGACCTCGGCTACAGCCAGACCGTCGGTGTCTTCCTCTTCCTCACCGGGCTCGTCGGACTGCTCGCCATCCGGCGCGCGTTCCGCCGGAACCACTGATCGGAGCCGTCGCCATGAAGTCCGCCAATCACAGCCGCCTCGGCAGGTCCTGGCTGCCCGCCCACATCCTCGTCTGGCTCTACGCGGTGCTCCTCGTCGTGCCGCTGTACTACTTCGTCGCCTCGGCGTTCAAGACGAACGAGGAGATCTTCGCCAGTCCGTTCGCGCTGCCGTCGTCGTTCGGCCTCGGCAACTTCGGTACCGCCTTCCACAGCGCCGACCTCGGGCTCGCGGTCGTCAACTCGGCCCTGGTGACGGTGTTCTCGCTCGTCCTGACGCTGGCCCTCTCGATCCCCGCGGCGTTCGCACTGGCCCGTTCCACGGGCCGGCTCGCCTCCCTGGTCGAGAGTGTCTTCTCGCTGGGGTTCCTGATCCCGACGTTCGCGGCGCTCTTCCCGACGTTCCTGCTCGCCGCGGCCACCGGCCTGTTCCACACGCGCACGTTCATGATCCTTTTCCTGCCGGCCACGGCGATGCCGCTCTCGGTGGTGATCCTGGTCCAGTTCATGCGAACCGTCCCCAGGGAGATGGAGGAGGCGGCCCGCATGGACGGCGCCTCGACCTTCGCGGTGCTCCGGCACGTGTACACGCCGATGTGCCTGCCCGGCATCGCGACGGTACTGCTCCTGAACTTCCTGACGTTCTGGAACGAGTACCTGTACTCGCTCGTCATCATCGGCCCGGACCCGGCGCAGCGCACGGTCCAGGTGGCGCTGCCCACGCTGAAGTCCATCACCGGGACGGACTACGGGGTCCTGACCGCGGGAACCGTCCTCACCCTCGTACCGGTGTGGATCGTCTATACGGTGCTCCAGAAGCGGATGCAGCAGGCACTCGTCAGTGGGGCGGTGAAGATGTGAGCGGGACCCGACCGAAACGGCCGACCGATCGTCCGACCATCAAGGCGGTGGCGGCCGCGGCGGGGGTGTCGACGGCCGCAGTGTCGCAGGCGTTCAACGAGAAGGGCCGGCTCGCCGAGCCGACCCGGCGGCGGATTCTCGACACGGCGGCGGAGCTCGGCTGGTCGCCGAGCGCGTCCGCCTCGGCACTGCGCAGCGCGCGTACCCGCACGCTCGCGCTCGTCGTGCGCAGGCCCACCGACGTGCTCGGGGCCGACCCGCACTTCAGTGAGCTGATCACCGGTATAGAGGGCGAGTTGGCGCCGCGCGGCTACGGTCTGCTCCTGCATCTCGTCGCCGGTGTCGACGAGGAGAGCGCGCTGTACGAGCGGCTCGCCTCGGAGGGCCGGGTCGACGGTGCCGTCCTGACGGACGCGCGGGCCGACGACCCGCGCCCGGCGCTGCTGCGCCGCATCGGCCTCCCTTCGGTACTGCTCGGCGCGCCCGACCCGGAGGCGTCCGTGCCGACCGTCGGGCTCGGCAACCAGGGGGCGGGCGTCCACGAGGCGGTCGAACACCTGCTCGGGCTCGGCCACCGGCGCATCGCGTACGTCTCCGGGCCGGCCGAGCTCCAGCACACCCGGCTGCGCCGCACGGTTTTCGAGGAGACGGTCGAACTCGCCGGACTCCGTCCCGCCGCCGTCCTGAGCACCGACTTCTCGGAGTCGGCCGCCGTCGCCGCGACCGAGGAGCTCATCGGGCGCGCCGAGCGTCCGACCGCGATCGTGTACGCCAACGACTCGATGGCCGTGTGCGGCATCGGCACCGCCCAGCGGGCCGGCCTCGCCGTGCCCCGGGACCTGTCCGTCGTCGGCTACGACAACCTCCCCCTCGGCCGCTGGCTGCACCCGCGCCTGACCACCGTCGACCAGCAGGTGCAGCGGGTCGGCGCGGCCGCCGCGCGCGTGCTGCTCGCCCGGTGCGGCGAGGACGTCCCCGAGACACCGCTCGAAGGGCGCCCGCACCTGGTCGTCCGCGAGTCGACCGGCCCCGCAACCCCCTGTTAGATCCCGCATTTCAACGGAGCTAGGTACCACCATGCGACGCCACAGCGCCCACCTCACCCACGACTCCGCCGTCCTGCCCTGGCTCGGCGCCAACTTCTGGGCCCGCACCGGCGGTCCCCTGATGTGGCGCGACTACGAGCCGAAGACGGTGCGCGAGGAACTGGCGGTGCTGCGCGAGCACGGTCTGAACATGACCCGCTCGTTCTTTTACTGGCCCGGCTTCCACCCCGAACCGCACCGGATCGACGAGGAGTTGTGCGAGCGCTTCCGCGACTTCCTCGACGCGCACACCGAGGCGGGCATGGGCACCGTACCGACGTTCATCGTCGGCCATATGTCCGGCGAGAACTGGGATCCGGCCTGGCGCGGGGGCCGGGACCTGTACGAGGACGTGTGGATGGTCGGCCGCCAGGCGTGGTTCGTGTCGCAGATGACGCGCCGCTTCAAGGACCACCCGGCGGTCACGGGCTGGCTGATCACCAACGAGATGCCGGGCTACGGGCGGATCTACCAGGTCGACCCGCCCTCCAGTGACGTCGTCACGGCGTGGGCGCAGGCCATGTGCAACGCGGTGCGCGCGGCCGGCGGCACCCAGCCCGTCTCCCTGGGGGACGGGGCGTGGGGCATCGAGGTGACGGGCCGCGACAACGGTTTCTCGCTGCGGGACACCGCCGAGTACGTCGACTTCGTGGGCCCGCACGTCTACCGCTCCGACACGGACCGGCCGCGCCAGCACTACCGGGCCGCGTTCGAGTGCGAGCTCGCGGCCGTCACGGGGCAGCCGGTGGTCCTGGAGGAGTTCGGCCTGTCGACGGACACGGTCTCCGCCGAGAACGCGGGCGTGTACTACCGCCAGACCCTGCACAACTCACTGCTCGGCGGCGCGACGGGCTGGGTCGCCTGGAACAACACGGACTACGACGATCTGTGGGACCGGTCCCCCTACGACCACCACCCCTTCGAGATGCACTTCGGCATCACGGACAGCACGGGCGCCCCGAAGGCCCCGCTCGTCGAACTCGCCGCGTTCGCCGAGGTGTTGGAGCAGGTCGACTTCGCGCGCTGCCGCCGCTCGGACGCCGGGGCCGCGCTGGTGGTGCCCGCCTTCCTGGAGCGCGGCTACCCCTACAGCCGCCCCGCCGACCGCCCGCTCATCTTCACCTCGCTCCACCAGGGGTACGTCGCGGCGCGCGCCGCCGACCTGGCGGTGGGCCTCACCCGGGAGGCGGACGGCATCAGCGAGGACGCGTCGCTCTATCTCCTGCCCGCGACACGGCAGTTGACGACCCGCACCCGGCGCGCGCTCGCGCGGCGGGCCGCCGAGGGAGCGACGGTCTATCTGTCCTTCTGCTCGGGCGAGCACCCCGGGACGCGCGGGCCGTGGTTCGACGACCTGGACGGGCTGTTCGGGGTCGAGATGCAGCTGTCGTACGGGGTGGCCGAGCCGATCGAGGACGACGTCCTGGAGATGACGTTCACGAAGGACTTCGGGGGCATCAGGGCCGGTGAGACCCTGCGCTTCCCCGTCGCGGGCAACGAGGACAGCCGGGCGTACCTGCCGGTCGAGGCGCGCGACGCGGAGGTCGTCGCCGTCGACGCGCACGGCCGCCCCGCGCTGCTTTCGCGGACCACGGGCCTCGGCCGCACCGTCCTCGCGACGTATCCGCTGGAGCACATGGCCGCCCGCACGGCGCACGTCAACCCGGAGCAGACGCACCGGCTGTACGCGGCGCTCGCCGAGGTCGCCGGTGTGGCACGGTCCGTGACGGTCGAGAGCCCGTACGTGTCGGCCGATGTGCTGGTCCATGAGGACGGGCGGCGGTTCGTGTGGCTGGTGAGCCAGTCCGGGCAGGAGGTGGCGGTGCGTCCGGAGGCGGACGGGGCCCTGCACGACGCGGGGACGGGCGAGCCCGTCACGGACGTCACCCTGGACCCGTACGGCGTGCGCGTTCTGGAGCTGCGATGAACGAGCCGCTGTACCGCGATCCCGCGGCCCCGGTGCGCGAGCGCGTGCGGGACCTGCTCGCCCGTATGACCCTGACCGAGAAGGTCGGGCAGCTCAACCAGAGGATGTACGGCTGGCACGCGTACGAGCGCACCGGCTCGGGCCACCGGCTCACGGACGCGTTCCGCTCCGAGGTCGCCGCGTACGACGGCATGGGCGCCCTGTACGGGTTGCAGCGCGCGGACCCGTGGTCCGGGGTGACGTTCGCCGACGGGATCACGGCGGCGGACGCGGCGGGCGTCGCGGACGCGGTACAGCGGCATATGGCCCAACAGACGCGCCTCGGCATCCCGGTGCTCCTGGTCGAGGAGGTCCCGCACGGCCACCAGGCGCTCGACGGCACCGTCCTGCCGGTGAACCTGGCCGTCGGCTCGACGTGGGACCCGGACCTCTACGAGGAGGCGGCGGCCGCGGCGGCGGCCGAACTGCGGGCCAGGGGTGGCCATCTGGCCCTGGTGTCCGCGCTCGACCTCGTCCGCGACCCGCGCTGGGGTCGGGCCGAGGAGTGCTTCGGCGAGGACCCTTATCTGGCGGCCCGGTTCACCGAGGCGCTCGTACGGGGCATGCGGCGGTCCGGAGTCGGGGTGGTGCTCAAGCACTTCGCGGGCCAGGGTTCCTCGATCGGCGGGCGCAACAGCGCGGCCACCGAGTTGGGCGCCCGCGAGCTGCACGAGATCCACCTGGCGGCGGCGCGGGCGGGGGTCCGCGAGGGCGCCGCGGGCGTGATGGCGGCGTACAACGAGTTCGACGGCCTGCCGTGCGCCGCGAGCCGCCATCTCCTGACCGAACTCCTGCGGGAACGCTGGGGATTCGACGGCATCGTGATGGCGGACGGCGGCGCGCTCGACCGCCTGACGCGACTGGCCGGCGATCCCGCGGCTGCGGGCGCGCTCGCCCTGGCGGCGGGCACGGATCTGAGCCTGTGGGACGACTGCTTCCCGCGACTCGGGGAGGCCGTCGAGCGGGGGCTCGTGGCGGAGGAGACCGTGGATACGGCGGTGGAGCGCGTCCTCGCGCTCAAGTTCCGCCTCGGCCTCTTCGAGCGGCCCTACGTCGGAAAACCTGAACAG
This sequence comes from Streptomyces sp. NBC_01446, assembly GCF_026340095.1. Classification (GTDB taxonomy): domain Bacteria; phylum Actinomycetota; class Actinomycetes; order Streptomycetales; family Streptomycetaceae; genus Streptomyces; species Streptomyces aureus. The sequence continues at coordinate 6,518,560 of NZ_JAPEPO010000001.1, read as the reverse complement.
CGTTCCGATGTGCGGGAGTTGAGCGAACGCGTGGCCCGGGAGTCGATCGTGCTCCTTGAGCACGACGGGGTGACGCTGCCGATCAGCCCTTCACCGCACCGCATCGCGGTCGTGGGTCCCGGCGCGGACTCCGTTCCCGGTCAGATCGGGGACTACACCGCGCCGCAGCGGCCCGGCTCGGGTGTCACCGTGCTCGACGGGATCCGGGCGGGGGCCGCTCCCGGCTCCGAAGTGACGTACGCGCGCGGCTGCGAGCTCGTCGGCGGGGATCTCTCCGGCGTGCCGGAGGCGGTCGCTCTGGCCGCATCGGCGGACGTGGCCGTGCTCGTCCTCGGCGGGTCGAGCGCCCGCGAGGCCGACACGCGCTTCGAGGCCAACGGGGCGGCCGTCGTCGCCACGGAGAACCCGGTCGGCATGACCTGCGGCGAAGGCGTCGACCTGGCCGATCTGCGACTGCCCGACGGGCAGTCGGCGCTGCTCGACTCGGTGGCAGCGACGGGCACCCCGGTCGTCGTGGTCCTCGTCCAGGGCCGCCCGCACGCGCTGCCCGACCTCACGGGGAAGGCGAAGGGCGTGCTGTGCGCCTGGTATCCGGGGCCGTGGGGCGGACGGGCGGTGGCCGACGTCCTGTTCGGGACCGCGTCGCCGGCGGGCCGGCTCCCGGTGTCGGTGCCGCGGTCCGCCGCGCAGCTGCCGGTGTTCTACAACGCCAAGGACCACGGCTACCGCGGCTACGTGGACCAGAGCGCCACCGCGCGGCACGCCTTCGGCCACGGCCTCTCCTACTCGACGGTGGAGTACGCGGCGCCCCGCCTCGCGCACGCCACCGTCACGGCCGGTGAACCCGACACCACGTGCTCCGTCACGGTCACGAACTCCGGGGCGCGGCCCGTGCGCGAGACGGTGCAGCTGTACGTGCGCCGGGTGTCGGGGGGTACGTCGTGGCCGCGTGTGCGGGAGTTGCGCGGGTTCGTACGGCTCGACCTGGAGCCCGGCGGGAGCGCGGAGGCCGTGTTCGCCGTCGACGCCGAGGTGCTCGCGTCGGTCACCCGCGACCTGGACCTCGCCGTGGAGCCCGGCGAGTTCTCGATCGAGACAGGACCCTCGTCGGACCGCACGCGGGGCGCGGCACTGACCGTGACGCGATGACGGGGGTGGGGGCCGGGTGATCGGCGGCGGAGCTGGTTGAATCGTCCGCATGTCACGCCCCGCCCCCACCTGCCCCTGCGGGCTCCCGTCCGCGTACGACGCCTGCTGCGGCCGGTATCACTCCGGACGAGCGAACGCGCCGACCGCCGAGGCCCTGATGCGGTCCCGCTACTGCGCCTTCGCCGTCAAGGACGCCGCGTATCTGCTGCGGACCTGGCACCCGGCCACCCGGCCCCCGGCCGTCACCTTCGAGCCGGGTATGAAGTGGACCGGTCTGGAGATCCTGGGGACGACCGAGGGTTCGGCCTTCCACACCACCGGCACCGTGACGTTCCGGGCCCACTACACCGACGGCGGGCGGCCCGGCTCGCTGCACGAGCGCAGCAGGTTCATACGGCTCGACGGCGCATGGGTGTACGTCGACGGCGACTTCATCGAATAGTGCGCGCTGGCGCGCTCAGGGCGCGAGGATGTCCAGTTCCTCGAGCGCGCCCACCGCGATCTCGCGCGTGAGCGCCTCCGCGCGGGCCGCGTCCCCCTCGCGGACGGCCTCGGCGACGTGCACATGGAGGGACACGGCCGCCGGGTCCGGGTCCTCGAACATCACCTGGTGGTGCGTGCGGCCCGCGAGGACCTCCGCGACCACGTCACCGAGCCGGGCGAACATCTCGTTGCCCGACGCGTTCAGGACGACCCGGTGGAACTCGATGTCGTGGACGAGGTACGCCTCCAGCTGCTGGCCGCGTGACGTGGCGACCATGCCGAGCGCGCACTCGGTGAGCGCCGCGCACTGCTCGGGCGTGGCGTGCGTCGCGGCGAGTCCGGCCGCGACCGGCTCGACCGCGGAACGCAGCACCGTGAGGGAGCGCAACTGCCGCGGCCGGTCCGCGCCGGCCAGCCGCCAGCGGATGACCTGCGGGTCGTAGACGTTCCACTCCTCCGTGGGCCGGACGGTCACGCCGACCCGGCGCCGGGACTCCACGAGGTGCATCGACTCGAGCACCCGTACGGCCTCCCGCATGACCGAACGTGACACCTCGTACCGCTGGGCCAGCTCGTCCGTGCGCAGCACGCTGCCCGGTGGGTACTCCCCGGCGGTGATGGCGGGGCCGAGGTTCTCCAGTACGTGGGCGTGCAGCCCCCGGCCCTGTGTGGTCATGACGTCAGCGTACGAGGCGGGTCGACGGAATAAAAAGTCAGACTTTTATGTCACAGCCTCTTGAATTTGTCCGACCATTTAGGTTTCAGTGACGTGACACAGCGATGTCGAAGAAGACAGCGAGGACGCGATGAAGACACGACGCACCCCCCACGTCGTCGTAGTCATGGGCGTGGCAGGGACCGGCAAGACCACGATCGGCCCCCTGCTCGCAGACAAGCTTGGCGTCCCGTACGCCGAGGGCGACGACTTCCACCCGCCGGCGAACATCGCCAAGATGTCGGCCGGCACCCCCCTGACCGACGACGACCGGTGGCCATGGCTCGACGCCATCGGCGAGTGGGCGCACGGACGGGCGGGACTCGGCGGCGTCGTCAGCAGCTCCGCCCTCAAGCGGAGCTATCGCGACCGGCTCAGGGCCGAGGCCCCCGGAGTCGTGTTCGTCCACCTCACGGGCGACCGCGCCCTGATCGAGGACCGGATGTCGCACCGCCAGGGGCACTTCATGCCCACGGCCCTGCTGGACTCGCAGTTCGCCACGCTCCAGCCGCTCGCGGCGGACGAGGCGGGCGTCGACGTCGATGTGTCGGGCAGCCCCGAGGAGATCACGGAGCGGGCCGTCGCGGCCCTCGACGACCTCTAAGGCCAGTCCCTGTCCCCCAGCGCCCGGCGCTGAAGTAGTTCCCGAAGTCCCCACCCACACCAAGGAAGAACCGTGACCAGTCTCAGCGTCGAGACGCTGGCAGCGGATGCCGTCGAACCGATCACCTCGGCGGGCCACGCCCAGCTGGGGATCGCCGTCCTCGCGGGCATCGCTGTCATCGTTCTGCTCATCACGAAGTTCCGGGTCCACGCCTTCCTGGCGCTGACCATCGGTTCTCTGGCCCTGGGAGCCTTCGCGGGCGCCCCCCTCGACAAGACCATCGTCAGCTTCACCACGGGCCTTGGTTCCACGGTGGCCGGTGTGGGTGTGCTGATCGCGCTCGGCGCGATCCTGGGCAAGCTGCTCGCCGACTCGGGCGGCGCCGACCAGATCGTCGACACGATCCTCGCCAAGGCGGGCGGGCGCGCCATGCCGTGGGCGATGGTCCTGATCGCCTCGGTGATCGGTCTGCCGCTGTTCTTCGAGGTCGGCATCGTGCTGCTGATCCCGGTCGTCCTGATGGTCGCCAAGCGCGGCAACTACTCGGTGATGCGCATCGGCATCCCGGCCCTCGCCGGCCTGTCGGTCATGCACGGCCTGATCCCGCCGCACCCCGGCCCGCTCGTCGCGATCGACGCCGTCGGTGCCAACCTCGGCGTCACGCTCGCCCTGGGTGTTCTCGTCGCCATCCCGACGGTGATCATCGCGGGTCCGCTGTTCTCGAAGGTCGCCGCCCGGTGGGTGGACGTCCAGGCCCCGGACAAGATGACCCCGGCCCGGGCCAGCGACGACCTGGAGAAGCGTCCCAGCTTCCGCGCGGCCGTCGCCACGATCCTGCTCCCCGTCGTGCTGATGCTCGCCAAGGCGCTCGTCGACATCGTCGTGGACAAGCCCGAACACACCGTGCAGCGCGTCTTCGACGTCATCGGTTCGCCGCTGATCGCCCTGCTCGCCGCCGTGATCGTCGGCATGTTCACGCTGGGCCGCGCGGCCGGGTTCACCAAGGACCGGCTGTCCTCCACCGTCGAGAAGTCGCTCGCCCCGATCGCGGGCGTCCTCCTCATCGTCGGCGCGGGCGGCGGCTTCAAGCAGACCCTCATCGACTCGGGCGTGGGCCAGATGGTCCTCGACATCTCCAAGGACTGGTCGATCCCGGCCCTGCTGCTCGCCTGGCTGATCGCGGTCGTCATACGCCTCGCCACGGGCTCCGCCACCGTCGCGACCATCTCGGCGGCCGGTCTCGTGGCGCCGCTCGCGGCCGACATGTCGACCGCGCACACGGCCCTGCTGGTCCTCGCGATCGGCGCCGGCTCGCTCTTCTTCAGCCACGTGAACGACGCGGGCTTCTGGCTGGTGAAGGAGTACTTCGGCCTGGACGTCGGGCAGACCATCAAGACCTGGTCCGTCATGGAGACGATCATCTCGGTCGTCGCCGGTGGCCTGGTGCTGCTGCTGTCCCTGGTCATCTAGCCACCTCGTGATCTGGCTCCCTTCGGAGCGACTGGAGTACTGAGCGATGACCCACCCCCTCTTCGACATCAGCGGCCGCACGGCCCTGGTGACCGGTTCCAGCCGCGGGATCGGGTTCGCCCTGGCCCGCGGCCTCCTGGAGGCCGGCGCGACCGTCGTCCTCAACGGACGTGACGAGTCCGCCCTCGCGGACGCGGCCGAGCGGCTGTCGGAGCAGACAGGAAACAGCCCGGTCCACACCGCGGCGTTCGACGTCACGGACGGACCGTCCGTCGTCGCCGGGGTCGCCGGGGTCGAGGAGCGGGTGGGTCCGCTCGACATCCTCGTCAACAACGCGGGCATGCAGCTGCGCGCCCCGCTCCTGGAGTTCACCGACGCCGACTGGCACCGGGTCCTGAACACCAATCTGACGAGTGCGTTCCTGGTGGGCCGTGAGGCGGCCCGCGGCATGGTGGAACGCGGTCACGGAAAGATCATCAACATCTGCTCGCTGCAGAGCGAGGTCGTGCGGCCCGGCATCGCGCCCTACGCCGCCACCAAGGGCGCCCTGAAGATGCTCACCAAGGGCATGTGCGCCGACTGGGGCCCTTCCGGGGTCCAGGTCAACGGGCTCGGCCCCGGCTACATCGAGACCGAGCTGACCGAACCGCTCGTCCGTGACGAGGAGTTCAGCGCCTGGGTCCGCCGCAGGACCCCGGCCGGCCGCTGGGGCCGCACCGACGACCTCGTCGGCGGCACCCTGTTCCTGGCCTCCCCCGCGTCCGACTTCGTCAGCGGGCAGATCCTCTACGTCGACGGCGGCATGACGAGCGTTCTCTAGAAGACCTCATGGCTGGAGGAGACCTGATGCTGGGCTGCGTGATCCACGGCGCGGGAGATCTGCGCGTCGACGAACTCCCCTCCCCCGAACCCGGCCCGGGCCAGGCGCTCGTCGCCGTCCGCTACGGCGGGGTGTGCGGGTCGGACCTGCACTACTGGCGCCACGGCGGCGTCGGCGACTTCCGGCTCCAGGAACCCATGCTGCTCGGCCACGAGGTCGTGGGCACGGTCCTGTCGTACGGGGACGGCGCCACCGGTCCCGCGCCCGGCACGGCCGTCGCCGTGCACCCGGCGACCCCCTGCGGAACGTGCCCCGAGTGCCTGGACGGGCGGCGCAATGTGTGCCGTGACACCCGTTACCTGGGCAGCGCGGCCCGTACCCCGCACGTCCAGGGCGGCTTCGCCGCGCGGATCGCCGTCCCCGCCGGCCAGTTGAGGGCCGTGCCCGACGGGCTTCCGCTCGACCGGGCCGCCCTCGCCGAGCCCCTCGCGGTGGCGCTGCACGCGGTGCGCCGGGCGGGCCCGGTCGCGGGCAAGCACGTCCTGGTGACCGGCGCGGGCCCGATCGGCTGCCTCGTCGTCGCCGCGGCCAAGGCCGCCGGAGCGGCACATGTGACCGCCACCGACCTCCTCCCCGAAGCCCTCCGTTACGCGCAGGTCGCCGGCGCCGACACCCTCGTACGCGCCGACGACCCGGCCGACAAGGGCTGGCCCGACGAGGCCGACGCGGCGGTCGAGGCGTCGGGCGTGGCCGCCGGGCTCGACAGCTGCCTGCGCCATGTGCGGCGCGGCGGTGCGGTCGTCCAGCTGGGGATGCTGCCGCCGGGGCAGAGCCCGTTCGCGGGGAATCTCGTGGTCAGCCGGGAGATCGAGCTGCGCGGAGCGTTCCGCTTCGACACGGAGTTCGACGACGCGCTGCGCCTGCTCGCCGAGCGGCCGGGGCTCGCGGAGCTGATCAGCGCGGTGGTCCCGGTGGCGGCCGCGGAGTCGGCATTCGCGCTGGCCGCGGACCGCGCACGGGCGTGCAAGGTCCTCCTGGACTTCGGCGCGGGCGCCTAGTACGGCGCCGTCACGGCAGCCACTCGCCGTGCTCGCGATCGGCCCACTCCCTCCCCACGAACCCGGTCCGCATCCCGAGCCGTGCCTCGGGATCCGCCCACGCCTTCGCGATGTGCCCGGCGACCACGATGCCGAGGGCGAGGGACAGCCAGTCGTGCACGAAGGTGCTGCCGGTGCGCCAGGTCAGCGGCGCGAGGTGGGTGAACCACATGAGCAGGCCGGTGCCGAGCATCACCAGGACCGCTCCCGCGAGCCAGCCCGCGTACAGCTTCTGGCCCGCGTTGAACTTGCCCGCGGGCCTCGGGCCCGAGCGGCGCAGAGCGGAGCGCAGCCAGGTGCGGTCGTGCGGGACGAAGCAGTTCAGGCGGCGCAGGTCGGCGCGGAAGGCGCGGGACGCGAGGCCGGCGAGGTAGGGCGCGGGCAGCAGGAGACCGGACCACTCGTGGAGCCTGACCACGAGCTCGCGGCGGCCGACGAGCTCCGCGAACTGGGGTACGTACAGGCAGGCCGCCGTCAGGATGCACAGCCCCATGAGGGCCGCCATGGACCAGTGGACCCAGGTCTCGGAGCGGGTGAAGCGCCTTACGCGCGCCGGGAGTTCAGTGGGTGGGTTCATCGTCGCGTCCGTTCGAGCGGCCGACCCACGCGTCCACGTCGTAGCCGCGGTTCTCCCAGTAGCCGGGTTCGACGCGGTCGGTGACGGTGATGCCGGACAGCCATTTCGCCGACTTGTAGAAGTACATGGGGCCGACGTAGAGCCGGACGGGCCCGCCGTGGGTGTGGCCGAGGGGCTTGTCCTGCATGCGCAGCGCGACGAGCACGTCGGCGCGGCGGGCCTGCGGCAGGGTGAGGCTCTCGCTGTACGTGCCGTCGAAGCAGGTCAGCCGCAGCGCCTTGGCCGAGGGCCGGACTCCGGCCGCGTCGAGGATGCTGGAGAGGCGTACGCCCTCGAAGGGTGTTTGCGGCACGCGCCATCCGGTGACGCACTGGACGTCGCGCACGAGCCGGGTCTGCGGGAGCGCCCGCAGCGCGGGGAGCGTGTAGGTGGTGGGCCGGTCGACGAGGCCGTCGACGGTGAGGCGGTAGTCGGCGGCCGATCTGTGCGGGACGGAGGAGGCGACCGAGTAGTAGCGGAAGCCGCCGCCGTTCGGCAGGAGGTCCGTCAGACCGGTGGGGTCCTTGTCCGCGGCGCCGCCGAGGAAGGATTCGAGGCCGCGCTGGAGGGTGGGCGCGGCGGCGACGCCGAGGGCGCCGAGTCCGAGCATGCCGAGGACGAGGCGGCGGCCGACGGGCGCGCCGCGCTCCTCGTCCCGCTCGGACGGTACGGGTTCTTCCGGGTTCACACACTGATTCGAGCACCCGTGGCCTCCGGGGGCCAGGGGCCACGGGTGTTCGTCAGCGTTCTGTCACTTCTCGGCGGGCACGCCGGCCGCCTTCTCCAGCTGGAACGCCTCGTTGCCGAGACCGATCCCGGCGTGCGCCTCGGGGTTCCTGCCGCGCAGGACGACGCCGTGGACGAGCCCGATGACGGCGGCCAGCGCGATGATGCCGGGCAGCACCCAGTTGAGGGAGGAGCCGGGGCCCGAGCCGACGAGGACGTCGAAGTCCTTGACCGTGTAGAAGGCGATGACGAGCAGCGCGATCCCGGCGATCCCCGACGCGATGAGGCGCCAGATCTGAGCACCCGCGGCGCCGCGCCTGGCGAAGAAGACGATCACGGCCAGCGAGGCGGCGGCCATCAGCAGGATGATGCCGAGCGCGCCGACGTTGCCGCCCCAGGTGAAGAGCTTGAGCACGGGCGCCGTCGGGTCGCCCGCCTTGCCGTCGTCGGTGACCGCGAAGGCCACGACGACGATCAGGGAGAGGGCGGTCTGGAGCAGGGAGCCGGTGCCGGGCGCGCCGCTGGAGCTGTTGGTGCGGCCGAAGGCGGCGGGCAGCAGGCCCTCGCGGCCCATGGCGAAGGCGTAGCGCGAGACGACGTTGTGGAAGCTGAGGAGGGCCGCGAACATGCCGGTGACGAACAGGACATGGACGATGTCCGTGAATGTGCCCCCGAGCCTGCTCTCCGTCAGGAAGAACATCAGGCCCGCGCTCTGCTTCTGCGCGGTCGGGATGATCACGGAGGGCCCGGCGGCGACGGTGAGTGCCCATGAGCTGATGGCGAAGAAGACGGCGACGAATCCGACCGCCATGAACATCACGCGCGGCACGAGGATGTGCGGGCGGCTGGTCTCCTCCGCGTACACGGGCGCCTGCTCGAAGCCGGTGAAGGCGGCGATGCAGAAGCACAGGGCGGTGCCGACGCCCGCGCCGGTGAGGGTGTCCGGGTTGAAGGCGTGCAGCGACAGGCCTTCCCTGGCCGGGTCGCCGATCGCCGCGATGTCGAAGACGACGACGAGCGCGACCTCGACGAGCAGGAGTACGCCGAGCACGCGCGCGTTCACGTCGATCTTCAGCAGGGCGAGCGCGCCGACGGCGAGCACGGCCACCAGCGCCGGGATCCACCAGGCGATGCTCAGGTCGAGATAGGTGGCGAAGAGGTTGGACACCTCGAAGCCGAACATCCCGTAGATGCCGACCTGGAGGACGCTGTAGGCGACGAGCGCGACCAGGGCGGCGCCCGCGCCGGCGGTCGGGCCGAGGCCGCGGGATATGTACGCGTAGAAGGCGCCGGCGTTGTGGACGTGCCGGCTCATCTCGGCGTAGCCGACGCTGAACAGGGCGAGGACAACGCCCAGGATGAGGAAGAGGAGCGGCTGCCCGACCACGCCCATCACGGCGAACGTGGTGGGCATGACGCCGGCGACCACCATGAGCGGGCCCGTCGCGGCCAGCACGGACAGGAGCAGGCCCGCCGTGCCGAGGCGGCCGGCGCGCAGGGCGCTGTCCTGCCCCTTGAAGGTGCTGATCCCCGCGTCGGACTCGGGGGGTCGTGCCGTATCGCTCGTGCTCGAACTGCCCGTCGTCATGGCGGGGTTGTCCCTTCCCTGTGGATGAGCGCTGCTGGTGCGGGTGTCTGGGGTTTTCTGGGGGCGTCGTCCTAGGCCGTGCCGAGCGCGGCACCGCGCGCGGCACGGAACGCTTCGTGCGGATCGCGGTCCGGGTACGACCAGGGGGCGGCGGTGGCGTGCCGGCCGATGCGGTGGAACAGCGCTGCGGCCTCCGCGGGCCTGCCCTCGCAGGACTTGGCGTGGGCGAGGAAGTTCAGGTCGACGCGGCCGCGCGGATGGGCGGGGCGCTCCGGAGTGCCCCATTCGAGCCACCAGTCGAAGGCGGTCTTCATCACGAGGCGGGCGCGGCGGCCCGTCCAGTGTCCGGACGCCTTGGGGTCGGGCGGTTCGCTGCCGGCGGCGGCGAGGACCCGGTAGCGCTCGGCGTGCGCTACCACGGGGAGGACGGCGAGCGGTGAGCCGGGGCCCGCCTGTTCGGCGGCCCAGGACGCGAAGTCGTACACCTCGTGCAGGGGGTCCTGGCCCGCGTCGGGGCGGCGTTCGGCGAGCCTGGCGACCATCAGATGGTGGGCGTGGTGGTGCTCGGCGTGGCGGTGGCGGATCTCGTCGAAGAGGCGGACGACGTCCTCCTCGCGGCCCATGTCCCGTTCCAGGAGCAGGAGTCCGAGCCAGGGCGTGGGGTCGGCGGGCACGAGGGCCGCTGCGTCGCGGCAGGCGTCGCGGGCCTTCTCGGGGCGCGTCTTGCCGATCCGGGCGCGCTGCACGGCGGCGAGGGCGAGCAGGACGGCCGCGTCGGCGGATTCGGGTTCGGCGAGCCGCCAGTCCCTGACCCATGCGGTGGTCGTCGGTTCCTCGGCGAGGACGACGATGCGGTGGCCGCGGCGGTCCCAGTCGTCGCCGGTGGCCGAGATCAGTTCCCTGACCTCGGTCCAGCGCCCCTGAGCGAGGGCCGCGCGGGCGGCGACGAGGTCGCTGTCGTCGAGCGCGGAGTCGAACGGGGGAGCGGCCCGCTTGCGGGCACGCCCGAGTGGTGGTGGGGGTGGGGGCACCGCAGGAAATCCTCTACGACGCGGCTTGCTTGAGGTGATCACGCACAGCAAAGCGGTACCGGGCGCTCCGAGTCAAGGGCATACCAAGGGATGGCCTTCACCAACTCGTTTCACAATCCTCCGAGTTCACCCTCGCGATACGCCAATTCCCGCTCCCACCTGGTCGGTTGAACCGGTGACACGAGACAGCACCCCGAACCGTGAAGAAGGGGGCCGGGGTGCTGTCAAGGCGAGATTCAGCCGGTCGCGGCGGCCGCGGCGCGGCCCGCCGTGCGGCCCGAGAAGAGGCAGCCGCCGAGGAAGGTCCCTTCGAGGGAGCGGTAGCCGTGCACTCCCCCGCCGCCGAACCCGGCCGCCTCCCCCGCCGCGTACACGCCCGGCAGCGGCTCGCCGCCCTCGGTCAGGACGCGCGAGGACAGGTCGGTCTCCAGACCGCCGAGGGACTTGCGGGTGAGGATGTGGAGGCGCACCGCGACCAGCGGACCCGCCTTCGGGTCGAGGATGCGGTGCGGCGCCGCGGTGCGGATGAGGCGGTCGCCGAGGAACTTGCGGGTGCCGCGGATGGCGGTCACCTGGAGGTCCTTGGTGAAGGGGTTGACGATCTCGCGGTCGCGGGCGACGAGGGTGCTGCGCAGTGCGGCCTCGTCGATCAGCGGACCCGACGACTTCTCGGCGAGGGCGTTCATGCCGCGCACCAGGGCGGGGAGGTCCTTCTCGATGACGAAGTCGGCGCCGTTGTCCATGAAGGCCTTGACGGGCGCCGGTACGTCGGCGCGGGCCCGGTCGATGACGCCGCGCACGGACTTCCCGGTCAGGTCGGGATTCTGCTCGGAGCCGCTGAGGGTGAACTCCTTGCCGATGATGCGCTGGTTGAGCACGAACCACGTGTAGCCGTACCCGGTCTTCATGATGTGGTCGAGGGTGCCGAGGGTGTCGAAGCCGGGGAAGAGCGGCACGGGCAGACGCTCGCCGCGCGCGTCGAGCCAGAGCGAGGACGGGCCCGGCAGGATGCGTATGCCGTGCTTGTCCCAGATGGGGTTCCAGTTCTCGATGCCCTCGGTGTAGTGCCACATGCGGTCGCGGTTGATGAGGTGCGCACCCGCGTTCTCCGTGATCCCGAGCATCAGGCCGTCGACGTGCGCGGGCACGCCGGAGAGCATCTTCTCGGGCGGGGTGCCGAGGCGCTCGGGCCAGTTCGCGCGGACGAGGTCGTGGTTTCCGCCGATGCCGCCGGAGGTGACGATCACCGCCTGTGCCGTGAGCTCGAAGGAGCCCGTGACCGTACGGGTGCTGCCCTGGCCGCGCTCGATGGACGACGGTTCGAGGATCTCGCCGGTGACGGTGTCGACGGCACCGGCGCTGCGGGACAGGCCGGTCACCCGGTGCCGGAACTTCAGCTCGACCAGACCGCGCGCCACCCCCTCCCTGACCCGGCGCTCGAAGGGCGCGACGAGGCCGGGGCCGGTCCCCCAGGTGATGTGGAAGCGCGGCACCGAGTTCCCGTGCCCGTTGGCGTCGTAGCCGCCGCGCTCCGCCCAGCCGACCACGGGGAAGAACCGGACGCCCTGCTGGTGCAGCCAGGACCGCTTCTCGCCCGCGGCGAAGTCGACGTACGCCTCGGCCCACTTGCGCGGCCAGTGGTCCTCGGCGCGGTCGAAGCCGGCGGTGCCCATCCAGTCCTGCAGCGCGAGCGCGTGGCTGTCCTTGATCCGCAGGCGGCGCTGCTCGGGCGAGTCGACGAAGAAGAGGCCGCCGAAGGACCAGTGCGCCTGCCCGCCGATGGACTGCTCCGGCTCCTGGTCCAGGAGGATCACCTTGCGGCCCGCGTCCACGAGTTCCGCCACCGCGGCGAGCCCGGCGAGGCCCGCCCCGATCACGATCACGTCCGCGTCGTACGTCGTCATTGGGGTCCGTCCCTCTCGAAAGTTACCGGTGGGTCAGATCTTGGGTACGGGGGTGGTCGGCGTCAACCTCGCCGACCGGGTCACTCGCGGGGCAGCCCGTGCCGCGGGGCGCTATCGTCGGCCTTACACCCGTGCAACGACCCGCCCATGGCCGATCTTGATACCTGCATTCTCGAGGTGCGCAGCGTGTCGGTTCTCGTACTCGTCCTCGCCGTTTCCGCGGCCTTTTGCCTAGGCATCGGATTCGTGCTCCAGCAGAACGCGGCGCAGCACGCCCCGCTGAGCGACTTCCTGTCGCCGCGCCTGCTCCTCGACCTCGTACGGGTGCCCCGCTGGCTGGGCGGCATAGGTTTCATGGTGTGCGGCATGGTGCTCGGCGCGATCGCGCTGGGCAACGGGGAGATCTCCCTCGTCGAGCCGCTGCTCGCGACGAACCTCCTGTTCGCGCTCGCCCTCTCGCGCCACCAGACCCGCCAGCCGCTGGGCAAACAGGGCTGGGCGGGCCTGGCCCTGCTCGCTGGCGGGGTGACGGCCTTCATCGTGGCGGGCGAGCCGCGCGCCGGGGACGCGGTCACCGACCCGCTGCGGCGCTGGCTGATCATCGGCGTGATGGTGGGCGGCGCGCTGCTGCTCACCGGCTACGCGAAGAAGTCACGGATGAGCTCGGCCCCGGTCCTGCTGGGCGTGGCGGCCGGGCTCCTCTACGGGGTGCAGGACGCGCTGACGCGGATGAGCGGGCAGCTGTTCTCGTCGGGCGGCTGGGGCGGGCTGTTCACCAGCTGGCAGCCGTACGGGGTCCTGGTGCTCGGCATCACGGGCCTGATCCTGGTGCAGAGCGCCTTCGAGATGGCACCCCTGCGGATGTCGCTGCCCGCACTAACGGCCGCGCAGCCGCTCGCGGGCATCGCGTGCGGCGTCGGCTTCATGGGCGACCAGCTGCGTACGGACGCCGGGGCGCTCGCCTGGCAGGCGACCGGGCTCACGGCGATCGTGGCGGGGATCGTGCTCCTCGGGATGCATCCGGCGATGCCGACCACGGGCCCCCGGGAGGGGAGCCGGGCAGGGGTCGAGGTCTGATCCGCCGGGGGTCCGCCGGGTCTGGTCTGATGGGCGCATGACCCCTCCCACCGATCCCACGCACGCCGCTGACGCCCCGGATCCGGCGGCGGAAGTCCTCGACATCGTCGACGAGCACGACCGGGTGGTCGGGCAGGCCCCGCGCGGCGAGGCCTACGCCCGCGGACTGCGCCACCGGTGCGTGTTCATCCAGGCCAGGGACGGCGCCGGCCGGATCTTCGTGCACCGCCGCACGCCGACGAAGCTGGTGTTCCCGTCGTTGTACGACATGTTCGTCGGCGGCGTCGTGGGCACCGGGGAGTCCTACGACGACGCGGCTCTGCGCGAGGCGGAGGAGGAGCTCGGCGTCTTCGGGCTGCCCCGCCCCGAGCCCCTGTTCAAGTTCCTGTACGACGGCGGGGCGGGCCTGAGCTGGTGGTCGTACCTGTACGAGGTGCGCTGCGAGCTGCCCGTGAACCCGCAGGCCGAGGAGGTGGGCTGGCACGGCTTCCTCACCGACGAGGAGCTGGAGCGGCGGCTTCCCGAGTGGCCGTGGGTGCCGGACGGGCTCGACGCGTACGAGCGGCTGCGGGCCTACCGCGCAGGGGCTGCGGGCCTGCCCCGGCCGCCCGGATAGGGTCGCCCCCGTGATCGAATTTGTGCGCAGTGTCCGCCTCTGGTTCGCGCCCGAGCGGGTACGGGACGACGGTGACACGCCCGACTACCGCTTCTCGCTGGCCAACGAGCGCACGTTCCTGGCCTGGCTGCGCACGGCGCTCGCCCTGATCGGCGGCGGGTTCGCCGTGGACCAGTTCCTGCCGGACCTGCGCTGGGCCTGGCGCGCCGGTCTCGCGCTCGCGCTGCTCGCGGCGGGCGCTCTGTGCGCGTTGCGGGCGGTCAGCCACTGGGTGCGCTGCGAGCGGGCGATGCGGCGGGGCGAGGACCTGCCCGTCTCGCGGTTCCCGGCGCTGTTGAGCGTGCTCGTGGCACTGGTTGCCGTCGCGATGGTGGTGGTCGTGCTGGCCGGGTGGGCAGGGTGAGCGGCCCGTCGGAGCCGCCCGGCGACGGACGAGGCGGCGCGGCGGCGGCCGGGCGCGATCCGGGGCTCCAGCCCGCGCGGACGCGGCTCGCCTGGCGGCGGACGACGCTGTCGTGCACGGTGGCGGCGATCCTCGCGGCCAGGGCGGCGCTGCACGGCGGCTCGGACACCCTCGGTGTGCTGGGCGCGGCCCTGTGCTTCCTGGCGTGGCTGGGGTTCCTGGCGGTGGCGCACCGCCGGATCCGCGATCTGGCACTGCACGAGGCGCGGCCGCCCGTGATGACCGCCCGCGCGGCCGTGGTGGCGGTGGCCTGCTCAGTGGCGTTGGCCGCGTTCGCGGCGCTCGTGGTGTGACGCCCCCGACGCGGTGGGCTGTCGCCGATCCCCGGCAGCCGGTCGGTCGATCGGGGTCAGTCGGTCAGTCGGTCAGTCGGTCAGTCGGTCCACGGCACGGTGACCACGATCTTGCCCCTGGTGCGGCCCTCGGCGCTCAGCCGCTGGGCGTCGGCGGCCCGCTCCAGCGGGAACGTCTCGTCGACGTGCACCGTGACCACGTCCTGTTCCGCGAGGTCCGCGAGGCGCGCGAGGTCGGCGGCGTCGGGGCGCACGAAGACGTAGCGGCCGCCCAGGTCGACGACCGAGGCGTCCGCGATGGACGCGAGACGGCCGCCCGGCGCGAGCAGGTCCGCGGACGCCTTCAGCGCCTCCCCGCCCACCGTGTCGAACACGGCGTCCACTCCCTCCGGCGCGAGGGCCCGCACGCGTTCGGCGAGGCCTTCCCCGTACGTGACGGGTTCGGCGCCCAGTTCCCGCAGGAAGTCGTGGTTGCGCTCGCTCGCCGTGCCGATGACGCGGGCGCCGAGGTGGCGGCCCAGCTGGACCGCGATCGACCCGACGCCGCCGGCCGCCGCGTGGACGAGCACCACGTCGCCCTCCTGCACGGCGAGGGCGCCGGTCAGGACCTGGTAGGCGGTGAGCCCGGCGAGCGGCAGCCCGGCGGCCTCCTCGTAGGTCAGGTTCCGGGGCTTGCGGGCCAGGGTGCGCACGGGCGCGGCGACGTACTCGGCGAACGTCCCGCGGGAGAGGAAGTCCTCGCGTACGTAGCCGATCACCTCGTCGCCGGTGACGAACTCGGTGACGGCGGCGCCCGGTCGGATCACGACGCCGGACACGTCCCAGCCGGGGATCACCGGGAAGACGGCGTCGAGCACCGGGTCGAGGTAGCCCTCGCGGGCCTTCCAGTCGACGGGGTTCACCGCCGCGGCCCTGACCTTCACCAGGACGGAGTCGGGCCCGACCTTGGGGTCGCGCGCCTCCCCGTACTCGAGTACCTCGGGACCGCCGTAGCCGCTGTAGCTGATCGCCTTCATCCGATGTACTCCTCGCGACGGTCACAGGAACAGGCACAAGATTTCCATAACGGAATGATTCGGGCATTTCCGGCTAGCCTGACCTCATGACCACTCTCCACCAGGAACACCCCGTCCACGAGCACACCCACGGCGAGGGCTGCGGCCACACGGCGGTGCCGCACGGCGACCACGTCGACTACGCGCACGAGGGGCATCTGCACGCGGAGCACAACGGCCACTGGGACGAGTGCGAGCCCGGCGCCCACACCACGCACCAGGGCCACGAGCACCAGCACGGCCAGGACTGCGGGCACCAGGCCGTCACCCACGGCGATCACGTCGACTACGTCCACGACGGTCACCGGCACGCGCAGCACGACGGCCACTGGGACGACCACTGACGGCGCGGGCAGTGACGCGGTGACCGTGTGACAGCGAAGGGCCCCCGCACCCGGCGTGAGTGCGGGGGCCCTTCGCTGTGTGTCCGGGCCTGAGCGGCGTCAGGGACGCAGTGCGCGCAGCAGCAGGTCCGCCAGGTGGTCCGCGACCTCCTGCGGGGCGAGCGGGCCGCCCGGGCGGTACCAGGTGGAGAGGTGGTGCACCGACCCGAAGTGGTAGTCGACCACCAGGTCGGCGGGCGTGGCCGTGGAGAACACGCCGGCCTGCTGGCCCTCCTCGATCAGGGCCCTGAACCGCTCGTGGTAGCGCCGCCTCTCGGCCCGTACCTGCTTGTCCTTCTCAGGGCTGAGGTGGTGCATGGAGCGGAAGAAGATCGACGCGTCGTCGAGGTTCTCGATGGTCGTGACGACCACATCGGCCGCGGCGTCGCGCAGCCGCTGCTCCACGGGCGCGTCGGCGTCCGCGAACGCGTCGAGGCGCTCCTGCTGCACGCGGAGCACGCGCGCGTACACCTCGTGCAGCAGGTCGTCCTTCGAGCCGAAGTAGTGGTAGAGCGCGCCCTTGGTGACGCCGGCCGCCTCGACGATCTCCTGCACCGAGGTGCGGTCGTAACCGCGCTCGGCGAAGAGCCGGGTGGCGGCGGCGAGCAGCCTCTGAGGGACGGGCGTACCGTCTCCGTCCGACGTCCTGGGCACTGCCGCCACCTGCCTTTCTCCTGCGATCAGCTGTTCTGTGTACGGGAACGCAGTTCCCGCCGGAGGATCTTCCCACTTGTCGTCTTCGGCAGCTCCGGCAGGATCTCCACCTCGCGCGGGTACTTGTACGCGGCGAGCCGCTCCTTGCAGTAGGCGGACAGGTCGTCCGGGCCCACCGAGGCGCCCGGGCGCAGACTCACGTACGCCCTGACCGTCTCCCCGCGGTAGGGGTCGGGGACACCCACGACGGCGGCCTCGCGCACGGCCTCGTGCGTGTAGAGGACGTCCTCCACCTCGCGGGGCCAGACCTTGAAGCCGGAGGCGTTGATCATGTCCTTCTTGCGGTCGACGACGTAGAGCCAGCCGTCGGCGTCCATGAAGCCGATGTCCCCCGTGCGCAGTTCGCCGTCCGGGAAGGACTCGGCGGTGGCGTCGGGGCGCTTCCAGTAGCCGGGCACGACCTGGGGGCCGCGGACGGCTATCTCGCCCTGCTCCCCGAAGGGCACCTCCTGGCCGAGGTCGTCCACGATCCGGACGATGCTCTCGGGTCCCGGGACGCCGACGGCGAGGGTGCCGGAGACGGGGTCGACGGGGGCTTCCCTGCCGGGCGGCACGGAGGCGCAGGGAGCGGTGCACTCGGTGAGGCCGTAGCCGTTGTGGATGTAGGGGCCGAAGCCGGCCCGGAACTTCTCCACGAGGGCGGGCGGCACCGGCGCGCCGCCGGACGAGATCGACTGGAAGGAGGCGAAGTGCTCGCGGGTCGCGGCCGGGTGCGCGGCCAGCGCCATGAACGCGGTCGAGGGGCCCACGGTGTAGGCGGGCCGGTGCTCGGCGAACGCGTCCAGGACGACGCCCGCCTCGAAGCGGTACGCGAGGACGAGGGTGCCCGTGTTCGCGAAGGAGGAGACCAGCTCGCAGACCATGCCCGTGATGTGGAAGAGCGGCGCGAGCCCGAAGTACGTGCCGCCTTCGGGGATGCCGAGTCCGGTGCGCTGGCGCTCGGCGTTGTACGTGATGTTGCGGTGCAGGTTCGTGGCGCCCTTGGGCGTGCCGCTGGTGCCGGAGGTGTAGCTGATGAGCGCGATGTCGTCCGGGCCCGGGTCGCGGCCTTCGGGCGCCGCGTGGCCCGCGCGGGCGACCGTCAGGAGGTCGTCGGCGTCTTCGGCCTGTGGCTCTACGCGCTCGAACTTGAGGACCCGCTCGTCGCCCCGCGTCTGGAGGTCCAGCTCGCAGGCGGTGAGCACGATCCGTACGGGAGAGTCCGCCGCGGTCTCGCGCAGATACGCCTCCCAGGCCCGGTCCGAGCAGATCAGGGCGGTCACGTCGGCGTCGTGCAGGACGTGGGTGACCTCGCCCGACTTGTACATCGGGTTGACCGGGACGACGGTGGCGCCCGCCTTGTAGGCGGCGAGCAGGCCGATCACGAAGTGCGGGGAGTTCTGCAGCATGAGGGCGGCACGGTCGCCGCGCTCGAGGCCGCGCGCGGCGAGGTGCCCGGCGACGGAGTCGCTGAGCTCGTCGAGCTCGCGGTAGCTGAGGCGGCCGTCGAAGTAGGCGACGGCGGTGCGGTCGGGGGCCTTGCCGACGGCGGCGCGGAATGCGTGCAGCACGGACTCGGCCGGGGTGACCGGGGCCCGCTGCGCCTCGGAGAGCTGCCCGAGCCAGGGCATGGCCGCGTAGATCGAGGAGCTCACTTCTGTGCCGCCTCCCACTTCTGCTGGATGTGGTTCATGTTCGACAGCCAGCGGTCGGGCGTCGCCGCCCTCGCCGCGTAGTACCCGGCGACCTCGGGGTGCGGGAGGATCAGGAAGCGGTCCTCCGCCATGCCCGCGAAGAGCGCGTCGGCGACGTCCTCGGGCTCGATCGCGGTCGGCGCGAGGACGAGCTCCCCGGCCGATCCGGAGGCGGTGAGCATGTCCGTACGCACGCCCTGCGGGCAGATCGCGTGGACCTTGAGCCCGCGGTGGCGGTAGGTGAGGGAGAGCCACTCGGCGAAGGCGTACGCGCCGTGCTTGGTGACGCTGTAGGGCGCGGCGCCGACCATCGTGAGCAGTCCGGCCGCGGAGACGGTGGAGACGAAGCGGCCGCTGCCGCGCTCCAGCCAGCCGGGCAGCAGGGCCTTCGCGGCGCGGACGTGCGCCATCACGTTGACGTCCCAGGCGGCGGCCCAGATCTGCTCGTCGGCGTCCTCGGTGCCGCCGGAGGCGAGCCCCGCGTTGGCGCAGTAGACGTCCACGGTGCCGTCCAGGGCGTCCAGCGCCTCGGGCACGATCTCGGAGGCGTCGCCCGGCACCGCCGTGGCGCCGATCTCGTCCGCGACCGCCTTGGCCTTCCCCGCGTCCAGGTCGTTCACGACGACGCGCGCTCCCGAAGCGGCGAAGCGGCGGGCGAGCGCGGCTCCGATGCCGCATCCCGCGCCGGTGACGACGACCCCCGTGCCGTGCAGGCTGTCCACCATCGGTCTCCCTTGACTCGACTTTCCGTCACAGACTAAGCAGTCGGTCAGCCCAACGGAAGAGGTGTCGGCGGTCGGCTTCGTTCCGCGGGGGCTCGGCGCACGCTAGCGTGCGTGCACATGCCACCTTCCGCGATCACGGAGGTCACCACATGAACGTGTCCAGACGGAGCCTGCTCGCCGCCACCACCGCCTCGGCGGTGGCCGCCACGGCGGGCGCGGCGTCCCCCGCGCTCGCCGCGGAGAAGGACGCCGGCCGGCTCCGCACCGGTTTCGAGCGGCTCGCGGCCGACGGATACCGGATCCTCGCCGGGCAGAAGGTCGGCTTCGTGACGAACCCGACCGGCGTCACGCGCGACGTCAAGCACATCGTCGACGTGATGCACACCGACGAACGCGTGAAGCTGACCGCGGTGTTCGGGCCCGAGCACGGCTTCCGCGGCACGGCGCAGGCGGGCGGCTCGGAAGGACGCTACGACGACCCGGCGACCGGACTGCCCGTCTACGACACCTACTTGAAGAGCGGGCAGGCACTGGCGGACATCTTCACCGCGTCCGGTGTCGACACCGTCGTCTTCGACATCCAGGACGCGGGCGCCCGCTTCTACACGTACATCTGGACGCTCTACGACTGCATGGAGGCCGCGCAGCTCGCGGGCAAGAAGTTCGTGGTGCTCGACCGCCCCAACCCGGTGACCGGCCGGAACGCCTACGGACCCGTCCTCCACAAGGAGTTCGCGACGTTCGTCGGCCGGCGCGAGATCTCCCAGGCCCACGGGATGACGGTCACGGAGCTGGCGCGCCTGTTCAACGGCGAGTACCTCGCGAAGCCCGTCGAGCTGGAGACGGTCCGGATGACGGGCTGGAAGCGGCGCGACTTCTACGACGCGTCGGGGCTGCCGTGGGTGCCGCCGAGCCCGAACATGCCGACCCCCGACACCGCGCTCGTCTACTCGGGCACCTGCCTGTTCGAGGGCACGAACCTCTCCGAGGGCCGCGGCACGACCCGCCCCTTCGAGCTGCTCGGCGCCGAGGGCCTCGACGGGCGCTGGGCGGCCGCCGCCAATGAACTGCACCTGCCCGGCGTGGACTTCCGCGAGGCGTACTTCGCGCCGACCTTCTCCAAGTTCCAGGGCAAGACGATCGGCGGCGTACAGATCCACGTCAGGGACCGGGCCGCGTACGACCCCGTACGCACCGGCATCGCCCTGCTGGTGACGGCGAAGAAGTCCTGGAGCGACTTCGCGTGGCGCTCGGACAACTGGATCGACAAGCTCACGGGGTCCACCCAGGTCCGGACGATGATCGACGCGGGGGCGTCCACGGACGAGGTGGTCGCGGGCTGGCAGGGCGAACTCGCGGCGTTCCGCGCGGTGCGCAGCCGCTATCTGACGTACAAGTAGGACCCGTCGTCCCGTAGCGTCTCGCGATACGGGACGACCCATTCCGCGTATTGACTGCCATGTACACGCACAACCACAGTGCAGTACGTGCTCAAAGACGACTCCACCAGGCAGAACACGGTCACCGGCGCGGATTCTGACGGGGACAGCCCCGAGAGCCTGCGCCGCGTGGCCGTCGCCAGTTTCATCGGGACCGCGATCGAGTTCTACGACTTCTACGTCTACGGAACGGCCGCCGCCCTCGTCCTCAACGAGGCGTTCTTCCCGAACCTCTCCTCCCTCAACGCGACCCTCGCGTCCTTCTCGACCTACGCGGTCGCCTTCGCGGCCCGCCCCATCGGCTCACTCCTGTTCGGCCACTTCGGCGACCGCGTCGGCCGCAAGTCCGTCCTCGTCGCCTCGCTGCTCCTGATGGGCCTGTCGACGGCGTGCGTCGGCCTGCTGCCCGGCTACAGCACCTTGGGCGTGTGGGCGCCGCTGCTGCTCGTGCTGCTGCGCTTCCTCCAGGGCGTGGGCCTCGGCGGCGAGTGGGGCGGGGCGGCGCTGCTCGCCGTGGAACACGCGCCGCGCGGCAAGCGCGGTCTCTTCGCTGCGTTCCCCCAACTCGGCCCGTCCGTGGGCTTCTTCGCGGCGACCGGCATCTTCTGGATCCTGTCGACGACACTCGACGACGAGGCGTTCCACTCGTGGGGCTGGCGCGTGCCGTTCCTGCTCTCCTTCCTGCTGGTCGCCGTCGGCCTCTTCGTGCGGCTGAAGATCAGCGAGACGCCGGTGTTCGCCAAGGTGATGAAGGAGCAGGAGGCCAGCAGGGCGCCCGCGCTGGAGGTCTTCAAGCGGCACCCCCGCGAGATCCTGCTCGGCGCGGGCGGCATGGTCGTCGCGTACGGGCTCTTCTACACCGCGACCACGTACTGCCTCGCCTACGGCACGACGACCCTCGGCGTCCCGCGCAACACGATGCTCGCGGTCTCGCTCGTCGCCTGCCTCTTCCTCGCGGGTGGCACCTGGCTGGCCGCGACCCGCTCGGACGCGGGCGGGCGCCGCAGGCTCGTGCTGGCCGGCGCCGGGCTCGCCGTGGTCTGGGGCCTGGTCCTCTTCCCGCTCATGGACACCGGGCAGCCCGTGCTGATCGCGCTCGCCCTGGGCGGCGCGCTGTTCTGCATGGGGGTCGTGTACGGGCCGATGGGCGCGTATCTGCCGGAGCTGTTCGGGGTGCGCGTGCGCTACTCCGGGGCGTCCTTCGCGTACAACCTGGGCGGGGTGCTCGGCGGCGCGGTGTCGCCGCTCGTGGCGACGCGGCTCCAGGGCGAGTTCGGCTCGTCCTCGGTGGGCTGGTACGTCAGCGCGATGGCCGTCGTCTCCCTGCTCTGTGTCCTCGCCCTGCCGGAGACGCGGGAGCGCGAACTGGGCTGACCCCCATGGGGCACGCGTGTGCGTGCCCCATGGAAGCGGCCGGACTACGGCCGGTGCGACGGGAATTCGACGACCTGCTGGTACGTCGGACGGTTCTGCCACTGGATCCCGCGGTGCGTGATGCCGCCGAGCGCCCGGTGGATGATCGTGTCCGAGCACCACTGGTCCCCGGCCTTGCACGCGTCGTCGCCGGGGTAGACCCCGGCGGCGGGCTCGGCGACCGCCTGCACGAGCGTGGCGAGCAGGGTGTCGCGGCAGGCGTCGAGCTTGCCGCCGCCGCAGTAGGCGGCGCCGAGCTTGCCCTTCACCGGCTGCCCGAGGACCGTGCGCAGGTCCTTGTCCACATAGCCCCACCAGCCGTACTGGAAGGCCGATCCCGCGTGCGCGCCGGTCGGACCGTGGCCGGCGGACGGCGACTCGTCGATGGTCAGTTCACCGGTGAGCGCCCCGTACAGGTCGCCGCCGAGGCCGGGCTCGAACTCGGCCTTCACCAGGAGCGGCCACCAGGCATCCATGATGCGTACGGCGTCCGGGTGCGCGTAGGTGTGCGAGCCGGCCGACGTCTGGTTGCGCTGGGCGCCGCCTTTGCGCCAGGCCTCCAGCTGCCGCACGGCCTTGTTCAGGGCGGGGTCGTCGACGGGCTTGCTGCGGATGACCTCGAGGATCTCGGGCAGCACCTGCTCGCCCCGCAGGTCCGTGAGGGCGGCCTCCTCCATGGCCTGGGTGAGCGAGGCCCTGGTGACGCCGCCCTCGGCGACCAGCCGCTTCACGCGCCCGTCGAGCAGATCGGCGCGATGCACGGCGCCGAGGCTGAAGTTGGCGGCGCCGAACCCCTTGGCCTGCTTGTTGTTCCAGGAGACGTAGTAGTCCTGGTCGACGGAGTTCGGGTGCTGGGACGGCGGCGCGTACGCGGCCGTGTTGTCCGTCGGGTCGAAGTCCCGCCACTCGTAGGCCTTTTCGGCCTTCACCGGGAAGGAGGCGTCGACACCGGCCGCGCGCACCGGGTTGGCGCCGCTGTTGTAGTACGCGATGTCGCGCGAATCGGCGTAGAACCAGTTGAAGGCGTAGCTGATGTGCTGCACGGCCTTCTCGAAGGTCGCCGCGTCCTTCACGTAGGACGGGTCGTTCAGCATCTGGAAGCCGATGATGGAGTCGGCCTCGTGCCGGTACGTCGAGCGCAGCGAGGTGTACGCGACGGGTTTGCCGCCGACCGTCGCACGGTGCGTGACGATGCCGTACTTCGTGCGGAAGACCTGCATCCGGTAGGAGCCGGCCGCTGTGGAGTCGGCGAGGGTCGGCTTCCAGGCGTTCTTCCTCTCCAGCTTCTCCATGGGGGTGCAGGTGCCGCGGTACAGGTAGTTCGTGGACTGCCGGGTGGGCGTCGCGCCGTCCGGCTCGCATAGTTCCACGGCGTACGTGTCCGTGATGTCCTGGCCCGCCGAGGTCGCCGACCAGGCGTAGTCCTGGCCGCGGCCGAGCTGGATGTACATGCCGACGCCCGCGAACGAGACGCCGCGCGCGCTGATGCCCGGCCCCTGGAGCTCCTGCATCATCAGGAGCTGCGGGGCGAAGTACCCAGTCTGCGGGCCGAACACGGCGACCGGGTGGCCGGACGCGGTGTGCTTGCCTGAGACGAGGAGTGCGTTGGACATGCCCTTCTTGGAGTCGGAGTTCCTGAACGTGTCCGCGGGCAGCACGCCCTTGTCGTACATGCCCTGGAGCGGCTTGAGCTTCGCCGGTGCCTTGACGGGGGTCTTGCGCCCCGCCTCGGCCGGCTCGGCCGAGCCCTCACGGTCGTACACGAGGGGTTCGCTCTCGACGGTGCCCTTGTCGGGCAGCGCCTCGCCACGCGGGTTCTCGGGCTTGGCACCGTAGGGGAAGCTCGTGCCGTCGTGAATGGTCGTCACGGCCTCGGGGTCGTCGCGTCCGCGGAAGGACTCCCAGACCTCGGTGCCCCGCTCGACGCCGTACTTCTGCTGCGCCGACAGGAGCGAGAGGGCCTGGCCGACCTCTCCCCCGCCGCCACCTCCGAAGAGGCCGCCGACGACCGAGGCGAGCGCGATCATGTCGGTCACCTTGAACGGCTGGATCTCGCCCACGTTCGTGATCGCGTCGATCTTGCCGGTCAGGACGTACTCGCCGGGGAAGTAGCGGCCGTTCTTCGCCTTCTCGCGATAGGCGTTGAGTCCGTCGATGTAGGCCTGCGCGTCGTCCATGGCCTGCTTGCCACGGGCGCCCTGGGTGGTCCTGATGTACTCGACCTGCTTCTCCAGGTCCTGCTCGGTGTACGGGGCCTGCGGCCAGAACTCCTGCTCGAGTCCCTGGTTGGCGAGGGCCCCGCCCGCGAACGACGTGAGCTCGCCGCGGCCGATGTGCCGGAACAGGTCGATCAGCCAGAGCCGGTCCTGACCTGCGGCGTAGCCGGCGCCGAACTCTGTTCCGTAGCGCGTGGAACCTTTGACATGGGGTACACCGTTCTTCTTGTCACGGGTGATCGTCACATCGTCGCGGGGGCGCGTGACGGAACCGACCTGACCATCGGGGACCCCGAAGGAGGAGTCGTTGAAGAACTGGGTGAGGGTGTCGTCCGTCAGGGACGGATACCCGGCGGCGAGCGCATCGTAGGGGCCGAGTTGATCGTCGGCGTGGGCGG
The DNA here is from genome assembly GCF_026340095.1 of Streptomyces sp. NBC_01446. Lineage (GTDB taxonomy): Bacteria > Actinomycetota > Actinomycetes > Streptomycetales > Streptomycetaceae > Streptomyces > Streptomyces aureus. The sequence goes on along the minus strand of NZ_JAPEPO010000001.1, from coordinate 6,493,892 downwards.
GCTGGGTGCCGAAGAGGCGGTGGCCGAGAATCTCGGCCAGCGTGGCGCTGCCGTTCGCGCCGGGCGGCAGGATGTCCGCGCACCGGCCCGCGCAGTAGTCGGGCGCCGGTGCCGGCTCCGCGGCGGACGCCTCGCCGACCGGGGACAGCAGCCCCGCCGTGAGGACGAACACCGCGGTGGCGGCCGTGCGCTGGAGAGTTCTGCGGAGGCTTCTGTGCTGGGTGGTTCGTATGGTGCGCCGTCGCATGCCTGATCCTCCCGACGATGGTGCGCCGGAGGTTACCGGCGGTAGGCAGCCGACTGGAGATGAACATGCGTCACCTTTTCGGAATCGCCACACGCGACCCCCTGGGACGAAAGAGCCCCAGGAGGTGCCGCTGATGGAGTCCATCGGAAATCGGATGGAACGGCATGGATCCGAATCGAGTGTCGATACGTCTATTCGGCGACGTCCTTTCGACGACGACGCCGAAGTACATGTACGTGTGACGGAGGTGCAGGGCGATGGCCGGATTCCGGAGTCTGGCGAGACAGGTGCGCGACCCGCGCAATGATCTGGCACTGCGGCGGTACTCGCTGCGCAAGTGCCTGGAGCGGTTTGCCCCTTACGGGCACCGGGCGACCTGGGACCACCTGTGCTCGCGGGCCGGGTTCGACCCCGAGGACCGGTCCCCCGAGCCGGCGCGGCTGACGGCCGCGCTCGACGAGCTCGAAGAGGCGCGGGCGGTCTGGCTCGCGTACGAGACGCAGTTCGCGGAGCGCCGCCGCAAGGAGAAGCACGACGGGCTGCGCAGACCGGGCACGGTCGACGACTGGCACCGGCTGACCTGGGGCGGCTTCGGCGTCGCCTGGTGCGACGACCCGATGGTGCATCCCTCCGAGCCTCTCGCGGAGGTTCTGAACCGGCTGATCGCGGCCCTGGAGCGTGAGCCCGGCACGGCCTGTCCCGTCTGCACCGGCACGGCACTGCGCTGGGAGCACGACCTGGCGCACGAACCGTCGTCAGGACCGGTGTGCACCCACTGCGGCATCGTGGTGCCGCGCCCCGTCCTCACCCCCGCGTCCCTGGCCGGAGCCTGGCGGGCACGGGTTCTTGTCTCGGCGTGAGCGCATCGGCACGGGCACGACTGCACGAGCACGACTGCTGGAGCACGGCTGTGTGAGCACGACGGGGGTGCCGCCCATGAGCCGCACCCCCGGTCCACTCACCTGCCTCAGCCGCTCGGTGTGATCACGTCCGTCTGGACGGCCAGCTTGAACTCGGCGAGGACCAGCGGCGTACGGATCAGCGCGTCGCCCGCCCCGCGCACCGAGATCTTCAGGCCGACCGGGGTTCCCGGGTGCACGAACATCTGCCAGGTGTACGACCGGTACTGACCGCCGCCGGTCGGCGCCGAGTCCGTCGTGGCGGTCGAGTCGTAGCCGGTCGAACCTGCGAGCGGGTCGCGCACGAAGCGTGCCCTGAACTCGCGCGGTCCGGAGTCCGGCTCCCAGAAGACCAGCGCGGACAGGGTGCCCCACCCGTCGTGACTCGGCCGGATCAGACCCGAGTGGGTGTCCGGGTACGTGGACCCCTTCGGCGGGTCGTGCATCTTCCAGGGGTCGTACGACTCCTCGCCCGCCGCGTAGGGGAAGCGGACGAGGTGATAGCCGTCGCGGTCATAGGTGATCTTCTGCGGGCCCGAGCGTGCGGCCTCGTACTTCAGCGAGCAGATGGCGAGTCCCATACGCGTCTCCCCGTCCCCGTGATACGTCCTGCCGTCCTGCCCTCATGCATCCCCAACTCCCTTGCGGGTGAAGACATCCGGATGCCCGGATCCGGTTGCGGACGGATACGGTCACACGTCGCGGCGCCGTACGACGAGCAGCGCCAGGGCGAGCGCGACCAGCGGCCAGAGCACGTACACGGTCCAGCTCCCGGCAACCGTGGCCCCGTTGTACGCCTCGGGCGGCGTTCCGTAGATCTGGGCCAGGCGCTGCCACGCGTTGCGCACCATCGCGTTGGCGAAGGTGACGGACAGCGGCTTGCGGGACGAGAAGAACACCGGCAGCAGGAGCAGGACGAAGGAGCCCGCGACCACGGTGGTGGCGCTGTGCCGGATCAGGACGCCCAGGCCGAGGCCGACCAGGGCGCACACCGGGGCGAGCAGCGCGGACGCCGCGAAGGCCCGCAGTGCGTTGGGGTCGCCGAGGGAGATCGCGGCGTCGCGCCCGCTGAGGATGGCCTGGGCGACGAAGAAGGAGCAGAGGGCGACGAGCGACCCGACCACGGTCCACAGGACGGCCTGTACGACGGCCTTGGCGAGGACCACCGCGCCGCGCGCGGGGACGGCCACGGTGGTGGTGCGGATGAGGCCGCTGCCGTACTCGCTGACCGTGGCGATCGCGCCGACGGCCACGGCGGCGAGCATCACCGTCAGATACGCCTCGGCCGGAAAGGCGTCTCCCAGCGAGAACGGGTGGTCCCGTCGGGTGAGGGCGCTGTAGGACGGGAAGTTGTTGTAGTCGGCGAGGGCGCGGGCCGCGGCGACGCCGGTCACGACCAGCGTGACCAGGACGATCACCCAGGGTGTGGAGCGCAGCGACCGCACCTTGATCCACTCGGCGGCGACGAGGTCGAGGAAGCGGGCCGGCGGTTCGTCCACCGCCGTGGCGGTCGTTGTCGTGGTGGTGCTCGTCATCGGGGCTGCCCCGCCTTTCCCGCGTCTCCCGACAGGTACTCGACGCTGCCGGCGGTGAGTTCCATGAATGCCTCCTCCAGCGAGGCCGTGCGGTTGGTCAGCTCGTGCAGCATGATCCGGTGCTCGAAGGCGAGCGCTCCGATGCGCTCGGCTGGCAGCCCGGTCACGGCGATCCTGGCCGCGTCCGGCGGGCCGTGCCGCTCGACGGACGCGCCGGCCGCCGTGAGAACGGCCCTCAGCTCACCGGACTGCGGCGTCGCGACCAGCACGCTGAAGCGGGTGCTGCGAGCCGCGAACTCCCGTACGGACTCGGCGGCGATGAGACGGCCCTGTCCGATCACGACGAGCTGGTCCGCGGTGCTCTCCATCTCCGTCATCAGATGGCTGGAGAGGAAGACGGTGCGTCCCTCGGCGGCCAGGCGGCGGAAGAGCCCACGTACCCAGAGCACGCCTTCCGGGTCCATGCCGTTGATCGGCTCGTCGAACATCAGCACAGGAGGGTCGCCGAGCAGGGCCGCCGCGATGCCGAGCCGCTGCTTCATGCCGAGCGAGAACCCGCCGATGCGGCGCCCGGCCGCCTCGGTCAGGCCCACCTCGGCGAGCACCTCGGCCACGCGGCTCGCCGGGATGCGGTTGCCGCGGGCCAGGGCGCCGAGGTGCGCGGTGGCGCTGCGCCCGCCGTGCACCTGCTGGGCGTCGAGCAGCGCGCCGACGTGGCGCAGGCCGCGCGGGTGGGTGCGGAAGGGGACGCCGCCGATGGTGGAGGTGCCGGCGGTGGGCGCGTCCAGGCCGAGGAGCATCCGCATGGTGGTCGTCTTGCCCGCGCCGTTGGGGCCGAGGAAGCCGGTGACCTGCCCCGGTCGGACGGTGAAGGAGAGATGGTCGACGGCGGTCTTGTCGCCGTACCGCTTGGTGAGTTCGCTGACTTCGATCACGAGGGCAACGGTGCCGGTGCGGGTGGGGGGTGCGCATCGGCCCGTCGGTGGCCCTCGCAGGAGGCGGTATGCACCCGTGGGATGCAGCCCGTGGGCTCATGACGGGCATGGGCCGCGCACCTACGATCCCTGTGTGGACGCCACCTCGACACCCTCGCCGCCCCAGCGCACGTTCGGGCGCTCCCGCTCCGTCCTGACCTGGACCGGCGCGGTCCTGTACCCGTTCATGGCGCTGCTCCCCGTGGTCAACACCGACCGGCGGGCGCCCGGCATCCTCCCGGCCTGCGCCGCGGCGCTCGCGACGGTCCTGCTCGTCGGCGTGATCCGGCGCAGGCCCATGGCGGCCCTGGTCATGGTGCTGCTCGTCACCGCCCTCCTGCCGCCGGTGGCCAAGTACCACGGCCCTGTGTGGTTCGTGCCGTTCGTCGCGGTCGACATCACGCTCGGGTACGTCGTCGCGACCCGCACCCTGCGGGCGTCGGTGGTCGCCGTCTCCCTCACGTTCCTCACGCAGTGCCTGACGATCCTCGGCTTCACGAGCGGGCCCGACAATCTCATCGTGATCGGGACGATCGCCCTCCTGGCGCTGGTCACCGCCTGCGTCGTGGGCCTCCTCGGCCGCGAGCGCCGGCAGCACGCGACGGAGCTGCGGTCGCACGAGGTGGCCGAGGCGATCACGGCCGAACGGCTGCGGATCGCCCGCGAGTTGCACGACCAGGTCGCGCACAGCATCGGCATCATCGCGATCCAGGCCGGTGTCGGCAGCCGGGTCATCGAGACGCAGCCGCTGGAGGCGCGGGCCGCGCTGAGCGCCATCGAGGCCACCAGCAGGGAGACCCTGTCGGGGCTGCGGCGCACGCTCGTCGCGCTGCGCAGGTCGGGCCCTTCGGCCGAGCCCGGCGCTGCGCCGTACGGCCCCGCGCCGGGCCTCGGCGACCTGGAGCGCCTGGCCGCCACGACCACGGACGCGGGCGTCGAGGTCGACCTGCGCCGGAGCGGGCGGCGGCGTCAACTGCCGCCCGACATCGGCCTGTCGGCGTACCGGATCGTGCAGGAGGCGCTGACGAACGTGGTGCGGCACTCGGGCGCCGGGCAGTGCCGGGTGACCGTCGGATTCGGGGAGGATGAGCTGTCCGTGGAGATCGTCGACGAGGGGCGCGGGATGCGAGGCGCGGGGCCGGGCGTGGGGTTCGGGATCACCGGGATGCGGGAGCGGGTGGCGCTGCTGCACGGGGAGTTCAGCGCGGGGCCACGGCCCGAGGGAGGCTTCCGGGTGGCGGCACGGCTGCCGCTGCCGGAGCCGACGGCCACGGCCACGACCACGGATGACGCCGCCGCCGCGGCCGGGGCGGACGCCCGATGACCGTGCGCGTGGTGCTCGCCGACGACCAGCCGCTCGTACGCTCCGGGCTGCGCGTCCTCATCGCCGACACCCCCGATCTGGAGGTCGTCGGGGAGGCCGCGAACGGCGAGGAGGCCGTCCGGCTGGCGAGGGAGGTCAGCCCCGATGTGATCGTGATGGACATCCGGATGCCGGGCATGAACGGGATCGAGGCCACGAGCCTGGTCACCTCGGGCCCGGGGGCGACCCGTGTGCTGGTGCTGACGACCTTCGACGAGGACGACTACGTCTACGGCGCGCTGCGCGCCGGCGCGAGCGGCTTCGCCGTCAAGGACATGGCGCTCGACGACATCCTCGCCGCGATCAGGGTCGTCGCCGCCGGGGACGCGTTGATCGCGCCGGGGATCACGCGCCGTCTCATCGCCGACTTCGTGGGCCGCCCCGAGCCGTCCCCCGCCCGCGCGCCGCGTGCGGTCGAGGGCATCACCGAGCGGGAGCGTGAGGTGCTGACGTTGGTGGGGCTCGGCCGGTCGAACAGCGAGATCGCCGAGGAGCTGTACATCACCGTGGCCACGACCAAGTCGCACGTGGCGCGCCTGTTCACCAAACTGGGCGCCCGGGACCGGGTCCAACTCGTCATCACCGCCTACGAGTCGGGGCTGGTCTCCGCGCCCCGCTGAGCGGCGGCCCCTCAGGCGCCTTCCCGGTTCTCCTTCATCAGGCGGGACCCCGTGAGGCGCTCGCCGAACACGTCGTCCGGGTTCGAGAGGACACAGTTCTCCAGGGACAGACAGCCGCACCCGATGCAGTCGGTCAGGTGGTCGCGCAGCCGCCCCAGCTGGGTGATGCGCTGGTCCAGTTCGGAACGCCAGGCCTCGGAGAGGTGCGCCCAGTCCTCGCGGGTCGGGGTGCGCCCCTCGGGCAGCTCGGACAGCGCGTCACGGATCGTGGCGAGCGGGATGCCGACGCGCTGCGCGGCGCGGATGAACGCGACCCTGCGCAGGGTGTCGCGCTGGTAGCGGCGCTGGTTGCCCGTCGTACGGCGGCTGCTGATCAGGCCCTTGGCCTCGTAGAAGTGCAGGGCCGAGACGGCGGCTCCGCTGCGCGCCGACAGCTGACCGACGGTGAGTTCGTGGATCTTCACTGGAATCTGGGGCACCGTGCCGAGCCTACTGGGCCGACCCTGCCGTCGTTGACAGAGGTCGCCCGCCCTAGCATGCTGAGCAAGCGCTTAGACATCCGCCTTAGACATCCGCACATGGTGCACACATGGGAGGCCAGGACATGGCAGAGCCGAGGGTTTTCGCGACGGTCGACGAGCTGCGCGCGGCGGTGGGCGAGCAGCTGGGGTACAGCGACTGGGTCGAGATCGAGCAGAAGCGGATCGACCAGTTCGCGGATGCCACGGGTGACCACCAGTGGATCCATGTCGACCCCGAGCGCGCCAAGGACGGGCCGTTCGGCACGACGATCGCGCACGGTTATCTGACCCTGTCGCTGCTCCCCCTCTTCGGGCCGCAGCTGATCAAGGTCGACGGCATGAAGATGGGCGTGAACTACGGGACGAACAAGGTCCGCTTCCCCGCCCCGGTGCCGGTCGGCTCCCGGCTGCGCGCCACCGCGAAGATCACCGGCGTCGACGACGTGCCCGGCGGCGTCCAGGTCTCGGTCGCCTTCACCGTGGAGCGCGACGGCGGCGACAAGCCGGTGTGCGTCGCCGAGTCGGTGTCCCGCTACTACCTCTGAACCCCGCCGGGGTCAGGAAACCCGGGCCCCCACCATCCGCAGGACGAGGTCGGCGTACAGCGCGCCGACCTCGTCGGGTGTCCGGCGACCCTCCGTGTTGAACCAGCGCGCCACGTCGATGCAGAGCGACAGCACGGCCAGCGTGGTGCCCGGGACGTCGGGGACGTCGAACTCCCCCGCCTTCACGCCGTCGTTGATGATGTCGCGCACGGTGGCGTCGCTCTCGCGGCGCAGGGCCACGATCTCCGGCCGGTGCTCCTCGCCGAGCGAGTCCAGCTCGTACTGCACGACGCGCGCCGTCAGATGGCGGGCCGCGTGCCAGCGGACGAAGGACCGTACGGCCTCGGAGAGCCGCTCGGAGGCGGTGCCCTCCTCGGCGGCCGCGTCCTTGAGGATCTCCAGGGCCTTCTCGTGGCCGATGCGGCTGATACGGAGGAGCAGGTCCTCCTTGGTCCGGTAGTGGATGTACAGCGCGGCCGGGCTCATGCCGGCCCGGCTCGCGATGTCCCGGGTGGTGGTCGCGTGGTAACCGCGCTCCGCGAACGCCTGGACAGCGGCGATCAGCAGCCGCCGTGCCGCGTCCGGGGTGACCTCGGCCCAGGACATGTCGTCCGTGGCAGCCTCGTTCTGGCCGTGCCGCTCCGCGCTCATCGCTCGCTCACATCCTCCCGTGGACAGGACGAACACCATACCCCTAGAGCTGAGCGAGCGCTTAGTTCCGTACGTCAGACGACGGGCTTGAAGGGGTCGTGGTCGGCGAGGATCTTGTCGATGCGGGCCTGGTCGATACGGCTGACGACCTGATCGACCTCCTGACGGTCGCGGATGACCTTGGCGAGCGTGAACGCGGAGGTCGTCAGATAGAGGACGGCGATGGCGAGGAAGCCGCGGACCCAGCCACTGGCGTCGATGCGGTAGACCCCGACGGCGGTCGCCACGAGCGCGAGCGCGAAGGAGGCGACGGCCTGTCCGTAGAAGGCGTTGGTGGTCCTGTGCTTGACCGGTGTGTCACTCATGGGCGACAGCATGGAGCGGACGGGGGCGCACCCCCATCCGCTCGCGTACTCAGAAACGTACTCAGAATCCGGACTAGGAAGCCGGACCCGGAAGCCGGGCTCGGAAATCTGACGCGCGAGCCGGACCCGACAGCCGGACTCGACGGCCCGGTCTCAGAAGGCCGATACGCCGGTGATCGCGCGGCCGATGATGAGCTTCTGGATCTGGCTGGTGCCCTCGTAGAGGGTCATGACGCGGGCGTCGCGCAGGAGTTTGCCGACCGGGTACTCGTCGATGTAGCCGTAGCCGCCGAAGACCTGGAGGGCGTTGTTCGCGCAGCGCACCGCGGCCTCGGAGGCGAAGAGCTTCGCCTTGGAGGCGGCGGTCGCGAAGTCCTCGCCGCGGTCGATGAGGTCGGCGACGCGCCAGGTCAGCAGGCGCGCGGCGTCCACGTCCACAGAGATGTCGCTGATCAGCTCCTGCACCAGCTGGTACGAGGCGATGGACTTGCCGAACTGCTCGCGCTCCGCCGCGTATCCCACGGCGGCGTCGAGCGCGGCCTGCGCGATGCCGACGCAGCCCGCGGCCACGGACATCCGCCCCTTGGCGAGCGCCGACATGGCGACGGAGAAACCCTTGCCCTCGGGCCCGAGCATCGCGGAGGCGGGGACCCGGACGTCCTCGAGGACCAGCTCGGCGGTGGCCTGGCCGCGCAGGCCGAGCTTGCCGTGGATGGTGCGGCGGGTGAGGCCGGGGGTGTCCGTGGGGACGAGGAAGGCGGTGACACCCTTGTGTCCGGGGGCGTCGGTGGAGCGGGCGAAGAGGAGGACCACGTCGGCCCAGGTGCCGTTCGTGATGAACATCTTGGAGCCGTTGATCACGTAGTCGTCGCCGTCGCGGACGGCCCGGGTCGTGAGGCTGCCGGCGTCGGAGCCGGTGCCGGGCTCGGTGAGTCCGAAGCAGCCGAGGGCCTCGCCGGCCGTGAGCCGGGGCAGCCACTCCCGCTTCTGCTCCTCGGTCCCGTAGGACTGGATGGTCTTGGTGACCAGACCGAGCGAGACGGAGACGATGCCGCGCACGGACGAGTCGCCGCGGCCGAGCTCCTCGGTGACCAGGCAGTACGCGAGGTGGTCGCCGCCCGAGCCGCCGTACCGCTCGTCGATGGTCAGGCCCAGGAAGCCGACGTCGCCGAGCTTCTTGACGATGCCACGGTCGACCTCTTCGGCACGGTCCCAGCCGACGACGTTCGGGGTGATCTCGCGCGCCACGAAGTCCCTGGCGAGCCGCTTTACGGCCGCCTGCTCCTCGCTGAGCTCCAGATTCATGGACCACACCTCAGGCATAAGTGAATGAGCACTAAATTAGCACTGCTAGTTTTCGGCTGACAGCCCTACTATGTGCCGCATGGCCCGACCGCGCAAGCCCCTCCTGAGCAGAGACCGCATCGTCATAGCCGCGCTCTCTCTCGTCGACGCCGAGGGCCTCGCTGCCGTCTCGACGCGGCGGCTCGCCGCCGAGCTGGGCGTGAGCGGCCCCTCGCTCTACAACCACTTCCGCACCAAGGACCAGATCCTGGAGGCGGTCGCCGACTCGGTGAGCGCGCAGGTCGACCTGGCGATGTTCGACCCCGCGGACGGGCGCGACTGGCGCACCTCCCTGCACGACTGGGCGGTGTCCTACCGGGCGGCCCTCCTCGAGCACCCGAACATCGTTCCCGTGCTCGCCCAGGGGCCCGGCCGCAGGCCCGCGGGACTGCGGCTCGCCGACGCCGTGTTCGGCTCGATGGTGGACGCGGGCTGGCCCCCGGCGCAGGCCACGTCGATCGGCGCGCTCATGCGGTACTTCGTGACGGGCTCCGCGCTCGGCTCGTTCGCCGGGGGCTTCGTCGACGACGAGACGGCGTACGACCCCGCCGACTACCCGCACCTCGGCCAGGCCCATCTGCTCGCCGACCGCCAGGAGCTGATCGACGAGCGGGCCTTCGAGACGGGCCTGCGGGCGCTCCTCGACGGGCTCACGCAGCAGTACGAACAGGTCGCGGCGCTCCACTGACGTTTCGGCCGTCACCGAACCGTTCCCGGCGCATGCTTGACCCATGAAGTCCAGGGAACCCGGCGCACCGCGCCTCGCCGCGCTCGCCGCACTCATGGCCGACGAGACCCGCGCCGCCTGTCTGCTCGCGCTGCTCGACGGGCGGGCGTGGACCGCCGGTGAGCTCGCGCGGCACTCGGGGGTGGCCGCCTCGACCGCGAGCGAGCATCTGGGCAAGCTCGTCGCGGGCCGCCTGCTCACCGAGGAACGGCAGGGGCGCCATCGCTATGTGCGGCTCGCGGACGCGCGCGTGGCCGGGCTCGTCGAGGAACTCGCCGCGTACGCGGCGCCGGACGGCGGGGAGCGGCCGGCGACGCTGCGGGCGGTGAGCGCGCGGGACGCGATGGCGCGCGGGCGCACCTGTTACGACCATCTCGCGGGACGCCTCGGCATCGCGCTCACGGACGCGCTGGTCCGGCGCGGGGATCTGCAGACGGACACGGGATTCGCACTGACCGCCCAAGGGGTGGACCTGTTCGGGGCGTTGGGGATCGGGCTCGAGCGGTCGGGGCGGCGGCCCATGGCGCGGGCGTGCCTGGACTGGACCGAGCGCCGGCCGCATCTCGCGGGGGCGGCGGGCGCGGCGCTGTGCAGCCACGCGTTCGACGCGGGCTGGGTCGTGCGGATCGGGTCCGAGCGGGCCGTGAAGGTCACGCCGGACGGGGAGCGGGCGTTCGGGGACGCCCTGGGGATCGGGGCGGAGTCGCTGCGCTAGCGACGCCCTGGGGATCGAGGCAGCGGCGCCGCGTTAGCGACGCCCGGGGATCGAGGCAGCGGCGCGGCGACGGCCGGGAGGGCAGGTGCTTCCTGCCGCGATAGGCCCCTTCTTCCGGACTTCGGGGGATGTCTGTAAAGTGCCTCCGTTCTGCTCGGTGAAACAGGGACGTAACACGGGAGCACGGGATGCGGCAGGCCAAGAACGGCCCAACTCCTGGCGAATCACCCCTTGATTGGGGTGCGGGTTGTAGGCAATTCGGCGTTCAGGTCCTTCGGGGGCAGGCTCAGGTCGCCTTTCTGTCCAGCGTCCCGGCCGGACTGCTCTTCGCCGTGGCGCTGTTCGCGGCGGGGTGGGAGTACGCGCTCTACGCGATCGCGGGAACGGCGCTCGGCACGGCCACCTCGCGGCTGCTCGGCGCGGACCGCGAGCGCGTATCGACGGGCCTCGAAGGGTTCAACGCCTGTCTGACGGCCCTGTGTTTCGCGGTGTTCCTGGGCGCCGACCATCTGTCGACCGCGCTGCTCGCGGCGGCCGGCTGCGTCGTCGTCACCGTCGTCACCGCGGCCGTCGTCAATCTGCTCGGCGTGTGGAACCTGCCGTCGCTGACGCTCCCCTACTGCCTCCTCGCGAGCGCGATGACCACCGCGGCACCGGGGTTCGAGCGGATCTGGCACCACGGCGACGGCCTCGCCGCCCTCACGAGCGCGGCGACCGGGCCGACCTCGCCCGGCTTCTCCGACCTGTGGCACGGGTTCTTCACCGGCTTCGCCGAGATCTTCTTCATGCCGCAGTGGTACGTCGGCGCGCTGGTGCTCGCCGCGCTCCTCGTCGCGAGCCGCCGGGCCGCCGCCGTGGCGGGCGTGGGCAGCATCGCCGGGATCCTCTCGGCGTGGGCGCTCGGCGCTCCCGCCGCCCAGATCGCGGACGGGACCATGGGCTACAACGCGATCCTCGTGACGCTGGCCCTGTGCGGGGTGTTCCTCGAGGCGGGCCCGCGCACTCTGGGGTACGCCGTGGTGGGCGCGTTCACCGCGACGGCCGCGACGTCGGCCATGGCCGCGGTGTTCGCGCCGTCCGGCGGGCACACGTTCACCTGGCCGTTCGTCCTGACGACGTTCGCCTTCCTGGCGGCGGCCCGCTCCTTCCCCAGACTGCGGACATCGGCCCCGGCGCCCACGGCGCCGGAGCCGATGACGGCGGGGGCGCTCAGCGCGCAGCCGCCCGCCCCGCAAGCACCTTGATGGAGATCAGGGCGATCACGCCGAGCCCGATGATGTAGCCGGAGACGGCCATCGACGTGCCGGTCGCCTCCAGGAGCAGCACCATCACGAACGGCGCGAGTCCGCCGCCGAACACGGCCGCGATCTGATAGCCGAGCGAGGCTCCCGTGTAGCGCATCTCGGCGGTGAACAGCTCGGCGAACAGCGCGGCCTGAGGGCCGTACATGATGCTCAGGAAGCAGCTGGTGACGAAGGTGCCGACGGCCAGCCAGAGCAGTGAGCCCGTGTCGATGAGCAGGAACATCGGCACGGCCCACACGACGAGGCCCGCCGCGCCGAGTGCGTAGATCCGCAGCCGTCCGATGCGGTCGGAAAGGGCCGCCGACGCGGGGATCAGGGCGAGCTGGGTGAGGCTGATGCAGAGCGAGACGGTCAGGACGGCCTCGCGCTTCATGCCGAGTTCACGGGTCGTGTAGTCGAGGACTCCGGTGATGATGATGTAGAACGTCGCTGTGTTCACGGCGAAGGAGCCGCCCGCGAGGAAGACCGTGCCGAGGTGCTCGCGCAGGATCCTGCGCAGCGGGGAGCGGGAGCGGTCCGCCTCCGCCTTCGCCAGTTCCGCCTCCGCCGCCTTGAACTCGGGGGTCTCCTCGACCTTCGCGTGGATGTACCAGGCCAGGGCGAGGACGAGCAGGCCCACCAGGAACGGGAGCCGCCAGCCCCACGCGGTGAAGGCGCTGTCGCTGGTGAGGGCGCCGGCGACGAGGAAGACGGTGTTGGCGGTCACCACGCCGATGGGGACGCCGAGTTGGACGAGGCTGCCGTAGAGGCCGCGCTTGCCCTCGGGGGCGTACTCGGTGGCCATCAGCATCGCGCCGCCCCACTGGGCGCCGACGGCGAGGCCCTGTACGACCCTCAGGGCGACGAGGAGGATCGGCGCGGCCACGCCGATCGTGTCGTACGTGGGAAGCAGGCCGATGCCCGTGGTGGCGAGGCCCATCAGGGTCAGGGCGAGGACCAGCATGGGCTTGCGGCCGCGCTTGTCGCCGAGCTGGCCGGCGATGACCCCGCCGAGCGGGCGGGCGAGGAAGCCGACGGCGAAGGTCGCGAAGGCGGCGAGCACGCCCGCCGACGAGCTGCCGGAGGGGAAGTAGAGGTCGCCGAGCACGAGGGCGGCCGCGATGCCGAAGACGAAGTAGTCGTACCACTCGACGGCCGAGGCGAGCGCGGCGGCGGTGGCGACCTTTCGTCGGGCACGGGTCTCGGCTTCGGGGGAAGCGGTGGCTGCGGGGCGAGCGGATGGTGCCGTGTCCATGCGTGCACACTCCGGTGACTGCGGGGAGGGGACGGTCCGCGGCGCCGCGGTCCCGGGAACATACTGACCGGACGGTACGCGGGTCAACGGGTTGCGCATCAGCAGTTTTTGCCTGCGTATGGGAAAGCGCCGGCCGTGTGCGGGCAGCCCTGTGACCCCGGCCGCGCGGGGGCGGCCGGGGTCATGTGCGGGCCTAGAAGACGACCAGCGCCCGTCCGCCCTTGCCCGCGACCATGTTGTCGAAGGCGGCGGGGATCCCGTCGAGTGCGATGTGTTCGGTGACGAGTGCGCTCAGGTCGAGGCGGCCCGCGCGGATGTGCTCGGCCAGGACCGGGAGGTCCTTCGCCGGGTCGGAGTTGCCGTAGACGCAGCCGGCGAGCGTGCGGCCGAAGTGGAAGATCTCCAGGGCGTTGAAGGTGACCTGCTGATCCTTGCCGCCGATGCCGACGACCGTGGTGCGGCCGCCGCGCCGCGTGGACTCCCACGCGGTACGGATGGTCACGGCGCGGCCCACGCACTCGACCGCGACGTCCACGCCCTGCTTGCCGGTGAGGCCGCGGATCTCGCGTGCGGTGGTCTCGGAGGCCACGACGTAGTCCGTGGCGCCGGCCTTGCGGGCCAGCTCCTCCTTCTCCGGCGAGACGTCCACGGCGATGATCTTCGAGGCGCCGGCGATGCGGGCCGCCTGAAGCGTGGCGAGGCCGACCCCGCCGACGCCGAAGACGGCGACCGTCTCGCCCTCACGGACCCGCGCCGAGTGGTGCACGGCGCCGTATCCGGTCAGGACGGCGCAGCCGAGGAGGGCCGCGTCGGTGAGGGGGACGCCCTCGGGGGCGCGCAGGACGCAGTTCGCGGCGACCACCGTCTCCTGGGCAAACGCCGCGACGTTCAGGCCCGGGTGGAGGTCGCTGCCGTCGTCGGAGCGGTGGGCGTACACGGAGCCCGCGCCGGTGAGGGCGTCGGCACACAGCCACACCTCGCCGAGTGAGCAGGCGTGGCACTTTCCGCACGCGGGCGCCCAGTTGAGGACGACCCCGTCGCCGGGTGCGACATGGGTGACGCCCTCGCCGACGGAGACGACCGTGCCGGCGCCCTCGTGGCCGAGCACGGCGGGGACGCGCACGCGCATCGTGCCGTTGGTCAGGGACAGGTCGGAGTGGCAGACCCCGGCGGCGGCGAGTTTGATGCGGACCTGCCCGGGGCCGGGCTCGGGCAGGTCGATGTCGGTGATCTCCAGCGGTGAGCCGACGGCGGGCAGGACAGCGGCGCGGACCATGATGCGGGGGACTCCTCTAGAACTGGAGGGACTTGGTCTGGAGGTACTCGGACAGGCCGTGCGCGCCCAGCTCGCGGCCGACGCCGGACTGCTTGTAACCGCCGAACGGGGCAAGGGGGTTGAAGCGGCCGCCGTTGATGTCGACCTGGCCGGTGTCCATGCGGCGCGCGAACGCGACCGCCTCGGCGTCGTCGGCCGCCCAGACGGCGCCCGCGAGGCCGTACACCGTTCCGTTGGCGATGCGCAGGGCGTCGCCCTCGTCCTCGTAGCGGATGATCGAGACGACCGGGCCGAAGATCTCCTCCTGGGCGATGGTCATCTCGGGGGTGACGTCGGCGAAGACGGTCGGGCTGACGAAGTAGCCCTGCTCGCGCGGGGCTTCGGGGCCGCCGACGACGAGGCGGGCGCCCTCGGCGACGCCCTTCTCGATGTAGCCGCGCACGCGCGTGTGCTGCTTGGCGTTGACGAGCGGGCCGATGCGGTCGCCGTACTTGGCGGCGGCCTCTGCGGCGAGCGCGACGGCCTCGTCGTACTGGGACGTGTGGACGAGCATGCGGGTCCAGGCGCTGCACGTCTGGCCGGAGTTGCCCATGACGTTCGCGATGCCGACACCGACCGCCTTGGCAAGGTCGGCGCTCGGCAGGATGACGTTGGCGGACTTGCCGCCGAGTTCGAGGGCGACGCGCTTGACGGCCGCGCCCGCGGTGGCGCCGATCTGCTTGCCGACGGCGGTGGATCCGGTGAAGGAGACCAGGTCGACGCCCGGGTGCTCGGCGAGGGCCTGGCCCGCGACGGGGCCGAGGCCGGTGACGAGGTTGAACACGCCCGCGGGGATGCCCGCTTCATGGACGGCCTCGGCGAAGAGCTGGGCGGTCAGCGGGGTGTCCTCGGCGGGCTTGAGTACGACGGTGCACCCGGCCGCGAGCGCGGGGGCGACCTTCGCGACGATCTGGTGGAGCGGGTAGTTCCAGGGCGTGATCGCGCCGACGACGCCGACCGGTTCGGCGTAGACGGTGGAGTTGCCGACCTTCTCCTCGAAGGCGTACGAGGCGGCGAGTTCGGCGTACGAGCCAGCCACCAGGATCGGCACGCCCGCGTGCACCATCTGCGAGAACTGCAGGGGCGCGCCGAGTTCGGCGGTGACCGTCTCGGCGATCTCGTCCTTGCGGGCGACGAGGACGTCGCGCAGGGCGGCGATCCGCGCGGCGCGTTCGGCGGGCGGGGTCGCGGCCCAGGCGGGGAACGCCTCGTGGGCGGCGAACACGGCGGCGTCGACGTCCTCGGCGACGCCCGCCGGGACATGGGCGATGACCTGCTCGTCCGCCGGATTCACCACGGCGATCGTGTCCGTGCCGGCGGCGGCCCGCCACTCGCCGCCGATGTACATCCCGTCGTGGGCCTTCATCGCATTCCTCCCGAGGGTGCCGTGGCTACGGCGTAGTCGATCCGCGCCCAAACTAGCGCCGTTAGTTTTTGGGCGCCAGGGGCCCCATTCATGGCCCCCGTCACCGTGTCCCGGCAGCCGCCCGAAGTGCGCCGGGTCCAGGCCGGTAATGCGCCAGTAACGGCCCCCTCCTAGCGTGCCCGGCCAGCCCGCCCCTCCCCGTGTCTCCCCCCCCCGTAGGCCCGGAGGGAGGGCGAGTCCCCCGTACCAGTCCTGGAGGAGCACTCCCATGCACCTGCCCCGATCTCCCCGGCGCAGATCCGCCGCGTGGGCGGCGGCCGCCCTCACGTCGGCGGCCCTGCTGATCGGCCCGTCCCCCGCCGTGGCGCAGTCGCCCACCCCGCCGGACGCCACCCCGTCGGACACCACCGCGAAGGTCGACTCCGCCGTTCTCGACACCGTCGGGAAGGGCAAGGAGTCGACCTTCTTCGTCGTACTGAAGAAGCAGGCGGACCTGTCCGCCGCCGACGGCAAGAAGTCCCATGCCGCGAAGGCGAGGTCGGCGTTCGCCGCGCTGCGCGCCGAGGCCGGCAGCAGTCAGCGGTCCGTCCGGTCCTTCCTCGACAAGGAGAAGGTCGGCTACCAGTCCTTCTGGATCGCCAACGCCCTGAAGGTGACCGGCGGCGCACGGCTCGTCGACGACCTGGCAGCACGCTCCGACGTCGCGAGCATCGTGAAGGAGCACCACTACAAGCTCGACGCCACCGAGAGCGCGGTCTCGGGCGCGGCCACCGACGCCGACCCGGTCACCCCGGAGTGGGGCGTCAAGGACATCAAGGCCGACCAGGTCTGGGACCAGTACGACGACCGTGGCGAGGGCATCGTCATCGCCAACGTCGACTCGGGCGTCCAGTACGACCACCCGGCGCTGAAGGCCAACTACCGCGGCAACAACGGCGACGGCTCCTTCACGCACGACTACAACTGGTACGACCCGACCGGCCAGTGCCCCACCTCGGCGCCCTGTGACAACAACGGCCACGGCACGCACACCATGGGCACCATGGTCGGCGCGGGCGGGGTCGGTGTCGCGCCCGGCGCGAAGTGGATCGCCGCCAAGGGCTGCGAGTCCAGCTCCTGCTCGGACTCCTCGCTGCTCGCGGCGGGCCAGTGGATCCTCGCCCCGACCGACCACACCGGTCAGAACCCGCGCCCGGACCTCGCACCCGACATCGTCAACAACTCCTGGGGCGGCGGTGACACGACCTTCTACCAGGACATCGTCGAGGCGTGGAACGCGGCCGGGATCTTCGAGGCGTTCGCCTCCGGCAACGACGGTGACGGCGTGACCTGCTCGACCGGCCACGCACCGGGCTCGCAGGCCCCGGCGTACGGCGTCGGCGCGTACGACGTCAGCGGCAGGATCGCCGACTTCTCCGGCTTCGGCCCGTCCAGGCTGGACGGCTCGATGAAGCCGAACATCTCGGCCCCGGGCGTCAACGTCCGCTCCACCTGGCCGGGCAACACGTACAAGGCCATCTCCGGTACGTCGATGGCGACACCGCACGTCGCGGGCGCCGTCGCGCTGCTCTGGTCGTCGGCACCCTCCCTCATCGGCAACATCGACGCGACACGCGCGCTGCTCAACGAGGGTGCGCGCAACGTGGACGACACCCACTGCGGCGGCACCGCCGACGCGAACAACGTGTGGGGCGAGGGCAAGCTCGACATCTTCGCGTCCGTCGACGAGGCCCCGCACACCGCGGCCACGATCACCGGAAAGATCACCGACAAGGCGACCGGCAGCCCCCTGGCAGGCGTCACCGTCAAGGCCGCGGGACCGTCGACGTCCCGCTCCGTGACCACCGCGGGCGACGGCTCGTACGGGCTGAACCTGCCCGCCGGCACCTATGACTTCACCACGAGCGGGTACGGCTACGCCGCCGGCTCCGCGTCCGGCGTCACGGTCGCCACGGGCGAGAACGTGACCGAGGACTTCGCGCTCACCGCGGTCGCCGCGCACCCCGTGACCGGGACCGTCCTCGACGTCACCGGCAAGGCACTGGCCGGCGCGACCGTCACCGTCCAGGGCACCCCGATCCCGTCGGTCAAGAGCGGCGCCGACGGCCGCTTCACTCTGCCGAAGGTCGCCGAGGGTTCGTACAAGCTCTCCGCGGCGCCCGCCGCGCCCGTCCTGTGCAACGGCACGTACAGCGGCACGCTGACCGTGGACGGCGACGAGACACAGACCGTACGGATGCCCGCCCGCTCGGACGCCTACGGCAACAACTGCGCCCCGACGGCGTACAGCTGGATCAGCGGAACCACCGCGGTCGCCCTTTCCGGCGACGAGAACGCCAAGACCGTGGCCCTGCCCTTCCCGGTGAAGCTGTACGGCGTCCCCTACACGAACGCCAGCATCACCACCAACGGCCTGGTCAACTTCCTGGAGCCGCGGCTCGGCGACTACGCCAACACCGCGCTGCCGTCCGCCGCGAAGCCGAACGGCATCGTCGCGGCCTTCTGGGACGACCTGATCGTGGACAAGAAGTCCAGCGTGCAGACGGCGACGACCGGCACCGTCGGCAGCCGGAAGTTCGCGGTCGTCTGGAACAACGCGGCGCTCGCCTCCGACACCACGGCGCGCGTCACCTTCGAGGCCGTCCTCGACGAGGCCACCGGCGCCGTCACCCTGCAGTACCAGGGCCTTTCCACCGCGTCGGGGGAGAACGGTTCGAGCGCGACCGTCGGCATCGAGAACCAGGCCGGCACGGACGCCCTCCAGTACTCCTTCAACCAGCCGGTCCTCACCGACCGCTCCGCCATCCGTATCGCGCAGGGGGCCACCGCATGAGCCGCTCCGTACCGAAGTCCTCCCGGCGGGGACTCAGACTCGCCTCCGCCCTCGTGGCGGCCGGTCTCGCCCTGAGCTTCGCACCGCCCGCCCTCGCGGACGACAGCGGCAGCGACCTCCTCGTCCTGACGGACGGCCAGGCCGAGACGCTGGAGTCCCACGCGCAGGTCGACCCCTACGCGGCGGCCGACGGCAAGTCCGTGACGCCCGACGGCGCCGGCCGCGAGGACACGGCGGCCTCCGGCTCCGGGTCGAGGCTCGACGAAGACACCGGCACCGACGCCGGCACCGTCTCGGTCAACGCGAAGTCCAACCTGGAGGGCGTCCGCGGCATCGCCGCCAC
Source organism: Streptomyces sp. NBC_01446 (assembly GCF_026340095.1). Lineage (GTDB taxonomy): Bacteria > Actinomycetota > Actinomycetes > Streptomycetales > Streptomycetaceae > Streptomyces > Streptomyces aureus. The sequence goes on along the minus strand of NZ_JAPEPO010000001.1, from coordinate 6,474,991 downwards.
CAGCCCCGTCGGCGGCACGAGCGGCGACTACTTCACGCTGCACAGCCTCGGCACCGTCGCCCGCTCCGCCCCGGACGGCAAGCAGCTGTGGCGGCGCGACAACGCTTCCCTGTACGCCGACTGGAAGGTCACGCCGACCCGCCCCTGGCAGACCGAGCGGTACCCGGCCCGCATCGCGATGGGCTACAACGCGGTCAGCCCGTTCAGCCCCATGTCGGACCAGGGCTACGCCACCGGTGACCTGACCGGCGACGGCATGGACGACGTGGTGTTCTCGGCGAGCGTGGGCATCAGCCCCTACCGGCCGTTCACATCCCCTGGATCGTCGCTGGCCAACGGCACCTTCGTCACCGTCCTCGACGGGAAGACCGGAAAGACGCTGTGGACCAAGCTGTACGCCTACGCGTTCAGCGTGAAGCTCGTCGGCAAGACCCTCCTGATCGGCGACTCGCCCTACTACAACCTCAACTCCGACAAGGCCGCCACGGCCACGCTGACCGGCATCCGCTTCTCGTACGCCGACGGCGCACTGGCTCCGGCCAGTACCTGGACGTACGACGCGGGGGTCAGGGACCGTACGACGTGGGGCGCTCTGGAGGACGTGGGCGACGGCCTGGTGGCCGCCTCGTGGAGCAAGCGCAAGACCACGGCGACGGCCGGAGCCGCCCGCACCCTGCTGCTCGACACGAAGGACGGCTCCGTCAAGTGGCAGACGGACAGCTCCCTCTACACGCGCCAGCTGCATCTGGACGCCTCCCGCGGCCGGCTCGTGGCGCTCGAACAGGCGGACCCCACCGACGGGGTGAAGTACGAGCTGGCGTCCTACGCCGTGTCCGACGGAGAGCGGAGCACGCTGGACACCCGGGTCAACGCCCTCCCGCTCGACGTCGAACTCGGTGATCTGAAGGGCGACCGCAAGCCCGAGTACGTGGTGAGCGAGTCGACGCTCGACGAGAACTTCTACCTCAACGCCAACACCGTGCGCGCCGTCGACGGCTCGGACGGCAGCACCGAGCTGTGGTCGCGCACCGTCAAGCGTGACCCGGCCAACTCCCATGACAGCGGTGGCGCCTGGGGCCTGAGCGTCCTCGACCACAAGGTGGTCGCCAGCTACCTCGACGACGCGTCGAACGACTCGGCCGAGAACCGCGGCGCGTCCCGCCTGGCCCGCCTCGCCGTGCTCGACGGCTCGGACGGCGCGGTGCGCTGGGAGCAGCGCGGGGCGCTCGCCTCGCCGCTGTACGCGCAGCCGTTCAAGGACGGCGACGGCTGGCATCTGCGGACCGTCGACGAGGACCAGAACCTGCGCACGTACGGGTTCGGCAGCGGCAAGCAGCAGAGGCTCCTGCCGCTCCAGGGCGACATCGCGTACGCCAGGTCCACCGACGTCAACGGCGACGGCAAGAAGGACCTGGTCGTCGGCGGCCAGTCGCGCGGCGTGTGGGCCTACGACGGTCCCTCGCTCGTGGCGGGCAAGCCGAAGCTGCTGTGGAAAGCCACGCTGCCCGGCCAGATCCACGGCATCGAGAACGCCGACACGGACGGCGACGGGCGCAAGGACGAGCTGGTGATCGCCGCGGACACGGCGGCCGCCGTGCTCGACGCGCACACCGGCCGCGATCTCGCCACCATCGACGGCGCCGGACAGTACGTGCACTCGGCGACCCCCGCCGACCTCGACGGGGACGGCCGCGACGAGGTCGTCGTCCCGACGGACAAGGTGCGCGCCTACCGGGCGAGCGGCAAGACCCTGTGGACGTACGCGGCGCCGGCGGGCTCGGGCGACGTCGTCTTCGGAGACGTGGCCGTGCGGGAGGGGCGGGTGTACGCGCAGTACAACAGCGTCAACTCGTTCGCGCTCGACGCTCCCGTCGTCAACGGCGTGGCGCTGAAGGCGAAGGACGGCTCCACGCTGTGGACCGCCGACCCGAAGATGCCGGCCGACACGGACGGCAAGGTGCGTGCGACGGTCCTGGTGAACGGCGTGTTCTCCGCCAGGGAGATCCTGTACGCGGACGGGCACGCGGTTGTCTACACCTGGATCACCGAGGACGACATCACGCCGCGCACCGTGGTCGACATCCGCGACAGCCGCACCGGGAAGCCGCTCTCCGTCACCGCCGCGGGCGGGCTCTACACGCTGGGCGACTTCTTCACAGGACCCGAGGGCCTCGTGCTCGCCGGGACGGCCAGCCTGCGGACCTACGCGAACGACGGCAGCGACTACGAGATCTTCACGCTGCCCACTCTCCAGAACGCGGGCTTCGTCACGGGCCCCGGCGGTCGGCGGCTCATCGCCGGCGGTGTCGAGGGCGGCGTCTACCTGTGGGACCCCAGCGTCCTCAAGGCGGCCCACAACTACCCGGACCACGTGGCCAGGATGTCGCTCATGGGCACGCGCAACACCTTCACCAGTGACCTGAACGGTGACGGTGTGGACGAGATCGTCGCGCTCAACTTCGACGTCACGGGGTACGACCGGTCGGCCGGCCTGATCGGCGGCGGCTACTACCTCCCCGACACCGCCATCCACCAGGTGACGGTGGCCACGATCGACGCTTCCTGATCCTGTTCCTGCCCCCGCAGGCCCTCCGGCGTCTCGACTGCCGGAGGGCCTGTGGGTGTCATGGCCACGGGGGTTACAGTGACGCCCTTATGGGCGCGGAACGAGCGAACAACGACAACTCCCCCGCTCCCCCAGTGCTTCACCTGCACCTTTTCGGCGGTTTCCGGGCGACTCGTGACGGCGGCCCCGCCCTCGCCGAACGATGGCCTCGGCCCAGCGCCCGCGCCCTGGTGAAACTGCTCGCCGTCACCCCGGGGCACAGCCTCCACCGCGAACAGGCCATGGACATCTGCTGGCCCGACGCCGACGCACAAGCGGCGACGGGCAGCCTGCGCGTCGCCCTGCACGCCGCGCGCCGCGCCCTCGAACCCGAACTCGCACCGCGCGCCGCCTCCTCGTATCTCATATCGGACGGCGCCCTGCTGCGCCTCGATCCGCGGACGGTCTGGATCGACGCCGACCACGCGGAACAACAGGCGGAAAAAGCGCTCGACTCGGGCAGATCACCTCGACTCGCCGAGGCCCTCGGCCTGTTCACGGGCGAGCTGCTCCCGGAAGACCGGTACGCACCCTGGACCGAGTCGAGGCGTGAGCGGCTCGCCGTGGTGGGCGAGCGGCTGCGCATCGCGCTCGCCGAGGCGCTGCTCGACGAGGGGGACGCCGACGAGGCCGCGACAGTGGCACGGTCGGCGCTCGACGAGAACCCGGCGGACGAGCGCGCCCACCAGCTCCTCATGAGCTCCTATCTCCGCCAGGGCTTGCGACGGCAGGCGGTCCGGCAGTTCCACGCCTGCCGCGAGGCCCTCGACGCCGAGCTCGGTGTGCGCCCGGGGCCCGAGACACAGCGGCTGCACCTGCTGGCCCTCGACGCGGGCAGCGCGGCGTCGCCGGTGGCCAGACCGGTCGGCGGATACGCCCCACCCGCCGCTCTGCGCGGCCCCGCGCCGGCGCCGCTGCGCGGACGCGACAGGGCACTCGAACGGCTGCTCTCGCCGGACGCGCCCCCGGTGCAGCTCATCGGCGGCGAGGTGGGGCTCGGCAAGACGCGGCTCGTGAGCGAGGCGGCGCGCCGGGCGGCGGCCGACGGCGCGGCGGTCCTGTGGGGCGCCGGCCACGACGCCGAGGGGCACACACCGTACGGGGCGTTCGTCGAGGCGCTGGACGGATGGCTGGCGGAACGGCCGCCCGCCGAGCGGGCACGGGCGGGCGCCGAGTTTCCCGAACTGGCCTCACTGCTCCCGTCACTGGGGCAGGCGGGAGCGGGCGCCGAGCGCAGCCCGGAGGAGGAGCGGGAGCGGCTGTTCGGAGCGGCGGCCGGACTCATCGGCGAACTGGCCGCGACGGCACCCGTCCTCGTCGTGCTCGACGACCTGCACGCCGCCGACTCGGGTTCGTTCCAGCTGCTCAGCCATCTCGCGCGGCGCACCGGCACGGCGCCGCACCCCGTACGGTTCGCGGTCACCTACCGGTCCGAGGAACTGCCCGAGTTCGATCCGCGCCGGACCAGTCTCGAAGCCCTCGCGCGCGGGCGGCTCGCCGAGTATCTCGACCTGGGGCGGCTGAGCCGCGCCGACTGCCTGGCACTCGCCGCGGACGCGCTCGGGCTCGCCGACGGCACGAACGCCCCGGAGCGGGTGTGGGACCTCTCCCTGGGAAACCCTCTCTTCGCCCTGGAACTCGCCCGCGCCCTGAACGACGGCGGGCTCCAGGCCCCCGACGGCGTACGGCAGTTGGTGGCCGCCCGGCTGGCCCGGCTCGGGCCTGCCGCGCGCCGGGTCGTGGAAGCCGTGGCGGTGGCGGGCGGGGACGCGGCGCTCGCCGAGGTGCTCGACGTCGCGAGCGCCGGACTGCATCCGCTGCTCTCGGTGGCCGAGGCCACCGCGGGCGCCGACGCGGCCGTCGCGGCGTCGGTCCTCGCCGAGCGGGACGTCGTCGCCGACGGGCGGGGCGTCCCCGGCCTCACCTTCCGCCACCCCTTGGTGCGGCTCACCTGCTACGAACGTCTCTCGACCGCCCGCCGCCGCCTGCTTCACTCGGCGTACGCGGAAGCCGTGCTGCGGCGCAGGCCCGACGCCGTGGACACGCTCGCCGCGCATCTGACGCGCGCCGACGACCCGCGCGCCACGGGCTACCTCCGGCAGGCCGCCGAACGCGCCGCGGCGCTGTGCGCCAACGACACCGCGGACCACTACTACGCCCAGCTCACCGAGCGCCTCGACGCGTTCGCCGCGGAGTCGGCGCGGGCCCGTATCGACCGGGCGGCCGTGCTGCGGCGCATGGCGAGGTACCACGACGCGGCGCAGGTGCTCCGCGAGGCGCTCGACGATCTGGAGCGCCGCGGCGACGCGGACGGGCGGGTGCTCGCCGCCGCCCGGCTCACCGAGGTCCTCGCGAAGACCCGCTCCACGGAGGAGGGGTTCGCGCTGCTCGACGCCGCGCCGCCCGGCGAGGACACCGCGCCCGAAGCGGCCACCGCGCACCATCTCGCCCGGTCGATGCTGTGCTTCGTGACCGGGCGGTACCCGGAGGCGGTCACCGCGGGGGAAGCCGCGCACGCCGCGGCGCAGCAGGTGACGGGGCCCGAGCACCGCGGCCTCCTCGCGCGTTCGCTCGCCGCGCAGGCGACGTCGCTGGCGCTCGCGGGGCGTTTCGCGCAGGCCCGCCCCGTGGCGGACCGGGCCCTGCCGCACGCGGAGGCCTACGGGGACCCGCAGTTGCTCGGCTCGGTCCTCTCCGTGCTCCGGGAGCATTCCCGCAGGTCGGGGCAGCTGCGCGAGGCCATTGTCACGGGCGAGCGGGCCCTCGCGCTCGCCGAGCGCTCCGGCGACCCGACGGCGGCCGCCTTCGAACGGGCCAACCTCGCCGAACTCCATCTGCTCCTGGAGGAGTCCGACGCGGCGCAGCACCTTGCGCAGGACGCCGTGAACGCGACGGAGCCGCACACCGGCTGGTGCGCGCCGTACGCGCTGGCCGCGCTGGCGCGGGTACGGATGCGATCGGGTGGCGCGGAGTCCTGCGCAGCACTGCTCGACCGCGCGGGCCTGACCGCCGACGCACAGGGCGACCGGCAGGCCCAGCAGGAAGTACGGCTGGCCCGCGCCGAGTTGGCCGTGCGCAGGGGACGGGCCGAGGAGGCGCTGGCCCTGCTGGCGGGCGCGACGGATGCGGGCCATCTCACGGCATGGGCCCACCTGGAGGCGGGGCGCGCCGCACAGGCGGCAACGCTGGCCGAGGCCGAGGCCACCCGCGCCCAGGAGGCAGGCGAACGCCTGGCGGAGGCGGAGGCACGGGCCATATACGGGCGAGCACGAGCAGCACTAGAGCATCCCTAGCCCCGGCGCTTGAGGAACGGAGTCCGGGGCGAAGTCCCGGTTGCGGCAAAGGGCCCAGCCATGACCCTTCGCCCCCTCCCACCCCGTTGCCCAGCCCTGCCCGTCAGCCCTCCGCCGCCCCAGCAGTTCAGCCCCTCCGGCGTTTGAGGAGCGGGGTCCGGGGCGGAGCCCCGGTTCGGGAAGGGGCGGGCTTGGGGGAGAGACCCCGCCCCGAGGACCCCCCACCCCCACTCCCACCCCGCACCCCGACCCCCGCCGCCCCCACCAGCAGCACGCCGAGCATCAGGAACGGCGCGGCAACCCCCGCGACCCCCGCCACCAGCCCGGCCGCGGCCGGCGCCGCGACCTGCCCCAGCCGGTTACCGGTGAGCCGCAGCGCGAGCGCCGTGGACCGGGCGTCGTCGGGCGCCGCCTGGACGACCGTCGTCATGGAGAGCGGCTGCCCGACACCCAGGCAGAAACCGAGCACGGCGAGCATCAGGGCGAGCGCCCACACGGGCACGGGCAGCGCGATGCCCGCACACACGACCCCGGCGACCAGACAGGTAGTGGCGAGAAGAGTCGCCCTCCCGAGGCGCCGCAGCATCGGCGTCATGACAAGCCGGCAGGCGATCGTGGCGGCCGCGCGCAGGCTCAGGAGCAGGCCGACGACGGACGGCGCGATCCCCCGGTGCTCGCCGACGACCGGCAGATACGCCGTGAGGATGTCCGTCGCGGACAGGACGGCGAGGGAGATGAAGATGCCGCCGGGCACGCCCCGGGTGCGCAGGATCCGGCCGACCGGCACGCGCGGCCCGGCAGGCGCGGCCGCGCCCGTCGTCGTACGGGGGTGCTCGATGCGCCACAGCGAGGTGAAGGAGACCGCGGCGACGGCTGCCGCGACGAGCAGCGCGAGCGCGCTCGTGGCCCCCAGGTCGGGCCCGCCGATGAGCGCGCCCGCGGCGATCGGCCCGACGAGCTGGCCGAGGGACGCGCCGATGGTGAAGTGACCGAAGTTGCGGTCCTGTTCGGCCGGAGCGGACTGGCGGGCGACGATCGACTGCGCGCCGATCACGAACGACAGATGGCCGAGGCCCATCACGCCGCTCCAGGCGGCCATCGCGGCAAGGGAGCCGGCCGTGCCGCTGAGCGCGCAGCCGCCGGCGATGAGGACGACGCCGACGGGCAGCAGGGGCGCGCACCGGCCGTGGTCGGTGCGCCGGCCGAGCGGTACGGCCGCGAACAGCGGAAGGAGCGCGTACACGCCCGCGATCACACCGATCGCGCGCTCGTCCGCGCCGAGCGCGAGAGCCCGGTAGGAGACGGCGGGCCGCGCCATCGACACCGCCCCCTGCGCGAAGCTGAAGGCGATGACGAGGCGGAGCAGCCAGCTTCTCCTGCCGGGCTCTGTAGTGAGACTCATCGAGGTCAGAGGATCCCGAAGAGGAGTCCGGCGCCGAGCATCACCAGCGCGGTGAGCGCGGCCCATTTGACCGTGAATTTCGTGTGGTCGCCGAACTCGACCTTGGCCATGCCGACGAGGACGAAGACGGCGGGGACGAGCGGGCTCGACATGTGCAGCGGCTGGCCGATGAGGGAGGCGCGGGCGATCTCGAGGGTGGAGACGCCGTGCGCGTTCCCGGCCTCGGCGAGGACGGGCAGGATGCCGAAGTAGAAGCCGTCGTTCGACATGAAGTACGTGAACGGGATCGACAGGACGCCGGTGACGAGGGCCATGTGCGGGCCCATCCAGTCGGGGATGCCGCCGACGACCCACTTGGCCATGTGGTCGACCATGCCGGTGCCCTGGAGGACGCCGGTGAAGACGGCGGCGGCGAAGACCATGCCGGAGACGTTCAGGACGTTCTCGGCGTGGGCGGCGAGGCGGGCCCTCTGGTCGGGCATGTGCGGGAAGTTCACCGTGAGGGCGAGCGCGGCGCCCAGGATGAACAGGACCGGGATCGGCAGCCACTCCATGATCATCGCGGTGAGCAGGGTCACCGTCATGAGCGCGTTGAACCAGTAGAGCTTGGGGCGCAGGGTGGCGCGGTTCGGGTCGAGGGCGGCGAAGGTCTCGCCGTCCTCGTTCTCGTACGAGGGCGCGTCGGAGCCGGAACCGGAGCCGCCGGAGGCCTTCTTGCCGGAACCGGAGCCGGAACCCGTACCCGCGGAGGCACCCGCACCGACGAGCACCTTCTCGTCGGACGTCTCGGTGACGGTCTCGGTGACCTCGTCGAGGGACAGGTAGCCGAGGCGCTTGCGCTCGCGGCGGCCCAGCACGTAGGCGAGGGCGAAGACGAAGAGCAGACCGACGGCGAGCGCCGGGATCATCGGCACGAAGATGTCGCTGGCGTCCAGCTTCAGCGCGGTCGCGGCGCGGGCGGTGGGGCCGCCCCAGGGCAGCGTGTTCATGACGCCGTTGGCGGTCGCGGCGACGCCGGTCATCACGATCAGGCTCATCTTGAGGCGCTTGTACAGCGGGTACATCGCCGAGACAGTGATCATGAAGGTGGTGGACCCGTCGCCGTCGAGGGAGACGATCGCCGCGAGCACCGCGGTGCCGACGACGATGCGTACCGGGTCGGCCTTCGCGAACTTCAGGATGCCGCGCACGATCGGGTCGAAGAGGCCGACGTCGATCATCAGCCCGAAGTAGACGATGGCGAACATCAGCATCGCCGCCGTGGGCGCGAGGTCACCGATGCCCGCGACGACATAGTCGCCGAGCTTGGCTCCCTTGCCCACGAAGACGCAGAAGAGAGCGGGGATGAGCACGAGCGCCGCGATCGGCGACACCTTCTTCATCATGATCAGCACCAGGAAGGTGGCAATCATGACGAATCCGAGGATCGTCAGCATGAGGTTCCTATCGTTCGCCGTCGAACTTTCGCCTGAGGTGGCGGTCAGCGAGACGCTAGGGCGCGCGCATCAGTGTTAACAAGATGTTGACGTGCGAGCAATAAGCGCAAAACTCCAGGTCACGGGGTTGGGCGGCGATCGAGGGTGTCAGCGAGGACGTTTTCGGTGCTCCCGATGCCCGCCGCCGGCGGGGCGGGCCCCGGATCAGTCCAGCACCCGCGCCAAATACACCCGCAGCAGCTCCCGCGTCTCCGCGATGACGTTCTCGTCGCCCGTCGGGTCGAGCCGGAACGCGAGCCGGACCAGGGCGTCCGCCGATTCGACGGCGACCAGGAACGCGCGCCGCAGGGTTTCGTCGGGGGTGCGGTCGAGGTGGACGGCGAGCAGCTCGGTGAGGCGGTCGGTGAGGCGGTGGTTGGGGCCGGCGTCGGCGCCGACGGGGATCTGGTTGCCGAAGTCGACGAGGGAGAAGCCGGGAGCGGTGCGCTTCATGGCGAGGTACTCGTCGAGGACGGCGTCCATGGCGGCGCGCCAGTCGGCCGCGGGGATCGCCGCGAGGCACCCGGCGATCCGCTCTGCGTAGCGCTGCAGATTGCGTTCGGCGAGGGCGTCGACGAGGGCGCGTTTGTTGCCGAAGAAGCGGTAGACGGAGCCGATGGGCACCCCGGCGCGGACCGCCACGGCCCGGGTGCTGAGTTCCTCGTAGCCGCCTTCGTCGAGCAGTTGCGCGCAGGCGTCGAGTATCCGGCTCAGGCGTTCGGCGCTGCGCTGCTGGACGGGCGCGCGGCGCAGGGACGTGGAGTTGGTCACGGGTTCCACGGGCGGCGTCCACGGCATGACCCGGAGAGTAGAGGACTGTTCAGCTTCGCGGGGTGCTCTTGCGCGAGGAAAAAGGGAATCCTACGGTAGAGCATAGGAATCGTGGACGAGGGAGCGACATGCGTGACGCGAGGAAGACCGCCGAGAGGCTTGCCTATCTCTCGGGCTTCGGCAACGAGCACAGCTCGGAGGCGGTGCCCGGCGCTCTGCCCCACGGACGCAACTCGCCGCAGCGCGCCCCGCTCGGTCTGTACGCGGAGCAGCTGAGCGGCGCCGCGTTCACCGAGCCGAGGGCGCACAACCGGCGTTCGTGGCTGTACCGGATCCGCCCCTCGGCCGCGCACCCGGCGTTCGTACGGGCGGACAACGGCGCGCTGCGCTCCGCCCCCTTCACCGAGTCCGTCCCCGACCCCAACCGGCTGCGCTGGAACCCGCTGCCCGAACCGGCCCCCGGCACGGACTTCCTGGCGGGCCTGTGGACCCTCGGCGGGAACGGCGACGCGACCCAGCGGGCCGGTATGGCCGTGCACCTCTACCACGCCAACTCCTCCATGACGGACCGGGTGTTCAGCGACGCGGACGGCGAGCTCCTGATCGTCCCCGAGCGCGGCGGCCTGCTGCTGCGTACCGAGTTCGGCCTGTTGCACGTGGACCCCGGGCACGTCGCGCTGATCCCGCGCGGGGTCCGTTTCCGCGTCGAGCTCCTCGACGGCGATGCCCGCGGCTATGTCTGCGAGAACTACGGCTCCCCCTTCCGGCTGCCCGATCTTGGCCCGATCGGCGCCAACGGCCTGGCGAACGCCCGGGACTTCATGGTCCCCGTCGCCGCGTACGAGGACACCGAAGGGCCGGTGGAGGTGGTGAACAAGTTCTGCGGAAACCTCTGGCGTGCCACGTACGACCACTCGCCGCTCGATGTCGTCGCCTGGCACGGCAACCATGTCCCGTACGTCTACGACCTGCGTCGTTTCAATGTCATCGGGTCGGTCAGCTACGACCACCCGGATCCGTCGATCTTCACGGTCCTCACCTCGCCGAGCGACACCCCGGGGCTCGCGGGCGTGGACTTCGTGGTGTTCGCGCCGCGCTGGCTGGTCGGCGAGGACACGTTCCGGCCGCCGTACTTCCACCGGAACGTGATGAGCGAGTACATGGGCCTGATCGAGGGCGCGTACGACGCCAAGGCGGCCGGCGAGGGGGGTTTCGTTCCGGGTGGTGGTTCGCTGCACAACATGATGTCGGCGCACGGCCCGGACCGTGAGACCTTCGACAAGGCGTCGGCGGCCGAGCTCGGGCCGCAGAAGGTCGACGACGGGCTCGCCTTCATGTTCGAGACCCGGTGGCCGGTGACCGCGACCGCCCAGGCGGCGCAGGCCGATCACCTCCAGCGCGGCTACGACGACGTGTGGAGCGGCCTCGAACGGCACTTCAGGCCGTCTCACTGAGCCCGTTGCACTGAACGCGCCTGACCGATACGGATAGCCCCGTGACCTCTTTCGCTCCGGACTCGATCGTCCTGAACCGCAAGCTGCCGCTCTGGTATCAGGTGTCGCAGTCCCTGCGCGCCTCCATACTGGGGCGCTCCCCCGACGACCCGCTGCGCCTGCCCACCGAGGAACAGCTCGCGGGGCACTACGGGGTGAGCGTCCTGACCATGCGGCAGGCGCTCAAGGAGCTGGAGGACGAGGGGCTCATCACCCGGCACCGCAGGCGCGGCACCTTCATCGAGCCGGCCGCGCGGCGGGGAGCGCCCGTGCGCCTGCTCGGCTCGGTCGACGCCATCGTGGCCCAGCAGTCCGGCATGACGACCGAACTCCTTGACCACGGCACGGTTCCGGTTCCCGGCACGATCGCCGAGTACTTTCCGGAGGCCGAGACCGTGGCCACGTACCACCGGCTGCGCTGCGACGAGAAGACCGGTGAGCCGACGAACCACGCCCGCAACTACATCAGGGCCGACCTCGCCGACCGTGTCGACCTGGACGACCTGGTGCGCTGGCCGATGACGAAGGTCCTGCGCGACATCGTCGGCGTGCGCATCAGCCGGATCACCGACACCGTCGAGGCCCGGCTCGCGGACCCGGAGACGGCCCGCCTGCTCCAAGTCCCGCTGCTCAGCCCGATCCTGCACTACACGGGCATCACGTACGACGAGGACGGCCGGCCGCTGGATGTCGCCGTCATCCACTACCGCGGCGACCGGTTCTCCTTCACGGTCACTCTCGACGCGCACTGACCGCGTCGTACGATGCCGGGCGTGACGCCCGACAGCCTCGAAAGCCTTGTTGACGCGCCGCTGCTCGCGGACCTCATGCCGTGGTCCGTCGCGCCCCTGCGCCTGGGCCGCGCCTGGCCGCTGGCCCCGGACCCGGCGTCGCTGAAGGCCCGTTGGGCCGCGTTCGTGAAGGCCGAGGCGGCGGAGCGCGAGTCGCTGCTCGAACCGAGCCGGGCGCGCACCCTGCGCACGGCCGTCGCCCAGCTCCCCGGCCGGCGCACCCCGACGGACGACCTGACCCACGCCGAGGGCCCCTGCCCCGAACCCGTCCAGGTGCTGCACGCCCCCTTCGACGAGCAGTGGCTGATACCGGACCACCGGCTGATCGACGCGGCCCGACCCGAGCTGTGGCGGGTGGCCGACGAGAGCCAGCTGTTCCTCGTCGAGCAGGGGTTCGTGCCCGGGGCGGGCGGACCCGCGGTGCTCGCCTGCGCGATCCTGCCCGAGGGCCGCTCCCCCGCGGGACGCCCCGGCCGCATCCGCCCGCTGTACCGGCGCCCCGAAGGGCGCGAACCGAATGTGACGCCCGGCCTGCTCACCGAGCTCTCCGGCCGGTTCGGGCACGAGGTCGGGGCGCGCGACCTGCTCGCCTGGACCCTCGCCGTGGCGCGCCCCTCGCCGCAGGGCCCGCGGGTCCCGCTCACGGATGACGCCGGAGTCTGGGCTTCCGGCACAGCGCTCGGCGAGCGGATCCTGTGGCTCTTGCGCCGCGGCGGCGAGGGCGACCGCCCCAAACTCCCCGGGGGCCGCCGCCCGTACGTGCGCGCCCCGCTCCCGGACCGCCCCACCGAGCTGCTCTACGACCGCGAGGAGGAGGCCCTGCTCGTCGGCGACGGCCGCATCTCCCCGGTCCCCGCCGAGGCCTGGGACTTCCAGGTGAGCGGGGTACGGGTGATCGAGCAGTGGTTCGCGCGCAGGACCGCGGCCGCCGAGCCGGGGACGCTGGCCGGGATCCGCCCCGGTACCTGGCCGCAGTCGTGGACGTCGGAGCTGCTGGAGATCGTCACGGTACTGGCGCTGCTGGCCGAACTGCGGGCGCGGCAGCAGGAGTTGCTGACGGACGCCGCGTCGCTCATCACGGCGACGGACCTGCGCGGGGCGCGCGTCCTGCCCCCGGCGCCGGCCACGCGCAGGCCGGCCTCGGTCCTCGACCATCACGAGGAGGGCCCGGGCGGCCAGTTCGCGCTGCTGTGAAGCCCGGTGCTCCTGCCGGGACTCAGGAGGGCACGAATCCGTCGAGGGTGCGCCCGAGGGCCCGCTCGAAGGCCGCTTCCATGTCGACGGGCCCGGTGCTCTGGGCGAACGCGGCGGCCAGGTGCGGATAGTCGCCGGTCGAGATCCGGCTGACCAGGTAGGCGGTCCGCGCGGCGAACTCCTGCTCCTCCGACCAGGGCAGCGAACGGGTCCGCTCGGCGGAGGCGATCTCGTTGGCGACGTAGAACGTCACGACGCCGGTGAGGGACGCGACGAGTTCCATCTTCGTCCCGGCCGGCAGGTCGACCGGTTCGAGGCAGGTCATGCAGTACTCCAGGTACCGCAGCGCGTTCGGGCTGAAGCCGTAGACGGGTGACATGAGCCGGGGCATCCACGGGTGCCGGATCATCAGGGCGCGGGCCTGCCGGGCGAGGGCGAGCAGGTCGGCGCGCCAGTCGCCGGTCGGCTCGGACAGGTCGTACTCGGCGCTCACCGCGTCGACCATCAGCTCGTAGAGGTCGTCCTTCCTCGGCACGTAGTTGTAGAGCGACATCGTGCCGAGGCCCAGCTCCCCGGCGATCCGCCGCATCGAGACGGCGTCGATCCCGTCCGCGTCCGCGACGCGCACGGCGGCGGCCGCGATGTCACCCCTGCCGTAGGCGGGTTTCGGGCCACGTCCCGCGCGCTCGGGGCGCGTCCAGATCACTTCGGGTTCGGCCGCTCGGCCCGTCATCGGTCATCACCTCGCCCACCATCGTAGTTACGTACATCGTACGTAGTGCGCTACGGTGCCTTCATGACTTCTACGTACACCGTACTTAGTGAAGGTCTGGAGAAGCGTTACGGCTCCGGGGACCAAATGGTCCACGCCCTGCGGGGCCTCGATCTCGCCGTCGAGGAGGGCACGGTCTGCGGGCTGCTCGGGCCGAACGGCGCGGGCAAGACGACGGCCGTCCGGGTGCTCACCACCCTGCTGCGGCCCGACGCGGGGTCCGCGCGCGTCGCGGGCCACGACGTCCTGACCGAGGCGCCGGCCGTACGCCGCCGGATCGGCGTCACCGGGCAGTACGCGTCGGTCGACGGCGACCTCACCGGACGCGAGAACCTGCGCCTGTTCGCCCGCCTTCTGCGGCTGCCGCGGAGCCACGCCGACGAACTGCTCGACCGCTTCGGCCTCACCGCGGCGGCCGACCGCACGGCCCGTACGTACTCCGGCGGGATGCGCCGCCGCCTCGACCTCGCGGCGAGCCTGCTCACGCGGCCCGCCGTGCTCTTCCTCGACGAGCCCACGACCGGCCTCGACCCGCACAGCAGAAGCGCCATCTGGGACGCGGTCCGGGAGCTGACCCGCCAGGGCACGACGGTGCTGCTCACCACGCAGTACCTGGAGGAGGCCGACCAGCTCGCCGACTCCGTGGTCCTGATCGACGGAGGACGCGCCGCGCATCGCGGAACCCCCGCCGAACTCAAGGCGCAGACCGGCAGTTACGCGGAGGTGGTGGTCGCCGAGGACGCGGCCCTGCACGCCGCCGCCGTCGTCCTCGACCAGCTCACCGGCGCCGAGCCGACCCTCGACCCGGACCGCAGGGCGGTCGGCGTCGTCACCCTCGACCAGGCCCTCACCCTCCCCCGCATCGTCCGCGAACTGGACGCGTCGGGCGTCCCGATCGTCGACGCGACCCTGCGCCCGCCGACCCTGGACGAGGCCTTCCTGCGCCTCACCGGCGGCCGGGAGCTCGTCGCATGACCGCACCCACGACCGTCCCCAACTCCCCTTCGGAGGCGACCTTATGACCACCGCGTTCCTGTACGACGGCACGGCGATGCTCGGCCGGCACCTCCAGCGGATCCGGCACGCGCCCGCGATCCTCGTGATGACGCAGACGATGCCGATCGTCTTCCTGCTCTTCTTCGGATACGTCTTCGGCAGCGCCCTGGCGATGCCCGGCGCGGACTACCGTGCCTTCCTGGTGCCGGGCATGCTCGTCGCGACCGCGGCGAACGGGATCATGACCGGGATGTTCACGGCGGCCCAGGACTCGCACCGGGGCGTCATGGACCGCTTCCGTACGCTGCCGATGACCCGCGCGGCCGTCCCTCTCGGGCAGGCGGCGGCCGACATCGTGACGACCGCAGCCGGTCTCGTGCCGCTGCTCCTCGTCGGGCTCGCGATGGGCTGGCGGATCGAGGGCGGCGCGCTCGAAGCGGCGGGCGCCTTCGGCCTGTTGCTGCTGTTCCGCTTCGCCGCGACATGGGTCGGCATCCTGTTCGGGCTCGTGTCGCGCAGCGAGGAGGCGGCGGGCCAGCTCGGCGGCGCGACGTTCATGCTCCCGCTGCTGTCGAACGCGTACATCCCGACGGCGGGCTTCCCCGGCTGGGTGCGCGTGCTCGCCGAGTGGAACCCGATCAGCGCGGTCGCCACGGCCGTACGCGACCTGTTCGGCAACGCCCCCGTGCCCGGCGGCTCCTCGTGGCCGGTGGCGCACCCGGTGGCCGGCTCGCTCGCCTGGTGCGCGGTGCTGCTCACGGTGTGCGTGCCGCTCGCCGTCCGCCGGTACACGACCGGCGGACGCTGAGCGAACTGCGGGCCGCTCGGACCGCGCTACTTCTGCGGGGTCAGCTCGGGTCCGAGGGAGGAGAACTTCTCCTGCGAGACGACCCGCCGGGGCGGCCAGGTGATGTTGTTCGGCGGCCACTTCTGCCCGGTCTTCTTCAAGAACCAGGCCGGCGGCTCGTACATGGGCGGTTCATAGCCGTCCGGCAGGGCCGTCTTCCACTCGACGTCCTTGGTGCGCTGCTTGAACTCGTCCTTGAGGGCCTTGAGCCGCTCGGGCTGCGTGATCAGGTCGACCGCCGTCGCCGCCAGGTACTTCGCGGCGGCGATCACCGCGGCCTGACCAGGCGCCGCGGCGGCGCACGCCGCGGTGGACCAGGTGTGGAACTTGCCGCCGATCGGGGCGAGCGCGGCACCCATCGACACGGTGGGCACGTTCCAGCTGATGTCGGCCACGTCCGTCGAACCGCCGCCCAGGAACACGGGGTTGGGCGGGGTCAGCTCGGCGACCTTGTCGTGCATGCCGACCTCCGCAAGCCCCAGGGACTTCTGCAGGTCCTTCGCCAGCTGGTGCGCCTCGGCGGTGAACGCGGGCGGGCCTATCTGCCGCATGTTGTCGTACAGCAGTTCCGCGGCCGCTTTGTTGGGCAGCTGGTTCCAGCAGGCGGAGGTGATGCGGTGCTGCACCTTCGTCTGCGAGGCCTTGGCGGCCGCCTCGGAGATCGCGATCACCTTGTCCAGCAGCACCTGGACGCGCGCGGTACTGCCCTCGCGCACGTAGTAGGAGATCTCGGCGATCTCCGGGGTCACGTTCGGGATGTCGCCGCCGTTGTTGATGACCCAGTGCAGGCGCGCGGCCGGAGCCATGTTCTCCTCGCGCAGGAACTCCGACATCGTGGCCATCATCACGGCGGCGTCCAGCGCCGACTTGTTGCCGAGCGGGGTGCCGCCGTGGCCCGCCACGCCGAGGAACGTGAAGGTGACCGCGGTCATGGCGTTGCTGGTGCCCCAGCCGGTGGCGTTGGCGGTGGAGGGGTGCCAGTCGAGGAACGCGTCGAGCCCGTCGTACACGCCCCTGCTGACCGCGTACGTCTTGCCGATCAGCGCCTCCTCGGCCGTGGAGCCGAAGAACTTCACCGTGACCGGCAGCTTGTGCTTCTTCGCGGCCTGCGCGACCGCGGCCGCGGCTGCCGCCGCCGCGGTTCCGAGGGCACTGTGCCCACAGCCGTGGCCGGGCCCGTAGCTCGGGGAGAAGGGGTCGTGGATGTACTCGCGCGGATCGTGGTGGCCGACGCCCTTGTTCTGGGAGAGCCCGGGCAGCGCGTCGTACTCGCCGCTGAAGCCGAGGACCGGGCCGCCGCTGCCGTACGAGAAGGTCGCCGTGAAGGCCGTCGGGAAGCCGGCCGTACCGAACTTGACGTCGAATCCCGCCTTTTCGAGGAATCCGGCCTCGGCGACCGAGGAGTTCCACTCGCGCAGCGACAGCTCCGCGTGCTCCCAGATCTCCTCGTTCAGGCCCGTGATGCGGGAGGAGTTGGAGGTGATCCAGCCGAGGGCGGAGGACTTGGCCGGGCTGTCCTCTGCGAGGCCCTCGGGCGCCTTGTAGGCACCGGCCTCCTCGACGATGGAGTCGGCCGCCGCGGCCATCGCCGGGTCGGCCTCGGCGGTCATGGCGGCGGCGGTCACTCCGGCCGCGCCGAGCAGTTGCATGATGCGGCGCCTGCTGAGCTGCGGGCCGGCGGCGGTCTGGCTCGTCCCGTGCTCATGGTCGTGCTCGTGCTGGTCGTGCAGGTCACACACGCGCGTACCTCCGGGGGTGAGGTTTCCGTGTACAGGCCAAACGATCAGGATCAGGCGCAACATTGGCCCCGGAACATTGCCCCGTCAACATCCGTGCATGACAAAGCTGTTACGCACCGGACATGGACGACTGCGCGCGGCGATGCCCGCGGGGGGCGTCAACAGGCCCCGGAATGACGGAAAACCGACCGTGCGGAGGGCACGCGTCGGAGGTGAGAGGAGATGTACGGCAGCGCGGGGGCGACAGGGATGCACGACGGCGCACCGGGAGCGGGAAGGGTGCGGCTCACATGCCGTTTCGACGCGTGTCAGCGCCGTTTCAGTGCCGGGCGGCCCGATGGGGAGAGCGATGCCGGGGCGGCAGGGGATTTCTGTCCCGCGTCAGGCGAACACACCTGGATGACGCCGCGTGCCGTGGGGATGACGGTCGCGGAGATCGCGGCGCCGTGCCGGTACGGCATGGTCGCCTGAGCGCGGGACCGGGCTGTGCCGGTGATGACCGCCTGTCAGCGGCGGCCGCCGAACAGCGAGCGGCGCAGTCGCCGCAGTGGTGCGAAGAGCGAGACCCGGCTCACTCGCGCGCCCCTGCTGCTGCGCTCGTGCGCGACGTCACGCGAGGTGAGCTCACGCATCAGCGACGTCGCCTCGGCCGCCTCGCGCTGCGGGACGGCAGGGCCGCCCAGCACCGAGAGATGGCGGTCGAGACGCGAGCTGGTCGCGCTGCTCCCGCAGGTGATCGCAGGCACACGTGGCCTGCTGCGCACTGTTATCTGTTCCATGTCACTCCCCACCCGTACGAGGGCACCCGGCCCGGGCAGGTTAACCCTATCGCCCCGTCGTGACACTCGTGTATCCCGGTCGCAGGATTCACCTCCCCTATAAGGAGGTTGACGATTACTCACCGAATTCGACTGATTCCAGGGCGAGTTGGACATGGCGGGCAGGAACGGGCCCGTCCGGAACGTGGGCGATCTCACGGACACTGGGCTAGCTTTGTGGAGAATCGCACCGCTACGGATGGGGGTCGCCCGTGAGCGAGAATCCGGGCCGTGGAGAGACCGGTGAAGCGCGGGTGATCGCGGGGCGCTACCGGCTGCTGAGCCCCCTGGGCGAGGGCGGCATGGGTACCGTCTGGCGCGCCCGCGACGAGGTCCTGGGCCGTGAGGTCGCCGTCAAGGAGGTGCGTGCCCCGGCCGGGCTCCCGACGGGCGAGGTCGACCGGATGTACGCGCGCCTGGAGCGGGAGGCCTGGGCAGCGGCCCGTATCTCGCACCGGAACGTGGTCACCGTGTACGACGTGGCGGCCGAGGAGGGCCGCCCCTGGATCGTGATGGAACTGGTGCGCGGGCTCTCCCTGTCCGACCTCCTGGACGCCGAGGGACCGCTGCCCCCGCGGCGCGCGGCGCACATCGGGGCCGAGGTGGTCTCCGCGCTGCGCGCCGCGCACGAGGCGGGCGTCCTGCACCGGGACGTGAAGCCGGGCAACGTACTGATCGCGAACGACGGACGCATCGTCCTGACCGACTTCGGCATCGCCACGGTCGAGGGCACTTCGGCGATCACGATGACGGGCGAGGTGATCGGCTCGCCCGAATTCCTCGCTCCGGAAAGGGCGTTGGGTCGCACACCGGGCCCCGAGTCCGACCTGTGGTCGCTCGGGGTCCTGCTGTACGCGGCCGTCGAGGGGCAGTCGCCGTTCCGGCAGGAGACGCCGCTGAGCACGCTGCGGGCGGTCGTGGACGAGGAACTGCCGCCCGCCCACCGCGCGGGCCCGCTGGCGCCCGTCATCGAGGGGCTGTTGCGCAAGGATCCGGCCGAGCGGACGCCGGCGGCCGACGCCGAGCGCGATCTGCGGCTGCTGGGCGCGGGGGGCACGCCCCGCGCGGGTACGGTCCTGGCGTCCCCGGAGTCGACGCCGACGCAGACGTCGTGGCAGGGAACTCCGCCGGCTCCTGTTCCTGCCGGATTCGCCTCGGGGCAAGGCGCGACGCCCTCCCCGGAACCGGCCACGCCGCATCCGGAACGCCCCCGCCGCTCCGTCGCCGTCCTGCTCGCCGGCGTCGTGGCGCTGCTCCTGGCACTCGGCGGCCTCACGTACGCGCTGATGAACCGGGGCGACGGCAGTGACAACTCCGGGGACAACAGCGCCAGTTCCGGCGGAAGCGCCTCCGGTGCCCCGCGCAGCCCGTCGGACGATGATTCGAAGGGTGGCGGAGCAGGATCGCCCAGCGGGGGCGACGCCAGCAGCAAGGGCTCCAGCGGAGAGCACTCGACGCCACCGCAGCAGTCCGTGCGCGTCAGCGTCTCGGCGGTGCGCGGGAGTTACAGCGGTACCTGCCCACCGCCGGGAGGGGAGGCTCCGGCCTTCAGGGCGACCTTCACGGTGGGCCGCGTGCCCGTCGACGTCCAGTACCGCTGGGTGACGGAGAGCGGCGAGTCGAGCGACCCGGGGTGGAAGACGCTCAGCTTCGCGTCCGGCGGCCCGAGGACCAGGTGGGTCGACCATGTCGAGACGGGTTACACGGACGGGGCCACGCTCCACAACCAGGTGAGTGTGGAGGTGCGCGACCCCGTCCGTGCCACGTCGAACTCAGTGGCGTACTCGGTGACGTGCGAGACGGAGTCCCCTACGGGCGGGACCTCTCCCTCGCCGTCATCGTCGTACTAGGTGAGCGGACGTACAGGGCGGTACTCGAAGTACTAGGCGGCCGCGCTGAACACGGGGAGGTAGCCGCCGGACTGGCCGGCCGCGGTGGGGTGGTAGGACTCGCCGGGGTCCAGCCAGTTGACGCTGTGCAGCCAGGCGCTGCCCGAGCAGATCTCGTGACCGGTGAAGGTCGAGGTCACGTTGCCGAACGTGAAGCCGTGGTCGGCGGCCCGCTTGGCGGTGGTGGAGTTGATCAGGTCGGCCGCGCCGTTGATCGCGGCGCGCTCGGTCTCGGTCAGGCCCGCGACGCAGGAGCCGTTGAGCTGGTAGAAGCGCGGGTATCCCAGGACGACGACATGGGCGGCCGGTGCCCTCGCGGTGATCGCGGAGTACACCGAGTCGAGCTGGCCGGGCAGGGTGTTCTGGACGTAGGCCTTGGCCTCGTTGACGCGGGCGACACAGGTCGACTCGGACTGCAGGACGCAGGTGGTCATGACGTCCGCGAAGCCCGCGTCGTTGCCGCCGATCGACAGCGAGACGAGGCCGGTGCCGGGGCCGAGCGGGCCCAGCTGTCCGGAGAGGACATCACTCGTGCGGGCGCCCGAGCAGGCGGTGAAGCTGAAGCTCGAGGGTGAGTGGGCGGCCGCCCAGAGTGCGGGATAGGCCTTCGTGCTGCGCTTGCAGGAGCCGCTGGAGCTGTCGTAGCTGCCGGCACCCACGCCGGACGAGTACGAGTCGCCGAGTGCCACATAGCCCGTGGCCGCTGCCTGTTCGGACGCCTGGGCCGCTGTCGCTCCGGTGAGGGCGACGCCGACCGCGAAGAGGATTGAGGTCACGTACGCCGTAATGCGGAAACGTCTCATGAAAACCTCCTTTAGCAGGATCTCTGCCACAACTGTGGTAGCACGCCCCACAGTTCACGGGAAGTGTCCATGTCAATCTTTTTCTCGTACGCCTCACGAGAGTTCGCCCGACGCCCGATTGCAGGTACATGTCAGGCTTATGACATACCCTCAACTTCCTTGCGCTACGCCCGTAGACCGGTCATTCCCAACTGCACCTGTGTGAACGTGAGTTCGCTGGTGACACACCCGGTCTCCGGGGAACGCGCGTATGACATCTGCACACTCCCTCCGCACCTTGACTGGGGCCCCGGGACTGCGCGACATTGAAGCCCGGCATCCGGCGCTTCGGGGGGCAAAGTCGCCAATGCAGACCATCGGCATCAAGCCACCGTCATCAGACAGAGCACCGTCACCTGCGCAGTGGGGGCGCAGCAGGGACGTATCACCCCTCCTGGCAGGGGTGGCCGCCGCTGTCGCAGGGGTCGGCGCGGTACTGGCGCTCGCGGACATCTCGTCGCCGTTGCGTGGCCCGTTGACGCTCTTCTTCCTGCTCGCGGCGCCGGGCGCCGCGATCGGTTCGGCGCTGCGCGGACTCGATCCGTGGGGCCGCTGGATCTCCGCCGTCGCGGGAGCGGTCGCGCTCGACCTGCTCGTGGCCGAGGCGATGCTCGCCACGCACCGCTGGTCGATGACCGGCGGGGTCGTCACGATCGCGGCGATCAGCGTCGTCGGCCTCCTCGCACCCATGGTCCCCGCGCGACGGCTGCTCGGCCGCGCACCGGGAAGGCGGGACTCCTGACGTGGACATCACCCTGCACCGGCCCGGTGAGCTGACCGCCGCCGACCGGGCCGCCTGGACCGCCATGCAGTCCAAGGCGCATCTGCACGGCACACCCGAGCTGGCGAACCCTTTCCTCTCTCCCGAGTTCACCCTCGCGATGGGCCGCTGCCGGCGCGGGGTGCGGATCGCCGTCGTGCGCGAGGACGGCGAACCCGCGGCGTTCTTCCCGTTCCAGAGATCCGTGACCGGCGTCGGCAGGGCCGTCGGCCTCGGCGTCTCCGACAGTCAGGGCCTGGTGCACAGACCCGGCTTCGAGTGGGACGCCCGCGACCTGCTGCGGGCCTGCGGGCTCTCGGTATGGGAGTTCGACCACCTGGCGGGAGGCCAGGAGCCGTTCGAGGCGGAGGCCTCCGGCAGCTTCCCTTCCCCGGTCATGGACGTCGACCAGGGGTACGAGACGTATCTGCGCCTGCTGCGCGAGCGGTCGCCGAAGTTCGCCAGGACGACGCTGGCCAAGGACCGCAAGCTGGGCCGGGACGCCGGCGAGGTGCGCTACGTGCACGACGAGCGCGACCCGCGGGCCCTGGCGACGCTGATGGAGTGGAAGTCGGCCCAGTACCGAAGGACCGGCCGCAGCGACCGCTTCGCGCACGCCTGGATCACCCGCCTCGCGCAGCAGCTCTTCCACACCTCTTCGGAGCCGTTCGCCGGGATCCTGTCGGTCCTGTACGCGGGCGGGCAGCCGGTCGCCGCGCACTTCGGGCTCCGCTCGGAGCGCGTGCTCGCCTGCTGGTTCCCGGCCTACGACCCGGCGTTCGCGAAGTTCTCGCCCGGGCTGATCCTGCATCTGCGCATGGCCGAGGCGGCCGCCGCCGACGGCATCGCCTATCTGGATCTCGGCCGCGGCCAGAAGGAATACAAGGACTCCCTCAAGACACGGGAACTGATCGTGCACGAGGGTTGGGTGACGCGCCGTCATCCGGTCGCTCTCGGACACCGGGCGCGCCGCGCTCCGGTCCGGGCGCTGCGTAACACCGTGCTGTCCCGGCCCGAGTTCTTCGAGCCGGCCGACAAACTCCTGAAACGGATGGGGAAAATCCGTTCGGGGAGTTAAGGGCGAGGGTCAGGTAAAGGCCAAAACAACAGAAAGGTGAGGCCCGGATACAGGTCTTGCCATACAGTCTCAATCATCAATACCGTCGTACATCCACCCGCATCGGACCATCAACGCAATAGCGATCTAGGGGAGGGCTCAGGATCGCGATGGTCAGGCGCGGGGCGCGGTAGGGGGGTGCCGTGCTCGGTGACCGAGTTTCCGCCGAGTCGCGTGCCGCGTGGCCGATTTAGTCGATCGGTCTATTTTGCCAGCTCACCCGGCCTGTACAGAGCTCTATTTGTCATGGCCGTAAGTGAGAACCCCCCTTTCGAACCGGACAGACAACCGGACCGCCCGGGGCGGGCGGTCCACCGGACGAGAGGGACCAGACTCATGAGTTCTTTTGTGCGTCCTGCGATAACCAGCCAGTACAGGGCGATCTCGACCCATCTCGCGATTGCGCCGCCGGTGAGCGTCGTGATCCCCGCCATGAATGAGGCGGAAAATCTTCCGTATGTGTTCAAGACACTTCCCGACTGGATCCACGAAGTGGTTCTCGTCGACGGGAATTCCACCGACAACACGGTGGAAGTCGCCCGCGAACTGTGGCCCGACGTGGTCGTCGTCCCGCAGCGCGGCAAGGGCAAGGGCGACGCCCTGATCGCGGGCTTCGAGGCGTGCACCGGGGACATCATCGTGATGGTCGACGCGGACGGTTCCGCGGACGGCCAGGAGATCGTCTCCTACGTCTCCGCCCTGGTCTCGGGCGCCGACTTCGCCAAGGGCTCCCGCTTCGCCAACAGCGGCGGCACCGACGACATGACGCCGATCCGCAAGCTGGGCAACTGGGCGCTGTGCACGGTCGTCAACAAGAAGTTCGGCGCCCGCTACACCGACCTCTGCTACGGCTACAACGCGTTCTGGAGGCACTGCCTGGACCAGATCGACCTCGACTGCACCGGCTTCGAGGTCGAGACCCTGATGAACATCCGGGTCGTCAAGGCCGGCCTCAAGGTCCAGGAGATCCCGAGCCACGAGTATCTGCGGATCCATGGCGCGAGCAACCTGCGGGCCGTGCGGGACGGGCTCCGGGTCCTCAAGGTGATCCTCAAGGAGCGCTCGACCCGGCGCGCCCAGCGCCGCCGCCGGACGCAGGCGACCATGCTCAACACGGGCCGGGGAGAGGTGTCTTGAGCGCTCACGCCCCGCACGGCGGCGTGTCCGTCGTGATCTGCGTCTACACCGAGGACCGCTGGGAGGACATCCTCGCGGCGGTGTCCTCGGTGCGGGCGCAGTCGCTTCCGGCGCTCGAGACGCTGCTGGTGGTCGACCACAATCCGGCTCTCCTGGAGCGACTCGGCCAGGAGTTCAAGGAGTCCGAAGACGTCCGTGTGCTCGCCAACGCGGGCCCCCGCGGCCTGTCCGCGGGACGCAACACCGGCATCGCGGTCTCGCGCGGCGGGATCATCGCGTTCCTCGACGACGACGCGGTCGCGGAGCGGGACTGGCTGCGTCACTTCGCCGCCGGGTACGACGATCCCCTGGTCATGGCGGTGGGCGGCCGCACGGAACCCGTCTGGGCCTCCGGCCGCCGCCCCGCGTGGTTCCCCGAGGAGTTCGACTGGGTCGTCGGCTGTACGTACAAGGGGCTGCCGCGCGGGAAGGTGCGGGTGCGCAACGTGCTCGGCGGGAACGCCTCGTTCCGGCGCTCCGCGTTCGACGCGGCGGGCGGCTTCGCGACGGGCATCGGCCGCGACGGCGACAAGCGGCCGCTCGGCTGCGAGGAGACGGAGCTGTGCATCCGGCTCACCCGCGCCAGGCCGGACGCGGTGCTCCTGATCGACGACCGCGCGGTGATCCACCACCGGGTCCCCGCGGGCCGCGAGCGCTTCGCCTACTTCCGCACCCGGGCGTACGCCGAGGGGCTTTCCAAGGCACTGGTCGCGCAGAGCGTGGGAGCGGACAAGGGCCTCGAGTCCGAGCGGCGCTACGCCACGCGGGTCCTGCCGGCCGGAGTGGCCCGCGGGGTACGGGACTTCGTCCTCGCACGGCCGGGGGGCGCGGGACGGGCCGGGGCGATCGTGGCCGGAGTCCTCACGACGGCCGGCGGGTACGCGCTCGGCAGTTTCCGGGCGCGCAGGACGGGCGCGACGTTCTCGGTCGTGGAGATCGGGGCCGCCGAGGGGGGTGGTGGGCCGTCATGAGCACGCCCGTACCCATCCTCATGTACCACTCGGTGGCGCGTGAGCCGAACGACGCGACGCGTGAGCTGTCGGTGACGCCAGAGGCGTTCACCGAGCAGCTCGCGGCCGTCGCCGACCTCGGCCTCACTCCCCTGACGACCGCCGAACTCGCCGCGATCTGGCGCTCCCCGGGGCGCGCCCTGCCCGAGCGGCCCGTCCTCATCACCTTCGACGACGGCTACGAGGGCGTGCACCGGCACGCGCTCCCCGTCCTCGCCAAACACGGCTTCCCGTCGACGCTGTTCGTGTCGACGGGCTGGCTGCGCGGGGCGTACGACACCGGGCGCGGGCTCGACACGATGCTCGGCTGGGACGAGGTGCGCGCGCTCGCCGGCGCCGGGACGGAGATCGGCGGGCACAGCCACACGCATCCGCAGCTCGACCAGCTCGACGACGACGCGCTCGGGTTCGAGCTGCTGCGCTGCAAGGAGATCGTCGCCGACGAACTCGGCTCGGCGCCACAGTCGTTCGCGTATCCGTACGGCTACTCCAGCCGGCGGGTGCGCGCCGCCGTGCGCGGGGCCGGGTTCGCCCAGTCCCTGGCGGTCGGCAACGGCCTGGCCCGGCGGCGGCAGGGCCCGTACGCCCTGCAGCGTGTCACCGTGCGCCGGACCACCGGTATCGAGGAGTTCACGCGGCTCCTGGAGGGCCGCGCGATCGCCCGCAACTTCGCCAGGGACCGTGCCCTCACCAAGGGGTACGCCCTCGTCCGCAGAGCCCGACAGGTCCGCCGGAAGGCAATCCGAACCCGTGTCTGACACGACCACCGCCCAGGCCGCCACGACCACACCGCCGACCGAGCCCGAGCAGCCGGCCGGCCGCAAACTGCGGCTGCCCGGCATGGGCAAGGGTGGCAAGGGCAACAAGGACGGCATGGGGTCGGGGGGCGGGAACCAGCTGTTCCGCAACGCCTATGCCCTGATGCTCAACACCGGCATCTCCGGAGTGCTCGGCGTCGGCTTCTGGCTTGCTGCCGCCCGCTACTACTCGGCGGACTCCGTGGGCCAGGGCTCGGCGGCCATCGCGGCGATGAAGTTCCTCGCGGGGCTGACCGCGGTGACCCTGACGGGCGCGCTGGCCCGCTTCATCCCGATCGCGGGGCGGCGCACCGGCAGCTTCATCTTCCGTACGTACGCGGGGAGTTCGCTTGCCGTCGCGTGCGCGGCGCTGGTCTTCCTGCTGACGCTGGACGTCTGGGGCCCGTCGTACCGGTTCCTGCACGGCCCGGTCAACGGGCTCGGTTTCATCGCCGCCGTGGTCGCCTGGTCGCTGCTCACGCTCCAGGACGGCGTGCTGACCGGGCTGCGCAGCGCGCTGTGGGTGCCGGTCGGCAACACCGTCTTCTCCACGGTCAAGCTGGGCCTGCTGATCGCGTTCGCCGTGGCGATCCCCACGACCGGCGTCTTCGTCTCGTGGGTCGTGGCCATCGCGACGTCCGTGATCCCGCTGGGCTGGCTGGTGTTCCGGCGCCTGGTGCCGCGGCACGTCGAGCTCACGGCGCACCGGACGAAGCCGCCGACGCTGCGCGAGGTGGGCCGCTTCCTGGCGGGCGACTACACGGGCTCCCTGTTCTCGCTCGCCGTGGTCTATCTCGTCCCGGTCCTGATCGCTTCGCAGGTCAGCTCCGCCGACAACGCGTACTTCTACATCACCACCACCATCGGCGGCACCGTCAACCTGCTCGCCATCAACATGGGCGCCTCACTGACGGTGGAGGGCTCGCACGACCCCGCGCAGCTCGCGGCGAACACCCGGGCGGCGCTGCGCCGGATGGCGCGGATCATGCTGCCGATCTGCGGGCTGCTGTTCCTCGCGGCGCCGCTGGTCCTGCACGTCTTCGGCGACGACTACGCGCACGCGGCGACGCCGCTGCTGCGCTGGTTCGCCGTCGGCGCGGCCCTGCGCGTGGTCATGGAGACGTACTTCGCCGTGCTGCGCGCGCAGAGCCGGACGGCCGGACTCGCCTGGCTGCAGGGCCTGTTGTGCGTCCTGGTCCTCGGTCTGACGCTGCTGCTCCTGCCCCGGATGGGCCTGACGGGCGCGGGCGTCGCGGAGATCTCCAGCCTGGCCGTGATCGTGGCGCTCGCCGCGCCGAAGCTGTACCGCATCGTGCGGACCGCTCCCCCGGCGCCGGCCGTCGTGGGGGCCCCGGACGGCGATCTGGCCGACCTCGGCACTCCGGACAGGACCACGGGGGCCAAGCGGCAGGGTCCCGGGCAGGCGCTGCGCGGCACACTCGACTCCGACACACTGCACCTCGCGGTGCAGCTCAATCTGGACCATCAGGAGCGGCGCCCCGACGTCCGGCCGGGGCCCGCGACACCCGCGCACGGGACGCCGTCGGCGGGGGGCGGGGAGGACGACATGGGTCACCGGCCGACCTGGGCGCTGAAGTCCCCACCGGCGCCAAGACCGCCCGCCGAGCCGGAGCCGGCCTCGGCCTCTGCCACATCCGAAACTTCTGCCACGTCCGAGGCTTCTGACACCTCAGGCATCAATGGCACCTCTGACACGTCAGGCGCCTTCGACACCGCAGTTCCCGCCCCGCCTGCCACGCCCGCAGCCACCCCCCGGACCCTGCGGGACCGACTCGCGCTGCTGAGCCCGCGCGTCGTCGTCCTGGCACTGCTGCTGGTCGCCGCGCTCGGGCTGTACTGGGGACCCGTACTCGGCCTGAGCGACGGCGATCTCGACGGGATGGGCGGGCTCGGGCTCATCTCGGTGCTGCCGCCCGCGACGCTGCTCGGCGCGGCGCTCCTGATCGGCGTGTTCGCGTCCCTCCTGTGGCTCGAACGCCCGCACAAATGGCTACTGTTGCTGACGCTGCTCGCCACGGTCGTCTCGCTGCACGCCCTGCCCGCCGTGATCGAGGCCGAGCCGCGGTTCGCGACGGCATGGCAGCACCTGGGCTTCATGGAGTACATCGACAGGACCGGCTCGGCGGTGCCCGACCTGGACGCGCGCTGGAGCTGGCCGGGATTCTTCGCCGCTGCGACATTCGTCGCCAAGGCGTGCGGCGTCACAAACATGACGGAGGTCATCCGCTGGTGGCCGCTCGCCATGCAACTGCTCTACCTGGCACCGATGTTCCTGCTGACACGCTCGATGCGGGCGAGCTGGCGCGCCCGGTGGACCGGGCTGTGGATCTTCGTGCTCAGCGGCTGGGTCGGCCAGGACTACTTCTCCCCGCAGGGCTTCACGTACCTCCTCTACCTGGCCTTCGTCGCCATCCTGCTGGTGTGGTTCCGGGCGCCGAGGGTGCTGTGGACGAAGCGGCGGCCCGGCGAGCTGGAGGTCGAACCCACCGACCGGCGCCAGCGGGCGGTGCTGCTGCTCGTCCTGATCGGCCTGTTCGCGGCGACAGTCCCGGCCCACCAGCTCACCCCGTTCGTGATGCTCGGGGTCCTCGCGGTCCTGGTGCTCGTGGGCCGCTCCGAGCTGCGCGGCCTGCCGATCCTGTTCGCGGTCCTGGTCGCCGTCTGGGTCTCGTTCCTCGCGGAGCCGTACTGGTCGGGCCACTTCGACGAGCTGTTCGGCGGGCTCGGCGGCGTCGGCGGCAATGTGTCGTCGTCGGTCTCCGGGCGTATCCAGGGGGGTAGTTCGGCCCACAAACTCGTCCTCTACGCGCGCGTGCTGCTCGCCGGCGGTGTGATGGCGTTCGCGTGCTGGGGCTGGTGGCGGCGGCGCGACGCCAAGTACCGGGAGCGCTCCCTCCTCGTCCTCACGTTCGTCCCGTTCCTGGGCTTCGGCATGCAGTCGTACGGCGGCGAGATGGCGCTGCGCGTCTTCATGTTCGCGCTGCCGGGCGCGGCGCTGCTCGCCGGGCTCGCGCTGTTCCCGCGCACCGGGATCACCGCGAAGGAACGCGACCGCGACCGGGTGAGCCTCGCGCCGCTCGCCGCGCTGCTGGCCGGCCTGATCCTGATGGGCGGGTTCCTCGTGGCGCGCTGGGGCAACGAGCCGTTCGAGCGGATCAGGCCGGGCGAGGTCGCGGCGATGGACTACGTCTACGCGCACGACGACCCGACGGTCCGCCTGTTGTGGATGAGCAACGACATCGTCGACAACGTCACGCCCGCGATGCCGTGGGGCACACGTGACATGGAGAAGGTGCAGTACGTTCCCACCCTCGCGCCCGTCGACCCCGTCCTCGTCTCCAGCCTGGTGAAGGCGCTCAAGGACGCGGGCCCGAACTCGTACCTCGTGATCAACAAGAGTCAGGTCGTCTATCTGCAGATGGACGTCGGCTACTCGAAGACCTGGGAGACGCGGCTCATCCGCAACCTCGACGAACGCCAGGAGCTGACGAAGGTCCTCGTCAACGACGACGTCACGATGTACACGCTGCGCAAGCAGCCGAGCGGTGAGGTGCCGAAGGCCGAGCCGGGGCCGATCGGCCCGCAGATCACCTGGACCCCGTGGTCCGTGGTGGGCGGGCTCGCGGCCGTCGCCCTGGTCCTGCTGCTCGGGGCGCGCGAGATCGTGCGGGTGGCGGTACGGCCGGGTGTGCGACAACTGCGCTGGCTGCAGAGCAGTTTCTGGTTCTCGCTGCCGCTGCTGGCGGTGCTGCTCGCGTCCATCCTCCAGAGATTCCTGACGATGGCGTAGGCCCCGCGGGTCCTGTGAGCAGTCGGTGGCTCGGGCGGACTACTTCCGCTCGAGCCACTTCACTTCGTAGGCACCCATCTCGAACCGCTTCCCGTCGACCTTCGCGCTGATCTTCCGGTTCAGGGTGTTCACCACGACGACCGTCCTGTCGTCGGCGAGCACCCGCACGTTCGGTACGTCGTCCGCGGCGACCGGCACCGTCTCGTACGCGGTGCCGGGCGGGAACGCCCTGTGGAAGCGGGAGATCAGGTCGTACATGGGCAGTTTCGTGCCGCCGTCGCCCGACTGCGTGGGCGTCCACAGGCAGCCGGCGCACGTCGTGCCCGTCTTCTCCTCCGGGTTCCAGTAGAAGCCGGAGGACGCGCCGCCCTTGGCCATCGCGACGAGGCCGGACGCCTGGACCGCGACGCGGTGCGGCTCGCTCCAGCCCTTGCGGTCGTCGTTCCGGTCGCCGGGCTCCACGTAGTACTCGGCCCACCACAGGGGCAGGTCACGGGTCTGCCGCTCCACCCACTTGCCGACGGCGGTGAGTTTGTCGGTGGCCTTGAACGCGTCGGGCAGCAGCTCGTCGTCGACGGTGTAGCTGGAGCCGTCGACGACGACGAAGTCGGCGCCCGCCTTGTTCTTGTTCCAGTAGTCGAAGGCGTCGAGGACCCGCTGGTCCATGCTGCCCCAGGGCCCCTTCACGTCCGCCGACGCGTTCTCGCTCTGGCGCGGGTCGACGCTGTCCATCACCAGGTAGGGCCCGCCGACCATGATGTCCTTGTCGACCTTCTTGAGGGCCTTGTAGACGAGGTTGTACAGCTCTGTGTAGCCCTCGTAGTCCCAGCGCTGCTTCCCGTTGTTCCAGAAGCCCTTGAACTCGTTCCAGACGATGAAGTGACGCACGTCCGGGTATTGCTTGGCGACCGTCGCGGCGAGCGCGGCGAAGTCCTTGAAGTGCGCGCGGTCGGGCGCGGTCTCCAGGGACTGCCGGCTCCAGTCCGTGTTGTCGACCCCCGCCTTGCCGCCCTTCATCCAGTCCGGGGAGCAGCACAGCGTGACGACGGGGGTGCCGCCCGACTTCCTGATGAAGTCGATCCGGCGGTCCATCTCGTCGAAGTCGTAACGGCCCTTGACCGGCTCGGGGTTCCCGGCGCCCCAGCCCATGATGTGCTGGATCTGCGGAACCCCCTGGCCGGAGAGCATGTCCTCGACCCGCCGCGTCGCGCCGTCGTCTCCCTCGTCCGCGCTGTACTGGGTGTGCGTGAAGCCCCACCCGACCGCCGGCCCCAGCTGCGCGGACGGGTCGGACGGGGAGCCGTGCACCTTGTCACCGGCGCTCGTGGTGCCCCTGTCGTCGGCCCGGTCGTTCGGCAGTGTGCTGATCACCGTCAGCACCAGGGCCAGAACGGCCACCCCCACGCCGAGCAGAGCGGTGAGCCGCCACCGCCCCGCCCCCGAATTCCACCCATGACGTCCCATCAAGGGCAAGAGTAACTACGGTCCTTCACGGAGGGACAGACTCCGCTGCGACAGGGTCGTAACGGCGAACGGGAGCGGGCCGCCGTGCGGGCAAGCGTGTGACGCGCTGCGGAAATCCCGTGCGGGAGCGCCGTGCGTGGCGGATCATGGCGGGCATGTCTGCGAACCCACACGACGCGCTGCCGATCCGGCTCAACGTCGACGACAGCGACTCTCCGGCCGACGTCGTCGACGCGCTGTTCCTCGGCCGTTTCGCGACGGGCGAGCAGCCGCACTCGCACGCGGCGAACATCGACCGGGTGCGGTCGGGGGCCACCCTCCTGCCGCCCCACGCGGTGGTCCTGCGCTCCGCGCGCGACGACGACCGCAGCGCGACGCTCGCCGAGGGCGACGGCTGGACCGTCCTCGTCTCCCGCTGGAACAGGGGCGCCGACGTCACGGTGACGGCGACCACCGCGGAGCTGGCCGAGAAGGTGCTCGGGCAGGCCACGGACGGCGCCGCCGACGAGCCCGAACCCCAGCCGGAGAACGTGACGATGGGGTTCTGGTACGTCTCGCCCCGGCGCGGACCGCACCGCACCACGCGGCAGATCTCGGCCGGTACGTGGGACGATGTGCGGGAGAACTACACGGCGCCGGTGGCCGGGGCCATGGACCAGCTGATGAAGACGACCCCGGAGGACATCGCCGGCCGGCTGCTCCTGCTGCACGGGCCCCCCGGCACGGGCAAGACGTCCGCGCTGCGCACGCTGGCCCGGTCGTGGCGGGACTGGTGCCAGGTGGACTGCGTACTGGACCCGGAGCGGCTGTTCTCCGACGTCGGCTACCTCATGGACATCGCGATCGGCGAGGACGACGGCACGGCGAAGGGCCGCTGGCGCCTACTCCTCCTGGAGGACTGCGACGAGCTCATCCGCGGCGAGGCCAAGCACACGGCGGGGCAGGCGCTCTCACGCCTGCTCAACCTGACGGACGGCCTGCTCGGGCAGGGGCGGAACGTGCTGGTCGGCGTCACGACGAACGAGGACCTGGAGCGTCTCCACCCGGCGGTCGTACGCCCCGGCCGCTGCCTGGCCCGTATCGAGGTGGGCCCCCTCACCCACCGTGAGTCGGTGGACTGGCTCGGCAACGAGGAAGGCGTGGGCCGCGACGGCGCGACGCTCGCAGAGCTGTACGCGCTGCGCCGCGGCACCAGCCCGGCGTCGGTCCCGGACCAGCGCGATTCGGCGGACGCGGGGCTGTACCTGTAGGTGGCTCAGGACCTGGGTGCCCAGGGCTGCTACCCGGTCACCCCTTGTCCCCGTACGACGCCCGCAGCGCGTCCCGTACCGCGGCAAGCGCCTGCGCCTCGGAGAGGCCGAGGCGGTGGGCCCGTTCCGCGAACGCGGCGGCCGCCGCCGAGGCCTCCCGGGCCGACGCGTCACCGGCGGCGGCCACGAACGTGCCGTTGCGGCCGCGCGTCTCGATCACCCCGTCCGACTCGAGCGCCCGATACGCCTTGGCCACCGTGTTCGCGGCCAGGCCGAGCGTCTCGGCGAGCCCGCGCACCGTCGGCAATTTGTAGCCGACGGGCAGGGTCCCGGAGAGGGCCTGTCCGGCGATCTGCGCCCGTACCTGTTCGTAGGGCGCCGTCGCCGCGCCCGCATCGATGTCGATCTTCAAGGTCACGGGCCGATTGTCCCGCACCTCGCAAAAATGGGAGGCACCCCGGCGCGCCCCGCGCGTAGCGTGCGGCCGTATGACTGTGATCGTCCGGGCCCTTCGGCCCGAGGACGCGGCTGCGTTCGCCCGGGTTCGCCGCGCCGCACTGCCCGCCATGCTCGCCACCGCCGAGTCGGTCGCCTTCGATCTGGCACACGCCCATCCGGACGCCCGGTACCGGCCGTTGGTCGCCGAGGCCGACGGCGAGGTCGTCGGCACCGCGCAGGTCGGGATCGCGTACGACAGCCCGGACCCGGGGCAGGGCTATGTGAACGTCTATGTGGATCCCGGGCACACAGGTCTCGGAGCCGGGTCCCTCATCGTGCGGGCGGCGGAGGAGTATCTCGCCGGTGAGGGCGCCGTCGCCGTCTACTCGTGGGTGCTGGACACCCCGCGGGACCGGGCGTTCGCCGCGCGCCGCGGCTACCGGGCGAGCCGGCCGGCCCACTTCCTCCGCCTCGATCTGGCGCACGGCACGCTGCCGCCGCTCGCCGCGGCGCCGGCCGGAGTGACGCTGCGGACCGGCGCGGACTTCGCGGACGACCCGCGTCCGCTGTTCGAACTGGACGCGGAGACCGTGAGCGATGAACCGAGCGACGTGGCCACGGAGTTCACGGACTACGAGCACTGGCTCGACGAGACCTGGCACCATCCGCTGACCGACCACGAACTGACCTCGGTGGCCGTGGCCGACGGCCGGCCCGTGGCGTTCAGCCTGTCCCGCACCGATGACGAGACCCGCTACACGTCGGGCATGACCGGCACCGCGCGGGGGTTCCGCGGCCGCGGCCTGGCCAAGCTGGCCAAGAACGACTCCCTGCACCGCGCACGCGAGGCGGGCATCACGGAGGCGTTCACGGGCAACGACGCGGGGAACGGCCCGATGCTCGCGATCAACAAATGGTTCGGCTACGAGATCTGTGCCACGGAGGTACGCCATGTCCGCACTCTCACCTGAGACGACCGAGACGCTTGAGGTAGTCCTGCTCAAAGCGGGCCGCACGAAGATCCGTTATCCCGCGGACGTCGTCCGCGACGACGGCACGCGCGTGACCGTCACCGCCGCCTGGGCCTCCCCCGGGGTCAGGGACTTCGGGTTCGTGCGCTTCGGGCCGGGCGACACCTTCACCGAGCACTACTGGCGGGACCGGTGGTACGCGGTCAAGGAGGTGCGCACCGGCGGCGGCACGCTCAAGGGCTGGTACTGCGACGTGACCCGGCCGGCGGTCCGCGAGGGCGGCGAACTCGTCGTGGAGGATCTCGACCTCGACCTGTGGGTCTCGGCGGACGGCCGTGACGTACTGCGGCTCGACGAGGACGAGTTCGCGGAGAGCGGGCTCGCGGAGAGCGACCCGCACGCGGCGGCGGCCGCGCTGCGCGCCCTCGACGACCTCGAACTCCTCGCGCGCACCGAGGGGTTCGCCCGGCTGCTCGCCTAGAGCCGTGCGGTCGCGACCACCGCGTACCGGTCGTCATCGACCTGTCTCCCCCACAACAGCGCGTCGCCGGAGAGCGGTTCGTGCCGGACGTGGGTGGCGAGCGGGGCGAGGGCGCCGGTGAGCCGGACCGCCGGGACGCCGACGGGGCAGAGCGTTCCCCACACGCCCTCCACCAGGATCAGCCGCCCGCCGGGCCGCAGCAACGAGAGCCAGTGCGCGAGGGCACCGTCGAGGTCGGGCAGTGTCCACGCGACGTGCCGCACGAGTATGACGTCGAAGGTCTCGCCTGCGACGGGCGGCGCTGCGGCGTCCCCGACGAGCACCCGCGCGGCGCGGCCGGCGAGCTTGGCGCGCGCGAGGTCGACCATGGCGGGCGACAGGTCGACCGCGGTCACGCTGTGTCCCTGGTCGGTGGCGAGCAGCGACATGCTGCCCGTGCCGCAGCCCAGGTCGAGCAGGTCGCAGGGGTGGTCCGGCAGCCAGTCCCGCAGGCGTGCGGCCCAGGCCCCGCGCACGGCGGGATCACGCAGACCATGGTCGGGTTCGTCGTCGAAGGCCGCGGCCTCGGCGTCCCAGTCGACCGGATCGAGGGGCGCCATGTCCCGGTTCGTGGTGTCCTCGCTCATACTCATGCCCAGATCGTGACACCTGCCACTGACAATCACGCTTCGATGCGTCACCCTCCGGGGAACACGTCTACAGCGGTACCGCAGTGGAACCGGGGTAGGCACAGGAGGCAGTCATGCGCCGTGTGACCATCAACAAGCCCGTGGCGAAGACCAGCACCACCCGCCGGCAGCAGCAGGAAGACGCCGCCGCCGAGCGCCGCCACGACCGTCCGGAAGTGCGCAAGGACATCCGGCGCACGTGGTGGCCCGACGAGTGAGCGGGCCGGGGCGCACGCGTCACGCGGGCCGGTCGATGGAGAGCCCCTTGCGGTAGTGGATGCGGTCGTAGGGGCCATCGACGCGGCGCTCCACCACCTCGTATCCGTACCGCGGATAGATCTCCTGGTTCTCCCACATCATCGCGTTCGTGTAGAGCCGTACCTCGGGAAGGCCGAGCACGCGCGCGTGCTCGTCGACGAATGCCAGCAGCCGTCGCCCCACGCCCTGTCCATGGGCGTCGGGGTGCACGGCGATGCTGTCGAGGAACAGATGGTCCTCGCGGGGCTCGACGACCACGAGCCCGACGACGGCGGGCGCTCCGCCCCGCTCCCCGTCCACGACGTAGACCCTGCCCGCGGCCACTTCGGCGCCGTGGTCGGCCTCCATGGGCGCGGGCACCACTCCGATGCGGTCGATGTAGTGGTGGTAGGCGGCGTCGGTCACCGTTTTCACGGCGGGTACGTCGGCTGCCACTGCGCGGCGAACTGTGTGAGTCATGGCCGCACAGTACGGGACCTGATCGCAGCCTGAGCACCTCCTTAAACCCACCATAAAGATCGCCATCGCCTGCTCTCAGCAGGCGATTTCGCGGTTTTCAGGGGCTAGCTTTCTCACCGCCGGGGCCGTCGTCGCGGCCCGTCCCCCCACCCCTGAACCGCCGTTGAGGAGTTCCACTCATGACAGTTCGCCGCAAGGCCGCCGCGTTCGCCGTCGCAGGTGCCGTCCCGTTCGCCCTGACCGCGCTGGCCGCCGCGCCCGCGTCGGCGCACGGCTCGATGACGGACCCGGTCAGCCGCGTCTCCGCCTGCTACGCGGAGGGCCCGGAGAGCCCGCAGTCCGCGGCGTGCAAGGCCGCCGTCGCGGCCAGTGGCGCGCAGGCCTTCTACGACTGGAACGCGGTCAACATCGCGAACGCCGCGGGCAAGTCGAAGGAGATCATCCCCGACGGCAAGCTGTGCAGCGCGGGCAACGACAAGTACAAGGGGCTCGATCTTGCGCGCGCCGACTGGCCGTCGAGCCCGATGTCGGCGGGCAGTCACACGTTCCACTACAAGGGAACGGCCCCGCACAAGGGCTCGTTCGAGCTGTACATCACCAAGGACTCATACGACCCGACGAAGCCGCTGAAGTGGTCGGACCTGGAGGCGCAGCCCTTCGTCAGGTCACCGACCCGAAGATGGAGAACGGCGACTACGTCTTCGACGGTGACGTCCCGGCGCGGTCGGGCCGCCACCTCATCTACTCGATCTGGCAGCGCTCCGACTCCCCCGAGGCCTTCTACACCTGCTCCGACGTGGTGTTCGGCAAGGACAGCGGGGCCGGTGCGGCCGCTCCCGCCGCCTCCGCGCCCTCCGACCAGGAGATCGCGGACGGCGCCGGCAAGTCGTCCGTGGAGCACCACCACGGTGCCGCCGGGGGCAGCGCCGAGCCGCAGACCGAGGAGTCCGCGGCGCCGGCCGCCGATGCCTCGTCGGGCGGCAACGGGCCGGAGGCGAAGGGCGGTGCCACGAAGCCTCTCGCCGACGAGAACCTCGCCGAGACCGGCGGCGACAGCACCACCCCGTACATCGCGATGGGCGGCGCCGCGGTCCTGGCGGTCGGTGCCGCGACGATGTTCGCGTCGGTGCGGCGCCGCTCCGTGACGGGCGGGCGCCACAGCCGCTGACGCCCCCAGCCGGGCCGCCGTCCCCCTGCCCACGCCCGGGGACGGCGGCCCTTTTTCTTGCTCACTGCTCCGGGCTCAACTCACCGCCGAGGCGCAGGTGGTGGGGGTGGCGTGGGCCGGGTCGAGGGCGTTCGCGACCTCGTGGAAGGCGACGCGGTCGATGGTGCCGATGGCGACGTGCTCGGACAGGTCGACGGCGCACAGGTCCTGGAGCTTGACGTTGTGGACGTCGGGGCCGCTCAGGAACTGGGTGCCGTACGGGGTGACGACCTCGTCGTACTTGGTCGCGATGACGGTGTAGTGGACGCCGGGGACGGTGTCCCCGCCCTGGTTGAGCTTGGTGATGAACGGGGAGCCCGCCATCTGGTCGGCGAGGCCGGGGGTGGCGAGGGTCAGCAGGTCACCGGCCCCGGGGAAGTACGGCAGGAGATTGGTCAGGCCGTTCAGGGTGGTGCCGTGGTTGTCGGGTGCGACACCGACGAGGGAGTTCACCTTCGCGGCGCCGCCGAGGAACTTGAGGTAGTAGCGGGGCATCATGCCGCCCTGCGAGTGGCCGACGAGGTCGGCCTTGGGGGCGCTGGTGGCGGCGAGCACCTTGTCGACGAACGTGTCGAGCTGGCCCGCCGACTTGTCGATCGGGCCGAGGCCGTTGAACAGCGGGACGCCGGGCAGCTGTCCGTAGTCGAGCGAGAAGACGCAGTAGCCGCGGTTCACCAGGTAGGGGGCGAGGACGAGCCAGTTGTCGACGGAGTTCCCGAAAGTGCCGTGGACGAGGACGACGGGGCGCGGGTGGGCGGCGGACGGCTTGCAGTTGTAGTTGTTCCAGCCGCTGCTGGGGGCGGTGTCGGCGTGAACGGCGGCGGCGGGGACCGCGGTGGCCGCGGCCGTGAGCAGCAGGGCCGCGGTCAGGGATCTGACCGCACGTTTCCAGTTCCGGGGCAGCATCGTGTGATCTCCTTGCGGCTCAAGGGAGTGGCGATGTGGGGTGCGTGCCCTGTGATCCGGATCACGAGGATGCCGTACTGCCAGTAAATTACGCGCCAGTAGTAAAAGAGTGAAGTTACGCGTCAGTAAAAACTCTCCGTGTCGACTGGACGCTCCTGATGCTGACGCGATGTCACCACGTGGGCCTGATGGGCCCGTCGGGCGCGACGGCGGTCAACTGGTCGAGCAGTGCCCGGGCCTTGCGCTCGCCGAGCCGCTCGACCCACGGTCGCACCGCGTCGGCGGCGGACTCCTCCGCGGCGTGCGCGCACGCCCAGCCGCGTTCGGTCATGACGACGAGCCGGGCGCGGGCGTCGTCCGGGTGAGGCCGGCGCTCGGCGTAGCCCTTGCGCACCAGCTCGTCGACGAGCTGGCTCGCGGCCTGCTTGGTGACCCCCAGATGCGCGGCGAGGTCGGTGGCGGTCGCGCCGCCCCGGGAGAGCCGCGTGAACGCGAATCCGTGCGCGGGCCGCACCCCCTCGAAGCCGCGGGCGACGACCCCTTCATGGATGCGTTGCGTCAGCTCGCCGGCGGCGGAGAGCAGGGCGGCGGAGAGGGCCATGGCCTGGGAGTTCTGCACGGAGCCATTCAAACACCCTTGACGATTTGGTCAAGCTGCCTGACTATATAGTCAAGTCACTTGACCACTTAGCCGCCACTCGGTCGGCTGAACCACTGGGAGTCGCATGCCAGTCATCCGCGCATCCGAGGCCGCCGTCCATGAGATGCACGGCGCCCGTTTCGTCTCGTACGCCAAGCCCGCCACCGGCAGCAAGGAGCTGTGCGCCTGGCGGGCCGAGATCCCTGCGGGCACCCCGGGCGTCGCCCACACGGTGTCCCGCGAGGAGATCCTGCACGTGCTCAGCGGCAGCCTGCGCTTCACGGTCGACGGGCGCACGGACACGCTCGCCGCGGGCGACACCGCGATCGTCAATCCGGGCGCGACCCTCACCGTCGAGAACCCGGGCGACCTGCCCGCCACCATGTGGGTCACGACGTCCGTTGGCCTGGAGGCCACACTGGCGGACGGCTCGCGCGTCACGCCGCCCTGGGCTCGGTAGGGGCTCACGCCGCGAGCCGACCGGGCACGATCGCCCCGGGTCCGAACCGCGCCCGGGCCCGGTCGGCCACCGCCTCCAGCGCCCGCGCCTTCTCGTCCGCGGGGTCGAAGGTCAGCTGGCGGGCGGAACCCTCCACCGGGCGGAGCCCCTCCGCCCGCAGACCGAGCGCCCGCACCCTGGCCCGTTGCAGGCCGAGCGCCTCGTACATCCGGTACGCGGCCGTGGACAGCGCGGTCGTGTGCGCGGTGGGCTCGGGGAGCGTACGGCTGCGGGTCGTCGCGGACCGGTCCGCGTAGCGCACGGTGAGGGTCAGCGAGCGGCACACCTGCTTCCCGTCGCGGAGCCGGGCGCCCAGCTCGTCGGCGAGGGAGAGCAGGGCGCGGCGGTGCCGGTACGGGTCGAGTTCGTCGCGCGTGAAGGGGCGTTCGGCGGCGGTGGACCGCGTGGCGGCGTTGGGGGTGACCCGGGTGCGGTCGACGCCACGCGCCTTCTCGTGCAGTTCACGGCCGATGCGGGCGGTGGTGAGCCGTTGCAGGGTGCCTTGCGGGGCGGCGGCCACCCGGTCGAGGGTGTCGAGCCCGTACTCGCACAGGGTGCGGGCGGTGGCGGCGCCGACGCCGGGCAGCGCGGCGACCGGCTGCCCGGCGAGGAACTCCGCCACGGCGCCGGGGTCCCCCGGCACCACCCTGGTCACCCCGGGCGAGGCCGTCCGCGCCGCCATCCGCGCCAGCATCGGGCCGGGGCCCGCGCCGATCACGCACTCCACCCCGTACAGGGCGAGCGCCCGCACCCTGATCACCGCGGCGAGTTCGACGGCGTCCCGCCCGAAGTAGCGCACCGCCCCGCCCAGGTCCACGAGGGCGGCGTCGGGCGGCAGCGCCTCGACCGTCGGGCTGAACTCGCCCAGCAGGGCGATCAGTTGGGGCAGCGCTGCCTCGTGCATGGGCGGCGGCAGGAACCGTACGTACAGAGTCGTCATCCCGCGCTCCCGGGGCTCTGGTGCCACAGTTTGCGCGGTGGCCCGGACTGGCCGTCGCCCGCCGGGCGCAGGTCCGCCCAGGGGTGCATCTCGTATCCGGTGGTCATGCGGATGCGGCGGCCGTCGACCCGGTCGTCCCCGTCGGACGGCGGCTGTTCGGGCGGCTCCGCCAGACGCAGCGCCACCGCGTCCAGGCCGCCTTCCCTGCGGACCTCGGCCAGGTCGGCGAGGTTCCACGCGGCCGCGCCCACCACGCTGAGGCTGCGCGGGCCGCGCCGCTGGACCGTGCCGCGGACGAGGAGCAGCCACGAGTGGAAGACGGTGTGCGCGCACGCGGCGTGCGCGTCGTCGAAGAAGGCCAGGTCGACCAGGCCCGTGCCGTCGTCCAGGGTCGTGAAGATGACGCGCTTGCCGGAGCGGATCGGCGGGGTCTGCGTGGCGACCTTGGCGCCCGCGACCAGTACGACCCTGCCGTGCTCGGCCTCGCGCAGGCGGCGCGCCGTCAGCACTCCCAGCTCCTCGAGGAACTTCTCGTGGTCACCCATGAGATGGCGGGACGCGTCCATGCCGAGGACACCGAGCTCGGCACTGAGCCGCTCGGCGTCGCCGAGGTCGGGCAGGCCGGCCCGCGCGGTCCCGTGGCCGCCGGACAGGGGAAGTTGGGCGCCGCGGGCACCCCGGGACCCGCGCGTCCCCCGGTGCAGTTCCGTCAGGTGCAGTTGCAGGTCACGCCGGTTGGCGCCGAACGCGTCGAGCCCGCCGACCTGGGCGAGCCGCTGCGCGAGCGGCCGGCTGGGCCTCGCCCGCTCCCAGAAGTCCAGCAGCGAGGAGTACGGCTGCCCCTCCTCGATGCGGGCCGCCTCGGCCTCGCTGATGCCGTGCACGTCGGAGAGCGCGAGCCGCACGCCCCACTTCTCCTCTTTGTGACCGCCACTCTTGTGGTCGCCGCCCTCTTTATCAGACACCAGTTCGATACGGTGAGCGACCGCGGACTTGTTCACGTCCAGCGGAAGGACCGGCACCCCGCGCCGCCGCGCGTCCGCGAGGATCAGCCGCTTCGGGTACATCCCGGGGTCGTGCGTGAGCAATCCCGCGTAGAACGCGGCCGGGTGATGGGCCTTCAGCCACGCCGACTGGTAGGTCGGCACCGCGAAGGCGACGGCGTGCGCCTTGCAGAACCCGTACGACCCGAAGGCCTCGACGATCTCCCAGGTGCGGGCGATGGTCTCGGCGTCGTATCCGTGCGCCGCCGCCTGCTGCGCGAACCAGAACCGGATGCGCCCCTGCGAATCGGGGTCGGACAGCCCCCTCCTGACCCGGTCCGCCTCGTCGCGGCCGCATCCCGTCATGATGTTCACGATCTCGATGATCTGCTCGTGGAAGACGACGACCCCGTACGTCTCCTTCAGGGGCCCCTCAAGGTCGCGGTGCGGATAGCGGACCGGGGCGCGCCCGTGCCGCGCCTCGATGAACGGCCGCACCATGTCGGCGGCGACGGGACCCGGGCGGAACAGCGAGATGTCCACCACGAGGTCGTGGAAGGTGGCCGGCTGGAGCCGTCCCACCAGGTCCCGCTGGCCCGGCGACTCGATCTGGAAACAGCCCAGCGTCTCGGTGGACTTGATGAGCCGGTACGTCTCCGGGTCACCGGGCGCCACCGCGTCCAGGTCCACCGTGGAGCCGGTCGCCCGCTCGGTCTCCGCGACCGCGTGTGCCATCGCCGACTGCATCCGCACCCCGAGGACGTCGAGCTTGAGCAGGCCGAGGTCCTCGACGTCCTCCTTGTCGAACTGCGACATGGGGAAGCCCTCGCCGCTGGTCGGCATGACGGGCGTACGGGCGAGCAGCGAGGCGTCCGAGAGCAGCACCCCGCACGGGTGCATGGCGATACCGCGCGGCAGCGCGTCGAGCGCCTCGACCAGCTCCCACATGCGTCCGTACCTGTCCCCGCCCCGCCTGGACTCCCCAGCCAGTTCCCGCAGTTCGGGCAGTTCCTCCAGTGCGGCCCGCGCGTCGCGGGCCCTGATGTGCGGGAAGGACTTGGCGATCCGGTCGATGTCGGCCGGGTCCATGGAGAGGGCGGCGCCCACATCGCGTACGGCATGGCGGACGCGGTACGTCTCCGGCATCGAGACCGTCGCGACGCGCTCGGCGCCGAACCGGCCGATGATCGCCCGGTAGACCTCCAGGCGCCGGGCCGACTCCACGTCGATGTCGATGTCGGGCAGGACGGAGCGGCGCTTGGACAGGAACCGCTCCATGAGGAGGCCGTGTTCGACCGGGTCCGCGTGCGCGATGCCGAGCAGATGGTTGACCAGGGACCCGGCGCCGGAGCCGCGCGCGGCGACCCGGATGCCCATGTCCCGTACGTCGTCGACGACTTGGGACACCGTCAGGAAGTACGTGGCGAAGTCGTGGTGGGCGATGATGTCCAACTCGCGGTGCATCCGCTCCCAGTACTCCCGTTTCCGGTCGTACCCGAGGCGCAGCATCCCGGCCGCCGCCCGCGACGCGAGGACCCGCTGCGCGGTGCGGCGGCCGGCGCCGACGAGCCGCGGTTCGGGGAAGTGCACGGAGC
Source organism: Streptomyces sp. NBC_01446 (assembly GCF_026340095.1). Taxonomy (GTDB): domain Bacteria; phylum Actinomycetota; class Actinomycetes; order Streptomycetales; family Streptomycetaceae; genus Streptomyces; species Streptomyces aureus. Next base: position 6,432,634 of record NZ_JAPEPO010000001.1, on the reverse strand, counting down.
CGATGCCGAGGTCGTCCTCGGGATCGACGCGGCATTCCGCCGCCGCGGCGTTGGTCTGTTCGAGCAGCCGGTACGCGGCGTCGCGGCGGAAGCCCGCCGCCTCCACCACCCGTTCGGCCGTCATCAGCATGGCGTCGGCGTCCTTCAGCCAGCGCTCTCCGCTGTCGAGTTCCTTCCGGGGGTCGACCGGGACGAGGCGGCGCGCGGCGTCGAGGACGTCGGCGACCGGACCGAGGCCCGGGTCGGCGTACCGGACGTCGTTGGTGAGGACGGGGCGGATGCCCTGTTCGGCGGCGAAGCCGACGGTGCGGGCGGCCAGGCGCAGAGATCCGGGGCCCGTGCCCTCACGGCCGTGGTGAACGGCTTCGAGGCGCAGGGCGTCGCCGTAGATCTCGCGCCAGGGGGCGAGGAGGCGCGCGGCCCGGTCGGGGCGGCCCGCGGCGAGCGCGCGGCCGACGTCGGACGCGGGTCCGAGCAGCACGGTCAGGCCGTCGCCGTGGTTGTCCTCCCAGGTCAGCCGGGTCTCGCCGGTGGCGTGGACGGCGGTGACCAGACGGCACAGGGAGGCCCAGCCCCTCGCTCCGTCCCGGGCAAGGAAGGTCACGCGCGGGGTCGACTCGTCGATGAAGGCACCACCGCGCACGGGCTGCCTGCGCCGCTCGGCCGGGGCGTGGCCCGGCGCGGCCGGTCCGGTCGGCGGGGGGCCGCTCACCGCGAGGTCCGTCCCGAACAGCGGCCGCACCCCTGCCTTGACGCAGGCCTTGGCGAACCTGACCGAGCCCGCGAGGGTGTCCCGGTCGGTGAGGGCGAGCGCGTCCATGCTCCGCTCGGAGGCACGCCCGGCCAGCCGCTCCGGGTGCGAGGCCCCGTATCTGAGGGAGAACCCGGAAACGGTGTGCAAATGCGTGAACCCTGGCACACGCACCTCCTGCACACCTCGAACCGACCCGCTCTCGCCTCCCCATCACCACCATAGACCAAGTATCGAACGCATGTGCGACATCCGAGCGAGGTCGCTGCCCCCGGCACCCGTTCAGCCCCACCCCGCCTGCGTACGGACCGGGCTCCCCGGACCGTGAGGGCATGACCCAGACAGCCGACACCCCGCCCGGGCCCCCGCGCGGGTCCTTCCTCGACGAGGTGAAGAGCGCCGTCACACCGCGGGCCGCGCTGCTCGTCATCGGCGTGATCGCCCTCCAGCTGCTCTTCATCGCTTCCTATGTAGGGGCCCTGCACAACCCGAAGCCGAAGGACGTGGCGTTCGGTGTCGCCGCGCCGGTCCCGGCCGTCGCGCAGCAGGCCGTGGACCGGCTGGACCGGCTCCCCGGCAGTCCGCTCGACCCGCGGCCGGTCACCGACGCGGCCGCGGCCCGCGACAAGGTCATGAACAGGGACGTCTACGGGGCCCTGATCATCGACCCCCGGGGCACCACCGACACCCTCCTGGTCGCCTCCGGCGGCGGCACCGTCCTCTCCTCCGCCCTCGACGGGCTCATCACCACACTGGAGGCGGCCCAGCACCGCACGGTGCGGACCGTCGACGTGGCCCCGGCCTCACCTCAGGACTTCGACGGCCTGTCGTCCTTCTATCTGGTCGTCGGCTGGTGCGTCGGCGGCTACCTGTGCGCCTCGGTCCTGGCGATCAGCACGGGCGCCAGGCCCGCCGACCCGCGGCGCGCGGTCATCCGGCTGGTCACGATGGCGCTCGTGTCGATCGTCGGCGGGCTCGGCGGCGCCGTGATCGTCGGACCGATCCTCGGCGCGCTGCCCGGCAGCATCATGGCGCTGTGGGGGCTGGGCGCGCTGATCATCTTCGCCGTCGGCGCCGCGACGCTCGCCCTTCAGGGGCTCTTCGGCATCGTGGGTATCGGCCTGGCGATCCTGCTCGTGGTGGTCGCGGGCAACCCGAGCGCGGGCGGCGCCTTCCCGCTGCCGATGCTGCCGCCCTTCTGGAAGGCGATCGGCCCGGCACTGCCGCCGGGCGCGGGCACCTGGGTGGCCCGCTCCATCGCCTACTTCAAGGGCAACGCGGTCACCTGGCCGCTTCTGGTGCTGGCCGCGTGGGCGGTCGCCGGCATCGTGATCACGATGGCCGCCTCCGTGTTCCGCGGCAGGCGGAAGCCGGGCCCCGGGGCGCCCCGGACACTCAGAACGTGAGGGGCCGGCCCGTCGATGACGGGCCGGCCCCTGTGTCGCTCTGACTCGCTGTTGTACGTCAGCCGATCTCGGCGCCGAACGTGGACAGCGCCTCCGTCACCGGCTGGAAGAAGGTCTCCCCGCCGGAGGCGCAGTCGCCGCTGCCGCCCGAGGTGAGGCCGATCGCGGTGTCGCCCGAGAAGAGCGAGCCGCCGCTGTCGCCGGGCTCGGCGCAGACGTCGGTCTGGATGAGTCCGTTGACGACGTCGCCGTTGCCGTAGTTCACGGTGGCGTCCAGGCCGGTGACGGAGCCGTCGTGGACCTGGGTCGTGGAGCCGCTGCGGGTCACCTTCATGCCGACGGTCGCGTCGCCCGCCTTGGTGATCGGCTGCGTGGAGCCGTTGTAGAGGTCGACCTCGCTCGGGTGCTCGACGCCGGCGGTGTACTTGACCAGGCCGAAGTCGTTGTCCGGGAAGCTGGACTGCTCGTTCTTGCCGATCTCCTGGCCGTTGGAGTCCGACCAGGTCGAGATCGCCTCGGTGCAGTGACCGGCCGTGATGAAGTACGGCTGGCCGCCCTTGACCACGTTGAAGCCGAGGGAGCACCGGCCGCCGCTGCCGGTGATGGCGTCACCGCCCGCGATGAGGGGCTTGAACTCCCCCTTGGTGCGCCGGAGTTCGGCCTTGGAGCCGAGGCCGTCGACGACCTTGCCGAGCTTGTTCCACCCGGTGGTGTCGACCGTGCGGTCGGCGGTGACGACGACCTTGTTGGTGGACGGGTCGACCGCCCACGAGGTGCCGGGGATCGTCGCGTCCTGCTTCAGGGTGGTGCGGGCGCTCCTGAGTTCGGCCAGGGAGTTCTCGACGACTCTGGCCTTGGCTCCGGCCGCCCGCGCGATGTCCGCCGCGTCCTTGTTCAGGACGTTCACGACGAGGTGCTTGGCCTTCGCGTCGTAGTACGTGCCCGCCGAGTCCGCGCCGAGGTCCTTGGTCAGGGACGAGGCGAGATTTCCGGCCTTCGCGATCGACAGGGTCTGCGGGGCCACATCAGGGGTGTCCGTGCTCGCGTTCGCAGTCTGGAAGGTGACTCCCGCGGCGACCAGGGCGGCGATGCCCGCTCCTACCGCGGCGGCACGCCGCTTGGGTATGCGTCGGTGCTTCAACTCTCGTCCTCCTGTGGGGGGTCGGAACCGACCGCTGTGGGGTGAGCCGGTCCCGTAGGTTGACGCGCCCACTATCCCGACGGCCACAGGGGACACACAAGGTCGACTTCAGGACGCGCATGCGACTGACGCTATGCGCTCCCCCGGCCGCGTGCACCCCCGTCATACGCCTGTCGCACCACGTCGGTTCCCACTGCAAACACTCCGCGCAGAGGGGCGATCCGCAAAGGGTGAGGTCTAGTCCTGTCCTGATTCCGATGCCACCGGGCCGGGAATCGGCGGTTGTTCGGCGCCCGGCTGCCGCACCGCGTCCCCCGGGGTCGCCCGCTCCAGGAAGCGCAGGAGCTCCACCGGGAAGGGCAGTACGAGGGTCGAGTTCTTCTCGGCGGCGACGGCCACCACGGTCTGCAGGAGCCTGAGTTGGAGCGCCGCGGGCTGTTCGGACATCTCAGCGGCGGCCTCGGCGAGCTTCCTGGAGGCCTGGAGTTCGGCGTCGGCGTTGATGATCCGGGCGCGCCGCTCACGCTCCGCCTCGGCCTGCCGCGACATCGAGCGCTTCATGGTCTCGGGCAGCGACACGTCCTTGATCTCGACGCGGTCGATCTGCACGCCCCAGCCGACGGCCGGGCTGTCGATCATCAACTCGAGTCCCTGGTTGAGCTGTTCGCGGTTCGAGAGGAGGTCGTCGAGGTCGCTCTTGCCGATGATGGACCGCAGTGACGTCTGAGCCATCTGGGAGACGGCGAACCGGTAGTCCTCCACCTGTACGACGGCCTCGGACGCGTCGATCACCTTGAAGTAGATGACGGCGTCGACCCGCACCGTGACGTTGTCGCGGGTGATGCCGTCCTGCGCGGGCACCGGCATCGTGACGATCTGCATGTTGACCTTACGAAGCCGGTCCACGAACGGCACGATCATCGTGAACCCCGGACCGCGCACATCCGGCCGCAGCCGTCCCAGCCGGAAGACCACTCCCCGTTCGTACTGTTTGACGACGCGCGCCGCCGCCGTCGCGTAGATCACTAGGACGGACGCGCCGGCGGCTCCCGCCAGCAGTTCCTCGACCATGGAGGCCTCCAGGGTTCGGACCCAGGCACTCAGGCAGGCTTTTCGAAGGTGGCCTTCTCGACGGTGACGCTTCTCGAAGGTGACGCCTTCGACGGCTTCTCCTTCGAAGGTAACTCCGCAATGCCCACAAGAGGGAGCCCCCGCACGGCAGTTGCCGTGCGGGGGCTCCCTGCTGCTGGCTGCAGGTCAGGCTGTATCCGTCAGCCGACGGACACGGATCAGTAGACGCTCACTCCGTACGCACTCAGCGCCTCGGTGACCGGCTGGAAGAAGGTCGTCCCGCCGGAGGTGCAGTTGCCGCTGCCGCCGGAGGTCAGGCCGTAGGCGGTGGAGCCGCCGTAGAGCGGGCCGCCGGAGTCGCCGGGCTCGGCGCAGACCGTGGTCTGGATGAGGCCCGAGACGATGTCGCCGCCGCCGTAGTTCACCGTGGCGTTGAGCGCGGTGACGCGACCGCTGTGGATACCGGTGGTCGAGCCGCGACGGGTGACCGTGGTCCCCACGGACGGCGTGGCCGCACCGGTGATGTCCTGGCTGCCGACCGTTCCGGGCGGGGTCCCCGTGGTGCTGTACTTGACGATGCCGTAGTCGTTGCCCGGGAAGCTGGATCCCGCGGTCGACCCGATCGTCGTCGAGTGGGACGAGTTCGACCACCAGGTGCCGGCGCCGTCGGTGCAGTGGCCCGCGGTCAGGAAGTAGTAGGTGCTGCCCGAGCGGACGTTGAAGCCGAGCGAGCAGCGCCAGCTACTCGCATAGATGGCGTCGCCGCCGGAGACCAGCTTCTTGAACGTGCCGGGGGTGCGCTCGATCTTCAGGGCGCCCGCGTTGCTGCCGGCCGCCTTCTGGATCCTGGCGATCTCGGCCTGGGAGACCGTGCTGTCGGCGGTGACGACGACCTGCTTGGTCTTCTGGTCGACCGCCCAGGCGGTGCCGGGTACATCGGACTTCAGGACGGACGTGCCGGCCTGGGTGAGCTGGGTCGCGCTGAAGGTGTGCGCGACGGGCGCGTCCGACGCGCTGGCCGTGGGGACGGCGAGTGCGCCGATGGCGACGAGTCCGGAGGCCACGGAGATCATCCGGGCGCGTCTCGCTATGCCACTGCGGGGGGTGGTGCGCTTGATCCTCACTGGTCGTTCCTCCCGAGGGAAGTCGGGGGCCCGCGTGGGGTCGGGGCCCGTGAGGCGCAGTCAGCGGCCCGTAGTTCGGATTCCGGATTCCGGAATGTTCCGAAGATGCGGTGCCCCTGACAAGCGCTGCTCGGGAGTATTCGGCGTTTCAACTGACTGGCACAAGGGCGCCTTTCGGCCGTCCGGCCGGTACACGGCCACATGCCCCGACGGCTGCTGCGGTGGTTCGCAGGCCGCCGGGGCTCGGCTCCCCTGTCAGACGGAGGTACGCGCGACGAGGTTCCGTTCGCCGGCCTCGATCTTGACCGGCAGGGTGTTGCCGGGCGGCGGGAAGGGGCAGACGAAGTGGTCCGCGAAGGCGCAGGGCGGCAGCACCGCGCGGTTGAAGTCCACGCCCGTACGGCCTTCGGCGTCGGGCGCGGCGGGCCGCAGGAAGCGGAATCGGAAGGTCCCGTCGCCGCTGGTGGCGTCGGCGAACACGGCCCAGAGCGAGCCGTCCGCCTGCACGGCGACCTGGAGGGTGAGGTCCTGTCCTTCGAGGGCGAAGGCCAGTTCGCCGCCGAGGTCGAGGCCGCGCTCCTTGCCGTCGGCGTTCTCGACGCGGACCGTGCGGCTGGTCTCGTACGGCGTGAAGCGTCCCTCGACCGTCCAGCGGGGGTCGTGGGCGGTGGCCTCGATGCCGCGGAAGGCGCGCCGCGGCCCCGACTGTGGGTCGAAGTCGCGTACGGCCCACAGGCCTTCGCGCACGATCGCGACGAGGCGGCGCTCGCCGAGGCCGACCTGCGCGTCGGCCGTGAGCCGCACCTCGCCGGTGAGCGACTGTCCGTCGCGGGTGAGTCCGCCCTCGGGTGCGGCGGTCAGGACGACCTGGTCGCCGTCGGCCCGCCACTGCCCGGGAATGGCCGGAAGTTTGCCTTCCGGATAGTCGTCGAGCCAGTAGGTGCCGGTGAGGGCGAGCGGTCCGTAGGGCTCGGAGACGGACGCGGTCCGCTGCTCGTGCCACTGCTGCCAGGCGCCGGCTGCGCCGGTCGCGTCGTCGGTCATGCGGTCAGGCCTTCCTCGCGTGCGGGGGGTACGGGTTCTTTCAGCCCCAGGTGGGAGCGCAGCGTCGTACCGGTGTATTCCGTGCGGTACGCCCCGCGTTCCTGGAGCAGGGGCACCACCTGGTCGACGAATTCGTCCAGGCCGCTCGGGGTCAGGTGCGGTACGAGGATGAAGCCGTCGGCCGCGTCGCTCTGCACGAACTCGTCGAGCTCGGCGGCGACGGCCTGCGGGGTGCCGATGAACGACTGGCGTGTGGTGGTCTCGATGACGGTCTGCCGGATGGACAGGCCCTTGGCGCGCGACAGGGCCCGCCACTGCTCGGCGACGGCACGGGGGTCGCCCCGCTTGGTGCGGCCCTGCGAGAGCCCGGAGTCGACGACCGGATCGATGTCCGGCAGCGGCCCGTCGGGGTCGTACGAGGAGAGGTCGACGCCCCAGATCTGCTCCAGGGTGAGGAGCGCGTTCTGCGGGGACACCTGCTGGCGCCGGATCCCGGCGGCCCTCTCCTGTGCCTCCGCGGCGGTGTCGCCGAGGACGACGGTGACACCCGGCATGATCTTCAGGTCCCCGGCGGTGCGCCCGTACTTCGCGAGCCGGCCCTTCACATCGGCGTAGAACGCGCGGCCCGCCTCCGGCGTGCCGTGCCGCGTGAAGATCACGTCGGCCGCCGACGCCGCGAACTCGCGCCCCTCGGGTGAATCCCCGGCCTGGATGACGACCGGGTGCCCCTGCGGGGAGCGCGGCAGGGTGAACTCGCCCTCGATGTCGAAGTGTTGACCGGTGTGCGCGAAGGGCCGCGGCTGTCCTTCGGGCGTCCAGGAGTCCCACAGTTCGCGGGCCGTGGCGACGAACTCGGCGGCGCGCGTGTACCGGTCGGCCCGGTCGAGGTAGCCGCCGCGGCGGAAGTTCTCGCCGGTGAAGGCGTCGGAGGAGGTGACGACGTTCCAGGCGGCGCGGCCCCCGCTGAGATGGTCGAGCGTGGCGAACCTGCGGGCGGTCTCGTAGGGCTCGTTGAACGTCGCGTTGACGGTCGCGGCGAGGCCGAGGCGCTCGGTGACGGCCGCGAGGGCGTTCAGGACGGTGAGGGACTCCGGCCGCCCGACGACGTCGAGGTCGTGGACGCGCCCCTTGTGCTCGCGCAGCCGCAGCCCTTCCGCGAGGAAGAAGAAGTCGAACAGGCCGCGCTCGGCGGTGCGGGCGAGGTGCTCGAACGACGCGAAGTCGATCTGGGAACGGGAGCGCGGATCGGTCCAGACGGTGGTGTTGTTGACCCCCGGGAAGTGCGCGGCCAGGTGGATGTGTTTGTTGAGCTGCCTCCGGCCGCGGGGCTTGGGCTGCTTGGCAGTTGAGGTCATGAAAGGTCCCCCGCGAGCGCGGCGTACTGGTTGGCGGGCCGGGCGAGCCCCAGATGCTCCCTGAAGGTGCTGCCCGGATAGAACGTGCGGAACAGACCGCGGTGCTGGAGCAGCGGCACCGTGCCGTTGACGAGCCGCTCCAGGTCACGGCGCGGCACGACCGGCGTGAGGTGGAAGCCGTCCACGGCGCCGGCGCGGTGCCAGGCGGTGACGAGGTCGGCGAGGTCGACCGGGCCGCCCCGGTAGAGCGGGCCGAGGTCGCTCGGCAGCGGCCCTCCCCCGCCGTGACCGGGTACGGCCGCGTGCTCCCCGCCGCCGAGGTCGATGCGCAGCGCGGCCAGGACGCGCAGGGCGTCGGGATCGCGGCCGTACTCGGCGGCGCGGCGGCGCAGTCCGGCGCGGACGGCGGCGGCCTGCGCCGGGCCCGCCGCGTTCACCAGGGCGACGTCGGCGTGGCGGGCGGCGACGTCGTACGCGTGCTGCTGCGTGGTGTCGACGACCGTGACGGGGTGGCCCTGCGGCGGCCGCGGCACGATGGAGGGGCCGCGTACGGAGAACGTGGCGCCCTGGAAGTCGACGTAGTGCAGCTTCTCCCGGTCGATGAAACGTCCGGTCGCCACGTCACGGATCTCCGCGTCGTCCTCCCAGCTGTCCCACAACCGGGTTGCCACGTCGGCGACTTCACCGGCCTCGCCCCACAGCTCCGCGGCGGGCGCGGCGGCCCTGCGGCCGAAGAGGCGGGCTTCCTCCTCGGTGGCGGACACCTCGGGCCGCCAGCCGGCGCGGCCCCGGCTCACCCAGTCGAGGGTGGCGACGGCGGCCTGCACATGGAAGGGCTCGGTGTGCGTGGTGGTGACGGTGGGGACGAGGCCGATGCGGGCGGTGGCCGGAGCGACCCGGGACAGCACGGCGAGGGCGTCGGGCCCGGGTCGGCCGAAGGAGTCCCCGAGGGTGACGAAGTCCAGGGCGCCGCGTTCCGCGAGGCGCGTGAGCGTGAGATACGGATCGGCTTCGTAGGTGTCGGGCTGGTCGACGGCCGCCGCGAGATGCAGCAGGCCACGCCCGGTTGACGCAGTCATGAGCAGGTCCTTGGACGAGGAACGGAAGAACGGGGCAGCGGGCGGGCTACGGCTTGGGCAGGCCGGGCGGGTTGATCTCCGACTTCTCGACCGCCTCGGTCGACAGACCCCAGCGCTTCAGGACGCGCCCGTACGACCCGTCCTTGATCACGTGGTCGAGGGCGGCGGCGTACGCGTCGACGAGTCCGCTGTCCTTCTTCGTCGTGGCGGCGATCTTGCCCTGGATCCGGTCGCCGGCGCCGGAGAGCGTGCCGATGATCTGCGACTGGCCGGCGGACTCGACGTGGTAGGCGGCGCTGGGGCTCGGGCCGAGGTAGGCGTCGATACGGCCGGACTGGAGAGCCAGGTAGTAGTCGGTGTCCTTCTGGAAGTACTTGATGCTGACCGGCTTCAGGCCCGCCTTCTCGTCCTGCTTGCTCCAGTCGACGAGGATCTTCTCCTGGTTGGTGCCGGAGGAGACGGCGATGGTCTTCCCGGCCACGTCCTTGGGCTCCTTGACCCGCCAGCTCGTGCCCTTCTTCGCCTCGAACGCGATGTTGTCGAGCCGGTAGGTCGCGAAGTCGTACTTCTCCTTGCGCTCCTCCGTGACGGTGACGTTCGAGAAGACGGCGTCGAACTTGCCGCTGTCGAGGCCGACGAAGAGGTTCTCCCAGGACACCGGGGAGAACTCGATCTTCAGGCCGAGCGTGTCGGCGACGAGAGTCGCGAGGTCGATCTCGGAACCGATGCGGGTCTTGTCGTCGGTGGCGTAGAAGCCGAGTGGCGGCGAGGCGTCGGCGCTGCCGCCGAGCCTGAGCGTGCCGCGCTCGCGCACGGCGGCCGGCAGCTTGGCCGCGATCGCGTCGACCTTCTTGGCGTGGATGCGGTGCTGGTCGGGCCCGATGTTGATGCCGCCCACCTTCTCGGAGCCGCCCTTGCCGGTGCCGGTCGCGGCGTCGCTGTCACCTCCGCAGGCGGTGAGCAGGGGCGCGGCCACGAGCGCGGCGACGGACAGGGCGAGGGTGCGGCGGGACAGCATGAGAGAACTCCTGGGTGAGCAAGGTGAGTTGGAAGGAAGGGCCGAAAGGGGGCGCGAGGGTCAGAGGACCTTGGAGAGGAACGCCTTCGTGCGGTCGTGGCGCGGTGCGTCCAGTACGTCACCGGGGGCGCCCTGTTCGACGATGCGGCCCTCGTCCATGAAGACGACGGTGTCGGCGACCTCACGGGCGAAGCCGATCTCGTGGGTGACGACGATCATCGTGGTGCCCTGGAGCGCCAGGTCCTTGATGACGTCGAGGACCTCGCCGACGAGCTCGGGGTCGAGCGCCGACGTCGGCTCGTCGAAGAGCAGCAGCTTCGGTTCGAGGGCCAGCGCGCGGGCGATGGCGACGCGTTGCTGCTGCCCGCCGGAGAGCTGCTTCGGGTAGGCGCCGGCCTTGTCGGCGAGCCCGACGCGGTCGAGCAGCCTGCGCGCGCGGTCGAGCGCGTCCTTGCGGGGGCGCTTGAGGGCGGAGACCGGGGCTTCGGCGATGTTCTCCAGGACGGTGAGATGCGGGAACAGGTTGAAGTTCTGGAAGACGAAGCCGATCTGAGTGCGCTGCTTGAGCACCTCGCGCTCGCTCAGCTCGTACAGCTTGCCCGCCCGTCCCCCACCACCGCCCTTGCCGGAGGCCCTTCGGGCCGTAGCCCTGTTGTCGCGCCGGTAGCCGACGAGGGAGCCGTCGACGCTGATCCAGCCGCTGTCGACCTTCTCCAGGTGGTTGATGGTGCGCAGGAGCGTGGACTTGCCGGAGCCCGACGGGCCCAGGACGACGGTGACCTCGCCGGTGCGCACCTCCAGGTCGATGCCGCGCAGCACTTCCAGGGTGCCGAAGCTCTTGTGTACGGCCTTGATGTCGACCATGGTCCGGCCGGCGTCCGCGTCGCTCATCGGGTGGTTCCCTTCGAGAAGTGTCGTTCTACGTAGTGCTGGAGGACGGAGAGCGCGCTGGTCAGGAGCACGTACCAGACGGTGGCGACCATCAGGAGCGGGACCACGCGCCCGTTGCGGCCGTAGATGACCTGGACCTGGTAGAAGAGCTCGCCGATCGCCATGACGGAGACGATCGAGGTGCCCTTGAAGAGGGAGATCACCTCGTTGGCCGCGTTGGGCAGGATCGAGCGCATGGCCTGCGGCAGGACGATGCGGCGGATCTGCCGCAGCCGGGGGATGCCGAGCGCGGCCGCGGCCTCCAACTGGCCGCTGTCGACGGCCAGTACGCCGCCGCGCACGATCTCGGCGGCGTACGCGGCCTGGTGGAGCGCGAGCCCGAGGACGGCGGCGCTCATCGCGCCGACCAGGCCCATCGTGTCGAAGGAGAAGAAGCCGGGCCCGAAGGGGATGCCGAACTTCAACTCCTTGTACAGATACGCCAGGTTGAACCAGAAGAGCAGCTGGACGATCAGCGGGATCGATCGGAACGCCCAGATGTAGCCGAAGGCGACGGCCTGGAGGAACCGGCTGGCGGACAGGCGCATGAAGGCCAGGACGATGCCGAGCGCGAACCCGAGCGCCGTTCCGTAGAACGTCAGCTGAAGGGTGACCCACACCGCCTTGAGGACCACGTCGGCGGTGAAGTATTCGGCGAACACCCCCCATTCCCAGCCGCTGTTGGTGATGAATCCGTGCGCGAACTGGGCGAGCAGCACGACGGTCGCGACGATGGCGGCCCAGCGCCAGGGGTGACGGACGGGCACCACTTTCAGCGCGGCGTGGTCGTCGGCGCCGTCGGCGGTCGTGGCCGGTGTCGTTGTGTCGATGGGTGGATCACTGGTCAGGGACATGGCGGTTCCTCTGGAACAGGGGAGAGAAGGGGGCGAGCAGGTTCAAGCCGCGGCACGACAGGAGAGGTCGCGCAGGAACGCCAGGACCGCGCGGGCGGTGGCGTCGTTCTGCCGGAACGAGGGGCTGTTCGTGCGCGGCCGTGTGAACGCCCCGGCGCCGCGCGCGTTCGTGTGCGGGCCGAGCGCGAAGCGGCGCGGATGTGCCGTGCCGTCGCGGTGCAGGACGCGCCCGTCCTCGGGGTCGACCGCGAGGAGCCCGGCCGGGGTCGCCCGTGCCCCCTCCTCGTACAGCTCGCGCAGGAGCCGGTCGCGGGTGCGGGCGAGCGTGGGGTGCGGCAGGCGGGCCTCGACGAGGGCACGGGCCTCGATGATGGAACCGGGCACGGTGGCGCTCGTGGCGCGGAAGACGCCGTCCTCGGCGGTGACCCGCATGTCCGCGCCGGCGAACTTCACGACGCCGGCCCGGGAGAGCGCGAGCAGTTGCCGCAGCCGCGGTCCGGGCGGCCCGGAGGCGAGATAGCTGAAGAAGCCGTGCCACCAGGACCCGATGTCGCCGAGCCGCACGACCTGCCCGTACACGGAGAGCAGACCGAGGAACACGGCGAGGTCGGGGCTGTGCGCGGGGTCGTGGCGGCGTTCGAGGTCCGCGGTGATGTAGCCGCGCAGCCCGTCCTGGAGCTCCTCGTACGAGGTGTGGCGTACGCCGTCCAGCGGATGGTCGAGGGCCGTGAGGTCGAGGCGGTCCGCCGGGTCGGGCACGGCGGAGGCCACGAGGGCCTGGAGTTCGGCGCTCAGCGGTTCGGCGGCGGCGTACTTCTCCTCGAAGTCGGCCCAGGCGACGGCGGTGCGCTCGGGGTGGGCGGCGAACAGGCGGTGGTAGTGGGCGAAGCCGAGTTCCTTGTCGATCAGGGGCCACACGTCGCGGCGGAAGTCGTAGCCGTCGGGGCGGGCGAGGAGTTCGTCGATCTGGGCGGGGCCGAGGAAGCGGGGCAGCGGCGGGCGCTCACCGGTCCAGTCGTAGCCGATCTTGGAGTGGTAGGGGATGCCGCGCCGCGAACCGACGTGCAGGACCGGCTCGCGCCCCGAGGGGAGGTACGTGTCCCCCTCGTACCGTCCGCCGCGGCCCTCCGTCAGGAGCACCATCAGGTCGATGAAGGCCAGGCCGAAGCCGCGGACGAGGACGTCTTCGCCGGGCGCGAGCGCGGACAGGTCACTGTCCGCGGTGAAGTCGGGCGGCAGGTGGACGAGTCCGTGCTCGCGTGCGTACGCGCTCAACTCCCGCTGCTCTGCGTCGAGTTCGGCGTCCAGGTGCCCCTGGGCGAGGATGACGGTGTCGGCGAGGAGGGGGCGGGCGCGCCCGTCGAGCCACACCTGCTGGCGGCCCTCGCGGGGGCCGCTGACGCGCAGGGCGCGGCGCGGGTGGTGCCGGACGGTGACGCCCGGCGGGAGCGCGGCCACGGACCGCTCGTACACCCAGCCCAGATAGGCCCCCTGGAGCTGCCGGTCGGCGAACGCGCGGCCGTCGAGGTCCGCCCACTCGTGCAGGGCGGGCCCGGGGAGTACCGGACCGTCGAGTTCGACCGTGTCGTCGGTGAACATCGTGACGTCCTGAGACTGCGAGTTCATCCAGAGCAGCGGGGACTGCGCCTGCCGCCAGACCCGTCCGCCGCCCGGCGGGAAGGGGTCGACGAGATGGATGTCGAGTTCGAGCCCGGCGTACTCGGGTGCGTTCGCGGCGATCCGCTCCAGGATGCCGGTCCCCCGCGGACCGGCTCCCACGATCACCAGTGAGGGCCTCATCGGGTGCGCTCCGAACCGCGCGCGTAGTGCCGCTCGACGTAGAACTGGCCGGCGCTCAGGAGCGAGGTGACCACGACGTACCAGATGGTGGCGACCAGGAGCATCGGGATGACCTGGTAGGTGCGGTGGTAGACGAGCTGCACCGAGTAGAGCAGGTCCTGGACGGCGATGACACTGACGATGGAGGTGCCCTTGAGGGTGCCGATCAGCATGTTCCCGGCCGGCGGCACGATGGAGCGCATGGCCTGCGGCAGGATGATGCGCCGCCAGCGCCGCAGCCGGCTCAGCCCGAGCGCCTGCGCGGCCTCGATCTGCCCGCGGTCGACGGAGAGGATGCCGCCGCGCACCACCTCGGCGGCGTACGCGGCCTCGTGCAGGGTGAGGCCGATGATGGCGACGGTGATCGGCCCGAACAGGTCGACGGTCCTGACGCCGAGGATGTGCGGGTACAGCGCCCCGATGTTGAACCAGAACAGCAGCTGCACGAGGATCGGCATCGACCTGAACAGCCAGACGTAGCCCCAACTCACCGCGCGCAGCACGGGGTTGGCGGACAGGCGCATGACGGCGAGCAGGGTGCCGAGGGCGAAGCCGAGCGCCATGACGAGGGCGGTCAGCCAGAGGGTGAGACCGAGTCCGCGCAGGACGGACGCCGATGTGAAGTAGTCGGCGACGACGTCCCACTGGAAGGCGTCGTTGCGGATCACCGAGTTGGCGGCGAGCGCGAGGAGTACGAGGACGACGACGGCGGCGAGCCACTGGCCGGTACGGGGCCGGCTGACGATGCGAGGCTGCCCCTCACCGGCGTCGGCGGGCGGTCCGGCCGCGGCAGGCGCGGTCTTTGCGAGTGTGTTCGAGGACATGGGAAGGCTCCGTGGGCACTGGAATCCAGCACGGTCTTGCCTTCACACGGAACTTGCGGGCCGAGCCCCTCAGCAGCGGTCCCCTCACCGAGGGTACGGGGCTCGCTCCGCTCGCTGTCAAGGCTGTCCAGAGTGTGAGCCGTACGTCTCATGTGAGTTGACGCGGAAACGGATGCCTGTTCCACTTGCCCCATGCATCCGCAGCAGTGGCTGGTCACGCGCTCCCACATCGACTTCGGTCGAGTGTGGTCGGCGTCCTGTTGATGCCCTTCTGACGCCCGCTGCGCGTCTGTTTCTCTCTCTTCTCGACGCTTTCTGACGCTTCCAGACGCATGCCGCGTTTTGGGCTTTCCCGCGTCTCCCGCGTCTCCCGCGTCTCCTGAGTCTTCTGCGTTTTCTGCGTTTTCTGCGTTTTCCGGTGCGCCCAAGTGCGCTCACTCGTCCGCGCCTTCACACACCCACGCGTCCTCGCGTACCCCTCCCCTCAGCTGTCTCCTCATCCCTGCGTGCCTGTTGTCTTCGAAGGGCAGAACTACACGCCATGCGTACAATCTTGACGACCCATCAGCGGCTCACCACCGCGTTCGCGCTGATCACCACGGCCACGCTGACACTGACCGGCTGCGGCACCGGCGACCCCGGAGCCTCCGCCGGTGGCGCCGCACCCGCGGGCAAGAGCGACAGGATTCCCACGACCGACGTGGTGAAGGCCGTCAGGAAGGACGAGGCGGCGGCGAAGCTGCTGCCCGCGGACGTCCGGGCCCGCGGCAGGCTGACCGTCGGCGCCTCCATCGGCGGCACCCCGCCCGGCGCCTTCTACCTGGAGGACGGCAGGACCGCCGCCGGCCAGGACATCGACTTCGCCGACGCCGTCGCCAAGGTCCTCGGGCTGAAACT
This sequence comes from Streptomyces sp. NBC_01446, assembly GCF_026340095.1. Lineage (GTDB taxonomy): Bacteria > Actinomycetota > Actinomycetes > Streptomycetales > Streptomycetaceae > Streptomyces > Streptomyces aureus. The sequence goes on along the minus strand of NZ_JAPEPO010000001.1, from coordinate 6,417,301 downwards.
GAAGCGGGAGGCGGCCGGTTTCGAGGCGATCCTGCCCGCACTCGGCAGCGGCAAGTACGACCTGGGCACAGGCAACTTCGGCGTCACGGACGAGCGGCGCAAGACGATCGACTTCGTCACGTACATCAATGACGGCCAAGGCTTCGCGGTGCGCAAGGACAGCGGCCTGAAGAAAGTCACCGACCTCAGGCAGCTGTGCGGCCTGAACGTGGCGACCGGCGCGGGCACCACCTTCGAAGCGACCCTGGAGGAGAACAAGCACCTCTGCACGGACGCCGGGAAGAAGGCGTACAGCGTGAAGACGTACGCCGACCAGAGCGCGATCTGGTCGTCCCTCCAGCAGGGCCGGTCCGACGTGGTGATGAGCACCATCAACGGGCTGCGGTACGCCGTAGCACAGCAGGAGGGGCTGAAGTTCCTCAACGAGTACCACCGCCTCGACGTCGGCTTCGCCTTCAAGAAGGGCACGAAGCTGGCGCCGGCGTTCCGGGCGGCGGTGAACAAGCTGATCGCCGACGGGACGTACGACAAGATCCTGACGAAGTGGGGCACGAGCGAGTCCGCGATCGAGAAGTCACAGATCTCACCGCCCGAGATCAAGGACTGACCCCGAACCCGGACCCGCGACCCGTAACCCGCGGCGACCCGCGCCCGGGGGCTCAACAGTCGCAGCAGGAGCAGCACTCACAGCATTCGCAGATGGAGCACGCCTCGCAGCAGCTGCAGTCGGTGGAGCAGCATTCGCTGCACCAGCCGTCGCGCTTCTTCCGGGACCAGGGCCCCTCGAACTCGTCGGCACAGCACACCTTGCAGGTGCAGCAGAGCCCGATGGCCGCGGCGCACCCGGCGAAGAACCCGCGCTTGCCGGGCTTCGGCGGCTGAAAGGACGGCCCGCCGCCGAAGCCACCGGGCCCGCCCGGACCACCGGGCCCGCCCTGTCCGCCGCCGTACGGATTCTGCGAACCGTACGGGCCCGAGGACCCGGGCGGCACATACGGGCCCGATCCGGTGGGCACCCAGGGGCCGGGCACGCCGGGGCGCTGTTGCGGCGTGGACGCGGCCGGAGCGTGCGCGCCGCGCGCGGGGCCGGCGCCGTGGGACGCGTCGGTTCCGTGGGACGCGTCGGTTCCGTGCGCGCAGCCCGTCGTACCGAAGACGCGGTCGACCGAGCGGCGCAGTTCGTGGACGAGCAGCAGGTGCGCGAGCGTGCCGTCGACGAATTCGGCCTCGCGCAGGGCGAGGCGGATGCCGCGCAGCGCGTCGTCGGCGAGGCGGCGCGCCTCGGCGAGGTCCGTGCCGGTCGCCGTGAGCGGGTTCCAGGCACCCGACGCGGCGTCAGCTTCCTTGTCCTCCACGGCGTCCAGGAGGTGCGCGAGCCGCCCGAAGAGCCGGCCGGCCTCGGCGAGCGGCGCCGCGTTGCCGGGGCGTCCGGCGAGGACGGCGGTGTGCGCGAAAGCGGCGGAGGTCGCCGTCTCGGTCGGCTCGGTGACCGTGAGTACCGGGGTGCCGAGGCCGGCGAGCGCCTCGACCCCCATCTGGCGCTCCACGGCGTCGACCAGGACCGCCGTATCGAACCCCACGTCAGAACCCGTACGGGAACCGGCCTTTCCCCACTTGGTGGCGACCCGGCGGGCCGCCGCGGCCACCGGCCTGCGGGCCAGCAGGCCGTCGCCGTCGGCGACGTGGTCGCTGACCTTCGCCGAGGCGAGAACCAGCGAGACGGCCGCGGCGAGCCGGGCGCCGTCGCCCTGCGCGACGGACGCGGTCCGCATCCCGCGCAGCGGACAGGGCCCCGCCGTGCGCCGTCCCCCGGCGGCGTGTTCGGCCTGAGCCTCCGTCAGAACCGAGATCAGCAAACCGTCGTAGTTCGTGACAACTCGGGCGAACTGCCCGTGGTCACCGCGAAGTGCCAGGCAGAGTCCGCACAGATGAGCCATCCATTGCGCCTGGAGCCCCTCGCCGAGACGATGGCTGCAAGGCCGGACTATTCCGAACAAGACGACTCCCCCGAGGGTCTCGAAGACGTAAGCTGCGGCATCGTATCGAGGGTGCCGTTCACCCGTACGCCCCGGCCGTCACCCATACGCCGCGAAGAATCATATTTCACTCACTGTCAGCAGCCGTACGGGGTACGACCCTTGGGATTCACGGGACAGCGCCGTGTTGACTCTGCACCAGTAGCGTCACGAAAACCCCGCGCGGCGACTATCCACTTGGCGCACCATCCGCATCATGGACGACCATAGGGATGCGGAACGCAGAGGAACCGCTGTGAGAGGAGGCGTCCATGGGATCGGTGCGCAAGGCGAGTGCCTGGCTTGGCCTCGTCGACGACAACGATGACGAGCGTTACTACGACGACGACTACGCCGAGGGGTCCGAGCCCCAGACCGGCGCAGCCTGGGTCACGGACCCGCGCGTGAAGGTGGCGGCCGACGCCGCCGAGGAGCAGGGCCGCCGGATCGGCACGGTCACCCCGGACGGATTCCGGGACGCCCGTGGCATCGGCGAGATGTTCCGGGAAGGTGTCCCGGTCATCATCAACCTCACGGCCATGGAGCCCGGGGACGCCAAGCGCGTCGTCGACTTCGCGGCCGGGCTCACGTTCGGGCTGCGGGGTTCCATCGAGCGGGTGGCGAACCGGGTGTTCCTGCTGAGCCCTGCCGACACGCAGGTGGTCAACGGTGAGGCGGAGAGCCGTCCGACGGACGGTTTCTTCAACCAGAGCTGAGCGTCACGGGTGGGTAGGGCCCGGCCCCTCGGCCGGGTCACCGCCCGCGGCAGCCGTCACGCGACGGTGGACTCCACGCCGACCCGCTCGGGACCGCGCTGGGGACCGATCTTCGCCGTGCCCTCCGCGTCCTGCGGAGCAGCGGCTTCGCACTCCATCCGCCGGGGCAGCCGCAGCGCGGCCACCGCGCCGAGCAGCAGAAGCCCGGCGCTGACGAACAGCGTCACGTGCAGCCCGTGGACGAAGGCGACCCGGGCGGCGCTGCGCAGCGCCTCACCGGCGGTGCCGCCGAGCCGCGTCGCGACCTGGTACGCCTCGCCGAGCGAGTTGCCCGCGTGGGCGCTCGCGGATCCGGGCACTCCGGTGACCCGGGCGATCCCGGGTGCGTACGCGGCGTTCATCACCGAGCCGAGCAGGGCGATGCCCATGCCCGCGCCCAGCTGGTAGGAGGTCTCCCCTATCGCCGCGGCGCCGCCCGCGTCCTGCGCCGAGGCCTCGCTGAGCATCGACTCGTACGCCCCGAAGAGGGTGGTCTGCAGGCCGAAGCCGAGAAGGACGAAGGCGAAGGTGAGCAGCGACGGCCGGTCGTGCTGTCCCATCAGCGTGAGCATGAGCACCGCGGCCGCGGTGAGAACGAAGCCGGCCGAGACCATGCGGCGCGGCCCGAAACGGCGCAGCTGCGACGAGCCGAGGACACCCGCGGCCATCGCCGCGAAGGTGAGGGGCAGCAGCCGCACCCCCGTCTCCAGGGGACTCAGGCCGAGTACCAGCTGGAGGTACTGGACGGCGATCAGCTCCAGGCCGACCAGGGCGAGCATGGCGAGGACGATGCAGCCGACCGCGGTGGAGAAGGCGGGCCTGGCGAACATCTTCATGTCGATGAGCGGATGCTCGCGGCGCTTCTGCCGCCGCACGAACACGATCAGCACGGCCGCGCCGACGAGGAGGGGGCCGACGGCGGACGGGTCGAGCAGGTCACGGTCGACGCCGAGCCGCTTCACGCCATAGACCACACCGAGCATTCCGACGGCCGCCATGAGTGCGCCGACCACGTCCCAGGGCCCGTCGGAACGGCCCTTGGACTCGGGAAGTATGAGACGGCCGAGGGGCAGCATGACGGCCATCAGCGGGATGTTGATCAGGAAGACCGAGCCCCACCAGAAGTGCTCGACCATGAAGCCGCCGAGTACCGGTCCGGTGGCGGCGCCTATCGCGGCGACCGCTGACCAGACGCCGATGGCCACGGCCCGCTCGCGCCGGTCGGGGAAGACCGCGCGCAGGATCGACAGGGTCGCGGGCATGATCATCGCGCCGCCGACGCCGAGCAGCGCGCGGGCCAGGATCAGGACGTGCGGTGTCGTGGCGAACACGGCGAGTGCGGAGGCCACGCCGAAGAGGCCGTATCCGAAGAGCAGGACGCGTCTGCGTCCGACGCGGTCGCCGAGTGTGCCGAAGAGGATCAGGAGCGCCGCGCAGATCAGCGGATAGGCGTCGACGATCCACAGCAGCTGGACCGCCGAGGGGCGCAGGTCCTGGGTGACGGCGGGGACGGCGACGTGCAGCACGGTCGCGTCGAGGGCGACGAGCAGCAGGCTGGTGCACAGAACGACGAGGACGACCCAGCGGTTGGCGCCTGGCCCGGCGGCCCGCAGGCGAGAGGGCACGGCGGTCGTGGTCGTCCCGGACATATGCGTACCTCCCAGTGGTCCCTCGCGCTCGGCGGATCCGCGGGGTGGGGACTTCCCCGCGGTTGCGGCCGGAAGGAGCGGACTCCCGTGCCCACGCGGTGAGCCGCCAGAGTACGCGAGTTCATTGTGGTGACACGTGGCGGACCTCTCATGTGCCTGACCGTGGAGTGTGGTGTACGCCACGCTCCACTCCCCGACCACGCACCGCGCGGGCGGTCCGGTTGCGCCCGGCGCCGATAATCGACGCCGTGACCGAAGTCGACCTGCAAGAACCGTGGCGCGCGCCGGCCCGGGCGGCCGGTGCGCTGCGCCGCGCGGCGCCCGCGCTCCTTGCCTATGCCGGGGTGCGCACCCTGGGCCTGCTCATGCTCGCCGTGTGGAGCGCGGCGAGGGGGAAGAGCCCGCACACACTGCTGACCGCTCGCTGGGACTCGCTCTGGTACACCCGCGTCGCGGATTTCGGCTACGGCTGGGAGGTGCGCCTGCCGGACGGCACCGTGCACTCGAACCTCGCCTTCTTCCCGCTGCTGCCGTGGCTGGAGCGACTGGTGTCGGCGGTTAGCCCACTGTCGGACGCGGACGCGGGCCTGCTGGTGAGCTGGCTCGCGTCGCTCTGCGCGGCCTGGGGGATCTTCCTGGTGGCCGAGCTGCTGTACGGGCGGCGGGCCGGGGTCTGCGCGGTCGTGCTGTGGGCGGTGCTCCCGGTCGGGATCGTGCAGTCGATGGCGTACAGCGAGTCCTTGTTCACGGCGCTCGCGGCCTGGTCGCTGTACGCGGTCCTGACCGGACGGTGGGTGAGTGCGGGGCTGCTCGCCTCGCTCGCGGGGCTGACCCGGCCGGTGGGGGCGGCGGTGGTCGCCGCGCTCTGGGCGACGGCCGCGGTCCACGTCGCGCGCGACAGGAAGGTCTCCTGGCGCATGGCCGTCGGCGTGCTGCTCGCCCCGCTGGGCGCCGCCGCGTACGTCCTGTGGGTGGGGCACCGCACGGGGGGCGGCCTCTTCGGATATCTCGACGTGCAGGGCCAGTGGGGCAACGGCTTCGACGGCGGCCTCGCCTTCGCACGCTTCGTCGGCGACAAGTTCACGTCATTCCCCTCGGCGCTCGCGGGGCTCGGCCTGATCGTCGGGGTCGCGCTCGTGATCTGGCTCTACGTGCTGTGCGTACGGCGAGGTCAGCCGCTGGCGCTGCTCGTCTACTGCGGGATCGTCGTCGCGCTCGCCCTGTGCGCGTCGGGGTACTTCGGCTCGAAGCCGCGACTGCTCCTGCCCGCCTTCCCGCTCCTGCTGCCGGTCGCGGTGGCGCTCGCCCGGCTGCGTACGAGCAGATCGGCGGCGGTGCTCGGCGGCGTGGCCGTGGCGTCGGCGGTGTACGGGGCCTTCTGGCTGAACGGGTCGGGTCCTCCTTGATCGACTCGGCGGGCCCCGGGAGGCCGTCCGATCGCCCCGGGTGATCGGACGGGAAATTCCGAGGAAGCCGCCGGTGAACGAATTCGGGCGCAGCGAAAAACGAATACAAGAAATGATCAATGAAATTGAAGGCGGCACCCCGGTCCGATAGTGATATCCGCAGGAATAAACGCCCCGCTGAGAGCAATCCCACATCACATCGTCATCACAAACCGAGTGATTCGGCCGGGTTCGGCACTCACTCGCTGTAGCGTCGATTGGGTGCGTACCGAACGAAACCTCACCCGTCTGGAGCGGCTCTTCGCCCGCCTCGACCGTGAGCCGGAACGACCGGTCAACCTGGATGTGCCCAGGATGAGCCGGCACAGGGTCGTGCTCTTCGGGGCCACCCTGTCCTTCTACCTCGCCATCGTGGTGGCGGTGTTGACCACGTCCTGGCTGGTCACCTTCGACTGGCAGGTCATGTTCTTCCGGCCGTACCAGCAGTGGCCCGAGATCCACGCGTTCCTGGACTACTGGGTCGTGCTCGGCCAGCGCGGGCCGACCGCGGTGATGGTCATGGCCTGGCTCGGCTGGCGTTCCTGGCGCCAGCACACGCTGCGGCCGCTGCTCACGTTCGGTGCCGCCCTGCTGCTCCTGAACATCACCGTGGGCGCCGCCAAGCTCGGCATGGGCCGCCTCGGCCCGCACTACGCGACCACCATCGGCTCGAACGAGATGTGGCAGGGCGGCGATATATTTCCTTCCGGCCACACCGCCAACGCCGTGGTGACCTGGGGAATCCTCGCGTATCTGGCCTCGACGCCGCGCGCCAGGCGCTGGCTGTCGGCCGCCTCCGCCGTGATCTCGCTGAGCGTCGGCCTGACGACGGTCTACCTCGGTACGCACTGGCTCAGCGATGTCTTCCTCGGCTGGGCCGCCGGACTGCTCATCCTGCTCGCGCTGCCCTGGGTCGAACCGCTGATCACGCAGGTCGAAGCCTGGATCTTCTCGCTGCGCGAGCTGTGGCGCAACCGTCGTTCCGGTGCGCTCCCGGCGCCCGCCCCGGCCGCCGCCACGCCCGCGATGGTTCCGCAGCGCGTCTCCCCGCCCACCTCGGAGGAGCCGCCGGTACGCGAACCGGTCGGCGCCGCGCGGGCGGTGCGGCCTCCCGGGCTGCTCGCCCCTGGTCCGCACACCGCCCGCTCCGAGCGCACCCCGGTCACTCCGGCCGGCAGCCGCAGGCCGCCGCACGCGGACCGGGTGCCGCGCGGCACCACGTCCGCCCGCCCGGTCGCCGGCGGCTGACCGCCCCCGGCGCGAGAGCGCCGAAGGCCGCCGGGCCGGTACGCACCACCTGCCCCGCACGCCGAAGGCCCCCGGTTCCGTCACGGAACCGGGGGCCTTCGCGTTGTCCCGTCAGCCCTTCCAGCAGCGGGTCACGGTCCCGTCGGACACCTCGAAGTTCAGGCGTCCCACGCGGTACTCCATGGTGATGATCGCGCCCGGGGGCAGCGACCTGACCGTGGACCAGCCGCGCTCACGGGCCCGCCGCTCGGCGCCCGGCGCATCGAGGCCGACGTACGTGTCGAGGGTGTCCTGGGGTTCTGCGGGAGGGGTCGGAATGGGTGCCATGACCGCCACGTTAGGCGGCCGGGCTGCCTGGCACCAGGGCGGACCACCCCCCGTCACCGGTCCCCCTCCGGTCACGCTTCTGTCACAGGTCCACGACACGCGTTTCACTCGAACTCCGTCACACGTACGAGCGATTCGATGCTCCTTCTGCGCATGTTCTGCGCGCGCCACGACATAATTCCGCGACTTCACGGAAAGCGCCCGGATAACGTGCCCGAAAATAGCGTCACGACCGCGCCCGGGACCCGCCCAATTCGGATTCCCGGCGCTCTTCATCAGTTGACGCCCCATCGGAATTGCATGAACGCGACACAGAGCTCCCGTACGCCCCCTGTCGGAGTCGGTGGGGACGCGAGCATCATGGCGTGTGCTCGAGGCAGGCCCGGGGCGCGAGAAGCGAGGGGGGCAAGCGATGGGTGCGACGGACGTGCAGCCCGTGCAGCCGGCGGCAGGAGCGGTGCGGACGAGGACTCCAGGCCGGATCGTCGTGGACTGGCTGACCACCACGGACCACAAGAAGATCGGCCACCTCTACCTGATCACGTCGTTCGCGTTCTTCCTCGCCGGCGGGATCATGGCGCTCCTGATGCGGGCGGAGCTGGCACGGCCCGGCCTTCAGATGCTGTCCAGCGAGGAGTACAACCAGCTCTTCACGATCCACGGCACGATCATGCTGCTGCTCTTCGCGACCCCGACCTTCGCGGGCTTCGCCAACGAGATCATGCCTCTGCAGATCGGCGCCCCCGACGTGGCGTTCCCCCGGCTCAACATGTTCTCGTACTGGCTGTTCCTGTTCGGCGGGCTGATCGTGATCAGCTCCCTGATGGTGCCCGGCGGGGCCGCGGACTTCGGCTGGTTCGCGTACGCCCCGCTCAACAGCCTGACGCGCTCGCCGGGCGTCGGCGCCGACATGTGGATCATGGGTCTGGCGCTCGCGGGTTTCGGCACGATCCTCGGCGCGGTGAACTTCCTGACGACCATCATCGGGATGCGGGCGCCCGGCATGACGATGTTCCGGATGCCGATCTTCACGTGGAACACGCTGTTCACGTCGATCCTCGTGCTGATGGCCTTCCCGGTGCTCGCCGCGGCGCTGCTCGTCCTGGAGGCGGACCGGCGCTTCGGGGCCGTGGTCTTCGAGGCCCAGTTCGGGGGTGCGCTGCTGTGGCAGCACCTCTTCTGGTTCTTCGGCCATCCCGAGGTCTACATCATCGCGCTGCCGTTCTTCGGCATCGTCTCCGAGATCCTCCCGGTCTTCAGCCGCAAGCCGATCTGGGGCTACACGATGCTGGTCGGCGCCACGATGGCCATCACCGGGCTGTCGATCGTCGTGTGGGCGCACCACATGTTCGTGACGGGTGGGGTGCTGCTGCCGTTCTTCTCGTTCATGACGTTCCTGATCGCGGTGCCCACGGGCGTGAAGTTCTTCAACTGGATCGGGACGATGATCAACGGGTCCCTGTCCTTCGAGACCCCGATGCTGTGGTCCGTCGGCTTCCTGGTGACGTTCCTGTTCGGCGGCCTGACCGGCGTCATCCTCGCCGTGCCGCCGCTGGACTTCCATGTGACGGACTCGTACTTCGTGGTCGCGCACTTCCACTACGTCGTCTTCGGCACGGTCGCCTTCGCGACGTTCGGCGGCTTCTACTTCTGGTGGCCCAAGTTCACCGGGAAGATGCTCGACGAGCGGCTCGGGAAGATCCACTTCTGGACGCTGTTCGTCGGCTTCCACACCACGTTCCTGGTGCAGCACTGGCTCGGCGCCGAGGGCATGCCACGGCGGTACGCCGACTATCTGGCGGCCGACGGGTTCACGGCGCTCAACACGCTGTCGACCATCGGCTCGTTCCTGCTCGGCTTGTCCACGCTGCCGTTCCTCTACAACGTCTGGAAGACGGCCAAGTACGGCGAGAAGGTCGGCGTGGACGACCCCTGGGGCTACGGGCGTTCGCTGGAGTGGGCGACACCGTGCCCGGCACCGCGGCACAACTTCGTCACGCTGCCCCGGGTCCGCTCCGAGTCCCCGGCGTTCGATCTGCACCATCCGGCGTTCGCGTCGTCCCGTCCGCTGAGCCGGCCCCTTCCAGCGCCCGGGACAGACGGTCCCGAGCAGTCCTGATCACGTCCGTGAGCCCGTCGGGTTCGAGCACCTCGAACCCGACGCCCATCAGGATCACGTGGATCATCATCACGTCGTGGCTCGCCGCCCCGGTGCGCAGCACGCTGCTGTCGTCGCCGTCGGCCTCGAGCGTGCCCGCCGACGGGGCCGATCCGCTGTGCAGCTACCTCGACGGGCACCAGGATTCGGATCGTCGCCCCGTGGGCGTACGGCCCCTGCGAGACACCCTTCGAGACATGCGCGGCGAGGTCGTCGGCGGGGTGGCGTGCGCGGGGTCACGCGCGGCCCGTGCGGCGGCTGCGGCGGCTTCGGCGTGGTGCGGCCGACGCGGAAACGTGCGCCGGTCCTCGCGGTCGACGTCCCAGGCGACCAGGTACCAGCGGCGCTCGCCGTACACCAGGCGGTGCGGCTCGACGGTGCGGCTCGTGCGCGCCCCCGTGGTCCACGCAGGCGAAGCGCAGCCGCTCCGAGTCCCGGCAGGCCGCGCGAGTTCGGTCAGGACCGACGGGTCGACGTCGGAGGGTCCGGGCCGCGGAGCATCGCCGCGCAGCCGGTCGGCGTCGCGGCGGACGGAGCGCGGCGTGACGCCGAGCCGGTCCGCGAGGCCGGCGCCCGACCACTCGCGGCGGGCCCGCAGCAGCGAGAGCGGCCGCAGGGGTCGGGCCGAGGTCTCCAGCATGGGCCCGAGTCTGCCGGCCCTCGCGGACAGCCTGAGTCCGCAAGGGCGCCGCGCGGGCTACTCGGCGGCCGCCTCGGTCACGAGGACCGCCAGGTCGTTGTCTCTCGTGTAGTACGGCTCGACCGCGATCCGGCCGCGCCCGGTGTCCAGGCGTGCGGTCGGGTAGGTGAAGATCGGCTTCTTGTCGGCGACGTCGTCCAGGAGCCGGGCGACGCGTACCGCGAGTCCGTCCTCGCCCTCCGGGCGCACCCACAGGTCCCAGCGTCCCGCTTCCAGCTCCTCGTACACGACGCGGAAGGTGAACTCGTCGCCACGCGGGGTCAGTTCGCTGCGGAGCGTCGGCCCGCCGTCCGTGCGTGAACGTATCTCCGCGTACGCCTTGGGGGTGATCGCGGTGCCGTAGACCCGGCCGCTGACCGTCATCTCGCCTTCCGTGACGAGCAGTTCACCCGCCTCGGCGTGCGGGGCGCGCAGCCAGCTGCGCACGGTGAGGTTGCCGTGCTTGGTCGCGTAGGGGATGCGGACGGCGACGAAGCCGCGGGAGCCGCTGGGTACCCGGTCGACGAGGGACCGCAGGTCGTTGAGGCCGGGGGCCAGGCGCCGCGGCTCCTCGCCGGCCACCTGCGCGAAGACGTCCCAGCGTCCCTCGGGCAGCCGGACGCTACTGGGCAGCGCCGCCCGGAGACTGCCGTCGCCCGCCGGGGTCAGCGGCAGGCGCACGTCCTCGCCGCTGTCGCGGTCGGTGAGGACCAGATGGGCCGGGTCGGGCCCTCCGTGGTCAGTGACGTCGAAGGTGAGACCGCCCGCCGAGTCGGCGATGCAGTCGGCGTGGGGCGCCGTGGTCCCGTCCCCCACGGACGGCTCGGACGAGGCCGAGAAATCGGCCGAAGCGGTCGACGGCGTCATGCTGTGCGTCCCTTTCTCTGTGAGGTTCCCTGGGCCGTGAACGCGGAGCGTCCCGCGTCCCGCACCGCGTACGCGCCCCCGAGCACAGCGCCGCGGGTGCGGTGCAGAAGGCCTCCGCCGTGGCGGGCCGTGAGCGAGCCGAACAGCGATTCGTAGCGCTCGGCGATGTGCGCCGGGTCGAACCGCTCGGAGTCCTTGAGCGCGGCGCTCGCCATCCGGGCGCGCAGCGCGTCGTTGTTGATCAGTTCGAGGAGGCCGCCTGAGATCGCCCCGACGTTGCCCACCTCGACCAGACGCCCGTCGACACCGTTGTCGATGATTTCGCCGGGGCCATGCGGGCAGTCGGTGGCGACCACCGGGAGGCCGCAGCGCATCGCCTCGACGATCGTCATGCCGAACGACTCCAGGCTGGAGGTGACGGCGGCGATGGAACCTTTCGCCCACTCCGGTTCGATGGGGTGGGCGGGGCCCATGAGGAACACGTGGTTGTAGAGACCGAGGTCGTCGATCAGGGCGCGGAGCTTGTCCTTCTGCTTGCCGCTGCCGTAGATCCGCAGGCGCCAGTCGGGCCGCTCGGCGCGGACCCTGTCGAAGGCCCTGACCAGCAGGTCGTACCGCTTCACGGGCGCGAGCCGGCCGGCCGCGACGACCCACTTTCCCGAGCCGTCCGCCGGCTCGACGCCGGGCGCGGGCACGGGGTTGGGCACGGCCTCGATCCGCACGCCGGGCAGCCGCATCTTCGCGCGGTACGCCCGGGCGTCGGCCTCCGTGGTCGTGGTGAGCGCGTCGAGCCGCGGGTAGACCGCGCGCAACTGCCGGCGCAGCGCGGTGGGGTGGCTGTCGAGCGTGAGGTGTTCCTGGCCGACGCGCAGGGGGCCGCGCCGGGTCTGACGGGCCAGGTGCACATTGAGTCCCGGGCGGGTGCCGACGACGACGTCGGCGTCGACCGCGCGCAGGTGCTCGGCGATCCGCCGGTCGGTGAGCGCGTTGTACTGGTCGTAACGGCCCTCGGCGCGCGGGAACGTCGCGGCGGGGGTGCGGTATTCGGGGCTGTCGCCCTCGTAGCCCGGTGTGCCCTTGCGGATGTCGATGAGGTGACGGACGCGGATCCTCGGGTCGGCCCTGAAAACTGGCTCGTCACGGTGGCGCAGGACGGAGACCACCTCGACGTCGTGCTGTTCGGCAAGCGTGTTCGCGAGGTTGTACGTCGTCCGAATCGTCCCCCCGATTCCGTAGGCGTTGTGAATCAGGAAAGAAATCTGCATGCGTCCCCGTATTCCACTGTTCCTCGCGGACAGTCCGTCTCGTCCGCCTACCGCAGGGTTAGACAGGAGCGCGGAGGCAGAGGTTGGGCGTCATCATCATCTTGTTCCAGAACAGATGCGTGATTGAGAGATGATTCGTGGAACCTTTTGACGTTTTCCGACATCAAGGCAGGTAGGAGAGCTGAGGCACCTCGAAGCGGTTCGTGGTCATGTCACCCGCTTGAGTGACCCACCCCGAGCCGCCCTTCCAACGCGCCACCGATGAGCGGCGGGCGCGACGCGTCTTCGGGGGCTCCGGCAGCCGCTCGCAGGTGACGGGCAGCGGCGGTCCGCGCGCGGTGTACGGCTCCCTGCGCGCGCGGTGGTCGTGTACGAACTGCGGCGGGGTGCCGCCGTGTTCGCCGGCGAGGCAGCCGAGCTCAGCCGAGGCTCTTGACCGACGCCTCCGGGATGAGCAGCACGGTGCCCTTGTTGAGGCGGTCGGGGTGGACCCCCACCATCTGCTTGTTGGCCTTGTAGAGCGCCCGCCAGCCGCCCTTGACGCGGTACCGCGTGGCGATCGAGCTGAGGGTCTCGCCCGGCCCGACCACATGGACGCGGCCGGCGAGCGCGAGGACCCTGGAGCAGATTGGCCAGGCACGCCAGCCCTGGGTGCGCAGCACCTTCTCGGCGACCGCGATCTGTTCGGCGCGCGTCGCGAGGTCCGCGCGCGGGGCGTACCCGAGGCCGCCGTTCTCCTTCCAGGTGGACTGCCGGAACTGCAGCCCTCCGTAGTAGGCGTTGCCGCTGTTGATGTGCCAGCGCCCGCTGCTCTCGCACTCGGCGAGGCAGCCCCACGGCCACTGGTCCCTGGCGCAGTCGTCCAGCCTGAGGATCAGGCGCCCGGGGCCGGGAGCCGGCGGGGGCGGGACGGCGGCCGCGGCCGCGGGGGCGAGCAGGACGGCGAACAGGGCGGCCGGCAGGGCCGCGAGACGGAAGCGGCGTGCGGGGCGCGTGCGGTTCACGGGCATGGGGCGCATCGCGTCACGCTAGGCACGCGATCCCGCGCCCGTGCCGAGCCGCGCCCTGCGCGGACCCGGCCCCACCCGGTCGGCCGCCTCCCGGCCCACCGTAGGCACACTTTCGCCAACGACTGTTTTCAGCCACCTGCTTCATTACACGATTTCAGGATTTGTCGACCTGTGGGCATGGCGACCTGCCACTCACCTCTCCGGACCAAACTCCTTACCTGCAAGGGGAGTTGATGTGGAGCGATTGATTCTGGCCGCCGGTTCGCGCCGTGCGTCGGATGGGTCGATTCCGCCCCCTTCCGGGCGTGACCCCCGGCACAGATCATCCGTTGTCTTCTTTATGAGCCGGGGACCGCCCGGCCGCATTCGACGCAGCAACACACCGAATCCGAGGAGCCACCCGTGCCGCGCATGCTCGACGTCAGCGACGACGTACGCGCCGAGATCGGCGACGCAGAAGCCGACCGGCTGCTCGCCGGAGAGAACGCCCCGGGCACGTACGACTGCACGTCCTGCCGTACTCCGGGCGATTCGGAACAGGAGCGCACCAGCACCGTCCTGTTCATCGGCGACGAGACCGCCGTCCTGGCCTTCGCCCACTCCACCTGCCTGCCCTCACAGGTCGTCCAGGTGTCCGAGGAACAGCTGCAGGGAGCCGTACGTTCCATCACCGGCGACGGCGGCGCCCCTGCCGCGGCCCCCGCCCCCACCCCCTCCCCCGCGGTGCAGTCCATCCCCGGGCAGGCCGTTCCGGAGCCGGCCGTGCTCGGCGTGACCAGCGGGCTCGTCCTGATCGCCGGCGAGCTGCACCCCGCGCTCGTCGTCGAGCCGACCGGGCCGATCGCCCGCCCCGGCTCGACGGGCGGCTTCGACGAGTTCCTGACCCTCCTCGTGGAGCAGGGCTTCACGCCGACCGCCCAGGTCAGCGAGGTGCCGCGGGTGCTGCACGGCTGGTCCGTGCTGCTCGCCATGGGCCAGCTGCACGCCGTCCTGCAGCCCGGCACCGTCGGTGCGGGTCAGGTCGCGTGGTGGCAGGCGCACCAGCCGCTGCACGTCACCGACAGCTGGCGCGCGGCGGCGAACAAGACGAACTCCGTCCTCGTCTTCGCCGCCCCGGCCGGCACGATCGGCCGCCAGCCCCGCGAGGACCTGCTGCGCGACGCCCTCGACAAGGCCGCGGCGAACGGGCTGCTCGTCGGCGCGGCGATGCCCCTGGCAGGTACGTGACCCTCAGCCAGGAACCGAGGTGACCGTGGGCCGGGCGCATGCCCGGCCCACGCTCGCACCCGGGCCCCCCGGACACCGGCCCGTGCACCTCCGCGTGCGCCGCCCGCACCCCCGTCGGCCTGCGAAAGCGCGGACCGGACCGCATCCGCGAGGGCGTGCGGGTCGTTGGCACCTACGTGCACGCATACGACCCCCCTCGCCGCCCGCAGTATCCGACCCCGATCCCCGCCATGCGCGGGACGCATGAATCGGTGGGTGGCCGCTCGGCCACACCGATCTACGACGCCCTGTACTCGGAGTACCGCAGGTCCTTCCGGGCCCTGCCGGGTGACCGCAGCGGCGAAGAGAACCTCTCGTTCTCCGCGTTCGGCTCGATCCCCTACGCCGTGCACCACAGCAACAGCGGCCGGCACAGCGCGTCGTACCACGAACCGCAGCACGTGCACAGCTCGCCGCCGACCGGCTCCTGGCACACGAACGGGCGGCAGCACAGCACCGGGAGCAACCTCCCTGCCGCACTGCCGCCCGCTCCGCGTCGCGAGCGCTAGGCGCCAAGTCCTGGGCGCCGGGCGCTAGTTCACTTCTTGCGGCCGCGCTTCTCGCGCACCCGGACCGAAATGTGGATCGGCGTCCCCTCGAAACCGAACTCCTCGCGGAGGCGCCGCTCCACGTACCGCCGGTAGCCGGCCTCGATGAAGCCGGAGGCGAAGAGCACGAACCGCGGCGGCTTCGTGCCGGCCTGTGTGCCGAAGAGGATGCGGGGCTGCTTGCCACCGCGGACCGGGTGCGGGTGCGAGGCCACCAGTTCGCCCAGGAACGCGTTGAGGCGGCCCGTCGGGACGCGCGTCTCCCAGCCGTCAAGGGCCGTCTCGATCGCGGGGACGAGCTTCTCCATGTGGCGCCCGGTCGTCGCCGACACGTTCACCCGGGGCGCCCACGCGACCTGCGCGAGCTCCGTCTCGATCTCGCGCTCCAGGTAGTAGCGCCGCTCCTCGTCGAGGGTGTCCCACTTGTTGTACGCGACGACAATCGCGCGGCCCGCCTCGACGGCCATCGTCACGATGCGCTGGTCCTGGATCGAGATCGACTCGGACGCGTCGATGAGGATCACCGCGACCTCCGCCTTCTCGACGGCGGCGGCGGTGCGCAGGGACGCGTAGTAGTCGGCGCCCTGCTGGAGGTGGACCCGCTTGCGGATGCCCGCCGTGTCGACGAACTTCCAGGTCTTGCCACCGAGCTCGATGAGCTCGTCGACCGGGTCGCGGGTGGTGCCCGCCAGCTCGTTCACGACGACGCGGTCCTCGTTCGCCACCTTGTTCAGGAGGGAGGACTTGCCGACGTTCGGGCGGCCGATGAGGGCGATGCGGCGGGGGCCGCCGATCGCGGTGCCGAAGGTCTGCGCCGGAGCGTCGGGCAGCGCCTCGATGACGGCGTCCAGCATGTCGCCGGTACCGCGGCCGTGCAGGGCCGACACCGGGTACGGCTCGCCGAGACCGAGGGACCACAGGGCGGTGGCGTCCGCCTCACCGCTCGGCCCGTCCACCTTGTTGGCGCACAGCACGACCGGCTTGCCGGCCTTGCGCAGCAGCCGTACGACCGCCAGGTCGGTGTCGGTGGGGCCCACCGTGGCGTCGACGACGAAGACGACCGCGTCGGCGGTCTCGATCGCGTACTCGGCCTGCGCGGCCACGGACGCGTCGATGCCGAGGACGTCCTGCTCCCAGCCGCCCGTGTCGACGAGCCGGAAGCGGCGGCCCGCCCACTCGGCCTCGTACGAGACGCGGTCACGGGTGACGCCCGGCTTGTCCTCGACGACGGCCTCGCGGCGGCCGATGATGCGGTTCACCAGGGTCGACTTGCCGACGTTGGGGCGGCCGACGACGGCGAGCGCGGGCAGCGGGCCGTGACCCGCCTCCTCGATCGCGCCCTCGACGTCCTCGATGTCGAAGCCCTCTACCGCGGCGAGCTCCATGAACTCCGCGTACTCCGCGTCGCCAAGGGCCCCGTGCTCGTGCCCGGCCGAGCCCTCGGGCTGGATCTGGTCGTTCATGAAGTCCGTACCTCGTTGTTCATCGTGGTGATCGGTGGACCGTCTGCATCACTTACGGCGGTCCACTACTGAAAGTCTCGCTCAGTGCCCGGTGAGGCGCCTGGCGTTTTCCAGGTGGGCGGTGAGCCGCTCCTGGATGCGCACGGTCGCCTCGTCCAGCGCCTTGCGCGTACGCCGCCCGCTGCCGTCGCCCGCCGGGAACGGGTCCCCGAAGACGACGTCGACGCGGCTGCGCAGCGGCGGCAGCGCCTTTATCAGCCGGCCGCGCTTGTTCGTGCTGCCCAGGACCGCCACCGGCACGATCGGCGCCCCGCTGCGCACCGCGAAGTACGCGAGGCCGGCCCGCAGGGAGGCGAAGTCGCCGCCCCCTCGGGTGCCCTCAGGGAAGATCCCGAGGACTCCCCCCTCGTCGAGCACGCTCAGCGCACGCGTGATCGCCGTACGGTCCGCCGTCGAGCGGTCCACCTCGACCTGGCCGATGGCGCCCAGGAAGGTACCGAGCGGCCCGATGAACGCTTCCTTCTTGATCAGGAAGTGCGTCGGCCTGGGCGCGACGCCCATGACCATCGGCCCGTCGACGTTGTGCGCGTGGTTGACGGCCAGGATCACCGGGCCGGTCGCGGGGACCTTCCAGGCGCCGAGGACGCGGGGCTTCCACAGCCCGTACATGAGGCCGACCCCGATGCGGCGGCCGACCTCCGCGCCTCTTTCCGAGGGGGAAGCCGCGGTCACTTCGCCGCCCGCTTCTCCCCGATGAGGGTGACCACGCACTCGATGACCTGCTGGAGCGTGAGCTCGGACGTGTCCACCTCGACGGCGTCGCCGGCCTTGGCCAGCGGGGACGTCTTGCGGCTGGAGTCCGCGGCGTCCCGCTTGATCAGGGCCTCCTGGGTCGCCTTCACGTCGGCGCCCTTGAGCTCACCGCTGCGGCGGGCCGCGCGGGCCTCCGGCGAGGCGGTGAGGAAGATCTTCAGGTCGGCGTCGGGCAGGACGGTCGTACCGATGTCACGGCCCTCGACGACGATGCCCTGCTCGGTCGAGGCGGCGATGGAGCGCTGCAGCTCGGTGATGCGGGCACGCACCTCGGGGACGGCGCTGACGGCGCTGACCTTCGAGGTGACCTCGGTGGTACGGATGGGACCGGCGACGTCGACGCCGTCGACCGTGATCGTCGGGTCGGACGGGTCGGTGCCGGAGATGATCTCGGCCTTGCCGGCCACGGCGGCGATGGCCGTCGGGTCGGTCAGGTCTATGCCGTTGTTCACCATCCACCAGGTGATCGCCCGGTACTGGGCACCGGTGTCCAGGTAGCTGAGGCCGAGCTGGGCGGCGACGGCCTTGGAGGTGCTCGACTTGCCCGTGCCGGAGGGGCCGTCGATGGCGACGATCACTGCTGCCGGGGCGGCGCTTGCGGCGGTTGCGGCGGTTTCCACGGGGCTGCGGACACCTTTCTCAGTGCACGGGACAGGGAGGCGGGGCGCGAGGGCGCCCCGCACAAGGTTACTGGCTCAAGCACCCTGCCCATACAGCCCCTGTGAACAGGACCTACTGGCGCATGGCCCAGCCCCGGTCACGCAGAGCCGCGGTCAGCTTCGGGGCCGCCGCCGGCTGGACCAGCAGCTGGACGAAGCCCGCCTGCTGGCCGGTGGCGTGCTCGATGCGGACGTCCTCCACGTTGACGCCCGCGGCGCCCGCGTCGGCGAAGATCCGGGCCAGCTCGCCGGGCTGGTCGGAGATGAGGACCGCCACGGTGTCGTACGACGCCGGGGCCGCGCCGTGCTTTCCGGGGACGCGGACCTGGCCCGCGTTCCCGCGGCGCAGGACCTCCTCGATGCCGGTGGTGCCCTCGCCGCGCTTCGCCTCGTCCGAGGACTGGAGGGAGCGCAGGGCGCTCACCGTCTCGTCGAGGTCGGCGGAGACCGCGGAGAGCAGGTCGGCGACCGGGCCGGGGTTCGCGGAGAGGATGTCGATCCACATGCGGGGGTCGGAGCCCGCGATGCGCGTCACGTCCCGGATGCCCTGGCCGCACAGGCGTACGGCCGACTCCTCGGCGTGCTCCAGGCGGGCCGCGACCATGCTGGAGACCAGGTGCGGCATGTGGGAGACGAGGGCGACGGCGCGGTCGTGGGCGTCCGCGTCCATGACGACGGGGACGGCCCGGCACAGCGCGACCAGCTCCAGCGCGAGGTTCAGGACCTCGGTGTCGGTGTCGCGGGTGGGCGTCAGCACCCAGGGGCGGCCCTCGAAGAGATCCGCGGTGGCCGCCAGGGGCCCGCTGCGCTCGCGGCCCGACATGGGGTGCGTACCGATGTAGGGGCTGAGGTCGAGGCCGAGCGCCTCCAGCTCGCGGCGCGGCCCGCCCTTGACGCTGGCGACGTCGAGGTATCCGCGGGCCACCCCGCGCCGCATCGCGTCGGCCAGGGTCGTCGCGACGTGCGCGGGCGGTACGGCCACCACACAGAGGTCCACGGGTCCCTCGGGCGCCTCGTCGGTGCCCGCGCCGAGCGCGGCGGCGGTGCGGGCCTGCGCCGGGTCGTGGTCGGCGAGGTGCACGTGCACACCGCGCGAGGCGAGCGCCTGGGCCGCGGAGGTGCCGATGAGGCCGGTGCCGATGACAAGGGCGGTTCTCACTGGGCGATGTCCTTGCGCAGGGCGGCGGCGGCGCCGAGGTACACGTGCGCGATCCCGGACTTCGGCAGCTCGGACTCGATATGGGCGAGGACGCGGACGACGCGCGGCAGCGCTCCCTCGATGTCGAGTTCCTGCGCGCAGATCAGCGGCACGTCGACGATGCCCAGCTTGCGGGCGGCGGCGGCCGGGAAGTCGGAGTGCAGATCGGGGGTGGCCGTGAACCAGATCGAGATCAGGTCGTCGGAGGTCAGTCCGTTCCGCTCAAGGATGGCGGTGAGCAGCTCGCTGACCTGCCCGTCCATGTGTGCGGCTTCGTCCCGTTCCAGTTGGACGGCGCCACGGACCGCTCGTACCGCCACGGTGTCGCTCCTTGCTTGCGTACGTACAGCTGATGAGGTGCCAAGCCTAGTCAGCCCCGCAGACACCGGCGCGCGGCGCCCGCCTGCCGAGACGGACGCCGCGCACGGTGCGGGACATCAGAGCTTCCGGTCTCCGGCCGGCCGGTCAGAACTTCTGCTCCTTGACCAGCTCGTCGAGCGAGAGGCCCGGCACCTCGCCCCCCGGGGTCAGCTTGTCGACGGCCGTGGGCAGGACGCTCGCGATGTCGTTCGCCGCCTGGTCGGGGCTGACGCCCGACTCCGCCGCGACCTTCTGCAGCGTGGCGTCCGGCAGGGCCTCCTTGACCTGGTCCGCAGTCAGCTGCTCGTTCGAGCCGGTGCCGACCCAGGACTGCGCCTGCCCGCCGAGGCCCGACTTGGCGAGCGCCTCCAGGAGACCGCCCAGCGGGTTGCCGCCCGCGGAGCCGCCCTGGCCCTGGGTGAACGCCGCCAGGAGCGAGGTGAGGACCCCGCCCGCCGAGCCGCCCGCCTTGTCACCGAGGAGGCCGCTGAGCAGGTTTCCCAGATCGTTGCTACCCGCCATGGTCACGCCTTTCGGGACGTTCTCGGAGTCGTTCGTGGACTCACTTCCGGAGTCCGCGGACCCCTGCCAATGTGACCCGAACCACCCCCTGTCGCCACTCGGGCGGCCCAGGCCGGCCCGCCCTCCGGAAGATCACGGACGCCGGAAATTCGCTCCGCTCCGGCAGGACGCGGACCGTACGCTCCGTTCATGACAGAGGCTCTGGACCTGGTGCGCGGCCACACGATCTACTCCTGCGTGATGGGGTCGCGGGCGTTCGGCCTCGCCACGGACGGCAGCGACACCGACCGCCGGGGCGTGTTCGTGGCGCCGACGCCGATGTTCTGGCGGTTCGAGAAGCCGCCGACACATGCGGACGGTCCGGCGGACGAGCAGTTCTCCTGGGAGCTGGAGCGCTTCTGCGAGCTCGCCCTGCGGGCCAATCCGAACATCCTGGAGTGCCTGCACTCGCCGCTCGTCGAGCACGTCACCGACACGGGCCGCGAACTGCTCGCCCTGCGTGAGGCGTTCCTGTCCCGACAGGTCCACGCCACGTTCACCGGCTATGCGATGGGCCAGCGCAAGAAGCTCGACGCGGATGTCCGCCAGTACGGCGCACCGCGCTGGAAGCACGCGATGCATCTGCTGCGCCTCCTCGTCTCCTGCCGCGACCTGCTCCGCACCGGCCGGCTGACCCTCGACGTCGGCGAGGACCGTGAGGCGCTGCTCGCGGTGAAGCGGGGCGAGGTGTCCTGGGACGACGTGGTGGCCCGGATGGCGCGCCTGGGCGGCGAGGCGGAGGAAGCCGCCGCCCGCACCCCGCTGCCGGCCGAACCGGACCGGGCGCGGGTGGCGGACTTCCTGTTCGGGGTGCGCCGGGCGTCAGCCCTTCAGCTCGTCGGCCCTTCGGCCTGAGCCGTACGGCGAGGTCGTGCAGGACGCCTCGTAGGCGGTCGGTGTGTCCGGCGGCGCTGAGCCTCGCGGGCGGTGTCGAGGACGGCGTGCAGCGGGTCCGCCCGCCCGCCGACGATCCCGCGAACCCGGCGGACGGCACGCGCGCGCGGCGCACCCGTGCCGTCCGCCGTCATCGATCAGGCGTCCCAGAGTGCCCCGAGCGACAGCAGGTCGCTGCGGTACTCGATCCGTTCCGACCAGTCCGCCGGCCACACCTCGTCGCCCAGGTACGCCCCGGCGAACGCCCCCGTGAGGCAGGCGATCGAGTCCGAGTCGCCCGAGGTGCAAGCGGCGCGGCGCAGGGCGGTGACGGGTTCGTCGACGAAGAGCAGGAAGCAGAGCAGGCCCGTGGCGAGCGCCTCCTCGGCGATCCAGCCCGCCCCGGTGGCCAGGCACGGGTCGGTCTCGGGCGACGGTGAGCGCAGCGCCTCCTGGAGTCGTTCGAGAGCGGCCAGGCAGTCGTCCCAGCCGCGGGCGATGAAGTGCTCCGGGCTCGGGTCGGCGGCGCGCGCCCACAGGTCACCGAGCCACGGCGCGTGGTACTTCTGCCGGTTCTCGTACGCGTACGAGCGCAGCATCCCGACGAGTCCGGCCGGCTCGGCGCCCTGCGCGAGGAGGTGGACGGCATGCGCGGTGAGGTCGGACGCGGCGAGGGCCGTGGGGTGTCCGTGGGTGAGTCCGGACTGCAACTGGGCGGCGCCCGCGCGTTGTTCGCCGCTGAGGCCGGGGACCAGGCCGACCGGCGCGACCCGCATGTTGGCGCCGCAGCCCTTGGATCCGATGCGGCTGGCCTCCTGCCAGGGCTTGCCGCGCGTGAGGAGGTCGCAGGCCTGGAGGCAGGTGTTGCCGGGGGCCCGGTTGTTCTCCGGCGACCGGTACCAGTCGATGAACTCCTCGCGCACGGGCCCCGTCATGCGCAGCGGCGCGAGCACGCCGCGGTCCATCGCGGTGCGCAGGCCGCGCCCCAGGGCGAGCGTCATCTGGGTGTCGTCGGTGACGATCGCGGGCCTGGGCAGGGCCATCTGCCGCCAGGGCCCGCACTTTGCGAGGATCGACGGCACGTCGTTGAACTCGGTCGGGAAGCCGAGCGCGTCCCCCAGGGCGAGCCCGACAAGGGAACCGGTCGCCGCACGCTTCTTCATCAGGGTCGTCCTTCCGCGGGGGGCCTGAGCAGGGGCGGGTGCAGGGCGGTGGCGGGTCCTGCCTTGTAGAGCGCGGCGGGCTTGCCGCGGCCGCCGGTGAGCCGGGCGGCGCCGTGCACCGGTTCGACGAAGCCGGGGGTGGCGAGGACCTTGCGCCGGAAGTTCGCGGGGTCGAGCCCGGCGCCCCACACCGCTTCGTAGACCCCCCGCAGCTCGCCGAGCGTGAACTCGGGCGGGCAGAAGGCCGTGGCCAGGCAGGTGTTCTCGATGCCGGCGCCGACGCGCTCGTGCGCGTCGGCGAGGATCCGGTCGTGGTCGAAGGCGAGCGGGCCGTACGCGCCCGTGCCGTACGGCAGCCAGTCCGCGCGGGCGGCGTCACCGCCCCCGCGTACCTCGGGCGGGTCGGGCACGAGGGCCGCGAACGCGACGGAGACGACCCGCATCCGGGGGTCGCGGTCCGGGTCGCTGTAGGTGCGCAGCTGTTCCAGGTGCAGCCCGGTGACGTCGGACAGACCGGTCTCCTCGGCCAGTTCACGCGCCGCCGCCGTCTCCGCCGACTCGTCGGGCAGGACGAAACCGCCGGGCAGCGCCAGGCGGCCCGCGTACGGGTCCTGCCCCCGCTCGACGAGCAGCACCCTCAGCGTGCCGTCCCGGATCGTGAAGACGGCCAGATCGACGGTGACGGCGAAGGGCTCGAAGGCGTACTTGTCATAGCCCTGCACGCACACCACCCCCCTCTCTTTATGGTCTTACCGACTATAAAGAGAGGGGGGTGGCACACACAAGAGCCAGGCCCCTGCCGGGGGGCAGGGCGCCCGGGTGCTTCTAGAGGTCGACCTCCTGCATCAGCATGCCGACCTCGGTGTTGGACAGGCGCCGCAGCCAGCCCGACTTCTGGTCGCCCAGCGCGATCGGCCCGAAGGACACCCGCACCAACTTGTCGACCGGGAACCCGGCCTCCGCGAGCATGCGCCGCACGATGTGCTTGCGGCCCTCGTGCAGGGTGACCTCGACGAGGTAGTTCTTGCCGGTCTGCTCGACGACGCGGAAGTGGTCCGCCTTCGCGTACCCGTCCTCCAGCTGGATACCGTCCTTGAGCTGCTTGCCCAGGTCGCGCGGGATCGGGCCCACGATGTGCGCGAGGTAGGTCTTCTTCACGCCGTACTTGGGATGGGTGAGGCGGTGGGCCAGTTCTCCGTGATTGGTGAGCAGGATGATGCCCTCGGTCTCGGTGTCGAGCCGCCCGACGTGGAACAGCCGCGTCTCGCGGTTGTTCGTGTAGTCACCCAGGCACTGGCGGCCATCGGGGTCCTCCATGGTGGAGACGACACCGGCCGGCTTGTTCAGCGCGAAGAACTGGTACGACTGGGTCGCGACGGTCAGGCCGTCGACCTTGATCTCGTCCTTCTCGGTGTCGACACGCAGACCCTGCTCGAGCACGATCTGGCCGTTGACCTCGACCCGAGCCTGCTCGACGAGCTCCTCGCAGGCGCGCCGGGAGCCGTAACCGGCCCGCGCGAGCACCTTCTGGAGCCGCTCGCCCTCCTGCTCGGCGCCCGGGAAGGTCTTGGGGGTCTTGATGTCCGGCCTGCCCGCGTAACGGTCGCGGTTGCGCTCCTCCTGCCGGGCGTCGTACTCCCGCGAGGTCGCCCGGGCGGTGCTGCGGCTGCTGCCACGGGCACCGGTGCCCTGGGAGGTGCGGGGGCCGCCCTTGGCGCCGCCGCGCGCTGCCGCGCCCCGGCCGCTCTTCGGCGCGCCGCCGCCGTCGGCGGGGCTCACGTCGTAGCGCCGCTCCTCGGGACGCGGCTTGCTCGGCCGGCCCTGCTTGTCGTCACGGTCGTTGCCGGCGCCGCGGTAGTTCCCGCGACCGCCGCCGGCGCTGCCGCCGCGAGCACCGCCGCCGCCACCGCTGCCGCCGCGGCCACCCCCGCCAGTGCTGCCGCCGCGACCGCCACCGCCGCCACTGCTGCCGCGGCCGCCGCTGTTGCCACCACGGCTCCCGCCGTTGTTTCCGCTGCTGTTCCTGCCGCTGCTGCTGCTTCGCATCAAAAGTTCCGTCTAGTCGTCTGCGTCCTCGTAACCCGGCGCATCGGGTGCGTCCGGGTCGAACGACGGGACCCCTTCCTGCGTCTCGGCCTCGATCGCGTCCGCCTCCGGAAGGAAGGGCGCGAGTTCCGGGAGCTCGTCCAGGCCGCGCAGGCCCATCCGCTCCAGAAAGTAGTTCGTCGTCCTGTACAGGATCGCACTTGTTTCGGGTTCCGCGCCCGCCTCCTCCACGAGGCCCCTCTGGAGGAGCGTCCGCATCACGCCGTCACAGTTCACTCCGCGCACGGCGGAGACCCGCGACCGGCTCACCGGCTGGCGGTACGCGACGACCGCGAGGGTCTCCAGAGCTGCCTGGGTGAGCCGGGCCTGCTGCCCGTCGAGCACGAAGCGTTCGACCGCCGCCGCGTACTCAGGCCGGGTGTAGAACCGCCAGCCGCCCGCCACGAGCCTCAGCTCGAATCCGCGGCCCTGGGCCGTGTACTCGTCCGCCAGGGCCCGCAGGGCGTCCGCCACGGCCCTGCGCGGCCGGTCCAGGATCTTCGCGAGGTGCTCCTCGGTCGCGGGCTCGTCGACGACCATCAGTACGGCCTCCAGGGCCGGCCCGAGATCCAGCTCGGCCACCCGGTCGGCCCCGGCGACGGCTTCCTTCCCACTCGTACCCGTCATGACTGCTTCTCCTCCGCCCCGCCGCGCTCGGCCTTTGTCTCTTCACCGTCTTTGCCGGCCGTCTCGGGAGGCCTGTCGAACTCGTCCGTGACGGTCGGCTCTCCGTCACTCTCCCCACCCGTCCAGCGCACGAGAAGCTCCCCGAGGGCCTCCTCCTGCTCCAGGCTGACGGCCTTCTCCCGGTACAGCTCAAGGAGCGCCAGGAAGCGGGCCACGACGGTCAGGGTGTCGTCGGTGTCCTCCACCAGCACCCGGAAACTCGCCTCGCCCAGCTCCCGCAGCCGCGCCACGACGAGCCCGGCCTGCTCGCGCACGCTGACCAGTGGGGCGTGAATGTGGTCGACGTACACCTGGGGCTTCGGCCTGGGCTGCATCGCCTTCACGGCGAGCCGGGCGAATCCTTCCGCCCCGATGCTGATGACGACTTCCGGCAGCAGCTCGGCGTGGTGCGGCTCCAGACCGACGGTCCGCGGGTAGCGCCGCGCCTCCTCGTCGAGCCGCCCGCTGAAGATGTCGGCGATCTTCTTGTACGCGCGGTACTGGAGCAGCCGGGCGAACAGGAGGTCACGCGCTTCGAGGAGCGCGAGGTCGGCCTCGTCCTCGACCTCGGCGGTCGGCAGCAGCCGGGCGGCCTTGAGATCGAGCAGCGTGGCGGCGACGACGAGGAACTCGGTGGTCTGGTCGAGATCCCACTCGGGCCCCATGGCGCGGATGTGCACCATGAACTCGTCGGTCACTTTGGAGAGCGCGACCTCGGTGACGTCCAGCTTGTGCCTGGAGATCAGCTGGAGGAGCAGATCGAAGGGCCCCTCGAAGTTGGCCAGCCGCACCTTGAACCGCCCGTCGTCGGGCACAGGCTGCTCAGGTGCGGGTTCCGGGCCGGAGCCCGCCGGCTCCCGAGACTCCAGATCGGCCTCAGCCACGAGCTCCGCCGGCGGCCCAAGTTCCGGCTCGTGAACGAGCTCCGACTCGGGAACGGTTTCCGGCTCAGGAACAAGCTCCGGCTCAGGAACGAGCTCCGCCTCAGGAACGGCCTCCGACTCAGGAACGCGTTCCGGCTCAGAAACGGCCTCCGACTCAGGAACGACTTCCGGCTCGGGAACGGTTTCCGGCTCAGGAACGAGCTCCGGCTCAGGTACTACCCCCGGCCCCGGCGCCGGCAGGCGCGTCGTCCCCGGGCCCCGGCCCAGCACGCGTCGCCGCGCGCCCCGGCCGGGCGTGGAGGAGTCGTCGTCGTTCGCGGGCATCAGGCGGACGTTACCGCTACCGCCCGCGCAGTCGGCGTACGAGGATGCTCGCGTCTCCACGTGATTCCAGGTCGGCGAGCACCACGGCGACCGCCTCGCGGACGATGCGGCCGCGGTCCACGGCGAGCCCGTGCTCGCCACGGAGCACGAGGCGTGCGTGCTCGAGGTCCATCAGCTCCTCGGCGGAGACGTACACCGTGATCTTCTCGTCGTGGCGCTCACGCCCGCTGGGCCGCCGGTTGGCGGCCGCCCTGGAGCGCTTGCGCGACGACCCCGCGGAGGCAGAACCTTCCTGCGCCTGCGGCGGGCGGCGCCCCGCGGGCTTGTCGCCCTCGGTGGCGCGGCTGCGGGACTCGCCCGACTCGTCGTCCGCCGCCGCGTGTTCGGCGCTCTCGCCGCCCTCGCCGCGCCGCTTCTCCTCGGCGGCGACGGCGTCGCTCTCACCCGCCGGTGCGGGCACCCGCGCCTCGCCGTTGACCGGGCGCCTCGGGGAGGAGGCCTGGAGCCCCATTCCCCCGGTCGTACGGAACAGTTCGTCGGCCCCCGGCAGACTCACTCGGCGTGACACCGGGCGAGCACCTCCCTGGCGAGCTGGCGATAGGCGGCCGCGCCCACCGAGTTGGAGGCGTACGTCGTGATCGGCTCACCGGCGACCGTGGTCTCCGGGAAGCGCACGGTCCGGCCGATCACGGTGTGGTAGACGTGATCGTCGAACGCCTCGACCACGCGCGCGAGCACCTCACGGCTGTGCACCGTGCGGGAGTCGTACATCGTGGCGAGGATGCCGTCGAGCTCCAGGTCGGGGTTGAGCCGCTCCTGGACCTTCTCGATCGTCTCCGTGAGGAGCGCGACCCCGCGCAGTGCGAAGAACTCGCACTCGAGGGGCACGATCACCTTGTGAGCCGCCGTCAGGGCGTTCACGGTGAGCAGGCCGAGCGAGGGCTGACAGTCGATCACGATGTAGTCGTAGTCGGCCATCAGCGGCTTCAACGCCCGCTGGAGCGTGGACTCGCGCGCGACCTCGCTCACCAACTGCACCTCGGCGGCGGACAGGTCGATGTTGCTCGGCAGCAGGTCCATGTTCGGGACCGCGGTCTTCAGGAGGACCTCGTCCGCGGCCATGCCCCGCTCCATGAGCAGGTTGTAGACCGTCAGGTCGAGTTCCATCGGGTTCACGCCGAGACCGACCGAGAGCGCGCCCTGCGGGTCGAAGTCGACAAGCAGGACACGGCGTCCGTACTCCGCGAGCGCGGCACCCAGGTTGATGGTCGACGTGGTCTTGCCGACGCCGCCCTTCTGGTTGCACATCGCGATGATCTTCGCGGGGCCGTGGTCGGTCAGCGGGCCTGGGATCGGGAAGTACGGGAGCGGGCGCCCGGTCGGGCCGACGCGTTCGCGGCGCTGACGGGCAGCGTCGGGCGCCAGCGTGGCCGCGTACTCGGGGTCCGGCTCGTACTCGGCGTCGGGGTCGTAGAAGTGCCCCTCGGGCAGTTCGTCGTAGTCGGCGAAGTGGGAGCGTTCGCCACTTCGGTCGCCGGCCATGGCGTTCACGTGATGGCCATCCATGCTCTGGGGTGCTGTCTGCGTCTGCAGGGGGCTGCTCTGACGGGCGGCAAAGGTACGGACCGCGACGGAGCCGACAGCCTCGAGCCCCGCGGGACCTTGCTCCCTCGCAACCGTTCCTGGTTGACCACCCCCGGGAGTAAATGTCGACTCATTCACAAGTCGTCTTACCTCCTTGGTGACCAGGAAACTTCTAGATAGGTCAGCGTGGCACCATGCCGACGGTTGGCGACTCTATGGCGTGTCACCACTCCGCAGCAACACAATCCGCCGGACCCGGCCCGATGTGTCGGCAACGGAACACCCTTGTGTCAAGGGTGCACGGCGTCGGTTCGAAGCGTTTCGCGGGTGCGCGAATCGGTTAAAGGGTTACGTTCGAGGCGAGTTGACCAAGTCCGTATTGATGCCCAAGTGATACGCATACGGCCGGACCCCTCACAAGGTCCGGCCGCAGGCGTGAGATTGACGACTTCCGTTGACGAAAGTGGTCGATGAGTCGTCGACGTCAGCCGAGCAGGGACTCCAGCTCGGTGTGCTCGAGGCCGTGGGACTCGGCGACCTCGCGGTAAACCACCTTGCCGTCATGGGTGTTGAGGCCCAGGGCGAGCGCCGGGTCGCGGCGCAGCGCCTCGGCCCAGCCGCGGTTCGCGAGCTCGACGATGTACGGCAGCGTGGCGTTCGTCAGCGCGTACGTCGACGTGTTGGGCACGGCGCCGGGCATGTTGGCGACGCAGTAGAAGACCGAGTTGTGGACCGGGAAGGTCGGCTCGGCGTGCGTCGTCGGGTGCGAGTCCTCGAAGCAGCCGCCCTGGTCGATCGCGATGTCGACAAGGACACTTCCCGGCTTCATGCGGGAGACGAGCTCGTTGGTGACCAGCTTCGGGGCCTTGGCGCCCGGGATGAGGACGGCGCCGATGACCAGGTCGGCCTCGAGGCACGCCTTCTCGAGCTCGAAGGCGTTGGAGACGACGGTCTGGATCTTCGTACCGAAGATCTTGTCGGCTTCCTTGAGCTTGTTGATGTCGCGGTCGAGCAGGGTCACGTGGAAGCCCATGCCGATGGCGATCTGCGCGGCGTTCCAGCCGGAGACGCCGCCGCCGATGACGACGGCCCTGGCGGCGAGCACGCCCGGGACACCGCCCGGCAGGACACCGCGGCCGCCGTTGGCGGCCATCAGGTGGTAGGCGCCGACCTGCGGGGCCAGGCGGCCCGCGACCTCGGACATCGGGGCGAGCAGCGGGAGCGCGCGGTTCGCGGTCTCGACCGTCTCGTAGGCGATGGCGGTGGTGCCGGACTCCAGGAGCGCGTCCGTGCACTCCTTGGAGGCGGCGAGGTGCAGGTAGGTGAAGAGCGTCTGGTCCTTGCGGAGGCGGTGGTACTCCTCCGCGATCGGCTCCTTGACCTTCAGGAGCAGGTCAGCGGTGCCCCAGACCTCGTCGGCGGTGCCGAGGATCTGCGCACCGGCCGAGACGTACTCGTCGTCCGTGATCGAGGAGCCGACACCGGCGTTCTGCTCGACGAAGACCTGGTGGCCGTTGCGCACGAGCTCGTGCACACCGGCGGGGGTGATGGCCACCCGGAACTCGTTGTTCTTGACCTCGCGGGGGATGCCGACCTTCATCGTCGATCACGGTCCTTGGCTCAGGGATTTCTCGGGCAATGCACTACATACCCGTGCGCTTGGGGGCGCACCGGGAGACACCACGGAAGTACGCGGCGGAGCCAGTCTAATGAAGGATTTCTAGCTGTCTAGCCTTTCAAAGCATCAATCTTCTTCGGATGCACTACGGATTTCGTAGGCATCAGCACCTTGTTCTGGAGTCATTCCTTCGATCGGCAGCTCCTCTCCCAGCATGCGCTCGGCCGCACCGCGGTGCAGCTTCGCGGCCGCGGGGTCGCCGAGCCGGTCGAGCGTGTCGGCCAGGCGGAGCTGCAGCGCGGCCTGCAGTCGCACGTCCTTGGCCTGGCGCGCCCACTCGACCGCTTCCTGGCAGGTGTGCAGCGACTCCTCGGGCCGGCCCGCGTACTCCTGGACACGCGCCATCTCGCTCAACGCCCGCGCCTGCGCTGCGACATCGCCCTCCTTGCGGTACCCGGCGGCGGCCGAGCGCCAGCTGCGCAGCGCGTCGCCGTAGCGGCCCGCGTAGGTGTTCACCGTCCCGATGCGGCCGTGCAGCCGCGCGGCGTCGGCGCGCTCGCCGCGGGTGAGCCGCTGGGCGAGGGCGCGCCCGTACCAGTCGGCGGCCCGGTACCAGTCCCCCAGCTCCTGGTACGTGCCGCCTACGGATTCCATCGCGCGGCCGGTCGCGTACGGGTCCCTGGCTTCGCGTCCGGCGTCCAGAGCGGCCCGGTATCGGGTGAGGGCCTCCTGGGTGCGGCCGGTCCGCGCGTCGAGGTCGGCGAGGTTCAGGAGGGCCGCGGCCTTCTCGCGGGGCAGGTTCCTGCGCTCGGCGACGTCGAGGACGAGGCGGTGGATGCCGTAGAGGTCGGGGGCGGCGGCCTCGGCGCCGACATGCGCGGCCAGGGCCCGCGCCAGGGCCGCCATCAGGCGCCTGGCCAGGGTGTCGAGCTCCCCGTCGGCGACGGCGAGGCGGGCGGCGGCCAGGAGCGCGGGCCGCCGGACCCGCAACCACTCGGCGCCCGCCGCGGAGCTCGGGAAACGCAGGGCGCGGGGCAGCCCCGCGAGCTTCTTGCGGGCGGGCGAGCCGTCCGGTTCGGTGATCGCCCGGCAGGAGTGGAGCAGCCGCACCGTGCGCTCCAGCATGCGGGCGCGGGCGAGCTGCACCTCGCCCGGCCGGTCGTGGGTCTCGGTCAGGCCGCGCAGGAGCGGCATCAGGCAGCCGGGCACCTCGTACTGCGGCAGTTCGGAGCCGATCCGCTCGACCAGGCCGAGCACCGTGAAGTCGTCGAGGGTGGTCTGCGCGGCGGAGACGGAGCAGCCGGCCAGCGCGGACGCGGTGTGCGGGTCGACATGGCCTTCGGGGGCGAGGGACAGGTAGCGCAGTATCCGGGCGGCGGGCACCGGCAGGGACGCGTAGGCGTGCTGGAAGACGCGGGCGAGCGCGGGCCCGTCGTCGGCCTGGGCGTGCAGCTGCTTGGCCAGGTCCGCCACGGCCTCCTTGGGGCGTACGGCGAGCCAGCCGCCGGCCAGCCTGAGCGCCGCGGGCTGCGACCCGCACTCCTCGACGAGGGACTCCGCGGAGCGCGGGTCGACGGTGATGCGGACCGATCCGGTGTGCCGGCCGAGCAGTTCGAGGGCGGACTTCGTGTCGAGGCCGCCGAGCGTGCAGGGCCGCACGTCGGAGATTCCGGTCAGTGGCCCCTCGGACACGGCGACGACCAGGCAGTCGGGGGTTTCGGGGAGCAGCGGGTCGACCTGTTCGGCGTCCGCCGCGTCGTCGAGGAACAGCACGACCCTGCGGACGGAGAGCCCTTCGCGCAGCCGCTCGGCGAGGTCGTCCTCGCCTTCGCCGGGCGGCGCGGGCAGATCGAGGGTGTCGAGGAGTTCGCGTGCGGTGCGTTCGGTGGGGACGCGGGTGCCGTCCGGGGCGGTGAGGCGGGTCCGCAGGATGCCGTCCGGGTAGCCGGCGGCGACCTGGCCCAGGAGTTCCTCGGCGAGCGCGGTGCGACCGGATCCCGGGCGGCCCGCGATGAGCAGGACGCGCGCGCGTGGCGCTTTGCGCCCGGCGATCGTGTCGAGTCCCGCGCGCTCGATGTCGGCGCGTAGTTCCTTCAACTCACGGCTGCGGCCCAGGAACTGACTGCCCTTCAGTCCGTCCTTCGGTTCGACCGCCTGATCCGTCACGGGCCACGCTCCGTCCACCTGCGCCGAACCCGCCGGGGTGCGGGCGGGACGCTTTCAGAGCCTAGTTCAGGCGGAACGGCGTTCCCTGGTGGGCGGCACGGAGGTGTCCCTCAATCGGATCAGCGGATGGTGTGACCGGAGGGGCTGATCGGAATCAGCCCCTCCGGCGCACGGCCGTACCTACGCCGCGAACGGCCGGGCGGGCCAGGGCGCCTCGGCCGGCCGCAGCGACTCCACGCCGTCACCGGCCTGCACGGCGGTCAGCGCGAGCGTCCCCACCACCAGGCAGTTGTTGTGCAGCTCGCCGGCCAGCACACCGTGTACGAGCTCCTCCAGCGGGACGCGGGCCAGCTCCATGTCGGCCTCCTCGTCCTCCACCTCGAAGCGCTCGCCCTCCGCCTCGGACAGGTCGCGGGCCAGGAAGATGCGGACGGCCTCGGAGCAGCCGCCGGGCGTCGTGTAGACGTCGGTGAGGACGCGCCAGTCCTCCGCCTTGACGTGCGCCTCCTCGTAGAGCTCGCGCTGGGCCGCGTGCAGCGGGTTCTCGCCGGGGATGTCGAGGAGTCCGGCCGGGATCTCCCAGAGCTTGTGCCGCACGGGGTGGCGGTACTGCTTGAGGATCAGGACGCGGCCCTGGTCGTCGAGGGCGAGGACGGCGACGGAGCCGGGGTGGACCTGGTAGTCGCGGCGGACGACCGAGCCGTCGGGCATGACCACGTCGTCGGTGCGCACAGAGGTCTTGTTCCCGACGAACGGGGTCTCGGTCGCCCGGACCTCCCACTCCTCGGCGGTGTCCTTGATCGTCGTCATGTCGACAGGTCCTCCTACGCGCATAAAAAGAAACCGGGGAACAGAAACCGGGGCACGTACCCCAAAAGGCACGCACCCCGGCAACCGTACAACCCATGTCCTACACGGCTTACTTGGCCTTCTTGCCGTTCGCCGCGGCGCCGGTCTTGCGCTCGACGGCCGCCTTCACCAGGCCCGCGAAGAGCGGGTGCGGGCGGGTCGGGCGGGAGCGGAGCTCGGGGTGCGCCTGGGTCGCGACCAGGTAAGGGTGCACCTCACGCGGGTACTCCACGTACTCCACGAGCTTGCCGTCCGGCGACGTGCCGGAGAACTGCAGACCGGCCTTCTTCTCCAGCTCGGCGCGGTAGGAGTTGTTCACCTCGTAGCGGTGACGGTGGCGCTCCTCGACGTACTCCTTGCCGTCGTACACCTCGCGCGCGATGGAGCCCTCGGCGAGCTTCGCCGGGTACATGCCCAGCCGCATGGTGCCGCCCATGTCGCCCTCACCTGCGACGATGTCGAGCTGCTCGGCCATCGTGGAGATGACCGGGTGCGCGGTCGCGGCGTCGAACTCGGTGGAGTTCGCGTCGGGGATGTCGGCCAGGTTCCGCGCGGCCTCGATCACGATGCACTGCAGACCGAGGCAGAGGCCGAGCAGCGGGATCTTGTTCTCGCGGGCGAACTGGATGGCGCCGACCTTGCCGGACACGCCGCGGTCGCCGAAGCCGCCGGGGATGCAGATCGCGTCCACGTCACCGAGCTGCTTCTTGGCGCCGGCCGCGGTCTTGCAGTCGTCGGACGCGACCCACTTGATCTTGACGCGGGCCTTGTTGGCGAAGCCGCCGGCGCGCAGCGCCTCGGTCACCGACAGGTAGGCGTCGGGCAGGTCGATGTACTTGCCGACGAGCGCCATGACGATCTCGTGGTCGGGGTTGTGGACGCGGTCGAGCAGGTCGTCCCAGGTCGTCCAGTCCACGTCGCGGAACGGCAGGTCCAGCTTGCGGACGACGTAGGCGTCCAGGCCTTCGGTGTGCAGGACCTTCGGGATGTCGTAGATCGACGGGGCGTCGATGGCCGCGACGACGGCCGCCTCGTCGACGTCGCACATCAGGGAGATCTTGCGCTTGATCGCGGTGGGCACCTCGCGGTCGGCGCGCAGGACGATCGCGTCCGGCTGGATACCGATGTTGCGCAGGGCGGCGACCGAGTGCTGGGTCGGCTTGGTCTTCAGCTCACCGGAGGGGCCGATGTAGGGCAGCAGCGAGATGTGCACGACGAAGACGTTGTCGCGGCCGACCTCGTGGCGGACCTGGCGGACGGTCTCCAGGAACGGCAGGGACTCGATGTCGCCGACCGTGCCGCCGACCTCGGTGATGACGACGTCGACGTCGTCCGTGGCCATGCGGCGGATGCGGTGCTTGATCTCGTTCGTGATGTGCGGGATGACCTGGACGGTGTCTCCGAGGTATTCGCCGCGCCGCTCCTTGGCGATCACCTGGGAGTAGACCTGGCCGGTGGTGACGTTGGCCGTGCCGTCCAGATCCACGTCGAGGAAGCGCTCGTAGTGGCCGATGTCCAGGTCGGTCTCGGCGCCGTCGTTGGTGACGAAGACCTCACCGTGCTGGAACGGGTTCATCGTCCCGGGGTCGACGTTCAGGTACGGGTCGAGCTTCTGCATCGTGACCCGCAGACCACGCGCCTTGAGGAGCGCACCCAGGCTGGAGGCCGTCAGCCCCTTGCCGAGGGAGGAGGCGACACCCCCGGTGACGAAGATGTGCTTGGTCGTCGTGGATTTGGGCGTCATGGCCAAGAGGGGGCTCCCGTGGTCGCGGTCTGGAATGCGTACCGGCTTGCCTGGTCCGGAGATTTCCGGGGGTGCCGTCGCTGCGGGTTCGGGGGCTTCGACTGCTCGCAGAAGCGCACCGGTCCACGGGCTACCAGGGTAACAGCGAGTGGGCGAGGCTGCTTCCGGCCACGCTCCGCACATGCCTCACCACAGCATCACCGAAACCTCACCCGCCGCTCACTCTTTCGGCCCACCTTCGTTGCCGGGACCGGCGCGCGGATCACCGCGCTGCGTCGTATCCTGCTCGGACACTCGCTGCCGAGCCAGGCCGGCAAACGGCACTACCCCCGCCCGTTACTCCCGGAACAAGAGCTCGTCAGTTCGTTTCTCACGACGACGCACCAACACGAACCCTTGACCGCAGAGACCGCAGAGCGATCGCCCTTCCGGGGGCGTACGTGGCCGTTCGACTGGAGATGCACGTGGCCGGGCGCATCGAGGACTACGCACTCATCGGAGACATGCAGACCGCTGCCCTGGTCTGCCGGGACGGAACAGTCGACTGGCTGTGCCTCCCACGCTTCGACTCGCATGCCATTTTCGCCGGCCTGCTCGGCACCGAGGAACACGGCTTCTGGCGGCTGGGACCGGCGCACGCGCCGGAGGCCGAGCCGCCGACCGCGGCGCGCCGGACGTACCGCGGCGATTCCCTGATCCTCGAATCCGAATGGGACACCCCCCGCGGCACGGTCCGCGTGACCGATTTCATGCCGCCGCGTGACGGCGCGCCGCAGCTGATCCGGATCGTGGAGGGCATCAGCGGCCGCGTCCCGATGCGCTCGGCACTGCGCATGCGCTTCTCCTACGGGCGGATCGTGCCGTGGGTGCACAAGGTCGACAGCCGTACGGTCGCGGTCGCGGGCCCCGACTCCGTGTGGCTCGACTCGACCGCGGAGACGTACGGCAAGGACCTGACGACCTACTCGGACTTCACGGTGGCGCCGGGTGACCGGATCGCGTTCACCCTCTCGTGGCAGCCCTCGCACCAGAAGCCGCCGGCCCTCCCCGACCCGGAGGGGTCCCTGGAGGCGACGGAGGAGTTCTGGGGCGAGTGGGTCGAGCACTGTACGTACCACGGGCCCTACCGCGAGGCCGTGGTCCGTTCGCTGATCACGCTCAAGGCCCTGACGTACGCGCCGACCGGTGGCATCGTCGCCGCGCCGACGACGTCGCTGCCGGAGGAGATCGGCGGTGTCCGCAACTGGGACTACCGCTACACCTGGCTGCGCGACGCGGCGATCACCCTGTCCTCCATGCTGCGCACCGGCTACCGCGAGGAGGCCCGTGCCTGGCGGGACTGGCTGCTTCGCGCGGTCGCCGGCGACCCCGAGAACCTGCAGATCATGTACGGGATCGCGGGCGAGCGTGAGCTCGGCGAGGCGGAGCTCGACTGGCTGCCCGGCTACGAGAACTCGGCGCCGGTGCGGGTCGGCAACGGCGCCGCGCACCAGCTCCAGCTCGACGTGTACGGCGAGGTCACCGAGGCGCTGCACCTGGCACATATGACGGGCCTGACCCGCAACGACTACGCCTCGCTGCTCCAGCTCAAGCTGATCCGCTACCTGGAGAAGCACTGGGACGAGCCGGACGAGGGCATCTGGGAGGTGCGCGGGCCGCGCCGGCACTTCGTTCACTCGAAGGTGATGGCGTGGGTCGCCGTGGACCGCACGATCAAGCTCATCGAGTCGGGTGACGCGGACGGGCCGCTGGAGAAGTGGCGCGAACTGCGCGACGACATCCACCGGGACGTGTGCGAGCGGGGCTACGACAAGGAGCGCAACACGTTCACGCAGTCGTACGGCTCGAAGGAGCTGGACGCCTCGCTGCTCCTGATCCCGCAGATGGGCTTCCTGCCGCCCGACGACAAGCGCGTCATCGGCACGATCGAGGCGATCCAGCGGGAGCTCTCGACGCCGGACGGGTTCATTCTGCGTTACCCGACGACGGGCGAGGACGCGGGCGTCGACGGCCTGGAGGGCGACGAGGGCGCGTTCCTCGCCTGCTCGTTCTGGATGGCCGACGACCTCGCGATGATCGGCCGCGTGGACGAGGCCCGCACGCTCTTCGAGAAGCTCCTGTCGCTGCGCAACGACCTGGGGCTGCTCGCGGAGGAGTGGGACTCGCGCCTGCAGCGCCAGGTCGGCAACTTCCCGCAGGCGTTCAGTCACGTTCCGCTGATCGACACGGCCCTGCGGCTGACGGCCTCGGGGGCGTACGGCGGCTAGAGCGGCTTCCTGATCACCTTTCCGGCGGCGCGTTCCCCTGCGGGACGCGCCGCCGGCGGCGTCAGTCACGTCCTGCCCGATGGCCGGAGGTTTTCCCGGAACGTGCGCGCAGGTAGCGTCCGCACCATGGACACTCAGGCCCCCCACAGCAGCACGCCCGGCACCCAGGGCGGCATCACCGTGCAGCGGGCCCTGGAACTGCCAGGTCTGCGCAGCGGG
This sequence comes from Streptomyces sp. NBC_01446, assembly GCF_026340095.1. Taxonomy (GTDB): domain Bacteria; phylum Actinomycetota; class Actinomycetes; order Streptomycetales; family Streptomycetaceae; genus Streptomyces; species Streptomyces aureus. The sequence goes on along the minus strand of NZ_JAPEPO010000001.1, from coordinate 6,380,573 downwards.
CTCCCGGAAGTGGTGGCGGGCGGGGACCGGCTGCAGCGCACCGTGCGCTGGGTGCACGCGGGCGAGGTGCCCAACATCGCCTCGCTCCTCAAGGGCGGCGAGCTGCTCCTGACCACCGGGTTCGGCATCGGTACGCGCCCCGCCGAGCAGCGTGCCTTCGTCCGCAAGCTCGCCGACCGCGGCATCTCCGCGCTCGTCATCGAGCTGGGCCAGCGCTTCGCGCGGCTCCCCGCCGCGCTGGTGGAGACCGCGCGCGCGGCCGGCCTCCCGCTGGTGCAGCTGCATCGTGAGGTGCCGTTCGTGACGGTCACCGAGGAGGTCCACACCGAGATCGTCAACGGGCACTACGCGCTGCTCCAGCGCGCCGAGGAGGTACACCGGCGCTGCACGGAGGCCCTGCTGGGCGGCGGCGGAGTGCCCCAAGTCCTGCGTATTCTCGCGGAGTTCAGCGGCAACCCGGTGTTCCTGGAGACGGCCGACGGTCAGCTCCTGTACGCGGCCGGGGGCGAGCCCGAGGTCGCCGACCCGCTCCAGGTGTGGGAGGGCATGCGCGGCAAGCCCGCCGACCGGGACGAGCCGCCGGCCGGGGCCGTACTCGTCGACGTGCCGGGCGGCGGGCCCGGCGCCGGCTCCGTACGGGCGCGCCTCGTCCTGCTGCCGGTCGCGGCCCCGCTGGCGCCCGTGCACCGCATCGCGGCGGAACGGGCGGCGAGCAGCCTCGCCGTCGTCCTGATGCAGGCCCGCCAGGAGGAGGAGCTGGCGGCGCGCGGCCGCGGTGACTTCCTCACGGATCTCGCGGAGGGCCGGATCACACCGGACGACGCCCCGGCGCAGGCGCGCGTCCTCGGGTTCAAGCCGGGCGGCCAGGGGCCGCTGCTGCCGGTCGTGATGCGGCTGCCCGAGGCGTCGGTGGGCCTCTCCCCCGGCGGCGGCTGGGCGGTGCTCGCCCGGGCGGTCGCCGAGGAGCTGGCCGCGGTCGGAGTTCCGGTCCTGCTCGGCGTACGGCCCGTCGAGGGGCGCGTCCCCCTGCTGCTCGGGCTGCGGTCGGACTCGGAGCGCACGGCGGTCGCGGACCGGGTGGCCGCGGCGCTGCGGGCGGGGGTCGAGCGGGCGGGCATGCTGCGCGCCGGGACGCAGCCGCCGGTCGTCGTGGTCGGCGGCGCGGGCGGCTGGGCCGCGGCCGCGGCCGGTCTGCGGCACGCGGCCGAGACGGCCACGGCGGCGCAGGGCCTGTCGGACCGGCCCTGGTACGACGCGCGGCGCCTCGACATCGACCTGCTGCTGTGGCGGCTGCGGGACCATCCGGACCTGGCGGCGTTCGTGGAGCGGGCGATCGGCCCTCTCCAGGCCCACGACCGCCGCGCCAAGCCCCCGCTCCTTCCCACTCTCCAGACGTATCTGGCGCACGCGGGCCGCAAGGCGGAGACGGCCCGCGAACTCCACCTGAACCGTCAGACGCTCTACAACCGCCTTGCCCGCATAGGGGAGTTGCTCGGCACGGACCTGGACGACCCGCAGACGGTACTCGCGTTGAGCCTGGCGCTGCGGGCGCGCAGGCATGTGGGGTGAACGCGCCGCCGGGCCTTGGTCAGGTCAGCCCGGCGGCCGGGCCCCCGTCAACTCGTCGTAGATGCTGAGCACTTGGGCCACCGTCTCGTCCTCCGTCGGCCACGACGCCGCCTGCAGCGTGCCGCGCTCCTTGAGTTGGTCGCGGCGCGCGGGGTCGGCCAGGAGGCGGATGACGGTGTCGGCGAGGGCGCACGCGTCGCCGTAGGGGACGAGTTCCGCCGCGTCGCCCACGAGTTCGGGGATGCCGCCGACGTCGGTGGCGACGAGCGGTACGCGCGCGTGGAGCGCCTCCTGCGCGAGGACCGAGCGGGACTCCCAACTGCTGGTCAGCAGAGCCACATCGGCGGCTGCGAGCAGTTCGGAGACGTCGTCCCGGCGCCCCACGAGCCGTACGGGCAGCTGCTCACTCTCGATCCGGCGCTGGAGCGCGCCCCGCTCCGGCCCCTCGCCCGCGATGACGAGGAGCGGCACGGGGTCGAGGTGGCGCCAGGTGCGCGCGGCGTCCAGCAGCGTCCCGTAGCCGCGGTGCTTCACGAGGCTGCCGACGGCCATCAGCAACGGCCGGTCCACAGCGCCGAGTTCGGCCCGTGCCTTGTGCTGCAGGCGCTCCGGGTCCTCGGGTCCCTCGGGTCCGGGCACCGGCGCGGCTTCCGACGAGTCGGGGCGGCGCGGAGCCGGGAAGGCGACCGCGGCCAGCCGGGCGTCACGGGCGCCACGGACACGCGCTCGCTCGACGAGGTCCGAGGACGTGCCGAGGACCACGGAGGCGGCCCTCGCCACGCGCCGCTCGAGCAGCCGCAGCAGGTGGGCGCGGGCGCCCTCGGCGTGGGAGCGGGTGTGCCAGGTGACGACGAGGGGCGTGGTCCGGCCGCTGAGCGCGAGCGACGCACGGAGCCCGGCGTGCAGCCCGTGCGCGTGGACGAGGTCGGCGTCGGCGCAGGCGAGCCGGAGCGCCGCGACGGATCCGGGGTCGCTGCTGCGGGGCACGGTGACGTGCTGGGCGCCGACGTCCGCGAAGCCGTAGACGTGCGCGACCTCGGTGGGGGCGCAGACGGTGACGCGTACCCCCCTGGCGACGAGCCCGGCGGCCAGCGACCTGACGTGCGTGCTGCTTCCGGCGCTGCCGCCGCCCAGCACTTGCACGGTGCGCAGCGGCGACTGGCCGTGCGCTGGCTGGCTGCTCACGTGACTCACGCGGCCGGGACTCCTGGGTCGGTCGGTGCGGGACGCTCGGGGATGTCGCGCCGTAACGGTCTGGGCCAAGGATGCCAGCCCGTACGGGCGTTCCGGCACCGGGCCGGAGTCCCGACCGTGTCGGAGTGGGCAACACGTCGTACGGGATCACTCACACGCGTGAATTCAGGCGTGTCGCGCTGACTTCGCCCCGCGGGCCAGTGCGGTCACTTTGTCCCCGTATGCCGCGGCGAGGACCAGTCCGGCCGCGTGCGCGAGGAGTCCCGCGCGCCCGTTCCCGGCGACGACTGCGACGCCGAGCGCCGCGCCCAGGGCGTGGGCCCCGGTGTCGCCGATCATGGTGCGCCCGTCGAGATCCTCCGGCAGGACCGCCGCGACCGCGCCCATGGGGGCCGCGGCGACGGCCCCCTTGAGCAGTCCGGGCGCCCCGAGCGCGAGCACCGCCGCGGCCGCCCGCCCGGGCCGTACGTCCACCAGGTTCACGAGGTGCGCCGCGCCGGCGATCACGACACCGGCGAGTGCCCTGTCCACGGCCCGTTCCTCGAGCAGCGCGCCGGCGACGAGCCCCGCGGCGGAGATACCGATCAACTTCGCGGCCCCGCTGGTCAGTTCGCCGTCGCGAAGCGCCGACAGATGGGCCCGGAACCCGCTGCGCGGATCTCCGGCGCCCGCCACGTCGTCGTACGCGCCGCACGCCCCCGCCGCGAGCACGGCCAGGACGGCGGCCCGGCGATCGGGTCCCGAGGTGACGACGGCGGCGCCGGCGACGGCCCCGGCCACGACGGCCGGCCCGGCGTACAGGTCGACCGCCCGGCCCGCGAAGTTCGTCCGCTGCCACACGGCAGACCCACCCGGCCTGGCCCGCCGCAGCACCGCATACCCGGCCCGGGCCACGACGGCCCCGGCCGCGAGAGCCGCGAAGCGGCCCACCACACGCTTCTCCATGGGCGGTTACGCGTCCGCTCGGGCGGTGGCGAGCAGCTCCTCCGCGTGCGCGCGCGCCGTCTCGGAGTCCTCCTGGCCCGCCAGCATCCGGGACAGCTCGCGGACCCGGTCCTCGCCTTCGAGGACGGTGACACCGGACCGGGTGACGGTCCCGTCGTTCGTCTTCTCCACGAGGAGCTGCCGGTCGGCGAAGGCCGCCACCTGCGGAAGGTGTGTGACGACCACGACCTGCGCCGACTTGGCGAGCTTGGCGAGGCGCCTGCCGATCTCCACGGCCGCCTTGCCGCCGACGCCCGCGTCGACCTCGTCGAACAGATACGTGGGCACGGGATCGGTCCCGGCGAACACGACCTCCACGGCGAGCATCACGCGGGACAGCTCACCGCCCGAGGCCCCCTTGGCGATCGGCCGCGGCGGGGCGCCGGGGTGCGGGGCGAGCAGCAGCTCGACCTCGTCCACACCGGAGGGACCGTACGCGACCGTGCGCCCGTCGAGCTCGACGCCGTCCGGGTCGTCGGTGCGCCGGATGTCGAAGGACACGCGCGCGTGGGGCATGGCGAGCGAGGCCAGCTCCTGCGTGACGGCTTCCGCGAAGCGTGACGCCGCCTCCGTGCGGGAGTCCGTCAACGCCTGTGCCAGGACGCCCAGTTCACTGCGGAGGCCGTCCCGCTCTGCGGTCAGCTCATCGACCCGGTCGTCGTCTCCGTCGAGTTCGAGCAGCCGCGCCGAGCCCTGCTCGGCCCAGGCGAGCACCCCGGCCGTACCCTCGTCGGCCGCCCCGTACTTGCGCGTGAGCTGCGTCAGCGCGGCCCGCCGCTCCTCGACCGCCGCGAGCCGCAGCGGGTCGGCGTCCAGGTCGTCGGCGTATCCGGCGAGTTCCCCCGCCACGTCGGACAGGAGGATGCCGATCTCGCCGATCCGGTCGGCGAGCGCGGACAGGGCCGGGTCGTGCGCACGCACGGCGTCGAGCGCGCGGTTCGCGCCGCCCACGAGTGTGGTGGCGTCGACGCCCTCGGGGTCCTCGGGGTTGCCCGCGAGCGCGGTGTGCGCGGCGGACGCGGCCGAGGCGAGCGCCTCCGCGTGACCGAGCCGCTCGGCCTCCGCCGACAGCTCGACGTCCTCGCCGGCGCGCGGCTCGACGGCCGCGATCTCGTCGAGTCCGAAGCGCAGCAGATCCGCTTCCTGGGCGCGTTCACGCGCGCGCGTGACGATGGTGTCCAGCTCGGCGCTGACGGCCCGCAGCCGCCGGTACGCGGCCTGGTACTTGGTGAGCGGCACGGCGACCGCGTCGCCCGCGTACCGGTCGAGGGCAGCGCGTTGCCGGGACAGCTTGAGCAACCCCTGCTGATCGGTCTGGCCGTGCACGGCGACGAGCTCGTCGGCGAGTTCGGTCAGCATGCCCACCGGCACCGAACGCCCGCCGAGATGCGCCCGTGAGCGCCCCTCCGCCGAGACGGTCCGGCTGATGAGCAGCGCCCCGTCGTCGAGTTCGGCACCCGCCTCCTGGGCGCGCACGAGGGCCGCGGTGCCCTCGGGCACGGTGATCCGGCCCTCGACGACCGCCGCCTTGGCGCCGATCCGTACGAGGGCGGGGTCCGCGCGCCCGCCGAGCAGCAGGCCGAGGCTGGTGACCACCATCGTCTTGCCCGCACCGGTCTCGCCGGTCACGGCGGTGAATCCCGGCGACAGCTCGACCACCGCGTCGTCGATGACTCCGAGCGACCGTATCCGCATCTCCTCCAACACGGACACGACCTTACGAGGTCCGGAGCCATGTGTGCGACGGGCCCTGCCCCGCTTCCCTCCCGGCAGACCGAAATCGCAGGTCGTGAGTGGCTCTGTCCGGTCCTCCCGTCGCGCGTTGTCACCTGTTGTCACCCGTGAGGGTGGGGACAGCCCTCGTCCGGAGCGGCCTGCCCGCCGCATGGTGCCCGAGCCCGACGCGCCCGCACGCTTGAGCCCATGAGTACCGGACTGGCCAGGGCGGCCCTGCGCGCACACCGGCCCGCGTTCGTCGGCACGGCGGTCGCCGCGCTGTTCGCGGCGACGGTGGTGGGCGCGTCGACGACGGTGCTGCTCGCCACGAGCACCGACGGACTGCCGGCAGGCGCGCGCCACCGCATCACGGAGAACGGCGTCGGCGACATCGCGCCCGTCCTCCTCATCGGTTCGATCTACATGTCGATTTTTGTGGTCGTCTCGACGATGGGTACGGCCGTCACGCAGCAGCACCGCGAGCTCGCCCCCTCGTACGCGCCATCGGGGCCCGACCGCGCCAGGTGCGCCACGCCGCGAAGCCCGCGAGCGCCGCGGGGACGGACCGGGTGGGCTGCTCGCCAGGGCCTGGTTCTCCGGCATGGTCACGCACGGTCCGATCCCGCCGGGGGTGCCGTTCCGCCTCAGCTGGGCGGCGCTGCCGGTCCGCCTCGGGGTGACCGTGGTGACGTCGACGGTCGCCGCGCTGCTCTCGTCGCCGCGGTTCTCGCTCCTGCGGCCCGCCCGCGCCCTGTCCGAGGCGGCAGCGGGCAGGCGGCACCTCGGCCCGCTCAGGGCGCCGCTCGGCCTGGTCGCGGTCGCCGGGGCGTGCTTCCTCTCGGCCCTGCTGTCCCGGCAGGGCGCCGAGGAGGCGGGCCAGGGCGCGTTCCTCGTCCTGATCCTGTTCTGCATGGGGGTGGGCCTGCTCGGCCCGCGGATCGTAGGACCCGCGGCCTGGCTGGTCTCGGTGCTCGTGGGCCGCTTCGGCGCGAGTGCGCGGCTCGCGATGCTCAACGTCCGCTCGCAGCCCCGCCGCTTCTCGGCCGCCGTCGTCCCGCTCGTCCTCGTCGTCGGCTTCGGCCTCACCAAGGTCGCCCCGCACACGACGGCACAGCACCGCACGGGCTCGGCGGGCAGCACCGGCGAAGTGTGGCTCGACTACATGGGCACGGCGCTGTACGCGGGGTTCGCCGCCACAGCCGCCGCCAACACGCTCGCCATGATCTCGTTCGAGCGGCGCCGGGACGTGGCCCTGCTGCGGGTCGTCGGCACCCAGCGCGGCCAGGTGCACTTCCATGGCCGCCTGGGAGGCCGTCGTCGTCGCCGGTACGGCGCTGCTGCTCGGCGCCCTGATCGCGCTCGCCGCTGCCGTAAGTCCCGTGGACCCTCGCCGCCGGGACGGTCGCGGGCACACTCCTGCTGACGCTGCTCGCGACCGGTGTCCCGGTGTGGACGGTGATGCGCCGCGCGATCACCGTCGTACGGACGTGATCACCTACGGGATGTCCTACTGGGGCTTCCCGCGCCAGCCGGAGACGGGCAGCGCGAACTTGGCGACGAGCCGATCCGTGAACGAGGCGTGATGCAGCCGCGCGAGCCGCACCGGCACCGCCCCGCGCCGCACCTCGACGCGCGCGCCGGCGGGCAGTTCCACGGTCCGCCGCCCGTCGCACCACAGCACGCCGTGCGGGGTGTGCTGCTGCACCTCGACGGCTAGCACCGAGTCCGGCGAGGTCACCAGCGGCTTGGCGAACAGGGCGTGCGCGCTGATCGGCACCATGAGGAGCGCCTCGACCTCGGGCCACACGACGGGACCACCGGCCGAGAACGCGTAGGCCGTGGAGCCGGTGGGTGTCGCGCACACGATGCCGTCGCAGCCGAAGCCGGTGACGGGACGCCCGTCGATCTCCAGGACGACCTCGAGCATCCGCTCGGCCGACATCTTCTGCACGGCGGCCTCGTTGAGCGCCCAGTCGCGGTGCACGACGTCGCCGTTGCTGTGCACGACGACGTCGATCGTCATGCGCTCCTCGACCTCGTACGCCTTGGTGACGACCCGGTCGACCACCCTGTCGAGGTCGTCGCGCTCGGCCTCGGCGAGGAAGCCGACGCGGCCGAGGTTCACCCCAAGCATCGGGACCCCGGAGGCGCGGGCGAACTCGGCGCCACGCAGCAAAGTCCCGTCGCCGCCGAGGACGACCAGCAGCTCACAGGCGTCGAGGCACTCCGGAGTCGCCTCCTTCACGAGCTCCACCGACGCCGGGAGCGGCAGGTCCGCCGCCTCCGCCTCCAGGACGCGTACGCCGATGCCGCAGCGCAGCAGCCCCTCGACGACGAGTTCGGCACTCCGGATGGCGGCGGGCCGCCCGGTGTGTGCGAGCAGGAAAACAGTTCGAGCTCGGGTCTGTGTCAACGCGGCCCCTCCGCCACTGCACGGTCAACGTCCGCCGGGTCGAGTTCGGGCGCACCGGCGCGGAGCCACAGAAAGTACTCGACGTTTCCGGACGGCCCGGGCAGCGGGCTCGCCGTCACGCCCCTTACGCCGAGGCCGAGTTCCCACGCCTGCCGGGCCACCGTGCGCACCGTCTCGGCCCGCAGTTCAGGGCTGCGCACGACACCGCCGCTGCCGAGGCGGTCCTTGCCGATCTCGAACTGCGGCTTCACCATGAGCATCAGGTCCGCGTCGGGCGCCGCGCACCGCGCGAGGGCGGGGAGCACCAGGCCGAGCGGGATGAAGGACAGGTCTCCGACGACCAGGTCCACGGGTTTTCCATCGATCGCCTCCAGCGTCAACTCGCGTACGTTCGTACGGTCCTTGACGGTGACGCGTTCATCGCTCTGCAGCGACCAGGCGAGTTGCCCGTACCCGACGTCGACGGCGACGACATGGGCGACGCCGGCCCTCAGCAAGACGTCGGTGAACCCGCCCGTGGACGCCCCCGCGTCGAGCGCGCGGCGTCCCTCGACGGCGAGCCCCTGCGGCACGAAGGCCGCGAGGGCCCCCGCGAGCTTGTGGCCGCCGCGCGAGACGTAGTCGGGGTCGTTGTCGTCCTGCGTGACCACGATCGCGGCGGCGGTCTCCACCTGCGTGGCGGGCTTGGTCGCGGTGGTCCTGCCGACCGTGACGCGCCCCGCGGCGATCAGCTGGCTCGCGTGCTCGCGCGAGCGGGCGAGCTTCCGGCGGACGAGCTCGGCGTCGAGGCGGCGTCGTGCCACTCCTGCCACGTTCGGTTCAGCTCCTGTGTCGGTTCGAGGGTGAGGGCTCGGGGCGTGCGTCCAGCGCGGTCAGCGCGTCACGCAGGCCCCGGTGTACATCCTCGTACACCTCGATGTGTCCGTCGGCGGTGAGGTGGTCGACGTCGGCGAGCCGGTCGAGCCCGGCGTCCACGTCCGCGTTGCCGGTGGGGGTGCGCGGGACGCCGAGGGGGGCCGGGGCCGCGGGCTCGTACGACGGTTCGTCCCGGACCTCCGGGACCCCGGCCGCCTGGTCCGGCACCTGGTCGGGGTCCGGATGAGAGTCGTTCATGCCACGACGCTACCGCGTAGCACTGGGGTACGGTCGACCGCGATGGCGACGACGCAGGAGTGCCGTGCCGCACTCGACAAACTCTCTGACAATCTGGCGGGCGCGGACGGCGGGGTACGCAGCGCGGCGGCGCTCGACCGCTCGCTGAGCTGCCATGTCACGGACCTCGGGATCACGTTCACGGGCCGGCTCGAGAACGGCCGGATCGAGGTGCTCGACACGGTCGACGGGCCGCCGCCCGACCGGGCACAGATCCGGCTCGCGATGACCGGCGACGACCTGGTCGCGATGGTCGACGGCAGGCTGAACTTCGCGAAGGCCTGGGCCTCCGGCCGGATCAGGCTGGAGGCCGGCTTCCGCGATCTGCTGCGGCTCAGGACGCTGCTCTAGCCACCGCCTTCGCGGGCGCCTCCGCGTCCCGGGCTGGGGCCTTCCTGGCCTTGCGCGCGGCCGGCACCACCAGCGGAGTACCGGTCTCCGGATCGTCGATGACCTGGCACTTCATCCCGAAGAGCCGCTCGACGAGGTCCGCGGTGACGATGTCGCCCGGCGCTCCCTCGGCGATGATCTCGCCGCCGCGAAGCGCGATCAGGTGGGTGGCGTAGCGGGCCGCGTGATTGAGGTCGTGCAGGACCGCGACGAGCGTGCGCCCCTGCTCCTCGTGCAGCTCCGCGCACAGGTCCAGTACGTCGATCTGGTGCTGGATGTCGAGGTACGTGGTCGGCTCGTCGAGGAGCAGCAGCGGGGTCTGCTGGGCGAGCGCCATGGCGATCCAGACGCGCTGGCGCTGACCGCCGGACAGTTCGTCGACAAAGCGATCGGCGAGTTCGGCCACTCCGGTGGAGGCCATCGACTCCTGCACGATCCGCTCGTCGTCGCTGGACCACTGGCGCAGCAGGCCCTGGTGGGGGTAGCGGCCGCGGGAGACGAGGTCGCCGACGGTGATGCCGTCGGGCGCGATCGACGACTGGGGCAGCAGCCCCAGCGTGCGCGCCACCTTCTTCGCCGGCATCGACTGGATGGCCTGCCCGTCGAGGAGCACCCGGCCCGTCGACGGCTTCAGCATCCGCGACAGCGCGCGCAGCAGCGTGGACTTGCCGCAGGCGTTCGGGCCGACGATCACGGTGAAGGAGTTGTCGGGGATCTCGACCGAGAGCTCCGACGCGATCACACGCTGGTCGTAGCCCAGGGTGACGTTCTCGGCGGACAGTCGGTTCACGGTGGTGCTCCTCCGGTTGTTGCTCTGGCTGGGGTTCCTGTCGCTCATATCCGGCCGGCTTTCCGCTCGGAGAGCAGGAGCCACAGCAGATAGACACCGCCGACGACTCCGGTGACCACTCCGACGGGCAGCTGGTCGGCGCCGAAGGCGCGCTGCGAGATCCAGTCGGCGGTGACGAGCAGGGCCGCTCCCATGCACATGGACGCCGCGATGTTCGGACCCGGCGAGCGGGTGAGCCGCCGGGCCAGCTGGGGGGCGGTCAGCGCGACGAATCCGACGGGTCCCGCGGCGGCGGTGGCCGCGGCGGTGAGCAGCACGGCGGCCACGAGCAGGACGAGCCGCGTCCGCTCGACGCGCACCCCGAGCGCGTTCGCCACGTCGTCGCCCATCTCCAGCATGCGCAGCGGCCGCGCGTACGTGAGGGCGACGGGTACGAGGACGGCGCACAGGGCGAGCAGGGGCCAGACCTGGTTCCAGTCGCGGCCGTCGAGCGATCCCGTCATCCAGACCGTCGCGCGGGCGGCGTCGACGATGTCTGCCTTGGTCAGCAGATAGCCGTTGACCGCGGTCATGACGGCGGACATTCCGATGCCGACCAGGACGAGCCGGTATCCGTGCACGCCACGCTTCCAGGCGAGCAGATAGATGGCGAACCCGGTCACCAGACCGCCGACGAGCGCCCCGAGCGCGACCTGGGCGGCGCTCCCCGAGAACAGCACGATCATGACGAGCGCACCGGCCGTGGAGCCCTGACCGAGGCCCAGAATGTCCGGACTGCCCAGCGGATTACGGGAGATGGCCTGGAAGAGCGCGCCGCCGAGCGCGAGCGCCGCGCCGACGAGGAGTCCCACGAGGACCCTGGGCAGCCGCAGCTCGTTGACGATGAACTCCTGCCCCGCGTCACCGTTGCCGAGCAGCGTACGGATCACGTCGGTGGCGGAGATGGGGAAGTCGCCGGTGCCGATCAGCGCGACGCTCGCGGCGAGCGCGACGCACAGCAGCACGAGGACGATCACGAGCCCGCGGATGTCGAGGCGCAGGGAGATCCCGCCCCGGGTACGGATCGCCTTCACAGCTGGGTGACCTTCCGCCGGCGCACGAGGTAGATGAAGACCGGGCCGCCGATGATCGCGGTGACGATGCCGACCTGGACCTCGGCGGGCCGCGCCACGAGCCGGCCCACGACGTCCGCGCCGAGGAGCAGCACGGGCGACAGGACAGCGGAGAACGGCAGGATCCAGCGCAGGTCGGGGCCCGTGAAGGAACGGACGACGTGGGGCACCATCAGGCCGACGAATACGATCGGCCCGCAGGCGGCGGTCGCGGCGCCGCACAGCAGCGTGGCAGCCATCATGGACAGCGCACGCGTCCTGTTCAGGTTCGCGCCGAGGGCGCGGGCCGTGTCGTCGCCCATCGCCATGGCGTTGAGCGGCCGCGCGAGCGCGAGGGCGAGCACCGAACCGACGGCGATGAACGGCAGCACCTGCCGGATCGTCGACATGTCGGCAGAGACGAGCGAGCCCACCGTCCAGAAGCGCATCTTGCCCAGCGCCGCGTTGTCCATGATCATCACGGCCTGGAGATAGCCGTAGAGCGCGGCGCTGATGGCGGTCCCGGCGAGTGCGAGCCGCACCGGCGTCGCACTGCGGGTCCCGCCGAGGACGTAGACGAGAACACCCACGGCCGCGGCCCCGAGGAAGGCGAACCACACATAGCCCGTCAGCGAGGTGACGCCGAAGAAGCTGACGGCGGTGACGACGGCCGCCGAGGCGCCCATGTTGATGCCGAGGAGTCCGGGGTCGGCCAGCGGGTTACGGGTCAGCGCCTGGAGGACCGCGCCGGAGAGCCCGAGCGCGACACCGGAGAGAAGCCCGAGCAGCGTGCGCGCGAGCCGCTCGCCCACCACGACATCGCTGAACGTCCCGGTGTCCTCGAACAGGCCGTGCCACACCTGGCCAACGGACAGGGGTTTCGCCCCGATCGCGACGCTCACGACCAGGAGCGCGGCCAGTACGACGACGGCTCCGAGGAGCCCGACCGTACGTATCGCCCGGCGGTTCGGGGGCGCGGCGGCAGTATCCGCGCGCTGTTCGAGGGGACTGTCGACCAACACGAGGTTAGGTTAGCCTACCCTCCCCGCCCTCTTCGAGGTCGCTACCGCCAGAGAAGCTCGGGGAAGCACTGGGGAAGCACCGAGAAGCTCGGGGAAGCGCAGGAAACCCCACCCGCCGTACGCCTCCCCGCCCGCGCCGCCTCAAACCCCCAGCCGCGCCAGCGCCTTCGCACCGTCGAGCCCGCAGGTCCCGTCCCCCGCCGCCGTCCAGGCCGCCGCGCACAGCGCCCTCAGCCCGTCGATCGCCTCGCCGTCCCCCTCCAGCTCAAGGCGCTCGCCGCCCGCGGTCGCGACCCAGCCCCCGCACGCGAACCCGTCCCCCCGCGCCACGACTTCCGGCTGCCCGGTGAGCAGCCCCCGCAGGTCGACGTCGACATAGGTGGGCCGGTGCTGCGGCGGCGCGGCGAGCAGCTGCGCGCCGTCGGTGACACCGGTCAGAACGAGCAGCGAGTCCACCTCCCCGTTGAACGCGCCCTCGATGTCCGTGTCGAGGCGGTCCCCGATCACCAACGGCCGCTCCGCGCCGGTGCGCAGGATCGTCTCGCGGTGCATCGGAGGCAACGGCTTGCCGGCCACCTGCGGCTGCGCACCCGTCGCGATTCGGACGACCTCGACCGCCGCGCCGTTGCCCGGAGCGATGCCGCGCGCGCTCGGAATGGTCAGGTCCGTATTGGACGCGAACCACGGCACACCGCGTGCGATCGCGTAACAGGCCTCCGCGAACCGCCCCCAGGCCAGGTCGGGCCCGCCGTACCCCTGTACCACCGCCACCGGCTCGTCGTCGGCGGAGTCCACCGGCTCGAGCCCGCGCTCTCTCAGTGCGACCCGCAGCCCCTCCCCGCCGATTACCAACACCCGTGACCCGTCCGGCACTTGCTCACTGATCAGGCGCGCCACTGCCTGCGCCGACGTGATGACGTCCGCCGCGTCCGTCGGAATCCCCAGCTCCCTCAGATGCTCGGCCACGGCGTCCGGCGTACGCAGCGCGTTGTTCGTGACGTACGCGAGCCCCATGCCCGCCCCGCGCGCCACGGCGAGCGACTCGGGGGCGTGCGCGATGGCGTCACCGCCCGCGTACACCACCCCGTCGAGGTCGAGCAGCGCCGTGTCGTACGCCTCGTTCAGCGCTCGCCGACTGCCTTCGGGCCGCGTCCTGACGGTCTGGCTCATTACACATCGCTCCTCGTTCGATCCCACTCCCCCGATCATCGCTCATGCCACTGACACACATACGATGCAGCAATGAACACTGCAGGTCCCCCAGGTCCGACGGACAGTGACGGCCTCGACCTGATCCCGTTCAGGGGTGTGCGTTACGTCCCCGAGCGCGTGGGCAGCCTCGCCGCCGTGACGTCACCCCCGTACGACGTGGTCGTCCGCCCCGACGGCCTGCACCACCTGGAGTCCGCGGACCCGCACAACATCGTCCGCCTGATCCTCCCGCAGGCCGTCTCCCCGGACACCCGCAACGCCCTCGCGGCCGACACCCTGCGCCGCTGGCTGTCCGAGGGCATCCTGGCCCCCGACGAGATCCCCGCGCTGTACGTCTACGAGCAGCGCGACGGCGACCATCTCCAGCGCGGCGTCATCGGTGCCCTGCGTCTGTCCGAGCCGTCCGAAAGGGTCGTCCTGCCCCACGAGGACGTCATGCCGCACGTGATCGCCGACCGCGCGGGCCTGATGCGCGCCACGGCCGCCAACCTCGAACCCCTGCTCCTCACCTACCGCAGCGAGGGCAACGCGACGGGCACGACCGCGGTCATCGAACGCACGGTAAAGCGCCCCCCGCTCCTCGCGACGACCACGGAGGACGGCTTCGCCCACCGCCTGTGGTCGGTCACCGACCCGGCCGAGCTGGCTGAGATCCGCGCGGACCTCGCCCACCACCAGGCCCTGATCGCGGACGGCCACCACCGCTGGGCGACGTATCTGCGCCTGCGCTCCGAACAACCGTCCCCCACCCCATGGGACTTCGGCCTCGTCCTCCTCGTGGACACGGCCCGCTATCCGCTGCGCGTGCGCGCCATCCATCGCCTCCTGCACCGCCTCCCGGTCCCGGACGCCCTGGCCGCGCTGAAGGGCTCCTTCCGGCTGCGCGAAATCCCCGGCCCGCTGTCTCAGGCCCTGAAAGCCCTCGCCGACGCGGCCGCCCACGGCAACGCGTTCCTCCTCGCCGGCGCCGGCTCCTTCCACCTCGCGGACACCCCGTCCCCGGAGCTCCTGGCCCGTACGATCCCTACCGACCGCCCGGAGGCCTGGCGCACGCTCGACGCGACCGTCCTGCACTCCACGCTCCTGGAGCATGTCTGGCGCATCCCCGAGGACGCGCCGGAGCACATCGCGTACATCCATGACGCGGCCGCCACGGTCGCGAAGGCGGAACGTGACGGCGGCACGGCCGTCCTCATGCACCCGGTCCGCGAGGAAGTCGTCCGCGACCTGGCGCGGCAGGGCGTGACGATGCCCCGCAAGTCGACGTCGTTCGGCCCGAAACCGGCGACGGGTCTGGTGCTGCGTACGCTCGCCGACTGACCGCGAGCCACGCGCGCGTAGGCGCATACGACGAACGGGCGGGGCCCCATCGCTGGGATCCCGCCCGTTCGTCATGCTGCGTCATGCGCGGCCGCACTCAGCCGCTGAGCTCAGCCCTTGTCGTTCTCGGACTCGAACTCCTCGTCGTCCTCGTCGTAGAACTCTTCGACGTCCTCGTCGTCCTCGACCCAGGGCTCGTCGTCGTCACCCGCGGCGGCCTTCGGCCCCGCGACCGTGGCGGGGGCCTCGTCGGACTCGCCCTCGAAGGCGTCGACGAACTCGACCCCGTCCATCTCGGCGAGCCGGTCGGACGCGTCGGTGCTGCCGTCCCGGTCGGACTCGACGGCCTTCGCGAACCACTCGCGCGCCTCGCCCTCACGACCGGCGGCGAGCAGCGCGTCGGCGTACGCGTACCGCAGACGCGCGGTCCACGGCTGTACGGAGTTCGAGGCGAGCTCGGGGCTCTGCAGCGTCACGATGGCCGCGTCGAGCTGGTCCATGTCACGCCGGGCACCGGCCGCCACGAGCCGCATCTCGACCTGTCCGGCCTTGTCCAGCTTGGCCACCTCGGGCGCGCCGGCCATGTCGAGGGCCTTCTCGGGCCGCCCGAGACCGCGCTCGCAGTCCGCCATGACGGGCCACAGCTCGACGTTGCCGGTCATGCGCCGGGCGGCGCGGAACTCGGCGAGCGCCTCGCTGAACTTCTGGTTCGCGTACGCGGCGAAGCCGGCGGCCTCGCGCACGGCGGCGACCCTGGAGGCGAGCCGCAGCGCGATCTTCGAGTACTCGTAGGCCTGCTCGGGGTCCTCGTCGATCAGCTTGGCGACCATCACCAGGTTCTTGGCGACGTCCTCGGCCAGGCCCTTCGGCAGGCTCTGAAGCTCCTGCCGTACGTCCTTGTCGATCTCGTCGCCGGTGACGTCCTCGGGGATCGGCAGCCGGCGGATGGGCTCGCGGTCGCGGTCACGCTCGTCGCGGAAGCGGCCACCGCCACGGCGGTCGTCGCGCCCATGGTCGTCACGCCCACGGAACCCGCCGGGACGCCCACCACGGTCGTCGCGGCGCGGCCCACGGTCGCGGTCGTCACGCGGCCGGTACCCGCCACCACCACGGGTGTCGCCACCACGGTCATCACGACGGAACCCACCGCCACGGCTGTCGTCACGGCGGTCGTCACGACGCTCGTCGCGACGGAAGCCGCCACCACGGCTGTCGTCACGGCGGTCGTCACGACGCTCGTCGCGACGGAAGCCGCCACCACGGTTGTCATCGCGGCGGTCGTCCCGACGGTCATCACGGGGACGGTACCCACCGCGATCATCGTCACGGCGGAAGGCGGGGCGGTCGCCACCGGGACGGTCGCCGTCACGACGGGGACCACGGTCACGGTCGTCACGCGGGCGGTAACCGCCACCACGGGTGTCGCCACCACGGTTGTCGTCGCGGCGGAACCCACCACCACGGGTGTCGCCACCGCGGTCATCACGACGGAACCCACCACCACGGGTGTCACCGCCACGGTCATCACGACGGAAGGCAGGACGGTCGCCACCGGGACGGTCGCCGTCACGACGGGGACCACGGTCACGGTCGTCACGGGGGCGGTAACCGCCACCACGGGTGTCGCCACCACGGTCATCGCGACGGAAGGCGGGGCGGTCGCCACCGCCACGGTCATCACGACGGGGACCACGGTCACGGTCGTCACGCGGGCGGTAACCGCCACCACCACGGGTGTCGACACCACGGTCGTCACGACGGAAGCCACCACCACGGTTGTCGCCGCCGCGGCTGTCGCCACCACGGTCGTCACGACGGTCGTCGCGCCGGTTGTCGTCACGGCGGTCATCGCGTCGGAAGGGAGGACGGTCGTCGTCGCGGCGGGGGCCACGATCGCGGTCGTCACGCGGGCGGTAACCGCCACCACGGGTGTCGCCACCACGGTTGTCGTCGCGGCGGAACCCACCACCACGGGTGTCGCCACCGCGGTCATCACGACGGAACCCACCACCACGGGTGTCACCGCCACGGTCATCACGACGGAAAGCGGGGCGGTCGCCACCGGGACGGTCGCCGTCACGACGGGGACCACGGTCACGGTCGCCGCCGCGGTCGTCCCGGCGGGGCGCCTGGCCACCGCGGTCGTTGTCGCGTCGCGGTCCGCCTCGGTATTCGCCCCGGTCCCGGTCACCACTGTCCCGGCGTCGCTGGTCGCGATCCGGTCGCTCATCGGGAGAGTTGGTGGACATGGGTGACTCCTGTCTTCGGTACCGCAGTCATTCTCGCGCAGCCGGGTAGCCGGCGCGCTTCGACAAAACAAAAAAGGACCCTTGGTCCCAGCGTGTGTGCTGGGACCAAGGGTCCTCTAAAAATTGTTCGGCGGCGTCCTACTCTCCCACAGGGTCCCCCCTGCAGTACCATCGGCGCTTTGAGGCTTAGCTTCCGGGTTCGGAATGTAACCGGGCGTTTCCCTCACGCTATGACCACCGAAACCCTATCAGTGTCCCGTTTCAAGGAAACGAGTTCCCGAACAAGGCAGCGAACAAGCACACTCTTCAATTAAGTAGTGCGGCCGTTCAGCCGACACAATTGTTCGTTATCTGAGAACAAACACAGTGGACGCGAGCAACTGAGGACAAGCCCTCGGCCTATTAGTACCAGTCACCTCCACCCGTTACCGGGCTTCCAGATCTGGCCTATCAACCCAGTCGTCTACTGGGAGCCTTAACCCCTCAAGGGGGTGGGAATACTCATCTCGAAGCAGGCTTCCCGCTTAGATGCTTTCAGCGGTTATCCTTTCCGAACGTAGCCAACCAGCCATGCCCTTGGCAGGACAACTGGCACACCAGAGGTTCGTCCGTCCCGGTCCTCTCGTACTAGGGACAGCCCTTCTCAATATTCCTGCGCGCGCAGCGGATAGGGACCGAACTGTCTCACGACGTTCTAAACCCAGCTCGCGTACCGCTTTAATGGGCGAACAGCCCAACCCTTGGGACCGACTCCAGCCCCAGGATGCGACGAGCCGACATCGAGGTGCCAAACCATCCCGTCGATATGGACTCTTGGGGAAGATCAGCCTGTTATCCCCGGGGTACCTTTTATCCGTTGAGCGACGGCGCTTCCACAAGCCACCGCCGGATCACTAGTCCCGACTTTCGTCCCTGCTCGACCCGTCGGTCTCACAGTCAAGCTCCCTTGTGCACTTACACTCAACACCTGATTACCAACCAGGCTGAGGGAACCTTTGGGCGCCTCCGTTACTCTTTAGGAGGCAACCGCCCCAGTTAAACTACCCATCAGACACTGTCCCTGATCCGGATCACGGACCCAGGTTAGACATCCAGCACGACCAGAGTGGTATTTCAACGACGACTCCCCCTGAACTGGCGTCCAGAGTTCAAAGTCTCCCACCTATCCTACACAAGCCGAACCGAACACCAATATCAAACTGTAGTAAAGGTCCCGGGGTCTTTCCGTCCTGCTGCGCGAAACGAGCATCTTTACTCGTAGTGCAATTTCACCGGGCCTATGGTTGAGACAGTCGAGAAGTCGTTACGCCATTCGTGCAGGTCGGAACTTACCCGACAAGGAATTTCGCTACCTTAGGATGGTTATAGTTACCACCGCCGTTTACTGGCGCTTAAGTTCTCAGCTTCGCACACCCGAAAGTGCACTAACCGGTCCCCTTAACGTTCCAGCACCGGGCAGGCGTCAGTCCGTATACATCGCCTTACGGCTTCGCACGGACCTGTGTTTTTAGTAAACAGTCGCTTCTCGCTGGTCTCTGCGGCCACCCCCAGCTCGAGGAGCAAGTCCTCTCACCAGTGATGGCCCCCCTTCTCCCGAAGTTACGGGGGCATTTTGCCGAGTTCCTTAACCATAGTTCACCCGAACGCCTCGGTATTCTCTACCTGACCACCTGAGTCGGTTTAGGGTACGGGCCGCCATGAAACTCGCTAGAGGCTTTTCTCGACAGCATAGGATCATCCACTTCACCACAATCGGCTCGGCATCAGGTCTCAGGCACAAGCTGTCCGGATTTACCTGGACAGCGCCCTACACCCTTACCCCGGGACAACCACCGCCCGGGCTGGACTACCTTCCTGCGTCACCCCATCACTCACCTACTACAAGTCTGGTCCGTCGGCTCCACCACTTTCCTTTCCCCGAAGGGTCCGGAACGGCTTCACGGACTTAGCATCGCCTGATTCAATGTTTGACGCTTCACAGCGGGTACCGGAATATCAACCGGTTATCCATCGACTACGCCTGTCGGCCTCGCCTTAGGTCCCGACTTACCCTGGGCAGATCAGCTTGACCCAGGAACCCTTAGTCAATCGGCGCACACGTTTCTCACGTGTGTATCGCTACTCATGCCTGCATTCTCACTCGTGAACCGTCCACAACTCGCTTCCGCGGCTGCTTCACCCGGCACACGACGCTCCCCTACCCATCACGATCCCCGTTGGGGGTATATATCGCAATGACACGACTTCGGCGGTACGCTTGAGCCCCGCTACATTGTCGGCGCGGAATCACTAGACCAGTGAGCTATTACGCACTCTTTCAAGGGTGGCTGCTTCTAAGCCAACCTCCTGGTTGTCTGTGCGACTCCACATCCTTTCCCACTTAGCGTACGCTTAGGGGCCTTAGTCGATGCTCTGGGCTGTTTCCCTCTCGACCATGGAGCTTATCCCCCACAGTCTCACTGCCGTGCTCTCACTTACCGGCATTCGGAGTTTGGCTAAGGTCAGTAACCCGGTAGGGCCCATCGCCTATCCAGTGCTCTACCTCCGGCAAGAAACACACGACGCTGCACCTAAATGCATTTCGGGGAGAACCAGCTATCACGGAGTTTGATTGGCCTTTCACCCCTAACCACAGGTCATCCCCCAGGTTTTCAACCCTGGTGGGTTCGGTCCTCCACGAAGTCTTACCTCCGCTTCAACCTGCCCATGGCTAGATCACTCCGCTTCGGGTCTTGAGCGCGCTACTGAATCGCCCTATTCGGACTCGCTTTCGCTACGGCTTCCCCACACGGGTTAACCTCGCAACGCACCGCAAACTCGCAGGCTCATTCTTCAAAAGGCACGCAGTCACGACTGTATGTGCAAGCACATACAGCGACGCTCCCACGGCTTGTAGGCACACGGTTTCAGGTACTATTTCACTCCGCTCCCGCGGTACTTTTCACCATTCCCTCACGGTACTATCCGCTATCGGTCACCAGGGAATATTTAGGCTTAGCGGGTGGTCCCGCCAGATTCACACGGGATTTCTCGGGCCCCGTGCTACTTGGGTGTCTCTCAAACGAGCCGCTGATGTTTCGACTACGGGGGTCTTACCCTCTACGCCGGACCTTTCGCATGTCCTTCGCCTACATCAACGGTTTCTGACTCGTCTCACAGCCGGCAGACTGTGAAAGAGAGATCCCACAACCCCACATGCGCAACCCCTGCCGGGTATCACACGCATATGGTTTGGCCTCATCCAGTTTCGCTCGCCACTACTCCCGGAATCACGGTTGTTTTCTCTTCCTGCGGGTACTGAGATGTTTCACTTCCCCGCGTTCCCTCCACATACCCTATGTGTTCAGGTATGGGTGACAGCCCATGACGACTGCCGGGTTTCCCCATTCGGAAACCCCCGGATCAAAGCCTGGTTGACGGCTCCCCGGGGACTATCGTGGCCTCCCACGTCCTTCATCGGTTCCTGGTGCC
>NZ_JAPEPO010000001.1:4860000-6357500 GCF_026340095.1 Streptomyces sp. NBC_01446 | reverse complement strand
GTCCAGTAGCGCCAGGGGTGGACGCCGCCCTCGCCGGCCACGCCCGTGCGCGGACCATTCCGTACCTGGTCGCGTGGCGTGGGGGTGCCGGAGAGGATCGCGAGCGGAGAGTCCGGGGAGGCGCAGACGTCGGTGCCGTTCAGCGCGCGGTCCACGTCCAGGGCCGTGGCCAGGCGCGCCGGGCCTTTGGCCAGTTCCTTGTCATTGCGGGCCGATAGTCGACGTTTACGCGTGAGGTCGGCGCCCTTCGTGATCTCGCCGGCTCGGAGCAGGACCCCGCTCGCGGTGCCTTCCTGGCCGCACACCAGATTGAGGCAGTGCCACATGCCGTAGGTGAAGTACACGTACGCGTGTCCGGGCGGACCGAACATCACGTCGTTGCGTGCGGTGCGGGAGCGGTACGCGTGGGAGCCGGGATCGTTCGGGCCGTCGTAGGCCTCCACCTCTGTGAGCCGCAGCTCGATCGGGCCTTCCGGGGTGTTGCGCACGAGGACGCGCCCGAGAAGATCGGGGGCGACCTCCAGTACGGGCCGGTCGAAGAAGTCCCGTGTGAGGGGCGTACGGTCAGGGGCCGCGATCATGGCGGACGAGCGTAGTCCAACAGTGAAGTAACCGAGAAGTGCGGCGAATCGGCGTGGACGGGTAGCCCCCGGGCTCCGTTGCTTGCCAGGGTGAGCCGCGCGGAACCGGTCACCGGTCTATCGCGTTGGTAGAGATCAAGGATCGCGACAGGAAGACACGGGCCACGGGTTGTGGCACGGGGAGGAGTGGAGTCATGGGGTTCAAGCGGCTGCTGGCGAGTCTGGGTGCGGGCGGTGCGTCGGTCGAGACGGTGCTGACCGAGGTCAACGTGGTGCCGGGTGGCGTCGTCCAGGGTGAGGTGCGGATCCAGGGCGGGTCCGTGGACCAGGACATCGAGGGGCTGTCGGTCGGTCTGCAGGCCCGGGTCGAGGTAGAGGGCGCCGACCAGGAGACCAAGCAGGACATCGAGTTCACGAAGCTGCGCCTCGGCGGGGCGTTCCAGCTGCAGGCGAACGCGGTGCACGCGGTGCCGTTCGGGCTCGAGATCCCGTGGGAGACGCCGGTCACGACGATCGACGGGCAGCAGCTGCGTGGCATGAACATCGGTGTGACGACGGAGCTGGAGATCGCGCGCGCGCTGGACTCCGGTGACCTCGACCCGATCAACGTGCACCCGCTGCCGTCGCAGCAGGCGATTCTGGACGCCTTCATCGGGCTGGGCTTCCGGTTCAAGAGCGCGGACATGGAGCGCGGGCACATCCGGGGGACGCGGCAGAAGCTGCCCTTCTACCAGGAGATCGAGTTCTTCCCGCCGCAGCAGTACCGCGGGCTCAACCAGGTCGAGCTGAGCTTCGTGGCGGACGACCGCGAGATGGACGTCGTCCTGGAGATGGACAAGAAGCCGGGGCTCTTCAGCGAGAGCAGCGACACGTTCCGGTCGTTCGTCGTGGGGCACAACGACTTCCAGGGGACGGACTGGTCGGCGTATCTGCACCAGTGGCTGTCCGAGGTCGGCAGCAAGCGCAACTGGTTCTGACCCCGGTGCGTCGGCCGGTGGCGGCGCCGTCCGCTGCCGGCCGGGCGGGGCATAGGCTCGGCACCGAGAGTTTTCGCCGATCAGGAGGTGCCGACGTGACCGACCTCAAGAGGCCGCCGCTTCCCCATGACTTCCATCCGCAGGTGCCGTCTTTCACGGTGGTGAGCGAGGACTTCGAGCCGGGTGCGGTACTCCAGGACGCTCAGGTCTACGCGGCCGGGAACACCTCGCCGCAGCTGCGGTGGGAGGGCTTCCCGGCCGAGACGAAGAGTTTCGCCATGACGTGCTTCGACCCGGACGCCCCGACGGGCAGTGGTTTCTGGCACTGGACCGTGTTCGACATCCCGGTTTCGGTGACCGAGCTGCCGGCCGGCGCGGGCAGCGGCAAGTTCGAGGGGCTGCCCGCCGGCGCGGTGCAAGTGCGCAACGACTACGGGACGAAGGACTTCGGGGGCGCCGCGCCGCCGCCCGGTGACCCGGCCCACCGTTACGTCTTCACCGTGTACGCGGTGGATCAGGAGAAGCTGGGTCCCGACTCGGACGCCTCACCGGCTGTCGTGGGCTTCAACCTGCGCTTCCACACGCTTGCGCGCGCGCAGGTCCTCGCGGAGTACGCGGCTTCCGCGGATAGCTAGCGTTCATCGGCTGTTTGCCCGCCCCCGGTCATGGAAGTGATCGGGGGCGGGCATTTTTATTGCGTTGTCCATCTCGGCGCGCCCGGCCAGAGTTGCTCCAAGCCCGCCACGGGGGTGGGCCGGGGACGTACGGGAGGTGGGCGAGATGCGGGACACGCTGGTACTGAACGCCAGCTTCGAGCCGTTGTCGACGGTGACGCTCAACCGGGCCGTCGTGCTGGTGCTGCAGGACAAGGCCGTCGTCGAGCAGGCCCACCCCGGACTCCGTGTACGTGCGGCCGCCGTGGACATACCGGTGCCGCAGGTGATCAGGCTCTGCAGGTACGTACGGGTGCCCTTCCGAAGACAGGCTCCGTGGTCGAGGCGGGGTGTGCTGGTGCGTGACCAGCACCGGTGCGCGTACTGCGGGCGGCGGGCGACGACCGTGGACCACGTGGTACCGCGGTCGCGCGGTGGTGCGGACTCCTGGCTGAATACGGTCGCCTCGTGCGCGGAGGACAACCACCGCAAGGCGGACCGGACTCCTGAGCAGGCGGGGATGCCGCTGCTGCGGGAGCCGTTCGAGCCCACGCCGGCCGATGCGATGCTGCTGACGCTCGGCCAGTCCGAGCGGGAGGCGCTGCCGGCCTGGCTGGCGCGTACGGCGGCGTAGCGCGGGGGACGCGGAGCGGACGGAAGAGCCCGCCTCCGGGGTGGCGAATTCCAGGGTTCGTTGCAACACGTGATCACTGACGTGTGGTGGCGAGCAGTTTAGACAGACGCTCGGCTGGGGTTTCCCAGCCGAGCGTTTTGCGTGGGCGGCTGTTGAGTTCGGCAGCGGCTGCGTTCAGGTCCTCGCAACTGTAGCGGGACAGGTCGGTGCCCTTGGGAAGTACTGCCTCAGCAGGCCGTTCGTGTTCTCGTTGGAGCCGCGCTGCCAGGGGCTGCCGGGATTGCAAAAGTAGACTGGCATGTTCGCGGCGGTGGAGAAGAGGTGGTGCGCCGCCATCTCGGTGCCCTGATCCCAGGTCAGTGACCGCCGCAGGTGAGGCGGAAGTTCGCTGATGGTGGCGGTGAGAGCCTGGTGGAAGTGCTCTGCCCGGTGGCCGTTGGGCAGGTGCACCAACATGGTGAAGCGGGTGGTCCGCTCGACGAGCGTGCCGATGGCGGAGCCGTGGTTCGCTCCGACGATGCAGTCGCCTTCCCAATGGCCCGGAACGGCGCGGTCGGCGGCCTCGGCAGGCCGGTCGCTGATCATCACCATGGGAGTGGTGAACCTGGGCTGGCGCTTGTGCGCCTGGCGGTGGGGACGCCGGCGGGCCCGGCCTGTCCGCAGGGCCTTGGTGAGTTCCCGGCGGAGTTCTCCTCGACCTTGGACGTAGAGGGCCTGGTAGATCGTCTCGTGCGTCACGCGCATCTCCGGGTCGTC
Organism: Streptomyces sp. NBC_01446; assembly: GCF_026340095.1. Lineage (GTDB taxonomy): Bacteria > Actinomycetota > Actinomycetes > Streptomycetales > Streptomycetaceae > Streptomyces > Streptomyces aureus. Next base: position 6,353,899 of record NZ_JAPEPO010000001.1, on the reverse strand, counting down.
GGGGAAGTCCCGGCGGAGCTGGTGGGCTATCTGCTCAGGGCTCCAGCGCCGTTCCAGACGCTCCTGGATGTAGTCCCGCAGCCTGGAGCACCGGCCGATCTTCCCGGGTTTGGGCCTGGGGCGGCGTGCATCGGCACGAGACTGGGCCGCATAAGGCCGGTAGGTCCACTGGGTGCCCCGCCAAAGCGCGCCGTTGCGGCGTACTTCCCGGCTGACGGTGGATGGACTGCGTCCCAGCTCGGCGGCAATCGTGCGGATGGACGCCTTCTCCCGCAGCCGGTCGGCGATGTAGATGCGTTCGTGCTGACCGAGGTATCGACCGGACGAAGCGGAAACGGCCGCCCGCTGCGCGTGAACGGGCGGCTCGATCCTGCCGCTGTTGAACAGGCGACCGTTGCGCCACCCGCGAGCGGTCCGCGGGTGGACGCCTACACGCTGGGACGCCTCGTTGTTGCCGTAGCCCTGTTGCACAAGGCGGAAGTATTCCTCCCGCTCAGCGTGGAGCTTCTTGCGCCCTTGTGGCGCCCGGACCTTCCGAACTTCGAACTCCATCGCATCCCCTGAGCTGGGGTGTTGCGACGACCACTAGAACGGAAGGGTGCCGGGGCGGGCTTCTTCGTGTGCGGGGCCGGCCAGTCGACTCAGTCGATGGGAGGCTGTTCGCGGCGCTCGGCGCCCGCGGGGGCCGAACCGCCGCTCATCGGGCCGAAGTTGCCCATGGCGCCGGAGAGTCCCTTGAGTGCGTCGCCGATCTCGCTGGGCACGATCCAGAGCTTGTTGGCGTCGCCCTCGGCGATCTTCGGGAGCATCTGGAGGTACTGGTAGGCGAGGAGCTTCTGGTCGGCGTCGCCGGCGTGGATGGACTCGAAGACCGTACGGATGGCCTGGGCCTCGCCCTCTGCGCGCAGGGCGGCGGCCTTGGCCTCACCTTCGGCGCGCAGGATCGCGGACTGCTTCTCGCCCTCGGCGGTGAGGATCTGGGACTGGCGGATGCCTTCGGCGGTGAGGATCGCGGCGCGCTTGTCGCGGTCGGCGCGCATCTGCTTCTCCATCGAGTCCTGGATGGAGGTGGGCGGCTCGATCGCCTTGAGCTCGACGCGGTTGACGCGGATGCCCCACTTGCCGGTGGCCTCGTCGAGGACGCCGCGCAGGGCCGCGTTGATCTCCTCGCGGGAGGTCAGGGTCCGCTCCAGGTCCATGCCGCCGATGATGTTGCGCAGGGTGGTGACCGTGAGCTGCTCGATGGCCTGGATGTAGCTGGCGACCTCGTAGGTCGCGGCGCGGGCGTCGGTCACCTGGTAGTAGATGACGGTGTCGATGTTCACGACCAGGTTGTCCTGGGTGATCACCGGCTGGGGCGGGAAGGGGACGACCTGTTCACGCAGGTCGATCCGGTTGCGGATCGAGTCGATGAACGGGACGACGATGTTCAGGCCCGCGTTCAGTGTGCGGGTGTAGCGGCCGAAGCGTTCGACGATCGCCGCGCTCGCCTGCGGGATGACTTGAATGGTCTTGATCAGGGCTATGAAGACCAGCACCACCAGAATGATCAGGACGATGATGATCGCTGACATCGCGTCTCCCGTGCCCTTCGTGCCGTCGTCGTTCCGGCGGGTCCCGCCGGAAGATCTTGCGGATCTTGCTGGTCGAGTCTGTCAGAACGGGCCCTGCGGCGTGAGGAGTTCAAGCCACCTCCCCGATCACGTCACCATGATCACACGACGATCGCGGTGGCTCCCTCGATGTCGACGACGTCGACGTGACGGCCCGGCTCGTAGCTCTCGGACTCGTCGAGTGAGCGGGCGGACCAGATCTCTCCGGCCAGCTTGATACGGCCGCCGCTGCCGTCGACGCGTTCGACGACGACGGCCTGTTTGCCCTTAAGGGCCTCGATTCCGGTGGCGAGCAAGGGGCGTTGGGCGCTGTGGCGGGCCGCGATGGGCCGTACGACGGCGATGAGCGCGACCGAGACGGCGGCGAAGACGAGGACCTGCATCACCATCCCGCCGCCGAGGCCGGCGGTCACGGCGCCCGCGACGGCGCCGGCGGAGAGCATGCCGAATTCGGGCATCGCGGTGATGACGAGAGGGATTCCAAGCGCGGCCGCCCCGATCAGCCACCACACCCATGCGTCGATGTCTGCCACATGGTCATGGTAGGACCGGGGTTCCCTCCGGCGACAGGGTGCCGTGGGAGCGGCCCGCGCCGGGTCAGCCCAGCGGGAGGCCCTGCGCGCTCCAGCGCTCGCCGCGCTGCTCGACGATGAGCGGGAGGCCGAAGCAGAGGGAGAGGTTGCGGGAGGTCAGCTCCAGCTCCAGGGGGCCCGCGGCGAGTACCTTGCCCTGGCGGATCATGAGGACGTGGGTGAAGCCGGGGGCGATCTCCTCGACATGGTGCGTGACCATGATCATCGAGGGGGCGATCGGGTCGCGGGCGAGACGGCCGAGACGGCGCACCAGGTCCTCGCGGCCGCCGAGGTCGAGGCCGGCGGCGGGCTCGTCGAGGAGCAGGAGCTCGGGGTCGGTCATGAGGGCGCGGGCGATGAGGGTGCGCTTGCGCTCGCCCTCGGAGAGCGTGCCGAACTTGCGGTCCACGTACTCGGTCATGCCGAGGCGGTCGAGGAAGGCGCGGGCGCGCTGCTCGTCGATGTCCTCGTAGTCCTCGTGCCAGCCGGCGGTCATGCCGTACGCGGCGGTGAGGACCGTCTGCAGGACGGTCTGGCGCTTGGGGAGCTTCTCGGCGAGGGCGATGCCGGCGACGCCGATGCGCGGGCGCAGCTCGAAGACGTCGGTGCCGGGCTTGCCGAGGGTCTCGCCGAGGATCGTGGCGGCGCCCTGGCTGGGGAAGAGGTAGCTGGAGGCGACGTTCAGGAGGGTCGTCTTGCCGGCGCCGTTCGGGCCGAGGATGACCCAGCGCTCACCTTCCTTGACCGACCAGGAGACCTGGTCCACCAGAGCCCGGCCCTCGCGGACCACGGATACGTCCACCAGCTCCAGTACATCGCTCATGAGCGCGTTGTCTCCCATTGCAGTCTCGGCTGTCGCGTGCGTCTTGTGGACGCATCCCCCAAGGGAAAACCTACGCCACCGGTCGACCGGTCCAATCCATCGGCCGGTCTTTAGGGTGGAGCCCATGCTTTCGGAACCACGCTCAGGTCGGCTGGCCTCATGGGGAAATGCACTTTTGGCCGGGTTTGTTGCTCCCGATGACGCCGCGCTCGCCATCGTCGGCGAGGACGCGGTGCACCGGGTGGAGGGGCTGCCCGGCGAGTCGACGCCGGTGGGGCTGACCCTCGCCCTGGGGCGGCTGCGCACGCTGGGGGCGATTGGGCTGCGGGTGGCGCTGCCCGCGCCGGGCCACCCGCTGGGCCTGAGCGGTCCTCCCGAGTTCAACGCGCGCGCCCTCGAGGCGGAGGAGGCCGTCGTATGTCAGGGGGCCGCGCTCGGGCTCGTGCCCGAGGTGTACGAGGCCGGGCCCGCCGGCGACGTCCATGTGGACGTCCTGTGGCACTGCCTTCCCGTGCGGGAGGCGCCCCCTGCCGATGTGCCCTCCCTCGGTGAGGCCGAGCGGGAGCTGGCGGAGGCGCTGCGGGACGCGACGGCCGTGCTCTCGCGGCTCGACGTCGCCGGGTCGGGCCCGGTGGCCGAGGCGGCGGTGGACGCGTACCGGGCGCGGGCCGAGCGGGGGCGTGAGGTTCTCGCGCCTGGGTATCCGCCGCGCGCGGTGAGGGTGCTGGAGCTGGCGCAGCGCGTCGGGCTGCTGATCTCGGTGGCGTACGAGAGCGGGCACGGCGGGGCCGTGAGTGCCTCGGAGATGGCGGCGCGGTCGGAGGCGCTACGTCCGGTGGAGCGGACGGCCCGGCGGGCGCAGGTCGCGGCGTACAACGCTTTCGTGGAGGAGCGGGAGCGCGGGGGGAGGTAAGGCCGGGGCCGTATGGCGTTGGGGGCGGGGGCGCCGGTACACGGACGCCCGCCCGGGATTGACGTAACACATAGGAAGGGCCCCACGGATCCATGTCCGTGGGGCCCTTCCAGGGGGGTGTGTCAGCCGTTCGCGGAGGCGTTGCCGAACGTCGGGTTCAGCAGTCCGATCACGTTGACACTGTCGCCCGTGACGTTGACCGGAACGTGGACCGGGACCTGTACCGCGTTGCCGGAGCCCACACCCGGGGAGTGGGCCGCCAGGCCCTCGGCACCCGAGTCCGCGACAGCGGCTCCGGCGGAAGCGCCCGCGGCGATCCCGGCGACGGCGACGGCCAGGGCGGCCTTCTTGGCGATGTTCATGAGAAGCATTCCTCCAGCTATGGCGATTCGACCCCAGCCACGGGGGTGCACGCTGTGCAACGGGTGGGCCGGGCGGATGACACGGGCGGGGGCGGCGATGCGCCCGTTCGGATCAACCGGTCTGCGGCCGGGCCGGAAACGGGACCGGCCCCCGGGGTCACCCGGGGGCCGGTGGTCACTGGTGGACCTGAGGCGTACGTCAGTGGTTGACGCCGAGGTTGCCGAAGGCCGGGTTGAGCACACCGATGACGTTCACAGTGTTGCCGACGACGTTGACCGGGACGTGGACCGGAGCCTGGATCACGTTGCCCGAGACGACGCCGGGCGAGTGCACGGCCTGGCCGTCCGCGTGCGCGTCGGTGGCGGAGGCCATACCGGCACCGGCGGCGACGAGCCCACCGGCGACCATCGATACGGCCGCGACCCTCTTCAGCTTCTTCACTTCTTGACCCTCCTAGGCGATCACTGCGACGAACCGCCGCAGCACGCACTGGAGAACGCCGGAGCCTCGCGCAGGATGCGCCATCTGGGGGACATACACACGACAGTATGAATCTCAGCCCGGAACGGAACCATCCGAGTTGCCGTCCCCCTCGCCCGGTCCGGCGAAGCCTCATGCCGTCCCGCGGCCGCGGCATCGTTCAGCCGGCCGCCCCATGGCGTACGGCCCACAGAGCGGCCTGGGTGCGGTCAGCCAAGTCGAGTTTCATCAGGATGTTGGACACATGGGTCTTGACCGTCTTCTCGGAGAGGACGAGGGCGCGGGCGATCTCCCGGTTCGACCGACCGTCCGCGATCAGGCCGAGCACCTCGCGCTCCCGCTCGGTCAGGGAATTGCCTCTCCCCTGCCCGCCGTTGGTCTCCTCCTGCGAGAGCAGGGCGCCGGCCACCTCCGGCTGGAGCAGCACATGGCCCGCGTGCACCGAGCGGATGGCGCCGGCCAGGGCGTCCGGGTCGACGTCCTTGTAGACGTACCCGGCGGCGCCCGCGCGCAGGGCGGGGACCACGGTGCGCTGTTCGGTGAAGCTCGTGACGATGAGCACGCGCGCGGGGTTGGCCAGCTCGCGCAGCTTGCGCAGGGCCTCGACGCCGTCCATGACGGGCATCTTGACGTCCATCAGGACGACGTCCGGCCTCAGCTCCTCGGTACGGGCGACGCCCTCGGCGCCGTCCGACGCCTCCCCCACGACCTCGATGTCGTCCTGGACCTCGAGGAACGTGCGCAGCCCTCGGCGGACGACCTGGTGGTCGTCGACCAGCAGCACCCGGATCCTGTTGTCAGCCACCGGGGACCTCCATCTCGATCGTGGTGCCCTTGCCGGGCTCCGATTCCACCGTCAGACGGCCGCCGACGCCACCGGACCGGTCACGCATCGAGACCAGGCCGAGGTGGCGTCCCGCATGCCGGACGGCCTGTGGTTCGAAGCCGCCGCCGTCGTCGCTGACGCGCAGGACGGCTCCGGGGCCTCGCTTGTCGAGCGTCACGCGGACGTGCTCGGCGCCCGAGTGGCGCAGCGCGTTGTGCAGCGCCTCCTGGGCGACGCGGAGCATGGCCTCCTCCTGGGCGGCGGGCAGGGCGCGGATGCCGCCGCAGTCGAAGGTGACGTGGGCCGAGTGGGCGCGGTCGAGTACCTGGATCTGCGTGCGCAGCGTGGCGATCAGGCCGTCCTCGTCGAGCGCGGCGGGGCGCAACTCGACCACGGCGGCGCGCAGTTCGTCGGCGGCTTCGGCGGCCAGCTCCGCCACGTGCTGCAACTCGCCCTTGGCGCGGGACGGGTCGCGGTCGACGAGGGCCGCGGCGGCCTGGGCGGTCAGGCGCAGGGAGAAGAGTTTCTGGCTTACGGCGTCGTGCAGTTCGTGGGCGAGGCGCGAGCGCTCCTCGGCGATGGTGAGCTCGCGGCTGCGCTCGTACAGGCGGGCGTTCGTCAGGGCGATGGCCGCGTGCTGGGCGAGGATCGTCAGCAGCTCCTCGTCCTCCATGGTGAAGCCGCAACCTCCTTGCGGCTTGGGGCACTTCTTGTTGGCGAGGAAGAGGGCGCCGATGACCTCGTCCCCGTCACGGATGGGCAGGCCGAGGAAATCGGACATCTCGGGGTGCGCGGACGGCCAGCCCTCGAAGCGCGGGTCCTTGCGCACGTCGCCCAGGCGCTCGGTCTTCGCCTCGCGCAGCATCGCGGCGAGGATGCCGTGCTGGCGCGGGAGCGGGCCGATGGCCTTCCACTGCGCGTCGCTGACGCCGTCGACGACGAACTGGGCGAAGCCTCCGTGGTCGTCCGGCACTCCGAGGGCCGCGTACTCGGCGTCGAGCAGCTCGCGGGCCGACGCGACGATCGTCTTGAGGACGTCGCGCACCTCGAGGTGTCTGCTCATGGCCAGCAGCGCGGAGCTCACCGCGGAAAGGCCTGATCGTGGGCCGTGACTCATGACCTCAAGGTACCGGCGGGGTGTGACAGCGCGTATCGGGCCTGTAGCGGCCGCCTTCTGGTCCGGTGGACGTAGGGCGAAGGGCCCCGGTGAGGTGCGGCCCGCGGACGAGGCGCCCTGGGCGGGTCGGTTCCTACGTTGGAGGCGGATCGAAGCACGTACGGCACAAGGGCGGCCCGACGGGCCCGAGGGGACGGATGTCATGCCGGTGGCGATCATCACGGGGGCTTCGAAGGGGCTCGGTCGCGCGCTCGCCGTGGCGCTCGCGCGGCGCGGCTGGGATCTGGTGCTCGACGCCAGGTCCGGGGCGGTGCTGCGGGAGGCCGCGGACGAGGCGGGGAAGTACGGGACGCGGGTGGAGGCGCTGTCCGGGGATGTCACGGACGCGGCGCACCGCGCGGATCTGGTGACGGCGGCGCGCGGTCTCGGGGGGCTCGATCTGCTGGTGAACAACGCGAGCGCGCTGGGGGCCGAGCCGCTGGTGCGCCTTGACGCGCTGCCGGTGGAGGGGCTGCGGCGGGCGCTGGAGGTCAATGTCGTGGCGGCGCTCGGGCTGGTGCAGGAGGCGTTGCCGCTGCTGAGGGAGACGGCCGGGGGCGCGGTCGTCTCGGTGAGCTCGGACGCGTCGGCGGAGGCGTACGAGACCTGGGGCGGGTACGGCGCTTCCAAGGCCGCGCTCGACCAGCTGTCCGCGGTCCTCGCGGTGGAGGAGCCGGGGCTGCGGGTGTGGGCGGTGGATCCGGGCGACATGCGCACGGATCTCTACCGGGCGGCGGCGCCGCTCGACGACGACTCGGACCGGCCGCTGCCGGAGACGGTGGTGCCGGCGTTCCTGCGGCTCCTCGACGAGCGGCCGGACAGCGGCCGATATGCCGCCCCCTCTCTTCTTCTGGGGGCACGGTGACCGTCGCGGTGCGGGTACCGGAGGAGTTGTCGGCCCGGGTGCCGGCGGAGCAGCGTGGGCCCGGCCTGGACAGGGACGCGGTGCGGCTGCTCGTCTCGCGCGGCACGGACGTCACGCACCGGGACTTCGCTCAGCTGCCGGGAGAGTTGCGGGCCGGGGATCTGCTCGTGGTCAATACGTCGCCGACGCTGGCCGCCGCGGTCGACGGGCGGATCGGGCACGCGCGCGTGGTGGTGCATTTCTCCACGCGTGGCGATGACGGGCGATGGGCCGTCGAGTTGCGGGACCCGGACGGGCGTGGCACCACGCGCCCGCGTGCGGGCGGTCCCGAGGGGACGGTGGCGGTGCTCCCCGGAGGTGTGCGCCTCGTATGGGAGGAGCCGCTGGCGGGTGGTGGGGCGCGGTTGTGGTGGGTGCGGGCCACGGGGGACGTGCCCGCGCTGCTGCGGGGGCACGGCAGGCCCATCCGCTACTCCTATACGGAGCGTGATCAGCCGCTCTCCGTCTATCAGACGGTGTTCGCGCTGCCGTACGCGGACGGGGCCGGCAGTGCGGAGATGCCGAGTGCGGCACGTCCGTTCACTGCGCGACTGGTGGCGGAGCTGGTCAGCAGGGGGGTGCAGTTCGCGCCCATCACGCTGCACACGGGGGTGGCGTCGGCGGAGTCGCACGAGCCGCCGTATCCGGAGCGGTTCGAAGTGCCGGAGGCGTCGGCGCGGCTGATCAACGCGGCGAGGGCCGGGGGCGGGCGGGTGGTGGCGGTCGGGACGACGGCCGTACGGGCCGTGGAGTCGGCCGCGGGGCGGGACGGGGTGGTGCGGGCGGCCGCGGGCTGGACGGACCTCGTGGTGACGCCCGAGCGGGGTGTGCGGGTGGTGGACGGCCTCCTCACCGGGCTGCACGAGCCGGAGGCGTCGCATCTGCTGATGCTGGAGGCCATCGCAGGAGCCGAGGCAATTACCCGTACATATGCGGAAGCATTGGGACATTTTTACCTGTGGCATGAGTTTGGGGACGTCCACCTCATACTTCCTGACGAATCCGGTCACGCAGCGCGTTGCAGTGGCAACGCTTGGTGAGGTTGTTACGTGCCCGATGTGACCCCGCACATAGGGCCCACGTCACGTACGAAGGCGGCTAGGAATTAGCTGTGGGCGGCAGTACCGGGGCAGGAAGGGCGAAATGGACCTCGCCAGGGGGCCTGATCCACTACCCGGCTTCGTACGTCACACCTTTGCCACGGAATTTTGCGGCCGCTAACAATGGCTCTCGTTGCTCGACAGCGTGGGCCGGTACCCACGGCGTTCATGACCGAAACATGAGCGGTCCTGCTCTGGACCGGTGAGCGACTTCCCCGATTCGAAGAGGTCCTCCATGTCCAAGCTCAGCTTCTCCGGTCATAGTCCCCTGACGAAGACCCACAAGTACTCGATCGCCGGTATCGCCACTCTCGGCGCCGCTGCCCTCGCGTTCACGCTGGTGCCGGGCAACTCCAACGCGGAGGCCGAGACGATTTCGGCGGCTCCGGCCGCCTTCGAGGTGGCCGCCGGCAAGCCCCAGATCAAGGACGTGCACGCCAGCGTCACCAACCAGATGGCCACCGCCGACCAGCAGGTCAGGAACGCGGCCGCCAAGCTGAAGGCCACGCAGGTCGCCGCGACGAAGAAGGCCGCCGACGCGGCCGCGGCGAAGGCCAAGGTCGACGCAGCTGCAAAGGCCAAGGTCGAGAAGGACCGCCAGGTCAGGGAGGCCGCCAGCCGCGCCGCCGCCCGGAAGCCGGTCTACGCGAACAACCTGGACGGCTGGATCCGCGAGTCCCTGGCCATCATGAAGGCCAAGGGCATCCCGGGCTCCTACAACGGCCTGCACCGCAACATCATCCGCGAGTCGTCCGGCAACCCGCAGGCGATCAACAACTGGGACATCAACGCGATCAACGGCATCCCGTCGAAGGGTCTGCTGCAGGTCATCCCGCCGACCTTCGCCGCGTACCACGTCCCCGGTACCTCGTGGAACATCTACGACCCGGTCGCCAACATCACCGCCGCCGCGAACTACGCCGCGGACAAGTACGGCTCGATGGACAACGTGAACAGCGCTTACTGAGACTCTCCCTGGACCTCAGGGTCTTCGTGAACGCCGAAGGGCGGCACCCCGTGCGGGGTGCCGCCCTTCATCCGTGCGCGGGTCACGCTACTTGCGCATGACCTCGGGCTCGTGGCGGCGCAGCAGGCGCGCGACCGCGAAGCCGCAGATGACACCGAGGGCGATGAGGATCGCGAGGTTGATGCCCCACTGGCTCACCGAGTGCTCCCACAGCGGGTCCAGGTCGTTCGGGTGCGCCTGGTCCCACGGCGGCATGAGGTGCGCGAGGTCGAGCGTCGAACCGGCGCCGGCGATGGCCCAGCGCGACGGCATCAGCCACGCGAACTGCTCCAGGCCCGGCGAGCCGTACACCTGGAACAGGATGCCGGTGAAGACGACCTGGACGATCGCGAACATGACCAGGAGCGGCATCGTCTTCTCGGCGGTCTTCACCAGCGAGGAGATGACCAGGCCGAACATCATCGAGGTGAAGCCGAGCGCGATGATCACGATGCACAGCTCGACGGCCGGCGGCATCATCAGACCCTCGGCCGGCAGGTCGCGCGGGACGAAGCCGATGGCGCAGATGATCACGCCCTGGATGGCCGTGACGACGCCGAGGACGATCACCTTGGACATCAGGTACGCCGAGCGGGACAGGCCGGTGGCCCGCTCCCGTTCGTAGATGACGCGTTCCTTGATCAGCTCACGTACGGAGTTGGCCGCGCCCGAGAAGCACATGCCGACCGCGAGGATCAGCATGATCGTGCCGGCGTCGCCGTTGAACCGGGACGGCGGCTTTGGCGGGCCCAGGCCGAAGTCGGCCGGGATCACCGTGCTGACGACGCCGAGGACCGCCGGCAGGATCACCATCAGGCCCAGGAAGCCCTTGTCGGACGCGATCACCGACGTGTAGCGGCGGATCAGGGTCCACAGCTGTGAGCCCCAGCCCTGCGGCTTGGGCGGCTTCATCGCCTGCGGCGGCGGCATGTGTACGGACTGTGCGGCGACGGCGTCGATGTCCGCGGCGTACATCTGGTAGTGCTGCGAGCCCTTCCAGCGGCCCGCCCAGTCGTAGTCGCGGTAGTTCTCGAAGGCGGAGAAGACATCGGCCCAGGTGCTGTAGCCGAAGAAGTTCAGAGCCTCCTCGGGCGGACCGAAGTACGCCACCGAACCGCCCGGCGCCATCACCAGGAGCTTGTCGCAGATCGCCAGCTCGGCGACCGAGTGCGTGACGACGAGGACCGTGCGGCCGTCGTCGGCGAGGCCGCGCAGGAGCTGCATGACGTCGCGGTCCATGCCCGGGTCGAGGCCGGAGGTCGGCTCGTCCAGGAAGATCAGCGACGGCTTGGTGAGCAGCTCCAGGGCGACGGAGACGCGCTTGCGCTGGCCACCGGAGAGGGAGGTGACCTTCTTCTCCTTGTGGATGTCCAGCTTGAGCTCGCGCAGCACCTCGTCGATGCGCTGCGCGCGCTCCTGCTCGCTGGTGTCCGAGGGGAAGCGCAGCTTGGCCGCGTACTTGAGAGCCTTCTTGACGGTCAGTTCCTTGTGCAGGATGTCGTCCTGCGGGACCAGACCGATGCGCTGACGCAGCTCGGCGAACTGCTTGTACAGGTTCCGGTTGTCGTAGAGCACGTCGCCCTTGTTGGCGGGCCGGTAGCCGGTGAGCGCCTTGAGCAGGGTGGACTTGCCGGAGCCCGAGGGGCCGATGACCGCGATGAGCGACTTCTCCGGGACGCCGAAGGAGACGTCCTTGAGGATGTCCTTGCCCCCGTCGACCGTCACCGTCAGATGGCGGGCGGAGAAGGAGACCTCACCGGTGTCGACGAACTCCTCGAGACGGTCGCCGACGAGGCGGAACGTCGAGTGGCCGACGCCGACGATGTCGTTCGGGCCGAGCAGCGCGGAGCCGCCCTTGGCGATCGGCATACCGTTGACGTACGTGCCGTTGTGCGAGCCGAGGTCACGGATCTCGTAGCGGCCGTCGGGCGTCGCGTGGAACTCGGCGTGCAGGCGCGAGACCTGGAGGTCGGAGACCACCAGCTCGTTCTCGAGGGCGCGGCCGATCCGCATCACGCGGCCGAGGGCCAGCTGGTGGAACGTGGTGGGGCTGCGGTCGCCGTACACCGGCGGAGCCCCCGCGACACCGCCGGGCCCCTGCTGGGGCGGGATGTTCTGCGCCTGCTGCGGCTGCTGCCAGCCCTGCTGGGCGGGCACCTGCTGCTGCGGGGCGTTGTGCGCCCAGCCGGCGCCACCACCTTGCGGCGCGGCGTGCGGCTGCTGGGCCGGCGCCTGCTGCGGGTGGACCTGCTGCTGGGCCTGCTGGGCCGCGGGCACGGCCGCGCCGGAGGCGCTGCCCGAGAGGCTGACCCGCGGACCGTCCGTCGCGTTGCCGAGGTGCAGCGTCGAGCCCGGGCCGATCTCCATCTGATGGATCCGCTGACCCTGCACGAACGTGCCGTTGGTGGAGCCGTGGTCCTCGATGACCCAACTGCGGCCGCCCCAGCTGATGGTGGCGTGACGCCAGGACACCCTGGCATCGTCGATCGCGACGTCCCCCTGCGGATCACGTCCGAGGGTGTATGACCTGGACGGGTCGAGCGTCCAGGTCCTTCCATTCAATTCCAGTACGAGTTCCGGCACTCCATGCCCCACTGAGTTGTCCCCCGAGCTAGCCCCCATCTTGGGGAGTCTAGGGATGTCGAACATCGTGGGGAACTATTTCAGGCGGAGCCCCCTGACCGAAAGTCGGGCCTTGAGGCGGTCCTTGGGAAGACTGTCTACGCGCCTGTACGCCCTCCCCGTTGACGAGGCAGAAACAGCCCCGGAGAGTGGTAAGCGCTCACAAGTGCCTACGGATCATGCGCGAATGGACATCCGATACATCACGGTACGGAACGGGGGCCCTGATGGAGACCGTTGTTCTGGGGACCGGGCACGAGGGCGTGCGCTGGAGCGATGTACTGCTCTCCGCGGTCGCCTCCGTGAGCTGGGCGTTCATCGGGATGGCGGCGGTCGCCGCGGCCGGCCTTCATCTGCTCGGTGCGGATTCCGCGGGCTCGCTCGGCCCGATGACGGCCGCGGTGGTGGTCCTTGGAGTGGGTGGGAAAGTCACGCCGTCGGGAGACGTCTCAGCCTTCGGGCTGGACGGCGCGCAGGCCCACACGGCGATCGATATCGCGCCGCTCGGTGTGGGCCTCACGGGCGCTCTGCTGCTCAGCTGGTTCTTCCTGCGTTCCTTACGTGGGACGGGAGTTGAGGTCACGCTGGCCGAACTCGCGGCACGCGCGGGGAGCGTGGCCGCGCTGTTTCTGGCGATGCTCGCAGGGCTCGCCTGGGCGGGTCACGACCTCATCACGATTGACGGCGGGAAGCTCGGGCTCGACCGGATACCGGACGGGGATCTGCCGGGCGGCATCAAGGACAAGCTGCCGGGCGGCCTCGACCTCGGAGGGCTCCTGCCGGACCACATCGGCGGCCTCGCGGACGCGAAGGCGACCGTCGGGTTCACCGTCGAGACCGGGTCCTCTCTGCTGGGCGGCGCCGCGTGGGTGATCGGCGTCCTGCTGATCGCACTGCTCGCCTCACGTCGGACGCCGCTCCCGCGCGCCCTCGACGCGCTGCACCGGGTGGTTCGTCCCGCCGCTTCGTCGCTGGTCACGGTGTTACTGGTAGCGGTGGCCGCGGGGCTCGCGGCGGCGGCGTACGCGATGATCGGCGACGACCATCCGCGGCGGATCGCGGGCGCCGCGCTGCTCGGGGCACCCAACGGGGTGTGGCTCGGCATTCCCCTAGGCCTCTTCGTCCCGTGGGACGGCAAGGCGACGGGCGCCCTCGCGCAGGCCCTTCCCCACCCGGTCGACGAGCTGCTGCGGGTACACACGAACGAGCCGGTGACGCTGGGCCGTCTTGCCGAACTGGACGGCAGGATATGGCTGTTGGCCTTCGCGACCGTTCTGATGACGGTGCTCGCGGGCGTGCTGACCGCCGTACGGACACCTGCGGTGACCGGCGGGCCCGGGTCGCGGCCGATGGGCGCCGTCGGCTTCGCCGGGAGGTGCGCGCTGCGGCTCGGGGTCGTCACGGCGCTCGGCCTGCCGCTGCTCGTGCGGCTGACGGACGTGTCGGCGGACGCCTCGCTGTCCGTACTCGGCTTCGACGCATTCGGGGCCGGCATCGAGCTGCACGGACATCTCGGCATGGCGCTGCTGCTCGGGGCCGCTTGGGGAGCGGGGGCCGGAGCCGTGGGGGCGCTGCTGGCTCACGGGGCGGGGGCGGCGGGCCGCCGGGCGGCTCCTGCTGCGCTGGGCGGGGGCGGCGTGGAACCGGAGGAGCGGTGGGAACGGGGGGACCGCGCGGTCCGGCCCGTCGGGCCCGTCCCGCCCCAGGAGGCGGGGCCGTATCGGCCGAGCATTCCGTACCGGGCGTCGCCGGACGGGGCGAACCCGTATCTGAAGCCGCCGGACGAACGGGCGGACGAACGGGCGGGCGACCGGACGAGCGATCGGTCGGGGAACAGGTCGAGCGATCGGTCGCGGGACCGGTCGGGCAATCGGCAGGATGGTCTGCCGGACGATCTGTACGGGGCGCCGACGGTGGTGGGGCCGGTCAGGCCACCGGTGCCGCCGCGTCCGCGGGGGCGGCCCGGGTCGGGTTCCGGGTCCGGGTCCGGGTCCGGCAAGGGCGGATGGCCCGTGCCGCCACCGCCACCTCCCCCGCCGCCACTGCCGCGCTCGCCGGCACCGTCGCCGTCGTCGCCGGACGAGGAGGGGCCGCCGCCACCCCGGAGGGGCCCGCGCGGCTGAGCCGAGTACGGGCGGTGGACGGTGAAGGGGCCGGTCGGGGTGGGCGCCGCACATGTCCGCCACACGGACCACCACCGCGCACCGCGACGTGGGCCGGATAACGTGGGACCACCATGAGTGCTTCGCAGCCCCGCCACCCCGCTGACGTCCCGGTCGCAGTTCCGGACGACGTCCCGACGCTCCTCGTCAAGATATTCGGCAAGGACCGCCCCGGCATCACCGCCGGGCTCTTCGACACCCTCGCCGCCTACTCCGTCGATGTCGTCGACATCGAGCAGGTCGTCACCCGAGGCCGCATTGTCCTGTGCGCCCTGGTGACGGAGCCGCCCCCCGGTCTCGAGGGCGACCTGCGGGCCACCGTCCACAGCTGGGCGGAGTCCATGCGGATGCAGGCCGAGATCATCTCGGGCATCGGCGACAACCGTCCGCGCGGTCTCGGCCGCTCGCTCGTCACCGTGCTCGGCCACCCGCTGACCGCGGAGACGACGGCCGCCATCGCAGCCAGGATCACCGGCACCGGCGGCAACATCGACCGTATCTTCCGGCTCGCGAAGTACCCCGTGACCGCGGTCGAGTTCGCCGTCTCCGGCACCGAGACCGAGCCCCTGCGCACCGCACTCGCGACGGAGTCGGCGGCGCTCGGCGTCGATGTCGCCGTCGTCGCGGCCGGGCTGCACCGGCGCGCCCAGCGCCTCGTCGTGATGGACGTCGACTCGACGCTCATCCAGGACGAGGTCATCGAGCTCTTCGCGGCGCACGCCGGCTGCGAGGACAAGGTCGCCGAGGTCACCGCGGCGGCGATGCGGGGCGAGCTGGACTTCGAGCAGTCGCTGCACGCGCGGGTCGCGCTGCTCGCCGGGCTCGACGCGTCGGTCGTCGACAAGGTCCGCGCCGAGGTGCGGCTCACGCCCGGCGCGCGGACCCTGATCCGCACGCTGAAGCGGCTCGGCTATCAAGTGGGCGTCGTCTCGGGCGGGTTCACCCAGGTCACGGACGATCTGCAGGACCGGCTCGGGCTCGACTTCGCCCAGGCCAACACCCTGGAGATCGTCGACGGAAAGCTGACCGGCCGGGTCACCGGCGAGATCGTGGACCGCGCGGGCAAGGCGCGTCTGCTGCGCCGGTTCGCAGCGGAGGCGGGGGTGCCGCTCGCGCAGACCGTGGCGATCGGCGACGGCGCCAACGATCTGGACATGCTGAACGCGGCGGGCCTCGGTGTCGCCTTCAACGCGAAGCCCGTGGTCCGCGAGGCCGCGCACACCGCGGTGAACGTGCCGTTCCTCGACACCGTCCTCTACCTTCTCGGCATCACCCGTGAAGAGGTCGAGGCCGCGGACGCCCACGACGACTGATTCCGGTCGACGCGGACGATCACTGATGCGGCGGGCCCCGGTACCCATGCGGTACCGGGGCCCGCCGGCGTATCAGGGGCCGGCCGTCGGGCGACGGGTCACTCGGACGGCGCCCAGTAGTCGAGGAGGGTGGCGGTGCCCGGCTCGAGGGACTTCCAGGGGCCGGTGAAGGACAGGACCGCGAAGGCGGAGGTCGGGAAGCCGCGCCGGGCCATCCGCTCCCCCGCGTCGCCCTCGACCTGCCCGGAGAGGACGTCGGCGAGCCCCTGGATCCCGGGGTTGTGGCCGACCAGCACCGCGCTCCGCACGTCGTCCGGGGTCTCGTTCAGCACGGCGATGAGCTCACCGGGCGAGGCCTCGTAGACCCGCTCCTCGTACACCGTCCTCGGCCGGTGGGGCAGCTCGTGGACGGCGAGCTTCCACGTCTCGCGGGTCCTCGCGGAGGTCGAGCAGATGGCCAGGTCGAGGTCGATACCGGAGTCGGCGAGCTTGCGGCCGGCGACGGGGGCGTCCTTGCGGCCCCTCTCGGCGAGAGGCCTCTCGTGGTCGGAGACCTGGGGCCAGTCCGCCTTCGCATGCCGGAAAAGGACAATCCTGCGGGGTTCTGCGACGCTCATGGGTCCCAGCTTCGCACGAAACCGGCCACGGGGCGCAGAGAGTTGAAGCGCTCGACCGGCACGGGTGACGCGCCTTGCGGGCCGCTCACGGGGCCGTGTGCAGCACCGCCTGCTGGATGCGGTCGAGGAGCTGGCCGACTGCCGGGTCGCCGGTCGCGGCGTGCGCGTCGGCCGGGTTGAGTATCAGGAGCAGGAGTACGGCGAAGGTGAGCGCGGGCAGGGCGATCGCCCACCACGGGAGTCTGACGTCGACGCCGCCCGCCGGGGCCGGGTGGGGCCGGGTGTGCGTAGGGGCCGACATGACGCCTCCGGGGTCATCGAGATGCTCGGTGCCGTGGTCCGCGGTGCTCGCGGTCACATCTCGAATTTACGGAAGGCCGGGCCCTCAACCCATCCGGTGATCCACCCAGTTGACCCTGACACTGACCCCCTAGGGGTTAGGGGTGCTAGCCCCACCAGCCCCGGCCGCCATCGACGCCATCGGGACCGCCGTCACGGTGCCGCGATGACGGTCCCGATGGCGTCGATGGTCACGGTGAGGCGATCGAGGCGATGACCGCGATGATCACGGTGATGGCCAGCATCGAGCCGAGCACGATGAGGAGCTTCTTCTGGCCATTCTGGGGGTTCGGGTCGAGCACAGGCGACATGCGGTCAGTCTCGCACCCTTTGCCTCGGCTCCGGGAGCCGGGGTGGGCACCGGCGGACGTCAGACCGCGCCGGCCGGAGCGGCCTCGTCCTCGACCGTACGGTTGCGTCCCGCGATGACGCCCACCACGATCTGCGGCACCATCAGGGCCGCCATGAGCGCGATCGGGACTCCCCAGCCGCCGCTGTGCTGGTAGAGCACGCCGACGAGCAGCGGCCCCGGGATGGAGATCAGGTAGCCGGTGCTCTGGGCGAAGGCGGAGAGCTTGGCGACGCCCGTGCCGGTCCGCGCCCGCATGCCCACCATCGTCAGGGCGAGCGGGAAGGCGCAGTTGGAGATGCCGAGGAGGACGGCCCACGCCCAGGCGCCACCGGACGGGGCGAGGTAGAGGCCCGCGTAACCGGCGAGTCCGCACACGCCGAGGGCGACCACGATGGGGCCCTGGCTGGGCAGCCGGGTGGCGAGGCGGGGGATGACGAAGGCGAGCGGTACGCCCATCGCCATGGTGACGGCGAGCAGCACGCCCGCGGTCCCGGCGGAGACTCCGGCGTCACGGAAGATCTGGGCCATCCAGCCCATGGTGATGTAGGCGGCGGTGGCCTGGAGGCCGAAGAAGACGGCGAGCGCCCAGGCGGTGCGGCTGCGGGTGATGCGCAGGCCGTCGTCCTGCTGCGAGGTGCCGGCGGTGGTGCCGCCCTCGGCTCCCCGTTCGCGTACGAGCGGGACCCACGGGACGACGGCGGCCACGGCGAGAGCGGCCCAGACGGCGAGTCCGGTCTTCCAGTTGCCGCCGAGCGCGTCCGTCATGGGCACGGTCACGGCCGCCGCGAGGGAGGTGCCGAGCGCGAGGGCCATCGAGTAGAGGCCGGTCATGGAGCCCACGCGGTCGGGGAACCAGCGCTTGACGATCACCGGCATGAGGACGTTGCTGACCGCGATGCCCATGAGGGCGAGGCCGCTGGCGACGAGGAAGCCGACGGTGCTGCCGGTGAACGGGCGGATCACCAGACCGGCGGCGATCGCGGCCATGCCGGCGCACACCACGGCGCCGGGGCCGAAGCGGCGGGCGAGCCGGGGCGCCATCACTCCGAAGATCGCGAAACAGAGCGGGGGTACGGACGTGAGGAGGCCGGCGACGCTGCCGCTCATGCCGAGCCCGTCGCGCACCTCTTCGAGGAGGGCACCGAGGCTGGTGATGGCGGGGCGCAGGTTCAGAGCCGCGAGGACGATGCCCACGATCATCAGGCGCACGGCCCACGCGCGCGTGGGGGCTGTTTTCGCCTCGGGTGCGCTCGCGGTCCGTATCGGGGGCTGTGTCATCGTCGGGGTTTCCTCACTGGCCATGGCCCCATCTTAGAATCATGGGATGATTGGGTGTCCAATCGGATTGCGTCACACTTGGCGCGGCCACCACGCCCGCGCCCCGTTTCTGCCCGCCCCGGTTCGCCCCGGACATCGCACCAAGGACCGTCATGCCGCTGACCTCCCCCAGGCGCTCGGCTCTCTCCGAACAGGTCATCGCCGAGCTGCGCGCCCAGATCTCGTCGGGCGAGTGGCCGGTGGGCTCCCGCATCCCGACCGAGCCCGAGCTGGTCGAGCAGCTCGGCGTCGCGCGCAACACGGTGCGCGAGGCCGTGCGCGCACTCGCCCACAACGGCCTGCTCGACATCCGGCAGGGGTCGGGCACCTACGTCGTCGCGACCAGCGAGCTGGCGGGCGTGATGCAGCGCAGGTTCGCCGACGCCGACCCCCGGCACATCGCCGAGCTGCGCTCGACCCTGGAGTCCAGCGCCGCGAGCCTCGCCGCGCAGCGTCGTACCGAACGCGACCTCAAGCAGCTCGACGCGCTGATGGTGCGCCGCGAGGACGCCTGGGCGTCGGGCGACGCGGAGGCGTTCGTGGCGGCCGACGCGACCTTCCACCTGGCGGTCGTGGCCGCCTCGCACAACGACGTCATGACGGCGATGTACGCGGACCTCGGTGAGGTCCTGCGGGACGTCCTGCGCGTGGATGTGGGCGAGGAGCTGACGCCCGAGAACCACATGGACCACACGGGTCTGCTCGACGCGATCCGGGTCGGTGACGCGGAGGCGGCCGCCGCCGAGGCGGCGCGCTATCCGTTCCTGTGCCTGCCGATCCCGTCCGCCACTCAGTAGGCCGAGAACCCAGGCCCGGGCCCGGCGCTCAGTCGTCGACCCTGGCGTGGCTGATCCAGGCCGAGCGGACCTCTTTCCAGCACCGGCCGGTGAGCCGCACGGTCTCGGCGGCCTCGGCCGGAACCAGCCCGCCGTCGCTGTCTATGTCCCACCAACGGTCGCACTCGACGTGCAGGCTGACCGCGTCGGTCGCCGGATACGGGTTGTGGCAGTACGCCGTCACGTCCGAACCGGAGACGGTCACCCGGCAGTCCGCTCCGAAGGGTTCGGTCCTGCGGTCGTCCCCGCCGTCGGCCACGCGCGCGTGGGGCGCGGTCCGGGCGGAATGGGAAGCGGCGTCGTACGGCACCGCGAAGAGGAGTACGAGAGCTGCGAGTACCTGGGCACTGCGCTGGAAATGGCGCACAAAGGGACCTCCTCGGCCGTACGGGAGAGGGGGAACGAACGCCTTCTCAGCCTGCGTGCCCACCCCGCGCGCCCGCCCGGCCGGTGGGCCGAACGGGTGACGCCCCGCCCCCCGCGCAGTGCGGGGAACGGGGCGTCGGCCACGTACGGGTGATCAGGCGCCGATCGCGTGCAGACCGCCGTCGACGTGGATGATCTCGCCGGTGGTCTTCGGGAACCAGTCGCTCAACAGGGCGACGATGCCCTTGCCGGCCGGCTCCGGGTCCTTGAGGTCCCACTCCAGCGGAGCGCGGTCGTCCCAGACGGCGGCCAGCTCGCCGAAGCCCGGGATGGACTTGGCGGCCATGGAGCCGATCGGGCCGGCCGAGATGAGGTTCGAGCGGACGTTCTGCTTGCCGAGGTCACGCGCGAGGTACCGGTTGGTGGCCTCGAGGGCGGCCTTGGCCGGGCCCATCCAGTCATACTGCGGCCAGGCGTACTGGGCGTCGAAGGTGAGGCCGACGACCGAGCCGCCGTTCTGCATCAGCGGCAGGCAGGCCATGGTCAGCGACTTCAGGGAGAAGGCGGAGACGTGCATGGCCGTGGCGACCGACTCGAACGGGGTGTTGAGGAAGTTGCCGCCGAGGGCGTCCTGCGGCGCGAAGCCGATGGAGTGCACGACGCCGTCGAGGCCGCCGAGCTCCTCGCCGACGAGCTCGGCGAGGCGGCCGAGGTGCTCGTCGTTGGTGACGTCGAGCTCGATGACCTTGGTGGGCTTGGGGAGCTTCTTGGCAATGCGCTCGGTCAGCGTGGGCCGCGGGAACGCGGTGAGGATGATCTCCGCACCCTGCTCCTGGGCCAGCTTCGCGGCGTGGAAGGCGATGGAGGACTCCATCAGCACACCGGTGATCAGGACGCGCTTGCCCTCGAGAATTCCACTCATGGTGATCAGTGACCCATGCCCAATCCGCCGTCGACGGGAATGACGGCTCCAGTGATGTACGAGGCGTCGTCCGAGGCGAGGAACCGCACCGTCGCGGCGATCTCCTCGGGCTGCGCGTAGCGGCCGAGGGGCACCTGCTTCACGATGCCCTCGCGCTGCTCGTCGGTGAGCGCCTTGGTCATGTCGGTGTCGACGAAACCGGGCGCGACGACGTTGAAAGTGAGGTTGCGCGACCCGAGCTCACGGGCGAGGGAGCGCGCGAAACCGACCAGACCCGCCTTCGACGCGGCGTAGTTCGCCTGTCCCGCGGAGCCGAGCAGGCCGACCACGGAGGAGATGAGTACGACGCGGCCCTTCTTGGCGCGCAGCATGCCGCGGTTGGCACGCTTCACGACCCGGAAGGTGCCGGTGAGGTTGGTGTCGAGGACCGACGTGAAGTCGTCCTCGGACATGCGCATGAGGAGCTGGTCCTTGGTGACGCCGGCGTTGGCCACGAGGACCTCGACGGGACCGTGCTTCTCCTCGATCTCCTTGTAGGCCTGCTCCACCTGCTCGCTGTCGGTGATGTCGCACTTGACGGCGAGGAAGCCGGCCTTCTCCAGCTCGGCGGCGTCGCCCGAGCGGTATGTGATCGCGACCTTGTCGCCGGCGTCGGCGAACGCACGGGCGATGGCGAGGCCGATGCCCCGGTTTCCTCCGGTGACGAGAACCGAGCGGCTCAACGGATCACCCTTTCGATAGCGGTCTGGTACCTCGAAAACCTATCGGTACCGCCCTGGATACGGAGAATCGACCACCGACAGTGGCGCCGGACAGTCGCTGTCGGGTCCCTACAGAAAAGTGTGGCCGCGAGGCCCGCCGACGCGACATGATCGGGGCTGACCGGTGCCCGTACCCGGGAGCGGCCGGGTGCCCGAGGCTCCTGACAGCACTGGCGACAGCGCCTCCGACAGCAGGGAGAACATCCGTGCCCCATTCGATCGATGAAGCCTTCACGGCGCTGCCGCTGCGGGCCCTCGCCGATGCCGCGCTGGCCCGCGCGCGGGCTCTCGGCGCCGACCACGCGGACTTCCGCCTGGAGCGGGTGCGCAGCGCGGAGCGGCGGCTGCGGGACGCGCGGCCCGCGGGCTCGTCGGACACCACGGACCTCGGGTACGCGGTGCGGGTCGTACACGGCGGCACATGGGGCTTCGCGTCGGGCGTGGATCTGACGATGGACGCGGCCGCGAAGGTGGCCTCGCAGGCCGTCGCGATGGCGAAGCTGTCGGCCCAGGTGATCAAGGCCGCGGGTTCGGACGAGAGAGTGGAGCTGGCCCCCGAGCCGGTGCACGAGGACCGGACGTGGGTGTCCTCGTACGAGATCGATCCGTTCTCCGTGCCGGACGAGGAGAAGGCCGGGCTGCTCGCCGACTGGAGTGCGCGGCTGCTCGGTGCGAACGGCGTCGACCATGTGGACGCCTCGCTGCTCACCGTGCACGAGAACAAGTTCTACGCCGACACGGCGGGGACGGTGACGACGCAGCAGCGGGTGCGGCTGCATCCGCAGCTGACGGCGGTCGCCGTGGACGGTTCGAGCGGCGAGTTCGATTCCATGCGGACGCTTGCGCCGCCGGTGGGCCGGGGCTGGGAGTACCTCACCGGGACCGGCTGGGACTGGGACCGCGAGCTGGCCGAGATCCCGGAGCTGCTCGCCGAGAAGATGCGGGCGCCCAGCGTCGAGGCGGGCCTGTACGACCTCGTGGTCGACCCGTCCAACCTGTGGCTGACCATCCACGAGTCCATCGGCCACGCGACCGAACTCGACCGGGCGCTCGGCTACGAGGCGGCGTACGCGGGCACGTCCTTCGCCACGTTCGACCAGCTCGGCAAGCTCAGGTACGGCTCCGAGATCATGAACGTGACGGGTGACCGCACCGCCGAGCACGGCCTCGCGACCATCGGGTACGACGACGAGGGCGTGGCCGGGCAGTCCTGGGACCTGGTCAGGGACGGGACGCTCGTCGGCTATCAGCTGGACCGCCGCATCGCGAAGCTGACGGGCTTCGACCGGTCGAACGGCTGCGCGTACGCGGACTCTCCCGGCCATGTGCCCGTACAGCGCATGGCGAACGTGTCGCTCCGGCCGGACCCGGGCGGCCTGTCGACCGAGGACCTGATCGGGGGCGTCGACCGCGGGATCTACGTCGTCGGCGACCGTTCCTGGTCGATCGACATGCAGCGCTACAACTTCCAGTTCACGGGGCAGCGCTTCTACCGCATCGAGAACGGCCGGCTCGCCGGACAGCTGCGCGATGTCGCCTACCAGGCCACGACCACCGACTTCTGGGGTTCGATGGCGGCGGTCGGCGGCCCGCAGACGTACGTGCTGGGCGGCGCGTTCAACTGCGGAAAGGCCCAGCCCGGGCAGGTCGCCGCGGTGTCGCACGGCTGCCCGTCCGCCCTCTTCAAGGGCGTGAACATTCTGAACACCACGCAGGAGGCGGGTCGATGAGCCCTCGTACGAACAAGCCGCACGAGATCGTCGAGCGTGCCCTCGAACTGTCCACGGCCGACGGCTGCGTGGTCATCGCCGACGAGCAGTCCACCGCCAATCTGCGCTGGGCGGGCAACGCGCTCACCACGAACGGGGTCACGCGCGGGCGCACCCTCACGGTCATCGCGACCGTCGACGGCAAGGAGGGCACCGCCTCCGGGGTCGTCTCCCGCTCGGCCGTGACCACGGACGACCTGGAACCACTGGTGCGGGCCGCCGAGGCCGCCGCCCGGGGCGCGGCGCCCGCCGAGGACGCCGGGCCGCTGGTCTCCGCGGTGCCGCACTCCCCCGACTTCACGGACGCGCCCGCCGAGACCTCGTCGGCCGTCTTCGCGGACTTCGCCCCGGCCCTGGGCGAGTCGTTCGCCCGCGCCCACGCGGGAGGCCGTGAGCTGTACGGCTTCGCCAACCATGAGCTCGTCTCCAGCTATCTCGGTACGTCGACGGGCCTGCGCCTGCGGCACGACCAGCCGAACGGGACGCTGGAGGTGAACGCGAAGTCCCCGGACCGGACGCGCTCGGCCTGGGCGGGGCGCTCGACGCGCGACTTCAAGGACGTCGACCCGGGCGCGCTCGACGCCGAGCTGGCGCAGCGCCTCGACTGGGCGCGCCGCCGCATCGAGCTGCCCGCGGGCCGTTACGAGACGCTCCTGCCGCCGACCGCGGTCGCCGACCTGCTGATCTACCAGCTGTGGTCGTCCGCGGCCCGGGACGCCGCCGAGGGCCGGACCGTCTTCAGCAGGCCGGGCGGCGGCACGCGCGTCGGCGAGCGGCTGACCGAGCTCCCGCTGACACTGCGCAGCGACCCGAACGAGCCGGGCCTGGAGTCGGCGCCGTTCGTCCTCGCGCACGCCTCGGGCGACAGCGCCTCCGTGTTCGACAACGGGCTGCCGCTGACGGCGACGGACTGGGTGCGCGAGGGCGAGCTGGCCCATCTGGCGACGACCCGGCACAGCGCGGGCCTCACCGGTCTCCCGGTGGCGCCGGCGATCGACAACCTGATCCTGGACGGGGGCGAGGACCGTTCCCTGGACGAGATGGTCGCGGCCACCGGGCGCGGGCTGCTCCTGACCTGCCTCTGGTACATCCGCGAGGTCGATCCGGCGACGCTGCTGCTGACCGGTCTGACCCGGGACGGGGTGTACCTCGTGGAGGACGGCGAGGTGGTGGGCGAGGTGAACAACTTCCGGTTCAACGAGTCGCCCGTCGACCTGCTGGGGCGCGCGGTGGAGGCCGGGCGGACGGAAAAGACGCTGCCCAGGGAGTGGAGCGACTGGTTCACTAGGGCTGCGATGCCCGCCCTGCGGGTGCCGGACTTCAACATGAGCTCGGTCAGCCAGGGCGTATGACCCCGTAACCTGGTCGGACAGCATCCAAGTCATCCGAGGAGATAAGAGAACCGTGACGGACATCGTCGACGAACTTCAGTGGCGCGGCCTGCTGGCCCTGTCCACTGACGAGGACGCATTGCGCAAGGCGTTCGCGGACGGTCCCCTCACGTTCTATTGCGGGTTCGACCCGACCGCGCCGAGTCTCCACCTCGGCAACCTGGTCCAGATCCTCACCATGCGCCGCATCCAGCTCGCGGGGAACCTCCCGCTGGGCCTGGTCGGCGGGGCCACCGGCCTGATCGGCGACCCGAAGCCGAACGCCGAGCGGACGCTGAACGCCCCGGAGACGGTGGCGCTGTGGGTCGAGCGGCTGCGCGGGCAGATCGAGCGGTTCCTCGACTTCGAGGGCCCGTACGCCGCCCGCATGGTCAACAACCTGGACTGGACCTCGGGTCTGTCGGCGATCGACTTCCTGCGGGACATCGGCAAGTACTTCCGGGTCAACAAGATGATCGCCAAGGAGGCCGTCTCCCGACGGCTCAATTCCGACGCGGGCATCAGCTACACCGAGTTCAGCTACCAGATCCTCCAGGGCATGGACTTCATGCAGCTGAACCGTCGGTACGGCTGCACGCTGCAGACCGGCGGCAGCGACCAGTGGGGCAACCTCACCGCGGGCACCGACCTGATCCACCGGGTCGAGCCGGAGGCGTCGGTGCACGCGCTGGCCACCCCGTTGATCACCAAGGCGGACGGCACCAAGTTCGGCAAGACGGAGTCCGGCACGGTCTGGCTCGACGCCGAGCTGACCACCCCGTACGCCTTCTACCAGTTCTGGCTGAACGCCGACGACCGTGATGTGTCCAAGTTCCTGCGGATCTTCAGCTTCAAGTCCCGTGAGGAGATCGAGGAGCTGGAGCGGCAGACCGAGGAGCGGCCGCAGGCGCGGACCGCCCAGCGGGCCCTGGCCGAGGAGCTGACGACGCTGGTGCACGGCGCCGACCAGTGCGCCGCCGTCATCGCCGCGTCCAAGGCGCTGTTCGGGCAGGGTGACCTGGGTGAGCTGGACGAGGCGACCCTCGCGGCCGCCCTGTCCGAGCTGCCGCACGCGAAGGTCGACGCGCTCGGCCCGGTCGTGGACCTGCTCGCCGAGGTCGGTCTCGTGGCGAGCAAGTCGGCCGCCCGGCGCACGGTGAAGGAGGGCGGTGCCTACGTGAACAACGTGAAGGTCGCCGCCGAGGACGCGGTGCCGGCCGCGGACGAGCTGCTGCACGGGCGCTGGCTCGTGCTGCGCCGCGGCAAGAAGAACCTGGCAGCGATCGAGGTCGTCAGCGCCTGAGCGCACAGCTTCTGAACACGCTCTGAGACAGCCGGAAGGGCGGCCGCGCACCTGGTGCGTGGCCGCCCTTCCGGCTGTCTCTTCAGACGCGCTGTTTGTCGCGTCGCAGGGCCACCCAGGCCATGTCTCCCAGCCACACGATGAGCACGGCTCCGGCGAGTTGGAGCAGGTGGCGGGTCCAGTCGATGCCCTTGGTGTCGTTGACGCCGATCCAGGTGGCGACCGAGTTGCCCAGCACGCTGCCGATGATTCCGAAGATCACGGTCAGCCACAGAGGGATCTGCTGCTTGCCCGGCAGGATCGCCTTCGCGATCAGTCCGAGCACCAGACCCACGATGATCGCCCACAACCAGCTCATGTCGTCGCCTCCTCTGTGGCGCGCTGTGCGCATCTGCGCCCAGTCTCGGCTTATCCGCCATACAGCGCATGTCGGGCGCATCCATACGCGGTACGGCGCAGCAAGTACGCACAGGTCGGGCCCGCCCCGGTCTCGAACGGGGAGGAAGCCGGGCGTACGGTGGAGAGAGTCCGGACCGGGGAGAGTCCGGCATGGCAGGCAGGCGGTGGAACGTGATGCGGAAGCAGAGCAGCGACGAGGTCTTCCGGATCACCGGGGCGAGGCAGGGCCTCGCCGACGACGTCCGTGGCAGGCAGCGCCGCTATGTCATCTCGATGTCGGTCCGCACGCTCGCCGTGATCCTCGGCGCGGTCCTGTGGAACATCGAACGCCCGGTCGCGATCGTGGCCCTGGTGCTCGGTCTGCTGCTCCCCTACGTCGCCGTGGTGATCGCCAACGCGGGCCGGGAGAACGTCCCTTCGCTGCCGTCGACCTTCGTGTCCCCGCCGGTGCGGCCGATGCTCACGCCGCCCGCGGCCACCACCTCGGCGGAATCCGATCCGGAGGACGACGCCGGAGCGCACGACAAGGAGCGGCTTGATCACTTGGGTGACCGCGGCTGACCACCGACGATCCGCAAAGCTCAAGAAAAGCTCAGATCAATCATGTAGTTCCGGTGCCGGGCGGCCGGTCCCCCATGACATACTTCGTACGCGCTCCGCATCCCCCGTCGGAGCGACGGACCGACGCCGGGCAGCTCCCCCCGTGGCTGCTCGGCGTCGCCTTTGTTCGGGCGCGTATGTGTTTGGGGCGGTACCTGTGAGTGACGAAAACCCGATCTGTTCCGCCAAGGGCTGCCGCGTCGACGCGGTCTGGGTGCTCGCCTGGAACAACCCGAAGCTGCACACGCCGGAGCGGCGCAAGACGTGGCTCGCGTGCGACGAACACCGCGAGCATCTCTCCCAGTTCCTCGGTGTGCGCGGCTTCCTGAAGGACGTCGTCGCGCTGAAGGACTGGGAGTCCGGGGACCACGAGGGCTGAGGCCCCGGGTCAGCCGCCGATCGCGGACATCGGGCGCTCGGGCTGGAGGAACGTCGGGTCGTCCAGGCCGGAGCCGGCCTTCTTGCCCCACATCGCGAGCTTCCAGACACGGGCGATCTCGTCGTCCCCGCTGTCCGAGCGCAGGGCCGCGCGCAGGTCCGTCTCCTCGCTGGCGAACAGGCAGGTGCGCACCTGTCCGTCGGCGGTGAGCCGGGTGCGGTCGCAGGCCGAGCAGAACGGGCGGGTGACGGAGGCGATGACGCCGACGCGCTGCGGCCCGCCGTCCACCAGCCAGCGTTCGGCGGGGGCGGAACCGCGCTCGCCGGAGCCTTCGGGCGTGAGGTCGAAGCGCGTGCGCAGGGACGCGAGGATGTCACCGGCGGTGATCATGCCGTCGCGCTTCCAGCCGTGCTGGGCGTCCAGCGGCATCTGCTCGATGAAGCGCAGCTCGTAGTCGTGCTCGACGGCCCAGGCCAGGAGTTCGGGTGCCTCGTCTTCGTTCAGCCCCGGCATCAGCACGGAGTTGACCTTGACCGGGGTGAGGCCGGCTTCGCTCGCGGCTTCGAGGCCGGCGATGACGTCCTTGTGGCGGTCGCGCCGCGTGAGGGTCTTGAAGACGTCGGGGCGCAGGGTGTCCAGCGAGACGTTGACCCGGTCGAGGCCGGCCTGCTTGAGGGCGGCGGCGGTGCGCTTGAGTCCGATCCCGTTCGTCGTCAGGGACATCTGGGGGCGGGGCTCCAACTGGGCCACGCGCTCCACGATGCCGACGAGGCCGGGGCGCAGCAGGGGCTCGCCGCCGGTGAACCTGACCTCCGTGATGCCGAGCTGCGTGACGGCGATCCGGATGAGCCGGACGATCTCGTCGTCCGTGAGCAGATCGGGCTTGGCCAGCCACTGAAGGCCCTCTTCGGGCATGCAGTACGTACACCGGAGATTGCACCGGTCGGTCAGCGAGACGCGAAGGTCGGTGGCCACTCGGCCATAAGTGTCGATCAGCACGTGGGCCCCCTCTCCGATGCGGATCTGATAGTGCGAGCCTACGTGATGGGTCCGACACCGGGGTGCCCCTGATCCCACGGGAGCTGGACGGCCGCGTCGTAGATCCATACGAGGATGTGCGAGGCGGCCGTCCGAATCCCGAGGTCAGTGGGCTCCCGTACCGGTGAGGGAGCGGACTTCGAGCTCCGCGTACTTGCCGGCGTCCGCCTTCTCCTTGGACAGGACGGTGCCGAGCCAGCCGAGCAGGAAGCCGACCGGGATCGAGATGATGCCCGGGTTGTCCAGCGGGAACCAGTGGAAGTCGACGCCCTTGAACATGGACGTCTTCGGGTTGCCGGAGACGACCGGCGAGAACAGCACCAGGAAGACCGCCGCGAAGAGGCCTCCGTAGATCGACCAGAGCGCGCCCTGGGTGGTGAAGCGCTTCCAGAAGAGGCTGTAGAGGATCGTCGGCAGGTTGGCGGAGGCGGCGACCGCGAAGGCGAGCGCGACCAGGCCGGCCACGTTCAGGTCGCGGGCGAGGGCGCCGAGGCCGATGGAGACGATGCCGATGAAGACGGTCGCCCAGCGGGCCGCCTTCATCTCCTGCTTCTCGGAGGCCTTCCCCTTCTTGATGACGTTCGCGTAGATGTCGTGCGCGAACGAGGAGGACGAGGCGAGGGTCAGGCCCGCGACGACCGCGAGGATCGTGGCGAAGGCGACCGCCGAGATCGTCGCGAGGAGGATCGCGCCCCACGACGAGTCGACCCCGCCGAGGTGGAGGGCGAGCAGCGGCGCCGCGGTGTTGCCCGCCGGGTTGGACGCGATGATCTCTTCCGGCTTGATGAGGGCGGCGGCGCCGAAGCCGAGCGCGATCGTCATCAGGTAGAAGGCGCCGATGATGCCGATCGCCCAGTTCACGGACTTACGGGCGGCCTTGGCGGTGGGGACCGTGTAGAAGCGGATCAGGATGTGGGGCAGTCCCGCGGTGCCGAGGACGAGCGCGATGCCGAGCGAGATGAAGTCGATCTTCGACGTCGACGTGGCCCCGTACTTGAGTCCGGGCTCCAGGAACGAGGCGCCCTTCCCGCTGTTGGACGCCGCCTTGCCGAGCAGGTCGGAGATGTTGAAGTTGAACTTCAACAGGACCAGGAAGGTGAGCAGGATCGTGCCCGCGATCAGGAGCACGGCCTTGACCATCTGGACCCAGGTGGTGCCCTTCATGCCGCCGATGGTGACGTACACGATCATGAGAAGACCGACCAGGGCGACGATGCCGACCTTGCCCGCGTCGGACGTGATGCCGAGGAGCAGCGAGACGAGGACGCCCGCGCCCGCCATCTGCGCGAGCAGGTAGAAGATCGAGACGACGATCGTGGAGGTGCCGGCGGCGGTGCGGACCGGGCGCTGGCGCATCCGGTAGGCGAGGACGTCGCCCATCGTGTAGCGGCCGGAGTTGCGTAGCGGCTCGGCGACCAGGAGCAGGGCGACGAGCCAGGCGACGAGGAAGCCGATGGAGTAGAGGAAGCCGTCGTAGCCGAAGAGGGCGATGGCTCCGGCGATGCCGAGGAACGAGGCCGCGGACATGTAGTCGCCGGAGACGGCGAGTCCGTTCTGGAAGCCGGTGAACTGGCGCCCGCCCGCGTAGAAGTCGGAGGCGTTCCTCGTCTGGCGGCCCGCCCAGACGGTGATCACCAGGGTGGCGAGGACGAACACCGCGAACAGGGAGATGATCAGCGGCCGGTGCTCGCTCGCCTCACCCGCGGCGAGTACCTGCGTGACTGCGGGGCTCATGCGCCGCCCTCCATCCGGGACTTGATCGCCTCGGCCTTGGGGTCGAGCTTGGTGGCGGCGTGGCGGGAGTACCACCAGGCGATGAGGAACGTGGTCAGGAACTGGGCGAGGCCGAGGACCAGCGCGACATTGATGTTGCCGAAGAGCTTGGTGCCCATGAAGTCGCCCGCGTAGTTCGACAGCAGTACGTACAGCAGGTACCAGGCGATGAAGGCGACGGTCAGTGGAAAGGCGAACGAGCGGTGCGCGTGGCGCAGTTCGGCGAACTCCGCGCTCTCCTGCTCCGCGATGAACTCCTCCGTGGAGGGCGGTGCGGATCGGTTGCGGGAGCCGCTTTGCGACGGTGGCGGTGCATCGGTGGCCACGGAGTCTCCTCGCGGTGCGGGTGCGGCGGGTGAAACGGACATGTGGTTCTCAGACCTCACAGTGATCTGGATCACCTGGGCCGGGAGGCGATGGTAGGGCTACCCGACGTGATCCGACAGGGGGCGGGGATCGTGCGCATGCCCCCTGCTCAACGTCACGGCGGCACGCGCGCACCGGTTCAACTGCGTTGCCCAGTCATGCGCTTTCTTTGGGATTTCATTGCTGGCCTGCGAGGACCCGGGATACGTTCACCCGAGCACCACGCGTCATGCACCTGCCCGGGCACCAACTGTGTTCGGGCTTTTCCATATACGACGGATGATGTGGAGATCCCATGGCTCATCTGCGCTCCAGACGCCGGCCGGCGCTCACCCTGCCGCTCGGCCTCGCGCTCACCGCGTCCCTCGGCTTCCTGCCCGGTGCCGCGTCGGCCGCACCCGCCGACTCCCTTGCCGCCACGGCCGGTTCGGCCACCGCCGACGCCGGGGCACTCGCGTACGTCGTGAACACCAGGACGGACCACCGCACCCTCGCGTCCGTGAAGAAGGCGATCGCCGAGGCCGGCGGGACCGTCGTCGTCTCGTACGACCGGATCGGCGTGATCGTCGTCCACGCGTCGAACCCGGACTTCGGCCGGCAGATCCGCGCCGCCAAGGGGGTGCAGTCGGCGGGCGCCACACGTACGTCACCGCTGGTCGCCGCCGGCACCACGGACGAGGGCGCCGCCCAGGTCCTGTCGAAGGCTCAGGCCAAGTCCCTTGCCGCGCACGCCGCTTCGGGCACCGAGCCGCTCGAGGCCGACCAGTGGGACCTGCGGGCGATCGGCGCCGACAAGGCCGCGAAGATCAACCCGGGCAGCCGCGACGTCACTGTCGGCGTCATCGACACGGGCGTCGACGACACCCACCCCGACCTCGCCCCGAACTTCTCCGCCTCGCAGTCCGCGAACTGTGTCGGCGGCAAGGCGGACACCTCGCCCGGCGCATGGCGCCCCTACGACCCAGCCGAGGACTACCACGGCACGCACGTCGCCGGTGAGATAGCCGCGGCCCGCAACGGCATAGGCGTCGCCGGGGTCGCTCCCGGTGTGAAGGTCGCGGGCATCAAGGTCAGTGACCCCAACGACGGCCTCTTCTACCCGGAGAACGTGGTCTGCGCCTTCGTGTTCGCCGCCGACCACGGCGTCGAGGTCACCAACAACAGCTATTACGTGGACCCCTGGCTCTACAACTGCATGGACGACCCGGACCAGAAGGCCATCGTCGACGCGGTCGACCGGGCCCAGCTGTACGCCCAGAAGAAGGGCACCCTCAACCTGGCGGCGGCCGGCAACTCCAACGACGACCTGGACTCGGACGCGCTCGTCGACGACTCCAGCCCCGACGACTCGACGCCGGTCAACCGCACGATCGATCCGCACAAGTGCTTCGACATCCCGACGCAGCTGCCGGGCGTCGTCACCGTCAGCGCCTCGGGCCCGACGGGTGCCAAGGCGTACTACTCCAGCTACGGCAAGGGTGTCATCGACATCGCGGCGCCGGGCGGCGACAAGTTCCGGTTCCCGGACACCCCGTCGAAGAACGGCCGCATCCTGTCGACGATGCCGGGCGGCCAGTACGGCTTCCTCCAGGGCACATCGATGGCGTCGCCGCACGCCGCCGGGGTCGCCGCGCTGCTCAAGTCGGCGCACCCGAGGGCCACTCCGGCCCAGCTCCAGGCCCTGCTCAAGGCCGAGGCCGACAACCCGGGCTGCCCGTCGGACCCGTACGACGGGGACGGCGACGGTGTCGTCGACGCCACCTGCGAGGGCGGGAAGCACGTCAACGGCTTCTACGGCTTCGGCATCGTCGACGCGCTCGACGCCGTCAAGAAGTGACCCGGACGCGACCCGCCGAGCAGCCCTGCACCAGAGGTGCTCGGGGCGGCTCCGGCTGCCTGCCGCTCCACGCATCCCGAACGCAACGAACCCAGGAGACACCATGACGGCGCCCCTCGCGCGCTCCCGCTCCATCCGCCGTTCGATAGCCATCCCGGCCGGGATGGCCATGGCCACGGCGCTCGCGTTCCTGCCGAACGCCACGGCGTCGGCCGCGGGTCAGGCCCCGCAGGCCCCTCAGGCCCCGGTCGCCACGGACGGTCCCTCGCTCAGCTATGTGGTCAACGTGCGTTCCGGACACGGCACTTCGGCCGCCGTCCAGAAGGAGATCGCCAAGGCCGGCGGCACCGTCGTCATCGCGTACGACAAGATCGGTGTCATCGTCGCGCACTCCTCGAACCCGGACTTCGCGAAGACGCTCCGCAAGGCCCGCGGGGTCGACTCGGCGGGTGCCACGCGCACCGCGCCGCTGCCCGCCCAGTCCACGACCGACCTCGGCACCCCGAAGGCGCTGACCGCCGCCCAGCTGTCGGCCACGGCCGGTCAGGCCGCGGCCGGGCAGGACCCGCTGGAGCCGTTGCAGTGGGACCTGCCCGCCATCAAGGCGGACAAGGCGCACGAGAAGTCGCTCGGCAGCAGGAAGGTCACCGTCGCCGTGATCGACACCGGCGTCGACGACACCCACCCGGACATCGCGCCGAACTTCGACCGCGGGGCGTCCGCGAACTGTGTCTCGGGCAAGCCGGACACGACGGACGGCTCCTGGCGTCCCAGTGCCTCGGAGAGCCCGCACGGCACGCATGTCGCGGGTGAGATCGCGGGCGCCAAGAACGGCGTCGGCATCACGGGCGTCGCGCCCGGCGTGAAGGTCTCGGGCATCAAGGTGGGCAACCCGGACGGCTTCTTCTACACGGAGGCCGTGGTGTGCGGCTTCGTGTTCGCGGCCGAGCACGGCGTCGACGTCACCAACAACAGCTATTACACCGACCCGTGGTACTTCAACTGCACGGACGACCCGGACCAGAAGGCCCTGGTGAAGGCCGTCGCGCGGGCCTCGCAGTACGCGGAGAAGAAGGGCGCCGTGAACGTCGCGGCGGCGGGCAACGAGAACTACGATTTCGCCTCCGACGAGATCACCGACCCGTCGAGCCCGAACGACACGACGCCCGGCGACCGGGTCGTCGACCCGTCCAAGTGCTTCGACATCCCGACGCAGCTGCCGGGCGTCGTCACCACCGCGGCGACCGGGGCCAAGGGCCTCAAGTCGTCGTTCTCCAACTACGGTCGGGGCATCATCGACATCGCGGCCCCCGGCGGCGACTCGACGGCGTACCAGACGCCGGCGCCGCCCGCCACGAGCGGCCTGATCCTCGGCCCGCTGCCCGGCGGCAAGTGGGGCTACATGGCCGGTACGTCGATGGCGTCCCCGCACGTCGCCGGCGTCGCCGCGCTGATCAAGTCGACGCACCCGCACGCCTCCGCGGCGGCCGTGAAGGCGCTCCTGTACGCGCAGGCCGACGCCACGCCGTGCACCGACCCGTACGACATCGACGGCGACGGCAAGGTCGACGCGGTGTGCGAGGGCGGCAAGAACAAGAACGGCTTCTACGGGCACGGCATCGCCGACGCCTTGGACGCGGTGACCAAGTAACCGCGTAGGCACGGCGGTTCAGGTGGGCCGGGCGGCTGCGTCCGGCCCACCTGTGTCGTTCCGGAGGCCGTGCGCGATAGTGCCCGCATGACACATGCACCGGTGGGTGAGGGAACGCGGGCGGCCTGGGCGGCGCTCGGCGGCGACCCGGCCCTGACCTCGCACATCGCATCCGTAGTGAGGGAAGGGGCGCTGCCCGCGCGGCTGCCCGTGATCGACCTGGCACGCGCGTGCGTGGGCGCGTGCTCGCTGGCCGCGGCCGAGCTGGCCGCCCGGCGCACCGGACGGCCCGTACCCCGCGTGGTCCTCGACGACGGCGCCCTGGCCACCGCGTTCGTCAGCGAGCGGCATCTGCTGATCGACGGCCGCGCGACGGTCAACTTCGCGCCGCTGTCCCGGTTCTGGCGCACGGCGGACGGGTGGCTGCGCACCCACGCCAACTATCCGCACCACCGAGCACGGCTCCTGGCCGCGCTCGGGCTCGGCGACGACGCGTCCGTGGAGCGGGTCGCCGCGCTGCTCGCGGAGCGGTCGGCCGCCGAGGTCGAGGAGACCATGTACGCCGCCGGGGGCCTGGCCGTCGCCCTGCGCACCATGGAGGAATGGGCCGCGCACCCTCAGGCGGTGGCGATCGCCGGGCGGCCGCTGCTCGACCGGGAGCGGCTCGACAAGGCGGCGCCCCGGTCACTGCCCCCGCTCACGGGCGACCCGGTGCTGCCCGCGTCCGGCCTTCGCGTCCTCGACCTGACGCGGGTCACCGGTGGGCCCGTCGCCACGCGCACCCTCGCGCTGTTCGGCGCGGACGTGCTGCGCGTCGACGCCCCGCAGCTGCCGGAGGATCCGGAGGCGCACGCGGACACCGGGTTCGGGAAGCGGTCCACGCGGCTCGATCTGAGGGGCGCGGCGGACCGGCGCGCCTTCGAGGACCTCCTCGCGGGCGCGGACGTCGTCGTGACCGGCTACCGGCCCGGCGCGCTCGACCGGTTCGGCCTCTCCCCCGATGCGCTGGCCTCCCGCAGGCCGGGGCTCGTCGTGGCGCAGCTGTCCGCGTGGGGTGCGTACGGGCCGTGGGGCGAGCGGCGCGGCTTCGACAGCGTGGTGCAGGCGACCACGGGCATCGCGGCCGTCGAAGGGTCCGGGGAGCGGCCGGGGGCGCTGCCCGCGCAGGCCCTGGACCACGGCACGGGCTATCTCCTGGCGGCGGCCGTGCTGCGCGCCGTCACCGAGCAGTTGGACGAGGGCGGCACGCGCGCGCTGCGGCTGGCGCTCGCCCGGACCGCGCACTGGCTGACGCGGGAGCTCCCGCACGGGCCCACCGCGGCCAGAAAGACGTACGACGCCGAGAACCCGGCGCGCTGGCTCACGGAGACCGACAGTCCCGCGGGCCGGCTGCGGCACGCGCTGCCGTCGGCCGGCTTCACCGGCGGGCCCGTCAACTGGGCGCGTCCGCCCGGGCTTTGGGGTGCCGACTCGCCCGGGTGGCGCCATGGCTGAAGCCGGCCGCTCAGGCGGAATGCCACTGCGCCAGTTGTTTTCCCAGCCTTGCCCGGATCTGTCACACCTGGTGAAGATCATGTGGTGAGTTCCGTACGACCTGCCACCGAGGTGCCCGCCCCCGGTGGGGACGACCCTTCCCTTCCCGCCCGACGGCCCGCCACCGGGCGGGCCGTCGCCGTGCTCGTCCTCGTCGCCGCGGCCGCGGTGATCCCCCTGCTCGGGCCCTCCGCCGCCCTTGACGGCACGGGAGAGGCGGCGGCACCCGGGGTCACCGGCGTGGCGCTCCTTCGGGCGGTCCTGTTCGCCGCCCTCTGCGTGCAGGCGGGCGAGCTGTTCGCGGCGCGGCTGTCCCGGCGGGTGCCCGGGGCGCCGTCCATGGACGGGCCGCGCAGCTGGTCGGCGTACGCGCCCTGGGCGGGGTTCCTGGCCGCGCTGGGGCTCGCGTCGATCGTGGCGAACGGCAACCTCGTGCCGCACGCGCTCTCCGACCTGGACGTCGCCGGGCTCTACGGGACCAGGGACGGCACCCTCGCCCTCCTTGAGGTCAACGCGTTCGTGGTGGCGGCCCTGTGCGCCCGTTCGCGCCGCCCGGCGACCGCGCTCGCGCCGCTGGCCGCCGTCGTGGTGGCCGAGGCGCTGCGCGTCCACCCGCCGGCCGAGCACACGGCGTACCTCGGCTCGGCCCTGACCGTCGTCCATCTGACGTGTGCCGCGCTGTGGGTGGGCGGTCTGCTGCACGTCCTGCGGACGCTGCGCCGCTGGCGTACGACGGCGCCCGAAGCGGGAGCCGCGCTGCTGGGGCTCTACGCGCGCGTGGCGGCCGTCCTGCTCGCCGCCCTCACGGCGACCGGTGTGTGCAGCACGCTGCGCCGGATGCCGGCGGGCACTGTCCTCGATCAGCTGGTGACGACGGCCTACGGGCGCACCCTGCTGGCGAAGGTGATCCTCGTGGCCGTCGTCTCGGTGTACGCGCTGGCCGCGCGGGGGCGGCTGCGCCACGGCGACCTGGGGGCCGCGTACGTGCCCGCGCGCGCGGAGGTGGCCGCCTTGGGCGTGGTGGTCGCGGTGTCGGCCGTCCTGACCGCGCTGCCGCTCCCGATCCGCTGGTCGTGAACCCCCGCGCGCGGGACGTCAGTTCGTGACGAGCACCTTGAGCGCGGTGCGCTGGTCCATCGCCTTGTAGCCGTCCGGGACTCCTTCGAGGCCGACGGTCAGGTCGAAGACGGGCGACGGGTCGATCGTGCCGTCGAGGATGTCGGGCAACAGCTGCGGGATGTACGTCCGCACGGGCGCGACGCCGCCGCGCAGGGCGATGTTCCGGTCGAACATGACGCTGAGGTCGAGACCGGTGCCGCTGCCGTGCGGCACGCCGACGAAGCCGATGGCGCCGCCGTCGCGGGTGATGTTCACGGCCGTGCTCATGGACTGTTCGGTGCCGACGGCCTCGATCACGGCGTGGGCGCCCTGGCCGCGGGTCAGCTCACGGACGGCCTCGATCGCCGCGTCACCGCGCTCGGCGACGACGTCGGTGGCGCCGAAGCGGCGCGCGATGTCGGTACGGACCTGGTGGCGGCCGAGCGCGATGATCCGCTCGGCGCCGAGCCGCTTGGCCGCGAGGACCGCGCACAGGCCGACGGCGCCGTCACCGACGACGGCGACCGTGGCACCCGCGCGCGCACCCGCGCCGAGCGCGGCGTGGTGGCCGGTGCCCATGACGTCGGAGAGCGTGAGCAGCGCGGACAGGAGGTGCTCGTCGGAGGCGGCGTCGGCGGGCAGCTGCACGAGGGTGCCGTCCGCGTACGGGACGCGGACCGCTTCGCCCTGCCCGCCGTCGTAACCGACCGCGCCCCAGAAGCCGCCGTGCTCGCAGGAGGTGGTGAGCCCCTCGGTGCAGTAGTCGCAGACCCCGTCCGACCACATGAAGGGGGCGACGACCAGGTCGCCGCGCCGGACGCCGGTCACCTCGGAGCCGGTCCCCTCGACGATGCCGAGGAACTCGTGTCCGATGCGCTGGCCGGGCCGGCGGGCCGCCTCGCCGCGGTACGCCCACAGGTCGCTGCCGCAGATGCAGGCCCGCAGGACCCTGACGACGGCGTCGGTGGGGAGCTGGACGACGGGTTCCGGCACGTCCTCCACGCGCATGTCGAACGGGGCGTGGATGGTGGTGGCGCGCATGAGTGGGGGTCCTTCGTGCTGGTCACAGGCGCCGCTGACGGATCGCGTGCGGGGCGCCTCAGGTGGTGGTCGTGCGCCTTTCACGGTACGCCGCCACCGGTACCGCCCGCGCGCCGAGGGGGTGTCCGAGCCCGCCGCGCGCCAGCAGGTACTGGGCGGCGATGTAGGTGAGCATCACCCAGAAGTCGGGCCGGGGGAGCTGCGGCCAGTCGGCGACGCCGGTCGCGATGAGAGTGTCCGACAGGAGGAAGAGCGCGCCGCCCCATCCCGCCGTGGCGCCCAGGCGCGAGGAGCCGTACGCCATGGCGGTCAGGAGCAGGCTGTAACCGGCGACGGGCCCGCGCATGTCGGCCGGCAGGTCGGGCCACAGGAGCGCCACGGTCGTCACGAGCGCGATGCCGTACGCGGCCGCGAGCAGGGCGCCACGAGCGCGTGGCGTGCCCGCGCGCTTGAAGAGCACGAGGTAGCAGACGTGTCCGGCGGCGAAGGACCCCATGCCCGCGAGGAACGTGATGTCGGCGTCGAAGAGCAGCAGCACGTCGCCGCCCCACCCGAGGAGCAGCGCGACGGTCAGGAGCCGGGGGCCGCCGCGCACGGCGACGTACGCGGCGAGCAGCGGCATGAGAAGTGGCTTGGCGGCGGTGTGGACGGCGTCGGCCCCGGCGAGCAGGGCGATCAGGTCGACGGCGGACGCCAGGGCGAAGGCGGCGAGCAGGAGGCGTGCCGCGCGCTCACGTGCGGGTACCGGCGCCCCTCCGGGCTCTGGCGCCGGGGCCGGAAGCGGCGTCACGCGGCGCCCTCGGCTGCCTTCTCGGTGGTCTGACCCGCGGCGGGGGCCGGGACCGGCGTGGGCGCGCCCTTCGGCTGCCACCCCGGCCCGCCGAACACCCGGCCGCCGCGCTCGCGCCAGCTGCCGGCCGCCTTCACGTCCCGGGCGATGGCCGCGTACTCGTGCGTGGCGACCCGCAGCGGGTTGTACGTGCTGATGTTCTTGGTCAGGCCGAACACCGGGCGCTCGACCTCGGGCACGAAGGACCTGAAGAGGCGGTCCCAGACGATGAGGATGCCGCCGAAGTTGCGGTCCAGGTAGCCGCCCTGGGAGGCGTGGTGGACGCGGTGGTGGGAGGGCGTGTTGAGGACGAACTCGAAGGCGCGGGGCAGCTTGTCGATGCGCTCGGTGTGGATCCAGAACTGGTAGACGAGGTTCACCGACGAGCAGAACGCGAGCGCGGCCGGGTGCACGCCGCACGCGATGAGCGGCAGGTAGAACGGCCACACCGTCAGGCTCGTCCACGGCTGGCGCAGCGCGGTCGACAGGTTGAACTTGCGGCTGGAGTGGTGCACGACGTGGCAGGCCCACAGGATGCGGATGACGTGGTGCCCACGGTGCGACCAGTAGTAGAAGAAGTCCTGCGCGAGGAGCATCAGCGGGATCGTCCACCACAGGATCGGCACGCGCAGCGGCGTCAGCTCGTAGACCGCCGTGTAGATCGCGACGATCGGGATCTTCCACAGGAAGTCGAAGACGAGGCTGCCGAGCCCCATGCCGATGCTCGTCGCGGCGTCCCTGGTCTCGTAGCCTGCGGCGTCGTCGTCGGGATGGATGCGTACGCTCACGATCTCGACGACGGTGAGCAGCACGAAGGCCGGGATCGACCAGAGCACGACATCGGGAAGGTTCGGCGACATGCCTGCACCGTAGAGCCGCGGACGGGCCACGGCTAGACGGTGTTACCGACAAGTATTACCTGCGGTACGACGCTCGTTGTTGGTGCCTTCCGCCATTGATCTCCGCCGGTTCCCGCGCGTTCACTCAGACACCGGCCGCCCCCAGGAGCGACCCCGCCCCGTACGTCACGGCCATCGCGAGCGCCCCGCCCGCCATGTTCCGCCACACCGCGGGCCGCACCGCCGCCGACCCCGTCCGGGCGCTGCTCCAGCCGGTGAGGGCGAGCGCCCCGAGCACGGAGACCACGGTGACGGGCAGCCGCCAGGCGGTGGGCGGCAGGACGATCGCGAGCAGCGGCAGCAGCGCGCCCACGGTGAAGGCGAGGAAGCTCGCCCAGGCGGCGTGCCACGGGTTGGTGAGGTCGTCGGGGTCGATACCGAGCTCCACGCGCGCGTGCGCCCGCAGCGCGTCGCGCGCGGTGAGCTGCTCCGCGGCCTCCCGCGCCACTTCGGGGCTGAGCCCGCGATCCTCGAGCAGCCCCGTCAGCTCCACAAGCTCGGCTTCCGGGTACTCGCGCAGCTCACGCTTCTCCTGGGCGAGCGCCGCCTTCTCCGAGTCGCGCTGCGTGGACACGGAGACGTACTCCCCCGCGGCCATCGACATGGAGCCGGCGAGCAGCCCGGCGAGGCCCGCCGTCAGGAGGGTGCTGCGGTCCTCGGTGGCGCCGGCCACGCCGACGACCAGCCCGGCGGTGGAGACCACGCCGTCGTTGGCGCCGAGCACGGCGGCGCGCAGCCAGTTGAGCCGCGCTCCGAGCGCGCCGCCGTGGGACTCCTCGTGCGGTGCGTCCTGCTCATCGTCAGTCACCCGACGAGCATCGCACCGTCGGTCACCAGATCCGGACCGACCCTCCCCGGGCGAACACCGGACTTGTCGCGTCCTTCGGCGCCTCGTCGAGGGGTTCGTCCAGTTCCTGGACGGTCGGTCCGACGCGGGCCGCGATCGGGTCGAGCAGGCCGAGGTCGAAGCCGTAGACGCGGGCCGTGTTGCCGCCGACCATCGCGGCGACCTCGTCGCGCGGCAGCCCCGCGTACGCGATCCGCAGCCCTTCGCGCGTGTACGGGTAAGTGCCCTCGTCGTGCGGGTAGTCGCTGCCCCACATGATCTTGTCGAGGCCGATGCGGTCGCGCAGCGGCACCTCGTGCGGGCGCATGAAACTGGCCCCCACGTAGCAGTTCTCGCGCCACACCTCGGACGGCCCCTTGCCCATCGAATCGGCCAGCCCCGCACCGAACTTGGACTCCGCCGTGTTCGCCCGCGTCGCCGCGGCCACCAGGCGCCCGTGGTAGTAGTCCAGCATGTCCAGGACCCCGGGGATCCAGCCCGAGCCCTGTTCGGTGAGGACCAGCTTCAGGCCGGGGTGACGGCGGAACGCGCCGCCGAACACCAGGTGCCACAGGGCCCGGTGCGAGAACCATGTCGTCTCCACCATGAACACGGCACGCGCGGCC
Source organism: Streptomyces sp. NBC_01446 (assembly GCF_026340095.1). Taxonomy (GTDB): domain Bacteria; phylum Actinomycetota; class Actinomycetes; order Streptomycetales; family Streptomycetaceae; genus Streptomyces; species Streptomyces aureus. The sequence goes on along the minus strand of NZ_JAPEPO010000001.1, from coordinate 6,313,199 downwards.
GGTTCGTCGCCGAGCGGCGGGGACGCCGAGCCCGCGTGGTGGTTGACCGGCACGCCGAGCTCGGCGCAGGTCGCCCAGATCGGGTCGTACGCGGCCGAGTACAACTCGGGCAGGCCCGAGCCCGGTGGTGTGCCGGGCAGCAGCAGCCCGCCGGTGAGCCCGGCGGCCGCGGCCCACCTGATCTCCTCGACGGCCTCGTCGACGTCGTTGAGGAGGATCTGGAAGACGCCCGCCCTGCGCCCCGGGGCGGCGGCGCAGAAGTCGGCGAGCCAGCGGTTGTGGGCGCGCAGACCCGCCCAGCGCCGAGTGAACTCCTCGCGCGTCGGGGCCGGGGCCATCAGGGACGCGGACGGGAAGAACGGCGGGATCGTGTTCGGGAAGACGACCTCCGCGACGATGCCGTCCTGTTCGAGCTCGGCGATGCGCCGGTCCGAGTTCCAGTTCCGGTCGGCGGTGTCCGCGAGCAGGTCGGCGTACGGGTTGACGTAGCTCGCCGCCCACGCGTCGAACGCGTCGTGGTGGCGGGACTCCAAGTAGGGCCGGTAGTCGAGGAGATCGGCTCCCGCGTGGCAGTCCGCGGAGATCACGGTGTAGCGCTCGCTCATGAAGTCACCCCCAGGGTGGGGAAGTCGTGATCGGTCAGCCAGTGGCGGCCCACCTCACGCGAGCGCGCCCAGGAGGCCTCGACGGCCGACTGGTCGCTGTCCTGGCCGAGTTCGGCGGGGGTCGGGCCGATGCGGGCGGCCAGCGGGGCCAGTTTCTCCGTGTCGAAGCCGAAGACCTCGGCGGCGGCGAGCCCCAGCATGCGCCGGGTCTCCGCCACCGGGATGTCGTGGAAGGTCTTCTTCAGCCACGCGCGCGTGTCGGGCCAGGTGCCCTCGGGGTGCGGGAAGTCGCTGCCCCAGAGGATGTTGTCGACGCCGATCTCGTAGCGCTGGGCGAGTTCGCGGCGCTTGGTGTTGGTGGCGCAGATGAACACCTGGCGGTCCAGGTACTCGTGCGGGGAGCGTTTCAGCTCCGCGAACGGCGAGAGCTTCTTGCCGCCGTGCGCGCCCAGGTAGAGGCGGTCCATGAACCAGAGCAGGTTGGGCAGCCACCAGCAGCCCGACTCCGCGACGCCGAACTTCAGGCCCGGGTGGCGCTCGAAGACACCCGACCAGAGCATGAACCACAGCGGCCGCGCGGGCCACCACGTCACTTCGGAGACATAGATCCCGAGATGGTCGCCGTACTCGTGGCGGGGCGCCGCCCCGGAGTGCGTGACCACGGGCATCGCGCACTCGGCAGCCGCGGCCCACACGGGGTCGTAACGCCGGTCGTGGTAGGGCGCCTTGTCGACCCACATGGAGGGGATCATCAGCGCGCCGAGCCCCGACTCTTTGGCGCGGTGGACCTCGGCGACGACGCGGCCGACCTCGCCGGTGATGGGCAGCAGGGCGACCCCGCAGTGCCGTTCGGGGTGTTCGGAGACGAAGTCGGCGAGCCAGCGATTGTGCGCCTGGGCGCCCGCCATGCCGAGCTCCGGGTCCTGGTCACCGGAGAGCCCGAGCCCCACGCCGAAGGGCGCGGCCGTCTGGCTGTCCACGGCGTCCGCGTCGGGGAAGACGACCTCGGCGGCCACCCCGTCGCCGTCCAGCTCCTTGAGGCGCTGCGCGGTGTCCCAACCGCCGCGCAGACCTTCCGAGTTGTCGGCGAACCATTTGGCGGCGAACGCGTCGTTGCGGATGCCGAGCCGCGTCGCCTCCTCGCGGCGGGCGCCCCGCTCGCCGAGGAACTCGTCGAAGGCGCGGTGGAAACGGCTGTCCAGATAAGGCCGGTACTCCTCGGTGGGCAGCCCGGCGTGGCAGTCGGAGGAGATGATCAGGTAGGGATCCTGGTCGGTCATCACATGCCCTTCAGTCCAGAATGAAGCTCTCCAGGTACGCCGGGTTCGCGCGCTCCAGCATCGAGGCCGACCTGGCCTTGATCTGCCGGTCGCTGTGCTCGCTCTGCGGCAGCAGCCAGAAGCGCCCGGCACCGATGCCCTCGGCGACGAAGTCCGCGACCTCCTCGACCGGCGTGAACTCCACCTCCTGGCCCGCGTCCTTCATCGCGGACTCCCACTGGCCGAGGCTGCGGTACGGGGTCCTGCGCGGCCTCTCCTTGGCGTACCGCTCGGGCCGGTTGCGGTGCGACTCCCACAGCCCGGTGCGCAGCATGTGGGGTCCGGGGAAGAGCACGGAGGCGCCCACGCGCGCGTGCTCCGCCTTCAGGTGCGCGTACAGGGACTCGGTCATCGTCACGACGGCCGCCTTGGTGACCGCGTACACGGAGGCGGTGGGCAGCGGGGCGATACCGCCGTCGCCGGAGGACGTGTTGACGACGTGGCCGGGCGCGCCGCCCTCGATCATGCGCGGCACGAAGGCCTGGATTCCGTGGAAGACGCCCCACACGTTGACCTCGAACGCCCACTTCCAGTCGTTCGGTTCGTGCTGCCACATGCGACCCTCGGCGCCCGAGCCGACGCCCGCGTTGTTGCACAGGACATGGACGGCGCCGAACTTCTCGTACGCCGCGTCCGCGAGGGCGAAGACCTGGCCGCGGTCGCCGACGTCGACCACGCGCGCGTGCACGGCGGCACCGTCCTCGCTCAGGCCGGCGGCGGCCTTCTCCAGGGCGGACTCCTCGACGTCCGCGAGCACGACCTTCAGGCCGTCGGCCGCGAACCGCCGTGCCATCGCGAGGCCGATGCCGCTCGCCGCGCCCGTGACGACGGCGACCTGTCCCGCCTCCAGCCGCATCAGACGCTCCCCTCGGGCGGCCCGTCGAGGATCTGCTGCGGGTCGTCGTAGCGCTGGTGGATGTACGGCAGCAGCGCCTGTGCGCTGACGCGTTCGACGACCTTGCCCTTCTGGTCGGTCGTCTTCTCGCCGATGGTGAGCTCGACGACGGCGCGCACCGGAAGGTCGGCGACCGGGTCGTACATCGACTCGCGCAGGACCACGTCCCCGGTGATCCGCTCCAGCTTGCGGACCTTCTCGTTGCGCAGGCAGTGCACGAGCACCGGCTCCATGTCGAAGCCCGAACCGTCCACTGCGGGAAGGAACTTGAAGTAGAAGTCCGTCTTGAGCGTCGGCTCGGGCAGGGGCAGGGCGCCGCTCACCGCGCCGCGCACCTCCACGAAGGCGATGCCGTGCCGGGCGAGTGCCGCGCGCACCACGAGGCCGTCGCGCTCGACGCTCACCTCACCGAGCTTCTTGGGCTCGCCGAAGACCTCACGGCCGCCGATCAGGGCGCGCTCGTGCGTCATCGGCATGACGAGCGGATACCAGCCCTCGACGCCGCCGTGCTCGGCGGCGACGGCGACCGAGCCGGCGCCCAGGGGGTAGCCGGGCAGGTCGACCTTGCTGATGTTGGCCCGCACCAGCGGGCGTTCGGTGGGCTTGAGCGGGGGCGGAAGTACCGCGGCGACCGCGTCCGGGTCGCTCTCCCAGACGGCCACCACCCCCGTGGACCAGATGTCGGGGAGCTTCGAGCTCGCGGTGCGCGCGGCGGAGATCTCTGCCTCCGTGCGTGCTCCGTATCGAATGCGTGCCATGTCGTACCACCCTTCGTCGGCGCGGACTTGCGTGGCCGGGCGTGCACTTGCGGATGTTCTGTAACACAGTTACAACAGCTTCCGTGAAGGGTAAAGACACGCGCACACATCTCGACAGGGAACAGGTCCTCGCCGCCGCCGCGAAGCTGGTGAAACAGCAGGGCCCGCAGTCCCTGACGATGCGCAAGCTCGCCGCCGAGCTCGGCACCGCCGTCACCTCGATCTACTGGCACGTCGGTAACCGCGAGTCGCTGCTCGAAGCCCTGGTCGAGCGCACCGTCGCCGACCTCGGGGAGATCCGCCCCCGCGGCGCCACACCGGAGCAGCGCGTCGCCTCCGTCGCCCGCGCCCTGCGCCGGCAACTGCGCGACCATCCGCACCTCGTCGCGATGGTCCACGAACGCGGTCTGACCGAGCGGATGTTCCTGCCGGCGCAACAGGTCCTCGTGCGCGAGGTGCACGCCGCGGGCCTGCGCGGGACCCGCGCCGCCGGGGTCGTACGGGCGGTGCAGTTCCATGTCGTCGGCCATGTCCTGGTGGAGCGTCAACGCGAGCGCGCGCCCGTGCAGCGGCCCGGCGAGGAGGAGCTGTGGGGCGCGCGGACGGCGGAGGGCGACGCCGCCTTGGCCCGCGCGCTCAGCCTTCCGGCCGACCCGGAGAAGGTGTTCGACGCCTCCGTCAGGGCCCTGGTGTCAGGCCTGTTGCGGACATAACGGACGCAGCCGCGGGACCGGGCGACGGAGGTGTCAGTCGCGGCCCGTATCCTCATGGACCATGCTCGAAGACCAGACGACCGCCGCGTCCGCCGCTCCTTGGCCGGCCGCGTATCCGCAGGGATACGCGGTCGTCGACGTGGAGACCACCGGCCTCTCCCGGGACGACCGGATAATCTCCGCAGCCGTCTACCGGCTCGACGCGCGGGGCGAGGTCGAGGACCACTGGTACACGCTGGTCAACCCCGAGCGCGACCCGGGCCCCGTCTGGATCCACGGCCTGACGAACGACGTGCTCGAAGGCGCGCCCCTCTTCAAGGACATCGCCGAGGAGTTCGCGACCCGGCTCGACGGCCGCGTGCTCGTCGCCCACAACGCGGTCTTCGACTGGTCGATGATCGCCCGGGAGTACGCCCGCGCGGAGCGCACCGCCCCCGTCCGCCAGCGCCTGTGCACCATCGCGCTGTCCAAGGAGCTCGGCCTCCCCCTGCCCAACCACAAGCTGGAGTCCCTCGCCGCGCACTTCGGCGTAGTCCAGCGCAACGCGCACCACGCGCTCGACGACGCGCGCGTGCTCGCCGAGGCGTTCCGGCCGAGCCTGCGTGCCGCCGCGAGCGGCGGGGTACGGCTGCCCCTGCTCGAGTGCAGACCGCTCACGGAGTGGACGGACGGCGCGGCGCGCATCGGCCGCCAGGGCTCGGCCCCGTCGTCGTCCTCGTACGGGGGCGGCGGGACGTGGCGCCCGTCGCGCAAGCGGCAGCCGTGCCCGTACCCGAACCCCGGGCGATACGAACCGGGCAAACAGCTCAAGCAGGGCATGCGGGTGGCGTTCTCCGGAGACACCTCGGTGGACCGCGAGCTCCTGGAGGACCGCGCCGTCGAGGCCGGGCTGCACATCGCGACGAGCCTGTCCCGGCTCACCAGCGTCCTCGTCACGAACGACCCCGACTCGTACACGTCGAAGGCCGTCAAGGCGAAGCAGTACGGCACACCGGTCATCGACGAGGCGGCCTTCGGCCAGCTCCTGCGCGACGTGGCCCCGGCGTCAGACGGGTGATTGCGCGGCGACTCGCCCGCCCACCGCTCGCCCCGCGCGACCGCGAAGCCCACCCTGTGGCGCATGGCACGTTGTGAGGTCTGCGGAAACGACTACGGAATGTCCTTCGAGGTGCACGCGCAGGGCGCGGTGCACGTCTTCGACTGTTTCTCCTGCGCCATCCACCGCATGGCGCCGATCTGCGAGCACTGCCGGTGCCGCATCGTCGGCCAGGGAGTAGAGGTCGACGGGCACTGGTACTGCGGGGCGCACTGCTCGCGCGCGGAGGGGAGGGTGGGGATCGTCGACAAGGTCTGAGCCCTCCGGCACACCCCCGTGATGTCGCCCCACGACCGAGTTGTACGGTCGTGGGGTGTACCGCTTCCTGTTGTCCCGGCAGTGGGTGATCCTCGCCCTCATCACCCTCCTTCTCATCCCCACGATGATCAAGCTGGGCTTCTGGCAGCTGCACCGTCACGAGCACCGCGTCGCTCAGAACCAGCAGATCGGTGACGCGCTCTCCGCGAAGCCGCTGCCCGCCGAGCAGCTCACCTCCCCCGGGAAGCCCGTACCCAAGGCCGAGATCCACCGCCGGGTCTCCGCGAAGGGGGCGTTCGACACCGCGCACGAGGTCGTCGTGCGGCGCCGCACGAACACCGACGGCGAGGTCGGCTTCCACGTCCTGACCCCGTTCGTCCTCGACGACGGCAAGGTGCTCCTCGTCAACCGCGGCTGGATCCCGGCCAACGGCGCGCAGACCGCGTTCCCGAAGATCCCCGCGCCCGCGCGCGGCGAGATCACCGTCACCGGCCGCCTGCTGGCCGACGAGACGACCGCCGCGAGCGGCATCAAGAACGTCAAGGGGCTGCCGGACCGTCAGATCATGCTGATCAGCAGCGGCCAGCAGGCCAAGGCGCTCGGCAAGCAGGTCCTCGGCGGATTCATCGAGCAGACGTCGCCCGGCCCGAAGGGCAACACCCCCCAGCTGATCCCCACGCCCAACCACAGCGACATCGGCCCGCACATGGCGTACGCGGTCCAGTGGTGGCTGTTCGCCGCGGCCGTGCCCGTCGGCTTCGTCGTGCTGGTCCGGCGCGAGCGCCGCGACCGCGCCGAGGCGGCGTCGGCCGAGGAGGCCCCCGCGGGCCCCGAACCCGCCACGGTGTAGGACCCGGAGCCGCTGCCGCGCGCGCATGCGCCCTCACCCGCCCGGCCCTCGGTGGGGATTGGCGGCCCCTTCCGCCGGGAACCCGCCTCACGTGCACCGACCCCTAGAGGACTACGCGCTCATCGGCGACCAGCAGACAGCCGCCCTCGTCTCCCGTGCCGGCTCCGTCGACTGGCTCTGCCTCCCCCGCTTCGACTCGGCGGCCTGTTTCGCCGCGCTCGTGGGCAAGAAGGAGGAGAACGGCCACTGGCAGCTCGCCCCGAAGGGCGCGGGCGACTGCACCCGCCGCTCCTACCGCCCCGGCACCCTCGTCCTCGACACGGAGTGGGACACCGACGAGGGCAGCGTCCGGGTCACCGACCTGATGCCGCAGCGCGACGAGGCCCCCGACCTCGTACGCATTGTCGAGGGGCTCAGGGGCCGCGTCACGATGCGCGGCACCCTGCGCCTGCGCTTCGACTACGGGTCGATCGTGCCGTGGATGCGCAAGTCCGACGGCCACCGCGTGGCCGTCGCGGGGCCCGATTCGATGTGGCTGCGCAGCGAACCCCCCGTACGCACCTGGGGCAAGGACCTCACGACCCACTCCGAGTTCACCGTCGAGGAGGGAGAGTCCGTCGCGTTCGTGCTGACCTGGCACCCGTCGCACGAGCCGCGCCCCCGCCTCATCGACCCGTTCGAGTCCCTGCGCCGCTCCCAGGAGGAGTGGGAGCAGTGGTCGGCGCAGTGCCGTTACGAGGGCCCGCGCAAGGACGTGGTCCTGCGCTCCCTGGTCACGCTGAAGGCGCTCACGTTCGAACCCACCGGCGGGATCGTCGCCGCGCCCACCACGTCGCTGCCGGAGGAGCTCGGCGGCGTGCGCAACTGGGACTACCGGTACTGCTGGCTGCGCGACTCGACCCTCACCCTCGGCGCGCTCGTGTCGGCCGGCTTTCTCGACGAGGCCAAGGCATGGCGGGACTGGCTGCTGCGCGCGGTCGCGGGCGACCCGGCGGACCTGCAGATCATGTACGGGCTCTCCGGCGAGCGCCGCCTGCCCGAGATCGAACTCCCGTGGCTGGCCGGATACAGCCACTCCGTCCCCGTACGCGCGGGCAACGACGCCGTGCACCAGCTCCAGCTCGACGTGTACGGAGAGGTGATCGACTCGCTCTCCCTGGCGCGGCTCGCGGGCATGCCGTCCGAGCCGCACGCGTGGCGGCTGCAGCTGGCCCTCGTGGAGTTCCTGAGCACCGCGTGGCGCCAGCCCGACCAGGGACTCTGGGAGGTCCGCGGGCCGCGCCGGCACTTCGTGCACTCGAAGGTGATGGCGTGGGTGGCCGCCGACCGCATCGTCATGGCTCTGGAGGACGAGCCCGATCTGCCGGGCGATCTCGACGCCATAAGGCGGCTGCGCGACGACATCCACCGTGACGTCCTGGAGCGCGGGTACGACCCGGAACGCAACACGTTCACGCAGTACTACGGCTCGACCGAGCTCGACGCGTCACTGCTGATCATCCCCCGCGTCGGCTTCCTGCCGCCGGACGACCCGCGCGTCCTCGGCACCGTCCAGGCGATCCGCGACGAGCTCTCCGACAACGGCTTCGTGCGCCGCTACAGCGCCGAGGCGACCGGTGTCGACGGACTCCCGGGCCGCGAGGGCACGTTCCTCGTCTGCTCGTTCTGGCTCGCGGACGCGCTGCATCTGACGGGGCACACGCAGGAGGCCCGCGAGCTGTTCGACCAGCTCTGCGCGCTCGGCAACGACGTGGGGCTGCTCGCCGAGGAGTACGACCCCGCGTCGGGGCGCCAGCTCGGGAACTTCCCGCAGGCCTTCAGCCATATCGGCCTGGTGGGGACCGCCCTCACGCTGTTCGGGACCGGCGAGGCAGGATAGGACCCATGGATCTTGGACTGAAGGACCGTGTCTACGTCGTCACCGGCGCCACCCGCGGCCTGGGCAACGCCGCCGCGCGTGAGCTCGTCGCCGACGGCGCGAAGGTGATCATCACAGGGCGGGACGAGAAGCGGGTGGCCGAGGCCGCCGAAGCGCTCGGCGAGAACGCCGTGGGCATCGCCGCCGACAACGCCGAACCCGCCGTCGCGCGGCGTCTGATCGACGCGGCGCGCGAGAACTTCGGCGGCTTCGACGGCGTACTGATCAGCGTCGGCGGGCCGGCCCCCGGCTTCCTCTCGGACAACACCGACGAGCAGTGGGAGTCGGCCTTCGAGTCGGTCTTCCTCGGCGCGGTGCGGCTCGCCCGCTCGGCCGCGGCCGAACTCGGTGAGGGCGGTGTCATCGGCTTCGTGCTCTCCGGCTCCGTCCACGAGCCGATTCCCGGCCTGACCATCTCCAACGGCCTGCGCCCCGGACTCGCCGGGTTCGCGAAGTCCCTCGCGGACGAGCTGGGCCCGCGCGGGATCCGCGTCGTCGGCCTGCTCCCGGCACGGATCGACACGGACCGGGTCCGTGAGCTCGACGGCCTGTCCGCCGACCCGGAGGCGACCCGCGCCGCCAACGAGGCGCGCATCCCGCTGCGCCGCTACGGCAGGCCGGAGGAGTTCGGCCGCGCCGCCGCCTTCTTCCTCTCGCCCGCCGCGTCGTACCTCACGGGCGTGATGCTCCCGGTGGACGGCGGCTCCCGGCACGGCTTCTGAGCCGGCGGGCGCTGGGCCTGTCGGGTCAGCTCACGCGCTCCGCACGGTGCTTCACCGCGCGGAGCCGTACCTCGGCCGGGAGGGCGGCGAGCCCGGCGGAGTCCCGGGCGTGGCCCAGTGCCTCCTCGCTGATCCGCTGAAGCGCGGCCCCGGGCTCAACGTGCGGTTCGAGGAGCAGGCCCATGTGTACGTGGGGTGCGGAGCGCCGCCCGGTCAGGCGGACCCGGGCGCTCTCCACGCCGTCGAGCGACTCCGCCTCGCCGACGAGGACCCCTTCGAGCGCCCGGCCGCGCAGCAGCGCGCCCTCGCCGTCCCCGGTGTCGACGAGGACCTCGGCGAGCCGGCGCCGGCGCAGCTGGGCGACCAGCCACCACAGCGCGAGCAGCACACAGACGGCGAGCACGGCGATGACGACCGGCCACCACCAGGCGTCGCCGCGCCACCGGTAGCCGTCCGCCCTGCTGAGCAGCACGTCGTGCCGCCCGTCGTAGATCCACCAGGACGGCGGGGACACACCGAGTCCGACGGCGAGGACGGACCCTCCGGCCACTACGAGGATCAGCCCGACGAGGCCGACGACGACCCGGTTCACGGTCCTGAGCACGGGGCTCATCCCTTCTTTCCGGGCCGCGCCACGTGTACGGACAGGCCGGGTGTGGCGGTGAGTCCGAGCCCCTTGACGGTCTCGCCGATCACGGCATCCAAGTCGGCGCGTACGTCGTCGAGTTGACGGAAGTGCGAGACGGCCCGCACCTCGGCCTTGGAGCGCTTCATCCGTACGCGTACGGACTGCACGCCCGCCACCTCCATGGCCCGGTCACGCAGGACCATGGCGGCCGCGTCGCGGTGCAGTCCGGCCCGTACGTCGGTGTGGGTGCGGCGCATCGGCAGGACGGCGCGGAGGCCGGGCGTCACGGCGAGCACGATCAGCCACAGCCCGAGCAGGGCGGCCACGCCGGCGCCGACCAGCACCCACACGTTGTCCAGGGGCCGGTCGGCGAGTTCTCGAGCGAGGGCGCGCCGCCAGCGCATCGCGGAGTGGCCCGCGCGCACGGCGGCGATGTCGTAGAGCAGGATCCCGGAGCCGCCGAGGAGGACGATCGCCACCAGTGCGGCGGGGATCCGGCGCGGCGACCAGAAGCGGCCGGTGCCGTGCTCGCCCTCCAGCGTGGGCAGCGCCTTGTAGGTGGCCGCAGACCCCGACTGGCCGAACTGGTCGAGCTCGCCCTGCCCGCGTTCGACGACGGGCAGGGACTGTGTGGGCTCGCTCATCGGATCCTCCGCTGTGCCGCGCCGCGATCGTGCTCGGAGTGCAGCCGCTCCACCTGGACGGCCACCTCGGGCACTTCCATCCCCGCCAACGCCTTTACCCGCTCGGCGACTTGACGACGCACGGCGCCGCACTGCGTTCCGATGTCGCCGGGATACTCCAGTTCGAGGCTGATCCGCACATGGGCGATGTCGTGGCGCACGGAGACGGTGGCGTGCGGGGCGCTGCCCTCCGCCGGAACGGCGGGGATTGCCTCACGCGCCGCCTGTGCGGCGATCTTCGCGACGACCCGGTCGGCGATCCGGGTCGCGCCGCGATCGGCGGGCGCGACCTGCGTCGCCACCGGTCACCGCCGCCGGTCGCCGCGCGAGCGGAAGAAGTCACCGGGTTCCAGGTCCCCCTCGAGGAACCGGCCGGCGACGAAGCCGACGGCGCCGAGCGCCGCCACCAGCAGGAAGGCCCCGAATCCGCCGAAGTATCCGGCGAAAGCGAGAGCCATTCCGGCGATCATGCCGATCACGGCCAGGTTCATCGAGCGCTCCTCCTCAAGGGCAAGCTCGCGGGCGGGTGATTACTGAAGCCGGGACTCCGGCTCCTCGTCCTCTTCGTCGGGCAGCTTGACGTCGCTCACCGCGATGTTGACCTCGACGACCTCGAGGCCGGTCATGCGCTCGACGGCCGCGACCACGTTCTCGCGCACGTCACGGGCGACATCGGCGATCGACACCCCGTACTCCACGACGATTTCCAGGTCGAGCGCCGTCTGTACCTCGCCGACCTCGGCCTTCACCCCGCGCGACACGGATTTGGTGCCGCCGGGCACCCGGTCGCGTACGGCTCCGAAGGTGCGGGACAGGCCGCTGCCCATCGCGTGCACGCCCATGACGTCCCGCGCGGCGAGGCCGGCGATCTTCTCGACCACACCGTCGGCGATGGTGGTGCGTCCTCGTGTCCCGGCGGATCCGCCGCCCCGCTTGGTCACACTGGTCCTGCCCCCGGTCGCTTCGCCCGGCTTCTCTGCGGTGTCGCTCATCGCGGGTCGTCCCTTTCGAAGAGGTTCTCTCAGGTCGTTCTCTGGGAGTCACTGCTCTTTCGACCACACTAAGTGCGGTTGCCCGGTCGCGCGCCATGGATGCGGCAGGCTGGGGCAATGAGCGCTGACCGATGGACGCAGGCAGTACGACACCAGCTCGGGCTCGGCAGGCTGGTACCGCTCGGAGGGCCGCAGGACGGGTGCTGGCTGGCCGAATCGGCGGCGCGGTCGGCGTTGCGCCGGACAGCCCAGTCGGTGCCGGGGGTGCGGCTGGAAAGCCTGCGCATCGAGCTCGCCGACCCCGAGGGCTCCTACGAGTCCGTGGTGTCCCCGCCGCCGAGTGCTCTGCCGCCGGGGCCGCTGCGCATCGTCGCGGAGTGCGCGGCGGCACCGGACGAACCGCTGCCCACGGCCGCGTCCCGGCTGCGCGCGGCCCTGACCCGCGCGGCGTCCGACGGCCTCGGGCTCGCGGTGGTCCAGGTGGACCTGCGGGTGACGGCGCTGCTCGACGACGGCGCGCAGGCGCAGCCCGCCTCGGTGGACGCGGAGGCGGATGTCGTGGACAGCCGGCAGGCCACGGGTGACAGCGACGAGGAACGGGCCGGGCAGGCCGCGCTCTCCGTGCCGGGGGTGTCGCGGCTGACCGGTGCGCTGGGCGGCCTGGGGCGTGCGGTGCACATCGGGGAGCGTTCCGAGGGCACGGCGACGCTGCCGCGCCGCCATGTACGGATCGAACTGGCCGTGTCGGGCGGGCGGCGGGCGCTCGACGTGGCGCGGGACGTGCGGACGGCGGTCACCGAGGCCCTGGCGGATCATCCGTCAGTGGCCGTTCTGGTGACCGCCGTGCACTGAGGGCCGTCCGGCCCGGGTCAGCCCCGGTCATGCGTGGGCCAGGTGTGGGTCGCGTCAGTCGCCGAGGCCCGCCAGGTCCCGGAGCCGGCGTCCCTGAGCGGCGCGCTCGGCGGTGCGCTGCTCCTCGTACGAGCGTCCGGAGACGCCCTGGAGCAGGGCCTTGGTCTCGATGACGGCGTCGCGGGGCGCGGCGATGAGTGCTCCGGCGAGGTCGCGCGCGGCGGCGTCGAGCTGGTCGGCGGGCACCACGAGGTTGGCCAGGCCGATGCGGCCGGCCTCGTCGGCGTGGACGTAGCGGCCGGTGACGCAGATCTCCAGGGCGCGCGCGTATCCCACGAGGGAGACGAGGGGGTGCGTGCCGGTGAGGTCGGGCACCAGACCGAGGCTGGTCTCGCGCATGGAGAACTGCACGTCCTCGGCGGCGATCCGCAGATCGCAGGCGAGGGCGAGCTGGAAGCCCGCGCCGATCGCGTGCCCCTGCACCGCGGCGACGGTGATGATGTCGCTGCGCCGCCACCAGGTGAACGCCTCCTGGTACTCGGCGATGGTGTCGTCGAGCACGTCGTCGGAGCCGCGCGCCAAGTCGATGAAGGACGGCTCGCCGTCGAAACCCTCGGGCGTGAACGCCTGACGGTCGAGGCCCGCGGAGAACGAGAGTCCCTCCGCGCGCAGTACGACAACGCGCACGCTGCCCGGCAGGGACTTCCCGGCGTCGGCCAACGCCCGCCACAGAGCAGGACTTTGGGCGTTGCGCTTGTCCGGGTTGGCCAGCGTCACCGTGGCGATGGAGCCGTCGACGGTGAGGCGGACCCCGTCCTTGTCGAGTACCGGTGCGATCTTGCCGGATCCGGTGTCGAGCGAAGCCATGCGTGCCTCCGATGGTGTGCGCAGTGAGACAGGGTCGCGCGACGCGTGATGTGTCGACGCCCTAAAACTACTGCACAGTAACCAACCGGCCGGTCGGCGGACCGACCGGGTGGTCACCATCGAAGCCTGTGCACTGCCCAGGTCAGCCGGCCGCGGTCGCCTTCTTGCCGCGTGTAGCCCCGCCGCGACCTCGCAGCGTGACTCCCGACTCACTGAGCATCCGGTGCACGAACCCATACGAGCGGCCGGTTTCTTCGGCCAGCGCTCGAATGCTCGCACCGGAGTCGTACTTCTTCTTCAGGTCTGCCGCGAGCTTGTCACGCGCGGCGCCGGTTACCCGGCTGCCCTTCTTCAGAGTCTCGGCCACCCGTGCCTCCTCATGGGAAGTGCGCTCTGGACTTCTCATGATCACCCCTCCCGGGCTTCCTGGCCACCCATTCGGCAAGGTCCGTACGACGAGCTTGTGCGGTCGGGAAGCGGTCGACACGAGTGGAATGGAGGGTTCCGGGCGCACCTGGGCAGGGTTGGAAACGGCGTCCTCCACGAAGGGCCAGGTCAGCGCCTTGCCAGTCGGCACAAGGGACCCGGCGCCGGTGCGGCGACGAAATCCGTGTAGGACACACCGCGGTACGAGGAGATCTCACTCAGATGATGGATCACGGGTCGGCCGAATGATCCATACCGAGTGGATCAGCCTTTCGATCAAGCCGTGCTGACGGCCGACCGTGATCGTGCGGGCCCGGACGCGGGCGCCGGAGGGTCAGGCGAGGCTGACCAGATCCGCGTAGTCCTGGCCCCAGAGGTCCTCGACGCCGTCGGGCAGCAGGATGATCCGCTCCGGCTGGAGCGCGTCCACGGCGCCCTCGTCGTGGGTGACGAGGACGACGGCGCCCTTGTAGGTGCGCAGCGCGCCGAGGATCTCCTCGCGGCTGGCCGGGTCGAGGTTGTTCGTGGGCTCGTCGAGGAGCAGGACGTTCGCGGACGACACGACGAGCGTGGCGAGCGCGAGGCGGGTCTTCTCACCGCCGGACAGGACACCGGCCGGCTTGTCGACGTCGTCCCCGGAGAACAGGAACGAGCCGAGCGTCTTGCGCACCTCGACGAGGTCAAGGTCGGGGGCGGCGGAGCGCATGTTCTCCAGGACCGTGCGCTCCGGGTCGAGGGTCTCGTGCTCCTGCGCGTAGTAGCCGAGCTTGAGGCCGTGGCCCTCGATGATCTCGCCGGTGTCGGGCTTCTCGGCTCCGCCGAGCAGCTTGAGCAGGGTGGTCTTGCCCGCGCCGTTGAGGCCGAGGATGACGACGCGCGAGCCCTTGTCGATGGCCAGGTCGACGTCGGTGAAGATCTCCAGGGAGCCGTACGACTTCGACAGGCCCTCGGCCATCAGCGGCGTCTTGCCGCACGGGGAGGGCTCGGGGAAGCGCAGCTTGGCGACCTTGTCGGAGACGCGGACGGCGTCGAGCCCGGCGAGCAGCCGGTCGGCGCGCTTGGCCATGTTCTGCGCGGCGACGGTCTTGGTCGCCTTGGCGCGCATCTTGTCGGCCTGGGAGTTGAGGGCCGCGGCCTTCTTCTCGGCGTTCTGGCGCTCGCGCTTGCGGCGCTTCTCGTCGGCCTCGCGCTGCTGCTGGTAGAGCTTCCAGCCCATGTTGTAGACGTCGATCTGGGACCGGTTCGCGTCCAGGTAGAACACCTTGTTGACGACCGTCTCGACGAGGTCGACGTCGTGGGAGATCACGATGAAGCCGCCGCGGTACGACTTCAGGTAGTCGCGCAGCCAGACGATGGAGTCGGCGTCGAGGTGGTTCGTGGGCTCGTCGAGGAGCAGGGTGTCCGCGTCCGAGAAAAGGATGCGGGCCAGCTCGATACGGCGGCGCTGACCGCCGGAGAGCGTGTGCAGGGGCTGGCCGAGCACGCGGTCGGGCAGGTTGAGCGCGGCGGCGATGGTGGCGGCCTCGGCCTCGGCGGCGTACCCGCCCTTGGTGAGGAACTCCGTCTCCTGGCGCTCGTACTGCTTGAGCGCCTTCGCGCGCGTGGCGCCCGTGCCGCTGGCGATGCGCTGCTCGTTGTCGCGCATCTTCTGGATCAGGGTGTCGAGGCCGCGCGCGGACAGGATGCGGTCGCGGGCCAGGATGTCGAGGTCGCCGGTGCGGGGGTCCTGCGGGAGGTAGCCGACCTCTCCGGAGCGGGCGATCTGGCCCCCGGCCGGGGTGCCCTCGCCGGCGAGGCACTTGGTGAGCGTCGTCTTGCCCGCGCCGTTGCGTCCGACCAGGCCGATGCGGTCGCCCTTGGCGATACGGAAGGTGGCGTTCTCAATGAGGATGCGGGCGCCGGCGCGCAGCTCGATGCCGGAAGCGGTGATCACGGACAGACTCCTGAGCAGGTCTATGGACGGCGGAAGGGCTACTGAGGGCGATGAGCCGTCTAGTGCATGCGGAGAATGGCCATGGGCCAAGTCTAACGGGGCGATGCAAACAGTTTTCCGCCCTGCCGTTCCCGGACCGAGGGGCAGACCACCACGAACTGTTCGATAGTGGGCGTTGGGCGGCGGGCCGCCGCCCCTGACGTGCGGTAGAGGGCGGTGCGGCCATGCAGTTCGACGACGACGCCGACCTGGACACCTCCGAGGTCCAGGACGGGCGCCGGGTCCCTGGCGGCCGGCGGACCGTCGGCGCCGGCCTCGCGGGCCTGCTCGCCGTCCTGGTCGGCCTCTTCTTCGGCACGAACGAATTCGGCCTCTCCTCCGACAGTGGCGAACCCGACACCAGCGTCTCGTCCGCGGCCCAGGTCAGCCAGGACTGCCGTACGGGCCAGGACGCGAACAACAAGGAGGACTGCCGCATCGTGGCGGTCGTCAACAGCGTCCAGGACTACTGGCGTCAGGAGTTCCGCGACCGCGGGGGCACCTACTCCCCCGCGCAGACCGTGTTCTACACCGGCCAGGTCACCACCGCTTGCGGCACGGCGACCTCGGCGGTCGGGCCCTTCTACTGCCCGGGCGACCGCAAGGTCTATCTGGACCTGGGCTTCTTCGACGAGCTGCGCACCAAGTTCGGCTCCAGCGGCGGTCCCTTCGCGCAGGCCTACGTGGTGGCGCACGAGTACGGGCACCACGTGCAGAACCTGATGGGGACGCTCCAGCGCTCCCAGGACGGGCGTACGGGGCGGAACAGCAACGCGGTGCGGGTCGAGCTCCAGGCGGACTGCTACGCCGGGGTCTGGGCGCACCACGCGACGACGACGCCCGACGACAAGACGGGCAAGCCCTTGATCACGAACCTGACCGACGCGGACATCCGAGACGGCCTGGACGCGGCGGCCGCCGTCGGCGACGACCGGATCCAGGAGAGGTTCCAGGGCCGGGTGACGCCCGAGACCTGGACGCACGGCTCGGCCCAGCAGCGGCAGCAGTGGTTCTACGAGGGCTACCGCAGCGGCGACATGGCGCGGTGCAACACGTTCCGGTGAGCGGTGGCGCCTCTCGGGGCGGATTGTCGGTGCCGGGTGCCAGGCTGGATCCGGCAGCGCATTCCGGACCGGCGAAGAAGGAGTGAGCACAGTGAGCGGTGCGAAGGGGCGCGCGAGTCTCTACCCGTCCTTGCTGTACGCCGACGCGAAGGCCGCGATCGAGCAGCTGACCTCGGCGTTCGGCTTCACCGCCGCGGCCGTGTACGAGGGCGAGGGCGGCTCGGTGATGCACGCCGAGCTGACGTACGGGAACGGCGCGGTGATGCTCGGCTCGAAGGGCCGCGGCGGCCGCTTCGACGAGGCCATGCGGGGCGCCGGACCGACCGGGATCTATGTCGTCGTGGACGATGTCGACGCCCATCACCGCCGGGCCGTCGAGCACGGCGTGGAGATCCTGATGCCCCCGACGGACCAGGACTACGGCTCCCGGGACTACCTGGCCAAGGACGCCGAGGGCAACGTGTGGAGCTTCGGGACGTACGCGCCGGAGATACCCGCCTGATCGCGGGGACGCGGTGTCACACGCCTCCGGTGTGCACCTGGAAGGCGGCCCGGCGGACGGCCTTGGCGAGCGCCGGATCCGGGTGCGCCGCGGCCAGCGCGACGAGCACCTGCACGGTACGCGGATGCCCGGCCGCCCGGACCTCGTCGAGCAGTGCCGGCACGGTGGGCTGCACGGCGGACTCCAGATGGCGCACGAGGAGCTGGGCCTCGCCGTGGTCCGCGACGGCCGCCGCGGTGTCCACCCACAGCCAGGTCGTCTCCTCGCGGGTCAGCACCATGTGGACGTCCTCGGGATCGGCGCCTTCGTACTCGGCGAGCCACAGCAGCGCGTAGGGGCGCAGGGACGGCTCGTCGGCGACGGATCGGACGACGGGCTCGGCGGGGGCTCCGACGACGCGCAGGGCCTCGAAGGCCAGGCCGCGCAGCAGGGCGTCCTCGCCGCGTGCGGCGGCGATCAGCTCGGTGACGGCGCTGCCGACGGGGCGGGCGGCGAGCCAGGCGCGGTACTCGGCACGGGCCGCGTTCGGGCGCAGCCGTGCGCAGCCTCTGAGCATGTCCTCGGCGGACTGCTCGATGTTGCCCGCCGGGGACTGGGCGGCCACGCAGATCTGCTCCAGCTTGACCCAGACCGCCCAGCTGCCGAGCGGCGTGAGGGTGGCCTGGCCGTCGGCGTAGGTGAGGGCGCCGACGGCGGCCAGGCCGTGCAGGGCCCAGTCGAGGAGCGGGGGGAGGTCGGTGCCGGTGGTGCCGGTCGCGGGTCCCGTGCGCTCGGGCTGCGGACCGTAGGGGATCTCGCAGCGCTCCGTGCGCAGTTCCTCGACGCGCTGGCCGAGCAGGTCGAGGAGTTGCGGGACGGGGACCGGGCCGGCCGAGAGCTGGAGGAGGGAGAGCACCTGGGGCATCGCCGAGACGACCTCGGCGACCGCGGCGGCCTCCAGGGTCTCGTCGGCGGGGTGGGCCAGGGACCAGGCGTCGAAGAGCGCGACCCAGCCGCGCAGCACGGCGGTGTCGTCGCGGTCCCAGGCGCGCAGGCGCCAGCCGGGGCGCGCGCTGTCGCCGTGCACCTCGACGAGGCCCGCGAGGCGTGCGGTGTCCCAGTCGGCGCGGACCTGTCGCGCGGTCAGCTCCAGGTCGGCCGCCGCGCGTTCGGCGGTGGGTGCGGAGAGGGCGCCCCTGCCGTCGGGGGCGCCTTGGCCGCTGCCGGGGCTGAGGACGGCGTCGGCCCAGCGGGCCACGCGGACGGCGTCGGCGAGGCCGCGGCGGGCCATGCGGGCCAGTTCCGCCGGTGGTGGGGTGCCCTCCGGCGGGCGGGGCGCCGGGCGGGGCGGGCGAGCCTGGGTCACCACTCCGTCGGCCCGCACGGGGGCGGCGGCGAGGGTGCGCGGGCCGACGAGTCGGAGCCTGGAGTCGCGCGGGATACGGGACGTCACAGGGGCAGTCTTCCGGTTGACGGTCCGAAAACCCAAACGGAATGGTTCCGGGCCTCTTTGCGGGCGTCGCGGGAGGGTCCGCGGACCGGCGCACGCCGGGGGTCTACGCGGGCCTTCCTGCGCATCTGTCCTGTGCGGCCGGCGGGCGGATCCCGTGGGTGCGACGGACCGTGCCGGAGCTGTGCCGGAGCTACATGAGGGGGGTGAGGAAGCGGCGGAGCGTCTCCTCGTACATGTGTGGGTCCGCGTTCCACATGGCTCCGTGCGGGGCGTCGCCGACGGTGTGGAGGGTGACCAAGTCGGGGCGCCGGGCGGCCAGTTCGCGGGACAGGGCCCAAGGGGCGATCTCGTCGTCGGGGCCGTGGATCACGAGGGTGGGGACCTTGAGCGCGTCGGGGTGGGCGGCGACGTCGAGGCGGTCGCCGTGCAGCCCGGTGCGCCCCTGGGCGGCGCGGACCGCGAGGGGCAGCAGGAGGCCGGGGATGCCGCGGACTCCGGCGAGAGCACGCAGCGTCACGTCCCACGCGAGGACCGGTGAGTCGAGGACGAGCCCGGAGATGCGGTCCCGCAAAGCGGAATGGGCCGCCGCATGCAGTGCCATGGCGGCGCCGGTCGACCAGCCGTGCACGATGACGCGCTGCGCGCCGTAGCGCACGGCATAGCGGATCGCGGCGTCCAGGTCGCGCCACTCCGTCTCGCCGAGGTGGCCCAGGCCGTCCGGGGAGCGGGGGGCGCCGAGGTCGCCGCGGTAGGCGAGATCGAGCACGGGGAAGCGGTGGCGGTGCAGGAAGTCCATGAGGACCATGGGGTGCTCGCGGGTGGTGCCCAGGCCGTGGACGGTGATGACCCAGGTGTCGCGGGCGCCGGGGACGAACCAGGCGGGGAGCGCGCCCAGTTCGCCGGGGATGTCGATGTCGGCGTGGTCGAGGCCGAGCGCCGCCTTGGGGTCGCCGATGTGGACCTGGGGCGTGAGCCAGGCCTTGGCGCCGGGTTCGAGGGAGCCGTGGGTGACGCGCTCCAGGCGTCGCACGACGGCGTGCGCGGCGTGCGGGGCGGACTCGAGGACGGGCCCGACCACGGCGTGGAATCCGTCGCCGCTCAGGCCGTAGGTTCCCGGGCGCAGGGAGGCCAGGTCGCGGGTGAGGGTGATCCGGCCCGCGGCGGTGGCTTGGACGGTCAGGCGTGGCTCGGTGGGGAGCGGTCGGCCCGCGGGCGCCTTGAGGGCGGCATCGCTGGCCAACCGGCCGACCGCGACCGCGGCCGCGCCGGCACAGATGACTCCGGTGACGGCAGCGGCCGTCGCTCTGGCGGTGCGCACCGTCCCAGTGTCCGCGCCCGGGCTCCGACCGGCCAGTGGGACGCGGCCATGGCGGCGCCGGGTGGAGGTTCAGCCCTGCTGCCCGTACCCGCGCAGCTTCTCCTCCACCTCGCGCACCTGGTCGCGGGTGAGGAGCTTCGGCGTGTGGTGCGGGTGGGCGCTCGCGGTGAGCCAGACGCGGCACAGCCATTCGAGCTGGGCCGTGCGGTCGTAGGCGGCGGCGAGGGTGTCGCCGTAGGTGAGGGTGCCGTGGTTCTGGAGCAGGCAGCCTGTCCGCCCCTTGAGAGCGTCGAGGACGTTCTCGGCCAACCGCTCGGTGCCGTACGTCGCATACGGGGCAACCCGGACGGGTCCGCCGAGGGCCGCGGCCATGTAGTGGATCAGCGGGAGTTCGGGCACGAGGGTGGAGACGGCGGTGGCGTGGACCGCGTGGGTGTGGACGACGGCGCGGGCGGGCGTGGCGCGGTAGACCGCCAGATGCATCGGGAGTTCGCTGGTCGGGGTCAGGGTTCCGGCGCTCTGCTCGCCGTCGAGGCCGACGGCGACGAGGTCGTCCGGGGTCAGCTCGTCGTAGGGGACCCCGCTGGGCGTGACGAGGACGGTGTCGCCGATCCGCACCGAGACGTTTCCCGAGGTCCCGACGACGAGGCCGTCGGCGACGGTGCGCCGGGCCGTCGCCACGAGCGCGCTCCATGCCTGCGCGAGCCCGTCCGCGCCCTGCCCCGCACCGCCCGGTTCCTCCGCCATGCCCGCATCCTGCCAGCCGCACGGCGGGCCCGCGCGGATCGTGAGGCCGGGGCACTTTAGTGCGGAGCTCAGGAGTCCGGAAGCGCACGAATGGGGATGAATGCCCGCCTGGCAACGATTGGCTGGAGATCGGCGGGCATGGAGGGATCTTCCGGTAGCCTCCATGCGGGATTTGTCATGCACGTCGCCATTTCGGGGGGAAATATGGCTCGTGGTCACAAACCGTCCCGTCGCCGTGCGCACATCGCGACCGCGACATCACTGGCCGCCCTGACGTTCGGAGGGACCGCTCTCACCCAGACTCCGGCGTCCGCGGCGGGCGAAACCAAGGGACACGACGTCTCGTCGCACCAGAAGAACGTCAACTGGCAGAAGGCCAAGAGCAAGGGCGCACGGTTCGTCTACGTCAAGGCGACCGAGTCCACCACCTACCGCAATCCCTACTTCGACCAGCAGTACGACGGAGCACGGAGCGCGGGCATCATCCGAGGCGCGTACCACTTCGCGCTCCCGAACAAGTCGTCCGGCCGGACGCAGGCCTCGTACTTCGTGCGCAACGGGGGTGCGTGGCGGGCGGACGGCTGGACGCTGCCGCCGGCGCTCGACATCGAGTACAACCCGTACGGCTCGAAGAAGTGCTACGGCCTGAGCAAGGCGAAGATGATCTCCTGGATCAGGTCGTTCAGCGACGAGGTGCGCCGCAGGACGGGCCGCCGGCCGGTGACTACACCAACTACCGCTGGTGGAAGAACTGCACGGGCGACAGCACGGCCTTCGCGGGCAACCACGCGCTATGGCTGGCCCGCTACGACGCGTCCGCCGGGGCGCTGCCCTCGGGCTGGCCGTACTGGACGTTCTGGCAGTACGACAACAGCGGCGGACTGCCGGGTGACCAGAATCTCTTCAACGGTTCCCAGGCCCAGTTGCGGAGGTTCGCCCGCGGCTAGCGGAGGGCCTGCTTCCGCTTGATTCGGCCGCCGTTCCGCTTCGCGGACGACCCCGTGCCGCCGCCCCGTTCTCAACGGAGTGGCGGCACTCCGCTTCGAGTCACCGCACCGCCCGCCCCAGTTCATCTTCCGTTCACTCAGATTGCCTACGGTCGCCGAGCCACTGACGTCCAACAGAAGCCTGGGTAAATGGAACACATCACGCTTCTCCTCGGGATCGTGATCGTTACCGCTCTCGTGTTCGATTTCACGAACGGTTTCCACGACACAGCCAACGCGATGGCCACCACCATCTCGACCGGCGCTCTCAAGCCCAAGACGGCGGTGGCCATGTCCGCCGTGCTGAACCTCGTCGGAGCCTTCCTCTCCGTGGAGGTCGCCAAGACGATCTCCGGCGGCATCATCAACGAGGACGGACTCAAGACCGAGGTCATCTTCGCGGCGCTGGTGGGCGCCATCCTGTGGAATCTCCTGACCTGGCTGGTGGGGCTCCCCTCCAGCTCCTCCCACGCTCTCTTCGGCGGCCTCATCGGCGCCGCCGTGATGTCGATGGGCTGGTCGTCGATCGACGGCGGCACCGTCGTCACCAAGATCCTCCTCCCGGCCGTCGCCGCGCCGCTCGTGGCGGGCATCGCCGCGATGCTGGCCACCCGGCTCACGTACCGGATAGGCAGCAAGACCGACCAGAAGGCGACCGCCAAGGGCTACCGCGCCGGGCAGATCGCCTCCGCGGGCCTGGTCTCGCTGGCGCACGGGACGAACGACGCGCAGAAGACGATGGGCATCATCACGCTCGCCCTGATCACGGGCGGCGTCCTGAACCCCGGCGCGAACCCCCCGATGTGGGTCATCGTCTCGGCCGGTACGGCCATCGCGCTCGGCACCTACCTCGGCGGCTGGCGCATCATCCGCACCATGGGCAAGGGCCTCACGGACCTCGCGCCGCAGCAGGGCTTCGCCGCCCAGACCAGCGCCGCGACCGCGATCCTCGCCTCCTCGCACATCGGCTTCTCGCTCTCCACGACGCAGGTCTGCTCCGGCGCCGTGATGGGCTCGGGCCTCGGCCGCAAGGGCGGCGTCGTCCGCTGGTCGACCGCGACCCGCATGTTCATCGCCTGGGGCCTGACCCTGCCGGCCGCCGGTCTGGTCGGTGCGGGAGCCGAGTTCCTCACCAAGCAGGGCTCGTGGGGCGTCGCCGTCACCGCGCTGCTCCTGATCGCCGGCGCGGGCACCATCTGGGCGCTGTCCCGGCGCAACTCGATCGACCACACGAACGTCACGGACGACGACGTCACCGACGTCACGGACGAGCCCGCCGGCGTCGTGACCACCGCGATCGCGGCCGTCACCCCGCCGCCCGCCGGCACGGTCGCCGACCTGGACACCGACGTGAAGACCACCATCCCCGCCTCGCCCGCCCCGCCCTCGGCGGAGCCCGCGCGACCGGCCACGGTCTAAGGAAGCAGCAGCGCTATGCACATCGACTGGGCAGCACTCGGCTCCGTGTTCGGAGTCAGCCTCGTGATCACGGTGGCCCTCGTGGGCCTGTTCACCCTCGGCATCGTCGGCCTCACCAAGCGGGAGTCGGCGGCGGCCCAGGGCAACTCGGCGGCGCTGGCCGTCTCCGGCGCGTACGCCTGCTTCGCCCTGTGCGCGGCGGCCGTCGGGTACGGGATCTTCCTGATCGTCGCCTGACCGGAGGTAACCGGCAGGAGTGCGGGGTGCGGGACGCGAAGGCGTCCCGCACCCCGCTTCGTGTGTGCCTCAGCACACTCTCCCTCCGCAGGTCAACGGCAAGTTGACGGGCGTTCGCGGAGCGTGGTGGACTTCCGGGGCCATCTACGGCAGCAGGAGAGGAAGCCGGTGCGAATCCGGCGCGGTCCCGCCACTGTCACCGGGGAGTGATCCCCGCGAGCCAGGAACTCTCGCCGCCGGTCTCTTCCAACCAGGGCGTGGACACCCTGAGTGAGGACATATCGCCATGCGCGGCTGCCAGTTGCGGGTGCTCCCGCCGAGAACGAGTACAAGGGTTCCGTTCGCCGTAGCGGCGGGCTGACCGTGCGAGCCGAGCGCGTCTTCGCGTACGGCAGCGCCGCCGGACTCCTCGGTGACCTCCTGTTCGGCGATCCGCGCCGCGGGCATCCGGTCGCCGCGTTCGGGCGGGCCGCGAGCGCCGTCGAGCGAGTGCTGTGGAGTGACCACCGAGCGTGGGGCGCGCTGCACACCGCCGTGTGCGCCGGCGGCGCCGCCGTCGCCGGTGGCCTCGCCGCGCGCGCCGTGCGCCGCTCCCCCGCCGCCTCCATCGCACTGACCGCCGCCGCCACCTGGGCCGTCGTCGGCGGTACGTCGCTGGGGCGCGAGGCGCGCGCCATCGGGGGCGCGCTGGCCGCCGGTGACGTGGACGCGGCGCGCGAGCGGCTGCCGCATCTGTGCGGGCGCGACCCGCAGGCCCTGGACGCGGACGGGATCGCGCGGGCCGTCGTCGAGTCCGTCGCCGAGAACACTTCCGACGCCGTCGTGGGCGCGCTCGTGTGGGGCGCCGTCGCCGGGGTCCCCGGGCTCGTCGCCTTCCGCGCCGTGAACACGCTGGACGCCATGGTCGGGCACAAGTCGGCCAGGTACCGCCGTTACGGCTGGGCCTCCGCGCGCCTCGACGACGTGGCCGGCTGGCCGGGGGCGCGGCTGACCGGCGTGCTCGCCGCGGTCGCGGGCGGCCGTCCGCGCGGCGCGCTCACCGCGTGGCGCGAGGACGCGCGACTGCACCCGAGCCCCAACGCCGGTGTCGTCGAGGCCTCGTTCGCGGGGGCGCTCGGGGTGCGGCTCGGGGGCACCTTGTCGTACGGCGGGCGGGTCGAGCACCGGCCCGTACTGAACGCGTCGGGCCGGTCCGTGGAGACCGCCGACGTCGAGCGGGCGGCGCGGCTTTCGCGGCGCGTGAGCTGGCTGGCCCTCGGCGTGTGTGTCGCCGGGCGGGCACTGTTGCGGAGGGGGAAGTCGTGAGTGGTGGCGGACTGCTGGTGGCAGGGACCACGTCCGATGCCGGGAAGAGCGTCGTCACCGCGGGCATCTGCCGGTGGCTGGTGCGGCAGGGGGTGAAGGTCGCGCCGTTCAAGGGACAGAACATGTCCCTCAACTCCTTTGTGACGCGCGAGGGCGCCGAGATCGGCCGTGCGCAGGCCATGCAGGCGCAGGCCGCCCGCGTCGAGCCGAGCGCCCTGATGAACCCCGTACTGCTGAAGCCGGGCAGCGACCGGAGCAGCCAGGTGGTGCTCATGGGCAAGCCGGTCGGCGAGTTGAGCGCCCGCGGGTTCTTCGGGGGGTCCGGGCCCGCGGCGAAGCCGCTGTCAGGCGCCGTGTCCCCCGGGAGGGCGCTGCACGGAGGGCGCCAGGCCGCACTCCTCGACACCGTCGTGGGATGCCTGGAGGAACTCCGGGGCAGCTATGACGCCGTGATCTGTGAAGGGGCGGGCTCTCCCGCCGAGATCAACCTGCGCCGCACCGACATCGTCAACATGGGGATCGCGCGGGCCGCGCGGCTGCCCGTGCTCGTGGTCGGCGACATCGACCGCGGCGGCGTCTTCGCGTCGTTCTTCGGCACGACGGCGCTGCTCGCGCCCGAGGACCAGGAGCTGCTGGCCGGCTATCTGGTGAACAAGTTCCGCGGGGACGTCTCGCTGCTCGAACCCGGCCTCGACATGCTCAAGGACCTGACCGGGCGCGCCACATACGGAGTGCTCCCCTTCCAGCACGGCCTCGGCATCGACGAGGAGGACGGGCTGCGCGTGTCGCTGCGCGGCTCCGTGCGCGAGTCACGGACGACGGCCCCCGTCGGCGAGGACGTGCTGCGCGTCGCCGTGTGCGCCGTGCCGCTGATGTCGAACTTCACCGACGTGGACGCGCTGGCCGCGGAGCCGGGCGTCGTCGTGCGGTTCGTCGACCGGGCCGAGGAGCTCGTCGACGCGGACCTGGTCGTCGTGCCGGGAACGCGCGGCACCGTCAAGGCACTTCAGTGGCTGCGCGAGCGCGGCCTCGCCGACGCCCTCGCGCGCCGGGCCGTCGAGGGGCGCCCGGTCCTCGGGATCTGCGGCGGTTTCCAGGTGCTCGGCGAGCGCATCGAGGACGACGTCGAGTCGCGCGCGGGCGCCGTGGACGGGCTCGGACTGCTGCCCGTACGGGTGCGGTTCGAGCGCGATAAGACCCTCGCCCGGCCCGTCGGCGAAGCGCTCAGCGAGCACGTCGAGGGCTACGAGATCCATCACGGGGTCGCCGAAATCACCGGCGGAGAAGCCTTCTTGGACGGGTGCCGCGTCGGCTCCGTCTGGGGCACGCACTGGCACGGCTCGCTGGAGGCGGACGGCTTCCGCCGGGCGTTCCTGCGCGAGGTCGCGGCCGCCGCGGGCCGCCGTTTCGTGCCGGCGCCCGACACGTCGTTCGGCGCGCTGCGCGAGGAGCAGCTCGACCGGCTCGGCGATCTGATCGAAGAACACGCGGACACGGACGCGCTGTGGCGGCTCATCGAGTCCGGCGCTCCGTCAGGACTGCCTTTCATTCCACCGGGAGCGCCCGCATGAGCACAGTGTTGTTGTTGTCGACCGCAGACACCGATCTGCTGGCGGCCCGGGCCTCCGGCGCCCCCTACCGGATCGGGAACCCGACCCGCGTCGACGTGCAGGGCGAACTGCCGGAGCTGCTCGACGGCGTCGACATCGCCGTCGTACGGCTCCTCGGAGGCAAGCGCGCCTGGGAGGACGGGCTCGCGGCGCTGAAGGCGTCCGGCGTGCCGACGGTCCTGCTCGGCGGCGAGAGCGTCCCGGACGCGGAGCTGATGGCCGAGTCGACCGTGCACGCGGGCGCCGTGGCCGAGGCGCTGCGCTACCTCGTCGAGGGCGGTCCCGGCAACCTCGTCGAGCTGGCCCGCTTCCTCGGCCAGGACGTGCTGCGGAGCGGGCACGGCCGGGCCGGGAGCACGCAGGAGCGGCACAGCGCCGAGCCGCAGAAGATGCCCGAGTACGGGGTGCACGGCCGCCGTGCGCGCGTCGAGGGCCGTCCGACGGTCGGCGTGCTCTTCTACCGCGCCCACGAGCTGTCCGGGAACACCGCGTTCGTGGACACGCTGTGCGACGCGATCGAGGCGCGCGGCGTCAACTCCCTTCCGGTGTACTGCGGTTCACTGCGCGGCGCCGACCCCGGCCTGTACGAGCTCCTCGGCGAGGCCGACACCCTGGTCGCGACCGTGCTCGCGGCGGGCGGTACACACGCCTCGCAGGCGTCCGCGGGCGGCGACGAGGAGGCCTGGGACATCGGCGCGCTCGCCGACCTCGACATCCCTGTCCTTCAGGGTCTTTGCCTCACGTCGTCGAAGGCGGCCTGGGAGGCGTCGGACGCCGCCCTGTCGCCGATGGACGCGGCGATGCAGGTCGCGATCCCCGAGTTCGACGGCCGGATCGTCACGGTGCCGTTCTCGTTCAAGGAGGAAGGTCCCGACGGCGTCCCCGTGTACGCCGCCGACCCCGAGCGCGCCGCGCGCGTCGCCGGGATCGCCGTGCGCCACGCCCGTCTCGGCCACAAGCCGAACGGCGAGAAGAAGCTCGCCGTCGTCTTCACCGCCTACCCGACCAAGCACTCGCGGGTCGGCAACGCGGTGGGCCTCGACACGCCCGCCTCCGCGGTCCGCGTCCTGGACGCGCTGCGCGAGGCCGGTTACGGGGTCGACGGCTACCCGGACAACGGGGACGAGCTGATCCACCGGCTCATCGAGGCGGGCGGCCACGACGTCGAGTGGCTCACCGAGGACCAGCTGGCGTCGGCGCCCGCGCGGGTGCCGCTCGCCGACTACCGTGCCTGGTTCGACAAGCTGGCGCCCGAGCTGCGCGACGGGATGCTGAAGGCGTGGGGCGAGCCGCCGGGCTCCCTCTACGTCGACGGCGACGACATCGTGCTCGCGTCCCTGCAGTTCGGCAACGTCGTCGTGATGATCCAGCCGCCGCGCGGCTTCGGCGAGAACCCCATCGCGATCTACCACGACCCGGACATGCCGCCGTCGCACCACTACATGGCCGCGTACCGCTGGCTGGAGAACAGTTTCGGTGCGGACGCCGTCATCCACATGGGCAAGCACGGCACGATGGAGTGGCTGCCCGGCAAGGGTCTCGGCCTGAGCGGGAGTTGTGCGCCCGACGCGGTCCTCGGCGAGCTGCCGCTGATCTACCCGTTCATCGTGAACGACCCGGGCGAGGGCACGCAGGCCAAGCGCCGCGGGCACGCCACGGTCGTCGACCACCTGGTCCCGCCGATGGCCCGCGCCGACACGTACGGCGATCTGGCGAAGCTGGAGCAGCTCCTCGACGAGTACGCGCTCGTCTCCGACCTGGACCCGACGAAGGCCCCGGCCGTGCGCGCCCAGATCTGGACGCTGGTGAAGGCCGCCGAGCTCCACCACGACCTGCATGTCGCCGAGCAGCCGGACGACGGTGACTTCGACGAGTTCGTGATGCACATCGACGGCTATCTGTGCGAGATCAAGGACGTGCAGATCCGTGACGGTCTGCACATCCTGGGCGGCGGCCCGGTCGGGGAGCCGCGCGTGAACCTCGTGCTCGCCGTGCTGCGCGCCTCGCAGGTGTGGGGCGGCACCGCGAACGCCCTGCCCGGCCTGCGGGCCTGTCTGGCCGAGCACTTCGGCCTGGTGGAGAAGGAGCTGCTCGGCGAGCCCGGCGCGCCGGTGAAGGTGCCGGACGGGCTGACAAACCTCGTCGACGGTCCCGCCCGCAGCGCCGCCGACGCGATCGACCTCCTGGAGCAGCTGTGCCGGCGCGCGGCCGAGGGCATGGAGGAGCGCGGCTGGGACGCTGCGGCCGTCCCCGCGCTCGTCCGGGACGTCGTCGGGACCGAACTCCCGGACGCCGTCGCGGTGTTGGAGTTCGCGTGCCGTGAGGTCGTGCCCCGGCTCGCGCGCACCACGGACGAGATCGGGCACATTCTGCGTGCGCTCGACGGCGGATACGTGCCCGCGGGACCGTCCGGGTCGCCGACGCGCGGCCTGGTCAACGTGCTGCCGACGGGCCGCAACTTCTACTCCGTCGACCCGAAGGCGATTCCGTCGCGGCTGAGCTGGGAGGTCGGGCAGGCGCTCGCCGACTCGCTGGTGGCGCGCTACCTCGCCGACACCGGCGAGCACCCCAAGTCCGTGGGCCTGACGGTGTGGGGCACCTCCGCGATGCGTACGCAGGGCGACGACATCGCGGAGATCCTCGCGCTGCTCGGCTGCCGCCCGGTGTGGGACGACGCCTCGCGCCGTGTCACCGGCTTCGAGGTCGTGCCGGCCGCCGAACTCGGGCGCCCGCGCATCGATGTGACGGTCCGTATCTCCGGCTTCTTCCGTGACGCGTTCCCGCACGTCGTCGGTCTGATCGACGACGCCGTGCAGGCCGTCGCCGCGCTCGACGAGAGCCCCGAGCAGAACTACGTACGGGCGCATGTCGAGGAGGACGCCGTCGAGCACGGCGACAGGCGGCGGGCCACGGCCCGGATCTTCGGGTCGAAGCCGGGTGCGTACGGGGCGGGTCTGCTGCCGCTGATCGACGCCCGCAACTGGCAGTCCGACGCGGACCTCGCCGAGGTGTACGCGGTGTGGGGCGGCTACGCGTACGGGCGCGGGCTCGACGGACGGGCCGCGCGCGGCGACATGGAGACGGCGTTCCGGCGCATCAACGTGGCGGCGAAGAACGTCGACACCCGCGAGCACGACCTCGTCGACGCCGACGACTACTTCCAGTACCACGGCGGCATGGTCGCCATGGTGCGGCATCTGACGGGGGCCTCCCCCGAGGCGTACGTCGGCGACTCCGCCGTGCCCGACCAGGTGAAGACCCGCACACTCGGCGAGGAGACCCACCGGGTGTTCCGGGCGCGTGTGGTCAACCCGCGCTGGATGGCCGCGATGCGCCGCCACGGCTACAAGGGCGCCTTCGAGATGGCCGCCACCGTCGACTACCTCTTCGGGTACGACGCGACGGCCGGCGTGGTCGACGACTGGATGTACGAGAAGCTGTCGGCCGAGTACGTCTTCGACGCGGAGAACCAGGACTTCATGAAGAAGTCCAACCCGTGGGCCCTGCGCGGCATCACCGAGCGGCTACTCGAAGCGGCCGAGCGCGGGCTGTGGGCCGAGCCGGACGCGCAGACGCTGGAGCGGCTGCGGGCCACATATCTGGAACTTGAGGGCGACTTGGAGGGCGACGACCAGTGAGTACCCCCTATCCGTTCACCGCGCTCGTCGGGCAGGACGACCTGCGTCTTGCCCTGCTGCTGAACGCGGTCAGCCCCGCCGTCGGCGGTGTGCTCGTGCGCGGCGAGAAGGGCACGGCCAAGTCGACGGCCGTACGCGCTCTTTCGGCGCTCGTGCCGGAGGTCGAGGTCGTCGCCGGGTGCCGGTTCTCGTGTGCGCCCGGCGCGCCCGACCCCGCGTGCCCGGACGGGCCGCACGAGACCGGACCCGGCACCTCACGTGCCGCCCGCATGGTCGAGCTGCCCGTCGGCGCGTCCGAGGACCGGCTCGTCGGCGCGCTCGACATCGAGCGGGCGCTCGCCGAGGGCGTCAAGGCCTTCGAGCCGGGACTCCTCGCCGACGCGCACCGCGGGATCCTGTACGTCGACGAAGTGAACCTGCTGCACGACCACTTGGTGGACCTGCTGCTCGACGCGGCCGCGATGGGCGCCTCGTACGTGGAGCGCGAGGGCGTCTCCGTACGGCACGCCGCGCGCTTCCTGCTCGTCGGCACCATGAACCCCGAAGAGGGCGAGCTGCGGCCGCAGTTGCTCGACCGGTTCGGGCTCACCGTGGAGGTCGCCGCCTCCCGCGAGCCCGACCAGCGCGTCGAGGTCGTCAAGCGGCGTCTCGCCTACGACGACGACCCCGAGGGCTTCGCCGGGAAGTGGGAGCAGGAGGAGTCCGCCGTACGGGCGCGGATCGTCGCGGCCCGTGACCTGCTGCCTTCGGTGCGGCTCGGTGACGCCGCGCTGCGTCAGATCGCCGCGACGTGCGCCGCGTTCGAGGTCGACGGGATGCGCGCGGACATCGTGATGGCGCGTACGGCGACGGCGCTCGCCGCGTGGGCGGGCCGCACGGACGTGCTGGCCGAGGATGTGCGGCAGGCCGCGCTCCTGGCGCTGCCGCACCGCAGGCGCCGCAACCCGTTCGACGCGCCGGGGCTCGACGAGGACAAGCTCGACGACACTCTTGAGGAGTTCGGCGGACAGGACGACGAGCCCGATCCCGACGGTGACGGGGACGGCGGCGGGGACGGTCCCGGCGGCGGTGGCGGGCAGCCGCCGCAGGACGCGCCCGAGGGCGACGGCCCCGACGCGGGCGGCGACCAGGCCGCCGACATCCCCGCACAGGGCGAGCCCTCCGACAGCGGCGAGCAGAAGGCTCCCGCGGGCGGCGGCGAGCAGGCGGCCGCACGGGCCTCCGAGCCGTTCCGTACGAAGATGCTGAGCGTGCCCGGACTCGGTGAGGGTGCCGCCGGGCGGCGCTCGCGGGCCCGTACGGAACACGGGCGTACGACGGGTGCGCGGCGCCCGCGTGGCGCGCTCACCAAGCTGCACCTGGCGGCGACCGTGCAGGCCGCGGCCCCGCACCAGCGGGCACGGGGGCGTTCCGGTCCTGGGCTCGTGGTGCGGCGTGACGATCTGCGGCAGGCGACCCGGGAGGGCCGCGAGGGCAACCTCGTGCTGTTCGTGGTCGACGCCTCCGGGTCGATGGCGGCGCGGCAGCGGATGAGCGCCGTGAAGGGCGCTGTCCTGTCGCTGCTCCTCGACGCGTACCAGCGGCGGGACAAGGTGGGGCTCGTGACGTTCCGCGGCTCCTCGGCCGACGTGGCGCTCCCGCCGACGTCCTCCGTGGACGCGGCAGCCGTACGGCTGGAGTCGCTGCCCACCGGCGGGCGTACGCCGCTGTCCGCGGGGCTCCTCAAGGCGCACGACGTGCTGCGCGTGGAGCGGCTGCGGGACCCGGCGCGCCGGCCGCTCGTCGTGGTGGTGACCGACGGGCGTGCGACGGGCGGGCCGGAGCCGGTGGCGCTCGCGGGGCGTGCGGCGCGGCTGCTCGCGGCCGAGGGAACGGCGTCGGTCGTCGTGGACTGCGAGTCGGGTCCGGTGCGGCTCGGGCTCGCCGGTCAGCTGGCGGGCGAGCTGGGCGCGACGGCGGTGACGCTCGACGAGCTGCGGGCCGATTCGATAGCCGGGCTCGTGAAGGAGGTCCGACAAATGCAAGGGCTGCAGTCGAACAGCAGGAGGGTCGCGTAATGCCTCAGGGACAGCCGAGCGTCGTGCCGGACGACGGGCTCACGACGCGGCAGCGGCGCAACCGGCCGCTCGTCGTCGTCCACACCGGCATCGGCAAGGGCAAGTCGACGGCGGCCTTCGGGCTCGCCCTGCGCGCCTGGAACCAGGGCTGGCCGATCGGGGTGTTCCAGTTCGTCAAGTCGGCGAAGTGGAAGGTCGGCGAGGAGAACGCGCTGCGCGTCCTCGGCGCGAGCGGCGAGGGCGGGACCGTCGACTGGCACAAGATGGGCGAGGGCTGGTCCTGGGTCCAGCGCGACGCGCAGATGGACAACGAGGAGAAGGCCCGCGAGGGCTGGGAGCAGGTCAAGCGCGACCTGGCCGCCGAGACGTACCAGCTGTACGTGCTCGACGAGTTCGCCTACCCGATGCACTGGGGCTGGATCGACACGGACGAGGTCATCTCCGTGCTGCGGGACCGGCCCGGGACCCAGCACGTCGTGATCACCGGGCGCAACGCCCCCGGGAAGCTGGTGGACTTCGCGGACCTGGTCACCGACATGTCCAAGGTCAAGCACCCGATGGACGCGGGCCAGAAGGGCCAGAGGGGCATCGAGTGGTGAGTACGTCCATGCCTCGGCTCGTCATCGCCGCGCCCTCGTCGGGCAGCGGCAAGACGACCGTCGCGACGGGTCTGATGGCGGCGTTCGCCGGGCGCGGGCTCGCCGTGTCACCGCACAAGGTCGGGCCCGACTACATCGACCCCGGGTACCACGCCCTGGCCACGGGGCGCCCGGGTCGCAACCTCGACGCGTACCTGTGCGGGCCCGAGCTCGTGACGCCGCTCTTCGCGCACGGGGCGCGGGGGTGCGATCTCGCCGTCGTCGAGGGCGTGATGGGGCTTTTCGACGGGGTCTCCGGCCAGGGGGAGCTGGCGTCGACCGCGCACGTCGCGAAGCTCCTTCGGGCGCCGGTCGTGCTGGTCGTCGACGCGTCGTCGCAGGCCCGGTCCGTGGCCGCGCTCGTGCACGGTTTTGCGTCGTTCGATCCTGAGGTGCGGCTCGCCGGGGTGATCCTCAACAAGGTCGGGTCCGACCGGCATGAGGCGATCCTGCGGGAGGCGCTGGACGAGTCGGGGGTGCCGGTGTTCGGCGCCTTGCGCCGGGGCGGGGAAGTGATGACTCCCTCGCGGCACCTGGGGCTCGTGCCGGTGGCCGAGCGGGGGGCGGAGGCGGTTGCGGCTGTTGCCGCGATGGCCGAGTTGGTGCGGGTCGGGTGTGACCTGGACGCGCTGTACGCCATGGCGCGTAGTGCTCCGTCGTTGGGGGGTGCGGCTTGGGACGCGGCTGAAGTCTTGGGGTCGCTCCCCCAGCCCGCCCCTTCCCGGAACCGGGGCTCTGCACCGGACCCCGGTCCTCGGACGCCGGACGGGCCGAATCGGCCGGACCGCACCGTGGATGACAAGCCTCGCGTTGCCGTAGCCGGTGGGCCCGCCTTCACCTTCTCCTATGCCGAGCACAGTGAGCTGCTTGCCGCCGCCGGGGCCGACGTCGTGGCCTTCGATCCGCTTCGGGACGAGCAACTCCCGGATGGAACAGGCGCGTTGGTCATCGGTGGGGGTTTTCCGGAGGTGTACGCCTCCGAGCTGTCCGCCAATGAACCGCTGCGCAAGGCCGTCGGTGAGCTCGCGCGGTCCGGGGCGCCCGTCGTCGCCGAGTGTGCGGGGCTGCTGTATCTGGCGCGTTCCCTGGACGGGCAGCCCATGTGCGGGGTCCTGGACGCCGACGCGCGGATGTCGCAGCGGCTGACGCTCGGGTACCGGGACGGCGTGGCCGTGTCCGACAGCGTGCTGGCCTCGAACGGGACGCGGGTGCGCGGCCATGAGTTCCACCGCACCGTCGTCGAACCCGGGGCCGGCGCCACCCCCGCGTGGGGCATCACGCGTCCCGAGCGGCGCGTCGAAGGGTTTGTGCAGGGCGGGGTGCACGCCTCGTATCTGCATGTGCACTGGGCCTCCGTGCCCCAGGCGGCGCGGCGCATCGTCGCGCAGGCAACCGAAGTCGCGCGGGCAACCGAAGGAGTCACCCCGTCATGACCGACAACACCACGCACCGGCTGACCGGCGTCGGCGTGGGTCCCGGTGACCCCGAACTCGTGACCGTGAAGGGCGTGAACGCCCTGCGCGAGGCCGCCGTCGTCGTCGTACCGGTGATGGCCGCTGCCGACGGGACCGACGGCGGAGAGCCCGGCCGCGCCGAGGCGACCGTCCTGCACTACGTGCCCGCCGACAAGGTCGTCCGCGTCGTCTTCGCGCTCAACGAGCGCTCCGACCGGGCCCGGCGCGAGGCAGCCTGGGACGCGGCCGGCGAGCGTGTCGCGGCGCTCCTGCGGGAGAACGGCTCCGTCGCGTTCGCGACGATCGGCGACCCGAACGTGTACTCCACGTTCACGTATCTCGCCCTGACCGTGGGGGAGCTCGTGCCGGGGACCGTCGTCGAGACCGTGCCGGGCATCACCGCCATGCAGGATCTCGCCGCGCGGTCCGGCGCCGTGCTCACCGAGGGCACCGAGCCGCTGACGCTCGTGCCGGTGACCGCCGGTTCGGCCGTGCTCAAGGAGGCGCTCGCGGGGCCCGGCACCGTCGTCGCGTACAAGTTCGGGCGGCTCGCCGGCGAGGTCGCCGCGGCGCTGCGCGAGACGGGACGGACGCAGGACGCCGTGTGGGGGTCCGCGCTCGGGCTGCCCGAGGAGTCCATCAGGCCCGCCGCCGAACTGGGCGCCGACGCCGCGCTGCCGTACCTGTCGACGCTGATCGCGCCCGCGCGGCGCGACGGCGGACGGGGCGGGAAACTGTGAACCGCCGGGGGGCGGGCCCGGCGCTACTGCCCCGCCGTGCCGATCACCAGCCACATCAGGGCGGCGCCCGCGATCGTGCACAGGAGCGTGGTGCGCGCCGGGTGGTGGTGGCTGGCCTCGGGCAGGATCTCCGCGGCCGCGATGTACAGCAGAACGCCGCCGAAGAACCCGAGGTAGCAGGCGAGGGCCTGCGCCGGGATGGTGAACAGCAGCGTCGACGCGGCGCCCACCACCGGCGCGAGCGCGTCCGCGCCGACCATCGCGAGTGCCTTGCGACGGGCGTTCCCGTAGGCGCGCGTGATCGTGTACGTGTTGAAGCCGTCGGCGAAGTCGTGCGTGATCACGGCGAGCGCGACGGTGTACCCCATGGTGCTGCTCACCTGGAACGAGGCGCCGATCGCGACGCCGTCCGCGACGCTGTGCCCGACCATCGCGGAGGCGGCGCCGAGGCCGACCTGGGGCACCTGCTCCTCGCCCTCCTGCGCCCCGTGCGCGGCCTGGCGCATCGCGAGCAGCCGCTCGACGACGTGGGCGACGAGGAAGCCCGCGACGAACAGGAGCAGCGCGGCGGGCACTCCGTAGATCTCGTTTCCGGCGCCGTGCAGGGCTTCCGGGAGCAGGTCGAAGCCGACCACGCCGAGCATCAGGCCGCCGGCGAATCCGAGCACCAAGTGGCGCCGGTCGGTGACGTGGTGGGCGGTCCAGCCGCCGACGAGTGTCATCACGAACGAGCCAAGGGCGACGAGGACGGCCATGGTCCCTTGCTAGCGGATCGGCACGGGCCGCGCACGCCCGGGACCGGCTGAGCCGCACCTTCCGACCCGTCCGATACCGCTCCCGTACCTCCGTACGACCGAACCGCGTACGAACCCGTACGACCGATCTCCGTACGACCCACGCTGCATCCCCGAGAGGACCCCAGTCATGCCCGAAGCAACCACCGGCAAGGTGACCTTCGTCGGTGCCGGGCCCGGCGCCGCCGATCTGCTCACGTTCCGCGCCGCGCGCGCCATCGCGGACGCCGATGTCGTCATCTGGGCGGCCAGTCTGGTGCAGGAGGAGGTCCTCGACCACGCGCGCGAGGGCGCGGAGATCCTGGACTCGGCGACGATGTCGCTGGAGGACGTCGTCGCCGTGTACGAGCGGGCGCACCGCGACGGTCTGCGGGTCGCGCGCATCCACTCCGGCGACCCGGCGCTGTGGGGCGGCACGCAGGAGCAGGTCGACCGGTGCGCGCGGCTCGGCATCGCGACGGAGGTGATCCCGGGTGTCTCGTCGTTCTCGGCGGTGGCCGCGCTCGCGCAGCGCGAGCTGACGATCCCCGAGGTCGCGCAGTCCGTGATCCTGACGCGGCTCGGCGGCGGCAAGACGCCGATGCCTCCGGGTGAGGAGGTGCGGGAGTTCGCGCGGCACGGCACGACGATGGCGCTGTTCCTTTCGGCTGCGCGCAGCGGCCAGTTGGTGCGTGAGCTTCTGGAGGGCGGCTACCCGACGTCGACGCCGGTCGTCGTCGCGTACCAGGCGACCTGGCCGGAGGAGCTGATCGTGAAGTGCACGATCAGCACGCTGGAGGAGACCGTGAAGCAGCACAAGCTGTGGAAGCACACGCTGTTCCTGGTCGGCCCGGCGCTGGACGCGGAGGGCACGCGTTCACACCTCTACCACCCGGGCCACTTCCACGGTTTCCGCAAGGCCGACCCCGAGGCGCGGGCGGCGCTGCGGGCCGGGAAATCCGCGCAGGCCCAGTCGTGATCACGGTCTTCGGTACGGGGACGGGGGCGCCGCTGTCCCCGGATCCTGCCCTGTCGTCCGCGGGCCTGGTGGTCGGCGGGCGGCGTCATCTCGACGCGGCCGAGGCGCTGCTGGCAGCCGGGGCGGAGCGGGTCGTGCTCGGGCCGCTGACTCCGGCGCTCGACGTCGTCGAGCGGTACACCGAGAAGGGACAGGACGTCGCGGTGCTCGCCTCCGGCGATCCCGGGTTCTTCGGGATCGTGCGGGCGCTCGCCGAGCGGTTCGGGCCCGCGGCGCTCGACGTGCGGCCGGGGGTGTCGTCCGTGGCGACGGCGTTCGCGCGCGTCGGCCTTCCATGGGACGACGCGGCGGTGGTCAGCGCGCACGGCCGTGACCTTCGGACCGCGGCCAACGTGTGCCGCGCGTACCCGAAGACCGCTGTGCTCACGGGTCCCGGCGCGGGCCCTGCCGAGCTGGGCGCCGAACTCGCGCACCGCGGCGCCGACCGCGTCCTCGTCGTCGCGTCCCGCCTCGGCGACCCCGAACACGAGAGCCTTGAGCGGGTCACGCCGTCGGAGGCCGCCGCCCGTGACTGGGGCGACGCGGTGAGCGTGGTCCTCTGCCTGGACGAGGAGCGGGTGCTCGCACCGGTGCGCACCCTCGCCGGTCCCGGCCGCCCGCCGGCCCGGTGGGCCCTGGACGAGAGCGAGTTCGCGCACCGCGACTCGATGATCACCAAGTTCGAGGTGCGGGCGCTCGCGCTCGCGCGGCTCGGGCCGCGCCCGGGCGACCTGGTGTGGGACATCGGGGCGGGGTCCGGCTCGGTCGCCGTGGAGTGCGCGCGGTTCGGCGCCGCGGCCGTGGCTGTCGAGAAGACCATGGACGGCGTGGCCCGGATCCGGGACAACGCCGCCGCCCACGGCGTCGACGTACGCGTCGTGCACGGTGCGGCGCCCACCGTCCTGTCCGATCTCGCCGACCCCGACGCGGTGTTCATCGGCGGGGGCGGGCGTGAGCTGACCGCGATCGTGACGGCGTGCGCGCGACGCACGCGGCGGTCCGTGGTGGTCGCGGTGGCGGCGGTGGACCGGGTGGGCGCGGTGCGGGACGCACTGGGCGCGGCCGGGTTCGTCAGTGACGGGGTGCTGCTGCAGTCGTCCCGGCTCGCGCCGCTGCCGGGCGACGTGTCGCGGCTCGCCGCGGCCAATCCGGTGTTCCTGGTGTGGGGCGTACGGCCCGATACGCAGAGCGCCACTTCCGTGGACTTCCTTGAACGAAGGAGTAGTTGAGTGATCGGCCTGATTTCCGCCACGGCGGCTGGGGCGGTGGCCCGCGACCGGCTCGCGTCGGCGTGGCCGTCGCGTACGCGGGTGTACGAGGGTTCCGTGGGGGACGCCGTGCGGCACGCGTTCTCGGAGTGCGAGCAGGTGGTGTGCTTCCTGGCGACGGGGGCCGTGGTCCGGCTCGTCGCGCCGCTGCTGCGGGACAAGCACGTGGACCCGGGCGTGGTGTGCGTCGACGAGGCCGGGCGCTTCGCGGTGTCGCTGCTCGGGGGACACGAGGGCGGGGCGAACGCGCTCGCGCGTGAGGTGGCCGCCGTCCTGGAGGCCGAGCCGGTGGTGACCACGGCGACGGACGCCGTGGACGTGCCCGGGCTCGACACGCTCGGCCTGCCCGTCGAGGGGGACGTCGCCGGGGTCACCCGGGCGGTCCTCGACGGTGAACCGGTCGCTCTGCACGCCGAGTTGGCGTACCCGCTGCCCGCGCTGCCGGGGAATGTCGCCGCGGACCGGGCGGCCGCGCACACGATCCGTGTCAGCGACCGCGCCGTGGAGCCCGCCGACCGCGAGGTCGTCTTGCGACCCCCGTCCCTCGTCGTGGGGGTCGGTGCCAGCAAGGGCGCGCCCGCGGACGAGGTGCTCGGGCTCGTGCGCGACACGCTGCGGGACGCGGGGCTCTCGCCGCTGTCCGTGGCGCGGCTCGCGACCGTCGACGCCAAGGCCGGTGAGCCGGGCATCGTCGAGGCCGCCGAGCAGTTGGGCGTGCCCGTCGTGACGTACGGCGCCGGGACGCTCGCCGCCGTAGCCGTGCCGAACCCGTCCGACGCGCCGCTCGACGCCGTCGGTACGCCCTCCGTGGCGGAGGCGGCCGCGCTGGTCGCCGGCGGTGAACTCCTCGTACCGAAGCGGAAGTCGGTGCGCGCCGACGGGAAGCCCGCGATGGCGACGTGCGCCGTCGTGCGCGCCGCGTCGCGCGGCCGGCTCGCCGTCGTCGGGCTCGGCCCCGGCGCCCGTGACCTCGTGACTCCGCGCGCCCGCGACGAGCTGCGCGCCGCGTCCGTCCTCGTCGGCCTCGATCAGTACGTCGACCAGATCCGGGACCTGCTGCGGCCCGGCACACGGATCCTGGAGTCCGGGCTCGGCGCCGAGGAGGCGCGGGCCCGCACGGCGGTCGCCGAGGCCCGCAAGGGGCAGGCCGTCGCGCTGATCGGCAGCGGGGACGCGGGCGTGTACGCGATGGCGTCGCCCGCGCTCGCCGAGGCGTCCGACGACATCGACGTGGTGGGCGTACCGGGCGTGACGGCCGCGCTCGCGGCGGCCGCGATCCTGGGCGCGCCGCTCGGCCACGACCATGTCTCGATCAGCCTGTCCGACCTGCACACGCCGTGGGAGGTCATCGAGCGCCGGGTGCGGGCCGCCGCGGAGGCGGACATCGTGGTCACGTTCTACAACCCGCGCAGCCGGGGCCGCGACTGGCAGCTGCCCAAGGCCCTCGGCATCCTCGCCGAGCACCGCGAGCCGGGCACGCCCGTGGGCGTGGTCCGCAACGCGTCCCGCGTCGACGAGTCGAGCCGGCTGACCACGCTCGGCGAACTCGACCCGGCCTGGGTCGACATGATGACCGTCGTGACCGTCGGCAACACGGCCACGCGGCGGATCGCGGGCCGCATGGTCACCCCGCGCGGCTACCGCTGGCAGCAGCCGGCCGCCACTGCCGCTTCCGGCTCTCCCGACACCACCACCGGCACCACCCGTAAGGAGTCCTCGTGACCACCCCGCCCGCTCTGCTCATCGCCGGACACGGCACCCGCGACGAGGCCGGCGCCGAAGCCTTCCGCGACTTCGTCAGGGAACTCGGCCGCCGCCGTCCCGACCTGCCCGTGGCGGGCGGCTTCATCGAGCTGTCGCCGCCGCCGCTGACGGAGGCGGTGGGCGAGCTCGTGGAGCGCGGGGTGCGCCGGTTCGCGGCAGTGCCGCTGATGCTGGTGTCGGCGGGGCACGCCAAGGGCGACATCCCGGCGGCGCTGGCCCGCGAGAAGGAGCGGCACCCGGGGATCTCGTACACGTACGGGCGTCCGCTGGGTCCGCACCCGTCGCTGCTCCAGGTGCTCGAGCGGCGTCTCGACGAGGCGCTGGGCGGCGGCGCCCGCACGCCGCAGGACCGGGCCGATGTGACGGTGCTGCTGGTGGGCCGCGGTTCGACGGACCCGGACGCCAACTCCGAGGTGCACAAGGCGGCGCGTCTGCTGTGGGAGGGCCGCGGTTACGCGGGCGTGGAGACGGCGTTCGTGTCGCTGGCCGCGCCGGACGTGCCGTCGGGCCTCGACCGGTGCGTCAAGCTCGGCGCGCGGCGCATCGTCGTCCTGCCGTACTTCCTGTTCACGGGGATCCTGCCGGACCGGGTGCGGCAGCAGACGGAGGGCTGGGCGTCGGCCCACCCGGACGTCGAGGTGCTCTCCGCCGACGTGATCGGCCCGGAGCCGGAGCTGGTCGACCTGGTCATGGAGCGGTACGAGGAGGCCGTCCGCGGCGATCTGCGGATGAACTGCGACACCTGCGTGTACCGGATCGCGCTGCCGGGGTTCGAGGACAAGGTGGGGCTCCCGCAGCAGCCGCACTTCCACCCGGACGACGACGGCGACCACCACGGCCACGCGCACTCGCACGGTCACGGCCACTCCCACTCGCATGCGCACTGACGACGGTCACGATCTGCGCCACCACGGCGACGCGGAGGTCCGCGGCACGGGCGCGGACCTCGTGGATCTCGCGGTGAACGTCCGCGCGGACACTCCCCCGGTGTGGCTGCGCGAGCACATCGCGAACTCGCTCGGCGGGCTCGCCGCGTATCCGGACGGGCGGGCGGCCCGCGAGGCGGTGGCCCGCCGGCACGGGCTTCCCGTGGAACGGGTGCTGCTCACGGCAGGAGCCGCGGAGGCGTTCGTGCTGCTCGCCCGCGCCCTGAAGGTCCGTCATGCGGTGGTCGTGCACCCGCAGTTCACGGAGCCGGAGGCGGCGCTGCGGGACGCGGGGCACGCCGTGGACCGGGTACTGCTGCGCGAGGAGGACGGCTTCCGGCTCGATCCGGCGGCTGTGCCCGAGGACGCGGACCTCGTGGTGATAGGCAATCCGACGAACCCGACGTCGGTCCTGCATCCGGCCGCGCTCATCGTTCAACTGGCCCGTCCTGGGCGGGTGTTGGTGGTGGACGAGGCGTTCATGGACGCGGTCCCCGGCGAGCGGGAGGCCCTCGCGGGCCGGAGCGACGTGCCGGGGCTCGTGGTACTGCGCAGCCTGACGAAGACGTGGGGGCTGGCGGGGCTGCGGATCGGCTACGTACTGGCGGAGCCGGACACCGTCGCGGAACTGGAGCGGGCCCAGCCGCTGTGGCCGGTGTCCACGCCGGCGCTGGCCGCGGCCGAGTCGTGTGTGTCGCCGCGCGCCCTTGCGGAGGCGGCGCACGCGGCGCACCGCATCGCGGCGGACCGGGCCCATCTGGTCGCGGGGCTCGCGGAGTTCGCGGCTGAGGGCGTGTCGGTGGCGGGTCCCGCGGAGGGTCCGTTCGTGCTGGTGCGGGCCCTCGGGGCGGCGGCGCTGCGCGCGCGGCTGCGGGAGCGGGGTTTCGCGGTGCGGCGCGGCGACACGTTCCCGGGCCTCGGCACGGACTGGCTGCGTCTCGCGGTGCGGGACAGGGCGACGACGGGCCGGTTCCTCCAGGCCCTCGACCAGGCGGTGACGAGCGCCTGACGGACACATGCGGGTGGACGGGAGTCCCCGACTCCCGCCCACCCGCTCCCCTCCGGTCCCCCCTCGGGCCCTCGGGTCAGGAGCGCCCGCGCCGGGCGACGGCGACAGCTCCGCCACCGGCGACCAGCAGCACGATGGCACCGCCCGCAATGTACGGCGTCATCGAGTTCCCCCCGGTCTCCGCGAGGTCCGCCTTGGCGGCGGGCTTGGCGATCGGCTCGGCGGCGCCGCCCTGCGGCTTCACGTCGTCGGCCGGCTTGGCCGGGGGCTTCTGCGCGGGCGCCGCCTTGGGCGTCTCGCAGGTCGCGCCCGCGAGGGTCACCGTGCCCTCCACCTCCGCCACGTTCAGCTTGAGCGGGTTGACGGACACCTTCAGTTCGAGCGCCGAGGCAGCGGCCGTACGGGATGTGGTGTGCGTCTTCGAGAGGTCGAGCCGGACCTCGCCCACACCCGGAACCTTCACCTCAGTAGTGCCTCCCGCCGAGAGGGTCACCTTCTTGCCGAGGACCGTGACGCCGCCCAGGACGTTCGACTCGGCGACGGGCCGCTTGCCCGTCTCGCAGACCGCTTTCGACGTGACCTGGCCGACCTCGATGAGCGAGAGCAGCGGCAGGCCCGGGATGTGGACCTTGGCGTGGGCGAGGTTGCTGTACCCCTCCGCCTTGTGGTCGCCGACGGTGGCCTTCGCCGTGGCCACGTCCGCCCGCAGGACGCTGAACGGCTGCCCGCCGTTGACACCGTCCAGCTTGACGGTGAGGGCGGTCTCCTGGGCACTGGCGGGGGCCTGCACCTCGTTGAGCGTGGCCGTGAGCGGGACGTTCACGGTCTTGTTGAGCAGGGAGACATCCAGGTCGGTGCGCAGGACGACGGCGCTGGACCTGCCGCCGTGTCCGCCCGTCGCGTGCGCGGTGCCCGCGGTCGCGAGCAGCGCCGGGGCGGCGGCCAGGGCCGTGGCGGCGGCTGACACGGCGAGGCGGCGTCCGGGCGTGCGGAAGGTGGTGCTGGGCATGCTGATGGGACCCCCACAAGAGAAATGGAGCCGTCGGCCCCGCCCCGCCATGGGGGACATCGCTGGGCGTGCGCCGTCGGCCTCGATGGAGGGAATCTTTACGCACCGAGAGTGAACGGGCAGCAACCTGACGTGAGTTCACTCCAAAGTGAGGTTTCCGAGCTGATCTTCGAATCTTTGAGCTCGAATGTTCGCCTGTTCCTCTGTTTTCCCTCTACTGCCCCTCTGCTGTCACCCGGTCGACCGGCGCGTGTCGAACACGCCGGTGGCCGCGCGGGCGCGCACGAGTGGTGTGCAACGAGCGGGCGGACCGCGGCGTCACGTTCCGTCAACCCGCGTCCGCCCGCGGCCGGTTCAGCCCACGATGCGGCCGCGCAGCACCACGCGCCGGGGCGCGGCGAGCACCCGTACGTCGGCGCGGGGGTCCGACTCGTAGACCACGAGGTCGGCCGAGGCGCCCTCCTCCAGGCCGGGGCGGCCGAGCCAGGCGCGGGCGCCCCACGCCGTCGCGGAGAGCGCGTCCACGGCCGGGAGTCCGGCCTTGAGCAGTTCGGCCACCTCCCCGGCGACCAGGCCGTGCGCGAGCGAACCGCCGGCGTCGGTGCCGACGTAGACCGGAACCCCCGCGTCGTACGCCGCTCGCACGGTGTCGTAGCGGCGCTCGTACAAGCGGTTCAGATGGGCGGACCAGCGGGGGAACTTGGTCTCGCCGGCCGCGGCGATCTCCGGGAACGTGGCGATGTTGACGAGGGTCGGGACGATCGCGACGCCGCGCTCGGCGAACAGCGGGATGGTGTCCTCGGTGAGGCCTGTCGCGTGCTCGATGCAGTCGATGCCCGCCTCGACGAGGTCGCGCAGCGAGTCCTCGGCGAAGCAGTGGGCGGTGACGCGGGCGCCGAGCCGGTGCGCCTCCGCGATGGCGGCCTCGACCTCCTCGCGGGGCCAGCACGCGGTCAGGTCGCCCGCGTCCCGGTCGATCCAGTCGCCGACCAGCTTCACCCAGCCGTCGCCGCGCTTCGCCTCCCGGGCCAAATAGGCGACCAGCTCGGGCGGTTCGATCTCGTGCGCGTAGTTGCGGATGTAGCGGCGGGTGCGGGCGATGTGCCGCCCGGCCCGGATGATCCTGGGCAGGTCCTCGCGGTCGTCGATCCAGCGGGTGTCCGAGGGGGAGCCCGCGTCGCGGATCAGGAGCGTGCCGGCCTCGCGGTCGGTCAGGGCCTGCTTCTCGGCGACGTCGGCGGGCACCGGGCCGTGCGCGTCCAGGCCTACATGGCAGTGCGCGTCGACGAGTCCGGGCATGGCCCACCCGTCGACGGTGGTGATGTCGAGGCCGGGCCCGGCCGGCCGGTCGTACGTCACCCGGCCGCCGACGACCCACAGCTCGTCCCGGACGTCGTCGGGCCCGACGAGCACCCGCCCCTTCACGTGCAGCACCGTGCGCTCACTCATGTCAGAAGCCTATGA
Organism: Streptomyces sp. NBC_01446; assembly: GCF_026340095.1. GTDB lineage: Bacteria > Actinomycetota > Actinomycetes > Streptomycetales > Streptomycetaceae > Streptomyces > Streptomyces aureus. Next base: position 6,269,267 of record NZ_JAPEPO010000001.1, on the reverse strand, counting down.
GGCCGGTGGGTACGCTCGGAACGGCAGCCCGCCGTACGAACTCGTGAACGAAGATCACGGGCGACGTGAGCGAAGAGAGCGAAGAGAGCACGATCGTGACCCACCCTTTTCTTGACCTGGCCCCCCTGAGCGCCGAGCACTTCGCCTCCATCGAGCGGCGCGTGGCCGGGCTGCTCGACACCTCGCAGGACGTCGTGATCATGCAGGGCGAGGCGCTGCTTCCCCTCGAGGGCGCGATCCGCGGCACCGCCCGCCCCGGCACCGTGGCCCTGAACATCGTCACGGGCCCCTACGGCCAGACCTTCGGCGACTGGCTGCGGGACAGCGGGGCGAGGGTGTACGACCTGGCGGTCCCCTTCCACACCGCCGTGACGGCCGAGCAGGTGCGCGACGCGCTCGCCGAGCACCCCGAGACCGACTTCGTCTCGCTCGTGCACGCGGAGGCCGCGACGGGCAACACGAACCCGGTCGCCGAGATCGGCGAGGTGGTGCGGGAGCACGGCGCGCTGTTCTACCTGGACGCGGTCGCGTCGATCGCCGCCGAGCCGGTCCTTCCCGACGCCTGGGGCGTGGACCTGTGCGTGATCGGCGCGCAAAAGGCCATGGGCGGTCCGGCGGGCGTCTCCGCGGTGTCCGTCAGCGCGCGGGCGTGGGAGCGGATGGAGTCCAACCCGCAGGCGCCGCGCCACTCCTACCTGTCCCTGCTCGACTGGAAGCACCGCTGGATCGACGGCGAGCGCAAGGCGCTGCTGCACGCGCCGGCCCAGCTGGAGATGCTCGCCCTGGAGGCTTGCGTCGAGCGCATCGAGGCGGAGGGCCTCGACGCCCTGATGGCCCGTCACGCCCGCGCGGCCGCGGCCACGCGGGCGGGCGCACTCGCGCTGGGTGGCGGCATCGAGCCGTACGTGTACGAGGCGCGGGACGCGGCGCCGGTGGCGACGACGCTGCGCGCCCCGGCGGGGATCGACGCCTCGGAGCTGGTCGCGCGGGCGCTGGCGGTGGACCCGGTGCTGCCGCTGGTGGCCGGGGGCGGGGCACTCGCCAAGGAGATGATCCGCGTCAACCATTACGGCCCGCAGGCCACCCGGGGCGTCGTGCAGTCCTCGCTCGCGGCCCTCGGCGGTGCGCTCGCCGAGATGGAGGGGACCGGCGCGCCGGTGGACCTGGAGGGTGCGCGCAGGGCCGTCGCCGCGGCCTGGGTGTAGTAACCCCTGTAGTCCCGCGACTTCACAAAGTGAGACGCCGCCCCCTTCAATGGGGGTGGCGTCTTCTTTTGCTTTCCGAGTCAATTCTCGCACATTTCTCAGCACAGCTTCCCATATTCTTCTGCCCGCTTTCCGGGGACGTAAACACTAAGATTTCAACAAGGGGAAATGGCGTATTCCGGACGCGTCTCGCGCGAGTTTTGCGCTTGTGACGCACTCCACACCGGAGGTGATTTGCCCAATTCATCCCGACTAAATCGTCACATACCTCCGAGATTTCGCGTGCGCGCCCCCACCCGCGCGTAACACAGGGCGAGCATTTACGTAACCCTCTCCCGCGATGCAATCCCAGAACTTGCTCGGTAAATTGAATTCACATGACCGCGCAATTCCTGGAAATGCCCGAGAGCCTGCGGATCGACCGGCCCGAGGTGGCCGACGGAGCCGCAATCTGGCGCATCGCCCGCGACTCGAAGGTGCTCGACCTCAACTCCTCGTACAGCTATCTGCTGTGGTGCCGGGACTTCGCCGCCACGTCCGTCGTGGCGCGCGACTCCGCCGGCTCCGTCGCAGGGTTCATCACCGGGTACATCCGGCCGGAGAACCCGCGCACCCTCGTGGTGTGGCAGGTGGCCGTCGACCACGCGCACCGGGGGCGCGGTCTGGCCGGAGCACTGCTCGACGGGCTCTGGGCAAAGGTCGCCACCGACCGCGCCACGACCGTGCTCGAAACGACGATCTCGCCGGACAACACCGCTTCGCAGCGCCTGTTCGCCTCGTTCGCGCGCCGCAACGGCGCGGAGGTCGCGCAGACAGTGCTGTTCGACGCGGGCCTCTTCCCGGACGACGGGCACGAGCCCGAGGTGCTCCACCGCATCGGGCCGATCGTCTGACCCACGACCGACCCCCATCGCTTGTCTGCAGCGCAAGACCGCAGACCGCACGACCGCTTGACCCCTTCCACGCCATCCCCCACTCCCATCTCCCAGGAGATTCGCTGTGACCATCACCCAGCCGGACCTGAGCGTCTTCGAGACCCTTGAGTCGGAGGTGCGCAGCTACTGCCGCGGTTGGCCCACCGTCTTCGACCGGGCGCAGGGCAGCCGCATGTTCGACGAGGACGGGCACGAGTACCTCGACTTCTTCGCGGGCGCGGGATCGCTCAACTACGGGCACAACAACCCGGTCCTCAAACGCGCCCTGATCGACTACCTGGAGCGGGACGGCGTCACGCACGGGCTCGACATGTCGACGACGGCGAAGCGCGCCTTCCTGGAGTCGTTCCAGAACATCATCCTGCGCCCGCGTGACCTGCCGTACAAGGTCATGTTCCCGGGCCCGACGGGCACCAACGCCGTCGAGTCGGCGCTGAAGCTGGCCCGCAAGGTCAAGGGCCGCGAGTCGATCGTGTCGTTCACGAACGCCTTCCACGGCATGTCGCTCGGCTCCCTCGCGGTGACCGGCAACGCCTTCAAGCGCGCGGGCGCCGGCATCCCCCTGGTGCACGGCACCCCGATGCCGTTCGACAACTACCTCGACGGACAGACACCGGACTTCATCTGGTTCGAGCGCCTCCTGGAGGACTCCGGCTCGGGTCTGAACACGCCCGCCGCCGTGATCGTCGAGACGGTGCAGGGCGAGGGCGGCATCAACGTCGCCCGCGCGGAGTGGCTGCGCAAGCTGGCCGATGTCTGCGAGCGCTGGGACATGCTCCTGATCGTCGACGACATCCAGATGGGCTGCGGCCGCACCGGTGCGTTCTTCTCCTTCGAGGAGGCGGGCATCACACCGGACATCGTCACTGTTTCGAAGTCCATCAGCGGGTACGGGCTCCCCATGTCCCTGTGCCTGTTCAAGCCGGAGCTCGACGTCTGGGAGCCGGGCGAGCACAACGGCACGTTCCGCGGCAACAACCCCGCGTTCGTGACGGCCGCCGCCGCCCTTGAGGCGTACTGGACCGACGGCCCCGCCATGGAGAAGCAGACGCTCGCCCGCGGCCAGCAGATCGAGGAGGCCCTCGGCGCTCTTCGCGACGAGTTCCGCGACGCCACCGTCGAGTACCGCGGGCGCGGCCTGGTGTGGGGCCTGGAATTCCGCGACAAGGACCGGGCGAACAAGGTCGCCAAGCGCGCCTTCGAGCTCGGTCTGCTCATCGAGACCTCCGGCCCCGAGAGCGAGGTCGTCAAGCTGCTTCCGGCGCTGACGATCACGCCCGAGGAGCTGGAAGAGGGACTGCGCACGCTCACCCGGGCCGTGCGCGAGACCGCCTGACTTCCGCTCAAGCGGGCAGGCGCCCCCTCACCACGTAGAAGAGAAAGGCAGCAACTCACCGTGATCGTCCGTTCGTTCAAGGAGATCGAGAACACCGACCGGCATGTGAAGTCGGCGACCGGCACCTGGGAGAGCAAGCGCATCGTCCTTGCCAAGGAGAAGGTCGGCTTCTCACTGCACGAGACGATCCTCTACGCGGGCACGGAGACCGACATGTGGTACGCCAACCACATCGAGGCCGTGCTGTGCGTCGAGGGCGAGGCCGAGCTCACCAACAAGGAGACCGGCGAGAAGCACTGGATCGAGCCGGGCACGATGTACCTCCTGAACGGCCATGAGCGCCACACCCTGCGCCCCAAGACCGACTTCCGCTGCGTGTGCGTGTTCAACCCTCCCGTGACCGGACGGGAGGACCACGACGAGAACGGCGTCTACCCGCTGCTGACCGAGGAGGCCTGACCCTTATGAGCACGGTGACACGTACCGACCTCTACCCGACCCGCGGCGTCTCCGAGGTGGCGACGCCCCGCGTCGACCCCGTCGTCTGGTCTCCGCCGGGCGCGCGCGGTCCGATCCGCCAGTCGGACCTCGAGGGCTTCGAGCGGGACGGCTTCCTCGCGATCGAGGAGCTGATCGGTCCAGACGAGATCGGCACGTACCAGGCCGAGTTGAACCGGCTGATCACGGATCCGGCAGTCAAGGCCGACGAGCGTTCCGTCGTCGAGCCCACCTCGCAGGACGTGCGGTCCGTCTTCGAGGTCCACAGGATCAGCGAGGTGTTCGCGAAACTGGTGCACGACGAGCGGGTCGTGGGCCGGGCACGGCAGATCCTCGGCTCGGACGTGTACGTCCACCAGTCGCGGATCAATGTGAAGCCGGGCTTCGGGGCGAGTGGCTTCTACTGGCACTCGGACTTCGAGACCTGGCACGCGGAGGACGGCCTGCCGAATATGCGGACCGTGTCCGTCTCGATCGCGCTGACCGAGAACTACGACACCAACGGCGGCTTGATGATCATGCCGGGGTCGCACAGGACGTTCCTGGGCTGCGCGGGCGAGACGCCGCGGGACAACTACAAGAAGTCCCTCCAGATGCAGGACGCGGGCACGCCGTCGGACGAGGCGCTGACCAAGTTCGCCGACCGGCACGGCATCCGCCTGTTCACGGGCAGCGCGGGCTCGGCGACGTGGTTCGACTGCAACGCCATGCACGGCTCCGGGGACAACATCACCCCGTACCCGCGCTCGAACGTCTTCATCGTGTTCAACAGCGTGGAGAACGCCGCGGTGGAGCCGTTCGCGGCTCCGGTGCGGCGGCCCGAGTTCATCGGCGCACGGGACTTCACTGCGGTGAAGTGACCTTCGTACACGCGTAGTCGGGGCGGCTTCCGGTCGGAAGCCGCCCCGACTCGCGTATCCGGAGGAGGTCAGGCGGTCAGGCGGTCAGGGCCGGGTAGTCCGTGTAGCCCTTCGCGTCGCCGCCGAAGAACGTGGCCGGGTCCGGGGTGTTGTACGGGCCCTGCGTCTTCAGACGGGCGGGCAGGTCGGGGTTGGCGAGGAACAGCGCCCCGAACGTGATGATGTCGGCGATGCCGTCCTCGATCACGGAGAGGTCGCCGTGCCCGGTGGGCCCGTCGCTGAGGACGTTGATGACGAAGGTGCCCGAGAACTGCTTGCGCAGCGCCAGCGTCAGCTCGCGGATGTCGGAGTTCTCAAGAACGTGCAGGTAGGAGATGCCGAGCGGCTCGATCTCCTTGACCAGCGCGGTGTACGTCGGCGCCGGGTCGCTCTCCTCGATGGAGTTGTACGGGTTCCCGGGCGAGATCCGCAGCCCGGTCCGCTCGGCACCGATCTCGGCGACGACGGCCTTGACGACCTCGACGGCGAAACGGATGCGGTTCTCCACGCTGCCGCCCCACTCGTCGTCACGCAGATTGCTGTTGGGCGCGAGGAACTGGTGGATGAGATAGCCGTTGGCGCCGTGCAGCTCGACACCATCGAAGCCGGCCTCGATCGCGTTGCGGGCGGCAGTGGCGTAGTCGGCGACGGTGGCGCGGATCTCGTCGCCGGTCAGCGCCCGCGGCGTGGTGAAGTCCTTCATGCCCTCATGCGTGAAGCCCTGGCCCGTCGGGGCGACCGGGGACGGGGCGACCGGGGTCTCCCCCTCGGGCAGCAGAACCGGGTGGCTGATCCGGCCCGCGTGCATGATCTGCGCGTAGATCGTGCCGCCCTTGGCGTGCACGGCGTCGGTGACCTTGCGCCAGGAGGCGATCTGCTCGTCGCTGTGCAGGCCCGGGGTCCATGCGTAGCCCTGCCCGACGGCGGACGGCTGGATGCCCTCCGTGATGATCAGGCCGGCCGAGGCGCGCTGCGCGTAGTACTCGGCGGTCAGGTCGGTGGCGGTGCCGCCTTCGCCGGCCCGGCTGCGGGTCATCGGGGCCATGGCGATGCGGTTGGCGAGCTGGACGCCGGAGAGGTCAATCGGATCGAAGGCGGTGGTCATGGCTACTCCATCCAAGTGCGGGCAAGGCAATGCCGACCAATATGTGGTCGGCCAAGTAATCGGGCTGTGTGCCACTGTAACCGATTCATTGGCCGACCAAGGTAATCTCTACGTGAAGAGACCGAACCCCCGTGGAGAGACCGGACTCCACGGCGAGGCCGGAACCGATCAGGAGTCGCCATGACGGACGAGCCGCCCTGTAGTGAGCACCTGCCCGAGGCCGCCCGCTGCGGTCCCGTCAGCCATGCGCTCTCCCGCGTGGCGCGGCTGCACCGGATCACCGCGGGCAAGCTGCTGCGCGGGCTGGGCCTCTATCCGGGGCAGGAGTTCCTGATGATGCACCTGTGGGACAAGGGGCCCGTGCGTCAGTCGGAGCTCATCAAGGCGGTCGACCTGGACCCGTCCACGGTGACGAAGATGCTCCAGCGGCTCGAACAGGCCGGCCATGTACGCCGGTGCCCCGACCCGCGCGACCGGCGGGCCGTGCTCGTGGAGACGACGGACGCCAGCTGCGGCCTGCTCGGCGACGTGCAGCACAAGTGGGGCGACCTGGAGGACCACACACTGCGCGGCCTCGACAAGGAGGAGCGGACCGAACTCCTGCGGCTGCTCGCCAAGGTCGAGGCGAACCTGTGCACCGATCCGGCGAGCTGCCCGAAGACGGAACCGGTCGACGGGTGATCTCGGGCCGGCGGGCGGGCCCGCTCCGCCCCCCCCCCCCCCCTCGACGGATGGGCGGCGGGGGACGGAGCGGGCCCGACGGGCGGGCCGGATCAGTCTGCTGTCTGAAGCGCCCGGCCCGAAGGGGTCAGCCGGAGAGCGCCTCAAGGAGCCGGTCGACGTCGGACTCCGTGTTGTACAAGTGGAAGGCCGCCCGCAGGTTGCCCGCGCGGTCGGAGACCTCGATGCCGGCCCGGCTCAGTTCCGGCTGCCGTACGCCGAGGCCCGGGACGGAGACCACGGGCGAACCCGGCGCGGGCACGGGCGCGTGGCCGAGCGTGGCCAGGCCCGCGCGGAAGCGGTCGGCCAGGGCGAGGTCATGGGCGCGGATCGTGTCGACGCCGAGTTCCTCGACGAGCGCCAGGGAGTGCCGCGCGCCCGCGTACGAGAACAGACTGGGGCTCTCGTCGAACCGCCGTGCGGAGTGCGCGAGCTCCTCCACGGGCCCGTAGCAGCTGTCCCACGGGCGCTCGCCCGCGACCCAGCCCGCGAAGACCGCGCTGAGCGAGCCCAGGTCCTCGGGGACGACGAAGAAGGTCACACCGCGCGGGCACAGGAGCCACTTGAAGGCGACGGCGGACGTGTAGTCCTGCGCGTCCGCGTCGACGGGCAGCCAGCCGGCCGCCTGGGAGCAGTCGATGTAGGTGCGGGCGCCGTGGGCGCGGGCGGCCTCGCGGATCGCGGGCAGGTCGGCGACGCGTCCGTCGGCGGACTGGGCCGCGCTGACGGCGACCAGCGCCGTGCCGGGGCGCACGGCGTCGGCGATCCCTTCCAGGGGCGCGGTGCGGACCTTGAGGTCGCCGCGTACGTGGAAGGGGTTCACGGTGGAGCTGAAGTCGTCCTGCGCGGTGAGGACCTCGGCGCCCGACGGGAGCGAGGCGGCGATGACTCCGGTGTAGACGGCGACCGAGGCGCCGGCCGCCACCCGGTCGGCCGGGACGCCGGCGATCCGTGCGAAGGCGGCGCGGGCGGCCTCGACGTCCGCGAACATGTCGGCGGGCCGGCCGGCCGCGACGGAGGCGACCGCGTCGCTCATGGCCGCCACCGCGCGGGACGGGAGCAGCCCGGTGCTCGCGGTGTTCAGATAGGTGGTGACGGGTGCGAACTCGGCGCGCACGAGCGCGTGATCGAGAGTCTCCATGCGTCCACTGTGCCGCCTCGCCAACTATCGGTCCATTGCGAGTTGTTGAGCAGTACCCCTAAGCGTCTCTTATAAGTGCTGCTCCGCGGTGGAGTACTGCTCCCGCGGCGGGTGTCAGTTCTGCGGGACCGCGCATCCGTCCGGGCCGCACGCCTCGGCGTCGCCGCTGTCGATGACCTGCAGCGGCGAGCGGCTGTCCCACGCCTGCTCCAGGGCCTGGGCGAAGACCTCGGCGGGCTGGGCGCCGGAGACGCCGTACTTTCGGTCGAGGACGAAGAAGGGCACGCCGTTCGCGCCGAGCTCGGCGGCCTCGCGCTCGTCGGCGCGCACGTCGTCGGCGTACCGGGCGGGGTCGGCGAGGACGGCGCGGGCCTCGTCGGCGTCGAGACCGGCCTCGGCGGCGAGGCCGGTCAGGTACTCGTCGGCGTCGGCGAAGACGGACCGCTCCTCGGCGAAGTTCGCCCGGTACAGGAGGCCGATCAACTCGTCCTGGCGACCCTGCTCCTTCGCGAAGTGGAGGAGGCGGTGCATGTCGAAGGTGTTGCCGTGGTCGCGGCCCTCGGTGAGGTAGGTGAGGCCCTCGGAGGCGGCGTTCTCGCCGAGGTTGCGCTCGGCGGCCTGCGCCTGGTCCTCGGTCATGCCGTACTTCTGCGCGAGCATCGGGATGACGAGTCCGCTGTCGCCCTTGGCGCGCGTCGGGTCGAGCTCGAAGGAGCGGTGGACCACCTCGACGCCGTCACGGTGCGGGAAGGCGGCCAGGGCCTTCTCGAAGCGGGCCTTGCCGACGTAGCACCAGGGGCAGGCTATGTCGGACCAGATCTCGACGCGCATGGGGGTCACTCCAGATTCGTACGGCGCAGGGGGTGCCCTGCGACGGCTTTCAACGCACGCCTTCGGTGCCGCATTCCCCGGGCCGGGCGGTCAGGTGCAGCCGCATCCGCAGGTGGCTGCCGCCGTCGTCGCCGTATCCCTCGTCGGTCCAGCCCTGGCGGGCGTAGAACGCCTGGGCGCGTGTGTTGTCGCCGTGCACGTCGAGATACGCCTGCTCGACGCCGTCCGCGTGCCACTCCTCGACGCAGGCGGCGTGCAGCTCGGCGCCGACGCCGCGGCGCCAGAGGCCGGGGCTGACGTGGAACTGGAACAGCTTGACCACCTCCTTCGGCTCACCGTCGGGCGTGCGGAAGGAGGCGAGGCCGGCGAGCGCGCCCTCCCGTACGGAGACCAGGACGTGCGAGCGGGGGCGGGTTATCGCCTCCACCCATACCTGCTCCCAGTCGGTGCCGTCGTCCGGCAGACCGTCGGGGTAGTACGTGGCGCGGGCGCGCAGGTGCAGGGCGGCGATGGCCGGGGCGTCGGCGGGGACGGCTGTTCTGATCACGCCGGGAAAGACGCCCTCTCCGGCTCCCGGGTTCCCGCGCCCCCGGTGTCCGGGCGTCAGGAACCGTCGCGCAGGCCCTGCGGCCAGCTCGGGCGGAACTCGATGTCCTCGTACGTGACGACGCAGCCGTCGCCGACCGGGGCCTGCGCCATGAAGCCGACCAGCGCCGCGCCCGCGGACTCCTCGTCGCCCAGCGAGAAGATCCGGACGAAGGTCCACTTCTCGCCGTCCGGCGAGGCGTGGAAGGCGAACGCCGAACCGGTGCGGCTGATGCGCAGCCACACCGTGCTGCCGCCCACGACGAACGCGTTCGCGTCGTCGGAGCGGCCGCGCGTGACGACGGTGCACACGGTCGGCTCGTCGGGCGAGCGCTCCAGGCACAGCTTGGCCCACTCGCGCTCGCCGACGTGCAGATAGAGCACGCCCGCGTCGAAGGCGGCGGTGAAGCCGACCGTGACCCGGGCGAGCAGCTGGAAGTCGCCCTTCGGCGCCCCGAGCAGGCGGGGCGCGTCGGACGCCGGGTCCAGGGCCGTGCCGGTGGGCGGCACGAAGCGGTCCTGGCGGGGTCCGGCCCAGCCGGTGAGCGCCCCGTCCTCGTACGACCAGTGCCCGTCGGGGCCGTAGGTGCGCAGCGGGAACGGGAGTTCGGGGAGTTCGATGTCCATCGGGTCAGTTTTCCAGGTGACGAGCGGCGGGCGGGTTCAGAGTTCCTGACGGCCTTCGTAGCGGCGCGGCAGGCCCAGCGGGTTGTCGTCGCGCAGCTCCGGCGGCAGGAGCGCCTCGGGGGTGTTCTGGTACGCGACCGGGCGCAGCCAGCGCTCGACGGCGGTGCCGCCCACGGACGTCGAGGTGGACGTCGTGGCCGGGTACGGGCCGCCGTGGTGCTGGGCGGGGGCGACGGCGACACCGGTGGGCCAGCCGTTGACCAGGACACGGCCCGCGAGCGGGGTGAGCTCGGCGAGGATCTCGGCGCCGCGCCCCTGGCCCGCGGCCTCGCCCTCGGACAGGTGGACGGTGGCCGAGAGGTTGCCGGGCAGCCGCGAGAGCACGGAGGTGACCTCGGCGTCGTCCTCGTAGCGGGCGACGACCGTGACCGGGCCGAAGCACTCCTCCAGGAGGAGGTCGTGATCGCCGCCCTCGGTGGCCAGGCGCTGGGCGGGGACGGTGAGGAAGCCGGGGCTGACGGTGTGCTCGCTGCCCGCGCCCGGGGTCACGGGGGCGTCCACGTCGGGGAGTTCCGCGCGTTCGGCGACGCCCGCGACGAAGTTGTCGCGCATGCGGTGGTCGAGGAGCACGCCCGCGTCGGTGTCGCTGACGGCGTCGGTGAGGGACTTGACGAGGCGGTCGCCGTCGGCGCCGGCGGGCGCGAGGACGAGGCCGGGCTTCACGCAGAACTGGCCGACGCCGAGCGTCATCGAGCCCGCGAGCCCGGCGCCGATCTGCTCGGCGCGCTCGGCCGCGGCCTCGGCCGTGATGACCACGGGGTTGAGGGAGCCGAGTTCGCCGTGGAAGGGGATCGGCACGGGGCGGGCGGCAGCCGCGTCGAAGAGGGCGCGTCCGCCCCGTACGGAACCGGTGAATCCGGCGGCCGAGACCAGCGGGTGCTTGACGAGCTCGACGCCCGCCTCGAACCCGTGGACCAGGCCGAGGACGCCCTCGGGGATGCCGTGCTGGGCGGCGGCCCTGCGCAGCACCGAGGCGACCAGTTCGGAGGTGGCGGGGTGGTCGGGGTGGGCCTTGACGACGACGGGGCAGCCCGCGGCGAGCGCGCTCGCGGTGTCGCCGCCGGGTACGGAGAAGGCGAACGGGAAGTTCGACGCCGAGTAGACGGCGACGACGCCCAGCGGCACCTTGTAGCGGCGCAGGTCCGGGATCGGCGGGGTCGCCGAGTCGTCGGGGTGGTCGATGACGATGCCCAGGAAGGCACCCTCGTCGACGATGTCCGCGAAGGCGCGCAACTGGTAGCTGGTGCGGGCGAGTTCACCGGTGAGGCGGACGGGACCGAGAGCGGTCTCCGCGTCCGCGGCCTCCACCAGGTGGTCCTTCGAGGCGTCGAGGAGCTCGGCGGCGCTGCGCAGGAAGGCGGCGCGCACGGTGCGGTCCGCGAGGGCGCCCGTGGCGGCGTGCGCTGCGCGGACCGCCTGGTCCACCTCTTCGGCTGTGGCTTCCACCGCAACCTGCTCCCGCCGCTTCCCGGTTCGGGGGTCGACACTCCAGACTGGTGCTGCTGCCACCGAGGGTTCCTCCCAGATCTGTGCCGCTCACCTGACGACGAACAGCAGCTGTTCGATATGCTGAACGCTGTCCCTGATGATGAATACGCTATGGACTCAGGACACTAATTCTCGTCGAACGAAGGGGTCAAGGGAATGTCGGCAGGTGAGACGGGCGGCGGGGCGCAGGTCAAGTCCGCGGTACGGACCGTGGAATTGCTCGAATACTTCGCGGGCCGGCCCGGTATGCACTCGCTGGCGGCCGTCCAGGAAGCGGTCGGCTACCCCAAGTCCAGCCTCTACATGCTCCTTCGCACACTCGTCGAGCTCGGCTGGGTGGAGACGGACGCGACGGGCACGCGGTACGGCATCGGCGTACGCGCCCTGCTCGTCGGTACGTCGTACATCGACGGAGACGAGGTGGTGGCCGCGGCCCGCCCCACCCTCGACCGGCTCTCCGACGACACCACGGAGACGATCCACCTGGCGCGCCTCGACGGCACGAACGTCGTCTACCTGGCCACGCGCCAGTCGCAGCACTATCTGCGGCCCTTCACCCGCGTCGGCCGCCGGCTGCCCGCGCACTCCACGTCCCTCGGCAAGGCGCTCCTCGCGACGCACACCGACGAGCAGGTCCGCAAGATGCTCCCCGAGACGCTCCCGGCGCTCACCGAGCACACCATCACCGACCGCGAGAAGCTCATCGAGGAGCTGCACGCGGTGCGCGAGCAGGGCATCGCGGTGGACAGCGAGGAGAACACGCTGGGCCTTCGCTGCTTCGGCGTCGCGATCCCGTACCGCACGCCCGCGCGCGACGCGATCAGCTGCTCGGTTCCGGTGGCGCGCCTGACCCCCGCGCACGAGCAGATGGTGAAGGACGCGCTGTTCGACGCCCGCGACCGGCTGACCCTGGCGACGCGCAGGCTCTGACGCGAGCGCCTTCCGGGGGCGGCCCCGTCTCCCCCGTGCGGCGGAGGCGGATCGCCCGCCGGCGGGACGTGTGGCGGGGGGGGCCGGGGCGGGAGCGTGGACGTAGCGGAGATCGCGCGGCGGATGGGGTGGGCCCCGCCGCGGTGGAGGCCACGGTGAAGACGCATGCGGCGGCGGTCCTCGCGAAGACCGGGGCCCGGGACCGTACACAGGCCGTGATCGCGGCGTACGAGGCGGCTTCATGAAGGCGTGAGCCTCATGGCGACGGGCGTCTGCGGCCGGGGCGTGACGCGGATCTCTTGATGAGGATTCACTGAGAAACCGGGCCGGAACGGAACGATCCGCTCTCGTCCGCTCGTCTTCTGTGCGGGATGAACAAGACGATCAGACGCGCCTCGGTCTTCTGTCTGCTCCTCGTGCTCGCTCTGCTGGTGAGGGCGACGTGGGTGCAGTTCTACGACGGCCGGGCCCTCGCGGACAACAAGGACAACCGGCGGAACGTGATGGAGCAGTACGCGTATCCCCTGGGCGACATCATCGTGGGCGGTGAGGCGGTCACCGGTTCGAAGAGAACGGGCGACGGCAGCGACCTCGCGTACAAGCGCACGTACAAGGACGGCGATCTCTATGCGGGTGTGACGGGCTTCAGCTCGCAGGTGTACGGCCAGACCCAGCTCGAGGGCATCTACCAGGACATCCTCGACGGGACGGACACCCGGCTCAAGAACCCCGTCGACGCGGTCACCGGCAAGCACACCGAGCCGGGTGATGTGGTCACGACCATCGACCCGTCGGTGCAGAAGGCCGCGTACCGCGCGCTCGGCGACAAGAAGGGCGCGGCCGTCGCGATCGACCCGAAGACCGGGAAGGTGCTCGGCCTCGTCTCGACGCCGTCGTTCGACCCGTCGAAGATCAGCGGCTCGGACTCGTCCACGGACGGCAAGGCATGGACGGCGCTGTCGAAGGACAAGGACCAGCCGACGCTGAACCGCGCGATCAAGCAGGCACTGCCGCCCGGATCCACGTTCAAGCTGGTCGTCGCGGCGGCCGCGCTGGAGGACGGGCTCTACTCGTCGGTGGATGCGAAGACCGACAGCCCGAATCCCTTCCGCCTGCCGGGCACGACCACCGACCTGAAGAACGAGAGCGCGTCCGCGCCCTGCGAGAACGCCTCCATCCGTACGGCGCTGCAGTACTCCTGCAACAACGTCTTCGGGAAGATCGCCGTCGACCTGGGCCAGGACAAGGTCAGGGCGATGGCCGAGAAGTTCGGCTTCAACGACGCCGAGCAGGACATGCCGGTCCGGGCCTCGCAGAGCGTGTACCCGAAGGACATGGACAAGGCGCAGACGGGCCTGTCGGGCATCGGACAGTTCGACGTGACGGCGACGCCGCTGCAGATGGCGATGGTCTCGGCGACGATCGCCCACGGCGGCGAGCAGGCATCCCCGCACATGGTCTCGCAGGTCACGGACGCCGACGGCAACGCGATCAAGAGCTTCGCCGACGGTGACGACGCGCGCGTGGTCAGCTCGTCGACGGCCTCACAGCTCCAGTCGGCGATGGAGACGGTCGTGAAACAGGGCACCGGTACGAACGCGCAGATCGCGGGCGCGACGGTGGGCGGCAAGACGGGCACGGCCCAGCACGGCGAGAACAACAGCAAGACGCCGTACGCCTGGTTCACGTCGTACGCGAAGGACGACTCCACCGGCAAGGAGGTCGCGGTGGCGGTCGTGGTGGAGCAGTCGGACGCGGCCCGCTCGGAGGTGAGCGGCAACGGTCTGGCGGCGCCGATCGCGCAGGCGATGATGTCGGCGGCGCTCAAGGGGTAGGCGGGCTCGGCGAGGGGCCGGAACCCGTGCTCCGGCCCCTCGCCGTGAAGGCCCTAGCGGCGCCGGCCGCGTGCCGCCCAGGCCGTCACCGGCGGCACCAACGCTCCCACCGGCAGGCCCACCGCGAGACCCACCGCGAGACCCACGCCGAAGCCTGTGCCGGTGCTCGCCGCCACCACGACAGCGGCGACGAGGGCCATGGCGCCGCCCATGAGTACGTAGCCGCGCCGGCGCCCCGGGAACGTGGGGCGCCGCGGGACCGGCGGCGGTTCGGGCGGCGCGGGCGCCGGGCCGGTGCCGACCGCCTTCTCACGCTTGAACCACGCGTACACCACCCAGCTGCCGCACGGCTCCCAGCCGTCGCGCACGAGCCGCTCGTCGAGCCGCTCGCCGCCCCCGGTGATCAGCTCGCGCCGGTACTCCCAGCGCCGCGGCCGCTCCGGGTCACGGTGGCTGACGAAGCGGCCGAGCGGGTCGACCCGCTCGACCTCCCAGCCCTCGTCGCCGAAGCGGTTCAGGAGGTGCTCGTCCACATACGTGTCGGCGAGCCAGCGCCAGGTCTCCAGGTGCTCGTCGGCTGCGGACGCCCCGGACGGGGCGAGGCGCCGGGCGAACACGCCGACCGGACCGAACGCGTCCTGCGGGTCCGCTCCCCCGGCCTGCGCCAGATACGCCGCGAGATCGGCGACCGCGGCGGCGACCTGGTCCGGCGGAAGCCCGTGCGCCTCGTGCAGCAGCTCCGCGAGGCGGTCGAGATAGCCGGTCATCGCACCACGGTAGATCACCGGATCACGCCTACCTGACGCCGAGCAGTTGCTCCAAGGGGTCGATCGCGAAGTACACGAGGAAGAGGGCGGAGGCGCCCCAGAGCAGCCAGTGCACCTCACGCGCCTTGCCGACGACGGTCTTGATGACGACGTAGGCGAGGAAGCCGACGCCGATACCGTTCGTGATCGAGTACGTGAACGGCATCACGGCGATGGTCAGGAACGCCGGCACCGCGATGTCGTAACGGTCCCAGTCGATGTGCTTGACCTGCGTCATCATCAAGAAGCCGACCGCGACGAGGGCGGGGGCCGCGGCCTGGAGCGGCACGATGGTCAGGAGCGGGGACAGGAAGAGGGCAAGGGCGAAGAGGCCGCCCGTGACGAGGTTGGCGAATCCGGTGCGGGCGCCCTCGCCGACACCGGCCGCGGACTCGATGTAGGTGGTCGAGGAGGAGGCGGAAGCCGCGCCGCCCGCGACGGCGGCGGCACCGTCGATGAGCAACACCCGCCCCAGATTGGGCACTTGACCGTTCTCGTCGAGCAGTCCGGCTTCGGCGGTGATACCCACCACCGTGCCCATCGTGTCGAAGAAGTCCGACAGGATGAGGGTGAAGACGAGCAGGATCACGGTGAGCGCGCCGGTTCTGCCGAACGCGCCGAAGAGGCTGAAGTCGCCGAGCAGCCCGAAGTCGGGCGCGGCGAACACGTCGTCCGGGATCTCGGGCGTGGTCAGGCCCCAACTCTTCACATCGGCGACGGAGTTGATGATGACGGACACGACCGTCATCACGACGATGCTGATGAGGATGGCGCCCTTCACCTTGCGCGCGAGCAGGCCGATGGTCAGCAGCACGCCGAGACAGAAGACGAGGACGGGCCAGCCGGAGAGGGTGCCCGTGCCGCCGAGCTGCACCGGCACGGTGGACTGCGCGATGTCCGGGATCCTGGTCACGAACCCGGCGTCGACGAAGCCGATGAAGGCGATGAACAGTCCGATGCCGACGCTGATGGCCTGTTTCAGCGGCTGGGGTATCGCGCGCATGACCGCCTCGCGCAGCCCGGTGACAACGAGGACGCAGATCAGCAGGCCCTCCAGGACGATGAGCCCCATCGCGTCCGGCCAGCTCATCAGCGGGGCTATCTGGAAGGCGACGACGGCGTTGAGGCCGAGGCCCGCCGCGAGGGCGAGCGGCAGATTGCCGCCGACGCCCATGATGACGGTCATCACGGCGGCCACGAGGGCGGTGGCGGTGACGAGTTCGGCCCCGTCGAGCTGGTGCCCGAACTTGTCCTTCGCGCTGCCCAGGATGATCGGGTTCAGGACGAGGATGTAGGCCATGGTGAAGAACGTGGCGAATCCGCCGCGCACTTCGCGGGAGTACGTGGATCCACGCGCGGTGATGCGGAAGTATCGGTCCAACGGGGCGAGCATGACGGGCTCCTCGGGTCAGCCGTGCCAAGTGGTGGCTGGATTGTTCCCCCGAGGAGCCCGTTTCAGGTTTTCGTAGTGTTACGAAATGCGGCTGCGGGTGGGTGTGCTCACTCGACGAAGTACGTAGGGTTCGGGAACTTGTAGGTCCGGTCGGCGTGCCCGCCCTCGAGGTCCGAGTACTGGTCGCCGAAGTTGGCGACGACGTCGTAGCCGAGGGACTCGATGTGCTTGCGGGTGCCGGACTTGTACTGCACGGTGGTGCAGTTCCAGGCGCTCGCGGTGGCGCAACCGCTCAGGTAGGCGGGCGGGTTGACCTTGTCCTTGAGGAACATGTGGGCGGCGTCGAGGTTGACGCCGATGCCGACCTTCTTGAGGTTCTCGACGGCGGACGCGCGCTGCGCCTCGCTCAGCCCGGAGTTGTAGAAGACCTCGACGCCCTTCTTCTGCGCGTACGCGATGAGGTCGGGCGTCCCGAACACGGCGGGCCGGTTCGCCTTGGCGACGTACTCCTTCCACGTGGCGTCGTTGTAGACGTAGTTGGTCTTCTTCTCGTAGTCGAGGCTGAGGAGAAGGGTGTCGTCGATGTCGAAGACGACGGCGGGCCTGTCGCCCTTGTGGTGATGCCCGGCGGCAGCCTTGGCGATCTGCTTCTTCGCACCCGCCTCGATACGACCGAGGTCCTGGGCGTACTGGCTGGACGGAGACGCCTGGTAGACACCGTCCGCGTCGAGGGCGGTGCCGTAGTAGGAGTCGATCTCCTTGACGAGCTGCCCGATGTTCTTGGGCTCGGCGGTGGTGTGCGCGGACTCTCCGCCGGCGTTCGCGACGCCGGTCCCGTAGAGAGCAACACCCGCGAGAGCAGCGGAGGCCGCGACGACGGCAGAGATGCGTGTGGTCTTATGCATGACAGGTTTCTACGCGCGTCACGCGCACGGGGGCGAGCCCCTTTGCCCGATCGATATCTGATCCACAGCCGGCCGGACCTCCCCCGTGGCACCACTCCTCCGTCCATTGCCCGCGCCTGAAGCCCACATGACCTTCCCTTGAACCGTCTCGCCTAAGGTCATGGGTCGCACGCGCGAACGACGGGGGACCCAAGCGCATGGGTGACGGCAGCAACGACGGCATGGTCCTGGACATCAAAACCGCGGACATCAAAAGCGCGGCCCCCGGCGTTGGCCGTAATTAATCATCGACGGAAAAGACCATGACTGCAGCCCTCACCTTCGCCTCCGGGGTCCACGCACCCTCGCCCGTGCTTCTTGCCGTCTTCGCCCTCGGGGGGCTCGTCGCCCTCTGGTGCGGCGCGAGTTGGGCGTTCGACGTGCGGGGGATCACCACCCGGCGGTCCGAGCGGATTCGGCGGAAGAACGCTGATACCTGGGCGGCCGCGGGGCGGCTCGACGCGGCGCCCAGCGTCTTCGGCACACCCGGGTACCTGCGGTTCCTGGGCGTGCTCATGGCGTTCGCCGGGCTCGTCCTGCTGATCGCCTCGTACGCCCTCTGGCACCTCAACTGACGTCAGGCAGCCGGCTTCCAGCCCGGGTCGCGGCCGCTCAGGCCGATGGCCCGGTCGAGCAGGGGCGCGGCGTCCGCCACCTGGACCACCGGGCCGAAGATGTCGGGGCGGGGGCCCTCGGCGGACTGGACCAGGAAGGCGTGGGCCGCTTGCAGGGCGGCCTCGTCGGGGGCGTAGTCCTGACCCGTCGCCTTCGCCAGGTCCCAGCTGTGCACGACGAGTTCGTCCAGGGCCACGAGCGCCGCCACCGCTCCGGGCAGGTCGACCCCGCCCGCCCGGGTCATTCCCTGCCACGCCTGCGGGTCGCGCCACACCTCCGCGAGTTCGTCGAGCGCCTTGGCCAGCGCCTCACGCCAGCCGTCCGTGATGTCGGGCAGGGACGTCGTGGGGCTCGTGTCCGTCGTCGGCCCCAGGTTCTTGCGTCCCGCGTCGCAGAAGGCGACGGTCAGGCCGAGGATGTGCCCGAGCAGGTTGTGCACCGCGTATTCCGGACACGGGGTCGCCAGGTCCAGCTGGTCCTCGCCCACTCCGTCCGCGAGGCGCGCCACGATCCGCGTCTGCGGGCCGAAATCCACCATCTGCTGCGCCGTCCGGTCGGTCGCGTCGGTCATGCCGGGCTCCTTGCTTGTTCTGAGGACTCACAGATCCAGGACTCGTATTGCGTACTTACCTGTAGACCCCGGCTCCGCCCGAAAGTCATCGGCGCATCCGCCTAGGGCATCCTCCCGATCCCCCGCTGGGGGCCTTAGCACCACGATGACCTGGCATGACGTTCACTTCTACCACCACACGGGGCGGTTCCCGGCTCCTCCTTGCCGGCATCGTCGTGTCCGGGTTCGGGACCTCCGCCATGTGGCTGGCCGCCGGGATCTGGGTGAAGGACCTGACCGGCTCGGACAGCCTCGCCGCGCTGGGCGCCTTCGCGCTGTGGGCGCCCACGCTCGCCGGGCCCGTGCTCGGCACGGTCGCCGACCGCACCCGGCGACGGCCCCTCCTCGTCGCCGCGAACCTGGGCCTCGGCCTGCTGCTCCTGTCACTGCTCGCCGTCGGCTCGGCGGGCCGACTGTGGATCCTGTTCGCGGTCCTCGTCGCGTACGGGACATGCGGCGTCGTCACCGACGCGGCCGAGGCCGCTCTCGTACCGGCCGTCGTCGGCAGGGACGCGCTCGGTGACTTCAACGGGCTGCGGATGACGGCCGACGAGGGCATGAAGCTGGTCGCCCCGCTCGCAGGCGCGGGCCTCTTCGCAGGGTACGGAGGCGGGGGCGTGGCCCTGCTCGACGCCGCGACCTTCGCCGCCGCGGCCGGGCTGTACGCGCGGCTCCGGGTCCGGGAGCCCGCGCCCGCACGCCGGACCACGGGCGTGTGGGCCCGCACCGCGGAGGGCGTGCGCGCACTGTGGCGGCAGGAGCGGCTGGCCCCTCGTCCTGGCCGCCGCGGCCACCATGCTGCTTGCGGGCCTGAACGGCGCCGCGCTCTACGCGGTCGTCGACGGCGGCCTCGGCCGCTCCCCCTCGTACGCGGGGGTCTTGTACGCCGCGCAGGGCGCCGGTTCGGTCGTGGCCGGGCTCGCCGCGGGAGGGCTGCTGCGGCGGCTCGGCGAGCGCCGGTTCGCGGCGGCGGGGATCGCCCTGTTCGCGGTGGGCGCGGGCCTGCGCGCGCTCCCGTACGACGCCGTGGCACTCGGGTGCAGCGCGGCGATCGGCATGGGCCTGCCGTGCGTCCTGATCGCGGCGCTCACCGCGGTCCAGCGCGAGACCCCGGACGCGTTCGTCGGCCGCGCGGTGGCGAGTGCGAACACGCTGATGTTCGCGCCGAACGCGGTGGCCCTCGCGATGGGCGCGGGCCTCATCGCGGTCGTGGACCACCGCGTCCTGCTGCCGCTGCTCGGTGCGGCCGGACTCGCGCTCGCGTGCGCTACTGCACGCCGGCCCAGCGCTTGACGGTGGCGACGGCCTTGGCCTGTTCGTCGGCGGGCAGCTTGGCGATGGACGCGCCGTGGTTGGAGCCGGGCACGACGTAGCGGTACGAGTCGTGCCCGCTCGGGGTGAACTTCTCGGCGCTCCACGGGTCGTTCTGCCCGTACACGAACATCATCCGCTCGCCCCGCGTCCTGACCCACTTGTCGACGCCGGAGATCGCGGAACCGTCGTACGTGCCGCGCATGGCGGCGGGCAGGACCGAGTTGGGCTGGTAGATGTCCGGGTAGTGACGGACGTCCTTGAGGTGCTTGAACTTGAGGTCGGCCCAGCCGAGTTGGGTGGCGGCCTGCCGGTAGTAGGGCCCGGTGCCGTTCGTGCCGAGGGTCTCGTCCTGGTAGACGCTGAAGCCGTGCCCCTTCGACCAGGTGTAGAGCTCGTCGTCGGTGGCCTTCTTAGCGTCGGGCACGGTCGGGCAGTCGTCGATCGTGCCGCTCTGCCAGAAGTTCCACACCTGGTCGAGCACGGCGAACTCGTAGGCCCTGTCGGTGGTTCCGAGGGTCTCCTCGAACGTGTCACCGGCCGCCGCCGCGTCGGCCTCGAACTTGGGGATGAGGGCGTCGCGGCGCACCAGCATCTCTCGCTGTACGGCGTTCAGGGCGGCACGGCACTCGGGCGTGCCGACCGTCCTGAAGAAGTTCTCGTAGCCGCTGTCGTCCTTGTTGTTGGCGTCGTTCGGGGCGACGAACGCGACGACGGCGTCGAGGTCCTTCGGGTAGAAGCGCTCGTGGAACGTGGCGGTCATGCCGCCCTTGCTGCCGCCCGTGCCGAGCCACTTGCCCTTCTCGATGGTGCGCAGGGCCTGCGTGACGCGGTGCTCGTCGCTGGACTCCTGCCAGACCGTGAGCTTGGACCAGTCGTCGCCCGCCGCGCCCTTGGGGCGGGACTCCGCGAAGTAGCGGTGCTCGATGGAGACCTGGTTGGCGTCGAGCAGCTTGGTGATCTCGCGGGTGCTGGAGGAGAGCGTGTAGCCGCCGGTGTAGAAGACGGTGGGCTTGGCGGCCGCCTTGTGCCAGAGCGTGAGGCGCTGCGTGAACGTGCCGGCCTTGGGGTTGCTGTGGTCGACCGGCTGCGCGTACGTGAGCGTGTAGAAGGGGTAGCCCTCCTTGTCGGTCACGGAGACGACCGACATGCCCGGGATGGCCGCCAACTGTGCCTGGATGTCCTCCTGTTGGACGGCGCCGGTCACATCTGCCTGCGCCGCCGCCGCGGGCACCGTCCCGCCGAGCACCGCCGCGCCCGCCATCACCCCCGCGCACAGCAGCGCGGCTGCCCCCTGACTCCGAACCTGTCTGCGACCCTGGCCCCGCCCCTGGTTACGCACGCGCACCTCGTGTCCCCTCCGTAGGAAGCGTCGATTGTGGTGCGCGGATGGTAACCGCTTTCAGGCGAGGTCCGACAGGGCCTCCGCGATCAGTTCCAGGTCGCTGTCCGACGCCAAGCCCGCGTGATAGAGCCGCAGTTCGGTGGCGCCGAGTCCGGCGGCGCGCCGGGCGTCGGCGGCGAGCGTGCCGGGGCTGCCGCCCATCCCGGCGACCACGGTGAGGTTGGCGGCCACCACTCCCCCGCCCTGAGCGGCGAAGGGAGCTATCAGCTCCGCGCCGCCCGTGCACGGCACGACCACGCCGTCCGCGACCGCGAGGATGTGCGCCGGGTCCACACCCGCGTTCGCCCCGCAGTGGTACGACGCCGGGTCGGCGTGCAGCAGGATGCGGAAACCGTCCGGCGCCTGCGCACGGACCGCGGCGACGGCGTCCTCCTGGAGGCCACGGGCGACGCCGTCGCGCCACGCGCGCGTGCCCGCCGCCGCGCGCGCCCCGAGCAGCTTCTCCACTGCCGCCCAGCCGGCGTCCGGGGTGCCGCGCCCGCGCCACAGGGGTTCGAGGGCGCGCCTGACGTCGGCCGCCAACTCGTCCGCGTCCAGGCCCTGTCGGCCGTATCCGTCGCGGCACGACGGGCAGAAGCAGAGCGACATCAGGTACTGGCCGGCTTCCCCCAGGCCGACGCCCGCGGTCTTGTCGTGGGCGTGCAGATGCGCGAGCCCGTACCAGCCGAGGGATTCGAGTTCGGTGCCCTTCGCGCCGGGCCGCACGGCCGCCTCCGCCGCCAGGTCGACGAGGTACGCGCGCGTGGCGGGCTGCGCGATGCAGGGGGCCCACGGATAGCGGTCGCCGTAGGCGTTGACGACGGAGGTGTCCGGACGTTCCGCGCCCAGACGGGAGTTGTGGGCGAGGACGACCCAGGTGTGGACGTCGAGCCCGGCGCCGGCGAGCGCCTCGGCGGCCTGCCCGAAGGCGTCGCCGGGTGCCCAGTCCCCCGCCTCGTACGGCCGCAGGTCCCGGCCCCGCCAGCGGTCGCCGGGCGGGTAGAGGACCGCGGCGTGTTCGGCCGTGACGACGCGGTGGCTCGGGTGACGGGGCGTCAGGGCGCGGGTGGAGTGGTAGGCGGAGGCCAGGGTGACCTGCTGGACGCCGAGGCCGGCGATGCGGCCGGCGGCTTCGGGGTCGCCGTTGACGTCCCACGGGTAGACGAAGGCGGATGCCCTCACGCCTGGTCCCCCGTCTCCGCCAGGAGCGCGCGGCCCCGCTCGACGATGCCGGCGAGCCGCTTGAGGTGCTCGTCGGTGGGCTCGTGCAGGGGCGGGCGGACCTCGCCGACGTCGAGGCCGGTGAGCCGGACGCCGGCCTTGACGAGGGAGACGGCGTAGCCGCGGCCTTCGTTGCGGAGTTCGACGAGTGGCCGGTAGAAGCCGTCGAGGAGGCGGTTGGCGGTGGCGTCGTCGCCGGTGCGCAGGGCCGTGTGGAAGGCGAGGGCGATGTCGGGCGCGAAGCAGAACACGGCGGACGAGTAGAGACCGACGCCGATACCGCGGTAGGCGAGTCCGGTGAGTTCGGCGGTGGGCAGGCCGTTGAAGTAGAGGAAGTCGGTGAGGCCCTCGGCGCGTACGGCGCTGATGGTGCGCTGGAGGAGGTCGAGGTCGCCGAGGCCGTCCTTGAGGCCGAGGATCTTGGGGTGACGGGCGAGGGCGACGACGGTCGCGGGCGTGAACACCGCGTTGTCGCGCTGGTAGACGATGATCTCCAGGGCGGTCGCGTCGGCCAGCTCCGAGTAGTGGCGCAGCAGGCCTTCCTGGCCGGCGACCACGAGGTAGGGCGGCATCGCGAGGAGCCCGTCGGCGCCGGCTTCGTCGGCGAGGCGCGCGTAGCGCACGGCGAGGGCCGTGCCGTACCCGGCGCCCGCGACGACCGGCACCCGCCCCGCGGTCTCCTCGACGGCCGCGGCCACACACGCCTGGAACTCCTCGGGGGTCAGGGCGTGGAACTCACCCGTCCCGCAGCACGCGAAGACCGCGGCGGCCCCGGCCTCGACGCCCTGGCGCACATGGGTGCGGAAGGTGTCGAGGTCGAGGGTGCCGTCGGGTCCGAAGGCGGTGACCGGGAAGAACAGCGGCCCGCTGGGGATGCTGAGTCGAGCGGCGAGAGGGGCTGACGTCACGGGCTCTCCCTTGGCGTGCACGGTTCTGATTTGCGTCTATATTTCTGAACACGCTCACGCTAATCCGCCCCCCGGGCATGGGTCAAGCACGCTAACTCGCATCGTGGCAGCGGATTTCGAGCCTCCGCAGGAGACTTGACTCCGCCCGGCGGCAATCTTTAGCGTGTCCACGGATGTGAATGCCGTGCATGAATGCGGCCATCTGGCTGACTATTCGAGGAGACTCCCGCATGCCCGCTCCCCGCACTGTCCTGCTCACCGGAGCCGCCGGCGGCCTCGGCACCCTGATGCGCGGACTGCTTCCGGCCTACGGCTACGAGCTGCGCCTCCTCGACGCCCGGCCGATCGAGGGCGAGCCGGACGCGATCACGGCCGACCTCGCCGACCGGGACGCCCTGCGCGAGGCCGTGCGCGGCGTGGACGCGATCGTCCATCTCGCGGGCATCTCCCTGGAGTCCACCTTCGACAAGATCCTCAAGGCGAACATCGAAGGGCTCTACAACCTCTACGAGGCCGCGCGTGAGGAAGGCGTGCGCCGCATCGTGTTCGCCTCGTCGAACCACGCGATCGGCTACACACCCCGCCCCGCGGACGGCGACCCGCGCGTGCCCGTCGACACGCACCGCCGCCCCGACACCTACTACGGCCTGTCGAAGTCGTTCGGCGAGGACCTCGCGCAGTTCTACTGGGACAAGTTCGGCCAGGAGACCGTGTCCGTGCGCATCGGCTCGTGCTTCATGGAGCCGACGAACGTACGGATGATGTCCGTGTGGCTGAGCCCGGGCGACGGCGCGAGGCTCTTCGACGCCGCGATCAGGGCCGAGGGCGTCGGGCACACCGTCGTCTACGGCTCGTCCGACAACACGCGCGTGTGGTGGGACCTGTCCTCCGCGCGGGCGCTCGGTTACGAGCCGCAGGACGACTCGGAGCAGTTCGCGGAGAAGCTGATCGCCGAATTCGGCGAGCTGGACCCGGAGAACCCCGACCACACACGGATGGGCGGGCACTTCGTGACGAACCCGCCCATCTGGCCGTACTGAGGCGGCGGTTCAGAGCCCTGTGTCGCGGCTCCTGAGGTCCTGTGCCGACTCGCGGCGCACCAGGAGCCTGGCCCGCCCGTCCGCCACGGCGACGACGGGCGGCCGCCCCACCAAGTTGTAGCCGGACGCCATCGACAGGTGGTAGGCGCCCGCCACGGGCACGGCGAGGAGGTCCCCGGGCCGTACGTCGTCCGGCAGCGGCACGTCCGAGGCGAGGACGTCGCCCGCCTCGCAGTGCCGCCCGACGACCGTGACGGGGCGCGTGGCCGCCGTGGAGCGCCTGCCGACGAGGCGGGGCGCGTAGCGGACGCCGTAGAGCGCGGGCCGCGGGTTGTCACTCATACCTCCGTCGACGGCGACGAAGACGCGGGCGCCGGTGCGCTTCACTGCGAGCACCCGGTACAGGGCCACGCCCGCGCGGGCGACGACGGCGCGGCCCGGCTCGACGGCGAGGCGCGGCACGGGAAGGTCCGACTGGGCGCAGGCGTCTGCGAGTTCCCGGCGCACGCGGCGGGCCAGCTCCGGCACGTCGAGCGAGTGCTCGCCGGGCCGGTGGGCGACCGCATGGCCGCCGCCGATGTCGAGCTCAGGCAGCGTGATCCCGTGCCGGTCGCGGACGCGGGCCATCAGGCCGACGAGGTGCCGCACAGCGACGACGTACGGCTTCACGGTGTCGATCTGCGAGCCGATGTGGCAGTGCAGCCCGGCCAGTTCGAGCCCCGGCTGCTCGACGAGGCGTGTCACGGCGTGCATCGCGGAGCCGTCGGCGATGGGCAGGCCGAACTTCTGGTCGTCCGTCCCGGTGCGGATCGCGGCGTGCCCGCCCGCGGCGACGCCCGGCACGACGCGTGCCATGACGCGCTGCCGGGTGCCCTGGGGGACGTACGCGGCGAGGCGGGCCATCTCGGAGGTCGAGTCGACGACGATGCGCCCCACGCCGTGCCGCAGGGCCGCACGCAGGTCTTCGGGGCTCTTGGGGTTGCCGTGGAAGACGATCCGCTCGGGCGGCAGGCCGGCGATGACCGCGAGTTCCAGCTCGCCCGCCGAGCACACGTCGAGCCCGAGTCCCTCCTCGTGGACCCAGTGGACCATCGCACGGCACAGGAACGCCTTGGCCGCGTACAGGACGTCGGCGCCGGGGAAGGCGCTGCGGTAGGCGCGGCAGCGTTCGCGCACGTCCGTCTCATCGAGTACGTAGACGGGGGTGCCGAACTCCGCTGCCACGTCCGGGAGTTCGACCCCGGAGACGGTCGGATCGCCGTGCGGTCCCCGGACGGTGGTGGCGGGCCAGAGTGAGAGATCGTCGGGCGACTGCGCCGGAATGGCGGTGGCCAAGGTCGTGACGGCCATGTGGACGGGCCCCTTCAGCCGCGGTGACCGGCGGGCGCCGCCGCCGGGCGCGGGTCGACGGTGAGTTCGGTGACACCCACCGGTCCCGTGAGGGCCCGCAGGGCGGGTTCGGCGAGCCTGATCCACGGCTGGCCGGGGCCGAGCACGTCGACGAGGAGGCGCTCGCTGGTGAAGCCGACGGCGGTGCGGCCACCGCGCGTGGTGCGGAAGAGACGGGTCGCGCAGGTTCCGGGTCCCGGCCGGACGGGGACGAACAGGGGTCCGGCCGGGGTGGGTTCGCAGGGCTCGGCGTCGTCGGCTTCGATGCGGTCGTTCACGGCTGCTCCTGGGTGGTGGCAAAAGGTGCTGACGAATGAGTGCTTCGGCAGTGACGTTATGCCCGCCCGCACCCGCCCCGGCCCCGCCGATGACGTGCTGTTGACGCCTTCTCGGCACTCCTTGACGCAAAGCGAACGCGGCATGCGGGCAGCGAACGGGCGGCCGCGGCGCCCCGAACGGGCATCGCCGTGCCCGCTTGCGCGCACCGCCCCAGGTCCGTGGCGGGCAGACGCCGGTGCGAACGGGCACAGACGGGCAGCATCGGACCGGTAACGAACCTGGTCACGGCCGCGGGCCCGCTGTACAAATTTCCCAGAGTCGCCGCACGGGCCCGAACGGGCGGCGGGACCGGACACCGGGCAGGCCCCCCCACGGCCCGCAACGCACAGCCAGGACCGCACAGAGAGGTGCACAGCATGAGCGCGGAGGAACGCCAGCGGGAGATCGTGCGCGCCGCACGCCGCAGCGGCTCCGTCGACGTCACCGTGCTCGCGGCCGAACTCGGCGTCGCGAAGGAGACCGTGCGGCGCGACCTGCGGGCCCTGGAGGACCACGGCCTGGTGCGGCGCACGCACGGCGGCGCCTATCCCGTGGAGAGCGCCGGGTTCGAGACGACGCTCGCCTTCCGGACCACCATGCACGTCCCGGAGAAGCGCCGGATCGCCGCCGCGGCGGCCGAGCTGCTCGGGGACGCGGAGACCGTCTTCGTCGACGAGGGGTTCACGCCCCAGCTCATCGCCGAGGCCCTGCCGCGGGACCGGCCGCTCACCGTGGTCACCGCGTCGCTGGCCACGGCGGGCGCACTCGCCGAGGCGGAGAACACGACGGTGCTGCTGCTCGGCGGCAGGGTGCGGTCCGGCACGCTGGCAACGGTCGACCACTGGACGACGAAGATGCTCGCCGGGTTCGTGATCGACCTGGCGTTCATCGGCGCCAACGGCATCTCGCGCGAGCACGGCCTGACCACGCCCGACCCCGCGGTCAGCGAGGTCAAGGCGCAGGCCGTGCGGGCCTCGCGGCGCACGGTGTTCGCGGGTGTGCACACCAAGTTCGGGGCGGTCAGCTTCTGCCGGTTCGCGCCGGTCTCCTCGCTGGAGGCGATCGTGACCAGCACCCTGCTGCCCGCGTCCGAGGCTCACCGCTATGCGTTGCAGGGGCCCCAGGTCATCCGCGTCTGACGCCCCTGCCTGCGTACGCCGACGGGTTCCGCACACCTCGGCGTACCCCTTTTCTCCCCTTTTGCCTCATACGTTCAGGAGCATTCATGCGAACCCAGAGCCGACGGAGGCCGCGCGCGCTGTGCGCCGCGGCCGCCGCAGGGACGCTGCTCGCCCCGCTGCTCTCCGGCTGCTGGGCCGGCGCCGGCGGGACCGGCTCGGGCGGTGACTCCATCAACGTCCTGATGGTGAACAACCCGCAGATGACCGAGCTGCAGAAGCTGACCGCCGCGCACTTCACCAAGGAGACCGGCATCAAGGTGAACTTCACCGTCCTGCCGGAGAACGACGTCCGCGACAAGATCAGCCAGGACTTCGCCAACCAGGCGGGCCAGTACGACGTCGCGACGCTGAGCAACTACGAGATTCCGATCTACGCCCGCAACGGCTGGCTGCACGAACTCGGTTCGTACGCGCGCAAGGACACCGCGTACGACGAGCGGGACATCCTCAAGCCGATGCGCGAGTCGCTCACCGGGGACGACGGGAAGCTCTACGGCCAGCCGTTCTACGGCGAGTCGTCCTTCCTCATGTACCGCAAGGACGTCTTCGCCAGGAAGGGGCTGCGCATGCCCGCGCACCCCACCTGGCAACAGGTCGCCGACCTCGCCGCGAAGGCGGACGGCGCCGAGCCCGGGATGAAGGGCATCTGTCTGCGCGGCCTGCCCGGCTGGGGCGAGCTCATGGCGCCACTGACTACGGTGGTGAACACCTTCGGAGGCACCTGGTTCGACAAGAACTGGAAGGCGCAGCTCACCTCGCCCGGGTTCGAGAAGGCGACCCGCTTCTACGTGGACCTCGTCCGCAAGCACGGCGAGTCCGGAGCCGCCCAGTCCGGCTACGCGGAATGCCTCAACAACCTCACCCAGGGCAAGACCGCCATGTGGTACGACGCCACGGCCGCCGCCGGTTCGCTCGAATCGGGGAAGTCCCCGGTCAAGGGCAAGATCGGCTATGTACCCGCGCCGGTCGAGAGGACGGCGAGCTCGGGCTGGCTCTACACGTGGGCCTGGGGCGTGCAGAACGCCTCACGCAACCCCGACAAGGCGTGGAAGTTCGTCTCCTGGGCGTCGGGCAAGGGCTACGAGAACCTGGTCGGCAACAAGATCGGCTGGTCGAACGTGCCGGCCGGCAAGCGCGCCTCGACGTACACCAACCCGGAGTACCGCAAGGAGGCCGCCGCCTTCCAGGACGTGACGCGCGCGGCCATCGAAGGGGCCCGCCCCCGCGACCCGGGCGTCCAGCCGCGGCCCGCGCCCGGCATCCAGTTCGTCGGCATCCCCGAGTTCACCGATCTCGGCACCAAGGTCTCGCAGGAGATCAGTGCGGCCATCGCCGGACGCCAGTCGGTCGACACGGCCCTGAGGAAGTCCCAGAAGCTCGCCGACGAGATCGCGAAGGAGTACGAGGGACGATGACCGCGACCACGACCGTTCCCGTCGCCCACGCGCGCGTGGGCACCGCCAAAACCCCCGGCCGGCTGCGCGCCTGGGCCACCAGGGCCCCGCTCCTGCCCGCCCTCGTGTTCATGATCGTGGTGACCCAGCTGCCCTTCGTGGCGACGCTGGTGATCTCGTTCTTCGACTGGAACGCCCTGTATCCGGACGCCCGCCGCTTCACCTGGTTCGCCAACTACGGCGAGGTGCTCACCGACCCGGACCTGCGCAAGTCCGTCCTGACGACGATCCTGCTGACCGCGACGGTCGTCATCGTGAGCCTGGTCGTCGGACTCGGCCTCGCACTGCTCCTCGACCGCAAGTTCCGCGGCCGCGGCCTCGTGCGCACGCTCCTCATCGCGCCGTTCCTGCTGGTTCCCGTCGCCGCCGCGCTGCTGTGGAAGCACGTCCTGTACAACCCCGAGTACGGGCTTCTCAACGGCCTGCTGCACTACGTCGGCGGCCCCCAGCCCGACTGGATCTCCAACACCCCGCTGCTCGCCGTCGAGACGGCCCTGGTGTGGCAGTGGACACCGTTCATGATGCTGATCCTGCTCGCGGGCCTCCAGTCGCGCTCCCCCGAACTCATCGAGGCGGCCCGGATGGACGGCGCGGGCAACTGGCAGGTCTTCCGGTATCTGACCCTGCCCCACCTGCGCCGCTACCTCGAACTGGGCGCCCTGCTCGGCTCGGTGTACATCGTGCAGAACTTCGACGCCGTCTTCACGATCACCTCGGGCGGCCTCGGCACCGCCAACCTGCCGTACACCGTCTACCAGAGCTTCTACCAGGCCCACGAGAACGGCCTCGCGTCGGCCGCCGGCGTCCTGGTCGTCATCGGCTCGATCATCATCGCGACGTTCGCGCTGCGCGTGGTGTCGTCGCTGTTCCGCGAGGAGGCGTCCCGCGCATGAATGTCCGTCCACCGCGTGTGAAAGGGCTCGGGCTCGTCGCCTGGCTCGCCGGCATCCTGTTCTTCCTGCCCATCGCCTGGATGGTGCTGACGTCCTTCCACTCGGAGGAGAGCGCCGCCACCAACCCGCCCTCGTTCGCGGCGTCCCTCACCCTCGACGGCTACCGCGACTTCTTCGGCACGGCGGGCGGCGCGAGCCCGTGGCCCGCGCTCGTCAACTCGACGGTGGCGTCGCTCGCCTCGACGCTGTTCGTACTGGTCCTGGCCCTGCCGGCCGCGTACGCGCTGTCGATCCGGCCCGTGAAGAAGTGGACCGACGTCCTGTTCTTCTTCCTGTCGACGAAGATGCTCCCCGTCGTGGCGGGCCTCCTGCCGATCTACCTGCTCGCCAAGAACACCGGGATGCTCGACAACATCTGGCTCCTGGTCATCCTCTACACGTCGATGAACCTGCCGATCGCGGTGTGGATGATGCAGTCGTTCCTCGCCGAGGTGCCGATCGCGGTCATCGAGGCCGCGCGGATCGACGGGGCGCGACTGCCGACCCTCCTCGCGCGCGTGGTGGCCCCCATCGCCATGCCGGGCATCGCCGCGACGGCGCTGATCTGCTTCATCTTCAGCTGGAACGAACTCCTCTTCGCGCGCGTGCTCAGCGGTGTCGTCGCGCAGACCGCGCCCGTCTTCCTGACCGGCTTCATCACGAGCCAGGGCCTGTTCCTGGCGAAGGTGTGCGCCGCGTCCCTCGTGATCTCCCTGCCGGTACTCGCCGCGGGATTCGCCGCCCAGGACAAACTGGTCCAGGGCCTGTCGTTGGGAGCTGTGAAATGAAGGCCGCCGTCATCGAGTCCGTCGGCAAGGCAGTGGTCACGGAGGTCCCCGACCCCACGCCAGGACCGCGCGACGTCGTCGTGGAGGTCGCGGCATGCGGGCTGTGCGGCACCGATCTGCACATCCTCCAGGGCGAGTTCGCGCCGACCCTGCCGGTGGTGCCCGGTCATGAGTTCGCGGGCGTGGTCGTCGGCCTCGGGCGTGACGTGCGCGAGGTGTCGGCCGGCGACCGCGTGGCCGTCGACCCTTCCCTCTACTGCTACGAGTGCCGCTACTGCCGTTCGGGCCACAACAACCTCTGCGAGCGGTGGGCCGCGATCGGCGTCACCACCGCGGGCGGCGCCGCCCGGTACGCCGTCGCGCCCGTGGCCAACTGCGTACGCCTCCCCGACCACGTCCGCACCGAGGACGCGGCCCTCATCGAGCCGCTGTCGTGCGCCGTACGCGGCTACGACGTGCTGAACTCGCGCCTCGGCTCCCATGTGCTGATCTACGGTTCCGGGACGATGGGCCTGATGATGCTGGAGCTCGCCAAGCGGACCGGCGCCGCGAGCGTCGACGTCGTGGACCTGAACGCGGACCGGCTCGCCACCGCCCGGAAGCTGGGCGTCTCGGGGTCCGGGGCGAACGCGGACGAGCTCGACCGTCCGCAGGGCTGGGACGTCGTCATCGACGCGACGGGCAACGCGGGCGCGATCCAGGACGGTCTTGAGCGGGTCGCGAAGGCGGGGACGTTCCTCCAGTTCGGCGTCGCGGACTACGCCGCGCGCGTGTCCATCGACCCGTACCGGATCTACAACCAGGAGATCACCATCACCGGCTCGATGGCCGTCCTGCACAGCTACGAGCGGGCCGCCGAGCTGTTCGCGGGCGGTGTCCTCGACCCGGACGTGTTCATCAGCGACCGGCTGCCCCTCGACGCGTATCCGCAGGCGCTCGACCAGTTCGCGTCCGGGGTGGGGCGCAAGATCGTGGTGGTGCCCTGAGCCATCGGTGGGAAGTCATCGGCAGGTAAGGGAACGGCAAAGCGGCACCGCTCGTTACCCCGGCATGACCGCTATGACCCCCGGCTCGAACATCCCGCTGTCCACCGCCCGCGTGGCGGTGGACGTCGCCGCCCCGGTGCGGCTCGACGTCTCGGGCCTGCTGCTCACCGCCGACGGCAAGGTGCGTTCCGACGACGACTTCATCTTCTACAACCAGCCCTCGGGCCCGGGCGTGACCTACCGCTCGGGCGG
Organism: Streptomyces sp. NBC_01446; assembly: GCF_026340095.1. Taxonomy (GTDB): domain Bacteria; phylum Actinomycetota; class Actinomycetes; order Streptomycetales; family Streptomycetaceae; genus Streptomyces; species Streptomyces aureus. The sequence continues at coordinate 6,237,540 of NZ_JAPEPO010000001.1, read as the reverse complement.
CGGCACGGCACCGGACGCGATCGTGGTGGACACGGCCGCCGTGCCGCCGGGCATCGAGAAGATCGTCGTCACCGCGAGCCCGGACGCGGCCGGCCAGACCTTCCAGGGCATCGAGCCCACGGCCACGATCAGGGGCGTCGACGACAGCTCCGTGCTCGCCACGTTCACGCCGCCGCAGCTCGGCACCGAGACGGCCCTCGTGATCGTCGAGATCTACCGGCGCAACGGCGCGTGGAAGGTGCGCGCGGTGGGCCAGGGCTATGCGAACGGCCTGGCGGGCATCGCCACGGACTTCGGCGTGAGCGTCGAGGAGCCCGCGGCCCCGGCCCCCGCGCCGGTGCAGCCCGCACAGCCCGTGCAGACCATGCCCGCGCCGACGACTCCCCCGATCGACCCGCGTGTGGCGCCGCCCGCGCCGGCCCCCGCGGTACCGGCCGCCGCGCCCGCGGCCCCCGCTCCGGGCGCCGGGAAGATCAATCTGGACAAGGGGCGCGTCAGCCTCCAGAAGAACCAGACAGTGTCCCTGGTCAAGGGCGGGCAGCCGCTGCTCTCGCAGGTCAAGATGGGTCTCGGCTGGGAGCCCGCGTTCCGCGGCAAGGACATCGACCTGGACGCGTCTGTCATCGCCTTCGGCCCCCAGCGCAACCACGTGGACAGCTGCTACTTCGGCAAGCTCTCGATCGTGAACGGCGCGATCAAGCACTCCGGCGACAACCTCACGGGCGAGGGCGGCGGGGACGACGAGGTGATCGTCGTCGACCTGGGCCGGCTCCCGCAGGACGTGACGGGCCTGGTGTTCACGGTGAACTCGTTCTCGGGCCAGAAGTTCACCGAGGTCGCCAAGGCGTACTGCCGCCTCATCGACGCGGCGACGGGCGAGGAGCTGGTCCGCTTCGACCTGACGAACGCGGAGGCGCAGACGGGCGTGATGATGGCGAAGCTGATCCGCCAGTTCTCCGGCGAGTGGGACATGACGGCCATGGGCGACTTCGTGAAGTCGCGGACGGTACGCGGCATGGTCAAGCCGGCGGCCCAGGCGCTCTGAGAAACGGCCTGCGGCACAGGCTCCCCGAGGACTGCAGTCCCTCGCTCATGCGAGCGAGGGGTTGCCGCCGGGATCCGGGGCGTCACGAGGGGTGACGGGCGGACACGGCAGAGGCGGTCGGCGGCACGGAAACCCATGCTGCCGACCGCCTCATGGCGTCAGCCTCCGAAGCCGTGGACACGACCCCCGAATCCAGGGCGCCGGTTCCGAAGCGTCGGATACGTCAGAGCTTGGACAGCTTGGAGAACGGGCTCAGGAAACGGCCCTGCTGCCCGGCGAAGTCGATGAGCACGGCTTCCTCTCCCTCGACTCCGATGATCCTGCCGAGGCCGTACTGATCATGGGAAACGCGGTCGCCCACGGCGAACTGCTCGACCGGCGGAGCGGGCTTTGCCGGAACGTTGAAGGGGCTGCCCGGAAGTTGGCGGCGCGTACTGGGGGGCCTTGTCATTCAACGAGTATGCGCCCCGCGCACCCGCGGACACCACGTCTACGTCCTCACACTTCGGTGACGATGTCCGTGAAACACCCCTCGCGACCTGCGCTCACCTGCGCATGAGCCCTCCGGAACGAGCTTTTGCAGCGACGCAGATCACTGGAACAAAGCGCTGTAGGCGTTCAGGGCCGGCTGGCCGCCGAGGTGGGCGTACAGGACGGTCGCGTCGGCGCCGATCTCGCCCCGGGCCACCAGGTCGATCATCCCGGCCATCGACTTTCCCTCGTACACGGGATCGGTCACCATGCCTTCGGTGCGGGCGGCCAGCCGCATCGCGTCGAGGGTGGCCTCGTCGGGGACCCCGTACGTCCCCGCGTGATAGCGCTCGTCGAGCTCGACGTCGTCCTCCGTCAGCTCCCTCCGTACGCCGATGAGCCGGGCCGTGCCCCGGGCGATCCGCAGGATCTGCTCGCGGGTGCGGTCCGGCTCGGCGGAGGCGTCGATACCGAGGATGCGGCGGGGTCGGCCGCCGGACTCGACGAGCGCCGCGCATCCCGCGATCATCCCCGCCTGGGTCGACCCGGTGACCGAGCAGACCACGACGGTGTCGAAGAAGACGCCCAACGCCTGTTCCTGTTCGGCGAGTTCGAAAGCCCACTGGGCGAACCCCAGGCCGCCGAGGCGGTGTTCGGAGCACCCGGCGGGGATCGCGTACGGGCGGCCGCCCGCCTCCTCCACCTCGCGGACCGCCTGCTCCCAGCTCTCCTTGACGCCGATGCCGAACCCGGCCCGCACCAGGCGCACCTCCGCGCCCGCGAGCCGGGAGATGAGAATGTTGCCGACCTTGTCGTAGACGGAGTCGGGCCACTCGACCCAACTCTCCTGCACGAGAACGCACTTGAGACCCGCGCGGGCCGCGACGGCGGCGACCTGGCGGGTGTGGTTGGACTGCACCCCGCCGATCGACACGAGCGTGTCGCAGCCCTGCGCGAGCGCGTCCGCGACCAGGTACTCCAGCTTGCGGGTCTTGTTCCCGCCGTACGCGATCCCTGAGTTGCAGTCCTCGCGCTTGGCCCAGAGGGCGGCCCCGCCGAGGTGCGCGGTGAGCCGGTCCAGCGGGTGCACGGGCGAGGGGCCGAAGAGCAGGGGGTAGCGCTCGTACGCGTCGATCGTCACGGGACCTCCCGGGGTCGGTTCGGGGTCGCGGGTGCGGGGACCCGCGTTGTCTACCGGCCGGCTTCTGTGCCGGCCGGCTACGCCTCCTCGTCGGCCAGTTCCTCCAGTACGCGCCAGATCTCCGTCGTGATCCGCACCGCGCCCGTCACGTCCCCCGCGGCACAGGCGTCGATGAGGCGGGCGTGCGGCTCGGCGGAGCCGCACGCGGCGCCCTGGCCGAAGCGGCGCCGTTCCAGACGACGGATGAGCGGCGTGTAACGGGCGACGGTGTCCGATGCGGCGCGGTTGCCCGAGACGCGGACCGGGACGCCGTGCAGCTCGTCGTCCGCGCGTAGGGCCGCGTCCACGTCACCGGCCGCGACGGCCGCGACGAACCGCCGGTTGGCCTCGCGCATCGCGTCGGTGTCGGCGCGGGTGAGGCGGGGCACGGCGGTGCGGACGGCGAGCTCGTGCATGGCGCGTACGACGGCGGCCGCGTCCCGGACGTCGGCCGCCACCAGGGGGGTGACCCTGGTGTGGCTCTGCGGCTTGGTCTCCAGGAGCCCCTCGTCCACGAGCCGTGAGAACGCCGCGCGGACGGGCGCTCGGGACAGGCCGAGGAGTTCGGCGAGATCCACGTCACGCACGACCGCGCCGGGCGCGAGGTCCCCGCCGACGATGGCGTCACGGATCGCGGTGCACGCCTGGTCTCTGAGGAGGGTGCGCTGCACCCGTCGGATGGCCGCCATGAACTGAAATGTTAGATACCAATGGCCTTCGCGGGAACCCCCCGGTGGCTGCCCGGCGTCGCAGTGATCGTCGGCGGCTCTCGGCGGCCCGGGTCTTCCGGGCGTCCCTGCCCGCCGGCGGCGAGCCGCGGTACCGCTGTTCGAAGCCGTACAGGAGGATGGCGTTCCATGGTGCGTCTCGCGGATTACCGCCTCGTCAGTCAGCTCGGCGACAGCGGCACAGGGGCCGCCCACCTGGCGCGCTCCCCCGCGGGCCAGGTCGTGGTGGTCAAGACGGTGCGGGAACCTCTCGCCGCCGAGCCGCTGTTCAGGGCGCGGTACCGGTGGGAGACGGAGGCGGCACGGGCCGTGCGGGGGCCCTTCACGGCGGCCGTGCTCGACGCCGATCCCGAGGCGGCGGTGCCCTGGCTCGCGGCCGAGTTCTGCGTGGGCCCCTCACTGTCCGAGGCGGTGGCGGCGCTCGGCCTCCCGGACCCGGGTGCTCTCGCCGCGATCGGCGCCTCGCTCGCCGGGGCGCTCACGGCGATCCACGCGACCGGGCTCGTGCACGGCGATCTCAAGCCGGCGAACGTCGTGGTGACGCCGGCCGGGCCCAAGGTCATCGACTTCGGTGTCGCGAAGGCGGCGGTGCCGGGCGGCGGGACGCCCGGCACCGGCGAACCGGCCGCCGAACCGGTCGGCTCCCCCGGCTTCATGGCGCCCGAGCAGATCACCCACGCCGTCCCGGCCGGCGCGTCCGCGGACGTGTTCGCGCTCGGCGCGCTGCTCGGCCTCTGCGCGACGGGCCGCAATCCGCACGGCGCGGGCAACGCCCCGCACGTCATCCACCGCACAGTGCACGAGCCGCCGGACCTCGTCGGCGTCCCGGACCAGGAGTGGGAGGCGTTCCTCGCCCGCTGCCTGGCCAAGTCCCCGTACGCCCGTCCGACGGTCCCCGAGGTCCTGGCGTGGTGCGTCGCGCGGGCGACCCCGTATCCCTGGTGGGAGCAGGAGGAGGTCGCGGCCCTCATCCACGTGCACGAGGAGTCGCTCGCGGAGCGGCTGTCGGCCCAGGAGCAGGACTGACCGGGGAACGACCGCGGCCGGCGCGCACCACAGGTGCGTGCGCGCCGGCCGGAGGGTGAGCCGCGCTCAGTTCGAGCGCTGGCGCTTCCAGGGTCCCGAGATGGCGAGCATGATGCCCGGGGTCTGGATGTTCGCGTAGAGGGTCCGGCCGTCGGGCGAGAACGTGACGCCGGTGAACTCGCTGTACTCCGGCTCCTGTTCGGTGCCGATGTTCAGCTCGTTGCGCGCGATCGGGTACGTGCGTCCGCTGTCGGTCGCGCCGAACAGGTGCTGGATGCCGTTGCCGTCCTCGGCGATGACGAGGCCGCCGTACGGGGAGACCGTGATGTTGTCCGGGCCGTCGAAGGCGCCGGCCCCCGACGCGTCAGCCGGGTCGGCGTTCACGCCGAGCAGGACCTTGAGCGTCAGGGTGCGGCGCTTGGGGTCGTAGAACCAGACCTGTCCGTCGTGCTGGACGGGGCTCTCCGCACGGGCGAACGAGGAGACGATGTACGTGCCGCCGTCGGCCCACCACATGCCTTCGAGCTTGCGGGCGCGGGTGACCTCGCCATCGGCGAACTGCTTGCGCACGGAGACCGTCTTGGCGTCGCGGTCGGACACGTCGATCCAGTCGACGCCGTAGACCGTGCCGATCTGCGTGGCGCGCGACAGGTCGTCGACGAAGCGGCCGCCGGAGTCGAAGCACTTGGTGGCCTGGAGGACGCCCGCGTCGTCGGCGAGCGTGCGCAGCTTGCCGCGGCCGTGCTGGAAGCCCTTCGGCGGGGTCCAGCGGTAGAGCAGGCCGTTGGGGCCGGACGCGTCCTCGGTGAGGTAGGCGTGGCCGCGCTTGGGGTCGATGACGACGGCCTCGTGCGCGTACCGGCCGAAGGCCTTGACCGGCTTGGGCTCGCGGTTCGCGCGGCGGTCCGCGGGGTCGACCTCGAAGACGTAGCCGTGGTCCTTGGTCATGCCGTTGGCGCCGGCCTTGTCCTCGGTCTCCTCGCAGGTCAGCCAGGTGTCCCAAGGGGTGCGCCCGCCCGCGCAGTTGGTGGCGGTGCCGGCGATGCCGACCCACTCGGCGACCTGTCCGTCGCGGCGGACCTCGACGACGGTGCAGCCACCGGCGGCGGCCGGGTCGTAGACGAGTCCCTCGGCGAGCGGCACCGGGTACTTCGCCTTGGTGCGGGCGCCGCCGATCTCGTGGTTGTTGACGAGCAGCGTGGCGCCGCGGGGACCGTCGAAGGTGGCGGTGCCGTCGTGGTTGGACGGGGTGGACTCCCCCGACTCCAGGGTCGTCTTCCCGGTGTACGTGATGACGCGGTACGAGAATCCGGCGGGCAGCGCGAGCAGGCCCTTCGGGTCGTCGACGAGCGGGCCGTAGCCGACACCGGGGTGGTGCGCGTCGTGGCCCTCGTGGCCCTCGGCCTGCGCGTCCTCGTAGTCCCCTTCGGCGGCCAGCGCACCGGGAGCGGTGGCGAGCGCGCCGACGGTGCCGGCCAGGGCGATGCCCGCGCCGGTGGCGGCGGAGCGTCTCGTGAAGTCCCTGCGGGTGAGCGACATGGTGTCTCCTGTGACCGGGTGGCTGTGGCGGTGGAGCGGGCGCTGATGCTGTTTCGGCCACACGGTCCCTGCCATGCCTGAACGGCGGCTGAACGCCGCACGACGCCGGCAGAGCGAACACGTTCACGGTCGTCGGCGGGCGGGACCGAGGGAGGGGTGGGACGGGGCGTACGCGAAAGGGGCGGGGCGCCCCCGCGCCCCGCCCCCTCCCTGTCCCGCCGTCGCTGTCCGCTACCCGCCCTGCGCGGAACGCGCCTTGAACGCCGCCTTACGGGCCTCCTTGGCCACCTTCTTGTCGGGGTGCAGACGTCCCATCGCCTCCAGGACGTCCGCCGTCGCCGGGTGGTCCACCTTCCACGCCGCCGCGAAGAACCCGCGGTGCTGCGCCGCGAGCCCCTCGACCAGGCCCTGGAGTTCGTCGGAGTTGCCCTCCAGGGCGAGCTGCGCGGCGATCGTGTCGACGGTGAGCCAGAAGATCAGGGACTCCGGCGGCGCGGGCACGTCGCCCGCCCCGTGCTCGGCGAGCCACACGCGCGCGAGGCCGCCCAGCTCCGCGTCGTCGAGCACCTCCCTGAGCGCCGGCTCCGCCTCGCCGCCCACGAGGGACAACGCCTGCTGGCAGCGCAGCCGCCGCAGCGGCGCCCCGGCGTCCGCGCCGCGCGCCGCGGCCAGCAACTCCCGTGCCGCGACGAGCGGTTGGCGTCGCGCGAGCCACTGCTCGATCTCGGCCTGCGCCGCGGCCTGCGGGAACGACGACGTGCCGTCGAACAGCGTGTCCGCGCCCTTGTCCGCGAGGTCGCCGACGACCGGCGCGTCGAGACCGGCGTCGATCATGCGCGCGCGGACGCCGTAGAGCCCGAGCGGGGTGAGCCGCACCATGCCGTACCGCGTGACGTCCGAGTCGTCGAAGGCGTCGGGCTCGGTGCCCCCCTCGCCCTCCTCGATCTCCGCCATCAGCGCCTCGTCGACCGGCTGGAACTCGACGAGCCCCACCGGGACGAGCAGCCGGAACTGGTCGTCCAGCTTCAGCATCGCGTCCGACACCTGCTCCAGGACGTCGTCCGTGGGCTCGTCCATGTCGTCGGGCACGATCATCGACGCGGCGAGGGCGGGCAGCGGGACCGGCTCGTCGCCCGCGCCGCCCTCGGTGACCGTCAGGAGGTAGAGGTTGCCGAGGACGCCCTCGAGGAACTCGGCCTCCGCCTCGGGGTCCCAGTCGAGCTGCGAGAAGTCGACCTCGCCGGTCTCCTCCAGGACGTCGACGAGGTCGTCGAGGTCCGGCACGCTCGCGTCGGCGAGCGCGGTGTCCAGGGCGCCGAGCCACAGGGCGAGGACGTCCTGCGGGCTGCCGGAGGCGACGACGGCGAGCTCCTCGCCCGCGGTGACGGTGCCCTCCTCCTCGTCCACGATCTCCACGAGCCCGGTGTCGACCGCGACCCGCCAGGCCTCGCTCGCGTCCGCGGCCCCGTCGGCGTCTGCGGCGAGCCCGAGTGCGAGCGCCGCGGCGGGCAGCTGTTCCTCGACGAGTTCGCCGCCCGCGCCGACCCGGGTCGTGGGTCCCGCCCAGCGGGCGAGCCGCACCGCGCGGGAGAGCAGCGGGGCGGCCAGGGCGGCGCGCGCGAGCTCCGCTTCGGAGTGCAGCCTCGCCGGCGGCAGGGGGGAGCTGTCTGACATCGCCTTGTTCTCCTCCGGACGTGTTGTGCGACCGCTCAGCCTAGACGGATTTGGCAGCATGCCGCCCGGTTCATGTACCCGTCAGGAACCGTACACCGCTGAAACCTTGACAACTCCCCTTGCTCCACAAGAGATTTACGCGCGTAGAAGAGCACGGAGCGACCCGCTCGCTCCGCCCTCGTCCCGGCGCATCACGCACGTCCCCGGAGGGACCCCTTGCCGAGCAAGAACTCGTCGCGCCTCGCCGCGCTGACCGTCGCCGCCGTCTGCTCCACCGTCTCCGCCGTCGTCCTCACCTCGCCCGCGCACGCGGCCGCGATACGCATCCATGACATCCAGGGCGCGACCCGGACGTCCCCGCTGGCCGGGAAACAGGTCACGGACGTGGCCGGTGTGGTCACGGGCGTCAGAACCTACGGCTCGTCAAAGGGCTTCTGGATCCAGGACACGGCGCCCGACGACGACCCCGCCACGAGCGAGGGCGTCTTCGTCTTCACCAGCTCGGCCCCGAAGGCCGCCGCCGGCGACGCGGTGACGGTCTCGGGCACGGTCTCGGAGTACGTCCCCGGCGGCGCCTCGTCGGGCAACCAGTCCGTCACGGAGATCACCAAGCCGACGGTCACGGTCGTCTCGTCGGGCAACGCGCTCCCGGCCGCCACGGTCATCGACGCGAAGTCCGTCCCCGCCGTGTACGCCCCGGCCGGCGACCCGGCGGCGAACGGCTCGGTCAACGCGCTGCCGCTGCGCCCCTCGGAGTACGCCCTGGACCTCTACGAGTCCCTGGAGGGCATGAACGTACGCGTCGGCTCCTCCCGTGTCGTGACCGCCTCCGACGCGTACGCCGAGCTGTGGGTGACGGTCAAGCCGCACGAGAACCCCACGCGCCGCGGCGGCACCGTCTACGGCTCGTACGAGTCCCAGAACACGGGCCGCCTCCAGATCCAGTCGCTCGGCACGGTCGCCGACTTCCCCGCGGCGAACGTCGGGGACACCCTGGCTGGACGGACCGAAGGCCCCCTGGACTACACCCAGTTCGGCGGCTACACGCTGGTCGCACGGGAGCTCGGCACCCTGGACAAGGGGGGCCTGGAGCGGGAGACGACGCGGCGGCAGAAGCGCGGCGAGCTGGCCGTGGCCACGTACAACGTCGAGAACCTGGACCCGGCCGACGGCACGTTCGCCGCGCACGCGGCCGCGATCGTCGACCACCTCCAGTCGCCCGACGTCGTGTCGCTGGAGGAGATCCAGGACAACAACGGCGCGAAGGACGACGGCACGGTCGCCGCGGACGTCACGGTGAACAAGCTGATCGACGCGATCGTCGCCGCCGGCGGCCCGAAGTACGACTGGCGCTCCGTCGACCCGGTCAACGACCAGGACGGCGGCGAGCCCGGCGGCAACATCCGCCAGGTGTTCCTCTTCAACCCCGAGCGCGTCTCGTTCACCGACCGCGCCGGCGGCGACTCCACGACCCCCGTGGGCGTCACCCGGACGCACGGCCGGGCGGCGCTGACCGCGTCCCCGGGCCGGATCGCCCCCGCCGACGAGGCGTGGAAGAACAGCCGCAAGCCGCTCGCGGGCGAGTTCGTCTTCCGCGGGAAGACCGTCTTCGTCATCGCCAACCACTTCGCGTCCAAGGGCGGCGACCAGGGCCTGACGGCGCAGTACCAACCGCCGGCGCGCAGCTCGGAGACCCAGCGCCACGCGCAGGCGGACGCGGTGAACGGCTTCGTGAAGGACATCCTCAAGGCGCAGAAGAACGCCGACGTCGTGACGCTCGGCGACATCAACGACTTCGAGTTCTCCGGCACGGCGCAGCGCCTGGAGGACGGCGGCGCCCTGTGGTCGGCGATCAAGTCCCTGCCGAGGAGCGAGCGTTACACGTACGACTACCAGGGCAACAGCCAGGTCCTCGACCAGATCCTGATCAGCCCGTCGATCCGGCACGACGACTTCGCGTACGACAGCGTGCACATCAACAGCGAGTTCAACGACCAGATCAGCGACCACGACCCGCAGGTGCTGCGATTCCGTCCGTAGCACCTGCGGGCCTGTCCGCAGCACCTGCGGGTTGTCCGGCGGGGCGGGGTCGTCAGGCGAAGACCCCGTCCAGCCAGCCGCGCCAGGCCGTCTCGTCCTGCGCGGCGTCGGCGTCCGGAGCGAAGTCGTGGACGACGATGCCGACGGGCGCGCCCCAGCGGCCGCGGCCGAAGAAGCGGTACATGGCGTCGTCGGTGCGCAGGCCGATGAAGTACGGGTTGCGGTAGTCGAGTACGGCTTCCAGGGTCTCGCCGCCGGGGCCCCGGACGCGCAGCTTGGCGCCCTCGGCGGCGTCGTCGGGCAGGCCGAGGGCGCGGCCGACGGCGGCGAGGGCCTCGGGGTTCGCGGACGCGGCGGGCCCGTCGAACATGGCGAAGGCGACGGGGCGGCCCGCGAAGTGCGTCAGGTACTGGCGCAGCGTGTGCAGGTAGAAGTCGGTGTGCTTGTCGGCGCCGTCGTAGTAGTCGTCCCAGTTGTCGACGAAGATCCCGCTGTGGACGTAGCGGACCCAGGCGCGGCTGCCTCCGTCGCGGGCCTCGATGACATGGTCCAGCTGGTTGAGGGTCTGGAACGGGGGCAGCGCTTCCGGGTTGTCCGAGCGGGCGGTGAGCCGGCGCTCCGGGTCCCAGGCGGTGATCGTGGCGCCATGGGGGCCGCGGCCGCCCTCCTTCGGCTCGTACTCCATCGGCCACAGCCAGCCGCCGGTGCCCGAGGTGAGCGCCTCCCAGACCTGTTCGGGGGTGGCGTCGACCTCGAACTCGCGGGCGATCTCGAATTCCCTGGGTTCGTTCGTCATGGCGGTAACTCCTTGGTGCGGTCAGTCTTCGAGGGGCGGTCGGGGCTGCGGATCCTTCACCGAGGGATGCACGGCGATCACCACGCGGTGGTCGCGGCCGCCCTCGGCGGATCCGTCGTGGTATTTGCGGACGAGCGCGCCGACCCCTTGGGTCAGTTCCTCGATGAAGGCGGCCCGGTCCGCGGCGGACGCGAACCTGACCTCGCCGTCGAGCGCGTAGGTGGCCAGGCGCTTCTTCGCCTTGGCGGCCCCGGTCAGCAGCGCCCCCACGTCCTGTACGAGACGTGCCGCGACGGCGAGCAGCCAGCGCGCGGAGAGCTGGTCGCGGGCCCTGTCCGGGTCGGGCCGCACGGCGCCGAGCGCGACCGGTGAGATCACGTACGAGGCGGCCGTGGCCCGCATCAGGCGCTCGGTGACATTGCCCTTGCGCCGCTCCCCCGCCAGCTCGACCAGGCCGTGCTTCTCCAGCGCCTTGAGGTGGTAGTTCACCTTCTGGCGCGGCAGGCCGACCTTGGGGGCGAGCATGGCGGCGGATGCGGGTCCGGCGGCCAGCTCCGCGAGCAGCCGGGCCCTGATCGGGTCGAGGGAGACCGCGGCTGCCGCCGGGTCCTCGATCACGGTGACGTCCAACATGACCCCACCGTCCCACCGAAAACTTTTTTTGTCCAGGCGACTCGATTGTTCGGCGAGTCGGGGAAACCAACCGAGGCAGGGGCCACTCGCCCGGACATGGACGGACCTCGACCCGATGGCACCACGTGGCGCCGCATGACACCTCGTGGTGCCACGTGGTGCCACATGGTGCCTCATGGTGCCATCAGAGGCGCCAGAGCGTGTGGGGCTCCACGTGGCACCTCTTTGACGCAACTCGGTGTCACCACGTTTTCGCAGGTCAGAGCCACTTGATCAACCCTGAAGCACATGAACGTCCCTTAGGCGCTTGCGCATGGCGCCAAAGTGGTGCCACTATGACGTCATGGACCTCACGCCGTATGTCGACAACCTCCGCCGCGAACTCGCGGTGGCCGCCGAAGCCGGCGGCGAAGAAGCCCGCGAGCTGGCCGAGCGGCTCACCGCTCCCCTGGAGTCGGCGACCCGCCTGACGATGCTCAACGTGCTCTCCGCCGCGATGGACGAGATCACCCGTGAACTCGCCCCCGGCTCGGTCGACGTACGGCTGCGCGGGCTCGACCCGGACTTCGTCGTCACGCGGCCGGCGGCCGACGAGGCGTACGAGGACAGGAGCGGGCCCGCCGAGCCGCTCAAGGCGCCGGCCCCGGCGCCCGCCGACGGAGACGAGGGCGGCACAGCCCGCGTCAATCTGCGCCTGCCCGCCCACCTCAAGACGCGCGCCGAGGAGGCCGCGAGCCGCGAGGGCCTGTCGGTCAACGCGTGGCTGGTACGAGCCGTGTCGGCCGCGGTCGACGGCGGCACCCCGTCACGTACACCGGGAAGCACCCAAGCCACCCGCACCACCCGCACCGTCGGACAGAGCTTCACGGGCTGGGTGCGCTGACCGCGCCTCCCGCCCGCCCGAATTCACCCGGAACTTCACCCTGAGACCCAAGAGGACGGGACAGCCATGCCTTCTTTCGACACGCCCCAGCCGATCTCGGTCATCGCCAACGTGGCCGCCGGTTCCATCCAGTTCTCCGCGAGCGACCGCCTCGACACGGTCGTCGAGATGCGGCCCCGCGACCCGAAGAAGGACAAGGACGTGCGGGTCGCCGAGCAGACCGAGGTCACCTACGCGAACGGCGTGCTGACCATCAGGACACCCAAGGGTCGCTATCTCGTCGGGCCCACCGGAAGTGTCGACGTGACGGTCGAGCTGCCCACCGGCTCCCGCATCGACACGACCGGTTCCTGGACCCAGGTGCTCGGCGAGGGCCGGCTAGGCGAGGTCCGCGTGAAGACGTCGTCGGGTGACGTCCGTCTGGACTCGACGGGCCCGCTCCAGCTGACCGCGTCGCACGGCTCGATCACCGTGGACCAGGTCGAGGGCCTGGCCGAGATCACCACCAGCTCCGGCAGCCTGCGCGTCGGTGTCGTGGACGGCCCGGCCGTCCTGAAGAACTCGCACGGCTCCACGAGCGTCGGCACCGCGATCGGCGATCTGCGGGTGAGCGGCGCCAACGGCGACATCGACATCCGCCGCGCCGAGAGCTCGGTCACCGCGACCACCGCCCACGGCACCCTGCGCGTGGGCGACGTGGCCCGTGGCACCGTCCAGCTCGAGACCTCCTACGGCGCCATCGACATCGGCATCCGTGAGGGCACGGCCGCCTGGCTCGACGCCGGCTCGGGCAACGGACAGGTGCGCAACACGCTCACCGCCTCCGACAGCCCGGAGGAGAGCGAGGAAACGGTCGAGGTCCGCGCCCGGACCAAGTTCGGCAACATCGACATCCGCCGCGCCCGGGCCTGACCCGCCCCAAGCCCCTTACGCCACCCGCCACTTCACCGCTCACCACGCCTTCGAACGGGAGGGCCCCATGCCTTCATCTGTCATGACCACGTCCAGGTCGGGCGACGGCCGGCAGCCGTCCGCCGCCGTCTCCACCGTCGGTCTGCGCAAGTCGTACGGCGACAAGACCGTCCTCGACGGGATCGACCTGCACATCCCGACCGGCACCGTGTTCGCCCTGCTCGGCCCGAACGGCGCCGGCAAGACCACGGCCGTGCAGATCCTGTCCACGCTCATCTCCGCCGACGGCGGTCAGGCCCAGGTCGCGGGCCACGACCTCGCCACGTCACCGGACGGCGTACGTGCCGCGATCGGGGTGACCGGCCAGTTCTCCGCCGTCGACGGCCTGATCACCGGCGAGGAGAACATGCTCCTCATGGCCGACCTGCACCACCTGCCCAAGCGCGAGGGGCGGCGCGTCGCCGCCGAGTTGCTGGAACGCTTCGATCTCACCGACGCCGCGAAGAAGCCCGCCTCCACCTACTCGGGCGGTATGAAGCGCCGCCTCGACATCGCCATGACGCTGGTCGGCAACCCCCGGATCATCTTCCTCGACGAGCCGACCACCGGTCTCGACCCCCGCGCCCGCCACAACATGTGGGGCATCATCCGCGAGCTGGTCTCCGACGGCGTCACCGTCTTCCTCACCACCCAGTACCTGGACGAGGCCGACGAGCTCGCCGACCGCATCGCCGTGCTCAACGACGGCAGGATCGCCGCCGAGGGCAGCGCCGAGGAACTCAAGCGGCTCATCCCCGGCGGACACATCCGGCTCCGGTTCACCGACCCGGACGTCTACCGGTCGGCCGCCCTCTCCCTGCGCGAGGCCCACCGGGACGACGAGGCCCTCGCGCTGCAGATCCCCAGCGACGGCAGCCAGCGCGAGCTGCGCTCCATCCTCGACTGGCTGGACTCGGTCGGCATCGAGGCGGACGAGTTGACCGTGCACACCCCCGACCTCGACGACGTGTTCTTCGCCCTGACCGGCGGCGCCGGCGTACCCACCCAGCCGAACCAGCCCAAGGAGGAAGCCCGATGAGCTCCCTGTCCCTCGCCGTGCGCGACTCGTCCACGATGCTGCGCCGCAACCTCCTGCACGCCCGGCGCTACCCCTCGATGACGCTGAATCTGCTGCTGACGCCCGTCGTGCTGCTGTTGCTCTTCGTCTACATCTTCGGCGACGTGATGAGCGCCGGCATCAGCGGTGGCGGCGCCGACCGCTCCGCGTACATCGCGTATCTCGTCCCGGGCATCCTGATGCTGACCATCGGCGGCACCACGATCGGCAGCGCGGTGTCCGTCTCCATGGACATGACCGAGGGCATCATCGCCCGCTTCCGCACCATGGCGATCCACCGCGGATCGGTGCTCATCGGGCACGTCGTCGGCAGTGTTCTGCAGTGCGTGATGAGCGTGGTGCTCGTCGGGGCCGTCGCCGTGGCGATCGGGTTCCGGTCCACGGATGCCACCGCCCTGGAGTGGATCCTGGCGGTCGGGCTGCTGGCGCTCGTCTCCCTGGCGCTCACCTGGATCGCGGTCGGCATGGGCCTGTCCAGCCCGAACGCCGAGGCGGCCAGCAACAACGCGATGCCGCTGATGGTTCTGCCGCTCCTGTCCAGCGCGTTCGTGCCGGTCCACGCGATGCCGGGCTGGTTCCAGCCGATCGCCGAGTACCAGCCGTTCACCCCGGCCATCGAGACCCTGCGCGGACTGCTGCTCGGCACCGAGATCGGCAACAACGGGTGGCTGGCCGTGGTCTGGTGCGTGGCACTGGCCGTGCTCGGCTACACCTGGTCGCGCTCGCTCTTCAACAACACCGGTAAGCACTGATCAACAGCACCACCGCTCATTGACACCGCACATGAGGGCGGGGCGTTCACTCACCGGCTGGGAGTGAGCGCCCCGCCCTACTGCTGTCCGCCGAGCCGCGCGGCACTGCGTTCCGCCTCGGCGAGGATCGCGTACCGGTCGGCCACGATCGCCTCCGCGTCGGCCACCGCCCGTTCGGCGGCGATGCGGCGCCCGGCCTGTGAGCTCGGGTCCGGCGCGGGGTGCTGGCGGCGCCGCCAGATGTCACACGCGGCGTAGATGCCACTCGCGCAGATCAGCAGCGGAGCGGCGAGGGCCAGGACGATGTCACGCACCACGGGATCCTTATACGTTTTATATGTCTACGCATACGTGCGACTTCTTCCTGATAACTCGGAATCCGGGCGCCCTTTCTGAAGGTCGCCCCTCGGCCAATATCCCGTCGAAACTCGGCCACGCACCCCGACCGATTAGCGAGGCTCGCCACTACCTCGTAGAAGAATTAAGTGGAGCTGCACGGTCGGGGCGCCGAGACTGCACATATGAGCCTCGCGAACTCCCCGCACCCGCCCTTCGGCCGCGCCCTGTGCGCCATGGTCACGCCGTTCGCCGACGACGGAGCCCTTGACCTGGACGGCGCGCAGCGCCTGGCGGCCCACCTGGTCGCCGAGGGCTGCGAGGGCCTCGTCCTGTCCGGCACCACCGGCGAGTCCCCCACGACGTCGGACGACGAGAAGGCCGCGCTCGTGCGCGCCGTGAAGGACGCGGTCGGGGAGCGGGTCCCCGTCGTCGCGGGCGTCGGCACCGCGGACACCCGGCACACCGTGGAGCTCGCGGCCGGGGCCGAAAAGGCGGGCGCGGACGGCCTGTTGGTCGTCAGCCCGTACTACAGCCGCCCGCCACAGGACGCCCTGGAGGCGCACTTCCGCGAGATCGCGGACGCGTCGGGACTGCCGGTGATGCTGTACGACATCCCGGGCCGCACCGGCACGCGCATCGAGCCGGCCACCCTGATCCGGCTCGCGTCCCACCCCCGGATCCTGGCCGTCAAGGACTGCGCGTACGACATGCTCGCCACGCAGAAGGTGCTCGGCGCGACCGGTCTCGCGTACTACGCGGGCTGCGAGGAGTTCGCGCTCCCGCTGTACGCGGTGGGCGGGGCGGGCTTCGTGTCGACGGTCGCGAACGTGGCGCCGCGTGCGCTGCGGGCCGTCCTGGACTCCTACGACGCGGGCGACACCCGGGAGGCGGCCCGGCGCCAGCAACTCGCCGCGCCACTCGTCGAGTTGATGATGGCGTCCGGGCTGCCGGGCACGGTCACCGCGAAGGCACTGCTCGGCGCGCTCGGCCTGCCCGGCGGCCCGGTCCGCGCACCACTGCGGCCCGCCGGCCACGAGGTGACCGACGGGCTGCTGACCGCGTACGAGAAGTTCGTCAGCGTGTCGTGAACTGCGGTGTCCAGCGGCCCGGGTAGTCGTCGGACGCCTTGCGGAAGTCGCTGAGCTGGACGACCTTGTCGCTGCCGATGGTGAGCAGGAGCAGCTGGTTGTGGAACTCGCCCTTGCCGCGGCACTTCTTGGGGTCGCAGCCCCAGGCGATGAGCCGCTTGTTGTCGGCCCAGGCGAGCAGCTGCTGCCCCGGCACCTTGGTGATCATCTTGCCGCTGAGCGGATCCGCGATCGCCGAGGCGATCTCGTCGCCCTGGCCGGCGAAGTCGCCCCCGACGAGCTTGCCGTCCGGCGAGAGGCCCGCCTCCGCCCACGTCACATGTTTCTCCACGGCGGGTGTGGCCACCTTGCGGCCGTTCAGGTCGTAGTAGATCCGGCCGGGGGCCGTCGGGATCTGCTCGTAGACGAGCTTGCCGTCGTGGCTGAACGCGAGGTCGGCGCGCGCGTTCGGCGACCAGCCCATCTCGTCCTTCCAGAAAGGCAGTTCGTGCCAGTCGGCCTTGCCGGAGTCGACGTCGACGACGGCGAACCCGGTCCGGCTGGCGACCGGCCCCGGCTGGTTCTTGCCGTTCACGTTCATCTTGTGCGACCAGTAGAGGTGGTCGGGGCTCTTGGAGTACGTCGTGGCGAGGAGCTTCCTGCCGTCCGGCGAGAACTTCACCCCGCCCACGCCCTTGTCGAGCTCGATCCACCGCTCCACCTTGCCGGTGATCAGGTCGAGCAGGCCGACGCGGTCCACGGGCAGCCGCTTCTCCAGGACGGCGGCCGTCCGCATGCCGGGCGCCACGTCGACCCACGACCACCGCGTGGTCCTGTCGTACTTGCCGGTCTTCTGGTTGAGCAGCCCGAAGGTGCGCCGCATCTCGGCGTCCCGGCCCGGCAGTTCGACCTTCTTGTACGTGGAGAACGCGGCCAGCGCCGTGTCCCCCGCCGCGATCAGGTCCCGCGGCGGCGACTGGTCGGGGTGCGCGATGATGTCGCTCTGGTTCATCCGGCTCGCGGGGCGCACGTCCTGGCCGCCCGAGTGCAGGACGGGCACGGCGACCGCCGTGGCCACGACCGCCGCCGTGGCTACCGCGGCTCCCGCGATGGTGCGGACCCGGCGCCGGTGCCGCACGGCGAGCACCCGGTCGGCGAAGCCGGACGGCACGGACGCGCTGTCGGCGGCCTGTTCGCGCAGTGCGTCGCGCAGCAGTTCATCGACGTTCACGGACGCACCTCCATGGGCGAGAAGTCACGGGACGGCAGCTCTTCGGCGTCGGCCCGACCGAGCGCGGCGAGTTCGGGCGCGAGGCTGCGCAGCTTGGCGAGCGAGCGATGCGTGGTCGAGCGCACGGTGCCCACCGAGCAGCCCAGGAGGCGGGCGACATCCGCCTCGGGCAGGTCCTCGAAGTAACGCAGGACGAGTACGGTGCGCTGCCGGGCGGTGAGCCTGGCGAGCGCGGTGCGCATCACGATGCGCAGGTCGGCGGCGTGGGAAGAGTCGACCCCTGTACGACTCTCCGGCGGCTCGGCGACGGTCAGTTCCCGTCCGCGCCACTTCAGGCGCCATCTGCTGATCTGCTGGCGGTAGAGGATCTTCCGTACGTAGGCCTCCGGTTCGTCGATCCGGTGCCAGCGTCCGGCCGCCTTGATCAGCGCGTTCTGGAGCAGGTCCTCGGCGGCGTGCCGGTCGCCCCCGCTGAGGAGCACCGCGGTCTTCAGGAGGGCGGACGACCTGCTCGCCACGAACTCGCGGAAGCTGTCCCAGCGATCCGCGCCTGTCTCACCCGCCGTCTGTCCGACATGCCCCGTTGGCGCTTCCCTGCCGGCATCCATCGTCACCTTCTCTTCCCCGTCGGGCGGCCCTGGTGCCCCCCGTGCTGTTCCTTGTGACGCGCGCGGCGGCCCCTCGCTATGCCTGCGTGCGCGAGAAATGCGCGGGAGTTGTGCGAGGCATGACGCGAGTGGCCCGCACCGGGAGCCGGTGCGGGCCACTTCGGTTGCGGGGTGCGTCAGTTGTGGCTGTTCTGACGTTGTAGCAGGTCAGAAACTCAGCCTTCCCCCTGGGCCGTCTCGGGGCCGTCGCGCGTCGCATCCTGGCCGCGGAACACGCGATCTACGGCGGCCCGGGTACGGGTCTCGCCCGACGGCATCAGGTGCGTGTGGGTACGGAGCGTGCAGGCCGGGTCATGGTGGCCGCAGGGCGAACGTTGTCTGATGCGGCACTGGTTCACCTCTCCCCGAGTTGGCTCAGTAGCCGCCGTAGCCGCCCACCACGATGATGGCTACGCCGCCGTAGCCGTACCCGTTGTCGTAGCCGTAGCCGTAGCCGCTGTCGTAGCCGTACCCGTAGCCGTACCCGTTGTCGTAGCCGTAGCAGTCATCCCACCAGCCGCACCGGTCGTAGGAGTGGCTGGCCGAGGAGGTCGCGTGGGCAGGGGCGGCCGCAGCCGCTCCCGCGGCACCAACAGCGGCGCCACCAGCCAGCATCACGCCGGCGGCGGCTACAGCGAAGGAACGCTTGACATGAGGTGCTCGCATGAGTCTCCACCTTTCCTTCCGCCACCGAAGATCGAAGGCGGGTGGCCACAGCGCATGGCAGGACATACGGTGCGGTTCGCAGAGGTCACAGCTCCGAGAGGGAGCACGTCTCGCGGCTCATCGGTTCCGGTCCTTCCGGAATCTCGCCGCCCGGGCGTGCCCCGGTTGCGACTCTCACAAGAATCACGTTAGTAGCACATACCCTCTCCAGCATCTTGAGTAGAAGTCTACTCAATTCCGCAGGTCAGCGGTCTGCTGTCAGGCCCCGAGCCATGACGCCCCCTGACGCCGCGTCCGCCTTCGACGGTGACGCCCCAGAGCCCGCACCACCCGCATGGAGTATGGGCAGAGAAGTGGAGAGACAAGGCGTTCAGCGGTCGCGAACGGCCCGAGTGTGCGCGGGTGGAGCGCGACAGGCAGTGGGTGGATCGAACTTACAAGGCAGGTGTCTTCGCAATGCACGAGCGCCCTCCCCGGCCGTCCTTGGGCCGTGGAAGGGCGCTCGTCGGTGACCGACGCCGACAACTGCCGACAGCTCGGCAGCAGGTCGGATCGTTGATCGATCAGGCGGCCGCAGATCACGGCCGCCGATGATCAGTTGTGGCTGTGCAGAACCTCGTTCAGGCCGCCCCACACCGCGTTGTTCGGGCGGGCCTCGACGGCGCCGGTGACCGAGTTGCGGCGGAAGAGGATGTTCGAGGCGCCGGACAGGTCACGGGCCTTGACGATCTCGCCGTCGGGCATCGTGACGCGCGTACCGGCGGTGACGTAGAGACCGGCCTCGACGACGCACTCGTCGCCGAGGGCGATGCCGACGCCCGCCTCCGCGCCGACGAGGCAGCGCTCGCCGATCGTGATGCGGACGTTGCCGCCGCCGGAGAGCGTGCCCATGGTGGAGGCGCCGCCGCCGATGTCGGAGCCGTTGCCGACGACGACACCAGCGGAGATGCGGCCCTCGACCATCGATGTGCCGAGCGTGCCGGCGTTGAAGTTGACGAAGCCCTCGTGCATGACGGTGGTGCCCTCGGCGAGGTGCGCGCCGAGGCGCACGCGGTCGGCGTCGGCGATGCGGACGCCCTTCGGCGCCACGTAGTCCGTCATGCGGGGGAACTTGTCGATGGACGTCACGGCGAGGTGCAGGCCCTCGGCGCGGGCGTTGAGGCGGACCTTCTCGACGTCGTCGACGGCGACCGGGCCGAGCGTGGTCCAGGCGACGTTGGCGAGGAGGCCGAAGACGCCGTCCAGGTTCTGCCCGTGCGGCTTGACCAGCCGGTGGGACAGCAGGTGGAGGCGCAGGTAGGCGTCGTGCGCGTCGAGCGGCTTGTCGTCGAGCGAGGCGATGACCGTGCGCACGGCGACGGTCTCCACACCGCGGCGGGCGTCGGTGCCGATGGCCTTCGCGGCGCCCTCGCCGAGCAGTTCGGCGGCGCGCTCGGCGGAGAGCCGCTCGGTGCCGGCCGGGCCGGGCTCGTCCTGGAGGGACGGGGCGGGGAACCAGGTGTCGAGGACGGTGCCGTCGGCGGTGAGCGTGGCGAGGCCTGCGGCGACGGCGCCGGTGGTGCGCTGAGCGGTGGTGCTGGCGGGAGAGTCAGACATGGGTGAAACCTAACCGGAGGTGCGCCGCGGGGGCGAACCGGTACGGCCGGTGTCTCAGGTGCCGGGCGCGTCGCCTTCGCCCGACCGGTCGGCCGCGGGACCCTCCGCCTGGCCACCCGGGGCTCCGTCGATGACCCGCGCGAGCATGTCGCGCGCGTACTCCTCCTCGTAGACAGCGTCCGTGAGCAGCACCTGGAGGCAGATTCCGTCCATCAGGGCGACCAGCGCGCGGGCCGTGACCGGGTCCGTGTGACGCGCGAGTTCTTCGGCGACGTCCTCGCCCCACTCGGCGGCGACGGGCCGCAGCGCGGGCCTGCGCAGGGCGGCGAGATACAGCTCGTACTCGAGCTCGACGCCGGTGCGCTCACCGGCGAGCCACTCGCCGAGGACCGCGGCGAGCCCGGCCGCGAGCCGGGCGCGCGGCGCCTCGAAGACGGCGCTGCCGGCCAGGGCCTTCGCGAACCCCTCATTGGCCTGGCGCAGCGCGGCGACCAGCAGTTCGTCGAGGGTCTTGAAGTGGTACGTCGTCGAGCCGAGCGGCACATCGGCCTCGGCGGCGACACTGCGGTGGCTGAGCCCGCCGATGCCCTTCTCGCCCACCACGCGGATCGCGGCGTCGATGATGCGCTGCCGCCGTTCGGGGTCGTAGCGCCGCGCCATCAGTGGGCGCCGCCCAGGTTGAGCAGCACCACGCCGCCGATGACCAGGGCGATGCCCGCGAGCCGGGCCGCGGTCATCGCCTCGCCGAGGAAGAGCATGCCTATCCCGGCGATGACGGCCGTGCCGACGCCGGCCCAGATCGCGTACGCGGTCCCGACCTGCACGGTCTTCAGTGTCTGGGCGAGCAGCGCGAACGCGATCAGATAGCCGGAGACGGTGATCAGGGAGGGCCAGAGCCTGCTGAATCCCTCGCTGTACTTCATGGCGGTGGTGGCGGCCACTTCCGCCGCGATGGCGCCGGAGAGCAGTACGTATCCCATGTGTACGAATGTACGCAACCTTGTGTACGGGCGTACATAGCGCGGTCGGGCTATCGTGTCGCGATCACTGTGGGGGGCCACAGGGACGAACTACTCCCGGGAGTGCGGCGAGATGACGGACATGTGGGGACAGGGGCCGGGTCAGGGACCCGGATACGGACCGGGCGGCTACGGCTGGGGCGGTGCGTGGACCCCGCCGCCGCCCCCGCCGCAGCCGGGCGTCATCCCGCTCGCCCCGCTCGGCGTCGACCGGATACTCGGCGGCGCCTTCACCACGATGCGCCGCCACGCGAAGCCGCTGTTCGGCACCGTCCTCATCGTGTACGCGGTGCTCGCCGCGCTCATGGCGGGCGCGCTGGCACTCGCCTACGCGGCCGTCTCCGACGACGTACAGGCGCTCCTGGACCGGCACACCGAGTTCGAGTGGAGCCACGCGCGGCCGGTGTTGACCGCGTTCGGCGTGGTGTGGGCCGTCGGCATGCTGGCGCTCACGGTCGGCACCGCGTTCATCCAGTCCGCGTGCACCGTGGTGCTGCGCGAGGCGGTGCTCGGCCGTCCCGCACGCTTCGGGGCGGTGTGGCGGCGCGCCTGGTCCCGCACCCCTTCGGTGCTCGGCGTGGGCCTCCTGATGGGCCTGATCGCGCTGATCCCGGCGGGCCTGGCTGTGGCGTTCTTCGTGTCGATCTTCGTCATGCTCATCACGCAGTCGGTCGCGCCGGTCGGCATGCTGTTCCTGCTCCTGGCGGTGACCGCGCCGCTCGTGGTCTGGGTCTACACCCTGTTCCTGTTCGGTCCGGCGGCCGCCACGCTCGAGGAGGCGGGACCGATCCAGGCGCTGCGCCGCTCGGCGCGCCTGGTGCGGGGCGCCTGGTGGCGCACGTTCGGCATCTCGCTGCTGGCCGGCGTGATCATGATGGTGGTGTCGCTCGCGGTGCGGGTGCCGCTCGAGGTCGCGATGCCCGACGCGACTCCGCAGGCGTACCGGCCGGGCCAGAGCGCGTCCGACGTGTTCGAGGCGATGCTGCCGAAGCTGGGCTTCCTCATGGCCCTGTCCATGATCGCCAACCTGCTTGTACAGCTGGTGAGTTCGGTGTTCCTGCCGCTGGTCACCGCGCTGCTCTACATCGACCAGCGCATCCGTAGGGAGGGCCTCGCCCACACGCTGGAGCTCGCGTCCCGGTCGGACGCCTAGCCTCGGGCGGCTTCGGACCCGCTGCCCTCGGGGCAGGGCGAGGACGGCCCACGTGCCGTCCTCGCCCTGCCCACCGACTAGTCGGTGACGCCGAACAAGGCGGCCCTGGACTTCTTCCACTCCGGGTGCGTGAGGTCCTTGGCCTCGGTGCCGTCGCCGTAGAGGTCGGCGGAGCCGTTGTCGGTCAGCAGCTGCGCGCGGGCGCCGGACTGGGTCAGGTCGGGCACGCTCACCACGGCCTCCCAGCCGCCGGCGTCGCTGGTCGGCAGGTCCATCCGCTTGACCGGCGCGTGCCCGGCCACGCCGTCCCACTGGTACAGGGCGTACGGGTCGGAGTTGTCGTCGGCGGCCCAGCTGCCGGCCACGATCAGGTACTGGTTCGCGGCGTTCTTACGGATGTCGCGCACGGAGAGCCCGCCCAGGTCCAGCTCGACGGGCGTCCCGAACTCGGGCTTCGTGCCGCTCGCCACGACCTTGTCGAAGTTGGTGACGGGCACGATGAGCGCCCGGCCCCCGTCCTTCGGCGGCACGAGCGGCGCGCGGAACCCGATGTACGCGGTACTGGTCGACCCGGGCGCGAATTCGAGGCCCTCGACGTTGAACCCGTCGATCTGCTTGGGCACCTGCCCGGCCTCGGTGCCGGCGGCGAACCCGTAGCGGTCCCCGTTCGCCTCGTCCCAGGCGACCAGGTCGTCCCGCAGCTTCTGGTACGCCTTGCCGTACGACAGCTGCGTCGCGGCCCCGCTGCCGCTCACGGTGGTCGTGAAGACCGTGTTCCGGGGCGACTTGTACTCGCCGTCCTTGTTGTTGCCGAGGGAGCCGGTCCAGTAGACGGTGTCGCCGACGCGCGTGGCGCCCTCGATGTCGACCTCCTTGGACACGCCGAGCTGTGAGCTGAAGTCCCAGGTCTTCACGGGCGCGCCGGAGACCGAACCGCTGTACAGGCGCAGGACGTTGGACTCGTCGTCGGCGACCAGGACGTAACCGCCGCCCGCGTCGACGGCGGCGGACGCGTCACTGGAACCGGTGAAGTAGCGGGTGTCGGGGCCCTGTTGCACGGCGGCCGAGGCGGCGTAGTGAAGCGTCTTGGTGGCGGTCTTGCCGTCCACGCCGGTCACCTTGAGAGTGAGGTCGGTGTAGCCCCGGCCCTGCGCGGCGACGGACACCTGCCGGGTGGCGCCCGACCCGGTGACGGTGACGTTCCCCGTGCCGGCGACGGACGACTTGGTGCTCGCGGACGCGGCCACGGTCAGCGCCGACGCGTCGGCACCGCTCTGGCCGACGGTGACGGTCACGACCGGGTCGCCCGTGGCGCCGACCGCCCCTGAGACGTACGCGGCGGAGAGTGCGATCGTCGGAGTCCCGTAACTCGCGGCGCCAGCCGGGCTGTTGAGGCCCGCGAGGGCCAGCGTGAGCACTCCGCCCGTGACGGCGACGGCTCTGCGGCGGAACGGGGAAAGGGAGTGCTGCATGAGGGCCTCTCATCGGGGCGGGTGTCGACGAGAACCTTCGGTCACCCGGGCCAACGACGGGCGTACGCCCCGCGTCCTGGGGGCGAACAGCACACAGCACGGCCCCCCGTGCCGGGAGCACAGGGGGCCGTACAGGTATGGCAGACCGGGGAGGACCGGTCAGACGTTGAAGCCGAGCGCGCGCAGCTGCTCGCGGCCCTCGTCGGTGATCTTGTCCGGACCCCACGGCGGCATCCAGACCCAGTTGATCCGGAGCTCGTTCACGATGCCGTCGGTGGCCGACTTCGCCTGGTCCTCGATGACGTCGGTCAGCGGGCAGGCCGCGGACGTCAGCGTCATGTCGATCGTGGCGATGTTCGCGTCGTCGATGTGGATGCCGTAGATCAGGCCGAGGTTGACGACGTCGATGCCCAGCTCGGGGTCGACGACGTCGTAGAGGGCCTCGCGGACCTCTTCCTCGGACGCCGGCTTGGTGGTCACAGTCTCGCTCATGCCGTCTTCCTCTCCGCGCCGTCCAGCGCCTGGGCCGTCGCGTCCTTCCACGCCATCCAGCTCAGGAGGGCGCACTTCACACGGGCCGGGTACTTGGAGACACCGGCGAACGCGACCGCGTCCTCCAGCACCTCCTCCATCGCGTCGTCGGGCTCGATCCTGCCCCGCGACTGCATCAGCTCCAGGAAGGTCTCCTGGATCTTCTGCGCCTCGGCCAGGTCCTTGCCGACGAGCAGCTCGTTCAGAACAGAGGCCGAAGCCTGGCTGATCGAGCAGCCCTGGCCCTCGTACGAGACGTCACTGATCGTCGAGCCGTCGTACTTCACGCGCAGCGTGATCTCGTCGCCGCACGTCGGATTGACGTGGTGCACCTCGGCGTCGCCATCTCGCAGACCGCGCCCGTGCGGGTGCTTGTAGTGGTCCAGGATGACGTCCTGGTACATCGAATCCAGCTTCACGTTCCCAGCCAGCCCCTCAGCCGAAGAAGTTCCGTACGTGCTCCAGGCCGTCGATCAGCGCGTCGATCTCGCCGGGCGTGGAGTACAGATAGAACGACGCTCGCGTGGTCGCAGGAATTCCGTAGCGCAGGCAGACGGGGCGGGCGCAGTGGTGACCCACGCGGACCGCGATGCCTTCCTCGTCCAGGACCTGACCCACGTCGTGCGGGTGGATGTCACCGAGCGTGAACGAGATCGCGGCGCCGCGGTCCTCGGCCGTGGTCGGACCGATGATCCGCAGGTCCGGGACCTCGAGCAGCCGCTTCACCGCGTACTCGGTGATCGCGTGCTCATGCTGGGCGATCTTGTCCATGCCGATCGAAGTCAGATAGTCCACGGCCGCGCCGAGGCCGACGGCCTGGGCGATCGGGGGGGTACCCGCCTCGAACTTGTGCGGCGCCGGCGCGTACGTCGACGAGTGCATGGAGACGGTCTCGATCATCTCGCCACCGCCCAGGAAGGGCGGCAGGTCCTCGAGGAGCTCCTGGCGTCCCCACAGGACGCCGATGCCCGTCGGGCCGCACATCTTGTGGCCGGTGAAGGCCACGAAGTCGGCCTGCAGCGCCTGCACGTCGAGCACCATGTGCGGGGCGGCCTGGGACGCGTCGATGAGGACGAGGGCGCCGACCTCCTGGGCGCGGCGCACTATGGCCTCGACCGGGTTGAGGGTGCCCAGGATGTTCGAGACGAGGACGAAGGAGACGATCTTCGTCTTCTCGGTGATGATCTCGTCGATGTTGGAGAGGTCGAGGCGGCCGTCGTCGGTCAGCCCGAACCACCGCAGCTTCGCGCCGGTGCGCTGCGAGAGCAGCTGCCACGGCACGATGTTGGAGTGGTGCTCCATCTCCGTGATGACGATCTCGGTCTCGTGGTCCACGCGGTAGGGCTCGTCGGCCCAGCCCAGCATGTTCGCCACGAGGTTGAGCGACTCGGAGGCGTTCTTGGTGAAGATGACCTCGTCGCGGCTCGGCGCGTTGATGAAGGCCGCGACCTTGTCACGCGCACCTTCGTACAGCGCCGTGGCCTCCTCGGCGAGCACGTGCACGCCCCGGTGGACGTTGGCGTTGTGCTGTTCGTAGTACTCACTGAGCGCGTCGATGACCTGGCGCGGCGTCTGCGAGGTCGCCGCGTTGTCCAGGTACACGAGCTTCTTGCCGTCGTGAAGTACCCGGTCGAGGATCGGGAAGTCCTTGCGGATCGCCTCGGTGTCGAGGAGGCCCGGCAGCTGTGTCACGCGGATGCGCCGCCCTTCGTGTATGCCTCGTAGCCCTCGGCCTCGAGCTTGTCGGCGAGCTCGGGGCCGCCGGACTCGACGATCCTGCCCTGCGAGAAGACGTGGACGAAGTCCGGCTTGATGTAGCGCAGGATGCGCGTGTAGTGCGTGATCAGCAGGGTGCCGACCTCGCCGGTCTCGCGGACGCGGTTGACGCCCTCGGAGACCTGGCGCAGCGCGTCGACGTCGAGGCCGGAGTCGGTCTCGTCGAGGATCGCGATCTTCGGCTTGAGGAGCTCCATCTGGAGGATCTCGTGGCGCTTCTTCTCACCGCCGGAGAAGCCCTCGTTCACGTTGCGCTCGGCGAAGGCAGGGTCCATCTGGAGCTGCTCCATCGCGGTCTTGACCTCCTTGACCCACGTGCGCAGCTTGGGGGCCTCGCCGCGGATCGCGGTGGCCGAGGTGCGCAGGAAGTTGGAGACCGAGACGCCGGGGACCTCGACCGGGTACTGCATGGCGAGGAACATGCCGGCGCGGGCGCGCTCGTCGACGGACATCTCGAGGACGTCCTCGCCGTCGAGGGTGACGGTGCCCTGGGTGATCGTGTACTTGGGGTGACCCGCGATGGAGTAGGCGAGGGTCGACTTGCCGGAGCCGTTCGGGCCCATGATGGCGTGCGTCTCGCCCTGCTTCACGGTCAGGTCGACGCCCTTGAGGATCTCCTTGGTGGAGTTGTCGGCCTCGACGGTGACGTGCAGGTCCTTGATTTCAAGCGTTGCCATGGGTGCCTCAGGACTCCTGGAAGAGGGAGACGAGCACGTCGTCCCCTTCGATCTTTACGGGGTAAACGGGGACGGGGCGCGTCGCGGGAAGGCCGGACGGCTTGCCGGTGCGGAGGTCGAACGCGGAGCCGTGCAGCCAGCACTCGATCTGGCAGTCCTCCACCTCGCCCTCGGAGAGCGACACGTTCGCGTGCGAGCAGATGTCGTTGATCGCGAACACCTCGCCCTCGGTGTAGACGACCGAGATCGGCGTGCCGTCGAGTTCCACCCGCTTCGGGGTGTCCTCCTCCAGCTCGCTCAATCCGCAGGCCCGGGTGAACCGGGCACGGTCGAAGGCCATCAGACGGAAGCCTCCAGCTCGGCCTCGATCTTGGCGAGCAGGCGCTCCTGGACGTCCGGCAGACCGATCTGCTGGACGAGCTCGGCGAAGAAGCCGCGGACCACGAGGCGGCGGGCATCGTCGGCCGAGATGCCGCGCGAGCGCAGGTAGAAGAGCTGCTCGTCGTCGAAGCGGCCGGTCGCCGAGGCGTGGCCCGCGCCGACGATCTCGCCGGTCTCGATCTCCAGGTTCGGGACCGAGTCCACGCGGGCGCCGTCGGTCAGTACGAGGTTGCGGTTCAGCTCGTACGTGTCCGTGCCCTCGGCGGTCGCCTCGATGAGGACGTCGCCGATCCATACGGCGTGCGCGTCCTGGCCCTGGAGCGCGCCCTTGTAGGCGACGTTCGACTTGCAGTGCGGGGCTGCGTGGTCGACGAGGAGGCGGTGCTCCTGGTGCTGGCCGGCGTCGGTGAAGTACAGGCCGAGCAGCTCGGCCTCGCCGCCGGGGCCCGCGTAGTTCACGCGCGGGTGCAGCCGGACCAGGTCACCGCCGAAGGTGACGACGACGGACTTGAAGGAGGCGTCGCGGCCGACGAGCGCGTTGTGCTGCGCGACGTGGACGGCCTTCTCGTCCCAGTCCTGGACGGAGACGACGGTCAGCTTGGCGCCGTCGCCCAGGATGTAGTCGACGTTGGCGGCGAGCACCGCGTCACCGGTGTGGTCGATGACCACGACGGCCTCGGCGAACGCGCCGAGCTCGATGACCTGGTGCGCGAAGGCGGTGCCGCCCTCGCCGTGCACGGCGATACGGATGGGCTCGGTGAGCACCGTCTCCTTGGGGACGGACACGACCGAGGCCTTCTCGAAGGACGAGAACGCCTGGGCGGCGACCCGGTCCACCGGCTTGCCGGCCTTGCCGACGCGGGCGTCGTCGCGCCCGACGGTCTCCTGGGTGACGCCCGCGGGGGCGGTCACCTCGACGCGCAGGCCACCCTGGGCGACCGCCGTCCCGTCGTGCAGGCCGCGCAGCCGCTCGAGCGGCGTGAACCGCCACTCCTCCTCACGGCCGTGCGGGACGGGGAAGTCCGCGACGTCGTAGGACGGGGGCGCGCTCATGCGCGTGGCGACGGTCGACTCTGCGGCCACCGCGATCGAGCCGGCGGTCGTGGACCCCGCCGCCGGGATGTTCTGAGCCTCAGCCATGGCTGTCGTAGTGCTCTCTTTCTCAGTTCAAGACGTGTGCTGACGGACGGGCTTGCGGCGTTAGCCGACGGCGCCTTCCATCTGCAGCTCGATCAGCCGGTTGAGCTCGAGGGCGTACTCCATCGGCAGCTCCTTCGCGATCGGCTCGACGAAGCCGCGCACGATCATCGCCATCGCCTCGAAC
This sequence comes from Streptomyces sp. NBC_01446, assembly GCF_026340095.1. Classification (GTDB taxonomy): domain Bacteria; phylum Actinomycetota; class Actinomycetes; order Streptomycetales; family Streptomycetaceae; genus Streptomyces; species Streptomyces aureus. Next base: position 6,208,865 of record NZ_JAPEPO010000001.1, on the reverse strand, counting down.
TCCGTCATGCCGCGGCTCATCAGGTAGAAGAGCTGGTCGTCGGAGACCTTGGAGACCGTCGCCTCGTGGCCCATGGACACGTCGTCCTCGCGGACGTCGACGTACGGGTACGTGTCGGAGCGGGAGATGGTGTCGACGAGCAGCGCGTCGCACAGCACGTTCGACTTGGAGCCTGCGGCACCCTCACCGATCTCGACCAGACCGCGGTACGAGGTACGGCCGCCGCCACGGGCCACCGACTTCGACACGATGTTGGAGGAGGTGTTGGGCGCCATGTGGACCATCTTGGACCCGGCGTCCTGGTGCTGCCCCTCGCCGGCGAAGGCGATGGACAGGGTCTCGCCCTTGGCGTGCTCGCCCATCAGGTAGACGGCCGGGTACTTCATGGTGACCTTGGAGCCGATGTTGCCGTCGATCCACTCCATGGTCGCGCCCTCGTACGCCACGGCGCGCTTGGTGACCAGGTTGTAGACGTTGTTCGACCAGTTCTGGATGGTCGTGTAACGGCAGCGGGCGCCCTTCTTCACGATGATCTCGACCACCGCGGAGTGCAGGGAGTCCGACTGGTAGATCGGCGCCGTGCAGCCCTCGACGTAGTGGACGTAGGCGTCCTCGTCGACGATGATCAGCGTCCGCTCGAACTGGCCCATGTTCTCCGTGTTGATACGGAAGTAGGCCTGGAGCGGGATCTCGACGTGTACGCCCTTGGGGACGTAGATGAAGGATCCGCCGGACCACACGGCCGTGTTCAGCGACGCGAACTTGTTGTCGCCGACCGGGATGACCGTGCCGAAGTACTCCTTGAAGAGCTCCGGGTGCTCCTTCAGGGCCGTGTCGGTGTCCAGGAAGATGACGCCCTGCTCCTCCAGGTCCTCGCGGATCTGGTGGTAGACGACCTCGGACTCGTACTGGGCCGCGACACCGGCGACGAGGCGCTGCTTCTCCGCCTCGGGGATGCCGAGCTTGTCGTACGTGTTCTTGATGTCCTCGGGCAGGTCCTCCCAGGACTGGGCCTGCTTCTCGGTGGACCGCACGAAGTACTTGATGTTGTCGAAGTCGATGCCCGACAGGTCCGAGCCCCAGTTCGGCATGGGCTTCTTGCCGAAGAGGCGCAGGCCCTTGAGGCGGAGCTTGGTCATCCACTCCGGCTCGGACTTCTTGGCCGAGATGTCGCGGACGACGTCCTCGTTGATGCCGCGCTTGGCAGAGGCACCGGCGGCGTCCGAGTCGGCCCAGCCGTATTCGTACTTGCCCAGACCCTCGAGCTCGGGGTGGGCAGTCTCCTCGATGGGGAGCGTCATGCGGGGTTCCTCCCGGCGGTGCTTGCAGATGCGTTTGTGTCGTTTTTTGGGGCGGTGGTCTTGGGTGCGATCTTCGGAATGAAGGTCGTACACACCCCGTCGCCGTGGGCGATGGTGGCCAGCCGCTGCACATGTGTGCCGAGCAGCTGGGAGAAGATCTCGGTCTCCGCCTCGCACAGCTGCGGGAACTGCTCGGCGACGTGTGCGACCGGGCAGTGGTGCTGACACAGCTGCTCGCCGACCGGTGCGCTTCGCGCCGTAGCAGCGTACCCGTCGGCGCTCAGGGCCTTGGCTAGGGCTTCCGTGCGCTCCTCGGGGGCGGCGGACTCGACGGCCGCCCGGTACGCACCGGCCTGCTCGGCGATCCTGGCGCGGGCGAAGGCGATGACGGCCTCCTCCCCGCCCTCGCGCTGCGCGATCCAGCGCAGGGCGTCGGCGGCGAGCTTGTCGTAGGACTGGTCGAAGGCGTCCCGGCCGCAGTCCGTCAGGGCGAACACCTTGGCGGGACGGCCGCGCGTACGGGCTCCGTAGATCTTCTGTTCACGTGCTTCGACGACCTCGTCGGCGGCCAGCGCGTCCAGGTGGCGGCGAACGGCGGCCTGGGTGAGACCGAGGCGTCCGGCCAGATCGGCGACGGTGGACGGGCCGTGATCCAGGATGGAGCGGGCGACCCGGTTGCGCGTCGAGCGCTCACCGGTCGCGATCTCCTCCTGCGGGGCTCCCTGGGGAGCCTCCTGAGCCTCGCCAACGTATTTCACAACGCCATTGTTGCGTAATTCCTCAAGGCCTGACAAGCGGGGCCCGGAACGATCTCCGGTGCGCTGCATCACTTAGGCATACCTAAGGTGACCTGCGGAAACGATCTTTGATCGATCAATTCGGTGGCTCCGCCGCACCCCTGCGGGGAGACTGCGAGCCATGCCCGTACCCCCTCCCACCGGCCCACTTGTCACACGAAGCACCCTCATCGCCGACCTGCGCGCACTCGGCGTCCGGCCCGGCGATACCCTCCTCCTGCACTCCTCCCTCAGCGCGCTCGGCTGGGTCTGCGGAGGCGCCGTTTCCGTGGTCCAGGGACTGCTCCACACGCTCGGTCCGGACGGGACACTCACCGTCCCCACGCACACCGGCGGCAACTCCGACCCCGCCCAGTGGCGCAGGCCTCCGGTACCCCAGGAGTGGTGGGCCGGGATCCGCGCGTCGATGCCCGCGTACGACCCGGCCGTCACGCCCAGTGAGGGCATGGGCGTGATCGCGGAGACCGCGCGCCGCTGGCCCGGGGCCCTGCGCAGTGCGCACCCCCAGACGTCGTTCGCGGCAGTCGGCCCGCAGGCCGCCTCGATCACGCACGGTCACGCCACCGACTGTTCACTCGGCGAGGACAGTCCGCTGGCCCGCCTGGAGGAACGCGACGCGCGCGTGCTCCTCCTCGGCACGAGGTTCGCCACCTGTACGTCCTTCCATCTCGCCGAGTACCGGATCCCCTCCCCGAGGAGGACTGTGATGGGCCGCGCGGTCCTCACCCCCGACGGGGGCCGGCGCTGGGAGACGGTGACCGAGATCGACATCAGCGGGGACGGGTTCGACGAACTCGGCGCGGCGCTCGAACGCGACGGCGGGGTCGTACGAGGCCGGGTGGGCGCGGCCGACGCCCGGCTCTTCCCCGTGGCCGACGCGGTCGCGTACGCCCAGGGGTGGCTGGCGAGACACCGGTCCTGAACACCATGGGCCCCGCCCGCCGGGGACGCGCGACGCGTCCCTAGACTTGGCGCTCATGCGAAGCGAGCCCGTCGTCCGGATCCAGAGTCTGGTCAAGCGGTACGGAACCAAGACCGCGGTCGACGGCCTCGATCTGGAGGCCTCGGCCGGCATCACCGCCGTCCTCGGCCCCAACGGCGCCGGAAAGACCACCACGATCGAGACATGCGAGGGCTACCGCCGGCCCGACGCGGGAACGGTCCGGGTCCTCGGCCTCGACCCCGTCGCCCAGTCCGGCGAACTGCGCCCCCGCCTCGGCGTGATGCTCCAGTCCGGCGGCGTCTACTCCGGCGCCCGCGCGGACGAGATGCTGCGCCATGTGGCGAAACTGCACGCGCATCCCCTGGACGTGGACGCCCTCATCGAGCGCCTCGGCCTCGGCAGCTGCGGCCGCACCACCTACCGCAGGCTCTCCGGCGGTCAGCAGCAGCGCCTCGCGCTCGCCATGGCCGTCGTCGGCCGCCCCGAGCTCGTCTTCCTGGACGAGCCGACCGCCGGCCTCGACCCGCAGGCACGCCGCGCGACCTGGGATCTCGTACGGGATCTGCGGTCCGACGGCGTCTCCGTCATCCTCACCACGCACCACATGGACGAGGCGGAGGAACTCTCCGACGACGTCGCGATCATCGACGCGGGCCGGGTCATCGCGCAGGGCTCCCCGGAGCAGCTGTGCCGCGGCGGCGCGGAGAACACGCTCCGCTTCATCGGCCGCCCCGGCCTCGACGTGGCCTCCCTCCTCAAGGCCCTGCCCGCCGACTCCGCCGCGGCCGAGCTCACCTCGGGCTCGTACCGGGTGAGCGGCAAGATCGACCCGCAGCTCCTGGCGACGGTCACCTCCTGGTGCGCCCAGCACGGTGTGATGCCGGACCGAATCTCCGTCGAGCGCCACACCCTCGAAGACGTATTCCTGGAACTGACCGGACGGGAGCTGCGCGGATGAGCACGGCCCAGCAAGGAACCACGCGGGTGAGCGCCGGCACATACACACCGAACCCGGGGGCCGCCCCGCTCTCCCGCATGATCGCGGCGCAGGCGGCACTCGAGACGAAGATGCTGCTGCGCAACGGTGAGCAGCTGCTGCTCACCGTCATCATCCCCACCCTGCTGCTCGTCCTGTTCAGCGCGGTCGACATCGTCGACACGGGCGACGGGAAGGCCGTGGACTTCCTGGCCCCGGGCATCCTCGCGCTCGCCGTGATGTCGACCGCGTTCACCGGCCAGGCCATCGCGACGGGCTTCGAGCGCCGTTACGGCGTGCTCAAGCTGCTCGCGTCCTCGCCGCTGCCGCGCTGGGCCCTGATGACCGCGAAGACGCTGTCCGTGCTGGTCACCGAGGTCCTCCAGGTGATCCTCGTGACGGTGATCGCCTTCGCGCTCGGCTGGTCGCCGCACGGCAACCCGCTCGCGGTACTGCTCCTGCTCGTCCTCGGCACGGCCGCGTTCTCCGGGCTCGGTCTGCTGATGGCGGGCACGCTCAAGGCAGAGGCGACACTGGCCGCCGCGAACCTGGTCTTCCTGCTCCTGCTCGTCGGCGGCGGCGTCATCGTGCCGCTCGACAAGTTCCCGGACGCGGCCCAGTCCGTCCTCGGCCTGCTCCCGATCTCGGCGCTCTCCGACGGGCTGCGGGACGTCCTCCAGCACGGCGCGGCGATGCCGTGGGGCGACCTCGGGATCCTCGCGGTCTGGGCGGTCCTCGGCCTGGGCGCCGCGGCGCGCTTCTTCCGCTGGGAGTAACGCGTACGGCACGTGCGGCGCGTCACAATCGTCCCGGATCGGCCCCCTCGTGAAGGCATGCACAAGCGGCGTCCTACGATGGGCTCCGTGCCAAACGTGACCCCGGCCGACGCCGCCCAAGCCGTGCGCAACCCGCTCGCCTTCATCGCCGAACGCTGGACCCCCGCTCAGCGGACGGTCCGGCGCGCCGCGCTCTCCGCCGTCGTCATGACGGTGGTCATCGTGGTCACTGGCGGCGCGGTGCGCCTGACCGGCTCGGGCCTCGGCTGCCCGACGTGGCCCAAGTGCACCGACCAGTCCCTCACCGCGACGAGCGAGATGGGCTTCCACGGAGCCATCGAGTTCGGCAACCGCATGCTGACGTACGTCCTGTGCGCCGCGGTCGGCTGGGCGATCATCGCCGCCCGTTCACAGAAGCCGTGGCGGCGCGGCCTGACCCGGCTCGGCTGGACCCAGTTCTGGCTCGTCATGGGCAACGCCGTCCTCGGCGGCATCGTCGTCCTCGTCGGCCTCAACCCGTACACGGTCGCGGCCCACTTCCTGCTGTCCACCGCGCTGATCGCGGTCGCCACGGTGATGTGGCAGCGCACCCGTGAGGGTGACGCCGAGCCGCGTCCCCTCGTCGGCAAGGCGGTACAGCAGCTCGTCTGGATCCTGACGGCGGCCACGGTGGCGCTGATCATGGTCGGCACGGTGGTGACGGGCTCGGGCCCGCACGCCGGCGACTCCAGCGACGTGGCGCGCATGCCGCTCGACTGGGAGACGATCAGCAAGGCGCACGCGGTCCTGGCCTGGATCGTGGTGACGCTGGCGTTCGCCCTGTGGTTCGTCCTCAAGGCGGTCGATGCCCCGAAGGGCCCCCTGCACCGCACCCGCGACCTGTTCCTCGTGCTGCTCGCGCAGGGCGTCATCGGCTACGTCCAGTACTTCACCGACCTGCCCGAGGTCCTCGTCGGCCTGCACATGCTGGGCTCGGCCCTGGTGTGGATCGCGGTCCTGCGGGTCCTGCTGTCGCTGCGGGAGCGCCCGCTGGGCACGGCGGAGGTCCCGGCCCAGGCGGACCCGGCCCTCTCCCGCGTCTGAACCGAACAGCCCGTGGACCGGGTCAGCCGCCCCGCGCGGCGCCCGTGCCGCTGAGGCCGTAGACCCGGTCGGCCGTCACCGAGCCGATCATCCCGGCGACCCGCTGCGCGTCCGCGAGGGACCACGCGCCGTCCGCGACCCAGCCGCCGAGCACCCGCCCGAGCGCCTCGCGGAACAGCCGCGCCCCCACCACATGCAGCTCCGGCAGCCCGTGCGCGCCGCTGGAGAACAGCAGCTTGCCGAACGGCGCGAGTTCGAGGATCTCCGCGAGTACGGCCGCCGCACGCGCCCCGGTACGGGCGAGCGCCGGGCCGAGGTCCGCGTACACGTGCGGGAAGATTCCGGCGAGGTGCGCCGCATGGCGGTGGTACGGGTAGCCGTGCAGCAGGATCAGGTCCGTGCCGAGTCCCGCCGTGGCGCGGGCGAAGTCGGTGAGCAGGACCGGGTCGGTGCGGTCGAGGCGCAGGCCGGGTTCGCCGAGGCCCGCGTGGAGTTGCAGCGGCCGGCCCGAGGCCACCGCGATCCACAGAAGGTGGCGCAGGAGCACGGGGTCGGTGAGGGGTCCGCCGACGCGGCGGGCGGCGAGCCAGCGCCCCGCGGCTCCCCGTACTTCGCCGGGTCCCGGCGGCTGTGGCGCGAGCGCGAGGCCGTGCCGTACGCCCGCCACGGAGGTGAACGCGACGGCGTTCGCGGCGGCGGCGTGCACGGACTCGGCGAGGTTGGCGAGGAACGACTCGACGGTGCCCGAGGTGTCGGCGACCTGCTCGGCGAGGAGTTCGAGGCGGACGATCTCGTGCGCGTCCGCGTCGCCGGCCGAGGCCATCTCGCGGGGCCCGGTGAGGTCGCCCGGCAGTCCCGTGTCGACCAGGTACGTGGTGATGCCGCTGCCCCGCAGCAGTCTGCGACCCGACTCCATGACGCCCAGTTCGCGGCGGCGCGCGAGGTAGCGGGCGGGTGGGCAGTGCGGTTCGAGGCCGAGGAGCGGCGGACACCAGCGGCGTACGGCGAAGCCGGTCTGGGTGTCGAAGAAGGTGGTACCGGGGGCGGGCGGGCGGTCGCCCCGGCCGAGATGGGCCTCGAACGTGCCGAGGCCGAGTTCCGTGCGCAGTACCCCGTGGCAGTACTGGTCCACGAGGGATGGCGTGTCGATCATCCGGGCTCCCGTAGATGGACCGTGCTTCTACGGTCCTAACGGGTGAAACCTGCGTCAGGTGTTGGTCTCGTACACCTGACGCATTGGACGGCCGGCTACTTGTTGCTCGGGCCGCCGACCTGGATGCCCGCCATGCGGGTCCACTCGTACGGTCCGGTCTTCACCTTGGCGGCCATTTCGCCGTCGAAGTCCTCGCGGACGGTGATCCCGGCCTTCTCGACGGCCTTGCGGGCGATGGCGTCGGAAGGTGCCACGAGGTTGCCCCAGCCGCCGTCCTCGCCGACGAGCGCGATGCGCGTGCCGCGCTCCCCGAGGTACGCGAGCTGCCCCTCGGCGCCGCCGTGCTGCTTGGCGAACGTCCCGATCTCCCGGGCGAGCCGGGCGGCCCTGCGCTCGTCCTTCGCCGCCTGCTTCGGGTCGTCAACCGCTTGAGTGTCTGCCATGAACAGGATGCTACTGAGAGGTAGATCAACTGGCGACGGGCGGGGGGCGTGGCCTTGGCCACTCCCCCCGCCCGTCGGAAAGGTTCCTGGGTGGGTCAGCGCAGGAAGGGGTCCACCGCGACCGCCACGAAGAGGATCGAGACGTAGGTGATCGACCAGTGGAACAGGCGCATCTCCTTGAGCTTCGCGCCCGCCACCTCGGCCTTGGCGCGGTTCTGCAGCCCGTGCGCCTCCCACAGCCAGAACCCGCCGGCCAGCAGGGCGACCGCGGTGTAGAACCAGCCGGTGTAGCCGAGCGGCGTCAGGAGCAGGGAGACGGCGACCATCACCCAGCTGTAGATGACGATCTGCTTCGCGACCACCTTGTTGGAGGCGATGACGGGCAGCATCGGCACGCCGACGCGCGCGTAGTCGTCCTTGACCTTCATGGACAGCGGCCAGTAGTGCGGCGGCGTCCAGAAGAACATGACGAGGAAGAGGATGACCGGGGCCCACGACATCGAGTTCGTGACCGCGGACCAGCCGATGAGGACCGGCAGGCAGCCGGCGATGCCGCCCCAGACGATGTTCTGCGAGGTGCGGCGCTTCAGGATCATCGTGTAGACGACCACATAGAAGAGGAGCGCGCCGAGCGAGAGCCAGGCGGACAGCCAGTTGACGGTCAGCCCGAACAGCAGTGTGGAGATGACCGCGAGGGCGATGCCGAAGGCGAGACACTCCCGGGGGCTGACCATCCCGGTGACCAGTGGACGCTGCGATGTGCGCTCCATGAGCGCGTCGATGTCACGGTCGATGTACATGTTCAGCGCGTTGGCGCCACCCGCGGAGAGGTAGCCGCCGAGGCAGGTGAGGAACACCAGCTTCAGGTCGGGCACACCCTGCTGTGCGAGGAACATGACCGGAACCGTGGTGATCAGCAGCAGTTCGATGATCCGTGGCTTGGTCAGCGCCACGAATGCTTTGAACCGGGCCCCGAACGGCCGTTGGCTCGGGCTGATGCTCGTCCCGAGTTGCCCCGCAGGACGGGATTCGACGGCCGTCACGCACACCCCTGACAGAGACTCCCAGCAAGCCCCCGGATGTGAAGTCCCGGTAAAGGCTCGCGCGTACCACGCCACTGTAGACGTTGCCTATACCTCGCTCTTCGCGGGGGTGGGTTCGTGTTTCGGGGCACCCCAGATGAGCGGTCGCGCATTCACTTGTCGGGCGGCGCGGATGCCTGTCAGGAGGCGGATTCCGGCACGGCCCGGCAGTCTGGATTGAGTCGAAAAAATGCGCGTACTCGCAGGGGTAGGCTCGACAACAGCCGGTGAGCCCATCATCACCGGCATTCGACATGTGGAGAGGAGCCCTGACCCAGGGTGAGCACCAAGCCGACCACCACAGACCTCCAGTGGACCGAGTTGGACCAGCGGGCCGTTGACACCGCTCGTGTCCTGGCCGCGGACGCCGTACAGAAGGTCGGTAACGGCCATCCGGGTACGGCGATGAGCCTGGCACCGGCCGCGTACACCCTCTTTCAGAAGGTGATGCGGCACGACCCGGCGGACGCCGACTGGGTCGGGCGCGACCGGTTCGTGCTGTCCGCGGGACACTCGTCCCTGACCCTTTACATCCAGCTGTACCTGGCCGGTTTCGGTCTGCAGCTCGATGACCTGAAGGCGTTCCGTACCTGGGGCAGCAAGACCCCGGGTCACCCGGAGTACGGGCACACGACGGGCGTCGAGACGACGACCGGGCCGCTCGGCCAGGGTGTCGCCAACGCCGTGGGCATGGCGATGGCCGCCCGCTTCGAGCGCGGACTGTTCGACCCCGAGGCGGCCGCCGGCACCTCCCCGTTCGACCACCACATCTTCGCGATCGCCGGCGACGGCTGCCTCCAGGAGGGCATCTCCTCGGAGGCGTCCTCGATGGCCGGTCACCAGAAGCTCGGCAATCTCGTCCTGCTGTGGGACGACAACCACATCTCGATCGAGGGTGACACGGAGACCGCGGTCTCCGAGGACACCATGAAGCGGTACGAGGCCTACGGCTGGCACGTGCAGCGCGTGGAGCCGAAGGAGAACGGCGACCTCGACCCCGAGGCCCTGTTCGCCGCGATCGAGGCCGCGAAGGCCGAGACGGAGCGTCCGTCCTTCATCGCGATGCGCTCGATCATCGCCTGGCCCGCGCCGAACGCGCAGAACACCGAGGCCGCGCACGGCTCGGCGCTCGGCGACGACGAGGTCGCGGCCACCAAGCGCGTGCTCGGCTTCGACCCGGAGAAGTCGTTCGAGGTCGCCGACGAGGTCATCGCGCACACGCGTGAGGCCCTGGACCGCGGTCGCGAGGCGAAGGCCGAGTGGGAGAAGTCGTTCGCCGCCTGGCGCACGGCCAACCCGCAGCGTGCCGCCGAGTACGACCGCATCGAGGCGACCGACCTGCCCGAGGGCTGGGAGTCGCACCTGCCGACCTTCGAGACCGGCAAGGGTGTCGCGACCCGCGCCGCGTCCGGCAAGGTCCTCCAGGCGCTCGGCCCGGTCATCCCCGAGCTGTGGGGCGGCTCCGCCGACCTGGCGGGCTCGAACAACACGACGATCGACAAGACGTCGTCGTTCCTGCCGCGGACAACCCGCTGCCGGAGGCCGACCCGTACGGCCGCACGATCCACTTCGGCATCCGCGAGCACTCGATGGCCGCCGAGATGAACGGCATCGCGCTGCACGGCAACACCCGCATCTACGGCGGCACCTTCCTCGTGTTCTCCGACTACATGCGCAACTCGGTCCGCCTGTCGGCCCTGATGCACCTGCCGGTCACGTACGTGTGGACGCACGACTCGATCGGCCTGGGCGAGGACGGTCCGACGCACCAGCCGGTCGAGCACCTGGCGGCGCTGCGCGCGATCCCCGGTCTGAACGTCGTCCGCCCCGCGGACGCCAACGAGACCGTGATCGCCTGGCGCGAGATCCTCAAGCGGTACACGAAGGTGTTCGGCAAGGGCGCTCCGCACGGCCTCGTGCTGACCCGTCAGGGCGTGCCCACGTACGAGGCGAACGAGGACGCGGCCAAGGGTGGTTACGTCCTGCTCGACGCCGAGGGCGGCCGGCCGCAGGTGATCCTCATCGGTACCGGTTCCGAGGTGCAGCTCGCCGTCGAGGCGCGTGAGCAGCTTCAGGCCGCGGGGATCCCGACGCGGGTCGTGTCCATGCCGTCGGTGGAGTGGTTCGACGAGCAGGACCAGGGGTACAAGGACTCGGTCCTGCCGCCGTCGGTCAAGGCGCGCGTCGCGGTCGAGGCCGGTATCGGTCTGACGTGGCACCGCTTCGTCGGTGACGCCGGTCGGATTGTTTCGCTGGAGCACTTCGGTGCCTCCGCCGACGGCAAGGTCCTCTTCCGGGAGTTCGGCTTCACTGGTGACGCCGTGGCCGCGGCCGCCCGGGAATCCCTCGCCGCAGCCCAGCGCTGACGCTCATATACGACACGTAGGAGATGCATTTTCCATGACAGACGCACTGAAGCGCCTCTCCGAAGAGGGCGTCGCGATCTGGCTGGACGACCTGTCGCGCAAGCGGATCACCTCCGGCAACCTTGCCGAGCTGATCGACCAGCAGCACGTCGTGGGCGTCACGACCAACCCGTCGATCTTCCAGAAGGCGATCTCGCACGGTGACGGTTACGAGCAGCAGCTCGCCGACCTCGCCACCCGCAAGGTCACCGTCGACGAGGCCATCCGCATGATCACGACGGCGGACGTCCGTGACGCCGCCGATATCCTGCGTCCGGTCTTCGACGCGACCGAGGGCCAGGACGGCCGCGTGTCGATCGAGGTCGACCCGCGCCTGGCCCACAACACGGCGGCCACCGTCGCCGAGGCCAAGCAGCTGGCCTGGCTGGTGGACCGCCCCAACACGCTCATCAAGATCCCGGCGACGAAGGCGGGCCTGCCCGCGATCACCGAGGTCATCGGTAAGGGCATCAGCGTGAACGTGACGCTGATCTTCTCGCTGAAGCGCTACCGCGAGGTCATGGACGCGTACCTGGCGGGTCTGGAGAAGGCGAAGGCCGCGGGCCTGGACCTCTCCAAGATCTACTCGGTGGCGTCCTTCTTCGTCTCCCGCGTGGACTCGGAGATCGACAAGCGCCTGGACGCCCTCGGTACCGACGAGGCCAAGGCGCTCAAGGGCAAGGCCGCGCTGGCCAACGCCCGTCTCGCCTACGAGGCGTTCGAGGAGGTCTTCTCCTCCGACCGCTGGGCCGCGCTCGACAAGGCGCAGGCCAACAAGCAGCGCCCCCTGTGGGCGTCGACCGGCGTGAAGGACCCTGCGTACAAGGACACCCTGTACGTCGTGGACCTGGTCGCGCCCGGCACCGTCAACACCATGCCGGAGGCCACGCTCGACGCGACCGCCGACCATGGTGAGATCACCGGCAACACGATCGCCGGGACGTACGACCAGTCCCGCACGGTGATCGCGGCTATCGAGAAGCTCGGCATCTCGTACGACGACGTCGTGCAGGTGCTCGAGGACGAGGGCGTCGACAAGTTCGAGGCGTCCTGGAACGACCTGCTCAAGTCGACCGAGGCGGAGCTCCAGCGCCTCGCCCCTTCGGAGGGCTGAGATCTTGACCCCAGTTCATGGAGCGAACCCGCTCCGTGACGCCGCAGACCGACGGCTCCCGCGTATCGCGGGGCCGTCGGGTCTGGTCATCTTCGGTGTCACGGGCGATTTGTCCCGTAAAAAGCTGATGCCCGCCGTTTATGACCTCGCCAACCGGGGTCTGCTTCCGCCGGGCTTCTCACTGATCGGCTTCGCCCGACGCGAATGGGAGGACGAGGACTTCGCGCAGGAGGTGCACGACGCGGTCAAGGAACACGCGCGTACGCCCTTCCGCGAGGAGGTCTGGCAGCAGCTCGTCCAGGGCATGCGCTTCGTCCAGGGCAACTTCGACGACGACGACGCCTTCGAGCGCCTGAAGTCGACGATGCAGGAGCTCGACAAGGCGCAGGGGACGGGCGGCAACTTCGCCTTCTATCTCTCCGTTCCCCCCAAGTTCTTCCCGCAGGTCGTGCAGCAGCTGAAGAAGCACGGCCTCGCGGACGCGCCCGAGGGTTCGTGGCGCCGCGCGGTCATCGAGAAGCCGTTCGGCCACGACCTCGAGTCGGCCAAGGAACTGAACGCGATCGTGCACGAGGTGTTCGCCCCGGACCAGGTGTTCCGGATCGACCACTACCTCGGCAAGGAGACCGTCCAGAACATCCTGGCCCTGCGCTTCGCCAACACCCTCTTCGAGCCGATCTGGAACCGGTCGTACGTCGACCACGTGCAGATCACGATGGCCGAGGACATCGGCATCGGCGGCCGCGCCGGCTACTACGACGGCATCGGCGCCGCCCGCGACGTCATCCAGAACCACCTCCTCCAGCTCATGGCCCTCACCGCCATGGAGGAGCCCGCCTCCTTCGACGCGGACGCGCTCGTCGCCGAGAAGGCCAAGGTGCTCGGCGCGGTCCGGCTGCCCAAGGAGCTCGGCGAGCACACGGTCCGCGGCCAGTACGCGGCCGGGTGGCAGGGCGGCGAGAAGGCCGTCGGCTACCTCCAGGAAGACGGCATCGACCCCAAGTCGAAGACCGACACCTACGCGGCGATCAAGCTGGGGGTCGACAACCGCCGCTGGGCGGGCGTCCCCTTCTATCTGCGCACCGGCAAGCGCCTCGGCCGCCGCGTCACCGAGATCGCCGTCGTCTTCCAGCGCGCGCCCCACTCACCCTTCGACCACACGGCGACGGAGGAGCTCGGCCAGAACGCGATCGTCATCCGCGTCCAGCCGGACGAGGGCATCACGGTCCGCTTCGGCTCCAAGGTGCCCGGCACCTCCATGGAGATCCGGGACGTGTCGATGGACTTCGCGTACGGCGAGTCGTTCACGGAGTCGAGCCCGGAGGCGTACGAGCGGCTGATCCTGGACGTCCTGCTCGGCGACTCGAACCTCTTCCCGCGCACGGAGGAGGTCGAGCTGTCCTGGAACATCCTCGACCCGATCGAGAAGTACTGGGACAAGCACGGCAAGCCGGCCCAGTACCCCGCCGGCACGTGGGGGCCCGCCGAGGCGGACGAGATGCTCGCACGAGACGGACGGAGCTGGCGCCGGCCATGAAGATCGACCTCACGGACACCACGTCCAGCAAGATCAACAAGGCGCTCGTGCAGGGCCGCCGCTCCATCGGCACCCCCGCCGTCGGCATGGTGCTCACCCTCGTCATCGTGACCGACGAGGAGAACGCCTACGACGCGCTGAAGGCCGCCAACGAGGCGTCCCGCGAGCACCCCTCGCGGACCCTCGTGGTCATCAAGCGCGTCTCCCGTTCGCCGCGTGACCGCACGACGTCGAGGCTCGACGCCGAGGTGCGGGTCGGCGTGGAGGCGGGGACCGGGGAGACGGTCATCCTGCGGCTGTACGGCGAGGTCATCAACCACGCCCAGTCGGTCGTCCTGCCGCTGCTCCTGCCGGACGCCCCGGTCGTGGCCTGGTGGCCGGTGAACGCGCCGCTCGACCCGGCCAAGGACCCGCTGGGCGCGCTGGCCCAGCGCCGCGTGACGGACACGTACGCGGCGGAGCAGCCCAACGACGAGCTGGAGGCCCGCGCCGGCGCCTACACGCCCGGCGACACGGACCTGTCGTGGACCCGGATCACGCCGTGGCGCTCCATGCTCGCCGCCGCTCTCGACCAGGTGACCTGCAAGGTCAACTCGGTCGAGGTGGAGGGCGAGGAGTTCAACCCGAGCTGCGAACTGCTCGCCATGTGGCTCGCGGGCCGGCTCGACGTGCCGGTCAAGCGGTCGGTGTCGTCGGGCCCCGGCCTGACGGCCGTGCGTATGCAGACGGACTGCGGCGCCATCGTGCTCGATCGCCCGGACGGTTCGCTGGCCACACTGTCGATCGAGGGCCAGCCGGACCGCGCGGTGGCCCTCAAGCGCCGCGAGACGTCCGAGCTGATCGCGGAGGAGCTGCGCCGTCTCGACCCGGACGACACGTACGCGGCGGCGCTGAAGTTCGGCGTGGACCGGCTCGGCGACCGGGCGACGGCGACGGGTGGGCAGGAGCCCGCGGCCGACACGGCCGCACCGGCCACCGCTCCCGCTCCCGCGAAGAAGGCAGCGGCCAAGAAGGCGCCCGCCAAGTCCGCCGCCAAGAAGTCCGCCTCGAAGGCGGCCGCCAAGTGATGAGCACGGCACCCCAGTTGGTGGTGCACCGCGACAAGGAGCTGATGGCGCAGGCCGCCGCGGCCCGGCTCATCACGAAGATCGTGGACGCCCAGGCCGCCCGCGGCTACGCGTCCATCGTCCTGACGGGCGGGCGCAACGGCAACGGACTCCTGGCCGCCCTCTCGGCCGCCCCCGCCCGGGACGCGGTCGACTGGACGCGCCTCGATCTGTGGTGGGGCGACGAGCGGTTCCTGCCGGACGGCGACCCCGAGCGGAACTACACGCAGGCGCGCGAGGCGCTCCTCGACTCGGTGCCGCTGAACCCGGACCGGGTGCACCCGATGCCGGCTTCGGACGGCCCGTACGAGGTGGACGCCGCCGCGCAGGTGTACGCCGCCGAACTGGCCGCCGCGGCGGGGCCGGAGGACCACGGCCCGGTGCCGACGTTCGACGTCCTGATGCTGGGGGTCGGCCCGGACACGCATGTCGCGTCACTCTTCCCCGAGTTGCCGGCGGTCCGGGAGACCGAGCGCACCGTCGTCGGTGTGCACGGTGCGCCCAAGCCGCCGCCCACCCGCGTCTCGCTCACGCTCCCGGCGATCCGGGCCGCGCGCGAGGTGTGGCTGCTCGCGGCGGGCGAGGACAAGGCGGAGGCCGCGGCGATCGCGCTGTCCGGCGCGGGTGAGATCCAGGCGCCGGCCGCGGGCGCGTACGGCCGCTCGCGCACCCTGTGGCTGCTCGACTCGGCGGCTGCCTCGCAGCTTCCGCCCGAGCTGTATCCGCCGCACGTCGCCTGAGGCTCGCCACGCGAGACGACACGAACGCAGGGGCCCCGCACCGTAGTTGGCTGGTGTGGGGCCCCTACGCGTGCGCCCTGCGGTAGCTGCTGCCGTCGCG
The DNA here is from genome assembly GCF_026340095.1 of Streptomyces sp. NBC_01446. Taxonomy (GTDB): domain Bacteria; phylum Actinomycetota; class Actinomycetes; order Streptomycetales; family Streptomycetaceae; genus Streptomyces; species Streptomyces aureus. The sequence continues at coordinate 6,193,309 of NZ_JAPEPO010000001.1, read as the reverse complement.
CTCACGTACGAGCAGCCCGTCACTCACGCAGTGCCTGCGCAGCGCCGAGGTGTCCTCGTGGACGGTGCGGAACGCGTCGTTGACCTCGCCCTCGGTGTAGGTGCGCTCGGTGTCGAAGAGCGTGTCCGTGAGGTGGACGAGGAGTTCGTGGCGCACGGTGGCACGGACCGGGATCGAGGTGAGGCGGCCGCGGGCGAAGAACCCCGTGAGGCGGCGCGGCACGGCGGGATGGATCTCCGCCGGGCGCTCGCGGCGGAACACGGAGGGGTCCGCCCGCAGCGTTCCGTCCGGCCGTCGCTCGACGAGCCCGGTGGAGACGAGTCGCCCCAGGTGCTTGCGGACGGCCGGGGAGTCCTCGTCACGCGGCTCCAGCTCGTCCAGCACGATCCGCGCGTAGAGCTTCAGTCGTTCGGGGTCGGCGAGCGCGGACATGAGCTGGTCCATGGGGTCCTCCCGGCAGGTGACGCGACCGGAGCAGTGTCACCCGCCGGGGGCGGCGGCGCACCCCAATTAGATGCGCCGCTCAGGCACTCAACGACCGCGCAGCTCGCGGTACTTGGCCACCAGCGCCTTGGTGGACGGGTCGAGTCCCGGCACGTCGGCGCCCTCGGTGAGGGCGGGCTCGATGCGCTTGGCGAGGACCTTGCCGAGTTCGACGCCCCACTGGTCGAAGGAGTCGATGTTCCAGACGGCGCCCTGGACGAACACCTTGTGCTCGTATAGGGCGATGAGCTGGCCGAGGACGAACGGCGTGAGCCGCTTCGCGAGGATCGTCGTCGTCGGGTGGTTGCCCTGGAACGTCTTGTGCGGCACGAGCTCCTCGGGCACGCCCTCGGCGCGGACCTCGGCCGGGGTCTTGCCGAAGGCGAGGGCCTGCGTCTGCGCGAAGAAGTTGGCCATCAACAGGTCGTGCTGTGCGACGAGTCCCGGCAGCAGGTCCGCCACGGGCTCGGCGAACCCGATGAAGTCCGCCGGGATCAACTTCGTTCCCTGGTGGATCAGTTGGTAGTAGGCGTGCTGCCCGTTGGTGCCGGGGGTGCCCCAGACGACGGGCCCCGTCTGCCAGTCGACCTCCGTGCCGTCCCGCGTGACGGACTTGCCGTTCGACTCCATGTCGAGCTGCTGGAGGTACGCCGTGAACTTGGACAGGTAGTGCGAGTACGGCAGGACCGCGTGCGACTGCGCGTCGTGGAAGTTGCCGTACCAGATACCCAACAGGCCCATCAGAAGAGGGACGTTGGACTCGGCGGGGGCGGTGCGGAAGTGCTCGTCGACGAGGTGGAACCCGTCGAGCATCTCCCGGAAGGCGTCCGGGCCGATCGCGATCATCAGCGAGAGGCCGATGGCCGAGTCGTACGAGTAGCGCCCGCCGACCCAGTCCCAGAACTCGAACATGTTGGCCGTGTCGATGCCGAAGTCGGACACCTTCTCGGCGTTCGTCGACAGGGCCACGAAGTGCTTGGCCACGGCATCCTGGCCGGCCCTCAGTCCGGTGAGGAGCCAATTGCGCGCGGAGGTCGCGTTGGTGATCGTCTCGATCGTCGTGAACGTCTTCGAGGCGATGATGAACAGCGTCTCGGCCGGATCGAGATCACGCACCGCCTCGTGCAGGTCCGCACCGTCCACGTTCGACACGAAACGGACCGTCAGGTCCCGGTCGGTGAAGGAGCGAAGCACCTCGTACGCCATCGCGGGGCCCAGATCCGAGCCGCCGATCCCGATGTTCACGACGTTCTTGATCCGCTGGCCGGTGTGGCCCGTCCACTCCCCCGAACGGACCTTGCCCGCGAAGACGGCCATCTTGTCCAGCACGGCATGCACCTGCGGGACGACATCGACACCGTCGACCTCGATCACCGCGTCACGCGGGGCCCGCAGCGCCGTGTGCAGCACGGCCCGGTCCTCCGTCGTATTGATCTTCTCGCCGCGGAACATGGCGTCCCGCAGCCCGAAGACGTCGGTCGCGGCGGCGAGCTCGCGCAGCAGGCGCAGCGTCTCGTCCGTGACGAGGTGCTTGGAGTAGTCGACGTGCAGGTCGCCGACCTGGAGCGCGTAGTCGGAGCCGCGCGCCGGATCGGCGGCGAACAGCTCTCGCAGCTGCACGTCTCCGAGTTCTTCCCGGTGCTTGGCGAGCGCCGTCCACTCGGGCATCTGATTGAGCCTGGTACGGCTTTCTGCGTTCATCTCGGACTTCAGCCTTCTCTCGTACCTGAGTACGTACCTTGCCCCGCTGCTTGACCAACCTAATTGATCAGGGCCCGGTATACGGCATCTGTCCGGACCGCTACGGCCGAACGAGTCCGGCCGGACACTTGTGTGTGTCCGGCCGGTGCTCAAGTCCTAGATCTCGCCCCGCAGTTTGGCGAGCGCCTCCGCGAGGATCGCCTCGCCGTCCGCGTCACTGCGCCGCTCGCGCACATACGCGAGATGCGTCTTGTAGGGCTCGGTGCGCGGCGGGTCCGGCGGGTTGTCCCGGTCCTGCCCGGCAGGGAAGCCGCAGCGCGGACAGTCCCAAGTCTCCGGCACCTGCGCGTCGGAGGCGAAGCTCGGCTGCGTCTCGTGCCCGTTGGAGCACCAGAAGGAGATGCGCAGACGCGGCGCGGACTCGCCGCGCTCGGCCTCGCCCATCGGCCCCGCCCCGACCCGACTTCCTCGGATCGCGTTGCCACTTGCCACGGTCGTAACTCCCTGCGTGATGGTGCCGCGGAGCTTGTCGGCGTCTCACTCCGCCGCGGGCGCCTCAGTCTACGTAAGGCCCAACGCGCGTCCAGTGATTGGAGTTACATCCCCGCCCCTAGACGCAAGCCCCATGATAGGCCGCGCCGGAGGGCGCGTACCGAACATGGGGCCTTATGTGCGCGATGTGCAGGTGTGACGGCGTCAGTTGTTGACCTTCATGAGCAGGCCGAGCACGACAATGCACGCGAACCACAGCAGACCGAGCACGATGGTGATGCGGTCCAGGTTGCGCTCGGCGACCGACGAGCCGCCGACGGACGACTGCATGCCGCCACCGAACATGTCGGAGAGACCGCCACCCTTTCCCTTGTGCATCAGCACAAGGAGCATCAGCAGCAGGCTGAAGACGATCAGGGCGATCGAGAACCCCATAACCACGGCTGGTCCCTACTTCCTGGCAATTCTCTCGGACTGAACTGATACGTACTGCGATGTATCCGTACTGCGACTTATACGTGCTGCGGGGGCCCGGTGGAAAGCCACCCGGCCCCCGCAAGGGTACGACGTAACGCCGCTACCGCATACTCACGGCCTGTTCGTTCGTCTCCGGGGCGCTCTGTGTCGGTGTCGAGACGCCGACGCGCCCCCGCGGCTCACTGGTCGCGGAACCGGATGATCTTGACGAACTCCTCGGCGTCGAGCGCCGCGCCGCCGACGAGGGCACCGTCGACGTCGGGCTTCGACATGATCTCCGCGACGTTCCCGGACTTCACCGAGCCGCCGTACTGGATGCGGACCTTGTCGGCCAGCTCCTGGGAGTACAGCTCGGCGAGCTTGCCGCGGATCGCCCCGCAGACCTCCTGGGCGTCGTCGGCGCCGCAGACCTTGCCGGTGCCGATCGCCCAGACCGGCTCGTACGCGATCACGACGGTCTCGGCCTGCTCGGCCGGGATGTCCTTGAGACCGCCCTCGACCTGCGACAGCGTGTGCCCGACGTGGTCGCCCGCCTCGCGGACGTGAAGCTCCTCGCCGACGCACAGGATCGGGGTCAGGCCGTGCCTGAAGGCGGCCTTCACCTTGGCGTTGCAGACCTCGTCGGTCTCGTCGTGGTACTGCCGGCGCTCGGAGTGGCCGACCGCCACGTACGTGCACTTGAGCTTGGCGAGCATCGGGCCCGAGATCTCACCGGTGTAGGCACCGGAGTCGTGGGCCGAGATGTCCTGGGCGCCGTACTTGATCTTGAGCTTGTCGCCGTCGACCAGGGTCTGTACGGAGCGCAGGTCGGTGAAGGGCGGCAGGACCGCGACCTCGACGGCGTCGTAGTCCTTGTCGGCCAGCGCGAAGGCGAGCTTCTGGACGTGGGCGATGGCCTCGAGGTGGTTGAGGTTCATCTTCCAGTTGCCCGCCATCAGCGGCGTGCGGGTGGTCATTGAGGTCAGTCCTCCAGTGCGGCAAGGCCGGGGAGCGTCTTGCCCTCAAGGTATTCGAGGGAGGCGCCGCCGCCGGTCGAGATGTGGCCGAATGCATTCTCGTCGAAGCCAAGGAGCCGGACGGCCGCGGCGGAGTCGCCACCGCCGACGACCGTGAAGGCCGGGGAGTCGAGGAGCGCCTGGGCGACCGCCTTGGTGCCCTCGGCGTAGTCGGGGTGCTCGAAGACGCCCATCGGGCCGTTCCAGAAGACGGTCCCTGCGTCGGCGAGCTTCGATGCGTACAGCTTGCGGGTCTCCGGACCGATGTCGAGACCCTCCTGGTCGGCCGGGATGGCGTCCGCGGCGACAGTGGTGGGGTTGGCCGGGGCCTTGGTCTTGAGGTCGGGGAAGTCCGGCGAGACCAGGACGTCCACGGGGAGCACCAGCTCGACGCCGTTGTCCTCGGCGCGCTTGATGTACTCCTTGACGGCCGGGATCTGGTCCTCCTGGAGGAGGGAGATACCGACCTCGTGGCCCTGGGCCTTGAGGAAGGTGTAGGCCATGCCGCCGCCGATGAGCAGGCGGTCGGCCTTGCCGAGCAGCTGGTCGATGACGGCGAGCTTGTCGGAGACCTTGGCCCCGCCGAGCGCGACGACGTACGGCCGCTTGACCTCGTCGGTGAGCTTCTTCAGGACGCCGACCTCGGTGGCGATGAGGTAGCCGGCGTAGTGCGGCAGGCGGGCCGGCAGGTCGTACACGGAGGCGTGCTTGCGGTGCACCGCGCCGAAGCCGTCGCCCACGTAGACATCGGCCAGGGCGGCCAGCCGGTCGGCGAACTCACCGCGCTCGGTGTCGTCCTTCGACGTCTCACCGGCGTTGAAGCGGAGGTTCTCGATGACGGCGACCTGGCCGGGCTCCAGACCGTCCACCGCGTCGTGGGCGGCGGGGCCGACGGTGTCCTGGGCGAACGCGACCGGCTTGCCGAGGAGCTCGGCGAGGCGCTCGGCGGCCGGCAGCAGCGAGAACGCCGGGTCCGGGGCTCCCTTGGGGCGGCCCAGGTGGGAGGCGACGATCACCTTGGCGCCCCCGTCGGCCAGGGCCTTGACGGTGGGCAGGACGGCGCGGATGCGGCCGTCGTCGGTGATCTTGCCGTCGGCGAGAGGCACGTTGAGGTCGGCGCGGACGAAGACCCGCTTGCCCTCGACCCCTTCGGCGAGAAGTTCGTCGATCGTCTTCATGGCTGGACTCCTGGACTTCTTGGGTGGGCTGACGCACAACAGGGCCCGGACGGCGCGGCGTTGCGCGGTCCGGACCCTGTGCTCACATCGAGATGCCGGCTCTGGATTTAGAGCTGGCCGCCGACGAAGACCGTGAGGTCGACGAGACGGTTGGAGTAGCCCCACTCGTTGTCGTACCAGCCGAGGATCTTCACCGAGTTACCTTCCTGAACCATGGTCAGGGAGGAGTCGAACGTGCAGGACGCCGGGTCGCCGACGATGTCGGAGGAGACGATCGGGTCCTCGGTGTAGGACAGGTAGCCCTTGAGGTCGCCGTCCTCGGACGCCTTCTTGAACGCGGCGTTGACCTCGTCCTTGGTGGTCTCGCGCGCCAGGGTGACGACCAGGTCGGTGGCGGAGCCGGTCGGGACCGGGACGCGCATCGCGATGCCGTCGAGCTTGCCCTTGAGCTGCGGGAGGACCAGGGCGGTCGCCTTGGCGGCACCGGTGGTGGTCGGAATGATGTTCTCGGCAGCGGCACGGGCGCGGCGCAGGTCCGAGTGCGGGAAGTCCAGGATGCGCTGGTCGTTCGTGTACGCGTGGACCGTGGTCATCAGGCCCTTGACGATGCCGAAGTTCTCGTCGAGAACCTTGGCCATCGGCGCCACGCAGTTCGTGGTGCAGGACGCGTTCGAGATGACGTGGTCCGTCGCCGGGTTGTACTGGTCCTGGTTGACGCCCATCACGATGGTGATGTCCTCGTCCTTGGCCGGAGCCGAGATGAGGACCTTCTTGGCGCCGCCGGCGATGTGCTTCTCGGCGTCGGCCTTCTTCGTGAAGATGCCGGTCGACTCGATGACGATGTCGACGCCCAGCTCGCCCCACGGGATGTCGGCGGGGTTGCGCTCGGAAAGGACCTTGATGGTGTGGCCGTCGACGGTGATCGTGTCGGCGGTGTGCGTCACCTCGGCCTTGAGGCGGCCGAGGATGGTGTCGTACTTCAGAAGGTGTGCGGTGGTCGCGGTGTCACCGAGGTCGTTGACAGCCACGATCTCGATGTCTGCACCCTGCTCAAGCAGCGCGCGGAAGTAGTTACGCCCGATGCGGCCAAAGCCGTTGATGCCTACGCGGATCGTCACGAACCGATCTCCTCGTTGGTACGCCGGTTTTAGACGCCGGCGAGTTGTATGGGATGTCCCCGACCGCCTCCGACCCTACCTCTCCGAAGCCCTCCGAGTGACATTGAGTGGACCCTTGTGCGGCCCGGCGGCCCGTACCGCCCAGTAGGGGCACGGACCGCCGGGATTCCCGCTCATCTGGCGCTTTTCGCGAAAAGTGAGCGGGCCGTTTTGTCCGGTTTTCGGCTTGGTGGTTTTCAGCTCTTCAGGGAGGCCAGCGCCTTCCCCACGAGCACGCTCCGCTCGGCCGCCGTGGCGACGTGTTCGAGACCGAATCCGAGGAGCACGGTGTCCTTGGTGCTGACGGCTCCGTATGTCTTGAACAGTTCACCCGCACGGGCCCAGTTCTTGGTGACGACGGGGCTGCCCGCGGGCGGGCCCGCGACCGTCCAGGCACCGAACGACGACTCGAAGCCCTCGGTCTCCTTCGCGGCGCCGCCGATGACGACGGACGCGTTGTCGGCGAGGACGCCGTGGCCGCCGCTGCCGGGGTCGGTGATGTAGCTGAGCGAGACCTCGACCGTCTTGCCCGCGTAGGCGCTCAGGTCGAAGGTGACCGGCTTCCAGCCGTCCGAGGCGCCCGTGAAGCTGTTCCAGGAGCCGGAGGTGCCGGTGGCCGTGCAGCCCGCGCTGCCGGGCGTCAGATAGCGCTTGAGCGCCGGGTGCTCCTTGATCAGGAATCCGGCCTCGCACTCGGCGGGGACGGCCTTCGTGGTGGCGCCGCCGGCCTCGGGCAGCGTCGTCCAGTCCTCGGCGCCCGCCGTGTGCGTCTCCAGCACCGCGTGGTCGTATCCGGGCTCGGTGTCCCACAGGAGCTGGAACTTCAGGGACGGCTTGTCGGCGGCGGAGACCCCGGTGAGGTCGATGGTGCGGGTCAGGCGCTTCCAGCCGTCGTCCGTGTGCACGGCGGCGGCCATGGAGCTGCCCTCGAACGGGCTGTACGGGTTGGGGGTGCCCGCGTACTCACCGGCGCCCGCGCTCGTGAATTGCGGGTAGTCGGCCTTGGACAGCACGTCGGAGGTGGCCTGGTAGGTCGCGGCGATGTTCAGCGGGTTGCCGGGAGCGTCGCCGAGGCCCGCGGCCGCGCCGGTGAGCACGCCGGATCCGGCGAACTTCGTGGCGCCGGGCGTCGACGTACGTGAGTACGCGCCCAGGTAGTACTGACTGAAGTCGTTCGTGGTCGTGTCGCCGATGGCGACGGAGCCGCCCGCCTGCTCACCGGCCTCGATCAGCTTGCCGCCCTCGTTGAGGTAGTCGCGCAGGGCGAGTTGGGTGGTGAGGCCGGGGCGGTCGGCGCCCGTGTAGTGGACGACGGTCCTGAAGTGGTCGAGTACCGCGAGTGCGTCCGGGGCGCCCTGGGTGGCGACGTTCCACACGAGCGGGGTTCGGCCGTTCGCCTTCAGCGCGTCCACGTAGGCCTTGGCCTGCTGGCCTGCGGCGTCGTTCTCGGCGACGACGAGGGTGTCGGCCCTGGGCCGCTCGGCCACGGTGTACGTGAAGTGCTCGCTGGAGGTGCGCTTCCCGGACTTGCCGCGTCCGGTGAACCAGACCTCGACCTTGTCGCCCGGGTCCGCGCCCTCGATCCTCGCGCGGTACGCGTCGAAGTGGAGGTTGTCGTCGCCGCCGTAGGTCTCGCCGCCCTTCCAGGCGTGCAGGTCCTCGTCGTGCGTACGGCCGCCGTCCACGCGGTAGTTGAGCTCCTTGTCGCGCACCGACTTGCGGGCGGTCACCGAGACCTCCTGATCGGCGCCGCGCGCGTACGAGGTGCTGAAGGCGGCAGGGGTGAAGTCGGGGGCGTCGAGGCCGACCGAGGAGGACGGCTGATCCGGGTGCGCCGCGGTCTCGGCCACGGAGAGCGCGAACGGAATGTTCTTGGCGAACTCCTGCTGGATCAGCTTCTCGTCGTCCGGGAAGGTGAAGACCGACTCGCAGTCCTCGGGGCGCCACTGGTCGTCCGGGTCCACGGCCGACGCGGTCTGGCACTCGCTCATCTCCGGCGTGAACATCCCGGTGCCGTTGACGTTGCCCGCGTGCCCGTCCGCCTCGCCGTTGGTGGTGTACAGCTCGGAGGAGACCTGCGGGTGGTAGCCGGGGATCGCGGAGTTCTCGGGGGTCCCGGCGAGCGCCTTGTAGAGCACGTCGTCCGGCGTCGGCGTGGCCACCTGCCAGCCCACTCCGTAGAGCAGCAGCTCGGCCGCGGAGTGGTAGTTGATGGCGTACCGGAAGCCGATGCGCTTCTCGAAGGCGTCGAGGGCCTTCGTCTCGGGCTCGGAGCCGGGGCTCGCGCCGCGGTAGGTCTCACTGGCGGGGCTCGGGGACGAACCCTCGTCGTCGTATCCCCACTTGTAGGCGAAGTTGCGGTTGAGGTCGACGCCGTCGCCCGTGGTGATCGCGCCGTCGCCGTTCACGTCCCGCATGTTCTTGCGCCACTGGCGGTCGCCGTCGGGGTTGAACGTCCAGTCGTACCCGTCGGGGTTCGCCGACAGGACGAACCACATCTCCGTGGAGTCGACGATCTTCTTGATGCGCTTGTCCTTGGAGTAGTTGTCCAAGTAGTAGTGCATCAGGCGGCGGGTCATCTCGGGGGTGATCCACTCGCGGGCGTGCTGGTTGGACATGTAGAGCACGGACGGCTTCGAGCCGTCCCTGGTCGTACGGGCGCCCTTGGTGAGCTTGACCGCGAGGATGTCCTTGCCCTGGACCGTCTTGCCGATGGAGACGACCTTGGTGAGGCCGGGGTGGGCCTGGCCCGTCCGGACGATCTCCTCCTGGAGATTGCCCTTGCCGCTGTAGGGGCGGAACACGCCGTCGCCCGCGGCCGCCACACGGGCGCGCGCCTTGGCGGAGAGCGTGTGCTCGGTGAGTTCGACGCCCTTCTTCTCCAGCTGCTTCGCCTGCTTGTCGGTGAGGTAGACCTCGACCTCGGCCTTCCCCTTCTCGGGGGCCTGTTCCCCGAGTTCGTGCCCGTCCTGCCCGGCCGCGAGGAGCAGGGGTACCTGCTCCTTCGTGACCTCGGCACGGAACACCTTGACCGGATCGGCGTCCGACCGGGGTGCACCGCCGCTCTGCGCCTGGGCGACGGGCGTCAGTCCCGCGCCTCCCAGTCCGCCCAGAATGAGTGCCGTGGTGGCGAGGATCGATCTCGCTCTTCGTCTCATGAGCCCCCCTTGCAGTTGTGTACCGCAGAAGCAGGTGAGTACCGCAGAAGCTGTGGTGTCCCGCAGAAGTCGCGGTGTACCGCAGAAGCGAACAGACGCCAGACTCATGACAGTTCATGGTCAAGTCAAGGGCGCGTCAAAGGGGTCCCTTCAGACCCCGGGTGGTCCCCATGCGCAGCGAAAACGCCGGTGCCCGTGCCCCGGCAGGGCACCGGCACCGGCGTGAGTCATTCCGCTCCGGGGTCAGCCGGCCAGATTGTCGGCCATCTCCTCGGTGATGTTCGACTCCGTGCCCGGGATGCCCATGTCCTGGGCCCGCTTGTCGGCCATCGCGAGCAGCCGGCGGATGCGGCCCGCGACGGCGTCCTTCGTCAGCGGCGGGTCGGCGAGCGCGCCCAGCTCCTCCAGGGAGGCCTGCTTGTGCTCCATGCGCAGCCGCCCGGCGGCCGCGAGGTGCTCCGGCACCTCGTCGGCGAGGATCTCCAGGGCGCGCTGCACGCGGGCCCCGGCGGCGACGGCGGCGCGCGCCGAGCGGCGCAGGTTCGCGTCGTCGAAGTTGGCCAGGCGGTTGGCGGTGGCGCGGACCTCGCGCCGCATCCGCCGCTCCTCCCAGGCGAGCACCGACTCGTGCGCCCCCATACGGGTGAGCAGGGCGCCGATGGCGTCCCCGTCCCGTACGACGACCCGGTCCACCCCGCGTACCTCACGGGCCTTGCCCGCGATCTGGAGCCGGCGTGCGGCGCCGACCAGGGCGAGCGCGGCCTCCGGGCCGGGGCAGGTCACCTCCAGGGAGGAGGAGCGGCCGGGCTCGGTGAGCGAGCCGTGCGCCAGGAACGCCCCGCGCCAGGCGGCCTCGGCATCGCAGGTGGCCCCCGAGACCACCTGCGGCGGGAGACCCCGGATCGGGCGGCCGCGGCCGTCGACAAGACCGGTCTGGCGGGCCAGCTGGTCACCGCCGGCCACGACCCGTACGACGAAGCGCGAGCCCCGGCGCAGCCCGCCGGGCGCCATCACGATCAGTTCCGAGCTGTGCCCGAAGATCTCGAGGATGTCCCGCTTCAGCCGTCGCGCCGCCATCGCGGTGTCCAGCTCCGCCTCGATCACGATGCGGCCGCTCACCAGGTGGAGCCCGCCCGCGAAGCGCAGGATGGCCGAGACCTCTGCCTTTCTGCAGCAGGTCCGGGTGACGGGAAGCCGGGAGATCTCATCCTTCACCGCTGCCGTCATCGCCATGGGCCGATCCTTCCATGCATCCGAAAAATACGGTCGTACGCGGCGGCCAACAGCTCCGGATCGTGCCTCGGAGTCCCGTCGGGCCTGGCCACAGGCGCCAGCTCGACCGCAGCGCCGAAGCCCTCCTTGGCGGCGTCGGTCAGGGACTCGCGATCGGGCACGGCGGCCTCGTCGGCCAGCACCACGTCCAGGGCGAGTTTAGGGGCGTGTCGTCCCAAAACCTCCAAATGACGCTGCGGTGAGAACCCCTCGGTTTCTCCGGGCTGCGGCGCGAGGTTCAGCGAGAGGACCCTGCGGGCCTTCGTCACCGTCAGCGCGTCGAGCAGCTCGGGCACCAGCAGGTGCGGGATGACGGAGGAGAACCAGGAGCCGGGGCCGAGCACCACCCAGTCGGCGTCGAGCACCGCGGCGACCGCCTCGGGGACGGCCGGCGGGTCGTGCGGCACGAGGTGCACGGACTGCACCTCGCCCGGGGTGAGGGCCACCGTGGCCTGGCCGCGCACCGTGTCGACGTCGTCGGGGCGGGCCGGGTCATGCCCCTTGACCAGGGCCTGGAGCTCCAGCGGGACCGCGGACATGGGCAGGACGCGCCCCTGCGCGCCGAGCAGCTTGCCGACCAGGTCGAGGGCCTGCACATGGTCGCCGAGCTGCTCCCACAGGGCGACGATCAGCAGATTGCCGACGGCGTGCTCGTGCAGGTCGCCCTGGGACTGGAAGCGGTGCTGGATGACGCGGGCCCAGGTCTGGCCCCAGTCGTCGTCGCCGCACAGGGCCGCGAGGGCCTTGCGCAGGTCGCCGGGCGGCAGGACGCCCAGCTCGTCACGGAGCCGGCCGCTGGAGCCGCCGTCGTCGGCGACGGTCACCACGGCGGTGAGATCGCCGGTGATGCGCCGCAGGGCCGCCAGGGACGCGGACAGGCCCATGCCGCCGCCGAGGGCGACGACCTTGGGCTGGGCGCCGCGCCGGCGGCCCGTGGGAGGAGTGACCCGGCGGAGCCTGCTGCCGAGCCGGAGTGTGCGACCGGTCATTCGCGGCCCATGTCCCGGTGGACGACCACGGTCTCCACGCCCTCGGCCGCGATGCGCGCGGCGAGCTTCTCCGACATGGCCACCGAGCGGTGCTTGCCTCCGGTGCAGCCGACCGCGATCGTCACGTACCGCTTGCCCTCGCGGCGGTATCCGGCCGCGATGAGCTGGAGCAGCTCGGTGTAGCGGTCGAGGAACTCCTTGGCACCGGGCTGGCCGAAGACGTAGCTCGCCACCTCTTCGTTCAGGCCGGTGAAGGGGCGCAGCTCGGGGACCCAGTGCGGGTTCGGCAGGAAGCGCATGTCGACGACCAGGTCGGCGTCGACGGGCAGGCCGTACTTGAAGCCGAACGACATGACCGTGGCCCGCAGCTCGGGCTCCTCGTCGCCGGCGAACTGGGCGTCCATCTTGGCGCGCAGTTCGTGCACGTTCAGGCTGGAGGTGTCGATGACCAGGTCGGCGTCGCCGCGCAGCTCGCGCAGGAGCTCGCGTTCGGCCGCGATGCCGTCGACGATGCGGCCGTCGCCCTGGAGGGGGTGCGGGCGGCGCACCGACTCGAAGCGGCGCACCAGGGCCTCGTCGGAGGACTCCAGGAACACGATGCGCCGGGTGACCTGTCGGGACTCCAGGTCGGCGAGGGACTGGTGGAGGTCGTCGAAGAACCGGCGGCCGCGTACGTCGACGACGACGGCGATCCGGGCGACGTTCCCCTGGGAGCGGGCGCCGAGCTCCACCATCGTGGGGATCAGCGCGGGCGGCAGGTTGTCGACGACGAACCAGCCGAGGTCCTCCAGACACTTGGCGGCCGTGGAACGCCCGGCGCCGGACATCCCGGAGATGATCACCAGCTCGGGGATGGCCGCATCGGACGCCCCGGCGGTCTCGCTCGTCGTACCCGTACTCACCTGTGCTCCGTCTGTCTCCGCGGCCTGGCCTGCCCGGTCATCGGGGGCCGGCTGTGGTGCTGCCTGTTCGCCCTGCTCGTTCTCGTTCATGGCTCCTGCCCCCGTCGTCCTTCCGAGGTGGCCGCGGCCGTGGCCGTGGGGTCCTCGTCTTCAATGATCTCTCCTGTGGCCGTGTTCACGGCCGGTGCGGCGGGCTCCGCGCGTGCGAAGGCCGCCACGATCGTCTCTGCCGTCTTGAGGCCTATGCCGGGAACCTCGCAGATCTGATCGATTGTGGCCGATCGCAGGCGCTTCACCGAACCGAAGTGCTTGATCAGGGCCTGCTTGCGCGCGTCCCCGAGGCCGGGCACCTCGTCGAGCGGCCCGGCCTTGAAGCGCTTGGCCCGCTTGGTGCGCTGGTACGTGATCGCGAAGCGGTGCGCCTCGTCACGTACGCGCTGCAGAAGGTAGAGCCCTTCGCTGGTGCGCGGCAGGATCACCGGGTCGTCCTCGTCGGGCACCCAGACCTCTTCGAGGCGCTTGGCCAGGCCGCACACCGCGATGTCGTCGATGCCCAGCTCGTCGAGCGCCCGCTTGGCCGCAGCCACCTGCGGCTGCCCGCCGTCGACGACGACCAGCTGGGGAGGGTACGCGAACCGCTTGGGGCGGCCGTCGTCCTCGGTGAGACGGGACTCGAGCGGACCGTCCTCGTCCGCCGGCTCGGCGTCGGACCACTCCCCCGACTTCTCCTGCGCCGCCAGATAGCGCTTGAACCGGCGCGTGAGCACCTCGTGCATGGAGCGGACGTCGTCCTGCCCCTCGAAGCCCTTGATCTGGAAGCGCCGGTACTCGCTCTTCCTGGCCAGGCCGTCCTCGAAGACGACCATGGAGGCCACGACGTCGTCGCCCTGGAGGTGGGAGATGTCGTAGCACTCGATGCGCAGCGGGGCGCTGTCCAGCTCGAGAGCCGCGGCGATCTCCTCGAGGGCGCGCGAGCGCGTGGTGAGGTCGGAGGCGCGCTTGGTCTTGTGGAGCGCGAGCGCCTGCTGCGCGTTCCTGTGGACCGTCTCCATGAGGGCCTTCTTGTCGCCGCGCTGCGGGATCCTCAGCGACACGTTCGACCCGCGGCGCGTGGTGAGCCACTCCTGTACGGGTTCCAGGGGCTCGGGCAGCGCGGGCACGAGGACCTCCTTGGGCACGGCGTCCCCGCGCTCCTCGCCGTACAGCTGCTGGAGCGCGTGCTCGACGAGGTCACCGCTGGTGACCGCCTCGACCTTGTCCGTGACCCAGCCACGCTGGCCGCGCACGCGCCCGCCCCGCACATGGAAGATCTGCACGGCGGCCTCCAGCTCGTCCTCGGCGAGGGCGATCAGGTCGGCGTCCGTGGCGTCGGCGAGGACGACGGCGCTCTTCTCCATCGCCTTGCGCAGGGCCTCTATGTCGTCACGCAGGCGCGCGGCGCGCTCGTACTCCATCTCCTCGGCGGCGTCCGTCATGTCCTTCTCGAGACGGCGGATGTACGTGCCGGTACGGCCGGCCATGAAGTCGCAGAAGTCCTCGGCCAGTTCGCGATGCTCCTCGGGCGAGACGCGGCCCACGCAGGGGGCCGAGCACTTGCCGATGTAGCCGAGGAGGCAGGGGCGGCCGGTGCGGGCGGCGTTCTTGAAGACGCCGGCGGAGCAGGTGCGGACCGGGAAGACGCGCAGCAGCAGGTCGACGGTGTCGCGGATGGCCCAGGCGTGCCCATAGGGACCGAAGTAGCGCACGCCCTTCTTCTTCTGGCCGCGCATGACCTGCACGCGCGGGAACTCCTCGTTCATCGTCACCGCGAGGTACGGATAGCTCTTGTCGTCGCGGTACTTGACGTTGAACCGGGGGTCGTACTCCTTGATCCAGGAGTACTCCAGCTGGAGTGCCTCGACCTCCGTGGACACCACGGTCCACTCCACGGACGCGGCCGTGGTGACCATCGTGCGGGTGCGGGGGTGCAGGTTCGCCAGGTCCTGGAAGTAGTTGGCCAGGCGGTGGCGCAGGCTTTTCGCCTTCCCGACGTAGATCACCCGGCGGTGCTCGTCACGGAACCTGTACACCCCTGGGGAGTCCGGGATCTGTCCCGGCTGGGGGCGGTAGCTGGAGGGGTCGGCCATGTCACACACCCTACTTGCGGCCACCGACAGTGAGGTTGCCCACGCGTTTCCCGGAGCGGTCCCGCCGCCCGCCGGACCAGACGGTTGCGCATCGAGTCTTGTCCGGTGCAGATCAACACGCTTCAATGCCGGGTGAATTGGGGGCCGCGCACGCCCCGGCCGCACGGCCAATGTGAGGATGCACGGGGGAGGGCCCTGGATGTCGTACGGCACACAGCACGCGGACACCGGCGCGCCCGCGCTGGAGACGGCCCTGCGTGCGGGGCCCTTCCATGTCGCCCTGCGGGCCGCGATCACCGCGCGCGGGCTGCCGCTGCACCGCGTGCAGCACCATCTGACCCGCCACGGTGTCACGGTCGGCGTCACCAGTCTGAGCTACTGGCAGCAGGGGGCCAGGCGCCCGCAGCGCACCGAGTCCCTCCGTGCCGTGCGCGCGCTGGAGGAGATCCTGGACCTGCCCGACGAGTCCCTGATCCGGCTCCTCGCCAAGGACGAGGAACACGCGGCCCGCCGGCGCCCCTCGACCCGCTCCTACCGCTCGCTCGTCGAGGCCTCGGGCGTCCTCGAACAGTTCCTCGCCGAGCTCGGTTCGTCCCCGGACGGCGGCCTGCACACGGTCGGCCATCACGAGCGGGTGCGGATCGGGGCGCGCCGCGAACTCCTCGGCCTCGACTCCCAGCACATCGTGCGCGCCCACCAGGACGGCGTGGACCGCTACGTGGCCGTCCACCGCGGAGACCCGGGATGCAGCACGGATCACGTCTCGGTGCGCGCCCTGGAGAACTGCCGCACGGGGCGGGTGCGGAGGCACCGGGGAACGGGCGTCGTCGTGGCGGAGCTGCTCTTCGACGCGCGGCTGCGGGCGGGCGACACGTTCCTCTTCCGCTACGGCTTCGAGGACGGCACGGCGGGCCCCGCGTCGGAGTACCTGCGCGGCTTCGGCTTCGCGGGCGGGCAGTACGCGCTCCAGGTCAGGTTCACCGAGGGCGTCCTGCCCGTGCGCTGTCACCGCTTCACCCAGCACTCGGCGGCGGCCCCGCGCGGCGGCCGTCAGGACCTGCCGCTCAGCGCGAGCCACCGCGCGGTCCACGTGGTGGAGCCACAGGTGCGGGCCGGGATCCTGGGGATCGGGTGGGACTGGGAGGGCTGATCTACGGGGTGGGGCCGATCGGGATCCAGGTCCGGTCAGGCCGCCGGGCCCGCGACGATCTTGCCGTTCTTCACCTCGACCGGCACCTTCGCCAGCGGCCGGGTCGCCGGGTCGTGCAGCACCTTGCCGTTCGTGGCGTCGAACTTGCTGCCGTGGCAGGAGCAGGTGAGCTCCGTGCCCTCCAGCATGCCGATGGGGCACCCCGCGTGCGTGCAGATGGTGCTGAACGCGGCGTACTTGTCGGCCGACAGACGGCTGACCACCACGTTCTCGTCCCGGTACAGCTTGACGCCGCCCACGGGCACCTCGTCGGCCTTGCCGAGGTCGACCGGTGCCGTCGCCGCCGACTCCGCGCGGCTCCCCGACCCGCCCGGCGAGCAGGCGGCGATCCCGAGCCCCGCGGTCCCGGCGAGGGCGGCACCCCGCAGCACGGTTCGGCGGGCGGGCGACGTGCCGGGCATGGGGACTCCAGGGGTCGGTCGGGGCGGGGCGCGGTGGACCGCTGCACGCCAAGGCGCACATCGGTGACAGATCCGACGATACCGGTGGGGCGGATGGCGCCTCGTGGGACCCTGGTGCCGGCCACACCCGTACGCTTCTGGGCCGCCCTTCTTCTGCACCACGACCCTCCTACTTCCGCGCCGTCCTGGCCGTCCTACTTCCGCGCCGTCCTGGCCGTCCTTCTTCCGCAGCATCCTGGCCGTCCCGCTTCTGCGGCATCCTGTACGGACGTCAGACGTCATCCGCCGCCCCGGGAGAGAGCACCGCGTGAACCGTCCCACCGCCCGCGACGTGGCCGAACTGGCCGGCGTCTCACGTGCCGCCGTGTCCTTCGTCTTCAGCGGCCGGGCGCAGGGCAACCTCTCCGCCGGGACCCAGGCGAGGATCAGGGCGGCGGCCGACGAGCTCGGCTACCGCCCGGACGAGGTCGCCCGTTCCCTGCGCACCCGCCGCAGCGCGGTCATCGGCATGCTCAGCGACGAGATCGCGACCAGCCCTTTCGCCGGGCGCATGGTGCTCGGCGCCATGGAGGCGGCACGCGCGCGTGGCCACCAGGTGCTGCTCCTGGAATCCCGCAAGGACCCCGCCCTGGAGGCCGAGGCCGTCGCCGAGCTGCGGGCCCGACGGGTCGACGGAATCGTCTACGCCGCGATGTCGATGCGCAGCACGAGCGTGCCGTCGACCCTGGCGCCCGAGCGGTGCGTGCTCGCCAACTGCGTGGCGCGCGAGCCCGGTTCGTACGCCTCGGTGGTCGCGGACGAGCGCGGGGGCGGCCGGTCGGCCGTCGACCTGCTGATCCGGGCGGGCCACCGCGACATCGCGCTGCTCGGTGGCGAGACGGACAACATCGCGGCGTCCGACCGGGCCCGCGGCTTCGGCGACGGGCTGCGCGCCGCCGGGCTGAAGGCCCGCCCCGAGTGGACGCTGCGGGTGGGCTGGCAGATCGACGAGGGCTACGCGGGCGCGCTGCGCGTCCTGGACACCGAGGATCCGGACGCGCGCCCCACGGGCATCGTCTGCGCCAACGACCGTGTGGCCACAGGCGTGTTGCTCGCCGCGGCGGGCCTCGGCATCTCCGTACCGGACGACCTGTCGGTGGTCGGCTACGACGACCAGGACCAGATGGCCGACCACCTCGTCCCGGCGCTCACGACGATCGCGCTGCCGCACCACGCGATGGGCGCGGCGGCGGTGGACCTGCTCCTGGACTCGGTGGCCGCGGACGAGGACGTCGACCCCGCGACCCAGCGCGTCCTGGAGTGCCCTGTGGTCGAGCGGGCGTCGGTGGTGGCGCCGGGGCGACGGGGGTGACGGAGGCCGTGGACAACTGAGCCCGCGGGATGACGGAGTCCTTTCGGGAACGGGTACGCAACCCCTCCGGGATCAGTCCGCGACCGCCCACGCTTCCACCGTCAACTCCCCTGCCCCCTGCGTGACTTCGGCTGACAGCAGCCCGGCCGGAGCCGGGTGGACCTTTTCCGTGAGCATCACCCGGTCGTCCCAGAACGCCTCGATCAGCGGTCCGTCCACGAACACCCGCAGCCGCCCGCCCGGCGACACCGCTCCCGTCGCCGCGGTCACCGTGTCCGAACGCCGGTACGGACGCGTGGCCGTCGCCGGAGCGCCGATCCTGTCGAGCGTGAGGGTGCCCCTGGTGGGGTTCACGCGCAGCGCCACGGCGGGACCGAGCCGCAGTTCGGCCTCGGTGTCCGGCTGCGTCACAGCGACATCGAGTACGACTTCGTACGCCTCCGGGAGCCCGTCGCCGACCTGGACCGGCGTGCCCCGCAGCGCCGCCAACTCCCGCGCGGGCGCCACCCGCAGCGAGCCGTCCGCGTGCAGCCCGAGCTCGCGCGGATACGACAGGCACCCGGCCCAGCCCGCCGCCACGGACTCGGCCTCCGTGCGCGACTCCCAGCTCCACCCCCACACGAGGGTGCGGTCTCCCTCGACCAGGGCGGTCGGGGCGTAGAAGTCGCGTCCGTGGTCGAGCACTCCCCCGGACCCCGCCTCCGCGACGAAGCGCAGGCCACCGTCCGCCGTGGGGCGCAGCTCGCCGGTCAGATAGCTGGTCGCGTACGTGATGTCGTCGATCCAGAGCGAGAGCAGAAGCACCCAGCGGCCGTCACCCGCGGGCAGCAGGGCCGGGCACTCCCAGGCGGCGGCCGGAGCGGCTCGGCGCGCGGCGACCGGGTCGGTCCCGTCGATCAGCGAGCCCGCGTACGTCCAGTCGGTCAGTGCGTCGACGCGGTAGAGCAGGACGTCGGGCAGACCCCCGCGGTGCCCCGCTCCCACGACGGCCCAGCGCTGCCCCTCGTGCGTGAAGACGTAGGGGTCGCGGAACGCGGTCAGGTCGAGGCCGGCCGGCGGGCCGGGGACGACGGGTTCGGGTTCCGCCTTGAACGTCGTGACGTCCGGGTCCGTGGCGCGGGCGAGCATGACGGAACCGATGCCGTCGTGGCGGTCCATGCCGGTGTAGACGGCGGTCGGCACCCCGTCGTCCACGACCGCGCAGCCCGACCAGACGCCCATCTCGTCCCGGGTTCCGGGGGTGGGCGTGAGCGCGATGCCGTGGTCGGTCCAGCGCACCAGGTCGGGGCTTGAGGCGTGGCCCCAGTGGATGTCGCCCCACACGGGCGCGCCGGGGTTGTGCTGGAAGAAGAGGTGGTAGCGGCCGTTGCTGAAGACCGGGCCGTTGGGGTCGTTGCACCACTGCCCCGCGGCGGGCCTGACGTGGTGGCGGGGCGCGTTGCGGTCAGCCATGTCGGCGGCCATGTCGTCGGCTCCCTGTTCGCTGAGTCCGGCTGATCGTCATGCCGCCGGAACCTTGATTTAACGAACCTAACACGTGATAGTTGCAGCCATCTAGCACGTGTTAGGTCTCTGCCGGAAGCTCGCGTTCCGGCATCATGAGTCAGCGCGACAGGCGCGAAGGAGCGCAGCAGATGACCGACCAGACGACGCCAGGACCCGGACCCGCCACGGCGGCCCACCCCGTATCCCCCGTCGCCCACACGGGAACCGGCGCCACGGTCCCCACGACCGCCACCATTGACGTCCCCGCCGCAGCTGTCCCCACAGCGGACGCCACTGACACCACGGTCCCCGGCACCACAGTCCCCACGGACGCCGCAGTCCCCTCGGACGCCGCAGTCCCCACGGACGCCGCATTTCTGGCGGGCACCGCCGCCACCCCGGGCGTCACCGGCGCCGCCGCCTCCGACGCAGCCGTTCCCGCGGCGGTCATCGCCACCCCGGGCGCACTGGGCACCCCGGGCGCCGCAGGCCCCGGCACCGGCCTCCCCACGGCCACCGCGCCCGCGTCGGCCTCCGCCCCCACCGCCGCAAGCCGCCGGCGTGTGAACTTCACGCTTGCCAGTGCCGCGCTCTTCATGTTCTTCGTGACCTGGTCACTGTCCTGGTCGCTGTTCTCGATCTGGCTCACCCAGGACATCGGCCTCTCGGCGGGCCGTAGTTCCCTCGTCATCAGTGCCAACGCCGTCGGCTGTCTGCTGACCATGCCCCTCTACGGCTACGTCCAGGACAAACTGGGTCTGCGCAAGAACCTTCTGTACTGGATCGGCGGCCTGATGCTGCTGGTCGGCCCCATGTACATCTATGTCTACGGGCCCCTGCTCAAGACCCACTTCGCGCTCGGCCTCGTCGCCGGCTCCGTCTATCTGGCCATGGCCTTCGCGGTCGCCGTCGCCACCCTGGAGAGCTACACCGAGCGGCTCGGTCGCTTTCACGGGTTCGAGTTCGGCCGGGCCCGCATGTTCGGCTCGCTGGGGTGGGCCGCCGCGACGTTCTTCGCCGGGCGACTGTTCAACATCGACCCCAAGCTCAACTTCTGGGCGGCGTCCGTCTCCGCCGCCGTCTTCGTCGCCCTCATCGCCGCGATCCGTGTCACGGACGGCCGCCGCACCGCCGCCGTGGACGCCGCCGCCTCATCGGTCTCGCTCGCCGACGCGCGTTCCCTGCTGCGCTATCCGGCGTTCTGGGGGCTGCTGCTCTTCGTGGTCGCGGTGACGGCGACGTACAACACGTACGACCAGATGTTCCCCTCGTACTTCTCGTCGCTCTTCAGCACCGAGGCCGAGGGCAACCAGATGTACAGCGACCTGAACTCCTTCCAGGTCTTCCTGGAGGCCGGTGGCATGGCCCTCGCGCCGTTCCTCGTCAACCGGCTCGGCCCGAAGCGGTCACTGCTCCTGTCCGGCTTCGTCATGGCCACCCGCATCGGCCTCTCCGGCCTGGTCACCGACCCCATGGCGATCTCGGCGGTCAAGCTGATGCACGCGGCCGAGCTGCCGATCATGCTGATCGCGATCTTCAAGTACATCAACCGGCACTTCGAGTCCCGCCTGTCGTCCTCGATCTACCTCGTCGGCTTCCAGCTCGCGGCGCAGCTCGGCGCGGCGATCATCTCCCCGTTGGCCGGCATCGGCTACGACAGTCTCGGCTTCGCGCCCACCTATCTGCTCATGGCGGCGATGGTCGCCGCGTTCACCGCCGTCTCCGTGGCCACGCTGCGTCCCGACGCGAAGGGTCTGCCCGAGTCGGTCCCGGACGTGCCCGCTTCCGGCCGGGGCACTGCGCCCGAGCCCGCGAGCCTCTAGCCTGTGCCTCGCCCCTGCACCTCCGATCCAGCGCACTGCCGCACTCCCGCACCGCTCCAGTTCAGCCCGAAAGGAACCACCCGTGATAGTCGTCGCCGGAGAGGCCCTGATCGACCTCGTGCCGCAGGGCGGGGCCGCCGATGACGGTGGCGACCTGCCCGCGCTCGCGCCCCGGCTCGGCGGCGGCCCCTTCAACACCGCGGTGGCCGTCGGCCGGCTCGGCTCCCCCGTGGCCTTCTGCTCACGGGTCTCCCGCGACGCGTTCGGCGAGGCACTGCTCGGCGGGCTCGCGCGGGCCGGCGTGGACGTGTCGTACGTCCAGCGGGGCGACGAACCGACGACGCTGGCCGTCGCGTCGATCGCCGCGGACGGCTCGGCCGGTTACTCGTTCTACGTCGAGGGCACGGCCGACCGGCTCTTCTCGGTGCCCGACCGGCTTCCGCCGGGCACGCGCGCGGTGTCGTTCGGCACGTGCTCGCTGGTCCTGGAGCCGGGTGCGAGCGCGTACGAGGAGCTGATGCGGTCGGCCTCGGCCCAGGGCGTGTTCACCGCGCTCGACCCGAACATCCGGGCCGGCCTCATCCCCGACCCGGACGCGTATCGGGCGCGCTTCAAGAGCTGGCTCCCCTCGACCGGCCTGCTCAAGCTGTCCGAGGAGGACGCGCTGTGGCTGGGCGGCACCCCGCAGGAGTGGCTCGCTTCGGGTCCCGCGGCCGTCGTGATCACGCGGGGCGGCGACGGCCTGACGGTCTTCACGCGGGGCGGCGCGCGGTACGACGTACCGGGTGAGCGCGTCGACCTCGTCGACACGATCGGCGCGGGCGACACCGTGAACGCGGCGCTGCTGCACGGTCTGGCCACGTGGGACGCGCTGTCCGTGGAGGCGGTGGCGGGCCTCGCCGAGGACGCGTGGCACCGGCTGCTGCGGTTCGCCGCGCGCGCCGCCGCGGTCACCTGCTCGCGGGCCGGCGCCGAGCCCCCGTACGCGTCCGAACTCCCGCCGCTGTAGCGACCGTTCACCTGCCCCGGTCAGCCGTGCACGCCCCCGCCGGTCACCCGTTGACCGCGCGCAGCGCCCCCGGTGTGCGGCCGTTGAGGCGGTCGAGGGCGGCCGCCGTGGCGCCGTCGGCAGGGAGCTGCGCTCGATCCTCGCGATGAACGCCCGGCGCCCCACAGGAACTCACCGTGGGGCGCCGGGCGTTTTTCGTGCGGTCGCGGACCGCCCGCGCTCAGTCCTTGCGGGCCCGCGTGGACTTGGTCGTGGTCTTCTTCGCCGCCGGCTTCTTCGCCGCGGCCTTCGTGACCGACTTCCGCGCCGCCGTGGTGCTGGCCGTGGCCACCTTCTTCGCCGGGGTCTTCGCCGTCGCCGAGACGGTCTTCTTCGCGGCTGTGGCCTTCTTCACCGCCGCCGTCTTCTTCGTACGCGCCGCGGGCACCGTCGCGTCGCTGAACCGGTCGGCGCCGAGGATGTCGCGCAGGAACTTGCCGGTGTGGCTGGACGGTTCGCCGGCAACCTCTTCGGGGGTGCCCTCGGCGACGACGAGACCACCGCCGTTACCGCCCTCGGGGCCCATGTCGACGACCCAGTCGGCGGTCTTGATGACGTCGAGGTTGTGCTCGATGACGATCACCGAGTTCCCCTTGTCGACAAGGCCCGACAGGACGGTGATGAGCTTGCTGATGTCCTCGAAGTGCAGACCGGTGGTCGGCTCGTCGAGGACGTAGACGGTGCGTCCCGTGGACCGCTTCTGCAGCTCGCTCGCCAGCTTCACGCGCTGGGCCTCGCCGCCGGAGAGGGTCGGCGCGGACTGGCCGAGCCGGACGTAACCGAGACCGACGTCGTTCAGCGTGCGCAGGTGGCGGGCGATGCCCGGGACCGCCTCGAAGAAGCCGAGCGCCTCCTCGATGGGCATGTCCAGGACCTCGGCGATGGACTTGCCCTTGTAGTGGACGTCCAGCGTCTCGCGGTTGTAGCGCGCTCCGTGGCAGACCTCGCACGGGACGTAGACGTCCGGCAGGAAGTTCATCTCGATCTTGATCGTGCCGTCGCCGGAGCAGTTCTCGCAGCGGCCGCCCTTGACGTTGAAGGAGAAGCGTCCCGGCAGGTAGCCGCGGACCTTCGCCTCGGTGGTCTCGGCGAACAGCTTGCGGACGTGGTCGAAGACTCCGGTGTACGTCGCCGGGTTCGAGCGCGGCGTGCGGCCGATCGGCGACTGGTCGACGTGCACGACCTTGTCGACGAGGTCGTCGCCCTCCACGCGCGTGTGCCGCCCGGGAACGTTCCGCGCCCCGTTCAGCTCGCGGGCGAGGTGCGTGTACAGGATGTCGTTGACCAGGGTCGACTTGCCGGAACCGGAGACACCGGTGACGGCGGTCAGGACGCCGAGCGGGAACGACACGTCGATGTCGCGCAGGTTGTTCTCACGGGCGCCGTGCACGGTCAGCCTGCGCGTCGGGTCCACGGGGCGCCGGATGTCCGGCAGCGGGATGGACCTCTTGCCCGAGAGGTACTGGCCGGTCATCGACTCGGCGTTGGCGAGCAGCTCCTTCAAGGGGCCGCTGTGGACGACGTTGCCGCCGTGCTCACCCGCGCCGGGGCCGATGTCGACGACCCAGTCGGCGACCTTGATGGTGTCCTCGTCGTGCTCGACGACGATGAGCGTGTTGCCCATGTCGCGCAGCCGTACGAGGGTCTCGATCAGGCGGTGGTTGTCGCGCTGGTGCAGGCCGATCGAGGGCTCGTCCAGGACGTAGAGCACGCCGACGAGGCCGGAGCCGATCTGCGTGGCGAGGCGGATGCGCTGGGCCTCGCCACCGGAGAGGGTGCCGGCCGCGCGGTTGAGCGAGAGATAGTCGAGGCCGACGTCGACGAGGAACCGCAGCCGCTCGTTGACCTCCTTGAGGACCCGCTCGGCGATCTTCTTGTCGCGTGCGTTGAGCTTCAGCTCGCCCAGGAAGTCCGCGCAGTCGCTGATGGACATCGCGGAGACCTCGGCGATCGACTTCTCCATCACCGTGACGGCGAGGACGATCGGCTTGAGGCGCGTGCCCTCACAGGTGGGGCAGGGCACCTCGCGCATGTAGCCCTCGAAGCGCTCGCGGCTGGAGTCGCTCTCGGCCTCGCTGTGGCGCCGCTTGACGAACGGGACGGCGCCTTCGAAGGGGGTCGTGTAGACCCGCTCGCGGCCGTACCGGTTGCGGTAGCGGACCTCGATCTGCGTCTTGTGGCCGTACAGGAGGGCCTTCTTGGCGCGCTGCGGCAGGCCCGCGAAGGGGATGTCGGTCCGGAATCCCAACGCGTCCGCGAGGGCGCCGATGAGGCGTCCGAAGTAGTCCTTGGTGTGCCCGTGCGACCAGGGGTGGATGGCGCCCTCGTCGAGGGACTTGTCCTCGTCCGGGATGATCAGCTCGGGGTCGACCTCCATGCGCGTGCCGATGCCGGTGCAGTCCGGGCAGGCGCCGAAGGGCGAGT
Source organism: Streptomyces sp. NBC_01446 (assembly GCF_026340095.1). Lineage (GTDB taxonomy): Bacteria > Actinomycetota > Actinomycetes > Streptomycetales > Streptomycetaceae > Streptomyces > Streptomyces aureus. The sequence goes on along the minus strand of NZ_JAPEPO010000001.1, from coordinate 6,168,637 downwards.
TGAAGGAGAAGGAGCGGGGCTCCAGCTCTTCGAAGGACAGGTCGTCGTACGGACAGTACAGGTGCTCCGAGTACATGCGCTCGCGCTCGGGGTCGTCCTCGGGGAGGTCGACGAAGTCGAGCACGACCATGCCGCCGGAGAGGCCGAGCGCGGTCTCCACGGAGTCGGTCAGGCGGCGCTTGGCGGATTCCTTCACCGTGAGGCGGTCGACGACCACCTCGATGGTGTGCTTCTCCTGCTTCTTCAGGGTGGGCGGTTCCGACAGCTGGATCGTCTGCCCGTCGACCCGGGCGCGGCTGTACCCCTTGGTCTGGAGGTCGGCGAAGAGGTCGACGAACTCGCCCTTGCGCTCGCGCACGAGCGGCGAGAGCACCTGGAAGCGGCTGCCCTCGGGCAGGTCGAGGACCTTGTCGACGATGGCCTGCGGCGACTGGCGCGAGATGGGGCGGCCGCACTCGGGACAGTGCGGCTTGCCGATGCGCGCGAAGAGCAGGCGCAGGTAGTCGTAGACCTCGGTGATGGTGCCGACCGTGGAGCGCGGGTTGCGCGAGGTCGACTTCTGGTCGATCGAGACGGCCGGGGAGAGGCCCTCGATGAAGTCGACGTCCGGCTTGTCCATCTGGCCGAGGAACTGACGTGCGTACGAGGAGAGCGACTCGACGTACCGCCGCTGCCCCTCGGCGAAGATCGTGTCGAAGGCGAGCGACGACTTGCCGGACCCCGACAGACCCGTGAAGACGATGAGCGAGTCGCGCGGAAGGTCGAGCGAGACGTTACGGAGATTGTGCTCGCGCGCGCCACGGACGATGAGACGGTCGGCCACGCCGGTCCGCACCTTTCTTGAGAAGAGCAACAGGGGCGGGGCCCCTGTCTTTCGAGACTAGGGGGGCCACCGTCAGCGATGGACTGTTTTCCATGGTTGGTAACAAACCCGGACCACCAAGAATGCCCGATGCCGCTCCCGAGCTTATAGCACGTACATTCGATTTCCGGTCTCGGTCGGCCGCCTTCACCCGATCGAGTGGCGGCGCTATCGTCTGCGCCATGAGCGATCATGTGCGCGACCTGGCCTCTGTACGTGAAGCGACCGACCGGCTCCTCACCGCTGTCGGCACGCTGGACAACGCGGCTGTGGCCGAGTCGTCACGGCTTCCCGGCTGGACCCGGGGCCACGTCCTCGCCCACCTCGCCCGTAACGCGGACGCACTCGCGAACGTGCTCGCGGGCCGGCCCATGTACCCGAGCGCCGAGGCCCGCGACGCGGACATCGAGCGGGACGCGCCGCGCGACCTGCGCGAGCAGCTCGAGGACCTGCGGACCAGCGCCGCCGGATTCGAGGCCCGGGCCGAGGTCCCGGCCGACTGGGCGCGCACGGTCGAGCTGCGCAACGGCGTCAAGGACTCCGCCTCCCGGATCCCCTTCCGGCGCTGGGGCGAGGTCGACCTGCACCACGTCGACCTGGGGATCGGGTACGACCTGGAGGATCTGCCGGCGGAGTTCGTCGAGCGGGAGATCGACTTCCTGGCCGAGCGCTTCGCGGGGCACCCGGACATGCCGTCGACCGGCCTGAAGTCGGACGGTGGCCTGGTGTGGACGACGGGCGGCGGCGCCGGGACGGGTCCGGTCGGTGTCGCGGGCCCCGCGCCGGAGCTGCTCGGCTGGCTCTCCGGGCGGCGCGACGGCTCCGGGCTCACCGTCGAAGGCGGACGGCTGCCTGTCGTACCCCCGCTATAGGCTGAGTCCATGACGTACAGCGGAGCGGTGAAGGTCGGCGGCCCGGCGGATGTGCACGAGCTGCAGAACCTGATGATCTCCAAGGTCGCGGTCGGCGCGATGAACAACAACGCGTATCTGCTGCGCTGCCGCGCCACCGGCGAGCAGCTCCTCATCGACGCGGCCGCCGACGCGGAGACGCTGCTGACCCTGATCGGGGACGACGGCATCGCGTCCGTCGTCACGACGCATCAGCACGGGGACCACTGGCAGGCGCTCGCCAGGATCGTGGAGGTCACGAGCCCGCGTACGTACGCGGGCCGTTACGACGCGGAAGGCATCCCGGTCCCCACGGACGTGCTCGTCGAGGACGGGGACACGATCACCGTGGGTCGGGTCCCGCTGACCGCCCGGCACCTGGTCGGCCACACGCCCGGCTCGATCGCCCTCATCTACGACGACCCGCATGGCCACCCCCATGTCTTCACCGGGGACTGCCTCTTCCCGGGCGGCGTGGGGAACACGTGGAAGGACCCGAAGGCCTTCAGGAGCCTCATCGACGACGTCGAGTCGAAGATCTTCGGCCGGCTCCCCGACGAGACGTGGGTCTACCCCGGGCACGGGAACGACACGACGCTCGGCGCCGAGCGGCCGCATCTGCCGGAGTGGCGCGAGCGCGGCTGGTGAGTCAACGCCCGGCCGCGCCGGGCGTGTTCACTCCGCGGGCATGAGAGCCCGGCGGTACTAGACCGTGGCCACGCCGGGCTCGGCCAGGGCCGCCACCCGCTCCACCGCGAACGCGTATCCCTGGACCCCGCATCCGGCGATCACGCCGTCGGCCCTGAGGGACACGTAGGAGTGGTGCCTGAACTCCTCGCGCTGGTGGATGTTGGAGATGTGGACCTCGATGACGGGCAGGCCGTCGCACGCATTGAGGGCGTCCAGGATCGCCACCGACGTGTGCGAGTAGGCGGCCGGGTTGATCACGATGCCCACGTGGTTCTGGCGCGCCTCGTGGATCCAGTCCACCAGCTCGCCCTCGTGGTTGGACTGCCGGAAGTCGACGCTCCCGCCGTGCACGGCCGCGGCCTTGGCGCACAGGGCCTCGACGTCCGCGAGGGTGTCGGACCCGTAGATCTCCGGCTGCCGGCGGCCGAGGAGGTTCAGGTTCGGACCGTTCAGGACCATGATCGGGGCGTTGGCGAGGGTGCGGGGCACAGGGGACCTCCGTGCGTCGGGCGGCTGCTCTCCCACGGTCTATCACGAGGCGTCACGACGCTGCCCGGCCGTATCACCGTGACCGTCACGGCGTGACGGCAAGCTCCACGTACGCGGCGAACACCACGAGGTGAACTCCGCCCTGGAGCGGGGTGGCGCGGCCGGGGACGACGGTCAGCGTGCTCACCAGCATCGTCAGGACCAGCAGCACCATCTGCGTGGCACCGAGTCCGAGGACGAGGGGCCCCGACAGCCAGAACGACGCGATGGCGACGGCCGGGATGGTCAGTCCGATGCTGGCCATCGCGGAGCCGAGCGCGAGGTTGAGGCTCGTCTGGACGCGGTCACGGCGGGCCGCGCGCAGGGCCGCGATCGTCTCGGGCAGCAGGACGAGGAGCGCGATGATCACGCCGACGACGGATTGCGGCAGCCCGGCTGCTTCGACCCCCGACTCGATCGTCGGGGACACGCCTTTGGCGAGGCCGACGACGGCGACGAGGGCGAGTCCGAGGAAACCGAGGCTGATCAGGGCGGTGCGGGTGGTGGGCGCGCCCGCGTGGTCGTCGCCGTCGATGACGTTGCCCTGCTTGGTGATCGGCAGGAAGTAGTCGCGGTGCCGCACTGTCTGGGTCGCCACGAAGATCCCGTACAGGACGAGCGCGGCGGAGGACGCGAAGATCAGCTGCGACGTGGAGAACTCCGGGCCCGGCTTGCTCGTGGTGAACGTCGGCAGGACCAGGCAGAGCGTGGCCAGGGTGGCGACCGTGGCGAGCGCGCCGCCGGTGCCCTCGGACTGGAAGACGGCGACGCGGTGCCGGAACGCGGCGGCGAGCAGGCTCAGTCCGACGATGCCGTTGCAGGTGATCATGACAGCGGCGAAGACGGTGTCGCGGGCGAGCGTGGCGCCCTTCTCACCGCCGTCGACCATGAGGGTGACGATCAGCGCCACTTCGATGACGGTGACGGCGACGGCGAGTACGAGGGAGCCGAAGGGTTCGCCGACGCGGTGGGCCACCACCTCGGCGTGGTGGACGGCCGCGAGGACGGACGCGGCGAGCACGACGGAGACGACCGCCACGACGGCGCCCGGCAGCGAGCGGCCCCAGGTGAACACCAGCAGGACGACCGCGAGGACGGGGACGACGGCCGTCCATTGTGTGACCAGTCTCCGAGTCCCAGCGATCATGCCTTCGATGGTGCACCGACGGTGCGGGGGCCGCGACTTCGGGACGGGCGCGTGTGCGTGGGGCCGAACGGGAGAAGGAGCGCGCGGCCGGCGGCCGCGCGCTCCTTCTCTGTGCCGGGCTCCGAGCCGGGCCTCATGCCGGGCTCTCTGCCGATTTCCGTGCCGGACGGGTCAGGCCTTGATGCTGTCCTTGCGCGCGCCGTCGGTCGCGTCACCGTCCTGGTCGCCGTCGTCCCCGCCGTCGAGGCCCTGCTGCTGCGCCTGCTTCTTGGAGGCGATGAGGCTGGCGATGGTGGTGATCGCCAGGACGCCGCAGATGACGGCCAGGGAGACCGGGATGGAGATCTCCGGCACGTGCACCCCGGACTCGTGCAGCGCGTGCAGGACGAGCTTCACGCCGATGAAGCCGAGGATCACCGACAGGCCGTAGCTGAGGTAGACCAGCTTCCTGAGGAGTCCGCCGATGAGGAAGTACAGCTGGCGCAGACCCATCAGCGCGAACGCGTTGGCCGTGAAGACGATGTACGGGTCCTGGGTCAGGCCGAAGATCGCCGGGATCGAGTCCATCGCGAACAGCACGTCGGTCGTGCCGATCGCGAGCATGACGACCATGAGCGGCGTCAGGATCCGCTTGCCGTTGACCCGGATGAACAGCTTCGTGCCGTGGTACCGGTCGGCGACGCCGAACTTCTTCTCGATGGACTTGAGGAGGCGGTTCTCCTCGAACTCGTCTTCCTCGTCGTCCGACATCGCTTCCTGGATGAGCTTCCAGGCGGTGTAGATGAGGAACGCGCCGAAGATGTAGAAGACCCACGAGAAGTTGGCGATGACGGCGGCACCGGCCGCGATGAAGATGGCGCGCAGCACCAGGGCGATCAGCACACCGAACAGCAGGACGCGCTGCTGGAGCTGGGACGGCACCGAGAACTTCGCCATGATCAGGATGAAGACGAAGAGGTTGTCGACGCTCAGCGACTTCTCGGTGATGAAGCCGGCGAAGAACTCGCCCGAAGCCTGTGAGTTCCCCCAGATCAGCAGACCGACCCCGAAGAGGGCGGCCAGCACGATCCAGACGACCGTCCAGATTCCGGCTTCCTTGATCGATACGTCGTGGGGCTTGCGCCCGATGAAGAAGTCGACCGCGATCAGGGCGACCAGACCAAGAATGGTCAGCACCCAAAGGGTCATCGATACGTCCACTGCGCCTCCGGCGTCGTACGGCTACTGATCAGCGTCGTCGCTGCCGGAGGTCTCTTCCACCCGGGCGGCCTCAGCTCGCCTCGGGCCGGCGCCCCGGGACCGGTGTCGGTCCGTATTGACGGGAACGCCGCGTTCGGGAGTACTCCCCTCCGCTCGTCGGAGCCTACGGGAAACACCCATGAAACGTAAAGGGTTCGGTAAAGATAAGTTCAAAAGCAGTACTCAGGGGAGTCAGATGTCCTGCTCTCGTCGCGCTCTGGCGACCTCTTCGAGGACCTGCTCCAGGACCCGGCTGCCGGGCGGGACATTCGGCGGCTCGTACGTCCACGCATGCCCGACCCACGGGTCGGCGAGGTGGTCGTCGGGCACCGGAGTGAGCCTCAGCAGCGCCCTCCAGAGCGGGTCGAGGACCGGTCCGTACTCGGCGGCGTCCTCGCGGTCGGCGACCATCAGGAGGTGGACGCCGACGGCCGGGCCCTCGTCGGCGAGGTAGCGCAGCCGGGTCACCGCGCGGTCGTCGAAGCCGTGCGGGAAGTCGTTGACGATCAGCAGCTGCTCGGCGGTGTCCAGGTCGGGCGGCAGCGCGTCGGCCGCTCCACCGCGGACCGCCATCTGCACGAGGTCCACGCGCTGGGTGAGCCGGGCGAGCGCCTCGGAGACGCCGGACACCCCGGCGGCCGGCGGCGCGACGAGCACTCCGGCCCGCACGAGCGGGGCGAGCGCCCCCGCGGCCGAACCGGCCGGGTCGATGACATGCACGGCGAACTCGCCCGCCGGGTAGACCGCGAGGAGCCGCGCGGCGAGCTCGACGGCGCTCCGCAAGGCGCGGCGGCGCAGCTCGTCGGACTCGGTGAGCGCGTCCGCCCCGGAGCGGCCGCTGTCGATCCACATGCCGCGCTCCAGGGGCAGCCGCACGAGCATCGGGATGCGCAGGCCCACGCTGCGGGACTCGGGCAGCTGGAGGTCGCCCAGGCGCAGGGCCATCGGGATCTCCATGGGGCTGCGGTACGCGTGCCAGACCGGGTTGTCCCAGCCCGCGTAGGCCGGGGGCAGGGCGGGCTCGACGACGGCGGACTCGGCCGCCAGCTGGGCGAGGTCACGGTCGAGGACCTCCCTCGCCCGGTCGACGAGGTGTCCGTGCTTGGCCCGGGCGGCCTCGCGCGCGGCGTCCCCCTGGCCGCCGATCCGGCTGCGCGGGTCGGACAGTGCCTTGTCGAGCTCCTGCTCCATGCGGGAGTCCGCGAAGTCGACGGCGCTGCGGTACGCGGCGACGCAGCGGGCCAGGTCCTCGAACATGCCCCACACCTGGTTGTAGAGCCGCTCGTCCATGGACCAGCCGGTCGCGTCACCGGCGACAGGGACGGCGGGCTGCCCCGGCTCTCCGGGGGGCGCGGTGGGCGCGGGGGCGGGCGGTGCGGGGGCCTGTCGGCCGGGGTGCGTGTAGTTGACGGGGCCGGTCTGTCCTGAGGGACGGGCCGGCTGGGGCTCGTGCGCCGGACGGGGGTCCGGGGATGACTGGGGTTCGGCGGGTGACGGGGGCTGGGTGGAGCGGGGCGGACCGGCGGGCGGGTGCGTGCCCGGTGACGAGGCGTGGGAGGCCGCGCCCGTCGCGTCCGCCATGGCGCTCGACCCGGAGGCCGCCGTCCGGGGCGGAGGCGGCGCCACCGTACGCGCGAGCCCTCGCGCCACCGCTTCGCCGATCTCGCCCGCGAGAGCCCTCGCGTCGGGAAGCCCCTGGTCGCTCAGGAGTGCGCCGAGTCCGCCCGCGTACCCCTGACCCACCGCGCGTACCTTCCACGCGCCCTGGCGGCGGTACAGCTCCAGGGCTACGACGGCGGACTCGGCGTCGAGGTCGGTGATGGTGTAGCTGGCGACCTCGGAGCCGTCGAGTCCGGTGACGGCGACGAAGGGGGCCACGACGGCGCCGAAGCGGTCGGGGTCGCCGGGCCCGGTGGGCAGCGCGAGCAGCACGCTGACGCGGTGGGCGGCCTCGGGCACGGCGTCCAGATCGACGGCGAGGCGGTGGTCGGCCGCCGCCTGCCGGGGGACCTCGAGCCCCGGCAGCGCGGGGGCGCCGGGGTGCGCGACCCAGTCGCGGCCGAGGACCCTGCCCTCGTCGTCGCTGAGCGTCGCGCCCGCCACGACCGGCGCCCCCGCCGACACGCGGATCTCCAGACGGGTCTGGGTGAGGGGGTGGTTCTGCCCCCGGACCAGCTCGGCCGCCATCGCCTTCTCCCCCTCGTCCCGTCCGTCTTTTCCTGTGTTCCCGCTACCTCACAGGCCCGGCAGGATCGCCGGCATGAGGTCCTGGAACGTGCGGCCGTTGGCCGGCGAGCCCAGGGCGGTCATCTGCCAGCCGGCGCCCGCGCGATGCACCTTCGCCATGATCTGGGCGGTGTACTGGCCGCCGCCGTCGAGCGTGTAGCGGGCCAGCTCCTGGCCGTTGGTCTCGTCGACCAGGCGGCAGAACGCGTTCTGCACCTCCTGGAAGGTCTGGCCGGTGAAGGAGTTCACCGTGAAGACGATCTGGTCGATGTGGACCGGGACGCGCTGGAGGTCCACGAGGATCGCCTCGTCGTCGCCGCCCTGGCCGGCGCCCCCGACCAGGTTGTCACCGGTGTGGCGCACGGAGCCGTCGTCGCTGACGAGGTGGCGGAAGAAGACGACGTCCACCGGCTGCTTGTCCGCGAACAGGACCGCCGAGGCGTCGAGGTCGATCTCCCGCGTCCGGGACCCGAAGAGGCCGCGGCGGGGGGCGGCCTGCCAGCCGAGTCCCATCCGGACGGCCGTCAGGGTGCCCCCGTCCTGCTTCTGCAGGCTGATCGCCTGGCCCTTGCTCAGGTTGACACCAGGACCCTTGGAAAAGTTGGCCGTCACGCGTCCGTCCCCTCTCGAACTGTGCTCTTCACCGCCCGTCCGGGCGGTTGAGGGAAAACCCTACGCAGGGCCACGGACAACGCCGCACACAGGCAAGGACTTTGTGTCGGTGTTGCAACACACCGTGCGGCATGCCGGATCCGTCCGGCATGCCGTGGGGCGTGCGGTGCGCGGGGGGCGTCAGGCCAGCCCGGCCTCCTTCATCTGGCGCAGCTCCTTCTTCATCTCCGACACCTCGTCACGCAGCCGCGCGGCGATCTCGAACTGGAGATCCGCGGCGGCCGCCCGCATCCGGTCGGTCAACTCCTCGATCTGCTCGGCGAGTTCGGCCGCGGGACGATCGGTGGGGACCGTCTGTGCCGCCTTGCCCTTCGTGGCCTTGCCGCCGGTCTTCTTGGCGCCCGCCTTGGCGAGCGCGGGCACGGGCGCCTTGGCACCCTTGCCGTCCTTCGCGCCCTTGCGGTAGCCGGAGCCGAGGAGTTCCTCGGTGTCGACGTCCTCGCGCGCGATGGACGCGACGATGTCGTTGATCTTCTTGCGGAGCGGCTGGGGGTCGATCCCCTTTTCCTTGTTGTACGCGATCTGCTTCTCCCGGCGCCGATTGGTCTCGTCGATGGCCTTCTCCATCGCCGGGGTGATCTTGTCCGCGTACATATGGACCTGGCCCGACACGTTGCGCGCGGCGCGGCCGATGGTCTGGATCAGGGAGGTGCCGGAGCGCAGGAAACCCTCCTTGTCGGCGTCGAGGATCGCCACCAGGGAGACCTCGGGCAGGTCGAGGCCCTCACGGAGCAGGTTGATGCCGACGAGGACGTCGTACTCGCCCGCGCGCAGTTCGCGCAGCAGCTCGACGCGACGCAGCGTGTCGACGTCGCTGTGCAGGTAGCGCACCTGGATGCCGAGCTCCAGGAAGTACTCGGTGAGGTCCTCGGCCATCTTCTTGGTGAGCGTGGTGACGAGGACGCGCTCGTCCTTCTCGGTGCGCTTGCGGATCTCGTGCACCAGGTCGTCGATCTGGCCCTCGGTGGGCTTGACCACGACCTCGGGGTCGATGAGGCCCGTGGGGCGGATGATCTGCTCCACGAACCCGTCGCCCCGCGCGAGCTCGTACTTGCCCGGGGTGGCCGACAGGTACACGGTCTGGCCGATGCGCTCCTGAAACTCCTCCCACTTCAGGGGGCGGTTGTCCAGGGCGGACGGGAGCCGGAAGCCGTGGTCGACGAGGGTGCGCTTGCGGGAGGCGTCGCCCTCGTACATGGCTCCGATCTGCGGCACGGTGACATGCGACTCGTCGATGACGAGGAGGAAGTCGTCCGGGAAGTAGTCGAGCAGCGTGTTCGGCGGGGAGCCGGGCGAGCGGCCGTCGAAGTGCATCGAGTAGTTCTCCACGCCGGAGCAGGAGCCGATCTGACGGAGCATCTCGAGGTCGTACGTGGTGCGCATGCGCAGCCGCTGGGCCTCGAGCATCTTGCCCTGCTTCTCCAGCTCCGCGAGGCGCTCCCCGAGCTCCTTCTCGATGTCGTTCGCCGCGCGCTCCAGGCGCTCGGGGCCCGCCACGTAGTGCGTGGCCGGGAAGACGTACAGCGACTCGTCGTCGCTGATGACCTCGCCGGTGAGGGGGTGGAGGGTGGAGAGGGACTCGATCTCGTCGCCGAACATCTCGATGCGGACGGCGAGCTCCTCGTAGACCGGGAAGATCTCGATGGTGTCGCCGCGGACGCGGAACGTGCCACGGCTGAAGGCCACGTCGTTGCGCGTGTACTGGATGTCGACGAAGCGGCGCAGCAGATCGTCCCGGTCGATCTCGTCGCCGACCTTGAGCGACACCATGCGGTCGACGTACTCCTGCGGCGTGCCCAGGCCGTAGATGCACGAGACGGAGGCGACCACGACGACGTCACGCCGGGTGAGCAGCGAGTTCGTCGCGGAGTGGCGCAGGCGCTCCACCTCCTCGTTGATCGAGGAGTCCTTCTCGATGTAGGTGTCCGACTGCGGGACGTACGCCTCGGGCTGGTAGTAGTCGTAGTACGAGACGAAGTACTCGACCGCGTTGTTCGGCAGCAGCTCGCGGAACTCGTTGGCCAGCTGGGCGGCCAGCGTCTTGTTCGGCGCCATCACGAGGGTGGGGCGCTGGAGCTTCTCGATCATCCACGCGGTGGTGGCGGACTTACCTGTTCCGGTCGCACCGAGGAGGACGACATCCTTCTCACCTGCGGTGATGCGCCGCTCCAGGTCGGCGATGGCTGCCGGCTGGTCGCCGCTTGGCTGGTAGGGACTGACGACCTCGAAAGGCGCCACCGTGCGTTCGATCTTGGATACGGGCCGCATGGAATCCACCGTACGACCCCGCACTGACAACGGGGCCGGATCAGCCTGCCCGTCGCAGCGGGCGCACGGTCCGGCCCGCCCTGCTCGCGGCCTCGACGGCGTCCCGCCGGTCGGGCCTGCCCGTCATCATCATCGGGTCGAACACCACCACGACGCCGGCCAGGAGCAGGAAGCACAGGGGGCCGATCATCAGGGGCGCGAGGAGTTCGGCGGGGGTGTCACCGGCAGGGGTGCCGCCGCTTCCGTGCACGTGGACGCTGAGGGCGGCCATTCCGGTGTAGTGCATGCCGGTCACCGCGAGACCCATGACGAGGCTCGCGCCGACGCTCCAGGTGAATCCCCTGACCTGGACCGCGGCCCAGAGCGCGGCGGTGGCGGCGGCCATGGCGATCACTACAGAGACGCCGACGGTGAAGGTGTTGTACTGAAGCGTCCCATGTAGGCGCATACCGGCCATGCCGAGGTAGTGCATCGACGCGACGCCCAGACCGGTGACCGTGCCGCCGGTGAACAGGGCCGTTCCCGTCGCACCCCGGTAGCCGACGATGAAGATCCCGACCCCGACCATGACGATGGCGACGCCCAGGCTCGCGAACGTCGTCAGTTTGTCGTAGTGGATCGGGGTGCCCTGCACGCGGAAGCCCATCATCGCGATGAAGTGCATCGTCCAGATCCCGGACCCGATCGCCGCCGAGCCGAGCGCGAGCCAGCCGGGCCGCCAGGACTGGGTGACGAGCAGCGATCTGGTGGTGCAGCGCAGACCCAGCGCCCCGCCGAGGCAGGCCATGAAGAACGCCACCAGCGGCGTGACCAGTCCATAGCTGAATCCGTCGACCGTGCCCTGCATCCGCCACAGCCCTTCCGCCCTGATGTTCCTGATGCGTTCCGTATGCACCCCTGGCAGCGGCTGCCGGAGCGACCGCGATTGGAGCAGAGATTAAGGCTCCCGCAGGAACGTCTGACCGATTTTCCGGCAAAGCCTCACGACACCCGCCCGCGGGGTGCACGTCCTCCCACCACTCCGTTCAGTGTGTGGACATCCTTCACCTGTCTTCCGTTGGCAACCGACTGTCACCGTCGTCTCAGCCTTGACCCCTCGACGCGAGGAGTACACGTGTCCGCACGCGCAGCCACCGCGATCGCCACCCTGGTGGGATTCGTCGGCGTCCTGGCCCTCCCAACCGCCGCCGAGGCGGCCCCGCGGAACAACGCACCCGTGGTCGTCGCACACCGCGGCGCCTCCGGGTACGCACCCGAGAACACCCTGCAGGCCATCGACAAGGCGGACAAGCTCGGCTTCGACTGGGTCGAGAACGATGTCCAACGCACCAAGGACGGCCGGCTCGTCGTCATCCACGACACCAATCTGGCACGCACCACGAACGTGGAGCAGGTGTTCCCCGGCCGCGCTCCGTACAACGTCCGCGACTTCACCGCCGCGGAGATCGCCAAGCTCGACGCCGGCCGCTGGAAGGGCGCCAAGTTCAAGGGTGCCCGCGTCCCGACCCTCACCCAGTACCTGGACCGGGTCGACCACAACCACCAGAAACTCCTCATGGAGGTCAAGAACCCGGAACTCTACCCGGGCATCGAGAGGGACATCCTGCGCGTGCTCGGCAAGGAGGGCTGGCTCAACCGCGATCACGTCAGGAACCGCCTGGTGGTCCAGAGCTTCAGCGCCAACAGCGTACGGACCGTGCACGTGCTCCGCCCCGACATCACGACGGGCTTCCTCGGTACCCCCGCCGTGAGCGACCTGCCCCGGTACGCCCGGTTCGCCGACCGGATCCACCCCAGCTACGGGACGATCTCGAAGCGGTACGTCGCCTCGGCGCACGCCCTCAAGGGCCCGCACGGCAAGCGCCTCCAGCTCTTCACCTGGACCGTGAACGACGCGGCGACCGCGCGGCGCGTGGCCGGTCTCGGCGTGGACGGCATCATCAGCAACTTCCCGGATGTCGTGCGCAAGGCGGTGGGCGGCGGCCGGTAGAGCCGTCGGCGGGCCGGGGGGAGGCGAGGCCGGCGGACGGCGCGGGCCCGTTGTCAGTGGCTCCCCGTACGGTGGTCGGCATGAACGCCATTGGGCAGAAATCCACTGGGGACAGGGCCGCCGGGAGCAAGGCCGGGGACGGGGCCGGGCTCACGGTCGTCTGGGCCGTCGTCAGCACGGACATCGGCCCGCTGCTCCTCGCCGCGACGGACGCCGGCCTGGTGAATGTCGTCTTCCACGCCTCCCCCGCCGTGCGGGACCCGGCGGTCGAGCGGCTCGGTTCCCGCCTCGGGACCGAGCCGGTGGAGGCCCCGGACTCGCCGCTCCTGGCCGAGCCCATACGTCAGCTGAAGGCCTACTTCGCCGGTGAGCGGCGCGACTTCGAGCTCCCGCTCGACTGGTCGCTGATCTCCGGGTTCAACCGGCAGGTCCTTCGCGAGCTGGCGTCCGGCGTCCCGTTCGGCACGGTCGTCGGTTACGGCGATCTGGCGGGCCGCGTCGGGCAGCCGGGGGCGGCACAGGCGGTGGGCGTGGCCATGGGGGCCAATCCGCTGCCGGTCGTGGTGCCGTGCCACCGCGTCGTGGAGAGCGACGGCGGCATCGGCGGATTCGGCGGCGGCCTGGAGACGAAGCGGCAACTGCTCGCGCTGGAAGGGGTCCTTCCGCAGCCGCTGTTCTGAGACACGGGAGCGGCTGTTCCTAGGCGCGGGAGCGGCTGTTCCTAGGCGCGGGAGCGGCTGTTCCTAGGCGCGGGAGCGGCTGTTCCCGAGGCGCGGGAGCGGCTGTTCCCGAGGCGCAGGAGGGGCTGTTCCCGAGGCGAGGCACAGGAGGGGCTGTTCCGGAGGCACAGCAGCGGCTGTTCCTAGGCGCGGGAGCGGCCGTTCCCGAGGCACAGGAGCGGCTGTTCAGAGGCGCGGGCGCTGCTGTTCCCGTGGCACGGGAGCCACCGTTTTGAGCTCCGGGCGCCGGGCCGGCGCCGGGCCGCGCGGGGATGCCCGGTGTTCGCGGGTGGGTGCCGGCTGGCACACTGCGCCGGTGCTCATACCCGATTCCACCGCACGCCGCCGGCCTTCCGTCCCCGTGACGCCCGAGGACCTGGCCGGGCTGCGCCGCCGTGTCACCGCCGTGCTCGTCGCGAGCCAGATACTCGGCGGGCTCGGTGTCGCCACCGGCATCGCGCTCGCCGCCGTGCTCGCCAAGCAGGTCAGCGGGGACGAGGCACTGTCCGGGCTCGCACCGACCGCGACAGTCGCCGGGACTGCCCTCCTGTCCGTTCCGCTCGCCGCCCTGATGACGGCGCGAGGGCGGCGGCCCGGGCTCGTCCTCGCGTATCTGATCGGCGCCCTGGGAGCCGGGGTCGTCGTGCTGGCCGCCGCGGTGGGGAGCTTCCCGCTGCTGCTCGTCGGCATGGCCGGGTTCGGCGCCGCCTCGTCGGCCAATCTCCAGGCGCGGTTCGCCGCCGCCGATCTGGCCGAGCCGCAGCGCCGGGCGCGGGCGATCTCGAACGTCGTGTGGGCCACCACGATCGGCGCGGTGCTCGGGCCCAACATCGCGGCGCCCGCGGGCCGCAGCGTCTCCGGGCTCGGCATCCCCGCGGCGGCGGGGCCCTTCCTGTGGGCGGCCGGGGTCTTCCTCGTCTCGGCCGTCATGGTGCAGGTCCTGCTGCGTCCCGACCCGCTCCTGACCGCCCGCGCCCTGGCTCCCGAGGAGGAGAAGTCGGCCGGAGCGCGGTCGATCAGGGCGGGGTTCGCCGCGGTCGCCGCGTCGCCGCGTGCCCGGCTCGCCCTCGTGACCGTCGCCGTCTCGCACACCGCGATGGTGTCGATCATGTCGATGACGCCGGTCGACCTCGGCCGTCACGGTGCGAGCATCGACCTCATCGGCCTCGTCATCAGCGGACACATCGCGGGCATGTACGCGTTCTCGCCGGTGATGGGACGGCTGTCGGACCGGCTCGGGCGGCTCTCCGTGATCGGCCTCGCCGTGGGTCTGCTCGCCTGTGCGGCGCTGCTCGCGGGCACGGCGGGCGGCAGCCACGGGCAGACCGCCGCGGGCCTGTTCGTCCTGGGGCTCGGCTGGTCCGCGGGCCTCGTCTCCGGTTCGGCCCTGCTGACCGACTCGGTGCCGCAAGCCGCGCGCGCCGCCGCACAGGGCCTGTCCGACCTGACCATGAACACAGCGGCCGGCGTCGGCGGCGCGGCCGCGGGCCTGGTCGTCGCGACGGCGAGCTACGCCTGGCTCAACCTGGCCGCGGCCTGCCTCCTGCTGCCGCTCGCCGCGCTCACCCTCTTCGGCCGGCGGCCCACGACCAGGTGATCAGGGCGGGCGTGCCCCGGCCGGTGACCGCGGCCGACATGACGCCGGTCAGGGCAGCGTGATGTGGTACGCCTTCCGCAGGGTCTCGTGCACGGTCCACGTCGTACGGTCGCCCTCGCGCAGTACCGCCGCGTCGCCGGGGCCCACCTCCAGGGTCTGCCCGCCCTCGACCTCGACCGTGGCGCGGCCGGAGACGACCACGAACAGCTCGTTCGCCTCGGTGTCCGTGACCACGCCCGGCGTGATCTGCCAGATGCCCCGCAGTTGCTTGCCGTCGGCGGACTCCCAGAGCACCTTGCCCGTGACGACGGGGTCGCCCGAGACGATCTGCTCCGGATCGAGGGGCTCCGGTTCGAGTGCAACGTCCGGGATGTGTACGGCAAAAGAAGCAGTGGTCTGATCGTTCGTGGTCATGAACGGTCACTCTAGGCAGCGCGGACCTCTCTGTTCACTGGACGACCCGTACCTCGGTCGCGGCCCGGACTGGACGGCTCGTCAAGGGGAAGAGACCTGGAGACAACGTCCTGGGCGCCGCGTGCCCGGGTTCTAGGGAGTCGTGGGGACATGGAGATTTCCGGCGTCATCAGCGCGATCGTGATCGGCATCGTCATCGGTGTCCTGGGCCGGCTCGCTCTGCCGGGCCGTCAGCGCATCGGCATCCTGGCGACGGTCGTCGTCGGCATCGTGGCCGCGCTGCTCGGCTCGGCCATCGCCGCGGGCATCGGTGTCGCGGACACCAAGGGGATCGACTGGGTGGAGTGGCTGATCCAGATCGGCTTGGCCGCCCTGGGTGTGGCACTGCTCGACCGTGGCCGGACGGGCGGCCGGTCGCGGCGCCGCTCATGGGGCCGCGCACACCGCTGAACACCAACCCCCGCACGAGCAGGGCCCCGCACCAGTCATCGGGCCTCAGCCCTCTTCGTAATAGCGCGCTTCGAAGACGTTCCCGTCGGGGTCGCGGAAGTAGAAGCTGCGGACGGCCGGGCCGCGGGCGCCGTACGAGTGACGGCCGTGGTCCGAGACCGGCACCTCGCGCTCCTCGAGACGGGCACGCAGGCTGTCGTAGCCAGCTTCAGTGAGGGCGATGCACACATGGTTGACAGGGTGACCGGCGCTCTTGCCGCCGCCCGGCACCATGTTCATACGGGGCGCCGTCGTCAGCGGCGCGAGGTCGAGGATGGTCTCCTCGTTGACCCGCACCGAGGGGAACGAAACCGCGCCCTCCTTGAACTCGGCGACCCTGAGAGGTTCGAGGCCGACCGCCTGTTCGTAGAAGTGCGCCGCGGCCACCGGGTCGCTGACCCAGAGGACGACATGGTCGAGGCGTGCCGTGTTGTCCGTCATGCGCTCAGAGTTGTCCGTCATGCGCTCAGGCTGCTCGGCCTGCCGTCCCGCCGCAAGTGTTCACCGTCATACCGCGGGGGTTTGGGCGTGCGCGCCGCTCGCCATGGATGAGGGGAGACCCGACAGGCAGGAGGCAGGCGCGTGGTGCTGGTGTCCGATGAGGTGCGGGAAGCGGTGGCCGCGGGCAGGCCGGTCGTGGCCCTGGAGTCGACGATCATCGCGCACGGGCTGCCGCGCCCGCGCAATCTGCGGGTGGCGCTCGAACTCGAAGAGCTGGTGCGCGCCGAGGGCGCGGTGCCCGCGACGATCGCCGTTCTGGACGGACGGCCCCATGTCGGCCTGGACAAGGGCCAGTTGGAGCGGGTCGCGACGGAGGACGGCATCCGCAAGCTGAGCCACCGTGATCTGCCGCTCGCCGTGGCGACGGGGGCGAGCGGGGCGACGACCGTGTCGGCGACGGCGCTGCTCGCGGCGCGCGCGGGGGTGCGGGTGTTCGCGACGGGTGGGCTCGGCGGCGTGCACCGGCGGTGGACCGAGACGCAGGACGAGTCGGCGGACCTCGGGCTGCTCGCGCGGACGCGGATCACCGTGGTGTGCGCGGGCGTCAAGTCGATCCTGGACGTACCGGCGACCCTTCAGCGGCTGGAGACCCTGGGTGTGTCGGTGGCCGGGTACGGGACCGGCCGCTTCCCGGGCTTCTACCTCTCCGACTCGGGCCATCCGGTCGACTGGACGCTGGGCGATCCGGCCCAGGTGGCCGAGGTGATGCGGGCTCAGGACGCGCTGGGCGGGCCCGAGGCCGCGCTGATCGTGGCGAACCCGGTGCCCGAGGCGGAGCAGCTCGATCCCGCGCTCCACGCGCGCGTGCTCGACGATGCGCTGCGGGCGTGCGACGCGGAGGGCATCACGGGGCAGGCGGTCACGCCGTTCCTCCTGGACCACCTGGTTCGGCACACGGACGGCGCCTCGCTGGAGGCCAACCTCGCGGCGGTACGCGGCAACGTACGGCTCGCGGCGCGCATCGCGGCGGCCTGGGCGCGGGCGTGAGCGGAACCCTCCTGGTCGTCGGGGACGTCGTCACGGACATCGTGGCCCGGCACGACGCCCCGCTCGCGGCGGGCACGGACACGGCGGCGGAGATCCGTACGCTGCCGGGTGGCGCGGGGGCGAACGTGGCGTGCTGGGCGGCCTATTCGAGCTGTTCCGATGTGGCGTTGCTCGGGCGGGTCGGCGCCGACTCGGTGGCCTGGCACGAGGAGGCGCTCACGCGCGCGGGGGTGCGTCCCCTGCTCACCGTCGACCCCGAGGCGGCGACCGGCACGGTGATCTCACTGGTCGACACGGGAGCCGGCGCAGAGCGGACGTTCCTCACGGACAGCGGGGCCTCGCTGCGCCTCTCCCCCGCCGACTGGTCCACGGACCTGCTCGACGGGGTCGCGTGGCTGCATCTGTCCGGGTATCTCTTCTTCTCGGCCGAGGGGCGCGCCTTGGTCGCGGCGGCGCTGCGCTCGGCATGCGCGCGTGGGGTGCCGGTGAGTGTCGATCCCGCGTCGGC
This sequence comes from Streptomyces sp. NBC_01446, assembly GCF_026340095.1. Classification (GTDB taxonomy): domain Bacteria; phylum Actinomycetota; class Actinomycetes; order Streptomycetales; family Streptomycetaceae; genus Streptomyces; species Streptomyces aureus. Next base: position 6,150,910 of record NZ_JAPEPO010000001.1, on the reverse strand, counting down.
CGGCTTCCTCACAGGGCTGGGACCCGACCGGTTCCTGGCGCTCGCGGAGGGCGTGGAGGTCCTGCTGCCCAGCCGGGACGAGGCGGAGCTGCTGAGCGGTGCCGGGGGCGCGGAGGACGCGGCGGCGAAGCTCAGCGGACGGTTCCCGCTGGTCGTCGTCACGTCGGGGGCCGCGGGAGCGGTGGTGGCGCAGGGCGGGGCAGTACGCGCGCGCGTGCCGTCGGTGTCGGCGGTGGCGCGGGACTCCACCGGGGCGGGCGACGCGTTCACCGGCGCGTTCCTCGCCGCATGGCTGCGGGGCGTGGGGCCACCACAGGCGGCGACGGAGGGATGCCGCGCGGGGGCACTAGCGGTGGCGCGGGTGGGCGGCCGACCTCCGCCGCGCCGAGAGCTACCCGGCCCCGTAACCTCCGCGGGAGAAGACCCGGACCCCTCCTCCGAGAGCGACCCGGGCCCATGACCCCCGCCAAGGGCAGGAGCCTCAGGCCCGCTTCCGCCCCCACGCCGAGATCAGCGGTGCCGTCGCCAGGTCCATCGTGCCGGTCGCGACGTCGGCCAGGTGGCGGTCGATCTCCTCGTCCGTGGCGTGCCCCGCGCGGACCAGGGATTCGCGGATCTGCTGGAACGTGGCCGTCTCCAGGGCCCCGCACGCCTCGGACGCCAGCGGGAAGTACGCGTCGGCCTCCACCTGGTCCAGGCCGGCCTCCCGCAGCAGCCTCGGCAGCCTGCGGCCGTACGAGAGGTCGGCGCCGCGCTCCGCGAGCAGCTCGCGGAAGCCACGGCGCAGCCGGTTCGCCAGCTCCTCGGCGGGGCCGTGCTCGTCGGGGCAGGCCAGCGGCTGGAGTGCGGGGTCGGCGTCCTCGACGAGCAGCCGTCCGCCCGGCCGCAGCGCGCGCAGCATGGACTTCAACGCCCGCTCCCTGTCCGGCACATGGACCAGGACGAGCCGGGCGTGGACCAGGTCGAATCCCTCGGTGGGCGGCTCGTCGGCGGCCACGTCGTGACGGCGGACCTCGACGGGGGAACGGGCGGCGGACGTCTGCCACGTGGTGTCGATGTCGGTCGCGAGAACCTTCCCGGTGGTGCCGACCTTCTTGGCGAGCCAGGAGACCACGGAGGTGCCGCCCGCGCCGACCTCCCAGCAGCGCCAGCCGGGGCCGATGCCGAGCCGTTCGATGTGCCGGAACGTCGTGGGGTCGAAGAGGGTCGAGAAGGCGTCGAAGCGCCGGCCCGCCTCTTGCTGCCGGTTGTCCAGGAGATAGCCCTCGGGTCGCGTCATGCCGCGATCATCCCAGTTGTCCGGCCCGGTCCCGGGAAGCGGTTCCACGCGTTCCGAAGGGGAGCGTTCCGTTCCCCCAGGGGCCGTGGGCGTCGTCGCCATGAGCTGGCAGACTGGCCCGCCGAGTCACCGAAACACGACGTCAAGCCGCGCGAGGAGCCCCGCATGTCGATGGCAGGCAACCTGCGGAAGGTCGGAGATCTCCGGAAGGTGTCCGACCTGCGCAAGGTCGGAGGCCTGAGAAGAGTGGCGCGTCTGGCGCGGCGGCACCCCCGCGTCGACCTCAGCCACCCCTCCCGCTCGCCGCTGGGTTCGGCGGTCGTCAAGTGCGTGACGTACCGGGACGGGGTCCGCGAGCAGGCCGGGCGCGATCTGGTGGACGCGGTCGACCGGGTCCGCAAGTCCGACGACGGCTTCGTCTGGCTGGGGCTGCACGAGCCGACGGAGCTGGAGTTCGCGGACATCGCCGAGCTGTTCGACCTGCACCCGCTGGCCGTCGAGGACGCGGTGCACGCGCACCAGCGGCCGAAGGTCGAGCGGTACGGCCAGACGCTGTTCGCCGTGTTCAAGACCGTCTGTTACGTGGAGCACGCGGAGCTGACCGCGACCAGCGAGGTCGTCGACACCGGCGAGATCATGGTGTTCATCGGCAGGGACTTCGTGATCACCGTGCGGCACGGCAGGCACGGCTCGCTCGGCCCGGTGCGCGAGGGCCTGGAGGCGGACCCGGGGCAGCTCGCCAAGGGCCCGGCCGCCGTGCTGCACGCGATCGCCGACCACGTGGTGGACGACTATCTCACCGTGATCGACGCCGTCCAGTCGGACATCGACCAGGTCGAGACGGATGTGTTCACCGAGGACGGGGCGCGCGCCGACCCGGGCCGGATCTACCAGCTCAAGCGTGAGCTGCTCGAGCTGAAGCGGGCCGTGGTGCCGCTCGCCCGGCCGATAGAGGAGCTCGCGGGCCGCCCCTTCCAGGTGGTGGCGCCGGAGATACAGGCGTACTTCCGGGACGTCTCGGACCATCTGCTGAGGGCCGCCGAACAGATAGCGGCCTTCGACGAGTTGCTGAACTCGATCCTTCAGGCCCATCTCGCGCAGGTGACGGTCGCTCAGAACGAGGACATGCGCAAGATCACGGCCTGGGCCGCGGTCGTGGCCGTGCCGACGATGGGCTGCGGCGTGTACGGAATGAACTTCGACCACATGCCGGAGTTGCACTGGCAGTTCGGGTACCCGCTGTTCCTGGGCGTGATCGCGAGCATCTGTTTCGTCCTGCACCGCGCCTTCCGCCGCAACGGGTGGCTCTGAGCCCGCAGGACGGACGGCGGGCTGTTCTACGTGGCGGCAGGCCGTGCCCACGTGGTAGCAGGCCGTACCTACGTGGTGGCGAGCCGTACTACGTGGTGGCGGACCGTTCTACGTGGTAGCAGACCGTGCCTACCTGGCGGCAGGCCGCACCACGTGGTGGCGGGCCGCTCCTAGGGAAGCGGCCCGCCGGATCGTGCCCTCCAGGGTCAGCTCCTGGCGTAGACGCTCTCGACCCAGGCCGACATCTGGTCGTCGGACAGGTGCGCCGCGAGGTCGGCCTCGCTGATCATGCCGACGAGGCGCTTGTCCTCGATGACGGGGAGCCGGCGGATCTGGTGGCCCTGCATCTCCTGAAGGACCTCGTCGACGTCGGCGCCCGAGTCGATCCAGCGGGGCGTCCCCTGCGCGAGGTCACCCGCGGTGATCTTGGAGGGGTCGTGGCCCATCGCCACGCAGCCGACCACGATGTCGCGGTCCGTGAGAATCCCGCAGAGGCGTTCGTTCTCGTCGCTGATGGGCAGCGCGCCCACGTTCAGCTGCCGCATGAGCTGCGCTGCGCGGTCCAGGGTCTCGTGAGCGGGGATCCACTGCGCACCGCGGTGCATGATGTCTCCGGCGGTGGTCATGGGGTACCTCCCGGTGCCGGTGGCCGGCGCGGCACGGTGGCGCCGCAGGTCCCGGCGCCCTTCATTCTTCCTGCCCCGCCTTGGGCCCGCATCTGGGACCGGACCCGCACCGACAGGTGAGCGCGCCCGTCACGAGGGCAGCCCGCCCCAGGCCGGATGCCGGGGGTCGTCGGCCCGTACGACCACGTCCGCCGTGCCGGCCGGGTCCGTCTCGTTCTCGTAGCGCTCGAAGGCCGGCAGCGTCCACTGCTCGCCCTCGGGCGTACGCCGTCGCAGCGCGCCCGGCGACAGCTTCAGGTGCACGGTCAGGTCGAAGGGGAACCAGTGCCCCATGAGCAGCGGCCCGTGCAGCAACAGGACGCCGCCGGGCGGCAGTTCGACGTAGGCGCTGCGTGTCGCGCGGTCGGCCGACGGGTCCCACAGATCCGGCAGGACGCGTCCCGTGCCGCCGGGTTCAAGCGGCTCGAAGACCTCGCGACATAGCGCGGCCGTGTCGAACCAGCCGCTGTAGTACGCCTCCACGTCCTCGCGCCCGTACTCGAAGCGCAGCGAGGCGGGCCGCAAGAATCCGCCCGTGTCCACGGCGAGCGAGGGGCGTCCGCGCACCCGCAGCGCCTCCCCGACCAGCGCGGCGAGGTCACCGGGCCGGGCGGCCGGCGGGCCGTCGACGGCGATACGGGGCCACGGACTCCCGTCGCCCGGCTTGAGTTCGAGCAGCCGCTCGGCGAGGGCGTCGCCGAGCCGTTCCCAGGTGATCGCTTCGAGTCGCACGCGCCTCATGATGCCTCGCACGCCGGCCAGGATCCGAGGGGACCCGTACCCCCGCGACGCGTTCTCGCCCGCACGCGGGGAATGAACCGCGTATGACCGCCGAGGCCCGGCCCGACCGGGCTGCTCACCGCCGGACTCCCTCGCCGCACACCGGGCTCGGCGGGCCGGTCGTCGTGCAGCCGCTCAAGCGCCGGCAGTGCGCGGAGTGCCGCCGGGAACCGCTGGACCTGCTGACCCTGGAGGACGGGGCGCCGCGGTGCCTCGACTGCGCCGACCTCGGGCATCTCGTGTATCTGCCGCGTGGCGACTGGGCGCTCACCCGCCGTGCCAGGGAAGGCAGTTCACTGTCGGCGGTGGTCGTGCGCTTCCATCGGCGGCGCGGCCGTTACGAGCGCCAGGGCGTCCTCGTGGAGGAGGAGGCGCTGGCCCGCGCCGAGGAGCGGTGCCTTGCGGACGCGGACGCGCGGGCCAGGCGCCGGGCACGGGACGCGGCGCGCAGGGCGGCGCAGGACGCGACGTTCACGGCCGCGTTCGCGCGGGAGATCCTGCTGCTCTTCCCCGGCTGCCCGCCGGACCGGGCGGAGGCGATCGCGGCCCACGCGTCCCTGCGCGGCAGCGGCCGGGTGGGGCGCAGCGCGGCGGGCCGCGCCCTGTCGCGGGCCGCGGTGACGGCGGCGGTGCGGGCGGCGGTGCGGCACACGGAGACCGCGTACGACGCGTTGCTGATGAGCGGAGTCCGGCGGGGCGAGGCCAGGCGGAGAATCGAGGTACCGGTGGAGGCCGTCCTGGCTGCGTGGCGCGCGCGGGAATCGTGAGAAGGGTGTACGCCGCACGGTGGCGGCCGTCCCCTCCGTGCGGCAGGATCTTGACCGGACCGCGACGCCAACGGCATCGCCGGCAGGGGGAGTTGTGATGATCGAGGGACCGTACTTCGTGCTCACCGTCCTGGGCGCGCTCGCCTGCGGGGTGTCGGCGGGCGTCTTCATCGCGTTCTCGACCTTCGTGATGAAGGGGCTCGCGGCGCTGCCGCCCGCGCAGGGGATCGCGGCGATGCAGGCGATCAACGTGGCCGCGGTCGGTCCGGCGTTCATGGTGGTGTTCCTGGGAGCCGCGGCGCTGTGCGTGGTGCTCGCCGTCGTGACGTTCGTGCTCTGGCCGGAGCAGGGCACCGTGGCACTGCTGCTCGGCAGCGCGCTCCAGCTCGTCGGCGCGTTCGGGGTGACCGTCGCCGCGAACATCCCGCGCAACGACGCGCTCGCGAAGCTCGACCCCGAGGCGCCGGACAGCGCGGGACCGTGGCGTACGTACGTGTCCGGGTGGCTGATGTGGAACCACATCAGGGGTGGTGCGTCGCTGGCCGCAGCGATCTCGTTCATCCTCGCCCTGACCTGAGCCTTCGCGTCTGCCGCACCCCTGCCGGCGCCCCTGCACACCGAGGGAAACGGACGTATTGTGGCGAGAAGGACACGGCAAGGGAGACGGCCATGGCCGACCCCAAGGGCTTTCTCACCACCCCCCGGCAGGACTGGCCGCGCCGCCCTGTCCAGGAGCGGGTCCGTGACTGGGCCGAGGTGTACGTCCCCGGGGCGCTCCTGCCGATCATCGAGGCGCAGGCCGACCGCTGCATGGACTGTGGCGTCCCCTTCTGTCACGAAGCGTGTCCGCTCGGGAACCTGATCCCGGAGTGGAACGAACTCGTGTCGCGGGACGACTGGCGGGCGGCGAGCGACCGGCTGCACGCCACGAACAACTTTCCCGAGTTCACCGGGCGCCTGTGCCCCGCCCCGTGCGAGGCGGGCTGTGTCCTGGCGATCAACCAGCCGGCCGTGACCATCAAGAACGTGGAGGTCGCCATCGCCGACCGCGCCTGGCAGGACGGTCTCGCCCCGCCCAAGCCGCCCGACCGGCTGTCCGGTGCCACGGTCGCCGTGGTCGGCTCGGGCCCGGCGGGGCTCGCGGCCGCCCAGCAGCTCACCCGCGCGGGGCACACGGTCGCGGTCTTCGAGCGGGACGACCGCCCGGGCGGCCTGATGCGCTACGGCATCCCCGCTTTCAAGATGGAGAAGCGCCATCTGGACCGCAGGCTGGCGCAGTTGAGGGACGAGGGGGTGCGTTTTCGTACGTCGACGGAGGTCGGTCGCGACATCGGCGCGGCCGAGCTGCGGTCGCGCTATGACGCGGTGGTCCTCGCGGTCGGCGCCACAGCTTGGCGCGAACTGGACGTACCAGGGCGGGAGTTGACCGGGGTCGTGCAGGCGATGGAGTATCTGCCGCTGGCCAACCGCGTGTGCGAGGGCGACATCGACGCCTCCCCTCTGTCGGCCGCGGGCAAGCACGTCGTGATCGTCGGCGGCGGCGACACCGGCGCCGACTGCCTGGGCACGGCGGTGCGCGAGGGCGCCGCGTCCGTCACGCAGCTGGACATCTACGGGCAGCCGGGCGCCGAGCGCGACGAGCTGGCCGAGCCCTGGCCGACGTATCCGAAGATCTACCGGCTGTCCGCCGCCCACGAGGAGGCCGGCGAGCTGCGGACCGCGCCCGCGGCGGACGCCGACGCGCGCCTGTTCGCGGCGTCCACGCTGCGTTTCGAGGGGGACGAGTGGGGCCGGGTGAGGGCGCTGCATCTCGTCGAGGTCGACGAGGCGCGGCGGCCCCGGGAGGGCACGTCCCGGGAGCTGCCCGCCGATCTGGTGCTGCTCGCGCTCGGCTTCTCGGGGCCCGAGCGCGGCGCCGGCGGACCGGTCGGCCAGCTCGGTCTGGCCGTGGAGGGCCGCGGCACGCTCGCCCGCGACGCGCGGTTCACGACCTCGGTGCCCGGCGTGTTCGCGGCCGGGGACGCGGCCCGCGGCCAGTCGCTCATCGTGTGGGCGATCGCCGAGGGCCGCTCGGCCGCGGCCGCGGTCGACCACTGGCTGACCGGCTCCACGCGGCTGCCCGCGCCGATCGGGCCGTACGACCGTCCGATGATGGCCTGAGCCGCCGCCGGTCGGCGCTCGTCGTTCACTTGCGCTCGTCGGTACCCGCGACCTTGCCGGTCGACAGGGCGATCCGGTTCCAGGTGTTGATCGTGAGGATCAGGGACAGGACGTGCGCCAACTCCTGCTCGTCGAACTGGGCCGCGGCCTCCGCGTAGACGTCGTCGGACACGCCGCCGTCGGCGACGAGCGTGACGGCCTCGGTGAGTGCGAGTGCCGCGCACTCCCGGGCGCTGAAGAAGTGCCGAGCCTCGCGCCACACGGCCACCATGTGCAGCCGGTCCTCGCTCTCGCCGGCCCTGCGCGCGTCGTTGGTGTGCATGTGGAGGCAGTACGCGCAGCGGTTGAGGTGCGAGGCGCGGATCTGGATCAGCTCGACCAGGGCCGGGTCGAGGCCCTCGCGGGCGGCGGCGTCGAAGCCGATCAGGGAGCGGAAGACCTTCGGCGCGGCCTTCGCGAAGTCGATGCGGCCGGCCGGGTGGGCGTGGGAGTGGGTGTTCGCGGTGGTGATCGTGTTCGTCGTCATGACCATGAATCTACGGGCCGGATAGACCTCTTGTAGGGTGCATATCCATGGCAGATTCTTGGGTCAATTCCGCTGAGCGCATCGGCGCCGACCTGCATCTGGACCTGTCCGGTGCGGGCAGCCGCAGGGCCGCTCTCATGGGGGCGCTGCGTGACGCCGTGCGCTCGGGGCGGCTCGCTCCGGGCACCCGGCTGCCGCCCTACCGTTCGCTCGCCGCCGACCTGGGCGTCGCCCGCAACACGGTCGCCGACGCGTACGCGGAGCTCGTCGCCGAGGGCTGGCTGACCGCGCGCCAGGGCTCGGGAACGCGCGTCGCCGAGCGGGCGGGACCGCCCGCGCCCGGCCGCACCCCGAAGAAGGGCCCGGCCCGCACGCACGGGCCGCGCCACGACCTCCGCCAGGGCACAGCCGACGCGTCGTCCTTCCCCCGCGCGGAGTGGGCGGCCGCGTACCGGCGAGCGCTGCAGGCCGCCCCGAACGAGGCGTTCGGGCCGGGCGATCCGCAGGGCCGCGTCGAGCTGCGTGAGGCGCTCACGGAGTATCTGGCCCGCGCGCGCGGGGTACGGACGGAGCCGGACCGCATCGTGATCTGCTCCGGCTTCGCGCACGCCCTGCGTCTTCTGTTCGACGGCCGGGTGCTGCGCGGACCGCTCGCCGTGGAGTCGTACGGACTCGACTTCCACCGCGAGATCCTGACGGCCGCCGGCGTACGGACGTTGCCCCTGACGCTCGACGAACACGGCGCGCGCGTCGGGGAGTTGACGGCTGGAGCGAGCCGGGCGAGGGCCGCGCTGCTCACACCCGCGCACCAGTTCCCCACGGGTGGCCCCCTGCACGCCGAGCGGCGTACGGCGGTCGTCGACTGGGCACGCGCGCGTGGCGGGCTGATCGTGGAGGACGACTACGACGGCGAGTTCCGCTACGACCGCAGGCCCGTCGGCGCGGTGCAGGGCCTCGACCCCGAACGGGTGGTCTATGTCGGCTCGGTCAGCAAGAGCCTGTCCCCGGCGCTGCGGCTCGGCTGGATGGTGCTGCCGCAGGGGCTGGTGGGGGATGTCGTCGTGGCGAAGGGCGAGCGGGAGGCGTGGGCGAGCGTGCCGGACCAGCTGGCGCTCGCGGACTTCCTGGTCTCGGGGTCCTACGACCGGCATGTGCGGCGGATGCGGCAGCGGTACCGGGGGCGGCAGGACCGCCTGGTGGAGGCGCTCGCCGAGCGGGCGCCCGGGGTGGCGGTCACCGGGATCGCGGCGGGGCTGCACGCGGTGCTGCGACTGCCCCCGGGGACCGAGCGGTCCGTGGTCAAGGCCGCCGCGTGGGGCGGTGTCGCCCTCGACGGCCTCGCCGAGTTCCGCCACCCGGAGGCGACGATGCCGCACGCGGACGGCCTGGTGGTGGGCTACTCGACGCCGTCGGACCACGCCTACGGCGCCGCGCTGGACGCCCTGTGCGGGGTGCTGCCACCGGACTGAGACCCCGACAGCGGTTGCCGGGTCCGCCGGAAAGGCAGGTCCACGGCTCGCGCACCCCGTCCGCTCACGAGAGCAGGAAGTCCGCCGCCCCGGCCTTCGCGCCCTCGATGAACGCGGTGATCTCGCCCGGGGTGTAGATCAGGGCGGGGCCGTCCGGGTCGGCCGACTGGCGCATCGCGACCCGGCCGTCGGCCAGCTTCATCGCTTCCACGCAGTTGCCCCCGTTGCCGCCGCTCCAGGGCTTGTGCCAGCCCTCGGTGCCGAGGTCGCGGGCGGGCATCCCGTTGTAGATGACCTTCCCGTCGACACCTCGTATGCGGGCCTTGATCCGATCCATTCACAGCTCCTTGCGGAGATCCCGGAGGATGTCCTTTGTGCGATGTGCCGTCGCGGCGTGCGCCGCCATGCGGTCCATGACCTCGAGGTGGGTGGCCACCTCGGGGCGCGCGTCGAGATAGACCGCGCCGGTCAGGTACTCGCTGTAGACCATGTCCGGCAGTTCTGACATGGCAAATCGGAACAACACGAAGGGGCCGTACGTACCGGGGTGCGGGCCGGCGGCGAACTCGGCGATCTGCAGTGTCACGTTGGCCAGCTCCGTGGCCTCGAGGAGCCGGTCGATCTGGCCGCGCATCACGTCGGGGCCGCCGACCGGGCGCCGCAGCGCGGTCTCGTCCATGACCATCCACAGGCGCGGGGCGTCCTCGCGGGTGATCAGCTCCTGGCGCTGCATCCGGAGCGCGACATGCCGCTCGACGACGTCGGGGTCCTCCGCGAGGGCGCGGCCGACGGCTCCGGAGCGCAGCACGCCACGCGCGTAGTCCTCGGTCTGCAGGAGCCCGGGAACGAAGTGGGGCTCGTACGACCGGATGAGGCTGGCGGCGCCCTCCAGGCTCACGTACATCGAGAACCAGCCGGGCAGGATGTCGTGGAACCGCTGCCACCAGCCGGGCTTGTTGGCCTCTTCGGCGAGTATGACGAAGGCTTCCGCCTCTTCGTCGGTGACGCCGTAGGACTTCAGGAGGAGCTGGAGGTACGGGATCTTCAGGCCGACCTCGGCCATCTCCATGCGGCGGACCGTGGCGGGGGCGACGCGCAGGACTTTCGCGGCCTCCTCGCGCTTGAGCCCGGCGCGTTCGCGCAGGTCCTGGAGGCGCCGGCCGAGGACGACCTGGCCAACGGTGGGAGCGGACCGCGGTTCGCTCACGCCCCCTACCTCCCAGTCGTCCCTGTGGTCCTGTTGCGGTCGCGCGTGTGGTCGCGCTCCCAGAGGGAAGCCGGACTGCCCCGACGCCCGGTCAATCCGGGCAACTTCCCTGAAATCGTTGGCATTTTCGCCATGACGGGCGCCGTACGGCACATCGCCGTCAGCAGTGTGCCATGGCTCGGCACGCGAGCACACTGCACTCTGCACTTTTCAGAGTGGCTCTTGCCAAGTGTTCACGACGGGGAGATAGTGGCAAGCGTGATTCCGTCCGTGCCGTTAGGAACAGAAGTCGGCGAAGCTACGCTCGGTGACGAACCCGATGCGCGCTCCGGCGCCACGTCCGTGCGCCGCAGCAGCTTCGAACTGGCTCCCCACCCGGGTTCTGCCGCCCAGGCCCGGAAACTGACGCGCGCCCACCTCAGCGGCTGGGCAGTGTGCGACGACACCTGCGACGCGGCCGCCCTGGTGATCTCCGAACTGGTCACGAACGCGATCGTCCACACGGCGAGCAGCCGCATAGTGTGCGAGCTCCACGACATTGACGACCGGGTCCGGATAGCCGTGCGTGACGAGGGCTGGGCCCCCGGCGAGCCACATCCCGCCCGCCGTGTCGCGCCGGAGGAGGAGCACGGGCGCGGCCTGCTGCTCGTGGCGGCGGTGAGCACCGCGTGGGGCGCGCAGGAGACCGGCCCCGGACTTCTCGTGTGGGCCGAGCTCGCACGCGACGCGGACAGCGCGGAGGACTCGAACGCCACCCAGGGACACTCCCCCGTCGCGGGACCCCATGGGATACCCAGGCCGCACCACAGCGGTGAACCGCACACCGGCGGAGCACCTCACTCCCCCGACATGGGACCGGGCACCGAATCGGGCCCCGCCTTCGACACACAGCAGTTCGAGTCAGAGTTCGAGACGGGGAGCGGCACCGGCTTCGGCCCGTCCGCCGGCCCCGGTACGGGGACAGGGGCGGGAGCCGGATGGGTGTGGTGACGACGCGCACGAGGGATCTCGACTCGCTGGTCCGGTTCTCCCGGCAGCGGCAGATCCTGCGGACCGCCCCGCCCAGACTCACCGTCCCCGACGGCATGACCGCTCCGCTCGGCTGCGACGCCGTCGCGGTCCCCGAGGCCTGCGGGCGCGCCATGGTCGCGCGGCTGCCGCGCATGGGGTGCGTGTACGCCGACGGTGACCGCTGGTGGTGGATCGTTCCCTCGGACTCGGACGTCGCCCTGGACTGGCCAGCCCCGGCCAGTTACACGACCGGCGCGCTGGTGCCGGACGCGCGGCGCGCGCCCGGACTCATCCACCGGCCCGACGGCAGCGTCCCGTACACCCCGCCGATCCCGCTCTATCTCGCGCTGTGCCGGGTCACCGGCACGACGCCCGCCTGGTCCCGCCATATCGGCGCCGGCGCGGCCGACGCCGCCTGAACCGCGCGCTCCACCCGGATCAGCCCGCGACAGCCTTCGCGCGCGGCACGATCACCAGGAAGGCGTCCGTCGCGAGGTCCATGACGACCTCCGCGGGCTGACCCTCCAGACGCCGGTCGCGCGCGAACTCCTCGGCTGGCCATGACCCGCGCGGTCCCCCCGCGGGAAAGCGTTCAAGTACCACTCGTCCGTCGATCATCGTGCACCCCTGCCCCCGTCGTCGTACGTACGCTGCCGCGCGTTCTTACGGAGAAGAACGCCCGTGAGGCGCCCGAGGGCTCGCAACGTGACGACAATGACACCGAGTTGAGACGCGCGGCGCCGCTGCGGCGGACCGGAGGACCGTCTCGGCAGTCCGGCTTGCCGCCGCGTCAGTCCAGATACTCGTCGTGATAGCGGACGCGTGCGCCGCCCGCCGGGACCCCGAGCGCCGACGCCCGCCCCGCCGGCTCCTCCCACTCCTCCTGCCGGCCGAGCGCGGTCAGGTCGAGCAGGCTCGTGGTGGAGCCGATGCCGTCGAGGCCCCGGCCCGTCGTGGAGTACGTGTGGTAGACCCGGTCGCCGTCACGCAGGAAGCAGCTGAGGCCGGGCAGGTCACGGGGCCCTTCGTCCGCCACGAAGCCGAAGTCCTGGTTGAAGTCGCTCGTGGCCGACGAGTACCAGGGCACCGTCCAGCCCATGCGGGCCTTGAACGGCAGGAGTTTGGTGAACGGGGCGCGCGACACGGTCGCGAACTCCGTGCCCCTGGCGCGCAGATGGGAGAGGTGCCCGATCTGGTCGAGGAACGCGGAGCAGTTGGGGCAGCCCGCGTCCTGGTCCGGGCCGAACATGAAGTGGTAGACGATGAGCTGGGAGCGGCCCTCGAACAGGTCGAGGAGCTCCGCCTTGCCGTCGGGTCCCTCGAACACGTACAGCTTCTCGATCTCCACCATGGGCAGTTCGCGGCGCTGCGCGTTGAGCGCGTCGCGGGCGCGGGTCGCCGCCTTCTCCCTGGCGAGCAGCTCTTGGCGCGCGCCGAGCCACTCCTCGCGGGTGACGACGTTCGGCAGCCCCATGGATTCTCCGTAAGTTGTTAGGCGGCCCGGGAGGGCCGGGTGTGGCTTATGGGTTCTTGCCTTCAGTGGCTTCCAAGGAGTGGCCGCCCGGCTCTCCGGGGAGCCCTGGCTGCTGATTGAGATGTGCGCGCTTCGTGCGGTCGCTGATTACGGAGATGACAGCGGGGTGTTCCTCGGGCCGACGGCATGCCGAGCGGTGCGAGGAGGGGCAAGTGAACGAGCGGAAAGCCCGGGTCTGGGCTGGCGTCGACGCGGGCAAGGGCCACCACTGGGCAGCCGTGGTTGACGAGACCGGCGCCACGCTGTGGTCGAAGAAGATCGACAATGACGAGTCGGCGATCCTGACCGCGCTCGGCGAGATCCTCGCCCTGGCCGGCCAAGTGCACTGGGCAGTGGACATCTCCGGCACGTCCTCCGCGCTGCTGCTGGCTCTGCTGGCAGCCCACGACCAGCGGGCCGTCTACGTGCCCGGACGCACGGTCAACCGCATGTCCGGCGCCTACCGCGGTGAGGCGAAGACCGACGCCAGGGATGCCTACGTCATCGCCGAAACCGCCCGCCACCGAGGCGACTTCGCGGCGATCGACGTGCCCGCCCAGCTTGCCGCCGACCTCGCGCTGCTGACCGCGCACCGCACGGATCTGATGGCCGACCGGGTGCGGATGATCAACCGCCTGCGGGACGTGCTGACCGGCGTCTTCCCTGCTCTGGAGCGGGCGTTTGACTACTCCGCCCACAAGGGCGCCCTGGTGCTGCTGACCGGTTATCAGACCCCGGCGGCGATCCGCCGACGCGGCCGGGCAAGGCTGACGGCCTGGCTGGCCAACCGCAGTGTCCGCGGCGCCGACATGGTGGCCCGGGCCGCATTGGAAGCCGCGCAGGCCCAGCAGACCGTGCTGCCCGGCGAAGATGTCGCCGCGCAGATCGTCGCCGACCTGGCAGGGCAGATCCTGGCCCTGGACGACCGCGTGAAGCGGATCGACCGGCAGATCCGGGAGACGTTCCGCAGCCACCCGCACGCAGAGATCATCGAGTCCCTGCCCGGCATGGGCCCCATCCTCGGCGCCGAGTTCATCGTCGCCGCCGGTGACCTGTCGGCCTACGCCGACGCCGGCCATCTCGCCTCGGCGGCCGGGCTGGTGCCCGTCCCGCGTGACTCTGGCCGGCGCACCGGCAACCTGCACCGGCCCAAGCGCTACAGCCGCCGCCTGCGCAGAGTGTTCTACATGTCCGCGCAGTCCAGCATCGTCCGCGAAGGGCCGAACCGGGACTTCTACCTGAAGAAGCGCGGCGAGGGCTGCAAGCACGTTCAGGCCGTCATCGCCCTGGCCCGCCGACGAGCTGGCGTGCTCTGGGCATTGCTGCGTGACGGACGGATCTTCACCTCCGCCCCACCGGTCACACAGGCGGCTTGACTTCGTCATTGAGACTCCTCGGGTCGGTACTCCTCAGGTGGTTGACCGGGGGTCTTCGCGGAACTCATCGCTCGGCGGCGGAAAACTTTCGCACTCCTTCCGGGGGATCCGATGTGTTCGCTGAGCATGCACTGTTGTCCGCTGACGCCGACACCACCACAATGCACATGTCAAAACCGGTAGTTGTCGGTTTCAGCAATCAACGGGAGAGGACCCCCCACATGAACAAGCCTCTCGTCGGTGCGGTGTTCGGCCTGCTCCTCATAGGAGCAACAGCCGCGCCCGCCACGGCAGTCGGAGCCCAGCACGAGGTCAAGGCCAAGGCCAAGGCGGTCAGCTTCGCCGGGACGGTGGCGCTCAGCAACTGCTCCGGGTCGGTCGTCCGCGTGCCGGACTCACAGCCCACGGACCCGGCCCTGGTCATGTCCAACGGGCACTGCCTCGAGAGCGGTTTCCCCGGCCCGGGCGAGGTCGTCGTCGACCAGCCGTCGTCCCGCACCTTCAGCCTGCTCAACTCCGCGGGCAGCAAGGTCGCGACGCTGCGCGCGGACAAGATCGCGTACGGCACGATGACGGACACGGACGTCTCGCTCTACCAACTCACCAGCACCTACGAGCAGATCGAGAGCTCGTACGGCATCAAGGCCCTCGAACTGTCGGCCTCGCACCCCACGGCGGGCACGGCCATCACGGTCGTGTCCGGCTACTGGAAGAAGACCTACAGCTGCAACATCGACGGCTTCGCGTACCGCCTCAAGGAGGGCGAGTGGACCTGGAAGGACTCGGTCCGCTACACCTCGACGTGCAACACGATCGGCGGCACCTCGGGCTCCCCCGTCGTCGACCAGGCGTCCGGCAAGGTCGTCGCGGTCAACAACACGGGCAACGAGGACGGCGCCCGCTGCACGGACAACAACCCGTGCGAGGTCGACGAGAACGGCACCGTCACGGTCCGCAAGGGCATCAACTACGCGCAGGAGACGTACGGGATCGTGCCGTGCGTCGGGATCGGCAACAAGATCGACCTGAGCGCTGCGGGCTGCGAGCTCCCGAAGCCGTAACTCTCTTTCTCAGGCGGTGAGTTCCGCGAGCAGCGCGTCGATCCGTTCGGCGTGCTGCTCCGGGACGCGGCCCGTGTCGTCAAGGTGCACGGCGCAGGACGTGGTCGTGTCGACGAGGGCTTCGAGGGTGACGGCTACGTCCTCCGTGCCGGCCGTGTGCCGGGCGAGCGGGGGAAGTTCGGCGGCGGCGAGGTCGATCGCGGTGCGCGCCTCGGCGAGTGCGCGGTACGCCTCGCGGCGCAGCGTCCACCGTCCGGCGCGGTCGTCGGACCCGCTGAGCACATGGAGAACGTAGGCCTGCGCGGCCTCGCCGGCGGTGGTCAGGCGCATACGGACAGCACCGCCGCCACGGCCCGGCACAGGCAGCGGCAGGTGGCCCACGAAGAGCACGATCGCGCACGCGAGCAGCGTTTCCCCGATCCGGGCCAGGGCCATCTGTGGTTCTCCGCCCACCATCACGAGGGACAGCACGAAGACGGTCACGACGGCAGTCTGGGCGGCGAAGTGCCGTGTGCCCACGGGAATCAGCGCGCCGCCGAGCACCACGAGCGCGACGGGCCCGGCGGGGCCGGGCAGCAGTGCAGCGAGCCCCGCGAAGAGCGCCGCTCCGAACACCGTCCCGAACGCCCGGCACAGCACGCGCGAGGCGAGCGGCCCGAGGTCCGGCTTGACGAGGAAGACGGCGGTCGCGGGCAGCCAGTACCAGTGGGCGTTGTGGAGGAGCTGGGCGACGGCGGCACCGGCCCCGAAGCAGAGCGCCACCCGGATCCCGTACTCGCGCCCGGCGGGGCCGACGACTCTGCGCAGGGCGGTGACGGGGGTGCGGGGGCGGGTGTGCAGCGGCTGGTGCCCGGCGTCACGCGGCCGGCCGTCGAGGCCGGTGGCACTCACGGTGACAGGGACCTGGGCGCTACGGGTCCGGACACGTACGGGTCCGTCGAAGGCCACGGCCGCGTGCAGCAGTGCCTCGTCCAGCGCGCGCAGGGCCGCGTCGGAGCGGGCGGGTGCGGGCAGCGGGCCGCACGGCTGCGCGGTGCGGACGGCGTCGGCGAGGCGCCACAGGCCCTCCGACGCGCGGGCAGGGAGGGGGCTTCCCGCCCAGGCGAGGGCGGTGGCCGCCTCGCCGAGCGGCAGGGCGGCGGCGTACTGCGCATGGAGGCGGCGCTCTTCACGGGAGCCCGCGAACCGGCGCAGACGCGGTCCGGACAGGGCGTCCTGCGCGTGATCGAGCGCGGCGGTCAGAGCGGCGCGTTGTGCGGTGGCCCGGGGTGAGCCCGCCGCGTCGACGAGCCCGGCGACGGCCGCGTACACCTGGGCGACGGCTGCGCGTTCACCGTCGAAACGGTACGCACCTGCCGCACTCGGCGACGGCAGCACGCCGCGCAGCACGAGGAGCCAGCCTGCGCCCGCGAGGAACAGCAGGGCCCGCTGCCAGCCGGCCTCCGGCAGCGGCATGCCCGCACCGATCGCGACGGCGACGAGGAGTTGTGTTCCGCAGGCGGACGCGATCGGCCCGACGGCGCTGAGGGCGCCGCCCGCGAACCCGAGCAGCGCGAACACGCCGACCAGCGCGACGGAACCGGCATGCGCGCCGACCCACGTACCGAGGGCCAGTCCGCCCGCACCGACCAGGGCAGGGACCCCGATCCGGGGCACCGCGGCGCGACGGCTGCCGGGCCGGTCGTTGATTCCCGCGAACATGGCACCGAGCGCGGCGAGCACCCCGGCGGAGGGACGGCCTGCGAGCAGGGCCGCGACGAGGAGCGGCCCGGCGGCGAGTGCGCCGCGCACGACGGCGCTCCATGGGACGGGGCCGCGCTGGGCGCGCAATGCGTGGCCTAGCCAGGGCGGAAGGGGGTGGAGGATGGTGCGCACGGTGCTCCTGTCGGCGGGTCCGGGGCGGGGGTGTGCCGCGGGACGACGTCGGCCTGGGCTGATGCGTCAACGATAGGTGGCGTATCCGGAGGGAAAGGTACGTGCGCGTTTCCACGATGTGACGATGTGCGGGACTTCGTGCGGGAACTCCTCGGAACGGGCCCGGCGCAGGTCACCCGGGTGGCGCCATGGCAGGATTGCGCGCCGTGAGCAGCGAGGACGGCTGGCCGGACGTGCCCGGCGACACGGCCCTGACGATTCGGATCCCGGAGGCGGACGCCTTCGTGCGGGCGCCGTTCCCGGCCCACATCACGGTGCTGTACCCCTTTCTCCCCGCCGCGCGGATCATGCCGGAGGTCCACGCCGAGTTGTCGGCGCTGTTCGCGGACCGGGACCCGTTCGACCTGACGTTCGCGGAGTTCCGCCGCTACCCGGGTGTCCTCTATCTCCCGCCCGCCCCCGAGGACCCCGTCCACGCCCTCACGAAGTCCTTGCGGGAGCGCTGGCCGGAGGCGGTCCCCTACCGGGGCGTGTTCGGGCCGGAGGGTCTGGACCCCCACCTCACGCTCGCGAACGACGAGGGACCCGGGACGTACGAGGCGGCGTACGACGCGCTGGAGCGGGAACTGCGACCCATGCTGCCGGTGACGGCGCGCGTCGGGTCGGTGCACCTGATCGTGACGGACGGGCGGGTGTGGGAGGACAGGGCGGTGTACAAGTTGGGGCGCTCACCCGCGCAGCCTGCACCCCTGATCCCGCCCGCCCGGCCTGTACGGCCGGCGTCGCCCGCTCAGCTCCTGCGCGCGGAATCGACGGCGCTCTCCAGGAGGAGCTGAGTCCGGTCGACCACGTCGGCCAGGTCGCCCGATGCCCCTGCAAGCAGGCTGTGCACGCCCAGCAGCCCCGCGCGCTCCAGGAGCCGCTTCTCGTTGGTGACCCAGGCGCCGCGCGCGGCGAGTACGGCGTGGGCGGCCGACATTGCGGCCACGGCGACCGCTCCGTGCACCTCGGCCCTGCCGCCCCGGGGCGCGTTGTTGGCCTTGGCGTACTGGAGCGTGCCCAGGGCGCGTCCCCACCACATCTCGGGGGCCGCCTTCCGCAGCGCCGCGGGGTAGCCGTCAGGCCGGGGCGCCGAACCGCGCAGCACTTGGTTGACGGCGAGCTCGGCGACGACGAGGTAGGTCGGGATCCCGGCCAGATGGAACATCAGGGGCTCCCAGCGGACGCGCCCCCGCTCGGCCTCGGTCAACTCCCCTTCCACCACGTCGAGATCGCGGTAGTGGACGTCGACGCGCCGCCCGTCGACGGTCAGCCAGGCCCCGCCGTTGAAGACCCCGCCGCCCCACCCACCGATCGCGGAGACCTCCCCCTCCCACCCGACGCCCCGCAGGTCGTCCGGCTGGAAACCACCCCGGTAGTAGATCGCGAAGTCCCAGTCGCTGTCGGGGCGTTGAGTGCCCTGGGCCCGCGATCCGCCGAGCGCGACGGCGCGCACACCTGGTAGTGCGGCGAGCCGGTCGGCGACGTGGCCGAGGAAGACGCGATCGGTCATGACTTCGTGCGCGGCGGGCATGGGGCCACGCTATCGACGGTGCGCGAGGACAGGCGACTCCATTACGGGGCGCCCGGGGCACGTACTTGGGGGCGGACGCGTACATGACGGAGAATCGCTCGGTACGTAACGCGTTCTGTGCCCGCCCGGACAAGGAGTTCTGTGCCCGCTCGACCCGCCCGACCCACCCGTTCCGTGATCGGTGCCGCCCGCACCCGGCCCTGCACCCTCGTGGTGTGCAGGGGCTGCTGCTGCGGCAACACGGCGAAGTACCCCGGCTATGACCACGCGTGGCAGTTGGAGCGGCTGCGGGCCGCGGCCGCCGCGTCCGGTGGGGCGGTCGCGGTGCGGGTGACGGACTGTCTGGGCCCGTGCGACCAGGCGAACGTCATGGTGGTGCAGCCGTCGGGCGAGGGCCGGCGGCGGGGCGGACGCCCGGCGTGGGTGGGCTGGTCGATGGGCGACGACGCGACGGACGAGATCCTGCGCTGGGCCGAGGCGGGCGGCCCCGGGATCGCCGCGGCCCCGGCCGCCCTGGAGCTCCAGTTCATCGAGACCCCCGGTGAACGGACCCGCCGCCGCACGCGCCGCTGACGGCCGAAGGCCCGAAGGAACGCGTACCCGTCACGTCCACGCCGCCCCCGCCGCCACGAACCCGCAGATCAGCACGAACAGGATGGCCAGCAGCGGCCAGATGAAGCGCAGGTACTTGTCGTAGCCGACCTTGGCGAGAGCCACGCCGCCGATCGTCACGGCCGTGGTCGGCACCCACAGGTTCATCCAGCCGCTGGCGGCCTGCCACGCGGTGACGACGACCGCGCGCGAGACGCCCGCGAAGTCGGCGAGCGGCGCGAGGATCGGCATCGCGAGGGTGGCGTGGCCCGAGGTCGAGGGGATGAGGAAGGCGAGCGGCAGGTTCACGACGAAGACGATGATCGCGAAAATGCCGGACGAGGTGCCCTTCACGACGCCCTCGATGGAGTGCAGGACCGTGTCGGTGATCTTCGAGTTGTTCATGATCACGGTGACTCCGCGGGCGAGCAGGATGACGAGCGCGGGTGAGATGAAGTCGGCCGCGCCCTGGATGATCGTCGAGCCGAGTCTCTGCTCCCCCAGATGCGCCACGACGCCGACGAGCACGGCCGCGACGAGGAACAGTGCCGCCAACCGAGGGAATGACCAGCCGAGTTCGAAGCCGTACGGCGTCGCATCGGCCTTCCCGGTGAGGGCGCTCGACCACGGCACGACCGAGAAGATCATGAAGGCGAACACGAGGGCGGTGACGGTGAGGACCGCCTTGTGCAGGCCGGTCAGCTTCGGCACCTCGACCGCGTGGGCCTCGGCCTCCTCCTGGTCGCGGTCCCCGGGCAGGAACCCCGACAGGGACCGCTCGGGGTCCGTCTGTACGCGCTTCGCGTAGCGGATGACGTAGGTGACCGTGACGGCGGTCAGCACGATCCACATGAGGAAGCGCAGGATGATGCCGTCGCCGAGCGAGATGTCGGCGGCGGACGAGGCGACGCCGGTGGCGAACGGGTTGACCGTCGAGCACAGCACCCCGATCCCCGCGCCGAGGATGATCGCGCCGACGGCGGTCATGCGGTCGTAGCCGAGTGCGAGCATCAACGGCACGACCAGGCCGTAGAACCCGAGGGTCTCCTCGGCGAAGCCCTCGACGGTGCCGAGGACCGAGAAGACCACCATGACGCCCGCGATGAGCAGCGCGCCCCGGTCGCGCAGCCGGTGGGCGAGTCTTCCGATGCCGCGGTCGAGGGCCCCGGTCGCGAAGACGACGGTGATGAAGGCGCCGATGGCGAGCACGAAGAGGAAGACGCCCGCGCTGCCGTACAGGTCGCCGGTGTTGTCGGGGGCCACCAGGGACGTCTTGGTGTCCTGGATGCCGTAGAGGCCGTTGACCGGGGACAGGAACAGGTCGTCGAGGCGGTCGACCAAGGACTGCCCGGAGTCGACGCGGTGGTACGTGCCCTGGACGGGGGCGCCCGAGTCGTCGCGGTTGTACCGGCCCGAGGGGATGAGGAAGGCGAGCGCCCAGACGGCGATCGTGACGATCGCGAGGACGGTCAGGGCACTCGGGAAGGTGAACTTGCCTGTCGGCTGCGGCTGTTGGGGCGCCTCCGTGTCGGTGGGCGCACTCATGAGGCGGTTCCGGCGCGGAAGCCGGCGGCGTACTCGCGGACGAACGCGCACATCGCGACGACGGTACTGCGCAGCTCGGAGAAGACGGTCTCGACGCCGAGGGGCGGGCGGCCCTTGAAGGCCCGCAGCATGCTCAGGTGCGCGATGACGTTCGCCTTGTCGTCGGCGATGCCGCGCGCCCGCAGTCCGCCCTCGACGGGGGCCGGCTCGAAGGGCGGGGACGTTCAGAGCTTCTCGTCACCGGCGGGCCGGACGTCGTAGCGCGAGTGGAGCAGGACGGTCGGCGCGTCCGGCGTCGGCGGCGGGATCTCGCCGAAGACGACGGGGGCGGTGCCGGGCGGGTCGATCCGCTCGACGCGGTCGACACCGGCGTCCCCGAGCAGCCCGACCAGCAGGTCGTGCGCCTCCCGCACGGGTTCGGCCGGGAAGCCGGGGAAGGCGATGGACGGGATGGCGGCGAGCCGCTCCAGATCGGCGCGGAGTCCGTCCATCAGGCCGTCGACTTCGGCTTGCAGGTCCATGGCGTCCGCACCCCTCACTGTCCGTGACTGCCCTTGAAACACATGGCATTTTGTCCGGATTATCCGTCGGGGTGGCGTGTGGCGTCCGGGTGCCTCGCCGGATCGGGGCAATCCGGGACTAAGGTCGAGGCATGGCTTCGGATACTGCTTCGGACACCGCCTCGGATTCCGGTTCGGGTACTGGTTCGGGTACTGGTGCGGACACGGCTTCGAACGCGGCGGCTGCGGCGCGGGCGGCCGGTCCCGGCGCCGGTGAGAGCGTGCGGATCGACAGCTGGATCTGGTCCGTGCGGCTGGCCAAGACGCGCTCGGCGGGCGCGACGGCGTGCCGGGGCGGGCATGTGAAGGTCAACGGCGAGC
This sequence comes from Streptomyces sp. NBC_01446, assembly GCF_026340095.1. GTDB lineage: Bacteria > Actinomycetota > Actinomycetes > Streptomycetales > Streptomycetaceae > Streptomyces > Streptomyces aureus. The sequence goes on along the minus strand of NZ_JAPEPO010000001.1, from coordinate 6,129,320 downwards.
GGGTGAAGGCCGCGTACAACCTGCGCGTGGGCGACGAGGTGCGGGTGCGGCAGGCCGGCGGGCACGAGCGGGTCGTGATCGTGAAGCGCCTGATCCGCAAGCGCGTGGGCGCCCCTGTCGCCGTCGAGTGCTACGTGGACAACAGCCCGCCGCCCCCGCCGCGCGCCGCCGTCGCCCCCGTGGCCATCCGCGACCGCGGCGCGGGCCGCCCGACGAAGCGGGACCGCAGGGACATGGACCGGCTGCGCGCGACGTTCGGCGCGGGCCCCGTACCCCCGGCGCAGGATCACGCGGACCGACGCGAAAAAGGCTGACCCCGTACGTCGACGGGGTCAGCCTCCGGCCGCGCGGATCACGCCCGGCGCTTGACGAGGCGGACCAGATCCGCGTTGCTCCGGCGCCGTGTCCACGCGAGAAGCGCCAGCGGGACGATCAGGATGAGCGGCGTCGCCGCGTTCTCCCCGTCGAAGTAGGACATCTGCACGACGAACGCCCCGGCCATCAGCGCACTCAGCGCGATCGGGGCGACCCCGGAGAGCACCGGCACCAACAGGGCGATTCCGCCCGCCAGTTCGAGGACGCCGATGATGTACATCGCCGCGCTCCCCCACCCCATCGTGTCGAACGACTCGACCGCCGACGGGTGCGCGATCAGCTTGGGCAGGGCGCTCGCGACGCCGTAGAACAGCGCGAGCAGCACCGTGAGCGTGCGCAGCGCGATGCGGGCGGCGCGGGCCCTGCCGACGGCCGGGGCGGCGGTGGCGGAAGCGGCGGTCGCGACGGGGGCGGTGGTCTCGGACATGGGGTGCTCCTCGGTGAGTCGGCGCCGGGCCTTGCTGTCCGGCTGTCACAGAGGTAGACGGCCGCACCCCAGGCAACTCATCGGTCGCCCGGCACCTTTATGCAGGCACTGCCCGCACCCACACCTGGTCGTCCGTGAGATACCGGTCGACCTTCAACCCGGCCTGGGCGAGGGCCTCTTCGAACTGCTCACGCGTCAGGGGCCGTGCCAGGAACGTGTGCGTCCAGGCCGCGTCGGGGAACTCGTACTCGGCACGCACCGAGTTCACCCCGTCCCCGACGGGCTCCGCGGACACGATGCGGACCGTGAAACCGCTCGGGTCCACACGCTCGCGCGGCAGGTTCGTGTGGTAGTCCGGGCCCTCGCGCTGGATCAGTACGCAGCCCCCGTCCGCCACATGGCGCCGGCACGTGTCGAGCATCCCCTGCCGCACCGCCACGTCCCCGGCGTGCACGAGGAACGACGCGAGCAGCACCACGTCGAACGTCCCTCCCGCGTCCAGCGCCTCGACCGGCGAGCAGATCGTCCGCGCCCCGCGCACGCGCTCCAGCATCTCGGCGGACTCGTCCACGGCCGTGACCGTGAAGCCGCGCTCGATGAGGGGGTGGGTCATCCGGCCGACGCCACTGCCCAGTTCGAGAATGCTCGCTCCCGCGGGCACGGCCGCGGCGATGATGTCGGGCTCTTCCCTTACGGGCAGGCGCGCGTACAGATCGACCGCGCAGCCGTCCGGCGTGATGGCGCCGGGTCCCGTCCCTCCGTATCCCTCACGCATCTCAAGGCTCATGCCCCTTCAACGAGCCGTCCCTGGGCGGCAGTTCCCGACCACGGCAACAGGAACCAGCCATGCCCTCCGTACCAGTGCCCGCCGCGCCGCAGATGGTCGCCGACGGCCCGCTCGACGCTCGTGCGGCGCGGCAGGTCCTCGACGGGGAGGGCGGGGTCGCCGAAGACGAACCCCACGGGGACTCCGTCGTCCGGCTCGGTGTTCTCCCACGCCGTGCGGAACCGCTCCTGGAAGCGCACCAGGTTGGAGTCCTTCGGCAGATGTTCCTTCAGCTGGGGGTCGAGGAGCCAGGAGTGGCACACGGCGATCTCGTAGCGCTCCTCGGGATAGTGCCGCGCGAAGAACTCCCCGGCCAGGGCCAGAGACCGGTCGCACGCCTGCGGGGACAGCGGGCCCCGGAAATCCGGGATATGGAGGCTGACGCACGGGTCGCCCGTCGTCAGCTGCAGACCGGCCGCGGCGACACCGTCGCCCGAGCGCCCGCCGAGCAGGGCCCGCTGGTACTGGAGCCGGCCCAGTTGGTAGAGCTCCCCATGGAAGTGCAGGCCGAGCCAGGAGACCGCGTGGATGCCGCAACTGCCGTACCGCCTGCGGTGGACGGCCATGTGTCGTCCGAGGTCGGCGAGGGTGCGCCGCGAGACGTCGTCCGGTACGCCGAGACCGCGGTGGTACGCGCGCGTGGCGGGCAGCGCGGCGACGTAGACGTACACGGAGAAGCAGCGTTCGAGGAGGTCCCCGCCGTCGGGCGGGGACGGGAAGTGGGGGCTTCCGCCGACCGTGCCCATGTCCCGGGTGACGGCGCCCACGGCCCGCTCCAGGAGATCGCGCACCCCGGGATCGTCGGCCGCCCGGGGGCGCAGCGCGACAAGTTCGTTGATGTCCTCGTGGGCGACCCCGAGGTCGAGGAGGACCTCGGGCAGGTCCTCCGCGTCGGGGATCAAGGCCTCCGCCCGCTCCTGCCCGTCGAGCGCCTCCACCCACCGTGCGAGCCGCTCACCGCTCTTCCGCCCGTCCAGCACGCGTCCTCCCCTCCGCCGGCCGAACGCCGGCGGCCGCACTCCACCGACCGGAAACCACCTCACCATTCCAGGGAACGGTGCGCCGCGCGAGAGTCCGGACGCACCCGACGCCTCCGCCCGTGAAGAGGCACCCTGGAAGGGGCACCTCTTCACGGGCGGAGGCGGTGAAGATGCGTACGGGCAGTGAACCGGTGACCGCGCGCAGTGCTCTGCGCGCCCGGCTGTGGCTCAGCATCTGGGGTCTGGCCTGGTCGATCTTCGGCACGGTCGCGTTCATCCTCACGGACCGCCCGTGGTGGGCGCTCGCGTGCGGGGTGCTGTGGCTGATCGTGACCGTCGACCTGTTCGTGATCACCCGCCACATCCGGCAGGGCCCGCACTACCAGCCGGGCCCCGACGTACCGCCCTATGATCCCCCGCACGTACCGCCCTACCATCCCCCGGACGACAAGCCCTAGACCGCCCTGAAACTCCCCAGGGGGCCTCGCCTCACGGAGCGTCGTCGAAAGCGGCCGCGGCCACGTAGTCCGGCTGCGGATCGAGCGCCGCGGCGAGCCGGAAGTGGCGCCTCGCCTGGTCCGGCCGCGCCGCACGCTGATAGGTGCGGGCGAGCGCGAAGTGTGCGAACGCGTTGTCCGGCTCGCGCTCCAGGACGATGGTGAACTCGAGCTCGGCCGCGCGCAGTTGGGCCGCGGCGAAGAACGCGCGGGCGCGCAGCAGCCGCGCCGCCGTGTTCTCGGGGTGGGCCGCGATGACCGGGTCGAGCAGTTTCACCGCACCTCGTGGGTCACGCGCCGCGAGCAGTTGCTCAGCGGCGCGGAAGTCGATGACGTGTGTCTCCGGGTTGGAGTGGGGCACAGCGGTCTCCCTCCTTCGTCATCCACGTCAACGGCGTGGACTGTCAGCCCTATTCCTCCCCCGTAACACCCTGACGTACGTACGTCCGACCGAGCCGAAGGCTCAGCGCCCCGTCACCGCGAGTACCGCGCCGAGCACGGCCAGCGCCACGCCCGCGGCCACGAACACCCAGTCGAGGGCGGGCCGCTCGCCGCCGATGAGCACGGTCTCGCGCGGGTCGTCGACGTCGTACGCGATACCGACCAGGCCGCCCGCCGGCAGCGGCAGGCGCCGGGTGGGCGGCGCGGGGGACGGCACCTCGACGACGCGGCCGTCGTGCGTCTCGAACTGCAGCAGGGGCCGCTCGGAACCCGCCTGCGGAGGTTTCACGAGTGCCTGGGTGACCCGTCCGGCCTCGCTGATCCGCCGGGTCCGCCGCAGCCCGTACGCCCCGGCGAGGATCGCCACCAGGCCGCCGAGGAAGGTGAACGCCGCCAGTACGACCACGCCCGTCCCCCTTCTAGGCCGCGGCCGCCCGCTGCGCGAGGTCCGCCCAGACGGCGCCGACCCGCCGGTGCAGCTCGTCGAGCGGTACGTCGTTGTCGATCACGATGTCGGCGATCTCCAGGCGCTTGTCGCGGGTGGCCTGGGCGGCCATGCGGGCGCGGGCGTCCTCCTCGCTCATGCGGCGCAGGCGCACGAGGCGGTCGAGCTGGGTCTCGGGGCTCGCGTCGACGACGACCACGACGTCGTACAGCGGCGCCAGGCCGTTCTCGGCGAGCAGCGGTACGTCGTGCACGACGACGGAGTCACCTGTGGCGGCGGCTTCGAGTTCGGCGGAGCGGGCGCCGACGAGCGGGTGCACGATCGAGTTGAGGACGGCGAGGCGGTCCGCGTCGGCGAAGACGATCGCGCCGAGCGCCGGCCGGTCCAGCGAGCCGTCCGGGGCGAGCACCTCGCTCCCGAACGCCTCGACGACCGCGGCGAGTCCGGGAGTTCCGGGCTCCACGACCTCTCGCGCGATGCGGTCGGCGTCGATCAATACGGCCCCGTGCTCCACGAGCAGCCGGGACACCTCGCTCTTGCCGGCGCCGATTCCGCCGGTCAGACCCACCTTCAGCATGCGGGCAGCTTAGGCGAGGGCCCCGTCGCTGACCACAGCCCCTATGCGTCGCCCTCGCGTTCGGCCAGGAACTTCTCGAACTCGAGGCCGATCTCGTCGGCGGACGGGATGTCGGTCGGTTCGGCCAGCATGTTCCCGCGGCTCTCGGCACCCGCCGCCGCGTCGTACTGGTGCTCAAGTCCCTGGACGAGCGAGACGAGTTCCTCGTCGCCCTCCTGGATCTGCCGGTCGATCTCCGTCTGCGTGCGGTGCGCCTCCGTGCGCAGCCCGTGCGCCACCGAGGGCAGCACCAGGCCGGTCGCCGCCGTGATGGCTTCGAGGACGGTCAACGCGGCGTCCGGGTACGGCGAGCGCGCGATGTAGTGCGGAACGTGCGCGGCGACACCGAGTACGTCGCGTCCGGCCTCCATGAGGCGGTACTCCACGAGGGACTCCGCGCTGCCGGGTACCTGCGCCTCGTCGAAGGGGCTGCGGTGGCCGGGGACGAGATCGGTCCGGTTGCCGTGCGGCGTGAGGCCGACGGGCCGTGTGTGCGGGACACCCATCGGGATTCCGTGGAAGTTGACCGCGAGGCGCACGCCGAGCCGCTCGACGATCTCCTTCACGGCGGCCGCGAAACGCTCCCACTCGACGTCGGGCTCGGGGCCCGAGAGCAGCAGGAAGGGCGCACCCGTGGCGTCCTGGACGAGCCGCACCTCAAGGGCGGGCACGTCGTAGTCCGTCCAGCGGTCGCGCCGGAAGGTGAGCAGCGGGCGGCGGGCCCGGTAGTCGACGAGCCGGTCGTGATCGAACCGCGCCACGACCTGGTGGGGCAGCGAGTCGAGGACCCGGTCCACGATCTGGTCGCCGGTCTCACCCGCGTCGATGTATCCGTCGAAGTGGTAGAGCATGACCAGTCCGGCCGACTCCTGGGCGAGCGCCATGTCCACCACGGCCAGGCCCTTCGGCTCCCATGCGTACAAACCCTGCGGATCAAGCACTGTGACCGCTCCTCCTCGTGTTCCTTAGGGGAACGCGCGGTAGGGCGCGGGCATTCCCTCCCGCGCCCCTCACAGACACCTCTTACCTGCCGTGTGTCCCTACGCGGCCAGCACGCGCGTGTGGAGCCTGGTGACTGCCCGGCGGGCTGAGGTGAACGCCCCGTGCTGCCATGCGTCGGTGTAGCTGAGCCAGTCCCCGGCGAAGTAGACGCGGCCTGTGGGTTCGTTGAGCGGCTTGTAGCGGGGGTCGTCGGGTCCGCCGGGGGTGTCGTGCCAGGCGGCTTCGAGGTGCGGGGTCTGGCGCCAGTGATGCGAGAAGGAGGAGGCGAGTTCGGTGCGGTACTTCTCGCCGTAGATCTTCACGCCGGCGGCCACGGCACGCTTCTCGCGCTCGCCCGGTGTGAGCTTCGCGTACGAGTCGGCGTCGCCGTCGTAGTTGTAGTAGCCGACGAGTACGCCGCGCTCGCCGTGGAAGCCGTAGGAGGGGTGCCAGATGTGGGTGACGTCGAGGTCGGTCTCGGTGATGCCGCCATAGATCTTGTGATCGAGCTCCCACCAGCGGGACCGGTACTCCAGGCCGATCTTGCCCGCGGACTGTGGGGTGATGGCCTCCAGTGCGGACTGCACGCCTGAGCCGAGGTTGTGCGGGATCTTCGCGAGGATGTTGGGCGGCAGCGCGCCGACGCAGTAGTCGGCCTCGACGGCCCTCGTCCTGCCACCCTGCGTGTAGGTGACGGTGACTCCGCCCGCCGTCTGAGTGATCCTGCTGACGACGGCTCCCGTACGCACCTTGTGCGCACCGATCGCGCGCGTCAGCGCCTTCGGTATCTGGTCCATGCCGCCCACGGGCTGGAACATCAGCATGGCCTGGTCGAAGCCGAACTCGAAGGAGAAGTACCGCCCGACGCCGCTGGCGAACACGTCCGACGCGGAGGGCACGTCGCCGAGCATCACTCCGGGTGTCCCGGTGGCGGCCGGGACGGTGCTGTAGCCGCGGCGCTCTCCGCCCTCGTAGGCGAGCTTGTCGCCGAGGTCCCCGAAATCCTTGAGGAACTCCATGAGGCGGTCCTGGTCCGAGGCGGTGAGTTCCTTGTCGAGGGCGCCCTTGTCGGTGGCCTTGGCGAGCAACTCCGATACGTAGCCGTACACATCGGCCTTGGCGGTGCGGTAGCGCACGGGCGCGGTCATGCCGGCGGACTCGTTGTAGAGATAGGCATCGGCGTTCGTGTTCGTGAACACCTCGACGGGGACACCGAGTTCGCGGCAGTAGTCGAGGGTGACCATCCACTGGGGCAGCCGCGCCGGCCCGGCGTTCAGGTACTGGCCCTGTGCGAAGCGCGCGGTCTGCCGGTTGCCGTACAGGTCGACGGTGCTGTCGCCGCCGCGCACCGTGAAGTTGCGGCCGCCGGTGCGCTCCCTTGCCTCCAGGACCGTACAGTCGTAGCCCGCCTTGCCGAGTTCGTACGCCGTCGCGAGTCCGGCGATGCCGCCGCCCACGACGACGACCTTGGCGGCGCCGCGGCCGGTGAGCGTGAAGTCGCCCGACTTCGGTGCGCTGTAGGCCTGTTCGCGGGAGGCGGCCTGCGCGGTGGGGGCGAGGCCGAGGGCTCCCATGGTGGCGAACATCGCGCCCGCACCACCGCTCACCCCGACGTTGCGCAGGAAGGCTCGGCGGCTCGAGCCCGCCTCCGGTCGCTGCTGTACTGCCATGCTGACGGCTCCCCTCACGATCTTGAGTGATCCGGGGATCCTTGCAACGGCCTGTTACGGCACAGGAGTTACTCGTGTATCTCCCACGTTTCCCTCCCCGCACACCCCCCTGGTCCAGACCTTGACGTAGCCACGTCAGACCCCTACGTTCATGTCTGCACCCAGAGTTCATGTACAAAAACATTCTTTGCACGAACCGACGGGAAGGCACCCCCCCATGGGCATCCGTTCCGCGCTCCTGCCCGCCCTCACCGCCTCCGCGGTCGTCGCCGGAGCCGCCACGGCCCTCGCGACGCCTGCCGCCGGAGCCGCTCAGGTCATCGAGGTCTCCACCACGGCCCAGCTCAAGTCGGCGCTCACGGCGGCCGCGCCCGGCGACACGATCCATCTCGCCGACGGCACGTACACGGGCAACTTCAAGACGTCGATCGCCGCGAGTTCCGGCTCGCGCATCACCCTGACCGGCTCCGCGAAGGCGGTCCTCAAGGCGGGCGGCGGTTACGGCCTGCATCTGAGCGGCGCCTCGTACTGGACGGTCCAGGGCATCACCGTCACCGGCGGCCAGAAGGGCATCATGATCGACTCGGCGAAGGGCGTCGTCGCCGACACGGTCACCGTCCACGGGCTGGACATGGAGGGTATCCACTTCCGCAACTCCAGCACGGACGGGACGATCAGGAACTCGCGGATCTACGACACCGGCAACGACGGCCGCGGCATGGGCGAGGGCGTCTACGTCGGCACGGCCGGCGGAACCTCCGACAAGAGCGACCGTATCCAGATCACCGGCAACACGATCGGCCCGGACGTCGGCGGCGAGAACGTCGACATCAAGGAGGGCACGACGGGCGCGCGGATCGTCGGCAACACGTTCGACGGCAGCGGCCTGACCGGGGCCAACTTCGACGACTCCTGGGTCGACGTGAAGGGCAATGACGTCCTGGTCGAGAACAACAAGGGCATCGCCACCACGAACAACGGCTACGAGACCCACACCCAGCAGTCCGGCTGGGGGTGCGGCACGGTCTTCCGCTCCAACACGTCGGATCTGCGCGGCGCGACCGGCGACAAGCAACTGGCGATCAACGTGACGAACGCCGGCGGAAGCTGCGGGACGACGGTGTACGCAAGCAACACGGTGACAGGCGGCAAGGGCCTGACGAACGTACCGGTCACCGAGTAGGAAACGTCGGCGGACGCGAACGTCGGCGGACACAGAGAAGCGGGCCCGCACCCAAAGGGTGCGAGCCCGCTCAACTACTTACCGAACCCCGGAGGGTTCAGATCAGCTCTGACCACCGGCCAGCTTCTCACGGAGCGCGGCGAGCGCCTCGTCCGAAGCAAGCGCGCCGGAGCTATCGTCCGACTCCGAGGAGTACGAACCGCCGCCGCCACCACCGGACGCAGCCGGGGCGCCGGCCGGAGCGGCAGCACCCTCGGCCTCGGCCTGGGCGTCGGCCTCGCGGGACTTGATGACCTGAGCCTGGTGCTGCTCGAAGCGCTGCTGCGCCTCGGCGTACTGGTTCTCCCACACCTCGCGCTGGCTCTCGAAGCCCTCGAGCCAGTCGTTGGTCTCGGGGTCGAAGCCCTCGGGGTAGATGTAGTTGCCCTGGTCGTCGTAAGACGCGGCCATGCCGTACAGGGTCGGGTCGAACTCGACCGTCGACGGGTCGGCACCGAAGGCCTCGTTGGCCTGCTTCAGCGAGAGGCTGATGCGGCGACGCTCGAGGTCGATGTCGATGACCTTGACGAAGATCTCGTCGTTGACCTGGACGACCTGCTCCGGGATCTCCACGTGGCGCTCGGCCAGCTCGGAGATGTGGACCAGACCCTCGATGCCCTCGTCCACGCGGACGAACGCACCGAACGGAACCAGCTTCGTGACCTTGCCGGGGACGACCTGGCCGATCTGGTGCGTACGGGCGAACTGCTGCCACGGGTCTTCCTGCGTCGCCTTCAGCGACAGGGAGACACGCTCGCGGTCCATGTCGACGTCGAGGACCTCGACGGTGACTTCCTGGCCGACCTCGACAACCTCGGACGGGTGGTCGATGTGCTTCCAGGACAGCTCGGAGACGTGCACGAGACCGTCGACGCCACCCAGGTCCACGAAGGCACCGAAGTTGACGATCGAGGAAACGACGCCGGAGCGGACCTGACCCTTCTGCAGGGTCGTGAGGAACGTCTGACGGACCTCGGACTGGGTCTGCTCGAGCCAGGCACGGCGGGACAGGACCACGTTGTTGCGGTTCTTGTCCAGCTCGATGATCTTGGCCTCGAGCTCCTTGCCCACGTAGGGCTGGAGGTCGCGGACGCGGCGCATCTCGACGAGGGAGGCCGGCAGGAAGCCACGGAGGCCGATGTCGAGGATGAGTCCACCCTTGACGACCTCGATGACGGTACCGGTGACGATGCCGTCTTCTTCCTTGATCTTCTCGATCGTGCCCCAGGCGCGCTCGTACTGCGCACGCTTCTTGGACAGGATGAGACGGCCTTCCTTGTCCTCCTTCTGGAGAACCAGGGCCTCGATCTCGTCGCCGACCTTGACGACCTCGTTCGGGTCGACATCGTGCTTGATCGAGAGCTCGCGGCTCGGGATCACGCCTTCGGTCTTGTAACCGATGTCGAGGAGAACCTCGTCCCGGTCTACCTTGACGATGACGCCATCGACGATGTCACCGTCGTTGAAGTACTTGATCGTCTCGTCGATCGCGGCGAGGAATGCGTCCTCGTCACCGATGTCGTTGACCGCAACCTGCGGAGTGGTGGCGGTGGTCTCGGTGCTGCTCGTCATGTGGGTAAGGGCTCCGGTACGGACATTGAAGTCGTAGGTACTGCTACGCCGGGAGCCCGTGATCGCACTGCAGAAGGCCGGACAGCTCAGGAAGCGCCACTCCCGAAGGGAGCGCCTCGATAACCGAGGGGACATACATACAGATGCGAGCGCAGCCTGCTATGTCTGAGGAGCGCAGGCTCGCAGCGCAACTTGTAGCATACGGGGGCAGCCGGACAGGGTCAATGCGCGAAGGCGCACACCCGGGGTGAAACGCCGCATACCCGGCACAAAACCTGTCGCACGAGGCCACATGGGCCGCTCGGCACTCCGCCGCGACGGGTTGAACGGAAGAGTACGACTAGGGAGCCCATCATCCAAGAGCCCGAACCGTCCGAGCCCGAAGCCACCCGGCGCGAAGCCGACGTCACGGAGAGTTCCCGTGCCAATCGTGGCTGGTGGGACCGGAACGCGGACGACTATCAGGTCGAGCACGGCACCTTCCTCGGGGACGACCGTTTCGTATGGGGGCCCGAGGGCCTCGACGAGGTGGAGGCCGAGTTGCTCGGCCCGCCGGAGGACCTGAAGGACAAGGTGATTCTGGAGATCGGCTCGGGCGCGGCGCAGTGCTCGCGCTGGCTCGCCGCGCAGGGCGCGCACCCCGTCGCCCTCGACCTCTCCCACCGGCAGCTCCAGCACGCCCTGCGTATCGACGGCGGCGCGGTGCCGCTCGTGGAGGCGGACGCGGGCGCGCTGCCGTTCGCGGACGGCTCGTTCGACCTGGCCTGCTCGGCGTACGGCGCGCTCCCCTTTGTCGCCGATCCCGTGCGGGTGCTCCGGGACGTGCACCGGGTGCTGCGGCCCGGCGGCCGGTTCGTGTTCTCGGTGACGCATCCGATCCGCTGGGCGTTCCCGGACGAGCCGGGTCCGGAGGGCCTGTCCGTAGCGGCCTCCTACTTCGACCGCACCCCTTACGTGGAGCAGGACGACGAGGGACGCGCCGTATACGTGGAGCACCACAGGACGGTGGGTGACCGGGTGCGTGACATCGTGGCCGGCGGTTTCCGCCTGGTGGATCTCGTCGAGCCGCAGTGGCCCGCGTGGAACACGCAGGAGTGGGGCGGCTGGTCCCCGCTGCGCGGAAACCTGATCCCCGGCACGGCGATCTTCGTCTGCGAGCGAAGCTAGAGGGGGACTCCCCCGGCCGAAGTCCCCCACCGTCCGGCCGGGGTGCACCCAGGGAGAGACTGAGCATGTGATCCGCAACGACGCTCTGGACCTGCCTGTACGCAGTGCGCTGCCCGGCCTGCGCGATGCCCTCGACGGGCCCGCGGCGCCGGGCAGCGCCGTTCTCGTGGCGCCACCGGGGACCGGCAAGACGACCTTGGTGCCGCTGGTGCTCGCCGGGCTCGTCGGTGACGGGCCCGCGCGGCGGGTCGTCGTCGCCGAGCCGCGGCGGATCGCGGCGCGGGCCGCGGCACGGCGGATGGCGTGGCTGCTGGGCGAGAAGGCCGGCGAGAGCGTCGGCTACACGGTGCGCGGGGAGCGGGTGATGGGGCGCCACGCGCGCGTGGAGGTCGTCACGACGGGTGTGCTCCTGCAACGGCTCCAGCGCGACCAGGAGCTGACCGGAGTGGATGTCGTGATGCTCGACGAGGTCCATGAGCGGCATCTGGACGCGGACACCGTAGCGGCGTTCCTGTGCGACGTGCGCGACGCGCTGCGGCCCGAGCTTCGGCTGGTGGCGGCGTCGGCGACGACGGACGCGCAGGGGTGGGCGCGGCTCCTCGGCGGGGCGCCCGTGGTCGAGGCCGAGGGAATCTCGTATCCCGTGGAGACGGCATGGGCGCCGCCCGCGCGTCCGGTGCGGCCGCCGCACGGGATGCGGGTGGACCCGGCGTTGCTCACGCACGTGGCGTCGGTGGTGCGGCGAGCGCTGCGCGAACACGGCGGGGATGTGCTGTGTTTCCTGCCGGGAGTCGGTGAGATCGCGCGCGTGGCCGGGCAGCTGGGCGGGCTGGGTGACGTGGACGTGCTTCAGGTCCACGGGCGGGCGCCCGCCGCGGTGCAGGACGCGGTGCTCTCGGCGGGCGCGCGGCGGAGGGTGGTGCTCGCCACGTCCGTCGCCGAGTCGTCGCTGACGGTGCCCGGTGTGCGGGTCGTCGTGGACTCGGGCCTTGCGCGGGAGCCCCGGGTGGACCACGCGCGCGGGCTGAGCGCCCTGACGACCGTACGGGCCTCGCAGGCGGCGGGGCGGCAGCGGGCGGGGCGTGCCGGTCGCGAGGCTCCCGGGGTGGTGTACCGGTGCTGGACGGAGGCGGAGGACGTGCGGCTGGCGCGGTTCCCGGCGCCGGAGATCAAGGTGGCGGATCTGACGGCGTTCGCGTTGCAGGCGGCGTGCTGGGGCGATCCGGACGCCTCGGGCCTCGCGCTCCTGGACGCGCCGCCGGCCGGGGCGATGGCGGCGGCCCGGTCCGTCCTGACGGCGATCGGGGCGGTCGAGGCGGACTCGGGCCGGGCCACGGAGCGCGGCGCCCGCCTCGCGGGCCTCGGCCTGCATCCGCGCCTGGCCCGCGCTCTCCTGGATGCGACCCCTGTGGTGGGTGCGCGCCGCGCGGCCGAGGTGGTCGCCCTCCTGAGCGAGGAGCCGCCCCGCGACTACGGCGACGACCTGGCCGCCGCGTGGCGCACCGCGCGCCGGGGCGCCGACGCGTACGCCGCGCGCTGGAAGACGGAGGTGCGGCGGCTCACGGGGGCGGCCGCCGGGCAGACCCCGGCGCGCGAGGACGCTCCCGGGGACCTGTCCGAGGACCGGGTCGCCGGAATCGTCGCCGCGCTCGCCTTTCCGGAGCGGGTGGGGCGTGGGAGCGACGGCGAGTATCTGATGGTGTCCGGGACGCGGGCCGCGCTCGCGGACGGGTCACGGCTGCGGGGCGCGCCGTGGATCGCCGTCGCGGTCGCCGACCGGCCCGTGGGCGCCGGGCACGCGCGCGTGCGGCTCGCCGCGGTCGTGGACGAGGAGGTCGCGCTGCGGGCCGCCGCTCCGCTGCGCACCGAGGGGGACGAAGTGGCGTGGGCCGACGGGGCGTTGGTGGCGCGGCACGTCGAGCGCCTCGGCGCGGTGGAACTCGCCGTGCGTCCCTTGAAGGAGGCCGCCCCCGCTCTCGTACGGGAGGCGCTGAAGGAGGGGCTGCGGCGGGAGGGGTTCGGGCTGCTGCGGTGGTCACGGGAGGCCGGGGAGCTGAGGGAGCGACTCGCGTTCCTGCACCGCACGCTGGGCGCGCCCTGGCCCGACGTGTCGGACGACGCGCTGCACGCGCGCGTGGACGAGTGGCTGGAGCCGGAGCTCGGCAAGGCGCGGCGCCGGTCCGATCTGGGCCGGATCGACGCGGGGCAGGCGCTGCGGCGGCTGCTTCCCTGGGCGAGCGGTGACGCGGCCCGCCTCGACGAGCTCGCCCCGGAGCGGCTGGAGGTGCCGAGCGGGTCCAGGATCCGGATCGACTACGCGAACCCCGAACAGCCCGTACTGGCCGTGAAGTTGCAGGAGATGTTCGGGCTGCACGAGTCGCCGCGTGTGGCCGGTGTGCCGGTCCTGGTGCATCTGCTGTCCCCCGCGGGGCGGCCCGCGGCCGTGACCGCGGATCTCGCCTCCTTCTGGCGCGAGGGGTACCGGGCGGTGCGCGCCGAGCTGCGCGGCCGGTACCCGAAGCATCCGTGGCCCGAGGATCCGGCGGGCGCGGTCCCGACGCGGCACACGAGCGCGCGGCTCAGGCGCTGACGGGTTGCGGCTCGTGCTCCGGGGCGGCCTCGGGCTCGCCCGGACGGCGGCTGCGGGCCTCCAGCCACAGGGAGAGCGCGAGCAGGAGCAGGCCGAGGATCAGGAAGCCCCACGGCAGGGTCGAGGTGAGCAGGACGACCAGGACGCGGTTGGACTTGACGAGGTCGACCGTCGACCTGATGTAGTCCTCGCGCATCTTCACGTGCCCGGCGAAGACCGTCACCTTGTCCCGGCCGCCCAGGAGCGTGCCGCCGCGGAGTTCGTTGTGCTGGATCTCCTCGCCGTAGACGGGAGCTCCGGTGACCGGCTCGACCCAGAACTTGCGGACCGTGGTGTACCAGCGGGTGGTGCCGGTCTTGGCGACGGACTCCGGTGTGATGCCCTTGACCGGCATCGTCTTGGGGAGGGGGACCTTCATCCACGGGATGGTCTGTTCGAAGTAGTAGACCTTCAGACCGCGGAACGTCCGGGTTCCCTTGTAGTGGATGGGCCGGGTGACTCGGGCCTGGGCGTCGTAGTACTCGTAGTCCCGCTTCTCGGTGAGGAAGGGCCACTTGAACTCGATGCCGTCGCGCCTGACCTTGTCGCCGTCGACGGTCTCGGCGTACTTGCCCGTGGGGTGGACGGGTGCCTGGCTGTGGGCGTCGAAGACGTAGCGCTCGGGGACCTGGGAGACCATCTTGCCGTCGGGTCCGACGATGTAGGAGAGGGAGTCCCAGACGACGACGTCGCGGCCCGCGCTCTTCTCGACCTGCTCGGAGGCCTCCACATTGCCCTTGAGCGTCTGGACGACGGTGACCTTGGGGACCTTCTTCGACTGCATCGAGCCGTAGTCGAGGAGGGTCGGGTTCTTGGCCTCCAGGACGGCGTTCTGGTACTGGCCGGCCGGGATCTTCGCGAGGCGCGGGAACGCGTACCAGCGCATCAGCGGGGACATCGCCGTGCAGAACACGGCGAGGGCGAGCAGGATCAGGCTGGCCTTGCGGCGCATCGCGGCGGCCTCCTCGGCGGGTCAGGGGTGCTTGGGGACGGTGGTCAGCAGCGGTTTGGGCGAGGTCTCGCCGGGCGGGGAGCCGATCGCCGAGATCGTGATGACGAGGGCGAGCGCCACGGCTAGACCGGTCGCGGCGGCGATCAGGGCACGCATGCAGCCTCCCGGCGGATCACCGGATCTGGAATCTGATAGGGCGTCAGGGCTGGGGCACCGTAGCAACGCGGGGCCGAGATGAGAACACGTTGCACAACAGCGCCGCCCCCTCGGCCGGTGAAGGCGAGGGGGCGGCGGGAGTGCTGCTGATACGGCTTGTGCCGTACGGGAGTTACGTCGCCGAGGGCGAGGCGGACGGGGTTGCCGTGGCGCCGGCCGCGGTGACCTTCAGCTCGATGGTGAGGGTCGCGCCGCCGGTGGTGTTGACGCGGAGCAGGAACGTGCCCGTGGCGTCGTCGGCGTAGATCCTCGGCAGCTGGAGGCGGCCGTCGCCGTCGGTCTTGAGTCCCTTGAGGGTGCGGATCGCCTTGCCGTCCGCGTCCTTGAAGTAGGGGCCCTTGTCGTTCTCGGTCGCGTCGTCCTTGGACTTGATCAGCGTGGCCGTGGTGGCGACCCCGTCGGCGGCGTCGCCCTTGTACGTGGCCCTGACCTGGACCGGGTCGGCGAACTGGCCGCCGGCCTCGCAGGTCAGTTCCGTGTCGCCGGTCCTGGTGAGGGCGTCGGCCTGGCGCGCGGAGACGGTCGCCGTGTAGTCGAGGCCGGGCAGCTTCCGGTCGACGACGGTGGCGCGGACGGTGAACTCGCCCGTGTCCTCGCCCGCACGCAGCGGCGGCGCGGTGGCCTTGCCGGTGCTGTCGGTGACGACGGTGACGCTCTTGAACCCGCCGCTGAAGGCCAGGTCCGTGTCGCCGACGACGGTGAGTTTCACCTTGACCGTACCGACGCCCTTGCCCGCGGCGTTCTCCGTGCGGACGGCGACCTGTTCGGCGAAGGCGTCACCGGCGGTCGCGTTGAGCGTGCCCGTACCGGCGTCCTCGATGTGCGCGACCGTCTCGGCGGGCGTGGGCGGTGTGGGGCTCGTGGAGCCACCGCCGCCCGGCTTCGACGGGTCGGTGCCCGGGGAGCCGCCGGGCTTGGTCGGCTTGGGCGGCTTGGAGGTGCTCGGGGACGGGCTGGTCGTGCCCGGGCTGCTCGGCGAGGGCGAGGGGCTGGGACTGGCGCCGCCGTCGCTGCGGTCGCCGGGCTGGACACCGGTGCCGTCCGGGACCTCGTGGGTGCCCTTGCGGTAGTACTCGAGCCACGTCAGGACCGTGTTGAGGTACTCCTGCGAGTGGTTGTAGCTCAGGATCGCCGCGTTCAGGCCGCCGCTCTGGGACAGGTCGCGGTCGCCGCGGCACAGGTAGTGGCCGGCGGCGAGGGCGGCGTCGTAGATGTTGTTGGGGTCCTTCTTGCCGTCGCCGTTACCGTCGCGGCCGGACCACTCCCAGGTCGACGGGATGAACTGCATGGGGCCGACGGCCCGGTCGTGCGTCGTGTCGCCGTCGTAGGCGCCGTTGTCCGTGTCGGTGATCCTCGCGAAGCCGTTGCCGTTGAGGACCGGGCCGAGGATCGGCTTGAGCGTGGTGCCGTTCGCGTCGACGTTGCCGCCGCGGGCCTGGCCCGACTCGACCTTGCCGATCGCGGCGAGGAGCTGCCAGGGGAGGTTGCAGCCCGGCTTGGTCGCGGCGAGCTCCGCCTCGGCCTTCTTGTACGCGTCGAGGACGGTGGCGGGGATACCTGCCTCGTGCGCGCCGGTACCCGTGCCGCCCGGGCTGCCGGGACCCGTACTGGGCGGCGCGGTGGGGCTGTTGAGGGGCGGCAGATCGGTGTAGTACGGGGAGTTGCCGGTCGCCGAGTCGCCGGGCGAGGGCGTCGCGTCGGCGGTGGACTGTCTGCCGTTCTGCGTGTCGGTGAGACCGGGCGCCTGCGACGCGGAGAGTGCCGCCACGGCGGCAGCCGCCACAGCGGTCGTCATCGCGGACCTGCGCAACCGCTTTCCGAATAGCGCCGCCATACCGTGAGCCCCTCCGATTGCCGACCGTTTCCGGGTCCGTCCACGCTCCCCGGCGTGGAGTGACCCAGGCGACACTACGACAACTTCCAGCACGCAGACACCCGTTCGTGCCCGATTTTTGCCGGTTGGCCATGTACGCGTTACCGCGGTGGCCACGGGCCATACTGAGCGACACCGCGTACGCACCGCATCAGGAACCCTCCGAGGGGGACCACTTGCCGTTCACGATCAGCCATGCCGCGGCCGTGCTGCCGGCCGTCCGCCGCGACGGCACCGGGCGCGGTGCGCTCGTGCCCTCGCTGCTGGTGGCTGGCTCGTTCTCGCCCGACGTGACGTACTTCGCGGCGAGTGCGGTGCCGGGGGCGATGGAGTTCGGGGACTTCACCCACTCCTTCCCGGGCGTCTTCACGATCGACGTGGCCGTCGCCGCGGTACTGGTCGGCCTGTGGCGCCTGCTGCGGGAACCGGTGATCGCGCTGCTGCCGGGGCGGGTGCGGGGGCGGGTCCTCGTGGTGGCGCGGGGTGCGGGCACCGGACGTCCCGCCGGCGCCTTCGCGTGGGAGCGGCGGCCGGTGGCCGCGGTGTGGTGGTGGTACGCGTCCGCCGTCCTGGGCGCGACGACGCACGTGGTGTGGGACGCGTTCACGCATCTCGACCGGTGGGGCATGCGCGTCTTCCCGGTCCTCGGCGAGAAGATCGCCGGCTCCCCGCTCTACTGGTACGCGCAGTACGGGGGTTCGGCGGTCGCGCTCGTCGTGATCGCGCTCTTCGTGGTATCGGCGGTGCGCCGTGTCCCCTCGGCGGCCGCCGCCGACGCCCGCGCCGCGCTGCCTCATCTCTCCGTGAGTGAGCGGTGGGTGGCGGTGCTCGTGATCGGCGGGTGCGTGGCGGTGGCCGCGGGGGTGCGGACGGTGCGCTGGTGGACGTACTGGGGCGCTGTCGCCAAGCCGTGGGAGATCATCCCGACCCTGTGCTTCGGCGGAGGTGCGGGCCTCGTACTCGGTCTGGTCGTGTACGCGCTTCTCGTGCGGGGGCGTCGAGGTCCGGCCAGTCGCGGGGTGGCGCCGACGCCGGTGAAACACCAACGGTGACACGACAACACTGAACGCGGTAAGGGGCGGAGCCCATTGGCTCCGCCCCTTACCTGAACTACGGCTTACCTGAACTACGGCCCGAACTGCGGCCTGAACTGCGGCCTGAACTGCGGCCCGAACTACGGCCCGAACTACGGCCCGTCGCAGGCTAGTGCGCCGCGGACTCCCAGTCCGGGCCCACGCCCACCGACACGTCCAGCGGCGCCCTCAGCTGCACGGCCCCTGCCATCTCGCGCCGGACCAGCTCCTCCGCCGCCGCGGCCTCGCCCGGGGCGATCTCCAGGACGATTTCGTCGTGGACCTGGAGCAGCAGCCGGGACTTGAGCTTCGCGTCCTTGAGCGCCTTGTCCACGTTCAGCATGGCGATCTTGACGATGTCGGCGGCCGTGCCCTGGATGGGCGCGTTGAGCGCCATACGCTCGGCCATCTCACGGCGCTGGCGGTTGTCGCTGTTGAGGTCCGGCAGATACCGGCGGCGGCCGAGCATCGTCTCGGTGTAGCCCGTGGCGCGCGCCTCGTCGACGACTCGGCGCAGATAGTCGCGCACGCCGCCGAACCGCTCGAAGTACGTGTCCATGAGGACCCGCGCCTCGCCGGGCTCGATGTTCAGCTGCCCGGACAGGCCGAACGCGGACAGGCCGTAGGCCAGCCCGTACGACATCGCCTTGATCTTGCGGCGCATCTCCGCGTCGACGGCGGACCGCTCGACGCCGAAGACCTGCGCGCCGACCGTGGTGTGCAGGTCCTCGCCGGAGGTGAACGCCTCGAGAAGGCCCTCGTCCTCGGAGAGGTGCGCCATGACGCGCAGCTCGATCTGGCTGTAGTCCGCGGTCATGAGCGACTCGAAGCCCTCACCGACGACGAAGCCGCGGCGGATGGCGCGGCCCTCGTCGGTGCGGACCGGGATGTTCTGCAGGTTCGGGTCGGTCGAGGAGAGCCGGCCCGTCGCGGCGACGGTCTGGTTGAACGTCGTGTGGATGCGGCCGTCCGCGGCGATCGTCTTGATGAGGCCCTCGACGGTGACGCGCAGCTTGGCCTGCTCGCGGTGGCGCAGCATGATCACGGGGAGTTCGTGGTCGGTCTGCGTGGCCAGCCAGGCGAGCGCGTCCGCGTCCGTCGTGTACCCGGTCTTCGTCTTCTTCGTCTTGGGGAGGTCGAGCTCGCCGAAGAAGACTTCCTGGAGCTGCTTGGGCGAGCCGAGGTTGAACTCGTGGCCCACGGAGGCGTGCGCCTCCTTCACGGCCTGCTGGACGGCGCCCGCGAACATCTGCTCCATGGCCTCCAGGTGGGCGCGGTCGGCGGCGATGCCGTGCCGCTCCATGCGCGCGAGGAGCGTGGACGTGGGCAGCTCGACGTCCTTGAGGAGATCGGCGGCGCCGACTTCCCGGAGCTTCCCGCCGAAGGCCTCGCCGAGGTCGAGGATCGCGCGGGCGTGCACCATGAGCGCGTCGGCCTCGGCCTGGTCGTCGTCCTCCGTACCGAAGGCGAGCTGTCCGTCGGCCGCCGCCGGGGCGAGCTCACGGCCCAGGTACTCCAGGGTCAGCGCGTCGAGCGCGAAGGAGCGGCGGCCGGGCTTGACCAGGTACGCGGCGAGCGCCGTGTCCATGGTGACGCCGTCCACGGTCCAGCCGTGCTCGGCGAAGACCCGCATGACGTTCTTCGCGTTGTGCAGGACCTTGGGCTTCGCGGGGTCGGCGAGCCATGTCGCGAACGCGTTCTCGTCGGCCTCGTCGAGCTGGGTGGGGTCGAACCAGGCGGCGGCTCCCCCGGCGCCGGCGAGCGCCACCTCGGTGACGGATCCCGCACCGAGCGCCCAGGTGTCGACCGTGGCGAGGCCCAGGGCGGCGTCGCCGTGCTCGGCGAGCCACGGGGCCACCTCGCCCGCGCCGAGCACCGAGCCGTCGACGTCGACGCCGGGCTCGGCGGGTGTCTGCTCGGCCTCCTCGGCGCCCGGGTCGACGGCGAGGAGCCGCTCGCGCAGCGACGGGTTACGGATCTCCAGGGTGTCCAGGACCATCGCGACGGCCGTGCGGTCGTACGCGGCGCGCTCCAGGTCTTCGACCGTCTTGGGGAGCTCGACGTCGCGCACCATCTCGGTGAGCCGGCGGTTCAGCTTGACGGCTTCGATGTGGTCGCGGAAATTCTGTCCGGCCTTGCCCTTGACCTCTTCGGCGCGCTCCACGAGCTCGGCGAACGAACCGAACTGGTTGATCCACTTCGCGGCGGTCTTCTCGCCGACGCCGGGGATGCCCGGCAGGTTGTCCGACGGGTCGCCGCGCAGGGCCGCGAAGTCGGGGTACTGGGCCGGCGTGAGCCCGTACTTCTCCTCGACCTTCTCCGGCGTGAACCGCGTCAGCTCGGAGACGCCCTTCGTCGGGTAGAGCACCGTGACGTGGTCGCTGACGAGCTGGAAGGAGTCCCGGTCTCCGGTGACGACCAGGACGTCGAACCCTGCGGCCTCGGCCTGGGTGGCGAGCGTGGCGATGATGTCGTCCGCCTCGAACCCGTCGACCGCGAAGCGCGGGGTGTGCATCGCGTCGAGGAGCTCGCCGATCAGCTCGACCTGCCCCTTGAACTCGTCCGGAGTCTTCGAACGATTCGCCTTGTACTCCGTGAACTCCTCGGAGCGCCACGTCTTGCGCGAGACGTCGAACGCCACCGCGAAGTGCGTGGGCGCCTCGTCGCGCAGCGTGTTCGCCAGCATCGAGGCGAAGCCGTAGATCGCGTTCGTCGGCTGTCCGGTCGCGGTCGTGAAGTTCTCCGCGGGCAGCGCGAAGAACGCGCGGTACGCCAGCGAATGCCCGTCCATGAGCATCAGCCGCGGCCGGCTGCCTGAGGTCTTCTTCTCGGTCTTCTTCGCTGCTGTCTCTGCCACGCCCCCGATCCTGCCACGCCCCACTGACAGTCCGGTCCGCCACGGGTCTCCGGCGAGGGCTGTCAGTCGTGCGTGCGAGGATCGGCGACGTACCTCACACGTGTCCTCGAAGGGGAACAGACGATGGCAACGAAGCCGCCCACGGGCGATCCGGTCCAGGACGCACCGCAGGTGGACGCGCCGCTGCGCGCCGCCGCCGGACTGCCCGCCGTCGCCCATTCCCTCAAGATCGCCCAGCAGCAGATGGGCGTGCGCCGCACCGCGCTCACCCTTCTCCGCGTCAATCAGAAAGACGGCTTCGACTGCCCGGGCTGCGCCTGGCCCGAGCCCGACCAGCGGCACAAGGCGGAGTTCTGCGAGAACGGCGCGAAGGCGGTCGCCGAGGAGGCCACCCTGCGCCGGGTCACGCCCGACTTCTTCGCCGCGCACCCGGTCGCCGACCTCGCGACCCGCTCCGGGTACTGGCTGGGCCAGCAGGGCCGCCTCACGCACCCCATGTATCTGGCGGACGGCGCCGAGCGCTACGAGCCGGTGTCCTGGGAGCGCGCCTTCGACATCATCGCCGAGGAGCTGACCGCCCTGGCCTCCCCCGACGAGGCCGTGTTCTACACCTCGGGCCGCACGAGCAACGAGGCGGCGTTCCTCTACCAGCTGTTCGCCCGCGAGTTCGGCACGAACAACCTGCCCGACTGCTCGAACATGTGCCATGAGTCGTCCGGTTCCGCGCTCACGGAGACCATCGGCATCGGCAAGGGCAGCGTCTCCCTGGAGGACCTCTACAAGTCCGACCTGATCATCGTGGCCGGGCAGAACCCGGGCACGAACCACCCGCGCATGCTCTCGGCCCTGGAGAAGGCGAAGGCGAACGGCGCGAGGATCATCACGATCAACCCGCTGCCCGAGGCCGGACTCGAACGCTTCAAGAATCCGCAGACCCCGCAGGGCATGTTCAAGGGCGCCACCCTGACCGACCTGTTCCTCCAGATCCGCCTCGGCGGGGACCAGGCCCTCTTCCGCCTCCTGAACAAGCTGATCCTGGAGACGGAAGGCGCCGTCGACGACGCCTTCATAGCGGAGCACACGCACGGCTACGAGGAGTTCACCGAGGCCGCCCGCGCCGCCGACTGGGACGCGACGCTGACGGCGACGGGCCTGCAGCGCGCCGAGATCGAGGAAGCCCTCGCCCTGGTGCTCGCCTCCGAGCGCACCGTCGTGTGCTGGGCGATGGGCCTCACCCAGCACAAGCATTCGGTGCCCACGATCCGCGAGGTCGTCAACTTCCTGCTCCTGCGCGGGAACATCGGCCGCCCCGGCGCGGGCGTGTGCCCGGTGCGCGGCCACTCCAACGTGCAGGGCGACCGCACCATGGGCGTCTTCGAACGCCCCGCGCCCGCCTTCCTGGACGCCCTGGAGAAGGAGTTCGGCTTCGCACCGCCCCGCGAGCACGGCTTCGACGTCGTACGGGCCATCGAGGCACTGCGCGACGGCGAGGCGAAGGTGTTCTTCGCGATGGGCGGCAACTTCGTGGCGGCCTCTCCCGACACTCACGTCACCGAGGCCGCGATGCGCCGCGCCGCCCTGACGGTGCACGTGTCGACGAAGCTCAACCGCTCCCACGCGGTCACCGGCGCGCGTGCCCTGATCCTGCCGACTCTCGGCCGCACCGAACGGGACCTCCAGGTCGGCCCCAACGGGAAAAGCACAGAGCAGTTCGTGACGGTCGAGGACTCCATGAGCATGGTCCACGCCTCCCGCGGCCGCCTCACGCCCGCGAGCAAGCACCTCCTGTCGGAGCCGGCCATCGTGGCCCGCCTCGCGCGCCGCGTCCTGGGCGAGGCGTCACGCACGCCCTGGGAGGAGTTCGAGCAGGACTACGCCACGGTCCGCGACCGCATCGCGAAAGTCATCCCGGGTTTCGAGGACTTCAACGCGCGCGTGACCGGTTCCGCCGGCCGCCCCGGCGGCTTCACGCTGCCGCACGGCCCACGCGACGAGCGGCGCTTCCCCACCACCACCGGCAAGGCGAACTTCACGGCGGCGCCCGTCGAGTACCCCAAGCTCCCCGAGGGCCGACTGCTGCTGCAGACCCTGCGCTCGCACGACCAGTACAACACCACGATCTACGGCCTCGACGACCGCTACCGCGGCATCAGGAACGGCCGCCGGGTCGTCCTCGTCAGCCCTCACGACGCTCAGGACCTGGGCCTCGCGGACGGCTCCTACGTCGACCTGGTCAGCGAGTGGACGGACGGTGTGGAGCGCCGCGCCCCCGGCTTCCGTGTCGTCCACTACCCGACGGCCCGGGGCTGCGCGGCCGCGTACTACCCGGAGACCAACGTCCTGATCCCGCTGGACGCCACCGCTGACACCAGCAACACCCCCACCAGCAAGTCCGTCGTCGTCCGCCTGGAACAATCGGCGACCGACTGAGCGTTCGCTCAGGCAGCCGACCAGGCAGAACAGCACCCCACAGCACGAACACCGACAGACGACGAACGGAGCCGGGCACCATGGGCGAGTACAGCAGCGTGAAGTTCCCGCAAGAGGTCATCGACGAGTACGCGGCGCTCGGCGTCGATCTGCCCGCCCTGTTCTCCGCAGGGGACCTCGGCACCCGCATGGGCGTCCAGATCAAGGAGGCGTCCCCCGAGCGCGTCGTCGGCACCATGCCCGTCGAGGGCAACACCCAGCCGTACGGCCTCCTGCACGGCGGCGCCTCCGCGGTCCTCGCCGAGACCCTCGGCTCCGTCGGCTCGATGCTCCACGGCGGCAGCTCCAAGATCGCCGTCGGCGTCGACCTGAACTGCACGCACCACCGCGGGGCCCGCTCCGGCCTCGTCACCGGCGTCGCCACCCCCGTACACCGCGGCCGCTCCACGGCCACGTACGAGATCGTGATCACCGACGAGCAGGACCGGCGGGTCTGCTCGGCCCGCCTGACCTGCCTCCTCAAGGACATGCCCAAGAGCTGAGGCCCCTCTCGTCCGCCGCAGGGCTCGTCCGTGACAGGGCTGGTCCGGTCCTGACCGGGGCTGGTCCGTCACAGGGCGCCACAACGATCACGACGCTTCACACCGCTGTTCCCGGCGCCGACGGCCACTGCCGCCCGCGCCGGGCAGCGCAGGCGTCACCCACGCGACGGAAGCGGAGCAGCTCGGCACACGGCCGCCGCCGACGCGAGTTCGGCCCACGCACCGACAGGCCTCACAATCCCACCGGACGCCACAGCGCGGACGTTCACCAAGGCACGGTCACCACTCAACTGCGCGATGACGAACGACAGTTGAGCCCGTCGCCCACATTGGCGGACCCTCCCCCTCCGCACTGGCGTGGAGCATGGCCGGTATCGGACCCGTCGAGCCGGAACCCCCTCCGGCGACGGCGCCCCGCACACCCACGCCCACACCCCCACCCACGCCGACATCCGGTGGGGCGGCTCCCCCAACTCCCTCCACCCTTACGAGCGTTGGGCGGCGCCTCCGTCACGCCTGCGCCGCACCCTGCAAGCCCTACTTGTCGCCGCGGCCATCGCGGGCGCCTAGGCGTACACCGCCCTCACCACGACCCCGGCGACGCCCGCCCCCACCCCCTGACCCTCAGGTCACCGTCCCGCTCTACGAGGGAAGCGGCCCGCCGGCCTCGCAGCACCCGCACACCGCCACCTTCCGCTTCACCATCTCCGTACGCGACCTCCACCCTGTGACCATCCGTCAAGTTCGGGCCGAACTACCGGGATTGTGTGCGCGCTTCATCCCCGCGCTGCCACTGACAGTGAAGGGCGGTGCCCCGAGACCCCTCACACTGTGCGCATCTCCGTATACAAGTGCGCCGCCCTGCCGCCCTGCTTCGCCCTGCCGCCGCTCGACCTCGACCTACCGAACCGTCAGGCACAGCAGCAGCACAGCTACCTCTTCGGCGGCGCCTATCCCCCGCGACCTCGCCGCCTCCCCGCACGACACCTGCGGACCGCGCAAAGGGCACTCCGGGCCGACCCCGGACCTCGAACCGATCTCACGCGGAAGTAACACTCGGTTACCTCTGTCGCAACAGAGCAATGCGGAGCGCGAGCCACCGCCCCCGAAGCGCCCGGCATCCGCCACCCCGGCGGCACACTCCCGCCCGTAAGGACCAAGATCACCCCAAGTTCCTTAGCGGAACAGCATGTTCTTCACATGTGAACATCTGCAGCCCACACCCAAAAGTCCCAATCGCCCCCACTGCACCCACCGACGAGCACCGCGTCATAACAAGAGCGTCACATCCTTCCCTCCTCAGCTCCCCACCCCACCCACCTGCGCTTATAGTCACGGCCAGTCACCGCGCCGCCGGGCGCGTCTGCTGCACGGCCCTGTACCACCCCAGTACGGCCCGGCGAGACACACGGCCCCCAACCACGGGAGCCGCGCCAGGGAGAGGATTGATCGTGCGACACCGTTCCTTGCTCATCATGACCAGCGTGCTCACCACCGGAGCACTCACGCTCACCGCCTGCGGATCGCGCGACGACAACAAGGGCAGCGACAGCAGCAAGAAGACCACCGTCATCATCGGCGTCGACGCCCCGCTCACCGGCCAGAACTCGGCCACCGGCCTCGGCATCCAGGGCGGCGTGCAGATCGCCGTGAACGACGCCAACAAGAACAACACCGTTCCCGGCGTGACCTTCAAGGTCCAGGCGCTCGACGACAAGGCGATCCCGGCCCAGGGCCAGTCCAACGCCACCCAGCTCGTCCAGAACGAGAAGGTCCTCGGCATCGTCGGCCCGCTGAACTCCGGTGTCGCCACCCAGATGCAGCAGGTCTTCGCCACCGCCAACCTGGTCGAGATCTCTCCGTCCAACACGGCCCCCGAGCTCACCCAGGGCAAGAACTGGCAGACCTCCAAGTCCCGCCCGTTCAAGACCTACTTCCGCACCGCCACCACCGACGCCCTGCAGGGCGGCTTCGCGGCCGACTACGCCTACAACACGCTGAAGAAGCGCAAGGTGTTCGTGGTCGACGACAAGCAGACCTACGGTGCCGGCCTCGCCAAGCTCTTCAAGGCCGGCTTCACCAAGGCCGGCGGCAAGGTCACGGGCCAGGACCACGTCAACACCGGCGACACGGACTTCTCCGCCCTCGTCACCAAGATCAAGAACTCCAAGGCCGACCTCGTCTACTACGGCGGCCAGTACGACGAGTCCGAGAAGCTCACCAAGCAGCTCAAGGACGGCGGAGCCAAGGTCCCGCTGTTCGGCGGTGACGGCATGTTCAGCGACACCTACATCCAGACCGCCGGCAAGACCTCCGAAGGCGACCTCGCCACCTCGGTCGGCCAGCCCGTCGACTCCCTGCCCTCCGCCGCCGACTTCATCAAGAAGTACAAGGCCTCCGGCCTCAAGGGCGACTACGGCACGTACGGCGGCTACTCCTACGACGCCGCCACCGCCATCATCAAGGCGATCGGCAACGTCGTGAAGGACGGCAAGGTCCCCTCCGACGCCCGCTCCAAGATCGTCGGCGAGGTCCAGAAGACCAAGTTCGACGGCATCGCGGGACCCGTCTCCTTCGACGAGTACGGCGACACCACCAACAAGCAGCTCACCGTGTACCAGGTCGTCGACGGCAAGTGGAAGGCCGTGAAGAGCGGCACGTTCAGCGGCTGATCAGCACCACCCCGGGCCACCAGGCGGTTCAGTCACCGAGGGTCACGGCCCGACCGAACCGCCGACCCGGTCGAAACCACCGGGACAGGCCCTCAGCACCACCTCTGGGCCGCGCGGCCATGACCACCCGTCACCGCGCGGCCCGCTTCATACGCCCTGCTCAACCTCTCCCCACCACATGGAGGCCATGCGGTGAACACCCTGCCGCAGCAGCTGGCCAACGGGCTGTTCCTCGGCTCGATGTACGGCCTGATCGCCATCGGCTACACGATGGTGTACGGCATCGTCCAGCTCATCAACTTCGCCCATGGCGAGATCTTCATGACCGGCGGCTTCGGCGCACTCACGGTCTACCTCTACGTTCTGCCCAACGGCACATCCATGTGGATAGCCCTCCCCGCGATGCTGATAGGCGGCGGAATCGTCTCCGTCCTCATCGCCGTCGGGGCCGAACGCTTCGCCTACCGACCACTGCGCGGAGCACCACGCCTCGCCCCGCTCATCACCGCCATCGGTCTGTCGCTCGCCCTCCAGCAGGTCGTCTTCAACTGGTACCCGGACGCCAAGAACGACCTCAAGTTCCCCCAGCTGCCCTTCGGACCCGTCCACATCGGCTCCGTCAGCATCCAGAGCGGCAGCGTCTTCGTCATCATCGCCGCCCCCCTCTGCATGGCGGCCCTCGCCCTGTTCGTCAGCCTCTCCCGCACCGGCCGCGCCATGCAGGCCACCGCGCAGGACCCTGACACCGCGCAGCTCATGGGCATCGACACCAACCGCATCATCGTCATCGCCTTCGCCATCGGCGGCTTCTTCGCCGCCGTCGCAGCCGTCTCCTACGGACTGCGCTACGGCACCGTCAAGTACGACATGGGCTTCCAGATGGGCCTCAAGGCCTTCACCGCGGCCGTCCTCGGCGGCATCGGCAACATCTACGGCGCCATGATCGGCGGCCTCGTCCTCGGCCTCGCCGAGACCATGGCCACCAGCTACATCGACGGCATCCCCGGCATGCAGCAGCTCGGTGGCGGCGGCTGGTCCGCAGTCTGGGCCTTCGTACTCCTCATCCTCGTACTGCTGTTCAGGCCACAAGGCCTCATCGGCGAACGCGTCGCGGACAGGGCGTGAGCACCATGGCAACCACCGACACCACCACCCCCCCGCGCGGCCTCGTCGCGCTCCCCGCGACCGCCGCACGCGCCCTCGTCGCCATCGGCGCCGTCGCCACCATCGCCAGCACCTTCATGTCCTGGACCTACACGTCCGACTTCCCCGGGGACCTCACCTACTACGGCTCCCCGGCCGGACTCCAGATCCTCGACCTCGTCGCCGGCGTCCTGACGCTGCTGTTCGCGCTCACCCTCTTCGGTGTCCGCGGCCTCGGCTGGCTCAACCCGGCGACGGCCATCCAGCCCGTCCTCCTCGCCGCCACGTCCGCGTTCGCCGTCAGCTGGTTCAGCGCCATCGCCATCGCCGTCGACCTCAAGGGCCTCGTCGCCCTCGACCCCGGCGCCTACATCGCCGCCGTCGGCTCCGCCATCGCCCTGGTCGGCGCCCTCGCGCTCCCCAAGCCCGGTGACACCTTCAAGGACTACGTCACCAAGCCCGACAACATCCCCCCGGCCGCGAAACTCCCCGCCTGGGGCCAACGCCTCGTCATCACCGCCGCCACCGCCCTCGCACTGATCGTCTTCGCCTACGGCGTCGGCGTCGACCCCGACGCGAGCGAAACGTTCCTGGGCTACATCCTCCTGGTCGTCTTCGGCACCTGGTCCCTGTTCACCGCAGGACTCTTCGACCGCTTCGCCCAGCTCAACGCCGGCCACAAGGGATTCGCCACCTCCATGGCCTTCCTCGCGGCAGCGCTCTTCCCCTTCGTCGAGAACAACGAGCACAACTCCAACCTCGGCGTGAACATCCTCGTCGTCGCCACCGTCGCCCTCGGCCTCAACATCGTCGTCGGCCTGACCGGACTCCTCGACCTCGGATACGTCGCCTTCCTCGGCGTCGGCGCCTACGCGGCCGCCCTCGTCTCCGGCTCCGAGTTCTCCCGCTTCTCCGGCGTCCAGTTCCCCTTCTGGGCCGCCATGCTCACCGGCATGCTCGCATCGCTGGTCTTCGGTGTCCTCATCGGCGCCCCCACCCTGCGCCTGCGCGGCGACTACCTCGCCATCGTGACCCTGGGCTTCGGAGAGATCTTCCGCATCACCGTCAACAACCTCGACGGCACCTCCGGCCCCAACCTCACCAACGGCCCCAACGGCATCTCCATGATCCCGGACCTCAACATCTTCGGGTTCAACTTCGGAAGCAACCACGACATCGGCGGATTCTCCCTCGGCCGCTTCGCGAACTACTTCCTGCTGATGCTGCTCATCACCGCGATCGTCGTCCTCGTCTTCACCCGCGCCGCGGACTCCCGCATCGGCCGCTCCTGGATCGCCATCCGCGAGGACGAGACCGCCGCCACCGCCATGGGCATCAACGGCTTCCGCGTCAAACTCATCGCCTTCGCACTCGGCGCCTCCCTCGCCGGCCTCGCCGGCACCGTCAGCGCCCACGTCGGCTACAGCGTCAACCCGGCCCCGTACCAGTTCGCCGGCTCCGTGCCCCCGAACTCCGCGTTCCTCCTCGCCGCCGTCGTCCTCGGCGGCATGGGCACCGTCAACGGACCCATCCTCGGCGCCACCCTGCTCTACATGCTCCCCGAGAAGCTCAGCTTCCTGAAGGAGTACCAGCTCCTCGCCTTCGGCGTCGCACTCGTCCTCCTCATGCGGTTCCGCCCCGAAGGCATCATCGCCAACCGCCGCCGCCAACTCGAGTTCCACGAGAGCGACGACACCGTCCACATCCCCGAACAAGGCCTACCCGACTCCACCGTCGGCGTCACCAAGGCAGGGGCGTAACCACCATGACCACCACCACAGCCCCCAGCCCCGTCCTCGAAGCCACCGGCGTCACCATGCGCTTCGGCGGCCTCACCGCCGTACGCAACGTCGACCTCACCGTCAACGCCGGAGAGATCGTCGGCCTCATCGGCCCCAACGGCGCGGGCAAGACCACCTTCTTCAACTGCCTCACCGGCCTCTACGTCCCCACCGAGGGCAAAGTCGCCTACAAAGGCACCGTGCTGCCCCCCAAGCCACACCTGGTCACCGACGCCGGCATCGCCCGCACCTTCCAGAACATCCGGCTCTTCGCCAACATGACCGTCCTGGAAAACGTCCTCGTCGGCCGCCACACCCGCACCAAGGAAGGCCTCTGGTCCGCCATCCTCCGCGGCCCCGGCTTCCGCAAGGCAGAAGCAGCTTCCCGCGAACGCGCCATGGAACTGCTGGAGTTCATCGGCCTCGCCCACAAGGCCGACCACCTCTCCCGCAACCTCCCCTACGGCGAACAGCGCAAGCTCGAAATCGCCCGCGCCATGGCCAGCGAACCCGGCCTGCTCCTCCTCGACGAACCCACCGCCGGCATGAACCCGCAGGAGACCCGCGCCACCGAAGACCTCGTCTTCGCCATCCGCGACCGCGGCATCGCCGTCCTCGTCATCGAGCACGACATGCGCTTCATCTTCAACCTCAGCGACCGCGTCGCCTGCCTCGTCCAGGGCGAAAAGCTCGTCGAAGGCACCTCCGAAGTCGTCCAGGGCGACGAACGCGTCATCGCCGCCTACCTCGGCGAACCCTTCGAAGGCGCCCCCGAAGACACCGCCGCAGCCGCAGTCGAAGCCGCGGAAGCACACGCCACGGAAGGAGACGACCAGTGAGCGCACTCCTCGAAGTAGAAGACCTCAGGGTCGCCTACGGCAAGATCGAAGCCGTCAAGGGAATCTCCTTCAGCGTCCAACAAGGCGAAGTCGTCACCCTCATCGGCACCAACGGCGCCGGCAAAACCACCACCCTGCGCACCCTGTCCGGGCTCCTCAAGCCCCTCAGCGGCAAAATCACCTTCGACGGGAAACCCCTCACCGGCGTCCCCGCACACAAGATCGTCGCGATGGGCCTCGCCCACTCCCCCGAAGGCCGACGCATCTTCCCCCGGCTCTCCATCGCCGAGAACCTCCAGCTCGGAGCGTTCCTCCGCAAGGACACCGCCGGCATCGAAAAAGACATCCAGCGTGCCTACGACCTCTTCCCCATCCTCGGGGAACGCCGCAAGCAAGCCGCGGGAACCCTCTCGGGCGGCGAGCAGCAAATGCTCGCCATGGGACGCGCCCTCATGTCCCAGCCCAAACTGCTCATGCTCGACGAACCCTCCATGGGCCTCTCCCCGATCATGATGCAGAAGATCATGGCCACGATCGTGGAACTCAAGTCCCAGGGCACGACCATCCTCCTGGTCGAGCAGAACGCCCAGGCCGCACTCTCCCTCGCGGACCACGGCCACGTCATGGAAGTCGGCACCGTCGTCCTCTCCGGAACCGGACAAGACCTCCTCCACGACGAATCCGTCCGCAAGGCCTACCTCGGCGAGGACTGAGCCCGCACGCAGTGATGGCTGAGGCCCGTACCCCTCCGGGGGCACGGGCCTCAGCCATACACGGCGCGGGGCGAACCTCAGCCCTTCGCCGACTTCTTCTCCTCGGCGTCCTGAATAACCGCCTCAGCAACCTGCTGCATCGACAGACGCCGATCCATCGACGTCTTCTGAATCCACCGGAACGCCGCCGGCTCCGACAGGCCGTACTCCGTCTGCAACACCGACTTCGCCCGGTCCACCAGCTTCCGCGTCTCCAGCCGCTGCGTCAGATCCGCGACCTCGTTCTCCAGCGTCCGCAGCTCCTGGAACCGCGACACCGCCATCTCGATGGCAGGAACGACATCACTCTTGCTGAACGGCTTCACCAGATACGCCATCGCACCCGCGTCCCGCGCCCGCTCCACCAGATCGCGCTGCGAGAACGCCGTCAGCATCAGCACCGGAGCGATCGACTCCTCCGCGATCTTCTCCGCCGCCGAGATGCCGTCCATCTTCGGCATCTTCACGTCGAGGATCACCAGATCGGGCTTGTGCTCACGAGCCAGCTCGACCGCCTGCTCACCGTCACCGGCCTCACCGACGACGGAGTAGCCCTCTTCCTCGAGCATCTCTTTGAGGTCGAGGCGGATCAGAGCCTCGTCCTCGGCGATGACGACACGGGTCGTCAGCGGCGGGACGTGCGACTTGTCGTCGTCGGACGCGTCTACGGGCTGGGGCGACTCGGGGGCGGTCACGATAGCTCCTAGTTCAGGGCAGGGGTACTGCTCCCAAGAGCGTACCTAGCTGCGGTAAGGTGGTGGCACAGCGGGTGACCGCTGACCTTCGTTTCGAAGGGGCCCCGGTAGCCCAGCGGTAGAGGCCATGGATTCAAAACCCATACAGCGTCGGTTCGAATCCGACTCGGGGCACTTTTCCTTGGATTGCAAGGTTGCCACATAAGGCGGATGCACACGTTCTCGTGAACATCCGCTTTTTGCTGCGTGGCGCAGCGGCGAGTCGCACAGAGTGGCCGCATGTACGGCATGAGTACACGCAAGCGAGCACTGGCTCTGGTCGCCCAGGGGCGCAGCCTGAACTCGGTGAGCAAGGAGACCGGGGTCTCCCGGGCCGCAATCCGCTCCTGGCAGGTCGACATCGAACCGCGCAAGCGCTCGGGTCTTCCCTGCCCCAGATGCGCCGACACCCCAGGACCGCCAGAAAACCAAGCGGCGTACTCCTACCTGTTGGGCCTCTATCTGGGCGATGGCTGCCTCAACGAACACCGGCGGGGCGTCCACTTCCTCCGCATCTTCATGGCCAATGCCTGGCCGGGTCTTATCGACGCCTGCGAAGCGGCCATGCGATCCGTCCGCCCGGACAACAGTGTGTGTCGCGTCAAGAAGCAGGGCTGCGTCGCAGTCACCACCTCCAGCAAACACTGGCCCTGCCTCTTCCCCCAGCACGGCCCCGGCAAGAAGCACGACCGGAAGATCGTGCTCGAACCCTGGCAGCAGGAGATAGTCGACGCTCATCCGTGGGAGTTCATCCGCGGGCTCATCCATTCCGATGGATGCCGGATCATCAATTGGACCGAGAAGGTCATCGCCGGCGAGCTCAAGCGCTACGAATATCCCCGGTACTTCTTCACCAACCTGTCGGGCGACATCATCACGCTCTTCACCGACACCCTGGACAGAGTGGGTGTTGATTGGCGGCAGGGGAACCATCGCAACATCTCCGTCGCCCGCAAAGCCTCAGTCGCCCTCATGGACACCCACATAGGCCCCAAATACTGACCCCTACTTCGGGCTGTCGTCCTCGCCGATGTGGTGGACGCGGACCAGGTTGGTGGAGCCGGAGACTCCGGGCGGGGAGCCGGCTGTGATGACGACGATGTCGCCCTTCCGGCAGCGGCCGTACTGGAGGAGGAGTTCGTCGACCTGGTCGACCATCGCGTCGGTGGAGTCGACGTGGGGGCCGAGGAAGGTCTCCACGCCCCAGGTGAGGTTGAGCTGGGAGCGGGTGGACGGGGTCGGGGTGAAGGCCAGGAGCGGGATGGGTGAGCGGTAGCGGGAGAGGCGGCGGACCGTGTCGCCGGACTGGGTGAAGGCCACCAGGAACTTCGCGCCGAGGAAGTCGCCCATTTCGGCTGCGGCGCGGGCGACGGCTCCGCCTTGGGTGCGGGGTTTGTTGCGGTCGGTGAGGGGCGGGAGCCCCTTGGCGAGGATGTCTTCCTCGGCCGCTTCGATGATGCGGCCCATGGTGCGGACCGTTTCGACGGGGTATTTGCCGACGCTGGTCTCGCCGGAGAGCATGACGGCGTCGGTGCCGTCGATGACGGCGTTGGCGACGTCGCTCGCCTCGGCGCGGGTGGGGCGCGAGTTGTCGATCATCGAGTCGAGCATCTGGGTCGCGACGATGACCGGCTTGGCGTTGCGCTTGGCGAGTTTGATGGCGCGCTTTTGGACGATGGGGACTTGTTCGAGTGGCATTTCGACGCCGAGGTCGCCGCGGGCGACCATGATTCCGTCGAAGGCGGCGACGATGTCGTCGATGTTGTCGACGGCCTGGGGCTTTTCGACCTTGGCGATGACGGGGAGGCGGCGGTCTTCCTCTTCCATGATGCGGTGGACGTCTTGGATGTCGCGTCCGCTGCGGACGAAGGAGAGGGCGATGACGTCGGCGCCGGTGCGCAGGGCCCAGCGGAGGTCTTCCTGGTCCTTGTCGCTGAGTGCGGGGACGGAGACGGCTACGCCGGGGAGGTTGAGGCCTTTGTGGTCGGAGACCATGCCGCCTTCGATGACGATGGTGTGGACGCGGGGGCCGTCGACACCGGTGACTTCGAGGGTGACTTTTCCGTCGTCGACGAGGATGCGTTCGCCGGTGGTGACGTCGGTGGCGAGGCCGTCGTAGGTGGTGCCGCAGGTGTGGCGGTCGCCTTGGATGTCGGGTTCGACGGTGATGGTGAATTCGTCGCCGCGTTCAAGGAGTACGGGGCCTTCGCGGAAGCGTCCGAGTCTGATCTTCGGGCCTTGAAGGTCGGCGAGGATTCCGACGCTGCGGCCGGTTTCGTCGGAGGCCTTTCGGACGTGGTGGTAGCGCTCCTCGTGTTCGGCGTAGGTGCCGTGGCTGAGGTTGAAGCGGGCTACGTCCATTCCGGCTTCGACGAGTGCCTTGATCTGCTCGTACGAGTCGGTGGCTGGGCCCAGGGTGCAGACGATCTTTGCTCGGCGCATGGTTCGAGCCTAGGGCTTACCGGTGGGTAGGGAATTGGTTGTGCGTGACTACCCAACCACCTTTGGATGAAGGGTTATTGACAAGTGTTGAATTGTGCATGGGGGTGCTCCGATGAGCATGTATTTCGGTTCCGTCGTTCGGGGGCGGGGCTTTTACAGCTCGGGCGGGTGCATGGTGAATCGGGCGTTGACGTTGGCGTAGACGGTTTGGCGCTGGGGTTCGAGGTCGAGGGGTGCGGGGGTGTCGTCGGGGCCGCCGGAGTAGGCGGCCATGCGCATGTGGGGGGCGCCGGGGACGGGTCCGTAGCGGTCGGGGTCCTCGGCTCCGGTGTCGGCGAGTTCGATGAGGGCGGCGAGGCGGGTGCCGAGGGCTTCGGCGTATTCGCGGGCGCGTTGGACTGCTTCGCGGACTGCTTGTTGGCGGGCGGTGCGGTGGACGGGTGAGTCGGGGCGCAGGGACCACCAGGGGCCGTCGATGCGGGTGAGGTCCTGGTCGGCGAGGCGAGTAGTGAGTTCGCCGAGTGCGGTGAAGTCGGTGAGTTCGGCGGTGATGAGGACCCGGCCGTGGTAAGCGCGGATGCGTTCGGTGCGGCCGTGGCGGGTGAGTTCGGGGGTGATGGAGAAGGCGCCGGTCTCGAGTTTTTCGATGGCTTCTCCGTAGCTTTTGATGAGGTCGAGGGTGGCGGTGTTGCGGCGGGTGAGGTCGGTGAGGGCTTCGCGGCGGTCGGTGCCGCGGGCGCTGACGGTGATGCCGATGCGGGCGAGGTCGGGGTCGGTTTCGATGCGGGCTTCGCCGCGGACGGCGATGCGGGGGGCTTGGGGGGTGCCGTAGGGGGTGGGTTGTCCGTCGGGGGTCGTTTCGTGGGGGGTCATGGGGGTCACTTTGGCAGCAGCGCGTCGGACAGTCATCGGATTGAAACCTCGTGGGTCTGTTGCGTGTTGGGTTGAGGGGCCAGAATCTACGCGCGTCGCAACTGTCGATGAGTGGTGCCGGAGGGGATCTGAGATGCCGTTGAATCGCCGGAAGTTTCTGGGCAAGTCCGCTGCTACGGGGGCGGCCGTGGCGTTGACCGGGGCGGTGTCGGCGCCGGCCGCGCAGGCGCACGGGGGGCGGTCGAGGGGGCAGAAGCGGTACTCGTTCACCGTCATGGGGACGACGGACCTGCATGGTCATGTCTTCAACTGGGACTACTTCAAGAACGCGGAGTACGCGGATCCGGCGGGTAACGCGATGGGGCTGTCGCGGATCTCGACGCTGGTGGAGGAGATCCGTGCGGAGCGGGGTCGGCACAACACGCTGCTGATCGACGCGGGTGACACGATCCAGGGGACGCCGCTGACGTACTACTTCGCGAAGGTGGATCCGATCACCGCGAAGGGTGGTCCGGTGCATCCGATGGCGCAGGCGATGAATTCGATCGGCTATGACGCGGTGGCGCTGGGGAACCACGAGTTCAACTACGGGATCGAGACGCTGCGTAAGTTCGAGTCGCAGTGTGACTTCCCGTTGCTGGGTGCGAATGCCGTGGACGCGAAGACGGAGAAGCCGGCGTTCCCCCCGTATTTCATGAAGCGGCTGCGCACGCCGCACGGCAGGGACGTGAAGGTGGCGGTGCTCGGGCTGACGAATCCGGGGATCGCGATCTGGGACAAGGCGTATGTGCAGGGGAAGTTGAAGTTCCCCGGTCTTGAGGAGCAGGCCGCGAAGTGGGTGCCGAAGCTGCGGTCGATGGGTGCGGACGTGGTGATCGTGTCGGCGCATTCGGGGGCTTCGGGTACGTCGTCGTACGGCGATCAGGTTCCGTATGTGGAGAACGCGGCGGCGAATGTGGCGCGGCTGGTGCCGGGGATCGACGCGATTCTCGTAGGGCATGCGCATGTGGAGATTCCGCAGCAGCTGGTGACGAACGAGAAGACGGGCAAGGCGGTCGTGCTGTCGGAGCCGCTGTGTTTCGCGGAGCGGCTGACGCTGTTCGACTTCGATCTGGTGTGGGAGAAGGGGCGTTGGTCGGTCGAGTCCGTCAAGGCGTCGCTGCGTGACTCCAGGACGGTGGCGGACGATCCGAAGATCACGAAGCTGCTGCAGGACGAGCATGCCGCGGTGGTGAAGTACGTGAATCAGGTGGTGGGCCGGGCGACGGTGGAGCTGACGACGGTCGACGCTCGGTACAAGGACGCGCCGATCATCGACCTGATCAACGCGGTGCAGGCGGATGTGGTGAAGAAGGCGCTGGCGTCGACGGAGTACGCGTCGCTGCCGGTCCTTTCGCAGGCTTCGCCATTCTCGCGTACGTCGTCGATTCCGGCGGGCGAGGTGACGATCCGGGATCTGTCGGGTCTGTACGTGTACGACAACACGCTGGTCGCGAAGCTGATGACGGGTGCGCAGGTGCGGGCGTACCTGGAGTTCTCGGCGGAGTATTTCGTGCAGACGGCGGCGGGCGCGGTCGTGGACGTGGACAAGCTGACGAACGCGAACAACCGTCCGGACTACAACTACGACTATGTGTCGGGGCTTTCTTACGACATCGACGTCGCGCAGGCGGCGGGTTCGCGGATCAAGAACCTGACGTATCAGGGTGCGGCGCTGGACGACGCGCAGAAGTTCGTGTTCGCGGTGAACAACTACCGGGCGAACGGTGGTGGGGCGTTCCCGCATGTGGCGTCGGCGCAGGAGCTGTGGTCGGAGTCGACGGAGATCCGTACGCGGATCGCCGAGTGGGTGACCGCGAAGGGCACCCTGGACCCGGCGGAGTTCGCTTCGGTGGACTGGCGGCTGACGCGGGACGGTACGCCTGTGTTCTAGGGCGTCTTGTTCGGACCCTAGTTCTTGAGCTCGACGAGATGTGATGTGCCGCGTTCTCCGGACCGGGTCCGGGGGGCGCGGTTTTCGTTGGGGGTGAGGCCGAAGGTGGTGAAGGCGGTGCGCTGCGGGAGGGGGTAGGGGTCTTTGCCCGTGAGGGTGTTGAGGATGGTGGCGCTGCGCCAGGCGGCGAGGCCGAGGTCGGGGGCGCCGACTCCGTGGCTGTGGCGTTCGGCGTTCTGTACGTAGATGTTGCTGCCGGTGTCGGTGACGGTGGGGTCGAGGACGAGGCGGAACTGTTCGTCGATGCGGGGGCGTTCGGCGTTGTCGCGGCTCAGGTGGGGGTCCATGCCGGTGAGGATCTGGTCGAGGGGGCGTTCGCGGTAGCCGGTGGCGAGGACGACGGCGTCGGTGGTGAGGCGGGAGCGGGTGTTCTGCCGGCGGTGTTCGAGGTGGAGTTCGACTTTGGTGGTGGCGACGCGGCCGGCGGTGCGGACGAAGACGCCGGGGGTGAGGGTGGCGTCGGGCCAGCCGCCGTGGAGGGTGCGCTGGTAGAGCTCGTCGTGGATGGCGGCGATGGTTTCGGCGTCGATGCCTTTGTGGAGCTGCCATTGGGCGGGGACGAGTCCGTCGCGTACGTCTTCGGGGAGGTGGTGGAAGTAGCGGGTGTAGTCGGGGGTGAAGTGTTCGAGGCCGAGCTTGGAGTACTCCATGGGGGCGAAGGCTTCGCTGCGGGCGAGCCAGTGGAGTTTTTCGCGGCCTTGGGGGCGGTTCTTGAGGAGGTCGAGGAAGATCTCGGCGCCGGACTGGCCTGATCCGATGACGGTGATGTGGTCGGCGGTGAGGAGTTCGGTGCGGTGGGTGAGGTAGTCGGCGGAGTGGATGACGGGGACGGTGGGGGCTTCGGCGAGGGGGCGCAGCGGTTCGGGGATGTAGGGGGCGGTGCCGATGCCGAGAACGACGTTCTTGGTGTAGGTGCGGCCGAGTGCTTCGGCTTCGCCTTCGGTGTCGAGTTGGGTGAAGTCGACTTCGAAGAGGCGGCGTTCGGGGTTCCAGCGGACGGTGTCGACCTGGTGGCCGAAGTGGAGTCCGGGGAGGTTTTCGCTGACCCAGCGGCAGTAGGCGTCGTATTCGGCGCGCTGGATGTGGAAGCGCTCGGCGAAGTAGAAGGGGAAGAGGCGTTCACGGGTTTTGAGGTAGTTGAGGAAGGTCCAGTGGCTTGCGGGGTCGGCGAGGGTGACGAGGTCGGCGAGGAAGGGGACTTGGAGGGTGGCGCCGTCGATGAGGAGGCCGGGGTGCCAGTGGAAGGCGGGGCGTTGTTCGTAGAAGGCGGTGTCGAGTTCGGTGAGGGGGTGGGCTAGGGCGGCGAGGGAGAGGTTGAAGGGGCCGATGCCGATGCCGACGAGGTCGCGGGGTGCTTCGGGGTGCGGGGGCCTGGGGGTGGGGGCGGTGGTCATCGGGCTGTGTTTCCTTCCACCAGTTTCAGCAGCTGGGCCAGGTCGCCCGGCTGGGTGTGCGGGTTGAGCAGGGTGGCTTTGAGCCAGAGCCGGCCGTCCATGCGGGCGCGGCCGAGTACGGCGCGGCCTTGGGTGAGGAGGGTGCGGCGGATGTGGGCGATGCGCTCGTCGGGGGCGCCGTGGGGGCGGAAGAGGACGGTGCTGAGGGTGGGGGTGTCATAGAGGTCGAAGCCGGGGTGGGCGTGGATGGTGGCGGCGAACTCCCGGGCCTGGTCGCAGACTTGGTCGACGAGGGTGCCGAGTCCGGTGCGGCCGAGGGCTTTGAGGGTGACGGCAATTTTGAGGATGTCGGGGCGTCGGGTGGTGCGCAGGGAGCGGCCGAGGAGGTCGGGCAGGCCGGCTTCGGTGTCGTCGTCGGCGTTGAGGTAGTCGGCGTGGTGGGTGAGGGGGGTGAGGTCGGCGGGGTCGCGTACGGCGAGGAGGCCGGCGGCGACGGGTTGCCAGCCGAGTTTGTGGAGGTCGAGGGTGACGGTGGCGGCGCGTTCGAGGCCGGTGAGCTGGGTGCGGCGGGTGGGGCTGAAGAGGAGCCCGGCGCCGTAGGAGGCGTCGATGTGGAGGCGGGCGCCGTGGTGTTCGCAGACGTCGGCGATCTCCGGGAGGGGGTCGATGAGGCCCGCGTCGGTGGTTCCGGCGGTGGCGGCGACGAGTTTGGGTCCGGGCAGGTCGGTGAGGGCTTCGTCGAGCGCTGCGGGGTCGAGGGTGCCGGTGGGGGCGGGCACGGTGACGGGGTCGGGGAGGCCGAGGAGCCAGGCGGCGCGGGGCAGGGAGTGGTGGGCGCCTGCGCCGGTGATGAGCTGGAGGGGGCCCTCTGAGGCGTGGCTTTCGCGGGCGAGGAGGAGGGCGAGCTGGTTGGCTTCGGTGCCGCCGGTGGTGACCAGTGCCTGCGGGTGGCCGGGCCGACCGGGCCTGTCCGACCGGCCGGACCGACCTGACTGACCGGACCGACCTGACTGACCGGGCTGACCTGTGTCGCCGTAGACCTCGTGGGCGAGTGCGTCGGTGACGAGGGTTTCGAGGGCGGACGCGGCGGGGGCCTGGTCCCAGGAGTCCATGGAGGGGTTGAGGGCGGACGCGGCGAGGTCGGCGGCGGCCGCGAGGGCGAGGGGTGGGCAGTGGAGGTGGGCCGCGCACAGGGGGTCGGCGGGGTCGGCGGCGCCTTCGGCGAGGGCCTGTACGAGGGTGCGCAGCGCGGTGTCGGGGCCGGTGCCGTGGTGGGGCAGGGGGTCGCCGGTGAGGTCGCGCAGGCGGGTGGTGACGGTGTGGGGGCCGCCGGCGGGGAGGGGGCCGCCTCGGGCGATGGCTCCGTCGTGGAGTGCGTCGAGGACGGTGTCGAGCAACGGCCGCAGGGCTTGTGAGCCTTGGGTGCCTCCGGCGAGGGGCGGCGGGTTGCTCATGGCGGTGTCCTTCGGGTGTGCGGGTGGGGCCTCCAGCCTGTCTGCGGTGGCGGTGGCGTGCCCGGTGATCACAACGATCGGAACCCGAAAGTGGTACTGCCGTACGGGGATTGGGTGGGGGCGGGGTGGTTGGTGGTACGGGGTCCGGTGCGGCCGGACCCCGTACCTGCCGGGCCCCTAGGACGCGGCGGTGGCTGTCCTGATCTTCAAGGCGCGGGCGAGGTCGTCGAGTTGGTCGGCGAGCCGGCGGCGCAGGGCGGGGATGGGGTCGTCGTCCGCGATGCAGCTTTCGCCGAGGGTGAGGGTGTGGGTGTCGATGGCGTGGGCGGGGAAGGCGTGGCGTCCTGCGGCGTCGGCGATGGCGGGGCCGCGGCGGTGGGCGACGGCCACGGCGTCGGGGAAGTAGCGGGCGACATAGGGGTGCAGGAGGTCGCTCTGTTCGGGCTGCCAGAAGCCCTGGGCGGTGGCGGTGAAGAGGTAGTTGGAGAGTTCGTCGGTGGTGAACATGGCGTCCCAGGCGGCGCGTTTGGCCTCGGGGTCGGGCAGGGCGGCGCGGCAGTGGGCGGCGCCCTGCCGGCCGGTGGCGCTGGGGTCCTGGGTGAGTTCGGCCTCGATGACCGCGTCGTCGACGGCGCCGAGTACGCAGAGGCGGCCGAGGATGCGCCAGCGCAGTTCGGGGTCGAGTTCGGGGCCGCCGGGGACGCTGCCGCTGTCGTACCAGTCGCGGATGGTGTCGGCGTGGGCGGCGCTGTCGATGAGGGTGCGCACGGCGGTGAGGCGCAGGCCCGGGTTGCTGCCGTCCTCGGTGCGGCGGATGAGGTCGGTGCACAGGTCGGTGAGGAGGGCGAGGGCGTCGGGGCGTTCGGTGGGGGTGGTGTAGCGGTCGGCGATCTGGGTGCGCGCGAAGGCGAGGACGCCCTGGACGTTGGCGAGTTCGCGTTCGCCGGGGAGGTGGGCGCGGGCGGCTTCGAGGTAGGTGAGGGGTTCGAGTTCGCCGTCGCGGACCATGTCGCGCAGGCAGTTCCACAGGACGGCGCGGGTGAGGGGGTCGGGGACGCGGGAGAGGGCGCGCAGGGCGGCTTCCTCGGAGTGGGGGTCGAGGCGGATCTTGGCGTAGGTGAGGTCCTGGTCGTTGGGCACGACGAGGGCGGGGCGGGGGCCGGGGAGGCTGTGTTCGCCGTCGGCAGGGATGGCTGGGATGGCTGGGATATCGATGTCCCTCAGTTCGCGGCGGACGAGGGTGGTGCCGTCGATGAGGTCGCGGTCGTAGACGCCGACGGTGACGCGGTGGGGGCGGCTGCCGTCGCGGGTGAGGGTGAGTGCCGTCTGTCCGGGGTGTTCGGTGACGGTGGCGGTGAGGGTGTCGACGCCGGTGGTGCGCAGCCAGGTGTCGGCCCAGGCGTGGACGTCGCGGTCGGTGTGGTGGGCGAGGGAGGCGATGAAGTCGGTGAGGGTGGCGTTGGCGAACTTGTGGCGCCGGAAGTGGGTGTTGATGCCGGCGAGGAAGTCCTTCTCGCCGAGCCAGGCGACGAGTTGGCGCAGTGCGGAGGCGCCCTTGGCGTAGGAGATGCCGTCGAAGTTGAGCAGGGCGGACGCGGTGTCGGGGACGGCCTCGGCGTCGGGGGCGACGGGGTGGGTGGAGGGGCGCTGGTCGGCGTCGTATCCCCAGGCCTTGCGGGCCACTCCGAAGTCGACCCAGGTGCCGGTGAAGCGGGTTGCTTCGGTGAGGGTCTGGTAGCCCATGTACTCGGCGAAGGACTCGTTGAGCCAGATGTCGTCCCACCATTGGAGGGTGACGAGGTCGCCGAACCACATGTGGGCCATCTCGTGGGCGATGACCATGGCGCGGGTCTGGCGTTCGGTGTCGGTGACGGCGGAGCGGTGGATGAACTCGTCGCGGAAGGTGACGAGTCCGGGGTTCTCCATGGCGCCGGCGTTGAATTCGGGGACGAACGCCTGGTCGTAGGAGTCGAAGGGGTAGGGCTCCTCGAACTTCTCGTGGTAGCGGTCGTAGCAGGCGCGGGTGATGTCGAGGATCTCCTCGGCGTCTGCGTCGAGGTAGGGGGCCAGGGAGCGGCGGCAGTGGATGCCGAAGGGCAGTCCGCGGTGTTCGGTGCGCACGGAGTGCCAGGGGCCCGCGGCGACGGCGACGAGGTAGGTGGACAGGAGGGGGGTGGTGGCCGCCCGCCATTTTCCGTCGCCGAGGTGTTCGGTGACGCCGTTGGCGAGGACGGTCCAGCCGTCGGGGGCGGTGACGGTGAGGTCGAAGACGGCCTTGAGGTCGGGCTGGTCGAAGGCGGCGAAGACGCGCTGGACGTCTTCCATGAACAGCTGCGTGTAGGCGTACGTCTCGCCGTCGGTGGGGTCGGTGAAGCGGTGCATGCCTTCGCCGGTGTGCGAGTAGGCCATGGCGGCTTCGACGCGCAGTTCGTGGGGGCCGGGGGTGAGGCCGGTGAGGGGGAGCCGGTTGTCGTCGAGTGCGGCGGGGTCCAGGGGGTGTCCGTCGAGGGTGACGGATCGCAGGTCGGCGGGCCTGACCTCGACGAAGGTGTCTCCGGCCGCGCGGGTGGTGAAGCCGATGACGGTGGTGGAGTCGAAGGTGTCGGCTCCGCGGGTGAGATCGAGGCCGATCGTGTACCGCTGGACGTCGATGAGCTGGGCTCGGGTCTGCGCTTCGTCGCGCGTCAGTACGGACATGGGGACATGCTGCCTGATGGGCGCGGGGCGGGACAGGGGCCGCCCGCCGCGCCGGGGGGTGGGGCTGTGGGCCTCGTATCAGGTGGTGGCTGTCCTCGTGACGCCCGCCTCGTCGGCGATCTGCTCGTGGTGGCGGATCACTTCGCTGATGATGAAGTTGAGGAGCTTCTCGGCGAAGGCGGGGTCGAGTTTGGCGCTCTCGGCGAGCTGGCGCAGGCGGGTGATCTGGTTGGCTTCGCGGGCGGGGTCGGCCGGGGGCAGGGCGTGTTCGGCCTTGAGGTGGCCGACCTGCTGGGTGCATTTGAAGCGTTCGGCGAGCATGTGGACGACGGCGGCGTCGATGTTGTCGATGCTGTCGCGCAGGCGGGCGAGTTCGGCGCGGACGGCGGGGTCCACGGCGTCGCGGGCGTTGCTGTTGGTCATGGGAGGAAACCCTACGTGGCGCGGGGGCGCTCGATCGTGGCGCCCGGGGAGCGCAGCATCGGGGGGTCGTCGGGGTCGGGGACGGTGTTCGACCAGCCGCCGGGGACGGTGCGGCCCTGTTGTTCGCGGAAGCGGACGGGTGCGGTGCCGACGCGGCGGGTGAACAGGCGGGAGAAGTAGGCGGGGTCGTCGTAGCCGACGCGGCGGGCGACGGCGGCGACGGGGAGTTCGGTGGCGGCGAGGAGTTCCTTGGCGCGGCCGAGGCGGATGCCGAGGAGGTAGTCCTTGGGGCTGCAGCCCGCGCCGCGGCGGACGGCGGTGCGCAGTTCGGCGGGGGTCATGCCGTGGCGGGCGGCGTGTTCGGCGACGGACAGGGGCTGGAAGGCGTCGCGGGCGAGGGACTGGAGGACGGGGTCGCCGTCGGGGGCCATGTCGGCGCGGGCGCGGCGCAGGGCGACGAGGAGTTCGTGGACGGCGGCGGCGGTCTCGACCTCGAGGAGGGGGTTGCCGCGGCGGGCGGCGCGGGCGATGCGGCCGACGGCTGTGCGGGCGTGGGCGGCGTCGGAGAGGGGGACGACGGGGCGCTCGGGTTCTATGTAGCCGAGTTCGGTGTAGGTGGTGGTGGCGGGGCCGGTGAAGTCGACGAAGCATTCGTCCCAGCCGGTGTCGAGGTCGGGCCCGTAGTGGTGGGGGATGCCGGGGGTGACCCAGATGAGGGCGGGTGCGGTGACGGTGGTGCGGCGGCCGTCGGGGGCCTGGTACCAGCCGCGTCCGGCGGTGATGACGACGGCGACGTGGTGGTCAAGGGTGCGGGGGCCGACGGTGGGCAGGGCGCCGTACTGGAGGCCGACGCCGAGGCAGACGAGGCCGAGGCGGTGGTGGGCCGGGCTGGGGGTGAAATACCGCATCCAGGTGTGGTACATCCGCTTGCGTCCCTTCCTGGGCGGGTGTGGTGCCGGTGGTGCGCGCGTTGCGTCCAAACAGGGCTGATCTTTGTCCATGGACCCTGCTGCCCGCCAGAGGTGATCGTGGCGGGCAGTAAGAGCCTGTCTTTGCACTGCGTGCCAGACGCCCCGCGCCCGCCCGGAGTGCGAAGACAGGCTCTCGGTGAACGAGAGGGACATGATGGCCGGGTTCAGAGTGGGCGAGGACGACTTCGAGGTCGACGGGCGGCCGGTGCGGCTCCTGTCGGGGGCGCTGCACTACTTCCGGGTGCACGAGGAGCAGTGGGGGCATCGTCTGGCCATGCTGCGGGCGATGGGCCTGAACTGTGTGGAGACGTACGTC
The DNA here is from genome assembly GCF_026340095.1 of Streptomyces sp. NBC_01446. Classification (GTDB taxonomy): domain Bacteria; phylum Actinomycetota; class Actinomycetes; order Streptomycetales; family Streptomycetaceae; genus Streptomyces; species Streptomyces aureus. Next base: position 6,085,045 of record NZ_JAPEPO010000001.1, on the reverse strand, counting down.
CCGTGGAATCTGCACGAGCCGCGCCCCGGCGAGCTGCGTGACGTGGGGGCTCTGGGCCGGTTCCTGGACGCGGTGCGTGAGGCGGGGCTGTGGGCGATCGTGCGTCCGGGGCCCTATATCTGTGCCGAGTGGGAGAACGGCGGGCTGCCGCACTGGCTGACGGGTCCGCTGGGCTCGCGGGTGCGGACCAGGGACGGGGAGTTCCTGGCGGCGGTGGACCGCTGGTTCGCGGCGCTGCTCCCCCAGGTCGTGGAGCGGCAGTGCGACCGGGGCGGCCCGGTGATCATGGTGCAGGTGGAGAACGAGTACGGCTCGTACGGCTCGGACCAGGTGTATCTGGCCCATCTCGCGGACGGTCTGCGCGGGCTCGGGGTGACGGCGGCGCTGTTCACGTCGGACGGTCCGGACGACCACATGCTGACGGGCGGCTCGGTGCCGGGTGTCCTCGCGACGGCGAACTTCGGGTCGAACGCGCGGAAGGGTTTCGAGACGCTGCGCCGGCACCGGCCCAAGGGTCCGCTGATGTGCATGGAGTTCTGGTGCGGCTGGTTCGACCACTGGGGCGCGGACCATGTCGTGCGGGGCGCGGAGGAGGCGGCGGCGGCTCTGCGGGAGATCCTGGAGTGCGGGGCGTCGGTCAATCTGTACATGGCGCACGGCGGGACGAGTTTCGGGGGCTGGGCGGGGGCGAACCGGGCGGGTCAGTTGCACGAGGGGCGGCTTCAGCCCGATGTGACGTCGTACGACTACGACGCGCCGGTCGACGAACACGGGCGGCCGACGGAGAAGTTCTGGCGCTTCCGTGAGGTGTTCGCCAAGTACGCGGACGGGCCGCTGCCGGACGTGCCCGAGCAGCCGGCGGCGCTGGCCGACGCGGTGACTGCGGAGCTGACGTCGTACGTGCCGCTGGACGCGGTCCTGGACGGGCTCGGTGCGGCGGAGGGCGAGTACGCGGTGCCGCCGACCTTCGAGGAGCTCGATGTGGACCGGGGTCTGGTCCGCTACGGCGTGGACGTCCCGGGGCCGCGCAGGGCGTATCCGCTGCGGGCGGCGGGGCTGCGGGACCGTGCCGTGGTGTACGTGGACGGGGTGCGGGCCGGGGTGCTCACGGAGGACGAGCCGGTCCTTGCGGAGCCTGTCGCGGGGCCCGCCCGTGTCGAGCTGTGGGTGGAGTCGCTCGGCCGGGTCAACTACGGGCCGCGCACGGGTGAGTCGAAGGGCGTCACGGGCGGGGTGCTGCACGAGCGGCAGTATCTGCACGGGGTGCGGGCGCGGGCGCTGCGCCTGGACGCGTTCGACGACGCGGACGCGGTGCGTGGCCTTGCGCCGGTGGACGGCGGTGCGGGGGCCGCGGGCCTGTACCGCGGCGCGTTCGAGGTGAGCGGCGCGGGGGACGCGGAGCTCGAACTGCCGGGCTGGACACGGGGGTTCGTGTGGGTGAACGGCTTCAACCTGGGCCGTTACTGGTCGGTGGGGCCGCAGCACTCGCTGTACGTTCCGGGTCCCGTGCTGCGCGAGGGCCGTAACGAGGTGTGGGTGCTGGAGACGGAGGCGGCGGGTGAGCCGCGTGTGACGTTGTCGTAGGCGCCGCCGGGCAGACGTACGGGGCCGGTTCCGGATCACGGAACCGGCCCCTCTCTACGCGCGACGGGGTGCGGGCCGCTCTCCGTGGGAGCCGGCGGGCACGGTCCACGCTGCGCTCATGGTGGGGCGCGGTGATCACGATGCTGCGGGCGGGGCCTGCGGGCCCATGGACAAAAGGGGGAGAGGTCTTGGACTAATCGCGCCCGGTGGGCCTGTCGGATCCCGCCGTACAGTGGAGTTCCGGTGTCCGGGCGGTGGAGCCCGGCGGCCCCAGGGGGTGCGGGCGTGGCGAACGGCGGACCGGTGGAGCACGGCTTTCCGCATCTGGAGATGGTGCGGGCCGCGGTGACCGCGCTGTACAAGAGGCTCTCGTACGACACCGTGCACACGTTCGAGACGAGCGTCGCCCCGGTCGACGTGGCGTTCTGCGATCAGGACGACCTGTATCTGGGGGCGCAGCGGGTGGCGCGTGAGCTGGTGCGGCACTACCGGCTGCCGGATGCGCGGATGATCGTCAGTTTCCGCGAGATGACGCATGCGGCGAGTGTCGAGCTGGCGGCGGGTCCGGAGTACTTCATCGAGCTGAACGACCGGTTCCGTACGCACCGGCGGGACATCGGGGCGGCTCTCGCTCACGAGGTCATGCACGTCTATCTGCACCGGCTCGGTCTCGCGTTCCCGGGGACGCGGGACAACGAGATCCTCACGGACACGGCCACCACCTATCTGGGGGCGGGCTGGCTGCTGCTCGACGCGTACCGGGAGGACGCGGCGTCGTCGCAGAAGCTCGGCTATCTCACGCCGGAGGAGTTCGGCTACGTGCTGGCCAAGCGGTCGCTCGCGTTCGGTGAGGCGCCGGAGACGTGGTTCACCAGTGCGCAGGCCTACACCGCGTACACGAAGGGGCTGGCGCGGGCGCGGGCCGACGAGCAGCGGCCGCCGCTGACGGCGGCCGGGTGGGCGGGGCGGCGGCGGTACGCGAAGGACCGGCGTGAGGCGCGGGAGAGCGGGGTGGGCACGCCGGCGCCGGGCGGTGCGTACGCGTTCTCGACGGAGGGGTCCGCGCTGCGGGTGACGTTTCCGTGTCCGACGTGCCATCAGCGGATCAGGGTGCCGGTGCGGGGCCGGGTACGGGCGCGGTGCGCACTGTGCCACACCATGATGGACTGCGACACATAGCCTCAAAACGCTTTGCGTTCACCCCGGGTGAGGGGGATGGTCGACAAATGGACGAAGAGCAGAAGGCAGGCGCGAGTGGCCTGTTCGACGCGGTGTACGGCGGTGACGAGGACGCGGTGGTGCGGGCCCTGCGCGCGGGCGTCGCGGCGGACGAGCCGGACGACGAGGGCCGTACGGCGCTCTATCTGGCGTCGGTGAGCGACGAGCCGGGCATCGTACGGCTGCTGTTGTCGGCCGGGGCGGACCCGGACCGGCTGAGCAGTGGCACGGATCTGCCGTTGTGCGGGGCGGCGTGCGGCGGGCACACGGAGGTCGTGCGGGCGCTGCTCGCGGCGGACGCGCGGGTCGATCTGCGCGAGGAGTTCGGGTTCACGGCGATGGCGTGGGCGCTCCAGCGCGGGCACGAGCGGGTGGTGCGGGCGCTGCTCGACGGCGGCGCGGATCCGCAGTTGCCGGGTCCCGGTGGCGGTCTTCCGCTGGTCGCGGCGGCCCGGCGCGGGTCCACGGGGTGTGTGCGTGCGCTGCTCGAACACGGCGCGCAGGGGCGGACCGAGGCGCTTGCGGAGGCGCTGGCATGGTGCGGTGCGGATGTGGCGGCGGTGCTGCGTACGGGACTTGAGCAGCCGCAGAGCGAGGCGGTGACGCAGCGGTTCGTGGAGGACGGCGGGGTGACCGTGGTCGTGGAGCTGCTCGACGAGGAGGGGCGGCCGCGGTCGGGCAACGACATGCAGACGGGGCACGCGGCGATCGCCACGCTCCTGGAGGCGGACCTGGGTGTCGTCACACCGGCCGCCGAGCTGGCGGAGCGTGCGCTGCGCCGCGCCGACCCGGACGACGACGACTGGACCGAGGCGGTGGCCGTACTCCAAGCACGTGGCGACGAGGAGACGTTCCTCGCGGCGGCCGCGTGGTGTGCGAGCGGTGAGGCGCCGCGGCGGGCCTTCGGGGCGGACGTGCTCGGGCAGTTGGGGCCGCGGGGCCGGTACACGGCCAGGTCGCTCCCGCTGCTGCGTGCCCTGGCCCGCACGGCCCGCGACACCGCCGGTCCGCGCTCGGCCGTCGTCGCGCTCGGCCATCTCGGGGATCCGGCGGCGCTGCCGGAGATCCTGCTCCACGTGCGGCATCCGGAGCCGCGGGTGCGCCGCGCGGTGGCGCTCGCCCTGACGGGTCTCGTGCCGGCCGGTCACGGCGAGGGCGTCGCGGCGCTGGTCGCGCTGACCCGCGACGCGGACGGCGATGTGCGCAACTGGGCCGCGGCGGCGCTCGCCGCGGCCCCTGCGGACACGGCTCAGGTGCGCGACGCGCTGGCCGCGCTCCTCGAAGACCCGGTCCCGGACGCCGCGGCGGAGGCGGCCCGCGGCCTGGCGCTGCGCCACGATCCGCGGGCCGTCGAGGCGCTCGCGCGGATCCTCGCCTGCCAGGCGCCCGGCGGGTACGCGCACGACACGGCGCGGGACGCGATCCGCCATGTCTCCGACGCGCGGGTCAGGGCCCGTCTGGGCTGGACGGTCCCGCGATGTCGTTGACGGCTGCCCAGCTGAACGCCATGGCGGGCCCGATCGTGGCGCCGGGCCCTGGGTACGTCTCCCCCATGACGGCCGCCGAGCAGTTCCCGGAGGCGTAGAGCCCGGCGACGGGTGTGCCGTCCTCGCGCAGGACGCGGGCGTCCGCGTCCGTGACGAGGCCGCCCTTGGTGCCGATGTCGCCGGGGTGGACGGGGACAGCGTAGAAGGGGCCCTTGTCGAGGGGCGCGAGGTTGGGGTTCTGGAGGGTCGGGTCGCCGTAGTAGCGGTCGTAGACGCTGTCGCCGCGCGCGAAGTCCTCGTCTTTTCCGGTGGCGGCGAAGCCGTTGAACTTCCTTATGGTGGACGGGAGTTGGGGTGTCCCGATGATCCGGGCCAGTTCCTCCACGGTGGCGGCCTCCTTCAGGAAGCCGCTCTCGCGCCACCGCTTCGGGAAGGCCTGGCCGGGGAAGAGGCCCGCGAAGATGTAGCGGGCCTTGGAGCGGGCGTCGAGGATCAGCCAGGACGGGACGGTCGTCGCGTCGGGGCGGTCGGCGGCGTACATGCGGTCCACGAACTCGTGGTACGGCGCCGCCTCGTTGGCGTACCTCTCCCCCGCCTCGTTCACGATCACCATGCCGGGGATGCCCCGGTCGGCGACGAGGAAGAACGGCTTCTCGCCCGGCGGGCACAGGGAGGGGGCGCCCCACACCTTGTCGAGGAGGTCGGTGGCGGCGCCGAGTTCCTCGCCCAGGCGCAGGGCGTCGCCGACCTGCCCCTCGGAGGAGTGGGTCCACGCGGTGGACGTCGGCTGCGGCAGGTGCTTGTCGCGCAGGGCCTGGTCGTGGGAGAAGCCGCCGGAGGCGAGGACGACGCCGCCGCGGGCCCGTACGACGTGTTCGGTGCCGTCGCGCAGGACGCGGACGCCGGTGACGCGGTCGCCCTCCACGACGAGCCCGGTCAGCGGCGCCGACAGCCAAAGGTCTCCGCCGAGCCGCTCCAGGGAGAGCCGCATCCTCGCGATGAGCGCCTCACCGAGCGAGAGCAGCTTGCGCCCGCGCAGCGCCGCGCCCACGGCCCGCGCCCCCACCCGCAGCGACCTGCGCTTGCCGGCCCAGGTGCGGGCGACCATGTTGAGGAATCGGAAGTCGTACGACGTCATGGTCAGCCCGTATGTGGGCAGCCCCGCCCGGCGCAGGTCCCGGGCGAGCGGGCCGAGTTCCTTGAGGTCGACGACGCACGGCTCGGCCGAGCGGCCCTGCGCCATGCCGCCGAGCGCCTCCGGGAAGTAGTCGGAGTAGCCGGGCGTGTACATGAAGCGGACGGCGGTGCGGTCGTGGAACTCGCGCACCATGCGCGGCCCGTGCCGCAGATAGGCGTCCTTGCGGTCGCCCGGCACGCGGTCGCCGACGGTCGCGTCGAGGTAGGCGCGGGCCTTCTCGTACGTGTCGCCGAGGCCGGCCGCGTCGAGGTGGAAGTTGCCCGGTACCCAGATCGCGCCGCCGGACAGGGCGGTGGAGCCGCCGTAGTGGTCGGTCTTCTCGACGATCAGGGCGGTCAGGCCGCGCAGGCGGGCGGTGATCGCGGCGGCGAACCCGGCGGCGCCGGACCCGACGACCACCACGTCGTAGCCGATCTCGGCGTCACTCATGCGAACTCCCCGGTGGCGTAGGCGCTGCGGAAGTAGAGGAGGGGTCTGCCGCCGTCGCGTGCGGTCAGGCCGAGGACGCGGGCGGTGACGATCCAGTGGTCACCGGCCTCGTGGACGGCGTAGAGCTCGCAGTCGACGGTGGCGAGGGCGCCGGCCACGCGGACCGCGCCGCCTGGGGCCGGCTCCCACTGCACGTCGCGGAACTTGTCGGGGCCGCTGCGGCCGACGGCTGCGCACACGGCGCGCTGGTCGTCTGCGAGGATCGAGACGCCGAACCGGCCCGCGCGCCGCACCTTGGGCCAGCTCGTCGACGACTTGGCGACGCACAGCAGCACGAGCGGCGGTTCGAGGGAGAGCGAGGCGAAGGACTGGCAGGCGAGGCCCACCGGTTCGCCCGTGTCCTCGTCGAGGGCGGCGACGACCGTGACGCCGGACGCGAAGTGGCCCAGGACGTCGCGGAACGCTTCCGGGGTCAGCCGTTCCACCGGTGGCCCCAGAAGCTGTCGGAGGTGATCTCCTTCGTCACCCAGGTCGCTTTGTCGACGATGAGACCGTCCCAGCCGTACTCGACCTGGAAGCCGCCGGGGGCCTGCGCGTAGAACGACACCATGTGGTCGTTGGAGTGCCGGCCGAGGGTGGAGGCGATCGGGATGCCCGCCGCGTTCATGCGGTCCAGGCAGAAGCCGACGTCGTCGAGGCGCTCCAGCTCGACCATGAAGTGCACGATGCCGGGAGGCAGTTCACCCGGGTACAGGCCGAGGCTGTGGTGGCGGGCGTTGGGGCTGAGGAAGTTCATCCAGTAGAAGTCCTGGCCCGGCTTCCCCGTGGGCACGGCGACGGGCGGCAGCTTCATGCGGTCGCGGAGCTGGAAGCCGAGGAGGTTCTCGTAGAAGTCGAGGGTGGCTTCCATGTCGGGGGCCGGCATGACGACGTGGCCGAGGCCGAGGTGGTCGCCGGTGACGAAGCGGTTGCCGTAGGGCGCGGCGAGCGGCGTGTGGTCCTGGGCCTGGCCCCAGTAGATCTCCAGGGGGTTGCCGGCCGGGTCCTCGCAGTGGATGAGGCCCTGTACGCGGCGGTCGGCGAGGGTGGCGTCGTCGGCGTGCTTGACGGCGACTCCGGCCGCTTCGAGTTCGGCGGCGGCCTCGGCGAGCGCTCGCGCGTTCGCGACCTCGAAGCCGGCGGACAGAAGGCGGTCGTGTTCACCCGCCACGAAGGACAGGCGGCGGATTCGGTCGTCGATCCGGGCGTGCAGAACGGTGTCCGTCGAGTCGGCGCCCTCGGTCATCCCGAGGATGTCGATGACGTAGGTGCGCCACTCGGCGAGCTTCGCGGTCTCGATGCGGAGGAAGCCCAGAGAGCGGATGTCCATGGCTGCGGGCCTTTCGGTGGCTGGTGGGTGGTGCCTGGCGGCTGGTGACCAGTGGCTGGTGGCTGGTGGCTGGTGACTAGTGGCCGAAGAAGTCGATGGCGAGGCGGTTGAACTCGTCGAATCGCTCGGTCTGCGCCCAGTGGCCGCAGTGCGGGAAGACGTGCAGGCGCGCGTCCGGGATGGTCTTGAGGGCGACCAGGGCGCCGTCGAGCGGGTTGACGCGGTCCTCGCGGCCCCAGGTGAGGAGCGTGGGAGCGGTGATGCGGTGGGCCTCGCGCCACAGCATCGTGTCGGCGGGCCACTTGGCGAAGGACGCGGCCATGCGGTCGTTGCCGAGCTTGGCCTCGGGGTCGACGGCCTGCGCGTAGCGCTCCTCGACGAACGCGTCGGTGACGATCGAGGCGTCGTACGCGAGGGTGGTCAGGAAGTCGCGCATCATGGCGCGGGTCGGCTGGCCCGAGTCGTTGAACGCGAAGAGCTTCTTGATGCCTTCGGTCGGGTCGGGCGCGAACAGGTTGACGGAGATGCCGCCCGGCCCCATCAGGAGGAGCTTGCCGACCTTGTCCGGGTGGTCGAGGGCCATCCGGGTCGCGCTGCCGCCCCCCAGGGAGTTGCCGACGAAGTGCGCCTGAGGGATGGTCAGTTCGTCCATGAGGGCGGCGATGGCGTCGGCGGCGTAGGAGAAGAAGTCCTTGGTGAGCTCGGGCTTGTCGGAGGCGCCGTAGCAGGGCTGGTCGATCAGAAGGGTACGGAAGCGCCCCGCGAACACGGCCAGGTTGCGGCCGAAGTTGGACCAGCCGGAGGCGCCGGGGCCACCGCCGTGCAGCATGATCACGACGGGGGCGTCCGGGGCGTCGGGGCCCGCCTCGTGGTAGTGGAGGGTCAGGCCCGCGGCTTTGCCGGTCCGCGAAGTCCCCTCGTAGGTAAGGGAGTTCGCCGTATCGGTAGAGGTGCTCACAGCATCGTGTCCTGGATGTCGAGGCCGAGGGCGCTCTGGCCGGAGAGGAGGAGGGCGCGCTCGGGGTCGTTGGCGGCGTGGCCGCGGCCGGTGTGGACGTCGCGCCAGGCGCGCTGCACCGGGTTGGGGCCGGTGCGCATGGCGCCGCCGCCCGCGTTCTCCATGAGCAGGTCGACGGCGGCGACGGCGCGCTCGGTGGCGAGGACCTGGTCGCGGCGGGCGCGGGCGCGCAGCGGCATGGGGAGTTCCTCGCCGCGCTCCGCGCAGGCGTACAACTCGGCGATGTTGCGCTGGAGCTGAAGGCCCGCGGCGTCGATGTCGGAGGCGGCCCGGGCGATGCGGACCTGCGCGAAGGGGTCCTCGGCGACCTGCTCGCCGTAGGAGACGCGGAAGCGTTTGCGGGTTGCCTCGATGTACGCGTCGAGTGCGCCCTCGGCGATGCCGACGACGGGGGTGGAGATGGTGGTGGTGAAGACGGCGGCGTACGGGAGGCGGTAGAGCGGTTCCGGGTTGACCGCGTGGCCCGGCACGTTCAGGGCCGTGACGGGGCCGAAGCTGAGGGCGCGGTGCTCGGGCACGAACACGTCGTCGCACACGACGTTGTTGGAGCCGGTGCCGCGCAGGCCGACGGTGTCCCACACGTCGTCGATGCGGTACTCGGCGCGCGGCACGAGGAACGTCCGCATGTCGACGGGACGGCCGTCCGCGTCCATGACGAGGCCGCCGAGCAGCGCCCAGTCCGCGTGGTCGCAGCCGGAGGAGAAGCTCCAGGAGCCGCTGATGCGGAAGCCGCCGTCGACGGGTGTGACCTTGCCGGTCGGGGCGTACGAGGAGCAGATCCGGGTCGACGGGTCGGTGCCCCACACCTCTTCCTGGGCGCGCGGGTCGTAGAGCGCGACGTGCCAGGGGTGGACGCCGACGACGGACGCGACCCAGCCGGTGGAGCCGCAGGCTCGGGCGATCTCGCGGACGGCGGCGTAGAAGACGGCCGGGTCGGCGGCGAATCCGCCGTGGGCCCGGGGCTGGAGGAGCCGGAAGAAGCCGGTCTGCTCCAGGTCCTTGATCGACGTGTCGGGCACCTTGCGCAGCGCCTCCGCCTCGGCGGCGCGTTCGCGCAGCGCCGGCGCGAGGGCGCGGACCGCTTCGAGTACGGCGGCTGCGGTGGCCGGGGATTCGCTCATGCGAGGGCCCTCTCCTGGGTGCGGGTTCGAGTGGCTGGACCGTACGCCCGCCTCCCGCGGGCCGAGAACGGGTGGTTCCCGCTGAGCGGGAACCTCGGCGGGTTCCCCGGCTGTCGCCCGTGGGCTGTGTGGATGGCGTGCGCCGTTCACCGGCCTGTCATGCGGGGCGACCGTAATGAGAGGGTCGGCCTGTCCCTTCGGCTTCTGGAGCACTGTGAACACCCCTCGCGCCCACGTCGGCGCGCCCACCCGCGCGCTGCCCTTCGAACCCTCCGCCCTCCAGGCGGTGCTCTTCGACATGGACGGCACGCTCGTCGACACCGAGGACATGTGGCTCGAGGTCGTCGAGGCCGTGTCCGAGCGGCACGGCCGTCCCCTGGACGAGGAGGGCCGCGCCGCGGCGCTCGGACGCTCGGTCGAGGACACGGCGGACCTGCTGTACGAGTCCCTGGGCGCGACCCGCGAGGACCTCGCGGACGAACTGGGCCGGGGCTTCACCGCCCGGATCGCCGAGGGCGCGCCGCCACGGCCGGGCGCGCTCGGGCTGCTCGCCGCACTGCGCGCGGCCGGGGTCCCGACAGCCCTGGTGTCGGCGTCGCCGCGCGCGGTGGTGCGCCGGATCGCCGGGTCCCTCGACGGGCACGTCTTCGACGCGGTGTACGGGGCCGAGGACACGCCGCGCACGAAGCCGGCGCCGGACCCGTATCTCGCGGCGGCCGCGGCGCTCGGCGTGGAGCCCGCGCGGTGCGTCGCGGTGGAGGACACCCCGACGGGAGTGGCGTCGGCGGAGGCGGCGGGGTGCGCGGTCCTCGCGGTCCCGTCGGTGCGGCCGATCCCCGAGGCCCCGGGCCGCACGGTCGTCGCCGATCTCACGGGGGCGGATGTGGGGCTGCTGCGGTCCCTCGTGGCGGGGGCGGCGTGACGTCGACGGGCGTGCGGCAGCGGGCGGCGTGACGACGACAGGCATACCGAAGCGATCAACATGACGGCGAAAGGTATGCCGAACCGAAATACGTAGCTCCCGGCTCTTCCCCTGGGCCGAGGGCGCATGGCAAGGTCGGCGCGAGGTCGTCAACGCGCCCGCAATGTCGCGGATGCGCCCTGTTGTCCTGGGGGTTCAGCCATGCCCGAGCAGACCGGGATCGTCGGGGGCGCCGCGCCCTCGCTCCTGGAGAAGGCCGCGAAGGTGCTCGGCGCCTTCGACGGCGCACAGCCGCGTCTCTCCCTCACGGAGGTGATCCGGCGCTCCGGGATCCCCCGGTCCTCCGCCCACCGCATCCTCGACCAGCTGGTACGGCTCGGCTGGCTCGACCGGGAGGGCCGGGACTACCGGATGGGCATGGGGATGCTCGAACTGGGCGCGCTCGCCGCCCACCACAACCGGCTGCGCCGGACGGCGCTCCCCCGGCTGCACGCGCTGCACGAGTCGACCGGGCACCTGGTGCACCTGTACGTCCTCGACGGCGCCGAAGTGGTCTGCCTGGAACGGATCGGCGGCCTGCACGACACGTCGGTGCCCTCCCGCGTCGGCGGCCGCATGCCCGCGTACTGCACGGCCGCAGGCAAGGCGGTCCTCGCGTTCAGCGACCCGGCCACCGTCGAGGGCGTCCTCGCGCATGGGCTGCGCCCCCGCACGCCGCGCACCCTCACGCATCCGACCGCGCTGCGCTCCGCGCTCGCCGCGGCCCGCGACCGGGGCGTCGCCTTCGACCACGAGGAGAGCCACCGCGACGTCGTCTGCGTCGCGGCCCCGCTGCGCGGCGCGGGCCGGGCCGTCGCCGCGATCTCCCTGTCCGGCAAGGGGCTGACGGCCCAGCGCGACCTGGAACGCCTCGCGCCCGCCGTGCTCGCCTGCGCCCGCACGGTCTGGCTCGACCTGTACGGGCCCGGCCGCGCGACCCGCTCGGCGCCACCGCCGAGCTGCGCGCCGGGCGTCTCCGAGCAGGCGATGGACAACATGATGGGGTGGCTGCGGACGAGTGAGTGGATGTAGCGGGCGCGGGCGGGTCCGCTCCCGAGAGGGCCCGGCCCGCCTCATCCGCACGGGCCGGGCGCCTCAGGGGAGGCCCGGCCCGCGCGCCTCAGGAGTACGTGACCCCCACCGCGTCCGACACCGGCAGCGCCTGGCACGCGAGAACGTACCCCTCGTCGAGGTCCCGCTGGTCGAGGATCTCGTTGCGCGCCATCGTGACCTCCCCCTTGGTGACCCGGCAGCAGCACGCGCTGCACGCGCCCTCGCGGCACGAGAAGGGGGCGTCGACGCCGGCGGCGAGCAGGGCGTCGAGCATCGGCGTCCCGGCGGGCCACGCCACTTCCCGCTCCTCGCCGTCGAGTTCCACGTGCAGCCGGTGGTCGTCGCAGTCCGGCTCGGCCCCGTTCCGGCGCTCGGCCCGGTCCTCCCGCTCGGCGAACACGTCGTCGCCGAGCGAGAAGTACCGCTCCCTGCGCACGGACCGGCCGCCCACCGCCCGTAGCGCCTGCTCGGCCGCGTCCATCAGAGGCGCGGGCCCGCACAGATAGGCGTCGCGTCCCGCGTACGGGGCGAGGGGTGCGCGCAGGGCGGCGGCCGTGGGCAGGCCCTGGAGGGTTTCCAGCCAGTGCACGACGGCGAGCCGGCCCGCGAACTCGACTCCCAGGAGCCGGAGTTCCTCACGGAAGATGACCGACTCCTCGTCGCGGTTCGCATACAGGAGGGCGACCCGGCCGCGGCCCGCGACGAGCGCCGACTTGGCGATGGAGACGACCGGTGTGATGCCGCTGCCGCCCGCCACGAGCAGCACGTCCCCGTCGAGGTCGGATGGCGTGAACGTCCCCGCGGGCGGCAGGACCTCCAGCTCGTCGCCAGGTGCGACGCTCTCGCAGATCCAGCCCGACCCGACTCCCCCGGCGACTCTCTTCACGGTGACCTTCATGGGCTCGCCGGTGTGCGGGGAGCTGGCCAACGAATAGCAGCGGGCCCCGCCACCAGGCAGCCGTACGGTCATGAACTGACCGGACTTGTAAGGGAGTTGCGCGTCCAGGACGAGGGAGACCGCGTCGGCCGTCTCCCGTATCACCTGGGCGACCCGGACCCTCACGCTAGGCATCCGCGACCTCCAGGAGCCCGCTCGCGACCGCCACGTCGATGCTCGCTCGCAGCGGCGCGCAGCCCCGTACCCGAGCGCTCAGTTCACCGGCCGCGACGCGCTCCGCGATGATCGGGCAGACCGCGGCCGCCTCCTCGGTCCACTGGATCTGCGTGTGGGCGGCGCTGAACTTCTCGCACAGGACCTGGTTTCCGCAGACCCCGCACTGCACGGGCCGCATCAGTCGGCCTCCCGCCGGGCGAGGTTCTCCTCGACCTCCGCGCGCCAGGCGGCGGTCGCACGCTCGGTGTCGATCTCGAACTCGAAGCGCCGCACCATCTCGTCCTTGACGTCGCCGGTATCCACGTAGAACTGTTCGTACCAGCGGCGCAGTTGGTAGACGGGGCCGTCCTCCTCGGTGAGGAGCGGGTTGTCGATGCGGGTCTTGTTCCGCCAGATCTCGACGTCCTGCTCGAAGCCGACCGCGAGGCCCTCGGAGGTGAGCCGGGCGGCGTCGGCGGCCTGCTCGTCACTCATGCCGGGCAGCTTCCTGACGATCGCGCCGTACATGAGCATGAAGCTGTTCTCGTCGATCGGGTAATGGCAGTTGATGAGGACGGACTCCATCTCGACACCGCCCCCGACATCGCTCCACAGCTTGTCGATCATGTACGAGGGGCCGAAGTACGAGGCGTCGGAGCGCAGGCCGCCGCCGGTGGACAGCGTGCCGAGCTCGACGTCGCCGCGCGGCGTGGACTCCATGTACTGGGTGGCGACATGGCCGTCGAAGATGTTCTTGAAGTAGTTCGGGAACGCGTAGTGGACGTAGAAGAAGTGCGCCATGTCGACGACGTTGTCCACGATCTCTCGGCAGTTGGAGTTCTCGACGCGCAGCGCGCTCCAGGACCAGTCGGACCACTCGGGGCTGCCGATGCCCTCGATCTCCGGAATGGTGACGCCGGGCGGGGGCTCATTGCCCTCGGGGTCGTGCCACACGTAGAGCTGCCCGTTGCGTTCGAGGGTGGTCCAGGCGCGGGTCCTTGCGCGCGGCGGGACGCGGCGCGCGTACGGGATGCCGGCGCAGCGCCCGTCGCCCGCCCAGCGCCAGTCGTGGAACGGGCAGGCGACGGCGTCGCCCTTGACGGTGCCGTGGGCAAGATTGCCGCCCATGTGGGGGCAGTACGCGTTGAGGACGTGCAGGCGGCCGGGGCCTCCCGCCGCGGGCTCCCCGCGGAAGACTACGAGCTTCGTGCCGAACGCCTCGACCTCGTGCGGGCCGCCGTCGCGGAAGGCCGCGGCCAGGCCCAGGCAGTGCCAGCCGCGGGCGTAGCGGGCCGGCGGCGCGGCGGCCTCGATGACTCGGACCTCTTGGTGCTGTGCGGTCATGTCGCGTGTCCTGCCCTTCAGTCGCGTGCCGCGAGTTCGACGGCTATGTCGATGAGCTGGTCCTCCTGGCCGCCGACGAGGCGGCGTTCCCCGGCGCGCAGCAGGATCTCGGCACCGGAGACGCCGTAGCGCTCCGCCTGCCGGTAGGCGTGCTTGAGGAAGCTGGAGTAGACGCCGGCGTGCCCCATCAGGAGGGACATCCGGTCGAGCAGGCACTCGTCGTCCATGACGGGCCGCACGACGTCCTCGGCCGCGTCGATGATCTTCAGTACGTCGATGCCGGTGCGCAGGCCCATCTTGTGGCAGACGGCGGCGAACGCCTCGACCGGCGTGTTGCCCGCGCCCGCGCCGAGCCGCCGCGTCGAACCGTCGATCTGCAGCGCTCCGGCGCGCACGGCGGCCACGGAATTGCCGACGCCCAGGCCGAGGTTCTCGTGACCGTGGAAGCCGACCTGCGCGTCGTCGCCCAGTTCGGCGACGAGCGCGGACACCCGGTCGGTGACGTCGTCCATCACCAGGGCGCCGGCCGAGTCGACGACGTACACGCACTGGCAGCCGGCGTCGGCCATGATCCTGGCCTGGGCGGCGAGCCGCTCCGGCGTCGTGGAGTGCGCCATCATCAGGAATCCGACGGTTTCCAGGCCCATCTCCCGTGCCAGGCCGAAGTGCTGGACGGAGATGTCGGCCTCCGTGCAGTGCGTCGCGATGCGGCACACGCTCGCGCCGTTCGCGTGCGCGGCCCTGATGTCGTCCTTCACACCGAGACCGGGCAGCATCAGGAACGCGATGCGCGCCTGGCGCGCCGTGTCGACGGCGGCCCTGATGAGCTCCTGCTCGGGCGTCTTCGAGAACCCGTAGTTGAAGGACGAGCCGCCCAGGCCGTCGCCGTGCGTGACCTCGATGACGGGGACGCCCGCGCCGTCGAGGGCGCCGACGATGCGGCGCACGTCGTCGGCGGTGAACTGGTGCCGCTTCGCGTGCGAACCGTCGCGCAGCGAGGAGTCGGTGACGCGGATGTCGAGCGCCTCGGAGTACGGCTTCACTTGCGGATCCCCTTCGCGAGCTCCTCGCCGACCTTCGTCGCGGCGGCGGTCATGATGTCGAGGTTTCCTGCGTACGACGGCAGGAAGTCGCCCGCGCCCTCCACTTCCAGGAAGATCGCGACGCGCGCCATCCCGCCGTTCATGGGTGACGGGTCGTCGAACTGCGGTTCCGTGCGCAGCCGGTAGCCCGGCACGTAGGTCGCCACGCTCTCGGCGATCTCCTTCACGGAGAGGGTGATCGCGTCCCGGTCGGCGTCCTCGGGGATGGCGCAGAAGACGGTGTCGCGCATGATGACGGGCGGCTCGGCCGGGTTGAGGATGATGATCGCCTTGCCGCGCGCGGCGCCGCCGATCTCCTCGATGCCGCGGGACGTCGTCCGGGTGAACTCGTCGATGTTCGCGCGGGTGCCGGGCCCCGCGGACACCGAGGCGACGGAGGCCACGATCTCCGCGTACGCGACGGGCACGACGCGTGAGACCGCGTACACCATGGGGATGGTGGCCTGGCCGCCGCAGGTGATCATGTTGATGTTGGGCGCGTCGAGATGCGCGGTGAGGTTCGCGGGCGGGACCACGGCGGGGCCGACGGCGGCCGGGGTCAGGTCGATGGCCCTGATGCCGAGTTCGGCGTAGCGCGGGGCGTTGGCGCGGTGGACGTAGGCGCTCGTCGCCTCGAAGACGAGGTCGGGCAGCTCGTCCCGGGCGAGGAGGGGCTCGATGCCCTCGTGGCTCGCCTCGACCCCCAGCTTCCGCGCCCGCGCGAGGCCCGCGCTGTCGGGGTCCACACCGATCATCCAGCGCGGCTCGATGTACTGGGAGCGGTGGAGCTTGTGGAGGAGGTCGGTACCGATGTTCCCGGAGCCGACGATCGCGGCGGTGACCTTTTTCGCAGTCATATGTACCTCAGCAGAGTCAGCGGACCCGTCGGGGTCATCGGAACGAGAGCGATACGGCGCCGAGTCCGGTGAACTCGGCGGTGTAGGTGCGGCCCGCCTCGACGTCGACGGCGCGGGTGCAGGAGCCGGGCAGGATGACGTGCCCCTTGCGCAGGGGCACGCCGAAGCGGGCGACGGTGCGGGCCAGCCAGGCGACGGAGACCGCGGGATCGCCGAGGACGGCGTCACCGCGGCCCTGCGCGATCTCGTCGCCGTCGCGGGTGAGCCGGGCCTCGACGGCCTTCAGGTCGAGGCCGCGCGGGTCACGGCCCGCGCCGATGACATAACCGGCGGACGAGGCGTTGTCGGCGATCGTGTCGGCGATGGTGATGCGCCAGTCGGCGATCCGGCTGTCGATCAACTCCAGTGCGGGCACGACGCGTTCGGTCGCGGCGAGGACGTCGGCCGGCGTGCAGCCCTCGCCCGGCAGGTCGTCGCCGAGTACGAATCCGATCTCGACCTCGACGCGGGGCGCGCAGTAGCGGACGGTGTCCACGGGCTGGTCCTCGCGCAGCTCCATGTCGTCGAGGAGATGACCGTAGTCGGGCTCGTCGACGCCCATCATGCGCTGCATCACCGGCGACGACAGGCCCACCTTGTGCCCGGTGACCTGGGCCCCCAGGGCGGTCCTGTGCCGGATGTTGACCAGCTGGATCTCGTACGCGTCCTCGGTGCCGATGCCCTCGAACGCGCCGGCCAGGGGCGCCACGGGACTGCGGCCGAGCTCGGCGCGACGCAAGCGCGCGGCGGCCTCCTGCCGACTCCGGACGTCAAGCATCTCGGCTCCTTGGGGTGACGGTCTGACCCGCGGTGCGGTGCACCGCGGTGGGCCAGACGGTAGGTCGGAGCCGGGACGTGGAGGGAGGCCGGATTCCCGCTCAGCGGGAAGGTGACGGGGGTGACGGGGGGCGACGGGGCCGAGCGGGAAGGTGACGGGGCTGGTCCGTAGGGGCAGCCGGGGACACGCCCCTACGGGGGGCGTCACCCGCTCCCGTACACCGCCCCGGGCACCTCCGCCCTGCCGAGGAGTTCCCTCGCCGTCTCTCCCGCCTCGGCCGGGGTCCAGCGCGCCGCCTTGTCGGCGGTGGGGCCCGGGCGCCAGCCCTCCATGACCGTGATGCGGCCGGCCTCCGCCTCGAAGACGCGGCCGGTCACGCCGTCGCTCGCGGCGGAGCCGAGCCACACCACCACCGGCGACACGTTCTCCGGGGCCATCGCGTCGAAGCCGTCCTCGGGGGCGGCCATGGTGTCGGCGAACGTGCGCTCCGTCATGCGGGTGCGGGCCGCCGGCGCGACCGCGTTCACCTGTACCCCGTACCGCCCCATCTCCGCCGCGGCGACCAGGGTCAGGCCCACGATGCCGGCCTTCGCCGCGCTGTAGTTGCCCTGGCCCACCGAGCCGAGCAGACCCGCCCCCGACGACGTGTTCACGACCCGGGCCGAAGGTGTCCTGCCTGCCTTCGCCTCCGCGCGCCAGTGCGCCGCCGCGTGCTTCAGGGGCAGGAAGTGGCCCTTGAGATGCACCCGCATGACCGCGTCCCAGTCGTCCTCGTCGAGGTTGACCAGCATCCGGTCGCGCAGGAAGCCCGCGTTGTTGACCAGCGTGTCCAGGCGTCCGAACGTGTCGAGGGCCGTGGCGACGAGGGACGCCGCGCCGTCCGTGGTCGCGATGTCCCCGCCGTGGGCGACCGCCTCGCCGCCGAGGGCCCGTATCTCCTCCACCACTTGGGCCGCCGGACTGTCCGGCGCCGGGGCCCCGTCCAGGCCCACCCCCAGGTCGTTGACCACGACGCGCGCGCCCTCGGCGGCGAACGCCAGCGCGTGCGCGCGCCCCAGTCCGCGCCCGGCCCCCGTCACGATGACGACGCACCCCGCGCACAGCCCCGAACCAGTACCGGTATCCGCAGCCACAACCGCTCCCTTGTCGTTCGTCATGTCACGCCTCCTTGTTGACAGTCGCCGCGTCCAGGAACGCCGGACGCTCCCCGCCTCCGTGCACCAGGAGGCTCGCCCCCGTGATGTACGACGCGGCGCCCGAGGCGAGGAACACCGCCGCGTCCCCGATCTCCGACGGCTCTGCGAGGCGTCCGATCGGCACCGTGCGCCCCACCGCCGCCACGCCTTCCTCGTCCCCGTAGTGCAGATGGGACAACTCGGTGCGCACCATCCCGAGGACCAGCGTGTTCACCCGTATCTCGGGCGCCCACTCCACCGCCATCGAGCGCGCCAGGTTCTCCAGACCCGCCTTGGCCGCCCCGTACGCCGCCGTGCCCGGCGAGGGTCTCGCGCCGCTCACGCTGCCGATCATCACGACGGAGCCGCGCGTGCGCCGCAGTTGCTCGCGCGCGGCCAGCGACGCGGTCATCGGCGCCGTGAGATTGAGCTCGACCACGCGTGCGTGCCGCTCCGCGTCGGACTCCCCGAGCAGCCGGTACGGCGTACCTCCCGCGTTGTTCACCAGCACGTCCACCCGGTCGAGGCCCGCGAAGAAGCGCCGTACGGCCGGACCGTCCCGCAGGTCGACGGGTATGAACTCACAGCCGGGCAGCGGCTCTTCGGGCGGTCTGCGCGCGCACACCACCACGTCCGCCCCCGCCCGCACGAACGCCGCCGCGATCCCGGCCCCCACACCCCGGGTGCCCCCGGTGACGACCGCGACCTTCCCCCTCAGGGTCCTTGAGCTCAGATCCATGCCATCCACCCCAGGTCCATTCCGCTCGTCCCCATCGCCTGCTACCTTCCTACCAAACAAACGTTAGGTGGAAAGGTAGCTGAACGCCATGGGTGTCTCCACCTCCTCACCCGAAAAGGGGATCGCCGTCGTCACGGTGGACTTCCCTCCGGTCAACGCGCTGCCGGTGCGGGGCTGGTACGACCTGGCCGACGCCCTGCGCGCGGCGGGCCGCGACCCGGACGTGCGCTGTGTCGTCCTCGCCTCCGAGGGCCGGGGGTTCAACGCGGGCGTCGACATCAAGGAGATGCAGCGCGACACGGAGTCCGGCGGCCACGGCGCCCTCATCGGCGCGAACCGCGGCTGCTACGAGGCCTTCGCGGCCGTGTACGAGTGCGAGGTGCCGGTCGTCGCCGCGGTCAACGGCTTCTGCCTGGGCGGCGGCATCGGCCTCGTGGGCAACGCGGACGCGATCGTCGCCTCGGACGACGCCACGTTCGGCCTCCCCGAGCTCGACCGCGGAGCGCTCGGCGCCGCGACCCATCTCGCCAGACTCGTTCCGCAGCACCTGATGCGCGCCCTCTACTACACCTCGCGCACGGCGACGGCGCGGGAGCTGCACGCGCACGGTTCCGTCTGGAAGGTCGTGCCACGCGCCGAACTCCGGGCCGCCGCGCTGGACCTGGCTCGCGAGATCGCCCGCAAGGACGGCTCGCTCATCCGCCTCGCCAAGGCCGCGATCAACGGCATCGATCCCGTCGACGTACGCCGGAGCTACCGCTTCGAGCAGGGCTTCACCTTCGAGGCGAACCTGAGCGGCGTCGCGGACCGCATCCGCGACACGTTCGGCGCGGACACGGACACGGACACGGCAATCAAGGGGGAAGCCAAATGACGGACAAGACCATGACGCCCGAGGACGTCGTCGCCCGCCTCCGCAGCGGCATGACCATCGGCATCGGCGGCTGGGGCTCGCGCCGCAAGCCCATGGCCCTCGTACGAGCCCTGCTGCGCAGCGATGTCACGGACCTGACCGTCGTCGCGTACGGCGGCCCGGACGTCGGTCTGCTCGCCGCCGCCGGGAAGATCCGCAAGCTGGTCACCGCGTTCGTGACCCTCGACTCGATCCCGCTCGAACCGCACTTCCGCGAGGCCCGTCAGCGCGGCGCGTTCGAGCTGACGGAGGTCGACGAGGCGATGTTCATGTGGGGCCTGCACGCCGCGGCGAACCGGCTCCCCTTCATCCCGGTGCGGGCCGGCATCGGCTCGGACGTCATGCACGTCAACCCCGGTCTCAGGACGGTCGGTTCGCCGTACGAGGACGGGGAGACCCTGGTCGCGATGCCGGCGCTGCGGATGGACGCGGCACTCGTCCACATGAACCGCGCGGACCGGCACGGCAACGGCCAGTATCTGGGCCCCGACCCGTACTTCGACGACCTGTTCTGCGAGGCGGCCGACACGGCGTACGTGTCGTGCGAGGAGCTGGTGGAGGGGTTCGCGGACGCCGTTCCGCAGACCCTCCTCGTCAAGCGGCACGCGGTCACCGGCGTGGTAGAGACGCCGAACGGCGCGCACTTCACGTCGTGTGCCCCCGACTACGGCCGGGACGAGGCCTTCCAGAAGCTGTACGCGACCACGCCCTGGCCCGAGTTCGCCGAGCGCTTCCTGCCCGCGCGCGGCGACGAGAAGAGCTACCAGGAAGCCGTCCGGAGCTGGCACGCGGAGCAGGAGGAGCCCGCGGGGCCGGCCACAAGCGCGGCCACGCACACACCTGCACCCGCACCAGCGACGGCAACCACCCCAGGAACGACCGCCACGCCCACCCGCGCCGAATACTGCGTGATCGCCTGCGCCGACGCCTGGCGCGACAGCGGCGAGATCCTGGCCAGTCCGATGGGACTGATCCCGTCCGTCGGCGCCCGCCTCGCCAAGCGCACGTTCTCCCCCGATCTGCTCCTCACCGACGGCGAGGCGATGACCGTGGGTCTCGGCGGGGAGCCGGAGGGCTGGCTTCCGTACCGTCAGCACCTCACCATGGTCACCGGCGGCAGGCGTCACGTGATGATGGGCGCGAGCCAGATCGACCGGCACGGCAACCAGAACATCTCGTGCATCGGCGCCTGGGACCGCCCCGACCGCCAGCTCCTCGGCGTACGCGGGGCGCCGGTGAACACCCTCAACAATCCGGTGAGTTACTGGGTCCCGAAGCACTCCGCGCGCGTGTTCGTCGAGAAGGTCGACATGATCAGCGGGGTCGGGTACGACAGCGCCGCCGCGGCGGGACCGTCGGCGACGCGCTACCACCGCATCCCGCGCGTCGTGTCGAACCTCGGCGTCTTCGACTTCGAGACGCCGGACCGCTCGATGCGGCTCGCGTCCGTGCACCCCGGGGTCACCGTCGACGAGGTGATCGCGGCGACGGGCTTCCCGCTGGCCCTGCCGGACGGGGGCGAGGTGCCGCAGACGCGCCAGCCCACCCCTGAGGAGCTGCGGCTGATCCGCGAGGTCATCGACCCGAAGGGCCTGCGCGACCGCGAGGTCAGGGCCGTATGAGCGACGCGGCCCTCGAGACGGCGTTCACCAAGCTGGTCGGTGTCCGCCACCCGCTCATACAGACCGGCATGGGCTGGGTCGCGGGCCCGCGCCTCGTGTCGGCGTCGGCGAACGCCGGGGCGCTCGGCATCCTCGCCTCCGCCACCATGACCCTCGACCAGCTCAGGTCGGCGGTGCGCGAGGTGAAGTCCCGTACGGACGAACCCTTCGGGGTCAATCTGCGCGCGGACGCCGGTGACGCGCGGGACCGGGTGCGGGTGATCATCGACGAGGGGGTGCGGGTCGCCTCGTTCGCGCTCGCGCCGTCCCGTGACCTGATCGCCGAGCTGAAGGACGCGGGCGTCGTCGTCATCCCGTCCATCGGTGCCCGGCGGCACGCGGAGAAGGTCGCCGCGTGGGGCGCGGACGCCGTCATCGTGCAGGGCGGCGAGGGCGGCGGGCACACGGGGGACGTCGCGACGACGGTGCTGCTGCCGCAGGTCGTGGACGCCGTGGACATCCCCGTGATCGGCGCGGGCGGGTTCCACGACGGGCGCGGCCTGGTCGCCGCCCTCGCATACGGGGCGGCCGGCGTCGCCATGGGCACCCGCTTCCTGCTCACCTCCGACTCGACCGTCCCGGACGCGGTGAAGGCGAGATATCTGGCGGCCACGGTCAAGGACGTCACGGTGACGACCGCCGTGGACGGTCTGCCGCACCGCATGCTGCGGACGGATCTCGTCGACTCGCTGGAGCGGGCGGGGCGTACACGCGCGCTCGTGCAGGCCGTGCGGCGGGCCGCCGGGTTCAGGAAGCTGTCGGGCCTGAGCTGGCCGCAGATGGTCCGCGACGGACTGGCGATGAAACACGGCAAGGAACTGTCGTGGAGCCAGGTCCTGCTCGCCGCGAACACCCCCATGCTCCTCAGGGCGTCCATGGTCGAGGGCCGCACCGACCTCGGCGTCATGGCATCGGGCCAGGTCGCGGGGGTGATCGAGGACCTCCCGACCTGCGAGGAGCTCGTCGCCCGCGTGATGTCCGAGGCCCGGCACGTGCTCGGCACCCTGCCTACCCCAGGGTGATCCCGCTTCCCGCAAGGGAGTTCAGCGATGCCACGCACGCCACGCACCGTTTCGAGACGCGCCCTCGTCGGCGCCGCGCTCACCACCCTGACGGCCGCGGCCGTCGCGCCCGGTGCCGCCGCGGCCGGACGGCGTCCGTACCAGGACCCGCCGATCCGGCACATCCCGCTCCAGGGCGCGGTCAACGTCCGCGACGTGGGCGGCTACCGGGCCCTCGGCGGCGGTCGCGTCCGCCACGGACTCGTCTACCGCTCCGACGCCCTGGCCAAGCTCACCGACGCCGACGTCACCACGCTCGCGGGCCTCGGTCTGCGCCGCGTGGTCGACTACCGGGTGCCGGTGGAGATCCAGTACGACGGCGCGGACCGCCTCCCCGCCGGGCTCACCGCGGAGTCGCGGCCGGTCTCCGACAACGGTCTGTATGCGCAGATGATGGCCGCGATCGGTTCCAGGGACCCCGCGCGGCAGGAGGAGATGCTCGGTGGCGGCCGGGCGGCCGCGTTCATGCGGAGCGTGTATCCGCGGTTCGTGTCGGACGCCGACAACCGCGCGCGGTTCGCGGCCACCCTGCGCGACGCCGCGTACGGCACCGGGGGCCGGGGCGCGCTCCTGTACCACTGCACATCCGGGAAGGACCGCACGGGCTGGACGACGTACGTCCTCCTGCTGCTGCTCGGCGTCCCCGAACGGACCGCCGTGGACGACTACTTGGCGTCGAACGCGTTCCGTGCCGCATACGACGCGAAGGTGCGCGACGGGTTGAAGCAGTCCGGCATGATGCTCGACCCGGACCTGCTGATCCCGCTCCAGGAGGTTCGTACGGAGTATCTGTCGGCGGCCGTCGACCAGGCGCGGGCGGACTACGGCAGCCTGGGCCGGTACGTCTCGCGGGGGCTCGGCCTCGACGGGCACACGGTCACGGCCCTGCGTCACCGGCTCCTCGACTGACGCGAACGCGAAGCGGGGCGGTGGGGCGAGGCTGTTCACCTCGTCCCACCGCCCCGCCGTTCAGCTGGAGTACCGCTTACGCGGCCGCGCCGCGCCCGGCGTCACGCGGACCGCGTCGCGCCCGGCCGCCGCGCCCGCCGGCGCTCTGACCTGCGCCGCCCTGCCCGGGACCGCCCTGGGAGCGGCCACCCTGGCCCCGGCCACCTGCGCCCTGGGAGCGGCCGCCCTGGACGGCCTGGCCGCGCCCGCCGCCCTGGCCGCCGCCTTCGCCGCGCCCGGCCTGCGCGCGCCCGCCCTGGGCGCGCCCTGCCTGGCCGGCGCCCTGGCCGCGTCCGCTGCCGCCACGGCTGCGCCGCGGCTTGCGGGCACCGGAGGCCGCCGGAGCGGCCGGCTCCGGGACCTCGATGACGGCGGGGACGCCCGAGGGCTCGCGCGCGCCGGTGATGCGGACGAGCTCTTCGTCGGTGGACTTGACCTGGGTGGTCTGCGGGCGGATGCCCGCGTCCCGCATGAGGCGCGTGACGTCGCGCTTCTGCTCGGGCAGGACCAGCGTGACGACGCTGCCGGACTCGCCGGCGCGGGCGGTGCGGCCGCCGCGGTGCAGGTAGTCCTTGTGCTCGGTCGGCGGGTCGACGTTCACGACGAGGCCGAGGTCGTCGACGTGTATGCCGCGGGCGGCGACGTTCGTGGCGACGAGGGCCGTGACCCGGCCGTCCTTGAACTGCTCCAGGGTGCGGTTGCGCTGCGGCTGCGAGCGTCCGCCGTGCAGCGGCGCCGCGAGGACACCGCTGGCGAGGAGCCGCTTGGCGAGCCGGTCGGCGGACCGCTTGGTGTCGACGAAGAGGATCACGCGGCCTTCGCGGGCGGCGATGCGCGCGGTGACTGCCTTCTTGTCGGTCTCGTCGAGCACGTGGAGGACGTGGTGCTCCATCGTGGTGACGGCGCCCGCCGACGGGTCCACGGAGTGGACGACCGGGTCGGTGAGGAACTGCCGGACGAGCCGGTCGACGTTCCGGTCGAGCGTCGCCGAGAACAGCATGGTCTGGCCGCCCGGTGCGACCTGCTTGAGGAGCGCCGTGACCTGCGGCATGAAGCCCATGTCGGCCATCTGGTCGGCCTCGTCGAGGACGGTGATCCGCACCTCGGACAGGTCGCAGTCGCCGCGCTCGATGAGGTCCTTGAGGCGGCCGGGCGTCGCCACGACGACGTCCGCGCCGCGGCGCAGGGAGGACGCCTGACGGGAGATCGACATGCCGCCGACGACGGTGGTCAGACGGAGCCTGACAGCGCCCGCGTGCGGCGTGAGAGCGTCGGTGACCTGCTGGGCGAGCTCGCGGGTCGGCACCAGGACGAGGGCCAGCGGCATGCGCGGCTCCGCCTTGAGGCCGGCGGTGCGGGCGAGCATCGGCAGGCCGAACGCGAGGGTCTTGCCGGAGCCGGTGCGGCCGCGGCCGAGGAGGTCGCGTCCCGCGAGGGAGTTGGGGAGGGTGGCGCCCTGAATGGGGAACGGCTCGGTGACGCCCTGCTCGGTGAGCGTCTTCAGAAGGCCGGCCGGCATGTCGAGCTCGGCGAACGTCGCGGCCGCGGGCAGCGCGGGCGTCGTGTTCTCCGGCATCGTGAATTCCTGCGGCGGCGTGGGCCTGCGCTCGGGAACGCGGCCCTTTCCGCCGGGCCTTCCGCCTCGGGCGCTCCTTCCGGCGTTTCCGGTGCCCGCGTTTCCTGAAGCGGATGCGGACCGGTTGCGGGTCGGGCGGGGCGGACGTGCGGGGTTAGCCATGCGGGCATGCCTTCCTGGGCCTGGGCGGCCGGGAGCCGGTGGCCATCGACGCGTCTGCGAGCCGCCGGCCTGGTGTGGCCATCGACGCATCTGCGAGCCGCCGGCCTGGGGACAGCACGGGCCGGGGCCCGCACCTTCGCGGTGCGGACCCCGGCCGTGGGGTGCGTGATCCTTGGGATCAAGCGGTGTTTCAGGCGGGGAGGATGTTCTCCGCCTGGGGGCCCTTCTGGCCCTGCGTGACGTCGAACGTCACCTTCTGGCCCTCCTGGAGCTCACGGAAGCCCTGGGTGGCGATGTTCGAGTAGTGGGCGAAGACGTCGGCGCCGCCGCCGTCCTGCTCGATGAAGCCGAAGCCCTTTTCCGAGTTGAACCACTTCACGGTTCCGGTGGCCATAACAATCTCCTTTACTGGGGCGGTACGGAAATCCGAGTCCTTCGAATCTCCAGTCGCACCATTGAGCCCCATCCGGAGTTGGCCCGGAGGACCGGCCGGAAAACAATAATGCGCCTGAGGAACATTCCCGTCAGGCGCACATAAAGTCTATGGGTACCAAAACTGCAACGTCATCGACCTTAGCACGACCGTCACGGGACTAGAGACGCTCGATGATCGTGACGTTCGCCTGGCCTCCTCCCTCGCACATCGTCTGCAGTCCGTAGCGTCCGCCCGTGCGCTCCAGCTCGTGCAGCAGCGTCGTCATCAGTTTCACGCCGGTCGCGCCGAGGGGGTGCCCGAGGGCGATCGCTCCCCCGTTCACGTTCACCCTCTCCGGGTCCGTGCCCGTCTCCTTGAGCCAGGCGAGGACCACGGGGGCGAAGGCCTCGTTGATCTCGACGAGGTCGATGTCGTCCATGGACAGGCCGGTCTTCTTCAGCGCGTACGCCGTCGCGGGGATCGGCGCGGAGAGCATGCGGATGGGGTCCTCGCCGCGTACGGAGAGATGGTGGACGCGGGCGCGCGGGGTGAGGCCGTGCTCGCGTACGGCGCGCTCCGAGGCGAGGAGCATCGCGGCGGCTCCGTCGGAGACCTGCGAGGAGCAGGCCGCGGTGATCGTGCCGCCCTCGACGACGGGCTTGAGGCCCGCCATCTTCTCCAGGGTGGTGTCGCGGCGGGGGCCCTCGTCCACGGTGACATCTCCGTAGGCGGTGGTCTCGCGGGCGAAGCGGCCCTCGTCGATGGCCCGGATCGCCCGCTCGTGGGAGCGCAGGGCCCACTCCTCCTGGTCACGGCGGGTGATGCCCCACTTGCGGGCGATGAGCTCGGCGCCGTGGAACTGGTTCACCGGCTGGTCGCCGTAGCGGGCGCGCCAGCCCACGCTGCCCGCGTACGGGCCGTCCGTGAGGCCGAGGGGTTCGGCGGCCTGGCGGGAGGCGTAGGCGATGGGGATCTGCGTCATGTTCTGGGTGCCGCCGGCGACGACGAGGTCCTGGGTGCCGGACAGGACGCCCTGCGCCGCGAAGTGCACGGCCTGCTGTGACGAACCGCACTGGCGGTCGATGGTCACGCCGGGGACCTCCTCGGGGAGGCCGGCGGTGAGCCAGGCCGTCCGCGCGATGTCACCGGCCTGCGGGCCCACCGTGTCGAGGCAGCCGAAGACGACGTCCTCGACGGCGGCGGGGTCGATCCCGGAGCGGGCCACGAGCTCCTTGAGGACGTGCGCCCCGAGGTCGGCGGGGTGGGCGGCGGCGAGGCCTCCCTTGCGCCGTCCGACGGGGGTGCGGACCGCTTCGACTATGTAGGCCTCGGCCATGACGGGTTTCCCTTCAGGGTTGGGTGACGCGTACGGCGATGCCGTCCAGGACCATCGAGAGGTACTGGCGGGCGATCTCCTCGGGGCTGTGCTGTCCGCCGGGGCGGTACCAGGACGCGGCGACCCAGACGGTGTCGCGGACGAACCGGTAGGTGAGCCGGATGTCGAGGTCGGCGCGGAACACCTCGGCGGCGACGCCGCGCTCCAGGGTGGAGAGCCACGCCTTCTCGAACTTGCGCTGGGAGTCCGCGAGGAACTCGAAGCGCTCCTGGACGGCGAGGTGCTTGGACTCCTTCTGGTAGATGGCGACGGCGGCGCGGTGCCGGTCGATCTCGCGGAAGGACTCGGTGACGAGGGCCTCCAGGGTTTCCCTGGGGCCGAGCCGGGAGTCGAGGACGGAGTCGTATCCGTGCCACAGCTCGTCGAGGAAGGTCCGCAGGATCTCTTCGAGCATCGACTCCTTGGAGTCGAAGTGGTAGTAGAGGCTGCCCGCGAGCATGCCCGCGTGGTCGGCGATCTTGCGGACGGTGGTGGCGTTGTACCCCTGGGCGGCGAAGACCTCGGCCGCGGTGTCGAGGAGTTCGCGGCGGCGCTCGGGCGAGGCGGTCACCTGGGGCTTCTTCTTGGTAGGCACGCGTCCATTGTCGTCCTCACCGGCGCGGCGCCGGCGCTACGCATGCTGGCTGCTGACGGAGACGACCTCGCCCGTCATGTACGAGGAGTAGCCGGACGCCAGGAACACGATCACGTTGGCGATCTCCCAGGGCTCGGCGTACCGGCCGAAGGCCTCCTTCTCGGTGAGTTCGGTGAGGAGTTCGGCGGAGGTGACCTTCACGAGGTGGGGGTGCATGGCGAGGCTGGGCGAGACCGCGTTGACCCGGACTCCGTACTCGGCGGCCTCGATCGCGGCGCACCGGGTGAGGGCCATGACGCCCGCCTTGGCGGCGGCGTAGTGGGCCTGTCCGGCCTGGGCGCGCCAGCCGACGACGGACGCGTTGTTCACGACGACGCCGTGGCGGCCGGTGTCGCGGAAGGCGCGCAGGGCGGCCCTGGTGCACCGGAACGTGCCGTTCAGGGTGACGTCGAGGACGCGGGACCACTGATCGTCCGTCATGTCGACGAGGTCCGAAGTGCCGCCGAGACCGGCGTTGTTGACCACGATGTCGAGGCCGCCGTGTGCCTCGGCGGCCAGTGCGAACAGGGCCGCGACCTGTTCCTCGTCGGTGACGTCGCAGGGCAGTGAGGCGACGTTCGCCGCGCCGAACTCGTCGGCGAGCGCCTGTTCGCTCTCCTTGAGCCTGCGGGCGTGCGCGTCACTGATGAGGACGCGGGCGCCCTCTTCGAGGAACTTGCGTGCCGTCGCGCCGCCGATCCCGGCTCCGGCGGCTGCGGTGATGACGGCCGTGCGGCCCTTCAGCAGGCCGTGGCCGGGCACGTACTCGGGCTTCGCGCTCATACCCGCGCCTCCTTGGGCAGGCCGAGCAGGCGCTCGGCGACGATGTTCTTCTGGATCTCGTCGGATCCGGCGTAGATGGTGTCGGCGCGGGAGAAGAGGAACAGCCGCTGCCAGTCGTCGAGTTCGTAGGGTTCACCGGCGGCGATCGTGGACGCGGCGCCGCACACGTCCATGGCGAGCTCACCGAGACCGCGGTGCCAGGCCGCCCAGTGGAGCTTGCCGACGGAGGGGTCGACGCCGCGCCGGGCGGAGGCCGCCATGGCCTCCAGGTCGATCCAGGCCTGGACGAGGCGGTCGCGGATCAGAGGGTCGGCGATCGCGCCGTTCTTCCTGGCCAGCTCCGCGAGTGCGTCCCATTCGCGGCGGAATCCGACCTGCTGGCCGAGGGTGGAGACGCCGCGCTCGAAGCCGAGGGTGGCCATCGCGATCCGCCAGCCGTCGCCGGGCTCGCCGACTACGTGGGACGCGTCGGTGCGGGCGCCGTCGAAGAACACCTCGTTGAACTCGCTGGTGCCGGTGAGCTGCACGATGGGGCGTACGTCGACACGGCCGCCCGGCTGATCCAGGGGCACGAGGAGATAGGACAGGCCCGCGTGCCGCCGCGAGCCGGGTTCGGTGCGGGCGACGACGAAGCACCACTGCGCCTCATGGGCGAGCGAGGTCCAGATCTTCTGACCGTCGACGACCCACTGCGAACCGTCGGGTGACAGGGCGCCTCTCGTGCGGACGTTCGCCAGGTCCGAGCCCGCGTCCGGCTCGCTGTAGCCCTGACACCACAGCTCCTCGACGGCGACGATCGGCGGCAGGAAGCGCTTCTTCTGCTCCTGTGTGCCGAAGGCGATGAGCGTCGGCCCGAGGAGCTGCTCCCCGATGTGGTTGACCCGGGCGGGCGCGTCCGCGAGCGCGTACTCCTCGTGGAACGCGATCTGCTCGTCGAGGCTCGCGCCGCGGCCGCCGTGCTCGACGGGCCAGCCGACGCAGGTCCACCCGTGCGCCGCCATGTGCCGCTCCCAGGCGAGCCGTCCTTCGAACGCCTCGTGCTCACGGCCCGGCCCGCCGCGGCCCCTCAACTCGGCGAACTCCCCTACGAGATGGTCCGCGAGCCAGGCCCGGATCTCGGCGCGAAACTCCTCGACGCTGCTCATGGACGTACGTTAACCTACCAAACACTTGTTAGGGAAGGATGTTTCCGATGCCCGCAGCCCACGACAGTCCTGAACCCGCCCCGCACGAGGGTCCCGAGCCCGCCCCGCACAAGGGTCCTGCGCCTGTCCTGTACGAGCGCCGCGGCCCGGTCGCGTACGTGACGATGAACCGTCCGCGGTACCGCAACGCGCAGAACTCGGCGATGACCTACGCCCTGGACGCCGCCTTCTACCGCGCGGCCGACGACCCCGACGTCAAGGTCGTCGTCCTGGCCGGCGCGGGTGACCACTTCTCCGCGGGGCACGACATCGGCACCCCGGAGCGGGACGCGCATCTGCCCTTCGAGCGGCGGGCCGGGCTCTGGTGGGACCACTCGGACAAGCAGGGCGCCGAGTCGCGGTTCGCCCGCGAGTCGGAGGTGTATCTCGGCATGTGCCGGCGCTGGCGCGAGCTGCCGAAGCCGGTGATCGCCTCGGTCCACGGGGCGTGCGTCGCGGGCGGGCTGATGCTCGCATGGGTCTGCGACCTGATCGTGGCCTCCGACGACGCGTTCTTCGCGGATCCCGTCGTGCGCATGGGGATCCCCGGCGTCGAGTACTTCGCGCACCCCTGGGTGATGCCGCCGCGCGTCGCCAAGGAGTTCCTGTTCACCGGCGACCGGATGAGCGCCCGCCGGGCCTACGAGGTGGGGATGGTCAACCGCGTCGTACCGCGCGGCGAACTGGCCGCGACGACCGACGAGCTGGCGCTGCGCGTCGCCGAGATGCCGCGGCTCGGACTCGCCCTCACCAAGCGGGCGGTGAACCAGGCGGAGGACCTTCAGGGCCTGCACGCGGGCATGGACTCCGTGTTCGGCCTGCACCATCTCGCCCACGCGCACAACGCGGAGACGGCGAAGGACTCCCTCGGCGGCATGGACGTACGCGCGATGAAGGAGGCGAACGCCTGATGGACCTCGACTTCACGCCCGCCGAGGACGCGTTCCGCACCGAGGCACGTGAGTGGCTTGCCGCGCAGGTCCCGGGCGAGCCGCTGCCGTCCCTGGAGACCGAGGAGGGGTTTGCCGCGCACCGCGCGTGGGAGGCCGAGCTCCACGCCGGCCGCTGGTCGGTGGTGTCCTGGCCCGAGGAGTACGGGGGACGGGGAGCCGACATCTTTACGTGGCTGCTCTTCGAGGAGGAGTACTACGCCGCGGGCGCCCCGGGGCGTGTTTCGCAGAACGGCATCAACCTGCTCGCACCGACCCTCTTCGACCACGGCACCCCCGAGCAGCGGGCCCGGGTGCTGCCGTCCATGGCGAGCGGCGAGACGATCTGGGCGCAGGCCTGGTCCGAGCCCGAGGCCGGTTCCGACCTGGCGTCCCTCAAGTCCAAGGCCGCGCGCACCGAGGGGGGCTGGCTGCTCTCCGGGCAGAAGACCTGGTCTTCGCGGGCCGCGTTCGCCGACCGGGCCTTCGGGATCTTCCGTACGGACCCTGACGCGCCCAAGCCCCATCAGGGCCTGACCTACCTCATGTTCGACCTGCGGGCGCCCGGGGTGACCGTGCGGCCCATCGGGCGGCTCGACGGGAAGCCCGCGTTCGCCGAGCTGTTCCTCGACCGTGTCTTCGTGCCCGACGCGGACGTCATCGGTGAGCCGGGCAACGGGTGGCGGATCGCGATGTCCACCACGGGGAACGAGCGGGGGCTCACGCTGCGCTCCCCCGGGCGCTTCCTCGCTTCCGCCGACCGGCTCGTGCGGCTGTGGCGCGAGTGCGGGGAGGACCCGGGCACGCGCGATCGCGTCGCGGATGCGGTGATCGGGGCGCGTGCGTACCAGCTGTTCACGTACGCCAACGCGTCGCGGTTCGCGGCCGGCCAGACGATCGGCGCCGAGTCCAGCCTGAACAAGGTGTTCTGGTCGGAGTACGACATCGCTCTGCACGAGACCGCGCTCGACCTTCTCGGCGCGGGCGGGGAGTTGGTCGACGACGGGGGGTGGGGCGAGGGGTACGTCTTCTCGCTTGCCGGGCCCATTTATGCGGGGACCAACGAGATCCAGCGCGACATCATCGCCGAGCGGCTGCTCGGCCTGCCGAAGGGACGGCGCTGATGAGGTTCCTCCTCGACGCGGAGCAGGCCGAGTTCGGGCGCACGCTCGATCGGCTTCTGGGCGCCGCGGATACGCCCACGGTGATCCGGGCCTGGTCGTCCGGCGACCATGGGCCCGGGCGGGCTTTGTGGGAGCGGCTGGGCGAGACGGGGGTCTTCGCGCTCGGCGTTCCGGAGGCGTTCGACGGGGCCGGGTTCCTTCCGGTCGAACTGGCCCTCTCCTACGTGGAGTTGGGGCGGCACGGGGTGCCTGGGCCTGTGGTGGAGACTGCTGCCGTTGCTCGACTGTTGGGCTGCCTGCCTGAGGTCGCCAAGGAATGGCTTCCCCAGATCGCCTCCGGGGACGCGGTCGTTTCCTTGGGTGTGGACTCCTCGTACGTCCTTGACGCGGATTCCGCCGACGCCGTCTTCGTCGTCAGCGGTGACGAGCTACGGCTCGCCTCCGGCGGCCACGGGCCCCTGCTGCCGTCCGCCGATCCTGCGCGCCGGCTCTACGCGCCTGCGGAGGGCGGGACGCTGCTCGCGCGCGGGCCGGACGTGCGGGACGCGGCGGCGCGGGCCGTCGACCTGGCCTCGTTCCTCACCGCCGCGCAGTCGCTCGGCGTGGGGCTCTCCCTGCTGCACCGGACCGTCGAATACGTCACGCAGCGCACCCAGTTCGGCGTCCCCATCGGCTCCTTCCAGGCCGTGAAGCACCGGCTCGCGGACGCGCTCACGGGGCTGGAGTTCGCGCGGCCTCTGGTGTTCGGGGCGGCGCTCTCGCTTGCGCCCGGGGACATCGCGGCGGCGAAGGTGGCTACGGGCGAGGCGTCTTACGCGGCGGCGCGGGCTGCGCTCCAGCTCCATGGGGCGATCGGGTACACGCAGGAGCTGGACCTGTCGCTGTGGCTGCGCAAGGCCCGACCGCTGCGGGACGCTTGGGGGACGCCTGCGGCTTGCCGGGCTCGGGTGCTGGGGGGCTGACGCGCTCCGGTTCCGGGTTCGCCGTGGTTCGGCACGCCTCGCGGCCTTGGTCGTGGGGCGTCTCGCCGTTTGGAGTGCGGCGCCGCTCTTGGAGCGTCTCGCCGTTTGGGGGTGCGGCGCCGCTCTTGGAGCGTCTCGCCGTTTGGGGGTGCGGGGACGCGGCGGGATGTACGTGCTCGCCGTTCTATGGGTTCTGGGCACCAGAGGGTTGCGTCCCGAGCGCTCCCTGGGGTGGCTCCGCGCGCACATCCCGCCACGTCCCCTCCCGTCGGGGGCGGCTCCCGGCCGGTGGGGGTCTGGGGTTCATCTCGCGGCGGCCGTCTCGTACGCCGGGTGTGACGAAGTGGCTCCGCGCGCACATCCTGCCAGGGTGGGGGTCTGGGTTTCGTGTCGCGGTGGGCGTCTCGTATGCCGGGTCAGGGGAACGTGACTACTGCGGTACGGCCTCTGGCGTGCAGGGCGGCCGTACCGGTGGTGGAGTCCATCAGGGCTGCGTCGTAGTGGTCCAGCGTCACGTCGGCGATGTCGGCGCCCTGTTCGTCGAGGGCTACCACCAGGGCCTTGCCGGTGATGGTGAGGCGGCCTCGGACCACTGCCACCGACGGGGGCGTGCCCGCTCCCCTGCGCCACATGACGTTGAAGTTCACCACCGGGCCGTCGATGAGGCGGCAGTCGGTCGGGACGTCTCCGCGGAAGTCCTGTGGCACGTAGCGCTCGTCCACGGTTCTGCGTTCGCCGCCGAGCGTCAGTTCCATGCCGGCGCCCTCGACCATCGTCAGGGTCCGGTCGACTTCGGGGAACGCCGAGAACGGGCCGTCGTTCTCGACGTCCGCGAGGCTCACCCGCCACACGAAGTCGTCCGTCCCCGCGTCCGGTGGTGACGCCGCGATATTGCGGGTGACCCCGCCGCCGTTCTTCCAGGGCGCAGCCGTCCGTTCCGCCGCGGGCAGCAGCCGTACGCCGTTGTCAGTGATCCCGGGCATTGGGCGGCTCCGATCGTGCTGTCGTGTGGCGGGAGTTCCGAGGCTACGCCACTGAGGTCAGGCCCAGCCTGTCGGCGAGCCGTCGGCGGTGCGCCGACGGGGTGCCGAAAAGGTGGCCGCCCGAGTGGGCCCGCTTCAGATGGCGGTGGGCCTCGTGTTCCCAGGTGATGCCTATGCCTCCGTGCAGCTGGATCATCTCGCCGGCCACTTGCTTGTATGCCTGGGAACAGGCGGCTTCTGCCGCTGCCGCCAGGTGGGGTGCGGCGTCGGAGTGCGCGGCCGCCAGTGCCAGCGAGCGTGCCGCCTCCAGTTGGACGTGCAGGTCGGCTATCCGGTGCTTGACCGCCTGGAACGAGCCGATGGGCCGCCCGAACTGCACTCGGTCCTTGGCGTACTGGATGGTGTCCGCGAGTGCCCGGGTCGCGGCGCCTGTCTGTTCGGCCGCCAGCGCTGTGCAGGCGAGGTCCCGCACTCGGGACAGGACACGTTCGCCGTCGGCTGCGAGGATCTTGGCCGGGGACCCGTCGAAGATGACTCGGGCCTGGGGGCGGGTCTGGTCCATGGTGGGCAGGGGCGTGAACTCGGTTTCGGGAAGCTCGACTTGGAACAGGCCGAGTCCGTCTTCACCTCGGGCCAGGACCAGCAGGGTGTCCGGGCGCCCTGGGCCCGTCAGGACGTGCTCCTTCACTCCGGTCAGCCGGCCCGCTCGGACCCGGGCGTTCATCGCCTCCGGCTCCCAGCTTCCGTCCTCCGCCCAGGCCAGCGCTCCCACCGCGGTGCCGTCGGCGAGTTCGGGGAGCAGCTCCGCGCAGGCCCGCGTGTTACCGGACGCGAGTAGCGCCTGTGTGGCCAGGACTGTGGAGGCCAGGTACGGGACCGGGCTGAGCCTCCGGCCCAGTTCCTCCATGACCACGTACGTCTCCACCGTGCCGCCGCCGTACCCCCCGTACTCCTCCGGCACCCCGAGGCCCGCCGCGCCGACCGCCTCGGTGAGCGGGCCCCACGCGGCCGCACCCTCGTGCCGGGTCAGCACCGCCCGTACGGCCGAGCGCAGTTCGTCCTGCTCCCTGGTGAAATTCATCCCCGGTCTCCTCTTGCCTTGCTGCGCAGCGCGCCTTTCAGGAGCTTGCCGCCCGCGTTGCGCGGCAGCTCGCGGACGGTCACGAAGCGGCGCGGCACCTTGAAGTTGGCCAAGCGCTCGCGCGTCCATGCGGTGAGCTGCTGTGCGTCCACGGGTCCGGATACGACGATGAAGGCGACACCAACCTCGCCCAGCCGTTCGTCCGGGGCGCCGACCACGGCCGCGTCGACTATCAGTTCGTGGCCCAGGAGGGTGTTCTCGACCTCGGCCGGGTATGCGTTGAACCCGCCCACGACGTACATGTCCTTGAGCCGGTCCGTGATGGTGAGGAAGCCGCGGTCGTCGAGCGTGCCGATGTCGCCCGTGCGGAGCCAGCCGTCCTGGGGAACTGCCTCATGGGTTGCTGTTTCGTCGTCCAGATAGCCGCGCATCACGTGGTAGCCGCGCACCTGCACCTCGCCCGGTTCACCTGCGGGCAGTTCGTCGCCCAGCGGTGAGGCGATCCGGATCTCGATGCCGGGCAGCGCGCGGCCCACCGTGTGCGCGACCGTCCACGCGTCGGCGTCGGTGGGGCAGACGGAGACGACGCCGCCCGACTCGGTGAGTCCGTACGCCGTGAACACGTCGGGGGCGCCGAGTTCCGTGCGGATCAGTTCGACCAGTTCGGTCGGGACGGCGGCGGCGCCGGTTCCGGCGAGCCGCAGCGCTCCGAGGTCCGCTTCGCTCCGGTGGGGGTGGTGGATCAGGCCGTGGAACACCGTCGGCGGGCCCATCAGGCAGGAGACGCGTTCGGTGGCGATGCGCTCCAGGACGCGGTCGGCGTCGTAGACCTCCTCGGGCAGCATCGTGACGCCGCGCAGCAGGCAGGCGATGATGCCCGCCTTGTAGCCGAAGGTGTGGAAGAACGGGTTCAGCAGGAGGTAGCGGTCGCCGGTTCTCAGGGTGACCTGGTGCGACCACTCCTCGTAGAGGCGGACCGTCTGTCCGTGGGTCGTCATCACGCCCTTGGGGCGGCCCGTGGTGCCGGAGGTGTAGAGGATGTCGCTGAGGTCGTCGGGGCCCACGGCGGCGGCGCGGGCCAGGCGTTCGGTGTCGGTGACTCCTTCGCCCGCCTTCAGGTACGTCTCCCATGCGAGAGCGTCGTCGTGCGCGTCGCCGCGGAGGACGACCACGGAGCGCAGGGCGCCCAGGTCCTCGCCGCTCGCGCGGAGTGTGTGGACGTAGTCGGTGCCGAGGAAGCCGCGTTCCGTGAAGAGGAGTTCGGCGCCGCTGCGGCGGATGATGTCGGTGGCCTCGGCCGCCTTGTAGCGCGTGTTGACCGGGACGAGGACCGCCCCGGCGCCGACCGCGCCCAGTGCGGCGAGGATCCACTGACGGCTGTTGGCGGCCCAGATCGCGAC
This sequence comes from Streptomyces sp. NBC_01446, assembly GCF_026340095.1. GTDB lineage: Bacteria > Actinomycetota > Actinomycetes > Streptomycetales > Streptomycetaceae > Streptomyces > Streptomyces aureus. The sequence continues at coordinate 6,049,309 of NZ_JAPEPO010000001.1, read as the reverse complement.
GCGGGTGCCGGGGCGTATGCCGTGCGCGACGGCGGCGCGCGAGGCCGCGGCGATCTCGTCGCGCAGCCGGCTGAAGCTCCAGCGGACCTCGCCGTCGGCGAGTGCCTCCCGGTCGCCGTACGCGGCGGCGGCGTACTCGGGGAGCTGGGCGAGCGTACGCGGTGGGGTGGTGCTGGTCACGAACCCTCCCTGTGATCAGGGGTACTTGACGTGCGAGCGTGGCCGGTATCCAATCACAAGTGTTTCGGTTAGGCATATACCTAGTAGGCACATTCCTTGGAGGCCTCGCATGCCGATCCCCACCCACCCCGCCACCTCGGCCGAGGACCTGAAGTCCGCCCTCGCCGGTTTCTGTACGGGCGTCGCGGTCATCACCGCACTCGACGGAGACGGCCGGCCCACAGGCATGGCCGTGCAGTCGTTCTCGTCGGTCTCGCTCGACCCGCCCCTGGTCTGCTTCTGCCCGGCGCACACCTCGACGACCTGGCCACGGATCAGGACGGCCGGCCGGTTCGCCGTCAACGTCCTCGCCGAGGACCAGAGCGAGCTGTGCCGGCGCTTCGCGGTGACGGGCGGCGACAAGTTCGCCGGCACGCCCTGGCGGCCGGGCGGCAACGGCGCACCCCTGCTCGACGGAGCGCTCGCCACGATCGAGTGCGAACTCGCCGACGTGCTCGACGGCGGCGACCACGCCATCGCGCTCGGCCGGGTCACCTCACTGACCACGCACCGCGACGCGGGGCCGCTGCTCTACTTCCGGCGCACCTACGGGCGCTTGCCGCGCTCCAGCTCCTCGATGTCCGCGAGCATGGCGTCGGCGAGGTCGCGCTCGGACGCGTAGTACCGCTCGGCCCACTTGAGCGTGAGCGTGGGGTACGTCCAGGCCTCGTTGGCCTTCGCGCCCTCCACGTCCTCCTCCGCGCGCACCCGCATCGTCTCGGCGAACTCCCGGTGCCGCGCGAGCACTTCACGCATCTGCTCACCTTCGAGCAGGTGCCCGAGCCAGAGCCGCAGCATGGGCCCGTGCTTGAGGACGGGCGGGTCGACGGGCGCCTCGCGCGCCCAGGTCCGCACGGCCTCCATGCCCTCGTCGGTGATCCGGTAGACCCGCTTGTCGCGGGTGCCGGTCTCCTGCGCGACCATCCGCGAGGTCGCGTAACCGGCCTTCTCCAAGCGCTTGAGCTCGCTGTAGATCTGGCTGAACGACGGGCTCCAGTAGAAGAAGCGCAGGGACCAGTCGGACCACTTCTTCAGGTCGTAGCCGGACAGCTCCTCACCGAAGGAGAGCAGTCCGAGCACCGCCCAGCTGGTCGCCGGGAGTGCGGGGCGCTCCGCGCCGGCCGCGTCGTCTACCGCCTTCTTCTTCACCACGCACGCAGTCTACGTAGCCCCTTCCCTCGCCATGCGTATGCCTGCTAGAAGTATTCCTATTAGAAACACATCACTCGGGAGGATCCCCGTGAAGTTCTCCATGATCTTCGAGGCCCAGCTCGCCGACCCGACGCCGGAGAACGAGCGCCAGGTTTTCAAGGACTGCGTCGAACAGGCCGTGTTCGCCGAGGAGATGGGCTTCGACCGCATCTGGGCGGTCGAGCACCACTCCCTCACCCAGTACGCGCACATGAGCGCGTCCGAGATCTTCCTGACCTGGGTCGCGGCCAGGACGTCCCGGATCCGCATCGGGCACGGCGTCGTCACGATGCCCTTCGGCTACCAGCACCCCGTCCGCGTCGCCGAGCGGGCCGCGATGCTCGACTCACTGACCGGCGGCCGCGTCGACATCGGCGCGGGCCGCGGCGCGACGAAGCAGGAGATGCGGATGTACGGGGTCCGCCCCGAGGACACGTATCCGCAGATGGAGGAGGCCCTGCGGATCTTCTCCTCGGCCTGGCGCGAGGAGCAGTTCGAGTGGCACGGCTCGATCGACATCGGACCCGGCGCGATCCTGCCGCGCCCGGTGCAGAACCCGCACCCGCCGCTCTTCATGGCCTGCTCCAAGCACGACACGCTCAAGCTCGCGGCCGAACTCGGCATCGGGGCCCTGGTGATGGGCTTCGCCGGCGCCGACGACGTCCGCACGATGCGGAAGGTCTACGACGAGGCCATCGCGACCCGCACCGGCGAGCGCTTCGTGTCCACCGAGGTCAACGACCACCTCTCGGCGCTCTGCCCGACGATCGTCCTCGACGACGCGGACCTCGCCCTGCGCCTCGGCACGCGCGGCCAGCGCTTCTTCGCCGAGTCGATCGCGCACTGGTACGGGAACGCGCCCGCACCCACTTCCTACGCGGAGTCCGAGGACACGGCCGACCACGTGGCCGCGATGGCCAAGGACCGCGAGGAGCTCGTCGCCAAGCTGCACGAGGCGAACATCCCGGCCCGCCCGGTCGACACCGGCACCTACAACGCCGAACACGCCTACGGCTCCGCGGACACCGCGATCTCGTACGTCGAGCAACTGCGCGAGATCGGCGTGGACGAGGTGATGTGCCTGATCCAGATGGGCACGGTCCCGCAGGAGGCGTGCATGGAGACCATCCGCCAGTGGGGCGAGAAGGTCATCCCGCACTTCCGGGCACTGGAGGCGAAGTGACGGTCTCACTGGACGGCAAGGTCGTTGTCATCACGGGCGCGGGGCGCGGGCAGGGCGCGGCGGAGGCCGCTCTCGCCGCGGCGGCCGGCGCGCGGGTCGTCGTCACGGACGTGCGGGAGGAGGAGGGGATCGAGGTCGCCAAGTCGCTCGGTGAGCAAGGGCTGTTCGTGCGGCACGACGTGTCGGACCCGGACAGCTGGGGCGAGGTCGTCGATGCCACGCTCGGCGCCTTCGGACGCATCGACGCGCTGGTCAACAACGCGGCACTGTGGCGCACCGCCCCGGTCGAGCGGGAGACCCTGGAGAACTTCGAGCAGCTGATCCGGGTCAATCTCCTCGGCCCGTTCCTCGGCATCCAGGCCGTGGTGCCCGCGATGAGGGAGGCGGGCGGCGGATCGGTCGTCAACGTCTCCTCGACGGCGGGTCTCATCGGCATCCCGGGCCACGCCGCCTACGGCTCCACGAAGTTCGGCCTTCGCGGCCTGACCCGGTCATCGGCGCTCGACCTGGCGGGGTACGGGATCCGCGTCAACTCGGTGCACCCGGGCGCCATCGACACCCCGATGATCTCCGGGGTCTCCGGCAAGGACTGGTCGCATCTGCCGCTGGGCCGGATGGGCCGCCCCGAAGAGGTCGGTGAGCTGGTCCTGTTCCTGGCGTCGGACGCCTCCTCGTACATCACCGGCACGGAGTTCACGGTGGACGGGGGGTCGACGGCGGGATGACGGCGCACGACCCCCTCACCCCGCAGGCGCGCACCCTGTGCGACGCCATGTCGGCCACGTTCCCCGACCCGGCCGACGGACCCCTCGACGCGGGCGCCCTGCGGGCCGCCGCGCGGGCGGGGCTCGGGAAGCCGGCCGTGCCGATGCGGTCGGTGACCGAGCGCCGGGTGTCCGCGCCGGGTCTCGACGCCCCCGTGCCCGTACGGATCTACGAACCCGAGTCCGACGGCCCGCGCCCGCTCGTGGTGTTCCTGCACGGCGGCGGGTGGGTGCTCTGCGACCTCGACACACACGACGGGCTCTGCCGCCGACTCGCCGCGCTGTCCGGTGCGTCGGTGGTCTCCGTCGACTACCGGCGGGCCCCCGAGCACCCCTTCCCGGCCGCCTCCCTCGACGCGTACGCCGTGGCGCGGTGGGCCGCCGCGCACGCGCGGGAACTGGGGTGCGCCCCGGACCGGCTGTTCGTCGCCGGGGACTCCAGTGGCGGCAACCTGGCCGCCGCCGTCGCACAGCGGGCCCAGGGCGATCCCGAGGGGCCGGCGATCGCGGGCCAGTTGCTGCTGTACCCGGTGCTCGACCACCGGCTCGGCGGCGAGTCGCCGGTGGCGTTCGAACGGGGGTTCTTCCACACGACGGCTCATATGCGCTGGTACTGGGAGCAGTACCTCGGCGCCAACAGCGATCCCGCCGCCGCCTCGCCCGGGCTGGCACCCGACCTCGACGGGCTGCCGCCCGCCCTCGTGCTCCTCGCGGACTGCGACCCGCTGCGCGACGAGGGTCTCGCCTACGCACGGCGGCTCGCGCGGGCCGGGGTGCGGGCGGAGGTGGCGCTGTATCCGGGGGTGTTCCACGGGTTCCTGGGCGCGGCCGGGTTCCTGCCCGAGGCGGACGCGGCGCTCGCGCGGGCCACCGCCTGGCTGACCCGCACCCCGGGCACCGGCACCTGACGGCGTTCGCTATTTTGTTCGCCGCCGTCCCCACCGGCTCTGTCCCCCTCCCCGAACCTCAGAGGAGCCGGCCGTGGAAGCCGAGTCCCAGCCCGCCACGACCCCCGCGGTCACCACCTGCTACCGCCATCCCAAGGTGGAGACCTACGTCGGCTGCACCCGCTGCGAGCGGCCCATCTGCCCCGACTGCATGCGGTCGGCGGCCGTCGGCCACCACTGCCCCGACTGCGTGAAGGAGGGCGTCCGCTCGGTCCGCCAGGCCCGCACGGTCTTCGGCGGGCGGGTGTCGGCCGTCCCGCTCGTCACGTACGTCCTGATGGGCCTGAACATCGTGGCCTACCTCGCCGAGCTGGTGCGCCCGGCCGTCGTGGACCGGTTCGGGATGCTGGGCGCGGGGCTCGTCGGCCCTGACGGCGGGCATTACGTGTACCAGGACGGGTTCCCGGCCGACTTCCACGCGGAGGGGGTGGTGGCGGGCGAGTGGTACCGGATGATCACCGGCGCGTTCCTCCACATGCCGGCCACCGAGGGCGTCTTCGGGATCCTGCACATCCTGTTCAACATGTACTCGCTGTGGAACCTCGGCCGCGTCGTCGAGACACAGCTGGGACGCGTCCGCTACCTCGCCGTCTATCTCCTGTCCGCGTTCGGCAGCTCCGTGCTCGTCTACCTGATCGCCCCGGGCACCCTCACGGTCGGCGCGTCGGGCGCGATCTTCGGGCTCGGCGCCGCGTACTACGTGATGGCGCGGCGCCTGGGCGCGGACATGAGCGGCGTCAACCGATTCATGGCGTACTTCCTGCTGTGGATGCTGATCTCGGCCGGATTCGCCTCCTGGCAGGGCCACTTGGGCGGCCTGCTCACGGGCGGCGCGGCGACCCTCGCCCTCGCGTACGCGCCCCACGCCCGCCGCACCCTGGTACAGAGCTCGGCGTGCGCGGGATTGTTCGTACTCCTCATGGCGCTGACGTTCCTCAAGCGGCCCTAGAACGACGAGCTGTCACTTCGCCCACTCCCTCTCCCGCTCCCCCTGCGTCCGCCACGTAATCTGAGCCCCATGAAACGCGCAGGCTGCATACTCCTGGCCGCGGCTCCGGTCGCCACGGTCGCGGTGTTCCTCTTCACGCCGGGGCACGCCGACGGCAAGGGCGGCTCGCACGGCTCGTCCACGTCGCGCCCGTCCGCCGAGGACGCCGCGGCCGCCAAGGCCGCCGCGGAGAAGCAGGCCGACGACGACGCCATCGCCGACCTGCCGCCCGGCCTCGCCGCGCCCGCGAAGAAGGACCTCGCCCAGCAGATCGTGGCGAGTGCGGAGAACTCGACGCTCGACTGGCGCGGCCAGTACGGCTACATCGAGGACATCAAGGACGGGCAGGGCTACACGGCCGGGATCATCGGCTTCTGCACCGGCACGCACGACCTGCTCACCCTCGTCGAGCGGTACACGAAGGCCCACCCGGACAACGGCCTCGCCCACTATCTGCCCGCCCTGCGCAAGGTCGACGGCACGGACTCCCACGAGGGCCTCGACCCCGGCTTCACCGCCGCGTGGAAGAAGGAGGCGTCCGACCCGGCCTTCCGCGCCGCCCAGAACTCCGAGCGCGACCGCGTCTACTTCGACCCGGCCGTCCGCCTCGCCAAGCTCGACGGCCTGGGCACGCTCGGCCAGTTCATCTACTACGACGCGATGGTCCTGCACGGCCCCGGCACCGGGCCGAGCGGCTTCTACGGCCTGCGCGAGAAGGCCATGCGGGAGGCGGACACCCCGGCGCAGGGCGGCAAGGAGAAGGCGTACCTCGACATCTTCCTCGACGTGCGCCGCACGGCGATGAAGGCGAAGAAGCCGGACCGCGACACCACCCGCATCGACACGGCCCAGCGCCAGTTCCTCTACGACGGCAACCTGACCCTGAAGACACCGCTGGAGTGGAAGGTGTACGGGGAGACGTACCGGGTGCCGTAACCGCCGAAGCGGTAGGGCCACGGCACAGACGCATGTGACGCCCACTCAAGTCTCAGTCTCCACATGCCGGGAACTGGCACCACCTGCTCCAAGGACACCGCCTTCGACTACGCGTACGACGCCGGCGGCCGGGTCGTCGAGACCCGCGACGGCATCCTCAACTCCCGTATCCCGTACGGCGATGCGGAGCCGGACCGCACCAGCACGGTCACCTACACCGACCCCCTCGGGCACGCCACTCAGTGAGTGACCGGCGCGACCGAGGGCGGACGCACCGCGACGCCCGCCCAGGCGTCCGGTCGGGGACAGGTCGGGCGAGCGTCGCGCTCAGTTCCGTACGCCGTTGTACGGGACGTCTTTTGAGGGGCCGTCAGGCCGCCGTCGCGTCGGTCAGACGGTCAGGGAGCGGTCCGTCGGGCGGATCGGGGCCGGCAGTTCGCTGACTCCGGTCAGGAAGCGGTCGACCCCGCGGGCGGCCGAGCGGCCCTCCGCGATGGCCCACACGATGAGTGACTGGCCGCGGCCCGCGTCACCGGCGACGAAGACGCCGGGGACGTTGGTCTGGAACTCGTCGTCGCGTGCCACGTTGCCGCGCGCGTCGAGGTCCAGGGCGAACTGGGAGACGAGGCCGTTGTCCTGGTCCGTGCCCGTGAAGCCCATCGCGAGCGTGACCAGCTGGGCGGGGATCCTGCGCTCCGTGCCCGGCTTCTGCGTCAGCTTGCCGTCGATGAACTCCACCTCGACGAGGTGCAGGTACTGGACGTTGCCGTCCTCGTCGCCCTCGAAGTGGGTGGTCGACACGGAGTAGACCCGCTCGCCGCCCTCCTCGTGCGCGGACGTCACCTTGTAGAGCATGGGGAACGTCGGCCAGGGCTGGCCCGCGCTGCGGTCCTCGCCCGGACGCGGCATGATCTCCAGCTGCGTGACCGAGGCCGCGCCCTGGCGATGGGCGGTGCCCACGCAGTCCGCGCCGGTGTCGCCGCCGCCGATGACGACGACGTGCTTGCCCTCGGCGGAGACGGGCGTGGTGACGTAGTCGCCCTCCTGGACCTTGTTGGCCAGGGGCAGGTACTCCATCGCCTGGTAGACGCCCTTGAGCTCACGTCCCGGGACCGGCAGGTCACGGGCGGTCGTGGCGCCGGCGGCGATGACCACGGCGTCGTAGCGCTTGCGCAGCTTCGCGGCGTCTATGTCGCGGCCGATCTCCACGCCCGTACGGAACTTGGTGCCCTCCGCGCGCATCTGCTCGATGCGGCGGTTGATGTGGCGCTTCTCCATCTTGAACTCGGGGATGCCGTAGCGGAGCAGGCCGCCGATGCGGTCGGCGCGCTCGTAGACGGCGACCGTGTGGCCGGCCCGCGTCAGCTGCTGGGCGGCGGCGAGGCCCGCCGGGCCCGAGCCGATGACGGCGACGGTCTTGCCGGAGAGGCGCTCCGGGGCCTGGGGCGCGACGTCGCCGCGGTCCCACGCCTGGTCGATGATCGAGACCTCGACGTTCTTGATGGTGACGGCCGGCTGGTTGATGCCGAGCACGCACGCCGACTCACAGGGCGCCGGGCAGAGGCGGCCGGTGAACTCCGGGAAGTTGTTGGTGGCGTGCAGCCGCTCCTGCGCCGCCGACCAGTCCTCGCGGTACGCGTAGTCGTTCCACTCCGGGATCAGGTTCCCGAGCGGGCAGCCGTTGTGACAGAACGGGATGCCGCAGTCCATGCAGCGGCCGGCCTGCTTGCTGATGATGGGGAGCAGGGAGCCGGGAACGTAGACCTCGTTCCAGTCCCGCACACGCTCGCCGACCGGACGGGTCTTGGCGACCTCGCGGCCATGGTTGAGAAAGCCCTTGGGATCAGCCATTGGTCGCCGCCTCCATCATCTTCTCGGTGGTCTCGGACTCGGAGAGTCCGGCTCGCTCGGCGGCGTCCTTGGCGGCGAGCACTGCCTTGTACGTGCTGGGGATGATCTTGCTGAAGCGGTCCACCGCCACCGTCCACTCCGCGAGGAGCTTCTCGGCGACCGTCGAGCCGGTCTCCTCGGCATGGCGCCGCACGACGTCGTGCAGCCACTGCTTGTCACTGTCGTCCAGGGCCTCGACTGCCGTCTGGGACGAGGCATTCACGTTGTCGAGGTCCAGGTCGACGACGTACGCGATGCCACCGGACATGCCGGCCGCGAAGTTGCGTCCGGTCTCGCCGAGGACGACCGCGCGGCCACCGGTCATGTACTCGCAGCCGTGGTCGCCCACGCCCTCCGAGACGACCGTCGCGCCCGAGTTGCGGACGCAGAAGCGCTCGCCGGTGCGGCCGCGCAGGAACAGTTCGCCGCCCGTGGCGCCGTACGCGATCGTGTTGCCCGCGATCGTCGAGTACTCGGCGAGGTGGTCGGCGCCGCGGTCGGGGCGGACCACGATGCGGCCGCCGGACAGGCCCTTGCCGACGTAGTCGTTGGCGTCGCCCTCCAGTCGCAGGGTCACACCGCGCGGCACGAACGCGCCGAACGACTGGCCCGCGGAGCCGGTGAAGGTGATGTCGATGGTGTCGTCGGGCAGGCCCGCGCCACCGAACTTCTTCGTCACCTCGTGGCCGAGCATGGTGCCGACCGTGCGGTTGATGTTGCGGATCGCGACCTGGGCGCGGACCGGCTGGGCGTCGGCCTGCGCGTTCGCGGCGAGCGCGTCGGCGGCCAGCTTGATCAGCTCGTTGTCCAGGGCCTTCTCCAGGCCGTGGTCCTGAGTGATCACCTGGTGGCGCACGGCGCCCTCGGGCAGCTCGGGGACGTAGAAGAGGGGCTCGAGGTCGAGGCCCTGGGCCTTCCAGTGGTCCACGGCCCGCTCGGTGTCGAGGAGTTCGGCGTGGCCGACGGCCTCCTCGATGGTGCGGAAGCCGAGCTCGGCGAGGATCTCGCGGACCTCTTCGGCGATGAACTCGAAGAAGTTCACGACGAATTCGGCCTTGCCGGAGAACCGCTCGCGCAGGACGGGGTTCTGCGTGGCGATGCCGACCGGGCAGGTGTCCAGGTGGCAGACGCGCATCATGACGCAGCCGGAGACGACGAGCGGCGCGGTCGCGAAACCGAACTCCTCGGCGCCGAGCAGCGCGGCGATGACGACGTCGCGGCCGGTCTTGAGCTGGCCGTCGGTCTGGACGACGATGCGGTCGCGCAGACCGTTGAGCAGCAGGGTCTGCTGGGTCTCGGCGAGACCGAGCTCCCAGGGACCGCCGGCGTGCTTGAGGGACGTGAGCGGCGAGGCGCCCGTACCGCCGTCGTGGCCGGAGATGAGCACCACGTCGGCGTGCGCCTTGGAGACACCCGCGGCGACCGTGCCGACGCCGACCTCGGAGACCAGCTTCACGTGAATCCGCGCCTGCGGGTTCGCGTTCTTCAGGTCGTGGATCAGCTGCGCCAGGTCCTCGATGGAGTAGATGTCGTGGTGCGGCGGCGGCGAGATGAGCCCGACGCCCGGCGTCGAGTGACGCGTCTTGGCGACCCACGGGTAGACCTTGTGACCGGGCAGCTGGCCGCCCTCGCCGGGCTTGGCGCCCTGCGCCATCTTGATCTGGATGTCGTCCGCGTTGACCAGGTACTCGCTCGTGACACCGAAGCGGCCGGAGGCGACCTGCTTGATGCTGGAGCGGCGCGCCGGGTCGTACAGCCGGTCCGCGTCCTCGCCGCCCTCACCGGTGTTGGACTTGGCGCCCAGCTGGTTCATGGCGATGGCGAGGGTCTCGTGCGCCTCCTTGGAGATGGAGCCGTACGACATGGCGCCCGTGGAGAACCGCTTGACGATCTCGCTGACCGGCTCGACCTCGTCGATGGAGATCGCTTCACGGCCGCTCCTGAAGCCGAAGAGGCCGCGCAGCGTCATCAGACGCTCCGACTGCTCGTTCACGCGACCCGTGTACTTCTTGAAGATGTCGTAGCGGCGGCCCCGCGTCGCGTGCTGGAGGCGGAAGACCGTCTCCGGGTCGAACAGGTGCGGCTCGCCCTCGCGGCGCCACTGGTACTCGCCGCCGATGTCGAGGGCGCGGTGCGCGGGCGCGATGCCGCTCGCCGGGTACGCCTTCGCGTGGCGGGCGGCGACCTCCTTGGCGATGACGTCGAGACCGGCGCCGCCGATCTTCGTCGCCGTGCCGTTGAAGTACTTCTCGACGAAGGCCTCGTCGAGGCCGACGGCCTCGAAGACCTGGGCGCCGCGGTAGGAGGCGACGGTCGAGATGCCCATCTTGGACATGACCTTGAGGACGCCCTTGCCGAGCGCGTAGATCAGGTTGCGGATGGCCTGCTCGGCCCCACCCTCGTCGGCCTGCAGGAACGTGCCGGCGCGGACCAGGTCCTCGACGGACTCCATCGCCAGGTACGGGTTGACGGCCGCGGCGCCGAAGCCGATGAGGAGGGCCACGTGGTGGACCTCGCGCACGTCGCCCGCCTCGACGAGCAGGCCCACCTCGGTGCGCTGCTTCGTGCGGATGAGGTGGTGGTGGACGGCCGCGGTGAGCAGCAGCGACGGGATCGGCGCGTGCTCGGCGTCGGAGTGCCGGTCGGAGAGCACGATCAGGCGGGCGCCGGCCTCTATGGCGGCGTCGGCCTCGGCGCAGATCTCCTCGATGCGGGCGGCGAGCGCGTCGCCGCCGCCGGAGACCCGGTACAGGCCGGACAGGGTCGCGGCCTTCATGCCGGGCATGTCGCCGTCGGCGTTGATGTGGATGAGCTTGGCCAGCTCGTCGTTGTCGATCACCGGGAAGGGCAGGGTGACCGAACGGCAGGAGGCCGCGCTCGGCTCGAGCAGGTTGCCCTGCGGGCCGAGGGTGGAGCGCAGCGAGGTGACGAGCTCCTCGCGGATGGCGTCCAGCGGCGGGTTCGTGACCTGCGCGAACAGCTGGGTGAAGTAGTCGAAGATCAGCCGCGGGCGGGCGGAGAGCGCCGCGATCGGCGAGTCCGTGCCCATGGAGCCGAGCGGCTCGCCGCCGGTCTTGGCCATCGGTGTGAGGATGACGCGCAGCTCTTCCTCGGTGTAGCCGAAGGTCTGCTGGCGGCGGGTGACCGAGGCGTGGGTGTGGACGATGTGCTCGCGCTCGGGGAGGTCCTCGAGCTCGATCTCGCCGGCCTCGAGCCATTCGGCGTACGGCTTGTCGGCGGCCAGGCCGGCCTTGATCTCGTCGTCCTCGATGATGCGGTGCTCGGCGGTGTCGACGAGGAACATCTTGCCGGGCTGGAGGCGGCCCTTGCGGACGACCTTCGCGGGGTCGATGTCGAGGACGCCGACCTCGGAGCCGAGGACGACGAGGCCCTCGTCGGTGACCCAGTAACGGCCGGGGCGCAGACCGTTGCGGTCGAGAACCGCACCCACCTGCGTACCGTCGGTGAAGGTCACGCACGCCGGGCCGTCCCAGGGCTCCATCATCGCGGAGTGGAACTGGTAGAAGGCGCGGCGGTCGGCCGCCATGGAGGCGTGGTTCTCCCAGGCCTCCGGGATCATCATCAGGACGCTGTGCGGCAGGGAGCGGCCGCCGAGGTGCAGCAGTTCGAGCACCTCGTCGAAGGACGCGGAGTCCGAGGCGTCGGGCGTACAGACGGGGAAGATCCGCGACAGGTCCTCGGCGCCGAACAGGTCGGAGGCGAGCTGCGACTCGCGCGCCTTCATCCAGTTCCGGTTGCCCTTGACCGTGTTGATCTCACCGTTGTGCGCGACGAAGCGGTACGGGTGCGCGAGCGGCCAGCTCGGGAAGGTGTTCGTGGAGAACCGCGAGTGGACGAGCGCGATCGCAGATGCGAATCGGCGGTCCGACAGGTCGGGGAAGAAGGGCTCGAGCTGGCCGGTGGTCAGCATGCCCTTGTAGACGATGGTGCGGGCGGAGAGCGACGGGAAGTACACGCCGGCCTCGCGCTCGGCGCGCTTGCGCAGGACGAAGGCCTTGCGGTCGAGCGCGATGTCCTTGGCGGTGCCGTCGGCGTCCGAGACGAAGATCTGGCGGAAGGCCGGCATCGTCGAGCGGGCGGTGGCGCCGAGGAGCTGCGGGGCGACCGGCACCTCGCGCCAGCCGAGGACGGTGAGGCCCTCCGCGGCGGCGATCGTCTCGATCTGTGAGACGGCGGCGGCGTTGTCGGCCTCGTCGACGGGCAGGAAGGCGATGCCGACCGCGTACGCGCCGGCGTCGGGCAGATCGAAAGAGACCGCGGCACGCAGGAAGGCGTCCGGGACCTGGGACAGGATGCCCGCTCCGTCACCCGAGTCGGGCTCGGAACCGGTGGCACCTCGGTGCTCCAGGTTGCGCAGAACCGTGAGCGCCTGTTCGACCAGCGCATGGCTCGCCTCGCCGGTGAGGGTGGCCACGAAGCCGACGCCACAGGCGTCGTGCTCGTTGCGGGGGTCGTACATGCCCTGGGCGGCAGGGCGAGCATCCATGAACGGCTGGTTCATGGAGTGCTGGGACGGCTGGCGCGGCGTGCGCATCGGCTCTCCCGTCGTCGATTTTCGTGGCATATGACATCTGCCGAGGGACGACGTTGGCCCTCTGCTGGGGGTGCAAATTTCGTACAAGTTACATGATGGATCGGTTCTCGGGAACCGGACACTACGTTCCAACATGCGGACACCGCGGTGGCGGTGGCGGTGCCACTCCCGGTGACGGAACAGCGGCGTAATAGGGGACCTTCACGGGCAGATCGATGTCCGCGGGTCCATGAGCGAGGCGGGCGTCGTTGCCCGCAGCGCTTACGGCTCATGCCCCGCCGTTAAGCAATCGAAACCGCCGAGTAACGGCTACTTATGCAGAGATCCGTATAGCCATCACTGGGACGTCATCCTACGGCCGTACCGAACAGGTTGCCCAGGAGATACGTCACACCCGCCGCGGCGCCACCGAGAGCCAGCTGGCGCACGCCGCTGAACCACCAGGACCGCGCCGTCACCTTGGCCACGATCGCCCCACAGGCGAAGAGGCCGACGAGCGCGAGCAGGACCGCCGGCCACAGGGCGCTCGCACCGAGCAGATAGGGCAGCAACGGAAGCAGGGCGCCGAGCGCGAAGGACCCGAAGGAGGAGACGGCGGCGACGGTCGGCGACGGCAGGTCGCCGGGGTCGATACCCAGCTCCTCGCGCGCGTGGATCTCGAGGGCCTGCTCGGGGTCCTTCGACAGCTGGCGCGCGACTTCCCGGGCGAGGTCGGGCTCCACGCCACGCGACATGTAGAGGTCGGCGAGCTCCCGCTCCTCGTCCGCCGGGTGCTTCTTCAACTCCCGTCGCTCGACGTCGAGTTCGGCCTCGACCAGCTCACGCTGGGAGGCGACGGAGGTGTACTCGCCGGCGGCCATGGAGAAGGCGCCGGCGGCAAGGCCGGAGAGCCCGGTGATGATGATCGTCTGCTGCGACACGGCGCCGCCCGCGACACCGGTCATCAGGGCCAGGTTCGAGACGAGTCCGTCCATCGCGCCGAACACCGCGGGTCGCAGCCAGCCACCGTTGACGTCACGGTGCGTGTGGTTGTCGCGGTGCGCGTCGTGCAGCGTCGCCTCGGTCTCGATGATGGCCATGTCGCCCAGTGCTCCTCTCGTACGGAGCCCAGCCGCGCAGCGTTCCCGCGGGCCCGGACTCCCCCCTCAACAGAGTCGAAAGTACGCACGGATTCGGGCCCCCGCCAGCAAGGAAGGCCGTACTTACCAGGGCTTTCGACCGCTTTGCCCACCCGCTCGAACGGCCCTCACCGTCACCCGAGAGATGGATCACATGATCTGAGCGTTGACGGACGGGGGAAACATCGCCGCAACACCTGTAAACGTTTCCAACTGCGGTGAGGAGCTGTCCCATGTCTCCGGTGCCGGGCGGCGGCCAGCCGACGATCGTGTCGATCGCGCGGCAGGCCGGGGTCTCCATCGCCTCGGTCTCCCGTGTCCTCAACGGCCTGGGCGCGCGGCGGGAGACCGTCGAGCGGGTGGAGCGCGCCGCGTCGGAACTCGGCTACGTACCCAACGCCGTGGCCCGCTCCCTCAAGGACGGCAGGACCCGGCAGCTCACCTTCGCGCTGCCCGACATCGGCAACCCGGCCTACCTGGCGATGGTCCGCGCCGTCCAGGGCGTCACCAAAACGGCGGGCTACCGCCTGCTCCTGCACTCCACGGACGCGGTCGTCGACGACGAACTCGCCGTCCTGCGCAGCCTCGGCGACCGCACCAGCGACGGCCTGATCATCTGCCCCATCCGCATCACCGACGACCACATCGACGCGCTGACCTGCGCGGCGGGCCCCGTCGTGGTCATGGGATCCCTGCCGTCCGGGGTTCCCGTGGACAGTGTCCGCGCCGACTCGGTGACGGGCGCGGCCCTCGCCGTACGCCATCTGCACGACACCGGCTGCCGCCGCATCGCGTTCATCAACGGCCCCTCCGACACGGTCCCCGGCCGCAACCGCGAGGAGGGCTACCGCGCGGCTCTCGCCGAGTGCGGACTCGTGTACGACGACGCGCTGGTCGTCGAGACCGGCTTCGGCATCGAGGCGGGCGCCCGGGCCGCCGGAGAACTGCTCGGCCGGCGCCCCGACGCCGTGTTCTGCGCCAACGACCAGCTGGCGCTCGGCGCGGCCCGCGCACTGCACGCGCGGGGCCTGCGCATACCGCAGGACGTGGCGGTCGCGGGGATGGACGACAGCGTGCTCGCCCGATCCGTGTGGCCCCCGCTGACCAGCGTCGACCTGGGCTCGACAGAACGCGGGCGGCGCGCGGCCGAACTCCTGGTGGAACGCCTGGACGGCACGGCCCCGATCCCCCGCGGCACCACGGCCACGGCCCCACCGCGCCTGGTGGTCCGCGCATCCACAGCACCGCCGACCGAGAACACGAGGTCCACATGAGTGCCCACCGCACCTCGCAGAGCCCGAACACGCCATGAGCGTCGGCGTCGACCCCGACCCGTCGCCGGGCGCGGAAGGTCCCCGAAGGCTCGGCACGGTCCCGCACCCCCAGCCGCCGGCGGCGATCTCCCTGCGGGACCGTGCCCGGGGAGCCCTGCTCGGCCTCGCGGTGGGCGACGCGCTCGGCGCGCCCGCCGAGAACATGAAGCCGTCGCAGATCCGCGAACGATGGGGCCGTATCGAGGGGTTCGTCTCGCCGGACCCGGCGGGCACGGACGACACCGAGTACGCGATCTTCTCGGGCCTGCTGCTCGCGGACCACGGTTCGGCGCTCACCGTGGGACATGTCGAGGCGGCCTGGCACACATGGATCGCCGACCGCGACGAGGGCCCGTTCCGGGGCGCGGGCTTCAGCGAGAGAGGAACCCTGGAAAACCTGCGCCGGGGCCTTGCGGCACCCATCTCGGCGCAGCACCGCCATGCGTGGAGCGACGGACTCGCCATGCGGGCGGCCCCGTTCGGGGTGTACGCGGCGGGGCGCCCGGCGGAGGCGGCACGTCTCGTGGCGGTGGACGGCTCGGTGTCGCACGACGGGGAGGGCATCCTCGGAGGCAGGGCGGTGGCGGCCGGGGTCGCGGCGGCGATGGTGAGCCACAACCCGGACACGGTGGTCCAGGCAGCCCTGTCCGCGATCCCCGAGGACTCGTGGACAGCGCGCTCGCTGCACCGCGCGGTGGCGGCGGCCCGCAGTGCCCGCCGCGACCCCGACGGCACCCAGCTCTCCATGGAACGAGAGGTACGCCGGGCCGTGGTGATCGGCGGCTACCCCTGGCCGGACCTGGCCCCCGAGGCGGTGGGCCTGGCCTTCGGCGCGTTCGCCGCGGCCCGGGGCGAGTTCAGGGAGTCGGTCCTGATGGCCGTGAACATGGGCCGCGACGCGGACACGACGGCCGCGGTGGCGGGTGCCCTGGCCGGCGCACTACGCGGCGAACGAACGATCCCCGCCGACTGGGCGACGACGATCGGCCCGGTCCGGGGCAGCTGCCTCCCATCCATGACGGGCCGTCACATCCTGGACATCGCCGACACCTTGACCCCCACACCACCCCTCCCGTCCGACCCGCCAGTGGGGGCCACACCGTGACCCCCACCCCCCAACACACACCCACCCACCCCGCAGCCCACACAGAGCGGCCAACCCACCACCCCGCACCCACCCACGTACACGGGTCGAGGGCCCCGCCCCAAGGCAGCCGCACCCGCGACCGAACGGAAGGGGCCGGGCCGGTATGTCCGCCCGGAGCCGGCACACACAACTGACGCGTAAGAAGTCCGACGCCGAACCATCCAAGCGAGGACGGACATACCGGCCCGGCCCCGCACCCACGACGGACGCGAGCCTCCAGCCGAAAACAAGCCCGCGCCTGACAGCCCGCACCGGAGAGGCCCCACAACATGACGCCCCCCACGGTCACACCCGAAACGAAACCCCGGTCCACAGCAACCCCCACCACCCCCCGCCGGATCGAGGGCCTCCTACTCGGCATCGCCGCAGGCGACGCCGCAGGCTGGCCCTCAGGCCGACACCGCGCAGCCCGCCTCCCCGACTGGACCCGCCGACTGACCCGAGAACTGGACACGTTCGCGGAGCAGAACTCGACGACGACGCTCCCCGTGCCGATCGCGCTCAACCAGCCCCCGGAACCCCTGCGCCTGGGCCCGTCGGACGACGCGGAATGGGCGGCGTTCACGGCGGCCTCGGTCCTGAACGCCACCGAGGCGAGAGCCCGGAGCGCGAACACGAACCTCCCCCTGGACAGCCAGGTACGCAAGGCACTCACGCTCGCCTGGAACACCCTCGCCGCCGAGGTGGCCGAGGCAACGGCCCGCGCGGACGAGATCGAGTCGGCGCGCATGCCGATGCGGGCACGCATCTCCGTCAGAGCGGGCCTGGGCAACCTGGCGGCTGGCCTGAGCCCCCCGGCCACAGGACACGACAACCCGCACTACTTCGACGACGCGGCCTGCGTACGCGCGGCCGTCCTGGCCGTGGTCCACCCGGGCGCCCCCGAACCCGCTGCGGAACTGGCGGAGTTCGACGCCCGGTACACCCAGGACGGCGACGGGGTGCACGGCGCCAGAGCCATGGCGGCGGCCGTGGCGACAGCGCTGGGCGGCGCTCCGGTGGACGCCTGCGTGGACGCCGCGCTGGCCCAGCTCCCCGAGGGAACCGAGATCCGCCGCAACGCGCTGCACGCGGTGGACCTGGCGCGAAGGGCGGCCGCGGCCCGACCCGGCCTGCCGGGAAACGCGTTCGCGCTGGTCCCGGTTCTGGAGCACGAGATCGTCGACCACGTCTACAGCTACGGCATCGCGGCGGCGGAAACGGTCCCGGTGGCCCTGGCCGTGGCGACCGCGGCCGGCGGCGACGTGACGGAGGCGGTACCCACGGCGGCGTGCCTCTCGCGGGTGGCGGACTCGGCCCCGGCACTGGCGGGCGCGCTGACCGGAGCGATCGGCGGAGCCGACACGCTCCCGGCGAGCTGGCGGGACGCCTGCCGCAGGCTCGCGGGCTGCGCACTGCCGCGCCTGGCAGGAACGGACCTCGTGGACATCGCAGCAGACCTGACCAGGGCAGCAACCACACCGAAAGGCGCCTGATGACCAGCCCCACAACGGCCACCCCCACCCCCACCCCCACCCCGAAGCGAACCCCGCCCCCGAACTCACCCCCCACCCCCCGTTCCCTGGAGGACCGCACCACCGGAACTCTCTTGGGCGCCGCGGTGGGCGACGCGCTGGGCGGCCCGGTGGAGGGCTGGACGCCGGAGGCGATCGCGGAGCGCCACGGCGGCCGGGTGCGCGGCATCGTGGAGCCGTTCCACAAGGACGACTGGCGTACGGCGCGCCCGATCGCCCCGTACCACAAGGGCGACGGTCACGTCACCGACGACACCTTGATGACGCACGCGCTGATCAGGGTCTACGAGAACGTACGGGACCACCTGGACGCGTACGCGGTCGCAGACCACCTCGTCCCCGACCTGATCACCAACACCCGCTGGATCCCGGAGCTGGAGGCGGAGGCGCTCCCCCTCCAGCGGATCTTCCTGGCCGAGAAGTGGATCGTGGCGCGCATCCACTACGGCCATGTGGACCCGCGCGAGGCGGGCGTGGGCAACATCGTCAACTGCGGCGCGGCGATGTACATGGCTCCGGTCGGAGCGGTGAACGCGGGCAACCCCGGCAGGGCGTACGAGGAGGCCCTGGACGTCGCGGGCGCGCACCAGTCGTCGTACGGCAGGGAGGCGGCGGGCGTCTTCGCGGCCGCGGTCGCCGCGGCGTTCAGGCCGGATGCGACGCCGGAGTCGGTGGTCGAGGAGGCGCTGGCTCTCGCGAAGGACGGCACGAGGTCGGCGATCGAAGCGGTATGCGAAGTGGCGCGTGACCACACGGACTTCGAGGACGCGCTGGGACCGCTGCGGGAGGCGGTCACGCCGTTCGACACGGTCGGTCCGGAGTACCGCACGCCGTCACTCGGGGCGCGCCGCCCGTCCCGGCTGCACGCGATCGAGGAGCTGCCGATCGCACTCGGGATGCTCCTGGTCGGCCGAGGCGACTTCCGGCAGACGGTCCTCGGTTCGGTCAACTACGGCCGGGACTGCGACTCGATCGCGACGATGAGCGGTGCGATCGTGGGTGCGCTGTACGGGGAGTCGGCGGTGCCGCAGGAGTGGAGCGGGGAGGTGGCCCGCGCGAGCAGACTCGACCTGCACACGCCGGCGGCCTCACTGGCCCGGGTCACGCGCGAGGTCTTCGCCAAGGACATGACCCGCCGCCGGTCCCACGAGGCAGCGTTCGCCGAACTCACCGCGACGGCGGGGTCGTGATGCTGCGCCTCACCTGGGTCCAGCCCGAGGACCTGCTCGGCCACGAACTGCGCCAGGCGGCACAGGACGGCCGGGACGCAAGCGGCGTGGAGCGCCGCTGGCGCGAGGCGGGCGGGCTCCCGCCCCCCGAGCGCGCGGGAGCGTCACCGCCACCCCAGGACCCAAGGCTACGAGCGCTGGCGAACGCGCTCCTGGACGAACTGGCCTCAACACAGAGCCCCCTGAGGGCACTTGAACCGACCTCCTTGCCGGAGATCAAGCGGCTCACTCCCCGACCGGCCCGTCCGGGGCTTGAGGACAGGGAACGCGGGGGCCTGGGGGCGGCGCCCGCAGAAGTCCCGGGGACGAAGAGCCTGCACGCATCGTGGCTGGGCAGAGCGGTCGGCTGCCTCCTGGGCAAACCCGTGGAGAAACTCCCTCTGCACGGCATCCGGGCCCTCGCGAAGTCCACGTCCAACTGGCCCCTGAGCACCTGGTTCACGCGCCGGAACCTCCCGCAGGACGTGGCGGAGCGCTACCCCTGGAACCGCCGCTCCCGCTCCACCTCCCTCGCCGAGAACATCGACGGCATGCCGGAGGACGACGACCTCAACTACCCGCTCCTCGGCCTGCTCCTGCTCCGGCGCCACGGCACCGGTTTCACCACGGCGGACGTGGGACGGCTGTGGCTCGACGAGTTGCCGGCGGGGCGCACGTTCACCGCGGAGCGCATCGCGTACCGCAATCTCCTGGACGGCATCGAGCCCCCGGACACGGCCGTGCGTCACAACCCGTTCCGGGAGTGGATCGGCGCTCAGATCCGCGCGGACGTGTTCGGCTGGACGAACCCCGGCGACCCCGTCCGGGCGGCCGAACTGGCCCACACGGACGCGACGTTGACGCACACGGCGAACGGCGTCTACGGAGAGATGTTCGTAGCGGCGGCCATCGCCCACGCATCGGCGCCCTCAGGCACGGCCCCCACCATCCACACCACCCTCAGCGCCGGCCTCTCCGTGATCCCACCCGACTCGCGCTACGCCCGGGCAATCCGCTTCGGCATCGAGACGGCCCGCGCCGAACCCACCGGCACCCCCGCCGGCTTCGCGTGTGTGGTCGACACGCTCCACGCCCGCTACGCCCACGACCACCACTGGGTGCACGTCCTGCCCAACGCGGCGCTCCTCGCCGCAGCGCTCACCCACGCCGACGGCGACTTCACGGGGTCCATCTGCCGTGCGGTGTCGGGTGGCTGGGACACCGACTCGAACGGCGCGACGGCCGGTTCGATCGCCGGCCTCCTCGCCGGCTCCCCCGACGCGATCGACGACCGCTGGACCACCCCGCTCAAGAACCGTCTGGCGACCTCGGTCGCCGACTTCGACGGGATCGGCTTCGACGAACTGGCCAGGCTCACTCAGGAGGCCCGCACATGAATTCCGATCACGACCAGCACACCGCCACGCCCACGCCCGACACACCCACACCCACACTCACATCCACGCCCACACCGAACGCCCCCACCCCCCAGCACCCCGCCCCCCTGCAGGGCCTGCGCGTCCTCGACCTGGCCACCCTCTTCGCCGGCCCGCTCGCCGCGACCATGCTGGGTGACTTCGGCGCCGACGTGATCAAGGTCGAGCATCCCCGTAAACCGGACCCGTCCCGGGGCCACGGCCCGTCGAAGGACGGCGTCGGGCTGTGGTGGAAGCTCCTCGGCCGCAACAAGCGGAACATCACGCTCGATCTCTCCACACCGGGCGGGCGCGAGATCCTCCTCAAGCTGGTCGCGGACGCGGACGTACTGATCGAGAACTTCCGTCCCGGCACCCTGGAGAAGTGGAACCTCGGCTGGGAGGAGCTGAACGCCGCCAACCCGCGCCTGGTACTCACCCGCGTCACCGCCTTCGGCCAGTTCGGACCGTACTCGCGGCGCCCCGGATTCGGCACGCTCGCCGAGGCGATGAGCGGCTTCGCGGCGCTCACGGGCGAGCCCGACGGCCCCCCGACACTCCCGCCCTTCGGCCTCGCGGACTCGATCGCCGCCCTCTCCACGTCGTACGCGGTGATGGCCGCGCTCCAGGGCCGGGAGCGGACGGGGCGGGGCCAGGTCGTCGACATGGCGATCATCGAGCCGATGCTGACGGTCCTGGGCCCGCAGCCCATCTGGTACGACCAGCTCGGCTACGTACAGCCGCGCACCGGGAACCGGTCCACGAACAACGCCCCGCGCAACACGTACCGCACGAGCGACGACAAGTGGGTGGCGATCTCCACGTCCGCCCAGTCGATCGCCGAGCGCGTGATGCGCCTGGTCGGCCGCCCCGAGCTGATCGACGAGCCGTGGTTCGAGACGGGGTCGGGCCGCGCGGGCCACGCCGACGAACTCGACACCGCGGTCGGCTCCTGGATCGCGCGGCACTCGCGGGACGACGTCCTCGCGGCCTTCGAGAAGGCGGAGGCCGCCATCGCCCCCGTCTTCGACATCCGCGACGTGATGGAGGACGAGCAGTACCAGGCGCTCGGCTCGATCACCGAGGTACCCGACCCCGAGCTGGGCACGGTCAGGATGCAGAACGTGCTGTTCCGCCTCTCCGAGACCCCCGGCGCGATCAAGTGGGCCGGCCGCCCCCACGGCGCCGACACGGACGAGATCCTTACGGGCCTCGGTCTTTCCCCCTCGGAGATCACCACCCTCCGCGAGGCGGGCGCGCTGTGACCGCCCAGTCCTACGAGACGTTCCTGACCTGGCTCTACGCCCCGGGCGACCGGCCGGAGGTCGTGGCGAAGGCACTCGACTCGGGCGCCGACGTGGTCCTGATCGACCTGGAGGACGCGGTCGCACCCGACCGCAAGACGTACGCCCTCGACGCGACCGCCGAGCTGCTCGCCGAGAAGCACCCGGTGCCGGTGCATGTGAGGGTCAACGCACTGGACTCACCGCGCGCCGAGTCCGAGGTCAGACGGCTCACCCCGCTCCCGGGCCTCGGTGCCCTGCGCCTCCCGAAGGTCCACGGCCCCGCCGACCTGGACCGTGTCTCGGACTGGGCGGTCGAGGTGCCACCCCTGTACGCCCTGCTCGAGTCGGCGCTCGGCGTCGAGCACGCGTACGAGATCGCGCGGCATCCCGGCGTACGGGGCGTCGCGCTGGGCGAGGCGGATCTGCGGGCGGAGCTCGGCGTGACGAACGGCGAGGGTCTGGCGTGGCCACGCGGGCGGGCGGTCGTCGCCGCGCGCGCCGCGGCGCTGCCCCCGCCGCCACAGTCCGTCTACCCGGACGTCCGCGACACGGTGGGCCTGGCCCGCTCCTGCTCGCATGGCCGGGCGCTCGGCTTCTTCGGCCGTATGGCGATCCACCCCCGCCAGCTCCCCGTCATCGAGGCGGCGTTCCTGCCGACAGCGGCGGAGGTCGACGCGGCGACGGAGGTCGTCGGCGCCGCCGCCACGAAGGCGGGGGCCCTGGCACTGCCCGACGGCCGCTTCGTCGACGCGGCGATCGTGTCGGACGCGCGCCGGGTCCTTGCGCTGGCGTCACGCCGTCGCGGGGGCTGACCGGGACAGCGCGACGGGGGCGCCGGATCGATTCGATCCGGCGCCCCCGTCGACGTATGGGTGGTGAGGCTCAGCTAGCTCTTCCCGGCCTTCGTGGCCCCTGCCTCACCGTTGGCCTCGTCCTTGCCGGCGGCCTCGTCCTTGCCGGCAGGTTCGTCCTTGCCGGCAGGTTCGTCCTCGGCCGCCTCGGCATCGTCAGCCGCTGCCTTGTCCTCCGCCTTGGCCTCCGCCTTGTCGCGGGGATCGGCGTCGTCTCCCTCGGCCTTGGCCGTGTCCGTGTCCTCGTCACCGGCGCCCGGCTCCACGACCGCTTCGCGGCCGGGGCGGATCTTCGCCGAGATCACGATGTAGATCACCGCGAGCAGGAAGACACCCATCGCGGTCCAGTCGTTGAGCCGCAGGCCGAGGATGTGGTGGGCGTCGTCGACGCGCATGTACTCGATCCAGAAGCGGCCCACGCAGTACGCGGCGACGTAGAGCGCGAAGGCCCGCCCGTGGCCGAGCTTGAAACGGCGGTCCGCCCAGATCACGAGCAGCGCGACACCGATGCACCACAGGGACTCGTACAGGAAGGTCGGGTGGTACGTGCCCGGCACGCGCCCGTCCGCCGACGACGTGATCTTCAGGGCCCACGGCAGGTCGGTGGGCCTGCCGTACAGCTCCTGGTTGAACCAGTTGCCCCAGCGGCCGATGGCCTGCGCGATGGCGATGCCGGGCGCGATGGCGTCGGCGTAGGCGGGGAGCGGGATGCCGCGCCTGCGGCACCCGATCCACGCGCCCACGGCGCCGAGCGCGATGGCACCCCAGATCCCGAGGCCGCCCTCCCAGATCTTGAAGGCGTCCACCCAGTCACGGCCCTCGCTGAAGTACAGCTCGTAGTCCGTGATCACGTGGTAGAGCCGGCCGCCGACGAGGCCGAACGGCACGGCCCAGACCGCGATGTCGGCAACGGTGCCGGATCGCCCGCCGCGGGCGATCCAGCGCTTGTTGCCGAGCCAGACGGCCACGAAGACGCCGATGATGATGCAGAACGCGTAGCCGCGCAGCGGAATGGGTCCGAGATAGACCACTCCGTGAGCCGGGCTGGGGATGAAGGCAAGAGTCATGGCAATGTCGACGCTACCGTGCCAGGCCGTGGCGGCGGCAACCAGCCCGGCTACGGGTCCATAACGAGACCCTCGCGTCTGCGGCCCCTCCTACGGCTTGTCGGCCGCCTGCACCATCTGCTTCAGCTTCGCGGGGGTCAGCGGGTTGGCCTGGTCACCGAACACGTTCTTCCCGTTCAGGAGCACCGTCGGCGTGCCCTGGAAGCCGCCGTCCTGGAACGCCTGGTTCGACTTCTTGACCCAGCTGTCGTGGCTGCCGCCGTCGACACACTTCCTGAAGTCCGGCGTCACGAGGCCGCCGACCTTGCCGGCCAGCCCGATCAGCTTGCCGTTGTCGGCGAAGGCGTCGTCGGTCTCCGGGGGCTGGTTCTCGTAGAGGACGTCGTGGAACGGGGTGAACTTCCCGGCGTCCTGGGCACACGCCGCCGCGTTCGCCGCGCGCAGGGAGCCGCTGCCGCCCATGTTCTTGTCGATGAGCGTGGCCAGGTGGTACTCGACCTTGAGCTGTCCGGAGTTTGTCAGCTCATGGATCGTCGTGCGGTAGGCGTCCTCGAAGGCCTTGCACGCGGGACAGCGGAAGTCCTCCCACACCGTGAGTGTCGACTTCGCACTGTCCTTGCCGACCGGGATCGCGAGGCTGTCCTTGCCTACCGCGCCCTGCGGGGCGACGACGGTTCCCGAGGCGTCACTCTTGTCGTCACCGGAATTCGCCGCGATCACGCCGATCACGGCGGCCAGTGCGAGGACGCCCACGACGGCGCCCCCCACGATCACGCCCCTGCGGCGCCTGTCCTTGGCTCTCTGCTTCTCGCGCTCCTCCGCCAGCCGGTCTCGGGCGGTGCGCTTTCCCTCACGGTTCTTCTCGCTCACACCCGCCAAACGAACCGGGGAGGCACGAGCGTGCCTCCCCGGTCCCAGGTCCACCCATACGGGTTACGACACGATGGGTGACGACGTCCTGGGTCACGCCTTGACGCGCACCCCGTCCGCGAGGTCCGCCGCGAGAGCCCGCACGGCGGCGAGTCCGGCGGCTGTGTCGTTTGCGTCGAGCATCAGCTTCACGAACGCCGAGCCGACGATGACCCCGTCGGCGAACCCGGCGACCTCGGCCGCCTGCTTCGCGTTCGAGACGCCGAGGCCGACGCAGACCGGCAGGTCGGTGGTCGCCTTGGTGCGGCGCACGAGGTCCTGGGCCTGGTTGCCGACGGACTCGCGGGTGCCGGTGACGCCCATCAGGGAGGCGGCGTACACGAAGCCGGAGCCCGCGGCGGTGATCGTCGCGAGGCGCTCGTCCTTGCTGCTGGGGGCGACGACGAAGACGGTCCCGAGGCCGTGCTTGTCCGCGTGCTCCCTCCAGGTCGCCGACTCCTGGACGGGCAGGTCGGGCAGGATGCAGCCCGCGCCGCCCGCCTCCGCGAGCTCGGCGGTGAACCGCTCGATGCCGTAGCGGTCGATGGGGTTCCAGTACGTCATGACGAGGACCGGCTTGCCGGTCGCCGCGTGGGCCTCGCGGACCGTGCGCATGACGTCGGCGATCCGGACGCCGCCGCGCAGCGCGATGTCGTCCGCGGTCTGGATGACGGGTCCGTCGAGGACGGGGTCGCTGTGCGGCAGCCCGACCTCCACGACGTCGGCGCCGCCGTCGAAGACGGCCTTGATCGCCTCGATGCCGCCGTCCACGGTCGGGAACCCGGCCGGGAGGTAGGCGATGAGGGCGGAGCGGCCCTCGGCACGCGCGGCCGCGAGGGTGTCGTTCAACAGCTGGATGTTGCCGCTCACTTGGCGTCTCCCTGGATCTCCGCGCCGGTCCCGGCCGCGTCCGCCGCGACGGCGGCGTCGGTGTCGTACAGGCCGAAGTAGCGGGCGGCCGTGTCCATGTCCTTGTCGCCGCGCCCGGACAGGTTGACGATCATCAGCCCGTCCTTGCCGAGCTCCTTGCCGACCTCGATGGCTCCGGCGAGCGCGTGGGCGCTCTCGATGGCCGGGATGATGCCCTCGGTGCGCGACAGCAGGCGCAGGGCCTGCATGGCGGCGTCGTCGGTGACCGCGCGGTACTCGCCGCGGCCGCTGTCCTTGAGGAAGGCGTGCTCGGGGCCGATGCCCGGATAGTCGAGGCCCGCCGAGATCGAGTACGGCTCGGTGATCTGGCCCTCGTCGTCCTGAAGGACGTACGACCGTGAGCCGTGCAGGATGCCGGGCTCGCCCGCGGTCAGTGTCGCGGCGTGCTCGCCGGTCTCGAGGCCGTGGCCGGCCGGCTCGCAGCCGATGAGCCGCACGCCGGCGTCGGGGATGAAGGCGTGGAAGAGGCCGATGGCGTTCGAGCCGCCGCCGACGCAGGCCACGGCCGCGTCGGGCAGGCGTCCGGCGCGCTCCAGGATCTGGCGACGGGCCTCGACGCCGATGACGCGGTGGAAGTCGCGGACCATCGCCGGGAAGGGGTGGGGTCCCGCGACGGTCCCGAAGAGGTAGTGCGTGCGGTCGACGTTGGCGACCCAGTCGCGGAACGCCTCGTTGATGGCGTCCTTGAGGGTGCGGCTGCCGGACTTCACGGCGACGACCTCGGCGCCGAGCATCCGCATGCGCGCCACGTTGAGCGCCTGGCGCTCGGTGTCGATCTCGCCCATGTAGATGGTGCACTCGAGGCCGAAGAGGGCGCAGGCGGTGGCGGTGGCCACGCCGTGCTGGCCGGCGCCGGTCTCGGCGATGACGCGGGTCTTGCCCATGCGCTTGGTGAGGAGCGCCTGGCCGAGCACATTGTTGATCTTGTGCGAGCCGGTGTGGTTGAGGTCCTCGCGCTTGAGGAACATCCGGACGCCACCGGCGTGCTCGGCGAACCGGGGCACCTCGGTGAGGGAGCTGGGCCGTCCCGTGTAGTTGACGAGCAGGTCGTCGAGCTCGGCGGCGAAGGCCGGGTCGTTCTTGGCCTTGTCGTACTCGACGGCGACCTCGTCGACGGCGGCGACGAGCGCCTCCGGGATGAACTTGCCGCCGAAGGCGCCGAAGTACCCCTCGCTGGTGGGGACTTGACCCTCGGGGTCGGGAATGAAGAAGTTGCTGGGCATGCGAAACCTCATGGTGTGAGCGGTGTGGACACTACGCGCCGTGGAGGCAGGGTTACATGTCGGCAGCGGGCCGCATGCAGCCGCCCGCGCCGTTCCCCGCGCCCCTTATGAGGCGCAGCACCATCGCATCCCGTTGACCTGACCCGGCTCGTCACCGATGACGTAACGCACCCGGCGCCCGTGCACACGCCGCGCCGGCGCCCGGCAGCCGCGGGGGCGGCAGCCGGGTGCGAGGCGGGCGGCGATGGCCATCGGGGAGGTCAGCTCCTGCCGTGGCGCAGGGCGGGGTGGGCGCCCGCGGCGACCAGGTCGGAGACCGCGGTGCGCGGGTCGCGGCCGGTCACCAGGGACTCGCCCACGAGGACGGCGTCGGCGCCCGCGTTGGCGTACGCGATGAGGTCGTGCGGGCCGCGCACGCCCGACTCGGCGATCTTGACGATGTGGTCGGGGATCTCCGGGGCGACCTGCTGGAACGTGTCGCGGTCGACCTTGAGCGTCTTGAGGTTGCGCGCGTTCACGCCGATGATGCGGGCGCCCGCGTCCACGGCGCGCTCGACCTCGTCCTCGTCGTGCACCTCGACGATCGGCGTGAGCCCGATGGACTCCGCGCGCTCGATGAGCGACTCGAGGGCGGGCTGGTCCAGGGCGGCCACGATCAGCAGCGCGAGGTCGGCGCCGTACGCCCTGGCCTCCCACAGCTGGTACGAGGTGACGATGAAGTCCTTGCGCAGGATCGGGATGTCGACCTTGGCGCGCACGGCCTCCAGGTCGGCGAGCGAACCGCCGAACCGGCGCTGCTCGGTCAGTACGGAGATGACGGCGGCACCGCCCGCCTCGTAGTCGGCGGCGAGGGCGGCCGGGTCGGCGATCGCGGCGAGCGCGCCCTTGGACGGGCTGGAACGCTTGACCTCGCAGATCACCTTGACGCCGTCGCCGCGCAGGGCGGCCACCCCGTCCTTGGCGGCGCGTGCCTTGGCCGCGCGCTCCTTGAGCTCGTCGAGGCTGACGTGCGCCTGCCGCTCCGCGAGGTCGGCACGGACTCCGTCGATGATCTCGTCGAGCACACTCACGCGAGCGGCCCCCTTCCTGACGGTGGAGCGGTGGAAGCTGATTGCCCCGAAGAGCAATCCACTAGTCACAGCGATGATATCCGGAGGAGGGCGAAGGCTCCGCATCCGGTTGACGCCGGTCCCACTACCTGGACAAATACTGTTGATCAAGGATGGAGCCAGCCACCTGGAGGCAGGTTCCGGACAACCGTGAAGACAAGCACCACGGCGCCCACGGCCCACAGGTGGGGACGTCCGAGGTCGATCCGTACCGGCAGTCCCCGTGCCACCCGTACGGCCCATACGACCCACAGGACGGCGAAGAGGGCGTAGCCCGCCACGGCGAGCGCGTTGTCCCCCAGGGCGGCCGTGAGGTCGCCGTGGACGAGCGCGTGGGCGCTGCGCAGACCGCCGCAGCCGGGGCAGTAGATCCCCGTGTAATGGAGCAGCGGGCAGGCGGGGTAGTGGCCCGGCTCGTTCGGGTCGACGGACCCGACGTACGCGAAGCCCACCCCGACCGCGGCGAGGACGCCGGCGGGGACGGCCAGCCGCCGCAGCGAACCGGCGGCGCCGCTGGTCAGGGTGGCCGCGGAGGTGTCCGTTTCGGCGTTCACCCGTGAATTGTGCAACGGGCCCGCCGGGTCCGCCCGTCGGCGCGCAGCGCGCGGAAAACGTGAGAGGCGGCCCGGCACCTGGTGCCGGGCCGCCTCTCACGACGTGGGTGAGGCTCAGGCCTCCGCGGCGACGGCCTCGGGCGAGATCGCCGGCAGCGACTGCGGCTTCGGCTTGCCGAGACCCGCGGCGCTCATGGCGCCACCGACGACCGCGGCGATGGCGAGCAGGGCCATGCCCGCCCAGAAGCCGACGGGGTTGGCCATCACCATGAAGGCGCCCGCGACGCAGAAACCGATGAAGGCGATGATGACACCGGTCCAGGCGGCCGGGGTGTGTCCGTGGCTGCTGTCCGCCATGGTTGCTCCTCGTTGCTCAATGCGTGGCTGATGCGTGGCCCCGTGCCCCGCGCGTGGCACCGCGCTGGGTGGTGAGCCGGACGCTCGTGCCCATTGTCCCGCACTCGCGGGCATGGGCGGCACTCGGGGTCCGGGCCCCGCTATGCCTCGTGTGTGGGGTCCTCGCCCCGGTCGAGGGCCTTCCACAGCTCCTCGGGGCGCTCCGGGTCGACGGGACGGGCCGCCTTGCGGGGCCGCGGGGTGCCGTCACGCTCGTAGCGGCCGCCCATCGACGGCCAGGAGCGGCCGTAGCGCAGGGCGAGCAGGCCGGCCAGGAGGATGAGGGCGCCGCCCGCGGCACCGACGTACGGCCATACGGTGTGGCCGAGGGAGCCGATGGTGGCCGCGGTGTTGCCGGAGACCTCGGCGGCCTTCTCGTCCAGGGCCGCGCTGTCGCCGGCGCCGAGGACGGCGGCGACGACGGCGCCCGCGCCGCTGAGCGCGAGGAGCCCGGCGACGAGCGTGCGTCCGGCGCGGCGGACCGCGAAGACGGCGACGAGGGCCGCGAGCCCCACTATGGCGAGGGCCGCGGGCACTCCGGTGACGTCACTGCCCTTGGCGGCGAGCGGGAAGCTGCCGCCGGGCACGGTCGCGGACCCGGAGGCCCACTCCTGCCGCGAGGAGAGCAGGGCCACCGCCGCGCCGACGGCGCCGAACAGGAGCGCGGCGGCGAGGCTGCGGCGGCCGTTGCGCGCGGCGGCCGTCTCCGGGGAGGCGGTCCCGGCTTCGGTTCGGGGGGATGGCACTGCGGAAGTCACCTCACCACTATCCCCCACGTCGTCAGGCGTCGTGCATCCGGTTGGCCGTGTGCACGGCGCGCAGCACCGCCGCCGCCTTGTTGCGGCACTCGGTGTCTTCGGCGACGGGATCGGAGTCGGCGACGATACCGGCTCCGGCCTGCACATATGCGGTGTTGTCGCGCAGGAGCGCGGTGCGGATGGCGATGGCCGTGTCGGAGTCCCCGGCGAAGTCGAGATATCCGACACATCCGCCGTACAGACCGCGCCGGGAGGGTTCGAGCTCGTCGATGATCTGCATCGCGCGCGGCTTGGGCGCGCCCGAGAGGGTGCCCGCGGGGAAGCAGGCGGTGAGGACGTCGAAGGCGGTGGTGCCCGGGGCGACCCGGCCGGTGACGGTCGACACGATGTGCATGACGTGCGAGTAGCGCTCGACGGACATGAAGTCGACGACCTCGACGGAGCCCGGTTCGCAGACGCGGCCGAGGTCGTTGCGGCCGAGGTCGACGAGCATCAGGTGCTCGGCGCGCTCCTTGGGGTCGGCGAGGAGCTCGTCGGCGAGCGCCTGGTCCGCCTGGGGGGTATCGCCGCGATGCCTGGTCCCGGCGATGGGGTGCACCATGGCGCGCCCGTCCTCGACCTTGACGAGGGCCTCCGGCGACGAGCCGACCACGTCGAACCCGTCGAAGCGGAACAGGTACATGTACGGCGACGGGTTGGTGGCGCGCAGGACCCGGTAGACGTCGAGCGCGCTGGCCGTGCACGGCGTCTCGAAGCGCTGCGAGGGTACGACCTGGAAGGCCTCGCCCGCCCGGATGCGCTCCTTGATGTCCTCGACGGCCTCCTGGTAGTCCGTTCCGCCCCACAGAGCGGTGAACTCCGGGAGTTCGGAGGGCGGGAGCGCGGCGGGGGCCTGGACGACGGGCCGGGAGAGGTCGGCCTCCATCGCGTCGAGGCGGGCCACGGCGTCCGCGTAGGCCTCGTCGACGCCGGTGTCGAGGTCGTTGTGGTTGATCGCGTTGGCGATCAGCAGGACCGAGCCGTCCCAGTGGTCGAGGACGGCGAGGTCACTGGTGAGCAGCATCGTCAGCTCGGGGAGCTTCAGGTCGTCGCGCTCGCCGGGGCCGATCTTCTCCAGGCGGCGCACGATGTCGTAGCCGAGGTAGCCGACCATGCCACCGGTGAACGGGGGCAGGCCCTCGTAGCGGGGGGTGTGGAGGGTCTCGACGGTGGCGCGCAGGGCGGCGAGCGGGTCGCCGTGGGTGGGGACGCCGACGGGCGGGGTGCCGAGCCAGTGCGCCTGGCCGTCGCGGGTGGTGAGGGTGCCGGCCGAGCGGACGCCGACGAAGGAGTAGCGGGACCAGGAGCGGCCGTTCTCCGCGGATTCCAGGAGGAACGTGCCGGGGCGTTCACCGGCCAGCTTGCGGTACAGACCGACGGGGGTGTCGCCGTCCGCGAGGAGCTTGCGGCTGACGGGGATCACTCGGCGGTCGGTCGCGAGCTTGCGGAAGGTCTCGAGATCCATAGGAAGAGCTTAGGGCGTGTCCGGATACGTCCGGTGCGCCGCCCGGTCCGTGGAACGGGCGGCGCGGCGGTGGTCTCAGGCGCCGGTGCCGGTCACCGTCAGCTCGCCCGCGTCGAAGCAGGTGCGGTCGCCGGTGTGGCAGGCCGCGCCGACCTGGTCGACCTTCACCAGGAGGGTGTCCGCGTCGCAGTCGAGGGCGACCGACTTCACGTGCTGGAAGTGGCCGGAGGTGTCGCCCTTGACCCAGTACTCCTGGCGGCTGCGGGACCAGTACGTGCAGCGGCCCGTCGTCAGCGTGCGGTGCAGCGCCTCGTCGTTCATCCAGCCGAGCATGAGCACCTCGCCGGTGTCGTACTGCTGGGCGATCGCGGGGACCAGGCCGTCGGCGCTGCGCTTGAGGCGGGCGGCGACGGCGGGGTCGAGGCTGCTGGGCGGGGGCGTGCTGGTCATGGGGACCATTGTGCCGCGCCCCGCGCGCCGTTTCGGGCGGGCGTCCACTGGGCGGACCGGTCGGACGGTCGTACGCTGGCCATATGTCGACCCATGCAAAGCGTGAACGACTTCTCCTCGCCGACCTGTTGGAGGCCTCGGGCCCCGACGCCCCGACCCTGTGCGAGGGCTGGACCGCCCGTGATCTCGCGGCCCATGTGGTGGTGCGCGAGCGCCGCGCGGACGCCGCGGGCGGGATCCTGATCAAGCAGCTGGCGCAGCGTCTGGAGCGGGTGCAGGCCGAGTTCGCCGAGAAGCCCTACGGCGAGCTGATCCAGCTGATCAGGACGGGCCCGCCGCGCTTCTCGCCGTTCTCCCTCAAGCAGATCGACGAGGCGTCGAACGCGGTCGAGTTCTACGTCCACACGGAGGACGTGCGCCGCGCGCAGCCGGACTGGACGCCGCGCGAGCTCGACCCGGTCTTCGCGGACGTGCTGTGGTCGCGCCTCGAGCGGATGGCCCGCGTGATCGGCCGCAAGTCGCCGGTCGGCCTGGTCCTGCGCCGCCCGGACGGCCGGACGGCGGTGGCGCACAAGGGCACGCCCGTGGTGACGGTGACCGGTGAGCCCGCCGAGCTGCTGATGTTCGCGTTCGGCCGGCAGGACGCGGCGCGGGTGGAGAAGGAAGGCGAGAAGGACGCGATCGGGAAGCTGCACGAGGCGAAGCAGCTCGGAATCTGATGCGGGTTCAGGCCGGGAGTTCGGCGCGGCGCAGAGGCGTGCGGCACAGGCCGTAGACGCCGGCGAGGGCGCAGATGGCGGCGCTGGCCACGAAGACGGGTCCGGTGCCCCACAGGCCGACGGCCGCGCCGGTCAGCGGCATGGTGAGCGGGACGAGGCCGAGGCTGGACAGGCTCGTGACGGCGGTGACCCGGCCGATGTAGGCCGGGTCCGCGTGGGTCTGCGTGAGCGCTCCGCACAGGGTGCCGCTGAGACCGGCGAGCAGCCCGATGACCAGCGCGACGGCGACCGCGGCGACGAGGTGCGGTACGAAGGCGAGCGCGCCGATGGCGACGGAGCCGCCGCCCATGGTCGCGGCGAGGACCAAGCCCGCGCGCGGCACCCGGCCGCGGACTGCGAGGAGCAGCGAGGCGGCGCCCGCGCCGACGCCGAACCCGGCGAGCACCGAGCCCATCCCTGAGGCGCCCCAGCCGCGCTGGTCGGCGAGGAGGGTCAGGCCGACGTTCAGGGGGCCGACGAAGCCGAGGTCGCTGAGGGCGATGACGACAATCAGCGGGGCGAGGACGCTGTGGCGGCGGATGTAGCGCAGGCCGTCCGCGAGGCCGTTCCTCGCCGGGGCGCCGCTCTTGCCGTTGACGTCGGGCAGGTCCCGGATGCGCAGGGACATCAGGAGCGGCAGCGAGATCGCGAACAGCAGTCCGGCCGCGCCGAACGCCGCCGCGGGGCCGCCGAGTGCGACGCCGAGACCGCCTAGGGGTGCGCCCACGACGTTGGCGAGGCGGACCGCGAGTCCGCGCATGCCCTGGACCCGGGCGAGCTGGTCGCGTCCGGTGACGCGGGCGGGCAGTGCGCCGACGGCCGGCAGGAAGAGGGCGTCGACGATGCCGAAGACCAGGCCGAGGAAGGTGAGCGGCCACAGGCCCGGTTGGGTCGCGAGGAAGAGCCCGGCGACGCCGAGGACCGCGGCGCTGCGCACGGCGTCGCCGGCTATGACGATGCGGCGCGGCCCGAGCCGGTCGGCGATCACTCCCCCGCCGAGCATCAGCAGGGCCCGGGGTGCCGCGCTCACCGCCATGACGAGCCCGGCCTGCGAGGGGCTGCCCGACTGGACGGCCGCCCAGGACAGGGCGACGTAGTAGATGTTGTCGCCGATCATCGAGGCGCCGTAGGCGCCGAGCCAGCGCAGCACGTTGCCGTCGCGGTGGGCGGGCTTCTCGGGGGCGGGGGTGCCGGTGAGGGGCGCGGTCACGGTCATGGGAGGTGGTCCTCTCAGGCGCGGAACGGGAAGCCGTACATGTGCAGCGCGACGCTCTCGCGCCCTTCGGTGTCACCCGCGGCCTGTGCGGCGCGGCCCTGCTCGTCGTACTTCCTGATGACGGCGAGCAACTCGCCTGTCAGCTCGGTCAGTTCGGCCGCCGTCAGTGGCATCAGGGCTTCGGAGTCCGAGGACGCGGCGCGCCACTCGGGGGCCCAGGTGGAGCGCTCGTCGAGGTAGCGGCGGTAGAGCTCGCTGCGCTGTTCGTAGAAGAGCCGGGTGGCCGCCCGGTGCGCCGCGGCCTTCTCGGGGGCGTCGCCGAAGTCCGCCTCGTGGATGCTGACGCCGTCGGACGCGGGCTGCCACCAGCGCTCGCGGCCGTCGCGCTGCGCCCCGGGCGCCTCTTCGATGAGCCCGGCGTCCGCGAGCTTGCGCAGGTGGTAGCTGACCAGCGAGACAGCGCCGTCGACCCGCTCGGCCAGCTGCGACGCGGTCGCGGTGCGGGCGACGACCAGGGCGCGGTACAGCTGCGAGCGCAGCGGGTGGGCGAGCGCCTTGAGGGTGCCGAGGTCGGTGATGCGGCGGGTCCGTTCGTCGGTCATGGCATGAGCCTAGATACGAAAGAAATATTGCGCAATAGAAATTGCGCAACTGATCCTGTGCATCGGGCCGAGAAAAAGGCCCCGGCCACCCTGAGGGCGACCGGGGCCTGAGAGCGTGCGCTCCCGGCGTCAGCGGACGGGGTGACCCGCCTCGCGCAGCGTCTCCTTGACCTCGCCGATCCGCAGATCACCGAAGTGGAAGACGGACGCGGCCAGCACCGCGTCGGCGCCCGCCGCGATCGCGGGCGGGAAGTGCTCCAGGCGTCCCGCGCCGCCGGACGCGATCACGGGCACCGTGACGTGCTTGCGGACGGCCGCGATCATCTCGATGTCGTAGCCGTCCTTCGTCCCGTCGGCGTCCATCGAGTTGAGCAGGATCTCGCCCGCGCCGAGCTCGGCGGCCTCGTGCGCCCACTCGACGGCGTCGATCCCGGCGGACTTGCGGCCACCGTGCGTCGTCACCTCGAACGTGCCGGACGGCGTGCGGCGCGCGTCGACCGACAGGACGAGCACCTGGCGGCCGAACCGCTCGGCGATCTCGCGGATCAGCTCCGGGCGGGCGATGGCGGCCGTGTTCACGCCCACCTTGTCCGCGCCGGCCCGCAGCAGCTTGTCCACGTCGTCCGCCGTGCGGACGCCGCCGCCGACGGTGAGCGGGATGAAGACCTGTTCGGCGGTGCGGCGCACCACGTCGTAGGTCGTCTCGCGGTTGCCGGAGGACGCCGTGATGTCGAGGAACGTCAGCTCGTCGGCGCCCTCGGCGTCGTACACCTTCGCCATCTCGACGGGGTCGCCCGCGTCGCGCAGGTTCTGGAAGTTGACGCCCTTGACGACCCGGCCGTTGTCCACGTCCAGGCAGGGGATGACCCGTACGGCCAGCGTCATGACGGTGTGTCTCCTCGGTACGCCTCCACCTCGACCTCGACGACCAGGCTCGGGTCGATGAAGCCGGAGACGATGATCATGGATGCGGCGGGGCGGACGGCGTCGAACAGCTCCTTGTGGGCCCGGCCCACGTCGTCCACATCCCGCGCATGGGTGATGTACATACGGGTGCGCACCACATGCTCGCTCCCGAGCCCGAGGGTCTTGAGAGCGTCGAACGCGGCCTGGAACGCGTTGAGCGTCTGCTC
Source organism: Streptomyces sp. NBC_01446 (assembly GCF_026340095.1). Classification (GTDB taxonomy): domain Bacteria; phylum Actinomycetota; class Actinomycetes; order Streptomycetales; family Streptomycetaceae; genus Streptomyces; species Streptomyces aureus. The sequence continues at coordinate 6,014,175 of NZ_JAPEPO010000001.1, read as the reverse complement.
GTACGGCGTTCCCGCGTCGATGACGCCGTTGACCACGGACGTACAACCGGACACCAGGACAAGGCCGTTGGGCAGTTCGACCGCGCGCGAGTAGCCCACGGCCTCCTCCCACGGCCCGTCCGACTTGACCCTGCGTACGCCGTCGCTCATGACGACGCCACCGCGGCGAGGGCCTCTTCCAGGGTGAAGGCCTTCGCGTACAGCGCCTTGCCGACGATCGAGCCCTCGACGCCCAGCGGGACGAGCTCGGAGATGGCGCGCAGGTCGTCGAGCGACGAGACGCCGCCGGAGGCGACGACGGGCCGGTCGGTCACGGCGCACACGTTGCGCAGGAGCTCCAGGTTCGGGCCCTGCAGCGTGCCGTCCTTGGCGATGTCGGTGACGACGTAGCGGGCGCAACCCTCGGAGTCGAGGCGCGCGAGCGTCTCGTAGAGGTCGCCGCCGTCGCGGGTCCAGCCGCGGCCGCGCAGCGTGGTGCCGCGCACGTCGAGGCCCACCGCGATCTTGTCGCCGTGCTCGGCGATGACCTTGGCGACCCACTCGGGGGTCTCCAGGGCGGCGGTGCCGAGGTTGACGCGGGTGCAGCCGGTGGCGAGCGCGGCGGCGAGCGTGTCGTCGTCGCGGATGCCGCCGGACAGCTCCACCTTGATGTCCATGGCTCGCGCGACCTCGGCGATCAGGGCGCGGTTGTCGCCCGTGCCGAACGCGGCGTCCAGGTCCACGAGGTGCAGCCACTCGGCGCCCGAGCGCTGCCACGCGAGGGCGGCCTCGAGCGGGGAACCGTAGGAGGTCTCGGTGCCGGACTCGCCGTGCACGAGACGTACGGCCTGGCCGTCGCGGACGTCGACGGCGGGGAGGAGTTCGAGCGTGCGGGACATCAGAGGGTTCCGATCCAATTCGTGAGGAGCTGGGCGCCGGCGTCGCCGGACTTCTCGGGGTGGAACTGTGTCGCCCACAGTGCGCCGTTCTCGACGGCGGCGATGAACGGCTCGCCGTGCGTGGACCAGGTGACCTTCGGCGGGCGCATGTGGACGTTGCCGACCTCGAAGTCCCACTGCTGCACGGCGTAGGAGTGCACGAAGTAGAAGCGGGCGTCGCTGTCGAGACCGGCGAAGAGCTCGGTGTCCTGCGGCGGGCGGACCGTGTTCCAGCCCATGTGCGGGACGATCTCGGCCTTGAGGGGCTCCACCGTGCCCGGCCACTCGTCGAGGCCCTCGGCCTCGACGCCGTGCTCGATGCCGCGCGCGAAGAGGATCTGCATGCCGACACAGATGCCCATCACGGGGCGGCCGCCGGCCAGGCGGCGGTCGATGATCCAGTCGCCTCGCGCTTCCTTGAGCCCCTTCATGCAGGCGGCGAAGGCGCCGACACCGGGGACGAGGAGACCGTCGGCGTTGAGTGCGGTGTCGAAGTCGCGGGTGATCTCGACGTCCGCGCCCGCGCGGGCCAGGGCACGCTCGGCGGATCGGACGTTGCCGAACCCGTAGTCGAAGACGACGACCTTCTTGCCGGCTGTGCCGGCGGGCTTGGCTGAAGTCATGGCTGGCTGCTCCCTGCCCCTCAGTTCCAGTAGTCGAGCCGCAGGACACCGGCGACCAGACACATGGCCGCGGCGACGGACAGCAGCGCGATCAGGCTCTTGGGCAAGCCCTGCTTGACGAAGGAGATGACGCCGCCGATCAGGAAGAGACCGACGAGGATGAGGACGGTGTTGAGGCCGTTCATGGGTTAGAGGGCGCCCTTCGTGGACGGAAGGATGCCCGCGGCACGCGGGTCGTGCTCGGACGCGTAACGCAGCGCGCGGGCCAGCGCCTTGAACTGGCACTCCACGATGTGGTGCGCGTTGCGCCCGTACGGGACGTGGACGTGCAGCGCGATCTGGGCCTGCGCGACGAACGACTCCAGGATGTGCCGGGTCATCGTCGTGTCGTAGGAGCCGATCATGGGGGCCATGTTCTCGGGCTCGGTGTGCACCAGGTAGGGGCGGCCGGAGAGGTCGACCGTGACCTGGGCGAGCGACTCGTCCAGCGGGACGGTGCAGTTGCCGAAGCGGTAGATGCCGACCTTGTCGCCGAGCGCCTGCTTGAAGGCGGCGCCGAGCGCGAGGGCGGTGTCCTCGATGGTGTGGTGCGTGTCGATGTGCAGGTCGCCCTCGGTCTTGACCGTGAGGTCGAAGAGGCCGTGGCGGCCGAGCTGGTCGAGCATGTGGTCGTAGAAGCCCACGCCCGTGGAGACTTCGACCTTGCCGGTGCCGTCGAGGTCGATCTCGACCAGGACCGAGGTCTCCTTGGTGGTGCGCTCCACCCTGCCTACGCGACTCATGCGTTCCGCTCCTTCTTGATTGCGCGTACCGCATCGAGGAACGCGTCGTTCTCGTCAGGGGTGCCCGTGGAGACACGCAGCCACCCGGGTACGCCGTTGTCCCGGACCAGGACGCCCCGGTCGAGGATCTTCTGCCACACCGCGTGCGCGGCGCCTTCGCCTTCGAATCGGCCGAACTGCACGAAGTTGGCGTCCGAGTCGGTCACTTCGTAGCCGGCCGCCCGCAACTCGGTCACCAGGCGGTCACGTTCGTCCTTCAGCTGTTCGACGTAGCCGAGGAGCGTGTCGGTGTGCTCCAGGGCGGCGAGGGCCGTGGCCTGGGTGACGGCCGACAGGTGGTACGGCAGGCGCACCAGCTGGACGGCGTCGACGACGGCGGAGGCGGCGGCCAGGTAGCCGAGGCGCAGGCCCGCCGCGCCGAACGCCTTCGACATCGTGCGCGAGATGACGAGGTTTTGCCGTCCTTCGAGCAGCGGGAGAAGGGACTTCCCGTGGCTGAACTCGATGTAGGCCTCGTCGACGACGACCATGGACGGCTTGGCGGCCTGCGCGGCCTCGTACAGGGCGAGGACCGTCTCGGGCGGGACCGCGCTGCCCGTGGGGTTGTTGGGCGTCGTGATGAAGACGACGTCCGGGCGGTTCTCGGCGATGGCCTTCACGGACGCTTCCACGTCGATGGTGAAGTCCGCGCTGCGCGGTCCGGAGATCCAGCCGGTGCCGGTGCCGCGCGCGATGAGGGCGTGCATCGAGTACGAGGGCTCGAAGCCGATGGCGCTGCGGCCGGGGCCGCCGAAGGTCTGCAGGAGCTGCTGGATGACCTCGTTCGAGCCGTTGGCGGCCCAGACGTTCTCGATGCCGACGTGGTGGCCGCCGGTGCGCGTGAGATAGCCGGCGAGCTCGGTGCGCAGCTGGACCGCGTCCCGGTCGGGGTAGCGGTTGAGGTCGCGGGCGGCCTCGCGTACGCGCTCCGCGATCCGCTCGACGAGCGGATCGGGCAGCGGGTAGGGGTTCTCGTTCGTGTTCAGGCGTACGGGTACGTCGAGCTGGGGGGCACCGTACGGGGACTTGCCGCGCAGCTCGTCCCGCACGGGCAGATCGTCGATACCGGTCACTGGCCGGGAACCTTCCATTCGAACCTTGCCTTGATCGCCGCGCCGTGCGCGGGCAGGTCCTCCGCCTCGGCGAGCGTGACCACGTGGTGGGCTACGTCGGCGAGGGCGTCGCGCGTGTAGTCAACGATGTGGATGCCGCGCAGGAAGGACTGGACGGACAGACCGGACGAGTGGCAGGCGCAGCCGCCGGTGGGCAGCACGTGGTTGGAGCCCGCGGCGTAGTCGCCGAGGGAGACCGGCGCCCAGGGGCCGACGAAGATCGCGCCGGCGTTCTTCACGCGCTGGGCGACCGCGGCGGCGTCGGCGGTCTGGATCTCCAGGTGCTCGGCGCCGTACGCGTCGACGACGCGCAGGCCCTCCTCTACCCCGTCGACCAGGACGATCGCGGACTGCCGGCCGCGAAGGGCGGGGACGATCCGGTCGTCGATGTGCTTGGTGGCCGCGACCTGCGGCTCCAGCTCCTTCTCGACGGCGTCCGCGAGCTCCGCCGAGTCGGTGACGAGGACGGCGGCGGCGAGCGGGTCGTGCTCGGCCTGGCTGATCAGGTCGGACGCGACGTGCGCCGGGTCGGCGGTGGCGTCCGCGAGGACCGCGATCTCGGTCGGGCCCGCCTCGGCGTCGATGCCGATGAGGCCGGTGAAGTAGCGCTTGGCCGCGGCGACCCAGATGTTTCCGGGGCCGGTGACCATGTTCGCCGGGGCGCAGGACTCGGTGCCGTACGCGAACATCGCGACGGCCGTGGCGCCGCCCGCGGCGTACACCTCGTCGACGCCGAGCAGCGCGCACGCGGCCAGGATCGTCGGGTGCGGGAGGCCACCGAACTCGGCCTGGGCCGGCGAGGCGAGGGCGATCGACTCGACCCCGGCCTCCTGCGCGGGCACCACGTTCATGATCACGGAGGACGGGTAGACCGAGCGGCCGCCCGGCGCGTACAGGCCGACGCGCTCGACGGGCACCCACTTCTCGGTGACCGAGCCGCCGGGGACGACCTGCGTGGTGTGGGTGGTGCGGCGCTGCTCGCGGTGGACGATGCGGGCCCGGCGGATCGACTCCTCCAGGGCCGCGCGGACGGCGGGGTCCAGTTGCTCCAGGGCTTCCTGGAGGGCCTTGGCGGGAACCCGTACGGATTCCAGCTTCACCCCGTCGAACTGCTCCGCGTAGTCGATCAGTGCCGCGTCGCCACGATGATGCACGGCCTCGCAGATCGGGCGCACCTTCTCGAGGGCGGCCTGAACGTCGAAGTCGGCTCGGGGCAGCAGGTCGCGCAGTGCGGGGCCCTTCGGGAGGGCGTCGCCGCGCAGATCGATTCGGGCCATCGGCAGAAATTGCAGCACGTGCTCAATTCTCGCAGACGCCGCATCAGCGCCCGACGTCCGTATCAATGGCTGATACGGATCTCCGTGCAAGACCGGACGAAGACCTTCACCAGTAGCGTTCAGGCCGTCACTCAGCGGGCATGAACAGTTGTACTAAACCCGCGAGTAGCGGAGCCGTACCGGGACGTACGGGGCTCCGTGGGGATCCGGGGGCTTACGGGGAGGAAGGCAAGTCGTGGTCGACGGTACGGGCATCGGTGACCCGCCGGACGGTCTCACGGGTACCGAGATCGGCATGTGGCAGGCCTTCCGCAACGGCAGTGTCTACGACCTGAGCTCGGGCGATCCGGACGTGGACGACCCGCACGGCGGACAGGCCTGGGGGCCCGGCCGCAGCGTGCGGGCGCGCATCGTGGCCTGGCTGCTGCTCGACGGGCCGCCCGCGCTGTCCGGGCGTGTCGCGTCGCTCAAGCTCAAGGGCGTACAGATCACCGACGCGCTCGACGTCTCGGGCGGCGGCGTCGTGCCGTACGTCGAGCTGACGCGGTGCCGCTTCGAGAAGGAGATCCTGGTTCCCGAGGCCCGGTTCACCACCCTGCGCCTGGTCGACTGCTCGATCCCCCGCCTGGAGGGCGCCCGCGTCCACACGGAGGGCGATCTGCATCTGCCGCGCTGCCGCTTCCACAGCGGTGTACGCCTCACCGACGCGCACATCGGCACGGACCTGCTGCTCAACCAGGCCGTCGTGTACCGCGACCGGCGCGGCAAGTCGATCATGGCGGACGGCATGTCCGTCGGACAGGACCTCCAGGCCGAGATGCTGGAGACGCACGGGGAGCTCAGCCTGCGCGGTGCCCAGATCGGCGTCTCACTCAGCCTGCGCGGCAGCCGGCTCTCCAACGCGTACGGGAGCCGCGCGCTCAACGCGCCGCAGCTCACGGTCGAGCGCTCCCTCTACCTGACCCCCGCCGGCGTCGGCAATCCGCTCCAGACCAGCGGCACGACACCGGCCCGCGGCACCCGTGTGCAGCGCTTCGAGTGCCAGGGCGGGGTGCGGCTCGACGACGGCCGGTTCGGCGACGCCGTCGACCTCGACCAGGCGCGCTTCCACCTGGAGAACGACCAGGAGGTGTCGCTGCGCCGCATCCAGACGCCCGAGCTGCGCTTCCTGTGCGAGCGGCCGCAGCGCGGGCGGATCGTCCTGTCCGGCGCGAAGGTCGTCAACCTGATCGACAGGGCGGCGAGCTGGCCGGGCCCCGGCGGTCTGCGCGTGGGCGGCTTCACGTACGAGAACCTCATCCCCTCCGGCCCGTTCCCGCTGTCGCGGCGCCTCGAGTGGCTGTCGGCCGCGACACCGGAGTACAGCCCGGAGCCGTACGAGAAGCTCGCGACCGTGCTGCGCAACAGCGGCGAGGACGCCGACGCGCGGGAGGTGCTGCTCGCCAAGCAGCGCCGCCGCCGCGAGACGCTGCCGCCGGCCGCGAAGATCTGGGGGTACATCCAGGACTGGACGGTCGCCTACGGGTACCGGCCCGGGCGGGCCGCGGTGTGGATGGCCGTGCTGTGGGCGGCGAGCACGCTGGCCTTCTCCCACGCGTCACATCCGGCCATCAAACCGGGTGAGGCACCGCACTGGAGTCCGGCCCTGTTCTCGCTCGATCTCATCCTGCCGGTCATCGACCTGGGTCAGGACGGCTACTGGCAGCTCCAGGGCGGCTGGCAGTGGGCCGCGACCGCGCTGATCCTGCTCGGCTGGATCCTCGCCACGACGGTCGCCGCGGGGGCCACCCGGCTGCTCCGCAGAAACTGACCGGGCACCCTCGCATTTTTTGCCGGACCGCGGGCAACCATGGGTGCATTTCAGCCGTCATCCCAGCGCAACCATCAACCGAGCGACGGGGAGCGGGGTCCACACCTTGGCACTGCTGCGCGCCCTCATCCGCACCGCGCGGATGGTCCGCCACACCTCGGGTCTCGCGGCCGGGCTGCCCGCCGACGACGACGTCCTCCTGGACGTCCCCGATGAACGCCTCGCGCCCGCGCTCGTCGCCGCGGGCCGGGGCGAGTACGAGGCGGCCGCCAAGCTGCTCGCCGCCACCCGCGAGGCCGGCGAGTGGGAGAACCGGGACCGCTACGTCACCCGGCTCGCCGCCTTCGCCAGATCCCGCGGCGAATGGTTCGACGACTGGCGCTTCGCGGCGCCCCACGACCCGGACGCCCTCCTCGTCAAGGCCGAGCTCGAGGTCGCGCGCGGCTGGGAGTCCCCCGCCCGCGCCGAGCTGCTGCGCGAGGTGACGCCGCTGATCACCGCCGCCGCCGAGGGCGACCCCGGCGACCCGGTGCCCTGGCGGGTCGCCCTCGACCACGCGCGCGGCACGAACGCCTCGCACACCGTCTTCGAGAGGCTCTGGGCCGAGGCCATAAGGCGCTCCCCTCACCACTACGGCTGCCATGTGTCGGCGCTCCAGTACCTGTCGGCCGCCTGGTACGGCTCGCATCGCGAGTGTTTCGACTTCGCCGAGCGCGCGGCCCAGGACGCCCTGCCGGGGTCCCTGGTGCAGGCGCTGCCGGTGCGGGCCGCGTTCGCGTACCTGACGAGCGCGGAGGGCCCGGGACCGGCCGCGAAGGTGCCCCGCGAGCGCCTGGACGAGGCCGCCGACCTGGCGATCGCCCTGTCCCACGAGTACGCCGCCGACGACCCCTGGCCCGCCGAGGTCCGCAACCTCCTCATCTACGTCCTGGTCCGCCTGGAACGCTGGTCCGACGCCCTGGAGCAACTGCGCCTGACCGGCCCGTACGCGTCGTCGTTCCCCTGGGACCGGATCTCGGACGACCCGCTCGGGCAGTTCCTGGAACTGCGTGACGGCGTACGGATCGAGGTGGCCGCGGCCCGTCCGCTCGGCGGTCGCGGGACCGGTCGCGGATCCCGCACCTCCGGCTCCCATTAGGCTTGACCGTCGTGACCACCGTCCGGCTTCCGCTCTTTCCGCTCAACTCGGTGCTGTTCCCGGGACTCGTGCTCCCGCTGAACGTGTTCGAGGAGCGCTATCGCGCCATGATGCGCGACCTGCTGAAGACCTCCTCCGGGGGTTCCGAGGCCTCCGGCGACCCCGGCGGCTCCGACGAGCCGCGCCGGTTCGCCGTCGTGGCGATCCGCGACGGCCACGAGGTCGCGCCCAGCGCCCCCGGCATGCCGGACCAGGCGGCGAAGACCGCCGCCGAGGCGGGCCCCGCGGCCGGCTTCGGCGACGACCCGATCAAGGCCCTGCACGGCGTGGGCTGCATCGCGGACGCCGCGACGATCCGGGAGCGCGCCGACGGCAGCTTCGAGGTGCTCGCCACCGGCACGACCCGCGTGAAGGTCCACTCGGTCGACGCGTCGGGTGCCTATCTGACCGCCGAGGTCGAGGAGCTGCCCGAGGAGTCCGGCGACGAGGCGGGCGCCCTCGCCGAAGGGGTGCTGCGCGCCTTCCGCTCCTACCAGAAGCGGCTCGCGGGCGCCCGTGAGCGCTCCCTGGCGACAGGCGCCGACCTGCCGGACGACCCGTCCGTCGTGTCGTACCTGGTGGCCGCGGCGGCCGTCCTCGACGTGCCGACCAAGCAGCGCCTCCTCCAGGCCCCGGACACGGCGTCGCGCCTGCGCGACGAACTGAAACTCCTTCGCGCCGAGACGGCGATCATCCGTAATCTGCCGTCCTTGCCGGCCGGCGACCTGACCCGGCAGGCGACCAGCCTCAACTGACGCGGCCGGTCCCGACTGACGTAAGGCATGAGGACGTTGGCGAAGAAGTCCAAGAAGCAGCAGTCCGGGGGAACGCCCGCGACCGTGGCGCTCACCGCCGCGGGTACGCCCTTCACGACGCACGCGTACGAGCACGACCCCGCCCATCCCTCGTACGGGGACGAGGCGGCGGCGGCGATGGGCGTCTCCCCCGACCGGGTGTTCAAGACGCTCGTCGCCGACGTGGACGGCGAGCTGACCGTCGCCGTCGTGCCCGTGGCGGGCCAGCTCGACCTGAAGGCCCTGGCGACGGCCGTCGGCGGAAAACGGGCCGCGATGGCCGATCCGGCGGCGGCGGAGCGCACCACGGGCTATGTGCGGGGCGGCATATCCCCGCTGGGCCAGCGCAAGAAGCTGCGTACGGTCCTGGACGACTCGGCGCGGGCGCACGACACGATCTGCGTCTCGGCGGGCCGCCGCGGCCTGGAGGTGGAGCTGGCCCCCACGGACCTGGCGACGCTCACGTCAGCGGTGCTGGCTCCCATCGGCCGCACCTGACCCCGACCGGAATCGCCGCCACCTCTCGACGCACGACATGTCCTCGGCTAAGTACCGAGGACATGTCGAAGAGGACGCGCAAGCGGAAGTGGCGGATCAGGAAGCACAAGGCCAATCACGGGCGCAGGCCCGCCTGAGAGCTGCCTTCAGGGCGCCGGAGGGGTGTCCTGCGGGTAGTGGGTGTCGAAGTACGGGTCGGGATCGCGGGGCCCGAACAGGCCGGTCAGGCCGAGGTGGACGATCATCGCGGCGAGCGGCCAGGCGAGGAGCGCGCCCTTCGCCTTGAGTTCGAGCGGCGCGTCGAACGTGACGCCCTTGCCGACCTCCTTGGCGTGGGCCGCCACGTCCTGCGTGGGGCCGAGCCAGATCCCGAACCGCCAGGCGAGGAGCCCGCCGAGAAGTCCGCCGACGGCCAGGGCGACGACGAGCGGTACGCCGCCTCGCTTGCGCCAGAGGAACACGGCGACGGCGCTGACGACGCCGAACGCGAGGCCCAGCAGCGTGAACGTTCCGTCGACGCCGACGGCCTGCTCACCCTCGGTGTCCTTGAGGTAGACGGCCTGGGCGTCCGCGATGAGCGGCACCTGCGGCGCGAGCCACATCCACAGCGCGCCCAGAAGCAGCCCGCACACGGCCAGCGCGACCGTGACGACGGCGGCCTCCCGCAACTCGGTCCTCATCCCTGGCCCGTCCTCCTGGTGCTCGTGAGCGTGAGACGGCACAGCACCCGCGGGCCCGGAGGCCTGCCAGGGGTCGTGCGGGGGTTGCTGGGGTCGTGGCGTCAGCGGTGCGGTCACACTGCCATCGTGCCAGGCCTCTGCGACACGCGCGTCACCGGACGGCCGCCCGGCGGTACGCCCAGGTGGCGAGGGCCAGCGAGGCGACGCCGACACCCGCGCAGACACCCAGATCGAGGAGCACGACGCCCCAGTCCGGATGCGCCCCGAAGGTGCGGGCGAAGGCCTCGACGCCGTACGTCGACGGCAGCAGATCGCGCGCGTACTGGATGACGTCCGGCATGCGGTCGGCCGGCAGGACGCCGAGCAGGAGCGCCGCGGACATGCCCAACTGGCCGAGCAGTGTGGCCAGTTCGGGCCGCGGGGCGAGCAGCCCGAGCGCGGCGCCGAGCCCGGAGAGCGCGGCACCGGCGAGCGGGATGACGGCGGCGAGCACCCACAGGTGCGCGAGCGGAAGCTGGAACATGACACAGCCGACGACGGCGGTGACCACGGTCCCGGGCACGGTGAAGGAGGCGTACGCGCCGGCGGCGCCCAGCACCACGGCGGCGGGCGGCACGGGCAGCGTCGCATAGTGATCGAGCCCGCCGGCGGCCCGCAACTGCCCGAAATACTGCGCGAGCAGATTAAGAGCAACAAACGCGACAACCAGAACACTCGCCCCGGCGACAACAGCCTGCGCCTCCCGGCCTCCGTCCACCACGCCCCGCATCAGAATCATGATGCCGACGGACTGGAAGGTGGCGACGAAGAGCAGCGGGATCCTGGCGACACGCGCCCGCGAGAGCTGCGCGCGGTACACGGCGGCGAGGGACGGCAGCAGCCGCGCCCTCGGGGCGAGCTCGCCGACGGCGTCACCCTCGGCGCTCAGCCCGCTCGCGCCCGCCCGGGCGCCGCCCTGAAGGACCTCAGCGGGTACGACACTCACGGTGCGCGACTCCTGTCGTGACTGTTCCGTCGGGTACGGGGGCCGCCGCGTTCACGACTTCACCAACCCCTTGGCCTCGCCGCCGAGCGCCAGGTACACATCTTCCAGGCTCGGCGTGGTCAGGGAGAAATCGTCTAGGGCGGCGAACGCCGGGCCGCCGGTGACGGCGGCGACGGCGGCCCGCGCCTCGTCCGGCCCGAGCCGCAGCGACCAGCGGCGCCCCGACTCGACGGCGGAGGCGCGCAGCGCGGCGACGGCGGGCACGTCCAGGGGCGCCCGCTCCCGCCACACGAGCTCGACGCGCACCTCGCCGGCGACCTTCTCCTTCAGGCCGGCCGGGGTGTCGCAGGCGATCACGCGCCCGCGGTCGAGCACGGCGACGCGATCGAGCACGGTCTCGGCCTCGATGACGTTATGGGTGACCAGCACAACGGTGGCGCCGCTCTCGGCCCGCCGCCGGTCGACAGCGGCCCAGACGGCACGACGGGCGACAGGATCCATCCCCGTGGTCGGCTCATCAAGCACCAACAACGGCCGCTCCCCCACGAGAGCAGCGGCAAAGCAGGCAAGCCGCCGCTGCCCGCCGGAAAGCTTCTTCAGGGGCCGCGACGCAATCGCCCCGAGCCCCAGCTCCTCCACCACGGCGTCCCGCTCGGCCCGGGCCGTACGCAGATCGAGCCCCCGCAGCCGCCCGGTGGTCTCGGCGGCGAGCGACACGGTCAACTCGTCCAGAGCGCTCGACTCCTGCCCCAGATAGGCCAGAATCCGCGAGGCCCGCTCCGGATAGCGCACGATGTCGTGCCCAAGAATCCCGACGCTCCCGCTGTCGGGCCGCATCAGCCCGGTCAGCTGCCGTACGAGGGTGGACTTACCGGCGCCGTTGGGCCCGAGCAGCCCGAAGATCTCCCCGCGCCGGATCTCGAGGGACACCCCGTCGGTGGCCCGGATCGCAGCGCTCCCGGGCGCTCCGCGACGCCCGCGGGTGGCGGGATACGTCCGCACGAGATCCCGCACGACGCACACCACATCCCCCCGTCGCCCCGTGGGGGCCGCCTGTGCCGTGCGCGTACTCACGAAGGACGAGAGTACGGGGTCGAACCCTCCGGACGACGCCCGGGTAGGGACATGCCACCGAAAACGGGCCGCGCCCACCCCACCCACGTAAACGAGCTGAGGCCCCCACCCCCAAACGAGCCGCACCCACGACCAAACGAAAGGGGCCGACCGGCATGTCCGCCCGGAGCCAGCACGCTGCCGCACACACGACCAAACAGAAGGGGCCGGGCCGGTATGTCCGCCCGGAGCCGGCACACACAACTGACGCGCACGAAATCCAACGCCGAACCATCCAAGCGAGGACGGACATACCGGACCGGCCCCGCACCCGCGACGGACGCGAGCCACAAGCCGAAATCAAGCCCGCACCCGCCAAGGGACACCCGGCACCCGCACCCGCACCCGCACCCGCACCCGCACCCGCCAAGACCACCACCCCGGAGTAAGACCACCACCCCGGAGCAAGACCATCCCGCCCCCGACTACTCCGCGGTCACCCGCTCCGCAGCGCTCCGCACATCGACCTCGCGCCAGAACCCGGCCCGAATCGCATACCGATCGTGCTCGTCGATCTGATCGTCCTTGTGGGCGAGCAGCCCGAACCGCGCGGCATACCGCAGCAGCTCCCCGTCGATACGATGCGGCACCCGCGGATACATGGTGGACAGCTTCTGCAGCTGAACCTGGTCCCCCAGCCGCTCCATCCACCGCCGGGCGAACACCTGCCCCACCTCGAAGGGGTCACCCCCGACGGTGGTGATGTCCTCCTCGCGGTCGGCCCACCGCTGCTCCGCGGTGGTCAGCTGGGCCAGCGTCGGCAGGGACGCCGCATCCGCCGACTCCCCCACGACCCCGGGCCGCTCCACCCACCCCTTGTCGGACGACCACCGCAAGGTGGCGTTGGCGGGGTGCTGCCCGGGATGAACATGAGGATGCACCCCAAGCCCAGGAGCGGCGCCGGGCCCGCGCAGGGCGGCAAGGTCCTTGGGCGTGGGGACGCCCTTCCCCGCGCCACCCCGCTCGTCCTCGGTCCCCCCACCGTCACCCTCGCGCGCGGCCACCCCGTGATCGACACCGTCACCGACCGGGGCACCCCCCTGCCCGGCGCCGCCGGGGGCGCCACCGCCCCCCGGCACATCGGAGAGATCCGCGGAGTGCCCCGCAGCGGAGGCAAGCGCCGACTCAGGGAGCGGCGCGGACAGAATCGCCGCGATCTCCGGCCGCGGAACGGGCTGCGGCGCACAGATCCCGCCGACTTCCTTGGCCCGCACGGCCTTGGTGATCCAGGCCCGGTCGAGCACGCGCCGCTCATCCGCCTCGGCGACGAGGTCCTCGGACTGGTTGTAGTCGCCGTCGGCGGCCTGCACGGCCCACAGGTGCACGGCGACCCCGTGCTCCTTCGCCGCCATCATGCCGGGCAGCAGATCGCCGTCACCGGTGACGAGCACGATGTCGGAGCAGGCGCGGTTACGGGCGAGTTCGGTCAGCTCGGCGTGCATCGCCGCGTCGACCCCCTTCTGCGCCCAGCGCCCGTCGCTACGGGTGAGCGCACCGAGTCGCACGGTCACGCGGGGCATCACGCGGAGCCGGCGGTGCTCGGGCTGGGGCACCCTGTCCGGCGCCCCGTCGAACCAGTAGATCCGCAGAAGTGGCCGCTCGGTGTCGGATTCGGCGCGCTCACGCAGCCCTTGGATGAGGGCGACATGATCGACGGTGATCCGGGACCGGGACGGCTCTCCCGCGAGGAGACTCGCGGCGGCCCCGAGCAGGTAACCGGCGTCCACCAGGACGATGCAACGGTCCACTCGATCCACCCTCTTTCGCTGAATTACCGGCGTCCGGAGGTCCCACGGTGTCGACGATCGCGGGTTCGCCTCGGGTTTCCTTCGAGTCTGCCCGACCACACGGGGGTTAACGGCCCGAACTCGATCTTCGGCGTGGCGGATCGGACGAATTCCCGAAACGGCCCGCTCACAGAACTCCCGTCGCGCTCCGAACAACGCTCTGACAGCGCTTATTACGCACGGTAATTCTCTGAAATGCGTGCCTCGTCAGCATATGTGAATCTGAATCCGGCCCTGGCCCCTAGACCCCCCGCAGGAGGCAGTCACCATGGCCAAGAACAAGAACCGCAAGCAGGGCGACCAGCGCAGCCGCGCCTCCGCCTCCGAGCAGGCTTCCGAGCAGGCCAAGTCGGCCGGTATGGAAGCGCAGTCGGAGATGCAGTCGCAGGCTCAGGGCACGCCCGCGGATGTTGCCCGTAAGCACCAGCGCCGCTTCGGCCACAACTGACGCCTTCCGTAAGGCAAGTGGCCCTTTGGTCACACAGTGAGGGGCTCTCCCGGAGGAATCCGGGAGCGCCCCTCACTCACGTAATGACCAGAGCCTCAGGGCCTCTCGGCCCGTGTCAGCCCGCCAGGCAGGACGGCCCGAGCAGCACCTTCAGGTCGCCGAAGAGCGCGGGGTCGGGCTGCACTCGGTGCCGGTCGAGCCGCAGCACCGTTGTCTTACGGGCGCCTTGAAGCTTGATCCGCACCTCGCTGTTGCCCTTGTGGTGGCTGAGGATCTCGCCGAGCCTGCTGACCATCGGCGGGGTCACCTTCATCGTGGGGATGGTGATCGTCACGGGCGCGTTGGTCCCGGCGTTCGACAGGTCGGGGACCATGAGTTCCATCGCGACGAGGCGCGGCACGTCCTCACGCTTGTCGAGGCGGCCCTTGACGAACACGACGGCGTCCTCGACGAGTTGGGTCGACACCAGCTGATACGTCGCCGGGAAGAACATGCACTCGATGGAGCCGGCCAGGTCCTCGACGGTCGCGATGGCCCAGGCGTTGCCCTGCTTGGTCATCTTGCGCTGGAGGCCCGAGATGATGCCGCCGATGGTGACGATCGAGCCGTCCGAGTAGTCGCCGCCGGTGAGCTGCCCGATGCCGGCGTCGGCCTTGTCGGACAGCACGTGTTCGAGGCCGAACAGCGGGTGGTCGGAGACGTAGAGACCGAGCATCTCGCGCTCCTGGGCGAGGAGATAGGTCTTCTCCCACTCGTCCTCGGAGAATTCGACGTCGAGCCCGAAGCCCGGCTCGCTGCTGTCCTCCTCGCCCATGCCGCCGAAGAGGTCGAACTGGCCCTCGGCCTCCTTGCGCTTGACCTGCACGACGTTGTCGATCATCGGCTCGTACTGTGCGGTGAGGCCCTTGCGGGTGTGCCCCATCGTGTCGAACGCGCCTGCCTTGATCAGCGATTCCGTGGTGCGCTTGTTGCAGGCGGCGGCCTCGACCTTGTCGAGATAGTCGGGGAAGGAGGCGTATTTCCCCTTCGCCTTGCGGCTGCGGATGATCGACTCGACCACGTTCGTACCGACGTTACGGACGGCGGAGAGGCCGAAGAGAATCACGTCGTCGCCCTGGGCGGCGAAGTTGTGTTCCGACTCGTTCACATTCGGCGGGAGAACCTTGATGCCCATGCGCCGGCATTCGTTCAGATAGACCGCGGACTTGTCCTTGTCGTCCTTCACCGACGTGAGCAGCGCGGCCATGTACTCGGCCGGGTAGTTCGCCTTGAGGTAGGCGGTCCAGTAGGTGACGAGGCCGTACGCGGAGGAGTGCGCCTTGTTGAACGCGTAGCCGGCGAACGGCACCAGGACGTCCCACAGGGCCTGGATCGCCGCGTCGGAGAAGCCCTTCTTCTTGGCTCCTCCCTGGAAGAGGACGAAGTTCTTCTCCAGCTCCTCGGGCTTCTTCTTGCCCATCACGCGGCGCAGGATGTCGGCCTCGCCGAGCGAGTAGCCGGCGATGATCTGGGCGGCCTTCTGCACCTGCTCCTGGTACACGATGAGGCCGTAGGTGAGACCCAGGGTCTCCTTCAGCGGCTCTTCGAGCTCCGGGTGGATCGGGGTGATCTCCTGGCGCCCGTTCTTGCGCTCCGCGTAGTTCGTGTGCGAGTTCATTCCCATCGGGCCCGGCCGGTACAGGGCCGAGACGGCGGAAATGTCCTCGAAGTTGTCGGGCTGCATCTGGCGCAGCAGCGAACGCATCGGGCCGCCGTCGAACTGGAACACCCCGAGCGTGTCGCCGCGGCAGAGCATCTCGTACGTCTTGGGGTCGTCCAGCGGCAGGGAGAGCATCTCCAGGTCGATGCCCTTGTTGGCCTTCACCATCTTGACGGCGTCGTCCATGATCGTGAGGTTGCGCAGGCCGAGGAAGTCCATCTTCAGCAGGCCGAGCGACTCGCACTGCGGGTAGTCCCACTGCGTGATGGTCACGCCGTCCGAGTGCCGGACCCAGATCGGGGCGTGGTCGACGATGGGCTCGCTGGACATGATGACGCCGGCGGCGTGCACGCCCATCTGACGGACCAGGCCCTCGACGCCCTTGGCGGTGTCGATGACCTTCTTGACGTCCGGCTCGTTCTCGTACATCCCCCGGATCTCGCCCGCCTCGCTGTAGCGCGGGTGGGCGGGGTCGGTGATGCCCGACAGGTCGATGCCCTTGCCGAGGACGTCGGCGGGCATCGCCTTGGTGAGGCGGTCGCCCATCGCGTACGGGTAGCCGAGGACGCGCGCGGAGTCCTTGATCGCGTTCTTGGCCTTGATCTTTCCGTAGGTGCCGATCATGGCGACCTTGTCGGCGCCGTACTTCTCGGTCACGTACCTGATCACTTCGACGCGCCTGCGCTCGTCGAAGTCGATGTCGACATCGGGCATGGAGACGCGCTCGGGGTTCAGGAACCGCTCGAAGATCAGGCCGTGCGTGATCGGGTCGAGGTCGGTGATGCCCATGGCGTACGCGACGATCGAACCGGCCGCGGAGCCTCGGCCGGGGCCGACCGCGATGCCGTTGTTCTTCGCCCACATGATGAAGTCGGCGACGACCAGGAAGTACCCCGGGAACCCCATCTGGATGATGATGTCCATCTCGTACTCGGCCTGCTTCTGCCGGTCCTCGGGGACACCGCCCGGGTAGCGGCGCTCCATGCCGACCCGGACCTCCTCCTGGAACCAGGTGACCTCGGTGAAGCCCTCCGGGATGTCGAACTTCGGCATGAGGTCGCGCTTCTCGAACATGCCCGTGGTGTCGATCTGCTCGGCGACCAGGAGCGTGTTGGCGCAGCCCTCCTGCCAGGCGTCCGAGGAGTCGACGGCGTACATCTCGTCGGTCGTCTTGAGGTAGTAGCCCGTGCCGTCGAAGCGGAAGCGGTCCGGGTCCGAGAGGTTCTTGCCGGTCTGGATGCACAGCAGGGCGTCGTGCGCGGTCGCCTCGTGCGCGTACGTGTAGTGCGAGTCGTTCGTCACCAGGGGCGGGATGCCGAGCTTCTTGCCGACCCGCAGCAGGTCGTCGCGCACCCGGCGCTCGATGTCGATGCCGTGGTCCATCAGCTCCAGGAAGTACCGGTCCTTGCCGAAGATGTCCTGGTACTCCGCCGCCGCCTTGACCGCCTCGTCGAACTGCCCGAGGCGCAGGCGCGTCTGGAGCTCACCGGAAGGGCAGCCGGTCGAGGCGATGAGCCCTTCCGACCACTGGGAGATCGTCTCCTTGTCCATACGCGGCCACTTCTGCAGCCAGCCCTCGGCGTACGCGTCCGAGGACAGCTTGAAGAGGTTGTGCAGGCCCGTGCTGTTCGACGCCCAGATCGTCTTGTGGGTGTAACCACCCGAACCGGACACGTCGTCCCGCTTCTGGTGCGGCTGGCCCCACTGGACCTTGCGCTTGTTGCGCCGGGACTCGGGGGCGACGTACGCCTCGATCCCGATGATCGGGACGACCCCGGACTTCTTCGCCGTGTGGAAGAAGTCGTACGCCCCGTGGAGGTTGCCGTGGTCGGACATGGCGATGTGCGTCATGCCCATTTCATTGCAGGCGTTGAACATGTCCTTGAGCCGCGCGGCACCGTCCAGCAGCGAGTACTGGGTGTGGACGTGCAGGTGCGTGAACGGCGGCTTTGACACGGCTTCGGCCTCCAACGGAAAACGGAAAGATACGGACCGGCGACAGGCTGCGGGCAGTCGGGCGGACAGCTTGGAAGTCTACGGGTGGCCACTGACAACCGTCGGGCACTCGGGGGTACGGTCGGGCGTTGGACAGAGCAGGACAGCTGTCCCCCATGGCACGATCCACGGTCACCGTCCGCCGTCACCCCCGACGGCACAGCCCGCACCAGGAGGCACCCCGCGATGTCGGTCCCGCAGCCCACCGCTGAGCAGCGCGGCGAGCAGATCCTCACCGTCTTCGACACCGCGTTCGGCGAGCTCCTGGCCGCCGACCCGGCGGCGTTCCGGGTCAAGTTCCGGAAGATGGCCTCGTCCGCGTTCGCGTTCTACCGCGGCACCGCGTGCCTGTTCTACGCGGACCTGGAGCGCGAGCGGCACGGCGGCCCGTACCTGGACGACCGGACGGGCCGGGTGTGGATCCACGGCGATCTGCACGCGGAGAACTTCGGCACGTACATGGACTCCACGGGCCGCCTGATCTTCAATGTGAACGACTTCGACGAGGCGTACGTCGGCCCCTTCACCTGGGACCTCAAGCGCTTCGCCGCCTCCGCGGCGCTGATCGGCTACTCCAAGGCGCTCGGTGACGAGCAGATCACCGAGCTGGTGCGCACGTACGCGGGCGCGTACCGCGAGCGGATCCACGCGCTCGCGACGGGCGCCAAGAGCGACGAGGTGCCGCCCTTCACCCTGGACACCGCCGAGGGCCCGCTCCTGGACGCGCTGCGCGACGCCCGCTCCCTGACCCGCTTCGGACTGCTCGACTCGATGACGGAGATCCGTGACTTCGAGCGCCGCTTCGCGCCCGACGGCGGCTCCATCGAGCTCGACGCGGCCACGCGCTACAAGGTCCTCGCGGCCTTCGACGGGTACCTGGAGACGCTCCCCGAGTCGTCCCTGACCCGTCCGGACTCGTACCGCGTGAAGGACGTCGTGGGGCGGCGCGGCATCGGCATCGGCTCCGCGGGCCTGCCCTCGTACAACATCCTTCTGGAGGGCAACAGCGACGCCCTGGAGAACGATGTCGTGATCTACCTCAAGCAGGCGCAGACCCCGGCCGTGTCGCGGCACATCACGGACGCGGCGATCCGGGACTACTTCGAGCACGAGGGCCACCGCACGGTCATCTCGCAGCGCGCTCTCCAGGCGCACGCGGACCCGTGGCTGGGGTGGACCGAGCTGGACGGCTCGGGGCAGCTGGTCGCCGAGGTCTCGCCGTACGCGGTGGATCTCGACTGGTCGGACATCGACGACCTGGAGGAGATCGCCGCCGTCGTCGCCGACCTCGGCCGGGCCACGGCAACGATGCACGCGGCGGCCGACGACCTGTCCGGGCAGTCCCTGGTGCCGTTCTCCACGGAGCGGGCCATCGACGCGGCGATCGCGGCGGACGAGGACGGCTTCGCGGGTCTGCTGGTCGACTTCGCGCACGACTACGGGGCACGCGCGCGTGCGGACCACCAGATCTTCGTGGACCTCTTCCGCAACGGCCGGATCCCGGGCCTGTAGGCCACAGGGGCCGACAACGCACCCGTAACGCACAGCGACCCTTTAGGGGTCCCTTACAGGAACGCATGGCACACTCCTCCGCGATGGACGACATATCCGGGACCCAGCTCAGAGCCGTGCGCGCGGCGCTCTTCACGGCGCTCGTCGTGACGCTCTCCGCCGCGTCGCACGTCCTGCTGTCCCGGGTCCCCCTGCCGGTGGTGACGGTGGCGGCCACGGCCTTCGCCGTCTTCGTCCTCGCGTACGCGCTGGCGGGGAGTGAGCGGAGCTTCGGCCGGATCGCGGCCCTGCTCGTGCCGCTGGAGCTGGCCGCCGACACGGTGTTCACCACGGGCCAGCACGTCTGTTACGGCGCGGCGGGCGGGCCCGTCACCGGGCCGCTGCGCGCGGTCGGCCTCGACGTCCTGTGCGGCGGCAGCGTCGGCACGCCGCTGGCCCGCATGACCGGTGGCAACTCCGACAAGGCGGCCGCGCTCCTCGCGCACACCGACCCGGCCGCCGCCTGGCTGCTCCTCGGCGTGCATGTCGCCGTGGGCCTCCTCGCCGCCGCCTGGCTGCGCCGCGGCGAGCAGGCGCTGGCCCAGCTGCTGCGCGCGGTCGCCGGATTCACGTTCCGCCCGCTGCTCATCGCCTTCGCCGCGGTGCGGGCCCACCTGGAGCCCGTACGCCGCCTGCCGCGGCGCCCTGCGCGCCGGGTGCGGGCCGCGCGTACGCAGCTGTGGGCGCACTCCGTGGGACGGCGCGGACCGCCGTGCGTGGCTCTGGCCGCCTGAGGCCACGAGCCCAGCACAGCAGTCCCCCTGAAGACTTCGCAGAACCCACACGGAGAACGATCATGAGCCAGAGGAACAGCCAGGCCGCGAAGACTGCCGCCCGCGAGCGGCTTCGCGTCGAGCGCGAGCGGCAGGCCAAGAAGGACAAGGCGAAGCGGCAGGTGAAGGTCGCCGGTGCCATCGTCGCCGTCCTGGCGATCGCCGGCGGCATCGGCTTCGCCGTGATGCAGGCCAACAAGCCCGGCTACTGGGAGGCCGCGAAGGACGACAAGCTGGTCGCGCCCGCGAACACGTCGGGCAAGAACGGGACCACGGTCGTCATCGGCAAGGACAGCGCGAAGAAGACCCTCGCGATGTACGAGGACCCGCGCTGCCCGATCTGCGCCACCTTCGAGCAGACCGTCGGCTCGAACGTCGACAAGGACGTCGAGGCCGGCAAGTACAAGATCCAGTACATCGGCGCGACCTTCATCGACAACAGCGACAACGGCGAGGGCTCCAAGAACGCCCTCAGCGCCCTGGGCGCCGCGCTGAACGTCAGCCCGGAGGCGTTCCTCCAGTACAAGACCGCGCTGTACTCGAAGGCGAACCACCCCGAGGAGACGGACGACAAGTTCAAGAAGGACGCCTACCTGATCAAGGTGGCGAACACCGTCGACGCCCTCAAGAACAACAAGGCGTTCCAGAAGGACGTCCAGGACGGCACCTACGACAAGTGGGCGCTGACCATGTCGAAGAAGTTCGACGACAGCGACGTCAAGGGCACGCCGACCCTCAAGATGGACGGCAAGACGCTCACCGGGCCCGACGGGAACGCCCCGATGAACGTGGCCGACTACACGACCGCGATCGACAAGGCCCTCAAGGCCTGACGGTCCTGCCGGCTGATTGCTCTGCCCGCTGATTGCTCTGCCGGCTGACGCGCCGTCGAAGTGTGGGCGAACTCTTCGGAGTTCGCCCACACTTTGCTTTTACTGGTCAGTAATGTGATCGCTCGTGACCAGTCGACTCAACATAGACAGACCTCTCGGCACCGCAGCCGGGACGGCCGATTCCCTTGCCCCGCGCCGCCGTTCGGTCGTGAAGGCCGCCGCCGCCACGGCCGGCGCCGCGGCCCTCGCCCCGCTCGCCACCGCGCACGCCGCGCACGCGGCCGACGGGCCCGCCTTCCTGCACGGCGTCGCGTCGGGCGACCCGCTGCCCGACGGCGTCCTCCTGTGGACGCGCGTGACGCCCACTCCCGATGCCGTGCCCGGCTCCGGAAAGGGCCCCGACACGGACGTCCGCTGGGAGATCGCCCAGGACAAGGACTTCCGCCAGGTCGTCGCCCACGGCACCACCACGGCCCGGGCGTCCGCCGACCACACCGTCAAGGCCGACGTAAGGGGCCTGCTCCCTGCGAGCGTCTATTACTTCCGCTTCTCCGTAGAAGGCACTCAGAGCGCCGTCTCCCCCGTGGGCCGTACGCGCACGGCGCCCGCGCTCGACGCGCAGGCCGCGGGCGTCCGGTTCGGCGTGGTCTCGTGCTCCAACTGGGAGGCCGGCTACTTCTCGGCGTACCGCCACCTCGCCGCCCGCACGGACCTGGACGCGGTGCTCCATCTCGGCGACTACATCTACGAGTACAAGACCGGCGAGTACCCCGAGGCCAAGTACGTCGTACGGCAGCACGAGCCGCGGCACGAGATCCTCACGCTCGCCGACTACCGCGTGCGCCACGGCCTGCACAAGACCGACGCCGACGTGATGGCCGTGCACGCCGCGCACCCGCTGATCGCCATCTGGGACGACCACGAGTTCGCCAACGACGCCTGGTCGGGCGGCGCCGAGAACCACACGCCCGGCACCGAGGGCGACTGGGCGGCGCGTCAGCAGGCCGCCAAGCAGGCCTACTTCGAGTGGATGCCGGTGCGCCCGTCCACCGCGGGCACGGTCTACCGCCGCCTGCGCTTCGGCAAGCTGGCCGATCTGCATCTGCTCGACCTGCGCTCGTTCCGCTCGCAGCAGTCGACCGTCGGCAACGGCGACGTGGACTCCCCCGAGCGCTCCATCACCGGCCGCGCCCAGCTCGACTGGCTGAAGGCGGGCCTGGCCGCGTCCGACGCCTCGTGGAAGCTCGTCGGCACCTCGGTGATGATCTCGCCGGTCGCCTTCGGCTCGCTGCCGGCCCATCTGCTGGAGCCGCTCGCCGAGTTGCTCGGCCTGCCGACCGGCGGCCTCGCAATCAACGTCGACCAGTGGGACGGCTACACGCACGACCGCAAGGAGCTGATCGGGCACCTGCGGGACAAGGCGATCCGCAACACGGTCTTCCTCACCGGCGACATCCACATGGCCTGGGCGAACGATGTGCCGGTGACGGCCGGAACGTATCCGCTCTCCCCGTCCGCGGCCACGGAGTTCGTCGTCACGTCGGTGACCTCCGACAACCTCGACGACATCCTGCACGTGGCTCCGAACACCATCTCGACGGTGGCGGAGGGCGCCATCAAGGCGGCCAACCGCCATGTGAAGTGGCTGGACATGGACGCGCACGGCTACGGCGTCCTCGACGTCACCGCCGAGCGCTCGCAGATGGACTACTACGTCGTCTCCGACCGCAGGGATCCGGCGGCGACGACCTCCTGGGCCCGCTCCTACCGCACGCTCAGCGGCACGCAGAAGGTCGAGCGGGTGAACGCGCCGGTTCTCTGACCCGGACATCGGGTGACTGGCAAGGGGCCAATTCCGGCCACTCGTCGGCGCGTTAAGAACAGATCACAGCACTACGGCGGGTGGTGCTGTCCGTGGATCGAATGCGGACACACCACCCGTCGCGGTAACCGCTCCCGTTACGTACGGATCTCAAACTCCGGACGCCACACGAAAATTTCTCCCCGTTGCCCCGAATTGCCGGAGGAAGAGCGGTAATTGATTGGGCCAGAACATCGCTCTTCAAGGGATGACATGGCCACGTAATCTCCCCGCGGCGGCGAGGAAGTTCCTCCCCCACCCGTCCGCGAGGAGTCCGCATGACCACGCTTGCCCGAATATCTCCGCTGATGCGCCGTCGGCTGATCGGCACCGCGCTGGTGGCCGGAACCCTGGCCATCGCCCCGCTGTCCGCCCCGTCGGGCAGTGCCGCGACCGCCAAGGCGTCGGCCTCCGCGCAGAAGTGCGCCGACAGTGGCAACGCCGTGGCACGCGAGAAGAAGCCCACCGGCGCCGACCACGCGCAGGAGCCGAACGAGGTCAGCGCGGCCAAGGCCAAGTCCATGGACGCGGACATGCAGCGCAGACTCGACAGGATGCGCGCCGACGGAACACTCTCCAGAGGCCTCGCCGCCGCGTCGACCACGATCCCGGTCTACGTCCACGTCATCCACGACGGCGCGACCGGCAATCTCACGTCGACCGACATCGCCAAGCAGATCGACGTCCTGAACGCGGCCTACAGCGGCCAGGGCACCGGCAACAACGACTCGGGCTTCCAGTTCACCCTGGCCGGCACCGACTACACGGACAACGCCGCCTGGTACAACGGCATCACGCCGGGCTCCGCCGCCGAGAAGTCCATGAAGTCCACGCTCCGCAAGGGCGGCGCGAACGCGCTCAACTTCTACACGGCCAACCTCGGCCAGGACCTGCTCGGCTGGGCGACCTTCCCGTCCTCGTACAAGTCGAACCCGTCCGACGACGGTGTGGTCATCCTCGACACCTCGCTCCCGGGCGGCTCGGCCACCAACTACAACGAGGGCGACACCGGCACCCACGAGATCGGCCACTGGATGGGGCTGTACCACACGTTCCAGGGCGGCTGTAACGGCAACGGTGACTACGTATCCGACACCCCGGCCGAGAAGAGCGCCGCGTTCCAGTGCCCGACCGGGCGCGACACCTGCACCAACAAGACGGGTGTCGACCCGATCCACAACTTCATGGACTACACGTACGACTCCTGCATGTACCAGTTCACCGCGGGCCAGGTGCAGCGGATGAAGGACAGCTGGACGGCGTACCGCGCGGGCTAGCGGACCGCGGTACGGCCTAGAGCGAATCGAGGAAGCCGAGCGCCACCCGCCAGGTGGCCTCGGCCGCCTCCGCGTCGTAGTCCGGCAGTTCGGGGTCCGTGTAGAGGTGGCCGGCGCCCGCGTACCGGTAGACCTCCACGTCGGCGCCGGTCCGGCCCATCTGGAGGTACCAGGCGCTGAGCCAGTCGTCGGTCTCGAACGGGTCGGGCTCGGCGACGTGCAGCTGGACGGGCAGTTCGTCCACGGAGGCGTTCTCGGCGATGTCCGAGGTGCCGTGCAGGAGCAGCAGGCCGCGCGCCTTTTCGTCGCCGAGGGCCAGGGTCTGCGCGATCGAGGCGCCGAGGGAGAAGCCGGCGTAGACGAGCCCGCGCTCGGAGTAAGGGGCGGCGGCGAGGATGGCGCGCTTGAGCAGCTCGTCCTTGCCGATCTCCTCGTTGAAGGCCATGCCGTCCTCGACGGTGTCGAAGGTGCGGCCCTCGAAGAGGTCCGGGGTCCACACCTCGTGTCCGGCGGCCCGCAGCCGGTCGGCCGCGTCACGGACGGCGGGACGCAGGCCGTACGTCGAGTGGAAAAGCATGATGTTCATGTGGCCCATGGTGCCATCCGGGGGCGCTCGTGACCGTCAGCGGCCGCGCTCCTCAGCGCAGGCTGCGCACGTCGAGGTGGCTCAGTACGCGGTCCACGATCTCGGGGTCGGCGCCCGGCTCGCTGCGCGCCGCGAGCACCTCGTGGCGGGCGGCGGAGAGCATCTCGTTCTGGATGCGGCGCACGCGCTTGATTCTTGCGACGCGCTTGGCGTGCGCCTCCTTGCGTTCCTCGCTGCCCAGTTCGGGGTCGATGCGCAGTCCGATGTCGTAGGCCCTGCGCGCCATCTGGTCGGAGAGGTCGTCGGGCAGCTCCTCGACCTCCTCGATCTCCTTCAGCCGCCGCTTGGCGGCCCTGGCCGCGCGGAGCGCGAGCTGCTGCTCGAACTCCTTCTCGGCCTCGGCGTCCGCCTTGACCCCCAGCTTCTTCACCAGCCAGGGCAGGCTCAGCCCCTGGAGCACGAGGGTGCCCATGATGACGCCGAACGCGATGAAGACGATCTCGTCACGGTCGGGGAACGGTGAGTTGTCGTCCATGGTGAACGGGATGGCGAGGGCCAGGGCGACGGATGCGACCCCGCGCATGCCCGCCCACCACATGATCACCGTCTCGCGCCAGGAGATCGGGATGTCCTCGTCGAGGTCCCGCCGTACATGCAGACGCCGCGTCAGCCAGGTCGCCGGAAGCAGCCACAGCAGGCGTACGAAAACGACGACCGCCACGACGGTGCCGGCCCAGCCGAGCATCTCGCCCCAGCGGCCGGCCGCGGTCCTGATCGCGTTGTGCAGTTCGAGGCCGATGAGGCCGAAGGCGACGCCGGTGACGAGTGTGTCGACGATGTCCCAGAAGGCGCGGCCGGTCAGCCGGGTCATGACGTCGTCCGCGTCGACGGCGTACTCGGCGAGGAACAGCGCCGTGACGAGTACGGCGAGCACGCCGGAGCCGTGCAGTTCCTCGGCCAGCACGTACGAGGCGTACGGCATCAGGAGCGTCAGGCCGATCTGGAGCGTGGAGTCGTCGAGGAAGTCCATCAGCTTGTTGGCGGTCCAGCCGATCACGAGCCCGACGACGAGCGCGACGACGGCGGACAGGAGGAGCGAGACGACGGCCTCCGGCCAGGAGAAGCTGCCGCTCACCACCGCGGCGATGGCCACGTGGTAGAGCACGATCGCGGTCACGTCGTTGAACAGGCCCTCGCCCTCCAGGGTCGACACCAGGCGGCGGGGCAGGCCGAGTTGGCCGGCCACGGCGGTCGCGGCGACGGGGTCGGGCGGCGCGACGAGAGCGCCGAGCACGACCGCCGCGGCGATCGGGAGGCCCGGCACGATGGCGCTGGCGACGAACGCGACGGCAGCCGTGGTGACGAAGACCAGGGCCACGGCAAGCAGGAAGATCGGTCTCTTGTTCGCGGTGAACTGACGCCATGACGTGCGCTTCACAGCCGCGTAGAGCAGAGGAGGCAGCAGGATCGGGAGGATCAGGTCGGGCGGGACCTCGACGTTCGGCACGACCGGCAGGAGCGCCAGACCGATGCCGAGCAGTGTCACCAGGACGGGCGCGGGCAGCCCGAGCCGGTCTCCGAGTGGCACGCTCAGCACGGCCCCGAGCAAGAGCACGAACAGCAGGGCCAACTGATCCACGGTGCGCACCCCGGCGAGTAGCGGCGGTCAAGCCATCGGACGATCAAGTCCCCAGCGTGCCACGCACATCGCTCTGTGGTGATTTGTGGCGCGGGTCGGCGCCGTGGAGACGCGGGTCCGCCCAGCTGAGACGCGAGTCGGCCGTTGAGACCGGCCACGCTCCGCGCGCGGCCCCAGGGAGTCGACGCGACGGGGGTCCCCCTGCCCGAGCGAAGCCGAGAGCTTGGGGGAGTGCGCACCAGACCCCGCGAGCCCAGCATGATCCAAGCGAAAGGGCCTAGACCTGCGGCTGACCCAGCGCCTTCCGCATCGCCCGGTGCGGAATCCCCGCGTCGGGGAACTCCGGACCGTACACGGCATAGCCGAGGCGCTCGTAGAACCCCAGCGCATGCGTCTGCGCGTGCAGGTCCACGGCGACGAGCCCACGCTCCGCCGCGGCGTCCTCGATGGCCCGCACGAGGGCCGCGCCCACGCCGAGCCCGCGCGCGGCCTTCGCCACCGCGAGCCGCCCGAGCGCACCGACCCCGGCGTCCCCGCCGTTCTTCGCCACGGCCGCGGCGCCGGTCAGCAGCCGCCCCGTGCCGAGCGGCTCACCGTCGGCGCGCAGCGCCAGCACGTGCACCGTGCCGGCCCCGCTGTCGTGCTCGTCGTACTCGAGCTCCTGAGGAACCCGCTGCTCGACGACGAAGACCTCCTGGCGCACCGCGAAGCAGGCCTTGCGGTCGGCGTCGCTGTCGGCGACCCGCACCACATATGAGGAAGAGGGCTGCGGCACGGTCACGAGCTCTCCGCCCGGACGCGGTCCAGGGCGGTCTGCAGGTCCTCGGGGTACTTGCTGGAGAACTCCACCCACTCGCCGTCGGCCGGGTGCTCGAAGCCGAGCCGCACGGCGTGCAGCCACTGGCGGGTGAGGCCGAGCCGCTTGGCGAGCGTCGGGTCGGCGCCGTACGTCAGGTCGCCGACGCAGGGGTGCCGGTGGGCCGACATGTGCACGCGGATCTGGTGCGTACGCCCCGTCTCCAGCTTGATGTCGAGGAGGCTGGCGGAGCGGAACGCCTCGATGAGGTCGTAGTGCGTGACGGAGGGCTTGCCCTCGGCTGTCACGGCCCACTTGTAGTCGTGGTTCGGGTGGCGCCCGATGGGGGCGTCGATCGTGCCGCTCATCGGGTCCGGGTGCCCCTGGACCAGCGAGTGGTAGCGCTTGTCGACGACGCGCTCCTTGAACTGCCGCTTCAGCGTCGTGTACGCGCGCTCCGACTTGGCGACGACCATGAGGCCGGAGGTGCCGACGTCGAGCCGGTGGACGATGCCCTGGCGCTCGGCGGCGCCGGACGTGGAGATCCGGTACCCGGCTGCGGCGAGGCCGCCGATCACGGTCGTCCCGGTCCAGCCGGGGCTGGGGTGCGCGGCGACGCCCACCGGCTTCATGATCACGACGATGTCGTCGTCGTCATGGACGATCTCCATGCCCTCGACGGGCTCGGCGACGATCTGCACCGCGGCGGGCGCCTGCGGCATCTCCACCTCGAGCCAGGCCCCGCCGTGCACGCGCTCGGACTTGCCGACCACAGAGCCGTCGACCGCGACCTTCCCCGCCGCGGCGAGCTCGGCGGCCTTGGTGCGGGAGAAGCCGAACATGCGGGAGATGGCGGCGTCTACGCGCTCGCCCTCCAGGCCGTCGGGCACGGGCAGGGTTCGGATCTCGGGAAACGTGCTCACCCATTGAGTATGCAGGAGCCCGCCGACACTCCGGACCGCGCGAGGGGAAAGCCCCTGGTCCCTCAGTCCTTGTGGACGGTTCCGTCCGGGTCGAGCCCCCGGAACGAGAGGAGCACGATCAGGATGCCGCCGCACACGATCGCCGAGTCGGCGAGGTTGAACACGGCGAAGTCCTTCGGCGCGATGAAGTCGACCACGGCCCCTTCGAAGACGCCGGGCGAACGGAAGATCCGGTCGGTGAGATTGCCGAGCGCCCCGCCGAGCAGCAGCCCCAGGGCGATCGCCCAGGGCAGGCTGTAGAGCTTGCGGGCGAGCCGGGCGATCACGACGATCACGGCCGCGGCGATCACGGTGAAGATGATCGTGAATGCCTCACCGATGCCGAACGCGGCGCCCGCGTTCCTGATCGCCTCGAGCCGCAGCCAGTCACCGAGGAGCTTGATCGGCTCGTGGTGCTCCAGCCTCGCGACCACGATCATCTTGCTGACCAGGTCGAGGGCGTACGCGAGGGCGGCCACCGCGAACAGCACGGCGATCTTCCGCTTGCCCTTGGGCCGCTCCTGGGCCTCCCCGCCGTTGTCCGGCCCGTCTGCCCCCGCATCCGGGGTGTCCGGAGTACCGATGACGCGCTCCGCCTCTGCCACGTGAGTCCCTCAACCTAGGTACCTGACTGAGGACGAGAGTACGGCACACACGTACGCCCTCAGCAGCCCAGGAGCGACTCCATGACGCCGCGCGCAGCGGGGTCAGTAACGGCGCTCCTGCTTCTGCTTGCACTCGACGCACAGGGTCGCCCGCGGGAAGGCCTGCATCCGCGCCTTGCCGATGGGGTTCCCGCAGTTCTCGCAGATCCCGTACGTCCCCGCGTCGAGCCGCTCCAGGGCGCGCTCGGTCTGCTGGAGCATCTCCCTGGCGTTCGCGGCCAGCGACAACTCGTGCTCCCGCGTGATGTTCTTCGTGCCGGTGTCCGCCTCGTCGTCGCCGGCGCCGTCCCCGGAGTCCCGCATGAGCCCGACGAGGGACTTCTCCGACGACTCGATCTCGCTGTTCAGGCGCAGCGCCTCGCTCTGGAGCTCCGCCCGCGCCTCCTCGACCTCCGCCGGGGTCCACGGGTCCTCGCCCGGCCGTACCGCGAGCTCGCCCGGCTTCGCGGCCGCGATCCTCGCCTTCGGCACCGCGCGGGACTTCTTCGCCGTGGCCGTGCCAGGGGTCTTCTTCGCAACCACAGTCGTGGCTCCCGTCGTCTCCGCGGCCGACGCCGCGCCATCGGCCGCGGACGCGACCGCCTTCTTCTCCGCGGTCTTGTGGCCGGTGGCCTTCTTGACCGCGCTCTTCCTGGCGCCCGTTCTCCCGGCCGCGCCCTTCTCGGCGGCGACACTCTCCGCTTCCGCGGAGACCCGCGGGGACGCCGCAGTCGCGGCGGCCTTCGCAGCCTTCCTCGACTTGGCGGTCTTGGTGTTGTTGGTGGCCTTGGTTACGGGCTCGGCGGCCGTCTTCGCGGCCGTCGCCGTCTTCTTTGCGGCCGCGGTCTTCGTACCCGCGCCCTTCGTAGTGGTCTTCGTGGCCGCCGCGCCCTTCTTGGCGGCCGTCTCCGTCGCGGTGCTCTTCTTCCCGGCGGCCGGCTTCTTCGCGGCCGGAGCCGCCTCGGCCGCCGCCGTCGAGGGCACCGCCTCCTCGGCCGCGGCCTTCACGCCGACGGATGCCTCACGCACCCCCGCCGGACTCTTTTTCGCCACCATGGCCGCGGCCCCTTCACATTTTGTGATCTTGCTCGCGAATCGTGCTGGGACGATAAATCGACTTCTGACCCGCGGCAACGGGGCACACCGCCCGATGCGCCCGCCCCGCACGTCCCGCGCGGCAGACTTGCAAGCGTTGTGCCCAGCTCCCCGCCGGGTAATCCGCCGGGGAGCCCGGCCCGAGGATCCGCCGCGCCCCATGTCGCCATTCGGGTCAGCCCACGCGGCCGTGACCAGCCCGGCGAAAGCCCCTGACGAGCCCGCCTCGCAGGGCTCCGGAGGAATAAACTGGAGCGGAAGCGGAGAAGGTGCATCATCATGCGCAAAGTAGTCGACTGTCGTGACATGCCGAGCGAGACGAACTGCACGCTCGCCATCACGGGCGAGGAGGACGAAGTGGTCCGCGCCGCGGCCGAGCACGCCGTGTCCGTCCACGGCCACACCGACACCCCCGAGCTGCGGAACATGATCCGCAGCGGACTCAAGGACGAGACCCCTCAGCACGTCTGACACCTGCCTCCCCGGGTACTCCGTCGCCCGCCCGAAAACCGGTCGGCCGCGTACGCCCGCGCCCCGTACACTGGGCGGAGCGAGAAGCGTGGATGGGGCCGAGTAGCGGCGTACGCAGCCATGAGCGACCTGGGGACGGTGGAAGCCCGGGGGCGAGCGCGACGCGAAGATCACCCCGGAGCCGCCGGAGGAAAGCCCCGCTCGCGGGGCGAGTAGAACCGGCATCGCGACCCCAATGAGGGGGCTCACCGGAGCATCCAGCGCCCCGGAGGGCCAAGGAGGGTGGTACCGCGGGAGCGCGCCGCACACGGCGTACGTCACAGACGAAGCTCTCGTCCCTCCGACGGAGACGGAAGAAACAGTGTCCGCCGGAGGAAGATCGATGACGTACCGCCAGGTGCCCGCCCAGGTCGACCTGCCCGCCCTCGAGCACGCCGTGCTCGATTTCTGGCGCGAGCAGAAGATCTTTGCCAAGAGCTTGGAGCAGTCCGAGGGACGCCCCGAGTGGGTGTTCTACGAGGGCCCGCCCACCGCCAACGGCATGCCGGGCGCCCACCACATCGAGGCCCGCGTCTTCAAGGACGTCTTCCCGCGCTTTCGCACCATGCGCGGCTACCACGTGGCCCGCAAGGCCGGCTGGGACTGCCACGGTCTGCCCGTGGAGCTGGCGGTCGAGACGGAGCTCGGCTTCAACGGCAAGAAGGACATCGAGGCGTTCGGCATCGCCGAGTTCAACGCCATGTGCCGCGAGTCCGTGACCCGGCACACCGACGCCTTCACCGACCTGACGACCCGCATGGGTTACTGGGTCGACCTCGACGACGCGTACCGCACCATGGACCCCGAGTACATCGAGTCCGTCTGGTGGTCGCTCAAGGAGATCTTCAACAAGGGCCTGCTGACCCAGGACCACCGCGTCGCCCCCTGGTGCCCCCGCTGCGGCACGGGGCTCTCGGACCACGAGCTGGCGCAGGGCTACGAGACGGTCGTCGACCCCTCCGTCTACGTCCGTTTCCCGCTCACCTCCGGTCCGCTGGCCGGCGAGGCCTCGCTCCTCGTCTGGACGACGACCCCCTGGACGCTCGTCTCGAACACGGCGGTCGCCGCGCACCCCGACGTCCGTTACGTCGTCGCGACGGACGGCAACGAGAAGGTCGTCGTCGCCGAGCCCCTCGTCGAGAAGGCGCTCGGCGAGGGCTGGGAGAAGACCGGCGAGTCCTTCACCGGCGCCGAGATGGAGCGCTGGAAGTACCAACGTCCGTTCGAGCTCGTGGAGTTCCCGGCCGAGGCCCACTACGTGGTCAACGCCGACTACGTCACGACCGAGGACGGCACCGGTCTCGTCCACCAGTCCCCCGCATTCGGCGAGGACGACCTCAAGGTCTGCAAGGCGTACGGCCTGCCGGTGGTGAACCCGGTCCGTCCCGACGGCACCTTCGAGGAGGACGTCCCGCTCGTGGGCGGTGTCTTCTTCAAGAAGGCGGACGAAAAGCTCACCGAGGACCTCAAGGACCGCGGCCTGCTCTTCCTGCACGTCCCGTACGAGCACAGCTACCCGCACTGCTGGCGCTGCCACACGGCGCTGCTCTACTACGCGCAGCCGTCCTGGTACATCCGCACCACGGAGATCAAGGACCGCCTCCTCCAGGAGAACGAGAAGACCAACTGGTTCCCGGAGAACGTGAAGCACGGCCGCTTCGGCGACTGGCTGAACAACAACATCGACTGGGCTCTCTCCCGCAGCCGCTACTGGGGCACCCCGCTCCCGCTGTGGCGCTGTGAGGACGACCACCTCACCTGCGTCGGCTCGCTGGCCGAGCTCAGCGAGCTGACCGGCACCGACCTGGCGAACCTGGACCCGCACCGCCCGTTCATCGACGAGGTCACCTTCGCGTGCCCCCAGTGCGAGAAGACGGCCACGCGCGTGCCCGAGGTCATCGACGCCTGGTACGACTCGGGTTCGATGCCGTTCGCGCAGTGGGGCTACCCGTACAAGAACAAGGAGCTCTTCGAGAGCCGGTACCCGGCGCAGTTCATCTCGGAGGCCATCGACCAGACCCGCGGGTGGTTCTACACCCTCATGGCGGTCGGCACGCTCGTCTTCGACAAGTCGTCCTACGAGAACGTCGTGTGCCTCGGCCACATCCTCGCCGAGGACGGCCGCAAGATGTCCAAGCACCTGGGGAACACCCTCCAGCCGATCCCGCTGATGGACCAGCACGGCGCGGACGCGGTGCGCTGGTTCATGGCCGCCGGCGGCTCCCCGTGGTCCGCGCGCCGCGTCGGCCACGGCACGATCCAGGAAGTGGTCCGCAAGACCCTCCTGACGTACTGGAACACGGTCGCCTTCCAGGCCCTGTACGCCCGTACGTCGGACTGGTCACCCAGCGAGGCCGACCCGGCCCCCGCCGACCGCACCCTGCTCGACCGCTGGCTGCTCTCCGAACTGCACGCACTCACCGACCAGGTGACGCAGTCCCTGGAGGCGTACGACACCCAGCGCGCCGGCAAGCTGCTCTCCTCGTTCGTCGACGACCTGTCGAACTGGTACGTGCGCCGCTCGCG
Organism: Streptomyces sp. NBC_01446; assembly: GCF_026340095.1. Taxonomy (GTDB): domain Bacteria; phylum Actinomycetota; class Actinomycetes; order Streptomycetales; family Streptomycetaceae; genus Streptomyces; species Streptomyces aureus. The sequence goes on along the minus strand of NZ_JAPEPO010000001.1, from coordinate 5,981,386 downwards.
CCGCCGCTTCTGGCAGGGCGACAAGGCGGCCCTGCGCACCCTGCACGAGGTCATCGAGACGGTCACGCGTCTGATGGCGCCGCTGACTCCGTTCATCACGGAGCGGGTCTGGCAGGACCTGGTGGTTCCCGTCACGCCGGGCGCCCCCGAGTCGGTCCACCTGTCCACGTGGCCGGAGGCGGACCTCTCCGCCGTCGACCCGGACCTGTCGCGGCAGATGGTCCTCGTCCGGCGCCTCGTCGAGCTGGGCCGCGCCACGCGCGCGGAGTCGGGCGTCAAGACGCGTCAGCCGCTCTCCCGCGCGCTGGTCGCGGCCGCGGGCTTCGAGACGCTCAACCCGGAGCTGCACGCGCAGATCACCGAGGAGCTCAACGTCTCCTCGCTGGCGTCGCTCTCCGAGGTCGGCGGCTCCCTGGTCGACACGACCGCCAAGGCGAACTTCCGCGCCCTGGGCAAGCGGTTCGGCAAGGGCGTCCAGGCGGTCGCGAAGGCGGTCGCCGAGGCGGACGCCGCCGCGCTCTCGCTCGGCCTGCGCGAAGGCACGGCGTCGGTCGAGGTGGACGGCGAGACGATCACGCTGGCGCCCGACGAGGTCATCATCACGGAGACCCCGCGCGAGGGCTGGTCCGTCGCCTCGGACTCCGGCGCAACGGTCGCGCTCGACCTGGAGATCACGGAGGAGCTGCGTCAGGCGGGCCTGGCCCGTGACGCGATCCGCCTGATCCAGGAGGCCCGTAAGAACAGCGGCCTGGACGTCGCGGACCGGATCGCCCTGCGGTGGACGTCCACGGAGCCCGCGGTCGTCACGGCCCTGTCCGAGCACGCCACGCTGATCGCGGACGAGGTCCTCGCCACGGACTTCGCCCAGGGCGAGGCCGACGACACCTACGGCGAGACGTTCACGGACGAGCCTCTCGCCCTCGCGTTCCGCCTCCACAAGGCGTAACCCACGACCGAAGGCCCGGTCCCGCCAAAGATCTTGGCGGGACCGGGCCTTCGGCGTTTCGTACTCACGCACAGATGAACGTTTCTGCACCGCCGCCCAGGCAGCATCCGCGCCTGGCCCAGGGCGGTGTCCACGCCTGGCTCACAGCGGTGTCCGCACCTGGAGCGCAGCGGTGTCCGCCTCTGGCCCACGGCGACCTCTGCGCCCTGACCACGGCAAAGGGCCGGGCCCCCGGAAATCCGGGGGCCCGGCCCTTGAACGCTGCCGACGCCTAAGGCGTGGTCACGCCCGTCAGTTGTCGTCCTCGTCGATGAGGAAACCGCGCATCGGCGACGGAGCCTGCTGCATCGGCGCGGGACCCTGGGGCCGCACCGGCGCCATCGGCTGCGTCATAGCGGGCGACATCTGCTGCTGGCCGCCGTAGGACGGACCAGCCGGAGGCTGGTTGCCGCCCATGGTCTGGTTGCCACCGTAGGACGGGGCACCCGCACCGGCCGACGCCATGGAAGGCGCGGGCGACGGCGGCAGCGACGCGGTCGCCGGCGTCCGCGGGGGAGCCAGCGAGTCGTCGGCCTGGGTCTCCAGCTGACGCAGCTGCGACTCGAGGTAGGACTTCAGACGCGTGCGGTACTCGCGCTCGAAGCCACGCAGGTCCTCGACCTTGCGCTCCAGCGTGGCGCGGGCGGACTCGAGGGAGCCCATCGCGACGCGGTGCTTCTCCTGCGCGTCCCGCTCCAGGGCGTCGGCCTTGGCACGGGCGTCACGCTCGAGACCCTCGGCGCGGCTGCGGGCCTCGCCGACGATCTTGTTGGCCTCGGAACGGGCCTCCGCGATCGCCTGGTCGGCGGTCTGCTGCGCAAGGGAGAGGACACGAGCGGCGCTGTCGCCACCGGGGCCCTGACCAGGCTGCGGCATCTGCGGACCGTGACCGCCCATGGGGCCACCCATGGGACCGCCCATCGGGCCGCCCATCTGCTGCTGCATCTGGCCCTGGCCCATCTGGCCCTGACCGAGCTGGTTCTGGCCGGGGTGACCCTGGCCCATCGGACCCTGGCCCATCGGGCCGGGACCCTGCGGACCGGGACCCTGCGGACCATGTCCACCGGGGCCTGCGGGCAGCTGCGGCGCACCGCTGGGCAGCTGGGGCGGGCCGCCCATGGGGCCACCCATCTGCTGCTGCGGCTGCACCGGCTGCGGGCCCGATATTGCGGCGGGCACCGGCGCACCGGGACCGCGCTGGTCCTGCGGTTCCGGAGGCTTGCGCATCCCGCCCTGCTGCTGGTTCTGCGCAGCGGCGCGGGTGGCTGCGGCGAGCTTCGCGCGCAGGTCCTCGTTCTCTCGGAGAAGGCGAGTCAGTTCGCCTTCGACCTCGTCGAGGAAGGCATCGACCTCGTCCTCGTCATAGCCTTCTCGGAGGCGGACGGTCGTGAACTGCTTGTTCCGCACGTCCTCGGGGGTCAACGGCATCTCTTCACCTCAACGTAGTCGTCGGCATTCGGCAAGACCGTATCGTTCACAGCCGGCTCACGACGGAGATCAGGATGTAGACGATGATCATCAGTACGAAGAAGGACAGGTCGAGCGCCACGCCCCCGAGACGCAGCGGCGGAATGAACCGCCGCAGAAGCTTGAGCGGTGGATCAGTGACAGTGTAGGTGGCCTCAAGTACGACCACCATCGCCTTGCCGGGTTGCCACGAGCGGGCGAACTGGAAGACGTAGTCCATGACCAGCCGGAAGATCAGCACGATGAGGAAACACATCAGCGCGATGTAGACAACATCCAAAACCACGCTCATGTCCGCGGTTCCCTCTCCCCTGTGTCTCGTGCCTCGTGGCTAGTTACTGCACCGGCACTTCACCGGTGCTGCGTCTCAGCTCTGGTTGAAGAACCCGCCCTCTGCGATGCGGGCCTTGTCCTCTGCCGTGACATCGACGTTAGCAGGCGACAACAGGAACACCTTCTGCGTCACCCGCTCAATGCTGCCGTGCAGACCGAAGACGAGACCGGCCGCAAAGTCGACAAGTCGCTTCGCGTCAGTGTCGTCCATCTCCGTCAGATTCATGATCACCGGAGTGCCCTCACGGAAGTGTTCCCCGATGGTACGGGCCTCGTTGTACGTCCGGGGGTGCAGCGTCGTGATGCGATAGGGCTCCCGCTCTGACACAACCTTGGGCATGATCACCGGTGCGTTCTTCTCCAGGCTCTGGCGTTCAGGTGTGATGGATGCCACGGGGGCGATTCGCGCCGGACGTCCGGATTCCGCGGGCAACGGAACCGGTTCGCGCTGAGCGGGAGGCTGCACCACTCGTACCGATTCGTCCCGTTGGGACTGGTGTGGCTGATGAGTGTTGTGCGACTGATGCGACGGTTCGTGACGCCTGCGGTCCCGCTCGGGTTCGGGGTCCAGCTCAGGCTCGAAGTCGTCGTCGGGGTCGAACCCCCGGCCGTCGTACCCATCGTCCTCCACGAGGCCGAGGTAGACCGCCATCTTGCGCATCGCGCCGGCCATTGCTCTGAGTCCTCCGCTCTGTGGTGGATCGGCTGACGTCAACCAAAGTGCCTGCGATCCACGCGATCTCCCCGCCCATCAGCGAGAATGACCATATTTTCTGCTGTGGTCCGACTTCTTGGCGACGTTACCCGAGCCTGGGTCGGACTCCGAGTACCGCCGTACCGACGCGCACATGTGTCGCTCCGGCCGCCACGGCCTGTTCGAGGTCCGCACTCATCCCTGCTGACACCATGTTCGCAGCCGGATGAGCCCGGCGCAGGTCAGTCGACAAATCCATCAGCCGCTCGAACGCCGCCTGTTGGCGGTCCGCGTACGGACCGGTGAGCGGTGCGACCGTCATCAGACCGTCAAGGCGCAGACCGGGCGAGTCCGCCACAATTGCCGCCAACTCCTCGATTCCGCCCGGCCCTACGCCGCCGCGCTCGCCCCGCCCGTTCTCCCCGGCGTCGAGCGCGACCTGGATCAGACAGCCGAGTTCACGCTCCGCGCGCACGGCCGCCGTCGACAGTGACGTGACGAGCTTCGACCGGTCGACGGACTGCACGACGTCGGCATAACCGACCACGGAGCGAACCTTGTTGGTCTGCAGCTGCCCGACAAAGTGCCACCGGAGCGGCAGATCCGCACATTCCGCGGCCTTGGGTGCCGCGTCCTGGTCGCGGTTCTCGGCGACATCGCGCACACCGAGTTCCGACAAGATCCGCACATCGCTCGCGGGGTACGTCTTGGTGACCACGATCAGGGTCACTTCCTCGCGCTCACGGCCTGCGGCGGCGCACGCCGAAGCGATGCGTTCCTCCACCTGTGCCAGATTTGCTGCGAGTTGAGCCTTACGGTCCGTCATGTCCCATCAGTCCAGCCAGACATAGCCAGCGAGCCGACCGGTGGTGCGGTCGCGGCGGTACGAGAAGTGGTCGTGCGACTCCAGGGTGCACACCGGCGACTGCTGCCGGTCACGCACCCCGAGCCGCTCCAACTGGGCATGCACTCCGGCGGTCACATCGACGGCAGGGGTGCCCCAGCTGGTTTCGGCGTACGCCGCGGGTTCCACGGCGGCCACCTCGGCGCGCATCCCGTCCGGGACTTCGTAGCACTTCCCGCAGACGGCGGGGCCGGTGCGGGCCACGATGCGGGCGGGTTCGGCGCCGAGCCCCACCATCGCCTCGACCGCTGCGGGGACGACTCCGGCGACCATGCCGGGGCGTCCGGCGTGAGCGGCGGCGGCGATTCCCGCGACGGGGTCGGCGAGCAGGACCGGTGTGCAGTCCGCGGTGAGCACCGCGAGAGCGAGTCCGCGCCGTGCGGTGACGATCGCGTCGACGGACGGGATGTCGGCGGCCGGACCCCAGGGTCCGTCGACCACCGCGACGTCCGGGCCGTGCACCTGGTTCATCCAGACCACGTGCGCCGGGTCGAGGCCGAGCGACCGCGCCGCGCTGCCGCGGTTGGCGTGGACTGCGGCCGGGTCGTCACCGACCGCACCGCCGAGGTTGAACTCCTCGTACGGAGCGGCGCTCACCCCGCCCCACCGGTCGGTGAAGGCGAAGTGGGCGCCGCTCACGTGGTCGCGCTGTCCTATCACTTCAGGAGGTCACTTCTGCAGGTCACTTGTGCCGGTCACTTCAGGAAGTCCGGCACGTCCAGCTCTTCGACCTGGCTGTCCTGGTAGGGACGGGCCGGCGGAACCTGCGGCGAGGCGACCGGGGCGGACTGCATCTCGTTCGCCGGGGTGGCCTCGACGGGCTCCGGAACCTTCGGTTCGTCGCGCGGGGTGACGCTGCCGAGGCTGCCGAAGGACGGACGGGCCTCGGTGGCTCGCGGCGCCGGCTCCTCGCGCTTGGCGGACGCGCCGCCGATCACGTTGTCCCGCTTGGACGGCGGCTGCCCGCCGTCGAAGCCGGCCGCGATGACGGTGACCCGCACCTCGTCACCCAGGGCGTCGTCGATGACGGCACCGAAGATGATGTTGGCCTCGGGGTGCGCGGCCTCACTGACCAGCTGCGCCGCCTCGTTGATCTCGAAGAGACCGAGGTCGGAGCCGCCGGAGATGGAGAGCAGCACGCCGCGTGCGCCGTCGATGGAGGCCTCGAGGAGCGGCGAGGAGATCGCCATCTCCGCGGCGGCCACCGCGCGGTCGTCGCCGCGGGCCGAGCCGATGCCCATGAGCGCCGAACCGGCCTCGGACATGACCGACTTGACGTCGGCGAAGTCGAGGTTGATCAGGCCGGGCGTGGTGATCAGGTCGGTGATGCCCTGGACACCGGACAGGAGGACCTGGTCGGCCGACTTGAAGGCGTCGAGGACGGAGACCTGCCGGTCCGAGATGGACAGGAGACGGTCGTTGGGGATGACGATGAGGGTGTCGACCTCTTCGCGGAGCTCGGCGATGCCGTCCTCCGCCTGGTTCGCGCGGCGCCGGCCCTCGAAGGTGAACGGCCGGGTGACCACACCGATCGTCAGGGCGCCCAGCGAGCGTGCGATGTTGGCGACGACAGGTGCGCCGCCGGTGCCGGTGCCACCGCCTTCGCCGGCGGTGACGAAGACCATGTCGGCCCCCTTGAGGACCTCCTCGATCTCCTCGCGGTGATCCTCGGCCGCCTTGCGTCCGACGGCCGGATTGGCTCCGGCGCCGAGTCCGCGGGTGAGTTCACGGCCGACGTCGAGCTTGACGTCCGCGTCGCTCATCAACAGGGCTTGCGCGTCGGTGTTGATGGCGATGAACTCGACGCCCTTGAGACCGACCTCGATCATCCGGTTGATGGCATTGACACCACCGCCGCCGACACCGATGACTTTGATGACTGCGAGGTAGTTCTGCGGTGCTGCCACGTCGAAGGCCTCTCGCCTCGAGTTACGTGTCGCCGCCTCGCATTGGTACGTTGCGACGACTGATGCCGAATTGGGGCGGCCCGGACTACTTGCCTGCCGACCCGAACCCTAACGCTGAAGTTTAGGGTTACCAGTGTGTCTGTTCCCTGGACTCTTCCGAACAGGACACTAAGTCGACAAGTGGCGCACGTTCAACGAACACGCCGAACCTCCCGTTTTTCTTTTCACCCTATGTGATCAGCCGTAGCAGTGCCCAACCAGGGTGCTGGCCTGCGCTGATGTGCGTCAACTCCCCGATGACGCAGGGGCGGTGGGGACACTTACGTCGAAGTGCCGCGCCTTCGGGGCGGCTTTCATGAGGGCGGTGAGGGTGGTCGCCTTGGTGTCGCCCTTCTCACCACTTCCCCATACGACGGTGCGCCCGCCGCTCAGATCCAGGGACACATCGTCGTACGAACGGACCCTGACCGCACGGGTGTCACGGGCCACGGCCGGGGGCAGATCGCCCGCGACGCGGACCGCCTCGCGCACCAGACGGTCGGGGCCGAAGCGGCGAAGGCTAGCGGCGGCGCCCGCCTGATCCGGCGTCAATTCCAGTCGCGGAACGCCGCGGGGGGCCTTCTGTACGGTCGCGAAACGGACACCCTTGGCATCAATTTCGACGAACTTGCCCGCGTTGGAACCACCTTCGCGATTTTCGCCGTTTTTACCGTTTGCGCCGCTTTTGGCAATCAGGACCGGCTCGCGTTCGGTCACTTTCAATCCAATTCCGTGCGGCCAGGAACGCACGACATCGACCGAGTCGATCCGGGGCAATTTCCGGCGAAGACGGTCCTCAATGTCGCCCGTGTCGACGGAAATCAGCGGGGCGCCGACCGGAACGGCGGCGGCCGCCCGCACTTGAGCGGGCGTCAGAACCCCGGTCCCCGAGGTCGCGACGCGCTCCACCCTCAGCCACTGGGAGCCGTACAGGATCCAGATGGTGGCAGCGCCGAGCAGGAGCGCGACGCCGGTCACGATCAGGACGCGCGGGCGCGGCAGGCGCGGGCTGCGGCCACGCGGAGGCCGGGGCGGGCCGGACTTCGGCTTGTGCCGCTCACCGCGGTCCGCGGTCGTCGGTCCGGCCACGCGCACGCTCCCCTTCTCCTGGCTCCGTTCGCCTCCGGGGCGCCTCAGCCGGCGTCGAGAGCCCGACCGTGCTCAGCCCTTCGGACCTCCGCGCGCTCGACCTCTCAACACCGGCGCGCCCCTTCGGCTCACTCGCCGTTGTGTTATTGGCGATGACGCGAGGCGATCGCCTCGCGCACCATGCCGACGAGCAGCTCGTCGGCGTCCCGGCGGCCGAACTCGGAGGCGGCGCGGGACATCTCGTACAGCCGGTGCGGGTCGCCGAGCACGGGCAGGACGTTGCCCATGATCCACTCGGGCGTCAGCTCCGCGTCGTCGACCAGCAGTCCGCCGCCGGCCTTGACCACCGGCTGGGCGTTGAGCCGCTGTTCACCGTTGCCGATGGGCAGCGGAACGTAGGCGGCGGGGAGCCCGACGGCGGAGAGTTCGGCGACGGTCATCGCGCCCGCGCGGCAGAGCATCATGTCGGCCGCGGCGTACGCGAGGTCCATCCGGTCCACGTACGGTACCGGGATGTACGGGGGCATCCCCGGCATCTGCTGGACGTGCGGCAGTTCGTTCTTGGGGCCGACGACGTGCAGGATCTGGATGCCGGACTGCTGGAGCAGCGGAGCGACCCGCTGGACGACCTCGTTGAGGCGGCGTGCGCCCTGGGAACCGCCGGAGACGAGCAGCGTCGGAAGGTTCGGGTCGAGGCCGAAGGCGGCGCGCGCCTCGGGCCGTACGCGCGCCCGGTCGAGGGTGGCGATGGTGCGGCGCAGCGGGATGCCGACGTAACGGGCGCCGCGCAGCTTGCTGTCGGGCGTGGAGACCGCGACGCCTGCGGCGTAGCGCGAACCGATCTTGTTGGCGAGTCCGGGGCGGGCGTTGGCCTCGTGGACGACGATCGGCACACCGAGGCGCTTGGCCGCGAGGTAACCGGGCAGGGCGACATAACCGCCGAAGCCGACGACACAGTCCGCCTTGGTGCGCTCCAGGATCTGCTCGGCCGCCTTGATGGTGCCGCGCAGCCGGCCCGGGACGGTGATCAGTTCAGGGGTTGGCTTGCGCGGCAGCGGTACGGCGGGGATCAGCGCGAGTTCGTATCCGCGCTCGGGTACGAGCCGCGTCTCGAGCCCCTTCTCCGTACCGAGGGCCGTGATGCCCACGGTCGGGTCCTGCCTGCGCAGGGCGTCCGCGAGGGCGAGCGCGGGCTCGATGTGGCCGGCGGTCCCCCCGCCGGCGAGTACGACATGCACCGAAATTCACCGCTCTCCGGACGTACGCGCCGTGGCGCGCCGTCGCATCGTGTTCCATCTCATCCGAGGCTGCCGCATGGCCAGGGCCGCCCGCGCCGCGGGTTCGTCCCGCGCGAACGCGATCAGAAGTCCTACGGCGAACATGGTCGGCAGCAACGCTGACCCCCCGTACGAGAACAGCGGGAGCGGGACACCGGCGATCGGCAGGAGACCGAGCACCGCACCGAGGTTGACCACGGCCTGGGCCGTGATCCAGGTGGTCACGCCACCCGCGGCGTACCTCACGAAGGGGTCCTCCGTGCGTCCGGCCACGCGGATACCCGCATAGCCTAGAGCCGCGTACAGGGCGAGCACCGACAGCGTCCCCGCAAGGCCCAGTTCCTCACCGGTGATGGCGAAGATGAAGTCGGTGTGCGCTTCGGGGAGTTGGCCCCATTTTTCCACACTCGCCCCGAGTCCGGATCCGAAGAATCCGCCCGAGGCGAGGGCATAGATGCCGTGCAGTCCCTGCCAGCAGATGTCGTCCGGGCCCGCGTCGGTGGAACCGAGGCAGGACAGGCGCGCCATGCGGTTGGGGCTGGTCTTGATGAGGAAGGCGCCGATGGCGGCCGCGACGGAGAGCACGCCGACGAACAGGCGGGTGGGCGCCCCGGCCAGCCAGAGCAGTCCGAAGAGGATGGCGGTGAGCAGGATCGCCGTGCCCATGTCGCCGCCGAGCATGATCAGTCCGAGGAGCAGGAAGGCCACCGGGACGAGCGGCACCAGCATGTGTTTCCACTGGGACAGCAGCCGCTTGTCGTGCTTGCGCGCCATGAGGTCGGCGCCCCACAGGACGAGGGCCAGCTTCCCGAACTCGCTGGGCTGGAGCATGAAGGGGCCGCCCAGCGAGATCCAGTTCTGGTTGCCCCCGATGGAGACTCCTATCCCCGGCACCTGCACGAGGACCATCAGGAAGACACTGCCGGCGAGCAGCGGGTAGGCCAGTGCGCGGTGCAGCTTCACCGGCATCCGCATGGCCGCGAACAGGAGGGCCCCGCCGATCGCCGCCGCGAGGAACTGCTTGCGGAAGTAGTACGAACTGGGCAGCCCGTTCTGCAGCGCCGTGATCATCGAGGCCGAGTAGACCATCACCAGGCCGAGCACGGTGATCAGGAGGCTGGAGCCGAGGATGAGGTAGTACGCGGTGAGAGGGCGGTCCCAGGCGCGGCGGGCCTGGGTGTAGAGGCGTCGTACGGGGCTGACGCGGGCCGGCCTGGCCGGTTTCTTCGGGGGACGCGCCGCCGGGGGCCGCCGGGCCGCCCGCGCGCTGCTGCCGGGCATCAGCGCACCCCACCGCTGTACGACGATGACGCTGCCACGATCCCCTCCCGAGGGTGCCCGGCGTCACCGGGCACCCGAAGGCCCCCGTCAGACGCTCGTGGAGCCGAGTTCGCGGACCGCTTCCGCGAACGCGTCGCCACGCTTGTTGTAGTTGGTGAACATGTCCATCGACGCACAGGCCGGGGCCATCAGCACGGTGTCCCCCGGCCGGGCGAGCCGCGCGGCCTCCTGGACCGCCTGCGACATCGCACCAGTGTCGGTCCGGTCGAGGTCGACCACCGGGACTTCAGGGGCGTGTCGCGCGAGGGCTTCCCGGATCAGCGCGCGGTCCTGGCCGAACAGGACGACCCCGCGAAGGCGCTTGGCCGACTTGGTGACGAGCTCGTCGAAGGACGCGCCCTTGGCGAGCCCGCCGGCGATCCACACGATCGACTCGTAGGCGGCCAAGGAGGCTTCCGCGGCATGGGTGTTGGTCGCCTTGGAGTCGTCGACATACGCGACTGCGTCGACGTCGGCGACGTGCGCGATGCGGTGCGCGTCGGGTGTGAAGGCGCGCAGTCCGTCGCGTACGGCGGCGGGCTCGACGCCGAAGGCGCGCGCGAGGGCGGCGGCGGCGAGGGCGTTGGCGATGTTGTGCGGGGCGGGCGGGTCGATGTCCGCGACCTCGGCGAGCTCCTGGGCGTTCTTGTGCCGGTTGTCGACGAAGGCCCGGTCGACCAGGATGCCGTCCACGACGCCCAGTTGGGAGGGGCCGGGCGTGCCGAGGGTGAAGCCGATCGCGCGGCAGCCCTCCTCGACGTCGGCCTCACGGACCAGGTCCTCGGTCGACGGCTTGTCGGTGGCATCGACGTTGTAGACGCAGGCGACCTGATTGCCCTCGTAGATACGGCCCTTGTCGGCGGCGTACGCCTCCATGGAGCCGTGCCAGTCGAGGTGGTCGGGCGCGAGGTTGAGGACCGCCGCGGAGTGCGCGCGCAGCGAGGGCGCCCAGTGCAGCTGGTACGAGGAGAGCTCGACGGCGAACACGTCGTACGCGTCGTCGCCTTCGAGTACGACGTCGATGATCGGCGTACCGATGTTGCCGACGGCCGCCGTGCGCAGGCCCGCCGCCTCCAGGATCGACGCGAGCATCTGCGTGGTGGTGGTCTTGCCGTTGGTGCCCGTGATGGCGAGCCAGGGGGCGGCGCCGGGTCCGCGCAGGCGCCAGGCGATCTCCACGTCCCCGACGACGTCCACGCCCGCCTCGGCCGCCGCCGCGAAGAGCGGGGACGAGGGCTTCCAGCCCGGTGACGTGACGACGAGTTCGGTGCCGTCGGGGAGCGTCTCGGCGTCCCCGAGCTGGGCGGCGACGCCGAGCTGCGCGAGTTCGGCCGCCGTGGCGCGGTGCGTCTCGCTGTCGCCGCCGTCCACGACCGTGACCGACGCGCCGAGGCCGGCCAGGGCGCGGGCGGCGCTGATGCCGCTCACGCCGAGACCGGCGACGGTGACTCGCTTGTTCTGCCAGTCGGACGCAGTGGTCACTTGTCGGCTGCCCATCCCGCGTAGAAGAGGCCGAGTCCGACGATCACGCACATGCCCTGGATGATCCAGAAGCGGACCACCACAAGGACTTCGGACCAGCCCTTGAGTTCGAAGTGGTGTTGCAGTGGCGCCATGCGGAAGACGCGCTTGCCGGTGAGCCGGAAGGAGCCGACCTGGATGACCACGGACATGGTGATCAGGACGAACAGGCCGCCGAGCAGGGCGAGCAGGAACTCCGTGCGGGAGCAGATGGCCAGACCCGCGAGGGCGCCGCCGAGCGCGAGGGAGCCGGTGTCACCCATGAAGATCTTCGCGGGCGAGGTGTTCCACCACAGGAAGCCGAAGCAGGCGCCCATCAGGGCCGATGCGACGACCGCCAGGTCGAGTGGGTCTCTGACCTCGAAACAGGCGGCGGGGTTGGTGAGGGTCTGCGCGTTGGCGCAGGACTCCTGGAACTGCCAGACACCGATGAAGGTGTACGCGCCGAAGACCATCACGGAGGCGCCGGTGGCGAGGCCGTCGAGGCCGTCCGTGAGGTTCACGCCGTTCGACATCGCGAGGATCATGAACAGCGCCCAGACCACGAACAGGACCGGGCCGATCGTCCAGCCGAAGTCCTGCACGAAGGAGAGCTTCGTGGAGGCAGGGGTGTTGCCGCGGTTGTCGGCGAACTGGAGCGAGAGCACCGCGAAGGCGATACCGACGGTCAGCTGTCCGGCCATCTTCGCCTTGGCCCGCAGGCCGAGCGAGCGGCGCTTGACGATCTTGATGTAGTCGTCGAGGAAGCCGACCAGCCCCATGCCGCCCATCAGGCCGAGCACCAGCAGGCCCGACAGGGTCGGCGCGGCGCCGGTGATGACCTTGCTCATGAAGTACGCGATGAACGTCGCCAGGATGAAGGCGATACCACCCATCGTCGGAGTACCGCGCTTGGCGTGGTGCTCGCGCGGGCCGTCGTCACGGATGTACTGGCCATAGCCCTTGCGCGCAAGGAGCTTGATCAGCAGGGGCGTCCCGATCAGGGTCAGGAAGAGCCCGATCACACCCGCGAAGAGGATCTGCTTCATCATCGGGCAGCAACCTCGCCCACGTTGTCGCCGTCGACGGCGAGCAGCGCCTGCGCGACGCTCTCCAGGCCCACCGACCTGGAGGCCTTCACGAGCACGACGTCACCCGGGCGCAGCTCGCTGCGCAACAGGTCGACAGCCGCCTGTGCGTCGGACACGTGCACCGACTCCTCACCCCACGAACCCTCGTTATAGGCGCCCAGTTGCAGCCAGGACGCTTCCCTGCCCCCGACTGCCACGAGCTTGCTGACGTTGAGCCGGACGGCAAGCCGTCCGACCGCGTCGTGCTCGGCCAGCGCCTCGTCCCCGAGCTCGGCCATCTGACCGAGCACCGCCCATGTACGGCCCCCCTCTGCCCGCCGGGACTTGCCCATCGCTGCGAGCGCTCGCAGAGCGGCTCGCATGGACTCGGGGTTCGCGTTGTAGGCGTCGTTGACGACTGTCACGCCGTCCGGGCGCTCGGTGACCTCCATACGCCAGCGGGACAGTGTGCCCGCCTCGGAGAGCGCGAGGGCGATCTCCTCCACGGACATGCCAAGGTCATGGGCGACGGCGGCCGCGGCGAGCGCGTTCGACACGTGGTGCTCACCGTACAGGCGCAAGGTCACGTCGCTGCACCCGGAGGGTGTGCGAAGGCTGAAGGAAGGCTGTCCGTTCTCCGTGAGCCGGACATTCTCGGCGCGTACGTCGGCATCGGCGCCCTCTCCGAAGAGCAGCACCCTCGCCTTGGTGCGGGAGGCCATCGCGCGGACGAGGGGGTCGTCGGCGTTGAGGATCGCGGTGCCGTCGGCCGGCAGGCTCTCGACCAGCTCGCCCTTGGCCTCGGCGATCTGCTCGCGGCCGCCGAACTCGCCGATGTGCGCCGTGCCGACGTTGAGGACGACGCCGATCCTCGGCGGGGTCAGGCCGGTGAGGTAGCGGATGTGGCCCTTGCCGCGCGCGCCCATCTCCAGGACGAGGTAGCGGGTGTCGTCGGTGGCGCTCAGCGCGGTCAGCGGCAGGCCGATCTCGTTGTTGAACGAGCCCGGTGTGAAGACCGTGGGCGCCTTGCGGCGCAGGACCTGGGCGATCAGGTCCTTGGTGCTGGTCTTGCCGGCGGAGCCGGTGAGCGCGACGAGGGTGGCGCCGAGCCGTTCGACGACGGTGCGCGCCAGCGCGCCGAGGGCGGCCTGTACATCGTCGACAACGATGGCGGGCACCCCTACCGGGCGCGAGGCGAGTACGGCGGCGGCTCCGGCGTCCACCACGGCGGCCGCGTAGTCGTGGCCGTCGACGCGCTCGCCGGCGAAGGCGGCGAACAGGCTGCCGTCCGTGACCTTCCGGGAGTCGATGACGACCGGTCCGGTCACCCGGACCGACGGATCCGGTATGTCGTACGTCTGCCCGCCGACGGCTGTAGCGATCTCGGCGAGGGAGAGGGCGATCACAACTTCATCCCTGGGTTTGCTGGATAGCTTCGCGAAGCACCAGGCGGTCGTCGAAGGGACGCACCACCCCGGCGATGTCCTGGCCCTGCTCGTGGCCCTTGCCCGCGACGAGGACGGTGTCGCCCGGCTGTGCGCGGGCGACCACGGCGGCGATGGCCGCCGCCCTGTCCTCGAAGACCTGGACCTCGGCGCGCTCGTGGGCAGGCACCTCGGCGGCGCCCGCGAGCATCGTGGCGAGGATCGCGAGGGGGTCCTCGGAGCGGGGGTTGTCCGATGTCAGTACGGCGGTGTCGGCGAGCCGGGCGGCGGCGGCGCCCATCGGCATCCGCTTGGTGGTGTCACGGTCGCCGCCGCAGCCGAGCACGATGTGGAGCTTGTTCTCGGTCACCTTGCGCAGCGCGCGCAGCACGGACTCGACGGCGTCGGTCTTGTGCGCGTAGTCGACGACGGCGAGGTAGGGCTGGCCCGCGTCGACGCGCTCCAGGCGGCCGGGAACGCCCGGCACGGCGGCGACGCCGTCCGCGGCCTGCTGCGGGTCGATGCCCGCGACGGCGAGCGCGACGATCGCGGCGAGCGCGTTGGCCACGTTGAACGGCCCGGCCAGCGGGGACTTGGCGGTGATCCGCTCGCCCTTGGGGCCGACGGCCACGAAGGTGGAGTCGAACGGGCCGACCTCGACGTCCTCGGCGTGCCAGTCGGCGTCCGGGTGGCCCTCGGCGGAGAAGGTCACGACGGGCACCTCGGACTCGTCGATGAGCCGGCGGCCGTACTCGTCGTCGTAGTTCACGACGCCCTGTTTGCTGCGTGCGCGGGTGAACAGCTGCGCCTTGGCCCGGAAGTAGTCCTCCATGTCGGAGTGGAACTCCATGTGTTCCGGGCTGAGGTTGTTGAAGACCGCCACGTCGAAGACGCAGCCGTCGACCCGGCCGAGCACGAGGGCGTGGCTGGAGACCTCCATCGCGACCGCGTCCACACCGCGCTCGCGCATCACCGCGAACAGCGCCTGGAGGTCGGTGGCTTCGGGGGTGGTGCGCTCCGACTTGATGCGCTCGTCGCCGATGCGCATCTCGACGGTGCCGATGAGCCCGGTGCTGTGCATCGTGCGCAGCCCGCCCTCGATGAGGTAGGCCGTCGTGGTCTTGCCGGACGTGCCCGTGATGCCGATCTGGAGCAGATCGCGGCCGGGGTGGCCGTAGATCGTGGCCGCCAGCTCTCCCATCCGGCCGCGCGGGTTCTCCACGACGAGGGCCGGCAGACCGGCCGCCGCGACGCGTTCGGCGCCCGACGGGTCGGTGAGGGCGGCGACGGCGCCGAGGCTCGCGGCCTGGGCGGCGAAGTCGGCGCCGTGGAAACGGGCGCCGGGCAGGGCCGCGTAGATGTCGCCGGGGCGCACGGCGCGCGAGTCGTGCGTGATGCCGGTGCTCCCCGTCGACGCCGCGGGCTCTTGGGGCGCGGGGACACCCAACTGATCTGCGAGATCGGCAAGTCGTGTCGCGGTGACCTGCACCGGTCGCGGCGGTCCCGGATATGTCACGGGAACGCCCTTCTGGGTGTCTTGGGACTGATCAGCGTGTGGCACGGCGGTGAGCGTACCGGGCTCACCCCCCATGGAGCGAAGCGAGGGGTGTGGCGCGGGCTGGTTCCCGGGGTCCGGGGTGATCGTTGTCACGGGCTGTACCTGGTCACTCTCGGGGCTCGGATCAGGGCTGGTAGCTGACGGGCAGCCGGGCGGGCTCGGCGCCGGTGGGCGGCACCTGGAGCGTCTTGAGGGCGAACTCCATGACCTGCTTGTAGATGGGGCCGCAGATCTGGCCGCCGAAGTAGCCGCCCTTGGTGGCGTTCTGGATCGCGCAGTAGACGGTGACGCGGGGCTTGTCGGCGGGGGCGAAACCGGCGAACGACGACGTGTACCCCTTATACCTGCCGGTGGCCGGATCGACTCGGTTGGCGGTGCCGGTCTTGCCGGCGACGCGGTAGCCGGGGATGCGCGCCTTGGCGCCGGTGCCCTCCTCGTCGTCCACGACGGACTCGAGCATCTGCGCGACCGTCTTGGCCGTCTTCGCGCTGACGACCCGGTTCTGCTTGGGCCTCGGGGCCGGGGTGAACCTGCCGTCGGGTCCCTTGGTGCCGCGTACGAGGGTGGGCTCCACGCGTACGCCGCCGTTGGCGATGGTCGAGTAGACGGAGGCGGCTTGCATCGCGTTGATGGAGAAACCCTGGCCGAAAGGGATCGTGTACTGCTGCGAGGTCGACCACTTGTCGGCGGGGGCCAGGATGCCCGGGGTCTCGCCCGGGAAGTCGAGCCCGGTGGGACGGCCGATGCCGAACTTGCGCAGGTACGACGAGAGCACCTGGTTGGCCTGGGGCTGGGTCTTGCCGAGCTGGCCCGCCGCCAGGATGGTGCCGATGTTGCTGGACTTGGCGAGCACGCCGTTCAGCGTGAGATGCCAGGTGGGGTGGTCGATGTCGTCCTGGAAGAGCCGGTCGCCGCGGTGCAGCCGGTTGGGCACCGTGACATGCGTGTCGGGGGTGGCCGCGTTCTCCTCCAGGACGGCGGCCATCGACATGACCTTCGCGGTGGAGCCGGGCTCGTACGCGTCCTGGAGCGCCGCGTTGCCCATGGCGGTGGAGTTGGCCTGCGAGAGGTCGTTGGGGTCAAAGCCGGGCGCGTTGGCCATCGCCAGGACCTCGCCGGTCCTGGTGTCCTGCACCATCACGTAGCCGCGGTCCGCCCCGGACTTCTTCACCTGGTCGGTGATGGCCTTCTGCGCGGCCCACTGGATGTCGCGGTCGATGGTGAGCTCGATCTCCGAACCGGGCACGGCGGGCTGCTCGTTGCTGCCGGCCGTGGGTACCTGACGGCCGCCGGACTGGGCGTACTTGATCTTGCCGGGCTTGCCCGCCAGATCCTTGTTCAGCTGCTGCTCGATACCGCCGCCGCCCTTGCCGTCGGCGTTGACCCAGCCCAGTATCCCGGCGGCCAGATCGCCGTTCGGGTACACGCGCTTGCTGCTGGGGTCGGCGAAGACTCCGGCGATGACGCTCGCCGTCTTCTCCCGGTCCGCCTTCTCGGAGAGCGTGCTCTTGAGGTCCTTGATCTGCTTCCAGACCTGGGGGGTCTGGCGGCGGGCCAGCAGGACGTAGCGCGTCCTGGGGGTCCGCAGCTTCTTCGCGACCACGTCGGCGTCCACGCCGAGGATCGGGGCGAGGAGCGCCGCGGCCTGCTCGGGCGCGTCCCGCGGCACCACCGGGGCCGTGGAGTTCTTGGCGGCCGCGGTGTCCGCCGGCCGGAACATCGTGGGGTCGGCCGTGATGTCGTACGCGTCCACGCTGGTGGCGAGCGCGACCCCGCTGCGGTCCGTGATCCCGCCGCGCTCGGCCGCGAGGACGTGCTCGACGTACCGGTGCTGTTCGGCCTTGGCCGCGTAGGCGCTGGCGTCGACGGCCTGTACCTGGAGCAGGCGTACGACGAAGGCGATGAGAACGAGGGTGAGGCCGAGGCTGACCATGCGCAGCCGGGGGCGCGGGCTGCCGAGGCGCAGTGCGGCGGGTGCCTTGACGGGGGCGGGACGCGGGCGCCTGGCGCCGGGGTTCGGACGCCGGGAGGCGGCGGGGCGGCCGTTCCTCGCGGGCCTCGCGGGGGCTGGGACCCGGCGACGCGGGGGCTCCCTGTCGGTCATTCCGTCACCTGCCGGAGGTCGAGGGCGCGGGTTTCACCTGCGAGGACGTGGGATTCGGCGTGGCCTTGGAGGTCGCGGACGGGGTCGGCGCGGGGCTCGGAGTCGTGCCCGCGACCTGGGGCGGGGGCGGCGCGGGCAGCCACAGTGTGGAGGGGGCGGCGGCCGCGCCGGGGACGCCGCGCACGGTGCCGTCTGGGTTGAGGAAGGCCGGGTCGCCGCCGGGGACCATGCCGAGCTCGCGGGCGCGGCGCTGCAGGGCGTCGGGGGCCGCGTAGGCGTCGACGTCGCGCTGGAGCGCCTGCTCGTCGTCGGTGAGGTCGGTCGTCTGCTTCTTGAGGTCGTTCAGCCTGAACGACCCCTCGTTGAGCGCCGAGTTCAGCATCAGGAGCGTGATCAGCCCGCCGCCGAGCAGCAGCACGACGAGGAGCACGAACGGTGTGCGGGCCGCCCGGCCGGCGCCCGCGGATCCCGAGGGCAGCAGCCGCGCCAGTCGCGCGGCCCTCCCCCGCAGTTCGCGCCTGGGACTCATCGACCCCTCCTCGCGCGCCCGGAACTCACCCGGCGACCTCCTCGCGGATGCGCTGCGCACCCCGCAGCCGCGCCGGGGCCGCCCGGCGGTTCTCGGCGACCTCTTCCTCCGTAGGGAGTTCGGCGCCGCGCGTGAGCAGCTTGAGCCGTGGCTGGTAGCGCTCGGGGACGACCGGGAGTCCGGGCGGCGCGGTCGTCGCGGCGCCGGCCGCGAACACCTGCTTCACGAGCCGGTCCTCGAGCGAGTGGTACGACAGGACGGCGATACGTCCCCCGACGGCAAGCGCCTGCACGGCGGCCGGAATGGCCCGCTCCAGGACGCTGAGCTCGCCGTTCACCTCGATGCGCAGGGCTTGGAAGGTGCGCTTGGCGGGGTTGCCGCCGGTGCGCTTGGCGGCCTGCGGCAGCGCGTCGCGGATCAGCTCCACGAGCCGGGCGCTGTTGCTGAACGGCTCCTTCTCGCGCTCACGCACGACCGCCGAGACGATCCGCTTGGCCTGCTTCTCCTCGCCGTACGCGCGCAGGATCCGCACCAGTTCGCCCGGGGGGTACGTGTTGAGGACCTCGGCGGCGCTCATTCCGGTCGTCTGGTCCATGCGCATGTCGAGCGGCGCGTCCTGCGCGTAGGCGAAGCCGCGGTCGGCCTCGTCGAGCTGCATGGAGGAGACGCCCAGGTCGAAG
The DNA here is from genome assembly GCF_026340095.1 of Streptomyces sp. NBC_01446. GTDB lineage: Bacteria > Actinomycetota > Actinomycetes > Streptomycetales > Streptomycetaceae > Streptomyces > Streptomyces aureus. The sequence goes on along the minus strand of NZ_JAPEPO010000001.1, from coordinate 5,962,506 downwards.
AGGACGCCCTGCACGCGCGGGATGCCGAGCCGGTCGAGGACCTCGGGAAGCTCGTCGTAGACGGCGTGCACGAGGGTGGCGCGGTCACCGAACGGGGCGAGGCGCTCACCGGAGAGGCGCAGGGCCTCCTTGTCGCGGTCGAGACCGACGAGGCGGCAGGAGGGGAACGTGGAGAGAAGGGCTTCGCTGTGTCCGCCGAGGCCGAGCGTGCAGTCGACGACCACCGCACCCGGCTCGGCGAGGGCCGGGGCCAACAGGTCCAGGCAGCGCTGGAGCATCACCGGGACATGTCGGGTCTGGCTCAAGGGGCCCTCTCAGTTCCGGCGCGGCGCCCACGCACCGCCGGGGTGCCCGTCGCGCACGTGGTGAAGAGTCCGGTGGAGTGCCGGGATCTTCGGTGTTTCCTGGGGTTTCCGCGTCACTTTAGTCCACGGTGTCGCCCGGTCAATCAACCGGCCTGCGCGCCGCGCGCCGCCCCTTCGCGATGCCACCGACCAGGAGAAATCACCCGTACGGGCGAGCCGAAGCGCCCCTGTGGGTTACCTCACAACAAGCCGCGATGGCGTTCTTTGTCCGCTCTCACAGCGGGCTTGTCCCAGGAGTGACCATTACCGTCATAGCTATGACGACTTCCGCATCCCTCCCTGCTGAGTCCGAAAGCGCCATACCTGCCGACGGCACCGTGACCGACCGCCTCGTCGAGGCGAACCAGCGCTACGCCGAGGCGTTCACCGACCCAGGTATGGACGCCCGTCCCGTTCTGCAGGTGGCCGTGGTGGCCTGCATGGACGCGCGGCTCGACCTGCACGCCGCCCTGGGCCTGGAGCTGGGCGACTGCCACACCATCCGCAACGCGGGCGGCGTCGTCACCGACGACGTCATCCGCTCGCTGACCATCAGCCAGCGGGCGCTCGGCACCCGCAGCGTGGTGCTGATCCACCACTCGGGCTGCGGTCTGGAAGGCCTCTCCGAGGACTTCCGGCACGACCTGGAGATGGAGGTCGGCCAGCGCCCGACCTGGGCCGTCGAAGGGTTCCGCGATGTCGACCAGGACGTGCGCCAGTCCATCCAGAAGGTGCGCACCTCGCCCTTCCTGCTGCACACCGACGACGTACGCGGCTTTGTCTTCGACGTGAAGTCGGGGCGGCTGCGGGAGATCCGGCCCAACTGAGCCACGGACTCGACCACGCTCTCAAAAGGTCGTAAGCCCCGACATATCGCTGCCAGTTATCCACAGTCGAGTGACACGAACCGGTAACGGCAACAAGAATGCGGTGAGGCACCTCGCGCGAGAAGACGGAACTGCTCGCGCGTGGTGTCCGTGTTTCGGGGTGGGCCGGGCCGCAGCATCGAGCGTCGGCCCGGAAAGTACGGGCCGAGGAGGGCCGGGTGACGACCTATGACGATCGAGCGAGCCTCACTGATCTGACCACCACTGTGGAGCGAGTCCGCAGGTCGGTGGAGGGCGTGATCGAGGGCAAGCCGGAGGTCGTACGGCTTTCGCTGACGGTGCTCCTGGCCGAGGGGCACCTGCTCATCGAGGATGTACCGGGCGTCGGCAAGACCATGCTTGCGAAGGCGCTCGCCAAGTCCATCGACTGCTCGGTGCGTCGTATCCAGTTCACGCCCGACCTGCTGCCGTCGGACATCACCGGTGTCTCCATCTGGGACCAGCAGCGCCGGGACTTCGAGTTCAAGCCGGGCGCGATCTTCGCGCAGATCGTGATCGGCGACGAGATCAACCGCGCGTCCCCGAAGACGCAGTCGGCGCTCCTGGAGTCCATGGAGGAGCGCCAGGTCACCATCGACGGGCAGACGTACGAGCTGCCCAGCCCCTTCATGGTGGTGGCCACGCAGAACCCGGTCGAGATGGAGGGCACGTACCCGCTGCCCGAGGCGCAGCGCGACCGCTTCATGGCCCGGGTGTCGATCGGCTACCCGAGCCCGGAGGCCGAGCTGCAGATGCTCGACATCCACGGCGGGGCCTCCCCTCTGGACGACCTCCAGCCGGTGGCGCACGCGCACGACATCGTGAAACTCGTCGACGCCGTCCGCTCGGTCCACGTGGCCGACTCGGTGCGGCGCTACGCGGTCGACCTGGTCGCCGCCACACGCAGCCACCCCGACCTGAGACTCGGCGCCTCGCCGCGCGCCACGCTGCATCTGCTGCGGGCGGCGAAGGCATCCGCGGCGCTGAGCGGGCGTGAGTACGCGCTGCCCGACGACGTGCAGTCGCTCGCCGTGCAGGTCCTCGCGCACCGCCTGCTGCCCACGGCGCAGGCCCAGTTGAACCGGCGCACGTCCGAGCAGGTGGTCCTGGAGATCCTCCAGCACACGTCGGTCCCGGCCGCCTCGGGCCACGGGTCCCCGCTGTACGGCCAGCAGCCGCCCGGCGCCCGGAGGCTGTGATGGCCGAGGGGGGAGGCTTCGGGGGTGACGACGACGAGGGCGGCCTTCGGGTCGCGCTCTCGGGGCTGACCACCCGTGGACGTTCGTTCCTGGCCGCCGGGGTGGCGGCGGCGGTCTGCGCGTACGCCCTGGGACAGAGCGATCTGCTCCGGGTCGGACTGCTGCTCGCCGTGCTGCCGCTGGTCTGCGCGTTCGTGCTCTACCGCACGCGCTACCGGGTCGCGGGCAGCCGGCGGCTGTCCCCCGCGCGCGTGCCCGCGGGCAGCGAGGCCCGCGTCCATCTCCGCATGGACAACGTCTCGCGGCTGCCCACGGGCCTGCTGATGCTCCAGGACCGGGTGCCGTACGTGCTCGGGCCGCGTCCCCGCTTCGTCCTGGACCGGGTGGAGGCGGGCGGCCGCCGCGAGGTGTCGTACCGCGTGCGCTCGGACCTGCGCGGCCGCTATCCGCTCGGCCCGCTCCAGCTGCGCCTGACGGACCCGTTCGGCCTGTGCGAGCTGTCCCGGTCCTTCTCCACGTACGACACCCTCACGGTCATCCCGCGCGTGGAGCCACTGCCCGCGGTGCGGCTGACCGGCGAGGCCAAGGGGTACGGCGACGGGCGGAACCGCTCGCTGGCCCTGGCGGGCGAGGACGACGTGATCCCGCGCGGATACCGCTACGGGGACGACCTGCGCCGTGTGCACTGGCGCTCGACCGCGCGCTACGGCGAGCTGATGGTGCGCCGCGAGGAGCAGCCGCAGCGGGCCCGCTGCACGGTGCTCCTCGACACCCGGCGCCTCGCCTTCCAGGGCGCGGGCCCCGACTCGGCCTTCGAGTGGGCGGTGTCGGGCACGGCGTCGACGCTGTTCCACATGCTCGAACGAGGCTTCTCCGTACGCCTGTTGACCGATACGGGCAATTCGGTGCCGGGCGAGGGGTCCGACGGGTTCGCCGGCGCCAGCCAGGAGTCGGCGGACGCGGCCGGACTGATGATGGACACGCTCGCCGTCGTCGACCACTCGGACGGCTCGGGTCTCTCGCGCGCGTACGACGTGCTGCGCGGGGGGAACGAGGGGCTGCTGGTGGCCTTCTTCGGCGATCTCGACGAGGAGCAGACCGCGGTCGCCGCCAGGATGCGGCAGCGCAGCGGCGGCGCCGTCGCCTTCGTGCTCGACAGCGAGACCTGGACGCGCGGCGCCCCTTCGGAGCGCTGCGAGGAACGGCTGCGGCTGCTGCGCGAGGCGGGCTGGTCGGCCCTCGCGGTCCCGCCCGGCACCTCCCTGATCGACCTGTGGCGCGACGCCGACCGGCACCGGGCGTCCACCGGCGCGGAGAGCGGACCGGCGGTGACGGGGTGGGGTTCTTGATCATGCGTGATGTCACCGGGGGAAAGGCGCGGTCATGAGTGGAGGCGCTCGGCTGACGCTGTGTGCGACGGCGGCCACTTTCATGGCGGCTTGTGCGCTGCTCCCGCTGGTCGATCTGGCGACCTGGATCTTCCAGGCCGCGTTCCTGCTGGTCGTCCAGGCCGGGGTGGGGGCACTGACCCGGCGCGTGCCTCTCGCGCGGCCGCTCACGGTGGCCGTGCAGGCGCTCGTGACGCTGATGCTGCTCACCCTGCTGTTCGCGAACGCGCAGGCGATCGGCGGGGTGCTGCCGGGCCCGGAGGCCTTCCGTCACTTCGGGGAGCTGCTCCAGGCGGGCGGCGAGGACGTGGGTCGGTTCGCGATCCCCGCGCCGCTGTCCGACGGGATCCGGCTGATGCTGGTGGGCGGCGTCCTGGTGATCGGCCTCGCGGTGGACGCGCTCGCGGTGACGTTCCGCAGCGCGGCGCCCGCCGGGCTGCCGCTGCTCGCCCTGTACTCGGTCGCTGCGGGCCTCTCCCACGGCTCCGCCGACTGGCTGTGGTTCCTGCTCGCGGCCGGCGGCTATCTGATGCTGCTCCTCGCCGAGGGCCGGGACCGGCTCTCGCAGTGGGGGCGCGTCTTCGGCGGTACGGCCCGCTCACCGGGCCGTGCGGCCGAGAGCACGGCCGATGCCGTGGCCCCGATCCGCACGGGCCGCCGCATCGGCGCGTTCGCGCTCGGCATCGCCCTGGTGGTGCCGCTCGCCCTGCCCGCACTCGAGGGCGGCCTGCTCGGCCCGACGGGTACGGGCGCGGGCGTGGGCTCCGGAGGCGGCGGCACCATCTCCGCCGTCAACCCCCTGGTCTCCCTCCAGAACAGCCTGAACCAGCCCGAGGACCGGGAGGTGATGTCGTACCGCACGAACTCGAAGGACACCCAGGACCTCTATCTGCGGATCGTCTCCCTCGACGAGTTCGACGGGACGACCTGGCGGCCCGCCAAGCGCAGCATCATCGACGTGCCCTCGCCGTTCCCGAGCCCCCGCGGCCTCGGCGCGGACGTCCGCAGGACGGAGATCCGCACGAACATCGCGGCGGCCGGCTGGTACGCCCAGGACTGGCTGCCGCTCCCCTACCCGGCGACGAAGGTCGACATCTCGGGACGCTGGCGGTACGAGCCGGTGGGCCGGACCCTCGTGGGCGACCACAACCAGACCACGCGCGGCAAGAAGTACGGCGTCGAGAGCCTGATCGTCCAGCCGACGGCGGAGCAGCTGGCGAACGCTCCCGAGGCGCCGAGCGAGCTGCGGCGGGAGTTCACCAAGGTGCCGTCGTCGCTGCCGGCGATCGTCGAGAAGACGGCGCTGCGGGTCACCGAGGGCGCGGCGAACGACTACCAGCGGGCCGTGAAACTCCAGGACTACTTCGCCGTGAGCGGCGGCTTCACGTACAACACGGACGTCCAGGCCGGCAGCGGCTCCTCGGCCATCGCCCGTTTCCTGAAGGACAAGGAGGGCTTCTGCGTCCACTTCTCGTTCTCGATGGCCGCGATGGCCAGGACGCTGGGGATCCCGGCGCGGGTGGCGGTGGGCTTCACACCGGGCTCTCCGCAGGCGGACGGCCGGATGTCGGTCGGTCTGCGGGACGCGCACGCGTGGCCGGAGCTGTACTTCGAGGGCGTGGGCTGGACGCGCTTCGAGCCGACGCCGAACCGCGGCACGGCGCCCGAGTACACACGTGACGACACCCCGGCGGGCAACCCGAGCAACCCGGCGGCGCCCAGCGAGGCCGCCTCGTCCCAGCCGTCGGCCGGTCAGCCTTCCGCGTCGGACAACTGCCCGGCGGCCGAGCGGAAGCTGGAAGGCTGCTCCAACACGGCGCCCGCGGTGATCGGCGCGTCCGGCGGCGACGGCCCGCCCTTCGGCACGATCGCCCTCGTCGCGCTGGGCGTGCTGTTGGTGGTGCTCGTGCCTCTGTCGCCGATGCTGTGGCGGCGGCGGGTACGGGCCGTGCGGCTCGGCTCGTCCGGCCGCACGGACGGGGACGCGGCGGCCCGCACCCTCGCGGCGTGGCTGGAAGTGACCGATACGGCGTGGGACCACGGCATCGCACCGGACGAGTCACAGACACCACGGAAGGCGGCAGCGCGGATCGTCCGCGTCGGAGAGCTCGATCAGGTGGCTGCGGACTCCGTGCATCGGGTGGCGGCCGCGGTGGAGCAGGTGCTCTACGCGCCGAGGCCGCAGCCGACGGCGGGTCTCGGGGACGACGTGCGCCGCCTTGAGCAGGGCCTGCACGCCAAGGCGAGCCGCTCGGCCCGGCTGCGGGCGACGCTCGCACCGCGCTCGACCGTTCGAGTGGCGTGGAGCCTTTCACAGCGCTGGGCGGAGCTCGGCTCCCGCTGGACGGCCCGGAAGTCGACGCTTCTGCGGCGGGCGCGGCGGCCTTCCGGCCAGGAGGGCTGACAAGAGGGGGTGCGGGGCGGCGCCCCTCGCGCGCAAGCGGCAACCCGGCGTGCGGATTGGCCCGGCCGACCCGCGCATTTGCCGGCACGCGGATACACCGGCGAGCGGATACGCCTGAGGGGTGACCACCCGTGAGTGGTCACCCCTCAGCTGCATCTGTTCCCTGAAGGACTTCTGATCCCGTGAGGACCTCGTCCGGCGAGGGCTCAGCGGCCGCCCTGGCCGCCCTGTTCGTCTCGGCGCCGCTGCCAGCGCTTCTCGATCCGGTCCATCATCGACCGGTGCTTCTTGCCCTGTCGCCGTGCGGCCGGCGGCGCTCCTGGCGCTGCTCCGGCAGCCGGCTGTTCACCGGGCTTGGGCGCTTTGCGCCATGCAGTCATGGCAAGGACCGCGCAGCCCAGCATGACGAGGAACCCCACCACGCTGATCCAGATCTGCTTTGCGACCATTCCGGCCATGAGGAGCGCGATACCCACCAGGAATCCGGCGACTGCCTGGTAGACCCGACGTCGGGTGTACGTACGCAGCCCGCTTCCCTCAAGCGCTGTCGCGAACTTGGGATCTTCGGCGTACAGCGCTCGCTCCATCTGCTCGAGCATTCGCTGCTCGTGCTCCGAGAGCGGCACGGAGTCCTCCTCATCGTGCAGTCGCCGGGGCGACCGGGGGTCCCCTTCAGGATAGGCAGGGAATCGCCCCCGTGAAACCCGCCCCTCTACGCCAACTTCGCCAACCAGGACCACCACGCCGCTCCGGCTCGCTGAGGCGTTAATGCCCCGGCGGCCGTCCCGTCATGCCGGACCGTCTCCCTCGATCATACGGCGCCCGGCGCGGAAGCGGGGGGCCTGTGGCGTACTCCATCCGCCGCTGCGCCCCTGATCAGCGGCGCGTCACCGGGGGCACTCAGGCCTCCGGGGTTCCCTGCTTCTCGCCGAGGACGTGCAGCTGCGTGGCGACGGAGTGGAAGGCGGGCAGCTCGGCGGCCGTGGCCTCCAGCTTGAGGAGCTCCTGGAGGGCGCTCGGTTCGGTGTCCACGAGGACGCCCGGCACGAGGTCGGCGAAGATCCGTACGCCGTGCACCGCGCCGACCTCGACGCCCGCGGATCCGACGAGCCGGGTGAGCTGCTCGGCGCTGAAGCGGCGCGGCACTGGGTCGCCGTCGCCCCAGCGGCCCGCCGGGTCGCCGAGGGCCTGCCTGGCCTCCTTGAAGTGCCCGGCGAGCGCGCGTGCGAGCACGGCGCCGCCGAGGCCCGCGGCGAGCAGGCTGAGGACGCCGGAGGAGCGCAGGGCGCCCACCGCGTTGCGTACGCCCTCGGCGGGGTCGTCGACGTACTCCAGGACGCCGTGGCACAGGACCGCGTCGTATCCGTCGCGCTCGACCACGTCGAAGAGACCGGAGACGTCGCCCTGCACCCCGCGCACGCGGTCGGCCACGCCGGCCTCGGCCGCGCGGCGCTCGAGCGCGAAGAGCGCGTTCGGGCTGGGGTCGACGACGGTGACGCGGTGGCCGAGGCCTGCCACGGGCACCGCGAAGTTACCGCTGCCGCCTCCGGTGTCGAGCACGTCGAGCGACTCGCGCCCCGTGGCCTTGACGCGACGGTCGAGGGCGTCCTTGAGAACGTCCCAGACCACGGCGGTACGGAGAGAAGCGCGGGGGCGCATCGGGTCCGACACGACAGGTGACTCCTCGGCGCGGCTCCGGCTCATGGGCTGCGGAGCGATGGGGGTTCCTCCCCCACCGGCACGGCGATGGGTGGAGGGTTCGGGCGCCTCCACCCTATTGCCTCGTGAGAGCTGTCCGGTCACCCCACGTCGGGCACCTCCCGGCCTGCCGCCGGGGCCTCGTCCTGCGCCCTGGGCCGGGGCAGTGAGGGCTGGAGCAGCAGCATCCTCTCGACGAGGCGCAGGAACATCTCGACGTCGCGGAGCAGGTCGTCCGCGTCGCGGGTGCCGGCCGCCCCCTGGATGCCCGCTTCGGCGCGCGCCCTGCGGGTGGCGCCGGAGGCGAACAGGGCGCTCCACTCGGTCAGTTCGGGTGCGATCTCGGGGAGCACTTCCCAGGCGCTCCGTATCCGGGCACGGCGTCGTGGCGTGGGTTCGGGGCGGCCGCGGGCGGCGAGTACGGCGGCGGCGGTGCGCAGGGCGGCGAGGTGGGCCGTGGCGTACCGCTCGTTGGGCGTCTCGAGGAGGGCCGCCTCGTCGAGTCCCGTGCGCGCCTGGGCGAGCAGGTCGAGTGCGGCGGGAGGGGCTGTCGCCCGGCGGAGTACGGGGTGGACGTCGGCGGCGGGTCCGGTCAGCGAGGGTGCAGGGCCGGTGGCGCGGGGCCGGCGTGCGGCTGCTGCTGAATGTCCAGCCATGACGAACCTCCTGTCGTCTGTGTGACGGCTCAGTGGCCGTATGTGCCCATCGTGGAGTACGCCACTGACAATCGGCCCTGACCTGCGTCTTTGCTTCGAGCGACAGTTCGGGCTAACTTTTGCACTGACCAGTCAGTTCAAAAAATGGGGGGCCCGGCCATGGACGGTCCGAACGCGGTCGCCGTCAGCGCCGAGGGGTTCGGGCTCAAGGGCCCGCGCGGCTGGGCGTTCCGCGGTGTGGACATCGACGCGGAGCCCGGGGCGCTCGTCGCCGTCGAGGGGCCGTCCGGGTCGGGCCGCACCTGCCTGCTGCTCGCCCTCACCGGACGCATGCGGCCCACCGAGGGCACCGCGTCCGTCGGCCCCTTCCGGCTGCCCAAGCAGTTGTCCTCCGTCCGCCGTATCAGCGCTCTCGCCCATGTGCCCGGGGTCACCGACCTCGATCCCGCGCTGACGGTCGAGGAGCATCTGCGCGAACGGGCGCTGCTCCAGCGGCGGTTCGACGGTTCCCTGCGGGCCCTGCTGCGGCCCCGGGCCGAGCGGGCGGCCGCATCGCGGCTGCGGATCGACACCGCGCTGGCCGCCGCGGGCCTCGACCGGGAGTCCCTGCCGAAGGGCACTCGTACCGCCGTGCGCGACCTGGAGCGGATCGAGGCACTCCGGCTGTCCGTGGCCCTCGCACTGATCGGGCGGCCGCGGCTGCTCGGCGTCGACGACGCCGACCTGAAGCTCTCGGACGCCGAACGGGCGGAGGTCTGGGACCTGTTGAGGTCCGTCGCCGAGTCCGGCACGACGGTCGTGGCGGTGTGCAGCGAGGCGCCGACGGACGCGGTCGTCGTATCGACGGCCCCCGCCGAGAAGGCCGCGCACACCGAGAACGGCGAGAACGCCGCGAACGCCGAGCACACTGCGAAGGCCGGGAAGGCCGCGCAGGACGAGACCGACAAGAACAAGAAGGAGACGGCGGATGCGCTCGCCGAAGCTGGCCGCGCTTGAGCTCAGGCGCTTCGGCAGGGGGAAGCTGCCGCGCGCCGCGCTCGCCGCGCTCCTGTTGCTGCCCCTGCTGTACGGCGCCCTGTACCTGTGGTCGTTCTGGGACCCGTACGGGCGTCTCGACAAGATTCCCGTCGCGCTCGTCAACGACGACAAGGGCGCGCGGGCCGCGGGTCAGAAGATCGTGGCGGGCGACGACATCACCGAGGGGCTGCACGACAGCAAGACCTTCGAGTGGCACGAGGTGAGTGCGGCGCAGGCCCGCAAGGGCGTCGAGGACGGGACGTACTACCTGTCGCTGACGATGCCCGCCGACTTCAGCGAGCGCATCGCGTCCAGTTCCGGGGACACCCCGGAGACCGGCGCCCTTCAGGTGCGGACGAACGACGCCAACAACTACATCGTCGGGCAGATCTCGCGGACGGTGTTCTCCGAGGTGCGTTCGGCGGCGTCCACCAACGCGTCGCGCTCCTTCCTCGACCGGATCTTCATCTCCTTCTCCGACATCCACGACGCGACCAAGAAGGCCGCGAAGGGAGCAGACCGGCTCAAGGGCGGTATCGGCCAGGCGAAGAAGGGGTCCAAGGACCTGGCGGACGGCCTGAAGGACGCCAAGAAGGGCAGCGGTGACCTGGCCGGCGGGATCAAGAAGCTGAACAAGGGCGCGGGGGATCTGGAGTCCGGCTCGAAGCAGGTCTCCGACGGCACCCAGCTCCTCGCCGACAAGGTCAACGGCGTCGCCGGGCAGGTGCGGCCGTTCCTGAAGGACAACAAGAAGGCGATCGGCGACACCGCCCGGCTCGTCGCCGACTCCGCGAAGGGCATCCGGCACAACCTCGACGTCCTGGTGAAGACGGCGCCGACGGCCGCCAAGGGCGCGCACGCGGGAGCCGACGTCCTGGACGGGGTCTACAAGGCGCGCTGCGAGACGCTGCCGCTGCCCGACCCGGCCTGCCCCGATCTCAAGAAGGCCAAGGTGGCCGCGGCCGACGTGGCGAAGGTCGGCGACGACCTGAACGTCCTGATCGAGGACGACCACGGCGACCTGGACACCCTCGACCGCCATCTCGCCACGCTCCAGCGGCAGTCCGAGGCGCTGGCCGAGCACGCCCCGACGCTCGACCAGGACGTGGCCACCGCCGTCTCGAAGATCAACGCGCTCAACAAGGGAGCGGGGCAGGTCGCCGAGGGCGCCAAGCAGCTGCACACCGGGCTCGGCACAGCGAAGACGGGCTCGGCGGACCTCGACACGGGCGTCGGCAAGCTGAAGACGGGCGCGAGCGATCTCAACGGCGGCATGTTCAAGCTGGCCGACGGCTCCGGAGAGCTGGCCGGCGGGCTGCACGACGGGGTGAAGCAGATCCCCGACTACGACAAGAAGGGCCGCGACCGGCGCACCGGTGTCATGTCCGACCCGGTCCAGCTCGCCTCTCAGTCCCTGCACAAGGCGCCCAACTACGGCACCGGATTCGCCCCGTACTTCATCCCGCTGTCCCTGTGGGTCGGCGCGATGGTGGCCTACATGCTGATCCAGCCGCTCAACCGGCGCGCACTCGCCGCGGGCGCCTCCGCCTGGCGGATCGCGCTGGCGGGCTGGTTGCCCGTGGCCGTGCTCGGGGTGCTCCAGGTGGGCGCACTGATGTCCGTGCTGCACTGGGCGCTGGGGCTCCAGATGGTCAGGGCGGCCGGAACGGTCGGATTCCTGTTCCTCGTCACGGCGTGCTTCGCCGCGATCGTGCAGTGGCTGAACGCCCGCTTCGGAGCGGCGGGGCGGATCCTCGTACTCGCCTTCCTGATGCTCCAGTTGACGTCGGCGGGCGGCACGTATCCCGTGCAGACGAGCCCCGGCTTCTTCAACGCGATCCACCCCTTCCTGCCGATGACCTACGTCGTCGAGGCGCTGCGGAGACTGATCTCCGGCGGCGGCCTCGGACCCGTGTGGCAGGCGTGTGCCGTGCTCGCCGCGTTCACGGCCGGCGCGCTGGCCCTGACCGCGCTCAGCGCCCGCAGCAAGCAGGTGTGGACACTCGACCGGCTGCACCCCGAACTCAGCCTGTGAGCGCGCCCGCACCGTCGCCTGTGAGAATCAGGGGTATGGAAAGCAGCACACGGCGCCAGGCCACCCGGCAGAAGCTGTACGAGGCCGCGGTCACGCTCATCGCGGAGCAGGGGTTCTCGGCCACCACGGTCGACGAGATCGCCGAGCGCGCCGGGGTCGCGAAAGGCACGGTCTACTACAACTTCGCCAGCAAGTCGGTCCTCTTCGAGGAGTTGCTCCGGCACGGGGTCGGGCTTCTCACCGCCTCACTGCGGGAGGCGGTGGAGAAGACGGCCGCGAGCGGCGGCAGCAAGATCGACGCCCTCGACGCGATGATCCGGGCCGGCCTCGTGTTCATCGACCGCTATCCGGCCTTCACCCAGCTCTACGTGGCCGAGCTGTGGCGCACGAACCGCGCCTGGCAGTCCACGCTCGCGGTGGTCCGGCAGGAGGCCGTCGCCGTCGTGGAGGACGTGCTGCGGGACGCGGTCGAGGGCGGTGAGCTGAGCGAGGAGATCGACATCCCGCTGACGGCGGCCGCGCTGGTCGGCATGGTCCTCGTGGCCGCCCTGGACTGGCAGGCCTTCCAGCCGGAGCGCTCCCTGGACGACGTCCACGCGGCGCTGTCACGGCTGCTCCAGGGGCGCGTGACCGGCGGCCGCTGACCGCCCCGGGCGCAACGCCGGTGACCGCCCCCGGTCGCAAAGCGGAGACAACAGAGCGCCGGTCCGGCGTGGCCCGAACTCTCAGGCCTCACCGGACCGGCGCGTCCCCCGTGGTCCCCCGTGTCCCCGTGCTCCCCCGCGGGCCCGCCGGTCGTACGGGCCCCCGTACCTCGCCCCCGCCGTGGCGGGAGGAGAGGCCAAGGGGGCGAAGCGCTGTTCCGCCGCCCCGTGTCGGCGGTACCGGCGCCGCGCCCCCTTCCGTGTCTCCACTCTCCCGTCCGCGCAGGTCGGACCCCATCCGCGCAGCTACTCATCTCACGCACTAGGTACGGATACTCAGGCCTGGGCGCTCAGGCCCAGAAAGCGGACTTCGCGACTGGTTACGATCTCGTCCGTGTCCGTACTCCCCCTGGTCTTCACCAGCGGCTGGGCGAGCGGGATCAACGCGTACGCGGTGGTTCTCCTCCTCGGCGTCTTCGGCGCGACCGGGCTGAGCGACGAAGTCCCCGAGTCGCTCCAGCGCACCGACGTGCTCATCGCCGCCGGGGTGCTGTTCCTGTGCGAGGCCGTCGCCGACAAGATCCCTTACGTGGACTCGCTCTGGGACACCGCACACACGGTGATCCGACCGGTGTCGGGCGCCGTCGTCGGCGCTCTGCTCGCGGGCCAGAGCGGGTCACTGCCCGACCTGGCCGCGGGCGCGGTCGGCGGGTCGACGGCGCTGGCCAGCCACGCCGTGAAGGCCGGGACCCGGATGGCGATCAACACCTCGCCCGAGCCGTTCAGCAACATCGCGGTGAGCTCGGCCGAGGACCTCGGGGTCGCCGGAATCATCACGTTCGCCATGTTCCATCCCGAAGCGGCCGCGATCATCGCCGCCGTCCTGCTCTTCCTCGGGCTGCTCATGCTGTACTTCCTGATCTCGCGGATCCGGCGCTTCCTGCGGCGCCGGGCGCAGCGGCGCGAGGAGAGGCGCATCGCCCACCGGACCGGGGCGCCGCCGGGCTGATCCTGCCCCCCGGCCGGGCTGTCGACGGGGGTGTCGGCGGGGGCGGATAAAGTCGCCGTCATGGCACGGATTGCGGTGATCGGCGCCGGGATGGGCGCGATGGCGGCCGCTGCCCGGCTGGCCGTGGCAGGCCACCGGGTGGCGGTGTACGAGCGCGCGTCGACGTACGGCGGGGCGCTCGGCGGCTTCGCTCGGGACGGCTTCTCGTTCGACACGGGCCCGGGACTGCTCCAACTGCCCGCGGTCTACCGGGACTTGTTCATCAAGACGGGCAAGCAACCGCTGGAGGACGCGGTCGAGCTGACCCAGGTGGAGCCCGCCGTGCGGCATGTCTTCGCGGACGGCACGGCGGTGGACCTGCCGAACGCACGCCGCGCGGGCATCGCCGACGCCCTGGACGCGGCGCTCGGCGAGGGCTCGGGCGCACACTGGTCGGCGTTCATGAACCGGGCGCGCGAGGCCTGGGACCGCACCCGGCGCCCGCTCCTCGAAGAGCCCCTGTGGCCGAACTGGCGGATCCTCGCGGACCGCGAGCCGTACCCCGCGGTGGTCCGCCGCCGGATGCTGCGCAAGGACCTGTCGGCGACGACACTCCGCGGGGTCGCCGCCCTCGAGCTGGGCGGGGACCCGCGACTCGTCGCGCTCCTGGAGCAGTACGCGCTCGCGTCCGGCCTCGATCCGCGTACGGCCCCGGCGAGCGCGGCCGTGCTGCCGTACATGGAGCAGACCTTCGGCACCTGGGCGGTGCGCGGCGGGATGCGGGAGTTGGCCCGGGCCGTGTACGAGCGCTGTCTTCAGCGAAAGGTCGCGTTCGAGTTCGACGCGCAGGTGGCGCGGATCGTGGAGAAGGACGGCCGGGTGGCGGGCGTGGAACTGGCCGAAGGCCGGGTCGTGGAGGCCGACTTCGTGGTCGCCGGTGTGGCGCCCGGCGTCCTGGACGAGCTGCTGCCGGGGCGGGCGCTCAGGGCCGAGGACTCGGTGGCGCCGCAGTCGGCGCTGCCGAGCAGGCTGACGGTGTTCCTGGCACTGCGCGGCGCGCGTCCCGGCGACGCCCCGCACCGGACGGTCGTGCACGCCGCGGACCGGGAAGCCGAGCTGGCCTCACTCTTCGGCGAAGGCACGGCGGTGGCGGAGCGGCCCACGGTCACGGTGCTTCGTCCCGACGACGCCTCGGTGGTGCCGGACGCGGACCATGAGGCGGTGACCCTGGTGGTCACGGTGGCGCGCGGTGCGCGCGTGACGGACGCGGACATGGAGCGGGTCATGGGCGCGGCCGGGCAGGCGGTCCCAGGGCTGCGCGACCGTCTGCTGTGGCACGAGGTCCGTACCCCGTCGGATGTCGCCGACGCGACGGGCGCGGACGGCGGTTCGGTGCCCGCACCGGCCCTGGCCGCCGCCTCCGGCCGGCTCCTGCACCCGTCGAACAGCACCCTCGTTCCGGGCCTGTTCGCCGTCGGCGGCTGGTCGCACCCGGGCGGCGGGCTGCCGCACGCGGGGATGTCGGGCGCGCTGGCGGCCGGGCTGATCGTGGAGGGCCCGGACTTCCGGGGTTCGCAGTGACAGGCGGCGCCCGCCGGGTTCAGTAGCGGTACTGCTGCTGCTCGTTGTAGCCGGAGCCGCCGTCGTAACCGCCCTGGCCGTTCTGCTCGTACGGGTAGGGCTGCTCCGGGGGCAGTTCGCCGCCGTACTGCTGGTGCTGGTCGTCGCCGGTGCGCTGCTGGGGCACCCAGACCCCGCCGGGCGGCGTCTCCATGCCGTAGCCGCCCGCCGCGTACGGGTCGCCGTACTGCTGTCCCGTGCCGTACGCGTCGTCGTACTGGGGCTGCGCCGGGTAGGTCTGCGTCCCGATGTACGGGTCGGAGTAGGCGGCGTACTGCTGCTGGCCGTTGTCGTAGCCGTACTGCTGCTGGTCGTAACCCGCGTACGCGTCGTAGGCGTAGCCCTGCGCGGCGGAGTCCGTCTGTGCGGCTGCCGGGGTGTAGACGCCGTACTGGCCTGTGTCGTCGGGCATCGGCTGCGGCGCGTAGACCGACGTCACCTCGGCCGCGGACTCGGGTTCCTGGGCGCCGGGGGCGTCCGGGGCGGCGGACTCGTACTCGAGGTCGGAGACCTCGAGGGTCGGGTCCTGGTGGACGGGCTCCTTGATCTTGCGCCGCTTGCTCGCGCCGGGGTTCCCGCCGAGCGCCCAGCCCGTGGAGAATCCCCTGCGGAACGACAGCGTCACGTACGTCTGGCCGACGGCGAACGTGATGGCGCCGATCCCGATGACGATCACCGACGGGATCAGCACACCGAGGACGACGCCCACGAACCCGACGAAGGCGAGCAGCCGGTAGCGCAGCCGCGCCTTGTACTGGAGCAGCACCTCACCGAGCAGCCACAACGCGACGATTCCGAACGCGATGTAGAGGACCGTCCAGCCCATGTACGCCCCTCTCGTACGGCCGCCGCCCCTGGTGGAATACGGCCGGGTCAGGCCCGCTGGTCGTGCAGGCCCAGATTCTCGTAGATCTCCAGTGTCGCCGTGGAGTTGTTGAGCGTGATGAAGTGCAGACCCGGAACGCCCTCGTCCAGCAGCTTCGCGCAGAACTCCGTCGCGAACTCGATGCCAATGGAGCGTACAGCCGCCGGATCGTCTTTGGCTGTGAGGATGCGCTCTTTCAGGGCGGGCGGGAACGTGGCGTTGCTGAGCTGCGGCAGCCGCTCCAGCATGCGCACGCTCGTGACCGGCATGATCTCCGGGATGACGGGGGTGTCGCAACCCGCCGCCGCGACCCGGTCGCGCAGCCGCAGGTATTCCTCCGGGTAGAAGAACATCTGGGTGATCGCGTAGTCCGCGCCCGCCCGGCACTTGTCCACGAAGTGGCGCACGTCGGAGTCCCAGTCCTCGGAACGCGGGTGCATCGCAGGGAAGGCCGCGACGCCGACGCAGAAGTCGCCCGACTCCTTGATGAGCCGGACCAGTTCGGCGGCGTAGGTCAGACCCTCGGGGTGCGCGACCCAGTCGGCCATGGGGTCGCCGGGCGGGTCTCCGCGCACGGCGAGGATGTTCCTGATGCCGGCGTCCGCGTACTGGCCGATGATGTTGCGCAGCTCGGCCACGGAGTGGTCGACGGCCGTGAGGTGGGCGACCGGGGTCAGGGTCGTGTCGCCGACGATCTGCTCCGTCTCGCGGACCGTGCCGGCGCGGGTGGAACCGCCGGCCCCGTACGTCACGGAGACGAAGTCCGGCGCGACGGCCTCGACCCGGCGCAGCGCGTTCCAGAGGTTCCGCTCACCCTTCGGGGTCTTCGGCGCCGAGAACTCGAACGAGAAGGTCGTCTTGCCGGTCGCGAGCATGTCACGCACGGTGCGTGCGCGATCAGTCCTGGTGGAAGCGGTGCCAAGGGCCATATGGGCAGGTTAGCCACGGGAGCGCCCCGTCACTAATCCCCGTCCACCCTGCGGACACACGTCTTGGCGGAACGCGTCCGGGCGGTCAGGCCGTACGCAGCCGCTTCGCGAAGTCGGCCGCCGCCGCGCCCGGGTCGTCCGCCTCGGTGATGGCACGGACGACGACGACGCGCCGGGCGCCCGCTTCGAGCACCTCGTCCAGGTTTCCCGCGTCGATGCCGCCGATCGCGAACCAGGGGCGGTCCGTACCGAGCGAGGCCGTGTAACGCACCAGGTCGAGGCCGGGCGCGTACCGCCCGGGCTTGGTGGGGGTCGGCCAGCAGGGGCCGGTGCAGAAGTAGTCCACGCCGTCCTGGACGGCGGCCGCGGCGGCCTCCGTGTCGGCGTGCGTGGAACGGCCGATCAGGACGTCCCCGCCGAGGACGGCGCGGGCGGCCGCGACCGGCAGGTCGCCCTGGCCCAGGTGCAGGACGTCGGCGCCGGCGGCGTGGGCGACGTCCGCCCGGTCGTTGACCGCGAACAGCTTGCCGTGGCGGGCGGCGGCGTCGGCGAGGACGGCCAGGTGCTCCAGCTCCTCGCCCGCCTCCATGCCCTTGTCGCGCAGCTGCACGATGTCCACGCCGTTCGCCAGGACGGCGTCGAGGAACTCGGGGAGGTCGCCCTGGCGCTTGCGGGCGTCCGTGCACAGGTACAGGCGTGCGTCGGCGAGCTGGGCGCGCTGCGTGGCGGCCATGGCCATGGGTGAGTCCCCCCGTGGTCGGTGGCGTGCGGGCCGCGGTGGGCGCGGCCCGCACGCCGGACGGTTGTCAGGTCAGACGGCGAGCGCCTGGGCGCGGCGCTTCACCTCCGTGCCACGATTCTCGCTCAGCGCCTGCGCGGGCGTTCCCGGCAGGCTCGGGTCGGGAGTGAAGAGCCACTCCAGCATCTCTGCGTCGTTGTAGCCGTCGTCCCTGAGCAGGGTCAGGGTCCCGGTGAGGCCCTTGACGACCTTGTCGCCGTCGATGAAGGCTGCGGGCACGTGCAGCGCCCTGTTCTCACCGCGGCGTACGGCGATCACCTGGCCTTCCTTCACCAGCTGCCGCACACGCGTCACCTCCACGCCGAACTGCTCGGCGATGTCGGGGAGGGTGAGCCACTCGGGGACGAGAGCATCGATCTTTGCGTCAATCTCGGTCACAGGACAAGCGTGCCATCCCGGACTGACAGTGGGAAACGCGGCCGCGCAAAAGGGCCCCTCCGCACGGGGCGTTTACCCGACGGCGGCCTTCAGGGGACGGGTCGGGTCGCTGATGACCTGCGGGTCCAGCGGGACGCCCGACTCGATGAGCTTGCGCCCCTGTGCCAGGTCGCGCGGGCGGCCCACGGCGAGGACGCCGACGAGACGGCTCTCGCGCAGCCAGCACACGCTCCAGGACGCGCCCTGCGGGTCACCGCGCCACACGGTGGTGTCGGCGGCCGCGTGATGTCCGGCGTACTGCACGAAACGGCCGAACTGCTCCGACCAGAAGTACGGCACGGGGTCGTACGTCGCCGGGCTCTCGCCGATGATGTTGGCGGCGACCGTACGGGGGCCCTGGAGCGCGTTGTCCCAGTGGTGGACCATCAGGCGCTCGCCGTACCGGCCCGAAGGGAAGGACGAGCAGTCACCGACCGCGTACACATCGGGTTCGGAGGTGCGCAGGCGGTCGTCCGCCACGACCTCGCGGTGGGCGCCGAGCGTGATGCCGGAGCCGGTGAGCCAGCCGGTGGCGGGGCGGGCCCCGATGCCGACGACCACGGCTCCGGCGGGCACCCGGGTGCCGTCGTCGAGGAGGACGGCACCGGGTTCGACGTGCTCCACGCGCGCGTGGGTGCGCAGTTCTGCCCCGGCGTCCGCGTACCAGGCGGCCATGGGGGCGGCGACCTCCTCGGGCAGCGCCCCGGCGAGCGGTCGCTCGGCCGCCTCGACGACGGTGACCGCGCATCCGGCCTCGCGGGCCGCGGTGGCGAACTCGGCGCCGATCCAGCCCGCGCCGACGACGACGATGTCGCGCTGCGCGGCGAGGACGGGGCGCAGGCGTTCGGCGTCGTCGAGCGTGCGCAGCAGATGGACGCCGGGGATGTCCTCCGTGCCGGGCAGCCTGATGGGTTCGGCGCCGGTCGCGAGGACGAGGACGTCGTAGCGGGCGGGTCCGGTGGCGGTGTCGAGGGTGTGCTCGGCGGGGCGTACGCCGGTGACCTCGCGGCCCAGTTCGAGCGTGATGTCGAGTGCTTCGAAGTCGACGTCGAAGGCGGACCCCTCGGCCTTGCCGAGCAGGACGGCCTTGGACAGCGGGGGCCGGTCGTACGGCTGGTGGGGTTCCGCGCCGATCAGCGTGACGGCGCCGGTGAAGCCCTGTTCGCGCAGGGCCACGGCGGTCTGGACCCCCGCCATCCCGGCGCCGACGATGACGACGTGCCGCCCTGCCTGGGGCACCGGTGCCTGGTTCTGGGTCTGCTCGCTCACCGGATCACCATATGCACCTGACGTTCAGTCAGTCAGCGGGCCGCGTCACTCCGGTCCCGTGACGTCTTCCACACCGGCCGCCGGTTTGACCGCCGCGGCCGCCCGCGCCGGCTCCGTCAGGCGCCGGGGACCTCTTCGACGACGCTCGTCCCGCTGCCCGCCTGCGACTCCCACTCCCACGTCTCGTCCAGCCGCACCCGGCCGTCGGGAAGGTCCACGACGAGCGAGACACAGTGCCCGGAGGAGGTCGTCGCGTCCGTCTTCAGCTGTACGTACCTGAAGTCGATCCGGTCGCCCTCACGGGTGCCCACGAGGTGGCCGCGCACCACGTCCCCGCCCGCGTACTCGGCCCAGATCCGGCCGTCCTCCTCGTGGTAGGTGAACCGCGTCCGCGTACCCACCTGACCTGGAGCCTGGTCGGCGACCGGGGCGAGGACGAGTCCGTCGAGCGAGCGTGCCATGCGGGCGGGCTCCCTTACTGAGGGTCGCGGGGACGGTTTAGGGTGGCCACCGTAAAGCATCGCGGGAGCCCGGACGTACCGGGCTGAGAGGGAGGCTGGGACGGCCTCCGACCGTACGAACCTGATCCGGGTCATGCCGGCGAAGGGAGGGGCTGGACGCCCATGTCGCGTACTTCAGAAGGCTCCGACGTCCTGGTCGTGGGCGGCGGGATCATCGGTCTCGTCACCGCGTGGCGGGCCGCGCAGCGCGGGCTGCGCACCGCGGTCGTGGACCCCGAACCGGGCGGCGGGGCCGCTCAGGTGGCGGCCGGGATGCTCGCCGCCGTCACCGAACTGCACTACGGAGAGACCGAACAGACCCTCCTCGGCCTCAACGTGGAGTCCGCGCGCCGCTATCCGGCGTTCGCGGCCGAGCTCTCCGAGGCCACCGGGCTCGACCTCGGCTACCGCGCGTGCGGCACCCTCGCCGTCGCGCTCGACTCGGACGACCGCGCGCACCTTCGGGAACTGCACGCCCTCCAGCACAAGTCGGGCCTGGACTCGGAGTGGCTGTCGGGCCGTGAGTGCCGGCGCCTCGAACCGATGCTGGCCCCGTCCGTGCGGGGCGGCCTGCGCGTCGACGGTGACCATCAGATCGACCCACGACGCCTCGCGACGGCCCTTGTCGCGGCCTGCGAGCTGGCCGGGGTGCGGTTCCACCGGCAGTGGGCCGAGCGGCTGACAGTCGCCCGGGAGGGCGCGCGCGGCGTGGTCCTCGCGGACGGCACCGGGCTCGACGCGGACCAGGTCGTCCTCGCCGGCGGCAGCCTCAGCGGCAGGCTCGCCGGGGTCCCCGACGACGTGCTGCCGCCGGTGCGCCCGGTGAAGGGGCAGGTGCTGCGCCTGACCGTGCCGAAGGTGTACGCGCCGTTCCTGAGCCGCACCGTGCGCGCCGTCGTGCGCGGCGGCAACCTCTACCTGGTGCCCCGGGTCAACGGCGAGCTCGTCGTCGGGGCCACCAGCGAGGAGCTCGGCTGGGACACGACGGTCACCGCCGGCGGCGTCTACGAACTGCTGCGCGACGCCCACGAGCTGGTGCCCGGCATCACGGAGCTGCCGCTCACGGAGACCCGCGCGGGCCTGCGCCCCTGCTCCCCCGACAACGCCCCGATCCTCGGCCCGACCGCACTGCCGGGCCTGCTGCTCGCCACCGGCCACTACCGCAACGGCGTGCTGCTCACGCCGGTCACCGGCGACTCCATGGCCCACGTGCTCGCCACCGGCGCACTCCCCGAAGTGGCCCGCCCCTTCACCCCGCGGCGCTTCGACGCCGTCCCCGCACCCGTCTCTGTGGAGCAGTCCGTATGACCGTGTCCGTCACCCACGTATCCGTGAACGGCGAGGGCCGCCAGGTCGCCCCGGGCACCACGCTCGACGTCCTCGTCTCTGCACTGACCAGCGCGCCGTCCGGTGTCGCCGCCGCACTCAACGAAACCGTCGTCCCGCGCACCCAGTGGGCCGTCACCGCGCTCACGGACGGGGACCGCGTCGAGGTCCTCACCGCGGTCCAGGGAGGCTGAACCCATGGCTGACGACTCCTTGGTCATCGGCGGTACGTCCTTCTCGTCCCGGCTGATCATGGGCACGGGCGGGGCGCCCAGCCTCGACGTCCTGGAACGTTCCCTCGTCGCGTCCGGCACGGAGCTGACGACCGTCGCGATGCGGCGCGTGGACGCGAGCGTGCAGGGCTCCGTGCTCTCCGTCCTGGAGAAGCTGGGGATCCAGGTGCTGCCGAACACGGCGGGCTGTTTCACCGCCGGTGAGGCCGTCCTGACCGCCCGCCTCGCGCGCGAGGCGCTCGGCACGGATCTGGTCAAGCTGGAGGTCATCGCGGACGAGCGCACCCTGCTGCCCGACCCGATCGAGCTCCTGGACGCGGCGGAGATCCTCGTCGACGACGGCTTCACCGTGCTGCCGTACACGAACGACGACCCGGTGCTCGCGCGGAAGCTGGAGGACGTGGGCTGTGCCGCGGTCATGCCGCTCGGCTCCCCCATCGGCTCCGGGCTCGGCATCCGCAACCCGCACAACTTCCAGCTGATCACCGAGCACGCGCGCGTGCCGGTGATCCTGGACGCGGGCGCCGGGACGGCGTCCGACGCGGCGCTCGCGATGGAGCTGGGGTGCGCCGGTGTGATGCTCGCCTCAGCGGTCACCCGCGCGCAGGAGCCGACCCTGATGGCGGAGGGCATGCGGCACGCGGTCGAGGCGGGGCGGCTGGCGTTCCGGGCGGGCCGTATCCCCCGCAGGCACTTCGCCGAGGCCTCGTCGCCCGTGTCCGGGATGGCCAGGCTCGACCCGGAGCGGCCCGCGTTCTGAGGGCCGTACGGCACGGTCACAGCTCTGCTGCAGTACGGCCGCTCGCGGACGACTGCGGAGCCGGGTGTCGGCGGCGGCTCGTACACTCACCTGCGTGGACACGACCCTTCAGGACCCTCTCGTCGGGCAGGTGCTCGACGGCCGGTACCGCGTCGACGCACGCATCGCGGTCGGCGGGATGGCCACGGTCTACAGGGCCGTGGACACCCGCCTCGACCGGGTGCTCGCGCTCAAGGTGATGCACCCGGCCCTCGCCGCCGACGTCTCGTTCGTCGAGCGCTTCATCCGCGAGGCCAAGTCCGTCGCCCGGCTCTCCCACCCGAACGTGGTCGGGGTCTTCGACCAGGGCGCGGACGGCCAGTACGTCTATCTGGCGATGGAGTACGTCGCGGGCTGCACCCTGCGGGACGTCCTGAGGGACCGCGGGGCACTGCGGCCGCGCGCCGCGCTCGACATCCTGGAGCCGGTCCTCGCCGCGCTCGGCGCCGCGCACCGCGCGGGGTTCGTGCACCGCGACATGAAGCCGGAGAACGTCCTCATAGGGGACGACGGCCGCGTGAAGGTGGCGGACTTCGGCCTCGTACGGGCTGTGGACACCGTCACGAACACCACGGGCGCCGTCCTCGGAACCGTCTCCTACCTCGCCCCCGAGCAGATCGAGTCGGGCACCGCGGACCCCCGCGTCGACGTGTACGCGTGCGGGGTGGTGCTCTACGAGATGCTCACGGGCTCCAAGCCGCACTCGGGCGACTCCCCTGCCCAGGTCCTCTACCAGCACCTGAACGAGAACGTGCCGCCCCCCTCCGCGTCCGTTCCCGGCCTGCCCCCGGAGCTGGACGCGCTCGTCGCCTCGGCGACCGCGCGCACGCCCGACCTCAGGCCGTACGACGCGGTGGCGCTGCTCGCCCAGGCCAGGGCGGCCAGGGCCGCCCTCACGGACGCGCAGCTCGACACGGTGCCGCCGGCCGCACGCCCCGAGGACCTCGGGGACCGTGACATCTCCGACGACCGTACGAGCGTGATCCCGCGGGCGCTGCGGACCAGGGGCGTGCAGCTCCCGCTGCCCGCCGACGACCAGGACCCGCAGGCGGAGCTCAACCGCACGAGCCGCTTCGAGACGCCGCCCCCGCCGCCCGCCCCTTCCCGGAGGCGTCGTCCGCGGCGCGGTGTGCTCGCGGCCGTCGCGGCCGTGCTGCTCGCCCTCGGCCTCGGCGCGGGCGTCTGGTACATCAACTCGGGCCAGTTCACGAAGGTCCCGCCGCTGCTCGCCAAGACGCAGACACAGGCCAAGGAGCGTCTGGACCAGGCCGGTCTCGACCTCGGGCACGTCAAGCGCTCGTACAGCGACACCGTGAAGCGCGGCACCGTGATCGCCAGCGACCCCAAGGTGGGCGCCCGCATCCGGGACAACGGGGCGGTGGATCTGACGCTGTCCCTGGGCCCGGAGACCGTGAAGGTCCCCGACCTCCAGGGCACGCCCCTCGGCAAGGCCGAGCGCCGGCTGAAGGACGCGGGCCTGGAGGCCGGCATGGTCACCAAGGAGTTCGACGAGAACGTCCCCAAGGGGGCGGTGATCGCCACGGATCCGGAGTCCGGCACCACGCGCAAGACCGGCTCGGCCATCGCGCTCGTGGTCAGCAGGGGCGGTCCGGTGGACGTCCCGGACGTGACGGGCGAGTCCGAGGAGGACGCCATCGCTGATCTACAGGACGTGGGCCTGAAGGCCGAGATCGCCACGGAGCGCGCGTTCTCGGACGAGGACAAGGGCAGCGTCGCCCGGCAGTCCCCCGTGGAGGGCAAGCGGCTCGGCGAGGGGGACACGGTCACCCTGACGATCTCCAAGGGCCCGGTCATGGTCGAGGTCCCCGACGTCGTGGGCATGAGCGTCGACGACGCCCACCAGAAGCTCGAGGCCCGCGGCTTCGGTGTCGAGGACGACCGTGGTCTGCTCGGTATTTTCGGTGACACCGTGAAGAAGCAGTCCGTCGCGGGCGGTGACAAGGCCCCGAAGGGGTCGACGATCACCATCCAGATCCGCTGACGGAACGGCCACGCGCGCGTGCCACCCTTGACGGGTGAGCAGCACCGACACCGCATCCCGTAACCCGGTCGGCGGCCATGTCCCCGTCGCCGGCGGCCTGGCCTCCGTAGGGCTTTCGTACGCGCGCGAGCTCGGCGCCGAGACCGTCCAGGTCTTCGTCGCCAACCCGCGCGGCTGGGCGACGCCGCCCGGCAATCCGAAACAGGACGAGGCGTTCCGCGCGGCCTGCGCCGCCGAGGACATCCCGGCGTACGTCCACGCGCCCTACCTGATCAACTTCGGCTCGCACACCGAGGCGACCGTGGAGAAGTCCGTCGAGTCGCTGCGGCACTCGCTGCGCCGGGCCCGGGAGATAGGCGCGCTCGGCGTCGTCGTGCACACGGGTTCGGCGACCGGCGGCCGTGGGCGTGAGGTGGCGCTCGCGCAGGTGCGTGAGCGGATGCTGCCGCTCCTCGACGAGCTGACCCATGACGACGACCCGTACCTCCTCCTGGAGTCGACGGCGGGCCAGGGCTCTTCGCTGTGCTCGCGGACCTGGGACTTCGGGCCGTACTTCGACGCGCTGGACGCGCATCCGAAGCTGGGTGTCTGCCTGGACACGTGCCACATCTTCGCGGCGGGCCACGACCTGACGGGCCCCGCCGGCATGAACCAGACCCTGGACCTGCTGGTGGACACCGTGGGCGAGGGCCGCCTCAAGCTGATCCACGCCAACGACTCCAGGACGTCGCCGGGGCGCACAAGGACCGCCACGAGAACATCGGCGCCGGCCACATCGGCGCCGAGCCGTTCCGCGCGCTGATGGCCCACCCGGCGACCGAGAACGTGCCGCTGATCATCGAGACACCCGGCGGCAAGGTGGGCCACGCGACGGACGTGGCCCGTCTGAAGGAGCTGCGGAAGGGCTAGGAGGGCTGGGAGGGCTGGGAGATCACTTGAGGAATACCCCCAGGGGGTATACGGTTCTTGTCGGCGACAGGAACCGCTCTCTGACGTTGGGGGAACTCATGAAGCACGAGACGCACGCCGGACACGCGCACCACGACCAGCACGACCAACTCGACCAGCACACAGATCACGAGCAGCACGAGCACTCCGGCCACACTCACGCCGGGCACGGCCTCGGCGAGGTCAGCTGGTCCATGGCCGCGCAGGCGACCCTCCACTGCCTCACGGGATGCGCCATCGGCGAGGTCCTCGGCATGGTGGTCGGCACGGCGTTCGGCTGGGGCAACATGCCGACGATGATCCTGGCGATCGTGCTCGCGTTCTTCTTCGGCTACTCGCTCACGCTGCGCAGCGTCCTGAAGGCCGGCGTCGACTTCAGGACCGCGTTCCGGGTCGCGCTCGCCGCGGACACCCTGTCCATCGCCGTCATGGAGCTGATCGACAACGGCGTGATCGCGCTGTGGCCGAGCGCGATGGACGCCCACCTGTCGGACGGCCTGTTCTGGGGCGCGCTCGCGGCCTCACTGGCCATCGCCTTCGTGGTGACCACGCCGGTCAACAAGTGGATGATCGGCCGCGGCAAGGGCCACGCGGTGGTGCACCAGTACCACCACTGACGGCCGGAACTCGGCACAGGAGAGCCAGGACTCAGAGCTCGGGGCCGTCCCCGGGCTCTTCCTGGTACGAGTAGCGCTGCTCCCGCCAGGGGTCGCCGACGTTGTGATAGCCGCGCTCCTCCCAGAAGCCGCGGCGGTCGGCCGTCATGTACTCGATGCCGCGGACCCACTTCGGGCCCTTCCAGGCGTACAGATGGGGCACGACGAGGCGGAGCGGGAAGCCGTGTTCCGCGGTGAGGAGTTCGCCGTCCTTGTGGGTGGCGAAGATCGTGCGGTCGGCGGCGAAGTCCTCGAGGCGGAGATTCGCGCTGAACCCGTACTCGGCCCAGACCATCACATGGGTGACGGCGGGCGCGGGCGGCGCCAGCTCGAGAATCGTCGCGGCGGGCACGCCGCCCCACTCCGCGCCGAGCATGCTGAACTTCGTGACGCAGTGCAGATCGGCCACGACCGTGCCGTACGGCAGGGCGGAGAACTCCTCGTGGGTCCAGCAGCGCTTGTCCCCGTCGGCGGTGGCGCCGAAGACCCTGAACTCCCAGCGTTCGGGGCGGAACTTGGGAACCGGGCCGTAGTGGGTGACCGGCCAGCCCCGCTGGAGACGCTGTCCCGGTGGAAGCTCCGACTGCACTGCTCCCCCAGACTCGCGACCCACCGGCTGACCCATGCCTCCATCCTGACAGACCCCGGGCAGTGGCCGTGACCAGCGAGAGCCCGGCCCTCCGAAAAGGGCAACTCCTACTAAGCGTGCACTTACTGGACGGTTTTCGGTGCCGATGCGAGGATGCGCGAAAATCTGCCGAGTCCACCACGTGGAAGGAGCCTCTGCGATGCAGGGCGACCCCGAGGTCATCGAATTCCTCAACGAGCAGCTCACGGGCGAGCTGACGGCCATCAACCAGTACTGGCTCCACTACCGGATCCAGGACAACAACGGTTGGACCAAGCTCGCGAAGTACACCCGCGCAGAGTCCATCGACGAGATGAAGCACGCGGACCGGCTGACCGAACGGATTCTCTTCCTTGACGCCCTGCCGAACTACCAGCGGCTCTTCCACGTACGGGTCGGGCAGACCGTCACGGAGATGTTCCAGGCCGACCGTCAGGTCGAGGTCGAGGCGATCGACCGCCTCAAGCGCGGCATCGACGTCATGCGGGCCAAGGGCGATGTGACATCGGCGCGGATCTTCGAGGACATCCTGGAGGACGAGGAGCACCACATCGACTACCTCGACACCCAGCTGGAGCTGATCGAGAGTCTCGGTGAGGCGCTGTACCTGGCCCAGCAGATCGAGCAGCCGGACAGCTAGCCGCCGCACTTACCCGGGCGGAGCCTCAGGCGGCGTCCGGAAGGTCCACGAGGGCGTTCGGGTCGGCCGTCAGGACGGGCCGTCCCTGCTCGACCAGCTCGCGGCGCGGACAGCTCCCACGGCCGAGCAGCGCCTGAATGCGGCGTACGCACGAGCCGCAGTCCGTGCCGGCCTTGCAGGCCGACGCTATCTGGCGGGGGGTGCACGCACCGCCGTCCGCATGCTTCTTGACCTGGTCCTCGGTCACACCGAAGCAGTTGCAGACGTACACGCGGTTCACCTCCCAGCGATCAGGACCGGTTCCTTGCTCCCGCCCCAATGAACGGTGAGGCTAACCTAACCTTACCCGCCGGGCAGGGAGCACAAAAGTGCCGTGGGGCGCGGATCGATGTGATCCGCGCCCCACGGCGATGCACTGAAGGATCACTGGTCGCGGTACATCTCCGCCACCAGGAACGCCAGGTCGAGAGACTGGCTGCGGTTCAGGCGCGGGTCGCAGGCCGTCTCGTAGCGCTGGTGCAGATCGTCGACGAAGATCTCGTCGCCGCCGCCCACGCACTCGGTGACGTCGTCACCGGTGAGCTCGACGTGGATGCCGCCCGGGTGGGTCCCGAGGCCCTTGTGGACCTCGAAGAAGCCCTTGACCTCGTCGAGCACGTCGTCGAAGCGGCGGGTCTTGTGGCCCGAGGCCGCCTCGTACGTGTTGCCGTGCATCGGGTCGGTGATCCATGCGACGGTCGCGCCGGAGGCGGTGACCTTCTCGACCAGCTCCGGGAGCTTGTCGCGGACCTTGTCGGCGCCCATGCGGACGATGAACGTCAGGCGGCCGGGCTCGCGGTCGGGGTCGAGGCGCTCGATGTACTGCAGCGCGTCCTCGGCCGTCGTCGTCGGGCCGAGCTTGATGCCGATCGGGTTGCGGATCTTCGAGGCGAACTCGATGTGCGCGCCGTCGAGCTGACGGGTGCGCTCACCGATCCACACCATGTGGCCCGACACGTCGTACAGGTTGCCCGTACGCGAGTCCACGCGGGTCAGCGCCGACTCGTAGTCGAGGAGCAGCGCCTCGTGGGAGGCGTAGAACTCGACCGTCTGGAACTCGGCCGGGTCGGTGCCGCAGGCACGCATGAAGTTCAGCGCGTTGTCGATCTCGCGGGCGAGCTGCTCGTAGCGCTGGCCGGACGGGGACGACTTCACGAAGTCCTGGTTCCAGGCGTGCACCTGGCGCAGGTCGGCGTAGCCGCCGGTGGTGAAGGCGCGCACCAGGTTGAGCGTGGAGGCGGACGCGTTGTACATCCGCTTCAGGCGCTCGGGGTCCGGGATGCGGGCCTTCTCGTTGAAGGCGAAGCCGTTGACCGAGTCGCCGCGGTACGTCGGCAGGGTCACGCCGTCGCGGGTCTCGGTGCCCTTGGAGCGCGGCTTGGAGTACTGCCCCGCGATACGGCCCACCTTCACGACGGGCACGGAGGCCGCGTACGTGAGGACGGCGCCCATCTGGAGCAGCGTCTTGAGCTTGTTGCGGATGTGGTCGGCCGACACGGCGTCGAAGGCCTCGGCGCAGTCGCCGCCCTGGAGGAGGAACGCCTCTCCCTTGGCGACGGCAGCCAGTCGGGCGCGCAGCTGGTCGCACTCGCCCGCGAAGACGAGCGGCGGATACGACTCGAGCTCCGCGATCACATCGCGCAGAGCCTCGGCATCGGGGTACTCGGGCTGCTGCGCCGCGGGCAGGTCTCGCCAGGTGTTGCCAGCGCTTGCGCTGGTCTTAGCGTTCACGGTCACATCCTCAACATTACGGGGTCGGGTGAGCGGTCCAGCCGACCGCTCACCCTTTGAGACGCGTCGTCCACAGATGAGCTGCCCATCGGGTAAGGTGCCGCTCATGTTCGCGCACACGACCCGTAACTGGTGGTGGACCGCTCACCGAGCGGCCCACTGACTGCGCGTACAGCGAAGCGAAGGCCGCCCGAGGGCGGCCTTCAGTGTTTTCCGGGACCTGGCCGTTCCTCTCCGCAACCGGAGTCCGGAAGAGGAATCACACGCCATGGATCTGTCCGACCTGCTGCACGACGACCGTCCCTTCGCCCTGTTGCGCCGCCGCGCACCCGGCCACGACCACGACATCGTGGAACTCCTGGTCGGCCCGGTGAACACCTACGAGCGACTCGCCGACATCCCGGAGGGCCTCGCCCTCGTGCCGTTCCGGCAGATCAGGGAGCGCGGCTTCGACGTCCGCGACGACGGCACCCCGCTCGCGGTGCTGACGCCCGACCAGACGTACGAGCTGCCGCTGGCCGACGTCCTCGCGCAACTGCCGGCCCATGACGTCCGCGTGTCGGACGGGGGCTTCGACGTGGACGACACCGCGTACGCGGACATCGTGCAGCGGGTCCTGCGCGAGGAGATCGGGCAGGGCGAGGGCGCGAACTTCGTGATCCGGCGGACGTATGAAGGCGCGATCCGCGGGTTCGGTCGGGCGGACGCGCTCGCGCTGTTCCGGCGGCTGCTCGCCGGGGAGCGGGGCGCGTACTGGACGTTCGTCGTGCACACCGGCGAGAGGACCCTGGTCGGGGCGAGCCCTGAGGTGCATGTGCGGATGTCCGGCGGCACGGTCGTCATGAACCCGATCAGCGGCACGTACCGCTACCCGGCCGAGGGCCCGACGCCCGAGCACCTGCTGGATTTCCTCGCCGACGGCAAGGAGATCGAGGAGCTGTCGATGGTCGTCGACGAGGAGCTCAAGATGATGTGCACCGTCGGCGACATGGGCGGGGTCGTGATCGGCCCGCGCCTGAAGGAGATGGCCCATCTCGCGCACACGGAGTACGAGCTCAGGGGGCGGTCCTCGCTGGACGTGCGCGAGGTGCTGAAGGAGACCATGTTCGCGGCGACCGTCACGGGGTCGCCGGTGCAGAACGCCTGCCGGGTGATCGAGCGGCACGAAGTGGGTGGGCGCGGCTATTACGCGGGCGCGCTCGCGCTGGTCGGGCGGGACGCGGGCGGGGCGCAGACCCTGGACTCCCCGATCCTGATCCGTACGGCCGACATCGACGCGGGCGGGAAGCTGCGGGTGCCGGTCGGGGCGACCCTGGTGCGCGGCTCCGACCCGGCGAGCGAGGTCCAGGAGACGCACGCGAAGGCGGCCGGGGTGCTGGCCGCGCTGGGGGTGCGGCCCGGGCGGCCGCGCGGCGAGGGCGTGCGGCCCGCGCTCGCCGACGATCCGCGGGTGCAGGCGGCGCTCGACGGGCGGCGGGCCGCGCTGGCGCCGTTCTGGCTGCGGATGCAGGACAGGGCGGCGGCCCTGGAGGGGCACGCGCTCGTGGTGGACGCCGAGGACACGTTCACGGCGATGCTGGCGCATCTGCTGCGGTCGTCGGGCCTCACGGTCTCCGTGCGGCGCTACGACGAGCCGGGGCTGCGGGACGCCGTGCTCGCCCACGAGGGCCCCGTCGTCCTGGGCCCGGGACCTGGCAACCCCTCCGACGAGACGGACCCGAAGATGCGTTTCCTGCGCGCGCTGACCGCCGAGGTACTGCGCGATCACCGGCACGGCGTGCTCGGCGTGTGCCTCGGCCATGAGCTGATCGCGGCCGAGCTGGGGCTTGAGATCGTCCGCAAGGAGGTGCCGTACCAGGGCGCGCAGACGGACGTCGATCTGTTCGGGCGGGCCGAGACCGTCGGGTTCTACAACAGCTTCGTGGCGCGCTGCGACGACGACGCGGCGATGGAGCTGGCCGCCCACGGCGTCGAGGTGAGCCGGGACGCGGCGAGCGGCGAGGTGCACGCGCTGCGCGGGCCGGGCTTCGGCGCGGTTCAGTTCCACCCGGAGTCGGTGCTGTCGCTGCGCGGGGCGGACGTCGTGCGGGAGCTGCTGGGTCAGCTCTTGGGCGCGGAGGGCACGAGGACGTTCTCGGAGCGCCGGCCCGCCTGATAGTCGAGGACGTTGGCCACCGTGGTCTCGATGATCTGGCTCACCGCGTCCACGGTGTAGTACGCCTGGTGGGACGTGACCAGGACGTTCGGGAAGGTGACGAGGCGGGCCAGGGTGTCATCCTCGACGACGTCGAGCGACTTGTCGAGGAAGAAGAGCCCGGCCTCGGCCTCGTACACGTCGAGGCCGACGCCCGTGAAGCGGCCCTCGCGCAGCTCGGAGACGAGCGCCTTGGTGTCGATGAGGCCGCCACGGCTGGAGTTCACCAGAATCGCGTCGTCCTTCATGGTGCGCAGGGCGGCGCTGCCGACGATGTGCTCGGTGGCGGGGAGCAGGGGTACGTGCAGGCTGATCAGATCGGCCTCGGTGAAGAGGCGCTCCTTGTCGACGTATTTCATGCCGAGTTCTACGCAGGCCGGGTTCTCGGCGATGTCCCAGCCGAGGAGCTTCATGCCGAAGCCGTGGGCGATCCGGGTGAACGCCTCGCCGATCTTGCCGGTGCCGAGGACGCCTACGGTGCGGCCGCGCAGGTCGCGGCCCATCAGCCCGTCGAGCCTGAAGTCGAAGTCGCGGGTGCGGTTGGAGGCGCGGACGATGCGGCGGTTGACGGCCATCGCGAGGGTCCAGGCGAACTCGGCCACGGCGTACGGCGAGTAGTACGAGACGCGGGCGACGGTCAGGCCGAGGCGCTCGGCGACCTCGAGGTCGATGTTGTTGAAGCCCGTGGAGCGCTGGGCGATCAGGTGCGTGCCGCCGGCGGCGAGGGTCTGCAGGACGCGGTTGTTCAGGGTGGCGTTGACGCTGGTGGAGATGATCTCGTAGCCGGCCGCGATGGGGGCCGTGTCCTCGTTGAGGAAGACGTCCAGGCAGCGGACCTCGTGATGGCCCGCGAACGCCTTCTCCATGAGGGGCTTCTCGTCGGACTGCACGCCGAATGCGAGGATCTCCACGACTGCTCCCGTTTCTTCCGTATCGCGTCGTGTGTGCCGGTTACGGCGAATATACGGGCCGGGCAACCCCGTGACACCCGGGGGTGGGAGGACCTCGCCTCGCCCCACCCCCGGCGCCACCCCGGCCTCGCGCCTCAGCCGAAGAAGACCCCGACCTCCTCGTACAGCGCGGGATCGACCGTCTTCAGCCGGGCGGTCGCCTCGGCGATCGGCACCCGGACGATGTCCGTGCCGCGCAGCGCGACCATCTTCCCGAAGTCGCGGTCGCGCACGGCCTCGATGGCGTGCAGCCCGAAGCGGGTGGCGAGCCAGCGGTCGAATGCACTGGGGGTGCCACCGCGCTGGATGTGGCCGAGGACCGTGGTCCTGGCCTCCTTGCCGGTGCGCCGCTCGACCTCCTTGGCCAGCCATTCGCCGACTCCGGAGAGACGGACGTGTCCGAAGGAGTCGAGCGTCCCGTCCTTGAGGACCATCTGCCCGTCCTTGGGCATGGCACCCTCGGCGATGACGACGATCGGCGCGTACGAGGCCTTGAAGCGAGAGGTGACCCAGGCACAGACCTGGTCGACGTCGAAGCGCTGCTCGGGGATGAGGATGACGTTGGCCCCGCCCGCGAGACCCGAGTGGAGCGCGATCCAGCCCGCGTGGCGGCCCATGACCTCGCAGACCAGGACCCGCATATGGGACTCGGCGGTGGTGTGCAGCCGGTCGATGGCCTCGGTCGCGATGCCGACGGCCGTGTCGAAGCCGAAGGTGTAGTCGGTGGCGGACAGGTCGTTGTCGATGGTCTTCGGCACGCCGACGACGGGCACGCCGTACTCGTCGGTGAGGCGGGCGGCGACGCCGAGGGTGTCCTCGCCGCCGATCGCGATGAGCGCTTCGACCTCCTCCTTGGCGAGGGTCTCCTTGATGCGGCGGATGCCGTTCTCGACCTTGAGGGGGTTGGTGCGCGAGGAACCGAGGATGGTGCCGCCACGGGGCAGGATGCCGCGCACGGCCGGGATGTCGAGCTGTACGGTGTCGCCTTCGAGCGGCCCGCGCCAGCCGTCCCGGAAGCCGACGAAGTCATAGCCGTACTCCTGCACGCCCTTGCGGACGATGCCCCGGATGACGGCATTGAGCCCGGGGCAGTCGCCGCCTCCGGTCAGTACTCCGACCCGCATGGAAATGTCCCTTCGCCACAGCACTGTGAGCTGACACGGGTCACGCTAATAGTGATCCACGTCACTTCGGCAGCACGTGAAGGGTGAATTCCGTTGAAGAGTGTGGGAGTTGACCTTTGTATGGTGATCCTTCAGGCGGCCCGGGGCCGTTACGCGTCGTCGAGGCCGCGCTCGATGGCGTACCGGACGAGCTCCACGCGGTTGTGCAGCTGGAGCTTGCCCAGGGTGTTCTGCACGTGGTTCTGCACGGTGCGGTGCGAGATGACGAGCCGCTCGGCGATCTGTTTGTAGCTCAGGCCCTTGGCGACCAGGCGCAGGACCTCGGTCTCGCGCTCGGTGAGCTGCGGGGCCTTGGGCTCGCCGGCGCCCGCTGCGGGCGCGGGTTCGGAGGCCAGGCGCCGGTACTCGCCGAGGACGAGGCCCGCGAGCCCCGGGGTGAAGACAGGGTCGCCGGCCGCCGTGCGGCGCACCGCGTCGGTCAGCTCCTCGGTCGAAGCCGACTTGAGCAGGTAACCGGTGGCGCCGGACTTCACCGCCTCCAGGACGTCGGCGTGCTCCCCGCTCGCCGACAGGACCAGGACGCGCAGGGCGGGGTCGGCGCCGACGAGTTCCTTGCAGACCTGCACGCCGGGCTTCTTCGGCAGGTTCAGGTCGAGTACGAGGACGTCGGGCGTGGCGGCGCCGGCCCGGCGCACCGCCTGCTCGCCGTCGCCCGCGGTGGCCACCACGTCGAAACCCGCCTCGGCGAGGTCCCTCGCGACGGCGTCGCGCCACATCGGGTGGTCGTCGACCACCATGACCCTGATCGCGCCTGCGGCGGCGCCCTCCCGCTGCTGCTCGGTCATCTTCCCGATCCCGCCTTCCCCCGTGAAATCTTCGGAACTCTCAGTTCGACCTCGGTGCCCTGTCCCGGCACCGAGATCAGCTCGGCCGTGCCGCCGATGTCCCGCAGCCGGCCGCGGATGGACTGGGCGACACCGAGCCGCCCCTCCCCCTCGGCCTGCGCGAGACGTCCTTCCGGGATGCCGGGTCCGTCGTCCCGCACCGTCACGATCACGGCGTCGGGCTCGTCCTCGACGAGGATCCAGGACCGGGCGTCCGCCCCCGCGTGCCTGCGCACATTGTCCAGGGCGGCACTGACAGCCGCCGCCAGTTCCTTCGCCGCGACCGGCGGCAGGAACACCGGGGCGCCCGGCTCGGCGAAGCTCACCCGCGCCCCGGCGTGCGGCGCGAGCAGCGACCTCAGATCGCAGGGCGTCGACGTGCCGGGGAGGTCGTCCGGCTCTTCCACGGACCGCACGAGGGCGCCCTGCGAGGCGTCCTCGGAGGCACGCGAGGCGGGCACGAGACCGCCGGCGACCAGAGTGCGCAGGGCGACCTCCTGCTCGCCGGCCATCCTGCCGAGCTCGGCGGCCTCGCCCCCCAGCGCGGTGCCGCGGCGCATCACCATGGCGAGAACCTGGAGCACGCCGTCGTGGATGTCGCGGGCGAGCCGCTCCCGCTCACGGGTGGCCGCCTCGATCTCCAGGGCCCGGGCGAGGGTGCGCTCGGAGGCGCGGGCCACCTCAACGACGTAGCCGATGGCGATCGACGCGATGCACACGAGCAGGACGTTGTGGAGGGTGTCGCGGCTGAAGGCGCCGCGCTGCACCACGTTCGCGACGCCGACGAGCAGCGAGGCGAACGCGGCCCACCGCCAGCCGCCCTTGACCGCGTACGCGAGGACCGCGCCGGCCGTCCAGATCGACGGCAGGGTCGGGCCGCCGGCCACGATCCGGCTGTGCTCGACGGCGACCGGCGTGAGCAGGATGCCGGCGAGCGCAACGATCAGGTCGGCGGTGAGGAAGCGCTTGGTGCAGCTCGCGGCGTTCGCGACGCGCGGCAGCGTGGCCAGGGTCCACACGACCAGGACCACGAAATAGCCGATCGCCACCCAGGGGCGATCGAACCTGTCCTGCGCGGTGACGAACAGGCCGATCGCGTACAGCATCGTCAGCAGCCGGTACGCCGTCAGCGCGCGCCACAGCGGCTGCTCGACGGACATCCTCATCACGCGTTCGCGCCCGGCCACGCACCCACCCCCCGAACTGCGGCTCCCGGAACGTCCGCTCCCAGAACGACGACGCGGCTAGGAAGCCGGTCGTTCCACGCCGCCGCCCTTGTTCTCCTTGGCTTCCTTCTCGGCCATGGCTTCCCTCTCCGCCTTGGCTTCCTTCTCCGCCTTGGCCTCGGCCTTCGCCGCGTCCGCGATCTGCCGCTTGGCGGCCGTCGCGTACATGTCGACGTACTCCTGGCCGGAGAGCTTCATGATTTCGTACATGACCTCGTCGGTCAGGGCCCGCAGCACGAACCGGTCGTGCTCCATGCCCTGGTAGCGGCCGAAGTCGAGGGGCTTGCCGATGCGGATGCCGGGGCGCATCAGCTTGGGCATGACCTTGCCGGGGGGCTGGATCTTCTCGGTGTCGATCATCGCGACCGGGAGGACGGGCGCGCCGGTGGCGAGCGCCACGCGCGCGAGGCCGCCGGGCTTGCCGCGGTACAGGCGGCCGTCGGGCGAGCGGGTGCCCTCCGGGTAGATGCCGAAGAGCTCGCCGCGCTCCAGTACCTCTATGCCGCTCTTGATGGCGGCCTCGCCCGCGCCGCGCGAACCGGAGCGGTCGACGGGGAGCTGGCCGACGCCCTTGAAGAACGCGGCCGTGAGCTTGCCCTTCACCCCGGGCGTCGTGAAGTACTCGGCCTTCGCGATGAAGGTGACCTTGCGGTCGAGCACCGCCGGCAGGAAGAAGGAGTCCGAGAAGGACAGGTGGTTGCTGGCCAGGATGGCGGGACCCTCGGCGGGAATGTTCTCGAGGCCCTCCACCCAGGGCCTGAAGCCGAGCTTCAGCGGCCCCCCGATGGCCACCTTCATTGCGCCGTAGATCAACCCACTGCCTTCCTTCGTCTGTGGATCAGACCTTAACCCGCGCCGCAGCTCCGAGGCCCGACGACCCTGGTCGGTGTCAGCACGGTCGCGTACGGTGAAGTACGCCCCGCAGTCCTGGGCGATCCCCCTCTCATGAACAGGAGACCGAAGGTGCCGGTCATTCCTGGAGCCGAGCCGTACCGCCACGAGGGCGGAGAGGTCGGCGTCCTCCTCTGTCACGGTTTCACCGGTTCCCCGCAGTCGCTGCGCCCCTGGGCGGAGTACCTCGCCGAGCGCGGGCTCACCGTGTCGCTCCCCCTGCTGCCCGGTCACGGCACGCGCTGGGAGGACATGCAGGTCACCGGCTGGCAGGACTGGTACGCGGAGGTGGACCGCGCCCTGCGCGAGCTGCTGGACCGGTGCTCCCAGGTCTTCGTCTTCGGTCTGTCGATGGGCGCCGCCCTCGCGCTGCGGCTCGCGGCGAAGCACGGGGACGAGGTGGCGGGCCTGGTCCTGGTGAACCCGGGGAACAAGGTGCACGGCCTCGCCGCGCGCGCCCTCCCGGTGGCCCGGCATCTCGTGCGCTCGACGAAGGGGATCGCCAGCGACATCGCGAAGGAGGGCTCGTCGGAGATCGGGTACGACCGGGTGCCGCTGCACGCCGCGCACTCCCTGCGGAACTTCTTCCGCATCGTCGACCGTGAACTGCCGCAGGTGACACAGCCGTTGGTGGTCCTGCACAGCACCCAGGACCATGTGGTGCCGCCCGTCGACTCGGCCCGCGTCCTCAGCCGGATCTCGTCCACGGACGTCGAGGAGATCCTGCTGGAACAGAGCTACCACGTCGCGACGTTGGACCATGACGCGGGCCGGATCTTCGAAGAGAGCTATGCGTTCATCGGCCGGCTCGCCCCCAGTATCGGTAAGGAAGGGACGGCCACCGGTGGCTGAGCAGGACCGACGTGAGCCCGCCGGCGACGAGAGCCGCGAGCCGGAGGACGCGTCCGCCGAGCCGGCGGCGTCGGGCACGGCGCTGCCCGGTCCGGCGCAGCTCGGCAAGGAGCAGCAGCCCGGCGCAGACGCGGCCGCAGCCGCCGGGGGCGCCGGCGAGCCCGTGGACGAGGACGCCGCCTGGGCCGCCATCGTCGCCGGGTACGGCCAGGAGCCGCCGGACCCGCCGGGCGCCAGGCCGTTCAGGTCGATCGAGGACCTGGCCCTGCCCGACCTGGATACGGACGGCTCCGAGACGAACGGTTCGGGGACGAACAGCTCGGAAC
Source organism: Streptomyces sp. NBC_01446 (assembly GCF_026340095.1). Lineage (GTDB taxonomy): Bacteria > Actinomycetota > Actinomycetes > Streptomycetales > Streptomycetaceae > Streptomyces > Streptomyces aureus. Next base: position 5,925,419 of record NZ_JAPEPO010000001.1, on the reverse strand, counting down.
CGGGCTCCGGCAAGCCCGCGATGCCGCTCGGCTCGTCGATCTCCTTCGCACCCGGCGTCGGCGGCCCCCGCGACCACCGGCCGGCCGAGCCGTCGGACAGCGACGCCGACGACGAGGGCCACTTCGTGCCCCCGGAGCCCCCGCCGCTGCCCGAGGCGGACGTCACCGCCAAGTTCGCCTGGCTCGCCGTGATCGGCGGCCCGGTCCTGATGCTGCTGGCCGTGCTGCTCGGCTGGCAGATGACGTGGTGGCTCACGACCGTCTGCGTCGGTGGCTTCCTCGGCGGCTTCGGCACGCTCGTGATGCGTATGCAGGGCGACGATGACGACGACGATCCGGGGCGCGGCGCGGTCGTCTGACCCGTGTCAGTCCCGGGCGGCGGGAACCCTGAGGGCGGCCAGGACCGGCAGATGGTCCGTGGCCGCCCTCAGGTCGTCCTCGCTCACCCCCGGCATGCCCACCGGGACCCCGCAGCCGAGGACCTCGACGCCCCGTGTCGCGAGGATCGCGTCGATGCGCTGATGCGGGTCGGCCGGTGTCGAGGTGTACTCGCCGAGCCACGGCTTCGTGGCCCAGGCGTCCTGGAGAGCCTCTGCGAGGCGCCGGAACGTGCGGCCGCCGGGGCGTTCGTTGAGGTCACCGCCCGCGACGGCGTGCTCGACGCCGAGCGCCGCGAGCCGGTCGAGGAGCATCCCGCCCTGCGCGTACCGCTCGTCCTTCTGCAGGCTCAGATGGCAGCTCAGTACGCCGATCCTGGCGCCGCCGAAGCGGACGACGGCGGTCGCGAAGCCGCGCCGGTGCAGTCCGGGGGTGAGGGGCAGCAGGACGTCCTCGGTGCGTTCGACGGTGGCGCGCAGGGAGCAGAGCAGCGCCGGGCCCGCCGCGCTCGCGCCGCCCGAGAGGATCACCAGGTCCGAGGCGGCCGCGAGCCGGGCGAGCTTCTTGCGCCAGCGGAAGAAGCGGGGCGCCTCCTGGATCAGGACCAGGTCGGGGTCGCAGGCCGCGATGACGCGGGCGAGCGCGGCGGTGTCGTCACGCATCGAGCGGATGTTGTAGCTGAGCACCCGGACGACGGCCGAACCGTCGGGTTCGGTGCGGGAGTTGGGGAGTGATCCGGTGACCATGACGATCAAGATACGACGAACGCCCGCCGTTTCTCCGGGGAAACGGCGGGCGTTCGGTGGCTGAGGCAGCCGGTGTCACATGATCGGGTCGGGCTCCCGCGCCAGGTCCGCCGCCCCGACCATGCCCGCCTTGTTGCCGAGCTGGGCCGCGATGACGTCCGCCACAGGGCGCCAGTTGCCGCCGACCAGCCAGCGCTTGTAGGACTTGCGGATCGGGTCGAGGACGAGCTCGCCCTCGTCCGAGAGTCCGCCGCCGACGATGAACGCGGACGGGTCGAACAGCGAGGCCAGGTCGGCGAGACCCGCGCCGGCCCAGCGGGCCAGCTCGCGGTACGAGTCGACGGCCACGGCGTCACCCTGGCGGGCGGCCATGGAGATGTGCTTGCCCTCGATACCGTCCGGGGTGCCGTCGCCCAGGGAGAGCAGGAACTCCGCGTTCTCCGGGGTCGCGTTGGCACGCTGCTTGGCGTAACGGACGAGCGCGCGGCCGGAGGCGTACTGCTCCCAGCAGCCCTGGCTGCCGCAGCCGCACAGCAGGCCGTCCGGGACCATGCGGATGTGGCCGAACTCGGCGGCCACGCCGAAGTGGCCGCGGCGCAGCTTGTTGCCGATGATGATGCCCCCGCCGAGGCCGGTGCCGAGCGTGATGCAGATGACGTTCCGGTGGCCCTTGCCCGCGCCGAACTTGTATTCGCCCCAGGCGGCCGCGTTCGCGTCGTTCTCGACGACGACCGGCAGGCCGACCCGCTTCTCGACCTCTTCCTTCAACGGCTCCTGGCGCCAGTCGATATTGGGCGCGAAGTAGACCGTGGAGCGCTGGCGGTTGACGTATCCGGCGGCGCCGATGCCCACGCCGACGATCTCGTGTCCTGCCCGTGCGCCCTCGACGGCCGAGGCGATCGCGTCAACGATGGCCTCGGACGTGCTGGGAGTCGGCACCTTGAACGTCGAGAGGATGTTGCCTTCCTCGTCGACCACGCCGGCCGCGATCTTTGTGCCGCCGATGTCGACGCCGATGGTGAGTCCCATGAATCCCTCAGTTCGGTCGAGCCCCGCTACGGCCCACCGTACCCGAGCGGACTTCAGTCGAGGTCGATGTGTTCACCTTTTGAAGGCCCCTCGGGGCCCTCGTCACGGGGGTCCGTGTCGTCCTCGGCGGCCCGTCCGGCCTGGGCGCCCGACGAGCGCTGGGTCCAGCGCTGCTCCTGGCGCTCGACGGCGGAGCGGTAGGCGGCGAGCAGCTCGTTACCCGCGGCCGCGAGGTGGTCGAAGACCTCGGGGTTGCGCTCGACGACCGGCTCGACGGCCGCCTTCGCCTGCTTGACGACCTGGCTGACGACCTGCTGCGCGGTGCCCTGCGCGACCGCGCCGAGAAGGGGCGTCTGGAGCCCCGACAGCTTCTCGGCGACGGCGTCGACGAGCTTGCGCAGCTCCTCGGCGGCCGAGCCGGGCGGGGGCCCGTACTCGGCACGGCGGCGGGCCTTCTCCTCCGCGAGGTCCTCGGCGCACGCCTGCTCCCAGGCGTCGGCGTCGGCCTCGGGTGCGGGCTGCTCGGTGGCGTCGCTCATGGCGGCTGACTCCTGCGAGAACGTATATGGGTGGGTGCGTACCAGGAGGGTGCGTACCTTCGACGTTACCCGAACGGCGGTAGTCCGTTCACCGTCCCCGCGGCCACAGGCCGGGGTCGGGGGTGAACCTGATGCGCAGGACGCCGTCGCGCAGGCCGGCGCCTGCGACGGTGCAGCGGCGCAGCGCCGACGGCAGGGAGACGATGCGGCGGAGGGGTCCGGCGGTGACGACGAGTTCGTCGCCGCGCCGCACCAGCCCGAGGTCCTCGCGGACGGTGCCGGGCAGCGGCAGGTGCCACACGAGGACGCCCTCGTCGGCGATGCGGTCCTCGACGGGCCAGGCGGTCGCGGCCGGCGCGGGCGGGACCGGCGGTGCGCCGAGCGCGGCCAGGTCGTCGGCGCCGCGCGGGTCACGGCCCAGGTGGGGCAGCTCATGCACGTCGTACGTGCCCTGCCAGGTGGCGACGACCTTGCGCTGGCGGGCGGCGGCGTCGGTGAGCCAGGGGTCGGTGGAGCCGTCGGGGAGCACACGGGAGGCGAGCAGCGCGTCGGCGCGCAGGCCGTGCAGGGCGAGGGCGGTGGTCGTGGTGAGCAGGGCGGCGGCCGCTGCGGGCGTGGGTTCGGCGACGAGGCGCACGGTGGTGTGCGGGTCCTCGATGACGGCCTGGGCGGCGGCGAGTTCGGTGTCCCAGCGGTCCGCCGTCTCGTACAGCCACTCCGCGGGCATGGGAACGCCGGCGAGGCGGCCGAGGAGGGGGCGCAGGGCGCGGGCGGCCTGGCGTTCCGGGGGGAGCAGGCGGCGCAGGTAGCGGCGCAGCTGTTCCGGCAGGGCGAGCAGGGCGAGGGCCTGCGGCGCCGGGGGAAGGTCGACGACGACGAGGTCGTAGGGACCGTGGGCGCTGTCGCGCAGGGCGCGGAGCAGGGCGAGCTCGTTGCTGCCGGGCAGCGGGGTGAGTTCCTCGGCGTCGAGTCGGGTGGCGCCCAGGAGGTCGAGGGCGGACGCTGCTTTTTCCTGGAGGCCGGCGAGGTCCTCGCGGAAGCGGTCCGCCGGGGCGAGACGTATCGCGGTGAGACCGGGTTCGACGGACGTCGGCGCCGCGCCCGTAGGGGTGGCGAGGGCGGCGCCGAGGGTGTCCGTGGGGTCCGCCGAGAGCACGAGGGTGCGGGCTCCGCGGCGGGCGGCGGTGAGGGCCGTGGCCGCGGCGGCGGTGGTCCGGCCGGAGCCGCCGGGGCCGGTTACCAGAACGGTGCGCATGGGGTGTGAGGCTACCTGGGGCGCAGGTGGCCCCCGGCAGGCCGCCGGACGGAGCCGGCGGGCCGCCGGACGGGGCTGCCGGAAGCTACTTCGTCTCCACGCGCTTCTTCAGGCCGGCGAGGGCGCGGTCGATGATGACCTTCTCGGCCTTGCGCTTGATCATGCCGAGCATGGGGATCTTGACGTCGACCGTGAGGCGGTAGGTGACCTCGGTGCCCGTGCCGGACGACTTGAGGAGGTACGTGCCGTCGAGGGAGCGCAGCATCTGGGACTTGACCAGGGTCCAGGAGACCTCGTTGTCCCCGGTCCAGGTGTAGGCCAGGGTCTGGTCGTCCTTGATCGCTCCGGCGTCCATGACGAGTCGCACCTGCTCGGCGCGGCCCGCGCCGTCCGTGGCGAGGACCTCGGCCTCCTTCACCTCTCCCGTCCAGTCGGGGTAGCGGGCGAAGTCGGCGATCACCCCCATGACATCGGCCGGTGCCGCCTCGATCGTGATGCTCGAGCTGGTGTGTTCCGCCATCGCGGTGGCTCCTCCAGATGCGGTCCGCTGAGGGGTGGTGTGTATCGCGTGAAGGCTACCGCGCACCGGCGGCGGCGCTGTCACCACTCCAGGGCCCAGGGCCTGCCCGAACCCGCGAAGTGGCCGACATTGACGCACTCCGTCGCCCCGATCCGCATGCGCCGGGTGAGCGGCTGGTGGACGTGGCCGAACAGGGAGTACCGGGGGCGGGTGCGCCGGATCGCCTCCAGGAGGGCGCGGCTGCCGCGCTCGAAGCGGCGCGCGACGGTGTCGTAGACGAGTTCGGGGACGTCCGGCGGGATGTGGGTGCACAGCACGTCGACCTCCCCGACGGCCTCGATCTTGGCGGCGTACTCCTCGTCGCTGATCTCGTACGGGGTGCGCATGGCGCTGCGCAGTCCGCCGCCGACGAAGCCGAAGACGAGGCCGCCGATCTCGACGCGCTCGCCGTCGAGGACGGTGGTGCCGGGTCCGGCGTACTCGGACCACAGGTGCGGGATGTCGACGTTGCCGTAGGTGGCGTACGTCGGCGTGGGGAACGCCGCGAAGAGCTCGGCGTACTGCTTGCGCACCGCCGTCTCGATGGCGGTCCCGCGATCGATCCCGGCCCACAGCCCGGCGCCGAACGTACGTGCCTCCTCGAAGCGGCGGGCGGTGCGCAGCTCGACGATGCGGTGCGCGTTCTCCACACCGAACAGGTCCGGGAAGATGCCACGCGAATGATCTGCGTAGTCGAGGAAGAGCACCAGGTCACCGAGGCAGACGAGGGCGTCCGCCCCGTCTCCCGCCCGGGCGAGGTCTGTGGAGTTTCCGTGCACATCGCTGACCACATGTACGCGCATGCGATCACCCTAGAACTGTGTGGGAATCGTGGGTAGAGGGGGCCGGACCTGCGGTTACTTCCTATTCGCCGATTCGGTGGACTAGGGTCGGCGGAGCAGTTACACGGCGTGTGACGCAGCGAACATCTGGCCTGGACCCCCTACCGGAAAAGCAGTACCGGTGGGTAACGTCCGGGCAGTCCAGTAGTGCTCAGCATTTCAACCACTGGGGCTACCACTGCTTCAGCAGCTGAGCACCTGCCCGATCTTGGACCGCATCGTCGACTCACACAATGCCGTGGCGCCGGTGCCCTATGAGGAGCAGCAGTCTTGCGCGAGTTCAGCCTTCCGGCCCTGTACGAGGTCCCTGCGGACGGCAATCTGACCGACATCGTCCGCAGAAACGCCGCGCAGCACCCCGACGTCGCCGTCATCGCCCGCAAGGTGAACGGCAGCTGGCAGGACGTCACTGCCACCACCTTCCTCGCGGAGGTGCGGTCCGCCGCCAAGGGCCTGATCGCCTCCGGCGTGCAGCCGGGCGACCGGGTCGGCCTGATGTCCCGTACCCGTTACGAGTGGACGCTCCTCGACTTCGCGATCTGGAGCGCCGGCGCGATCACCGTCCCGGTGTACGAGACCAGCTCCGCCGAGCAGATCCAGTGGATTCTCGGCGACTCCGGCGCCGTGGCCTGCGTGGTCGAGAGCGCCGCGCACGAGGCCACCGTCGAGTCCGTGCGCGACGGGCTCCCCGGGCTCACCCACATCTGGCAGATCGACGCCGGCGGTGTCCAGGAGCTGGACCGTGCGGGCGCCGATGTCTCCGACGTGACCGTCGACGAGCGCAGCGCGGTCGCGAAGGCCGACGACCCGGCGACGATCGTCTACACCTCGGGCACCACGGGCCGCCCCAAGGGCTGTGTCCTCACGCACCGCAGCTTCTTCGCCGAGTGCGGGAACGTGGTCGAGCGCCTCAAGCCCCTCTTCCGTACGGGCGAGTGCTCGGTGCTGCTCTTCCTGCCCGTCGCGCACGTCTTCGGCCGCCTGGTCGAGGTCGCCTCGCTGATGGCCCCGATCAAGCTGGGCCACGCCCCCGACATCAAGCACCTCACCGATGAACTGGCCGCGTTCCGGCCGACGTTGATCCTGGGTGTGCCGCGCGTCTTCGAGAAGGTCTACAACTCGGCACGCGCCAAGGCGCAGGCCGACGGCAAGGGCAAGATCTTCGACAAGGCGGCCGACACGGCCATCGAGTACAGCCGCGCCCTGGACACCCCCAAGGGCCCGTCCATCGGTCTGAAGCTGAAGTACAAGACGTTCGACAAGCTCGTCTACTCCAAGCTGCGCGCCGTCCTCGGCGGCCGCGGCGAGTACGCGATCTCAGGCGGCGCCCCGCTCGGCGAGCGCCTCGGCCACTTCTTCCGCGGCATCGGCTTCACGGTCCTCGAGGGCTACGGCCTGACCGAGTCCTGCGCCGCCACCGCCTTCAACCCGTGGGACCGGCAGAAGATCGGCACGGTCGGCCAGCCGCTGCCGGGTTCCGTGGTCCGGATCGCCGACGACGGCGAGGTGCTGCTGCACGGCGAGCACCTGTTCTCGGGCTACTGGAACAACGAGGCCGCGACCGAGGAGGCGCTGGCCGACGGCTGGTTCCACACGGGCGACATCGGCACGCTCGACGAGGACGGCTACCTCCGGATCACCGGCCGCAAGAAGGAGATCATCGTGACGGCGGGCGGCAAGAACGTCGCCCCGGCCGTCATCGAGGACCGCATCCGTGCGCACGCCCTGGTCGCCGAGTGCATGGTCGTCGGCGACGGGCGCCCCTTCGTCGGCGCACTCGTCACGGTCGACGACGAGTTCCTCGGTCGCTGGGCCGCCGAACACGGCAAGCCGGCCGACTCGACCGCGGTGTCCCTCCGGGACGACGCGGACCTCCTCGCGGCGATCCAGACGGCCGTGGACGACGGCAACGCGGCGGTCTCCAAGGCGGAGTCGGTGCGCAAGTTCCGTATCCTGCCGACCCAGTTCACGGAGGAGTCGGGCCACCTGACGCCGTCCCTGAAGCTGAAGCGGAACGTGGTGGCGAAGGACTACGCCGACGAGATCGAAGCGATCTACCGGGGCTGAGCCCTGCGGGGGCTCCGCCCCCGCGTCCCTTGTCCTCGAACGCCGGACGGGCTGGATGGATCATCCAGCCCGTCCGGCGTTCGGCGTCACAACAGCCCGCGCAGGCGCTCAGCCAGCAGATCCCACCGCCAGCGCTCCTCGACCCACTCGCGCCCCCGCTCCCCCATGCGACGCCGCAACTCCCCGTCGCCGAGGAGCGTGATGATCCGGTCCGCGGAGTCCTCCGCGTCGCCGCCCCTCACGACCCAGCCCGTCTCCCCGTCGAGCACCGCGTCCGGCGCGCCGCCGGAGTCGCCCGCGACGACCGGCAGGCCCGTCGCCGACGCCTCCAGGTAGACGATGCCGAGACCCTCGACGTCGAGGCCCCCGCGCCGGGTCCGGCACGGCATGGCGAACACGTCGCCCGCCCCGTAGTGCGCGGGCAGCTCCGACCACGGCACGGCCCCCGTGAAGCGCACCGAGTCGGTGACGCCCGTCTCCGCGGCGAGCCGCCGCAGCTCCTTCTCGTACGGGCCGCCGCCCACGACGAGCAGCACCGCGTCCGGGACGGCCGCCAGGATCCGCGGCATCGCGAGGATCAGGGTGTCCTGCCCCTTGCGCGGCACAAGCCGCGAGACGCACACGACGACGGGCCGGTCGGTCAGTCCGAGCCGCTCGCGCACCAGGTCGCCGCCGGAGCCGGGGTGGAACGTCTTCTCGTCCACCCCCGGCGGCAGCTGCACCATCCGGCCCGCCGCGGCGGGCGTCAGCGCGGCGGCGATCCGCGACCGCGTGTACTCGCCGAGATACGTGATCGTGTCCGTCGACTCGCCGATGCGGCGCAGCAGTTGGCGCGACGCGGGCAGTTGCGCCCAGCCGGCCTCGTGCCCGTGCGTGGTGGCCACCAGGCGCCGGGCGCCGGCCTTGCGCAGCGCCGGAGCCATCAGGCCGAGCGGGGCGGCCGCGCCGAACCACACCGACGTGCAGCCGTGCTCCTTGAGCAGGCCCACCGCGCGCCGGGTGACGCGGGGCGTCGGCAGCAGCATCGTCGTACGGTCGCGCACGACGGTGAAGGGCTGTTCGGCGTCGAAGGCGGCGGTCGCCTCGACGCCCTCCCGGGTGCGCTTCCAGGTGGAGGCGTAGACGACGAGCTGCTCGGGGTCCAGGCGGAGCGCCATGTTGTGCAGGAACGCCTGGATGCCACCGGGCCTGGGCGGGAAGTCGTTGGTCACGATCAGGGTCTTGTGCATCGCCGCCGACAGTACCTAACGCACCGGTGGGCCGTGCTTCATGGCCCCTGCACAGCTCTGCCCGGCATCATGGCCCGAATGATGCCGAGAATCCCGGTCCCCGCGGTGCTGGTGTGGGCCGCGACCAGGGCGCTGCTCCTCCTGTGCGTCATGAAGGTGATCACGGTCCCGGGTCCCGACGTGACGAGCGACGTCTCCGTCATCTACCGCAACTGGTACGGGATCCTGCGCACGGGCACGTTCCCGCTGGACGACGTCACCTGGCAGTACCCGCCGGCCGCCGCGGGCGCGATCCTCTCCCCCGCCCTCCTGCCGTTCCTGTCCTACGCCACCGCGTTCTTCCTGCTCGCTCTCCTCGCCGACGCGCTCACCTTCGGGCTCCTCGTGTACGCGGGCGGGCGGCCCGGCAGGTCGTGGCGCGGGGCGTGGGTGTGGGTCGCGGGCGTGCCGCTGCTCGGTCCGACCGCGTACGCCCGTTACGACGTCATGGTCACGGCGGTCGCGGTGGCCGCGCTGCTGGCCGGGGCCCGGCATCCGCGCGTCATGGGGGTGCTCACGGGGCTCGGCGCGCTGCTGAAGGTGTGGCCCCTGCTCCTGCTGCTCGGGACCCGCCGCGGCCGCGTCACGCGGGTCTCCTGGGGCAGCGCGGCCCTCACGGCCGGCGCCCTGGTCGTCGCCTTCGCGGCGGCGATGCCGGGCGCGCTCGGCTTCCTCACCTCCCAGCGCGACCGCGGCACGGAGGTCGAGTCGCTCGGCGCGCTGGTGTTCCACGTGGCGCGGCAGTTCGGCTGGCCGGGCTCCGTCGGGCTGAACTACGGCTCGATGGAGTTCCTCGGCCCCTACGTGAACGTCGTGAGCGTGGTCGCGCAGGTGCTGACGATGCTCGCGTTCGCCTGGCTCCTGATGTGGCGGCTGAGGGCGCGGGCCTGGGCGCCGGGGACGCTCGCGGACGCGGCGTTCGTCGCGGTGCTGCTGTTCACGACGACGAGCCGGGTGATCAGCCCCCAGTACATGCTGTGGCTGACCGGTCTGGCCGCGGTGTCGACCGTGTTCTCCGCGAGCCGGATGACACCGCCGGCCTGCCTGGTCGTGGCGGCGTCCCTCGTGACGTTCCTGGAGTTCCCCCTCGGCTTTGGACACGTCGTGTACGGCGACGGACTCGGCCTCGCCCTGATCCTCGTACGCAACGGTCTGCTGGTCGCCGCCTCCCTCACCGCCGCCCGGCGCCTGTGGCGGCAGACGGTCACGGAGCCGCGGACGCGCGCACAGGCGCCGCTTCCCCGGGCGGCCCGCGACGAGACCCTGCTCACGTCATGACCCCGCCGGCCGGTCAGCCGAGCCGGGCCCGCAGATAATCCCGCCAGTCCGCCGTGAACTTCTCCTCCGTCGTCCCGAGCACGCTCGTCATCGCCTCCTCGACCGCCCCTGCCCGCCGCTTGTGCTTCCCCACGGCGCGGTAGAAGTCGTTCAGCTTCGCCTCGCCCCAGCGGTCTGCGATCATCCGGCAGGCCAGCCACCCGCCCTCATACGCCTGCGCGAGCCGCCCTGCGTCGCCGGAGAACCCGAAGTCCGGGTCGGTGGGGAGCGCGGCCGGCAGCCGGCCGAGCCGCACCGCGCGCTGCAGTTCCGGCGCGGCCTGCCCCGCGGAGCGGCCGGTACCGCGGTAGCCGACCCAGTCCGCGTACCCCTCGGACAGCCACAGCGGAGTCGCGCCCGACGTCGCCGCGCGGGTGGCGACGTGGGTGGTCTCGTGCGTGAGGACGACCTGCTTGCCGAAGGAGCCGAGCACGCCGTAGGCGTCCGGGTTCACGATGATCCGGTCGGCCGGCGTCCGCCCCGGCGCCCCCGCCTCGCCGGTCGTCACGGCGGCGATCCCCCGGTACCCGGCGGCGGGGGCCCCGAGCAGCGCCCCCATGCCGTCGAGGGACTTCGGGACGAGGACCACGACCCGCTGGGCCCAGCCGGTTCCCCAGGCGTCGCTCACGGCGGGCACGGCCTCGTCGGCGAGGTCCGCGTAGTCGCTCAGCGCGCCGTGGGACCTGCCGACACCGAGAACGAGACTGTGCGCGCCCCGCTCGACGACGACCCTGCCCTGTTCCCAGAGCTGCTCGCCGGCGTTCGAGGAGGGCCGGTCGGAGGTCACGTACCAGCGGCCCTCCCGCAGTTCGAGCCCGAGGGAGCGCTCGGAGACGACGGGGGCGCTGTCGTAGCCCTTGATCCGGTAGCGCAGTTCCGCCCCGGCCGTGGCATGGCTGCCGGAGCGCTCCAGGCGCGTGAGCCGGTACGTCCAGGAGGTCAGCGGGACGTCGGTGAGGTTCGCCGGGACCGCGGCGTCCGCGCTGCCGGTGGCCCGGTACGCGGCCGGATCCCGGGCGAGGACGGCGTCGGCCCTGCGGTCGAGGGTGTGCTGCACATCGCCCCGCGCGGTGTCCTGCGCCGCTCCCCCGCCGCAGCCGACGAGCCCGGCGAGCAGGGCGGCCACGGACAGCAGGGCGACGCACGCCCCCGCTCCACCCGCACCACGCCCACGACCAGCCATCCTCCCGATCGTACGGCGCCTGCCGCGCCGGGCCCCGCCTGCCTCGACCGCTCAGACCCGTGTCACGGACGACACGGGCATCATGCCCACCGGGTCGTAGCGCACGGGCGCGCCGGGGTAGGGGGCGTGGATGACCTGGCCGTTGCCCACGTACATCCCGATGTGGCTGGCGTCCGAGCGGTAGGCGACGAGATCGCCGGGCCGCGCCTCGGACAGCGGCACCTGTCGCCCCGCGTACCGCTGGGCCTGCGAGGTGCGCGGCAGGCCCACGCCCGCCTGCGCGTACGACCACTGCATGAGGCCCGAACAGTCGAATCCGGAGGGCCCGTTGGCGCCCCACACGTACGGCTTGCCGACCGCGGACATGGCGGCGGAGACCGCCGCGGCGGCCCGGCCGGACGACGGCACGCCCGCGCCCGACAGGTCGGGGACTCCGTCGCGCACGCCACCGCGCGAGGCGCGCTCGTAGGCCTCACGCTGCGAGGCGGGCAGGGAGTTGAGCAGACGGCGGGCCTTGGCGAGCTTGTCCTCGACGGTCCGCTTGTGCCGGGCGACGGCCTTGCGGGAGCGCTCCAGGTCGACGAGTTTGAGGGTGGCCTCGGCGCGTTCCTGGGACAGGTCGCGCTGCGCCCGCTGCAGTTCGGTGAGTTCGCCGGCCTGGCGGGCGGTGATGCGGTTGAGGACCGACGCCTTGTCGAGATAGCCGTCGGGGTCCGAGGACAGGAGCAGGGTGAGAGCGGGGTCGATGCCGCCCGAGCGGTACTGGGCGCCGGCGAGCGAACCGAGTGCGCCGCGCATGGTGTTGATGCGCTCCTGCCCGCGGGCGACGCTGCCTTGAAGGTCCGCCAGTTCGTCGCGGAGCTTGTCGGCGCGCTCGTCGGCCTTGTTGAACGCCTCGGTGGCCTGCTCGGCCTGCTCGAAGAGGCGGTCGACCTCGGCCCGGGTGCCGGACGGGCGGTCCTGTGGCGCGGCGCCCGCGGGGGCGGCGGTGAGCCCGGCGGCGGTGGCCGCCACGGCCGACACTGCGGACACGGCCGACAGGAGGCCGACAGTGGAGCCGCGCGCGCTCCGGTCGAGGCCGGACTGTGCGGGACGGCGATGAGACCCCACGAGTAGCCGCTCCCCTTCCGCTGACGAACGACCCCCGGCCGGAGAACCCGGTCGGGGGAATGCGGGGCGACAGTAGTCGCGAGGGGCGGGCGCGGCCAACGACCGCTGTGGGCGGAAAACGCGACGCCCCGCCTCTGACGCAGGTCATGGGCGGGGCGTGGAGTAAGCGGGTGATGCCGGAATTCGCCCGAACGGGCGCGTTTTCGGGCGCCGCTGTCAGCCTCCGATACGGACGCCGAACATGAAGGAACCGACGGTGCTCATCGACTCGTAGCGGACGACGGCGCCGGGGTGCGGGGCGTGCAGCACCTGGCCGTTGCCGGCGTAGAGGCCCACGTGCGCGAGGTTGTTGAAGAAGACCAGGTCGCCGGGCTTGAGCTGGCTCATGCCGATCTTCGGGCCGTCGTTCTGCTGCGTGTACGTGGTCCGGGTTATGCCCGTCCCGGCCTGCGCGTAGGACCACTGGGTGAGCCCGGAGCAGTCGTAGGAGTTGGGGCCGGTGCCGCCGGAGACGTACGGCTTGCCGAGCTGCGTGGTGGCGGCGCTCAGGGCGGCGGCGCCGCGCTTGGAGGCCGGGACCTCGTTGCCGAGGTCGACGCGGGCGCCGGCGGAGCGGCTCGCGCGGGCGTCGTCGGCGGCCATCTTCTGCCGCTCGGCGGCGGTGAGGGTGTTGAGGAGCTTCTGCGCGGCGCTGAGCTTGCTCTGGACCTGCTGCTTCTTCTTGCCGAGTTCCGTGCGGGTGTCGGCGAGGTCCTTGAGCTTGTCGGCGGCCTCCTGGCGCTCCTGCGCCAGCGAACGCTGCTTCTCCTGGATCTTCTTCAGGCCCTCGACCTGCTGACCGCTGAGCTGGTCGAGCGTGGAGGCCTTGTCCAGGAAGTCGTCCGGGTCGGCGGAGAGGAAGAGCTGGACGGAGGGGTCGATGCCGCCGGAGCGGTACTGCGCGCTGGCCATCGAACCGAGGCCGGAGCGGAGCTCGTTGAGGTCCTCCTGGCCGCGGGCGACCTTGTCCTGGAGGTCGCCGATCTCCTTCTCGAGCTTCTTCTGCTTCTCCTTGGCCCCGTTGTACTTGTCGGTGGCCTTCTCCGCCTCTTCGTAGAGCTTGTCGACCTTGGCCTTGACCTCGCTCTTGGTCGGCTTCGGCGCGGCCTGTGCCGCCTGCGACGTGAGGGCCACGGCAGCGGCGGCGGTTGCGGTGAGCACGGTCACACGGGTGCGGCTCGGCTGCTTGGGTCGACGGTGGGACGCCACGAAGGCGAGCTCCTTCTTCCTCCAGCCGCCTACCGACACGCCGGTGGGCGGTGACCCTCTGCCGTCACTCCCGATGAGCGATCACCCGAGCGGAGGTTCGAGGCCAGACCTTAGTGACCTTCCTGTGATCAGTTCAAATCCTGACGGGAAAAAAGTGGTCACCGAGCGCATTCTTTGCACTCAACTCACGTGCGGTAATGCTCGTTTGACACTACGTTGCGTAAACGATCCGCCAATTCGGGCATCAGGCCCATAGGTTACGTATGAGACCTACGTTGCCTATGCGGCGAAGGGTCGGAACCTGCGCGGCCGTCGGTCAGCCGCGCGAGAGACGCTTCAGGAGCATCACGGAGGCGACGGGACGGGCGCCCGACTTGGCCACCCCGTCGGCCACCTCGCGGTCCGTGGAGACGACCACCACGGGCCGCCCGGAGGGTTCGGCGCGCACCAGCTGACGGATCAGTTCGTCGGCGGTCACACCCGCCTTCGAGAAGAGCACACGCACCCCGCGCGGCGGCGCGAGCAGTACGGGCGCGGCGAGTTCGGCCCCGTCGAAGACACAGGTGACCTCGGCGCCGGTCTGCGCGGCGAGCTGGGAGAGCGAGCCGAGCAGCCTCAGCCGCTGCTTCTCCAGCGGCATCGTCGGATAGCCGGTCTTGGTGACGTTGTAGCCGTCGACCACGAGATGGGCCTGCGGCAGGGCGAGCAGCTGGTCCAGGATGGCGGGGTCGTGCTCGGACAGGGCGCGGGCCGCGATGTCCTTGGGCGACATCCGCCCGGGTTCGACGGCGTCCACGGTCTCGGCGGGGCGCACGGACACGGGCGGCAGCGCCAGCTCACGGCGCAGCCCCTGGGCGGACTCCAGGACGGTGTCGAGCAGCAGCCGTACGCGCATGTCCTCGACGCTGCGACCCTCGCGCGCCGCCTTGCGGGAGGCCTCGAGCGCCGCCTCCGTCTCACCCAGCCGGGCCTTGAGGCGCCGCGTCTCGCTGTCGGCGGCGGACAGCTGCGCGTGCGTCTCGGCCCGTACGGCATCGGTCTCGCCGTGGACCTTGCGCAGGGCCGCCTCGCCGCGCTTGACGTCACTGAGCGCGCTGCGCAGCTTGCGGTGGAGGGACTCGGCCTCCTTCTTCGCCGACTCCAGCTCCGTGCGCAGTCGTTCGGTCTCGGACCTGGTCTGCTCACGGGCGGCCGCGACCTCCGTGCGCAGCCGCTCCAGCTCGGCCTTCGTCTCCTCGTCGGCGCGCTCGGCGTCGGCCCGCACGGCCTCCTCCCCGGCGGCCGCGACGAGCTTCACCCAGCCCGTGGGCCGCAGCACATAGGCCGCGGCGGCCACGTCGAGGGGGTCGGCGGCGGGCGGCGGCGCCCCGGAGTCCAGGGCACCGGCGAGCTCCGGCTGGGCCTCCCTGAGACGTTCGCCGATGCGCTGGCGGAAGAGCGTGTCACTCTCCACGGCGGCGGCCATCGCATTGCCGGCGAACTTGGCGCGCCGGGTCGGGGTGAAGCGCGCATACTGCCGCAACTGGGGCGGCAGTTCGGCGACCGTCAGCCCGCCGAAGCCGTCCGAGACGATCTGCACGACCCGGCGCCGCACACCCTCGGGCAACGGCCGGTCGAGCACCTCAGCGGTGCCGTCCCCGGCCTCCCCGCCTTCGCTCTCCACCATCCGTCACCCCAATGTCCGTAATTTTGGGGGGTTCCGCTCCGTCTCAGGAGCCGGCACCCGGCCTGTCCACGAGTTCGACCTGATCCACCGCGTTGCACCAGCGGCAGCGGACCGACTCGATGGTCTCACTGACCACCTCGCGCTCCTCGACCTTCGGGTCACCGGCGAGGTCGAGGTGCACGTATTCGACGACCTTCGACGAGCGGGTCACGTCGAAACGCGTGAGGTTGCCGCAGAGAGTGCAGCGCCAACGGGTCTCGGCGGTCGGCAGGGGAACCGTCATCGGGGCTGTCGCCTTCTTTCGGGGTCGTACGTTTTCCGTGGTGCGTGGTGTCCGTAACCCTACGGCCTGACGGGGACCCCCCGCGCGGGCGTCCACAGTGGGGAATCCCGGCAGGCCGTCTGGGCAGGTGTGCACCGTTACGTCATGATCTGGCACATGATCGACAATTGGGGTGCGGCGGCGGGCAGGACGGTCAGGTCGACTGTCAGGAACCAGCCGGCACCCGTGACGTACGGGCTGATCGTGCTGTGCTGCGTGGCCTTCCTGCTGTCCCCGGCGTCCGGGTTCAACCCCGTCTACGGCACCGGCGACCGGCTGCTCGCCGCGCAGAGCGACTACTTCGCCCGCTGGGGCGTGATCCCCGCCCAGCTGCTCACCGGCTCCCCACGCGCCGCGCTCACCACCGTCACGGCCCTCTTCGTCCACGGCAGCTGGCTGCACCTGCTCGGCAACATGCTCTTCCTGTACGTCTTCGGCGCGATGGTCGAAGAACGTATGGGCCACCTCCAGTTCGCGCTCTTCTACGTGCTCTCCGGCTGCGTGGCGCTGCTCGGCTACGCGATCGCGCACGCGGGGTCCGAGCAGACCCTGGTGGGCGCCTCAGGGGCGATCTCCGCGGTGCTCGGGGCGTTCCTGTATCTCTTCCCCCGGGCGCGCGTGACGAGCCTGTTCCCGTTCCTGTTCTTCCTGCCGCTGCGGTTTCCCGCGTGGGTGGTGCTGCCGTTCTGGGTGGCGCTCCAATGGGCAGCGGCGGGGCAGAGCAATCAGGGGCCCGGGGTGGCGTACCTGGCGCACCTGGTCGGGTTCTCCGTCGGATTCCTCTACGCGTGGGTGCGCTACAGAGGAAGAGGAAGGGTGCGTGAAGCGCTTCTGCGCAGGGGCGGGGGCGGGAGACGGGAGGGCTAGAGTGAAAGCAGCCCCAGCCACGGCCACCGAGGGAGACAGCCAGCCGTGATCACCGCGATCGTGCTCATCAAGACCAGCGTGGACCGGATCCCCGAGATCGCCGAGTCGATCGCCGCCCTCGACAGCGTCAGCGAGGTCTTCTCCGTGACCGGTACGTACGACCTGATCGCCATGGTGCGCGTCGCGCGCCACGACGACCTGGCGGACGTCATCCCCGGCAAGATCAGCAAGATCCCGGGCGTGGAGGCGACGGACACGCACGTCGCGTTCCGCACGTACTCGCAGCACGACCTGGAGGCGGCGTTCGCGATCGGGCTCGACTCCTGATCCCGTCCGCCTGACGACCGAAGGCCGCCCCGAGGGGCGGCCTTCGTCATGTCCGGCGCGGTACGCGGATCACACCGCGGGGACGCAACGCCCGTCCTCCGTGCGGTAGTTCCAGCGCGCGCCGTCGCGGACCAGCTCGGTGACGGCGCGGACGAAGCGCTCGACGTGCTCGTCCGGGGTGCCGGCGCCGAAGCTGACACGGATCGCGTTGAGGGACTTCTCGCCGGGCGCGGCCTCGGGCGCCCCGCACTCCCCCTGCGACTGCGGGTCGCTGCCCAGCAGGGTGCGCACGAGCGGGTGGGCGCAGAAGAGGCCGTCGCGCACCCCGATGCCGTACTCGGCGGAGAGCGCGGCCGCGAAGTGCGAGCTGTTCCAGCCGTCGACGACGAAGGAGATGACGCCGACGCGCGGGGCGTCGTCGCCGAACAGCGAGAGCACCTTCACCTCGGGCACGGCGGCGAGCCCGTCACGGACCTTGCCGATCAGGTGCTGCTCACGGGCGACGAGCGAGTCGAAGCCCGCCTCGGTGAGGGCCTTGCAGGCGGAGGCGATGGAGTAGACGCCGATGACGTTCGGCGAACCGGCCTCGTGGCGGGCCGCGCTGTCGTGCCACTCGACGTCCACACCGCCGTCGGCGCGACGCGCGACCTTGCGGGAGGCACCGCCGCCTGCGAGGTACGGCTCGGAGGCCTGGAGCCAGTCGGCGCGGCCGGCGAGGACGCCGGAGCCGAAGGGCGCGTACAGCTTGTGCCCGGAGAAGGCGACCCAGTCGACGTCGAGGTCCTGGATGTCGACGGGGTGGTGCGGGGCGAGCTGCGCGGCGTCGAGGACGATACGGGCGCCATGGGCGTGGGCCGCGGCGGCGAGCTCACGGACGGGCCACAGCTCGCCGGTGACGTTCGAGGCACCCGTGACGCACACCAGGGCGGGCCCGTACGGGTCGCGGTCGGCGAGGGCGCTCTCCAGGGTCTGGACGGCCTCGCCGGGCGTGCGCGGCGCGTTCAGGTAGGTCACGCGGGCGTCGCGCCACGGCAGGAGCGAGGCGTGATGCTCGGTCTCGAAGACGAAGACCTCGCAGTCGGCGGGGAGCACGGCGGCGAGCAGGTTGAGCGAGTCGGTGGTCGAGCGGGTGAAGATCACCTGGTCGTCCGCGCGGCAGCCGAGGAACTCGGCGACGGTCACGCGGGAGTTCTCGAAGAGGTCGGTCGACAGCTGCGACAGGTACCCGGCGCCGCGGTGGACGCTGCCGTAGTACGGCGCGTAGGCCGCCACGTCGTCCCAGACCCGCTGGAGCGCCGGGGCGCTCGCCGCGTAGTCGAGGGCCGCGTAGGTGACCTCGCCCCCGGTGACGAGCGGAACGGTGACATCCCGTCCGAGAACCGGCAGAGGGGTACAAAGCGACTGGTCGGCGGCAGCAGTGGAGACAGACATGGCGAACTCCCGTGAGAGACAAGCGAATTGACCACGCCGGAGCCGATGGCTCGACGGCGCAGCCGAAAAGGAAAAGGGGTGTGCGGAGGTGGGGCGGAGATGCCCTATCGCATTCGCTTGCTCACGAGACTGCTCCCTTGAGGACCAGGACCCCAGGGTGTGCAGGGGTCCGCGCTTGCAGAGCACCTTGCTGTGCACTGCCTGGTCTTCACCCGGGGCACCCCGCCACGGACGGAGGGTTGCCGGACAGCGAGCCGGGGCCTAATCGCTGTCACTCATGACCTGCCGAGAAGTATGCCAGCTGATCGCTTCATCGCAACAGCGTGTCCGCATCCCGGACGGAGCGTGGTGGGGAGGCACCGGCCGGCGCCTCCCCACCATCCATGCCCTACGCGCTCACGCGTTGCTGGCCGCCACCCAGCGCTCCAGCGTCCGCTTCGCCGAGCCCGAGTCGATCGACTCGGCGGCGCGGGCCATGCCGGCCCGGATCTGGTCGGTCAGGGGGCCGTCGCCGGGTGTGAGAGCGACGAGCGCCGCCGCCGAGTTGAGGAGGACCGCGTCCCGTACCGGGCCCCTCTCGCCGTCCAGGAGGCGGCGGGCGACCTCCGCGTTGTACGACGCGTCGGCGCCCCGCAGCGCGGACACCGGCACCAGCTCGAGGCCGACGTCCCGCGGGTCGAAGGCCTCCTCTCGCACGGCGCCGTCCCGGACCACCCAGATCCGCGAGGTCGCCGTCGTCGTCAGCTCGTCCAGACCGTCGTCGCCGCGGAACACGAGCGACGAGTGACCGCGCTCGGCGAAGACACCGGCCACGATGGGCGCCATCCGCGCGTCGGCGACCCCGACGGCCTGCGCCCGCACCTTGGCCGGGTTGGTCAGCGGACCGAGGAAGTTGAACGTCGTGCGGATGCCCAGCTGGCCGCGCGCCGCCGCCACGTGCCGCAGTGCCGGGTGGAACTTCACGGCGAAGCAGAACGTGATCCCCGCCTCCTCCGCGACCTCGACCACCCGCTTCGGGGTCAGCTCCAGGTTCACGCCGAGCTTCTCCAGGACGTCCGAGGCGCCGGACGCCGACGAGGCGGCGCGGTTGCCGTGCTTGACGACCTTGGCGCCCGTGCCCGCGATGACGACGGCCGACATCGTGGAGATGTTGACCGTCTTGGCGCCGTCGCCGCCCGTGCCGACGATGTCGACCGTGTCGCCCGGGACCTCGATCACATTCGCGTGCTCGTACATGGCCCGTACGAGGCCGGAGATCTCCTCGACGGTCTCACCCTTGGCGCGCATGGCCACCGCGAAGCCCGCGATCTGCGCGTCCGTGGCCTCGCCCCGCATGATGCGGTCCATGGCCCAGGCGGTGTCGTCGGCGCTCTGGTCGCGCCCTTCGAGGAGGCCGTTCAGGATCTGGGGCCAGGAACGGCCCGCCGCGGTATTGCCTCCTGCGGGGGTCACAGCATTCATCTGCCGCTCCTGGTTTTTCGTGTGTATGGGAACAAGGCCACCCTATCCAGCCCGGAGAGCGGCAAAGAGCCCCGTCCAGTGCCTGGACGGGGCTCTCACCGTGGCGACCGTGCGGTCAGTTCAGGTGATCAGTGGTGGCCGTGGCCGCTGGTGATCTCCTTGTACTCCTCGACAGTCGGCTTGGGGATCTGGCTCTCCTCGCCGTACATCCCCTCGGAGAGCTTGGCCCGCAGCTTCTCCGTACCGGACACCTTGCGCTCCACACCGTTCTCGTCGACCGTCGGGCCGATCTCGAGCGGCGCGTACTGCTCGTGCGCAGTGAGGGTGTGCAGGGCGTCGGACCCGAGCGGCTCGTGGACCTCGATGAACTCACCGTGCGGCAGGCGCTTGATGAGACCGGACTCGCGTCCGTGCAGCACCTTGTCCTTGTCGCGGCGCTGGAGGCCGAGGCAGATCCGCTTGGTGGCGACGAAGACCAGCACGGGCACGATGAAGAACCCGATGCGCACGAACCAGGTGATCGCGTTGATCGACAGGTGGAAGTGCGTGGCCCAGAGGTCGTTACCGCCACCGACGAGCAGGACGAAGTACCAGCTGATCCAGGCGGCACCGAACGCGGTCCGGGTCGGGACGTTGCGCGGGCGGTCCAGGATGTGGTGCTCGCGCTTGTCGCCGGTGACCCAGGACTCGATGAACGGGTAGACCGCGATGGCCACCAGGACCAGCGGGAAGATGATCAGCGGGATGAACACACCCAGGACGAGCGTGTGACCCCAGAGGTTGATCTCCCAGCCCGGCATGAAGCGGATCAGGCCTTCGGAGAAGCCCATGTACCAGTCGGGCTGGGCGCCGGTGGAGACCTGGTCGATCCGGTACGGGCCGATGGCCCAGATCGGGTTGATCGACGCGATCGCGGCGACGGCCGCGATGACACCGAAGACCAGGAAGAAGAAGCCACCCGCCTTGGCCATGTAGACCGGCAGCAGCGGCATGCCGACGACGTTGTTGTTCGTCTTTCCGGGGCCCGCGAACTGCGTGTGCTTGTGGTAGAAGACCAAGATCAGGTGGCCGACCACCAGGCCGAGCATGATGCCCGGCAGCAGCAGGATGTGGACCGAGTAGAACCGCGCGACGAAGTCGCCGCCCGGGAACTCGCCGCCGAAGAGGAAGAACGACAGGTACGTGCCGACGATCGGCACGGACAGGACCGCGCCCTCCATGAAGCGGACACCGGTGCCGGAGAGCAGGTCGTCCGGGAGCGAGTAACCGGTGAAACCGGTGAACATGCCGAGGACGAACAGCAGGAAGCCGAACAGCCAGTTGACCTCACGGGGCTTGCGGAACGCACCCGTGAAGAACACGCGCATCATGTGCACGAACATGCCGGCGAGGAAGATCAGCGCCGCCCAGTGGTGGATCTGCCGGATCAGCAGACCACCGCGCACATCGAAGGAGATGTGCATGGTCGAGTTGAACGCCTCGGACATCAGCTGTCCCTGCAGCGGGACGTAGCTGCCGTGGTACTCCACCTCGTTCATCGACGGGTGGAAGAACAGCGTCAGGTACACACCCGTGAGGATGATGATGATGAAGCTGTAGAGGCAGATCTCACCGAGCATGAAGGACCAGTGGTCCGGGAAGATCTTGCGCATGTTGGCCTTGGCCAGGGAGTAGATCCCGAGCCGGCCGTCCGCCCAGTCGGCCACCCGCTCACCGGCGGGCGCCTTCTCGCGCGAGGACGCGTCGTTGGTCGTCGTAGTGCTCATCCGCGCTCCCAGAAAGCAGGACCGACGGGCTCTGCGAAGTCGCCGAGCGCCTGCAGGTAACCCTCGCCGTTCACGCCGATACGCAGCTGCGGGAGCGCGTGGCCGGCGGGACCGAAGATGACGCGGGCGCCGTCGGAGAGGTCGAAGGTGGACTGGTGACAGGGGCAGAGCACGTGGTGCGTCTGCTGCTCGTACAGGGAGATCGGGCAACCCACGTGGGTGCAGACCTTCGAGTACGCGACGACGCCCTCGTGAGCCCACTCGAGCTCTTGCTTGTCCTTGATGTTCTCCGGCTGGATCCGGACCAGCATCAGGGCGGCCTTGCCCATGACCTGCTGGAAGTCCTCGTCCGTCTCCTCCACGCCCTCGGGCTTGGCGAAGGTGAGCGAGCCGACCACGATGTCCGAAGGACGCAGCGGCTCGTTCGTGTTCATGTTGACGAGGAGCTTGCCCTTCTTCCACGCGGTGTGCCGGAGCTTGTCCTCCGGCAGCGGACCGAGGTCACGGAGAAGGACGATGCCGGAGAGCGGGACCATCGCGACCGCGCCGAAGAGCGTGTTGCGGATCAGCTTGCGCCGGCCGAACTGCGACTCCTTGGCGCCCTGCTTGAAGTCCGCCAGGACCTTCGCCTTGACCTCGGGCTCGGCCGAGATCGCGTGACGGTCGTCGGCGACCTCCACGTCGGACATCAGGGTGCGGGCCCAGTGGACCGCGCCCGCGCCGATGCAGAACAGGGCCACGCCGAGCGTCATACCGAGCGCGAAGTTCAGCGCGCTGATGTGCCCGATCGGCCAGATGTAGACGCTCTGGTCGGCCTTGATCGTCACGAACGAGGCGATGAAGGCGACCGTGGCGAGCATCGAGAGCGTGAACAGGAAGGCGATCACACGCTCGGAGCGCTTGGCGGCCCGCTCGTCGATGTCCTGGACCCGGTGCTCGTGGGGCGGCAGCCCCGGATCGGCGAAGGGGTCGTCCTTCACCGCGACCGAGCCGTGCGGCTGGTCGGCGTCCTGCGCGCTGGGCAGGTTCTCTTCTGGAATCTCTTGGCTACTCATGACTTCTTGGCCTTTGCGGTCCGAGCGGCGACCCAGACGGCGACGGCGATCAGCGCGCCGAGACCGAAGATCCAGGCGAACAGGCCTTCACTGACGGGGCCGAGCCCGCCCAGGCTCAGACCACCGGGGCTCTCGGTCTCGTCGCCGTTGACCGCGTTGATGTACGCGATGATGTCCCTCTTGTTCTTCCCCGGCATCGTGGTGTCGGGGAAGGACGGCATGTTCTGCGGGCCCGTCTGCATGGCCTCGTAGATGTGCTTCGGGCTCACGCCCTCCAGGCTCGGCGCGAACTTGCCGTGTGTCAGCGCGCCGCCCTCACCGGTGAAGTTGTGGCACTGCGCGCAGTTGGTACGGAACAGCTCGCCACCGTTGGCGATGTCCGCACCCTCCGGGCTGACCTGGTTCTTCGTCGGGACGGTCGGACCGGCACCGAGCGACGCGACGTACGCCGCGAGCTGGTCGATCTCGGCCTGCGAGTAGATGACCTTCTTCTTCGGGATCTGCGCGCCGGGCTGCTGCGCAGGCATGCGCCCGGTGCCGACCTGGAAGTCGACGGCCGCGGCGCCCACGCCCGTCAGCGGCGGACCGTCAGAGCTGCCCTGACCGCCGGTGCCGTGGCAGCTGGCGCAGCCGACGGCGTAGAGCTTCTTGCCCTCGTCGATGGCGAGGGACTGGGCGGTTTCGTCGGCCTGCGCCTTGCTCGCGGGTGCGAACGCGGCGTACAGCCCCCCGGTGGCCGCCAGCGCGAGGAGTAGGACGACGACCGCCGCCAGCGGATGGCGTCGTCGTGCGGAGAGCTTTTTCACGGATTACCCCGGTGTCAGGATCTTCTGCGTCGGTGCTTGCTGGACGAGTCGGTACGTCGTGAACGACGTACCAACTACTTGATCAAGTAGATCGTGGCGAAAAGGCCGATCCAGACGACATCGACGAAGTGCCAGTAATAGGACACGACGATGGCTGCGGTCGCCTGCTCATGGGTGAACTTCCTGGCCGCGTATGTACGGCCCAGGACGAACAGGAAGGCGATGAGGCCGCCTGTCACGTGCAGTCCATGGAAGCCAGTCGTCAGGTAGAACACCGAGCCGTACGGGTCGGAGGACAGCGAGAGACCGTCCTTCTTGACCAGCTCGGTGTACTCGAAGATCTGACCGCCGATGAAGATCGCACCCATGATGAAGGTGACGATGAACCATGCCCTGAGCTTCTTCACATCCCCGCGCTCGGCGGCGAACACGCCGAGCTGACAGGTCAGTGAGGAGAGCACCAGGATCGTGGTGTTCGTCGCTGAGAACGGAACGTTCAGCGACTCGGCCATTTCCTTCCAGTGATCTGGTCCGGTCACCGATCGCAGGGTGAAGTACATCGCGAAGAGGGCCGCGAAGAACATCAGCTCGGAACTCAGCCAGATGATGGTTCCGACGCTGGTGAGGTTCGGCCGATTGACCGACGGGTGCGCGTGCCCGGTTTCTACTGTCGTTGCTGTCGCCACGACCGACATTATGTCGGTCGCTTATCTCGCGCTCACTCCGGGGGGTGCCGTTCGGAGTGTCTGTGGGGTGTGTCCAGCCCGTATGGCCCATCAGGGCGGTGTCCGAACCGGTGTTGACGGGGTGTCGGGAGGAGTAGGCTCCGCGCAACGCTTCCCCACCTTGATGAGTCAAAGACGCCGAAGTCTCGGAGGAACGATGCAGTCGACCGCGACGGTCCTGGTCTACAGCGACAACGCAAGCACCCGCGAACAGGTCCGCCTCGCGACCGGGCGCAGGCCCGCCGCCGACGCCCCCGAGATCGAGTTCGTCGAGTGCGCCACGCTCCCGGCGGTCCTCAAGGAACTGGACCGCGGCGGCATCGACGTCTGCGTCCTGGACGGCGAGGCCGTTCCCGCGGGCGGCATGGGCGTCTGCCGGCAGATCAAGGACGAGATCTTCCACTGCCCGCCGGTGCTGCTCCTGATGGGCCGCCCGCAGGATGCCTGGCTGGCCACCTGGAGCCGCGCCGAGGCCGCTGTGACGCTGCCGGTCGACCCGGTGGAGTTCGCGGGCGCACTGGCCGCTCTGCTGCGCTCGCGGAGCGCCGTGGAGGCGTAGGGCGCTCCGGCACGCCGACGAGGCGACCCGCAGCGCTGCCGCGGGTCGCCCCTTGCGTGTGTGGTCCGGAGTCAGAAGTCTCACACCTCGGGGCTCAGCCGGGCAGTCTGGACGCCGCTCTGGCCGCTGTCGGTCGCGACCGCCTGTATGGCGCTGCCCTTCTCCCAGTTCTTCCAGCTGAGGTTCCAGTCGCCGAAGCCGTTGCCGAACGGGTCCATCTGGGCGCCGTTGCTGTTGATGACCTTCACGATGTCGCCGATGCGGACGGTGTTGAAGAACCACTCGGCGTTGCTGGTGCTCATGCCGGTGCAGCCGTGGCTGACGTTGGCGTACCCCTGCGAGCCCGCGGACCAGGGCGCGGCGTGCACGTATTCGCCGCTCCAGGTCACCCGGGTCGCGAAGTACACGGGCATGTCGTACGAGTCCGACGAGCCCTCGGCGATGCCGATGCTGGTGCTGCGCATCTGTACGAAGCGTTCCTTGCCGAGCACCACCTTGACCCCGTTGCGGGTCTCGAAGCCGGGCTTGCCGGTGGTGACGGGGATGGTGTTGATCACTCGGCCGTTGCGGTAGACGGTCATCGAGTGGGAGCCGGCGTCGGTCACGGCCTCTATTCGGTCGCCGATGGTGAGGCGAAGGGGCTTGGAGGCGCCGCCCCAGAGGCCGTCGCCGACCTTTATGCCATTGAGGGTGCTGTGCGCCTCCACGGTGGCGCCTGCGGGCCAGTACTCCTCGGGGCGGTAGTGCAGCGTCTTGTCGTCCACCCAGGTCCAGGAGCCCGCCACGGCGGGCTCCGAGTCGACCTTCAGGGCCCTCTCAACGACGGCCCGTGCGGCCTTGTCCTTGACGGCGGCGCTGAGTACGGCGGTGACGGGCTGTCCGACGCCGTACTTTCCGGCCTCGGGGCCGAAGGTGACCTTCAGGGACTTGTTCTTGCCCGGGTGGCCCGTGTCGAAGGTGAGGACCTTGCGGCCCGGCGCCCCGTCTTCGTCCTCGGTGCTCACGTTCACCGTGTAGTGGGCGTCGGCGGCCAGCGGGGCGGTGCTGTGCCACCTGCTGCCGTCGGCGGACAGTTCGCCCGCGACATAGCGGCCTATGGAATCGGTGGCAGTGACATCGGTGATGCGTGCTTCGTCGCCCTCCGAGGTGATCTCTATGGGCTTGTTCGGGTCGGCCTTCTTGTTCCCGGACTCCCCGGCGAAGCTGATCTCGCTCGCCGCGTCGTACGGCTTGGCGGAGAGCGGGTGACTGGAGCTGCCGCAGGCCGTGACGCTCGCACCGAGTGCGGTCACCAGCAGAGTGCAGCCCATTACCGTGCGAATTCTCGGTGAGTGGTTCATGACCAACACGGTATGAACCCTGGCCGTTCGTGGCGCGTCGATTGGGCCGTCCGAGGCACGGCCGGTGCGGGGCACGGGAAAGGGCCCGGACACTCCGTCAGGAATGTCCGGGCCCTTCGGCGTCGGCCGGGCCCTACTGGGTCCGGTTCTCGCCGCGGTAGTACTCGAAGACCCAGCCCCACAGGCCGATCAGGATGATCGGGGCCGAGAAGTACATCAGCCACCAGCCGAAGACGACGCCCATGAAACCGAGCGCACCACCGATGGCCAGGGCGAGCGGCTGCCAGCTGTGCGGGCTGAAGAAGCCCACCTCACCGGCGTCGTCCGCGACATCGGCCTCCTTGTTGTCCTGCGCACCGGTGTCGAGCCGCCGGGCCGTGAAGGCCAGGTAGTAGCCGACCATGATGCACAGGCCGAAGGCCAGGAAGAGCGCCGTGGTTCCGGCGGGCTCCTTCGACCACACGCCGTAGACGATCGCCGTGGCGAGCACGAAGACGCTCAGCCAGATGAACATCTTGCCTTGGACCTTCACTTGCCGGCCTCCTTGCCACCGGAGAGAGCGTTGCCCCCGTGGCCGCCGTTCTGGAGCTGGTCCATCGCGGCGATCTCCGGGTGGTGCAGGTCGAACGCCGGCGATTCACTGCGAATGCGCGGCAGGGTGAGGAAGTTGTGCCGCGGCGGCGGGCAGGACGTCGCCCATTCGAGCGAACGGCCGTAGCCCCACGGGTCGTCGACCTCGACCTTCTTGCCGTACTTGGCGGTCTTCCACACGTTGTAGAGGAACGGCAGGATCGACAGACCGAGCAGGAACGAGGAGATCGTCGAGATCGTGTTCAGCGCGGTGAAGCCGTCGGCCGCGAGGTAGTCCGCGTAACGACGCGGCATGCCCTCGACGCCCAGCCAGTGCTGCACCAGGAACGTGCCGTGGAAGCCGATGAACAGCGTCCAGAACGTGATCTTGCCGAGCCGCTCGTCGAGCATCTTGCCCGTGAACTTCGGCCACCAGAAGTGGAATCCGGCGAACATCGCGAAGACCACGGTGCCGAAGACGACGTAGTGGAAGTGCGCGACGACGAAGTACGAGTCCGAGACGTGGAAGTCCAGCGGCGGGGCCGCCAGGATGACGCCGGTCAGACCACCGAAGACGAAGGTGATCAGGAAGCCGATCGTCCAGAGCATCGGTGTCTCGAAGGACAGTGAGCCCTTCCACATCGTGCCGATCCAGTTGAAGAACTTCACGCCGGTCGGTACGGCGATGAGGAACGTCATGAAGGAGAAGAACGGCAACAGCACGCCGCCGGTGACGTACATGTGGTGCGCCCACACGGTCACGGACAGACCCGCGATCGCGATGGTCGCGCCGATCAGGCCCGAGTAGCCGAACATCGGCTTCCTCGAGAACACCGGGATCACTTCGGAAATGATTCCGAAGAATGGCAACGCGATGATGTACACCTCTGGGTGTCCGAAGAACCAGAAGAGGTGTTGCCAGAGCAACGCTCCGCCGTTGGTCGCGTCGAACACATGGGCGCCGAATTTTCGGTCCGCCTCCAGGGCGAACAGTGCGGCCGCCAGGACCGGGAAGGCGAGCAGGACCAGGACGGCGGTCAGCAGCACGTTCCACACGAAGATCGGCATGCGGAACATCGTCATGCCGGGAGCGCGCATGCAGATGATCGTGGTGATGAAGTTGACCGCGCCGAGGATCGTGCCGAAGCCGGAGAAGGCCAGACCCATGATCCACATGTCGGCGCCGATGCCCGGGCTGCGGACTGCGTCCGACAGCGGGGAGTAGGCGAACCAGCCGAAGTCGGCCGCACCCTGCGGGGTGAGGAAACCGCCGACGGCGATGGTCGAGCCGAACAGGTAGAGCCAGTAGGCGAACATGTTCAGCCGCGGGAACGCCACGTCGGGCGCGCCGATCTGCAGCGGCATGATCCAGTTCGTGAAACCGGCGAACAGCGGCGTCGCGAACATCAGCAGCATGATCGTGCCGTGCATCGTGAACGCCTGGTTGAACTGCTCGTTCGACATGATCTGGTTGCCGGGACGAGCGAGTTCGGCGCGCATGAAGAGCGCCATGAGTCCGCCGATGCAGAAGAACGCGAACGACGTGACCAGGTAGAGCGTGCCGATCGTCTTGTGGTCAGTGGTGGTCAGCCACTTGACGACGACATTCCCCGGCTGCTTGCGCCTGACCGGCAGCTCGTTCTCGTACGAGTCTTCAGCTGCGGCGGCACCCTGAGGTTCGTTGAGGATGCTCACAGGTTGTTCGTCTCCCGGTTCTTCTCGTGGCTCGTCTGCGCGATGCCGGACGGGATGTAACCGGTCTGCCCCTTCTTCGCGAGGTCCTTGAGGTGCTGCTGGTAGCGCTCAGGAGAGACGACCTTCACGTTGAACAGCATGCGCGAGTGGTCGACGCCGCAGAGCTCGGCGCACTTGCCCAGGAAGGTGCCCTCCCGGTTGGGAGTCACCTCGAAGGCGTTGGTGTGGCCCGGAATGACGTCCTGCTTCATCAGGAACGGCACCACCCAGAAGTCATGGATGACGTCGCGCGAGGTGAGGACGAACCGGACCTTCTCGCCCTTGGGGAGCCAGAGGGTGGGGCCGGGGTTCTTCGTCTGCGGGTTCCTCGATGCCGGCGTACCGGCCTCGTAGACGCCGCCGGCGTTCGCCGGGAAGTCCTCGATGAAGCGGTCCGGAATGCCGGCCAGTTCCTTCGAGGTCTTCGCGTCACCCGTGGAGCCGGGCACGTTCTCGACGTAGTTGAAGCCCCAGCTCCACTGATAGCCGACCACGTTGATGGTGTGGGCCGGCTTGTCCGCGAGGCTGAGGAGCTTCGTCTCGTCTCGCGCCGTGAAGTAGAAGAGGACCGAGACGATGATGAGCGGTACAACCGTGTACAGCGCCTCTAGCGGCATGTTGTACCGCGTCTGCGTAGGTACCTCGATCTTGGTGCGGCTGCGCCGGTGGAAGAAGATGCTCCACAGGATCAGGCCCCAGACAAGGACACCCGTGGCGAGCGCTGCCGCCCACGAGCCCTGCCAGAGGGAGAGGATCCTGGGACCTTCTTCCGTAACCGGGGTCGGCATACCAAGACGAGGAAAGTCCTTGTATGTGCAACCAGTAGCGGTTACCAGGATCAGGCCCGCAGTCAGCACCTGCGGCAGCTTCCGCCGCATCGGGCGCCGCGACGAGCGGTCGGAGCCGTTGGGACTCACGTAGCGCCTTCCCGAGAGTCTCGCCCGCGCTGGTTGGCTACGGCCGTCTCGCTGGTCGCTCGCCGCCCTGGCACACGGGCAGGGGTTTGGATGTTTATGCGGACCAAACCCTACTGGACGCTAATTGGGGTCGCGCGGGGAGGGTGCCTAACGCGCCGCGGGTCACTCAGAAGGGGTGGAACTTGCTGTTCCGGGGGGATCTGACGGGGGATCGGGGGGATGTCCGGTGGGCGCGGGGCGAGCGGTCCGACGGCGGGGCGCGCTCCGGGCGGTGGGCGTCGTGCCGTCCTCCGCGTCCCTGGCCCGACGCCGTGCTCACCCGGGGCTTTACCGTTGCGGTGTGTCCTACTTCGACGCTGCATCCTCCGCTCCCCTGCACCCCGTGGCCCGGCAGGCGCTGCTCGCCTCGCTGGACGAGGGGTGGGCCGACCCCGCCCGGCTCTACCGCGAGGGGAGGCGGGCCCGGCTGCTGCTGGACGCGGCCCGTGAGGCCGCCGCGGACGCCGTGGGCTGCCGCCCGGACGAGCTCGTTTTCACCCCTTCGGGGACGCGGGCCGTGCATGTGGGAATCTCCGGCGCGCTCGCGGGACGTCGGCGCGTCGGCCGGCATCTGGTGGTTTCCGCGGTCGAGCACTCCTCGGTACTCCATTCGGCTGCCGCGCTGGAGGCGGACGGCGGGTCGGTGACCGAGGTGGGCGTCAACCGGGCCGGTTCCGTCTCCCCCGGCGCGTACGCCGACGCGCTGAGGGAGGACACGGCGCTCGCCTGTCTCCAGTCCGCCAACCACGAGGTGGGGACGGTGCAGCCGGTGGCCGAGGTCGCCGCGGCGTGCCGGGCCGCCGGGGTGCCGCTGCTCGTGGACGCGGCGCAGTCGCTCGCGTGGGGGCCGGTCGAGGGCGACTGGTCGCTGCTCGCGGGCAGCGCGCACAAGTGGGGTGGCCCGGCGGGCGTAGGACTGCTCGTCGTGCGCAAGGGGGTGCGGTTCGCGACCCAAGGCCCGGCCGACGAGCGGGAGTCGGGGCGGGCGGCCGGGTTCGAGAACATTCCGGCCGTCGTGGCGGCGGCGGCCTCACTGCGGGCGGTGCGGGCCGAGGCCGCCGAGGAGGACGCGCGGCTGCGGGAGTTGACGGAGCGGATCCGGGCCCGGGTGCCGGGGCTCGTGCCCGATGTCGAGGTGGTGGGCGACCCGGTGCGGCGGCTGCCGCACGTGGTGACCTTCTCCTGTCTCTATGTCGACGGAGAGACTCTGCTGCACGAGCTGGACCGGGCCGGTTTTTCTGTTTCGTCCGGATCTTCGTGCACGAGCAGCACGCTGACCCCGAGCCATGTCCTCAAGGCGATGGGGGTGCTGAGCGAGGGGAACGTACGGGTGTCGCTGCCGCTCGGGACGGCCGGGGACGACGTCGAGCGGTTCCTCGGAGTGCTGCCGGGGACGGTGGCGTCGGTACGGGAGCGACTGGGGGCGACGGCCGTGACCGCGCCCGCCCCCGCGCCGGCGAGTGCGCCCTCCCTCGTGGTCGACGCGCTCGGCAAGCGGTGCCCGATCCCCGTCATCGAGCTGGCGAAGGTGATCGGGGACGTGCCGGTGGGCGGGACCGTGACCGTGCTCGCCGACGACGAGGCGGCGCGGCTCGACATCCCCGCGTGGTGCGAGATGCGGAGCCAGGAGTACGTCGGGGAGGAGCCGGCGGAGCACGGTGCCGCCTATGTGGTCCGCCGGCTCTCCTGACGGGACTACTTCAGGTACTCCTTGACCTCGGCCGCGGCCTCGTGGCCGTACGCCTTGGTGAAGCGGTCCATGAAGTGGCCGCGGCGCAGCTGGTACTCCTGCGTGCCGAGGGTCTCGATGACCAGCGTGGCGAGCATGCAGCCGACCTGGGCGGCGCGCTCATGGCCGACGCCCCAGGCCAGGCCGGACAGGAAGCCCGCGCGGAACGCGTCGCCGACGCCGGTCGGGTCGACCTTGGCCTCCTCCTCGGCGCAGCCGACCTCGATCGGGTCCTCGCCGACGGTCTCGATGCGGACGCCGCGCGAGCCGAGGGTCGTGACGCGGTGGCCGACCTTGCCGAGGATCTCCTCGTCGGTCCAGCCGGTCTTGCTCTCGATGAGGCCCTTCTCGTACTCGTTCGAGAAGAGGTACGTCGCGCCGTCCAGGAGCGTGCGGATCTCGTCGCCGTTCATCCGGGCGATCTGCTGCGAGAAGTCCGCGGCGAACGGGATGGAGCGCGAGCGGCACTCCTCCGTGTGGCGGAGCATGCCCTCTGGGTCGTCCGCGCCGATCAGCACCAGGTCGAGGCCGCCGACGCGCTCGGCGACGGCCTGCAGCTCGATGAGGCGGGCCTCGCTCATGGCGCCCGTGTAGAAGGAGCCGATCTGGTTGTGGTCGGCGTCCGTGGTGCAGACGAAGCGGGCCGTGTGCAGGACCTCGGAGATGCGGACGGAGTCGGTGTCCACGCCGTGCCGGTCGAGCCAGGCGCGGTACTCGTCGAAGTCGGAGCCCGCGGCGCCGACCAGGATCGGGTCCGTGCCGAGCTGCCCCATGCCGAACGCGATGTTCGCGCCGACACCGCCCCGGCGGACGTCGAGGTTGTCGACGAGGAAGGAGAGGGAGACCGTGTGCAGCTGATCCGCGACCAGCTGGTCGGCGAAGCGGCCGGGGAAGGTCATGAGGTGGTCGGTGGCGATGGAGCCGGTGACTGCGATACGCACGGCGTGGTCACGTCTTCCTGAGCGGAGGGGGTTGACGCTTTACGCTACCGGGTCGCGTCCGTCCGACTGAAGTGGCAAAACTACCCGATAGTAGGTCTTTCTTCGCGAGGCGGAACCTGCATAGCGTTCCTCTATGACGAACCTCAAGGTCCGCACCGCGTCCGCACCGCTCGACCTCGAAGGCGGCCTCGCCTCCCTGCGCGGCGACTGCGCCCGAATGGCCCCGCACTGGACGGCCCCCGCCAAGGACAAGCAGACTCCCGCCACCCCCTCCCTCCCCCACGGCGTCGTCGTGCCCTCCAAGTCCGCGCGGCTCATCGACTCGATGTCCGAATACGGGGACTAGAGAGGCGCCCGCGCGGGCCCTGGGGAGCGAGGAGGGAACCGCACGCTCCCCCGCTGCGTCCCATCGCTGTCCCCCGTATAGGGGATACGGCGTACGACGCGGCAGCTAAGGAGCGATGCGGTGAGCACCGAGCAGACGCAGGATCGACACCGGGGGCGGTCCCCGCTGGCCGTCGCCTCGGTCGCGGCAGCGGTACTCCTCGTCGGTGGCGGTGGCGCGTATTTCGCGGCGGCCTCGGCCGACGGCGACGGCCGCGGCGGGACTCCGGCGGCCGGCGACGGCTCCGCTCCCCCGCCGCTGCCCCTGGACGGCTACCGGAAGGGCGGCACGGGCTCCACCTCGGGAATCGCGCCGGGCGAGCCCGACCCGAACGGCACCCGTTACCGGGCCGACGGCAAGCTCCCCACGGGCCCCGGCGACGCCCCCGTCTACCGGAGCGAGGGCAAGGTGACCGCGGCCGATGTCGCCGCGCTCGCCAGGACGCTCGACGCGCAGGGCGCCCCACGCCTGGAGAACGGCGCCTGGAAGGTGGGCCCGGCGAAGGACGGCTCGGGCCCCTCACTCCAGGTGACCGAGCGGGCCCCCGGCGCCTGGACGTACGCGCGCTACGCACCGTCCGCGGGCCACAAGTGCGCGAGCCCCACCCAGTGCACCGAGGCGCCGGGGAACGGCAGCACCAAGGACGCCGTGAGCGAGGACGCCGCGAAGAAGGCGGCCGCTCCGGTGCTCAAGGCGCTCGGCCAGGACGACGCGAAGCTCGACGCGCGCCAACTGATGGGCGCGGTACGGGTGGTGAACGCGGAACCCCGCGTGGGCGACCTGCCCACGTACGGCTGGACCACGGGCGTCCAGGTCGGCTCGGACGGTCAAGTGGTCGGCGGCAGCGGTCAGTTGAAGAAGCCGGTCAAGGGCGACACGTACCCCGTGATCAGCGCGCAGAGGACGCTCGATCTGCTCAACTCCGCGGCTGTCGGGGCCGGTCGCGTCGGTATCGGCGGCTGCGCGAGCCCGGTGCCGGTGAAGCAGCGGGACGAGGCGCCGTGCAAGGCGCCGACGAAGCTGCCCGCGGCGGCGCCCGTCCATGTCACCGGGGCCACGTTCGGGCTCGCGGTGCAGTTCACGCAGGGGCGGCAGATCCTCGTACCGTCGTGGCTGTTCCAGGTGAAGCCGCAGGGCGGGCAGGCGGCGTTCACGGTGACGCATCCCGCGGTGGACCCGAAGTTCCTGACGTCGCCGCACGCGCCGGGGCCGGCCGACAAGCCGAGCCCGCGGCCGAGCGTCAGGCCCGGTGCCCCGGGGACCGACACCCGCGACGTGCGCCCCGACGGCTACACGGTGGACGGGCGGACGCTGACGGCGCACTTCACGGGCGGCGTGTGCAGCACCTACACGGCCACCGCGACGGAGGAGGACGGCAAGGTCGCCCTGAAGGTCACGGAGACGCGGAAGAAGGGCACGGTCTGCATCGCGATGGCGAAGTTCTACACGCTGCCGGTGACGCTGGACGAGCCGCTCGACGGCCGGAAGGTCGTGGACTCCCAGGACAAGGCGGTGCCGCACACGGACGGCAAGCAGGGGCAGGAGCCCGCGCCGCAGAGCTGACCCCGTGACGAAACACGAAGCGGCGGTTCCCCCTCGAGCAGGGAACCGCCGCTTCGTGTATGTGCGGGCTCAGACTCAGCTGAACGAGTCGCCGCAGGCGCAGGAGCCCGTGGCGTTCGGGTTGTCGATCGTGAAGCCCTGCTTCTCGATGGTGTCGACGAAGTCGACGGAGGCGCCGCCCAGGTACGGGGCGCTCATGCGGTCGGTGACGACCTTGACGCCACCGAAGTCCTTCACGACGTCCCCGTCGAGGGAGCGCTCGTCGAAGAAGAGCTGGTAACGCAGGCCGGAGCAGCCTCCGGGCTGTACGGCGACGCGCAGCGCCAGGTCGTCGCGCCCTTCCTGGTCAAGGAGGGCCTTGACCTTGGCCGCGGCGGCGTCGGACAGGAGGATGCCGTCGCTCACGGTGGTGGTCTCGTCCGATACGGACATCTGCTTCTCTCCAGGGTTGTACGGAGACTGCTTGCCGACGTTCCAACCGGCGGGGCCGCGGATTCATTCCGGCCCTGGCGCTCGTGTTTCGCCTCTCGGCGAGTTCGGCTTCCTTGCCCTTTCATGCTCGCACACCCCGCGCGCGGGGGGCACGGGCCGGTCCGCGCGGATTGCGTCACATCGACACGATGGCCATCGTCATTCTGACGTGAAGCAGTTATGATAGATAGCGTCATTTCGACGAGAAGCCTCGCCGCACGAATGTCATAACAAGAAAGGGTGCGTGACGTGACCACGGCCCAGACCCCAGTTGACCTGGACGTTCAGCCGACTCCGCTGGCTCTCCTGCTGCTCGGCCGCGAGGCCGACCCGCGGAGCGAGCGCGGTGTGGAGTGCCCTGGAGACCTGCCCTCCCCGTCCGACCCGGACCTGGTGGAGCGCGCCCGCGCGGCCAAGGAGAAGCTCGGGGACAAGGTCTTCGTTCTCGGCCACCACTACCAGCGCGACGAGGTCATCCAGTTCGCGGACGTCACCGGCGACTCCTTCAAGCTCGCCCGCGACGCGGCCGCCCGGCCGGAGGCCGAGTACATCGTCTTCTGCGGTGTGCACTTCATGGCCGAGTCCGCCGACATCCTCACCGGCGACGACCAGAAGGTGGTCCTGCCCGACCTGGCCGCCGGGTGCTCCATGGCCGACATGGCCACCGCCGAGCAGGTCGCCGAGTGCTGGGACGTGCTGACCGAGGCCGGCATCGCCGAGCAGGTCGTGCCCGTCTCGTACATGAACTCCTCTGCGGACATCAAGGCGTTCACCGGCAAGCACGGCGGCACGATCTGTACCTCGTCGAACGCGAAGAGGGCCCTTGACTGGGCCTTCGAGCAGGGCGAGCCCAATTCAACAAAGGTGCTCTTCCTGCCGGACCAGCACCTCGGGCGCAACACCGCCGTGCGGGACATGGGGATGTCCCTGGAGGACTGCGTCCTGTACAACCCGCACAAGCCGAACGGCGGCCTGACCGCCGAGGAGCTGCGGAACGCGAAGATGATCCTGTGGCGCGGGCACTGCTCGGTGCACGGGCGCTTCTCGATCGACTCGGTCAACGACGTCCGCGAGCGGATCCCCGGCGTACGGGTCCTGGTGCACCCCGAGTGCAAGCACGAGGTCGTCGCCGCGGCGGACGAGGTCGGCTCGACGGAGTACATCATCAAGGCCCTCGACGCGGCCCCGGCCGGGTCGAAGTGGGCGATCGGCACCGAGCTCAACCTGGTGCGGCGCCTCGCCAACGCGCACCCCGACAAGGAGATCGTCTTCCTCGACAAGACGGTCTGCTTCTGCTCGACGATGAACCGCATCGACCTGCCGCACCTGGTGTGGACCCTGGAGTCCCTGGCCGAGGGCAACCTGGTCAACCGGATCGAGGTCGACCGCGAGACCGAGCAGTTCGCGAAGCAGGCGCTGGAGCGGATGCTGGCGCTGCCGTAGGCGCGAAAGCCGCGCAATGCCCGGAGCCCGGGTCCCACACGAAGGTGGGACCCGGGCTCCGGGCTTTGCGCCGAAAGGGTCAGACGCCCGCCGGCTCCGGCTCGCCGGACTCGGACTCCGAGGCCCGCGCGGCCTCCGGCCCGGCCGTCACCCCGGCCTTCTTCGCCCGCTTCGCCTCGCGCTTCTTGCGGCGCCGCTCCTTGCGGAGCTCCAGCATCGCGTAGAGCGTCGGGACGAGGAGGAGCGTCAGGAGCGTCGACGTGATCAGACCGCCGATCACCACCACCGCGAGCGGCTGGGCGATGAAACCGCCCTCACCGGTGACGCCGAGCGCCATCGGGAGCAGGGCGAAGATCGTCGCCAGGGCCGTCATGAGGATCGGGCGCAGACGGTGGCGGCCGCCCTCGATGACCGCCTCGATCGTGCCGTAGCCCTCCTTGCGGTACTGGTTGATCAGGTCGATCAGGACGATCGCGTTGGTGACCACGATGCCGATGAGCATCAGCATGCCGATCATCGCCGGGACACCCATCGGGGTGCCGGTGGCGATGAGCAGGCCGATCGCACCGGTCGCCGCGAACGGGATCGAGACCAGCAGGATCAGCGGCTGCGCCAGCGAGCGGAACGTGGCGACCAGGAGCATGAACACGATCGCGATCGCGGCCAGCATCGCGAGGCCGAGGTTCTTGAACGCGTCGTCCTGGTCGGACGTGACGCCGCCGATCGTGGCCTTCGCGCCCGCGGGCAGCTTCAGGGCCTTGATCTTCGTCTGGAGGTCGGCGCTGACCGCGCCGGTGTTGTCACCGGTCGGCCTGGCCGTGATCGTCGCGGCCCGGGCCCCGTCGATCCGGGTCATGGAGACCGGCCCGTCGACCAGCTTCACCGTGGCGATGTCGCCGAGCTTCAGACCGCGGGGGCCCATCGGGAGCTTCTTGAGCTCGTCCATGGTCGTGGCGGGCTTCGCCGACTTCACGACGACGTCGCGCTCGGTGTCGTCGAGGATCGCCTTGCCGCTGGTCGTACCGCGCACGGCCTGGCCGACGGCCGCGCCGAGCGTGGTGTCGTTGAACCCGGCGGCCGCGGCCTTGGAGTTGGCCTTGACCGAGATGCGCGGGACCGACTGCGACAGGTCGCTGGTGACGTCCGTGACGCCGTCGAGCTCGGCGACCTCGTGGCGGACCTCGTCGGCCGCCTTGCGCAGGACCTGGCCGTCGGCCGCCTTCACCACGACGCTCAGATCCTGGCTGCCGAAGCCGTCACCGGCCGCGATGGTGGTCCGGCCGATCCCGGAGAGCTCGCCGAGACCCTTCTCGATGCGATGCTGGGTCTTCTCGTACGACGCCTTGTCCTTCAGCGTCACCTGGTACGAGGCCTGGTTGGTGTCGGTGCCGCCGCCGAAGGCCGCCATGAAGCCGGACGAGCCGATGGTGACCTGGTAGTCCTTGACCGAGTCGACGCCTTCGAGCAGCTTCTCGACCTTCTTCGCCGCGGCGTCGGTCGCCGCCAGGCTGGTGCCCGGCTTCAGCTCCTGCTTGATGGACAGGACTTCCTGCTCGCCCTGGTCGAAGAAGTTCGTCTTCAGCATGGGGGCCATGCCGAACGTGCCGACCAGGACCACGACCGCGATGAGGACGCTGGTGAGGCGGCGACGGGTCGCGAAGCGCAGGACGGGGACGTAGATCCGCTGGAGCCAGGACCGCGCCTCCTTCTCCTCCGCCTTGCGGCGCGCCTCCTCCGGGTCGACGCCCTCGATCGCCTTGGGCGGGCGCAGGAACCAGTACGACAGGACCGGGACGACGGTGAGCGAGACGATCAGCGAGGCCAGCAGGGCCGCCGTGACCGTCAGCGAGAACGAGCCGAACAGCTCGCCGACCATGCCGCCCACCAGGCCGATGGGCAGGAAGACGGCGACGGTGGTCAGGGTGGACGACGTGACGGCGCCCGCGACCTCGCGGACCGCCTTGAGGATCGCCTCCTGGCGCTCCTCGCCGTAGCCGAGGTGCCGCTTGATGTTCTCCAGGACGACGATGGAGTCGTCCACGACGCGGCCGATCGCGATGGTCAGCGCGCCGAGCGTGAGCATGTTGAGCGAGAGGTCGCGGGTCCACAGAACGATCAGGGCCAGGACGACCGAGAGCGGGATCGAGACCGCGGTGACCAGGGTCGAGCGGATCGACGCCAGGAACACCAGGATGACGAGGACGGCGAAGAGGAGACCGAGCGCGCCCTCCGTCGTCAGGCCGTCGATGGACTTGGAGACCGCGGGGCCCTGGTCGCTGACGACCGTGAGCTTCGCGCCGGTGCCGAGGTCCTTGCGCAGGCCGGGGAGCTTGTCCTTGACCGCGTCGGAGATGGCGACCGCGCTGCCGTCGTGGTCCATGGTGACCATGACCGCGAGGCTGGGCTTGCCGTCCGTGCGGGTGATCGAGTCGGCCTTCGCGGGCCGCTGCGCGACCTCGGCGACGTCACCGAGGCGTACGGGCTTCCTGACGCCCTCGCCGGTGACCATCAGGTCCTCGATCTGCTTCAGGGAGGTGAAGCCGCCGCCGACCTGGACGGTGCGGTTGCTGCCGCCCTCGTCGAAGGAGCCGGCGGGCAGGGTCGCGCCGCCCGCCTGGAGGGACTGACCGAGCGCGGTCTGGCTGATCCCGGCCGCGGCGAGCTTCTTGTCGTCGGGGGTGACGGTGACCTGGAGGTCACGCACACCGTCGACGGTGACCTGGCCGACGCCGTCGACGTCCTTGAGGGACGGGACGACGGTCTTGTCGAGCTGGTCGGCGAGCGCCTGCTGGTCCTTGTCGGACGTGACGGCGAGGACGACGGTCGGCATGTCGTCCGTGGAGCCCGCGATGACCTGCGGGTCGACGTCGTCGGGGAGCTGGGCGCGGGCCCGGTTCACGGCCTGCTGGACGTCGGCGACGAGCTGCTTGGAGCCGTTGCCGTAGTCGAACTGGGCCATGATCACGGCGTTGCCCTCGCTCGCCGTGGAGGTGATACCGGTGATGCCGTCGACCGCGTCGATGGTCGACTCGAGCGGCTCGATGACCTGCTTCTCGACCACGTCGGGAGACGCGCCCTGGTACGGGGCCAGGACGGACACCATGGGCAGTTCGATGGAGGGCAGCAGCTGCTGCTTGAGCTGGGGGATCGCGATGGCGCCGAAGACGATCGCGATGATCGACATCAGCCCGATCAGGGCCCGTTGAGCGAGGCTGAATCTCGACAGCCAGGACATGGTGTGGGTCTCTCTCTGTGGCAAGCGCGGCAGGAGGAGGCCCCGGGCGTCCGGGGGACGCGGGTGCGTCCGAAGACACGTGCGGGGCCCCCTACACCCTCAGTCATGCGCGACGGCGGATCCGTAGCTCCCAGGTCCCGTTCTTATGCGCCGCATACTGCGCCCGTAGTACGCGGAGACCCCGGCTCACTCCACCCTTGGACGGACCAGGCCCGATTCGTAGGCGATTACTACGAGTTGGGCACGGTCCCGCGCACCGAGCTTGGCCATGGCGCGGTTCACATGGGTCTTGACCGTGAGCGGGCTGACCTGGAGGCGCTCCGCGATCTCGTCGTTCGAGTGGCCGCCGGCGACCTGGACGAGCACCTCGCGCTCGCGGGTGGTCAGCGCGGCGAGGCGTTCGCCGTGGGCACCGCCGGGGCGCGCGCCTTCCTCCCAGTCGCCGTACCCCTCGCCCTGGGCGAGGAACTTGGCGATCAGGCCCTTGGTCGCGACCGGCGACAGGAGAGCCTCGCCCGCGGCGGCGATCCGCACGGCGCCGAGGAGCTCCTCGGGTTCGGCGCCCTTGCCGAGGAAGCCGGAGGCGCCCGCGCGCAGCGACTGGACGACGTACTCGTCGACCTCGAACGTCGTGAGCATCACGACGCGTACGTGGGCCAGTTCGGGGTCGGCGCTGATCAGGCGGGTCGCGGCGAGTCCGTCGGTGCCGGGCATCCGGATGTCCATCAGGACGACGTCGGCCTTCTCCGACTTGGCGAGGCTGACCGCCTCCGCGCCGTTCGAGGCCTCGCCCACGACGAGCATGTCGGGTTCGGAGTCCACGAGGACGCGGAAGGCGCTGCGCAGCAGGGCCTGGTCGTCGGCGAGCAGTACCCGGATGGTCATCCAGCGTCCCCCGTGTCCGTGGCGAGGCCCGCGGTGGCGTGGGCCTGGACGGGCAGGATCGCATGGACGCGGAACCCGCCCCCGTAGCGCGGTCCCGCCGAGCAGCTGCCGCCGATCGCGGCGACGCGCTCGCGCATGCCGAGGAGGCCGTGGCCACCGCTGTCGGGCGAGGGCTGCTCGGTGCCGGGCCCGTTGTCGAGGATCGTGACCTCGATGTTCGGGCCTACGCGCACGACGCTGACCTCGGCCTTGGCCTCGGCGCCCGCGTGCTTCTGCACATTGGTCAGGGCCTCCTGGATGATGCGGTAGGCGGCCAGGTCGACGGCGGCCTGCAGGCCGGTGGCCCGGTCGGCGCAGGCGACCTCGACGGGCAGGCCGGCGTTGCGGAACGTGCCGACGAGGTCTTCGAGGCGGTCGAGTCCCGGTGCCGGCTCGGTGGGCGCCTCGGGGTCGCCGGACTGCCTCAACAGGCCCACGGTGGCGCGGAGTTCGTTGAGCGCGGAGCGGCTCGCCTCGCGCACGTGCGACAGGGCCTCCTTGGCCTGGTCGGGGCGCTTGTCCATGACGTGCGAGGCGACGCCCGCCTGGACGTTGACCAGGGCGATGTGGTGCGCGACGACGTCGTGAAGGTCACGGGCGATGCGCAGACGCTCCTCGGCGACCCGGCGCCGGGCCTCCTCCTCCCGTGTGCGCTCGGCACGCTCGGCCCGCTCGCGGATCGCGTCGACGAACGCGCGCCGGCTGCGCACGGCGTCCCCGGCCGCGGCGGCCATGCCGGTCCAGGCGAAGACGCCGAGGTTCTCCTGCGAGTACCAGGGCAGGGGGCCGGCCAGCATGGCGGCGCCGGAGAGGACGGCCATGGTGGCGAGGCCGACGCGCCACGTGGTGGGACGGTCGGTGGTGGCGGCGACGGTGTAGAGCGCGACGACGGCGCTCATCGCGACGGGCGCGCGGGGGTCGCCGGTGACGAGTTCCGCCAGAGTGACGGCGGAGGTGGCCGCGAGGACCGCCATGGGGGCGCGGCGGCGCAGGACGAGGGCGGCCGCGCCGAGCACCATGAGGACGACGCTGAGGACCTGGGGACTGCGGGTGCCCCAGGTGGGAGTGCCGTCGCGGCCGCCGTTCGGATCGGCGAAGGAGGCGGCGATCATGCAGAGCAGCACCGCCGCCGCGAGGGCCGCGTCCATGGCCCGGGGGTGAGTCCTGGCCCAGCGTACGAAGGGGGTCACCGGCGTCACGGTATCGCCCCCTCGTCCGTGCGCGGCAGGCCCGTCCATCAGCGGTACGCGCGACGGGCCACGTACCGCGGGCAGCGGCTCAGCCAGGGATCAGACCGTCGTCGCTGAGCATCTCCCGGACCTCTTCCAGGGTCGCGTCCGGGGACGGAAGAATGAGTTCCGAAGGTTCGAGTGACGCGTCGGGCAGCGGGGTGCCGACGGAGCGCACCGTTTCGAGCAGGGCGTTGAGCGTGCGGCGGAAACCGGGACCGTCCCCGTTCTCCATCTCGGCCAGGAGCTCGTTGTCGAGCTTGTTGAGCTCGGTGAAGTGGCTGTCGGCCAGCTCCACCTGCCCCTCCCCCATGATCCGTACGATCATGACGCCCTCCTCGGCGTGGGACTACTGCTTGTCGAAGCGCGGGGTGTCCTGCGGCGTCTGCGTCGGAGACTGCTGGCCCTGACCGCCCTCGATGGCCTGCTGCGAGGAGGAGCCGCCCGACAGTTCGGCCTTCATCCGCTGGAGTTCCAGCTCTACATCCGTACCACCGGAGAGGCGGTCCAGCTCGCTCTGGATGTCGTCCTTGGCGAGGCCGGACTGGTCGTCGAGGGCGCCGGAGGCAAGCAGCTCGTCGATCGCGCCGGCCCGGGCCTGGAGCTGCGCCGTCTTGTCCTCGGCACGCTGGATGGCCATGCCCACGTCGCCCATCTCCTCGGAGATGCCGGAGAAGGCCTCTCCGATCCGGGTCTGTGCCTGGGCCGCGGTGTACGTCGCCTTGATCGTCTCCTTCTTCGTACGGAAGGCGTCGACCTTGGCCTGGAGGCGCTGCGCCGCGAGGGTGAGCTTCTCCTCCTCGCCCTGGAGGGTCTGGTGCTGCGTCTCCAGGTCGGTGACCTGCTGCTGAAGGGCTGCCCGGCGCGAGAGCGCCTCGCGGGCCAGGTCCTCGCGGCCGAGCGCGAGCGCCTTGCGGCCCTGGTCCTCCAGCTTGGACGACTGGGACTGGA
This sequence comes from Streptomyces sp. NBC_01446, assembly GCF_026340095.1. GTDB lineage: Bacteria > Actinomycetota > Actinomycetes > Streptomycetales > Streptomycetaceae > Streptomyces > Streptomyces aureus. The sequence goes on along the minus strand of NZ_JAPEPO010000001.1, from coordinate 5,883,422 downwards.
GCTGGTTGAGCTGCAACTCCAGGCGCTTGCGCGAGGTCGCCACGTCGGCGACGCCGCGGCGCACCTTCTGGAGCAGCTCCAGCTGCTTCTGGTACGAGTAATCGAGGGTCTCGCGCGGGTCCTCGGCCCGGTCAAGGGCCTTGTTCGCCTTCGCGCGGAAGATCATCCCCATACGCTTCATGACACCGCTCATGGGCTTCGCGCGCCCCCTTCTGACAGATCCAGCAGACGTCCAGCACCAGCACTGCGACAGAACCCACAGTACGGGTCCTGCCTCTATTACCGCACTGTTCAGGTGCGGATGCGCTCATCCCCAAGGACGACTGCGTCCGGTCCCGCTCCGGCGCAGGGAGTAGGTGTCCCCCCGGGGTGGCCGGATCTACGAGCACGCGGTGCAGCTGCCGGGAACGCTCAGCAACACTGACGCAGGGTGTTGCCGGATCGTTCCCCACTCGCCTCTGGTCCATGCGCCCGCACCACGTACCCTTGGGCTTTGTGTTCCGTAGCCGATCCAAGGACGAGAAGGCCCCGGCCGCCAAGGCACCGGTGACCAACTCCACGCAGCCCCGTGACCCGCAGGCCCCCAAGGGCCGCCCTACGCCCAAGCGCAGCCAGGCCCAGACCCAGCGCCGCAGTGTGGCCAATACGCCGACGACCCGCAAGGAGGCGTCGAAGCGGCAGCGCGACGAGCGCCGCACCGCGATGGAGAGGCAGCGCCAGGCGCTCGCCAGCGGTGACGAGCGTTATCTTCCCGCCCGCGACAAGGGTCCGGTGCGAAAGTTCGCGCGCGACTTCGTCGACTCGCGCTTCTGCATCGCCGAGTTCTTCCTGCCCCTGGCCGTGATCATCCTCGTGATGACCATGGTCCGGATCTCGAGTCTCCAGAACATCGCGCTGCTGCTCTGGCTGATCGTGATCGTGCTGATCGTGCTCGACTCGGTCGTGACGGCGTTCCGCCTGAAGAAGCGTCTGGCCGAGAAGTTCCCGAACGAGCCGAAGAAGGGCGCCGTCGCGTACGCCCTGATGCGCACGCTCCAGATGCGCCGGCTCCGTCTGCCCAAGCCCCAGGTCAAGCGCGGGGAGCGGCCCTGAGCACGGAGGCCTTCTCCGGCGGCGCCGCGGCGTCCTGGCTCGGCAAGCTGAGCGGTCTGCGCAATTCCGTACGCCAGGAGCTCGTGGCCCGGCAGCTCGATGAGCAGCTGGCCGCGCGCTACCCCGTCGGGCAGCGGCTGCGGATCCTCGACGTCGGCATGGGCCAGGGCACGCAGGCCCTGCGCCTCGCGCGTGCCGGACATCAGGTGACCGGGGTCGAGCAGGATCCCGGGATGGTCGCCGCAGCGAGGGCCGCGCTCGCCGAGGAGCCCGAGGGCATCCGCGGCCGGGTGCGCCTCGTGGAGGGTGACGGCCGTGAGACCGGGGTGCACTTCCTGCCCGGCAGCTTCGACGTGGTCCTGTGCCACGGGGTCCTGATGTACGTCGAGGACCCCGACGCGCTGCTCGCGGGCCTGGCGCGGATGCTGGCCCCCGGCGGCCTGCTCTCGCTCCTCGTGCGCAACGGTGACGCGCTCGCCATGCGGCCCGGCCTCGCCGGGGACTGGCAGGCGGCGCTCGGCTCCTTCGACACGCTCTCGTACCGCAACCGGCTCGGGCTCGACGTGCGGGCCGACCGGCTCGACGCACTGACCGCGACGCTGGCCGGGATCGGGGCCCCGCTGCACGCCTGGTACGGCGTGCGGGTCTTCACGGACACGGCGGGGGACGACGCGCCCGTGCCGCCGCCCGGCGAGTTCCACACGCTGCTCGCGGCGGAGGAGCGGGCGGGCCGCACGGAGCCGTACCGCCGGGTGGCGGCCCTGCTGCACCTGTGCGGCGTGCGGGGCTGAGGGCCCCGGCGCGCCCCCTGTTCGGCGGTCCACCACAGGCAGGAACAACCGGACGACGGCGACAATCCGGGCATGGATGATTTCCGTGACCGTTCCCGCCCCCGCTCTCTTTCCGGATCCCGTACGCGTACCCGTGCCACTCGCAGCGGGCGTGGCCGCGTTCCGCGGTTCGCGCTGCCGCTGACCGCCGTCGTCTGCTCGGTGGCCCTGGCAGGCGGCTGCTCCGGCTCCGACTCCTCCGGCCCGTCCGGCCCGTCGACGAAGCCGTCCGGCACCACGGAGCAGGCCGCGGCCGTCTCCGGCAACGCTCTGCAGGCCGACTACCAGAAGGTGATCAGGGACGTCCTGCCGTCGGTCGTCCAGATCCAGGGCTCGGCCGAGCAAGGCTCCGGGATCGTCTACGACGACAAGGGGCACATCGTCACCAACGCGCACGTGGTCGGCAACGAGAAGACGTTCAAGGTGACCACGTCCAACAGCGAGACCGAGCTGACCGCGACGCTCGTCTACGCCTACCCCGACCAGGACCTCGCCGTCGTCAAGCTGGACAAGGTGCCCGAGGGGCTCAAGCCCGCGAAGTTCGCGAACTCGTCCAAGGTCGAGGTCGGCCAGATCACCCTGGCGATGGGCTCGCCGCTCGGCCTGTCCTCCAGCGTCACGCAGGGCATCGTCTCGGCGACCGGGCGGACCGTCAGCGAGAACCCCGCGGGCGGCGGGACCGGCGCCACCATCGGGAACATGGTGCAGACGTCCGCGGCGATCAACCCGGGCAACAGCGGCGGCGCCCTCGTCAATCTCGACGGGCAGGTCGTCGGCATCCCGACGCTCGCCGCGACAGACCCCAACATGGGCGGCGGCGCGGCACCCGGCATCGGGTTCGCGATCCCCTCGTCCATGGTCAAGACGGTCGCCGGCCAGGTCGTCAAGAAGGGCAAGGTCACGGACTCGGGGCGGGCCGCGCTCGGCATCACGAGCCGTACGGTGCTCGGCAGCTCCTACCAGCCGGACGGGGTCGCCGTCGTGGACGTCAACGACGGCGGGGCCGCGCAGAAAGCCGGGATCCAGTCCGGGGACATCATCACCCAGATCAACGGCACAGACGTCCCCACGATGGTGGCGCTCGCGGAGCAACTCGCCGCCCTCAAGCCCGGCGACAAGGTCTCGGTCGCGTACACGAGAAACGGGGCCGAGAACACGGTCGAGGTCACGCTCGGCGAGATCTAGGACGGACGTATCGGGAGACAGCGGAGGACAGAAGGGCGGCGACCCGTGCGGGTCGCCGCCCTTCCTGGCATTCCGTCCAGACCTACAGACCTACGCCGGCGCGTCCTCGGCGTGCAGTCCCATCGGACCGTAGATCACCGCGTCGTCCTCGAAGAGGGTGACCTGGTCGGCGCCGCCTTCGGCGAGGGCCTTCCAGTACTCGCCGATCCACGACTCCGCGTCGCCCTGAGTCGTGAACTCCTCGGGCTGCACCGCCGGCTGGACCTCCGTCCCGTCCGACTTCTCGAACCTCCACGTCCACGCCGCCATGTCAGCCTCCAGAGAGTCAACGGACCAGCTCACGGTCTGAGTACTGCCCGGAAGCCTATCCGGGCGCGCGCCACTCGCGGTGGCGCGGGAGGATCTTCCCGTGGAACTCACTCTGCTCGGCACCGGCGCACCCACCGGACTGCCCCGCCCGGACTGCCCCTGCGCGGCCTGCGCCACCGCCCTCGGGCCGGGTGGCGCGCGTGCCGCGACCGCGCTCCTCATCGACGGCACGCTGCTGCTCGACCTGACGCCGGGGGCGGCGTTCGCCGCCGCCCGTTCGGGGCACAGTCTCAGCGGCGTACGGCAGGTGCTGCTCTCGCATCCGCACGACGGGCCGCCCGTCGAGGTGCCGGCGGGGCTCGTGTCGCCGGTCAGGGTGCCGGACGGGAGCGAGCTGGCGCTGCTGACCGGGCACCGGGTGCGGGCCCTGCCGACGGACTCGCCGGGGACGGGCTACGAGGTGACCGGGCCGGACGGCGAGCGGCTGCTGTATCTGCCGCCGGGCGCGGCGCCCGCGGGCTTCGCGGAGGCCGAGCGGCCGTACGAGATGGTGCTCGCCGACATCGTGGACCGCCCGGACGCGGCGGCCAGGCTGCGGGCCGTGGGGGCGATCGGCGCGACCACCGATGTGCTCGCGGTCCACATCGACCACGACGTGCCGCCGGGTCCGGAGCTGACGCGCCGTCTGGCGGCGGCGGGCGCACGGGCCGTGCCGGACGGGACGACGCTCGTGGTGGGGGCGTACGAGGACGTGCCGGACGTGCCGCGCAGGACGCTGGTCCTCGGTGGGGCGAGGTCCGGGAAGTCGGTCGAGGCCGAGCGGCGCCTCGAGGCGTTCCCGGGCGTGCTGTACGTGGCGACGGGCGGCACGCGGGGCGGGGACACCGAGTGGTCGCAGCGGGTGGCGCTGCATCGCGAGCGGCGCCCCGGCTCCTGGAACACGGCGGAGACCTGCGACCTCGTGCCGCTCCTCGCGCAGGACGGCCCCCCGCTGCTCATCGACTGCCTGTCCCTGTGGCTGACGTACGCCATGGACGAGGTGCGGGCCTGGGACGACGCGGAGTGGGCGGGCGGCGGGGAGCGGGCGCTGCGCGAGAAGGTCGCGGCGCTGACGGAGGCCGTGCGCAGCACCCCGCGCACGGTCGTCGCCGTGTCGAACGAGGTGGGTTCCGGGATCGTCCCGGCCACCGCGTCGGGCCGCCGCTACCGGGACGAACTGGGGCGCCTGAACACGGCGTTCGCCGCCGAGTGCGAGCAGGTGCTGCTCGTGGTGGCCGGGCAGGCGCTCGTGCTGCGCGGCTGACGCGGGGACGATCGGCGGGGTTCGGTCAGGGCCGCGGGTCCCGGCCGGGCCCTGACGTGTTCTTGCGGGCCACGACCCGGTAGGCGTTGGAGAAGCGGGTGCGGCCCGCGAGCGGGGCGAGCAGCTGGTCCGCCGCGTAGGCCGCGGCGACGAGGGGCACGACGGCGTACGTGAGGGCCGTGCGCAGCCTGCGCTGGAGCGGGGTGGGGGCCTTGCTGCGCCAAGGAGCGTCGGCGCTCGGCAGCCAGTGGCCGAGGAACAGGGCGAGGCCGGCGGTGAGGTCGAGCGGGACGTGCGCCTCGCGGCGGTCGGTCGCGACGACGGTGTAGCCGAGGCGCTCCAGCTCGCGGCTGAGGTTGTCCATCGGGATGAGGTGCAGGTGCTGGGGCTGGAAGTACGACACCCACCACTTGCCGAGCAGCTTCGCGTAGCGGCTCTCGGGGTCGGGGACCTCGACGAGGAGGTGGCCGCCGGGGCGCAGGACGGTGCGGGCGGCCTTGAGTTCCTCGCGCGGGTCGGTGGCGTGCTCCAGGTAGTGGAACATGCTCAGCGCGTCGTAGCGTCCCGCGAGCGCGGGGGCGAGTTCGGTGAGGGTGCCGCGGTGGGCCTCCTCGACGCGGCCGGCCCTGCGGCCCTCCTCGACGGCGGCCGAGGCGTCGAGCCCGTCGAAGGCGGTGTACGGGTGGACCTCCTTGGCGGCCGCCGGGAAGTGGCCCTGCCCGGTGGCGACGTCCAGCCAGCTCTCCGGCTCGATGAGGGCCAGCAGGGTGCGGGCGGCGGCGCGGTGGCGCCGGGCGGAGCGCCTCGCGGAGTGCTGGGCGTTCAGGAGCCGGGCGGAGTGGCCGGCGTCGAGCCCGTCGTAGAAGTCCCGGTAGTAGAAGGCCAGGCCCTCGGGGGTCAGGCGCGGGTTCTGGAAGGAGTGCGAGCAGGCGCGGCACTGGTCGACGACGAAGCTGCCGGGCTTGTGCTGGAGGAGGTCGGTGGTCCGCAGCCGGGTGCGCAGGCGGCCGGAGCCGCACCAGGGACAGTCGGTCCTGCGCGGCTCGTGGAACCGGTCGGTGCCCTGGGCGAGTTCGGTGAGATAGGCGGGCCGCCGCTCGGCGACGGCCTCGGTCGTGGGGGTCATCACGAACTCCTGCGGGACGGTCCGAGGGGCGCCACACCACCCTGGGGCGACACGACAATCCGGGGCATCCAGGAACGTAAAGGATCACGGAGAGACCCGCAATGACGCTGCGGATCCGATGCATCGCATGGCGTAACACCACGTCATGCGCCACGTCGGGGAACGGCCGGTACTGTTCGGCGAATGAGCTCGCTGAATCTCGACGACTTCACCGATCTGATCGAGCGTCCCGACGGCGGGACGCGCCGCGACGCCGAGGAACGCCGTGCCCGCTTCGCGGTGCCGCCCGGCGCGCTCGGCCGCCTCGACGAGCTGGGCGAGTGGCTGTCGGCCGCTCAGGCCGCTGTGCCGGTCAAGCCGCTGGAGCGGCCGCGCGTGGTGCTGTTCGCGGGTGACCACGGGGTCGCGGAACTCGGCGTGTCGGCGCGGCCCGCGGGAAGTGCCGCGGCGCTGGTGCGCCAGGCCGTCGAGGGCGGGAGCGCGTCGGCGATCCTCGCGCGGCGCCTGGGTGTTCCGGTACGGGTCGTCGACATGTCACTGGACTGCGAGCCCGACGAACTGCCCGCCGGAGTCGTACGGCACCGGGTGCGCAGGTCGTCCGGGCGCATCGACATCGAGGACGCGCTGACGCCCGAGGAGGCGGAGGCCGCGTTCCGCGCGGGCATGACCGTCGCCGACGAGGAGGCGGACTCCGGCACGGATCTGGTGGTCCTCGGGGATCTCAGCGTGGGCGGGACCACTGCGGCCGCGACGCTGATCGCTGCGCTGTGCGGGACGGACGCGTCCGTGGTGACCGGGCGCGGCGGCTCGCCGATCGACGACCTGGCATGGATGCGCAAGTGCGCGGCCGTGCGGGACGCCCTGCGGCGGGCCAGGCCCGTGCTCGGCGACCAGCTGGCGCTGCTCGGCGCGGTGGGCGGCGCGGACCTCGCCGCCGCGACCGGGTTCCTGCTGCAGAGCGCGGTGCGGCGTACGCCCGTGATCCTGGACGGCGTCGTGTCTGCGGCGTGCGCGCTCGTCGGGCAGCGGATCGCGTTCCGGGCGCCGGACTGGTGGCTGGCGGGCCAGTCGAGCGGGGAGCCCGCGCAGGCGAAGGCGCTGGACCGGATGGCGATGGAGCCGCTGCTCGACCAGGGCGTGACGGTGGGCGAGGGAGCCGGGGCGCTGCTCGCGCTGCCGCTGGTACAGGCCGCCGCGGCGCTGGCGGCGGAGCTGCCGGAGGCCCCGCAGGCCGCCGAGGAGTCGCCGGCCACCGAGGAGCCGGAGACCGCAGGGGAGCCGGAGACCGCCGACGCGACCGAATAGGGCACCGGGCACGCCTTTTTGACGGCGGGTCGCGGCGGGTTCGGTCCCGCCGCGACCCGCCGTTTCGCACCCCGGCGATGCTCGCCCCGTATCGCCTCGAATGCCCCATATGCTCCCTGCTTATGGCAGATGAACACACGAGCGCTCCACCCGCGCGCCCCGCCCACGCCTGCACCCCCACCACGAAACGGGCGGCCGCCTTCCTCGTCTGGTACCTGCGCATCGTCACGTTCATCAACTTCCTGAGCGCGGTCTGGGTCTCCCTCGGTCAGGACCTGCAACGGCACAACACCGACAACTACTTCACCCCGTACCTGCTGACGGCCGGCTTCGCGTCCGGGGTCTTCACCTGGTTCCTGGCGATCACGATGCGCCGCCGCAAGCGTGCCGCGTGGATCCTCAACCTCGTGCTCAGCGGACTCTTCCTGCTCCTGTTCATCGTCGTGATGTTCTTCCCCGAGGTGCGCCGCTACGCGCAGAACTGGATCTCGCTCGTCCTGACCGCCGCGTTCGTCGTCGCGCTGCTGGTCGGGCGGCGGGAGTTCTACGCGAAGGGGGACCGCTCGAACGCGAAGCTCGCGGCCGCGGTCGGGATCGGCGGACTCCTCGTGACGTCCCTGTTCGCGACGTTCCTCGTGACCGTCACCAACCAGGCGCACGACGGGCACCACTCGACGTTCCTCGAGCGCTGGCGCTACGGCACCCTGCGCCTCATCTCGGTCGCCACCGACGAGTCCCGCTACCCCGGCATCACGTCGCCGAACTGGGTCAACGTCGCCATCAACATCCTGAGCACCCTCCTCCTGCTCGCCGTCGCGTACGCCGCGTTCCGCTCCCGCAAGGCCGTCGACCCCATCACCCCCGACGACGAGACCAAGCTGCGTGCACTGCTCGACAAGGAGGGCGACCGGGACTCGCTCGGCTACTTCGCGCTGCGCCGCGAGAAGAGCGTCGTGTGGTCGCCGACGGGCAAGGCGGCCGTCGCGTACCGCGTCGTCGGCGGGGTCTCGCTCGCATCGGGCGATCCGATCGGCGACCCCGAGGCCTGGCCCGGCGCGATCGCCCCCTGGCTCATGGAGGCGCGCGAACACGGCTGGATCCCGGCCGTGATGGGCGCGAGCGAGGAGGCGGGCACCATCTACGCCCGGCACGGCCTCGACGCCCTCGAACTCGGCGACGAAGCCATCGTCGAGATCCCTGAGTTCACCCTGGAGGGCCGCGCCATGCGCACCGTCCGCCAGGCCTACAACCGGGTCAAGCGCGCGGGTCACGAGGTGCGGATCCGGCGCCACGAGGACATCCCCGCCGACGAGATGACGTACTTGCTCCAGCGTGCCGACGACTGGCGCGACGGGGCCACCGAGCGCGGCTTCTCGATGGCGCTCGGGCGGCTCGGCGACCCGGCGGACGGACGCTGCGTGATGCTCGAATGCACCGACGGGAAAGGCGAGTTGAAGGCCGTGCTCTCGTTCGTCCCGTGGGGACCGGAGGGGCTCTCGCTCGACCTGATGCGGCGCGACAGGGACTCCGAGAACGGGCTGATGGAGTTCATGGTGATCGAACTGCTCCAGCGTGCCGGAGAGATCGGGATCACGCAGGTGTCGCTGAACTTCGCGATGTTCCGGTCCGTCTTCGAACGTGGCTCGCGGCTCGGCGCGGGCCCGGTGCTGCGCCTGTGGCGCTCGCTGCTCAGCTTCTTCTCACGGTGGTGGCAGATCGAATCCCTCTACCGGGCCAACGCGAAGTACCGGCCCATCTGGGAACCCCGCTTCCTGCTCTTCGAGAAGAGCGCCGACCTGCCGCGGATCGGCCTCGCCTCCGCACGCGCCGAGGGCTTCCTGGAGGCGCCGGGCCTGCCGAACTGGATGCACCGCAGACATCTGGAGTCACACCCGTGAGATCCCCGGCCGCCCTGGCCCGCGCCGAGTGGGGCCCGCTGTGGTCGGCGGTGCACAGGGGGCTCGTCGCCAAGAGGTGGCGGGTAACGCCGATGACGCTCGGCGCGGTCTGCCTCACGGCCCTGTTCCAGTACGTGCAGAACCATTTCTGGGGCTATCGGTTCGTGCAGGACGTCGGCTCCGTCCGGGCCGGGGACCCGTTGTGGCTGTCCCTGCTGCGCACTCCGCTGTCCCTCTTCGTGCCGGCGCTCGACCTGCCCGTGTGGGGCGCGCTCACACAGGTCCTGATCGTGTTCGGCATCGCGGAGGTCTGCCTCGGCTGGAGGGGCACGCTCGCCATCGGATACGTCGCCACCCTCATCGGCACCCTCTACGCCCGCCTCGGCATCGCCCTCGGCCCCGACGGCCCGCTCGGCCTGCCCGCGTCGGACGCGCACATCGTCGACAACGGCCCCTCGGCGGCGGTCGTCGGCCTCGCCGTGTACGTGTGCTGGCGCCATCGCGCCCGGTGGACGGCGGGCGCGGTGGTCGCCCTCATGGTGATCGAGGCGGCCATGAAGCCGAACCTCGCGGGCAAGGAGCACTTGGCGGCGATGGCCGCCATCGCCCTGGTCGTCGTGGCACGGTGGGCCTTCGGCACCGCGCGTCACCGGGACGCCGAGCGCTCCCGGTCGGGTGTGCCGCCGATCAGGTCCTGAAAGCCCCGGCTCAGCTTCGACCAGCGCCGGTCGTGCCGGTAGGCGCGCAGCCGCGATCTGGCCCTGGCCTTGGGGCGCCGCCGGTACCAGCGCTTGGCCCACGCCGATCCGGGCCGCGCGAGCCTGATGGCCCCGAACAGCGCGACGAACGGCACGAGTACGCCGACGATCGCGAGCCGGGGCTTCCCCTTGAACATGGCCAGCACGACGAACAGGAGGTTGATCAGGACCGTGAGGATCGCGGTACCGCGCCCCTGCTCCTCCTGGCCCGTCACATCGTTCACGCCGAGCGGCGAGAAGCCGCTGAGGACGAGCAGCCCGAGCGCCGCCGCGAGGACCACCACCTCCACGCTCTGCCGACCCTGTTCGGTCCAGTACACGTCGGCGAGGTGCAGGATCAGCGCGAACTCGTCGAGGACCAGGCCCGCGCCGATCCCGAAGATCACCGCGCAGATCGAGGCGCCGAAACCGTGCCGCCCGCTGCCGACCGCGCCGAAGCCGCCGATGACGGTGAGGATCACGCCCGGCACCACGTGATGGATGTGCATGCCGCCCGGCGTGACGTTGCGGAACGGCCCGCGCCCGGCGCGGATGAGGCGCGTGACCGTACGGGTCGCCGCGAAGGTCAGCAGGAACGCGGCGAGGGCGAGCAGCAGCGGCAGCTTCCCCGGCTCGACGATGTTCCGGTACCACCAGTCACCCATGCGGCCATCCTGCCGCCGGGGCACAGGCGCCGCCCGCTGTGCTGGACCCCCCCGGTAGCCTGCCGGGATGCCCGCAACCCCGGCCGACGGCCTCCGCTTCGCCTTCGGCACCCTCACCGTGCTCCCGGTCAAGGTCACCCGATGGGACCGCGAGGCGGCCCGCGCCGGAATGCTCTGCGCCCCCGTCGCCGGGCTCGTCGTGGGCCTGGCCGCCGCCGCCCTCGGCGGGATCCTGACGCTGCTCGGCGCCGGACCGCTGCTCGCGGCCGTGGCGAGCGTGAGCGTCCCGGCCGCGCTGACCCGGGGACTGCACCTGGACGGGCTCGCCGACACCGCCGACGGCCTCGGCAGCGGCAAGCCGGCCGAGGACGCGCTGCGCATCATGAAGCAGTCGGACATCGGCCCCTTCGGCGTCATCACCCTCGTGCTCGCGCTCCTCGCCCAGGTCGCCGCGCTCACCGAGCTGTACGCGGACTCGTGGGCCCGCGGCGCGCTCGCCGCCGTCGTCTCGGCCCTCACCGCCCGGCTCGCGCTCACCCTGGCCTCGCGCGCCGGTGTCCCGCCGGCCCGGCCCGAGGGCCTGGGCGCGGCCGTCGCCGGAACGGTCCCGGTGCGCGGGGCGCTGCTCGCCGCCGCCGTGACCGTGTGCGCCGCCGGTGCCGCGGGCGCCGTCACCGGCTCGGCGTACGGCGCCGTGCACGGCGCGGCGGCCACCGCACTGGCCTGCTGCGCGGCCGAACTCCTGCTGCGCCACTGCGTGCGCCGCTTCGGCGGAGTGACCGGTGACGTCTTCGGCGGCATCGCCGAGACCGCCGCCACCGCGGCCCTCGTCGTCCTCACCTTCGGCTGACACGGCCGCGGTCGCATACCGCGAAGCGCACCCTCGCGCACACGGGCGTAGGCTCCCCAAGGGGCCATACACCCCACGGCCCGTCAGAACTCGTTCAGACACCATGAAAGTAGGGACCTCACCACCGTGACTGCTCTGACTCTCAGCACCGCCGCCGCGTCCGGCCTGCGTGCCGACGCGATTGTCGTCGGTGTGGCGAAGGGTGCTGCATCCAAGTCCGGAGGGCTCGTCGTCGCCCCCGGCGCGGAGGCCGTGGACAAGGCCTACGACGGCAAGCTCGCCGCCGTCCTGGAGACTCTCGGCGCCTCCGGCGGTGAGGGTGAGGTGACGAAGCTCCCCGCCCCCTCCGGCTTCAAGGCCCCGGTCGTCCTGGCCGTCGGCCTCGGCCCGGTGCCGGAGAAGGACGAGACGTACGACGCGGAGGCCCTGCGCCGCGCCGCCGGTGCGGCCGCCCGCACGCTGGCCGGTGCGAAGAAGGCCGCGTTCGCCCTGCCCGTCGAGGACTCGGGTGACGCGGGCGCGATCGCGGAGGGCGCCCTGCTCGGCGCGTACTCCTTCGACGCCTACAAGGAGTCGGCCCAGGACGGCAAGAACGGCAAGGCGCCGCTCGCCGAGATCGCCCTGCTCGGTGCCAAGCCCCGCGACAAGGCGTTCAAGGCCGCCGTGGAGCGCGCCATCGCCGTGACCGAGGAGCTCAACCGCGCCCGCGACCTCGTCAACACCCCGCCGAACGACCTGACCCCCGAGGCCTTCGCCGCCGTCGCCTCGGCCGCGGCCAAGGAGCACGGCATCAAGGTGCAGGTCCTCGACGAGAAGGCGCTCGTCAAGGGCGGCTTCGGCGGCATCCTCGGCGTCGGCGCCGGCTCGGAGGCCCCGCCGCGCCTGGTGAAGCTCTCCTACACGTCGTCCAAGGCGGACAAGCACCTCGCCTTCGTCGGCAAGGGCATCACGTACGACTCGGGCGGCATCTCCCTCAAGCCGGCCGGGCACAACGAGACGATGAAGTGCGACATGGCCGGCGCCGCCGCCGTGTTCGCCGCCGTCGTCGCCGCCGCGCGTCTGGGCCTCAAGGTGAACGTCACCGGCTGGCTGGCGCTCGCCGAGAACATGCCGTCGGGCTCGGCCACCCGCCCGGGTGACGTCCTTCGCATGTACTCCGGCAAGACCGTCGAGGTCCTGAACACGGACGCCGAGGGCCGCCTGGTCCTGGCCGACGCCATCGCCAAGGCCTCCGAGGAGACCCCCGACGCGATCGTCGACGTCGCCACGCTGACCGGCGCGATGATGCTGGCGCTCGGCAACCGGACGTTCGGCATCATGGCGAACGACGACGCTTTCCGTACGTCGATCCACGAGGTCGCCGAGGAGGTCGGCGAGCCGTCCTGGCCGATGCCGCTCCCCTCCGACCTGCGCAAGGGCATGGACTCCGCCACCGCCGACATCGCCAACATGGGCGAGCGCATGGGCGGCGGCCTGGTGGCCGGCCTCTTCCTCCAGGAGTTCGTCGGCGAGGGCATCACGTGGGCCCACCTCGACATCGCGGGCCCGGCCTTCAACGAGGGCGGCGCGTCCGGCTACACGCCCAAGGGCGGCACCGGTTCCGCGGTCCGTACGCTGGTGCGCCTCGCGGAGCGCACGGCCGACGGTGACCTCGGCTGACGCGTAAGGCACGGCTCGACAGCCCCCGGGTGCGACGGCACCCGGGGGCTGTTCGCTGTCGACGAAATCCGCAGCCTCCCGGACCCCCTCACCCGGGTTTCAGGTGTAACGGCCGTCTCACCCCCGGGCCCGGCGTCCCGTCCGCCTCCGACAAGTGCGAAGATGGGTCCTCGGCAGGACAGGGCCCCCACCACAGGGCCGAAGCATAAAAAAGCGGCCGGACACCAGCCGCCGCCCGGTCACTGCAGACCGGCGTACGGCGCACATGCATGGAGGACGTGACGTGGCGAACGACGCCAGCACCGTTTTCGACCTAGTGATCCTCGGCGGTGGCAGTGGCGGTTACGCCGCGGCCCTGCGCGGAGCGCAGCTGGGCCTGGACGTCGCCCTGATCGAGAAGAACAAGCTCGGCGGCACCTGCCTGCACAACGGTTGCATCCCGACGAAGGCCCTGCTGCACGCCGGTGAGATCGCCGACCAGGCGCGCGAGGCGGACCAGTTCGGTGTCAAGGCCTCCTTCGAGGGCATCGACATCGCGGGCGTCCACAAGTACAAGGACGACGTGATCTCCGGCCTGTACAAGGGCCTGCAGGGTCTCGTCGCCTCCCGCAAGGTGACGTACATCGAGGGCGAGGGCCGCCTGTCGTCCCCGACCTCCGTGGACGTGAACGGCCAGCGCGTCCAGGGCCGCCACGTGCTCCTCGCGACCGGCTCCGTGCCGAAGTCGCTGCCGGGCCTGGAGATCGACGGCAACCGCATCATCTCCTCGGACCACGCGCTGACGCTGAACCGCGTCCCGCAGTCCGCGATCATCCTCGGCGGCGGCGTCATCGGCGTCGAGTTCGCCTCCGCGTGGAAGTCCTTCGGCACCGACGTCACCGTCGTCGAGGGCCTCAAGCACCTCGTGCCCGTCGAGGACGAGAACAGCTCCAAGCTCCTGGAGCGCGCGTTCCGCAAGCGCGGCATCAAGTTCAACCTCGGCACCTTCTTCGAGAAGGCCGAGTACACGCAGGACGGCGTCCGCGTGACCCTCGCCGACGGCAAGACCTTCGAGGCCGAGGTCCTCCTGGTCGCCATCGGCCGCGGCCCGGTCTCGGCCGGTCTCGGTTACGAGGAGCAGGGCGTCGCGATGGACCGCGGTTACGTCCTGGTCGACGAGTACATGCAGACCAACGTGCCGACCGTCTCCGCCGTCGGTGACCTCGTCCCGACGCTCCAGCTCGCGCACGTCGGCTTCGCCGAGGGCATCCTGGTGGCGGAGCGTCTGGCCGGTCTCAAGACCGTCCCGATCGACTACGACGGCGTGCCGAAGGTGACGTACTGCCACCCCGAGGTCGCCTCCGTCGGCATCACCGAGGCCAAGGCCAAGGAGATCTACGGTGCGGACAAGGTCGTCGCTCTGAAGTACAACCTCGCGGGCAACGGCAAGTCCAAGATCCTCAAGACCGCGGGCGAGATCAAGCTCGTCCAGGTCAAGGACGGCGCCGTGGTCGGCGTCCACATGGTCGGCGACCGTATGGGCGAGCAGGTCGGCGAAGCCCAGCTGATCTACAACTGGGAAGCGCTGCCCGCCGAGGTCGCCCAGCTCATCCACGCCCACCCGACGCAGAACGAGGCACTCGGAGAGGCCCACCTGGCCCTCGCGGGCAAGCCGCTGCACTCGCACGACTAGGTCAGGCCGCAGGCTGGACCCAGTCGTCCCTGTCGTCCCCTGGGCGCGACGACCGACCACAGACTTCCGCACTCCCCCAAGCTCTCAACCGCTCGAGCAGGGGAGACCCCACTAAGGAGCAACAGAAACCATGTCGGTTTCCGTATCCCTTCCGGCGCTCGGTGAGAGTGTCACCGAGGGCACCGTCACCCGCTGGCTGAAGGCCGAGGGCGAACGCGTCGAGGTCGACGAGCCGCTGCTCGAGGTCTCGACCGACAAGGTCGACACCGAGATTCCCTCGCCCGCCGCCGGCATCCTGGCCTCCATCAAGGTCGCCGAGGACGAGACCGTCGAGGTCGGCGCCGAGCTCGCCGTCATCGACGACGGCACGGGCGCGCCCGCCGCCGCCCCGGCTCCCGCCGCTGCCGAGGCCCCGGCCCCGGCCGCCGCTCCGGCTCCCGTCGCCGAGGCCCCCGCGGCCCCGGCCGCCGCCCCGGCCGCTCCGGCCGCCCCCGCCGGTGCCGCTTCCGGCACCGACGTCGTGCTGCCCGCTCTCGGCGAGTCCGTCACCGAGGGCACCGTCACCCGCTGGCTGAAGGAGGTCGGCGAGGAGGTCGCGGAGGACGAGCCCCTGCTCGAGGTCTCCACGGACAAGGTCGACACCGAGATCCCCTCCCCCGTCGCCGGCGTTCTCCTGGAGATCTCCGTCGCCGAGGACGAGACCGCCGAGGTCGGCGCCAAGCTGGCCGTCATCGGTGCTCCCGGTGCCGCTCCGGCCGCCGCCGCGCCCGCTGCCCCGGCTGCTCCGGCCGCCGCCCCGGCCCCGGCCCCGGCCCCGGCCCCGGCTGCCCCCGCGGCTCCGGCTGCTCCGGCCCCGGCCCCGGTCGCCGCTCCGGCCCCGGTCGCCCCCGCGGCTCCGGCCGCCCCGGCTCCGGTCGCCGCCCCGGCCTCCGCCGCGGTCTCCGGTGACGACGGCGCGTACGTGACCCCGCTGGTCCGCAAGCTCGCGTCGGAGAACGGCGTGGACCTGGGCACCGTCAAGGGCACCGGCGTCGGTGGACGTATCCGCAAGCAGGACGTCATCGCGGCCGCCGAGGCCGCGAAGGCCGCCCCGGCGCCTGCCGCCGCCGCTGCTCCGGCCGCCGCGAAGGCCCCGGCCCTGGAGGTCTCCCCCCTCCGCGGCCAGACGGTCAAGATGACCCGCATGCGCAAGGTCATCGGCGACAACATGATGAAGGCGCTGCACTCGCAGGCCCAGCTGACCTCGGTCGTCGAGGTCGACATCACCAAGCTGATGAAGCTGCGCGCCAAGGCGAAGGACGCGTTCGCGGCACGTGAGGGCGTCAAGCTCTCCCCGATGCCGTTCTTCGTCAAGGCCGCCGCCCAGGCGCTGAAGGCCCACCCGGTCGTCAACGCCCGGATCAACGACGACGAAGGCACCATCACGTACTTCGACTCGGAGAACATCGGCATCGCCGTTGACGCCGAGAAGGGTCTGATGACGCCGGTCATCAAGGGCGCGGGCGACCTGAACATCGCCGGGATCTCGAAGAAGACCGCCGAGCTGGCCGGCAAGGCCCGCGGTGGCGGCCTCACGCCGGACGACATGTCCGGCGCGACCTTCACGATCTCCAACACGGGCTCGCGCGGTGCGCTCTTCGACACCGTCATCGTGCCGCCGAACCAGGCCGCGATCCTGGGCATCGGCGCCACGGTGAAGCGTCCGGTCGTCATCAACCACCCGGACCTCGGCGAGACCATCGCCGTCCGGGACATGACGTACCTGTCGCTCTCCTACGACCACCGTCTGGTGGACGGCGCGGACGCCGCCCGCTACCTGACCACGGTCAAGGCGATCCTGGAGGCCGGCGAGTTCGAGGTCGAGCTCGGCCTGTAACTCTCGTCTCATCAGCGCGTACGCCCCCGTCCGGAGGTCTTCCGGACGGGGGCGCCGCCGTATTGTCTAGAGGTCAACGCACCTTGGGGTCTCTGCCCCCTCTGGAGGAGCCATCATGACCGCGCCCGTCGTCCACTCGCTGCGCGAACAGATCCGCGAGCACATCGTCGAGGGGATCGTCAGCGGGCGCTGGAAGCCGGGTGAGCGCATCGTGGAGCGCCGCATCGCGACGGAGCTCGAGGTCAGCCAGACGCCCGTGCGGGAGGCCCTGCGGGAGCTGGAGAGCCTGCGTCTGATCGAGTCCGCCCCCAACAAGGGCGTCCGGGTGCGGAATCTGACGGCCGCCGACCTGGAGGAGAGCTACCCGGTCAGGGCCGGCCTGGAGGCCATCGCGGCGGAGCTGGCGGCCGGGAAGCTGGCCGAGGACTGCTCGGCCCTCGAACCCCATGTGGCGGCCCTCTACCGCGCCGACCAGGAGGCCGACGGGACGGGCCAGGTGCGGCACACGGTCGCCTTCCACCGCGAGCTGGTGCGTGCCGCGGGGAACTCCGTGCTCCTGCACACCTGGGAGGGCCTCGGCATCGAGGTGTTCACGGCCCTGTCCATCCGGTGGCTGGGCACCGTCCAGCAGTCGTACGCGGAGGAGCACGAGGCGCTCGTGGCCGCGTTCCGGCGCCGGGATCCCGCGATCGCGGAGCTGGTGAAGGCGCACGTGCTCGGCTGCGCCCCGCGCGCCTGAGCCACACCCCGCTCAGACGTCGTCGCGTCCCCCTCCCACCTGCGAATATCCGGCGTTCCGCCTTCGAAATCAAGGCACCCGGTGCCCCCTTCAATGGCACCGGATGCCCACTTTCTCCGTCTGAGGAAGTTTTCTCCTTCCACCCTTTGATCGATCATCGATCAGGGGGTTACAGTCACCGACGGGTCTCCACCAGAGACCCACGCCCTGTCCTGCCAAAGACCTAGGGCACCCCACCCTTTCCGCTAAGGGAACCCCCCTCCGACTCAGGAAGGCGGCGCAATGACCGACCCCTCCGCAATCCAGCCGAGCGAGCTCGACCAGCTCCCGGACCGCGACCCCGAGGAGACCGCCGAATGGCAGGCCTCCCTGGACGCCGTTACCAAGGCGGCCGGGCCGCACCGTGCCGCGTACCTGATGCGCCGCACGCTGGAGCGCGCCGAGGGCTCAGGCCTGGCGCTGCCGAAGCTCCTCGAGACCGACTACGTCAACACCATCCCGACCGCCGCGGAGCCGGCGATCGAGGGTGACGAGGCGCTGGAACTGAAGATCGCCGCGTGGAACCGCTGGAACGCGGCCGCGATGGTGACCCGTGGCTCCAAGTACGGCGTCGGCGGCCACATCGCCACGTTCGCCTCGGCGGCCTGGCTCTACGAGACCGGCTTCAACCACTTCTTCAAGGGGAAGGAGGGCGACGGCTCCGGTGACCAGCTGTACATCCAGGGCCACGCCTCCCCCGGCATCTACGCCCGCGCCTTCCTCGACGGCCGCCTGAGCGAGCAGCAGCTCGACCACTTCCGCCAGGAGTCCGGCGGCGACGGCCTGCCGTCGTATCCGCACCCGCGGCGCCTGCCCTGGCTGTGGGAGTTCCCGACCGTCTCCATGGGCCTCGGCCCGCTGTCGGCGATCTACCAGGCGCGGTTCAACCGCTACCTCACCAACCGCAAGATCAAGGACGTCTCCGCCTCGCACGTGTGGGCGTTCCTCGGTGACGGCGAGATGGACGAGCCCGAGGCCACCGCGGCCCTGGCGCTCGCCTCGCGTGAGGGTCTGGACAACCTGACCTTCGTCATCAACTGCAACCTGCAGCGCCTCGACGGCCCGGTCCGCGCCAACTTCCGCGTGGTCCAGGAGCTGGAGGCGCAGTTCCGCGGCGCCGGCTGGAACGTCATCAAGACGCTCTGGGGCTCCGCCTGGGACGAGCTGTTCCAGCTCGACACGACCGGCGCGCTCGTTCGCCGGCTGCGCGAGGTGCCGGACGCCCAGTTCCAGACGTACGCGACCCGCGACGCCGCGTACATCCGCGAGCACTTCTTCGGCTCCGAGCCCGCGCTCGTCGAGCTGGGCCGGCTGCTCACGGACGACAAGATCGCCGAGTGCTTCAAGGTCTCGCGCGGCGGCCACGAGCCCCGCAAGGTGTACGCGGCCTACCGTGCGGCCCTGTCGCACGAGGGCGCGCCGACCGTGATCCTGGTCCAGACGGTCAAGGGCTTCACGCTGGGCAAGGGCTTCGAGTCCAAGAACGCCAACCACCAGATGAAGAAGCTGACGGTGGACGAGTTCAAGGACATGCGTGACCTCCTTGAACTGCCCATCTCCGACAGCCAGTTCGTCGACGGCCAGGTCCCCTACGGCCACCCGGGCGCCGACTCCCCCGAGGTCCGCTACCTCCAGGAGCGCCGCGCGGCCCTCGGCGGCCCCGCCCCGGCCCGCCGCACGCACGCGATCGCCCCGCTGCCGGCCCCGGCCGACAAGGCGTTCGCGTCCTTCGACAAGGGCTCCGGCTCGCAGTCGGTCGCGACGACCATGGCGTTCGTACGCCTGGTCAAGGACCTCGTACGCGACAAGGAGACCGGCAAGCGCTGGGTGCCGATCGTCCCGGACGAGGCGCGCACCTTCGGCATGGAGTCGCTGTTCCCCTCGCTCGGCATCTACTCCCCCAAGGGACAGACGTACGAGCCGGTCGACCGCGACCAGCTGATGTACTACAAGGAAGCCACGGACGGCCAGATCCTCAACGAGGGCATCACCGAGGCCGGCTCCATGGCGGACTTCATCGCCGCGTCCTCCGCGTACGCCACGCACGGCGAGGCGATGATCCCCTTCTACATCTTCTACTCGATGTTCGGCTGGCAGCGCACGGCCGACCAGATGTGGCAGCTCGGCGACCAGCTGGGCCGTGGCTTCCTGGTCGGTGCCACCGCGGGCCGTACGACGCTGACGGGTGAGGGTCTCCAGCACGCGGACGGTCACTCGCCGGTCATCGCGGCGACCAACCCGGCCGCGCTGTCCTACGACCCGGCGTTCGCCTACGAGATCGGCGCGATCGTCAAGGACGGTCTGCGCCGCATGTACGGCGAGGCGGCCCCGGGCGAGGACCAGAACGTCTTCTACTACCTGACGGTCTACAACGAGCCGATGCCGCAGCCGGCCAAGCCCGCGGGCGTGGACGAGGGCATCCTCAAGGGCCTGTACCGCTTCAACACCGCCGAGTCGGCCGGGGTGAACGTCGCGGCCGCCAACGCCCCCCGCATCCAGCTGCTCGGCTCGGGCACGGCGATCCACTGGACCCTCGAGGCGCAGAAGCTGCTCGCCGAGGAGTGGGGTGTCGCCGCCGACGTGTGGTCCGCGACCTCCTGGACCGAGCTGCGCCGCGACGCCCTGGAGGCGGACGAGGCGATCCTGCGCGGCGAGGAGCGCACTCCGTACATCCGTAAGGCGCTCGACGGCGCCCCGGGCCCGGTCCTCGCGGTCTCCGACTACATGCGCCAGGTCCCCGACCAGATCGCGCAGTGGGTCGAGCAGGACTACACCTCGCTCGGTGCGGACGGCTTCGGTCTCTCCGACACCCGTGAGGCGGCCCGCCGCCACTTCGGCATCGACGCGCAGTCGATCGTCGTCGCGGCCCTGGCCCAGCTCGCCCGCCGCGGCGAGGTCAAGGCCTCGGCCGTGAAGGAGGCGCGCGAGCGCTACGGCCTGTAGTCCCTTGTCATGCGTGCCCCGTCCCGATTGCCGGGGCGGGGCACGCGTGCGTGAATGAGGAGGAGTCCAGGGGGGTGCCGTCCAGGGGAGACACACGTCCATGAAGATCTCCAAAACCCCGTCAGCGCCCTGCTGGGCGGACCTCTCCACGCCCGACACCGACGCGGCCCGGCTCTTCTACCAGGGGCTGCTCGGCTGGCGCAGCGAGGTGGTGTCCGACCCCCAGTCGCAGGCCTACGGCCTCTTCAGGTCCGGTGACGAGCTGGTCGCGGGCATCGGCCCGACCAGGAGCCCGAAGGAACCGTCGGCATGGCTGCCGTACTACCAGTCGGCCGGGGTCGACGCGGTCATCGCGCGCGTGAAGGGCAACGGCGGCACGGTGGTCACGGGCCCGGAGACCATCGCTGAGGACGGCGTCTTCGCGGTCTGCCAGGACCCGTCGGGGGCCGCGTTCGGCCTGTGGCAGCCGATCACGAACACGGGCTTCGGCGTCGTGAACGCGCCGGGGAGTTTCTGCTGGTTCGAGCTCCTGACCCGCGATCCGGACGGATCCAAGGACTTCTACCAGTCCGTACTGGGCTGGGGCGCGAAGCGGCACCCGTACGGGGGCGGCGGCACGTACACCGAGTGGAGCGTCGACACCGAGCCCTTCGGCGGCATGCTCGACACGGCGTCGGGCTCGTTTCCCGAGGGTCTGCCGGCGCACTGGATGGTGTACGTCGCCGTCGAGGACACCGACGCGACGGCGGCCCGCTGCAAGGAGCTCGGCGGGCAGACCCTGGTGCACCCGACGACGATCGAGCCGGGCCGGTTCGCGGTGCTCGCCGATCCGCAGGGCGCCTCGTTCGCGGTCATCACGTACACCCCGCGCTGAGGGCCCGCATCATGGGCGTATGCGTGCTGCCCGCCTGATCAAGATGGTGTTGTTGCTCCAGTCCCGGCCGTCGATGACGGCGGGTGAGCTGGCGCGCGAACTGGAGGTCTCGGAGCGGACGGTGACCCGGGACGCGCAGGCGCTGTCCGAGGCGGGCGTGCCCGTGTACGCGGACCGGGGCAGGGCGGGTGGGTACCGGCTGATCGGCGGCTACCGGACGCGGCTGACCGGTCTGGCGCGCGGCGAGGCGGAGGCCCTGTTCCTGTCCGGGGTGCCGGGCGCGCTGCGCGAGATGGGCCTCGAGGACGCGGCGTCGGCCGCACGGCTGAAGGTGTCGGCGGCGCTGCTGCCCTCGCTGCGGGACGCCTCGCGCACGGCGGCGCAGCGGTTCCATCTGGACGCGCCCGGCTGGTTCAGGGAGCCGCGGACGCCCGAGCTGCTGCCCGCGGTGGCGGACGCGGTGTGGGACGACAGGGTGGTGCGCGCCCGCTACCGCCGTGACGAGGCCGGGGCCGAGGTCGAGCGGGAGCTGGAGCCGTACGGGCTCGTCCTGAAGGCGGGTGTCTGGTATCTGTGCGCCCGCGTCGCGGGCGCAGGGACCCACCGGGTGTACCGGATCGACCGGTTCACCGGCGTCGAGGCGGGCGAGGAACGCTTCGTACGGGACGAGGAGTTCGACCTGCCGGGGTTCTGGGAGGAGCGGGCCGAGCAGTTCGCGCGGTCCATCCTGCGCGCGGAGGTCGTCCTGCGGCTGTCCCCCGTGGGGCTGCGGCAGCTTCCGCACGTGACCGAGCCGGTGTCCGTGCGTGCGGCGCGGGAGTCGGCCGGCGAGCCCGACGAGGAGGGGTGGGTGACGGTGACTCTGCCGGTCGAATCGGAGGACGTCGCGTACGGCCAGCTGTTCGCGCTCGGGCCCGAGGCGGAGGTCCTCGCTCCCGCTGGACTGCGCGAGCGTTTCGCCGACGCGGCGCGGCGGACGGCGGACCGCTACCGGTGAGCCGCCGGGCGCCGTGCCCTCGGCATGTGCGCGCATAACGAACTGGCGCAGCTCCGGAACTCGGCGTGCGTCCCCGACCCCCAAGGCAGATGCTTGTCCCGTGATGGACGAGACGGAGTTCTGGGAGATCGTGGACAGCACCCGCGAGGCCGCCGAGGGCGACCCCGAGGACCATGCCGAGCTGCTCGTCGACCGGCTGCTCCGGGCCGACCCCGACGCGGTGCTCGACTTCGCCCGTCACTTCGAGTCCCGCTACCACCGCGCCTACCGCTGGGATCTGTGGGGCGCCGCGTGGGTGCTGCTCGGCGGGGCGAGCGACGACGCGTTCGACTACTTCCGCTGCTGGCTGATCGGCCAGGGCCGGGAGGTCTTCGAGGGCGCGCTGCACGAGCCGGACGCGCTCGCCGATCTGCTGGGCGAATTCGACGAGGAGATCGACGGTGACGGCGAGGAGCTCGGCTACGCGGCGGACGAGGCGTACGAGGAGCTGACCGGCGCGGTGGCGCCCGATCTCGGCATCCCGGCCGCGCCGGCGGAGCCGGAGGGCACACCGGTCGACTTCGAGAACGCGGCGGAGCTGGAGCGGCTGTACCCGAAGCTCTCGGAGCGTTTCGGGTCGTAGGCGCCGGGGGGGTCACCGCCTGGCTGCCCGGATCGTCTCCTCGATGCCGGGGAACACGAACGTGAAGCCTGATTCCAGGAGCCGGGTCGGAACGGCCCGCGTGCTGCCGAGGACGTCGCCCGCCATCTCGCCGAGGACCAGGCGCAGGGCGGGGGCGGGCGCCGTGAACAGGGTGGGGCGGTGCAGCACGCGCCCCATCGCGGCGGTCAGCTCGCCGTTCGTGACGGGGTGCGGGGCGGTGAGGTTCACGGGGCCCGACAGCTCGTCCGTGGCGAGGATGTGGCGCAGGGCCGCGATCTCGTCGTGCAGCGCGATGTACGACCAGTACTGGCGGCCGTCGCCCATACGTCCGCCGAGCCCGGCCAGGAACAGCGGGAAGAGCCGCGCCCAGGCCCCGCCGCCGCGGGACACGACGAGCCCGGACCGCGCGAACACGGTGCGGATTCCGGCCTCTTGGGCGGGCGCCGCGGCCTCCTCCCACTCCACGCACAGCTGTGGCAGGAACCCGTCCCCGGGCGGCGCGCTCTCGTCGACGGCGCGCGTGCCGGTGTCGCCGTAGTAGCCGACGGCGCTGCCGTTGACGAAGACGCGGGGAGGCTGTTCGAGCGTGGCGACGGCCTCGGCGAGCGTCGCGGTGCCGAGGACCCGGCTGTCGCGGAGCTTCTTCTTGTACGCGTCGGTCCAGCGGTGGTCGCCCACGCCCGCGGCGGCGAAGTTGAGGACCGCGTCGCATCCGGAGAGCCCGGCCGCGTCGACGGACCCCCGCTCCGGGTCCCAGCGGACCTCGTCCGGGGCCGCCGGCTCCCTGCGGACCAGGCGGACGACGTCGTGCCCGTCGGCGCGCAGGGACCGGGTCAGGGCGGAGCCGATGAGGCCGGAGGCGCCGGCGACGGCGAACCGGGAGCGTCGTACGGGTGCGGAATCGCTCTGGGTCATGGGTCCATCCTGCCGCGTAAAACGCCCGGCGGCCGGTCGTGGGCCGGTCGTACAGTGGCGCCCATGTCACAGCCGCACATACGTCTCGCCCGCCCCGACGACGAGGACGGGCTCGCCCTGCTCGACCGTGCCGTCTGGTCGACGCTGCACTCCGTCCAGCCGCAGCCGCAGCCGCCTCACGACCCGTTCTTCTCGGAGCGGTTCGGGCCGCGGGACCATCTGGTCGCGGAGCTCGACGGGCGGCTCGCCGGTTACGTACGCATCGCCTATCCCACGTCGCTCGCCGCCAACACCCATGTCCGGCAGATCCAGGGCCTCGCGGTCTCCGCAAAGGCGCGGGGCGCCGGGGTGGGCCGGGCGCTGGTCCGCGCGGCGGTGGAGCACGCCCGCAAGGCCGGCGCGCGCCGCATGACGCTGCGGGTGCTCGGGCACAACGGCCCCGCGCGGGCGCTGTACGAGTCCGAGGGGTTCGTGGTCGAGGGCGTCCTGCCGGAGGAGTTCCTGCTCGACGGGAAGTACGTGGACGACGTTCTCATGGGCCAGGCCCTGTGAGCGGTGCCCGGCGGTTCTGACGGACCCGCCCGGGGTGCGGTGACGGCCCTCCCGTAGGAGCGTGAAAGGGTCCATGGGAAGGAGCCCGCCGATGACCGGGGCGTTGTCGCGTCGCCGGGACGGCGAGGAGCGGGCCTGGCTGCGTGGGGCACCGCCGCCGCGCTGGGTGCGAGCCCTGCCGGTCGCGCTGCTCGTCGGCCTGTGCACGGCTCAGCTGGTCACCGACGAGAAGCTGGACCTCGGCTTCCTGCTGGGGGCGATCCCGCCGCTGGCCGCCCTCACGTACGGGCCCGCCGCCACGGCGCTGCTCGGTGGCATCGTGATCATCCTGCTGAACGTGCCCCTCATGAACCTCGGGCGCCCCGGCAACAGCGATGTGCTCACGGTCTCCTTCGTGGCGCTGCTCAGCGTGCTGATCGGCTGGGTCCGCAGCCGGCGCGACGACCAGCTCGTCACTGTGCGCACGGTCGCGGAGGCGGCCCAGTTCGCCGTGCTTCCGCCGCTGCGCGACCGGGTCGGGACGGTGCGCTGCGCGGGCCTGTACCGGGCGGCAGAGCGGGGGACCCTTGTCGGCGGCGACCTGTTCGACGTGCGCAGGAGTCCGGCCGGGGTGCGGGCCGTGATCGGCGATGTGCAGGGCCACGGGCTGTCCGCGGTGGGCACGGTGGCGGGGCTGCTCGGCGCGTTCCGTGAGGCGGTGCTCGACCAGGCGGACCTGGAGGGGGTCGCGGCGCGCCTCGACCGCAGGCTTGTGGTCGACTCGGCCGAGGAGGAGCACGCCGAGCTGTTCGCGACCGCGCTGTTGCTCGAGTTCCCCGACGACTCCCCCGTGGTTCGTGCCATTTCGTGCGGCCATCCGCGGCCGCTGCTCCTGCGCGGGCAGGAGGTCATCGAACTGCCGGTGGCGTCCGGGGCGCCTCTCGGGCTGGGGATCGCGGGCCTCGCCCCGCCGGAGCAGCTCACGGTGCGGCTGCGGCCGGGTGACCGGCTGCTCGGTCTGACGGACGGGCTGATCGAGGCGCGGGACGCGTCCGGCGCCTTCTATCCGCTGGCGGAGCGTCTGATCCGGTTCAGCGCGGACGATCCGGCGGAGCTGACGGACGCGCTGTGGCTGGACGTGGTGCGGTTCGCGGGGACGGTACGGGACGATCTGACGCTGCTCGTGTTCGCGCCGGAGATCGACCCGTCGGACGACTGACGGTCACGGGCGGCCGGCGCCCTGACCGCCCCCCAACAGGCTGATCCCGCCCGTCAGTTCGCGCAGGCAGCGGAGCGCGAGGACCGCCGGTGAGCCGGTCGCGCCCGTCGCGGGTACGTCGGTGGCGGCCCAGGCCTCCAGGGCGATCCGGATGGCGTCGGTGGCCGCGGCGGCGGCGAGCCGTACGTCGAGGGGGTCCGCCCGCTCGCCCGCGAGCCGCGCGAGGACCGGCACGAGGCGCTCCTCCGACTCCTGGTTGACCCGGTACCAGACGGCACGCAGCGCGGCGTCGTCCTGGGCCGCGCGCAGCAGTCCCCTGGTCGTCTCCAGCTGTTCGGGGCCGTGGTCGCCCGGGGCGGAGAGCGTGGCGGTGACGGCCGTCTCCAGGGTGAGCCGCAGGTCGGCGCCGGGCTCGGCGTCCGCGAGGAGGGCGCGCCAGGCGTCGCCGCCCGCGGCGAGGAGCGGGCCGACCGCGTCCTGCTTGCCCCGGAAGTAGCGGTAGAAGGTGCGCAGCGCGACGCCCGCGCGGTGGGCGATGTCCTCGGCCGTCGTGCCGTCGGGGCCGTGCTCGGCAAAGAGTTCGGCGGCGGCGCGGGCGATGTCCAGCTGGGTGGCGGCCTTGCGCCGCTCGGTCAGGGAGGGCTGCGGACTGCGCTGATCGTTCGTGGGGCTCACCGGGAAAGCCTATGCGTCCGCGAACAAGCCTGCACGTTCTGACGTGATGGCAAAACGTGCCATCCAGGCGTACGGTGGACAGCGAATCCGGCGATCCCGGTGACGCGGATCGTGAAGAGAATGAAGTGGAGCAGCACATGAGCCCGAACCTGAACCGCTACGAAGGCCGTCGCGTACTCGTCACCGGCGGTGGCTCCGGCATCGGCCAGGCCACCGTGCTGCGGGTCCTCGCCGAGGGCGCCCGCGCGGTCGCCGCCGACGTCAGCGAGGCGGGCCTGAAGGACACCGTCGAGAAGGCGACCGCAGCGGGCACCGCGGACCGGCTGACCACGGTCGTCGTGAACGTCGCGGACGAGGCGTCCGTGCGCGCGGGTGTCGCCGCCGCCGTCGAGGCGCTCGGCGGCCTGGACGTGCTGGTCAACGCGGCCGGCATCCTGCGCTCCTCGCACACCCACGAGACGTCCCTCGCCGACTTCAACCAGGTGCTGCAGATCAACCTGGCCGGTACGTTCCTGATGATCCGCGAGTCGGTCCCCGCGCTCCTCGCGGGTGACGGCTCCGCCGTCATCAACTTCAGCTCGACGTCGGCGACGTTCGCCCACCCGTACATGGCGGCGTACGCGGCGAGCAAGGGCGGCATACAGTCCATGACGCACGCCCTGGCGAGCGAGTACAGCAAGCAGGGCATCCGGTTCACGGCCGTGCAGCCCGGATCCATCTCCTCCGGCATGACCGACGGCTCCGGCGCCAGCCGGCAGAGCAGCGGCCCCGGTCTGCCCGAGGACGCCGACATGAGTCTGTTCATGAAGCTGGCGCCGGCCATCGGCCAGGGCTTCGCCGGGCCGGAGAGCGTGGCGTCCGTCGTCGCGATGCTCGGCTCGGACGACGGCAAGTTCATCACCGGCACCGAGGTCAGGATCGACGGCGGTACGCACTTCTGACCTGCGGCGGAGGCGGGTCCGACCTGCGGCGGGGCCCGCGATCACTCGTATGGCGCGTCGTGCGGGGCGGGCCCCGGGCGC
The DNA here is from genome assembly GCF_026340095.1 of Streptomyces sp. NBC_01446. Classification (GTDB taxonomy): domain Bacteria; phylum Actinomycetota; class Actinomycetes; order Streptomycetales; family Streptomycetaceae; genus Streptomyces; species Streptomyces aureus. The sequence continues at coordinate 5,856,318 of NZ_JAPEPO010000001.1, read as the reverse complement.
GCGGCGGAGAGTGTCACGTATGCGCGTCTTCCGCATGACGTTGTGCTGCGCACCGGCGGCCACGGTCTTCGGCCTGCTGCTGATGTGTGCCGTGACCGTCGGACCCGGGGACGGCGGTTCAGCGGCGAAGCCGGGCGGGGCGGCAGGCCTCACCCCCGCCGACCGGGCCGCGCCGGCGCTGCCGCCGGCCGCCGTACCGGTGCGCCGGCCGCCGGTACTGTCGCTGGCCGCCGTACCGGCCAACCGTCCGCACACCGCCGCGCTGCCCCGGATCGTGCCGCGAGCCGACTGGCTGGCGGATGCCGCCTTCCGCAGGCCGCCCGCCCGGTACGCCGACCGCGTCACGGCGATCTTCATCCACCACACGGACTCGCCGAACGACTACGACTGCGCCGACACGCCCCGCATCATCCGCTCTCTGTACATGGGCCAGGCGGGCAGCCGGAACTGGGACGACATCGGCTACAACTTCCTCGTCGACAGGTGCGGCACGATCTACGAGGGCCGGGCGGGCGGCGTCGACAAGGCGGTCGTGGGGGCGCACGCCCAGGGCTTCAACAAGGGCACGGCGGGCATCGCCGCCATCGGCACCTTCATCGCGGGCACTCCGGTGCCGCCTTCCATGGCGAAGTCCATCGCGGCGCTCTCCGCCTGGAAGCTGGGCCTCGCGAACGTCGACCCGCGCTCCCGCGTCCGCCTCACCTCGACGAACAGCCTCAGCCGGTTCCCCAAGGGCAGGACGGCCGAGTTCAACGCCATCGCCGCGCACCGGGACGAGTACGAGACGTACTGCCCGGGCCAGGCCCTGATGGCCGCGCTCCCGGAGATCAGGCAGCGGGCGGCGGCGCTCCAGGGGCGGTAGGGCTTCGTTCGGATCAGGCCGGGCTCGCGTCCGGCGGCCCCGGGCGCCCCCCGTGCGACCGTGCCCGGGCTACGCGCGACTCCCTCGGCCGCGGCCCGGACCTACCCTCGACGGACTCGGGTACAGCCCGGGTGTTCGGAGCCGTACGCGGGTCCGCCGGAGGGTAGGACGCCTTCGGGGCCCGCCTTCGTGCGCCGGCCGGACGGCCCGGGGTACGAGCGACGGCTCTCACCAGCCGCACAACCGCCAGGGAGGCGCACGTGCCTGAGCCCGCACAGCACGCGGACGTCGTCATCGTGGGAGCCGGGGTCGCGGGACTCCTGGCCGCCCACCGCCTGACCAGGGCGGGCGTCCCCACCCTGGTCCTGGAGGCCGGCCCCTGTGTGGGCGGCCGCATGTCCACCGAGAAGGTCGACGGGTTCCGCCTGGACCGGATCGGCCGGCTCCTGTGCACCTCGTACCCCGAACTGCGCCGCAACCCGGGCCTGGACGCCCTCGTCCTGCGTTCCTTCTCGCCCGGTGTGCTGGTGCACAGCGACGGCCGCCGCCATCGCGCCGGGGAGCTCCCGGCCCCACGGCGCGCAAAGGGCGCACTCACAACGGCGCGCGCCCTCGCGAGCGCCCCCAGGGTGCCCCGCCCCCGCACCGCCAGGAGCCCGCGCCCCACTGCTCCGCTCGGCAGCCCCCTCGACCACGCCCGGCTCGCCAGGGCCCTGGCCCGCCTTGCCGCGACACCCGTCCCCCGGCTCCTCGCGCGCCCCGAACTCCCGGCCTCCGACGCGCTGATCGGCCGCGGACTGCCCACCCGTACCCTCGACGGCTTTGTGCGCCCCCTCCTGTCGGCGCTCCTGTGCGACCCGGACCTGACCTCGTCGAGCCGGTGCGCGGATCTCGCCCTGCACGCCTACGCGCGCGGCCGGCTCTGCGTCCCCGAGGGCGGCGCCGACGCGCTGCCCGAGCTGCTCGCCGCCGGGCTCCCGCCGGGCACGGTCCGCACCGGCGTGCGCGTCAGCGCCATCTCCGCGAACTCGGTGACGACCGAGGAACACGGTGAACTCCGGTGCCGTTCCACGCTGTTGGCGACCGGGGCGCGCGCCGCGGCCGGGCTGCTCCCGGGACTGCGCGTGCCGGGCTTCCACCCCGTCACGGTCGTCCACCACGCGGTCCCCGAGCCACCGCTCGCCGACCCGGCGCTGCTCCTCGACGCAGACCGGCTGGGCCCCGTCGCGTACACCGCGGTGATCAGCCAGGTCGACCCGACCCGTGCCCCGGCCGGCCGCGCGCTCGTCTCCTCGACGGTCCTCGGCCCACCGCCGCCCGAGCGCGAGCTGCGGGCCCAACTGGCCGCCCTCTACAGCACGTCGACCTCCGACTGGGAGACCCTCGCGGTCCACCACGACCCGGAGGCGGTGCCCGCGATGCCGGCCCCGCACGACCTGCACCGCCCGGTGCGGCTCCTCGACGGGCTCTACGTGTGCGGCGACCACCGCGGCACGAGCACGGTGCAGGGCGCCCTCCACTCGGGCCGTCGGGCGGCGCACGCGATCCTCACGGACCTGGGCGTCCAACTGACCCCGACGGCAGGCGGGTTGCCTGCGGCCGCCTGACCGATACCCTCACCACACATCCGACCTCTAAAGGTCCCGCTTACGCGCCCGTCTCCGTGGCACATTCCGGAGGCGGGCGCCCTCATTCCCTCACGCGCACTCTTGCCTCCACTGCAACTCCCCTTTACGGTGCCCACGTCCGCACCCTTGTCCCTGGAGGCCGCAGTGCGAAGAACGGCGTCAGCCCTGCTGTTCGTCCTAGCCCTTGTCACCGGATTCATCGGAGCTGTAGTGCCGTCGTCCGCATCCCAGCCCAAGGAGCAGACCCCCGAACTGCCCGCCGGGCAGCCCTCCGTGGTCCCCCGCCCCACCGACTGGACCTCGCTCGGCGGCACGGTCGCCCTCACGCCCCGCACCCGCGTCCTGGTCGACCCGCGCGCCCGCGCCGAGACCTCCGAGCCGTCCGGCCGCGCCGAGTTCCCCGGCCCGGCCCGCCAGAGCGTGCAGCAGCTCGCCGCCCAGCTGCGCACGGAGCTCGGGCAGGTCTCCGGCGTCGAGCCGCGCGTCGCGAGCGACGTGGCCCACGCCGAGCCCGGCGACGTGGCCCACGCCGGGCCCGGCGACATCGTCCTCGGCCTCGCCGACGACCGGGAACTCGGCGCGGAGGGGTACCGGTTCGACAGTTCGGACGGCGCCGTCCGCATCCGGGCCGCCTCCACGCACGGCCTCTTCTACGGCACCCGCACGCTCCTCCAGCTCCTGCGCTCCACGGACGACGAGCACCGCACACTCCCCCGGGCCCGCGCCACCGACGTCCCCACACAGGCGATCCGCATGGTCCACCTCGACGCGGGCCGCAAGTACTGGAAGATCCCGTACCTGGAGAACCTGATCCGCAGGATGGGCGACCAGAAGCTGAACACGCTCATGCTGCACCTCTCCGAGTCGGAGGGCTTCCGCCTGTACAGCCCGAAGTTCCCGGGCCTCGCGGACCCCGCCCACAGCTACAGCCGCGCCGACATCGAGCACCTCAAGTCCTTCGCGGCCCGCCACCACGTACAGCTGATGCCGGGCCTGGAGATCCCCGGCCACGCGACGGCGATCAGCGACGCGTTCGGCATCGGCTTCGGCTCCGGTACGAACCCCTGCACGGCCGCGCACACGCACTCGCACCTCACGCCCGACTGGATCATCGACATGACCAGCGAGAAGGCGGTGGCCAAGACGAAGCAGATCGTCGACGAGTTCGCCGGCTGGTTCGACGCGCCGCTGTTCTCGATCGGCGGCGAGGAGGTGCCGGGCCAGCTCGCCAACTGCCCGCGCGTACAGGACTACTTGGCCGCCTCCCCCGATGTGTCGACGCTCGGCGACCTCCTCAACCGGTACATCAACACCCTGGACGACGTGATCGCCTCGCACGGCAAGCGCACCGCCGTCTACAACGGCTCGGAGCACCTGGCCGCGCCCCAGCAGACCGTCCACGGCCCGGTCGTCTTCATCACCTGGGAGGGCACGGGCGCCGAGCCCGCCGTGCCGGGCCACGACGAGATCGCCATCGGCCCGTTCTACGACACCCCGAACAACTACCACCACCTGTACCCGAACGAGCCCTGGATGTACGACAGCTGGACCGTCAGCACGGCGCCCGACATGCTCGGCTCCGGCCTGACCAACTGGGCCGACTACAACTTCTGGGCCGACGACGCGTACTTCGAGCAGTCGATGGCCGGCGCCCGGGCGATCCTCGCGGACCGCGCCTGGAACGGCACGGCGACCCCGGACACCCTGGCCGACTTCCGGGCCCGCGCGGCCCGTATCGGCGACCCGCCCGGCATCACCGCGACGCCGGTGAAGCCCCGGGTGAACGACGGCCGGCCGAGCCATCACTGGACCTTCGACACAGCCGCGTACCCGAAGGGCTGGACGTACGCGGGCAGCCCCGGCAACACGATCTTCGCCGAGGACACGGCGGGTGACCTGCCGGGCACGTCGTACATCATCAACAACCCGGCGCCGGTCGACGACGGCGTGCGCGGGCAGGCGTGGCGCTTCGACTCGGACCGGGACGGTGTCGGCTTCGGCGGCCTGGACGTGGCCGAGCCGTGGACGGTGTCGGTGCGGGTCCGCCCCACGGCCCGCACCGCGGACCAGGTACTGCTCAGCTCGAAGGCGGGCGCGCTCAAGCTCATGCAGTACGGCACGGGCAAGGTCGGCTTCACCCGGTACGGCTCGGCCGACCTCAGCTTCGACTACACGCTGCCGCTCGACCGCTGGACCCGGCTGACGTGGGTGGCGACACCCGGCCACACCACGCTCTACGCCGACGGGAAGCGGGTCGGCACGGTCGCCGCGTCGATCCCCCTGCCCCTGCGCTCGATCGGTACGGAGAAGGTGAGCCTGCGCGGCGACCTCGACGAACTCACCACCTGGGACGAGCCGTTGACGGCCGACCAGGTCGCCGGCCTGTCCGGGCGGGACACCCAGTAGTACGCGCCGGACCCCGCCGTCCCGTCAGTGGCTGAGGGCGGCGATGCGGTCCCGGTATCCGCGTACCGGGGCCGCGTCGCGGTAGGGCTCCAGACGCCGCTCGAACTCCCGCACGTACTCGTGCGCCCGCACGGAGCGCATCTCGGAGGCGGCCTGCGCGGCCTCGGCGCCGAGGGTGCACGCCTGGTCCAGCTCGCCGAGGCCGAGCCGCGCGGAGGCGAGCACCACCCTGCAGAACAGCCGGCTGCGCGCGAAGCCGGGCGCCCGCAGCTGGAGCGAGCGCTCCGCGTGCTGGGCGGCCGCGCGGTACTGCTGGAGATCCCGGTGGCAGTGCCCGAACTCGTCGGCCAGCTGCGCCTCGTCGAAGAACCGCGCCCAGTGCGGCACGTCGTCCCCGGTCCGCACCGCCTCCAGGGCCCGCTCGGCCCGCACCAGCGACGCCGTGCACGCGCGCACCTCGCCGAGCACGCCGTGCCCGCGCGCCTCGGCCGCGTGCAGGAGCGCCTGTACCGCGGGCGGCGCAGAGGACCCCACGCCCTGCTGGGCGACCCGCGCCAGCTGGACGGCCTCGCGCCCGTGACCGAGATAGACGGCCTGGCGGCTCATCGTGACCAGGACGTACGACCCGTACGTCCGGTCCCCCGCCGCCTGCGAGAGCCGCAGCGCCTGCACGAAGTACCGCTGCGCGAGCCCGTGCGCGGCGATGTCGTACGAGGTCCAGCCCGCGAGCCGGGTCAGATCGGCGGTGGCCGCGAAGAGCCGCCGGCCGGTCTGCTCCCCGTACGTGCCCCGCAGCATCGGTTCGGCCTCGTGCTCCAGGTAGCGCACGAGCGCCTGGCGGGCATGGCCGCCGCCGTACGCCTGGTCGAGGGAGCGGAAGAGTTCGCCGACGGAGCGCAGGGCCGCGATGTCGCCCGCCGTGACCCGCTGACCGGGCCCGCGCTCGGCTTGGACGCGCTGCCGGGGCAAGGGGGGCGGCCCCTGAGAGGGCCCGGACGGAGGTTTGGCCGAAGAGCGTCCCTGGGCGGGGATCCGTGCGCCGCCGGGACCGTGGTCCCCGTGGGCGACCCGGTCGTCGGCCCGCCCGATCAGCCAGTCCCGGCTGGGCACGACGAGCCCCGCCGGGGTGAACGCGATCTTGCGGAGCTCCGCATGGCTGCCCGAGTCCTTGCGCCACAGGCCGCTGACGATGTCGACGGCCTCCTCGGGCGAGGCGGCGAACTCCAGACCCGCGTAGACCGGCGAGCAGGCGTCGAGCCCCAGGTCCTGGGCGGAGAGCCGGCGGCCCAGGCGCCGGGTGAACACCTCGGCGATCAGTGCGGGTGTGGTGCCGCGGGGCTGCTGGCCGCGCAGCCAGCGCGTCACGGATGTCTTGTCGTAGCGCAGGTCGAGACCGTGCTCCAGGCCGAGCTGGTCGACTCGGCGGGCCAGTCCGGCGTTGGAGAACCCCGCCTCCGCGATGAGCGCGGCTAGCTGGCGGTTGGGCGTGCGCTGCGGAGGTCGTTCCGTCATCAGCTGTGCGGTCTCCTGCCTTCCGGGCCTTTGCTGCAGCCCACATGGAACGGCGCGAATTTAGCGGCCGTCACAGGCCCCATCGCGACCTTCGGCATCCCTTCATCCGATCGTGTGACGATTGCCCGAAGAACTGACGAGAAGAGTCGGCCCGTACAGTGGCTGGGGGCGCGATATGTGCACGCTGAAGGTTCTAGGGAGGCACTGACCGTGAATGAGTTGCGGTTCGTCCGCTTGGGTTTCGGAGCGGACTCGGTCGACTACCAGGAGGCCTGGGACGAGCAGCGCCGTGTGCACGCCGCCCGCTTCGCGGACGAGGTCCCCGACACCTGCCTGCTTCTGGAACACCCGCCGGTCTACACCGCGGGCCGCCGTACCGCGCCCGAGGAGCGTCCGCTGGACGGCACTCCCGTCGTGGACGTGGACCGGGGCGGCAAGATCACCTGGCACGGCCCGGGCCAGCTCGTCGGCTACCCGATCCAGAAGCTGCCGCGCCCCGTCGACGTGGTCGCGCACCTGCGCCGCCTGGAAGACGCGATGATCGCGGTCTGCGCCGAGTTCGGCGTGGAGACCTCCCGCGTCGAGGGCCGGGCGGGCGTGTGGGTGCTCGGAGATGCCAAGGACGCGACCGAGGAGCGCCCGAAGCTCGGCGGCCTGTCCCTGGACTTCGACCCCCGGGTGAACGACTCCGAGTTCGACCCCCGTCTCAACGGCCCGGAGTACGCGCCGTCGAACGCCGGCCAGCGCCGTGAGGACCGCAAGATCTGCGCCATGGGCATCCGCGTCGCCAAGGGCGTCACGATGCACGGCTTCGCGCTGAACGTGAATCCGGACACCTCGAACTTCGACAAGATCATCCCGTGCGGCATCCGCGACGCGGGCGTCACCTCGCTCTCGTACGAACTGGGCCGCGAGGTCACGATCGACGAGGTGCTGCCGGTCGTGGAGCGCCACCTGCGCGACGTCCTGGAGAACGCGGCGCTCGCCCCGCGCGTCGTCGAGAAGGCGCCCGAGAGGGAGCCCGACAAGGCGACCGCCTGAGCGGGAATGCACCCCGAAGGCCAGAGGTTGGCCACACGTAAGGCCCATCAAGACCACGGGCGTACCCTGAGGTACGCCGAAGAATCAAAGCTGTAGGGAGCCGGTCGTGTCCGCAGTCGCACCCGACGGACGCAAGATGCTGCGCCTGGAGGTCCGCAACAGCCAGACCCCCATCGAGCGCAAGCCCGAGTGGATCAAGACCCGGGCGAAAATGGGTCCCGAGTACACGAAGATGCAGAGCCTCGTGAAGAGCGAGGGTCTGCACACGGTCTGCCAGGAGGCGGGCTGTCCGAACATCTACGAGTGCTGGGAAGACCGCGAGGCCACCTTCCTCATCGGCGGCGACCAGTGCACGCGGCGCTGCGACTTCTGCCAGATCGACACGGGCAAGCCCGAGGCGCTGGACCGTGACGAGCCCCGCCGCGTCGGCGAGTCCGTCGTCACGATGGACCTGAACTACGCCACGATCACGGGCGTCGCGCGCGACGACCTGGAGGACGGCGGCGCCTGGCTGTACGCGGAGACCGTGCGCCAGATCCACGCGATGACGGCGGAGCGCGCCGAGGGCTACACCAAGGTCGAGCTGCTCATCCCCGACTTCAACGCCGACCCCGACCAGCTGGCCGAGGTCTTCTCGTCCCGCCCCGAGGTTCTCGGGCACAACGTCGAGACGGTGCCGCGCATCTTCAAGCGGATCCGCCCCGGCTTCCGGTACGAGCGCTCCCTCGAGGTCATCACGAAGGCCCGCGAGGCCGGCCTGGTCACCAAGTCCAACCTGATCCTCGGCATGGGCGAGGAGCGCGCCGAGGTCAGCGAGGCGCTGCGCCAGCTGCACGAGGCGGGCACCGAGCTCATCACCATCACCCAGTACCTGCGCCCGACGCCGCGCCACCACCCCGTCGAGCGCTGGGTGAAGCCGGCCGAGTTCGTGGAGCTGAAGGAGGAGGCCGAGCAGATCGGCTTCTCCGGCGTCATGTCGGGCCCCCTGGTCCGCTCCTCGTACCGCGCCGGACGTCTCTACCAGATGGCGGTCGAGAAGCGCGGCTCGTACGTGGCCTCGCAGGCGGTCTGATCCACTCGCACCCGCACGGCCCGCCAGCCGTGTGAATTCACGCACAAGCAGCTACCGGCCAGTAATGGCCGAGAGAACGCGGCCCTGACAGTCCCCGCAGATGGGGGGCACCGTCAGGGCCGCGTCATCGTTTGGCCCTCCCCCATCAAGGCTTCATGGGCGTTTGACCCTTCGGTCATGCCCTGGTAACACCAAACAGTGACGCTGTACTCACGCCACGTACCCACCGTCAGAGCCGCTCCCGAGGGGGACCTCCCAATGCAGGCCGCGCCCGTACGCGCCACCGCCATCCCGACCTTCACCGACGCACTGCGCGCGGTCGAGTCGCTGCTCATGAGCAGCGGTCAGCGCACCGCGCGCCGCAACGCCTGGACCTCCGTACTCGAGGACCGCCGCCGCGCCAAGGACCGGATGGAGGCGCAGCGGGTGCTCGAGAAGGCTGTGGCCGCCCGCACGTCGTAGGCACTTGCCCGGACACGTAGACTTCAAGGCATGGCGAGGAAGGAAACCGCAGCGGACGCTGCGAACCCCGGGCGACTCAAGCAGATCGCTCTGACCTTTAAGATGACCCGCAAGGCCGATCCGATGATCGTCCTTGTACTCGCGGGTGTGGGAATCGTCACCTTTGGTGTGTTCCTCGCGATCGGTTTCTTGATCGGTCACCCGGTATATCTCGGAATTCTCGGCTTCCTGCTCGCCTTCCTCGCGATGGCGATCGTCTTCGGACGCCGTGCCGAGCGAGCAGCCTTCGGGCAGATGGAGGGCCAGCCCGGCGCGGCTGCCGCGGTACTCGACAACATCGGCCGTGGCTGGACCACGACCCCGGCCGTGGCGATGAACCGCAGCCAGGACGTCGTCCACCGGGCGGTCGGCAAGGCCGGCATCGTCCTGGTCGCCGAGGGCAACCCGAACCGGGTGAAGACGCTGCTGGCGGCCGAGAAGCGGAAGATGGCCCGCATCGTCTCCGACGTGCCGGTAAATGACATCCTCGTCGGCAACGGCGAGGGCCAGGTGCCGCTCAAGAAGCTCCGCACGACCATGCTCAAGCTCCCCCGCGTTCTCACGGGCCCGCAGGTCACGACGACCAACGACCGCCTCCGGGCGATGGGCGACCTGATGAGCAACATGCCGCTCCCCAAGGGCCCGATGCCCAAGGGCATGCGGATGCCGCGCGGTGGCGGCAAGGCTCGCTGACCCTCCTACTACGACGATGAGGCCCCGGAACCGATCGGTTCCGGGGCCTCATCGTCGTAGTAGGTCGGAGTCGTAGCAGCTCGCAGGAGAGCGTCCTGGCGCGGGCCGGTGTCAGGTGTCAGGCGCGGACCTGGACCGCGCGGGCCAGGCGGTCGTGCAGGCCGCGGCCGTCACGGTCCCAGATCAGCGCGGGGACGGCGACGCACAGGAGCACCGTGCGGACCAGGACGCGGCCCACGCCGAGGCGGCCGGAGCCGTCCTGCGCGACGACGCGCAGACCCATGATCCGCTTGCCCGGCGTGAAGCCGACCGTGCCGACGGTGAGCAGGCCGAGGACGAAGAAGATCCCGAGGGCCCAGTTCCCCGTCGCCTGGTCGTAGCCGTGCGTGAGGAGCCCGTATGCGATCAGCATGCACAGGGCCCAGTCGATGACGAGGGCGGCGATACGCCTGCCGGGGCGGGCGATGGAGCCCGGCCCCTGCTCGGGCAGCCCCAGCTGCTCACCGCGGTACCCGAACTCGACACCCGCGTCCTCCGCGGCCGCGCGCGGCCCGGAGAGCCACGATCCGATTGCTTGCCTGTTGTCCACCCGTCCACGGTACTGCGCTCGGCCACCCGGCCCGCTCCGGCCCCCGGCCCGGTTAACTTCGGCGAAACAAATGGGTCATGCTTGAGAAATCCCCCGTCCCTATGGTCGGGTCCCAGCGTGTGCCACCGCACTGGCCGCACCACCGAGCTGCAACCCCGCCCCTCCCGGGTGGGAGTAGGAGGAGTTGGATGTTCCAGAACGCCGATGACGCCAAGAAGTTCATCGCGGACGAGGACGTCAAGTTCGTCGACGTCCGGTTCTGCGACCTGCCGGGTGTGATGCAGCACTTCACGGTGCCGGCCGCGGCGTTCGACCCCACCGAGGAGCTGGCCTTCGACGGATCCTCGATCCGTGGCTTCCAGGCCATCCACGAGTCCGACATGGCGCTCCGCGCCGACCTGACCACCGCGCGCATCGACCCCTTCCGCCGCGACAAGACGGTCAACATCAACTTCTTCATCCACGACCCGATCACGGGCGAGCAGTACTCCCGTGACCCGCGCAACGTCGCGAAGAAGGCCGAGGCGTACCTGGCCTCGACGGGCATCGCCGACACCGCGTACTTCGGCCCCGAGGCAGAGTTCTACGTCTTCGACTCGGTCCGCTTCGAGACCTCGGCGAACCGCTCGATCTACGAGATCGACTCCGAGGCCGGCGCCTGGAACACGGGTTCGGAAGAGAACAACCGCGGCTACAAGGTCCGCTACAAGGGCGGTTACTTCCCGACCCCGCCGGTCGACCACTTCGCCGACCTGCGCGCGGAGATCTCCCTCGAGCTGGACAAGAACGGCCTCCAGGTCGAGCGCCAGCACCACGAGGTCGGCACCGCCGGCCAGGCGGAGATCAACTACAAGTTCAACACGCTGCTCGCCGCGGCCGACGACCTGATGCTCTTCAAGTACATCGTGAAGAACGTCGCCTGGCGCAACAACAAGACCGCGACCTTCATGCCGAAGCCGATCTTCGGTGACAACGGCTCGGGCATGCACGTCCACCAGTCCCTGTGGGCCAACGGCGACCCGCTGTTCTACGACGAGCAGGGCTACGCCGGCCTCTCGGACATGGCGCGCTACTACATCGGCGGCATCCTGAAGCACGCCCCGTCGCTGCTCGCCTTCACGAACCCGACGGTGAACTCGTACCACCGCCTGGTCCCGGGATTCGAGGCGCCGGTCAACATGGTCTACTCGCAGCGCAACCGCTCCGCCGCGATGCGCATCCCGATCACGGGTTCGAACCCGAAGGCCAAGCGCGTCGAGTTCCGCGCGCCGGACCCGTCCTCGAACCCGTACCTCGCCTTCTCGGCCCTCCTGATGGCCGGCCTCGACGGCGTGAAGAACAAGATCGAGCCGGCCGAGCCGATCGACAAGGACCTGTACGAGCTGGCTCCCGAGGAGCACGCGAACGTCCAGCAGGTCCCGACCTCGCTCCCCGCGGTCCTCGACGCCCTCGAGGCGGACCACGAGTACCTTCTGGCCGGCGGTGTCTTCACCCCCGACCTGATCGAGACGTGGATCGACTACAAGCGCACGAACGAGATCGCCCCGATCCAGCTCCGCCCGCACCCGCACGAGTTCGAGCTGTACTTCGACATCTAAGAACGCCACAGGTCAGAGCGGGTTTCCGCTCTCCTGGGCCGTCTGTGGGCCGTCGGCCGTGCTTTTCCGCTCTCTGGAAGGCACGGCCGACGGCCTTTTCCGTGGGTGCCGCTCAGCTTGTCGTTTGTCCAGTTCGACGCGGTTTCGTGCCGACCTTGTGGTGGGTGGGACGACTGAACGCCTCGCAGAGGCAGACAAGGCGGTGGCGCCGGTCGCGCCTGTGGCACCGGTCGCACCGGCGGCACCCGGCGTGCCGGGCGTGCCCATCCCCGTCGCACCGGTCGCGCCCGTGTCGCCCTTCGGGCCCGTCGCGCCCGTGGGGCCAGTGGCTCCCGTGGCTCCTTGCGCGCAGTCGTCCTTGCCGCCGCGCCAGGAGCGGTCAAGGTTGTGCTTCGGCTTGTTGTGCTTCGCCCCGCCCTGGCGCTCGTCGCCGCCGCCCGCGCGGCTGGACATTACCCATGCCCTGCGCTGCGGCCGCGACCGGACTGGCTACGCCGGCCGCCACGACCAGAGCCAGCGAAGTCACCATGCCGGCCCTCTTGAATCTCTCTCGCGCCAACGGCCCGAGAAGGGAAGTTGTCCTGAACTCAGGACTCATCACGTGCTCCTCGCCCCAACAGTTCGGGTGAAATCCCGAACCCCGGTGCGAGACGGATTGGGCTAGTCCGGCCACGCCCTGAGTTCGATCCATGTGCCATCTGCCACCTGCTCGGCCAGCGTGATGCGGGCGCCCGGCATGCTGCCATAGCTGCCGATCCATGACCGGAACTTCCGCTCCCCGGTCTCGCGGATGGACCACGCGCCCTGCATGACGACAGCGCCCCCAGCCGTGAGGGTGACTCGGTATCGCTCCAGGTCGGCCATGACCTGCACTCTGTCATGCCCCCTGCGGTGGGTCGGCGAGGATCCGCACGGTGACGCCGGCCTCCTCGACTGCGTCCCGCAGTACCGCGAGCGGCACGGTCGGGCGGCCACTCGATGGAAGCCGCAAGCGGCAGAAGGTTGAAGGCCACACCCGACGCCCCTGGGTGGGCCAACCATACGAAGGGCTCGCCCGGTTCCGTGGAAGAACGTTGGGAAGTTTGAGTGGTGCAAGAGGGGGTCGGATGATCAGGCCCGGGGCGTGGCGGGGCGTTGTATGGCGATTATGGCGGCGTCGTCGTTCAGGTGTCCGCCGACGTGGTGCAGCAGGTCGCGCCGGAGGCGGTCGAGGAAGGCGTCGGGGTCGCTGTCGGTCCAGCCTGTGATGCGCTCGGCGAGCGGGTAGAAGGTGCCGGTGGAGTCGCGGGCCTCGGTGACGCCGTCCGTGTACAGCAGGAGAAGGTCTTTCGGCTCGAACGGGAAGCTGTCGACGCGGTAGCGCGGATGCGACAGTTCGCCGAGGCCCAAGGGGGGTGCGGGAATGCGGGTGTCCATGGTCGTCGGCCGGCCGTCACGGAGGACGATCGGAGGCGGGTGGCCGCAGGAGATCATCTGGACCCGGCCGCCGCGGTCGGGGATGTCCAGGATGGTGGCGGTGATGAAGGTTTCTCCGTAGTGGCTCGTTTCGCCCGGCTCCATCAGGTCCCAGCACACGCTTCGGTCGAGGTAGGAGACCAGCTCGCCCAGGCTCGCCTGGCGGTGGGCCGCGCCGCGGAACGCTCCGAGCAGCAGGGCTGCGTCATTGACCGCGGTCAGCCCCTTTCCCCGCACGTCGCCGATCATCAGCCGAGTGCCGGGGATGGTACGTGCAGCCGCGTACAGGTCCCCGCCGATCCGGGCCTCGGCCTCCGCGGCGAGATAGAGGGAGGCGGCCCGCAGCGGTCCGAGCTTTTTGGGCAGTGGCGGCAGGACCACACGCTGGGCGGTCTCGGACACGTACCGAACTTGCGCCAGCTCTTTTGCGCGACGCTCCCGCAGTACAGAGAAGATCACGAGGCTCGCGCCCACCAGCATCAGGGCGATGATCTGTGCCTGGTGGTTGGCCGAGAGCATCCCGTCAGGATCGCGCAGCGCCCCGATGGTCGCCTGCGCGATCACCGCCAGTGCAGCGACCAGGCCCACCGTCCAGGGCCCGCCGAACAACGGCGTGATCGCCGGTGCCGCGACGAGCAGCGGACCCAGATGAATGTCGGGCGGAGCAAGAAGGTCGATCACGGACACCGCAACAATCCACGCGATCGGGATGGCGATCAACGCCCGACCCGCTCGCACCGGCCGTCGAAGTCCTTCGAGGCGCTGCGGCATGACTCCTGTCTACACCGCCCTTGCTCGGCTCGCACCGGTGGAGACGGGCAGTGCGGTCGCCTGCCCCCGGCCCTGACTGCCAGGAACTCTTGCCACTCAAACTGCAATGGCACGACCGTCAAACTTCGATGGCAAGGATCAACGTTCGATGGCACGGGACACTCCTGCCCTGCGATGAGGGCGGCGACCGCCGACGTAGTATCGAACACATGAACGATAGCTCGACCCCGCGACTCGACATGCTGCGCTTCGCCCGCCGCATCGCCGTGCAGCAGGTCGAGCAGATCGACAGGTGGATCGCCGCTGAGGAGCGCCGCGAGACCGAGCGGCGCCACGGCGAGCAGGCCCGGCCGCCGGCCCCGGACTGGCTCATCGAGACGGGCCTCGGCCGACGCGACCCCGTGTACGTGCACGTCGGCGGCTGCCACATGGCAGGCAAACGCTCCCGCGGGGTCGACCGCGATCAGGCCCTCCGCGGAATGACCGAGGGCGTGGCCGCCTGCCCGCACTGCCGGCCGGACACCGAGCTCGGCGTTCTGGACTGATGGAGCCCGCCCGGCTGGAAGAGGGGGAGAACTCCGGGCGGGGCTCTCTGTGATCCTCGCGCGACCGGGCGTGTTGCCGCATGCGTGGCTCGGCCATTCGGGTGACCATGAAGCTATGGCGGTAGCGCCGATCATCGTGCACCCGCCGTCTCGCACGGGCGGCCGGCGGGTGACCGTGCGCGGCCAGATCCTCGGCCTCGCGCACAGTGACCGTGATGTGGTCGAGTTCCTGCGGCGGGCGGGTATCCCGGCGGCGGATGATCTCCTCGACGAGCCGGCGTGGGTGATGTGGCGGGGCGGGCGGGCGCACCACTACGAGGCCGCGTGACGGCCGTCAGCGCCCTGTCACCGACGTCGTTTCGAGTTGTAGACGTTCCAAGCGACGGACCCGAGGATCGCGAAGACACCTCCCAAGACGAGACCGATCTGTCGTCGGGACACGCTCGTTGTCCCGCACCGATCACAGGCCGTTGACGCCGCCACGCTTCCCGCTGTCCTCCACCGAGGGCGAGTCCCACGCTAGCCAACCGCCGACGGCGTGGAGCCCTCGGTGGCCGACCACCCGCATTCAAGAAGGAGATCTACCGCGACCGTAACGTGGTCGAACGATGCTTCGCCCGCCTCAAGCAGTTCCGCGCGATCGCCACCCGCTTCGGCAAACTCGCCGACCGCTACCGGGCCGGAGTCGTCCTGGCCTCCCTGATCCTCCGGCTCCGCGAACCAGCCCGACGATCACATAGCGTCTCCCAGTTGCCGTTGCTCGACTTGCTCGACTGCTCGGCGAACGGCAGCGCGGAGCTCCTCGTCGGGTTCGTTCCGCCTGCGTACGGCATTGAGGGAAACATGCGCTGCCACCCGCACATCGGGATCCGGGTCGGAGAGTGCGGCCGTAGCCGCGAGGAATAGTTCTAGGGCCTCAACAGGTGCCCCCGCGCACAGCAGCGCCAGGCCAACCAGCGCCTGGTCGAACTCTGCGGTGTCGTAGCGGGTAGCCGCGGCGAGCCGCTTGAGCGCCTCGCTCAACGCCGTGCGGGGGCTGACCTCGTCGCCCCATGTGGGGCGGTGTCCTCGTCCATCCGGCCATCCTGCCAGCAACCGAAAACCCAATTCCCAAAGCTGAACAGCAGCCGGCCTGGCCACCGCGAGCGACCTGCTGGGCTTTCAGGCTGCGGACAACGTGGCTCCGCGAGCCAGCCGGTGATCATTTGTCAGACACGGCCCAGTCCCCGCGGGACGTGTCTTCCCCTTCTTCGTCATATCCCAGAATTTCGCGCCCCGTTCGCGGCTGGCACTCTCTCCACGAGTCGGCGCAGAAGGCGAAGGCGAAGGCGTTCCGAGGAAAGCTGTCCGGCTACCGGCGCGGTAGAACTTTCCCTACTTCATCAAGCACCCGGCTGCGCTCCGCTCCGCCGGGCGGACTTCCCGGCTGCGCCGACGCCCGCCCACATAGGGATAGGGCCAGGGCCAAGAGTCGAGCACCCGAGGTTCGCGGCCCACGGCCAAGGACGATGCCTCCGGCGGGGGATCGGCCGGCACCGGGATGGATGGGGCGCCGTTCCCGGCCGCGGGCACATCGTGGCGATGGGTTGAGCAGCGTCGCAGTAGGTCGCTGACTGAGCCTGCGGAGCAACTTGCTTGCGAACCAAGAGGAGGCCTGTCCATCCAGCCAGCGTCACAAGGCCGCCTGCCAACAGCCACAAACCGCCGGCCAACACTCCGAAGGCAGTACAGGAGACGCCAGCCATAGTTACAGCCGCAGCGGCCGACTCTGTCCGCAGTTGACGACCTGGACGCCTGCTCGCCGAGGGCCTGACAACCTGACGGCCGAGGACCCTGGGCCGTCCAAGGGGGCCCACGGTGACCAACAACGGCCAATGATGACCGCTCCCCCGCTGGTCAGAGCAGCACGACGGTCTCGTGTCCAAGGTGGCGAGACTGCAGCATCAGTTCTTCGACATCTAGGAAGCACGGCCGGGTTCCCCGGGCGCGTTTCTGAGCGGTATGGCCCCCGTCGCCTCCTCCCGGAGGGGCGGGGGCTTCGTTCTGCGGGACGCCCTAAACGCTCATAAACTCGGGCGAAGTTGCACAGACTTCCGAGGAGTGCCGTATGAGCAATCTGTTCGTCGTCGCCTACAACGACCTCGCCACGGCCAATCAGGTGCGCGAGAAAATGCTCGAGCTGGCCAAGCAGCACCTCGTCGAGCTAGAGGACATCGTGGTCGTCGAGCGGCGCGAGGACGGGAAGATCAAGCTGCACCAGGCCGTGAACTACACGGCGACGGGTGCGGCCGGCGGGGCGCTGTGGGGCGGTGTCATCGGGCTGCTCTTCCTGGTGCCGCTGCTCGGTGCGGCCGTCGGCGCCGCCGCCGGGGCGGCCGGTGGTGCCGCGACCGACACTGGCATCAACGACGACTTCATGAAGGACCTGAGCCAGAACCTGCAGCCCGGCGCCGCCGCGCTGTTCGTCCTGGTGAAGCAGGCCTCCCCGGACAAGGTCATCCCCGAGATCGCGACGTACGGCGGTCACCTCGTCCAGACCTCGCTGAGCAACGAGGAGGAGGAGCATCTGCGGGCGGCCCTGGAAGCGGCCCGGGGTGACGCATCAGCGCAGGAGGCCCCGAACGGGGTCTGAGACATCCGTACGGTCCTGTGGGTACGGCCGTTCCCGGTGACGGGGGCGGCCGTACCGGCGTACTCAGACGCCCGGTGCCACCGTGATCAGGCCCTCCGACGCCGCCCTGCGCAGGGCCGTGTGGTCGGCGGCGTTCTGGTCGGTGTAGCGCAGCGCGAAGTCGGCCACGGCCCGGTCGAAGGTGTCGGCGCGGCCGAGGTAGCCGGAGATGGCGATGCGGTCGCCGGAGCGGGCGTGGGCGCGGGCCAGGGTGTTGCCGCACAGTTCGGCGTAGAAGCGCAGTTCGTCCGGGCCCAGGCCGGCGACATCGGCGGAGCCCTTCATGTCGCGCAGCTGACGCCAGTAGAAGGCGCGGCCCTGCGGGCCGGTCATCCAGCCGAGGAAAATGTCACCGGTGGCCTGGAGCAGGCGCTGGCCGGCGACGACGCGGTGGCCCGGGTGGACGTAGGGGCCGTGCGGCAGGTGTTCCTCGATGACGGACCGGGTGGCCTCCTTGATCTGGAGGAACAGGGGGTCGTCGGCGTCGCGCCCTTCGAGCAGCACGATGAAGCAGCGGGTGCCGACGCTGCCGACGCCGACGACCTTGCGGGCGGCATCGACGAAGTGGTAGCGGTCGAGGAGGCGGCGGCGTTCCTCGGCGAGGGTGGAGCGGTAGTCGCCGAACAGTTTGCGCACCGTGGCCCTGTCGGGGGTGCTCGCCGGTTCGAGGAGCGGCGGGTCGTTGATGATGCGGCGGCGCCCGTCGACGACCTCGGTGAGTTTGCCGAGCGCGTGGAGGCTGGTGCGGCGGGTGGCGTGGGCGAGGGTCGCCTGGACGCGGCGGCGGTTGCGGCCGGAGCGGATGAGGGGAAGCAACTGGTGCGCGTCGACGTGCTCGTACCAGACGGCGAGTTCGCCCATCCCGGCCAGCCGGCGCATCGTCGTGCGGTACGCGGCCGTGCCGGCGCGGGCCGACCTGAGGGCCTGGGCGTCGCTGTGCCCGTTGTCGCGGGCTGCGACGGCCACGCTCGCGGCCAGCCGTTTCACGTCCCATTCGAAGGGGCCCGGGCTGGTCTCGTCGAAGTCGTTGACGTCGAAGAGCAGGGACCGTTCCGGGGACGCGAACAGGCCGAAGTTCAACAGGTGGGCGTCGCCGCAGAGTTGGACCGTGAGGCCGGTGGCGCGCTGGGTGGCCAGGTCGCCGGCCATGACGGCGGCGGCGCCGCGCAGGAACGCGAACGGGGAGGCCGCCATCCGTCCGTACCGGATGGGCAGCAGTTCCGCGACGCGGTCGGCCGCCTGCCGTTCCAGTACGACGATGGGGTCGGCGCGGTCGGCGGCGGGGATCCACGCACCGTGCGAGGAGCGTGAGGCGCGCTTGCGGGCCGCCCTGCCCAGCTCGGCCCTGGCCTGGGGAGTGGTCATGCCGCACCGTCCGCGTGGCCTGCGGAGCCGGTCACGGCTAGTGCCGCAGCGCTCGGCCGACGTCCGCTTTCACGTCGCCGGTGAGGTTGCGGTTGCTGCGGGCCGTCGCCTTCTTGGACTTGCCCTTGTCCACGTCGTCGACCGTGACCACGACCGTGTCGAGAAGATTGCCGCTGCTGTCGCGGAAGTTGACCTGTACCGCGTACGAGGCCTGGGACCCGGAGCTGTTGGTGGCGGTGACGGGGACCGTCAGCCGGTCGCCGTCCTTCGTCACGTCGCCCAGCGCGATGTCGCCCTTGGCGTTCACGCCGCCCTTGATACGGTCCAGCTCTTCCTGGGCCTTCGCCGTGGCCGACGCGACGACGTCACCGCCCCGGGACGCCGCGGACGACGCGGCGGACGCGGCTTTGGACACCGCGCCGGAGGGGCTGGAGTCGTTGTCCGAGCACCCGGCCACTACGAGCAGCACCGCCGCCACGAGCAGTCCGGCTGCCGCTCCCCGTATGCCACGTCCCGACATCATGCCTCCCGCTGCCAGTTCCGCTCACCCGTCATCTCAGTCAAGGCGGCCGGGGCCCGGGCGTCATGCCGGGTACGGCAAACAGGTGAATGCGCCCGGGCCCGGGCAGGATGGGGGCACGGTCGGCGAACAGTCCTGGGAGGACCTCGTGAGTGGTGGGCGGCGGCACATCGGGGCGCCGGAGCGGCGGGCCAGGCTCGCGGCCGGGCAGCGGCTCGCGCCGGCCGCGCGGGCGGGGTCCGCCGAGGAGGTCGCCGGGTCGCTCGTGGCGCTGCACGGCACGGACCCCGCCACCGTGTACCTGGCGGTGGGGGCGCGCCTCAGGGACCCGTCGAAGACGGTCGCCGATGTCGAGCGCGCCCTGTATACGGAGCGCTCCCTGGTGCGCATGCACGGCATGCGGCACACGGTGTTCGTGTTCCCCGCCGCGCTCACGGCCGTGGTGCACGCGTCGACGGGTGTGGCGGTCGCCGCGCGGGAGCGCGCCTCCTTCGTCAAGCATCTGGAGGCGGGCAGCGAGCACGACGCGGCATGGCTCGCGGACGTCGAGGCGGGCACCCTGGCGGCGATCGGGGCGCGCGGCGAGGCCACCGCGGCCGAACTCGCCCAGGACGAACCCCGGTTGCGTACGCAGCTGCTGTACGCGCCGGGCAAGAAGTACGAGGCGTGGCAGTCGATCTCGACGCGGCTGCTGCGCGTGCTCGGCATGGAAGGGCGCGTCGTGCGCGGGCGGCCCCGCGGGTCGTGGACGTCCAGCCAGTTCAGGTGGGCGCTCACGCCCGCGCATCCCGAACTCCCCGCGGCCGAGGCCCAGTCGGAACTCCTTCGGCACTGGCTCGGCTCGTGCGGTCCGGCCACGGAAGCCGACCTCAAGTGGTGGACGGGGTGGAAGGTCAGCGACGTACGCAGGGCGCTCGCCGCCGCCGGGGCGGTCGAGGTGGAGCTGGACGAGGGGGCCGGGTTCGTGCTCCCCGACGCCGTCGAGCCGGTCACCACCGACGCCGAGCCGTGGGCGGCCCTGCTCCCGGGGCTCGACCCGAGCGCGATGGGCTGGCAGCAGCGCGACTGGTATCTGCCGCCGGAGCTGCGGGCGCCGCTCTTCGACGGGGCGGGCAACATCGGGCCCACCGTGTGGTGGGACGGGCGGATCGCCGGCGGATGGGCTCAGGGCAAGGACGGCGTCATCCGGTGGCGGCTGCTCGCGGATGTGGGCCGGGAGGCCGCGGCCGCCGTCGGGGCGGAGGCCGCGCGGCTCCAGGAGTGGGTGGGCGAGGCGCGGGTCACTCCCCGCTTCCGTACGCCTCTGGAGAAGGAGCTGGCGGGACCGGCGCCGGCGAAGAAGTGAGAACTGCCGTGCGCCGCCCGCCCGTCGAAAGACACACGGGCGGGCGGCGCACCTGGCCGTCAGCGGCTGTAGCGCATCAACGCGCGCACCATGTGGCAGGTGATGTCCGACGGCGGATGGATGCCGACGCGCTCCGCCGTGCTCCGTATCGTCCGGTTGTGGGCCTGGTTCGGAAGGTAGACGCCCGCGTCGAGCAGGGCGATCGCGAGGCGCATGGCCTTGAGGCGGCGGTTGTGCGTGATGTACCAGTCACGCGGCCGTCCCGCGGGCAGGGCCTTCTTTTCGAGTGGCTTGCCGGGCAGGTCGATCAGCATCGGTGCGGCAGCGGGCACAGACATCCTCCTGTCGCGGGAGGGAGACCTTCCGAGGCCCTCCGCGGCCCCGGACGCTCCCTCGAACACTGCTTCTATTCTACTGCCGGGCACTGACAATAGCCGCTGGCCACAAGGCCTTTCCCGTACCTTTGGCCCCATGGAAATCTGGATCAACCCCGCCTGTTCGAAGTGCCGCAGCGCGCTCTCCCTGCTCGACGCGGAAGGCGCCGAATACACGGTGCGGCGCTACCTGGAGGACGTGCCGTCCGAGGACGACATCCGCGCCGTTCTGGAGCGGCTCGGGCTCGAGCCGTGGGACATCACGCGGACGCAGGAGGCCGACGCGAAGGAGCTCGGCCTGAAGGACTGGGCGCGGGACGCGGGTTCGCGCGACCGGTGGATCGCGGCGCTCTCCGCGCACCCGAAGCTCATCCAGCGGCCGATCATCACGGCGGAGGACGGTACGGCCGTGGTGGCGCGCAGCGAGGACGCGGTCCGGGACGCGCTCGGACGCCACTGAGCCGCGACGGGCTCGCCTCATGCACCCAACTCTCGTGTGACGTACGTTACTTGAGCTCCCCTGGGGTCAGTTGAGTTCCGCCCTCCAGTTTCCCGTACGTAACGGTGCGCGCACCGACGTTCGTAACGACGACAGGAGGCGGACATGTCCCGCAGGAGAAGGATGGGCCCCCGGAAGAAGGCCGCGCTCGCGGTGAGCGCGGCCCTCGTCGCCGGAGGCGCGGCGTTCGCGCTCGCCAGTACGGGCAATGCGGCGC
This sequence comes from Streptomyces sp. NBC_01446, assembly GCF_026340095.1. Lineage (GTDB taxonomy): Bacteria > Actinomycetota > Actinomycetes > Streptomycetales > Streptomycetaceae > Streptomyces > Streptomyces aureus. The sequence continues at coordinate 5,834,654 of NZ_JAPEPO010000001.1, read as the reverse complement.
CGGTCGCGCAGAACGCCCAGGTCTGCCAGGGACTGGAGACCGCGATCGCCAACAACCAGAAGTTCATCGACGGGCAGCGGGCCGCCCCGGACGCGCAGTCCGAGGCCCGCATCGCCAACCGTGAAGCGGTCATCGCCGAGATCCGGCGCAAGGAGGCGGCGTCCGGCTGCGAGGCCGGGGACGGAGCCGGGGCCGGAGCGCAGGCCGGATCCGGTGCTGATGACGCGGCGGGGGCCGGAGCGCAGGCCGGGGACGGTGCTGATGACGCGGCCGGCGGCACGGAGACCGTGACGGCCGCACCGCCGGACACGGTCACCGCCGAGCCCGACCCCACTGACGCCGCCGGTGGCGCCGGAGGGGACGCCGCCGGTGAGCAGGTCTGTGCCGGTTCGACCGTGACGCTGTCCGGTGAGGGCGGCGCGCCCGCCGCGTCCAGCGGGCAGTTCCCGGCCGGCACGAAGCTCAAGGTCACCAACCTGGACAACGGCAAGTCCACGTCCGTCGAGGTCACCTCCGTCTCCGGGAGCTGCGTCCTGCTGAACAACTCGGCGTTCGAGCAGGTCCGCGAACCGGGCAAATTCCTCATCCGCAACGCACGTATAGAGAAGGTGGGCTGACCCCACAGGCCTGCGGCCCCGGCCCGCGCGCGTGCCCCCATGACGTGCGCGGGCCGGGGCCGCCCTTCGAAACGTGACTCCGGCCACAAAGGGGCCCGGGTAACACGGGGTTCACATACGGGCAACGGACGGGAAATCGCCTGTTGACAGTCTGCGGAGCAGCACACCGAGGCGCCGCACCCGCACATGACTGCGCCGTACAGACCCACCCGAAGGATGTGGCCCCGTGACGTTCAAGGCTGAGTACATCTGGATCGACGGCACCCAGCCGACGGCCAAGCTCCGCTCGAAGACGAAGGTAATCGCGGGTTCCGCGCCGGCGCTCGAAGAGCTGCCGATCTGGGGCTTCGACGGTTCGAGCACCAGCCAGGCCAAGGGTCACGCCTCCGACCGCGTACTGCGCCCCGTCGCCTCCTACCCGGACCCGATCCGCGGCGGCGACGACATCCTCGTCCTGTGCGAGGTCCTGAACATCGACATGACGCCGCACGAGTCCAACACGCGTGCCGCGCTCGCCGAGGTCGCGGAGCAGTTCGCCGCGCAGGAGTCGATCTTCGGCATCGAGCAGGAGTACACGTTCTTCGAGGGCGAGCGCCCGCTCGGCTTCCCCGTGGGCGGCTTCCCGGCCGCGCAGGGCGGCTACTACTGCGGCGTCGGCGCGGACGAGATCTTCGGCCGCGACGTCGTCGAGGCGCACCTGGACAACTGCCTCAAGGCGGGTCTCGGGATCTCCGGCATCAACGCCGAGGTCATGCCCGGCCAGTGGGAGTTCCAGGTCGGCCCGCTCGCCCCGCTCGAGGTCTCCGACCAGCTGTGGGTGGCCCGCTGGCTGCTGTACCGCACCGCCGAGGACTTCAACATCTCCGCGACCCTCGACCCGAAGCCGGTCAAGGGCGACTGGAACGGCGCGGGCGCGCACACCAACTTCTCCACGAAGGCGATGCGCGAGGGCTACGACGCGATCATCACCGCGTGCGAGTCGCTCGGCGAGGGCTCGAAGCCGATGGACCACGTCAAGAACTACGGCGCGGGCATCGACGACCGTCTGACGGGTCTGCACGAGACCGCCCCGTGGAACGAGTACAGCTACGGCGTCTCCGACCGCGGCGCCTCGGTCCGCATCCCGTGGCAGGTCGAGAAGGACGGCAAGGGCTACATCGAGGACCGTCGTCCGAACGCGAACGTCGACCCGTACGTCGTGACGCGCCTGATCGTCGACACCTGCTGCAGCGCTCTGGAGAAGGCCGGCCAGGTCTGATCCCCGGCTCCTGTTTCCCGAAGGGCGCCCACCGGTCCGGTGGGCGCCCTTCGCGCTGCCCGTCCGGAGAGCCGCGCGGAACGTCAAGTTCACGCCAAGGTGCCGTCCGACCGGTGAGAGGGGGGTCCTGCCCCGCGAACCCGTCTGCTTCAATGGGGGCATGGCCAGCTTCCAGAACACCGCGACGGGTCGCCACGACCTCGAGCCCTTCTGGCCTTCCCGTCAGCACCACGACTTCGACCGGGTGTGTTGCCGCGCGGAGAACGCGCAGGCCCTCTAAAGCCGACTCACCCCGGCGTTCGGCCCGCGCGCACGACGTAGGTCCTTCTGCGACCTCGCAGTTCTCGACGATCTCGATGACTCCTCGCGCGAAAGAGTTGACCACTCATGGCGAACACCCCTTCCTTCTCCACCGCTTCCTCCATGACCGCCGCCCCCTCCCCCGCTGTCTCCGGCCGCCACCGGCTGCGCGCCGTCGACCGGGACGAGGTGGTCGACGTCGCGGACTTCCTGCCGCCGGGCGCGACCTGGCTGCCCGCTCCCCCGCACACCCTGCCCACGCTCCCCGGCCGGCCGCCGATGATCGGCTACCTGGTGCTCGTACCCGCGGACCAGCAGCCTCTGCTCCCGGTGCCCGACGCGCCCGGTCCCCGGCCCGAAGCCGCGTCGCAGAACACCGGCACCGACGCCGGAACCGGCACCGACGCCCTCGTCGGCATCGACGGCGTGCAGCGCACCGCGTGGGTCGACGGGCGCCAACTCGACCTGACGTACCTGGAGTTCGAGCTGCTCGCGCACCTCGTCGCGCACCCGCACCGGGTGCACACCCGCGACCAGCTCGTGACCACGGTGTGGGGCTACGGGCACGTGGGCGACGGACGGACGGTCGACGTCCATGTCGCGCGGCTGCGGCGCAAGCTCGGGGCCGAGCACCGTCAGGTGATCCAGACGGTGCGGCGGGTGGGGTACAAGTACGCCCCGCCGGCGACGCGGTGACCGACGGACGGTGACCGACGGGCGGGGTGCCGCCCTCCGGCCTCCCCCGGCCTCCCCCGGCCTCCCCCGGCCTCCCCCGGCCGATTCGTTCTCCCACGAGCAGAAACCGATCCCCTGACGCACCGCGAGCGGGCAGAGTCACCGGCATGAGACTTCTGGTACTCGGCGGTTCGGAATTCGTGGGGCGCGCCGTGGTGGAGGCCGCGGTCGCCCGGTCCTGGGACGTGACGGTGTTCCATCGCGGGCGGCACGCGGCGCCTGAAGGGGTGCGGTCCCTGCACGGGGACCGCACCCTGGCAGACACGGACGGCGGGCTCGCCGCGCTCGCGCGCAGCGACGGCGAGTGGGACGTCGTCGTCGACACCTGGGCCGCCGCGCCCCGTGCGGTCCGCGACTCCGCCCGGCTGCTCGCGGGGCGTGCGGGCCGCTACGTATACGTGTCCAGCTCGTCCGTGTACGAGTGGGCGCCCCCGCCCGGCTACACCGAGGACGCCCCGGTCGTCACCGGTGCCTCGCCCGACGCGGAGCAGACGGACTACGCGCGGGACAAGCGGGGCGGTGAGCTCGCAGCGGTCGACGCGTTCGGCGCGGACCGCTCCCTGCTGGTGCGGTGCGGTCTGATCCTCGGCCCCTACGAGAACATCGGCCGGCTCCCGTGGTGGCTGGCCCGGATGGCGCGGGGCGGCCCCGTGCTCGCCCCCGGCCCCCGCGAACTGCCGCTCCAGTACATCGACGTGCGCGACCTCGCCACCTGGGTCCTCGACGCGGCGCAGGCCGGACTGAGCGGCCCGTACACCCTGATCAGCCCCTCCGGGCACACCACCATGGGAGGGCTGCTCGACGCCTGCGCCCGGGTCACCGGGGGTGACGCCGACCTGCGCTGGACCGACCCCGAGGTGATCACCGCGGCCGGGATCGAGCCGTGGATGCAGCTGCCGGTGTGGGTGCCTCCGGGCAGCGACATGCATGCCGCGCTGCACAGCGGTGACGTGGCGAAGGCGATCGCGGCGGGGCTGCGGTGCCGACCCGTCGAGGAGACCGTCGCCGACACCTGGGCCTGGCTGGAGTCCATAGGCGGGACGGCACCCCAGCGCCCGGACCGCCCGGTGCTCGGCCTCGACCCGGCGACGGAGGCCAAGGTGCTGGCGACCTGAGGCCTGGGGGCCGGGGCCTGGGGCCTGGGGCCTGGGGCCTGGGGGCCGGGGCTTGGAGACCTGAGGCCTGGAGGCCGGGGCCTGGAGGCCGGGGCCTGGGGGTTCTTGGGGTGGTGCCAGGTACACCCCCGGACGGGTGCCCGGCCCCATGCCCCGTACGGCCCCGGCCGGGGAGACTGGGGGCGTACGGACCGGGCGGTGGACGGAGAGCGGGATGGACGCGTCGGGCAAGGGCCGCGGGCGGGCGCGCCGCGCACTGGTCGCGGGGGCGCGCGGCCTCGTGCTGGCAGTGGTGGGGTTGGCCGGGTCGCTCACCCTCTTCGTCCTGTCCGTCCTCTCGATCGTGTTCATCGTCCTGGGCGTCGGTGTGCTCACCACTCCGGCCGTGCTCTCCCTGGTCAGGTCCTGGGCGAACTGGCGGCGCGTCGTCGCCGCCGAGTGGTACGGGATCCGCATCCCGGCGGCGTACCGGCCCTTCCCCGCCGACGTGCGGACCGGGGTCGTGGGGCCGGCGGAGCGGTGCCGGCTGATGCTCGGGGACCCGGCGACCTGGCGCGACCTGCTGTGGCTCCTGGTCGACATGACGGCCGGTTTCGTGACCGCGCTCCTGCCGGCCGCGCTCATCGTCTATCCACTGGAGGGGTACGCCCTCGCCGCCGGTCTGTGGCGCGTCTTCACGGACGGCACGCACGTCGGCTGGTGGTACGGGTTCGTGCCCATCAGCGGTCAGGGCTCCGCGTTCCAGGCCGCCGCTCTCGCCACCGCGCTTCTCGTGGCCGGCTACTTCCTGGCCCCGGCCCTGCTGCGGGTCCACTTCCTCCTCGCCCGCGCGGTCCTCACGCCCGAGTCGGGTGAACTGGCCGCCCGTGTCCAGGTGTTGACGCAGACGCGGCGCGACGCGGTCGACACCTCGGCCGCGGAGCTGCGCCGCATCGAGCGCGACCTGCACGACGGAGCGCAGGCCCGCCTGGTCGCCATGGGCATGGACCTCGGCACGATCGAGGCACTGGTCGAGAAGAACCCGCAGAAGGCCAAGGAGCTGCTCGCGCAGGCCCGCAAGTCCTCGGCCGAAGCCCTCACCGAGCTGCGTGACCTGGTCCGCGGCATCCATCCGCCGGTCCTCGCCGAGCGCGGCCTCGGCGACGCGGTGAAGGCGCTCGCCCTGCGGCTGCCGGTCACCACCGACGTCGACGTGGACCTGCCGGGCCGCGCCGAGGCGCCCGTCGAGTCGGCGGCGTACTTCGCCGTCAGCGAGGTCCTCACGAACGCCGTCAAGCACTCGGGGGCCGACCGCGTCTGGGTCGACGTGCACCACACCGGCGCGACGGGCATGCTGCGGATCGCCGTCACCGACAACGGGAAGGGCGGCGCGAGCGTCGGGGCCGGGTCGGGACTGAGCGGGATCGAGCGCCGGCTCGGTACATTCGACGGCATCCTCGCCGTCAGCTCCCCCGCGGGCGGTCCGACCATGGTGACGATGGAGATTCCTTGCGCGTTGTCCTAGCCGAAGATCTCTTCCTGCTCCGCGACGGCCTGGTGCGGATGCTGGAGGCGTACGACTTCGACGTCGTCGCGGCCGTCGAGAGCGGGCCCGAACTGACGAAGGCCCTGGCCGAGTTGGAGCCCGACGTCGCCGTGGTCGACGTACGGCTGCCGCCCTCGCACACGGACGAAGGGCTGCAGTGCGCGCTCGCCGCGCGGCGGGCGCGGCCCGGGCTGCCGGTCCTCGTCCTGTCGCAGCACGTGGAGCAGCTGTACGCGCGCGAGTTGCTCGCCGACGGGAACGGCGGGATCGGCTATCTGCTGAAGGACCGGGTGTTCGACGCGGACCAGTTCGTCGACGCGGTGCGCCGGGTCGCCGCGGGCGGGACCGCGATGGACCCCCAGGTGATCCAGCAGCTTCTTTCGCGGCGGGCCGCACAGGCGCCGCTCGGCGGTCTGACACCGCGCGAAATGGAGGTTCTGGAACTCATGGCGCAGGGCCGGTCGAATGCGGCCATCGCGGGCCAACTCGTCGTCACGGAACGGGCGATCGCGAAACACACCTCCAATATCTTTCTGAAGCTGGGACTTCCGGTGTCGGACGACGACAACCGGCGCGTTCTCGCCGTCATCGCCTATCTGGATCAGGGCCGTTGAGAATCCGGCGGGAAATCACCGGCGCTCTCTTTGAACAAGGAGCCCTCGTGTTGCGTACGTAGCCCCATGGGACGCACATCACGAAAACGGCGCTCGTCACTCGCGACGCGCATGACGGTCGCGTCGGCCGCACTGCTCCTGGGTGGAGGAGGGCTGGTCGCGGTGAACGTCTACGCGTCCGCCCACGAGGAGAACCCGGCGCAGCGCGGCGACGGAGCGCAGCAGCAACAGCAACAGGTCGCCACGATCGACTGCCCCGACGTGGGCAACGGGCTGTCCGACGTACCGGACGCCGCGCGGTCGGAGGTCGACGGCGAACTGGCCACGATGGACAGCCAGATCACCGAGTCGTACCAGCGCCTCGCGGCCTCGCGGGACGCGGCGGCACGGGACCCCGACTTCGTGCAGAACAGCATTCTGCAGCCGTTGAAGGAGCGGCGTTCGACCCTCATCGACCGGATCGGCCTGGAGATCAGCCGGGCGGGCGGTACGGCGCCCGAGGGCATGAAGGACCTCGCGGCCTGCACGGCCAGGTCGGCCGGCACCGACGGCAGCCCCCCGGCGGGCTCGGCCGCTCCGTCCGCCCCCGCGGACGGAGGCCAGGAGGACGGCGGTCAGCAAGGGGACGGCGGTCAGCAGGGTGACGGCCAGGGCGACGGCCAGCAGGGTGACGGCGGTCAGCAGAACGGCAACGGCCCCGACGCCTCCGACTTCGTCGACATCAACTCCGTCCAGCCCAACGTCAAGGCGCCGCGCAACCAGCGCGCCGCCTCCCGGGGCACGTTCACCACGAAATGCGGGCGCAACGAGAACGGCAAGTTCAATCCCGACAACGTCATCGTGGCGCCCGGCGTGAGCAATGGTGCGCACCATATGCACGACTACGTGGGAAACCAGGCGAACGACGCTTTCGCCAGTGACGACGATCTTGCGAATGGCGACACGAGCTGCCGCAATCAGGGTGACAAGTCGACCTATTACTGGCCTGTTCTGCGCCTCCAGAACGGAAAGGACGAGAACGACGCTCAGGCCGACGGCGGCGGCAAGGACCAGAATGTCGGCGAGATCCAGACCCCTGCCTCGGTCACGCTGAAGTTCGTCGGAAATCCGGCCGGCAAGGTCGTCGCCATGCCGCGGTTCCTGCGCATCATCACCGGTGACGCCAAGGCCTTCACCAACGGCGACGCGAACGCGAACGCGTCCTGGAGCTGCACCGGCTTCGAGGACCGCCAGCTGAAGGACAAGTACCCGATCTGTCCCGAAGGCAGCAAGGTCGTGCGGTCGTTCAAGTTCCAGAGCTGCTGGGACGGGCGCAACACCGACAGCGCCAACCACCGTACGCACGTCGCCTTCGCCGACCCCGGCAGCGGGGCCTGCCCGCAGGGCTTCCAGGCGATCCCGCAGCTGCAGCAGCGCATCGTGTACGACGTCCCGCCCGGCCCCGGCTTCGCCGTCGACTCGTTCCCCGAGCAGCTGCACAAGCCCGTGACCGACCACGGCGACTTCATCAACGTCTTCGACGACGGCCTGATGAAGCGCGTCGCGAGCTGCATCAACCGGGGTCAGCGCTGTACCTGACGCCCTGACCCCCCGTCGACTGCTGCGCGGTCAGCTCGCGCGGTGACCGTAGTGCCCGGAGTGCCCGTCCTCCTCTTGACCCCCGCCACCATTACTCCCCGAGTGGTGCGAGGAGGACTTCTCCACGGTCCCGCCGAGCCGACCGCGCAGCGCTGTGACCGCCTTGTCGCCGCCGACCGCGATCCAGCGGCGGCCGATCAGATACGTGCCGCCGTAGTCGTCGGCCTGGTCGAGCCACTCGGCCTGGCCGCGGTCGGTGGCGAAGGTCGCGAGGATGTAGCGGTCGGCGCCGTCGCCGCAGGTGGCCTGGCGCAGCTCGTCGGCGTCCGTCTGGATGTCGGGCCTGCATTTCGCCCTGGCCGCGAGCTGTTCCAGGCTGCCGGTCGCGGTCTTCGGCATGGTGTCACCGTGCGATCCGCAGCCGGTCAGGACCGCCAGCGAGACCATCGCTCCCGTCACCCATATGCGCCGCATGCGTCGCGTCATTCCCATCGTTTCCTTCCGTCCCGTGCGGCGACACGAACTCGCCAGCTCCGTACACACCGTTGAGCGAGGGGGATCACAGGGTTACCGTGCGCCGCATCATCCGACGCAGGGGGCACACCTATGACCGCACCGTCGCGACGTTCCGTCCTCGGCACCGCCGGCGCCATCGGCCTGGGAGCCGCCGCGGGGTTCCCCGTCACGGCTCACGCCGCCGAGGGCCCTGCCTTCGATACGGCTCCCGCACGCTCCGCACTCAACAGACTGCTCCCCGGGCACGCGGACCAGTTCAGCCTCGGACTCCTCTCCCCGCAGGGCGGCGACCGGTTCCGGGTCACCGGCACCCGGGGAAAGATCGCGGTGTCCGGTACGACACCGGCCGTGCTGCTCACGGGAGTTCACTGGTATCTCAAGTACGTCTGCGGAGCGCACATCACGTGGAACGGCAGCCAGCTCGACCTGCCGAAGACGCTGCCGGCGCCCCCGCGCCCGCTGGAGAGATCCACCGCGCTCCCCCACCGGTTCGCGCTCAACGACACGAACGACGGCTACACCGCGCCGTACGCCGACTGGCCGTACTGGGAGCGGATGATCGACGTGCTCGCGCTGCACGGCTGCAACGAGGTCCTCGTCATCGCGGGCACGGAGGCCGTGTACGAGCGCGTCCTGAAGGACTTCGGGTACAGCGACGCGGAGTCGCGCGCCTGGCTGCCGGCGCCCACGCACCAGCCGTGGTGGCTCCTGCAGAACCTGTCGGGGTACGGCGGACCGCTCTCGCCCGAACTCATCGCGAAGCGCGTGGAGCTGGGCCGGAAGATCACCGGCAGGCTGCGCGAGCTCGGCATGGCGCCCGTGTTCCCCGGCTACTACGGGCATGTCCCCCACGGCTTCGTGGAACGCAACGGCGGCGACGCGCACGTCGTGCCGCAGGGCACCTGGCACGGCTTCGACCGGCCCGACTGGCTCGACCCGCGCACCCGGTCCTTCGCCGACGTGGCCGCCTCGTTCTACGGGCATCAGCGGGACCTGTTCGGCGTGGCCGGGCACTTCAAGATGGACCTGCTGCACGAGGGCGGCACCGCCGGTGACGTGCCCGTGCCGGACGCGGCGCGGGGCGTGGAGAAGGCCCTCCAGAAGGCGCACCCGGGAGCCACGTGGGTGATTCTCGGCTGGGAGGCCAACCCGCTGCCCGCGCTGATCGACGCGATCGACAAGAAGCGCATGCTGATCGTCGACGGCGTCTCCGACCGCTTCACGACCGTCACCGACCGCGAGAAGGACTGGGGCGGCGCTCCGTACGCGTTCGGCACGATCCCGAACTTCGGCGGGCGGACCACCATCGGCGCCCGCGCCCACATCTGGAACGAGAAGTTCTTCGCGTGGCGCGACAAGGCGGGCAGCGCGCTCACCGGCACGGCCTTCATGCCGGAGGGCACCGACCGCGACCCGGCGGCCTTCGAGCTGTTCTCCGAACTCGCGTGGACCGGGAGCAAGATGGACCGGGCGGCCTGGTTCTCCGGGTACGCCGACTTCCGCTACGGCGGCCGGGACGCGCACGCGCGGACCGCCTGGCGCGCCCTGCACGACACCGCGTACCAGCACAACGCGGTGGAGCGCAGCGACGCGCACGACTCGCTGTTCTGCGCCCGGCCCGACCTGGCCGCGAACCGGGCCGCCGAGTACGCGCCCCGCGCCCTCACCTACGATCCGGGGCGCTTCGACGCGGCCCTGAGCGGGCTTCTCGGCGTGGCCGGCGGGCTGCGGAGCTCCGCCGCGTACAAGTACGACCTGGTGGACGTGGCGCGGCAGGCGCTCGCGCACCGCTCGCGGCAGCTCCTGCCGCAGCTGCGGGCCGCCTACGCGCGAAAGGACCGGGACGCGTTCCGGGCCCTGGCGACGCTGTGGCTGAAGCTGATGCGGCTGTCCGACGACGTGACCGGGACGCATCCGGCGTTCCTGCTCGGGCCGTGGATCGACGACGCGCGGCGGCTCGCGACGAGCGACGGCGAGCGCGTCGAGTTCGAGCGCACGGCCAAGGTGCTCATCACGGTGTGGGGCGACCGCGCCACCTCCGATCCGGGGAACCTGCACGAGTACGCCAACCGCGAGTGGCACGGCCTGATGTCCGACTTCTACGTGCCGCGCTGGCAGAAGTGGCTGGACGCCCTGGAGGACGCGCTGGCCACCGGGTCGGCGCCCGCGGCCGTCGACTGGTTCGCGTTCGAGGAGCGGTGGACCCTGGAGCGCAAGGACTATCCGCTGCGGCCCATCGGGGACGCGTACAAGACGGCCGCGCGCGTGCGTGACGTGCTCGCGCGGGCGCCCTACCAGGGCTCGCTGACCGTCACCGCCCAGCCGGCCGCCTTCCCGCCCGGCGGGCACGCGCGTGTGGAGGCCGCTTTCCGCAACGTCAACGGGCTGCGGGCGACCGGCCGCGTGGACTTCACCCTGTCGGGCGTCGACGCCGCGCCCGAGGGCCCCACGTCCCTGCCGAGCGTCGCGCCCGCGGGCACGGGCAGGGTCCGCTGGCAGGCGAGCGCCCCCGGCACGCCCCTGGACCGGCCGCTGCGTCCCCTGCCGTACGAGCTCTCCGTGCGGTACGGGCCGCAGGGCGAGGACCGGGTGACGTCGGTCCACGCGGGCACGCTCTTCGAGGCCGGGCCGCTCGGCGACGCCTGGCGGACCGTCACCAACAACGCCGCCGTCTTCGGGCGGTTGGGCGACCGGTACGCGATCGACGGGGCCGGCGCCGACCTGTGGAAGGGGACCACGGAGTTCGGCTCGGCGTACCGCGAGGGCGGCTTCGCCGACGGGTCGTCGGTACAGGTGAAGGTGACCGCGCAGGCCGCCACGGGCGCGTGGGCGCGGGCGGGCCTCATCGTCCGCGACTCCCTGGCGACGCCGGGCTCCCCGGGGTTCCTGAACCTGTCCGTGACGCCGTCCAACGGGGTCGTGCTGTCGTACGACACGAACGGGGACGGCACGCTCGACACGTACCGGCGCATCACCGGGATCAAGGCGCCTGTGACGCTGAGGCTGACGCGGTACGGCGGCTCGTACACGGGTGAGTGCTCGACGGACGACGGGGTGACCTGGCGGACCGTGGCGAGCGTGGCGGTGCCGGGGGCGTCGGCGACACAGGACGTGGGGCTCTTCATGACGGCGACGAACGGGGGCGGCGGGGCGCGCGGCACCGTGGAGTTCGACGGCTGGCGGCTCGGGTAGGGCTTGGCGCTGGGTCAGAATGGGCGGGACAAAAGCCGTGTATCCGGTCACGGCTGCGACCTCTGGAGTCCCGCCCATGCCCGCGATCCCCTCCACCACCGTCGCCAACCTCCGTGACCTCGGCGGGATCCCGCTGCCCGGCGGCCGCGCCGTACGCCCGGGCCTCGCCCTGCGGGCCGGGCAGCTCGACCGGCTCGACCCCGCCGCCGATCCGGCGTTCTCCGCGCTCGGCATCCGCACGATCGTGGACTTCCGCACGAACGCCGAGCGCGCCTCCTACCCGGACCACGTCCCCGAAGGCGTCCATGTCCTGGTCGCGGACGCGCTCGCCGACAAGATCGCCCAGACGGGAGCCGCGCCCGCCGTCGCGCAGCTCAAGCAGGTCCTGTCCGACCCGGCACTCGCCGACGAGAAGCTCGGCGGCGGGCGCGCCGAGGCGCTCTTCGCCGACACCTACCGCGCCCTCGTCTCGACGAAGTCCGCGCAGGCCGCCTACCGCACGCTCCTGACCGAACTGGCCGACCCCGACACGGGCCCGCTGCTCTTCCACTGCACCGCGGGCAAGGACCGCACCGGCTGGGCCACGACGGTCGTCCTGACGCTCCTCGGCGCGGACGCGGCGGCCCTGGAGGCGGAGTACCTGTCGGTCAACTCGGCGGTACGGGAGGCCTTCGCGCCGCTCGTCGAGGGGTTCACCGCGCAGGGCGGCGACCCGGAGATCGCACTCGCGCTGATCGGCGTACGGGCGTCGTACCTGCATGCCGCGCAGGACGAGGTGGTGGCGCGGTACGGGGACTTCGAGAGGTACGTGCGCGAAGGGCTCGGGGTGCCGGACGAGGCGGTGGAGCGGATCCGGCAGCGGCTGACGGCCGGGTGAAGCGGGGCGCGGGTGGCTCGGGATCTCGGAGAAACCCCGGTGCCGCGTGGGCGCATCCGTGCCATGGTGACCCGATGAGCAGCGAAGACTGGGAAGCGCGCCTGGCCGCGACATGGGCAAGCATCGACGGCTACGACGAGTCCACCGCGGGCGACTTCCGCGCCGCCATCGACGACCTCGTCGCCGAGCTGCCGGACGGCAGCCCGATCGGCCCGTTCGAGCGCGGCAGCGCCTTCGACTCGACCGGCCACTCGGACCGGGCCGTGCCGCTGTACCAGGAGGCCCTGAAACTCGGCCTGTCCGGCTACCGGGGCCGCCGCGCGAAGATCCAGCTCTCCAGTTCCCTGCGCAACATCGGCCGGCCGGAGGACGGTGTGGCGCTTCTCACCCCCGAACTCGACGCGCCCTCCGACGAGTTGGACGACGCCGTGCGCGCCACGCTGGCGTTGTGCCTGTCCGGCCTGGGCCGGGACCGCGAGGGCCTGTCGCTCGTGCTCGGCGCGCTGGCGCCCCATCTGCCCCGATACCAGAGGTCGATGGCGAATTACGCCCGCCTGCTGGTCGAACCGGAGCCGGAGCCGGGGTGACACCGTGAAGTGACCATCCGACGATTCGCTCGTTCAGCTGAACGTGCAGTCGAAGGTGCAGTCACAGGATGTCGTCCCCCGTCCCGGTCCGGTCGTCGACGTGGAGCAGGCCGAGGCCGCTCTCGTCGAGCACTACCCGCGGCTCGTCCGGCTCGCCTATCTGGTGCTCCCGCCCAGCCTCGGCCGCAACCGCCGGGTGCTCACGGCGCACTCCCTGACCCAGCGCGCCCTGCCGCGCGCGCGTACCTCGGCCGACGCCGCGGCCGTCCCGGCGCCCCGCACCGCCGAGGGGCGCAACGGCGATCCGGGCTACGGCTTCGTACGGCTCAGGGTCCTGCGCACCGCCCTCGACGCGGGCCGCCCGCTGCGGCGCAGGGCCTGGCCGCGGCGCTCGCAGCTGCCGCCGCTGCTCCCCCAGGTGTGGGGCCTGCGGCTCTTCCCGCGCTCGGGCGGTGCCGACGAACTGGCCCTGGACCAGGGGCTGTCCGCGCTCAGCGGCCCCGGCCGCGCCGCCTTCGTCCTGCGCGGTCTCGAACGGCTCGACGACAGGGCCGTACGGAACATGCTGGAAGCGGCCGGCGCCGAGGACCCGGACGCGGCGCTCGCCGAGGCGGACGGCGTGGCCTTGCCCGCGGGCAAGGACGCGCTCGCCCTGCTGGAGTCGACCGAGTTCGACCCGTGTTCGCTCCAGGCCAGGCCGCCGGACCTCATGCGGCGCAGGCAGCACGTGAAGGCCGTGATCGCGGCCGCCGCGGCGACGCTGGTGTGCGGGGCGCTGCTCGGCCTGCCGGGCGGCGGCTGGGCACCGGACGGGGCCGCGGCGCCCGCGTACGCGCAGAACCCGGCGGGCCTGGCCGCCCTGGATCCCGGCAGGTTGACGAGGGTCCCGGCCACGGCGTGGCAGACGTCGGCCCGCACGGACTTCTCCGTCTGGCCCGCGCGCGGCTCCCTGACCGGCGACCGGCCGCTGCTGCGGCGCGCTCTCGCGGTCTGGGCCCGGCCCGGGGGCTCCGTCCAGGTCTCCGCGACACCGGGCACCCAGGCCGGCGCCCCGCCCGGACCCCCTCAGCTGCTGTACGCGGGCGAGGTCGACCAGGCGCGGATCGTGCTCTTCTACGACGGGCTGCGCATCGTGCGGTACGCGGAGCCGAAGGACGGCACGAGCGGCGCCGCGCTCGACTTCGCGCGGGCGGACGGCGCCACGGGCCCGGAGGCGGGCGCCCTGGTCGTGGACCGGGCCGACGGCAACGTGCGCTATCTGACGGCGCCCTGGGTGCGCGGCGCCGCCGTGCGGAACCTGCTGAAACCGTCGGCGGCACCGATGCCGCTCGGCCGCGCCCCCGACGGCGTGACGGCCCCGTTCGCCAGCCCGGCGCTCGCCCGCGACTGCAGGTCCTGGAACGCTCTCGCGCTGCGGGACGACGCGGGCACGCGGCTCTCGACCGACCTCGGCGAGCTCGTGCCCGCGCATCTCACCGCGGGACGCCCCGGCGCGCCGCGCGAGGCGGTCGCTGCCGACTGGCAGCACTCGGCGTGCTCCCTCACCTCCGTACGCTCGCACGGCGTGCGCACCGTCAACTTTTGGGCGTACGCGCGCCAGCAGCTCCCCGAGGGCAGCGGCGCGGCGGACTGGGCGTGCGCGCGGGCCGACACCTGGCGGGGCGGCGGGGCGCGGACGCTGGCCCTGTTCACGGCGCCCGGCGGGACGACGGCGGCGGTCGCCGCGAAGTCGGAGGGGACCCCGGCCTGCGGCAGCCGGGACCCGCTGGTCCTCGCGGGCGTGCTGTGGAAGTCGCGGGGCGGCACCTGGTACGTGGTGGCCGCCGCGAGCAGGCAGGTCACGTCGATCGCGTCGTCGGGCGGCGCCCGCGCCACGGACAACGTCCTGGCCGCGCGGACCCGGCAGGGAGCCAGGACGAAGCTGACCGGCCGCACGGCGACGGGCCGCGAGGTGGGCGCCCTGCGCTGAACGCGCGGCGCCCCGGGTCACCCCTTGCTGACACGTCCGTAAAGAAAAGGGTGCACGAGGGCTGTACCCGTCCCCTACCCGTCAGTACATTGACGCCATGTCTAATACGCAGAGCCGGGCACCGCGGCCCGTCGCTGACGAGCGCGTCGCGCTCAAGGCACGCAGGGTCTCCTTCTCCTGGGACAGGACACCGCTGCACTGGATACCGGACGACCCGTTCACCACGCACACGATCAACGTGCTGCATCTCCTGCTGCCCGCCGGAGAGCGGTGGTTCGTGCACGTCTACAAGCAGGTCCTGCCGTACATCCGCGACGACCGGCTCCGCGAGGACGTGATCGGGTTCATCGGCCAGGAGGCCATGCACTCGCAGGCCCACGACGAGGTGCTGCCGCACCTCAAGGAGCAGGGGCTCGACCCGACCCCGTACACCGCTCAGGTCGACTGGTTCTTCGAGAAGCTGCTCGGTGACCGGACGCTGCCGCCGGGGCGGGCGCGCGAGTGGTGGCTGATGGAGCGGGTCGCGCTCATCGCCGCGATCGAGCACTACACGGCGTTCCTCGGCGACTGGGTGCTCAACGCGGACGAGCTGGACCGCAAGGGCGCGGACCCCACGATGCTGGACCTGCTGCGCTGGCACGGCGCGGAGGAGGTCGAGCACCGCTCGGTCGCCTTCGAGCTGTTCGAGCACGTCGACGGCGGCTACCGGCGCCGGGTGCGGACCTGGGCGCTCGCGTTCTCGGCGCTGATGTTCCTGTGGCAGCGCGGGGCGCGCTTCTTCATGGAGAACGACCCGACGGTGCTCGACGGCAAGGCGTCGTTCAAGGAGTTCTACCGGGGCGGGAAGCGGGGCGTCCTGCCCTCGACGGGCGCCATGGTGAAGTCCATCCCGCGCTACCTCAGCCGCTCCTACCACCCCTCCCAAGAGGGCAGCACCGCGCAGGCGGTCGCCTATCTGGCCGGCTCCCCCGCCGCGACGGCGGCGGAAGCCCGGACCCCGAACGGAGCCGTCTGACCATGCCCCGCCTCCGCACCCCACGGCTGCGTACCGTCCTGCTCGTCACCGGCTCCGCCCTGCTCGCGCGCCGCGCCCTGCGCCGCCGCATCCAGGCGTCCCCGCTGTGGCCGATGCCCGCCCTTGAGGAGCCCGTCTCGGGGCGTCCGCGCGCGCGTGCCCTGCGGCTCCTCGTCACCCGGCACGAGTCCGTCGCCGACGGTGTCGTCCAACTGCGCCTGGAGGGCCAGGACCTGCCCGCCTGGGAGCCGGGCGCGCATCTCGACCTCGTCCTGCCGTCGGGGCTGATCCGGCAGTACTCGCTGTGCGGCGACCCCGAGGACACCTCTTCGTACACCGTCGCGACGCGGCTCATCGCGGACGGCAGGGGCGGTTCGCGCGAGGTGCACGAGCAGCTCCAGGAGGGGTCGGAGATCGAGGTGCGCGGGCCGCGCAACCGCTTCCCCCTCGCCGCCGGCGCCCCGTCGTACGTGTTCGTCGCGGGCGGCATCGGCATCACGCCGATCCTGCCGATGCTGCGGGCCCTCGAAGCCCGGGGCGCCGACTGGCGGCTGCTGTACGCGGGCCGAACGCGCGCGTCGATGCCGTTCCTGGAGGAAGCGGAGAAGCTCGGCGGCGAGCGGGGCCGGGTGAGCGTCGTCGCCGAGGACGAGGGCGGGCGCCCCGATCTCGCCGGCCTGCTCGCGGACTCGGCGCCGGACACCGCGGTCTACTGCTGCGGGCCCGAGGGTCTGATGGAGGCGGTGGCCGCGGCGCTTCCGGGCCACTGCGAGCTGCATCTGGAACGGTTCGCGCCGCACACGTCGGCCGACGGGAACGGCCCGTTCGAGGTCGAACTGCGCCGCAGCGGCCGTACCGTCCCCGTACCTGCGGGCACTTCGGTGCTCGCGGCGGTGCGCGCCGAGGTGCCGAACGTGTCGTACTCCTGTGAGCAGGGGTTCTGCGGGACGTGCCAACAGCGGGTCCTGGAGGGCGAGGTCGACCACAGGGACGAGCTGCTCACGGACTCGGAGCGTGACGACTCGATGCTGATCTGTGTCTCCCGGGCGCGCGGTGAGCGCCTCGTGCTCGACCTGTGACCGGCTCGCGCGGACGTGCTCCGCACGAGGCCGGAATCGCTCGGTAGGGTGTTCGTATGACAACCGGGGTGCGCCGCAGGATGGGAGTCGAGGAGCGGCGGCAGCAGTTGATCGGGGTCGCACTCGAACTGTTCAGCCACCGCTCCCCCGACGACGTCTCCATCGACGAGATAGCCGCGGCCGCGGGCATTTCCCGGCCGCTGGTCTACCACTACTTCCCGGGCAAACTCAGCCTGTACGAGGCGGCGTTGAGGCGCGCGGCGGACGATCTCGCGCAGCGCTTCGAGGAGCCGCACGACGGTCCGCTCGGGGCCCGGCTCATCCGGGTCATGGGGCGGTTCTTCGACTTCGTGGACGAGCACGGGCCCGGCTTCTCGGCCCTGATGCGGGGCGGCCCCGCCGTCGGCTCGTCGACGACGAACGCGCTCATCGACTCGGTCCGGCAGGCCGCGTACGTCCAGATCCTCATGCACCTCGGCGTCACCGACCCGCCACCCCGCCTCGAACTGGTGGTGCGGTCGTGGATCTCGCTCGCCGAGTCCACGGCGCTGATCTGGCTGGACGGGCGGCGCATCCCGCGCCGCGAGCTGGAGGCGCAGCTCGTGCACGACTTCGCGGCGCTCGCCGCGGTGAGCGCCGCGTACGACGAGGAGATGGCGGGTCTGCTGCGCCACATCCTGGCCGACGAGCCGGCCGACGGGACGTTCGGCGACCTCATCGGGCGCCTTGTCGCCCTCGCGCCCGCTCCCGCCCCTTCGGGATCATGACTCCATGACGCCACGACTCACGTTCCGCGGGGCATCCGACGGACCCGAAGACCTCACCGCGCTCGTCGCCCTGTACGACGGTGCGGCGCGCTGGATGGTGGAGCAGGGCATCGACCAGTGGCAGCCCGGCGAGAAGACCGAGGACCACTTCCGCCTCCGGATCAAGGAGGGCGAGGTGTGGTTCGCCGACGACGCGCAGGGCGCCGGGGTCGGCGCGTACGAGCTGTGGTGGGACGACGAGCCCGCGTGGGGTGTCCGGCCGCCCGAGGCCGGCTATGTGCACCGCCTCATGGTGCGGCGCGGCGCCCCGGCCGGTACCGGACGCGCGCTGCTCGCACACGCCGAGGAGCGGGTCGCCGCCGCGGGCCGCGCCCTGTGCCGCCTGGACTGTGTGTCGACGAACCCCCGGCTGCGGGCCTACTACGAGCGCGCGGGCTACGCGGTCGTGGGCGAGCAGCCGTTCAAGTCGGGCGCGGGTGGCAGCAAGTACGCGGTGACGCTCATGGAGAAGCGGGTCGGCTGACGCGGACGCGGACGCCCGGCACGGCGGGGTCTGTCACCCCTGCCGTGCCGGGCGTCCGGCTTTCCTTCCGGTCAGCGCGTGAACACCGCCACCGTGCGCGCCGGGACCTTGAACGTTCCCGAACCGGCGTCGTACGAGGCGGACTTCACCACGGGATCGGCGCCCGCCACCTGCACCGGGTGCAGCCGGTACGACGTGCCCGCGGCCGCGCCGACGCGCTGTTCCTGTGTCTTCGGCGTGGCGTTGAAGACGACGACGAGGTCACCGAGTCGCATGGTGATCACCCCGGGCGTCTCCTCCTTGCCGGAGAGCGGGAAGGACAGCTTCTCCTGCACCTGCCCGGCCGTTGCGAGGCCGAACGTCGGCTCCGTGGTGCGGATCTTCAGCAGGTCCCGGTACGCGGCGGACGTCCCTTCGATGTCCGCGCACTTCGCGGCGGGCACCGAGGTCAGCAGGGGTGTGGCGTAGGGCCACTTGTCCTTGTTGTCGGCGGCCGGCGGGAGTCCGCGCCCGAAGCCGTTGCCGTCGCGGCAGTCCCAGTGGATGGCGTTGAACCAGTCACCGCTGTCGAAGGAGTTGCGGTCGAGGGACTTGGAGCGCAGCAGGTCGGTGCCGGCCTGGGAGAGCGCGGGACCCTGCGAGAGCGCGGCTGTCGCGAGGGCGAGGACCTGCATGCGCGAGCGGTCCGCGGGGGTGGTGGAGGCGGGCAGTTTGTAGGTGAGCGCGTCGTAGAGCGACTCGTTGTCGTGGGCGTCGGCGTAGGCGAGGGCGTCGCCCGGCGCGTCGGCGTATCCGGCGGGTGCGCCGTTGTAGTCGACGTCCGCACCCTTGACCGTGCGGCCGTCGCTGCCGGTGAAGGTGTAGGCGGCGAGGTTCCCCGTCAGGCCGACCTTGATCAGGTCCTGGTAGTGCAGGAGGCGGGCCTTCTGCTCGGCCTCGGTGCCGTTCGCCTTCGAGGAGTTGGGGTCGGTGTAGAGGCCGGAGGCGAAGCCCTGGACGCCGGGGTCGGCGTCGAAGGGGCTGCCACCGCGCACGGCGTCGCGGGCCCGGTCGGAGAAGGTGGCGATGCCGGTGCCCGCCATGTTCTTCTGCGTGGCCTGCACGAAGCGGGCGTCGTCGGCGACCTCGCCGAAGTTCCAGCCCTCCCCGTAGAGGATGATCTTCTTCCCGTCGACGCCGTCCTTCTCGACGGTGAGCGCGTCGAGGGCCTTCCTGACGGCGAGGATGTTGGCCTTGGGGTGGTGTCCCATCAGGTCGAAGCGGAAGCCGTCGACCTTGTACTCCTTGGCCCAGGTGACGATCGAGTCGACGACGAGCTTGCCCATCATCGCGTTCTCGGGGGCGGTGTTCGCGCAGCACGTGGAGGTGGCGACGGAGCCGTCGGCCAGGAGGCGCTGGTAGTAGCCGGGCACGATGCGGTCGAGCACGGACGTCTTGGCCTGGCCGCTCGCGGCGGTGTGGTTGTAGACGACGTCCATGACGACGCGCAGCCCGTCCGCGTTCAGGGACCCGACCATCTTGCGGAACTCGACGGTGCGTGCGGTGCCGTCCGGGTCACTGGCGTAGGAGCCTTCGGGGACGGTGTAGTGGTACGGGTCGTAGCCCCAGTTGTAGGCGTCCTTGGCCGCGCTCTTGCCGACGCACTCCTGCTGCTGCTCCGAGGCCGCCCCGTACGTGGTCAAGTCACAGTCCGGGGTGACCTGTTCGGACTTCTTCTCGGGGATCGTGGCGATGTCGAACGCGGGCAGGAGGTGCACGTACGACGTGCCGGCCTTCGCGAGTTCGCGCAGGTGCCGGCTGCCCTTGCTGTCCTTGTCGGCGAAGGCGAGGTAGGTGCCGGGGTGCTTGGCCGTGCGGTCCTCGACGGAGAAGTCGCGGATGTGGAGTTCCTGGATCTGCGCGTCGCGCAGCGGCACGGCCTTCGGCTTCTTCAGCGCCGACCAGCCGGACGGGGCGAGGTTCTTCGCGTCGAGGTCGACGACGAGGCTGCGCTCCGAGTCGGCGGTGAGGGCGGTGGAGTACGGGTCGGTGACCTTGTTCGTGACGATCTTCTGGACGCTGGGCGCCCAGACCTTCACGGCGTAGCGGTACTGCTTGCCCTGCCAGGAGCGCGGGCCCTTCACGGACCAGACGCCGGTCGCGCCGTCGCGGCGCATGGCGACGGTGCGTCCGTCGAGGTCGAGGGCGACGGACTGGGCAGTGGGCGCCCAGACGGACAGGGTCACTGCATCCTTGGTGAAGACGGGTCCGAGTGACGCCTCGGCGGCCTTCTGCGCGTACAGATCGTCGAGAACTCCCGCTGTCTGTGCGCCCGTCGCGGTGACGAGCGCGCCGTTGGCGATACGGCGGGTGAGGATCAGCTGGCTCTTCAGGGCGTCGCCGACCCGGTCGCGGTCACGGGGGTCGACGGCGTAGGCGTCGTACTTCTTCAGCTGCGGGAAGCGGGCGAGCTGGGCGTCGGTGAGCCCGCCTGCCGCCTTGTTCAGGCGCAGCCACTGCCCTTCGCTGCTCAGCGCTCCGTCCTTGACGGTGATGCCGCCGTCTCGGGCGTAGACGAGCTGGGCGGACAGGGCCGCCGTGCCGTCCGACGGCAGGGCGACCGTGTCGCGGTCGATCCACTGCGCCTCGGACTTCGTGAGGTCGAGGTCGGGCGCTCCGCCGGTCTGCGGCAGGACGGGGCGGGGCTGTCCGGCGAGGAGCCAGACCTCGTTGCCGTTGGCGGCGAGGTCGAGGGACTGGTCGGTGGGCAGATCCTTCTCGTCGCCCTTGTGCAGGATGTAGCTCAGTGACGTCGCGCCGTCGGCGAGCGGCACCTCGAAGGTGACGCCGTACGCGTCCGGCTTCCCGGAGTTCACGGGTTCGAGCGGCCTGGACCAGTCGGTGGGGTTCTTGGCGCCGGTCCAGGTGTGCAGTCCCCAGCCGTCGTAGTCGCCGTCGGCGCGGTGGTAGTGCAGGACGGCCTTGGTCTTGTCCTGCGGCGGGTAGGTGCCGTCGGGGGCGGTCGTGGCCTGGCCGTCCTTGCCCTGCTCGACCCAGACCTCGCCGGTCGCGCCGAGGTCGACGGTGCGCTGGGGCCCGTCGGCAGCGCCGTTCTTCTCGACGGTGTACGTGAGGCTGCCGGAGCCGGCATCGTCGGCGAGCTTCACCCAGGCGAAGGCGCCGTACGCGTCACGGCCGGTGAAGTCCCCTGTTCCGGACGACGACTTGAGCTGCCAGCCGTCATAGTCGCCGCCGGTCCGCTTGTAGTGCACGACGGCGTAGGCGCGGTCGACGGCGCTGGGCTTCGCGGGCTCGGGCGCCTGCCCCGCCGTCGTCGCGGCGAGGTCACTGGCGGTGCGTCCGGCGCGGTCGACCACAACTGCCTTGTACCGCAGAGGTGTTCCGGATGCCACCGCGTCGGGGATGTGCTGGGTGATCCGGTACGGCGCGTGGTCGACGGAGCCGAGGGTGTGCCAGGCGCCGTTGCCGGTCTGGGCGGCGAAGACGACGCGGTCCAGCTGTCCGCCGTCGGTGTCGGCCTGGAGGGTCACGGTGCCGGTGGCCCCGGCGGCGGGGGCGTGGAGGGTGACCGAGGGCTTGGCGGCGGGGGCGGGCAGGGGCTTGGCGGCCTGGTAGACGACGGCGGAACCGGCCGGCACGGTGACGGTGACGTTCTTGTCGGAGCCGCTGGTCACGGGCTTGTCGGTGCCGTAGAGACCGTCGAAGCGGGTGCCGGACGAGCCGGTCGCGAAGGTGGCGTCCTTGGCCTCGGCGGCGTTGTTGAGCGCCACGACGTACTCGGTGCCGGTCTTCGCGTCCGTGCGCGAGAACGCGTACACGGAGCCCTTGGCATAGCGCTCGGTCTGGACGCCGTCGGCCAGGGCCGGGTTGTCCTTGCGGAGCTTTCCGAGAGCGGCGATCTCCTTGTAGAGCGGCGCGCTCGTGTCGTAGGAGTCCTCGGCGTGGGTGCGGTTGGTGCCCAGTTCGTCGTCGTCGAGGTAGTCGTCGACCTTGGAGGCGAACATGGTCTGCCGTGCGTCCTTGTCGCCGCCGGAGCCGGTGAAGCCCTGCTCGTCGCCGTAGTAGACGACGGGGTTGCCGCGCGACAGGAACATCACGGCGTTGGCGAGCTTGTCGCGCCGCACGAGTTCGGCGTCGGACGCCTTCGCGTCGTCGGCCTTGAGGAAGGACCCGATGCGGCCCATGTCGTGGTTGCCGAGGAACGTGACCTGCTCGTACGCGTTCGCCTTGCCGGAGGCGTACTTGTAGTCGTCGGCGAAGACCTTGGCGAGCCGGTCGGCGGAGGCGCCCTGGGAGGCGTAGGCGCGGGCCGCGTCCTGGAAGGGGAAGTCGAGGGTCGCGTCGAGGCGGCCGCGGGTGACGTACGGGGACGTGACGTCGGTGTCGGCGGAGTACACCTCGCCGAACATGAAGAAGTCGGGCCTGCCGTGCTTCTTCGCGTACGCGTCGAGGGCGGTGGCCCACTGGGTCCAGAAGTCCAGGTCGACGTGTTTGACGGTGTCGATGCGGAACCCGTCTATGTCGAAGTCCCGCACCCACCGCTCGTAGATCTTCTCCATGCCGGAGACGACCTCGGGCCGCTCGGTCCACAGGTCGTCGAGCCCGCCGAAGTCGCCGTACTCGGCGCTCTCCCCGGCGAAGGTGGAGTCGCCCCGGTTGTGGTACATCGCGGGGTCGTTGAGCCAGGCGGGCACCTTCTGCCCGGTGTTCTTCGGGGTGTACGGGAACGAGTCGGCGTCGACCTTGCGCACGCCGTCCCGGTCGTCGAAGGGGCGGCCCTGGGTGTCGAGGTAGGGGTAGGCGCCCTTGGGGCGGTAGCCGTACTCCTTCTCGGCGTAGTCGACGGTGTCGGCGGTGTGGTTGGTGATGACGTCGAAGAAGACCTTCATGCCCTTGGCGTGCGCGCGGGCGATCAGCTTCGTGAGGTCCGCGTTGGTGCCGAAGTGCGGGTCGACCTGCGTGAAGTCGGTGATCCAGTAGCCGTGGTACCCGGCGGAGGCGTCCTTGCCCTCGCCCTGGACGGGCCGGTTCTTGAAGATCGGGGCGAGCCAGATGGAGGTGGTGCCGAGGCCCTTGATGTAGTCGAGCCGCTCGGTCAGGCCCTTGAGGTCGCCGCCCTGGTAGAAGCCCTTGTCCGTGGGGTCGTAGCCGGTGGCCGAGCGTGAACCGGTCAGCCCGCCGCGGTCGTTGGAGGTGTCGCCGTTCGCGAAGCGGTCCGGCATGACGAAGTAGAACTGCTCGCGCGTGAGGTCGTGCCGCGCGGGCGCGGCGGCGAGCCGGGCGTCGGACGGGGGCGCGGGCGGCTTCTGGGCGGCCGCCGCCAGGGGCAGGGCCGGGGCCAGGGCCGCGCACAGGGCGACGGCGAGGACGGCCGCTGTTCTTCGCGGCAGGGCGGGGCGTATCACGGGTACTCCTCGACGGGAGGGCGGCGGGAGGGACACAGGGGTGCGCGGACAGGGCCGCCCGGCGCGAGCGGGGAGGACGCGCCGGGCAGCCGGAACGGGGGTTACCGGGAAAGGGGCGGGGTCGGGATCCGGGTCAGCAGCCGGACTTGCCGGCGTACAGGGCGAGGGCCGTGTTCGACCCGAGCGTCGCCGTGAACTGGCCCGAACTGTTCACGCTCACCGCCTTGTTGCTCTGCACATCGCAGTACGTGCCCGCGGCGAGCGACGTCTGGTAGGTGCGGGTGAGCGCGGAGGACTCGTGGTTGATCGCGACGTAGCCCTTGCCGCCGCGGCCGAAGGCGATCGCGTCGGCGCCGTCGTCCCACCAGTCGGTGACGGACTGGCCGCGGGTGGCGTTGCGGAAGGCGACCATGGACTGGATCTCGGGCCAGGCGTGCTGGCACTTCCAGCCGTCCTGCCAGCAGGCGTTCACCGTGCCGCCGTTGGGCGGTCCGGCGTCCTTGTCGGTCCATTCGTAGCCGGAGTTGATGTCCGGTGATCCGTAGGGCCAGGCCAGCATGAAGACGTTCGCCAGGGTGTAGTCGGCGCCGTCCTTGTAGTTGAGGGTGTCGCCGCCGCGCTCGGTGTCGTGGTTGTCGACGAAGACGGCGGACTGCCCGGAGGCCATGTAGCCCCAGCCCTCGCCGTAGTTCTTGAGGTAGGCGAGGTTCTCGTTCTGGAAGACGCGCTTGAGGTCGCGGGCGTAGCGGAACTCCTGGACGTCGCCGGTGCCGAGGTACTCGCCGGGCGAGACCGCCTCACCGGCGCCGTAGATCGCTTCCTGCTTCCAGTAGGCGTTCGGGTTGCTGAGCCGCGACTTGATGTTGGCGAGGTCGGCGGCCGCGATGTGCTTGGCGGCGTCGATCCGGAACCCGTCGACGCCGAGCGAGAGGAGGTCGTTCATGTACGTGGCGATGCGGCCGCGCACGTACTCCTCGCCGGTGTCGAGGTCGGCGAGGCCGACGAGCTCGCACTCCTGGACGTTGAAGCGGTCCTGGTAGTTGCTGATCTGCGCGGTGCAGTTGTCCATGTCGGCGGCCGAGTAGGTGCCGGGGTAGTCGTACTTGGAGTACGCGGAGCCGCCGGTACCGGTGCCCGATCCGGCCGCCATGTGGTTGATCACGGTGTCGGCGACGACCTTGACGCCGGCCGCGTGACAGGTGTCGACCATGTTCTTGAAGGCCGTACGGTCCCCGAGCCGGCCCGCGATCTTGTAGCTGACGGGCTGGTACGAGGTCCACCACTGGGGGCCCTGGATGTGCTCCTGGGGCGGCGAGACCTGGACGTATCCGTAGCCCGCGGGGCCGAGCCGGGCGGTGCACTCCTTCGCCACCGAGTCGAACCGCCACTCGAAGAGGACGGCGGTGACGTCCTTGGCGCCGGGCGGGGCCGCCTGGGCCGTCCCGGCGGATCCGGCGGCCCCTATGAGGGTGCCGGCCGCGAGGGCGAGCGCGGCCGCCCGCGATCTGATAGCCATGTTTCCTCCTGCACGTCGGTGTGCTGATGAGGTGTCCCTGCCAATCGCAGGGGGCTGTGGGGGGATGCCCTCCCCGGCCGCGCGGGTGCCGGGGAGAGCGGTTCAGAACGTCAGACGGTCCACCACACGGTCGTGTCGGCGGGAACGACCGCGTGACCGTCACCGTGCTCGATGTCGTCGGCGGCCGAGCTGGCCAGCAGGACCCGGCCCGACACGGTCACACGCACCGCGGCGCCCGTCGTGTTCGCGACGCACACGAACGCCTCGCCGCCGCCGCGCGGCTCCCGCCGGAACGCGAGCACGCCCTCGGGCGCCGCCAGCCACTCGACGGAGTCACCCGCCCCGAGCGCCGGGTGCGCGCGCCGCACGGCCAGCGCCGAGCGGTACATCTCCAGGGTCGAGCCGGGCACCCCGGTCTGCGCCTCCACGCTCAGCGCGCCCCAGCCCGCGGGCTGCGGCAGCCACGAGCCGCCCGCCCCGAAGCCGTACGAGGGCCCGTCGACGGTCCACGGGATCGGCACCCGGCATCCGTCGCGGAAGCCGTCCTGCCCGGCCGCGCGGAAGAACGACGGGTCCTGGCGCACCTCGTCGGGCAGGTCGACGACGTCGGGCAGGCCGAGCTCCTCGCCCTGGTAGACGTACGCGGAGCCGGGCAGCGCCAGCATGAGCAGGGTCGCGGCGCGGGCGCGGCGCAGGCCGAGCGCCGGCTCCGCGGCGACGCGCTGCTGGGTGCCGAGGCCGGGCGGGTTGGCGTAGCGCGTGGTGTGCCGGGTGACGTCGTGGTTGGACAGGACCCAGGTGGCGGGGGCGCCGACGGGACGCATCGAGTCGAGCGAGCGGTCGATGATGTCGCGCAGCTCGGTCGCGTCCCAATAGGAGGACAGGTACTGGAAGTTGAAGGCCTGGTGCAGCTCGTCGGGGCGCACGTAGTGCGCGGTGCGCTCCACGGTGGGCGTCCACGCCTCGGCGACGAAGATGCGCTCGCCGGCGTACTCGTCGAGGATCAGCCGCCAGGCGCGGTAGATGTCGTGCACGCCGTCCTGGTCGAAGAACGGCATGACGTCATTGCCGAGCAGCTTCAGCTGCTCGTGCGCGCCGAGGTCGGGCAGGCCGTCGGCCTTGACGAGGCCGTGCGCGACGTCGATGCGGAAGCCGTCGACGCCCATGTCGAGCCAGAACCGCAGGATGGAGCGGAACTCGTCGCCGACGGCGGGGTGTTCCCAGTTGAGGTCGGGCTGCTCGGGTGCGAAGAGGTGGAGGTACCACTCGCCGTCGGCGACGCGCGTCCAGGCGGGGCCGCCGAAGATGGACTCCCAGTCGTTGGGCGGCAGTTCACCGTTCGCGCCCTTGCCGGCCCGGAAGTGGTAGCGCTCGCGCAGCGGCGATCCGGGTCCTTCGGCGAGGGCCCGCTTGAACCATTCGTGCTGGTCTGACGAGTGGTTGGGCACGAGGTCGACGATGACGCGCAGGTCAAGTCCGTGCGCGTCGCGGATCACGGCGTCCGCGTCGAGGAGGGAGCCGAACATCGGGTCCACGGCACGGTAGTCGGCGACGTCGTAGCCGGCGTCCGCCTGCGGGGACGCGTAGAACGGGCTGAGCCACACCGCGTCCACGCCGAGGTCTCTGAGGTGCGGGAGCCGGGCGCGGATGCCTTCGAGGTCACCCATGCCGTCGGCGTTGCTGTCGGCGAAGCTGCGCGGGTAGACCTGGTAGATCACCGCGTCGCGCCACCAGCCGGTGGACGCCTGCGCGGGAACGGAGGTCGAGGCGGAGGCCGCGCCGGCCTGCGCCGTGTCGGCAGTGTGCTGACTCATGGTGTCCTTGCTGCGTCAGGGGTTTGCGTGCGTGCGGGGGTCGGGCGGAGCGGCCGGGCTCAGCCCTTGGTGCCGCCCGCCGTGAGGCCGGTGACCAGGTTCCTCTGGACAAGGTAGAAGAACGCGGACACCGGAATGGCGATCAACACCGCGGTCGCCGCCATGTAGTTCCACTGCGCGTCGTGCTCGCTGACGAAGCTGCGCAGGCCCACGGCGAAGGTGTATTTCTCGTCGTCGAGCATGAACGTGGAGGCGAAGGCGACCTCGCCGAAGGC
This sequence comes from Streptomyces sp. NBC_01446, assembly GCF_026340095.1. Taxonomy (GTDB): domain Bacteria; phylum Actinomycetota; class Actinomycetes; order Streptomycetales; family Streptomycetaceae; genus Streptomyces; species Streptomyces aureus. The sequence continues at coordinate 5,807,377 of NZ_JAPEPO010000001.1, read as the reverse complement.
GGTGATGAAGCTGTAGAACGCGGCCACCGCGAGGCCCGGCTTGGCCAGCGGGACGATGAGGCGGGCGAAGGTGCCGAAGGGCGAGAGCCCGTCGATGCGGCCGGCCTCGTCGATCTCGTACGGGATGGTGTCGAAGTAGCCCTTGAGGAGCCACGCGCAGTACGGCACCGCGGTCGAGCAGTACACGAGGATGAGCCCGCCGTACGTGTCGATCAGGCCGAGGTCGCCGAGGATCTCGTACATCGGCACGATCAGGACGGCGATCGGGAACGCCTGCGTGAGCAGCAGCACCCACATCAGCTTGCGGTGGCCGGGGAAGCGCATGCGCGAGACGGCGTAGCCGGTGGTGGCGGCGAACAGGACGCCGACGACCGTCGTGCCCAGGGACACGATCAGCGTGGACTCGAGCCACTTGAAGAAGTTGGTGTGCTCCAGGACGAACGAGTAGTTCGAGAGGGTCGCCTTGTCGAGGATGCGCCCGGGGTGGAGGTAGTCGTCCTTGTCCGGGCCGAGCGACAGATAGACCAGCCAGGCGATCGGGAACAGGGCTATCAGGCTCGCGACGCTCAGCACGCCGTGCGACAGGAACGTCGCGAGGCGGCTGCGTTCGCCGCGCCGGCGCGCCCGGCGCGGGCGGACGGCTTCGGTGACCGGCTGCGCGCCGGTCGCCGGGGTGTCGACGGTCGTGGTGCTCATGGAGGCGGCTCCTGCGGCGTCAGGCGAGCTGCTCATTGCGGTTCAGCCAGCGGTAGTAGAAGGAGGTGAAGACGGCGAGGAGCGACAGGAGCAGCACGCCGTACGCGGCGGACTGGGCGTAGTCGCGCGGCTGCTGGCCGAAGCCCAGGTAGTAGGCCCAGGTGACGAGGATCTGGGCGTCGGGCGCGGTGTTGCCGAACAGCAGGAAGATGACGTTGAACTGGTTGAACGTCCAGATGACGCCGAGCAGTACGACGGTGGAGCTGACCGACCTGAGGCCGGGCAGTGTGACGTTCCAGAAGCGCTGCCAGGGGCTCGCGCCGTCCATCTCCGCGGCCTCGTAGAGGACCGGGTCGATCGACTGGAGGCCGCCGAGCAGCGACACCATCATGAACGGCACCCCGCACCAGGTGTTGACCAGGATGGCGGCCGAGCGCTGGAAGAAGGTGTCCTCCAGCCACTGCGGCTGCGGCAGGTGCAGCGAGCCGAGCACGGAGTTGATGATCCCGGAGTCGGACAGCATGATCCGCCACGAGAACACGGTGACGAACGTCGGTACGGCCCACGGCAGGATGAGCAGCAGCCGGTAGAAGGTGCGCCCGCGCATCTTCTGGTTGAGGAGCATCGCGAGGCCGAGCCCGATGACGTAGTGCAGGGCGACGCAGAGCGCCGTCCACACGATCGTCCAGATGAAGTGCGACCAGAAGCGGTCGTAGGAGGTCGGGCCCCACAGGATGTCGGCGTAGTTGCCGAACCCGATGAACTGGTACGTGGCGTCGATGTGGTTGACGCCGATCGTGCGCGCCGAGTTGAGGCTGTCGGCGTCGGTGAGCGTCAGGTAGAAGCCCCGTACCAGGGGATAGATCACGAGGACCCCGAGCACGACGACGACCGGCGCGATCATCGCGTACGCGTACCAGTGCTTCTGGTACGAGCGCCGCAGGCGCTTGAGCGGGCCGGGGCGCGGCGCGCGGCCGCCGCGCGTCTTGGCGGCCGTGCTGTCGACGGCGACTGTCATGGTTCGGCACCTTCTGGGGATCGGCTGCTCACTGCGTGCGGCGCGGCGCCGCCGGTTCCGCCCGCCCCCTCGCGGGCGGAACCGGCGGCAGCCGTCAAAGAGGGGTCACTTGCTGAAGTCGGGGACCAGCTTCGCGAACGAGGTCCGCGCGTTGCCGATGCCCTTGTCCAGGGACTCCTTGCCGGTGGCGACCTTGGGCCACTCGGTGTCGAGCGGGGCCCACAGCGAGCTGTACTCGGGCAGTTCGGGGCGCGGCTGGGCGGCGGTGAGGACCTTCTGGAAGCCGGCGATGCCCGGGTCGGTGACGACCTTCGTGGTGTACGCGTCCTCGCGCGTGGGCAGCGTCGAGTTCTTGAGGGCGATCTGCTCCTGCGTGGCCGCGGAGGTCATCCACTTCACGAACTTGAGCGAGGCCTCCTGGTGGGCCTTGTCCGAGCCGGCGTAGACCGCGAGGTTGTGGCCGCCGGTCGGGGCGCCCGCCTTGCCGGTGGAGCCGGCCGGGACGGTCGCGATCCCCAGGTTCTCCTTGTCCTTGAACGCGGAGCCCTTGTAGAAGTTGGTGATCTCCCACGGGCCCTGGATGATCGCGGCGACCTTGCCGTTCACGAACGCGTCCTGGATGTGGGCGTACGCGTCGGCGGTGGCGTCGGCCTTGTGCAGGCCCTTGCCGTCGAAGAGACCCTGCCAGGCCGTGAGGCCCTTCTTGGCCTCGGGCGAACCGATGGTGATCTTCTTCGCGGAGGCGTCGACGGTGTCGCTGCCCTCGCCGTACAGGAACGGCATCGAGTAGTAGCCCTGCGTGGAGCCCCAGTAGCCGTCGATGCCCGTCTTCGACTTGATCTTGGCGGCGTCGGCCTTCAGGTCGGCCCAGTTGGCGGGCGGCAGGTCGATGCCGGCCTTCTTGAAGAGGTCCTTGTTGTAGACGAGGGCCAGGGTGTCGGTGACCAGCGGCGCGCCGTAGGTCTTGCCCTCGAACTGGGCCTGCTTGATCAGGCTCGGCTGGAACTTGTCCTTCTCGGCGAGGGCCTCGGTGCCGTCGAGCGGCAGGAGGTAGCTCTTCTTCGCGAAGGCCGGCGTCCAGCCGACCTCGGCGCGCAGCACGTCGGGGGCACCCTTGGAGCCCGCGGCGGTGTCGAACTTGTTCTGCGCCTGGTCGAAGGGGACGTTGACGTACTTGACCTTGATGCCGGAGTTCGCCTTCTCGAACTCCTTGACCAGGGCCTTGTACGTCGGTGCCTCGTTGGTGGCGTTCGACGTGTCCCACCACGTGATGGTGACGGGCCCCGAGGCCTTGTCGCTGCCGCTGTCGCTTCCGCCGCAGGCCGTCGCCGCGAGGGCGAGGGACGCCACCAGCGCGGTGGCCGCTATGCCACGCCGCATGAGATCTCCTAGAGGGTGAAAGCCCGAAGTGGTGGGAGACGGTCCCGTCCGTACCCCTTGCCGACTCGCCGACCGCACCGTTGCCGCCGCCGGGCGACGTGAACGTAACAGCGTTGCAAGCACGGCGAAAGACCTTGCAGAAAAATATTGCAAGAAGATCCAGTCGGTTATCGGTCCGTGACCTGCGCTCCGGGGCGTGCGGGCGCGCCGACCGGTCTGACAGGCCACGGATGCCTTGTGCAAGAATCTGCAAGCTCTTGCTACACCGGGCCGGCGCGGGGATCATCGGAACCCCATGGGCCCCACGCGAGCCACATGCCAGTCAGACGAGGGAGCGCCATGACGCAGCAGTCCGCAGCGGGCCGTTCAACTGCCCGCACGCGGCGACCGGTTGACGGTGGGCAGTCCGACGCGCGACCGGTACAGTCCCATCCCGTGACCGCGCGACTGGCCGACATCGCAGCGCAGGCGGGGGTCAGCGAGGCGACGGTCAGCCGGGTGCTCAACGGCAAGCCGGGGGTGGCCGCTGCCACCCGCCAGTCCGTGCTTGCCGCGCTCGACGTCCTCGGCTACGAGCGGCCCGTGCGGCTGCGCCAGCGCTCCGCCGGACTGGTCGGCCTGATCACGCCGGAGCTGGAGAACCCCATATTCCCGGCGCTCGCCCAGGTCATCGGCCAGGCCCTGACCCGCCAGGGCTACACCCCGGTCCTGGCCACGCAGACCCCCGGCGGCTCCACCGAGGACGAGCTCACGGAGATGCTCGTCGACCGAGGCGTCTCCGGCATCATCTTCGTCTCCGGGCTGCACGCCGACACCTCGGCGGACATGCAGCGCTACGAGCAGCTGCGCGCGCAGGGTGTGCCGTTCGTGCTGGTCGACGGCTTCTCGCCGAAGGTGCAGGCACCTTTCATCTCGCCCGACGACCGGGCCGCGATGCAGCTCGCCGTCACCCACCTCGTCTCGCTGGGCCACACGCGGATCGGGCTCGCCCTGGGCCCGAAGCGGTTCGTGCCGGTCCAGCGGAAGATCGAGGGCTTCGTACGCACGATGCAGGACCTCCTGCCCCTGTCCCCGGCGGAGATCGAGCGCGATCTGGTGCAGCACTCGCTGTACACGCTGGAGGGCGGCCAGGCCGCGGCCACGGCGCTCATCGACCGGGACTGCACGGCGATCGTGTGCGCCAGCGACATGATGGCCCTCGGTGCCATACGGGCGGCGCGGCAGCGAGGCCTCGACGTCCCGTCCGACGTCTCGGTGGTCGGCTTCGACGACTCCCCGCTGATCGCCTTCACGGACCCACCCCTGACCACGGTGCGCAAGCCGGTCCCGGCGATGGGCCAGGCGGCCGTCCGCACGCTCCTGGAGGAGATCGGCGGGACGCCCGCGCCGCACAGCGAATTCGTCTTCATGCCCGAACTGGTGGTCCGCGGTTCAACCGCTTCGGCCCCAGGGGACCGTCTGCCGCGCCCCTAGGTAACCCGTCCTCCGCAGGACGTAGAGCGTGCGTGGATGACCCACCCGGGGGATGATCGAGCGAGGGGTCGGTATCTGGCAGACTCTGTCTCTATGGGTGAATCGACCGTGACGACACTGGAAGGCCAACAGGGGCCCACCACATCACCCATGGCGGATGACCGCCGCGATGGGCGGGGACCCCTCGGCCGTATACGCGCACCGCGTCGCCCCAGGCTCTGGTTCGAGATCCTGCTGATCGCGGTGAGCTACTGGACGTACTCCCTGATCCGCAACGCCGTTCCGGAGCAGCGGTCGCAGGCTCTGAGGAACGCCGACTGGATCTGGCGCATGGAGCACCATCTCTCCATCGCCGTCGAGCAGAGCGTCAACCACGCCGTGAATTCGGTGACATGGCTCATCGTCGGCATGAACTACTACTACGCGACACTGCACTTCATCGTCACGCTCGGTGTGCTCGTCTGGCTGTTCCGCTGCCATCCGGGCCGCTACGCGGCGGCCCGGACGGCGCTCTTCGCGACGACGGCGGTCGCCCTGGTCGGCTACTACCTGTACCCGCTCGCCCCGCCCCGCCTGATGAACGGCGGCCACTTCGTCGACACGGTCGCGGTTCACCACACCTGGGGCTCGATGGCGTCCGGCGACCTGAAACACATGTCGAACCAGTACGCGGCGATGCCGTCCATGCACATCGGCTGGTCCCTGTGGTGCGGCCTGACGATCTTCGCCCTGGCCTCGGTGCCGTGGGTGAGGGTCCTCGGACTCCTGTACCCGGCGCTGACCCTGGTCGTCATCGTCTCGACCGCGAACCACTTCTGGCTGGACGCGGTGGGCGGCATGGCGTGCCTCGCGTTCGGCTTCACGGTGGCGCGGCTCTGGTACGGGGCGCTGCCCTACACCATGCCGCGCCTCGTGCCGGCGCCCGCTGCGTCCGGGGTCAGGCCCCCCGGTACGTGACGTGACCGCCGACCGCCGTCAGGCGGACCGGCGCCTCGGCCACCTCGTCGGCCGGGGCTTCGACCGGGTCGACACCGAACGCCGTGAGGTCGGCCCGCAGACCGGGGACGATACGCCCGCCGTCCTCGCCGGCGGCCAGCGCCGCGTGTGACGTGCAGCCCTCCAGCGCCATGAGCCCCGTGAGCCCCTGCGCCGGCCCGGCGGCGCCCTCGGGGACCCGGGCCATGGACAGGACCCGGCGCACGTCGTAGTGCGCGATCGGCCAGTCCGAGCCCAGCGCGAGCACGGCGCCCGCGTCCCGCAGGTCCCTGATGCGCCAGGCGCGCGAGGCCCGGTCCGTGCCGAGGCGCTTCGACCACTCGTCGCCGTGGTCGCCGCGGGTGTACGCGGTGTGCGGCGGCTGCATCGAAGCGGCGACGCCCAGCGCGGCGAACCGCGGGATCGTGTCGTCGGGGACCGTCTCGATGTGCTCGATCCGGTGCACGCCCCGGCCGCTCTCGCCCAGGGACTCGACGGTGTCCAGGACGTGCCGGACGGCCGCGTCCCCGATCGCGTGGGTCGCGGTGCCGACGCCCGCCGCGTGCAGGTACCGCACCGCGTCCGCGTACGCCTTCGGGTCCGGCCAGAACGCGTCGGTGCCCTGGCCGTGGCAGTCCGCGTGCTCCAGCCACGCGGTGCCGCCCTCGACGGTGCCGTCCATGAAGAACTTGACCCCGCCGACCCGCCAGTGCCGCCCGGCCTCGCGCTGGACGGCGATCAGCTCGTCCAGGCCGGTCTGGTCGACGCCCGGCATGCACCAGGGCGCGAGCCGCAGCCGCAGCGGCAGCACGGCCTCCTCCTCGACCGAGGCGAGCAGCTGCGGGACGTCACCGTGGCCGAGGTCCATGACGTGCGCGCCGGTCAGGCCCGTGGCGGCCATGTCGGACAGCAGCGCGAGCAGTCCGGCGCGGCGCTCGGCGAACGACGGCCGCGGCATGACGGCGAGCATCAGGTCCATCGCGGCGTGCTCGACGAGGTGCCCGGTCGGGCGGCCGTCCGCGTCGCACACGATCTCGGCGCGCTGGACGAACTCGCGCGGCCCGGTGATCCCGGCCGCCGCGAGCGCGGCCCCGCCGGCCAGCGCGGAGTGCCCGTCGTAGAGGCGGACGAAGGCGGGCGCGCCGTCGAGGACGTCCTCGATCAGGGCCCGGTCGACGGCGCGGCCGCCGAACGCGTTGTGGTCGAGCCCCCAGGCGACGACCCAGCCGTCGACGCGGGGCGCCGAGCGCAGGGCCGCCCGCAGCTCGTCCAGGTTCCGCACGCCGGACAGATCCGTCCCGGTCGCCATCTCCAGGCCCCACACCGGGTGGCTGTGCGCGTCCACCAGGCCGGGCACGAGGGTCGCGCCCGTGAGGTCGACGCGTTCGGTGCCTGGTCCGTTCCAGTCGCGTACGACGTCCTCGGTGGCTCCCACGGCGGCGATCAGACCGTCGCGGACGGCCACGGCGGTCGCCTCGGGGAGCGCGGGGTCGAGGGTGCGGACGCGGGCGCCGGTGAGGAGGAGGTCGGCTGCGGGCATGGGGGTGAACTCCGTTCGGGGTGGGGCTGCGTTCCGTAGGGGCGGGCTCTGCGGGCTACGCGTCGGCGGACGGTTCCGCCGCGAAGCGCTCGTACACGTCGGGCCTGGTGCGGCGCAGGCGCCGGGCGAGGGCGATGCCGAGGACGAAGACGGCGGGGGCCACGGCCATGAGGATCATGTTGACCAGGGAGGACGCACCCGTGAAGAGGTCGAGGTGGGTGCAGACCAGCACGATGGCGATGCTGAGGAGCACCGTCGCCGCGATCGGCGCGACGACCGTGCGCAGCACGCCCTCTTCGTGGGTGATGCGGCGGAAGTAGAACGGCACGGCGATCGCGGCGAGCAGCTGGAGCGCCATCAGGCCGATCATGCCGGGGGTGTTCACCCACAGGAGCAGCTGCGCGTACGGGTCGGCGCCCGCGGCCCAGAAGGCGAGGACGACGGCCGCGCCGAGCACGGTCTGCGCGACGCCCGCGAGGTACGGGGAGCGGTGCTTGGCATGGACCGTGCCGAACATCTTCGGCAGGACGCCCTCCTCAGCGAGCGCGAGCCCGTAGCGGTTGATCGCGTTGTGGAAGGCGAGGAGCGAGGCGAGGACGCTGGTCACGATCAGGATGTGCATCAGGTCCGCCGCCCAGCCGCCCACGAAGGTGGTGATGGCGGAGAAGAACAGGCCTGCCGGGTCGCTGCCCGCCGCCTGGACGACGTGGGCGTCGCCGAAGGCCTGGATGACGGTCCAGACGATGAACGCGTAGAACACGCCGAGGAAGGCGACCGCGATGTAGGTCGCGCGGCGCACCGTGCGGCCGGGGTCGCGGGCCTCGCGGCGGTAGATGACGGTCGACTCGAAGCCGGTGAACGCGGCGAAGGCGAAGGCCAGTACGGCGGCGGTGCCGGGGACGAGCACGTTGCCCGGCGCGAAGGACGCGGCGGACAGGCCGTGCGCGCCACCCTTGAGGAGCACGCCGCCCGCGAGCAGGACGAGGATGCCGGTCTCGGCGCAGAGCAGGACGCCTAGGAGTTTGGCCCCGAAGTCGATGGACCGGAAGCCGCCGTACCAGATGAGCACGAGTCCCGCGAGGGACACGGGCAGCCAGGGGATGTCGATGCCGAAGAGGGCGTGCAGGGTGTCCTGCGTGGCGGTGCCGAGCAGGCCGTAGACGCCGATCTCCATGCCGTTGTAGCCGACCATGGCCAGCAGCGCGGCGCCGATGCCGACGGAGCGGCCGAGGCCGCGCGTGATGTACGCGTAGAAGGCGCCGGCGCTGCGGACGTGGCGGCTCATCGTGGTGAAGCCGACGGCGAAGACGGCGAGCGTCAGGCCGGCGAGGAGGTAGCCGACGGGGGCGCCGATGCCGCCGAGCGCGATGGCGAACGGGGCGACGCCCGCCATGACGGTGAGCGGGGCGGCGGCGGAGACGACGAAGAAGGCGATGTCGGCGGTGCCGAGGGTGCCGGCGCGCAGGGTGGGCTCCGCGGCGGTCGCGGTCGCGCTGTCCTGCGTCTGCGTCTGCGTCTGCGGTGAGGTTACGGGCATGGGGAGGGAAGCCCTTCTGGCGGCGGGGGACGGGGGTCCCGGAGGCGTCGTCCCGGTGGCCGGGAAGCGAAACCTAAAGGCTTTCGGTTTCGGCAATGTAGCCTCCCTTTTGGCATTCGGGAAGACCTCAGATTCGGAGAGCGCGCGATGGGACGGCCGAGCAAGCCACTGCTGGACAGGGAGCGGATCACCACGGCCGCGCTCGAACTCGTCGACGCGAAAGGCGACTTCAGCGTTCCGCGGATCGCCGCAAAGCTCGGGGTCCAGACGGGATCCGTGTATCACCATGTGGACGGCCGGGACGGGATCGTGGAGTTGCTGCGCGAGCGGGTCGCCGCCGCGATCGACCCCGCGACGCTCGCCCGCGACGAGCGGCCGTGGGCCGAGGCCCTCGCGGACTGGGCCCGCTCCTACCGGGCCGCCTTCGCCGCCCACCCCAAGGCGATCCCGCTGCTGACGACGTCACCCGTGCGGGCCCCGCGCGTCCTCGACCAGTACGAGCTCGCGGCCGGGCTCCTGCTGGACGCCGGGTTCGCCCTGCCGGACGTGATGCCGGTGATCATCGGCCTGGAGAACGTCGTACTCGGCTCCGCCCTGGACATGGCGGCGCCGGAGGCGATGTGGGAACTGGCCGACGAGACCGCGACGCCGCGGCTGGCGGCGGCCCTGGCCGCGATGGGCGCGGGCCGCGCCGACGCGGCGTTCGAACTGGCGCTGACCGGGTTCCTCGCCCACGTGTCCACGCTGCGGAGGTGACCCGCGGGGGCTACGCCCCGTAGAAGCGCTCCTCCATCACCGCGCGCGCCCGGCGCGTCATGCGGCGGTAGTCCTCCAGCATGTCGCCGACGTGGCCGGGGTCGTAGCCCAAGTACCGTCCCACGGCCGCGAGCTCACGCCCGTCGGACGGGAACGTGTCGCCCGGGCGGCCGCGCACCAGCATGACCGCGCCGCGCACGCGGGACGCGAGGACCCACGCCTCGTCGAGGATCGCCGCCTCCTCGCCCGGGATCAGCTCCGCCGCGCACGCCGCGGCGAGCGCCTCCCGGGTGCGGGTCGTGCGCAGCCCCGGCTCCACCCACCCGTGCTGGAGCTGGAGGAGCTGGACCGTCCACTCGACGTCGGAGAGCCCGCCGCGGCCCAGCTTCGTGTGCAGCGTCGGGTCCGCGCCGCGCGGCAGCCGCTCGGACTCCATACGCGCCTTGAGCCGCCGGATCTCGCGCACGGCGTCCTCGCCGAGCCCTTCGGCCGGGAACCGCAGCGGGTCGACGAGGTCGATGAAGCGCCGCCCCAGGTCCAGGTCGCCCGCGACCGGTTCGGCCCGCAGGAGCGCCTGCGACTCCCACACCAGGGACCACCGCCGGTAGTACGCCTCGTAGGACTTGAGGGTGCGCACGACCGGCCCCGACTTGCCCTCGGGCCGCAGGTCCGCGTCGATGAGGAGCGGCGGATCCCCGCTCGGCAGGGCGAGCAGCCGCCGCATCTCGGACACGACGCGGTTCGCGGCCTTCGCCGCCTCCTGGTCGTCGACGCCCTCGCGCGGCTCGTGCACGAACAACACGTCGGCGTCCGACCCGTAGCCGAGCTCGTGCCCGCCGAACCGCCCCATGGCGATGACGGCGAACCGGGTGGGCAGCTCGTCCCCCCACCCCTCGCGCACGACGGCCCGCAGCGTCCCGGCGAGGGTCGCGGCCGTGATGTCGGAGACCGCGCCGCCGACCCGGTCCACCAGGGCGCCCTGGTCGGCCTCGGCGGGCGTGTCCTCGGTGCCGTACGAGGCGATGATGTCGGCGGCCGACGTACGGAACAGCTCACGTCGCCGCACCCCGCGGGCCGCGGCGACGGCCTGCTCGGCGCCGTCCGCGCGCCCGACCGCGGCCAGCACCTCCTGCTCCAGCTGGGCGTGCCCGCGCGGTTCGAGGCCCCGCTGGTCGCCGAGCAGGGCGACGGCCTCCGGCGCGCGCATCAGCAGATCGGGCGCGAGCCGGCCGGCCGAGAGCACGCGTGCGAGGTTCTCCGCGGCCGCGCCCTCGTCCCGCAGCAGGCGCAGGTACCAGGGCGTCTTGCCCAGCGCGTCGGACACCTTGCGGAAGTTGAGCAGCCCGGCGTCCGGGTCGGCGGAGTCGGCGAACCAGCCGAGGAGCACCGGGAGCAGCGTCCGCTGGATGGCCGCCTTGCGGGTCACGCCGGACGCCAGCGCCTCCAGGTGCCTCAGCGCGGCACTGGGGTCGTGGTAGCCGAGGGCGACGAGCCGTTCGCGTGCCGCCTCGGTGCTCAACCTGGTCTCACCGGAGGCGAGTTGGGCCACGGCGTCGAGCAGCGGACGGTAGAAGAGCTTCTCGTGCAGGCGCCGCACGACCGAGGTGTGGCGGCGCCAGGCCCGGTGGAGTTCGGTGATCGGCTCGGTCCGCATGCCCATGGAGCGCCCGGTGCGCCGCAGGTCCGCGTCGCCCTCGGGGACGAGGTGTGTACGCCTCAGCCTGTAGAGCTGGATGCGGTGTTCGAGGGTGCGCAGGAAGCGGTAGGCGTCGTCGAGCTGGACGGCGTCGACCCGCCCCACGTACCCGCCGTCGGCGAGGGCGGCCAGCGCGTCCAGGGTGGTGCCGCTGCGCAGCGAGAGGTCGGCCCTGCCGTGCACCAACTGCAGGAGCTGGACGGCGAATTCGACGTCCCGGAGCCCGCCGGGACCCAGTTTCAGCTCCCGGTCGACCTCACCTGCGGGGATGTTCTCGACGACGCGCTTGCGCATCTTCTGCACGTCGGGCACGAAGTTCTCGCGCTCGGCGGCCTGCCAGACGAGGGGCGAGAGCGTCCTGACGTACGCGTCGCCGAGTTCGGGGTCGCCGGCGACGGGCCGCGCCTTGAGCAGCGCCTGGAACTCCCAGGTCTTGGCCCACCGCTGGTAGTAGGCGAGATGCGAGGAGAGCGTCCGCACGAGGGGACCGTTGCGCCCCTCGGGGCGCAGATTGGCGTCGACGGGCCAGATCGTGCCTTCGACGGTCGTGTCGGAGCAGATCCGCATCATGTGCGAGGCGAGCCGCGTCGCGGCCTGGATCGCCTTGCCCTCGTCGGCGCCCTCGACGGCCTCGCCGACGAAGATGACGTCCACGTCGGAGACGTAGTTGAGTTCGTGGCCGCCGCACTTGCCCATCGCGATGACCGCGAGCCGGCACAGCGCGGCGTCCCCCGGCGCGTCCGCCTGCGCCATGGCGAGGGCCGCGCGCAGGGTGGCCGTGGCCAGGTCGGCGAGTTCGGCGGCGGTCTGGGCGATGTCGGTCGTCCCGCACACGTCACGGGCGGCGATCGACAGGAGGCAGCGCCGGTAGGCGACCCGCAGGGAGTTCGGGTCGACGGCGTCCGCGAGGCCCCGCTCGAACTCCGCCACACCGGGGTGCAGGTCGGACGGCTCGTAGGTGACGAGGGCCTGCCAGTCCAGCGGGTGCCGGGCCAGATGGTCGGCGAGCGCCTCGGACGCGCCGAGGACACCGAGGAGCCGGTCGCGCAGGGGCTTGGCCGTGATGAGCGTGTCGAGGAGCTCCCGGCGCTCGGGGTCGCCGGCCTGCGCCTCGACGAGCCGGACGAGCCCGAGGAGGGCCAGATCGGGGTCGGCGGTGGCGCCGAGGGCGTCGAGGAGCAGCGGGTCGGAGCGCACGGCGGAGAGGCCCGGCACGTCGAGGAGCCGCTCGGCGGCGGAGGGATCCGTGAAACCGTGCCGCAGCAGCCGCGTGAACGTACTGCTCCTGCGCCCTTGCGGCACCGACATCGCACGGCCTCCTGTTCGATCACGCACTGGTCCAGAGCCTAAGGCTTCGCCGGTGAGTTCCGCCCGCGTGCGGGGTCTGCCCTTTGACGGGAGCATCGGGAGACACGGTACGGCCGGACGGGCGCCGGTGCTTCGCGCAGCCGGAGCACACTCATGTCTGAGAACGCAGTCGAAAACCGCAGCCGGAAAAGGGAGCACCCATGGACTGGACCCTCGAAGTGGTCGTCGTGCCCGTCTCGGACGTCGACCGGGCGAAGGACTTCTACGCGAACGGGCTCGGCTTCAAGGTCGACGTGGACCAGGTCGTCACGGACGGCGTCCGGATCGTGCAGCTGACGCCGCCGGGGTCGCGCTGCTCGATCGCCCTGGAGCAGGGTCTGCCGGTCGCGCCGGGGCAGCAGGCGATGCGGCCGGGGTCGCTGACCGGCATCCAGATGTGCGTGACGGACATCGACGCGGCGCGGGCCGAGCTGCTGGAGCGGGGCGTGGACGTGAGCCCGGTGCAGCACGTGGGGGCCAAGGGCTGGGAGGACGGGCCCGGCGACGTCTGGAACTCGTTCATGTTCTTCGCGGACCCGGACGGCAACGGCTGGACGGTGCAGCAGGCGCCGGCCCCGCTCTCGGAGCGCTGAGGGTTCACCCGCCCTTCACATGTGCGTGGGACAGGGGCATCTTGGCGTGTGCATGCTCTAGCCGCACCGCCGCCGTCTCTCCCCCCACCGGAGGTCTCACGTGCTTGGCAGATCACTGTTCCGACGCGGCCGCACCGCGGCGCTCGCGTCGGCCTTCGCCCTGACCGCCGTCGCGGTCGCGCTGTGGTCCGGCGTGGGCGGCTCGTCCGCGCAGGCCGCGGCGGGCGTCCCCACCCCGGACCACACCGTGGTCGTGGTCTTCGAGAACCACGCCTACAACCAGGTGATCGGCTCCTCCAGCGCCCCGTACATCAACAGCCTCAAGACGAACGGCGCCGGCCTCTCGGCCTCGTACGCGCTGACGCACCCGAGCCAGCCGAACTACTTCGCGCTGTTCTCGGGCGCCACCCAGGGCATCACGGACGACAGCTGCTACACGCCCGGCTTCTCCTCGCAGCCCAACCTGGCCTCCGAGCTGATCGCCGCCGGCAAGACCTGGGGCAGCTACAACGAGGGCCTGCCGAGCCAGGGTTCGACCACCTGCTCGTCCGGCGACTACGCCCGCAAGCACAACCCGTGGTTCGGGTTCAGCAACGTCCCCACCTCCACGGCGAAGACGTTCGCGCAGTTCCCCTCGGACTACTCGACGCTCCCCCAGGTCTCCTTCGTGGTCCCCGACCTGTGCAGCGACATGCACGACTGCTCGGTGTCGACCGGTGACACCTGGCTGGAGAACAACCTCTCCGCCTACGCGACCTGGGCGAAGACGCACAACAGCCTCCTCGTCGTCACCTTCGACGAGGACAACCGCCTGGCCGGCAACAAGATCCCGACGGTCCTCTACGGCCAGCAGGTCACCCCGGGCGCCACCTCGGCGACCACCTACAACCACTACGACGTCCTGCGCACGATCGAGGACATGCACGGCCTCCCGCACGCGGGCAACGCGGCGTCGGGCAAGGACATCACGGGCATCTGGACGTCCTGACATGTACGTAGCGGACAGCCGCGCCGCGGCGTCCGCGGAACCCGCCGCCCGGCCACCGGCCGGGCGGCGCGGCACCGCGATCGCCCCCACGGTCCTGGCCCTCGGCTCGGTCAGCCTGATCACCGACGTCTCGTCCGAGATGGTCACGGCCGTCCTGCCGCTCTACCTCGTCGCGGGACTCGGCCTCTCCCCCCTCGGCTTCGGTCTCCTGGACGGCGTCTACAACGGCTTCTCGGCGCTGGTGCGCCTCGTCGGCGGCCACTTCGCGGACCGCGGAGGCGGCCGCCACAAGACCGTCGCCCTGTTCGGCTACGGGCTGTCGGCGCTCTGCAAGCCCCTGCTCCTGCTGGCCGCCACGCTCCCCACGATCGGCATGGTCCTGGCGGCCGACCGCACCGGGAAGGGCCTGCGCACGGCTCCGCGGGACGCCCTGATCTCCCTGAGCAGCACCCCGGCCACCCGCGGCAGGGCCTTCGGCGTGCACCGGGCGATGGACACGACGGGCGCCCTCCTCGGCCCCCTCGCCGCCTTCCTGATCCTGCGTGCGACGACGGACGGCTACGACGCGGTCTTCACCGTCAGCTTCTGCGTCGCGGCACTGGGCGTACTGGTCCTGCTGCTCTTCGTCCCCCGCCGGCACGAAGCCGAGCGGGTGACCGCCGAGGACAGCCGCCCCGCACCCGCGCAGGAGACCGCCGAGGTCAGCCACCCCGCACCCGCGCAGGAGACCGCCGAGGTCAGCCACCCCGCACCCGCGCAGGAGACCGCCGAGGTCAGCCACCCCGCACCCGCGCGCCCCACCCTCAGGTCCGCGCTCGCTCTCCTGCGCCGCCGCGAAGTGCGCCGCACCACCGTCTGCGCCCTGCTCCTCGGCCTCGCCACGGTCAGCGACTCCTTCATCTACCTGCTCCTCCAGCGCCGCCTCGGCGTCCCCGACCAGTGGTTCGCGCTGCTCCCCCTGGGCACGGCGGCCGCGTTCCTGCTCCTGGCGGCGCCCCTGGGCCGGCTCGCGGACCGCCTCGGCAGCTGGCGCGTGTTCCTCGCCGGCCACGCCGCGCTCCTTGCCGCGTACGGCCTGCTGCTCTCGCCGTGGCACGGCTCCGCCCTGCCGTACGCGGTCCTGGCGCTGCACGGCTGCTTCTACGCGGCGACGGACGGCGTCCTGATGGCGGCGGCCTCCACCGCCATCCCCCAGGAGCTGCGCTCGTCGGGGCTCGCCGTCGTCCAGACCGGCCAGGCGCTGGCGCGCTTCGTCTGCTCGATCGGCTTCGGGGCCGCCTGGACGGCGTGGGGCGACCGCACGGCTCTGGGCGCGGCCACGGTCGCGCTGGCGGCGGGCGCGGCGGTGGCGTACGCCTTCCGGCCCACAGCCCCCACCCCCGCGGAGGTAGTACCCGCATGACGACACGTAACAGGCTGCTCGTCCTCGTCGCCACGGTCATCGCCCTGGCGGCCGTCGCGACCGCCTCGGTCTGGCACGCTGCGGCGCGCGCCGACCGCAGGAACGAGGCGCACGCGGGCGGCCCGATGGTCACGGCGGGCCGGGTGACCCTGCCGGCCGGGGCCACCGGGGCTCCCCGCCACCTCGTCTTCCGCAACATGGCGTGGGGTCCCCACCGGGACGAGCTCACCACGGTCCCGGCGGGCCGACCGGACGCGCCCCGCACCGCGTCGGGTGTCAAGTGCCTGCGTTTCTACGCCGCTTCGGGCACGGCCGTCTGCCTGCGGGCCGAACGGGGCGCGATGCAGGACACGTACACGGCGCGCGTCCTGGACGCGCGGCTCAGGGAGAAGGCCCACTACGCGCTGCCGGGCATCCCGTCCCGCGCCCGCGTCTCGCCGGGCGGGCGGTACGCGGCGTGGACGGTGTTCGTGGGCGGCGACAGTTACGCGGGCACGAACTTCTCGACGCGGGCGGCGATCGTGGACACCCGCACGGGCCACCTCACGCCGACGCTGGAGGACTTCCGGGTCGTCAAGGACGGCCGGACCTACCGCGCGGCGGACATCAACTTCTGGGGCATCACGTTCGCGGCGGACGACCGCCACTTCTACGCGACGCTCGCGACGCACGGGAAGACCTACCTCGTACGGGGCGATCTGCGCACCCGCACGCTGACCACCGTCCACCAGAACGTCGAGTGCCCGTCCCTCTCCCCCGACGGCACCCGCATCGCGTACAAGAAACGCGTGAAGGGCCTTTCGGCGGACGCCCCTTGGCGGCTGTACGTACTCGACCTGCGCACGCTCCACGAGACGCCCCTGGCGGAGACGCGCAGCGTGGACGACCAGGCGGTCTGGAGCGACGCGCACACGCTCACGTACGCGCTGCCGGGCGACTACGGCGCGGACCTCTACACCGTCCCGGCAGACGGCACAGGCGCTCCGCACCGCCTCACGAAGGCCGCGGTGTCACCGGCGTACCTGTGACGGGCCGCGATCCGGAACCGCGCATGCAGGTGGCAGACGGGCCCGCGAACCGCGAGGCTGGGGCGATGGACATGACCCTGGAAGTGATTCAGCTGCCCGTCTCGGGCCTGGACCGGGCGAAGGACTTCTACACGAACAAGGTCGGTTTCAGCGCGGACGTGGACCGCGAGGTGATGCCGGGCGTCCGGATCGTCCAGCTCACCCCGCCCGGATCCGGCTGTTCGGTGACGCTCGCCGAGGGCGTCCCGAACCCCACGGGCACCCCGCAGCCGGGCACGTACCACGGCCTGCAACTCGTGGTCGCGGACATCAAGGCGGCCCACGCGGAGCTGACGGCGCGTGGCCTCGACGTGTCGGAGCCCCAGCAGTACGCCCCGGACGACGGCGGCACGTTCATGTACTTCACCGACCCGGACGGCAGCGGCTGGGCGATCCAGGAGTACCGCAAGCGCGCCACGCAGCCGCTGCACGAGCTACTGAGCGAACAGCACCAGGGCTGACCCGGCTCATGGCTCCGGGATCAGCCGCACCACCGTCACGACCAGGATCGACCCGGACACGTAGTACCGGACGATGACGCCGCGCACGGTCGCCTCCCTGCGGTCCGCCCATCTGCCGATGGGGAGGGACCCGTGCCCGTACGGGTCGACGCCGAGGGTGCGTTCCAGCTCCGCCCTGAACGGCACGGGTCCCGCCATCTTCGCGAGGGTGTCGTCGGCGGGCGGCGCGTACGAGATGCGGTGGCGACGGCGATGACGGTGACTCACGCGGCTCCGGCCCTCTCCGCTTCCTCGCGGGCGAGCCGGTCCATGATGGCGTCGGCGGCCGGGTCGGGCACGGCCTCCAGCATCCAGTGCCGCATCACGGCGTGGATCTCGTGCACCCCGGCCGCGTTGATCTCCCGGTCGAACTCGTCGCGCCGGTGCTCCGGCAGGGCGTCGCGGATGGCGGGGATGCTGTTGGGCACCTCGACCTCGACCCCGTCGACGAGGGTCTTGAGCGGCTCGGCCATGACGCGCTCCCTTCTCGCTTCCCGACCACGGTAGCGACCGGCGGAACGCCAAAGGGGCGGGACGCGCCACGCGCCCCGCCCCTCCAAGTGCCTTACAGCACCGGCAGGTTCCTTGTGGGTCGACGGCGGACGGGAGGGAAGCTGGGGAGGGTGGTGGGTGGACGGGCCGGCTCAAAGGCCGCTTCGCATCTTGGGGCGACCACCCGTCGGACAGCCCCGCCTCATGAAAGCGGGCGGCTAGCTGGTGCGGACCAGCAGGGACACCGTGAGGCCGGTGGGGCGCGCTTCTCCGGACACCTTGTAGTGGGCCTGCAGCGCCGCCGCCTGGGTGAGGGGCAGCCCTTGCAGCGGATCCGGCGCGTTCCCCTCCACCACCACCCAGATCCGCTTCTCGCCCCGCAGGCACCGGGCCGGCTCGGGGCACTCGGTCGCCGCCAGGTCGTCGCGCCGGATCGGTGACTCGGAGAGGAAGACGTCGCGCAGCTTCAGGTCGCGGGGAAGGTAGTAGCTGACGCCCAGCGAGAGTGCCTCCTCCTGGACCCGGTTGTAGACGATCGCGTCGCCGGAGGCGTAGCCCTGCTGGATGGTTCGTGCGGCCGCGGCGAAGTCGGGGCCGCCCGACCAGTAGTGCGCGAGCGGCTCGCGCATGGATTTCTGGTCCGAGAGCGTGAGCAGGGTGAGGACAGCGAGGACCGCCGCGATCACCCGCCGGGACCGTGCCCCGGCGGCAAGCCCGGCCCCGGCCAGCATCGCGAGCGCCGGCAGGGTGAACAGCATGTAGCGGAAGTAGAAGTACGAGATGTGTCCGTGGGACACCGCCCAGATCACCAGGACGGGCGCGACGGCCGACACGGTGCAGAAGACGACGGCGTCGCGGCGTGCCTGGCAGGCGACGAGGGCCAGCAGGAGCACCGTCCCCGCGCACAGGCCGGAGTAGAACAGCTGGGACCAGATGTCGATCAGGCTCCACGCCCCCGGCTTGGTGATCCACCAGATCTGCCGTGCGGTCTGCGCCCTGCCCAGCACCACGACCGGGACCAGCCAGACGACGCCGCCCAGGACCGCGCAGCCGAAGCCGAGCCAGGTCCGGCGCTCGCGCCGGGCCCGCATGGCCACCAGGACCAGATGCCCGATCAGGCACGTCAACGCGATCAAGTGGAACAGTCCGACGGCCGTCAGGGCGAGCGCGTAACCCGCCCATCGCCACGGGTTGCCGGGACGGTCCAGGGCCCTCAGCAGCAGCAGCGCGGACAGGATCACGGCCAGCATCACCAGGGCATAGGGGCGGGCCTCGTGGGCGAAGCGGCTCACACCCGGGATCAGGGCGAACAGCAGACCGGCGGTCAGTCCCGCGCGGTGACCGAACAGCCGCCGCCCGACCAGCGCGACACAGCAGGCGGCACCGGTCATGGCCAGCGCCGAGGGCATGCGCAGGGCGAGGGCCGAGTCACCGAAGACGCTCGTCCAGGCGTGCAGGATCAGGTAGTACGTGCCCAGCACCCCGTCCACCCGCTGCACCGTGGCCAGCACCTGGCCGACGCTGCGGCCGGACATGTCCCAGCTCGTCAACTCGTCGCGGCCGAGCAGCGGTTCGCCGATCCGGTACATCGCCAGGACGAGCGTGACCATCGCCGGACACCACCACAGACGGACCGCCGTCGCCTTCGGGTCGCCGTGCTGTGCTGCGCGGGCCGGATCGTCGTCCGTGCGCGGAGCGGTAGGGGAGAGAGTTGCCATGGCGAAAGCCATAGCGGCGCGGCGGCGCCGGCGTCCTCCGTGACCCGCCTGTTGTGGGCGGCTTTCCCCTGTTCGGCTCTGGGCTGTTACGGAACCGGGCCCACGGGGGAGACCGTCCCCTGCCGGTTCTCACGGCGGGGCTCTCGGCGTCAGCCAGTGAGTGAGTGAGTGAGTGAGTGAGTGACCGTACTCAGGACGGCCAGGAGTTCGCGGCCCGGTGGCCCCGGCGGCCTCACCGGCGGCTTCCTCGAACCCGACCGCTCCTTCCCATGGCCCCACAGTGAACGGCTCCCTGTTCCTCCCGTGCCGCTGGCGTGACCGGGGCCCGATCCGGCGCCCCACGGCCCACAGACGGCCCAGCCCCCCGGCGCACGCGATGGGGCCGCCGGTCACAGACCGACGGCCCCGGAGGCTCGACGCGGCGTGAAACCGCCCTGACCAGCCCTTACAGCACCGGCAGGTTCTTCCGCAGTTCGAACGCGGTGACCTCGGAGCGGTACTCCTCCCACTCCTGCTTCTTGTTGCGCAGGAAGAAGTCGTACACGTGCTCGCCCAGTGTCTCGGCGACGAGTTCGCTGCGCTCCATGAGGGCGATGGCCTCGCCGAGGTTCTGCGGCAGCGGCTCGATGCCCATGGCGCGGCGCTCGGCGTCGGACAGGGCCCACACGTCGTCGTCGGCACCCGGCGGGAGCTCGTAACCCTCCTCGATGCCCTTGAGTCCGGCGGCGAGCAGCACGGCGTACGTCAGGTACGGGTTCGCGCCCGAGTCGATGGAGCGGACCTCGACGCGGGCGGAGCCGGTCTTGCCGGGCTTGTACATCGGGACTCGGATCAGGGCCGAGCGGTTGTTGTGACCCCAGCAGATGTACGAGGGGGCCTCGCCGCCGGCGCCGGCGGTGCGGCCGCCGCCGCCCCAGATGCGCTTGTAGGAGTTGACCCACTGGTTGGTGACGGCGGAGATCTCGGCGGCGTGCTTGAGCAGGCCGGCGATGAAGGAGCGGCCGACCTTGGACAGCTGGTACTCGGAGCCGGACTCATAGAACGCGTTGCGGTCGCCCTCGAAGAGGGAGAGGTGCGTGTGCATGCCGGAGCCGGGGTGGTCGGAGAACGGCTTCGGCATGAAGGTCGCCTGCACGCCCTGCTCCAGCGCCACCTGCTTCATGACGAGCCGGAACGTCATGATGTTGTCGGCCGTGGAGAGCGCGTCGGCGTACCGCAGGTCGATCTCCTGCTGGCCCGGGGCGCCCTCGTGGTGGCTGAACTCGACCGAGATGCCCATGGATTCGAGCATGGTGATCGCCTGGCGGCGGAAGTCCATGCCTACGTTCTGCGGGGTGTGGTCGAAGTAGCCGGAGTTGTCGGCCGGGGTGGGGCGTGAGCCGTCGAGCGGCTTGTCCTTGAGGAGGAAGAACTCGATCTCGGGGTGCGTGTAGAAGGTGAAGCCCAGGTCCGAGGTCTTGGCCAGGGCCCGCTTCAGCACGTAGCGCGGGTCCGCGAACGACGGGGAGCCGTCGGGCATCAGGATGTCGCAGAACATCCGCGCGGTGCCGGGCGCCTCGGCGCGCCAGGGCAGCACCTGGAAGGTCGACGGATCGGGCTTGGCGATCATGTCGGACTCGTACACACGGGCGAAGCCCTCGATCGCGGAGCCGTCGAAGCCGATGCCCTCGTCGAAGGCCTGCTCCAGCTCCGCCGGGGCCACGGCCACCGACTTCAGGAAGCCGAGGACGTCCGTGAACCACAGGCGGACGAACCGGATATCCCGCTCCTCGAGCGTCCGGAGCACGAATTCCTGCTGCTTGTCCATCTTCCGATTCCACCCATCCTTGCTGGTCAGGCCGCCTGCGTCCGCGCCCTGCGGGACACCGTCGGCAGGCTCCTGAGCATCCCACCACATCACCGTTTCATGCGCGTTGCCGACCATGATCGACTGGCTGACCCGGGCCCGAACATCGTGCGAACGGCAGATGTATACGACTCTGTGCCCATAGTGCCTGCTGGGGCCCCTCGTCCCATAGTCCCTGCCGCCCGGAGCACCGGCTACACGGCATGGCAACGGCCCCCCGCTCCCCACTACGATCAGCGGACCCGTTCAGCCGTCCCGTCCCTTTCCCAGAAGGACTCACCATGGGTTCCGCCAAGAACACCGGCTCCGCGACGCGCAAGGCCCGGATAGAGGAGATGCGCCGCGCCGACCGCTCCCGCGAGCGTCTGCGCCGTGTCCTCGTGATCGTGGTCAGCGCCGTCGTCGTCGTGTGCCTCGCCGGATTCGGGGCGTGGGCCCTCATGAAGGGTGACGACGCGAAGGGCGGGACGGACGCGAAGCCGGCGGCCGGGTCGTTCAGGACCGGCTCGGACGGTGTGAAGACCTGGTCGGGGAAGCTGGCCCGCAATCACGTCGCGAAGAAGGTGACGTACCCGATGACGCCGCCGGTGGGCGGGGACCACAATCAGGTCTGGATGAACTGCAACGGCGACGTCTACAAGAAGCCGATCCCGAACGAGAACGCGGTGCACGCCCTGGAGCACGGCGCGGTCTGGGTGACGTACACCGACAAGGCCGACCCGGGCGACGTGCAGAAGCTCGCGGCGAAGGTCCGCCGGACGCCGTACTCGCTGATGAGCCCGGACCAGGACCAGAAGGACCCGATCATGCTGAGCGCCTGGGGTCACCAGCGGACCGTGAAGAGCGCCACCGACCCGGACGTGGCCTCGTTCTTCTCGACGTTCGTCCAGGGCAAGCAGACCCCTGAGCCGGGTGCCGCCTGCACCAACGGCCTGTCCCAGTGAGGCGCGCGGCCTGGATCGCGCCGGCCGTGGCGGCGGTGCTCGTCGCGGGCGGGGCGGTCACGTACGCGGTCGCCGACGGGGACGGCGGCGGTTCGTCGGCCGTTCGGGTGCCGGGCGCCGAGTCCGCCGACGCCGGGTTCGCGCGGGACATGGCGGTCCACCACCAGCAGGCCGTCGAGATGTCGTACATCGTGCGCGACCGCACCGATGACGAGGAGGTGCGCCGCCTCGCCTACGACATCGCGCAGACGCAGGCCAACCAGCGGGGCATGCTGCTCGGCTGGCTCGACCTGTGGGGGCTGCCGAAGGTGTCGGCGAAGCCGCCGATGTCCTGGATGGGCATGGGTGACATGCCGCCGGGACAGGACGGCGCGCTGATGCCGGGCATGGCCACGAACACACAGCTCGACGAGCTCCGCAAGGCGAACGGCAAGCGGGCCGAGGTGCTGTACCTCCAGCTGATGACCGCGCACCACAAGGGCGGCGTCCATATGGCCGAGGGGTGCGTCGAGCGCTGCGGGGTCGGGGTGGAGAAGCGGCTCGCGGCGGGCATGGTCGCCTCGCAGAAGTCGGAAATCGACCTGATGGCGGGGATGTTGAAGGACCGGTCGTAGGCAGGGGGAACCCCAGGGGAACCTCAGGGGGACCCCCACTCCGGTCACGTACCGCCCCAAATCGCCCTCGGATGGCGTTCCTTGGGCTCTTCTTGGCGCTTCCATTCCCCTTGCATGAACGGTTCGGCGCAACAGTGATCAGTTGCGTGCGCAGGTCGACCCGGTGCACGCGCATCACAGTCGCCACACGCGACGAACCACATCGCAGGGGGTTGTATGAGATCCACCCGTGCCGCGGCCCGCGCCGGGCTCAGCCTGGCAGCGACACTGCCACTGCTCGCCGGCGCGCTCGCCATCGCAGCACCCGTCGCCCAGGCCGACCCGAACCCGAGCGCCCGCGACGCACTGACCGGCACCAAGCCGCTGTGGGCAACGGCCAAGGCCGACCAGGGTGCCGCGTCGAACAGCTCCACCGTGCACGCCCGCGTCTACCTCGCGGGGCGTGACGCGGCGGGCCTCGCGGCGTACGCGAAGGCCGTGTCCGACC
Source organism: Streptomyces sp. NBC_01446 (assembly GCF_026340095.1). GTDB lineage: Bacteria > Actinomycetota > Actinomycetes > Streptomycetales > Streptomycetaceae > Streptomyces > Streptomyces aureus. Next base: position 5,784,308 of record NZ_JAPEPO010000001.1, on the reverse strand, counting down.
CGCAGTCGGCGTCGTACGGCAAGTACCTCAGCGCCAAGCAGGCCCAGGCCCGCTTCGGCGCGACCAAGGCCCAGATAGCCGAGGTCACGAAGTGGCTCGAGTCCTCGGGCCTCACCGTGACCGACGTCAGCAAGCACTACATCTCCGTCTCGGGCGAAGTCGCCGCCGCCGAGAGGGCGTTCGGCGCCCAGCTGCACAACTACGCCAAGGGCAAGCACACCTACCGCGCGCCCGCGGCCGCCGCGACGGTGCCCGCGTCCCTGAACGGCGCGGTCCTCACCGTGACCGGCCTGGACAGCGCGCCGCACAAGGCGGACCACGACGAGACGCTGCCGCCGCCGGACGCCGTGTTCCACAACGCCGGCCCCTTCTCGTCGTACTACGGCTCGAAGACGGCGAGCACCGCGCCCTCCGCCTACGGCCAGAAGGCCCCGTACGCGGTGAAGGGCTACACCGGCAAGCAGCTGCGGGCCGCCTACGGCGCCGGCACGAAGACCGGCAAGGGGGTCCGCGTCGCCATCACCGACGCGTACGCCTCGCCGACCATCGCGAAGGACGCGGCCACCTACGCCAAGCGCAACGGTGACGCGGCCTACCGCAGCGGCCAGTTGAAGCAGGTCCTGCCCGCGGACTACACCAAGACCGAGGAGTGCGGGGCGTCCGGCTGGTACGGCGAGGAGACCCTCGACGTCGAGGCCGTGCACGCCGTGGCTCCCGCGGCCGACATCACCTACGTCGGCGCCGCGTCCTGCTACGACGACGCGCTGCTCGACTCGCTCGGCAAGATCGTCGACGGCCACCTCGCCGACATCGTGTCGAACTCGTGGGGCGACATCGAGGCCAACCAGACCCCCGACCTCGCCGCCGCGTACGACCAGATCTTCCAGTACGGCGCGATCGAGGGCATCGGCTTCTACTTCTCGTCCGGCGACAACGGCGACGAGGTGGCGCACACCGGCACGAAGCAGGTCGACGTGCCCGCCAACTCGGCGTGGGTGACGTCGGTCGGCGGTACGTCGCTGGCCGTCGGCAAGGGCGACAAGTACCAGTTCGAGACCGGCTGGGGCACGCTCAAGGCCAACCTGTCGGCCGACGGCAAGAGCTGGGTCGCCTTCCCCGGGGCGTACACCTCGGGTGCGGGCGGCGGCACCAGCAAGACGGTGAAGCAGCCGTTCTACCAGAGCGGTGTCGTACCGAACTCGCTGGCACGCGCCAACGGCGGCTCGCAGAAGATGCGTACGGTGCCGGACATCTCCGCGGTGGCCGACCCGAACACCGGCTTCCTCGTCGGCCAGTCGCAGACGTTCCCCGACGGCTCGCTCAAGTACGACGAGTACCGCATCGGCGGCACGTCGCTGGCGGCGCCCGTCATCGCGGGTGTGCAGGCGCTGGTCCAGGAGGCCCGCGGCGGGCACGCGCTCGGCTTCGCCAACCCGGCGATCTACGACCGCTCCGGTTCGAAGATCTACCACGACGTGACGGACAGGCCGAACGGCCATGACCTCGCGGTCGTCCGTGTCGACTACGCGAACGGGTTCGACGCGGCCGACGGCCTGCTGACCTCCCTGCGCAGCCTCGGCAAGGACAGCTCGCTCAAGGCCGTCCGCGGCTACGACGACGTGACGGGTGTCGGCTCGCCGGCACCGGGCTATGTGACGTCCTTCGGCCGTCGCTGACCCGAGAAGAGCGGCGCCCGTCCCGGAACATCCCCGGGACGGGCGCCGCCCTCAATTCCTCTCCATTCCCTACTGCTTGACGATCCTCAGGTCGTCGCACCAGCCGCTGCCCTTACCGGTGCGGGTGTAGCAGTAGAGGGTCGCCGAGGTATTGGTGGCGCCCGTGGTGAAGGTGATGCTGCCGGTGCGCCAGCCGAACGCGCTGAAGGCCGGAATCCGGGTCTCGGACCCGCCGAAGTTCTTCACTCCCACGGCGAGTTGGGTGTCGTACGCGTCGACGCGCCCCCAGCCGGAGAGCGTGTACGTGGTGTTCGGCGCGACGGTGATCTTCTGCTCGGCCGTGCTCGGGGTTCCTGAGACACGCAGGCTGGAGCCGCCCCCGTGCGGATTCGCGGTGTCGGCCGCGACGGCCCCCGAGGGCACCCAGGGCGAGACGCCCGTCTCGAAGCCGGGGTCGGCCACCAGGTTGGTCCCGCCCGAACAGGCGGCGTCGTCGAACGCGGAGGCCTGGTGGGCGCCGATGTCGGGACGGCAGGCGACGGGCGCGGGAGCGCCGAAGTAGTCCTTGCCGCCGGAGCCGGTGGTGACCTGCCCGGCGCCGCGCGCCGGGGATCCGGCCTTCAACGCGTACCCGGCGGGATCGGCGGAGCCCGGGTCGGCGAGGAGCGGGTCGGCGGTCACCTTGCCGGGGTCGGCGGGCTCGGACGCCGGGTGGTTGCCGTACATGACGTTGTTGCGCCAGGTGTGCTCGGCGGGCTTGCCGCCGTAACCGCCGGTGCCGAGGTTGTAGAAGATGTTGTTGCTCCACAGCGTGGTGGACGCGCCACCACTGCTCTCCACGACCGACGTGGTGGAACCGGCCCCCATGTAGAAGGTGTTGTCGAGGATCTGGGCGGCCGCGTCGCCGACGGCGTACAGGATGCGCGAGCCGTCGTTGACGGAGAGGTTGTAACGCGCGACCGTGCCCGCCGTGTCGGCGCCGCCTCCGCAGGCCCCGCACAGCAGCAGGAAGCCGCCCTCGTTGTCGTGGCTGTAGTTGTACTGGAAGAGGGCGCCGCGCGTGCCGAAGTCGGCGTCGAAGGCCATGCCGTCGTTCATGCCCGCCTTGCGGCGCACATGGTGGACCTCGTTGTACTGGAAGACGGTCCCGTCACTGTTGATGGTCCACAGGCCCGCGTTGTTGCCGGCCGAGCGCATCCAGATGTCGTAGGCCTCGTTGTGCTCGGCCAGCGCGTCCCGGGTCACGCGGACGACCATGCCGTCGCCGCCGATGTCGTGGATCTTGTTGCCGCGGAACACGACCCGCGTGCTCGCCGTCCACGCGGGACCACTGGTGCAGCCGTAGATGGCGCGGCAGGCCCAGCTGGACTGCGTGGTCAGGCCCTCGCGGTCGACCTTGTAGATCTCGCTGTTCTCGACGAGTACGTCGTCGAAGCGGGTCGGCGTCACCGTGCCGGAGACTCGGAACTGGATGCCGTTGCTGCTCTTGGTGTCGCCGCCGTTGACGTCGTGGACGTAGACGTCGTCGAGGACGTAGTGGGTGCCGGTGCCGTGGTCGGCGAGCTCGACGAGGATGCCGTTGCGCTCGGCGTCCGTGGCGCCCTTGTTGGTGACCTCCAGACCACGGATCTCCCACTGCTCGACGTTGAGCAGATGGACGGCGGCGTAGACCGTGCCCCCGCCCTCGATCGAGGGCCGAGCGCCGCCGGAGCCGTAGGGGGCGACCCTGACGGGGGCGGCCGCGGAGCCCGATCCGGTGGGCTTGAGCTGGCCGCGGCAGGTGGCTCCGCGCTTGAAGTAGAGCCGGTCGCCGGGCCCGTAGGTGACGGCGTTGGCCGCGGCGAGGCTGTTGTAGGGCGCGGCGAGGCTGCCGTCGCCGTTCGCGGCGGCGGAACAGTCCACGTAGTAGGGGGTGCTCGCGGACTGTGAGGGGTGGGGCGGATGGCCGGGGTGCGCGGACCCGGCGGCCTGGGCTCCCGGCGGGGAGACGAGGGCGGATGCGGCGAGCGCGAGACCGGCCGCGAGCGTGGTGCAGGCTCTTCGGAGCCGGGATGTAACCGGTGCCATTCTTACTCCTGGGAATAGGAGAGGAGTCCGGCAAGTACCGTGCCCAGCAAGGCGGTTGAGGTCAATGGGTCAGACGGGAAACGGTTACATTCACTAGCCGCACCCCCACCCCCGACGCCCCCGACGCCCCTCGGACGAGCCAAGCCCGCCCCCTCAGGCGAGCCGGGCGAGATCCTCCCGCCGAAGCCGCCCCAGCAGTTCCTCACCGCGCGCGAACCGCTCGGCCTCCTCCACGGCGTACAGCCCCAGCCGGCGCACCTCACTGCCCTGCGCGCCCGCCATGTGCGGGGTGACCAGGACGTTGGGAAGGGTGAGCAACGGGTGCCCCGGGGGCAGCGGTTCGGGGTCGGTGACATCGAGAAACGCGTCAAGCCGGCCGGCGGCGCACTCACGGGCCAGCGCCTCGGTGTCGACGAGCGAGCCCCGGGCCGTGTTCACGACGACACCCCCGTCCGGCACGAGCTTCAGCATCTCCTCCCCCAACAACCCACGCGTCTCCGGCAGTTGGGGCGCGTGCACGCTGACGATGGAGCTGCGCCGGCACAGTTCGGGCAGGCTGACGAGTTCGGCACCGAGGGCGGCGGCGTCGGCCTCGGTGACGTACGGATCGGTGAGCAGGATCCGGTACCCGGCGTCCGAGGCGCGGAGCCCGGCGATGACGCGGCGGCCGATGCGGGAGGCGCCGATGATCCCGACGACGCGGCCGTCGGCACCTTCGCGCCCGGTGAAGCCGGGCCAGCCGCCGGAGTAGCGGGCGGCGACGGGCAACGCCTTCTTCGCGGCGAAGGTGATCGCGGCGAGCGTGAAGGCGACGACGGGACCCGCGTTGGCGTCGGCGGCGGAGGACACGGTGATGCCGGGCCGGTCCCACAGGGCGTCCGAGACGACGGGTTTGACCGATCCGGCGGCGTGCACGACGGCGCGGAGCCGGGGCGCGTGCGCCAGGACGTCCGAGGTGAGCTGAGGGCAGCCCCAGCCGGTGACCAGCAGCTCGACCCCGGAGAGGGCCGCTCGGGCCTCGGGGGTGCCGAGCGGCCCGGTCAGCGGCACGGGCGCGAGGTCGGCGCACCGCCCGAGCCGTTGCCGCAGGTCCGACGGGATGACCCGGTCGAGCACCTCGGCGTCCATGGCCAGTGCCGCGATCGGTCGGTGTGCTGCCACGCGCTACCACCCTCCAGCTGCAGATCTCTAGTAACCGGTTACCTCAGGATGTCAGGAGGCTAGGCCCAACGCTGAGAGATGGTCAAGAGATCTCGGAGACAAGGGGGTTGACCCGGCGTAGTAACCGTTTTAGATTCCCGCTCACCTTGTTCCAACAACGGAGGGGTTTCCGTGCCCACGGTGGCGAAGGACAGGCCCGAGACCGAGGCGGTGAAGCCCCCCGGCACCCCGGGCAGCGGGTCAAAGGCGCACAAACCCAGGCAGGACAGCTTCTGGAAACGGTTTCGGAGCAGCCGCACCTTCCTGCTGCTCATGCTCCCGGGCCTGGCCTACTTCCTGCTGTTCCACTACGGCGCCTTCGTCGGCAACGTCGTGGCGTTCAAGGAGTACGTCCCGTTCGACGGCCTCTGGGCCAGCCCGTGGGTGGGCTGGGAGAACTTCACCCGGATGTTCGGCGACGCCGACTTCTGGCACGCGACGTGGAACACCTTCTACATAGCGGTGCTCCAGCTGACGTTCTTCTTCCCCGTCCCCCTGGCCATCGCCCTGCTCCTGCACAGCCTGACGTCGGACTTCCTGCGCCGCTTCGTGCAGTCCGTCGTCTACCTGCCGCACTTCCTGTCCTGGGTCATCGTCGTCGCGCTTTTCCAGCAAGTCCTGTCCGACACAGGCTTGTTGAACTCGTTCCTGGGCGACTCGGGGATCCACACGGTCGACATCATCGGCAACCCGGACGCGTACCGTCCGCTGGTGGTCGCCGAGGTGGTCTGGAAGGACGCCGGCTGGGGCACGATCATCTTCCTCGCGGCGCTGATGCAGGTCGACGAGCAGCAGTACGAGGCGGCGGCGATCGACGGCGCGGGCCCCTGGCGCCGCTTCTGGCACGTGACGCTGCCGTCCATCCGCCCGATCATCGTGCTGCTCCTGATCATGCGGCTCGGCGACATCCTGTCGGTCGGCTTCGAACAGATGCTGCTCCAGCGCCAGTCGGTGGGCCCCGAGGTGGGCGAGGTCCTGGACACGTTCGTCTTCTGGCAGGGAATCGTCGGCGGCGACACCGGATACGCGGCAGCGGCGGGCCTGTTCAAGGGCCTCGTGGGCGCGGTGCTCGTCTTCACCGCGAACCGGGTGGCGCACAAGCTGGGTGAGCAGGGGATCTACAGATGACCACAGCCATGAACACCAAGAACCCCACGCGCCCGGCCTGGAAGGAAAATCCGAAACCAGTCACCCAAGCAGCCAAAGCGGTAGCGATAGCAGTCGTCCTGGCCCTGGTCCTGATCCCGTTCCTGGTGATCATCTCCACGTCACTGGCCTCGAACAGGGAAGTAGTGGCCAACGGCGGCTGGGTCCTGTGGCCCACGGACCCGACGCTGCGCGCGTACCGCAACATCCTCAGCGGCGGCATCGTCACCAAGGCCTTGGGCGTCAGCATCGGCGTAACCCTGACAGGCACCCTGGCCTCCCTGGCCTGCACCTCCTTCCTGGCCTACGCACTCAGCCGCCCAGGAGTCCTGGGCGGCAAACCGATCCTCCTGATCATCCTCTTCACCTTCCTCTTCCCCCCGGGCATGATCCCGGCGTTCCTCCTGGTCAAGGGCCTGGGACTGCAGAACATGTACGCGGCCCTCATCGCCCCCGTCCTGATCAACGTCTTCAACCTGGTCGTCCTGCGAGGCTTCTTCCAGGGAATACCGGAAGAGCTGTACGAGGCGGCGCGCCTGGACGGTGCGGGCGACTGGACGGTGTTCTGGCGGATCGTGCTCCCGCTGTCCAAGGCGGCCCTCGCGGTGGTCGGCCTGTTCTACGCGGTGAGCTACTGGAACGCCTGGTTCAACGCCTCGATCTACCTGGAGTCCGACCACTGGCCGCTCTCCCAGGTCCTGCGCACCTATGTGATCGGCGGCGCGCAGATCAGCGACACGGGTCTCAGTGAGGCCGGCATGGTCTCGGCCCCGCAGACGACGCAGATGGCGGTCCTGGTGATCGCCACCGTCCCGATCCTCCTCGTCTACCCGTTCCTCCAGAAGTACTTCACCAAGGGCGTGCTCACCGGCGCCGTCAAAAGCTAGCCAGCTGCCCACCTTTCCCGAAGGGGTCCACTCACGTGTCCGGTTCCTCGATGTCGCGTCGCACCCTGCTGCGCTCCATAGCCGTCGGCGGCGCCGCCCTGGCCGCCCCGTCCTTCCTCACCGCCTGTTCCACCGACTCGGGCGGCGGCGCCTCGGTCTCCAACGCGGGCAAGAAGGCGGCCGCGTGGCCGACGTACACCCCCGCCACCGGCGCGAAGCCGGACCTGGCGGCCACCGCGGAGGGCGTCCAGGCGGGCTACACCACGTACCCCGCGAAGCTGGTCAAGGCCGTCGCCGAGAAGCCCGGTACGGGCAAGGAGAAGATCAAGGTCCTCTCCATCACGTACGGCACCCCGCCGAAGCCGGCGGCGCAGAACAAGCTGTGGGCGGCGATCAACGAAGCACTCGGCGTGGACGTCGAGTTCACCGTGGTCCCGGACGCGGACTTCCGCACCAAGATGGCGACGCTGTTCGCGGGCGACGACCTGCCGGACATCATCAACATCGGCGGCGGCTACGTCCTGCCGCGCGAGGCGCAGTTCGTGAAGTCCCGCTGCGAGGACCTCACCGAGTACCTGTCGGGCGACGCGGTGAAGGACTACCCGAACCTGGCGGGCATCCCGACGTACGCCTGGCAGGGCATGGGCCGGATCTCGGGCCGGATCTTCGGAGTCCCGGTGGAGCGCCCGAAGCCGCAGGACACGATGTACTTCAACGGCCAGGCGTTCGCAAAGGCGGGCTACAAGCCGGGCATGTCGGCGGAGGACTTCGCCGCAATGGCAAAGGAAACAACAACGCGCAAAACCTGGGCCCTGGGAGCATCCTCCACCGCCTACTTCGGCTACAAAACACACGCCACGTGGCACGGGGCGCCGAACCAGTGGCGCATCAAGGACAACAAGGCGACGTTCTTCGCGAGCACGGACGAGTTCAAGACCACGCTCGAGTTCATGTCGAACCTGCGCAAGGCCGGCGTGTACTACCCGGAAGCAACATCCGTCTCGCAGGTGGACCTGAAGACACAGTTCTGGAACGGCACGGTCCTCTCGATGACCGACGGCTTCCTCTCGTACCCGGGCTCGGCACAAGGCATCAAGAACGCCTTCGACCTGGACGCGCTGGTCCCCTACACCCCCGAGGGCACCACACCCGGTTACCAGCAGTCGCAGGGCATCTTCGGCTACACGGTGATCAAGAAGGCATCGAAGGACCGCGTCAAGCTGATGCTGCGGATCCTCGACTACCTGGCCTCACCCTTCGGGACCGAGGAGTACGAGCTGGTGCACTTCGGCCTGGAGGGAACCCACTTCAAGCGGGACAAGGACAACAACCCGATCGCGACACCGCTCGGCCTCCTCGAGTCCAAGGTGAACCTGCCGTTCGTGTACCTGAGCGACGCACCCCAGGTCCTGTACGCGCCGGGCTACGGGGACATCGTCGAACGCCTCCACGCGTGGCAGCAGAAGGTGATCCCGATGATGGTGCCGAACGACCGCTGGGGCCTGCAGTCGGACACGTACAACAAGCAGGGCGCGACGCTCGACCAGATCATCAGCGACGGCGTGACGGCCACGGTCACTGGCCGCCGGAAGGTCTCCGACTGGGACGCCGTGTACAAGAAGTGGCTGAACCAGGGCGGACAGCAGGCACTGGAGGAATTCGCCAAGGAGTACGAGGCGGCGCACTGACCGTACGGCATCGTCCATGATGGTCCGGGGCGGCATCGCCCGCCCCGGACGGGCAAGTTGAGGAGACACAACTGTGGGTGAGCGGGTCACCATCCGTGATGTGGCCGCGCGTGCGGGCGTCTCGGTCGCGACTGTTTCGCGGGTCCTGGCGGGCAACTACCCGACATCGGCGGCCTCGCGCGCCAAGGTCCAAAGAGCGGTCAAGGACCTGGACTACGTGGTCAACGCGCACGCCCGGGCCCTCGCCGGCGCCGGACGCAAGACGATCGCGGTCCTGATGTTCGACGTGGTCAGCTCGTTCTACGCGGCCGTGGCGCAGGGCGTGGAGATGGAAGCGGCCCAGCACAACAGACTCACCCTGGTCTGCTCGACGGGCGGCGACCCGGCCCGCGAGCTGGCCCTGGTCCAGATGATGCGCGAGCAGGCGGCAGAGGCCGTGGTCCTGGTCGGCGGGGTCATCGAGGACGACGAGTACCGCGAGCGGATGGCCCACTACGCGGAGGCACTCGCGGCGGCGGGCTCGCGCCTGGTCCTGTGCGGCAGACCGGCCCCGGCACCCGACGTCCCCGCACTGGTCGTGGAGTACGACAACGGAGCGGGCGCACACGCGATCACCAGCCACCTGCTGGGCGCAGGCCACCGAAAGATCGCGATGATCGGCTACCAGCCGGGCAACACCACGGGCGAGGACCGCGTGACGGGCTATCTCAGGGCCCTGGACGACCACGGGGTCCCCCGCTCGGACGCGATCCTGCACGGCATCGGCTTCGGTCAGCACCACGGCTACGAGGCGATGCGGGACCTGCTCGACAAGTGCAACGGCAAGCCGGACTTCACGGCGGTCTTCGCGGGCGACGACCGCGTGGCGGCAGCGGCGATCCGCGCACTGGCGGAGGCGGGCCTACGGGTCCCCGAGGACATCTCGGTGGTCGGCTACAACGACGACCCGGTGGCAGCAGACATCACCCCCGGCCTCACCACGGTGCACATCCCGGCAGCGGAAATGGGCCGCACGGCCGTAAGACTGGCCCTGACAGGCACGTCTCGCCCGGGCCAGCAACGCCACCTCCTGGGCACACACATAGTGATCAGAGACAGCGTCCGCCCCCACCACCACTGAGCGCGCCGTACGGACAAGGCCCGGCGCCGGGTAAGGGACAGCCCACCGAACGACCGCCCGCGCACGAGACGCGGCCCGGAAGACAGCGAGTCCCACCGGCGATCAGCCGCGTACGAGACGGGAGGGGACGCGGGGGCATGTGCGCGCGGAGCCACCAGCACCACGTACAGGCAATCAACTAGCTGGCGGCAGCCCGTAGGACAGCGAGCACGTACATGCCCCCGCGGCCCCGCACCCGACGACACAACGGCCACCGACAACCCGCACCCAAGAACGCACACCCACCCACCACCCGTCCACTCCACAGATCAAGACGACATCGCGTCAGTCAGACGATTAAACTGACCCCGTGCCTCAACTACGTCTCGCACTGAACCAGATCGACTCGACCGTCGGAGATCTCGCCGGGAACGCCGAGGCGATCATCCGCTGGACCAAGCACTCCGCCGAACAGGGAGCGCACCTGGTCGCGTTCCCCGAGATGGTCCTGACCGGCTACCCGGTGGAGGACCTCGCCCTGCGCGAGTCCTTCGTCGAGGCATCCCGCCGGGAACTGACCGCGCTGGCCGAGCGCCTGGCCGCCGAGGGCCACGGCGACCTGCCCGTGGTCGTCGGCTATCTGGACCGCTCGGAGAAGGCGCAGCCGAAGTACGGCCAGCCCGCCGGCGCCCCCCGGAACGCCGCCGCCGTCCTCCACGACGGCCGCGTAGCCCTGACGTTCGCCAAGCACCACCTCCCGAACTACGGCGTCTTCGACGAGTTCCGCTACTTCGTGCCGGGCGACACGATGCCCGTGATCCGCGTACGCGGAATCGACGTGGCGCTCGCCATCTGCGAGGACCTCTGGCAGGACGGCGGCCGCGTCCCGGCCACGCGCTCCGCCGGCGCCGGCCTCCTGATCTCGATCAACGCGTCGCCGTACGAGCAGAAGAAGGACGACACACGCCTGGACCTGGTGCGCAAGCGCGCCCAGGAGGCGGGCTGCACGCTGGCGTACGTCGCCACGATCGGCGGCCAGGACGAGCTCGTCTTCGACGGCGACTCGATCGTGGTGGACGCGGCGGGCGAAGTGGTGGCCAGGGCACCCCAGTTCGCGGAGGGTTGTGTGGTCCTGGACCTGGACCTCCCGGCGGCCGAGCCGGACGCCCCGACGGGGACGGTCGACGACGGCCTGCGCATCGACCACCTGACGATCTCCGAGGACCACGTCCCGGCGTACGAGCCGGAGCTGACCGGCGGCTACGCGGACCGCCTGGACGACGACGAGGAGGTCTACTCGGCACTGGTCGTGGGCCTGCGCGCCTACGCCGCGAAGAACGGTTTCCGCTCGGTGCTGATCGGCCTGTCGGGCGGCATCGACTCGGCGCTGACGGCGGCGATCGCGTGCGACGCGCTGGGCGCGCAGAACGTGTACGGCATCGCGATGCCGTCGAAGTACTCGTCGGACCACTCCAAGGGCGACGCGGCGGAGCTGGCCGACCGTACGGGCCTCAACTTCCGTACGGTCCCGATCGAGCCGATGTTCGACGCGTACATGGGGTCGCTGGGCCTGACGGGCCTCGCGGAGGAGAACCTCCAGTCAAGGCTGCGCGGCACGATGCTGATGGCGGTCTCCAACCAGGAGGGCCACATCGTGCTCGCGCCGGGCAACAAGTCCGAGCTGGCGGTGGGCTATTCGACCCTGTACGGCGACTCGGTGGGCGCATACGGCCCGATCAAGGACGTGTACAAGACGTCGGTCTTCCGGCTGGCCGAGTGGCGCAACCGGGCGGCGGCGGAGCGCGGCCAGACTCCCCCGATCCCGGAGAACTCGATCACGAAGCCGCCGAGCGCGGAGCTGCGCCCGGACCAGGTGGACACGGACTCGCTGCCGGACTATCCGGTGCTGGACGCGATCCTGGCGATGTACGTGGACCGGGACAAGGGCGCGGACGCGATCGTGGCTGCCGGGTTCGACGCCGACCTGGTGACGAAGACGCTGCGGATGGTGGACACGGCGGAGTACAAGCGGCGCCAGTACCCGCCGGGCACGAAGATCTCCGCGAAGGGCTTCGGCAAGGACCGCCGCCTGCCGATCACGAACAGGTGGCGGGAGTCGGCGCAGTAGTCACCGCGCCCAACCCCAACCCCCAAAGCCCGGCAACAACCCCGGAGCCCACCCGTCACGTCACCGACGACGAGTGGGCTCTCCCGCGTCCGAAGCCGAAACGGCGTCGGGCAGATGCGAGGCCACGAGGAGCCCACGCCCCGTCGTGGCGGAAGCGGCAACGGCCCGGGAGCGACGCAGGTCGACCCCGTAGGCAACTCCGGCGACCCCGATCCCGAGGACGGCGAGCGCGGCCCCGGCGACCGCGGGGGACGTGAGCCCGAACCCGGCGGCGAGGGCGAGCCCGCCGATCCAGGCGCCGCCGGCGTTGGCGAGGTTGAAGGCGGCCTGGTTGGCGGAGGACGCGAGGGAGGGCGCGGCGGAGGCCTTCTCCATGACCATGAGCTGGAGCGGCGACCCGGTGACGAAGGCGGCCGTACCGAGCAGCACCACAGCGACCGAGGCGCTCCACTCGGCACGCATCAGCACAGGGAACAGCGCCAGCACCACACCGAGCGAGACAAGCCCACCGAACAGAGTCCCGCGCAGGGACCGGTCGGCGAGCCGTCCGCCGAGCAGGTTCCCGGCGGTGGCGCCGACGCCGAACAGGGCGAGCAGCAGCGTGACACTGGCCTCCGCGAACCCGGCGGCGCCGGTGAGCATCGGCGTCACATAGCTGTACGCGGCGAAGAGCGCGCCGAACCCGGCGACGGTGGTGGCGAGGGAGAGCCACACGGGCAGGGAGCCGAGCGCCTTGAGCTCACCGCGCAGCCCGCCGGTCTCGCCGTGGCCGTGGTCGGCGGGAACGAGCAGCAGGAGTGCGGCTATCGCGGCGAGCCCGATGGCGCTGACGGCGAGGAACGTGGCGCGCCAGCCGAGCTGCTGGCCCATGAGCGTGGCGATGGGGACGCCGATGACGTTGGCGACGGTGAGCCCGAGGAACATCAGGGACACGGACCGGGCCTTGCGCTCGGGCGCGACGAGCGAGGTGGCGACGACGGCGCCGACGCCGAAGAAGGCGCCGTGCGGCAGCCCGCTGACGAAGCGCGCGGCCATCAGGAGGTGGTAGTCGGGCGCGGCGGCGGACACGGCGTTGCCGGCGACGAAGAGCACCATGAGCGCGACGAGGACGCGCCGGCGGGGCATGCGCGCGGTGAGGGCGGCGAGGAGCGGGGCGCCGATGACGACGCCGAGGGCGTACGCGGAGACGAGGTGACCGGCGGAGGGGATGGAGATGTGCAGATCGTCGGCGACGTTGGGCAGGAGGCCCATCATCACGAACTCGGTGGTGCCGATGCCGAAGGCGCCCACGGCGAGGGCGAGCAGGGCCAGGGGCATGAAGAAGAGACCTTCCACGGGAAGACGAGCGGGAGACACGAGAATCCGTAAGTTTACGTGCGGAACAAACTCTCCCGTGCCAAGTATTCCGTGAGGTGAGGCCCCGGTTTCCATCGAGTCAACAACGGGTGTGGAGTGCGAACCCGGAGGTCAGGACCGGGTGAGATCGACCTTCGCCGCGATCGGCAGATGGTCGCTGCCGGTCTCGGGCAGGGTCCACGACGTGACCGGCTCCACACCCTTGACCATGATCTGGTCGATACGGGCCATGGGGAACGACGCGGGCCAGCTGAACCCGAAGCCACTGCCGGCGGCACCCTGCGTGGAGCGCATCTGCGACGTCACGCCGTTCAGCGCGCGGTCGTTCATCGTGCCGTTGAGGTCGCCGAGCAGGATGACCTTGCCGAGCGTCTCGTCGGCGATGGCCTCACCGAGCGCGTCGGCGGAGGTGTCGCGCTGGCTGGCGGTGAACCCGGCGTGCAGCTTGACCCGGACCGACGGCAGGTGCGCGACGAACACGGCGACGTCACCCTGGGGCGTGGCGACCGTGGTGCGCATGGCGCGCGTCCAGCCGAGCTGGATGTCGACGGGCCGCGTCGCGCTCAGCGGGTACTTGCTCCACAGGCCGACGGTGCCGGCGACGGAGTGGTACGGGTACGTCTGCGCGAGCGCCTTCTCGTAGACGGGGACGGCGTCGGACGTCAGCTCCTCCAAGGCGACGACCTGCGCCCCGGAGGCGGCGATCGTGTCGGCGGTGCCGGTCGGGTCGGGGTTCTCCGCGTTGACGTTGTGTGTGGCGACGGTGAGGTCGCCGCCGCTCGCGGTCTTGTCGGTGAGGAGCCCGCCGAAGAGGTTGAGCCAGACGATGCCCGGGACCAGTACCGCGATCAGGGCCGTCGCGGACTTCCGCACGACGGCCAGGACGAGCAGGACCGGCACGAACACGCCGAGCCAGGGAAGGAAGGTCTCGGTGAGGGAGCCCAGGTTTCCGAGGGTGTTGGGGATCTGGGCGTGGAAGAGCATCACGAGCGCGACCAGAACGGCCAGCACCGCGAGGCCCGCCCCGCGGCGCCAGATCCCCCGGTCGCGCCACCCGCCGGTCAGGCGGCGCAGCGGGTCTCTGGAAGGCTGGTGCCCCGAGCCGCCGCCACCCGTTTGCGTCCTGAACCCCTGCGCCATACCGTCGTCGCCTCACTGCCCTGCCGTGCACACCGACCTCGCCCTGAAACCCTAGGGGATGATCGGCGCCGTCCTCGCCGTCCACGACGGCCGTACGGGCACGAGGACGAAAGCATGGGCGCCCGGGGTTCCGGATCAGCGGTGCGCACGGGGCCTCTGTGACGAAACGCGCATATTCAGTCCGGTGGGCGCAATCCGGCGAGCGCGCAGTCGACGATCCGCTCCGAGAGGTCGTCGGCGAGCGGCGCGTCGGGCCGGATCATCGTGCGCAGCAGCATCGGCCCGACGATGAAGTCGTTGGCGAGCTCTATGTCGACGTCGGCACGCAGCTCACCGTTCTCGACGCCGCGCCGCAGCACGTCGAACATGACGCGGCGGCGCGGCTCGATCACAGTGGCGTGGTACGCGTCCCAGAGCTTCGGCAGGCTCTTCATCTGCGCGAAGACGTTGTGCAGCAGGGCCGAGGAACGGAGGGACACGCCGCGTCTGCGCAGGTGCTCCAGGAGGCTGATCAGGTCGTCGCGCATGGAGATGCCCGGCAGTTCGGGCTCGGGCTCCTCCATGATGCGCAGGACCTCGACGAAGAGCTCCTCCTTGCCGGACCAGCGCCGGTAGATGGTCGCCTTGCCGACTCCGGCGGTGCGGGCGATCCGCTCGATGGACAGCTCCGTGAGCGGGACACCGTCCTCGATCAGCTTGAGGACGCCCTCGACGATGGCCCGCTCGACGGCCTCGCTGCGCGGGCGCCCCCGCACCGCGCGCCCCGCATCCACGTCCACGACCACTCCGCCTCTCCGCCTTCCCGCCGCCCGGTGTAGCGGCGATTGTCTCAGCAGGTCACCGACCTGCCCGGACAGGTGCCGTCAGCGACTCACCCTGACGGTCTCCTCGGTGCTCTCCTCGGCCGCCGTCCCCGGCGGGCGTCCCGGCAGGAACAGGACGGTGACGACGGCGCTGACGAGCGCGATCCCGGCCCCGCACAGGGCGGTCACGTGCATGGCGTGCAGGAAGGAGTCGTTGGCCGCGCCGACCAGCGCGTCGCCGCGCGGGCCGAGCTTCGCCGCGATGCCGAGGGTGGCCTCGATGGACTCGCCGGCCGTGTGCCGCAGTCCGGCGGGCAGCAGGCCGAGCTTGTCCTCGATGCCGCTGCGGTACGCGGTGGACAGCACGGAACCGAGTACGGCGATACCCAGGGCGCCGCCGACCTGCCGGAACGTGTTGCTGAGCGCGGACGCGGAGCCCGCCTTCTCGCGCGGCAGGGCCTGCATGATGACGACGCTGGTGGGGGTCATGACGTGTGCCATGCCCGTACCCATGAGGAAGAAGATGACTTCCAGGATCCAGATGGGCGTGCCCGCGTCGAGGATCGTGAACGCGGCGAGCATCGCGGCGAGGATCACCAGGCCGCCGGTCGTCGTGGCGCGCACTCCGAAGCGGTCGACGACGAGCCGGGCGCGCGGCGCGAAGATCAGCTGGGCGGCGGCGAGCGGCAGCATCAGGAGGCCGGTCTGCAGCGGCGAGTAGCCGCGCACGCTCTGGGTGTAGAAGACCGAGAAGAAGGTGACGCCCATCAGCGCGAAGAAGACGAGCGCGATGGCGGCGATGGCCGCGGAGAACACCTTGTTCTTGAAGTACGTGATGTCGATGGACGGGTGGTCGCTGCGCTTCTCGTACAGGACGAAGCCGACGAGGACGACGAGTCCGGCCACGCTGGTCAGGAGGACCGCGGGGTCCGTGAAGTCGGCGAGCTGGCCGCCCTTGATGATGCCGTAGACGAGCAGCACGAGTCCGACGACGGAGAGGGCGACGCCCACCAGGTCGATACGGCCGGGGTTGGGGTCGCGGGAGTCCGGCACGAGGGCCAGCATCAGGACGACCGCGATGATCACGATCGGCACGTTGACCAGGAAGACCGAGCCCCACCAGAAGTGGTCGAGGAGCAGGCCGCCGGTGATGGGGCCGATGGCGATGGCGATGCCGACGCCGCCCGCCCAGATGCCGATGGCCTTGGGCTGCTCGTCGCGCTCGAAGACGTTCATGAGGACGGCGAGCGTCGCGGGCATCACGAAGGCCGCGCCGATGCCCATGATCGCCCGGAAGATGATGAGCTGGAGCGGCGAGCCGGACTCGGCGGCGAGGGCGGAGCCGAGGCCGAAGACGACGAGGCCGAAGACCAGCACCTTCTTGCGCCCGAGCCGGTCGCCGAGCAGACCCGCGGTGAAGAGCAGTCCGGCGAAGACCAGCGTGTAGGCGTTGATCGCCCACTCCAGCTCGCCCTGCGTGGCGCCGAGGCCCGTGGGGGCCGGGGTCGAGATCGTCTTGATCGCGACGTTCAGGATGGAGTTGTCGAGCACGACGATCAGCAGGCTGAGCATCAGCACGCCTAGGATCGCCCATCGGCGGCGGTGCACAGCCTCCGGTATGCGCGGCGGTGCGGGAACGGCAGGAGTGGTCATAAGGCTCAGCCTAAGCGCATTTCGATACGAGACCGTCTCGTATTGGAAGTCCTTAGGAAGACTTTACGAACCCGGCGGGCGACCCGCTCGCGGGGTGACCCACCCGGTACCCACCCCTCTAGCCATTCCTCGGCACGCGGTGCCACCATGGAGGGGATCCGGGGACGCCGTAAGGGTGCCTCGAGACAACAGAAGGAGCCGTTGCGATGACGCAGCTCTCGGCTGCCCAGAACACCCCCGACAGCAGCAGCAAGGCGCTGTACGGGGGCAAGAGCAACCGGCGCATCACGGTGCGCGACATCACGCTCGCCAAGGAACGCGGCGAGAAGTGGCCCATGCTCACGGCGTACGACGCGATGACCGCGTCCGTCTTCGACGAGGCCGGCATCCCGGTCATGCTCGTCGGCGACTCCGCCGGCAATTGTCACCTCGGGTACGAGACCACCGTGCCCGTCACCCTCGACGAGATGACGATGCTCTCGGCCGCCGTCGTACGGGGCACCAAGCGCGCCCTCATCGTCGGTGACCTCCCCTTCGGCTCGTACCAGGAGGGCCCCGTACAGGCCCTGCGGTCCGCGACGCGCCTGGTCAAGGAGGCCGGGGTCGGCGCCGTGAAGCTGGAGGGCGGCGAACGCTCGCTGGCCCAGACCGAGCTGCTCGTGCAGTCCGGCATCCCGGTCATGTCCCACCTGGGTCTCACCCCGCAGTCCGTGAACACGATGGGGTACCGCGTCCAGGGCCGCGGCGACGAGGACGCGCACCGGCTGCTGCGTGACGCCAAGGCCGCGCAGGACGCCGGCGCGTTCGCCGTCGTCCTCGAACTGGTCCCGGCCGAGCTGGCCGCCGAGGTCACCCGGTCCCTGCAGATCCCGACCGTCGGCATCGGGGCGGGCGCCGAGTGCGACGCCCAGGTCCTCGTCTGGACCGACATGCTCGGCCTCACCGGCGGCAAGATGCCGCGCTTCGTGAAGCAGTACGCGGATCTGCGCGGCGTCATGGGCGAGGCCGCGAAGGCCTTCGCGCAGGACGTGGTCGGCGGAACGTTCCCCCAGGAGGAGCACTCGGTCCACTGACCCGGACCACCTGAACCACAGTGGCACCACAGCAGCTCGTCGATCTTCCCCCGTCGGCGGGCTGCTGCCGTTCCGCCGCCCATCCGTACTGCCCGTGCCGCCCCGTACCGCCCGTCTGTGGCCGTTCTGTAGGTGCCGTACAAGGGGCTGTCGGCCGCCTGTCGGTGGATTGTCGGTGGCACCTGGCACCTTGTACGTCATGACGCGAATCGACAAGAAGCCCCCGCACAGTGGTGACGGCGGCCGCACGGCCTCCGTCACCGTGCGGGGCCTGGTCAAGCACTACGGCGAGACCAAGGCGCTGGACGGCGTGGACCTGGACGTGCACGAAGGCACGGTCATGGGTGTGCTCGGTCCGAACGGCGCGGGCAAGACCACCCTCGTCCGCTGCCTGTCCACCCTCATCACCCCCGACTCGGGCACTGCGTTCGTCGCCGGGTACGACGTGGCGAAGCAGCCCCGGCAGCTGCGCCGCGTGATAGGCCTCACCGGCCAGTACGCCGCGGTCGACGAGAAGCTCTCCGGCCGCGAGAACCTGTACATGATCGGCCGCCTCCTCGACCTGTCCCGCAAGGAGTCCCGCTCCCGCGCCGACGCGCTCCTGGAGCGGTTCTCCCTCACCGACGCCGCCACGCGCCCGGCGAAGACGTACTCCGGCGGTATGCGCCGCAGGCTCGACCTCGCCGCGTCGATGATCGGCAGCCCGGCCGTCCTCTACCTGGACGAGCCGACGACCGGCCTCGACCCCCGCACGCGCAACGAGGTGTGGAGCGAGGTCAAGCGCATGGTCGGCGACGGCGTCACCGTGCTCCTCACCACCCAGTACATGGAGGAGGCCGAGCAGCTCGCCGACGAGCTGACGGTCATCGACCGCGGCAAGGTCATCGCGGGCGGCGCCATCGACGACCTCAAGGCGAAGGTCGGCGGCCGCACCCTGCGCATCCGCCCGGCCGACCCGCTGGAGCTGCGCCCGCTGGCCGCCGCCCTCGACGACATGGGCCTCACCGGGCTCGCCACGTCGACGGTGGACGCCGAGGCCGGCGCCGTCCTGGTCCCGATCCTCAGCGACGAGCAGCTCACCGCCGTGGTCGGCGCGGTCACCGCGCGCGGCATCACGATCGGCTCGATCGCCACCGAACTGCCCAGTCTGGACGAGGTGTTCCTGTCCATCACCGGCCAGAAGGCCAGTGCCCCGCAGGACGACACCCGCACCTCCGAGCTCGAAGGGGCCGCCGTATGAGCGCCGCCACGCTGACGCCTCCCCTGAATCTCGAGGCCGACTCGCGCATCTCCCTGCGCTCCCACATCCGTCACACCGGCGCGCTGGTCCGCCGCAATCTGCTGTGGATCCGCCAGGACCCCGAGTCGATGTTCGACGCGGTCCTGATGCCGATCGTCTTCACGCTCCTGTTCGTGTACGTCTTTGGCGGCTCCATCGGCCAGGCGCTCGGCGGCGGCCAGGACCAGTACGTGCAGTACGTGGTCCCGGGCATGATGGCGATGATGAGCATGAACATCGCCATGGCGGTGGGCACGGGGTTCAACCAGGACTTCCAGAACGGCATCATGGACCGTTTCCGGACCCTGCCGATCGGGCAGGGCTCGGTCCTCTTCGCCAAGATCGTGGTGGAGCTGATGCGGCTCCTCATCGCGACGACGATCATGATGATCGTCGGCATCCTGGTGGGCTTCGACATCACGAACTGGCCCGGCCTGTTCGCCGCCGTGGGCCTCACCGCCCTCTTCGGCACGTCCATCATGTGGATCTTCCTGGTCCTCGGCGTCGTGATGAAGAGCGCCCAGGCCGTGCAGGGCATGGGCTTCCTGGTCCTGATGCCGCTGCAGTTCGGTTCGTCGATCTTCGCGCCGACGCAGTCGATGCCGGGCTGGCTCCAGGCCTTCACCGACTACAACCCGCTCTCCTCGCTCGCGGACTCCGCGCGCGGCCTGATGGTGGGCGGCCCGGTCACGCACGACGTGTGGGTGACGGTGATCTGGTCCGCGGTCCTCACGCTCGTGATGGCCCCGATCGCGATCCACAAGTTCCGTACGAAGAACTGACGTTCAGTCGGATCAAAAGATCAACCGCGATCGCGTCCCAGCAGGGCGGCGGCCTCGTCGAGAGACAGGTCGCCGCCCTCGGCGTACGCGGCCTCGTACGCATGGTCGCCGATGACCTCACGGATCGCGGACTCGGCGGACGCGCGGGCGTCACGCTCCAGGTAGGACCGCACATGCCGGGACGGAAGCTGTCCGTCGGCGGCGCCCATGAGGCGGGCGGCGTCGCGCGCGTCGACCGTGTCGCCGCTCAGGTTCAGGGAGCGGGCGGCGGTGACCAGGTGCATGGCGGGCATGTGCGGGGCGATCACCAGGGACAGCGGGTCGGTCGACAGCTCCAGGGCCTCGGTGACGCCGGCGAGGGCCTCCTCCGCGAGGCCGTCCTCCGAGTCGAGCCAGGCGTTCATCCCGACGATGAAGCCCCGGAAGACGACGAAGTTCATCGCCTTGAACTCGTCCTGGAGCAGCCGCAGTTGCTCACGCGCCTCGGCGACTCGGCCAGTGGCGCCGTACCGCCCGGACAGGAACATGCGGGCGGCGGGCCAGGCCTCGTTCGCATGACGCTTGCCGGGGTCGAGGATGCCGAGCAGCAGCTGCTCGCCGCGTTCGCCGTCACCGTCCTCGATGAGGGCCTGCCCGAGCCGCGCGTTCAGGATCGCCACCTGCGCCTGCGCGCCGAGGCGTTCGGCGCCCTCGATGGCGGCCGTGTAGTCCTCGGCCGCCGCGGCGTACGCGCCGCTGCGCTCATGGGCCTCGCCGCGCGCGGACAGCGCCTCGGCGACGCCCCACCGGTCGCCGAGCCGGGTGAACAGTTCGAGGGCCTCGTCCGCGTCCCGGACGGCGTCGCCCGCCCAGTCGCTGCGGTTGGCGAGGATGTTGGCCCGCAGCTGGAGCGTGAGGGCGAGCTCCCAGGTGTAGCCGAGTTCGCGGCAGGTCCGCACGGTGACGTCGGCGAGGTTCCACAGCGCCTCCATGTCGCCGCTCATCATCACCGCGTAGAACCAGAGGTTGCCCGGCGAGCGGCAGGTCTGCGGGAGGCCCGGACTGTACGCCTGGGCGATGGCGCGCAGCTTCGCGCCGCCCTCCTCCGTCTGCCAGGTCTCCATCTCCATGTCCATGTAGGCGAGGCGGAGCAGATGCACCCCGCGCCGCGCCTCCACTAGGAGTTCGGGGCCGAGCGGCGGCGGGACGTCGGTGCAGCGCTCGTGGAGCGGGGGCGCGGGGGCGGCGGGCGGGGTGAACGGGTCGGGGCCGAGCCCGGTGGCCTCCCGCGACCAGTTGCGGGCGTCGAGGCGCAGGTCGCGCATCTGCCAGAACCAGGCCAGCGAGAGCACCAGGGAGAGCGTCTCCTGCTCGTCCCGGGCGGCGACGGCGTGCCGCAGGGCGGTGCGCAGGTTCTCGTATTCGCGTTCCAGGCGGGCGATGGCGGCGAGCTGGCCGTGGCCGCGCAGCTGCGGGTCGGTGGTGCGGGCCAGTTCGCGGTAGTACGTGAGGTGGGCGCGCTCGGCGCCGGCCCGGTCACCGGCCTCGTCCAGGCGGTCGCCGGCGTATTCGGCGACGGTCTCCAGGAGCCGGTAGCGCATGGCGCCGGCCTGGTCGCGGGTGTCGTCCGCGGCGTGCGCGTCGTCCGCCTCGCCTTCCCTCTCAGGCTCGTCGCCGCCCCAAGGGGCCGCCACGACAAGGGACTTGTCCACGAGTGAGCCGATCGCGTCGAGGGCGCCGGGGCCGCACACCGCCTCTGCGGCCGCGAGGTCGCAGCCGCCGCTGAAGACCGACAGCCGGCCCAGGACGGTCCGCTCCTCCTCGCCGAGGAGGTCCCAGGACCAGTCGACGACGGCCCGCAGCGTCTGCTGGCGGGGCAGGACGGTGCGGGCACCCGAGGTGAGCAGGCGGAAGCGGTCGTCGAGGCGGTCGGCGATCTGGCGGGGCGTGAGCATCCGCAGCCGGGCGGCGGCGAGTTCGATGGCGAGGGGCAGTCCGTCGAGACGCCGGCAGATCTCTGCCGCGGCCCGCTCGTCGTCCCCGACCCGGAACCCGGGCCGCACGGCGGCGCCCCGCTCGCCGAACAGGCGCAGGGCGAACGGCTCCGGCAGCGGCTCCACCGGGTGCAGCAACTCGCCCGGTACGCCGAGGGGTTCGCGGCTCGTCGCGAGGACCGTCACGCCGGGGCACTGGCTGAGCAGCTGCTCGACGAGGTGGGCGGCGGCCTCGATCACGTGCTCGCAGTTGTCGAGGATCAGCAGCATGCGGCGGTGCGCGCAGTGCTCGGCCAGGCGTACGAGGGGGTCCTCGCCGTGCCGGTCGGACGCGGCCCGCAGTTCCTCGGCGCCGGCGCCGCGCAGCACGGTCTCGCGGGCCCCGAGCGCCGTGACGACGGCCTCCGGGACGGCGTCCGGGTCCTCGACGGGCGCGAGCTCGGCCAGCCACACGCCGTCCGGCAGATCCATGCCCTCGGCGGCCTCCTGGGACAGCCGGGTCTTCCCGGCGCCGCCGGGGCCGAGCAGCGTCACGAGCCGCACGCGTCCGAGGTCCTCACGGATGGCCCCGATGTCCCCGGTGCGCCCCACGAACGAGGTGAGCCGGGCGCGGAGGTTGCCGGTGGGGGCGGGTGCTCTCACGGGGGCGGACGGGCCGGGGACATGCGGGGAGGGGGCGGCGGGGTGCGGGGCGAGGAGGCCGGCGTGCAGGGCGCGCAGTTCCGGGCCAGGGTCGGTTCCCAGCCGCTCCGCGAGCTCGACGCGTACCCCCTCGTAGGCCGCGAGCGCCTCGGCGGTGCGGCCCGCGTCGCGCAGGGCGCGCAGCCGCAGCGCCTGGAGCGGCTCGTCGAGCGGATGCGCGTCGCACAGCGCGGTCAGTTCGGGCAGGGCGGTCTCGGCCCTGCCCAGCGCGAGTGACGCGGCGAGCCGGGTGCGCCGGGCGTCGAGGTGGAGGGCCTCCCAGCGGGCGGCGTCCGCCGAGCGGTCCGGCAGATCGGCCAGCGCGGGGCCGCGCCACAGGGCGAGCGCGTCGTCGAGCAAGGCCGCGGCCTTGCCCGGGTCTCCGTCGGCCAGCGCCCGTACCCCGTCCCTCACGAGCCGGTCGAAGCGGAACAGGTCGATGTCCTCGGAGGCGGCGGCCAGCCGGTAGCCGCCGTCGAGCGAGTGCACCGCGTCGGCGCCGATCGCCCTGCGCAGCCGGCCCACGAGCGCCTGGAGCGCGCCGGTCGCGTCGGCGGGCGGTTCGGCGCCCCACACCTCGTCGGCGAGCAGCTGCGGCGGGACGGTACGGCCGGGGCGCAGCGCGAGCACGGTCAGCAGGGCGCGCAGCCGCGCCCCGCCGACGGGGACGGCCGTGCCGTCGTCGCGGAGTGCCTGTGTGGAGCCGAGGATGCGGTAGCGCACTGGCCCATTGTCCCCAAACGGGCCGCCGGACCGCGCCCGGGTTTCGGCGGGAGGGCGATCCGGGGCGTGGAGCATGGGTCTCGGCGGCCGGCAGACACCCGTCAGGGCGGGGCAGTGGGCACGTTTTCGCCGGTTTCGCGGAACCCGGGGCCTGCCCCAGCACGTTCCCCCCACACCGCACCACCGATACGGTCAGCCCGTCGACCCCGCACCGCACCAGGCCGCACGCACCCCGGGAGCCATCCTCCATGACCACCGCCGCCACCCGTCGCAGCGATCGCAGGATCAGCCCCGTCTTCCTCGGCATCGCCGCCGTCACCGCCGTCGCCGGCTGGGCCGTGTGGACGGACTTCGCCGCGCAGCCCGGCATCGCCGTCTTCCTATTCGTGACGGGCGCCTGGATCGTCTCGCTCTGTCTGCACGAGTACGCCCACGCGCGCACGGCCCTGCACAGCGGCGACATCTCCATCGGCGCGAAGGGTTATCTGACCCTGAACCCGCTCAAGTACACACACGCGCTGCTCAGCATCGTGCTGCCCGTCATCTTCGTGATCATGGGTGGGATCGGTCTGCCCGGCGGCGCCGTCTTCATCGAGCGGGGCCGGATCCGGGGCCGCTGGCGGCACAGCCTCATCTCGGCGGCGGGCCCGCTGACGAACGTCCTGTTCGCCGTCGTGTGCACGGCGCCGTTCTGGCTGGACGCGCTGAGCGGGGTGCCGGACACGTTCCGCTACGCGCTCGGCTTCCTCGCCCTGCTCCAGGTGACCGCGGCGATCCTGAACTTCCTGCCGGTCCCCGGCCTGGACGGCTACGGCGTCATCGAGCCCTGGCTGTCCCACAGCTTCCGGCGGCAGGTGGAGCCGTTCGCCCCGTTCGGGCTGCTCGCCGTCTTCGGCATCCTGTGGATCCCGGGGGTGAACGAGGTGTTCTTCGAGGCGATCCACGCGATTCTGCGCTCCCTCGGTGTCACCGAGTGGGACACCTACTGGGGGCAGGAGTTCTATCGCTTCTGGCAGGGGACCCCTGACATCCCCGTCGTCACGCAGTAGGCGCGACCGCCGCCTCCGCCTGCTTCTCCGCCTTGGCCCGGCGCACGTAGTACCAGGTCATGTTCGAGGTGAGGCCCGCGAGCAGCACCCAGACGATGCCGAGCAGACTGCCCTGCACGAAGGCGACCACGGCGGCGACCACCGAGAGGACGCAGACGACTAGGGCGTACAGAGCGAGGCGGGGCATGGGGGTCGGCTCCTGTCGGACGGAGAGGTCGTACGCCGACCAGTGTCCCCCATGCCCCTTCCGCTGCTGCACGTCGGCTCCGCGTCCGGCCGTACCGCGGTGGCCGCGCTCTACACGTCGGTGATCCGCAGCCCCGCGTGGGCCTTGTAGCGGCGGTTCACCGAGATCAGGTTCGCGACCAGCGACTCCACCTGGTGCGCGTTGCGCAGCCGGCCCGCGAAGACTCCCCGCATACCCGGAATGCGGCCCGCCAGCGCCTGGACGATCTCCGTGTCCGCCCGCTCCTCGCCCAGCACCATCACGTCCGTGTCGATCTCGTCGATCGCCTCGTCCTGGAGGAGCACGGCCGACAGGTGGTGGAACGCCGCCGTCACCCTCGAATCCGGCAGCAGCGCCGCGGCCTGCTCCGCCGCGCTCCCCTCCTCCGGCTTCAGCGCGTACGCGCCCTTCTTGTCGAAGCCCAGCGGGTTGACGCAGTCGACCACGAGCTTGCCCGCGAGGTCCTCGCGCAGCGATTCCAGCGTCTTGCCGTGGCCCTCCCACGGCACCGCCACGATCACGATGTCGCTGCGGCGCGCACACTCCGCGTTGTCCGCGCCCTCGACGCCCAGGCCCAGCTCGCCCGCCGCCGCCTCGGCGCGCTCCGCCGCGCGGGATCCGATGATCACCTTCTGGCCCGCCCGGGCCAGCCGGTACGCGAGCCCGCGGCCCTGGTCGCCCGTGCCGCCCAGCACGCCGACCACCAGGCCAGATACGTCGGGGAGGTCCCAGGGGTCCTTCGCGGGCGCCTTCTGCACACTGTCGGTAGAGGTCATACCGTGACCTTACTCAGACGTACGGGCCAGTAGCGCGGCGACCGGGATCCGTCTGAACGTGATCGTCTCGTACGCGCCGAAGTCTCCCGTCTCGTAGAGGAGTCCGACCGTCGAGGCATCGATCCGTACGAGGTCGCAGTACGCGGCGGGCAGGCCGTCCACCGTGTGGGCCACTCGCCAGGTGACGCCCTCGTCCTCGCTCGCCCGCACGCTCATCAGTGCCCTGGACCCGGGGTCCGCCGGGCCGGCGAACAGCAGCGCCTCCCCCAGCCTCAGCAGGCTCCCCTCCACCACCGGGCCCACGAGGCCAGCCTGCGGCCGGAACGCCCCGACCAGGCTCTCGCCGCCGTCCTCCGATGTCGCGTCCGCCCTCGTGCCCGGCGCCGGCGAGTCGTTGCGGGCGTTGAAGTACAGCCGCCCGTCGGGCAGTTCGGCCGCCGTCGTCTCGTTCACGTTCACACAGCCGTCCGGGTGGTCGTCCACGTAGCCGAGCCGCCAGGTCCTTCCCCTGTCGTCGCTCAGCAGGCAGTGGCCTCCGTCGTACTTTCCCTCCGTGCCGGTGTCGTCTCCGGCGGGCGGGAGCGAGTGGTTGGCCGGCACCACCACGCGTCCGCTCCGTGTCTGGATCGCGTGGCCCGGGCCCGTGGCGTACCAGCGCCAGGACCTGTCTTTCGCCTGCGCCGTGATCTCCCTGGGTGCGGGCCAGGTCAGCCCCTCGTCGTCGCTGTGCTGCACCCAGATCCGGCGCCCGTCCTCGGGCTCCACCTCGCCTCGTCTGATCGCCGCTTCCGTGGCCTGCGCCGCGTTCCGTACGTGGACGATCAGGACCCGTCCCGTGTCCAGGACCACCGGCGCCGGGTTTCCCGCCAGGTCGTCGCCGTTCGCCGCCACCACCTGGAGCGGGTCCCAGCTGCGGCCGCCGTCCATGGATCTCTTCAGGACCACGTCGATGTTCCCGTAGTCCCGACTCGACCCCACTCGTCCCTCGCAGAACGCGAGCAGCACGCCGGAGTGTGTCGTGACAGCCGCGGGGATCCGGAAACTCGCGTATCCCTCGCGCCCCGCGCGGAAGGGAACAGACGTCTCAGTCAGCACCCTCCATCCCTCCCCGCCCAGAGGGAATTCCCGGTGAACTCGGCCTGACGAGTGGACTGTTGCGGCAGTATGCGCAGGCATGGACGCCGTACGGGTCGCACTGCTGCGGGAAGTACTCGCCGGAACCGAGTGGCTGGGCGCCGCGCGCCGCTTCGCCGGCGCGCTGCGGAGCTCCGTCGTGCCGCATGGGGGTGGGCTGCTCCTCGTCGGCACGCCCGAGTACGAGCCGTGGCATCTCGCGGCGCATCTTGTGGACGAGGCCGCTTGGACCGGCATGCCCGAGCTGTCGCCCACGCTCGTGCGGCACCGGGCCGGTGTGGGGGATCCGGCCCATCTTGCGGTGGGGCTCGGGCGCATCGAGGCGGCCCGGCGGGGCGAGACCCTGCTCGTCGTGGCGCCTGGGGCGCCCGGTGAGGACTTGCTGGAGCGGGTGCATGACGCTCGGCGGGCCGGGGCCACGGTTCTGACGATCGACTCGGGTGACCGTGATCTGCATGCCATGGCTCATGAGGCGCTCACGCCCGGTCCTGATCTCGACCTCGATACGGCGCAGCATCTGGTCAGCGCGGCGGCCGGTGAGAATCCCGTCGGGGGGACGGCCCGGGGGCCTCGTCGGCGCTTCCGCGATCGGCTGTCCCGTCTGGCGGATCATCTGACCTCACCGCCGCCTGCGGGGTGGTAGGGGGCTCGCTCGAAGGGTGGGCGGGGGTGGGTGTGCGTTCTTGGGTGCGGGTTGTCGGTGGCCGTTGTGTTGTCGGGTGCGGGGCCGCGGGGGCATGTACGTGCTCGCTGTTCTACGGGTGCACGTCAGCTGGCTGATCACCTGTACGTGGTGCTGGTGGCTCCGCGCGCACATGCCCCCACGTCCCCTCCCGTCTCGTCGGCGGCCACCTGCCCGGCGGGACTCCGTGCCCCCACGGCTTGTCTCGTCGGCGGCTCAGCCGCCGGTGGGACTGCGTGCCCCCACGGCATGTCTCGTCGGCGGCTCAGCCGCCGGTGGGGCGCCCGGTGCGGTCAGAGGGTGGCCTCAGGTCTTGTCGTCCTCGTCCTTGGCCGTGGCGTCGTGCCACTTGGGGTCGGTCTCCCATTCGAGGTTTCGTTCACGCGCCGTCTCCATCGCGTGCTCCGCCTCGGCGCGCGTCGCGTACGGGCCGAAACGGTCCTTGTTGGGGCACTCGGGCCCCTCCTCGACCTTCTGGTGCTCCAGGCAGTAGTACCACTCGCCGGGCTTCCCGACGGTCCGCTTCTTGAACAGGGCCATCTGCGGCTCCTCTCGCCATGACCATGGTCCCCCACGGCCGCTCGATACACTCGCTGGCATGTCTGGCCAGTCGCTGCTCGTACCAGGGGAGCTCTCTCCCACTCGTTCCGTACCCGGAAACATCCGGCGTCCCGAGTACGTGGGCAAGCCCGCGCCGACGCCGTACAAGGGGCCGGAGATCCAGACCCCGGAGACGGTCGAGGCCATGCGCCTCGCCGGCCGGATCGCCGCGCGGGCCATGGAGGAGGCCGCCAAGGCCATCGCGCCCGGTGTGACCACGGACGAGCTCGACCGCATCGCGCACGACTACATGTGCGACCACGGCGCGTACCCCTCGACCCTCGGCTACCGCAACTTCCCGAAGTCGCTGTGCACCTCCGTCAACGAGGTCATCTGTCACGGGATCCCCGACTCGACCGTCCTCAAGGACGGCGACATCGTCAACCTCGATGTCACCGCGTATATCGGCGGCGTCCACGGCGACAACAACGCGACCTATCTGGTCGGTGATGTCGACGAGGAGTCCCGGCTTCTCGTCGAGCGGACCCGAGAGTCCCTCAAGCGCGCCATCAACGCCGTCCGGCCCGGCCGTCAGATCAACATCATCGGCCGCGTCATCGAGTCGTACGCCAAGCGCTTCGGCTACGGAGTCGTGCGGGACTTCACCGGGCACGGGATCAACTCGTCGTTCCACTCCGGCCTGATCATTCCGCACTACGACAGCCCGCACGCCACGACCGTCATCCAGCCCGGGATGACCTTCACCATCGAGCCCATGCTCACGCTCGGCACCCACGAGTACGACATGTGGGACGACGGGTGGACCGTTGTCACCAAGGACCGCAAGCGGACCGCCCAGTTCGAGCACACACTTGTTGTCACCGATTCCGGTGCGGACATCCTCACTCTGCCCTGACGAGGATTCGTCCACAGGCCCGTCCCTCTCATGAGGGGCGGGCCTTTTGTGTTGCCACGGCGAGCGATCGGGGTAGCGTTTTTACCGACAGGGCGTCGGGAACCTGGCAAGTTAGGCAAGCCTAAGTTCAGCGATCTGGAGGCCTCATGGGTACGCCGTTCTCCACCCTGATCCGCACCGCCTCTCACGAGCAGCACACAGAGGCCGAGAGCACCACGTTCATGAGCGACCTTCTCGGCGGAGCCCTCGGCGTCGACGCCTACGCCCGGTACACCGAGCAACTCTGGTTCGTCTACGGGGCCTTGGAGGAGGCGGCTGAGGGGCTGGAGGGGTCCGCCGTCGCCGGTCCGTTCATACAGGCCGAGCTGTTCCGGGTTCCCGCCATCGAGCGGGATCTGACCCATCTCCGGGGGGCCGGGTGGCGCGACGGCGTTTCCGCGCTGCCGGCCACGCAGGCCTACGCCTCCCGCGTCGCCGAGTGCGCCCGGGACTGGCCCGGGGGCTACGTCGCCCATCACTACACCCGGTACCTGGGGGATCTGTCCGGCGGCCAGATCATTCGCGCCAAGGCCGAGAAGAACTGGGGCTTCGCCCGCAAGGGTGATGGCGTGCGGTTCTACGTGTTCGACGGGGTTCCCAACCCTGCCGCCTTCAAGCGGAGTTATCGCGTTCTGCTCGACGGGGTTCGTGTCGATGAGCTCGAGAAGCTGCGCATCGTGGCCGAGTGCAAGCGGGCGTTCGCCCTCAACACCGCCGTCTTCAGGGCTCTTGGCGAGGAGTTCAGCAGCGCCGCCTGATCAGGTCAGGCGGACTCTGCCGCCTACTTCGATCAGGCCTTCCGGCTGGGGGGCCGTGAGGATTTGGGAGCCTTTGCCCTGTGTGATGTTCAGGGCTCTGCGCAGATGTGCCGTGAGCAGGAGTGCCGCCGCTCCCGTCGCCTCGTCCTCTTCGATTCCGTCGTTCCTGCCCGGGAACCCTCGGGCCCTCACCCTTCCTGCCGCCGCGTCCTCCCACGCCCAGGCGTAGATCCACTCGCCCGGCGGGGGGACTTGGAGTTCCTCCACCTCTGACGCCGAGCCGTACTCGCGCAGCGTCCGGGGCGGCGCCCACTCCGGTCGCGCCTCGATCCAGGTGAACTCGCCGTCCAGTCGCGTGCCCACCTCTCCGGCGGGCGTGACCAGTTCGGGTACATCCAGGAGCCAGGCGGTGCCGACGCAGGGATGTCCGGCGAAGGGCAGGCGCGTGGTCGGCGTGTAGATGTCGATGACGCCGCGCTCCGGGTCGTCCACGAACACCGTCTCGCTGAAGCCGAGCTTCGCCGCCAGGGCCTGCCGCTCGCCCTCGTCGGGGACGTCGCTTCCCTCCCGTACGACTCCGAGCTCATTGCCGTGGTCGCCATGGGGTCCGCAGAAGACTCGGAGCACGTCGTAGTCCGTCACCGGGACAGTCAATCATTCGGCGGGAGGTCGTGGGTTTTTGCCTTTCTTTTGCTAATTCTCGGGTCGCCCATGGGTCGCTTGTGTCCGGGGCGCGATCGGCGCTTTTTGTGAGAGCTGAATCACTGGACCCCCGGGTAGCACTGAGGTAAGCCTCGGTTAAGTTAGGTTCGCCTCACTCACTGTGCCTCACCGTCTTGGAGCCCGCATGCGAGCCGTCCGACTCACTGTTGTCACCGCCGCCGCCACCGCGGCGACCCTGGCCGCCGTCACGGGCTGCACCCAGAAGAGCGACGCCAAGGCCGGTGGCGACCGCGTCGTCGAGGTCACCGCCACGGACGACAAGTGCGATGTCTCCAAGACCGAGTTCCCGGCCGGCCATGTCGAGCTGTCCATAGAGAACAAGGGCTCCAAGGTCACCGAGGTCTACGTCCTGTTCCCGGACGACCGGATCGTCAGCGAGCGCGAGAACATCGGCCCCGGCACCAAGCAGAAGCTCACCGCCGAGGTGAAGGCCGGCTCGTACGAGATCGCCTGCAAGCCCGGCATGAAGGGCGACGGCATCCGGCAGAAGGTGACCGTCACCGGCGGCAAGGCCGTCAAGCGGGACGCCCGTCTGGACAAGGCCGTCGCCGCCTACCGGACGTACGCGCAGGAGCAGGCCGACGAGACGCTGCCCAAGGTCACGACGTTCACGGATGCCGTGCGCAAGGGCGACCTGAAGGCCGCGCAGGCCGCGTACGCCCCGTCCCGTATCGGCTGGGAGCGCACCGAGCCCGTCGCCGAGTCCTTCGGTGACATCGACCCGAAGGTCGACGTCCGCGCGGACGGCCTGGAGGAGGGGCAGGACCCGAAGACGGACTGGACCGGCTGGCACCGCCTGGAGAAGGCGCTGTGGCAGGACAAGAAGATCGGCTCGCGGGAGAAGGAGCTGGCGACGCAGCTCGACAAGGACCTCAAGGACTGGCAGACCCGCGTCGGCAAGGCGGACATCACGCCGACCTCCATGGCCAACGGCGCCAAGGAGCTCCTCGACGAGGTCGCCACCGGCAAGGTCACGGGCGAGGAGGAGCGCTACTCGCACACCGACCTCGTCGACTTCAAGGCCAACGTCGAGGGTGCCGAGAAGGCGTACGACCTGCTCAAGCCCGTCGCCGCGGAGAACGACGCCGCGCTGACGAAGGAGCTCGACAAGCAGTTCGGCGCCCTGGACTCGCTGCTCGACAAGTACCGCAAGGACAAGACCTCCTACGAGTTCACCTCCTACGACAAGGTCGGCAAGGCGGACCGCAAGGAGCTCTCGGACGCGGTGAACGCGCTCGCGGAGCCGCTGTCCAAGCTCGCCGCCGCGGTCGTCAAGTAGCCCTCCGGGTACTCAGGTAAGGGGTCAGGAATGACGGACACCACCACCGATGTCTCGGTCGGGTCGGACAACTCCCGTACGCCGTCGCGTCGTTCGCTGCTCGCGGTGGGCGGTGCCGGGCTCGCGCTCGGTGCCGCCGCCGCGGGGGGCGCCGTCGCCGTGACGCGGACCGGCGACGATCCGCAGCCGGTCGCCGACTCGGGCGGCGCCGTGCCGTTCCACGGCGCGCACCAGGCCGGAATCGCCACCGCCGTGCAGGATCGTCTGCACTTCGCGTCGTTCGACGTGAAGACCGACGACCGCGACGAGTTCGTGCAGCTCCTGAAGGACTGGACGAAGGCCGCGTCCCGCATGACGGAGGGGCACGCGGTCGGCGAGGGAGCGTACGGCGGGCTGCCCGAGGCGCCGCCGGACGACACCGGCGAGGCGCTCGGCCTCAAGCCGAACCGGCTCACGCTCACCATCGGCTTCGGCCCGTCCCTGTTCGAGAAGTTCGGGCTTGCGGACCGGCGGCCGGAGGCTCTCGTCGACCTGCCCAAGTTTCCCGGCGACAATCTCGACAAGGCCCGCAGTGACGGCGACCTGTGCATCCAGGCCTGCGCGGACGATCCGCAGATCGCCGTGCACGCCATCCGCAACCTCGCCAGGATCGGCTTCGGCAAGGTCGCCATCCGCTGGTCCCAGCTCGGCTTCGGCAAGACGTCGTCGACGACTCCGGACGCGCAGACCCCGCGCAATCTGATGGGCTTCAAGGACGGCACCCGCAACATCGCCGGCACCGAGACGGCCCGCCTGGACCAGCACGTGTGGGTCGGCGCCAAGGACACGGACGCCAACTCGGCCTGGATGAGCGGGGGTTCGTACCTCGTCGCGCGGCGCATCCGGATGAACATCGAGACGTGGGACCGTACGTCGCTCCAGGAGCAGGAGGACGTCTTCGGCCGCGACAAGGGCGAGGGCGCCCCAGTCGGCAAGGCCAAGGAGCGCGACGAGCCGTTCCTGAAGGCGATGAAGCCGGACGCGCACGTGCGGCTCGCGCACCCCGACTCCAACGCGGGGGCGACCATCCTGCGCCGCGGCTACTCCTTCACCGACGGCACGGACGGCCTCGGCCGTCTGGAGGCCGGCCTGTTCTTCCTGGCCTACCAGAAGGACGTGCGCGAGGGGTTCATCCGGGTGCAGCGCAACCTGTCGCGCAGCGACGCGCTCAACGAGTACATCCAGCACGTGGGTTCGGCCGTCTTCGCCGTCCCGCCGGGCGTCCGGGACTCCGGCGACTGGTGGGGCCGGGCGCTGTTCTCCAAGGAGGCATGAGGTCACGATGTTCGGCAACTATCTGATCGGTCTGCGCGAGGGACTCGAGGCCAGCCTCGTCGTCTGCATCCTCATCGCGTATCTGGTGAAGACGGACCGGCGTGACGCGCTGCGTCCCATCTGGATCGGCATCGCCATCGCCGTCGCCGTGGCGCTCGGCTTCGGTTTCGCGCTGACCTTCGGCTCGCAGGAGCTGACGTTCGAGGCGCAGGAGGCGCTCGGCGGTTCGCTGTCGATCGTCGCCGTGGGCCTGGTGACGTGGATGGTCTTCTGGATGCGGCGCACGGCGCGGCATCTGAAGTCGGAGCTGCACGGCAAGCTGGACGCGGCGCTCCAGATGGGTACGGCCGCGCTGGTCGCGACCGCGTTCCTGGCGGTGGGCCGCGAGGGTCTTGAGACCGCCCTGTTCGTATGGGCGTCGGTGCGCGCGTCGAACGACGGCACGCACGGTCCGCTGATCGGTGTTCTGCTGGGTCTGCTGACGGCGGTCGTCCTCGGCTGGCTGTTCTACCGGGGCGCCCTGCGGATCAACCTGGCGAAGTTCTTCACGTGGACCGGCGGCATGCTGGTGATCGTGGCGGCGGGCGTCCTCGCGTACGGCGTGCACGACCTTCAGGAGGCGCAGTTCCTGGGGGGTCTGTCCAGCAAGGCGTTCGACATCAGCGGGACGATTCCGCCGGACAGCTGGTACGGCACGCTCCTCAAGGGCGTGTTCAACTTCCAGCCCGATCCGACGGTCCTCCAAGTCGTCGTCTGGCTGCTGTACTTGATCACGACGCTCGCGGTGTTCCTCGCGCCCGCCGGTTTCCTGTCCCGGAAGCCGAAGTCCGAGGCGCAGTCCCCTCGTGAGTCCGCCAAAGCCTGATCCGGACGCTCGCGCCGCTCCCCTCCCCGATAGGGTTCGGGCCCGGGAAGGGGAAGGTGAAGAGAACCGATGAGCAAGCTCCTCCGCAGGCCTCGTGGTCTCAGGAAGCCGGTTACGGCGGTGGCCCTCGCGACCGCCGTGGCGGTGACGGCGAGCGGGTGTGTGACGGTGCACGGGGAGCGGGAGGTCCTCCCGGCGGCCACGAAGGCCGAGGCCGCCCGCGCCCTGAAGGATTTCACCACCGCGTACAACAAGGCCGACAAGGCGTACGACGGGTCGCTCGACGAGGACCATGTGACGGGCGCGCTCGGCGCGATCGACGCCGCCAAGCTGAAGGCCGGTCACACCAATCACCCCGACGGCAACACCAACCACTCGGATCTGGAGCTGTCGGACGCCGAGTTCACCATCCCCAAGAAGGCGGGCTGGCCCCGCTGGTTCGTCGCGAACACGAAGGCCAACCGGGGCGGCGACTTCCGGTGGATGCTGGTCTTCACCCGCGACGATGTGAACCGGCCCTGGCAGGTGGCGTATCTGACGCTCATGTCGCCCGGTGACGTCCCCGAGTTCAAGAAGGACAAGGACGGCTGGGCGCAGCCCGTGACGGCGGACGCCGCGGGGCTCGCGGTGGCGCCGCAGGACATGAGCCGCAAGTACGCGACGTATCTGAAGGACGGCGGGGACGGTTTCGCGCCGGGCCGGCACACGTCACAGTGGCGGACCACGCGGGAGAAGAACGCGAGCCGTCCGGGTCTCGCCCGGCAGTATGTCGACGAGCCGATGACGTCGGGCGACTACGCGCCGTTGGGTCTGCGGACCGCGGACGGCGGGGCGATGGTGTTCTTCGCGACGCACCACTACGAGAAGCAGACGGCGTCCAAGGGCCTGAGCATCACGGTCGACAACGAGAACGTGACGGCCCTGATGACCGGCGACGTCAAGCAGTCGCTGACGCTGGAGCGCGTCTCGAACCAGGTCGCCGTCGACCCGGCCAAGGGCGGCGACGTCGAGATACTGACGCGGCTCGAGGGTCTGACGGGCGCGAAGGGCAGCTAGCCCTGGGGGCTCTCCGCGAGCTCCGGCCCTCGCCCGTCAGCCGCGCGAGGGCCAGGCTGCCGTGAAGTCCTTCTCCTCGCCCACGTAGCGTGCGCAGGCGTCCGTGAGGGCTTCGAGCAGGGTGAGCGGGTCCGGCAGCGGGTGTTCGAGGCCGCGCAGCCAGTCGACGGTCAGGTCACCGGGGAGCCGGGCGGGCGGCACGGGGACGTACGAGCCGCGGCAGTGCCAGCGCAGGCCGGGGTGCTCGTCCATCGTCTCGGGGTGGCAGTCCAGCTCGCAGGGCCACCACTCGTCCTCGTCCTCGGGGGTGCCGCGGGTGGCGGTGAAGAAAAGCATGCGGTCGCCGCCCGACTCGGCGACGGGGCCGACGTCGATGCCCGCCGCGAGGAGGCGTTCGAGGGCTTCGCGGCCCGCCTCCAGGGGGACGTCAAGGACGTCGTGGACCATGCCGGTCGCGGTGATGAAGTTGGCCTGCGGCTGGTGCCTGGCCCAGCGCTCGATCTGGCCGCGGTCCGTCGTGGACTGCGTCTGCCAGGCGAACGAGACGGGGTGCCTGCCGGGTGTGGGACAGCCGATGCGGCTGCACGAACACCGGTAGTCGGTGGGGTACGCGGCGGGTGCGAGCGGCAGTCCCGCGTCGGCCGCGGCCAGGAGCAGCGCCTCGCGGCCGTCATCGCCCTCGGTCTCCTTCGGGCGCCTGGCGCGCAGCCACTGGGAGATCCTGCCCTGTCCGCCGGACCGGCGGCCGTACTCCGCGCCCATCAATCCCCTCACCTCGCCGTAGTACCGAGAAGCATGTCCCATGGTCGCACCATCCTGCGCCGCGGGTGGCCACAGTCCACATCCGGGGTACCCGGGGCGGTGCCGAGCGATACGACAAGCGGAAGATAGGCGGGTGTCATTAGCGGGTTTACGGTGATTTGCTCACCTACCGTGGTCGGCATGGTCACACGGATTGCGCTGACGGGCCTCGGCGGGCTCCTGGCTCTCGCCCCACTGACCCTCTCCCCCCTCGAGTGGGACTCCGGCCCCCTGACCGTCGACAGCCTCCACGGCATCGTCTACACGGCGCACCGCGGCGGCGCCCTGGAAGTCCCGGAGAACAGCATGTCGGGCCTGACGGCCGCCTACGCGCGCGGTACCGCGCAGGTCCTCGACTTCGACACCCGGATGCTGCGCGACGGCACGATCGTGGTCATGCACGACCCGACCCTGGACCGCACGACGTACACCTCGGGCCCGGTGGACAGACTCGACTCGCGGCAGTGGGCGCGCGTGCGGATGCGCCCGAGGGCCTCGCTGCCCGGCCGCTGGCGCGCCGAGCCGCTGCCGACGGCCGACGAGGTCCTCGACCGCTTGGGCGGGCGCATCGTGCTGACACTGGAGGCGAAGGACCCGCGCAGCCTGGACGGGCTCGCCGCGATGATCCGACGCCGGGGCCTGGTCCGGTCGGTGTTCGTGAACTCCAACGACCCCGCCGTCGCCCTGCGCGCCCACGACATGGGCCTCACGTCGCAGCTGTGGCGCTCGAAGAGCCAGATGCGCACGGACCGCCCGGCGCGCTGGGCCCGGTTCGTCGACCTGCTCGACGT
The DNA here is from genome assembly GCF_026340095.1 of Streptomyces sp. NBC_01446. Lineage (GTDB taxonomy): Bacteria > Actinomycetota > Actinomycetes > Streptomycetales > Streptomycetaceae > Streptomyces > Streptomyces aureus. Next base: position 5,748,005 of record NZ_JAPEPO010000001.1, on the reverse strand, counting down.
GGACTACCAGGCGCGCGACGCCGATCTCGTACGCGCCGCGCGGTCCGGGATCCCGCGGGTGTGGGCGCACACGGTGAACTCGCCTCGGCAGCGGGACCGGGTACTGCGGCTCGGCTGCAACGGCGTGATCTCGGACGCGCCGGGCCTGCTGGCCCGCACCCCGTCGGACGTGCGGGCGCGGGTCAGCGCGGGCTGAGCCCGTAGAGGGCGTACTCGACGAGGGCGTCGGCGTAGGCGTGGTCCAGGGGGCCCGTGCCCTGGAGCCAGCGCTGGGCGAGCGGCGCGGAGAACAGGTCGCGGGCGATGTACGGGTCGACGTCGGCGCGGATCTGGCCGGCGTCCTGCGCGGCGCGCAGCCGTCGTACGTACAGCTCGAGGGCGGGCATGAGGAGGCGGCCGACGAACTCCTCGCCGAAGGCCGGGTTGGCGACTCCCTCGGCGGCGAGGGCGCGGGCCGGGGCGTCGTAGCGGGGGTCGAGCAGCTCGTCGACGGTGGCGCGCAGGACCGCCTTGAGATCGGCCTCGATGTCGCCGGTGTCCGGGATGCCGTCCGCCTCCGCCCAGTCGCCCGCTCCGGCCGCCTCCGCGGCCTGGACGCCGAGGTCGATGAAGGCCTCCATGAGGACCTCCGCCTTGGAGGACCACCAGCGGTAGATCGTCTGCTTCCCCACGCCCGCGCGGGCGGCGATGCCCTCGATGGTCGTCTTGGGGTAGCCGATCTCGCCGACGAGGGCGAGGGCGGCGTCGTAGATCGCGCGGCGTGAGCGCTCGCTGCGGCGGTTGGAGTCGGGAGCGGTCTTCTGAGCCATAGCTCGAATGTATCAGCGAGCGAGGCGAGACGTGCCGTCTCAACTCTCTTGACAAGACGATTCGTCTCGCCGACAGTGGACGTCGCTGGCGAGACGCCTCGTCTCGCTCCGGGTGGTTCAACTCCCGCCCGGGACAGCACCATTCGAAGGTCGAAGGGGGACCACGATGAGCCGAGGTGGATCCGGGAACATGCTGGGCGTCGGCGGCACCCGCAGCAATCTCTCCCGCAAGACCCTGCGCGGCGGCGGCCGCGGCGGCCGGGTCGGCGGCGGTCTCGACCCGCAGGCGCAGAAGCGGGAGCTGCTGCGCAGGCTCCGGGAGGAACGCACAGCGGGCGAGGGTTCGTGACGCCGTCGTGAGAGCGGGGCCCCGGCGGGTGGCGGGTCGGCGGGTGGCGGGTCGGTGGGTGGCGGGCGGGGCGGGTGGCGGGGTCGGCGGGTTGTGTGCCGGTGGCCGCGGGCCGGTGGGTTGCCGGCCTGCGACATGCGGGCCGGTGACTCAGAGGGACCACCCGTTCGGTGCACAGCGGTAAGGGCTCCTCGCACCGCACCATGGGCGCATCTGCCACTGCGGTCGTGAGGAGCCCTCATTGCCTGGTCGCCGCGCCACACCCCGGCATTACCTGATGTGCCCACCGGCACACTTCGAAGTCACGTACTCGATCAACCCCTGGATGGACCCCGCCAAGCCGGTCGACGTCCCGCTCGCGCTCGCGCAGTGGGAGGACCTGCGGGACCGCTACCGCTCGCTCGGTCACCGCGTCGACGAGCTCGAACCCCTCCCCGGCCTGCCCGACATGGTCTTCGCGGCGAACGGCACGACCGTCCTCGACGGACGGGTGCTCGGGGCCCGCTTCGCCCATCCCCAGCGCACCGCCGAGGCCGCGGCGCACCTGGACTGGTTCCGGGAGCGCGGCTACGCGACGGTCCACGAGCCCGTCCACATCAACGAGGGCGAGGGCGACTTCGCGGTCACCGCCTCGTACGTCCTGGCCGGCCGGGGCTTCCGCTCCAGTCCGCTCTCGCACGCCGAGGCGCAGGAGTTCTTCGGCCACCCGGTCATCGGCCTCGACCTGGTCGACCCGCGCTACTACCACCTGGACACCGCGCTCGCCGTCCTCGACGACGGGGCGGACGAGGTCATGTACTACCCGGACGCGTTCTCACCGGGCAGCCGGGCCGTACTCGAACGCCTCTTCCCCGACGCGCTGATCGCCACGGGGCCGGACGCTGCGGCGTTCGGCCTGAACGCGGTCTCGGACGGGCTGCACGTACTGCTGCCGCAGGCTACCGTCGGCCTGTTCGAGCCGCTGCGGGCCCGCGGGTTCGAGCCCGTCGGGATGGATCTCTCGGAGCTGCTCAAGGGGGGCGGCAGCGTGAAGTGCTGCACGTCGGAGCTTCGCGGCGAGTAGCTGCGCGGCCCGGAACCCGGGGCCGGAAGGCCTGAGCCGGTTCGCCGGGTGCGGGGGTCTTTGGCTGTTCGCGCCCGCGCGGCGAAGACGCGAGCAGTCACAGCCCCGCGCCCCCTAAGGGGCCGGAGGCCAGGCGTCGCCCCAGTCGGCGTCGCGGGCCGCCCGGTACAGCGGCCCGTGCCGCTTCGTCACCGTCTCGCGGCCCAGCGCGCCCTCCGCCTCGCACAGGTCCAGGAGTGCCTGGCCCTTGCGGATCTGGGGGCGGCGGGTGATCCGGGCCGCGGGGCGCTCGGGCGCGAACCGGGTCGCGGCCACGTAGCTGAACTTCTCGTCCTCGTACGCGAGGGAGCCGCCCTTGACCTGGCGGTGCAGCGACGACCTGCTGACCCGGGCCGAGAAGTGGCACCAGTCGGTGCCGGGCTCGATGGGGCAGGCCGCGCTGTGGGGACAGGGCGCGGCGATGTGGAATCCGGCGTCGGTCAGGCGGCGGCGTGCCTCGATGATCCGCTCGTAGCCGTCGGGGGTGCCGGGCTCGACGACGACCACGGCCCCGTCGGGGCTCGCGGCGGCGGCCGCGGCGTCGACCACGGCGCGGCGGTCGTCGGCGGTCAGCTCCTTGAGGACGTACGACACCGTCACGAGATCGGCGCTCTCGATGGTGAGCGCCGCTCCGATACGTGAGCGCTGCCATCGCACGGAGGCCAACCGGTCGCAGGAACCGGCCAGTTCACGCCCGAGGGCGAGCGCGGGCTCGGCCCAGTCGAGGACGGTGACATCGCGCTCGCCCGCCCAGGTGTCGGCGACGGCCCAGACCGCGGCGCCCGTCCCGCCGCCCACGTCCACCTGGCTCCCGGGCGCCCAGCCCTCCGGCGCCGCGTCGGCGAGCGCGCCGAGCGCCGAGCGGACCGCCTCGAAGGTGGCCGGCATCCGGTACGCGGCGTAGGCGGCGACGTCGGCACGGTCCCGCAGGATCGGCGCGTCCGTCGGGGTGGTCCCCCGGTAGCTCGCGATCAGCCGTTCGACGGCGCGCGCCGCCTGCGTGGGCGGCAGCCCGTCGAGCAGCCCCGCGAGGGCCGCGCGCAGGGTGTCGGCCGGTGAGGCCGGCGAGTAAGAGGAGAGAGGGGCGTTCACCCCGTGATTCTACGGTCGTCCCGGGGGCTGCCTACGCGCCCGCGGCCCGCGCGAGACGCGTCGCCGCCGAGGCGCGCGGCCCGTTCTGCGGGGGCCTGCGGCGCGGGTGGACCGTGTTCGCGAGGAGGATCAGGAACGTGTCCGTGACGCGGTCGAGGACGAGCGACGTGCCGGTGAAGCCGCAGTGTCCGGCCGCGCCGCGGCCCGCGAGCTCGCCCATGAACCAGGGCTGGTCGAGCTGGAAGCCGAGGCCGGGGGCCGTGAGCATCAGCTCGACGTAGTCGGGGCCGAGGATGCGGGCGGTGCCGTACGAGCCGCCGTTCAGCAGGGTGCGGCACAGGACGGCGAGGTCGTACGCCGTGGAGAAGAGGCCCGCGTGACCGGCGACGCCGCCGAGTGCCCAGGCGTTCTCGTCGTGGACGATGCCGCGCAGGAGGCCACGGTCGGCCTTGGCCCAGGGGCGGCGCTGGTCCTCGGTGGCGGCGGCGCCGGGGTGCGGGCCGAAGCCGGTCGCGGTCATGCCGAGAGGCCGGGTGATGCCGTCGCGCACGAGGACGTCGAGGCGGCGGTTGGTGAGGCGCTCCAGGACGTGCTGGAGCAGCAGCATGTTGAGGTCGGAGTAGAGGTACGCGCCGGGTGGGGAGGACGGGGCCTCGGTGCGCAGGGCCGTCAGGCGCGCCGCGTCGTCCGGGCAGTCGTACAGCGGGAGTTCGGGGCGCAGGCCCGAGGTGTGGGTGAGGAGCTGGCGGATCGTGATGTCGTGCTCGGCGGCGGCGGTGAACTCGGGGACGTAGGCGCCCACTCGCGCGTCGATGCCGAGGGTGCCGCGTTCCAGCTGCTGCACGGCGGCGACGGTGGTGAAGAGCTTGGTGAGGGAGGCGAGGTCGAAGGCCGTGTCGGGGCGCATGGGGACGCGGGACGCGGGCGGGAGCTCGACGCCCCGGTCGGCCGTCTCGTCGTAGGCGAGGTACCGCATCCCCCAGCCCGCCGCCTCGTGCGCGGCGACGACCGGGCCGCGGCCCGCGAGGACGACGGCGCCCGCGCACCAGGGGCGCGCCCCGCGGGGCAGTTCGCGCACATCCTGGACGAGGCGGCGCAGCTCGTCGTGGTCGAGCCCGGCGCGTTCGGGGGTGCCGGGGCGCAGTCGTGGGGTACTCAGTGCTCCGCCTCCCGCGTCGGCCCGGTCCCGCGCCGCCAGGGGCGGCACAGTCCCATGAAGCATGCGATGGCCGCCAGGGCGCAGGCCAGCTGGACCACGGCCATCGGGACGGCGGTGTCCTCGCCCGCGATGCCGACGAGCGGTGAGGCGATCGCGCCGACCAGGAAGGAGGACGTGCCGAGGAGCGCGGACGCGGAGCCCGCGGCGTGCGGGGTGCGCATCAGGGCGAGGGCGTTGGTGTTGGGCATGGCGAGGCCCATCGCGGACATGAGGACGAACAGTCCGGCCGCGATCGGTACGAGTCCCACGTCGCCGAAGACGCCGGTCGCCATGAGCAGGAGCGCGGCGGAGGCGAGCGCGATGACGCAGAGGCCGACGGCGAGCGCCTTGTCGAGGCTGACGCGGCCGACGAGGAGCTTGCCGTTGATCTGGCCCACGGCGATCAGGCCGACCGAGTTGATGCCGAACAGGAGGCTGAAGGTCTGGGGCGAGGCGCCGTAGATCTCCTGGACCACGAACGGCGAGGCGCTGATGTAGGCGAACAGCGCGGCGAACGCGAAGCCGCCCGCGACCATGTAGCCGGTGAAGACGCGGTCGGCGAGGAGGCCGCGCATGGTGCGCAGCGCCTCGGCGGTGCCTCCGCCGTGCCGCCGTTCGGGGGCGAGCGTCTCGGGCAGGCCCTTCCAGACGAGGGCGGTCAGCGCGATGCCGACGACGGTGAGGACGACGAAGATGCCGCGCCAGTCCGTGATCCGCAGGACCTGGCCGCCGATGAGGGGCGCGACGATCGGGGCGACGCCGGAGATCAGCATGAGGGTGGAGAAGAAGCGCGCCATCTCGACACCGTCGTACAGGTCGCGCACGACCGCCCGCGCGATCACGATGCCGGCGGCCCCGGCGAGGCCCTGCATCAGACGGAAGCCGATGAGGAGCGGGGCCGTGGGGGCGAGGGCGCAGACCGCGGTGGCGGCGATGTAGACGAGGAGGCCGATGAGGAGGGGGCGCCTGCGGCCCCACTTGTCGCTCATCGGGCCGACGGCGAGCTGTCCGAGCGCCATGCCGGTGAGGCACGCCGTGAGGGTGAGCTGGGCGGTGGCGGCCGAGGTGTGCAGCGCGCCGGTGACCTCCGGCAGTGCCGGGAGGTACATGTCCATGGACAGCGGGGGTACGGCGGTGAGTCCGCCGAGTACGAGGGTGACCAGGAAGCCGGTGCGGCGGCGGGCGGTGAGCGTGGGGCCCGCGACGGGTGGCGCCTCGGGTATGCGCTGCGCTTCGCGCGCGGACGCTTGCTGGCGGCCGTGATCCGGCATGCGGTTCCCCTCCCGGTCGTTCATTCGATTACCTATGCTCTCAGCTCAGGTGCATTGGTTGAGACCACATTTCGTGACGTGCCGGCAAGGGCAGTGGCCGGAACCTGGCAGGGGGCCTTCAGTGGTGGAACGTGAGCGCGTGCGGTGGGGCGTCCTGGCGACCGGGGGCATCGCCGCGTCCTTCACGGCGAACCTTCTCGACATGCCGGACGCGGAGGTCGTCGCCGTGGCGTCCCGCTCCGACGCCTCGGCGAAGGCGTTCGCGGAGCGGTTCGGGATCCCGCGGGCGTACGGGGACTGGTCCTCGCTCGCCGAGGACGAGGACGTCGACGTCGTGTACGTCGCGACCCCGCACTCCGCGCACCGCGTGGCCGCCGGGCTGTGCCTGGAGGCGGGCCGGGCGGTCCTGTGCGAGAAGACGTTCACGCTGAACTCGCGCGAGGCGGAGGAGCTGGTGACGCTCGCCCGCAGCCGTGGCCTCTTCCTGATGGAGGCCATGTGGATGTACTGCCATCCGCTGATCAGGAGACTGAAGGCGCTGGTCGACGACGGTGCGATCGGTGAAGTCCGCACGGTGCAGGCCGACTTCGGGCTCGCGGGGCCCTTCCCTCCGGCGCACCGGCTGCGGGATCCCGCGCAGGGCGGGGGCGCGCTGCTCGATCTGGGCGTGTACCCGGTGTCGTTCGCTCACCTGATCCTCGGGGAGCCCTCGGAGGTGACCGCGAGAGCGGCGCTCTCGGACGAGGGCGTCGATCTCCGTACGGGAATGCTGCTCTCGTGGGAGAGCGGTGCTCACGCGCTGCTCAACTGCTCGATCGACGCGGGCACTCCGGTCACCGCGTCGATCACCGGATCCAAGGGCCGTATCGATATTCCGCACGGCTTCTTCTACCCGGACCGGTTCGTGCTGCACCGCGACGGGCGGGAGCCGCAGGAGTTCACGGCGGAGGCGGAGGACGGGCCGCGCGACAGCCTCCGGCATGAGGCGGGCGAGGTGATGCACCGGGTGCGGGCCGGCGATACGGAGTCGCCGCTCGTGCCGCTGGCGGGGTCGCTCGCCGTGATGCGCACGTTGGACTCCGTCCGGGAGCGGATCGGGGTGCGGTATCCGTCGGAGCGGTGACGGTTTCGTCGCCGGGTGACGCGCGGTGGGGACTTGTCGCGCAGTTCCCCGCGCCCCTGAAGACAGATGTCCGCGCCCCCGAGAAGGCGCTCCCCCGCGCGCGCCGTCCCCCGAGAAGGCGCTCCCCCGCGCGCGCCGTCCCGCGGAAGGGACTCCCCCGCGCCCCCGAAAGAATCAGGGGCGCGGGGTGGCCGGCCCCCGTTATGCCGGGCGCAGGCCCTGCTTGCCCACTGCCGTCACGAAAGACGCCGCCGTGGCGATCGGGGCTCCCGGCGTCGTCACCGCCGGGACCGTTTTGAAGTCGGCGCGGGCCTCGTGCTCGCCGAGCGCGACCGTCACGTAGCCGCGGCGTCCGTTGTAGAACTTCAGGTGCGGGTTGGCCTGGGTGTACGTGCCCCAGTTCGCCGGCTTGTCCGCGCCGTCCTTGCCGCTGCTGATGGACGTGGCGACGATCTCCGTGCCGAGGGTCTTCGACGACGGGTCGTCGAAGTTGTCCTTGATGTCGAAGGCGTAGCCGACGTGGACGTCGCCGGTGAGCACCATCAGGTTGTCGACGCCGGCGGCCCTGGCCCCGGCGAGGACCCTCTGGCGCGAGGCACGGTAGCCGTCCCACGCGTCCATGGACACCTTCGCGGCCGCGTTCAGGTCGAGCTTGCGCTGCGAGAAGGTGACCTGCTGCGGGACGACGTTCCACAGGGCGTGCGAGCGGCGCCAGCCGTCGATCAGCCACCGCTCCTGTGTGGCGCCGGTGATGGTGCGCGCCGGGTCGTCCGACTCGGGCCCGGGGATGTGGGAGCCGTCGCCGTACGCCTGGTTGGAGCGGTACTGGCGGGTGTCGAGGATGTCGAACTGGGCCAGCTTGCCCCAGGTCAGGCGCCGGTACATCTGGGCGTCGGGGCCCTGCGGAAGCTGCGGGCGGCGCAGGGGCTGGTTCTCCCAGTAGGCGCGGTACGCGGAGGCGCGGCGGAGCAGGAACTCGGCGGGCGGGCCGTCCTGTTCGTCGATGTCGTCCGCGTAGTTGTTCTCGGTCTCGTGGTCGTCCCAGGTGACGACGAAGGGGTGCGCGGCGTGCGCGGCCCGCAGGTCCGGGTCGGACTTGTAGAGCGCGTACCGCAGCCGGTAGTCCTCCAGCGTCACGGTCTCGCGGTTGAAGTGGGCGGGCAGTACGTCGCCGCCCGTGTAGCCGCGGACGCCGCCCGCGGAGTTCACGGCGTACTCGTAGAGGTAGTCGCCGAGGTGGAAGACGACGTCCACGGAGGGGTCGGCGGCGAGGTGCTTGTAGGCCGTGAAGTAGCCGTCGTGGTAGGCCTGGCAGGAGACCGCGGCGAGGGTGAGGGCCGAGGTGCGGGCGTGGGCGGAGGGCGCCGTGCGCGTCCGGCCGGTCCCGCTGACCCACTTGCCGGTGCGGAAGCGGTAGTAGTAGACGCCGCCCGGCGCGAGGTGGTCGACCTCGACGTGGACGGAGTGGTTGAACTCGGGGTGCGCGGTGGCCGTGCCGCGTCTGACGACGCGCCGGAAGCGCTCGTCGTGCGCGAGCTCCCACTCGACGGAAACGCGCTGGGCGGGCAGTCCGCCGTCCGCCTCGTACGGGGACGGGGCCAGGCGCGTCCACAGCAGGACGGAGGCGGGCAGCGGGTCGCCGGAGGCCACGCCGAGCGTGAACGGGTCGGCGGTGATCTTCCGCGCGTCGAACTCGGCGGCACTCGCGGTGCCCGCGGCCGGCAGGTTCGTGGCGAAGGCGAGCGCGGCGGCGGCGCCCGTGACGGTGAGGAAGCGACGGCGGCCCAAGTGGCCCGCCGCGGCGCGCAGTTCGGGCGAGTGCTGGCTCGGATGGCGTCCTTCGGCTGTCATGTGGCCCTCCCCTGACGGTTGTTGTCAGAGGAAATTGGAGTGCCGGGGGACGACCGTGACCTGTCATGCGCACGGCCGCCACATGGCGGATGAGTGATCTCCGCGTAACCCCTTCTGCCGTACGCTCCGGGGCCATGAACGCTCAGAACAACGCCCCGGAACCGCACGAACCGACCGCCGTACCGACCGCCGTGGTGACCGGCGCGGGCTCCGGCATCGGCCGGGCCGTCGCCGTCGAACTGCTCCGCGCGGGCTGGCAGGTGGCGCTCGCGGGCCGCCGCACCGAGACCCTCGACGCGACGGCGGCCCTCGCGCCCGAGGCCGCGGCCAGGTCGCTCTCCGTACGGACCGACGTCTCGAACCCCGAGGACGTGGCAGCACTCTTCTCCGCCGTACGCGACCGGTTCGGCCGCCTCGACCTGCTCTTCAACAACGCGGGCACGTTCGGGCCCGCGTCCCCGGTCGAGGACCTGGAGTACGACGCCTGGCGCCATGTCGTCGACACGAACCTCAACGGCGCGTTCCTGTGCGCGCAGGCGGCGTTCCGGCAGATGAAGGAGCAGGACCCGCAGGGCGGCCGGATCATCAACAACGGCTCCATCTCGGCCCACACGCCGCGGCCGCGCTCGACCGCGTACACGACGACGAAGCACGCGCTGACCGGGCTGACGAAGTCGCTGTCCCTGGACGGGCGTCCGTACCGGATCGCGTGCGGCCAGATCGACATCGGCAACGCGGCGACCGACATGACGGAGCGCATGCGGACCGGGATCCTCCAGGCGAACGGAACGCTGGCGCCGGAGCCGGTGATGGATGTCGCGGATGTGGCGCGCACGGTGCGGCACATGGCCGAGCTGCCCCTGGAGGCGAACGTGCAGTTCGCGACGGTCCTGGCGACCAACATGCCGTACATCGGCCGCGGTTGAGGAATTAATCTCCACAAGCGGAATGGGACCTACCGGCCTAATTCAGGGCAGCGCGGCCCGTATGCTCAGGACCTCTCCACGAGAACTTCACATTCGGAGCACACCTTGCGCATACGTTCCACGGCCTCGGCCGCCCTGGCGGCCGGCGTCCTGTCGGTCTCCCTGCTCGCCGCGTCCCCGGCTTCCGCGGCCGCCCACCAGGGCGGTCTGCACCTGGGCTACATCCAGTACGACAGCCCCGGCAGCGACAACCGGTCGAACTCGTCGCTGAACGCGGAGTGGGTGAACATCCACAACAACACCCGCTCAGCGATCCAGCTCAAGGGCTACAAGCTCAAGGACAACACCGGCTACACGTACACGTTCGGCAGCTACAACATCGGCGCCGGCAAGACCGTCAAGGTCCGCACCGGCAAGGGCACCAACGCCTCCGGCGTGCGCTACTGGGGCCGCGGCTCGTACGTCTGGAACAACACCGGCGACAAGGCCCGCCTCATCAAGCCGAGCGGCACCCAGCTCGACTCCTGCTCATGGGGTGACGGGCCCGGCGGGATCAGCTGCCACTGAGCCACTTCCGAGGGGGAAGGCGGGCAGCCGTTCCGCGGCCCGGGGGCAGGGGGACCTGCCGACGGGACCGCAGGAGAACCCGGGCCGCGCTGCGGCTGCCCGCGCTACGCTCCCCCGTCATGAACACCAACTCCGACGTGCTGCGCTACACCGCCTTCACCACGGACCCCGCGGGCGGCAACCCCGCCGGTGTCGTGCTCGACGCGCGTGCGCTCGACGACGAGGAGATGCTCGCCGCCGCGGCGCGGCTCGGATACAGCGAGACGGCGTTCCTGACACCGGCGCCCGGCGGCACCCCCGCGTCCGACGGCACCCCGGCGCCCGGCGGCGCGCAGCGCTCGTACACCGTCCGCTACTTCAGCCCCAAGGCCGAGGTCCCGTTCTGCGGGCACGCCACCGTGGCGACGGCCGTGGCGCTCGGCGAGATCCACGGCCCCGGCGACTACCTCTTCGCCACGCAGGCCGGCGAGGTGCCGGTGACGGTCGCCCAGGGCGCCGACGGCACCCCGCGCGCGACGCTCACGAGCGTCGAGCCGCACATCACCGACGTGGCGCCCGAAGACCTGACCGAGGCGCTCGACGCGCTCGGCTGGCCCGCCACCGACCTCGACCCGGCGTTCCCGCCGCGCATCGCGTACGCGGGCGCCCGCCACCTCGTCCTCGCGGCCGCCACCCGCGCGCGGCTCGCGGACCTCTCCTACGACTTCGCGCGCCTCGAGGCCCTGATGCACCGCCTCGGCCTCACCACGGTCCAACTGGTGTGGCGCGCCTCGGAGTTCGTCTTCCACGCCCGTGACCCGTTCCCGGTCGGCGGCGTCGTGGAGGATCCGGCGACGGGCGCCGCCGCGGCCGCGTTCGGCGCGTACGCGCGCGCACTCGGACTCGTCCCCTCCGAGGCGGTCCTCACTCTCCATCAGGGCGAGGACATGGGCCGCCCGGGCGAGCTGACGGTGACACTGCGCGAGGGCGACCCTCGGGTCCGGGTGAGCGGCGCGGCGGTACGGATTCCCGGCTGACCGGGAGTGCCGACCGGGGAGTTACGCCTGGCCGGTCTCGAAGCGGGTCACCTTGCCGCCCGCCACGACGAACTGCCACTTCGTCCGCATCTCGCCCCAGGCGTCGTTGCGGTAGAGGGCGGTCAGGGCCAGGCCGTGCGCGTACTCCTTCTCGATCTCCATGTGCCCGTGGGAGTCGAAGATCTCGCGGCCGGTCCACTCCTCGATGTCCCGGTCGGACCCGTCGTCGGACATGGTCGCGCCGGGCGCGAGGGCGGCCCGGAAGGCCTCCCGGTCGTGGGCGTTCACCGCGGTGACGAAGGCCCGGACGGCCGGGTCGCTGAGCTTGGTTGTCTGGATGGGCATTACGCCGTCTCCTGCCTCTCCTTCCGGCGCTACGGTGCCGGACCTTCCGGTCGTTCGTCGCCGGGGCGGGAGCCCGGCCGCACGGGGTCCGGGCCCCCGGCCCAGACTCACACCGCGGCCCGGGACCCGCCACCCGAACGGGCCCGCTTACCGGGTGCCGCGGCCCCGCCTGCCGGACCGTAGGACCATGACCTGTCACAAGACCTGTGTGGACCGCAAAGACCTGGGACTGCTCGTGCTGCGCGTGGGCACGGGCGGTGTGCTCGCCGCGCACGGAGCCCAGAAACTGCTCGGCTGGTTCGGCGGCGGGGGCCTGCACGGCACGACCGCCGCGATGGAGGCCATGGGCTACGCCCCGCCGAAGGCGAGCGCCCTGGCCGCCGGCGCCGGCGAGGCGGGCGGCGGCGTCCTGCTCGCCCTCGGCCTCGCCACGCCTGTCGGCGGGGCCGCCGCGGCGGGCACGATGGCCGGCGCCGCCGCGGTGCACGCGCCCAACGGCTTCTTCGCCATGGGCGGCGGCTACGAGTACCCGGCCTTCCTCGGCTTCGTCGCCGCGGGCCTCGCTGTGACGGGCGCGGGCCGCTACTCCCTCGACCACGCACTCGGCCACGCGTTGGACCGGCACTGGATGGTCCCGGCCGCGCTCGTCGGCAGCGCCGCGGCGGCGCTCGCGGTCGTGGCGTCGCGCAACAAGCGGGTGCGCGGGCCGGGTCCGCAGCCGGGTCCGGAGGAGGTTTCCCTGGACGCCACGGACGAGTAGCCCGTCCGTGGCAGGCTGCGGGTATGTCCGACACCACGCGGCCCAGCGCCCGGCACGACCTCGCCCCGCCCACGTACGACAGCGTGTGGGAGACCGTCGACGGGCTGCATGCCTGGCTCGAATCGCACAACCGCCGCAGCGCGGACGAGGCCCTTCTGCTGCGGATGCTGAAGCTGTCGGAGGAGGTCGGCGAGGTCGCCCAGGCGGTCATCGGCGCGACGGGCCAGAACCCGCGCAAGGGCGAGAGCCACTCCTGGCAGGACGTCGAGTCGGAACTCTGCGACGTCGTGGTGACGGCCCTGGTCGCCCTGCGCACGCTCACCCCTCGGGCCCCCGAAGTGCTGGCGGCGCATCTGCGCCGGGTGGCCGAGAGGTCGCTCACCGCGTGACCGTCCGGCTGAACGGCAGCTTCGTCGCCGGCCGGACCACCACGTCACAGGAGCTCGTCGCGCCGTACGCCGACGCGCTGCCCCGGCTGTCGCGCGCGACGACCGTCGTCGACACGACGGAGCGGGCGCCGGGTGACGTGGCGGCGCAGATCGCGGAGCACACGGGCTGAAGCCCCTCGGGTCCGGCGGGGTTAGGCTCGGCGTGGATCACGGTCCGGACGGCCGGGATCACGGATCAGGCGGCCGGTGCAGGGATCACCGGCGCGGAAACGGGGGCCCGGCATGGGCAGGTTCGACGGCGGCGAGGTCATCGCGGTCAGCAGCAACGAGACGTACTCCTTCACGAAGCCGAACCGGGAGAGCATCACGCTGCTCGCCGGGCTCGGTGTCGAGGGCGACGTGCACGCGGGCGTCACGGTCAAGCACCGCTCCCGCGTCGCGAAGGACCCGACGCAGCCGAACCTGCGGCAGGTCCACCTGATGCACGAGGAACTGTTCGCCGAGGTCGCTGAGCAGGGCCACGACGTCGCTCCCGGCGACCTCGGGGAGAACGTCACGACGACCGGCATCGACCTCCTCGCACTGCCCGCGGGCACGCTCCTGCATCTGGGCGAGGGCGGCGCCGTCGTCGAGGTCACGGGCCTGCGCAACCCCTGCCTGCAGATCGACCACTTCCAGGACGGGCTGCTCAAGCGGGTCGTCGGGCGCGACGAGAACGGGGCGGTCGTCCGCAAGGGCGGGATCATGAGCGTGGTGCGGACCGGCGGCGTGGTGCGCCCCGGCGACGCGATCCGCGTGGTCCTGCCGGCCGAGCCGCACGTCGCGCTGGAAGCCGTCTGATGATGCCCGAGCCGGAGATCCCCGTCGTCGCCCCGTACGACGCGGCCTGGCCGGAGCGGGGCCGCGCGCTGTGCGCCGAACTCGGCGCGGCGCTCGGCCCGCTGGCCCTGCGGACGGAACACATCGGCAGCACGTCGATCCCCGGAATGGCGGCCAAGCCCGTCTACGACCTCCAGGTGAGCGTCGCCGACCTCGACGAGGCGGAGGCCGCCTTCGCGGGCCCCCTCGCGGACCTGGGCTTCCGGCTCTCCCCCTACCGCCGGGACCACGTACCGGCGGGCCGGGACGACGTACCGACCCTCTGGGCCAAGCGCTTCTGGTCCCGGCGCGGCACACCCGCCGAGCCGGTCAACCTGCACGTACGCCTCGCCGGCTCCCCCAACGAACGCCTGGCCCTGCTCTTCCGCGACTGGTTCCGCACCCACCCGGAGGCGGTCACGGCCTACACCCACTTCAAGTACGCCCTCGCCTCCCGCGTCTCCGACACCGGCACCTACGCCGACGTGAAGGACCCGGTGGTCGACCTGGTGGTGACGGTCGCGGAACCCTGGGCGGCCGAGACGGGGTGGACGGCGGAACCCGGCACCTGATCCCAACTCCCCCTGGCTGCCCGGTGACTTCCCGGTGAACGGATACGATCGCGGGCACCGCACCGGGATGTCCGAGGAAATGGGGAGTCGGCCGTGGAGCAACCGCCGCGTCTGGGCGTCGCGATCGTGACGATGGGCAACAGGCCCAGGGAGGTGGACGCCCTCCTGACGGCGGTGGCGAAGCAGGACGTGCCGCCGACGCGGGTCGTCCTCGTCGGCAACGGCTCGCCGCTGCCCGACTTCACCGGCTCCGGCCTGCCCTTCACCGTCACGACCGTCGAACTCGACGACAACCTTGGCTGCCCCGGCGGCCGCAACGTCGCCCTGGCGTGGCTGCGCGACTTCGGCGACGTGGACGTGGCGGTCGAGCTCGACGACGACGGACTCCTCGTCGACGCGGACGTCTTCCGTACCGTCCGCGACCTGTACGCCGGCGACCCGCGCCTCGGCATCGTCGGCTTCCGCATCGCGGACGAGCACGGCGAGACGCAGCGCCGCCACGTGCCGCGGCTGCGCGCGAAGGACCCGATGCGGGGCGGTGAGGTGACGGCGTTCCTCGGCGGCGGCCACGCGTTCTCGATGCGGATGCTCGCCGAGACCGGCGACTGGCCCGCCGACTTCTTCTTCACGCACGAGGAGACCGACCTCGCCTGGCGCGCCCTCGACGCCGGCTGGAAGGTCGTCTACGAGCCGTCGCTCCTGCTCCAGCACCCCAAGACCTCGCCCGCCCGGCACGCCGTCTACCACCGCATGACGGCCCGCAACCGCGTCTGGCTGGCCCGGCGCCGGCTCCCCCTCCCCCTGATCCCGCTCTACCTCGGCACCTGGACCCTCCTCACGCTCGCCCGCACCCGGTCCGCCGGAGGTCTGCGCGCGTGGGCGGGCGGCTTCGTGGAGGGCGTGCGCACGCCGTGCGGGGGCCGGCGGCCGATGCGCTGGCGCACCGCGTGGCGCATGACGCGGCTCGGGCGGCCGCCGGTGATCTGAGCCGGTTCGCAGGCGGCGGGGCGGGACGTGGTGCGTCGGGAGCCCGACAGGCGCACCCTGGTAATAGCAGTCCCGGAGGTGATCACGATGTCGGCACAGACCGCTGTCGGATGGCATGTCGAGCTGGAATTCGAGGAAGACACACACCGCACGCGTGCCGCCGCGCTCGTCCGGCTCCCCGACGGGAGCGAGGTACGGGCCCATGGCTACGCGAGCCGCCACCCCTCCGACGCGAACCAGCCGCGGGTCGGCGAGGAGGTCGCGGGAGCGAGGGCGCTCAACGAGCTGGCGATGAAGATGCTGACGAAGGCGCACGACGAGATCGACGAGGCGTCGGGGCGTACGTCGCACGCGTTGCGCTGAGGGATCCGGGGAGCTGGGGTTCCGGAGGCCCAGGGGTCGCGCCAGCGCGTCCTCCGTCACCGCGCGGTTCCACACGGTGACGGAGAGGCTCGGGCCGAACCACTGACCTGCAACGGTGTGGACTCGATGGGCTCCTCCCCCTCCACAACTGCGGATACTGGGCGGTAATGTCGCCACCCGCCGGACGGCACGAGAACCGGCGGGCGAGTGCGAAGGGGCTCTCATGGCGACGGACATGCCCGCACAGACGCGAGCGGCCGACGAACGTTGGCAGCACATGTGGAGCCACCGCGAGCAACTGCTCAAGGTGGCCCGGCGCAGGTCGATGAGCCTGGAGGACGCCGAGGACGCGGTGCACGAGGCGATGCTGCGCGCCGCGGAGCGCCCTGATCTGGACGACGAGCGCCTCGGCGCCTGGCTGACGACCGTGACCATGCGGCTGTGCGTCGACCGGTACCGCCAGGTCAACCGCGAGGCCGAGGTGCACCGCAGCCCCACGCTCGCCGTGCCGGGCCCGGTGCCCGTCGAGGAAGCGGTGTGCGACCGGGACGAGGCCAGGTGGCTGGCCGTACGCAGCGGGGAGCTGCCCGCGCGCCAGGCCGAGGCACTCCGGCTGAAGTCCGAGGACCTCGATGTCGGCCAGGTCGCCGTACGCATGGGGCTGAGCTATCGCACCGTCGAGTCGCTGCTCGCCCGAGCTCGGCGCACCCTTCGCAACTCCCTGGCCGGAACGCTGGGCCTGGCTCTGTTCCTGTGGGGGCGCGGCAAGCTGCGTGCGGGCGGGCACGCGCAGGCCGTGGCGGTGACGTCGACGGCCGCGACGCTGGCGGTGGCGGGGTTCGTGCTGCCGTACGTACACGACGGTGCCGGGCCCGGCGGCGCGGCTTCCCGGTCCTCCGTCTCCCAGACGGACCGGGGGGCCACGGAGACCGTCCGGCCGGACGGCGTCGGCCGGCCGGTCACCCCGGACGACAGGCGTGATCCGCCGGCCGCCTCGCCGTCTCCGACGGCGACGCCTACGGTGTCACCCCGCGAGCACGACCGGTCGCTGCTGCCGCTGTCGGCGCCGTCCCTGCCGGACGCCTCGCTGGCACCGGTGCCGTCCGTCCCCCGTGTCCCACAAGTCCCCCAAGTCCCCGCTGTCCCCGACGTGTCAGACCTGCCGCGCGTCCCCGCGCTCCCCCATGCACCCGCCGCCACGTCCGCGGTCCCGACCCCGACGACCGCACTCCCGTAGAACCGTCGTCGCAGGACCCCCGAAAAAATCCGCCCCCGCCGCGACGGACGCCCCGCCCCTCCCCGTAGAGCAGATGTCGGGGGAGCTCCGCGGGTCGAAGGGTGGACCGGATGGGTGTCGAGATCTGTGTGGAAGGGCTGACCAAGTCCTTCGGTCACCAGGTCATCTGGCAGGACGTGTCGCTGACGCTGCCCGCCGGGGAGGTCTCGGTCATGCTCGGTCCCTCGGGCACGGGCAAGTCGGTGTTCCTCAAGACGCTCGTCGGGCTGCTGAAGCCTGAGCGGGGCTCTGTGAAGATCGCGGGCCGGGACGTCACGAAGCTGCGCGAGCACGACCTCTACGAGGTGCGGAAGCTGTTCGGCGTGCTGTTCCAGGACGGCGCGCTGTTCGGGTCGATGAGTCTGTACGACAACATCGCCTTCCCGCTGCGTGAGCACACCCGCAAGTCCGAGAGCCAGATCCGGCGGATCGTGCTGGAGAAGATGGACATGGTCGGCCTGATCGGCTCGGAGGAGAAGCTGCCCGGCGAGATCTCCGGCGGGATGCGCAAACGGGCCGGTCTCGCGCGGGCGTTGGTCCTCGATCCGGAGATCATCCTGTTCGACGAGCCGGACTCGGGCCTCGACCCGGTGCGTGTCGCGTACCTGAACCAGCTCATCGTCGACCTCAACGCGCAGATCAACGCCACCTTCCTGATCGTCACGCACGACATCGCCTCGGCCCGCCAGGTGCCCGACAACATCGGCCTGTTGTTCCGGCGCGAACTGGTCATGTTCGGGCCCCGCGAGAAGCTGCTCACCAGCGACGAGCCCGTCGTACGGCAGTTCCTGAACGGCCGCATGGAGGGCCCCATCGGGATGGCCGAGGAGAAGGACGCCGCCCAGGTGGAGCAGGAGCTGGCCCGGCTCGGCGCCGTGGACCGCAAGGCCCGCCACGTCGGCAACGACATGACGCCTCGCCTGCTGCCGGGCCCCGGCATCACCCGCCCGCCCCGCTGGGAGGCGATCGCGCGGCGCGAGGCCGAGCTGCACCGCAAGGAGGCGGCCGACGCATGAACCTCTCACCGACCGGCGCGCTCCGGCAGTCGGGGAACCTCTTCGCGATGGCGCTGGATGTCGTCCGGACCGTTCCCCGACGTCCTTTCCAGGCGAGGGAGTTCATCCAGCAGGCGTGGTTCGTCGCGAGCGTCACGATCCTGCCGACGGCGCTGGTGTCCATCCCGTTCGGCGCGGTCATCGCGCTGCAGATCGGCAGCCTGACCCGGCAGCTCGGCGCCCAGTCCTTCTCCGGGGCCGCCTCGGTCCTCGCCGTCCTGCGGGAGGCCTCGCCGATCGTCACCGCGCTGCTGATCGCGGGCGCCGGCGGCACGGCGATCTGCGCGGACCTCGGGGCGCGGAAGATCCGTGAGGAGATCGACGCGATGCAGGTCCTCGGCATCGACCCCATCCACCGCCTTGTCGTCCCCCGCGTGCTGGCCTCGATGCTGGTGGCGGTGCTGCTCAACGGTCTGGTGTCGGTGGTCGGCGTCGCGGGCGGCTACTTCTTCAACGTCGTGCTGCAGAACGGCACTCCGGGCGCCTACCTCGCCTCCTTCACCACGCTCGCCCAGCTTTCCGACCTGTGGGCAGCGGAGATCAAGGCGCTGGTCTTCGGCGCGATCGCCGCGATCGTCGCCTCGTACAAGGGACTGAGCGCGAAGGGCGGCCCGAAGGGTGTGGGCGACGCGGTGAACCAGTCGGTGGTGATCACCTTCATGTTGCTGTTCGTGACGAACTTCGTGATGACCGCCGTGTACTTCCAGATCGTTCCGCAGAGGGGCTGAGGCATGGTGTTGCTGAAGAGTCTGGAGGAGCTGGGCAGTCAACTCTCCTTCTACGGCCGTTCGTTGGCGTGGACGGGCCGTACGCTGCGCCGCTACAAGAAGGAGATCCTGCGGCTGCTCGCCGAGGTGAGCTTCGGGCGCGGAGCCCTCGCCGTCGTGGGCGGCACGGTCGGCGTGATCGCCTTTCTGTCGTTCTTCACGGGCACGGAGGTGGGCCTGCAGGGGTACGCCGCGCTGAACCAGCTCGGCACGTCCAACTTCGTGGCGTTCCTGTCGGCGTACTTCAACACCCGGGAGATCGCCCCGCTGGTGGCCGGGCTCGCGCTGTCCGCGACGGTCGGCGCCGGGTTCACCGCCCAGCTCGGCGCGATGCGGATCAGCGAGGAGACGGACGCCCTCGAAGTCATGGGCGTGCCCTCGCTGCCGTTCCTGGTGACCACCCGGATGATCGCCGGTTTCGTCGCGGTGATCCCGCTGTACGTCGTCGGGCTGCTGTCCTCGTACTTCGCGGCCCGCACCATCACCACCGGCTACTACGGGCAGTCGGCGGGCACGTATGACCACTACTTCCAGCAGTACCTGCCGCCGGTCGACGTGCTGTGGTCCTTCGGGAAGGTGCTGGTCTTCGCCGTCCTGATCATCCTGGTGCACTGCTTCTACGGCTACTACGCGAGCGGCGGCCCGGCGGGCGTCGGCGTCGCCGTGGGCCGCGCCGTGCGTACCTCGATCGTCGCGATCAACGTCCTCGACTTCTTCCTGTCGCTCGCGATCTGGGGCGCCAACACCACTGTGCGGATTGCCGGGTGAGCCGTATGAGAGTGCTGAGACTGCGGTTGTACGGCGTCGTGTTCCTCGCCGTGCTCGCGCTGCTGCTGTCCCTGTCCGTCGCCGCGTACCAGCAGGTGTTCACCTCGGTCGTACGGATCACGCTGGAGGCCGACAGCCTCGGCAACCAGCTCGATCCGCGCGCCGACGTCAAGCTGCGCGGGCTGCTGGTCGGTGAGGTGCGCGCGGTGCGCGCGGACGGGACGAAGGCGACGCTCGACCTCGCGCTGAAGCCGGAGTACGTCGCGTCCATCCCGTCCGACGTGCACGCGCGACTGCTGCCCAAGACGCTGTTCGGCGAGAAGTACGTCGACCTGGTCGCGCCCGCGCGGCCCTGGGCCCGGCCCATCCGTGCCGGGGATGTCATCACCCAGGACCGCACGCGCGTCGGCATCGAGCTCCAGCAGCTGATGAACGACCTGCTGCCGCTGCTGCGGACCGTGCGGCCCGGCAAGCTCAACGCCACGCTCTCCGCGTTCGCCACCGCCCTCGAAGGGCGCGGCGACCGGATCGGCGACAACCTCACGCGGGTGGAGGACTATCTGCACCGGCTCAATCCCCATCTTCCTTCCCTCACCGAGGACTTCGCCCGGCTGGCCGACGTCGCCGAGGTGTACGGCGACGCGGCACCCGACCTGATGGGCATCCTGCGCAACACCGTGACCACCAGCCGCACCATCGTCGAGGAGCGGGACCGGCTCGCGGCCGCCCTCACCACGACGGCCACCGCCGCGGGCACCGCGGACGGCTTCCTCGATGCGAACGGCGACCGGCTGATCACCCTGGGCCGGGTCTCCCGCCCCACGCTCGGGGTCTTCGCCCGCTACTCCCCCGAGTACCCCTGCCTCCTCGCCGGCCTGGTGCGCGAGGAGCAGGCCTCCGAACAGGCCTTCAAGGGCGGAAAGATGCACATCACGCTCGAAGTCGTCCGCCAGCAGGGCGCGTACGAGCCCGGCGAGTATCCCCGCTACGCCGACAGGTCCGGGCGCAACTGCCGTGACCTGCCCCATCCTCCGGTGCCCGCACCCGGGGTCCACCTCGACGACGGTTCGAAGAAGGGGAGTCCATCCGGGCCGGCCGACGTGTCCGCCACCCGGGCCGAGCAGCGTGCCGTCGGCTCGCTCGTGGCGCCGGTCCTGGGCGTGCCCGCCGACGAGGTGCCGCCGGTCGCGACCCTGTTGTTCGGGCCGATGGCGCGCGGGACGGCGGTGAGCGTCGCATGAGGAAGTCGGGAGCCAGGCAGGCCGCCGCGCCGCTGATCAAGTTCAGCCTCTTCGCGCTGGTGACGATGGTGGCGACGGCCCTGCTCGCCGCCACCATCGTCAACATCTCCTTCACCCCCGAGCACACGTACCGTGCCGTGTTCAGCGACGTCACAGGCCTGGAGAAGGGCGACGACATCCGGGTGGCCGGCGTACGGGTCGGCGAGGTCGAGGACATCCGGATCAAGGACAGGACGCTGGCAGAGGTCACCTTCACCGTCGGCGCGGACCGCCCGCTGCTGCACAGCACGGGCGCGGTCGTCCGCTACCGGAACCTTGTCGGACAGCGTTACGTCGCCCTGACCGAGGGCGCGGGAGGCGCCACCCGGCTGAGGCCCGGCGCGACGATCCCGCTGTCGCGCACGCAGCCCGCGCTGGACCTCAACACGCTGCTGAACGGCTTCAAGCCGCTGTTCGCCGCGCTCAGTCCCGATGACGTCAACCAGCTCGCCACCGAGATCATCCGGACCCTCCAGGGTGAGGGCGGCACTGTCAACAGCCTGCTCATGCACACGGCTTCGCTCACCACGACCCTGGCCGGCCGCGACAAGCTGATCGGCTCGGTGATCGACAACCTCAACACCGTGCTTGGGACGCTCGACAAGCGCGGCGCCCGCTTCTCCGGGCTGCTCAAGCAGCTGCGGCGCCTTGTCTCGGGACTTTCCGCCGACCGCAAGCCCATCGGGCAGTCGCTCGTGAGCATCGGCGACCTGACGGACGCCACCTCGGGGCTGCTCAAGGACGCGCGTCCGCCCCTGAAAGACGACATCGCCGAGCTGACCGGTCTCACCGGAACGCTGAACAAGAACGAGAACACCGTGGAGGGCGTCCTGAAGCGGCTGCCGAACAAACTCAACGCGCTGACGGGGACGGCGTCCTACGGCTCGTGGTTCAACTTCTACCTCTGCGACTTCGACGGCCGGATCGTGCTGCCGAAGACGAAGCAGGTGCTCGATCCCCGGCTGCACGTGGCGAGGGCGAGGTGCGGCGCGTGACCCGCAAGAACCGCCCGGAGCCGCTGGTCAAGGTCCGCATCGACCCGCCCAGACTCCCGAAGATACGGGTGCTGCCGCACCGGGCACCCCGCCCGCCCCGCCCGGAGCCGCTGGTCAAGGTCCGCATCGACCCGCCCAGACTCCCGAAAATACGGCTGCTGCCGCACCGGGCACCCCGCCCGCCCCGCCCGGAGCCGCTGGTCAAGGTCCGCATCGACCCGCCCAGACTCCCGAAAATACGGCTGCTGCCGCACCGGGCACCCCGCCCGCCCCGCCCGGAGCCGCTGGTCAAGGTCCGCATCGACCCGCCCAGACTCCCCCGCATACGAATACGCCGCCCGCGCCTGATCCCGTTCCGCGAGCGCAGCCCCGTCGTCATCGGAGCCGTCGGCCTCACCACCCTCGCGCTGCTGGCCGTCGCCGCGTTCAACGCGGACAGCCTGCCGCTGATCGGCGACGGTGAGACGTACAGCGCGGCCTTCTCGGAGGCGGGCGGCCTCAAGCCCGGCGACGAGGTACGGATCGCCGGCGTCAAGGTCGGCAAGGTCAAGGACGTCGATCTCGACGGTGATCACGTGAAGGTCACCTTCAAGATCAAGGGCGATCCCGGGTTCGGCAGCGGGACCGGCGCCTCGATCCGGGTCAAGACGATCCTCGGCGCGAAGTACCTCGCGCTGCACCCCAAGGGGCCGGGACAGTTGAAGCCCGGCAGTGAGATCCCGCTGAAGCGGACCGTCCCGGCGTACGACGTCGTGCAGGCGTTCAGCGATCTCACGACCACGACGGAGAAGGTCGACACCGACCGCCTCGCGACTGCCCTCGACACCCTCTCCAGCACCTTCAAGGACTCGCCCGCCGAGGTGCGCGCGTCCATCAAGGGCCTGTCGAGGATCTCCCGGACGGTCGCCTCGCGCGACAAGGCGCTGGGCGAACTCCTGGACCACGCGAACGGTGTCACGGGCGTCCTGGCCCAGCACTCGAAGGACTTCTCCGCGCTGGTCAAGGACGGCGACAAGCTGTTCAAGGAGATCAGCAAGCGGCGCAAGGCGATCCACGAACTGCTGAAGAGCTCCGTCGCGCTCGGTATCGAGCTCTCCGGCCTGGTCGACGACAACGCCGAGGAGATCGGGCCCGCGCTCAGGGGCCTGAACCGTGTGGTGCGGATGCTCGAACGGAATCAGGCGAGCCTCGACCGGAGCGTCAAGCTGCTCGCTCCCTACGTACGGGTCTTCGGCAACACTCTCGGCAACGGCCGCTGGTTCGACAGCTACGTCCAGAACCTGGTCGCCGCGCCTGTGGTGCCGCGCACGGGAGGCACCCGGTGAACAACCTCAGGAAGCGCGTGGCCGTGGTCACCGCACTCGCCCTCGTCGCCGCGCTCACGTACGTCGTATGGCCGCGCCCCGGGTCCGTGCACGTCACCGCGTACTTCCCGCGCACCGTCGGTATCTACCCCGGCTCGGATGTCCGTGTCCTCGGCGTCCGGATCGGCAGGGTCGACAAGATCACGCCGGAGGGCGACCGGGTGCGGGTGGAGCTCCGTTACGAGGAGGGCCGGAAGATTCCGGCGGACGCGCAGGCGGCGATCATCAACTCGTCGGTGGTCAGCGACCGTTATGTGCAGCTGCTGCCCGTGTACCGCAAGGGCGCGGTGCTACGGGACGGTGACGTCATCCCCGAGACGCGGACGGCGGTGCCGGTCGAACTGGACCGCGTCTTCGACAGCCTGCACACGACGGCCGACGCGCTCGGTCCCCAGGGCGCCAACAAGGACGGCTCGCTGTCGCGGCTGCTCGGGGTGAGCGCGGACAACCTCGACGGCCAGGGCGAGAACCTCCACCGGACGGTCGACGACCTCTCGCAGGCCGTCACCACGCTGTCCGACGGCCGCTCGGACCTCTTCGGCACGGTACGGAACCTGCAGGTGTTCACGGCGGCGCTGGCCGCCGACGACAAGAGCGTGCGCTCGTTCAACACCAGCCTCTCCGAGGTGGCCGGGCAGCTCGCGGGCGAGCGCGAGGATCTCGCGGCGGCGCTCAAGAACCTGGGCACCGCGCTCGGCGACGTGTCGGACTTCGTGAAGAAGAACAAGAAGTCGCTGACCTCGGACGTGAAGGGCCTGAGCAAGGTGACCCGGGTGCTCGTCACCCAACGGGCCGCGCTGGAGGAGCTGTTGGAGGTGGCCCCCACGGGTCTGTCGAACCTGAACAACGCCTACAACCCGTCCTCGGGCACTCTCGACACCCGCAACAACGCGCAGCAGGCCCAGGACCCGGCCTCGCTGCTGTGCTCCGTACTGAGGACGACCGGCGACGAAGGCGGCAAGAACCCGGACTGCAAGGAGCTGAAAAAGCTCTTCGACTCCCTGCCGAAGGTGCCCAAGGGCCCTGCCGTGACGGGAACGGTCGACCGGACGCTCGGCGGAATCCTGGGGGCGAGCGCATGAGCGCACTGCGACGCAAAGTCGGGGCGGTCGCATGGGCCGCGGTCGGTTCCCTGCTGCTGTCCGGCTGCGAGTTCAACGGCTGGTACGACGTCCAGCTGCCCGGCGGAGCCGCCTCCGACGGTCACGCCTACCACGTCACCGTCGAGTTCCGTGACGTCCTCGATCTGGTGCCGCAGTCGGCGGTGAAGGTCGACAACGTCACCGTGGGCGCGGTCGAGAAGGTGGAGCTGGACGGCTGGCACGCGCGCGTACGGCTGCGGGTCGCCGACTCGGTGAAGCTGCCCGCCAACGCGCTCGCCGAGCTGCGGCAGACGAGCATCCTCGGCGAGAAGTACGTCGCGCTGACCGCCCCGCCCGGCAAGGAACGGGTGGGCCGGCTCGGCGACGGCGACCGCATTCCGCTGTCCCGCAGCGGCCGCAACCCGGAGATCGAGGAGGTGCTGTCCGCGCTGTCCGCGCTCCTCAACGGCGGCGGGGTGGCCCAGCTCAAGACGATCACCGTGGAGCTGAACAAGGCCCTGGACGGCCGGGAGAACCGGGTCAGATCACTGCTCAAGGAGCTGAACACGTTCATCGGCGGTCTGGACGACCAGCGCCGTGACATCGTGCGCGCCCTCAAGGCCGTGGACCGGCTCGCGGGGCGGCTCGGGAAGGAGAAGAAGACGATCGCCCGGGCCGTCGTCGCGATGCCGCCCGCCCTGAAGGTCCTCGCCGACCAGCGGCGCGATCTGACGACGATGCTCACCGCCCTGTCGAAGCTGGGCAAGACGGGCACCAAGGTGGTCAACGCCTCGCACGACGACACGGTCGCGAACCTCGGACAGCTGCGGCCGATCCTGCGGCAGCTGAACAAGGCGGGCGACGACCTGCCCAACTCCCTGGAGCTGCTGACCACTTACCCGTTCCCCCGCAACGCGGTGGACGCCGTCAAGGGTGACTACGTCAACCTCCACCTCACCGCCGATCTCGACCTGAGAGACCTCTACGGCAATGTGACGGGCGGCTCCGGCAAGCCCGGTAAGGGGCACGGCGGTTCCCGGGATCCCAAGACCCCCGAACTGCCCGGTCTGCCGGATGTCCCCGATCTCCCGGACCTGCCGAGCGCCCCGGCCCCCACGCCCCTGCCGAGCTCACCGGGTCTGCCGTCGGCCCCGCCGGGCGGCGGCGGTCCGCTGTGCCCGCCGGTGTGCACCAGCAGCTACACCACCCCGGGCGAGCTGCCCGAGGGGATCGATCTCGCGCTCGCCGAGCTGATGCTGAAGGGGGTTCAGCCGTGATCACACGCACGGTCAAGGCGCAGTTGCTCGCCTTCGCCACCGTCACCGCCGTAGGGGTGTCGTACGTCGGCGCCGAGTACACCGGCCTGGTGGACGGCGTCCTGGGCCGCGGCTACACCGTGCGGGCGGACTTCGCCGACTCCGGGGGCATCTTCGCCGGCGCCGAGGTCACCTACCGCGGGGTGCCGGTGGGCCGCGTCGGCTCGCTGCGGCTGACCGGCTCCGACGGGGTCTCGGTGGCCCTCGACATCAAGGACGGCGCGCCGCGCATCCCCGCGGACACCCTCGCCGTGGTCGCGAACCGGTCGGCGGTGGGCGAGCAGTACGTGGATCTGCAGCCGCGTACGTCGCATGGTCCGTATCTCCTCGCGGGCAGCTCCATCCCGCGCGGCAGCACGCGCGTGCCGCTGCCCACCACGGACCTCGTCCTCAGTCTGGACCGGCTGGTGAACTCGGTCGGCAAGGACGATCTGCGGGTCACCGTCGACGAGTTGGACAAGGCGTTCTCCGGCACCGGGCCGAACCTGAGCCGCCTGGTGGACTCGGGCAACGCGCTCGTGGGCTCGGCCTCCGAGTCACTCCCCCAGACGATCTCGCTGATCGAGGACTCGCGAAAAGTCCTCAAGACTCAGGCCGACCAGGGCTCGTCCATCAAGTCGTTCGCGCACGATCTGGCATTGCTCAGCGCGCAGTTGAAGTCGAGCGACGGGGATCTGCGCAAGCTGATCGGCAACGCGACACCGGCCGCGCAGGAGGTCAACTCCCTGCTGAAGGCCACCGGGCCACGCCTTTCGGTGCTCCTTGCCAATCTGATCAGCGGCGGCCAGGTCACGCTGGCCCGCCTCCCCGGCGTGGAGCAGTCCCTGGTCACCTTCCCCGCCCTGGTCGCGGGCAGCTACACGGTCGTCCCGGGCGACGGCACCACCCACTTCGGCCTGGTGGTGAACGCCGACGACCCGCCGCCCTGCACCCAGGGCTACGGGACGACGCGGCGCGACCCCTCGGACACCAGCAAGCGCGAGGCGAACACCGACGCGCACTGCACCGCCCCGCGTGGAAGCAAGACGTCGGTGCGGGGCGCGCAGAACGCCCCCGGCGCGCAGGCCGCTTCGGGCGGCGCGAACCAGTCGGCGTATGTCACGCCGTACGACCCGGAGACCGGCACCGCGACCGGCCCGGACGGCCGGCCCGTCGAGATCGGCTCGACGGGCGGCCAGCAGAGCGTGTTCGGAAAGGAGTCGTGGCAATGGCTGCTCGTAGGACCGATGGCATGAGCGGGGCCGTGAGAAACGCCCTGTCGGGCAGGGCGTGGCCGGTGGCGCTCGCCGTGGCGACCATCCTCACGACGGCGCTGACGATCTGGCTGGGCCTCGCGCTCCACGACCGGCACGAGACGGAGCAGCGGCGCCAGGACCTCCTGGCCGCGGCCCGCCAGTCGGCGCTGAACTTCACGTCGCTCGACTACCGGCACTACGACCGGGACAGCGCGAACGTCCTCGCGGGCGCCACCGGCGACTTCAGGAAGCAGTTCGCCGCGCAGACCCAGCAGTTGACCAAGCTCGTCGCCGAGAACAAGTCCGTGTCCGAGGGGCAGGTCCTCGAAGCGGGCATCGTCCGCTCCGACGAGCGCTCGGCCCGCGTCCTGGTGGTCGCCGACAGCAAGGTGACCAACACCGCGGCGCCCAAGGGCGAGGCGCGCACGTATCGACTGCAGCTCGACCTGGTGCGGCACGAAGGCCGCTGGCTGACGTCCGACGTCGAGTTCGTCGGCTGACCGAACCGCCTCTCCACCCGCACCACCTCTCCACCCGTACCACCCTGAGGAGCAACACCGTGGCGAAGACGACCACCCGAAGCCGCGGCACCGGTTCCGGTTCCGGACCCCGGCGCAATTTGACCGCGGCCGCTCGCGCGGCGGCCAGGCGCGCGGAGCGCGGCCACGGCGAGCCGGGCCCCGCGGCCACCGACGAGGAGGCCACGGGGCCGGGCGCGGCACGGGACGCCGGACGCACCCTGCTCGTCGAGCCCCCGCAGGAGAGCGGCTGGGACGATCCGCCCGAGCCCTCGCCCGAGTCCCTCGCCGAGCGGAAGGAGGACGAGCCCGGCTCCGGTACGCGGACGCGACGCGGCCGCCGCCGCCTGCTCACCACCGTCCTCGGCGCCCTGCTCGTGGCGGCCCTGGTCGCGGCCGGCGTGCTCGGGTGGCGGTACCACGAGACATCCCGGGCCGACCAGGCGCGAGGACAGGCGCTCACGGCCGCGCGCCAGGCGGCCCCGATCGTCCTGTCGTACGACTACCGGCACCTGGACCGCGACTTCGCAGCGGCGCGCACCCGCCTCACCGGCCACTTCCGCGACGAATACGGCAAGACCACGGCGAGGGTGGTCGGCCCGACGGCCAGGAAGTACCACGGGGTGGTGAAGGCGACGGTGACTCAGCCGGCCGGCGGCACCCCGGCAGCGTCCGTGGTCTCGGCGACGCCGGGCCGGGCGGTGATCCTGTTGTTCGTCAACCAGGTCACCAAAAGCACCCAGGTCCAGGGCTCCCGCGTGGACCTGAACCGCGTACGGATGACGCTGACGCGTACGGGCGGGGGCTGGAAGGTGAGTGGGGTCGACGCGCTCTGATGTGCGGGGATCTCCCGGGCACGGACCTCCCGGGTACGGAACGGCAGACGAGTCGGGCTGTACGCCGGGTTTTGTCGCCCGGTCGCCTCGCGGCGGCCGGGGAGACGGCCATCCATCTAGGACCGGCGTTGCCGCCGGCCTCGTGCGGTCTACCCGCGGACTCGGGCGGGCAGCCCTCGAACGTCCGCGCAGAGCGCGTTTCACGGCGCTCCTTTTGACCTTGCTCCAGGTGGGGTTTACCTAGCCGCCTGAGTCACCTCAGGCGCTGGTGGTCTCTTACACCACCGTTTCACCCTTACCGAGGGCCTTGCGGTCCCCGGCGGTCTGTTTTCTGTGGCACTGTCCCGCGGGTCACCCCGGGTGGCCGTTAGCCACCACCTTGCCCTGTGGAGCCCGGACGTTCCTCGGGAGAATCCTCGTAAAGAGGCCCTCACGCGGCCGTCCGCCCGGCTCGTCTGCCGTGCCGACCATGCTACCCGGCGCTCAGGCCGGGGCGAACTGAACCTTCGCCGCCCCCGGGTCGGCCTGCGTCAGCCGTACCCGCAGCCGCTCCCCCAGCGGCAGCGGACCCGTACCGCCCTCGATGCGGGCGACGATCGCGGGGTCGGTCAACTGGACGGTGCCGACGGCCGGTTCGTCGTCCTTCACGTCGACGACGCACGCCTCGAAGATGTCGCCGATCCGGTCCTTGAGGAGCGCCGCCTCGACGATGTCGACGCAGCCGCGCTCGACGGCGTTGGCCCGGCGGGTACCGTCCGCCATCTCCTTCGGCAGGCCGGGCAGCGCGGCGAGTACCCACTCGGGGGGCGGGGCGCCCGCGCAGGCGGCCAGGCACAGTTCGGAGGCGTAGCGGTCGGCGAGGCGGCGCAGCGGGGCCGTGCAGTGGGCGTAGGGCGCGGCGACCGCGGCGTGGACGGTGAGGTCGGGGAGTGTGCCGCCGCTGAACACGGTGTAGCCGGCGCCGCGCAGGAGCGTCGTGCACTCCTGGAGGAAGGCGGCGTGGCGCGGCTTCCTCGGGTCGAGGGAGCGGATGAGCTGGGCGTACGGGACGTGGTGCGGCCAGTCGATGCGCAGGGCGCGGGCCGTGCGGCGCAGGCGGCCGACGGCGCCGTCGGGGGCGGCGGGCAGGGTGCGCAGGATGCCGGTGCCGGCGGCGAGCATGAGGTCGGCGGCGGCCATGCCGGTGAGCAGGGAGATCTGGGCGTTCCAGCCGTCGGCGGGCAGCGGGGCACGGTAGCCGAGCTCGTAGCGGCCGTCGTGTTCGGTGATCTCCTGTTCCGGGACGTTGAGGGAGATGCCGCCGCGCTCGGTCTCCAGCTGTTCGCGCAGGCGGCCGATGTCGCGCAGGAGCGCTACGGGTTCCTCGGCGGTGCCGTCGTCGATGGCCCGCTGCACGCCCTCGTAGTCCAGCTTGGCGCGGCTGCGGACGGTGGCGCGGGCCACGTCGGTGGCGACGGTGCGCCCCTCGGCGTCGAGGTCGAGGGTCCACAGGACGGCGGGGCAGGTCTGGTCGGGGAGCAGGCTGGCGGCGCCCTCGCTGAGCACGGTGGGGTGCAGCGGGACCTTTTCGTCGGGGAAGTAGAGCGTGGTGACGCGGCGGTGGGCCTCGGTGTCGAGGGGGCCGCCGGGCGTGACGTACGCGGCGACGTCGGCGATGGCGTAGCGGACCCGGTAGCCGCCGTCGCGGCGCGAGAGGTGCATGGCCTGGTCGAGGTCGACGGAGGTCGGCGGGTCGATCGTGAAGAAGGGGATGTCGGTGGCGTCCTTGCCGCCCGGTTCCGGCGGGTGCGGGGCCGCCGCGGCCCGTTCCGCCTCGGCGAGGGCGTCGGCCGGAAAGGCCCCGGGGACGTCCAGGGTCGTACGCAGTTCACGCAGTGCGGCACGCAGCGGGGCCTCGGCTGCGCCGGTCACACGGAGATGACGGCGGGGCATGCACCGAGCGTAGGACGGGGCGGGGACGTCGGCACCCCGTGACCGCGGCCCTCAGGACTGCGGCGCCCTCGGGATCCGCGGCGCCCCGTGTTCCCCGGCACCCCCTTCTCTTCCGTACGCTTTCGATGGGGCCGCACCCCCTGATCCGCATCACCGTCCCGAGGAGTCCGATCGTGCTCGTGCTGCTGCCGCCGTCCGAAGGCAAGGCCTCGTCGGGCCGCGGCGCCCCGCTGAAGCCTGAGTCGCTGTCCCTGGCGGGGCTCGCCGGGGCGCGGCAGGCCGTGCTCGACGAGTTGGTCGAGCTGTGTGCCGCCGACGAGGACAAGGCGCGCGAGGTGCTCGGTCTCAGCGAGGGGCTGCGCGGCGAGATCGCGAAGAACGTGGAGCTGCGCACCGCGGGCGCGCGCCCGGCCGGTGAGATCTACACGGGGGTCCTCTACGACGCGCTCGGTCTCGCCACCCTGGACGCGGCGGCGAAGCGCCGGGCGACGCGTTCGCTGCTGGTGTTCTCGGGCCTGTGGGGCGCGGTGCGGGTGAGCGACCGGATTCCGTCGTACCGCTGCTCGATGGGTGTGAAGCTGCCGGGGCTCGGGGCGCTCGGCGCGCACTGGCGCGGGCCGATGGCCGAGGTTCTTCCGGAGGCGGCCGGGGACGGGCTCGTGCTCGACCTGAGGTCGTCCGCGTACACGAGTGCGTGGAAGCCGAAGGGGGAGGTCGCGGGGCGTACCGCGACGGTGCGGGTGCTGCACGCGCAGACGGATCCGGTGACCGGTGCGGAGAAGCGTTCGGTCGTGTCGCACTTCAACAAGGCGACGAAGGGCCGGATCGTGCGCACGCTCCTGGAGACCGGCACCACGCCCGCGGGCCCGGCCGAGCTGGTCGAGGCGCTGCGGGATCTCGGTCATGTGGTGGAGGCGCAGCCGCCCGCGAAGGCGGGGACGACGTGGGCGCTCGACGTCGTGGTGACCGAGATCCACTGAGCACCACTCCTCAGCGCATTGCAGCATGCGCAACGCCCTTTGCGCATGCTGCGCAGCGCGGGGCAGGATGGCCCCATGACTGATTCCTCCGTGCTCGATCTCGCCCCTGTCGTACCCGTCGTCGTCGTGGAGGACGTCGCCGACGCCGTGCCGCTCGCGCGGGCGCTCGTCGCGGGTGGTCTGCGGGCGATCGAGGTGACGCTGCGGACACCGGCCGCTCTGGACGCGATCCGCGCCGTCGCGGACGAGGTGCCGGACGCCGTCGTCGGCGCGGGCACGGTCATCTCACCGCAGAACGTCGCCGACTCCGTCGCGGCCGGAGCGCGCTTCCTGGTCAGCCCCGGCTGGACCGACACGCTGCTCGACGCGATGAAGAAGTCCGGCGTGCCGTTCCTGCCGGGCGTCTCCACGACGTCGGAGGTCGTGGCGCTCCTGGAGCGTGGGGTGAGCGAGATGAAGTTCTTCCCCGCGGAGGCCGCGGGCGGTGTGCCGTACCTGAAGTCGCTGGCCGGTCCGCTGCCGCAGGCGCGGTTCTGCCCGACCGGCGGTGTGTCCCTCGGCTCGGCACCCTCGTACCTGGCGCTCAAGAACGTCGGCTGTGTGGGCGGCAGTTGGATGCTTCCCGCGGACGCGGTCGCGGCGAAGGACTGGGCGCGGATCGAGATGCTGGCCCGCGAGGCGGCCGGCCTCAAGTAACGCGGACCTCATGCGGCGCGGACGTCAGCGCAGGTGCGCCGTCTCGTTGAGCAGGCGCACGCTCGCGTTGCCGTCCCCGTAGTACGCGACCGCCGAGAGTGACGCCGCCGAGAGTTCCATCCGGAACAGTGACTCAGGCGGCGCGCCGAGCGCGAGCCGTACGAGCGTCTTGATCGGCGTGACGTGCGTGACCAGGAGGACCGTGCGTCCCGCGTACTGTCCGACGAGCCGGTCCCGCGTCGCGGCGACCCGGCGGGCGACCGCCGCGAAGCTCTCGCCGCCCCCGGTCGGTTCGGCCTTCGACGAGGCCAGCCAGGCGTTCATGTCGTCCGGGAAGCGCTCGCGGACCTCCCCGAAGGTCATGCCCTCCCACGCACCGAAGTCCGTCTCGCGCAGGCCCTCCTCGATGTGGACGTCGAGCCCGAGGCGGGCGGCGACCGTCCGCGCCGTCTCCTGGCACCGCTTGAGCGGCGACGAGACGATCGCCTGGACGGTGCCGCGCGCGGCGAGCGCTGCGGCGACCCGCTCGGCCTGCGCGCGTCCCGCCGCGGACAGCTCGGGGTCGGCGCCGCCGGAGCCGGAGAACCGCTTCTCGGGCGTGAGCGCGGTCTCGCCGTGCCGCAGGAGCACGAAGGTGGCGGGCGCCCCGAGATCGGGCGCCGCCGACCAGCCCTGGGACGCGGTGCTCGCCACGTTCCCCGCGGCCCGCGCGTCCGCGTTCCCCCGCGCTCCCGCGAGCGCGGCCCGCGCCTTCGCCGCCCCGGCCGCCGCGTCCCCGGGCGGGGCCCCGCGGTCCGGCTGGGGTCGCGACGTGTCCAGCTCGGCGGTCGAGCGCGAGGCCTCCCACTGCTTGCCCCGCTTGCCCGCGTCCATCGCCTCGTTGGCGAGCCGGTCCGCGTGCTTGTTCCGCTCGCGCGGGATCCACTCGTACGTCACCTGCGACGCCGGCAGCACGGCCGCCGCCTCGGCGGCGAGGGGCCGCATGTCGGGGTGCTTGATCTTCCAGCGGCCCGACATCTGCTCGACGACGAGCTTGGAGTCCATCCGGACGTGCACCGACGCCTGCGGGTCGAGGGCGTGCGCGGCGCGCAGGCCGGCCACGAGTCCCCGGTACTCGGCGACGTTGTTCGTGGCGACGCCGATGTACTCGGCGGCCTCCGCGAGGGTCTCCCCCGTCGCCGCGTCGATGACGACCGAGCCGTAGCCCGCGGGCCCCGGGTTGCCCCGGGAACCGCCGTCGGCCTCGACGATGAACTCCCGCACCACGAAGGCTCCTACAGGCCGGACTCGGACGTGCGCACCAGGATCCGGTGGCAGTTCTCGCAGCGCACCACGGAGTCGGGCGCCGCGGCCCGCACCTCGTTCAGCTCGGTGATGTTCAGCTCCAGCTGGCAGCCCTCGCAGCGGCGCTGGTAGAGGCGGGCCGCACCGACGCCGCCCTCCTTGATGCGCAGCTTGTCGTAGAGCTTCAGCAGGTCGTCGGGGACGGAGCCGGCGACGATCCCGCGCTCCTTCGTGGCCGTGGCCGCCTCGCCGTCGATCTCCTCGAAGGCGGCGTCGCGGCGGGCCGTCGCGTCGTCGATCTTTGCCTGGACGGAGGCGACCCGGCCGGTGAGCTCCTCGAAGCGCTCCTGCGCGGACTCGCGGCGCTCCATGACCTCGAGGACGACGTCCTCCAGGTCACCCTGGCGCTTGGCGAGCGAGGCGATCTCGCGCTGGAGGTTCTCCAGGTCCTTGGGGGACGTGACGGCGCCGGAGTCCAGGCGCTGCTGGTCACGGGCGGCGCGCTGGCGGACCTGGTCGACGTCCTGCTCGGCCTTGGTCTGCTCGCGGGCGCAGTCGCTCTCCTCGGTCTGCGCGGCGACGTGCAGGTCGCGCAGCTGTGTGAGGTCCTTGTTCAGCGACTCGATCTCGGCGTGCTCGGGCAGCGACTTGCGCTTGTGCGCGAGCTGCGACAGTCGTACGTCCAGGGCCTGGACGTCGAGAAGTCGGATCTGGTCGGCGGGCGCGGCGTTCAGTTGGGGGCTCCAGTTGGGATCGGTGTGGCGTTGGACGCCGCGTGGGCGGTCCAGGGGTCGGTGACCGTCTTCGAGACGTGGACGCGAAGTCCCCATCCGTTGCGGTCGGAGATCTCGTCGAGCTGGGCTGCGGCCAGCTCGCACCAGGGCTGCTCGGTGGCCCAGTGGGCGGCGTCGAGCAGCGCCAGCGGGCTCTGTTCGCGCGCCTCGGAGGCGGGGTGGTGGCGCAGGTCCGCGGTCAGGAAGGCGTCGACGCCCGCGGCGCGCACGTCGGCGAAGAGGCTGTCGCCGGAGCCGCCGCTGACGGCGATCGTGCGGATCGTCGCGTCCAGGTCGCCCGAGACGCGGATGCCCTGCGCGGTGGCGGGCAGCCGGTCGGCGGCAAGTCCGACCAGTTCGCGCAGAGTGACGGGGGGCTCGACTTCGCAGATCCGGCCGAGTCCGCGGCGGCCCGCGGGGTCGGTCGGGTCCGGTACGAGGGGGCCGGTGACGCGGAGGTCGAGGGCGCCCGCGAGCGCGTCGGAGACGCCCGGATCGGCACGGTCGGCGTTGGTGTGCGCGACGTGCAGCGCGACGTCGTTCTTGATCAGGGTGTGGACGACGCGGCCCTTGAAGGTGGTGGCGGCGACGGTCGTCGTGCCCCGCAGATAGAGCGGGTGGTGCGTGACCAGGAGGTCCGCGCCCAGCTTCACCGCCTCGTCGACGGTCTCCTGGACGGGGTCCACCGCGAACAGGACCCGGGAGACCTCGGCGTCGGGGTCGCCGACGACCGTGCCGACCGCGTCCCACGACTCGGCCCGCTCGGGGGGCCACAGCTTCTCGAGCGCGGCGATGACTTCAGACAGACGGGGCACGGTGAAAGGCTACCTTCCCTCCATGCCCCGTCGGCCCTGGCTCACATACGGCCGCGGCCGGGCGCGGTACGGGCTCACGTACCGCTACCGGGCACCGACAGTCGGCTACTTGACGAGGTAGCCGTGCAGGTCGTCGAGGACCAGGTTCGCGGCCGTGACGCCGAGCCCCAGGTACCAGGTCTCGTCCGGGACGTCCTTGGCCTGTCCGCTCTTCACCGCGCCGAGCTTCTTCCACAGCGGGTTGCCCTCGGCGGTGGCGCGGTCCGTCTTCTTCGCGTCGCCGTAGACACCGGTGAAGATCCAGTCGGCGTCGGCCTGGTCGAT
The DNA here is from genome assembly GCF_026340095.1 of Streptomyces sp. NBC_01446. Classification (GTDB taxonomy): domain Bacteria; phylum Actinomycetota; class Actinomycetes; order Streptomycetales; family Streptomycetaceae; genus Streptomyces; species Streptomyces aureus. The sequence goes on along the minus strand of NZ_JAPEPO010000001.1, from coordinate 5,713,131 downwards.
CTTCTCCGGACTGACCTCCGTGGCGAGGTCCACGACCTGCTGGTTCTTGGGGCGCGGGATGCCGGCGTCGTCGAGGATCGTGCCGATGAAGGACGCCTTCGCGTAGAGGCGGATCATGCCGGGCATGTAGCGCAGCATCGTGACCGTGGGCTTCTTCTCGCCGATGTCGTCGCCGAGCTTCTTCGCCTTCTTCTCGTACGCGGCGAGGTTCGCCTTGGCCTCGGCGGTCTTGTCGAGGGCGGACGCGTTGAGGAGGTAGTTCTCCTTCCACGTGAAGCCGGGGCGGATGGAGAAGACCGTCGGGGCGATCTTGGAGAGCTGCGGGTAGAGCTTGGCGGCGCGCAGCTCGCTGCCGAGGATCAGGTCGGGGTGGAGGTTGGCGATCGCCTCGAGGTTGAGGGAGTTGATCGTGCCGACGTCCTTGGGGGTGCCCGCCGTCTTCTTCAGGTAGGACGGGACGCCGTCGTCGCCCTCGGTGGGGGCGTAGCCGACGGGCTTGACGCCGAGGGACGCGACGTTGTCGAGCTCGCCGACGTCGAGGACGACGACCCGCTTGGGCTGCGCCTTTATCTCGGTCTTGCCCATGGCGTGCTCGATGGTGCGCGGGAACTGGCCGGCCTTGGCGGTCGTGCCCATCTTCGCGGTCTGCGAGGCCGCCTTGGCGAAGTCCTCGCCGCCCTGGGCGACGGCCTTGGAGCCGCTGCCGTTGTCGGACTTGCCGGAGCCGGCGGACGCGCCGGAGTCCGAGTCGCCGGACCCGCAGGCCGCGAGCGACAGGGCGGCGGCCACGGCGAGGGCTACGACGGCGGTGCCGCGGGTGCGCGGACTTGTTCGCAGGGCCATGGGTGTTCCAGCTCCGAACTTCGTGGCGTCAGGCCGCCTCAGATGTGGTTAGGCAAACCTAACATCAGGCACTTCCGGACGTGCCAGCACATCTGACCCACCCCTTTCAGGCAGATACGGACATGGCCACCCTTTGGTGTGAAGCCTGAGCGGCGAGTGCCACGGCAGCGCGTGCGAAAACTAGCTTCGGCTCGGACGAACCGGAGGTGAGTGATCCCCATGACGGCCTTGGCGATCGAGCCCACGACGGAGCTGGAGAGCGGACCGGGCCCGGCGCGCGGACCGGCCCCGGACAGCGGAAACGACCCGGAGAACGGACAGGACCCGGACCCGGAGCCGGGCGGGGCCCCGGACCGGGCGGACGGGCGGGCGCCGGAGAACGAGCGCGCCACGGAGTGCGGAGGGGCGCCGGGGAGCGAGCGCGCCACCGAGTACGGGCGAGCGCCGGAGAGTCGGCCCGCCACGGAGTACGGGCCGGCCCGGGACGCCGGCCCCCGGCCGGACGGCACCCCAGGACCGGTGACCCTTCAAGCCCCGGACGGCACCGCAGGACCGGAGTACGCGCACGCCCCGGACACCGGCCCGGCCCCGGCGCAGCTCTCGGGCCCCGGCCAGGCCCCGGTGAGCCCGCAGCCCCCTGGCCCCGGCCAGGCCCCGGTGAGCCCGCAGCCCCCCAGCCCCGGTCCAGCCCCTTTGAGCGCGCGGACCCCTGCCCCCGGCCAAGCCCCGGCGAGTGTCCCCGAGCCCGCTCGCCCCGCCCCTCGCCCCGCCTGTGTCATCAGCGCCGACGGGGCGTACGCCGCGCGGCTCGCGTCCGACGGCACGTCCTGGTTTCCGGAGCGGTGGACCCTGGACGGGCCCGAGCCGTACGCGGTGCCGTTGCCGGGGAACCAGCCGGAGGAGCCCGGGACCGAGGTCGTCCCGATGGGCGACGGGCGCGTCCTCATCCGGCGCGTGGTGGACGGCCGTCACTCCTTCTCGCTGCTGTATCCGACGGGCCCGCGAACGGGCGAGGTGCCTCTCGGGGCGGTGAGCGGTGGGGAGTTGACGCTGCTTCCGCCGTCACCGGGCGGCAGCTGCGCGTACGCCATCGCCGTGGGCGAGCGGTCGACAGGTGTGTGGATGGTGGCGGGCGGGGCGTTCGGGCCCGAGTTCCTGGCCGAGGTCCCGGGGCGCTGTTCGGGCGGGGTGTGGCTGGACCGCGCGGGCCGGATGCTGGCGCTCGACCGGTCCCTCGACGGGGGTCCCGTCAAGACGGTCGCGGTGGACCTGGGGCGGGGCGGCGAGGTCACGCCGCTGCTCCAGATCGCGGAGTCGAGCGCGGACCGGCTGGTGCTCGCCGATCCGGACAGCGGGCTGCTCCTGATCCGCTCGGACGCGCCGTCGCCCGGCCATGAGCGCCTCGGCTGGGGCGTGCTGGGCTCGACGCTGCCGGTGCGCTTCCCGGAGTGTCTGCGCCTGACCGACTGCGCGGTGACGCCGTTCGCAATCCAGCCGGGTCAGACGCTGATGCCGGAGAGCTGTGCGGTGGCGCTGCGGATCGACGGCGCCGCGGGCACCTGGCTGGGCCTGTGGCGGCCCGCCGAGCGCCAGATGCATCAACTCGCCGCCCCGCAGGGCTGGCTGACGGGCGCGGGCCTGTGGACGCGCGACGGTGAGCTGCACCTCCCGTACGCCACCGAGTCGGTGCCCTGTGGGATCGCGCGCACGTCGGTGCCGGAACCCGTCGAGGATCTGGCTCCGCAGACGGTGCCCGAGCCGCCCTCGGCGGCCCGTCCCGTCCCGCTCCAGCAGGCTCCTCTGGCCGGTCTGATGCGACGCGCGGCAACCGCCGGGACACGGGCGGCACCCGCCGGTTAGACTCGCCCGGCTGTTTGAAGGATCTTGTTACGGGGTGAGTTTTCGATGGCCGAGACGATGAACGCGGAGATGACCACGGCGGAGTCCAGGGAGGCGGCGGACCGGTCCGCCGGTCCCGGCCGGCACCGTGGTGGTGTGTCCTCGCGCGACGAGAACGCGGCGCCGCACGGCCGGCACCGCAGGGATCAGTCCGAACAGGGCTGAACGGCATGACGGAGGGGCCCGGAACCGTATGGTTCCGGGCCCCTTCGCCATGGGGTCAGGCGTGTTTGAGGCCGAGCACCTCGGCCGCGGCGAACGTCTCGTTCGGCGGCCGGTCCGCGTAGTGCGGGGTGAGCAGTGCGTCCAGCTCCTCGTAACTGAACGCGTCCTTCGAGGTGTCGAACTTGGCGGAGACCTTGGGACGTTCGACGACAGCGACCATGCCGCCGTGCACGACGAGCAGCTGGCCGTTGACGTTCCCGGCGGCCGGGGACGCGAGGTAGCCGACGAGCGGGGCGACGTGTTCGGGGGCCAGCGGGTCGAGCTCACCGGCTCCGGGCTCCGCGAAGCCCGCGAAGACGTCCTCGGTCATACGGGTGCGGGCGCGGGGGCAGATGACGTTGGAGGTGACGCCGTACTTGCCGAGGGCGAGGGCCGTGGAGGTCGTCAGGCCGACGATGCCGCCCTTCGCCGCCGCGTAGTTGGGCTGCCCGGCCGAGCCGGCGAGGAACGCCTCGGACGAGGTGTTGACGATGCGGCCGTAGACCGGTGTGCCCGCCGCCTTGGAGCGTGCGCGCCAGTGCACGGACGCGAAGTGGGTCGTGTTGAAGTGGCCCTTGAGGTGGACGCGGATGACCGTGTCCCACTCGTCCTCACTCATCGAGAAGATCATGCGGTCGCGCAGGATGCCCGCGTTGTTGACGAGGATGTCGAGCTTTCCGTACGTGTCGACGGCCAACTGGACGAGTGCGCGGGCCTGTTCGTGGTCGGCGACGTCGCCGAGGTGGGCGACGGCCTGCCCGCCCGCGGCCCGGATCTCGGCGGCGACCTCCTCGGCCGGGGTGGCGTCGGCGCCGCCGGATCCGTCGCGGCCCGGCTGTCCGAAGTCGTTGACGACGACGCTCGCGCCGAGCCGGGCGAGTTCGAGCGCCTCCGCCCGGCCGAGGCCGCGGCCCGCGCCGGTGACGATCGCGGACAGGCCCTGAAGCGGCAGTGACTCTGAAGCCATCGGGGATCGGGGTCCTCTCTCAGATTTCGATGCAGGTGCGCAGCGCGGTGCCCGACCGCATCTGGTCGAGGGCTTCGTTGATCTCGGCGAGCTGCACGCGGTGCGTGATGAGGCTCTCCAGGTCGATGCGACCGGCCCGCCACAGGGCGATGGCCCGCTCGTAGGACGTCAGGACGTCACCGCCGCCGTACATGGAAGGCAGGATCTTCTTCTCGTCGAAGAACAGCTCGAACATGTTGAGCTGGAGGAAGTCGTCCAGGGCGCCCGCGCCGACGATGCACAGGGTGCCGCCGCGCCGCGTCGTCTCATAGGCGGTGCGGGCCGTGGCGGACTTGCCGACGACCTCGAAGACGTAGTCGAAGCCCTCGCCCGCGGTGATGCGCTGCTTGGCGTCGCCGAGGGCGTCGGGTGCGACGGCCTCGGTGGCGCCGAACCTGAGGGCGGCCTCGCGGCGTGAGGCGACGGGGTCGACGGCGACGATCTGCGCGGCACCCTTGAGCCGGGCGCCCTGGATCGCGGAGATCCCGACGCCGCCGCAGCCGATGACGGCGACGGACGAACCGGCCGCCACGTCCGCGGTGTTGATGGCGGCGCCGAGCCCGGTGGTGACGCCGCAGCCGATGAGGGCCGCGATGTCGAAGGGCACGTCGTCGGGGATGGGCACGGCGCAGCCCGCGTCGACGACGACCTCCTCGGTGAAGGTGCCGGTGCCGGCGAAGCCGAAGACGTCACCGCCGGGGCGCTTGAAGTTGGGGGTGCCGGCGTTCATGAACCCGGCGAGGCAGAGCTGGGTCTGGCCGCGTTTGCACGCCGGACAGGCCCCGCAGGCCGGGAGCCAGCAGACGAGGACGCGGTCGCCGGGCTTGACGTTCGTGACGCCGTCGCCGACGTCGAGGATCTCGCCGGCGCCCTCGTGGCCGGGGATGAAGGGGGCGGGCTGCGGCAGCACGCCGTTCATCGCGGACACGTCGGAGTGGCACAGTCCGGTGGCCCTGACCCGGATCTTCACCTTGCCGGGGCCGAAGCCCACCGCCTCGACGTCGTCGAGTACCTCGAGTTTGTCCTGGCCTATCTCGTGCAGTACGGCTGCGCGCATGGCGTGCGGCTCCTCTCCCGAAGGGTCCCGATGGGGTCAGGCGTGTTCGACGATGGTGTCGGCGAGTACGGGCGCCTCGTCCCGCTCGACGGCGGTGACGGTGACCTGGATCCGGCCCTCGGAGCGCCACATCCGGATCCGCAGCGTCTCGCCCGGGAAGACGACTCCGGTGAACCGCGTCGCGTAGGACCGCACGCGGGACACGTCGCCGTCGAGCAGCGTGTCGACGACGGCCTTGAGCGTCATGCCGTACGAGCACAGGCCGTGCAGGATGGGCCTGTCGAAGCCGGCGAGTTTGGCGAACTCCGGGTCGGCGTGCAGGGGGTTCCAGTCGCCGGAGAGCCGGTACAGGAGTGCCTGGTCCTCGCGGACGGGGCGGTCGACGGTGCGGTCGGGTTCGCCGGCGGGTGCTTCGAGGCGGGTGGTGGGTCCGCGGTCGCCGCCGAAGCCGCCCTCGCCGCGGACGAAGATCTGCGCGTCGCTGGTCCACAGGGGGCCGTCCGCGTCGGCCACCTCGGTGCGCAGGACGAGGATGGCGGCCTTGCCCTTGTCGTAGACGGCGGCGACGCGTGACGTGGAGGTCGCGCTTCCCCTGACGGGGATGGGCCGGTGCAGTGCGACGGTCTGCCCGCCGTGCAGGACGTGGGCGAGGTTGACGTCGATGCCGGGGGCGGAGAGGCCGCCGACGACTCCCATTCCGGCGCCGGCGACGGTGGCGAAGCTGGGCAGGACGTGCAGCCGGGACTCGAGGGTGTAGCGCAGCTCGTCGGGGTCGGTGGCGGGGGTGCCCGCGCCGAGGCCGAGGTGGTAGAGCTGGATGTCCTTGTGGTCCCAGGTGATCTCGGCGGACCGGGGTTCGGCGGCTACGGCCTTGGCGGCGTCGATCGGCATCAGACAGAGACTCCTTGTGCGGGAAAGACCTCGGTGCGGCCGTCCGCACCGTCGGTCGCACCGAGGTCGTTGCTGGGCCGGAGGAACTCTGGTGGAACGCCACGCGCCCGTTCTAGAACGCGTTCCAGTCCGGCGATCCCATGTATAGCCAAGACCACGGCAGTTGTGAAGACTCCTGACGACATGTCAGATCTGGTGCGCGGGCGGCCGGGGAAGGGCGGCCGTGACATTTGTACTGCCCGGCTCCGTACAACCGGCATCTGCCGCGCCGGGCTCCCGGCCCGTAGCGTCCCTGCCATGACGAAGACAGACGGGACACCGGTGGCCGTGTCCTTCACGGGGGCGGTCAAGACATTCGGCGCGGTGCGCGCCGTCGACGGGGTCGATCTGGAGATCCGGCGCGGCGAGACCGTCGCCCTGCTCGGCCGCAACGGCGCGGGCAAGTCCTCCACGATCGCCCTCCTGCTCGGCCTGGACACCCCGGACGAGGGCACGGTCTCCCTCTTCGGCGGCACGCCGGAGCAGGCGGTGCGTGCCGGTCAGGTCGGCGCGATGCTCCAGGAGGGCCGCGCGGTCCCCAGGGTCACGGTCCGTGAGCTGGTCTCCTTCGTGGCGGGCCGCTATCCGGCGCCGATGCCCGTCGCCGACGCGCTCGCGCTGGCCGGCATCGAGGAGCTCGCGCAGCGGCGCGTCGACAAGCTGTCCGGCGGCCAGACCCAGCGGGTCCGGTTCGCCGTGGCCCTCGCCGGGAACCCGGCCCTGCTCGTGCTCGACGAGCCGACGGCCGCCCTCGACGTGGAGGCGCGGCACGCGTTCTGGACGTCGATGCGGGCCTACGCGCGGCGCGGCCACACGGTGCTCTTCTCCACGCACTACCTGGAGGAGGCCGACGCCCACGCCGACCGGATCGTGGTCATCGACCACGGCAGGGTCGTCGCGATGGGCTCCGGCGAGGAGCTGAAGCGGGCCGCGGGCGGCAGCCTCGTCTCCTTCGACCTGGCCGGGCGCGGCACGGAGGGCCTGTCGCTGCTGCCCGGGGTGACGGCCGTGGAGGTCCGGGGGGACCGGGCCAGGCTGCGTACGGACGACTCGGACGCGACGGTGATCGCGCTGGCCGGACTGAACGCGATCCGGGGTCTTGAGGTCGCCCCGGCCTCGCTCGACGACGCGTTCATGGCGCTGACCAGCGGTTCGGACAGCCGTCCTGGCAGCCGTTCCGACGACCGCACCGGCAGCGGTTCCGACACGGATCTGGAGACAGTTCGATGATCGACTACCTGAGGCTCGAAGTGCGCAGGACCCTGCGCGACACCATGTTCGTGATCTTCGGTGTCGGGATGCCGGTGATGATGTACCTGCTGTTCACCAACCTCGGCGAGAACGACCCCGAGTGGAAGACGATCTCCATGGTCGGCATGGCCGCGTACGGCGCGGTGGGCTCGGCCCTCAGCACCGGCGGCGGGGTCGCCGAGGACAAGACGATCGGATGGCTGCGACAGCTGCGGGTCACCCCGATGACGCCGCGCCAGGTGGTTGCGGGCCGGGCCCTGACGGGGTCCGTGACGGTGTTGCCGTCGATCGCGGCGGTGCTCGTCGCGGGCGGCCTGGTCAATGGAGTACGGCTGGACGTGTGGCAGTGGGCCGCCGTCGCGCTGCTGCTGTGGCTCGGCTCGATCCCCTTCACCCTGCTCGGTCTCGGCAACGGCTACCGGCTGACCGCGCAGACCACGGGTGTCGCGAACATGGTGTGCAATCTGGGGCTCTCCGTCCTCGGCGGCCTGTGGTTCCCGATCGCGCTCTTCCCCGGGTGGCTGCAGTCCGTGTCGTCGTACACGCCGACGAACCGGTTCGCGCAGCTCGGTACAGCCGTGGCCGACGGGCACGCGCCGTCGGCCGCCGCGGTCACGGTGCTCGCCGCCTGGCTGCTGGCCTTCGGTTCGTACGCTGTGGTGTCGTACCGCAGGGCCGCGCGGACCATCTGAACGGGGAGCCGGGGAACCATGTCCTTCAAGCGCCGAGTCACCTGCCGGATGGTCGAGCTGCGGGACGCCCGCCAGGAGTGGAAGGCTGACCGGGACGTGTGGAAGGCCGAGTGGCGGGCCCGGGAGAGGGGCGCGAAGGACAGCGGGGCGGCCGCGGAGGGCGGGCCCATGGGTCCGCCGCCGAACGGATTCGCGCTGCTGCCCTGGCTCCTGATGGGGCTCGGCGCCTTCTCGAACCTCCTCCAGGGCAAGACGGCCAACCCCTGGATCGGCGGCATCGGCCTGTTCGTCTTCAACAGCCTCTACATCTCGGTCGTGTTCCAAGCCTTCGACAAGAGGCGGCGCGAGGCCCGCTACACGCTCCTGGCGCTGATCGCGATGGGCCTGCTCACCTGCGGGCTCGCCATCGCCTACGGCGGCAGCTGGCTGATGTTCTTCCCGCTGCTCGGCCTCGCGGCGGGCGCGGTCGTGCGGGGGCGCCGCCTCGGCCAGGTCGCCCTCGGCCTGAGCGCGCTCGCCGGCACCATCGGCGGCCTCAAGGAGGGCTGGGACGCGCTCAACATCGCGTACGGCACGTTCCTGTCCACGATGGTGACCGCCGCGATCCTCTCCCTGGCCGAGGCGGTACGTGAACTGCGCGCCGCCCGCGAGGAGTTGGCGCACCGCGCGGTGGAGCAGGAGCGGCTGCGGTTCTCCCGCGACCTGCACGACCTGCTCGGGCACACGCTGTCCGTGATCGTGGTGAAGTCGGAGGCGGCCCGCCGGCTCGCCCACCGCGACCTCGACGCGGCGCTCACGCAGGTGTCGGACATCGAGTCCGTCGGCCGGCAGGCGCTGACCGAGATCCGCGAGGCGGTCACCGGCTACCGCGAGGGCAGTCTCACCACCGAGCTCGACCGCGCCCGCTCGGCGCTCACGGCGGCGGGGATCGAGCCCGTCGTACGCCAGTCGGGCCCCCCGCTCGCCGCGCAGACGGAGGCGCTGCTCGGCTGGGTGGTGCGGGAGGCGGTCACGAACGCGGTGCGCCACAGCGGGGCGACGCGCTGCGAGATCTCCGTGGACGGCACCCCGGAGCGCGTGCGGCTCAGGGTCCACGACAACGGGCGCGGCGCCGCGGCCGAGCCGCCGGAGCCGGGCATCGGCGGTACGGGCCTGCGGGGCCTGACCGAGCGGCTCGGCGCGGCGGGCGGCTCCCTGGAGGCGGGCCCGGCCGCGCGCGGCTTCACGGTGACGGCCGAACTCCCGGTCCTGCCGGGCGAAGTGGAGCCGGACGCGATGCTGGAGCCGGAACGCGCGGGGTGACGGCGCGACGGGCGCTCTACCCTGGGCCCGTGAACGAGATGCCCCGGGATCACCGGCCCGCGAAGTCCGTACGAGTGCTCCTCGCCGAGGACCAGGGCATGATGCGGGGCGCTCTCGCGCTGCTGCTCGGCCTGGAGGCGGACATCGAGGTCGTCGCGCAGGTCGCGAGGGGTGACGCGATCGTCGACAGGGCACTGGAGACGCGGCCCGATGTGGCGCTGCTCGACATCGAACTGCCGGGCCGCAGCGGCCTGGACGCGGCGGCCGACCTGCGTGAGCAGTGCCCGGACTGCCGGGTCCTGATCCTGACGACGTTCGGCAGGCCGGGCTATCTGCGCCGGGCGATGGAGGCGGGCGCGGCCGGATTCCTGGTCAAGGACGGTCCGGTGGAGGATCTCGCGGAGGCGGTCCGGCGGGTCCTGCGCGGCGAGACGGTCATCGACCCGGCGCTCGCGGCGGCCGCGCTGAGCGCGGGCCCGAACCCGCTGACGACCCGCGAGTGCGACGTCCTGAAGGCGTCCGCGGACGGGGCCACGGTCTCCGACATCGCGGGCAAGCTGCATCTGTCGGAGTCGACGGTGCGCAACTATCTGTCCTCGGCCATCGGCAAGACAGGGACCCGTAACCGCATGGAGGCGATGCGGGAGGCGCGGCAGCAGGGGTGGCTGTGACGGCCTCCCGGTCCCTCAACCCGCCGCCTGCCGGGTCTCCTTCGCGCGCGGCATCCACGTCACCAGCAGGACCACCGCCACAAGCAGGATCCCCGCACCCCACCGGAACGCGGCCGCGTAACCGTCGGTGAGGTCCTCGGCCCCGGTTCCCCCGCCGGAGCGGCCGGCCGCCACGGTCGACAGGATCGCGAGCCCCAGCGAACCGCCCAGCGTCCGCGAGGTGTTGACGAGTCCGGACACCAGCCCGGCATCCCCCGGCGCGGCCCCCGATGTGGCGAGCGAGGCCAGGGGCGTCATCGCGAGTCCGGCGCCCGCCATCATCACCATGCCCGGCAGCATGATCCCGGCGACGTAACCGCCGTGCGCACTCATCGTCGACTGCCAGGTGAACCCGGCGGTCGTGACGAGTACGCCGGACACCGCGACGGCCCGTGCGCCCGCGCGGCGCATCAGGCGCGGGGCGATCTTGGATCCGGCGACGACGGCGAGCGAGCTGGGCACGAGGGCGAGGCCGGCCTCGATCGGGGTGTAGCCGAGGACGTTCTGCGCGTACAGGGTCATGAAGAACCACATCGCGAAGCTGCCCATGCCGCACACGAACATCGCCGCGTTGGCCGCCGCGACCGCGCGGACCCGGAACAGGCCGAGCGGCATCAGCGGCAGCCGCGTGCGCGCCTCGACGGCAAGGAAGGTCACGATCAGCGCCAGGGCGACGCCGAGCGGCACCAGGGTCGCGGCGGCGCCCCAGCCCTCGGCCTCGGTCTGCACGACGCCGTAGGCGAGGGTCGCGGTGCCCGCCGTGACGAGGACGGCGCCCGGCAGGTCGAGGCGCCGCTCGCCGCCCGCCTTCGACTCCTGGATCCAGCGGGCGGCGGCCGCGAACACCAGGGCGCCCAGAGGGACGTTGATCAGCAGCACCCAGCGCCAGTCGAGGCCCTCGGTGAGTACGCCGCCGACGAGGCCGCCGGCCGCGCCGCCGCCCGCCCCGACGGCGGTCCAGGTCGCGATGGCCCGGGCGCGGGCGGCGCCCTCCGGGACGGCGGACGTCAGGATGGTGAGCGTCGACGGCGCGAGGACCGCCGCGCCGAGCCCCTGGACGGCGCGGGCGGCGAGGAGCTGCCAGCCTTCCTGCGCGAGCCCGCCCGCGAGGGAGGCGAGCGTGAAGAGCCCGAGCCCCACGAGGAACATCCGCTTGCGCCCGAACAGGTCGCCGGCCCGCCCTCCGAGCAGCATGAACCCGGCGAACGCGATCGAGTAGGCGTTGACCACCCATTGCAGCCCGGTGGCGCTGAGCCCCAGGTCCGCTCGCATGGACGGCAGGGCGACGTTGACGACGGAGACGTCGAGGACGACGAGGAACTGTCCGGCGCAGGCGGCGGCCACGACGAGCCAGGTGGGCGGCGCGGCCTTGCGGGCTATCGCGGTGTCGATGGGGGCTTCAAGCATGAGTGTCATGGTCTCAGGCCGCTGTCGGTCCGTACATCAGGATTTCGGCGCACCCGGCGCTGGTCCGCGGGGACTAGGACCCCGTCCCCATGGCCTAGGACCTGCGCAGCATCGTCACCACGGCGGCGCCGCCCAGTCCGATGTTGTGGGCGAGTCCGACGCGGGCGCCCGGGACCTGTCGCGCACCGGCTTCGCCCCTCAACTGCCAGGTGAGTTCCGCCGCTTGGGCGATGCCGGTGGCGCCGAGCGGGTGGCCCTTGGAGATGAGGCCGCCCGACGGGTTCACGACCCAGCGTCCGCCGTACGTCGTCGCGCCCTCCTCGACGAGCTTCCCGGAGGCTCCCGGCGCGCACATGCCGAGCGCTTCGTAGGCGAGGAGTTCATTGACGGAGAAGCAGTCGTGCAGCTCGACCACGTCGACGTCCTCGATGCCGAGCCCGGACGCCTCGTAGACGCGGGTGGCGGCGGCGCGTGACATGGGCTGTCCGACGACGTCGATGCAGGAGCCGGAGGCGAAGGACTCCCCCGTGTCGGTCGTCATGGCCTGCGCGGCGATCTCGACGGCCTTGTCACCCAGGTCGTGGAGTTCGACGAACCGCTCGGACACGACGACGGCCGCCGCCGCGCCGTCCGAGGTGGGTGAGCACTGGAGCTTGGTGAGCGGCGCGTGGATGGTCTTCGCGGCGAGGACCTCGTCGACGGTGTACGGGTCCTGGAACTGGGCGTACGGGTTGTTCACGGAGTGCCGGTGGTTCTTGGCCCCCACGGCGGCGAGCTGGGCCTCGGTCGTGCCGTACTTCTCCATGTGCTCGCGGGCCGCGTCGCCGAAGATCTGGGCGGTGGGCGGGGACATCTCGAAGCCGTGCTTCGCGGCCATGATGCCGTAGTGCCGGGCGACCGGTGACGTCTTGCCGAATCCATCAGCGGCTCCGCCGTCGGCTCCCCCGCCGAGCGCGCCGCGCTGCATCTTCTCGAAGCCGAGTGCCAGCACGCAGTCGTTGATGCCGCCCTCGACGAACTGCCGGGCGAGCATCAGCGCGCTCGCTCCCGTCGCGCAGTTGTTGTTGACGTTGTAGACGGGGACGCCGGTCAGGCCGAGTTCGTAGACCGCGCGCTGCCCGGCGGTCGAAGCCTGGAAGCAGTAGCCGACGGGGACCTGCTCCACGTCCTCGTAGGAGACGCCGGCGTCGTCGAGGGCCTTGGTCCCGGCCTCTTTCACCATGTCCCAGTACTGCCAGTCGCGGCTCTCGGGCTTCTCGAACCTGGTCATCCCGACGCCGACTATGTACGCCTTGCCCATGGAAACGGCCTCCTGCCAGTATCTGACGAGTCGTCAGATACTGGCAGGAGCGGGCCGCCGAGGGAAGGGCTTCCCCGGCTTCCGGGACGTCGGGCCTAGCGGAAGGCCGCGTGACCCGTGAGCGCCTGGCCGAGGGCGAGGATGTGCATCTCGGTCGTGCCCTCGTACGTGAGCACGGACTCCAGGTTGTTGGCGTGGCGGATCACCGGGTACTCCAGCGAGATGCCGTTGGCGCCGAGGATCGTGCGGGCGGTGCGGCAGATCTGGATGGCCTCACGGACGTTGTTCAGCTTGCCGAAACTGATCTGCGCCGGATGGACACCGGCGGGCGAGTCCTTCAGGTCGGCCAGGCGCAGCGCCGTCAGCGTCGCCTTGTGCAGTTCGAGCGCCATGTCGACCAGCTTCTGCTGCGTGAGCTGGAACGCGGCGATCGGCTTGCCGAACTGCTCGCGCTGGCCCGCGTAGTCGGCGGCCGCCTGCCAGGCCGAGCGCGCGGCGCCGGTGACGCCCCACACGATCCCGTAGCGCGCCTCGTTCAGGCAGGTCAGCGGCGCGCCCACGCCCCGCGCCTCGGGCAGCCGGGCGGACGCGGGCAGGCGCACGCCGTCGAGGACCAGCTCGCTGGTCACGCTCGCCCGCAGCGACATCTTGTGCTTGATCAGCGGCGCCGAGAAGCCGGGGGCGTCGGTCGGCACGACGAAGCCGCGCACGCCGTCCTCGGTCTGCGCCCACACGACGGCGACGGCCGCGACCGAGCCGTTCGTGATCCACATCTTGCGGCCGTCGAGGATCCAGTCGTCGCCGTCACGCCGGGCGCGCGTCGTCATGGACGCCGGGTCGGAGCCGTGGTCGGGCTCGGTCAGACCGAAGCAGCCGATGGCCTCGCCCGCCGCCATGCGCGGCAGCCACTCCTGCTTCTGCTCCCCGGAGCCGAAGCGGTGGATCGCGAACATGGCCAGCGAACCCTGCACGGACACGAAGGAGCGCAGACCGGAGTCCGTCGCCTCCAGCTCGCGGCACGCGATGCCGTACGCGCGGGCCGACATGTCGGCGCACCCGTAGCCCTCCAGGTGCATGCCGAGCAGGCCCATCTTGCCGAATTCGCGGGCGAGTTCGGGCAGAACTGGCAGCTCCCCGCTCTCGAACCAGTCGGCGATGTGCGGCTCGACCTTGTCGTCGAGGTACTGGCGGACCGTGTCGCGCACGGCCCGCTCCTCGTCGGTGAGGAGCGCTTCGAGGTTCAGCGGGTCGACGGGGTCGAGGGCGGCGAACGGCATGATCAGGCTCCTTGAGGGTGGTCGAGCAGGCGGTCGATGGCGGACTCGTCGTAGCCGAGTTCGGTGAGTATGTCCCGGCTGTGCAGGCCGAGGGTGGGCGGGGCGCTGCGCACCGCGGGGCGCTCACCGCGGAAGGTGACGGGAAACGCGACCTGCTGGAGCGGGCCCACCTCGGGGTGGTCGACCTTCTGCACCATGCCGAGCGCCTCGGTCTGCGGGCAGTCGTAGACCTCGTCGAGGGTGCGGATCGGCGCGACGGGGACGCCGCGCGGCTTCAGCAGGGCGCACCAGTTGGCCACGGTGTCGTCGAAGAGGACGGACTCCAGCTTGGCGTTGAGGGCCGTGCGGTGCGTGACGCGGGCGCGGTTGGTGGCGAAGCGCGGGTCGTCGGCCCATTCCGGGTGGCCGAGCGCCTCGCTCAGCTTGCGGAACAGGCCGTCGCTGCCGACGGCGATCACGAAGTGCCCGTCGGACGCCGGGTAGGCCTGGTACGGGACGAGGCTCGGGTGGCCGGAGCCGAGGCGGGTGGGGCGCTCCCCGGTGGCGAAGTAGCCGGTCGCCCAGTTGATGTGCAGGGCGAGCTGGGACTCGTACAGGGAGGTGGTGACGTACTGGCCGTGGCCCGTGCGCTCGCGTTCGACGAGTGCCGCGTTGACGCCGATGAGGCCGAAGAGGGCAGCGCCCAGGTCACCCATCGCGTAACCGGCCTTCACGGGCGGCCCGTCGGGTTCGCCGGTCAGGGACATCAGGCCGGCCGACGCCTGGGCGACCATGTCGTAGCCGGGCTCGTCGCGCAGCGGGCCCGTGTCGCCGAACGCGGAGATGTGCAGGATGACCAACCGCGGGTAGCGCTCGCTGAGTTCGCGGTAGTCGAAGGCGCGGGCGAGCGAGCTGCCGGGGCGGAAGTTCTCCACCATCACGTCCGCGTCGGCGAGCATCCGGTGGACGGCCTCCTGCCCCTCGGGGGACTTGAGGTCGAGGGTGACGGAGCGCTTGTTGCGGTTGGCGGCCAGGTAGTAGGTCGCGTCCGGGCCGTTGAAGGGCGGGCCCCAGGCGCGCGTCGGGTCACCGCCGTCGGGGTGCTCGACCTTGATGACGTCGGCACCGAGGTCGGCGAGCGACATGGTGACGTAGGGCCCGGCGAGGATCTTGGACAGGTCCACGACCTTCATACCGGCCAGCGGTGCGGCGGGGCGGGGCTGCTCAGGCATGTGCGGCGGGCTCCTTCACAGTGTTCTCCTTCGCCGAGGTCTCCTGCGCCGGGGTCTCCTGCGCCGGGGTGGGCGCGACCCGTCCACCCTCGGCCAGTTCGGCCAGGTGGTCCAGTGCGGCGCGAGGCGGGGTGTCCGGGTCGTCGAGGAGAGCGGTGCAGGTGCGGGCGACGAGGAGGGCGCGGCCGTTGCCGGTGGTCTCCGTCTCGTGGGCGGCCTGGTCGTACAGGAGGGTCTCCATGACGGCGCGCGTGAGCTCGTCGGC
Organism: Streptomyces sp. NBC_01446; assembly: GCF_026340095.1. Classification (GTDB taxonomy): domain Bacteria; phylum Actinomycetota; class Actinomycetes; order Streptomycetales; family Streptomycetaceae; genus Streptomyces; species Streptomyces aureus. Next base: position 5,697,777 of record NZ_JAPEPO010000001.1, on the reverse strand, counting down.
GTACCGACCGATCCTCATCTCCTGTTCGTCGGCGGGGAGTTCGAGGAGGGCGTCACCCTTCTTGCGCAGCAGCTCCCAGCGGCCCCGCGTCTCGGCGCGGTCACCGTACGTGTCGGCGAGGGTGCGGTGAGCCCCCTGGCGGCGCATGCAGCGCAGCACGTCGAGCGCGATGACGTTCGAGGAGCCCTCCCAGATGGAGCCGAGGTGGGCGTCGCGCACGAGCCGGGGGTTGACCCAGTCCTCGATGTAGCCGTTGCCGCCGCGGATCTCCATGGCCTCGCCGGTGACGGTCCGGGCGCGCTTGCACAGGGTGTGCTTGGCGAGCGGGGTGAGGACGCGGACGAGCTCGCGGGCCACCCCTTCTTCACCACGGGCGGCCTCTTCGTCGGCGGCCGTCAGGCGGGCGGCCGCCTCCAGGACGAGCGCGAGCGCCCCCTCCGTGTCGATGATCATCGGCAGGAGCGTGGTCCGCATCAGCGGCTGCTCGAAGAGCGGCTTGCCGAAGACGTGGCGTACGCGGGTGTGGTCGACGGACTCACGGACGGCGCGGCGCATCAGGGCGGTGGCGCGCATGGCGTTGGACAGCCGGGAGACGTTGAGCATCTCGGCCATCTGCCGGAATCCGTGGGTGAGTTGGCCGACCGAGGTCGCGTACGCCTCTTCGAGGGTGACCTCGCCGCTCGCGATGGACTTCGAGCCGAGCTTGTCCTTGAGCCGGTCGATGCGGATCGCGTTGCGGGTGCCGTCGGGGCGCAGGCGCGGGACGAGGAACATGCCGAGGCCACGGGTGCCCTCGCCCTGGCCGGGGACGCGGGCGAGGGTGAGGATCACGTCGGCGCCCGGGTTGGACGCGAACCATTTCTTGCCGGTCAGCGTCCAGTGCGTGCCCTGGTCGCAGGCGACGGTCTCCGTCAGGCCGACGTCAGTGCCGCCCTGCTTCTCCGTCATGAACATCGCGCCGGTGGCCCGCAGTCCGGGGTCGGTGGAGGAGAGCGCGGCGATCTCGGCCGCGTACCGCTCGGGGTCGAACAGGCGCAGGATCCGGGCGGCCGAGTCCGTCATCGACAGGGGGCAGGCCATGCCGAACTCGGACTGCACATAGAGGTAGGACAGGGCGTACTTGACGGTGTGCGGAACCTTGGACGGCCAGCCGTGGACGCCGGGCCTGTGCGACATCGCGGCGAGCCCGAACTCCTCGTAGGCGATGGCGGCGGCGCGGTCGTGGGCCGGGTGGTACTCGATCTCGTCGACGCGTTCGCCGCCCGGGGCGTACTGGACGAGGCGGGGCGGGTTGGCGTCGGCGAGTGCGGCCTGCCGGTCGAGGTCGCCGGCCGCGAGCGCGCCCAGTTCGGTCAGGAGGGGCTCGACGCGGGCGCGGTCGTCGGCGGACAGGACACGGTCGAGGAAGGGGCGCAGCGCGGGGTCGCGGTCGGCGTAGTTCATCGGGGGATCACTCCGGGTCAGGCGTGGGAGGCGGTGCGGGTGGTGACGGCGGCCGGCTCCGGCGCGGCGGCGGTACGGGCGAGCAGCGGCAGGACACCGACGAGGGTCACGAGGGTGTAGCCGAGGCCGAGCGCGACGACGGGCCAGATCGAGCCGGTGGCGTTGAGCAGGTACTGGGAGACGATCGGCGCGGTCCCGGCGAACAGCGTCGTGCAGAGCTGGTACGAGAGGGACATGCCCGTGTAGCGGACCTCGACGGGGAAGACCCGCGCGAGGATGCCGGCGAGCGCCGCGTAGTACATGGCGTGCGGGAAGGTGGCGAGGGCCATGCCGAGGACGGCCAGCCAGAAGTTTCCGGTCCCGACGAGGACGAACATCAGCGGCAGCACGACGAATTCGGGCAGCAGCATCCACAACACGGCTTTGCGTACGGGCCACTTGCTCGCGAGGACGGCACCGAAGGGCTGCACGACGACCTGCACGACCAGCGCGAGCGAGATGACGGTCAGGAACGACGTGCGGTCGAAGCCGAGGTCAGAGGTGGCCCAGGACAGGGCGAACGTCGTCTTGACGTACGTGATCGCGACACCGGCCGTACCGGCGAGCACACCGAGCAGGACCAGCATCGGCGAGCGGGTCAGGACGTCCTTGATCGGCAGCTTGGACGTCTGCTTGCGCTCCAGGGCCGCGGCCATCTCGGGAGTCTCGGCGAGCCGCAGGCGGATGAACAGGCCGACGGCGACGAGCACGGCGGAGAAGAGGAACGGGACGCGCCAGCCCCAGGACTCGAAGGCGGCGTCCGGGAGCTGGGCGATGCCGAGGAAGGCGAGCGTGGCGAGGAGGTTGCCGACGGGCGAGCCCTGCTGGGCGAACGCCCCGTACAGGAACTTGCGCTGGGGCGGGGCGTACTCGGTGGCGATGAGGACGGCGCCGCCCCACTCGCCGCCCATCGCGACGCCCTGGACCATGCGCAGCAGCACGAGGAGGACGGGCGCGGCGGCGCCGATCTGGGCGTAGCCCGGGAGCAGCCCGACGCAGAAGGTGGCGGCGCCCATCATGGTGAGCGTGGTGACGAGGGCCTTCTTGCGGCCGTAGCGGTCGCCGAAGTGGCCGAAGATCAGGCCGCCGAGGGGGCGGGCCAGGAAGCCGACCCAGAAGGTGGCGAAGGCGGCGAGGGTGCCTACGGCCGGCGAGGCCTCGGCGAAGAAGATCTTGCCGAGGACCAGAGCGGATGCGGAGCCGTAGATGTAGAAGTCGAACCACTCGATGGTGGTCCCGACGAAGGCGGTGACACCGGCGCGGCGGGCGTCACGGGCCTGGGTTGCGCTGACCCCGGGGACTGGGGCGTCGTGCTGCATGACGAGCGTCCTCTCGTAGCGGCATCCCGCTGGGGAGGGGACGGGCCGGAGGGGGCGGGGCCATGGAGCGGCCGGGGCACGTCCACGCTCCACGCCCGGCGCTCATCGCTCCGTCGCGAGACGTGGATCACTCTGCACCCGCCCATTAGGATGTGTCCAAGACCAATACCGGGCTCCAGTCAGACGTCATCCGTCAAGATGCGAGGCGTCACGCGGCGGCGTCGGGTGCGTCCGGGGGCGTCGGCAGGACTTCCTCCGCCACGCGCAGGACCGCCTGGAGCGGTGCCGAACGGTTTCCGGTGCGCCAGCCGAGGGCGATGGGGAGCACCGGCACGTCGTCCCCGACCAGCGGCCGGAACACGACGTGTTCCAGATGGATGGCGCGCGCGGACGCCACGACGACCGCGAGCCCGACGCCCGCGCCGACGAGGGCGAGCATGTTGTACGAGTCCGGCGCCTCCTGCGCGATCCGCGGCGCGAACCCGGCGTCGTGGCAGGCCTGCACCATGGCCTCGCGCACGGCCGAGCCACGGGCGACGGGGAACGTCACGAACGGCTCGTGCGCCAGCTCGGCGAAGTGGACCTCGTCCTGCCGGGCGAGCGGATGACTGTCGGGCAGCGCGAGGACGAGGCGCTCCATCCGCACGACGCGCGCGGTGATCCCGCGCCGCACCGGGAGCGCCACGAACCCCACGTCGAGGGACCCGTCCGCGATCCTCCCGAGCGCCTCGCCGGTGTAGGTCTGACCCTCCAACACCAGCTCGATACCGGGTAGTTCGGAGTTGACGGCGCGGGTGAGCAGCGGCAGCGCGGAGTAGCTGCTGGCCCCGGCGAACCCGACGGTGACCCGCCCCACCTCCCCGAGGTGCGCGGCCTGCACGGTCCTGCGCACCGCCGAGGCCTCGGCGAGCAGATGCCGGGCGGGCCCGAGCAGCGCGTACCCGGCGGCGGTGAGCCGCACGGTCCGGGTGGTCCGGTCGAACAGCTTGACGCCCAGATCCCGCTCGAGCAGCTTGATCTGCTGGCTGAGCGGCGACTGCGCGATGTGCAGCCGCTCGGCGGCCCGCCCGAAGTGCAGTTCCTCGGCGACGGCGACGAATCCTGAGAGGTGTCTGAGCTCCACGCGGCGACGATACGGCCCATGGGCGGCCCGGACGCCGGCGAGCCCGGACCCGCGCCAGCCCGCTCCTCAGTCGCGAGGCAGCCCCAGGATCCGTTCCGCCACCACGTTCAGCTGCACCTGCGTCGTGCCGCCGGCGATCGTCAGGCAACGCGACATCAGGAACCCGTGCAGGGCCCGCTCCCCCGGCCCCTCCCTCAGAGCGCCTTCGGGGCCGAGCAGCTCCAGCGCGAGTTCGGCGACCTTCTGCTGGTGCGGCGTCTGCACCAGTTTTCGTACGGACGCCCCGGGGCCGGGCTCCGCGCCGGCCACCTGTCGCATCGTCGTGCGCAGTCCGATGCAGGCCAGGGCGTGCGCCTCGGTGGCAAGCGCGCCGATCCGCGCCCGGTACGCGCCGTCGAGTGTTCCGGCGCGGGCGATCAGTGCCTCCAGGCCCGTGTCGAAGGTCAGCTGGTCGGCCATGTGCACCCGTTCGTTGCCGAGCGTGTTCCGGGCGACGCGCCAGCCGTCGTCCACCTGCCCCACCACGGCGTCCTCGGGGAGGAGCACGTCGTCGAAGTACACCTCGTTGAAGAGCGAGTCCCCGGTGATCTCCTTCAGGGGCCGTACGTCGATGCCCTCGGTCCGCTTCATGTCGACGACGAAATAGGTGAGCCCCTTGTGCTTGGGGGCGTCCGGGTCGGTGCGGGCGAGCAGGATCCCGTGGTCGGCCCACTGGGCGGCGCTCGTCCACACCTTCTGCCCGTTGACGCGCCAGCGCCCGTCCTCGGTGCGCTCGGCCTTCGTCCGCAGCGAGGCCAGGTCGGAGCCGGCGCCGGGTTCGGAGAACAGCTGGCACCACAGGACGTCGCCGCGCAGGGTGGGCAGGAGGTAGCGGTCCCGCTGCTCCGGGGTGCCGTAGGCGAGCAGCGAGGGGACGACCCAGGTCCCGATGCCGAGGTCGCTGACGCGGACGCCCGCGGCGGCGAGCTCCTGCTGTACGGCGAGCTGCTGGACGGGGCCCGCGCCGAGGCCGTACGGCTCGGGCAGGTGCGGCGCCGCGTACCCGGTGGGTGCGAGGGCGCGGCGGGCGGCGCCCGGGTCGAGGCCGCCCATCCCCTCGACGGCCTCGCGGGCCCGCGCCCGGAACGCCTCCGCCTCCGCCGGCAGCTCCAGGCGCAGCTCGCGCCGCGCCCCGCCCTCCGCGATCCGCACCGCCCGCAGCCGGTGCGCGTCCCGCGCGCCGAGCAGCTGCCGCGCGACGACGGCCCGCCGCAGATACAGATGCGCGTCGTGCTCCCAGGTGAACCCGATCCCGCCGAGGACCTGCACACAGTCCTTGGCGCAGGAGTACGCGGCGTCGAGCGCGGCCCCGACGGCGAGAGCCACGGCCAGCTCACGTGCCGTGCCCCCGTCCGCCCCCTCGACGGAACGCGGCGCCTCGGCGCCGGCCGAGCCTTCCTCCCTCTCCGCGCCGATCCGGCTCTCGCCCGCCGCCCGCGCCGCGTCCCACACCAGCGCCCGCGCCTGCTCGACCCGGACGAGCATGTCCGCGCACAGGTGCTTGATGCCCTGGAACTGCCCGATCGGCCGGCCGAACTGCTCCCGGACCTTCGCGTACTGCGCCGCCGTGTGCAGCGCCCACGCCGCGACGCCGCACGCGTCGGCCGCGAGGACGACGGAGGCCAGGTCACGGACGGTGGCCGTGTCGACGGCGAGGATCCGGGCGCCCGGCACCAGGGCGCCCCGGGCGGTGATCTCCGCGGTGGGGCGGGTGGGGTCGGCGCTCTCGTGGACGCGGACACCGATTCCGGCGGTGCCCGTGTCGACGGCGACCCACACGGTCCCGGTCGCGGACTCGGCGGCCAGGAGGAGCAGGTCGGCGTCACCCCCGGACAGGACGGGCGGCGCCAGCCCGTCGAGGACGAGCCCGTCGGACACGCTGACGGCGGTCAGCGTTCCCGTACCGAGGGCGACGGCGCCGATGCGGTCGCCGGACGCGAGGGACGCGGCGAGGCCTGAGGCCCCCGCGTGGCGCAGGACCAGCGAGGCGGCGGCGTTGGCCGCGAAGGGGCCGGGCAGCGCGGCCCGTCCCGCCTCTTCGAGGACGACCGCGAGGTCGACGAGGTCGCCGCCGCCTCCGCCGTACTCCTCAGGGAGATGGAGGCCGAGCAGCCCCTGTCCGGCGAGTCCGTCCCAGTGGGCGGGGCGGCCCGCGGGGGCCGCGGGGGCGTCGAGCAGTTTGCGCACTTCCTCGGGCGGTACGGCGCGTGCGAGCCAGCCGCGCACGGCGTCCGCCAGCTCCTCTTGCTCCTGCGTGATCGCGATGCCCATGCGGCGCACGGTAGAACACGTTCCAATCTGACGGAAGGCCAGACGGCGAGCGAGACGTGTAATCAAAAGGTAAAGACCTTCAAGACTTCCCCTTGTACGACGCCCGTCGGAATAGTCGCCCCAGGTAACGGGTTCAGCTTGCACGTACCCGACGCGCGAAACCCGCCGCCCGCGCGACGCCTGAACTCTCTGCCTCCGGAGGCACTACGTAATGACGCAGACGACCCAACGGCCGACCGCGCAACGCGGGATACGCGGAGTCGTCCCCGTACTCGCCTTCGCCGGTATCACCGTCGCGGTGATGCAGACGCTTCTCGTTCCGGTCATCAAGGACCTCCCGGTCCTGCTCGGCACCGCCCCCTCCAACGCGACCTGGGTCCTGACCTCGACCCTCCTCGCGGGCGCCGTCGCCACCCCGATCATGGGCCGCCTCGGCGACCTCTACGGCAAGCGCCGGATGCTGCTCACCAGCCTCGCGGTCATGGTCGTCGGCTCGCTCGTCGCGGGCTTCACCAGCGATCTCATCGTGATGATCGTGGGCCGCGCCCTCCAGGGCTTCGCCATGGGCGCCATCCCCCTCGGCATCGGCCTGATGCGCGACGAGCTGCCGCGCGAGAAGCTCGGGTCCGCGATGGCCCTGATGAGCTCCTCCATCGGCGTCGGCGGCGGACTCGCGCTCCCGCTGGCGGCCCTCGTGGCCCAGCACGCCGACTGGCACGCCCTCTTCTTCGGCGCGGCGGGCCTCGGCGTCGTCGCGATCCTGCTCACCCTCTTCTTCGTCCCGGAGAGCTCGGTCAAGGCCGAGGGCAGCTTCGACGTCCTCGGCGCGATCGGCCTGTCCGCCGGACTCGTCCTCTTCCTGCTGCCGATCACCAAGGGCAGTGACTGGGGCTGGACCGACCCGATGACGCTCGGCCTGTTCGGCGCGGCCTTCGTCGTGCTCGTGCTGTGGGGCGTGATGGAGCTGAAGCTCAAGGCCCCGCTCGTGGACCTGCGCACCACGGCCCGGCGCGAGGTGCTCCTCACCAACCTCGCCTCGATCATGGTCGGTGTCGCGTTCTACGCGATCTCGCTCGTCCTGCCGCAGCTCCTCCAGCTGCCGAAGGCGACCGGCTACGGCCTCGGCCAGTCGATGGTCGTCGCGGGCCTGTGCGTGGCGCCGCTCGGCCTCACGATGATGTTCACGGCCCCCGTGTACGCGCGCCTCTCGGCGAAGTACGGCCCGAAGATCACCCTGATCCTCGGCATGCTGATCATCGCGATCGGCTACGGCGCCGGCCTCGGCCTGATGAGCGCCGCCTGGCAGACCATCGTCATCTCGGTGGTCGTGGGCGCCGGCATCGGCCTCGCGTACTCCTCGCTGCCCGCCCTGATCATCGGCGCCGTCGACGCGTCCGAGACGGGTGCGGCCAACGGTCTCAACACCCTGATGCGGTCCATCGGCACCTCGGTGTCGAGCGCCGTGATCGGCATGGTCCTCGCCAACACGGCGAACCACGTCGGCGGCGCGGCCGTGCCCACCATGCACGGCTTCCGCATCTCGTTCCTGATCGCCACCGGCGCGGTCGCCATGGGCGTCCTGCTCGCCGTCTTCCTGCCGAAGCAGCGCCAGGCGACCAAGCCGCAGCTGCGCGCCAGCAGCGAGGAGGACGCGGCGCTGGAGCGCGCCGAGGAGGTCCTCGGAGGCTTCCGCGGCCAGGTGCTCGACGCGGCGGGCCTGCCGGTCCACCGTGCCAAGGTCACGCTGATCGACCGGCGCGGCCGCCAGGCGGGCGCCGCGCTCACCGACCACGAGGGCCGTTACGCCCTGGAGGTCCCGGACGGCGGCTCGTACGTGCTGGCCGCCACCGCCACCGGGCACGCGCCGCGCGCCTCCGCGGCGACGCACCACGGCGAGGACCGGCCGGTCGACGTCGACCTGGCCCTGGAGCTCATCGCGCAGGAGAGTCGAACCGCGGCTCGCAGCTGAGCAGTTCGGAGACATCGGAGCCGACCGGCAGCTCCTTCGGGGACGCGTCGCGGGTGAAGAGGCGGGCAGCACGCTCGCCCTGAACCGCGGCGCGTTCGCCGTTCACCCGCAGCCAGGACCCCTCACGCAGGCCGAGCACCGGTACGTCGTTCTCCTCGAGGAACTCGGTGAGGCGCTCCTCGCGGGTCTCGCCCTTGTGCGTGGAGGCCGGGTCCGGGTCCAGGTAGTGCGGGTTGATCTGGAAGGGGACGAGGCCGAGCGCCTCGAACGACGGGGGCTGCACGATCGGCATGTCGTTGCTCGTGCGCAGGCTGGGCGCCGCCATGTTCGTGCCGGCGCTCGCGCCCATGTAGGGCAGGCCGCCGCCGACCGCCTTGATCAGGGCGTCACGCAGGCCGGTGCGGTAGAGCGCGCTCAGCAGCCGGAAGGAGTTGCCGCCTCCGATGAACACGGCGTCGGCGGCGGCGAGTTCGGCCACCGGGTCGTCGCCCTCGTGCACACCGCGCACACCGATCCCGGCGCCTTCGAGCGCGCCCCGCACCCGGTCCGTGTACGTGTCGTGGTCCGCGAGGGCGTACGGCACGAACGCGAGCCGGGCCTTCGGGGGCAGGAAGCCGGTGACGGTGTCCAGTGCGTGTGCGAGGTAACCGCGGCCGTACTGGGTGGAGTTGGAGAGCAGCAGCAGGTTCAAGGGAGTAACTCCTCAGGGGTGGTTCGGCACTTCGGGGCTGGGGACAGAGCTGGACGGCCTCAGGACTGGAGGGCTTCAGCCCTGGAGGACTTCAGGACTTCAGGACTGCGGGGCGCGCGGCTTGCGCGTGCGCTGCGGGGGATGGGTGAGCCGCTTCTCCAGCAGGCTCGCCGCCTTGCGCAGGGCGTCGAGCCGGCCCTCGGGGCCGTCGGCGAAGCGCTCCTTGGCAGCGCCGAGGCTGAGGCTGCCGTAGGGCTCGCGGCCCAGGAAGACCGGCACGGCGACCGTCGCGATCCCGGCGTCGTACTCGCCGACCGTCCAGGCGTAACCCTGGGCGCGCACCTGCACCAGCTCCCGCTCCAGCTCGTCCGGGTCGGTGACCGTGCGGTCGGTGAAGCGGGCCATGGGGCGGCCGCGGAACAGCCGGTGGCGCTGCTCGTCGGGCAGGAACGCGTAGAACGACTTACTGGTGGCTCCGGCGTGCGCCGGATACAGCTCGCCGACCAGCGGGTAGTAGCGCAGCGGCCCCGACTCGCCCTCGACGGCCGCGACGCAGCGCATGTGGAAGCTGTCCGGCAGACAGAACAGGACGGTGTCGCCGGTCGCCCGGCCCAGCTCCTCGAGGACGGGCGCGGCAAGCAGTTCGAGTGAGCCCGAGCGCTCCCACATCCGGCCGAGCCGCAGCACGGCGGGGCCCATCCGGTAGCGGCGCGTCGCCGGGTCGGAGACCAGGAAGCCGCGTCCGGCGAGCGTGGACAGGAGCCGCTGCGCCACCGAGGTGTCCCAGCCGAACTCCGCCGCGATCTCGGTCACGCCCCAGTCCGGCCGTGTCCGCTCGAAGGCGAGCAGCACGAGCAGGGCCCGGTCGACCGTCTGCAGCGCGCCCGTGGGCGTCCTGCGGTCCAGCGGGATCTCACTCATCGCCACACCTCTCAAGATCCGCGCATCTCAGCATTCAGACCTTAATTGCAGATAACGGGAAACAGTTGCCGACAACGCTAACTGATCCCGAGTCTGCTGTCAGCACCACCCGACCTGGAGTGAGTGTCGGGAGCGAGAGAGGCCGCCCAATGCTGAAGTACGTCCTTGACATCGTCGAACTCCTCGACGACCCGAACGCCGACGGCAAACGCGCCGTGGAGTACCTCGACTCGGTCGCGGGCCCGCAGGGCTCCGGCGCCCAGGTCACCACCGTCACCGGCGAGCGCGGCTCGACCGACTTCGTACTGGTTCGGATCCCGGGCAGCACGGGACGTACGAGCGGCGGTTCAGCCCGCACGCTCGGCGTGGTCGGCCGCCTCGGCGGCGTCGGCGCCCGGCCCGGGATGACGGGCCTGGTCTCCGACGCGGACGGCGCCGCCGCCGCGCTCGCCACCGCGGCCAAGCTGCTCGACATGCGCCGCAAGGGCGATGTGCTGCCGGGTGACGTCATCGTCGCCACGCACATCTGCCCGGACGCGCCGACCGCGCCGCACAACCCGGTCCCCTTCATGGACTCCCCGGTCGACATCGCCACGATGAACCGGCACGAGGTCACCGGCGAGATGGAGGCCGTGCTCTCCATCGACACCACCAAGGGCAACCGGATCATCAACCACAAGGGCCTGGCCCTGTCCCCCACGGTCAAGGAGGGGTGGGTGCTGCGGGTCAGCGAGGCGCTCGGCGAGCTGCTCGCGGTCGTCACGGGTGAGCCCTTGGTCACATACCCGGTGACCACCCAGGACATCACGCCGTACGGTAACGGTGCACATCACATCAATTCGATCCTCCAGCCGGCCACGGCGACCCCCGCTCCGGTCGTCGGCCTCGCGGTCACCTCGGCCGCCGCGGTCCCCGGCTGCCAGACCGGCGCGAGCCATGAGACCGACATCGCCAGTGCCGCACGCTTCGCCGTCGAGACGGCCAAGGCGTACGGGGGCGGCCGCCTCGACTTCCACGACGAGGCGGAGTTCGACAACCTCCTGAGCCGCTACGGCTCCCTGTCCCACCTTCAGACGCTCGGCCGTGAGAGCCGTGAGAGCCGTGAGTCCTCATGACCGCCACCACAGCAGAGACGCCGGGCAAGAACCTGGGCAGCGACGACTACTCGCTCTCCCGCGTCCCGCGCGACCAGCGCCTCGGCTTCTGGACGATGCTGCTCCAGTGGCTCGCCCAGTCGGGATCCATCTCGCAGTTCACGCTGGGCGCCACCATCGGCGTCGGCATGACCTTCGGGAACGCGTTCCTCGCCTTCACGCTCGGCGCGGTCATCCTCGAAGTGGTGATCTTCGCGATCGGCCTGGCCGGCATGCGTGAGGGCCTCGCGACCCCGATGCTGACCCGCTGGATCGGCTTCGGCCGCAACGGCTCCGCGCTGGTCAGCTTCGTCATCGCCGTCAGCCTCGTCGGCTGGTTCGGCGTGCAGAACACGATCTTCGGCAACAGCGTGTCCGCGCTCGTCGGCGGCCCGTCGTGGGTGTGGTGCGTGGCCGCGGGCCTCGCTATCACGGTTCTGGTCATCTTCGGCTTCCGCTACATGGCGCTCTTCGCGAAGATCGTCACGCCGCTGTTCTTCGCCCTGGTCGCCTGGTCGGTCACGAACGCCCTGATGGACCACTCCATCGGCGACCTGATCAGCTCGCCGGCGCCGGGGCAGACGATCCCGCTCGCCGTCGCGGCCACCGCCATCGCGGGCGGCTACATGACCGGCGCGATCGTCTCCCCCGAGATGACCCGCTACAACCGCAAGGGCTCGCACGTCTTCCTGCAGAGCGCCTCGTCGATGATCCTCTCCGAGTACATCGTCGGCCTCACGGGCGTGCTGCTCGGCCACCTGGTGAAGTCCAGCGAGGTGTCGCACATCGTGCTCTCCACCTCGGGCGCCTTCGGTGTGATCGTGGTCCTGATGTCCACCGCGAAGATCAACGACTGGAACCTGTACGGCTCCTCGCTCGGCGTCGTCAACTTCTTCCAGGTCGTCTTCGGCAAGCGCCTGCACCGCGGCGCCGTCACCGTCGCGCTCGGCCTCGCGGGCACCCTGCTCTCGGCCGTCGGCATCATGACCCACTTCACCGAGTTCCTGTCCGTGCTCGGCGTCGCCATCCCGCCCATCGGCGGCATCATCGTGGCCGAGTACTGGGTCGTACGGCGCATGCGCAAGCCGCTCGACGAGACCCGCGAGGCCGGGACACTGCCCGCGTCGTCGCCGACCTGGGTGCCCTTGTCGATCGTGATCTGGATCGCCGCGTTCTGCGTCGGCAAGTACGTGACCGTCGGCATCCCGGCGCTCAACTCGCTCGCCACCGCCTTCGTCCTGTACTCCGTCCTCGGCCTCCTCGGCCTCGTGCGGCCGTACGGCACCTCCACCCTGGACAACGAGGACACCGTCCCCGCCGCCCCCGAAGCGACCCCCGTGGGAGCGGCATGAACACCCCCAGCGCCCTGACCCCCGCGTCCGAAGAGGCCCAGGCCGAGGTCGTCGGACTGTGCGCGGAGCTGATCCGCTTCGACACGTCCAACCCGACGAGCGACGAGCGCGCCTGCGCCGACTGGGTCGTGGCCCGCCTCGCCGAGGCCGGCATCGACTCGACCCTCGTCGAGAGCGCGCCGGGCCGGGCGAACGTCATCGCCCGTATCCCCGGCGCGGACGGCACCCGCGGTGCCCTCCTCGTGCACGGCCACCTCGACGTCGTGCCCGCCGACGCCGCCGAGTGGCAGGTGCCGCCCTTCTCCGGCGAGATCCGCGACGGCTACCTGTGGGGCCGCGGCGCGATCGACATGAAGGACACGGTGGCCGTGATGCTGGCCACCGCCCGCCACTTCGCCCGCACCGGCACCCGCCCCTCGCGGGAGATCGTCCTCGCGTTCCTCGCCGACGAGGAGGCGGGCGGCAAGTTCGGCGCGCACTGGCTCGTCGAGCACCACCCGGAGCTCTTCGCGGGCGTCACCGAGGCGATCGGCGAGGGCGGCGGATTCTCGTACGCGCTCGACGACACACAGCGCATCTACCCGATCGAGAACGCCCAGCGCGGCATGGCCTGGATGGAGCTCACGGCGACGGGCCGGGCCGGCCACGGCTCGTCCCCCAACGACGAGAACGCGGTCACCGACCTCTCCGAGTCCCTCACCCGCATCGGCCGCCACACGTTCCCGATCCGCCTCATCGAGCCCGTACGGGCGCTGCTGGCCGAGGCCGCCGAACTCAAGGGCGTGAAGATCGACTTCGAGGCCGACGACCTCGCCGCCGAACTCGCCAAGCTGGGACCGGTCGCCGACTTCATGCAGGTGGTACTCCGCAACTCCGCGAACCCCACCATGTTCACCGCCGGCTACCAGACGAACGTCATCCCCGGTAGGGCCACCGCCCGCGTCGACGGCCGCTTCCTGCCCGGCCACGAGCAGGAACTAGTCGACACCATCGACGAGTTGCTCCTGCCGTCCGTGCGGCGCGAGTGGGTCAACCACGACATCGCCATGGAGACGACATTCGACGGCCCGCTCGTCGACGCCATGTGCGAGGCCGTGCGCGCCGAGGACCCCGACGGCCACCCGGTCCCGTACTGCAACCCGGGCGGCACCGACGCCAAGGCCTTCACCAAGCTGGACATCCGCTGCTTCGGCTTCAAGGGCCTCAAGCTGCCGCACGACCTGGACTACGGCCGCCTCTTCCACGGCGTCGACGAGCGCGTCCCGCTGGAGGGCCTGCGGTTCGGCGTCCGCGTCATGACCCGCCTCTGGCAGAGCTGCTGACCCGCGGCTCCCCCGATCGCCCCTGACCCGGGCTCACCCCCCGTACGCCCCCGCCGCACCCAGCGACGGGGGCGTACGGCAGCATGGGCGGCCTTGTACACATGCCTAGGACAGGGGAACCCATGAGCGCGGCGCCCAAGCCGGAGATCCTCGCCGCCTTCGAGGCCGCCAAGGGGTTCATGCCTCTCGGTGAAGGGCTGGCGCTCTACGCGGCCGCCGCCGAGGCCGCCGCGCTCGGGCTCCCGCTCCTGGAGGTCGGCACGTACTGCGGGCGCTCCACGATCCTGCTCGCCGACGCGGCCCGCCAGGCCGGGGTGAGCGCGCTCACCGTGGACCACCACCGCGGCAGCGAGGAGCAGCAGCCGGGCTGGGACTACCACGACCCGGAGACCGTCGACCCGGTCGTCGGCCGCATGGACACCCTCCCCACGTTCCGGCGCACGCTGCACGCGGCCGGCCTGGAGGACCACGTCATCGCCCTGGTGGGCCGCTCCCCGCAGGTCGCCGCCGTCTGGGGCGGCCCGCTCGGCCTCGTCTTCATCGACGGCGGCCACACCGACGAGCACGCCACCGCCGACTACGAGGGCTGGGCCCCGCACCTCGCGGAGGGCGGCCTCCTCCTCATCCACGACGTGTTCCCGGTCAAGATCGACGAGTGGACGGGCCAGGCCCCGTACCGCGTCTACCTCAGGGCCCTGGAATCCGGCGCGTTCACCGAGGTCTCGGCGACGGAATCCCTGCGCGTCCTGCGCCGAACGGGCACCGGGATCTGAAGAAGGACCGTTAGGCTCACCCATGTGTCATACGTAGGTCCGGACAGCGACGGTTTCTTCGACGGCGACGGCCCCCGGCGGCCGCGCCGGTTCAGCGGCGGTCCGCTGACCGTGGCGCTCGCCGCGCTCGTGCCCACGGCTCTCGCCGGGTGGCTGATCTGGCAGGTGGTGGGCGGCCCGGGCGAGAACGAGCCCGCGAAGACGCTGCCCGCCGCGAGCCAGTCGTCGACGGCGGGGGCGGACACGACGTCCCCCTCCCCCTCGAAGTCCGACGACGGCAAGAAGGGCGACGCGTCGCCGAGCGCCGCCCCGTCGAAGTCGAAGCCGCCCGCCTCCTCCTCGAAGTCCGCCGGGTCCGGCCCCCTCAAGGGCAAGGTCGTCGTCATCGACCCGGGTCACAATCCGGGCAACTTCCAGCACGCCGCGGAGATCAACCGGCTCGTCGACATCGGAACGAACCGCAAGGAATGCGATACGACGGGCACGTCGACCAACGCCGGTTACACCGAGGCCCAGTTCACCCTCGACGTCTCGCGCCGGCTGCGCACCCTGCTCCAACAACAGGGCGCCACCGTCGAGTTGACCCAGAACGGCGACCGCTCCTGGGGTCCGTGCGTGGACGAGCGCGCCCGGATCGGCAACAAGGCGCACGCGGACGCGGTGATCTCCGTGCACGCCGACGGCTCCGCGGCGGGCAACCGCGGCTTCCATGTGATCCTTCCCGCATCCGTGAACTCCGGTTCCGCCGACACCACGGCGATCGCGGGCCCCTCGCGCGACCTCGGCGAACGCGTCGCGGGCAACTTCCTGCGCGCCACGGGCTCGGCCCCCTCGAACTACATCGGCGGCGGCACCGGCCTCGACGTGCGCAAGGACCTGGGAGGCCTCAACCTCTCCACCCAGCCGAAGGTGTTCATCGAGTGCGGCAACATGCGCGACGCGAAGGACGCGGCCCTGCTGACGAGCGGCGCGTGGCGGCAGAAGGCGGCGCAGGGGATGTCTGACGGAATCGTGAGTTTCCTGCACGGGTAGTTCTCACCCTGCGGATCGCGGCAGACACCCCCACCACGCGGACGATAGTGTCTCCCTACGATGGGGCCACCCCCGCGCTTCGCACGGCACAGCAGCGACAGCGACGCCTCCGCCGACGACCGGACGACTGACGAAGGACCGACCTGAAGTGAATATCCGCTCCCTCACTCGAGGCGACGGCGTGGTGATCGGAGCAGCGGTGTTGCTGTTCATCGCCTCGTTCCTCGACATCTATTCGATCGACGGGATCTCCAGCAGCGCAGACTTCCCGAACGCGTGGGGGAGCGCACCGCTCCTGTTCAGCGTCTTCCTCGCGGGCATCTTCGCCGCGGTGCTGATCGTCGTCGCCCGGGGGCTGCCCACCGTGCCGAAGGTCGCCGGTCTCGACCTCGGCCAGTTCGGCATCGCGCTCGCCGTCTTCTCGGCGTGGAGCGCGCTCGGGAACATCTTCGACCCGGCCGGTGGCTTCAACAACTCCGGCACCGGGTCGGACAACGGATTCAGCGCCGGCACCGGCGCCATCCTCGGCCTGATCGCCGCTCTCGTGCTCGCGGGTGCCGCTGTCGCCACGCCGCTCGTGCCCGCCCTGAAGGGTGCCCTCATCGGCGCCCCGCGGCCGCAGGCCCCGCAGCCGTACGGCGCGCAGCCTGCCGGTGGCTACGGCTACCCGGGTGCTCAGCAGCCGGGCCAGCCCTACGGCGCCCAGCCGGGTCAGCCCGGTCAGCCCTATGGTGCCGCCGCCCAGCCGCAGCAGGCGGCGCCCGCGCCGCAGGCCGCGCAGGCCCCGGTCGGCGACTTCTCGCCGTTCTGGTTCGCGGTGCCGGTGCCGCGTCCGCTGTACGCCGAGGACGGCTCCCCGACGCCGATCGCCGAGCTGGCGCCCGGCACGTGGTACCTGGCCGTCGAGCAGCGCGGCCCCGGCCTGGTGGCCCAGACGCAGGACGGCCGTCGCGGCGTCCTCCAGGACACGACGGGAATCCAGCGCGGCTGACGTCGCCCGGCCTTTCCGTCACGGCCCCTCACCCGTCTTCCGGGTGGGGGGCCGTTGTCGTACAGTCGCCCCCGTACCACTGACTGACACTGCGTCAGAAATGGGAGCGGCCATGCGACTCGGACTCGCGCTCGGCTACTGGGGCCGCGGCCCCGATCCGCGCCACCTCGAACTCGCCCAGGAGGCCGAGCGGTTGGGGTACGACTCGGTGTGGACCGCCGAGTCCTGGGGCAGCGACGCGTTCACGCCGCTGACCTGGATCGCGGCGCACACCTCGCGCATCCGCCTGGGTACGGCGATCGCGCAGATGGCGGCCCGCTCCCCCACGACGACGGCGATGCACGCGCTCACCCTCGACCATCTGTCCGGCGGCCGCATGATGCTGGGGCTCGGCCTGTCGGGGCCGCAGGTCGTGGAGGGCTGGTACGGGCGCCCGTTCCCGAGGTCGCCGCTCACGGCGACCCGCGAGTACGTCGACGTGGTGCGGCAGGTCCTGCGGCGCGAGGGCCCGGTCGAGACGGACGGCCGCTTCCACGCGCACCCGTATCGCGGCGAGGACGCCACCGGCCTCGGCAAGCCGCTGAAGCCGATCACGCATCCCCTGCGCGCCGACCTGCCGATCCTGCTCGGCGCCGAGGGCCCGAAGAACATCACGCAGACGACCCGCATCGCGGACGGCTGGCTCCCGCTGTACTGGTCGCCGACGCGCACGGACGCGTACGAGGCCTCCCTCGCCGACCTCCCCGAGGACTTCGTGATCGCGCCCATGGCCCGCGTCACGGTCTGCGACGACGTCGCGGAAGGGCTGCTGCCGGTGAAGGCGATGCTGGGCTTCTACATCGGCGGCATGGGCCACGCGAAGCGCAACTTCCACGCGGACCTGATGGCGCGCATGGGGTACGCGGACGAGGCCCGCCGGGTCCAGGAACTCTTCCTCGCGGGACGGCGCGAGGAGGCCGTGCTGGCCGTGCCCGACGCGTTCGCCGACGAGATCTCGCTGATCGGCCCGCGCGGGCGCATCGCCGAACGGCTGGAGCTGTGGCGCAAGGGCGCGGTCACCGATCTGCTCGTCCTGGCCCCGGACCCGCACACACTGCGGGTCCTGGCCGACCTCAACTCCTAGCGCCAAAGGCCCAGTTGGCGGGGCGTTCAAAGACAGTCCCAAAGACAGGAACTACGACCCCGAGGCCAGTTCCTTGGCCGAAGGCACCTTGTCCTTCACCTCGGCACCCGCGCTCTTGCCCGCGTCCTTCACCGAGTTGATGACGTCGTCGAAGGAGTTGACGACGGAGTCCGTGCCGTCGCCCTTGCGCAGCTTGGACGGCAGGTCCTTCAGCTTGTCGATGCCCGCCGTGAGCGGCGCGACGGCCTTGGAGAGCAGCGGGTCGCCCTTCGCGTTCTTCACGGCCGCCTTCAGCCTGTTGTACGCGAACGCGCCCGCGACACCGGCCTTGACGAGGGCGACCTTGCGCCCACTGGCGCCCTTCTTGAACTTGCCCTTGCGATACGGCTTGATGATCCACTGGTAGGTCGCGCCGGCCGCGAGCCCCGCGTTGGCGACAAAGCGCGTCTTGGCGAACTTCTGCTTCTCGGCGGAGGTGGTGGCGGTCGGCTCCGCCACCGCCGCGGCCACGGTGCTGCCCGACTTCTTGGCCTTGGTGTCGTTGCCGCCGCACGCCGTCCCGCCCACGAGGAGCGCGGAGCTGACGGTGAGCGCCACGACAGCGCGGCGTACGGACAGGGTGGAACCGGTCACGACAAACCTCCAGGGCACGGTGCTTCCGCTCCCTGGCAGCGTCCCCCGGCCCCTAGCACTGCGCGACCCGGGCGAGCCCGTACGGGTTTCACCCGCTGCGGAGCGGTAACCAGTGCTTCATGTCTCCCAGCCAAGCAACGCGAGGCACCAACCAAGCCGCGACGATCGTCATGGTCGTCGCAGACATCCTGGCCGCCATTCTCGGCCTGTGGATCCTGATGTACCTGCTGGAAGCCAACCGTGGCAACGATCTCGTGCAGTTCATCCACGACGCGGCCCTCTGGCTCGCCGGCTGGTCGCACGACCTGTTCACGTTCGACGACGAATGGGCGCGGGTGGTCGCCGGCTACGGCCTGGCGGCGCTGGTGTACCTGTTCGTCGGGCACTTCGTCGCCGGCCGGCTGCGCCGCTACTGAGCGGGGCTCTCCTCGCAGCAGTCCGGTTCGAAGCCCGCCGGGAGGCGGCCGCCGAACACCGAGCAGGTGGCCTCGTCGCCGCCGAGCGCGGCGACGGCGAGCAGCACGGAGCCGGCCGTCCACGCGGTCAGTTCCCTCGGCCAGACAGCCCGGTCGTCGAAGACGTAGCCGGTCCAGTACAGGCCCGACTCCGGGTCGCGCAGGTGCTGGATCGACTGGAGGATCTCCAGAGCGCGGTCGGACTCGCCCACCGCCCACAGGGCGAGGGCGAGTTCGGCGCTCTCGCCCCCGGTGACCCACGGGTTGGGGACGACGCAGCGCACGCCGAGTCCGGGGACGACGAAGCGGTCCCAGGACGCCTGGATGCGCTCCTGGGCCTCTGAGCCGGTGAGGGCGCCGCCGAGGACGGGGTAGTACCAGTCCATCGAGTAGCGGTCCTTGTCGAGGAACCGCTCGGGGTGGCGGCGGATCGCGTGCCGCAGGCTGCCGGCCGCCAACTCCCAGTCGGGCTGGGGCTCTTCGCGCTGTTCGGCGATCGCGAGGGCGCACCGCAGCGCGTGGTGCACGGACGAACTGCCGGTCAGGAGCGCCTCGTCGACGGGTGTCCCGTCCGGCTCGCGCTTCCAGCCGATCTGCCCGCCCGGCTGCTGGAGCCGCAGCACGAACTCCATGGCCGCGTACACGGTGGGCCATATCCGGTCGAGGAAGGCGTCGTCGCCGGTGGAGAGGTAGTGGTGCCAGGCGCCCACGGCGACGTAGGCGACGAAGTTGGTCTCGCGGCCGTGGTCGGTGATGTCACCGGCGTCCCCGTCGGCGTAGGCCGCGTACCAGGAGCCGTCCTCGTTCTGATGGCGGGCGAGCCAGGAGTAGGCGCGTTCGGCGGCGTCGTGCTCGCCGGCCGCGTCGAGGGCCATGGCGGCCTCGGTGTGGTCCCACGGGTCGAGGTGGTGGCCACGGAACCAGGGTATGGCGCCGTCCTCGCGCTGCACGGCGAGGAGCCCGCGGACGGTCGCAGCGGCCTGCTCGGCGGTCAGTACGCCGGGCAGGACGAGGTGTTCGGTCTTCTCCGGGCTCGTCACGCCTCGGCCTTGGGCAGGTGCGGCTTGGTGGCGTAGGCGACGAAGCTCTTGCCGACGACCGGGTTGAGCAGCTGCTCGGTGACGCGGGTGAGCGCCGGCTTCTTCATGATGTCCCAGACCAGGAGCTTGTGGTACGCCCGCACGGGCAGCGCCTTGTCGTTGTCGACGCCGAAGGCGCACTTGAGCCACCAGTACGGCGAGTGCAGGGCGTGCGCGTGATGGGTGCCGTACGGCTTGAGGCCCGCCTCGCGCATCTTGGCGAGGAGTTCGTCCGCCTTGTAGATGCGGATGTGGCCGCCCTCGACCTCGTGGTAGGCGTCGCTGAGGGTCCAGCAGACCTTCTCGGGGCCGTAGCGGGGCACGGTCACGGCGATACGGCCGCCCGGCTTGAGGACGCGGACCATCTCGGCGAGCACGCCCTTGTCGTCGGGGATGTGCTCCATCACCTCGGAGATGATCACGACGTCGAACGAGGCGTCCGGAAAGGGGAGGTTGAGGGCGTCGCCCTCCATGGCGGTGGCCGTGGCGCCCGCGGGGGCTTCACCGGCCTCCTTCATCGCGGCGAACCACTTGGCGACCTCGCGGATCTCCTCGCCGTTCTGGTCGAGGGCCACCACCTGGGCCCCGCGCCGGTAGCACTCGAACGCGTGCCGCCCGGCTCCGCAGCCGAGGTCGAGGACGCGGTCGCCTGCGGCGAGCGGGAAGCGGGTGAAGTCGACGGTCAGCACGTGGCCCTGCTTTCGCGGTCGGATCCTGCACGTTCGAGGGGGGTGGTGGCCGCGGCGCCGGTGGTCCGGGCCGCCGGGCGGGCGATGGACTCGCGGTAGAGCTCGGCGGTGCCGAGCGCGGCGCGGGCCCAGGTGAAGTTCCTCAGTACGCGTTGGCGTCCGGCGGCGCCGAGCCGCGCCCGCAGCCGCGGGTCGTCCAGGAGTCTGCCGAGCGCGGCGGCCAGCGCGCCCGCGTCGCCGGTGGGCACCGCGAGGCAGGTCTCGCCGTCGGGCCCGGCGACCTCGGGGATCGCTCCGCCGGTGGTGGCGACCAGGGGTGTGCCGGTGGCCATGGCCTCCGCGGCGGGCAGCGAGAAGCCCTCGTACAGGGAGGGCACGCAGGCGACCTCCGCCGACCGCACGAGGTCGACGAGTTCGGCGTCGGTGATGCCCTTGACGAAGGAGACGGCGCCTTCGAGGCCGTATTTCTCGATGGCCGCGGCGACGGGCCCGTCCTCGGCGCGCTTGCCGACGACGACGAGGTGGGCGGCCGGGTTCTCGGTGCGGACCTTGGCGAGGGCCTCGACGAGGAAGACGAGCCCCTTGAGGGGGACGTCGGCGCTGGACGTCGTCACGATGCGGCCGGGCACCTCGGCGACCGAGGGGTCCGGCGAGAAGAGGTCGGTGTCGGCACCGATGTGCACGACGCGGATCCGGTCCTGGCGTACGCCGAGGTGGTCGACGATCTCCTGGCGCGAGGTCCCGGAGACGGTGAGCACGGACGGCAGGCGGCGGGCGACGCGCTTCTGCATCCGCGTGAACGCGTACCAGCGGCGTACGGAGGCGCGCCGCTTCCAGTCGGGCGCCGCGTCGATCTCCAGCTGCCGGTCGACGGTGATGGGGTGGTGGATCGTGGTGACGAGGGGGGCGCCGAGCGCGGCGGGCCCGCCCAACAGGCCGTAGCCCAGCGTCTGGTTGTCGTGCACGATGTCGAACTCGCCGCGCCGCGCCCGCAGATGGCGCCGGGCGCGCAGCGAGAACGTGAGGGGTTCGGGGAAGCCGCCGGTCCACATGGTGCCGACCTCCAGCGCGTCCACCCAGTCGCGGTACTCGTCGCGCTTGGGGGTGCGGAACGGGTCGGGGCTGCGGTACAGGTCGAGGCTGGGCAGCTCGGTGAGCCTGAGCCCCTTCAGGTCCTCGCCCTCGTCGAGGACGGGGTAGGGCTGGGAGCCTATGACCTCGACCTGGTGCCCGAGCCGGGCGAGTTCGCGGGACAGATGGCGTACGTAGACGCCCTGTCCGCCGCAGAACGGGTTCCCCTTGTACGTAAGGAGAGCGATACGCAACGGACGGTCACCGTCGGCGGAGGACCCGGCCCGGGGGCTCGCCTCCATGGCCTCAGCGGTCACTCGTGGCCCCCTTCTCGCGGCACGTTCACGCGAGACTACGCGTGGGCGGTAATCTAGAACAAGTTTCAGAGTTGCCGGCCCCTTGATCCTTCAAGGAGCACAGAATCTACCGGCAGGTAGCCTCGCTGCAACGCTCGGATCAGGTGATTCGCGCCACGACGCGCCCCGGCTCCCCTGCCATGATGAGCCTCTCGAAAGCACCGGATTACGGCTTGACAGCCACGGAACGGGACACATGACAGCGGAAGCGAAGACAGCACATCCGGCGTCGCCGCCCCTCACCGAGCGCCAGGAGGCGCGCCGCCGCCGCATCCTGCACGCGAGCGCCCAGCTGGCCAGCCGGGGCGGCTTCGACGCCGTGCAGATGCGCGAGGTCGCCGAGTCCTCGCAGGTCGCTCTCGGCACGCTGTACCGGTACTTCCCGTCCAAGGTGCATCTCCTCGTGGCCACGATGCAGGACCAGCTCCAGCACATGCACGCGACGGTCCGCAAGCGCCCGCCCTCGTCCGACCTGCCCTCGGAGCGGGTCGCGGAGACCCTGATGCGGGCCTTCCGCGCACTCCAGCGCGAGCCGCACCTCGCCGACGCGATGGTGCGCGCCCTCACCTTCGCCGACCGGAGCGTGAGCCCCGAGGTCGACCAGGTCTCGCGGCAGACGACGGCGATCATCCTGGACGCGATGGAGCTGGACGACCCGACCCCGCAGCAACTCTCCGCGGTCCGCGTCATCGAGCACACCTGGCACTCGGCGCTCATCACCTGGCTGTCGGGGCGCGCGTCGATCGCACAGGTGAAGATAGACATCGAGACGGTGTGCCGGCTGATCGACCTCACGACGCCGGACGGCCAGAAGTAGCCGGCAGCGCGGAGTATCTGTGCCCCGGGGCGCGAGCGGCACCGGGGCACAGAAGAGAGCACGCGAAAGACCTACGAGACGGGTTCCCTGCGCCGGCATGGTCCGGATCAGGTGTTAGGGGTCGCCTTCCGGCTCTGCTACTGCCTTCCGGCCTCTCAGCCCTACCGTCGACGTCGGCCACGGCGGATGCCGTTTGCATCACGCCACAGTCGGCTACTCCGGTCGGACTCCCTCACTCGCCTCATAGGCCAATACCAGGATAGACCGCCTGTGTCGTGATGCAACCCACCAAAGGGGATTTTTCTTCAGTCTTCTGGCGGGAAAACCGGCTCCCCGCTGCCCAGCAGCGTGATCATGACGGCTTCCACGGGGCAGCCCTCCGCCGCCGCCAGGATCTTCTCGTTGGCGTCGGCCTCCGCCTCGAGGGGCCGGGACTGCATGCCGGAGTCGAGACGGAAGGCGTCCGGAGCGTGGTGGATGCACTGGGCCGAGCCGATACAGACACCCCGGTCGACCTCCACGTGCCAGCGGTCCCCCATCACGCCTCCCAGCCGGCCGGCAGGTGGATCATCTTGTGCTCCAGGTAGGCGCTGTACCCCTCGGGCCCGAACTCCCTGCCGAGACCGGAGTTCTTGTAACCGCCGAACGGGCCGAGCATGTCGAGACTGAAGGTGTTCACGCTGTACGTGCCGGTGCGCACCTGCCGCGCGACGTCGATGCCGTGCGCGACGTCGGCCGTCCACACGCTGCCGCTGAGCCCGTAGTCGGAGTCGTTGGCGATCTTCAGCGCCTCGGCCTCGTCGCCGTACGGGAGGAGGCAGATGACCGGGCCGAAGATCTCCTCGCGGGCGATGCGCATCGAGTTGTCGACGTCACCGAAGAGGGTCGGCTCCACGTACCAGCCGCGGTCGAGCCCGGGGGGACGGCCGCCGCCGGTGAGGATCTTGGCGCCTTCCTCCTGGCCGATGCGGATGTAGTCGAGGGAGCGGCGCTGCTGGCGCTCGGCGACCAGCGGGCCGACCTGGGTCGCCGGGTCGAGCGGGTCACCGACGACGAGCGCGGCCGCCGCCTCCGTGAGGGCTCCGGCGAACTCGTCGTAGCGCGAGCGGGGCAGGAGGATGCGGGTCTGGGCGACGCAGGCCTGGCCGTTGTTCATCCAGGCGGACTGGACGAGGCCGGGGACGGTCGTCGCGAGGTCCGTGTCCGGCAGGACGACGGCCGCGGACTTGCCGCCGAGTTCGAGGGTGACGTGGGTGAGGTTGCGCGAGGCGACCTCCATGACGCGCCGGCCCGCGGCCACGGATCCGGTGAAGGAGACCTTGTCGACGCCGGGGTGCCCGACGAGGTACTCGCTGACCTCGCGGTCCGCGGGAAGGATGGAGAGGACCCCGTCCGGCAGCCCCGCCTCCTTCGCGATCTCGCCGAGCAGATACGCGTCGAGCGGCGATTCCGGCGACGGCTTGAGGACGACGGTGCAGCCGGCGAGCAGCGCGGGCGCCAGCTTGGCCGCGGCCACGAACTGCGGGACGTTCCAAGGGACCACGGCCGCCACGACGCCGACCGGCTCGCGCCGCACCAGGATCTTCCCGAGCGCGCCGTCGCGCGTCTCCTCGTAACGGAAGTTCTTCGCGACGGTGATCGCGGAGTCCCACACCATCATCGCCCCGAGGGCCTGCGCGAGGACGCTCCATGAGTACGGGGAGCCGTTCTCCGAGGAGATGAGGCGGGCGATCTCCTCGTGCCGTACGGCGATCGCGTCCTTGATCCGGGTGACGACCGCGATCCGCTCGTCGAGCGGGAGCCGCGGCCAGGGGCCCTCGTCGAACGCCCTGCGGGCGGCGGCGACCGCGCGGTCGACATCGGCGGGCGCGGCGTGCGGCACGCGCCCGAAGACCTCGCCGGTGTGCGGGGAGATCACCTCGATGACATCCGTGCCGGACGGCTGCGTCAACTCCCCGCCGATGTAGAGCTGTCCGTGCTCCACGAACTCGTGCTCAAGCCGTTCCTCATGCCCGGCCATGACCGACCGCCTCTCGCGGGAAGTTTTCTGACACTGCATCAGAACCTACGGAAACTGATACCAGTTCCAGTTCCAGGAGTCCACGGATCGGCACGGCGACCGTCACCCAACAAGTCGACCCGGGCGACCATTGGAACAAGTTCTATTACAGTGGCGGGAGTTCGAGGTCGTCGTACGAGAGGTGGGGCCCGATGACGCAGGTGACCGACCACGGTGGAGGCGTCCGGTCCCTTCGGGTGCCCATCCCCGACAACCCGCTCGGCTTCACCCTCGTCCACCTCCTCGACACCGACGGCGGGCCCGTCCTCATCGACACGGGCTGGGACGACCCCGAGTCGTGGGACGCGCTCACCGAGGGCCTCGCCGCCTGCGGCACGAGCGTCGGCGAGGTGACGGGAGTCCTGATCACCCATCACCACCCCGACCATCACGGTCTGTCGGCCAAGGTGCGCGAGGCGTCCGGCGCCTGGATCGCCATGCACGAGGCGGACGTCTCCGTCGTGCGCCGCACCCGCGAGAACCCGCCGGAGCGCTGGTACGCGTTCATGGCCGCCAAGCTCGCCGCGGCCGGCGCCCCCGAGGAGCACATGGCGCCGCTGATCGCCGCCCGCGACTCGGGCAGGGCCCGCAGCCTCCCGGGCCTCGCCCCCGCGCTCCCCGACCGCACCATCACCCCCGGCGACCTGCTCGACCTGCCGGGCCGCCGCCTGCGCGCGATCTGGACGCCCGGCCACACCCCGGGCCATGTCTGCCTGCACCTGGAGGAGGACCACCCCGCCGGACTCGCGGGCAACGGCCGCCTCTTCTCCGGCGACCACCTGCTCCCCGGGATCACCCCGCACATCGGCCTCTACGAGGACCCGGACGACGCCACGGTCACGGATCCGCTCGGCGACTACCTGGACTCGCTGGAGCGCGTCGGCCGCCTGGCCCCCGCCGAGGTGCTCCCGGCCCACCAGCACACATTCACCGACGCCCCCGCCCGCGTACGGGAGCTGCTCGACCACCACGAGGAGCGCCTCACCGGCCTGCTCACCCTGCTCGCCCCCGCCCCGCTCACCCCCTGGCAGCTCGCCGAGCGGATGGAGTGGAACCGGCCCTGGGAACAGATCCCCTACGGCTCGCGCACCATCGCGGTCTCGGAGGCCGAGGCGCACCTGCGCCGGCTGGTGAAACTGGGCCGCGCGGAGGCCGTCGCCGGGAGCGACCCGGTAACTTATGCGCCGGTCTGACCTACGCACTTGACCTGAACTTTACCGGCGTTGCGCGATCTTTACCGGGTGTGCGAAACAGCCTGCCCGGCGGGCCTTCCGCCGCATGGTCCGCGGGTGGCAACAGGCGTAATGTCTGGCATCTCAGAACTGGACCGACGAGGGGGCGGCCACCGATGGCGCCGGACGAGGCCGTGGTCGGCTGTACGGGGAAGCTGGTCATCGCCACGCGCGGAGCCGAGGGCCCGGGCGAGGTACTGGTGCGGGTGCGGGGCGGCAGCGAGACGTTCCTCGCGTGGTCCGACGAACCCCTGGAGCGCGGGGCGACGGTCCTGGTGATCGAATCCCGCGGCACCCGCCAGGTCGTCGTCATGGCCTGGAGCGATCCGTCGCTCGACGAATGGGCCGACGGCTCCGGCGACACGGGGGACGCCCGCTAAGGAGACTGAAGGATGTTCGGATATCGCGTTCCCGCTCCCGATGAGGCGATGCTGATCTCGGGTGGCAGGCGGGGACTTGGGGGAGCGCCGTTCCGGGTCGTGACGGGCCACGGAAAATTCGTCCTGCCCATCTTCCGCAAGACCCGCTTCCTGTCCTTGGCCATGTCCGAGGCCGAGGTCGTCGAGAAGTGCGTGACCCGGCAGGGCATCGCCCTGACCGTGCGCGCCGTCATCGCGTTCAAGGTCGGCAACGACACGGAGTCCATCGTCAACGCCGGCCAGCGGTTCCTGTCCGACCAGGATCAGATGTCGGTCCTGACCGGCCGGATCTTCGCCGGTCACCTGCGCTCCATCATCGGCTCGATGACGGTCGAGGAGATCGTCACGGAGCGGCAGAAGCTCGCCGCCGAGGTGCTCGACACCTCGAAGGCCGAGATGGCGAAGATCGGGCTGATCGTGGACTCGCTCCAGATCCAGTCCATCGACGACGGCAACACCGGCTACATCGACGCGATGTCCGCCCCGCACAAGGCGGCCATCCAGCGGCAGGCCCAGATCGCGCAGGCACAGGCCACCCAGGCCTCGACCCAGGCGCAGCAGGAGGCCCAGCGCAACCAGGCCGAGTACGCGCGGCAGACCGCCGTCGTCCAGGCCGAGTACAAGGCCGAGGTGGACCGCGCGCAGGCGGCGGCCGCCCAGGCGGGGCCGCTGGCCCAGGCGCACGCCGAGCAGGAGGTCCTCGCGGCGCGCACCGAACTGGCCGAGCGGGCCGCCGAACTGCGCCAGCAGCAGCTGGTGGCCGAGGTCGTGAAGCCCGCGGAGGCGGACGCCGAGCGGATCCGCGTGATGGCCATCGCCGAGGCCGAGCGGATGAAGATCCAGGCCGCCGCGGCGGCCTCGTACGACCGGGTCGCGCTCGACCGGATGCTGATCGACCAGCTGCCGCAGATCGTGAAGGAGGCGGCCGGCGGCCTCAAGGGCGCCAACGTGAACGTGCTCAACGGCGCGGACGGCCTCGGTGAGATCGCGGCCGGACTCGTCGGCCAGGGTCTGACCATCCTGGACTCGGTCCGCCGCAACCTGGGCACACCGGACGGCGACGCCAAGAAGAGCGGTGGCGAGAGGGAGATCCAGCGGTACCTGGGGGCGGCGTCGAGCCCGGTGGACGGCCGCGACGGCGGCGACGACGGGCCGGTCGACATCCGCTGAGCCCTGTCGCCGCCGGCAGGCGCACTCGTCCCGGAGGGCCGGGGCAGGCTTCGGTCCGCCCCGGCCCTTCGGGCGCCCCGGGGGACGCCACCTACGGGCCGGTACAGTGGGCGGGTCGTCATCATGCGCGCACGGGGGGAAGCCGGTGCGAATCCGGCGCTGACCCCGCAACCGTGAACCACGTAGGTGGTGAGCCGGACTGCCCCGTGCGGCGCGTGACCGGCTCGTGTCATCGGCCCCCGCCGGTGGCCGGCACCGTCGAGGCATACGGAGCCGGAGCCGCCCGGTGCCCGCGTGTGCCGTGCCGCCCGGCTCCCCGCAGGGAGAGGCACCCGCCCCACCATGAACATTCGCCGCAGCGCCGCGCTCGTGGCGGCCACCGCCGTCATCGGCATGGCCACCGCCCCGGCCGCCCTCGCGGACGGCTCCGCGCCCTCCGCGTCCCCTTCGGTGGCGATCCCCTCCGGGCTCTACGGGAAGGCCGACCCGACGTACGACGGTGTCTGGCGGCAGTCGCTCTCGCTGCTCGCCCAGCACACGACCGGTGTGAAGCCCGCGGCGAAGGCCGTGGACTGGCTGACCGGGCAGCAGTGCGCGAACGGCGGGTTCGCCGCGTTCCGCGCCGACACGGGCAAGGCGTGCGACGCCAAGACGCCTCTCGACTCCAACAGCACGGGCGCCGCGGTGCAGGCGCTCGCCGCGCTCGGCGGGCACGACGCCGAGGTCGGCAAGGCCGTGAAGTGGCTGGAGTCGGTGCGGGGCGACGACGGCGGCTGGGGCTACAACCCGGGCGGCGCGAGTGACGCGAACTCCACGTCCGTGGTGATCGGCGCGCTCGCCGCGGCCGGCGAGAAGGTGACGTCGGCGCAGACCGCGCTCGTCAAGCTGTCCATCCCGTGCGGCAAGGACGGCGGGGGCGCGTTCGCGTACCAGCCGGACAAGAAGGGGAAGCTCGCGGCCAATGCGGACGCGACGGCGGCCGGTGTGCTCGGCGGCCTCGGCAAGGGCCTCGCCGCAGACGGCGCGAAGCAGGCCGGGACCCCGTCCTGCGAGGGCTCGGGCACCCCCGACGCGGCGCAGGCCGCGCAGAACGGCTCCGCCTACCTGACCGAGGCGCTGGCCAAGGACCACCACCTCATGTCGTCGATGCCGGGCGCCAAGGACCAGCCGGACTACGGCAACACGGCCGACGCGGTCACCGCGCTCTCGGCCGCGGGCCACGGCGACCAGGCCGCCCCCGCGCTGAGCTGGCTGGAGAAGAACGCCACGCAGTGGGCCGCGCAGAGCGGTCCCGCCGCCTACGCCCAGCTCGTCCTCGCCTCGCACGCGGCCGGCGCCGACCCCCGTGACTTCGGCGGCACCGACCTCGTGAAGGCCCTGAACGCGACCGGTCCCGCGCCCTCCTCCACGAAGGCCGCGGCCGACAAGAAGAAGGACGAGAAGAAGGACGACGGCGGCATCAGCGTCTGGTACGTCGTCGCCGTCGCGGCCGTCGCCGGCATCGGCATCGGCTTCCTGTTCAGCGGCCGCAAGAAGCAGCAGCTGTGACCACGTGCCGGCGCCGCGGTCCGGCCGTCACCGTCCTCGGACTGCTGGGCGTGCTGTGCGCGCTCCTTGCGGGGGCGGGCCAGGCGCAGGCCACCGGCTATCGCTACTGGTCGTTCTGGGACCGCGACGGCTCCGCGTGGGTGTACGCCTCGCAGGGCCCGTCGACGGCCCGTCCGTCGGACGGTGACGTACAGGGGTTCCGGTTCTCCGTGAGCGAGGACTCGCAGGACTCGGCGAAGCCGCGCGGGGCCGCGTCCTTCGACTCCATCTGCGCGGCTACGCCGGCGCGGGGCGGCGAGAAGCGGGTCGCGCTCGTCATCGACTTCGGCACGGCGCAGGACGCGCCGTCCGGTGAGGCGCCGCCGAAGCCGCGTACGGCGTGCGCGCGCGTCTCGGACGACGCGACCAGCGCGGAGGCCCTCGCCGCCGTCGCCAAGCCGCTGCGCTACAACAACCAGGCGCTGCTGTGCTCCATCGCCGGCTACCCGAAGACGGGCTGCGGCGAGCAGGTGTCTTCCTCGAAGGGCAGCGCGTCCAAGGGCACCGAGTCCAAGGACACCGGGAAGGACAGCGCGCCGGCCCCCGACGACGGTGGCCCCTCCGTCGGCCTGATCGCGGGCGGCACCGCCGTCGTCGTGCTCGGCGCGGCCGCGGTCTGGCAGGCCCGCCGCCGGCGCGGCTGACGGACACGGACACGACGACACGATGAGCAGCACCGGCGCAGGTTCACCGCCCCCCGCCCCGCGTCCGCGCCTCGCGCGTGACCCGGGGGCGGGGCCGTCCGCGCGCCGTCGTCCCTTCGCCGCGCCCCGGGCCCACCGCTCGAACGCGCTGCATCCCGGCGCCTGGTGGCTCTGGGCGCTGGGGCTCGGCACGGCGGCGTCGCGGACGACGAATCCTCTGCTGCTCGCGCTGCTCATCGGGGTGGCCGGGTATGTGGTGGCCGCGCGGCGCACGTCGGCGCCGTGGGCGCGCTCGTACGGGGCGTTCGTGAAGCTGGGGCTCGCGGTGATCGGGATCCGGCTGCTGTTCGCGGTGTTCCTCGGGTCGCCGATCCCCGGCACGCACCTGCTCGTCACGCTGCCCGAGGTGCCGCTGCCCGAATGGGCGCAGGGGGTGCGGATCGGCGGCCGGGTCACGGTCGAGGGCCTGGTGTTCGCGCTGTACGACGGCCTGAAGCTGGCCGCGCTGCTGATCTGTGTGGGCGCGGCGAACGCCCTCGCGAGCCCGGCCCGCCTCCTCAAGTCCCTGCCGGGCGCGCTGTACGAGGCCGGGGTCGCCGTCGTCGTCGCGATGACGTTCGCGCCGAACCTGATCGCCGACGTACGGCGGCTGCGGGCCGCGCGCCGGCTGCGCGGCCGGCCCGACAAGGGGCTGCGGGGCCTGGCGCAGGTCGGTCTGCCGGTCCTCGAGGGCGCCCTTGAGCGGTCGGTGGCGCTGGCCGCCGCGATGGACGCGCGCGGGTACGGGCGTACGGCCGAGGTCCCGGCCGCCGTGCGCCGGGTCACCGCGGTGCTGACACTGGGCGGTCTGGTCGGGGTGTGCGCCGGTACGTACGGGCTGCTGACCGCGGACGGCGCGCGGTACGGGCTGCCCGTGCTGCTCGCCGGGGTGGCGGCCGCGCTCGGCGGGCTCTGGCTCGGCGGGCGCCGCTCCGTCCGCACCCGGTACCGGCCCGACGCGTGGGGCGTGCGGGCGTGGCTCGTCGCCGCGTCGGGGGCGGCCGTCGCCGCCGTGATGATCCGGGCCGGTTCCTACGATCCCTCGGCGCTGACGCCCGGCGTCGTGCCGCTGGCCGCGCCGACGCTGCCGCTGTGGCCCGCGGCCGGGGTGCTGCTCGGGCTGATTCCCGCGTTCGTGGCGCCCGCGCCGCCGCTCGCCGCAACACCCTCGAAGGAGGCTTCATGATCCGGTTCGAGGACGTCTCGGTGACGTACGACGGGGCCGCGACACCCACGGTCCGCAACATCGGACTCGACGTACCCGAGGGCGAGTTGGTGCTGCTCGTGGGGCCGTCCGGCGTCGGCAAGTCGACGCTGCTCGGCGCGGTGAGCGGCCTCGTGCCGCACTTCACCGGGGGCACGCTGAGCGGGCGCGTCACGGTCGCGGGGCGCGACACCCGTACGCACAAACCGCGCGAACTCGCCGACGTGGTGGGCACGGTGGGGCAGGACCCGCTCTCCCACTTCGTCACCGACACGGTCGAGGACGAGCTCGCGTACGGCATGGAGTCGCTCGGACTCGCGCCCGACGTGATGCGGCGCCGCGTCGAGGAGACCCTCGACCTGCTGGGCCTCGCCGACCTGCGCGAGCGTCCCATCGCGACGCTGTCCGGCGGGCAGCAGCAGCGCGTCGCCATCGGCTCCGTACTCACCCCGCACCCGCGGGTCCTGGTCCTCGACGAGCCGACGTCCGCGCTCGACCCGGCCGCCGCGGAGGAGGTCCTCGCGGTGCTGCAGCGCCTCGTGCACGACCTCGGCACGACGGTCCTGATGGCCGAGCACCGGCTTGAGCGGGTCGTGCAGTACGCGGACCAGGTCGCGCTCCTCGCGGGGCCCGGCGCACCCCTGCTGCTCGGCGCCCCCGCCGAGATCATGGCCGTGTCGCCGGTGTTCCCGCCGGTCGTGGACCTGGGCCGCCTCGCCGGCTGGTCACCGCTGCCGCTGACGGTGCGGGACGCGCGGCGCGGGTCCGGGGAGTTGCGGCAGCGCCTGGCGGGGCACGAGCCGCGCGAGCCTCATGAGCAGTCGCAGGCCGCCGTCTCCCCCGCCTCCCGCCGGTCGCGCCTGCGTTCCGGCAGGCAGCCCGAGGTGCCCGCCGTCGCCGAGGTCGCGGGGCTCGCGGTGCGGCGGGGGCGTGTCGAGGCGTTGCGTCACGTCGACCTCTCGGTCGGACCTGGTGAGATCGTCGCCCTGATGGGCCGCAACGGCGCCGGGAAGTCCACCCTCCTGTCCACCCTGGTCGGCCTGGTCCGCCCGTCGTCCGGCACGGCCCTGGTGGGCGGCGCGGTCCCGCACCGCACGGGCCCGCGCGAGCTGATCCGCCGCGTCGGCCTGGTCCCGCAGGAACCGCGTGACCTCCTGTACGCGGACACGGTGGCCGCCGAGTGCGCCGCCGCCGACCACGACGCGGGCGCGGATCCGGGCACCTGCCGTGAACTGGTCTCGCGGCTCCTGCCCGGCATCGCGGACGACACCCACCCCCGAGACCTCTCGGAGGGCCAGCGCCTCACCCTCGCCCTGGCGATCGTGCTGACGGCCCGCCCCCCGCTGCTCCTGCTCGACGAGCCGACGCGCGGCCTCGACTACGCGGCGAAGGCCCGCCTGGTCACGGTCCTGCGCGGCCTCGCGGCCGACGGGCACGCCGTCGTCCTGGCCACGCACGACGTGGAACTGGCCGCCGAGCTGTCCCACCGCGTCGCCGTCCTCGCCGACGGCGAGATCGTGGCGAACGGGCCCACCCCCGAGGTGGTCGTGGCCTCCCCCGCCTTCTCCCCCCAGGTCGCCAAGGTGCTGGCCCCGGGCAAGTGGCTCACGGTGGCGCAGGTCCGCGAGGCCCTCGAGTCCGCGGGCCCGGCGGAGGACGGGGCATGAAGACCGCACCCGAGACCGGGCGCCCCGACCGCCAGGCCCGCGCCGTGCGCCTCGGCCCCCGCTCCGTGGTGGCTCTGCTCCTCGTCAGCGCCATAGGGGTGGCCGCCTTCGGGTGGCCGCTGCTCGCGGGCCCTTCGTCGCAGGTCAGCGCGCATGCGCAGGACGCTCCCTGGCTGTTCGCGGGGCTGCTCGTCCTGCTGGTGGGCGTGGTGGCGGCCGCCGTGTCCGAGGGCGGGGTCGGGCCCAAGGCGGTGGCGATGCTCGGGGTCCTTGCCGCGACGGGCGCGGCGCTGCGGCCGATCGGGGCGGGGACCGCCGGGATCGAGCCGATGTTCTTCCTGATGGTGCTGAGCGGGCGCGTCCTCGGGCCCGGTTTCGGGTTCGTGCTGGGGTCCGTGACCATGTTCGCGTCCGCGCTGCTCACCGGCGGGGTCGGTCCGTGGATGCCGTTCCAGATGCTGTCGATGGGCTGGTTCACGATGGGCGCGGGCCTGCTCCCCGGCCCGGACCGGCTGCGCGGCCGCGCCGAGGTGCTGATGCTGGCGGCGTACGGGTTCCTGGCCGCGTTCGCGTACGGCACCGTCATGAACCTGGCCGGCTGGCCGTTCCTGGACTCGCTGTCGTCGAGCGTCGCCTTCCAGGCGGGCGCCCCGCTGCACGAGAACCTGGTCCGCTTCCTCGCCTACTGCCTGGCCACGTCGCTGGGCTGGGACCTGGGCCGGGCGGCTCTGACCGTCGTCCTCACCGTCACCGTCGGCCCGGCGCTCCTGAGGGCGCTGCGGCGGGCCACGCGCCGGGCCGCGTTCGAGGCCCCCGTCACATTCGAGGGCACCGAGCCGTAGGGCTTCACGCGCGCTGCGTCACCGTGACGTGCCCGCGCCGTGAAGCACCCCACATGACCCAGGTCACCTACGAGGTGTGGTCGTAGACGCGATCGCTTGACGCGTCCCCACCAAAACACCCTCTGACCTGGCCAATGAGAGCCAGGTCACATGAGGGATATTTCCCCCATATTCGACCTCAACTAGTAAAAGGGATGATTGCGGCGAGGGTCCGAGCCTGTTTCTCTGGAGGAGTCGCAAGGCGCCGACGGCCCCTGCCAGGGCCCCGGCGCCTCTGTACGCCGCAAGTACGCCGCAGGGCGTGCGAAGCGGCCCCTGCCCCCCACGGAAGGTTCACGCTTTGTCCGTCACCATCCTCCGCCGCATCGCCGCTCCGAAGAAGGCCCTCGCCGGTGTCGCCCTGGCCGCCGCCACCGCCGGCATGGTCATGGCCGCCGCCCCGGCGTCGAACGCCGCCGCCACCTCTTCGCCGAAGACGATCGCCCAGCAGAAGATGAGCGCCGCACAGTTCGCGTGCTTCGACAAGATCGTGTCCCACGAGAGCGGCTGGAACCCCCACGCGACGAACGCGTCGTCCGGCGCCTACCGCCTGGTCCAGGCCCTGCCCGCCAACAAGATGGCCTCGGCCGGCGGCGACTGGAAGTCGAACCCAGAGACCCAGATCAAGTGGGGCCTCAACTACATGAACGAGCGCTACGGCAGCCCCTGTGGCGCCTGGACCCACTGGCAGTCCGCCGGCTCGTACTGAGCCCGGCCGGCCCACGGCTGACCCGAGAAGGCGGCACCCTCCCCCCGTGGGAGGGTGCCGCCTTCGTCGTGCGTTCCGGCCCGCCCGGCGCGGGCCCCCGCTACAGCCGCTGGATGATCGTGCCCGTCGCCACCGCACCGCCCGCGCACATCGTGATGAGCGCGAACTCCTTGTCCTGGCGCTCCAGTTCGTGCAGGGCGGTGGTGATGAGCCGGGCGCCGGTGGCGCCGACGGGGTGACCGAGGGCGATGGCCCCGCCGTTCACGTTGACCTTCTCGAGGTCCTGCTCGAAGACCTGCGCCCAGCTGAGCACGACGGACGCGAACGCCTCGTTGATCTCGACGAGGTCGATGTCCTTGAGTGACATGCCCGCCTTGCCGAGCACGGCGCGCGTGGCGTCGACCGGCCCGTCCAGATGGAAGTGCGGGTCGGCGCCGACGAGCGCCTGGGCGACGATCCGGGCGCGCGGCTTGAGCTTCAGGGCGCGTGCCATCCGCTTGGACGCCCACATGATCGCCGAGGCGCCGTCGGATATCTGCGAGGAGTTCCCCGCGGTGTGCACGGCGGTCGGCATGACCGGCTTGAGCCCGCCGAGCCCCTCCATGGTCGTGTCGCGCAGGCCCTCGTCCCGGTCCACGAGCCGCCACATACCCTGCCCGGCGGCCTGCTCGTCCTCGTTCGTGGGCACCTGCACGGCGAACGTCTCGCGTTTGAAGCGCTCCTCGGCCCAGGCCGTCGCGGCGCGCTCCTGCGAGATGAGACCGAGCGAGTCGACGTTCTCGCGGGACAGTCCGCGGTGGCGCGCGATGCGCTCGGCGGCCTCGAACTGGTTGGGCAGGTCGACGTTCCACTCCTCGGGGAACGGCTTGCCGGGACCGTGCTTGGAGCCGGAGCCGAGCGGCACCCGCGACATCGCCTCGACCCCGCAGCTGATGCCGATGTCGATGACACCGGCGGCGATCATGTTGGCGGTCATGTGCGCGGCCTGCTGCGAGGAGCCGCACTGACAGTCGACGGTCGTCGCCGCCGTCTCGTAGGGCAGGCCCATGGTGAGCCAGGCCGTGCGCGCCGGATTCATGGACTGTTCGCCCGCGTGGGTCACCGTGCCGCCCACGATCTGCTCGACGCAGTCGGCGTGAATGCCGGTCCTGCCGAGCAGTTCCCGGTACGTCTCGCCGAGGAGATACGCGGGATGAAGATTGGCGAGCGCGCCTCCGCGCTTGCCGATGGGCGTACGTACGGCTTCGACGATGACGGGTTCCGCGGCCATGAGCTCGTCCTCTCCACACATTCCCGGACCGAACCAGAAGACGTAAGAACTAGAACGCGTACCAGTTCTCCGTGCAGTCTCGACGGTGCTACTCCCGGTACGCAAGGGTCGTGCACGTACCGCGCGCGCAATCGGGCGTACCACGGGTCTTGCCACTTGTAGAACCCGTTACTACGGTGCCGACAAGCTGACGCCCCGTCAGACCGTCACCGGGAGTTGCCCATGCCGTGCCCAGCGCTGCCCGAAGGGTTCGACTTCACCGACCCCGACCTTCTCCAGCACCGCGTCCCCTTCCCCGAGTTCGCCCAGCTCCGGCAGACGGAACCGGTCCGGTGGATCGCCCAGCCGACCGGCATCTCCGGCTTCGCAGACTCGGGCTACTGGGCCGTGACCCGGCACGCGGACGTCAAGTACGTCTCCACGCGCCCGGAGCTCTTCTCCTCGAACCTCAACACCGCCGTCATCCGCTTCAACGAGTCGATCAGCCGCGACCAGATCGAGGTCCAGAAGCTGATCATGCTCAACATGGACCCGCCGGAGCACACCCGGGTCCGGCAGATCGTCCAGCGCGGCTTCACGCCCCGCGCCATCCGCTCGCTCGAGGACGCCCTGCGCAACCGTGCGGGCTCCATCGTCGAGACGGCGCTCGCGAACGCCGCGCCCGACGGCTCCTTCGACTTCGTCACCAACGTCGCCGTCGAACTCCCGCTCCAGGCCATCGCCGAGCTGATCGGCGTCCCCCAGGACGACCGCACCAAGATCTTCGACTGGTCCAACAAGATGGCCGCGTACGACGACCCGGAGTACGCGATCACCGAGGAGGTCGGCGCCGAGGCGGCCATGGAGATCGTCAGCTACGCGATGAACCTGGCCGCCGCCCGCAAGGAGTGCCCGGCCAAGGACATCGTGAGCCAGCTGGTGGCGGCCGAGGACGAGGGGAACCTCTCCTCGGACGAGTTCGGCTTCTTCGTGATCCTGCTCGCCGTGGCCGGCAACGAGACGACGCGCAACGCCATCACCCACGGCATGCATGCCTTCCTGACCCACCCCGACCAGTGGGAGCTGTTCAAGCGGGAGCGCCCGGAGACGACGGCGGAGGAGATCGTCCGCTGGGCGACCCCCGTGGTCTCCTTCCAGCGCACCGCGACCCAGGACACCGAGCTCGGCGGCGCGCAGATCAAGAAGGGCGACCGCGTCGGCATCTTCTACTCGTCGGCCAACCACGACCCCGAAGTCTTCGACCGCCCCGACGAGTTCGACATCACCCGCGACCCGAACCCGCACCTCGGATTCGGCGGCGGAGGCCCGCACTTCTGCCTCGGCAAGTCGCTGGCCACGCTCGAGATCAACCTCATCTTCAACGCCGTGGCCGACGCCATGCCCGACCTTCGCCTGACCGGTGACCCGCGCAGGCTCCGCTCGGCCTGGCTCAACGGCGTCAAGGAACTCCAGGTCAGCACCGGCTGACCGCGGGCGACCGCACGCCGTCCCAGGGAGGCAGGGGCCATCTCCCTACGCCACGCCCCTGCCTCCCTGCACACCTGCACACCTGCACCGCGCTGCTTCACGCCCGGCTCCGGGCACTCGCACGGCGAGGGGCTCGGTGACGGGGAAGGCGAGGGGGACCCGCCCGGGTCGGGCGACGGGGACGTCGTGTCCGTGGGTCAGTCCGTGGGCGGTCGCCGACGTGGTCGGCCGTCCCCCGGCCTCAGGACCGGTTGTGTTCGGCCGGCAGCCGCGCGTGGTCGGGCTCGGCCTTCGGCTGCTCGGGGACGGTCCCGCCGGCGAGGCGGGCGCGCGGGCCGCTCAGCAGGTAGGTGAGTCCGAAGCCCACGCCGACGACCGTCGCGCCGCCCACGGCGTCGAGCACCCAGTGGTTACCGGTCGCGATGATCGCGGAGATGGTGAACAGGGGATGCAGCAGCGCGATTGCCTTCATCCACCACTTGGGGGCGAGGATCGCGATGACGAGCCCGCACCACAGGGACCAGCCGAAGTGCAGTGAGGGCATGGCCGCGTACTGGTTGGTGAGCGCGGTCAGTGTGCCGTAGTCCGGCTTGGAGAAGTCCTGGACGCCGTGCACCGTGTCGATGAACCCGAGCGAGGGCATCAGACGCGGCGGCGCCAGCGGGTAGAACCAGAAACCGATCAGGGCGAGCACCGTGGCGAAGCCGAGCGCCGAGCGGGCCCAGCGGTACTGGGCGGGCCTGCGGACGTAGAGGATGGCGAGGACGCTCAGCGGCACGATGAAGTGGAACGACTCGTAGTAGAAGTTGAAGAACGACTTGAGCCACGGGACCTGCGCCACCGCGTGGTTGACCCAGTGCTCGATGTCGATGTGAAAAAACTTCTCCAGGGAGTGGACCTGCGTGCCGTGCGCCTCGGCGGTGGCCCGGCCCCCGGAGTTCGTACCGCCCGTCGCGGCGAGCCTCACCTGCTGGTACGCGTAGTAGCCGACGCGGATCAGCAGCAGTTCGAGCAGCAGGTTCGGGCGGGTCAGGACCCGGCGCCAGAACGGCATGAGCGGGACCCGGGACCAGCGCGCCGGGACAGGCGTCGCGTACTCGGTGGGAATGGGCGCCCGGTACTCGGGCGCGGTGCGGGACAGGAACGGGACGAGCGTGGCCGCGGCGACCGCGGCGATCAGCACGACGTTGTCGCGCAGCGGATCCGCGAGCGTCATGTTCGGCAGCAGCATCCTCGCGGGGAGCGTCATCACGAGGATGACCGCGACCGGCCACACGTACCGGTCGGACGCCTTCCTGCCGACGCGGCCGACCACGGCGAGCAGCACCCACAGGAGCTGGTGCTGCCAGGTCGTCGGTGACACGGCGACGGCGACGCAGCCGGTGAGGGCGACGGCGAGCAGGAGCTGTCCGTCCTGCGCGTAGCGCACCGCGCGCCGCAGTCCGAGCACCGTGACGGCGGAGCCCAGGACGAGGAAGAGCCCGATCTCCAGGGGGCCCTCCAGACCGAAGCGCAGGAGCGCGCCGTGCAGCGACTGGTTGGCGAGCCCGGCGGGGCTCGAGCCGAGTCCCGCTCCCGCGACGTGGTGCACCCAGTATGTCCACGAGTCGTGCGGCATCGCGGCCCACGCGAGGAGCGTGCACGCCGCGAACGTGACGCCCGAGGACACGGCGGCGCGACGTCGCCCGGTGAACCACAGGAGCGGCGCGAAGAGGAGGACGGTCGGCTGGAGGGCGGCGCCGATGCCGATGAGCAGACCCGAGCTCTTCTCGCCGCGGGCGGCGAAGCAGCCGAGCAGGACGAGAAGGACCGGGATGATGCTGGTCTGGCCGAGATGGAGCGTGTTGCGCACCGGCAGCGACAGCATCAGGAGGCTGATCGCGACGGGGGCGGCGAGCAGCGAGGTGCGCCGGGTGACGGGCTTGGGCAGGGCGCGGGCGGCGACGAGACCGAGGACGACGACGAGGCCGAGCGTGCCGAAGGTCCAGGCCCAGCCGAGCGCCTGTTCGGCGCCCCGGGCCAGAGGCTTCAGCACCAGTCCCCCGAACGGGGTACCGGTGAACCGGTCGGCGTCGTAGAGGGAGCCCGTCACGTGGAGGACACCTTCAGGACCGATCCAGGTCTCCAGGTCCGTGAGCCGCTCACCGCTGGGGGTGCTCAGGACGGCCACGACCTGCCGCACCGCGAGCACCGCGGCGATCAGCCAGAGGCCCGCCCGGACCATGCCCAACCGCGCTGTCGCGGCCCCCGCCACCAAGGCTTTGCCCGGTCCATGCTCCACGTTTGCCACGCGCCGTCGGCCCTCCCGCCATGCGTACTGTCCCAAGAGGCTCGCACTACCCCCGGGGTGAGACGCAGGCAACCCCTGCTTCACCTGCCTGTCCACCGGCATTTGACCGGATGACGATGATGCGGGGTCTGCGTGGTTGCGGTCGAGGGGCGCGACATAGGTCACAGATTTGTCCGTTTGCGCCGCGCCGGGGCCGGGGCGTCATGCCTGGCCGGACCCGCTTTTCCCACGCTGTGCAACGAAGTGCACACTACCCGTGATGACCGCGGATCCCCCTATGGTCGATTTCTGGCCGCCCCGCCGTGGGCGGCTTCGTCCGTCCCCACGCGGACGTGTCCTTGTCCCCGTTGAAAGCAGGCGAGCAGACCCTTGTCGAGTGTCCTAACCGTCGCATCCAGGACCACCGCCCCCGCGAAGGGCGCCTCCCCCGACGTCACCGTCACCGATCCAGCGCTGGTCAAGCGCGCGGTCAAGGCGGCGGCGCTCGGCAATGCGATGGAGTGGTTCGACTTCGGCGTCTACAGCTACATCGCCGTCACCCTCGGCAAGGTCTTCTTCCCGTCGGGCAACCCCACCGCCCAGCTCCTGTCGACGTTCGGCGCCTTCGCCGCGGCGTTCCTCGTCCGTCCGATCGGCGGCATGGTCTTCGGACCGCTCGGCGACCGCGTCGGCCGGCAGAAGGTCCTCGCCGTCACCATGATCATGATGGCGGCGGGCACGTTCGCGATCGGCCTGATCCCGTCGTACGCGACCATCGGCGTCTGGGCGCCGATCCTGCTGCTCCTGGCCCGTCTGGTGCAGGGCTTCTCGACCGGCGGCGAGTACGGCGGCGCGTCCACCTTCATCGCCGAGTACGCGCCCGACAAGAAGCGCGGCTTCTTCGGCAGCTGGCTGGAATTCGGCACCCTCGCCGGATACATCGGCGGCGCGGGCCTCGTCACCCTGATGACGGCACTGCTCTCCTCGGACGACCTGCTCTCCTGGGGCTGGCGCATCCCGTTCCTGATCGCGGGCCCGATGGGCATCATCGGCCTCTATCTGCGGATGCGGCTCGAAGAGACCCCGGCGTTCGCGGCCGAGCTGAAGAACGCGCACGAGTCGGAGAAGGCCCGGCCCAAGGTGAAGGTGCGCGACATGATCGCCGGACAGTGGAAGGCGCTGCTCCTGTGCGTCGGCCTGGTCCTGGTCTTCAACGTCACCGACTACATGCTGCTGTCCTACATGCCGAGCTACCTCACCAGTGAGCTCCACTACGACGAGACGCACGGCCTCCTCGTGATCCTCGGCGTGATGGCGCTGATGATGATCGTCCAGCCGTTCGCGGGCGCGCTCTCCGACCGTGTCGGCCGCCGCCCGGTGATCGCCGCGGGCTGCGTCGGCTTCCTCGCGCTGTCCGTCCCGGCCCTGCTCCTCATCCGTGACGGCTCCCTGTGGGCGATCGCCCTCGGCATGGGCGCGCTCGGCCTGCTCCTGGTCTGCTTCACCTCGGCGATGCCGTCCGCGCTGCCCGCGCTCTTCCCGACCCGGGTGCGCTACGGCTCCCTGTCGATCGGCTTCAACGTCTCCGTCTCGCTCTTCGGCGGCACGACCCCGCTGGTCGTCACCGCCCTCATCGGGGCGACCGGGAACATGATGATGCCCGCGTACTATATGATGGCCGCGGCCGTCATCGGCGGTATCGCGGTGTGGTTCATGACCGAGTCGGCGCGCCGCCCGCTGCCGGGCTCGCTGCCCGCGGTCGAGCCCGGCGACCTGCCGCGGACCGCGACGGCAACGGCAACGGCCGCGTAACACCAGGAACCGCGCTCCCCCGCGCCTCGTCTGCTCCTTCGCCGCACACGGCACGGACACACAGGGCGCGACATCGGGGGCCGGCATGAGAACCGCACAACCACTGACCATGAGGGCCAGGGCGCTGCTGACCGCCCTGGCCCTCATGGCGTTCCAGGTCGCCGCGCTCGTCTCACCCGCGTACGCGTGCGGATGCGGGGCGATGGTGCCGCACGCGGGCACGGACCTCACCGTGTACGACGAGACGTCCGCGGTGCGCTGGGACGGGCGCAGCGAGCAGATCGTGATGAGCCTGTCGGTGAGCGGCAACGTGCGCGACGCCGCCTGGATCATGCCCGTGCCGCACCGCGCGTCCGTCGAGCCCGGCGACCCGGGGCTCTTCTCGCAGCTGAGCGAGGTGACGGCGCCCGTCGAGCGGACCCGGCACCACTTCTGGCCCGGCGCCGACGACTGGCCCTTCGACGGCGGGAACGGCGACGGCGCCTCGGCCGGTGCCCCCGCACCCGGCGGCCCGGTCGAGGTGGTGGGCCGCGAGCACCTCGGACCGTTCGACGTCGCCCGCCTCACCGCGACCGACCCCGACGCACTCGCCGACTGGCTCGACAAGAACGGCTTCCAGCTCCCCGACCGCCTCGGCACCGCCCTGCGCCCGTACGTCGACAAGGGCTGGGAGTACGTGGCGATCCGCCTCGCGCCCGCCGACGGCGACAGCGTGCTCGGCGGCGCCCTCGACCCGCTCCACCTCACCTTCGCCAGCGACCGCCTCGTCTACCCGATGCGGCTGTCGAAGCTCGCCCGCACCGAACAGCATCTGCGCCTGTACGTGCTCGCCGCCCACCGCATGGAGCCGCGCTCCACGATCGGCGGCGGCACACCGCAGGTCACGTACGCGGGCCGGGTCCCGGCGAAGTCCGGCGGACCGCTGCCCGAATTCGCGAGCGGCGAGCGGTACTTGACCGCGCTCACCCAGGATTTCCCACAGCCGTCGCGCATCTACGACGACCACGAACTGCGGCGCACCGCGAGCGACGCCACGCACCGCACCGTCGTGTGGGACGACGAACTCCTCACCGCCGGCGGCGTCCCGGTGTGGCTGCTCACCGTTCCGCTGCCCCTGGCCCTGCTCCTGACGGCGGCCGCCGTCCTGTGGTTCCGCCGGCGCTCCCGCCGGCCGGTGCCGCCCCCGCCGCCCGTGCACGCCCCGCCGCCGTTGGGCTGAATCCCACCCGGGCCGCCGCCGCGCGAGCCCATGATGGGGCCATGGCTGAGCACGCATCCGAAGACCAGTGGACCGCCGTCGACGACTACCTGACCGGCCTCCTCGCCCCCGGCGACGAGGCCCTGACCGCGGCCCTCGCGGACAGCGAGGCGGCGGGCCTCCCGCCCATCGCCGTCGCCCCGAACCAGGGCAAGTTCCTCCACCTGATCGCACAGATCCAGGGCGCCCGCCGCGTCCTGGAGATCGGCACACTCGGCGGGTACAGCACGATCTGGCTGGCCCGGGCCCTCCCCGCCGACGGCGTCCTCGTCACCCTCGAGTACGACCCCCGGCACGCCGAGGTGGCCCGCGGCAACCTCGCCCGCGCCGGCCTCGACAAGATCGCCGAGGTGCGGGTCGGCCCCGCCCTCGACTCGCTGCCCGGCGTCGCGGCCGACCACCCCGACCCCTTCGACCTCGTCTTCATCGACGCCGACAAGGCCAACAACCCGCACTACGTCGAGTGGGCGCTGCGCCTGACCCGCCCCGGCAGCGTGATCATCGTCGACAACGTGGTGCGCGGCGGCCGCGTGACGGACGACTCCGACGCGTCCCCCGACATCCGCGGCACCCGCGCCGCGCTCCAGATGATCGCCGACCACCCGAAGCTGGACGGGACGGCGGTCCAGACGGTGGGCGCCAAGGGCCACGACGGCTTCGCGCTGGCCCGCGTGCTCCCGTAGCGCCCGTTCCCGGCGACTGCCTGATGGGCCGTCACAGCTCGTGGTAGAAGCCCACGTTCACGCTGCGGGGCTCATTGCGGTCCAGGACCACGACCTCGCCGGACGCGCCCGGCGCGAGAGCCGCGGCCCCTCCGTACACGAGCGGCTGCGGCTCCCCGCCGGTCAGCGTGAGACGCACCTCGGACGAGGGCTCGTCGTGCGAGCCGCGCAGCCAGAAGACGGACCAGACGCCGTCCTGTCCGCACCGGAATTCGAGATGGACGCGCGAGACGAACAGCCAGTCGTCGGGCGTCGCCAGCCGGCACACGTTCCGGTCGCGCCCCACGCGCAGCACGGCTCCCGGCTCACTCGGCGCGTCGGCCATCAGCATCCCGGCCGTCGCACCCGAGTCCGCCCCCGCGACGGAGGCCATGGTCAGCTCCAGCACCCGCACAGCTCCTTCGGTCCTTGGCGGGCCCTTCGGCACCGGGTCCCCCGACGCCGCATCCTAAGTTGTCCCCTCCCTGCGCGGGATGCCCTCTGGGACAATGGCTCCATGACCGAACGCAAGCCACCCGACGTCAGCTTCGAGTCATGGGTCGACAAGCAGATCCGCGACGCGGAGCGTGCAGGAGACTTCTCCCACCTCGCCGGAGCCGGCAAGCCGCTGCCGGGCACGGCCGACACGACGTACGACGAGAACTGGTGGATCAAGCAGAAGATGGCCCGTGAGGGCTTCTCCGTGCTGCCCCCTTCACTCGCCCTGCGCAAGGAGGCCGAGGACGCGCTCGCCGAGGCGGCGCAGGCCCCTTCCGAACGGATCGTCCGCAAAATCGTCACGGACATCAACGTCAAGATCCGCGACATGATGTTCAAGCCCCCGCCGGGCCCGCCCCTCGGCCTGAAGCCGTACGACGTCGAGGAGATCGTCCGCGACTGGCACGAGCGACGCGGGACGCCGGGGACCTGACGCCGATCTCACGCGGTGGTGAGCGAGGATGGGCGCCATGAGCATCGTGAAGATCAATGTCCTGACCGTCCCGGCCGAACAGCGCGAGATCCTGGAGAAGCGCTTCGCCTCGCGCGCGGGCGCGGTGGAGAACTCGGACGGCTTCGAGTGGTTCGAGCTGCTGCGCCCGATCGAGGGCACGGACGACTACCTGGTGTACACGCGGTGGCGTGACGAGGCGTCGTTCACCGCGTGGATGGAGGGCTCCATGAAGGAGGCCCACCAGGGCGGCGCGGACCGCCCGAAGCCTGCGGCCAGCGGGTCCTCGGTGTGGTCGTTCGAGGTCGTGCAGCAGGCTTCTCCCAAGTCGTAGTGGAGTAGTGGAGTGGTGGGCTAGTAGACCGTCGTAGCTAATTTTTGGGATAAAGGTGACGTAGTTTGGTGCGTGCGTCGTGGGTGGTGAACTGCCAGTTCACTTGGCGTTGGTCGGTGTTGGTGGCGTTCTGCCAGGCTGTGAGTTCGGTGTTGAGGATGTCGAGGTCGTTGATCCGGCGGTCGAGGCATTGGCGGGTCAGCGCGGAGAGTTCGATCTCGGCGATGTTGAGCCATGACCCGTGTTTGGGCGTGTGGTGGATCTCGAGGCGTTGGGCCAGCGCGAAGGCCTCTTCTGGTTCGAAGGCCTCGTACAGTGAGGCGATGGTGTGGGTGTTGAGGTTGTCCATCACCAGCACCACGGCCTCGGCGTCGGGGTAATCCACGCTCAGCAGCTGTTTGATCTGGCCGGCCCAGTCGATCCGGGTCCGCTGGGACAGTGCCTGAACTCGACGCCACCCGCGCAGGGGTTCGACCCACACGAAGATTGAGCACGTGCCGCAGCGGATGTACTCGCTGTCCTGGCAGGTGTCGTGGCCAGGGCGGGCCGGGAGCGGGGCGCGGGCATGGTCG
Source organism: Streptomyces sp. NBC_01446 (assembly GCF_026340095.1). Taxonomy (GTDB): domain Bacteria; phylum Actinomycetota; class Actinomycetes; order Streptomycetales; family Streptomycetaceae; genus Streptomyces; species Streptomyces aureus. The sequence goes on along the minus strand of NZ_JAPEPO010000001.1, from coordinate 5,652,893 downwards.
AGGAGCTGGTAGGGCTTCTCGTCCATGCACACCACCGGACGTGCCGGGTCATAGGGCCGGGCATAGATGGCCAGCACGTCTTCCATCCGGGCCGCGAACTGCGCGTTCGCCTTCGGTGGGATGGTCCAGCACTTCTTCAGATGAGGACGCAGTTCCGTTTTTTTAAGACCCGCCCGATGGTGGAGTGATCCAGATCGGGGATGTCCTCGACCAGCGCGACATGCTTCTCCAGCAGCCGCAGCGACCACCGGGTATAGCCCTGGGGTGGCTGTGAGCATGCCATCGCGATCAGCCGGGCTTCGACCTCACCGGTCACCGGCGAGGGTACCGGCGGCAGCTCGCGCTTCTTCCGGGCGATCGTGGCGTGAACATCGCCACCGGTCTCGGCGAACCGCTTGGCCACCAGCCGCAGTGTCTCGCCCGAGACTCCGGCCCGGGCCGCGACCGCGTCCTGCGAGCCGATCGCGCCTGCAGAGGTGTCGAGCGCGAGCAGCACCCGCGCCCTTCTGATCACCGAGGCTGGATGGATACCCGTCGTGGTTACCCGAACCAGCTCTTCACGATCAGCCGCGGTCAGCACCACCGGCCTCTTCTTCTGCGAACCCATCACCCCAACTCCCGTCCGGCAGAAGGGAAGCAACATCTGCCGGACCCCACCATCCCAACCAAACAACCCAGAACTAAGCAACGACACGCTACTAGAGGCGATCCGCCTCGGTGTCCTCGGTGAGCACCAACCAGCGCCGCCCGTCGATGAGTTCGCGGGCGGCGTCCAGGTGCCCTGCGTGGCAGGCGGTCTCCGTGATGACGTGCAGCAGGACGTCCCGGTGGCTGTGCAGGTGCGGCGGCCCGAAGAGGTGGTGCGGCCACCAGGCCAGGGGCGCGTCCGCGGGCGTGGCGGCGATGATCCCGTCCGCGCGGTCCGTCTCGCGGCGGTACCGCTCCAGGACCTCGGACGCCGGCAGGTCCGGGTCGGCCTGCCAGGCGTCCTCAATGGCGTCGAGGCTGCCGATGACGGCCTGATCACCCGTCAGAACCGCCTGGAACCAGAAGCGTTCGACGTCGAGCGCCAGGTGCTGGACCAGTCCCAGACACGTCCAGCCGGACGGCAGGACGGGCCGCCGCAGCGCGTCGGGGCCGAGTCCTTCGATGATGCCCAGGATGTGGCGGCGCTGCCCGCGCAGGGCGTCGAGCAGCGCCCTGATCTCGCCGGTCTCGGGGCTGGTTCCGGCACCGGTCTCGGCACCGGTCTCGTCGGGAACGGATACGTCGGTCACGGGTACGTCGGTCACAGGTACCGAGGATGTCCGAACCCCGGGTTCCTGTACAGGTCGAAACCACTTGCGCCCGACGCCGCCCCTTCGCCGACAATGCCCCCATGACTTCGCCGTGGACCGTCACCCCTGAGCCGTTCGACTCCGCCGTCGCCGCGGAGCTGTGGCGCGCGTACTACACGGAGGTCAGCGACCGCTGGTACCTGCTGCACGAGGGGCGCACCACCGACCCCGACGAGCTGGAGCGCGAGGTCGCCGCCGACACGGGTGCCTATCTCGCTGCGCCGGGCGGGGTGTTGCTGGTCGCGCGGTACCGGGGCGAGCCCGCCGGGACCGCGGGCGTGCGGATGATCGACGCCTCGACCGGCGAGCTGAAGCGCGTCTTCGTACGGCCCGAAATGCGCGGGAAGGGCGGCGGCTCCGTGCTGCTCGCGCAGGTGGAGAGCGCCGCGCGGGATCTCGGCGCCGAGCGGGTCCTCCTCGACACCCGGGGCGACCTGGTGGAGGCCCGGATGCTGTACGCGCGGCACGGCTACCAGGAGACGGCGCCGCACAACGACGAGGAGTACGCCGAGCACTGGTTCACCAAGAAGCTCGTGCGGGACGCGTAAGCAGCGTCAGGCGCCGGCCGCCAGTCCGTCGTGCGGGCGCTCCGCGTCGGACCCGCACAGCTCCGCGTTGAGCTCCTCCACGAGTTTCGCCAGGTCCGTCGGCCGGTCCGGGCCCCACCAGTCGCCCAGCAGTTCGGCGAGCGACTCCTCGCGGGACGCGGACAGCCGGGCGGCGACCTCGCGGCCCTCGTCGGTGAGGACGAGGTCGAGGCCCACGCGCGTGGCGAGGCGCCGCCCCTCCACCTCCCTGGACGCCGCGATGATCACGGGCAGCGGTACGGCACTGTGTTCGGCGAGCGCCGACGGCTCCGCCCACCCGTAGCGCTTCATGCGCAGCAGGAGCCAGCTCGAGGCGGGCAGCAGGTCGTAGCCGGCCCGTTCGGTGATCTTCTCGTAGATCTCGCGGCGCCCCTCCCGGGTGCCGAGCACCGACAGGGCCCGCGCCACCTCGTCGCGCGATGAGCGCTGTACGGGGTTGCTGGCCAGGGTCTCCGTCCCGTCCGGCGCTGTGACCGAGCCGCGCAGCTTGTCCTCGCGCAGGAACCAGGACAGTACGAAGGCGACGAGGGCGACCGGGGCGGCGTAGAGGAAGACGTCCGTGATGGACGACGCGAAGGCGTGCAGGACCGGTCCGCGTGCGACGGGCGGCAGCTGGCTGATGCCTCTCGGGTCCGACTGGAGCGCGTTCACATCGACGCCTGGAGGCAGGCTGCGGCCGGCGAGGGCGTCCGTGAGTTTGTCGCCGAGGCGGCTCGCGAAGATCGTGCCGAAGATCGCGACACCGAAGGAGGCGCCGATGGAGCGGAAGAACGTCGCGCCGGAGGTGGCGACGCCCAGGTCCTCGTACGAGACGGCGTTCTGCACTATCAGGACGAGGACCTGCATGACGAGTCCGAGGCCCAGGCCGAAGACGAAGAAGTAGGCGCTCATCTCGCCGGTCGAGCTGTTCTCGTCGAGCTGATGCAGGAGAAGCAGGCCGAGGGCGGTGACGCCGGTGCCGACGATGGGGAAGACCTTCCAGCGGCCGGTACGGCTGACGATCTGGCCGGACGCCGTCGAGGAGAGCAGCAGTCCGATGACCATCGGCAGCATGTGCACGCCCGACATCGTCGGCGAGACGCCCTGGACGACCTGGAGGAACGTCGGCAGATACGTCATCGCGCCGAACATGGCGAAGCCGACGACGAAGCTGATCACCGCGGAGAGCGTGAACGTACGGATGCGGAACAGCTTCAGCGGCAGGACCGGTTCGGCGGCCCGCCGCTCCACCTGGACAAACACGACGGCGAGGACGACGCCGAGTAGCGCGAGACCGATGATCTGCGCCGAGCCCCAGTCCCAGGTCGTCCCGCCGAGCGAGGCGACGAGGACCAGGCAGGTCGCCACGGAGGCGATCAGGAACGTGCCGAGGTAGTCGATCGTGTGCTTGGCGGAGCGTACGGGGATGTGGAGCGTGGTCGCGATGACGGCGAGCGCGACGACGCCGATCGGCAGGTTGATGTAGAAGACCCAGCGCCAGCTGAGGTGTTCGGTGAACAGCCCGCCGAGCAGCGGGCCCAGCACGCTCGTCGCGCCGAAGACCGCGCCGAACAGCCCCTGGTACCTGCCCCGGTCACGCGGCGGCACGATGTCGCCGACGATCGCCATGGACAGGACCATCAGGCCGCCGCCGCCCACTCCCTGGAGTGCGCGGAAGCCGATCAGCTGCGGCATGTTCTGCGCCATGCCGCACAGCGCCGAGCTGATCAGGAAGATCACGATGGCGATCTGGAAGAGCTTCTTGCGGCCGTACTGGTCGCCGAGCTTGCCCCACAGGGGCGTGGCGGCCGTCGAGGCCAGCAGGTACGCGGTCACGACCCAGGACAGGTGTTCAAGGCCGCCGAGGTCGCTCACGATGGTCGGCAGCGCCGTCGAGACGATCGTCTGGTCGAGCGCCGCGAGGAGCATGCCGAGCAGCAGCGCACCGATCGAGACCATCACGCTGCGGGGCGCGTGGCCGCCTCCGATGGTGGAGCCGGTGCGGTCAACGCCTGGGCCTGCCGTCAGGTCCGTACGGGGAAGGCCCCCGCTAGCGTCCTGGGTCATGGACACCTCCTGAGACACCACGCCGGACACGGCCGGCGGGGGCTCTGCCATCTACCAGAATGGTGGGTGCGTCCCGGTTTGGCCTGTTGAGGCCGGGGGCTCAGGAGGGATACGGCGGCACGGGCGCGGCGGACGGTGCGGCACAGGCCCGGCGGACGGTGTCAGGCTCGCCGGTTCAGGGCTGCGGGACTCGCCGATACAGGGGTCGAGGGCTCACCTGTACAGGGGTGCGGGTCAGCCGATGTGCAGCAGGATCTCGCCGGCGGCGCCCGCTTCGACCCGTACCTGCGTCAGGTCGTCCACGACCACCGTGGGGCCGTGCGCGCCCGCGCGGGGGCCGACGCCGACGACGCGCATCCCGGCGGCGCGGCCGGCCGCGATCCCGGCCCCCGAGTCCTCGAAGACGACGCAGTCCGCGGGGTCGACACCGAGCTCGGCGGCGCCCTTGAGGAACCCCTCGGGGTCAGGCTTGCTGGCGCCGACGCTCTCGGCGGTGATGCGCAGGTCCGGCTGGGTGAGGCCGGCGGCGGCCATGCGGCGGGTGGACAGGGCCACGTCGGCCGAGGTCACCAGGGCGTGCGCGAGGCCGCCGTCACGCAGGGAGGCCATGAATGCGGCGGCGCCCGGCACGGGGACGACGCCGTCGATGTCGGCGGTCTCCTCGGCGAGCATGCGCGCGTTCTCGGCGTGGTTCTCGGCCATGGGGCGGTCGGGCAGGAGGAGCGCCATGGACGCGTAGCCCTGGCGGCCGTGGACGACCTTCATGACCTCGACGGCGTCGAGCCCGTGGCGGGCCGCCCAGCGCTGCCAGCAGCGTTCGACCACCGCGTCGGAGTTGACCAGCGTGCCGTCCATGTCGAGCAGAAGGGCGCGGGCGGACAGAACAGTGGTGGCCGTCATCGGCGGGGTCCTCCAGGCGTAGGAACAAGGTGACCCCGCCCACCGGTCAGGGTGAGTGGGCGGGAGCCACTTTGTTCCTCAACTGTACAAAACAGGATGGCGACTACGCCAGCGGCCCTGGTCAGGGCCGAATCCACGGCTTACGCCACCGCTTCATAGAGGCTCCAGACGCCCATGCCGAGCATCAGGATCGCGGCGACCTTCGTGATGAGCGCCAGCGGCACCCGCTTCATCAGGGCCTTGCCGCCGACGATACCGAGGCCCCCGACGGCCCACAGAGCGAGGACGGCGCCGAGGCCGACGGAGAGCGGGTCGTCGTAGCGGGCGGCGAGGTTCGCGGTCATGATCTGCGTCAGATCACCGAACTCCGCGACCAGGATGAGCATGAAGCCCGCGCCGGAGACCTTCCAGAAGCTCTGGTCCCCGGGCTTGCGGACCTCTTCCTCCTCCTCATCCTTCTTCATCAGGAGGACGGCCGCGCCGCCGAGGAACAGCACACCGGTCAGGGCGTGCACGAGCTGCTGCGGCAGCAGGGTCAGGACGCTGCCCGCCGCGACGGCGAGCGCGACATGGACGGCGAAGGCGGCGGCGACACCGGCGAAGACGTACGAGGCGCGGTAGCGGGTCCCGAGGACGAGTCCGGCGAGCGCGGTCTTGTCGGGGAGTTCGGCCAGGAAGACGATGCCGAAGACAACCGCCATCACGCTGATGCTGATCAAGATTCCTCAATCGGTCGGGCTGCCCCGCCGAGAGTTACGTAAGTCCTGTACGACACCTCGGCACGGCAGCGCTCAGGTGCGGACACGGGTGTGCACGCAGGTGAATCACTGCTTTGCCGAAGGTCTCGCTGGCCGGACCGGGTCTACGGGTCCTGCCTCCGGGCGCCGGCTCAGAACGAGCTGAGCAGTATGTCGACGGTCCGGCGAAGAGCTACTCCCCTTCTGCGCCGCCCATCGTACGCGAACGGCTGAGCGAATCGACATGACCCGCGTCACGCCCGGAGACGCCACCCCGGTACCACCGGCCCGCACCCGAAGTCCCGCCCGCTCCACCAGAAGTCACGTCCGCCCCCTTGATGTGTACGCGTCGTTGACGCGACCCTGTCACTCGGCGCACACCTCCCGGAAACCCCGGGGCGCCACCATGGCCGGGCCCGCTCGGCCAACTTCCCCCCACTTCAAGGGAGTTCACATGCGCATGTTCTACGCGCGTCGACGCGCCGCCGCACTCGGCGCCGTCACCGCCGTCGTCTCCGCCCTCACTCTGCTGAACGGCCCGGCCGCGCAGGCCGCTCCCCCCACCCCGGTCAGCGGGGCCACCGCCCGCACGTACCTCTCCGAGCTCACGGTCAAGGCCGAGGGCTCCTCCGACGGCTACAGCCGCGACCTCTTCCCGCACTGGATCACCCAGTCCGGCGCCTGCAACACCCGCGAGGTCGTCCTCAAGCGCGACGGCACGAACGTCTCGCAGGACTCCAGCTGCGCGGCCACGTCCGGCAGTTGGTACTCGGAGTACGACGGCGCGACCTGGAGCGCGGCGGCCGACGTCGACATCGACCACATCGTCCCGCTCTCCGAGGCCTGGAAGTCCGGCGCCAACGCCTGGACGACCGCCCAGCGCCAGGGCTTCGCCAACGACCTGACGCGGCCCCAGCTCATCGCCGTCACGGACAACGTCAACCAGTCCAAGGGCGACCAGGACCCGGCCAAGTGGATGCCGTCGCGCGCCGCGTACAAGTGCACCTATGTCCGCATGTGGGTGCAGGTGAAGCACTACTACAACCTCACGGTGGACTCCGCCGAGAAGAGCGCGCTGACGTCGTACCTCAGCGGCTGCTGAACTCTCGTGCCGCGGATCTGAATCCCGGCCTGCCGGAACCTCCCCGCCGGCCTCCGTCGTTCCGTACCCTACGGGGCGACTGAGGAGGCTGATCACGTGGCACGGCTGCGACTTGGACCGCTGCTGAGATACGTGGACGAGTCGTCGGCGACCGTCTGGGTCGAGGCGAGCCGTCCGTGCACCGCCGAAGTGCGCTGCGCGGACGGCTCGTCAGGCCGTGCCCGCACGTTCCAGATCTGCGGCCACCACTACGCGCTGGTCCCGGTGACGGGCCTCACACCGGACAGCGCGACGGCCTACGAGGTGCTGCTCGACGGCGCCCCGGTCTGGCCGCTCGCCGACTCGCCCTTTCCACCGAGCACGATCCGCACGCCCGCGTACGACGACGCGGCCCGCCCCGTCCGTATCGCGTTCGGCTCGTGCCGGTGGGCCGCGGCGCCCGCCGACGGCCACGATCCCGTCGGCCCCGACGCCCTGGACACGCTGGCCACCGAGCTCGCCTCCGCACCTGATGCCGAGCGCCCCGACGTCCTGCTCCTGCTCGGCGACCAGGTCTACGCGGACGAGACCTCACCGGCCACCCGCCGCTACCTCGCCGCCCGCCGCGACCTGCGCGACGCCCCGGGCAATCAGGTCGCGGACTACGAGGAGTACACCCGGCTCTACTACGAGTCCTGGCTCGACCCCGATGTGCGCTGGCTGCTGTCCACGGTCCCCAGCTGCATGATCTTCGACGACCACGACGTCATAGACGACTGGAACACCAGCGCCTCCTGGCTCGCGGAGATACGGGCCACCGACTGGTGGAACGAGCGGATTCTCGGCGGCCTCATGTCGTACTGGGTCCATCAGCACCTGGGCAATCTGGCGCCCGCCGAACTGGCCGCCGACCCCGTGTACGCGGCGGTGCGCGCGGACCCCGACGGGACGGACACACTCAGGGAGTTCGCCGCCCGCGCCGACACCGACGCGACCTCCGTCCGCTGGAGCTACCGGCGCGACTTCGGCCGCGTACGGCTCCTCATGGTCGACACGCGGGCCGCCCGCGTCCTGGCCGAGACGGACCGGTCGATGCTCGACCCGTCGGAGGCGGCGTGGCTGCGGGAGCAGGCGCTGGAGGGGACGGGGGCGCCGTCGGACGGCACCTCAGGGGCGTACGACCACCTCCTGATCGGGACCTCGCTGCCCTGGCTGCTGCCGCATCTCGTGCACGACGCCGAGAGGTGGAACGCCGCGCTGTGCCGGGGTGAGCGCGGTGCGCGCTGGGCCCGGTTCGGCGAAAAGCTGCGCAGGCGGGCCGACTTGGAGCACTGGGCCGCGTTCCCCGCGTCGTTCGACGCGCTGACGGCGCTGATCGCCGAGGCGGGCGGCGGCGAGGGCGCACCGGCGACGGTGTGCGTACTCTCCGGCGACGTCCACCACGCGTACGTAGCCGAACCCTCCTGGCCCGACGGCGCGGCGGCCCCGGCCGCGCGCGTCCTCCAGCTGACCTGCTCACCGGTGCACAACTCGATCCCCGGCACGATAAAGGTCGGATTCCGCTTCGGCTGGAGCCGCTTCGGCCGCTCTCTCGGACGGCGCTTCGCCCGACACGGCCGCCTCGCCGCTCCCCCGGTCTCCTGGCGCAAGACGGGCGGGCCCTGGTTCGGCAACCAGCTGATGACACTGACCCTGCGCGGGCGCACGGCACGCCTCCGCCTCCAGCAGGCGCAGGCGGCGCCGGGCGGACAGGCCGGACTGCAGGAGGCGGCGGACGCCGTGCTGAGTGAATGACCGTACTGAGTGAATGACGTGAATGACCGTGCGTGACCAGGGCTGTCGCCCACGGGGCCGCCCGGTGAAGATACGGCGTACACCCGGACTCCGCTCTTCCCTTGACAGGGCGACCCGGCATGATGAGCGGACGTTCCGCTTCCAGCAGCCCCACATGCCCCTGGAGTCCCTCTTTGTCCGCAGTGTGCTCGGCGCCGGCCGCAGCGATAGTCGGCGCGGGCCCGCGCGGGACCAGCGTCCTCGAACGACTCTGTGCCTCCGCCGGCGAGCTCCTGCCGCCCGGCGCCCGCCTCACCGTCCACGTCGTCGATCCGGCGCCGCCGGGAGCCGGCAGCGTCTGGCGGACCTCGCAGGCGCCCGAACTCCTGATGAACACCGTCGCCTCACAGGTCACGTTGTTCACCGACGACAGCGTGGACTGCTCGGGCCCGATACGCCGGGGGCCGAGCCTGCACGAGTGGGCCCAGCGCCAGGGCCTCGCCCTCGGCCCCGACGACTACCCGACCCGCGCCCTCTACGGCCGGTACCTGGAGTGGGTGTTCGCCGAAACCGTGGGCTGCGCACCCGACGCCGTACGCGTCGAGGTCCATCGCGCGCGAGCCGTGCGTCTCGACGACGCGGACGACGGCCGCCAGACCCTCGTACTCGACAACGGGCGTGAACTGACCGGCCTGTCCGCCGTCGTCCTCGCCCAGGGCCATCTGCCCACCGCCGCGAGCCCCGCCCAGACGCGTCTCACCGAGTACGCGCGGCAGCACGGCCTGCGCCACATCCAGCCCGCGAACCCGGCCGACCTGGACCTCTCCCCCCTCTCCCCGGGCGAACCCGTCCTGCTGAGGGGCCTCGGCCTCAACTTCTTCGACCACATGGCGCTGCTCACCGAGGGCCGCGGCGGACGTTACCGCCGCACATCGTCGGGGGAGTTGCGGTACAAGCCCTCGGGCCGCGAGCCGCGCCTGTACGCCGGTTCGCGCCGCGGCATCCCGTACCAGGCGCGCGGCGACAACGCCAAGGGCCCGTACGGGCGCCACGAACCCGCCGTCCTCACCCCCGAGGTCATCGCCCGCTTCCGCGAGCGCGCGGACTCCGGGGACGCGCCGGACTTCCTGGGCGAGATCTGGCCACTCGTCGCGAAGGAGGTGGAGACCGTCTATTACGAGACCCTGCTGCGACGCGCGGGAGCGGGGGACACCGGTTTCCGCGAAGGCTTCCTCGCCGCGCCGCACCAGAGCTCCGAAGAGGCCGACGTCCTGTACGAGTTCGGGATTCCGGAGGTTCTCCGCTGGTCCTGGGACCATGTCTCCCGGCCGCACGCGGAGCTCTCGTTCGGCTCGCCCGACGAGTGGCGGACCTGGCTCCTGGCCCATCTGCGCGAGGACGCGGCGCACGCCGCGCTCGGCAACGCGGACGGTCCCGTGAAGGCCGCCCTGGACGTGCTGCGCGACCTGCGCAACGAACTGCGCCAGGCCGTCGACCACGGCGGGATCGGCGGCGCGTCGCGCCGCGACCACCTCGACCGCTGGTACACCCCGCTCAACGCCTTCCTGTCGATCGGCCCGCCCCGGCGGCGCATCGAGGAGATGAGCGCGCTCATCGAGTCCGGCCTCCTGACCGTGGTCGGGCCGCGCCTGGACGTGCGGGCCGAGGACGGCGCGTTCGTCGCGCACTCGCCCGATGTTCCCGGGTCATCCGTGAGAGCCACCACACTCGTCGAGGCGCGACTGCCGGAGACGGACGTGGCGCGCACCGGCGACCAACTGCTCGCCGGGCTCCTGAAGACGGGCCACGTCCGGCCGCACACGCTCGACGGTTACGCGACGGGCGGGGTGGACGTCACACCACGCCCGTACCGCCTGATCGACCGTCAAGGCAGGCCGCACGCACGGCGGTTCGCGGTCGGCGTGCCCACGGAGGGGGTGCACTGGGTGACCGCGGCGGGGGCCCGGCCGGGGGTCGACTCGGTGACCCTTTCGGACGCGGACGCGGTCGCGCGAGCGGCTCTGCGGACGGCTTCCGGGGAGCGTGCGGAACCGGGCACGGAGCAGCTCTCGCGGCCAAATGTTGAACTTGCAAGCGTTGATTAGGGTCCCCTAACCTGTGGCCTCCATCGGTTCGTCCCCAACCGACACAAGGAGTCCCCCCATGACTGGACGTCTCAACAACGCCCAGCCTTACGCCCTCGGCCTGTTCCGCATCGTCGTGGGCCTGCTCTTCGCCTGCCACGGCGCCGCCTCGCTCTTCGGCGTCTTCGGCGGAGCGATGGGCGGCGGCACCGTCCCCGCCGGCACCTGGCCCGGCTGGTACGCGGCCGTCATCCAGCTCGTCGGCGGCACCCTCGTCGCCCTCGGCCTCGGCACCCGCGCCGCGGCCTTCATAGCCTCCGGCTCAATGGCCTACGCGTACTTCAAGGTCCACCAGCCGGAGGCCCTGTGGCCGCTCCAGAACGGCGGCGAACCGTCCGCGATGTTCTGCTGGGCCATGCTGCTCCTGGTCTTCACCGGCTCCGGCGCGCTCGGCCTCGACCGGCTCTTCACCGCCCGCGGCGAGAGCAAGGCGGAGCGCCCGGCCGCCTCGGTGTCCGCCGCGGAGCGGGAGCCCGCCGCGGCTTGATGGGGTGACTGCTTGATGGGGGGTACCGGTGCGCGCCGCGTGCCGGTACCCCCTGCCCTCGGTCCCGCTGCCCGCCGTCCCGCTGCCCGCCGTCCCGTTGCCTGGCGCGAGCACGGCCGCCGCCACGGCTCCCTCCACGATTCCTGCCACCATCGGCCGCTCCTCCAGCTTTCGCCCGTCAGCCGCCCCGGGCCGGCTCTCCCGTCCCGTCGTTCGCACGGGGATACCGGGGCGTACCGCCCGTGCGACGCGGCACCCGGGTGAACGTGACCTGGAGAACACCTGAGCCCCTGGTGGCCCTCCAGCCACAACCGAGGCGTACGCTGTACAGCTGTCATCAGCCGCCCCTGCCGCTCCCCGCGACACCGCGGCGTCAGTCGCCGACCGGGGAATTCACGAACACGGATCACGGGGAGTCGCGGGTGCTGGAGAGTGTGGGGTCGCTGACGGGCGGTCCGTGGATCTACGCGGTGGTGGCCCTCTCGGTACTGCTCGACGTGTTCCTGCCCGTCCTGCCGAGCGGCGTCCTGATCATCACCGCGGCCACCGCCACGGCGGCCGGCACGGGGGCGGCGGCCGGGCAGGTGACGCACGAGGTGCCGTCCATCCTGGCGCTGACCCTCTCGGCGGCCACGGCGTCGGTACTGGGTGACCTGGTCGCGTACCGCATCGCCTGGCGCGGCGGCGAACGCCTCGACCGTGCGATCGCCCGATCCCGCCGCCTGACCAGCGCGCAGGAACGTCTCGGCGGGGCGCTGGCGCGCTCCAGCGGCGGCATCCTCGTGGTCATCGCCCGCTTCGCCCCGGCGGGCCGCTCGATCGTCTCGTTCGCGGCGGGCACGGCTCATCGCCGGGTCCGCGAGTTCCTGCCGTGGTCCGCCCTCGCGGGCGTGGCCTGGGCGGGCTACAGCGTGGCCCTCGGCTACTTCGGCGGCCAGTGGCTCGGCGCGAGCTGGCTGGCCACGGGGGTGTCACTGCTCGCGCTGTTCGCGGCGGGGGCGGGGGCGGCGTTCCTCATGCGGCGACCGGCGGAACGGGCGAGCTGACCCATCCAGGCCCAGGCCGGGACCCGGCCCGCCCCTAGGCTGCGGACTCCGGGGCCAACTGGCGCCCCTGGCCACGGATTTCGAGCCCGTCGAGCAGCTCGGCGGTCGCCTGGGCGACGACCTCCACGGCCCGGTCGAACACCTCCTTGTTGTGCGCGGCGGGCGCCCGAAAGCCGGACACCTTGCGCACGTACTGCAGGGCTGCGGCCCGGATCTCCTCCTCGGTGGCCTCTTCGGGGAGGACGGGCGGGCGAAGGGTCTTGATGCTGCGGCACATGCCTCCAGTCTCGCGCGCATCCCCGCCCTCGCGCACGCCTTCGGAAAGAACGTACGTTCGAAACACACGTACGAATGAACACGGCCCTCATCGCTCGCCTCAAGAAATCGAACAGGCGTAGCATTGCCGCGTGGCAGCGACCTATGACTTCCCGAGTGACCTCCTGGCGGGCCAGGAGGAGCTGCACCAGGTCAGGGCGGAGCTCCTGACCCTCCTGAAGCGGCTTCCCTGGTCGGTGGACCCTCTCGACGGGTTCAGCGACGACCACGGCTGGCGCAAGCGCGAGCGCCCCGCATCCCCCGGCTGGACCCCGGACGAACAGGCCGAAGTCGAAAAGCTCCGCCAGCGGGAGCGCGAGCTGGCGGTCTTCGTGACGTGCCACCGCTACTGGAAGGACGTATCGGGCCCGGAGACGGTGGACGCCCGCATGCGCCTCAAGCGGGCCCACGAGACGGACATCCCCACCCCGGAGTAACCGAACCCGGCCGACCCCCTCAGGCGGAGCAGCGCTCAAGCGGAGCAGCGCTCAAGCGGGGCAGCGCTCAAGCGGGGCGACGGTCAAGCGGCCTCACGCATGGCGGCGGCCCATTCGACCACGAGCGCCTCGTACTCAACCCGTTCCTCCGCGCTCAACCGCCCCCCGGCGCGCAGCCAAAGGGCACGTATCTGCTCGTTCACCTCGGCGGCAGGCCGCACGGTCGCGGGTTCGGAAGTCGTGGCCATAACGTGAAGCCTACGTCCACGCCCGTGAAGGCCGCGTGAAACCCCCGCAGAGTGACGGAAGTTACGACGTCAGGCGCACCGCCCGCCGACAACACACCCACCCCACACGGACATTCCACCCTCCCCCGGGCCCATATAACGGAAGACTCCTTCACGTTCCCTTCACATGACGCATAATGCCCTTTCTGCACACGCACCATCCCAGGGGGACTACGACATGGGCACGCGCACGACCGTCGCCGCACTCGCCGGCACCGCACTTCTCGCACTCACGGGCTGCGGAGCCACAACGGTCAGTGACAAACCGGCAGCACCTCGGACCACGCCCGGAACGCCCACCCCGGCCACCCCGGCCACCCCGGCCACTCCGAGCAAGGCCACCGCCGCCGAGACGGCAAACCTGCCGAGCATGACCGGCAAGGGCCTCCAGTACGCGCAGGACCAGGCGCAGGCCGCGGGTTTCTACGGACTCACGTCCCACGACGCCCTCGGCCGGGGCCGCATGCAGGCGTTCGACCGCAACTGGAAGGTGTGCTCGCAGACCCCGGCGGCCGGGAAGCACGCCACGGACACCAGAATCGACTTCGCCACGGTCAAGCTGGAGGAGGAATGCCCGTCGAAGGACGCGGGCACGCCGCAGGCGGCCGGGGCCACGATGCCCGACTTCAAGGGCAAGTCGGTGAAGGCGGCCCGCGAGGCCCTCGACAGCGCCTACAGCATCACGGTGAACGACGCGACCGGACAGAACCGCATCGTGTTCATGGAGTCCAACTGGCGGATCTGCACCCAGAACCCGACGCCGGGCACCAAACTCGACGGCCGGCCGGTGAAGTTCAACGCCGTGAAGTTCAACGAGCCCTGCTGACACGGACCCCGGCCGCCGGGGTCCGCTCAGTCCAGGCGGTAGGAGCATCCGCCCTTGTCCGTACGGGAGTTCCTCGTACCACGGACGGACGAGTCATCTACCTCCCTGACGGTGCATCTACTGGCGCCGAGGCGAGTCGAATTGAGTACGGATACTCACGCCGGAGTCATGGTCCGCCAGGAGCATGGGGAGCATCACACCTCCGGGGGAATCGATGAATGCTCGTACTCTGTCGCGTCTGACCTTCGCCAATGCCGCTTCTGCTGTCTATCTGGGGCTCGTCGGCGCGTCCGTCGTGTTCGAGGTGGCTGCCGCGCTGCTCGCGGATCCCGGAATCGTCGGGATATGGCCCTTCCTTCTCACCGCCCCTACTTCCTTGCTGGCGGCAGGGGTCGTCGGGGCGGTTTGGGGTGTGGAGGCGCCCATCTGGTACCTGGTCAGCGGCGTCGTCATCAGCGCTCTGGTCCAGTCGTTCGCCCTGGGAGCGCTCCTGGAGGCTCTGCGCGGTCGTCGCCGAGGGCTCACCCGTCCGAGCCACGGCTGAACTGTTCCGTTCCCTGCCCGGCAGGTTGCTCCTGGCGCACACGCGGTCTGCCGCTGGTGGCGCTCTTTGCCCGGCGCGCTGCGATGCATGCGGGCAAGGGCAGGACGTCACCCGCGAGTACAAGGTGATGCTTCCGGCGGGGGGATCGGTCGGCAGGGGATGGAGGGGGCGCGTTGCCGGCAAGGGGCCCGTCGAGGCGTGCCTTGCGAGGCGGCTCGACCGTGAGGGACCGTGGGCGTCGCCTCAGCCCTATATGGCACGGCCTTGACACGGCTCCGCCCCCCGCTGCTAGTCGGCCTCGTTCGTGTCGGTCCTTGGCATCACCTCTGTCCCAACTCGGCTCCGCCGTCGGCACAGTTGCCGCAGCGCCAGGCCGGCCAGGCTTACGAATGCACCGCTCCGGACGTTGATGGACAGATCGCGGATCAGGGGCCACATGAAGACATGGGTGCGCTAGAGGGCCGGACCGCGCACCGCGCTCCTTGTATGCCGAGGTCAGAAGTGTGAAACGACGACGCTGGATCAGCCCCGGCCCGAAGCAGACACCAGCGAGAACGGCGACCATGCGCCATACATGCTGGGCTCGGAGCTTCGATGCTCTCCCGACTCGCGACAACTCTGGTGGGAGCCGCACACGTGGGACACTGCAACGCCCCCGCGCGTGCAGTCCTGCCCTCTCTCCCTCCCCCTCCGAGAGAGAACCGGGGTGTGCGGCGGAACCCCGCTGTTCTTGACTGCTCGCTCTAGCTAGGCCATGCGATCGACCGCGTCCTTAGCCTCCTTCAGACCAGCCCCCGTGATCTCGCGGTAGACCTTGATTGCCTGGATCTTCTTCCCGTTCCGCAGGTGTGTGGCAACCTGCTCCAGTTCCGGGTCGACTTCGCAGAGGCCCAGGTGATCGAGGATCAGATCGATCTTGTGCTCAACTCGGCTGATTCTGCGATCGGTTCGCTTTATCCGGCTTTCGATGCCTCCTATGGAGACCAGCACGACAAGAGTGGCGCCAACACCCAGTATTTCCATGGTTCGCGATCCTAGGCCCACTCCGAGGAAGATCGCGTATGCGCCTGGTGGCTGACTTGGCAAGACGCCGACGTGCGTGATCACAGGCGGCTCGCCGGTCTTCCTCGTGGCTCCCCGTGGCGTGCCCTCCGATCGGGCATGCGAGGTGAGCGTGCGTCGCCTCAGTAGCCGAAGAACCAAGTTCAATGAGCAAGCACGGAGCATAGAACCAAGATGCCCCTGCCGACCGGATACGCGATGTGGCTCCGGGTGCCAGGTCTGTCGGCCGTGGCGACATGCATGGTGCCGAGACTGCGGGCCAGGCTGCGCGTCTCTGTCGACCGCATGCCGTTGGAAGCGTTGTGCTTCAGGGCGGCACCACGGCCCGTGCCGGCGATACGACCCGGGGGGCGAAGGCGTCGGCAGTGTCGAAACCGCGGTCGACCTGCAGGACTCCGGTCAACCACTGCTAGTAGACCGTCGTAGCTAATTTTTGGGATAAAGGTGACGTAGTTTGGTGCGTGCGTCGTGGGTGGTGAACTGCCAGTTCACTTGGCGTTGGTCGGTGTTGGTGGCGTTCTGCCAGGCTGTGAGTTCGGTGTTGAGGATGTCGAGGTCGTTGATCCGGCGGTCGAGGCATTGGCGGGTCAGCGCGGAGAGTTCGATCTCGGCGATGTTGAGCCATGACCCGTGTTTGGGCGTGTGGTGGATCTCGAGGCGTTGGGCCAGCGCGAAGGCCTCTTCTGGTTCGAAGGCCTCGTACAGTGAGGCGATGGTGTGGGTGTTGAGGTTGTCCATCACCAGCACCACGGCCTCGGCGTCGGGGTAATCCACGCTCAGCAGCTGTTTGATCTGGCCGGCCCAGTCGATCCGGGTCCGCTGGGACAGTGCCTGAACTCGACGCCACCCGCGCAGGGGTTCGACCCACACGAAGATTGAGCACGTGCCGCAGCGGATGTACTCGCTGTCCTGGCAGGTGTCGTGGCCAGGGCGGGCCGGGAGCGGGGCGCGGGCATGGTCGAGGAGCTGGTAGGGCTTCTCGTCCATGCACACGACCGGACGTGCTGGGTCATAGGGCCGGGCATAGATGGCCAGTACGTCTTCCATCCGGGCCGCGAACTGCGCGTTTGCCTTCGGTGGGATGGTCCAGCACTTCTTCAGATGAGGACGCAGTTTCGTTTTTTTAAGACCCGCCCGATGGTGGAGTGATCCAGGTTCGGGATGTCCTCGACCAGCGCGACATGCTTCTCCAGCAGCCGCAGGGACCACCGGGTATAGCCCTGGGGTGGCTGTGAGCATGCCATCGCGATCAGCCGGGCTTCGACCTCACCGGTCACCGGCGAGGGTACCGGCGGCAGCTCGCGCTTCTTCCGGGCGATCGTGGCGTGAACATCGCCACCGGTCTCGGCGAACCGCTTGGCCACCAGCCGCAGTGTCTCGCCCGAGACTCCGGCCCGGGCCGCGACCGCGTCCTGCGAGCCGATCGCGCCTGCAGAGGTGTCGAGCGCGAGCAGCACCCGCGCCCTTCTGATCACCGAGGCTGGATGGATACCCGTCGTGGTTACCCGAACCAGCTCTTCACGATCAGCCGCGGTCAGCACCACCGGCCTCTTCTTCTGCGAACCCATCACCCCAACTCCCGTCCGGCAGAAGGGAAGCAACATCTGCCGGACCCCACCATCCCAACCAAACAACCCAGAACTAAGCAACGACACGCTACTAGTGCCGCCTCAGGCAACGTTTGCCCTGTTGTGATGTGACGCGCCGTCCGGGTGCTGTGGTCGACGGCGCGTGGGCGTCATTCTGTCCGGATGGCGGAACGAGTGCGTGTCCGAGAGATCGATGACGATGAGGGGCGACGGCTGCTGCGGATTGTCCGCAGAGGCACCGGGTCGGTGGTGACCTGGCGGCGGGCCCAGATGGTGCTGCTCTCCGCGCAGGGCATGCCGGTGGCCAGAATCGCCGAGGTGTCGTTCACCAGCGACGACCGGGTCCGGGACGTGATCCACAACTTCAACGCCGACGGCTTCGACTCTCTGTATCCGAAGTACTCCGGTGGCCGGCCGAAGACGTTCACGCTGCCGGAGCGCCGTGAGATCAAGAAGATCGCGAAGTCCAAGCCCACCGAGCATGACCTGCCGTTCTCGACCTGGAGCCTGTCCAAGCTGGCGGACTTCCTGGTCGCCGAGGGGGTGGTCGACGACATCAGCCACGAGGGCCTGCGCATCCTGCTCCGCGAGGAGGGAGTCTCCTTTCAACGCCTGAAGAGCTGGAAGACCTCTCGCGATCCGGACTACGCGGCCAAGAAAGCGCGGGTCGAGCACCTGTACGCGATCGCCGACGGCGAGGTCATACCCGAGGACGGCGAACCCGAAGTCATCTTCTGCATGGACGAGTTCGGGCCGCTCAACCTGATGCCCCACCCGGGCCGGCAGTGGGCCGAGCGCGGCGGCAAGCACAAGGACCCAGATCGCGAACCGCGCCGACGGCGGCGAGCGACCTACAACCGTTACGGCGGGGTGCGGCACCTGTTCGCCGCTCTGGATCTGTCCAAGGACAAGCTTTACGGCCACATCAAACCGGTCAAGCGGCGCACCCAGTTCCTGGAGTTCTGCCGCTACCTGCGCAGCCTCTACCCGGCCGACGTCAGGATCGCGATCGTGGCCGACAACTTCTCCCCGCACCTGACGACGAAAAGGTGTCAACGGGTCGGCATCTGGGCTGCCGCGAACAACGTCGAGATCGCCTACACACCGACCAACAGCTCCTGGCTCAACCGCATCGAGGCCCAGTTCACGGCCCTGCGCTACTTCACCCTGGACGGCACGGACCACGCCGACCACAAGGAACAGGGCAGCATGATCCGCCGCTACATCATCTGGCGAAACCGCCATGCCGACGACCAGCACCTCCAAGCCGTCGTCGACAGGGCAAACGTTGCCTGATGCGGCACTAGGTGTCCTGGTCGGCAACGCTTCAAGATCCCGTCCACGCCTCGTCCAGAGACCTCGACATACGGTCGCTCCGGGCGGCACACGCCTGCACATACGCGAAGACCCCGGCCTCAGCGTTCCGTTCCGGAGGTGTACCGCCTGGTCGACGCTGTTCCGCCCCACTGCCGGGCGCTGATCCTCCTCGCGGCGTTCTGCGCGCTCCGCTTCGGCGAGCTGGCGGCCCTGCAGCACCGTGACATCGACCTGGGGAGGCCCGTACCGTCTCGTCCGCCGCGCCTGCGCCAAGACGCCCACCGACGGCCTCACCGTCAAGGCTCCAAAGAGCGCGGCCGGTGTCCGTACCGTCGCCTTTCCGGCCTCCCTCGCCGAGGAGTTGGCGAACCACCTGGCCGAGTACGCCGATGCCGGCCGAACCGGGCTCGTCTTCGTCGGAGCCCGCGGTGGTGTCCTGCGCCGGAACGACTTCCGGCGGATCTGGCTCCGCGCGCTCGCCGCGACCGGCCTGGACGACGTCCACTTTCACGACCTCCGGCATACCGGCAACACCCTCGCCGCGACGGGCGGCGCCTCCACGCGCGAGTTGATGCACCGCATGGGGCACTCGTCCGTACGGGCAGCGCTGATCTATCAGCACCTCGTCAACGGTCGTGACCACGCGATCGCCGACTACGTGGACGGCCAGATCAGGAAGGTGAAGCGGCCGCCGCACAGCCCATCTGGCACGTCAGTGGCACGGCGCCGAAGAGCGGCCGAGAACGACTAAGGCCCAGGTCCCCGGATTCGCACCGGTTGACCTGGGCCTTACTCATGTCCCGAGACTGGTGGGCGCGGACGGTTTCGAACCGCCGACATCTGCCTTGTAAGGGCAGCGCTCTACCGCTGAGCTACGCGCCCGGGATGATTCGACAGCCTACCTTGCCCGTGGTGGTACCCCGCAAACCCGTATCGTCCGGCAAAGTCCCCGGGCCCGGAGCGAACTATCCGGCCCGTGTGTTCGTCATTAACCGGTGGGAGAATGACAGCGGGCAGGGCGGATGAGTGCACGGGCGAGGGCAGCACGGGAGAGGGTAGTGACGGCGACACCACCGATGCGGCCGTATGCGTCGTCCATGCGACCGCGCGCCGCGCTTCGCGATCTGCTCGGGCTCGTCCTGCTTCCGCTGCCGCTCATCGCCGTAGCCGTCGCTGCGGCGCCGGCCGCGTTCGCCGGGGGCGGTACCCGGCGCTGGTTCGGGCGTGGGGAGGGCCAGCGGGCGGAGGCGCAGGCCGCCAAGGACGCCGCCGCGGCCGCGTTCTACGAACTCGACACAGCCCAGCGCGATCTGCGGATCTCCATCGAGACCATCACGGCCGTCGACGACTCGCCCGCCGCGCGCCGCACCGTTTCCGACTTCGAGGCTCTCGGCCGGCGGATCGACGAGGCCAGCCTGCAGTACATCACCGCCGTGGACGCGCACGACCTCGACCGGGACGACCTGGAGGCGTCGGTCGCTTCGCGGGCGCGCGCCGAGCTGAGCCGGGCCAAGGACGAGCTGACCAAGGTGAAGCTCGACCTCGACCGGTTCTCGCAGGGCCTCGGGCCGTTGCTCGGGAAGGCCGAGACGCAGCTGGCGCGGCTGGCGCCCGCCGTCGAGCGGGCGCGGCAGGCGCTCCTCGCGGCGAGCAACTCCCTGGACGCCGTGCGCGGCGCCGGGCTCAAGGCCGACGATCTCGCCGCCCGTCTCGCGGCCCTCGGGCCCGAGCTCACCCGGCTCAACCAGGGCGCGGGCCAGCATGGCGTGCCGGAGACCCTGGAGCGCGCCGAGCGGGTCGCCCGGGATGCCGAGGCCGTGCGGGCCGAGGCCCAGCGGCTGCCGGAGCGCGCCTCCGAGATCGACCGCCGCCTCGTGTCGCTGCGGACGCGCGCGCAGGCCCTGACCACGCGGGCCGGGCAGGTCGAGCCCATCCTGAGCGAGCTGCGCAGACGGTTCACGGCCCCCTGCTGGCAGGACCTCCAGCATGTGCCGGAGCGCGCTGCGGAGAACGTACGGCAGGCGGAGCTGAAGCTCGGCGAGGCGCGGGCGGCGCGGGACGAGCAGCGCTGGCCGGACGCGACGTCGCGCCTTTCGACGGTCCGGGCCCTGCTGAACACGACGGACGAGGACGTGTCCGCCGCGTCCGACCGGCTGCAGCGGCTGAACGCCGTGGCGAAGGACCCGCAGCAGGAGATCGACCGGACCCGGTTCGCCATCCGGGACGCGCAGCGGCTCGCCATGTCGGGGCGCAGCACGCCCGAGCCGCGGCACGCCCGCCCCCTCGACGACTCCGTGGGCCGCCTCGACCGCGCCGTCGCCGCCCTCGAAGGGCGCCACCCCGATTACTGGCACTTCCTCACGGAGACGGAGGCCGTCCGGCAGACGGTCGCCCGAGTCGTCGCCCAGATCAGGGAGGAGCGGGGGGCCCACTCCTGAGCCGCGCCCTCTTGAACCGCGCCCTCCTGAGCCGCACCCTCTTTTGAACCGCGCCCTCCCGAATCGCCCGAGCTGAGCCTACTCCTGAGGTGCCCGCCCCTACCTGGCCCCCGAGCCGTCCCTGTTGCCGCCCTCGGGGCTACGGGCGGACCCTTGAGGTAGGTATGTGCAGGGAGTCGATCATGGCCACGCATGCGTCCGAAGTCCGCCCAGCCCGGTTCCGGCACCAGCGCGTCGTCCTCGACGATCATCTGCCCGTCGACCACGGGCTCAGCAAGGTCTACCGGATGGGCGCGGGCCTGATGGGGCTCCTGCTGGTCGCCTTCGGCATTCTGGGGCTCATCGATCACATCGGATTCTTCGACACCGGCGGCGACAAGGTCGCCGGCCTGAACACCAACGGTGCCCTAAGCGTCCTGTCGATCTGCGTCGGTCTGATCCTTTTCGCGGGCATGGTCATCGGACGGAACGTCGCCTCGACGATCAACATGACCTTCGGCATCCTGTTCATCCTCAGCGGCTTCGTGAACCTCGCCCTTCTCCAGACCGACTTCAACTTCCTCGCGTTCCAGATCCAGAACGTGCTGTTCAGCTTCGTGGTCGGCGTGATGCTCATGTCCTTCGGGATGTACGGGCGCGTCAGCGGAACGCTGCCGCACGACAACCCGTACTGGCGTGCCCGTCACCCGGAAGCCGCCGCACGCGAGGACCGCGCACGCGCCGCCCAACGGCCGCATCCCACCCCCGAGGCCGCCGCAGCCCGGATCGGCGGCGCCACTGAGACCACCAAAATCCCTGACGGCCCTGGACCGCCGAGAATAATTGATAAATAACCCGCTCACGTGCGAGGCTGCCCCCATGACGCGCAAGGACAGGGGCAGCCCACGCACGGACAGCCCGAGCCGGGACGGCGCGCCGGGGGTCTCGTACACCGGACGCGGCGTCCACCGGATCGCCGTGGAGTCGCTCGCTCGGCGGATCTTCGACGGGACGTACGCGGAGGGGGATCTCCTCGATCTGCCTGGGCTCATGGCCGAGTTGGACGTCAGCCAGACCGTGCTGCGCGAGGCGATCAAGGTGCTGACCACCAAAGGCCTGCTGGACGCCCGGCAGAAGCGGGGGACCTTCGTACGCCCGCGCGACGACTGGAACCTCCTCGACAGCGACGTACTGCGCTGGACGATCGACTCCGGCGCGCCCGGCGCCTTCTTCACCGACCTCCTCGAGCTCCGCCGCGCCGTCGAGCCCGCCGCGGCCGCGCTCGCCGCGCTGCACCGCACGGACGCGGATCTCGCCGCCCTCGACGCCGCACTGAGCGCGATGGCCGCCGCCGAGCAGACGCCCGTCATGACCGACACCGTCATGACCGAAGGCGACCCCGTTCTCGCCGTGCGCGCCGACGCCTCCTTCCACACGGCGCTCCTCACCGCCTCCGGCAACCCCTTCTTCGCGCAGATGCGGCGCGTCATCATCCCGGCCCTGGTCGTACGGGACCGGCTCGTGCACGCCGGACGGCACGAGCACCCGCTGCCCGCCCACGCCCGGGTCGCCGAACGCGTGCGCGCACGGGACCAGGACGGCGCTTTCGCCGCGATGCTCGACGTGATCGAACTGTCCCGGCGCGGACATCCCTGACACCGGCCCCGCCCCCACCTCCGTACCGCCCCGAGAGGAACCCGTACGTGAAGATCGCCCGCATCGAGACCTTCCTCGCCCCGCCCCGCTGGATGTTCGTCCGCGTGGAGACCGACGAAGGGGTCGTGGGCTGGGGTGAGCCAGTCGTCGAGGGGCGCGCGGAGCCGGTGCGGGCCGCCGTCGAGGTGCTCGCCGAACATCTGGTCGGCCAGGACCCGCTGCGCATCGAGGACCACTGGCAGGTCATGACCAAGGGCGGCTTCTACCGCGGCGGGCCGGTCCTGTCGTCCGCCGTCGCCGGGCTCGACCAGGCGCTGTGGGACATCAAGGGCAAGACGTACGGGCAGCCGGTGCACCAATTGCTCGGCGGGCCGGTGCGCGAGCGGATCCGCACCTACGCCTGGGTGGGCGGTGACGAGCCGAGCGAGGTCAGGGACGCGGTGAGCGCCCAGGTCGAGGCAGGGTTCACGGCGGTGAAGATGAACGCCAGCGGGCGCATGACGCCGCTCGCCACGCGCGAGGAGGTCCGCGCGTGCCTGTTGCGCGCGGAGACGGCACGTGAAGTCCTCGGCGACGAAAGGGACTTCGCGCTCGACTTCCACGGCCGCGTCTCCCCCGCGAACGCCCGCCGGCTGCTCCCGCTGCTCGCCGAGTACGCGCCCCTGTTCGTCGAGGAGCCCGTCCTCTCCGAACACATGCACGCCGTCCCCGACCTGGTGAACGCCTCCAACATCCCGATCGCGCTCGGCGAACGGCTCTTCACCCGACGGGAGTTCCTCGCCCCGCTCCAGGCCGGAGTCGCCGTGGTGCAGCCCGACATCTCGCACGCGGGCGGCATCTCCGAACTGCGCCGCATCGCCGCGCTCGCCGAGATGTACGGGGCCCACATCGCGCCGCACTGCCCGCTCGGCCCCGTGGCCCTCGCCGCGAGCCTCCAAGTCGCCTTCACCACACCGAACTTCCTGATTCAGGAGCAGTCGATCGGCATCCACTACAACAAGGACGCCGAACTCCTCGACTACGTCGCCGACCGCGAGCCGTTCCGCTTCGTCGGGGGCTCGCTGCTGCGCACCGAGCGGCCCGGCCTCGGGGTGGACGTCGACGAGGCGGCCGTACGCGCCGCCGACGCCAAGGGTCACGCCTGGCGCAACCCCGTGTGGCGGTACGAGGACGGCTCGTTCGCCGAGTGGTGACCCGAGCCGAGTGTCTAAGCTTTATAGAACGCCCCTAAATGCCCCGAAACGCCCCTTGAGGAACCGAGGACGAGCACCATGGACTTCACTACCGCACTGCGCACCGAGCGCCTCGTGGCGATCGTCCGGGGAAGCGATCCCGACGCGTCGTTCCGTACGGTCATGGCCCTGGCCGAGGCCGGAATCCCGCTGGTGGAGGTCTCGCTCAGCGGCCGTGACGCCCTCACGGTGATCCGCAGGGCGCGGGACGAGCTCGGCGACGACGTCTGGCTGGGCGCGGGCACGGTCCTGACCGCCGAGGACGCCCGCGAAGCGGCCGCGGCCGGGGCGAACCTCATCGTGACGCCAGGGCTCGGCCCCGGGGTCGACGAGTCCCTGCGGCAGGGCCTGCCCGTGCTCGCCGGGGTGCTCACCCCGACCGACGTCATCGCGGCCGAGGCGGCCGGGACGACGGCCCTGAAGATCTTCCCGGCGTCGGCGATGGGCGGCCCGTCGTATCTGAAAGCGCTGCGGGGGCCCTTCCCCCGAACGCCGTTCGTACCGGTGGGCGGGGTCGACGCGACGGCGGCGACCGCCTATCTGGAGATCGGTGCCATCGCGGTCGGGGTCGGCTCGCCGCTCATCGGCGACGCGGCGGACGGTGGGGACCTGGGTCACCTGCGCATGCGGGCGGCCGAGTTCAAAGCGGTGTGCGGATGACGGCGCCGGGACCGACTTCGGGGTCGAGCCCCTTCCCGGCCGTCTCCCCCGTCGCCTCCCCCCTCACGTCCCCCGCCGCCTCCCCCGTAGACGTGCTCACCTTCGGCGAGACCATGGTCGCGCTGCGCGGCCACGGGCCGTTCAAGCTGGGCGGCTCGATGGACCTGTCCGTCGCGGGCGCCGAGTCGAACGTCGCCATCGGGCTGACCCGGCTCGGCCACAGCGTCCGCTGGGCGGGCGCGGTCGGCGCCGACGAGGCGGGCGAACTGGTCCTGCGCACGTTGCGCGCCGAGGGCGTCGACACGTCGTGCGTCACCCGTGACACCGGCGCCCCCACGGGCCTGATCCTGTTCGAGCCGCGGCTGCCCGAGGTGACGCGGGTCCAGTACTACCGTGCGGGCTCGGCGGGTTCGCGGCTCGACGTCGACCGCGTCGAGCGGGCCTTCGCGGCCGGTCCGCCGCCCCGCGTCCTGCATCTGACGGGGATCACGCCCGCGCTCGGCACCTCCGCGCGCGACGCGTGCCGACGCGCCCTGCGGCTCGCTCGCGAACACGGTGTTCCGGTCAGCCTGGACGCCAACTATCGCTCTCAGCTGTGGAGTTCGGAGGAGGCCGCCGCCGAACTGCGCGACTGGATCCCTTACGTGGACGTCCTCATCGCCTCCGACGACGAGCTGCCGCTGTGCGCGCCGCCCGGGCCGGACGCGGTCAAGGCCCTGCTCGATCTCGGGGTGCGCGAGGTCGTCGTCAAGCTCGGCGCCGACGGGGCGGTCGCCCACTCGGCCGACGGTGAGCTACGTGTCCCGGCCCGGCCTGTGCGCGCGGTGGACGCCGTCGGGGCCGGTGACGCCTTCGTCGCCGGCTATCTCTCCGCGCTCCTCGACGGCGAGGACATCGCCGCGCGCCTCGACCGCGCCGTGACGACGGGCGCCTTCGCGGTCGCGCAGCCGGGCGACTGGGAGGGCGCCCCCACGCGGGCGGAACTCGGGCTGCTCGGGGCGGGCCAGGGGACCGTCGTGCGCTGACGTCCGCCGGGCGCGGCCGCTAACCTGTGCCCATGCCACGCTACGAGTACCGCTGCCGGACCTGCGGCGACACGTTCGAACTGAGCCGCCCCATGGCCGAGTCCTCGGCCCCCGCGGACTGCCCCGCGGGCCACGACGACACGGTGAAGCTGCTGTCGACGGTCGCCGTGGGCGGCACCGCGTCGGGCTCCGCCCCGGCCCGCCCCACAGGCGGCGGGGGCGGAGGCGGGGGCTGCTGCGGCGGGGGCTGCTGCGGGTGACCTCCGGCAGAGGCAGGTAGGTGCACGGAGGGTGAGCTCAGGGGGCCTCACCCGTACGTACGGCGTGCGGGTGGCCCCTACGGGGACGTGCGGGGGTTCCGGACCTCCCCGATCAGCTCCCGCAGGATCGTCTCGCCCGCCGCGACGCCCCGGTCCTCCAGGGCCGTGACGTGCGGCGCCGTCCACCCCGCGTCCGCCAGCTCGCCGTGGCCGGGGCGCCAGGCGCGGTCGGCCGCGAGGAGCAGGTCGGCGTCGAGCAGGGAGTCGCCGGCCGCCAGCATCAGGTCCGCGCCCGAGCGGCGGGCCACCTCACGCATGGCCGCACTCTTGGTGAGCGGCTTCGGGACTGCGTAGATCTTGCGGCCCTGGAGGGAGACCGTCCAGCCGCGTCTCTCCGCCCACACGGCGAGTTCCTTGACCCAGCCCTCCGGGAGCAGGGACCGCTCGACCACGAGATACGCGAAGAGGTCCTCGGCGACGCGTTCCTTCAGGAGCCACGCCGGGTCGGCCGTCCGCACCAGATGCGCCCGCACCTCGTCCAGCGGCGCGCACTCGGCGGCGAGCCGCTCGTCCACAGAGGCACGCCAGTCCGGGTCGGACACCCCGTCCACCAGCAGGTGCCCGCCGTTGGCGCAGATCGCGAACCGCGGTGCGGGACCCGGGAGGTGGATGCGTCCGTACTGCTCGCGGGTGCGGGTCGTGGTCGGGACGAAGAGTGCGGCGCGGCCGAGTTCACCGAGCAGCGCGGCCGCGTCCTCGGTGACGTAGGAGAGGGGCTTGCCCTCGTAGACCTCGACGCACAGCAGTCGCGGTGCCTGGGCGTCGGGCATGGTCAGGCCGAGGGCTGCGGCGGAGTAGATCAGGGTGCGGTCGAGATCGCTGGCGACCAGGGTGACGGGCGTCGCGCTCACTTCGCGCCCACCGCCTTGCCGTCCGCGCCGGTGGCGCCCCGCGTGTACTTCGGGTGGATCAACCCGACGCAGGTGTAAGGGAGTTCGGCGACCTCCTCGACGGGCACCCCGCGCTGCTCGGCCAGCAGGCGTACGTGGTCGAGGTCCGCGCCGGCGCCCGTGCGGGCGAGTATCTTCCACGGGACGCGGCGCAGCAGCACGCGGGTCGTCTCGCCGACGCCGGGCTTCACGAGGTTCACGTCGTGGATCTCGTACTCCTCGCTGATCCGCTCGACGGCCGCCCAGCCCTCCCAGGTGGGCGCGCGGTCGGCGGAGAGCATCTCCTTGACCTGGGCGTCCACGGCGTCGGCGACCTCGTCGAAGCGGGCCTCGATCGTGTCGAGGAAGTGCGTGGAGACGTCCGCCTCGGCGAGCTCGCGGTAGAACTTTCCGCCGTGGAAGTCGTTCGGCCCGACGAGATCGGCACGCAGCACCGTACGCGATATCAGGCCGGAGACCGTCGAGTTGAGGCACGCGGACGGGATGAGGAAGTCCTCACGGGTGCCGTAGGTGCGCACGCAGGAACCGGGGTCGGCGAGCACCGCGATCTCCGGGTCGAATCCGGGGAACCCCTCGAGCGCTTCCGCCAGTTCGCGGGTGATCGCGCCCTTGCCGGTCCAGCCGTCGACGAAGACGACGTCGGCCGGGTCGTGGTGGGCGGCGAGCCAGCGCAGCGCGTTCGCGTCGATGCCGCGGCCGCGCACGATCGAGACGGCGTAGTGCGGCAGGTCGAGGCCGCGCCGCGCCTGCGCCCATCGGCGCATCAGCACGCCGACGGGCGTCCCGGCGCGGGCGAGCGAGACCAGCACGGGGCGCGGGGACCGCTCCGCGAGCACGGTCTCGGTCACGACGCCGACGGCCTGCGCGATCCGCGCGGCGGAGACCTCCAGGGCGGACTGGAACAGCGCCTGGTACTCGGCGCTCGGCTGGTACTCGACGGGCAGCGACTCGGCGTAGTGCGCGCCACCGCCCTGTATCGCCTCCTCGCGCTCCTCGGTCGGGGCCTCCAGGTCGACGTCCGAGAGGTCCTGGAGCAGCCAGCCGACCTCGTCGGGCGCGTACGAGGAGAAGGCGGGGCCGCGGAGGGGCTCGGGGAGCGTGGGGGACACGAGGGGCCTTTCGGGGACGGCCTTTACGGAGGCACCCCTCTCGGGGACGTACGAGGGCACGACGGCGAGCAGCACGCGCGGGGCGTGCTCGGCGAGGCACGCCAACAGGCCGTCTGGGGCGTGCAGTTGAGGCGTGTCAGCGATGGAGTCGACGACGGCGACGATCGCGTCGAAGTCACCGCCCGCGACGTTGTACGCGTAGCGCTCGCCCGGCCCGTCGGCCGGGTCGTCGTGGGCCGGGAAGACGAGGCGGGTGCGGATCGCGTAGCCGGGGTCGTCGACGGCGAGGACCGGTGAACGCGTCGTGGTCGAGTAGCGCACCTGCGCCTGCGTGCCCTTCTCGATCTCGCGGGCCAGGGCGAGCGGCGCGTACATCAGCTCCTCGAAGCCGAGGACGAGTATGCGGCGGGCGTCCCCCAGGGGCGCGGCGAGGCGGGCGGCCATGGCGGGCAGCGCCGCGTCGAGCGCCGCACGGTGCTCCGGCGTAAAGCCGTGCCGGCCCCCGTCGGGCACCGACTCGGGCCAGTCGAGGTCCACACGCGTCACGCTGCCGGGCTCGGCGCACCGCTCGGTGCGCGCCGTCGGGGCCTCGCCGAGGGACTCGTGGCGGGCGACCAGGGCCTGGCCCTTGGCGAGGACGTCGTCGGGGAGCTTGACGGTGCCGGAGGCGGACGCGACCAGGTCGACACGGGCGCCGATCTCACAGGCGAAGTCGGCCAGACGGTCCCGGTCGTCGGGCGAGCGCATGTCGACGAGGGCGACGATGACGTAGTGCTCGCGCGGGTAGCGCTCGTGCAGGGCGCGGATCGTGTTCAGGACCGTATTGCCCGTGGAGAACTCGTCGTCGACGAGGACGAGCGCCCCGTCGCCCGAGAGGAGGCGGGGGTCCTCGGGCAGCAGCAGATGCGAGGTGGCGTGCGAGTGGGACTCCTCGAAGCCGCCCGCGCGCGCCACCCCGTCGACGGGGCGCCGCGTCGAGTGCAGATAGGGCGCGAGGCCCAGGCCGTCGGCCACGGAGTGCCCGAGGCCCGTCGCCGTCTCGGCGTATCCGAGCACGACGGCCCGCCGCGCCGCGTCGTCTCCGAGCAGCTCGCGCACCCGCAGACCGAGGTCGTATCCGGCGCGCCAGACCACGTCCGGCGACTGCGGCACATGCTTGCCCAGGACGTTCGACACGAGCAGATGGGCCCGTTTGGGATTGCGGCGCAGGGCAAGGCCCAGCAGCCCGGATATCTCCTCGTCACCGACGAGCTCGACTCCGAGCCGCTGTGCGACCCATGTCCCTGACCAGACCACTTCGCCCCTTTTCGTTGCTTTCATCATGACGCGCGCGCTCGTCACGCGGGCAGGCCGGCGTTGAGCAGCTCCACGAAGCCGACGTCCTCATGGGCGACGCCGAAGGCCTCCGCCCGCTGGAGAGTCCGCTCGGCCCAGGCCCGGTGCGGCTTCACTTCATTCATCTTGTTCGTGTACGCGGATCTGAGGACACCGCCACCGCCCCGCTCGGGCCGCAGGATGTCCTGGGCGTCTCCGTACTCCTCGTGACTGACCACGGACAGCGCGTGCACGGGCATCACATGCGAGGGATGGATGCAGGTCTTGCCGAGCAGGCCGTTGGCCCGGTCCAGCTCGATCTCGCGCAGGAGGCCGTCCATGTCATGCTCGATGAGCGCCTGGCGCAGCTCGACGGCCCGGCTCTCCAGGAAGGGACTGCGGCGCAGTTGCGGCTTGAACATCCGCTCCTGATGCCGGAAGTACTCCCAGACAGGGCCGGTCACGGTGAAGCCGGTGCCGTCGGCGCGGCCGAGCAGATTGACCACGTCCCCGATCACGGAGGCCACGATCTGGACGTCGTACGCGGTCATGTCCGGCGGCCGGCGCAGCCCGTACGCGGAGCAGAAGTCGGTCACGCCGAGGCGCAGGGCCAGGACGCGGTCGCGGTACTTGTCGACAGTGCGGGCGATCCCGGCGAGGGTGTCACCCCGGGTCTCCAGATGCAGGAGTTCGGGCGACTCCAGGACGGGCATCGCGAAGAGGCGCCGCCCGGTGGCCGCCTCCGCGGCGGAGAGCGCCTCCAGGAACGGCACGCCCCGCTCCTCGGTGAATTTCGGCAGTACGAATCCGGACAGCAGCCGCACGGCGGGGCCGAGGCGGCGCACGAGGTCGGCGATCTGCCCGGCGGCACGGACGCGGATGAACAGCAGCGGAGGCCGCGCGTCCGGCCGGGCCGCGAGGTCGGTGAACTGCCTGACCAGATTCTCCTCGGCGTCCGCCACCTCGGCGTCGTCGATCGAGTCCTCCAGGCACAGCACCATCGAGACGACGCCCCGGGCCGCCTGCTTGAGGACGTCATCGGCGAGACGCGGCCGCGTGGCCGGGCTGTAGAGCGTGGCACCGAGGGCCGCCGCGAGCATGCGGGGCGACGAGTCCGCGGTGAAGTCACCGGGCTCCCGGTAGAACAGGCGCTGTCGCACCTCAGGGGCGATATGCCCGAAATGACGCATGAGACTCCCCCGTCGTGCCGCTCAGGCCCGAATTTAAGTGGCCGGTAATAGTACGTAGGGACCCATGTCAAGGGTTCCCACCGGGCATGAAATTCAGGTAACCCACCCATGTCGAGTATGTCGCTCGGCCCCGCCATCTCGGGCCCCCGCGTTGTCCTGGCCAGGACAGGGAAGGCAGGATGACCGCATGACGCACGCGATGCTGAAGGGGTCGAACGTCCCTCTCGAAGCCACGGCGGTCCGCGCCGTGCTGCGCTGGACCAGCGGCCAGGGCGTGCCCGACGTCGACGCCTCGGCCCTGCTCCTCGGGCCTGACGGTCGCGTACGGTCCGACGAGGACTTCGTCTTCTACAACCAGCCCCGGCACCCCTCGGGCAAGGTCTGGCGGCTCGGCAAGAAGCGCGTCACCGACGGACTCACCGACACGATCCAGTCGGACCTGGCCGGCCTCGGCCCCGAGGTCGGCCGCGTCCTCCTCGTGGCCTCGGCGGACGACGTCCCCTTCGACCGCGTACCCGCCCTGCGGATCCTCCTGTACGACGCCGCGGCCGCCGAGGGCGAGCCCCTCGCCCACTTCGACGTGAAGCCGGAGACGGGCGCCGAGACTGCCCTGATCTGCGGCGAGCTGTACCGGCGCGGCGAGGGCTGGAAGTTCCGGGCCCTGGGCGAGGGCTACTCGAACGGCCTGGTCGGTCTGGCCACGGACTTCGGCATCTCGGTGGACGAGTCGGAGCCGGCGACGGATCTTCCGTCGTCCCCGCCGGGCCCGATGCCGGCCGCCGAACCGTCGTTCCCGCCCCCGGCCCCCGACACCTCGTTCACGGGATCGGGATCGGGGTCGGGGTCGGGGTCGGAGTCAGGTTGGGGATCCGGGTCGGGTTCGGGTTACGGGTATCCGCCGGCGCCGCAGCCCCTCGCCGCGCCGCTCCCCCAGACCGCGCCCCAGCCCGCCTCTCAGCCGTCGTACGGGTATCCGCCGGCGGCGCCCACGCAGCCCGCGCCGCTCGCCATTCCGGTGCCGACGACGCAGCCCGCGTACGGCTATCCGCAGCCGGTACAGCCGCTGCCCGACCCGAACTTCGCCCTGCCGCCGCAGGGCCCGCAGTTCATCTCCCGCTGAGACCGCGACCGGCCCCGGGTGACTCGGGGCCGGACCGGGCCAGACGGAAGCCGGACAGGGGCCGGAGAGGGCGGCGTGGCAGAGGGCCCGCGTCGGGCCTAGCGCTCCCCGACCTTGGACTTGTATCCCCGGCCCCACTGAAGTCCCCACCCGTACAGCCGGTCCAGCTCGGCCTGGAACCCGTACACGAACTTCACCTCGCGTCGCACGATCAGCTCGCCCTTGACGTTCTCGATCGTGACGACGGCGCAGGAGCGGGCCTGTGGGGCGCGTTCGTCGAGGCTGATCTCGACGCGTGGTCCGTTGCTCGGGTAGAGCGTGACGTGGGCGTGCGTACGGTCGAACGCCGGTGTCTGGTCGTAGATGTAGACGAAGACAAGCAGTCGCTTGATGGACTCGCGGTGATCGAGATTGACGTAGATCGTCTCACCCGACGCCGAGCCGAACCGGTCGTCCCCGCTGAGCTTCACGTACGGCGGCGCATTGAGCGCGCCGAAGAAGCTGCCGAGCGGCTGCACCACGCCCTTCTCCCCGTCGGTCAGTTCGTAGAGACAGCCGAGGTCGAGGTCCACATTGACCATGCTCTGCGTATGAGCCTGCACCACATCGGGCTTGAACAGCTTGAAGGGGTGCCGCAGCAGGCTCTCGCGCTCGGGGCCGCCGATGTCCGAGGTCCGCATCCGCCAGGACAGGTTGATGCGCAGATTTCCGGTGGCCGCCCCCTGTTTCGTGAGCGAGACAACCGGGTGCCGCTTGGTGAGTTCGATGGAGTTCGATGCGGCGCTGCCCGACTCGAACTCCGCCGCACGCCCCCGCCACAGTCCGTCCCAGAAGGACATTTCGCCCCCAAGTGCCCATGTTTCATGGTCCAGTTACGCCGACGGGGCGGCCGGTGAGGAGTTCTCCTCGCAGACCGCCCCGCTCACAGCGTTCCAGGATCAGAGCCCGGACGAAACCTCAGCCTTCTCGCCCGGGTCCGTCGCTTTTCCCTCTGCGGCCGCGAGCTTCTTGTTGCGGCGCACGGATGAGAAGAACGACCAGGCGATCAGCACGACGCCGACGAGGCCGGTGATGACCTCGTTGATCTCGTACTGGATCGTGACCAGGAGGATCACGGCAAGGGCGCCGATCGCGTAGTGCGCGCCGTGCTCCAGGTACACGTAGTCGTCCAGGGTGCCCTGGCGGACCAGGTAGACCGTGAGCGAACGGACGTACATGGCGCCGATACCGAGGCCGAGCGCCATCAGCACGATGTCGTTGGTGATGGCGAAGGCGCCGATGACACCGTCGAAGGAGAACGACGCGTCCAGGACCTCGAGGTACAGGAACATGAAGAACGCGGCCTTGCCCGCCAGGACGACGGCCGTGGGCTTCTTTCCGGACCGCTTGGCCTCCTCCTCAGCCTCGTGCTCGCGCTCCTCCTCTTCCTCGAGACGGTTCTCGAAGAAGCCCGAGAGGCCACCGACGATCAAGTAGGTGATCAGGCCGGCGACGCCGGAGAGCAGAACGGTCGCCGCCTTGTCGACGTGCACACCACCGTGCTGGTGGGCTTGCGTCGCGACGGTCACCGAAGCGATCAGCAGCGCGATCAGGGCGACGCAGACCGAGAGCATGTCGACCTTGCCGAGCTTGGCCAGCGGCCGCTCGATCCAGCGCAGCCACTGGATGTCGCGCTCCTCGAAGACAAAGTCGAGGAAGATCATCAGCAGGAACATGCCTCCGAAGGAGGCGATGGAGGGATGCGCGTCCGTGACCAGCTGCTGGTAACGGTCGGGCTGGTTGAACGCGAGGTCCACCGCCTCGATGGGACCGAGCTTCGCGCTGATCGCGACGATGACGACGGGGAAGACCAGCCGCATACCGAAGACGGCGATCAGCACACCGACCGTGAGGAAGATCTTCTGCCAGAAGGCACTCATCTTCTTCAGGATTCCGGCGTTGACCACCGCGTTGTCGAAGGACAGCGAGATCTCGAGGACGGCAAGGATCGCGACGACCCCGAATGCTGTCCATCCGTCGTAGAACACCGCCGCGACCAAGCCGAGCGCAGTAATTGCGAACGACCAGCCGAAGGTTTTCAAAACCACTGGCTACCCCATCAAGTGAGTACGGGTCTCCCCCGCGCCGGTAGGACGGGGCTCCCCCGCTCCGCGCACGGCTTTACGAAACATTGACCCCGAAGTCTAGAGCGATGCCGCGGAGGCCCGACGCGTACCCCTGTCCGACGGCGCGGAACTTCCATTCGCCGCCGTACCGGTACACCTCGCCGAAGATCATCGCGGTCTCCGTGGACGCGTCCTCGCTCAGGTCGTAACGGGCGAGTTCCTGACCGTCCGCCTGGTTGACCACGCGGATGAACGCGTTGCTGACCTGGCCGAACGTCTGTCCTCGGTTGTCCGCGTCATGGATCGAGACCGGAAAGACGATCTTGTCGCAGAACCCCGGCACCTTGGACAGGTCGATCAGGATCGACTCGTCGTCGCCCTCACCCTCGCCGGTCAGGTTGTCACCGGTGTGCTCGACGGAGCCGTCCGGGCTGGTGAGCTGGTTGTAGAAGATGAACCACTCGTCGCCGAGCACCCGGCCGTCCTTGCACAGCAGCGCGCTGGCGTCGAGGTCGAAGTCGGCTCCGGTGGTGGAACGCGCGTCCCAGCCGAGTCCGATCAGCACCTGCGTGAGGTTCGGTGCGGCCTTGGAGAGGGAGACATTGCCCCCCTTGGCGAGCGTGACGCCCATGATCGTGGTCCTCCCCGGTGTGATGTCGCTTGAGTTGTCGAGCGCGTCCGGCGCCGCACTCGCGTGCGGCGCCGGACGGTCATGCGGTCGTGCTCGGCTCAGACGTTGACGCCGAAGTCCTGCGCGATGCCGCGCAGACCCGAGGCGTAGCCCTGGCCGATGGCGCGGAACTTCCACTCCGCGCCGTTCCTGTACAGCTCGCCGAAGACCATGGCGGTCTCCGTCGAGGCGTCCTCGGAGAGGTCGTACCGGGCGATTTCCGCGCCGCCCGCCTGGTTCACGACGCGGATGAACGCGTTGCGCACCTGACCGAACGACTGCTGGCGGTTCTCGGCGTCGTAGATCGAGACCGGGAACACGATCTTGTCCACATCGGCCGGGACGCCGGCGAGGTTGACCTTGAGCTGCTCGTCGTCACCCTCGCCTTCACCCGTGGTGTTGTCGCCGGTGTGCTCGACCGAGCCGTCCGGGCTCTTCAGGTTGTTGAAGAACACGAAGTTGGCGTCACTGCTGACCTTGCCCTCCGTGTTCGTCAGGATGGCGCTGGCGTCAAGGTCGAAGTCCGTACCGGTGGTGGTACGGACGTCCCACCCGAGACCGATGATGACCGCGGTCAGGCCAGGAGCCTCCTTGGTCAGCGATACGTTGCCGCCCTTGCTGAGGCTGACTCCCACGAGTCCTCCCAATGGTGTCGGGGGCGGGGAGCCCCGTCGTGCGTTGGTATCGGATCAACGTCTGGATCCTAGTGACCGGTTCCCGGCAGCCACAGGCTCCGCACCCGAAGAATCCCAGGGTGTCACCCCCGGGACATCCCCGAGAGATGCGCGACGCACACCCCTGCGCCCCCGGAGGGGTCAGAGCGTGTCGATCGCCTTGACGTATTCGTTGAGGTCGCGGGCGTCCGGCAGGCCGTTGACGACGGTCCAGCGGACCACGCCCTCCTTGTCGATGATGAAGGTGCCGCGCACCGCGCAGCCCTTCTCCTCGTCGAAGACGCCGTACGCGCGCGAGGCCTCGCCGTGCGGCCAGAAGTCCGACAGGAGCGGGTACTCGAGGCCCTCCTGCTCGGCGAAGACGCGCAGGCTGAACGGCGAGTCGTTCGATACGGCGAGCAGCTGGACGTCGTCGTTGACGAACTTCGGCAGCTCGTCGCGCAGGGCGCACAGCTCACCGGTGCAGACGCCGGTGAAGGCGAACGGGTAGAAGAGCAGCACCACGTTCTTCTCACCCCGGAAGTCCGAGAGCCGCACGGTCTCGCCATGCTGCGTCTTGAGCTCGAAATCCGGAGCCTTCGTGCCGACCTCGATCGTCATGGTCAAGATTTCCTTCCGTGGAGCCGTTCGGGTGAGGCCCAGCCTAGGCGCCGAGGGCGGTGCTCCCGCGTGGGGCCCCGCGTGTCGCCGGACAAGCGTGCGGCCCCCGTCGACGCGTCATGGCGTCGGCGGGGGCCGCACGGAGTGTCTGCTGGGGTCTTTCGTCGGCTAGCGCTTCTTGGCGGCCGCCTTCGGCGTGACGAGGCGGCTGCCCGCCCAGTCCTTGCCCGCGTTGATGCTCTTGGTCTGCGAGAGACCCGCGGTCTGCGCGGCTTCGTTGATGTCGCTCGGCTCGACATAGCCGTCGCGGCCGGTCTTCGGGGTCAGCAGCCAGACAGGGGCACCGTCGTCGACCAGCTGGCTGGCGTCTACCAACGCGTCCGTCAGATCGCCGTCGTCCTCGCGGAACCACAGCACCACCGCGTCAGCGACGTCGTCGTAGTCCTCGTCGACGAGCTCGCTGCCGATGACTTCCTCAATGGACTCGCGGAGCTCCTGGTCGGCGTCGTCGTCGAAGCCGATCTCCTGGACCACCTGCTCGGGCTGGAAACCCAGCCTCGCGGCAGGGTTGGTCCGCTCCTCCGCGTGGTCCGCGGTCGCGCTCACGGTTTGCCTCCTGATCATGTTTACGAAGTTGTCTGCGGCTTCGCGCGTGCGCGAAGCGTTGGCGGTAGTCCACACGGGCGGGACGGATCGCGCAAGTACCCGGCCCCCGAGACCGCCGAAACGGTGACGTTCCAGGCGGTGTCACCGCATCTTCAGTCAAGGATCCCCGCAGGCCGGTGATGTATGCCACACCGTTCTGCCGGATTTGCCCACCCTGTGGATGACCGTCGTCCACCTCGGCCGAACGGCCTCACGAAACTGGTGAACCACATGAGCGTATCGTTGCGATTTGGCCGCACCCGTCCGGGGAACCCCGGGGAATCACCCCGATTACCCCGCGGTAGAGATGACGATTGTGCCCCCGAGGTACACGATGGGGAGCGGCGCAGCCGCATTGCATCCCAATTGCACATCTCGACCGACAGTGAAGGAACAGCGTGGTTTCCGGATCCGATCGCAATCCGATCATCATTGGCGGCCTCCCCAGCCAGGTCCCGGACTTCGATCCCGAAGAGACCCGGGAATGGCTCGACTCCCTCGACGCCGCCGTAGACGAGCGCGGGCGCGAGCGGGCCCGCTACCTGATGCTGCGGCTGATCGAGCGCGCCCGCGAGAAGCGTGTGGCCGTGCCCGAGATGCGCAGCACGGACTACATCAACACGATCGCGACCAAGGACGAGCCCTTCTTCCCCGGCAACGAGGAGATCGAGCGCAAGATCCTGAACGCGACCCGCTGGAACGCCGCGGTGATGGTCTCCCGCGCCCAGCGCCCCGGCATCGGGGTGGGTGGCCACATCGCCACCTTCGCCTCCTCCGCCTCGCTGTACGACGTGGGCTTCAACCACTTCTTCCGCGGCAAGGACGACGGCAAGGGCGGCGACCAGATCTTCTTCCAGGGCCATGCGTCGCCGGGCATCTACGCCCGCGCGTATCTCCTGGACCGCCTCACCGAGGGCCAGCTCGACTCCTTCCGCCAGGAGAAGTCGAAGGCTCCGTACGGCCTGTCGTCGTACCCGCACCCCCGGCTGATGCCGGACTTCTGGGAGTTCCCCACCGTCTCCATGGGTCTCGGCCCGCTGGGCGCGATCTTCCAGGCGCGGATGAACCGCTACATGCAGGCCCGTGACATCGCCGACACCTCCGCGTCGCACGTCTGGGCGTTCCTGGGCGACGGCGAGATGGACGAGCCCGAGTCGCTCGGCCAGCTGTCGATCGCGGCCCGTGAGGGCCTCGACAACCTGACCTTCGTCGTGAACTGCAACCTGCAGCGCCTCGACGGCCCGGTGCGCGGCAACGGCAAGATCATCCAGGAGCTGGAATCGCAGTTCCGCGGCGCCGGCTGGAACGTCATCAAGCTGGTCTGGGACCGCAGTTGGGACCCGCTGCTCGCGCAGGACCGCGACGGCGTCCTGGTGAACAAGCTGAACACCACACCCGACGGCCAGTTCCAGACGTATGCCACCGAGCCCGGCTCGTACATCCGCGACCACTTCTTCGGTGACGACCACCGGCTGCGCGCGATGGTCGAGAACATGACCGACGACCAGATCCTGCACCTGGGGCGCGGCGGGCACGACCACAAGAAGATCTTCGCGGCCTTCCAGGCGGCCAAGCAGCACAAGGGCCAGCCGACGGTCATCCTCGCGCAGACGGTCAAGGGCTGGACCCTCGGCCCCAACTTCGAGGGCCGCAACGCGACCCACCAGATGAAGAAGCTGACGGTCGACGACCTCAAGGGTTTCCGCGACCGTCTGCACCTGCCGATCACCGACAAGCAGCTCGAGGACGGTGCCCCGCCGTACTACCACCCGGGCCGCGAATCGGAGGAGATCCAGTACATGCACGACCGCCGGCACGGGCTCGGCGGCTATGTGCCGACCCGCGTCGTGCGGTCCAAGCCGCTGACACTCCCCGACGACAAGGCGTACGCGAGTGTGAAGAAGGGATCCGGCCAGCAGTCGATCGCCACCACCATGGCATTCGTCCGGCTGCTCAAGGACCTCATGCGGGACAAGGAGATCGGCCGCCGCTTCGTGCTGATCGCGCCGGACGAGTACCGCACGTTCGGCATGGACTCGTTCTTCCCGAGCGCGAAGATCTACAACCCGCTCGGCCAGCAGTACGAGTCCGTGGACCGCGAGCTGCTGCTCGCGTACAAGGAGTCGCCGACGGGCCAGATGCTGCACGACGGCATCTCCGAAGCGGGCTGCACGGCCTCGCTGATCGCCGCGGGATCGGCGTACGCGACGCATGGTGAGCCGCTGATCCCGGTCTATGTCTTCTACTCGATGTTCGGTTTCCAGCGCACCGGCGACCAGTTCTGGCAGATGGCCGACCAGCTGGCGCGCGGTTTCGTGCTGGGTGCGACCGCCGGCCGGACGACCCTGACCGGCGAGGGTCTGCAGCACGCGGACGGCCACTCGCAGTTGCTCGCCTCGACCAACCCGGCCTGTGTCGCCTACGACCCGGCCTTCGGCTTCGAGATCGCGCACATCGTGCAGGACGGTCTGCAGCGGATGTACGGCGCCACCGCCGAGCACCCGCACGGCGAGGACATCTTCTATTACCTCACCGTCTACAACGAGCCGCTGCAGCACCCGGCCGAGCCCGCCGATGTCGACGTGGAGGGCATCCTCAAGGGCATCCACCGCTTCAGCCCGGGTACTTCGGGCGCCATCCCGGCGCAGATCCTCGCCTCGGGTGTCGCGGTGCCGTGGGCCCTGGAGGCGCAGCAGATCCTCGCCGCGGAGTGGAACGTCAAGGCGGACGTCTGGTCGGCGACCTCCTGGAACGAACTGCGCCGCGAGGCCGTCGAGGTGGAGCGGCACAATCTGCTGCACCCCGACGAGGATCAGCGCGTCCCCTATGTCACGCAGAAGCTGTCCGGCTCGGAGGGCCCGTTCGTCGCGGTGTCCGACTGGATGCGGTCCGTGCCCGACCAGATCTCCCGCTGGGTGCCGGGCACGTACCAGTCGCTCGGCGCGGACGGCTTCGGCTTCGCGGACACGCGCGGCGCGGCCCGACGCTTCTTCCACATCGACGCCCAGTCGATCGTGGTGGGTGTGCTCACGGAGCTGGCCCGGGAGGGCAAGGTCGACCGCTCGGTCCTGAAGCAGGCGATCGACCGCTACCAGCTTCTCGACGTCACGGCGGCCGACCCCGGCCCTGCGGGCGGCGACGCGTAGGGACCTGATCCCGACTGTCGTAGAGGTTCGAGGTGCGGTGCGGCCACAGGGGCCGCACCGCACCTCGCCTTCTTTCATCTCAGCGCTCCCAGACCTTGAACGCTCGTACCCGGTAAGGAGATTGGGGCGCCCATGTGCCGCTGCCGGGATAGGTCTGGAACTCCCCCGTCTCGGCGCACTCGGCGGACTGGTAGGCCGTGACCGGCCGTCCGGTGCGATTGGCGAGAGCCTGCGCGCTGCCCCCCTCCGGCAGTGCGACGCAGCTCTCGATGTCGATCCCGGACAGCTCGTACGACTGCCGGTGCCCCTTGAACTCCGGCTTCTCCCACAGGCACAGCTCCCCCGCCGCGCAATCCCCCGATGTCGGCGGGGCGGCGGCGCCCGCATGAACCGGTGTCAGCAGGACGGCCGCCAGCGCGGCCGCGGCCGTCATCGAAAGCGTCGTACCCGTCGCGGCGCGCATCCTCGTACCCATATCGATCAACCCCCGTGTCGTGCCGGTCACTTGTCTGCACTCTGAACCGGTGGGCGATCGGACGGGAAGAGCTGACGGATCAGATCACTCGGATAAGCGAAATGCCCCCAGGATTTGGCGAATTCCAGGGTTCGTTGCAACACGTGATCACTGACGTGTGGTGGCGAGCAGTTTAGACAGACGCTCGGCTGGGGTTTCCCAGCCGAGCGTTTTGCGTGGGCGGCTGTTGAGTTCGGCAGCGGCTGCGTTCAGGTCCTCGCAGCTGTAGCGGGACAGGTCGGTGCCCTTGGGAAGTACTGCCTCAGCAGGCCGTTCGTGTTCTCGTTGGAGCCGCGCTGCCAGGGGCTGCCGGGATTGCAAAAGTAGACTGGCATGTTCGCGGCGGTGGAGAAGAGGTGGTGCGCCGCCATCTCGGTGCCCTGATCCCAGGTCAGTGACCGCCGCAGGTGAGGCGGAAGTTCGCTGATGGTGGCGGTGAGAGCCTGGTGGAAGTGCTCTGCCCGGTGGCCGTTGGGCAGGTGCACCAACATGGTGAAGCGGGTGGTCCGCTCGACGAGCGTGCCGATGGCGGAGCCGTGGTTCGCTCCGACGATGCAGTCGCCTTCCCAATGGCCCGGAACGGCGCGGTCGGCGGCCTCGGCAGGCCGGTCGCTGATCATCACCATGGGAGTGGTGAACCTGGGCTGGCGCTTGTGCGCCTGGCGGTGGGGACGCCGGCGGGCCCGGCCTGTCCGCAGGGCCTTGGTGAGTTCCCGGCGGAGTTCTCCTCGACCTTGGACGTAGAGGGCCTGGTAGATCGTCTCGTGCGTCACGCGCATCTCCGGGTCGTCGGGGAAGTCCCGGCGGAGCTGGTGGGCTATCTGCTCAGGGCTCCAGCGCCGTTCCAGACGCTCCTGGATGTAGTCCCGCAGCCTGGAGCACCGGCCGATCTTCCCGGGTTTGGGCCTGGGGCGGCGTGCATCGGCACGAGACTGGGCCGCATAAGGCCGGTAGGTCCACTGGGTGCCCCGCCAAAGCGCGCCGTTGCGGCGTACTTCCCGGCTGACGGTGGATGGACTGCGTCCCAGCTCGGCGGCAATCGTGCGGATGGACGCCTTCTCCCGCAGCCGGTCGGCGATGTAGATGCGTTCGTGCTGACCGAGGTATCGACCGGACGAAGCGGAAACGGCCGCCCGCTGCGCGTGAACGGGCGGCTCGATCCTGCCGCTGTTGAACAGGCGACCGTTGCGCCACCCGCGAGCGGTCCGCGGGTGGACGCCTACACGCTGGGACGCCTCGTTGTTGCCGTAGCCCTGTTGCACAAGGCGGAAGTATTCCTCCCGCTCAGCGTGGAGCTTCTTGCGCCCTTGTGGCGCCCGGACCTTCCGAACTTCGAACTCCATCGCATCCCCTGAGCTGGGGTGTTGCGACGACCACTAGAACGGAAGTTTCCCTGAGGGCACTTCGGGGTGCGTGCGGCGGTGCTTCGGGGGTGGCCCAGGGGTTTCCCCCGAGGGGCGGTTTTCCCGATGAGTGCCGCCCTCCGACGAGGGCGTTCTCCGAGAGGCGCTTCCCCCGGTGCGCGCTAGATGTGTGCGGCCCCCGCGCCCGCCTCCGCGTTCGCCCCACGCTTGGTCAGCAGCGCGACGAAGATCGCCACGACGGCGACGCCCGCGGCGACCAGGCAGGCCAGGCTCATGCCGGAGATGAAGGTGTCGTGCGCGACCGAGGTGATCTTCTCGGCGAGCGCCGCCGGGGTGCCCTTCGGGAGCGGGCCCACGCCGACCTGGACCGCCTCGGACGCCTGGTCCAGCTGGGCGGGCGTGAGCGGCGGAAGCTTGGCGTCTGTCCAGTTGCCCGCGAGGTCGTTGTCCACCTTCGAGGCCATCACGGCGCCGAGCACGGCGGTGCCGAGGCTTCCGCCGATCTGCATGGCGGCCTGCTGGAGGCCGCCCGCGACGCCGGAGAGCTCCATCGGGGCGTTGCCCACGATGACCTCGGTGGCGCCCACCATGACGGGAGCGAGGCCCAGGCCGAGGAGGGCGAACCACAGCGACATCGCGCCGCTGCCCGTGCCCGACTCCAGCGTGGACATGCCGTACATGGCGACGGCGGTGAGCAGCATGCCGCCCGCGAGCGGGATACGCGGTCCCACCTTCGTGATCATCGCACCCGCCAGCGGCGAGCCCACGATCATCATTCCGGTCAGGGGCAGGAGGTGCAGACCGGAGTCGACAGGGCTCATGCCGTGCACGTTCTGCAGGTAGAAGGTGACGAAAAAGAGCCCGCCCATGAAGGCGATGGCCATGAGCACCATCAGGACCACACCGGCCGACAGCGGCACCGACCGGAACAGAGCCAACGGGATCAGCGGCTCCTTGACGCGCGTCTCCCAGATCGCGAAGAGCGCGAAGCACAGCACGGAGGCCGCCAGGAACGTCCAGGTCAGGCCGTCGCCCCAGCCCCATGTCGGGGCCTTGATGAGCGCCCAGACCAGGCAGAACATCGCGCCGGAGAGCAGCACGATGCCGAGGATGTCGAAGGATCGCGGCGCGTTCTCGGCGCGGTGGTCCTTGAGGATCAGGAGCCCGAGGACGAGAGCGATGACGCCGACGGGGACGTTGATGAAGAAGACGGACTGCCAGCTGACGTGCTGGACGAGCAGCCCACCGAGGATCGGGCCGCCCGCGGTCGAGGCGCCGATCACCATGCCCCAGATGCCGATCGCCATGTTCAGCTTCTCGGCAGGGAAGGTGGCCCGCAGAAGGCCGAGCGCGGCCGGCATGAGGAGCGCGCCGAACAGGCCCTGGAACACCCGGAAGGTGACCACCAGGGCGATGCTGTCCGACAGGCCGATGGCCCCCGAGGCCGCGGCGAATCCGATCACGCCGATGAGGAAGGTCTGCCGGTGACCGAACCGGTCGCCGAGCTTGCCCGCGGTGATCAGCGTGACCGCGAGGGCGAGGAAGTAGCCGTTGGTGATCCACTGGACGTCGGCGAAGCTCGCACCGAGGTCCTTCTGGATGGCCGGGTTGGCGATGGCCACGATGGTGCCGTCGAGGGCGACCATCATCACGCCGATCGCGACGGAGAACAGCGTCAGCCAGGGGTGGCCGCGAAGCCTCTTGGCCGGGGCCGGAACGGACACGGGCTCCGGAGCCTTGTCCGCCTTGTCGACGGTGGTCTGACTAGTCATGCGTTCGAGGCTAATGACAGCGACTGACAGTTGACAAACCAATTCACAAGTCGGTAACTGTCCCGTTGCTCACAGGTAAGCTGAGCTGGGCAAACAGACGTAAAGAGGGGCGCGAGTGAAGACGCAGGAAGCGCATTCAGGACTACGGGAACGCAAGAAGCAGCGCACCCGCGACGCCCTGCTGCGCTCCGCGCTGGAACTCTTCACCACAAAGGGGTACGACCGCACGACGGTTGACGAAATCGCCGAGGCCGTCGACGTCTCGCAGCGCACCTTCTTCCGGTACTTCACCAGCAAGGAGGAGACCGCATTCGCGGTCCAGGACATGGTGGAGTCCCGTTTCGTCACCCTCCTGCGCGAACGCCCCGCGGCCGACAGCCCGTTCGAGGCCCTGCGCGGTGCCGTGCTCGACG
Source organism: Streptomyces sp. NBC_01446 (assembly GCF_026340095.1). Taxonomy (GTDB): domain Bacteria; phylum Actinomycetota; class Actinomycetes; order Streptomycetales; family Streptomycetaceae; genus Streptomyces; species Streptomyces aureus. The sequence continues at coordinate 5,609,542 of NZ_JAPEPO010000001.1, read as the reverse complement.
CCTGGGACACCCTCGGCGAGCCCATCGAGGAAGTCGTTCCGGTCGAACTCCACATGCGTACCTACCAGATGATCGAATCCACCCCCTCTCTGATCGCCGTCCACCTGCGCCGCTCCACGGAGCTGGAGGAGGAGATCGCGCGGGTGATCGCCGAGCGCGAGGGCCTCGACGTGGAGGCGGATCTGCGCCCCCGCGTGACGGTGGCCGCGTTCAGTGGGGTGATGCGCATGGCCGGGCGACTGTGGGGCGCCGGTGAGGACATCAGCGTCGAGTCGATCCGCGAGGTCACGGAGTCATATCTCGACCAGTTGGGGCCGGTGTTGGCGGGGAAGTGGCGCACAGAGTGACCGACCGTGCACTCCCGTGCGCGAGGGGCGCAATCGGTACCTACAGAGCGTGATGACACCACCTAAGGTGGGACCGTTTCGCCCGAATTGCCCTACCGGAAACGTGATCTGCCTCACCGATTTCGCAGGTTGGTCCGCGGTTCTCCTAGGGTGTCCCGCAGTGACTTCCTTCGACTCAACCCCGCAACTCAGCGTCTGGCGCGCACTGCTCGCTCTGGCCGTCGTGTTCGTCATGCTGGCGACCACCGGCTGGACCGCCGTGCGCCACAAGGGCGTCACCTCGCCGGTCAACGCAGCCATCACGGCGTGGGAACACGGCCACCTCAACGGGCGCGCCCTGCCGGACCCGGACGGCCCGCCCGCCCGCCTAGCGCAGTTCTTCGCCTCACTCACGAGCCAGCAGCGCACCCGGCTCATCACCCACTACCCGCTCGCCGTCGGCAACATGAACGGCGCGCCGGTGGAACTGCGCTACCGCGCCAACCGCGTCGCCCTCGACCAGGCACGCAAGGTGGCCCGGAAGAGCACGCACGACAACCGGCTCTCCACCGCGGGACAGCACGACGCCGCCCAGCGCATGGACCGGTACGCGTCGCTGATGCGCCCCGACCGCAAGATCCTCGCCTTCGATCCCCTGGGCACCGGCCGCGTCGCCGAGGTCTTCGGGGACCTCGACAAGGCCCAGCGCGTCTCGGTCGTGGTCCCCGGAGTCGACACCAACCTCCTCACGTTCCAGCGGACCGTCCGCAAGTACTCGGCGCCCGTCGGCATGGCTCGCTCCCTGTACAAGGCGGAGCGCGCCGCCGGACCCGGCACACGGACCGCTGTGATCGCCTGGGCCGACTACACGACGCCCGCGGGTCTCGGCGTGGACGCGGCCACCGCGATGCGCGCGGAGGAGGGCGCCACCCGGCTCAACGCCCTGGTGCGCGCCCTGCCGGGCCGCACCCCGGTGGCCCTGTACTGCCACAGTTACGGCTCCGTGGTGTGCGGTGTCGCCGCACACAAGCTGCCCTCCCGGGTGAGCGACATAGCGGTGGCCGGCAGCCCCGGCATGCGGGCCGGGAAGGCCTCGAAACTGGGTACCCACGCGCACGTGTGGGCGATGCGGGACAGCGACGACTGGATCCAGGACGTGCCGTACCTGGAGGTCGGCGGGATCGGCCACGGCGCCGACCCCGTCTCCCGGGGATTCGGCGCCCGGGTCCTGTCAGCAGCCGGCGCACATGGGCACACCGGCTATTTCGAGCCCGGTACGGAGAGTCTCAGCAACTTCGCCGACATCGGCGTCGGTTCGTACCGCACCCTGCGGTGTGCGAGCGGGCATGACACCTGTCGTGACGGATCTTCCGGCGCCGCGTCTGCCGGACGCGCGTAGAAATCGGTGAAACAGGGGCACGACGCAACAGGGGACGGAGGTGCGCGTGCCGCATACGATGAGCCGCATGGGTGATGTGCTGGCCGGATTTCATGCCGCCTGGGAGTTCGCGTCCGACTCCGTGCTCATCCGCTTCGAACGGGGAATCCGCACGCCGAAGCTGCTGAATGCACTCGGTGAGCGCCGCATCCCCTATGAGGCGATCGCGGCGGTGACGCTCACTCCCGGCAAGCGCGGGACCGTCGTCCTGCGCGTCGTGCCGAGACCGGGAGCCGATCCGCTGATGGACGCGGCCGCGGGACAGCTCAAGGAGGGGTGCGACCCCTACCGGCTCGTCCTGCCCGCCGAGCGCGCGACACTCGCCGAGTACTACGCGGACGAGCTGCGCGGCGTGCTGACCCTGAACGACAGCGCACCAGCGGGCCGCTATCTGGTGGCGGCACCCGAGGCGCCGCTGCACTTCAAGGCCTACGACGGCAAGGCCTCCTTCGACGGCAGGTCCGTGGCTTTCCGATGGTTCTGGACCGGGGCGTCGTCCGCGAAGTGGAAGGCCGGCGACAAGAGCTTTCCCGTCTCGGATCTGAGCGGCGTCGAATGGCGCTCGCCCGAGGTCTTCGAGGGCCATCTGCGACTTTTGCGCCGCGACACGTCCGAGCAGCCCGCCCAGGCCGACCAGGACCCGGCCGCCGTGATCTTCGGTCTCGGGTACGGGCCCGTGCACGAGTCGCTGCCCTTCGCCGCGTCCATCCTCGCCGCGGTACGGGCCGGGGGCTCGGCCGTGCCCGCGGCCGGCGCCTCCCCTGCCCGGCGTGACCCTGCGGACATCGCCGACCGCATCCGTCACCTGGGCGAGCTGCACCAGGCCGGCCTCGTCACCGACGCCGAGTTCTCGACGAAGAAGGCCGAGCTGCTGGCGGAGCTGTAGGGCGGCCTCGGGACGCGATCCTGGCATGGGGTGCGGCTCCGGGTGCGGCCGGGCGCAGGTGGCCTCGTCGAGGTTGGGCGTCCGTCGACGGGCCCCTCATGTCATACCTGGGTACGGGGTCCGGTGAGCTCCTCGGTATGACGGCGCCGCGGGTGGTTGTTGCCTACGCTGAGCAGGCCATGAGCACCACATCGACTGCACCTGACCAGGAGCCCCGCCCGCCGGACGGCAAGGCCGCGCCGCCGGGGGGCCTGCGTCGCGTGCTCGCCACCGTCCTCGGCGGGCTGCGGGCGGCCGGGGCATCGCTCGCCGCTCCCGCGGGACCGGCCGAGCCTCTGTTCGGCCGGTCGTCGAGGCGTTGGGTGCGGCTGGTCCCCTATGTGATCGCGTTGGGTTTCGTCGCCACACTGATCCCGGTCACCACCGAGGTCCTGTCGAACGACTACGGGGTCCCCGGTGGTCTCGCCGGCGCCCTGGCGGTCGCACAGGCCGCTCCCCTGGTGCTCGCCGTCAGTCGGCCGCTGCTCGCGTGGGGCATCGTGATCGTCGCGGACATCGTCGGGGCGATCGTCATCCAGGGTTCGGCCTCCCATCACGCCGCGCCCTGGACCCCCATGGTCATCGTGGGATATCTGGCTCTGTGCTTCGTCCTGTCCCTGCGGGAGGGCAGACGCACGGTCCTTGGGGTCTGGCTGGTCACGGTGGTGTCCGGACTCGTCCTCGACATGTTCCGTCCCTCGGACAGCCAGGCCACGAGCGTGCTGATGATCGTGCTGAGCGGTGGGGTGCTGCTGTTCGGGGCGTTGCTGCGCGAGCGCGGGGAAGCGCAGCGCAGACTCGTCGAGCAGGAGACGATCAACGAGGCCGAGCGTTCCCGGCGCACCCTCCTTGAGGAACGTGCGCGTATCGCGCGGGAGTTGCACGACGTGGTGGCTCATCACATGTCGGTGATCACAGTGCAGGCGGACTCCGCTCCGTACCGGCTCCAGGGTCTGACGCCCGAGGCGTGCGAGGAGTTCGGCTCGATAGCGGCGGGTGCCAGGGAGTCGCTCGGTGAGATGCGGCGGCTTCTCGCGGTGCTGCGCAGCGAGGACGCCTCGGGTGGTGAGCGTGCGCCCCAGCCGGGTCTCGGCCGGCTTCAGCAACTGGTGGAGGCCACGGTACGGGGCGGCGTCCCGGCGGAGTTGTCGATGCCCGAGCTGACCCTGGTCGGGGAGCTGACCGATGTACCGCCCGCGGTGGACCTCTCGGCATACCGCATCGTGCAGGAGGCCCTGGCCAATGTCGTGCGGCATGCTCCCGGTGCCCGTACGCAGATCTCCGTCTCCAAGGATGAGGACGCCCTGCTGGTGATCGTGGTCAACGGCCCGGCGGGCGAGCACGCGTCGCCCGTGGAGACGACCGGCACGGGACACGGTCTCATCGGGATGCACGAGCGCGTACGGTTGGTCGGCGGCACACTCGACGTGGGCCCGCTGCCCGGGGGAGGCTTCCGCGTCGCGGCCCGACTCCCGCTGGCCGAGTCCGACTCCCCCTCGTCGTAAAGGAATTCGGCACCGCATGACCATCCGCGTGATCATTGTCGACGACCAGGCCATGGTGCGAGCGGGGTTCGCCGCGCTGCTGGCCGCGCAGAGCGACATCGACGTCGTGGGCGAGGCTCCGGACGGCAAGCAGGGTGTCGAGGTCAGCCGGACCACACATCCCGATGTCGTCCTCATGGACGTGCGGATGCCCGAGATGGACGGGATCGCCGCGACCCGCGCGCTCCTCGACCCTCCACCGGGCGTGATCCACCGCCCCAAGGTCCTGATGCTCACCACGTTCGACGTGGACGACTACGTGTACGAGGCCCTGCGCGCCGGCGCTTCGGGTTTCCTCCTCAAGGACGCCCCGCCGGCCGATCTCATCGCGGCGGTGCGTGTGGTGGCCGCCGGAGAGGCGCTGCTCGCCCCGACGGTCACGCGCCGGCTCATCGAGGACATCGCGAGGCAGCGCCCGTCCGGCCGCAGGGACCGTTCGCCGGAGCTGAACTGTCTGACACCACGCGAGACCGAGGTCCTCGAACTCATCGCCCGGGGCCTGTCCAACCAGGAGATCGCGGAGAAGCTGGTGCTCGCGGAGCAGACCGTGAAAACTCATATCGGCCGCGTGCTGGCGAAGTTGGGGTTGCGAGACCGGGCGCAGGCCGTGATTTTCGCCTACGAGACCGGCCTCGTCACGCCCGGCGACCAATAGGCCCAGGCTCCGGTATCACCCACCGCGCCCAGGCCAGCGCGGGTCTTCAGCGCGCACCCCCTACCTGAGTAGCACCTTCGAATACCCGGGTATCACACGAGAGTTGGCTCCCCGGTGTGACGTGGAGCCGGACGTCGTCTCCCTACCTTCCCCTCGTCACGCCACCGGACGGAGGGGAGACGGGCGATGCGCCTGCGCTCATGGAAACAACGCGGCCGTAGGACACTGGTCGCCGCCGCGCTCACGACAACTGTCGTGGCGGGCACGACGGGCTGGGCCGTCGGCAGCGAGCAGAGCCCCCTCACCGGGCCGCCGCCCGGCGCGGCATCGTGGCGTGCGGACCATGCGCTCGGTGTTGGGCTGCCCGATCCGGCGACCGCGAAGCCGGCCCAGGTGGCGGCGTTCTTCCGCGGGTTGGACGACGCCGAGCGACAGGAGCTGGTCGAGCGGCATCCGACCGTGGTCGGTAATCTGGACGGCGCTCCGGCGGACCTTCGCTACGAGGCCAACACCCGTGCGCTGAAAGCCGAGCGCGACCGAGTCCGGGCGCGTGCGACGGACGCGTCGCTCACGTCGCAGGACGACACGCAGGCTCGCTTCCTCGTCACGCGATACACCGAACTCCTTGAGCACGGGCGACAGATACTGGCCTTCGACCCGCGAGGTCGCGGCCAAGTGGCCGAGGTATTCGGGGATTTGACGGTCGCCGATCATGTTTCCGTCGTCGTGCCCGGCTCGGACATCGACCTGAGCTCGTTCGACCGTGCCAAGGATCCGTACGGCACCCCGGCGGGGATGGCCCGCTCGCTTTACGAGGCGTCGGGCGGCCAGACTGCGGTCGTCGCGTGGGTGGGCTACACGACGCCTGTCGGCCTGGGACCCGACGCCGTCACCGGCCGGCTCGCCGAGGCGGGCGCGCCGAGGCTGACCCGCTTCGTCCAGGGCCTGACGGCCTCGGGCGCACCGCGTCCCGCACTGTTCTGCCACAGCTACGGATCGGTGGTCTGCGGGCTCTCCGCCGCCCGGCTGCCCGCGTCCGACCTCGTGGTGCTCGGCTCTCCGGGTCTGCGCGCGGACACGGTGGCCGATCTGCGCACCAAGGCCCGCGTCTGGGCCGCGCGGGACGACAGTGACTGGATCGGCCGCGTGCCGAACGTCGAGCTGTTCGGCCTGGGCCACGGCACCGACCCCACCGACCCTTCCTTCGGCGCCCGCCGCATTCCGGCCCACCACGCCGAGGGCCACACCGGCTACTTCGCGCCCGGCACGGACTCGCTGCGCGCCTTCACCCGCATCGCCACCGGAGCCACGTCATGAGTATCGCGACCCTGCGCAGGACCGCGTCCGCCATCGACGCGAAGACACCGGCTCACCGGGACCGGGCGATGGACGGACTGCGCGCGCTCGCGCTGCTCGCCGTGCCCATGGGCCACTGGCTCCTCGGCGGCTTCTCCCTCGACGGTGAGGGCGCGCTGCACAACGCGAGCCCGCTGTCCTCCTTCGGATTCCTCGCCCCGATCAGCTGGATGCTGCAGATGCTCGGCATCTTCTTCCTGGTGGGGGGCTACGCATCCGTTCTGTCGTACCGGCGGACGCTGGACGCGGGCGGGTCGACGAGCGCCTGGCTGCGTGGCCGGCTGGCCCGCCTGGGCCGCCCGGTCCTCGGGGTGACGGCGGTATGCGCCGCGCTGATCCCCGCGTTGTACGCGCTCGGGGTGCCGGAGAAGACCCTCCACACAGGATCGACGCTGGTCATACAGCCACTGTGGTTCGTGGGCGTCTACACGGTGATCACCGTGCTCACGCCGTACTGCGTACGCGCCGCCCGAAAACTGGGGGCGTGGGCGGCGGCACCGCTGCTCGGGTCCGTAGCCGTGATCGACTTCCTGCGCTACGGGCCGTACGCGGACGCCATGCCGTCCTGGCTGAGCCTGCTCAATCTGCTCCCGGGTTGGATGTTTGCCTACCAACTGGGTGTCTGCTGGGGCGAGAAGAGGATCGGCAGGCGTGGCGCGTGGGCTCTGCTGATCGGCGGCGCTGGCCTGTTCGCGACGCTGCTCCTCGCGTTCCACTACCCGGATTCGATGGTGGGCGTGCCGGGCGAGGCACGGACGAACTCCCATCCGCCGTCCTTGCTGGTACTCGCACTGGCGGCCGCGCAGAGCGGTGCGGCGATGCTCCTGCGGGACCGGATCGGCAGGCTGCTGCGGCGGCCCGCGCTGTGGGCACCGGTCGTCGTCATCAACCTCTCGGCGATGACGATCCTTTGCTGGCATCAGACGGCGCTGCTGACAGCGGCGATACCCGGTTCCTTCGCCGGCGCGATACCGGGGCTGACGACGAGTCCGGACTCGCTGGGCTGGATAGCGGCGAGGGTCACGTGGCTTCCGGTCTTCGCGGGGCTGCTCGTGCTGATCGGCAGGTACACGCGGGGCTTCGATGCTCCCTGGAAGCGGGCGACTCATGTGCGGCGCGCGCTGGCCGGGCTGCTGGCAGCGGGGTTCGCCGTGTTCGCCCTGGGGCTCGCGTGAGGTGCCGGCAGGTCGCCGCCGGGGCAGGAGATGCCCCCGGCGACGGACCGGGCAGGTGGCTCCGGGGTGTTACTCGCGCCCCGCCGAGGTGAAGGTCATGTCGGCGTAGCGGTTGCCCGCGACCTGGGAGGCGATGGGGGCGACCAGGGCGAGTTCGTCGTCGGTGAGGGTGATGCGGGTGGCCGCTGCGTTCTCCTCGATGCGGCTGCGCTTGCGGGTGCCGGGGATCGGGACGACGGGGAGTCCGAAGGCCTGCGACTGCTGCTGCACCCAGGCCAGGGCGATCTGGCCGAGGGAGGCGCCATGGGCCTCGGCAACCTGGCGCACCGGCTCGAGCAGAGCCGCGTTGGCGGCGGCGTTGTCGCCGGTGAAGCGGGGCTGCTGGCGGCGGAAGTCGTCCGGATCGAGCTCCTTGTCGGCGCTGACGAAGGACCCGGTGAGGAAGCCCCGCCCGAGCGGCGAGTACGGCACGAGGGCCACGCCCAGTTCGGCGGCGGTCGGCACGACCTCCTGCTCGATGTCGCGGCTGAACAGCGACCACTCGGACTGGAGGGCGGCGATCGGGTGGACTGCCTGGGCGGCGCGCAGTTCGCCGCCGGTGACCTCGCTGAGGCCGAGGTGCTTGACCTTGCCGGCGGCGACGAGTTCGGCCATCACGCCGACGGTCTCCTCGATGGGCACGTTCACATCGCGGCGGTGCATGTAGTAGAGGTCGATGGTGTCGACGCCGAGACGCTGGAGGCTGGCGTCGATGCAGGCGCGGATGTACGCGGGATCGTTGTTGATGATGCGCTTCGTGGGGTCGCTCGGGTCCACGCCCAGGGCGAACTTGGTGGCCAGGACCACCTCGTCACGGTGCGCCTTGAGGAAGGGAGCAAGGAACTTCTCGTTCTCGCCGGCGGCATAGGCGTCGGCGGTGTCGTACAAGGTGACGCCGAGTTCCAGGCCCCGCTCCAGGGTGGCCCGCGCCTCGTCGGCGTCCGTCGGACCGTAGGCCCAGCTCATGCCCATGCAGCCGAGGCCCTGCACGCCCACCAAGGGCCCGTTGTTTCCCAACTCCACAGTGGAAATCCGCTGCGGCTCCCCCGTGTGCTGCGTCTGCTCCGTGCTGCTCATGCGGTTCAGGCCCTCTCCGACGCCCGCCGGGCGCCCGCATAGAAGTCAATCTTGAAATCGAGTACGGACAAGGTGTCCTGGAGTTCGGCGATCCGGGACAGCACGTCCCTGCGCGTCGATTCGAGAAGCTCGCGGCGCTCCTCGAACGTGTCCTCACCGACCCGCACGAGTTCGGCGTAGCGCACCATGTGTGCCACCGGCATCCCGGTCAGCCGCAGTTTCCCGACGAAGGCGAGCCAGTCGAGATCGCGGTTGCTGTAGCGGCGCTGACCCGTGTGCGAGCGGTCGATGTGGGGCATGAGCCCGATTCGCTCGTACCAGCGCAGTGTGTGGGCGGTCAGTCCGGTGACGGCCACGACCTCGCTGATCGTGTAGTGGTCCTGGCCGTCCGGGCGCGGGTGAGCGGTGGGGCCCGATGCGCAGACGTCGGCCTTGCTGGGTGCGGGGGTGGTCTCCATCACCGTCATGCCCCCACGCTAGAACGTTGAAGTGCACTCCAAGCAAGCACATCGGGGAGGAATTCCGGACGGCGTCCGCCGATGCGATGCGGCCCGCGCGACGGTTCGGCCCGCCCGTGGGCGTAGGAGGGTGTCCTCGCGGGGCCCGTTAGGCTCGTGGTCATGCAGAGCCTTGCGATGATCGAGAACTGGCCGGTACCGACCGCCGCCGCAGCCGTCGTCCGCGCGGACGGCACGGTCCTAGGGGCGCACGGCCCGACGGCCCATCGTTTCCCGCTGGCCTCGGTCACCAAGCCGCTCGCCGCCTACGCGGCGCTCGTCGCCTACGAAGAGGGCGCGATCGAGTTCGACGACCCAGCCGGACCCGAGGGTTCCACGGTGCGCCACCTCCTCGCGCACACCTCCGGTCTCGCCTTCGACGAACACCGGGCGACGTCGGCGCCCGGCACACGGCGGCTGTACTCGAATGCGGGGTTCGAGGTGCTCGGGGACCACATCGCGAAGGCGACGGAGATCCCGTTCGCGGAGTATCTCCACCAAGCGGTTCTCGAACCCCTGGGGATGAGCTCGACCACCCTGGAGGGCTCGCCCGCCAAGGACGGGGTGTCGACGGTGGACGACCTGGCACGGTTCGCCGCCGAGGTGCAGGCTCCCCGGCTGCTCGATCCCCGCACCGTCGCCGAGGCGATGACCGTGCAGTACCCGGGCCTCAAGGGCGTACTGCCGGGGTACGGGCACCAGAACCCGAACGACTGGGGGCTCGGGTTCGAGATCAGGGACTCCAAGTCGCCGCACTGGACGGGCAGTTCGTCGTCGCCGCGGACGTTCGGGCACTTCGGCCAGTCGGGCACGTTCCTGTGGGTCGACCCCGACGCGGGTGTCGCGTGTGTGGCGCTGACCGATCGGGCCTTCGGGCCGTGGGCCGCCGAGGTGTGGCCTCCCTTCACGGACGCGGTGCTCGCCGAGGTGTGAGGGCTCGGGCGTGAGGATCACGCCTGAGGGGCACGCGGCCGTTCGCAAGGGAGACCTCAGCGGGCGGCCATCTCCCACAGCAGCAGTTCCGCCGGTCCTGACGCCACGGCCTCGAGACCGGATTCCCCGGCGATCCTGACCGAGTCGCCCGGACCCAACTCCTCGCCACCGAGCACCACTTCTCCGTGAACGACATGGACGTACACCTGGGCCGCGTCCGGGACGGCGGCTCGCTCCCCCGGTCCGAGGCGGCGCACATGCAGCAGGGAGCCGGCCTCGGGCACGTCGTAGGGCGTGGAGTCGGCGATGCCGTGCACGACCTCGTAGACCGGATCGCCACCCGGCTCCAGAGGGGCGAGCCACATCTGGACGAAGACGAGCGGGTCGGGGCCGTCGTTGCGCTCGACATGGCGCACTCCGCCGCCCGCACTGAGGCGCTGCACATCGCCGGGTGCGACCGCGGACTCGTGCCCCGTCGAATCGCGGTGGGTGAGCCGGCCCGAGACGACCCAGGTAACGATCTCGGTGTGGCTGTGCGGATGCTCGTCGAAGCCCGCGCCCGGCGCGAGGCGCTCCTCGTTGCAGGCCAGGATCGATCCGAAGCGCAGGTTGTCGGGGTCGTAGTGGGGCCCGAAGGAAAAGGCGTGGAACGACTCGATTCCGGTGTCCGGCTCACCGCCGGGGTACCGGTCGCCGGAGCGACGTACATCCATCACGCCGTACACGGTAGACCCCCGGACGGGGACGTCCGCGCGGCCACCTTGCACCCTCCACTCCGCTGAGCCGTCCCGATAAGGCAGTCTTGTCCCCGTGCCCGAACCCTCAGCGAACGAAGCCCCGGACCATCGCGACCGCCGTGCGAACCCCCACCCGCACTCCGCGACCCTGAAGCGCCTGGAGAAGTCGTCCGGGAGCCTCGCCGCGCAGGCCATCACGCGCATGGACGAGACGCTGCCGTGGTACCGGGCGATGCCACCGGAGAACCGCTCCTGGATCGGGCTGGTCGCGCAGGCCGGTATCGCGGCCTTCACCGAGTGGTTCCGGCACCCGGACGCTCCACAGGCGATCTCGACCGACGTGTTCGGCACCGCGCCGCGCGAGCTGACCCGGGCCATCACGCTGCGCCAGACCGTGGAGATGGTCCGCACGACCATCGAGGTCATGGAGTCCGCGATCGACGAGGTGGCGGCGCCCGGCGACGAGTCGATCCTGCGTGAGGCACTGCTCGTCTACGCACGGGAGATCGCCTTCGCGACCGCCCAGGTCTACGCGCAGGCGGCTGAGGCGCGAGGCGCGTGGGACGCCCGCCTGGAGTCCCTGGTGGTCAACGCGGTTCTCTCGGGCGAGGCCGACGAGGGTGCCGTCAGCAGGGCCGCGGCGCTCGGGTGGAACTCGCCGGAGCACGTGTGCGTGGTGCTCGGCACCGCTCCCGAAGGGGACAGCGAGCTGACGGTCGAGGCGATCCGGCGGGCCGCCCGGCATGCCAAGCTCCAGGTCCTGACCGGGGTACTCGGGGACCGTCTCGTCGTCATCGCGGGCGGCAACAACAATCCGCTCCAGGTCGCGAAGTCGCTGATCGGCCCGTACGCGGCGGGTCCTGTGGTGGCCGGCCCCGTGGTGCCGGACCTGCTCGCCGCCACCAGGTCGGCGCAGGCCGCGGCCGCCGGGCTCAAGGCGTGCGGGGCGTGGCAGGACGCTCCGCGCCCCGTTCTGGCGGATGATCTCCTTCCGGAGCGGGCGATCGCGAGCGACCCTGCCGCGCGCGAGCAGTTGGTGGAGGAGATCTACAGACCGCTCGAGGAGGCCGGCTCGGCTCTTCTGGAGACGCTCAGCGTCTATCTGGAACAGGCGAGCAGCCTCGAAGGAGCGGCCCGGATGCTCTTCGTCCACCCGAACACCGTCCGCTACCGGCTCCGACGTGTGACAGACGTCACCGGCTGGTCACCCTCCGATGTCAGGTCGGCGTTCACGCTGCGGATCGCGCTGATCCTGGGGCGCCTGGCCGACGCAGATCCTCAGTCATAGCCTTTTGTCGGGGGCCTACAATTCCCCCTTCGGTTCTTCGTCCCTGTCCCCACGGGCGGCCGTGGCCGTCCACAAGAGAGAGTGTGAGAGTGCTCGTACTCGTCGCTCCCGGCCAAGGCGCTCAGACGCCCGGCTTCCTGACTCCCTGGCTCGACCTCCCCGGTGCCGCAGACCGCGTCGCCGCGTGGTCGGACGCCATCGGGCTCGACCTTGCCCACTACGGCACGCAGGCCGACGCGGACGCGATCCGTGACACGGCCGTCGCTCAGCCTCTGCTCGTCGCGGCCGGACTCCTGTCGGCCGCCGCACTCGGCGACATCGCTCCTGACGCCGTAGCGGGCCACAGCGTCGGCGAGATCACCGCGGCGGCCTTCGCCGGGGTTCTCGACGACACCGCCGCCCTCCAGCTCGTGCGCAAGCGCGGCCTGGCCATGGCCGATGCGGCCGCCGTGACCAAGACCGGTATGTCCGCCCTCCTCGGCGGCGACCCGGAGGTCACCGTCGCGCACCTGGAGAAGCTGGGTCTGACCCCGGCGAACGTGAACGGCGCGGGCCAGATCGTGGCCGCGGGCACCCTTGAGGAACTCGCCGCGCTCGAGGCCGACAAGCCCGAGGGCGTACGCCGGGTCGTGCCGCTGACGGTGGCCGGCGCGTTCCACACCCGCCACATGGCTCCCGCGGTGGCGAAGCTGGAAGAGGCCGCCCAGGCCCTGACGCCCGCCGACCCCACGGTCGCGTACGTGTCGAACAAGGACGGCCGGACGGTCGCCACCGGTGCCGAGGTCGTCTCGCGTCTGGTCGGCCAGGTGGCCAACCCGGTCCGCTGGGACCTGTGCATGGAGACCTTCAAGGAGCTCGGCGTGACCGCGCTCGTCGAGGTGTGCCCGGGTGGCACCCTCACCGGTCTCGCCAAGCGCGCCCTGCCAGGTGTGAAGACCCTGGCCCTCAAGACCCCCGACGACCTCGACGCAGCCCGCGCCCTGATCGCCGAGCACTCCTCCGCCGCGGCGGACACGCAGACGGCCTGACAAGGAGCCCCGAGAGCATGTCGAAGATCAAGCCCAGTCAGGGCGCCCCGTACGCGCGCATCATGGGCGTCGGCGGTTACCGGCCGACGCGGGTCGTGCCGAACGAGGTGATCCTCGAGACGATCGACTCGTCCGACGAGTGGATCCGCTCCCGTTCGGGCATCGCGACGCGCCACTGGGCCTCCGACTCGGAGACCGTGGCCGCGATGTCGATCGAGGCCTCCGGCAAGGCCATCGCGGACGCCGGGATCAGCGCGGAGCAGATCGGCGCCGTGGTCGTGTCGACCGTGTCGCACTTCAAGCAGACCCCGGCGATCGCCACCGAGATCGCGGACAAGCTCGGCACCGCCAAGGCGGCCGCGTTCGACATCTCCGCCGGGTGCGCGGGCTTCGGCTACGGCCTGACCCTCGCCAAGGGCATGGTCGTCGAGGGCAGCGCCGAGTACGTGCTGGTGATCGGCGTGGAGCGGCTGAGCGACCTGACCGACCTGGAGGACCGCGCGACGGCCTTCCTGTTCGGTGACGGCGCCGGCGCCGTCGTCGTGGGCCCCTCGCAGGAGCCGCACATCGGCCCCACCGTCTGGGGTTCCGAGGGCGACAAGTCCGAGACGATCAAGCAGACCGTGCCGTGGGACGAGTTCCGCGTCGGTGATGTGTCGAAGCTGCCGCTCGACAGCAAGGGCGACATCAAGTTCCCTGCGATCACGCAGGAGGGCCAGGCGGTGTTCCGCTGGGCCGTGTTCGAGATGGCGAAGGTCGCCCAGCAGGCGCTGGACGCGGCCGGGATCAGCGCGGACGACCTGGACGTCTTCATTCCGCACCAGGCAAACATGCGGATCATCGACTCGATGGTGAAGACTCTGAAACTGCCGGAGCATGTCACGGTCGCCCGTGACATCGAGACCACCGGCAACACCTCGGCCGCCTCGATTCCGCTCGCGATGGAGCGGCTTCTGGCGACCGGGAAGGCGAAGAGCGGCGACACCGCCCTCGTCATCGGCTTCGGGGCGGGTCTCGTCTACGCCGCCACGGTCGTTACCCTCCCCTAGGCAGACCGTCCGGATCACTCCGGGCGGAAACGCCGCCACACCCTCTGGATACATAAGAAGGAGCGCCAACATGGCCGCCACTCAGGAAGAGATCGTCGCCGGTCTCGCGGAGATCGTGAACGAGATCGCCGGCATCCCGGTCGAGGACGTCCAGCTGGACAAGTCCTTCACCGACGACCTGGACGTCGACTCGCTGTCCATGGTCGAGGTCGTCGTCGCCGCCGAAGAGCGCTTCGACGTCAAGATCCCGGACGACGACGTCAAGAACCTCAAGACCGTCGGTGACGCCACCGACTACATCGTCAAGCACCAGGCCTGATCAACAGCTCGCCTAGTGCTGCCGCTCCGCCACCCGGCGGTGGCGCCGCTGAATCCCTCGCATCCGTTGGAGAAAGAATTCCTGTGAGCCCGACCAATCGCACCGTGGTCGTCACCGGTATCGGCGCAACCACACCGCTGGGTGGCGACGCGACGTCCACCTGGGAGGGTCTGGTCGCCGGTCGTTCCGGTGTCCGTCCCCTCGAACAGGAGTGGGCCGCCGACCAGGCGGTCCGCATCGCGGCGCAGATCGCCGTGGAACCGAGCGAGATCATCCCGCGCCCGCAGGCCCGTCGCCTGGACCGCTCGGCGCAGTTCGCGCTGATCGCGGCCAAGGAGGCCTGGGCCGACGCCGGTTACACCGACAAGGCCGGTGAGGACCCCGCCGTCGCCCCCGACCGGCTCGGCGCGGTCATCGCCTCCGGCATCGGCGGCGTGACGACGCTCCTCGACCAGTACGACGTGCTGAAGGAGAAGGGCGTACGCCGCGTCTCCCCGCACACCGTCCCGATGCTCATGCCGAACGGCCCCTCGGCCAACGTCGGCCTGGCCGTGAACGCCCGCGCGGGTGTGCACACCCCGGTCTCCGCCTGCGCGTCCGGCGCCGAGGCCATCGGCTACGCGATCGAGATGATCCGCACGGGCCGTGCGGACGTCGTGGTCGCCGGTGGCACCGAGGCCGCCATCCACCCGCTGCCCATCGCCGCCTTCGGCAACATGATGGCGATGTCCAAGAACAACGACGACCCGCAGGGCGCCTCGCGTCCCTACGACGTCGGCCGGGACGGCTTCGTCCTCGGCGAGGGCGCCGGTGTCCTGGTCCTGGAGTCCGCCGAGCACGCCGCCAAGCGCGGTGCCCGCGTCTACGCGGAGGCGGTCGGCCAGGGCATCTCCGCCGACAGCCACGACATCGTCCAGCCGGAGCCGGGCGGCCGTGGCATCTCGCAAGCCCTGCAGAACCTGCTCGACAACACCGACCTGGACCCGGCCGAGATCGTGCACGTGAACGCGCACGCGACCTCGACGCCGGCCGGAGACGTGGCCGAGCTCAAGGCGCTGCGCAAGGTCTTCGGCGACGACACCGACCACATGGCGGTCTCCGCCACCAAGTCGATGACGGGCCACCTCCTCGGCGGCGCCGGCGGTATCGAGTCGGTCGCGTCGGTGCTCGCCCTGTACCACCGGGTGGCTCCGCCGACGATCAACGTCGAGAACCTCGACCCGGAGGCGGAGGCTGCCGCCGACATCGTCCGCGGTGAGGCTCGCAAGCTGCCCGTCGAGGGCCGCATCGCCGCGCTGAACGACTCGTTCGGCTTCGGCGGACACAACGTCGTGCTGGCGTTCCGCTCGGTCTGACCCCCGCGTACACGTACGTAGCCGAAGGGCCCCCACCGTGATGGTGGGGGCCCTTCGGCACCTGCGAACCACTACATCCGAGCGCCTCACACCACCTGGTGCAGCCACCGCACCGGGGCGCCCTCGCCCGCGTAGCGGAAGGATTCCAGTTCGTCGTCCCAGGGCTTGCCGAGGAGCTTGGCGAGTTCGGCCTCCAGGTCCGTCTCGCCGCTCTTGGAGCGGGCGAGCGCGGCGCGCAGCCGGTCCTCCGGGATGAGGATGTCGCCGTGGATGCCGGTGACGGCGTGGAAGATGCCCAGTTCGGGGGTGGCGCTGTAGCGCTCGCCCTCGGCCGTCGCGCAGGGTTCCGCCGTCACCTCGAAGCGCAGGAGCTGCCAGCCGCGCAGCGCGGACGCCAGTTTGGAGGCGGTGCCCGCCTCACCGCGCCAGGAGAACTCGGATCTCCACGTTCCCGGCGCCGCCGGCTGGCGGATCCAGTCGAGGTTGATGCGCGCGCCGAGCACGCCCGCGACTGCCCATTCGACGTGCGGGCACAGCGCGCGCGGTGCGGAGTGCACGTACAGAACTCCACGTGTCGTCACCGGGACCTCCAGTGTGGGACGAGGTTCGCCTTCCCCGGCGGCCTCGCGCCCGTGCCGAGCAGTTTTCCCCAAAGACCAGTTGAACCAGGGGAACCAGGAAAAAAGGGACAGATGTGACGTGATGTAATTTAGCGGAAGCTGTGCTGTGGGGCCTCACCGGGGCGGCCGACCGCCCCGTCGCTGCTGTGACAGCAGTGGCCGGGCCGCCACGGGGCGAGGCTACCGTGTGGCGGCGCAAGGAGTGTGACGTACCGTCGGTCCCGGTGCCTCCAAACGCCGACGTTTCACCCGCGGGGACTCAACCGCGGCGGGGTGCACGGTGTCACGTTCGACGACCGGGGCACCGACAGCGGCCAGAAGCGGGGAGAGAGGACAACGGGATGCGGATCCGAAGCCACCGGTCGGCTGCCGTCCAGGCCGCCGTCGCCGGTGTGACAGCGGTTCTGCTCGGCGCCGCGGGCCTCGCCGCGTGCGACGCGATCGGCGGCAACTCCCCGGGACCGAAGGGCAGTACGGCCGGTACGAAGCCGTCCCCGAAGCCCACCCCCACGTGGGACACGAGCCCGCGCTCCATTGCCGCCGTGGGCGACTCCATCACGCGGGGCTTCGACGCCTGCTCGGTCCTCACGGACTGCCCGGAGGTGTCGTGGGCGACCGGTTCCGACACCGGGGTGCGCAGTCTCGCGGTCCGGCTCCTGGGGAAGGACCGAGCGGCCACGCACAGTTGGAACTACGCGCGCACCGGCGCCCGGATGGCTGACCTTCCCGCGCAGATGGAGCAGGCGGCCGCGGTGTCGCCGGGCCTGGTGACGGTGATGGCGGGGGCCAACGACGCGTGCCGGCCGACACCCGCCTCGATGACGCCGGTCGACACGTTCCGCTCCGACTTCGAGGACGCGATGCGCACGCTGCGGCGCGAGGTGCCCAAGGCGCAGGTGTACGTGTCGAGCGTGCCGGACCTCAAGCGCCTGTGGTCGGCGGGCCGGACGAACCCGCTGGGCAAGCAGGTGTGGAAGCTCGGCATCTGTTCGTCGATGCTGGCCGATCCGGACGACCTCGCCCCGGCGGCGACACGGCGCCGGGCGTCGGTGCAGGACCGGGTGATGGCGTACAACGAGGTGCTCCAGGACGTGTGCGCGAAGGACCGGCGGTGCCGGTACGACGGCGGGGCGGTCTTCGACTACCGGTTCGACGGGCGGCAGCTCAGCCACTGGGACTGGTTCCACCCCAGCAAGGACGGCCAGTCGCGGCTCGCGGCGATGGCGTACCGCCGGGTGACGGCGAAGGAGCCGATCACCTGAGCCGTGGGCTCCCGGCGTAGGGTCTCGATCATGCGCAGCGAACTCTTCGGCACGCTCCCCGACGGCACGCCCGTCCACCGCTGGACCCTCGAACGCGACGGGGTGCGGGTGCGCGTCCTGACGTACGGCGGGATCGTGCAGTCGGCGGAGGTTCCCGACCGGGCCGGTGCCACGGCGGATGTGGCACTCGGGTTTCCCTCACTGGACGAGTACCTCGCCCATCCGGGTCCTTTCCTCGGCGCGCTGGTCGGCCGGTACGCGAACCGGATCGCGGACGGCCGTTTCCCGCTCGACGGCCGGATCTACCACCTGGCGCAGAACAACGGGACGAACGCGCTGCACGGCGGCGAGCGCGGCTTCGACAAGCGCGTGTGGGACGCGGACCCGCTGGAGCACGGTGTGCGCCTGCACCGGGTGAGTCCGCACGGCGAGGAGGGCTTCCCGGGGCGCATGGAGGTCTCGGCGACGTACACGCTCGACGAGGGCGGGGCGCTGCGGATCGCGTACGAGGCGGTGACCGACGCGCCGACCGTCGTGAACCTGACGAACCACTCGTACTGGAATCTGGGCGGCGCGGGCTCGGGTGACGCGGCGGGCGTGCACGAGGTGCGGATCGCGGCCTCGCGGTTCACCGCGGCGGACGCGAATCTGATCCCGACCGGGGAGTTCACCGAGGTGGCGGGGACGGCCTTCGACTTCCGGGAGCCGCGGAAGCCGGGGCTCGGCCACGACCGCAACTACGTGCTCGACAAGGGGGTCACCGAGGCGCCGGTGGAAGTCGCCGAACTGCACGACCCGGCGTCGGGGCGGACGCTGGCCGTCGCGACGACCGAGCCGGGGCTCCAGCTGTACACAGCCGACCACTTCGACGAGACGCTGCCGTTCGCGCCCGGCGCCGGGATCGCCCTGGAGACCCAGCACTTCCCGGACTCCCCCAACCGGCCCCGGTTCCCGTCGACGGAGCTGAGGCCGGGTCAGGTGTTCCGGTCGGAGACGGTGTACGGGTTCGGCACCCGCGCCTGAACCACAGGAGCCTGAACCGCCGGAGCGGGAGCCGGAAGCGAAAGCAGAAGGCAAACCGGAACCCGTACCCCCACCGGCCCTGGCACCCACACAAGCACCCGGGCACCCGCACCCGTACCCGTCCCGGCCGGGGCCCCGCACCCGCCCCGACCCCGGCGGATCCGCTCAGACCTTGATTCTCGCGCTCACCCGGCGGTCCGCGACCGAGCGGCCCGCCTCGACCTCGTACGCACCCGGCTGGTGGGCCCACGCGTCGGCGTTCTCGTCCCAGATCTCGAAGGCCCGGCGCGGCAGCGGGACGGCGACCTCGACGCTCTCGCCGGGAGCCGCCTCGACGCCCGCGAAGCCGGCCAGCCAACGGGCCGGGCGGGCGGGGTCGGCCTGTTCGGGAGCCAGATAGACCTGGACCACCTCGCGACCGGACCGCTCGCCGGAGTTGCGCACCCGGACCACGGCCGTCGCACCCCCGTCCCGCACCTCGATCGCCTCGTACGTCCATTCGGTGTAGCCGAGGCCGTGGCCGAAGGCGTACGACGGGGTGGCGCCCGACCGCTCCCAGGCGCGGTAGCCGATGAACACGCCCTCGGTGTAGGCCAGCCGGCCGTCGGTGGGGGCGACCTCGGTGACGGGTGCGTCATCGAACGTGCCCCAGGTGGTGGGCAGCCGGCCGCCGGGCTCCTCGGCGCCGGTGAGGACGTCGGCGAGGGCGTCGCCGCCCTCCTGGCCGGGGAACCAGCTCAGGAGCACGGCCGCGACGTCCTCGCGCCACGGGAGTTCCACCGGGGAGCCGGAGTTCACGACCACGACGGTGTTCGGGTTGGCGGCGGCGACGGCGCGCACGAGGTCGTCCTGGCGGCCCGGCAGGCGCAGGTCCTTGCGGTCGAAGCCCTCGGACTCGACGCGTTCGGTGGTGGCCACCACGACGACCGCGGTGTCGGCGGAGCGCGCGGCCTCGACGGCCTCGGCGATCAGCTCTTCGGGGTCGCGCTGCGGCTCGCGGTGGACCAGCGAGAACGCGATGGCCTGGAGCGGGGCGCCCTCGGGCTTGAAGACGACGTAGCGCAGGGATACGTCGACGGGTTCGCCGGAGACGAGGTCGACGTCCCCGCGGCCGACGGGGCTGCCGAAGAACGCCGCGAACGGGTCGGCGGCGGAGGCGAGCGGCTGCTCCCCGTCGAAGAGGACCTGTCCGGCGACGGTGAGGGTGAAGCCGCCGATGCCCTGGGTGCCGAAGGTGTGCGGCCCGGAGACGCGCGGGGTGAAGGTGCCGGTGAACTCGACGGTGTGCAGGGCGTCGTGGGTGACTCCGTCGGGCAGGTCGGCGCCGATCCACTGGACGCGGCCGCCGGGCACGGAGGCGGTGCCGATGACGTCGCCGGCGGCGTCCAGGCAGCGGGCGCGCAGCTCGAACCCGGCGCCCGCGGCGGCGAGTTCCTCGTTCGGGTCGGCGCCGATCGCGTAGGTGAGCGTGCCCTCGGGGAGCGCGGCGGTCAGTCCGTCGAGCGGGGAGACGACGTGGGCGGGGAAGACGGTGGCGGAGCCGCCGCCGAGGACGCGGGCGTCGCGTGCGGCGGCGCCGATGAGGGCGATACTGCCGCCCGAACGCAGCGGAAGCGCACCGGAGTTGCGTACGAGGACGAAGGCGCGGCGGGCGATCTCGCGGGCGAGTGCCTCGCCGTCGATCTCGGCGGGGGTCTCGGTGACCACGGGCTCGGCGCCTTCGAGGATGCCGACGCGGGCGGCGAGACGCAGCACGTTGCGCACGGCCTCGTCGACGGTGGACTCCTCGACCTCTCCGGCACGGACGGCGGCGGCGAGCGCGGGCCCGTACACCGTCTCCGGGCCGGGCATGGCCACGTCCAGGCCGCCCATGATGTCGCCGGTGGTGGAGCGGGCGGCCATCCAGTCGGAGACGTTGAAGCCGTCGAAGCCCCATTCGCCGCGGAGCACCTCGTTCACGAGGTAGCGGTGTTCGGTCATCGTCGTGCCGTTGACCGTGTTGTAGGCGGTCATGATGCCCCAGGGGTGCGCGTTCTCGACGATCGCCTCGAAGGGGGCGAGGTAGAGCTCGCGCAGGGCGCGGGCGCTGACCACGTTGTCCACGGTGAAGCGGTCGGTCTCGGCGTCGTTGGCGACGAAGTGCTTGACGGTGGTGCCGACTCCGCCGGACTGCACGCCGCGTACGTAGCCGGTGCCGATCGCGCCGGTCAGGTACGGGTCCTCGCTGTACGCCTCGAAGTGCCGGCCTCCGACGGGCGTGCGGTGCAGGTTGACGGTCGGGGCGAGCAGCACGTGCACGCCCTTGCGCCGGGCCTCCTGGGCGAGCAACCGCCCTGCCCTGCAGGCGAGTTCAGGGTCCCAGGTGGCGGCGAGCGCGGTCGGTGACGGAAGGGCGATCGAGGGGTCGTCGGCGGTCCAGCGGATGCCGCGGACGCCGATCGGGCCGTCCGACATCACGAGGGACGCGAGGCCGATGCCGGGCACGGCGGGCAGGGACCACATGTCCTGCCCGGCGAGGAGGCCCGCCTTGGTGTCGAGGTCGAGCTTGCCGAGTGCGGCCTCGACGACCGCCTCGCGTACCTGGTCCTGCTGGTTGTCCGCCACGACGGCGCCTCCTCGTTGAAGTCCGGCCCTTGTCCGTCATCCTGCACCCGTTACCTGTAGATCAGTAGGTTTCGTCATCTTGCCGTTATGAACGATGTCGTACGGTGACGGCATGGGTACGAGAACCGCCAGGAGCGAGGAACGGCGCGCGGAGATCCTCCGTGCCGCCCTGGAGGTGATCGCCGAGCGCGGGTACCGCGGCGCGACACTGGGGGCGGTGGCCGAGCGCGTCGGGCTGACGCAGCAGGGACTGCTGCACTACTTCCGCACCAAGGAGTCGCTGCTCGTCGCGGTCCTGGAGGAGCGCGACCAGTGGGACGCGGTGCCGGACGGCCGGTGGCGCCTCGACCTGCTCGCCTCGCTGGTCGAGTACAACGCGATGCGTCCCGGCATCGTGCAGACGTTCTCCGCGCTGCTCGGCGAGAGCGTCACGGAGGACCACCCGGCGCGGCCCTACTTCACACAGCGGTACGGGAACGTGCGGGAGAGCATGGCCGCCGTGCTGCGCACCGAGTACGGGGAGCGGCTGCCCGGCGGCCTCACACCCGAGCGGGCGGCGCCGCTGCTCGTGGCGGTGATGGACGGGCTGCAGTACCAGTGGCTGCTGGACCCCGAGTCGGTGGACATGCCGGGCGCGTTCCGCGACTTCCTGGCACTCATCGAAGGCGACCCGGGCGACAGGGGCGACCCGGGCGACGCGGGGGACGCAGCCCCCGGGTGAACTCCCGTGTGCGCGGCGGCTACTGGCGCCAGACGACCGCGAGCGTCTTGCTCACCGCGCACACCAGGACGTAGGCGATGGCCCAGCCGACGGCCCCGGCCAGCAGGAGGGCGGCCGCGCCCGCCCCGAACCACACCAGCTCGAAGGCGACCCGGCCCGCGCCCCGCGTCTTGTACGACGCCTTCTGGGACCCGAACAGCGCCCACAGCGTGATCATCACGGCGATGACCCCGAGGCCGAGCAGCCAGGCGAGCGGGGCCGAGACGTCACGGGTGAACCCCCAGCGCCCGACAGCCCCGAGTGCCGCCAGTTCGATCAGGAAGAGCACACCCAGGTTCGCCGTCTTCATGGGCGCAGTATGACAAGGCCTACCGCTCGCGGATACGGGTGACGGCCCGCGCGATGTCCTCATGGGTGAGGGACGGGTCCGCCGCGGCCTCCTTGAAGTGACCCAACACGGCTTCCATCGCGGGGAGTTCGGTGGTCCCGGTGGCCAGGGCGATGTCCTTGACGGCGAGGTCCGAGCCGAAGTGCACGCCCTCGGCGAAGGCGCGGGCGACGGCTGCGCCGAGGGGGCCCGCGGCGAGGGCGCCCTTCGCGACGTCCTCGGGCAGTCCGAGCGCGTCCGCGAGCGCCATGGCCTCGGCGACCAGGCCGACGCCGCCGATGACGGCGGTGTTGACGACGAGTTTGAGCGCGGCGCCGGAGCCGGGCGCGCCCGTGCGGGTGACCGTACCGAGGTGGGCTAGTACGCCTTCGATCCGGTCCGCGTCGCCGCCCGCGAGGATGCCGAGTTCGCCCGACTCGGCCTTGTCGGTGCTGCCCATGACCGGGGCGTCGACGAGGGTCACCCCGTCACCGAGGCGGGCCGCCAGCTGCCGTACGGCCTCGGGACCGATGGTCGACATCTCCGCCCAGTAGGTGCCGGGCCGCAGCTCGGGCGCGATGGCGTCGGCGACCTCGGACACGGCGTCCGGGGTGGCGAGCATGGTGATGACCACATCCGCGTCGCGCACGGCGTCGGCGGGGCTGTCGGCGAGCACTGCGCCCCGTTCGACGAGCGGGGCGGCTTTCGCCGGGGTGCGGTTCCAGACGGTCAGCGGGTGTCCGGCGTCGAGGAGATGGCGGGCCATGGGCGCGCCCATGTGACCGAGGCCGAGGAAGGCGATCTTTTCCATGCTCCGACGCTAGCCCGCGTCCGCGGCCCCCGGCGTCAGTGCGTGGCCGGCTCCCCGGACTCGGGGGCCGGCTCCGGGGTCGTCTCGCCGAGCAGGTCCCGGGCCATCAGGGTCGCGCCCGCCACCGCTCCCGGCATCAGGAACACCGCGACGACCGGCACCAGGAACGCGACCGCGAGCGGCGTGCCGAAGCCCCAGGCGAGGCCTTTGCGGGAGCGCAACAGGGCGAGGCGCTCGCGGAGTTCGACGCTGCGGCGCTGGAGCGCGACCGCGGCGAGTTCCTCCGTGAGGAAGAAGCCGGTGACGAGGAAGCCGATCACCGGGACGACACTCTGGCCGACGAACGGGACGAACCCGAGGGCGAAGAGCAGGATGCCCCAGAGCGCGGCGCGCACAAGGACCCGCAGGCTGTCGCGGGCGGAGACCCACAGTTCACGCCAGAGCGGGAGGCCCGACTCGGGGGCGTGGCCGCCCTCGGCGAGGTCCACCTTCTCCGACAGGGACTCGTAGAAGGGCTGGCCGATCAGGAGGGTGACGGCGGTGAAGGCGATCACGGCGAGCAGCAGGACGAGGGCGAAGAGCACGGCGGTCAGGAAGCCGCGGAACAGGCCGGCCCACGGCGACGTCCAGTCGTCGGCGAAGGGGGTCGCCCAGGTGACGAAGTCGTCGCCCCACAGGGCGAGGCAGATCAGCGCGGCCGCGTACAGGACGAGGGTGATCAGGCCGGGCAGGAGCCCCATGCCGAACTGCTTGCCGTGCTGGGAGACCCAGCGCTGGCCCTTCATCAAGTAGCCGAAGCCCGCCCCGAGATCACGCATGGGCACCACCCTATGGGACCGGCCCGCACCCCTTGCGCGGGGTGCGGGCCGGGGCCGGGTCGCATCGGTCACACGGAGAGCGTGACCGTGATGTTGCCGCGGGTGGCCTTGGAGTACGGGCACACCTGGTGGGCCTTCTCGACCAGGGACTTGGCGGTGGCCTCGTCCACGTTCGGGATCTTGGCGGAGATCTCGACGATGAGGCCGAAGCCCTCGTCGTTCTTGCCGATGCCCACGTGCGCGGTGACGGTCGAGCCGGAGATGTCGGCGTTCTCCTGGCGGGCGACCACGGCGAGCGCGCCCTGGAAGCAGGCGCTGTAGCCGGCGGCGAACAGCTGCTCCGGGTTGGTGCCGGCGCCGCTGCCGCCCTGCTCCTTGGGCGGGTTCACGACGACGTCGAGCTTGCCGTCGTCCGTGGAGACGCGGCCGTCACGGCCGTTCTCCGCGGTGGCCACGGCGGTGTAGACGACGTCCGACTGCTGGATGGGCATCCCGTACTCCCTCATTCGATCCGGTAGGCGGAAAGAGATTACCGAATCCCGGAAGGAACGAGCGTGACCGGGGTCACTCACCCAGCTTGACGACCATCTTTCCGATGTTGTCGCCGCGCAGAACCCCGAGGAACGCCTCCAGGTTGTTCTCGATGCCCTCGACGACCGTCTCGCGGTACTTGAGCTCGCCGGAGCGGATCCAGGCGCCGACCTGCTGCACGAACTGCGGCTGGAGGTCGTAGTGGTCGCCGACGAGGAAGCCCTCGATGCGGCCGCGGGTCTGGATCAGGCGGGACAGGTTGCGCGGGCCGGGGGCGGCCTCGGTGTTGTTGTAGACCGAGATCGCGCCGCAGATCGCGATGCGCCCGTCCCGGTTGAGCTGGCCGATCGCCGCTTCGAGGTGGTCGCCGCCGACGTTGTCGAAGTAGACGTCGATGCCGTCGGGGGCCGCCTGCTTGAGCTGCTCGAAGACGGAGCCGTCCTTGTAGTTGAACGCCGCGTCGAAGCCGTACTCCTCGATGAGCAGCTTGACCTTCTCGGCCGAGCCCGCCGAGCCGACGACGCGGCCGGCGCCGAGGAGCTTGGCGATCTGGCCGACCTGGCTGCCGACGGCACCGGCCGCGCCGGAGACGAAGACCGTGTCGCCCTCCTTGAAGGAGAGGGTGCGCAGGAGACCCGCGTACGCGGTCAGGCCCGTCATGCCGAGAACACCGAGGTACGCCGACAGGGGCGCGGCCTCCGGGTCGACCTTCACGGCCTGCTTGGCGTCGAACGTGGCGTACTCGCGCCAGCCGTTGAAGTGCAGCACGTGGTCACCGACGGCCACGCCCTCGTCGTTCGAGGCGACGACCACGCCGACCGCGCCGCCCTGCATCGCCTTGCCGAGCTCGTACGGGGCGACGTACGACTTGGCGGCGCTCATACGGCCGCGCATGTACGGGTCCACGGACACGTACAGGTTCTTGACGAGCACCTGGCCGGGGCCGGGCTGGGCGATCTCCACCTCGGCGAGCTGGAAGTCCTCGGGCTTGGGCCAGCCGACCGGGCGGCTGGTCAGGTGCCACTCGCGGCTGGTGGCGGGGATCTGGGGGGTGTCGACAGACATGGCGGGGCGCCTCCTGATTGCTTCACTTACTGAAACAACCATGCTCCTCGATATTTCATAGTGTCAAGTAAATGGGTACTCTGGAGTACATGGCCGCAAGCAGCTCCGCCCCAAAACCCGTGACGGGCGACCCCGTGACAACCGATCCCGCGACAGCCGACCCGGTGACCGCCGACCTGGTCGAGCTGATCGGCACGCTGGTCTCACGTCACTACAAGGAGTACGAGCAGGCCGCCGGGGGTCAGGGGCTCACCACGGCGCAGGCGCGGGTCCTCGACCTGCTCTCCCGCGAGCCGATGCCCATGCGGCGCATAGCCCAGCAGGTGAACTGCGAGCCGTCGAACATCACCGGGCTCATCGACCGCCTCGAAGGGCGCGGCCTCGTCGAGCGCCGCCCCGACCCGGCCGACCGGCGCGTGAAACTGGCCGCGCCGACGGAAGAGGGCGTGCGGATGGCGCGCGGCGTGCAGGGGAACCTGGGCTTCGCTCGCGGAGCCATCGCCTCGCTGACCGGCGAGGAGCGGGACTCACTGCGCAGGCTCCTCGCCAAGATGATGGACGCCGACACCACGGCCTGACGCCGGCCGTGGCTTCCGGCGACAAGCCGTGGCTTCCGCCAGGGAGCCGTCCGGCGCGGTTCCGGCCGCAAGGCGCAACCCCTTAGGTGCACCACCACAGGAAGCGGTCGCACGTCTTCGTCGGGGTGGGCTGCGGCGGGGGTGGTGTCGTGGTGGGCCCGGGGGCGGGCGTGCCGGGGCCGGCCGGGGCGTCCGGGGTCGGGGTGGCGGCGGGCACCGAGGTGGCACGCCCCCCGGTCCCCTCCTTCGTCTCCCCCGCCTTCTCGTCCTTGTCGTCCTTCGCGTCCTTGGACTCCGACGCGGACGGGGAGGGGGACGCCGAGGCGCTCGACGCCTGCGGGTCCGCCTCGGCCGCTGCGGCGCCGGTCGGGGTGGCGGCCGCCGAGGACGCGGCGGCCTCGGCCTCCTGGTCGGCGGCCTCCTCGGCCGACGTGGACGAGCCCCGCCCGTCGCCGTCCGCCGACGACTCGGTGCCGAGTTCCGCGAAGCTGAGGCCGCCCGCGGCGAGCGCGAGCCCCGCGGCGGCGATCACTATCTTGTTGCGCCGGCGCCGGTGGGCCCTGCGGGCGCCGCGCTCACGGCGTTCCCTGCGGGAGCGGCGGGTGTGCGTGGGTTCGTCGGCGTGAGAGGCGCCGGCGTTCTCGGCCGACTCCTGCGCCGCGAGCGCCTCCGCGTGCTCGCGGCAGGCTTCGGCGGGCGTGCCGCACCCAGGGCAGGCGAGGGCGCCGTTGAGGTGCCTTCGGCACGGGTGGCAGTAATCCATGACGCATGGAGGCTAGGCGCCGCGCCGGTAACGGAAAAAGCCGGTGCTGTGAATGTTCTGTGCGGAACCGCGTGTTCTGAAGAATTGACCCTCCATACGGCTTCTGTGCACGACGCGGCGGACAACGCGCTGCGCGAACCATTGACACCCCGCACGCACCTCCTTACTGTCACGCCAGGATTTCGAACGCATGACGAAATATCGAACGTCGCAGGGGGCAACTGCCGTGCGCATCACGGGAATCAGCACGCATGTGGTCGGGACGCCTTGGCGCAACCTGACCTACGTCCAGGTGCACACCGACGAGGGGATCACAGGGGTCGGCGAGACCCGGATGCTGGGTCACACCGACGCGCTCATCGGCTACCTGAAGGAGGCTCAGGCCAACCACATCGTCGGCTCGGACCCCTTCGCGACCGAGGATCTCGTACGGCGCATGAAGTACGGGGACTACGGGCGGGCCGGGGAGATCGTGATGTCCGGCATCGCGGTCGTCGAGATGGCCTGCTGGGACATCAAGGGCAAGGCGCTCGGCGTCCCGGTGTGGCAGTTGCTCGGCGGCAAGGTGACGGACCGGGTCAAGGCGTACGCGAACGGCTGGTACACCACCGAGCGCACCCCCGAGGCGTACCACAAGGCGGCGCGGGCGGTGATGGAGCGCGGGTACAAGGCGCTGAAGATCGACCCCTTCGGGACCGGGCACTACGAGCTCGACCACGAACAGAGCCTGTACGCCGTGTCGTTGATCGAGGCGGTGCGCGACGCGATCGGGCCCGACGCCGAGCTGATGCTGGAGATGCACGGCCGGTTCTCGCCGGCGACCGCGATCCGGCTGGCGCGCGATCTCGCCCCCTTCAAGCCCGCGTGGCTGGAGGAGCCGGTGCCGCCGGAGAACCTCAAGGCGCTGGAGAAGGTGGCCGCGAGGGTGGACATCCCGGTCGCCACGGGTGAGCGGATCCACGACCGGATCGAGTTCCGCGAGCTGTTCGAGAGCCAGGCCGCGGACATCATCCAGCCGGACGTCGGCCACATCGGCGGCATCTGGGAGACGCGGAAGCTGGCGGCGACGGCGGAGTCCCACTACGTGCTGGTCGCGCCGCACAACGTGGGCGGTCCCGTCCTGACCGCGGCGTCGCTCCAGGTCGGCTTCGCCACACCGAACTTCAAGGTCCTTGAGCACTTCAACGACTTCGCGGACGCGGACATCAAGAAGGTCGTGAAGGGCGCGCCGCAGGTCGACCCGGAGACCGGGTGCTTCGAGCTGTCGCACGAGCCGGGCCTCGGGGTCGAGCTCGATGTCGACGCGGCGGCCGAATTCCCGCAGCAGCAGGCGCGGTTCGACCTGTGGGCCGAGGGCTGGGAGAAGCGAGCGCCGAAGGGCGGCGAGCAGTGAACTCCGCCGTCGTCATTGACGCGCCGGGCGAGCACCGGATCGTCCCGCGCGAGCCGGTGCCGCCCGCGGCGGGTGAGGCGCTGGTCCGCGTCCACGCCGTGGGCATCTGCGGCAGCGACCGCGAGGTCCACCAGGGCAACCGGCCCGAGGGGTACGTGCGGTACCCGCTCACGCCGGGGCACGAGTGGTCCGGCACCGTCGAGGCCGTCGGGCCGGGCGCGCCCCAGTCGCTCGTGGGCAGGAAGGTCGTCGGCGAGGGTTTCCGCAACTGCCAGGTGTGCGACCGGTGCCATGCCGGCGAGAGCACGCTGTGCACGGCGGGGTACGAGGAGACCGGGTTCACGCAGCCCGGCGCCATGGCCACCACGCTGACCCTGCCGGCCCGTCTCCTGCACGTCCTGCCGGACGACGCCGATCTGACGGCGGCCGCGCTGCTCGAACCCGCGGCCTGCGTCGCCGCGGCCGCGCTCAAGGCGGACGCGCGGCCGGGCGAGCGTGTCGCCGTCGTCGGCGCGGGCACCCTCGGCATGTTCGCCGTGCAGTTCCTCGCGGCGAACTCCCCCGCCGAGCTCCTCGCCGTCGACACCCGCCCCGAACGGGCCGCCCTGGCAAAGAAGTTCGGCGCGACGGACTTCCGTACGCCCGGCCAGGAGCTGCCCGGCGACTTCGATGTGGTGATCGAGACCGCCGGGTCCGCGGACTCGGCCCGTACCGCGGCGTCGCTGCTGCGGCGCGGGGGGCGGCTCGTCCTCACCGGGCTCCCGGCGTCCGGCGCGGCGGGGCTCGATCCGACCGCACTCGTCGTGCGGCAGCTGGAGGTGCGGACCGTGTTCGGGGCGCCGTCGGCCGCCTGGGCGCACGCCGTGCGGGTCTTCGGCGCGGGGCTCCTGGATCCGCTGCCGCTGGTGACGCACGAGCTGCCGCTGGATCAATTCCCGTACGCCATCGAGCTGGTGGGATCCGGCGACCCCAAGGTGGGCAAGGTCCTGCTGCTCCCCTAGCTCCTGCCGCCCGGCACGTTCCGGACGTACCCGCGCCCACCGATCCGAACTTCGTTCGAAATACCGAACAACACCGAACGTGAAGGACTGCCCGTGACCGACTCCTCCTCTCCCCGCCGTCCCGGCGAACCCGCCCTCGCGGCCCTGGGCCTGTCCGCCCCCGCCACCGCCGACGCCGACACCTCCCCGCACGCCTTCCCCGACGGCGGCACCTGGCGCACCGAGATCCCCTCCGTCGAGGGGCCCGAGGCGCTGGCCGTCGTCCTCAAGGAGTCCTCGCGCCTCGACGTGCCGATCCACCGGATCAGCCAGGGCAGCGGCGTGTGGATGCTCTCCGACACCGAGATCGTCGAGATGGCCGAGGCGACCGCCGAACGGGACATCGAGCTGTGCCTGTTCACCGGACCGCGCGGCACTTGGGACACGGGCGCCTCGGTGCGTACCGACTCGCACGGCGCGGGCCTGCGCGCCCGCGGTCACGACGCCGTCGCCGGATGCGTGGAAGACGCCGTCCGGGCCACCGAGCTGGGCGTGAAGTGCCTGCTCGTGGCCGACGAGGGCGTGCTGTGGACGCTGCACCGGGCACGCGAGCAAGGTGTGATCCCCCGGGACACCACGCTCAAGGTCTCCGCGCTCATCGGGCCGGTCAACCCGGCCTCCTACGCCGTCTTCGAGCGGCTCGGCGCCGACTCGCTCAACGTGCCGAGCGACCTCACCCTGGCCCACCTCACCGAGATCCGCCGGGTCTCCGCCGCGCCCATGGACCTGTACGTCGAGGCGCCCGACGACCTCGGCGGCTATGTGCGGATGTACGAGATCGCGGAGCTGATCCGCCGCGGAGCGCCGCTGTACCTGAAGTTCGGTCTCGCGAAGGCGCCCGGCATCTACCCGTACGGCGGCCACCTGCGCGATCTCACCCTGGACACCGCCCGTGAGCGCGTGCGCCGTGGCCGGCTCGCCCTCGACCTGCTGGCCCGGCACGGCGCGGACGGCGGCATGTCGCCGCTCGGCTCCCGGCTGCCGGGCACCCTCGACCGTTTCCCCCTGACCGTACCGGCTCCCCACGACGCGACCGACAAGGACTGATGACCATGCGCAACCGCAGAAGTGCAGTGACCGCAGTAGCGGGAGCCGCCGCTCTCGCCCTCACCCTGACCGCCTGCGGGCAGAGCAGTGAGGGCGGCAGCAAGGAATCGAAGGACAAGAAGGAGATGACCGTCGGCATCGCCATGCCGACCAAGTCGTCCGAGCGCTGGATAGCCGACGGCAAGAACATGGTCACCACGCTGCACAACGCCGGCTACAAGACGACCCTCCAGTACGGCGAGGACGACGTCGACCAGCAGGTCCAGCAGCTCGAAGGCATGATCACGCAGGGCGTGGACGCGCTGGTCATCGCCGCGATCAACGGCGACGCGCTCTCCAACGTCCTGAAGGAGGCCCATGACGCGCACATCCCCGTCATCTCCTACGACCGCCTCCTGCTCAACTCCCCCTACGTCGACTACTACGCCTCCTTCGACAACGAGAAGGTCGGCCGGCTCCAGGGCACGTACATCACCGAGAAGCTGGGTCTGAAGGACGGCTCCAAGAAGGGGCCTTTCAACATCGAGCTGTTCGCGGGCTCGAACGACGACAACAACACCAAGTACTTCTTCAACGGTGCGATGAAGGTGCTCCAGCCCTACATCGACAAGAAGCAGCTCGTGGTCAGGTCCGGCCAGACGGCGCTCAACAAGGTCACGACGCTGCGCTGGGACGGCGGCACCGCGCAGAAGCGCATGGACGACCTGCTCACCTCGTCGTACTCCTCGGCCAAGGTGGACGCCGTCCTCTCCCCGTACGACGGCATCTCGATCGGCATCCTGTCCGCGCTCAAGTCCGACGACTACGGCTCCGCGAGCAAGCCGCTGCCCGTCGTCACCGGGCAGGACGCCGAGGTCGCCTCGGTCAAGTCGATCGTCGCGGGCCAGCAGACCCAGACCGTCTACAAGGACACCCGGCAGCTGGCCAAGGTCGCTTCCAGCATGGTCGACGCGGTGCTGAAGGGGAAGAAGCCGCAGGTCAACGACACCACGTCGTACAACAACGGCAAGAAGGTCGTGCCGTCCTATCTGCTCCAGCCGGTGAGCGTCGACAAGAGCAACTACCAGAAGGAACTCATCGACACCGGCTACATCAAGGCGAGCGACCTCAAGTAGTCCGCCCACACCACCGGTTCACACGGAGCAGAAAGGCACGACCATGGCGGGACCCGTCCTGGAAATGCGCTCGATCGTCAAGACCTTTCCCGGCGTCAAGGCGCTCGCGGACGTCTCTCTGAGCGTGCGCGCGGGCGAGGTCCACGCCGTCTGCGGGGAGAACGGCGCCGGGAAGTCGACGCTGATGAAGGTGCTCAGCGGCGTCCACCCGCACGGCAGTTACGAGGGGGAGATCCTCTTCGAGGGCGAGCCGTGCCGGTTCAAGGACATCGGGGCGAGCGAGAAGCGCGGCATCGTGATCATCCACCAGGAGCTCGCCCTGGTGCCGTACCTCTCGCTCGCCGAGAACATCTTCCTTGGCAACGAGCACGCCACGCGGGGCGTGATCAGCTGGGGCGAGACCCTCAAGCACGCCACGGACCTGCTGCGGCGGGTCGGTCTGAACGAGCACCCGCAGACCCGCGTCGCCGACATCGGCGTCGGGAAGCAGCAGCTGGTCGAGATCGCCAAGGCCCTGTCGAAGGAGGTGAAGCTGCTCATCCTCGACGAGCCGACGGCCGCGCTCAACGACGAGGACAGCGGCAAACTCCTCGATCTGATCCTGGAGTTGAAGGGCCAGGGCATCACCTCGATCATCATCTCGCACAAGCTCAACGAGATCGCCCGGGTCGCGGACTCCGTGACGGTCATCCGCGACGGGCACTCGATCGAGACGCTCGACGTGAAGGCCGCGGAGACGACCGAGGAGCGGATCATCCGCGCCATGGTCGGCCGCGACCTCGACCACCGCTTCCCCGAGCGCACCCCGCACCCGCAGGACCTCGCCGCGGCGCCGGCGCTCGAGATCCGCGACTGGACCGTCTTCCACCCCATCGACCAGCAGCGCAAGGTCGTCGACTCGGTGTCCCTGAACGTGCGCCGCGGGGAGATCGTCGGTATCGCGGGGCTGATGGGCGCGGGCCGCACGGAACTCGCGATGAGCGTGTTCGGGCGGGCCTACGGGAAGTACGCGGGCGGCAGTGTCCTCAAGGACGGCACCGAGATCCGCACCCGCACCGTCCCCGAGGCGGTCGGGCACGGCATCGCGTACGTCACCGAGGACCGCAAGCACTACGGCCTCAACCTCATCGACTCCATCAACCGCAACATCTCGCTGAGCGCGCTGCGCAAGGTCGCCCGGCGCGGGGTCGTCGACGAGCACGAGGAGCGGAAGGTCTCCGAGGGCTTCCGCAAGTCCATGAACATCAAGGCGCCCAACGTCTCCGAACCCGTGGGCCGGCTCTCCGGCGGCAACCAGCAGAAGGTCGTCCTCAGCAAGTGGATCTTCGCGGGGCCCGATGTGCTGATCCTCGACGAGCCGACCCGCGGCATCGACGTGGGAGCGAAGTACGAGATCTACACGGTGATCGACCAACTGGCCGCCGAGGGCAAGGCCGTTGTCTTCATCTCCTCCGAACTGCCCGAGCTGCTCGGCATGTGCGACCGGATCTACACGATGTCGGCCGGACGGCTCACCGGTGAGGTCCCGCGAGCGGAGGCCACCCAGGAAGTGCTGATGCGGCACATGACCAAGGACAAGAGGTAGGACCGATGAGTACGAACCTGAAGGCCGAGTCGCCGGCCGGCGCCGCGGCACAGAAGGGCTCCGGGGACGAAGGCGGCCTCGGCGGGCTGATCATCGACGGCATGCGCCGCAACATGCGGCAGTACGGAATGCTCTTCGCCCTCGGCCTGATCGTGATCCTCTTCGAGGTGTGGACCGGCGGCGACCTGCTGCTGCCGCGCAACGTCTCGAACCTGGTGCTGCAGAACAGCTACATCCTGATCCTGGCGATCGGCATGATGATCGTCATCATCGCGGGCCACATCGACCTGTCGGTCGGCTCCATCACGGCGTTCACGGGCGCGCTCGCCGCGGTGCTCATGGTCACGCACCACTGGTCGTGGCCGGTCGCCGCGATCGCGGTCCTCGTCGTCGGCGCGCTCGCGGGCGCCATGCAGGGCTTCTTCATCGCCTATCTCGGCATACCGTCGTTCATCGTGACCCTGGCGGGCATGCTGCTCTTCCGCGGTCTGACGGAGATCTTCCTCAAGGGGCAGACGCTCGGCCCGTTCCCCGAAGGGCTGCAGAAGGTCGCCAACGGCTTCCTGCCCGAGGTCGGCCCCGACACCAACTACCACAACCTCACCATGCTCCTCGGCCTGGGACTCATCGCCCTGGTCGTGTGGCAGGAGGTGCGCGACCGCAAGCGCCAGCAGGAGTACGCGCTCGACGTGCTGCCCGCGAAGCTGTTCGCGCTGAAGCTCACCGCGCTGGTCGCCGCCGTCCTCGTCTTCACCCTGCTGCTCGCCAGCTACAAGGGCGCGCCCGTGGTGCTGATCGTCCTGGCCGTCCTCCTCGTCGCCTTCGGCTACGTGATGCGCAACGCGGTGATCGGCCGCCATGTGTACGCGATCGGCGGCAACCTGCCGGCGGCGAAGCTCTCCGGCGTCCGGGACAAGAAGGTCACCTTCGCGGTCTTCCTCAACATGGGGATGCTGGCGGCGCTCGCGGGCCTGGTCTTCGCGGCCCGCTTCAACGCCGCGTCGCCGAAGGCGGGCGTCAACTTCGAACTCGAGGCGATCGCCGCCTCGTTCATCGGCGGCGCGTCGATGAGCGGCGGCGTCGGCACGGTGCTCGGCGCGATCATCGGCGGCACCGTCCTCGGCGTCCTGAACAACGGCATGAACCTCGTCGGCGTCGGCACCGACTGGCAGCAGGTCATCAAGGGCCTGGTGCTGCTCGCAGCGGTCGGCTTCGACGTGTGGAACAAGCGCAAGGTCGGTTCGTAAGTCAGCTCGGCCCCGCCGGCCCAAGCCCGGCGGGGCCCACCCTTTGAGGGAGCCGCACATGGAACTGAGTAGACGCACTCTCCTCGCATCGGCCGCCGCCGCCGGTGCGGCAGCCACCGCGCTGGGCGGAACAGCCCACGCCTCAGCCTCCGCCTCGGGAAGCAGGAGGCCCGTGAAGGAGCTCTTCGGCAAGCTCGCCGACGGCACGAGGATCTACCGCTGGTCCCTGGAGAACGGCGGCACCCGCCTGAAGGTCCTCTCCTACGGCGGCATCATCCAGTCCCTGGAGATACCGGACCGCCACGGCCGGTACGTGAACGTGTCCCTCGGCTACGACACCATCGAGGACTACGTCGCCGGGACCACGTTCTTCGGTTCCACGATCGGCCGCTACGGCAACCGCATCGCGAACGGCCGGTTCACCCTCGACGGCACGACGTACCAGCTCTCCGTGAACGACGGGGCCAACTCCCTGCACGGCGGGGCGAAGGGCTTCAACACGCGGGTGTGGGACGTGGAGGACTTCACCTCCGGCTCCGACGTCGGCCTGAGGCTGCACTACACGTCGGTCGACGGCGAGATGGGCTACCCGGGCACGCTCAAGGTGACGGTCACCTACACCCTCGGGGCGAGCGGCGACTGGCGCATCGACTACGAGGCGACGACGAACAAGGCGACCGTCGTGAACCTGACGAACCACACGTACTACAACCTCGCGGGCGAGGGCAGCGGCGGCATCTACGACCACGAACTCACCCTCGCCGCCTCCCGTTACACGCCCACCGACTCGGGACTCATCCCGACCGGTGAGCGGGCGAAGGTCGCGGGCACCCCGTTCGACTTCCGCTCCGCGAAGCCGATCGGCCGCGACATCCGCACCGCGCACCCGCAGCTGGTCACAGCCAAGGGCTTCGACCACAACTGGGTCCTCGACAAGGGAATCACGGCGCGGCCCGTGCACTTCGCGACGCTGCGCGACCCGTCCTCCGGCCGCACTCTGGAGATCGCCACGGATCAGCCGGGCGTCCAGTTCTACTCGGGCAACTTCCTCGACGGCACGCTCACCGGCCCCTCCGGGCGCACCTACCGGCAGGGCGACGGCCTGTGCCTGGAGACGCAGCACTTCCCGGACTCGCCGAACCATCCGACGTTCCCGTCGACGGTGCTGCGCCCGGGCGAGACGTACCGGACGACGACGGTGCACTCGTTCGGCGCCTGACCACCCCCCGCCCACATCCCCCGGCCCCGCCCGTGACAACCACGGGCGAGGCCGGGTGTCTTTCCTCCCCCTTCGCACTTACCTCACCGAGCCCTATGGAGACGTCAGTTGCCACTCAGCAGACGTACGTTCACGGCGCTCACCGCCACGACCGCGGCCAGCCTCGCCCTGCCGCTGCCGACGGCGGGCGCAGCCACTCCCGACGATGCGACCACCCCCGTCCCCGCGCCCGAGGCCGACGGGCGGACGCACACCGTCGCCTTCGACAAGTACTCGCTGCTCGTGGACGGCAGCCGGGTCGTCCTGTGGTCGGGCGAGGTACACCCGTTCCGGCTGCCGAGCCCGTCGCTGTGGCGTGACGTGCTGCAGAAGCTGCGCGCGCACGGCTACAACGCCATCAGCATCTACGTCGCGTGGAACTTCCACTCCCCGGCCCCCGGCGTCTACGACTTCACGGGCGTGCGCGACCTCGGCCGCTTCCTGGAGACGGCAGCCGAGGAGGGTCTCTACGTCATCGCGCGCCCCGGCCCTTACATCAACGCGGAGGTCGACGCGGGCGGATTCCCCGGCTGGCTGACGGCCACCAAGGGCACGGCCCGTACCTCCGATCCCACCTATCTGGGTTACGTGGACGAGTACTTGACGGCCGTGAACGAGATCATCGCCCGTTACCAGTACACGCGTGGCAAGGGCACGGTCGTCCTCTACGAGCTGGAGAACGAGTACGCCTCGAACGTGACCAGCCCGGCCGGCAAGGACTACATGGCGCACCTGTACGCGAAGGTCCGCGCCGACGGCATCGACGTCCCGCTGTTCCACAACGACAAGGGCCGCAACGGCTACTGGACTCCGGGCTCGTTCAGCACGGGTGACGAGTCCGGCCGCTACCTCTACGGATTCGACGGCTACCCGTCGCCGTCGGGCAACCCGCCGGACTGGGGTTACTTCGGCGTGGGCGGCGCCAAGGGCGGGTCGACGGCGAGCCCCGACACCCCTGGCCTGATGGCCGAGTTCGGGGGCGGCTGGTTCGACCCGTGGGGCGGCGCCGTGTTCGCCGGCAAGGGATACGAGGAGTCGCGGCGCACCCGCGACGCGGCGTACGAGCGGCGCTTCTACCTCACCAACCTCGCCAACGGCATCAAGATCCACAACGTCTACATGACGTTCGGCGGCACCAGCTGGGGCTGGCTCCCCGCGCCGGTCGTCTACACGTCGTACGACTACGGGGCGGCCCTCGACGAAGCGCGCAATGTCACGTCCAAGCTGACGCCCATGCACCAGATCGGCCAACTGCTCCGTTCCGTGCCGGACCTGGCGAAGCTGGACCGGGCGCAGGACACGGCGGCCGCCGACCCGGCCCTGAAGGTCTACCACCTGACGAATCCCGACACGGGCGCGCACGTCTACGTCCTGCGCAACGACACGTCGGCGTCGATCACCTCGACGCTGCCACTGGGCTCGGCGAGCGCGGAGGTCACGGTCGGCGCGAAGGACGCGAAGCTCGTCCTGGCCGAGGCCGCTCTCGGGAAGTCGCAGCTGGCGTACTCGACGGTCCAGCCGATGATCCAGCTGAGCGCGGGGCGCCGGGACGTCGCGGTGTTCGCGGGCCGGCCGGGAGAGCCGGCCGAGGCGGCCTTCGCGTACGAGGAGGAGCCGGACGTCACGGTCCTCGACGGGCCGGCAACCACGACGTACGAGGACGGAGTCCTGCGCGTCTCCACCCACCTGGGCGGCCTGGTGCGGGTAGTGGTGGGCGGCACGCTCCTCGTCCTGTTCGCGGACGACGAGACGTCCGCCCGGCTGTGGCGCTACGACACCCCTTCGGGCCCGGTCCTCGTCCGCGGTCCCGCACTGCTGCGCCGGGCCGAACTCCACGGAGCCACTCTCCACTTGACGGGCGACACGATCGAGGAAGCCGACCTGGAGGTGTGGGCACCGCGTGGCGTGCAGCTGATCACCTGGAACAACGGCCCGGTCCATATGCGCACCACTCCTTCCGGAAGCTTCGCTGCCGGGCGAGCGCTCCCGGGCGTCCCGGAGGTGCGGCTGCCCGCGCTCACCGGCTGGCGGCGACGGCCCGAGAACCCGGAGTCGGAGCAGGACTTCGACGACGCGGACTGGACCGTCGCCGACAAGGCGACGTCGTACTCGACGACGCCCGTGCCCGCGGGCCGGCCCGTCCTGTTCGCCGACGACTACGGCTTCCACTACGGCGACGTCTGGTACCGGGGTTCGTTCGACGACGCGAGCGGCGCCGAGTCGGTGAACCTGGCGTACTCCACCGGCACCCAGGGCCTGCTGATGGCGTGGCTCGACGGCCGCCCCCTCGGCACGCACCGGATGCCGGTACCGACGTCGGCCCAGTCCACCCAGGGCACGTGGACGGCGACGGCGGCCTTCGCCCTGCCCGCCGACCTGCGCACCGCCGGCGGCCATGTCCTGTCGGTCCTCGTCCGCCGCATGCAGCACGACGAGGACGGCGGCGCCCGGGACTCGCACAAGTCGGCGCGCGGCCTGACCGGGGTGGCCTTCACGGGCGCGGATCCGGCCGTGGCCTGGCGTATCCAGGGCGCTTCGGGCACGGACCCGGTGCGCGGCCCGCTCAACACGGGCGGCCTGTACGGGGAGCGGCACGGCTGGCACCTGCCGGGGCTCGATCCCGAGGCGGACGGCGGCTGGGAGCGGGCCGCGTTCCCGGTCGACGGCCCGGCACGCCAAGGAGTCTCCTGGTACCGCACCACGTTCCGGCTGGCCGTCGACCACGACGTGGACGCCTCGATCGGCCTCACGTTCACGGACGACGCGGCCCACGCCTACCGCGTCCAGCTCTACGTCAACGGCTGGAACATGGGCCAGTACATCAACGACGTGGGCCCCCAGCACACGTTCGCCGTCCCGAACGGCATCCTGCGCACCCGCGGCGCCAACACCCTCGCCCTGGCCGTCCTCGCCGACGGCACGACCCCGGCGGGCCCGGGAGACGTACAGCTGAAGCTCCTCGGGAGCGCGGCGGGCGGGGTGGAAGTGCGGGCGGTTCCGTCGCCCGGCGTGTGACCACCCCCGAGTGGCATAGAGCGGGCCGGAGGGCGGCATCCCCTCCGGCCCGCTCAGTGGCCGACGCCGTGGATCAGCCGAGCCGGATCACATTCCACGACAGCGGCTCAAGGGTCGCTTTGAGCGTGCCGTCCTCAAGCCTCGCGCCCGTACCCGCGTGCGGCGCGACGCGCTCCGGCTCGGCGAGGGTGTTGCGGGCGTCCGGGTCGGCGTCGGCGAGCACCGAGTGTTCGACGACCTCACCCAACTCCATTCCATGGAGGGTCACTTCGAGCGGCAGGGACTCCGTCTGGCTGCGGTTGACCGCGAAGAGGGTGACCGTGCCGTCTTCCGCGCGAACCGCCGTCGCGTGCAGCAGGTCCGCGGTGCCGTGGCGCTTCGTGTCGTACGTCGGCCCGGACACGCGGACGTCCAGGACCTCGCCCCTCCCGTACCTGGCGGCCTGGGCGAACGGGAAGAACGTCGTCTGGCGCCAGGCCGCGCCGCCGGGCTCGGTCATGATCGGGGCGATGACGTTGACGAGTTGGGCCAGGCAGGCCACCGTGACGCGGTCCGCGTGGCGGAGCAGGGCGACCAGGAGCGAACCGAAGACGACCGCGTCGGTGACCGAGTAGACGTCCTCCAGGAGGCGGGGGGCCTCCGGCCAGTCGAGCGCCGAGACCTCGGCGTCCGTGCGCGACATGTACCAGACGTTCCACTCGTCGAAGGAGAGGTTGATCTTCTTCTTCGACTTGAGGCGCGCGCCCACGTGGTCGCACGTCGCGACGACGTTCTCGATGAACGACTCCATGTCCACCGCCGACGCGAGGAAGGAGTCCCGGTCGCCGTCGTGCTCCTCGTAGTACGCGTGGAGCGAGATGTAGTCGACCAGGTCGTAGGTCTCCTGAAGGACCTTCGCCTCCCACTCGGCGAACGTGTCCATGCCCTGGCCCGAACTGCCGCAGGCGACCAGCTCGACGTCCTTGTCGATCTGGCGCATCGCGCGCGCCGTCTCGGCGGCGAGCCGCCCGTACTCCTCGGCCGTCTTGTGGCCGGTCTGCCACGGCCCGTCCATCTCATTGCCCAGGCACCAGAGCCTGATGCCGAAGGGGTCCTTGTCGCCGTGGGCGATGCGGCGGTCCGACAGCTCCGTGCCCGCCGGGTGATTGGCGTACTCCTGGAGTTCGATGGCCTCCGCGACGCCGCGCGTGCCGAGGTTCACCGCCATCATCGGCTCGGCCTGCGGGCCGACCTTCCTCAGGAACGCGATGTACTCGGACAGGCCGAAGCGGTTCGACTCCGTCG
Source organism: Streptomyces sp. NBC_01446 (assembly GCF_026340095.1). Classification (GTDB taxonomy): domain Bacteria; phylum Actinomycetota; class Actinomycetes; order Streptomycetales; family Streptomycetaceae; genus Streptomyces; species Streptomyces aureus. Next base: position 5,569,654 of record NZ_JAPEPO010000001.1, on the reverse strand, counting down.
TGCGCCAGGCCAGGTCGAGGCGGCGCGGGCGCTCCTCGGCGGGGCCGACCGAGTCCTCCCACTTGTAGCCGGAGACGAAGTTGCCACCGGGATAGCGGATGGCGGTGACGCCGAGCTCGCGGACCAGTTCCAGGACGTCCTGGCGCAGGCCCGCCTCATCTGCGGTGGGGTGGTCCGGCTCGAAGATGCCGGTGTAGACACAGCGGCCCAGGTGCTCCACGAAGGAGCCGAAGAGCCGGGGGTCGACCGTGCCGACCGTGAAGGCGGGGTCGAGGGCGAAGCGTGCGGTGCGGGTCATGTCTCCCTCAGGGTTCGGGATTACGTACATTGATCGATTCAGCGGACGCTCGGCCGGCCGTCCCTGCCCCAGCTCAGCTCGCCGAGGCCGAGCCCACGTACGTCGGCTTGCGCCATCGTGGGGAGCAGGGCGGGGAGGGCTCCGGCCCCTACGGCCGCCAGGGGCCTGCTCGCTGCTGTTCGATATATCGAATGATGCTCGTAACTTCGAACGGGACCGTAGGTTCGGGACGCGGCGGCGTCAATGGGTTGAGCAACAGAAGGGTGCGGGACCCCCACCGGCGTGGGGGTCCCGCACCCTTCGGGGCATTCGTCCGGGCTCAGCCCTCGAACGCGGGCTGGGCCAGGCCACGGCCCATGCCGCGCAGGACGAGCAGCGAACCGGCGTACGGGGACGGGGCGTCGAGGCCGACGCGCGCCGACGTGACGTACAGGTCGGTGAGGTCCGCGCCGCCGAAGGCGCACGCGGTAGGGCGCCGCACGGGCAGCTCCACGACACGGTCGAGCGCGCCGGACGGGGTGTAGCGGCGCAGCGCCGAGCCGTCCCAGAGGGCGACCCAGACACAGCCGTCGGCGTCGACGGTCAGCCCGTCGGGATACCCGGCACCCTCCTCGACGATCGCGAACTCCCGTCGCCGCACGGCCTGTTGGCCTTCCACGTCAAAGACGTCGATGCGCCGCGTCGGGGTGTCGACGTAGTACATGAGGGTGCCGTCGGGGCTCCAGCCGGTGCCGTTGCTGACCGTGACATCGCCGAGGATCTCGGTCGAGGTCCCGTCGGCGGCGAACCGCATGAGGTTGCCGCCGCCCGGCGTCTCGTCGTACGTCATGCTGCCCGCCCAGAGCGAGCCGTCGGGGGCGATCGCCGCGTCGTTGCCGCGCCGCCCGGGCACGGGGTCGCGGTGCAGCCAGCGGAAGTCCTTGCCGCCGGGACCGTACAGGCCGACGCCGTCGCGGAGGTTCACGACGACCCCCGCCCCGCCGGCCCGCGGCTTGGCCGCGCCCACGTGCTGCTCGGTGGCCATGACCGTGCGGCGCCCGGTCGCGGGGTCGTAGGTGTGGACCCGGCTGCCGAGGATGTCGACCCAGATCAGCCGGCCGGCCTCCGCGTCCCAGGTGGGGCCCTCCCCGAGCGTGACCTCCGCGCGGACGGCCACCTCCGGCCTCATCGGCCGGCCCCCCGGTACCCGAGCCGCTCGGACAGGTCGGCGGCGCCCTTCACGGCGAGCTGCGCCAGCTCGTCCTCGCGCGGCGCGCTCCACCGGATCATCGGCACCGACACGGAGAGCGCGGCCACGACCCGTCCCGAGCGGTCGCGCACGGGGGCGGCGACACAGCTGACGTCCGGGTTGGACTCGCGGCTCTCGACGGCGACGCCGCGCTCGCGGATGCCGGCGAGGGCCTCGCGCAGGGCGGCGGGTTCGGTGATGCTGTTGGGCGTCATCGCCACGAGGTCCGCCGAGTCGGGGACACGGGCGGCGAGTTCGGGCCCGGGCAGCGAGGCGAGGAGCATCTTGCCCACGGAGGTGCAGTGCGCGGGCAGGCGGCGCCCCGCGGCGGAGACCATCCGCACGGCGTGGGTGCTGTCGACCTTCGCGATGTAGATGACGTCGGTCCCCTCGAGGATCGCCACGTGCACGGTCTCGTCGCAGGTCTCGGCGACCTCGCGGGCGACCTGCTGGCCCTCGGCGGCGAGGTCGAGCTGCTCCGCGTACCGGCTGCCGAGCTGGTACGGGCGCACACCGAGGCGGTAGCGGCCGGGCTCGCCCGGCACCGTCACGATGTAGGAGCGCGCGGCCAGCGTCGTGACCAGCTCGTGCACGGTGGTGCGGGGCAGCTGGAGCTTGCGGACGATGTCCGGGGCGGACAGGGTGCCGTCCCCGTCCAGGAACAGCTCGAGTATGTCGAGAGCCCGGGTCACGGCGGGTACGAGACGCCCCACGGCCGGCCCCCTCTCTATGTTCGAAATTTCAACAGTCGGTCGGTATCACGAACGTAGGCTACTCACAGCCGCGTTGGGCGGGCAATGACCCGGAGGCGCCTGCGTGCACCAGGTCGCCGCTTTGTGACGGCACTCACACGCCCCGTCCGCGTGTCACAGCCGAGGGGCCCTGATCGCCTCAGGGGCATGACGGACGGGGCACGGGCTTTCCGCCGTGATCAGCCCCGACAAGCCCGGGCACCTGGGCCCGGTGTCGGACCCGTGGGCGGTCGACCGCGAGGTGCGGCGGTCCCGCCGGCAGCCGAAGGGCTGACGCGCCGGTCACGGCCCGCCGTGCAGATCCCTCAACCGCCGTGCCCTCAGCACCAGTTCGAGCTCGAAGCGGCGGTCCGGGTCGTCGATCTCGTCGCCCCACAGCTCGCGGATCTGGCGCAGCCGGTAGCGGACGGTCTGCGGGTGGACGCCGAGCCGGGCGGCCACCTCGGGTGCGCCGCCGCGCGTCTCCAGCCAGGCGAGGAGGGTGTCGGCCATGCGGCGGGCGTGGGTGGGGCCGCAGTGGGCGAGGGGCGCGAGCGCACGGCGCGACAGGTCGTCGATGAGTTCCTCGGGCTGGAGCAGCACGAGGGCCTGGGTGTGTTCGGTGCAGTGGAGCACCTCGCCCGCCGGGAGCAGCCCGCGCTCCACGAGCCGGACCGCGGCCTCGGCCCAGCGCAGGGACTTCGCCGCGTCGGGCAGCGGCACGGGCGGGCCGATCGCGCCGGACCAGCCGGCCATGGCGCGGCGCAGGAGTTCGGGGCGGCCCGCCGCGTCGGGGTCGGGCACGACCATGCGGGGCTGCTCGGTCTCCATGTCGAGGAGCACGCCCTGTCCGACGGCGGGCGCGACGGCCTCGCGCGCGGGGCGCAGGAGGACTCCGACGGCGACCCGGCCGGGCAGGGGCCAGCCGATCCGCGCGGCCCGTTCGGCGAGGGCCCGCGCGGGGTCGGGCGGGGCGGCGGCGCCGCGTTCGGGGTGGTCGGGATGCTCGGTCCGCTCGGTGAGCAGCAGGTCGATGAGTTTGCGCTGGAGGCGCAGGCGTTCGCCGGCCTGCCGGGCGGCGGCCTCGGCGTAGCCGCGTACGGACTGGTCGACGAGTCCGTCGAGGTACTCGAAGCCCGACTCGGCGAGTTCGTACATGGCGGGTGGCGGGATGAGGGCCCGCTGGCCGAGTTCGGCGAGGCGGCGCCAGGCCAGGCGTACACCGAGCCGGTACATGGCCTGGAGGGAGTCGAGGCTGCGGCCGTGCAGGCTCTGGCCGCGGCCGAACTCCTGGAAGACGGCCGGATGGGAGCGCGGACGGTCCTCCGCGTCGGCGAGCTGGAGCTGCACGAAGCCCTCGATGGCTCTGCGGATGCCGACGAGCGCCATGGGCTCGCCGGACTCGTCGAGCACGAGGGGTAAGTGGGGGTATTCGCGGCGGATCTCCCGAAGGATGTCCTCCGCGAGGGCGGGCGCCTCGGCCATGGCGAGCCCGGCGAACCGTTTCACCTGGAGCCGGGGCACATCGCGCCAGGCCGAACGCTCGGGCCGCACGGCGCTGTGGGCGGCAGGGCCGCCGGACGGAACAGGGGGCACCCCTCAGCGCTCCCGGCCGGCCGTCTCGTACGTCACGAGCGGCACGTTCGGCTGGTCCGGGGTGGCGTTCAGAAGGGCGACGACGCCCAGGGAGGCGCCGAGGGCGAGCACGGCACCTGCCGCGACGGTCAGGGCGGCGGCGAGCAGTCGGTTCATCGCAGGGTCAGCCTCTCGTTCTGGAGGTCGAATCCCCACCCCTGCGCAGCGCGTGCCGGGCCCCGTTCCGGCAAGTGCCCAGTCTCTGCAATGCATTGACACTCCGTCAAGGGTGCGCCTACGGTTCCCGGCCCAAAGCCGCGTTGCGCCCGCACCAGACCTCCCTCCCCCACCCCCAGGAGTGCCGGATGCGTCGAACAGTCTCACCTTTCTCCCTGCTCATGCTGGGTCTCGGCGCGTTCCTGCTCGCCCTGGCCCCGCTGCTCGCGTGGTACGTCGAGCCGCGCGCCGAACGCACCCCCGTCGACGTCGACACGACGACCGTGTTCACCGGAACCGGAAGCTACTTCGACACCGGCGCGGTGAGGACCGTGCACGGCAGGAGGATCACCGTCACGCGCCAGGTGCGCGGCGATGTGGCCGCGTCCGAGAAGAGCGGCCGGGCGGTGTGGGACGTGTCCACGTCCGTCGACACCGACGCGTCGCTGCCCGCGGCGGACCCCCACGACGCGCTCCAGTGGACCCTGGAGCGCTGGGTCACCGACCGCAGGACCAACGCGCCGGTGCACTGCTGCGGTGAGCAGCCGTCCTTCGAGGGCGAGGCCTACCTCAAGTTCCCCTTCGACGTGCACAAGCGCGCCTACCGCTGGTGGGACAACACGCTCGGCGCGACGGTCACGCTCGCCTACCGGGGCACGAAGAGGATCCAGGGCTACGAGGGCTACCGCTTCACCGGCACCGTCCCCGCCACGAAGACCGGGTCACGTCTGGTGCCCGGGACGATCGTGGGACAGCCGAAGCGGAATCAGGTGCTGGCCGAGGAGTGGTACGCGAACCACGGCATCGAACTGGTCGCCGATCCGAAGACGGGCCGGATCGTCTACGCGGCGATCGGCCCGCGCAAGACGCTGCGCGCCCCCGGTTCGGCGAAGGACGCGGTGGTGCTCCTGGACAGCGAGCGCATCGCGTTCACCCCGGCCACGCAGCGGCAGCAGATCGCCCTCGCCGACGACGACAGCGGCCGGCTCCACCTCCTGGGTACGACGCTCCCGCTCGGGGCGGGCGCGGCCGGCCTGCTGCTCGCGGCACTGGGTGCCGTGTTCGTCGTACGGGGCAGGGGCGGACGGGGCGGTACGGACGGGAGCGGACCGTCGAATCCCGATTCGTCCCCAACAGTGCTGGAACCCTCCACGATGTGATGAGACGTCAGCTCCGGAAAGCTGAGAATTTGTCACCTCGGTGAGTAGCCGCATCGAACAGCTCGGCGAAAACTGTCCCACCCCACCCCCCGCACAGTTCATGCACGGCCCCCGCACAGCCCCGGCACAGCTCCTTCGTGACAGCCGCCCCGGCACCCCGTTCCGCAGCCTGAACCAGTCCCCGCAACGGCGTCCGCAAAGGCGTCGTCCCCGAACGCTCCGCGCAAGTCCCCCCACACAGTTCCGCACCCCGAGACGAGTTGGAGCACCCATGCCCCAGCACGTGCCCACCCCCCTGCGCACGCCCCACCCGGGCGACGCACGTCCCCACCCGGCGCTTCCCCCACCGCCGCGCCGGATCGTCTTCCTCGCCCACCGCGACCTCGGCAACCCGGCCGCGGGCGGCTCCGAACTCCTCGTCGACCGACTGGCCGACGGGCTGACCCGCCTGGGCCACGAGGTGACGCTGCTGTGCGGCGGGCCCGCCGCGTTCCGCGACTACCGCGTCGTGTCGGCCGGCGGTGACCTAGGCCACTACCTGCGGGCACGCTCCGCGTTCGCCCGCCAGGTCGGCGACTGCGACCTGCTCGTGGAGGTGTGCAACGGCATGCCGTATCTGGCGCCGCTGTGGCACCGCGGCCCGACGCTGCGCCTGGTCAACCACGTCCACACCGATCTGTGGCGCATGCGCTTCGGCGGGCCGCTCGCGCCGGCCGCACGGCTCGGGCGACGACTGGAGCACTGGGCGCTGTCCGGCGCCGAGCGCCGCGGTCTGCTGGTGGCCGTCTCGCCGTCGACGGCCACCGCGCTGCGGGCACTCGGCGTCGAACGCGAACGCATCCGCGTCGTCCACAACGGCGTCGAGGAGCCGGGCCCGCGCGCGGACCGCTCCCGTGAGCCGCTCTTCCTCGCCATGGGCCGGCTCGTCGAGTACAAGCGGATCGATCTGCTGCTGCGCCTGTGGGAGCGGGTGCGGCCGGTCACCGGCGGCCGGCTCCTCATCGTCGGCGACGGACCCGAGCGGGACCGGCTCGAACAACTCGCGGGCCCCGGAGTCGAGTTCAGGGGTCATGTCTCCGAGGCCGAGAAGAACAGGCTGCTGTGCGAGGCGTGGCTGCTGCTGCACCCCTCCGCCGTGGAGGGGTGGGGCCTGGTCGTCACGGAGGCCGCCGCGCGCGGGACCCCGGCGATCGGTTTCGACGTGCCAGGGCTGCGCGACTCCGTCGAGGACGGCGTCACGGGTCTTCTCGCACGCGGCGAGTCGTCGTTCGCGGCGGCCTGGTGCGCGCTGGCCCTGTCCGGACAGCGGCGCCGGCTGATGGGCAAGGCCGCCGAGGAGCGCGCCGCGACCTTCCGCTGGGCGCACACGGTCCGGCAGTTCAGAGCCGTGGCCGCCGAGGCGGTGAGGAGCCCCGCGCCATGACGCACTCGACACGGACGTCCCCGCCCGACCCGTCGCTTCGCCGCTCGCTCGCCCTGTTCCGCGCGTTCCTGCGCGAACAGCAGGACCCCGAAGCCTGCTACTCCCTGCTGGCCCGCGACGCCGCCGACCAGGTCGAGGCGGTCTGCGGGGGCGTCGCGGGGAAGGTCGTCGTCGATGTGGGCGGCGGGTCCGGCTACTTCACGCGGGAGTTCCGGCGGCGCGGCGCGCACGGCTTCCTCTTCGAACCCGACGCGCAGGAGCTGGGCGCGCGGCCGGCCGCGCCCGCTGTCGTGGCGGACGGCTATCTGCTGCCACTCGCGGAGGGCGCTGCCGATGTCACGTTCTCCTCGAACGTCCTGGAGCACGTGGACGACCCGCAGACGTTCCTCAGCGAGCTGGTCCGGGTGACGCGGCCCGGCGGGATCGTCTATCTCTCGTTCACCAACTGGCTCTCCCCGTGGGGCGGTCACGAGTGGGCCCCCTGGCACTACCTGGGCGCCGACCGGGCCCGCGCCCGCTACCAGCGGCGTACGGGCAGGCCGCCCAAGCACACGCTCGGCGAGAACCTCTTCGCGCATCACATCGGCCCGACGCTGCGCCAGGTCAGGGCCCGTGACGACATCACCGTCGTCTCCGCGCGCTCCCGCTACTGGCCGTTCCTCGCGGCGACCGTCGCGAAGGTGCCGGGGGTGCGCGAGTTCGCCACCTGGAACCTCCTCCTCATCCTCCGGCGGTGTTCTCCATGACGAGCACGGTCCAGGCGCCGCCCCCGGCGGCGGCCCGCCCCGCCCCCTCCCGGCCAGGACACGGGCGGGGGCCCCGCTCACGGCGCTGGCTGCTGGCCTTCTGGGCGACGCTGTTCGTGCTGTTCGTGGCGGTGTCGCCCGGACGCATGACGTTCGACACGAAGCTGGGTGTCGCGCTCGACCCGTGGAAGTTCCTCACCGACCTGGGCGACCTGTGGCACGACCGGGCGGGCTTCGGCGGGATCTTCGACCAGTACGTCGGCTACTCGTTCCCGATGCTGCCGTACTACGGGCTCGCGCGGCTGACGCATCTGCCGGTGTGGCTGGCCGAGCGGCTGTGGCTGTCGATCATCGTGCCGGTGGCGTTCTGGGGTGCCCTGCGCCTCGCGGAGCGCCTGCGGATCGGCAGCCCGCGGACCCGACTGCTCGGCGCGGTGGCCTACGCGCTGTGGCCGGCGTTCACGATCGTCGTCGGCTCGACGTCGGCGGCCGCCCTGCCGGGCGCGTTCCTGCCGTGGGTGCTGCTGCCGCTCACGAACGACCGCACGAGCGCGCGCGTCGCGGCGACGCGCTCGGCGCTCCTCATCCCGTTCATGGGCGGGGTGAACGCGGCGGCCACTCTCGCCTCCCTCCTCCCGGTGGGCCTCTACCTCCTCTCCCGCCCGGCGGGCCCGCGCCGCCGCAAGCTGATCGCGTGGTGGACCCCGTCGGTGATCCTCGCGACGGCCTGGTGGATCCTGCCGCTGCTCCTCCTGGGCGTGTACGGCGAGAACTTCCTTCCGTACGTGGAGACTTCACAGACCACGACCGGCACCATGTCGGCCGCCGAGTCCCTGCGCGGCGCCGGGAACTGGGTGGCGTACCTGCACTTCGGCGAGGCCTGGCTGCCCGCGGGCTGGACGGTCGCGACGGCGGCCGTGACCGTCGTCGGGTCGGCGCTCGCGGCGGCCTTCGGGCTCGCGGGGCTCGCCCGCCGCGATCTGCCGGAGCGCCGCTGGCTCGTCCTGACGGTCCTCACGGTCGCGCTGATCACCCTCGCGGGCTACGGCGGCGCCCTCGGCGCACCCTTCCACTCCACGGTGCAGTCCTGGCTGAACGGCGGCCTGGTCCCGTTCCGCAACATCTACAAGTTCCAGACCGGCCTCGGGCTCGCCCTGGCCTTCGGGCTGATGCATGTGACGGCGGTCGCGACCGAGCCGCGCGGTGCCCGCCCCCTGCGCCTCCGCCGGTACGCGCCCCTCCTGGCGGCGGTGCTGATCCTGCCGGGTCTCGCCTGGCCGTACCTCAACGGCTCGATCCTGCAACCGGGTTCGTTCCGCTCCCTGCCCGCGTACTGGGACACGACGGCGCACTGGCTGAAAAAGAACTCGCCCGACTCGCGCGCCCTCGTCGTGCCCGCCACCGCGCACGGCATCTACACCTGGGGCTCCCCCATCGACCAGCCCCTCGACGTCCTCGCCGACTCGCGCTGGGCGCAGCGCGACTACGTCCCCTTCGGCACGCCCGGCAACCGCCGGGCCCTCGACGCCGTCGAGCAGGCTCTGACCACAGGCGGTGAAGTCCCCGGTCTCCAGGACTACTTGAGCCGGGCGGGCCTCCATTTCGTCGTCGTGCGCAACGACCTCGACCCCGACCAGCTGGGCTACGTACCGACCGCGACCGTCAAGCGCACCCTGGAGGAGTCCGGGTACCGGCGCATCACCGGATTCGGGCCCATCACGACCGGCGGGCGCATCGCCGAGGGCACCCCGCTCCAGGTCGAGGGGCTGTATCCGCGCCAGCGGGCGGTGGAGATCTACGCACCCGGCTCCGCTCGGCGCCCGGGCCAGGCGGCCCTGCTGCCGGTCTCCGGCACGGCGGAGGTCAGCGGGGGCCCCGAGTCGCTCCTGCCGCTGTCCGCCGACCCGGCGATGCGCGGCAGGCCCACCGTCCTGGCGGGCGACAACCACCCGGGCATCGGTACGCCCGCGCTGCGCACGGCCGGTGACGGCCTTCGCCGCGCCGACACCCGCTTCGGTCTGGTCGGCTCCAACACCTCGTACACGTACACGCCGACCGAGCGGAACTCCCCGGACAGCACGCAGGACGCGGGGGCGAAGCCGCGGCAGATCCTGCCGGGCGACGGGATCCGTCATCAGACGACCGCCGTGCTGCGCGGCGCCGCGCAGGTCACGGCGTCGTCGAGCGGGAACTGGCTGTTCCACCTGCCGCAGTACGACCCGGTGAACGCGTTCGACGGGAACCCGGACACGGCGTGGGCGGAGGGCACACCGGGCACGCCCGACGGGCAGTGGCTGCGGATCGCGTTCTCCTCGAAGACGCCCGTGCCCGGCACGCTCCAGATAACTCCCCTGCCGCAGGAGGGTGTCAGGGCCGCGCCGACCCGGATCCGCGTACAGACGGAATCCGGCTCGGCCACCTCGCCCCTTCAGCCGAACGGCAAGCGTCAGACCGTCAGGGCACCGGCGGGCAACAGCAGTTGGCTGCGGATCACGATCCTGGGCGCGCAGGCGCGGCACACGGGTCTCGCGGGCGCGGGCTTCTCGGACGTCGATATCCCGGGCGTCCAGGTGACCCGGCTGCTTCGGCTGCCTCAGGACTCCACGGACGCGCAGCAGTTCAGCTTCCACGCGACCGCCGAGGAGCCGAACCTCGGGCGCCGGTTCACGACCGCCGAAGGCGGCGCGTACACCCTCAAGGCGAGCGCGCGGCCCGCTCCGGGCGACGCGTTCGACAAGCTCCTCTACGAGGTGGCGCCCGATCAGCGCCGCCGGATCACGGCCACCGCGGACTCCACGTCCGCGCTCGGCGGGGACCTGTCGGCGCGCAATCTCACGGACGGCGACCTGACCACGGCGTGGATCGCGGGCGACCGGCCCACCATCCATCTGCGCTGGCCGGACGAGCAGCCGGTGGGAGAAGTCGTACTCGCCGCCGCCGGCGGCCTCTCCACCCGCCCCGAGAAGATCGAGATCAGCTCGCCGGACGGGGCGGCCGTGGCGGGCGTCGACGAGAACGGCGTGGCCCGCTTCGATCCGATCACCACGGACCGCCTGGACATCACCGTTACCGCGACGGCGCCCCTCACCGTCCACAACCCGGTGGCGGACGCCGATCTGCAACTGCCGGTCGGCCTGACGGAGGCGTACCTCCCGGCGCTCGACCGGTACCGCACGCCGCAGCCGTCGCCCACCCGCACGTTCAGCCTGCCCTGCGGCACGGGACCGGACGTCACGGTCGACGGCACACGCCACCGGACCGGCGCGAAGGGAACGGTCAGGGACCTCGTGGAGCGTCGCCCCATCGCCGTCACCCTGTGCGGGCAGGCCCCTGCGTCGCTGGCGCTCCCCGCCGGCCCCCACACCCTGGAGACACCGCAGAACAAGGGCCCCCTCCGCCTCACCGACGCCACCCTCACCCGCACCGACGCACCCTCCACCACCCCGCCCGCCGGCCGCGCCCTGCGCGTCCGCGACTGGCTCGGCGACCGCAGGGAGGTGACCGTCGGTTCCGGCCCCGCCACCTATCTGACGACGTACGAGAACGTCAACGACGGCTGGAAGGCGACCCTCGACGGCAAGGAACTGACCCCGTTGCGCCTGGACGGCTGGCAGCAGGGCTTCCTCGTCCCCCAGGGCGCGGGCGGCACCGTGAAGCTGAGCTACGAACCGGCGCGGACGTACGAGGCGGGGCTGTTCGGCGGGGCCGCGGGCGTGCTCGCGCTGGCCGGGATCGCCCTCTTCCGGCGGCGCGCCGCGACCACAGAGGTGACGCCGCCCGCCCCGCCGCCCGGGCTGCCGCTCGGCACGGTGGCGCTCACCCTGGTCGGCGCGGTGATCGCGGGTCCGCTCGCGCTGCTCGTCCCGGCGCTCGCGCTCGTGGCGTGGCGGCGGCACGCGCTCCTCGTCCCGATCGCGTTCCTGGCGATGGTGGGCGCGGGCATCGCCGCCGCGGTGGGAGCCGGGGAGCCGCCCCGGTCGTCCGCGGGCGCCTTCGGCCCTGCGGCCCAACTCCTCGCACTGGTGGCCCTGTTCGCGGCGCTGGCGACCACTCACAGGCCGGCGAGGACCCCGGCCGACCCGTCGCGGCCGCCCGGCGGCCCCTCGCAGGAAGGATCGGCATGAGCGTGCCGGCCCCCGTCGCGCCGCGGCGCGTCCCGTTTCCCCTGGTCGACGAGGTCGCCCGGCACTGTCTCCAGGACGAGGAGCCGGAGACCGTCCACATCGAGGTCCACCTGCCGGGCGCCCCGGACCCCGCCCGGCTGACGGCCGCCTTCGCCGAGGCGCTGCGCCGCCATCCGCGCATCCTGATGCGGGAGGCGGCGGGCCCCTGGTACCGGCGGCGCTACGAGTGGGAGCTGACCCGCGGCCCCGATGTGGACGTGGTCACCTTCCCGCCGCCGGGACCGGACGCGCTCAAGGACGCCCGGACGCGCGCGCTGACACACGCCCCGCCGCTGACCGCGTCGCCGCCGGTCCGTCTGGAGGTGGTGCGGGAGCGGGAGGACGGTGCCGCGGTCCTCTTCCTCACCATCAACCACACCGCTCTGGACGGCCCGGCCTGTCTGCGCGTCCTCGCGACGGCGGCCGAGATCTACGGGGGCCACGACGACGCCCCTGGCGCGCCTCCGCCACACCGGGCGCCGCCCGGGGCGCCGGGGCCCGCCCTGCGCGGGCCCTCGCCGTGGACCCCGCCCGCCCGCGTCGCCCCCGGCACCCCCGACACCTCACCCGCACTCGCGCCCGGCAACGGTCTCCTGGTCGCGGACCTGCCCGTGCCGCACCGGCCCGCCGGCGCCCCGTACACCGTCAACGACCAGCTCATGGCCGCCACCGCCCTGATGATCACGCACTGGAACAGGGAGCACGGCGCGCGCCCGCGCCCCCTGCGCATCACGATGCCGGTGGACGACCGGCCCCGGGGCGCGGAGATGCCCATCGGCAACGGCACCCGTCTCGTCGACGTCACCTTCGAACCACAGGAGTTGACGGCCACCGGCATTCCGCTCCTGCTGCACCGCACCTCGGTCCGCACCCGCGCGCTCAAGGCCCTCGACCGGCCTCAGCTCGGTCACGGCGCCGCCCTCCTCACCGCTCCGCTCGCCCCGGTCGCCTGGCGCGCCGCGGTCACCCGCGGGCTGCGCAGGGCCGCCGCACCCTGGACGTCGACCACGCTGCTCAGCAACATCGGCCGCGTCCCCTACCCGCTCGACTTCGCTGACGCGGGCCGCGCCCACGCCGTCTGGTTCTCGGCACCCGCGCGCATGCCGCGCGGCCTGACCGTGACGACCGCGTCCACGGCCGGCCGGCTGCACCTCGCCCTGCGCTGGTCACGCACCCTTCTCGGACCGGGCGACGGCGACCGGCTGCGGGACCTGTTCGAGCACTACCTGCACGCGACGCAGGAGGCGACGCCATGACCACCACGTCCGCCCCGCCCGGGCTGCGGGACTTCTACGAGGACCCGGCAACCCCGGTCGCCTCCGGCGAACAGCGCTCCCACCGCCAGGCCCGCGCACTCGCCGCCGCGCTCGGCCGCCCCGCGCCCTTCCCTGCCACGGTCGTCGACATCGGCTGCGGCGACGGACAGGCAGCGGCCACCGCGGCGCCGCTCCTCGCGGGCCACCGCATCGTCGGCGTCGACTGGTCGCAGGACGCCCTCAAGCGGGCCAGGGCCCGCATCCCGGACGTGGTGCGCGGTGAACTCACCGCGAGCGGGCTGCCGTTCGGGGCGGGATCCGCCGACGCCGTCCTGTTCAGCGAGGTGATCGAGCACCTCGTCGACCCCGATGCCGCGCTCGACGAGATCCGCCGGATCCTGCGCCCGGGCGGCCATCTCATGCTGTCCACGCCGAACCTCGCCGCCTGGTACAACCGGGCGCTGCTGCTCGCCGGAGTGCAGCCCGTCTTCTCCGAGGTCAGCCTGCGCGGGGTGCACGGCCGCCCGGGCAGCGAGGTCGTGGGCCATCTGCGGCTGTACACGGCCCGCGCGCTGCGCTCGTTCGTCGCCTCGGCGGGCTTCGACGTCGTACGGGTCACGGGCGCGCCCTTCCACGGGGTGCCGCGCCCGCTGCGCCCCCTGGACCGGCTCGCCTGCGCGGCGCCGTCCCTCTCCTCGATCCTCCTGCTGCACGCCAGGAAGACGTGAGCGGGATGACCGCGATGTGGTGGGGCGTCGGCGCGGCGCTGCTCGCGAACGTCCTCTACAGCACCGGGTTCGTCCTGGAGAAGCGGGCACTCGCCGCGCTGCCGCAGGTCAGTGTGCGCCGCCCGGCCCACCTGGTGCGCCTCGTCGCCGGCAGTCCCCTGTGGCTCGGCGGCTCCCTGGCACTGGCCGCCGGGTTCGGGGCACAGCTCGCGGTCTACAGAACGCTTCCCATCGCCGCCGCGCAGGCCATCTTCGTCTCCGGCCTCGTCCTCCTGCTGCTCCTGTCCTCGGCGCTCCTCGGGGAACGCACGACGGGCCGGGAGCGGTACGCGATCGGAGCGATCCTCGCCGCGCTCCTCATGGTCGTACTGTCCCTGCGCCAGGGCAGTGACACGGTCAGCAAGGGCGCACCCGCCATGCTGATCCTCGGGGTGTGCGTGCCGACGCTCGCGGCGGGGCTCCTCCTGTACGGCCTCGCCGAACGCAGGACGCGCCGCCGGCACCGCCTCCCGACGACCGGCGTCGAGTACGGGGTCGCGGTGGGCCTGCTCTACGGCGTGAGCTCCCTGGCCATCAAGGGGGTGGCCGGGTATCTGACCACGGACCGGCTCGGCGCGGCCGCGCTGCACCTGCTGACCTCGCCCTACCCCTATCTCCTGCTGTGCACGGGCGGGTTCGGGCTCGTCATGTCGCAGGCGGCGCTCCAGCGGTGCCGGGCCTCCCTGATCGTGCCGGTGTGCTCGACGGTGACGTGCCTGTTCACGGCCGTGCTCGGCACGCTCGCGTTCGGCGAGTCACTGCCGCGCGAGCCGGTGCCCCTGGCGCTGCGCCTGACCGGCACGGCCCTCGCCGTGTCCGTCCTGCTCCTCATTCCGAAGCACGACGACCAGCCGCCCCCACCACCCTCGCCCGCCAAGGAGTTGGCCCACCGTGAAGCCCGATGACCCGCTGCTGAGGATCCTGGCCTGCCCGCTCGACAAGGGCCCGCTGCACCTCCTCCCGCCCGAGGAGGACGCCCTCCTGTCGGGCGAGGCGCTCTACAACCCCCGGCTGCGGCGCCGCTACCCGATCGTCGACGGCATCCCCCAGCTCCTGCCCTCGTCGGGCGAGCAGGTCCCGGAGGACGAGCACGAGCGGCTGCTCGATCGGATGTCGCCCTGACGGCGCGGCCGCCGTGCGCGACCATGGACCGTATGTCAGCGCGACGCGGGCCCGCCCCCACCGGTGAGCCCTTCACGATCACCGACTTCCAGCTGGTCCTGCTGCGCCGCATGGCGGACCACAACCCGGAGCTGGTGGAGGACGCGCGCCGGGAACTGGGCGCGTCGGTGGCGCAGATGCGGGAGGCGAACCGCCGCTACCAGGCCAGGCGCCATGTGAGGGGCCCTCTCACCACGCGGTCCCTGTACCGCTCGCTCCTCGGCGCCCCCGAACGGACCGTCACCCGGCAGATCGGGGACCTGACCTGCGAGGCCCTCCAATGGCGAGTGCCGCTCTGGCCCGGTCTGCTCTTCGAGGCGCTGGCCGGACCCAACGGCGCGGTGTGGAACGAGTGGCTGGTCCGGGCCCCCGGCGCGCCCGCGCCCACGCTCCGCACCCTCGACGACCTCGTCCCCTGGTCCTGCACCGTGGACGAGGTGTCCGAGGCGTTCCCGCCGGCCCGGCCACTGGAGGGCTCGGCGCCCACGCGCTGGGGCCTCGCCTTCGCGGCGCCGGACGCGGAGGGGACACTTCGGGACGTCAGGACGGAGTTCACCTACGGGCTGCTCCAGCGCTGGACGCTCACCGGCTGACGCCGGCGGCCACCTCGATGATCGCGTCGGCCACGACCGGCAGGGAACCGGGGTGGACCGTCCCGAGGAACAGGTTGGGTTCGACGAGCTCCAGCTCCATGACGCACGGCTTCCCGTCGTTCCCGTCGACCAGGTCGACGCGCGCGTAGAGCAGCTCGGGCGCGCCCGGCACGGCGGCCAGCGCCCGCTCTGCCACGTCGAGTTCGGCGGCCGTGGGCTCCCAGGGCTCCAGCGCCGGGTGGGGCGTCTTGTGCGCGTCGTAGGCCACACCCTCGGCGAGGACGGCGCCCTTGCGGATGGCGTGGAGGAAGCGTCCGCCGCAAAAAACGACGGCGCGCTCGCCGGTGACGTCGATGTCCGTGACGTACGGCTGCACCATCGCTGTGCGGCCTTCGGCGTGCATGCGGGCCAGGTGGCGCAGGGCGGTGTCGCGCTCGGCCGGCCGGTAGCGGGCGGCGAGCCGGGCGCCCGCACCGGCGGTCGGCTTGATCACGTACTGGCGGTCGGCGGGCAGCTCGGGGGTGTCGCCCGGCGCGAGGTAACGGGTGGGGACGACGGGTACCCCGCGTCCGGCCAGCTCGCCCAGGTACCGCTTGTCGGTGTTCCAGCGCACGACGTCCGCCGGGTTGGCGAGCCGGGTGAGCGCCCCGCACCGCTCGGCCCACGCGACGAACTCGACGGTGCGCCAGCTGTAGTCCCAGGTGGAGCGGATGACGGCGAGGTCGAACGAGGCCCAGTCGACCTCGGGGCCGTCCCAGAACACGGTCTCGGCCTCGGCGCCCCGCTCACTCAGCGCCTTCACGAGCAGCGGCAGGTCCCCGTCGATCTCGATGCCGGGCCGGCTGGTGACCAGAGCGATCCGGCTCGTGCTGCCGTTGGGGGCGTCTGCCACGGGAACTCCATGCGTCGGTGCGGTCGTACGAATAGCGCTCCGCAGGCTAACAACCCCCGTGGCAGGTACCGGCTACTCGCCCTCGTCCGGGTCCCAGTCCAGGAGCCGCACCTTCGCGACGGTCCGTACATGCCGCCGCATCGCCGTCGCGGCCTGTGCGGGGCGGCCCGTCTCGATCGCTTCGAGGATCGCCCGGTGCTGGGCGAGGGAGCGGGCGGGGCGGCGCGGCTGGCGCAGGGACTCGGTGCGGGACTCGGTGACCTGGTCGGCGATGGACCGCATGAACTCGGCGAGGAGCGCGCTGTGGGCGGCCGCGGTGACGGCCGCGTGGAAGAGCCGGTCGCCCTCGACGCCGTGGCCGCCCTCCTCGATGTCGGCGGCCATGCGGTCGAGCGCCGTGTGCAGGGCGGTGAGGTCCTCGTCGGTGCGGCGTTCGGCGGCCAGCTCGGCGAGCTTGGTCTCCAGCGCCTCGCGGGCCTCCAGGACGTCGGGCAGCCGGCGCCTGCGTTCCACCATGCGCTCGACGGGCTCCGCGTCGAGGCTGTCGCGCATGAGGTACGTGCCGCCGCCGTGCCGGGCCTCCACCAGGCCCTGGACCTCCAGGACGACGATGGCCTGCTTCACGGAGGCGCGGCTCACGCCGAGGCGGGCGGCCAGGTCGCGCTCGGGCGGGAGGCGGTCACCGGCGCGCAGGCCGCCCTCGGCCACGTAGGCGCGCAGCCGGTCGAGGACCTGCTCGTACAGGCGCGGCCTGGCCGTCATCGGCCGCAGTGCGTCGGTCATGGGGCCCTCCTCCCTGGGGTTCCGCAGCGTAACAGCGGACCGAAGAAATGGCCCAGTGGCTGAACCAATCTTCCGGCGCATCCTTGACGTACGAGGGACGGCACCCCCACATTGGTTCAGCCACTTGGCCACTGCCGTCACAGTCGACCGCCGCTAGGAGCGCCACCCGTGTCCCTGCTCTTCCCCGCCCTGGCCCACGACCCCGACCGCCCCGCCCTGCGCTTCGGCGACCGCTCCCTCACCTACGGGGAGCTGGCCTCGGCGGCCGGAGCCCTGGCCGCACGCCTCGACGGCGCGAGCCGGGCCGCCGTGTGGGCGACGCCCACCCTGGAGACCGCCGTCGGCGTCGTCGCGGCACTGCTCGCGGGCGTGCCCGCGGTGCCGCTCAACCCGAAGTCCGGCAGCGGCGAGCTGGCGCACATCGTGGCCGACAGCGCCCCGGACGTCGTGCTCGCCGCTCCGGGGACCGAACTCCCGGACGCGCTCGGCGACTTGACGTTCGTCGGCACGGACATCGACACGACCGCCGCGTCGGGCCCGGCCCGCGAGTGGCCCGAGCCGGACGAGTCGGCGCCTGCGTTCGTCGTCTACACCTCCGGCACGACCGGCCCGCCCAAGGGCGCGGTCCTGCCGCGCCGCGCGGTCACCTCGACCCTGGACGCGCTCCAGGACGCGTGGGAGTGGACCGCCGACGACGTCCTGGTGCACGGCCTGCCGCTGTTCCACGTGCACGGCCTGATCCTGGGCATCCTCGGCCCGCTGCGCCGCGGCGGATCGGTGCGCCACCTGGGCCGGTTCAGCACGGAGGGTGTGGCGCGCGAGCTGGGCAGCGGGGCGACCATGCTGTTCGGGGTGCCGACGATGTACCACCGCATCGCCGAGGCACTGCCCGCCGAGCCGGAGCTGGTGAAGGCCCTGTCCGGGGCGCGGCTCCTGGTGTCCGGTTCCGCGGCGCTGCCCGTGCACGACCACGAGCGGATCGCCGCCGCGACGGGCCGCCGCGTCATCGAGCGGTACGGAATGACGGAGACCCTGATGAACACGAGCGTGCGGGCGGACGGCGAGGCGCGGGCGGGCACGGTCGGCGTGCCGCTGCCGGGCGTCTCGGTGCGGCTCGTGGAGGAGGACGGCGTCACGGAGATCCCGGCCGGCGACCCGGAGGCGGTCGGCGAGATCCAGGTCAGGGGCCCGAACCTCTTCACCGAGTATCTGAACCGTCCCGACGCGACGGCCGGCGCGTTCGCCGAAGGCGGCTGGTTCCGCACCGGCGACATGGCGGTCCGCGACCCGGACGGCTACGTCCGCATCGTGGGCCGCAAGGCCACCGACCTCATCAAGAGCGGCGGCTACAAGATCGGCGCGGGCGAGATCGAGAACGCGCTCCTGGAGCACCCCGGGGTGAGCGAGGCCGCCGTCACCGGCGAGCCCGACGACGACCTCGGCGAGCGCATCGTGGCCTGGATCGTCCCGGCCGACGCCGAACACCCCCCGGCCGCCGACGCGTTGGCCTCCCATGTCGCCGACCGTCTCGCCCCGCACAAGCGCCCGCGCGTGGTGCGCTATCTGGAGGCGCTGCCCCGCAACGACATGGGCAAGATCATGAAGCGGGCGCTCCCCCGTGGCTGACACCGTGCGACTCTCCGCCCGCGAGGCCCTCGCCGCCGTCACCGACCCCGGCACCTTCACCGAACTGCCCGCCCCCCACGGCACGTACGCGCCCGACGGGCCGCTCTCCTGGGACGGCTACGACGCGGCGCGGGCACGGGCCACCGCCCGCACCGGCGAGGCCGAGTCCGTGGTGTGCGGGACGGCGTCGGTCGGCGGGACCAGGGCCGTACTGGTCTCCTTCGAGTTCGGCTTCCTCGGCGGCTCGCTCGGCGAGCGCACCGGCGACCGCATAGAGGCCGCATACTCCTTCGCCCGCGCGCACCGGCTCCCCGTCGTGCCCCTGGTCGCGACGGGCGGCAGCCGGATGCAGGAGGGCATGCGGGCGCTGGTCCAGCTCCAGCGCGTGGCACGGCAGTCGGCGCTCACGCGGGAGGCCGGCCTGGCGCAGGTGGCGGTCCTGCGCGACCCGACGACGGGCGGCGGCTGGGCGACGCTCGGCGCGGGCGCCGACGTGATCCTGGCGCTCGAGTCGGCACAGGTGGGCTTCGCGGGCTCGCGGGTGAGGCCCGCGGACGCGGACCCGGCGGCGTACTCGGCACGCGGCCAGTTCGCGGCCGGCGCCGTCGACGCGGTGGTGCGCCATGACGACCTGGCCGGAACCCTCGCCGGGTGGCTGCGGCTGCTCACGCGCCCGTCCGGCGACCCCGCCCCGGTCCCGTACGCGCTCGGCCGCGGCGATCTGCCCGCCACGGGCCGCGACGCCGTCCGCCACGCCCGGGCCGGCGAACGGCCGCGCGCGGACGCCTACCTGGACGCCTACTTCACGTCCCGGGTCACGGTCGCCGGCGACCGCTGCGGCGGCACCGACGACGGCGTGCTGTGCGGTTTCGGGGAGAGCGCGCGGGACGGCAGGACGGTCGCGTACGCCGCACAGCTCGGTACGGCGACCCGGCCGGCCGGCTACCGGACGGCGGCGCGCCTGGTGCGGCTCGCCGGGCGGCTCGGCGTGCCCGTGCTGACGCTGGTGGACACGCCGGGCGCGGCCAACGACGCGGAGGCGGAGCGGTCCGGGGCGGGCGCCGCCATCGCGGACCTGTTCACGGCGCTCGCCGCGTCGCCGGTCCCGGTCACGACGCTAGTCGTGGGCGAGGGCGGCTCGGGCGGAGCGCTCGCGCTTGCCGCACCGGAGAACACGTGGGCGACGCCGGACAGCTACTTCTCCGTCATCGCGCCCGAACTCGCCGCCGCGATCCTCAAGCGCGACCCGGACGAGGCGGACGCGACGGCCGACCAACTCCGTCTCAGGCCACAGGACTTGGTGGATCTCGGCGTGGTGCGCGGCATCGCGGGGACGGCGCCGTGAGCAACTCCGCACGACCTGACGAGGCATCGCGAACCCTCGCCAATACGAACAGGGGAGCAGTTGTTCCCTGGAACAGGTGATCGTGCCGCGAGGAATTGCATGAGGCGTCGGCGACCAACGATGCTTACGGTGCGCAAGCAACGGGCTGCAGACCATAATTGCCACCCGGTCCATGTCCCATACGTGGCCGGGAAGTTGGTCCCACACATGCAACACCGCTAGGAGAACGCACCACCATGAACCTGATCACCGACATCCTCGCCGGCCTCGTCCACTTCGTCGGCTGGCTCGTCTGAGCCGGAGCGCACAGGTCACGCGGAGTCAACCGCGTCGGCGCCGTCTCCCCCGGTCCCACGGGGAGGCGGCGCCGCCGCGCGTCACGCCCCGCACACCGCGGCCGCGTCCATGAGGGCACGCAGCCGCGGAAGGATCTCGCCGGCGACGCGGGCCGGCTCGCCGGGCCCCGTACAGCCGTAGAGGACGAACTCGTCGATGCCGAGCTGCCGGTAGTCGAACAGCCGCCGCGCCACCTCGTCGTACGTACCGACGACCGCGTCCCCCGCCGGTCCGCTCCTGCCGTCGTCCGGGATCCGGTCCGCCGCGTCCCACGCCTCGGACGCCTCGGCGCGGCCCACCAGACGCAGGCGGA
Source organism: Streptomyces sp. NBC_01446 (assembly GCF_026340095.1). GTDB lineage: Bacteria > Actinomycetota > Actinomycetes > Streptomycetales > Streptomycetaceae > Streptomyces > Streptomyces aureus. Next base: position 5,549,042 of record NZ_JAPEPO010000001.1, on the reverse strand, counting down.
GCCCGTACCGCAGGCGCGGATTGCGGTCCCGCGAGCGGGCCACGCGCTCCGCGACGACCGCCGGCGGCGCGCTCCGCACCAGCCGCACATCGGCCCGCCGGGCCGCGATGCCGTCGGCGGCCGGGGACTCACCCCCGAAGTAGAGCGGCACCGGATGCTCGACGGCCGGGTCGCTCAACCGCGTGCCCTCGACCTGCACATGCTCGCCCTGGAAGTCGATGCGCCTGCCGTCGAGCAGGTCGCGGACGACTGCCATCACCTCGTCGGTGCGTCCGTAGCGCTGGTCGTGGGTCAGCCCGGCGCCGTGCGCGCCGATGTCGAGCCTGAGGCGGCCGCCCGCGAACCGGCGGAACGCGTCGGCCTGTTGGGCGATGACGGTGGGTCCCGCGCTGCCGGTGGGCAGCGCGACGAGGAAGCCGATCCGCTCGGTGCGACGACAGAGCCCGGACGCGAGCGCCCACGGGTCGGGACCGCCGGCCGGCGTCGAGAGCGAGTCGAACCCGGCCCGCTCCGCGGCCAGGGCCGTGGGGGCCAGCGAATCGATGTCGGCCGGCCGCCGGGCCGGCAGGTACCAGTGCAGCAGAGGGTGGTTCTCGGGCATGACGACACCTCGGGAATCGCGCGGGGGCGTGGACTACTGCGGGAACGGACGCGGGACCGCCGGAGCGGCTCGAAGGACACGGGACGCTGGCGGGCCGGGCGAGGGGATGCCTCCCCGGAGCGCCTCAGGAAAGGGCGTCGGTGCCGGAAGCGGCCGGACAGAGCATCGTCGACACACGCAGAAGATCCACGTGGCGGCGCGAGACGAGCACGCGCGAGACGAGTACCGGAGCCATGCACGCATCCTGTCCGCGGCCACGGCGCCCCCACAAGGGCGTTCCCGCATGGCGGACAGTGACGTATCACTGGGTGGACACCTTGGGTGCCGAGACGCACGCGAAGGCCCGGCGCGGCTGGCTGCCGCGCCGGGCCTTCGGCCAGACATCAGTGCAGGTCAGACATCCGTACAGGTCAGGCATGACATCCGTACAGGTCAGTACACCCGCACAGGTCAGAACGTCCTTACCGGAAGGGCTACTTGACCCCCACCGCCCGGACGATCTCCTGGGTGACCTTGCCACCCCGGTCGTCGCTCGCCGAAGCGCGCAGCGACACGTACTCCGCGTCGCCCGGCACCTTCAGCGTGCCCTTCCAGGACGCGCCGTGCCCGTCGAGCGCGACCTTCGTCCAGGTCTTGCCGTCGTCGTACGACACCTCCAGGGTGCCGCCGCCGATCTTCCCGGTGTCCGGGGCGCCCTTGACGTACTCGGAGCTGATCCCGACGGGGATTCGGTGTCCGCCGCGCACATTGCCCGCGAGGTCGGTGTCGACGTCGAAGCCGAGGTTGAGCAGCGGCAGGAACGTCCACTGGTCGGACGAGGTCGCGGCGGACTTGAACGTCCACTCGGAGTGACCCTTCGTGGACAGCTTCCAGCGCGCGGGGTCGAGCGTCGTGTCGGTGACGACCTTGTAGGTGTGCTCGGCCGGGTCGGCGTCCCACACGTACACCCCGGAGCTCTTCTTGCGGTCCGCGAGCACCCCGTCGACGTACACCTCGGAGTTCTGCGTCATGGAGTCGTCGCTCCACACGTCGCCGAAGCCGGTGTGGTCGGGACCGGAGTCGCCCCAGCCGGGCACGTTGAACTGGAGGGTGTTACCGGAGCGCTGCTGGCCCCAGCCGAGCCCGGTGCCGAGCCACGGGTGCCAGACCGGCTTGAACCAGTCGAGCTCGGAGCGCTGGCCGCCCTTGTACGTGACCAGGCCGCCGCGCTGCTCCAGGTCGGTCGGGCCCGTCTGGACGGACTCGTGCCACTTCTGGCCGGTGCCGGTGGAGACGTAGTCGGTGCGCTCGGCCGGGTAGTCGATCGCCTGCAGGAAGCCGATGCCGATGCGGAAGGTGTCGGTGATCGAGTAGCGGAACTCGCCGCCTTCCTGGGGCTTCACCGCGTGGAACTTCGCGTCCAGGACGGCCAGTTCGGACGTGCGGGGCCGGTAGGTCAGGTCGCCGCTCGGGACGGCTCCCTTGTGCTCGTCGGTGAGGTCGTACACCCAGGGCGTGTTGCGGGTGCCGGTCATCGTGACGCTGCGGCCCGCCTTCGCGTCCGCGGCGAGCTTCGCGCCGTCCGCGGCGTCGACCGTGGCGATCTGGAACGGCCGGTCGCCGTCGTCCGTGCCGAACCAGGCGTTGAGCCGGCCCGCGGCGTCGTCGGTCACGAACAGCGCCTTGGCGCCCGCGTCCTGCGCGGCCTGGGCGAGCTCGGCCGGGGAGAGCGCGTCGGTGCGCCGTACGAGGACGGCCTTGCCGCGCACGTTCTTGCCCGCGTAGTCGGCGGGCGCGCCGGCGCCCGCGTCCACGATGGCGAGCCTGCTGCGGCCCTCGGTCAGGGTGCCGCCGGGCTGGACGACGGCCTCACGGAGGCCGTCCACCTGGAGCATGGGCTTTCCGAGGCGCCACACGGTGCGGTACTCGAAGGACCCGTCGGTGACCTTGCGGGTGGGTGCCGCGAAGATGCTGTCGTACTTCACGGGCACCTGGACCGCGCTCATGTAGTCGGCGCCGCCCGCCTTCCGGTCGGCCTCCATGAGGAGGTGGCGGGTCTCGGTGGTCCGGCCGACGTCGGCCTTGACCTCCTTCAACTGCCGCCCGTCGAGGGTGATCTCCCGGTCCCGGTCGAGCTTGATCGTCGGGTCGGCGAGGTAGCCGATTCCGAGGGAGTCCTTGCCGTGGCTGCCGTGCACGTCGAGGTAGGACTCGACGTAGTACGAGCCGGGCTTCAGGCGCAGCTGGAGCGTGCCGGAGTCACCCACCGTGGCGGGGAACGGATCGGTGTTGCCGACGAGCTGCTGCACGCCGAGATACGCGGCCGTCGGGGCGCCGTCCCGGTCCTTCACATGGACGGTGAGCGTGTACCGCTCCTCCTCCTTGACCATGCCGAACGCGGTGTGCGCGACGGGCTTCCCGGCCACCGACGCGACGATCCGCCCGCTGGTGTTCCCGACGGCGGCCTTGACGCCGTCGCCGGTCACGGTCGTGGAGGCGGTGCCTTGCGCGGGCACGGTCAGCTTGCTGTCGGCGAGCGAGACGACGCCGTCGGGCGCGCCCTCCGCGGCCAGCGTCAGCTCCACTGCGCTGTCGGAGGAGTTGCTGTAGGTGACCGTCTTCGTGACCGGCTTGTTGCTGTCGTACGGCCACTTGTAGTAGCCGAGGTCGGCGCTGCCGGTCGCGGTGACGTCCGCGGTCACGGCATCGGGCACGCTGACGCGCCCCGAGCCCAGGTCGTAGGCGGAGTCGGCGAGCTCCTTGGACGTCGACATCAGCCCGTCCTTGAGCTGCGCGCCCGTCCAGTCGGGATGCTTCTGCGCGAGCAGGGCCGCGACGCCGGCGACGTGCGGCGTCGCCATCGACGTACCGCTCATGGTGGTGTACGGGCCGCTGCCGGGGACCAGCGAGGAGCGGGCGGCGAGGATGTCGACGCCGGGCGCGGACAGGTCGGGCTTGAGCCCGTTGTCCCCGAAGCGGGGGCCCTTGCTGGTGAAGTAGGCGGCCTGGTCGGAGGAGTCGACGGCGCCGACGGTGAGGGCGGAGTCGGCGGCGCCGGGCGAGCCGATGGAACCGGGGGCGCCGGCGTTGCCCGCGGCGATGACGAAGAGGGCGCCGGTCTCCTGGGACAGCGAGTTCACGGCGGCGGCCATCGGGTCGGTGCCGTCGCTGGCCTCGGACGAACCGAGGCTCATCGAGACGACCTTGGCGTGGATGTCCTTGGCGGCCCACTCCATACCGGCGATGATCTGCGACTCGCTGCCCGAGCCCTCGTTGCTGAGGACCTTGCCGACAGCGAGGGTCGCGTCGGGGGCGACGCCCTTCTCCTTGCCGTCGGAGGCGGCGCCGCTGCCGCCCACGGTCGAGGTGACGTGGGTGCCGTGGCCGTTGCGGTCCGCGACCTCCTGGCCCTCGATGAAGGACTTGGACTCGGTGACGCGGGACGCGAGGTCGGCGTGCGTGGCGTCGTAGCCGGTGTCGAGGACGGCGACCTTGACGCCCTTGCCGGTGAGCCCGGCCTCCCAGGCCTTCGGGGTGCCGATCTGCTCGTTGCTCTCGGCCATGTCGGCCTTGACGCGGCCGTCGAGCCAGATCTTGCCGATGCCGTCGGCGAAGTCCTTGCCCTCGGGGGCGGTCACGGCGTTCCAGAACGTGCGGCCCTTGCCGGCGTCCACGGCGGCGCCGCCGATGCTGGGGAGAGCGCGGGTCCGGTCGGCGCCCTTCGGAGTGCGCGCCGCGGAGCGGGCACTCTTCCCGCTGTACGACACGATGAGCGGGGTCGCGTCGGCCTTGGCGTCGGACAGGCCCTGGCGTATCAGCTCACTCACGTCGAAGAGCCGGGCGTCCAGCGTCCCGGCCGCCAGGTAAGGGCGCGCCTCGTCGGGCACGACGGTGATCCTGCCGTCGTTCACCTGGGTCCTGACGGCGCCGGTCGCGCCCTTCGCGCGGTCGACGGTGACGGCCTTCTTGTTGCCGCCGAGGTCGGTGACGGTCACCTTGTCGCCGGTCACCAGGGTCACTGTGTGAGCGGCGAGGGCGGCGGGCGTGGTGGCGTGGGCCGCCGGGGTGGCTGTGTCACCGGCGACGGCCTGCCCGCCCGGAAGCAGCGCTAGCGCGAGCCCGGCCGACAGCAGTGCCGCGCCCCGTCTCGCTGGTCCTCTGGTCATCGTTGCCTCTCTTCGTAAGCCTCGGGTCGGGGTGTTACCCGAGCACTGCGAAGAGTGTGAAGTGCCCACTGTTACAGCGACATTGACGGGACCTGGCGGGAAGCTGCCCTGGCGCCTTCCCGCCAGGGAGCGATACGGACGCGATCCGGCCGCGATCCGGCCGCCATCCCGACGCCGGCGTCGAGGTGCGGCTGACAGCCCCAACACCCCTCGGCCACAATGGTGTTAGGCGGGTGCCACACGTTTCGACCGGTTTCACGGGCGGCATGGACGGTTTGATGGAGTACGAGACCGAGGGCGGCGCGCCCGTCGTCTTCGAGGCGTCCGACGAGACGGGATCCTGGGTACGGCTCGTCGCGCGCGGAGGCCTTCCCACGGCACAGGCGGTCGGCACGTTCGAGTCCGCGCTCGACGGGGCCCGCTCGGCGGCCGAGTCGGCGCTGCGGGTCTTTCGCGAGCGGCCGCTCAAGCCGGACGGTGTGGAGATCGAGTTCGGTGTGAAGAGGTCCGCCGAGGCGGGCGCGGTGATCGCCAAGGGCACGGCGGAGGGCCATCTGGTGGTGAAGCTCAGCTGGTCGGCGACGGACCGCGCGGCCACGGACGGTGCGTGAACAGCGCGCGCGGGCACGCCAGGATCGAGTGCGGGCGCCAGATCGGGGCCGGCTTCGTGGTGACCGGCCGCAAGGTCGTGACCTGCGCCCACGTGATCGCGGACAGCGGCGCCGCGCCGGTCACGGTCACGTTCCCGCACGAGGCGGGCGCGGTCGCCGTACCGGCGCGGGTCGTGTCGCACGGCGGCTGGGCCGGCCGCCCCACCGACCTCCCCCCGCCCTGCGCACGGCCCGGCCCACACGCGACCCGGACCCCCCGATCCGCACGCTCAACTCCACCGGCCGCCCGGTGTCCGTCGTCAGCGACGTGTCACCGCACGTCGTCTCGGCCCACCTCCAAAACCGTGCCCTCGCCGTCCGCGCGGGCGTCCACGGCCCGCCGATCCGTTGCCTGCCCAGGAACCTCGAGCCCGACCTGCTCACTCATCCACCCGGGCGTGATTCCCCCGGCCCACTCCGGCTTCTCACTCTCACTCCCGGCCGGCATCTTGTCGGCCCCGGGCCCGAGCAGGTAGGAGACCCCACCCCCAAAGCCCCGCGGACGACCAGCACGAGACCCGCCACCCCAACGACGATCCGCCGCCGACGCCGCTGGGCCGCCGCGCCGTCGCCGGGAACGCCCGCGGGCCCCGGGAAGCCCTAGATGTCACGCACGCTTGGCGGCCCTTTCCGTCATGTCACTCGTACGGTCCCGCTGCTGCTCGCGCGCCGGGAACCGGGGACGCCCCGAGCGTCCTCACGCCGTCGGCTTCCTGGCGTCGTAGTTCAGGAACTTGCGCCATTTCAGGGCGAGGAGCAGGACCGCCACCACGCAGGCCGTACCGCCGCCCGTGATCGCCACCGTGGGGGACGCGAGGTCGGCCGTCGAGCCTGCGACGAAGTCGCCGAGGCGGGGGCCGCCCGCCACGACCACGATGAAGACGCCCTGGAGGCGGCCGCGCATCTCGTCGGGGGCCGCGACCTGGAGCATCGTACCGCGGAAGACCATCGAGACCGTGTCCGCGCAGCCGGCGAGCGCGAGGAAGAAGAGGCCGAGCCAGAGGTTTCTGGTGAGGCCGAAGACGGCAATGGCGAGGCCCCACCCGCACACGGCGATCACGATCGCCAGGCCGTGCCGGTGCACGCGGCCGAGCCAGCCGGAGAACACCCCGCCCAGCAGCGCGCCCACCGCGGGAGCGGCGACCAGCAGGCCGGTGGTCCGGGCGTCACCGCCGTACCAGAGCAGCGCGACGGCCGGGTACAGCGCCCGCGGATACGCGAGGACCATCGCGCACATGTCCGAGAAAAAGGTCATCCGGAGGTTGGGCCGCCCGGCCAGGAACCGCAGGCCGTCCACCACGGAGGCCCGCTTGCGCCGCTCTCCCTCCGGCCCGTCCGGCAGCATCGCCGGCAGCCGCCACATCGCGTACAGAGCCGCCGAGAAGGCGACCGCGTCGATCAGGTACGCCGTCTGGTAGCCCCACAGGCCGACCACGACTCCGCCCAGCATGGGGCCGATGAGGGTGCCGGCCGTGGTCGTCATGGAGCCGAGCGCGTTCGCCGCCGGCAGGTGTTCCGGCGGCAGCAGGCGCGGGATCATCGACGTGCGCGCCGGGGAGTTGAGCGCCCCGCACACCGCCTGGAGGGACACGACCGCGTAGAGCAGCCACACCCGGTGATAGCCGGCGAGCGCCGCGACGGCCAGTGCCACGGACAGCGCGCACGAGCCGGACGCGCTGTACAGGCCGAGCTTGCGCCGGTCCATCGTGTCCGCGATGGCACCCCCGTAGAGGCCGAAGACGACCAGCGGGACCAGCGAGAACAGACCGACGAGGCCTACGGAGAAGCTGGAGCGCGTGATGTCGTACACCTGGAGGGACACCGCGAGCGCGGTCATCGCCTGGCCCGTCCAGGACACCGTGTTGCCGACCCACAGGCGCCGGTAGTCGACGGAGATACGCAGCGGGGTGAGATCGGCGAGAATCCGGCGGCGACCACCCGGCGCGGGCGCCTTCACCGGTGCGGGGGCGGGTATCGCGGGGGTCTCGGAAGCGTCTGCCTGGTCCGGCGAGGAGGGGGTGCAGGTCACACGGGATGCTAACAACGCCCGGCAAGATCACCCGTCCGGCGGAACCCCGCCCGGCTCATTCCAGCGCGCGCCCGGAGCCGCCCCGCCGCAGGATTCCAGAAGGGACGTTATTTGACGACCCGTCACGGTCTGCGCTCTCGGGAGGATCTGCCATGACCGTCAGTCTGGAGCAGTTGCGCCGCTGCCATCTCGCCGTCGACCTGGGGGCCGCGCGGACCCGGGTGTTCGTGAAGGGCGCGGGCCTCGTCGTCGACGAGCCGAGCGCCGCCGCCGTCAACACCCGCACCGGCGCCCTGATCGCGGTCGGTGAGCTCGCCGAGAGGATGACCGGCCGCACCCCCGACTACATCCGTGTCATGCGCCCCGTCTCCGGCGGCACCGTCGTCGACATCGACATGGCCCAGCGCATGCTGCGCCACCTCATCGGCGAGAAGCTGCGCCGCACGCTGCGCCGCAAGCCGCGGCTGCGCGCCGCCGCCTGCACCCCGCACGACGCCGACCCGCTCGCGCAGCGCGCCGCCGTCGAGACCCTGGTCGGACTCGGCGCGCGCCGCGTCGAACTCGTCGACACCCTCATCGCCGCCGCCGTCGGCTGCGGCCTGCCCGTCGAGCGCCCCGAAGCCACGATGATCATCGTGTGCGGGGCGGCCACGACGCAGATCGCCGTCCTCTCCCTGGGCTCGATCGTGACCGCCGAGCGCCTCCCGGTCGGCGGCGACGCCATCGACCACGCGGTGGTCCAGCACCTGCGCCAGCACCACGAACTGATGCTCCCGTCCCAGTCCGTACGTCCCTTGCAGCTCGCCCTCAGCGGCAACGGCCTCACCCCGCACGGCCCGGAGTCGACGGAGATCCACGGCCGGGACGTGGCGACGGGCCTGCCCCGCTCGGTGCACGTCGACACGGCGGCCGTGCGCCACGCCATCCACACCCCGCTGACCGCCGTCCTCGACGGCATCGGCAAGGTCCTGCGGGACTGCCCGCCCGACCTGGTGGCCGACGTCGCGGACCGCGGCATCATGATGGTCGGCGGCAGCGCGCTGCTGCCCGGTTTCGACCAGATGCTGCGCGACGCCACGGGAGTGCCGATCCATATCGCCGAACGCCCGGACATCTGCGCGGTCCTCGGCCTCGGCGCGATGCTGGAGGGCAAGGTCCAGCCCCTCACCCTCACCCCGGTGGCCGGCTGATTCCGGCGACCGGGTTCGACGCGGCGCGGGGACGTCTTTGATGTTGCGTGTCGCGGGCCTCGGTCACGCCGTCCGTGCACAGCAGGAGTTGATCCCCCGGCGCGAAGTCGACCCGACGCGGGCGAGCCGGTTCACCGCCGTGCGCACCGAGCCCCAGGGCCGGTGCGCGGGCGGGCGAGCTCGGGCAGTCCACGGATGCGCCGCGACGCACGAATATCGGGGCCGGCCCGTGGCCACAGTCGAGGAGGACCACCGACCGTTCCGCGGGTCGTGCCGGGCATAGATCACCAAAGAGTCCGAGCCCCACGCACAGGACCGGCACCGCACTCGCGGAGAGTCATGACGGAGGAGACCGGGAGACTCGCCTGCCCTTGGCGAGTCCACGATGTTCATAGTGCCGCGTAGTGGTGGGCTCGCCCTCCCCGCCACTTCACCCATGCCTCGTCATCGAGGAGAGCGCTGTGAACCGTCACGCCGGCCTGGCAGAGGAATGCGACGAGGTCGGCATCACTCCGGGCGATCCCGGCGACGTGCCCCTGGATGGCTACCCGCCGGCCCCCGGTGGGGGTGGGCGGGTGCACGACGATCGGAGTGGAGTCCATACGGCGAACGGTGCTACGGACCGGCCGATCCCGCGCGCGTGGGCTCCGGTGGGAACGTTGCGCCGTTCGCGTGACTGGACACATCAACAGTCACGCGAGGCCGCGCCGCGACCGGTGCCGGGGAACGGACTGTCCGGGGCATGGCTGACTGCGGCGGTGTCCGGCCGTCCCGGTCGCACACCCCCATGCGCCTTGCCCACCAAGCGGGTTCGCCTACGGATACAGCTCCCGGGACCGCCTCATCACCTGGCGGCTCGCCAGGCCGCTTCCACCGCTCGGTTCAGCCGGGCCGAGCCCCTGTGTGTGACGGATGCAAGGGCTCGCCGGGCACTTCCGCTCAGCCGATCGGCTGACCGCGTCACCTCGATGCGCGGGTGCTGCCGGTTCAGCGGCGAGGCAGCCAGGGGCGGGTGAGGTGATCCGCTCGGCCTCCGGGGCCTGATCCGACGATGGCCCTCGGTAGCCGGCAGGACGCGAATTTGTATGTGTTCCTCGGTCGGAGCACATGTTCAGCCGAAGGCCGCCTCCATGTACGCCGGCCGGTTACCGAACCGAGTGATCAAGTCCGACCTGCCGTTCGACGGCGGACGTTGAAGATCAAGCTTAGGAGAGGGCAGCCATCCGTCCGGCCCCGCACGATTGGTGGTGCGGGGCCGGACACACACCGTTATGAACGGCTGAATCGTCGCAGTGGCCCCGCAGGGCCGGACAGTTTCGAGAGAAGCGCCTGAGACGTTTCCGTGAGGCGGTTTTCGTCACGCCTTCCCAAGTCCGAACTTCGCGAGGTGTCGAACGGCAGGGCGGGCTGCCAATGCTGTTCCAGGCGCCCTGTCGAACCCTGCTCGCAGATCCCGGGCTGAAACGCAGACGGGCGACGAGCGAACTCCCCCGTCGAAGCCTGATCCTGCGATGCCAACTGATTCGCCACGAGGTAGATGAGCGTGGCGACGGCGTCCTGATCCACGACCACTGTACGACCACAGCCCACCGGCGCCGCGGGTGCCGAACTCCTTGAATGCTTTCCCGGCGCGATCGGAACGGCCTGCTCTTTCCGCCCGACCTCGCCGGCCAGGGGAACACCGGATGCCCTCACCCTTGAGGGAATGGGGCGAATTCCGAGAGAGTCCCTGCGTTCTTCGATGTAGTCGAACTGTTGGCAGAATCCAGGCAGTTGAGACGCGTTCTTCTCGAATCTCTCGGCGATCTGCTCTCTGCCGCGCAGGAGTTCGCGATGCATTTCCCCGTACGCACTGCCCAGCTTGATGGAGTCCTCGCCGCGATCACTCAGGCCGCTCACGTAGGGGGCGGCAATGGCCAGCGCCGCCAGGCCCGACAGCCCGGAGATGAGGACCTGCGCCGTGAGCATCGAGGACTCGGCGACCAGAGGCCAGGCCAGAAGGCCGGTGAGGAGACTGACGCCTCCTGCGGCGACGCCGTAGAGGCGCTCCTTACGCACCAGGCGGACGGCTTCGCGCGGCATCCTTCTTGCCCAGTACTCGGTGCTTTCGATGGTCTCTTCAAGTCTTTGCGAGAGTGCTGCGGCGGCCGGAGTCTTCGATTTCCTGAGCGAGCTGTGCGGCATTTTCAGGCATCCCTCGAGTCCAAAGCGGCGGATTCGGCGTCACGGATCGACGGAGCAAGGCGGTCCGTGGCCTGGTGAACGCTCAGCCCGTGCACGGCTGCAGTCCCACCCACTGCGGTGTTCGGCTGGTCGGCCATGGCGCCTTTTCGTATACCCCCGTCCGTATACGGAATGTGCACCATGACCGACGGCAGCCGACGTGACTTTGACAGTTAACTTTCCGAAGATCCGAACGTAAGTGTGGGCGTACAGCTCACCCGCGCTTACGACTTCCTGAAGACTCTGCACGTTTCCGGCGAACGAGTCGGCATGGAAAGGTGCGAAGCCCTTCAGGGGGCCGGACCCCTGTGAGGCATCCCGATTCGGAAGGCTCGATCGAGGCCCTTTGTCAGGCCTCGATCGAGCCGGAAGAACTGGACATACCTCGGCGCGCCTTCGACGAAGCGCGACATGCCCATGGGAGCGCCCGAAATCACCTTCATGCGGGCACGGACGTAAGGCCATCCGTGCAAGCATTAAGCCATCTCGGGCGCGGCGTGCCCGGCTGGGTTAAACTTTCGTTGACCGCCCCGGCCCGATTCCGACGGGCCGGGGCCTCAACTATTCCGGCGGCAGGTACTACCACTTGCCGCCGTCGTCGCCGCCGCCGTAGCCGCCGCCGCCGTAGCCGCCGCCGCCGTAGCCGCCGCCGCCGTGGCCGCCGCGGAACTCGTGGACTACACGGAAGCTGCCTACGACGCCGTGCTTGACGAAGACGCCACCACGGACCCGGTGGGGAGAGACGCTGTTGCTGGTGCTCCACGGTCCGACCGTGGCCACGGGAGCCCCGTTGTCGCAGGTCGCACCGCGGAAGACCTCAACCGTCTTCCAGCTGTCGTTGCGGACGTTGAAGCTGTTCGCACCCAGGCCGCTGACCACGGTGATGCAGCCGTCCGAGCCGGCCGAGTAGGACCGCTCGTTGATCTGGATCCGACCCTCGTACCTGTAGTGGTCGTTGCCCTTGTTGTAGTCGTTGTCCTTCTCCTTGCCCTGGCCGGAGTCGCCACCGAGGGGCGCCGCCGCGGGAGCAGCCGCCTGACGAACGGCCGGAGCAGCAGCCGGGGCCGCCTCCGTGCCGGCAGCAGCGGCGTAGTTGATGCCGGTGGCAGCAAGGGCTGCAGCACCCGCGATGGCGGCGGTGACAGCAATGGAACGCTTGCTCATGTCAGTTTCTTCCTTCTCGGAGAGATCGGCCGGACAGCCGCTCTATGAAGAAGATACAGAAATCACACCATTCGTCACTTATCAGACGGGCTGAAAATGCGAGAAATAAGCCGTGTGGCCGTATGGCCGCAAAGACGCCAGTCGGCAGCGGCATCCGCATTGGCTCCCAATTGCCAACATTTGTAGGGCAGTTGACGCCTCGTAAGCCCCACCCGGCGACCCGCTGACAGCTGCTCAAAATTTCTGATGCCGTGTCGCAGTCTCCGCGTGGCGCGCCGTCGCTCGCGGCTCCTGCCGGTCGGGGCGAGGCTCGCCGACGCCACAGAGACCGCGCTTGAGGGCGGCAGCCTCGTCCCAGACCTTCAGTTCGACGACACGCGAAGCCGGCACCTGGCCCCCGCACCGTCGCCGTGGTCACCGGCGTTGCCACCGTCGCCGCCCGAGATCCTCAGGACGTCCGGAGCGTCCCGGACATGCCGGGCGCCTTCGACGGCCAGGGCCATCACCACGTAGACCGACCCTGTTCGCGACACGCCGTCCCCGATGCCGACGTTGACGGTGCCCTTCTCCCCAGGTGAGGGAGAACGCCGCCTCACCCGATCCGCCGCTCTTCGGACACCCGCTGTGGCGCGCGAAGCCCCGTCCGGGCAGGCGCAGCACTCGACGGCGAACCCGCTGCGGGGCGACCGCCGGGAAGCCGCGGCGAAGCAGGGCAGCCGACGCGTGGGCCGACGGGACCGACAGCGCGGAAGGAACTGAACGAACTGAAGGAGCGAGAAGGGGGGAGGAAGGGGCGGATCGGTCAGATCACCGAGTGCACACCAGCCCGGCGCGCCCTTGAACACACCCTTGAACACACCCTCCCCAACAGTGACGGGGCGGCGGCCCGCCCAAGGCCTCAAGCCCTAGCCCTCTCCCCCTGAGGCGCCGGAGGCCATCGTCATTGATGACCCGCTCGACCGGCTCGGAGGCCTCCCCCGAGCCGGGTGACGGAGGTTGCACCCAACGGCTTGATCGCCGGCCGCTCGGGCCGGCAGCGGGTGACTGACGGCCCACCTGACGGGTCATCATGTCCGCCGAACGACGGACGCTCCGTTGTGTCGCAGGTCAAAACGTTCCTGCATCGGAAACCCTGGGTGGGGCGGGTGGAACTCGAACCCACATCAGTGATGCACCTCAGCACCCCACATCGGCACCCACGAGAGGGATCGTGACGGGACCGTCCTCCTGGCGCTCCAGAACAACCCGCCGAATCCGGCTACGCTGCGTGACGACGGAGAGCGGCGGCTCGGCGATGCGGTCACGAGCACCCCATCTGACACCCGTTGCGGCCGAACCAAGTCGCAGCCCGCCCCCACGAAGGGCGTCCGGCCTGGACCCACGGCATGACCGCCACCGACCCGGCCTAGGCGGTTTTCGTTCAGATCATCTGATCGTTGGTCCGGTGTGTTGACTGATGCCCAGTGGGCACGGATCGAGCTGTTGCTCCCGTACCGGACACCGAAGCGTGGTGGCCGGTGGCGTGACCACCGGGAGGCAATCGACGCGATCGCCTTCAAGTTCCGGACCGGGGTTCAGTGGGTTCACCTGCCGGAGAGGTGCGGCAACTGTCAAGGGGCTGCAACCGGTTGCGAATGTGTGCCGTGGACACCTGGGAGCGGGTCTTCACTGCGCCGATGGCTCAGGCCGACGTCGACGGGGACCTCGACTGGGCCGTCTCGGTGGACCCGACGATCGTGCGCGCTCACCAGTATTCGGCCGGGGCCCACAAAAAAAGGGCCCCGGTCGACGAACCCGACGCCCACGCCATCGGCCGATCCCGCGCCGGACCGACCACGAAGATCCACCTCGCCGCCGGCGGCCGCTGCGACCACTGGCATTCGTTCTCACCGCCGGACAGGCTGGCGATGCACCCGTCCCTACCGACGTCATTCGCCGCCTACGCGTGCCCCGGCAGCAGGGGCGGCCCCGCACAAGACCGGACATCATCTTGGCCAACAAGGCATACTTTCCCGCGCGATCCGCGATCACCTGCGCAAACGCGGCATCCAGACGGTGATCCCGGTACCGGCGGATCAGCGTGGCCACAGACTGCGTCGCGGCAGCCATGGCGCAGGCCACCTGCCTTCGACCGCGAGGCGTACAAGCAGCGCAACACCGTCGAACGGTGTATCAACCGGCTCGGGCAATGACGCGGCATCGCCACCCGCCATGAGAACAGCCACGATCTACCCGGCCGGGCTCCACATTGCAGGCGTCCTCCTCTGGTCCGCGAGGTGCGGTGGTGCTGCGCTCAACCGGAGATGCCGCTCATCCTGGCGGCAGCTTTGACTGAGTCACCGGTCCGGATGGGCTGGTCCACTTCAAAGTCATGGCCGGTCAGGCCACTCTCTCTTCCTCAACGATGCGAGCGATGAGACAGGCCAAGTCCATTACGGGCCAACGCTGCTGACCCCGAGTGGTGGTACGTCACCTCGAAGTTGGCCGTGTCCCCGCATCAGTCGAGCTGCACGCGCCCCGGCGGCCCCACCGTCTCAAGGATCGGGCTGTACAGGTACTGCTCGGACTCGACAGATCCGATCTCCCGCGAGACTCGGTCCAGGATGCCATCCCGGTCAGCACTGCTCGTCGGTAAGTCGGAGCTGGGGAAGGTCCGCATCGGGATCGAAGCCGGCGTTGAGGTGGTCAAGCGTCTGCTGAAGCGTCAGTCCCGGCTGGACTCGCACGAACGTGATGTCGTAGGGCGCCGAGTGAACCTACGAAACTTCCGACTCAGCGGCGACAGCATCGGCTCAGCCTCAGAGCGCACTCTCCAACGAGCATGTCACCGAAGAGGTGATCCAGACGAAACTGCCCAGTCGGGTCTGCGAGGGGAGATCCGACTCCGGGCAGGCAGAGTTCCGGGACCGCCCACGAGCCCATCTCGAGTCAGTGCCGCGAACCGGCACTGCCTCGACGCGTCTTCGATGAAGCGCGGCGCGGCCCGGGGAGCGCCCGAAATGACCTTCATGCGGGCACGGGGCGCGAGGCGAACCGTGCAAGCATTAAGCCATTTCGGGCGCGGCGTGCCCGGCTGGGTTAAGCTAGTTGACTGCCCCGGCCCGATTCCGACGGGCCGGGGCTTCAACTATTCCGGCGGCAGGTACTACCACTTGCCGCCGTCGTCGCCGCCACCGTAGCCGCCGCCGTAGCCGCCGCCATGGCCGCCGCGGAACTCGTGGACTACACGGAAGCTGCCCACAACACCGTTCTTGACGAACACGCCACCACGGACCCGGTGGGTCTGGACGCTGGTGCTGCTGCTCCACGGTCCGACCGTGGCCACGGGAGCCCCGTTGTCGCAGGTCGCACCGCGGAAGACCTCAACCGTCTTCCAGCTGTCGTTGCGGACGTTGAAGCTGCGCGAGCCCAGACCGCTCACCACGGTGATGCAGCCATCCGTCTCGGCCGAGTAGGACCGCTCGTTGAACTGGATCCGACCCTTGTAGTAGTGGTGGTTGTTGTTGCCCTTCTCCTTGCCCTGGCCGGAGTCGCCACCGAGGGGCGCCGCCGCGGGAGCAGCCGCCTGACGAACAGCCGGAGCAGCCGGAGCCGCCTCCGTGCCGGCAGCAGCGGCGTAGTTGATGCCGGTGGCGGCAAGAGCTGCAGCGCCCGCGATGGCGGCGGTGACAGCAATGGAACGCTTGCTCATGTCAGTTTCTTCCTTCCGGAGAGATCGGCCGGACAGCCGCTCTGTGAAAGAAGATACAGAAATCACACCATTCGTCACTTATCGGACGTGCTGAAAATCCGAAAATTAAGCCGTGTAGCCGTATCCGGCAGAGATGCCCGTCGACTACGACGTGCTCTTTGACTCTCAATTGCCGTCATTTACAGAGCAGTTGACGCCTCGTGAGCCCTGCCCGGCGATTCGCCGTCAGCTGCTCAAAATTTCCGATGCCGTGTCGCAGGTTCCGCGTGGCGCGCCGTTGCCCACGGCCCTGACCGGTCGGGGCGAGGCTCGCCGACGTCATGTCGACTGCGGCAATACCGTCAACGTCATCGGCCTGCTCGACCCGGCCTTCGGCAACAGCTGCTCCAACGGATCGGGCAACTGAGGCGACCGCCCCTCGAACAGGGGCCTCATGGGCCAGCACGGCTCCATGAACCACGGTGGCGACAGGGGCTACAGCGACGACATGGGCATGTGAAGGTAGCCCTCTGCTCCCCCACGAGATCCACGAGCTCGTCACGGGCAGAGACGTCATCCGTGTTGTCCTCACTCAAGCCCTCCATGGCCTCGAACAGTCAGACCCTTTTGAGGCCATGGAGGCATGCCCACGTCCCTGTCATAGGCGAGGGTTCGTCGTGAAATGCAACTACCCCTTGTGGTCAGTCCCGTTCTGAAGCACATCCGTCAGGCTGCCTCGGAGAGTTCACGCGGTACGACAGCAGCACCAATCGCCCACTGGACAGCTGCGACCACCTCGTCATCCGAGGCTTCCAGCAGGTGTCCGTACCGGTCGACGGTCGTGGCAATCGACTCGCGCCCGAGACGCGTCCGAATGACGGGCAGCGGAACCCTGCCGGCGATCAGCCAGGACGCGTGAGCATGGCGGAGTTCGTGAGTTCTTGGACGCTTCGTCAGACCGGCGGCGTCGGCAGCGCCCAAGGCAGGCTTCCACCGGTGGGCGTGGACGACGCCTGAGTGCCACGCCCCGCCCTCCGGTGCAGTGAGGACCAGGTCCGTGGGCTGCTTGCCCTTGCACAGGCGCTGGAAGAGCTCGACCTGCTCAGGTGTGAGGACCAGAGTCCAGCGGGACTTCTTGGTCTTGGGGCACACCGAGGAAGGTCCCGCCCTCGCCACGTCGTTTCCAAGCGCGCTGCACACGGGGAGCGGGCCGCTTCGAGACGAAGGTGAAGTCCCGCGGTTGCAGCGCGGTCACTTCACCCCACCTCAGGCCAGTGCTCACAAGGGCAACGATGATGTCGACCGCGTCGACGCGCACCCGCGCTTTCAGCAGCGCGTACTCCTCGGGCTCCAGGAAGCCCTCGTCGTCCTCGGTGTCGCTGGCTTTGGGCAGTCGGGTGTGCGCGCACGGATTGGAGTCACTCAGGGCCGGAACAGCATCAGCAGCCGACTGCACGATGCTGTGGAGCAGGCCATGCAGGTTGGCGATCGTCCCTTGCCCCACCCCGGGGACCACGGCCGTCCGCGACCATTGACGAGGCGGCGAAAGCGCTCCGCCTGCGTCTCATCGTCGAACGTCTCGCGGCACCAGTCGCCCGTCCGGGAGCCGCCACTACGCCGAACGACTGTGTACGAGGGGTCTCCGGTCTTCCTGGGGTTCGTCTTGATCGAAGCCATGGAGGAGAGCGCACGGCTCCACGGTGTGGCGTTCGCGTGGCGAACACCCCATCACGCTAGCGTGAGATGTGGCGTTTCCTCTGGCCACATCGTTTTTGCTGAGGTGGGGCGGGTGGGACTCGAACCCACGGCCGACGGATTATGAGTCCGCTGCTCTAACCGGCTGAGCTACCGCCCCGTTTCGGCGTGGCGCGTACATGTGTGCGCGCCGTCTGCCGCAGCATAGCCGCTCATACGATCTCCTGCTCCGGATGGTCGGCCTTGCTCGGGGTAGAGGACTCCCCATGCCCTCCTACGGTTCCACCTGGCGAAGAAGACGACACGAAAAGACCCCCGGGGCTTCCCGGGGGTCTTGTTCGTCAGCTCTCCCGACTGGACTCGAACCAGTAACCTGCCGGTTAACAGCCGGCTGCTCTGCCAATTGAGCTACAGGAGATCGAGCTCCCCCGACTGGACTCGAACCAGTAACCTGCCGATTAACAGTCGGCTGCTCTGCCAATTGAGCTACAGGGGAATGTCTCGTGCACCGAACGCACCTACCTTGGCACTCGCCAGGGGGCGTGCGCTCGCTGCGACACATACATTAGCGCAAGCAGGGGGGTGCTCCGCCAATCGGTTCCCCCGCTGATCACAAGGGAAGGGTGGCAGCCATGCGCTACCGGCTCACATTCATCGCCGGTCTGGCCCTGGGGTACGTGCTCGGGACCCGGGCCGGACGCGAGCGGTACGAGAAGCTGAAGAAGTCCGCGCGCGAGTTCGCGCAGAACCCCGCCGTCCGGAACACGGCGGAGTCGGCGGCCCAGCAGACGCGTCAGATCGCGGGCAAGGCGCTGCACTCGGTGAGCGAGAAGGTCGAGAGCCGGGTCCCCGATTCGGTGGCCGGGCGGGTGCGCTCGCTGCGGGAGCGCGGCCAGGGCGGCGACGGCTTCGAGGACGACTGGGGCACCAGCAACACCTGAGCCCCACGGCCCTGGCTAATGCGGGTCTTTGGCCCGGCCCCGGCCCGCGGGGCGGGGCCGCCGCGGAGTGCGGCAGAATTCAGTCATGGGGATAGTCGCCGGGCTGGACAGTTCGCCCGATTTCACTCGGATCGTAGTCTGTGACGCGGACTCCGGTGCCGTGCTCAAGCAGGGCTATGCCCCGCACCCGCTCGAATCCGGCGAGGGCGGTGGCCGTCCCTCCGATGTCGATCCACAGGCGTGGCTCCTCTCGCTCGGCGAGGCCGCGGGCGGCGGGCTGCTCGAAGGCGTGCAGGCCATCGGGGTCTCCGCGCAGCAGAACGCGCTGGTGCCGCTCGACTCGCAGGGCAACACCGTGCGGCCCGCGATGCCCGGGGGCGACAAGCGGACGCAGGCCGCGGCCGCGGATCTCATCGACCGGCTCGGCGGGCGTGAGGAGTGGGCGCAGGCCGTCGGGTGTGTGCCGCAGGCCGCGCATCCGGTGACGAAGCTGCGGTGGCTGGCGAGGAACGAGCCGGAGGCCGCACAGCGGGTCGCGCTCGCGCTCCAGGCCCACGACTGGCTGGTGTGGCAGCTCCTCGGCCGGCCCTCGCGGCGGACCACCGACCGGGGCGGGGCCTCGGGCACCGGGTACTGGTCGGCGGCGAGCGGCTCGTACCGTCCCGACCTGGTCGAGCTGGCGCTCGGGCACCAGGCGATGCTGCCGGAGGTGCTCGGACCGGGGGACGCGGCGGGCACCACTCCGGAGGGGCTGATCATCTCGGCCGGTACGGGCGAGACGATGGCCGCGGCGTTCGGGCTCGGGGTGCGCCAGGGCGACGCCGTGGTGTCGCTCGGCGCCTCGGGTTCGGTCATGGCGGTGCACCACGAGGCGCTGGTCGATCCGTCCGGGATGATCACCTCGCTCGCCGACGCGACCGGCATGCATCTGCCCGTCGTCCATACGCTCAATGCGGTGCGGGCCCTTCGCGGTACAGCCGACATGCTCGGGCTCTCCGGGATCGAGGAGCTGTCCGACCTGGCGATGAAGTCGACTCCCGGGTCGCACGGCCTGGTCATGCTGCCGTATCTGGAGGGCGAGAAGACGCCGAATCTGCCGCACACCGCGGGCACCCTGAGCGGGCTGCGGCGGGAGTCGATGAAGCCGGAGCATCTCGCGCGGGCCGCGTTCGAGGGCATGCTGTGCGGGCTCGGGGACGCCATGGACGTACTGCGCGCGCGGGGGGTCGAGGTGCGGCGGATCTTCCTGCTCGGGGCGGCGGCCGAGCTGCCGGCGGTGCAGGCCGCGGCGCCGATGCTGTTCGGGACGCAGGTCGTGGTGCCGCAGCCCGCGGACTACGCGGCGCTCGGTGCGGCGCGGCAGGCCGCGTGGGCGCTGAACGGGCAGCTGCCGCAGTGGCAGGGCGCGGCGGCACAGGTTCTGGAGCCGGGCGAGGAGCTGCCCGTCGGGCAGGCGGTGCGTCAGCAGTTCACCGCCGTACGGGAGCAGACGCACCCCGGAGCCTTCGATTCCGTGGTGGCGTGACCGTTTCGTCCCGCTCCAGGTGGGTTTCTTGGCGGGCTCTTGGCTAAATCGGTTGAGGTAACGCGGGTGGAGTGTCGGACGATGAGGGTCGTGCATCACTGACCCCTCATGACGGCCGACTTCGAGAGACCGAGCGTGCTCATACGACTCCTGCGGACCTACCTCGCTCCGTACAAGAAACCCATCGGCGTGCTGGTGCTGCTGCAGTTCCTGCAGACCTGCGCCTCGCTCTATCTGCCCACCCTCAACGCGGACATCATTGACAACGGTGTCGTGAAGGGGGACACGGGCTACATCCTGACGTTCGGCGCCATCATGATCGCGATCACCGTGGTCCAGATGGTCTGCAACATCGGCGCCGTGTTCTACGGCGCCCGCACCGCGTCCGCGCTCGGACGGGACGTCCGGGCCTCTGTGTTCGACCGCGTGCAGTCCTTCTCGGCGCGCGAGATGGGCCAGTTCGGGGCGCC
Source organism: Streptomyces sp. NBC_01446 (assembly GCF_026340095.1). Lineage (GTDB taxonomy): Bacteria > Actinomycetota > Actinomycetes > Streptomycetales > Streptomycetaceae > Streptomyces > Streptomyces aureus. The sequence goes on along the minus strand of NZ_JAPEPO010000001.1, from coordinate 5,528,739 downwards.
GTCCCTGATCACCCGCACGACGAACGACGTGCAGCAGGTCCAGATGCTCACGCTCATGACGTTCACGCTGATGGTGTCGGCGCCGATCATGTGCGTCGGCGGCATCGTCATGGCGCTGGGCCAGGACGTGCCCCTGTCGGGCGTGCTGCTCGCCGTGGTCCCGGTCCTCGGGATCAGCGTCAGCCTGATCGTGCGCCGCCTGCGGCCGCTGTTCCGCACCATGCAGGTGCGGCTCGACACGGTGAACCGGGTGCTGCGCGAGCAGATCACCGGTAACCGCGTCATCCGCGCCTTCGTGCGCGACGGCTACGAGAAGGAGCGCTTCCGCGAGGCCAACGCCGATCTGACCGAGGTCTCCCTCGGCACCGGCAAGCTCCTCGCGCTGATGTTCCCGATCGTCATGACCGTGGTGAACATCTCATCGATCGCCGTCGTCTGGTTCGGCGCGCACCGCATCGACAGCGGCGGCATGCAGATCGGCGCGCTCACCGCGTTCCTCGCCTATCTGATGCAGATCGTGATGAGCGTCATGATGGCCACCTTCATGTTCATGATGGTGCCGCGCGCCGAGGTCTGCGCCGAGCGCATCCAGGAGGTCCTTTCCACCGAGTCCAGCGTCGTGCCGCCGTCCTCGCCGGTGCGGGAGCTGCGCAGCCACGGCCACCTGGAGATCCGGGACGCGGGCTTCCGCTACCCGGGCGCCGAGGAGCCCGTGCTCAAGGCCATCCAGGTCACCGCGCGCCCCGGCGAGACGACCGCCGTCATCGGCTCGACCGGCAGCGGCAAGTCCACCCTTCTCGGCCTGGTGCCGCGCCTGTTCGACGTGACCGACGGCGAGGTCCTGGTGAACGGCGTCGACGTGCGCACCATCGACCCTGCGCTGCTCGCCAGGACCGTCGGGCTCGTGCCGCAGAAGCCGTACCTCTTCGCGGGGACGGTCGCGACGAATCTGCGGTACGGCAATCCGGACGCGACCGACGAAGAGCTGTGGAACGCCCTGGAGGTGGCGCAGGCCAAGGACTTCGTGAAGAAGCTGGAGAACGGGCTCGACTCCCCGATCTCGCAGGGCGGCACCAATGTGTCCGGCGGTCAGCGCCAGCGGCTCGCGATCGCGCGGACGCTGGTGCAGCGGCCCGAGATCTATCTCTTCGACGACTCGTTCTCCGCGCTCGACTACGCGACGGACGCCGCACTGCGGGCCGCGCTGGGTCACGAGACCTCCGAGGCGACCGTGGTGATCGTGGCCCAGCGGGTCTCCACCATCCGCGACGCGGACCGCATCGTGGTCCTCGACGAGGGCCATGTCGTGGGCACGGGCACCCATCACGAGCTGATGGACGGCAATGAGACGTACCGGGAGATCGTTCTCTCCCAGCTGACGGAAGCGGAGGCGGCCTGATGGCGGGGCCAGGCGGGCGGATGATGGCCGGGGGCAGCCCCGACCAGCGTTCGATGGACTTCAAGGGCTCGGGCAAGCGGCTCATCAGGCAGTTCAAGCCCGAGAAGACGACGATGTACGCGATGGTCGCGTGTGTCGTCCTGAGTGTGGGCCTGTCGGTGCTGGGCCCGAAGATCCTGGGCCGGGCGACCGACCTGGTCTTCGCGGGCATCATCGGGCGTCAGATGCCCGCCGGGAGCAGCAAGGCGCAGGTCATCGAGGGGATGCGGGCCAAGGGTGACTCCGGGGTCGCCGACATGCTCTCGGGGATCGACTTCACGCCCGGCCAGGGCATCGACTTCGGGACCGTGGGCTCCGTGCTCGGGATCGCCCTGTGTACGTTCCTGGGGGCCGGTCTGCTGATGGCCGTGGCGACGCGGCTGTCCAACCGGGCGCTCAACAGGACCGTCTTCCGGATGCGCGAGGACATCCAGGCGAAGATGTCGCGGCTTCCGCTGTCGTACTTCGACAAGCGGCAGCGCGGTGAGGTCCTCAGCCGCGCCACGAACGACATCGACAACATCGGGCAGACGCTCCAGCAGACGATGGGCCAGCTCATCAACTCGCTGCTCACCATCATCGGCGTGCTGGTGATGATGTTCTGGATCTCGCCGCTGCTCGCGCTGGTGGCACTGGTGACGGTGCCGCTGTCGTTCCTGATCGCGACGCGGGTCGGCAAGCGGTCGCAGCCGCAGTTCGTGCAGCAGTGGAAGACCACCGGCAAGCTGAACGCGCACATCGAGGAGATGTACACCGGCCACAACCTGGTGAAGGTCTTCGGGCGTCAGGAGGAGTCGGCGAAGGCGTTCGCCGAGCAGAACGACGCGCTCTACGAGGCCGGGTTCAAGGCGCAGTTCAACAGCGGGATGATGCAGCCGCTGATGTTCTTCGTGTCGAACCTGAACTATGTGCTGGTCGCCGTGGTGGGTGGCCTGCGGGTCGCCTCGGGTTCACTGTCGATCGGTGACGTCCAGGCGTTCATCCAGTACTCGCGGCAGTTCTCCATGCCGCTGACGCAGGTCGCCTCGATGGCGAACCTGGTGCAGTCGGGCGTCGCCTCGGCCGAGCGGATCTTCGAACTGCTCGACGCGGACGAGCAGGAGGCCGACCCGGTGCCGGGCGAGAAGCCCGATCTGCTGCGCGGGCTCGTCGAGTTCGAGAACGTGTCCTTCCGCTACGAGCAGGACAAGCCGCTCATCGAGGACCTGTCCCTCGCCGTGGAGCCGGGGCACACCGTCGCCATCGTCGGCCCGACGGGCGCCGGCAAGACGACGCTGGTCAACCTGCTGCTCCGCTTCTACGAGGTCACCGGCGGGCGCATCACCCTCGACGGGGTCGACGTGGCGAAGATGTCGCGCGACGAACTCCGTTCCGGGATCGGCATGGTGCTCCAGGACACGTGGCTGTTCGGCGGCACGATCGCGGACAACATCGCGTACGGCGCGGCCAAGGACGTCACCCGGGAGCAGATCGAGGAGGCGGCGCGGGCCGCCCACGCGGACCGGTTCGTCCGAACGCTGCCCGAGGGCTACGACACCGTGATCGACGACGAGGGTTCGGGGGTCAGCGCCGGTGAGAAGCAGCTCATCACCATCGCACGCGCGTTCCTTTCGGACCCGGTGATACTCGTCCTCGACGAGGCGACGAGCTCCGTCGACACCCGTACCGAGGTGCTCATCCAGAAGGCGATGGCGCGGCTCGCCCACGGGCGGACCAGCTTCGTCATCGCTCACCGGCTGTCCACGATCCGCGACGCCGACACCATCCTGGTGATGGAGAACGGGGACATCGTGGAGCAGGGCACCCACGATGCGCTGCGCGCCGCGGGTGGGGCGTACGAGCGGCTGTACGAGGCTCAGTTCGCGCAGGCCGTGGTGGAGGTGGAGTAGGCGCCACGAGGGTTCGCGGGGAGCTGTGCGTGCGGGTCGTTCGTGGCTGAGTGCGCAGTTCCCCGCGCCCCTGACCGTTCTCTCTGCGGGTCGTGGGGGTTGAGCGCGCCGTTCCCCGCGCCCCTTACGGGGCGCTGCCCCCGCGTCAGTCCAAGTAGCCCCTCAACTGGTCCGCGAACGCGTGGTCCCTGAGTTTGTTCAGGGTCTTGGACTCGATCTGGCGGATGCGTTCTCGGGTCACCCCGAATATGCGGCCGATCTCCTCCAGTGTGCGGGGGCGGCCGTCCGCCAGGCCGTAGCGGAGCTGGACCACCTTGCGTTCGCGTTCGCCGAGGGTGGAGAGGACCGCCTCCAGGTGTTCGCGCAGGAGGAGGAACGCGGCCGACTCGACGGGGGACGCCGCGTCGCCGTCCTCGATCAGGTCGCCCAGCGCGACGTCGTCCTCCTCGCCCACGGGCGCGTGCAGCGACACCGGTTCCTGGGCCAGGCGCAGGACTTCGCTGACCCGCTCGGGCGGCAGCTCGAGGTGGGCGGCGACCTCTTCGGGCGTGGGTTCGTAGCCGCGTTCCTGGAGCATGCGGCGCTGGACGCGCACGACCCGGTTGATCAGCTCGACCACGTGCACCGGGACGCGGATCGTGCGGGCCTGGTCGGCGAGGGCGCGTGACATGGCCTGCCGGATCCACCAGGTCGCGTACGTCGAGAACTTGTAGCCGCGGGCGTAGTCGAACTTCTCGACCGCCCTGATCAGGCCGAGGTTTCCCTCCTGGACCAGGTCCAGCATGGTCAGGCCGCGGCCCACGTAGCGCTTGGCGACCGAGACGACGAGGCGCAGGTTGGCCTCGATGAGGCGGCGCTTGGCCATCCGGCCCATCACGACGAGTTTGTCGAGGTCGATGGCGAGCTGGGAGTCCGGGTCCGGGGTGCCCGTCAGCTTCTCCTCGGCGAAGAGACCGGCCTCGACCCTGCGGGCCAGGTCGACCTCCTCCGCGGCCGTGAGCAGCGGGATCCGTCCGATCTCGCGCAGGTACTGGCGGAACAGGTCCGAGGAAGGGCCGCCGGTGTCGGTGCGGCCGCGTGAGGGCGGGGGCTCGGGAGTCTCGGCGTCCACGGTGTCGAGGAGGAGGGCGACGGGCGGGCGGGGGCCGGCTTCCCGCGGATCCGGTTCCGGCTCCGACTCCGCCTCCGCCTCCGGCTCGGGCAGTTCGGCCGTATCGGCCGGTTGCGGGGTGTCGGCGGGATCGCCGGGCGGGTCGGAGTCCGGATGGTTCTCCGGTCCCCGCTGCTGGGGGACGGCCGGGAGTGCCTCCGCGTCCGTGTCCGGCGCGGGGGTGCCCTGGGCGCTCTGACGCGCGGCACCGGTCTGGCTGAGGGTCTGGGTCTGCACGGGGGCGACCTCCAAGGTGATCGCTGCTGAGGCGTGCGGCAGGGGTACACCGGGATCGGCGACGGCGGCCACACCGCTGTCCGTCCCGTACGCGTTAGGCGGAACCGCGGGGGTGTCGGACCCGTTGTCGGGGTTCCGGCCGCGCTCCGAGGACTCAGGCACCGGGACCCAGTGTGCTGTACGACACAACGCCGCCACGAGGGGCGTGCGGTGACTTTTTGAGTCCGGTGCGTGACCGCTCGGTTACCGTGCACGACGCCTGCCCCTGCGGGGCGCGACAAAACCGGCCGGGCGGACCTCTTCCCGGGCCGTCGGGAGCGCAGCGGTCAGAGCGCCTGCGCGCCGAGGTCCTGCAGTGCCCTGTCGTAGCGCTGGAGGACCATCAGCTCCTCCTGGACGGCGGACAGGCGCGCCGGGTCGCTGTGCGTGCCCAGACGGGTCAGGGAACCCTGTACGTCCCGGATGCGCCGGTCGACGGCGCGGCGACGCACGGCGACGAGCTGCTGGCCCGCGTAGACCTCGTCGACGGATCTGCGCAGGATGGCCTCGACGGCGAGCTCGGTGACCATGGCGCGCACCGCGTCGTCGGGGGCCGCCTCCCGTACCCGTACGAGATAGGCCTGCGGGTCCTGGGTACCGAGGTCGGCGCCGCCCGCCTCGATGATCGCCTCGCGCACCGCGGCGTACGGGGCGGCGGTGAACTCGTCCACTCCGTACGCGTCGAAGGCCGGGGAGACCAACTCGGGCCGCTGCAGGGCGAGTTTGAGCAGCTCGCGCTCGGTGGCGTACACGGGGTTGCGCAGGGTGAGGGCCGGGCCCGCGGCGGACGCGCGGGTCGCCGCGGCCTCGTAGGGCTGCTGCGTGCGGGCCGGGGCGGGGCCGCGGCCGCCTCGGTCACGGGCCCAGCGGGCGAGCTGCGAGACGCGCTTGACGACGAACTGGGTGTCGAGGATGCCGAGCATGCCGGCGAGCTGGACGGCGACCTCGTGCTGCGCGCCGCTGTTCTTGATCCGGGCGACGACGGGGGCTGCCTCGTCGAGCGCGGCGGCGCGGCCTGCGGGGGTCTCCAGGTCGTAGCGGGAGACGATGTGGCGCAGGGCGAACTCGAAGAGGGGGGTGCGGGGTTCGACCAGGTCGGCGACCGCCTCGTCGCCCTTGGCCAGGCGCAGGTCGCAGGGGTCCATGCCGTCGGGGGCGACGGCGATGTACGTCTCGGCGGCGAACTTCTGGTCGTCCTCGAAGGCGCGCAGGGCGGCCTTCTGGCCCGCCGAGTCGCCGTCGAAGGTGAAGATCACGCGGGCGCTGCCGTTGTCCATGAGGAGGCGGCGAAGGATCTTGATGTGATCGCCGCCGAAGGCGGTGCCGCAGGTCGCGATGGCGGTCGTGATGCCGGCCAGGTGGCAGGCCATGACGTCCGTGTAGCCCTCGACGACGACCGCGCGGCTCGACTTCGCGATCTCCTTCTTGGCGAGGTCGATGCCGTAGAGGACCTGGGACTTCCGGTAGATCGGCGTCTCGGGCGTGTTCAGGTACTTCGGACCGTTGTCGTCCTCGCGCAGGCGGCGGGCGCCGAAGCCGACGACCTCGCCGCCGATGTCGCGGATCGGCCACATGAGGCGGCCGCGGAAGCGGTCGATGGGCCCGCGGCGGCCCTCCTGGGAGATCCCGGAGGTGATGAGCTCCTTGTCGGTGAAGCCCTTGCCGCGCAGGAAGCGCGTGAGGTGGTCCCAGCCGGCCGGGCTGTAGCCGACGCCGAAGTGCGCGGCGGCGGCCTGGTCGAAGCCGCGCTCGGCGAGGAACTTGCGGCCGATCTCCGCCTCGGCGCTCTCCAGCTGGTCCATGTAGAACTGGGCGGCCACCTTGTGCGCCTCGACCAGGCGGATGCGCTCACCGCGCTGGTGCGAGGGGTTGTAGCCGCCCTCCTCGTACCGCAGGGTGATGCCCGCCTGGCCGGCGAGGCGCTCGACGACCTCGGAGAAGGAGAGATGGTCGACCTTCATCACGAACGTGATGGTGTCGCCGCCCTCCTGGCAGCCGAAGCAATGGAAGAGGCCCTTGCTGGGGCTGACCTGGAAGGACGGCGACTTCTCGTCGTGGAAGGGGCACAGGCCCTTCAGGTTGCCGCCGCCCGCGTTGCGCAGTTGCAGGTACTCGGACACCACGGCGTCGATCGGGACCGCGTCCCGGACCGCCTTCACGTCCTCGTCATTGATCCTGCCTGCCACGCAAGGATTCTACGGCGACCCGCCGACACTCACGTCACCCGTCCTCCCCCTCGAGGAGCGCCGTGAGCGCGACGGACGGATCCGACAGGCGCTCCGCCCCGGGCTTGGCCCCCGTGCGGATGAGGGCCTGGATGGTTTCCGTGACGTCCCACACGTTCACGTTCATCCCGGCGAGCACCCGCCCGTCCTTGAGCCAGAACGCGATGAACTGGCGCTTGCCCGCGTCCCCGCGGATGACGACCTGGTCGTACGAGCCCGGGGGCGCCCAGCCCGAGTACTCGAGGCCGACGTCGTACTGGTCGGAGAAAAAGTACGGCACACGGTCGTACGTCACCTCCTGGCCCAGCATGGCGCGGGCGGCGGCCGGGCCGCCGTTGAGCGCGTTGGCCCAGTGCTCGACGCGCAGCCGGGTCCCGAAGAGGGGGTGCTGCACGGCCGCCACGTCACCGGCCGCGTAGATGTCCGGGTCGGAGGTGCGCAGCGAGGCGTCCACGGCGATGCCGCCGCCGTGCGACCGGTCGGCGAGTTCGATCCCGGCGGACTCGGCGAGCGAGGTGCGCGGGGCGGCGCCGATCGCGGCGAGCACGTCGTGGGCCGGATGCTCGTCGCCGTCGTCGGTGAGGGCGGCGAGGACCATGCCGTCCTGGCCGGTGATGGCGGTGAGGCGGGTCCCGAAGTGGAAGCGGACGCCGTGCTCGGCGTGCAGGTCGGCGAAGATCTGGCCGATCTCCGGGCCGAGGACCGCGTGCAGCGGGGTCGCCTCGGGCTCGACGACGGTGACCTCGGCGCCGTACTCGCGGGCCGCCGCGGCGACTTCCAGGCCGATCCAGCCCGCGCCCGCGATCACGATGTGGCCGTTGTCCCGGCCGAGGGAGGCGAGGACGCCCTTGAGGCGCTCCGCGTGGGCGAGGCGGCGCAGGTGGTGCACGCCGGCGAGCTCGGTGCCCGGGATGTCCATGCGGCGCGGCTCCGCGCCGGTGACCAGGAGCAGCTTGTCGTAGTGGACGACCGTGCCGTCGCCCAGCCGGACGTTCTTCACGGCCGGGTCGACCGCGACGACGGTCTGGCCGAGGTGCAGCTCGATGTCGTTCTGTGCGTACCAGGCCGGTTCGTGGACGAAGACGCTGTCCCGTTCCTCCTTGCCCTGGAGATAGCCCTTGGACAGGGGTGGGCGTTCGTACGGATGATCTCCCTCGTCCCCGATGAGGATCACTCTGCCGTTGAAGCCCTCGGAGCGCAGCGTCTCGGCCGCTTTCGCTCCGGCGAGCCCGCCTCCGACAATGACGAACGTCTGATCCGCGTCGACCACGTGATGCCTCCTCTTTGCCATGGCGCCATATGCGAGCGTCCCGCACGGAGCGTGATGCGGGAAGGGGGCATGGCCCGAACAGGGCATATTTTCGTCACGCCCAGTGGTCGATGGCCGGTTCCGCGACGAGGACGACGACCGTGCGCAGTTGCGCGCCCCGCACGAACCCCGCTTCGCGGCGCGGCACGGTGCGCGCGCTGGGGCGACTCCCTCAGGAACGGGGCGCTGTGAGGCGCGCGTGCAGTTCGCGGGCCGAGGCGTCCGTGAGGGAGGCGATCTGGTCGACGATCACGCGCTTGCGGGCACGGTCGTCGCGCGCCGTGTCGAACAGGGCGCGGAACTGCGGGTCGAGACCGTCGGGCGCGCGGCGGGTGAGCGCCTCGGCGAGCTCCGCCACGACGATGCGCTGGTCGGCGCGGAGCCGCTCCTGCTGCGGGCGCTGCATCACGTACCGGTCGGCGACCGCCTTGAGGACCGCGCATTCGTACCGGGCCTCGCGCGGCACCACCAGTTCGGCCTCGTAGCGCGTGAGGCGGCCCGTGCCGTGGCGGGCGCGGGTGGCGCCCTCCGCGGCGAGGCAGAAGCGGCCGATGAGCTGGCTCGTCGCGTCCTTGAGGCGGGCCTGGGCGATGGCCGTGCCGTCGTACCCGTGCGGCCACCACTCCTGGTCGAGGAGCCGGTCGAGCGCCGCCGCGAGCTCTTCGGAGTCCGTGTCCGCCGGTACGTACCGGCCGATCGCGACCGCGTAGATGTCACGGCGCTCGGGCTCCGCGTACAGCATGTTCGGGTCGAGGTGGCCGGCGTGCAGCCCGTCCTCCAGGTCGTGCACCGAGTACGCGACATCGTCCGACCAGTCCATGACCTGTGCCTCGAAGCAGGTCCTGCGCTCGGGTGACTCCTTGCGGATCCAGTCGAACACCGGGCGGTCGTCCTCGTACACACCGAACTTGGGCGAGGCCGCGTCGGTGGGGTGGCCGCCGCGGGGCCACGGGTACTTCGTCGCGGCGTCGAGTGCGGCGCGCGTGAGGTTCAGTCCCACGCTGACCAACTCGTCCATGTCGGCGCTGTGGACGAAGCGCTTGGGTTCGATACGCGTCAGCAGGCGCAGCGACTGAGCGTTCCCCTCGAAGCCGCCGCAGTCCTGCGCCACCTCGTTCAGCGCCTGTTCGCCGTTGTGCCCGAAGGGCGGGTGGCCCATGTCGTGCGAGAGGCAGGCCGTCTCGACGAGGTCCGGGTCGCAGCCGAGTGCCGCGCCGAGCTCCCGGCCCACCTGCGCGCATTCCAGGGAGTGCGTCAGCCGGGTGCGGGGGCTCGCGTCCCAGGCTCGGTTCATCGTGCCCGGGGTGACGACCTGGGTCTTGCCCGCGAGGCGGCGCAGTGCCGAGGAGTGCAGGACACGGGCACGGTCGCGCTGGAAGGCGGTACGGCCGGGGCGTTTGTCGGGCTCGGGAGCCCAGCGCTCCACCGAGGCGGCGTCATAGCCTGACGCGTCGATGGCGTGGGTCGGGGCGGTCGGCGCAGTCGGGGCGGTCGGGGCGGTCGCGTTCTTCGATGCGGGTGTTTCGCGTTTCGCTGCGGGTGTCTCGTGCGTGCCTTCCATGGACTGACAGTAAGGGCATGCGGTGACAAACGGTCAGGCCGACGTGAGTTGCCGCTGTGCCGGGGCGGCCGCCGTGGAGGCGACGGTCCCGTCGTAGCGGTGGAGGAGGAGGCGGGCCATCGCCGTGTGCGCGCCGAGCGGGGCGGCGGCTATCCAGGGGGCGGCCTGCGCGCACTGGGTGGCGAAGCGGCCCGGCGCCGTGAAGTACGCGGCGACGGCGGCGCGGTGCCTTCCTCTGACGGCGAGGGCGCGCAGCGCGGCCGGGACGGTGGGGGCGGCGGCACTCGCGTAGGCGGGCACGACCGGGACGCCCAGCCGCTCGGCCAGGAGCGCGGCCGTTCTGGCCGTGTCGACGGCCGAGTCGGGGTCACGGGAGCCCGCCGCCGCGAGGACCACACCGCTGGTCCTGCGCGTGCGGGCGTCGGGGCGCGGGTCCCAGCCCGCCTCCACCAGACGGGCGTACAGCGTCTCCACCAGGAGCGGGTGGGGGCCCAGCGGCGGGGCGACGCGGGCCGTCAGGTGCGGGGCCGTGGCCAGGGCTGCCGGGATGTCCTGCTTGACGTGGTAGCCGCGCGACAGGAGCAGCGGGGCGAGGACGGCCCGGCCGGGGGCGAGGCCCGCGAGGGTGTCGGTCAGGAGCGGTTCGTTCAGCTCGATGTGGCCGAGGTGGACGGGGAGTCCCGGGCGTTCCTCGCGCACCTTGTCGAGCAGGGCGTGGACCGTGGCGAGCGCCCTCGGGTCGCGGCTGCCGTGCGCCACGACGACCAGGGCGGGCGGGGCGGGCGGGGTGGGCGATGCCTGCGGGGGTGTGCGGCGGCTGCCGTCGCGCCGGACGTGGCTGAGCTGGGTGCCGAGCTGGCTGGTGATCCTGGTCATGAGTTGCGCCGTACTGTCGAGGTGGGCCGTGCCGGTGAGCTCGTCGCGCTGAGGTTTCGACGCCGTCATGAATTGATCCTGCCCGGGGGAGGTTGCGGCGTCATTGCGGGGCGGTGACGCGTCGCTTCCCCGGGGCTCACCGGGTGTTCGGGCGGATGTGAGGTGGTCGGGGTCCCCAATTGCCGTGTGAACCGGCCGGCGGAAACGTGCGTCCAGTCGTGCGACGACGTTTTCGAGCAGGGGTGGACAGTGGTGCGGATCCGGTTGCCGCGTACGCGGCGGGGGTGGCGGCGGTTCGTACAGGGCGCGATGGCCGTGTGTGTGCTGGCGCTGCTGCCGGCGACCTGGCTGTTCGTCGTGACCGGGGACCGGCTGCGTACGGTCGGCGATGCGCCGCGCACCGATGTCGCCGTGGTGTTCGGGGCCGGGCTGTGGGAGGGCGAGCCGTCGCCCTATCTCGCGCACCGGCTCGACGCGGCGGCCCGGCTCTACCGCGACGGGCGGATCCGGGTGGTTCTCGTGACCGGCGACAACAGCCGCGAGGACTACGACGAGCCCGACGCGATGCGCGCCTATCTGACCCGGCACGGGGTGCCCGGCAAGGCTGTCGTCAGCGACTACGCCGGGTTCGACACCTGGGACTCGTGCGTGCGGGCCAAGAAGATCTTCGGGGTCGACCGGGCCGTGCTGATCAGCCAGGGCTTCCATATCCGGCGCGCGGTCGCCCTGTGCGAGGCCGCGGGCGTCTCGTCGTACGGCGTCGGTGTCGACGACCGGCACGACGTGACCTGGTATTACGGCGGGGCCCGTGAGGTGTTCGCGGCCGGTAAGGCCGTGGTCGATTCCGTGTTCCGGCCCGATCCCCGGTTTCTGGGCCACCGGGAGCCTGGGGTTCGGGAGGCTCTGAAGGTGCGGCGTCGCTGAGCGTCCCTCTGGGGGTGCGGGGTCGCTGAGCGTCCCTCTGGGGGTGCGGGGTCGCTGAGCGTCCCTCTGGGGGTGCGGGGTCGCTGAGCGCCTCGTGTGTGGTGGGGCGGGGCCACGGGGGTGTGTCCGTCCTCGCCATCGTGGCGCCTCCGTCTTGTGCCCCTTGACCGGCGCCTGCACCTCCGTGCTCCGGGCGGACACACCCCCGCGTCCCCTCGCGACGGATTCGCGGCTGATCCGCCGTTGTTCTGACCGAGCCGCCGGTACGGGTGTCCCCCTCGCGGCGGTTTTGCGGCTCATCCGCCGTTGTTCTCACCGGGCCGCCGGTGGCGCTATGAGGGCGTCGTGTCTTGCGCGTAATCGGGCGTGGGCTGTCGCGTAACAGCGTGCGCGCAAGGTGGGCCCATGCTCACTGTCACGCCCACCCACTGCCCCTACTGCTCCCTCCAGTGCGGGATGAATCTCGTCCCGACTGCCTCTGGTGTTGTCAGGGTCGAGGAGCGCGCCGGGTTTCCCGTCAACCGGGGCGCCCTGTGCGGCAAGGGACGAACGGCCACTGCCGTGCTGGCCCCCGGCGTGCGGCTGACCGGGCCGCTGGTGCGCAGGGGCGGCGCGCTGGAGCCGGCCTCGTGGGACGAGGCGCTCCGCCTGGTCGCCGAGGGGCTGTCCCGTACGCGTTCGGCTCATGGCCCGGACGCGTGCGGGGTCTTCGGCGGGGGCGGGCTCACCAACGAGAAGGCGTACGGGCTCGGGAAGTTCGCCCGGGTCGTGCTCGGGACCTCCCAGATCGACTACAACGGTCGGTTCTGCATGTCGTCCGCCGCGGCGGGGCAGCTCGCCGCGTTCGGGCTCGACCGCGGACTGCCGTTCCCCCTGGAGGACATTCCGCGTACGGGATGTGTGGTCCTCGTCGGGTCGAACATGGCCGAGACCATGCCCCCCGCGGTCCGCTATCTGAACGAACTGCGGGAGAACGGCGGCACGCTGGTCGTCATCGACCCCCGCCGCACACGCACCGCCGAGCTCGCCGACCTCCATCTCGCGCCCCGCCCCGGGACCGATCTCGCCCTGGCCCTCGGGATGCTGCATCTGGTGGTGACCGAGGGGCGGGTCGACGAGGAGTTCGTGCGCGCCCGGACGCGGGGGTGGGAGGACGCGCGGGCCGCCGTGATGGCGCACTGGCCCGAGTACGTGGAGCGCGTGACCGGCGTCGCCGTGCCTCAACTGCGCGAGGCCGTACGGATGTTCTGCGAGCCCGAGTCCGCCATGGTCCTCACCGCGCGTGGGCCCGAGCAGCAGTCCAAGGGCACCGACACCGTGGGCGCCTGGATCAACCTGTGCCTCGCGACCGGGCGCGCCGGGCGGCCCCTTTCCGGGTACGGGTGCCTGACCGGGCAGGGCAACGGGCAGGGCGGGCGCGAGCACGGGCAGAAGGCCGACCAGCTGCCCGGGTACCGCAAGCTGACCGACCCGGCGGCGCGTGCCCATGTGGCCGGTGTGTGGGGCGTGGACCCCGACTCCCTTCCCGGCCCCGGCCGTTCCGCGTACGAGCTGCTCGACGCGCTGGGGCGGGACGTACGGGCTCTGCTGGTCATGGGGTCGAATCCGGTGGTGTCGGCTCCTCGTGCCGCCCATGTGGAGGGCAGGCTGCGGTCGCTCGACTTTCTGGCCGTGGCCGACGTGGTGCTTTCCGAGACCGCCGCTCTTGCCGATGTGGTGCTTCCCGTGACCCAGTGGGCCGAGGAGACAGGGACGGTGACCAGTCTGGAGGGGCGCGTGCTGCTGCGGCGTCGCGCCGTCACGCCTCCGGACGGGGTGCGGAGCGATCTGGAGGTGCTGCGTGAGCTGTCCGGGCGGCTGGGGGTGGAGAAGGGGTTCCCGGCCGATCCGGAGGAGGTCTTCGAGGAGCTGCGGCGGGCCTCGGAGGGGGGAGCCGCTGATTACGCGGGAATCTCCTATCGGCGGCTCGTCGAGGAGGACGGGGTGTTCTGGCCCTGTCCGGGTGAGGAACATCCCGGGACGCCCCGGCTCTTTCTGGAACGGTTCGCCACCGAGGACGGGCGGGCCCGGTTCGTCGCCGTCTCGCATCGTGCGGCCGCCGAGGAACCGGACGCCGAGTTCCCGGTCCATCTGACGACGGGGCGCGTCGTGTCGCAGTACCAGTCGGGTGCGCAGACCCGGCGCGTGGCCGAGCTGAACGCCGCTGCGCCCGGCCCCTTCGTTGAGCTGCATCCGCGGCTCGCCGCGCGGATCGGGGTGGCGGAGGGGGAGCCGGTCGCCGTCGTCTCCCGGCGCGGGCGGGCCGAGGCGCCCGCCCGGATCACCGCGGGCATCCGGCCCGACACGGTGTTCATGCCGTTCCACTGGCCAGGCGCCGGGCGCGCCAATAACCTGACCAACCCCGCGCTCGATCCGACGTCCCGGATGCCGGAGTTCAAGGTGTGCGCGGTACGGGTCGAGGCGGCCCGCACCGGCTCCGGTGACCGCCCGGCCGATGTGGTTCAAGTTTGAAACATGGCGGTCGGGCGGTTAGCTTGGGGTTGTAGCTTGAAAGTTCAAGCATGTCGATTTCCGAGTCAGGAGACCCCCACGTGACCTCTCTCGCGAACCAGCTCGGTCCGCTCCGCGCGCCCGGCACCCCCACCCCTGCCGCGCCCGCCCACGCCTATGACCTCGGTCTTCTCGTACTGCGCCTCGCCCTCGGCCTGACCATGGCCGCGCACGGCACGCAGAAGCTCTTCGGCTGGTTCGGCGGGGGCGGGATCGACGGCACCGGGCAGTTCTTCGCCGCCTCCGGCTACCCGTCGCCGAAGTCGTTCGCCGCCGTCGCCGGGCTCAGCGAGACCCTCGGCGGGCTCGGCCTCGTGCTCGGCCTGCTCACCCCGCTGGCCGCCGCGGCCGTGACCGGCACCCTGGTCAACGCCATCGCCGTGAAGTGGGGCGGCGGATTCTTCGCGCCGCAGGGCATCGAGTACGAGCTCTTGATCGCACTCGGCGCGGTGGCGCTCGCGCTGACCGGCCCCGGCCGCATCGCCGTCGACCGCTTCCTCCCGGGGCTTCGGTCCCACCGCCTCGGATACGGCGTCGGTGCCGTGGCGCTCGGTGTGGTGGTGGCGGGGATCACTCTGCTGCTGCGTAAGTGAGGCCGTGAATCGGTGAAGCGCGGCCGTGAATCGGTGAGTTGGTGAGCCGGTTGGCCCGTTGGCCGGTTGGCCGGTTGGCCCGTTGGCCCACCGGCCCGTTGATTGTGAGCCGGTGAGTCATGGTGGCCCGGGTGCTGACGCGCTCGGGCCGTCGGGCTTTCCGGCTCATGCCGTCAGGCCCCGCCCGTCTCCCCCTCGATCCACGCGAGGTACGCGGCGCTCCCCCGGACCACCGGTGTCGCGATGATCTCCGGGGTGTCGTAGTCGTGTGCCTCCAACAGCCATGACTCCAGGGCCTCGTAGCCGTCGGTCGTGGTCTTGAGGAGCACCTGCCATTCCTGGGCGGTCTCCGTGTTGCCCTGCCAGCGGTAGACCGACGTGACCGCGCCCGCGATCTGGGCGCAGGCCGCCAGACGCGC
Source organism: Streptomyces sp. NBC_01446 (assembly GCF_026340095.1). Taxonomy (GTDB): domain Bacteria; phylum Actinomycetota; class Actinomycetes; order Streptomycetales; family Streptomycetaceae; genus Streptomyces; species Streptomyces aureus. Next base: position 5,513,529 of record NZ_JAPEPO010000001.1, on the reverse strand, counting down.
TTCGACCGCTCCCGCGGCCAGGGCGCGGGCCTTGACCTCGTCGTCGGTCGTGGTGAGGACCGTCAGGGCCAGTGCCTTCATGTCCGTTCCTTTCACGGGCCGTGCGCTCCTCATTCTGCACGTGAACACCTATTCACAGCTCCACCACGGGGGCGCTATGGACATGACATGTCATGGACCCTTAAATCTGAGGCGACATCAGTGTGACCCCCCTCAGCGCGCCCGCGCGCCGTCACTAGGAGCCCGATGAGACCTGCCCGGACCACATCGCGACTCACCACCGCCGGCATAGCCACGGCGGCCGCCACCCTGCTGGCCGCCGCCCTCGCCCCCACCGCGGGCGCCGACACCGCCCCGCCCACCCGGGCCGACGCCGTCCGGAACGCCGCGGCCGCGCTGCACGCGGTGGCCGGGGACCTCGGGCTCACCTCGGCTCAGGACACCTCCGTGCGGGACGTCGTCGTCGACCCGGACGGCACCCAGCACGTGCGCTACAACCGCACTTTCCGCAAGCTCCCCGTTCTCGGCGGCGACTTCGTCGTCCACCTGAACCGCGACGGCGGCTACCGCTCGGCGAACCGCGCGGTCCGCGGCGACCTCGCCGTGCCGAGCGTGACGCCGGCGCTCCCCGCCCCGAAGGCCGCCGACCTCGCCTCCGCCGCGCTGCGCGCCGCCAACCCGGGCGAGCTCCTGCGCAAGGTCGTCGCCAAGCCCGCGCTCGTCGTGGACGCGCTGCACGGCGCGCCGAAGCTGGCCTGGCGCACCGACGCCGCCGGCAAGGACTCGCTCGGCAACCCGGTCGCCCGCGTCGTCCTCACCGACGCCACCACCGGCAGGCAGATCGACGCCTGGGACAGTATCGAGACCGCGACCGGCGACGGGAAGTCCCTCTACGCGGGCACGGTGCCGCTGGAGACGACCCAGTCCGGGTCGACGTACCAGCTCAAGGACGCGACGCGGGGCGGCACCTACTCGGGTGACGCGCAGAACAAGACCGACGGCTGCATCCTGACCATCTGCTGGAGCCGCGCGCCCGCGGTGGTGTTCACCGACACCGACAACCACTGGGGCACCGGCGCGAACACCGACCGTTCGTCGGCCGCCGTGGACGCCCAGTACGGGACCGACACGACGTGGGACTACTACAAGAACGTCCACGGCCGTAACGGCATCGGCGGCGACGGCAAGGGCTCGTACAACCGCGTCCACTACGGCAGCAACTACAACAACGCCTTCTGGGACGACACCTGCTTCTGCATGACGTACGGCGACGGTGACGGCTCGACGTTCGGGCCGCTCGTGGCACTCGACGTCGCCGGGCACGAGATGTCGCACGGTGTCACGTCGAAGACGGCGGGGCTCACCTACTCGGGCGAGTCCGGCGGCCTGAACGAGGCGACGTCCGACATCTTCGGCACGCTCGTCGAGTTCTACGCGAACAACGCGTCCGACCCGGGCGACTGGCTCATCGGCGAGAAGATCGTGAAGCCCGGCTTCGGTCAGCCGGCGCTGCGCTTCATGGACAAGCCCAGCAAGGACGGCAACTCCGCGGACTGCTGGAGCTCGTCGGTCGGCAACCTCGACGTGCACTACTCGTCCGGGGTCGCCAACCACTTCGCGTACCTGCTCGCCGAGGGCAGTGGGCCGAAGGTCATTGGCGGCGTCCAGCACAACAGCACGACGTGCAACGGCTCGACGCTGAGCGGCATCGGCAAGGACAAGCTCGGCAAGATCTGGTACCGGGCCCTGACCGTCTACATGACGTCCTCGACGAACTACGCGGGCGCCCGCACGGCGACGCTCAGCGCGGCGAAGGACCTGTACGGGGCCGGCAGCGCGGAGTACGCCGCCGTGGCCGCGACCTGGTCGGCCGTGTCCGTGGGCTGACATCGCACCTGCGTGAGCGAGGGTCCCCGCCGCCGACGGCCGCGGGGACCTTCGTCCGTCCGGACTCAACTTCCGTACGGGCGCACCTCCTTCGCCTCCCGCAGCGCCTTCGCCCACCACGCCAGCTGGTCGAGCATCGACTTCGCCGCGGCGGCCGGCGCCTCCGGGTCGCGGTGGGCGCCGGACGCGTCGAAGTGGCTGCCCGCGTTGGCGAAGGAGACGGTGTCCCTGACCGTGACGGCGTGCAGCTCGGCGAAGACGGTGCGCAGGTGCTCGACCGCGCGCAGGCCGCCGGAGATCCCGCCGTAGGAGACGAAGCCGACGGGCTTGGCCTGCCATTCGGCGTGGTGCCAGTCGATGACGTTCTTGAGGGACGCCGGGTAGGAGTGGTTGTACTCGGGCGTGAGGACGACGAAGGCGTCGGCCGCGGCCAGCTTCGGGGTGACCTTGGCCAGCTCGGCCCGCACCTCGGCGGACGGGTCGTAGGAGAGCGCGGTGGGCAGGTCGGTGGCGGCTGCGTCGATCACGTCGACGGCGAAGTCGGCGCGCTCCCCGAGCAGGGACATGAGCCATTCGGCGACGACGGGGCCGAAGCGGCCCTCGCGGTTGCTGCCGATGACGACGGCGACCCGGACGGGGGCCTCGGTGGGGGCGGAAACGGGGGCGGCGGACGGTGCGGCTGTGGTGTTCATGGGGGCAAGCCTCGTACCTAAAGTTTGGTTGAGGTCAAGCGGGCGCCACGTGGGTCCGGTCACCCGTTCACCGGCGCCGGCCCTCCCTGTGGGTTCTTTTCTTCGACACGGCGATGACCTGCTGGAATGTTCCTGCCGGGCTGTCAGATGACGTCCTTTCACCTGTTTTCTGATGGTGCATCAGGAGGCGTTCCGGGGCGAGTGCCACTTACCTCGGTAGGGCAGGGGCGTGACCGACGCAGCGGCACTTGGGGGTGCCGCGGGCCGTGCCCCCTCGGAGGAGCACGACACGATGCGCACATCCCGCCTGCTGAACGCTGCCGCGCTCGCCGCGGCCGCCGCGGCACTGACCGCCGCGCCCGCGTACGCCGGCTCGGGCGGCCTCGAGGTGTACCCGGCGAACGCCACAGCGGGCGCCACGGTCACCGTCAACACCACCGCGTGCGGTGCGGCCCGCACCGCCGCCGGGGACGCGAGCGCGGTCGGCGCGGGCACCTTCGTGCTCGCCCCGGGCACGCACGCGAAGGACGCCGAGGGACGGTTCCAGGTGCCTCCGTCGGCGCAGCCCGGAACGTACGAGATCGTCGCGAAGTGCTCCGGCGGCGGGCAGGTGACCGGCGATCTGATCGTCGCGCTCACCTCCTCCTCGGACCAGGTCCCTCCGAAGGGCCATGTGAAGACGGGGGTCGGCGGCGCACTCGGCACCGACCCCGCGAAGACCGCGGCGGGAGTGGCAGCGCTTGCCGTCGCCGCCGCGGGCGGTACCTGGCTCCTGCATCGCCGGGCGAGAGGCGAAGGGATCTGACGGGCGCCGGACGGACGACCTCCGCTGTCCCTCCGGCTCCCTGGTACCGCTTGTCCTCTCCTCCCCCGGCCGCGCACCCCCCTCACGCGGCCGGGGGAGGAAGGCGACCCCCACCCGCTTCGACCTGGAGAAGCCGATGCCGCAGGCGCCCCGCCGAAGAGTCCGTAGCGGACTCATAGCCGCGGTCACCGCTCTCGCCCTGTGCCTGGGCGCCTGGCTGCTGCACCAGGGCACCGAGACGCACGGACCGCCGCAGCCGTCCGCCGCGCAGGCCGCGTCCGCGCACCCCGGCACCGGCCACGAGCCGCCCGGCGCGGCCCCCCTCTCCTCCTCGCCGCCCGACCGCATCCGCATCCCCTCGATCCGGGTGGACGCGCCGCTCATGGGACTCGGCCTGACCCCGCAGGGCAGCCTGGACGTCCCGCCGCCGCAGGAGAAGAACCTGGCCGGCTGGTACGAGGCAGGGACCGCGCCCGGCGTCCGCGGCACGGCGGTCGTGGCCGGCCACGTCGACAACGCCGACGGCCCCGCCGTCTTCTACGACCTGGGCGCCCTCACCAAGGGCCGCACCATCGAGGTCGACCGCCGCGACGGCTCCGTCGCCGTCTTCACCGTCGACGCCGTCGAGGTCTACGACGCCAGCGCCTTCCCCGACAAGAAGGTGTACGGCGCCGCGGACCGGCCCGAGCTGCGCGTCATCACCTGCGGCGGCGGCTACTCGAAGCAGACCGGCTACCGGGGCAATGTCGTGGTGTTCGCGCATCTGACCGGCAGCCGCTGAGCCCTCACACCGACGCCCCTCGCGCGCTGAGCGCAGCGTTCCCCGTGGGAAACGGGAGGGATGCGGCCGGGTAACACCGGCCCCGCAGGCTGCTGTGCATGACCTATTCGACGGACACCGGACGCGTGGTGGTGATCGGTACCGGCCTCGCCGGTACGCGGCTCGCCCGGCGCCTGGGCTCGGCCGCCGTACTCATCGGCGAGGAGGCGCACGCCCCGTACAACAGGGTGCTGCTCGCCGAGGTCCTCGCGGGCAGCTACGGCGCCGACGTCATCGCGCTGCCCCGCCACACCGGCACCCACCTGCGGACCCGAGCCGTCCGCGTCGACCGCGCCGAGCGCGTGGTGCGCTGCGAGGACGGCTCCGACGTCCCGTACGACACCCTCGTGCTCGCCACCGGGTCGAACCCGGTCCTGCCGCCGCTGCGCGGCCTGTTCGCGCCGGGCGCGGCGGAGCTTCCCGGCGGGGTGCACGCCTTCCGCACCATGGACGACTGCCTGGCCCTGTCGCGGGCGGTGGCTCCCGGTGTGCGCGCCGTCGTCGTCGGCGGCGGGCTCCTCGGGGTGTCCGCGGCCCGTGCGCTCGCCCTTCGCGGCGCCCAGGTGGTGCTGACACAGCAGTCCGAGCGCCTGATGGAGCGGCAGCTCGACCCCCGGTCCTCGCACCTGGTTCACGAGCACCTCACCGCGCTCGGCGTGGAGGTGCACACGCAGTGCCGGGTACGGGGCGTGGGCGTCGCCGACGGGGCGGTCCGCCGCGTCGAGCTCGCCGACGGCTATGTCCTCGGCACGGATCTGACGGTCCTCGCGTGCGGGGTGCGCCCCCGGACCGGTCTCGCGGCGGCGGCCGGACTCGACGTGCGCGAGGGGATCGTCGTCGACGACGAGCTGCGCACGTCGGACCCCCGCGTCCGCGCGATCGGGGACTGCGCCCAGCACGCGGGCCGCGTCTACGGGCTCGCGACCCCGGCCGTCGAACAGGCCGACGCGCTCGCCGAGAACCTGCTGTCCGGGCGGCTGCGCCCCTACGCGGGCACCCGCACCCTCACCCGGCTGACCCTGCCGCACGAGGCCGGGCCGCTCGACCTCGCGGCGTTCGGCGAGCCCGAGGCGCTGCCCGGTGACGACGTCGTGCAGCTCGCGGACGCCACCCGCGGCACGTACCGCAAGGTCGTCGTCCGCGGTGACCGGCTCGTCGGCGGGGTCCTGGTCGGCGAGCTGGGCACGGTCGGGGCGCTCGCCCGGGCCTGGGAGGCCGACGACCCGCTGCCCGACGACGGCGCACCCCTGCTCCACCTGCTCACTCACGACGGAGGCCTCTGAGATGCCCACCATGCCCACACTCGTACTCGTCGGCCACGGCATGGTCGGCCAGCGCTTCCTGGAGGCCCTGGCCGAGCGCGATCTCACGGACACGCACCGCGTCGTCGTGCTGTGCGAGGAGCCGCGCCCCGCCTACGACCGGGTCCAGCTCACCTCGTACTTCTCGGGCCGCACCCCGGACGAACTCTCGCTCACGGACGCCGGGTTCATCGCCCGGCACGGCATCGAGCTGCACCTCGGGGACCCGGCCGAGCACATCGACCGTGCGACGCGGACGGTCATGGCGCGCTCGGGTCTCCAGGTCACGTACGACACCCTCGTCCTCGCGACCGGCTCCTACCCGTTCGTGCCGCCCGTGCCCGGCAAGGAGGCGACGGGCTGTTTCGTGTACCGCACGATCGAGGACCTGCTCGCGATCGAGGAGTACGCGAAGCGGCGCGCCACGACCGGCGCGGTGGTGGGCGGCGGGCTGCTCGGCCTGGAGGCGGCCGGCGCCCTGCGCGGCCTCGGCCTCGACACGCACGTCGTGGAGTTCGCGCCGCGTCTGATGCCGGTGCAGGTCGACGAGGGCGGCGGCGCGGCCCTCCTGCGCACCATCACGGGCATGGGCCTGAGCGTCCACACGGGCGTCGGCACGCAGGAGATCCTGACCGGCGGCGCGGACGGCGCGGTGCGCGGCATGAAGCTGTCGGACGGCTCGGAGCTGGCCACGGACCTGGTGGTGTTCTCGGCGGGCGTTCGGCCGCGCGACCAGCTCGCCCGCGACATGGGCCTCACGGTCGGCGAGCGCGGCGGCATCACCGTCGACGAGCGGTGCCGCACCAGCGACCCGGCCGTCTACGCGATCGGTGAGTGCGCGCAGGCCGTGGACGGCCGTGTGTACGGCCTCGTCGCGCCGGGCTACGAGATGGCCCAGACGGTGGCCGCCTCGATCGCCTCGCAGGACGGGCAGTTCACCGGTGCCGATCTGTCGACGAAGCTGAAGCTGCTCGGCGTGGACGTGGCGTCGTTCGGCGACGCGCACGGCGCGGCCGACGGCTGCCTCGACGTCGTCTACTCGGACTCGCGCTCGGGCACGTACAAGAAGCTCGTCGTGGGCCCGGAGGGGGAGCTGCTCGGCGGGATCCTGGTCGGGGACGCGGAGGCGTACGGGACGCTGCGCGCGCTGACCGGTTCGGTGCCGCCCGTGGCGCCCGAGCAGCTGGTGCTGCCCGCCGGCGCGGGGGCGCCGGTGGCGCTCGGCCCGGAGGCGCTGCCAGGCGACGCGGTGATCTGCTCCTGCCACAACGTCACCAAGGAGGCGATCCAGGCGCACGCCACGCTGCCCGAGGTGAAGAAGTGCACCAAGGCCGGAACGGGCTGTGGCAGTTGCGTGAAGCTGATCGGCCAGCTCCTCCCGCAGAGCGGCGACAAGGGCCTGTGCGGCTGCTTCCCGCACACCCGCGCCGAGCTGTACGAGATCGTCCGGGTCAAGCGGATCGCGTCCTACGCGGAGCTGCTCGACGCGCACGGGCGGGACGGGGCGCGCGGCGGCGAGGGCTGTGAGGTGTGCAAGCCGGCCGTCGGCTCGATCATCGCCTCGCTCGCCCCGACGATCGGCGCCGGGGGCCATGTCCTCGACGGCGAGCAGGCGGCGCTCCAGGACACGAACGACCACTTCCTCGCCAACCTCCAGAAGAACGGCTCCTATTCGGTCGTGCCCCGCATCCCCGGCGGCGAGGTCACCCCGGAGAAGCTGATCGTGATCGGCGAGGTGGCGCGCGACTTCGGCCTCTACACAAAGATCACCGGGGGGCAGCGGATCGACCTGTTCGGCGCGCGGGTCGAGGAACTGCCGCTGATCTGGGCGCGGTTGGTGGACGCCGGTTTCGAGTCGGGCCACGCGTACGGCAAGGCGCTGCGGACGGTGAAGTCGTGCGTGGGTCAGACGTGGTGCCGCTACGGCGTCCAGGACTCGGTGCGTATGGCGATCGACCTGGAGCTGCGCTACCGGGGTCTGCGGGCACCGCACAAGCTGAAGTCGGCCGTGTCGGGCTGCGGGCGCGAGTGCGCGGAGGCCCAGTCGAAGGACTTCGGGGTGATCGCCACGGCCAACGGCTGGAACCTGTACGTGGGCGGCAACGGCGGCGCGACCCCGCGCCACGCGGACCTCCTCGCGCAGGACCTGTCCGACGCCGAGCTGATCCGGCTGATCGACCGGTTCCTGATGTTCTACATCCGCACGGCCGACCGCCTGGAGCGTACGGCGGGCTGGCTGGAGCGGATCGAGGGCGGCCTCGATCACGTTCGGGACGTCGTCGTGCACGACTCCCTCGGCCTCTGCGACGAGCTGGAGGCCCTGATGGCCGACCACGTCGCGCACTACCGCGACGAGTGGGCCGACACCATCAACGACCCGGAGCGCCTGGAGCGCTTCGTGTCCTTCGTGAACGCGCCCGACGCGCCGGACCCGCTGGTGCGGTTCGTCCCGGAGCGCGACCAGATCAAGCCCGACCTGCCCCTGCTGTCCATCGGCTCCCGCCCCCTGGAAGGATCGGTGACGTCATGACCGTCGCTCCCGAGAAGACCGCCGTGATGGTGCAACTCCACCTGGAGGACGCCTGGTTCACGGTCTGCGAACTGGCCCGGCTGACCCCGGGCCGCGGGGTCGCGGCGCTGCTCCCCGACGGCCGGCAGGCCGCCGTGTTCCTGGACCGCACGGGCCGCCTCTACGCGGTCGGCAACCGTGACCCGTTCACGGGCGCCGCGGTCCTCTCGCGCGGCCTGATCGGCTCGGCCGAGGGCCGCCCGTTCGTCGCGTCGCCGCTGCTCAAGCAGCGCTTCGACCTGGAGAGCGGCGCATGCCTCGACGACGAGGCGTACGCGGTCGCCACGTACGCCGTGCAGACCACGCCGAGCAACGCCTGACCCACGCCGGAGCATCACCCGAGCATTCCTTGACCGACCGTTCCGCTTACGCCGGTCCCGGCGGCACAGCCCGTGAAGAGACGGGGGTGGGTCAGTCGTCGAGGCCCGAGCGCTCCACCCCCGCCACGATCCACCGCTGGAAGAACAGGAACACCACGAGCAGCGGCACGATCGACACGGCCGCCGCGATGAACAGCTCGTGGAGCCGCACCACTTGGGACGTGGTGAAGGACGAGAGCGCCACCTGGACGGTCCATGCGTCGCGGTCCTGGCCGATGACCAGGGGCCACAGGAAGGAGTTCCACGCGCCGATGAAGACGATCGTGCCGACGGCCGCGAAGACGGGCCGGGAGTTGGGCACGACCACCCGCCAGTACGTACGCCAGTGGCCGAGCCCGTCGACGCGCGCCGCGTCCTCCAGCTCCCCGGGAAATCCCAGGAAGTACTGGCGGAAGACGAAACAGGCGAACGCGGAGAACAGGGTCGGGACGATCAGTCCGCGCAGTGTCGAGATCCAGCCCAGTGACGAGACGAGCACGAAGCTGGGCACGAAGGTGACCGCGGCCGGGACCATCAGGGTGCCGAGGATCGCGTAGAAGACCTTGTTCGCGTGCCGGTACGGGATGCGGGCCAGGCCGTAGCCGGCGAGCGAGGCGAGGAGGAGGGTGCCGAGCGTCGTCGCGACGGCGATGAGCACGGAGTTGAGCAGGGAACGGGCGTAGGGGACGGACGTGTCGCCGAAGAGTTCCCTCACGTTCCCCCAGTGCAGCGAGGACGGGAGGAACGTCCACTCGGGCGAGGTGATGTCGCTCTCGGCGGCGAGCCCGTTGCGTACAAGCAGATAGAACGGGATCAGGAACAGGAGCGCGAGCGCGATCAGCAGGGCGAGGCGCAGGGCGCGGCCCGCCCTGACCCGGGAGTCGTCCCTCACTGCGCCTCCTTCCGGCCCAGGCCGAACCACTTGGCCTGCCCCACCGTCACCACCGCGATGATCAGGGCGAGCAGCACCGCGCCCGCGCTGCCGAGCCCGAGGTTCTGCCCCTGGCCGAGCGCCGTGTAGTAGAGGTAGACGAGCGGGGGCCTGGCGTACGGCGGATAGCCGCGGGCGTCCGAGAGCAGGTTGTAGAACTCGTCGAAGGCCTGGAAGGCGTTGATGACGAGGAGCAGGACGACCGCCACGGAGGTGGCCCGCAGCTGCGGGAACGTGATGTGCCGGAAGACCTGCCAGCCGGGGCGCGCCCCGTCGACGGCAGCCGCCTCATAGAGGGTGGGGCTGATGCGCTGGAGCCCCGCGAGGAACAGCACCATGTAGAAGCCGGCCTGGAGCCAGAGCCGTACGGTGACGATGACGGCCCAGTACCAGGGCGGGTCGGTCGTCGACAGCCAGGCGATCTGGTCGCCGCCGAACCAGCCGAGGACGGTGTTGGCGAGCCCGAACCGCACCCCGTTGAAGAGCGACATCTTCCAGATCAGCGCGGCCACCACGTAGGAACAGGCGGCGGGCAGGAAGAAGACCGAGCGGAAGAACGCCTGGGCGCGGCGCTGGCGGTTCACCATGAGAGCGAGGGCGAGCGACAGCGCGTAGGTGGCGGGCACGATGAAGAGCGAGAAGACGAGGAACGTCCACAGGCTTTCGGTGAACGCCTCGTTCTTCAGCATCGCCGTGTAGTTGCCGAGACCGACGAAGTCGCTCGGGGTGACGGTGTTGTGGGCGTCGAAGAAGCTGAGGTAGACGCTCCAGCCGAGCGGGATGTACGTGAAGACGCCGAGGCCGAGGAGGAAGGGCCCGACGAAGATCCAGAACCAGAGGGTCCGGTTCTGGGCGCCGGCCCACTTCCGTGCCGTGCCGCCCTGCCGGCGGCCTCTCTGCCGAGGGATCGCCTGGCGGCGGCCCTCTTGCCGCAGGCTCACTTCTTCTTCACGCGGTCGAGTTCGGCCGACACCTTCCGCACGACCTTCCTCAGCTCGCTGTCCGGGCTCGCGCCGTCCTTGATGATGCGGCTCAGGGCATCCTGGTAGGCGGTCTGGCTCGCGGGGGTCCAGCGCAGAGGCTGGGCGCAACCGTGGTCGGTCGTGAAGCGGACCGCGTCGGCCGCCGCGCCCTTCCTGAGTTTCCCGGCCTTCTTCGCCAGCGAGATACGGGCCGGGATGTGGAAGCCGTACGAGAGGGCGAAGTCCTCCTGGTGGTCGGTGCGGTCGATCCACAGCCACTTGAGGTAGTCCTTCGCGGCCTGCTGGTGCTTGCCCCGGGTGGAGACCGCCGCGCCGTACGCGCCGACCGGCACCGACGGCTCGCCCGCGCCGTCCTTCGGGAAGGGCAGCACGCCGAAGTCGTCGCCGAGTTCCTTCTGCACGGTGGGCAGCGCCCACAGGCCCGACCACTGCATGGCGGTCAGGCCCTGGACGAACGCCGACGGGTCGGACCAGTCGGAGGGCGCGCCCAGGAGCAGTGACTTGTCGGCGTACAGCTGGTGGATCTTGCCGAGGGCGCGGGCGGCGGCCGGGTCGTCGAAGCCGACCTTGCCGTCCTCGGTGACGAGTTCAAGGCCGGCCGCGTACAGGGGCGTGCCGCCGAGGACGCCGGCGCCTCCGTCGTTGCCGAGGAAGAGGCCCTTGGTCTTCTTCGAGGTGAGCTTCTTCGCGACGTCCACGAGCTCGTCGAGCGTCTTCGGCGGCTCGACGCCCGCGTCGGCGAGCAGGCTCTTGCGGTAGTAGAGCATCTGCATGTCGATGACCTGCGGGATCGCCCAGATCCTGCCGTCGTACGTCTTCGGGGCGAGGACCGCCGGGTTGAAGTCGTCCTTGACCCCCTCGAACAGGCCGGTGAGGTCGGCGATCTGCTTGCCCTGGATCTGGTCGAGGGTGGGCCCGTTGACCTCGAAGACGTCGGGGCCCGAGTCGGTGAGGAGGGCGGCGGCGGTCTGCTCGTCGTAGTTGCCGGGCCGCCACTGGACGGTGACGTGCGCCTTGTCGTACGCGGCGGCGTACTTCTTCACGGCCTGCTCGGTGCCCTGCTCGCCGTACTGGTGGTACCACTGCGAAAGCTCCGGCCCGCCGCCCGAGCCTCCGTCGTCCCGGCCGGTGTGGGAGCCGCACGCGGTGAGCAGCCCCAGCGCGGCGCCGGTCCCGAGCAGTCCCCTGCGGCTGATGGTCATTGATCGTCCCCCTGCTTTCGCTGCTCTTGAACGCCGGCTTCTTTCGGCGTACACGGATTCCGACGGCCCAACGATCAACCATGCGCCGGGATTACGACAGAGGGACTACAGCCGTATGTCGGCCCCTCCCGTCAGCACGGCGTCAACGTGCGCGGCGGGCGGATCAGCGACGCGTCAAGAGTGCTGACCCGGGGCGCCGCACGGGCTTACGGTGCGCTGCATGGGACGCGATACGAGGGCGGGATCCCGTGGTCGGGCGGCGGCGCCGGCTTCGCGGGACACGGTGGTGCGGGACCGGCGGTGGGCCACCGATCTGCGGGCGGCGGTGTTCTGCGCGCTCACGCTGTTCTGCCTGATCCTGGTGATCGACACGGCCAACGGCACGCTGAGCGCGGCGCGGGCCGGGCTGTGGGCGGGGCTCTCGGTGCTGCTGCACGCCGTGCTGCATCCGCCGCTGGTCAGCGCGGGTCCCGGCTGGCTCGCCGTGCGTGGCGTCTGGGGTACACGGCGGGTCTGCACGGACCTGCTGACGTCGGTGCGCCACAGCGACGGGGTGACGCCGCGGCTCGTGCTGCGCGACGCGCTCGGCGGCCGTGTGGAGCTGGACCCGAAGGTGCTCACCGACAACCCCGTCCTGTGGCACCGCCTGGAGACGGGCACGCGCCGGGCCCGCGCGAACGGACTGCTCCGCTGCGGCACCCCGGTCATCGACCGCCTCGCGGCCCGCATCGACGGCGACGCAGCCCGCGCGGTCTTCGACGCCTCCGAACTCGACTAGCCGGCCGGCCGGTCCGGCGGCTTGAAACACCCCCTGGAACGTCTTCTAGAACGTCACGCCCGTCAGCTGTTCCGACGCCGCCCACAGCCGCTCCCCCGCCGCGTCGTCGAGGGTCCGCCGGGCCCGCCACGACGTCGCGGGCGCCCCGCGCCACATCATCAGGGACGGGCCGGTGAACGAGTCCGGGAGCACCCCGGGAGCCGTCGCCGCGTACAGCGTGGGCAGCGCGCCGGCCTCGGCGGACTGGGCGATGACCCGGTTGCCCAGCTCGATGACCCGCTCGACGGCCTTGCGGCCTTCCATGCGCACGCCCTGCGTCGCGAGGTTCGTGGAGGCGTACCCGGGGTGCGCGGACGCCGCGACGACGTCGGACCCGCGTGCCGCCAGCTTGCGCGCCAGCTCGTGGATGAACAGCAGGTTCGCCGTCTTGGAGCGGCCGTACGCGATCCAGCGCCGGTAGCGGCGCTCGCTGTTGAGGTCCGCGATGTCGACGTCGGCGAGGGCGTGGAAGCCGCTGGAGACGCTGACGACGCGGGCGCCGGGTGTGTCGAGGAGCCGGGGCAGGAGGAGGCCGGTCAGTGCGAAGTGGCCGAGGTGGTTGACGCCGAACTGCGTCTCGAAGCCGTCGGCGGTCCGCCCCTGGGGCAGCGCCATCACGCCCGCGTTGTTGATCAGCAGGTCGAGCCGCTCACCACTGCCGTGGGATCCGGCGAACTTCCGCACGGACGACAGGTCACCCAGGTCGAGCTGCTCGAACCCGGCCTGCGCGCCCGGCACTTCGGAGCGCAGCCGCTCCAGCGCGGCCGTGCCCCGCGCCTCGCTGCGGCAGGCGAGGACGACGCGGGCGCCCTTGCGGGCCAGCTCACGTGCCGTGATGTAGCCGATGCCGCTGTTGGCGCCGGTGACCACGGCCGTGCGGCCGCTCTGGTCGGGGATGTCGCTCGCGTTCCAGCCGGTCATGGCTGTGCTCCCTGGACGAGGGGGTACGGGGGTGCCCGACTGTACTTACCGGCCAGTAGATGTGGAACCCCACACCCCCGTTTCCCCCGTACCCCTTCGCCTCTGTGCTCAGCCCCGCACTTCGAACCGGTAGAGCGAGTACCCGTACGTCGTCTGCCGCTTCACGCCCAGCATCCGTACGCGCCGCGCCTCCACGGCGTCGAGGTCGACCGTGTCCACCCCGGCCGTGGTACGGCCGCGGCGCGCGGCGACGGTGCTCCAGGACGAGCCCGCGGCGTCGGCGGAGACCTGGAGGTCGTAGTCCCGTCCGGCGGCCGTCTCCCAGTCGAGGACGATCCGCCGCACGGTCCGCGTCCGTTCCAGGTCGACCTCGATCCACTCGCCGTCCGTGTACTTCGACGCCCAACGGGTGCCCGGGTCACCATCGGTGGCGTTGGGCGCGGTGAGCGTGGCCGTCTCGGCGGACGACGCGGTGGTGGGGCGGCCGAGCGCCAGATCGGGGATGTCGTACACCTGGAGGCTCCACAGCGAGTACCTCGTGCTCGCGTGCTCCCGGCCGCGCAGGCGTACATGGCGGGCGGTGGTCGCCGGGAAGCCGAGTTCGTCCCAGCCCGCACGGTCGCGGCCGGTGCGCTCGGCGACGGTGCGCCATGCGACGCCGTCGTCGGAGACCTCGACGGCGTACGCGGTGCCGTGATCCTGCCCCCATTCGACCCGCACACGCTGTACGGGCCGGCTCTGCCCGAGGTCGACGGCCAGCCAGGGAGCCCGCTCGCGGCCGCTGGTCCACCGGGTGACCGGGCTGCCGTCGGTGGCGTACGCGGGGCGGGATCCCGCGGCCGTGGAGGAGGCGGTGGCCGGCGCGTCCAGGGAGATCTGGTCGGGTTCGGCGAGCGTGGGCGTGAGGGTGGTGAGCCCGGGTCCGGCGATCCCGCGCCGCAGCTCGGCGGTGAAGTCCCGGTAGCTCAGGCCCGCTCCGGACCCGCTCCACATCTTCTGAGCGAGCGTCCCGAAGGTCTTCTCGACCAGACCGTGGACGGCCTGCTGGGTGTACGTGGCGTGCACGAGGTCGTTCCACACGGCGGACATGGCGCCGCGCAGCTTCGGGTCGTGCGGCTGGAGGCTCTGATCGCCGGGGAAGACGTGCGGGGCCCAGCTCTCGTACAGATAGGGGCCGTCGAGTCCGAGCGGGTGGTAGTAGGTGGCGAACGGGACGATGTAGAGGAGCCCGTCGTTCGTGTTGACGATCTCGTAGCCGTCGGCCGTGGCCGCCTTGGGGCCGTACCAGCCGTTGTTCCAGCTGTGGATGGTGACGTCGCGGTCGTAGCCGGACGTGCCGGAGGGCGCCATCTCGGTGAGGCTGCCCCAGGCGCGGGGGTGTTTGCCGAGGGTGCGCAGGTGGGCGGCCATGGCGTTGAAGTAGCCGCGGTACTGCTCCTCCGGGCCGGTGTACTCGTCGGCGCCGTAGTGGACCTCGGGGCTGCGGAACCAGGGCGCGAACTCGTCGAAGACCTTCTTCATGAAGGCCGTCGTCTCCGGTTCGGCGAGGTCGAGGTGATCGGAGTTGCCGCCCTTCAGGCCGAGTTCGGGGCGGAAGCGTACGAAGGACCGGGCGTGTGCGGGCGCGTCGATCTCGGGGGTGAGCTGGACGGCGTGGGCGGCCGCGGTGTCCTCGAAGGAGTCCCAGTCCTCCCGCGAGTACGAGCCGTCGGATGCGGCGAGCCCGGCCCATTCGGGCTTGTCGCTGCGCAGCCGGAACGCGTCGTAGGCCTTGGACCAGTCGCCGCCGGCCGGGCTGATCTCGTTGTCGTTCAGATGCAGTTGCAGGTCGTTGAGCTTGAACCAGCCCATCAGGCGCAGCTGGTCGCGGACGAAGCCCGGGGTGAAGTAGCGGCGGCCCGCGTCCAGCATGAAGCCGCGCAGCCGGTAGTCGGGCCAGTCGTGGGCGATGCCGGTGGGCAGTTCGCGGCGCCCGTCGGAGCGCAGGAGGATCTGCAGGACCGAGCGGGTGCCGTAGTAGAGGCCGGTGCGGGTGGGTGCGGTGACCGTGACGGCGGATGCCGTGACGGTGAGGGTGTAGCCCTCCTCGGCGTACCGGTCGCCGCCCGGCGCGTGCCGGTCGGCCGGGTCGAGGACGAGCCGCAGGCCGCCCCGCACTCCGTGGCCGGCACGGGGCGCGCCGGGCCTGATGCCCGTGACCTCTTCGATCTCGTCGGCGAACTGCCGGGCAAGCGTGAGGAGCTCACCCGGTTCGGCGGTCTGCACGACGATCGGTGCGCCTGCTTCGAGGCGGTACCGTCCCGTGGATCCGGCCCAGGCCTGGAGGGCGGGGATGACGACGGGGCGCTCGTTGACCGCGCTCCTGCCTGCGGCCCGCGCGGCGGCGGGCCCGAGCCCGATCGGCAGGGCGGTGGCTGCCGAGGTCACCGCGAGGGCAGTGACGAACGAGCGGCGTGACAGACGCGGTGAAGTCGTACCGTTACTCGGAGACATGAAGTGGACTACACCACTTGCCTCCTGGGCCTCACAAGGGAACGGACATCACAGAACCCCCAAGAGCGCCCGCCCCCGCGCACGAAAGGGCGGCACCCCCCGCACAAGGGGTACCGCCCTCTCCTTCGGTGCACCGGAGCCGCTGCCTTTCGTGAGGGTCGGGCACCCAGACAACGGCTCCGGAGTCTTGCGGACCGGTTCCTACCGGTGGTCGCTGCCCGTCGACGTCGACGCGGCGCGGCCGGCCTCGAGGCGGGCGACCGGGATACGGAACGGCGAGCAGGAGACGTAGTCCAGGCCTACCTCGTGGAAGAAGTGGACCGACTCCGGGTCACCGCCGTGCTCGCCGCAGACGCCGAGCTTGAGGTCGGGCCGCGTGGCGCGGCCGGCCTCCACGGCGTTGCGTACGAGGCTGCCGACGCCGTCCTTGTCGATGGTCTCGAACGGCGAGACCCCGAAGATGCCCTTCTCCAGGTACGCCGTGAAGAACGAGGCCTCCACGTCGTCGCGGGAGAAGCCCCAGACGGTCTGCGTCAGGTCGTTCGTGCCGAAGGAGAAGAACTCCGCGGCCTCGGCGATCTGTCCGGCCGTCAGCGCGGCGCGCGGCAGCTCGATCATCGTGCCGAGCGCCAGCTTCAGCTCGACGCCGGTCTGCTCCTGGACCTCGGCGATGACCTGCTCGGCCTCCTCGCGGACGATCTCCAGCTCCTGGACGGTGCCGACGAGCGGAATCATGATCTCGGCGCGCGGGTCGCCCTTGGCGTTCTTGCGCTCCGCGGCAGCCTCGGCGATGGCCCGTACCTGCATGGCGAACAGGCCCGGGATGACGAGGCCGAGACGGACACCGCGCAGGCCCAGCATCGGGTTCTGCTCGTGCAGGCGGTGCACGGCCTGCAGGAGGCGCAGGTCGTTCTCGTTGGAGTCCTGACGGGACTCGGCGAGCGCGACGCGCACCGACAGCTCGGTGATGTCGGGCAGGAACTCGTGCAGCGGCGGGTCGAGCAGGCGCACCGTCACCGGGAGCCCGTCCATCGCCTCGAACAGCTCGACGAAGTCCTTCTTCTGGAGCGGAAGGAGCTCCTTGAGGGCCTCCTCGCGCTCCGTGTCCGTGTCGGCGAGGATCAGGTGCTCGACCATCTCGCGGCGCTCACCGAGGAACATGTGCTCGGTGCGGCACAGGCCGATGCCCTGCGCGCCGAAGCGGCGGGCGCGCAGCGCGTCCTCGGCGTTGTCCGCGTTGGCACGCACCCGCAGCCGGCGGACGCGGTCCGCGTACGCCATGATCCGGTGCACGGCGCCGACGAGCTCGTCGGCGTCGTCGGCGCCGGCGTGCATGCGGCCCTCGAAGTACTCGACGACCGGGGACGGGACGACCGGCACCTCACCGAGGTAGACCTTGCCGGTGGAGCCGTCGATGGAGACGACGTCGCCCTCCTCGATGACCTGCCCGCCGACCGTCATCCGGCGGCGCTTGGTGTCGACCTCGAGGTCCTCGGCGCCGCAGACACAGGTCTTGCCCATGCCGCGGGCGACGACGGCGGCGTGCGACGTCTTGCCGCCGCGCGAGGTGAGGATGCCCTCGGCGGCGATCATGCCGTCGAGGTCGTCGGGGTTGGTCTCACGGCGGATCAGGATGACCTTCTCGCCCGAACGCGACCACTTGACGGCGGTGTACGAGTCGAAGACGGCCTTGCCGACCGCGGCGCCCGGCGAGGCGGCGATGCCGCGGCCGATCTTCTCGACCTTCGCGTTCTCGTCGAAGCGCGGGAACATCAGCTGCGCGAGCTGGGCGCCCGTGACGCGCTGGAGCGCCTCGGCCTCGTCGATGAGGCCCTGGTCGACGAGCTGCGTCGCGATGCGGAAGGCGGCACCGGCGGTGCGCTTGCCGACGCGGGTCTGCAGCATCCACAGCTGGCCGCGCTCGATCGTGAACTCGATGTCGCAGAGATCCCTGTAGTGGGTCTCGAGCGTCTCCATGATCTGCATGAGCTGGTCGTACGACTTCTTGTCGATCGACTCGAGCTCGGCGAGCGGCACGGTGTTGCGGAT
The DNA here is from genome assembly GCF_026340095.1 of Streptomyces sp. NBC_01446. Taxonomy (GTDB): domain Bacteria; phylum Actinomycetota; class Actinomycetes; order Streptomycetales; family Streptomycetaceae; genus Streptomyces; species Streptomyces aureus. The sequence continues at coordinate 5,495,700 of NZ_JAPEPO010000001.1, read as the reverse complement.
ACCCGCGACGACGTCCTCGCCCTGCGCGTTCTGGAGGTAGTCGCCGTACACGCCCTGGTGGCCGGAGGCGGGGTCGCGGGTGAAGGCGACGCCGGTGCCGGAGTCGGGGCCGAGGTTGCCGAAGACCATGGAACAGATGTTGACCGCGGTGCCGAGGTTGCCGGGGATGCGCTCCTGGCGGCGGTAGAGCTTGGCGCGGTCGGTGTTCCAGGAGTCGAAGACCGCGTGGATGGCGAGGTCCATCTGCTCGCGCGGGTCCTGCGGGAAGTCCCGGCCGGCCTCGGTCTTCACGATCTTCTTGAAGCGGGTGACCAGCTTCTTGAGGTCGGAGGCGTCGAGGTCGGTGTCGACCGTGACCTTCTTGGCGGCCTTGGCCTTGTCGAGGGCGTCCTCGAAGAGCTCTCCGTCGACGTCCAGGACGGTCTTGCCGAACATCTGGATGAGGCGCCGGTACGAGTCCCAGGCGAACCGCTCGTCGCCGGACTGCTTGACCAGGCCGAGGACGGACTTGTCGGAGAGTCCGATGTTGAGGACGGTGTCCATCATGCCGGGCATGGAGAACTTCGCGCCCGAACGGACCGACACCAGAAGGGGGTTGTCGGCCTGGCCGAGCTTCTTGCCCATCTTCTGCTCAAGGGCGTCGAGGTGCGCACTCACCTCGTCACGCAGTGCCACCGGCTCATCGCCACTGTCGAGGTAGACCTTGCAGGCCTCCGTGGTGATGACGAACCCGGGGGGAACCGGCAGACCGAGATTGGTCATCTCGGCGAGGTTCGCGCCCTTCCCGCCCAGGAGGTCCTTGAGGTCCTTGTTTCCCTCGGTGAAGTCGTAAACGAACTTCACTACGTGGGGATCTTTGTTTTCCGACACGGGTCTCGACTCCTCGATGACTCGGTGGCTGCCCTGACGGCGAGGAACATACCCATATCGAAGGCATCTGGGTACGTCCACTTGTGCGTCATACGGCCGTAACCACCCGTCCGCCGCTAGATCGAAAGTAACTCATAGACAGCGACACTCGAAGGCTTGTCTTCACTTCTTGAACACACAACCCCCGTAGACCCCGGATATCGCTCAGGTGAGCACGGACAACACTCATGTGAGTTCAAGTCGTAAATGATCGAGCGGTGGCACTCAGTGCCATGCCTTAGAAATGTACAACCGGCCTCAACATGCTCATCTGAGCGCTACCCCTATCAGGGGTGGCGAGAATCACGCCGTTTCCGGACCCTTCGATGTCAGCATCCGGACGGAAAGCGGGCGTTCACAGGCCGAGCGCCGCGAGCCGTTCCTCCGCCCGGTCCGGCGCGTAGAGGTGCTCCACGACGAGCGCACCCGCCCCGACCAGGGCAGACCGCTCACCGAGGCGCGCGGTGACCACGTCCAGATGAGCGGTGGAGCGCGGCAGGGCCCGCTGGTAGAGCAGTTCGCGTACGCCCGTGAGGAAGGGGGTTCCGGCCAGATCCCCCGCGATCATCAGGACCCCCGGGTTGAGCAGCGTCACCACCGTCGCCAGAACCTCGCCCACGCTGCGTCCGGCCTCCCGTGCCAGGCGCACCGCTTCGGGGTGCCCCTCGGCGAGCAGCTCCCGCACATCCGATCCCGACTCCGCCGGCACCCCGGCCTCCGTGAGCCGCCGCGCGAGGGCGCGCCCGCTGGCCACCGCGGCCAGGCACCCGTACGAGCCGCACCGGCACAGCGTGCCCGCGCCCTCGGGCACCCGGATATGCCCTATGTCGCCCGCTCCCCCGTCTATGCCCCGGTAGATCTGGCCGCCGACGACGACGCCCGCGCCGATGCCGGTGGACACCTTGACGAGGGCGAAGGCCGCGCAGTCCGGGTGACCGGTGCGCTGCTCGCCGTAGGCCATCAGATTGGCGTCGTTGTCGACGAGAACCGGGACGCCGGCCGCGTCGCCCGAGCCGCCCCCGCCGCCCGTCTGCTCGGCGAAGGCGCGGCCCAGGCGGCCCCTGATGTCGTAGCCGTCCCAGCCCGGCATGATCGGCGGCTGCACGACGCGGCCCGTGGCGGTGTCGACGGGACCCGGCACCCCGAGCCCGATGCCGCACACGGCGTCCGCGCTCCGGCCCGCCTCCTTCAGAAGACCGGCGAACCAGCCGCCGAGCGCGCCGAGCACCCGCTCCGGCCCCTCGTCGACGGAGAGGGTGCCGGAGCGCTCGGCGAGCAGCTCGCCGGTGAGGGTGAGGACGGCGGCGCGCGCGTGCCGGGTGTCGAGGGAGACAGCGAGGACGACCGCGTGGGCGTCGTCGAACTCCAGGCGCAGGGACGGCCGCCCGCCCGTCGGCGACCCTGCGGGACCGCCCGCGCCCTCACGCAGCCAGCCCGCCCGGAAGAGCCGGTCGAGGCGCTGGCCGACGGTGGCCCGGGAGAGCCCGGTGGCCTCCTGGAGCGCGCCGCGCGTGATCGCCCGGCCGCTGCGCACGAGGTGCAGCAGGTCCCCGGCGCTCGCCTGGCTCCGCGGCCGCTCTCTCGTCCGGTCCCCGGCCATTCGCACCCCTTGCGTTCGTCAACTGCGCGTTACATATTGGGTTTTGCTGGTTAAGTAGACGTAACTCTATGCTGGATACGGCTTAACTGACAGACCGTGGGAGTTCGTGTGGACCGCACAACCCGGCGGACCGGTGCGGCTCCGCGCCGCGCCTCCGATGCCGCCGCCGCTCCCCCGCGCGAGCGGGCCGCGCTGCGCGATCGGGCCGCGCGGGTCCTGGAGACGAACTGGACGGGCACGTCCACGGTCCCCTCCCGCACCCTCTATCCGCACCAGTGGTCATGGGACTCCGCGTTCGTCGCCATCGGATCACGCCATGTGTCGCCGCTGCGCGCCCAGTTGGAGCTGGAGACGCTGTTCGCCGCCCAGTGGGGCGACGGCCGGGTGCCGCACATCGTGTTCAACCCCTCCGTCCCTCTCGACGCCTACTTTCCCAGCCCCGACTTCTGGCGCTCCTCCGTTTCGGGCCGGGCGGCCGGTGCGCCGCGCGCCGTGCAGACCTCCGGCATCGTGCAGCCGCCGGTGCACGCGCTGGCCGCGTGGCTCGTGCACCGCGCCGACCCCGGGCTGTCCCGGTCCCGCTCGTTCCTGGCCCGCATCCATCCGAAGCTCGCGGCCTGGCACCGCTATCTCCTGCACCGCAGGGACCTGGGCGGCGGCGGCCTCGCCTCAGTGATCCACCCTTGGGAGCAGGGCATGGACAACAGCCCCTGCTGGGACGCCCCGCTGAGCCGGATCGCCCCGGCCCCCGCGCGCGCGTTCCGCCGCGCCGACCTGGAGCACGGCGCGCCCGACGACCGGCCCACCGACCTCGACTACGGCCGGTACGTACGCCTCGCGACGGACTACCGGGACGGCCAATACACCGACGGACAGAGCGAGTTCGCCGTCGAGGACCCCGCCTTCAACGCCCTCCTGATCGCCTCCGAGCACGCCCTCGCCCGCATCGCCTGCGAACTCGGCGCCACAGGCACGGCCCGCCACGCCCGCGCCGAACGCCTCACGGCAGCGCTGGTCGAGCGCCTGTGGGACCCGGCGACAGGCATGTTCTTCTGCCGCGACCTGCGCGTGACCGACAGCCACCACACACCCCGCGCACCAGGACACGACACGTCCCGGACGGCCACCCGGCAGATGTCACCCCCGGCCCTGATCCCGGAGTACGGCGTCTCGGGCCTGATCCCGCTCATCCTGCCGACGCTCCCCCGGCACGTGACCGCCGGCCTGCTGCGCACCGCCCGCAGCCCCCGCTTCGGCCTCGGCACAGCGGTGCGGCTCGTGCCGAGCTACGACCTGACGGGACCGGCCTTCGACCCGCACCGCTACTGGCGCGGACCGGCCTGGTTCAACACGAACTGGCTGATCGAGCGCGGCCTGCGCCTCCACGGCGAGCACGCGGAGGCCGAGCGCCTGCGCACCACGCTGCTCGGCACCGCACTCGACACGGCCTTCGCCGAATACGTGGATCCGTACACGGGACGCGGCTGCGGCGCGCGCGGCTTCGCCTGGAGCGCCGCGCTCGCCCTGGATCTGCTGCAGGAGCCGCGGGAGCGGCACGAGGGAGGGACCTGGGGATGACGGACCGACAGCATCAACTGCTCGTGCGGGGCGCCACGTTCGCGGCGATCGGCCCGAGCGGTGACATCAGCGGCGTACGCGGATCCGGCTCGCCCGACGGCCTGTTCGTGCGCGACGGCCGGCACCTCAGCCGTTGGCAGCTCACCGCGGACGGCGCCGCGCCCGAGGTACTCACACCCGCCGGACCGCCGGGCGGGGACACGGCCGGGCGGAACGGCACCGGCGAGGGCGTGGCGCGCTGTGTGCTCGTGCCGCGCGGCGGCCGCCTGGAGCCGCCCGCGTACACCCTGTTCCGCGAACAGGCCGTGGCGGACAGCGCGTTCGTCGAAACCCTGCGGGTCGTCTCCAACCGCGCGGCGCCGACGACGGTACGGCTCGCGCTGACCGTCGACGCCGACTTCACCGACCAGTTCGAGCTGCGCGCCGACCACCGCACCTACACGAAGACCGGCGCCGTCCGCTCCCGGTCGGCGCTGGAGGACGGCGTCCGGTTCGGCTACCGGCGGGGCGAGTGGCGCTCGTCGACCACGGTGACCGCGGAACCCGCGCCCGACGCCGTCGAGGAGACCGGCACCGGCGCCCGCCGCCTCGTCTGGGCCCTCGAACTGGCCGGGCACGGCACGGCCGACCTGAGCCTGCGCGTCGCGGCCCGCCCGCACGGCGCCCCCGGCATCCCGGTCCCCGCGTCCCCCGCCGACGCGGCGGCCGAACTCGCCGCGCGCACCGAGGAGTTCACGCGGGACATCACACTGCCCGCCGCCTGGCCCGCTCTCGCCGCTGCGTGCACGAGGGGCCTGGCCGACCTGGCCGTGCTCCAGGTGCCGGCCACCGGCCCGGACGGCGAGCGGCTGAGCGTGCCGGGTGCGGGCGTCCCCTGGTTCCTCACACTTCTCGGCCGCGACGCGCTCCTGACCTCCCTGTTCGCCCTCCCGTACCGGCCGGACCTGGCCGCCGCGACGCTCCCGGTGCTCGCCGCGACGCAGGCCACCGAGTCCACGGAGGACGCCGTCGCCCAGCCCGGCAAGATCGTCCACGAGGTGCGGCACGGCGAGCTCGCGCACTTCGGACAGGTCCCGTTCGCCCGCTACTACGGCTCGGTCGACGCGACGCCCCTGTTCCTCGTCCTGCTCGGCGCGTACACGGACCGGACCGGCGACGTGGCGACGGCCCGCCGCCTCGAACCGCACGCGCGGGCCGCCGTCAGCTGGATGCTCGACCACGGCGGCCTCACCTCGCGCGGCTACCTCGTCTACCGCGCCGACCGCGGCGGCCTCGCCAACCAGAACTGGAAGGACTCACCGGGCGCCATCTGTTCGGCCGACGGCAGCCGCCCCACGGGACCCGTGACGGCGGCGGGCGCCCAGGGCTACGCGTACGACGCCCTGCGCCGCACCGCCGCGCTCGCCCGCACGGCCTGGGACGACCCGGTGTACGCGGACCTCCTGGAGCAGGCGGCGACCGATCTGCGGGACCGTTTCCAGCGGGATTTCTGGATGGCGGACCGCGCGTTCCCGGCGCTCGCCCTGGACGGCGACGGGCGGCACGTCGACGCGCTGGCGTCCGACGCGGGCCACCTCCTGTGGTCCGGCCTGCTCGACAAGGAGTACGGGGAGGTGGTCGGCCGGCGTCTCCTGGAGCCCGACTTCTTCTCCGGCTGGGGGGTGCGCACGCTCGCTGCCGGTCAGGCCGCGTACCACCCGCTCTCCTACCACCGGGGTTCGGTGTGGCCGCACGACAACGCCCTGATCGCGCTCGGGCTCGCCCGCTACGGGCTGCACGACGAGGCACGGACGGTGGCGCACGCGCTGGTGGAGGCGGCCGCGGCCTCGGGCCACCGGCTGCCCGAGGTGCTCGCCGGGTACGCGCGGGAGGCGCACCCGGCGCCCGTCCCCTACCCGCACGCGTGCGAGCGCGAGTCACGCTCGGCGGCGGCGCCGCTCGCCCTGCTCACGGCGGTCGGGGGATGACGAGGGTCGGGGGATGACGACTCTCGGGGTGATGACGACGGCCCGGGTACGCGTCAGGCTCAGCCGCCGGACGTGTCCAGCTCGGCGTCCTCGCTGATGCCCGCGCAGTCCCACGGGTCCTTCAGCCAGCCGTCCGGCAGAACCACCCGGTTGTTGCCGGACGTACGGCCGCGAGGCCCGTCCGCGCCCACGGGCCACGCCTGGTCGAGGTCCAGCTCGTCGAGACCCGCGCGCAGCTCGGCGAGCGACGACGTGACGGCGAGCCGCTTGCGCATCTCGGAGCCGACCGAGAAGCCCTTCAGGTACCAGGCCACGTGCTTACGGAAGTCGATGACACCGCGCGCCTCGTCGCCGATCCACTCGCCCAGCAGCCCCGCGTGCCGCACCATCGCCTCGGCGACCTTGCGCAGGTCGGGCGCGGCGGGCGCGCCCGTACCCTCGAAGGCGGCGACGAGATCCCCGAACAGCCACGGCCGGCCCAGGCAGCCACGCCCGACCACGACACCGTCGCAGCCGGTCTCGCGCATCATCCGCACCGCGTCGTCGGCGCACCAGATGTCGCCGTTGCCGAGGACGGGGATCTCCGGGACGTGGTCCTTCAGACGGGCGATGGCGTCCCAGTCGGCGGTACCGCCGTAGTGCTGTGCCGCGGTGCGCCCGTGCAGGGCGATCGCCGTGACGCCCTCCTCGACGGCGATCCGGCCCGCGTCGAGGAACGTGATGTGGTCGTCGTCGATGCCCTTGCGCATCTTCATCGTGACCGGCAGGTCCCCGGCCCCGCTGACGGCCTCCTTCAGGATGGCCCGCAGCAGATTCCGCTTGTACGGGAGCGCGGAGCCGCCGCCCTTGCGCGTCACCTTCGGGACCGGGCAGCCGAAGTTCAGGTCGATGTGATCCGCGAGATCCTCTTCGACGATCATCCGAACGGCCTTGCCGACCGTCGCCGGATCGACGCCGTACAGCTGGATCGACCGGGGCTGCTCGCTCGCGTCGAAACGGATGAGCTGCATGGTCTTCTCGTTGCGTTCGACCAGCGCCCGCGTCGTGATCATCTCGCTCACGAAGAGGCCCTTGCCGCCGGAATACTCCCGGCACAGGGTGCGGAAGGGCGCGTTCGTGATCCCGGCCATGGGCGCGAGGACCACAGGCGGCTGCACGAGGTGCGGACCGATGGTGAGCTGCTGGGACATCGGGCGGGCTCTCCGAAAACGTGGGGCGGCGGGCAGGGGCGGCTCTCCATTGTCCCCCACCTGGCGGGCGGCCCCGCCCGCGGTCGGGCTACCGTCGATTTCATGCCCCCTCCACTGACCCACCGCCGGCGGATGCTCGTCCTCGCGATCTGCTGCATGAGCCTGCTGATCGTCAGCCTCGACAACACCGTCCTGAACGTCGCGCTGCCGAGCATGCAGAAGGAGTTCGGCGCGAGCGTCTCCGGGATGCAGTGGACCATCGACGCGTACACGCTGGTCCTCGCCTCGCTCCTGATGCTGGCGGGCTCGACGGCCGACCGGATCGGACGCCGCCGGATATTCAAAGCCGGCCTGGTGATCTTCACCGTGGGCTCGGTGCTGTGCTCCGTGGCGCCGAATCTGGAGTCCCTCATCGCGTTCCGCATGGTCCAGGCGGTGGGCGGCTCGATGCTCAACCCCGTCGCCATGTCGATCATCACCAACACGTTCACCGAGCCCCGCGAACGCGCCCGGGCCATCGGCGTCTGGGGCGGCGTCGTCGGCATCTCCATGGCCGCCGGCCCCATCGTGGGCGGCGTCCTCGTCGACTCGGTCGGCTGGCGTTCCATCTTCTGGATCAACCTGCCGGTGGGCCTCGCCGCCCTCCTGCTGACCATGCGCTACGTCCCCGAGTCCCGCGCCCCCAAGCCGCGCCGCCCCGACCCGGTCGGCCAGCTCCTCGTCATGACGCTCCTCGGCTCCCTCACCTACGCGATCATCGAGGCCCCCGCCGCGGGCTTGACGTCCCCGGTCATCGTGACGTTCGCGTTGCTCGCCCTCGCGGCCCTCGTCGGCCTGATCGCCTACGAGCCACGCCGCGCCGAACCCCTCATCGACCTGCGCTTCTTCCGCTCGGCACCCTTCAGCGGCGCCACGGTGATCGCGATCAGCGCGTTCGCCTCACTCGGCGGCTTCCTGTTCCTTTCGACGCTCTACCTGCAGAACGTACGCGGCCTCAACGCCCTCGACGCCGGCCTGTGGATGTTGCCGATGGCGGCCATGACTCTGGTGTGCGCCCCGGTCTCCGGCCGTATCGTCGGCAGCCGCGGCCCCAGGATCCCGCTGCTCGTCGCGGGCATCGCGATGACGGCGAGCGGCGTCCTGTTCGCCGCGTTCGAGGCGGAGACGTCGAACGTGACCCGCTTCATCGGCTACGTCCTCTTCGGCCTCGGCTTCGGCTTCGTCAACGCCCCCATCACCAACACCGCCGTCTCGGGCATGCCCCGCGCGCAGGCCGGCGTCGCCGCCGCGGTCGCCTCCACCAGCCGGCAGATCGGCCAGACCCTCGGCGTCGCCGTCATCGGCGCGGTCCTCGCGTCGGGCATCGCGTCGGGCGTCGGCACGTCCTCGTACGCGACCACGTTCGTCGACGCGAGCCGCGGCGGCTGGTGGATCATCGTGGGCTGTGGCGTCGCCGTACTCCTGGTCGGCCTCCTCACCAGCGGCCGCTGGGCACGCTCCACCGCCCAGCGCACCGCCCGCTGCCTGGAAGAGCCGGAAATTCAGGAGGCCACGGCCTGCGCCAGCACCTGAAGAGACCGACGCCGGCCCACGCGGCCTGAAGGATCCCCGTGGGCCGCGGCGCCACCGCACTCCTGGTCGGCCTCCTCACCGACCGTCCGGCACCGGAACAGCCGGGCTATTCAGGAGGCCACGGCCGGCGCCAGTTCCTGAAGCCGGTCGAGCCGCTCCCGCGACTCCTCGTCGGCGGGCGTGTAGGTCACCAGACGGGCCCCCTGGTCCGGGCCGAGCCACAGATCGGTGTGGACCAGGGACAGCGGCCCGACGTGCGCGTTGCGGAAGTACTTCGTCTTGCTGCGCGTGCCCACCACCTCGTGCAGCTGCCACGCCTCACGGAACTCCGGCGACTCGTCCTCGAGCCGCTTGAGCAGCAACTCCCAGGCGGGCTCGCCCAGATGACCGGCCATCGACCCGCGGAACTTGGCCGCCATCAGCCGGATCGTGTCCTCCAGGAACACGAACGACTTCCGCCACTGCTCGTTCGTGCAGATCAGCACCATGCAGTTGCGGTCCTCGGGCGCCACCGTGTCCAGGTCGCACAGCAGCCGCCCGTACGTGCGGTTGTACGCGAGGATGTCGTACCGGCTGTTCTGGATGCACGCGGGCAGCGGCTCCAGCTTCTCCAGCATCAGCCGCAGCGCCGGCGTGACCGTCTGACAGCTCGACGCGGGCGACGGATCGACGGCCCCCGCGAGCTGGAACAGATGCGCGCGCTCACTCACATCGAGGAGCAGCGTGCGGGCCAGCGCGTCCAGGACCTGCACCGACACCTGAATGTCCCGCGCCTGCTCAAGCCACGTGTACCAGGTGACCCCGACCGCGGACAGCTGCGCGATCTCCTCACGCCGCAGCCCGGGGGTACGCCGACGCCGGCCCCGCGGCAGCCCGACCTGCTCGGGGGGGATGCGGGCGCGACGGCTGCGCAGAAAGTCGGCGAGCTCATGCCGCCGGATCTCGGACTCCCGCTTGGGCGACTCGCGCGGGGACCCACCGGCCTGCCCCTGCGCCTGCCCCTGCATCTGTGCGTGTGCCTGTGCCTGAGCCGCAGTCGTCTTCGTCGTCCGCGCCATCGTGGTCATGCCTCCAGCCTGCCGCGCCACGGAGCCTGTTGCCAGGTAGTCCTTCTACCAGGATAAGAACACTCTGGTACCAGTCTGAGCGCAGGACGACGCTGGTACCCATGACCGGAACCGGGACCCGTTCCCTCACTGTCGCCACCACCACCCGCACCGCCACGGCCCCACCGGCACTCGGCGGACTCGGGCTCTTCACCGTGCTGGTCGGCGCGGCGCTCCCCCTCATCGACTTCTTCATCGTCAACGTCGCCCTGCCCACCATCGGCCACGACCTGGCCGCGGGCGAGGCACTCCTCGAACTCGTCGTCGCGGGCTACGGACTCGCGTACGCCGTCCTGCTCGTCCTCGGCGGACGGCTCGGCGACCTCTTCGGCCGGCGCAGGCTGTTCCTCGGCGGCATGATCGCCTTCGGCCTGACCTCACTGGCCTGCGGCCTCGCCCCCGACGCCTGGACCCTCGTGGCCGCGCGCGTCGCGCAGGGCGCCGCATCGGCCGCGATGCTCCCGCAGGTCCTCGCCACCATCCAGTCGACGACGACTGGCCGGCGCCGGGCGAAGGCCATGGGCCTGTACGGGGCCACGGCGGGCCTGTCCATGGTCGTCGGCCAGATCCTGGGCGGCGTCCTCGTCGCAGCGGACGTCTTCGGGACCGGGTGGCGGTCGGTGTTCCTGGTCAACGTGCCCGTCGTACTGGTCGGCCTCTTCCTGGCAGCCCGCGCCGTCCCCGAAACCCGCTCCCCGCACCCCGAACCGGTCGACGGCCCCGGAACGGTGCTCCTCGCCGCGTCCCTGCTCACGCTCCTCGCACCCCTGACCGAGGGCAGGGCAGCCGGCTGGCCCCTGTGGACATGGATCTCACTCGCGGTCTTCCCCTTCATCGCGTACGCCTTCTACCAGGTGGAACGCCGGGCAGACCGGCACGGACGCACCCCACTGGTCCCGCCCAGCCTCTTCGCCCTCGTCTCACTGCGCCGCGGTCTGATCATGATCGTGCCGTTCTCCATCGGATTCAGTGGCTTCATGTTCGTGATCGCGGTGGCGCTCCAGCAGGGCGAACACCTCGGCCCCGTACCGGCGGGCCTGTCCCTCGCGCCGATGGCCGCGGTCTTCTTCGCCGTCTCCCTCGCGGGCCCGCGCCTCATCGCCCGGTACGGCACCCGGATCGTCACCGCGGGCGGCATCATCCAGGGCGTCGGCGTGGCCCTCATCGCCCTCGCGGCCTGGCGGACCTGGCCCGACCTGGGCATCCTCGAACTGATGCCGGGCGCCGCACTCGCGGGCGCGGGCCAGGCACTCCAACTCCCCATACTCTTCCGGCTCATCCTGTCCGAGGTACCGGCGACGCGGGCAGGAGTGGGCAGCGGCGTCATGATCACCACACAGCAGTCGGCCCTGGCCCTCGGCGTAGCCACACTCGGCTCCCTCTTCCTCACCCTGACTCCGAGCCTGGGCATGCGAGACGCACTGGTGACAACCCTGCTGGTGCAACTGGCGGGCATAGCCCTGACGACAGCACTGAGCTTGAGACTGCCACGAACGGTGAGCTGAGCCCGGGGCTGGCCTGGGGCTGACCGGCACTCGCTCCCACCCCGCGCATGGCAGATGACAGATGACAGATATTGAAATCTGTCATCTGTCATGCCATCGTGGATAGGGAGACTACAGAACCATCGAACTGGCGGCACCGTTCTAAGGAGCGCCTGATGTCCCCCACCACTCCCACCTCCCCCACCCTCCACCCCCGCCCTCTAGGCTCCACCGGTCCCGAGGTCTCCGCCATCGGGCTCGGCTGCATGGGGATGTCCGCGCTCTACGGGGAGGCCGACCGGGGCGAGTCCATCGCCACCATCCACGCGGCCCTCGCCGCCGGCATCACCCTGCTCGACACCGGGGACTTCTACGCGATGGGGCACAACGAGATGCTCATCGGGGAGGCCCTGCGCACCGCCCCCGCCACGCACCGCGAGAAGGCGCTGACCAGCGTGAAGTTCGGCGCTCTGCGAGACCCGGACGGCGGCTGGTCCAGCTACGACGGCCGGCCTGCCGCAGTGAAGAACTTCGCCGCATACTCGCTGCAGCGCCTGGGCGTCGACCACATCGACGTATACCGGATCGCCCGCGTCGACCCCGCCGTACCGATCGAGGAGACCGTCGGCGCCATCGCCGAGCTCGTCGAGAAGGGACACGTCAGGCACATCGGCCTGAGCGAGGTCGGCGCCGACACGATCCGGCGGGCCGCCGCCACCGCCCCCATCTCCGATCTGCAGATCGAGTACTCGCTGATCTCCCGCGGTATCGAGGAGGCGATCCTGCCGGTCACCCGCGAGCTCGGCATCGGCATCACGGCGTACGGGGTCCTGTCGCGCGGCCTGATCTCCGGGCACTTCGGCCGGGACCGCAAGCTCGCCGAGAACGACTTCCGCGGAATGAGCCCGCGCTTCCAGGGCGAGAACCTCCAGCACAACCTCGACCTCGTGGAGTCGCTGCGCAAGATCGCCGAACAGAAGGGTGCCAGCGTCGCGCAGGTCGCCATCGCCTGGGTGCTCAGCCGCGGCGAGGACATCGTGCCCCTGGTCGGCGCCCGTCGCAGGGACCGGCTGACGGAGGCGCTCGGCGCTCTCGACATCAACCTGGACTCGGCGGACCTAGCCGCGATCGAGGAGGCCATCCCGGCCGGTGCCGCCGCGGGTGACCGTTATCCCGAGGCACAGATGACACACCTCGACAGCGAGCGCTGATCACCGCCCGGTACGGTCGGCATCATGGCAACCGAGACCCTGACCACCGAGCGCATCCTCGAGGCGACCGAGGAGGTACTGCGCCGGCATGGTCCCGCCAAGGCGAACGTCGTCGACGTGGCCCGCGCGCTCGGCGTCAGTCACGGCAGCGTCTACCGGCATTTCGGTACGAAGGCACAGTTGCGCGAGGCGGTCACGAAGCGCTGGCTCGACCGCACCACGAACGAACTGCAACTGCTCATGACAGACGGCTCACTGACGGCCCCCGCCATGTTGCGCCAATGGCTCGCGACGCTGTTCGCGGCCAAGCGCCGCAAGGCGGGCGACGATCCGCAGCTCTTCGCCACGTACCAGGTACTGATCAGTGAGAACAGCCGGGTGGTCGAACTCCACGTCGGTGAGCTGATCATGCAGCTCGACCACATCATTCAAGACGGCATCACCAAGGGGCAGTTCAGCCTTCCGCACCCCGACCCCGCTCTGACGGCCCGCGCGGTATTCGACGCGACCAACCGTTTCCACGATCCGGCGTACGCGGGTGAGTGGCAGAAGGCCGGCATCGACGAGGAATTCAGGGCCCTCACGGATCTCGTCCTCCGCGGCCTGAACTCCTGACCGTATCCCCCGCACGATTTTCGGCCGAACCCTGAATAGGGGTCCGGCCGGAAAAGCGCACCCAAGGGACCGGCCCGGGGCCGGCGTACAACGCAGAAAACCCCCGTAACAGGATTCTCATCCGTTACGGGGGTTTTCTTCAAAAATAGTTCGGCGGCGTCCTACTCTCCCACAGGGTCCCCCCTGCAGTACCATCGGCGCTGTGAGGCTTAGCTTCCGGGTTCGGAATGTAACCGGGCGTTTCCCTCACGCTATGACCACCGAAACACTATGAAACTGTCAACCGCATTACGCTCTGTGACAAACGTGGGGTTGTTCGTGGTTTCAGAACCAACACAGTGGACGCGAGCAACTGAGGACAAGCCCTCGGCCTATTAGTACCAGTCACCTCCACCCGTTACCGGGCTTCCAGATCTGGCCTATCAACCCAGTCGTCTACTGGGAGCCTTAACCCCTCAAGGGGGTGGGAATACTCATCTCGAAGCAGGCTTCCCGCTTAGATGCTTTCAGCGGTTATCCTTTCCGAACGTAGCCAACCAGCCATGCCCTTGGCAGGACAACTGGCACACCAGAGGTTCGTCCGTCCCGGTCCTCTCGTACTAGGGACAGCCCTTCTCAATATTCCTGCGCGCGCAGCGGATAGGGACCGAACTGTCTCACGACGTTCTAAACCCAGCTCGCGTACCGCTTTAATGGGCGAACAGCCCAACCCTTGGGACCGACTCCAGCCCCAGGATGCGACGAGCCGACATCGAGGTGCCAAACCATCCCGTCGATATGGACTCTTGGGGAAGATCAGCCTGTTATCCCCGGGGTACCTTTTATCCGTTGAGCGACGGCGCTTCCACAAGCCACCGCCGGATCACTAGTCCCGACTTTCGTCCCTGCTCGACCCGTCGGTCTCACAGTCAAGCTCCCTTGTGCACTTACACTCAACACCTGATTACCAACCAGGCTGAGGGAACCTTTGGGCGCCTCCGTTACTCTTTAGGAGGCAACCGCCCCAGTTAAACTACCCATCAGACACTGTCCCTGATCCGGATCACGGACCCAGGTTAGACATCCAGCACGACCAGAGTGGTATTTCAACGACGACTCCCCCTGAACTGGCGTCCAGAGTTCAAAGTCTCCCACCTATCCTACACAAGCCGAACCGAACACCAATATCAAACTGTAGTAAAGGTCCCGGGGTCTTTCCGTCCTGCTGCGCGAAACGAGCATCTTTACTCGTAGTGCAATTTCACCGGGCCTATGGTTGAGACAGTCGAGAAGTCGTTACGCCATTCGTGCAGGTCGGAACTTACCCGACAAGGAATTTCGCTACCTTAGGATGGTTATAGTTACCACCGCCGTTTACTGGCGCTTAAGTTCTCAGCTTCGCACACCCGAAAGTGCACTAACCGGTCCCCTTAACGTTCCAGCACCGGGCAGGCGTCAGTCCGTATACATCGCCTTACGGCTTCGCACGGACCTGTGTTTTTAGTAAACAGTCGCTTCTCGCTGGTCTCTGCGGCCACCCCCAGCTCGAGGAGCAAGTCCTCTCACCAGTGATGGCCCCCCTTCTCCCGAAGTTACGGGGGCATTTTGCCGAGTTCCTTAACCATAGTTCACCCGAACGCCTCGGTATTCTCTACCTGACCACCTGAGTCGGTTTAGGGTACGGGCCGCCATGAAACTCGCTAGAGGCTTTTCTCGACAGCATAGGATCATCCACTTCACCACAATCGGCTCGGCATCAGGTCTCAGGCACAAGCTGTCCGGATTTACCTGGACAGCGCCCTACACCCTTACCCCGGGACAACCACCGCCCGGGCTGGACTACCTTCCTGCGTCACCCCATCACTCACCTACTACAAGTCTGGTCCGTCGGCTCCACCACTTTCCTTTCCCCGAAGGGTCCGGAACGGCTTCACGGACTTAGCATCGCCTGATTCAATGTTTGACGCTTCACAGCGGGTACCGGAATATCAACCGGTTATCCATCGACTACGCCTGTCGGCCTCGCCTTAGGTCCCGACTTACCCTGGGCAGATCAGCTTGACCCAGGAACCCTTAGTCAATCGGCGCACACGTTTCTCACGTGTGTATCGCTACTCATGCCTGCATTCTCACTCGTGAACCGTCCACAACTCGCTTCCGCGGCTGCTTCACCCGGCACACGACGCTCCCCTACCCATCACGATCCCCGTTGGGGGTATATATCGCAATGACACGACTTCGGCGGTACGCTTGAGCCCCGCTACATTGTCGGCGCGGAATCACTAGACCAGTGAGCTATTACGCACTCTTTCAAGGGTGGCTGCTTCTAAGCCAACCTCCTGGTTGTCTGTGCGACTCCACATCCTTTCCCACTTAGCGTACGCTTAGGGGCCTTAGTCGATGCTCTGGGCTGTTTCCCTCTCGACCATGGAGCTTATCCCCCACAGTCTCACTGCCGTGCTCTCACTTACCGGCATTCGGAGTTTGGCTAAGGTCAGTAACCCGGTAGGGCCCATCGCCTATCCAGTGCTCTACCTCCGGCAAGAAACACACGACGCTGCACCTAAATGCATTTCGGGGAGAACCAGCTATCACGGAGTTTGATTGGCCTTTCACCCCTAACCACAGGTCATCCCCCAGGTTTTCAACCCTGGTGGGTTCGGTCCTCCACGAAGTCTTACCTCCGCTTCAACCTGCCCATGGCTAGATCACTCCGCTTCGGGTCTTGAGCGCGCTACTGAATCGCCCTATTCGGACTCGCTTTCGCTACGGCTTCCCCACACGGGTTAACCTCGCAACGCACCGCAAACTCGCAGGCTCATTCTTCAAAAGGCACGCAGTCACGACGCAAGGAACAAGTTCCTTGCGCGACGCTCCCACGGCTTGTAGGCACACGGTTTCAGGTACTATTTCACTCCGCTCCCGCGGTACTTTTCACCATTCCCTCACGGTACTATCCGCTATCGGTCACCAGGGAATATTTAGGCTTAGCGGGTGGTCCCGCCAGATTCACACGGGATTTCTCGGGCCCCGTGCTACTTGGGTGTCTCTCAAACGAGCCGCTGATGTTTCGACTACGGGGGTCTTACCCTCTACGCCGGACCTTTCGCATGTCCTTCGCCTACATCAACGGTTTCTGACTCGTCTCACAGCCGGCAGACCGTGAAAGAGAGATCCCACAACCCCACATGCGCAACCCCTGCCGGGTATCACACGCATATGGTTTGGCCTCATCCAGTTTCGCTCGCCACTACTCCCGGAATCACGGTTGTTTTCTCTTCCTGCGGGTACTGAGATGTTTCACTTCCCCGCGTTCCCTCCACATACCCTATGTGTTCAGGTATGGGTGACAGCCCATGACGACTGCCGGGTTTCCCCATTCGGAAACCCCCGGATCAAAGCCTGGTTGACGGCTCCCCGGGGACTATCGTGGCCTCCCACGTCCTTCATCGGTTCCTGGTGCCAAGGCATCCACCGTGCGCCCTTAAAAACTTGGCCACAGATGCTCGCGTCCACTGTGCAGTTCTCAAACAACGACCAACCACCCATCACCCCGAACCAACAGATTCGAGTGCACTGGGGCCGGCACTGAAGGCGACCAATCGGCCGTACCTTCAGACACCCAACAGCGTGCCCGACCCAGTCAGTTGATGTGATTCGCGTTCCACGCCGAAGCAGTACTGGCAAACCCATCTAACTCACTGTGCCGAATAGTCAACGTTCCACCCTTGAGCAACCACCGTCGGACATTTGCCGACGAAATGGCTCTTGGACCACCAGGTGAAACCCGGCAGCCAAAGTGCTCCTTAGAAAGGAGGTGATCCAGCCGCACCTTCCGGTACGGCTACCTTGTTACGACTTCGTCCCAATCGCCAGTCCCACCTTCGACAGCTCCCTCCCCACAAGGGGGTTGGGCCACCGGCTTCGGGTGTTACCGACTTTCGTGACGTGACGGGCGGTGTGTACAAGGCCCGGGAACGTATTCACCGCAGCAATGCTGATCTGCGATTACTAGCAACTCCGACTTCATGGGGTCGAGTTGCAGACCCCAATCCGAACTGAGACAGGCTTTTTGAGATTCGCTCCGCCTCACGGCATCGCAGCTCATTGTACCTGCCATTGTAGCACGTGTGCAGCCCAAGACATAAGGGGCATGATGACTTGACGTCGTCCCCACCTTCCTCCGAGTTGACCCCGGCAGTCTCCTGTGAGTCCCCATCACCCCGAAGGGCATGCTGGCAACACAGAACAAGGGTTGCGCTCGTTGCGGGACTTAACCCAACATCTCACGACACGAGCTGACGACAGCCATGCACCACCTGTATACCGACCACAAGGGGGGCACCATCTCTGATGCTTTCCGGTATATGTCAAGCCTTGGTAAGGTTCTTCGCGTTGCGTCGAATTAAGCCACATGCTCCGCTGCTTGTGCGGGCCCCCGTCAATTCCTTTGAGTTTTAGCCTTGCGGCCGTACTCCCCAGGCGGGGAACTTAATGCGTTAGCTGCGGCACCGACGACGTGGAATGTCGCCAACACCTAGTTCCCACCGTTTACGGCGTGGACTACCAGGGTATCTAATCCTGTTCGCTCCCCACGCTTTCGCTCCTCAGCGTCAGTAATGGCCCAGAGATCCGCCTTCGCCACCGGTGTTCCTCCTGATATCTGCGCATTTCACCGCTACACCAGGAATTCCGATCTCCCCTACCACACTCTAGCCTGCCCGTATCGACTGCAGACCCGGGGTTAAGCCCCGGGCTTTCACAACCGACGTGACAAGCCGCCTACGAGCTCTTTACGCCCAATAATTCCGGACAACGCTTGCGCCCTACGTATTACCGCGGCTGCTGGCACGTAGTTAGCCGGCGCTTCTTCTGCAGGTACCGTCACTTTCGCTTCTTCCCTGCTGAAAGAGGTTTACAACCCGAAGGCCGTCATCCCTCACGCGGCGTCGCTGCATCAGGCTTTCGCCCATTGTGCAATATTCCCCACTGCTGCCTCCCGTAGGAGTCTGGGCCGTGTCTCAGTCCCAGTGTGGCCGGTCGCCCTCTCAGGCCGGCTACCCGTCGTCGCCTTGGTGAGCTTCTACCTCACCAACAAGCTGATAGGCCGCGGGCTCATCCTGCACCGCCGGAGCTTTCAACCCCCTCCCATGCGAGAGGGGGTGTCATCCGGTATTAGACCCCGTTTCCAGGGCTTGTCCCAGAGTGCAGGGCAGATTGCCCACGTGTTACTCACCCGTTCGCCACTAATCCACCCCGAAGGGCTTCATCGTTCGACTTGCATGTGTTAAGCACGCCGCCAGCGTTCGTCCTGAGCCAGGATCAAACTCTCCGTGAATGTTTCCGGGATATCCCGGTGAACACCACGAGAGCGGAACCGTCGGGAGGAATAATCCCTACGATTCACTGCGTCCTCGCTAGTGCGCCTCACCCCGGTGTGGGAGTGAGGACTTTTTCAAAGGAACCTCCAACCCACAAAGTGGGCCGGGGTTGTCAATCTGGCGTTGACTTTTGGCACGCTGTTGAGTTCTCAAGGAACGGACGCTTCCTTTGTACTCACCCGAGAGACTCTCTCAGGCTTTCCTCCGGGCAGTTTCCCTTCGGTCTTGCGTTTCCGACTCTATCAGACTCTTTCGTGTCCGATTTCCTCGGTGCCTTTCAGGTTTCCGCTCCGGCCTTTCGGCTTTTCGCGTTTCCCTTTCCGGCGGTTCCGACTCTATCAGATCCTTTCGGGCCTGATTCCCAGTCAGTGGGTTTGTCTTCGCGGCTGTTGGGCCGTTCCGACGTCCCAAACTTTAGCGGATTCCCCCGGCGGCGCCTAATCGGGCCATCGAGTCCACCGCGAATTGAATTCGGGCGTGCCGAATTCACTCCCGGTGGGAGATCGTGCTGCTTGTTTGGGTGCCGCTTGAGCGGCGGAGGTGCTGTCGCGGGGCCGACTGGCCGGGTGACAACTCGGAGGACTCTAGAGATCTCCGGGCCCCGTGTCAACTCGGCCCTACTGGGGCCCCTGGGCCGACGGGTCCACCGTCGCCTGGTGCTCCTGGGCGAGGTGCTCCTCGGCCTTGAGCCAGGGCAGGAACTGGGCGGGTTTTCGCCAGCCGCAGGTGTCGCATCTGATGGTGCGGCGCGGGCCCGAGCGCTGTACCCGCACCGTGTGCTCCCGGCCGTGCTGGTCCCAGCGGCTGACCTTGCTCGTGGTGGTGTTCGGCAGCATGACGCCTCCTCCGCGGCCCCTGTGGGCGTGCGTTCCGCAAGGAGTGTGCAGCAAGAGCAATATCAACAGGGGGGTTTCTGTGGTGCGTTGTGCGTCTCGCCGGCGTCCGCGGGGCCGCCCGGGAACGGCGGAAGCGGCCCAGGAGCGCGATGTGCACGCTCCTGGGCCGCTTCTGTGGTGCCTGGTCCCCGAGGGGTGATCAGCAGCCGACGAGGCGCGTAGCCAGGTAGCCCTCGATCTGGTCGAGGGAGACACGCTCCTGCTTCATGGTGTCGCGCTCGCGAACCGTGACGGCGTTGTCGTCGAGGGTGTCGAAGTCGACGGTGACGCAGTACGGCGTACCGATCTCGTCCTGACGGCGGTAGCGGCGGCCGATGGCGCCCGCGTCGTCGAAGTCGATGTTCCAGTTCTGGCGCAGCGCGGTGGCGAGTCCCTTGGCCTTCGGGGACAGCTCCGGGTTGCGGGACAGGGGCAGGACCGCGACCTTGACCGGGGCGAGGCGGTGGTCGAAGCGCATGACGGTGCGCTTCTCCATCTTGCCCTTGGCGTTGGGCGCCTCGTCCTCGACGTAGGCGTCGAGCATGAAGGCGAGCATGGAGCGGCCGACACCGGCGGCGGGCTCGATGACGTACGGGGTGTAACGCTCGCCGGCTTCCTGGTCGAAGTAGGAGAGGTCCTGGCCCGAGGCCTTGGAGTGCGCGGAGAGGTCGTAGTCCGTGCGGTTGGCGACGCCCTCGAGCTCGCCCCACTCGTTTCCGCCGAAGCGGAAGCGGTACTCGATGTCAGCGGTGCGCTTGGAGTAGTGGGAGAGCTTCTCCGCCGGGTGCTCGAACCAGCGCATGTTCTCCTCGCGCATGCCGAGGCCGGTGTACCAGTTCCAGCGCTGCTCCATCCAGTACTCCTGCCACTTCTCGTCCTCGCCCGGCTTGACGAAGAATTCCATCTCCATCTGCTCGAACTCGCGGGTGCGGAAGATGAAGTTGCCGGGCGTGATCTCGTTGCGGAAGCTCTTGCCCATCTGGGCGATGCCGAAGGGCGGCTTGCGGCGCGAGGTCTGCTGGACGCTGGCGAAGTTGGTGAAGATGCCCTGGGCGGTCTCGGGGCGCAGGTAGGCGATGGAGCCGCTGTCCTGTGTGGGGCCGAGGTGCGTGGAGAGCAGGCCCGAGAACTGCTTGGGCTCGGTGAAGGTGCCCTTGTTGCCGCAGTTGGGGCAGTTGAGGTCGGCGAGGCCGTTCTCCGGCAGCTTGCCGTGCTTGGCCTCGTACGCCTCCTCCAGGTGGTCCGCGCGGTACCGCTTGTGACAGGAGGTGCACTCGGTGAGCGGGTCGCTGAACGTGGCGACGTGACCGGAGGCCTGCCAGACCTCGGTCGCCAGGATCACCGACGAGTCGATACCGACGATGTCCTCGCGCGAGGTGACCATGTAGCGCCACCACTGGCGCTTGAGGTTCTCCTTCAGCTCGACGCCCAGCGGTCCGTAATCCCAGGCGGCCTTCTGGCCGCCGTAGATCTCGCTGCACGGGTAGACGAAGCCACGGCGCTTGCTGAGGCTGACGATGGTGTCGATCTTGTCGGCGGCCACGGTGCTCTCTTCATTACGACGACGACGAAGCTGCTGCTTCAGAGCGAATGCGAATGCTTCAGGTTACCGGCGGCGTAGGGCTCCGGATCAAATCGGTTGGGGGTCCGGAGCCCGGGCTGGGGTGGGATGCCCGTTTCGGTGTGATCGCGCCGACAGCTTGTTGACAATCGTTTCCAGATTTGTTGAAAATGACTGTCATGAACGTACGACGCCTCATACCCACCGCCGCCGTCGCCTCCGTCACCGTGCTCGGCATCACGGCCCTGTCGGCCTGCTCCGCCTCCTCGGGTGACGGCAGGAACAGCGACGGCAAGCTCGCGGTGGTGGCGTCGTTCTATCCGATGCAGTACCTCGCGGAGCAGATCGGCGGGGACCACGTGGCCGTCACCAATCTGACCAAGCCCGGCCAGGAGCCGCACGACCTGGAGATCAGCGCGAAGCAGACCGCGCAGCTCCAGGACGCGGGTGTCGCCCTCTATCTCAAGGGCCTCCAGCCGGCCGTCGACGACGCGATACAGCAGTCCGGGATCAAGACCAAGGTCGATGCCGCCTCCCTGACGCACCTGGAGAAGCACGGCACCGAGGTCGGCGGGCACGCCGAGGAGCACGACCACGAGCACGGCGGCGAGGGCGGCCGGGATCCGCACATCTGGCTGGACCCGGTGAAGTACGCCGAGGTCGCCGAGGGCGTGGGCAAGGCCTTCGAGAAGGCCGACCCGGATCACGCGGCGGCGTACAAGAAGAACACCGCGGCGCTGGTCGGCAAGCTCGACGGGGTGAACACGCGGTTCGAGGACGGGCTGAAGAACACCGATTCGAAGGTGTTCATCACGACCCACGCGGCCTTCGGCTATCTCGCCGAGAGGTACGGGCTCACCGAGGAGGCCATCAGTGGCCTCGATCCGGAGAGCGAGCCCAGCGCGGCGCGTGTGAAGGACCTCCAGAACATGGCGAAGGCCGACGGGGCGACCACGGTCTTCTACGAGACCCTCGTCAGCGACAGGACGGCGAAGACCGTCGCGGGCGACGCGGGCCTCAAGACCGATGTGCTCGACCCGCTCGAGGGCATCACCGACATGTCCAAGGGCGACGACTACATCCAGGTCATGGAGTCGAACCTGAAGGCCCTGCAGACGGCGCTCGGCGCCAAGTGAGCACGGAGGACAGCGGCATGGACGCATCGGTGAAGGCCGGCGAGCCCGTCATAGCCCTGCGCAGCGTGACGGCCGAGCTCGGCTCGCGTCCCGTGCTGCGCGGCATCGACCTGACCGTGCGCCGCGGTGAGGTCGTGGCCCTGCTCGGCGCCAACGGTTCGGGCAAGTCGACGGCCGTGCGCACCGTGATCGGCCAGGTGCCCGTAAGCGGAGGCGAGGTCGAGATCTTCGGTACGCCGCGTCGGCGGTTCCGGGACTGGGCGCGGGTCGGTTACGTGCCGCAGCGGACGACGGCCGCGGGCGGGGTGCCGGCCACGGTCACCGAGGTCGTGTCCTCGGGGCGGCTGTCCCGGGCGCGCTTCGGTCTGCTGCGCAAGGTGGACCGTGAGGCGGTGCGCCGGGCGCTGGACCTGGTCGGGATGGCCGACCGTGCCAAGGACTCGGTGGACGCGCTCTCCGGCGGCCAGCACCAGCGTGTCCTCATCGCGCGCGCCCTCGCCTCCGAGCCCGAGCTGCTGATCATGGACGAGCCGATGGCGGGCGTCGACCTGGCGAGCCAGGAGATCCTCGCGAAGACACTACGGGCGCAGGTCGAGGCCGGCGCGTCCGTGCTGCTCGTCCTGCACGAGCTGGGCCCGCTGGAGCCGCTGATCGACCGTGCGGTCGTGCTGCGCGACGGCTGCGTCCTGCACGACGGGCCGCCGCCGGAAGCGGTCGGCCAGCACGCGCTGCCGGGCCACGACCACGTCCACCCGCACACCTCGGATCTCACCCCCGTACGCACAGGACTGCTGAGCTGACATGGAATTCCTCGACTCCGCCTTCATGCAGCGGGCCCTGCTCGCCGCGGTCCTGGTGGGCATCACCGCCCCCGCGATCGGCATCTATCTCGTCCAGCGCCGGCAGGCCCTGATGGGTGACGGCATCGGCCATGTCGCGATGACGGGCGTCGGCCTCGGCTTCCTGCTCTCCACGTCGCCCGTGTGGATGGCGATGGCCGTCTCCGTGGTCGGCGTGGTGATCATGGAACTGATCCGCTGGTACGGGAAGACGCGCGGCGACATCGCGCTCGCGATGCTCTTCTACGGAGGTATGGCGGGCGGCGTGATGCTGATCAACCTCGCCCCCGGCGGTTCCACGGCGAACCTGCAGAGTTATCTCTTCGGCTCGCTGTCGACCGTCTCGCAGAGCGACCTCGTGTCGATCTGTGTCCTCGCCGGGTTCGTCGCCGTGGTCACGATCGGTCTGCGCCGGCAGCTGTTCGCGGTCAGCCAGGACGAGGAGTTCGCCCGGGTGACCGGCCTGCCGGTGCGCGTCCTGAACCTGCTCGTCGCGGTGACCGCGGCGGCGACCGTCACCGTCGCGATGCGCGTCGTGGGTCTGCTCCTGGTGTCCGCGCTGATGGTGGTCCCGGTGGCGGCCGCGCAGCAGCTCACGCGGAGCTTCGCGGCGACGTTCGCGATCGCCGTGGCCATCGGCGTCACCACGACGCTGGGCGGCACGATCACCAATTACTACGTCGAGATCCCGCCCGGCGCGACGATCGTGCTGCTGACCATCGCGGCGTTCATCGTCTTCAGCCTGATCGCCACTCCGCTGGCCAGGCGCAGGGCGCGGGCGGCGGCGAGCGCGGCCGGTGACCCGGCGGAGTGCGCGATTCCAGGCCGGATCCCCGGTCAGGCCAAGGCCGAGGTCTGACCCGGGCCCCGTGCGGCCTGGCACAATGGGCCGCCGGCAGTAAATCCGAGGAGGCAACAGTGGGAGCCCCGGTTCGAGGCAGGTCGACCCGCCAGCGTGCGGCCGTGGCGGCGGCGCTCGACGAGGTGGACGAGTTCCGCAGTGCCCAGGAGCTCCACGACGTCCTCAAGCACAAGGGTGACTCGGTGGGTCTGACGACCGTCTACCGCACCCTGCAGTCCCTCGCCGACGCGGGCGAGGTCGATGTCCTGCGCACGTCGGACGGCGAGGCCGTCTACCGGCGCTGCTCCAGCGGCGAGCACCACCATCACCTGGTGTGCCGGGTGTGCGGCAAGGCGGTCGAGGTCGAGGGCCCGGCCGTGGAGAAGTGGGCCGAGGCGATCGCCGCGGAGCACGGGTATGTGAACGTGGCGCACACGGTGGAGATCTTCGGTACGTGCGAGGAGTGCTCCGCGGGCTGAGCGGTTCCGCCGCCGCGGAGGGCTGAGCGCCGTTCTTCTTTCGCGTGCTGAGGGGGGTACTTCCGAGTACCCCCCTCAGCCGTTTGATCAGCTGTTGGCGATCTGTTCCTCGTTCGGGATCGCTCCGCCGAAGCGGCGGTCCCGGGAGGCGTACTCGAGGCAGGCGCGCCACAGGTCACGGCGGTCGAAGTCGGGCCACAAGACGTCCTGGAAGACCATTTCGGCGTAAGCGCTCTGCCACAGCAGGTAGTTGGAGGTGCGCTGCTCGCCGCTGGGGCGCAGGAACAGGTCGACGTCCGGCATGTCCGGGTAGTAGAGGTACTTCGCGAAGGTCTTCTCGCTGACCTTCGACGGGTCGAGGCGGCCCGCCTTCACGTCCTCGGCGATGGCCTGCGCGGCGTCGGCGATCTCGGCGCGGCCGCCGTAGTTCATGCAGAAGTAGAGGGTCAGCTGGTCGTTGCCCTTGGTCTGCTCCTGGGAGATCTCCAGCTCCTGGGCGACCGACTTCCACAGCTTGGGCATGCGGCCCACCCAGCGCACCCGTACGCCCAGCTCGTCGAGCTGGTCGCGGGTCTTGCGGATGAAGTCACGGTTGAAGTTCATGAGGAAGCGGACCTCGTCGGGTGAGCGCTTCCAGTTCTCCGTGGAGAAGGCGTAGAGCGAGATCGCGCCGACGCCCATCTCGATCGCGCCCTGGAGGACGTCCATGACCCGCTCGGCGCCGACCTTGTGGCCCTCTGTGCGCGGCAGCCCCCGCTCCTTCGCCCACCGGCCGTTGCCGTCCATCACGATGGCGACGTGCTTCGGCACCAGCTCGCCGGGGATCTTCGGCGGCCGCGCGCCCGTCGGGTGCGGTTCGGGCGTCTTGTACTCAGGGCGGGACCGTCCGAGGATTCCGCGACGTGCCATGTGGGCTCTCCCCTAGCTCAGTTCTAGCTTTTCTCTACGTAACGCAGCGAGCGCAGTCCGCGCTCCAGGTGCCAGTGCAGATACGCCGACACCAGTCCGCTGCCCTCTCTCACGAAGCGTGCCTCGCACGCGTCCGCCGTCTCCCAGTCGCCGGTCAGCAGCGCGCCGAGGAGGACGAGGGCCTGCGGTGAGGGTACGACGCTGCCCGGTACCCGGCAGTCGACGCAAACCGAGCCGCCCGCGCCGACGGAGAAGAACCGGTTGGGGCCCGGGAGGCCGCACTTCGCGCAGTCGCCGAAACTCGGGGCGTAGCCGTTCACGGCGAGGGAGCGCAGCAGGAAGGCGTCGAGGACGAGGTGGGGTTCGTGCTCGCCTCTGGAGAGGGTCCGCAGTCCGCCCACCAGAAGCAGGTACTGCTGGACGGCCGGCTCGCCCTCGTGGTCGGTGAAACGCTCGGCGGTCTCCAGCATGGCGGTGCCGGCGGTGTAGCGGGCGTAGTCGCTGACGATGCCGCCGCCGTAGGGGGCGATGGTCTCGCTCTGGGTGCACAGGGGCAGCCCGCGCCCGATCAGCTCGCTGCCCCGCGCGAAGAACTGCACGTCGACGTGCGAGAAGGGTTCGAGCCTGGCGCCGAACTTGGACTTGGTGCGCCGCACACCGCGCGCCACGGCACGCACGCGCCCGTGATTGCGGGTGAGGAGCGTGATGATGCGGTCCGCTTCGCCCAGCTTCTGGGTGCGCAGCACGATGCCGTCGTCGCGGAACAGGCTCACCGCGCACCCCCACGGACTTCCGGCCGGGGGCACGGGGGTCGCCCCCCGGGAGAAAACAGCATGATGCGGTCCGCTTCACCCAGCTTCTGGGTGCGCAGCACGATGCCGTCGTCGCGGAACAGGCTCATGGGCCCATTCTCGCCTACGCCGGAGGGGTGAAGTCGGGGGACCTGTGAAGGGGTGGGGTCAGGGGACCTCGCCGCGGCTCCTGGCGTTCGCATACGCGGTTGCCGCCCGCAGCCGCTCGGAGGTCGTCGCCACCCGCACCGTGTCCGGGGCGCAGTCCCATTCGCGGCCGCCTCCGAAGGGCCGGAGCTGAACGTACGGACCCTCGTGCCCCATGACGCGGCCCACCTGTCCGGTGCTGATGTCGACGGCGTAAGAACCGATTGGCGGCTTCATCGGCGTTGGCTCCTGTCCATACGTTCCGTGCGTTTCCCGGCGGGCGGCGGCGTCAACCGAAACAACGGCCCCATTCCACGAGCAGACACGGGACGTGGCGCTGAATCGTCGGCGGTGTGACACGAGGGGCAATTCCCGACCACCGCTGCGGGTATTCACCCAGCTCTTCCCGCGGCTGGGACCGCGTGCCCGGACCGCCGTTCCGCCCACGTCAGGTGGCTCCCCGCCACCGTCGGATTTCACGCTTCCCGCACCGCCGGGTACGCGTGCCAATTAGAGTGGGAAGGACCTCTGGGCTCTATGTAGCGAGGGCGAATTCGAACATCCCATTCGGAACGGGGATGCTCGATGCTGTTTGAATCGGGGGGAACGTGCGCGCGTAACTCCACAGAAATCCAGCGCGCTCACTCGACGCCTCTCGTCTCCTGTTCCGCGCGCGCCTCGATGCCCCGGAAGTGATGTGCCATGGCCCGCTGCGCGCCTGCGGCGTCCTGGGCGCGCAGGGCCGTGACGATGTCGCGGTGGCGGCTGACGGTGACGTCGGGGTCGGGGTCGCTGGACCAGGAGCGCGCGCCGGCGACGCGGTCGAAGACGTTCCAGAACGCGCCGAGGAGCTGCGGGATCAGCTCGTTGCCCAGCGAGCGGTAGAGGGTTTCGTGGAAGTCCCTGTCGAGGTCGGCGAAGGGCTCGTCGGCCTGGCCCGCGGCGGCCATCTTCCGGACGATGCCGTCGAGCCGGTCGAGGATCTCCGGCGGGAGCGGGGCAGCGGCGACCCTGCGGATCAGGCCTTCCTCGAGGATCTCGCGGACTTGGAGGATCTCGGCGAGGGCGTGCGCGTCGGAGGCGGGCCGCAGCAGGGTGCGGAAGGTGAGGCCGTCGGCGAGCGGGGTGAGGGAGGCCTGGCCGACGTAGGTGCCGTAGCCGTGTCTGATCTCGACGATGTCGAGTGCCTGGAGGGCCTTGAGGGACTCGCGTACGGAGTTTCTGCTGACGCCGAGCGACTCCATCAACTCGGCCTCGGTGGGCAGCAGCGCGCCGGGCCGCAGCCCTCTGTCCAGGATGAGCTGTGTGACCGCGCGCTGTACCTGCTGGCTGACGCGGCGGTGCCGTATCGCCGGGTTCCTGGGCTCCTCAGACATGCGCCGCATCGTAGGCGCAGCAGACGTCCCACGTCCCATGTCGGGATCAAACTTCTTCTCGCCCGGCGCCCGGAGCGCTCCGGGCTTCTCTGCGCGATCTCTTGACCGGCCCTCGCGGCGCTCTTATGGTCACGTCGCTACCAAGACGTAGGACGTTGGATCTCCCGCGCATCTCCCTCTCTGGAGGCACCATGAGCGACCACGAGCCGACCGGCCGCCGATCCTTCCTCAAGTACACCGGCGCCCTCGGCGCGGCCGCTGCCATCTCCACCTCCCTGTCGGCCTGTTCGTCCGGGCCTAAGTCCACCAACGACACGGGCGGCGGCAAGGGCGGCGGATCCTCGCTGACCGCCGTCATCGGGTACGGCAACGACGGAAGCTGGGACCCGACGCAGACCGCGTCGGCCTTCGCCATGGCCGGTAACCAGCACATCTACGAGGGCCTCCTCGACACCGACCCGATCACGCGCGAGCCCTACGCGGCGCTGGCCACGAAGGTGCCGACGGATGCCGAACTGGCCACCACTTCCTGGAAGTTCACCCTGCGCGAGGGTGCCAAGTGGCACGACGGGAAGCCCGTCACGGCGGACGACGTGGTGTTCGTCTTCGACCGGATCCTCGACCCGGGCACGCAGTCGCTCGCCAAGGGCTTCTTCGAGAGCTGGCTCAAGGAGGTCAGGAAGACGGGTGACGACTCGGTCGAGCTCGTCCTCAAGTTCCCGTTCCCGGACGGTGCCGCGCGGCTGACCCTCGCCAAGATCATGCCGAAGCACGTGTTCTCGAAGCCGGGCGCGTGGGACGACGCGACCAAGGGCAAGGCGGTCGGCTCGGGCCCGTACAGGCAGACCTCGCACCAGCCGAAGACGAACACCACCTTCGAAGCGTTCGCGGACTACAACGGGCCGCGCAAGGCGTCGTTCAAGAAGATGAACTGGCTGACCATCGTGGACGCGGCGCCCCGCGTCGCGAAGATCTCCGGTGGCAGCGCGGACGCGCAGATCGCGGACAACATCCCGTACGCGAACATCGCGCAGCTGAAGAAGGGCGGCCTCACCGTCGAGGGCGGGGCCGGGATGAACAACCTCTTCCTGATGTTCAACACCGCGCACAAGCCGTTCGACGACGTGCGGGTGCGTCAGGCCCTGCACTACGCCATCGACAAGCAGAAGATGATCGAGGTGGCGCTCAAGGGGCACGGGAAGGGCGCGAGTTCGTTCCTGAACGAGGGCAACCCCGACCACCGGCCGGCGAAGACGGTGTACGACTACGACCCGGACAAGGCGAAGAAGCTCCTCAAGGACGCCGGGGTCAGCGGGCTCTCGGTCTCCCTGATGTCCGTCAACGTGTCGTGGATCATGGACTGTCTGCCGACGATCAAGGCGTCGTGGGACGCGATCGGCGTGAAGACCACGCTCGACCCGCAGGAGACCACGGCCGTCTTCACGAAGATGGACCAGAAGAAGGACTACCAGATCGTGGCGGCCGCCTCGAACCCCAACCAGTTCGGGCTCGACGCCGACCTGATCATGCATTACAACTACGGCCCGTCGAACCTGTGGATGGGCTACGCGCGCTGGGCGGGCAGCTCCGACGCCAAGCACCTCTTCAAGCTGATGGACCAGGCCACGCGCGAGCCGGACCCGGCGAAGAAGAAGTCGATGATCCAGGAGTACATCGACCTCGTCGCCGAGCAGGCCGTGCTCTACCCGGTCGTGCACAACGAGCTGATGACGGGCTGGGACCCGAAGAAGATCACCGGTGTGCAGGCGCAGCCCTACCCCGGGATCAACGTGCTCAAGGCCAAGCCCGCGTAACGCGGCTTTCTCGCAAGGGAGTTCGTTCCCGTGGTCGTGATCGCCAGAATCCTGGCCCGCCGCCTGGTCCTGCTCGTACCGCTGCTGCTCGGCATCGTCCTGTTCGTGTTTCTCGTGATGCGGTTCTCGGACAGCGATCCGGCGTCGGCGTTCTTCCAGGGCGCCAATCCGACGCCGCAGCAGCTGCACGCCTTCCGTGAGCGCAACGGGCTGCTCGATCCGCTGCCCGTGCGGTACTTCCACTTCGTGGGCGATCTCGTCCGGGGCGACATGGGCGTCAGCGCCCTGACCCGGCAGCCGGTGGTCGACCAGGTGGCCACCGCGCTGCCGCTGACGCTGCAACTGACGTTCCTCGGCCTCGCGGTCGCGGTCGTCGTGTCCCTGGTGCTCGGTGTCACGGCGGCCATCCACCGCGACCGGCTCCTCGACCAGATCATCCGCGTCGTGTCGCTGACGGGCGTGGCGGCGCCCGGGTTCTGGCTGGCGCTGCTGATGATCCAGTATCTGGCGGTCGGGCAGGGCTGGTTCCCGACCGGCGGCTACATCAACCCGGCGGACTCCTTCACGGGCTGGCTCACGTGCATGACGCTCCCGGCGCTCTCGCTGTCCCTGCCCGTCGCGGCGCAGCTGACGCGCATCGTGCGTACGGCGGTGGTCGAGGAGCTGGACAAGGACTACGTCCGTACGGCGATCGGCAGCGGGCTGCCGCCGGTCGTGGTGGTGGGGCGCAACGTGCTGCGCAACGCCCTGATCAACCCGCTGACCGTGCTCGGACTGCGGGTCGGCTATCTGCTGGGCGGGGCGGTGGTCACGGAGACGATCTTCTCGCTGCCGGGGATGGGGAAGCTGATGATCGACGCGGTGAAGAACGGTGACCCGGCGGTGGTCCAGGGGGTCGTCCTGACGACGGCCGTCGGGTTCGTCGTCGTCAACCTCGCCATCGACATCCTGTATCTGATGGTCAACCCGCGACTCAGGGGGGCGCAGAGCTAGATGGTCACCTCCCGTAAAGCGCTCACCGAGGCGCTGTCCCGGCCGGGCATCCGGCTGCGCTCCCTGCGCCGGCTGCCCGTCCTGTCCCGGATCGCGGTCGCCGTCGTCGCGGTCGTCGTCCTCATGGCGCTGTTCGCGCCGCTGCTCGCACCCCACGACCCGCTCGACCAGCAGTCGCAGACCGACGGCACCGGGCACCCGTCGGGCAGTCACTGGATGGGCCAGGACAGCCTGGGCCGCGACATCCTCAGCCGGCTGATGTACGGGGCGCGCTGGTCGCTGGCCATCGGGCTCGGCGCGACGCTGCTCGCGCTGGTGGTGGGCGCGGTGCTCGGCGCGATCGCGGCGACGTCGCGCAAGTCGGTCGACGAGACGCTGATGCGCTGCCTCGACGTCGTGATGGCGTTCCCCGGGATCGCTCTCGCGGCCGTCCTCGTCGCCGTGTTCGGCGGCGGCATCCCCGTACTCATCTGCGCGATCGCGTTCCTGTTCACTCCGCCCGTCGCCCGTGTCGTACGGGCCAACGTGCTCGACCAGTACGGCGAGGACTACGTGACGGCCGAGCGGGTCATCGGGGCGCGCACGCCGCACATCGTGCTGCGGCACGTCGCGGTCAACTGCGCGGCGCCCGTCCTCGTGTTCTGCACGGTGCAGGTCGCGGAGGCCATCGTCTTCGAGGCGTCGCTGTCGTTCATCGGGGCGGGGGTCCGGCCGCCCGACCCGTCGTGGGGCAGTGTCATCGCGGACGGCAAGAACATGGTGCTGATCGGGGGCTGGTGGGCGACCGTCTTCCCCGGCCTGCTGATGCTGCTCACGGTGCTCGCGCTCAACATCCTGTCCGAGGGCGTGTCCGACGCGTGGGCCGCGCCCGCCGCGCGTGACGTGTCCGGCGCGGAGGCGGACCGACTCGAAGCGCCGAAGCCCGGCAGCGGCACGGTCCTCGAACTGCCCGGCCTCACCGAGGCCGCCACCCGGCTGAGGTCCCGCGCCCGGCCCCTGCCCGAGGGCGACCCCGTCCTCCAGGTCACCGATCTCGCGATCGGCTTCGACGCGCGGCACGGTGGCGTGGACATCGTCGACGGCATCACCTTCGACGTGCGGCCCGGTGAAGTTCTCGGCCTGGTCGGCGAGTCGGGGTGCGGCAAGTCGCTGACCGCGCTGACCGTGATGGGGCTCGAACCCAAGGGCGCGCGGATCCGCGGCCGGGTCACCTTCGACGGCCAGGAGCTGATCGGCCGCTCGATGGGCGCCAGGCGCCGGCTCCTCGGCCACGACATGGCGATGATCTACCAGGACGCCCTGTCGTCCCTGAACCCGGCGATGACCGTGCGCTCCCAGCTCAAGCAGGTCGTGCGCCGCGGTGGCCGGCGCACCCCGGCCGAGCTGCTCTCCCTCGTCGGCCTCGACCCCGAGCGGACCCTGCGCAGCTATCCGCACGAGCTGTCGGGCGGCCAGCGCCAGCGTGTCCTGATCGCGATGGCCCTGTCGCGCAGCCCGAAGCTGATCGTCGCCGACGAGCCGACGACCGCGCTCGACGTGACCGTGCAGGCGCAGGTCATCGAGTTGCTGCTGCGGCTGCGCGAGGAGCTGGGCTTCGCGCTGATCCTCGTCTCGCACGACCTGGCGCTCGTCGCCGACGTCACGGACCGGGTGGTCGTGATGTACGGCGGGCAGATCGTGGAGACGGGCGTGACGGCGGACCTCGTCGAGGCGCCCACCCACCACTACACGCGCGGGCTGCTCGGCTCGGTCCTCTCGCTGGAGACGGCGGCGGACCGGCTGACGCAGATCAGGGGCGTCGTGCCGTCGCCGGCCGACTTCCCGGCGGGCTGCCGGTTCGCCGACCGGTGCCCGATGGCGAGCGAGGTGTGCCGGACGACGGCGCCCGACCTGCTCGGCGGCCGACGGCACGCGTCGGCCTGTCACCATCCGGCGGTGGTCCCGCCGCCCACGGTTCCGGCTCCCCGGGGAAGCGAGGCTCTGAAGTGACGGATCCCGTGGTCGAGTTGAGGGATGCCCATGTGGTGCACCGGGCCCGCTCCGGCGGCCTGTTCGCCCGCGACCGGGTGTACGCCCTCACCGGCGCCGACCTGTCCGTGGCGCCCGGCGAGACGGTCGGCGTGGTCGGCGAGTCGGGCTGCGGCAAGTCGACGCTCGCCAAGGTCCTCGTGGGGGTCCAGCGCCCGACATCCGGCACGGTGGTCGTGGACGGCCACGACCTGTGGACCATGAAGCCGGGCGAGCGGCGCGCCACCGTCGGCGAGGGTGTCGGCATGATCTTCCAGGATCCGTCGACGGCCCTGAACCGGCGCCTGACCGTCCGCCAGATCCTGCGCGACCCCCTCGACGTCCACCGCTGCGGCGCACCCGCCGCGCGTGAGGAACGCGTACGGGAGCTGATGTCCCTGGTCGGACTGCCGGGCGCGCTCGCAGGGGCGCTGCCCGGGCAGTTGTCGGGCGGGCAGCGCCAGCGCGTGGCGATCGCCCGCGCCCTCGCCCTCGAACCCGCGCTGGTCGTGGCGGACGAGCCGACGAGCGCGCTCGACGTGTCGGTGCGGGCGCAGATCCTGAATCTGCTGCTCGACCTGAAGGAGCGCCTCGGCCTCGCCCTCGTGTTCGTCTCGCACGACATCCAGACGGTGCGGCGCATGAGCGACCGCGTGATCACGATGTATCTGGGCCGGATCGTGGAGGAGTCGCCGTCCGACGACGTGCTCGACCGGGCCCGGCACCCGTACACCCGTGCGCTGTTCTCGGCGACGCCCGGGCTGCTCGACCCGATCGACCCGATCCCGCTGGTCGGCCCGGTACCGTCGGCGACGCATCCGCCGAGCGGCTGCCCGTTCCGTACGCGGTGCTGGAAGGCCGACGCGGTGTGCGCGGAGGCGATGCCGGAGTTCGAGCCGGGCGGTGAGGGGCATCGGTTCCGCTGTCACCATCCCGTGCGCGAGGGGCAGTCCACGCACGAACTCGTCCAGGAGGTCTCATGACGCTACGCTCCCCGCTGACCGGAGTCGTCCCGCCCGTCTGCACGCCCCTGACCCCGGACAGCGAGGTGGACGTCGGTTCCCTCGTACGTCTTGTCGACCACCTCGTCGCGGGTGGTGTCGACGGGCTCTTCGTGCTCGGCTCCTCCAGCGAGGCGGCCTTCCTGCCCGACCGGCACCGCAAAGTGGTCGTCGACACCGTCGTGGGTCATGTCGCCGGTCAGCTGCCCGTCCTGGCCGGGGCGATCGACATGGCGACCCTGCGCGTCCTCGACCACGCCCGTACGGCGGCGGAGGCCGGCGTGGACGCGATCGTCGCCACGGCACCCTTCTACACGCGCACCCACCCGGCCGAGATCGCCCGCCACTTCCGGCTCCTGGCCCAGCGGTGCGGCCTGCCGGTGTTCGCCTACGACCTGCCGGTGTCGGTGCACTCCAAGCTGGGCGCCGACCTCGTCCTCGACCTGGCCGCCGACGGGACGCTCGCCGGCCTGAAGGACTCCAGCGGTGACGAGGGCGGGTTCCGCGAGGTCGTCGTCGGCGCGCGCACCCGCGCCGACATCACGGGGTTCAGCGTCCTGACCGGGGCCGAGCTGACCGTGGACTCGGCGCTCGCGATGGGCGCGGACGGGGTGGTGCCGGGCCTCGGGAACGTCGATCCGGCCGGATATGCGCGGCTGTACGCGTACGGCCGGGCCGGTGACCGGGAGCGGGCGCGGGTCGAGCAGGAGCGGCTGTGTGCGCTGTTCCGGATGGTGCGGGTGGGGGATCCGGCGCGGATGGGCGGTAGTTCGTCCGCGCTCGGGGCGTTCAAGGCGGCCCTGTATCTGCGGGGCGTGATCGACTGCCCGCTGACCGCGGATCCGCAGATCCCGCTGTCCGCGGAGGAGATCGAACGGGTGGGGAAGTTCCTCGCGGCGGCGGGACTGCTGTAGCGGAGCGGTCAGGCGCCACCCGGCTCGATCAGGCCCGACTCGTAGGCCACGATCACGAGTTGGGCCCTGTCGCGCGCGCCCAGCTTGCCCATGATGCGGCTCACGTGCGTCTTCGCCGTGAGGGGACTGAGGCCGAGGACCTCGGCGGCCTCCGTGTTGGTGAGGCCGCGCGCCACGAGGGTCAGGACCTGGCGCTCGCGGTCGGTGAGCGCGGCGAGACCGGGCGGGACGGGCCCGGGTTCGGCCGGGGCGCGCAGGACGCGGGCGATCAGTCGGGCCGTGGGGCCGGGCGACAGCAGGGACTCGCCGGCGGCCACGGTGCGGATGGCGTCGAGGAGTTCGGCCGGCTTGGTGTCCTTGACGAGGAACCCGGACGCGCCCGCCCGCAGTGCCTCGACGACGTGTTCGTCGGTGTCGTACGTCGTCAGCATCAGGACCTTGACGCCCGCGAGGTCCTCGTCGGCGGCGAGCAGGCGGGTCGCCTCGATGCCGTCGAGGTCGGGCATGCGGATGTCCATGACGATCAGGTCGGCACGGCGCGTGCGGGCCTGTTCGACGGCCTCGCGGCCGGTACCGGCCTGGCCGACGACCTCCATGTCGGGCGCCGACTCGACGAGCATCGCGAACGCGGCCCGTACGAGGGTCTGGTCGTCGGCGAGGAGTACGCGCACGGGCTGGGCCCCGGTCAGTGTGGCACCCCGGTCGGCAGGACCGCCGCGACTTCGAATCCGCCCTGGGCGCGCGGCCCGGCGTCGAGGGTGCCGCCCACACTGCGGGCCCGCTCGCGCATGCCGAGCAGGCCGAAGCCCGCGGGCCGGTCGGGCTCGGGCGAGGAAGAGGACGGTGACGAGGGCGGTGGTGTGCCGTCGTCGGCGACGCGCAGGTGGAGGGCGTCGCCCAGGCTGCGGATGCCGACGCGGACGGTGAGTCCGGAGCCGCCGTGCCGGACGGCGTTCGTGAGGGCTTCCTGGACGATGCGGTAGGCCGCGGCGCCCACGGCGGGCGGCGCTTCCACGTTCTCGACGGACAGGTCGACGGTGGCTCCGGCGGTGCGGGCGGCCTCGGCGAGGTCGGGCAGCCCGTCGAGCCCGGGGAGCGGGCCGCGGCTGTCGTCGGGGCCGGCGCGCAGCACTTCGAGGGTGGCACGCAGTTCGCCGCGGGCGGTACGGCAGGTCTCGGCGATGTCGTCGAGCGCCTTGGCGACGGCGGCGCGGTCCAGGCGGTCCGGGTCGGCGTGCAGGACGTGGGCGGCCACCGACGTCTGGACACCGACGAGGGTGATGCTGTGGGCGAGCAGGTCGTGCAGGTCGCGGGCGACGCGCAGCCGTTCCTCCGCGACCCGGCGCCGCGCCTCCTCCTCGCGGGTGCGTTCGGCTCGCTCGGCGCGCTCCACGACCGAGGCGACGTACTGGCGGTGGACGCGGACGATGACGCCGACCAGCAGGAACGCAACGATCCAGCCGGAGATCCGCAGCGCCTCCGTGCCCTCGGTCATGCCCTCGCCGAACTTGACGCCGAGCATGATGCCGAGGACGCCGGCGCCGAGGAACAGGGTGCGCAGGGGACGCCCTGTGGAGGCGACCGTGTAGAGGGCGGTCATGGAGACGGCCATCGGCGCCGTGTGGTTGTAGTCGAGCGCGTGGTACGGCGCTACGCAGGCGACGAGGCCGAGGAACGCCCGCACCGGCGCCCGGCGCCTGAACGCCGACGGGATGTGCGCGGCCATGAGCAGGGCCCAGCCGAGCGCGTCCGGGTGTCGGCCGTTGCCGCTCGTCGTCAGGGCGATCACGACGGCGGCGACCGCCGCGGCGGCGGCCAGGAGAGCGTCCTCACGCAGGGTCCGGGCGGCGCTGACGCCGCGCCGGCCGAGGCCCGGGACCAGGATGTGTTTGACGTCCACCGGTTCATCTTCCGTCAGGAGGGCGCGGAGGACGCCCCTCCGGGGCGAGAGGGGCGCCGTACGGTCCGCGGGGCGGTCAGGGTGTGGGCGCGAGGGTGCGCTCCGGTTCCTCCGCCGGTGGCTGGGGCTGCGGCTTCCTGGACAGCGGCCCGGGCCACCACACCTTACGGCCGAGGGCCATGCTCGCCGATGTCACCAGATACGTACGGACGAGGAACGTGTCCAGGAGCACGCCGACCGCGATGACGAAGCCCATCTCGACGAGCGACACCAGCGGCATGTTGGTGAGGACCGAGAAGGTCGCGGCGAGGACGAGTCCCGCCGAGGCGATCACCCCTCCCGTGGTGCGCAGCGCGGTCAGCGCGGCGGCTCCGGGTTCGGCGCCCGCGAGGGACTCCTCGCGCATGCGGTGCATGAGGAAGATGCCGTAGTCGACGCCTAGCGCGACGAGGAACACGAAGGTCAGCAGGCCGAGTCCGGGGTCGGTGCCCTGGAAGCCGAACAGCGGCCCGAAGACGAGCCCGGCGATGCCGAGCGAGGCGCCCCACACGGCGACGACCGCGCCGAGCAGGATCAGCGGCGCCACGACGCTGCGCAGCAGCACGACGAGGATCAGCAGGACGGCTGCCAGGACGATCGGCACGACGACCTTGCGGTCACGGGAGTTGGTGTCCTTCAGGTCGAGCTGCTGGGCGCTCTGTCCGCCGACGTACGAGCCCTTGCCGTCGAGCCGGTCGCGCAGGGTCTCGATGGTGGTGGTCTCGCCCGTGGACTGGGGCGGGGCGGAGGCGGTGACGGAGATCTCCGTCCAGCCGTGTCCGCCGCGCACGCGCTCGGCGGCGGCGACCCCGGGCACGTCGCGCGCGGTGGCGAGCGTCTCGCCGGCGCGGCCCGTCGGGGTGATCACGCTGATGGGCTGGGTGCCGCGCTCGGGGTAGGCGGCGGCGAGGGTCTGCATCGCGACGACGGAGTCCGGCTTGTCGGTGAAGGTGTCCTCCTGCTTGAGGCTGCCGGGCAGACTGAACACGCCGAGCGCGAGCGCCCCGAGGAGCAGGGCTCCGGAGGCGAGGACGGTCAGCGGCCTGCGCCCGGCCGAGCTGCCCATCGCCGCGAACAGGGACCTGCGGGCCTTGGGTGTGGAGCCGTACGCCGGGACGAGCGGCCAGAACACGCGCCTTCCGAGCAGGACGAGGACGGCGGGCAGCAGCGTCAGCATGGCGACGAGCGCGCACAGGACGCCCACGGCGCCGAGCGGTCCCATGCCGCGGCTGCTGTTGAGGTCGGCGGCGAGCAGGCAGAACAGGCCGACGGCGACGGTTCCCGACGAGGCGAGGACGGCGGGCCCGCAGCCGCGCAGGGCGGCCCGCATCGCGTCGTGGGGCCGCTCGGTGCGGCGCAGTTCCTCGCGGTAGCGGGAGACGAGGAGCAGTGCGTAGTCGGTGCCCGCGCCGAAGACGAGGATCGTCATCACGCCGGAGCTCTGGCCGCTGACGGTGGTGCCGAACGCCTGGTGGAGCCCGTAGGCGACGCCCATCGACAGGAAGTCGGCGATGCCCGCGACGACGAGCGGCACGAGCCACAGGAAGGGGCTGCGGTAGATGAGGATGAGCAGGATCGCGACGACGGCGACGGTCGTGTAGAGCAGGGGTCCGTCGAGCGAGCCGTAGACCTCGCTCGCGTCGGTGGCGAGCGCTCCTGCTCCGCCGGTGTCGACGCTCAGGCCGCCGGTGTCGTGGGCGATGTCGCGCACGTCGTTGACGAAGGCGTCGCGGGCCTTCTCGTCGTGTCCCGGGGTGGTGCTGGCGACCGGGTACATGAGGGTGGCGCCGTCGCGGGACGGTACGCCCTTCGGGACTGCGGTGAGGTCGAAGGTCCGGTCGACGTGGGCGACCTGGGCGGCGGCCGTGGTGCGGTCGGCGGTGGTGAGTCCGCCGTCGCGGTGGTAGACGAGGACGAGTTCGGTGCTCTCGCCGCCCGGCAGTTCGTCCTGGATCTTCGCCACCTGCGTGGAGTCGGCACTCGCCGGCAGATAGTCGACGGCCCGGTCGTGCTGGACGTCGCTCAGCTTGCCGGCGAACGGCCCGGCGATCGCGAGGACGACGATCCACAGGCCGAGCAGCGTCCAGGGCACGGCTGCCCGGCGCCTCTTTGTCGGTACGCCCCCCATCGGTGGGCCTCCCTCACATCACGGTGTCCGGTGTCGCCGTCCGGTCGGACAGGACGTCTCCAGACTCCCGTCGGGGAGGCCTCGGTTCGTCGGGCGTGAGGGCGAGGTGCGGGGTACTGCCGGGGGTGCGTGCGGCGGCTCGCTACTCCCTGGGGAGTACGGGCCCGCCGTACGGCGTCACGACGGGGTGCGGGCCGCTTCCAGGAGCTGGGACACCTCGTCGGTGCACATGGTGAGGGCGGCGCCCGCGGTGCTGAGTACGTCGCGTTCGGCGGGCGTGTAGGGCCCGTCGGCGAGCGCGATTCTGGCGCCCTGGAGGAGGATCGACTCGCGTCCGGCGGGGGCGAGGTGCGGGGCGAGCGGGTCGAGGGCCTCGTGGAGTTCGATGGCGAGTCCGGCGCCGGGCCCGCAGTGCTCGGAGACGCGGCCCGCGTCGGTGAGCAAGGCCTCGACGAGCGCGGCGAGTTGGACGTCCGTGCAGTCGTCGAACCCGGCGCCGCGCAGCGTCGCGACGGCGGTCTCGAGGGCCGTACGGGAGGAGACTCCGCCCGCGGAGAGGACCGCGAGGACGACGGTGTGGACGGCGTCGCGGAGCATCGCGGAGAAGCGGTGTGTGGTGGGGTGGTCGAGGACGTCGGCGGCGAACCGGTCCTCGCAGGCGGCGCATTCGACGACGGGGCCGGTGGCGCCGCGCGGGACGAGCGGGATACCGAGGAGCACGAAGCGGCGACGGCCCGTGCGGCGAAGGTAGTTGCGGTCACCGCCACAGCCGGGACAGAAGAACTCCCCGTCGCCGACGGTGGTCCACGCGGTGCGGACGCCGATGAGACGCGACAGGGGACGCGCCGCTGGAAGCGATGCTTGACCAGCAAGCCCGTTACGGTCGGTTCGTCCCCAAATCGGCAGCACGTCGCACACCTCCGTCGACCCCCAGGCCACATCGCCTGGTTGGGCGTGATGTTAGCCACATTGTTGATACGGCGTCATCACCTTGTACGGGACCGTGGCCGGTATACGACGCGGCCCCGCCCGCCACGAGGGCGGACGGGGCCGGTGAAGGTGCCGGTGACCTGGGTCAGCGTGCGGAGCGGTTGACCGCGGAGACCACGGCCTTCAGCGACGCGCGTGTCGTATTCGCGTCGATGCCGATGCCCCACAGGACCTTGTCGCCGATCGCGCACTCGATGTACGAGGCGGCCTGCGCGGAGGCGCCCTCGCTCATCGTGTGCTCCTGGTAGTCCAGCAGGCGGGCGTCGATGCCGACGGCCTGCAGGGCGTCGAAGAACGCCGAGATCGGGCCGTTGCCCGTACCGGTCAGGACGGCGGCCTCGCCGTCGACGTCGGCCGAGACGGTCAGCGTGTCGACGCCGTCCGTGTCGGTCGTGCTCTGCCCGGCCTTGACCTGGATGCGGCCCCACGGGTTCTCGGCGTTGGGCAGGTACTCGTCCTGGAAGACCGACCAGATCTCCTTCGGCGTGACCTCGCCGCCCTCGGCGTCCGTCTTCGCCTGGATGATCTTCGAGAACTCGATCTGCATGCGGCGCGGCAGGTCCAGCTTGTGGTCGTTCTTCAGGACGTACGCGATACCGCCCTTGCCGGACTGCGAGTTGACGCGGATGACGGCCTCGTAGGAGCGGCCGACGTCCTTCGGGTCGATGGGCAGGTACGGGACCGCCCACTCGATGTCGTCGACGGACTTGCCGGCGGCCTCGGCCCGCGCGTCCATCGCCTCGAAGCCCTTCTTGATGGCGTCCTGGTGGGAGCCGGAGAAGGACGTGTAGACCAGGTCGCCCGCGTAGGGGTGGCGCGGGTGGACCTCCATCTGGTTGCAGTACTCGGCGGTGCGGCGGATCTCGTCGATGTCGGAGAAGTCGATCTGCGGGTCGACACCCTGCGAGAACAGGTTCATGCCCAGCGTGACCAGGTCGACGTTGCCGGTGCGCTCGCCCTGGCCGAACAGGCAGCCCTCGATGCGGTCGGCGCCGGCCATCAGGGCCAGCTCGGCGGCGGCGACGGCCGTGCCGCGGTCGTTGTGCGGGTGCACGGACAGGCAGACGTACTCGCGGTTCGACAGGTTGCGGTGCATCCACTCGAAGCGGTCCGCGTGCGTGGACGGCGTCGAACGCTCCACGGTGGCGGGCAGGTTGAGGATGATCTCGCGGCCGGGACCCGGCTTGTAGACCTCCATGACCGCCTCGCAGACCTCCAGCGCGAAGTCCAGCTCGGTGTCGGTGAAGATCTCCGGGCTGTACTGGTAGCCGAAGGTCGTCTCGGGGCCGAGGATCTTCTCCGCGTAGTCGATGACGTGCTGCGTGCCGTCGATCGCGATCTGCTTGATCTGCTCCTTGGAGCCGCGGAAGACGATCTCGCGGAAGGTCGGCGCCGTCGCGTTGTACAGGTGCACCGTCGCGCGCTTGGCGCCCTTCAGGGACTGGACCGTGCGCTCGATGAGCTCCTCGCGCGCCTGCGTCAGCACGGAGATCGTCACGTCGTCCGGGATCGCGCCCTCTTCGATGATCGACCGTACGAACGCGAAGTCGGTCTCGCCGGAGGCGGGGAAGCCGACCTCGATCTCCTTGTAGCCCATGCGGACCAGGAGGTCGAACATCTCGCGCTTGCGGGCCGGGGACATCGGGTCGATCAGCGCCTGGTTGCCGTCGCGCAGGTCGGTGGAGAGCCAGCGGGGGGCGGCGGTGACACGCTTGCCGGGCCACGTGCGGTCGGGGATGTCGACCTGCTCGTACTGTCCGTACTTGTGGACCGGCATGGAAGTGGGGCGCTGGAAGTTCGGCATGTGCGGGGGCTCCTCGGGTGTGTCCGGAAGGACGGCCGACGGTCTAAGCGCAACACCGAACTCCGCGGGGAGGGGGTCGGCCTCGACTACAGGCCCTCGCCGCGGCAGCTAAGGAGAAGCAGCCCGTAACGCATGATGCGTCGCAGCCTAGCCCAGCTGAGGGAGGGACGCGGGTGTGTATCAGTATGCGGGATCGGCGTCAGGTAACGGGCAAGAGGTGATCAATCCCTCTATTTCATTAATCCTGGCTGCAGGTAGTGACAGTGAGGTCACGCAGTGCCACATTGCCGCCATGACCGCGAACCGTACGGGCTTCGAGCCCGTCTTCTGCACCATCGTGCCGCCCCACATCCTCGACAAGGCCGCCCGGTCCGGCGACCCCGCGCTCTCGGCACCGGCCCGCCGCACCCTGGAACGCGACGCCCTGGAGCGCACGCGCCGCCGCCTGACCACCGTGATCGGCGCCCCCTCGGCGGCCGCGCCCGCGGGCGCCGTCGAGCACGAGCCGCACCGCACGGTCTTCGACGCGGGCCACCGCACCGAGCTGCCGGGCACGAAGGTCCGCGGCGAGGGCGACGAGACCGGGAAGGACGCGACCGTCAACCGCGCGTACGCGGGGCTCGGCGCGACCTTCGAGCTGTACAGGGAGAAGTTCGCCCGCGACTCCATCGACGGCAGCGGTCTGCCGCTGAACGCGTCCGTGCACTTCGACAACGACTACAACAACGCGTTCTGGAACGGCGAGCAGATGGTGTTCGGCGACGGGGACGGCGAGATCTTCCTCGACTTCACCATCCCGGTCGACGTGATCGGCCACGAGCTGACGCACGGCGTCACCCAGTACACGGCGAACCTCGCCTACTTCGGGCAACCGGGCGCCCTGAACGAGTCGGTGTCGGACGTCTTCGGCTCCCTGATCAAGCAGTACTCGCTCGGCCAGAGCGCCGCCGACGCCGACTGGCTGATCGGCGCGGGCCTCCTCGCGCCGCGCGTCACGGGCAAGGCGCTGCGCTCCATGAAGGCACCCGGCACGGCGTACGACGACGACGTGCTCGGCAAGGACCCGCAGCCCGCCGACATGGACCACTTCGTGCGGACGAGCAGCGACAACGGCGGCGTGCACATCAACTCCGGCATCCCGAACCACGCCTTCTACCTGCTCGCCGTGGCGCTCGGCGGCAACGCGTGGGAGCGGGCCGGGCAGATCTGGTACGACGTCCTGACCGGGGGCGAGCTGACGCAGGACGCGTCCTTCGCGGACTTCGCGAAGCTGACGGTGAAGGCGGCGCGCACCCGCTTCAAGGACGGCGAGGAGCTGGAGTCCGTCCAGAAGGCCTGGTCGCAGGTCGGCGTACCGACGGAGTAGGGCCGGCTCAGGCACGGAACTCGGCGGCCGCCCGGCTGGGCAGCGGGCGGCCGCTGGAGTAGACAGGTCCCATGCGTATTCAGGTCATCCGTACCGGAGGATTCGCCGGGATCGAGCGGCGGGCCGAGGTCGACACCTCGGGCCGTGCCGACGCCCACGAGTGGCACGCCCTGGCCGAGCGGGCGCTGGCCGCGGGCCGGGGCACGCCGCCGGTGGGGGTGCCGGACGGGTTCAGCTACACGATCACGGTGGACGGGAAGACCGTGTACTGCGCGGACCCGCGGCTCACGGACGAGCAGCGGGGGCTGATCTCGCGGGTCCTGAAGGAAGGGGCGTAGCCGCCTTTCGGGGGTGTAACGACCTTTTCCTGCAAGGGCGTTGACTTCCGTTACCGCCGGTACGCATGATCGCGCGCATGGCAGCGAGCGAACCGGTACCTCAGTTCCCGCACGACTTCCTGTGGGGCGTGTCCACCTCGGCCCACCAGATCGAGGGCGCCACCGACGCGCGCGTCCCCTCGGTGTGGGACGCGTTCACGGCACAGCCGGGGCGGGTGAAGGACGGCTCGACGGCCGCCGTCGCCTGCGACCACTACCACCGCTACGGCGAGGACGTGGCGCTGATCGCCGGCCTCGGGGTCGGGGCGTACCGCTTCTCCGTCTCCTGGCCGCGGGTCATGTCGCCGGGCGGCCTCGACTTCTACGACCGGCTCGTCGACGCGCTGTGCGCGGCGGGCGTACAGCCCGTGCCGACGCTCTTCCACTGGGACACCCCGCTGTCCGTGGAGGAGGCGGGCGGCTGGCTGAAGCGGGACACGGCGTCACTCTTCGCGGACTACGCGGCCGAGGTCGCGGACCGTATCGGCGACCGCGTACAGAAGTGGATCACTCTCAACGAGCCCGCCGAGCACACCCTCCTCGGCCACGCGCTCGGCCAGCACGCGCCCGGCAGGCAGCTCCTGTTCGACGCGCTGCCGGTGGCCCACCACCAGCTCCTCGCCCATGGCCTCGCCGTACGGGCGCTGCGCGCGGCCGGCGCCACGGACATCGGGATCGCGAACTCGCACGGCCCGACCTGGCCCGCCTCCGACGACCCCGCCGACCGTGAGGCCGCGGACTTCTACGACGTACTCCTCAACCGGCTCTTCGCCGACCCGCTGCTCCTCGGCGCCTACCCGGAGGGCATCGGCGACCTGATGCCGGGCGATGTGGACGCCGATCTGTTGGTGATCGCGGAGCCCGTCGACTGGTACGGGATCAACTTCTACCAGCCGACCAAGGTGGGCGCGCCGCTCACCTCCGGCGAGGCGACGGAGTTCTCCGGCCTCACCCTGCCACCCGAACTTCCCTTCTCCCCGAGGGAGATCGAGG
Organism: Streptomyces sp. NBC_01446; assembly: GCF_026340095.1. Taxonomy (GTDB): domain Bacteria; phylum Actinomycetota; class Actinomycetes; order Streptomycetales; family Streptomycetaceae; genus Streptomyces; species Streptomyces aureus. The sequence continues at coordinate 5,451,828 of NZ_JAPEPO010000001.1, read as the reverse complement.
GATACCCCGTCACGGACTTCGGCTGGCCGGTGGTCCCCGAAGCGCTCACCGAGCTCCTCCTCGCCTTCCGCGACCGCTACGGCGACCGGCTCCCGCCCCTCGTCATCACCGAGAACGGCTGCAGTTACGAGGGTGTGGACGACCAGGAGCGGATCACGTACCTGGACGGCCATCTGCGGGCCCTGCACCGCGCTCTGGAGGCGGGGGTCGACGTGCGCGGCTACTTCGTGTGGTCGCTGATGGACAACTTCGAGTGGGCGGAGGGCTACGCGCGCCGCTTCGGCCTCGTCCACGTCGACTACACGACCCTGGAGCGCACGCCGAAGGCCTCGTACCACTGGCTGCGGGACGTGCTGCGGGCGCAGCGCGCATGACGGCCGCCGTCGCGGCGCTCGACGAGCCCGTCGAGCGGGTCGGGCGCGGCTGGACGGCCGCGCTGTCGCTGGCCAACGGGGCGATCTGGGTCGGCTGGTACGGGCCCCTGCAGATCCTGCTCGCCCTCCAGGCCGAGGACTTCGCACCCGGCACCGGCATGTCCAAGGAGACGCTGCTCGCGTGGGTGACCGGGGTGGGCGCCGTGGTGTCGCTCGCCGCCAACCCGTTCTTCGGCGCGCTCTCGGACCGTACGGTGTCGCGGTTCGGACGGCGTACGCCGTGGATCGTGGCGGGCGCGGGCGGCGGCGCGTGTGCGCTGCTCCTGCTGGCGGGGGCCGGGTCCGTGTGGACGATGGCGGCCGGCTGGTGCCTGGTGCAGCTGACGCTGAACGCGGCGTTCTCGGCGGTGACGGCGGCCGTGCCCGACCGGGTGCCGCGGCTCCAGCGCGGCGCGGTGGGCGGCTGGCTGGGGGCCGCGCAGATCCTGGGCGTGGTCGTCGGCACGGGGCTCGCGACCGTCGTGGGCGGGGTCGGCGCCGGGTACACGGCGTGCGCGGTGTTCGCCCTGGTGGGCGTCCTGCCGTACGTGCTGCGCCATCCGGACCTGCGGCTCGCCCCGGCGGACCGGCCGCCGTGGGCCTGGCGGACCTTCCTGGCCGGGTTCTGGCTGAGCCCCCGCCGCCACCCCGACCTCGGGTGGGCCTGGCTGACCCGCTTCCTGATCAACCTCAGCAACGCGCTGGTGCTCCTGTACCTCCTCTACTACCTGCGCGACCGCCTCCACTACGGCGACCCCGACCGGGGCGTACTGATCCTGACGGCGGTCAACGGCGTGACCCTGCTGTGCACCGTCGTCGTGGCCGGGGTCGCCTCGGACCGGGTGGGGCGCCGCAAGCCCTTCGTGATCTGGTCGGGCGTCCTGATGGCGGTGGCGACGGCCGCGCTGTCCGGCTGGCAGACCTGGCCCGGCGCGATCGTCGCGGCCGCGGTCCTCGGCGTCGGCTTCGGCGTCTTCACCTCGGTCGACTTCGCGCTGATGACGGACGTCCTGCCCAAGGCCATGGACCGAGGCAAGGACCTGGGCGTCATCAACGTCGCCAACTCCCTGCCCCAGGTCGCCGCGCCCGCGCTCGCCGCGCCGATCGTCACGTACCTCGGCGGCTACCGCGTCCTGTACCTGGTCGCGGCGGTGATCGGGCTCGCGGGGGCGCTCCTGGTGCGCCGGATCCGGTCGGTGGCCTGACGGGCGGGCGCTACAGCGCGCCGGCGTCCAGCGCCGTCCACACGGACGGGAAGAACGGGCGGAAGCCCAGTTCGCGGCGGATGCGGGCCGTCGACATGACGGCGGCCCAGGGGTCCGGGTCCACCTTGTCGTACGCCTCCGGCGGCACCGGCACGCCGTTCAGCTGGAGCACGTCGACCAAGGTGACGGGGGCGTCGTCCGCGATGTTGTAGACGCCGTGCGCGCCCGGCGCGTACAGCAGCCGTTGCAGCCCCTGGGCGACGTCCGCGTGGTGGCCCATGTGCAGGCGCTGCATGGCCGGCCAGTTCGACGCCATCTGCGTCACGTCGGCCAGGTGCGAGTCCCCGTCTCCGTACACGAAGGGCAGCCGGGCGATGCGGAGGTCGTCGAGGCCGTCCATGGCCCGCAGTGCGCGCTCCGCCTCCCACTTCGACTCGGGGTAGGCGCCCCACAGGTGGCCGCCCGGCACCGTCTCGTCATCCTCGACCAGCGGCCTGCCGCGCCCGCTGCCGTACACCAGACCCGTGCTGACCTGCACGAACCGCCGCACGCCCGAGGCCACGGAGGCACGGGCCAGCTCGATGGCGGCGTCCCTGTTGACCGCCCGCGCCTCCTCGTCGGGCACTCCGCGGAAGGCCGCGGCGACGTTCACCACGGCGTCCGCCCCGGCCGTCGCCTTGCCGAGCACGTCCGCGTCCCGCAGGTCGCCGACCACCACGTCCGCGCCCAGTGCGGCGAACCGCTCGCCGCGTACCGCGTCCCGTACGAGCACCCGCACCTGGTCGCCCGGCGCCGTGCTCTGCAGCAGTCGCGGCACGAACCGCTGCCCGACCTTGCCCGTCGCACCTGTCACCAGTGTCAGCATGGCTGCCTCCTCGTGTTCGTCGCCATGTCCTGAGCCTGCGCGCTCGGCGGGCCGGGCGGGAGAGACGCGGTTATCCGGGGACTGGCGCTCCCTGGTTACGGGGACGGTTCCGAGCGATCCTGAAGAGGTGAACCGAGCCGAACTCGCCGACTTCCTGCGCCGCTCCCGCGCCCGCCTGGTGCCCTCCGACGTGGGCCTGACCGCGGGCCCGCGGCGCCGCACGCCGGGGCTGCGCCGCGAGGAGGTTGCGCAGCTTGCCGGGATGTCCACGGACTACTACACGCGCCTGGAGCAGCGCCGCGGCTCCCATCCGTCGCGGCAGATGCTGACGGCGCTGGCCCGTGCGCTGCGGCTCAGCGACGCCGAGCGCGACCATCTGTTCCATCTGGCGGGCGAGGAGCCGCCCCGTCCTGGCCGTTCCTCCGGGCATGTGCGGCCGGGACTGCTGCTGATTCTGGACCGGCTGCACGATCTGCCGGCGTCGGTGATCAGCGACTGGGGCGAGATGCTCGCCCAGAACACGATGTCGGTGGCCCTGACCGGCGACCACACCGGCAGGAACGTGATCCGCGACTGGTTCACGAACCCGGCGACCCGGCCCATGTTCCCGCCCGAGAACCACGAGGCGCATGCCCGCGCCCACGTGGCGAGCCTGCGGAAGGTCGCCGCGGCCCGCCCGGACGACCCGGGCCCGGCCGCCCTCGTGGCCGAACTGCGCGCCGGATCACGGGAGTTCGAGGAGCTGTGGCAGTCCCACGACGTCGTGGTGCGCCGCCCCTCACCGAAGCGCTTCCTGCACCCCGTGGTCGGCGCCCTCGACCTCGACTGCGAGGTACTGCTCAGCGACGGCCACGACCAGCAGCTCGTCGTGCACTCGGCACGACCGGGCACGGAGGCGTACGAACGCCTGGAGCTACTGAGGGTCGTGGGCCTCCAGGACCTGACCCCGAGCACGTACGAAAGCTAGCGCCTGCAGAACCTAGAACCCCAGCTCGCGCAGCCGGCGCGGATCCCGCCTCAAAACCCCAGCTCACGCAGCCGGCGCGGATCCCGCCTCAGAACCCCAGCTTGCGCAACTGCCTCGGGTCGCGCTGCCAGTCCTTCGCGACCTTCACGTGCAGATCCAGACCGCATCAATATGCGGCTACCGCCGCGTGGCAGGCATGCCGAGAAGCGCCACGACCCACCCGCCCCGCCTCAGAACCCCAGCTTGCGCAACTGCCTCGGGTCGCGCTGCCAGTCCTTCGCGACCTTCACGTGCAGATCCAGACCGCATCAATATGCGGCTACCGCCGCGTGGCAGGCATGCCGAGAAGCGCCACGACCCACCCGCCCCGCCTCAGAACCCCAGCTTGCGCAGCTGCCTCGGGTCGCGCTGCCAGTCCTTCGCGACCTTCACGTGCAGGTCCAGGAAGACGGGGGTGCCGAGGAGTGCCTCGATCTGCTTGCGGGACTTGATGCCCACGTCCTTGAGGCGCTTGCCCTTCGGGCCGATGATGATGCCCTTCTGGCTGGGGCGCTCGATGTAGACGAAGGCGTGGATGTCGAGGAGCGGCCTGTCCGCCGGGCGGTCCTCGCGCGGCAGCATCTCCTCGACGACGACGGCGATGGAGTGCGGCAGCTCGTCACGCACACCCTCCAGCGCGGCCTCGCGGATCAGCTCCGCCACCATGACCTGCTCGGGCTCGTCCGTGAGGTCGCCCTCCGGGTAGAGCGCCGGGCCCTCCGGCAGCAGCGGGACGAGCAGGTCGGCGAGCAGGCCGACCTGCTTGTCGCCGACGGCCGAGACGGGCACGATCTCCGCCCACTCGAAGCCGAGCTCCTTGCCGAGCTGGTCGATGGCGATGAGCTGCTCGGCGAGCTGCTTGCTGTCGACCAGGTCGGTCTTGGTGACGATCGCGACCTTCGGCGTCTTCTTGATGGAGGCGAGCTCCTTGGCGATGAAGCGGTCGCCGGGGCCGAGCTTCTCGTTCGCGGGCAGGCAGAAGCCGATGACGTCGACCTCGGCCCACGTCGTGCGCACGACGTCGTTGAGCCGCTGGCCCAGCAGCGTGCGCGGCTTGTGCAGGCCCGGGGTGTCGACCAGGATCAGCTGGGCGTCGGGCCGGTGCACGATGCCGCGCACCGTGTGCCGCGTGGTCTGCGGCTGGTCCGCGGTGATCGCGACCTTCTTGCCGACCAGAGCATTCGTGAGGGTGGACTTGCCCGCGTTGGGGCGGCCGACGAAGCAGGCGAAGCCGGCCCGGTGGGAGGCTTCCCCGGACGGCTCGGATGACTGGGTACGAACGCTCATGGCGCCCATTGTCCCTGATCCACCGCGTCCTGCCGCACCCGCGGGGCAAGCCGGTCCGCCGTGAGGCCCCGGAAACCCCCGCGCAACACGAAACACGGCGGAAACGCGCGGGTCAGCGAACGGAAACGCGCGACGGTGAGGCTCGTCGTCCGCCCCCCACGCCCGAGGAGACCCCCCGTGCAGACCGAGAACGCGCCGCTGGCCGCCGCCGCCGGCCTCGACACCGGCGACACCGCGTGGCTGCTGGCCGCGACCGCGCTCGTCCTCCTGATGACGCCGGGCCTGGCCCTCTTCTACGGCGGCATGGTCCGCACGAAGAGCGTCCTGAACATGCTGTTGATGTCGTTCGTGTCGATCGCGCTGGTCACCGTCGTCTGGCTGGTCGCCGGCTACTCGCTCGCGTTCGGCGACGACGCGTTCGCGGGCCTCATCGGCGGTCTGGAGCACGCGGGCATGGCGGGCATCGGCCCGCACAGCCTGACCGGCACGGTCCCCACGTTCCTGTTCTCCACCTTCCAGCTGACCTTCGCGTTCCTGACGGCCGCGCTGATCAGCGGCGCGGTCGCGGACCGCACGAAGTTCGCGGCCTGGCTGGTGTTCGTACCGGTGTGGACGCTGCTCGTATACGTTCCCGTGGCGCACTGGGTGTGGGGTCCCGGCGGCTGGATCTCGCAGTCGCTCGGCGGGCTCGACTTCGCGGGCGGCCTCGTCGTGGAGATCGCCTCGGGCGCGTCCGGTCTGGCCCTGTGCCTGGTCCTGGGCCCGCGTCTCGGCTTCAGGAAGGAGGCGATGCGCCCGCACAACCTGCCGATGGTGATGACGGGCGCGGGTCTGCTCTGGTTCGGCTGGCTCGGCTTCAACGGCGGCTCGGCGCTCGCCGCGAACGGCCTGGCGGCCGCCTCCGTCCTCAACACGCTGATCGCGGGCTGCACAGGGCTGCTCGGCTGGCTCTTCGTGGAGCACAAGCGCGACGGTCACCCCACGACGTTCGGCGCGGCGTCCGGCGCCGTCGCCGGCCTGGTCGCGATCACCCCGGCGTGCGGCGTGGTCGGCGTGCTGGGCGCCTGCGTGGTGGGTCTGGTGGCGGGCGTCGTCTGCTCGTACGCCGTCGCGTGGAAGTTCCGCTTCGACTACGACGACTCGCTGGACGTCGTCGGGGTGCACTTCGTCGGCGGTGTCGTCGGCACCCTGCTGATCGGCCTGTTCGCGACGGCCACGATGACCGGCGGCAAGGAGGGCCTGTTCTACGGGGGCGGGTTCGGGCAGCTCGGCAGGCAGGCGGTCGCCGTGCTCACCGTCGCGGCGTACACGTTCCTGGTGACGTACGGAATCGGCAGGGCGATCGACCGGGCGATGGGCTTCCGGGCCTCCGCCGAGGAGGAGCTGACGGGCCTCGACCAGACGGTGCACGCGGAGACCGCCTACGATCACGGCGTCCACGCCGGACACACCGCCCCGCACACCGCCCACTCCGCCCCGCCGAAGGAGCCCTCCGCATGAAGCTCGTGACCGCGATCGTCAAGCCGTTCCGCCTGGACGAGGTGAAGACCGCGCTCCAGGAGCTCGGCGTGCAGGGCCTGACCGTCACGGAGGCGAGCGGGTACGGGCGCCAGCGCGGCCACACCGAGGTCTACCGCGGGGCGGAGTACCGGATCGACCTCGTCCCCAAGATCCGGATCGAGGTCGTCGTCGAGGACGCGGACCTCGAACCGGTCATCGACGCGATCGTGCGCGCGGCGCAGACCGGGAAGATCGGTGACGGCAAGGTGTGGGCGGTCCCGGTGGAGACCGTCGTCCGCGTACGGACGGGCGAGCGGGGGCCGGACGCGGTGTAGCCGTTCCGGCCCAGGGCCGGCTGCCTCAGCCGGCGGCCACGGCCCCGTGCACCACGCCGTCGGGCCCCGCGAGGAACACCGGCGTACCCGCGCCCCCAAGATCCCGTACCGCCGCCAGGTCCTCCCCGTCGACCTCCGGACCGTCGGAGACGACGGCGGCGGCCTCCAGCGACTGCGCCCCCGAAGCGACGGCCATCGCGACGGCGGTCCGCAGCGCGGAAAGCTTCAGGGAGTCCAGCGAGACGGTCCCCGCCACGTACGTGCGCCCCGTCTCGTCCCGCACGGCGGCCCCCTCAGGCACACCGTTGCGGGCGCGGGCGCTGCGCGCCAGCGTGACGATCTTGCGGTCCTCGGCGGTGAGGTCGTTGCTCTCAGTCATGGGGTGAGCATAAGGAACGCCGCGACGCTCACCCGGCAACGGGGTACCCGGCCCCACGCCGCCCCTCGGGCGTCGCCGGCCACGTCGGCTCGGCGGCCGAGCCGGCCTCCGGCAGCGGCGGGTGCAGGATGATCAGCCACGGTCGAGTCTGAGGCGCTCGGCCCTCGGCAGGCCGGCCACCACGAGGTCGTACGAGTCCTCCACGAGCTCGCGGACCATCCTGTCCGGGAGTTCGCCGACGGTCACCGTGTTCCAGTGCCGCTTGTTCATGTGCCAGCCGGGCGCGACCGCGTCGTGCTCGGCGCGCAGGCGCACCGCGTCCTCGGGGTCGCACTTGAGGTTGACGGTGAGGGGCCGCGCGTCCAGGTTCGTCAGGGCGAAGAGCTTGCCCAGGACCTTGAAGACGGACGTGTCGGGGTTGAACGGGAACTCCTCGACGGCCGCGTTGAACGACAGACACAAGGCGCGCAGCTCCTGCGGCGTCACGACGTCACTTCCCCTCTTCGCCCACCGGCTCCACGAGCACGGTCACGATCTTGTTGCGCCGGCCCGCGGCGGCCTCCGCGGTGAGCCGCAGCCTTCGCCCGTCCGGCAGTTCGACGACGGACGAGGCCTCCGCGATCGGCACGCGGCCGAGCGCCTTGGCGAGGAGCCCGCCGACGGTCTCCACGTCCTCGTCGTCGTACTCCTCGATGCCGTACAGCTCGCCGAGGTCGCCGATGTCGAGGCGGGCGGTCACGCGGAAGCGCTCGTCGCCGAGGTCCTGCACGGGCGGGAGTTCCCGGTCGTACTCGTCGGTGATCTCGCCGACGATCTCCTCGAGGATGTCCTCGATGGTGACGATGCCCGCGGTGCCGCCGTACTCGTCGATCACGACGGCGACGTGGTTGCGCAGCTGCTGCATCTCGCGCAGGAGGTCGCCCGCGTTCTTCGTGTCGGGCACGAACGTGGCGGGCCGCATCGCGGTCGAGACGAGCTCGCTCTCGGCGTCCCGGCTGATGTGCGTCTTGCGGGCCAGGTCCTTCAGATACACGATGCCGACGACGTCGTCCTCGCTCTCGCCGGTGACCGGGATGCGGGAGAACCCGGACCGCAGCGCCAGCGTGAGCGCCTGCCGGATCGTCTTGTACCGCTCGATGGCGACCAAGTCGGTGCGGGGGACCATGACTTCGCGGACCAGGGTGTCCCCCAGCTCGAAGACGGAGTGCACCATGCGGCGCTCCTCGTCCTCGATGAGGGACTCCTTCTCGGCGAGGTCGACCATGGCGCGCAGCTCCGCCTCGGAGGCGAAGGGCCCGTGCCGGAACCCCTTTCCGGGGGTCAAGGCGTTGCCGATGAGGATGAGCAGCGGCGGGATGGGCCCCATGATCCGGGCCAGCGGCAGCAGCACGTACGCGGCGGCCGTCGCCGTGTTCAGCGGGTGCTGGCGCCCGATGGTGCGGGGCGAGACGCCGACGGCCACGTACGAGACGAGCACCATCACGCCGATGGCGACGGCCAGCGCCTCCCAGGTCGCGTCGAACTCCTGGAGACAGGCGTACGTGACCAGCGAGGCGGCGGCCATCTCGCAGGCGACCCTGACCAGCAGGGCCACGTTCAGATAGCGGGTCGGGTCGGCGGCCACCTGGGCGAGCCGGTCGCTGCCGCGCCGCCCGGACCGGACGGCCTCCTCGGCGCGAAAGCTGGAGGTGCGGGCGATGCCCGCCTCGGCACAGGCCGCCAGCCAGGCGACCACGACGAGGGCGACGGCGCCCGCGACGAGCGAAGGACTCATGACACGGTGGGCGCGGGGGACGGACCGGTCAGGCCCTTGTCACCCCGCCACCCGTCCACGATGGCCGCCTGAAGCCCGAACATCTCGGCCTTCTCGTCGGGCTCCTCGTGGTCGTAACCGAGCAGGTGCAGCACCCCGTGCACGGTGAGCAGCTGGAGCTCCTCGTCCATGGAGTGCTGCGTGTCGGCGTCCTCGCCCTGCTTCTTGGCGACCTCCGGGCACAGCACGATGTCGCCGAGCAGGCCCTGCGGGGGCTCCTCGTCGTCCTTCGACGGCGGCCGCAGCTCGTCCATCGGGAACGACATGACATCCGTGGGCCCCGGCAGGTCCATCCACTGCATGTGCAGCTGCTCCATGGCGTCGGCGTCCACGACGATCACCGAGAGCTCGGAGAGCGGGTGGATGCGCATCCGCGCGAGCGCGTAGCGGGCGATGTCGAGGATCGCCTGCTCGTCGACCTCGGTTCCGGACTCGTTGTTGACGTCGATCGACATGCGGTGCTTGCTACTTCCCTCTGCCGCGGCCCTGGTGCGAGCCGTTCTCGGTGCCGTGCTGGCTGTCGTACTTCTCGTACGCGTCGACGATACGGCCGACGAGCTTGTGCCGGACGACATCCTGGGACGTGAGCCGAGAGAAGTGGACGTCGTCGAGACCCTCCAGGATGTCCTGGACCTGCCGCAGGCCGCTCTTCGTGCCGCTCGGCAGGTCGACCTGCGTCACGTCACCCGTCACCACGACCTTCGAGTCGAAGCCGAGCCGGGTGAGGAACATCTTCATCTGCTCGGCGCTCGTGTTCTGCGCCTCGTCCAGGATGATGAAGGCGTCGTTCAGCGTGCGGCCTCGCATGTAGGCCAGCGGCGCCACCTCGATCGTGCCCGCGGCCATCAGGCGCGGGATGGAGTCGGGGTCGAGCATGTCGTGCAGCGCGTCGTACAGGGGGCGCAGATAGGGGTCGATCTTCTCGTAGAGCGTGCCCGGCAGGAATCCGAGCCGCTCCCCCGCCTCCACGGCAGGCCGCGTCAGGATGATGCGGTTGACCTGCTTGGACTGCAGGGCCTGCACGGCCTTGGCCATCGCGAGATAGGTCTTGCCCGTACCGGCGGGGCCGATCCCGAAGACGATGGTGTGCTTGTCGATGGCGTCGACGTAGCGCTTCTGGTTGAGGGTCTTCGGACGGATGGTCCGGCCCCGTGACGAGAGAATGTTCTGAGTGAGAACCTCGGCCGGGGTCTCCTGGCCGTCACCCTCCCCGTTCTCGCTCGCCTTGAGCATGGCGATCGAGCGTTCCACTGCGTCCTCCGTCATCGGCTGTCCGGTGCGGAGCACCAGCATCATCTCGTCGAACACGCGCTGGATGAGGGCGACTTCCTTCGCGTCGCCCGCAGCGCTGATCTCATTGCCCCGGACATGGATGTCGGCCGCCGGGAAGGCCTTCTCGATCACGCGAAGGAGCGCGTCGCCGGATCCGAGGACGGTCACCATGGGGTGGTTCGCCGGGACCGTGAATTGCGCTCGCGCCTGAGCGGTGGGTGTCTGAGTCATGGGCCGGCACTGAAGGCCTGCTCATCCTCCTCGTGCGGGGGCTCGCGCCGCGTCGACAGCCTTGCACTGCCCAGGGTACGACGGTGCACCGACAACGCCGTAGGCCTTTTCCGCGGGCCTAGACGGACCGCCCGAAGCCGATCGTCGGCACCGCACGCCGCAGGGGCCACGGCCGGCTCACCTCGGGCAGCAGCGCCTCCAGGAAGGCGTACCGGCGCAGGGCCGTGGGCTCCTGGTCGTCGTACGCCTGCACATGCCGCCACCAGGCGGCTATTTCCGACCAGCCGGGCGCGGACAGTGATCCGCCGAACTCCTGCACCGACAGGGCGGCGGTCAGTCCGGCGAAGGCGAGCCGGTCGGCCAGCGGCCACCCCGCGAGGGTCCCGGTCACGAACCCGGCGACGAACACGTCACCGGCCCCGGTGGGGTCGAGGGCGGCGACCTCGATGGCGGGCACGGAGGCGGTCTCCCCGCTCCGGGCGTCCACGGCGTAGGCGCCCTCTGCACCCAGGGTGACCACGGCCAGCGGCACGTGTTCGGCCAGGGCGTGCGCGGCGGCCCGGGGGCAGGACGTACGGGTGTAGCGCATGGCTTCCTCGGCGTTCGGCAGGAAGGCCTCGCAGCGCGGCAGGTCGTCGAGGGAGCTCAGGTCCCAGCTGCCCGTGTCGTCCCATCCCACGTCACCGAAGATCCGCGTCCCGCGTCCCGCGGCCGTGGCGATCCAGGGCTCGCTCACCCCGGGGGCCAGCGACGCGACGGCGGCCCTTGCCTGCGGCGGGCACTCGGGGGCGGCCTCCTCCGGCGGCGGCTCGTGACCGTGGCTGACCATGGTCCGCTCGCCCTCGTACGCCATGGAGACGGTGACGGGCGAGTGCCAGCCGGCGACGGTCCGCGACGACGCCAGGTCGATGCCCTCGCCCTGCTCCAGGCTGTCCCAGCAGTACTCGCCGTAGTGGTCGTCCCCGAAGGCGGCGGCCAGCGACGTCCGCAGCCCGAGCCGCGCGAGGGCGGTGGCCATGTTGGCGACGCCACCGGGGCTGGACCCCATGCCGCGCGCCCAGGACTCGGTCCCCCGCACGGGGGCGCTGTCCAGCCCCGTGAAGATGATGTCGAGGAAGACGGTCCCCGTCAGATAGACGTCGCAGGGCGGATCGGCGGGGGTGCGCAGCCGAGCGAGCGGATCCACATGCGCCGGGTCGTTGGAGTTCACGGTGGGCTCCCCAGAGTGGTGAGGGTCCGCACAGTGTGCCTGATACCCCCCGGACAACGCGCGTAGCACGGCGTACGGAACGGGTGCCGGTGCCCCCGGAACGGTGCCGCGGCCACGGCCCCGGCACCCCGGAAAAACAGACTCGACTACCCCTGCTCCTACCCTCCAAACAGAACGTGGCCCAGATCACACCGGCCCGGCTGTTTTCACCCTCCCCGCGCTTGATACAAATTGGCCGCGCCCCCTCGTATCGCGAGCCCCGGCGCACCCCCCAAATCCCCTTGCCTGTTCAGGCATCCCCGTAATTCCGCATGCCCTGATCCCCGTACACCGCCACGCCTTGGAACGCCCGTGTCCCGCCGCACTCCCCGGCCCCTTGTCGCTCTCTTCACGGCCGGTTATCTGGCCCCGTATCTGCTGCCCACCGTCGTGGGCCGCCTCGGCGACAGCCTCCATCTCCCCCCGGCGCAGGCGGGCCTCATCGGCAGTGCGCTGCTGATGAGTTCGGCCGCGGCGGGCTTCACCTTCGCCGGCCGCGTCGACCGCATGGGCCCCCGCACCCTCGCGAGAGCAGGCCTGCTGCTCGCCGCGCTGGGATACAGCGCGGCCGCGGCGACGTCCTTCGTACCGCTGGTGGTCATCGGCGCGATGGCCGGAGGCTTCGGCTCGGGCACGGCGACGACGGTCGCCGCGACGGGAATCGCAGGGCAGCGCGACCCGCACCGGGCGTCGACGCTGGGACTGCTCAGCGTCTCGGCTCTGGCGGGCGCGCTGTATCTGACGATGCCGCATCTGGGCACCGGTCACGCGCTGCCGTTCGCGGCGATCGCGCTGACGGCGCTGGCGACGTGGCCGGCGACCTCCGGCCTGGAGAGCGGCACCGCCCAACTCCCCACCCCGGCCGGGCAGCCCAGGCCAGCCGGCCCTCTCCCCTTCCGCCGCTCGGGCCTGGTCCTTGCCGCGGCGATGCTCTGCTGGTCGATGGCGCAGAACTCCCTGTGGGGCGTCAGCAGCCGCATCGGCACGGACCAGGCGGGCCTGACGGAGATCACCGTCGGCGCGGTCTTCGCGGTGGCGCTCGGCACGGCGCTCGTGGGCGTGCTCGGCGCGGGGGCGCTCGGGTCCCGGCTCGGCCGCGCCGCCCCGATCGGCGCGGGCACGGCACTGATCGCGTGCTGCATCGTGGTGAGCGCCCGCGCGGACGACCTCACGTCGTTCGCGACCGGTGAGATCGCGTGGAACACGCTGTACCCGGTCGTCCTGTCGTATCTGATCGGCCTGGCCGCGTCCCTGGACCCGCGCGGCCGCTGGGCGGTCCTCGTCGGCTCGGCGGCCTCGCTCGGCACGGCCTGCGGGCCGCTCACCGGCAGCGTCCTCTCGCAGACGGCGGGCTACCCGGCGATGGGCACGACGCTCGCCGTGGCGCTGCTCGTCCTCGCGCTGCCGCTCACGGCGGTGGCGCTGCACACGGGCGGCAGCCCGCTGCTGCGGCCCGGCACGGTCCGCAGGAGGGGCGGCGCCCCCGCCGCCCTGGTGGCCGGTGTGACGGGCGCCCCGGCGGGCGCGGTCCCGCAGATGGGCGCGCCGGAGCAGCCGGTCGTGGAGATCACGGTGAGCACGCCCCAACCGGCCCCGACGCAGGAGGAGTTCTCCACGGCGGGACCGCGGGGCGGTTCGGCGGGGCTCGGTCAGTCGTCGAACGCGAACGCGTCGACCTCGGCGAGGTAGCGCGAGCGCAGCTCCTCGTCGTCGTCGAGGAACGACGCGACGAACGAGTTGCGGGCGAGCTCGCGCAGCCGCTCGTGGTCGAGCGCGAGCGCCTCGTGGACCGCGTGGAAGGTGTCTCCGACGTACCCGCCGAAGTAGGACGGGTCGTCGGAGTTCACCGTGCAGAGCAGGCCGGCGTCCATCATCCGCGGCAGCGGGTGGTCCTCCAGTACGTCGATGGCGCGCAGCCGCACGTTCGACAGCGGACACAGCGTCAGGGGCACCCGGTCCCGCACGAGCCGCTCGACGAGCGCCGGGTCCTCGACGCAGCGGAGGCCGTGGTCGATGCGCTCGACGCCGAGCACGTCGAGCGCCTCCCATACGTACGAGGGGTCGCCCTCCTCGCCCGCGTGGGCGACCTTGCGCAGGCCGAGCGCGCCCGCGGCCTCGTACACCTCGCGGAACTTGGAGGCGGGGTTGCCGACCTCGGCGGAGTCGAGGCCGACGCCCACGATCCGGTCGAGGTAGGGCTTCGCGGACTCCAGGGTCTGCATCGCCGACTCGGCGGACTGGTCGCGCAGGAAGCACATGATGAGCCGGGTGGAGACGCCGTGGCGCTCCACGCTCTTCGACAGGGCGGCGCTCAGGCCCTCGACGACGGTCCCGATCGGCACGCCGCGGGCGGTGTGGGCCTGCGGGTCGAAGAAGATCTCGGCGTGCCGCACGCCCTGCTCGGCGGCGCGCGCGAGATAGGCGTCGGCGAGCTGCTCGAAGTCCTCCTCGGTGCGCAGGACCGCCATCAGGCCGTAGTACAGGTCGAGGAAGGACTGCAGGTCTTCGAAGAGGTAGGCCTTGCGGAGGGCCTCGGTGTCGGGGAACGGCAGGTCGACGCCGTTGCGGGCCGCGAGCTCGAAGGCGAGCTCGGGTTCGAGCGTGCCTTCGATGTGCAGGTGGAGTTCGGCTTTGGGGAGCGAAGCGAGGGACATCAGAGCATGGTACGCCCGGTATTAGATGCGTTTGGGCACCTGGATCCGGTCCAGGTCGCGTGCCACCGTCAGCTCTCCGGTGAAGCCGGCGGCGCGGGCCTGGCGCTCGAACTCTTCGGGGTCGGAGTAGCGCTGACTGAAGTGCGTGAGCACGAGATGCCGCACCCCGCCCTCGGCCGCGACGCGCGCGGCCTGCCCGGCGGTCAAGTGGCCGTGGTCGGACGCCAGTTGGTGGTCGCCGTCGAGGAAGGTCGACTCGATGACGAGCAGGTCGCACCCCTCGGCGAGCTCGCTCACCCCGTCACAGAGCCGGGTGTCCATGACGAACGCGAACCGCTGCCCGCGGCGCACCTCGCTCACGTCGTCGAGGGTGACGCCGCGCAGGGACCCGTCGCGCTGGAGGATCCCCACGTCGGGCCCGGAGATGCCGTGTTCGGCGAGCAGTTTGGGCAGCATGCGGCGCCCGTCGGGCTCCACGAGGCGGTAGCCGTAGGACTCGACGGGGTGGGAGAGGCGCCGCGCGTCCAGCGTGTACGACGGCGTCTCGGCGAGGACGCCGCCCTCGCCGCCCACCGGCTCCTCGGCGAGCGCGACGCTCTCGCGGTACGCGGTGGCGTACCGCAGCCGGTCGAAGAAACGCTGCCCGGAGCGCGGGTAGTGCGCGGTGACGGGGTGCGGCACCCGGTCGAGGTTGATGCGCTGGATGACCCCCGCGAGGCCGAGGGAGTGGTCGCCGTGGAAGTGGGTCACGCACAGCCGGTTGAGGTCGTGCGCGGCGACGCCGGCCCGCAGCATCTGGCGCTGCGTGCCCTCGCCGGGATCGAAGAGGATGCCCTCCCCATCCCAGCGCAGCAGGTAGCCGTTGTGGTTGCGGTGCCTCGTCGGCACCTGGCTCGCGGTGCCGAGCACCACCAATTCCCGTACGGACATGGCGCGTTGTCCGGCGCCCGCTAGCCGGGGGGCCACTGGAGGCCGCGGCCCCCGAGGACATGGGCGTGGGCGTGGAAGACGGTCTGGCCCGCACCGCTGCCGGTGTTGAACACGACGCGGTAGCTGTCGAGCTTCTCCCCGGCGGCGACCTCTGCCGTCTCCCGCAGCATGTCGGCGGCGATCTGCGGCTGGGCGGCGGCGAGGGTCGCGGCGTCGCGGTGGTGGACGCGGGGGATGACGAGGACGTGGGTCGGCGCCTGCGGGTTGATGTCCCGGAAGGCGACGGTGGTCTCGGTCTCCCGTACCAGCGTGGCCGGGACCTCCCCCGCGACGATCTTGCAGAACAGGCAGTCGGCCTGCGGCTCTCCGGCCACGATCACGTCTCCTCACACCGTCCGGTCAGTACGCCGGGAATGCTATCCGGCCCACCGCCACCCGCGACGCCTGCCTCCTACGACAGGCCCTGCGCGCGCCCGCGCGGCTCCGGGAGTTCGGGTGCCGTCCGCGCCGGGTTCTCGGCGAGCGCCGCCAGCGCGATGCGCACGGCCTCGTCGAGCTGCGGGTCGCGCCCGGCCGCGTGGTCCTGCGGGGCGGCGACCACTTCCACGTCGGGGTCGACGCCGTGGTTCTCCAGCCCCCACTCGTAACCGTCCAGCCAGGTCGCGTACTTCGGCTGGGTCACCAACGTGCCGTCGACGAGCCGGTAGCGGCTGTCGATGCCGATGACGCCGCCCCAGGTGCGTACACCGACCACGGGGCCGATCCCGAGCGCCTTGATCGCCGCGTTGACGATGTCGCCGTCGGAGCCGGAGAACTCGTTGGCGACGGCCACCACGGGGCCGCGGGGCGCGTCCATCGGGTAGCTGAAGGGGCGGGAGCCGCGCGGCAGGTCCCAGCCGACGACCCTGCGGGCCAGCTTCTCGACGACGAGCTGCGACGTGTGTCCGCCGCGGTTCTCACGCACGTCGACGATGAGTCCGTCGCGCGCCACCTCGACCCGCAGGTCGCGGTGGATCTGGGCCCAGCCGGGGGCCTGCATGTCGGGCACATGCAGATAG
Organism: Streptomyces sp. NBC_01446; assembly: GCF_026340095.1. GTDB lineage: Bacteria > Actinomycetota > Actinomycetes > Streptomycetales > Streptomycetaceae > Streptomyces > Streptomyces aureus. Next base: position 5,435,631 of record NZ_JAPEPO010000001.1, on the reverse strand, counting down.
CCGAGGCGGCCGCCCGTCTGCTCGTGGACGTGGGCGCGGCGGTCGACGACCCAGGCGTGGTAGCGCAACGGCTCCTCGTCGGCGACGGGGACGACGACCGCGTGGCGCGGGTCGCCACCGCCGGCCGGGGAGACGGTCAGCTCGACGGGCTTGCCCGCCGTCCCGACGAGAAGCGGTCCCGGACCGGTGACGGGGTCGACGGGGCGTCCGGCCACCGCGATGATCGCGTCACCCGCGCGCACGGCCACCCCGGGCGCGGCGAGCGGCGCGTGGGCGCGCGGGTCGGACGTCTCGGTGGGCAGGACGCGGTCGATCCGCCAACTTCCGTCCTCGTGGCGGGAGATGTCCGCGCCGAGGAGACCTTGCCGCCGGTCGCCGCCGCTCCAGCCGCCGCTCGGTGTGACGTAGGCGTGGGAGGTGCCGAGTTCGCCCTGGACCTCCCACAGGAGGTCGACGAGGTCGTCGTGGGTGGCGACGCGGTCGAGGACGGGCCGGTAGCGCTCCAGGACGCCGTCCCAGTCGACGCCGTCCATGTCCGCGCGCCAGAAGTTGTCCCGCATGAGGCGGCCCGCCTCGTCGTACATCTGCCGCCACTCGGCGACAGGGTCGACGTCCTGGCGGACCCGGCTCAGGTCGACGGTGATGTTGGTGTCGCTGTCGTCGTCGGAGGAGGCGCGCCGGTCGCTCGGCACGACCTTCAGCTTGCCGTCGGTCCACAGCAGGACGCGCTTGCCGTCGCCGCTGACGGCCAGGTGGTCGGCGTCGGAGGCGAGGTGCTCGATGCGCTGCTGGGCGAGGTCGTAGCGTTCGAGCTCGCTCTTGGGGTCGGGGTCGTCGGGGGTGGCCCGGGACGCGCCGAGTACGCCCTGGAGCGGGTGCCGCAGCCACAGGACGCCGTCCTTGGCGGCCCGCAGGGTCGTGTAGCGGGCCGCCTCGACGGGGAACGCGACGATGCGGTCGGCGAGCCCTTCGAGGTCGATACGGGTGGTGGGGGTGCCTTCGCTGTCGGGGGTCTCGGCGGCGGGGCTGTCCGGGGTGTCGAAGGGGCGGCCGTGGCGCTGCGGGCCGAACGGGGACGGCGTCGCCGCGGCGAGCGTGATCAGGTGGGGCCGCGAGCCCCCGACGAACGCGAGGTCGAAGACGTGCTCGTCGTAGACCGGGTCGAAGGAGCGCGCGGAGAGGAACGCGAGGTGTTTGCCGTCGAGGGTGAACGCGGGCGCGTAGTCCCGGAACCGCAGCGGTGTCGCCTCCGTCACCGACAGGTCGGCGGTGTTGGCGAGCTTGAGGTGGCGCAGGGGCGAGGGGCCGGGGTGCGACCAGGCGAGCCAGGCCGAGTCCGGCGAGAAGACGAGACCCGTCACGTCGCCGTCCTCGCTGCGGTCGACCTCCCTGACCTCGCCGCTCTCGCGCTCGACGAGCAGCACACGCCCGTCGTGCGAGGCGACGGCGGCCCGGCTGCCGTCGGGCGCCATCGCGAGGTTCAGTACGCGGCCGAGCTGCCCGGCGGCGAGCCTGCGCGGGGTGGCGCCGGGCGCGATGCCGGTGGCGGGCGCGAACTCCAGGGCGTCGTCGCCCTCGGCGTCCGTCACCCACACCACGTGTTCCTCGCCCTCGACGCGGAAGGTGCGCGGAAGGCGGGCCCGTACGCCGGGTCGGGCGGCCAGCGCGCGGGCGGGCCCGGAGCGGTGGGTGACCCAGTGGACCGCGCCGCGCACCGCGACGGCGCTGCCGCGCGCGGTGTGGTCCGGTGCCGCCGCGCCGAACCAGCGGGCGGCGCTGACGGGGTGGGGCTGAAGGTCGACGCGCTGCCCGCCGAGGCGGACGTCCAGGCGGCGCGGCGCGGCGTCCTCCGCGCCGGCCGCGCTGTCGAGGGCGTCCACGATCCACAGTTCACCGGCCGCCGCGTACACGACGCGTGTGCCGTCGCTCGACGCGTGCCGGGCGTAGAAGCCGTCGAGCGGCGTGTGCCGGCGCAGTGAACTGCCGTCCGCGAGAGACGAGTACAGGGCGCCGACGCCTTCGTGGTCGGACAGGAAGGCGACCCGGTCGCCCACCCACATCGGGTACTCGATGTTCCCGTCGAGCTCCTCGTGGAGGCGGACGAACTCGCCGTCGCCCGCACGGTCGATCCACAGCTTTCCCGCGGTGCCGCCCCGGTAGCGCTTCCACCAGGCGGCCTCGCGGCCCATCGGCGCGGACAGCAGGACGACCTGCCCGCCGGGCCCGCTCACGACGTCGCCCACGGGCCCGTACGGGAGCGTGATGGCGGGTCCGCCGTCGAGGGGTACGGCCCTCGCCCAGCTGCGGCGCAGGGACGCCTGGCCCTGGGTACTGAGCGCGAGGACCTGCCCGTCGGGGGTCCAGCCGCGCACCGTCGTCCTCGAACTGCCCCAGTACGTAAGGCGTTTCGAGGGTCCGCCGTCGACCGGGGCGATGTGCACCTCGGGCGCGCCGTCGCGGGTGGACGTCCAGGCGACGGTGGTGCCGTCGGGCGAGATCCGGGGGTGGCTGACGGGGACGTTGTCGGCGCTGACGCGCCAGGCGCGCCCGCCGTCGAGAGGGGCGACCCAGACGTCGTCCTCGGCGGTGAAGGCGGCCAACTCGCCGTGCAGATGCGGGAACCGGAGATATCCAGAGTGCGCTGTCCGTGTCACCCGATCACCCTAGGCACGCGCACCGTGCCCGGTCAGGGCTTTCGTCACTTGCCCGCGGCAATACGGCTTGTTTCGGCGCCCTGCGGGACCGAAGATCGCTGCGCGCTCAGCCGCCCATCAGCAGCCACTCCTGGAGTTCCACGATGTTGCCCTCGGGGTCCTTGAGGTGTGCGACCCGCATCCGGTCGGTCATCGGAGCGGGCCCGTGGAGAATCTCGGCGCCGCGCGCGACGATCTGCTCGCAGTACTCGTCCAGGTCGTCGACCCGCAGCACGACGAGGGAGCGGTACCCGTCCGGGGCGCCACTCAGATCGCCGAGCACCTGCGCCATCATCGCCCGGTCCTCGAGCGCGATGCCCGCGGAGCCCGCCGCGGGGCTGAACTTCTCGTACGGGCCGTCCTGAGCGCCCGACTGCGGCTTGAGGCCGAGCACGTCCGCGTAGAAGTGGTAACAGGCACGGAAGTCGGTGACGAGGAGTCTGACCTGGGCGAGTTCCACGCGTTCCCCTCGGGGGTTGATCAGGACCAGCGGCCGGTGCGGCCGAGGAGCAGCGCCGTCGCGGCGGTCCCCGCGGTCGACGTACGCAGAACGCTACGCCCGAGCCGGTACGGACGCGCGCCCGCCTCGGCGAACGCGGCGAGCTCGTCGGGCGAGACGCCGCCCTCCGGTCCGACCACGAGGACGATGTCCCCGGCCGTGGGCAGCTCGGCGGTGGCGAGGGCGCCGCTGTCGCAGTCGCGGTCCTCGTGCAGGACGGCCGCGAAGTCCGCCCCGGCGAGAAGCGCCGCCACCTGCTTGGTCGTCGCGGCGTCCGCGACGTCCGGGAAGCGCACCCGGCGGGACTGCTTGCCCGCCTCGCGCGCGGTGGCCCGCCACTTGCCGAGCGCCTTGGCGCCCCGGTCGCCCTTCCACTGCGTGATGCAGCGGGCGGCCTGCCACGGCACGATCGCGTCGACACCGGTCTCCGTCATGGTCTCGACGGCGAGTTCGCCCCGGTCGCCCTTGGGCAGGGCCTGGACGACGGTGATCCTGGGCGCCTGCGCGGGCTCCTCCTGGACGGGGCCCGCCGTGACGACGAGCCGGTCCTTGCCCTCGGCGGCCTCCACGACCGCCTCGGTCCAGCGCCCGCGCCCGTCGGTCAGGACGACGTCCTCACCGGCCCGCAGCCGCTTCACGGATACCGCGTGCCGCCCCTCGGCCCCGTCGAGCACGAACGTTTTGGCGGACGGCACCTCGTCGACGACGAACACCGGCGCCGTCATGCGGCACCCCGCGCGCCCAACGCGTCCTTCGCCTCGGCGAGTTCGGCCGCGAGCACCTCGACGAGCTGGCCGGCGGGCAGCTCACGGGCGAGCCGGTGACCCTGCCCCGCCCACAGCGCCATCCCCTGCGGGTCCCCCGCCTTGGCGGCGGCCTTGCGCAGAGTCGACGTCATGTGGTGGATCTGCGGATAGGCGGCGGGCGCGTACGGGCCGTGCTCGCGCATGAACCGGTTCACGAGGCCGCGCGCCGGGCGTCCGGAGAACGCCCGGGTCAGCTCGGTCCGCACGAACAGCGGGTTGGTCATGGCCTGCTTGTGCAGCAGGTTGGCGCCGGACTCGGGGCAGACCAGGAAGGCGGTGCCGAACTGTCCGGCGTCGGCGCCCGCGGCGAGCACGGCGGCGAGCTGCCCGCCGCGCATGAGGCCGCCGGTGGCGATGATCGGGATCTGCACGGCCTCACGGACCTGGGTGATCAGCGCGATGAGTCCGATGCCGGAGCCGTCCGCCTCCGGGTTGTCCCGGTGGGTGCCCTGGTGGCCGCCCGCCTCGATGCCCTGGACGCACACCGCGTCGGCGCCGGCCCACTGGGCGGCCTGCGCCTCCTCCGGGGTGGTCACGGTGACGCCGGTGAGGGTGCCGACGCGGGCGAGGGAATCGAGGACGTCGCGGCCCGGGCAGCCGAACGTGAAGGTGACGACCGGTACCGGGTCGTCGAGGAGGATCGCGAGCTTCGCGTCGAAGCCGTCGTCGCGGCCGCCGTCCGGGTCGCCGAGCTGCGTCTCGTACCAGGCGGCCTCACCGGCGAGCTGGCTGCCGTAGACGGCGACGGCCGCGGGGTCCGCGTACTCGGGCTGCGGCATGAAGAGATTCACGCCGAACGGCTGGTTGGTCAGCCCCCGTACCTGCTTGATCTCCTGGTACATCCCGTCGGCGGTCTTGTACCCGGCGGCGAGGAATCCGAGCCCGCCGGCCTCCGACACGGCGGCGGCGAGCTGCGGACAGGAGGCACCGCCCGCCATGGGTGCCTGCACGATCGGATAGTGACAGAGATCGGTCAGCGTGGGGGACATGACCGCATCGTGCCACGTCCCCCGGACAAGTCCGAATCCGCCTACCGGCCGTTGAACGCGTCCTTGAGCCGCGAGAACAGCCCCTGCTGACCGGGCTGGAACTGCCCCGTGGGACGTTCCTCGCCGCGCAGCTTCGACAGCTCCCGCAGCACCCGCTCCTGCTCGGCGTCCAGCTTCGTCGGCGTCAGGACCTCGACGTGCACGATGAGGTCGCCACGGCCGCCGCCACGCAGGTGTGTGATGCCGCGCCCGTGCAGCGGGACCGACTGACCGGACTGCGTGCCCGGCCGGATGTCGATCTCCTCCAGGCCGTCGAGCGTCTCGAGCGGCACCTTGGTGCCGAGCGCCGCGGCCGTCATCGGGATGGTGACGGTGCAGTGCAGATCGTCGCCGCGCCGCTGGAAGACGGGGTGCGGCAGCTCGTGGATCTCGACGTACAGGTCACCGGCGGGGCCGCCGCCGGGGCCGACCTCGCCCTCGCCCGCGAGCTGGATCCGCGTGCCGTTGTCGACACCGGCCGGGATCTTCACGGTGAGCGTGCGCCGCGAGCGGATGCGGCCGTCGCCGGCGCACTCCGGGCACGGCGTCGGCACGACCGTGCCGAAGCCCTGGCACTGCGGACACGGCCGCGAGGTCATGACCTGGCCAAGGAAGGACCGCGTGACCTGGGACACCTCGCCGCGGCCGCGGCACATGTCACAGGTCTGCGCGGACGTGCCGGGCGCGGCACCCTCGCCGCTGCAGGTCGTACAGACGATGGCCGTGTCGACCTGGATGTCCTTGGTGGTCCCGAAGGCGGCCTCGTCCAGCTCGATCTCGAGCCGGATCATGGCGTCCTGGCCGCGGCGCGTGCGCGACCGGGGACCACGCTGGGACGCCGTTCCGAAGAACGCGTCCATGATGTCCGAGAAGTTCCCGAAGCCACCGGCGCCGAAGCCTCCGGCCCCGCCTCCGCCCGCCTGCGAGAGGGGGTCGCCGCCGAGGTCGTAGACCTGCTTCTTCTGCGGGTCCGACAACACCTCGTAGGCGGCGTTGATCTCCTTGAACCGCTCCTGTGTCTTCGGGTCCGGATTCACGTCCGGGTGAAGCTCACGGGCCAGCCTGCGGAAGGCCTTCTTGATCTCGTCCTGGGAGGCGTCGCGGCGCACGCCGAGTACGGCGTAGTAGTCCGTGGCCACTTACGACTCCGCCAGGATCTGTCCGACGTAACGTGCCACTGCGCGTACTGCTCCCATCGTTCCCGGATAGTCCATGCGGGTCGGTCCGACCACGCCGAGCTTGGCGACTGCCTCGCTGCCCGAACCGTAGCCGACCGAGACCACAGAGGTTGAGCTGAGTCCCTCATGGGCGTTCTCATGACCGATCCGTACGGCCATGCCCGAATCGTTGACCTCACCAAGGAGCTTGAGGAGCACGACCTGCTCCTCCAGTGCCTCCAGCACGGGCCGGATGGTGAGGGGAAAGTCATGTCCGAAGCGGGTGAGATTGGCGGTGCCGCCGATCATCAGCCGCTCCTCGGTCTCTTCGACGAGCGTCTCCAGCAAAGTGGAGAGCACCGTCGCGACCGTGCCGCGGTCCTCCGCGTCGAAGGACTCCGGCAGGTCCTGCACCAGCTGCGGCACGTCCGCGAAGCGGCGTCCCGCGACCCTGCTGTTGAGCCGGGCCCTCAGATCGGCGAGAGAGGTCTCGCCGAACGGCGCCGGGCAGTCGATCATCCGCTGCTCGACCCGCCCCGTGTCCGTGATCAGTACGAGCATCAGGCGGGCGGCGGCGAGCGAGAGCAGTTCCACGTGGCGCACGGTGGACCGCGTCAGGGACGGGTACTGCACCACGGCGACCTGCCGCGTCAGCTGCGCGAGCAGCCGCACGGTCCGGCCGACGACGTCGTCGAGGTCGACGGCGCCGTCGAGGAAGTTCTGGATGGCGCGGCGCTCGGGCCCCGTCATCGGCTTGACCGCCGTCAGCTTGTCCACGAACAGGCGGTAGCCCTTGTCGGTCGGGATCCGCCCGGCGCTCGTGTGGGGCTGGGCGATGAAGCCCTCCTCCTCGAGCGCCGCCATGTCGTTGCGCACCGTCGCCGGTGAGACGCCGAGGCTGTGCCGCTCGGTGAGCGCCTTGGAGCCGACCGGCTCCTCGGTCCCCACGTAGTCCTGGACGATGGCGCGCAGCACTTCGAGCCTGCGTTCACTGAGCATTCGCGCGCACCTCCAGCTGTGTCGTCCGCGGCTGGCACTCGGTGCGGCCGAGTGCCAATGGTCTCCGAGTCAGTGTACGGCCGGTGGGTACGGGCCCGGCAAGGGCGCTAGCGTCGGGCCCATGGACGACCTGGACTGGAATGCGGTGGGCTGGGAGGAGCTGTCCGCTCGGGCGGGGCGGGTCCGGCTGCCGGGCTGGGACTGCACGACGGGCCTTGTGGTGGGCGACGGGGCGGCGTTGCTCGTCGACACGGGTTCATCACTTCGTGAGGGTGCGGCGCTGCGGGCGGACACCCGGCGCCTCATGGGCCCGCACGCGCGCGTGACGCATATCGCGCTGACGCACCCCCATTTCGACCACGTTCTCGGCACGGCGGCGTTCGCCGGTGTCGAGGTGTACGGCGCCGCGGGCATCGACACGGTGTTCACACGGGGCCGCGACGAGCTGCGGGCGTCCGCGGTGGCGCACGGCGTGCCGCACGAGGAGGCGGCCGAGGCCGCTGACGTGCTCGTCGTGCCCCACCACCGGGTGTGCGGGGAGTGGACGCTCGATCTGGGCGGCGGGCTCCGGGTGCTGCTCGCGAACATGGGCCCGGCGCACAGCGGGCACGACCTGGCGGTCCTGGTACCGGGCACGCCCGAGGTCGTCTTCTGCGGCGATCTGGTCGAGGAGTCGGGTGAGCCGCAGGCGGGCCGTGACGCGGTGCCGAGCCGCTGGCCGGCCGCCCTGGACCGGCTGCTGGAACTGGGCGGTGAAGATGCCGTGTACGTCCCCGGGCACGGAGCCGCGGTGAATGCGGAGTTTGTCCGTGCGCAGCGTGCCGCGCTGGCGGCGCGTTTCGGCGTGTCGTGACCCGCGGACCGCACCTTCTTCCTATCGTCGTTCGAATGCGCCAGTACTCCCCCGACTTCACCCCGCCGTGGAAGAAGCAGCAGGCCGCCCCCGAGGTGGCGGCGGACGTCGATCTCGTGGTCGAGGAGGTCACGACCGGGTTCTGCGGGGCGGTCATCCGCTGCGAGAAGACGGCCCAGGGCCCGACGGTGACCCTGGAGGACCGCTTCGGCAAGCACCGGGTGTTCCCCATGGAGCCGCGCGGCTTCCTACTCGAGGGCCGGGTCGTCACCCTCGTACGTCCTGTGTCCGCCGCGCCCGTACGTCCCGCACGCACGGCCTCCGGGTCGGTCGCGGTGCCCGGGGCGCGGGCCCGGGTCGCGCGGGCCGGGCGCATCTATGTGGAGGGCCGGCACGACGCGGAGCTGGTGGAGCGGGTCTGGGGCGACGACCTGCGCATCGAGGGCGTGGTCGTGGAGTACCTGGAGGGCGTCGACGACCTGCCCGCGATCGTCGCCGAATTCGCCCCCGGGCCCGACGCGCGGCTCGGCGTCCTCGTCGACCATCTGGTGCCCGGCTCGAAGGAGTCACGCATCGCGGCGCAGGTCACCGGCGAGCACGCGCTGGTCGTCGGCCACCCCTACATCGACGTGTGGGAGGCCGTGAAGCCGTCGGCCGTGGGCATCCGGGCGTGGCCCCGGGTACCGCGCGGCCAGGACTGGAAGACGGGCGTGTGCCGGGCGCTCGGCTGGCCGGAGAACACCGGCGCAGCCTGGCAGCACATCCTGTCGCGGGTACACAGCTACCGCGATCTGGAGCCCGAACTCCTGGGCAGGGTCGAGGAGTTGATCGATTTCGTGACGCTGCCCTGACGCTTCCCCGACAGCGACGCCGCCCTGACGGCCGATCGGGCTCAGTCGACGAGGTCGCGGACGACCGCGTCGGCGAGGAGGCGGCCGCGCAGGGTGAGGACGGCGCGCCCGGACTCGTACGGGGCCGCTTCGAGCAGGCCGTCGGACAGGGCCCGGCCCGCGGCGGCGCGGCCCGCCGGCTTCAGCAGCGACAGGGGGCAGCCCTCGAGCAGGCGCAGTTCCAGCAGGATGCGCTCGACGCGCCGGTCCTCGTCCGACAGGAGTTCGCGCCCCGCGCCGGGCGAGCGCCCCTCCGCGAGGCGCCCGGCGTAGGCACCCGGGTGCTTCACGTTCCACCAGCGCACCCCGCCGACGTGGCTGTGCGCGCCGGGACCCGCGCCCCACCAGTCGGCGCCGCGCCAGTACAGCTCGTTGTGCAGGCAGCGCCCGGCGTCCGTGGTGGCCCAGTTCGACACCTCGTACCAGTCGAAGCCCGCCCCGCCGAGGACCTCGTCCGCGATCAGGTAGCGGTCCGCGTGGACGTCGTCGTCCGTCATCGGGACCTCGCCGCGGCGGATGCGCCGGGCGAGCTGGGTGCCCTCCTCGACGATCAGCGCGTACGCCGACACATGGTCGGGCCCGACGCCGATGGCCGCCTCCAGCGAGGCCCGCCAGTCGTCGTCGCTCTCGCCGGGGGTGCCGTAGATCAGGTCGAGGTTGACGTGGTCGAAGCCCGCGGCGCGCGCCTCGGCGACGCAGGCCTCGGGGCGGCCGGGGGTGTGGGTGCGGTCGAGGATCTTCAGGACGTGCTGCTTGGCGCTCTGCATGCCGAAGGAGATCCGGTTGAAGCCGCCTTCGCGGAGGGTCTCCAGATAGGCGGGGCCGACGGACTCGGGGTTGGCCTCCGTCGTCACCTCGGCGTCGGGCGCGAGCCCGAACTCGTCGCGGATCGCCCCGAGCATCCGTACGAGGTCGTCGGCCGCGAGGAGCGTCGGGGTACCGCCGCCGACGAAGACGGTGCGCACCTGGCGCGGGTCGTCGCCGAGGACCTTGCGGGCGAGGCGAACCTCGTCGACAAGGGTGTCCGCGTAGTTGTCGCGGGAGGCGAGCACACCGCCGGAGCCGCGCAGCTCGGTCGCGGTGTACGTGTTGAAGTCGCAGTAGCCGCAGCGCGTGGCGCAGTACGGGACGTGCAGATAGAACCCGAGGGGCCGCTCGGCCGCCCCGGCCAGGGCGGAGGCGGGCAGCGCGCCGTCGTCGGGGACGGGCTCACCGTCGGGAAGTGCGGAAGGCATGGACCTATTGTCCCGCAGCCGTGAGGTTGTCCCGCCGGTCGCTGCTCCGGGGGGTCAGCGGGCCTGGAGGACCAGGAGGGCGAGGTCGTCGTCCGGCGGGCTCTCCGAGAACTCGTGGACCAGGCGTCTGATCCGTTCGGCGAGCAGGGGCGCGGTGAGGCCCGTGCAGCCGGCGAGGGCGTGGGAGAGGCCGTCGCCGTCGTCGAACTGGCGGTGCCCGTCCCTGCGCTCCGTCACCCCGTCCGTGACGCACAGGAGGGTGTCGCCGTCGTGGAGTACGAGGCTCTCGCTGGTGTAGCCCGGGTCGTCGACGACGCCGAGGAGCACCTGGGGCTCGGCGGCGGACCCGACCAGGCCGTCGGGCCTCAGCAGGAGCGGCAGCGGGTGTCCGGCGGAGGCCAGGGTGCAGCGCATCCCTTCCTCGGTGGGCACCAGCTCTCCATAGAGCAGGGAGAGGAAGCGGGGGGCGCCCTCGGGTGTGAGGCCCTGGCCGTCCGCGGCGGCGAGCGCGCGGGCCGCGGCGTCGGCCGCCTCCGTGGCGTCGTCGAGGAGGAGCCGGTTGAGGCGGTCGAGGACCTCGGCGACCTGGTACCCCTCGCGGGCGAGCAGCCGCAGCCAGGGCCGGGCGAGACCGATGACGACGGCCGCCTCCGGGCCCTTGCCCTGGACGTCGCCGAGCGCGAAGCACCAGCGGCCGTCACCGGCGGGGAACACGTCGTAGAAGTCGCCGCCCGGGCCGCCCGCGTCGCGCGGCTCGTAGACGAGCGCGGACTCGATGCCGGGGATCTGGGCGACGGCGGAGGGCAGCAGTCCGCGCTGGAGGATGCGGCTGATGGTGGCCTGGCGGGCATAGCGGCGGGCGGCGCTGACGGCGAGGGCGACGCGGCGGGCGAAGTCCTCGACGAGGCCGGTGACCTCGTCGGGGAAGCGGGTCAGGCCGGCCCGTCCGATGAGGAGGGTGCCCACCGCGCGGCCGCCCGCGCTGAGGCGGTAGGCGAGCGCGGCGCCGGCCGGGTCGCCGCCCAGGGACTCGAAGGGCCACGGCACGGGGACGGCCGCGCTGCGCGCCGCGTCGGTGGGCTGTGGCGGGTCCTTCTCCAGGATCTTGTGGAGCTCCTCCATGCGGTTCTCGCTGGTGTGCCAGACGCGGGCGAGGCGGGGCGTGGCGAGAGCGCCGGTGCCGCGGCCGGCCCGGTCGGCGGCGCCCCGGTCCGGCCTGCCGTCCTCGTCGTCGAGCCAGACGGCGCACCAGTCGGCCAGGCGCGGCACCAGCATCTGTCCGGCGAGTGAGGCGACCTGGTCCTCGTCGAGCTGTCCCGCCAGCAGGTCGGACGCCTCGGCGAGGAAGGAGAGCGCGCCGCGGTTGACCCAGTCCTGGTCGTGCGGGAAGCGGCGCGGCGTGGGAGCCAGTATGTCGGCGGCGCGCAGCCCGCGCTGAAAGGTTCTTGCGCCGGGGAAGGCCACGGGGTCACCGCCCCGCGGCTCGGCTCCGTCGACGGGGAGGCGTGCCCAGACGGTCTTGGTGCCGGGCTGGTACGTGATGCCCCAGGCGTCGGAGAGGGAGGCCACGAGGCGCAGTCCGCGCCCGCACTCGGGGGTGTCGGGGCCCATGTCGGTGCGGTCGCTGCGGACGGCGCGAGCGGGGTGGTGGTCGGAGACCTCGATGACGAGGGCGGCGGGCGCGCTCACGCCGTCCAGGTCGTCGGGGTGGCCGGTTTCGAGACGGCACAGCAGCTCGACATTGGTGCCGGCGTGGACGACGGCGTTCGTGACGAGTTCGCTGAGTACGACCACGGCGTCGTCGGTGAGCCGGTCGCCGCCGCCGGCCGTGGCGGTCAGGCCGAACTCGGCCCAGTCGGCGAGAGCGCCCCGTACGAAGCGGCGGGCGGCCGCGGGGGCCAGCGGGTTTCCGGGCAGCGAGGTCCGCACGGCGGCCGGTGCTCCCGGCGGACGGGAGGGCTCGTCGGTGGCGTAGGTGGTCTCCCGTTGCAGCGGAATGGACCCCACGGTGCGGCTCCTGAGCAGTTCGGGCATAGACGCCTCAGGCGACACGGACAGAGTGACAGACTGGCCCCGTCCATAAGCACCGAGTTACCGAAGTGGGCCACCATGAGCGCGAACAGTGCTACGTGTGCTCCGGATCCGGGCCGGATCGAGGCCACCATCGAGGCCACCGAACCGCGTGCGCTGCGCGCCGCGATGACGTCGGCGCGGGACGGCGATTTCACCAAGGCCCGGAGGCCAGGGAGGGCCTGGCGGCCGAACTCGGCGCGATGTTCCACCAGATCATGAACCGCAGCCGGCACTGCAACGCCGAACTGACGCGTGTGCGGCGGGAGATCGTGCGGCACGGGCGACTCGACGAGCGGGTCGAGGCGAGCCCGGGGCAGGGCTCGTGGGCGTCGCGGGTGAACGAGGTGAACGATGTGACACGGTCATGGGCGCTCTGGTGGCACCGGCGGCGAACGCGACGCCCTGCCGGACGCCGCCGAACTGCGCCGCCAGGTGACACAGATGGAGGAGCTGTTACGGGAGATGCGCCGCGGCCGCACACCGTAGTGGCGGACCGCGACGCATCCCTCAAGCGGTGACGCGGGGCGTCACTTCTCGCGCGAGCCCGCGTACATCTCGTCGATCAGGTGCCCGGCTGCATCCACACGGGGGCCGACCCCCGCACCCCCAGCCGCACAACCACCGCCCTACGCCTCACGCCTCCTACGCCTCACGCCTCGCGCGAGCCCGCGTACATCTCGTCGATCAGGTGCCCGTACTCGCGCTCGACGACCGGCCGCTTCAGCTTCAGGCTCGGGGTCAGCTCGCCGTGCTCGATGTCGAGGTCGCGCGGCAGGAGCTTGAACTTCTTGATGGTCTGCCACTTCTGGAGGCCCTGGTTGAGCTCCTTGACGTAGCCCTCGACCAGTTCGACCGTGACGGGGGCCGCGACCACATCGGCGTACGACTTGCCCTCCAGCCCGTTGTCCTTGGCCCACTCCAGGATGGACGGCTCGTCGAGGGCGATGAGCGCCGTGCAGAAGTTCCGGTCGGCGCCGTGCACCAGGATGTTCGAGACGTACGGGCACACGGCCTTGAACTGGCCCTCGACCTCGGCGGGCGCGACGTACTTGCCGCCCGAGGTCTTGATCAGGTCCTTCTTGCGGTCGGTGATCTTGAGGTAGCCGTCGGGCGACAGCTCGCCGATGTCGCCGGTGTGGAACCAGCCGTCGGACTCCAGGACCTCGGCCGTCTTCTCGGGCAGCCCGTGGTAGCCCTGCATGACGCCGGGGCCGCGCAACAGGATCTCGCCGTCGTCCGCAATCCGCACCTCCGTGCCGGGCACCGGCTTGCCGACCGTACCGGTGCGGTACGCCTCGCCGGGGTTGACGAAGGACGCGGCGGAGGTCTCCGTGAGGCCGTAGCCCTCCAGGATGTGCACACCCGCGCCGGCGAAGAAGTAGCCGATCTCGGGGGCGAGCGCGGCGGAGCCGGAGACGCAGGCGCGCAGCCGGCCGCCGAACGCCTCACGCAGCTTGGAGTAGACGAGCGCGTCGGCGACCTTGTGCTTCGCACCGAGTCCGAACGGCACCGAGGCCGAACCGGTCCTGCGGAAGCTGTCCTGGCTGGCCTTCGCGTACTCGCGCGCGACCTCGGCGGCCCACTGGAAGATCTTGTACTTGGCGCCGCCGCCCGCGCGCGCCTTGGCCGCGACCCCGTTGTAGACCTTCTCGAAGATGCGCGGCACCGCGGCCATGTACGTCGGCTGCACGATGGGCAGGTTCTCGATGATCTTGTCCACGCGGCCGTCGACGGCGGTGACGTGCCCGACCTCGATCTGCCCGGAGGTGAGGACCTTGCCGAAGACGTGTGCGAGGGGCAGCCACAGGTACTGCACGTCGTCCGGGCCGACCAGGCCGGTCGCGGAGATGGCCTTCGCCATGTACGACCAGTTGTCCTGCGGGAGACGCACACCCTTGGGGCGGCCGGTGGTGCCGGAGGTGTAGATCAGCGTCGCGAGCTGGTCCGCGGTGATCGCGCCGACCTTCTCCTTGATCAGGTGCGGGTGCTTCTCCAGGTAGGCGGCGCCGCGCTTCTCCAGGTCGGCGAGCGTGAGCAGCCAGCCCTCGGGGTCCGCGGCGTCCGGCTCGACCCCGGCCTCGTCGATGACGACGACATGGGCGAGGTCCCGCAGCTCGGCCCGGCGCTCACGGGCCTTGGCCAGCTGCGCCGCGTCCTCGGCGATCAGGACCTTGCTGTCCGAGTCCGCGAGGATGAACGCCGACTCCTCGGCGTTGGTCTGCGGGTACACGGTGGTCGTCGCGGCGCCCGCGCACAGGATGCCGAGGTCGGCCAGGATCCACTCGACCCGCGTGGAGGAGGCGAGCGCGACCCGCTCCTCCGGCTGCACGCCCAGCTCGATCAGGCCGGCCGCGATGGCGTAGACCCGCGTCGAGGCCTGCGCCCAGCTCAGCGACTTCCACTCGTCGGGGCCCTCACCGGCGGCTGGTACCGGGTAGCGGTAGGCCTCCGTATCCGGCGTGGCCGCCACGCGCTCCAGGAAGAGGGCCGCCACGGACGGCGGACGGTTCTCGATCAGGGTCTGTGTGTCGCTCACGACGTCCTCCGGGGGCCCGCGGCAGCGCGGCGAGACTGGGCGCGGCTGGCTGTTGGCGGCTGTTGTTTAACTGGCGAGTAACTACCGAGCAGTGATCAGAGTAGAGCGCGGTCGCCCGGTACGTAAGGGGCCGCAGCCTGTCACTTCTTGTCGACAGCCGCTGTACACACGGCCCCCACAAAAGGCGCGCACAACCATGCCGGGAAATCAAGAGGCCCGCCGCACTGACGCGCGACGGGCCCCCGGACAACTGCGCCGACCGGCCTACTTCTTCTTCGTGCCGCTGTCGTCGCTGGAGAGCACGGCGATGAAGGCTTCCTGCGGCACCTCGACGGAGCCGACCATCTTCATGCGCTTCTTGCCCTCCTTCTGCTTCTCGAGCAGCTTGCGCTTACGGGAGATGTCACCGCCGTAGCACTTGGCGAGGACGTCCTTGCGGATCGCGCGGATCGTCTCGCGGGCGATGACCCGGGAGCCGATGGCGGCCTGGATGGGCACCTCGAAGGCCTGCCGCGGGATGAGCTCGCGCAGCTTGGCGACCAGCCGCACACCGTACGCGTACGCCGCGTCCTTGTGCGTGACCGCGGAGAAGGCGTCGACCTTGTCGCCGTGCAGCAGGATGTCGACCTTGACCAGGCTGGAGTCCTGCTCGCCGGTGGGCTCGTAGTCCAGGGACGCGTAGCCGCGCGTCTTGGACTTCAGCTGGTCGAAGAAGTCGAAGACGATCTCCGCGAGCGGCAGCGTGTAGCGGATCTCGACGCGGTCCTCGGAGAGGTAGTCCATGCCGAGCAGCGTGCCGCGGCGGGTCTGGCAGAGCTCCATGATCGAGCCGATGAACTCGCTGGGGGCGAGGATCGTGGCGCGCACGACCGGCTCGAAGACCTTGTCGATCTTGCCTTCGGGGAACTCGCTCGGATTGGTGACCGTGTGCTCGCTGCCGTCCTCCATGGCCACGCGGTAGACCACGTTGGGCGCGGTGGCGATGAGGTCGAGCCCGAACTCGCGCTCCAGGCGCTCACGGATCACGTCGAGGTGCAGCAGGCCGAGGAAGCCGACGCGGAAGCCGAAGCCGAGGGCGGCCGAGGTCTCCGGCTCGTAGACGAGCGCGGCGTCGTTGAGCTGCAGCTTGTCGAGGGCCTCGCGCAGATCCGGGTACTCCGAGCCGTCCAGCGGATAGAGGCCCGAGAAGACCATCGGCTTCGGGTCCTTGTAGCCGCCGAGCGCGACGGTGGCGCCGTTGTGCAGGGAGGTGATCGTGTCACCGACCTTGGACTGACGGACGTCCTTCACGCCGGTGATGATGTAGCCCACCTCACCGACGCCGATGCCGTCGGCCGGGGTCATCTCCGGCGAGGAGACACCGATCTCGAGCAGCTCGTGCGTGGCGCCGGTGGACATCATCCGGATGCGCTCGCGCTTGTTGAGCTGGCCGTCGACGACTCGTACGTAGGTGACGACGCCGCGGTAGGAGTCGTAGACCGAGTCGAAGATCATCGCGCGGGCGGGTGCGTCGGCGACGCCGACCGGGGCCGGGATCTCGGCGACGACCTTGTCGAGCAGTGCCTCGACGCCCATGCCGGTCTTCGCGGAGACCTTCAGCACGTCGTCCGGGTCGCAGCCGATGAGGTTCGCGAGCTCCTCGGAGAACTTCTCGGGCTGGGCGGCCGGCAGGTCGATCTTGTTGAGGACCGGGATGATCTTGAGGTCGTTCTCCATCGCCAGATAGAGGTTGGCGAGAGTCTGCGCCTCGATGCCCTGGGCCGCGTCGACCAGCAGGACCGTGCCCTCACAGGCCGCGAGGGACCGTGAGACCTCGTACGTGAAGTCCACGTGCCCCGGGGTGTCGATCATGTTGAGGATGTGAGTGCTGCCCGGGTCCTCGCTCGGGGCCCAGGGCAGACGCACCGCCTGGGACTTGATCGTGATGCCGCGCTCGCGCTCGATGTCCATCCGGTCGAGGTACTGAGCACGCATCTGCCGCTGATCGACCACACCGGTCAGCTGGAGCATCCGGTCGGCGAGCGTGGACTTGCCGTGGTCGATGTGCGCGATGATGCAGAAATTGCGGATCAGAGCCGGGGCGGTACGGCTCGGCTCGGGCACATTGTTAGGGGTCGCGGGCACGCAGGGTCCTGTCTCTTGAGGCGCCTGTCGCCTCGGGTCGGATCGATACGTAGGTTCCATGGTCCCACGGACGCGGGACTGCGCCCGGTTTGGGCCGCTCGGAGCACGGCTGGTAACGTTGACAGCTGTGTCTCCTGCCCTCTCAGCACGAGGCACCTCAAGAGAAATCACCGGCACGTGGGCGTGAGCTCGCGTACCTGAACCTGAAAAGGCTCATTTCGTGGCGAACATCAAGTCCCAGATCAAGCGGATCAAGACCAACGAGAAGGCTCGTCAGCGCAACAAGGCTGTCAAGTCCTCCCTCAAGACCGCGATCCGCAAGGCCCGCGAGGCCGTTGCCGCGGGTGACACCCAGAAGGCCGAGGAGCTCACGCGCGAGGCTTCGCGCAAGCTCGACAAGGCCGTCTCCAAGGGCGTCATCCACAAGAACCAGGCCGCCAACAAGAAGTCGGCGCTTGCTTCCAAGGCTTCTTCCCTCAAGGGCTGAGTACCCAGCTCCCTCACGGGACGGGCACTCCTTTGATGTGATCGCCGGACGGACCCGAGCGGGCCCTCTCTCTCCGCTCCCGGCCGGCACCCCGGATCTGCACGCGACTGCGTTCGCCACGCGGGTGCGGATCCATCGAGCTTGAACCTGAAACCCCGCACAGTCGACCTTCCCCAGGACGGCCGGGCGGGGTTTTGGCGTTCAGGCGGATACGTGTCCCAGGACCCGTGATCGGATGGCTCAGCCGCGGCGGGAGCGGGCGGCCCTTGCGATGGTGACCACGGCCTTCTCCAGGGCGTACTCGGGATCGTCCCCGCCGCCCTTGACGCCCGCGTCGGCCTCGGCGACGGCCCGCAGAGCGACGGCCACGCCGTCCGGCGTCCAGCCGCGCATCTGCTGACGCACCCGGTCGATCTTCCACGGCGGCATCCCCAGCTCGCGGGCGAGATCAGCCGGCCGGCCGCCGCGCGCCGACGACAGCTTGCCGATCGCGCGGACGCCCTGGGCGAGCGCGCTGGTGATCAGCACGGGCGCCACCCCCGTCGACAACGACCATCGCAGCGCCTCGAGCGCCTCCGCGGCGCGGCCCTCGACGGCCCGGTCGGCGACGGTGAAGCTGGAGGCCTCCGCCCGGCCCGTGTAGTACCGCGCGACGACCGCCTCGTCGATCGTGCCCTCGACGTCCGCGCTGAGCTGCGTCACGGCGGACGCCAGCTCCCGCAGGTCACTGCCGATCGAGTCGACCAGGGCCTGGCACGCCTCCGGCGTCGCGGAACGGCCGATCACCCGGAACTCGCTGCGCACGAACGCCAACCGGTCCGCCGGCTTGGTCATCTTGGGGCAGGCGACCTCGCGGGCCCCCGCCTTGCGGGCCGCGTCGAGCAGCCCCTTGCCCTTGGCGCCGCCTGCGTGCAGCAGCACCAGCGTGATCTCCTCGGCGGGAGCCGTGAAGTAGCCCTTCACGTCCTTGATCGTGTCGGCCGAGAGATCCTGCGCATTGCGTACGACCACGACCTTGCGCTCGGCGAAAAGCGACGGGCTGGTCAGCTCGGCGAGCGTGCCGGGCTGGAGCTGGTCGGACGTGAGGTCACGCACGTCGGTGTCCGCGTCGGCGGCGCGGGCGGCCGCCACCACCTGCTGCACGGCACGGTCGAGCAGCAGGTCCTCCTGCCCCACGGCGAGGGTGACAGGGGCGAGCACGTCGTCTGTTGCAGTCTTCCTGGCCATCGCGGTCAAGCATCCCACGCGGCACTGACAACCCCCGCCGTGCCGGAGAATGGCCGGGTGACCGATGCACGACATGTACTGGTGCTGCCCGACCGCGACGCCGCGGAGGAGGTGGCCGAGGAGCTTCCCGACCGGTTCGGCGTCACCGAGGAGCCCCAGCTCGTACGGGACGCGCTGGCCGGCGAGGACGACGCCGAGGACGCCCAGTGGCTCGTGGTGATCGAGGACCCCACCGGCCGTCTCGACACCGCCTCACTCGACGAATTCGCCGCGGAGCACGACGGCTGGCTCGAAGCGCCTTAGCCGCGGGGGCCGGGGCTGCGGGCTGGGGCTTGCGGGGGCCGAGGTCGCCCTGTCCGGGGCTGCGGGGGCGTCAGCTCTTGGGGACGATCTGGATGTCGAGCTCGATCGTCACGCTGGAGCCGATCGCCGCGATCCCGCGGGCCAGCATCGTCTGCCAGTTGACGGTGAAGTCGTCGCGGTGCAGCTCCGTGGTGGCGCGGCAGGCCGCACGGGTCTCCCCCTCCATGCCGTTGCCCAGACCCAGGTACTCCGCGTCGAGCGTGACCGTACGCGTCACACCGTGCAGGGAGAGAGCACCCGTGATCGCCCAGCGGCTGCCGCCCTTGTGCACGAACCGCTCGCTGTAGAACTCGAACGTCGGGAAGTGGTCCACGTCGAGGAAGTCGGCCGACCTGAGGTGGTCGTCGCGCATCTTCACGTTCGTGTCGATGGACGACGCGTCGATGACCACGTGCATCGCGGACTGCTCGACCCGCTCGGCGATGCGCAGCGCGCCCGCGAACGTGTTGAACCGGCCGTGGATCCGGGCCAGTCCGATGTGGCGCGCCGTGAACCCGACCGACGAGTGCATCGGCTCGATCTCCCAGTCCCCGGCGTCGGGCAGGGCGGGCGGCTGGGCGACCTGGAGCATGACGTCACCGAGAGAGGAGTGCGTGCTGTCGCCGACCGAGGCGCTCCCCCGGTACGGCGTGTAGCCCTCGGCCGTGACCGCGAGCCGGTAGTCACCGGCGGGCACGGCCGCGACGAACGAGCCGAACGGGTCGGCCCCGCCACTCACGACCGTGCGCCCCATGGCGTCGCTCACCGCGAACTCGGCGCCGCGCACGGGCTCGTTGACGGGGTCGAGCACCCGGCAGCTGACGAACCCCGCACCGGGCGGCACGCTCACCCCCGCGAGCGGACTTGTTCGTTGAGCCCGGTTCGTACGGTTTCCCAGCCAGCGGCCGAACATGTGCGAGACACCCCAGTGAAGCTTGACACCACCATCAACGAAGATGCATTCGACCACCGTTGTGGCATTCGAGGCAACACGGGCCCACATCGCGGGAATGCCAGGGACTGTTACCCCCTGCACAGAGATGCCTGACTTGGTCATTCCACTTACTGTTTCGCCAACTCGGAGGTATTTCTACCAACCGGTAACAGTGCGTCCGGCTCGGGCGCGTGGCGCCCGTCATGACCCGACCGCCACGACACCGAGCCCCTCGCCCTCCCGCTCCCCCTTCCCCTCCCCGGAACGGGCCGCTGCCCCGGATCCGTCCTGCCCGGATCTGGCCTTCCCGGATCCGTCCCGCCCGGACCCGGTGACCGCCAACGCCCCGTCCCGGTCCGTCCGGAGGACCGCCGCTCCCCCGGCCCGCAACTCCGCGACCGTACGCGCCGACGGGTGTCCATACTGGTTGTTCTCGCCGCAAGAGATCAGAGCAAGCCGGGGCGCGACCCGGCGCAGGAATACCGGATCCTGGTAGGCCGAGCCGTGGTGGGCGACCTTGAGAACGTCCACGGCCGGCAGGGCCGCCGCCGCGGGGGATCTCAACAGGGCGCGCTGCGCCGGTGGTTCGAGGTCGCCCATGAGCAACAGGGTGAGGCCCGCGGTGCGGACCAGCAGCGTGACGCTCGCGTCGTTCGGGCCGTCCGGGTCCGGGGCGGGTCGCGGCGGCGGCCACAGTACCTGCCATGCGAGCCGGCCCGTCCGCCGCTGCTCCCCCGCGGCGGCCCGGGTCATCGTGATGTGCCGCGCCTCCGCCAACCCCCTGACAAAACGCACCTGTTCAGGCGGCTCGTCGAACCCCGTCGTCTCGATCGCCCCCACCTCGCGCCCCCGCAGCACCCCGGGCAGACCCGCGACGTGATCCGCGTGGAAGTGGGTCAGCAGGACGAGCGGGACCCGGGTGATCCCGAGCGAGCGCAGACAGCGGTCGACCAGCACCGGATCCGGCCCCGCGTCGACCACCACCCCGGCCCCCGCGCCCGCCGCGAGCACCAGCGCGTCGCCCTGCCCCACATCGCACATCACCATCCGCCACCCCGGCGGGGGCCACCCCGTGATCACCCGGGTCAAGGGCCTCGGCTGCGTGATCACGAGAACCAGGAGCAGCACACATACCCCCATGGCCCACGCAGACTTGAGCACCTGACGGCCCACGAGGACCACGCACAGAGTGACGACGGCGAGCAGCAGCCCGCCACTCGGGCCACCGGGCCAGTCCACGCCTCCGCCGGGCAGTGCGGCCCCCGCGCGTGCGATTTCCGCGATCCATCCGGCGGGCCAGCTCGCGCACCAGGCAAAGGCCTTCGCGACCGGCATCGCCAGCGGCGCGGCGGCCAGCGCGGCGAACCCCAGCACCGTCGCCGGCGCGACCGCGAACTCCGCGAGCAGATTGCAGGGCACCGCCACCAGACTCACCCGTGAGGCGATGACCGCGACCACCGGCGCGCACACTGCCTGCGCCGCGCCGGCCGCGGCGAGGGCCTCCGCCAGTCGCGGCGGACACCTGCGCCGTCGCAGTGCCGCACTCCAGCGCGGTGCCAGGGTCAGCAGCGCACCCGTGGCCAGGACGGACAGCAGAAACCCGTAACTCCGGGCCAGCCAGGGGTCGTACAGCACCAGCAGCAGTACGACGGTGGCCAGGGCCGGGATCAGGGACCTGCGTCGCCCGGTGCCGATGGCAAGCAGTGCGACGGACCCGCAGGCCGCCGCCCTGAGCACGCTCGGCTCCGGTCTGCACACGATGACGAAGCCGAGCGTGAGCGCGCCGCCGAGCACGGCCGTTGCCCGAAGCGGGATCCCCAGCCTCGGCGCGAGGCCACGGCGCTCGGACCGGTGCGCGGTGCCGGGCGGGCCGATGAGCAGAGCGAGCAGGATCGTGAAGTTCGCCCCGCTGACCGCCATCAAGTGCACCAGGTCAGTGGCCTCGAACGCCTCGTGCAGCTCGGGCGGGACACGTGAGGTGTCCCCGACGACCAGCCCGGGAAGCAACGCGCGCGCATCCCCCGGGAGCCCCTCGGTCGCCTCCCGCAGCCCACCCCTCAGCTTCCCCGCGAACCGCTGAGCCGTGGAGGGCGCGCCGACGACCCGCAGGCTCTCGTCCCGCCCGATGCGGAGCAGGGCCGCGACCCGGCCTCCGCCGGCCGACGCGGGTGCCAGCCCTCCGTGTGCGACCAGCCGCGTACTGGGCAGGAGCGACAGCCACGGCGTCCTCCCCGCGGCGGCGCGGTCCACGTCGACGAGGACCAGGACCGGTGTACGCACCCGCGTCCCGGCACCGCCCGAGGACCCGCCCTGCGCGCCGACTTTCAGCACATCGGCGGCGATGACGACGGAGGAGGGAGCCGGGTGGTCCCCCTTCACGCGGGGGCGCGTCAGCCGCGGGTCGGCCGTCACCTCCAACCCGACCGTCACCCGGGCGAATTGCCGGGCAAGCCCGGGAACGGGCCCGCGTGTCAGATCCGCGCCGTGCAAGGCGGCCGAGGCCGCGGACGCGGCAACGCACAGCAGCACGGCGGCCACGGACATACGGGGCCAGAGCGAGAACACTCTGCGGGGAGGGCGGGGTGGTGGTGACCGTAATTCCGGGGGCGTGGGCTGTAGTGGCGGACGGTGTGGCTCCATCCTTTCATGCCGCCCCCGCGTCGCTCCTCCCAGTAACAACGCTCCGGCCACCGCCGCGCAGGTCAGCGCCAGAGCCGTCACCCGGACCGCCGGAGCATCCAGGGTCACCGCTGCCGTGGCCCATGCCGCGAGTGCCGGAGGGACGAGACGGAGGTCTGCCGGACCCTCCTGCCGAGGGTTCGAGTCGCCCAAGGAAGAGTCCGAGCCCGGTGCGACTCCCTTGTTCCTCATGGCCGTACGAGATTCTGGAGGTCGGAGAAGCGACGGTCGCCGATGCCGTTGACCTCGCGCAGCTCGTCGACGGAACGGAACCCTCCGTGCTCGGTGCGGTAGTCGATGATGTGCTGGGCCAGCACGGGGCCGACGCCCGGCAATGTGTCGAGTTGCTCTGCGGTAGCGGTGTTGAGCCCGATCGGCCCCGCAGCCGCGGCCCCGGTTCCGGGCCCGGTCCCGGCAGAACCCGCCGCACCCGCAGAACCCCCCGAACCGATCCCTCCCGGGGCCGCCGGTACGCCCACGACCACCTGCTCGCCGTCCGCCAGCAGTCGTGCCCGGTTGATTCCCGTGGGGTCCACGCCCGGGCGGATCCCTCCGGCGGCGCGCAACGCGTCGGCGACCCTGGATCCGGCCGGCAGCCGATGGATCCCGGGACTCCGCACCTTCCCGCTGACGTCCACGACGATCCCCGCCCCCGACGCCCCGGCCGCCCCATTCGTACTGCCCGCAGCCGACACCCCGGCCGGGGCGGGTACCGACGGCCCGGTGCCCGGCTCCTGACCGGCGGCGGACGAACCCGCCGCCTCCTCGGGCGCCGTCGATCGGACCACCTCGGGCACGCTCACCGGCTGAGCCCGTCCGGTCCAGAAGTGGTGCACGGCGAAGCCCGCCGCCGCGACCAGGACCACGACCAGAGCGATCACGCTCCGCCGCTCCAGCCCGCACCGCGTCTGCATCCACAGCGGCAGCCGCTCCCTCACGGCAAGCCCAGCCCGCTCCCGCCACGAGGCCGTATCCCTCCCCGCCTCGCCCGCCGGACCGTCCCACTCCTCCCTGAACTCCCCCGGTGCCGCCCCCACCCCGGCCCCGCCCTCGTCGGCATCGGCATCGGCATCGGCATCGGCCCGAGCCCACCGCGGCGGACGTGATGAGACTGTCCCGGCCCACGGTGGAAGAGGCGGACGCACCGGCGGCACCCACTCGGCCGGATCAGGCGGACTCGGCACACCCGGCCGACCGGGCGGACCGGGCGGACCGGGCGGACCGGGCGAGAGGCTCGGGGCACCAGACAAACCCGATAAGCCCGGCGGCCCGCCCCGCCCCTCGGCGAACAACGCCTCCGCCCGCAACCTCAACGCCTCGGCCGACGCCTGCCGATAGTGCCGCCGCACCCGCCTACGCCGCTGCCACGTCCCCGACGCCGCCCCCGACGCCACATCCCCCGCGGCCGCGTCCGGCGCCTCTGAACGTACCGATGTCTCTGAACGTACAGATGTCCCTGAAAGTGCTGATCCAAGTGCCATGCCACGAACGCTAGGCACTCCGCCGAAGCCGCGGTGATCTTGCTCAATTCCCGGGGACAACCCGGCAGTTGTGGATAACTCCGTCACCCACAAGCGCAGCCCAGGTCACGGACCACGCCCCCGGCTCAGAGCACCGCACCGCACCAGGCACCGCACCAGGCACTGCACCGGCACTGCGCCTCACCGAGGCGAAACAACCGCCCCCAGCAACCCCGGCCCCGTGTGCGCCCCGATCACCGCGCCGACCTCGCTGACATGAAGGTCCATGAGCCCCGGCACCCGCTCCCGCAGCCGGTCCGCGAACGTCGCCGCCCTGTCCGGCGCGGCGAGATGGTGCACCGCGATGTCGACCTCGCTCGTTCCCGCGCGCTCGGCGACGATCTCCTGGAGCCGGGCGATCGCCTTCGACGACGTGCGCACTTTTTCCAGCAGTTCGATACGACCGCCTTCGAGCTGCAACAGCGGTTTCACGGCGAGCGCCGAGCCGAGCAGGGCCTGGGCTGCGCCGATACGGCCACCGCGGCGGAGGTAGTCCAGGGTGTCGACGTAGAAGTACGCGGACGTGGCGGCGGCCCGCTTCTCCGCCGCGGTCACGGCCTCGTCGACCGTGCCGCCGCCGTGGGCCACCTCGGCGGCGGTGAGCGCGCAGAATCCGAGGGCCATCGCGACCATGCCGGTGTCCACGACTCTGACCGGCACCGGCGCCTCGCGCGCGGCGAGTACCGCGGCGTCGTAGGTGCCGGAGAGTTCGGACGACAGATGGAGCGAGACGACGCTGGTGGCGCCCTCTTCGGCCAGCTTGCGATAGGTGGCGGCGAAGATCTCGGGGCTGGGCCGGGACGTGGTCACCGGCCGGCGCTTCTGCAGGGCTTCGGCGAGTGAGCGGGTGGAGATCTCGGCGCCCTCTTCGAGGGCCCGGTCGCCAAGGACCACGGTCAGGGGGACCGCGATGATGCCGTGGCGCTCCATCGTCCGCTGCGGCAGGTAGGCCGTTGAATCCGTGACGATCGCGACATGGCGGGACATGAGCTGGAGATTACCTGCCCGGGCCGGTGGACGGCAGCCCGGCCCCGGTGGCCCGGTCACACGTCAAGTCGTGCTCTCCGGGCGGGCTTTCTTCTGCCAAGGATAGGCCGGGCGCGGGTCGGTGGGTGAGAGCGCGGGCCGGTCGGGCGCCTCGGCCTGTCCGCCCTGCGGAGTCCCTGGCCAGGTCTGATGCGCGGCAGGGCGCTCCGGGGCCGATGCCTCGGGCCACGAGTGCGGCGTCTGCGCGGGCTCGGGCGACGGTTCGGTCGTCCAGTGCCGCAGTGCGCCCGCCTCGATGTCGATCTGGGCGCTCAGGGATTCCAGGTCGTCATCGGCGATCCGGTGGGCACGGTCCCTGGCCGCCCGGCGCAGGGAGTCGGCCGACGCGGTGATCTGCTCCGTCCGCTTGCGCAGGTCGGGCAGGAGCTCGGCGAGATGCGCCCTGTCCGGCTCGGTCTCAAGACGCTTGAGGTCGTCGTCCAGCTCGTGCCCGTGCACGCTGAGCCTGCCGAAGAGGTCCAGCGACTCCTTGAGCGAGGCGTCCTCGGCCACGCGCGCGTGGAGCGCGTCCTGCGTGGACCTCATCGACGTACGCAGCTTGAGCCGCAGTTGCGCGAGCTCGCCGGCCGCGCCCGGCTGCACGAAGGTCCGCGCCTTGAGCGTCGTGTCCTCGACGGACCGGCGGGCCTGCGCGACCGTGCGGTCCACTCCCCGCTTGGCGGCGCCGACGGCCTTCACCGTCACGTACGCGCCCAGGGCCAGGAACAGTACGAACATGAGCGCCACGATCGCGATCACGGCCTCTCCCATGACGCTCCTCCCGACAAGGTCGGCGGTCCGTCCGCCTCTTCCACCGTAAACGGAAAAGGCAGGCCGGAGGTTCCAGCGGAACCCCCAACCTGCCCGTAGGGAACAACCCTGATCCGGCTGAACGAAGTGGTCGCCCAGCACCGGCCACCGCTCACGCGAGGCCGATGTCCCCGCTCACGCGGGAACGATGTTCACCAGCTTCGGTGCCCGCACGATGACCTTGCGGATGCCCGCGCCGTCCAGCGCGGCGACGACGCGCTCGTCGGCCAGGGCCACCTTCTCCAGCTCCTCGTCGGAGATCGACGGGGACACCTCCAGGCGCGCCTTGACCTTGCCCTTGATCTGCACGACGCAGGTCACGGACTCGTCCACGACGTACGCGGGGTCGGCGACGGGGAAGTCCTGGTGGACGACGGAGTCGGTGTGGCCCAGCTTGCGCCACAGCTCCTCCGCGATGTGCGGGGCCAGCGGCGCGACCAGCAGCACCAGGCGCTCGGCCACGCTGCGTGACAGCGGGCCGCCGACCTTGGTCAGGTGGTTGTTCAGCTCGGTGACCTTGGCGATGGCGGTGTTGAACCGCATGCCCTCCAGGTCCTGGCGGACGCCGTCGATCGCCTTGTGCAGGGCACGCAGCGTGGTCCCGTCGATGGCGGAGTCCTCGGTGTCGACGACGGTGACCTCGCCGCTCGCCTCGTCGACGATGTTGCGCCACAGGCGCTGCAGCAGACGGAACTGGCCCACCACGGCGCGCGTGTCCCACGGCCGCGAGACGTCCAGGGGGCCCATCGCCATCTCGTACAGGCGCAGGGTGTCCGCGCCGTACTCGGCGCAGATCTCGTCCGGCGTGACGGCGTTCTTCAGGGACTTGCCCATCTTGCCCAGCAGACGGGAGACCTTCTCGCCCTCGTAGTAGTACGCGCCGTCGCGCTCCTCGACCTCGGCGGCGGGCACCGCGATACCACGGCTGTCGCGGTACACGTAGGCCTGGATCATGCCCTGGTTGTACAGCTTGTGGAACGGCTCGGCCGACGAGACGTGGCCCAGGTCGAACAGCACCTTCGACCAGAAGCGGGCGTACAGCAGGTGCAGGACGGCGTGTTCGGCGCCGCCCACATACAGGTCGACGCCACCGGTCGGCTGACCCTCACGGGGGCCCATCCAGTACTGCTCGATGGCCGGGTCGACCAGCTTCTCGCTGTTGTGCGGGTCCAGGTAGCGCAGCTCGTACCAGCACGAACCCGCCCAGTTGGGCATGGTGTTGGTCTCGCGGCGGTACTTCTTGGGTCCGTCGCCCAGGTCCAGCGTGACGTGGACCCAGTCGCCGTTGCGGGACAGCGGGGTCTCGGGCTGGGTGTCGGCGTCGTCCGGGTCGAACGTGCGGGGGCTGTAGTCGTCGACCTCCGGCAGCTCCAGCGGCAGCATCGACTCGGGCAGCGAGTGGGCGACGCCGTCCTCGTCGTAGACGATCGGGAAGGGCTCGCCCCAGTAACGCTGGCGGCTGAACAGCCAGTCGCGCAGGCGGAAGTTGACGGTGCCTCGGCCGATGCCGGTGCGCTCCAGCCACTCCGTCATACGCGCCTTGGCGTCGGTGACGCCCAGGCCGTCGATGGAGATGTCATCGCTCGCGGAGTTGACCAGCCGCGCCTCGTGGGAGGCGAACGCGTCGTCCCACGTGGAGGTGTCGGTGCCGCGGTCGTCCGAGGGCTCCACCACGCAGCGCATGGGCAGCTCGAAGGCACGCGCGAACGCGAAGTCGCGGGTGTCGTGGGCGGGGACGGCCATGATCGCGCCGGTGCCGTAACCCATCAGGACGTAGTCGGCGATGAAGACGGGGACCCGCTCGCCGCTGACCGGGTTGGTCGCGTACGCGCCGGTGAAGACGCCGGTCTTGTCCTTGGCCTCGGCCTGGCGCTCGACGTCGGACTTCGAGGCGGCCTGCTTGCGGTAGGCGGCGACGGCCTCGGCGGGCGTCGCGTGGCCGCCCGTCCAGACGTCGTGCGTGCCCTCGGGCCAGGCGGCGGGGACGATCCGGTCCACCAGGTCGTGCTCGGGCGCCAGGACCATGTACGTGGCGCCGAACAGGGTGTCCTGACGGGTCGTGAAGACGGTGATGGCGTCGTCGCCGACGGGGAAGTCGACGCGGGCGCCCTCGGAGCGGCCGATCCAGTTCCGCTGCTGCAGCTTGATCGCCTCGGGCCAGTCCAGGGCGTCCAGGTCGTCCAGCAGGCGGTCCGCGTAGGCGGTGATGCGCATGTTCCACTGGCGCAGCTTGGCCTTGAAGACGGGGTAGTTGCCGCGCTCGGAGCGGCCGTCGGCGGTGACCTCCTCGTTGGCCAGGACGGTGCCCAGGCCGGGGCACCAGTTGACGGGCGCCTCGGAGGCGTATGCCAGCCGGTACTCGCTCAGTACGTCGGCCCGCTCGGCGGCGTTCAGCTCGTGCCACGCGCGCGTGGAGTCCGGTACGGCGCGTTCACCGCTCTCGAACTGCGCGATCAGCTGGTCGATCGGACGGGCCTTCTTCGCCTCGTCGTCGTACCAGGAGTTGAAGATCTGGACGAAGATCCACTGGGTCCACTTGTAGTACTCGGGGTCGATCGTGGCGAACGACCGGCGCTTGTCGTGGCCCAGGCCCAGCCGGCGCAGCTGGGACTTCATGTTGACCATGTTGGCTTCGGTGGACGTGCGCGGGTGGGTGCCCGTCTGCACGGCGTACTGCTCGGCGGGCAGGCCGAAGGCGTCGAAGCCCAGCGTGTGCAGGACGTTGTGCCCGTTCATGCGCTGGAAGCGCGCGAAGACGTCCGTGGCGATGTAGCCCAGCGGGTGGCCGACGTGCAGGCCCGCACCCGAGGGGTACGGGAACATGTCCATGACGAACTTCTTCGGCTTGGCGGCCAGCGCCCTGTCCGCCTCGGTGTCGCCCGCCAGGTCACCGCTCGGGTTCGGCGCCTCGTACGTGCCGTCGGCGTCCCAGAAGTCCTGCCAGCGTGCCTCGATGTCGGCGGCCATCGCCGCCGTGTAGCGGTGCGGCGCGGCCACCTCGGAAGCGGCAGCGGAATTCGTCTCGCTCATGATCCTCAAAGCTCCATCGATCGTCTCTGCTTACGGAACTGACCGCGCTGGCCAAACAAAAATGCCCCTCGCACAGGAGGGGGCGCCGCGCCGATTCCGATCCGCGATTCGTCAGCGGTCGGGACTGATCAGCGCGGCTCGCTAAGCAGAAGGCGTACGGCACGCATGGCGTCAGGGTACCGCAGGGCCCACACGGGCCGCGACGAGCTTACCGGGGAGGGCCTCGGGACGGCCGCGCAAGAGCCGGAGGAGGCCTTCGGAAGGTGCACGGGCCAAGGGTTACCCCGCGTACCGACCCCTATCGGGGCAACACAAAGTCCACACCTCCGATAGATAACAACGAGATAACTCAAACCTCGTACTGGCTGGTATGGGTCGACCTAGAGTGCGGCAGCGGGACCACTTTGCCGAACCATTCGGAGTCGCCCCCATGAACCCTCCACTGAACTCCCCGTTGAACTCCCCGACGAACGGGCAGCCGCTGAATCCGTTCCCCCAGCCTCGAAATACCCGGCGCCCCCGGCGCAGGATCCGCCCGTCCCCCGCACCCAGCCGGACGGCACGAGGAGCCCTGTGCGCGGCGGCGCTGCTGCTGATACCCCTCGTGGTCCTCGTCGGGAGCGACGCCTTCCGCGCCGCGCTCGACTTCACCACCGGGGTGCTGTCCCTGGTCTCCCTGACGGCGTCCGTCGTCTGGGGCCTGGTCGCCTCCGACCGGCTGTTCCTGACCTCGCGCCAGCGCCTGCTCTCCCAGGGCGTGCACCGGGCCACGGCGGTCGCCTCGATCGGCTTCCTGCTGCTGCACGTCACGGTCAAGCTGGCCCTCGACCATGTGTCCGTGGTCGGCGCGCTGATCCCCTTCGGGCTCGGCGTGACCGGCAGCGCGGGCCTGATCGGCCTCGGCTCGCTCGCCGGGCTCCTGATGGTCACCACCGGCGTCACCGGCGCGCTGCGCAAGGCCTTCGCCTCCCCGGCCCAGATCGCCTCCCGCTGGCGCGCCCTGCACATGCTGGCCTACCCCGCCTGGTGCTCGGCGCTGATCCACGGCCTGTACGCGGGCCGGCAGCCGAAGACCTACGTAGTGGTCCTGTACTGCCTGTGCCTGGTCGCTGTGGGCGGTGCGGTCGCCCTGCGCGCGGCACCGGGACCGGTCAAGCGCAAAGTCGCCGCCCGCGTCCTGGCGCTCCTCGACAGTGACGGCAGGACACAGGGCACCCGTCGCAGGGACGTCACCGAATCCCCGCTGCCCGGCGGCGCCGGCCGCCCCGCACCGTCCGGCCCCCGCTTCGACGTGAACCGCGAGCCCCCGCCGCGGCCGCGCGACAACCCGCTCCAGATGCCGTCCCCCGGCATGCCACCGCTGTTCGAGGCTCCGGCGCGCCCCGCGTTCGAGCCGCGCCCCGCCACCGCGGGAATCGGCTTCTCGGCCGCCTACCGTGCGGTCTCGACCCCGGGGGACCCGCTCTTCGGCGACCCGCCCCCCGGGGAGCCGCTGACCCTCCTGGACCTCCAGCCCACCGAGGCCCTCCCGTTCGTCGACCCCGAGCCCCCCGAGCGCTGGCCGGCCCCGTCCCCGCCGCCCCCCGCTCCGGCACCCCCCTCGGCGTACGACCCCACTCTCGACACCCCTTACGGCGGCATCCCGAGCTTCGAGGAAGAGTCCGCCACCGAAACGCTGCCCGGCCCGTTCCAGGCCCCCGCCGCGGGTGAGCCCTGGAACACGCCGCCCGGAGGCATTCAGTGAACACCGCGCTGCCCGACGTCCCCGAAGTCCGCGTCGTCGGTCTCCCCCAGCTCACCTCGGGCTTCGACCTGGTCGAGCGACTCGACCTCGACATGCATCTGAAAGTGCACGGCCCGCTCGAACCGATGGGCGGTGAGCAACTGGCCGCGCTGGCCGGGCAGATATCG
The DNA here is from genome assembly GCF_026340095.1 of Streptomyces sp. NBC_01446. Lineage (GTDB taxonomy): Bacteria > Actinomycetota > Actinomycetes > Streptomycetales > Streptomycetaceae > Streptomyces > Streptomyces aureus. The sequence continues at coordinate 5,404,772 of NZ_JAPEPO010000001.1, read as the reverse complement.
CTGCGCGGCCGCGGCGGCGCGGGGTTCCCCTTCGCCAAGAAGCTGCGCGCCGTCGCCCAGTCCGCGATACGCCGCGGGGTGCGCCCCGTCGTCGTGGTCAACGGCAGCGAGGACGAACCCGCCTGCCGCAAGGACACGGTGCTGATCAACCGCGCCCCGCATCTCATCCTCGACGGCGCGCTCCTGGTCGCCGAGGCGCTCGGCGCCCGCACCCTCGTGGTGGGCGTGACCCGCGACTCCACCGAGGCGTCCATGCAGGCCGCGCTCCTCGAAAGGGGCCTGTCCAACCGCCGTGGCGCCCCGCTACGCGCGCGCGTCCAGCGCAACCCCGTACGCATGGTCACCGGGGAGTCCTCCGCGCTGATCCGCTCGGCGGACGGCGGACCCCCGGTGCCTCCGGGCCGCAAGGTGCGCGCCTCCGACTCCGGGGTGGGCGGCGCGCCCACCCTGCTGTCGAACGCCGAGACCTTCGCCCAGCTCGCCGTCGCGGCCCGCACCGGGCCCGAGCGCTACTGCCGCACGGGCCTGCGCGACGAGCCCGGCACGATCCTGCTGACCCTCTCCGGAGCCGTCGCCCGCCCGATGGTCCTCGAAGTCCCGGCGGGGGTGCCCCTGCGGTACGTGCTCCAGCTCGCGGGCGCCCCGCCGATGCCCCAGGGCGTGCTCACGGGCGGCTATCACGGCAAGTGGCTCGACGCCTTCGCGGCGCAGGAGGCGGTGGTCTCCCGCGCCTCCCTGGAGGCCGCCGGTGGCGCGCTCGGCGCGGGCGCGATCCTGCCGATCGGCCCGGACACCTGCCCACTCGGCGAGGCGCTGCGGGTGGCGCAGTGGCTGGCCTCGGAGAGCGCGGGCCAGTGCGGGCCCTGTTATCTGGGTCTGCCGGCGGCGGCGCGCGGCCTGGAGGACGTGCTGAACGGCGGCGGCCCCACCGCCCTCGAAGCCCTCCAGCAGGTCACCAGGGCGGTGAAGCGGCGCGGCGCGTGCAAGCACCCGGACGGCTCGGCGGCGTTCCTGGAGTCGACGATCTCGGCGTTCACGGACGATCTGGCCGCGCACGTCCTGGGCGGCGGCTGCGGGCGCCCGGTGCAGGGCGTACTGCCCCTGCACACGGAGGCGCCGCAGGGCGAGTCCCCCAGCGGCCGGCGGCTCGCGGTGGACTGGACGCTGTGCGAGGGCCACGGCCTGTGCGCGGACATCGTGCCGGAGCTGATCCAGCTGGGCCCCGACGGCTATCCCTCAGTGGCGGAGGCCCCGGTGGCGCGCTATTCGGAGGCGCGGGCCGTACGGGCCGTACGCCGGTGCCCCGCGCTGGCGCTGCGTATCGAGGAGGACCCGGCGGCGGTTCCGGCCCGCCCGGCCCTGCCGCCCGCGCTCCCGCCGGGCCGGGGGCGCAGAGCGCTGGGCAGCGGGCGCGGCTGACCCCGTGAGCGCGCCCCGCGGGGCTGCGTGACCGCATACGAAAGCGGGCCACCCTGTTCGGGTGGCCCGTCTTCATGTCCAACTACTGTGGAGCTAAGGAGAATTGAACTCCTGACCTCCTGCATGCCATGCAGGCGCTCTACCAACTGAGCTATAGCCCCTTGCGGCCACGCGGCGGAGCCGCATGTTCACCGTGTCGCCCGGTTTCCCCGGCGGCGACGCCAACATTACCGGGCACCCGGAGCATCACCAAATCGTTTCCGCCTTGGTCCGATTTGCCCGAATTTACGCCACCCTCAGGCCGTGGCGAACGAATAGAACCGCTTGAGCGTGCAGTGCTCGTCGAGCAGCCGGCCGTAGATCGGCTCACCCTCCAGCTCCCGATATGTCTCGATCGGATCGCCCTTTATGATCAGCGCCCGCGCGCACTCCTCGCACCAGTACTGGTAGTCGGGGTTGACCGGCTCCATGTCCCTGACGATGGGCGTGCCGCTGCCGCACCAGTCGCACGTCCTCCTGTGTGCACCCATCGATCAGCTCCAGCTGTGGCCGCAGGCCGTGCACACGTACGAGATCCCGCCGTTGTCGCCGAGCATCTGCGCGACGTGGAGGGAGCCGCAGGACGGACAGTCGGGGAAAGAGGAAGAAAGGGAAGAAGAGGGAGAGGGGGAAGGGAAAGTCATGTGCTGCCCGCAATGGGCCGCTTCGGCCGGTCTCACTGTCACGCCGAGGGGGCGGTCGGCCGCCTCGGTGATGCGCGCGGGCATCGCGTTCTCCCTCCCGTCGGGCCGTCTTCGTCGGTCGGACGCGGCCCTCTACCGGCCGTCCGATTCTGCCACGGCCGGAGCGTCACGGTCAGCGACGCATGAGTACCGGTCCGGACACGGCGCCGAGTTCGCCCGCTCCGGCCAGCACTTACGCACACACCCACACACGAGGACCACATCCGCAGACCTGTACGCCCCTGGGACACCAAGCGCCTCAAGGAAGTTGGAAAAAGTGTGCCGGGTAACAAAAAATCCCGCCCTTACCCGGACGGGATCTTTGTGAAGCGGACGCTTCGACTGTGGAGCTAAGGAGAATTGAACTCCTGACCTCCTGCATGCCATGCAGGCGCTCTACCAACTGAGCTATAGCCCCTTGCGTTCTCCCCGCTCTGCGCGGCTGCGAACAAGAAGAACTTTAGCCTGCGACCTGCCGGAAAGTGAAATCCGGCCGTCCGGCCCCGTCAGGGGCTCAGTCGTCGTCGCCGAGCACCGGCTCCGGGAGCGTGCCCGCGTTGTGCTCGAGCAGCCGCCAGCCGCGTGCCCCCTGGCCGAGGACGGACCAGCAGCAGTTGGAGAGACCGCCGAGACCTTCCCAGTGGTGGGACTCGAGACCGAGGAGGCGCCCGATGGTGGTGCGGATCGTGCCGCCGTGGCTGACCACGACGAGCGTGCCGTCCTGCCGCAGCTTCTCCGCGTGGCTGAGCACGATGGGGGCGGCCCGGTCGGCGACCTCCGTCTCGAGCTCGCCGCCACCGCGGCGCACCGGCTCGCCGCGCTTCCACGCGGCGTACTGGTCGCCGTAACGGCCGATGATCTCGTCGTGCGTGAGGCCCTGCCACTCTCCGGCGTAGGTCTCGCGCAGGCCCTCGTCGTGCGTGACGTCGAGGCCCGTGAGCGCGGCCAGCTCGGCGGCCGTGGCGGCGGCCCTGCTGAGGTCGGACGCGACGATGGCGTCCGGCTTCAGCGAGGCGAGCAGCCGGGCGGCCCGGCGGGCCTGGGCGACGCCGGTCTCGGTCAGGCCGATGTCCGTGGAGCCCTGGAAGCGGCGCTCCAGGTTCCAGGCGGTCTGGCCGTGCCGCCACAGGATGACGCGCCGTCCGCGGGCCGGTCCCCCGGCCGCTCCGGCGCCGGCCCCCGCGGCGGTCAACGCAGCTCTCCGCCCAGCTCGCGAAGCTCCTCGGCCTCCTCCGCGGCCTGCGTCCGCTGGGCGTGCTCCGCCGCCTTGCCACGGGTGGCCTTGGCGTCCTCGGGAAGCTCCAGCTCGGGGCAGTCCTTCCACAGGCGCTCGAGGGCGTAGAAGACGCGCTCCTCGCTGTGCTGGACGTGGACGACGATGTCGACGTAGTCGAGGAGGATCCAGCGGGCGTCGCGGTCGCCCTCGCGGCGGACCGGCTTGGCGCCGAGCTCCTTGTTCAGGCGCTCCTCGATCTCGTCGACGATCGACTTGACCTGGCGGTCGTTGGGCGCGGAGGCCAGCAGGAAGGCGTCGGTGATCGACAGCACATCGCTGACGTCGTACGCGATGATGTCGTGCGCGAGCTTGTCGGCAGCCGCCTGTGCGGCGGTGGTGATGAGCTCGAGGGAACGGTCAGTGGCGGTCACTACAAGGCTTTCCGTCGGCGGGCAGTAATCCCCTGAAGGGATACCCCAAGGGTCTCACGGACCGCCGACGGCCCTTACTGGATTCTCCTGGCCCCGGGAGCGCGCCCCCGGGGCCGGGCTCGCCTACTGTCCGCCCGTGTAGTTCTGGCCGAGGACCACGGACACGTCCGCGTTCGCCACGGTCTTCCCCTTGCGCACCGCGCTCGTCGGCAGGCCCAGGGTCTTGGCGACCTCGACGGCGTCCTGCTTGCGGTCGGCGTCCTTGTACGTGACCTGCGACGCGGCCTGGGCCGTGGTGCCCGTCCCGGCGTCGACGAAGGTGTAACCGCCGTTCACGAGCGAGACCCTGGCCTTCTCCGTGCGGGCCTTGACGCCGGTGGCGTTCTTGATGCCGACGCGTACGGAGGCGTCCTTGCCCGGGTTCTTGACGGTGCCTCCGAGGACGTCCTTGACGACGCTGTCGGTGGCCTGCTCGGACAGGGTGCCGTCCTGCTGCACGGGCAGGAGCGCGGTCTTGTAGTCGCCGCCCTTGGCCCGGTCGGCGAGCTTGGCGAGGAACGCGCCGAGGTCCTTCTCGCCCAGCGACGGGTCGAGGATCTGGGCGAGGGACTGGACGGTGACGGTGGCGGCGTGGGGGTCGGACGACAGCTTGCGCAGTACGCCCTGCATGACCTGGCCGAACCGCATGAGCTGCGCGGTCTCGGACTCGCCGGGCGCGCGGTAGGTGGCGTACGCGACGGCCATGGGGCCGCTCAGCGTCTGCTGCTTGCCCTTCTTGACCAGCGGGGACGTCGCCTTCTTCCCGGACTTGGCGGCCGGGTCGGGGACGTCGGCGTTCGTGTCGATGTCGATGTTGCCGACGAGTTCGACGAGGTTGTTGAGGTACGGGGTGTCCAGCCGCCACGTGCCCTCGACGTCCGTGCCGAGGACGGTGTCGATGGCGTCGCGCGTGCCGGAGGAACCGTCGCCGCCGACGGACTTGCCGAGCGTCGTCGCGCTGCCCTCGTCGTCCGTCAGGGCAAGGGAGTTGGGGAGCAGGACGGTGGTGCCCTGCTTGGTGGTGGTGTTGTTGACGAGCAGCGCCGTGGAGGTGCCGCCGCCCTTGGTGTTGTGCAGATGGACGACGATCACGTCGCGGTTCTGCGGGCCCGCCGTGTCTGCGGCGCCCTTGCCGGAGTCGGCGGAGCCGAAGCCGGGCAGCTTGCCCGCGTACCAGAGGTAGCCGACGCCGCCGGTCACGCAGAGCACGAGGACGACGACGAGGGCGACGACCCGGCTGCGGCCGCGGCGGCGGGCCTCCTCGCGGCGCTCGGTGCGCGACTCGGTGAACTTCAGCCAGTCGATGACGTCTTCGGAGTTCTCGTCCGGCTCCTCGACGAAGGAGAACTGCTCGGTGCGGTACTCGGGCGCCCCGTCGCGCTCGCGCGCCGCGGGCTCGGTCCGGGGAGCGGCCTGCGCCGGGATGTGGGCGGTCGCGGTCTGCTCCTCGACGCGCTGCTGCTGCCCCGTTCCCGCGACAGCCCCGTAGGGGTCGTAGGAAGGGGGCGGCCCCTGCTGCGCGGGCGCACCCGCCCCGTAGGGGTCGTACGTGTCGTACGAGGGCACCGGCGGCTGCTGACCGGTGGCGTACGGGTCGTAGCCGTAGCCCTGGGGCGCTTGCGGATACTCGTACTGCGCAGGCTGCTGGGGCACCTGCCGGTACACGGGCTGCCCGTACTCGTCGTAGCCGACGAGCTCGTACTGGTCGGACGTGTTGGACGCGTCCCCCGAGTAACTGCCCGAGTAACCGTCGTATCGGTCGTTCACCGGTGCCCCTCTCGGCTCACTCGCCGCGGTACAGCTCGCGCTTGTCGATGTAGCGCACCACACCGTCCGGGACCATGTACCAGACGGGGGCACCCTTGGCGACCCTCGCACGGCAGTCCGTGGACGAGATGGCGAGGGCCGGAACCTCGACGAGCGAGACACCGCCTTCCGGCAGACCGGGGTCGGTCAGCGGGTGGCCCGGCCGGGTGACCCCGATGAAGTGCGCCAGGGAGAACAGTTCTTCCGTGTACCGCCAGGTGAGGATCTGCCCCAGGGCGTCGGCGCCGGTGATGAAGAAGAGGTCCGAGTCCGGATTGAGCGCGCGCAGATCGCGCAGTGTGTCCGTGGTGTACGTCGGCCCGCCGCGGTCGATGTCGATACGGCTCACCGAGAACTGCGGGTTCTCGGCGGTCGCGATGACCGTCATCAGGTAGCGGTCCTCGGCCGGAGTGACCGTGCGGTCCGTCTTCTGCCAGGGCTGCCCGGTGGGTACGAACACGACCTCGTCGAGGTGGAACTGCGCGGCGACCTCGCTGGCCGCCACCAGGTGTCCGTGGTGGATCGGGTCAAAGGTTCCGCCCATGACGCCGAGACGCCGCTTGGCGGTGCTGATCCGGGCCCGGTCCGGGCCGCCGGCCGGGCCGTTGACCGGACTTGTCACCATGTCGTGCTGTCCCATTCCGAATTCCCTCCCCGTGCGCCGGACAGGGTAATAGATGGAGCTTGCGCCTTCGGCAACGGTCAGGGCTTGGCCGTCATGAGGCTCTTCCCGAGCCGAGTGAGAAGCCGCTCCCCAAAAGGAGTGGCGGAGTCACGCGTGCAGAGCCTACTGGGCAGCACGAACAGCGCCGTCTGTGGGGACGAAGCCCCGGGGCTTCATCCCCACAGACGGCGCTTTTGCACGTCAGCGGTCCCGGTTGAAGCGGGTGACGATCCACAGCAGCAGCAGCAGGAGGAACAGGGCTCCGCCGCCGGTGAGGTAGGGGCTGAGGCTCGGGTGGTTGCCGCCGTCCTCGCCGCCCTCGGCGGCGAGAGTGGCCAGCTGGGCAGCGGTGCTGTGGAGGCTCATCGTCAGCAGGACCTATCCGGGTGAGACGGGATGGGGAGTCGGGCTCTGGGTGGTGACATGAGGTCTGGATAAAGACTTCCCGCTCATCGTATGCGGGGGTGTCCTCGGCGATCACGCCGACTCTGCCGTATGCGTGTCCGCCCCGCGGCCGCGTCAGTCGTCGCGCTTGTACCCCCGCAGCAGGAACCAGCCCAGGAACACGCTGCCGAGGAAGCCCACGACGATCACGGTGCGCAGCAGATTGCCGGCACCCTGCTGGTCGGAGGCGGCGGCGTTGACCACCTGGGTGAGCCAGGCGGCGTCGGGTGTGTGCTCCATGGCGTTTCGCTCCTTCGGTGTGCTGCCCCGCCACGGTATCTCCGCCTACTGTGGAGACCTCCTCGGGGGCACAACCGAACATGACGGCACACGAACATGGGGGACGCATGCCCGACGTCAACGACGGCAACGACGACCAGCGCGAGCACGTACCGAGCAGGCAGCGCCGGCGCTTCGAGGGGATCTCCTCGCGGGCGTACGAGCACCCGGCGGACCGGTCGGCCCTGGTGGCACTGCGCAAGCTCAGCGGTTTCGACACGGTGTTCAAGGCGCTCAGCGGTCTGCTGCCCGAGCGCAGCCTGCGCCTGCTGTTCCTGTCGGACTCGGTCCGGGTCTCCGACGAGCAGTTCGCGCACCTCAACGACATGCTGCGGGACGCCTGTTACATCCTGGACCTGGAGAAGGTCCCGCCGATGTACGTCAACCAGGACCCCCAGCCGAACGCGATGTGCATCGGCCTGGACGAGCCGATCATCGTCGTGACGACCGGCCTGGTGGAGCTGCTCGACGAAGAGGAGATGCGGGCGGTCGTCGGCCACGAGGTGGGCCACGCGCTGTCCGGCCACTCGGTCTACCGGACGATACTGCTGTTCCTGACCAGCCTGGCGCTCCGCGTCGCGTGGATCCCGCTCGGCAACTTCGCGATCATGGCGATCGTCACGGCGCTGCGCGAGTGGTTCCGCAAGTCGGAGCTGTCGGCGGACCGCGCGGGCCTGCTGGTCGGCCAGGACCTCAACGCGTCGATGCGCGGTCTGATGAAGATCGCGGGCGGCAACCATCTGCACGAGATGAACGTGGACGCGTTCCTCAAGCAGGCCGAGGAGTACGAGGCCGGGGGCGACCTGCGTGACTCCGTGCTCAAGATCCTCAACGTGATGCCGCGCACGCACCCCTTCACCACGGTCCGCGCGGCCGAGCTGAAGAAGTGGGCCGCGACCCGCGACTACCAGCGCATCATGGACGGCCACTACCCGCGCCGCACCGAGGACAAGGACACCTCGGTCACCGACTCGTTCCGCCAGTCGGCCTCGCACTACGCGGAGAACGTGCGCAGCTCCAAGGACCCGCTGATGAAGCTGGTCACGGACATCGCGGGCGGCGCGGGCGACCTGGGCGGCAAGCTGCGCGGCAGGTTCGGCGGCGGCAACGGCGGTGCGAACACGGGCAACCACGGGACGCCGGAGGACGGCGCGTAGCTCCCGCGGGGCTCAGAGCGAAGGCTGGGCGCCCGGCGCGAGGGCACCGCACAGCGAGGTGGTGCCGCCCGTGGCGAACGGGTCGGTGCCGGCCGGGCCGCCCTCCTTCGGTGTCTGCCCCGCGAGCAGCGGGTGCAGATGCGCGGCCGAGTCGACGGAGCAGGACAGCGGCCCGGCCTGCACATAGCTCACGAGCATCTCGGCCTGGTGCATGCGCAGGTCGTCCCGGTCGAAGCGGAAGTGCAGCTCGCGGCGGACGGTGAACAGGGACGCCTTCGCGTCGGAGCCGGCACCCGCCGGGCGCAGCGCGTAGACGAAGGTGTGGTCGGAGACGACCTCGAGGGTGTCCGCGTCGGACTCCGTGGCGCGCAGGGTGCCCTGGACGCGGATCCCGGTGTCGGCGAGCTCGGCCTGCTTCGGGTCGAAGCGGACGAGCCAGCCGGTGGCCTCGTGCCGTCCGTCGGCGGCGGGCCGGTCGAAGCTCCGGTCGAACTGGTCGAGCTGCTGCGGGTCGAGCAGGATCCGCACGGGCCGCACGGCCTTCCCGGTGAGCACGTCGGGGTCGAGCGAGGACTCGACGAGATAGTCCTTGGCGGTGGTCAGGGCGGCGTAGACCTGGCTCTCGGAGAAGTGCGCGGTGTGCTGCTCCGGAGGCAGATTGATGCCCTCGGCGGCCGTCCTGAACTCGGCGGCGGGACTGTGCGCGTAGAGCTCGGACACCGAGACCGTGCCGGGCACCCGGCCCTGCGGCGAGAGCGGGATGACGGTCATCCGCAGCGGTTCGGGCCGGCGGGCGGTGACGCCCTGGTAGGGGTTGCGTACACCCATGTAGATCGCGGTGCCGAACGCGATGACGATCAGGATGACGAGGATGACGGCCTGCCGGGTGAAGCCGCGGCGCAGTCCGGGGCGCCGGCGTACGGCGGGCGCGTGGTCGGTGATGCGCTCCTGCGCGGAGAACTCCTGGAGCCGGGCAGCGCGGATGAACGACTCGTCGAAGACGACGGATCGGTACTCGTCCTCGCCACCACCGCCGGGAGCGCTCTCGGGGGTCCCCTCGGGTGGGTCTCCTGGCTCGCCCATACCTTCAGGGTAGGTCTGTGGGGGGTCCGGTAAACGCCCTGGTACGCGACAACTTCCGACAGGGTCTCAACCCTGTGCTGACGGGGTGTACCCGTGCGTGGTCAGGGGATCCGCGGGGTGGCGGGGACCGGTGACTGGGAGTAGTCGGCGGAGGCGCTGGGGGCGGACGGGAAGCCCTTCTCCAGCTCGGTCGTCGCGGGCGGCGGGACCCGGTCCTGGCGCCCGCCCGACGAGGCGCCGCGGTATACGGCAGTGAAGGCGAGCGCGACCATGCCGATGCCCATGACGAGGGCGAGCAGCCAGGCGACGGGGCGGCGCCAGCGCACCTTCGCGGCGTACGCGCCGGGGCGCGGGTAGCCGTCCTCGTCGACATCGGGGTCGTAGAGGTCGTCGGCGTCAAGGCCGTGGCCGTAGCCGCCTCGCGGGTCGGGGCCGTACCCGTCGTCGTAGAGGTCGTCGTCGACCGCGGAGCCACGCGTGCGGGCCCTTCGCGCCTCGGCTTCCTGGGCCTCGGCGCGCGCCTGCGCCGCGGCGAGCAGCCGCTCGACCGCGGTCGGTTCATGGACCTCGGCGGCCTGCACGAAGTCCTCGTCGAAGACCACGGAGGCGAACTCTTCGTCCGCACCCCCGCGGTCGCGGTCGTCGTCGGGCTCCCAGCCGTCAGGGAACGGCGTGCCCCCCACGTCCTCCGGCACGCGTCCAGAGTAGACCTGGGGGGTCGTTTTGGGCAGTCGGTGCGGGAATTCCCTTTGTCGCCGTCCGCATGCCCACGGCTACCGGATGTGGCCGTCGCCCGTGACGATGTACTTGGTGCTCGTCAGCTCCGGAAGGCCCATGGGGCCCCGGGCGTGGAGCTTCTGGGTGGAGATGCCGATCTCGGCGCCGAAGCCGAACTGGCCGCCGTCCGTGAAGCGCGTCGAGGCGTTCACGGCGACCGTCGTGGAGTCGACCAGTTGGGTGAAGCGGCGGGCCGCCTGCTGCGAGGTGGTGACGATCGCCTCGGTGTGGCCGGACGACCAGAGGCGGATGTGCTCCACGGCGGCGTCCAGCGAGTGCACGACGGCGGCCGCGATGTCGTACGAGAGGTACTCGGTCTCCCAGTCCTCGGGGGTCGCCTCGACGACGGTGGCCTTGGAGCCCTCGGCGTACGCCAGGACGCGCTCGTCGGCGTGCACGGTGACGCCGGCCTCGGCGAGGGCCGCGAGGGCGCGGGGCACGAAGGCGTCGGCGATGTCCTGGTGGACGAGGAGGGTCTCGGCGGCGTTGCAGACGCTGGGGCGCTGCGCCTTGGAGTTGATCAGGATGTCGACGGCCATGTCGAGGTCGGCGTGGGCGTCGACGTAGACGTGGCAGTTGCCGGTGCCGGTCTCGATGACGGGGACGATCGAGTTCTCGACGACGTTCTTGATGAGGGAGGCGCCGCCGCGCGGGATGAGGACGTCGACCAGGCCGCGCGCCCGCATCAGCTCGGTGACGGAGTCGCGGCCCTCGCCGGGCACGAGCTGGATGGCGTCGGCGGGCAGCCCGGAGCCGCCGACGGCGTCGCGCAGCACCCGCACGAGGGCGGTGTTGGACTCGTACGCGGACGAACTGCCGCGCAGGAGAACGGCGTTGCCCGACTTGAGGCAGAGGGCGGCGGCGTCCACGGTCACGTTCGGGCGGGCCTCGTAGATGATGCCGACGACGCCGAGCGGGACGCGGACCTGGCGCAGGTCGATGCCGTTCGGGAGGGTGTTGCCGCGGACGACGGTGCCGACCGGGTCGGGCAGGGCGACGACGTCGCGCACGTCGGCGGCGATGGCGCGGACCCGCTCGGGCGTGAGCGTGAGGCGGTCGATGATCGACTCGCTGGTGCCGGCCTCGCGGGCGCGGGCGATGTCCTTGGCGTTCGCCTCGACGATCTCGGCAGTGCGCACTTCGAGAGCGTCGGCGATCGCGGCGAGGGCATCGTCCTTCGCGGCCCGCGGCAGCGGGGCGATCACACCGGCCGCGGACCGGGCGCGGTAGGCGGCCTGGGTGACGGGGGTCATCGAGTCGTACGGCGAGAGCGAGGTCATATCGGCAGGGTAATGGGCGCGCAGGGGCCGTCCGGCGACTGTTCCGAACCCTGAGATGTGACCTAAAACGGGTGTACGCCGACCGGGGTGGCCGGCAGGGGCCCGTATCCCTCGGCGATGCGCTGGTGGTACGTGTCACGGTCGATGACCTCGAGGCCGACGATCTCCCACGGCGGGAGCTGGGAACTCTGGCGGTGCTCGCCCCACAGGCGCAGCGCCACGGCGGCCGCGTCGTGCAGGTCGCGGGCCTCTTCCCAGTAGCGGATCTCGGCGTGGTCGACGGCGTACCGGCTCGTCAGCAGAAAGGGGTGGTCGTGCGCCAGTTGTTCGAGTCCCCGCCGCACCTCCGCGAGGGGCGCGTCGGCGCCGGAGACGCTGAGAGTGACATGCCAGAGGCGGGGGCCTTCCTCCGTCACGGCGCTCTCCCCCTGCCCGCTGCCCTGGTACGACTCCCCGGCCGCGACGCTGGTCAGTGCCCGCTCCGCCGACCCTCGGGACATCGCCCCCGGGCGCGCTCGTCTCACGACGGCCTCCTTTGCGCAATGGTCGTGCGGAACTTCCTGAAACAAAGTTGAGCAGGCCAAGCCCCGTCGTGGGGCGGTTTTGGGGAAGGTCCCCCGCCGGAGGCCCGGCTTTCGGCCGTTTACACGGTTTACAACCGGAGCGGACGCCGGATCTTCACATATCGCCGGGGGGTCAGGCACGCAGCAGCACGAGGTCGTCCCGGTGGACGACCTCACGCTCGTAGGCGGGTCCCAGCTCGCGGGCCAGCTCGCGGGTGGAGCGGCCGATGAGCTGCGGGATCTCCTTGGCGTCGAAGTTCACCAGGCCGCGCGCGACCGCGCGCCCCGTGGTGTCGCGCAGCTCGACGGGGTCACCCGCGTTGAACTCGCCCTCGACGGCCGCGATGCCCGCGGGAAGGAGCGACTTGCGGCCCTCCACGACAGCCTTCACCGCCCCGTCGTCGAGCGTGAGCGCGCCCTGCGGCGTGGAGGCGTGCTGGAGCCACAGGAGGCGGTCGGCGCTGCGCCGGCCCGTGCGGTGGAAGTACGTGCCGGTGTCGCGGGCGGCGAGCGCGTCGGCCGCGTGCACCGCGCTGGTGAGGACCACGGGGATGCCCGCGGCCGCGGCGATCCCGGCCGCCTCGACCTTGGTCACCATGCCGCCGGTGCCCACGCCCGCCTTCCCCGCACTGCCGATCTTGACGTGCGCGATGTCGGCGGGGCCGCGGACCTCGGAGATCCGCGAGCTGCCGGGCTTGGCGGGGTCGCCGTCGTAGAGGCCGTCGACGTCGGAGAGGAGGACGAGGAGGTCGGCGTGGACGAGGTGGGCGACCAGGGCGGCGAGCCGGTCGTTGTCGCCGAAGCGGATCTCGTCCGTGGCCACGGTGTCGTTCTCGTTCACGACGGGCAGGGCGCCCATCGCGAGGAGCTGGTCGAGGGTGCGCGACGCGTTGCGGTGGTGGGCGCGGCGGGCCATGTCGTCGCTGGTGAGCAGAACCTGGCCGACGCGGACGCCGTAGCGCGCGAAGGAGGCGGTGTAGCGGGCCACCAGGAGACCCTGGCCGACGCTCGCGGCCGCCTGCTGGCGGGCGAGGTCCTTGGGGCGCCGGCGCAGGCCGAGCGGCGCGAGCCCGGCGGCGATGGCGCCGGACGAGACGAGCACGATCTCCTTCGCACCGCCGTTGCGGACCTTGGTGAGCACGTCGACGAGGGCGTCGACCCGGTCGGCGTCGAGGCCGCCCTCGGCGGTGGTGAGCGAGGAGGATCCGATCTTGACCACGATCCTGCGGGCTTCCGCCACGCCCTGCCTCATGTCCTGCCCTGCCGCTGACACGTGCGTTCCCCATCGGTGCTGACCGGCCGCGGGCCTCGTCCCGGCCACGGCCCAGGTCCTGCAATCTACGTGAGCGACACGGCGCGGCGCCTCCGGGTTCCGAGGGGCGGACGGCAGGCTCACGCGAAAGGAATTCCACCGGAGGCGGCGAAAGGAATCGCTGCCCAGAGATCGTGGGGCCTTTGCCCCTTTATCCGGTGATTGCTGTCACGAAGGATTGCTAGCGAGGGCGCGAAAGTCATACGGTCAGTGGTCGGCCTTCGTCGAAGAATGCCGCACCCCCCGTAAATCTTTCCCCCTCCACCCGACCCCCCCTGCCAGGAGCCCCGCCCAGTGCCCTCCGCCGGCCTTGCCCCCCGCCGCGTCGTGCAGCTCTCCGCGCTCTTCGCGATGTTCGCGCTCTACACGGCCCAGCTCGTCAGCGCGCTGATCCCGTACGTCCCGGTGTTCGTCGCCGCGAGCGCCGCAGGTCTCGCGCTCGACACGTATCTCCAGTACAAGCAGCCCGGCCTGCTCTCCCTCCTCGGCAAGATCCGCTTCGATGTCACCGTCCGGCAGCTGCTGCGCGACATGCTGATCCTGGTCGGCCTCCTGCGCATCGACGGCATCGAGCCGCTGGCCGAACAGTCCCCCCTCACCATCGCGCTGCTCGCCTTCTACGCCCTGCACTTCGTGTGCCAGGCAGTGGCCGTGCTGGTGCGGCGCACGCGCGCGCTGCCCATCGTGACGCGGAACATCGACGCGTCCGAGCTGCGGCTCTCCGCGGCCCCGCCGCGCATCCTGGCCCGCCGCCAGGGCCACCGCCTGCTCACCTTCGCCGCCCCCGGTACCGTCGGCCTGCTGATCACCGCGGCCACCACCGACGCGCTCTGGGGCGGCATCGGCCTCGCCGTCTCGATCGTGCTGCTCGGCGGCGGCACGGTCCACCTCGCGACCTGGCTGCTCCCGAAGAAGCGCGCCCTGAGCGAGCAGAAGGTCATGGCCTGGCTCGACCGGTGGCTGGCCGACTACAAGCCCACCGTCGCGATGTACTTCTCGGGCGGCACGTCGTCCGCGTACCAGGCCAACATGTGGCTCTCCACGCTCTCCGAGGTCGACGGCAAGCCGCTGATCGTGCTGCGCGAGCGGTTCATGGTCCAGAAGATCGACGCGACCGACGTGCCGATCATCTGCTTCCCCAAGGTCGCCACGATGTTCTCCCTGGAGAACTCGACGCTGAAGATGGTGCTGCACCCGGCGAACGCCGCGAAGACCTCCCAGGTCCTGCGCATCCCGACGATCAAGCACGCCTTCATCAACCACGGCGAGAGCGACAAGCTGTCCTCCTGCAACCCGTACGCGAAGGCGTACGACGAGGTGTGGGTGGCCGGGCCCGCGGCCCGCGAGCGCTACCAGCTCGCCGACATCGGCGTCGAGGACAAGGACGTCGTGGAGGTGGGCCGCCCGCAGCTCTCGCCCATCAAGCGCGCCACCGGCGCGTCCCGGGGCACGTACACGACGGTCCTTTACGCCCCTACCTGGGAGGGCTGGGACGGCAACCCGGGCAACACGTCGGTACTGCTCGCCGGCGAGAACATCGTCAAGCACCTGCTCGCCGACGACTCCGTACGCCTCCTCTACAAGCCGCACCCGATGACCGGTTCGGTCGACCCGCGCGCGGGCGTCGCGAACGAGCGCATCAAGGCGATGGTCCGCGAGGCGGCCGCGAAGCGCTCCGGCGCCCGGCCCGGCCCCGAGGCCGCTGCCGAGCTGGTCCGCCGCGCGGCGGAGCTGGACAGGCTGACGTCGACCGCGTTCCGCGCCAGCGCGGACGAGATGGAGCGCATGATGCTCCAGGGCGCGCCCGACGGGGACCGGCAGTCTGCCGTCGCCGAGGCGACCGCCGCGTGGGAGGCCGCTTACTGGGCGTCCTTCCCGGAGTGGGAGCACCTGGTCATCACGGACGCCCGCCCGGCGATCTTCACCTGCTTCAACGAGGCCGACGTCCTCATCAGCGATGTCTCCTCGGTCGTCTCGGACTGGCTGACGAGCGAGAAGCCGTACGCCGTCGCGAACACCTCGGGCATGTCCGAGAGTGATTTCCGCGCCGGATTCCCGACGGTGAGCGCGGCGACGATCCTGACGCCCGCGGCAACGGAGGTACCCGCCCTTCTCGCGGCCGTACGCACCCCGGAGACGGATTCCCATGCGGAGGCCCGCGCGGAGCTCAAGGAGCACCTCCTGGGCCCCTCCGACCCGCCGTCCCTGGACCGCTTCAACGACGCGGTGCGCGCGCTGTGCGACCGGGCCGACGAGCGCCGCGTCCGCATGGCGTCCCGCCTCGCGGCGGAGATCCCCGGCCAGCGCGACACGGACGGGGACGAGTTCGCCGAGGCCCTGGATTCCGACTCGGAGTCCGGCGACACGGTCACGGCGTAGCGCTCGGCGCGCGGGCTGAACACTGAAGCTCCGCGCGCAGGCTGAACATGAAGAAGGCCCCCGGGAGAATCTCCCGGGGGCCTTCTTCATGAGCTGGGCGGGAACGCCCGACTACGCCTAGAACGGCTTGAACTCGTCGTACTCCTGCTCCGCGTCGTCGCGCTCCGTCTTGTCGCGGCGGCGCTGGGCCGCGGGGCGCGGCTCCTCGAAGCGGTGGTCCTCGCCTCGGCGGCCGAGCATCTCGGCGCCTGCCATGACCGTGGGCTCCCAGTCGAAGACGACCGCGTTGTCCTCGGGGCCGATGGCCACGCCGTCGCCCGTGACCGCGCCGGCCTTCAGGAGGGCGTCCTCGACGCCGAGGCGGTTGAGACGGTCGGCGAGGTAGCCGACGGCCTCGTCGTTGTTGAAGTCGGTCTGGCGCACCCAGCGCTCCGGCTTCTCGCCGCGCACGCGGAAGAGGCCGTCCTCCTCCTGCGCGACCGTGAAGCCCGAGTCGTCGACCGCCTTCGGCCGGATGACGATGCGGGTCGCCTCCTCCTTGGGCTTGGCGGCGCGCGCCGCGGCGACCATCTCGGCGAGGGCGAAGGACAGCTCCTTGAGGCCCTTGTGGGCCACGGCCGACACCTCGAAGACGCGGTAGCCGCGGGCCTCCAGGTCCGGGCGGACCAGGTCCGCGAGGTCCTGGCCGTCCGGTACGTCGATCTTGTTGAGGACGACGAGGCGCGGGCGCTTGTCGAGGCCGCCGTACTGCTTGAGCTCCTCCTCGATGATGTCGAGGTCGGAGACCGGGTCACGGTCCGATTCGAGGGTGGCCGTGTCGAGTACGTGGACCAGGACCGAGCAGCGCTCGACGTGGCGCAGGAACTCCAGGCCGAGGCCCTTGCCCTGGCTGGCGCCCGGGATGAGGCCCGGCACGTCGGCGATGGTGTAGACGGTCTCGCCCGCCGTCACGACGCCGAGGTTCGGGACGAGCGTCGTGAACGGGTAGTCGGCGATCTTCGGCTTGGCGGCCGACAGGACCGAGATGAGGGACGACTTTCCGGCGCTCGGGTAGCCGACGAGCGCGATGTCCGCGACCGTCTTGAGCTCGAGGACGATGTCCTGGAGGTCACCGGGCACACCGAGGAGCGCGAAGCCGGGGGCCTTGCGGCGGGCCGAGGCCAGCGCCGCGTTGCCGAGGCCGCCGCGGCCGCCCTGGGCGGCGACGTACGTCGTGCCCTGGCCGACGAGGTCGGCCAGCACGTTGCCCGCCTTGTCGAGGATGACGGTGCCGTCCGGCACGGGCAGGACGAGGTCCTGGCCGTCCTTGCCGGAGCGGTTCCCGCCCTCGCCGGGCTTGCCGTTCGTGGCCTTGCGGTGGGGTGAGTGGTGGTAGTCGAGGAGCGTCGTCACCGCCTGGTCGACGACCAGGATGACGTCGCCGCCACGGCCGCCGTTGCCGCCGTCCGGGCCGCCGAGCGGCTTGAACTTCTCACGGTGAACGGAGGCACAGCCGTGGCCTCCGTTACCCGCGGCGACATGCAGTTCGACGCGGTCCACGAAGGTGGTCATGGTTCAGTGCCTCCTGGGGGTTCCCCCGGCACGAGGCCGGAGGAGTACGAAATGTCTTTGCTCGTCGTTCATTGGAAACACACGAAGGGCGGACCTGCTTCCCGATCCGGAAGCCGAAGCTTCTGGCCGGGCAAGCAAGGTCCGCCCTCGCGAAAACGCTCTACGGAGCCTGAGTCCTAGGAACTAGGGGTTTCAGGCGACCGGAACGATGTTCACGACCTTGCGGCCGCGGTGCGTACCGAACTCCACCGCACCGGCGCTCAGCGCGAACAGGGTGTCGTCGCCACCGCGACCGACGCCCGTGCCCGGGTGGAAGTGGGTGCCGCGCTGGCGGACCAGGATCTCACCGGCGTTGACGGTCTGACCGCCGAAGCGCTTCACACCGAGCCGCTGAGCATTGGAATCGCGCCCGTTCCGAGTGGACGATGCGCCCTTCTTGTGTGCCATCTTGTCTCAGTCCCTTACTTCGCAGCCGCGGGGATGCCGGTGATCTTGATCGCCGTGTACTGCTGACGGTGACCCTGACGACGGCGGTAGCCGGTCTTGTTCTTGTACCGAAGGATGTCGATCTTGGCACCCTTGTGGTGGTCCACGACCTCGGCCTGCACCTTGATGCCGGCCAGCACCCACGGGTCGCTGGTCACAGCGTCGCCGTCGACAACGAGCAGCGTAGAGAGCTCTACGGTGTCGCCAACCTTGGCGGTGGAAATCTTGTCAACCTCAACGATGTCGTCGACAGCAACCTTGTGCTGGCGACCACCGCTGCGCACGATGGCGTACACGCGGATCTCACTCTCGCTCGGAACGAAACCCCTGAAGCCAGCCGCTCACACGCGCCCGAAGGCCCGTGATGTTCCGGATTGGACGAGCGGCCTCCCCCGGCGGACCGGGAGGTGAGGTGCTCAGGGGTGCGGCGCTCAACAGACGCCGACGGTCAAGGTTACGGGTCACCCGCCGAAAGGGTCAAACCAGCCCCCTTCCGCCGGGTGCGCGCGGGCTACGCGGGCGGCTTCTCACCGTCCTGCGGCAGCGGCTTCACGCCCTTGCACAGGTCCGTGGCGTCGGCCGTGCCGGGCCAGGTGACGTTCCACACCCGGTTGAAGTGGTCGCGGTAGGCGTCGTGCACGGAGTCGTCGTCGACCTTGACGATCGCCTCGTCGTTCTCGCGCAGCGCGGGGCCCGTGTAGTTCTGCGACCCGGTGAAGGTGATCTTGTTGCGCTTGCCGTCGTACATCCCGTCCACCAGCAGGTACTTCGAGTGGATGATGTACGGCGTCGTGAGCTTCTTGCCGGGGTTCAGCGGGTCCCGGTCGTCGTTGAAGCAGCGCAGCGAGGGCCCGCCGGTGGCGTGCAGCGCCTCCCACGTCCCCTTGGGGCCGCCCAGGCTCTTGGCGCTGTCGGTCTCCGCGTACATGAGGCTGACGGTGCAGCCCTGCTTCTTCAGCGAGACCAGCTTGTCGGCGATCTGCTTGCGGGTGACCTTGAAGATCGCGGCCCGGATGACGGTATTCTTCGCGGCGCCGGTCACCGGGTCCTTGTAGGAGCAGGCGACGTTGTTGAGGACGGAGTACATCGTGTCGGACTCGTTGACCGTGCCGGCCCGCGGGAAGAAATACGCCTTGTACAGGCCGTTGCTGACGGTGCGGTAGTCCCACGTCGACCAGCTCTTGCCGGTCATGTCCGTGAAGTAGTCCGAGTACGCCTCGTACATCACGCCGTTGTTCGGCAGCATCAGCGCGTCGTTGTAGAACCTCGTGTGCGCCGACGGCGTCGAGTTCGACGTGGTCTGTACGACGACGTTCGTGGCGCCCTCGACCGCGGAGAACAGCCAGAACTTGTTGTGCATGATCGACTGGCCGTACTTGGGATCGCCCAGGCAGGACTTGTGCGCCGGGCAGAGCGTCACGAAGGACGAGCTCGTCCTGGTGGTGCCCAGGGCCGTTTTCAACTGGGTGTACGACGTGTTGGTGGGGCGGTCGCTGACGCTGGACTCGTCGAGCAGCATCTGCACGTTCACGCCGCGGTTCTTGGCCGCGACGAGCGCGTCGACGACCGACTGCTCCCACACGTGGTAGACCGCGACCTTGATCACCGAACCGGGCAGCGCCGCGTTCGTCAGCTGGATCAGCCTGGTGCGGATCGCGTACTGCTGGTCCGTGGTGCCGTGCGGGTCGTTGAATATCGGCCCCTCGGTCCACGTCGGGGTGTCCGCGGCGGCGGTCCCCACGGACGTGGTGGCCTGGATCCCGGCCGCCGAGAAGACCGTGGCGATGGCCACGGCCTGTCTGGCGCCCTTGACCGGCTTCACGGCACGGTGACGGCCCGTGCCTCTCAGGCGCGCGTGCGCCATTGCTACCCCTCCCCATTTTCACGGGCCGCGTGTTCTCCCCAACGCGCGGTCGCGTGATCGTTCATGTTCACTCGTGCGACTCCATGAGTTTTACAGGTAGTTGACCGGTCTCCAAGAGCAGGGTGCGGTCCAGTCGAAATACGTGAACTGTGACACGCCGACGCCCCCGAGCCGCGTGGT
Organism: Streptomyces sp. NBC_01446; assembly: GCF_026340095.1. GTDB lineage: Bacteria > Actinomycetota > Actinomycetes > Streptomycetales > Streptomycetaceae > Streptomyces > Streptomyces aureus. Next base: position 5,385,120 of record NZ_JAPEPO010000001.1, on the reverse strand, counting down.
GCGGCTCGGGGGCGTCGGATCCGGATCTACCGCGTTGCTCAGGCCTCGTCGGCCGCGGCGGAGACGGACGGCTGAGCCTGCTGCTCGGCCGCCACGGTCTTCTTCGCGGTCGCCTTCTTGGCCGCGGTCTTCGTCGCCGCCTTCTTGGCCGTCGTCTTCTTCGCGGCCGTCTTCTTGGCCGCGGTCTTCTTGGTGGCGGCCTTCTTCGCCGTCGCCTTCTTGGCCGTCTTACGGGCCGTCTTCTTGGCGGCGGGCGCCTGCTCGGCGGCCTCGGGCTCGGCCTGCTCCGGCTCGGCCTGCGCCTCCGTGGCCGACGAGACGACCACGACGGCCGTCTCCTCGGACGCGGTGGGCGCGGTGGCCTTGCGGACGGCGCGGCGACGCGGGCGGGCCGGAGCCGCGCTCTCGACGGGCGCCTCGGCCTTCTCCTCGGCCACAGCGGCCTTGGGCTCCTCGGCGACGACGGGCTCCGGCTCGGGCTTGGCGGGCGCCGTGACGGTCACCTCGGCCTCGGCGGCGGCCTTCGGCGAACCGGCAGGAGCCGTCGCCTTACGGGTCGCCCGACGGCGCGTACGCCCCTTGGGAGCGGCGTCCTCGACCGGGGCGGGCTCCGCCACGACCGGCTCGGCCACGACGGGCTCCGCCTCGATCTGCGGGGCCTCAGCCTTGGGAGCCTCGACCTGCGGGGCCTCCACCTTGGCGGCCTCCTTCGGGGCTGCCTCGCCCTTGGGCGCGCCGGCCGGAGCCGACGCCCTGCGGGTCGCACGACGGCGCGAACGGCCACCACGGGCCGCGGCCTCCGCCTCGGCGGGGCTGCTGTACAGCTCCTCGTCGGGCACGAACTCGGGCTCGGCCAGTGCGACCGGGGCCGCGACCTCGGCGGCGACCTCTGCCTCGGTCTCCACCTCCGTCTCCAGCGCCGCCTGCTCGTGGTCGTGCTCGAGCGTGGGCTCCGCGCCGTTGCCGCCACGGCCGCGCTTCTTGCGCTTGCCGCCACCAGCGGACGTGGGCTGCTCCATGTGGACGATGACACCGCGCCCGTTGCAGTGGACGCAGGTCTCGGAGAAGGACTCCAGGAGGCCCTGGCCCACGCGCTTACGGGTCATCTGGACCAGGCCCAGCGAGGTGACCTCGGCCACCTGGTGCTTGGTCCGGTCACGGCCCAGGCACTCGAGGAGCCGGCGCAGGACCAGGTCCCTGTTGGACTCCAGGACCATGTCGATGAAGTCGATGACGACGATGCCGCCGAGGTCACGCAGGCGCAGCTGGCGCACGATCTCCTCGGCCGCTTCGAGGTTGTTCCTCGTCACGGTCTCTTCGAGGTTGCCGCCCTGGCCGGTGAACTTGCCGGTGTTGACGTCGACGACGATCATCGCCTCGGTCTTGTCGATCACCAGCGAGCCGCCGCTGGGAAGCCAGACCTTGCGGTCGAGCGCCTTGGCGAGCTGCTCGTCGATCCGGTACGTCGCGAAGACGTCGACCTCGGAGGTCCACCTCGAGAGGCGGTCGGCCAGGTCGGGCGCCACGTGGTTGACGTATCCGTGGATGGTGTCCCACGCCTCGTCACCGCTGACGATGACCTTGGAGAAGTCCTCGTTGAAGATGTCGCGCACGACGCGGACGGTCATGTCCGGCTCGCCGTACAGCAGGCTCGGCGAGCTCGTCGAGATCTGCTTCGACTTCTTCTGGATCTCCTCCCACTGGGCCTGCAGACGCTCGACGTCGCGGCTCAGCTCCTCCTCGCTCGCGCCCTCGGCGGCGGTGCGCACGATGACGCCCGCGTCCTCGGGGACGATCTTCTTGAGGATGGTCTTCAGACGCGCGCGCTCGGTGTCGGGCAGCTTGCGGCTGATGCCGGTCATCGACCCCTCGGGGACGTAGACCAGGTAGCGGCCGGGCAGCGAGACCTGGCTGGTCAGGCGGGCGCCCTTGTGGCCGATCGGGTCCTTGGTGACCTGCACGAGGACGGACTGGCCGGACTTGAGGGCGGTCTCGATGCGGCGCGGCCCGTTGGCCATGCCGAGCGCCTCGAAGTTGACCTCACCGGCGTAGAGCACGGCGTTGCGGCCCTTGCCGATGTCGATGAAGGCGGCCTCCATGGACGGCAGCACGTTCTGGACCTTGCCCAGGTACACGTTGCCGACGTACGAGGTCGACTGCTCCTTGTTGACGTAGTGCTCGACGAGGATGTCGTCCTCGAGCACGCCGATCTGGGTGCGCTCGCCGTGCTGGCGGACGACCATGACCCGCTCGACGGCCTCGCGGCGGGCCAGGAACTCGGCCTCGGTGATGATCGGCACACGACGGCGGCCCTGCTCGCGGCCCTCACGGCGGCGCTGCTTCTTCGCCTCGAGACGCGTCGAGCCCTTGATGGACTGCACCTCGTCGGCGCCGGTGCCCCGCTCCTCCTGCTTACGGGGCTCGCGGACCTTCACGACCGTGCGCTCGGGGTCGCTGTCGCCCGGCTCGCCATCGGTGGAGGCGTCACCCGCGCGGCGACGACGACGACGGCGGCGACGGCTGCTGCTGGAGCCGGACGGGCCGGACTCCTCACGCTCGTCGGCCTCGTCGGCGTCATCGCTCTCGTCGGTGTGCTCGGCCTCTTCGTCGGTGTGCTCGGCCTCTTCGTCGCTCTGCTCGTCGGACTCGGCGTCCGCGGAGTCACCGCGACGGCGACGGCGGCCACCACGGCGCCGGCGGCGCGTGGGGCGATCGCCCTGCTCGTCGTGGTCCTCGTGGTCCTGGTCGCCCTCGGCCTCCTCGGCCTCGGCAGGCTCCTCGACGGCGGCGGGCCGCTGCGGCTCGGCGGCCGGTGCGGCGGGCTGCTCCTCGGCGGCACGGCCACGGCGGCGACGACGGCGCGGCGTCTCCTCCGCGACCACATCGGCCACGGTCACGGCCTCGACGGGAGCCTCGGCCTCGACCGGCTCCTCCTCCACCGCGGCCTCGGCGGCGGCCGCCGCGGCGGCGGCGCGCTCCGGGGTCTGGAACATCGGCTCGGCGAAGACCGGCGCCTGGAAGACGGCGACGGACGGCCGCGCGGGACGGCGCGAGCCCTTCGTGCCCTTGGTCTCGTCGGCGGCGGGCTCGGCGGCGGCGCGCGAGGCTGCCTTCTTGGCGGCGCGCTGCGCGGGCTCGGAGAAGCCGACCGCGGCCTTGCGGGTGGCGCGGCGGCGGGGGCGGCGGCCGCCTTCGGCGTCCTCGTCGGACGCGGCGGCGGGGGCGGCGGTCTTGGGAGCCTCGGTCTCAGGGGCCTCGGACTTCTTGGGAGCCTCCGACTTCGGGGTCTCCGTCGCGGCGGGCTCGGCGGCGGCCACGGGCTCCGTCTGCTCGGGTGCGCCGGCGGGGGCGGTGGAGCGGCGGGTGGCGCGGCGGCGGGTACGCCCGGCGGGCGCGGCCTCCGGCTCGGCGGCAGGCTCCTCCGCGGCCACGGCGGGCGCGGCGACGGGCTCGGTCACTGCGGGGGCCTCGGCCTGCTCGGGGGTAGCGGCGGGGGCGGAGACGCGGCGCGTGGCGCGGCGGCGGGTACGCCCGGTGGGCGCGGCCTCCGGCTCGGCGGCAGGCTCCTCCGCGGCGACGGCGGGCGCGGCGGCGGCAGCGGGCTCGGCCTCGGCGCTCTCTGCTGCGTCGGGAGTCTTGGGTGCGCCGGCGGGCGCGGAGGCGCGGCGGGTGGCACGCCGGCCGCGGGCGCCCGGCGGGTGCGGCGTCCTGCGCGGGGGCCTCGGCGGCGGCCGCGTCTGCCTCGGTCTCTTCGGCCTCGTCGGCCTCGTCGGCGACGGGGGCGGCGGCGGCCTTCACGGCCGGGGCGGTGTCGGCGGCGGCACCCGTGGGCGGGCCCGCGGGGCGCGAAGCCGCACGGCGCCGACGGCGCGGCGGCAGGGTGTCGCTGGGGCTGTTGTTGTCGGTTCCCACGGACGACGACGTCTCAGTGGGTTCGGTCGGCTCGAGCATGCGGGTGGATCTCCCGTCAGGCTCCCGGGCGCCGCGCCTGGTCCGGTGACGTCCGCGGCTCGCGCATTCATGCGCGGTGCCGCCGTCCGGGGCGCGGGCGCCGCACGGGAGCTCTCTGTCTGTTCTCGCCGGTTCCGTACGCCATGTGTGCGTACGGCCTGGCGAAAGTCCTTGGGTTCGTGCGCTGCCCGACCCAGGTGGCTCCCGAGTACGAGGGCGGCGCTTCGACGACCGTCCTTACGCGGAACCTGGCACCGGCGCCGTCGCGGCGGCAGCTGCGGCGCTCCCCCCGCTTGCGGGAGGTGCGGCCTCGACTGCCTCGCGGTCGGGCGCGAGCGGGTCGGTCACCGTGCCGGTCTCTTCATCGAAAAGCCCCTGCGCCAGCCTGGTCACCGCTGCGGGGACCGGCGGCGCCAGGTCGGCCACAGCTCGGAGACCGGACAGAACGTCGTCGGGTCGAACGGCAGGCGTCACGTGCCGAACAACCAGGCGCAGTATCGCACAGGCCTTGTCGGTCGGCCTATCAGCCGGGGCGTCGTTCGCCTGCGGGGCCTCGGCGGCCTCGAGACTCACGACGGCTTCGCGGGCGTCGAACGTCCGCATCCCGTTCTTTGTCCTTCGCTGGACCTCGACGGCCTCCGCCGCGACGAACGCGTCCGCGGCGGCCTTGGCCTCAGCGGCGTCGACGCCGTCGAGCCGCAGCTCCCAGACGGATGCGGTGAGCCTGTCGGCGAGGCCCGAGGTGCGGGACTCGACGGCCTCGATGATGTCGAGCCCCGTGGGGAGCGACTCGTCGAGGAGCTCGCGCAGCGTGTCCGGGTCGCGCGCTTCGGTGAGCGCGATCTCCAGATACTCGGCTTCGCTGCCCGTGCCGGTGGGTGCGGCATTGGCGTACGACACCTTCGGGTGCGGCGTGAACCCCGCCGAGTACGCCATGGGTACCTCGGCGCGGCGCAGCGCACGCTCGAAGGCGCGCTGGAAGTCACGGTGGCTGGTGAACCGGAGGCGGCCGCGCTTGGTGTAGCGCAGTCGGATGCGCTGCACCGCGGGTGCGGGCGGCGGGCCTTCGGGCTGTCGCTTGCCCAGTGTTCTAGTCCTTCGTGAGAGCGGTCGTACTGCTACCTAGAGTACGTGCCTGCGGCGGGTCAGGTTCCCGCCGGTCCCTGACCAGCGGTTCGGGCTCCGCCCGTTTTGCTCCGAAGAGCGCCCGGCGGACGTCGGCCCTGGCCTGGCGCACGCTCTCGCGTGCCGCCGCGAGGGCCTGGCGCGCGGTGCGCCCCGCGTCCTTGACCGCCTGGGCCGTGGGCCGCCATACGGAGTCCCGTACGAGGTGTCCCAGCGGGGCGCACACGTTGCGGTACGCCCAGCGCACCGGGTCCACGAAGATCCACCGCAGGAGTCGGCCGAGGAACCGTCCGACGGCCCGCGACATGTGTCCGGCGACGCGCCACGCGTGCCCGAGCGCCTCGCCGGTCTCCCGCACGAGGACGACGACCGCCCGCCCGACGGGCACGAGTACCCAGCGCCAGAGGGCGACGGCGGGCACGACGAAGATCCACCGTACGAGGGTGACGGCGACGGTCCAGAACCCACGCCCGAACCACGCGGCGCCGGCCCACACCGCACGCGCGAGCCACGCGAGCCCTGACCACACGCCCCGTCCGAGCGCCAGGCCCGCGCCCAGCGCTCGGACGGCAAGAGCGAGTTGAACCCCAACCAGCTTGAAAAGAAAGGCAGTTGCGCGTCCGGCGGGTGCGAGTACGCGGGTGTGGAGCCAGACCCAGGGCCAGACGAAGAGGGCCTTGGCGAGCCAGATGACGGCGGTCGCCGTGCCGCGCGCGAGGAGAGCGATGCCACGACCGAGCGGGGTCAGGGCGTGTGCGTAAAGCCACACCGCGGGGACGACGACGAGGGCGCGCAGCAGTGCGGCGAGGCCTGCCCCCAGGGCGCGGCCCGCCGCCGCGAAGCCCCGCGCCAGCCAGGCGATCCCGCCGCCGAGAGGCATGAGCACGCGCGCGTACAGCCACACCCACGGCCGGACGAAGAGCGCCCGCAGCAGCCACACGCCGCCCAAGCGCAGGCCGCGCCCGGCCGCGGCGAGCCCGGCCCAGACGGCGGAGGCGAGGCGCGCGACGCCCCGGCCCACGGAGGCCAGACCCGCCCCGACCCCCCGCGCAAGCCACGCGATCCCGCGCCCCACCGCGACAACCCCGCCCCACATGACGGATGCCACGCGCGCGACGCCCCGGCCCACGGAGGCCAGACCCGCCCCGACCCCCCGCGCAAGCCACGCGATCCCGCGCCCCACCGCGACAACCCCGCCCCAGACGGCAGAGGCGAGACGCGCGATCCCTCGGCCCACACACGCCAGACCCGCCCACACCCCCCGCGAAAGCCACGCGATCCCGCGCCCGGCCGGTGTCATCACCCGGAGGTACCACCAGGCGACCGAGGCGACGACGCCCTTCCACCACACCCACAGCGCGACGTCCCGCACCCCGCGGCCGACCGGCGCGAGGACGTAGCGCCACAGCGCGACCCACGGCCGGACGAAGAGCGCTTTGCCGGTCCATGCCAGCGCGACGGCGACCCCCCGGCCGACCGGAACCAGCACGCGCCTCCACAACGCGACCCACGGCCACACGAACAGCGCCCCGCCGAGCCACGTCAGCGCGGAGCCCACGCCCCGCGCCGCCGGAGCCAGTACGCGGACCCCAAACCACACCCACGGCACCACGAACACCGCGCGCAGCAGCTGTCCGGTCCCGCGGGCCAGGGGCACCAGGCCGCGACGCCACACGGCACGACCGCCGGCGGTGACGGCGTCCCAGGTCAGACGGATCGGTACGACGAGGACCAGGACGACGATGCGCACCGGGATGCGGATCGCGGCCACGAGGCAGCCCTCGGGCGGCCGTTCGGCGGCAACGGGCTCCGCGGGCGTCGGGTGCTTCTCCCCGTCCATGCCTTCTCAGACGCCGGAGCGCGGCATACGGATCCGCGTCATGGGAACTTCACGCACACCTCTGGCCACGGCCACTTCTGTCTCGTATTCATAACGGGTCTGGGCCAAACAGGCCGCTTGCAGAAGGACGTTGGAGGACACCCCCGATGAGCACGAGCTCACCGCACCCCGAGCACAGACCCGAACTCTCCCGCCGCACCCTCATCGGCGGCGCCGCGGCCGCCGGAGTGCTGGCCGCGCTGCCACTGAGCCTGCGCACCGCGCTCGCCGCGCCGGGCAGGCCCGGCAAGCTGGAGGACATCCAGCACGTCGTGGTGTTCATGCAGGAGAACCGGTCGTTCGACCACTACTTCGGCACGATGCAGGGGATACGGGGGTTCGGTGACCGCGCCGCCGTACGCGGGATCAACGGCCGGCCCGTGTTCCACCAGCCCGACCCGTCGCGCGCCGAGGGCTGGCTCGCGCCGTTCGCGATGAACGCCGCGCACACCAGCGCCTACCAGCAGGGCGCCGCCGCCTTCGGGTTCGGCGACTCGATGAACGCCCGCAACGACGGTATGGCCGACGGCTACGTCACCCGACGCGGCAGCGGCTGGCTCGGCCAGGGCTACTACGAGCCCGCCGACATGCCCTTCTACAGCGCGCTCGCCTCGGTCTTCACCATCTGCGACCACTACTACTGCTCGACCGAGACCAGCACCAACCCCAACCGCGAGCACCTGATGACCGGCACCAGCGGCGGCACGGTGCGCGACATCGCCGTCGTCGACAACCAGGAGCCCGGCTTCGAGTGGACGACCTACGCCGAGCGCCTCGAAGCGGAGGGCGTCAGCTGGAAGACGTACCAGGCGCAGGAGAACTTCGACGACAACGCGCTCGCCTGGTTCCACACCTTCCGCGCCGCCAAGCCCGGTGAGTCGCTGTACGAGCGCGGCATGAAGAAGGTCGGCAACCCCGCGCAGACGAACGACCCGTGGGCGATGGGTGACGCGCTGGTCGCCGCGTTCGCCGAGGACGTGAAGAACGACACGCTGCCGCAGGTCTCCTGGCTCGTCGCGCCGGCCGCCCTGTCCGAGCACGCCAGCTACGCGCCGCCGCACGGCGAGGATCTGACGGCACGTCTGCTGTCCGCGCTCGCCGACAACCCCGAGGTCTTCGCCAAGACCGCGTTCATCCTGAACTACGACGAACACGGCGGCTTCTACGACCACCTGGTCGCGCCCGTGCCGCCGGTCGCCGAGGACCGCGGCCGGTCGACCGTGACGCCCGACGGCGAGGTCGTGGTGCGGGTCAGCAAGGGCAGCTCGACCTTCTACCGGCCGGTCAACCAGCGGGGCCAGTACCGCGTGAAGGGCGCCGACGGGTCGCTGACCTGGTCCGACACGCTGCCCGCCGGTGAGACGAAGGCCGCGGGGCCCTTCCCCCTCGGGCTCGGCATGCGCGTACCGATGATCGTGGTGTCGCCGTGGACGCGCGGCGGCGCCGTGGCGTCGACGGTGTGCGACCACACGTCCGTCATCCAGTTCCTGGAGAAGCGCTTCGGGGTGCGCGAGCCCAACATCAGCCCCTGGCGCCGTGAGATCACCGGCGACCTGACCGACGTCTTCGACTTCTCCGGCAAGAACCCGTCGTGGCCCACGCTGCCCGACACCAGCGGCAACCGCCAGAAGGTCACCGACACCGGCAAGCTGCCCGCGCCCACCGTGCCCAAGCCGCAGCTCCTGCCCGCGCAGCAGCGCGGCAGCCGCACCGCCCGCCCCACCCCGTACGACCTGCGGGTCACGCCCCGCGTGCGCGGCGGCAAAATCACCCTGGACCTCGCCAACCACGGCCGCCAGGGCGCCGTCCTCGCGGTGTACCCCGAGCCCGGCATCGCGCCCAAGCACTACACACTGAGCCCCAAGTCGAAGCTGTCCGACGTGTGGAGCCCCGGCGACAACGGCTACGACCTGCGCGTCCACGGGCCGAACGGCGTCCTGTGGCATCTGCGCGGCGACGCGGCGGGCACGTACGAGGCGCACCTGGACCTCGCCGACGACGGCCGCGGCGCCGACGTCGAGCTGACCAACCACGCCCGCTTCGCCCGCACGTTCCTCATAGGCGACCTCGCCTACGGCGGCGGCACCCGCGAGTTCCGCGTCGGCGCGGGCGCACACCGCACCGTCCGGATCCGCGTGCCGCGCGAGGGCTGGTACGACGTGGCCGTCACCGTCCGCGACGAGCCCGGCTTCCTGCGCCGGTACGCGGGCCGGGTCCCCGGCACGCTCGAAGGCGTCACCGACCCCGCGATGGGGCTGCCCGACGCGCTAGGCGTCACGGTGTCCCTGGAGGCGGCGTCGACCACGATCGACGAGGCGATCCTGGTCCCCGGCAAGGCCGCCCGCGTCCGCGCACGGTTCGACGCGACGAGCGCCGTGTCCGCGATCGAGGCGCACCCGGTGGTGCCCAAGGGCTGGGCGGTGAAGGCGGTTTCGGCGCCGCCGGCCTCGCTCGCGGCGGGCGCGTCGGCGACCGCCGAGTGGGAGGTACAGGTCCCCGGCGAGCTGTCGGGCACGGTCGCGTACCGGCTCCTGGTGACGGCGCGGGCCCGCTCCGGCGAGCGGTTCGTCCTGGCCGACGGCGAGGTCTCGGCGCGTACCGCCCCGTCCATGGCGGGCCATCTGCTCGGCGAGGACTTCGAGTCGGTGGCGGACGCGCTCCAGCCGGTGTCGGGTGTCGTCGGCTGGACCGCGACAGCTCCCAAGGGCTGGTCCGTGGTGAACGCGGCCGCCATGCCGCAGGGCACCGCCCGCCTCCAGGGCTGGACGTTCCACACCAAGCGGGCCTGGTCACCGGCGGGCCAGGACCGGGGCGGCTTCGGCCGCGCGCTCGGCGTCGTCGCGGTCGCCGACCCGGACGACTGGGACGACACCGGCTCGCCGTCCGCGAAGGGCACGTTCGACTCGACGCTGGTCTCCCCCGCGGTCCCGGTCCCGTCCGGCACGTCGAAGCTGTACGTGGCCTTCGACTCGCACTACCGCCAGGAGGCCCCGCAGAAGGCCGCAGTCACGGCGGTCTTCGACACGGGCGAGGAGACCCGCCTCCTCTATTACAGCTCCGACGCGACGGGCAACGACAATGCCGGCCACGACGCCGAAAACACCTTCGTGGCAAAGGAGTTGACGGTCCCGGCGAACGCGAAGAGCGTCACGCTCAAGTTCCGCATGTACGACGCGGGCAACAACTGGTACTGGGCGATCGACCACGTCCGCGTGGACAACAAGCCGATCACGGCCTGACACGACTGAGGGACCGGGACGCCATGACGGCATCCCGGCCCCTAACTCCCGTCGTTCGTGCGCTACTTGACGACCGTCAGCGGCAGCAGCTTCTTGCCCGTCGGGCCGACCTGGATGTGCGTGTCCATCTGCGGACACACCCCGCAGTCGAAGCACGGCGTCCAGCGGCAGTCCTCGACCTCGGTCTCGTCGAGCGAGTCCTGCCAGTCCTCCCAGAGCCAGTCCTTGTCGAGACCGGAGTCCAGGTGGTCCCAGGGCAGGACCTCCTCGTACGTGCGCTCGCGCGTCGTGTACCAGTCGACGTCGACACCGAACTCGGGCAGCGTCTTCTCGGCGCAGGCCATCCAGCGGTCGTAGCTGAAGTGTTCGCGCCAGCCGTCGAAGCGGCCGCCGTCCTCGTAGACCGCGCGGATGACGGAGCCGATGCGGCGGTCACCGCGGGAGAGCAGGCCCTCGACGATGCCGGGCTTGCCGTCGTGGTAGCGGAAGCCGATGGAGCGGCCGTACTTCTTGTCGCCGCGGATCTTGTCGCGGAGCTTCTCCAGACGGGCGTCCGTACCGGCGGCCGACAGCTGCGGGGCCCACTGGAACGGCGTGTGCGGCTTGGGCACGAAGCCGCCGATGGAGACCGTGCAGCGGATGTCGTTGCCCGCGACCTCACGGCCCTTGGCGATGACGTTCGCCGCCATCTCCGCGATCTGCAGGACGTCCTCGTCGGTCTCCGTCGGCAGGCCGACCATGAAGTACAGCTTCACCTGGCGCCAGCCGTTGCCGTACGCCGTGGCGACGGTCCGGATGAGGTCCTCTTCCGAGACCATCTTGTTGATGACCTTGCGCATGCGCTCGGAGCCGCCCTCGGGGGCGAAGGTCAGGCCGGAGCGGCGGCCGTTGCGCGTGAGCTCGTTGGCCAGGTCGACGTTGAACGCGTCCACACGGGTGGACGGCAGCGACAGGCCGATCTTGTCCTCGGTGTAACGGTCGGCGAGGCCCTTCGCGATGTCACCGATCTCGGAGTGGTCGGCGGAGGACAGCGAGAGCAGGCCGACCTCCTCGAACCCGGTCGCCTTGAGACCCTTCTCGACCATGTCGCCGATGCCGGTGATGCTTCGCTCCCGCACGGGGCGCGTGATCATGCCGGCCTGGCAGAAACGGCAGCCGCGGGTGCAGCCGCGGAAGATCTCGACGGACATCCGCTCGTGGACGGTCTCGGCGAGCGGGACGAGGGGCTGCTTCGGGTACGGCCACTCGTCGAGGTCCATGACGGTGTGCTTGCTGACGCGCCACGGCACGCCGGACCTGTTCGGCACGACGCGGCCGATGCGGCCGTCCGGCAGGTACTCGACGTCGTAGAACCCGGGGACGTAGACACCGCCCGTCTTCGCGAGGCGGAACAGCACCTCCTCGCGACCGCCGGGGCACCCCTCGGCCTTCCAGGCGCGGATGATCTCCGTCATGTCGAGGACGGCCTGCTCGCCGTCACCGATGACGGCGCAGTCGATGAACTCGGCGATCGGCTCGGGATTGAAGGCCGCGTGGCCGCCCGCGAGGACGATCGGGTCGTCGATCGTACGGTCCTTGGCCGCCAGCGGGATACCGGCGAGGTCCAGGGCAGTGAGCATGTTCGTGTAGCCGAGCTCTGTGGAGAAGGAGAGCCCGAACACGTCGAACGCCTTGAGCGGCCGGTGCGAGTCCACGGTGAACTGCGGCACCTTGTGCTCGCGCATCAGCGCTTCCATGTCCGGCCAGACGCTGTACGTGCGCTCGGCGAGAACGCCCTCGCGCTCGTTCAGCACCTCGTAGAGGATCATGACGCCCTGGTTCGGGAGCCCGACCTCGTAGGCGTCCGGGTACATCAGCGCCCAGCGGACGTCGGAGCTCTCCCACGGCTTGACGGTGGAATTGAGCTCACCGCCCACGTACTGGATCGGCTTCTGCACATGCGGGAGCAAAGCTTCGAGCTGTGGAAAAACCGACTCTGCGGCTTCGGCAGGCATACCCGGGACCTTCGTGAGCTGACAAGGATGACTGTCAAGCGTAACGCGGTCAGGAGACAGTCTTCGCCCACAGCGGCGGCAGCTCCGCCTCGGCCCGCTCGGCGAGCGCCTCCTCGCGCCCGTACAGCAGCCCGTATGTGAAGGAGCTCTCCCCCGCCGCGTGGGCCTGCGCCGCCAGGTCGAGCAGCGCCTCGCGCGCCATCACGCTGTCCTGGTGCTCGCCCAGCAGGGACTGGAGCGCCTTGGCGTGCTTGCCGACATTCTTCGCCCGGCCGCCGAGCGCGGGCCTGGCGACCTCGGCCGCGTACCGGCTGCGCTTGGCGGCCTTGCGGGCGTCGTGCATGGCGCGGTCGCGCGTCGGGCCGGGATCCGTGTCGAGCGCCTCCTCGACACGTCCCGCGAGCCGCTTGTAATCCCGGCGCACGGCCTTGGCCAGGGCGTTCTTCGGCTGCTTGGCCCGCAGCGGGGGCGCGTCGACAAGTGCGTCGAGGGCGGCGAGGAGCGCGAGGTAGCGCTTGCCGTCGAGTACGGCGATCAGATGGTGGCGCGATCCGCGGTGCCGGGCCCGTGACCAGTCCCGCAGCCGGGCCCGGACGGGGCCCGTGGGCATCTCGCGCGGCAGTTCGTCGAGGGCCGCGGTCAGCCGCTCGGTCAGGACCTCCTGGTCGCGGTCGACTCCGAGCTCACCGGCGAGCCACTTCAGCTCGTCGCCGATGGGGTCGGTCACGTCCCGGTCGAGGACCTTGCGGTACGAGCGCAGGGCGCTGCGCAAGCGGCGGGTGGCGACGCGCATCTGGTGCACCGAATCGGGCAGGTCGCGGCGGACGGCGGGGTCGAGGTCGACGATCGCGTCGCGCTGGGCCCTGAGGTAGACGAGGACGTGGTCTGCGGGGGTCTCGGGGGCGTCGGCGGGCCGGGGCGGGCGCGGGCCGATGCCGGTCTCCGTGAGCGCCCGCGCGAGCTTCGACGTGGAGGCCGAGCGGCTCGCGCCCGCCTTGCGGAGCTTCTTCTCGACCTTGCCGAGGAACGCCGGGTCGCCGCCGTCCGCCAGCTCGACCTCGATCTCGGTCCAGGCGGCGGCGCCTGCCCCGCCGGTGAGCCGCTCGGCCCGTACACCGTCGACGCTGACCTCGGCGAGGAGCGCGCCGTCGGCGCCGGTGAGATCGCGGACGTCACGCGAGGAGCGCAGCCTCATCACGGGTACGAGATCGGCCTCGCGCACCCGGGAGCGCACGAGGCCGGTGAGGTCGCGGGGCACGTCGTCGGAGAGCGGGGCCCGGATCTCGTCCCGTACGCCCTCGGCGAGGGAGACAGGGAGCTTGAGGTGCCAGCCCGCGTCGGCGCCGCCGGTGCGCCGCCGCAGGGTGATCGCGGCGGCCGCGAGGCGCTGGTCGGCGGTGTCGTAGTAGACGGCGTCGAGGTCGACGACGCCTTTGTCGATGACGGCCGAGACTCCGGCGACATGGCTCAGATCCGGCAGCCCGAAGCCTTCGTCGGCCACCGGCGCCTCGTACTTCCGCTCGATCTCGCGCTTCGTCTCCGCCATGAACCGAATTTAGTCTCGAATCCGGCTTATGGGCAGACCCCCAGGGAGCCTTAAGCGGACATGGGCCTCTGGACACGGATCGACTGGAGGAGCCCGATCGCCACCCACACGGCGAACATGGACGATCCTCCGTACGACACGAACGGCAGGGGCAGGCCCGCCACCGGCATGATGCCGAGCGTCATGCCGATGTTCTCGAAGGCCTGGAAGGCGAACCAGGCGATGATCCCGGCGGCGACGATCGTGCCGTAGAGCTCGGTCGTCTCGCGGGCGATGCGGCAGGCGCGCCACAGGACGACGCCGAGCAGGAGCAGGATCAGCCCGGCCCCGGCGAAGCCGAGTTCCTCGCCGGCGACGGTGAAGACGAAGTCGGTCTGCTGCTCGGGGACGAACTGGCCGGTGGTCTGGGAGCCATGGAAGAGGCCGGTGCCGGTCAGGCCGCCCGAGCCGATCGCGATGCGGGCCTGGTTGGTGTTGTAGCCGACTCCGGCGGGGTCGAGCGCCGGGTTGGCGAAGGCGGCGAAGCGGTTGATCTGGTACTCGTCGAGGATGTGCAGCCGCCAGACGGAGATCGCGCCGAGCACACCCGCGCCGAGCAGGCCGAACACCCATCGGTTGGAGGCGCCGGAGGCGAGCAGCACACCGAGCACGATGATGACCGCGACCATGATCGTGCCGAGGTCGGGCATGAGCAGCACGACGAGCATCGGGACGGTAGCGAGGCCCAGCGCCTGCAGTACCGTGCGGTGGTCGGGGTGCTGCTTGTCGCCCGCGTCGACCCGTGAGGCCAGCAGCATCGCCATGCCCAGGATGATCGTGATCTTGGCGAACTCGGCGGGCTGGAGCGACACTCCGCCCGCGGACAGCCAGTTGCGCTGTCCGTTGATCGTGTCGCCGAGCGGGGTCAGCACCAGCAGCATCAGGAAGACCGAGGCGCCGTAGAGGATCGGCACGGCCGTGCGCAGGGTGCGGTGGCCGAGCCAGATCGTGCCGATCATCAGGGCCAGGCCGATGCCGGTGTTCATGAGGTGCCGGATCAGGAAGTAGTACGGATCGCCCTGGTTGATCACGGTGCGGTTGCGGGTCGCCGAGTAGACGAGCGCCGAGCCGATGAGGGACAGGGCGAGCGCCGACAGGAGGATCGGCCAGTCGAGGCGGCGTATCACCGAGTCCCTGGCCATGAGCCGGGACAGGGTGGAGCGCTCGGGTCCGTACCCGGAGACGGAGAAACCGTTGGTACCGGCCATGGTGTCAGTGCCGCCTTCCGGTCACCGGGGTGCCGAGGACCGCCGCCAGTTGCTCCGTGGGGGACGGGCTCGGGTCGGCGGGCTCGTAGGGCTTGATGGTCGGCGCGTCGATCGAACCGTCCGGCTGGATCTTCGGCAGGTTCTTCTCCGGCGAGGGCAGCAGGGCCTTCTTCTTGTCGATCGTGCCGTCGGCGGAGACGCCGTACAGCGCGTTGTAGATCTTGCGGACGGCCTCACCGGAGGCTCCGGAGCCCGTACCGGCCTGGGAGATCGTCATGATGACCGAGTAGTCCTTGGAGTACGTGGCCAGCCATGACGTGGTCTGCTTGCCGTAGACCTCGGCGGTGCCGGTCTTGGCGTGCAGCGGGATCTTGTCCTGGGGCCAGCCGCCGAACTTCCAGGCGGCGGTACCGCGGGTGACGACGCCGGCGAGGGCGGCGTCCATGCCCTTGTGGGTCGCGTTGGTGATCGGGAGCTTGGCCTTGACCTGGGGCTTGATCTTCCTGACCGTCTTGCCGTCGCCGCTGATGATCGCCTTGCCGATGGTCGGGACGTACTCGGTGCCGCCGTTGGCGAGGGCCCCGTAGATCATGGCCTGCTGGATCGGCGTGACGAGGGTGTCGCCCTGGCCGATGGAGTAGTTGATCGAGTCGCCCTCGCGCATCTTGTTGCCCTCGAGGCAGTTCTCGTAGGCGATCTTCTCGACGTAGCTGCCGTCCTTCTTGCCGGTCCTGCACCAGCTGTCCTTGTTGGCCTTCCAGAAGTCTTTCTTCCACCGGCGGTCGGGGACGCGGCCCGTGACCTCGTTGGGAAGGTCGATGCCGGTGGTCTTGCCGAGGCCGAACTGGTGGGCGGCCTTGTAGAAGTAGTCCTTGGGGGTCCCCTTCGGGTTGATGCCGCCGTCCTTCTTCCATTCCCGGTCGGCGAGGCCGTAGAAGACGGTGTCACAGGAGACTTCCAGCGCGCGGCCGAGAGAGATGGGGCCGAAGCTCTCCCCCTCGAAGTTCTTGAAAACCTGGCCGCCGACCGAGTAGGAGCTGGTGCAGGGGTAGCCGCCGTCCCACTTGTAGCCGGCTTCGGCCGCGGCGGCCGTGGAGACCACCTTGAACGTCGAACCGGGCGCGGACTGACCCTGAATGGCCCTGTTGAGCAGCGGGTAGTCGGAGCCCTTGCCGGTGAGCTGCTTGTAGTCCTTGGCGGAGATGCCGCCGACCCAGACGTTCGGGTCGTACGACGGTGCGGACGCCATGGAGACGATCCGGCCGGTCTTGGCCTCCATGACGACGACCGCGCCGGAGTCGGCCTTGTATTTCTCGCCGGTGATCTTGTCGAACTGCTGGCGGGCCGCCTTCATCGCCTCGTTCAGCTCGTACTCGGCGACGCCCTGCACGCGCGAGTCGATCGAGGTGACGACGCTCGCCCCGGTCTCGGCCTTGTCGCTGTTCGCGCGCCCGATGACGCGGCCGAGGTTGTCGACCTCGTAGCGGGTGACGCCGGCCTTGCCGCGCAACTCCTTGTCGTAGGTGCGCTCCAGGCCGGAACGGCCGACCTGGTCGGAGCGTAGGTACGGCGACGAGGTGTCCTTGGCCTTCTCGATCTCGGCGTCGGTGACGGGCGAGAGGTAGCCGAGGACCTGCGCGGTGTTGGAGTCGCCCGGCCCGGCGTAACGGCGTACGGCCTCGGGTTCGGCGGTGATGCCGGGGAAGTCCTCGGAGCGCTCGCGGATCTGGAGGGCCTGCTTGGGCGTGGCCTCGTCCGTGATCGGGATGGGCTGGTAGGGCGAGCCGTTCCAGCAGGGCTGCGGCGTCTTGGCGTCGCAGAGGCGGACCTTCTCCGTGACGTCCCCGGTCTTCATCCCGAGGACGCCGGCGAGCTTGGCGAGAACGGCCTTGCCGTCGTCGGGCATCTTCATCAGGTCCGTGCGGGACGCGGAGACGACCAGGCGGGTCTCGTTGTCGGCGAGCGGCACGCCGCGGGCGTCGAGGATCGAGCCGCGCACGGCGGGGCTGACGACCTGCTGGACGTGGTTGCCGGAGGCCTCCTTGGCGTACTCGGCGCCGTTGCGGATCTGGAGGTACCAGAGGCGGCCGCCGAGGGTGAGCAGGAGGGACAGGACCAGGATCTGGAGGATGACGAGTCGGATCTGGACGCGTGGAGTCCGCCCGGTCTCGGGAATGTTGGTCATGCTGCCTCCCCCTCTCAGTGCGTGTACACGGTGATGTGCGCGGCGCTCACAGGCGCTTGACCCCCTTGATGCGGCCGGCCCGCGCGCTGCGCGCCTTGGCGGCCTTCAGGCGGAGTCCGCCGCGCTGGTTGCCGATGCGCAGGCCGGTGCCGGAGGAGAGCCAGCCGGCGGTGACGTCGGTGGCCTTGCCGGCGCCGGGCGAGGAATCGGCGAGCGGATCGTTGTCGGCGCGTCTGGCCAGGGCGATGATGAACGGCACGGTGAACGGCGCGAGGAGCAGATCGTAGAGCGCTGCCGTGAACAGCAGGCTGCCGATGCCCACATGGCGGGCTGCGGTGTCGCCGACGAGGGCGCCGACACCCGCGTAGAGCAGGGTCGAGCCGATGGCCGCGGCGACGACCACGACCATCGGGCCGAAGGCGGACCTGAGCTGGCCGTTGTCCGGCTTGGCGAGGCCGACGAGGTAGCCGACGACGCACAGCACGAGGGCGTAGCGCCCGGCGGCGTGGTCGGCCGGCGGCGCCAGGTCGGCGAGCAGACCCGCGCCGAACCCGATGAACGCGCCGCCGACATGGCCGTACACGAGGGCGAGGCCGACGACGGTCAGGAGCACGAGGTCCGGCACGGCGCCGGGCAGTTGGAGTCGGGCGAGTACGCACACCTGGACGACCAGGGCGACGATCACCAGGGTGGTGGAGAGCAGCAACCGGTTGAAGCGCATGGGATCCAGCTCCTACTGCTCGGCGTTGCCGTTGGCGTCGGCCGGGGGCCCGGACGGCGTGGCCGTGACGGTGACGGTGGGCGTCGGCTTGGGCTTGGCCGGCTTGGACGGCAGCACCTCGTCGCGCGGATCGGTGCGCGGAGCCTGTACGACCACGCCCACGACGTCGAGCTTGGTAAATCCGACGTACGGCTTCACATAGATCGTCCGGGTCAGGTCGCCGCCGGACGGATCGACGCGCACCACCTGTCCCACGGGCACGCCGGGCACGAACGGCTTGTCGGCCTGGGACCCGAACGTCACCAGACGGTCGCCCTTCTTGACCTTGGCCTTGCCGTTGAGGAGCTGCACGCGCAGCGGCCGGTCGCCCTGTCCGGAGGCGAAGCCGAGCTCGTCGGTGCGCTCCATGCGGGTACCGACGGTGAAGTCGGGGTCGTTGGCGAGCAGGACGGTCGCGGTGTTGGGTCCTACGGTGGTCACGCGCCCCACGAGCCCGTCCCCGTTCAGAACGGTCATGTCGCGCTTGAGGCCGTCGTTGGCGCCGGAGTCGATGGTGACGGTCCAGGAGAACCCCTGGGCTGCTCCTATGGCGATGACCTGGGCCCCCTTGATGCCGTACTGTCCCGCGCCCGCCGTCTTCAGCATGGAGTCGAGCTGGCGGATCTTGCTTCGGTTGCGGTCGTCGCTGCCGAGCTTCGCCTTCAAGGCGGCGTTCTCGCGCTCCAGTTCGCTGACGCGGTTGTGCCGCTCACCGGAGTCCTTGACGGCAGCTATGGCGTTGCCGATCGGGTCGACTGCGCTGGAGACGCCGTTCTCCACGGGGCCGAAGACCGTGGCGGCGGCCCGGCGGGCACCGTCGACCGGCGAGTCCTCCCCACCGCGGATGTCCACCGTGATCAGTGCGAACGCGATGGCGATCAGCAGCACCAGGAGCAGCCGGCTCTCTCGTGTGTCCCTCACGTGCGGCGGCCGTGCCTTCCTCAATCGGATTCTGCGGAAACCCTGAGGTACCGCAGGTTATGGGGAATTCTTACGCCTTGCCTATATATCAACGATCCGCCGTACGAAGTGGCAGGCACTCGTACGGCGGACGTCTCGCGTCAGGTCATCTGCGCGGCTGGGCGTCCAGCACCTGCTGGAGCGCCTCGAACTCCTCGACGCACTTGCCGGAGCCGAGCGCCACGCTGTCGAGGGGGTCCTCGGCGATGTGGATCGGCATGCCCGTCTCACGGCGCAGCCGCTCGTCGAGGCCGCGCAGCAGGGCGCCGCCGCCGGTGAGCACGATGCCCCGGTCCATGACGTCGCCCGACAGCTCCGGCGGGCACTTGTCCAGGGTCGTCTTGACGGCGTCGACGATCGCGTTGACCGGTTCCTCGATCGCCTTGCGCACCTCGGCGGCCGAGATGACGACGGTCTTCGGGAGTCCGGACACAAGGTCGCGCCCACGGATTTCGGTGTGTTCGTCGGAGTCGAGGTCGTACGCGGAGCCAATCGTGATCTTGATCTGCTCGGCAGTCCGCTCACCAAGAAGCAGCGAGTACTCCTTCTTGATGTGCTGGATGATCGCGTTGTCCAGCTCGTCCCCGGCGACCCGGATGGACTGTGCTGTGACGATTCCGCCGAGCGAGATCACCGCGACCTCGGTGGTGCCGCCGCCGATGTCGACCACCATGTTGCCCGTGGCCTCGTGGACCGGGAGGCCGGAGCCGATGGCCGCGGCCATGGGCTCCTCGATGATGTGCACCTGGCGGGCACCGGCCTGCGAGGAGGCCTCGATGACCGCGCGGCGCTCGACACCGGTGATGCCGGAGGGCACGCACACCACGACACGGGGGCGAGCGAGGTAGCGCCGCTTGTGGATCTTCAGGATGAAGTAGCGGAGCATGCGCTCGGTGATCTCGAAGTCGGCGATCACGCCGTCCTTCAGCGGTCGCACGGCGACGATGTTGCCCGGCGTACGGCCGATCATCTTCTTGGCTTCGGCGCCGACAGCGAGGATGCCGCCGGTGTTGGTGTTGATCGCGACGACGGACGGCTCGTTGAGTACGATCCCGCGACCCCTGACGTACACCAGCGTGTTGGCGGTCCCGAGGTCGACAGCCATGTCACGGCCGATGAACGACATTGAGTTCCCCATCAGGATTCGTCTGGCCTTCCCAAGTGGAGCGTTTGATGGCTTGTTAGGTAGGCGAGGTGGGTGCGAGTGGCGTGGAGGCTTACATCGTAGTCTCGCCTGCACGAACACGGCGCGAGGGTCTTCGCCATTGTCAGCAGATGAATCCCCGCTCCGCTAATGGGGACGTGCCGACGGAGTGTCGCGTTCCCCCAACGGGGGCGCATATGCCAAAAGGCGGCCGAATTTCTCCGGCCGCCCCTGTTCAGCGGCGCTCCCCGACTGACGGAGCGTCAGAAAAAGAACTTTCCGGTCTCACGGACCGGACTACACCTGCCCGGGGAAGAAGATCTTCAGCTCGCGCTCGGCCGACTCCTCCGAGTCCGATGCGTGGATCAGGTTCTCGCGGACGATGGTGCCGAAGTCGCCACGGATGGAGCCCGGAGCGGCGGCGATCGGGTCGGTCGGGCCGGCCAGCTGACGCACACCCTCGATGACCCGCTCGCCCTCGACGACGAGAGCCACCACGGGCCCGGACGCCATGAAGGCGACCAGCGGCTCGTAGAAGGGCTTGCCCTTGTGCTCGCCGTAGTGCTGCTCCAGGGTGTCCTGGTCCAGGTTCCGCAGTTCCAGCGCGCTGATCGTCCAGCCGGCCTTGCGCTCGATCCGGCCGATGATCTCGCCGACGAGACCGCGGCGGACGGCGTCGGGCTTGAGAAGGACAAGAGTGCGCTGACTCATGGTGCGGCTCCAAAATCTTCGTGGGATGTCCGCACGATACCGGGCACGGCTACGCGGTGTTACCTCCGGCCTCGGCCTGGGCGGCCCACCTGGCCTTGGCCTCGTCGATCCGGCGGCCGAAGTGGACGGAGGCCCACCAGAGCCCGGCGAAGCAGAGACCCAGGATGAACATCATCGGCACGACGAACCCGCTGGCGACGAGCGCCGCTTGAAGCACCCACCCCAGCTCGATGCCGCCGCGCCGCCCGAGCGCCCCGCACAGCAGCACGGACAGCAGCATGGCGACACCGCACACGCCCCACACGACCCCGCCCGAGAGGTCGGGGTCCTTCATGGCGACGAGTCCGGCGAAGCCGATGACGAAGAACTCACCGATCAGGGTCGATGAACACAGCACGCGCACAGCGGATCAGCCCTTCCCCAACAGCAGCCGGGCCTCGCCGACAGTGATCACGGACCCGGTGACGAGCACACCGCCGCCGGAGAACTCGCCCTCTTCCTCGGCCAGCGTGATGGCGGCCTCGAGAGCGTCGTCGAGGCGGGGCTCGACCTGCACGCGCTCGTCCCCGAAGACCTCGACCGCGATGGCGGCGAGCTCGTCCGCGTCCATCGCGCGATGGCTGGAGTTCTGCGTGACGACGACCTCGGCGAAGATCGGCTCGAAGGCCTCGAGCACCCCGCGCACGTTCTTGTCGCCGCTCGCTCCCACGACTCCCACCAGCCGACTGAAGTCGAAGACCTCACTGATGGCCTCGGCGGTGACGCGGGCACCGGCCGGGTTGTGCGCGGCGTCGAGCACCACGGTCGGCGAACGCCTCACGACCTCGAGCCGGCCGGGCGACGTGGCGCCGGCGAAGGCCTGGCGGACGGTGTCCACATCGAGCAGCCGGGCCTGCTCGGACCCGATCCCGAAGAAGGCCTCGACCGCGGCCAGCGCGACAGCCGCGTTGGCCGCCTGGTGGGCGCCGTGCAGCGGGAGGAAGATCCCGTCGTACTCGCCGCCGAGCCCGCGCAGGGTCAGCAACTGCCCGCCCACGGCGACCTGCCGGGAGACGACGCCGAACTCGAGCCCTTCCCGGGCCACGGTGGCGTCCACGTCGACAGCCTTCTTCAGGAGCACCTGAGCGGCGTCGACGGGCTGCTGCGCCATGATCACCGTGGCGCCCTGCTTGATGATTCCGGCCTTCTCCTGGGCGATCTCGCCAGGGGTGGAACCCAGCCGGTCCGTGTGGTCCAGATCGATGGGAGTCACGACGGCCACCGAAGCGTCGATCACATTGGTGGCGTCCCAGCTGCCGCCCATTCCGACCTCGACGACGGCGGCATCGACGGGCGCGTCGGCGAAGGCGGCGTACGCCATCCCCGTGAGCACCTCGAAAAAGGAAAGCCGGAATTCCTCTTTCTGGTCGACCATCTCCACATACGGGGCAATGTCCCGATAGGTCTCGATGAACCGCTCGTAGTCGATCGGCGCGCCGTCGAGACTGATGCGCTCGGTGATCGACT
This sequence comes from Streptomyces sp. NBC_01446, assembly GCF_026340095.1. Lineage (GTDB taxonomy): Bacteria > Actinomycetota > Actinomycetes > Streptomycetales > Streptomycetaceae > Streptomyces > Streptomyces aureus. Next base: position 5,362,873 of record NZ_JAPEPO010000001.1, on the reverse strand, counting down.
GGACGTGAGGCGAGGTATAACGCCCGGTGCGCAGCTCGAAAGCGCCGAGAAGGGTCTCGATCATGCGGGCCGTGGACGTCTTGCCGTTCGTCCCCGTGATGTGGATCGAGGGATAGGCGCGCTGCGGGTCACCGAGCACGTCCATCAGAGCGGCGATACGCGAGACGGACGGCTCCAGCTTGGTCTCGCCCCACCGCCCCGCGAGCTCGGTCTCGACCTCTCGCAGGGCCTCGGCCACCTGGGGATCCTGCGGCCGCCCGGGCACACCGTCCCCCTGCGGAGCACCCCCCTGCGTCCGGAGGGTACGGCTGCCGGCCTCGATCAGTGCCAGATCGGGGTCACGCTCGGTCTCGGCGTCCACGATGTCGTCGAAGCCGTCGGATTCGCCGCTGTCACGCGGGGGGAGCTCACTCACACAAGCCAGTCTACGGAGAACCACCGACACGGCCCGGCCCGCACCCCACCCGGCAAGTCAGGGACTTTCGGCCCGTCCGTTTCGGGACCTTGGTCCATCCGGACCGCGGCATCACACTGCAAACTTGGCGATCATGGACATAGGCATCGATCTCGGCACCGCCAACACACTTCTCTACGTACGCGGCAAGGGGATCGTGCTCAATGAGCCGTCTGTGGTGGCGCTGAAACAGAACAGGACGACCGTCGCCGTCGGCACGGAAGCCAAGGCGACGCTCGGCCGCACCCCGGGCTCCATCACCGCGATCCGCCCCCTCCGCAATGGTGTGATCAGCGACTACGAGGCGGCGGAGGAGATGCTCCGTCACTTCGTGCGCAAGGCGGTCCCGGGCCGCCGCCCCAGGACCCGCATGGTCATCTGCGTCCCGAGCGGGGTCACTCCGGTGGAGCGCCGGGCGATCGTCCACGCGGCACAACGAGCCGGAGCCCGGGCGGTCCACGTCATAGAGGAACCCATGGCCGCGGCGATGGGCGCGGGCCTCCCGGTGGCCGAGGCGCGCGGCTCGATGGTCGTGGACATAGGCGGCGGCACCACCGAGGTGGCGGTGATCTCGCTGGGCGGCATCGTCACCGCCCGGTCCCTGCGCGTCGGAGGCGACCGCATGGACGAGGCGATCACGGACCACGTGCGCAAGGAACACGGCCTGCTGATCGGCGAACGCACCGCGGAGGCGGTCAAACTGGCCATCGGCTCAGCGGCCCCGGCCCAGGAACTCTCCGAAACGGGCACCTTCACGGTGCGAGGCCGTCAACGGCTGGCCGGCCTCCCCCACACCGCGACCCTCACCACCCGAGAGATCCGGGAAGCCCTCAACTCCCCCGTCGAAGCGATCGTCTCGGCGCTCAGGGCGACCCTCGAGGAGTGCCCGCCGGAGCTCTCCGGCGACGTCATGGAGCACGGCATCGTGCTGACGGGCGGCGGCGCGCTGCTTCCGGGCCTGGACGTGCGCATGACGGAGGCGACAGGCATCCCCGTCTTCCCCGCAGAGGCCCCGCTGGACAGCGTGGCGCTGGGCTGCGGCAAGTGCGTTGAGGACTTCGACTCGCTCCAGCGCCTGCTGAAGGCCGCGTAAGTGGCCTGATCCCAAGGGTGCGTGGGGGCCGGAAAGGGCTGACCCGAACCGGGGATGCCGGGAGAGCCCCCGGCGCGGTGCGCCCCCGGCCCCGTACGGAGAAGGTCCAATCGGACCATGTGGTACGCACACAACCCCGGCCGCCGCGCACGCCAATTCCTGGGCGACGGCGCCGCCCTGCTGTGGATTGCGCTGTGGGCAGCGGTGGCGCTGGCCGCGCACCGGCTGGCACAGCTGGCGTCCCAGCCGGCCCAGCACCGCCCTCGTATCCCGCTCCTCGGCAGCTCGGTGGACGGAGCGCTGCGGGGCGTGGCCCACGCGGGCGACAGGATCGTGAGCGCGGCACCGGCCCCGCAGGGCCCGGCGGCCGCACAGGCCCTCGCGGTCCTGGGTGCGGTGGCGCTCTTCGTGATCCCGGTGGGCCTGATGCTCACGGTGTGGCTGCCCCGCCGCATTCGCTGGACGCGTCAGGCGGCGGCAGCGCAGGAGCTGGCGGGGACGGAGGACGGCCGTGAACTACTGGCGCTGAGGGCGCTGTTGCGCCCGCTGGACGAACTGGCGGCGACGGCGGAACTGCTCCCGGCCGCGCCCCACGAGACGCCGGACCCGGACCTGGATCTGGACCCGGACCTGGACGTCCCCCCGGGCCCTGGCCCGGGCTCGCTGGCGAAGGGCTGGCGAGAAGCGGACCCGGTGGTGCTGGACGCCTTGGCGGACGCGGAGCTGCAACGCCTGGGGCTACGAACGTAGAGCCCCCGCCACCCGGAGAAACGCGAAGGCCCCCCGGAGCCATGAGGATCCGGGGGGCCTTCACCGCACTTCACGCACTTCACGCACTTCACGGACGACGGACGCGTCGCACCTCGAAGGCGTCAGCCACGTCAGGCCTGAGGCAACCGCTCCAACTGCTGCTGAATGCGGGCGATGTCCTCGTCCGCCTTGGCGAGGCGCCCACGGATCTTGTCGACGACGGCGTCCGGCGCCTTGGCGAGGAACGCCTCGTTGCCGAGCTTGCCCGTGGCCTGGGCCTTCTCCTTCTCGGCGGCGGCCAGATCCTTGGCGAGCCGCTTGCGCTCGGCCGCCACATCGATCGTGCCGGACAGGTCGAGCGCGACCTGCGCGCCGCCGACCGACAGAGTGGCGGTCGCCGAGAAGGCGTCACCCTCGGGCTGCAGCCGCAGAAGCTGCCGGATGGCGGCCTCGTGCGAAGCGAGCGTGGTGCCGTCGAGGTCGAGCCGGGCCGGAACGCGCTGACCGGGCTGCAGGCCCTGGTCGGAACGGAAGCGCCGGACCTCGGTGATGACCTGCTGAAGCGTCTCGATCTCGCGCTCGGCGGCGTCGTCACGGAAGCGGCTGTCCTTCGGCCACTCGGCGGTCACGAGCGTCTCGCCACCCGTCAGCGTCGTCCAGAGCGTCTCGGTGACGAACGGGACGATCGGGTGCAGCAGACGCAGCGTCACATCGAGGACCTCGCCCAGGACGCGGCCCGAGACCTTCGCCTGCTCGCCGCCCTCGAAGAACGTCGTCTTCGACAGCTCGACGTACCAGTCGAAGACCTCGTCCCACGCGAAGTGGTAGAGGGCGTCGGAGAGCTTGGCGAACTGGAAGTCGTCGTAGAAGGCGTCGACTTCGGCGACGGTCTTGTTGAGCCGCGACAGGATCCAGCGGTCCGTCGCGGTCATCGCCTCGGGCGCCGGCAGCGGTCCCTCGACGGTCGCGCCGTTCATCAGCGCGAAGCGCGTCGCGTTCCAGATCTTGTTGGCGAAGTTACGGGAGGCCTTGACCCAGTCCTCGCCGATCGGCACATCGGCACCGGGGTTGGCGCCGGTGGCCAGGGTGAAGCGAACGGCGTCGGATCCGTACGCGTCCATCCAGTCGAGCGGGTCGACGGCGTTCGGATTCGACTTCGACATCTTCTTGCCGAACTCGTCGCGGACGAGACCGGTGAGGGCGACGGTCTTGAAGGGGACCTGGTCCTCCATGGCGTACAGGCCGAACATCATCATCCGGACGACCCAGAAGAAGATGATGTCGTGGCCGGTCACCAGGACGTCGGTCGAGTAGAACTTCTCGAGGTCCGGGGTCTTCTCCGGCCAGCCGAGCGTGGAGAACGGCCACAGGCCGGACGAGAACCAGGTGTCGAGGACGTCCTCGTCCTGGGTCCAGCCCTCGGCCTCCGTGCCGGGGATCGGGTCGTCGGGGCCGACGCACACGACCTCGCCGTTCGGCCCGTACCAGACGGGGATCCGGTGGCCCCACCACAACTGGCGTGAGATGCACCAGTCGTTGAGGTTGTCGACCCAGTCGAAGTACCGCTTCTCCATGTCCTTCGGGTGGAGCGCGACGCGCCCGTCACGGACCGCGTCACCGGCGGCCTGGGCGAGCGTGTCGACCTTGACCCACCACTGGAGGGACAGGCGCGGCTCGACGGTGGTCTTGCAGCGCGAGCAGTGGCCGACGGAGTGGACGTACGGACGCTTCTCGGCGACGACACGGCCCTGTTCGCGCAGGGCGGCGACGATCGCGGAGCGCGCCTCGAAGCGGTCGAGACCCTGGAAGGGACCGTGCACGGTGATGACACCGCGCTCGTCCATGATCGTCATGGACTCCAGGTCGTGCCGCTGGCCGATCGCGAAGTCGTTCGGGTCGTGGGCGGGCGTCACCTTGACGGCGCCGGTGCCGAACTCGGGGTCGACGTGCGTGTCGGCGACGACCGGGATGGTCCGGTCGGTGAGCGGCAGCTTGATGCGCTTGCCGATCAGGTGCGCGTACCGCTCGTCGTCGGGGTGCACCGCGACGGCGGTGTCACCGAGCATGGTCTCGACGCGGGTCGTGGCGACGACCACCGTCTCGTCGCCCTCGCCGTACTTGAGCGAGACGAGCTCGCCGTCGTCGTCCTGGTAGTCGACCTCGATGTCCGAGATCGCCGTCAGACAGCGCGGGCACCAGTTGATGATGCGCTCGGCGCGGTAGATGAGCCCGTCGTCGTACAGGTTCTTGAAGATGGTCTGGACGGCCTTCGACAGGCCCTCGTCCATCGTGAAGCGCTCACGCGACCAGTCGAGGCCCGCGCCGAGGCGGCGCAGCTGGCCGAGGATCCGGCCGCCGTACTCGTCCTTCCACTGCCACACGCGGTCGGTGAACGCCTCGCGGCCCAGGTCCTGGCGGGACTTGCCCTCCTCGGCGAGCTGCTGCTCGACCTTGTTCTGGGTCGCGATGCCGGCGTGGTCCATGCCGGGCAGCCACAGCGTCTCGTAGCCCTGCATGCGCTTGCGGCGCGTGAGGGCGTCCATGAGCGTGACCTGGAAGGCGTGGCCCAGGTGGAGCGCGCCCGTGACGTTCGGCGGGGGGATGACGATCGTGTACGGCTCCTTCTCGCTGTTCGCGTCAGCGGTGAAGTAACCCCGGTCTACCCAGCGCTCGTACAGCGCCCCCTCTACCTCGGCCGGCGCGTACTGGGTCGGCAGTTCGGTGGTGGGCGCTGGATTCTGCTGCTGAGTGTTCTCGGTCACGGGCCCAGTTTAGGGGCGCGGCAGGGGTGCCCCGAAACCGGATTCCCGTGCGACGCGGCGGCCGCCCCGGCCGTCTGGCACAACCTTTCAACAACATGGCACCGATCCGCCCCCGGGATCCCCACACACGGTCACCTTCCGCCAGGATGTTCGGAACGCATAAGCATCGGGAGGGAACCCCAGAAATGAGCTACAACCAGCCGGGCCCGTACGGCGGGCAGCAGCCTCAGCAGCCCGGACCCTACGGCCAGCCGCAGCCGGGCCCCTACGGGCAGCAGCCCCCGGCCGCGCCCCAGCCCGGCTACGGCTACCCGCAGCAGGCCCCGCAGGGCGTGCCGCCGCAGCAGCCCCCGTACGGCCAGCCGCAGCAGCCGTACGGCCAGCCTGGCGGCTACAGCCAGCCCCAGCAGCCGGGCCCCTACGGCCAGCAGCCCCAGGCCCCCTACGGGCAGGTCCCTCCGCCCCCCGGCCCGCCCCAGGGTGGCAAGAAGAAGACGGGCCTGATCATCGGCGCGGTGGCCGTGGTCGCGGCGATCGGCGTGGGCGCGTACTTCGTGTTCGGCGGCGGCTCGTCCGTGGCGGACGACGGCCCGCACAAGCTGACGACGCCGGCAACGGTGCTCGGGGAGTACAAGAAGTCGGCGAGCGGCGACGACTCCAGCATGAGCGACAAGGACGTCAAGGACGCCGAGAAGAACGGCGTCAAGAACGCCCAGGGCGTCGGCGCGGACTACCAGGCCGGCGACACCAAGACGAACCCGCTCGCGGTCAAGTACCTGAAGTTCATAGGCGTCTACGGCGAGATCTCCGACCCGGAGAAGGTCGTGGACGGCATGTTCGCCGAAATGAAGAAGAAGTCTTCGACGGACAACTCCGACACCGGAAAGCTGGTCGGCACTCCGCAGAGCTTCGACTCCGACGGCGCGGTGATGAAGTGCCAGGAAACGAAGATCAAGAACGACACGCCCAGCAGCGGCGAGACCTCCTCCGCTCCCAAGGAGATGTCGATGCCGGTCTGCATCTGGGGTGACCACAGCACCCTCGGCATCGTCATCCCCGTCGACCTGGCGACGGCCATGACGGGCAAGAACGCGGATCTGCAGAGCGCCGCCGACACGTCGACCAAGCTCCGCGGCGAGGTCCGCGTCAAGTCCTGACGGCACCGGCAGTTGAGCATGCGGGGCTCCCGGCCGACAGGTTGGGAGCCCTATGTCGTACCCGAAGTCGGCGCAACGCCGACCCGCGAGTCATGCAACACCTCACACTCAACCGAAAGTCTGCGCAGACGCCATTCTCGCCATGCATGATCACTCAGGGTAATCCCCCTCTGTTGGCCAGCTCTCTGGCCAGGTGAAAGGTGAGCATGCGACACAGATACAGATACTCGGCGCTCCTCTGCTCAGCCGTCGCCCTCGTCGCCATTCCCTTGGCGGCAAGTCCGGCAGCCGCCGCCGAAGCCTCCAGCTCGTGCGGCGTGACGCATCCCGTCCTTGGCCCGATCGTCATCACCGGGGAAGCGCTGGGTGGGTGGAACTGGGCGAGCGCCAACGCGTTGACGTCTGTGCACCTGGAGGCCAAGGACACGAAGGCGGACGGTGCGCATCCCGCAGTCCGCTTGGTGACCCAGAGAAGGGGCGAGGACATTCACTACTGGTCCTGGCACCACAACACGAAGGGCTCCGACACGACGGACTCCTGGGATACCAGCGCCTCTGACACGGCAGGTATCACGACGGCGTGGATCCAGGGCGGCCTCTTCGACGGCTCGACGCGTCTCTCGCTCTGCACCGGAGCGAAGAAGGTCAATCCGGACTGATCACGGATCTGCATAGACGCGCGGTGCCCGGCACACATTCGTGCCGGGCACCGCGCGTGAACGTTCGGACCGCTACGCCGACTTCTGTTCGCCGCTGCCCGAGCCGCGGGCGTCGCGGGGGATCAGCGTCGGGTTCACGTTCGAGTGGACGGCCTCTGCCGTGATGACGACGCGGGCCACGTCCTTGCGGGAGGGGACCTCGTACATCACGGACTGGAGGACTTCCTCCATGATCGCGCGCAGGCCGCGCGCGCCGGTGCGGCGCAGGATGGCCTGGTCGGCGATGGCCTCCAGGGCCTCGCGCTCGAAGTCCAGCTCCACGCCGTCGAGTTCGAAGAGGCGCTGGTACTGCTTCACCAGGGCGTTGCGCGGCTCCAGGAGGATCTGGAGGAGCGCCTCGCGGTCCAGGTTGTGGACCGAGGTGATGACGGGGAGACGGCCGATGAACTCGGGGATCATCCCGAACTTCACCAGGTCCTCCGGCATGACCTCCTGGAACTGGTCCTTCTCCTCCAGCTCGCGCTTGGAGTGGATCGTCGCGCCGAAGCCGATGCCCTTGGCACCCGCCCGCGACTCGATGATCTTCTCCAGGCCGGCGAACGCGCCGCCCACGATGAACAGCACGTTCGTCGTGTCGATCTGGATGAACTCCTGATGGGGGTGCTTGCGGCCGCCCTGGGGCGGGACGGAAGCCGTGGTCCCCTCGAGGATCTTGAGCAGGGCCTGCTGGACGCCCTCACCGGACACATCGCGCGTGATCGACGGGTTCTCGCTCTTGCGGGCGACCTTGTCGATCTCGTCGATGTAGATGATCCCGGTCTCGGCCTTCTTGACGTCGTAGTCAGCCGCCTGGATCAGCTTCAGGAGGATGTTCTCGACGTCCTCGCCCACATAGCCGGCCTCCGTGAGCGCCGTCGCGTCGGCGATGGCGAACGGAACGTTCAGCATGCGGGCCAGAGTCTGGGCCAGGAGCGTCTTGCCCGAGCCCGTGGGGCCCAGGAGCAGGATGTTGGACTTCGACAGCTCGATCGCGTCGTCGCGTCCCTGGGCTCCGCCGTTCTCACCGGCCTGAACCCGCTTGTAATGGTTGTACACAGCGACCGAGAGGGCTTTCTTCGCGGCCTCCTGGCCGACGACATAGCCTTCGAGGAACTCGTAGATCTCGCGAGGCTTGGGAAGTTCTTCCCAGCGGACCTCGCTCGTCTCCGCGAGCTCTTCCTCGATGATCTCGTTGCAGAGGTCGATGCACTCGTCGCAGATGTACACACCGGGGCCTGCGATGAGCTTCTTGACCTGCTTCTGGCTCTTTCCGCAGAACGAGCACTTGAGCAGATCGCCGCCGTCACCGATGCGTGCCACGAGGTGCTTCCCCTTCGCCTGGGAGACGCTCGCGTAAGCGACTCCTGGTGCCTGTATCCGACGGTACCTTGCCGGGCCCCCCGTTCGGGCCCCCCTTGGCACGGTTCAGTTCAACGTGAAGCGTGCCAAGGAGCGGCAGACGATACAGCGCTGCGTCACGCGGCCGCGGAGTTGTTCATCTTCCGGGTGGAGATGATCTGGTCGATCAGGCCGTACGCCAGGGCGTCCTCGGCCGTCAGGATCTTGTCGCGCTCGATGTCGTCGCGGATCTTCTCGATCGGCGTCGTGGAGTGCTTGGCCAGCATCTCCTCGAGCTGCTCACGCATCCGGAGGATCTCGTTCGCGGCGATCTCCAGGTCGGAGAGCTGCTCACGGCCGGTGCCGCCGGAAGGCTGGTGGATCAGGACGCGGGCGTTCGGCAGCGCCATGCGCTTGCCCGGCGTACCGGCCGCGAGGAGCACGGCGGCCGCGGAGGACGCCTGGCCCATGCAGACCGTCTGGATGTCCGGCTTCACGAACTGCATCGTGTCGTAGATGGCCGTGAGCGCCGTGAAGGAGCCGCCGGGGCTGTTGATGTAGATGGAGATGTCGCGGTCCGGGTCCATCGACTCCAGGCACAGGAGCTGCGCCATGACGTCGTTGGCGGACGCGTCGTCGATCTGCACGCCGAGGAAGATCACACGCTCCTCGAAGAGCTTCGCGTACGGGTCGTACTCACGCACGCCCTGCGAGGTGCGCTCGACGAAGCGCGGGATCACGTAGCGGTTGTCGACCTGCGGGCCGGTGTACAGACCGCTGCCGGGGATGTTGTTCATGGTCGGTGTTCCGTCCTGGTGAGGTGGGCTTGGATGACCGCGCGACCGGGGTTTCAGGCCCCGGTGCCGCCGCCGCCCGGAACACCCGTAGCGGCACTGATGATCTCGTCGATGAGGCCGTATGCCTTGGCCTCGTCGGCGGTGTACCAGCGGTCGCGGTCACCGTCACGGATGATCGTCTCGACGGTCTGCCCGGAGTGCCGGGCGGTGATCTCCGCCATGCGCTTCTTGGTGCGCAGCAGGTACTCGGCCTGGATCTTGACGTCCGAAGCCGTACCGCCGATGCCGGCGGAGCCCTGGTGCATCAGAATGTCCGTGTTCGGCAGCGCGAAGCGCTTGCCCGGGGTACCGCCGGTCAGCAGGAACTGACCCATGGAGGCGGCCATGCCCATGCCGATGGTGACGACGTCGTTCTGGATGTACTGCATGGTGTCGTAGACCGCCATGCCGGCCGTCACCGAGCCGCCGGGGCTGTTGATGTAGAGGTAGATGTCCTTGTCCTGGTCGGCAGCGGCCAGGAGGAGCATCTGGGCAGTGATCTTGTTGGCGATCTCGTCGTCGACCTGCTGGCCTAGGAAGATGATGCGGTCGTTGAGCAGTCGGCTGTAGACCTGGTCGCCGAGGCCACCACCGAGGGACGGCTCACCGGCGGCGGAAGGCATCAGATTCGTCACGTATCCACCTGCTCGTCTCTGACGGCAACGCGCCGTCTCGCGTCTTATCCGGAGGGCCGGGGCCCCGCACCTGCACACCGCCGTTCGGCGGCGGCTGCGGGGACTCATCTGCCCTCGTATTCATGGACCCTAACGCGCGGGTCCCTTCGGTGAATCCCGCAAGGGGAACTGTTCGCTGTGAGCGCATGTTGCGCCCCGCCCCACAGGTACGACTGGGCCCCGGGACGATGCCGTCCCGGGGCCCAGCTACGCAGAAGAGATCAGACCGGGGCTCAGGCCTCGTTCTTGTCCTCGGCCTCGGCGGAGGCGTCCGCCTCGACGGTCTCGCCGGCGGCAGCCGACTCGTCCTCGTCGTCCTCGAGGTCGACGATCTCGCCGTTCGTGTCCTTGACCGTGGCGGCCTCGACGACGACCGCGAGGGCCTTGCCGCGGGCGACCTCGCCGACCAGCATCGGGACCTGGCCGCCTTCGACGACGGCCTGGGCGAACTGGTCGGGGGACATGCCGGAGGACTGCGCGCGCCGCATGAGGTGCTCGGTGAGCTCCTCCTGGTTGACGTTCAGCTTCTCCTTGTTGACGAGCTCGTCGAGGACGAACTGCGTCTTGATGCCCTTGACGGCCTGCTCGGCGGTCTCGGCGTCGAACTCCTCGACCGTCTTGCCCTGGATCTCGAGGTACTTCTCGAGGTCGAGGCCCATCTGGCCGAGCTGGTGGTGCTCGAGGTTGTGCTTGCGGGTCTTGACCTCGTCCTCGAGCAGCTTCTCGGGAACGGGGACCTCGACCAGCTCGAGCAGCTTCTCCAGGACGCGCTCCTGGGCCTGCGTGGCCTGGTCGTACTGCTTCATGTTCTCGAGGCGCTTGCGGCTGTCGGCCTTCAGCTCGTCGAGGGTGTCGAACTCGGAGGCGAGCTGCGCGAACTCGTCGTCCAGGGACGGCAGTTCACGAGCGGCGACCTGGGTGACCTTGACGGTGACCTCGGCCTCCTTGCCCTCGGCGGAGCCGCCCTTGAGCTCGGAGGTGAAGGTGGCCTCGCCACCGGCCTCCAGGCCCTTCACGGCCTCGTCGATGCCCTCGAGGAGCTCGCCCGAGCCGATCGTGTACGAGACGCCGGACGCAACGCCGTCCTCGAGCACCTCGCCGTCGACCTTGGCCTCGAGGTCGATCGTGACGACGTCGCCGTCCTCGGCGGCACGCTCGACCGGGGAGGTGGAGGCGAAGCGCTCGCGGAGCTGCTCCACCGACTTGTCCACATCCTCGTCGCTGACCTCGATGGCGTCGACCTCGACCTCGATGCCGGAGTAGTCCGGAATCTCGATCTCGGGACGGATGTCGACCTCGGCGGTGAAGTTCAGCGTCTCGCCGTCCTTCAGCTCCGTGATGTCGACCTCGGGCTGGCCCAGCACGTTGAGCTCGGCCTCGTTGACCGCTTCGGTGTAGAACTTCGGAAGCGCGTCGTTGACGGCCTCCTCAAGCACGGCGCCGCGGCCGAACCGCTGGTCGATGACGCGGGCAGGGATCTTGCCCTTGCGGAAGCCCTTCACCGTGACCTGCTGGTTGATCTTCTTGTACGCCGCGTCGAGGCTGTCCTTGAGCTCCTCGAAGGGCACCTCGATGCTGAGCCGAACCCGGGTCGGGTTCAGGGTCTCCACGGCGCTCTTCACGGTTCGGTCTCCTTGGGGGCTGACTTCTGGGTTCCTGCCCGGTTAAGAGACACACGGGCACGCAGCTTGCATAGTAACGGCAAGCCGGAGCCGACCCACAACGCGATCTTGAGGAGGCGTCTACCGCTTGAGACGCTGCTGTTGCGACGCTGGTCGGGGTGGCGGGATTTGAACCCACGGCCTTCCGCTCCCAAAGCGGACGCGCTACCAAGCTGCGCCACACCCCGTCGGTGCGACACGTAGGGTACATGCACGCGGCCGGTGCGGCTCCCGCATTGCGAGCAGAGTGAATGCGGTGTGCGACGAGGGGGTCCGACCCGCTACGATGCTTCCCGTTGCCGCGGTCACCGACCTGCGGCGCAAGCTGTGCGGGCGTAGCTCAATGGTAGAGCCCTAGTCTTCCAAACTAGCTACGCGGGTTCGATTCCCGTCGCCCGCTCTTGTGGCCCCGGGCCCGGTTCTCACGAATCGGGCCCGGGGTTTTTTCACGCCCTGGGCCGGACGGTCTCCCGAGCCGTCAGAACTGGATCGAGTTGATCGTGTCCGCTATCGAGTTCAGGAACCTCTGGATGTCGTCGGCCATTCCGGTCGAGGCCAGGAAGAACCCGAACAGGACCGCCACGACGGCAGGCCCGGCCTTGATCGACCCTCCCCGGATCAGCACCACGAGAATGATCGCCAACAGCAGTACGACTGACAGCGAAATGGCCACACTGATCACACCCTAGGTCGGTCCGCACTCCCGGCCCGGGGGGTACGACCCCGCACACCCCCGCCAGAACCATCGTGCCACCAACACGGCCCCCGTATGCGGCGGGTGACGCATCGTCGGCCACTCCCGTGCGGCGGCGCGCCGGCCGCGCACCCTTGGGGCACATGATCGGCGCGTGTCCCCCGGGCAATTTCGCGGGTTCCCGTGGCCGGTAATTCGGCCTGATCGTTTCCATGCACACACAGCATGTCCACATCGTGGGCACGCGGGATCACGCATGCGCTGTTCGCCGCGAATTCGAATTGTCGCGGGGGCCACATCCAGGGTGGTCGAGTCCGGCCGATATGCACTATTTAATCAGGATGAGAGTGGTCATAACGGACTCATATGGATGCCTCCCGAAGTCCGTTCAGAAGACCTGCGAAAACTTCGTCATCGCTATGCCGACTTCTCCGAATCGGGGGTACTCGCGCGGTAAGGAGGATTTGACGTGAGGGTTTTACGAAATACCGCGGGCGCCGCTAGGGTGCCTCAGATGTTCCGCGCTGCCCCCACCCGAGCCCCGCTCCCTGCGGCACAGACGGCCCCCGCCCATCAGCCACCGAATACGGCAGCCGCTCCCCCCACACCGGCCGCCAAGCCCGCGAAACAGCGGGACGCGTTCTTCGACAACGCCAAGTACCTGGCCATCGTGCTGGTCGCGATGGGCCACTCCTGGGAACCGCTGACGGATCACAGCCGCGTCGCCGAGGCGCTCTACATGACCGTCTACACGTTCCACATGCCGGCGTTCATCGTGATCTCCGGCTACTTCTCCCGCAGCTTCGACATGCGGCCCGACCGGCTCCGGCGGCTCATCACCGGGGTCGCGGTGCCGTACGTGATCTTCGAGATCGCGTACACCTTCTTCAAGCGCTGGGCGGACAACGACCCGACGCAGCCGTTCAGCCTGCTCGACCCCTGGTACCTGACCTGGTTCCTGGTCGCCCTGTTCATCTGGCGGCTCACCACCCCGCTGTGGAAGATCGTCCGCTGGCCGGTGCCGCTCGCCGTCGCCATCGCCGTACTCGCCTCCGTCTCCCCCGACATCGGCGACGACCTCGACCTCCAGCGCGTACTGCAGTTCCTCCCCTTCTTCGTGCTCGGCCTGTTCCTGAAGCCCGAGCACTTCCAGCTGGTGCGCCGGCGCGAGGTGCGGATCCTGTCCGTGCCGATCTTCGCGGCGGCGCTGGTGCTGGCCTACTGGGCCGCTCCGCGGATGACGTCGGCGTGGTTCTATCACCGCGACAGCGCGCAGGAGCTGGGCGCGCCGTGGTGGGCCGGTGCCGTGATGACGTTCGCGCTCTTCGGCTGCTCGGTCGTCCTCACCGCATGCTTCTTCGCCTGGGTGCCGCGGCGGAAGGTGTGGTTCACCGTGCTGGGCGCGGGGACGCTGTACGGCTACCTGCTGCACGGGTTCATCGCGAAGGGCTCGCGGTTCTGGGGCTGGTTCGACGACTACGCCTGGCTGCACACGCCGCTGGGCGAGGTGTTCGTGACGGTCGTCGCGGCCTCCCTGATCACGGCCTTGTGCACTCCCCCGGTCCAGCGGATGTTCCGGTTCGCGATGGAGCCGAAGATGGAGTGGGCGTTCAAGAAGGACGCGGCACAGCTGGCGCGGGACCGCGGGCAGGTCAAGGCCTAGGGTCTTTCCTCTGGGCCTGGGTACCCAGGCCCAGCAGGGCCCGCATCCCCGCGTACTTCTTCGTCAGGCGGTCTCTGGTCGCTGCGTCCAGGACCGCCAGACGGGCGGGGTTCGCGTTGTGGGCCAGATCCGACTCCTTCACCAGCAACGCGCCCGGAGTGGCCAGAATTCGTTGCGCGTAGGCCTCTTGAGGCTCTCCGGAGCGCTTGGTGAGGGCGAGGACGACGCCCTTCGTGCGGTCCGTGAGGTCCGCCGCGGCCAGCCACTGCGGTGAGAGCGCGTCGTCCTCGATCGCGTCGTGCAGCCAGGCCGCCGCGATCTGCTCGTCGTCGCCGCCCCGGGCGCGTACACCTTCGGCGACCGCCTCCAGGTGTTCCGCGTAGGGGCGTCCGGCCTTGTCCGTCTGGGTGGCGTGGGCCCTGCGTGCCAGGGCCTCCACCTCGGCGAGGGTCAGCATGCGGCCGACCCTACGGCCTGCGCAGGGCCTCCCGGGCCGGGAGCGCGGTCGCGGCCGCGCCGAGGACCAGGACGGACCCGGCGAAGGAGTTTGCGCACGAGCGGCGGGATGTACGGGGACTGCCCTGTCAGGCCGTTCATCATCGTCACCAGCGGGGCGACGGCAGTACGCGTGCCGAGCCCGATGCCGGCGAGGACGACTTCGCCGGGGTGCGGGGCGCGGCCCGCGGTGAGCTTCTCGCCGGTGAATGCGGTGGGGCCCCAGTGGGCGGTGACCGGCTTCCCGTTCCGCTGTACGGGGAAGGTGGGGTCGGCGACGGCGGTGCGCGCGCCCGGGGCCGAAGCGGCCTTCGCCACCAGGGAGTTGTCGAGGAAGGCGCGGTCGGGCACCTGGACGGAGTCGTCCTCGCGGTCCTCGCCGGAGCCGGTGACGAAGCGGGCGCACTGGTCGGCGACGACGGGCGCGCTGGTCGGCGACGGCGGCGCCCGCGACGGGGGTCCCCCCTGCTCGACTGGAGCCGAGAGCCAGGGGCGGCTCGGGCGGGACGGAGGCGCGTACGCCGGTCTCCTGGAGAATGCCGCAGGCCGAGACGATCATCGCGGCCGTCATCCGGGCGACGAAAGTGCCGACGAAGGCCGCGGGCTTGAGACGGACGGCGGCGCGGGCGAGGCCGCCGGGGACCATCAGGCGGCCACTCCCGCGCAGGCGGGGGCCGTCAGAGTCGTCATGCGGGCCGCTGGCGAAACAGGGGCCGGGAGAACCCCACCCGCGTCTCCAGAAAATGGTTTGGTAAGCTAACTATTGACGCGCTCTTGACCTTCTCTTGACCTGAGCCACTCATTCGACCAAGCCAAGAACGGAAGGAACGGACCCATCGGACATGCAGACACCCTGATAGCCATGGGCGGCGCCTTTCTCGCCGCCGCCGTACTCGCCCGCCTCGGCGGGCGCATCGGGCTCCCCACCATCCCCCTGTTCATCCTGGCCGGGATCCTCCTCGGCCCCCACACCCCCGGCATCGTGCTGGTCGCCGACCCGCACGACCTGGAGATGCTCTCCGCGCTCGGCCTGGTCCTGCTGCTCTTCTACCTGGGCCTCGAGTTCCATCTGGACGACCTCAAGACCGGCGGCCGGAAGATGGCCGTCGCCGGAGGGACGTACCTCGCGCTGAACGTCGGCGCGGGCCTCGGCTTCGGATTCGCCCTCGGCTGGGGCACCTCCGAGGCTCTGGTCCTCGCCGGGGTCCTCGGCATCTCCTCGTCGGCGATCGTCACGAAGGTGCTGGTCGACACCGGCCGCCTCGGCAATCCGGAGACCAAGCCGATCCTCGGGATCATCGTCGTCGAGGACATCTTCCTGGCCCTCTACCTGGCCGCGCTCCAGCCGATCCTGTCCGGCGCGGACAGCCTGGCGTCGGCGGTCATGGACGGCGGCAAGGCCTTCGGCTTCCTCCTGCTGCTCGCCCTCGCGGCGCGCTTCGGCACCCGCATCGTGGGCCGTCTCTTCCACACCAAGGACGACGAGCTCCTCGTCATCTCCTTCCTCGGCGCGGCCGTGTTCGTCGCCGGGGTCTCCGAGTGGTTCGGCGTCGCGGACGCGATCGGCGCGTTCATGGTCGGCCTGATGCTCGGCTCCACCACCTCGGGCGAGCGCATCCGCAAGCTGGTGCACCCCCTGCGGGACGCGTTCGGGGCGATCTTCTTCTTCGCGTTCGGCCTCTCCATCGACCCGGGCGACCTGCCGACGGTGCTGTGGCCGGTGCTGGCCGCTGTCGCGGTGACGCTGGTGATGAACGTGCTCGCGGGACTCGGTGCGGCGCGCGTGTACGGGTTCGGGCCCGGCCCCGCCGCGAACATCTCCACGACGCTGCTCGCCCGGGGCGAGTTCGCCCTGATCCTCGCCACGATGGCGGCGGGCGCGGGCCTGGACGAGCGGCTGTCGCCGTTCATCGCGGGCTACGTGCTCCTGCTCGCGGTCCTCGGGCCGATGGCGGCGGGCCGCGCGGAGTGGCTTGCGCGGGTCCTTCCAGGAGGGCTGGGGGACGGGGCGCCCGTCGAGGAGCGGGTCGGGGTGGGCGTGTGACGGCTACACGCCGTGGGGGCTGATCCTTCGCTCCCGGGTGCGGGGCCCGTCGTGGCCGCGCAGTTCCCCGCTCCCTTGAAGGCATGCGGCTTCGCCGCAGCCTTTTCAAGCCCGCACGAAGTGCGCATCGCAGGGGCGCGGGGAACCGCGCGACCAGCCACAGAAGATCCGCACCCGGCGACGAACCGGCACCCGGCAGAAGAGAACCCGTGTCCCGCGCCCCCGCGGAGCGTCACGCGTCCCGGCAGACCAGCAGCAGCGCGCGGTCGTCGTTGACGTCCTTGGCCACCGCCTCGATCAGGTGCCAGGCCGCGCCGTGGAACCCGCCCGACACGTATCGGTCCGCTTCGCCGGTGAGGCGGTCGATGCCCTCGGTGATGTCGCGGTCGGACGTCTCCACCAGGCCGTCCGTGAAGAGCATCAGGACGTCGCCGGGGCGCAGGGAGCCCTTGGTGGAGTCGAACTGGGCGCCGTCGTAGACGCCGAGGAGCGGACCCTCGGCCGCCTTCTCCTCCCAGCGGCCGCTGCCCGCGCTGAGCTGGAGGCCCGGCGGGTGGCCCGCCGAGAAGAGTTCGTAGTCGCCCGACTCCAGGTCGAGGACGAGGTGGATGGACGTGGCGAAGCCCTCGTCCCAGTCCTGGCGGAGCAGATAACCGTTGGCGGCCGGCAGGAAGGCGTGCGGCGGCAGGGAGCCGAGGAGTCCGCCGAAGGCTCCGGACAGGAGCAGCGCCCTCGACCCCGCGTCCATGCCCTTGCCCGACACGTCGGTGAGGACCGCCTCCAGCGTGCGGCCGCCGTTCGTACGGGCGGCGACGACGAAGTCGCCGGAGAAGGACTGGCCGCCGGCCGGGCGCAGCGCCATCTCGCGGTGCCAGCCCTTGGGCAGCTGCGGCAACTTGCTCTGTACGCGGATGCGTTCACGCAGGTCGAACAGCATCGTGCCGCCGCGCCGCCAGGGCACGCCGACCCGGCTGCGGAACTGGGCTATGAGCAGGCCGAAGAAACCGCACGCGGCCACGACCAGGACGGTGCCGGGGGTGACCCGGGCGGCGCCCTCCGAGTACGGGCCGAGGCTGACCGACTCCACGATGAGCGCCGCGGCGGCCGCCGCGTACAGGCCGAGGAGGCTGGCCGGGCGCAGCAGCAGTCCGCCCGCCACGATCGGCAGGACGAGCGCCGTCGGGGAGCACCAGACCGGGTTGAGGAGGGTGCCGCAGGCGATGACCGGGACCATGAGGAGCAGGCCCACCATCGCGATCCAGTCGGAACCGTCGCCGCGGAAGTAGTCGACACCCGATTTGCGCATGCCGATGCGGGCCCGGTGCAGTCTCATCTTCATCCGGGCCGGAAACGTCTCGGCTTGCGCGCGTCGTCCTGCCATTGCTCGTGGACCTTATCCATCGGGTCAAGGGCTTCGCACGGGAGGTCCCACTTGTCCCCCTTCCAGGCAGCTCCGGCGCCTTCCGCGGGCGGGGAAATTCCCTCGCTTCGTCCACGGTGTCCTGGTAGGGATGGCTCATGACGACGGACGTACGGGTGCTGCGCCAGGACGACTGGCACGAGTGGTACGCGAAGTTGGAGCTGGCCTTCGGAGGAGTTCCCGAAGCGCCCGAGGAACGCGCGCTGTGGGACGACCTCACCGAGTTCGACCGGTCCATCGGCGTGTGGGACGGCGACCGGTGCGTGGGGACGGCGGGGGCGTTCACGTTCCGGGTGACGGTGCCGGGCGGGGCCCAGGTCCCGGCGGCGGGCGTCACGATGGTGTCCGTCGCGGCGACGGACCGCCGGCGCGGGGTCCTGACGTCGATGATGCGGCGCCAGCTCGACGACGTACGGTCCTGGGGCGAGCCGCTCGCCCTGCTCACCGCGTCCGAGCCCGCGATCTACGGACGCTTCGGGTACGGGATCGCGACGCGGCAGGCGAGCGTGGAGATCGACTCGACGCGGGTGCGGATCAACGCTCCGGCGGGGACGGACGACGTACGGCTGCGGTTCGCCGACGTCGCCGAGGCCGCCGCCGCGTGCGAGGCCGTGTACGTGCGGACGATCGGCACCCGGCCCGGCATGCTCGCCCGCAGGCCCGGCTGGGAGCGGCTGCCGCTGCTCGACCCGCCGTCGGAGCGCGAGGGCGCGTCGCCGATGCAGTGCGTGCTGGCCGAGCGGGACGGCGAGACGGTCGGCTACGTCCGCTTCCACAACAAGCCCGAGTGGGACGCGGCCGGGCCCAAGGGCCGGATCACGCTGCGGCACATCGACGCGCTCGACCCGGCGGCGTACGCGGCGCTGTGGCGCTTCCTCCTGGACATCGACCTGACGTCGACCGTCCAGGCGCGCAACCGGCCGGTCGACGATCCGCTGTTCTCCCTCGCCAGCGACATCCGGCGGTGCCAGGTCCGGCTGCGGGACTCGATGCACGTACGGCTCGTGGACCTCGGAGCCGCGCTGGAGGCCCGCACGTATCAGGCGCCGGTCGACGTCGTCCTGGACGTGACGGACGAGTTCTGTCCGTGGAACGCGGGGCGGTGGCGGCTGACCGGGGACGCGAAGGGGGCGTCCTGCAAGCGCACGGACGACGAGGCGGATCTTGCCCTGTCCGTACGGGAGTTGGCGGCGGCCTACCTCGGTGACACGTCGCTTTCGGCGCTGGCGGCGGCCGGACGGGTGGGAGAGCTTCGTCCTGGTTCGGTCGACGAGGCGGCGCTCGCGTTCGGGTCGACCGTGGCGCCCTGGCTGCCGCACGGGTTCTGACGCGGCGGGTGACGGGGGCCGGTCAGCGTGGGGGCTGGCACCTCGGGCACCAGAAGAGGTTGCGGGCCGCGAGGGACGCCGTGCGGATCTCCGTGCCGCACAGGTGGCAGGGCATCGTCGCCCGCCGGTAGACGTACACCTCGCCGCCGTGGTCGTCGACGCGCGGCGGGCGGCCCATCGCCTCGGGGGTGTGCTCGGGGCGGACGGTGTCGATGCGGTTGTGGCGGACGCCCTCACGCATCAGCGCCACCAGGTCCGTCCAGATCGCCGTCCACTCGTCGGGCGTGAGGTCCTTGCCCGGGGTGTACGGGTCGACGCCGTGCCGGAAGAGGACCTCGGCGCGGTAGACGTTGCCGACGCCCCCGATGATCTTCTGGTCCATGAGCAGCGCGGCGACGGTGGTGCGGCTGCGGGAGATACGGCGCCAGGCGCGGTCCGGGTCGTCGCCGTTCCTGAGCGGGTCGGGGCCGAGGCGGTCGTGTATCGCCTGCTTCTCGGCGTCCGTGATCAGGGCGCAGGTCGTGGGGCCGCGCAGGTCGGAGTAGTGCGTGTCGCTCAGCAGCCGCAGGCGGACGGTGTCCGTGGGCGGCGGGGCGGGGGTCTCTCCGAGGGCGTACTTGCCGAAGAGGCCCAGGTGGATGTGGATCCAGCCGGTTTCCGCGAAGCCCAGGAAGAGGTGTTTGCCGTGGGCGTCCACTCCGTCGAGGACCAGGCCGTCCACGAGGGCGGCGCTGTCGGAGAACTTGCCCTGCGGGCTGCGGACGCCTACCGGGCGGCCCGCGAAGCGCTCCGCGTGGTCCTGGGCCAGGCGGTGGATGGTGTGGCCCTCTGGCACGGGTCTCTGTCTCCTGGGGTTGGTGGGGGCGGGCGTGGGGGATTTCCTCCCCCGGCCCGCCCCTTCCCGAAAGTCCTGGGGCCCCGCCCCGGACCCCGCTCCTCAATCTCCCCCAGACTCCGTCCGGGGGCCCCAAGGGGCTGGATCGAGGGGCTGAATCAGTCCTGCGGGTGGTGGGCCGGGATCGGGGGGAGGTCGCCCGTCTCCTCGTAGCGCGACAGCATGTCGATGCGTCGCGTGTGACGCTCCTCGCCCGAGTACGGGGTGGAGAGGAAGATCTCGACGAACTTCGTCGCCTCTTCCTGCGTGTGCATGCGGCCGCCGATGGAGACCACGTTCGCGTCGTTGTGCTCACGGCCCAGCGCAGCGGTCTGCTCGCTCCAGGCCAGGGCCGCACGGACGCCCTTCACCTTGTTCGCGGCGATCTGCTCGCCGTTGCCGGAGCCGCCGATCACGATGCCGAGGGCGTCCGGGTCCGCCGCCGTGCGCTCCGCGGCGCGGAGGCAGAACGGAGGGTAGTCGTCCTGGGCGTCATAGATGTGGGGCCCGCAGTCGACGGGCTCGTGGCCGTGGGCCTTGAGCCATTCGACGAGGTGGTTCTTGAGTTCGTAGCCGGCATGATCCGAGCCGAGGTACACGCGCATGGGTCCGAGTGTGGCACGTCCCACCCGGGCACGGCGCGGTCGGGTCGTTGTCGCCGTTCGTTTACGCGCAAACGTCTCGGAGTCGAAAATCACGATACGGAGTCAGGTCTTCCGTCCGGTACGTCCCTGGGTTTGAATGCGTGGGCTCGTGACCCGAGACTTAAGGATTCGTCCATGACCTCGCAACCCTCCCTTGCGAAGGCCGACCAGGCGCCCCACAATCCTGGAGATTCACAGCCCGACAACGGCCAGACCGGAAATAACGGTCCCGACGGGCTGAAGGCCGGACTCAAGAACCGGCACCTGTCGATGATCGCCATCGGCGGTGTGATCGGTGCCGGCCTCTTCGTCGGCTCCGGCTCGGGCATCGCCAAGGCCGGACCCGCCATCCTCATCTCGTACGCCCTCGTCGGCCTCATGGTCGTCATGGTGATGCGGATGCTCGGCGAGATGGCTGCCGCACGGCCCTCGTCCGGCTCCTTCTCCGCCTACGCCGACCAGGCGCTCGGCCGCTGGGCCGGTTTCTCCATCGGCTGGCTGTACTGGTTCTTCTGGGTCGTCGTGCTCGCGGTCGAGGCCACCGCCGGTGCCGTGATCCTCAACGGCTGGATACCGGCCGTGCCGCAGTGGGGCTGGGCCCTGATCGTGATGGTCGTCCTGACCGCGACGAACCTGGCCTCGGTCGCCTCGTACGGCGAGTTCGAGTTCTGGTTCGCCGGGATCAAGGTCGTCGCGATCGGCGCGTTCGTGATCATCGGCCTGCTCGCCGTGTTCGGTGTGCTGCCGGGTTCGGACAACCCGGGTGCAGGGTTCTCGCACCTGACGGACGCGGGCGGGTTCATGCCCCACGGCGCCGGGTCGATCCTCACCGGCGTCCTGATGGTCGTCTTCTCCTTCATGGGCAGCGAGATCGTCACGCTGGCCGCCGGCGAGTCCGAGGACCCGCAGCGTGCCGTCACCAAGGCCACGAACAGCGTGATCTGGCGTATCGGCGTCTTCTACCTCGGCTCGATCTTCGTCGTCCTGACGCTGCTGCCGTGGAACGACAAGTCGATCGCCAAGGACGGCTCGTACGTCGCGGCCCTGAACTCGATCGGCATCCCCCACGCCGGTCAGGTCATGAACGTCATCGTGCTGACGGCCGTGCTGTCCTGCCTGAACTCCGGGCTCTACACCGCTTCCCGCATGGCGTTCTCGCTCGGCCAGCGCGGTGACGCGCCCAAGGCGTTCGCCAAGACGAGCAAGAACGGTGTGCCGCAGGCCGCGATCCTCGGATCCGTCGTCTTCGGCTTCGTCGCCGTCTGGTTCAACTACCAGTGGCCGGACACCGTCTTCAACTTCCTGCTGAACTCCTCCGGCGCCGTCGCCCTCTTCGTCTGGCTCGTCATCTGCTTCACGCAGCTGAAGATGCGCGGAATGATCCTGCGCGAGCAGCCCGAGAAGCTCGTCGTGAAGATGTGGCTCTTCCCCTATCTGACGTGGGCCACGATCGCGATGATCTCGTTCGTGCTCGTCTACATGCTCACCGACGACGCGGGCCGCGAGCAGGTCGTCCTGTCGCTGCTCGTGGCGGCCCTGGTGGTCGGGTTCGCGCTGGTGCGTGAGCAGGTGCAGAAGCGGAAGAAGGTCTCCGCCTGACCCGTCCGGGCATTCCCGGAAAGGTCTCAGCGGAAAAGCTGACGGCGGGTGTCAGGTAATGCGGGCAGAGTCTGCCGCATGAACTCCGACGACATCCGTACACAGCAGCTCGTCCTGCGGCCCGGCGACGCCGGGTACGACGAGGAACTGGCCGGCTTCCAGACCGGTTTCGCCCAGCGGCCCGACGTCATCTACGCGGCAGCCTCCGCCGATGACGTCGAGGCCGCTGTCGCGTACGCGGCCGGTGCCGGCCTGCCCGTCGGTGTGCAGGCCACCGGGCACGGGCTGCCCGGAGACTCCGAGGGCGGGGTGCTGATCTCCACGCGGCGCATGGACGAGGTCGTGGTGGACGCGGCGGCGCGCACGGTGCGGGTCTTTGCAGGGACCCGCTGGGGCCAGGTCGTAGAGGCGGCCGCCTCGCACGGGCTCGCCCCGCTGAACGGCTCGGCGCCGGGCGTGGGCGCGGTCTCGTACACGCTGGGCGGCGGACTCGGCATCCTGGCGCGGGAGTTCGGTTACGCGGCCGATCACGTCCGGTCGGTCGACGTCGTCACGGCGGACGCACGCCGCCGCACCGTCTGTGCCGATACCGAGCCGGAGCTCTTCCGCGGCCTGCTCGGCGGCGGCGCGAATCTGGGCGTCGTCACGGGCCTGGAGATCGCTCTGGTGCCGGTGGCGCGGCTGTTCGGGGGCTCGCTCGCCTACGACGGCGCGAAGGCCGACGCGGGGGCCGTGCTGCGGGCGTACACGGACTGGGCGCGGACTGGGCCGGACGCGCTGACGTCGTCCCTCTCGGCCCTCGTCTACCCGGACATCCCCGCGCTCCCGCCGCACCTGCGCGGCCGGTACGTGATCTCCGTACGCGTCGCCTTCACCGGGAGCTCGGACGAGGGCGAGCGGCTCGTGGCACCCCTGCGGGCGGCGCTCGGACCGGCCCTGACGGACAGCCTGCGCGAGATGCCGTACGCCGAGAGCCACACCATCCACAGCGACCCGGACTTCCCGCACGCCTACTACGGGGACAGCGCGGTGCTGCGCGAGCCGGCCGTGGAGGGCGTGTCCGGCCTCCTCGCGCTGTGCGGGCCGGACGCCTCTTCCATGCACGTCGTGCAGGTCAACCACCTGGGCGGGGCCCTGTCGAGGCCCGCCGCGAACTCCGTGCCGTACCGGGAGGCGGGGTGGCTGGTGCGGATCCTGTCGCCGCTGGACGGGACGGACCGTGAGGCCGTCCGCGCTCATCACGCCCTCGCGTTCAAGCAGGTCGAGGAGCAGCGGATGGGCCGCTCCCTGAACTTCGCGTTCGGCGGCGGCGACCGCACGGAGGGGCTGTACGACGCGCGGACGCGGAAGAGGCTCGCCGATGTGAAGGCCGCGTACGACCCGGCGAACCTCTTCCGGAGGAACTACAACGTGCGCTGAGCGCCCGTGGAGCGAGACCTACTTGTTGGCGAACTTCCAGGCGGTGGGCAGCACGCCCATCGCCAGGGCCGCCTTCACGGCGTCGCCGATGAGGAACGGGGTGAGGCCCGCGGCGACCGCCTGCGTGAAGGTCATGCCGGTGGCGGCGGCGAGGTAGGGCACGCCGACCGCGTAGATGATCGCGGAGCCGAGGACCATCGTGCCCGCGGTGCGCAGGACGGAACGGTCGCCGCCGCGCCGGGCGAGCGCGCCCACGACGGTGGAGGCGAGCAGCATGCCGATGACGTAGCCGAAGGAGGCGCCGCTCGCACCGGAGGTGCCCTGCGCGAACCACGGCATGCCGGCCATGCCGACGAGCGCGTACACGGCGAGGGAGAGGAAGCCGCGGCGGGCGCCGAGCGCGGTACCGACGAGGAGCGCGGCGAAGGTCTGCCCGGTGACCGGGACCGGGGAGCCCGGCACGGGCACGGCGATCTGAGCCGCGATGCCGGTGAGGGCGGCGCCGCCGAGCACGAGCGCGATGTCGCGGGTGCGCGAGGCGGGCAGCAGGTCGGCCAGGACCTTGCCGGGGCGGGTGGAGACGGCAGCCGTACTCATCGGGACTCCGCGGGGGTGAGGGCAGGTTGGGACACCGTGACGCTATCCCAGGGGCAGATCCCCGATCACGGTCACTGCTCGACAAAGGGTGACGGCGGGTGTTGGTGGGCTCTTCACAAAGGGCGCCACTCATGCGCGACTTGGCGTGATGCTCATCACTGGGGCCAGAGCCGAAACAGCCCGTTTTGCGCCCGGAGCCGGCCGCCGGGGAGACTGTAGGTTCCTGCCAAACCCGCGCGACCCCCGAAAGCAGTCTGAACCTCCCATGCACGACCAGCTCTCGTCCGAACCCGAACCGCTCGGAGGCGGACTCAAGCAGCGGCATCTGACGATGCTGGGCCTCGGCGGTGTCATCGGGGCGGGGCTCTTCGTCGGCTCGGGCGCCGGTATCGCGGTCGCGGGGCCCGGCATCGTCGTCTCGTACCTGATCGCGGGCACGCTCGCGATGTGCGTGATGCGGATGCTCGGCGAGATGTCGGCCGCGATGCCGGCGTCGGGTTCGTTCTCCGTGCACGCGGAGCGGGCGCTCGGCCGCTGGGCCGGGTTCAGCGTCGGCTGGCTCTACTGGTTCCTGCTCGTCGTCGTCCTCGCCGTGGAGGCGACGGGCGCGGCGCAGATCGCGAACGGCTGGGCGCCGGGCGTGCCCCAGTGGGCGTGGGTGCTGGTGTTCATGCTGGTCTTCACCGGGGCGAACCTGGCGGCCGTGAAGAACTTCGGCGAGTTCGAGTTCTGGTTCGCCGCCCTGAAGGTGTTCGCGATCGTCGCGTTCCTGATCCTCGGCACGCTCGCGGTCTTCGGGCTGCTGCCGACTGCGTCTCATTCTTTTGGGGACCCGGTCGGCTTCACGAACCTCACCGGGCAGGGCGGCTTCCTGCCGCACGGCTGGCAGGGCGTCATCTCCGGTGTGCTCGCCGTCGTGTTCGCGTTCGGCGGCCTGGAGGTCGTGACGATCGCGGCCGCCGAGTCCGACGACCCGGTGCGCGCGGTCTCTCGGGCCGTGCGCAGCGCGGTCTTCCGCATCCTCTTCTTCTACGTCGGCTCGATGCTGGTCATCGTGACGGTGCTGCCGTGGACGGCGCAGAAGGCGGGCATCAGCCCGTACGTCACGGTCCTCGACGCGATCGGGGTGCCGTCCGCGGGCCAGATCATGAACATCGTGGTGTTCGTGGCGCTCCTCTCGGCGCTCAACGCGAACCTCTACGGCTCGTCGCGCATGGTGTTCTCGCTGGCCGAGCGCGGTGAGGCGCCCCGCGCGCTGCTGAAGGTGAGCCGCGGGGGCGTGCCGCGCCGGGCGGTGCTCGCGTCGGTCGCGTTCGGCTTCGTCTCGGTGCTGCTCAATCTGGAGTGGCCGGAATCCGTCTTCCTCTACATGCTCAACTCGGTCGGCGCGGTGCTGCTGTTCGTATGGGCGCTGATCGCGGCGTCGCAGCTGCGGCTGCGGCGGCTCGTCGAACGGGAGGCGCCCGAGCGGCTCGTGCTGCGGATGTGGGGCTTCCCCTGGCTGACGTGGGTGACGCTCGCCGCGATGGCGGCCGTCATCGGGCTGATGCTGACCGACTCCACGGCCCGTCCGCAGCTGTTGTGGTCGACCGGCGCGACCGCGCTCGTCGTGGCCGTCGCGGGAGTGCGGGAGCTGCGCGCGCGGCGTGCCTGAACTTTCACGATGTGTGAGCGTCGTGTCCGTATACCGGTCAGCTGTTCCCTGTACGCGGTGCCGCTGCTCAGACTGTGGGCCTTTCCCCGTCTCAGCTAATGAACAGGGCACATCCATGTCTCGGACGTCCGCGCAGTCGCCGGTCGACGCGCAGCCGATCGATCAGTCGCCGGCCGAGCCGTCGCTGTCGCGCGGTCTCAAGCAGCGCCATCTCTCCATGATCGCGCTCGGCGGTGTGATCGGCGCCGGCCTCTTCGTGGGCTCCGGAACCGCCATCGCGGCCGCCGGCCCGTCGATCATCCTCGCCTACGCGATCTCGGGCGCACTCGTGATGCTCGTGATGCGCATGCTCGGCGAGATGGCCGCCGCGTATCCCGCCTCCGGCTCGTTCTCCGTGCACGCGGAGCGGGGCATCGGCCCGTGGGCCGGGTTCACGGCAGGCTGGTCGTTCTGGTTCCTGCTCTGCGTGGCCGTGGGCCTGGAGGGCATCGGCGCGGCGGGCATCGTGCACGGGTGGCTGCCGGGCGTGCCCGAGTGGGCGCTGGTCGCGCTGTTCATGCTGCTGTTCACCGGCACGAACCTCGCGGCAGTGAAGAACTTCGGCGAGTTCGAGTTCTGGTTCGCGACGCTCAAGGTCGGCGCGATCGTGCTCTTCCTCGTCATCGGCGTGCTGGCGATCCTCGGCGTCCTGCCCGACGTCTCCGCGCCCGGCATGGACAACCTCACGGGCCACGGCGGCTTCATGCCCAACGGCACGGAGGGGCTGATCGTCGGCCTGCTCGCCTCGGTCTTCGCGTACGGCGGTCTGGAGACCGTCACGATCGCCGCGGCCGAGTCCGAGCACCCGGTGCAGGGCGTCGCGAAGGCGGTCCGTACGGCGATGTGGCGCATCGCGCTCTTCTACGTCGGCTCCATGGCCGTCGTCGTGGTCCTGCTGCCGTGGACGGCGAAGGAGATCCCGACCAAGGGCCCGTACGTCGCCACGCTCGACCACCTGGGCATCCCCGGCGCCGGCCAGATCATGAACGTCGTGGTCCTCATCGCCCTGCTGTCCGCCATGAACGCCAACATCTACGGCGCCTCCCGCATGGCCGGCTCGCTGGTCGCCCGCGGCATGGGCCCGAAGGTCATCGGCAAGGTCACCGGAGGCGTGCCGCGCGTCGCGGTGGTGCTCTCCGCCGTCTTCGGCTTCATCTGCGTCCTGCTCAGCTACTGGCGCCCGGACGACGTCTTCGCCTGGCTGCTCAACACCATCGGCGCGATCATCCTCGTCGTCTGGTTCTTCATCGCCTTCTCGCAGCTGATCCTGCGCCGCAAGCTGGAGCGCGAGGCCCCCGAGAAGCTCGTCGTGAAGATGTGGGCGTACCCGTATCTCACGGTCCTGGCGCTCGTCGCGATGGTCGTCATCTTCGTCCTGATGGCCCGCGAGCACGACACGCGCGTGCAGTTGTACTACACGGGCGGCCTGACCGTCGTGCTCGCGATCGTCGGCTACGTACGCCAGAAGGCGGCGGAGTCGCGGGCGGCGGCCGACGCGTAACTCGCTCCCCGCTCACCGAAGGACCCCCGGGCCAGCGCAACTGGCCCGGGGGTCCTTCGCGTTGCGCCACACACTCCTGCTGCTAGCCTGCACTTGCACATCAGTTGCAATAAGCTCTGCAGTACGCAGCCGGAGGGCTCGGACATGGCCAATTACACGCGATCCTCGAACCTGTGCACCTCAACTCACACTCACGAGTGAGCTTGTCGCGACTCACCGCCGCCAGGGGAATCACGCCGCTACTTTGGCAAAAGCGGGTCACCGACCCGCTCGGCGGCCAGGAGGGTCGTCGCTGGACGGACTTGAGCGCCGTCAAACTCACCGGAGCGATCCAGGCGAGAGTCTCGGGCTTCTGGGCCAGAGAAAACTCCGATGGCACAACATGTCCGGTAACGGAGGCACCGAGCCGGAGGACCGTCAGGTTCGTCGGCTCTTTCGCCTGCCACTGGACCGCCAAAGAGAAGTCCCCCGCGACGACGCAGGGCTCCGGCTGGGGCGTCCTCGCGTACGAGCCGGTGAGCGGGCGCCTCGTCGTCGAGCAGATCTACGACCACCAGGACAACGTCGGCCAGGGCTCGGTCCCGATCCTGGTCTTCGACGCGTGGGAGCACGCGTTCTATCTCCAGTACAGGAACCAGAAGGCCGACTTCATCGAGGCCATGTGGCGCGTCGTCGACTGGCAGGACGTCGCCAAGCGGCACGCGGCCGCGAAGGACCGGGCGTTCAACCTGCTGGTCGCCCCCTGAGCTCCTGAAGCGTCCCGCCTCGTGATCGTCTTCTCAACCTTCGCGACGGCGGGCGGAAAGACGGAAGACCCCCGCGAGGACATGACTCGCGGGGGTCTTCCGATCTGCGGGCTTCCGGGGCACCGTGGGCCCATGACGGACCCCTCCAAGCGCTGCCGCAACTGCGACGACGAGCTTCAGCTCTTCCGCCGGCTCAAGCCCGAGGAGCTCAAGTACGTCACTCCCCTGGCCAAGAAGGGCGAGGCGAACAACTTCCGGCGCTGCGCGAACGGCACGTGCCGCAGGGTCCAGCACCACTTCAGGTACTGGGAGGGCTTCACCCTGCCCGAGACGTTCGCCTAGTCGAAGACCGGCCCCTGCGTGCGCGTGCGCTTGATCTCGTAGAAGCCGGGGACCGAGGCGACCAGGAGCGTGCCGTCCCAGAGCCTCGCGGCCTCCTCGCCCTTGGGGGCCGGGGTGACGACGGGGCCGAAGAACGCGATCTGCTCGCCGTCCGCGCCGGGTACGGCGATGACGGGCGTGCCGACGTCCTGGCCGACCTTGTCGATGCCCTCCTTGTGGGAGGCGCGCAGCTCGGCCTCGTACTTCGTGCCGTCCCAGTGGTCGAGGAGGGAGGCGGGCAGGCCGACCTCGTCGAGGGCTGCGGCGACGGCTTCCTTCGTGGGGCCCTCGCCGCCGTTGTGGATGCGCGTGCCGAGCGCGGTGTAGAGGTCGCCGAGCACCTCGGGGCCGTGCTCCTCCTGCGCGGCGATGACGACGCGGACCGGGCCCCAGGCCTTCGTCTCGAGGAGCTCGCGGTACTCGTCGGGCAGGTCGTCGAGCTTGTCCTCGTTCAGGACGGCGAGGCTCATCAGGTGCCAGCTGACCTTGATGTCGCGGACCTTCTCCACTTCGAGGACCCACCGTGAGGTCATCCAGGCCCAGGGGCACAGGGGGTCGAACCAGAAGTCGACGGGGGTCTTCTCGGACATGGTTCTCCTCATGTAATCCGTGGCGTTGACTCTCCTCGCCAACGTCCCGCACTGGCGTCCCATTCCCGGCTGTCCGCAGTCAGGAGCACATGGCAGGATCGGTCCTGTTCGCACCACAAGTGCAGCCAGACGAGTCACAAGGGAGTGCCGCCCGTGCCCGGAGAGAATCTTTCCCGCGACGAGGCCCGCGAGCGGGCGGGCCTGCTGTCCGTCGACGGGTACGAGGTCCAGCTCGATCTGCGCTCCGCGGTCGGCGGGACCGAGGGCGAGGGGCCCAGGACGTTCCGCTCGGTGACCACGATCCGGTTCCGGGCCACCGAGCCCGGCGCCGCCACCTTCGTGGACCTGATCGCGCCGTCCGTGAACGCGGTGACGCTGAACGGCGAGGACCTCGACACGGCGGCCGTCTTCGACGGGTCCCGGATCGCGCTCGACGGCCTGGCCGCGGAGAACGAGCTGGTGGTCGACGCCCAGTGCGCCTACAGCCGCACCGGCGAGGGCATGCACCGCTTCGTCGACCCCGAGGACGGCGAGGTCTATCTCTACACGCAGTACGAGCCCGCCGACTCGCGGCGCGTCTACGCGAACTTCGAGCAGCCCGACCTCAAGGCGCCCTACCGCTTCAGCGTGCAGGCCCCCGACGGCTGGACGGTCTGGTCGAACGGGGTGGGGGAACTCGTCGACGGTGTCTGGAAGTTCGCCGAGACGAAGCCGATCTCGACGTACATCACGGCGATCGTCGCGGGCCCGTACCACTATGTGACGGACTCCTACGAGCGCGTCTTCGAGGACGGTACGAAGCTGGAGATCCCGCTCGGCGCGATGTGCCGCAAGGGGCTCGCGAAGCACTTCGACGCGGACGACCTGTTCCTGGTGACGAAGCAGGGGCTCGACTTCTTCCACGACCACTTCGACTACCCGTACCCCTTCGGGAAGTACGACCAGGCGTTCGTGCCGGAGTACAACCTCGGCGCGATGGAGAACCCGGGCTGTGTCACGTTCCGCGAGGAGTTCATCTTCCGCGGCAAGGTGACGCAGGCGTCGTACGAGCGGCGCGCGAACGTCATCCTGCACGAGATGGCGCACATGTGGTTCGGCGACCTCGTGACCATGCAGTGGTGGGACGACCTGTGGCTCAAGGAGTCCTTCGCGGACTTCATGGGGACGTTCTCGATGGTCGAGGCGACGCGCTTCACCAACGGCTGGATCACCTTCGCCAACAACCGCAAGGCGTGGGCGTACCGTGCCGACCAGCTGCCCTCCACGCACCCGGTCACGGCCGACATCCGCGACCTGGAGGACGCCAAGCTCAACTTCGACGGGATCACGTACGCGAAGGGCGCGAGCGTTCTGAAGCAGCTCGTCGCCTACGTGGGGCGCGAGGCGTTCCTCGAAGGGGCCCGGCGCTACTTCAAGCGGAACGCGTACGGGAACACGCAGCTCGGCGATCTGCTGTCCGTCCTGGAGGAGACCAGCGGCCGCGACATGGCCACCTGGTCGCGCGCGTGGCTGCAGACGGCGGGCGTCAACTCCCTCACCCCGCAGGTGACGTCGAGCGCCGACGGGCACATCACCGAGCTGGCCGTCGTCCAGGAGGCCGCCGAGTCCCACCCCACCCTGCGGCCGCACCGCGTCGCCGTGGGCCTGTACCGGCGCGACGGCGCGGGCGGGGCGCTCGTGCGCTACGCGCGTGCCGAGGTCGACGTGGACGGGGCGCGGACCGTGGTGGACGAGCTGGCCGGCGCCGAGGCGCCCGAGCTGGTCCTCGTCAACGACGACGACCTCACGTACTGCAAGATCCGCTTCGACGAGAACTCGCTGGCCACCCTCCGCGAGCACCTCGGCGACATCACGGACCCGCTGGCGCGCGCCCTGTGCTGGTCGGCGCTGTGGAGCCTGACGCGGGACGGGCTCATGCCCGCGCGTGACTTCATCGGCCTCGTGCTGCGGTTCGCCGGGCGCGAGAGCGACATCGGCGTCCTGCAGATGCTGCACACCTGGGCGAACTCGGCGGTCACGCACTACGCGGCGCCCGAGTGGCGCGCGGAGGGCAGCCGGCAGCTCGCCGAGGGCGCGCTGCGGGAGCTGCGGTTCGCCGAGCCGGCCAGCCAGAACCAGCTGACGTGGGCGCGGTTCTTCGCCTCCGTCGCCTCCGCCGAGGCCGACCTCCAGTTGCTGCGCGGCCTGCTCGAAGGCACCGCGAAGATCGACGGGCTCGATGTCGACCAGGAGCTGCGCTGGTCGTTCGTGAACGCGCTCGCCTCCACGGGCGAGGCCGACGAGTCGGTGATCGACGCGGAGCTGGCGCGTGACGACACCGCGTCGGGCAAGCGGCACCAGGTGCGCTGCCTCGCGGCGCGCCCGTCCGCAGCGGTGAAGGCGCAGGCCTGGGCGCAGGTCGTCGAGTCGGACGCGCTGTCGAACGCGCTGGTCGAGGCGACGATCGCGGGCTTCCAGCAGCCGGCGCAGCGCGAGCTGACCGCGCCGTACGCGGAGCGGTACTTCGCGGCGATCGAGCGCGTCTGGGCGGAGCGGTCCATCCAGATCGGCATGGACGTGGTGAAGGGCCTGTTCCCCTCGCTCCAGGACTCGCAGGGCACGCTCGACGCGACCGACGCGTGGCTGGCGGCGCACGAGGACTCGGCGCCCGCGCTGCGCCGTCTCGTCCTCGAGGCGCGGGACGACCTGGCCCGTGCCCTGCGCGCGCAGGCGTGCGACGCGGCAGCCGGGATGTAGCCCCGGGAGGCGCAACAGGGCTGCTACGGCCGGGAGTTACCGAACGCGGGCACTTCCGGCCGTAACCCGTCGCCCCGCCTGCCCTTCTCGGCAGTCGAACGCCCTTACTTTAGGGCAGGCTTGTCCCTTTTTGTCGACGAGCGTGTAACAGCGGTTAGAGGCAAGGCCGGCGCCGGGAATGGCCAGGTCATGAACCACAACACCCCGCTGTCCCCCCGCCCCCTCCAGCACCTCGACGGCTGCCGGCAGCGCGTCCTGAGCGCCGCCCAGCTCAAGGCGCACGGGGTCAACTCCGCGGCCCTGAACGAGCAGTGCCGCCCGGGCGGCCCCTGGCAGCAGCTCCTGCCCGGCGTGTACCTGCTCCACCCCGGCAAGCCCACCGCCGACGAACGACTGCACGCGGTCCTCCTGTACGCGGGCCGTCCCCAGACCCGTACCGCTGTCGCCGTGCCCACGCAGACCACCCCCGACGAGCCGCACCCCCCGCAGGCCGCGCCCCAGACCCCGTACGCCAACGCGATGGTCACGGGTCTTGCGGCACTGGCCCTGCACCACTTCGTGTCCGTTCCGCCACTGCTCTCCCTCGACCGGATCGACGTCATGGTGCCGCGCACACGGCGGCTGCGCTCGACCGGTCTCGCCCGGCTCGTGCGCAGTCACGGGATGCCCACGCCGCAGCGGATCGCGGGGGTGCCGGTGGCGCCGGTGCCGCGCGCCCTCGCGGACGCCGTCGCCCAGCTCGACGACGCGGGCGCGGTGCGGCGCCTGCTCACCGAGGCCGTCCGCTGCGGTCACTGCGAACCCGCCGCCGTGGTGCGGGAGTTGAACCAGGCCAGGCTCCTCTCCCGCCCGCACGTCATCGACGCCGTGGACTCGCTGGTCGCCGAGGGGCGCGCCATCGCCGAGGACCGGCTGTACGAGATGGTGCGCGAGTACGGCCTGCCCGACCCGCTGTGGAACGTGGACCTGCGCATGCCCGGCGGGCCGCACCTCGGCGGTGTCGACGCGTACTGGCCCGACCAGGCCGTCGCCGTGGAGCTGGACACGCGGGCGCCCCTGCAGGAGCTGCGCGCGGAACTCCAGGAGGAGAGCGACGGCCTGGAGTGGTCCGAGTACGCCCGCAAGCGCGAGCACCTGGAGCGCCTCGGGATCACCGTCGTCCACCTCACGCCGCGCAAGCTGCGCGAGTCCCTCGAACAGCAGGCGACGGTCGTACGGACCGCGCTGATGGCGTCCGTGGACCGGGAACCGGCGGCGTACGTGATGGTGCTGCCGCGCTGACACAGCCGTGTCCCGGCCTCTCAACTCACGGACCGCATCGGCTACTTCGGGCAGTACTCGGCCTGGATCACGGCCTGGCTGTCGCCCGTCCAGTCGCCGTTGAAGTTGAACGCGAGGCTGTGGCGGCCGTCGGACGTGGTCACGGCGTCGGAGCTGGAGCCGTGGATGCCGCCGCTGTGACCCCAGATGACCGTGCCGCAGCTCAGTTCCTGCCGCATCAGGGCGAGGCCGTAGCCGACCTCGGGCTCGCCCTTCTCCGTGGGCACGGGGACGGTCTTCTTCATCTCGGCGAGCTGCGCGGCGGGCAGCAGCCGGCCGCCGAGGAGCACCGTGTAGAAGCGGTTCAGGTCTGCCGAGTCGGAGACCATCTCGCCGGCCGACGAGGCTAGGGACGGGTTGAGCTCGGTGACGTCGTACGTCTTCTGGTCCGGGTCGTCGGGGAACTTGGAGTAGGCGCGGCCCGCCGGGCGCGGCACGGTGACGGTGGTGCCGGGCAGGCTGGTGGCGCGCAGGTGGAGGGGCTCGATGACGCGGCGGCGGATCTCGTCGGCGTAGGAGTGTCCGGTGACCTTCTTCACGACCATGCCGGCCAGCACGTAGTTGGTGTTGGAGTAGTTCCAGGACGTGCCGGGCGCGAAGTCGGGCTTGTGGGCCATGGCGACCGACACGAGCTTGCCGGGTGCCCAGGTGTCGTAGCGGTGCTTCAGGAAGCCGTCGCGCCCGAAGACGGTCTGCTGGAAGTCCTTGTCCGCCGTGTAGTTGTAGATCCCGCTGGTGTGGTTGAGGAGCTGGCGGACGGTGATCTTCCGGCCGTCGTGGCCGTGTCCGGTGACGACGCCGGGCAGCCAGTGGTCGACGGTGTCGTCCAGGCTCATCCTGCCCTCGGCCTCCAGCTGGAGGAGGACGGTCGCGACGAACGTCTTGGTGATGCTGCCGACGCGATAGCGGTCCCGGTCGCCGCGCGGGGCGTTCGCCCGCAGGTCGCCGAGGCCCGAAGTGCCCTTCCAGGTGCCGTACTTGTCCGTTGCCTGACTCGTCACACCGGGCACGCCCGCCGCGACTGCGGCGTCCATGGCCTGCTGCGTCGCCCGGTGTCCGTCCTTGGCCGGCGCGTCGGCGAGAGCGGGGGTCGCGAGCGCCCCCGCCGTCACCGACACCACTACGGCCACACCCACCAGGCCGGTACGCACTGACATCCCGTGTCTCCTTCGCCGACGTTCGACAGCTGTGTGCTGCGGTCGACCTGGGGGACTCAGGGGTCACGGGAAGGGGTTGAGGGCCAAGATCGGGTTGGGCGGGATCAAGCCGTTCTGAGGCCTTGCGTCTCGGGCCTTCCGTCTCGGGCCTTGCGTCCCAGGCCTTGTGTCTCAGGCCTTGCGCAGGACGAGTTCCGTGTTGCGGTCGCCGGGGGTGCCGGAGAGGGTGGCGCGGGATCCCGGGGCGTTGAAGGAGAGTTCGCGGTAGAGGGCTGCGAGGCCGGTCTGGGTGAGGTCCGTGAAGTCGGTGCGGTGCGGGGCGGCGGACTCGATGAGCGTGGTGAACAGGGAGACCGTGCCGTCGTGGTTGTCGGTGATCTCGATGACACGGGCCAGCTGCGGGAAGTCGACGTGGGACGCGGTCGAGATCTCCCAGAAGGAGCGGCCTTCGGGGCCCGCGTGCGGGGTGATGTCGTTCTTGTGGCTGTGGCCGTTGACCCAGGCCAGGACGTTGCCGTGGCGGCCGAGGAGCGCGAGGAGCTCGTCGCCGCCGTGCCGGGCCTCACGGGGGTGGTGCGGGTCCTGGCGGAGGTTGCGCATGGTCTTGCTGGTGTGGTGGCTGAAGACGAGGACGTGGGAGTCCCCGTTCTTCTCGTTGTCCCTGAGCGTGCGCTCCAGCCAGTTGAGCTGGGCCGTGCCGATGGAGCCCTCGTAGTGGCCGCCTGGGTCCGTCGTGTCGAGGCTGATGCCGAGGATGTCGTCCGAGACGCGGAAGGCGTAGTACTGGGTGCCGGCGTCGATGTTGGCCTGTGTGTAGCCGTGGCCGTGCGGGCCCGGGCCCGTGTGCGCGGGGTCGAGGTGCGCCTTGAGGTACTCGGCCGGGGTGAAGGGGGCGCGGGACTCGTCCGGGGTGACCGAACGCATGTGGCGGGCCTGGGACTTGAGGAGGTCCTTGAAGGCCTGGCCCTTGGGGTCGCCGCCCTTCTTGACGTTGTCCCAGATCGCCTTGCCGGCGGAGTCCGGCAGCTCCATCAGCTTCCGCCCGCCCACCGCGAAGTCGGCGAAGAAGGAGTCGCCGGGCGCGTAGCAGCCACCGGGCAGCGCGTCGTGGTTGCCGACGGTCGAGTACCAGGGCAGGTTGAGCCCCGGGCTGCGCAGCTCACCGATCGCGGCGTCCAGGAAGCCGTGGATGCGGGGGAAGCCGAGCTGCTTGTCGGCGTCGCGCAGGGCGGCGTCCGGGTGCCAGTACAGCTTGAGGCCGCTGTCCTGCACGCCTTCGTAGCGGCGCGGGTCGCCGGTGTTCGGTGTGATGCGCCCGCCGCTCATCGCCTTCAGGAACCAGTCCAGTTCCGACTTGGCGTTGTTGTCGGTGTTGTCGCCGGTCGTCATGACGAAGTGCAGGGGTGACGCAGTGACGGGCGCCCCGCGCAGGGCGTTGACCCGCTCCACGAGGGAGACCGCTCCGGCGACCGAGAGGGACTCCTGGGGACGCCAGGCGCTGGCGGTCTGGGAGCGCAGGTACTCGTAGCGCAGGGGGTGCTGTACGTCGACCAGGTGCAGGTCGGTGAACTGGACGAATGCGGCGAGCGCGGTGCGCCGGCCTTCGCGCCCCGACTTGGCGGACGCGAGGTCGCCGCGGACGACGCGCTGCCAGGCGGGGCCGTCGCCGAGGCGCCGGTAGCCCGCGCCGGCCGGGGCGGCGGCGACGGATCCGAGGGTGGTGCCGCGCGTGTAGGGCGCGAGCGGGGCGGCGGGGGCCCGGCGGGAGACGGCCGCCGGGACGGGGCCTGCGGGCGCGGGACCCGCGGCGGCGCTGCTCGTGCCGGGGCCGAGTGCGTAGCCGATCCCGGCCGTCAGGGAGACGGCTCCGGACGCGGCGAGGAAGGTGCGGCGGTCGAGCGCCGAGGCGATGGAGGCGGCCTTGGCGGCGGTGGCGGATGCAGCGGTGTCGGCGACAGAGCGTATGCGCGGCATGGCGCGGTCTCCCCGAGTGCGAACGCGTCGGCAGTGGTCGCGGGGCGCTCGCCGTGGCAGAACTACCCGCTCGTACTGGATCGTTGACACCGGGGATGACCTGCGCGTTAACGAGGCCGCAACGGGCAGCGCCGATCACGCCACGTGGATCACCGGCCACCCTGCGCGGTCACGTACGCCTCGTGTGCCGTAGAGGAGCCGGTCACTCCGTGTTCACATTTCGGGGAAGAGGTGGCCCGACGTGGGCCTGTCGCGCCACAGTTCGAGGCCCGCGTCGACGAGTTCGACGCGGGCGAGGCGGGGCACGTCGTCGAGGGTGTGCCAGGCGGCCATGTCGGTGGAGCCGTTCACCTCGTGGCGCAGTTCGCCGCCGGTGACGCGGCCCTCGTAGACGAGGCGCAGTCCGTGGAAGTCGGCGACGGCGCCCAGTTTGCGCGGGTAGCGGCGCAGGACGGAGTGGACGCCGAGCAGGGTGACGGGCTCGACCGCGTAGCCGGTCTCCTCGTCGAGTTCGCGGATCACGGTGTCGTACGGGTCCTCGCCGTGGTCCATGCCGCCTCCCGGCAGCGTCCAGCGTCTGGTGCCGTCGCCGGCCACCCAGCGGGCGAGCAGCACCTGCCCGTCCCGTACGCAGACTGCGTAGGCCGCGACCCTCAGTTCCCTGTGCACACGGTGACGTTATGCGGTCCGCGGCGGGTCGGGGTGATGAACGTGCGGGTCGGTGACGCGGCGGGCGGGACTCCTCGCGGGGCGCGTGCGCCGTGCCCCGCGGTGCGCGTTTCCCCGTATGCGCCACTTTGTCCGCGATGACGTATGGCGGAAGTACGCCATGACCTGATCACGTCACGGGCAACTCTCCCCAAACAGGCGTCACTTACGTAAAGCTGACCGGTCATCCGGCACCGAATTCCGGACCCTTTCCGACCTTTACGTACAGGGATGCTGATGACCCTCGATCCCCAGCGCGCACCGATATCCGGAGCGAGACGGGCGGCCCGGCTCGCGGCCGCCGCCGGCCTCGTCGCAGCGCTCACCGCAGCCGGGCCGATACCCCTGGCCTACTCCGCGGGCGCGGACACCACCCCGTCCACCGACGCACCCGTCAAGTCGGCCGGTGACAAGCTCGGTTCGTCCGACGCCCAGCTCCTCGACCAGGCCGAGGCGTCCGGCGCGAAGAACGTGACCATGATGGTCGCGACCACGCCCGGCTCGACCGAGCAGGTCGCGCACCAGCTCGACGCCGTCAAGGGCGGCTCCGTCGGCCGGACCTACGACAAGCTCGGCTACGTCCGCGCCACCGTGCCGACCGCCA
This sequence comes from Streptomyces sp. NBC_01446, assembly GCF_026340095.1. Lineage (GTDB taxonomy): Bacteria > Actinomycetota > Actinomycetes > Streptomycetales > Streptomycetaceae > Streptomyces > Streptomyces aureus. The sequence continues at coordinate 5,325,263 of NZ_JAPEPO010000001.1, read as the reverse complement.
AGGCGGACGCCGCGATCAAGGCGGCCGAGAAGCTCTCCTCCGTGCAAGGCATCGACCTGCGCCACGAGATCGAGCTCGACGACCCGACGCCGGCCGGCGACACCGCAAAGGGCTCGAAGGGCGCCTCCGGCTCGTACGCCGCGCCCGGCAGGAGCACCCCGGCGAAGAACCCGTACAACCCGTCCTTCGAGACGGGCGCCGTCGACTTCGTGAAGGACAACCCGAAGGCCGACGGCCGCGGCGTCACGATCGGCATCCTCGACTCCGGTGTGGACCTCAGTCACCCGGCGCTCCAGAAGACCACCACCGGCGAGCGCAAGATCGTCGACTGGGTCACCTCGACCGACCCGATCGTCGACGGCGACGCCACCTGGCGCGCGATGGTCACCTCCGTGACCGGCCCGACGTTCACCTACGGCGGGCGCACCTTCAAGGCCGCCGCCGGCTCGTACCAGGTCTCGACGTTCAAGGAGTCCGCCACCACCGGCGGCGACGCCAAGGGCGACCTGAACCGCGACGGCGACACCACCGACTCCTGGGCCGTCCTCTACGACGCCAAGGCCGGCACCGTCACCGTCGACCTGAACGACAACGGTGACTTCACCGACGACACCCCGATGAAGCCGTACAAGGACGGCTACCAGATCGGGTACTTCGGCAAGGACAACCCGGCGACCGACGTCGTCGAGCGCATCCCGTTCGTCGTGGAGATCCGCAAGGACGTCCCGATGGACCCGTACGGCGGCGACTGGGTCGGCAAGAAGGCCGACTTCGTCAACATCGGCGTCATCGAGTCCGAGCACGGCACGCACGTCGCGGGCATCACCTCCGCCAACGGCCTGTTCGGCGGGAAGATGAGCGGTGCCGCGCCCGGCGCGAAGATCGTCTCCTCGCGCGCCTGCACCTGGTCCGGCGGCTGCACCAACGTCGCGCTCACCGAGGGCATGCTGGACCTCGTCACCAAGCGCGGCGTCGACATCGTCAACATGTCGATCGGCGGCCTGCCCGCCCTCAACGACGGCAACAACGCGCGCGCGCTGCTCTACAAGCGCCTCATCGACACCTACGGCGTCCAGCTCGTGATCTCCGCGGGCAACTCCGGCCCCGGCGCCAACACCATCGGCGACCCCGGCCTCGCCGACAAGGTCATCTCCGTCGGCGCGTCCATCTCCAAGGAGACCTGGGCCGCCAACTACGGCTCCGGCGTGACGAAGCGCTACGCCATGATGCCGTTCTCGTCGCGCGGCCCGCGTGAGGACGGCGGCTTCACGCCGACCATCACCGCGCCCGGCGCCGCGATCAACACGACGCAGACCTGGCTGCCGGGCTCCCCGGTCGCCGAGGCGGGCTACTCCCTGCCGGCCGGCTACTCGATGCTCCAGGGCACCTCGATGGCGTCCCCGCAGGCCGCGGGCGCCTCAGCCCTGCTGCTCTCCGCCGCCAAGCAGAAGCACATCGCGCTCACCCCGGCGAAGCTGCGGACGGCGCTCACCTCGACCGCGAAGCACATCAGCGGCGAGCAGGCGTACGCCGAGGGCTCCGGCCTGATCGACATCGTCGACGCGTGGAAGTCCATCAAGCGCGGCGCGGACGCCCACACCTACACGGTCAAGGCCCCGGTCGACACCGCGATCGACTACGCGCTCCTGGACCCGGGCTTCGGCACCGGCATCTACGACCGTGAGGGCGGCCTCAAGGCCGGCCAGAAGAAGACCTACGACGTCACCGTCACACGTACGTCGGGCCCGGACCGTGCGGTCCGCCACGAGCTGTCCCTCAAGAACAACTCGGGCTCCACGTTCCGCATCGTCGGCGACGACACCGTCTCGCTGCCGCTGAACAAGCCGGTCACCGTCAAGGTGCAGGCCGCGCCGAAGAGCGCCGGTCTGCGCAGCGCCATCCTGGAGGTGGACGACCCGCGCACCGAGGGCGTCGACCAGCAGGTCATGGCGACCGTCGTCGTCGCGACGCCGCTCGCGAAGCCGTCGTACACGTTCTCGGACTCCGGCTCCGTGCAGCGCAACAGCACGAAGTCGTACTTCCTGACGGTCCCCGAGGGCGCGAAGTCCCTCGAGGTCGCGATGAGCGGTCTGAAGGACAAGAGCCAGACCCGCTTCATCTCGATCCACCCGTACGGCGTCCCCGTCGACGACACGTCGACGCCGAGCTGCTACCCGAACTACAACCCGGCCAACACCTGCCGCCCCGACCTGCGCTCGTACGCGGACCCGCAGGCCGGCGTCTGGGAGATCGAGGTCGAGGCGCGCCGCACGTCGCCGCAGCTCGACAACCCGTACAAGCTGGACGTCGCCGTGCTCGGCGCGGCCTTCGACCCGGCCGTGCAGACCGTCCCCGAGGCCAAGGTCGGCACGCCGGCCAACGTCTCCTGGAAGGTGACGAACAAGTTCGCCGCGCTCGACGGCAAGCTGAAGGGCGGTCCGCTCGGCTCGTCCAAGACGGCGCGTCCGTCCCTCAAGGAGGGTGAGACGCAGACCTCCACGGTCGTCGTCCCCGCGGGCGCCGAGCGTCTGGACGTCGCCATCGGCGGCGTCTCCGACAACGCCGCCGACCTGGACCTGACGGTCTACGACCAGAACGGCAACCAGGTCGGCCAGTCCGCCGACGGCGACTCCGAGGAGGCCGTCAGCATCAGCAAGCCGGCCGCCGGCACGTACACGGTCGAGGTCGTGGGCTACTCCGTCCCGTCCGGTTCGACGGAGTACGACTACCGCGACGTGTTCTTCTCCCCGACGCTCGGCCAGGTCAAGGTCGACGAGGCGAAGTCCGTGAAGCTCGGCAACGGTGACTCGACCCAGGTCACCGCCGAGGTCGTCGCCGCGGCGGCCGCGCCGGAGGGCCGCGAGTTCTTCGGCGAGGTGCAGCTCCTGAACGGGCGCGGCACGGTCGCCGGGCTCGGCAGCGTGAAGATCGAGAAGGTCACGCCGTAACGGTGACCCGGTAGTCCGGTAACGGCGGGGGCGGGCGTCCTGAGGGGCGCCCGCCCTCTGCCGTTCCCTCCGCCGTTCCCTTTGCCGTCCCGTCGGTACGAGCCGTCACGCGCCGGGGCCGGGGGCCTTCGGGCACTTCAGGGCGCGGGAGCCGGGCAGCGCGTTGACGACCATGTCGCGCAGGGACGCGCGGTCCGCGGCCTTCGTGGCCCAGTTGTCCGGGTACTCCTCGCCCTTGGGAATGCTGATCAGCGTGCGGTCGCCCGGCTTCAGGCGCGGGTCGACGTCGTGATCCATCCGGAAGGTGACCTTCTCCGGTCCCTTCGCGGGCTTGTAGTAGCGGGTCGCGGTCAGCGTGATCGTGTCGCGTTCCGCGCCGGGCACGGGCTCGACCCGGACGACGGTGCCCTCGACGATGAGCCGCGAGCACGCCACGAAGCCCTCCGGCGTCACCTCCGCGCCCTGCTTCCCGCTGTCCGCGGCCCCGCGGTGGTCCGCCGCGGACTTGCTGTCGGCGCCGTCGCCGGGCGCGCCGGCGACGCCCAGCCACACGAGCCCGCCGAGCATCGCGGCCGCGCACGCGGCGGCGAGTGCCCGGAAGGCGACCGCGAGAGGCCTGCGGCGGGGCCTCAGCGCGACCAGCGGCGCCGGGCGCGGCCCGGCCCGTGCGGCGAGCGCGTCCCCGATCCCCCGCACCTGCTCCGCGAGCAGCGCGACATCGGCCTGCGCCGCCGCGTGCGCGGCCACCACCTCGGGGTCGGCCGCGTCCTCCTGGGGCAGCGGCTCCCCGGTGAGCGCCGGCATCAGCGCGCGGTCCTCGTACTCCATGTCACACCACCTCCCCTTCGCGCAGCCGCGCCCGCAGCATCCGTACCGCCGTGTGCAGCCTGCTCTTGACCGTGCCCTCCGGGATGCCCAGCTCCTCGGCTATCGCCCGTACCGGGAGATCCGCGTAGAAGCGCAGCACGACGACCTGGCGCTGGGTGTCCGGCAGCTCGTCCAGGCCCTGCGCCACCGCCAGCGACAGGACGCGCGACTCGGCGCCGTCCTGCGCGGGCTGTTCCTGGCGCAGCGAGGCGAGGCGCTCGCCGAGCCGTTCCTGGCGGCGGCGTGCCCTGTGCCAGTCCATCGCCAGGTTCGAGGCGACGACGGCGGCCCACGCCGACACGTCGCGCGGTGCCTCGTCGCCCCGCGCGGCCCGTTCGAGGAGCCGCAGCCGCACCTGCTGCACGCCGTCCTGAAGGTCGCCGTGCGGTACCCCGCCCAGCGACAGGACGGCCCGCACCCGGTCCTCCTGTGCGGCATCCAGCGGATCGGCCACCTCCGCGCGGCGCGTTCTTCTGCGCAGCAATGCCCCTCCCCTCCCCCTGGCTCTCCCGCGTTTCCCCTAGGACGCCGGGACCGGGCGAAACGTTCGCACCGTGAGACAGGCATGAATGTGGCGTCCCGCACCTCGGACAATGGATTGGACAAGGCGGCCGGGGACAGACGCATCATGGAGCGGCACCCCCGCTGTTCTGTTCGTGTACGTACGGAGGAAAACCCTGTGAAGGTCGGAATCGTCGGAGCCACCGGTCAGGTCGGCACGGTCGTGCGCAAGATCCTCGTCGAGCGGGACTTCCCGGTCGACGAGCTGCGCCTGTTCGCCTCGGCCCGCTCGGCCGGGACGGTCATCGACGGTGTGACGGTGGAGGACGCCTCGACGGCCGACTACACGGGCCTCGACATCGTCATCTTCTCCGCAGGTGGCAGCACCTCCAAGGCGCTCGCCGAGAAGGTCGCGGCCCAGGGCGCGGTCGTGATCGACAACTCGTCGGCCTGGCGCAAGGACCCCGAGGTCCCGCTGGTCGTCTCCGAGGTCAACCCCCACGCGATCGCGAACCGCCCCAAGGGCATCATCGCCAACCCGAACTGCACGACGATGGCCGCGATGCCGGTCCTGCGTCCGCTGCACGAGGAGGCCGGCCTCGAAGCGCTGGTCGTCGCCACCTACCAGGCGGTCTCCGGCTCCGGCCTCGCGGGCGTCGCCGAGCTGCACGGCCAGGCGCAGAAGGTCGTCGCCGAGGCGGACAAGCTCACGCACGACGGCTCCGCCGTCGAGTTCCCCGAGCCCCAGGTCTACAAGCGCCCCATCGCCTTCAACGTGCTGCCGCTGGCCGGCGCCATCGTCGACGACGGTCTGAACGAGACGGACGAGGAGCAGAAGCTCCGCAACGAGTCCCGCAAGATCCTCGAGATCCCGGGCCTCAAGGTCTCCGGCACCTGTGTGCGCGTGCCGGTCTTCTCGGGCCACTCGCTCCAGATCAACGCCCGCTTCGCCCGTCCGCTCTCCGTCGAGCGCGCCACCGAGATCCTGTCCGGCGCCCCCGGCGTCGAGCTCTCCGACATCCCGACGCCGCTCCAGGCCGCGGGCCAGGACGCCTCGTACGTGGGCCGCATCCGCGGTGACGAGACCGTGGAGCACGGTCTGTCGCTGTTCGTCTCGAACGACAACCTCCGCAAGGGCGCCGCGCTGAACGCGGTACAGATCGCGGAGCTGGTGGCGGCCGAGCTCAAGGGCTGACGCCCGCCCCCTTCCGGACGCGCGGCCGTTCTAGGACTGCGGCCTGCGCACCTCGAACTGGAAGCAGCCGTACTCCAGGGCCCGCACGTGGACGAGCGCCACGTGCGGGTCGCCGAACGCCTCGGCGAACGCCGCGTCGAAGCCGGCCGTCGCGTCCTCGGGGATCTCCAGGAGGCGCCCGCCGACGATGTGCCCCTCGGCGTCGTAGCGGCGCACGGTGCGCAGGGCGCCGGGCCGGTCGAAGGGGTAGCCGCCGGCGTCCGCCGCCGGTCCACGGCAGTCGTCGGCGTGGATGAAGACCGGGCCCTGCTCGTCGTACGCGCCCGGGTGCGCGCCCGTGGCCTCGCTCCAGCGCCGCAGCGGCGCGTACGAGACGAGCGCGATCCGCTCGCCGGGCTCGACGGAGCGCAGACAGCAGCGCAGCGGGGACCCGACGGCCGCGTCGTCGGTGGCGGTGAACGCGACGCAGGGGCGGCCCGCGTCGTCGGTGTCCCGCAGCTCCTTGAGAGCGGCCGGTGCGATGGGCTGTGCGATGTACGTGGTCATGCACTCCAGGCTCGTCCCGCGCGCGGGGGTTCACCGGCGGAAAACGGACATCGCGCTCTCCGCTTCCCTCGTGGAAGGATGACCGGAACGTCACAAACGTAGACCGGAACTAGGAGATGACCGCGTGCCTGGCACCAATCTGACCCGTGAAGAGGCGCAGCAGCGGGCGAAACTGCTCGATGTCGAGTCGTACGAGATCGATCTTGACCTCTCGGGAGCGCAGGAGGGCGGCACCTACCGGTCCGTGACCAGCGTGCGGTTCGAGAGCGCCGAGGCGGGCGCTCACACGTTCATCGACCTGGTCGCCCCGGCGGTCCACGAGGTCGTCCTGAACGGGCATTCGCTCGATGTCGCCGCCGTGTTCCGCGACTCGCGGATCGAGCTCAAGCACCTGGCGGCGGGGCCGAACGAGCTGCGGGTCGTCGCCGACTGCGCGTACACCAACACGGGTGAGGGTCTGCACCGCTTCGTCGACCCCGTCGACCAGCAGGCCTATCTGTACACGCAGTTCGAGGTGCCGGACGCGCGCCGCGTCTTCGCCTCCTTCGAGCAGCCGGACCTGAAGGCCACCTTCCAGTTCACCGTGAAGGCGCCGACGGGCTGGACGGTCATCTCCAACTCCCCGTCCCCGGAGCCCAAGGGCCCCGATGGGACTGTCTGGCACTTCGAGCCGACGCCGCGCATCTCCACGTACATCACGGCCCTCATCGTCGGCCCGTACCACTCGGTGCACTCCTCGTACGAGGGCGCGGACGGGCAGTCCGTGCCGCTCGGCATCTACTGCCGGCCCTCGCTCGCCGAGTTCCTCGACGCGGACGCGATCTTCGAGGTCACGCGGCAGGGCTTCGACTGGTTCCAGGAGAAGTTCGACTACGCGTACCCGTTCGCCAAGTACGACCAGCTCTTCGTGCCGGAGTTCAACGCGGGCGCGATGGAGAACGCGGGCGCGGTCACCATCCGCGACCAGTACGTGTTCCGCTCGAAGGTGACGGACGCGGCGTACGAGGTGCGCGCGGAGACGATCCTGCACGAGCTGGCCCACATGTGGTTCGGCGACCTCGTGACGATGGAGTGGTGGAACGACCTCTGGCTGAACGAGTCGTTCGCCACGTACACGTCGATCGCCTGCCAGGCGTACTCGCCGAACAGCCGCTGGCCGCACTCGTGGACGACGTTCGCCAACTCCATGAAGACATGGGCGTACCGGCAGGACCAGCTGCCCTCCACGCACCCGATCATGGCCGAGATCCGCGACCTCGACGACGTCCTCGTCAACTTCGACGGCATCACGTACGCCAAGGGCGCCAGCGTCCTCAAGCAGCTCGTCGCGTACGTCGGCATGGACGAGTTCTTCCAGGGCGTTCAGGCGTACTTCAAGCGCCACGCGTACGGGAACACGCGCCTGTCCGACCTGCTCGGCGCGCTGGAGGAGACCAGCGGGCGCGACCTGACCGCGTGGGCGAAGGCCTGGCTCCAGACGGCCGGCATCAACATCCTGCGCCCGCGGATCGAGACGGACGCGAACGGCGTCATCACGTCCTTCGCCATCCAGCAGGAGGCGCCCGCGCTCCCCGCCGGCGCCAAGGGCGAGCCGACGCTGCGCCCGCACCGCATCGCGATCGGCCTCTACGACCTCGACGACGACAGCGGCAAGCTGATGCGCACGGAGCGCATCGAGCTGGACGTCACGGCCACCGAGCTGACCCAGGTCCCGCAGCTGGCCGGAAAGCACCGCCCCGCCGTGATCCTCCTCAACGACGACGACCTGTCGTACGCGAAGGTCCGCCTGGACGAGGAGTCGCTCGCGTTCGTCACCGAGCACCTCGGCGACTTCGAGTCGTCCCTGCCGCGCGCCCTGTGCTGGGCATCGGCCTGGGACATGACGCGCGACGCCGAACTGCCCACCAGCGCCTACCTGGAGCTGGTCCTGTCGGGCATCGGCAAGGAGACGGACATCGGCGTCGTGCAGTCCCTGCACCGCCAGGTGAAGCTGGCCATCGACCTGTACTCGGCCCCCGTGAGGCGCGACGCGGCGCTGGCGACCTGGACCGAGGCGACGCTGGCGCACCTGCGGGCAGCGGCGGCGGGCAGCGACCACCAGCTGGCATGGGCCCGCGCGTTCGCGGCGACGGCCCGCACGCCGGAGCAGCTCGACCTGCTCGAGGCGCTCCTGGAGGGCACGCAGACCGTCGAGGGCCTGGCCGTCGACACCGAGCTGCGCTGGGCGTTCGTGGAGCGGCTCGCGGCGGTCGGCCGCTACGACGATGCGGAGATCACGGCGGAGTACGAGCGGGACCGGACCGCGGCGGGCGAGCGCCACGCGGCGACGGCCCGTGCGGCGCGCCCCACCGCCGAGGCGAAGGCCGAGGCCTGGGCGTCGGTCGTCGAGTCCGACAAGCTCCCGAACGCGGTCCAGGAAGCGGTCATCGCCGGCTTCGTCCAGACGGACCAGCGCGATCTGCTCGCCCCGTACACGGAGAAGTACTTCGCCGCGGTCAAGGACGTCTGGGAGTCCCGCTCCCACGAGATGGCCCAGCAGGTGGCGGTCGGCCTCTACCCGGCGATCCAGGTCTCGCAGCCCACCCTGGACGCAACGGACACCTGGCTCACCGCAGCCGAACCGAACGCGGCCCTGCGCCGCCTGGTCTCCGAATCCCGAGCGGGCGTGGAGCGCGCGCTGCGGGCGCAGGGGGCTGACGCGTAGCACTCGCGGGCACAGCGCAAGGCGCCCGGCACCGGATTCCTCCGGTGCCGGGCGCCTTCGCGTGTGCGAGCGATCAGCCCTTCAACTCGGCGTAACGGGCACGCAGTTGATCGCGGCCCGTCTCCGTGAGGGAGCCGTGCAGGCGCATGCGGGCGACGCCGCCGTCCGGGAAGGCGTCGAGGCGTACGTGGGTGGCCACGGCCTGGGCGGGGAGCTTGAAGCGGTGGAGGGTGTCGGGCTGGAGGCGGGTGCGGGGGATGATGTCGAACCATTCGCCCGTGTCGCCGTTGCGGCCGCTCAGGGCGATCCAGCCTGCCGAGTTCCCCTTCAGGTACGCCGTGTCGATCTCCACCGCGCGGATCGCGCCCTGCGCGGCGAGGCGGAACCGTACCCAGTCGTTCGTGCCGTGCACCCGGCGCCTGCGGTTCTCCCAGCCGTCGTCCATCTTCCGGGACGTGCCGGGCAGGATGATCTGCGTGGGCGACGAGTAGAACTTGTCCGACGCGTCCTCGTACGTACCGCCGTTGAGGACCGAGATCAGGTCGAAGGTGCCGAGCAGGTCGAGCCACTCGGGGTCGGGGACCACCTCGCCGTGCACGCGCAGGCGGGCCACACCGCCGTCGGGGTGCTGGCAGAGGCGGAGGTGGGTGTAGCGGCGCTCCGAAGTGATCGTGAAGCCGTTCGCCGCGTGGCCGCGTACCGGGGTCGGTGCGATCAGCTCCTCCCACTTCACGTCGGCGGCGAGCAGGTCCTCGGGGCTCGGAGAACCCTCCACGCACGCCGCCTGGACGCTGACGCGCTGCGGGTAGTTGCCGCGGAAGTGCGCGGTGTCCACGACGATGCCGCGGATCACGCCGGGCGCGCCGAGCCGCACGATCGCCCAGTCGTGGTCCTCGGGCGCGGGGAAGGGGGAATCGGCGGTACCGCGGCGGCGGCGGGTCTCCCAGCCGTCCATGATCTTGCCCTTGTGCCCGAAGTGCTCCGGGTCGAACACCGCGGGCTCGCGGACGAGGAGGTTCTCGCGCTGGGCGAAGAACTCGTCGTTCGCGGCGATGACTCCCGCGCCCAGGCGCCGGTCGGCGAGGTCCACCAGCTCCGCGTAGCTCTCGGTGTCGCCGAAGTGGCGGTAGTCGGCGTACGGGTCGCCGCCGGAGTAGGGGGCGGCGTCGTTGGCGTGGGGGTCCTCGGGGGCTTCGAGCGGCGTGGCGTCGGATGTCGTCATACGTCCACTGTCGGGCCCGCCGAGCCCTTAGGTCCATCGAAACTTTTCGACATGTACGTTCAGGTGAACTGAACGGTCGGTGCGGGCGTCAGCGCTCGCCCGCGGCGTCCCTCAGGGCATCCAGCACCCTCGACACCGCCGGCGCCCCCTCCGACCCGCTGCGTACCGCCGCCACCACGTGCCTGACCGGGCGGTCCTCGCCCAGCGCGCACATCACGACGCCCTCCCGGCCCGCCGCCGCCATGCGCGGGACCAGGGCGATACCCATCCCCGCCTCGACCATCGCCAGGATCGCCGTCCACCCGGCCGCGCTGTGCGCCTGCTCCGGCACGAACCCGGCGGCCTCGCACGCGGCCCGCGTGATCTCCGACCAGGGCCCCGAACCGCCGAAGATCCAGTGCTCGCCGGCCAGCTCGGCCAGGCGCGGGCCCGCCGCTCCCGCCAGCGGGTGCCCGGTCGGCAGGGCCACGTCGAGCGGGTCGGCGAGCAGCGGCACCCGGGTGAACTTGGGGTCGCGCGCGGTGGGCGCGTGCGCGGCGAGCGACAGGGCCAGGTCCACGTCACCGGCCGAGAGCAGCTCGTACGCCTCCGCCGCCTCCGCCTCGCGCACCCGGACCGCGATCCCGGGGTGGGCGGTGCGCAGGGCGCGCACGGCGGGCACCACCAGGGCGGGCACGGCGGTGGAGAACGCGGCGACCCGCACCTCCCCGGACTCGCCCTGCAGATACGCTTCCAACTCCGCGTCGGCGCGCTCCAGTTGGGCGAACACGGCTTCGGCGTGCCGCAGGACGAGGTGGGCGGCGTCGGTGAGGCGTACGCGCCGCCCGTGCGCCTCCAGGAGCGGCACGCCGAGCTGTCTGGCCAGGTTGGTCAACTGCTGCGACACGGCCGACGGGGTCATGAGCAGCGCCTGCGCGGTGGCCGTGACCGTCCCCCGGTCCCGCAGGGCCCGCAGGATCGCGAGCTTCTTGATGTCCCAGTCGGTGGCGCGCATGGGGTCAACGTATCCGGGACCCGCTCCGGGTCGCCGAGCCGAGGGCCACCCCCGCCAGGATCAGCGCCATGCACGCGATCTGCAGCCGGCCCATGGCCTCGCCGAGGACCGCGTACGAGAGCAGGGCCACGCACACCGGCTGGAGGTAGTAGATGACGCCGGCGCGGGCCGCGCCGATCTGGGCGATCGCCTTGTTCCAGGCGAAGAACGCGACGGCTGACGAAACCACACCCACGTACAGGAGGGGCGAGACGGTCGCCGCCGTCGGCTCGAAGCCGCCCTGCACGGCGAGGCTGACGAGGAACACCGGCAGCAGCATCAGCGCGCCGAGCACGAACGTCGCGAAGAGGAACGCGGGCCCGCCGATCTCCGCCGGCCGGCGCCGCAGCAGCGCGCTGTACGAGCCGAAGCAGACCGCCGCCGCGACCACCCACAGGTCGCCCGCCGTGAAGTCCGGCGCCAGGGAGCCCTTGCTGACCAGGAGCAGCACACCCGCGCACGCCACGACCGTGCCGGTCACCCGGCGCGCCCCGAGCCGCGCGCCGCCGAGGCGTTCGTACGCCGCCATCAGGACGGGCGACGCGGCCATGATCATGCCCATGTTCCCGGCGGACGTCGTCATCGCCGCCTGGTTGACGAGCGTGTTGTAGACGGTCACACCGAGCAGTGCGGCGAGCAGCAGGAAGCGCAGGTGGGTGCGGAGCAGCGCCCTCTGCCGCCAGGCGGAACGCGCCGCGAACGGCGCCACCGCGGCGATCGCGATGATCCAGCGCCAGAACGCGTGCTGGATCGGGGGCACGCTGTCGTGCAGCGCTCGGGAGGTGACGAAGCTGCCCGACCAGACCACCGTGGCGAGTACCGCGAGCGCGAGGCCGGTGCCGAGCCCGTTGCCTGCGCGGCGCCCTCCGGCCCCTGCGTCCCCTGCTGCGACCTTCTCGGCGCCGGTGGTCGGCCGGTCCAGGACTGCCATCCCGTGTCCCCTCCTGAGCTGTGATCTCTCTACGACCCGACTACCGTCGCAGCTCCCCACCCGTCAGGTCCATCGAAACTTTCCGCTCCTTCTCTTCAGTAGAACTGAAAGGTTTGGATCGCGGAGCGAGAGAAGCGGCGGCCCGGGGCGGGCGCTGGCCCAGCAAGGTCGCGCCGAACGCCAGCGCCATGCCCGCCAGCTGCACCGGCGTCAGCGCCTGCCCGAGCGCCGCCCAACCGATCACCGCCGCCGTCAGCGGCGAGAGCGGGCCGAGGAACGTGACCTGCGTCGCGGTCAGGCGGCCGATGCCGCGGAACCACAGCCAGTACGCGACCGCCGTGTTGGCGAGCGCCAGGTACACGTAGCCCGCGACGGCCCGGCCGTCCAGCGCCGGGGGCGCACCTTCGACGAGGAACGCGAGCGGGGCGATGAGGAGGCCGCCGGCCGTGAGCTGCCAGCCGGTGAGCGCCAGGGGGCCCACCCCTTCCGGGCGGCCCCACCGCTTGGTGAGGACCGTCCCCGTCGACATCGACGCCGTGGAGGCCAGCGCCGCCAGCGCGCCGACCGGGTCTAGCGCGCCCGCCGCTTTGAGGACGACGAGGCTGACCCCGAGCGCGGCCGCGATGCCGGTCAACAGCGTGCGCCGCGTGGGGCGTTCACCGAGCAGGAGCGTCGCGAGGCCCGCGACGAAGAGGGGGCCGATCGAGCCGACCACCGCCGCCATGCCGCCGGGGAGGCGGTACGCGGAGAGGAAGAGGAGCGGGAAGAACGCGCCGATGTTCAGCGCGCCGAGGACCAGGGACTTCCACCACCAGGCGCCGCGCGGCAGCGTGCGCGCCAGCGCCAGCAGGAGGAGGCCCGCGGGCAGCGCCCGCATCAGCCCGGTGAACAGCGGGCGGTCGGCCGGCAGGAACTCCGTGGTGACCGCGTAGGTCGAGCCCCAGGACATCGGGGCCAGCGCGGTCAGTGCGATCACGGCGCCGTTGCGCTTGCTCGCCTTCTCAACGCTGTGCTTGTTCGTCTTCATCGGGCGCCCCCCGCGGCGAAATGGGTTGGAGAGAAGTGGCTACGTGGAAAATAGCTTAGTCGTAAGCTACTTTTCGTCAAGCAACTTCCTTCCAAGTTACTTTCCGCCGAGCTACTTTCTTGCGACCGACCGAACTGGGTCGCATACTCGCCCCATGAGCAGCAGCAAGGACGCCGTCGACGCGATCATCGACCAGTGGGCCGAGGTCAGGCCCGACCTGGACACCACGGCGATGGAGGTCTTCGGCCGGCTCTACCGGATCTCGCGCGCGATGGGCGACCGCATCGACAAGACGTACGCGCGCTACGGCATCGCACGGGGCGAGTTCGATGTCCTCGCCACGCTGCGCCGCTCCGGTGACCCGTTCACGCTCTCGCCGCGTCAGCTCTCGGCGACGCTGATGCTGACGACCGGCGGCATGACCGGGCGGCTCGACAAGCTGGAGCGGCGCGGGCTGCTGCGCCGCTCGCCCGACCCGCACGACCGCCGCGGCCTCCAGGTGACGCTCACCGACGAGGGCCGGGCGCTGGTCGACGAGGCGGTCGGCGCCGGGCTCGCCGTGCAGACCGAGGCGCTCACCTCGCTCGACAAGGAGCAGGCCGGCCAACTCGCCGACCTGCTGCGTCAGTTGATGGCGGGCACTCAGCCCTCCTGAGACCGGACCGGCCCCCCGGACGCCCCGGTCCCGGCCGGCCGCCTACGCCCGGAACGAGTACGAGTCGATGCTGTCCGGGATACCGGCGGAGATGACGCCCCCGTCCGTCGGCTCCTCGTCCGACGCCCAGGCGACGTAGCCGTCGGGGCGCACCAGGAGTGACGTGCGGCGGCCACTGGCCCAGTGCGTGACGGCGTAGCGGTCGTCGCCCTTGTCGTGGGCGCCCTCGGGGACGATCAGGACGAACGTGCCCCGGCGCAGCGCCTCGTAGAGCCGGCCCTCCTTGAGCCTGACGTCGGGGACGCGGGTGCCGACGAGGCGGTGCGCACCGCGCGGGGCCGGATAGGCGACGCCGATGCCGGTGAGCTGGCCGACCATTCGGTTCCGGGCGGGGCGGACGCGGCCGAGGAACGCGGTGAGGGCGGCGCGGGCCGCGAGGGTCCAGGGCCGGTTGGCCATGGCGAGCCTGACGATGCCGCCGCTGCTGCGCAGGACGGCCTTCCCGACGGGGTGGCGCTCGGCCTCATAGGTGTCCAACAGGGCTTCTCCCGCACGGCCGTTGACGACTGCGGCGAGCTTCCAGCCGAGGTTGGCGGCGTCCTGGAGTCCGGTGTTCATGCCCTGGCCGCCGGCCGGCGTGTGGACGTGCGCGGCGTCGCCGGCGAGCAGGACGCGGCCGACGCGGTAGGCGGGCGCCTGGCGCTCGTCACTGTGGAAGCGGGACATCCAGCGGGCCTCGCGCATCCCGTAGTCGCGGCCGAGGGCGAGGCGGGTGACCTCCTTGATCTCGTCGAGGTCGAGGGGCGCGGACTCGGGGACGTCGCGCGCGCGGTTCCAGCCGATGACGCGGTAGTAGCCGTCGCCGAAGGGCGCGATGAAGGCGAAGGCGTCGCCGACGGCGTTGACCGTGAGGACGTTCTCGGGCTCCTCGGTGAGCTTCACGTCGGCGAGGACGACGGAGCGGATGACGGACTTGCCGGGGAAGGGGAGCCCGGCGCTCTCGCGCACGGCGCTGCGCATGCCGTCGGTGCCGACGACGTACGCGGCCCGCATCGTCGTCGGCTCACCGTCTCCCGTGCGGACTTGGAGCGTCACCCCGTCCGCGTCCTGAGTGAGGCCGGCGACCTCGCTCTCGTACGCGAACGTCACGCCCGCGTCGTCGGCGCGCTGCTGGAGGGCGGCCTCGACCTCGTACTGCGGCAGGACCAGGAGGTGCTGGAAGCGGGAGGGGAGGTCGCTCAGGTCGACGGCGAGACGGCCGAAGAGGCTCAGCGTGTCGAGAGCCTGACCCTTGGCCTCGATGCCGTCGGCGAGGCCGCGGGCGTCGAGCTGCTCCAGGGTGCGGGCGTGCAGGACGAAGGCCCGGGAGAGGTTGCTGATCTTGCGGGGGCGCTTCTCGACGACGGTGACGGGGACACCCGCGGCTGCGAGGTCGCCGGCGAGGAGCAGGCCGGTGGGGCCGGAGCCGACGACGATCACGGTGCGAGGAGCGGTGCCGTTCATGGTGGCCTCCTGGTGCCTGCGAGCTCAGGTCGGTTGTACCCGGTCACTCATTGCCAACGCTTGTTGGTCAACGTCTGTTGGCAAATCTAGGGGCGCAGCTCTGGACTGTCAACAGGTGTTGGCCTACGTTTGTTGGCATGACAGGAACCACCCAGCAGGCACGACGCTCGGACGCCACCCGCACCGCGATCCTCGCGGCGGCCCGCGAACGCTTCGCCGCCGACGGGTACGAGCGGGCCACGATCCGCGCCATCGCCAAGGACGCGGCGATCGACCCGTCGATGGTGATGCGCTACTACGGCAACAAGGAGGGGCTCTTCGCCGCGGCGATCGACCTGGACCTGCGGCTGCCCGACCCCGCGGAGATCACGGTCGACGACATGGGCCGGACCCTCGTACGGCACTTCCTCGACCTGTGGGAGGAGAACGAGGTGCTCACCGCGCTGCTGCGCGTGGGCGTCACCAACGCCGCGGGCGCCGAGCGCATGCAGGACATCTTCAAGAGGCAGACGCTGCCGCTCGCCCTGCGCGTCTGCCCCGACCCCGCCGAGGCCCCGGTGCGGGCCGCGCTCTGCGCGTCACAGGTCCTCGGTCTCGCGCTCACCCGCTACGTGCTGCGCTTCGGCCCCGCCGTCGGGCTCGGCCGCGACGAGACGGTGGAGTGGCTGGCGCCGACCCTCCAGCGCTATCTGACGGCCGAGCGGCCGTAGAACGCCCCGGCCGAGCGCACGTGGAACGCCAGCGGAACACCCCATAGCCCCCGGCGGCCCCCGGTAGCCCCCGGTAGCCCCCGTAGGACAACGCCGGGAACGCGCCGAGGGCGTCCTCGGTGCGCGGTGCACACGAGGACGCCCTCGGCAAAGACGTCAATGAGAAGGTGCGGCGGTCAGCCCTGCTTCTGCGGCTTGCGGGACTTGTCACCGACGATCACGAGGCCGGCGATCACCAGGAACAGCACGATCGGCGCAACGACATAGAGGCCAAGGGTCTCGATGACGGAGAGGCCCTTACCGGGGTCGTCACCGTCGTCGCGCGCCAGCGCGAACGCGGGGGACGACATGAGCAGCATCATCAGCGTCGTACCGGCAGCCAGGGCGCCGGCGCGCAGGGCGTTCTTCTTGTCCACGGTGCAAACGTAGCGAACACCTAAACGGGCCGCGCGCCCGGGGGTGCCGTACGGGGCAGTCCGGACCGCAGGACCTCGATCAGCGCGTGCGCCCTCGGCGAGGCCGTGAGCTCCTCGAAGGTGACCGGACGGCCGGTGGCGTCGGCGATCGGGAGCCGCCAGTTCGGGTACTCGTCCCAGGTTCCCGGCAGGTTCTGGGGGCGCCGGTCGCCGACCGCGTCGGGCAGCCAGAGGCCGACCATGCGGGCCGGGGTGAGCAGCAGGAAGCGGTGGACGGCGCGGATCTCCTCCTCCTCGCTCGGGCCCTGTCCCCCGCCGCCGGGCAGCAGTCCGAGGCGCGCGAACAGGGCGGTCCACTCGGCGACTTCCGCCGTGGCCTCGGCCTGCTCCCGCGCGAGCGGCCGCCCGAGGAGGCCGAGGCTGTCGCGCAGCCGCACATGGTCGCCGGTCAGCCGGGCCGCGGTGGACGGCAGGTCGTGGGTGGTGGCGGTGGCCACGCAGTCCGTCCGCCATCGCTCCGGCGGCACCGGGCGGCCCGTGCCGTCCCAGTCCCGCTCGAACCACAGCACGGACGTGCCGAGCACCCCGCGTGCGTCCAGGGCCTCTCGGACGCCGGGCTCGACCGTGCCGAGGTCCTCGCCTATCACCAGGGCGTCGGCGCGGTCGGCCTCCAGGGCGAGTACGGCGAGCATCGCCTCCGCGTCGTAGCGGACGTACGCGCCCTCGGTCGGCGGCTGCCCGGCCGGCACCCACCACAGCCGGAACAGGCCCATGACGTGGTCGATGCGGACCGCCCCCGCGTGGGCGAGCAGGCCGCGCAGGAGCGCGCGGTACGGGGCGTAGCCGACGGCGGCGAGCCGGTCGGGGCGCCAGGGCGGCAGACCCCAGTCCTGGCCGCGGGAGTTGAAGGCGTCCGGGGGCGCGCCGACGGACATGCCCGCGGCGAAGACGTGCTGCTGGGCCCAGGCGTCCGCACCTTCCGGGTGTACGCCCACGGCCAGGTCGTGGACGAGTCCGACGGGCATGCCCGCGTCGCGCGCGGAGCGCTGGGCGGTGGCCAGTTGGGCGTCGGTGAGCCAGGCGAGGTGGCTGTGGAAGTCGACGCTGTCCATCAACGCGGCGCGGGCTTCGGCGGTTTCGCGCGATCCCGGGTCGCGCAGAGGCTCGGGCCAGGTGTGCCAGTCGGGGCCGTGCCGCTCGGCGAGCGCGCACCAGGTGGCGTGGTGGTCCAGGTCCTCGCCCTGCTCGGCGAGGAAGTCCCAGTAGGCGGCGCGGCGGCCGGGGCCGAGCGGGACGCGCAGGACGTGGTCGAGGGCGCGGCGCTTGAGGTCCCACACGGCGTCGCGGTCGATCAGTGCGCCCTTGTGCAGGACGCCGTCGCGCAGCCGGGCGGCCTCCGTGAGCAGCCCGCGCACACGGTCGCGGTCGGCGTCGGGCAGATAGGCGTACTCGGGGATGTCCTCGACGCGCAGATGTACCGGGTCGGGGAAGCGGCGCGACGACGGGCGGTACGGGGAGGGGTCCGAGGGGCCTTCCCCGCGGGGTACGGCCGCGTGCAGCGGGTTGACCTGCACGAACCCGGCGCCGGCGGTACGGCCCGCCCAGGCCGCGAGGTCGGCCAGGTCACCGAGGTCGCCCATGCCCCAGGACTTCGCCGACAGGAGGGAGTAGAGCTGGACGAGCAGCCCGTACGTGCGCTCGCCCGGGGTGCGCACGCGCGGCGGGGCGACGATCAGGTGGGCGTCGGCCGCGGCGCCGTCGGGGGCTATGGCGCGCAGCCGGTGGATGCCGAGGGGAACGGACCTGGACGGCCGCCAGCCGTCGACGCGTTCACCCTGTTCGGTGGCCAGCTGGAGCGTCACGCCTTCGGGTAGTTCCCGCGCCCAGGCCGGGGCGGGTTCACCGGCCCACAGGACGACCGTCGGGGGCAGCAGGCGCGCCGCGGCCTCCGCCTCACGCGCGGCCAGCGCGTCCCGTACGGACTCCGGGGTGCGCGCGTCGACACCGAGGGCGGCGAGGACGGCGACGAGCGCGGCGTCCGGCGCCTCGACCGTGCGGCCGGGGGACGGCGAGTAGGACGGGGCGACCCCGTGCAGCGCGGCGAGCCGGGCCAGCGTCACCTAGACCCCCGAGGCGTCCAGGCCCGCGACCGGACCCGAGGGGGTCGGCTCGCTCGTGAGGGGCGCTACGTCGATGAGGGCGGGCTCGCTGGTCAGCGGCTCCGTGTCGGCGAGGGGCGGTTCGCTGGTGAGGGGCAGTTCGGCGCCGAACGCGAACTCGTCCGGCAGCGGCAGGGCGGGGGCGGGCAGGATGACGTCCGCCTGTTTGGACAGGGCCGAGAGCAGAAGGTGCGCTGATGCGGCCATGAAGGCCTCCTTTTCGCGGTTCTTCGCGGGTCTTGTCGTCGATCTTTTCGTGGGTGACGGTCTCGGCAGCTCTACCCAGCGAGCGCGGCCGCAGACATGAACGGCCCGACAACGTGTTACTGGTCACATTCTGTTCCATGGGCGGGACTCGGCCGGTGAGCGGCGCGAATCACCCCCTCCGGCCACTCCCGGCCGGGCAATTGCGGCACAACGGCCACTCCCGTTGACACTCCGACCCGGTCAGTGGTGGGCTCGGTTGCCATCCTGGGACACCTATGACCGGTCCCATCACCGAGCCGAGACCAACGAGGAGTGAGCTGTGCAGCTCCGGCGCCACAGGAAGGGGGCGGCGGCGATCGCTGTCGCCGTCATCGCCAGTGCGCTCGGGGGAGCCTCCGGAGCGGTGGCGGCCCCTCCCGGTCACCCGCTCTCCACGGGTGACCGGGACAGCGAGACGGGAACGCCCGCGGTGTGGCCCCGGCCGCAGTCGCTGCGTACCGCCTCCGGCGCGGAGTCCGTGACCGTGACCGACGAGGTCGTCCTCGTCACCGGCCGGGGCGCCGACCGGTACGCGGTGGACGCGCTGCGCACCGTGCTGCGCGGGGCAGGAGCCCGGCACATCACCGAGGTCGACGACGGGAGCTCCCTGCCCGCGACTCCCGCGCTCGTGGTGCGGATCGGCTCCGTGGCCGCCGGGACCGCGGCCGGTGACGGCTGGGGAGCGGCCGACGCGCGCCCGGGCCGCGGACAGGGCCTCGAGACGGCGCTCGGCGCTCTCGGGGCGTCGGCCCGCAAGGACCTGCCGTCCGGCGGGTACCGGCTCGCCGTCGGGCGGACGGACGGCCGGGACACCGTCGCCATGGAAGGCGTCGGCGACGACGGCCTGTTCCACGCCGTGCAGACGTTCCGGCAGCTGGTGAGCGGGCACAAGGTCGCCGGGGTCGTCGTGCGCGACTGGCCGGGGACGGCCGTGCGCGGCTTGACGGAGGGGTTCTACGGGACCCCGTGGACCCGTGAACAGCGGCTCGACCAGATCGACTTCATGGGGCGCACCAAGCAGAACCGCTATCTGTACGCGCCTGGCGACGACCTGTACCGGCAGGCGCGGTGGCGCGAGACGTATCCGGCCGCCCAGCGCGCGGACTTCCGGGCGCTTGCCGAGCGGGCGCGCGCCAACCACGTGACGCTGAGCTGGGCCGTGGCGCCCGGGCAGGCGATGTGCATGTCGTCGGACGACGACGTCAGGGCCCTGAACCGCAAACTGGACGCCATGTGGGCGCTCGGTGTGCGGGCGTTCCAGCTGCAGTTCCAGGACGTGTCGTACAGCGAGTGGCACTGCGAGGCGGACGCGAGGACGTTCGGCTCGGGGCCGAAGGCGGCGGCGCGGGCGCAGGCGCGCGTGGCGAACGCGGTGGCCCGGCACCTCGCGGCGCGGCACCCGGGTACGGGGCCGCTGTCGCTGATGCCGACGGAGTTCTACCAGGACGGGTCGACGGAGTACCGCGGGGCGCTCGCGGGCCGGCTCGACGACTCCGTCGAGGTGGCGTGGACGGGTGTCGGCGTGGTCCCGCGCACGATCACCGGGCGCGAACTGGCGGGCGCGCGGGCCGCGTTCGGGTCCGCGCACGACCTCGTCACGATGGACAACTACCCGGTCAACGACTACGCGCAGGACCGCATCTTCCTCGGGCCCTACACGGGCCGTGAGCCCGCCGTGGCGACGGGTTCGGCGGCGCTGCTCGCCAACGCGATGGAACAGCCCGCGGCCTCCCGCATCCCGCTGTTCACGACGGCGGACTACGCGTGGAACCCGCGCGACTACCGCCCGCAGGAGTCCTGGAAGGCCGCGATCGACGACCTGGCGGGCGGTGACGCGCCCACTCGTGAGGCGCTCGGCGCGCTGGCGGGCAACGACGCGTCGTCCGTGCTCGGCGAGGACGAGTCCGCGTACCTCAAGCCGGTCGTCTCCGGCTTCTGGGACTCCCGTACGACGGTGGTCACCGACCGCGCGCGGTACGAGGCGGCGGCGAAGAAGCTGCGGGACGCGTTCACCGTGATGCGGCGCACGCCGGAGCGGCTCGAGTCGACGCCGGTGGACGCCGAAGTGCGGCCCTGGAGCGACCAGTTGGCGCGCTACGGGGAGGCCGGGGAGACGGCCGTCGACATGCTCGACGCGCAGGCCCGCGGTGACGGGGCGGCGGCGTGGCGGGCGGCGCGGCTCCTGGAGCGTCGGCGCGCCGCTCTGGAGTCCCGTCAGGTCACCGTCGGCAAGGGCGTGCTGGACCCGTTCCTCGACCGGGCGCAGAAGGCGTACGCGGCGTGGGCGGGGACCGGTCGCGCCGACGCGACGCGCGACGGAGAGGCGAAACTGCCGCGGGCGCGGCGGCTCACGGCGGTGACGGTCCTGGCCGACCCCGGCACGCAGGGCACCGTGCAGGTCCATGAGCCCGGAGAGGGCTGGAAGTCCGTGGGCACGCTCACGGACAGCGGGTTCACCGAGCGCAGGCCGAAGGACGTACGGGCGGACGCGATCCGCGTGACCGGCGCCGAGAAGGGCGCCGTGCGCCACGTCGTCCCCTGGTACGCGGACTCCCCCGACGCCTCGTTCGAGCTGGCCCGCACGGAGCTGGACGCGGAGATCGGCGGCGGCGCACGGCGGGTCACGGCACACCTGACATCGCAGCGGCCGGGCTCCGTGGAGGGGCGCCTTCGCGCGAAAGGCCCGCACGGCATCAAGGTGGCGCTGCCCGCGCAGGCCTCGCTCCCGCGCGGCACGCAGGTGAGCGCCCCGGTCGACATCACGGTCCCGGAGGGCACTCCGGCGGGCACGTACGACGTGCCGGTCAGCTTCGCCGGCACGACGCGCACGGTGTCGGTGCGGGCGTACCCGCGTACGGCCGGCCCGGACCTGGCCCGCGAGGGCAGGCCCTCGTCCTCGGCCGACGAGACCACGGACTTCCCGGCGTCCGCCGCGAGCGACGGCGACCCGGAGACCCGCTGGTCGTCGCCCGCCGAGGACGGCGCCTGGTGGCAGGTCGAACTGGCGAAGCCGGTGCGGCTGGGCCAGGTCGTGCTGACCTGGCAGGACGCGTACGCGAAGGGCTACCGGATCCAGACCTCCGCCGACGGGAGGTCGTGGCGCACGGCCGCGACCGTGAAGGACGGCCAAGGGGGCCGCGAGTCGGTCCGCATGGACGCCCGCGACACCCGCTTCGTACGGGTCCAGGGCGACAAGCGGGCCACGCGCTACGGCTATTCGCTGTGGTCGGTGGAGGCGTACGCGGTCGCGGAGTGACGTAAGCGGAATTTCAGTTCTCACTTCTGACCTGACCTCAACCGCTCACCGCGTCACTATGTACTCAGTACATATACCGAGTACATACTGACTCCATGAGCACCCGTCACGTCCTTCTCGGGCTGCTGGCTGGGGGTCCGAGCCATGGCTACGACCTCAAGCGGCGCTACGACGACCGCTTCCCCCAGGCCCGCCCGCTGGCCTACGCGCAGGTCTACACGACCCTGCAACGCCTGGTGCGCGACGGCCTCGCCGACGTCGAGGGCACCGAATCCGACGGCGGCCCCGAACGCACGCTGTACCGGTCCACGGCCGAAGGAGCGAGTGAACTCATCCGGTGGGCAGGGGAGATCACGCCCCCCGCACCCTTCGTGACCAACGAGATCTTCGCCAAGGTCGTCGTGTCGATCCTGGTCGACGATGCCGTGGACCCGGCCGCCGTGCTGCGGGAGCAGCGGGCCGCCCACATGGCGCGGATGCGTGAACTCACCGCCGTCAAGACCGGCCCCGGCGTCGATCTCACCACCGTCCTCTCCGCCGACTACGCCCTCGCCCACCTCGACGCCGATCTGCGCTGGATGAACACCACCGCGGCCCGGCTCTCCACCCTGACCGCGGAGGTCACCGCAGCATGAGCACGCAAGCACGCGAAGTCCCGGCCGGAGCGCCCCTGCTGGCCGCCCGGGGCCTGGTGAAGTCGTACGGCAGGACCGAGGCGCTGCGCGGCGCCGCGCTCGACCTGTACGCGGGCGAGATCCTCGCCGTCTCCGGCGCAAGCGGCAGCGGAAAGTCGACACTGCTGCACTGCCTGTCCGGGATCGTGCGGCCGGACGCGGGGTCGGTGTCCTACGGACGCGAGCAGCTCGACCGGCTTCCGGAAGAGCGGCTGAGCGAGCTGCGGCGCACCGAGTTCGGCGTGGTCTTCCAGTTCGGCCAGCTCATCCCGGAACTGCCGGTGATCGACAACGTGGCGCTGCCGCTGCTGCTCGCGGGCGTCCCGCGCGCCGAGGCCCACGTCCGGGCAGACGCCTGGCTCGAACGGTTCGGCGTGCGCGGACAGCGCGAGCTGCGCCCCGGCGAGATGAGCGGCGGGCAGGTCCAGCGAGCCGCTCTCGCACGCGCGTTGGTCACCGACCCGCGCATCGTCTTCGCCGACGAGCCGACCGGGGCGCTCGACTCCCTGGGCGGCGAACAGGTGATGACGGCCCTCGCGCACACAGCCCGCGAGACCCACACCGCGGTCGTCCTCATCACGCACGATGCACAGGTTGCCGCGTACGCCGACCGCGAGGTGCGGCTGCACGACGGCGCGGTCCAGGAGAGCCCGATGCTCCCCCAGGCGGTGTCCCATGACCACTGACGTCGCGGCCCGCGCCAGCACCCGGCCCTCCGTCCGCACCGACACCCGGCTCGCCTGGACCCTGGTCACCGGCTCCGACCGCCGCGAGCGGTGGCGGCTGGCGCTCACCGCGTTCGGCGCGGCGCTCGCCACGGGATTCTGCCTCGGCGCGGCCGCCCTCGCCGCCCTCACCGGCCACCAGGTGTCCGTCCCGTACGGGAACGGTCTGCTCGACCAGCCGGGCACGCGGCAGGGCGTGGTCGTCGCGCTGCTGCTGCTCCTCGCGCCCGTGGCCGGGCTGCTCGGGCAGTGCGCCCGCGTCGGCGCGGTGCACCGGGACCGCAGGCTCGCCGCGCTGCGGCTCGCCGGGGCCGGGCCGCGTCAGGTGCGGCGGA
This sequence comes from Streptomyces sp. NBC_01446, assembly GCF_026340095.1. Classification (GTDB taxonomy): domain Bacteria; phylum Actinomycetota; class Actinomycetes; order Streptomycetales; family Streptomycetaceae; genus Streptomyces; species Streptomyces aureus. Next base: position 5,301,610 of record NZ_JAPEPO010000001.1, on the reverse strand, counting down.
TCGCGGCGCTGGAGTCGGGGCTCGCGTGCCTCGCCGGTTCCGTCCTCGCGCTGATCGCGTTCGGGGCGATGCTCGCCACGACGGGGTATCCCGTGCCGCTCGCCTGGGCCGGTTTCGTGGCCCTGGCCCTCGCGGTGCCGGCCGCGGGCGCCGGGGTGAGCGTGTTCGCGCTGCGCCACGTGGTGGCGTCGCCGCTCGGTCAGGTGCGCCGGGTCACGGCCGACCACGGGCCCGGCTTCCTCGTCGGCCTGATCGTGCCGGTGCTGCTCGTCGTGGCCGACTCGGCGCTGCTCGCCCTGCGCGGCACCCGCGACATCGCGGCCGCACCCCTGCTGGTGGGCGCGGTGGTCGTCGTGACCGGGGCCGGGTCGGTGTGGGTGGCCGGGGCCTCGTCCCGTCTGATGGGCGCGCGCCTCGCGGGCCGTGCCACCGGTCCCGCCGTGCTCATCGCGGCGCACCGGCTCCGCCAGGACGCGTGGGCCGCCGCCCGCACGCACGCGGCCCTGCTCCTCGTCACCGTCGTGGGCGTCGCGTTCGTCGGAATCCGGGAGGTCCTGCTCGACGAACTGCACCGCTCGCAGCGCGAGGGCCACATGGGCATGGACATCAGCTACTACACCTTTGGCATCGACCTCGTCGGCGGCGCCGTGCTCGTCGCTCTCGCGATCAGCCTCTTCAGCCTCGCTGTGGGCACCGCCGAGTCGGTGGCGACCCGCCGCCGCTCCCTCGCCGCCCAGGCCGCGTCCGGAGTCCCCTATGGGGTCCTGGCGCGCACACTGCTCCTGGAGACCGCGCTGCCGCTGGCACCGGCCTTCGTCCTCGCGACACTCGGCGGCACGGCCGTCCATCTCGCGTACGCCTCCGCCGTCGGCGCGGCAGTTCCGGTGGTCATGCCGCTCCTGGTCCCGCCTGCGGTCTACGCCGCCTGCCTCGCGGCCACCGCCACCTCACTGCCGCTGCTGCGACGCTCGGTCCACCCGTCGGAGCTGCGGGCCGGCTGACGCGCGACCCCCCGCAGGACAGGGGCGGTGCCGGGGGAAAGAAGAAGGAGGGGCGCCGCCCGGAACCGTGGTTCCTGACAGCGCCCCTCCTGCGGTACGGCTCCGGCCGTCGCTTCGACTACTTCGCCAGGTTCGGCGGCGTGATCGGGGAGGCCGCGAGGGACTGCGGGGACGTGCTCGACGCGTAGGCGGACGGGGCCGAGACGCCGGCCGTCGGGTCGGCGGTGGCCTCGTCGCCGGCCTGCAGGGGCAGGCGGCCCACGATGCGGATCCCGGCCTCGTCGAAGGCCTGCTTGATACGCCAGCGCAGCTCGCGCTCCACCGTGAGGGCCTTGCCGGGCATGGTCTTCGCCGAGACGCGCACGACCATGGAGTCGAGGAGCACGCTGTCCAGGCCGAGGACCTCGACCGGGCCCCACAGCATCTCGTTCCAGGGCTCGTCCTTGCTCATGGCGAGGCCGGCCTCGGCCAGGGTCTCCTTGACCTTGACCAGGTCCTCGTCCGAGCGGACGGTCACGTCGACGCCCGCGGTGGACCAGCCCTGCGAGAGGTTGCCGATGCGCTTGACCTCACCGTTGCGGACGTACCAGATCTCGCCGTCGGCGCCCCGCAGCTTGGTGACGCGCAGGCCGACCTCGATCACCTCGCCGGAGGCGACGCCCGCGTCGATGCTGTCCCCGACGCCGTACTGGTCCTCCAGGATCATGAAGACGCCTGACAGGAAGTCCGTGACGAGGTTGCGGGCGCCGAAGCCGATCGCCACACCCGCGACGCCCGCCGAGGCGAGCAGCGGGGCCAGATTGATCTGGAACGTGCCGAGGATCATCAGGGCGGCTGTGCCGAGGATCACGAAAGAGGCGACCGAGCGCAGCACGCTGCCGATGGCCTGCGAGCGCTGCCGGCGGCGCTCCACATTGACCAGCAGTCCCCCGAGCGCCGTGCCGTCGACGGCCTGCGCCGTGCGGTTCATGCGCTCGATGAGCTTGGTGATGGCACGCCGGATGGCCACTCTCAGGACCGCGGCGATGACGACGATGAGCAAGATGCGCAGGCCGATACCCAGCCAGGTGGACCAGTTCTGCCCGACCCAGCTCGCGGCGTTGGTGGCCTGCTCCTGGGCGTCCTTGAGTGTGGTCGGGTCCGAGGACGGGTCGGACGCCGACAGGACGGACAAGATCACGGCTGAAACCTCCAGGCATAGCGGCCGCCCGTGAATGGCAAAGTTACGGGCAGACCCACCACACTAACGGGGCATTGTGTGTGGATCGTTGTCTTGTTCGAGGGAGAGCCGGTCCTCACCTGGGGATGAAGGGGGTGTGGTCGAAAACACTCCCAGCCCGTTACCGGGACATGGTGGCGCTTGTGCAGGCCATGAGGGGAAACTGACTACAGATCGTCCCGGCGCGAGCCACGCGCCGCCGGCGTACAAGGAGGCATCCGTGCCGCATGTCCTGGTCCTCAACGCGTCGTACGAGCCACTCGGCGTCGTACCGCTCCGCCGCGCGCTCGTTCTGGTCCTCGAGAACAAGGCCATGTGCCTCGAGGAGTCCGGCGCCTATATGCACAGCGCAACCTGTACCGTCCCTGCACCCAGCGTGGTCCGCCTCAAGCGGTTCGTCCGGGTCCCTTACAGGGGGCCCGTTCCTCTGACCCGGCGAGCGCTGTTCGCCAGGGACGGCGGGCGGTGCATGTACTGCGGTGGCGTCGCAACCAGCGTCGACCACGTCATTCCCAAGAGCCGCGGCGGCCAGCACGCGTGGGAGAACGTGGTCGCGTCCTGCCGCCGCTGCAACCACGTCAAGGCCGACCGTCACCTGGTCGAGATCGGCTGGCGCCTGCGGCACAAGCCGGCCCCTCCGACCGGGCTCGCCTGGCGCATCATCGGGACCGGGCACAGGGATCCGCGCTGGCTGCCGTACTTGCAGCCGTTCGGCGCGGACGAGGCACTGGCCCGGATCGAAGGCATTTCCGCCTGACAACGATCCGGGTTCTCGCGTTTGTGGGCTCGCGTCATCAGGTGGCCGTACGTCTCCCGGCGTACGGCCACCACGCATGCCTGGCGGGCCCGGACGGCACGGGTAACGACTTGGTTGCCTGACGGCCGTCGGCTATTGACGCCTCCCTCACCCACGGCTTACGTTCCTCGCACATCAATAGGAAACCTTCCTAACAGTGCTGCGAGGAGACAGGTCATGGCCGGTACGGCCCCGGGAACCCCCGGTACCCCGAGCGTCCTGCGCGCCATGAACGACCGCGCGGCCCTCGACCTCCTCGTCGCGCACGGTCCGCTGACCCGTACCCGGATCGGCGAGCTGACCGGCCTGTCCAAGCCCACCACCTCCCAGCTGCTCAGCCGGCTGGAAGCGGTGGGCCTGGTGCGCACCACGGGCAGCCAGACCGGCCGGCCCGGGCCGAACGCCGTGCTGTACGAGATCCACCCGGGTGCTGCCCACATCGTGGCCGTCTCCGCGGACCCCACCGGGATCACCGCCGTGGTCGCCGACATCGCCGGCGCCGAGCGCGGCCGCTGCCGTATCGAGGCCGTCGCCGTCGCCGACGACGTGCGCAACCGCACCGCCCAGCTCGTCGCCGAGGCCTTCGACGGCGCCCTGCGGCGGGCCGGGCTCGGCCACGACGACATCACGGCCACCGTGATCGGCACCCCCGGCGCCATCGACCCGCACACCGGCCAGCTCCGGTACGCCCCGCACCTGCCCGGCTGGCACTCGCGCACCCTGCTCGCCGAGCTCGCCGAGGTCCTCGGCACCCCGGTCTCCATCGAGAACGACGTCAATCTCGCCGCCATCGCCGAGCAGTACGAGGGCGCGGCGCAGGACCACGACGACTTCGTGCTGGCCTATCTCGACGAGGGTGTCGGCGCGGCGATCGTGCTCGGCGGCGTGCTCCTGCGGGGCGCGACCGGCGGCGCGGGCGAGATCGGCTACATGCCGCTGCCCGGCGCCCCGCTGGCGCGCGGCGGCGAGGAGGAGATCGCCGGTGAGGACGCGGGGGGCGGCTTCCAGAGTCTGGTCGCCGCGCCCGCCGTGCGGCTGCTCGCCGGGGGCGCCAAGGACCTCGGCGAGGCCCTCGCCGACCCCGCCGTGCTCGACGAGGTGGCCCGCCGCCTGGCCACCGGGCTCGCCGCCGTCGTCGCCGTCGTCGACCCCGAGCTCGTCGTCCTGTCGGGACAGGTGGCCCAGGCCGGCGGCGAGGCGCTGCGCGTCCGCGTCGAGGACGAACTCACCGGGCTCGCCCTGCCGCGGCCCCAGCTGCGTATCAGCGATCTCGACGACGACCCGATCCTCACCGGCGCCCTGCGCTCGGCACTGACCCAGGCCCGCGACATCGTCTTCGACACCAGCAACGTCTGATCCCGCCCCGCTCCCCCTCCCCCGCCTTTCGTCACTTCTCCAACTCCCGTACAGGTAAAGGACGTTCGCCATGCCGCGATGGCGTATGACTCTGCGCGCGCCCGTAGCGCTCGCCGCGGCCGGACTGCTGCTGTCCGGCTGCGCCAACCCGAGTGTCGGCAGCGCCGACGACGACCCGACGAAACCCGTGACACTGAAGTTCTGGCACGGCTGGTCGGCCCCCGGCGAGGTGAAGGCGATCAACGACTCGATCGCCCGCTTCGAGAAGCTCCACCCGAACATCAAGGTGAAGGCCACCGGGAACGTCACGGACGCCACCATCAACCAGGCACTGCGGGCCGGTGGCGACGAGGCCCCCGACGTGGTGACCTCGTTCACCACCAACAACGTGGGCCAGTACTGCGACTCCGGCATGTGGGCGGACCTCGACCCGTTCATGAGGAAGAGCGGCCTCGACAAGGCGAAGGTCTTCCCCAAGACCCTCCTGGACTACACGAGTTATGACGGCAACCAGTGCGCCCTGCCGCTGCTCGCCGACGCGTACGGGATGTACTACAACAAGGACGCCTTCAAGGAGGCGGGCATCAGCCGGCCGCCGCGGACCATGTCCGCGTTCGAGGCCGACGCCAAGAAGCTCACGAAGCGTGCGGGCGGCTCCTACAGGCGCGTCGGCTTCATGCCGAACTTCCGCCTGTACCAGAACAGCCCCGACCGGCTCTTCGCCCAGTGGGGCCCCACCTACTTCGACGCCAAGGGCGACTCGCGGCTCGCGAAGGACCCGGCGACGTACAAGTTCTTCGACACCGCCCACAAGCTCGTCGAGGCGCAGGGCGGCTACAACGCCCTGGAGCGCTTCCGCACGTCCTTCGGTGACGAGATGTCCACGCAGAACGCGTTCATGAACGGCAAGCTGGCGATGCACCTCGACGGCGAGTGGCGCGGCCTGATGATGAACGAGGCCAAGGTCGGCTTCGACTGGGGCGTGGCACCGCTGCCGGTCCCCGACGACCAGGCCGAGACGTACGGGCGCGGCTATCTCACCGGCACCGTCGCGGGGATCGCGCACAGCAGCAGGCATCAGAACGCGGCCTGGGAGCTGGTGAGGTTCCTGACCGCCGACACCGATCAGGTCGTCAGTTTCGCCAACGCGATCCACAACGTGCCGTCCACGTTCGCCGCCCTCAAGTCGCCGAAGCTGGACGCCGATCCGACGTTCCGCACCTTCCTGGACATCGCGCAGAACAAGTACAGCCAGGTCATGCCGCCCTCCACCAACGGCGGCATGTACGTCACGTCGCTGCAGGACTTCTCGTACTCCGTCGAGGCGGGCAAGGTCCACGACCTCAAGAAGGGGCTGCGCGAGCTCGACCGGCAGATCGACGCCGACACCCTTCAGTCGAAGAGCTGAGGAGCGGGAGCCCCATCATGGCCTTGACACTGTCCAATCCCGCGCGGCGCAGACTGCGTACGCTCGGCTTCCTCTCCCCCTGGCTGATCGGCTTCAGCGCCTTCTTCGCGTACCCGCTGATCGCCACCGTCTACTTCTCGTTCATGCACTACAACCAGATCCAGAAGCCCGACTTCGTGGGGCTGCGGAACTGGAGGTACGTCTTCGAGCAGATGCCCCTGTTCGGCCCGGCCCTGTGGAACACGCTGTGGCTGGTCGTCGTGATGGTGGCCCTGCGGGTGGTGTTCGGGCTCTCGCTCGGACTGCTCATCACGAAGATCAAGACCGGCGCCGGCTTCTTCCGTACGGCCTTCTACCTGCCGTACCTGGCCCCGCCGGTGGCGGCGACCGTCGCCTTCGTCTTCCTGCTCAACCCGTCGACGGGACCGGTCAACGAGGTCCTCGCGCACCTCGGCATCACCGGACCGAACTGGTTCAACGACGCCGCCTGGGCCAAGCCGTCCCTGGTGATGCTCTCGCTGTGGGGCATCGGCGACCTGATGGTGATCTTCATGGCCGCACTGCTCGACGTACCCAGGGAGCAGTACGAGGCCGCGGAGCTGGACGGCGCGGGCGCCTGGTCGAAGTTCCGGTACGTGACCTGGCCGTCGATCACTCCGATCGTCATGTTCGCCGTCGTCACCGGCGTCGTACAGACGATGCAGTACTACACGCAGGCCCTGGTCGCCGGAAAGATCGCCTCCGGCGTCTCCATCGGCCCCGGCAGCGTCATCCAGCCCGGCTACCCGGACCACTCGACGCTCACCGTCCCGCAGCTCGTCTACTCGATGGGCTTCCAGAACTTCAACACCGGCGCGGCGTGCGTCCTCTCGCTCGTACTCTTCGCCATCGCCATGGCCGTGACCATGCTGCTCATGCGCAAGCGCTCGGGCCTGCTCTCGGCGGAGGACTGATCAGGATGACGACCACGACACTCAGCCCCACCCCGGCCGCGGCTCTCGCGGACGCCTCACCCGCGCGCGGCCCCGCCGCCGCACGCGCCCGCCGCAAGCGCGTCCTGCACTGGATCGCCGTGCACAGCGTCGCGATCGCCGTCGCGCTGCTGTTCATCCTGCCGTTCGTGTTCGTCTTCCTGACGTCGGTGATGAGCGACAGCCAGGCGATGAGCGGCGACCTGTGGCCGGACTCCTGGCACTGGGAGAACTACAAGGCCGTTTTCGAGACCGACGGCTTCCTCGACTGGTGGAAGAACTCCCTGCTCTACGCGGGCCTCGGGACCGTGTTCACCGTGTGCTCGGCGATCCCCGTCGCGTACGCGCTCGCCAAGTTCCGCTTCCGCGGCCGCCGGACGGCGATGATCCTCGTCATCTCGACGATGATGCTGCCGCCGCAGGTCATCGTGATCCCGATGTACCTGGTGTGGGCCCAGCAGTTCCATCTGTCGGGAACGCTGTGGCCACTGATCATCCCGATGGCGTTCGGCGACGCGTACTCGATCTTCCTGCTCCGCCAGTTCCTCCTGACGATCCCGAAGGAGTACATCGAGTCGGCGAAGGTCGACGGCTGCGGTGAACTGCGGACCCTGCTCAAGATCATCGTGCCGATGGCCAAGCCGGGCATCGCCGCGATCGCGCTGTTCCAGTTCTTCTACTGCTGGAACGACTACTTCGGGCCGCAGATCTACGCGGCCCAGAACCCGGCGTCCTGGACGCTGTCGTACGGCCTCGAGTCCTTCAAGTCCGCACACAGCGTCAACTGGAACCTGACGATGGCCGCGACCCTCCTTGTGATGGCGCCGGTCTGCATCGTCTTCTTCTTCGCACAGAAGGCCTTCGTCGAAGGCGTCACCCTCACCGGAGTAAAGGGCTGAGAACCGATATGAAGCTCGCTGTGGTCGGCGGAGGCTCGACCTACACACCCGAACTCATCGACGGATTCGCGCGGCTGAGGGACACCCTGCCGATCGAGGAGCTCGTGCTCGTCGACCCGGCGGCCGACCGCCTGGAACTGGTCGGCGGCCTCGCGCGGCGCATCTTCGCCAAGCAGGGCCACCCCGGCGTCATCCGTACGACGAGCGATGTGGACGCCGGTGTCGCCGACGCCGACGCGGTCCTGCTCCAGCTGCGCATCGGCGGCCAGGCCGCCCGCAATCAGGACGAGACCTGGCCGCTGGAGTGCGGCTGCGTCGGCCAGGAGACGACCGGCGCGGGCGGCCTCGCGAAGGCGCTCCGCACGGTGCCGGTGGTCCTCGACATCGCCGAGCGGGTGCGCCGCGCGAACCCGAACGCCTGGATCATCGACTTCACCAACCCGGTCGGCATCGTGACCCGCGCGCTGCTCCAGGCCGGGCACAAGGCCGTCGGTCTGTGCAACGTCGCCATCGGCTTCCAGCGGAAGTTCGCGCGGCTGCTCGACGTGACGCCGTCGCAGGTCCACCTCGACCACGTCGGCCTCAACCACCTCACCTGGGAGCTGGGTGTCCGCCTCGGCGGCCCGGACGGCGAGAACATGCTGCCGCGCCTGATCGGCGAGCACGGCGACGCCATCGCCGAGGACCTGCACATGCCCCGCGCGATCGTGGACCGGCTCGGGGTCGTGCCCTCCTACTACCTGCGCTACTACTACCAGCACGACGCGGTCGTGCGGGACATGCGCACCAAGCCGTCGCGCGCCTCCCAAGTGGCCGCGATGGAGAAGGAGTTGCTGGAGATGTACGGCGACCCGATGCTCGACGAGAAGCCGGAGCTGCTCGCCAGGCGGGGCGGCGCCTTCTACAGCGAGGCGGCTGTGGACCTGGCGGCGTCCCTGCTCGGGGGCGGCGGCTCCCCGTACCAGGTCGTCAACACGTACAACAACGGCACGCTGCCGTTCCTGCCCGACGACGCGGTGATCGAGGTACAGGCGGCGGTCGACGGCAAGGGCGCGAGGCCGCTGGCCGTGCCCGCGCTCGACCCGCTGTACGCGGGCCTCATCGCGAACGTCACCGCTTATGAGGACCTGGCACTCGAAGCCGCCCTGCGCGGCGGCCGCGACCGCGTCTTCAAGGCGCTGCTCGCGCACCCTCTGGTGGGCCAGATCGACTATGCCGAGCAGCTCACGGACCAGCTGATCGCCCACAACCGGGAGCACCTCGCGTGGGCCTGAGCTCTTCTGTGAACGGCTGGGTGCTGGCCATCGACGCCGGCAACAGCAAGACCGACGTCGCGGTGGTCGCGGCCGACGGCACCGTCGTCGGCTCGGCCCGCGGCGGCGGGTTCCAGCCTCCCAGGGTGGGCGTCGAGGCCGCCGTCGACATGCTCGCCGAGGCCGTCGGCCGTGCGCTCGCCGAGGCGGGCACGACCACGGTGGGACACGTCTCGGCGTGTCTTGCCAACGCCGATCTCCCCGTCGAGGAAAGGGAGTTGGCGGCGGAGCTGCGCACGCGCGGCTGGGCCGCCTCCGTCGACGTACGCAACGACACCTTCGCCGTCCTGCGTGCCGGGCTCCTCAAGGACTCCGAGCCGCGCGGCGTCGCTGTCGTGTGCGGCGCCGGCATCAACTGCGCCGGGATGCTGCCTGACGGGCGCACCGCCCGCTTCCCCGCGATCGGCAAGATCTCCGGCGACTGGGGCGGTGGCGGCGGCCTCGCCGAGGAGGCCCTCTGGTACGCGGCGCGCGCCGAGGACGGCCGTGGTGAGACGACCGCCCTGATGCGCTCCCTGCCCGCACACTTCGGGCTTCCCTCCATGTACGCGCTGATCGAGGCGCTGCACCTGGGCCGCATCCCGATGGAGCGACGGCACGAGCTGGCCCCGGTGCTCTTCGCGACGGCAGCGGACGGCGACCCGGTGGCCCGCGCCCTGATCGACCGCATGGGCGACGAGGTCGTGGCCATGTCCGTGGTGGCCCTGGACCGGCTGGGCCTGCTCGACGAGGAGACCCCCGTGCTCCTGGGCGGCTCGGTGCTCGCCGCACGCCATCCCCAACTCGACGACCGGATACGGGAGATGCTCGCGGCACGCGCCCCGAAGGCGGTACCGCGCGTGGTCACCGCCCGGCCCGTCCTGGGCGCGGCACTGCTCGGCCTCGACGCCGTGGGGGCGGACGAGGACGTCCACGCGCGCGTGCGGGCGCACTTCGGGGGCTGAGGGACCCCGGGCCGCACGCGCTGTCGCGCCCGGCGCGCGCGGAGGGAACCGATCGGATTCCCCCTTCGTGTTCAAGGGCAGGGGGCTGCACGACGGCGTAGGGGGCGTCCGACCATCCCCGGAGGGGGCGTCCGGCGTGGTGTGTTCGCACGGGAATCCGAACAAGATCCAGTCAATGGCTGTGCGGATGTCAGTCCCTGCGGCAATACTTGCGGCCGTGCACCTTCGCCCGCGCTCCCCGCACGCCGGACGGAAGTGACGGACCGATGACCATGGGGGAGGTCGAGTGAACAACCCGCCGAACGGCAGCGCGGCGCCGCCGGGGACGGTCGGCGCGCCCACGATGCCGTCCGTGCCGGCGCAGGTGCGGCCGCCGCACGCGCAGGGCCCGGAGCCCGCCGCGCCCGCGCGCAGCACCGCGTGGGCGGAGGGCGTCGACCGGGTGCGCGCCGCGGCGACGACCGAGCCGGGGCGCCTGCGCATCATCGGCGCGGTACTCGCCCTGCTCGTCGTCGCGTTCGGCGCGGTCACGGCCTGGCAGATGAGTGACCGCTCGGCCGCCGCGGACGACGTCCTGCACAGCAGCCAGCCCCTGAGCGCCGACGCGGCGGACATCTACCGCTCGCTCGCCGACGCCAACACAGCGGCGTCCAGCGGCTTCCTGGCGGGCGGTCAGGAGCCGGCCGAGACGCGGGACCGGTACGAGAAGGACATCAGGACCGCCGCGGCCAAGCTGGTGACGGCGGCGGCGAACTCGGACCCCGACTCCCCCTCCACTGCGGCCATTTCGAAGCTCAACAAGCTGCTGCCGCAGTACAAGGGCCTCATCGAACGCGCCCGGGCGAACAACCGGCAGGGCTTCCCCTTGGGGGGCGCCTACCTGAGGTACGCGAACGAGACGATGCAGGAGCAGATGCTCCCCGCGGCCGAGGACCTGTACAAGAAGGAGAACGAGCGGCTCCGCTCGGACTACGACAGCGCCACGCCCTACCCCTGGGCCGCGATCGGCCTCGGCGTCGTCGCGCTCGGCGGGCTCACCTGGGCCCAGCGGCGCAACTACCGCCGGACGAACCGCGTGCTGAACCACGGCCTGGTCGCCGCGACGGCCGCGTCCACGGTCGTCCTCCTCTGGCTCGTCGTCGGCCACAGCGTCGCCCGCGCGGGTCTCGACGAGTCGTACGACCACGGGGTCCGCTCGCTGAACGTGCTGCACGACGCGCGCATCGCCTCCCTCAAGGCGCGGGGCAACGAGAATCTGACGCTGGTCAGCCGCGGCGCCGAGACCGTCGAGGTGAAGGGCGTGGCCAAGGACGCCTTCGACGTGGACTACCAGAACCAGATGAAGACGCTCGCCACGAAGCTCGGGGACGCGGCGAAGCTCGCCGACGACAGCACGGGCAAGCGGCCCGTGCAGGCCGCGAATGACAACATGCGGGTGTGGCGGGACCGCCACAAGGACGCCCGCGGGCAGGACGACGCGGGCAACTACCAGGGGGCGCTCGACAAGGTGATCGGCTCCGCGCAGGACAAGCCGACCCGCGAGTGCTTCGACAACGTCGACAAGGAACTGCAGTCCGCCCTGACGCACGAGCAGGCGGAGTTCAAGCAGGCGGCCACCGACGGGCGCGGCGCGATGACGGGGCTCCCGGTGGGCGCCGCCGTACTCGCCGTGCTGGGCGCGGCGGGCGCCGTGCTCGGCATCGGGCGCCGGCTTTCGGAGTACCGGTGAGAGGGGGCGGGACAGCCATGAGCGCACGACGTATGCGGATCAGCCTGCGCGGCTGGGGCGGTGTGGCGGCCATGGCGGTCGCCTGCGCCCTGACCGCGGTCCTCGCGCTGCTGCTCCCCCTGACCCGGGGCGCCGGCGGCGACGGAAGCACGGGCGTCGGCGGCCCCGGTCTGGCCACGGGCGTGCAGGCCAGAGCCGACAACTGCACCGATCCCGAGCGCAGCCTGAAGCCGTCCGGCGACGAGTCGGGTGCGGCGGTCAAGGCCATCAAGAAGCGCGGCTACCTCATCGTCGGCGTCGACCAGAACAGCTACCACTGGGGCTACCGCGACCCGAACAAGAAGTCCAGCGAGCTGGAGGGCTTCGACATCGACCTGGCGCACGAGATCGCCCAGAAGATCCTCGGCGACCGCGACCTGATCCGGTTCCGCGCGATCCCGACCAACCAGCGCATCCCGGCGATCCAGCACGGGAACGTCGACATGGTCGTCCGCACGATGACGATCAGCTGCGAGCGGCTCAAGGACGTCGCCTTCTCGACGGCGTACTTCCAGACCGGGCAGCAGGTGCTGGCACCCAAGACCTCCTCGATCACGGGGTACGACAAGTCGCTCGCGGGCAAGCGGATCTGCACGGCGGCCGGCTCGACCGCCTTCGACCGGCTCGACGCGGACAGGAAGGCGGGCACGCTGGCCGCCGGCGCCGACATCTCCACGACGGTGCCGAACCAGCTGGACTGCCTCGTCAGGCTGCAGCTCGGCGAGGTGGACGCCGTGGTGACGGACAGCGCGCTCGCCGCGGGCCAGGCCGCGCAGGACCCGACGGTCGAGCTCAAGGGCACGCCGTTCACCAAGGAGTTCTACGGCGTGGCGATGAAGCGCGGCACGGACGACCTGGTACGCCGGGTCAACCAGGTCCTGGAGGACTTCCGCAAGGACGGCGGCTGGCAGGACTCGTACGACGCGTGGCTCAAGGACGGTCTCGGCGCGGCCTCCGGGCCGCCCGCACCGAAGTACAAGTAGCCCCGGCCGGGCGCTACTTGCGGCAACTGCACAGCGGCGGCCGACGGCAGTCGGCGGCAGCGATGTGAACGGAGAGGTGATCGATGGGCGTCACGGGACCCCCCGGTCCGGTGATGGACCGGGACGAGGTGGACCGTGCGCTGGCGCGGCTCGGCGCGGAGCACGAGGCGATCGAGACGTCACTGTTCGCCCTCCAGGACCACGCGGGCCGCAGACTCCTCGAAGGCGCGCGGCTGACCGGCACCACTCAGGAGCGCTGGGCGGCCGCCGACCAGGCGATCACCCTGCTGTGGACGTACTTCGACGCGTACACGGCCGCGCTGCGCTCCGCCCGTGAGATACGGGCGCGGCGCCGCTGGTCGAGCCGTGAGGACCTCGCCGACCTGACCGAGCTGCTGCGCGGCGAGAGCGTGACGGTCGCCGGAAGCGGCCCCTCCACACCCGCGTCGCTCACCGGCCCCGCCCGGCTCAGCGACCGGTTCACCCTCGCCGACCTGGTCGAGCGGATGAACGACCTGTACGCGAGCTCGCTGGACATGGTGGTCGCCGCCGACGCCGTCTGGTCGGCGCTGCCCGCCCGCATAGACCTCCTCGCCGCCGAGCTGGGCCGCACGCGTCAGCTCGCGCACTCCGTCGGCGTACGCCCGGGTGAGCACCCCTCGGGCGACGACCTGGAGCGGATCACGCACGCGCTGACGCGGCTGCGGGAGGACGTCGTGTCCGATCCGCTGGCGTACTGGCGTTCCGGGACCGGCAGTTCGGCGCCCGGCGGTGGCCGGCCCGACACGACGGCGTACGACCGTGAGGCGCAGGCCCTGGAGGAGGTGCGCCGGGAGATCGACGCGGTGCTGACCGTGCGGCAGGACGCGGAGGTCCGGCTCGGCAGGCTGCGGGACGTCCTCTCGCGCGCGGACCGCACGCTCGCCGAAGCGCGGTCCGCGCGCGGCGAGGTCCTCGCCAAGATCGCCGCGTTCGAGGTGCCCGCGGTCAGCGGCCCGCCGACGGCGCTCCAGGAGCAGTTGGCGACGGCGGCCGAGTACCGCAGATCCGCCCAGTGGCACCGGCTCTCACCGCTTCTGGAGACACTGGAGACGCGGGCCGAGGACGAACTCCTGCGGGCCCGGGAGTCGTTGACGGCGGTCACTCAGCCCTTGGCGGTCCGCGCCGAGCTGCGCGGCCGCCTCGACGCGTACAAGGCGAAGGTGGCGCGGCTCGGGTTCGCCGAGGACCCGCTGCTCGTGGAGCGTTACGACGCGGCCCGGCGGATGCTGTGGAGCGCGCCCTGCGATCTGCGGGCGGCCGAGGACGCGGTCCTGCGGTACCAGCGGGCAGCCGCCGACGTATTGGTCCCGCGGGTGCCCGATCAGGGCGGTCCCGCCGACCGGAGGGGGGAATCATGAGCGAGCAGCGGCAGTGCCAGCGTCCCGGGTGCGCGGGGTCGTACGAGGACGTGGGCGGCGGGGAGCTGTACTGCGACACCTGCGGTCTGGCCCCGGTGGTCTCGCCGACGGGCATGGTGGCGTCGCCGCCGACGGGCGTCACGGTCGGCGGCCGTGGCTCCAACAGCTCCAGTGGGCGCAGCAGTTCGCGGGCCAGCTCGCGCTCCTCGTCGCGGTCCTCGCAGTCGCGCCGGTCGGTATCGGGCCGTCTGTCGCGCTCCCTGTCGGGGCAGTCCGGTTCACAGGGGTCCCGGTCGGTGTCGGTGCGCAGTTCGGGCGCCTCGGCCACGTCCTCGGGGCGCGGGCGCCTCGGCGTCGGCCTGGTCCAGGTGCCGGACGTGCCGCGGCCCGACCCGCGGGCGATGATCCAGGAGAACCCCGAGGTCCCCGAGCGGAAGCGATTCTGCTCGCGCTCGGACTGCGGGGCTCCGGTGGGCCGCGCGCGTGGTGAACGCCCGGGCCGCACGGAGGGGTTCTGCACGAAGTGCGGCCACCCGTACTCGTTCGTGCCGAAGCTGCGCACGGGCGACATCGTGCACGGCCAGTACGAGGTGGTGGGCTGTCTGGCGCACGGCGGGCTCGGCTGGGTCTATCTCGCCGTGGACCGCGCGGTCTCCGACCGCTGGGTCGTCCTCAAGGGCCTTCTCGACACGGGTGACCAGGACGCGATGGCGGCGGCGATCTCGGAGCGGCGCTTCCTCGCCGAGATCGAGCACGCGAACATCGTCCGCATCTACAATTTCGTCGAGCACCTCGACCAGCGCACCGGCTCCATGGACGGCTACATCGTCATGGAGTACGTCGGCGGCAAGTCCCTGAAGGAGATCGCCAACGGACGCCGCACGCCGGCCGGCAAGCGCGACCCGCTGCCGGTCGAGCAGGCCTGCGCGTACGGGATCGAGGCGCTGGAGGCGCTCGGGCACCTGCACAGCCGCAACCTCCTGTACTGCGACTTCAAGGTCGACAACGCGATCCAGACGGAGGACCAGCTCAAGCTCATCGACATGGGCGCGGTCCGCAGGATGGACGACGACGAGTCGGCGATCTACGGGACCGTGGGCTACCAGGCGCCCGAGGTCGCGGACGTCGGCCCCTCCGTCGCCTCCGACCTGTACACGGTGGCGCGCACGCTGGCCGTCCTGACCTTCGACTTCCAGGGCTACACGAACGTCTTCGCGGACTCGCTGCCGGACCCCGACAGCATCGAGGTCTTCCGCACGTACGAGTCGTTCTACCGGCTCCTCGTACGCGCCACCGACCCCGACCCGGCCCGCCGGTTCGCGTCCGCGCAGGAGATGGCGGAGCAGCTGACCGGCGTCCTGCGCGAGGTCGTGGCCCTCCAGACGGGCCGTCCGCGCCCGGCCCTGTCGACGCTGTTCGGGCCCGAGGTCAAGGTCACGGACACGGAGTTGTTCGCGCAGCTGACGGGCGAGGTGTCGCGGCTCGGGGTCCGGGCGGAGCCGGTGCGGCGCAAGGGGCGGGGCGCACGACAGGCCGCACCCGCGCTCCCGTCGGCCGGCGCGCCCGCCGCGCTCCCGGGCACCCCGGGCACCCCCGCCTCCCCCGGCTCCCCCGGCTCGTTGGTGAAGCCCCTCAACGCCGCCGCCACCGCGCTCGCGCTCCCCGTGCCGAGGGTCGACCCGGGCGACCCGAACGCCGGGTTCCTCGCGGGACTCATGGCGTCGGCGCCGGGCGAGCTCATCACCGCGCTGCGCGCCGCGCCCGCCGCCTCCGTGGAGCTGCGCCTGCGTGAGCTGCGGGCCCGCCTCGAAATGGGCGAACTGATCTCCGGCGCCCGCGCGTTGACAGAGCTGGAGGCACAGCACCCGGACGACTGGCGGGTCGTCTGGTACCGCGGGGTCGCGGCGCTCGCGACCGGCGACCACACGAACGCGGCCCTGTCGTTCGACGCGGTCTACGACGCGTTCCCGGGCGAGCCCGCCCCGAAGCTCGCGCTCGGTGTGTGCGCGGAGGTGCTCGGCCAGCTGGACAACGCGGCGGAGTACTACCGCCTCGTCTGGGCCACCGACCCCAGCTATGTGAGCGCCGCGTTCGGCCTGGCCCGGGTGCAGCTCGCCGCGGCCGACCGGCACGGTGCCGTGCACACCCTGGAGTCCGTACCGGAGTCGTCGATCCACTACACGGCGGCCCGGGTCGCCGCGGTGCGGTCCCGGCTGCGGCAGCGGATGGCGGAGGCGGCCGTCGCGCACGGGCCGCTGCTCGACGACCTGACGGCCGCGGCGGGCCAGGTCGAGGCGCTGGACGGGTTCGGCCTGGACGCGGTGCGCCGGGAGCAGTTGTCGACCGAGGTCCTTGGTACCGCGCTCGACTGGGTACTCTCCGGTAGTCAAGGTTCCGCTCCGCGCCAGGGACCCGTGAGAACCCTGGTGCTGGGGAACGACCTGGACGAGCGGGGGCTGCGACTCGGCCTCGAGCGCTCGTACCGGACACTGGCCAGGCTCGCTCAGGTTGGCGAGGAGAGGATCGAACTGGTGGAGCGGGCGAACCGTTACCGTCCACGGACGTGGGTGTGAGTTGATGTCGCAGATGCCTCGGCCGACGGCCATGTCGACGTGCCCCAGCTGCGAGGAGCCCCTCGAGTCGGGTGACCGCTTCTGCGGCGCGTGCGGGTACGACCTGTCGGCGGTGCCGGCCCCGCCGGACGACCTGCCGACGGTCACCCTGAGCACGGACGTCGCGGCGCCGGCACAGACGCCCGACGTGGACTGGCCGTCCGCCCCCGAGCTCGACAGCTCCGACACCCCGGCGCCCGTTCATCTGCCCACCGACCTGCCGGGCACCGACTCGGGCGGCTCCGAACTGCCGTCGGCCGTCCGCTTCGACGGGGTTCCCGAGCAGGCCGGTGAGTCCGCCGGCGACTACACGCTGCCCGCGCCCGATCCGCGTACGGCGCCGCCCGAGGCGCTCGCGACCCCGCCCGCGGGCACGAAGCTCTGCGTGGCGTGCCGGGCCGGGCACGTCGACCGCGACGGCTACTGCGAGAACTGCGGGCACGCGCAGCCGCGCGAGCGCGATCACATGGAGCAGGAGCTGGGCGCGGTCGCCGCGGTCAGCGACCGGGGGCTGCGCCACCACCGCAACGAGGACGCGTTCGCGATCGCGTCGGCCGCACTGCCCGACGGAACGCCGTCCGTCGTCTCGATCGTCTGCGACGGCGTCTCCTCGGCGACCCGCCCCGACGAGGCGTCCCTGGCCGCGTCGCGCGCCGCGAGCGAGGCGCTGCTGGAGTCCCTGCCTCGCGGCACGCATCCGCAGCAGGCCATGCACGACGCGATCGTCGCGGCGGCCGAGGCGGTCAACGTCCTGGCGCAGGAACCCGGTGCGGCCCGCGAGCACGCCCCGCACCAGAACGCGCCCGCGTGCACGCTGGTCGGCGCGATCGTCGCCAAGGACCTGCTGATCGTCGGCTGGGTCGGCGACTCGCGCGCCTACTGGGTGCCCGACGACCGCACGGCCCCCGCGGCCCGCCTCACCGAGGACGACTCGTGGGCGGCGCAGATGGTCGCCGCGGGCCTGATGAACGAGGCGGAGGCGTACGCGGACGAGCGCGCGCACGCCATCACGGGCTGGCTCGGCGCGGACGCGTACGAACTGGAGCCGCACACGGCCTCGTTCAAGCCGGACCGCCCCGGCGTGGTCGTGGTGTGCACGGACGGGCTGTGGAACTACGCGGAGGCCGCGGAGGAGATGGCCAGGGTCATCCCGGCCGACGCGGCGCACCGGCCGCTGCACAGCGCCCAGGTCCTCGTGGGCCACGCGCTCGACGGCGGCGGCCACGACAACGTAACAGTGGCGGTGCTGCCGTTCCCCGTCCCGCCGCAGGGGGCAGGATCGGCCTAGGCGCGCGGGGAAGTCGCCGGGTCGTCGGGGAAGTTCCGCGAGGTGCACGAAGGTGTAGGGGGGACCAACAACCATGGCCAAGTTCTCGAAGTCGAGCGTTCCGCAGTTCTCGGTCGACGTCTATCAGAACGAGTTCCTGCCGGAGGGCGGCCGCGAGGTCAACGCGATCGTGACCGTGACGTCGACAGGCGGCGGCACGGTCGGCGGCGCCGTGGCCGCTCCGCAGTTCTACGCCGCGGGCCGGGGGGCCGACGCGGCGGTCGCGCTGATGGTCGACTGCTCGGGCTCGATGGACTACCCGCCGACGAAGATGCGCAACGCCCGTGACGCCACGGCCGCCGCGATCGACGCCCTGCGCGACGGTGTGCACTTCGCCGTGATCGGCGGGACGCATGTGGCGAAGGAGGTCTTCCCGGGCGGGGGCCGGCTCGCGGTCGCCGACGCGCAGACCCGTGACCAGGCCAAGCAGGCGCTGCGCAAGCTGTCCGCGGGCGGCGGCACGGCGATCGGCACCTGGCTGCGCCTCGCCGACCGGCTGCTGTCCGCCGCCGACGTCCCCGCGTCCTCGGTGCGTCACGGCATCCTGCTGACCGACGGGCGCAACGAGCACGAGTCGCCCGAGGACCTGAAGGCCGCGCTCGACGCGTGCGCGGGCCGCTTCACGTGTGACGCGCGTGGCGTGGGGACGGACTGGGAGGTCAAGGAGGTCACGGGGATCGCCTCGGCCATGCTCGGCACCGCCGACATCGTCGCCGACCCGGCAGGCCTCGCCGCCGACTTCACGCGGATGATGGAGACGGCGATGGGCAAGGAGGTCGCGGACGTCGCGCTGCGGCTGTGGACGCCGCTCGGCTCCGAGATCAAGTTCGTGAAGCAAGTGGCGCCCACCGTCGAGGAGTTGACGGACCGTCGCGTCGAGGTGGGCCCCCGTGCGGGCGACTACCCGACGGGTTCGTGGGGCGACGAGTCCCGCGACTACCACGTGTGCGTACAGGTCCCGAACGCCGAGCTCGGCCAGGAGATGCTGGCCGGCCGCGTCTCACTGGTGATCCCGGGCGCCGACGGCAGCGCGCAGACCCTCGCGCAGGGCCTCGTACGGGCCGTGTGGACGGACGACATGACGGCCTCGACGTCGATCAATCCGCAGGTCGCGCACTACACGGGACAGGCGGAACTGGCACAAGTCATCCAGCAGGGGCTGGATGCCCGCAAAGCGGGCGATGCGGACGGGGCGACGGCCAAGCTGGGACGCGCGGTACAGCTCGCCGCGGCCTCCGGGAACGCGGATACGGCCAAACTGCTCTCGAAGGTGGTGGACGTGGTCGACGCCGCGGAAGGTACTGTTCGATTGAAGGCCAAGGTCGCCGAGGCTGACGAAATGACCCTCGAGACCCGGTCCACGAAGACTGTCCGTGTCAAGAAGTGATGACGTAGCGAAGTAACGGAGGGGAAGCGCCGACATGCCGACCTGCCCGAACGGACACCAGTCGGGTTCCGACGACTGGTGCGAGGTCTGCGGTCACCGCATGGCCGGTGCCGTACCCCCGCCCCCTCCCCCGCCGCCCCCGGCCGCCGGTTACGGCTACCCCCAGGGTGGCCAGACCCCGCCTCCCGGCTACGGCTACCCGCCGCCGGGGAACGCGGGGCAGTCCGCTCCGCCGCCGCCCGGCGCCGGCCCCGAGCTGTGCCCGCAGTGCCGCACGCCCCGCGAGGGCGGCGCGCCGTTCTGCGAGGAGTGCCGGTGGAACTTCCTGACGAACACGGCCACGTCCTACACACCGGCCGCGCCGAACCCGCCGGCTCCCGGCCCGGGCCCCGGTCAGGGCCCCGTCGGCCCGAACCCGGCGCTCCGCTTCCAGCAGCCGCCCGGTCCCGGTGACTCGTTCGAGTACCAGGGCTCGCGGCCCTCGCAGATGAACCGGCCCGCCGAGCCGATCCCGCCGTTCGGCGGGGGCCCGGCGCAGGCCCCGCCGCCCCCGCCGGGCCCCCGCACGGGTGGCGCCCCGCAGGCGTTCCAGCAGCCGGGTCCGCCGGCCCCGCCCGCGTTCCCTCAGGAGACCGGCCACCCGCAGGGTCCGCCGCCGCCTCCGCCGGGTCCGTCGGGTCCGTCGTTCGGCGGCGGTGACGACTGGGTGCTCTCGCCCCCGTCGGCCCCGGCGCAGCAGGGTCAGGGTCCCGGCGCGACCGAGGCGCCGGGCGGTCCTCAGGGCTTCCCGCCGCCGCAGCAGACCCAGGCTCCGCAGGCGCCCCAGGGTTTCCAGCAGCAACAGCCGGTGTCATGGAGCGCGACGATCGGCCCGGACCGTGAGTACTTCATGGCGATGATGCACCGCAGCGGGCCCGAGGCTTCGGGCCTGAACCTGCCCGCGTACTCGCCCGAGCAGCAGCGCCGGCTCACCGGGAACCAGATGACGATCGGCCGTCGCCGCCACTCCACGGGCGACACCCCCGACATCGATCTGTCGGTGCCGCCGGAGGACCCGGGCGTCTCGCACCAGCACGCCGTGCTGGTGCAGCAGCCGGACGGATCATGGGCGGTCGTCGACCAGAACTCGACGAACGGCACCACGGTCAACGGCGGCGACGAGCCCATCCAGCCCTTCGTCCCCGTGCCGCTCCACGACGGCGACCGGGTGCACGTGGGCGCCTGGACGACGATCACGATCCACCGGGGCTAGCCCCTACATCCGGTCGGGGCGCAGTGACCAGGCGTACGGCCCTTCGGGGTCGTCCAGCCAGGCCCACTCGTGCTCGCCGCTGACCGTGATGCCGAACCGCTCCCGCACGGGCCGTCCCTCCCGCTCCCACAGGGCGAGGGCCTCGTGCGGGTCGAGCCGGCCCGCGGTCAGCGAGAGCAGGAACCGGAAGAGGTCGTCGGCGAGCACCCTGCGGGGCAGCCCGCCGATGTGCTGCACCGGTTCCTCGCCCTGCGTCCCGCCGCGCAGGGGAACGAAGTAGGCGGGCGTGTGCAGGAAGCGGCCCTCGGCGTGGCCGGCCTCGCGCACCGTGAGCAGGATCAGGCCGGTCGCGAGGGGCGCCAGGATGCGTGCCCCGGGCCGGCACTGCGCGGGCCAGGCACTGGGCACGGCCCTCAGCGCGCAGGTCGCGATGATCCGGTCGTACGGGGCGTGCTCGGGGCAGCCGGCCGCGCCGTCGCCCGTGACGACATGGGGCCGGAAGCCCGCCGTGGCGAGGTGCCGGCGCGCGGACTCGGTGATCTCCGGGTCCAGGTCGACGGTGGTGACGTTCTCGTCGCCGGCGCGGCGGGCGAGCAGCGCGGCGTTGTAGCCGGTGCCCGCGCCGATCTCCAGGACGCGGTGCCCCTCGCGTACGTCCAGCTCGACGAGCATCCGTGCCATCAGGGACGGCTGGCTGCTGGACGACACCAGCTCACCGTCGCGCACCCGGGTGGCGAGCGGCTCGTCGGCGTAGGCGCCGCGCAGCCAGCGCTCCCGCTCCCGCGGCTCGGGGTCCTCGCGCCACAGTCGCCGATAGCCGGTCGGCGCCGGAAGGTAGTAGTAGGGCACGAACACATGGCGCGGGACCTGCTCGAACACCTCGCGCCAGGCCGGGTCGCCGTCGAAGGCCCCGCTCACGGCGATCTCCCGCACGAGCGCGGCCCGTGCCGCGTCGGCTCCCGCATCCGGGTCCGTGCCCTGTGCGCCCATGCGTCCACTGTGCTGTGCCGCGGGCGTAAGAGCGAGCCCCCGTCCGGGGTGTAGTCGGGTACGGGGAGGGCCGGTCCTAAGCCTCAAGTCCTCGTCCCGGTCGTCTGAGACGATGGACACGTGCTGCATTTCCCGGGGGACGGCCCCCGGGCCCCCGGCCGGAAAGGCATCGGGGTGACCCGAGCGAGAGTTGTGAGGCCCACCGACGTGACCGAGATTCCGCGCGGCACGCTTCAGGAGCAGACCTTCTACGAGCAGGTCGGCGGCGAGGAAACTTTCCGGCGCCTGGTCCACCGCTTCTACGAGGGGGTCGCCCAGGACCCGCTGCTGCGGCCGATGTACCCGGAGGAGGATCTGGGTCCGGCCGAGGAGCGCCTGACGCTGTTCCTGATGCAGTACTGGGGCGGTCCCCGCACCTACAGCGACAACCGGGGCCACCCTCGCCTGCGGATGCGGCACGCGCCGTTCGCCGTGGACCGGGCGGCGCACGACGCGTGGCTGCGGCACATGCGGACCGCGGTCGACGAGCTCGGCCTGTCCGAGGAGCACGAGCACACGCTCTGGAACTACCTGACGTACGCCGCGGCTTCGATGGTGAACACGGAGGGCTGAGACGCCGTTATCCGATGCGCCGCCCCCGTTATCCGGTTCCCTCACCCCTTCCCCAACCCCGTTCGCTCTGAAAGTATCCGGACAGACTTTCGGGGGATGTGCGGCGTAGAGCGGGTACGGGGGCAGGGGTGTCGGGATTTGTCCTTCTTCGGGTGCGCGCGCACCGGTTGCTCCTGACGGCTGCGCTCCTCGCGGTCCTGCTGACGACGTCGGTTCTCGCGATGCTCAGCGCCTTCTCGGGCGCGATCGGTGACGCCGCCCTGCGCAACAGCCTGCTCACCCGTGAGGCGGCGACCACGGCGCTGGCGGTCAAGGCCGATGTGCCGGCCGAGGGCCGCGGGGCGGCGGACGCAGCGGTCCGGTCCGGGGCGCGGGCCACCTTCGACGGTCTGCCGGTGCGGGTGCAGACGCTGATGAGGTCGGGCCCGTACGCGCTGCCGCGCTCCCTCCAGCCGCCCGCCGCCCGCTCCGGGAACCCCGACCTGACCCAGTTCGCGGCGCTGGAGCGCGGCGAGGTCCGCATCACGAAGGGCCGCGCCCCCAAGGCGGTACAAGGATCCAAGGCATCACCGGGATCGAAGGCGCCCGTCGAGGCGGCGCTCCCCGAGGCCGCCGCCCGGCAGCTGAAGCTGCGCCCCGGCGACAAGCTCACCCTGAAGGACCGCATCGGCGGCCCCACCGTGTCGGTCGTGCTCACCGGCGTGTACCGGCCCGTCCGGCCGACCGCCCCCTACTGGAAGCTCGACGACCTCGGCGGCCGCGGCATCCAGAAGATCTCCTTCACGACGTACGGGCCGCTGCTCGCCGCCCCCTCCGACCTCGCGGCCGGCCGGGTCTCCGCCGGGAAGTCGGCCTGGCTGGCGTCCGCGGACTTCTCGTCCGTGACGACGTCGGACATCGACACGCTGCGCACCAGCGCCCTCGAAGGCCCCAGGGCGCTCCTGCACGAGAAGGCGCTCGCGGGCACGACCGGGGTGACCACCTCGCTGCCGGAGACCCTCGACCGGGCGGAGCGTGCCCTGCTCGTCTCCCGCTCCACCCTCCTCATCGTCGCGCTGCAGCTCGTCCTGCTCGCCACGTACACGCTGCTGCTGGTGGCCCGGCTGCTGAGCACGGACCGGGCGGGCGAGACGTGGATGCTGCGGGCACGCGGCGGTTCGCGGGCCCGGGTGACCTCGCTCGCGGCCATCGAGGCGCTGCTGCTCGCGCTGCCCGCCGCCGTGTGCGCGCCGCTCCTCGCGGGCCCGCTGGTCCGCCTGCTGTCCTCCTGGGGCGCCCTGTCGCGGATCGGGCTGCGGCTCGACGTGAGCGCCGACCGCGGGGTGTGGCTCGTCGCCGTGGCGGTCGCGGTGGGCTGCGCGCTCGCCGTGACGGTGCCCTCGCTGAGCGCCGCCGGTCCCGAGCGCGGCCGGGCCAGGGCCCTGCCCGCCCCGCTGCGGGCGGGCGCCGACGTCGGACTCCTGGTCATCGCGGCCGTGGCGTACTGGCAGCTGGACCGGCAGACGTCCGGTTCGGGCACGCTCAGCAGCAACGCCTCGGGCACCCTCGGCATCGACCCGCTCCTCGTCACGGCCCCCGCGCTGGCCCTGCTCGCCGGAACGGTCCTGACGCTGCGGCTGCTGCCGCCCGCCGCGAAGCTCGCGGAGCGGCGCGCGGCCGGCGGGCGCGGGCTGCCGTCGGCGCTCGCGGGCTGGCAGCTCAGCCGCCGCCCGCTGCGCGGCGCGGGCCCCGTCCTGCTCCTCGTGCTCGCCGTCGCCATGGGCATGTTGGCGATCGGGCAGGGCGCGTCCTGGAACCGCTCGCAGGAGGACCAGGCGGACTTCCGGGCAGGCGCCTCCGTCCGTGTCCTCGCGCCGGGCGGCGGGCTCGGCCAGGCCGGGGTCTACGCGGCGGCTCCCGGCGTACGGGACGCGGCTCCCGCCCTCCGCACGACGATTCCCCTGACCGGAAGCCGCGAGGCGACGCTCCTCGCCCTCGACACGGCGCACGCCACCGACGAGTTGATGCTGCGGGACGACATGTCGTCGAAGTCCCCGTCGCGGCTGCTGTCGTCGCTGCGCACCGGTGGGGACGACCGCTCGCCCGGCGTCGTGCTGCCCGCCGACGCGGCCGGCGCCTCCCTCACGCTGCGCCTGAGCACGCCCGCCCGTCCGCACGACGCCTCACCGTCCGATGTGCGGGGCACCGTCACCGCGACCGTCGAGGACCGCTACGGAACCCCGTACCAGGTGTTCCTGGACGACCTGGCCGCCGACGGGCGCGCGCACCGGCTCGCGATGGACCTCGGCGGGGCCGGCGGCTCCTCCCTCGACCGGGCGGCGACCCCGCTGACCCTGACCGGCCTGGCCCTGGACATCAACCAGTCCGTCACCGAGACGGTGAAGCACCGCCTGACGTTCGAGGGACTGCGGTCCGTGAACGCGGCGGGGGCGCAGCAGTCGCTGAAGCTGGGCACGCGGTGGCGGGCGTCCGTGCAGGGAGGCGCGGAAGGAAGCGGTGACACCCGGCCCAGCGCCCCGGTGCTCGGGCGTCCGTCGGGCGGCCATGTGTCCGTCGGGTTCGACACCGGGCAGCTCGACCCGCTGAACATCCCGTTCGGGGCGCCGCCCAGCATGAGCGTACGGCTCACCGCGAAGCGCCCCGCGGTCGAGGAGGTCACCGCCGTGGCCACCGACCGCTTCCTGAGCTCGTCCGGCGCGAAGGTCGGCTCCACCGTCGCCGTGCCCGTCAACGGCTCGCCCCTCGACGTGCGGATCTCCGCGAGCGTACGCGCCCTGCCGACCACGGGGCCCGAGGCCGGGGCCGACGCCACGACCGGGACGGACACCGGCCCCAAGTCCGCCGACGGGGGCGCCGTGTTGCTCGATCTGCCCACCCTGAACCGGGCGCTCGCCGACCGGCACAAGGAGAGCGTCCTGCCCGACGAGTGGTGGCTGAGCACCGAGCCCGGCCGCGGTGCCGAGGCCGCCGCCGCGCTGCGCGCCCGCCCCGACGCCGACCCGGCGCAGGTCGTCGTGCGGTCCGAGATCGCCGAGTCGCTGCGCGACGACCCGCTCGGCGCGGGACCGCAGTCGGCGCTCGCCGCGGCCGCCGTCGCCGCCGCTCTCCTCGCCGCGGTCGGGTTCGCCGTGAACACGGCGGGCTCGATGCGCGAGCGTGGCGACGAGTTCGCGATCCTGCGGGCGCTCGGCGCGCCCCGGCGCCAGCTCGCCCGCCTCGTCGCCGCCGAGCAGGGCATCCTGGTCGCGCTCGCCCTCCTGGTGGGGCTGGCCCTGGGGTCGTTCCTCACGAGGGCCGTCGTGCCGCTCGTCGTACTGACCGGGCAGGCCGCCCAGCCGATGCCCCGGGTCCTGGTCGAGCTGCCGTGGGGGCAGGTCCTGTTGCTCCTCGCGGGCGTCGCGGTGACGCCCGTCCTGATCACCGCGGGCATCGCCCTGCGCCGGCCGCCGGACGCCGCCATCACACTGCGCCGCCAGGGGAGTGAGTGACATGACGCCACCGTCCGTCGCCCCCTGGGTGCGTACCCGCCTGCGCGCCGCACCCGGCGCCGCCTGCGCGCTCGCCCTCCTGGTCGCCCTCACGTCGTGCCTGGCCGCCGTGTTCCCGCGCGCCGTCCAGGAGTACGAGGACGCGGGCCTGCGCCACGCGGTCTCGGCCGCGGCACCCCAGCGCACCGTCCTCCAGCTCACCACCGCGGAGCCCGGCATCGAGCAGGAGGCGGGCGCGCGGGACGAGATGATGCGCACCGAGTCCATGCGCGCCGTGTACGAGGAGATCGTCGACTCGCTGCGCGCGCCGCTCGCCGTGGACAAGGCGCAGTCCTCGTACGGGCTGCGCACCACCACGCAGCTGAAGGCGGCCACCGACATGTGGCTGCCGCGGCCCGACGCGCTGGCCGCCGAGTTCACCCTCTCCGCGCAGAGCGGCCTCGCCCGGAACAGCACGGTCGTGGCGGGGCGGCTGCCGCGCGCGACGGGCAAGGTCACCTGGGAGGCGACCGAGGTGGAGGGCGCCGTGACGGCCGCGACCGCCGAGGCGCTGCACATCGAGCCCGGTTCGGTGATCCACGTGCCCGCCCTGATGAAGGGCGACGTGTCCGTGCGCATCACCGGTGTCCTGAAGGCGAGGGACCCCAAAGCGTCGTACTGGGCGGCCGATCCGGTCCTCGCCGCCCCGTCACTGCGCCAGACCGAGACGCTGCCCCCGTCGAATTTCTGGGTCGGCGGGATCCTCCTCGCGCCCGAGGCGGCGCCCGCGCTGCTCGGCACGGCCGGCGACCCCGAGCAGTTCTGGCAGCTCGCGCCCGACCTGGGTTCCCTCGACGCGCGCACCATGCCCGCCCTCAAGTCCGCTCTCGCCTATACGAAGGACGGCCCGGGCCTGCTCGCGGTGCGCCGGGCCACGGGCGGCGACACCGAGGTCGCCACCGGCCTCGACGAGTTCATCACCGGCTACCAGGGACTGCGGTCCCGTATCGGCCCGGTCGTCTCGGTCGCCGCGTACGGCACGGGCACGGTCGCCTGCATCGTGCTCCTGATGGCGGGCGGCCTGGCCGCCGAGCGGCGCCGAACCGAGTTCACCGTCCTGCGCTCCCGCGGCGGTTCGGTGCGCGGGCTCGCCGGGCGGCTGCTCGCCGAGACGGCGGTCGTGGCCGTGCCCGCGGGCGCGGCCGGACTCGCGCTCGCGCTGGTCGCGGTCCGGCACGGCCGCTGGCAGCCCGCCGTGCTCGCGGCCGCCGCGGTCGTCCTGCTCACCTGCCTCGCCCTGCCCCTGCGAGCCGTCGCCGCGCACCGCCGCGTCCACGTGGGCGGCGCGCGCGACGACCTCGCCCACGCCCGCCCCTCGCGCCGCCGCACCGTCGCCGAACTCACCCTGCTCGTGCTGGCGGTCGCGTCCATCGTGGCGCTGCGCCGCCGGGGCACGTCCGACGGCGGGGACAGCCTCGTCGCGCTTGCGCCGGTCCTGGTCGGTGTCGTCGCCGCGTTCGTCCTCGTACGCGTGTATCCGCTGCCGCTGCGCTGGCTGGCCCGCCCCGCCGGGCGGCTGCGCGGCGTCGTCGGCTATCTGTCGCTCGCGAGGACGGGCCGCGCGACGTCCGGTGCCGGTACGGCGGTACTCCCCCTGCTCGCGCTGCTCACGGCGCTGACGACGGCCGCCTTCGGCGGTTCGGTCCTCGCGGGCATCGACCACGAGCGGGACCGGGCGGCGGTTCTGGCGACCGGCGCGGACGCCCGCGTCGAGTCCGGCTCCGCGCTGCCCGCCGCGCTCGCCGGGCAGGTCAGGAAGATGCCCGGGGTGCGGGACGTGTCGCCGCTGACGCTGCGGTACGACGCCGAGCCGAAGGACGGCAAGCGCAAGGTGCCGCTCGCGGTCGTGGACACCGCGTCGTATGCGCGTCTGTCCGCCCGCACGGACCTCGGGAAGTTCCCCGCCGGCGCGCTGACGACGGACGCCGCGAAGGCCGGCACCGCCGCGTCGCCGCTCCCCGTGCTGGCCTCCCCCTCGATGCGGGACGTCTTCGGGGCCGGGCCGTTCTCGCTGTGGATGGACGGCGAGGACGTCGTGCTGCGCATCTCCGAGGTCCGTACGACGACGCCCGCCCTGTCCGACGACTTCCTCGTGGTCGACAGGACGGCCCTGGCCCGCCGGGTCGGCATCGGCCAGAAGGCCAACGAGGACATCGCGTACCGCTACCTCCCCAGCTCCCTCCTCGTCACCGGCGGCCACATCGACGGACCCGCCCTGCGCAAGGCCTCGGGCTCCAAGGTGTCGGTGCGGCTGCGCGCCACCGAACGCGCCCGGTACGTCGACTCGCCCCTCCAGACCGGCGCCGCCCGCGTCTACTCGGCGGCCGTCGTCATCGGCGCGGGGTACGCGGCCCTCACCCTGCTCCTCGCGCTCGCCCGCGCCGCCCCCGAACGCACCGCGCTCCTCGCGCGCCTGCGCACCATGGGCCTCACCCGCCGCCAGGCCCGCCGCCTCCTCGTCCTCGAAGCGCTCCCCCAGGCCGCGCTCGCCGCGGCGGGCGGTGCCCTCACGGGGTGGGCCGCGATCCGGCTCCTCTCGCCGGGCCTCGACCTGACGGGTCTGGCCCTGGCGACGGCCGGTGACGGGGGCCCGGTGGCGCAGCTGCGCACCGACGCCCTGTCGCTCCTGCTGCCCGCACTGTGCGTCGTCCTGCTCGCCACGGCCGTGGCGGCCGGGCAGGCCTGGTGGACCGGACGGCGGGGATTCGTCCGGGAGTTGAGGGCGGGGGAAGCGTCATGAACCGATGGGGACAGCGGGCGTACGACGTCACCACAGCGACAGGATCGGCAACGTCAGCGGCGAGGGCCGAAGGGACACCGGGAGAGACATCATGACCACCACCGACCCCACCCTCGCCGATCTCGAACGGCGCGCCGCGGACCGCCGCGAGCAGCCCGCGTACGGCCATGACGCCCTGATCACCTGCGACCGGCTGGTGCGGATCTTCTCCACGGACGGCGTCGAGGTGCAGGCACTCCAGGGGCTCGATCTCCTGGTGCGCGAGGGCGAGTTGATGGCCCTGGTCGGCGCGTCGGGCAGCGGCAAGTCGACGCTGATGAACATCCTCGCGGGGCTCGACGAGCCGACGGCGGGAGCGGCGAAGGTCGCGGGCTGCGACCTGCTCACGATGGGCGCGAAGGAACGCCTGCGCTACCGCAGGGACATCGTCGGCTTCGTCTGGCAGCAGACGGCCCGCAACCTGCTCCCCTACCTGACGGCAGCTCAGAACGTGGCGCTCCCCATGCAGTTGAGGGGCGGCACCAAGCGTTCACAAAAGTCCCGGCGGGCCGTGGAACTCCTCGAAATGCTGGGGGTCGGCGACTGCCGCGACCGGCGTCCGCAGGCGCTGTCGGGCGGCCAGCAGCAGCGCGTCGCCATCGCGGTGGCGCTCGCCAACGAGCCGTCGGTCCTGCTCGCCGACGAGCCGACCGGCGAACTGGACTCCCACACGGGCGAGCAGATCTTCGCCGCGTTCCGCACGGCGAACGAGGAGCTGGGCACGACCATCGTGATCGTCACGCACGACCAGACCGTCGCCTCCGAGGTCCGCCGCACGGTCGCCATCCGCGACGGCCGCACCTCGACGGAGGTCCTGCGCCGTACGGAGGTCGACGCGGCGACGGGTCAGGAGTCCCTGATCTCACGGGAGTACGCGATGCTCGACCGCGCGGGCCGGCTCCAGCTCCCCGCGGACCACACGCGGGCACTGGGAATGCGGGACAGGGTGCTCCTGGAGCTGGAGGAGGACCACATCGGGGTGTGGCCGGACGACACCGAGCAGGGCTGATCCTGCAGCCGGGTGTCCGGTGCCGTCGGTCAGGCGGGCGTCACGAAGAGGCCGGAGAGCCCGTTGCTGCGGCGCAGCGCCACGGAGCCGTAGGCCGTGCGCAGCCGCAGCCACGAGCCGCTGCTCAGGAGGTCGAGCGCGTCCCCGCGAAGGAAGCCGAGCGACTGGGCCGCGTGGGCGGCGCGCACCGGAACTCCGGTGTCGCCGATGGTCCGCGACCAGATCTCGCGCCCGATCCGGTCCAGTTCGGCGCGGGTGCGCGCGTCGGGAGCCAGCTCCTCGACACGCGCCTTGAATTCGGCGACTGCGGCCCGTACGAGCCCGCGTACGACGTCCACGTCCGGGAAGCCGGGAACCAGCTCCCAGCCGCCGCGAGGGGGCAGGACACCGGCCCACGGAGGACCCGTAACCGCGGCGGGCACGCGCGCGGTCCCGGCGGCCTCGTCGATCGACTCGAGCAGCTCGCCGGCCGACACGGTCACGTCGAGCGAGCTGTCCAGCCCGTGCTCGTACGGCTTCAGGAGGCGGGCCGTGCGGATCGCGAGCACCTCGAACGACGGCGGCCGCCCGAAGACGGCCAGCGCCTGTCCGCCCGCCTGGAGCCGCACGGCGGCGGCCCGGTCGTAGTGCACCAGCCGGCCGAGGAAGGCGGCGAGGTCCGCCCCTTCCCCGGCGTCGGCGAAGTGCAGCACGGGTGCCGTCATGCGGCCAGCGCCCCCGAGCCGCTGTCGGCACTGTCGTCCATGTACTCCTTGAGGTACGCCTTCTCCTCGGCGGTGATCCGCCGGGGCCGCTGCGCCTCCAGGTTGAACGGCACGACCACGGTCGAGGCCCGCACGTAGACCTGGTCCTCGTCCTTGATCTCGTACGCGATCGTGAGCGACGCGGCGCTGATCTTCGTCACCCACGACTCGATGGTGACCGGCGTGTGCCGGTGCACCAGCGGGCGTACGTAGTCGATCTCATGGCGGGCCACGACGGACCCGCCGGAGAACGACGGCGACCCGTCCCCGGGCGCCAGTCGGAACATGAAGTCGATCCGCGCTTCTTCCAAGTACCGCACGAAGACAGCGTTGTTGACATGCCCGAAGGCGTCCATGTCCGACCAGCGCAGGGGGCAGGCGTAGATATGACGCACGATCAGCCTCGCGTCAGCTTCTTGTACGTGGCACGGTGCGGACGCGCGGCGTCTGCGCCGAGGCGCTCGATCTTGTTCTTCTCGTACGACTCGAAGTTGCCCTCGAACCAGTACCACTTGGAGTCACCCTCGTAGGCGAGGATGTGCGTGGCGACCCGGTCCAGGAACCAGCGGTCGTGGGAGATGACCACGGCCGCACCCGGGAACTCGAGCAGCGCGTTCTCCAGCGACGACAGGGTCTCGACGTCGAGGTCGTTCGTCGGCTCGTCGAGGAGCAGCAGGTTGCCGCCCTCCTTGAGCGTCAGGGCGAGGTTGAGGCGGTTGCGCTCACCACCGGACAGGACGCCGGCCGGCTTCTGCTGGTCCGGACCCTTGAAGCCGAAGGCGCTGACGTACGCGCGCGACGGCATCTCGACCTGGCCGACGTTGATGTAGTCGAGCTCGTCCGACACGACGGCCCAGAGGGTCTTCTTCGCGTCGATGTTGGCGCGGCTCTGGTCGACGTAGGAGATCTTGACCGTGTCGCCGACCTTGATCGAGCCGTTGTCCGGCGTCTCGAGGCCCTGGATCATCTTGAACAGCGTGGTCTTGCCCGCGCCGTTCGGACCGATGACGCCGACGATGCCGTTGCGCGGCAGCGTGAACGACAGGTCGTCGATGAGGACCTTGTCGCCGAAGGCCTTGGAGAGGTTCTCGACCTCGACGACGATGCTGCCCAGGCGCGGGCCCGGCGGGATCTGGATCTCCTCGAAGTCCAGCTTCCGCATCTTGTCCGCCTCGGCGGCCATCTCCTCGTAGCGGGCGAGACGGGCCTTGGACTTGGTCTGGCGCCCCTTGGCGTTGGACCGCACCCACTCGAGCTCTTCCTTGAGCCGCTTGGCGCGCTTCTCGTCCTTGCGGCCCTCGACCTTGAGGCGCGTGGCCTTCTTGTCGAGGTACGTCGAGTAGTTGCCCTCGTAGGGGAGCGCGCGGCCGCGGTCCAGCTCGAGGATCCACTCGGCGACGTTGTTGAGGAAGTAGCGGTCGTGGGTCACGGCGACCACGGCGCCCGCGTACTTGGAAAGGTGCTGCTCCAGCCAGTTCACCGACTCGGCGTCGAGGTGGTTGGTGGGCTCGTCGAGGAGCAGCAGGTCGGGGGCCTCGATGAGGAGCTTGCACAGCGCCACGCGGCGCTTCTCGCCACCGGAGAGGTTGTTGACGGGCCAGTCGCCGGGCGGGCAGCCCAGGGCGTCCATGGCCTGCTCGAGCTGCGCGTCCAGGTCCCACGCGTTGGCGTGGTCCAGGTCCTCCTGGAGCTTGCCCATCTCATCGAGGAGGGCGTCCGAGTAGTCGGTCGCCATGAGCTCCGCGACCTCGTTGAAGCGGTGGAGCTTCTTCATGGTGTCGGCGGCGCCGTCCTGCACGTTCTCCAGGACCGTCTTCGCCTCGTCGAGCTGCGGCTCCTGCATGAGGATGCCGACGCTGAACCCGGGCGAGAGGTAGGCCTCGCCGTTCGACGGCTGCTCAAGGCCCGCCATGATCTTCAGCACCGTGGACTTACCGGCACCGTTGGGACCCACGACACCGATCTTCGCGCCGGGCAGGAAGTTCAGGGTGACATCATCCAGAATCACCTTGTCGCCGTGCGCCTTGCGCGTCTTGCGCATGGTGTAGATGAACTCAGCCAAGAGAAACCGTCCGGCAATCGATGTGTGGGCAGATACACCCCATCTTGCCTGACGGCTACCCTATGGGGGAAACGAGTACGGTCAGGGGTCCACGACCTGGCCCTTCCTGGTGCGCCTCGGTAGCCGATCTGTCACTGGCTGCCGACGTCGGTCACTGTCGAGCCCCTTCGCACGGCCCACAGACGGCCCAGACGGAGCTCTGCCGCGCTGCCGCAGGGTGCCTGGGGCCCGGTCACCAGCAGTGCCCCACGCTTCCGCGCTCATGCTCCGAGAACGGAGAAACCCCTGCTCATCGAGCAGGGGTTTCGTCGCCAAGACGCACTCAGGCTACCGGCCCGGCTACTGCATTGTCGGCGTACCCGTACCCGTGGGCGTACCCGTACCCGTGGGCGTACCCGTACCGGTCGGCGTACCCGTACCGGTCGGCGTACCCGTACCGGTCGGCGTACCCGTACCGGTCGGCGTACCCGTACCGGTCGGCGTACCCGTACCGGTCGGCGTACCCGTACCGGTCGGCGTACCCGTACCGGTCGGCGTACCCGTACCCGTGGGCGTACCCGTACCCGTGGGCGTACCCGTACCGGTCGGCGTACCCGTACCCGTGGGCGTACCCGTACCCGTGGGCGTACCCGTACCGGTCGGCGTACCCGTACCCGTGGGCGTACCCGTACCCGTGGGCGTACCCGTACCGGTCGGCGTACCCGTACCCGTGGGCGTACCCGTACCGGTCGGCGTACCCGTACCCGTGGGCGTACCCGTACCGGTCGGCGTACCCGTACCCGTACCCGTGGGCGTCCCGCACGTCTGGTTGCCGCCACCCTGCTGATTGCCCTGACAGACTGGCCCGTTGATTGTTGAACCAATGATTTGGTTGATTTGGTTGATCGTCTGGTTGACCACCGTTGCCGGCAGACCGAGGCTCTGCGCCTTGGCTTGTGCAGCCGCTGCGCCCTGCGCCCTCGCCTGCGCCGGGGAGGCGCCTGCACTTATGGCCGCTTTTGCTGCGCTCGTTCCGGCTGCTGCGACAGCGGACGCCCCAGCTGCATTTCCTGCGGAACCCCCTCCTGCGCAGGACGTGGAACCTACAGAGAAAGGCCCTGCGCCTGTGACAGCCGTCGGTCCGATACGGCCGTCGGAAGAGGAAGGCACGCTCACCCCTCCGGGCGAAACAGTGAATGCTCCGTTGGGAGCGAAACCCGAGCCTGTCAGGGTCCCCCCGGCGACCTGGCATGTTTGATTCGGCGCTGCGGAGGCCGGCCCCACCGAGCTGGCGGTAATTCCTCCGACGAGTGCGGCTATTGCGGCGGCACCGAGTGCTGCTTTCCCTCGCATGAAACTCTCCTTATGCCTTCGCTTCAACTCGGCGACTGGAGAAGTGTCAGTCCGGACAACATCACGCTAACTCAGCCACTCCACGGGCGCACCTAGGGTTGCAAGCACCAGTGGCGCGCATTATTCTGACCGCATTCAATTTGGGAGCTGTGCTGCGCAACTCCTGGGTTGATTGATGGGGCAGGATATTTCCGAACTGCAACCAGCCCTCTCCAACCCCTCTGACCTGCCGTGGATGGGTGCGATCCGACCCTCCCCAGCAACTTCAGTCGCCTATGGGTTGCACACTCATTGGGAAATCTGGCTACCGTGAGGCCTGACATTTCGGCGCTGCGGCCGTTGCCGGTCGCAACATACCAATGTGCGCCTCCAGCGGGGACAGGGGGCGGACTAAAATCTGCTGCGACAGCAAATGCAAGCCGCCTCGATCTCTGCCATTCGACGATCGAATCAGTAAATTCCCTAGGCTAGGGCTGAAGCGAAACGGGTCTGACCGCCTGATACTCGGCCGGACCTGCTTCGGTAACTCCACGCACGAGCCCGGTCCTGGCCTAGGCCCCAGGGAAGGGCCTCCGCACCGGGAGGGCCTTCAGCAGTCGGAGGCTTTAGTTAACATCCCCGATGATCGTTGAATCAATTATTTGGTTGATTGCCTGGTTGACCACCTAATGCGGATCGGTTGCCAGGGAGATCGGCTCGTCACTCATTGAGAGCAGGTCGGAGGGTATGGTCCGAAGTCGCGGAAATAATTGAATGAAGTTAGCGTAGTGCGCACCCCTAAGGGGGGCTGCCGCCCGACCTGCGCCGGATCGCGCAGGTCCGGGCCAGGCTCCCCTCAACTAACGCGCTCAGCCCGACAGGGAGCAGCGATGATCGTGCAGCCGTCCATTTGCCTATGCATGATCGTAAAGAACGAGTCCGCCGCCATCGAACGCTGCCTCGCGTCGGTCCGTGACCTCATCACCACTTGGGTGATCTCCGACACCGGGTCCACGGACGGCACGCAGAAGATGATCCGCAACGCACTCAGGGACATCCCCGGCGAGCTCCACGAGGAGCCGTGGGTCGATTTCGGTCAGAACCGCAGCCTGAACATCAGTCACGCACGCGGGAAGGCCGATTACTTGCTCCTGCTCGATGCCGACCATGAGATCCGACAGGACGATGCGCTGCCGCCGCTGACGGCCGACGCCTACATGTTGCGGCATGAAGGCGCTTTCGAGTACTGGATCAGGCGGTTGGTCAGGGGGGACATCGCCTGGCGCTACGAGGGTGTCACCCACGAATACCTCACCACCGACGAGCCGGCCGATCAGTCGAAACTCGACGCTCTGGTCATCGTGGACCATGCCGACGGAGGATCGCGTCACGACAAGTCCGAGCGTGACGCACGTCTGCTGAGCGCCGAACTCAAGCGAGACCCAGACAATCCCCGCACTGTCTTCTACCTGGCTCAAACCATGCGAGACATGGGCAGGAAGGAAGAGGCCATCGCCCTGTTCGAGGGTCGCGCCGCCATGGGTGGCTGGCCGGAAGAGGTCTACTTCTCGCAGCTCCAGGCCGGTGTCCTCAAGGCCGAGACGGGCGACTGGCCAGGCGCCATGGATGCGCTTGTGCACGCCTGGGAGACGCGGCCCCAGCGGCTGGAAGCCTGCTACCAACTGTGCTCAAGGCTGCGTTCCATGGGCCACTACCGGGCTGCACATGCCTTCGCCTCCGCCGGTCTCAACCGGCCTGTTCCGGACGACCTGCTGTTCGTCAGCCCCTGGGTGTACCGATGGGGGCTGCTGTTCGAGTTCTCGATCACTGCGTACTGCGTCGGGGACTGGGAGGGTTCCTACCAAGCGTGCGACCGGCTCCTTGCCATGCCTGATCTGCCTGAGGCCATTCGCGAGCAGACGCTTGCCAACCGGGAGTTCCCCGCCCAGCACCTCTCCAAGGTGTGGACGTCCTTTTGGTCGATGGCACGTAGCTGCGGGAGCCCGGGCGGGCGTGAAGTTCCCCCCTGAATTTCGTACGACGACGATGGTTTCGGCCGGTTCATCACCGAGGTCTTCGACCGCGCGGGCGCCTTCCTGCTCGGCCGCTGTATGTACCGTACGGAAAGCTCGAGCCGCCCTCGCTGGTGTCCTCCTGGGCACCGCCAGGTGCCAGCTCCGGAGGGTCTTTCGGCTGGTCGCGTTCTTTTCCTGATCAGCGAGCTGCAACTTGCCAGGAGCAGGCGCCCGGTGCACGAATGGTCCACGGCGCCAGAGGCCGTCGGCGAATACGGGGTCTCAGCTGGGCAGAGTCGATGGGGGCTGCTAGTGCCCTCGGCATTCCGAAAATACGCCGTGCCCTAGGCCCCAGGGCAGGGCCTCCGCGCTGGAGGCCCTGCAGCAGTCGCCGCTTGAAAGAGCTCCAGGGCGCGGGGGGGATTGGCACCGGATGGAAACCGCGTGGCGTGCGTCACTCTTGGTGACGCTCCGGGTGCGGCCGGGAACGCATACGGCCCCGGCCGCCGTGGAGGCGGGCCGGGACCGAGGTCGGGCGTGGTGGGGGTCAGTCCTGGGCCGGGGCCTTCTTCTTGCGGACCAGGAAGACCGCTCCGCCGCCGATCACCACGAGGGCGATGGCGATGCCCGCGATCATCGGGGTGGCGTTCGAGCTGCCGGTCTCGGCGAGGTCGCCGGCCTGGGTGCCGGTGCCGCCCACGGAGGCCGGGCTGGGCTGCGACGACGGCTGCTCACCGCCGCCCGTGGTGCTCTCGGTCTTGCAGTCGAGGACGCCCTTGAAGCGCTTCTCGAAGCCGTTTGGACCCTTGATCGTGAAGTCGTACGCCTGGTCCTCCTGCAACGGGATGGTCACCGTCTGCGACGCACCGGCCGCGATGGTGTGCTCGAGGCCCATCAGCTCGAAGGTGAACGCCTCGTCACCCTTGTTGGTCGCCGTGATGTCCACGCCGCCCTTGGCGCAGTTCTTCTGGGCCGACAGCGCGGGGGCCGCGCCCTTCTTCGCCCAGTTCGCCGTGGCGGTCGCGGAGACCGTGGACTCGCTGGAACCGGCGAGGATCTGCGTCTGGCTGCGGGTCTCGGAGGCGAAGGCCCGGCCGACGGGCACGGTCGTCGACGCCTGCACCGTCAGCGCGGCCGTGCCGTCGGCGGCGTCCTCGGGGACGTCGAAGAACAGCTGCCCGCCGTCGACGGCGGACGTCACAAGCTTGCCGCCCTTGTCGACGACCTTGACCCCGCTGGCGGCCGCGTCGGCGGGCGGCGTCACGCTCACGCTGTCGGCGTTCGTACGGACCGTGACCGGGCCGAGCCGGTCACCGGCGCGGCCGGAGACGGCGGAGGGCTCCAGGTTCAGCGAGGCCTTCGGCTCGGCGAGGGGCCGGGCGCTCTTCTGCAGGTAGTCGGCGAGCTTCTCGGCCGCGGGGCTGACCGCGTCCACGTCCGCGCCGTCGGAGTAGCGCCAGATGGCGACCTGGGTGCCGGCCGCGGCGTCCTTCTCGGTGAGGCTGCCGGCGCCGGCCTTGCGGGCCAGCTCGGCGAGGTCGTTGACCTGGGGGTAGGAGTTCTGCAGGATCCAGCGGATCTTGCCCGCGTCCGCGTTCCCGTTCAGCGACGTGCCGCTCCAGGGGGTCTCCTGGTACTTGGCGTCCCGCTGGGTCGGGTTGTGGATGTCGATGCAGTACGTCTGCAGCGTGCCGCCGTTGTCGACGGACATCTCGAAGAGTCCGGCGGAGACGGGCTGGTCCTGGCCGTGGTCGTGGATGACGGCCTGACCGTAGGTCTTGAGCCCGCCGATCGTGGCGGTCGCGCCGCCCTGCTGCTGGGGGACCTCGTCCGCAGAGGCCGCACCAGCGCCGGATATCGCGGCGGTGGCCACGAGTCCGGACACCAGGGCCGCCGCGGCGAGGCGGGCGGCGCCCCGCCCGCGAGGGGTGACCGCCGACAACACAGATACCGCAGAGAACACAGAATTCCCCTTCAGGCGGGAGACATTGGCACGAGGGGGGTGACGTCCCGCCGACAGAACGATGTGTGAGTCAGACGCTTGAGCAGACGTCCGAATCAATGGCCCCGTGGGCTACGCCCGGCATCCTAAGGAAGCCGCGCACCACAGTCCCCAGGTCAGAGGGGTACGAGAGCGATCCGACTCGGAATCGTTATCGCCGCTAATGATTACGGCGCTGGCTTATCGACAAATCAACGGCATGGAACCGGTGTTCATTCGCCGATAAGCCGCACTTCGGGCCGCATTCGCAACGCGTCTCGACCCGAGGGCTCATCGGCCTGTTTCAGCCGACGGCGGCCGGTTCTCGCCGTTCGCTCTGTTCTCCCTGCTCCTTTGGTTCACCATCCGCTTGCGCATCGATCTCGAACGACGGCTCGTCGCCGTCCGGTTGGCCCCCCGGCCGGCCCTGCCGGGCACGCCGGAACGCGGTTGTCCCGCGCGACAGGTCGTGCCCGACGGCCGACGCCTGGATGTCCGCCGACGTCCAGTGCTGCCCGCCCCGCTCCTCGTCCCGCACCCTCAACCTCCCCTGGACGAGCACCGGTTCACCGATGGACAGCGAGCCCTGCACATTCGTGCCGAGCGCGCCCCACGCCCACACCGTGAAGAAGTTCGTGTGCCCGTCCACCCACTCGTTGCGCACCCGGTCGAAGCGCCGGGCTGTCGCCGCGAGCCGGAACCGCGCCACCGGCCCCTTCGGCAGCTCCCGGTACACCGGCGTCGTCGCGACGTTCCCCACGACCGTCACCGTCGTCTCGCTCATGTCGGTCCACCCCTCCCCTGCGCACGGACGCGTGCGGGCCCGTCCCGCACGGCCTCGTCCGCACCGCGTTCCCGGTCGGTTCCGGGTTCGCGATCTCAGACTGCCTGTGCCGGGACGAGCCCGCTGAAGCCTGTGTTCTACTGGCCGGTTGTGGAAAACCCCGTCACCCAGCCGAGGCCAGGTGGGGGTGGGGGTGGGGGCCGCGCCTCACCCCGTCACCTTCACGTACTGCTCCCTGACCTCGCGGTACCGCAGCAGCTCGGCGGCCACCGGATCGAGGACGCGGGCCCGGCCGCACCCCGCCGCCGCCTCCCGCAGGCGCCGTTCCGCGTCGAGCCCGTAGCGCCGCGCCGGCCCCTTCGCCGCCATCCGGCACGACCACTCCACGCACGGTCCGCCGACGATGCCGCACAGCATCAACAGCACCGGCACCCCGAGGTTCGGATCGAGGACGCCGATGATCTGCCCCAACAGCCATAGCCCGCCGATGACCTGAACGATCGTCATGGAGATCTGGGCGAGTACCGCGACCGGCCACCAGCCGGGCCTCGGCAACCGAGGCGGCGGCGACCCCGCCGAGACCGCCAGGTCGTCGAGCGCCTCCGGAAGCCCCTCCGCTCCCCGCGTAGCCGCCTCCCGCACCGCCTGTCCCCAGGGCCCCGGCAGTCCCGCCGACGCCCGCTCGCCCACGATGCGCACCGCGTGCTCCACGCGCTGGCGCGCCGTCGCCTCTTCGTCGGAGGGCGCGGGCCTGACCGTCAGTGTGGCGCTCGGGGCGCCCCGGCCCTCGTACCAGCGCCAGAGCCGCAGCCACGGGGTGCCGCACGCCTTGTTGGCGTTGCGGCGCCAGGCTCGCTCGGCCGCCTGACCCGCGGCCTCGGCGCCCACGGCGTCGGCGAGCCGGTCGGCGAACTCCTCGCGGGCATCCTCGCTGAGCCCGCTCTTGCGCCCGGTCGCGTAGACGGGCCGCAGCCGCAGCGCCGCCGCGTCGATGTCGGCCGCGATCCGGCGGGCGGCGGCGCCTTGCTCCTTAGTGAACTGGTCCAGGGACTCGCGCAGTTCATCGACACCGTCACCGGTGAGCGCGGACAGGGAGAGCACGGTCGCGCCCGGTTCACCGTGCTCGCCGAGCGCAATCCCGTCCTCGTCGAGAAGGCGCCGCAGATCGTCGAGTACGAGGTCGGCGGCCTCGCCGGGCAGCCGGTCCACCTGGTTGAGGACGACGAAGGTGACCTCGGCGTGGCCGGCCAGGGGCCGAAGATAACGCTCGTGCAGCATCGCATCGGCGTACTTCTCGGGGTCGACGACCCAGATGACGGCGTCGACGAGCTCAAGGATCCGGTCGACCTGCTCACGGTGCGCGACGGCCGCCGAGTCGTGGTCGGGCAGGTCCACCAGGACGAGCCCCTTGAGCGGCGCGTCCACACCCTGGGGGCCCTGGCCCTGGAGCGGGCGGCGGCGCAGCCGGCCGGGGATCCCGAGCCGGTCGAGGAGCCCCGCGGCGCCGTCCGTCCAGCTGCACGCGATGGGCGCGGAGGTGGTGGGCCTGCGCAGTCCCGTCTCGGACAGGGGCACGCCGGCGAGGGCGTTGAAGAGGGTCGACTTGCCGCTGCCGGTGGCGCCCGCGATGGCGACGACGGTGTGCCGGTGGGAGAGCCGGCGCCGGGCGGCCGCCTGGTCGAGCACGTGGCCCGCCTCGGCGAGGGCCGCGCCGTCGACGCGGGCACGGGAGAGGCCGACGAGTTCGCGCAGCGCGTCGAGGCGTGCGACGAGTTCCGTGTCGGCGTCGTGCAGCTCGTCCTCGTGGGCGTACGGGTCGGGTACGTCCTCCACGTCGAAGACGCCGGAGTCCGCCACTCGCCGGGCGATGAGCCCGTCGTCCCAGGCGCCGCCGGAGCCGTCCGCGTCGCCCCTCGGCGGATCCACCCGCCCGGCCGGTTCCGTGCCATCGGTGTGTTCGGCGTGCTCGGTGTGGTCCGTGACGGCGGTCACCGCGGTCACCTCTCCTTCTGCAGTACGGACAGCGCGGCGATCAGTTCGGCCTGGGACTCGGGGTGTACGTCGAGTGCGTAGAGCGGCGCGAGCCTGCGTTCGCGCTCCACGGCGAGCACCTTGTCCAGGTAGTCGGTGAGCAGCCGCCCGCCCCGGTCGCGCAGGCGCAGGGCCCCTTGGGCGCCGATGCGTTCGGCGAGGCTCTCGCCCGCGCTGCGGGCGCGGTTCCCGCCGAGAAGGGCCGTGGCGAGGAGGGCGGCGACGAGTTCGGTGTCGGGCGGCGGGGCGGTGTCCAGGGTGCGTACCTGTTCCTCCGCGTACTCCTCGAGCACGCGGCGCCAGCGGCGTACGGCCATGCCGATGCGGTGTTCCGCGGTCTCCAGGTCGGGGTCCCGGGCGGCGAGTCCGTCCGCCGCGCCCGCGGGGTCGCGGTGCCAGGCCTCGTCGATGCGTTCGTCGGCGGCGGTGACGGCGCACAGGAGGAGCGCGCCGAGGCTCTCGGTGAGCGCGTCGAGGAGTTCGGCGGGCGCGCAGTCGAGGGGGTAGCTGCGCCACCGTTTGAGGGCGTCCCCGGCGAGCACGCCGCCGCTCTGGAGCCGGGTGCGCACGCGCGCGTCCTCCCTCGCGTACGTCTCGTCGACGATGGCGGTGAGGCGCAGGGCGGCGGCGTACTGGGAGGCGACGGCGCCGGCGAGTCCGGGGGTGCGGACCCGGAGGGAGTCGATGACGCCGTTGGCGGTGCGGGCGATGGCCGTGCAGCGGGCGGTGGGTTCCTGCACGCGGTGGGTGAGCCAGGCGCGCAGGGGGGCGACGGCGGAGGCCGGCAGGAGGCCGCCGCCGCCGGTGGACTCGGGCAGTTCGGGGACGGTGAAGCGCGGTACGTCGCCGAGTCCGGCCTTGGCGAGCAGGGCACCGTACTGGCGGGAGACCTCGGTGACCATCTGGTGGGGCACGCGGTCGAGGACGGTGACGAGGGTCGCGTTGTTCTCCTTGGCGCTGCGCAGCAGGTGCCAGGGCACGGCGTCGGCGTAGCGGGAGGCGGTGGTGACCATGATCCAGACGTCGGCGGCGCTGATGAGCCGGGCGGCGAGCACGCGGTTGTGGGCGACGAGGGAGTCGACGTCGGGCGCGTCGAGGAGGGCGAGCCCGCGGGGCAGGTTGCCGGAGGTCTCGACGCGCAGGACGTCTTCGTCGTCGTCGGCGGGGACAAAGGCCCCGAGCTCGGTGTCGTCGGGTCGCCGTGGCATCCATACGCGGGTGAGGTCGGGCAGGACGCGGGCCCCGGAGAACCAGCGGTGGTCCTCCGGGTGGCAGACGAGTACGGGGGTGCGGGTCGTGGGCCGCAAAACCCCGGCCTCGCTGACCTTCCGCCCGACGAGGGAATTGACGAGGGTCGACTTGCCTGCGCCGGTCGACCCGCCGATCACGGCGAGCAAGGGGGCTTCGGGGTCTCGCAGCCGGGGCACGAGATAGTCGTCGAGCTGCGCGAGGAGTTCTGCCCGGTTGGCGCGCGCACGCGGCGCCCCCGGGAGAGGGAGAGGAAAACGCGCGGCGGCGACACGGTCGCGCAGCGCGGAGAGTGCGTCGAGCAGCTGAGGCCGTACGTCCAAGGTCACCACATGCGAAGAATGCCCAATTTTGGCGGCTTTCTGAAGCATATGGACGTCTCTGCGCGCCGATGCGGCCCATCCGGTCCATGGGACGGAAGGGACGACTGGGGCGCAGGCATAACGAGTGCACAACACCCGGGGCGTGAGACGCCAAAAGCGGTGCAGGATTCGTACCTGCCTGCGATTATCAGGACCGCTTCACCGAACCTCCACATCGTGCCACGGAGGCGAAGCAGCAGGGACAGGGATCCGGGAGCCCTATCCTTGGTCCCGGCAAGGTCACGGATCTCCCCCACATCCGTCCCGAGCCACTGGCCACACACCGGCCCCCGTAGCTCAGTGGATAGAGCAGGCGCCTTCTAAGCGCTTGGCCGCAGGTTCGAGTCCTGCCGGGGGCACCACATATTTCCGGGTTGCCGGCCCTCCTCAGGGAGGGCTTTTTTCATGGGGTCCGCCGGACGCTAGCGAGTCGGCCGTAGCGGTGACGTAAGCGATACCGCACCGACGGATCCGGGGGTCGCCCCCGCCGGTACCACCCCCGACACGCCCAAGCGGCGATCGGCCCGGTCTCAGGGGGCAGCGCGGGTACTTCCTTGGTTGTAGTGGTGATCGAGTTCACTCGGGCCGCCTTGTGCCCGTGTTCCGATGCTGCATATGGTCCCGCTGATTCCCCTCGCCATTCCGCACGGATCCGCCCGTACACCCCGAAGTAGACGGCTGTTCAGCCGAGTTGGCCCGAAGGTGAGTGAGACGTGCCGCAGCTCTCCGATCTGAGCCGCCGGACCGGCGTCCCCGACCGCATGCTCAGGTTCTATCTGCGCATGGAGCTCCTGCCGGCTCTGGACGAGTCCCAGGAGTACGACGAGTCCCATGTCCGGCGGGTGGCGCTCGTGCGGACGCTGCTCGATGTCGGGGGGCTCTCCCCCGCGGCGATCCGGCAGATCGTCGGGCGGATCGACACCTCGCCGCCGCTGCACGAGCTGCTCGGCGCGGTCCAGTACGCGCTGCCCGCGCGCGGGTCCGTGTCGCAGGATCAGCAGTGGGAGCGCGCCAAGGAGCGGACGACGGCGCTCGCCGAGCAGCGGTCGTGGCAGGTCAGCCCGGACAATCCGGCCTGGCAGACGCTCACCCAGGTCCTGGTCACCTGTGAATGGCTGGAACAGCGCGATCTGCCGCGGCTCCTGGAGACGTATGCGGAGGCACTCGAGCGGGTCGTCGACATCGAGGTGCAGTTGCTGCGCCGGCAGCCCGACCCCGAGAGTGCCGCGGCGAGCATGGTGTCCGGCACCGTGCTCGGCGACGTCGCGCTTTCCGCGCTGCGCCGGCTGATTCATGAACATTTCTCATGCTCGGCACAGAAGTTGGCCGAAACAGGCGATACGACCCGTGGCGGGCCCACGGACGTGATGGGTCGGGAAACTGCGCGTTCCGTTCACGACGAAGTCGTGGATGGCGCCCGCGAGAGCTGACGAAGCCGCCTTGGATTGCCTTGTCAGCAGGCCCGTAAATACAGGTAGTTGAAGGCCGCGCCTATACGGCGGAGTATCCCGGTTGTCGCTTGACACCCCGTCGCGGCACGAGGCATGCTCAATCCGATCTTCGAACCGTCTTCCCTCTTGACAA
This sequence comes from Streptomyces sp. NBC_01446, assembly GCF_026340095.1. Classification (GTDB taxonomy): domain Bacteria; phylum Actinomycetota; class Actinomycetes; order Streptomycetales; family Streptomycetaceae; genus Streptomyces; species Streptomyces aureus. The sequence goes on along the minus strand of NZ_JAPEPO010000001.1, from coordinate 5,257,936 downwards.
CGTAGTCCGGACCTGGAAGCGGCGACGGGTATCGACGGGGGGAAGGAAACGTGCACGACGCATCGCCGCAGGAAATCCAGGGGGAGACTCCGGATCCTGAAGGCGCGACGCTCGCTGCGGAATTACAGGCACTGGAAGCGGAACTGCTCGACGCCTATCGGCGCGCTCTGCTCGAGCAGAACAATCCGCTCGGCATGGATCAGGAAGCCTGGACATCCTGCCGCGAGCAGGCCCAGCACATTCTCGGGGAATGCGTGCACGCCTTGCGGTGCGGCACCGAAGCGCCGCTCAATCCCCAGCTCATGAAGAAGACCCGGCGTCTCGGCGGCGCCCGGATCTCACAGGGAATTCCGCCGGTCCACTCGGTCCGCGCGGGATCCATGTTCTTCCAGATCACCATGGAGTTCCTGGGACGGATCTTCGCGGACCGGCCCGGCTCCGAGCATTACCTGATGAAGGTGCCGCCCATTCTGCAGTCCGCGATCACGCGGCGCCTCGAAGAAGGCTCCAGCGGATACGACCTCTTCCTGCTCGACGTCGTGCGTGATGCCGCACAGCAGGGCCGGCACGGCATGGCCCGCGAGATCCACGACCGGATCGGCAGCACCGCCAGCCTCGCCCTGCGCCAGCTCGAGCTCTACGAACTCACGCAGCACGCCGCCTCGTCTGACGCCCGGCTCGGCAGCCTCAAGCAGGCGATCCTGGAGACGCTCTACACCACCCGGGACATCGTCACCGAGCTGCGCACCAGGTCGGACACGTGCCGCTCGCTCCAGCTCGCCCTGTCCGCGTTCGTCAGCGCCATGGCGATCGACGAACCCGTGGTGGAGATCCATGTCGACGACCCGGACGACCTGCTGCCCCGCGGCGTCAGCGACGACCTGTTCATCATGCTCCGCGAGTGCCTGCGCAACGCGCTGGCCCACGCCTCGGCGTCCCGCGTCACCATCGACGTAAGGGTCGACGCGCGTCACGTCCAGGCGTCCGTGCACGACGACGGCGTCGGCTTCGTACCGGGGCAGCGGCAGGGGAACGGGCTCGCGTCGCTGACCGAGCGCGCGCAGCTCCTGGCCGGCCGGCTCACCATCAACAGTGCCCCCGGGCACGGCACGGCCATCGAGCTGTCCGTCCCCCTGGACGAGGAGGAACATGCAGACGACGGACGAGGGACGGCACGGCACGGCTGAGCCGATCCGCATCATCGCCGTCGACGACCACTCCCTGCTGCGCACCGCCCTGTGCCAGCTGCTCGACGCGGAGGACGACCTGCGGGTCGTGGCGGACGTCGACACCTCGCAGGGCCTGGGCGATCTGGTGGAGCGCACGGGCGCGCAGGTCGTGCTGCTCGACGTGGAGATGCCCGATCACCACGCGCCCAGCGTCGTCAGCGAGCTGACGGGGCGCTTCCCGGAACTGCACGTGCTGATGCTGACGATGTACAACGACGCGCAGCTGGTGCAGGAGCTGCTCGCCCGGGGCGCGCGCGGCTATCTGCACAAGAGCGTGCCGCGCGAGTCACTCCTGTCGGCGATCCGGAATACCGCGGCGCGCGATCCGCACGTGACGATCGCCGTGCCCCGCAGCGGAATTCCAGAATCCGGATTCAGTGAGCCGCAACAGACCCTTTCCCCCAGGGAACGGGAAGTGCTCACGCAGGCGGCGGCCGCTCTGAGTAATCGTCAGATCGCCACCCGGCTGCGGATTACCGAAGGCACCGTGAAGCGACATCTGCGCAACATCTTCGAGAAACTCCACGCCGTATCACGTATCGACGCCGTTAACAAAGCGGTGGACGCGCAGCTGATCAGAAGACCGCAGGGCCTTGGACGTGACGCGAAATCGCCCAACCCATAGGCAGGTTGAGTCACGGGGATACATCTTAGGGAGTATCCCCGTGGCCCATGGAGAGTCTGTCACCTCTCCCTCACTCGGATTAGATTCGCAGGTATGTCGACAGCGACGCCTGCGAAAACCCTGATAACCACCACGACTCCGCCATCCGGAAAATCGGCCGGTGCCCTGGGGAAGTTCCGCCTCCTGGCCCTGTGCGCACAGGAATCCAGGTATGCCGTGCAGGTCATCTTTCTGCTGCGCTTCCTGGTGGCCGGTACGGCCGGAACCACTTCTTACGTGTCCCACCTGGCAATTCGGCCGTCACTCGTTCTCGGCGCGGCCGTCTGGTTCTGTTCCGTCTCATTCACCTATCTCTACAACGGTGTCACGGATATCCACGAGGACCGGGCCAACGGCTCCGTGCGGCCCATCGCACGAGGCGCCCTGCCCGTCCGCTTCGCCCGCACCACCGCCCGGGTGCTCGCCGCCCTCGCCCTCACCGGCGGCGCCGTGCTCGGTCCGCTGATGTTCCTGGTCACCGCCGGCATGCTGCTGCTCGGATACGCGTACTCCGCGCCCCGCCTCGCCCTCAAGAGCCGCACCCCCGGCACCATCGCCGTCGTCGTGGCCAGCGGCGCCCTCGCCTACGCTGCGGGCGCCCTGAGCGGCACCGCGCCCCTGTCCCCCGCGCTGCTCGCCTTCTCGGCCGCCATGTGCCTGTGGATGGGCATGGTCGGCGCGGTGGCCAAGGACTTCTCCGACGCCGAGGGCGACGCCAAGCACGGCCGCCGCAACTGGACCGTCGTCTGGGGCCGCGCCGTCACCGCGCTCATCGTGTCGCTGAGCGCCGTGGGGATCGGCGCCGCGCTCCTCGTGTGCGCCGTGGCCACGGCCGCGTACGGGCTGCTCGCGCCCGCCGGTGTGGTCCTGTGCGGGGCGCTCGCGCTGAGCGCCGCCGCGCTGACCGCCCGCCGCGACGACTCGCGCGCCCGGCGCCGGCTGCCGTACCGGATCTTCATGGTCACCCAGTACGCGGCGCATCTCGTCACCTTCGCCCAGCCCATCACATGAGCAGTTCCGACAGAAACGGGGGACCCACGATGCGCGACACCCAGGCCCGCTTCCGAATACCGGGCGTCACGGCCTCGGAACCCGACGGGAGCGTCGGCTTCCGCATCCTCGGCCCGCTGGAGGCCGTCGGCGGCGGCGTGACGCACCGGCCACGCGGGCCCAAGGTGCGCAAGCTGCTCGCGCTCCTCGCCGTGCGTGCCCACGACATCGTCGAGGTGGACACGCTCGTCGAGGAACTCTGGGACGGGGCGCCGCCGCCCACCGCCGTCAGCACCGTGCGCACGCACATCTACCACCTGCGCCAGGAGCTGGAGCGCGAGCTCGGCGCCGGCGCCGTCCGCGACGTCATCTCCACCGAGGCCACCGGGTACTCGCTCCGCACCGCGCCGGGCCGCCTCGACCTGGAGAACTTCACCCGCCTGTACGGGCAGGGGCGCGCCGAGCTGCGCGCCGGGCGCCGCGAGAAGGCCCTGGAACGCCTGGACACCGCGCTCGGGCTGTGGCGTGGGCGGACTCTGTCCGATGTCGGCCAGGGCCGGGTACTCGCCGGGCATGCCGCACGTATCGAGGAACTGCGCGTGCGCGCCCAGGAGTTGCGCATCGAGGCGGCCATGGGGCTCGGCCGCCACCGCGAGCTCGTGCCCGAGCTGCGCCGCCTGGTCGCCGTCGACCCGCTCAACGAGTGGCTGCACGCGCGCCTCATCGACGCGCTGCACCGGTGCGGGCGGCGCGGGGACGCGCTGCGCGCCTTCCATGACGTACGGGCCGTGCTGGCCGAGGAGCTGGGGCTGGAGCCCTCCGAGGACCTGCGGCAGCTTCAGCATCACATCCTGGCGGGCGGGTCGGCGGCGTGAGCGGCGTCTTTGTCGCTACGGGGAGTGGGCCGGGGAGGAGTGGGCCGGGGAGTCGTTCGGCCAGTGGTTCGGTGGGCGCTTCGGGGAGTCGCTCGGGGGGCGGTTCGGTGGGTCGTTCAGCTGGTGGTTCGGTGGGCGGTTCGGCGGGCGGTTCGGTGAGTCGTTCGGCTGGTGGTTCGGTGAGCTGTTCCGGGCTCATTCGGGTCTGGACTGTGTCCATCGCCGCGGCGGCCTCCGCTGTTCCCCATGAAGAGGCGTACGGCGTTCTCGACCCGGCCGAGCGTGAGCGCTTCGCGCGGTTCCGGCGGGGCGGTGACCGGATGCGGTATCTGGCCGTCCACCACGTGTACCGGACCGTGCTCGGGCAGGCGCTCGGGGTCGCCCCTGCCGACGTGGGCTTCCGCCGGTTCTGTGCGCGCTGCGGTGACGACGGGCACGGCAAGCCCGTGCCCTTCGCGCCCGACGGGACCACGCTGTCGGCGAGCCTGTCGCACTCGGCGGCGTACGCGCTCATCGCTGTCGGCGACTCTGCCGAGGTACCCGTCGGCGTCGACATCGAGCGGGTCAGGGCCGACATGGACTGGAGCCGGATCCCCTGCGTCCAGGGCGGCCGCAACACCCACGGCTTCGAGCAGTGGACGCGCGCCGAAGCGCTGGTGAAGGCCGCGGGTACGGGCCTGAGCCGGACGCCGCCGCGCTATACCGGGCACGTCTTCGGCACCTGGCGGGCGGCGCGGGTGCCGGGCTCCGGTCACGAGTGGTTCGTGCGTAGCGTGCGGTCGCCGGACGGCTATGCCGCTTCGGTGGCCAGCGGGCGGGCCGACGGCACGGTGACTGTGGTGCCCTGGCGGCCCTAGAAGACTGCTGAAAATCTCGGTTCTGGCCCCGGCTCGGTGGAGTTGGGGCCAGTCTTGTATGCATGCAGGGGGAATGGGCCGGGGAGATGGTCGGGCCGGATGTGTGGGAGACCTGCCGGGAGTTGATCCCGGCTGGCAGTGTGTTCGCGTTCCTGGCCGAACATCGCGAGGTGCTGTTCCCGCCGGGGATGTTCTCGGACATGTATCCGTCGTCCAACGGCCGTCCGAGTCTGCCGCCGCAGGTCCTGGCCGCGACGGTGGTGCTGCAGAGCCTGCACGGGCTGTCGGACTTCGAGACGGTCCAGGAACTGCGGTGTGACCTGCGCTGGAAGGCGGCCTGCGGGCTCGGGCTGTACGACACCGCTTTCGATCCCTCGCTGCTGACGTACTTCCGGCGCCGTTTGCGTCACTCGGCCGATCCGACGCGGATCTTCACCAAGGTCAAAGAGGTCGTGGCCGCGACCGGTGTGCTCAAGGGCAGGCAGCGGCGGGCGCTGGATTCCACCGTGCTGGACGACGCGGTGGCCACCCAGGACACCGTCACCCAGATCATCTCCGCGATCCGCCGGGTGATCCGCGAGGTCCCCGGGGCCGGGGAGACCGCGGCGCGGTGGTGCCACGCGCACGACTACACCGACCCGGGCAAGCCGAGGATCGCCTGGGACGACGAGGCCGCCCGCGCCGCGCTGGTCGATGCGCTGGTCACCGACGCGGTCAACCTGCTCGGGCACCTGCCCGAGCAGAACCTGGGCGAGAAGGCGGCGAACGCGGTCGGCCTGCTGGCCCTGGTCGCGGGCCAGGATGTGGAGCCGGCCGAGGACTCCGACGGGCGCGATGGCCGCTGGCGCGTCGCGAAGCGCACGGTGGCGGACCGGACCGTGTCCACCGTCGATGCGGACGCACGCCACATCCACAAGAACCGCACCCGTCACCAGGACGGCTTCAAAGGGCATGCGTCCTTCGAGCCGGAGAGCGGCCTGTTCACCGCTGTCGCCCTGACCAGCGGCTACGGTCCCGGCAATCACGAGGCCGCCGTGGCCGGCGATCTGCTGGCCGACGAGGACGGCGAGTTAACCGTGCTCGGCGACTCTGCCTACGGCACCGGCGACCTGCGCGCACAACTGCAGGCCGACGGCCACACCCTGGTGATCAAACCGCCACCGCTGCGGCAGGCCGTCCCCGGCGGGTTCACCATCGACGACTTCCACATCGACCAGGCCGCGGGCACCGCAACCTGCCCGGCCGGACACACCGCCAACCTCGGCCAGACCAAAGCCGACGGCGCCCGCACCGCCCAGTTCAAGCGCGCATGCACCAGCTGCCCCCTGCGAGAGCGCTGCACCACCTCCAAGACCGGACGCACCCTCAACGTCCACCCCCAGTACGAACTGCTGGCCGCCGCCCGCCACCAGGCCGCCACCGACGCCGGATGGCAGGACGAATACCGCCGATGGCGGCCACCCGTCGAACGCGCCATCGCCTGGCTCGTCGCCAAGGGCAACCGCCGGGTTTCCTACCGAGGCGTCATCGCCAACAACATCTGGCTCCACCACCGCGCCGCCGCTCTCAACCTCCGCCGACTCATCAACCTCGGACTCACCCGCACCAACACCACCTGGCACCTCACCCCCGCCACCGCATAGCGGAAAGGGCCGCCCGGCCCACAGCCGGACAGCCCCAACAACAAGATTTTCAGCAGTCTTCTAGGTGGGTGATGCACCTGCGTGGGGGCGGTTCCCGGATCTGCGGATCTGGGAGTCGCCCCCCTCGCTCGTGTCGTGTCGTGTCGCTTTGCGTTGCGTTGCGTTCTACTCCAGAAGTACGCAGCTGGGGCTCGCCACGTGGAGCGGCGGGGCCGCCGGGGCGAGGCGGCCCGTGGCCGGGTCCAGGCGGAACGCGCTGACCGACTGGCCCGCCTGGTTCGCCGTGTAGACGAACCGGCCCGACGCGTCGAGTGCCACGTCCCTGGGCCAGCGGGTCCCCGGCGCCTTCGCCGTGACCGGCTGCGACGCGAGGAGCGTGAGGGTGCGGCCCGCGTTCTCCACGCGGAACGACTCGACCGTGTCGAGGCCCCGGTCAGCGGTCACCAGGGTGCCGCCGTCTCGCGTGAGGTGGACGGCGGAGGGGGCGTTACGTGGGTTGATGCCGGGCGGGGCCACGGAGGCGTGCGAGACCGGCGTGAGCCGGCCCGTGGCCGCGTCGTACGCGTGGACGGTCACGGAGTGGCCTAGTTCGTTGGTGACGTAGGCCAGCTTGCCAGCGGGGTGGAAGACGACGTGGCGTGGGCCGATACCTCGGCCGACATGGGTCCGGTCGGCGAGCTCGAGGTGGCCCGTGCGGGTGTCGAAGTCGTAGACGTAGATGTGGTCGTTGCCCTTGTCGGGGACGAGGACGCGGCGACCCGCGGGGTCGAAGGCGACCATGTGCGGGTGGGGGCCTCGCTGTTCCTGCGGGTGCGGGCCGTGGCCGTGGTGGCGAAGCACCTGGACGGCCTCGCCGAGGGAGCCGTCGGGGTGTACCGGCAGGACGGCGACGTGGCCCGAGTCGTAGTTCACGGTGAGCAGGAAACGGCCGTCGGGGTGCACGGCCAGGTGGACGGGGGCGGCGCCGTGGCTGGAGCGTGGCGGGCCCTGGGGGTGCAGCCGGTCGCCGTCGATGCGGTACGCGTGGAGCGAGCCGGTGGCGCCGCCGGGGCGTTGGCTCACGGCGTACAGGTGGCGGTGGTTCGGGGCGAGGGTGAGGTAGGAGGGGTTCACGATGTCCCGCTGCCAGCCGGTGAGTTCGAGCTGTCCGGCCGCGCCGACCCGGGCGATGCCGATGCCGGGGAGGCCCGGCAGGCCGTACTCACCGAGCGTGAACCCGCCGATGTACGCGCGCCTGGCGCGGGGGCGCGGGGCGTCACCCGCGACGGCGGTGGCCCCCGTCCAGGCCAGCGCGGCGACGACTCCGGCCGCGGATGCTGCGAGCAGCCTTCGGCGGTTTGGGTGGTGCGTCGCGTTCATGGTTCGGCTCTCCGTTGTCGTGGAGGGATGGTCGGGGCAGCGTCATGGGCGACGAGTGGTGGGGTTTGGGCTTCGGCATCGTTTGCTGTGCCGGCTGTCTTCGGCCGTTGTGTTGTCGGGTGCGGGGCCGCGGGGGCATGTACGTGCTCGCTGTTCTACGGGTGCACGTCAGCTGGCTGATCACCTGTACGTGGTGCTGGTGGCTCCGCGCGCACATGCCCCCACGTCCCCTCCCGTCTCGTCGGCGTCTCGCGGCCGGTGGGAATCGCTGCCTTCCGGGCCGCCTCTCGTACGCGGCCGGTCGCTCGGTGAGGCTGTCTCTTCCCTGGCGCCCGTCCTTGTCTCGTACGTGGCCGGTCGTCGGTGAGAGGCCGCCTTCCCTGGCGGCGGGTCTTGTCTCGTGCGCGGCCAGTCGCTCGTGTGCCTGCCCCTTCCCTGCGGCGGGCCGCCTCTCGTACGCGGCCGGTCGCTCGGTGGGGCTGCCCCTTCCCTGGCGGCGGGTCTTGTCTCGTACGCGGTTCATGGGGCCCGTGGCCCCTCTCGTCGGCGGGTGGCCAGGCGGTGGGCCTGCGCGTCAGATCTTGGCTCCGAGTACCAGCCCGGGTGCCAGCAGGGTCGTGAAGCCCGCCGCCGCCAAGGCGACGAGGATCTGCCAGGTCGCGCGCAGGTCGCGGAACCGGGATGCCCGTCGGGCCGCCGCCAGCACGGCGATCGCCGCCGCCCAGGCGGGCAGGGCCAGGCGCAGTGTGACCTCGCCGGTGAAGAGGAGGCCGGCGCGCGGGCTGATGCACTCCGACGCCGTGCACAGGGCCCCGTGGGCCGGGCTGCTCCACGCCGTTCCGGCGGCCAGGACGAGCAGGGGCGCCATGGCCGCCAGGGCCGTTACCCAGACGTATGGGGTGAGTCCCGTACGGCCGTCCGCGCGCCGTCGGGTGACGGCCAGCGCCGCCAGTGCCGGGGCCCAGCCCGCGAGTACGCCGAACAGGCCCGCGTGCGAGGCCTCGGCCAGCGCCGTCCAGGTGGTGTCGGGGCCTACGGGCAGCCGTAACAGGGCCAGGAGACCGGTCGCCGCTGCCAGTGCGGCGGCGGTGTGCGCCCACGTACGCGCGAAGGAGGGCGCGCCCGCCCAGGCCACGAACACGCCTGCCAGGGCTACGAGTACGACCGGCGGTCCCGCCGTCACTCCCCATGCGAGGGGGAAGCCGGGCAGGCCGTCGCCCAGGGGCGCGGACCAGGTTCCCCAGTCCCCGAAGAGCGCGGCGAGCACCGCGGTGACGCCGGCCGCGATGATTCCGGCGAGCGCGAGTCGGTCGTCCCCGCCTAACGCGGCCCTGTCATCCCTGTCATCCCTGGTGAGTGTGGCCCGGTCGTCGTCCCCAGCGAACGCGTCTCGATCATCCGCGGCGAGCGCGTCCCGGTCGTCCCGGGCGTCACTGGAGGTCGGACCCGTCTGCTCATTGGGGGCGGGGCCTGCCTGCTCATCAGTGAGAGGGTCGGGCTCGTCGTCAGTTCGGGGGGACGCCGCGCCCCGGGTTGCCGTCGACGGGGGAGTGACGGGGCCGGGGCGCGGCGCGGGTGAGGGGACGGCCGGACCGGGGTTGCCGGCCGTCCCGGTTCGGGGGGCGGGCGCGGCGGGCGCCTCCGTGCTGGGCGCCTCACCCGCCCGCCCGGCGGAGGGCAACGTCACCGCAGCGCCTCGGTGCGCGGCGCCGGGGCGGGCGCGGGCGGGGGCGGCGGGGCCGAGGACTCGCGGAAGCCGTACTTCGACCACCAGCGCGCCAGCGGTGCCGGTGCCCACCAGGCCCACTTGCCGAGCAGCGCCATCGTCGCGGGCACGAGCAGGCCTCGTACGATCGTTGCGTCCACGAGGACCGCGATGACCAGGCCGACCCCGATCATCTTCATGAAGAGGATCGAGGAGGCCATGAAGCCGCCTACGACCACGACGAGCAGCAGTGCGGCGCTCGTGATGATCTTGGCTGTGCGCTGGACGCCCAGGGCCACCGACTCGACCGGGTCTCCGCTCACTTCCCACTCCTCACGGACGCGGGAGAGCAGGAACACCTCGTAGTCCATCGCGAGGCCGAACGCGATCGCCACGACCAGGACCGGGAAGTTGGCGTCCACCGCTCCGATCGGTTCGAAGCCCAGGAGGCCCGAGAGGTGGCCGTCCTGGAAGATCCACTTGATCGCTCCGAACGCGGCCAGGAGCGAGAGGAGGTTGAGGATCACCGACTTGAGCGGGAGCAGCAGGGAGCCGAAGGCCAGGAAGAGGACGAAGAAGGAGACGACCGCTACGAACAGGGCCATCCACGGGAGGCGTTCGCCGATCATGCCGACGATGTCGACCCGGGACGCGGGCATGCCCGTCAGGAGCGTGTCCGTTCCGGCCGGGGGCGCCGTGGCGCGCAGGTCGTGGACCATGCTCTGCGCGGCGTCGGACATGGCGTCCGGCGTGTAGCGGAGCGTGATGCGCGCGTCGTTGCCCTCGAAGGCTGTCGGGGTCGCGGAGGCCACGCCGTCCACCTTGGCCAACTTGGCTGCGTAGGCCCCTGCTTCGGCACGGTCCACGGGGCCGGTGGTGCCCTGGACGACCGAGGTCATGATCTGTGCGGGGTTCGTCCCGAAGTCCGATGCGAGCGTCTTGCTGACCACCTTCGCGTCGGCGTCCGAGGGCAGCACCCACTCGCCGGGGCGCGCCCAGTTGACGCCGAGGAGCGGGGCTCCGAGGCCCACGAGGACGGCGACGATCGCCAGCGAGGAGATCAGCGGCTTGCGCATGACCGCGTGGGCCGTGCGGTACCACCGGCCCTCCTTCTCCGGCTTGGGGGCACGGTTCCTGCCGCCCAGCGGGATACGCCACTTGTCGATGCTGTACCCGGTGTAGCGCAGGAGGGCGGGCAGGAGGGTGAGGGAGCCGACCACCGCGAACGCGACCACGGCGACCGCCGCGTACCCCATCGAGGAGAGGAAGCGGGAGGGGAAGAAGGCCAGTCCCGCGAAGGAGATCGCCACGGCGATGCCGGAGAAGGCGACCGTGCGGCCCGCCGTCGCGGTGGCGCGCTCCACGGCCGTGTCGACGTCGGCGCCCGCATGGAGTTCTTCGCGGAAGCGGTTGACGAGGAAGAGCGCGTAGTCGATCGCGAGACCGAGGCCGAGGATCGTGATGACGTTGATGACGGTGCTGGAGATCTCCGTGAACATCGTCAGGACGCGGAGCACGACGAAGGATCCCAGAGCCACGAACGAGCCGACGGCCAGCGGCAGGAGCGCCGCGATCGCGCTGCGGAAGATCAGGACCAGGAGAATCAGGAGGATCGGGACCGACAGCATCTCGGCGCGTGCGATGTCCGAGCCGGTGAGGGTGTTGACCTGGTCGGTCATCGCGGCGACGCCGCCGTAGCGGACGGTGACGCCGTCGGCCGCGAAGTCGTCCTTGATCTTCTCCAGCGCCTCGACCTGCTTCTGGTCGTCGTCGCTGGTGAACTGGACGGTCGCGTACGTCTGTTGGTTGTCCTTGGACACGTACGCGCTCGGGCTCTGGGTGCCGGGGTGCCAGAACGAGTCCAGGCGGGCGATGCCGGCACGTGGGACGTCGTCCAGCGCGGCGCGGACGGCTGTGCTGAAGGAGTCGACCGCCTCGCCCTTGTCCTTCGACTCGTACAGGACGATGAGGTCGTTGGACTCGCGGCCCAGCGGGCCGTCGAGGACCTTGTCGGCCTGTACGGACTCGCTGGCGGGGTCGTCGAAACCGGCGCCGCCGGTGAACGAGCCGAAGACCCCGGTGCCCCACACGCCGGCGAACAGCGTGAAGACGACTGCCGCGATGACGACCCATTTCCGGCGCCGCGCGGTGAACTTTCCGATAGCGGCAAACACTTCTGTCTCCCTGAATCAATCAAATGGCGTGTGGCGAACGTCTATGTGAACGTCTATTCCATGCGACGCCCCGGCGGCTACGGTGAATTCCGGTCCGCAGCACACGAATTCCGAGGCTTCCACGAAAGGTGCGCGTCCGATATCCGCGTTTCGGGGAAGGCGCTATGCCCCCTTCGAGACATCCGCGGCCGTGGCGGTCGCCCTGCGCTGGGCGAGCGCCGCGACCGCTCCGACGGCGACGGACAGACCGAGGCCTATCGCGACGGAGTACACGGGGTCGTCGCTGACCGCTCCGCCGAAGTAGCCCACGCCCACGGAGTAGGCGGCCCAGACGACTTCGGCGAGTGCGGCGCCGATCGCGAACTTGCCGGCCGGGTAACGCGCCGCACCGGCTGCGAGCCCGCCGAGGAGGCGCCCGCTGGGCAGGAAGCGGACGCCGACGACGAACGGGATCCCGCCGCGCTGCACCCGCCCCGCGGCCCAGTCGAACAGCTCGCCTCTGCGCCCGCGCCCCGCGGCACCGCCGCGCACCCTGCGGCCGGCGAACCAGCCGAAGCGGTGGATGAGGACGTCGCCGGCGAGCGCGCTGCCGGCCACCGAGAGCAGGACCAGGACGAGGGACATCTCACCGCGCGCGGCGAGCATCCCGCCGGTGATCAGGAGCACCGCGTTGGGCAGCAGGGGCGGCAGCGTGGTGATGGCGAGGATCGCGTACGCCCAGCAGGCTGCGCCCGACATACGGGTGGACAGGCCGGACGTGAAGTCGACCCACGACACGAGTGAGGCGAAGTCCATCGGTCTCCCTTTCCCTGGGCCCGATGCCTCTTTGGAGGCATGCGCTGGGTCTTTGGTGAGGCGTGTTCCCAGGTCAGAGGCCCACTAGCGTCGCTGTGGGCGGCGGCTGGGCGTGTCCTGAGCTCCAACAGTAACCTACGCTATCGATAGTTTCACTATCACTAATGACGCAGGTGGCCATGACCGATGTGACGCTGTTCCTCCGAGAGTTCGCCCGCACCCGACGGGACACCGGGGCCATCGCGCCCAGCAGTCCCCTGCTGGCGCGGGCCCTGACCCGCTATGTGATCCCCAGCCCCGGCCGCGCCCGCGCGGTGCTCGAGGTCGGCCCCGGCACGGGCGCCGTGACCCGGCGCATCAGGGCCTCGCTCGGCGCCCTGGACACCCTCGACCTCGTCGAGGCCAACCCCCGCTTCGCCGAGCTCCTGTACCGCGACTACGGCGGCGACGAGCGGGTGCGACTGCTCACCGGGCTCGTGCAGGAGCATGAACTGGGGAGCTACGACACCATCGTGTGCGGGCTGCCGTTCGCCAACTTCGAGGCGGGCACGGTCGAGGACATCTTCGGCCGGCTCCTCGCGGCGCTGCGTCCCGGCGGCACTCTGTCGTTCTTCGCCTACGCGGGGATGCCGCCGCTGCGCCGGGCGTTCACGACGGGCGGGGCGCGCGAGCGGACCCTCGCGGTGCAGGCCGTCGTCGGGCGGACCCTGGACCGGCACCGGTTCCGCACGGAGACGGTGTTCGGGAATCTGCCGCCCGCCCATGTGCACCATCTGGCGCCGGTGGCGCCGCTGCTGGCGTACGCCGGGTGAGCCGGCGGGGGCTACGCGCTGTGGCGGCGCCCGCTGCGGATCCGGCCGGAGGCGTCCTCCTGGGCGATCCGGCGCAGCGCCGCCATGGCCGCGTCGCCGAGGACCGTGCCGAGGACGACGCCCTCGACCTTGCCGTCGGCGCTGGGCACGTCGGCGAGCGCGCCGAGCTCGGCGACCGCCAACTCCCCCGCCGCGGCGGCGTACTTGTCGAGCAGGGTGAGCAGGTCACCCCGGTCGAGGTCGCGGTAGGTCAGCACGATCTGGACGAGCGCCTGCCAGCCCGGGTTCTCCGGCTTCGCCGCCCAGCCGTGCCGGAGCACGAGCTCACGGACCTCGCCCTCGGCCCGCTCCCGGTCCTCGTCGGTGCCCCGCTCGACGGCGGCCCTGGTCACCGCGGACTGGGCGACGCCGAGCATGCCGTGGACCGTGCGGGTCGGGGAGTCGACCTCGGACAGGACGTCGCGTACGGCCGCGATGGACAGGCCGCCGACCTCCAGCATCGCCCGGATCAGCTTGAGCCTGCGGACATGGGAATCGTCGTACGCGACCTGGTTCGGGCTGGTGCGCTCGCCCGGGGGCAACAGGCCCTCGCGCGAGTAGTACTTGATGGTGGGGACCGGAACTCCGGTACGCCGCGCCAGCTCTCCGATACGCATTCCACGAGGATACTGCGCTTTCCCCGTGGCGTGCTCCCCACTCGGTGCGCGGGAATGCGAAGACGCTTTTATCGCCGTTGAATTCCCGCGCCATCGCGCTTCCATGCGCCCCTGCGACGCTCATTCGGCAGCGAACCCCTCCGCTCGGACGGAAGCCTCACCGGATGTCTTCACGAGATGTCCGCGCGAGAAGTCTTCGAGGGACCCCAGCCAAAGGAAACAGGTATGACCACACACGTGGCTCCGGAGATTCCTTCGGCGCCCGCCGAACTCAGTTACGGGCGCACCGTCGACCGCTCCCTGGTCCACCGGGCCGCGGTCTCCGAGGTCTTCGTCACGGACATCAGGGCGCTGGCCGCCAAGAAGGTGCGCTCCGCGGTCCAACTCCCGCTCAGCCACGGCTACTACAGCGACCATGTGCAGCGGCCGGCGGTCTACGACGCGCTGTTGCTCCTGGAGTCGGGCCGGCAGGCGGCCATCGCCGGGTCGCACGCGCACATCGGGCTCTCCAAGGGCACCACGATGATCGTCGACACGTTCCGGCTCGACCTGTACGGGCTCAAGGAACTGGTCGTCGGCCCGGAGCCCGGCCGGGTGCGCATCGACACCGAGTACATCGGGCAGCCGACGCGGCGCGGCCGCTACCGCAAGGGCAAGGTCGCCCAGCGGTACTTCGTCGACGACACCGAGGTCGGCGAGCACGAGATGGACGTGCTGTTCCTCAACCAGCACGAGAACGAGGTCCTGCGGCACGCCCAGCGCGGCACGCCCGCCCCGCTCACCTCGGACTTCTGCGACCACGGGGCCGCCGTGGACGACATCGGGCAGGCCGAGCCCGCCCGCGTGGGCCGCGGCAACCCGCTGAACGTCGTCCTGTCCCGCCCCGAGACGTCCCCCGCCGCGGTCTCGGCCGAGGTCACCCCGCGCTTCGACAACCGAGCGCTGTTCGACCACGTCTACGACCACCTGCCCGCGATGACGCTCGTCGAGGCGGCGCGGCAGCTGGCCCTGCTGTCCACGGGCGAGCCGCTGACGACGTACGCCGTCGGGTTCGAGGCGCGCTTCTCGCGGTTCGCGGAGCTCGACGAGCCGGTGCACGCCGAGGCGCCGCGGATGCGCGCGGACGGCGGCCGGACGCAGACCCCCGTGCGCTTCCTCCAGGGCGACGCCGAGATCGCGCACGTCACCGTCACCGTCGCACCCGGGAGTGAGCTGTGAGCAGCACGCGGGACGCGCGGGCGCCCCGGCGCCTCGCCGTCTGGACCGACTTCGGCGGGGTCCTCACCCCGCCGATCGCCCACACGATGGGCACCTTCTGCACGACGCAGGGCATCGACCCGCAGGCCCTTCAGCAGGCGCTCGGCAAGGTGACCGCCCGCTACGGCACCAGCGACATCATGGAGCCGATCGACACCCCCCTCGTCTCCGAGGAGGAGTGGCTCGCGCAGGTCTCCGAGGTGCTCGCCGCCGACCACGGTGTGACCGGCGTGCACCTGACGACACTGGCCGACGCCTGGTTCGACGGGCGGGAGACCAACCACGCGTGGGTGGCGGCGCTGCGCGCGGCGCGCGAGCGCGGCGCGTTCGTCGGGATGCTCTCCAACATGGTGCCGACCTGGGACGCGCACTGGCGCCGCATGGTCGATCCGGCGGAGCTCTTCGACGACGTCCTGCTGTCCTTCGAGGTCGGCCACCGCAAGCCGTCGCCCGGCATGTTCGCCCTCGCCGCCGAGCAGGCCGGGATGCCGGCCGAGAACTGCGTGCTCGTCGACGACCTGGCGCACAACTGCGCGGGCGCGGAGGCGGCCGGCTGGCAGGCGATCCACTTCACCGACACGGCCGAGGCGGCGGAGCGGCTCGACGCGCTCCTGCCGGCGGCCCTGTCCCCCACTCCTAGGAGCTGACTCCGTGAGCCGTTCCGTGCTCGTCACCGGCGGGAACCGGGGCATCGGCCTCGCCACCGCCCGCGCCCTGGCCGAACAGGGCGACAAGGTCGCCGTCACGTACCGCACCGGTGAGCCGCCCGAGGGCCTGTTCGGGGTGCGCTGCGACGTGACGGACCCCGAGTCCGTGCGGCGCGCGGTCGACGAGGCCCGCATCCAGCACGGGCCGATCCAGGTGCTCGTCTCCAACGCCGGGATCACCCGCGACGAGCTGCTCGTCGGCATGGAGGACGACGACTTCCGCGCGGTCATCGAGACGAACCTGATGTCGGCGGTGACCGTCGCCAGGGAGGTCGTGCCGGACATGCTCAAGGCTCGCTGGGGCCGGGTCGTCCTCATGTCCTCGATGAGCGCGATGGCGGGTGCCCCCGGACAGACCAACTACGCCGCATCCAAGGCCGGGTTGATCGGTTTCGGCCGCTCGCTCGCCCGCGAGGTGGGCCGCCGCAACATCACGGTCAACATCGTCTCGCCCGGCCTGATCGAGACCGACATGGTCAAGGACGTCACCGACGCCCGGCGTCAGCACGTCCTCGGCCAGACGTCCCTGTTCCGGGCCGGCACCCCGGACGAGGTCGCGGCCGCCGTCCGCTTCCTGGCGAGCGAGGAGGCCTCGTACGTCACGGCGGCGATCCTCCCGGTCACGGGCGGCCTCGGCGTCGGCCACTGATTCCCCCCACACCAGAGCCCCCCCTCCCAACTCCCCCTTCAGGAAAGGAACTCCATGTCCAACGCCACCGTTCTGGAGATCGCCCAGCAGATGGGCAGGATCTTCAACGACCTCGACGAGAAGGTCGCCCACGAGCTGGTCGCCCCCGGCTTCGTCGACTACGAGGCCCCGCCCGGCACCCCCGGCGGCCCCGCCGGCTACCTCGGCACCGCCCGCTGGATGAACTCCGTGTTCTCCGAGGCGAGCTGGGACCACATCGACTCGTTCGCCGACGGCGACAAGGCCGTCATCCGGGTGCGCTTCACCGGCATCCACACCGGCAACTTCCTCGGCTTCGAGGGCACCGGCAACAAGGTCGACGTCGAGCACATCCACATCTACCGCGTCGGTGACGACGGTCTGGTGCACGAGCACTGGGCCTGCCGCCAGGACCTGTTCCTGCTGGCGCAGATCGGCGCCGTCGAGCTGAAGCTGCCGCCGGCGGGCACGCAGGCGTAACGCCGTTCGTAAGCGCGGGCCAGGCCGCCGGACCTCTCGAGGGTCGGCGGCCTCCTCGCGTCCCCGAGCCGTAAGGAAGGAAAGACATCGTGCGAGCAAAGGGGGCGGCATGGGCGCTGATCGCGACCTCGCTGCCCATGTTCATGGTGGCCGTCGACAACCTCGTCGTGACCAACGCGCTGACCGTCATCTCCCGTGACCTGGGGGTGCGCCAGTCCGGCCTCCAGTGGGTCGTCAACGGATACATCCTGGCGTTCGCGGGGCTGCTGCTCGCGGGCGCCGCTCTCGGCGACCGGATCGGCCGGCGGCGCGTCTTCGTGTGGGGCATCGGGCTCTTCACCGTCGCGTCCGCGGCGTGCGCGCTCTCCGACTCGGCGGGCCTGCTCGTCGCCGCCCGCGTCGTGCAGGGGGCGGGGGCCGCTGCCGTCCTGCCGGTCTCACTGACCCTGGCCGTCGCGGCCGTCACCCCGCAGCGCAGGCCGCTCGCGGTCGGCGTGTGGGGCGGGGTCAACGGCCTGGGCATCGCCCTCGGCCCGATGGCCGGCGGCCTGGTCACGCAGGGCCTCGACTGGCACTGGATCTTCTGGATCAACGTGCCGGTGGGGGCGGTCGCGCTCCCTCTCGCCCTGTGGGCGATCCGCGAGTCCAAGGGCGCGCCGCGCCGCCTCGACGTGCCGGGCATCGCGTTCGTCACGGGTGCGGTGGTGGCGGCCGTGTGGGGCATCGTGCAGTCGGCCGACAGCGGCTGGGCTTCGGTGCGTCCGCTGGCCGGACTCGCCGTGTCCGCCGCGCTGTTCACCGGTTTCGCCTGGTGGCAGCGGCGCACCCCGACGCCTCTCGCGCCGCTGCACCTCTACCGCGTACGCCCTTTCATGCTGAGCAACGCGCTGGCTCTGACCATGTACTTCGGGGTGTTCGGCGCGATCTTCTTCCTGGCGCAGTTCATGCAGGGGCCGATGGGCTACTCGCCGTTCGAGGCGGGCCTGCGTACGCTGCCGTGGACCGCGGCGCCGATGGTGATCGTGCCGCTGGCCAGCGCGCTGGTCGGGCGGGTGGGCGGCGGTCCGCTCCAGGCGGCGGGGTGTCTGCTCCAGGCGGTCGCGCTGGTGTGGCTGGCGCTGATCTCGAAGCCCGGTCTGGCGTACGGGCAGATGGTCGGCGCCATGGTCCTCGCGGGCGTCGGCATGGGTCTCGTCTTCGCGGCGAACCCGGCGACGGTCATCGGCTCGGTCGCGGAGCACGAGCACAATCTCGCGTCCGGCGTGAACAACACGATCCGCGAGTTCGGCGGGGCCCTCGGCATCGCCGTCCTGACCGCCGTGTACGCGCACGGCGGCCTCCGCAGCGCGGTGCTGACGGGGGCCGCCGTGGTGTTCGCCGGGACGTTCGCGGGGCTCGCTATCGGTCGTACGCCAGCACCGCGCGCGTCCGCGCCAGCACCTTCTGCTCCCCACAGCGCACCGTCAGATCGACCCGAACCGTCCCGTCTTCCCTGACGTCGCCCACGGTGCCGTCGACGGTGAGGTCCACGCCGTCGGCGGTGTCGGGGACGAGGACCGGACGGGTGAAGCGGGTGCCGTACTCGACGAGGGTGGCCCGCTCGCCGGCCCACCGGGTGACGGCGGTCGCGGCGACGCCCATGCCGAGCATGCCGTGCGCGATGACACCGGGCAGGCCCACGGCGGCGGCGCGGGAGTCGGACCAGTGGATGGGGTTGTGGTCGCCGGACGCGGCGGCGTAGGCCACGAGCCGCTCGCGGGTGTAGCGGAAGGTGCGGGTGGGCAGCCGGTCGCCGGGCCGCGGTACCTGGCTCATACGGCTTCCTCCTTACGGGAGACGAGGGTCGAGGTCGTCGTGCACACGGGCGCGCCGCCGTCCGCCTCGCGCAGGTGTCCGCGCAGGGTGACGACATCGTTCCCGTCGACCGTCTCGGCGGCGACGATCTCGACACTGACGGTGAGCCGGTCCCCGGCGCGCACGGGGCGGACCGACTCGAAGCGCTGGTCGCGGTGGACGGCCCGCGCGAAGTCGAAGCCGAGGTCCGGGTCGTCGAGGATCTGCTTCATGACGTGCAGGGACAGCACGATGGGAAAGGTGGGCGGCGCGACGGCGCCGTCGCCGGCCGGCGCTCCGAGGACGGCGGCGAACTCCCTGATCTTCTCGCGGCCCACTTCGTACGGCTCGGTGGGCGGGTAGGTCCGGCCCGCGCAGGACGGGTCGAGGGTGGCGGCGGACATACGGTCTCCTTCAGGGGCGGTGGACGGAAAAGGCAGCGGCGCCCGCGGGGAGACTCGCGGGCGCCGCTGCCGTCATCGGGGCAGGCCTCAGCGGGGGCTGCGCACCACCAGGGCCGCGGCATTGCCGTCCCGGCCCACGGAGGTGACGAGCGCCGTCACCGGCGAGGCCGGCGGCTCGGCCTGCCACAGGGCGAGGAGGGCGGCGAGCTGCAGCGCGCCACTGGCGCTGTACGTCTCGCCGAGCACATCGGCGACCCGTACGGCGCGCGGCAGTTCGCCCCCGAGCGCGGCCCGCACGCCGCGCTCCTCGATCCGCTCCAGGCCGCGGTGGTGGGCGGCGCCGAGGGAGACGGCCGACACCTCCCCGGGGCGGACCCCGCTGCGGTCGAGGGCGCGCGAGACGGCGTTCGCGAGACCTTCGGCGTACTGCCGCGGGTCCGGCGTGAACCGCACCTCGCACGCGAGGAGTTCGGCCAGGGCCCCCTCCGCAGGGTCCTGCTGAACGGTGAAGACGGCCGCGCCCTCACCGAGCGCCGCGTCCTCGCGGAGCACCCCGGTGCGGTGCCACGCCCACGCCGCCGGGGCGCTCAGTTCCTCCACGCCGCCGACGAGGAGCCGCTCGGCGCGGCCGAGGCCGAGCGCGAGACGTGCGTGCCGGAACGCGAGCAGCGAGGCGGTCTGGCCGCCGGCGACGGTCGCGTTCAGACCGCGCAGGCCGTTGCGGATGGCGATCTGCCCGGAGGTGCTGTTCATGACGGTGTTCGGGAACTGGCCCGGGTTCACCAGGTACGGCTTCTCCAGGGTCAGCGTGTCGTACAGGAGGGAGCTGTGTGTCGACACGGAGCCGGTGTTGGTGGCGAGCACCACACCGGTGCGGCCGCCGCTCACCTCCGCCCCTTCGAGCACCTCCTTGCAGGCCACCAGGCCGAAGGAGGTGAGCCGGTCGAGGTACTTGGTGCCCTTGCGGCCCAGGTGCGCCTTGACGTCGAAGCCGTGGACGGCGCGGACGGGGCGCGGCGGGTACGCGCCGGCGTCCTCGCCGACCGGGCTCTTCTCCAACTCGCCGTGTTCGATGAGAAGTTCACCGAGCGGGGCGAGTCCGTACCCGGCCGCGGAGACGACTCCGGCGCCGGTGACGTAGAGCGGTGCGGCGGTCGCGACGGCGGTCGTGCCCGCGGTCGCAGTCGCGGTCGCAGTCGCGGTCGTCACGAGACCCTCCCCAGGATGGTGATGACGTTGTTCCCGCCGAAGGCGAACCCGTGGTTCTGCACGATGTCCAGGCGCGCCTCGCGGCCGACGCCGGGCACGCAGTCCACGCCTTCGCCGAGCGCCGGGTCGGGCTCGGTGACGTTGGCCGTGGGCGGCAGGAAGTCCTGCTCGAACGCCTTGCAGCAGGCGATCGCGCCGAAGCCGGACGCGGCGCCCATGGTGTGGCCGAGCATCGACTTGATGGAGCTGATCGGCGGGATGCGGTCACCGAACACCTCGCGGGCGGCGGCCACTTCGGTGGAGTCGTTCGTCGGTGTGCCGGTGCCGTGCGCGCAGATGTAGTCGATCTGCGCGGGCTCGACGCCCGCCGCCTCGTGCGCGGCCCTGATGCCCGCGGCGATGCTGGTCGCGTCGGGGTGCACCATGTGGGCGGCGTCGCAGTTGGCCGCGTAGCCGAGGATCTCCGCGTACATCCGGGCGCCGCGCGCTGCGGCGTGCTCGTACGTCTCCAGGACGAGGACGGCGCCGCCCTCGCCGGTGACGATGCCGGAGCGGTCGGCGGCGAAGGGCCGCGGCACGTCCTCGGCCATCGCGCCGAGCGCGTAGAACCCGGCGTGGGTGAGGCGGTTGACGGCGTCGGCGCCGCCCGCGAGCATCACCTCGGCCTCGCCGCTGCGCACCAGGTCGTAGGCGTAGCCGAGCGCGTAGTTGGAGGCGGAGCAGGCCGTCGGGATGGTCTGCGTCTCGCCGGTGAGGCGCAGTTCGGCGCTGACCGCGTTGGCGATCCTGGACGCCGGTGTCTGACCCGCGAGTTCGCCGTCGATCGAGGCGAGACCGCCCTCGATCCACTGCTCGGCGAGGACCTGGACGACCGCGGACTCGCCGCTGGTGGTGCCCATGACGGCGCCCGCGCGGGCCGTGTCGAGCCGCTCCTCGTCGATGCCCGCGTCGGCGACGGCGAGCCGGGCGGCGGCCGCCGCGAGCAGGCCGCTGCGACCCCAGCGCGGCGGGTCGAGCCGCTTGAGGTGGTCGGCGGGCTCGAAGTCGAGGACCTCGCCGGCCTTGCGGCGCGGGAAGGCGCTCGCGTCGAAGGACTCGATGGGGGCGGTGCCGTTGACGCCCGCCCGGACGGCGGCGGCGAACACGTCGGCGCCGATGCCGACGGGCGACACCGCGCCGAGTCCGGTGATGACGACGCGGCGCGAGGGGCGCGCCGCACCGGCGGTGTCAGCCATGCGCGCTCTCCCCCGCCTGCTGGCCCGCGGCGTGCTGCACGACGGCGTCGACGAGGAGGCGCAGATTCACCAGATCGCCGAGGGTGTCCTTCGGAATGGCAACTCCCAATTCCTTCTCTATTCGGGAGACCACGGTGATGAGGGAGAGCGAGTCGCTGTCGTAGTCGTCGATGAAATGACCGCTGTCCGTCAGCTCTCCCTCTTCCAGCTCGAGTTCCTCGATGACGATCCGGCTCACCTGCTCGTGGTAGCCGGCCGCCGACGCCACGGTCTGCTGAGTCATGTGGGTTCCTCTCATCGCCTGCTGCCTTGACGAAGGGAACGTAAACGGGCCGGAGCGGGCCGGACAAGGGGCGCCCAACGAAAGAGACAGCGCATTCCCCGAAAGTGACAGCAAAGCCTTCTCCCCGCCCCGCGCGGGTATTCGGAGACCTTTTATCTGCCCTCTACGGAGGTTCCAAATCCCTCTGGAATCATCGCCGTAGCCGTAATTCCGGGAGACAGAAGAAGGCGATGGACGAGATGACAGGTCCGCGATTGGCTCTGGCGTTTCCGGGGCAGGGCGCGCAGCACGCGGGAATGGGCCGGCCGTGGGCGTCGAGCCCCGGCTGGTTCCTGGCCGAGCGGGCGAGCGAGGTGTCCGGGCGTGACGTGGTGGAACTGCTGCTCCGTGCCGACGACGCGTATCTGCGGCGCACCGACAACGCGCAGCTCGCCACGTTCGTCCTGGAGATGGTGATCCTGAGCGAGCTGCGGCAGGTCCTGCCCGCCGCGGGCCGCCCCCTGGTGTGCGCGGGTCACAGCCTCGGCGAGTACGCGGCACTCGTCGCGGCCGGCGTCATCGGTTTCGAGGACGGCGTACGGCTTGTCGCGGCGCGCGGCGAGGCGATGCGCAAGGCGTGCGCGGACGCGCCCGGCACGATGGCCGTGGTCCTCGGTCTGTCCGCCGGTGACCTGGAGAAGGCCGCCGTTTCGGTGCGCGACGACGGCGGCCGGGTCTGGGTCGCGAACCTCAACTCGCCGCAGCAGACTGTTCTTTCGGGCGAGGCCGACGCCGTGGAGCGGTGCTCGGCGGTGGCCGTGGAGCTGGGGGCGACGCGTGTCGTGTCGATCCCGGTGGGCGGCGCCTTCCATACGCCGCTGATGGCCCCGGCGGCCGTGTCGTTCGAGCGGACACTGGCGGGGACCGAGTTCCTGCACGGCTTCGCGCCGGTCGTGGCGAACGTCGACGCCCGCCCCTACCGCGGTTCCGACGGCTGGCCCGAGTTCCTGAAGCGGCAGCTGACGTCCCCGGTGCGCTGGACGGACTCGGTGCGCACGATGGCCGACGAGCTGCACTGCGACATGTTCGTCGAGATCGGTCCCGGCCGTACGCTCACGGGCCTGGCCCGCAAGACCGCGCCGCGCGTCTCCCGGCTCACGGTCGGCGAACCGGGGCAGCTGCCCGCGGTACCGACCCCGCTCCCGTCGACGCCGACCCGGAGCGTCGCATGAACTCCACGGATGCTTCGGACAGTTGGGACGCGGTCGTCGTCGGCTCCGGTATCGGCGGTCTCGTCTGTGCCGCGTATCTCGCGGTCTTGGGCAAGCGGGTCCTGGTCGCCGAGCAGGGCGGCGTCGCGGGCGGCAACAGCCATGTGTTCCGCAGGCGCCGCGCCTATGAGTTCGACGTCGGCGTGCACTATCTCGGCGACTGCGGGCCGGACGGACTGCTGCCCGCGGTCCTGGACGGGCTCGGCCTGCGCGGGCGGCTCACCTACCGCGAGATGAACCCGGACGCCTTCGACCGCATCGTGATCCCCGGCGCCACGCTCGACATGCCGGCGGACTGGGCGACGTACCGCAAGCGGCTCCAGGAGGCGTGCCCGGCCGACGCGGCGGGGATCGACACGTTCCTCGACGTCGTGGCGGGGCTCGGCACCGAGCGGCGGGACGCCATCGTCGCCGCCGAGGACCTCCCGATGTCCGAACTCCCGCAGCACGCACCGCGGTCGGTGGCCTGGGGACGCCGCCCCCTGACCGAGCTGTTCGACCACTGCGGGCTGTCACCCCGGGCCCGCACGCTGCTCGCCGCCCAGTCGCCGAACTACGGCATGGCGCCCGACGAGGCGACCGTCGCCCTGCACGCCACGGTCACCGACCACTACATCCGGGGCGCCTACTACCCGCAGGGCGGCGGCCAGATGCTCGCGGCCGGACTCCTCGAAGTGATCCGCGCGCACGGCGGCGCGCTGCGCACGTACAGCAGGGTGACGCGGATCGCCGTCGAGGAGGGCCGCACGCGCGGCGTCGAGTTCGCCGACGGCAGCCGCGCGCCCGCCCCGGTCGTCGTCTCGAACGCCGACTACCGGCGCACCATGCTGGACCTCGTCGGCGCGCAGAACCTGCCGCGCCGCCTCGCCGCCAAGACGCGCGACGCGCGGATGGCGCTCCCCTGGGCGGCGGTCTACGTGGCCCTCGACCGGGACATCGAACAGCACACCAACCTGTGGTGGTACCGCGGCGACGACATCGAGCGGTTCTACGCGGGGCTGCGCGCCGGCACCGTGGAGGGCGGCTCGGACTTCCTCTTCGCTTCGTTCGCCTCCGGCAAGGACGACGTCACCCCCCGCATCTGCCCTCCGGGCCACTCCAACTTCCAGCTGATGACGCTGTGCCCGCCCGGCTTCGAGCAGTGGGGCGTGCGTGCGGGCCCCGCGGACGGCGAGAAGTACCGCCGCAACCCCGCGTACCAGAAGGAGAAGGCCCGCCTCACGGACGCGGTCCTGGACGCGGCGGAGGAGCTGCTCGGCCCGCTGCGCGGTCACATCACGCACCTGGAGACCGCGACTCCCCTCACCCACGAGCGCTACACGCTCTCCAGCGGCGGTACGCCCTTCGGCATGGCGCACTGGGGCGCGGCCGGGGCCCGCCCGGACTCGGCGACCTTCGTCGAGGGCCTCTACATCGCCGGCGCGGACACCCGCTACGGCAACGGCATCACGGGCTCGGCGGTCAGCGGCATCGCCTGCGCGGGCCGGATCCTGGACCGCCGCCTGATGCACGAGGTGCACACCGGATCCGTCCTTTCGGACCCGTCCCTGCTCCCGGAACGAGGCGAGGGCTGGGACCCGCTGGATGTGTCCAAGGGAGACGCCGTCCAGCGCTGAACCGACCCACGAGGAGACCCCGGATGCACTCCACCAGCACGCGATGCGGCTGAGCGCCGGCGAGCGGCGGGAGGCCGTCGTGCTGGCCGCGTTCGTCGAGTTCGCCGGGCGCGGGTACCACGGCACGTCGACGGAGGCGATCGCACGGCGGGCCGGGGTGTCGCAGCCGTACCTGTTCCGGTTCTTCCCGACCAAGCACGCCCTGTTCGAGGCGGCCACCGACCGCTGCTTCCAGCGTCTCGAACAGGCCCTGGGCGAGGCGCCCGCGACCCTGGAGGGAAGGGTCCGGGCGCACGCGGAGCTGCGCGTCGACCGGGACGTCACCCTCATGCTGCTCCAGGCCGCCGCCACGGCCGCGTCGCCGGGCCAGGACGCGTTCGCCGCGCGGGTCCGGCGCGGCTGGCTGGACCTGTGGGACCTGGCCGGCGAGCGCTTGGGCGCCACGCCCGCCGAACTCGCCGCGCTCTTCGCCCACGGCCTGCCGCCCGCAGCCGCCCGCAGCAGCCCCGCACCGGACCCCGATCGCGGCCCCGGCGTCGATGCCGGTTCCGGCGGCGGGCGGTCAGCCCCGGTAGAGGTCCTCGATCTCCCGCTCGTACGCGGCCGCGACCGCATGCCGCTTGACCTTCAACGAGGGGGTGAGCAGCCCGTTGTCCTCGGTGAACTCGCCTTCCACCAGGGCGAATCTACGTATGGACTCAGCCCGCGAGACCGCCTCGTTCGCATAGTCGACGGCCTGCTGCACCGCCGCGATCATCCGCGGGTCACGGACGACGTCGGCCATCGGGGTGTCGGCGGGCATCTTCCGTACGGACAGCCAGTGCGCGACCGCCTCCGGCTCCAGCGTGATCAGCGCGCCGATGTAGGAACGGTTGTCGCCCACGACGATGCACTGGCCGACCGGCGGGCGGCTGCGCAGCCGGTCCTCCAGGACGGCCGGCGAGACGTTCTTGCCTCCGGAGGTGACGATGATGTCCTTCTTGCGGCCGGTGATGGTGAGATAGCCGTCCTCGTCGAGGGCCCCCAGGTCACCGGTGGCGAACCAGCCGCCGTCGAGCACCTCCGCCGTCGCCTCGGGGTTGTTCCGGTATCCGCCGAACACGATGCCGCCCTTGACGAGCACCTCCCCGTCGTCGGCGATCCGGACGGCCGTGCCCGGCACGGGGAGGCCGACCGTCCCGGGACGCGGGGCGAGCGGCGGTGTGATCGTGGCGGCGGCGCTGGTCTCGGTCAGGCCGTACCCCTCGTAGATGAGGATCCCGGCGGCGTAGAAGAAGAGGCTGAGGCGCCGGTCGAGGGGGGAGCCGCCGCTGATCGCGTAGCGCAGCCGCCCGCCGAGCTCCTTGCGCACGCGGCGGAACACCAGCAGGTCGTAGAGGCCGCGAGCGGTCCTGAGACCGAGGGACGGGCCCTTGCCGCCACGGGGATCCCTGCCGCGGCCGAGGAAGCGGGCCAGGTGTGCCTCGCCGTAGTTCACCGCGATCCGATCGGCCCGGTCGAACGACGCACCGCGGCCGAGTTTCTCCGCGGTGGCCCGGCCCGTGTCGTGGATCTTCTCGAAGAGGTACGGCACCCCGACGACGAACGTCGGGCGGAACGAGCGCAGTTGGGGCCGCAGCTCGTCGGGCTTGATGCCGGGGCAGTGGCCCAGTTCGATACGGGCGAGCATGCAGGAGATCTGGATGGTGCGTCCGAGGATGTGCGCCAGGGGAAGGAACAGCAGCGTCGAGGCGACCTGTCCGGTCACCTCCTTGAAGACGGGGTGCAGCAGCTCCGCCGTGTTCGCGGCCTCGGTGTGCAGATTGGCGTGGGTGAGGACGCAGCCCTTCGGCTTCCCGGTGGTCCCGGAGGTGTAGCAGACGGTCGCGACGGTGTCGGGGGTGAGGGCGGTGCGCCGCTTGGTCACCTCGTCGTCGTCCACCTCCCGCCCCAGGGTGGCGAGTTCGAGTACGGCGCCCGCGTCCAGCTCCCAGCAGCGCGGCCGCTCCTCCTCGGGCAGCGCGGCGAGCGCGGCCCGCGCGGTCGCCGTGTTCTCGGGTGTCTCGGTGATCAGATGGCGCGCGCCGGAGTCCCGGACGATCCACTCGATCTGTTCGGCCGACGAGGTGGCGTAGACGGGTACGGTCTGCCCGCCGGCCGCCCAGATGGCGAAGTCGAGGACGGTCCACTCGTAGCGCGTACGGGACATGAGGGCGACGCGCCCGCCGGGTTCGAGGCCTCCCGCGATCAGTCCCCTGGCCGCCGCGGTCACCTCACGCGCGAAGGCCGCCGCCGTGACGGGACGCCAGTGCTCGCCCTCCTTGCGCCGCAGGACCACGGCGTCGGGCGCCTCGGCGGCGTTCGTGAAGGGGATGTCGGCGGGCGTGTTCCCGCCGGGGTCCGCGGCGAGGCCGGCCGTGCGCACCTCGCGCACGGTTCCGTGCTCGTCCTTGACGGTCTCGACGGTGACCCGGCCCGTCAAGTCGCTGCGCTTCTGTGCCCGTTGAAGATCCTTGCGTACGCCCATGACGGCTCCAGGTCGCGGCTGACGTGATCCCTGCGTCTCGCTCGTCCCACGCAGACTTACAGACTTACTCGGCCGTCAACTTACTCACGCGTAACGGAAATTCAATGGTGCCGACGCGACCGAACGGCGCGGGCGGGCGAGGGATCCCGCACGGTCAGGCGGCGCGCGGGGTCCAGATCTCACCGTCGAGGACGTGCCGCATCCCCACCCACACCATGTTCATCAGCCGCAGCGCGATCCCGTCCGGCGCCTGGCCCGGGTGGCGCTCCATCCAGTCGGTGAGCGCGTCCGCGGCGCCGACGAGCGCGTGGGCCACGAAGTCGGCGTCATCGGCGTCGAGCAGGGTCCCCCGTCCGCTGTCCGCGATGCCGTCCCCTACCAGGCCCGCGACCTCGGCCATGACGGCCCGGCGCGCCTCGGCAACCGCGGTGGCGATGGCGGCGCTGAGCTCGGAGGCCTGACGGTGCAGGACGACCCAGGAGTCACGGTGTCCGGCGACGAACGCGAAGAACGCGGCGAGGCCTGCGTAGAGCCGCTCCTCGGGCTCGCCGCCCGCCCGCGCCGCCCCCTGGAACGCGGCGACGAGCCGGTTTGACTCCCGGCGCAAGCACGCCAGGAACAGCCCTTCCTTGGAGTCGAGGTAGAGATAGACCATCGGCTTGGAAACGCCCGCGAGTTCGGCGATCTCGTCGACGGACGCAGCGTGGTACCCGCGCTTGGCGAAGACCCGCACGGCGACGTCGATCATCTGCTGCTCGCGCTCGCGGCGCGGGACACGGCGCCGCCGGCCGGCGGGGGCACCCGGTCCGCCACCCCGCGCCCCGGAAGGCTCCCCGATCCCCCCGTGGCCTTCTGCCGGATCGCCCGTTATACCCGTCACGCTTGTCAGCCCATCTGCCCCGGCCGTAACCTTACCGATTGGTAAGTTTACTGAATGGTAAGCAGCTTCGGCACACGGAGGGTTCCATGGGCGAGGGCGCAAGCACGCGCGACGGGATTGCCGGACTCGATTTCTCGGCGGTCACGCCCGAGCAGTTCGCGAAGATCGTGAAGGGCCTGTCCGCCAAGGAGATCGACCGGATCGCGCAGGACGGCGAGCTGCGGGCCCGCATCCTCGAAGAGGTCTTCGCGCGCATGGAGCGGCAGTTCAAGCCGGACGCCGCCGGCTCGCTCCAGGCGGTCATCCGCTGGAAGGTCACGAGCGCCGGGGACCAGGCGGAGGCCGTGTACGAGGCGGCGATCGCGGACGGGACGTGCACGGTCACCGAGGGCCGCTCGGACGCCACGCCGCGCGTCACGCTCGCCTTGGGCGACGCGGACTTCCTGAAGCTGGTCTCGGGCAGTCAGAGCCCCGTCACGATGTTCATGATGCGCAAGGTCAAGATCACCGGCGATGTCGCGCTCGCCGCGGGCCTCAACCGCTACTTCGACATCCCCAAGCCGTGACGGCGGGGCCTACGCTGCCGAGGTGACCACGACACCGCACGCGCACGCGCGCCCGCACGCGCACACCGACCAGGACCGGCTGATCTACGGATGCATGGGGCTGGGCGGGAGTTGGGACTCCGCGCCCTACAAGGCCGCCGACATCGACGCCGCCGAGGCCGCCGTGCAGGCGGCCCTCGACAGCGGCATCACCGCGTTCGACCACGCCGACATCTACCGCGACGGCAAGGCCGAGGCCGTGTTCGGCGAGGTGCTCGCCCGGACGCCCGGGCTGCGCGAGCGCATCACCGTACAGACCAAGTGCGGGATCCGCCTCGCCGACGGCGACCGCCCCGGGGTGTACGACCTGAGCGGTGCCCGCATCGCGCGGTGCGTCGAGGAGAGCCTGACCCGGCTGCAGACCGACCACGTCGACGTCCTGCTCCTGCACCGCCCCGACCCGCTGGCTGACCCGAGCGAAGTGGCCAAGGCCCTCACCTCGCTCCAGGAGCAGGGCCTCGTCAGGAGCTTCGGCGTCTCCAACATGAGCGCCCACCAGATCGCCCACCTCCAGTCCCACCTGGACTTCCCGCTCGTCGCCAACCAGCTGGAGATGAGCCTGAAGAGCCGGGACTGGGTGGAGGCCGGGGTCCTGGTGAACACGCCCGAGGCCGCCACGAACGGCTTCCCGCTCGGCACCCTGGAACACTGCGCCACCCACGGGATCCGCCTCCAGGCGTGGGGCCCGCTCGCCCAGGGCAGCTACACGGGCCGCGAGGCGACCCCCGCGGAATACGCCACGGCCCAGCTGGTCACGGCCCTGGCCGAGAAGAAGCACACCACCCCGGAGACGATCATCCTGTGGTGGCTCCAGCGCCACCCGGCCCGCATCGCCCCGGTCATCGGCACGGCGAACCCCACCCGCATCCGAGCCTGCCGCGACGCCGCCCGCCGCGACCCCGAACTCACCCACGAGGAGTGGTACGAGCTGTGGGTGACGGCTCGGGGGGCGGCGCTCCCCTAGAAGGCCGATGAAGATCTTGGTGAGGGGCTGTCCGGCCGTCAGGCCGGACAGCCCCTGCGGTCATGTACCGGCCGGTGCGAGGTGCCAGATCCCACTGGTGTGGGTGAGTCCGAGGTTGATCAGCCGGCGGAGGTTGAGGGCGGCGGCTCGGGTGTGGAGCCAGGTGTTGTTGTTGATGGTGCCGCGGTAGCGCAGGCGCCTGTTGCCGTGGTGGACGAGCCAGGCGACGGCGCGTTCGACTGGTGGCCGCCAGCGGCGGTAGTCGGCCTGCCAGCCGGGGTCGGTGGCGGCCTGGCGGCGCGCGGCGGTCTGGTGGTCGTGGTGAGGCCGGATGGTCAGGATGCGTCCGGCCCTGGCTTTGGTGCACCGCTCGCGTAGGTGGCATCCGGTGCATAAGTTCCCGAAAGAGGCTTTGCGTTGGTGGTGCTGCCCGCCGGGGTCGGACAGGGCCACGGTGTGTCCGGCCGGGCAGGTCACGATGGCGGTTTTGGTGTTGATGGCGAAGTCGTCGAGGGTGAAGCCGCCGGGGACGGCGGGCCTCAGCGGGGCGGGTTTGAGGAACAGCCGGTGCCCGGCCTCGTGGAGGGTCTGGCGGGCGTCGCCGGTGGAGTAGGCGGTGTCGCCGAAGACGTCCAGCGGGTTGTCCTCGTCGGCGAGCAGGTCCAGGCCGACGGCGGCCTCGTGGTGTTCGGCTCCCGAGCCGGGCCGCAGGGCGACAGCGGTGTATAAGCCGGTCTCGGGCTCGATGGCCAGGTGGGCCTTGAAGCCGTCCTGCTGGTGGCTGCGGGTCTTGTGGACGTGCCGGGCTTCGGGATCAACGGTGGAGACCACCCGTCCGGGGGCGGTGCCCCGGGTGATGCGCCAGCGGCCGTCGCGGCCGTCGGAGTCCTCGGCGGGCTCGACGTCCTGGCCGGCGACCAGGGCCAAAATGCCCACCGCGTTGGCTGCCCTTTCGCCGAGTTGCTGTTCGGGCAGGTGGCCCAGCAGCCGCAGGGCATCCGTGACCAGCGCGTCGACCAGCCTGGCGCGGGCCTGCTCGTCGTTCCAGGCGATGCGGGGTTTGCCCGGGTCGGTGTAGTCGTGCGCGGTGCACTGCGTGGCGGCGACCGTGTCGGCGCCGGGGACCTCGCGGATCACCGCGCGGACGGCGGCGATGATCTGGGTGACGGTGTCCTGGGTGGCCACCGCGTCGTCCAGCACGGTGGAGTCCAGCGCCCTGCGGTGCTTCCCCTTGAGTACGCCGGTGGCCTTCACGACTTCGCGCACGGCGTCGAAAATACGGTTCGGGCGCGCGGAACGGGCCAGCCGG
Source organism: Streptomyces sp. NBC_01446 (assembly GCF_026340095.1). Classification (GTDB taxonomy): domain Bacteria; phylum Actinomycetota; class Actinomycetes; order Streptomycetales; family Streptomycetaceae; genus Streptomyces; species Streptomyces aureus. The sequence continues at coordinate 5,226,972 of NZ_JAPEPO010000001.1, read as the reverse complement.
CGGCGGAAGTAGGCCAGCAGTGACGGGTCGAAGGCCGTGTCGTGAAGGCCCAGCCCGCATCCGGCCTTCCACCGCAGGTCGCACCGCAGTTCCTGGACTGTCTCGAAGTCCGACAGCCCGTGCAGGGCCTGCAAGGTGATCGCGGCGGCCAGGACCTGCGGCGGCATGCTCGGCCGTCCGTTCGCCGACGGGTACATGTCTGCGAACATCGCCGCCGGGAACAGCTCGCCCCGGTGCTCGGCCAGGAACGCGAACACACTCCCGGCCGGGATCAGTTCCCGGCAGGTCTCCCACACGTCCGGCCCGACCATCTCGCCGACCCACTCACCCATCGCCACAAGACGAGTCTGGCCCTGCCGCTGACGCGGCAGGGCCAGAACCCAAGATCTTCATGAGCCTTCTAGTAGGACTCCGTTACGTCTTCCTCTCGGTCGTGTTCGGGAGCATGTTGGAGGGGTGGACGCACATGAAGTGAACCGTGCTCGGGCCAAGTTGGCGTTATTCGTGGCTGACGTGTTCGCGTCGGTGCCGCGCAAGGACCAGCGGGCCAAGGGCGACTGTTATCTGCGAGGTCTGATGCTGGACGGGCGCCGCAAGTCGATCCAGGCTATGGCGGAGCGGCTGCCGGACGGCAACGAGCAGAACCTGCAGCAGTTTGTGAACCAGTCGACCTGGGATCCGGTGCTGGTGCGGCGGCGCATTGCGGAGCGGATGGTGCCGCAGATCGGCCCGGACGCCTGGGCGGTCGATGACGTGTCGTTCCCCAAGGACGGGAAGATGTCGGTGGCCGTCGCGCCTCAGTACTGCGGGGCGTTGGGCAAGCAGGCCAACTGCCAAGTCGCGGTGAGTGTGCATGCGGTCTCCGACACCGCGTCCTGTCCGTTGCAGTGGCGGTTGTTCGTGCCCCAGGAGTGGGCGGACGATGCCGTCCGTCGGCGCAAGACGGGGGTCCCTGAGGAGATCGGGCACCGGGAGAAGTGGCGCCTGGCGTTGGACACCCTCGATGAGCTGGCCGGATGGGGCCTCGTTCCGCCGGTGCTGGTGGCCGACGCCGGGTACGGGCAGAACGCCGACTTCCGCGACGGGCTGGAGCGTCGGAGCATCGGCTACGTGGTGGCGGTCCGCTCGGATGTGACCGTCCATCCGCATGATGCGGTGCCCACTGCCCCGCCCTGGTCGGGCAACGGCCGCAAGCCCCAACCCCGCTACCGCGACAAGCCGTCCTCGGTGGCCGCGCTCGCGGCCGGCCACGGTCGGCAGGCCTTCACCGAGGTGACCTGGCGGGCAGGCTCCCGTGGACCGATGCACTCGCATTTCCTGTCCCTGCGAGTGCGGCCAGCCGGGACCAAATCTCGCCGCCTCGCCCAGGCCGCCGCCGCAGACCCAGACAGCTGGGACGGTGTCCTGCCCGAGGTGACGCTGCTGGTCGAATGGCCCGCTGGAGCCGAAGCACCCACCGGCTACTGGCTGTCCAACCTGCCCGCCGATACCCCGCTGGCCGAACTGGTCCGCCTCGCCAAGATCCGCTGGCGCATCGAGCATGACTACCGGGAACTCAAACACGGCCTCGGCCTGGACCACTTCGAGGGACGCTCCTGGATGGGCTGGCACCACCACGTCACCCTGGTCACCGCCGCCCACGCGTTCCTCACCGAACAGCGCCTGGCCCCAAAAGCCGATACAGCGGACTCACCCTCTACCAGATCCTGGACGTCATCCAAGACCTGCTGAACTGCTGGACCGGGACCTGCACCACCTGCCACCGCCCCCTACCCAGAACACCCACCACCAGCCAGAACCCAAGAACCAGAGCGACCTAACGGAGTCCTACTAGGGCCTGTCGTGAAGACGGGTCCCCTGGGCTAAGGGTTGTAGGCCTGGGTGAGGACGACATTGCCGAGGGACTCCTCGACGACCGAGGTGATGGCGCCGTCCGCGGTGCGCTCGTCACGGGCCGCGGACTTGATGCGGCCGGCGAAGCGGCGGGCGGCGACGAGGAAGAGCGGGGCGAGCAGAAAGGTGACGAGGGCCAGGTCCCAGCGAAGCCAGAGGGCGGCGGCCATGTAGAAGACGGTGGAGAACAACGCGGAAACCGTGCCGACCACGCCGGACACCACCATTGCGCGGTGCGGGCGCCCAATTCACCCAGAACTTACAGGGCGAAATGACAGCTTCTCCAACCTGCGGGAGCAGGTGCGACTGCCCTCAGATCCGTAGTTCGTCGGCCCTGCGTATCGCTTCCGCGAGCTGCCGCACGTCCTTGTCCTCCGTCGCGCGGGCCAACTTGTCCGCCCGTGACGCCAGTTGGGGAAGCGTGGGCGCTCCCGGCAGCGCGCCCTGCCTCAGGGCGTCCGCGAAGTAGGCGGCCGTGGCCGTCAGTTGGAGGCCGTGGTTCGAGCGCCATACGTCCGTGTCCAGCGCGGACGCCTCGATCTGGGTCGTCTCCTCGTGCGGGGCCCGCGTGTCGGGGTCCAGCCAGCGCACGCCCGCCGTCGCGACGTGGCCGCTCGCGCCCGGGCGCAGCCGTATCGCGTACAGCGCGGTCACGGTGTGGCCGGGGCCGACCTCGCCGCCGTCCACGCGGTCGTCGCGGTAGTCGTCGTCGGCGACCCGCCGGTCGTCGTAGCCGATGAGCCGGAACCGCTGCACGGTCTGCGGGTCGAAGGCGACCTGCGCCTTGGCCTCACGGGCACGCAGTTCGATGTTCTGCGGCAGCTCGTCGCAGAAGACCTTCCGGGCCTCCTCGGGAGTGGAGACGTACGTCGTGTGGCCGTCGCCCTTGTCGGCGAGGCGCTCCATCAGGGCGTCGCCGTACTCACTGCCGACTCCTACACCGAACAGCGTGATGCCGTGCTCGCGACGGGCGTCGGAGATCCGGTCGAGGATCGCGTCGGCGTCGGTCTCACCGGTGTTGGCGAGGGCGTCGGAGAGGAGGACGACGCGGTTGGTGGCGCCGGGGCGCGCTCCCTCGACCGCGGTGTCGTAGCCGGTGCGGACACCCGCGTCGAGGTTCGTGGAGGACAGGGGCTCCAGGCTGTCGATCGCGTCATGGACCCGTCCCCGGCCGCCGCCGACGCGGGTCATCGGCAGCACCGTCTCGGCCGTGTCGCTGAAGGTGACGAGTGCGAGTGAGTCGTCGGGGCGCAGTTGGTCGGTCATGACGCCGAGGGACTGCTTGACCAGGTCGAGCCTGCCGGTTTCGGACATGGAGCCGGAGACGTCGATGACGAAGGTGAGCGCGGCGGGCGGCCGCTCGGACGCCGGGGCCGCCGGGCCGGTGGCGAGGCCGACCCGGAGGAAGGACCAGCCCTCTTCGCCGGCGCGGGCCCCGTCCGCCGTCACGGAGAAGCCGTTGCCCTCGGGGCGCGGGTAGTCCTGGCGGAAGCTGTTGATGAACTCCTCGGGCCGCACGGTCTTCGGGTCGGGCAGGCGCCCGTCCGCGAGGGTGCGGCGGGCGTAGCCGTAGGACGCGGTGTCGACGTCGAGGGCGAACGTGGAGAGGTAGTCCGCGGGCGTCGGCGACGGGGTGCCGGTCGGCGCGATGTCGCGCTGCTCGCCGTCGGCCTCGGTGCCCGGCGCGGGCGTCGAGGGTGCGGACGGGCGGGCCGGGGCGGGGGCGGGCAGCGGGACCGCGCGCCGCGCCTTGCCGCCGTCCGCCGAGGAGCCGTCGCTCCCGCCGCCGCACCCGGTGACGAGGAGACCGCCCACGAGCGCCGCCGCGAGCAGGCCGACCGCCCGTACCCGTGTCCGTGCGCGTGGCCGCCTTCGCGCCCGCGCCGATGCCCGCGTACGGTCGCGGTCCCCTGCGCGGTGCTCGCTGTCAGGCCTCATCCGTGCCCCCTCGGTTCGCCGATCGCTGCGTCAGCACTTGTGAATGTGACGTCCGAGACGGCCGGAACGAGCAGTCGGTGGCGTTGCGGATGGATCTCGATGCGGCTACGGAGGGGGCCCGCCGAGGCCGGAGGGTGATCCTCCGGAGACCTACGAGACGATGTCCTTGCGGCGAAATCCCCGGAAGGCCAGGGCGAACAGGATGACGGCGTACGTTACCGAGACGGCCGTCCCCTGGATCATGCCGCCCCACTCCAGGCGCGGCTGGATGGCGTCCGCCCATGCGAACTGCCAGTGCGCGGGCAGGAAGTCGCGCCAGTCGCCGAGTGCCGTCACCGCGTCGAGCACATTGCCCACGATGGTGAGCCCGACCGCGCCGCCGACCGCGCCGAGCGGCGCGTCCGTCTTCGTCGACAGCCAGAACGCGAGCCCCGCGGTGACCAGTTGGGACACGAAGATGTACGCGATCACGACGAGCAGCCGCTGCGCCGCCGTGCCCGCGGGGAGCGCGCCGCCGGTCGGGATCTCCAGCGGGCCCCAGCCGTAGGTGGCCGTGCCGACCGCGAGGGCGACGACAGGCAGCAGGACCATCGCGGCGAGGCTGAGGGTGAGCGCGACGGTGAGCTTGCTCCACAGGAGGCGGGCGCGGGGCACGGGCGCCGCGAGGAGGTAGCGCAGGCTGGACCAGCCGGCCTCGGAGGCGACCGTGTCCCCGCAGAACAGGGCCACGGGGATCACGAGCAGGAACCCGGCCGAGACGAACAGGCACGTCGCGGCGAAGTTGGCGCCGGACGCGGTGGCCGTGTCCATCAGCGTCACCCGGCCGTTGCGCGCCCCCGGGTCGCCGCCGATGGCGAACGCGACGACCAGAACGAACGGCAGCAGGGCGAGGACGGCTCCCATGACGAGCGTGCGCCGCCGCTTCAGCTGGCGTACGGCCTCGACCCGCAGGGGCAGGGTGCGGCGCGCGCGGTATCCGGGCGCCACCTCGGTGGACTCGACGAGCGCGGTCATCCGGCTTCGCCTCCGATCAGGGTCAGGAACGCGTCTTCGAGACGGCGGTGCGGGCCGAGCGATGCGACCGGCACGTCGAGCCGGACCAGCTCGGCGAGGAGCCTGGCGGCGGCCGTCTCCCGGTCGCCGGCGGGAGGCATGAGGACCGCGGACCGGGCCGGGTCCTCGGGTGTCGCCGGGGCGCTCTCCGTGGCGAACTCGGCGGGAACCGCCACAGCCGTCGCCGGGACACCCGCGTGCGCGGGAGCGGCGAGACGGACCAGGAGTCCGCCGTCCGCGCGGGCCGCCGACTCCACGCCGGGCAGCGCCTCCACCTTCTCCACCAGCGCGTCGGAGATGTCCGCCGCGAGCCCGGCCAGGAGGGTGTCGCCGGAGCCGATGATGTCGGCGACCGGTCCCGCCTGCACCAGGCGGCCGCGGTCCATGACCACCAGGTGCGTGCAGGTCTGCTCGACCTCGGCGAGGAGATGGCTGGAGACGATGACCGTGCGGCCCGCGGCGGCGTACCGGATCATCACCTCGCGCATCTCGCGGATCTGGGGCGGGTCGAGGCCGTTCGTCGGCTCATCGAGGATGAGGAGGTCGGGCAGGCCCAGCATGGCCTGCGCGATGGCGAGCCGCTGGCGCATGCCCTGCGAGTAGGTGCGCACGGCGCGGGCCAGGGCGTCGCCGAGCCCGGCGATCTCCAGGGCCTCTTCCAGGTGCGCGTCCTCGGCGGGGCGGCCGGTGGCCGCCCAGTACAGCTCCAGGTTCTCCCGGCCGGACAGGTGCGGCAGGAAGCCCGCGCCCTCGACGAACGCGCCGACCCGCGACAGGACGGGCGCGCCCGGCCTGATGGCGTGCCCGAAGACGCGGATCTCGCCGCCGTCGGGCCTGATGAGGCCCATCAGCATGCGCAGGGTCGTGGTCTTGCCCGCGCCGTTCGGCCCGAGGAGGCCGAGGACCTGGCCCTTCTCCACGCGGAAGGACAGGTCACGGACCGCGTACCGGTCGGCGGACTTCGCGTACTTCTTGCTCAGGCCGGTGATCTGGAGCGGGACTTCGGCGAGGTCCGGGTCGGGGGCTCCCGCGCTCGCGCGGCGGCGCCCGGTGAGCAGCAGGGCGAGCGCCGCCAGGACCCCGGCGAGGGGCAGCCACCACACCCAGGCGGGCAGCGGCGCGGCCGCCGTGCGCACGGCGGGTGCGGTGGGCACGGACAGGTCGCTCTTGAGGGAGACGGTGTACGTGGCGGGGTGGGTCGGGGACGCGTAGCCGAGGTCCGTGGAGGACAGGACGAGGCGCAGCCGGTGGCCCTTCTGCACTTCGTGGTCGATGGCGGGGAGCGTGAGCGTGACGTCCTTGCCACCGGCGGCTCCGGAGCCCACCACCCTTACGGGCGAGGCGAGTTGAGAGGGCAGCACCGGCTGGGACCCGCCGCCGGGCGCGACGTCGTACACCTTGCCGAACAGGACGGCGTCGTCGCTGTCGGACGTGACGTGCACCGTCACCGTCGGGGACCCCGTGACGTGCAGGTCGTCGCGCAGGGGCGCCGACTCGAAGTGGGCGAACTGGCCGGGGAAGTCGAGGGAGAGGCCGACGCCCAGGGAGGAGAGCTGGCCGAGTCCGCCACCGCCGCCGCCTCCGAGCCCCGGCAGGTTCGAGATGGCGGGCGGGCTGGCTCCCGCGGGGTTGTCGACGCGCTGCTCGCGCCCGGTCAGCGGCACGCGCCGCGGGTCGTTCGCGAGGCCCGGGTACGTGTCACTGCTCGCGCCGCGCAGCTGGGCGGCGCCGTCGGTGGAGTCGATGCCTCCGGTGCGGGTGACGCGGAAGGCGGGGCCGGTGTCGGCGGCCTTGTCGTCCTTCAGATAGCGGTCGAACCAGGAGTCGACGCGGGCTTCGACGCGCCCCGTCTCGCGGTCGCCGCCGTCGTGACCGCCCGCGATCCAGTCGACGTCGACGGGCGCGCCGTTGGCCCGGATCGCCTTGGCGGCCGCGTCGGCCTGACCGAGGGGGAACAGGGAGTCGGTCTGGCCCTGCATCAGGAGCGTGGGCACCTTGATGTGCTTGCCGACGGCGATCGGCGAGCGCTCCTCGAGGAGTGCGCGGGCCGCGGCGTCCGGCTTCCCGGCCTCGGCGACGCGCTCGTACATGCGGCACAGCTGCGGCTCGAACCGGTCGCAGCCGCCGCCGGTGTTGATGAAGAGCCCGGCCCAGAGCTTCTTGTAGACGCCCTGGGGGAACAGCGCGTCGGCGAGGTTCCAGTACGTGATCTGCGGGGCGATGGCGTCGACCCGGTCGTCGTACCCGGCGGCGAGCAGCGAGACCGCTCCGCCGTACGAGGCGCCGGTGACGCCGACGCGCGGGTCGCCCTTCTTGTCGAGCTGCACCTCGGGCCGCTTCGCCAGCCAGTCGATGAGCCGGGACGCGTCGGCGACCTCGCCCTTCGGGTCGTTGAGCCCGATCTTGCCCGTGGAGTGGCCGAAGCCGCGCGCCGACCAGGTCAGCACGGCGTATCCGTCGCGGGCGAGGCCCTCGGCCTGGGCGCGCAGCTCGTCCTTGCTGGCGCCGAAGCCGTGGGCGAGCAGGACGGCGGGGCGGCGCTCGGATCCGGGCGTCGTGAAGTACGACGTGTCGATCCTGGCTCCGCCCGTGTCCATCACCGTGTCGCGGCGCTGCACGGGGGGCGCGTCGTCCGAGGCGGCCGCGGCCGTCCACGTGCCTGCGCCCGCGAGCACCACGACGGCCGCGGCGGCCGCCGCCCACCGCCGCGGCCTGGCCCGCGGTCCGGTCAGTCGTAGATCCATGCGTCAACGGTACGGGCGACCGCCGACAACGGGAGCAGCCCCCGGTGTGAACCGGGGGACCTCCCTGGGGAGTAGGGTCCCGCCCCCGCGTACACCGCTCGTGGTACGAAGCGTCATGCACAAATCCGGCATCCGCCGTGCCCGCACCGTCGACGAACTGACTGCCGCCGGGCCCCTGTTCGACGGGCCCGCCCTTCCTGACTGGTCCGCCCGCTTCCTACGGACCCCTGGCCACCATCTCTTCCTGGCCTACGAGGACGACGAGCCCGTGGGCTTCGTCAGCGGGGTGGAGACGATCCACCCGGACAAGGGAGTGGAGATGTTCCTGTACGAGCTGTCGGTGGCCGGGCCGTACCGGCGCCGCGGCATCGGCCGCTCCCTGGTCGAGGCGCTGGCGGAGCTGGCCAGGGAGCGGGGCTGTTACGGGATGTGGGTCGGCGTGGACACGGACAACGCGCCCGCGCTCGCGACGTATCGCGGCGCGGGCGGCCGGGACGGCGGTGGGTGCGCCGTCATCGAGTGGTCGTTCGTCTGAGCGCCGCCCGGGGCGGGGCCGACGCTCAGGCCTGCTCGTCCTCGGGGATCGACACCAGCCAGCGGGTGTCCTTGCGCGGCCGCAGGTAGAGCACCCAGTAGACGGTGGCCACGGCGGTGATGCCGCCGGTCCACAGCAGGTAGGAGACCTCCTGCTGGCTGAGGATGTAGGCGAGTACGGCGATCAGGACCACCGGCACCGCGGGCCACAGCGGCATGCGCCAGGCCGGCTGGTCGCGGTGGGAGCCGCGGCGGGCGAGCAGCGCGGCCACGGCGACCAGGAGGTACATGCCGGTGACGGAGACGCCGGTCACGCCGTACAGGGTGTCGAGGTTGACGAAGCAGAGGGCCGCGCCGGGCACGCCCACGACGAGGGTCGCGACCCACGGGGAGCCGAAGCGGCCGAGCTTGGAGAGCGCGTTGTTGACCGGCTCGGGCCAGGACTTGTCGCGGGCGGAGGCGAACAGGACGCGGGAGTTCTGGATGACCATGACGATGCCCGCGTTGATGATCGCGAGGGCGACGCAGAGGCTGACGAACGTGCCGACGGCGGAGTTGGACCAGGCCTCGACCATGCCGCTGATGTCGCCGCTGGTGAGGGCGGCGAGGTCGGGGGCGCCCATGGTGATGGCGACGACCGGTACCAGGATGACCACGGTGGAGATGGCGAGGGTCGCGAGCACCGTGCGGGCCACGTTGCGGCGCGGGTTCTCCAGCTCCTCGGAGAGGTAGACCGCGGTCGAGAAGCCCTGCGTGATGAAGAGGGCGATGGCGAGCCCGGAGATGATCAGCATCGCGGTGACGGTGTCGGTGTGGCCGCCGGCCCCGGAGACGTGCAGGTCGACGAGGGAGCCGGCGCCGCGCTCGGAGTGGGCGAAGCCGAGGACGGCGACGACTCCGGCGGCGATGACCTCGAGGACGAGGAAGATGCCGGTGATCCAGGCGTTGGCGCGCAGGTCGAGCAGGCCCGCGAGGGTGGCGAGGAGCATGACGCCCGCTCCGGCACCGGCGGCGGGCAGGTGCACGAGCGGGGCGAGGTAGTCCGCGGTGCCCATCGAAATGACGGGCGGCACGATCATGACGACGAGCAGCGAGAGCACGAAGACGAGCCAGCCGGCGAGGCGGCCCGCGAGCGTCGACACCATGGCGTACTCGCCGCCCGCGCTGGGGATGAGGGTGCCCAGCTCCGAGTAGCAGAACGCGACGGCTATGCAGAGCAGCGAGCCGATCGCGATGGTGAGCGCGGTGGCGGTGCCGAGCGAGGAGAACAGGTCGGGGACGACCACGAAGAGCGTGGAGGCGGGCGTCACGCACGAGAGCGTGAGCAGGGTGCCGCCGACGACGCCGATGGAACGCTTGAGCTTCTGGGGACTGGCCGTGTTGCCGAGGGGCGCGAGGGGCTCCTCGGTGACGGTCGCGGGGCTTGTGCGAAGCGTGTCGGACATGGGGGAGCGGTTCCGATCGACTCGTGCGGCAGATGTTTCTGATACTCGGGCCGGGAGCGCTATCGCCTCCGAAGGGCTGTCGCGATGGGGGGTTGTTCATCCGCTCCCGGCGCGTCATTGCACCGTGCGAAATCCGGAACGTCAACGGCCGTTTAGCTGCGGATTCCGCACCGGACACTTGATCCAACTGCGGTCACTTCCAAGACGGTTCGCCGCAGCAAGTACATTCCATCAGGCATCTCGGATTAATGACCTTGCTTTCCCAGGCAGACAGGCCATGTTGTCTGGGACACCCGATACATCCCCTACGTACGGGAACCGCAGCCCCCGCTCCGAAGTCCGTCGAAATTCGTCCGCACTCCGGACACTTCCCCGGCGCCCCGGGCACACACAGAGGTGCCCCGGACGCGCTGTGCGGCGGCCGGGGCACCTGGTGCTGCCTGGACCTCAGTGGTTGCGCGGGAAGCCCAGGTCCACGCCCGCGGGGGCGTCGGACGGGTCGGGCCAGCGCGTCGTGACGACCTTGCCACGGGTGTAGAAGTGCGTGCCGTCGTTGCCGTAGATGTGGTGGTCGCCGAAGAGCGAGTCCTTCCAGCCACCGAAGGAGTGGTAGCCCACCGGCACCGGGATCGGCACGTTCACGCCGACCATGCCCGCCTCGATCTCCAGCTGGAAGCGGCGGGCGGCGCCGCCGTCGCGGGTGAAGATCGCGGTGCCGTTGCCGAACGGCGAGGCGTTCATGAGCGCCACGCCCTCCTCGTACGTGTCGACGCGCAGCACGCAGAGCACCGGGCCGAAGATCTCGTCCCGGTAGGCCTTGGCGGTCGTGGGGACGCGGTCGAGCAGGGAGAGGCCGATCCAGTGGCCGTCCTCGTGGCCCTCGACCGTGTAGCCGGTGCCGTCGAGGACGACCTCGCAGCCCTCGGCCGCGGCGCCGGTGACGTAGGACGCCACCTTGTCGCGGTGCGCGGCGGTGATGAGCGGGCCCATCTCCGAGGTCGGGTCGTTGCCGGGACCGATCTTGATCTTCTCGGCGCGGTCCTTGATCTTCGCGACGAGCTCGTCGGCGACGGAGCCCACGGCCACGACGGCCGAGATGGCCATGCAGCGCTCGCCCGCGGAGCCGTACGCGGCGGAGACCGCGGCGTCGGCGGCGGCGTCCAGGTCGGCGTCGGGCAGGACCAGCATGTGGTTCTTGGCGCCGCCGAGCGCCTGCACGCGCTTGCCGTTGGCGGAGGCCGTGGTGTGAATGTGGCGGGCGATCGGGGTCGACCCCACGAAGGAGACGGCCGCGACGTCCGGGTGCTCCAGGAGGCGGTCCACGGCGACCTTGTCACCGTGCAGGACGTTGAAGACGCCGTCGGGCAGACCGGCCTCGGAGAGCAGCTCGGCGATCTTCATGGACGCCGACGGGTCCTTCTCCGACGGCTTCAGCACGAAGGTGTTGCCGCACGCGATGGCGAGCGGGAACATCCACATCGGCACCATGGCCGGGAAGTTGAACGGCGTGATGCCGGCGACGACGCCGAGCGGCTGGCGGATCGACGACACGTCGACGCGCGAGGCGACCTCGGTGGACAGCTCGCCCTTCAGCTGCACGGTGATGCCGCAGGCCAGGTCCACGATCTCCAGGCCGCGGGCGACCTCGCCGAGCGCGTCCGAGTGGACCTTGCCGTGCTCGGCGGTGATCAGCTCGGCGATCGCGTCGCGGTTGGCGTCGAGCAGCGCCCGGAACTTGAAGAGGATCGCGGTGCGCTTGGCGAGGGACGAGGTGCCCCACGTCGCGTACGCGGCCTTGGCCGAGGCGACCGCGGCGTCGACCTCGTCGATGTCGGCGAAGGCGACCTGCGTCGTGACAGCGCCGGTCGCGGGGTCGGTGACCGGGCCGAAATTGCCCGAGACACCCTCGACGGTCTTCCCGCCGATCCAGTGGTTGACGGTCTTGACGTCGGTCGTCATGAGGGCAATCTCCTTTGGGGTCCTACGGGTGTTTCGGGTGTTTCGCGTTCTTTCACAGCCGGCGGCGCCGAGCGGTGACGTGCCGGTCGTACTCCTCGCGGGCCTTGACCGCCGACGGTCGGGTCGCTGTCTCGGCCACGGGCACATCCCACCACGCCTGCGCGGGGGGCGCGCCCGACACTGTGTCTGCCGTTTCGGTCTCCACGTAGACACATGTGGGACCGTCCGCCGCACGCGCCGCCGCGAGGGCTTCCCGCAGATCACGGACGGTTTTCGCGCGCAGCACCGTCATGCCGAGGCTGGCCGCGTTCGCCGCGAGGTCGACGGGCAGCGGGGCGCCCGTGTACGTGCCGTCGGCGGCCGGGAAGCGGTAGCCCGTACCGAACCCCTCGCCGCCCACGGAGGCCGAGAGCCCGCCGATGGACGCGTACCCGTGGTTCTGGAGGAGGACCACTTTGACCGGGATGTTCTCCTGGACGGCGGTGACGATCTCGGTGGGCATCATCAGATACGTGCCGTCGCCGACGAGCGCCCACACGGGCCGGCCCGGCGCGGCGAGCGCGACCCCGATCGCGGCCGGGATCTCGTAGCCCATGCAGGAGTAGCCGTACTCGACGTGGTACTGGTCGCGGGACCGGGCCCGCCACAGTTTGTGCAGATCACCGGGGAGCGAACCGGCCGCGTTGATCAGGATGTCGTCCTCGGTGACGAGTTCGTCGAGGACGCCGAGCACCTGGGGCTGGGTGGGGTGCACCAGGTCGTCGTCGGCCGTGAAGCAGGCGTCGACGCGGTACTCCCAGCGCTCCTTGTCGTCGGTGTACTCCATGACGTACGAGGGCTCCGCACGGTGGCCGCGCAGCCCGGCCGTGAGCTGTTCCAGGCCGGTGCGAGCGTCCGCGACCAGCGGCAGGGCCGCCATCTTGTGGCTGTCGAAGGCCGCGATGTTGAGGTTGAGGAAGCGCACGCTGCCGGAGCCGAAGAGGGTGCCGGACGCGGTCGTGAAGTCGGTGTAGCGGGTGCCGACGCCGATGACGAGGTCGGCGGTGCGGGCGAGTTCGTTCGCGGTCGCGGTGCCGGTGTGGCCGATGCCGCCGACGTCCGAGGGGTGGTCCCAGCGCAGGGAGCCCTTGCCGGCCTGGGTGGACGCGACGGGGATCCCGGTCGCGTCCGCGAACTCCTTCAGCGCCTCCTCGGCCCGGCTGTGGTGCACGCCGCCGCCCGCGACGAGCAGCGGCCTGCGCGCGGCGCGCACCGCGCGGACGGCCTCGTCCAGCTCACGTGGGTCGGGCGCGGGCCGGCGCACGCCCCACACCCGCTCGTCGAAGAAGGCGTCGGGCCAGTCGTACGCCTCGGCCTGCACGTCCTGCGGCAGCGCGAGGGTGACCGCGCCCGTGTCGACCGGGTCGGCGAGGACGCGCATCGCCGCGAGGGCCGCGGGGATCAGGGCCTCGGGCCGGGTGATCCGGTCGAAGTACCTGGAGACGGGGCGCAGGCAGTCGTTGACCGACACGTCGCCCGCGTAGGGGACTTCGAGCTGCTGGAGCACGGGGTCGGCGGGCCGGGTCGCGAAGGTGTCGCCTGGCAGCAGCAGGACGGGCAGGTGGTTGACGGTGGCGAGGGCGGCGCCGGTGACGAGGTTGGTGGCGCCGGGCCCGATGGACGTGGTCACGGCCTGCGCGGCGAGCCGGCCGCTCTGCCGGGCGAAGCCGACGGCCGCGTGCACCATGGCCTGTTCGTTGCGGCCCTGGTGGTAGGGCATGTCGTGGGCGTACTCCAGGAGTGCCTGGCCGATCCCGGCGACGTTCCCGTGCCCGAAGATGCCCCAGGTCGCGTCGATCAGGCGGCGCCGCTCGCCGTCGCGCTCGGTGTACTGCCGGGACAGGAACCGCACGAGGGCCTGTGCTGTGGTGAGCCGCGTCATCGGTATCCCTCCGTCAGGTGATCGGAGTGGAAGCAGATCCGCCACTCCCGCTCCTCGCCCGGTCCCGCCATCACGTTCAGGTAGTACATCGTGTGTCCCGGCTGCGCGATCGACGGGCCGTGCCACCCGTCGGGGACGAGGACCGCGTCGCCCGTACGAACCTCGGCGAGCAGGTCGGTGCCGCCGGGCCTGGACGGCGAGACGCGCTGGTACCCGTACCCGCGGGGCCCCTCGATCTCGAAGTAGTAGATCTCCTCCAGCTCGGTCTCGACGCCCGGCCGGTGCTCGTCGTGCTTGTGGGGCGGGTACGAGGACCAGTTCCCGCCGGGCGTGATCACTTCGACGGCGATGAGCTGATCGCACTCGAAGGCGTCGGCGGACGCGAAGTTGCGCACCTGGCGGGCGCTGGTGCCGGAGCCGCGGTGCTCGACGGGAACCTCCGGCGCGGGGCCGTAGCGGGCGGGGAGCTTACGCTCGCACTTCGCTCCTGCCAGGGCGAAGCGGCCTCCCGCGCCGGAGGCGATCTGCGCATGGGCGTCGCGGGGCACGTAGGCGAAGTCGCTGACCCCGCCGAACACGCTCTCCCGGCCCAGCAGTTCGATGATCCGGCTTCCCGTGCGCACCGTGCAACCACCCGTCAGGGGCAGCACGATCCATTCACTCGCACCGGTGTCCAGATCGTGGGTTTGTCCGGGCCTCAGTTCGATCACTCGCAGCCCCGCGCGGGACCAGCCGGCCCGCTCCGGGCCGACGGCCAGGGCGTAGGGCCCGTCGGCGGCGCTCCCCCGGGGCAGGTACAGGTTCATGAGGTCCCTGTCGTTCGTCACCGTCCCCTCCTACAGCAGCGACGCTGCGCTGTCGACCGCGCCCGCCACGTCGCCGTCGGCCGGGTAGAGCAGCGAGCGCCCCACCACCAGGCCCTGCACGGTGGGCAGTCGGAGCGCGTGCCGCCATTTCTCGTATGCCGCGTCCTGGTCGTCAGCGGATCCGACATCACCGCCGAGCAGCACCGCGGGCAGCGTCGACGTCTCCATGACGCGCACCATGTCGTCGGGGTTATCGGTGACGGGCACCTTGAGCCAGGTGTACGCGGAGCTGCCGCCGAGGCCGGAGGCGATGGCGATGGACGTGGTGACGGCCTCGGCGCCCAGGTCGCTGCGCAGGGCCCCGCTCGCCGGATCGCGGTGGCACAGGAACGGCTCGACGAACACGGGCAGTCGCAGCTCGGCCATCTCGTCGACGGCGCGGGCCGCGGACTCCATGGTGCGCAGCGATCCCGGGTCGTCGTAGTCGATACGAAGGAGCAGCTTGCCGGCGTCGAACCGCAGCCGGTGCAGGTCCGCGGGCCGGTGTCCGGTGAACCGGTCGTCGAGTTCGAAGGAGGCCCCGGCGAGCCCGCCGCGGTTCATCGAGCCGAGGACGACCTTGCCGTCGAGCGCGCCGAGCAGAAGCAGGTCGTCGAGGATGTCGGCGGTGGCGAGGACCCCGTCGACGCCGGGCCGCGACAGGGCGAGGCAGAGCCGTCCGAGGAGGTCGGCGCGGTCGGCCATGGCGAAGGGGCGCTCCCCCACGGCGAGGGCGCCGCGCGCGGGGTGGTCGGCGGCGACGATCAGGAGGCGCCCGGCCTCGTGCGCGATCAGCGGCCTGCGCGGCCGCCGCGCCGCCGCCTCGGCGACGGCCTCGGGGTGGTGGGCCCGCAGCCGCACCAGCCTCAGGGGATCGACGCTCATGTCCCGGCCGCCCCGCGCGGGAACGTGTCCCGGGCTGCTCCCGCCGACCCGGCCCGCCCGGCTCATCGGACCTCTCCCGCCGTGAGTGCGGCCTCTACCTCGTCGCGGGTCGGCATCGCCGACGAGCACTCCAGGCGGGACGCGACGATCGCGCCCGCCGCGTTCGCGAACCGCATGACGTCCTCCAGTTCCCGGTCGGCGAGCAGTCCGTGGCACAGGGCGCCGCCGAACGCGTCGCCCGCGCCGAGCCCGTTCAGGACGTCGACGGGCAGCGGCGGCACCTCCGCGCAACTGCCGTCCGCGGCCATGGCGAGTACGCCCTTGGGGCCCTGTTTGACGACGGCGAGGCGCACCCCGGCGGCGAGCAACGCCCGTGCCGCCGCTGCCGGTTCGCGCTCACCGGTGGCGATCTCGACCTCGTCGACGTTGCCGACGGCGACGGTCGTGTGGCGCAGGGCCTCGGCGTAGTGGGGCCTGGCCTGTTCCGGGTCCTCCCAGAACATCGGCCGCCAGTCGAGGTCGAAGACGGTGATCCCCACCTTCGCCCGGTGCGCCAGCGCGGCCAGGGTCGCCGAGCGGCTCGGCTCCTCGCTCAGCCCGGTCCCCGTCATCCAGAAGACCCGGGCCTCCCTGATGGCGTCCAGGTCGAGTTCGGCGGTGTGGATCTCCAGGTCGGGCGCCTTGGGCCGGCGGTAGAAGTAGAGGGGGAAGTCGTCCGGCGGGAAGACCTCGCAGAACGTGACGGGCGTCGGCAGGCCCGGCACGGGGGTGACCCAGCGGTCGTCGACGCCGAACTCCCGCAGTTGGCGGTGCAGATACTCCCCGAAGGGGTCCGCCCCGGTGCGGGTGACCGTCGCCGTGCGGCGCCCGAGCCGGGCCGCCGCCACCGCGACGTTCGACGACGATCCGCCCAGGAACTTGCCGAACGTGTCCACTTCCGCCAGTGGCACGCCCGCCTGCAACGGATAGAGGTCCACGCCGATCCGGCCCATGGTGATCAGGTCGTACGGCTCGCCGGGACTGGGCTGCATACGGATTCCCTTCGGCGGGGCGCGCGCCCCTTCGGCGGTCTCAGGCTCAGGTCTAGCCCTGCCCCAAGACCCTGTCAACATTTTGTCCGGACATTCGGACCACGTCTTGACACCCGTCTCCGACGCCCTGAAGGCTGGTTCCATGACGACGATGTCACCCCGCATCCGCATCGGCTCGGCACCCGACTCCTGGGGCGTGTGGTTCCCCGACGACCCCCGCCAGGTCCCCTGGCGGCGCTTTCTCGACGAGGTCGCCGAAGCGGGCTACGAGTGGATCGAGCTCGGCCCGTACGGCTACCTGCCCACGGACCCGGACGTGCTCGCGGAGGAGACCGGACGGCGCGGCCTGAAGGTCTCCGCCGGCACGGTCTTCACGGGCCTGCACCGCGGCTCCGGCGTCTGGGACGCGACGTGGGAGCACGTCTCGGCCATCGCCGAACTCACGCGCGCGACCGGCGCCGGGCATCTCGTCGTCATCCCCGCTTTCTGGCGCGACGACAAGACGGGCGAGGTCATCGAGGACTCGTCCCTCACAGCGGCGCAGTGGCGCGACCTGACCACCCAGACCGAGCGGCTCGCCCACGAGGTCCGCGAGCGGTACGGCCTGCGGACCGTCGTGCACCCGCACGCCGACACGCACATCGACTCCGAGGAGAACGTCGCCCGCTTCCTCGACTCCACGGACCAGGACCTCGTCTCCCTCTGCCTCGACACGGGCCACTACGCGTACTGCGGCGGCGACAGCGTCAAGCTCATCGAGACGTACGGCGAGCGCATCGGCTACCTCCACCTCAAGCAGGTCGACCCGGCCGTGCTCGCCGGGGTCCGCGCGGGCGGGGTCCCGTTCGGGCCTGCCGTGGCGCGCGGCGTGATGTGTGAACCCCCGGCCGGGGAGCCCGCGTTGGAGCCCGTCATCGCGGCCGCACAGCGCCTCGACGTTGATCTCTTCGCGATCGTCGAGCAGGACATGTACCCGTGCGAGCCGGACCGTCCGCTGCCCATCGCCCGCCGCACCAGGGGCTATCTGAGGTCGTGCGGGGTGTAGGAGAACGGCGCCACCGGACGAACGGTCACGCCCGCGTACGCGCCTTCCGTGCGCCGCCAATGCGTCACTCGCGTCACAAACACCCCTTTCCTGTCACACATGTCTCGTATACGCGGGTCTTGCGTCACATCCCGTCGACAGCCCCTCGCCTCCGCTCCGGGCGCGTCGTTGTCCGGGCACAGGCTGACTGATCGCCAGCGTTCGCGCCGCAGCTCCCCCGACGGCCACCCCGAGCCGCCGCTGCGGCACCCGCAGCAAGGAGCCACAGATGACCGACCGAAGGCTCTGGTCGTACCAGGACATCGCCGCGCACATCCGGGTCCGGCCGGACACCGTGCGCTCGTACCGCAAGCACGGCCTCCTGCCCCCGCCCGACCACGTGGAGTCGGGAAAGCCGTACTGGTACGCGGACACCGTCCGCGCCTGGGTCGCCTCCCGCCCCCGCAACCGCGGCCTCAAGCAGTGACCACCCTCCGTCGCACGGACGCCGCCGCGCACGCATGCCACCGTGCGGGCCGGCGCCCCCGTTATTCGATTGCCCCGCGCGCCCGCCCCTCCGGACAATCCCCGCATGACCCAAGACCCCCTGGCGGCCGGCTTCTCCGCCAAGCCGGTACTGACCGGCGAGAAGACCGTCCTGCGGCCGTTCACCGCCGCCGACGCGGACACGATGGCCGAGATCATCGACGACCCGGAGGTCCGCCACTTCACCGGCGACCCGTCGAACGAGCTCACCGTGGACTTCCTGCGCTCCTGGTACGGCTCACGCAGTGCCCAGGACGACCGCCTCGACCTCGCGGTGACCGACCGCGCCACCGGCCGACTCGTCGGTGAGGTCGTCCTGTACGACTGGGACCCGGAGCACCGCAGCTGCACGTTCCGCACGCTCGTCGGCCCCGAGGGCCGCGGCCGGGGCCTCGGCACGGAGGCGGTCCGCCTCATCGTCGGCCACGGCTTCGAGCGCCTGGGCCTGCACCGCATCGCCCTGGACCTGTTCAGCCACAACCACCGGGCCCGCCGCGTCTACGAGAAGGTGGGCTTCGTCGAGGAAGGCGTGGCCCGGCAGTCGGTACTGCGCGACGGCCAGTGGTACGACTCGACGCTGATGTCGGTCCTCGCCCCGGAGTGGGCGGAGCATCAGGGGCGGCCCTGACCGAGGCTCAGGAATCTCACGCCCACGGCTCGATGATCGTCACGCCCGCGCCGGGCGCCGCACCCATCGCGTCAAGCGCTGCGGGTGCCGCGTCCAGCGTGATCGTGGAGGTGACCAGGAGGTCCGGCCGCAGGACCCCGGCGCGGACCGTCTCCAGCATCCGGGGATAAGCGTGCGCGGCCATCCCGTGGCTGCCGAGGAGTTCGAGTTCGAGGCCGATCACCCGGCCCATGGGCACGACCGGGTCCTGCGGCAGCAGGCCGACCTGCACATGGCGGCCCCGTCGCCGCAGCCCGCCCACCGAGGCGGCACAGGTGACCGGTGAGCCGAGCGCGTCGAGCGACAGGTGTGCCCCGCCGCCGGTCAACTCCCTTACGGCAGCGGCCACATCGGGCACCTCGGAGGCGTTCAGACAGTGGGCGGCGCCGAAGGTGCGGGCAAGGTCCAGCGCGGCGGGCGAGACATCGACCGCGACGACCCGCGCGCCACTCGCCGCCGCGATCATCACGGCGGACAGGCCGACGCCGCCGCACCCGTGCACGGCGACCCACTCCCCGGCGGCGACCCGGCCCTGCGCGACCACGGCGCGGAACGCGGTCGCGAAACGGCAGCCGAGACCCGCCGCCGTCGCGAACGACAGCTCGTCCGGCACGTCCACCAGGTTCACGGCGGCGTGGTCGAGGGCGACGTACTCGGCGAAGGAGCCCCAGTGCGTGAAGCCGGGCTGCGTCTGGCGCTCGCACACCTGGTGGTCACCGGCCGCGCAGGACGCGCAGGTGCCGCAGGCGCACACGAACGGGACCGTGACCCGGTCGCCCGGCCGCCGGTCCTGGACATCGGCGCCCACCGCCTCTACCACTCCGGCGAGTTCATGCCCGGGTACGTGCGGCAGGCGGATGTCCGGGTCGTGGCCCATCCAGCCGTGCCAGTCGCTGCGGCACAGGCCCGTCGCCTCGACCCGTACGACCACGCCGTGCGGCGCCGGCGCCGGATCGGGCACCTCCCGCACCTCGGCCCGCTCCCCGAACTTCTCGAACACCACAGCCCGCATCGCCCTCGCGCCTCACTTCCACCGAACGAAAGACCCTGACGGTCACCCGACCGGACGAACGTAGCCCCCGGCCCGGACACCGGGACCCTGCCCCCGCACCAACTCACGGTGCGACAAAACACGTATCTACGTAAACTGCGTCACAAATCTTCCCCACTCAGAGGGAATTGCCGTGACCCAAGCACCGCCGCCCGGCGCGCCCCGAGCCCGCATCCCCGGCCCCAAGCGGCCCCCGTCGTCCGTGCCGCGGATCCGGGCGGGACTGTGGAAGCACTGGCTGTGGGGCGGACTCGCCCTGTGGACGCTGACCGCCGTCGTCACCTACGCGACCAGGGACACCACGCTCCTGCCGACGCTGATCCTGCTCGGCAGCTTCCTCGTCCCGGGCACCTTCGTGCTGTGGGCGTACGAGCGTCACGCGCGCGACCTGGGCGTGAGCCTGATGCTCGGCTGCTTCGTCGTCGGCGGCATCCTCGGGGTGCTCGGCGCCTCGGTCATGGAGTACTACCTGCTGCACCCCTCGCTGTGGATGTTCGTCGGGGTCGGCCTGATCGAGGAAGCGGTCAAGCTCGCCGCCCTGATGTACATGCTGCGCAGGCAGCCGCGGGTGCGCGGGCTGCGGGCGGGACTCGTCCTCGGCGCGTCCGTCGGCTTCGGCTTCGCAGCCTTCGAGAGCGCGGGCCACGCGTTCAACGCGGCCGTCGGCGCGCAGGGCATCGACCTGCGCTCGCTCCTGGAGACGGAGGTGCTGCGCGGGCTGCTCGCACCGTTCGGGCACGGGCTGTGGACGGCGATCTCCGGCGCCGTCCTGCTGGCCTTCCGCAGGCCGAACGGGCGCTATCGCTTCGCGGCGCCGGTGGTGCTCACCTGTCTGGGCGTCTCCTTCCTGCACGCTCTGTGGGACTCCATGCACGGCATCGCGATCTGGATCGTCGCCCGGCTCACCGCCACGGACCTGCCCCTCTCGCTCTTCGCCGAGGGCTTCATCCCGCAGCCGACCGACACCCAGAAGCACCTCTTCACGCTCTTCTCGGTGGGCGGTCTCGTGATCATCTCGCTCGCGGGAATCGCCTGGGTACGTTCGCTCGCCCGCAGCGACCCCTCTTGGAGAAATACCCCCTAGGGGTATACAGTCGTGAGGGTCAGGAGGTCCCGG
This sequence comes from Streptomyces sp. NBC_01446, assembly GCF_026340095.1. Taxonomy (GTDB): domain Bacteria; phylum Actinomycetota; class Actinomycetes; order Streptomycetales; family Streptomycetaceae; genus Streptomyces; species Streptomyces aureus. The sequence continues at coordinate 5,206,319 of NZ_JAPEPO010000001.1, read as the reverse complement.
GGATGGCCCGGCGCCTCACTCGCACGGTACGCCGCACGCCTGCGCAGACCGGGACGCACGCGGCCTTCGACAAGGAGAACGACATGAGCGCCCAGACCGAGCTCCCCCAGATCGGCACCGAGTCGACCGGTTCCTGCTGCTCGCCCAGCGGTTCGTGCCACTCGGACGCCGCCGGGAGCGCCGAGGGAGCCGTCACCACCGTGTACCAGGTGACCGGCATGACCTGCGGCCACTGCGAGGGCGCGGTGTCGGACGAGATCTCGGGGCTGGCCGGCGTCATGTCGGTGAAGGCCGTGGCCTCCACGGGACAGGTGACCGTCGTCTCCGCGGCGCCCCTCGACGAGGAGGAAGTCCGGGCCGCCGTCGACGAGGCGGGCTACGAGCTGGCCGGCAGCGCCTGAGACCTCAGGGAGCGCCGGGCCGCCCATCACGGCCCGGCACCCGTGGTCGTACGCTCGGCGGTAGTCCCGTACGCCCCTGGAAAGAACCGCGATGACCACGCCCACGGACACCACGGCCGGGCCGCTCTCCGAAGTGGAGCTCGCCGTCGGCGGGATGACCTGCGCCTCCTGCTCGGCCCGTATCGAGAAGAAGCTCAACCGCCTCGACGGCGTGACGGCGACGGTCAATCTCGCGACCGAGAAGGCGAAGGTCGCGTACGCGCCCGGGGTCGAGGTCGCCGAACTGGTCGCCACGGTGCAGAAGCTCGGATACACGGCGGAGCCGGTCGTCCGGGAGGAGCCGGTCGTCCGGGAGGAGCCGGTCGAAGCCTCCGCGGACGGTCCGGACGGGGCCGGCGACGAACACCGGGACGAGGTCCGCACGGAAGCCGGGAGCGGTTCCGGGACCGGCGCCGAGCCCGACCCCACCACCCCTGTGCGCCGGCGGCTCGCCGTCTGCGTGCTGCTCTCCCTGCCCGTCGTCCTGCTGGCGATGGTGCCCGCCCTCCAGTTCGACAACTGGCAGTGGCTCTCCCTCACGCTCGCCGCCCCCGTCGCCGTCTGGGGCGGGCTCCCCTTCCACCGGGCCGCCTGGACCAACGCGCGGCACGGCGCCGCCACCATGGACACGCTCGTCTCCGTCGGGACGCTCGCCGCGTTCGGCTGGTCGCTGTGGGCCCTGTTCCTGGGCGACGCCGGGACGATCGGGATGCGGCACGGATTCACGTTCGCCGTCGACCGCACCGACGCCACCTCCACCATCTACCTCGAAGTCGCCGCGGGCGTCGTCACCCTGATCCTGCTCGGCCGCTATCTGGAGGCCCGCTCCAAGCGCCGGGCCGGCACCGCCCTGCGCGCCCTGCTCGAACTCGGCGCCAAGGACGTCGCCGTGCTGGACGCCTCGGGCGCGGAAGTGCGCCTGCCGGTCGGGCGGCTGAGGCCGGGCGACCGGTTCGTCGTGCGGCCCGGCGAGAAGATCGCGACCGACGGCATCGTCGTCGAGGGTGCCTCAGCCGTCGACGCCGCCCTGCTCACCGGCGAGTCCGCGCCCGTGGACGTGACCGTCGGCGACGCCGTGACCGGCGCGACCGTGAACGCCGGCGGCCGGCTCGTCGTCGAGGCGACCCGCGTCGGCGCCGACACCCAACTCGCCCGCATGGCGCGCCTCGTCGAGGACGCGCAGACCGGCAAGGCCGAGGTGCAGCGCCTCGCCGACCGGATCGCCGGCGTGTTCGTGCCGGTGGTGTTCGTCATCGCGCTCGGCACGTTCGCCGGCTGGCTGCTCGCCACCGGCGAGGTGACCGCCGCGTTCACCTCGGCCGTCGCCGTTCTGATCATCGCCTGCCCCTGCTCGCTCGGCCTCGCGACGCCCACCGCGCTCATGGTCGGCACCGGCCGCGGCGCCCAGCTCGGCATCCTCATCAAGGGCCCCGGGGTCCTGGAGAACACGCGCCGCGTCGACACCGTCGTCCTCGACAAGACCGGCACGGTGACGACCGGCCGGATGACGCTCCAGGACGCGTACGCCGCCGAGGGCGTCGAGGAGAAGACCCTGCTGCGGCTGGCCGGGGCCGCGGAGCACGCCTCCGAGCACCCCGTCGCCCGGGCCGTCGCGGAGGGCGCCGCCGACCGGGCCGGCACACTGCCCGCCGTCACCCGCTTCACCGCGCTCGCCGGGCTGGGCGTCCGCGGCGTGGTGGACCGGCACGACGTCCTGGTCGGCCGGGAGCGCCTCCTCGCCGAGCACGGCATCGCCCTGCCGCCCGCGCTGGCCGCCGCCAAGACAGCCGCCGAGGCCGCGGGCCGCACCGCCGTCGCCGTCGCCTGGGACGGGGAGGCACGGGGTGTCATCACGGTCGCCGACGCGGTCCGCCCGACGAGCGCCCAGGCCGTCGCCGAGCTGCGCGCGCTGGGCCTCACGCCGGTGCTCCTGACCGGCGACAACCGGATCGTCGCCGAGTCCGTGGCGCGGGCCGTGGGGATCGCCGAGGACGCCGTGTACGCGGAGGTCCTGCCGCAGGAGAAGGTCGACGTCGTCCGGCGCCTGAAGGCCGAGGGGCGCACCGTCGCCATGGTCGGCGACGGCGTGAACGACGCGGCGGCGCTCGCCACCGCCGATCTGGGGCTCGCGATGGGGACCGGCACGGACGCCGCGATCGAGGCGAGTGACCTGACGCTGGTGCGGGCGGACCTGCGCGTGGCCGCCGACGCGATCCGGCTCTCCCGCCGCACCCTCGCCACCATCAAGGGGAACCTCTTCTGGGCCTTCGGCTACAACGTGGCCGCGCTGCCGCTGGCCGCCGCCGGGTTCCTGAACCCGATGATCGCGGGCGCCGCGATGGCGTTCTCGTCCGTGTTCGTGGTGACGAACAGCCTCCGGCTGAGGACGTTTTCCTGAAGGTGAGCGGCCCTTTTTCTGGAAGGACTTCCCATCGCCCGTGGTCTGGCCCATCATCAAGGGGTCTTCACATTCGCCTCACATCACAACCGCAGCATTCTCACGTCCGAACCTCGATCTACATATGGGGTCTCTTGCGCACGATCAGGACATATGCAGGAGACGCAGATCACAGTGATCTGAACGTAACCATTTGAGGTTCTCGCGAGTCTAAGGAGGCGATGCAGAAACGTCTTGGGGGGCGTTTCTGTGTTGACCGGGGCCGTCTTGGGGGACGGACCCGACCGCGTTGGCCGGGACACGTGCCACGGAGAGCTTGAGCGGCCCTCCCGTGTACGCGTCCCGGCAGACCGCACCGTAGACGCCCGGACGGATCCCGTGGGGGGAATCCGCACCGGGAAAAGGAAAGCGCCCCGACTGCCGGCCCGTGGGGGGACTGGCAGCGGGGCGCTTTCCGCTTTCTCTTCACTTCTGCTCCCGCTCGACGCGGGGGGCGCGCTGCATGGTGTGCGGTCACGCAGCGCGCGGTGCACGGCGCGAGGCCTCAGCGGGCCTCGACGGGCACGAAGTCACGCAGGACCTCGCCGGTACTGTGCCGGCCCGGGGAACGACCCCCGGACCCCCGGCCGAGGATCAGCGAGCCTCGACGGGCACGAAGTCACGCAGGACCTCGCCGGTGTAGATCTGGCGCGGGCGGCCGATGCGCGATCCCGGCTCCTTGATCATCTCGTGCCACTGGGCGATCCAGCCCGGCAGCCGGCCGAGGGCGAACAGGACCGTGAACATCTCGGTCGGGAAGCCCATGGCCCGGTAGATGAGGCCCGTGTAGAAGTCGACGTTCGGGTAGAGGTTGCGCGAGACGAAGTACTCGTCGGAGAGCGCGTGCTCCTCCAGCTTGAGCGCGATGTCGAGCAGCTCGTCGGACTTGCCGAGGGCCGAGAGGACATCGTGCGCCGCGGCCTTGATGATCTTGGCGCGCGGGTCGAAGGACTTGTACACCCGGTGGCCGAAGCCCATCAGGCGGACGCCGTCCTCCTTGTTCTTCACCTTGCGGATGAAGGAGTCGACATCGCCGCCGTTGGCCTGGATGCCCTCGAGCATCTCCAGGACCGACTGGTTGGCGCCGCCGTGCAGCGGGCCCCACAGGGCGGAGATACCGGCGGAGATCGAGGCGAACATGTTCGCCTGCGAGGAGCCGACCAGACGCACGGTGGACGTCGAACAGTTCTGCTCGTGGTCCGCGTGCAGGATGAGCAGCTTCTCGAGCGCGGCGACGACGACCGGGTCGAGGTCGTACTCCTGCGCCGGCACGGAGAACGTCATGCGCAGGAAGTTCTCGACGTAGCCGAGGTCGTTGCGCGGGTAGACGAACGGGTGACCGATCGACTTCTTGTACGCGTACGCCGCGATGGTCGGCAGCTTGGCGAGCAGCCGGATCGTCGACAGGTGGCGCTGCTGCTCATCGAACGGGTTGTGACTGTCCTGGTAGAACGTCGACAGCGCGCTGACCACGGAGGACAGCATCGCCATCGGGTGGGCGTCACGCGGGAAGCCGTCGAAGAAGCGCTTGACGTCCTCGTGGAGCAGCGTGTGCCCGGTGATCTCGTTCTTGAAAGTGGAGAGCTCGTCGACGGTCGGAAGCTCGCCGTTGATCAGCAGGTAGGCCACCTCGGTGAAGGTGGAACGCTCGGCCAGCTGCTCGATCGGGTAGCCGCGGTACCGGAGGATGCCCTGCTCACCGTCGAGATAGGTGATCGCGGATTTATAGGCGGCGGTGTTGCCGTATCCGCTGTCGAGGGTCACCAGACCGGTCTGGGCCCGGAGCTTCCCGATGTCGAAGCCCTTGTCACCGACGGTGCTGTCGATCACCGGGTAGGTGTACTCGCCATCGCCGTACCGCAGTACTACAGAGTTGTCGCTCACGTCATCCCTCACCGACGTAGTGCCTCTTCTTCGAGGTGCCCTGACTGTTCTCTACCATCCCCCACTTGGCCCAGCAGAGTGCACTCGGGGTCGACCATTGGGCCTATTCGCGGCACTGAGTGCCGCCAACCTGCTCATCCTGCCCCCTTCGCCCCGCTTCCGGAAAGCCCGTGTGACGTTTCCGACTCATTTGATCGATCGAAAGTTACCAAACCGAAGGATGTGCCCCCGGAGAGCCGGAAACGGAGCGCCGTACAACGCCTTCCCGCGGAGACCGTGCGCACCGCCTGGCCGAGCGCCTTGCGTGAACCGACGAGCACCACCAGCTTCTTGGCCCGCGTGACCGCCGTGTAGAGGAGGTTCCTCTGCAGCATCATCCAGGCGCCGGTCGTCACCGGGATCACGACGCACGGATACTCACTTCCCTGGGAGCGGTGGATCGTCACGGCATACGCGTGAGCCAGCTCGTCCAGCTCATCGAATTCGTATACAACTTCCTCGTCCTCGTCGGTGAGCACGGTCAGCCGCTGCTCGTCCGCGTCGAGGGAGGTGACGACGCCGACGGTGCCGTTGAACACGCCGTTCTCCCCCTTCTCGTAGTTGTTCCTGATCTGGGTGACTTTGTCGCCCACGCGGAAGACCCGGCCGCCGAAGCGCTTCTCGGGGAGGTCGGGGCGGGCGGGCGTGACGGCCTGCTGGAGCAGGCCGTTGAGGGTGCCGGCGCCGGCCGGGCCGCGGTGCATCGGGGCGAGAACCTGGATGTCGCGCCGCGGGTCGAGGCCGAACTTGGCGGGGATGCGGCGGGCGGCGACATCGACGGTGAGCCGGCCCGCCTCCTCCGTGTCCTCCTCCACGAACAGGAAGAAGTCCTTGAGGCCCTGGGTGAGCGGATGCTGACCCCCATTGATGCGGTGCGCGTTCGTGACGACGCCGGACTCCTGGGCCTGGCGGAAGATGCGGGTGAGGCGGACCGCGGGGACCGGGCCGCCCTCGCCGAGCAGGTCCCGCAGCACCTCGCCCGCGCCGACGCTCGGCAGCTGGTCGACGTCGCCCACGAACAGCAGATGGGCGCCCGGCGGCACGGCCTTGGCCAGCTTGTTGGCCAGCAGGAGGTCGAGCATCGACGCCTCGTCGACCACGACGAGGTCGGCGTCGAGCGGCCGGTCCCGGTCGTAGGCCGCGTCACCGCCCGGCTTGAGTTCGAGCAGGCGGTGGACCGTGGACGCCTCGGCGCCGGTCAGCTCGGCCAGGCGCTTGGCGGCGCGGCCCGTGGGGGCGGCGAGGACGACCTTCGCCCGCTTGGCGCGCGCCAGTTCGACGATCGAGCGGACCGTGAAGGACTTGCCGCAGCCGGGACCTCCGGTGAGGACGGCGACCTTCTTCGTCAGGGCGAGCTTCACCGCCTCCTCCTGCTCGGGCGCGAGCTCGGCCCCCGTGCGCCCCGCGAGCCAGGTCAAAGCCTTGTCCCACGCGACGTCCCGGAACCCCGGCATCCGGTCCTCGTCCGTGCGCAGGAGGCGCAACAGCTGGGCGGACAAGGAGAGTTCGGCGCGGTGGAAGGGGACGAGATAGACCGCGGTCACCAGCTCTTCCCCGCCGTCCGGGCCCGGCACCCGCTCCCGTACGACGCCCTCCTCCTCGCCCGCCAGCTCGTCCAGGCACTCGATGACCAGGCCCGTGTCGACCTGGAGGAGTTTGACCGCGTCGGAGATCAGCTGTTCCTCCGGCAGGAAGCAGTGGCCCTGGTCGGTGGACTGCGAAAGCGCGTACTGCAGGCCCGCCTTGACGCGCTCGGGGCTGTCGTGCGGGATGCCGACGGACTGCGCGATGCGGTCGGCGGTGAGGAAGCCGATGCCCCAGACGTCGGACGCGAGCCGGTAGGGCTGGTTCTTGACCACGGAGATCGACGCGTCGCCGTACTTCTTGTAGATGCGCACCGCGATCGACGTGGACACCTCCACGCTCTGGAGGAAGACCATCACTTCCTTGATGGCCTTCTGCTCCTCCCAGGCGTCGGCGATCTTCTTGGTGCGCTTGGGGCCGAGGCCCGGCACCTCGATCAGGCGCTTCGGCTCCTGCTCGATGATGTCCAGGGTGTCCAGGCCGAAGTGACGGGTGATCCGGTCGGCGAAGACCGGGCCGATGCCCTTGACCAGGCCGGATCCGAGATAGCGGCGGATGCCCTGGATGGTGGCGGGCAGGACCGTCGTGTAGTTCTCCACGGTGAACTGCTTGCCGTACTGCGGGTGGGAGCCCCAGCGGCCCTCCATGCGCAGCGACTCGCCGGCCTGCGCGCCAAGCAGCGCGCCGACGACGGTGAGCAGATCACCGCCGCCGCGGCCGGTGTCGACGCGGGCGACCGTGTACCCGCTCTCCTCGTTGGCGTACGTGATCCGCTCGAGGACCCCCTCGAGCACCGCCATCCCCGGGTTCGACATGAGGCGACCGTACCCGTGGGGTCGGACACCCGGGGAGCGGTACCCGGGTTACGGACTACAGGCCGCCGCCCATGGGTTCGATGTCCACCTTGACGGGCGTGCCCCAGACCCGCACCACCTCGTAGTCCGTGAACGCGTGGACCAGGCGGTACGCCGAGGCCGCGCGGGGCTCCCTGCGCTGGGCCGCGAGATAGTGCTCGGCCTCCCTGCGGTCGTGCCGCGGGGTGCCGCACAGCTGCCACACCTGCCCGTTCCACTTCTCGGGGAGCCAGCGCTGCTGGGGCTGCGGGCGGTCCTCCCGGACGCCGTACCGCGACATCGCCGGGGCGTCCGCGCTCTCCCCCTGCCGGGGTCTCGTGGGATATGTGCCATTGATCTCGGAGCGGCGGGCGACGCGGCGACGGGTCTCGCAGAGCAGGCACAGGTCCTGCGCGTTCTCGTCGACCGGGCCCGTGGGGTGCTCCGGGCAGCGCGTGGTGGGCGGGTCGCCGGTGACGGAGTCCTCGATGAGGTCGAGCGCGCGCTTCACGTCCGCGCGCATCTCGTGCAGCTTGCTGTCGGGGGTGTCGGTGCTGAGGCCCTCGCCGTGCTCGCCGAGGAGGCGCAGGGCCCGGCCGAGCGCGGTGAGCTGTGCGTGGTTCACGGGCGTGTGCCCCTTCCGTGCGGGTTCCGTGGCTGACTCCGCCAGCGTCTCACGCACCACTGACACGGCCGTCCGACACCGGCCGCGAGGGCGGCGTACATCACGATCCGGTCTCGATAAGCGGAACGGGGGTTGCCAACAGTCCGTGTAATCGATTCCAATTCTCCGTGTAATCGATTCCATGACGGTGTCGAACCAGGTTTCGGATCCGTTCCGGACCAAGCAGCCACAAGGAGGTGGTCCTGCGATGGCGAGCATCAAGGACGTCGCCGCGGCGGCGGGTGTCTCCGTCGCCACGGTCTCGCGGGTGCTGAACAGCCACCCGTCCGTGAGCCCGGACGCGCGCGCCCGCGTGCTCGGCGCGGTCGACTCGCTCGGCTACCGCCCGAACGCCGTGGCCCGCTCCCTGCGCACCGCCCAGACCCGCACGCTCGGCCTGGTCATCAGCGACGTACTCAACCCGTACTTCACCGAGCTGGCCCGCTCCGTCGAGGAGGAGGCCCGCGCGCTGGGCTACAGCGTCATCATCGGGAACGCGGACGAGCAGCCCGACATCCAGGACCACCACGTACGCACCCTCGTCGACCGGCGCATCGACGGCCTCCTGGTCTCCCCCACCGACGGCGGCTCGCCGCTGATGCTGGAAGCCGCGCGCGCCGGTACGCCGATGGTCTTCGTCGACCGCTGGATCCCGGGCGTGGACGTGCCCGTGGTCCGCTCCGACGGGCGCGCCGCGGTGCGCGACCTCGTGGCCCATCTGCACGCCCTCGGCCACCGCCGCCTCGCCATCATCGCGGGGCCCGCCGCCACCACGACCGGCAGCGAGCGCGTCGAGGCGTTCCGCGAGGCGCTCGCCGCGTACGGGATATCCCTGCCGGACGCCTACATCGGGCAGGGCGACTTCCAGGCGGACAGCGGCCGGCGCGCGACGGAGCGCTTCCTGGCCCTGTCCGAGCCGCCCGAGGTCGTGTTCGCCGCCGACAACCTGATGGCGCTCGGCGCGCTCGACGCGATCAGGGCCGCCGGGCTGCGCGTCCCGCACGACATCGGGCTCGCGGCCTTCGACGACATCCCCTGGTTCGTGCACACCGACCCGCCGGTCACGGCGATCGCCCAGCCGACCAAGGAGCTCGGCCGGGCCGCCGTACGGGCCCTGATCGACCGCATCGAGGGCAGGCCCCCGCAGTCGGTGACACTGCCGGCGCGCCTGGTCGTCCGGCGGTCCTGCGGCGAGACAAAGAGCCCGGCTCCGGCTCCCGCAGACACCCCCACCGCCACGACCTCAACGAGGAGGAACCCGTGAGCAACCCGGAAGAGCGGCAGGCCCAGGAGTCGGCCGGGCCGCCCGAGGAGCTGCTGCGCATCGAGGGGATACGCAAGACGTTCCCCGGCGTCGTCGCCCTCGACAGCGTCGACTTCGATCTGCGCCGCGGCGAGGTGCACGTGCTGCTCGGCGAGAACGGCGCGGGCAAGAGCACCCTCATCAAGATGCTCTCCGGCGCCTACCGGCCCGACGCGGGACGGATCGTCGTCGACGGCCGGGAGACCCGTATCCACGGGGCCCAGGACGCCGAGCGCCTCGGGATCGCCACCATCTACCAGGAGTTCAACCTCGTCCCCGATCTGACGGTCGCCGAGAACATCTTCCTGGGCCGCCAGCCGCGACGCCTCGGGATGATCGACCGGAAGAGGATGGAGGCCGACGCCGAGGAGCTGCTGCGGCGCGTCGGCCTGACGGTGTCGCCCCGGACCCGGGTGCGCGAACTGGGCATCGCCCGGCTCCAGATGGTCGAGATCGCGAAGGCCCTGAGCCTGGACGCGCGCGTCCTCATCATGGACGAGCCGACGGCCGTGCTCACCTCGGAGGAGGTGGACAAGCTCTTCGGGATCGTGCGCGCGCTGCGCGAGGACGGTGTCGGCGTCGTCTTCATCACCCACCACCTTGAGGAGATCGCCGCGCTCGGCGACCGCGTCACGGTCATCCGCGACGGCAAGAGCGTCGGCCAGGTCCCCGCGTCGACCCCCGAGGCCGAGCTCGTACGGCTCATGGTCGGCCGCAGCATCGAACAGCAGTACCCGCGCGAGCGGCCCGAACTCAACACCACGGACGCTCCGTTGCTGCGGGTCGAGGGCCTGACCCGCGACGGGGTCTTCCACGACGTGCACTTCGAGGTGCGGGCCGGCGAGGTCGTCGGCATCGCGGGCCTCGTAGGTGCGGGCCGCACCGAGGTCGTCCGTGCCGTCTTCGGCGCCGACCCGTACGACAAGGGCACCGTCGAGGTCGCGGGCGCACGGCTGCCGCGACACGACGTGAACGCGGCGATGGCCGCCGGCGTCGGGCTCGTGCCCGAGGACCGCAAGGGGCAGGGCCTCCTCCTGGACGCCTCCGTCGAGGAGAACCTGGGCCTGGTCACCCTGCGCTCGGCGACCCGCGCGGGCCTGGTGGACCGCAGGTCGCAGCGCGTCGCGGCCGCGCGCATGGCCGAGCAGCTCGGCGTGCGCATGGCCGGGCTCGGCCAGCATGTGCGGACCCTGTCCGGCGGCAACCAGCAGAAGGTCGTCATCGGCAAGTGGCTGCTCGCCGACATCAAGGTCCTCATCCTCGACGAGCCGACACGCGGCATCGACGTCGGCGCGAAGGTCGAGATCTACCAGCTCGTCAACGAACTCACCGCGGCCGGGCACGCCGTCCTGATGATCTCCAGCGATCTGCCGGAGGTCCTCGGGATGAGCGACCGGGTCCTCGTCATGGCGCAGGGCCGGATCGCGGGCGAGCTCGCGGCCGGCGAAGCGACCCAGGACTCCGTGATGGCGCTCGCCGTCAGCACCGCGGCATCCCCGGCAACCACCCCCGTACACAATGAAGTGGAGGGCTCCCGTGGCCACTGACACGCTCAAGAGCAGCACGGCCGGCGCGGGTGGCCTGCGCCGCGTCCTGCTCGACAACGGCGCGCTGAGCGCCCTGGTCGTCCTGGTGATAGCCATGTCGCTGCTGTCCGGCGACTTCCTGACCACGCAGAACCTGCTCAACGTCGGCGTGCAGGCCGCCGTGACCGCGATCCTCGCGTTCGGCGTCACCTTCGTCATCGTCTCGGCGGGCATCGACCTGTCGGTCGGCTCCGTGGCCGCCCTGTCGGCGACGGTCCTCGCGTGGGCCGCGACCAGCGAGGGCGTCCCGGTGTGGATCGCCGTGATCCTCGCCGTCGTCACCGGTATCGCCTGCGGATTCGTCAACGGCGCGCTGATCTCGTACGGCAAGCTCCCGCCGTTCATCGCGACGCTCGCGATGCTGTCGGTGGGGCGTGGTCTGTCGCTCGTCATCTCGCAGGGCAGCCCGATCCCGTTCCCGCAGTCCGTCTCGCGCATCGGTGACACGCTCGGCGGCTGGCTGCCGGTGCCGGTGCTCGTGATGGTCGTCATGGGGCTGATCACGGCGCTGATCCTGGGCCGTACGTTCATCGGCCGGTCCATGTTCGCGATCGGCGGCAACGAGGAGGCGGCGCGCCTGTCCGGGCTGCGCGTCAAGCGGCAGAAGGTCGTCATCTACGCCCTGTCGGGCCTGTTCGCCGCCGTCGCGGGCATCGTCCTCGCCTCGCGTCTGACCTCCGCGCAGCCGCAGGCCGCGCAGGGCTACGAACTGGACGCCATCGCCGCGGTCGTCATCGGCGGCGCCTCGCTGTCCGGCGGCGTCGGCAAGGCTTCGGGCACGTTCATCGGCGCGCTGATCCTCGCGGTGCTCAGGAACGGTCTCAACCTCCTTTCCGTGTCGGCGTTCTGGCAGCAGGTCGTCATCGGCGTCGTCATCGCGCTCGCCGTGCTCCTCGACACCGTGCGCCGCAAGGCGGGCGCGACCCCGACGGCCGCCGGCGCCACGTCCGGGCCGGGCGGCTCCAAGGGCAGACAGGCCGCCCAGTACGTGATCGCGGCCGTCGTCGCCGCGGCGATCATCGGCGGCATCTCCCTCTGGAACAACGGCTCTTCGGGTAAGTCGACCAAGCTCGGCCTGTCCGTCTCGACGCTGAACAACCCCTTCTTCGTGCAGATGAAGGCGGGCGCGCAGGCCGAGGCGAAGAAGGAGGGCGTCAAGCTCACGGTCACGGACGCCCAGAACGACGCGTCCCAGCAGGCCAACCAGCTCCAGAACTTCACCAGTGAGGGCATGAGCTCGGTCATCGTGAACCCCGTCGACTCCGACGCGGTCGGCCCGGCCGTGCGCGGCGCCAACAAGGCGGACATCCCCGTCGTCGCCGCCGACCGCGGCGTCAACAAGGCGAAGACGGCCACGCTCGTCGCCTCCGACAACGTCGCGGGCGGCCGGCAGGCGGCGAAGACACTCGCCGACAAGCTCGGCGGCACCGGCAAGATCGTGATCCTCCAGGGCACGGCCGGCACCTCCGCCAGCCGGGAGCGCGGGCAGGGCTTCGCCGAGGGCATCAAGGCGTACCCCGGCATCAAGGTCGTCGCCAAGCAGCCCGCGGACTTCGACCGCACCAAGGGCCTCGACGTCATGACGAACATGCTCCAGGCCAACGCGGGCGTCGACGGCGTCTTCGCCGAGAACGACGAGATGGCCCTCGGCGCGATCAAGGCGCTCGGCTCCAAGGCCGGCAAGTCCGTCGCCGTCGTCGGCTTCGACGGCACGCCGGACGGCCTGAAGGCCGTCGAGGCGGGCACGCTGTACGCGTCCGTCGCGCAGCAGCCGAAGGAGCTCGGCCGGATCGCCGTACAGAACGCGGTCAGGGCGGCGAAGGACAAGAAGGTCGCGGAGATGGTGAAGGTGCCGGTGAAGGTGGTCACCTCGAAGAACGTCGCGAGCTTCAAGTAGCCGTCGCGAGTTCCGGGTCACCGGCCGGGGCGCCCGACCGGCCCATCGAGAACGCCCAACCAGAACACGGAGAAAGTGACAGCGATGCACGACTACGACCTGTTGGTGGTGGGGTCGGCCAACGCCGACCTGGTGACCGTCGTCGAGCGCCGCCCGGGCGCCGGGGAGACCGTCCTCGGCTCGGACCTGGCCGTCCACCCGGGCGGCAAGGGCGCCAACCAGGCCGTCGCCGCCGCGCGCCTCGGGGCCCGTACGGCGCTGCTCGCGCGGGTCGGTGACGACGGGCACGGACGGCTGCTGCTCGACTCGATGGAGCAGGCGGGAGTCGACCCGGTCGGTGTCCTCGTCGGCGGGGCGCCCACCGGGGTCGCCCTGATCACGGTGGACCCGTCCGGGGACAACAGCATCGTCGTGGCACCGGGTGCCAACGCCCGGCTCACCCCGCAGGACGTCAAGGCCGCGGGCAGCCTCTTCCAGGCGTCGCAGGTGGTCTCGGCGCAGCTGGAGATCCCGCTCGACACGGTCGCCGAGGTCGTACGGGCGCTGGCACCGGGCAGCCGGTTCGTCCTCAACCCGTCCCCGCCCGCTCCCCTTCCCGCCGAGGTCCTCGCGGCCTGCGACCCGCTCATCGTCAACGAGCACGAGGCGCGGGTCGTGCTCGGCGCGGACGTCACCGGGGAGCCCGAGGACTGGGCGCGGGCGCTGCTCGCCCTCGGGCCGCGCTCCGTCGTGATCACGCTGGGCGCCGAGGGCGCGCTGGTGGCCGACGGCACGGGGACGCGCCGCGTGCCGTCCGTCAAGGTCACGGCCGTGGACACGACCGGTGCGGGGGACGCCTTCACGGCGGCCCTGGCGTGGCGGCTCGGCGCGGGCGAGAGCCTCGCCGACGCGGCGGCCTTCGCGGCCCGCGTCGGCGCGGCGGCAGTCACGAAGGAGGGCGCCCAGGCGTCCTACCCGACGACCGCCGAGGTCGCGGCGCTGTGAAGAAGGCCGGAATACTCCACCGCCACCTGGCCGGCGCGCTCGCCGAGCTGGGCCATGGCGACGGCGTGCTCGTGTGCGACGCGGGCATGCCGATCCCGGCGGGGCCGCGGGTCGTGGATCTGGCGTTCCGGGCCGGCGTCCCGTCGTTCGCCGAGGTCGTCGACGGGCTCCTGGACGAGCTGGTGGTGGAAGGCGGGACGGCCGCCGCGGAGATCCGGGCCGCGAACCCCGAGGCCGCGGGGCTGCTCGCGGAGCGCCTTCCCGCGCTCGCCTTCGTCCCGCACGAGGAACTGAAGGAGCTCTCGCGGGACGCGCGGCTCGTCGTCCGTACGGGAGAGGCGCGTCCGTACGCGAACGTGCTGCTGCGCTGCGGGGTCTTCTTCTAGTTCCAGGCAGGTCCTGCTTGTGGGCATGCAAAAGGGGGCCCGGTCGGCGGACCGGACCCCCTGACGCTTCCCCTCCCCATCAGAACCCCCGCGATCCCCCCGGATCCCCCTCCAGAAGTCCTGATGCCACATACGACCCGCAAACCGCGGAAAGGGTTGCACCGTCCGCCCGGAAACTTTTCGGGGTGCCGACGCAGTGGGGCAGACGTAGCGTTTCCGGCATGAGCGAAAACACCGGATCTGCCGAACCCTCCCTGAAGGAGGACGTACTCGACGAGCTCGGCGACGACCGGCTCGTCGAGATCGCCGACCTGCTCGGTACGGACGCGGCGGGTGCGCAGGACGTCGTGGGCAGCACCGTCTCCGAGCTCTCCGGAGGGCTCAGGGAGAAGGCGACGGCCGATCCCGCGCAGGCCGAGGAGGTCCGGCAGGCGCTCGCCGAGACACAGGAGCAGCAGCCGTTGCGGGGCGTGGCCACCCTCGGCGGGCTCGGCGGTCTGGCGGCCGGCGGGCTGATGTCCCGGCTCCTGACGAAGATGAGCAGGCCGGTCGCGAACGCCGTGGCGAAGAAGACGGGCCTGCCGCCCGCGACGGTGTCCCGGGTCGTCGAACTCCTGATCCCGGTGCTGCTGACGGTCTTCACCAAGCGGGCCGCGGGCAGGAAGGCGGGCGGCGGCCCCAGGTAGCCGCCCCTCCGCCGCTGCCCCGAAGCCGGCCGCTGCCGGGAGGCCTCAGCCGGCGTGCCGCACGAAGCGGTCCGCCGTCTCCGCGAGGACCTCGCGCCCGTCGCGTGCCCACAGCCCGTCGTTGAACAGTTCCACCTCGATGGGCCCCGCGTATCCGGCGTCCTCGACGAGGCCACGCCACGCGCGCATGTCGATCGCGCCGTCGCCGATCTGCCCCCGCCCGTTGAGGACGCCCTCGGGCAGCGGCGTGGTCCAGTCGGCCAGTTGGAAGGCGTGCAGCCGCCCACCCGCCCCGGCACGCGCGATCTGCGCGGGCGCTCGGTCGTCCCACCAGACGTGGTACGTGTCCACGCACACGCCGACCTGCTCGGCGGGGAAGCGCTCGGCCAGGTCGAGCGCCTGCGCCAGCGTCGACACGACGCAGCGGTCGGAGGCGTACATCGGGTGCAGCGGCTCGATGGCGAGCCGGACCCCACGCTCGGCGGCGTACGGGCCGAGCTCCGCGAGCGCGTCGGCGATCCGCTCCCGCGCGCCGTGCAGGTCCTTGCTGCCTTCGGGGAGGCCGCCGGAGACCAGGACGAGGGTGTCCGTGCCGAGGGCGGCCGCCTCGTCGACGGCCGCGCGGTTGTCGTCGAGGGCCCGCACGCGCGCGTGCACGTCGATCGCGGTGAGGAAGCCGCCCCGGCACAGCGTGGTGACGGCGAGCCCGGCCTCCCGCACGAGCTTCGCCGCGGCCTCGACCCCGTACGTCTGCACGGGCTCGCGCCACAGGCCGACGCCCGGCACCTCCAACTCGGCGCAGACCGCGACCAGTTCTTCGAGGCCGAGCTGCTTGACGGTCATCTGGTTGATGGAGAAGCGGTCGAGGGCGTGGCTCACTGGTCGACTCCGTACAGACTGAGCAGGGACTTCATCCGGGTCTCGGCAAGGGCGGGGTCCGGGAACAGGCCGAGGCCGTCGGCGAGTTCGTAGGCGCGCGCGAGGTGCGGGAGCGGGCGGGCCGACTGGAGGCCGCCGACCATCGTGAAGTGGGACTGGCGGCCCGCGAGCCAGGCGAGCAGGACGACGCCCGTCTTGTAGAAGCGGGTCGGCTTCTCGAAGAGGTGCCGCGACAACTCGACCGTCGGGTCGAGCAGTTCACGGAACTTGGCGGTGTCCCCCGTGTCGAGGACACGCACCGCCTCGGCCGCGAGCGGGCCCAGCGGGTCGAAGATGCCGAGGAGCGCGTGGCTGAAGCCCTGCTCGTCGCCCGCGATCAGCTCGGGGTAGTTGTAGTCGTCCCCCGTGTAGCAGCGCACGCCCTGCGGGAGGCGGCGGCGCAGCTCGACCTCGCGCCGGGCGTCCAGGAGCGAGACCTTGATGCCGTCGACCTTGTCGGGGTGCGCGGCGATGACGTCGAGGAAGGTCTCGGTGGCGGCGTCGAGGTCCGGCGAACCCCAGTAGCCGTCCAGGGCGGGGTCGAACATCGGGCCGAGCCAGTGCAGGATGACGGGCTCGGCGGCCTGGCGCAGCAGATGCCCGTAGACGTCGAGGTAGTCCTCGGGTCCGGACGCCGCGGCCGCCAGGGCCCGCGAGGCCATGAGGATCGCCTGCGCGCCCGTCCCCTCCACGAGCGCGAGCTGTTCCTCGTAGGCCGCGCGGACCTCGGCGAGCGTGGCGGTCCCGGTCAATTGGTCGGTGCCCACCCCGCACGCGATGGCGCCTCCGGCCGACCTTGCCTCGGCGGTCGAGCGCCGGATCAGCTCGGCCGCGCCCGCCCAGTCGAGGCCCATGCCGCGCTGGGCGGTGTCCATGGCCTCGGCGACGCCCAGGCCGTGCGCCCACAGATGACGGCGGAAGGCGAGCGTCGCGTCCCAGTCGACGGCGGCCACGTCGGGGCCGGCGTCGGCGAGCGGGTCGGCGACGACGTGCGCCGCCGAGAAGACGGTCCGCGAGACGAGCGGCGCGCCCGTGGTGAAGGAGGCCGGCTCGGCGCGCGGGGTGTAGTCGCGCAGCGAACCGCCGGGGCCGGGGAGTCGGATCGTCACAGCGAGATCTCCGGGACGTCCAGGCGGCGGCCCTCGGCCGACGACTTCAGGCCGAGCTCGGCGAGCTGGACACCGCGGGCGCCGGCGAACAGGTCCCAGCGGTAGGGCGCGTCGGCGTACACGTGCTTGAGGAACAGCTCCCACTGCGCCTTGAAGCCGTTGTCGAACTCCTGGTTGTCGGGGACCTCCTGCCACTGGTCACGGAAGGAGTACGTGGCCGGCAGGTCCGGATTCCATACGGGCTTCGGGGTCGAAGCGCGGTGCTGGACACGGCAGTTGCGCAGTCCGGCGACGGCGGAGCCCTCGGTGCCGTCCACCTGGAACTCGACGAGTTCGTCCCGGTTGACCCGCACCGACCAGGAGGAGTTGATCTGCGCGACCGCGCCGCCGTCGAGCTCGAAGATGCCGTACGCCGAGTCGTCGGCCGTCGCGTCGTAGGGCTTGCCGCCCTCGTCCCAGCGCTGCGGGATGTGCGTCGAGGCCAGCGCCTGGACGCTCGTCACGCGGCCGAACAGCTCGTGGAGCACGTACTCCCAGTGCGGGAACATGTCGACGACGATGCCACCGCCGTCCTCCGACCGGTAGTTCCAGCTCGGCCGCTGCGCCTCCTGCCAGTCACCCTCGAAGACCCAGTAGCCGAACTCGCCGCGCACGGAAAGGATCCGCCCGAAGAAGCCGCCGTCGATGAGGCGCTTGAGCTTGAGCAGGCCCGGCAGGAACAGCTTGTCCTGGACGACGCCGTGCTTGATGCCCTTCGCCTTCGCCAGCCGGGCCAGTTCGAGCGCGCCGTCGAGGCTCGTCGCCGAGGGCTTCTCCGTGTAGAGGTGCTTTCCGGCGGCGATGGCCTTCTTGAGCGCCTCCTCGCGGGCGGACGTGACCTGCGCGTCGAAGTAGATGTCGATCGTGTCGTCGGCGAGGACGGCGTCGAGGTCGGTGGAGACGTTCGCCGGGTCGAGGCCGTGCTGCTCGGCGAGCGCCAGCAGCGCGTGCTCGCGGCGGCCGACGAGCACCGGTTCCGGCCACAGCACCGTGCCGTCGCCCAGGTCGAGGCCGCCCTGTTCGCGCAGGGCGAGGAGAGAGCGGACGAGGTGCTGGCGGTAGCCCATGCGCCCCGTCACCCCGTTCATGGCGATGCGCACCGTCTTGCGTGTCACGAGAGTCCCTTCGTACAGACGCCGATGAAGAACACGCTCGCGTAGCAAGCGCTTTCTACACGTGAAGAAGCTAGCCTCTGCACAGCCGGTCGGACAAGACCGGGGGCTGATGAAACGGGATGCGAGGCCGGACGGGGGACCGGACGGCGACCGGAGGATGATGCGATGACCGTGACCCTGGCGGACGTGGCGGCCCGCGCCCAGGTCTCCCCCGCCACCGTGTCCCGCGTACTGAACGGCAACTACCCCGTGGCCACGGCCACGCGCGAGCGGGTGCTGCGCGCGGTGGACGACCTCGACTACGTGCTGAACGGGCCGGCCAGCGCCCTGGCCGCCGCCACCTCCGACCTGGTCGGCATCCTCGTGAACGACATCGCCGACCCGTTCTTCGGGATCATGGCCGGGGCCGTGCAGTCCGAGATCGTGGGGCCCGGCGGCCGCGCGGGCGGCGAGCGGCTCGCGGTCGTGTGCAACACCGGCGGGTCGCCCGAGCGCGAGCTGACCTATCTGACGCTCCTCCAGCGCCAGCGGGCGGCGGCCGTCGTCCTCACGGGCGGCGCCGTCGAGGACACCGAGCACGCCAAGGCGATCTCCGGGAAACTGCGGCGCCTCGCGGACGCCGGGACCCGGGTCGTCCTGTGCGGCCGGCCGCCCGTGCCGGACGCGGACGCGGTGGCGCTCGCCTTCGACAACCGCGGCGGCGGCAAGGCCCTCACGGACCACCTGCTCGACCTCGGCCACCGCAGGATCGGCTACATCGCGGGCCCCGAGGAACGGACGACGACCCGCCACCGCCTCGAAGGGCACCGCGCGGCGCTGGCGGCGCGGGGCGTGCCCGACGACGCCGGGTGGACCGTACACGGCCCGTACGACCGGCGGTCCGGCTATGAGGCGACGGTCGAACTCCTGCGCCGCGAACCGTCGTTGACGGCCGTGGTCGCCGCGAACGACACGGTGGCGCTCGGCGCGTGCGCCGCGCTGCGGGAGGCGGGCCTGAGCATTCCGGGCGACGTGTCGGTGGCCGGCTTCGACGACCTGCCGTTCAGCGTGGACGCGGTACCGGCTCTCACGACGGTCCGGCTGCCGCTGGCGGAGGCGGGGGCCCGCGCGGGCCGCATCGCCATGGGCCGCGAGGCGGCTCCCGCCGGAGGGATGGCAGTGGTGCAGGGGGAGTTGATGGTGCGGGGGTCGACCGGGGTGCCGTCCAAGGGCTCCGGCGGTTGAGCCAGGCGCCGCCCTCGGCTCGGGGATCCCTTCATGCGACGGACGCCATGACCTCCCGCGCACCGATGGGACAGCTGGGGTTCCGGCCGCCCATGGGTGTGCGGGGGCACGTGCGTTCCGGTGAGCCGCCGACCAGGGCCTAGGCGACCCGCCTGGAGCGGGCGGTGAATACGTGGCCAACGCACGGAATCGGCTTGGCGCAGCCGTGACCCGCTTGGCGGGCGCGTTGCCGAAGCTTGGGCCGTGGAGCGGATTGCGCCCGGCGCCGTCAGGTGTCGTCCCGTCATCGGAGCACGTCGCGCGGCTCCTTCACCCGGCCGCCGCACGCGCGCCCGGCGCGCCCTTGACCCCTGCCCGGGGCCCGGTAGCGTCCCCGCCATGAAACTGGCCTTCTCCACGCTCGGGGTTCCCGGGCTTCCCCTCGCCGACGTCGTCCGGCTCGCCGACGATCACGGGTATCACGGTGTCGAGCTGCGCGCCCATCCCGAGGAACCCGTACACCCGGGGCTCGGGCTCACCGAACGGGCCCGCGCCGCCGCAGAGTTCAAGGCCACCGGGGTCGAGATCCTCGGGCTCGCCGGGTACGCGCGGGTGGCGGCTCCCGGCGAGGACGAACCCGTGATCGCGGAGATCAGGTCACTCCTCGAACTCGCCCGCGACGTCGGAGCGCCCTACGTACGCGTCTTCCCGGGCGGCGGAACGGAGCAGAGCCGCGCCGAGGCCGACGCCACGGCCGCCCGGCGCCTGGGCACCGCCGCCGAGTACGCCGCGGACCTCGGCGTGCGCATCCTCCTGGAGACGCACGACTCGCACCGCACCGGAGCCGACGCGACCCGCGTGCTCGGCCCGGTCGGGCACCGGCAGGTCGGCGCCCTGTGGGACGTCATGCACACATGGCTCGGCGGCGAGCAGCCCGTTCAGTCGTACGCGGCGCTGTCCCCGCACCTGGGCTACGTACAGGTGAAGGACATCGCGGGCGCCGACGACAGAACGCCGCTCGCGCTGGGCGCGGGCGTGCTGCCGCTCACCGAGGTCGTGGACGTGCTGTGCCGCGAGGGCTGGGACGGGTGGCTGTGCTGGGAGTACGAGAAGCGCTGGTACCCGGACGCCGCCCCGCTGCCCGGGCTTCTGACGGCCGGGCGCGAGCATCTCGCCCAGCTGCTCAACGAGTCGGCGTAGACGGCTGTCCGAACACCTTCGCGAAGGCCTCGTGGAAGTCGGGGAACGTCTTCCGCACGCACCCCGGGTCGTCGAACGTGACGCCGCCCGGGATCCGCAGGCCCGTCACCGCGAAGGACATCGCGATGCGGTGATCCCCGTACGTGGTGATCTCCGCCGGAGCCGGGGTGCCCGGCTGGATCTCGATCCAGTCGGGTCCCGTCGCCACCGTCACCCCGAGCGCGCGCAGGTTCTGCGCGCAGGCGTCCAGGCGGTCGCACTCCTTGACGCGGGTGTTGTGGACGTCCTCGATGCGGACCGGGCCGCTCGCGTACGGCGCGATCGCGGCGAGGGTCGGCATCGTGTCGGAGATGTCCCGCATGTTGACGGTGATGCCGGACAGGCCTGCGGGGGCGGTGACCGTGGTGCGGTCCGCCGTCGTCGCCACCCCGGCGCCCATGCGCCGCAGTACGTCGACGAACCCCAGGTCGCCCTGGAGCGCGTCCTTCCCGAGCCCTTCGACGGTGACCTCGGCGCCGGTGACGGCCGCCGCCGCGAAGAAGTAGCTCGCGGTCGAGGCGTCGGGTTCGATCGCGTAGGTGGTGGCGCGGTAGCCGCCGGGCTCGACCGTGAACACACTGCCGTCGCGGCGGACTTCGGCCCCGAAGCTGCGCATCATCGCGAGGGCGATCCCGATGTACGGCGCCGAGACCAGGTCGGTGACCGTGATGCGCAGACCGGTCCTGGTCAGCGGGCCGAGCAGCAGGAGCGCGGTGAGGTACTGGGAGGACTGGCCCGCGTCGAGGGTGACGTCGCCGCCCCGGACCCCGCGCGCCGTGACCGTGAGCGGATGATGCCCCTCGGTCTCCTCGTGACGGAGGTCCACACCCAGGTCGCGCAGGGCCCTGGTGAGCGGCGCGAGGGGGCGGCGGCGCATCTGGGGCGAGGCGTCGAAGCGGTACGTGCCGTGCGCAGCGGCCGCCGTGAGCGTGGGCAGGAAGCGGGAGGTGGTCGCGCCGTCCCGGCAGTACACGTCGGCGTCCGTGGCGGCGGGGCCCGTCGGGCGGCCCTCGATGCGCCAGGCGTCCGGGCCGCGTTCCACGCCGTAGCCGAGCCGGAGCAGTCCTTCGGCGAAGCCCTCGGTGTCGTCGGAGCTGAGGGGGCGCACGAGGGTGGTGGTGCCCCGCGCGGCCGCGGCGAGGAACAGGGCCCTCGCCGTCACGGACTTGGAACCGGGGATCTCAACGACTGGCATGCGCTTCATGGTCCTCGACGGGCAGCGCGGGCGCCGGAGTGTCCACACGCTGGACGGCCCGGTTCTGGGGAGGGGGCGCGAGCGACGCGAGGGCGACACCGCCGACGAGCAGCGCGGCGGCGCACCAGCGCAGGGGGCTGACGCTCTCGCCGAGGAAGAGCACGGCGGACGACATCCCGAACACCGGGACGAGCAGCGTGAACGGGGCGACCGACGAGGCGGGGTGGCTGCGCAGCAGGAAGCTCCAGGCGCCGAAGCCGAAGAGCGTGGTGACCCAGGCGACGAACGCGATGATGCCCGCGCCGGTCCAGTCGAGCGACGCGAGCGCCTGTGTGTCGCGGTCCCAGCCCTCGAAGGTGAGGGAGAGCGCGAGCAGCGGCAGGACGGGGACGGCCGACGTCCACACCATGAAGGTGAACGGGGCGGACGGCGCCGCCTTACGGGTGAGGACGTTCGAGACGCCCCAGCCGACGGCGGCCACGACGACGAGCGTGAAGCCGAGCAGGGGGCCGCTCGCGCCCTCGTCGGCGGCGGCGACCCCGATCCCGGCGAGCGCGACGACCATGCCGGCCAGGCGGATCCGGCCGGGCCGTTCGCCGAGCGCGACGAAGGCGAACAGGGCGGTGAACACGGCCTGGATCTGCAGGACGAGGGAGGAGAGCCCGGCGGGCATCCCCTGGTTCATGCCGACGAAGAGGAGGCCGAACTTCATGACGCCGAGGGCCAGTCCGACACCGACCACCCACTTCCACGCCACCGTGGGCCGCCCCACGAAGAACACGGCGGGCAGTGCCGCGACGAGGAAGCGCAGGGCCGAGAAGAGCAACGGCGGGAAGTGGTCGAGGCCGACCTCGATGACGACGAAGTTGACGCCCCAGATGGCGGTGACGAGGACGGCGAGCGCGATGTGGGACGGGCGCATGGGGAGCGTAGGAACCATGCGTCGAGGATCACCGGGCACGACTGTGTAGCACCAGCGCGAATGTCTGCATGGTTGAATTCAGTAACGCTAATGAATACCCCAGGCCCACCGGGAGGCCGGCATGCTCGATCTCCAGCGGCTGCGCGCGCTGCACGCCGTCTCCGTGCACGGCACGGTCGGAGCCGCCGCGGCGGCGCTCGGCTACACGCCCTCCGCGGTCTCGCAGCAGATCTCCAAACTGGAGCGGGAGACGAGGACCGTACTCCTCGAACGGCACGGGCGGGGCGTCCGCCTCACCGACGAGGCCCTCGAACTCGCCCGTACGGCACAGGACTTGATGGTGATCGTCGAGCGCGCCGAGACCGATCTGGAGGAGCGGCGCGGGCTCCCGGCCGGGCGGCTGACGATCGCCGCGTTCGCCTCGGCGGCACGCGGTCTGCTGCCGTCCGTCCTCGCGGATCTCGCCGTACGGCATCCCGCGCTGGACGCCCGGCTCACGGAGGTCGACCCGCATCTGTCGGTCGATCTGGTCGCCAAGGGGGCCGTCGACCTGGCCGTCGCGCACGACTGGGACATCGCGCCGCTGCCGGCCCCCGCCGGCGTGGAGCAGGCCACCATCGGGGACGACCTGTGCGACCTGCTCGTGCCGGCCGGCCATCCGCTCGCGGGACGTGACGCGGTGCGCCGCGAGGAGCTCGGCGGCGAGCGGTGGGTGTCGCAGCCACCGGGGCGCGTGTGCCACGACTGGCTGGTGCGGACGCTGCGGGCGGCGGGCTTCGAGCCCGACATCAGGCACCAGGCCGAGGAGAACCCGACGCTGACCGCGCTCGTCGCGGCCGGGCTCGGCGTCGCACTGATCCCCCGGCTCGGCCGCGGTCCGCTGCCGGACGGCGTCGTCGCCGTGCCGCTCGACCCCATGCCCGTACGGCACTTGTACGCGCTGTGGCGGACAGGGGCGTCACGCAGGCCGGCCATCGCGGAGGCGGTACGGACACTGCGGGAGCGGTGGGCCGAGGCCACCCGGGAGCCGGAACAGATGGATCGGACCGATCGGACGGATCAGACACATCAGACGGATCAGACGGATCAGACGGCTCAGACCCGCTGACCGGTACTCAGGAGCGGTGCCGCCCCCCTGGTTTCACCGGCGCACCACTTTCCGGCAATCCTCGGGAAGCGGGGAACCCGCCCGCGTGCCGCTCCGTCAGAACGGCATGCTGCCGGAGAGTCTCCGCAGAGCGGTGTCGGCCTCGCTGCTGGCTGCGAATGCTGACCACCCTCTCCGCCGCCTGCGGCCGGCAGCACGCCGTCACCGGCGCACCCCCTTCCTTCGCGCCGGTGACGGCCCCTCCCCCCACCCTTCTGCCGCCCCGACTGCGCGCACCCTTGACTGGCAGAAACTTTCCGGATAATCGTGACCCTCGGAAGTTTCTTTCAGGGTATGGATCACCAGTTCTCCTCCGGAAGGAGTGCGCACGTGCACCACAGCCTGTCCAGACGCACCCTGCTCGCCGCCGCCACCGCGGGCGCCGCCGCGGTCACCCTGTCCGGCGCCCCGGCCCAGGCCGACGACACGTCACGCAAGGGCAAGGACGCGCGACTCAAGCAGCTCATCTCCCGGATGAGCCTCGAGGAGAAGGTCGGCCAGCTCTTCGTGATGCGGGTCTACGGCCACTCCGCCACCGACCCCGACCAGGCCGACATCGACGCCAACCTCGCCGAGATCGGCGTCCGCACCGCGGCCGAACTGATCGACAAGTACAAGCTCGGCGGCATCATCTACTTCACCTGGGCGCACAACACCCGTGACCCGCACCAGATCGCCGACCTGTCGAACGGCATCCAGCGCGCGGGCCTCGCCCAGCCGAGCCGTATCCCGCTGCTCATCTCCACCGACCAGGAACACGGCATCGTCTGTCGCGTCGGCGAGCCCGCGACGCTCTTCCCGGGCGCCATGGCCATCGGTGCGGGCGGCTCCCGCTCCGACGCCCGCACCCTGGGCCGGATCGCCGGCGCCGAACTGCGCGCGGTCGGCATCCGCCAGAACTACGCGCCCGACGCCGACGTGAACATCAACCCGGCCAACCCGGTCATCGGCGTGCGCTCCTTCGGCGCCGACCCCGAGGCCGTCGCGGGTTTGGTCGCCTCCGAGGTCAAGGGCTACCAGAGCGCCGACATCGCCTCCACGGCCAAGCACTTCCCCGGCCACGGCGACACCGCCACCGACAGCCACTTCGGCTTCCCGATCATCACGCACACGCGCGAGCAGTGGCAGAAGATCGACGCGCCGCCGTTCAAGGCCGCGATCGCCGCGGGCATCGACTCGATCATGACCGCGCACATCATGGTCCCCGACCTCGACGGCTCGGGCGACCCGGCGACGCTCTCGCACCCGATCATGACGGGCATCCTGCGCCAGGAACTCGGTTTCGAGGGCCTCATCGTCACCGACTCCCTCGGCATGCAGGGCGTACGCGACAAGTACGGCGACGACCGCGTGCCGGTGCTCGCCCTGAAGGCGGGCGTGGACCAGCTCCTCAACCCGCCCTCCCTGGAGGTGTCCTGGAACGCCGTCCTCGACGCCGTGAAGAACGGCGAGCTCACGGAGGAGCGCCTCGACGAGTCGATCCTGCGCGTCCTGCGCCTCAAGGAGAAGCTGGGCCTGTTCGACGAGCCGTACGTCACCGGCCGCGGCGTCGACAAGACCGTCGGCACCCGGGAGCACCTGGCTGCCGCCGACCGCATCGCCGAGGCCACCACGACGCTCCTGCTCAACAAGAACGGGCTGCTCCCGCTGTCGCGCCGCACCCACAGGAACGTCCTCGTGGTCGGCGCCGACCCGGCCTCGCCCTCCGGCACGACGGGCCCGCCGACGACGACACTCGGCCAGGCCCTGACCGAACTCGGCTTCACCGCCACGGTGTTGTCGACCGGGACGGCACCGAACCAGGCGAAGATCGACGAGGCGGTCGCCGCCGCCCAGGGCAAGGACGCGGTCCTGGTCGGCACGTACAACGTCACGGCGGGCAGCGCTCAGCAGCGGCTCGTGAACGCCCTGGCCGCCACCGGCGTCCCGGTCGTCGCGGTCGCGATCCGCAACCCGTACGACATCGCGCAGGTGCCCGGCGTCGGGGCCTCGCTCGCCTCGTACTCGTGGACCGACGTCGAACTGCGGGCCGCGGTCCGGGTGATCGCCGGCCGGGCCAGGCCGCGGGGCAAGCTGCCCGTGCCGGTGCAGCGGGCCGACGATCCGGCGCAGGTGCTGTACCCGATCGGCTACGGGTTGTCGTACTAGACGTACGCCGCACACCCGGCGCACCACCCCCAACTGGCCCAAACCCCCCTGTACGCCTGGCGTGCGCCCGCCCCGGCGGGTCACGCTGAGGTGTGTATCGGGGGGATTGCCATGCTTGCGTGGAACAGGGCGCGGTGGGTGGGGGCGGTGTGCGCGGCGTTGCTCGCCATGACGCTCGCGGCGTGTCAGGGGTCGCCGAATCCGGGGTCCGGCGGGCCTTCGCCGGGGGCCAGCCGGTCCCCGTCGGGGTACGGGGCGGTGTTCCTCGCCGTGGACGAGTGCAGCTCGCGGGGGCGCGACACGTTCACCGAGGTGCCGTGCAGGAGCGAGCGGGCGGTGGCGCGGGTCACCGCGCGCTACGAGGGAAAGGTGGCGGACGGGCCGACGTGCCCGGCCCGCACCGACTTCGTCCTGCACATCAGCGAAGACCGGCCCTCGCTCGTCGGGAGCGACGGAACCACCGCCGGGGAGATCCCGCAGGGCTACGCCTGCATGCGCAACCTGGAGCCGCCGCACCCCGGGGATCCGGGGGGCGGCGGCGGGCCCCGCACGATCGTCGGGGACTGCGTGTACGCGGCGGGCCGCGGCCAGGTCCGCGAGACCGCCTGCGACGGCTCCGGCCGGGAGAAACCCCGGTACCGGGTGGCCGCCGCGGCGGTCGACCGCGCCGAGTGCCCTGCGCTCACGGCGTTGTACGTGATGCTGGGCGGGTCCGAACCGGTGGGATGCGCGGTCCGGGTGTAGCCCCGGCGGTTACGGCCGCAGGGTCAGCTCGCGCTGGACGTCACGCTTGTCGAGCCTGGCGTCGTACGGGGCCAGCGGCTTGGCGGCCTGCGCGGCGGGGGCGGAGACCCCGGCCCACTTCAGGATCCGCTCCGTGGCGAACGTCTTGTCGTCGGCGTTCAGACCGGCGACGTTCGCCCCGTGGTTGGCGCCGGGGGCGGTGAGCACGTACGAGTCCGTCGAGCCCTTGCCGGGACGGAACCTCTCGGCGCCCCACGGGTCGTTGGAGCCGTAGACGTACAGCATCCGCGTCGCGTGGTGGCGCACCCAGGAGTCCACGTCGCGCATCGCCGACGGCTGGAACTTCATCGGGATGGAGCGCGGCACGAAGTTGCGCGGCGGCTGGTAGCCGTAGCGCGACAGGTTGCCCAGCCAGGGCTGCTTGATGTCGGGCGAGCCGAGCTGCGTACCCGCCTGGTAGTAGTACGGCGTGTACGTGGCGAGGCTCTGGTCCGCGTACGAGGACCAGCCGCCGACCGCGTCGACGTAGTCGAAGAGCGCCTGGTCCGTGACCGTCGCGGCGTCGGGCACCTCGGCGCACGCCGTCTGCGACGGCTGGTACTGCCAGAAGCCCCACACCAGGTCGAGGACGGTGGCCTCGTAGGCCTTGTCCAGCGAACCGACCGTGTCCAGCGTGTAGTTGTTGGCCTTCAGGTACTCCGCGTACTTCTTCTCCAGGGCGTCGCGGCGCACCAGCGTCTCGCGCTGCACGTTCTGCAGCGCCACGCGGCAGTCCTTCGGGCCGACCGTCTTGAAGAAGTCGTCGTACGCCGAGTCCTCCTTGTTCACGACGTCGTTCGGGGCGACGTACGCGACGACGCCGTCCATGTCGCGCGGGTAGAAGCGCTCGTAGTACGTGGCCGTCATGCCGCCCTTGGAGCCGCCGGTGGTCAGCCAGTTCTTGCCGTAGATCGGCTTGAGGGCCTCGTAGATGCCGTGCTGGTCACTGGCCGCCTGCCAGATGTCGAGCTTGGACCAGTCGGCCGGGGCGGGCCGGGAAGGGGTGAAGTAGCGGTACTCCACGGAGATCTGGTTGCCGTCGACGATGCGGGTCGGCTCGCTGCGGCTGGGCGTCGTGGACACGTTGTAGCCGCTGGTGAACATGACCGTCGGGCGGCTGACGTCCTTGTGCAGCACGGTGATGCGCTGCTGGAACGTGCCCTTGGACGGGTGCCGGTGGTCGACCGGCTGGGTGTAGTTGAGGACGAAGTAGCGGTAGCCGGTGTAGGGCTTCTCCTCCACCAGGCTCATGCCGGGTATGGCGAGGAGCCGGTCCTTGATATCGGTACTGGTGTCGGCGGCCGCCGGCCGGGCCTGAGCGGCGGTGGCCGCTGTGGCCGTACTCGCGGTGCCTATCAGCACCACGAGCGCCAGCAACCATCTCAGCGCATTGCGCATGCATACTCCCCTGTAGAACACAGATGCGCACCGGAACCTAGCGGAGGAACATCCGTTCTGTCAGGGGTTCTTGGTGTTCTGTGAGCGCACGGGGCACGCGTTCAGCAGAAGATCCAGCCCGAGCTCACCGACGCCCCTCCGACCGCGCCCCTCACCCACACGCAGCGGTGGCCCGTGTGGACGGTCACCGGTCCCGCGTGGTGGGTGTAGCGCCCGCTGTCCTGAACGGGCCTGCTGCCGCGCGCCTGCACGCTGACCGACATCTTCTGCCGTACGCCTTCGCGCTTGGGGAGGGTGACCGCGCAGAGGTAGTTGCCGCTGCGGTAGAGGACCGTCCTGCCGGTGGAGAACGGCAGGGTGCGCACCTTGTGGCCGGGACAGAGCGCCGCTGCCTGGGCCGTGCCCACGGCCGGCCCCGCGAGGGCCAGCAGCGCCGAGGAGGTCAGTACTGCTGCCGCGGCCGCCAGCCGTCTGCGTATGGCGCCCTCGCTCATGCCTCCACCCACCGTCGCCCCTCCAGTCACGTGTGCCACAGCGTACTGATGAACGGACGCCGCACACACACCCGGTGGTTGCACCGGTCCCGCCGTCAGAGCGAAGAGCTGATCTCCGCCTCGGGCTCGGGCTCGCCGGCGAAGGTCCGCCACAGCTCGGCGTACCGCCCGCCGAGCGCGAGGAGCTCGGCGTGCGTGCCGTCCTCCGCGACGCGCCCGTCGGCCATCACCACGACCCGGTCGGCGCGGGCCGCGGTGGTGAGGCGGTGCGCGACGACGAGGGTCGTGCGCTTGCCCGCAATCCGGTCCGTGGCCTGGTTGACCTGGGCCTCCGTAGCAAGGTCGAGCGCGGCGGTCGCCTCGTCGAGCAGCAGGATGTCGGGGTCGACGAGCTCGGCGCGGGCCAGGGCGATCAACTGCCGCTGCCCGGCCGACAGGTTGCGGCCGCGCTCCGCGACCTCATGGAGGTAGCCGCCCTCAAGGGTGGCGATCATCTCGTGCGCGCCGACCGCGCGGGCCGCCGACTCCACCTGGGCGTCGGTCGCGTCGGGACGGCCGTAGGCGATGGCGTCGCGCACGGTGCCCTGGAAGAGGTACGCCTCCTGCGGCACGACGCCGAGGCGGTGGCGGTAGCTCGTCAGGTCGAGGGCGCGCAGGTCGGTGCCATCGACGGTGACGCGGCCCGCCGTCGGGTCGTAGAAGCGGGCGACGAGCTTGACGAGGGTCGACTTGCCCGCGCCGGTCTCGCCGACGAAGGCGACGGTCTGCCCGGCGGGGATGCGCAGGGCCACGTCGCTGAGCGCCGCCTCGGAGCCGTCGGCGGCCCCGTACGCGAAGTCCACGTCCTCGAAGGCGATCTCGCCGCGCAGGGAGAGGACGTCGAGGGGTTCCTCGGCGTCCTTCGTGGACGTCGGCTCCTGGAGCAGCTCCTGGATGCGGCCGAGCGAGACGGTGGCCTGCTGGTAGCCGTCGAAGACCTGGGAGAGCTGCTGCACGGGCGCGAAGAACAGGTCGATGTAGAGGAGGTACGCGACGAGCGCGCCGGTCGTCAGGGTGCCCGCCTCGACCCGGCCCGCGCCCACCATCAGGACCGCGGCCGCGGCGACGGACGACAGGAACTGCACGAACGGGAAGTACACCGAGATCAGCCACTGGCCGCGGATACGGGCGCTGCGGTAGGCGCCGCTGCGCTCGGCGAACCGCTGGGCGCCCGAGCGCTCGCGCCGGAACGCCTGCACGATCCGCAGCCCGGCGACGGACTCCTGGAGGTCGGCGTTGACCACCGAGACACGCTCACGGGCGAGTTCGTACGCCTTGACGCTGGAGCGGCGGAAGAAGAACGTGCCGACGATCAGCGGCGGCAGCGTCGCGAAGACGACCAGGGCGAGCTGGACGTCGATGACGAGGAGCGCGCCCATGATGCCGAAGAACGTGACGACGGAGACGAACGCGGTGACGAGACCGGTCTGGAGGAACGTCGACAGGGCGTCCACGTCGGTCGTCATCCGGGTCATGATGCGCCCGGTCAGCTCCCGCTCGTAGTAGTCGAGCCCGAGCCGCTGGAGCTGGGAGAAGATCTTCAGGCGCAGCGAGTAGAGGACCCGCTCGCCGGTGCGTCCCGTCATGCGGGTCTCGCCGATCTGCGCGCACCACTGGACGAGGACGGTGACCAGGCCGAGCCCGGCGGCCGCCCACACGGCGCCGATCGCGAGCTGCGACACGCCCTCGTCGATGCCGTGCCGGATCAGCACGGGCAGCAGCAGGCCCATGCCGGCGTCGAGGGCGACGAGCACGAGGCTGATCAGCAAGGGCGCGCCGAATCCGCGCAGCAGGCGGCGCAGCCCGTACGACTCCTCGGCCGTCACCGCGCGCGCCTCGTCGATGTCCGGGGCGTCGGTCGCGGCCGGCAGGGCATCGACCTGCGCGAGCAGTTCCGGCGTCGCGGGCATCCCGGAGAGCGCTGTGTCCTTCGGCTCCCGGTCACCCGTCCACAGGGTGGGGGTGATGCCTCGCTCGGCGTCGAACTCGGCGTCCAGCTCGTCGCGTACGGAGGTGTCCTCGTCCCGGAGCGCGGGCGCGATGTGGCCCGGCGAGACCCCGCCGAGCTCGTCGGGGTCGGTGAGCAGGCGCCGGTAGAGGGCCGATCCGGCTTCCAGCTCCTCGTGGGTGCCGATCGCGGCGAGGCGCCCGCCGTCGAGGACGGCGATGCGGTCGGCGAGGCCGAGGGTGGAGCGGCGGTGGGCGATGAGGAGGGTGGTGCGGCCGGCCATGACGCCGCGCAGCGCCTCGTGGATCTCGTGTTCCACGCGCGCGTCGACGGCGGACGTGGCGTCGTCGAGGACGAGGAGGCGGGGGTCGGTGAGGATGGCGCGGGCGAGCGCGATGCGCTGGCGCTGGCCGCCGGAGAGCGTGAGGCCGTGCTCGCCGACGGTCGTGTCGTAGCCGTCGGGGAGCTCCGCGATGAAGCGGTCGGCCTGGGCGGCGCGGGCCGCGGTCTCGATCTGCTCGTCGCTCGCGTCGGGGGCGCCGTACGCGATGTTCGCGCGGATGGTGTCGGAGAAGAGGAAGGAGTCCTCGGGCACGAGCCCGATCGCGGCCCGCAACGAGTCGAGGGTCAGTTCGCGCACGTCGTGGCCGCCCACGAGGACGGCGCCGTGCGTGACGTCGTAGAAGCGCGGCAGGAGCAGCGAGACGGTCGACTTGCCGGAGCCGGAGGAGCCGACGACGGCGAGGGTCTGGCCGGCCGGGATCTCGAAGGACAGTCCGTCGAGGACGGTCCGGTCGGCGCCCTCGTACGAGAACGACACGTCGTCGAACTCGACGGTCGCGGGGGCGTCGGCGGGCAGTTCCTTCTTGCCGTCCTCGATGGACGGCTCCGTGTCGATCAGTTCGAGAACGCGCTCGACGCCGGCGCGGGCCTGCTGGCCGACGGTCAGGACCATGGCGAGCATACGGACGGGGCCGACGAGCTGGGCGAGGTAGCTGGAGAACGCGACGAACGTGCCGAGCGTGATCTGGCCGCGGACCGCGAGCCAGCCGCCGAGCGCGAGCATCGCGACCTGGCCGAGAGCCGGCACGGCCTGGAGCGCGGGGGTGAACTTGGAGTTCAGGCGGATGGTGCGCAGGCGGCCGGCGAACAGCCGCCGCCCGACCTCCCTGAGCTTCCCGGTCTCCTGGTCCTCCTGCCCGAAGCCCTTCACGACGCGTACGCCGGAGACGGCCCCGTCCACGACCCCGGCGACGGCGGCGGCCTGCGCCTGCGCGTACCAGGTGGCGGGGTGGAGGCGGGAGCGGCTGCGCTTGGCGATGAACCAGAGGGCGGGGGCGACGGCGAGCGCGACGAGGGTGAGCGGCAGGGACAGCCACGCCATGATCCCGAGGGAGATCAGGAAGAGCAGGACGTTCCCGATGGTCATCGGGAGCATGAAGAGCAGGCCCTGGATGAGCTGGAGGTCGCTGGTCGCCCGGCCGACGACCTGGCCGGTGGACAGCTCGTCCTGGCGCCGGCCGTCGAGCCGGGTGATCGTTCCGTACATCTCGTTGCGCAGGTCGTGCTGGACGTCGAGCGCGAGGCGGCCACCGTAGTAGCGGCGGATGTAGGTGAAGACGTAGACGACGAGGGCGGCGCCGATCAGAGCGCCCGCCCACGGGCCCATGGAGCGGGTGTGGTCCTGGACCACGTCATCGATGATCACCTTGGTGATCAGCGGCACCAGCGCCATGACGGCCATGCCGCCCAGAGACGCGCCGAGCGCGAGCACGACGTCCTTCGGGTACCGCCACGCGTACCCGGCGAGACGCCGACCCCAGCCCCGTTGCTCCGCCACGTGTCCGCCTCCTGTTGTCCTGACCTGCCGAGAGGCCCAACGCGGAGACCGGCGGATTTCATCCCGCCGCAACAAAACGGGGAGCAGACCGGGACCAAGGTCCGAGCCGCCCTGGTCCTCAGGTCCCGGGTCCGTCAGCTTTCGGGCACGGCGACGAACGCCTCCTTGGGGGTGGTGGTCGGCGTGTAGCGGGACGCCGCCGGGGCGGTAGGGATCAGGTCCTTGTGGATCGCCTTGGCCACGCCCTGGATCGTGTTCACGCCGTAACTCATCGTGCTGTTGCCGTGGGTGAGCACGGAGATCGTGTAGTCGTGGCCGCCCCCGTCGAACGCGCCGATGCTGTGCACACGCCAGCCGTGCGTGGAGCGCTCCAGCCAGCCGTTCTTGACGTGCACGGCGACGGACGAGGGCGCACCGGCCGGGGTGCCCCACCGCTGTGACGACACGACCTTCCCCATGAGCTTGAGGATGTAGGCGCGGGAGTTGTCACTGAGGACGGAGTTCTTGGCGGTGACCAGCGACAGCAGCTTCTGCTCGTCCTGGACGTTGATCTGGGTCAGCCCCCAGTAGCCGCCGGACCCCGGCACGGTCCGCGTCATCCCGGCGGCCTTCAGGAAGCCCTTCACCTTCGTCGTGCCGAGCTGCTTCCACAGCGATGTGGTGGCCGCGTTGTCCGACTTGGTGATCATGGCGGTGGCGAGGTTCGCCTCGCGCGTCGTCAGATACCGGTTGGTCTTCTTGGCATCCCAGAGCAGCGTGGCGAGAACGGTCACCTTCACGACACTGGCGGAGTCGTACGAGGACGTGGCCCGGAGCGAGCACGTGGTGTTCGTGGTCCGGTCGTAGAGCCCGACGGCGACGGTGCCCTTACGGGTCGCGAGGGCGGCGGTGATGTCCTTCTGAATCTTCGCGGCGAGGCCGGCCTTGCCGGAGGTACAGGTGACCTG
The DNA here is from genome assembly GCF_026340095.1 of Streptomyces sp. NBC_01446. Lineage (GTDB taxonomy): Bacteria > Actinomycetota > Actinomycetes > Streptomycetales > Streptomycetaceae > Streptomyces > Streptomyces aureus. The sequence continues at coordinate 5,173,112 of NZ_JAPEPO010000001.1, read as the reverse complement.
CGGTGTGGTCGCGGCGGACGCGGGCGCGGCACCCGCGACCACGGGCACGAGCACCCCGGCGGCGACGACCGCCGGGAGCACGCGGGCAGCACGTATGGATATTCGGCGAGTCATGCGGTTCCCCCCAGATCGAAACGAGCACGCCTCCAGCGCACTCGTTTCAGATGACTCTCGAATGGGGGCGAAGGGTTGTACGAACCCCGACAGATCCGGGAGCGCGTCATGGAGCTGCTCGGCACCCCGTACGCAACCCCTGGCGGACCAGGGACCGGACACGCCGACGGCCCCCGGAAGACATCTCCCGGGGGCCGTCGCGTGATCGACCGATCTGCTGGTCGCCTCAGCCCAGATGCGTAGGCGCGAACATCTTCAGCAGTGCCGGGAGCACCACGACCGACGGGCCCGGTTCCGCGAGTGCCTTCTCCAGGTCGGCGCGCAGCGTCTCCGGGGACGTCCGTACGCCCGGGACCCCGAACGACTCCGCCAGTGCCACGAAGTCCGGGCGGGCGAGCTCCGTCGCCGTCGCCTCGCCGAACGCGTCCGTCATGTACTCGCGCAGGATGCCGTAGCCGCCGTCGTCCACGATCAGCCAGGTCACCGGCAGGTTGTACTGCTTCGCCGTGGCCAGTTCCGCGATCGAGTACATCGCGCCGCCGTCGCCCGAGACCGCGAGGACCGGCTTCGACGGGTCGGCCGCGGCGGCGCCGAGCGCGGCCGGGAAGCCGTAGCCGAGGCCGCCCGCGCCCTGCGCCGAGTGCAGCGCGCCCGGCCATGCCGACCAGGCCCAGTACGCCAGGATCGTCATGTCCCAGAAGGAGGGGGAGGAGGCCGGGAGTGCCGCCCTCACCGAACCCAGGATCTCGCGTTCGAAGGACAGGTCCTGGCCGTCGAGGCGTTCGCGGACCGCCGCGAGGAGCGTCGCGACCCGTTCGGACACCGACGGGTCCGGGCGTTCGGTGACCGTCTCCAGGAGCGCCGAGAGCGCCAGGCGCGCGTCGGCGTGGATGCCGAGCGCCGGGTGGTTGGACTCCAGCTTTCCGGCGTCCGCCTCGATCTGGATCACCCGGCCGCGCGGCGCGAACGTGTGGTAGTTCGAGGAGAGTTCGCCCAGGCCCGAGCCGATGACCAGCAGGACGTCCGCGTCCTCCAGGAGGTCCGTCGTGTGGCGGTCCTCCATCCACGACTGGAGCGAGAGCGGGTGCTCCCAGGGGAACGCGCCCTTGCCGCCGAAGGTGCACACGACCGGGGCGTTGACCTTCTCCGCGAGCGCGACCAGCTTGCCGCTCGCGTCCGACCGTACGACGCCGCCGCCCGCGATGATCACGGGACGCTCGGCGCGCGACAGCAAGTCGGCTGCCACAGCGGTCAGTTCGGGGCGGGGCACGAGGTCGCGCGGGGTCGCGTCCATCGCCGTGACGACCGGAAGGGTGGTCGCCGCGAGGAGTACGTCCTGCGGGATCTCCACCCAGACCGGCCCGTGCGGCGCGGTGAGGGCGGACTCCCAGGCGGCGGCGATCGCGGAGGGGATCTGCGACTGCGTCCGCACGGTGTGGACGGACTTGACCACGTCCCGGAACGAGGCCTGCTGGTCGCGGAGTTCGTGCAGATAGCCGTGGCGTCCGCCGCCGAGCCCGGCGACCGGGATCTGGCTGCCGATGGCCAGGACCGGCGCCGACGCGGCCGCCGCCTCCTGGAGCGCGGCCAGCGACATCAGCGCGCCGGGTCCGGTGGAGAGCAGGAGGGGCGCGACCTCACCGGTCACGCGCCCGTACGCGTCGGCCGCGAAGCCCGCGTTGTTCTCCACACGCAGGCCCACGTACCGCAGGTCCGAGCGGCGCAGCGCGTCGAACATGCCGAGCGCGTGCTGGCCGGGGAGGCCGAAGACGGTGGACGCGCCGAGGCCGTGCAGGGTCTCGACGACGAGGTCGCCGCCGTTGCGGCCGGCGGGCGGGTTCAGCGCGGCCGTCGTCTGCGCGGCGGTGGGCAGCAGTTCCAGGTCGTGGTCGTGGGTCATGGGTCCCTCGGGGCGTGGCGTGGTCGGTCGGGTGCGGCCCGGTGGCCGGGTTGTGCCCACACGTTCCTCCCCCGCGGAACGAGTGCCCACAACCCGACGGGGACTACTTCGCCGCGCGGCTCTGCGCGATCTGGCGGGACATGATCGTCGTCAGCTCGTACGCGGTGTGCGAGGCGGCGACGGCGGTGATCTCCGCGTGGTCGTAGGCCGGGGCGACCTCGACGACGTCGGCGGAGACGAGGTTGCAGGACGACAGGCCGCGCAGGATCTCCAGGAGCTCGCGCGAGGTCATGCCGCCGGCCTCGGGGGTGCCGGTGCCGGGCGCGTGGGCCGGGTCGAGGCAGTCGATGTCGATGGAGATGTACAGCGGGCGGTCGCCGATGCGCTGACGCAGCTGGTCGGCGACCTCGTCGGCGCCGCGGCGGTAGATGTCCGCCGAGGTGACGATGCCGAAGCCCATCTTCTCGTCGTCGGTGAGGTCCTGCTTGCCGTACAGCGGGCCGCGCGTGCCGACGTGGGAGAGGGCCTCGGTGTCGAGGATGCCCTCCTCGACGGCGCGACGGAACGGGGTGCCGTGCGTGTACTCGGCGCCGAAGTACGTGTCCCACGTGTCGAGGTGCGCGTCGAAGTGGAGCAGCGCGACCGGGCCGTGCTTCTTGGCGACCGAGCGCAGCAGCGGCAGCGCGATGGTGTGGTCGCCGCCGAGCGTCATCATGCGGGCGCCGGTGCCGAGGAGGTCGTCGGCCGCGGCCTCGATCGTCTCGACGGCCTCGTTGATGTTGAACGGGTTGGCCGCGATGTCACCGGCGTCCGCGACCTGCGCGAGGGCGAACGGGGAGGCGTCCTGCGCCGGGTTGTAGGGGCGCAGCAGCCGGGACGCCTCGCGGATCGCGTTGCCGCCGAAGCGGGCGCCCGGCCGGTACGAGACGCCCGTGTCGAAGGGCACGCCCACGACGGCCACGTCCGCGGTGCCCACCTCGTCGAGGCGGGGCAGCCGGGCGAAGGTGGCGGGACCGGCGTACCGCGGGACGCGGGAGGAGTCGACCGGACCGCGGGGCGTCTCGTTGCTGCTCATGCGAATTGCCTTCTTTCCTACGCTGCTTGGCGCCGCGCAGCCCTAGGCGGGGCTACGCGGCGCTTTCCGAATTTACTGGGTGGCGGTGGCCGGCTCCGCGTCCGTCTCCGCCTCGGCCCCGCGCCCGGCGAGCCGCTCGCGCCAGGCGGCGAGCACCGCGGCGTCGGTCGGCTTGGTGGCGAGGGAGACGATGACGAAGGCGGCGAGGGAGAGCAGGAGGCCGTAGTAGACGGGCTCGTTGGCGAGGATCCCGTAGCCCCACATCAGGCCGATGACGGAGAGTCCGCCGACGGAGACCGCGGCGAGGGCGCCGGCCACGGTGCCGCGCTTCCACAGCAGGCCGCCGAGGATCGGCACGAGGAGCCCGGCGACGAGCAGGTTGTAGGCGACGGTCAGGGCCTCGACGACGTTGTTGAGCGCGATGGCGATGCAGATCACCGCGACGCCCATGATCAGGATGAAGAGGCGGTTGCCCTTCACCTCGTCGTGGGGCCCGTCCTTGTCGCCGCCCGAGGGCTTGATGGCGCCCCGCAGCCGCGACCAGATGTCGTTGTTGGCGACGGTGGCGCAGGCGATCAGCGCGCCGGACGAGGTCGACATGACGGCGGCGAGCGCGGCGGCGAGCACCAGGCCGCGCACACCGATGGGGAGCTCGTCCTTGACGATGGTCGCGAACGCGGCGTCGGCGCTGGGCAGCTTCGGGTACATGACCTTCGCGGCGGTGCCGATGACGGCTCCGGCGACGGCGTAGACCAGGCAGTAGGTGCCCGCGACGGTGCCGCCGACACGGGCGACCTTGTCGCTGCGGGCCGTGAACACGCGCTGCCAGATGTCCTGGCCGATCAGCATGCCGAACGTGTAGATCAGGACGTACGTGAAGATCGTCTCGCCGCCGATGCCCAGCGGGTCGAAGTACTCGGTGGGCAGCTTGGCCTTCATCTCGCTGAAGCCGCCGGCCTTGATGACGGCGATCGGCAGCAGCAGGAGCAACACGCCGATGGTCTTCACCACGAACTGCACCATGTCGGTGAGGGTGATGGACCACATGCCGCCGAGCGTCGAGTACGCGACGACGATCGAGCCGCCGAGGATGATCGCGATGGTGCGGTTCATGTCGAACAGCACGTCGAAGATCGTGGCGTAGGCGATGGTCGAGGTGACGGCGAGCATCAGCGTGTACGCCCACATCACGACGCCGGAGATGAGTCCGGACCGGCCGCCGTAGCGCAGGTCGAGCATCTCGGAGACGGTGTAGACCTTCAGGCGGGCGATGCGCGCCGAGAAGAACACGGACAGCGCGAGCAGGCCGAGGCCGATGGTGAAGACCATCCACGCGCCGGACAGGCCGTACTGGTAGCCAAGGCCCACGCCGCCGATGGTGGAGGCGCCGCCGAGGACGATCGCGGCCATGGTGCCGGAGTACATCATCGGGCCGAGCCTGCGGCCCGCCACGAGGAACTCGCTCTTGGACTTGGCGCGGCGCATGCCCCACCAGCCCATGGCGAGCATGCCGGCGAGATAGACGACGATCACTGTGTAGTCGACGGCCATAGGGCCCTCCTTCGCGCACCTCGGTGGCGTGTCGTGCAGATGGGGGTGGGTGACCGGCCGTGGGGACATCCGCCCGTACCCGAGGCCTGCGGTCGGCACGACCTTAGGTGGCCTGAAAGCAACGCTGAAGTGTACTTTTTATCCACTCTCTCGCGACTGGATGGAGAAAACGTCCACCATGCCGGACGCAACCCGGCCCGCGGCGGGGCCGTCAGGCCCCTCTGTGCCCCCCGCACCGGCCGTTCCGCCGACCCCGCCGGTGCCGCTCACCGCGCTGCTCGCCCGCGAGGACCTGGGCCTGCGCCAGATCGCGGGCCCGCCCGTGGGCCCCGACACGGTGATCCACTGGGCGCACACGTCCGAGATGGCCGACCCGTACCCGTATCTGCTCGGCGGTGAGCTGCTGCTGACCGCCGGGGTGCACGCGACGGAGTCGGCGGGCACGGGTCCCTATTACGACGACTACGTGGCACGGATCGTCGCGGCGGGCGGGGCGGCGCTCGGCTTCGGGCTCGCGCCGGTGCACGACACGGTGCCGCGCGCCCTGGTCGAGGCCAGCGAGCGGCACGGGCTGCCGCTCTTCGAGGTGCCGCCCCACTCCACGTTCAGCGGGGTGACCCGCGCGGTGTGGCAGCTGATGGCCCAGGCGCGCCACGCGGAACTGCGCCGCGTCAGCGAGGCGCAGCAGGGCCTCGCCACGGCGGCGGCGCGCCCCTACCCGGTGCCCGCGGTGCTGCGGCAGCTGGCGCAGCGCACCGGCGGCTGGGCGGTGCTCACGGCGCCGGACGGCACGGAGGTCGGCCGGGCCGGCCCCGACCCGTCGGCCGAGGTGAGCGCGGCGATGGCGCAGCTGATGCGGATCGTGCGCCCCGGCGAGACCCGTCTCTTCCCCGCGCCCACGTCGGCGGCGGACACGGTGGGCGGCACGCAGCTGGCGGCGTACGCGCTGGGCGGCGGCCAGGGCTACGCGCTGGGGACGGCGGTCGGCCACCGCGACCCCGGCGACCACACCATCGCGGGGGTGGCGGTGGTCCTGCTCTCCCTGCTCACGGGCGAACACCAGACGACGGCCGAGGCGGCGCGTTCGGCGGCCCTGGTCCGGCTGCTGCTCGGCGAGGAGCCGGCCGCCGTCGCGGCGCTGCTCGGCGACGGCACGTGGCGGGTGGTGCACGCCGCACCCGACCGTCCGTCCCCTCCCCCCGTCTCGCTCGGCACTCCCCTCCTCGACGCGACCGACTCCCTCGTACGCGCCCTGCTCCCCGCGGACCAGGAGGTCGTCGCCCAGGAGGGCTGGGTGATGGGGGTGAGCGGCACGGCGCCCACGGACGACCTGGCGGCGGCGGACGCGCAGGCCTCGCGTGCCCTGACCCGGGCGAAGGCGACCCGCGCCGCGCTCGTGCACCATCACGCGGACGCGCGGGGACTCGCCTCGCTCCTCGACCCCGGGGAGGTGACGGCGCACGCCCGGACGCTCCTCGCCCCGATCGCGCACACGCCCGCGCTGACCGAGACACTGCGTACGTGGCTGTCCCTGCACGGGAGTTGGGACCGCACGGCCACCGCGCTCGCCGTCCACCGCAACACCGTGCGGCAGCGCATCGCGAAGTGCGCCACGCTCCTGGACACCGACCTGGACGACCCCGACGTGCGCATGGAGCTGTGGTTCGCCCTGCGCCACACAGAGTGACACCCGTCCCACCCTCCGGGACATCGGGGCTCCTCACAGCGCCCGACGGCACAATGGGGGGCATGCCGATACCCGGGATCCCCAGCCGCGCCGCGCTCGTCGACCATCTGATCCGCACCCGCATCGCGGGCGACGTGGCCACACCCCGCGACAACAACCTCTCCCACTACCGCAGGCTCGCGAACGGCGACCGCCACTACTGGCTCGGCCTGGAGCTCGGCGACCGCTGGACCGACGAGCAGGACGTCCTCGCGGTGATGGCGGAGCGCTGCGGCGTGAACGACGACCCCGAGTACCGCTTCGGCCAGGACACCATCGACCCTCAGCTCACGGTCGACGCCCTGGACCGGATGGGCGCCCGGCTGCGCAAGGCGGCGGCCGGCAACGAGCGCGTCCTGTTCGCGACGGGCCACCCGGGCGGCCTCCTCGACGTGCACCGCGCGACGGCCGCGGCGCTGCGCGCGGAGGGCTGCGAGATCGTCGTGATCCCCGAGGGCCTGTCGACGGACGAGGGCATGGTCTTCCAGTTCGCGGACGTGGCGGTCCTGGAGCGCGGCGCGACCCTTTGGCACACGCATTCCCCGGACCCCATGGCGCGGATCCTGGACGGCCTGGAGCGCGAGGGGCGCCCGCTGCCGAACCTCGTCGTCGCCGACCACGGCTGGGCGGGCTGCGCGGGCCAGCGGGGGATCGACTCGATCGGATACGCGGACTGCAACGACCCGGCGCTGTTCGTCGGCGAGGCGGAGGGCACCCTTCAGGTGACGGTGCCGCTCGACGACCACGTCACGAGCCCGCGCCACTACGACCCGATGACGGCCTATCTCCTCGACGCGGCCGGCCTCAGAGCCTGACTTTGAACCCCCGCCTGCGCCCCGCCGCCCGACACGCACCCTCGCACCGACCGCCGCTGCGCCCGCGCTTCGCGCGGACGACGGGGGTTCAGAGACAGGCTCTCAACCCCACGGGTTGAGCCCCTCCTCGCGCCGCTGCGCGAACCCGGGTGTCGGGTCGAGGTAGACCCGGGTCACGTTCGGGAACCGCTCGCGCAGCCGGGCGGCCGCCTCCTCGCAGGCCCACTCGATCTGCGCGGCGGTCGAGGTGTCGCGCAGGTCGACCTTCGCCGCGACGAGCGCCTCGCGCGGGCCCTGGACGAGGGTGGTCAGTTCGAGTACGGCCTCGATGTGCTCGACGCCGGCGAGCAGTTCGCGGATCTCCAGGCGGACCGCCTTGGGCAGCGGGCGCCCGATGAGGAGTTCGGCGTTGGACCGTCCGAGGACCCAGGCGACGTACAGGAGCAGCGCGCCGATGGACAGGGAGGCGATGGCGTCCCAGACGCCGGAGCCGGTGAGCTGACCGCCGAGCAGTCCGCCCGCGGCGAGGAGCAGGCCGACGAGGGCGGCCGAGTCCTCCATGACGACGGCCTTGACGGCCGTGTCGGGGGTGCGGCGCAGATAGTGGCCCACGGGCGCCCCCGTGCGGGCGGCCTCCCCGCGGACCTGCTTGATCCCGGTGCGCAGGGAGAAGCCTTCCAGGACGAAGGCGACGGCGAGGACGATGTACGAGATGAGCGGGTCGCCGAGGTCCTCGCCGGCCACCAGGGTGTGGATGCCGTCGTAGATCGAGAAGACGGCGCCGCCGACGAACGTGGCGACGGCGGCGAGCATGGCCCAGATGTAGCGCTCGGGCCCGTAGCCGAGGGGATGTTCCTCGTCCGCGGGCTTCTCGCTGCGCTTCAGCGCGGTGAGCAGCAGCACCTCGGTGACGGTGTCGGCGACCGAGTGGGCCGCCTCCGAGAGCATGGCGCTCGACCCGCTGATGATTCCGGCGACGGCCTTGGCGAGGGCGATCCCGAGATTGGCGGCGGCCGCCACGAGGACGGTGGTGACGCTCTCGCCCCCGCCGTCCTCCCCCGCGTCCCCTGCCGTCCCACTCTGCTCAGCGCTCGTGCCCATGCAGGTGACGGTATGTCCGATCCCCGCGTGCCGCGAACCACGCGGGCTCACCGCGGGACGCGGACGACGCCCTCCTGGATCACGGAGATGGCGAGCTGTCCGTCGCGCGTGTAGATGCGGGCCTGGCCGAGGCCGCGCCCGCCCGAGGCCGACGGCGACTCCTGGTCGTACAGGAGCCATTCGTCCGCGCGGAACGGCCGGTGGAACCACATCGCGTGGTCGAGCGAGGCGCCGACCACGTCGCCCACGGCCCATCCCCCGCGCCCGTGTGCGAGCAGCACGGAGTCGAGGAGCGTCATGTCCGAGACGTACGTGGCGAGGCAGACGTGCAGCAGCGGCTCGTCGATGACGCCGTGGAGCTTGCCGTTCGTACGGAACCAGACCTGCGAACGCGGCTCCTGCGGGGTACCCACGCTGCCGAACGGCGGCGCGTCCACGTACCGCAGGTCGACGGCCTCGCGCGCTTCGAGGAGCCGCTCGGCGACGCCGGGCTCGACGAACGCGTCGGCGTAGCGCGGCAGCATCTCGGCGGCGGTGGGCAGAGTCTCGGGGTCGGGCGCGGACGGCATGGCCGCCTGGTGCTCGAGCCCGTCCTCGTACGTCTGGAAGGACGCCGAGAGATGGAAGATCGGCTGCCCGTGCTGGACGGCGACGACGCGGCGCGTGGTGAAGGAGCGCCCGTCGCGGATCCGGTCGACCGTGTACACGATGGGCGCGCCCGGGTCACCGGGTCGCAGGAAGTACGCGTGCAGCGAGTGGGCGTGCCGGTCGCCGGGGACGGTGCGCCCGGCGGCGACGAGCGCCTGGGCGGCCACCTGCCCGCCGAAGACCCGGGGGACGACGGCGGAGCGGGACTGCCCGCGGAAGATGTCCTGCTCGATCTGCTCCAGGTCGAGCAGATCGAGCAGGGACTCCAGTGCCTGATTCATACAGCCAGTTCTACAGAAGGCGGAGGGACGGGCGGGTTACAGGCCCATGTCCTTCGCGATGATCGTCTTCATGATCTCGCTGGTGCCGCCGTAGATGCGGTTGACGCGGTTGTCCGCGTACAGGCGCGCGATCGGGTACTCGTTCATGAAGCCGTAGCCGCCGTGCAGCTGGAGGCAGCGGTCGATGACGCGGTGCGCGACCTCGGTGCAGAACAGCTTGGCGCTGGCGGCCTCGGCGGGGGTCAGCTCGCCCGCGTCGAGGGCCTCCAGGGCGCGGTCGGCGACGGCCTCGGCGGCGTCCACCTCGGCCTGGCAGGCGGCCAGTTCGAACTTGGTGTTCTGGAAGGAGGCGACGGGCTTGCCGAAGACGGCGCGCTCCTGGACGTACTCCTTGGCGAACCGGACGGCGGCCTTGGCCTGCGCGTAGGCGCCGAAGGCGATGCCCCAGCGCTCGGAGGCGAGGTTGTGGCCGAGGTAGTAGAAGCCCTTGTTCTCCTCGCCGAGGAGATCCTCGACGGGGACCTTCACGTCGACGAACGCCAGCTCGGCGGTGTCGGAGGTCTTCAGGCCGAGCTTGTCGAGCTTGCGGCCTATGGAGTAGCCCTCGGACTTCGTGTCCACCGCGAAGAGGGAGATGCCGTGACGGCGGTCCTCGGCGGTGGGCGCGTCGGTGCGGGCGCAGACGATCACCTTGTCGGCGTGGACGCCGCCGGTGATGAAGGTCTTGGCGCCGTTGAGGACGTAGTGCGTGCCGTCCTCGCTCAGCTTGGCGGTGGTCTTCATGCCCGCGAGGTCGGAGCCGGTGCCCGGCTCGGTCATCGCGAGGGCCCACATCTCCTCGCCGGAGACGAACTTCGGCAGGAAGCGCTTCTTCTGCTCGTCGGTGGCGAGCATCTTGATGTACGGGAGGCCGAGCAGCACGTGCACGCCGGAGCCGCCGAACTGGACACCCGCGCGCGAGGTCTCCTCGTACATCACCGCCTCGAACTTGTACGAGTCGATGCCGGCGCCGCCGAACTCCTCGGGCACGCGGATACCGAAGACGCCGAGCTCGGCGAGCTTGTAGTAGAAGTCGCGCGGGGCCTGCCCGGCCGCGAACCACTCGTCGTAGACGGGCACAACCTCGGCCTCGATGAAGGCACGGATGGTGTCCCGGAACGCCTCGTGGTCCTCGTTGTAAACGGTACGGCGCACGACCTGCTCCTTCGGAAACGGCATCACTGCACGACTAAGCGCTTGCTCAGCTTAGGTTACCCGCCAGTTTCTGGAGCGTCCAGAGACGCACATCACGCCTGGGCGGCCTCGAAGGCCCCGCGGGCCATGCGGTGCAGCAGGCCCGCCGTCGCCTCGCGGCCGGGCAGTCCGCCGGACCTGCCGAGGTGCGGGGTCGAGTTGAGCAGGCCGAACACCGCGTGCACGGCGGCCCTCGCGGGCTGCTCGACCAGGCCCGGATAGACCTCGCGCACCGCCTCGACCCACAGCTCGACGTACTGGCGCTGGAGCTGGCGCACCAGCTTGCGGTCACTGTCACGCAGGCGGTCCAGCTCGCGGTCGTGCAGGGTGATCAGGGGGCGGTCGTCGAGGGCGAAGTCGATGTGCCCCTCGATGAGCGAGTCGAGCAGCGCCTCGGGATCGCCGCCGCCGGACTCGGCGAGACGGCGCTTGCCGCCGGTCAGGAGCCGCCCGCTGATGCCGACGAGGAGCTCGGCGAGCATCGCGTCCTTGCCCGCGAAGTGGCGGTAGAGCCCGGGGCCGCTGATGCCGACCGCGGCACCTATCTCGTCGACGCCGACTCCGTGGAACCCGCGCTCGGCGAACAGGCGCGCGGCCTCCTTGAGGATCTGCTCGCGGCGGGTGGGGGCGTCGGTTCTGGTGGCCATGAAGGTAATTCTAGACAGCGACGTTAGCGGTCGTTAACCTGAGGGAAACGCGTTAACGCTCATTAACCGAGCGGGAGCCGAACGACGCGAGCCGAATGAGGGGACTGCGCGATGCAGGAGGCACCGGAGCTGACGAGCGCGGCGGACCCCGCCTCGGAGGCCTGGAAGGCCAACGAGGCGGCGCACGAGGCGCTGGCCGACGAGCTGCGCGGCAAGCTGGCCGCGGCCCGGCTCGGCGGCGGCGAGCGGGCCCGCGCCCGGCACACCGCGCGCGGCAAGCTGCTGCCGCGCGACCGCGTGGACGCGACGCTCGACCCGGGCTCCCCGTTCCTGGAGCTGGCGCCGCTCGCGGCCGACGGGATGTACGGGGACCAGGCCCCGGCCGCCGGGGTGATCGCCGGGATCGGGCGGGTCAGCGGCCGCGAGTGCGTGATCGTCGCCAATGACGCGACGGTCAAGGGCGGCACGTACTACCCGATGACGGTGAAGAAGCACCTGCGCGCCCAGGAGGTGGCCCTGGAGAACCGGCTGCCGTGCCTCTACCTGGTGGACTCGGGCGGCGCCTTCCTGCCGATGCAGGACGAGGTCTTCCCCGACCGCGAGCACTTCGGGCGGATCTTCTACAACCAGGCACGGATGTCGGGCGCCGGCATCCCCCAGATCGCGGCGGTCCTCGGCTCGTGCACGGCGGGCGGCGCGTACGTCCCGGCGATGAGCGACGAGGCCGTGATCGTGCGCAATCAGGGCACGATCTTCCTGGGCGGCCCGCCCCTGGTGAAGGCCGCCACCGGCGAGGTCGTCACCGCCGAGGAGCTAGGCGGCGGCGAGGTGCACTCCCGGGTCTCGGGCGTCACGGACCATCTCGCGGAGGACGACGCGCACGCGCTGCGGATCGTGCGGACGATCGTCTCGACGCTCCCGGAGCGCGGCCCGCTGCCCTGGTCGGTCACCCCGGCGATCGAGCCGAAGGTGGACCCCGCGGGGCTGTACGGCGCGGTGCCGGTCGACTCGCGCACCCCGTACGACGTGCGGGAGGTCATCGCGCGCGTGGTCGACGGCTCGCGGTTCGCCGAGTTCAAGGCGGAGTTCGGGCAGACCCTCATCACCGGCTTCGCCCGCATCCACGGCCACCCGGTCGGGATCGTCGCGAACAACGGCATCCTGTTCTCCGAGTCCGCCCAGAAGGGCGCGCACTTCATCGAGCTGTGCGACCAGCGCGGCATCCCGCTGGTGTTCCTGCAGAACATCTCGGGCTTCATGGTGGGGCGTGACTACGAGGCGGGCGGGATCGCCAAGCACGGCGCCAAGATGGTCACCGCCGTGGCCTGCACGCGCGTACCGAAGCTGACCGTCGTGATCGGCGGCTCGTACGGCGCGGGGAACTACTCGATGTGCGGCCGGGCCTACTCGCCGCGCTTCCTGTGGATGTGGCCGGGCGCCAAGATCTCCGTCATGGGCGGCGAGCAGGCCGCCTCCGTCCTCGCGACCGTCAAGCGCGACCAGCTGGAGGCGCGCGGCGAACAGTGGCCCGCCGAGGACGAGGACGCCTTCAAGGCGCCGATCCGGGCCCAGTACGAGGAGCAGGGGAACGCCTACTACGCGACGGCCCGGCTCTGGGACGACGGCGTGATCGACCCGCTGGAGACCCGGCAGGTCCTGGGCCTCGCCCTGACCGCCTGTGCCCACGCGCCACTGCCGGAGAAGTCCGGCGGCTTCGGCGTCTTCCGGATGTGAGGGGAGGGACCCCATGAGCATGTTCGACACCGTTCTTGTGGCCAACCGCGGCGAGATCGCCGTCCGCGTCATCCGTACGCTGCGGGCGCTCGGCATCCGCTCGGTGGCCGTGTACAGCGACGCGGACGCCGACGCCCGCCATGTGCGCGAGGCCGACACGGCGGTCCGGATCGGGCCGCCGCCCGCGGGCGAGAGCTACCTCCGCGTGGACCGGCTCCTCGAAGCGGCCGCGCGCACGGGCGCGCAGGCCGTCCACCCGGGCTACGGCTTCCTCGCCGAGAACGCCGCGTTCGCGCAGGCCTGCGCCGACGCCGGCCTCGTCTTCATCGGCCCCTCCGCCGACGCGATCTCCCTCATGGGCGACAAGATCCGCGCCAAGGAGACGGTGAAGGCGGCCGGGGTCCCGGTCGTGCCCGGCTCGTCCGGCAGCGGCCTGACCGATGCCCAACTGGCGGACGCGGCGCGGGAGATCGGCATGCCCGTGCTGCTCAAGCCGTCCGCGGGCGGCGGCGGCAAGGGCATGCGTCTGGTGCGTGACGAGGCGCTGCTCGGCGACGAGATCGCGGCCGCACGGCGCGAGGCCCGCGCCTCCTTCGGCGACGACACACTGCTCGTGGAGCGCTGGGTCGACCGCCCCCGGCACATCGAGATCCAGGTCCTGGCCGACGGCCACGGGCACGTGATCCACCTGGGCGAGCGCGAGTGCTCCCTCCAGCGCCGCCACCAGAAGATCATCGAGGAGGCGCCGAGCGTCCTCCTCGACGAGGCGACGCGCGCGGCGATGGGCGAGGCCGCGGTGCAGGCGGCCCGCTCGTGCGGGTACCGCGGCGCCGGCACGGTGGAGTTCATCGTGCCGGGCAACGACCCTTCGTCGTACTACTTCATGGAGATGAACACCCGCCTCCAGGTGGAGCACCCGGTCACGGAGCTGATCACGGGCGTCGACCTGGTGGAGTGGCAGCTGCGGGTCGCCGCCGGTGAGCAACTTCCGTACGCACAGGACGACATCGAGCTGACCGGGCACGCGGTCGAGGCGCGGATCTGCGCCGAGGACCCTTCGCGCGGCTTCCTGCCGTCGGGCGGCACGGTCGTCTCGCTGCGTGAGCCGCAGGGCGACGGGGTGCGCACCGACTCCGGCCTCAGCGAGGGCACGGAGGTCGGGAGCCTGTACGACCCGATGCTGTCGAAGGTCATCGCGTACGGGCCCGACCGGGCGACCGCCCTGCGCAAGCTGCGCGCCGCCCTAGCGGGGACGGTCACGCTGGGCGTGCCGACGAACGCCGGGTTCCTGCGGCGGCTGCTCGCGCACCCGGCGGTCATGGCGGGCGAGTTGGACACCGGGCTCGTGGAGCGCGAGGCCGACGGCCTGGTCCCCGGAGAGGTGCCGGAGGAGGTGTACGAGGCGGCCGCCGCGGTCCGCCGGGCGGCCTTGACGCCGTCGGGATCCGGCTGGACCGACCCGTTCGCGCAGCCGACCGGCTGGCGCCTGGGCGGCACGCCCGCACCGGTCGACTTCCACCTCAAGGCCGCGGGACACGAGCCCGTCACGCACCGCGCGCGCGGCACCCACACCGTCGGCGCCGACAGCGTCACCGTCCACCTGGACGGCCTGACCCACACCTTCCACCGGGCCGGTGACTGGCTGGGCCGCGAAGGCGACGCCTGGCACGTGCAGGACTTCGACCCGGTCGCCGCCTCGCTGACCGGCGCCGCGCACTCCGGCGCCGACTCCCTCACCGCGCCGATGCCCGGCACGGTCACCGTGGTGAAGGTGGCCGTGGGCGACGAAGTGATCGCGGGACAGAGCTTGTTGGTGGTCGAGGCGATGAAGATGGAGCACGTCATCTCCGCCCCGCACGCCGGCACCGTGGCCGAACTGGACGTCACACCGGGCACGACCGTCGCGATGGACCAGATCCTCGCGGTCGTCTCGCCGCACGAGGAGATGACGGCATGAGCAACCCCGTACCCGCCCTGCCCATGGTCGTGCCCTCCCAGGACCTGCCCGCGCGCGTGCGCATCCACGAGGTCGGCGCGCGCGACGGACTGCAGAACGAGAAGGCGACGGTCCCCACGGAGGTGAAGGCGGAGTTCGTGCACCGCCTCGCGGCCGCGGGCCTGACCACCATCGAGGCGACCAGCTTCGTGCACCCCAAGTGGGTGCCCCAACTGGCGGACGCGGAAGCCCTGTTCCCGCTCCTCCAGGACATCGAGCCCCGCCCGCACCTGCCCGTGCTCGTGCCGAACGAGCGGGGCCTGGACCGGGCCCTCGCGCTCGGGGCGCGCCGCGTCGCCGTGTTCGCCAGCGCCACGGAGTCGTTCGCCAAGGCCAATCTGAACCGGACGGTGGACGAGGCGCTCGCCATGTTCGAGCCGGTCGTGACCCGGGCCAAGGAGGGCCGGGCGCATGTGCGCGGCTATCTCTCCATGTGCTTCGGGGACCCCTGGGAGGGCGCCGTCCCGGTCCACCAGGTCGTCCGGGTCGCCAAGGCCCTGATGGACATGGGGTGCGACGAGCTGAGCCTCGGCGACACGATCGGCGTCGCGACGCCGGGCCACGTCCAGACGCTCCTGGCCGAGCTCAACGAGGAGGGCGTGCCGACGAACGCGATCGGCGTGCACTTCCACGACACGTACGGCCAGGCCCTGTCCAACACCCTCGCGGCGCTCCAGCACGGGGTGACCACCGTGGACGCCTCCGCGGGCGGCCTCGGCGGCTGCCCGTACGCGAAGAGCGCCACCGGAAATCTCGCCACCGAAGACCTCGTGTGGATGCTTTCGGGCCTCGGTATCGAGACCGGGGTCGACCTGGGCCGTCTCACCGCCACCAGCGCGTGGATGGCCGAACAGCTGGGCCGGCCCAGCCCGTCCCGCACCGTCCGCGCCCTCGTGAAGACGGCACAGCCCCTACAGGAGCAGTGAACAAGATGGACCACCGCCTGAGCAGCGAGCACGAAGAACTCCGCCGCACCGTCGAGGAGTTCGCGCACGACGTCGTCGCCCCGAAGATCGGCGACTTCTACGAGCGGCACGAGTTCCCGTACGAGATCGTGCGGGAGATGGGCCGCATGGGCCTGTTCGGGCTGCCCTTCCCGGAGGAGTACGGCGGGATGGGCGGCGACTATCTGGCCCTCGGGATCGCCCTGGAAGAGTTGGCGCGCGTCGACTCGTCCGTGGCGATCACGCTGGAGGCGGGCGTCTCGCTCGGCGCGATGCCCCTCCACCTGTTCGGGACCGAGGAGCAGAAGGCCGAATGGCTGCCGCGGCTGTGCTCCGGCGAGGTCCTCGGCGCGTTCGGCCTGACCGAGCCCGACGGCGGCTCGGACGCGGGCGCGACCCGTACGACGGCGAGGGTCGACGAGGCGACCGGCGAGTGGGTGATCAACGGCACGAAGTGCTTCATCACCAACTCCGGTACGGACATCACCGGTCTGGTCACGGTGACGGCGGTCACCGGCCGCTCCCCCGAGGGCAAGCCGCAGATCTCCTCGATCATCGTGCCGTCCGGCACGCCGGGCTTCACGGTGGCGGCGCCGTACTCGAAGGTCGGCTGGAACGCGTCGGACACGCGTGAGCTGCACTTCGACGACGTACGGGTCCCCGCGGCGAACCTGCTCGGCGAACAGGGCCGCGGATTCGCCCAGTTCCTACGGATCCTGGACGAGGGCCGCATCGCGATCGCCGCGCTGGCCACCGGTCTGGCGCAGGGCTGTGTGGACGAGTCGGTGAAGTACGCCAAGGAGCGGCACGCGTTCGGCCGCAACATCGGCTCGTACCAGGCGATCCAGTTCAAGATCGCCGACATGGAGATGAAGGCGCACACGTCCCGCCTCGCGTGGCGTGACGCGGCCTCGCGGCTGGTGAGCGGGGAGCCGTTCAAGAAGGAGGCGGCGCTCGCCAAGCTCTACTCGTCGACGATCGCGGTCGACAACGCGCGCGAGGCCACGCAGATCCACGGGGGCTACGGCTTCATGAACGAGTACCCGGTGGCCCGTATGTGGCGCGACTCGAAGATCCTCGAGATCGGCGAGGGCACGAGTGAGGTGCAGCGCATGCTGATCGCGCGGGAGCTGGGCCTGACGGGCTGAAAGAGCGGCGGCGAGGGGGCCCTCTGGACAACGACTTAGGTTAGGTTAACCTAAGTCAGAATCCGGCCAGCGGCCCTCCGCTCGTCACGAAAGCAGCCACTGTCATGCCCCATGCCCGTCTCACCACCCCTTCCCGTCGCGGCATCCTCGCCGCGGGCGGCGCCCTCGGCCTCGGAGCCGCGCTCGCCGCCTGCGGCAGCGATTCCAAAGACAGCGGCTCGGGCGCCAAGTCGGGCAGCGCCAAGTCCGGCCCCTGGTCCTTCAAGGACGACCGCGGCACGACGGCGAAGGCCGCCAAGGTCCCGGCGAACGTCGTCGCGTTCACCAGCGTCGCCGCCGCCCTGTGGGACTACGGCATCGAGTGCAAGGGCGTCTTCGGTCCGACGAAGACCTCGGACGGCAAGGCCGACGTCCAGGCCGGCGACATCGACGTCGACAAGGTGACGATCCTCGGCAACGAGTGGGGCCGCTTCAACATCGAGAAGTACGCGGGCCTCGCCCCGGACCTCCTCGTCACCACCGTGTACGACACCGCCGGAACCCTCTGGTCCGTCCCGCCGGAATCGAAGGACAAGATCCTCGAGCTGGCCCCGAGCGTCGGCATCTCCGTCTACGACCGCCAGATGACGCAGCCCCTGCAGCGCCTGCTCGCCCTCGCCGAGTCGCTCGGCGCCGACGTGAAGGCCGACAAGGTCGTCAAGGCCAAGAAGCGCTTCGAGGCCGCGGCCGCGCGCCTGCGCAAGGCAGCCAAGGCGCACCCCGGGATCAGGGTCCTCGTCGGTTCCGCGAGCCAGGACATCTTCTACGTCTCCGGCACGAACCTCTCCGCCGACCTGGAGTACTTCAAGTCGCTCGGCGTGAACTTCGTCGAGCCCTCGGAGAAGGCCAAGAAGGCGTCCGGCGGCTGGTTCGAGAACCTGAGCTGGGAGAACATCGACAAGTACCCGGCCGACGTCATCATGATGGACAACCGCACGGCCACCATTCAGCCCGCGGACCTCGACCGCGACAAGGCCACCTGGAAGAAGCTGCCCGCCGTCAAGGCCGGCCAGGTCATCCCGCGCGTCACCGAGCCCATCTACTCGTACGACAAGTGCGCCCCGATGCTCGATGGCCTCGCCGAGGCCATCGAGCAGGCGAAGAAGGTCGGCTGACACACATGACGACGACCGAGTCCCCCGCGATCGCACCCTTCCGATTCTTCGACCTCCAGGTAGCGCGGGCGCGGCGGCTCGGTCCGTCGCTGCGGCGCGTGACGTTCACGGGGCCCGACCTCGTGGACTTCCACGCCGGAGGCCGCGACCAGAGCCTGTCGCTGTTCCTGCCGCGGCCGGGCCAGGAGGCCCCCGTCCTGCCGGCCGCCGAGCCGGGCGACGACGGTCGCGCCTGGCACGCCGCGTACCGGGCGCTCCCGGACGACGTGCGGGCCGTGATGCGCTCGTACACGGTCAGCGGGCAGCGCCGCACGCCCGGCGAACCCGGCGAGGTCGACATCGACTTCGTCCTGCACCACGACGGCCCCGGCGGCGCGGGCCCCGCCTGCGTCTGGGCCGAGGCGGCGAAGGCCGGTGACCGCGTGACGGTGCTCGGCCCGGCGGTCGCCGACAACACGGCCGTACGCTGCCGCCCCCACGAGGGCGCCGACCACGTCCTGATGTGGGGCGACGAGACCGCCCTGCCCGCAGCCCTGGGCATCCTCGCCTGGCTGCCGCCGGAACTGTCCGCACATGTCTGGCTGGAGGTCCCGCACCGCGAGGACATCCCGGCGATCGAGACCTCGGGCGACGTCACCGTCACCTGGCTCGTGCGTGACGAGAACGCGCCGTCCGCGCTGGACGCGATCCGCGCGGCCGAACTGCCGGACGCTTCGAGTCCGTACGCCTGGCTCGCGGGCGAGTCCGGAACGATGAAGGAGCTGCGCCGCCACCTGGTGCGTGAACGCGCCTACGACAAGCGGTCGGTGACGTTCGTCGGTTACTGGCGCAAGGGGCTCAGCGAGGACGGTCTGCGCGTCGCCGAGGCCCAGGAGGCGGCCGCCGAGGGCTGACGGGCAGCACCATCCGGCCACTCACGAGGGGCGGGGTCGCAAGCGCAACTTAGGCTAGGCTAACCTAAGTCAAGCGCTGGGACCTCGCCCCTTCCCATGCCGCCCGTCTTCCCCGCTCACCCGCATTCCTGCCCCCACCCGGAGGACCGTTCATGCGCTCGCACCTGCTCAACGACACGACCGCGGAGCACTACCGCCGTTCCGTGACCGAGGGAATCGAGCGGGTGGCGGCCAAACTCGCCACCACCGACCGGCCGTTCACCGGGGTCACGGTCGACGAGCTCACGCCCCGCATCGACGCCGTCGACCTGGACAAGCCCCTCCTCGACACCACCGCCGCCCTGGACGAGCTCGAAGAGGTCTACCTCCGCGACGCGGTCTACTTCCACCACCCGCGCTACCTCGCCCACTTCAACTGCCCGGTCGTCATCCCGGCCGTGGTCGGCGAGGCCGTGCTCTCCGCGGTCAACTCCTCCCTCGACACCTGGGACCAGTCGGCCGGCGGCACCCTGATCGAGCGCAAGCTCATCGACTGGACCACGAGCCGCGTCGGCCTCGGCCCCGCCGCCGACGGCGTCTTCACCTCCGGCGGCTCCCAGTCCAACCTCCAGGCGCTGCTGCTCGCCCGCGACGAGACCAAGTCCGAGAACGCCGAACACCCCACGAAAATGCGGGTGTTCGCCTCCGGGGTCAGCCACTTCAGCGTCAAGAAGTCCGCGACGCTTCTCGGCCTCGGCCCCGACGCCGTGGTCACCATCCCCGTCGACCGGGACAAGCGGATG
This sequence comes from Streptomyces sp. NBC_01446, assembly GCF_026340095.1. Classification (GTDB taxonomy): domain Bacteria; phylum Actinomycetota; class Actinomycetes; order Streptomycetales; family Streptomycetaceae; genus Streptomyces; species Streptomyces aureus. The sequence goes on along the minus strand of NZ_JAPEPO010000001.1, from coordinate 5,153,370 downwards.
CAGACCGTCGCCCTCGCCCGGGAGCTGGCGCGCTGCCGCGAGGAGGGCCTCGTACCCATGGCGGTCGTCGCCACGGCAGGGACCACCGACTTCGGCTCCATCGACCCGCTCCCCGAGATCGCCGAGCTCTGCGCCCAGTACGGCACCTGGATGCACGTCGACGCCGCGTACGGCTGCGGGCTCCTCGCCTCCGTCAGGAACCGGCACCTCCTCGACGGCATCGAGCGCGCCGACTCCGTCACCGTCGACTACCACAAGTCGTTCTTCCAGCCCGTGAGTTCGAGCGCCGTCCTGGTCCGTGACGCCGCCACCCTGCGGCACGCCACGTACCACGCCGACTACCTCAACCCGCGCCGCATGGTCACCGAGCGCATCCCCAACCAGGTCGACAAGTCCCTCCAGACGACCCGCCGCTTCGACGCGCTCAAGTTGTGGATGACGCTGCGCGTGATGGGCGCCGACGGTGTCGGGCAGCTCTTCGACGAGGTGTGCGACCTGGCGGGCAGGGCCTGGGAGCTGCTCGCCGCGGACCCCCGGTTCGACGTCGTCGTCGAGCCGCAGCTGTCCACCCTCGTCTTCCGCCACATCCCGGCCGGCGTCACCGACCCCGCGGAGATCGACCGCGCCAACCTGTACGCCCGCAAGGCCCTGTTCGCGTCCGGCGACGCCATCGTCGCGGGCACCAAGGTGGGCGGCCGCCACTACTTGAAGTTCACCCTGCTCAACCCCGAGACCACCGACGACGACATCGTCGCGGTCCTCGATCTGATCGCCGGCCATGCCGAGCAGTACCTGGGAGAGAACCTTGTCGAAGCTTCCTGAGTCCCCTGATCCCCTCGACTTCATCGGGATCGGCCTCGGCCCCTTCAACCTCGGCCTGGCCGCCCTCACCGAGCCGATAGCCGAACTGAACGGTGTCTTCCTGGAGTCCAAGCCGGACTTCGAGTGGCACTCTGGGATGTTCCTCGAGGGCGCCCACCTCCAGACGCCGTTCATGTCGGACCTGGTCACGCTCGCCGACCCGACCTCCCCGTACTCCTTCCTGAACTACCTCAAGGAATCGGGGCGGCTGTACTCCTTCTACATCCGCGAGAACTTCTATCCCCTGCGGACCGAGTACAACGACTACTGCCGCTGGGCCGCCGCAAAACTCACCGGCATCCGCTTCGGCACGACCGTCACGCAGGTGTCCTACGACGAGGCCGCCGAGGTGTACGTCGTGAGCACCGAGGGCGGCGAGACCTACCGCGCGCCGCGCCTCGTCCTCGGCACCGGCGCCCCGCCGCACATCCCCGAGCCCTGCCGGGGCCTCGGCGGCGACGCGATCCACAACTCCCGCTATCTGCACCACAAGCAGGAGCTCCAGCAGAAGGACTCGATCACCCTCGTCGGCAGCGGCCAGTCCGCCGCGGAGATCTACTACGACCTCCTCGGCGAGATCGACGTCCACGGCTACCGCCTCAACTGGGTCACCCGCTCCCCGCGCTTCTTCCCCCTCGAGTACACGAAGCTGACGCTGGAGATGACCTCTCCCGAGTACGTGGACTATTTCCACGCGCTGCCCGAGGAGACCCGCTACCGCCTGGAGACCCGGCAGAAGAACCTCTTCAAGGGCATCGACGGCGACCTCATCAACGAGATCTTCGACCTGCTCTACCAGAAGAACCTGGCCGGGCCCGTCCCCACTCGACTGCTCACCAACTCGGCTCTGCGGAGCGCGAGTTACGAGAACGGCACGTACACGCTCGGCCTGTGCCAGGAGGAGCAGGGCAAGGACTTCGAGCTGCGCACCGACGGCCTGATCCTGGCCACGGGCTACACGTACGAGACGCCCGCCTTCCTGGAGCCGGTCCGCGACCGGCTCAACTGGGACAGCCGGGGCCGCTTCGACCTGGCCCGCAACTACTCCGTCGACACCACGGGCCGCGGCGTGTTCGTCCAGAACGCCGGCGTGCACACGCACTCGATCACCTCGCCCGACCTGGGCATGGGCGCGTACCGCAACGCGTACATCATCCGTGAGCTGCTCGGCACCGAGTACTACCCCGTAGAAAAGACCATCGCGTTCCAGGAGTTCGCCGCATGAGCACCCCCACCGGCTCCCCCACCGGCACCTTCAGCATCCGCCCCCTCGACCCCGTCACGGACGCCGAGCTGCTGCACCGCTGGGTCACCGACCCCAAGGCCGCGTTCTGGCTGATGCAGGACGCGAAACTGCAGGACGTGGAGCGCGAGTACATGGCGATAGCCGCCGCCGAGCACCACGACGCGTACATAGGCCTCCACGACGGACAACCCGCTTTCCTCATGGAGCGCTACGACCCGGCGCACGTCGAACTCGTCGGCCTGTACGAGCCCGAGCCCGGCGACGTCGGCATGCACTTCCTGACGGCGCCCAGCGACGTCCGCCACCCCGGCTTCACCCGCGCCGTGATCATCACGGTGATGGAGTTCCTGTTCGCCGACCCGGCGGCCCGACGCGTCGTCGTCGAGCCCGACGTGCGCAACAAGGCCGTGCACGCCCTGAACGAGGCCGTCGGCTTCGTCCCCGCGCGTGTCGTCCAGAAGCCCGAGAAGCAGGCGCTGCTCAGCTTCTGCACGCGCGAGCAGTTCCTCGCCGCCACGGGGGTGTCCGCCGTATGACGCTCTCCGACGCCGTCACCCACCTCTCCCCCGAGCGCTGGGCCGAGGCCAACCGCCTCCTCGTCCGCAAGGCACTCGCCGAGTTCACCCACGAGCGCCTCCTCACGCCGGAGTCCCTCGGCTACGACCGGTACTCGGTGCGCTCCGACGACGGCGCGACCGAGTACCGCTTCACCGCCCGCCGCCTGCGTCTCGACCACTGGCAGGTCTTCGCGGAGTCGATCTCGCGCCACCGCGACGGCGCCGAACTCCCGCTCAGCGCGATGGAGTTCCTCATCGAGCTGAAGACCTCGCTCGGCCTGAGCGACGCGATCCTGCCGGTCTACCTGGAGGAGATCTCCTCCACCCTCTCCAGCACCTGCTACAAGCTCGCCAAGACCCCGGTCAGCGCGGCCTCCCTCGCCCTCGACGGCTCCTTCCAGGAGATCGAGACGGGCATGACCGAGGGCCACCCCTGCTTCGTCGCCAACAACGGCAGGCTCGGCTTCGGCGTCCACGAGTACCTCTCGTACGCCCCCGAGACCGGGAGCCCGATCCGGCTGATCTGGCTGGCGGCGACGCAGGAGCGGGCCGCGTTCACGGCCGGTGTCGGGCTCGACCACGAGTCCCACCTGCGCGCCGAGCTGGGTGAGGAGACCCTCGCGCGGTTCGCGGCCACGCTCACGGACCAGGGCCTGGACCCGGACGACTACCTGCTCATCCCCGTCCACCCCTGGCAGTGGTGGAACAAGCTGTCGGTCACCTTCGCCGCCGAGGTCGCCCAGCGCCATCTGGTGCTCCTCGGCGAGGGCGACGACCAGTACCTCGCGCAGCAGTCGATCCGCACGTTCTTCAACGCGTCGCACCCGGAGCGGCACTACGTGAAGACGGCCCTGTCCGTCATCAACATGGGCTTCATGCGCGGCCTGTCCGCCTCGTACATGGAGGCCACGCCGGCCATCAACGACTGGCTCGCGCAGCTCATCGAGAACGACGAGGTCCTCAAGGCGACCGGCCTGACGATCATCCGCGAGCGCGCCGCCGTCGGCTACCGGCACCTGGAGTACGAGGCCGCGACCGACCGCTACTCCCCGTACCGCAAAATGCTCGCCGCCCTGTGGCGCGAGTCGCCCGTCCCGTCCCTGGCCGACGGGGAGCGCCTCGCCACGATGGCCTCGCTGCTCCATGTCGACGCCGACGGCCGCTCGTTCGCCGCGGCCCTCGTCGAGCGCTCGGGCCTGACGCCCGCCGAGTGGCTCCGCCCGTACCTGCGGTCGTACCTCACGCCGCTGCTGCACAGCTTCTACGCGTACGACCTCGTGTACATGCCGCACGGCGAGAACGTCATCCTGGTGCTCGGTGAGGACGGCACGGTCCAGCGGGCGATCTTCAAGGACATCGCCGAGGAGATCGCGGTCATGGACCCCGACGCGGTCCTCCCGCCGGGCGTCGACCGGATCCGGGTCGAGGTTCCCGACGACCAGAAACTGCTGTCCATCTTCACGGATGTCTTCGACTGCTTCTTCCGCTTCCTCGCGGCGAACCTGGTCACGGAAGGCGTGCTCGACGAGGACACGTTCTGGCAGGCGGTCGCCGACTGTGTCCGCGACTACCAGGAGTCGGCGCCCCAACTCGCGGACAAATTGCGGCAGTACGACATGTTCGCCCCGGAGTTCACACTGTCCTGCCTCAACCGGCTCCAGCTGCGCAACAACGAGCAGATGGTGGACCTCGCGGACCCGGCGGGGGCCCTTCAGCTGATCGGGACGCTGCCGAACCCGATCGCGTAGACGTCAGTGGGGCTCCGGCGACGCCGCAGTCCATAGCGACTGCGGCGCGGGTCCGGAGCCCCACTCGCCTGCCTGTCCGCCCTCAGCCCGCGGGCCAGGGCACCTGCGTCGACTTGTAGTAGCCGATGCCGAGCGCGTCCCAGCGCGGAGCCTGCGCCGCGAGCCGCACCTTGTACGTGTTCCAGTCGTGCGTGGCCTGCGGGGACCAGCCCAGTTCGGCGACACCGGGCAGCCTCGGGAAGGCCATGTACTCGACCTGCGCGGAGGTCGACAGGGTCTCCGACCACAGCGGCGCCTCGACCCCCTGGACGGCCGACGCCGGAACGCCCGGAAGGTAGCTGCCCGGGTTCCAGTCGTACGAGCGCTGCACCTCGACGTACCCGGCCCAGGCGAGGCCGAGCGGGGTGTCCTTGTTGTACTTCATGTCGAGGTAGAGACGGTCGGCCGGCGACATGACGATCCCCGTCCCCTTCTGCGCCGCCGCCGCGACCTGCGCCTTCTCGGCCGCGCTGGTCCCGTCGAGACCCCAGTACTGGGCGAGGGCGCCCTTCGCCGGAGTGGCGCCGGTCAGCTGGTGCCAGCCGATCACGGTCTTCCCGTACTTGGCGACGATCGGCTGCACCTTGTCCATGAACGTGACGTAGTCCTCATGGCTGGTCGAGTGCGCCTCGTCGCCGCCGATGTGGAGGTACTTGCCGGGCGTGATGGCGGCGAGCTCACGGATCACGTCGTCGACGAAGTCGTACGTGCGGTCCTTGTTGACGCACAGCGAGCTGAAGCCGACGTTCGTGCCGGTGTAGAGCGGCGGCGCGACACCGTCGCAGTTCAGCTCCGCGTACGAGGCGAGCGCCGCGTTCGTGTGGCCCGGCATGTCGATCTCGGGGATGACCTCCAGATACCGCGAGGCGGCGTACCGGACGATCTCCTTGTACTGGGCCTTGGTGAAGTAACCGCCCTGCCCGCCGCCGACCTGCGTGGACCCGCCGTACGTGGCGAGCTTCGGCCAGGACTCGATGGCGATGCGCCACCCCTGGTCGTCACTCAGGTGCAGATGCAGCTTGTTGACCTTGTACAGGGCGAGTTCGTCGATGTAGCGCTTGACCTTGTCGACCCCGAAGAAGTGCCGGGAGACGTCGAGCATGGCGCCGCGGTAGCCGTACCGGGGGCTGTCCTCGATAGTGCCGCCCGCGACGAGCCACGGCCCGGTCTGCCTGCTGCTCTTCTCCACCTTGGCGGGCAGCTGCTGGCGCAGGGTCTGCACGCCGTGGAAGAGACCGGCGGCCTTGTGGGCGGTGATGGTGACGGAGCCGCGGCCGGACACGAGCCGGTACCCCTCGTCCCCCAAGTCCTTTGCCCTGCCGCTGAGTTCGAGACGGATGCCGTCGTGCCCGCCCTGGCCCGCGAACGGCAGCCGGTAACCGGTGGAGGGCCTGAGCACGCCCGCGAGGTAGTCGGCGATGCGCCGCGCCTCCTTCGAGTCCCGCTCGACGCGGATCCGCGTCTTCGAGGTGATCTCGTACGCCGGTCCGCCCGCGGCCACCGAGGCCGGAGCGGGCACCACCTGGCCCAGCGGGGTCGCGGCGGCGGATCCCGCATCCGGTGACGGGGCGGCGCCGACGGCGGACACCCCCGCGGCCGCGACGAGCAGCAGCGACCCGAACAGCCGGGCGGTCCTGCGGCGCTGCTTCTGTTGCTGTCTCACAAACGGTCCCTTCGACGAGCGACTAGGTCGTGGATCGCGGGGGGTTTTCACATCTGTGCAGCCGAACAGTCACCATGGGTACCGTCCGCCCCATGAGCGGGTCAAGGGTGTAGACCAATTCGCACCGGGGCGGACGGCAGAAACCCTGGTGAACCGGCCGTTCCGTCAGCCGTGTTGGCGGCGCCCGCGGGTGCTGGGCGAGCCGCACCGGGCCGGGGCGCCCACGGACGAGGAGTTCAGCGCGGCGAAGAGTGCCGTGCCGAGGAGGACGCAGCGCAGGGCCCGCCCCTTCCCGAAGGGGCGGGCCCTGCCGTGGCCTCAGCCCCGCCGCACCTTGCGCGCGATGACGAAGCGGTCGATCTCCTCACCGGTCTCCGCGAGGCCCCGCACCGTCAGCTTCGCCGTGCGGCCCGCCGGCGCCGGCTCCACGTCGACGCGCAGGAACGAGTAGTTCGTGTAGCGCACGCGCGACCAGTCGACGGTGATGTTCTTCTTGCTGCCGTCGGGCTGGACGACGAAGGACGTGAAGGGATCGATCTCCTTCTCGTGCCCCTCGTACGTGTCCTCGACCGGGAACGCGTACAGGCTCCGGCCCGCGGCGCCCGCGGTGACGTAGACGATGCCGTCGGTCTCGGGGTACGCCGTGCCGCCGATCGGCAGCTCCTTGGCGACCCGGTCGCCCTTGAGCACGTCGGTGCGCTCGTAGACGTGGTTGTGCCCGTTGATGACCAGGTCGACGGTGTACTTCTCGAACAGCGGCACCCACTCCTTGCGCACGCCGCCCTCGGAGGCGTGGCTCGTGGCGGTGCAGTACGCGCAGTGGTGGAAGAAGACCACGATGAAGTCGATGTCGCGGTCGGCGCGGAACTTCTTCAGCTGGCGCTCGAACCACGAGGTCTGTGTGCCGCCGGACAGGCCGAGGTTGGCCGGGATCTCCCAGGACACGTCGTTGGCGTCGAGCGAGATGACCGCCGTGTTGCCGTGCACGAAGGAGTAGACGCCGGGCAGGTTCTTCGCGTCGGGGCCGTTGTCCGGCAGGGTGAAGCGGGCCTGCTGGCTGCCGTAGCCGTGCGGCGCGTACCAGGCCTCCATGTCGTGGTTGCCGTACGCGACCATCCACGGCACCTGCTTGGCGACGGACTCCGTCTGGGCGAGGAACTGGTCCCAGGTGCGGGCGTCGAACGTGTCGCCGGTCTGGCCCGAACCCGACGGGTCGGCATAGGCGATGTCTCCGGCGTGCAGGTGGAACGCCGGGTTCTGCGCCAGGATCAGGCTGTCGTTGGCCAGCGCGTGATAGCTGACGCCCTGGTCGCCGAAGGCCGTGAAGGTGAACGGCTCGCGGTGCGAGGGCGCCGTCCTGAAGGTGCCGAGCGTGCCGGCCAGGTGCGCGGCCGCCGGGTCGAAGCCGTCGTGGCCGACGCCGTAGTAGTAGGTGGTGCCGGGACGCAGCCGGGTCAGCTGGGCGTGGAGGTAGTACTGGGTGTGGTCGGCACCGGTGCCGACCCCGGCCGGGGTGTAGAGGGACCGGACCTCGGCCTCGATCTTCCGCGACAGGTCCCAGGGGTGGACGCCGACGCGGATGTACGGGTTCTTGACGGCGACCGGGACCTGCCAGGAGACGGTCATCTCGGTACGGGCGTCCGTGCCGTAGGCGAGGTGGCGGGCGAAGGGCGCGACGAGCGCGCCGTCGACCTTCTGGGCGGCGGGCACATGGCCGGGGGTCCGCCCGGTCTGCGTGGGGACGGCGGCGCTCGCGGCGCCCGGCACGAAGGCGCCGCCCGCTATCGCGCCCAGGGTGACGGCGCCGCCGCGCATCATCGTGCGGCGGGAGAACTTGCTGCGCAGGTACTCGTGCTGCTCGGCCAGGCTCCGGTCGGCGAGCTGCTCGGGTACGCCCATACGGGGAATGTCCATGACCCAAAAAGTTGCTCGGGTCACTCATCCCGGCCGGATACGGCATGTGAACGCAACGGGAACAAGCGGCATGGCGCCCTTCAAGCCTTGACCACAGTTGTCCCAAGAACCCCGGCACCCACGCCGGATGACGCACCCCTGCCCGAAATCGGGCAGAATTCTTGCGAACCGTCTCCTCTTCCTCCAGGATCATCCAGGTGCACGACGAACTTGTTGATCATCTGACGCGCAGTTCGCCCCTGAACCGGGGCGAGGCACTGCGGGTGATCCAGGACGTGCTCGCCTACTTCGACGAGACGACCGAGGTGTTCGTCCGTCGCCGCCACCGCGAGCTCCAGGGTCAGGGCCTGGTGAACGCGGAGATCTTCGAACGGATCTCGGCGGACCTGAAGTACCGCGCGGTCGCGCCGCCCGAGCTGTCCCTGCGGCAGCTGCGGCGCATCGTCTACGGCTAGAGGGGATCAGTCACATATGTGCGGAATTGTCGGTTACATCGGTAAGCGTGACGTGGCACCGCTGCTGCTCGAAGGGCTGCAGCGCCTGGAGTACCGCGGCTACGACTCCGCGGGCGTCGTCATCACCAGCCCGAAGGCCAGCGGCCTGAAAATGGTGAAGGCCAAGGGCCGCGTGCGCGACCTGGAGGCCAAGGTGCCCGCCCGCTTCAAGGGCACCACGGGCATCGCCCACACCCGCTGGGCCACCCACGGCGCACCGTCCGACGAGAACGCGCACCCCCACATGTCCGCGGACAACAAGGTCGCCGTCGTCCACAACGGCATCGTCGACAACGCCGGCGACCTGCGCGCCAAGCTGACCGCCGAGGGCGTCACCTTCCTCTCCGAGACGGACACCGAGGTCCTCACCCACCTCATCGCCCGCTCCCCCGCCGAGAAGCTCGAGGACAAGGTCCGCGAGGCGCTCCGGCTGATCGAGGGCACGTACGGCATCGCCGTCCTGCACGCCGACTTCCCCGACCGCATCGTGGTGGCCCGCAACGGCTCCCCGGTCGTCCTCGGCATCGGCGAGAAGGAGATGTTCGTCGCCTCGGACATCGCCGCCCTGGTCACCCACACCCGCCAGATCGTCACCCTCGACGACGGCGAGATGGCCACCCTCAAGGCCGACGACTTCCGCACCTACACGACGGAGGGCACGCGCACGACCGCGTCGCCGACGACCGTCGAGTGGGAGGCCGCCTCGTACGACATGGGCGGCCACGACACGTACATGCACAAGGAGATCTTCGAGCAGCCGGAAGCGGTCGACCGCGTCCTGCGCGGCCGCATCGACGAGCGCTTCTCCGCCGTGCACCTGGGCGGCCTCAACCTCGACGCCCGCGAGGCGCGCAGCGTGCGCCGCGTGAAGATCCTGGGCTGCGGCACCTCGTACCACGCGGGCCTGATCGGCGCGCAGATGATCGAGGAGCTGGCCCGCATCCCCGCGGACGCCGAGCCGGCCTCCGAGTTCCGCTACCGCAACCCGGTCGTCGACCCCGACACCCTCTACATCGCGGTCTCCCAGTCCGGCGAGACGTACGACGTCCTGGCCGCCGTGCAGGAGCTGAAGCGCAAGGGCGCCCGCGTCTTCGGCGTCGTGAACGTCGTCGGCTCGGCCATCGCCCGTGAGTCGGACGCCGGCGTGTACGTCCACGCGGGCCCCGAGGTCTGCGTCGTCTCGACCAAGTGCTTCACCAACACCACGGTCGCCTTCGCGCTCCTCGCCCTCCACCTCGGCCGCATCCGCGACCTGTCCGTCGCCGACGGCAAGCGGATCATCGAGGGCCTGCGCAAGCTCCCCGGCCAGATCACCGAGATCCTGGAGCAGGAAGAGCAGATCAAGAAGATCGCCGAGGAGTACGCCGACGCCCGCTCGATGATGTTCATCGGCCGCGTCCGTGGCTACCCCGTCGCCCGCGAGGCCTCGCTCAAGCTCAAGGAGGTCTCGTACATCCACGCCGAGGCCTATCCCGCCTCCGAGCTGAAGCACGGCCCGCTCGCCCTGATCGAGCCGGCGCTCCCCACGGTCGCGATCGTCCCGGACGACGACCTGCTGGAGAAGAACCGCGCCGCCCTCGAGGAGATCAAGGCCCGTTCCGGCCGCATCCTCGCGGTCGCGCACCAGGAGCAGGAGAAGGCCGACCGCACGATCGTCGTCCCGAAGAACGAGGACGAGCTCGACCCGATCCTCATGGGCATCCCGCTCCAGCTCCTCGCCTACCACACGGCGTTGGCCCTCGGCCGCGACATCGACAAGCCCCGCAACCTGGCGAAGTCCGTCACGGTGGAGTAGTCGGCCCCCGCAGTACGAGTACACAAGAACGGGTCCCTGTGCGCGCCACCAAGCGCACAGGGACCCGTTCCTTCGAGGGGGGCGGGGCGCCCATTCCCCTGCCCCCGGCTGTCAGCCGGTGGCCGTCACCCCCCGGCCGGCAGCACGCCCGGGCAGGGCCGTGGGCAGCCCGCCCAGCGCCGCCGTCGCCGCGTACCAGGCGAGCAGCCCGCCCACCGCGGCGAACCAGCCGCCGACCTTGGCGAGCCCGGCCGTGTCGCCGAACGCGGCCACGGCGAGCAGCAGCAGGGCCACGCACAGCGCCGCGTACGCCCCGCGCACCAGGGTCCCGGAGCCGGACGCCCCGAGGGTCAGGCTCAGCGCGAGCATCGCGAACAGGAGCATGAACAGCCCTTGCGCGTTGGCCGACATGGCGTCGCCGGCCGTGACACCCCAGGTGAACCAGAACGCGCCGAGCGCGGCGAACGCCGTACCCGTCGAGGCGTCACTGGCGCGGTAGGCGAGCAGACCGGCGACGAACAGGGCGATGCCACCGACGTACGTCGCGAGGGATACGGCATTCGCGGCCGTCACACCGTCGATCACTTCGGTATGACCGAGGCCGAAGGCCAACAGGGTGAGTCCCAGGGCGAGATGGCCGAGAGTGGAGGTCGTGCTTCCCGCGGAGACGTCTTTGTCCACGGCGGGCTCCCTTCATGCGGGTGCAGTTGTGCTGCGCGCGGTACTGGGCCCTGCGATGGTCCAGCGACCGGTATGTACCCTTCACAAAGGCACAAAGCACCTCTACGCGCGAGTAGGATTTATCCATCTCGCCTGGGGCCAAAGGGAGTTAAGGGATGACGATGACCGGGCGCCTGGCGCGCCGCGCGAGCCGTCCCGCGACCGAGCCGAAGATCCGGCCGACGATGCCGTGCGTGGAGCCGACGACGATCGCGTCGGCCTCGTACTCCCGGCCCACCTCTTCGAGCTCGTGGCAGATGTCGCCGCCGCGCTCGACCAGGATCCAGGGCACCTCGGACAGATAGTCCGCACAGGCGAGTTCGAGACCGAGCACCTCGGTGCGGTGGTCCGGCACATCCACGAAGACCGGCGGCTCGCAGCCCGCCCACACCGTGGTGGGCAGCCGGTTGGCGACGTGGACGATGATCAGGCCGGAGCCCGAGCGGTATGCCATGCCGATGGCGTAGGCGAGGGCCCGCTCACTGGAGGTCGAGCCGTCGAAGCCGACGACCACTCCGTGCTTGAAGGCGGGATCGCAGGACTGACGTGTTTCTTCCGCCGCCTGGGGCGTCGCCGTGGGATCGGCGACCTGCCGCTTGCGGTCCGCGGGTTCAGGGAATTCGTGACCGGCCATGGGTATCTCGGCGATTAGGTCCTCTGGATCCTCGGCGGATCCTCGGTGGAGGGACGACAGGGAGCGGCGGAGCTGTGTCCGGGAATCATCTTCCCAAGCCCATACCCCCAAGGGTACGGCGACACTCCTCCTCTGCCCAGAGTCGTCTGCCCGGTTAAGCGCACGCTCCGCGGCGTTCAGGGGAGCATGCCCGAGGCCGCGCCCGTATGGCAATGGTTGCTGCCTCGTACAGACGGTTTGGGTACGGTCCGGGAGCCCCCGGTTCGGCCGAGTGACCGGCCGGACCACCACGCGTTGAACGTGCGTACCCACAGCAACAGGGAGTGCGCCGTGCCCGGACCGCCCATCGTGTACCCGCCCGACGCCGCTTCAAGCGAGCGGCGGCCGCCCGAGGGCGCGAACGAGGGCCGGCGGGAGACCACGGAACCGTCCGGCACGGACACGGTGAGCGACGTCGTCCGCTGGGCGGCGTTCAGCTGCGTCCTGGTCCCGGTCGTCCTGGTGGGTTACGGGATCTCGCTGGCCGGGGCGATGGGAGCGGCGCTCGGCCTCGCCGCGGTGACCGGGGCCTGCCGGGCACTTCTGCGGCAGTCCGAGCGGTGCGCGGCGCGGCCAGCTCCGGTACGGTCCTGCGGCCACCGGGGCCGGCGCGGCGGGGCGGTGCCGGGGGCGCGCAGGGGCGGTCGCCGCACGGGGTGATGCGCGCCGGAGGGCTGACTGGTTTCCGCGCACTACCGCGTATATTTTCAGCCAACTTCGCCCGGCCGCGCATTTCTTGCCGTCACCCGCCTTCAACCCCCGTGCCACCAGGCATGAAAGGACCGTAGAAGGCGCTTGCACCCTACGGGGACCGGCCACTGAGTTGAGGCGCACTTCCCTACAACGCCCCTGAGTGCCACGCTTCGTGATCGAATGCTTCACGCCAAGTTGCCATGTCGACAATGTGCCGGATCCCCAACTGGTCACGACGGGACCACCGGACGCAGTAGATTCGATCATGACTGTCCATCGGCGGGGGACTCTGCAGGACCGAGGGGAAACGTGCTGGAGCGACAAGCCCGTCACACTACTAAGGGCGCCGCGACCACCGAGGGGGGCTTAGCGGGATGAGCCACGACTCCACTGCTGCGCCGGAGGCGGCAGCTCGGAAGCTTTCCGGGCGACGCCGCCGGGAAATAGTCGCGGTGCTGCTGTTCAGCGGCGGACCCATCTTCGAAAGTTCCATTCCGCTCTCCGTGTTCGGCATCGACCGCCAGGACGCCGGGGTTCCGCGTTACCGGCTGCTGGTGTCCGCCGGTGAGGAGGGCCCGCTGCGCACGACGGGCGGCCTCGAACTCACCGCGCCCCACGGGCTCGACGCGATCTCGCGGGCGGGCACCGTCGTCGTGCCCGCGTGGCGGTCGATCACCTCGCCGCCCCCGGAGGAGGCCCTCGACGCGCTGCGCCGCGCGCACGAGGAAGGCGCGCGCATCGTCGGCCTCTGCACCGGCGCCTTCGTCCTCGCCGCGGCCGGCCTGCTCGACGGCCGCCCGGCGACCACCCACTGGATGTACGCGCCGACGCTGGCCAAGCGCTACCCATCGGTCCACGTGGACCCGCGCGAGCTCTTCGTGGACGACGGTGACGTCCTGACGAGCGCCGGGACCGCGGCCGGTATCGACCTGTGTCTGCACATCGTGCGCACGGACCACGGCAACGAGGCGGCCGGAGCGCTCGCCCGCAGACTCGTGGTCCCGCCGCGCCGCAGCGGCGGCCAGGAGCGCTACCTCGACAGGTCTTTACCTGAGGAGATCGGTGCCGACCCGCTGGCCGAGGTCGTCGCCTGGGCGCTGGAGCACCTCCACGAGCAGTTCGACGTGGAGACCCTCGCCGCGCGCGCCTACATGAGCCGCCGCACCTTCGACCGCCGGTTCCGCTCCCTGACCGGGAGCGCTCCCCTGCAGTGGCTGATCACCCAGCGGGTGCTGCAGGCCCAGCGGCTCCTGGAGACCTCCGACTACTCGGTCGACGAGGTCGCCGGGCGCTGCGGCTTCCGGTCGCCGGTCGCCCTGCGCGGGCACTTCCGGCGCCAGCTCGGCTCGTCCCCGGCCGCGTACCGCGCGGCCTACCGGGCGCGCCGGCCGCAGCCGGAGAAGCCGGTGGAGATCGCGGCGCCGGGACCGGAGACCCCGGTCCCGGCCCAGTCACGGCGCACCGCGGCGGCCGGAACCTACCCCGGACCCACCGCCTCACTGCCGACAGATCCGGGCAAACCGAGCTCGGATGCGTATGCGGCGGGGCGCGCGAGTCTGCCCGGGCAGAGGAGTGCGCCGTAGGGTAAGGCGCATGAACGATCGCATGGTGTGGATCGACTGCGAGATGACCGGGCTCTCGCTGGCGAATGACGCGCTCATCGAGGTGGCCGCACTGGTCACCGACTCTGAGCTGAACGTACTCGGCGACGGCGTGGACATCGTGATCCGCCCGCCGGCCGAGGCCCTGGAGACCATGCCCGAGGTGGTGCGGCAGATGCACACCGCCTCGGGCCTCCTCGACGAACTCGCGGGCGGCACGACGCTCGCCGACGCCGAGGAGCAGGTCCTCGCGTACGTACGCGAGCACGTCAAGGAACCGGGCAAGGCGCCCCTGTGCGGGAACTCGGTCGGCACCGACCGCGGATTCCTGCTGCGGGACATGCCGACGCTGGAGGACTACCTCCACTACCGGATCGTCGATGTGTCCTCGGTCAAGGAACTGGCGCGCCGCTGGTACCCGAGGGCGTACTTCAACAGTCCGGACAAGAACGGCAACCACCGCGCGCTCGCCGACATCCGCGACTCCATCGTCGAGCTGCGCTACTACCGCGAGGCGGTCTTCGTCCCGCAGCCGGGACCGGACTCCGACACCGCGAAGAAGATCGCGGCCAAGCACGCGCTGCCTGCGGAATAGCGCCTCGCACCGCATTTCCGACCCCTGTGTACGGGGTCCGGAAAAGGGGTGCGCGAGCACCCCTTCGGACCCTGTACACTTTTTCTCGGCCGGTCGGAAGAACGACATACGACCGGACATGGTGGGTGTAGCTCAGTTGGTAGAGCACCTGGTTGTGGTCCAGGTGGCCGCGGGTTCAAGTCCCGTCACTCACCCTGAATGATCAAGGCCCCGGTTCGAAAGAACCGGGGCCTTGATCGTTGTGGCGCCCCGCGCCACCCAGGACGACACACACGCCTGAGGCCGACGCGCCCCCTCAGGACGAAGCGCGCTGCACCAGTTCGTTCGGAAGGACAAGCTGGCGGCCGTCGAGTGTGCGGGACGCGGCCGGGCGCCGGTCGGCGATCTCGGCGAGCAGCAGGTCGATCATGGCGCGGCCCATCTCCTCGATCGGCTGGCGAACGCTGGTCAGGGGCGGGTCCATGTGCCGGGCGATCGCCGAGTCGTCGTAGCCGACCAGGGCGACGTCGTCGGGGAGACGGCGGCCCGCCTCGCGCAGCACCTGGCGGGCGCCGGCAGCCATGACGTCCGACCCGGCGAACACCGCGTCCACCTCGGGGCAGCGCTCCAGGAGCTCGGCCATCGCGCGCCGGCCGCCCTCCTCCGTGAAGTCCCCCGGCACGATGAGCCGCTCGTCCACCTCACGGCCGGCCGCCTCGACGGCGGCGCGGTAGCCGTCGACGCGGCGCTGGGCGCCGTACACGTCGAGCCGGCCGGTGATCGTGGCGATACGGGTGCGGCCGCGGCCCAGGAGGTGCTCGACGGCCGAGTACGCGCCCGCGAAGTTGTCGGAGTCCACCGAGGGCAGCGTCTCGGCGGCGGAGCGACGGCCGCTGATGACGGCGGGGATCTCCAGCTGACTGAGCAGATCGGGGAGCGGGTCGTCGGCATGGACGGACACCAGCAGGACTCCGTCGACACGGTGCGCCGCGAGGTACTGGGCGAGGCGCTGCCGCTCCCGGTCGTTGCCCGCGAAGATCAGCAGGAGCTGCATCTCGGTCTCGGCGAGCTCGGCACCGACGCCGCGCAGCATGTCGGAGAAGTAGGGCTCCGCGAAGAAACGTGTCTCCGGTTCGGGCACGACGAGGGCGATGGCGTCGGTGCGGTTGGCGGCGAGGGCGCGGGCCGCCGTGTTCGGCACATAGCCGAGCTCGGCGACGGCGGCCTCGACCGTGGCGCGGGTCGCGTCGCTCACCCGGGGCGAGCCGTTGATCACCCGGGAGACCGTGCCCCGGCCCACGCCCGCCCGGGCCGCGACCTCCTCAAGGGTCGGACGCCTGCCGTGAGTGCCGCGAGCCGCCATGACTCCCACCTCCCCAAGTCTCACGCGGAATCTAACAGCCCGATAACCGCACCAAGTTGCCGCTGCCCGGCATCTTGACACCCCCGGGCCGAGCGACGACTCTTCAACACATCACCTATGGGAGCGCTCCCACTCTACTGGGCGTATACAGAAGCCGCACGTTCCCCGCCCGAGCCGCACGTGAAGAAACGGGCGTAGCAAGGCAGTTGGCCGGGGTTGGCACTTCAGAGCAAGTGAGTACTTTGGAGGACACAATGCGCACGACTGCCCGCACGTCCCGACGCGCGATGACCTTCGCGGTCGTCGCCGCCCTGGCCACAGGGCTGCTCGCCGGATGCGCGACCGATGACAACTCAGGATCCGACGGCGGTTCGAGCGGCGGTGCCGGCAACAAGGGCGGCACCACCCTCACGATCGGCACGTTCGGCGTCTTCGGCTACAAGCAGGCCGGGCTCTACGACGAGTACATGAAGCTGCACCCGGGCGTGACGATCAAGGAGAACGTCACCACCCGCACCGACGTCTACTGGCCGAAGACGCTCACCCGGCTGCAGGCCGGATCCGGCACGGACGACATCCAGGCGATCGAGGTCGGCAACATCACCGAGGCCGTCCAGACGCAGGCCGACAAGTTCCTCGACCTCGGCAAGGAGGTCGACAAGTCGCAGTGGCTGGACTGGAAGAACGCCCAGGCCACCACCAAGGACGGCAAGCTCATCGGGCTCGGCACGGACGTCGGCCCGATGGCGATCTGCTACCGCAAGGACCTGTTCGAGAAGGCCGGCCTGGAGACCGACCGCACCAAGCTCGCCGCGCAGTGGAAGGGCGACTGGAGCAAGTACGTCGACCTCGGCAAGCAGTACATGAAGAAGGCGCCGGGCAAGACCAAGTACGTGGACTCCGCGTCCTCCGTGTACAACGCGGCGCTCGGCGGCGAGAAGCAGCGGTACTACGACAAGGACGGCAGCGTCATCTGGGACAAGTCCACGGGGGTGAAGAAGTCCTGGAACGCCGCCATGGAGGTGGCGACCAGCAACATGTCGGCCAAGCTGAAGCAGTTCGACCAGACCTGGAACCAGGGCTTCGCCAACGGCACCTTCGCCACGGTGGCCTGCCCCGCGTGGATGCTCGGCTACATCCAGGAGAAGTCCGGTGACGCCGGCAAGGGCAAGTGGGACGTGGCGGCCGCGCCGACCGCGGCCAACTGGGGCGGCTCGTTCATCGGTGTGCCGACGGCGAGCAAGCACCAGAAGGAGGCCATCGCCCTGGCGAAGTGGCTGACCGCGCCCGCGCAGCAGGCGAAGGTGTTCGCCAAGCAGGCCAGCTTCCCGTCGACACCTTCGGCGTACGCCGGACTGAAGCCGCAGGCCGCGACGACCACGTTCTTCTCCGACGCGCCCCTGACGCAGATCTTCTCCGACTCGGCGAAGACCATCCCGGTCCAGGTCTTCGGCATCAAGGACCAGCCGATCGGCACGGCGATCACCGACACCGGCATCCTCCAGGTCGAGCAGAAGGGCAAGTCGCCCGCGCAGGGCTGGGACGCGGCCACCAAGGAAGTCAAGGACGTGCTCGACCAGTGACCAGCTCCGACGAGGCTCTCGCGCAGTCCGCGACGAGCGCCGACACCGCGCCCGGCTCCCAGGAGCCGGGCGCGGCCCGGGGCGCTCAGGGTCGCGGTACGGCGCCGACGGGCGCCGGCACCTGGCGCAGCCGGCTGTACCGCTGGGACATGAAGGCGTCCCCGTACGCGTTCATCTCCCCCTTCTTCATCATCTTCGGCGCCTTCTCACTGGTGCCGCTGCTCTACACCGCCTGGTACTCGCTGCACCATGTGCAGCTGTCGAACCTGGACGGCCAGACCTGGGCGGGCCTGGACAACTACACGAACCTCTTCCAGTCGGACTTCTTCTGGAACGCGCTGAAGAACACGTTCACCATCGGCGTGATCTCGACCGTGCCGCAGCTGATCGCGGCGATCTGGCTCGCGCACATGCTCAACTACCGGCTGCGCGGCTCCACCGTGTGGCGCGTCGTCATGCTCACCCCGTACGCCACCTCGGTGGCCGCGGCGACGCTCGTCTTCGTGCTGCTCTTCTCGCCCGACACCGGCATGATCAACTGGGCGCTCGACCTCGTCGGCATCGACCCGGTCAACTGGCGTGAATCCGACTGGGGTTCGCAAGCAGCGGTCTCCTCGATCGTGATCTGGCGGTGGACCGGATACAACGCGCTGATCTATCTGGCGGCGATGCAGGCCATCCCGGCCGACCTGTACGAGTCGGCTGCCCTGGACGGCGCGAACCGCTGGCAGCAGTTCCGGCACGTGACCATTCCGATGCTGCGTCCGACGATCCTGTTCACGGTGGTCGTCTCCACGATCGGCGCGACCCAACTCTTCGGCGAGCCCCTGTTGTTCGGCGGGGTCAGCGGCACCAAGGGCGGGTCCGAGCACCAGTACCAGACGCTCGGCCTGTACATGTACGACCAGGGCTGGATCGTCGGCAACCTCGGCAAGGCGTCCGCGATCGCCTGGTCGATGTTCCTGATCCTGCTCATCGTGGCCGCGGTCAACCTGCTGATCACCCGACGGCTGAGGAAAACCCAATGACCACCATCACCGACGCGACACCGCCTCAGGTCGCGCAGGACGCCGAACCGCCGCGTCGGCGGCGGATCCTGGGCGCGGGCAAGCAGCTGCACGCGGGTCCGGTCACGTACCTCGTGCTGATCCTGTTCGCCGTGATCTCGCTCGCCCCGCTTCTGTGGACGGCGGTCGCGGCCTCACGCACCAACACCCGCCTCGCGCAGACACCGCCCCCCTTCTGGTTCGGCGGAAACCTGTTCAAGAACCTGGAGACCGCCTGGAACCAGGCCGGCATGGGCACCGCGATGTGGAACACCATCCTCGTGGCGGCGACCATCACCGTCGGCACGGTGCTGTTCTCCACGCTCGCCGGTTTCGCCTTCGCCAAACTCCGCTTCCGGTTCTCGACCACGCTGCTGCTGATAACCATCGGCACGATGATGATTCCGCCCCAACTCGCGGTGGTCCCGCTGTACTTGTGGATGACGGACCTGGGCTGGGCGAACCATCTCCAGACGGTCATCCTGCCGACCCTGGTCAGCGCTTTCGGTACGTTCTTCATGCGCCAGTACCTGGTCCAGGCGCTGCCCACCGAACTCATAGAGGCCGCCCGGGTCGACGGGGCGAGCAGCCTGCGGGTCGTCTGGCACGTGGTCTTCCCGGCCGCGCGACCGGCGATGGCGGTGCTCGGGCTGCTGACGTTCGTGATGGCGTGGAACGACTTCCTGTGGCCGATCATCGCGCTCAACGGGGAGAACCCGACGGTCCAGGTGGCCCTCAACCAACTGGGCACCGGCTACATCCCCGACGACTCGGTGATCATGGCCGGAGCCCTGCTCGGCACGCTGCCGCTGCTGATCGCGTTCCTGCTGTTCGGCAAGCAGATCGTGGGCGGCATCATGCAGGGCGCGGTAAAGGGCTGACGTTTTTTCTGGGGGCCGCCGCAAGCGGCGGCCCCACCCCACAACTTCCTACCGATGGGAGCGCTTCCATGCCTAAGCCCATTACCCAGACACCCACAACAGATCCCACTCCCACATCCACCGCCGCCCCCACCTTCCCGCCGAGCTTCCTCTGGGGAGCGGCGACATCGGCGTACCAGATCGAGGGGGCGGTGCGGGAGGACGGCAGGACGCCGTCGATCTGGGACACGTTCAGCCATACGCCGGGCAGGACGGCGGGCGGTGACACGGGCGACATGGCGGTGGACCACTACCACCGCTACCGGGACGACGTGGCGCTCATGAAGGACCTGGACCTGGGCACGTACCGCTTCTCGGTCTCGTGGCCGAGGGTGCAGCCCACGGGCCGCGGCCCGGCGGTCCAGCGGGGCCTGGACTTCTACCGGCGTCTGACGGACGAACTCCTCGCCCAGGGCATCAAGCCGGCCCTGACGCTCTACCACTGGGATCTGCCGCAGGAACTGGAGGACGCGGGCGGCTGGCCGGCACGCGACACGGCGTACCGTTTCGCGGAGTACGCGGGCATGGTCGGCGAGGCGCTGGGCGACCGGGTGGACCTCTGGATCACGCTCAACGAGCCCTGGTGCAGTGCGTTCCTGGGCTACGGCTCGGGTGTGCACGCGCCAGGCAGGACAGAACCGGCGGCAACGCTCCGAGCGGCCCACCACCTCAACCTGGCACACGGCCTGGCAACACAGGCACTACGCCAAACACTGCCACCCCGAGCAGAGGTGGCAGTAAGCCTCAACTCCTCCACGGTCAGGCCCCTTTCACCCGACAGCCCCGCCGACAACGACGCCCGCCGGCGCATCGACAACCTGGCCAACGGCGTGTTCCACGGCCCGATGCTGCACGGGGAGTACCCGGCGGACCTGATCACGGACACCGCGGGCATCACGGACTGGTCCTTCATCCACGCCACCGACCTGGCGGCGATCCACCAGCCACTGGACGCGCTGGGCCTGAACTACTACACGCCGTCGTTGGTCTCCTCGGCCCCGTCGGCCCCCACGACCCGGTCCGACGGCCACGGCGCGAGCGACCACTCCCCCTGGCCAGGAGCGGACGACGTCGCCTTCCACCAGTCCCCGGGTGAGCGCACGGAGATGGGCTGGACCATCGACCCGACGGGCCTGCACGACCTGATCATGCGCTACACCAGGGAGGCGCCGGGCCTGCCGCTGTACATCACGGAGAACGGCGCGGCGTACGACGACAAGCCGGACCCGGAAGGCCGGGTCCACGACCCGGAGCGCATCGCGTACCTCCACGGCCACCTGTCCGCCGTACACCGCGCGATCAAGGACGGCGCGGACGTCCGCGGCTACTACCTCTGGTCGCTGATGGACAACTTCGAGTGGGCGTACGGCTACGAGAAGCGTTTCGGGGCCGTCTACGTGGACTACGCGACCCAGAAACGTACGCCGAAGTCGAGCGCGCACTGGTACGCACAAGCGTCCCGCACCAACCAACTCCCGCCGGCGAACTAGCAGCGCCCACCCGCGATCAGCCGCGTACGAGACGGGAGGGGACGCGGGGGCATGTGCGCGCATAGCCACCAGCACCGCATCCAGGCAACTGACTCGCTGACGAGCACCCGTAGAACAGCGAGCGCGTACATGCCCCGCGGCCCCGCACCCGACAACAAACCCGGCGAAACGGCGGCGCACCCAAAAAGCGAGCGCACCCAAAAAGCGAGCGCACCCAAAAAGCGAGCGCACCCAAAAAGCGAGCGCACCAGAGCGGCGGCACCCCCAGAACGAACCGGAACACAAAAGCGCGCCCCGGCCGAGTGGGGGATTCGGATCCGGCCGGGGCGCGCGGCTTCCCGTGGGGGGGAGGGCTACTTGAAGGAGGCGAAGGCCTTCTGGAAGACGTCGGCCGACTGCTCGATCGAGGAACAGGTCGGCTGGGCCGAGTTCGACGCCCCGCCCTCACACGCCTTGTCGCGCGTGGCGGACCACATCGACAGACCGCCCAGTCCCTTCTCCTTGGCGAAGGCGACCAGCTGAGTGGCGTCGTCGACCTTGAAGACCTCGGACGAGACGTCGTTGACGCCGATCATCGGGGTGATCGCGACGGCCTTCCAGGCAGCGGCGTCGGACAGCCCCAGCGCGCTCTTGATCTGCGCCTGCGTGGCAGTGGCGGCCTGCTCGGCGTACGTACCCATGTCGCCGCTGTAAGAGGCGCCGTAGTCCATGGCCATGATGTTGACGAGGTCGGTCGAAACGCCGTTGGACTTGGCGTTCTTCAGGAAGTTCACGCCGTCGGACGTGAGGCCTTCGGGCATCACCGGGAGCGTGAAGGAGACGTTCAGTTCCGGGTTGTTCTTCTGCAGGGTGGCGATGGCCTGGGCACGCTTGGTGTTGGCGGCGGTGTCCGGCAGGGCGCCACCCTCGACGTCGAAGTCGACCTTGGTGAGCTTGAACTGGCCGATGACCTTCTGGTACGCCGCCGCGAGGTCGGAGGCCGAGGAACAGGCCTGCGCCAGCTCGGTACCGGACGCGCCACCGAACGAGACCCGCACATCGCCGCCGGCGGCCCTCAAGTCGCCGATCTGGGCGGCGACTTCGTCACTGCCCAGGTCGGTCACGCCGCCCCACTTCGGGGTGCAGGAGCCGCCGGAGGTGATGAAGGCGAGGTTGAACTCCTTGACGCCGGTGGCCTTGGAGGAGGCGACCAGGTCGAACTTCGGGTAGAGCGACGTGTCGACGTACGGGGCGAAGCCGGCCGCGGCGGCGGAGCCCGAACCGGTGCCCGAGGACGAGGACGGCGACGGGCTCGCCGTCGACGTGGCGGTCTCGGTGGGCTCGGCGGTGGCCGAAGCGGAGGCGCTGGCACTCGGGGCGGGAGTCGCGGACTCCGTGGGGCGTCCGCTGGGCTCAGGCGTGCCCCCTGCGTCCACGGAGCACTTGGCGCCGTTGATGAGACACCCGGCCGGATCGGCGTCGCCGGTGACAACGAACCCGACGGTCACGGACTTCCCGGCGGCGATGCCTTCCTTGTCCCAGGAGGCGGGCGTCACGGTGACATGCGAGCCGGACACGGACGACTCGGCGTTCCACAGGGAGCCGAGCTTGGTGCCGGACGGCAGGTCGAACTCGAGCTTCCAGTCCGACTGGGCCTTGTCCGAGTCGTTCTTGACGACGTACTGGGCGGTGTAACCGCCGGACCACTCACTGGTCTTGGTGTACGCGGCGCCGACCCCCGCGGCCTGCGCCGTACCGGAGAACAGGAAGGCGCCGCCGCCCACGACGGCCGCGGCGACGAGCCCGCCTATCGCCTTGTTCCTGCCGCTGACCCTGCGCCGGTGCGTGCTGCTCATCGCGTGCCTGCCTTAGCTGTACGGGGGTGGGGGTGCGGCAGCACGCTAGCGATCCGGAACCCGGCAAATAGGGCACCAGCACCGGCGGTCGAGGTTCTTATGGAGGGCTTAAGGAAGCCATCGGAACGGATTAAAGGTAGAGACCAACCCCGAAACGATGAGGCCCCACCCGACTACACAGCGGCACCGGATCCGGCACCCGACCCGGCACCCGCACCCGCCCCGGCACCCGAGCCACCTCCTGAGCCACTGCCCGAGCCGGCGCCCCGCTTACGCCCACGCCGCACCCCGCCCCGATGCCCCCGCCGCACAGCACCACCGGGCCCCCGCCCGTCCAGCTGCACCCAGATCCGCACCTCGGTCCCCCCGAGCACGGAGGACCCGATCCGCACATCGCCCCCCGTCGACTCGGCGAGCCGACGGACGATGTCGAGCCCGAGCCCGGTGGACCCGTCGCTGCCGGACCCGCGCCCGCGGGCCATCGCGGCGTCCGGGTCCAGAATCCCGGGCCCGGCGTCGGAGACGAGCACGATCACGGCGTCCTCGCCGCCGTGCACGTCGACGGCGAAGGCGGTGCCCTCAGGCGTGTGCCGGAAGACATTCCCGAGCAGCGCGTCAAGCGCGGCGGCCAACTCCCCCCGGACCACCGGGATGCGTACAGGCCGGTCGACCCCGGCGACGCGCACCTTGCGCCCCTCGTCCTCGGCGAGCGCGGACCAGAAGTCCATGCGCTGGCGGATGACCTCGGCGGCATCGCACCCGGCCCCGGGACCCGCGGCGGCGGTCTGCGGCTTGGCGTCGCGGGCGGTACGGATGATGGTGTCGACCTCGCGCTCCAACTGCTCGACGGCGGCGCGGGTCTGCTCGGCGGCGGCGCCCTCCCCCAGCGAGACGGCGTTGAGCCGCAGAACGGTGAGGGGTGTACGCAGCCGATGCGAGAGGTCGGCGGCCAGCTCCCGCTCGTTGGCGAGAAGCTGGACGACCTGATCGGCCATGGAGTTGAACGCGACTGCGGCGAGCCGGAGTTCCGTAGGACCTTCCTCCGGCACGCGGGCCCCGAGCTTCCCCTCGCCCAGATCGTGCGCGGCGGAGACGAGGCGCTGGGCGGGCTGCACCATGCGTACGCCGAGCCGGTCGGCGACGGCCACGGACCCTATGACGAGGGCGATACCGACACCGGCCAGCACGAGCCACGCGGTGGCGACCCCGTTGGTCACCTCGGACTCCGGCACGAACACTTCGACGACGGCGATGCCGGAGCTGACGGCGATGGGCTGGAGCCACACGGACCCGCCGGGCACATCGGCGACGGTGGCCTGGCGGAGGCCGACGTGCCCGTCACCGGCGCGCGACGTGCCGACCTGGATCGCCGGGGCGCCACCGGAGGCCGGGATGTACACGGCCATGCGGCCGTCGGCACCGGCCTCGGTGGAGGCGACGGCGCGGGTCAGTTCGTCACGGTCGGTGGTGATGGAGAGGGTGGGCCCGATCGCGGCGGCGGTCCGCTCGGCGTTGGAGAAGGCACGGTCCCTGGCCATCTCCTTGATGACGAGGCCGAGAGGAACCGCGAAAGCCACCACCACCATGGCGGTGACGGCGAGGCACACCTTGACCAGGGCCCACCTCATGCCGGCCCGTCCTCCGCCCGCGGCGGCTCCAGCTTCACACCGACACCCCGCAGAGTGTGCAGATAGCGCGGCCGCGCGGCCGTTTCACCCAATTTCCTGCGCAGCCATGACAGATGGACGTCAATGGTCTGATCGTCCCCGTACGACTGCTGCCACACCTCGGCGAGCAGTTCCTTGCGGGGTACGACGACGCCGGGCCGGCCCGCGAGGAAGGTGAGCAGGTCGAACTCGCGCCGGGTGAGATCGAGCCGCGCCCCGTCCAGCTCGGCCTGGCGTCGCAGCGGGTCGATCGTGAGGCCGCCGACCTGGAGAAGGCGCGAGGGCGGCTCGGCGGCGGCGCTGGAGCGCGCGCGGCGCAGCACGGCGGCCATGCGCGCGGACAGGTGCTCGGGCGAGAACGGCTTGGTGAGGTAGTCGTCGGCGCCGTCGTTGAGGAGCCGGACGATCTCGGTCTCGTCGTCGCGGGCCGTGGCGATGATCACGGGTACGTCGGTGATGCCGCGCAGCATCTTCAATGCCTCGGATCCGTCCAGATCAGGCAGCCCGAGGTCGAGAATCACGACGTCGAAACGGAAATGGGCGACCTCGCGCAGCGCCTCCAGGGCCGTGCCGACGCTCCGTACGGTGTGGGAGGCCTCGGTCAGGTGCCGGATGAGGGCCGAGCGCACGAACTGGTCGTCCTCGACCACGAGCACACTTGCCATGGGCGGCACCGTACGCCATACGGGGGACCCCGGTCGCGCTTCCGCCCAGGTCCGGGGCAACCCCGGTCCCCCTGGGACACGGGTGGGGCGGGTGCGGCAGTATGGCCGCGATGCACCCCATGCGCAGAGGACTTGTTCACACGGCGGCCTGGCTGCTGGCCACCGGTGCGGCCGTCACGCTGTCGTGGTGGGGCGTGCACACGGTGATGGCGGGCACGGCGTACGACCCGCCGCGCGCGGTGCCGATCGCCGCGGGAGCGGTGGACGCGCGGGCGTCGTCGACGCACCGCCCGGAGTCGTCACCGCCGGCCTCGCCGTCCCGCTCCGCATCGCAGAAGCCGTCAGACTCCCCCGGCTCGGCCACCCCGTCCCCGAGCCGCACGGTGAAACCGGGCGCCTCCGCGAAGCCGCCCGCCTCACCGTCGGCGTCGCCGTCGGCGTCCGGCACGGTGAAGGGCTACGCGACGGAGGGCGGCCGTGCCGTGTTCGACCTGGGCAAGGACTCGGCGACGCTGGTGTCGGCGACGCCCGCGGCCGGCTGGTCGGTGCAGGTGTGGAAGGACTCGACGTGGATCAGGGTGGAATTCACCTCGGGCACGGACAAGGTCTCGGTGTTCTGCACGTGGCACGACCACACACCGAGCGTGGAAGTGGCGAAGTACTGACCGCTCGCACGGCCACCCGCCCCGGCCT
Source organism: Streptomyces sp. NBC_01446 (assembly GCF_026340095.1). Classification (GTDB taxonomy): domain Bacteria; phylum Actinomycetota; class Actinomycetes; order Streptomycetales; family Streptomycetaceae; genus Streptomyces; species Streptomyces aureus. The sequence continues at coordinate 5,127,530 of NZ_JAPEPO010000001.1, read as the reverse complement.
GCCCGGAACGCCCCCTCGGTTCCGGCCCCCCGTCACCGGAATACGGACGGCGGAGGAGCAGGCGAAGCGACGGCATGCGCGTCGCTGACGGCACCGGCGCCCCCGGTGAAGTCCGAGAGGGCCTTGCCGTGTTCGACGCGGGCGGGATGCGGATCGCCGGCCGCGCGCCGGGTCAGCTCGGCTACGGGCAGGACCCGGTCGGAGGCGGCGAGCACCGCGTTGCCGAAGCGCTTGCCTCGCAGGACGGCCGGGTCGGCGACGAGGGCGAGCTCGGGGAAGACGGCCGCGGCGGTGGCGATCTGGCCGCGCAGATGCGCGAGGGGCGGCCCGTCCGCGAGGTTGGCGACGTAGCACCCGCCGGGCTTGACCACCCGGCGTACCTCGGTGAGGAACTCGGTGCTGGTGAGGTGCGCGGGCGTACGCGCTCCGCTGAACACGTCGGCTATCAGGAGGTCGGCCCAGCCGTCGGGGAGTTTCGCGAGGCCCTCGCGGGCGTCGCCGGCGCGGACGCGGATCCGGGCGCCGGGGTCCAACGGCAGTTCGCGGCGCACCAGTTGGACGAGCGCCTCGTCACGTTCGATCACTTGCTGGGTGGAACGGGGGCGGGTCACGGCGATGTAGCGGGCGAGGGTGAAGGCGCCGCCTCCCAGGTGCACGGCGTGCACGGGGCGGCCCTTGTCCACGGCGAGGTCGATGACGTGGCCGATCCTGCGCTGGTACTCGAATTCGAGGTGCCCGGGATCGTCGAGGTCGATGTGCGACTGCGGGGCACCGTCCACGAGCAGCGTCCAGGCGCGCGGCCGGTCCCGGTCGGGTATCAGCTCGGCGAGCCCGCCGTCGACGGCCTCGACGACGGCCTCCCGGCCGCCGCGGCCCGCTCCGGCCTGCTTGTTCTTTGCCCTTGACCTTGCCATCCGTCCATTATCGACGGGCGGCGACGAGTCGGCCCAGCGGCCGCGAGGCCAGGGACCGCAAGGACCCGGCGGCCGGCCTCAGCGGCAGTTGTCCGCGGCTTCGATCATGCGGGCCGCCTCACCGAGCGCCGCCCGCAGGACCGCCGGGTCGGTGACGAGCTCGGCCTCGCCCGGCGGGAGCAGCCAGCCGCCGCCCTCGACGGGGGCCGGCCGCACGGGGCCCGCACCGGGGCCGCGCTCCGGCGAGGACGACGCGGGGGTGTGGGTGCAGGCGCTGCCGGGGACGTCCCAGGCGTCGGCGGTGCCGGGCGGCACGAGGAAGCCGAGGGTGTCGCACTCCCCGTCGTGCAGGACCGGACCGACGGCCTCGGTGGCGCCGCGGCGCAGGATGTCCACGGCTTCGAGGCCCTGCCGGGCCGGAACGGTCACCACGTCGCAGGACGCGCTGTCACGGGGTGGCACGCTGTGGTCCTGGGTCGGCCGGTGCCGCGCCGTCGAAAGTGATGCCTCCAACACGTCAGCCCCTCCTCGCTCTCGCGTACGGGTTGCACGACCGGAACGCGACCGCTCCGGCCCCGCAAGGTTCAACGCCCGTAGGCGTCAACAGCTACGGCGGCACGCCGCCGCAAAGGATGGCACTTCATGGCGGATGCGGGGTGAGATATCCGGTTTGTAGCTAAACACTGTGTGTCGGAGTCGTTACAGCAGGTACCTTCGTGCCCCGTCGGAACAGGGGTTGCACCAGGGCTCACAGAGACCCAACTCCCCGGTGATCCGGCACGGTTCGCACGAGAGGGCCCGGTCATGACGCCGTCATCGGTGGCATCGTCAGCGCAGTCCCCGCGGCCGAATCTCGCCTTCAGGCGGCTGCGTGGGCAGCGCTCTCCGGGCGAGTTCGCGGCCGCGGTGCGACGCGCCGCCCGGGAGATCGGCGAGCGGGTCAGCTGCGACGCGCGCTACATCGGGCGGGTGGAGGCCGGCGAGATCCGCTGCCCCAACTACGCGTACGAGCGGGTGTTCCTGCACATGTTCCCCGGCCGCTCGCTCACGGATCTGGGGTTCGCGCCCCGTTCCGCCGTACGCGGCCGGGCGGCACGCCCGGCGGAGCCCGTACCCCTCGCGCACACCGAGTTCGAGTTCCCGCACCACGACGAGGAGAGCGACGTGCGGCGTCGCGCATTCATGACCGGAGGGACGGCCACCGTGGCCATCGCCTCCCTGGCGCCCTTCGGCATCGCGGCCGACGGCACGGCAGTCCATGCGGCGAAGTCGACCGCCTCGGGCCACGGCGGGCGCGCGGCGCCCGAGGCCGGTGTCGGCGCGGTCGAGGAGGCCATCCGGCGGATCCGGCTGCTCGACGACCGGCACGGCGCCGACGGGCTCTACAAGAGGGCCGCGGCCCCGCTGCGTACGGCGTTCGCGCTGCTCGACGCGGGGACGGCGGCGCCCGGCACGGCCGAGCGCCTCCAGGCCGGGGCGGGTGAACTGGCCATCTCCGTAGGCTGGTTGGCGCACGACTCAGGCCGCTTCGACGACGCGCGCTCGCACTACGCGGAGGCGCTGGCCACCGCGCGCGTGGCGGGCGACCCGGCGCTGGAGGCGCACGCGTTCTGCAACACGGCGTTCCTGGCGCGGGACGCGGGGCGGCCGAGGGAGGCGGTGCGGGCGGCGCAGGCGGCCACGCGCGTCGCGGCCCAGCTGGCGTCGCCACGACTGCTGTCGCTGCTCGCGCTGCGCGAGGCGGGCGGCTGGGCGGGGCTCGGTGACCGTACGGGGTGCGAGCGGGCGCTGGCCCGGGCGCAGGCCCTCTTCGCGCGCGGGCGGACGGACGACGACCCGGAGTGGATGACGTTCTACGGCGAGGCCGAGCTGGAGGGCCTGGAGGCGCAGTGCTACTCGGCGCTCGGCGACTGGACGCGCGCCGCCCGGCACGCGCGCCGCGCCGCGGCCCTCCAGGACCCGCACTTCACCCGGAACATCGCCCTGTACACGGCGGAGCTGGCCGACGACCTGGCGCGCGCGGGCCAGCCCGACGAGGCCGCGTCCGCGGGGATGCGGGTCCTGCATCTGCTGACCGAGGTCCAGTCGTCGCGCATCCAGTCGATGCTGGCGACCACCGCGCGCGTGCTTCTTCCGCACCGCAGGGCGTCGGGCGTCTCGGCGTTCCTGGAGCAGCACGCGTCGGCGCCCCGCACGGTGTGAGCGCCTCCGGCGCCTCCAGGACCCCGCGAGCCCGGCACCCGATCCGGACGAAAGGCCCTAGCCCTCGTGGCCCGCGAGGTGGCCGATGTCGTTCCACGACTCGATCGCCGGTTCGCCGTAGGCCCAGCCGAGGACTGACAGGGACGTCGGGTTGAGACGGATGCGGGCCGCGAAGTCCAGCGGGAGGCCCAGCCAGCGGGCGCCGATGGAGCGCAGCATGTGGCCGTGCGCGAAGACCAGGGCGTCGCGGTTCTCGGATCCGGCCCAGGCGACGACCTCGTCGGCGCGGGCGGTCATCTGCTCCAGCGTCTCGCCCTCGGGGACGCCGTCGCGCCAGATGAACCAGCCGGGGCGCCGCTCCTGGATCTGGGCGGGGGTCAGCCCCTCGTACGCGCCGTAGTCCCACTCCATGAGCGCGTCCCACTCCGTGGCGCGGTCGCCGAAGCCGGCGAGTTCGCAGGTCTCGCGCGCGCGGGAGAGGGGGCTGGTGCGGACCTCGGCGCCGGGGAGTCCGTCGAGGGGCGCCCGGTGCAGGCGTTCGCCGAGGAGCTTCGCGCCGCGCCGTCCCTCTTCGAGGAGGGGGATGTCGGTCCTGCCGGTGTGCCGCCCGGACAGTGACCATTCCGTCTGTCCATGCCGGGCCAACAGGATGCGCGGTGCCATGGGTGACCTTTCCGAGGGCGGGTGAAAAGGGCTGCCATGTACCGATAAGTCAGGCCAGGCACGCCCGCTCGTTCCATCATCGCTCACCCAGGATTCAGGCAACCCACCGGGCGATCGTTGCGTCTTCGTGGGTCGGAGGCGCCCCTTCCAGGCGGACACATACACCGTAAAGTGGTCCACGTGGCCACGGGCCGCCGTACAGGGAGTTAAGGGGGAGCGGCCTGATGTCGCAGACCGAGGCACCGTCCACTGCGGCGACAGGCGACCGGCTGCGCTGGTGGACCGAACTGCCGCTGATCGTGCTGGTGTACGCCGCCTATTCGGCGGGCCGGCTCATGGTGCGCGGGGACGAGGCGGGCGCCGTCGACCACGGCCTCGCGATACTCCGGGCCGAGAAGGCACTCCATCTCAACCTCGAACACCCGCTGAACCGTCTCTTCACCGCCGAGGCCTGGATCGGTGTCCCCGCCGACTTCTGGTACGCCTCACTGCACTACCTCGTCACTCCGGGCATCCTGATCTGGCTCTTCCGCAGCCGCGCCGTCCACTTCCGCGCCGCCCGGACCTGGCTGATGACCTCCACCCTGATCGGCCTGATCGGCTTCACCCTCGTACCGACCTGCCCGCCGCGCCTGCTGTCCCCCGGCCACGGCTTCGTCGACACCATGGCCCAGTACAGCTCGTGGGGCTGGTGGGGCGGCGAGGCGAGCGCGCCGCGCGGGCTCGGCGGCATGACCAACCAGTACGCGGCGATGCCCAGCCTGCACGTCGGCTGGGCGATGTGGTGCGGGGTCATGCTGTGGCGCCACGGCCGTACGCCGCTGGTCAGGGCGGCCGGCATCGCCTACCCGCTGATCACCACCTTCGTGGTGATGGGCACCGCGAACCACTACTTCCTCGACGCGCTCGCCGGGGTCGCCGTGATGGGCCTCGGATTCCTGGTGAGCCGGCGCGTGGTGCGGGCCGCGGACCTCGTACGGGCCCGGGTGCGCAGCGCGCCCGCGGCCGGTTCCGCACGGCCCGGCCGCACCTCTCCCGCCCCGGCCTCCACGGCTGCGTCCTCGATTGTCAGTGGGGAGTGCCAGACTTCGGCGGGTGAGCGAATTCCCCGACAGCGCAAGGTCAGTGCAGGACCGGGCGGCGGCCCGGGTGCCCGCTCCTCCGACGCGGGGGACGGCGCTGCGGCAGCAGCTCGCTGAGCTGCGTGGCAGTGACATACCGCCACGGGCGCTCGACGCGCGGGCGCTGGCCGCGCTCGCGGCGAACCCCGGGTGCCGGCGGCGCGCGCTGCTCGACGGGGCGGGTGTCGACAAGGCGCGGCTCGCGGACGCGCTCGGGGCGCCGTCCGGATTCGGCCAGTCGCAGTTCGCGTTCATGCGGGGGAACGCGTTCGAGGCGAAGGTCAAGGCCGATGGGGGCGCTGAGCTGCTCCGGCTCGTGCACGAGCGCATGGGCGGCGGCCCGGAGCCGGTGCCGGGCGAGGCCCGTACGCCGGATCTGACGGCGGTCGGTCCCGAGGGCCGCACGGCCCGTACGGCGCTCGCGCTGCGCGAGGCGACGGCGGAGGCGGCCGCCTCCGGCGCCTGGACGTTCCTGGAGCACCCGATGCTCGCCCTGGACGTCGCGGGCACCCCGGCCTTCCTCGAACCGGACGCGGTGGTCGTGCACCCCGACGGGACGTGGACGGTCGTCGAGATCAAGTCCTTCCCGATGATCGACGGCAGCGCGGACGCGGCGAAGGTCGGCGCGGCGGCCCGCCAGGCCGCGGTGTACGCGCTGGCCCTCGAGCGGGTCGCCGGGCACCTGGACCCGGCGCCCGAGGTCAGGCACCGGATCCTGCTCGTCTGCCCCAAGGACTTCAGCAACCTTCCGGCGGCGTCCGCCGTCGACGTACGCAAGCAGCTGTCGGTGACGCGGCGGCAGCTGGAGCGGCTCACCCGCATCGAGGACATCGCGGACGCGCTGCCCGAGGGCACCTGCTTCGACGTCACGCTGCCCGCGGACGAGCTGACGGAGGCGGTCGAGTCGGTGCCGGCGACGTACGCGCCGGAGTGCCTGGCCGCGTGCGAGCTGGCGTTCCACTGCCGCGACCGGGCCCGCGAGGAGGGCGCGGTCACCTCGCTCGGCCGCGGCCTCCGGGCCGAACTGGGCGGTCTGACCACGGTCGACGAGGTCCTCTCGGCCGCCCATGGCCACTCCGGCGACCCGCTGGACCCGGCGGTCGCCGCCCTGCGCCGGGCGGCCCGGCTGCGGGCCGAGGCGCTCGGCGCGCGTGGAGAGGCGGCGCCGGCATGCCGCTGATCAACGATCTGGCCCGTCTGGAGGCCGTGCAGAGCGGACGGGCCCAGCCGGTCGCGACCGTGCGGCACCGCCATCTGTCGCAGCGCCCCCTAGTCCTCGTCCCGCTCATCACGGCCGGTGAGGCGGGCGCCCCGCTCGGCGCGCTCGTCGGCACGGAGCGCACCTCGCCCCGGCTCCTCGTGGTACCCCAGCCACGCGACCGGGACCTGCGCTTCGCCTTCCTCGCCGAGCTGGCAGGGATCGTCCTGCCGTACGTCGACGGGTTCGCGGCCGACGTCGAGGCCGCCGAGCGCGCCGAGACCGACCCCACGACCGGCAAGCGGGTCAAGGTGGAGGTCGAGCTGTGCGCGGACGCGCCGCAGCTGATCCTGCCGAGCCGCTCCGGCATCGAGTTCGTACGGCTTCTGGGGCGCTCGATGCGGTTCCGCCGCACCGCCGAGCAGGAGCCCGAGGCGCCCTATCCCGCGCCGCCCCACGTCCCGCTCCTGGGCCGCTGGCTGACGCACTTCGGGGAGCGGGCCAGGGTTCCCGGTTCCGCACTGCTGCTCGCCATGACGGACCTGCTGTCCCGGCACTGGGCGACGGGCCAGTCCACCCTGGAGGACCAGCACCTGGGCGCGCTGCTCGCCTGGATCGAGGCCCCGGAGGGCACGTCGGGTGCCGAGGCCGCGCTCCGCGCCGAGCTGGCCCGGGACAAGGACGGCCAGCTCGTCTGCCCGCCCGCGGGCCCGTCCACCGACCCCGCGTTCGACAACAAGCTGCTGGCGCCCGCGATCGAGCGCTACGACAAGGCCCGCACCCTGCTGGCCGCCGCCGAGGACGGCATCGAGGCGGACGCGAGGCTGGCCGCGCTGACGGCGGCCGAGCGCGAGATCCACGCGCTCGTCGAGAGCCGGACCCGGCCCACCTGGGACGCGGTGTGGCGCGGCCTGGACGCGCTGTGCACGCTCCCCGAGGGGCCGCGCGCAGCGGAGCGCTGGACGCGCGACCGCTGGTCGTTCACCAGCCATCGGGACCGCGTGGCCGCGGGCGAGCCGCCGCAGCCGCGCCGCGACGACGCGGTGACGGCGGCCAACAAGCTGGCGACACGCGAGCGCGAGCAGGCCAGGCTGGACGCGCAGGAGGCGCTCGACGACCCGCTGGTCATGGCGGGCCGCAGGCTCACCGGGGAGGCGTTCGCGGGCGAGGTGACCGAGTCGGTGCCGGCGTACAACGAGAAGAACCGGCCGCGCCCCCTGATCACCGTCCGCACCGACGACGTGCCGCATCTCGGCGAGCGCACGAAGGTGTACCGCTCGCTCGACGGCAAGCCGCAGGCCGCGGAGTTCGTGTCGTACGACGCCGGGGGCGGCGTCGTCCTGCGCGTCCTGGACAAGATGGGCCGCGGCAAGGAGCCGGAGCCGGGATCCGTCCCGGAGAAGGGTGACCAGGTGTGCTTCACGCTCTTCGAGCACGAGCAGCGGGGCGGCCCGAAGCTGCCGGACCCGGAGGAGACGCCGTGGACACACGGCGGCCCGCCGCACAGGGACGGCTCGGGTGCGCCGGTGCCTGAGGCGCCGGACGCCGTGACCACGGAGGATCTGCTGTGACGGCCGCACCGCACCAGCCCGGCCGCTCCGGCGCGCGCGGCGACACCCCGTTCGACCCGGGGGCGGCGGCCGGCCGCGCCACCGACGCGATCCTCCACGACACCCTGCACGGCACGGCCCGCGGCACCGTCGTGGACTCCCCGCCCGGCGCCGGGAAGTCGACACTCGTGGTGCGGGCCGCGCTCGAACTGGCCGAGGCGGGACGCCCGTTGATGGTCATCGCCCAGACGAACGCGCAGGTCGACGACCTCGTCCTGCGCCTCGCCGAGAAGAACCCCGAGCTGCCCGTCGGGCGCCTGCACAGCAGCGACCCCGACCCGTACGACAAGGCACTCGACGACCTGGTCAACGTGCGCAAGTCGACCAAGGCCGGTGACCTCGCGCCGCTGCCGGTCGTCATCTCGACGGCGGCGAAGTGGGCGCACGTCAAGGACATCGACCCCTGGCAGCACGCCATCGTCGACGAGGCGTACCAGATGCGTTCGGACGCGCTGCTCGCCGTGGCGGGCCTGTTCGAGCGGGCGCTGTTCGTGGGCGATCCGGGCCAGCTGGACCCGTTCGCGATCGTCGGGGCCGAACAGTGGGCGGGCCTGTCGTACGACCCTTCGGCGTCCGCCGTGACGACGCTCCTGGCGCACAACCCCGAGCTGCCGCAGCACCGGCTCCCGGTCTCCTGGCGCCTCCCGGCGTCCGCCGCGCCGCTGGTCTCCGGCGCCTTCTACCCGTACACGCCGTTCCGCAGCGGTACGGACCACGGCGACCGCAGCCTGGGGTTCACGGTGACCTCCGACGGCTCGGGCCCGGACCGGGTGATCGACGAGGCGGCGGAGTCGGGCTGGGGCCTGCTCGAACTCCCGGCCGGGCACACCCCCCGCACGGACCCCGAGGCGGTACGGGCCCTGGCCCAGGTGGTGCGGCGCCTGCTCGACCGCGGTGGCGTCACGCTCTCGGAGCGCGGCCCCGACCCGTCCCCCCTCACGGCGGACCGCATCGCAGTCGGCACGGCGCATCGCGACCAGGCGGCGGCGGTGCGCTCGGCACTCGCGGAGCTCGGCGTCACGGACGTCACCGTGGACACGGCGAACCGGCTGCAGGGCCGCGAGTTCGACGTCACGGTCGTCCTGCACCCGCTCTCGGGCCGCCCCGACGCGACGGCGTTCCACCTGGAGACCGGACGCCTGTGCGTCCTGGCGTCCCGCCACCGCCACGCGTGCATCGTGGTCTGCCGCGCGGGGGTCCCCGACCTACTGGACGACCACCCGTCGACGGAACCGGTCCAACTGGGCGTGACGGTGAAATTCCCAGACGGCTGGGAGGCGAACCACGCGGTACTGGCCCGCCTCACGGAACACCGGGTGACGTGGACGCCTTGAGCGGACCGGACGCCCCTAGTCAGCCTGCGCGCCTGCTCGACGGCCACTCCGGACCGCACGCCGCCGGGAGGCGGCCGAGGAACACAGCCCAGACGGCTGGGAGGCGAACCACGCGGTACTGGCCCGCCTCACGGAACACCGGGTGACATGGACGCCTTGAACTGAAGGAAGGGGCGCTCTTGCGGGCCTGCGGAGAATAGAAGGTGGCCCCGGCGGCGACGGGGGGCTGCACACCGTACGAGGAGGAACATCATGGCCGAGCCCGAGCGGGCCCGTACCGAGAGGCGGATGCGTCCGGCCCCGCTGCTCTTCGAGCCGGCCGAGGCCGCCGCGGATCCGGAGCACTTCTTCGACCTGGAGGCGATCGAGGACCCGCGTGCGCTGCTCGCCCGCGCCACGGAGCTGACGCACGCGTTCCGTGCCGCGACCGACCGGTCCATGGAGTTCCAGGCCATGGCGGCGGCTCAGCTCGCCGACCCGCGCCGCTTCGACCGCCTGACGGCCGCGGCGATCGCCGAGCAGGCGCAGTGGACCGAGGACTACGCGAAGAAGATGGTCGAGTTCGGCCGCGACCTGATGCGCGGGTCGGCCGAGAACCGGCCGTAGCAACGGCGCAGCACCCACGCCGGTAAAGATCATCTGGCATATGCCCGGGGGGTAAGATACTCCACCCCGCCCCCTCCTGTCCCGATTTCCGGCAACCCTGGGAAGTCGCGCGCTCACGGCCGGTAGATGTAGATGTCATGAGCGCCACACACCCCCAGAACAGCACCGGCCCGCTGACCCGGTACGACCGATTCGACATAGCGGGCGCCACCCGGGAGGGCGCCGCGTGGCTCGCGTCGGCAGGAACGCATCCACGCAGCACGCTCGCGTTCTGGGAGTCACGGCCCGGCGCCCCCGTGGTGCTGCCCTGCGGCACCGCCTTCGACGTGGTGAACGCGCCGTCGATGTTCGGGCGCCGGATGTTAGACGCGCTGTGGGAGGACGGCCCCGGCTCGGGCCCGGTCGCCGCGCACCGCGGCCGCATGCTCCTGTTCACGGCACCCGGCACCGCCCACCGGCTGCCCTCGCTCCTGGGGTGGGAGGAGTGGGGCCCCGCCGTGCCACCTCTCCTGTGCCATGGAAGCGGTGACGCCGTGACCGTCCCACCGCCGGCCGGGGGCACCGACCACGCCGGGGAACCGCGCGCCGACTCACGCTGGGTGGTCGCCCCCGACACCCGCCACCCGTGGCTGCCGGGGCCCGAGGTAATGCTCTGGGCCTGCGTCCGGGCGGCCCGCGCGAGCGCCAAACCTGCGGTGCGGATATCGATTTTTCCTGGCTCGGATCAGGATGCTAAGGTCTACGACGTCAGCAGGCGCCGCTAGCTCAGTTGGTTAGAGCAGCTGACTCTTAATCAGCGGGTCCGGGGTTCGAGTCCCTGGCGGCGCACAGACACAGTGAAGGCCCTCCACGCGAGTGGGGGGCCTTCGCTATGGGCAGGCCCACCCCGACGCAGCGAAGGCGGCTGGGGGACCGGGGGTCGTCCCCCGCAAAGACACAGCATCAGCGGGTCCGGGGTTCGAGTCCCTGGCGGTTGCACAGACAAACAAAGGCCCTCCACGCGAGTGGCGGCTTGCGTATGCCGGTGCGGCGGTACGCCGCAACGGCCACCGCGACAGTCGTTCAGCCCGTCTCGACCTTGACCGTCCAAGCCCCCGACCGCGTGCGCCCCTCGACTTTCACCCGTACGTTCTCGCCCGGCACCGTGAAACTCTCACCCACCCGTACCGGTGCGTCCGCGAGCGGCGGATAGACCGAGTCGCCGTAGCACGCGTCCGTGTCGGGGTGCGCGTCGAGCACCTGGACCGGGCCGCTGCCGGAGGGGGTCTCGTTGCGCACGCGGTAGACGAGGACGCCCTCGGAGCACGTCGCCCCGTCGTTGCCGTCGGCACCGCGCGCCTCCAGAGCGATCGCGCTGTCCGCCCCGGTGCGTACGACGGCGAGCTTCGTCCCGTCGCCCACGCCGAAGGGCGCACCGTTGGTTCCGGGCGCCGCGCCCGCCCGCGCGGGTGCGGACGTCAGGGGTTCGAGGGTGAGCCGTCGGCTGCCCGTCACGCACACCACCTGCCGCCGGGCCAGCCACCCCAGCTTCCACTTGTGCCAGCCGAAGAAGTCGGGGGCGAGCCCGAACTGACTGCCCATGACGTCCCAGTCACCGACATACGTGTCCCAGTCGCCCTTGCCGTCGGTCGGCCGGTGGTAGAGGTCCGGCAGGTCGAAGACGTGGCCCGTCTCGTGGGCCAGGACGTTGCGGTCGGGCGGATGCTGCTCGAAGACCGTGACGACGCGCTTGATGTCCGTACCGTCGGCGCGCATCGGCTGGTCGAAGTTGACGACCTTCGTGGCGTCCGAGTCGACGCCCGGGGCATCGGGGTCGGCGACGAAGTAGACGATGTCGAACTTGCTGAAGTCGGTGTGCGGGTCGGCCGTGGCGAGGGCGTCGCGCAGATAGGCACCGCGGTGCGCGGCGTCCCAGTCGCGCTCTATGGCGTACGAGGTCGAGGCGTGCGGCATGCGGAGCCAGCGGCGCTGCGGGTGCGGGACCAGATGGAACCTCCCGTAGGAGGCCCGCTTGTAGAAGTCGCTGGTGGCGGGGAAGTAGTCGGCCGTGAGTTCCTCGGGGGTGGTCGTCGGCCGGGAGTCGGGGAAGGAGAGGAAGACCATCACCGCGTTGAGGGTCCGGACCGGGCGCGGGTAGGCCTTGTTCCAGGTGTCGAGGCCCTCCGAGTGGTGGGCGGCCGTGCGCTCCAGCGCGCAGGGACCCGCATACGGGGCGGCGATCGCGGGGCCCGCGACCAGGGACGTTGCGGCCATGGCGGTGAGCGCGGTGAGGGCCGCACCGACAGAGCGCAGGCGGGGCCTCTCCACTCCACCGGGTGGCAGCGGACGCGGCAAGTCGACCTCCGGATGGGGAAAGCGGGACACCCAACCCAGAGTGTGGGGATTTATATGACTTCGCCCTGTTTATCTGGCCCGGTCGGGTGAGGGGGCGACACCCCGGGCGGTCACAGAACGTCACACATGATCGCGGGAGGCCAGAAGCAGTGCGAGGGACGAGCAGAAACGATCTGCCGGCTACCCCTGGATGCCGCCGAACCGGCGGATCGGGCGGGCAAGGCTGGATCGCGCCTCGGGGCTGCCTCTATGATCGGCACACTTTCCTGCGCGGGCCCGGCTGCGAAGGCCGTTCGCCATCCAGACTGTGATGACCCGGGAGCAACCCTCCCGGACCCCCGGAACGACTGCACTGCGGGAGCGAGCGGTGAGCGGAATGTCCGAAGGGCCGATGACCGCGGCCGACGCGGCACCCGACTCCACCCTCCGCGCCGTCACGGAGAGTTCCGCAGCGGTGGCGGCGCCCCCGTACGCCCCCGCCCCCGACGCCGAGCGCCTCGTGGGCCCGGACGTCCGGGCCCACGAGGCGCTCGGCGTCGAACCCCCGCTCCCGCCGGCGTCCCCGCCCGCGCCCTACCTCTCGGCCTTCCTCGCCGCACCCCTCGCCCTGGCCGTCGTGGACCGCCGGGGCCAGGTGGTCACCGCGAACGCCGCGCTCGCCGTGATGCTCGGCGTGGAGGAACCCGGCCGGCTGACCGGGCTCACGGCGGCGGAGCTGGTGGACCTGGCGTCCGACTCCCGCACCTGGCAGACGTACCAGGAGGTGCTGCGCGGGCGGCAGGCGCGGCTGACGTGCACCCGCAGGATCAAGCACCCCGACGGGCACTCCGTGTGGGTGCAGGTCACCGTCTCGCCGGTGCCGGGCGGCCGTACGGTGCTGCTCTCCCTCACGGACATCAGCGCCCGCCGTGAACTCCAGGCGCGGCTGCGGCACTTGCAGATGCACGACCCGGTGACCCGGCTGCCGAACCGCACGCTGTTCTTCGAGCGGCTCTCCGCCGCGCTGGAGTCGGGCGCGTACGACGGGGCGGGCAGCGGCCGGATCGGGCTGTGCTACCTCGACCTCGACGGCTTCAAGGCGGTCAACGACACGCTCGGGCACGGCATCGGGGACCGGCTGCTCGCCGCCGTCGCCGAGCGCCTGACGCGCTGTGCCGACCGGATCGGCTACGGCCCGGGGGCTGCGGCGCCGCTGGTCGCGCGGCTCGGCGGCGACGAGTTCGCGCTGCTCGTGGAGGACTCGGCCGGTACGGAACAGCTTGCGGGGCTCGCCGAATCGGTGCTCCGCGCGGTCCAGGAACCGTTCGACCTGTCGGGGCAGCGGCTCGCCGTGTCGGCCTCGATCGGGGTCGTGGAGCGGCATATGGAGGGCACGACGGCGACGGGTCTGATGCAGGCCGCGGACACCACGCTGTACTGGGCGAAGGCCGACGGCAAGGCGCGCTGGACCCTCTTCGACCCGGAGCGCAACGCGCACCGGATGACCCGCCAGGCCCTGTCGTCGGGCCTGCGTCCCGCGGTGGAGCGCGGCGAGTTCGTCCTCGAGTACCAGCCGCTGGTGAATCTGGGCGACGGAGCGCTGCGCGGCGTCGAGGCGCTCGTGCGCTGGGATCACCCCCAGTTCGGAATGCTCACGCCGAATCGGTTCATCGGACTGGCCGAGGAGGACGGATCGATCGTGCAGCTCGGCCGGTGGATCCTGCGCACGGCGTGCCGGCAGGCGCGCAGCTGGCAGCTGGAGCACCCCGAGGCGCCGCCGGTCTACGTGAGCGTGAACGTGGCGGTGCGTCAGGTGTGGGACTCGGACCTGGTGGCGGATGTCGCCGAGGTCCTCGCGGAGACCGGACTCGCCCCGGAACTCCTCCAGTTGGAACTGACGGAGTCGGCGGTGATGGGCTCGGCGGGCCGCCCTCTCCAGGCCCTGCAGTCGCTCAGCGACATGGGTGTGCACATCGCCATCGACGACTTCGGCACCGGTTACTCGAACCTCGCGTATCTGAGCAGGCTCCCGGTGTCGGTCCTGAAGCTGGACGGCTCGTTCGTGCGCGGATTCCAGTACGACGACGGGGGCGAGCACGCCACCCCGGCGGACGCCGTCATCGTCGAGGCCATGGTGCAGCTCGCGCACCGGCTCGGCCTCACGGTCACCGCGGAGTGCGTGGAGACGGCGGCGCAGGCGGCGCGCCTGCGTCAGATCGGCTGCGACACGGGCCAGGGCTGGCTGTACTCACGCCCGGTGGCGCCGGATCGTATCTCCGCGCTGCTGACGGCTTCCTGACGGCTTCCCGGCGGTTTGTGAAAGACCGGGGGGTGCCGCCTCCCCCGAGCGAGGCGGCACCCCCGGGTCGGCCGGGTCAGCCGAGCGGCAGCCCGTACGCGTCGGCGACGAGTTCGTAACTGCGCAGGCGGATCTCGGCGGTGTGGGCGTTGGCGGTGAGCATCAGCTCGTCGGCGCCGGTGCGCTTCTGGAGGTCGTCGAGGCCCGCGCGGACCTCGTCGGCGGTGCCGTGGATGACGTTCGCGTTCCAGCTGTCGACGAACTCCCGCTCCATCGGGCTGAACGCGTAGGTCTCCGCCTCCTCGGGGGTCGGGACGAGGCCGGGGCGGCCGGTGCGCAGGCGGACCATGTTGAGGGCGGCCGCGAGGACCTGGCGGCGGGCCTCCCTCTCCTCGTCCGCGGCGAGCGCGGAGACGCCGATGAGGGCGTACGGGGAGGACAGGACCGCGGACGGCTTGAAGGACTCGCGGTAGAGGTCGAGGGCCGGGACCGTGTTCTGCGCGGAGAAGTGGTGCGCGAACGCGAAGGGCAGGCCGAGGACACCGGCGAGGCGGGCGCTGAAGCCGGAGGAGCCGAGGAGCCAGATCGGCGGGCGGTGCGGGGACTGCACACCGCCGGGGGACGTGGCCTGCACCGGGCCCGGGACCGCGTGGATGCGGGCGTATGGGTGGCCGTCCGGGAAGTCGTCGTCGAGGAACCGGGTCAGCTCGGCGAGCTGCTGGGGGAAGTCGTCGGCGCCCTCGTTGAGCCGGTCGGTGCGGCGCAGGGCGGCGGCCGTCGCGCCGTCGGTGCCGGGGGCGCGGCCGAGGCCGAGGTCGATACGGCCCGGGGCCATCGCCTCCAGGGTGCCGAACTGCTCGGCGATGACCAGGGGCGCGTGGTTGGGCAGCATGACGCCGCCCGAGCCGAGGCGGATGCGCTCGGTGTGGGCGGCGAGATGCGCCAGGATCACGGCCGGGGACGAGGACGCCACGCCCGGCATGGAGTGGTGTTCGGCGACCCAGTAGCGGTTGAAGCCGCGGTTCTCGGCGAGCTTGGCGATCTTGACGCTGGTCCGCAGGGCGTCGGTCGCGGTGCGGCCGGCGCCCACGGTCACCAGATCGAGGACCGAGAGGGGCACGGGGGCGGTGCCCTGGGCGGTTGCCCGGATCTCGTCGTTACCGGCCACGGAGTCCTCCTGTAAGTACGGTGCTGTCTGCGCCCGGACTTAACGGAGGATGGCTCCGGTTTATTCCGGACGCCTTGTTCCGAAGGCCTGACGAAGATCACACCTGCACCAGCGGCTCCTTCGTGAAGAGCGCGCCGAGCGCCGGTGCGTTCACGCGCCGCCCCGCGAGCCGCAGCGCCTCCCACACGGTGACCTGGTTGGCTGTCAGGACCGGCTTGCCCAGCTCCTGCTCCAGGTCACGGATGTAGGCCGCCGTGTGCAGGGCCGTGTCCGGCAGGAGCAGCGCCTGCGCGTCCGCGTGATCGCCCGCCTCCGCCATCGCCCTGACCTCCGGCCACCCCCAGGTGCCGACCTCGGCCGCCGTGATGATGCCGCTGCCGCGCACCGAGACGACCTCGATCCCCGCCGCCTTCAGGAACGTGCGGAAGTGCTCCGCCACGTCCTCCGGATACGTCGCCGCGATCGCGACGCTGCGCGCGCCGACCTCGCCCACGGCGTGGGCGAACGCGAACGACGTACTGGAGGCGGGCAGGCCCGCGGTTCTGGCCAGGTCCCGCACCTGTTCGTGCGCGCCCTCCCAGCCCCGGACGAAGCTGCCGCTGGTGCACGCCCAGACGACCGCCTCGGCGCCGGCCAGGCGCAGCTCCTCGACACCGGCGGCGAGCCGCTGCGGGGAGCCCATCTCGATCAGCGCGTCGACGCGGTGCGCGTCCTCACCGATGTCGGTGTGGACGAGCGACAGCCTCACATCGCTGTCGATCAGCATCTCGATACGCGGATAGTCGTCCTCGGCCGAGTGTCCCGGGTAGAGAAATCCGACTGCGGTCATGCCCACCCTTCCTGTTCTTCCGGCAGCTCATGGGCCGGTTCCTGCGGCATCTGCGGCAGCTCGGGGGCCGGCCAGTGGCGCGCCGACTCGTCGAGCAGCGCCTGATACGGCCCCACGGCACGGGTACCCAGCCTGCGCAGCGCTGCCCACACCGTGACCTGATTGGCTGAGATCACCGGGATCCGCAGCTCGGCCTCCAGCTGCGGGATGACGTCGTACGTCGGCAGGTTCGTGCAGCTGATGAACAGCGCGTCGGCGTCCAGGCGGGCCGCGCCCCTGGCCATGTCGGCCACGTCCCGGTACGGAACCTTCCAGATGTGCCGGGTCAGGCCGAGGAAGGCGCGGCCCGTGACGGTGATGCCGGCCTCGGCCAGATACTCCTCCAGCGACTCGGTCACCGACCGCGTGTACGGCGTGACCAGGGCGATACGGCGGGCGCCCAGCTCGGCGAGCGCTTCGAGGAGCGCGCCCGACGTGGTGACGGAGGGGCGTTCGCCCGACCGGAACATGGCCTCGCACATGGCGCGTTCGCCGGCGATGCCGCCGACGAAGCTGCCCGACGTACAGGCGTACGCGAGGACCTCGGGTTCGGCGGCGCTCAGCGCGCGCACCGCCTCGCCGAGGGTCTCGTGCTCACTGACCAGACGCGCCAGGTCGAGGCTGACCTCGACGGGCACGTACGGCGTACGGGTGAGGTGCAGTGACACCTCGTCCGGAACCCAGCGCCACAGTTCGCGGTCGAGGGCGAAGTCGAAGGGTGCGACGACACCGACACCGCGTTGCGGGTGTGGTCCGCCGAGGAAGGAGACGTCCATGAGCAGGCCCCAAGTCTCTTGAGACGTACGAGACGATGCAGCGGAGAGCCGGCCGGCGGGCCGGGACGTCGGGACAGGGCTGGGCAACGGAAAAGTGCCTCTGTTGACGAAGGTAGGTTCGGGTGCCAGCGTGGTCAATCCGCACTTTTTCCTACCAATGAAGCGGACCATCGTTGCGAAACGGTTTCTGCCGATGACCGGCACCATGTCCAACTCGACGACCAGCCGGAATCCCGGCCCGATGCCCATGACTGCCCGGCCCGACGACCGGAGCGAATGTGTCTGAAGTGACCCTGCTGGTGCTCGACGACGACCCCCCGCCGCGCCTGGGCCGGCTCATGGGACGGGCGCGCGTCGTGCACGCCGACGCGTCGACGCTCGCCGCTCAACTCCCCTCGGCCGACGTGCTGCTGGTGTGGGACTTCCTGTCCGACGCGGTGCGCCGCGCCTGGCCGGGCGAGGGTCCGCGCCCGCGCTGGGTGCACACCGCGAGCGCGGGCGTCGACCGGCTGATGTGCCCGGAACTCGCCGCGTCGGACACGGTCGTGACGAACGCGCGCGGCGTCTTCGACCAGCCGATCGCCGAGTACGTCGGCGCGCTCGTCCTCGCCATGGCCAAGGACCTGCCGCGCACGCTCGCTCTCCAGGACGAGCGCGAATGGCGCCACCGCGAGACGCAGCGCGTCGCGGGTACCCGGGCGTGCGTGGTGGGTTCCGGGCCGATCGGCCGGGCGATCGTCGCGACGCTGAAGGCGCTCGGGATCACGACGGCGCTCGTCGGGCGCACCGCGCGGTCCGGCGTGCACGGGCCGGCCGACCTCGGGCGGCTGATCGCCCGCGCGGACTGGGTGGTGTGCGCGGCGCCGCTGACCGACGACACGCGCGGCATGTTCGACGCGCGGCTCTTCGGGATGATGCAGCCGTCCGCCCGCTTCATCAACGTGGGCCGAGGGCAGCTCGTCGTCGAGGACGATCTCGCCGACGCGCTGGCCAAGCGGTGGATCGCGGGCGCCGCGCTCGACGTGTTCGAGCACGAGCCGCTGCCGCCGGACAGCGCCCTGTGGACCGCGCCCGGCCTGATCGTCTCCCCGCACATGAGCGGCGACACGGTCGGCTGGCGGGACGAACTGTCGCGCCAGTTCGTGGAGTTCTACGAGAAATGGGAGTCCGGGGAGCCGCTTCCGAACGTGGTCGACAAGAAACGTGGGTATGTCCCCGGACACTGACCGATCTGAATGATCTGGCTGATCCAGATCCCGGATCGGCACTCCCGGACCGACCTGAGGAGAGCGGATGACCGAGCTCACCGAGCTGACCGCGGAAGCGCTCGTCGACGGCTATCGCAAGGGCGATTTCAGCCCCGTCGATGCCACGCGGGCCGTCCTGCGCCGCATCGAGGAGGTGGATCCCGCGGTCAACGCCTTCGTGCGGCTCGACGCGGAGACCGCCCTCGCGCAGGCGGAGGCGAGCGCGGAGCGCTGGCGCAGAGGTGAGCCGCAGGGCCTGGTGGACGGGGTCCCGGTGTCGGTGAAGGACATCCTGCTGATGCGCGGCGGGCCGACGCTGCGCGGCTCGCGCACGGTGCGGGCCGACGGCGCGTGGGAGGAGGACGCGCCGTCCGTGGCGCGGCTGCGCGAGCACGGCGCGGTGTTCGTGGGCCGCACGACGACGCCGGAGTTCGGCTGGAAGGGCGTCACGGACTCGCCGCTGTCGGGCGTGACCCGCAATCCGTACGACCTCTCACGCACCTCGGGCGGATCGAGCGGCGGCAGCGCGGCGGCGGTGGCGCTCGGGGCGGGGCCGCTGTCCCTGGGCACCGACGGCGGCGGCTCGGTGCGGATCCCGGCGGCGTTCTGCGGGATCTTCGGCCTGAAGCCGACCTACGGGCGGGTGCCGCTCTATCCCGCGTCCGCGTTCGGGACGCTCGCGCATGTGGGGCCGATGACGCGGGACGCGGCCGACGCGGCACTGATGATGGACGTGATCACCGGCGCGGACTGGCGTGACTGGACGCAGCTCGGCCCGGTGGAGGGCGGTTTCCGCGAGGGGCTGCGGGGCGGGGTGCGGGGGCTGCGCGTCGCGTTCTCGCCGTCGTTCGGTGGACAGGTCGCGGTGCGGCCGGCGGTCGCGGCGGCGGTCCGCAAGGCGGTGGAGGGGCTCGCGGGGCTAGGGGCGTACGTCGAGGAGGCCGATCCGGACGTCACGGACCCGGTCGAGGCGTTCCACACGCTGTGGTTCAGCGGGGCGGCGCGGGTGACGCAGAATCTGTCGCCCGCACAGCGCGCGCTGCTCGATCCGGGCCTGCGCGAGATCTGTGCGCAGGGGTCCGGGGTCAGCGCGCTCACGTATCTCGCGGCGGTCGACGCGCGGGCCGCACTCGGGCGGCGGATGGGCCGGTTCCACTCGTCGTACGACCTGCTGGTGACGCCGACGCTGCCGCTGACCGCGTTCGAGGCGGGCGCCGAGGTGCCCAAGGGGTCGGGGCTGCGGCGCTGGACGGGGTGGACTCCGTTCACGTACCCGTTCAACCTGACGCAGCAGCCGGCGGCGACCGTCCCGGTGGGGGTGGACGCGGACGGGCTGCCGGTGGGCCTTCAGATCGTCGGCGCGCGGCACGCGGACGCGCTGGTCCTGCGTGCCGCGCGCACCTTGTACGAGGCGGGGATCGCCGGAATTCCGGCGCCTACGCCCGCCTGAACGCGAGCGTCTCGCCCAGCGCGCCGCCGCGCCACAGGTCCTGGCAGGCCTCGGCCATCCGGTCGAGGCCTTCCACGACCTGGCCCCAGACGATGCCGGGGACCCAGCCGACATCGCCGTTGATCAGCAGGTTGTTGCGCTCGTAGAAGAGGGCGAGGTCGACGACGGCCGCGCCGGGCTCGAGCTCGGCACCGGATTCGTAGCCGTATGCCTGGGTCCCCAGTTCCGTGCCGGAAAAGGAGAAATAGCAGAGGTCCCCCGGAATGGGGGTGATGGTCGGATTCTCCAGAGGTGGCTCCCGGTCCGCGAATGCCGGGAAAAGGGCGTAGATCTCGTTGCGCGCGTATTTCGCGTGGTAGACGTCGGAGCTCAGTGGAAGCGCGTCCCACACCGCCGCACAGGTCAGCGGAGCGCGGTCGTCGAGCAGCTTTGCCGTGCACTGAACTCCCCGCTTGGCGAGGGAGACTTCGATGTATCGGTCGGCCATGCCCTCCATGTTCAGCCCCATGCTCCCCCCTGGGTCAAGGGCGCCCCGCTCGCATCAGGGGCTTGAATTGATACGCATAGGTCGTGTCGAGTCGGGTAGCCGCGCGCCCATGGCTCCACCTATTTGGAATGTCACAGAAGGAACACGAAGCCTAGAAAGCAACAGAAGGGGCATACGCCGACGATCCCTGCTCATCGGCGCCACCACTGTCGGAGCGGCCGGCGCCCTCGGGGCCGCGGGTTGCAGCCGCGTACCGAACGGCGACACCCTTGCCCGGCTCCAGGGGCAGGGCACGGTACGTCTCGGGATCGCGGGCGAGGTGCCGTACGGCTACATCGACGACAGCGGCAAGTTCACGGGTGAGGCCGTCGAACTCGCCAAGGTCATCTTCAAACGGCTCGGTGTCGGCCATGTCCAGCCCGTCGCCACCGACTTCAGCTCCCTGATACCCGGCCTGCAGACCCAGCAGTTCGACGTGGTGTCGGCCGGGATGTACATCAACAAGGAGCGCTGCCAGCAGGTCATCTTCTCGGACCCCGAGTACCAGATGCTGGACTCCTTCATCGTCCGCAAGGGCAACCCGAAGAACCTGCACGACTACGCGGACTGCGTGAAGGCGAAGGCGAAGTTCGGCACGGGCACCGGCTACGCGGAGATCGCCTACGCGGTCGAGGCGGGCTACAAGGAAAGCGACATCGTCATCCTCCAGGACCAGGTCGCCGGCCTGAACGCCGTGGAGGCGGGACGCATCGACGTGTTCGCCGGCACCGCCCTCACCACGCGTGAGGTGACGAAGAAGAGCCGCAGGGCCGAGCACACCGAGCCGTTCGCTCCCCTGGTCGGAGGCAAGAAGCACGTCGACGGCGGCGGATTCACGTTCCGCTCGAACGACACCAAGATGCGCGACGCCTTCAACAAGGAGATCCACAAGATGAAGGCGAGCGGCGAACTCTTCCGCATCCTGCGGCCGTTCGGCTTCACCCAGGCCGAGATGACGAAGCTGACCGCAGAGGAGCTGTGCAAATGACAGCGGGACTGTGGGAACACTGGGTCCTTCCGGGCATCTGGATCACGATCCAGCTGACCGTGTACAGCGCGGCCCTCGCGACCGTCGTCGCCTTCGGCGTGGGCATGGCCCGCACCCACCGGCTGAAGACCGTGCGTTTCCTCGCCGGCTTCTACACCGAGGTCTTCCGCGGCACGTCGGCGCTGATCCTGATGTTCTGGATCTTCTTCGTGCTGCCGCAGCTCGCCGGCTGGTCGCTGGTCCCGATGTGGGCCGCGGTCCTGGCGCTCGGCCTGTCCTACGGCGCGTACGGCGCCGAGGTGGTGCGCGGCGCGCTCAACGCCGTGGCGCCCGCCCAGCGCGAAGCGGGGGTCGCGCTGAGCTTCACCCCCTGGCAGCGCATGCGGCTGATCCTGCTGCCGCAGGCCGTACCGGAGATGATCCCGCCGTTCTCGAACCTGCTGGTCGAGCTCCTCAAGGGCACCGCCCTGGTCTCGCTGCTCGGCATCGGTGACGTCTCGTTCGCCGCGTACCTGGTGCGCCTCGCCACCCAGGAGAGCGCCCAGATCTACGCGATCACCCTGGTCATCTACTTCGTGATCGCCTTCCTGCTCACGCGCGGGATGCGCGCGCTCGAGCGCAAGACCAAGGCCGGCATAGGCCGGCGCCCCGACCCGGGAACCGGCATCATGCGCAAGCTCAGCATCCGTCGGACGACGGAGACCGCTCCCGTTCCCACCAGCGCGGGAGGTGGCGGCGCGTGATCACCACCGCATCCAGCACCTGGGACTGGTCGGCCGTCGCCGACTTCATGCCGCACTTCTGGGACGGCGTGCTCGTCACACTCCAGGCCCTCGTCCTCGGCTCGCTGATCTCCTTCAGCCTCGGCCTGGTCTGGGCCATCGCCTTCCGCGCCCCGACGCGCTTCGTGCGCTGGCCGGTGGGCATCGTCACCGAGTTCATCCGCAACACCCCGCTGCTCGTGCAGCTCTTCTTCCTGTACTTCGTGCTGCCGGAGTGGGGCATCCAGTTCTCCGCTCTGACCACCGGCATCGTCGCCATCGGCCTGCACTACTCGACGTACACCGCGCAGGTCTACCGCGCGGGCATCGAGGCCGTGCCCGCCGGCCAGTGGGAGGCGGCACGGGCGCTGAGCCTGCCGTACCGCAGGACGTGGACGGCGGTGATCCTGCCGCAGGCGATCCGCCGCGTGATCCCGGCGCTCGGCAACTACGTGATCGCGATGCTGAAGGACACCCCGCTGCTCGCCGGGATCGGCGTGCTCGAACTGCTTCAGCGGTCCCGCCTGGAAGCGGCCCAGACCTTCCAGTACACGGAGGCCCTGACCGTCGTGGGTGTCGCCTTCATCGTCATCGCCTACCCCTCCTCCCTCCTCCTCCGAGCCCTGGAGCGACGTCTTGTCCGCTGACGCGAACCTCCCCAAAGACCAGCCGAACCCCAAGGTGGACGGCAGCGAGCTGATCCGCTTCGACAAGGTCGTCAAGCGCTTCGGCGGCAACACCGTCCTCGACGAGCTCGACTTCTCCGTCGACTCGGGTAAGCACGTCACGCTGATCGGTCCGTCGGGCTCCGGCAAGACGACGATCCTCCGGCTCCTGATGACCCTGATCAAGCCCGACGAGGGCACGATCAAGGTCAACGGCGACTACCTCACGCACGAGGAGAGGGCCGGCAAGCTCGTCCCGGCCGGCGAGAAGCACATCCGCGAGGTCCGCAAGAACATCGGGATGGTCTTCCAGCAGTTCAACCTCTTCCCGAACATGAAGGTCCTGCGCAACATCATGGAGGCGCCGGTCACCGTGCTCGGCCTCTCCAAGGACGAGGCGGAGCAGCGCGCCCGCGAGCTGCTCGACATGGTCGGTCTCGGCGACCGCTGCGACGCGTACCCGACGCAGCTCTCCGGCGGCCAGCAGCAGCGCGTCGCCATCGCCCGCGCCCTCGCGATGCGGCCGCAGGTGCTGCTCCTCGACGAGGTCACCTCCGCGCTCGACCCGGAGCTCGTCGCCGGCGTCCTGGACGTGCTGCGCGACATCGCGCACACCACGGACATCACGATGCTCTGCGTGACCCACGAGATGAATTTCGCCCGCGACATCTCGGACCAGGTCCTGATGTTCGACGCGGGCCGGGTCATCGAGTCCGGGTCGCCGGAGAAGATCTTCAGCGATCCGGAGCACGAGCGGACGCGGGAATTTCTCAGCGCAGTTCTGTGACCACGATCGGTGAGGGCCGGTAAGTATCGAGGCCCCGAACCTGGGGCATGACTTTGGCATATGCCAGGGTGGCGCGTTCCTGCTGACAGGCCCGGAGCGCGCCACCAAAGTCGCCAACAGGCGCCCCACAAAGGCCCCTTGACGGCTATCGTGGAGCGAGGCCAGCTGTCCGGAACCGGTCCTTGCAGGGGGATGCCGTGGCGCTGAAACACGAGTCGATCGCGCAGCACCACTCGGTGCAGCACGCCCTTCGTGTGCTCGAAACCGTCGCACGACGCGGCGTCGGCGTCACCGGCACCGAGCTCGGCAACGAGACAGGGCTGCCCGCCGACCGACTCGCCCCACTGCTGCGCATGCTGCGCCGCGAGGGGTACGTGGAGCAGACCTCCGACGGCGCGTACGTCACGGGCGAGACGCTGACCGGCCTCGGCTCGGCGCAGGGCCGCGAGGACGCGCTCACCACGAGCCTCCAGCGCACCCTCGACCGGCTGCGCGAGACGGTGGGCGCGGCGGTCTATCTCAGCCGGTACGTGGACGGCGAGATCCGCATCACCCAGTTCGCCCAGGGCCCCACGACCCCCGCGGTCAACGAGTGGGTGGACTTCCGCTCCGCGGCGCACGCCAGCGCGATCGGCAAGAGCCTCCTCGGCCAGCTCGACCTCAACGGGCGGCGCGACCACCTCTCCCGCCACAAGATGGCCCGCCTCACCTCGCGCACGATCACGAACGAGCGCGTCCTGCTCTCCAAGCTCGACGCCCAGCCCGCGACGGTGCCGGTCCTCGACCTCCAGGAGTACGCGGTGGGCACGGTATGCGCCGCCGTCCCGATCACGGCAGGCTCCTCGGTCGGCTGCCTCGCCCTCTCGCTCCCCCTGGAGCACGCCCACCGCCTGCACCACGCGGCGGACACGCTCAACCGCGGTGCGGCTCCGTTGCTGCTCTCCCTGGCGATCTAGGACCCACGCCAGGGGTGTGCGAAGCACCCCTCAGGACCAGGTATTATTTTCGAGTCAGCAGGCGCCGCTAGCTCAGTTGGTTAGAGCAGCTGACTCTTAATCAGCGGGTCCGGGGTTCGAGTCCCTGGCGGCGCACAGACACGGCGAAGGCCCTCCACGCGAGTGGGGGGCCTTCGCTTATTGGCGGGCGGCCCGCCCCGACGCAGCGAAGGCGGCTGGGGGGCCGGGGGTCGTCCCCCGGAAAGACACAGCATCAGCGGGTCCGGGGTTCGAGTCCCTGGCGGCGCACAGACACGGTGAAGGCCCTCCACGAGAGTGGGGGGCCTTCGCTATGGGCAGGCCCTCGCGGAGGCCGGAGCCTTTCGCTTGCGGTCGCTCGCGCATCAAGCCCGCAGGTAGGCCAGCACCGCCAGCACCCTTCGATGGGTGTCCGCGTCGTCGGCCGGGGGCAGGTCCAGTTTTCCCAGGATGTTGCCGATGTGCTTGCCGACCGCGGCCTCGCTCACCACCAGGTCCCGGGCGATCGCGCCGTTCGACCTGCCCTCGGCGACCAGGGCGAGCACCTCGCGCTCGCGCGGGGTGAGGCGCTCCAGGGGGTCGCGGCGGCGGCGCAGCAGCTGGCGTACCACTTCGGGGTCGACGACCGTGCCGCCGGAGGCAACCCGTTCCACCGCCTCGACGAACTGCTCGACCTGCCCGACGCGGTCCTTGAGCAGATAGCCGACGCCGGTGCCGTCGCCCGTGTCGAGGAGCTCGGCCGCGTACGAGCGCTGCACGTACTGGCTGAGGACCAGGACCGGCAGGCCGGGGCGATCGGCGCGCAGGGCGAGCGCGGCGCGCAGGCCCTCGTCCTGGAAGCCGGGCGGCATCCGTACGTCGGTGAGGACGAGGTCCGGCGTGTGCTCGGCGACGGCGGCACGTAGCGCGTCCGCGTCACCGACCGCGGCGACCACCGCGTGCCCGAACCGGGCGAGCAGGCCCACGAGGCCCTCGCGCAGCAGCACCGCGTCCTCGGCGAGGACCACTCTCAGAGCGCTGGACACGGAATCTCCAGGGACAGTGCGGTCGGCCCGCCGGCCGGGCTGATGATCGTCAGTGTGCCATCGAGGACGGCGAGCCGGTCGGCGAGTCCGGTGAGCCCGCTGCCGCGCGCGGGGTCGGCGCCCCCGCCCCCGTCGTCGCGTACGTCGATGACGAGGCGGCCCCGCTCATGGCGTGCGGTGAGCCGGGCGCGGGTGGCGCCGCTGTGCTTGGCGGTGTTGGCGAGGGCCTCGCACACCGCGAAGTAGGCGGCGGACTCGACGGGCCCGGGCAGCCGGGGCAGGTCGATACGGGTATCGACGGGGACGGCCGAGCGGTCGGCGGCGTCGTCGAGAGCGGCCGCGAGCCCGTAGTCGGCGAGGACCTGGGGGTGGATTCCGTGGATCAACTCCCTCAGCTCCACGAGGACTTGGCCGGCCTCGTCGTGCGCGGCGGCGATGCGTTCGGCGAGCGGTCCCGTCGCGGGGGCGTCGAGGCGGGCGAGTCCGAGGCTCATCGTGAGGGCGACCAGGCGCTGTTGGGCACCGTCGTGCAGGTCGCGCTCGATGCGGCGCCGCTCGGCCTCGAACGCGGCGACCAGGCGCGCCCGCGACCTGGTGACCTCCGCGAGCCGCGCCTCCTCCTCCGTCTCGCGGGGCGCGAGCAGCAGCCGGGCGAGCGCGCCCCGGGCCGCGGCGTAGGCGCCGAGCGGATAGAGGAGCACCGCGAGCAGGGCGAGCCCGGCGACGGTGCACAGGGCGGCCTGCCCGTACGAGTCGATGAGCCAGAGCTTCACGACCCGGGTGTCGTGCCCGGCGCTCGCGAGCTGGAGCGGCGCCGCCGCCACCACCCCGGCCAGGCCGACCGTGCAGGCCAGGACCAGCAGGTCGAGCGGCCACAGGACGAGCGCGAGGAGTGCGGCGTAAGCGAGTTCGCGCCAGGTGGCCTGCTCACCGAGGCGCAGCCGCAGCCAGGCCGTGGCGCCGGGGTCGGCCGGTGTGCGGTGCGGGCTGGGCGCCGCCTGCCCGGTCACGGGCCGCAGCCGCCGTCGCTCCAGCGCCCCGACCGGGACCCCGGCGAGTGCGAGCAGGGCGAGCAGCGGCAGCCCCACGAGGACGAGGGAGAGCACGGCGCCCGCGACGCCGAGCGTCACGAAGGTGACCAGGAGCGGCGCCCCCACGAGCACCCCTCCCGCCAGATACCCGGCGGCGCGCCACGGGGCGCTGCCGCGCAGGTAGGAGGGGTCACGCAGGGAGGCGGCGAGGGAGGTCATCGGGCGGGGCCGGCGGCTGGAGACCGCCCGGCAGCCGGGGACGACCCCGCAGCATGGGACGGCCCCGTCACCGGAGTCGACCCCTGACCGGAGAAGGCCCCGTGACCGGAGAAGGCCCCGTCGACTCCCCCGCGTCGAACCTCTGCCGGGCCTCCTCGACCAGGGGAAGGTGCCCGGACGACCACTCGGCGAGTGTCGCGAACAGCGGTGCGAGGCTGCGACCCAGGTCGCTGATCTCGTACTCGACCCGGGGCGGCACCTCCGGGTAGTACGTGCGCACGACGAGTCCGTCGCGCTCCATCTGCCGCAGGCGCTGTGTGAGCACCTTCGGGGTGATGGTGCCGATGGCGCGCTGGAGCTGCACGAAGCGCTGGGTGCCGTACTCGTTGAGCGCCCACAGGATCGGCGTGGTCCAGCGGCTGAAGACGATGTCGAGGACCGGCGAGATCGGGCAGGCCTGCTCGGGCCCGCCCCCCTGCCACCGCGTACTGCCGCTCATACAGCCCTCCCGGGAAGTCACTTTCCTCTAGGTACCTACTTTACTCAGGATGCTAGCTTTCGAGAACCGGGCGGGGCCTCAAGGTCCCCGCAGGACAAGGGAGTTGAAGATGATCGTTGTCACGGGTGCCACCGGGAACGTCGGCCGTCCGCTCGTCACCGCCCTGAACGCCGCGGGCGAGCA
This sequence comes from Streptomyces sp. NBC_01446, assembly GCF_026340095.1. Classification (GTDB taxonomy): domain Bacteria; phylum Actinomycetota; class Actinomycetes; order Streptomycetales; family Streptomycetaceae; genus Streptomyces; species Streptomyces aureus. Next base: position 5,100,103 of record NZ_JAPEPO010000001.1, on the reverse strand, counting down.
GGTCACCGCCGTATCGCGCCGCCCCGCGCCCGACCTGCCCGTACGCCACGTCCAGGCGGACGTCGGCGACGCGGAGAGTCTGCGGCCCGCGCTGGAGGGGGCCGACGCGCTGTTCCTGCTGATCGGCGCGGAGCTGCATCAGGCCGGGGAGCCGCCGGCCGCCGTGCTCGACGCGGCGAAGGCGGCCGGCGTGCGCCGGGTGGTACTGCTCTCCTCCCAGGGGGCGGTGACGCGGCCCGACGCCGTCTCGCACGTCAGGCTGCACGCGTTCGAGGAGGCCGTACGCCAGTCGGGCCTGGACTGGACGCTGCTGCGTCCCGGCGGCTTCGCCTCGAACGCCTTCGCCTGGGCCGACTCCGTACGCGCCCACCGCACCGTCGCCGCCCCGTTCGCCGATGTGGCGCTGCCGGTGATCGACCCGGCGGACATCGCCGCGGCGGCAGCCGTCGTGCTGCGCGAGGACGGTCACGCGGGCCTGGCCTACGAGCTGACGGGACCGGCCACGGTCGCGCCGCGCGAACAGGCCGCGGCACTCGGCGAGGCGATCGGCGCCGAGGTGCGGTTCACCGAACTGAGCCGCGCGGAGGCCCGCGCCTTCATGACGCGGTTCATGCCGGAACCGGTCGTGGACGGCACGCTCGACATCCTCGGTTCGCCGCACCCCGCCGAGCAGCGGGTGAGCCCGGACGTGCGGACCCTGCTCGGCCGCGAGCCCGGCACGTTCGCCCAGTGGGCGGCCCGCAACGCGGCGGCCTTCGCCTGACCGGCACCACGGGCACGTCCGGCTCACCGGTCCAGCAGTTCCGACCGCCCTTGTGCCGCGTACTCCTCCGTGAGCGCCACGACGTCGGCATCGGTGAGGCGCCGGTAGCCGCTCTCCCCCGGTGGCCGCCACCACACGGGGTCGGCGCACCGGAACCCCTCGCGGCGCAGCCCCACCCGGTGCACCTTGTTCGTCGCGGTGACGGGCATCCGCTCCACGACCCGGACGAAGCGCGGCGCCATCTTCGTCCCCAAGTCGGCCTGGGACATCAGGAACTCGGCGAAGGCGAGCGGGTCGAAGGGGCCGGCCGGGTCCGTCACGCGCAGGGCGAGCGTCGCCATCACCTGGTCGCCGGCCACCGGGTCCGGCACTCCGTACACGGCGACGGCGGCGGCGCGTTCGTACCGGGCGAGGATGTTCTCGATCATCGCGGGCGCCAGGTTCTCGCTGTCGACCCGCAGCCGGTCGTCGGTGCGGCCCGCGAAGTACAGGAACCCCTCGCGATCGCGGTAGAAGAGGTCCCCCGTCCAGTACCAGCCGTCCCGCACCCGCTGTCCGTACGCGTCCTCGTTGCGCCAGTACCCCTCGAAGGGCGTACGCCCCCGGTTGACCAACTCCCCTATCGCGGAAGCCCCGTTGAGGAGCCGCCCGTCCGCGTCGAAGTCCGCGGGCGGGCACTCCCGCCGGGTGGCCGCGTCGACGACGGCCAGGTCGTCCCCGGGCGTCGCCCGGCCTATCGCCCCGGCCGGCGTCCCCGCCGAGCGCTGGATGGCGGCGCCGCCCTCGGAGGACCCGTATCCCTCGACGAGCCGCACCCCGAACCGCTCGGCGAACCGCGCCGCGTCCACCGCCCCCGCCTCCGTGCCGAAGCCGACCCGCAGCGGGTTGTCCCGGTCGTCAGGCCGCTCGTCGGTGGCCAGGATGTACTGCACGGCCCGCCCTACATACGTGAAGTACGTGGCTCCGTACGTCCGTACGTCGTCCAGGAAGCGCGACGCCGAGAACCGGCGTCGCAACGCCACGCCCGCGCCCGCCGCGACGGCCGGCGCCCAGTCGGCGATCACCGCGTTGCCGTGGAAGAGCGGCATGCAGATGTAGTGGACGTCGTCGCGGCGCACCCCGAACTGGCCGACGAGGGACTGCCCGGCGGCCGCCAGGCGCCCCTGTGTGCAGATCGCGGCCTTGGGCGCACCCGTGGAGCCGGAGGTGAAGTACAGCAGCATGCGGGTGTCGGGGGTGGCGCGGACCGGATCGGGCTTGGCTCCCTCGTACGGCGCGAGCAGTTCGGCGTACGCGTCGGAGTCCGTCACCAGGATGCGTACGCCCGGGAGTCGGAGACCGTCGAGCAACGGCAGATGGGCGCGTTCGGTGACGAGGACGCGGCAGTCGGTGTGCAGGATGTCGCGGGCGAGTTCGGGGCCGCGCCGGGTGGGGTTGACGCCGGCGACGGCGGCGCCCGCGAGGGCCGCGGCGCTCAGCCAGAGCGGGAACTCCGGGGTGTTGTCGAGGAGTACGCCGAGGTGCGGATCGGCTCCCCGGGGCAGCAGGTCGGCGAGGAGCGCGGCCCGGGCGGCGGCGCCCGCGGCCACCTCGTGATGGCTGAGGACCTGGCCCTCGCACCACAGTCCGGGGCGGTGGTCGCCCCATCGCTCCTGTACGAGTTCCGCGACGGTACGCCTCATGGGACCCATGACCGCGCACCATAATTGACGTACCGTCAGAAGTGGAGACCCAGGCGGCGGATCAGCCGTACTGGACCATGACGTTGATGAGTATGCCGATGGTCACGACGATGACGCCGAGGCCGAAGATCACGCCGAAGGCGTCCTTGCCGGGACTCGGCTCCGACGCGGTGGCCTTGTCGGGCCACTGGACCGTGTAGTGGACGACCGCCTCGTCACCGACGGCCCGGCTCGGCGGACCCCCGGACTCCTTGAACCGGATCGCTCGCCGGTCGGCGGTGGTGAAGTCGTACTCGTGCCACTGGATCCGGCGGGCGATGTTGTTGACCACCTGGACCGTCACATAGGCCCGGACGACCCGTGCCTGCGCGGTCAGCCCGCTCCGCCAGGCGGCCTGCCGCTCGTTGCTTCTGCGGACGATCGCGTACCCGGCCCAGATCAGGACGAGGATCAGGACCGGGAAGAGTATGTGGAAGACGGCATCCATGGGGGCCTCGGGTCAGAAGGGCATCTCGGCGGCGGCGACAACGAAGAATACGCAGAAGGCGACGACGAGACCGAGGAAGCCCAGGAGGAACACCATGCCCGCTGCGGCCCGCACCGGGGCCGGGGCGTGCGCCGTGGCACGGTCGGGGCGGTCGGCGGTGTAGTACACCGTCACGACATCGCCCTGCACGGTGGTCGCGGGCCCGTTGGTCTCCTCGAACCTGACGGGGCGTCCGTCACCGGCCGTGAACTCGTAGACGTGGTGCTGTGTGGTGCTCCGGTGGCCGTCGCTGTCACGCCTCGTCGAGGTGAACGCGCGCAGACAGCGGGCCTCTGCGGTCAGACCGCTCGCCCAGGCCCTTCTGACCTGCATCGAGCGGCGGGTCAGCGTCACCGCCATGAAGAGCGCCACCGACGCGATGAGCACGGGCACGATCAAGAACAACACCTGCATGGCCATCCCCCGATACCACGTTCCGTGCACGCCGCCCCGGTCGGAACGGCGTGCACGGAACGTACCCGCGCGAAGGCCCCGTGAGCCTCAAGCCATGCTCAGAACTGAACGTCCGAGCACGCGTAGAACGCGTTCGCCGTGTCCGCGATCGTCCACACAGCGAGGATCACGTGGTGGCCGCTCTTGCCGGAGGGCAGGGTGCCGGTGTGCGAGAGGGTGGCCGGGGGCTGGCCGCTGAACGGCACGGTGAGGAACGGCGCGGTGTCCAGGTCGGCCCTGGTCAGCGGCTTGCTGTCGTCCCAGCCGTTCTTGGTGATGTAGTAGCGGAAGTCCGTGGTGGAGTGCCGCGCGGTGAACTGCCAGCGGAAGGTCTGGCTCGCACCCGCGGTGACCTTGGTCGTCGGCCAGGCGGGGCCGTCGGGGGCCTTGGCGCCGTTGAGCGCGCCGAACTCTCCGTGGTTCGCGGAACAGATCGTGCCGTCGGCGGGGCCGGCCGCCGGGAAGCCCTTGGGGCCCTCGACGCTCTGCGGCTCCCACTGGATGTTGCCGCATCCGGTGACGGTGCCGTCGGCGCAGAGCTTCTGCCTGCTGATGGGGAGGTCGGTGTAGCCGTGGCTGCTCGCGCCGCCCGACGAGAGCACGAAGGCCCCCGCCGTGGTGAGGCCGAGCAGGGCCGCGTAGATCCTTTTTCGCATGCTGCCGCTCCTGGAGAACGTGGGGGAGTTCCGGTGAGCCGTGCGCACAGCGCTACATCAGGTCTAGACCAAGGCCCAGATTATTGCCGTCAGTTGACCGTGTCCATACCAAAAGACATGTCCATGCCCGTCGTGGAGAGGATCCGGTCGCATCTCCCCCGGGAGGCCTCGACCAGCTCGCCGTTGGGCGCGTCATTCCCGGCCACCCACGCGTGAGCCCCCGCCGCGTCCCGTCCGCCCGCCAACTGCCGCTCCACGAGCCGGACTTGACGCACCTCCACCGGAGCCTCGACATACCAGCACCGCGCCATCAGCTCCCGCGCCTCGCGCCAGCCCGGCAGGTCGCACGCCAGATAGTTCCCCTCGGTCACGACGAGCCGGGCCGCGGGCGGCACCAGATGCCGGGCGGCGACGGGCTCGTGCAACGTGCGGTCGTAATCGGGTGCGTAGATGTCCGCGGCGGTGTCGTCGAGGACCCGGCGCAGCAGCGCCACGTACCCCCGCACGTCGAAGCTCGGCTCGGAGCCCTTGCGCGCGGTCAGCCCGAGGCGCTCCAACTGGGCGTTGGCCAGATGGAATCCGTCGAGCGGCAGATACGCGGCCTGCTCGCCGATCCGCTCGACCAGGGCCCGCGCGAGCGTGGACTTCCCGGCGCCGGGCGGGCCCGCGATCCCCAGCAGGACACGCGGGCCCGACGCGGTGAGCTCCCAGGCTTCGGCCGTCAGTCTCGAGATCCCCATGGCGGGGACTCTACGACGCGTCGCCGCCCCGGCCGGTGTAGAACGCCACCGTCAGATCCTTGACCAGCGCCTTGCGCTCGTAGTCGTCCAGCTCGACCAGGCCGCGCGTCGTCAGCCGCGTCATCGTGTCCTCGACCGAGTCGACCACCGACGTCAGGACGCTGTCCCGGTGCTGCGCGTCGAGGGCCGCGATCCGGCGTCGCTGCATCGCGGCGGCGACCTCCGGCGCGTACTCGATCCTCGTCGGCTGCGCCGAGAACACCTCGATGCCGACGGGCGCCGCGTCGGCGGCGAGCTGCTTTGTGAGCGCGTCGCCGACGGCCTCCGCGTCGCGCAGGGTCGGGGCGTCCTGGTGGAAGGCGTCGGCGGGCAGCTGGGAGAGCACCCGAGCCATCGCCGCCTCCACGCACCGGCGCAGATACTCCTGGTGGTCCTCCACGGCGAGCGCGGCGCGCGCGGTGTCCTTGATGCGCCACACGACGAGGATGACGACGCGCAGGGCGACCCCGTTCGCGTCGACCGCCGGCATCGCCTCACTGCGCCAGTGCCGCAGGCGTACGTCGGTACGGCGGCGCAGGAACAGGGGGTTCACCCACATCAGGCCGGTGCGGCGGACGGTTCCGCGGTAGCGGCCGAAGAGCGTGAGCACCCACGCCTTGCCGGTCCGGCCACGCGCGAGACCGCCGAGCCCGAACAGGGCGAGCGCGCCCGAACCCGCGACGGCCGCCCACTGGACGGGCCCGAGCTGCGCCCCCGCCGGGACGGGCAGCGCCGTGATGTGCGGCAGCACCCCGCCCCGCCACAGCGACGCGACGCCGCCCACCGCGCCCGCGAGACCGCCGAGCACACCGACCGCGCCGGGCAGCGTGCGCCCGGGGCGCTCGACGAGGTCCGGGTCGACGACCGGCGCCGGGCGCGAGAGCGGTCGCGGCGGCAACCGGCGCGGGACGTGCGGCTGCTCGCCGCCGCTCCGCCGGCGCCCGACGACGGCCGGCCGCAGCCGCACCGAGACGGGGGCGGGCCCGTCCCGGGACAGCAGATGGACCGGGATCTCCGTGGTGGCCCCGCCGCGGATCAGCCGGGCGCCCCACCCGCCGGACGTCTCGGTTCCCGGCTCGGCGAAGCCCGCGGCGCGGACGCCCACGGACACCCCGTGACCGTCACGCGCACCGCCACGAACGTCACGCGCACCGCCACCGTCGGCCTCCGTGGGCAGCTCGGGCCCCTCCGGCCACTCCGTCGTCGTACTCATCCTTGCCTCCGTACTGGATCCGTACATACGCGATGACCTCCGGCCCGGCAGAGCCGGAGGGGTCGGGGTGTGCGGCGAGGCGAGTCGCCGCACACCCCCGCGGCCGCGTGCGGCCGGCGGGACCTCACGCCCCGCCGGCGGCCGGCCGGTGGGCGTTCACGAGAAGAGCCGTCGCCAGGTCTCGGGCCCCGGGTAACCGTCGGCCGCGCCGCCGCGCCAGCCCTGGGACCGCTGGAACGCCTCGACGCCCCGCCGGTCGGCCTCGCCCCAGCGGGAGCCCGGGCCCTTCGTGTAGTTCTTGCCGAAGCCCTTCTTCACCAGCTGCTTGCCGAGCTGGGCGACGTACGCGTTGCTCGCGCCCGGCCGGAACATTCCGCGCCCGGGATAGGGCGGCACCTTGGAAGCGGCGGAGCCGGGGCCGGACGCGGCGCCGGCGATGGGCGGAATGTCCTTGCCCTTGCCGCCGATCAGATAGGCCCAGGTCGTGGGCCCGGGCAGGCCGTCGGCACTCGTGCCCGTCCAGCCCTGCGCGCGCTGGAACGCCTGCGTGGCGAGCCGGTCGGCCTCACCCCAGCGCGGCCCGGGTCCGGTCTTGTAGAACCGCGCCCCGCCCCGGTCCACGAGCAGCTTCCCGAGCCGCGTGACGTTCGCGTTGTCCGCCCCGGTACCGAACGACTTGGCCCCCGGGAACTGCGTCGACGCCGAACCGCCGACCGCCGCCTTCTCCTCCTGCTTCAGCCCCTTGTAGCGATAGGGCACATAGTGGGACGAGTTGCTCCAGTAGGCATAGGGAGTGGACTGCTTGCGGGCTCTGGGCGGCGTCTGCTCGTACGCGACGTAGTAGGTGTGCGTGTAGTCGGTCCAGCCGCCGAAGAGGACGACGTGCGAGCCCTTCTGAGGGTTCGACGGATTGTGGAAGAGCAGCATGTCGCCGGGTTGGAGCTGCTCGCGCGTGATGCGTGTCCCGTACTTGTTGAGACTCCCGGTCCATTCGTTGCTGCCGAGGTTCCACGCCATGGAGACGAAGCCGGAGCAGTCCTGCCGGTACCCGTCGCTCCAGAACTTCACCATGCTGTACGGCACCTTGGCGGCGAGCCAGAGCTTGGCCCGTTTGACGATCGCCGCGCGGGTCGTGGCCGGCAGTCCGGTCACGTGCTTCGGGGGCGCGGCCGGGCTGCCCGCCGGCCCGTGCAGCGGGCCCGACCCGCCCTGCGGGGTCGGCGGCTCGTCCGAGGAAGGCAGCCCCGGCCTGGCCGGCCCGTGGTCGGACGCGACGGCGGGGACCGTGTGCGCGCCACCGATGACCGTGCCGGCCGCGGCCGCGAGGACGAGGGCGCGCCGGGCGCCGTGGGCGGCGGGGTGGCCGCCGAGACTGATCGTCAGCGACGACGGGGAGCTCCGGGCGGCACCCCGCCACTGAAGACACCCCGGGCAGTCGCAGTCGCTCGCAGGATCGAACTCCTCGAACACCGGAGCCTTCATGCGATTCCCCTCACACTCCAGAATGAAATGTCCAACAATCTGCACAAACGGAAGCCTCTCAACTCTCTGGCGATATCGCATGTTGACGGTCCGAATGATGCATTTACCGGATAAATAGGGTGATACGGACAGGCGTGGTGGTCCGGAGCACCCCAGGGATTCGGGTAGAGTTCTCCAGGTCAGCAGGCGCCGCTAGCTCAGTTGGTTAGAGCAGCTGACTCTTAATCAGCGGGTCCGGGGTTCGAGTCCCTGGCGGCGCACAGACAGGCGAAGGCCCTCCACGAGAGTGGGGGGCCTTCGCTATGGGCAGGCGCCCGAGCGATGGGCCCCTTTCTGCTGCTCGGGGGGCTACGGCTGCCGCTCCTGCCGATAACGTGGGCCCATGGCGCGCGACCTCCAGGAGCGGATCAAAAAGCTCATCATCGACCGGCGGCTTCCGTCCGGTGCCTCCCTGCCCACCGAGCCCGAGTTGATGGAGCTCCTCGGCGTCAGCCGGAACTCCGTGCGCGAGGCGCTCAAGGCCCTCCAGGCGATGGGCATCGTGGAGATCCGGCACGGCTTCGGCACCTACGTCGGACCGATGTCCATGGCCCCCATGATCGAGGGGCTCACCTTCCGCACCGTCGCCGGGCACTACCGCGGCGAGGACAGCCTGCTCCAGCTCCTCGAACTGCGCGAGGCCGTCGAGACCGGCCTCATCGCGCGCCTCGCCGGCCGCGTCCCCGAGGCCGACCTGGCCGAACTGGACGCCCTCGTCGACCGCATGGACGCAGAGGCGGCCACCGACGGCGCCGTGAGCCCGGGCACCGACCGCGCCTTCCACGCGACGCTCTACCGCGGCCTCGGAAACCCGCTGCTCGGCGAGGTCATGGAGGCGTTCTGGGACGCTTTCCACCGGGTGCGCACCGACCTCGTCGCCATCCCGCACGACCCGAAGGTCACCGGACTCCAGCACCGCGAGATCGTCGACGCGGTGCGCTCCGGCGACCCGCTGCGCGCGGAGCGCGCCATAAGGGAGCACTTCGGCGACATCCGCACCCGGCTGAGCACCCCGGCGAGCAACCCGACGGGCACCCCGACGGGCACCCCATGAGCAACGCCTGAGCACCTGGCGAGCACCCGACGGCAGCCGGCGGGCAACGCCTGAGCACCCCGGCGCGCGCCCGATGGGCAACGCCTGCACCCCCGGCGCGCGCCCCGTGCACGGCGCCTGAGCGCCCCATCCGCCCCAACAGACGTGCCAAATCGCACGTATGACCGGTAAACAGCTTGTTTCGCTTCGTATCGCCCTTGCGATCACGATGAGGTGCGTAGAACCCTGTCCGGGAGCCATTGGCTCCGATGAGGCAGGCAGCACACGGCAGTTGGGCCGGCACCAGGCCGACGCCGGTTGCGCTCGACTCAGGGGTGGGGGCCCCGTTCATGAAGCGATGCCGAGGGGGGCATCATGCAACCGGAAGGCCGTCGTCTCAGTCTTAGACGGGGGACCGTGGCCTGCCACTGACACGTCCGGCGAGGTCAAGGGGGACCGAACCGGACGGATGACCGACGACCACGCAGTGACTTGCGTGCGGGGGGAATGACTCATGACGTCGACGCCGACAGGCGCCGGGCAGAACTTCGATCCGTCCCAGACCACCCAGCTACGCGTGCCACCGCATCGGACCGGCGGCTACCGGCGCATCAAGAAGGCCCTGCCGCGCTACGACTACGAGCACTACAGCCGACTCGCGGGGCCGCTGACCCAGCCCGAACCCGGCAAGCCGTACAAGGTGCGGTACCGCTCGCTGCTCTCGCAGGAGCCGCACCGGCTGCGGGCCGCGCTGATGCTGGGCGCCGCGCCGCTCCTCTCTCTCGTACTGCTCTTCTGGCTGCTCCAGCCCGAGCACTGGACGGAGCGGGACTACCCGGCGTACGACTTCCTGCCCGCGCTCGACGTCGTGATGCTGGTGTCGATCGGCCTGATCGAGTTCTTCCGCTGCATGAATGTGCTGTCGAACGCGCACGCCACGCTCGTCGCCCGCGACCCGATCCCGGTGGTGCCCGAGACCGGCACGAGAGTCGCGTTCCTGACCTCGTTCGTGCCCGGCAAGGAGCCGATCGAGATGGTGACGAAGACCCTGGAGGCGGCCGTGAAGCTGCGCCACCGGGGGCTGTTGCACATCTGGCTCCTCGACGAGGGCGACGACCCCGAGGTGAAGGCGGTCTGCGAGCGCCTCGGTGTGCACCACTTCTCCCGCAAGGGCGTCGCGAGGTGGAACCAGGCCAAGGGCCCGCACCGCGCCAAGACCAAGCACGGCAACTACAACGCCTGGCTGGACGCGCACGGCGACGACTACGACTACTTCGCCTCCGTCGACACCGACCATGTGCCGCTGCCCAACTACCTGGAGCGGATGCTCGGCTTCTTCCGCGACGAGAACGTCGGCTTCGTCATCGGCCCGCAGGTCTACGGCAACTACGACTCCTTCGTCACGAAGGCCGCCGAGTCCCAGCAGTTCCTCTTCCACGCGCTGATCCAGCGCGCGGGCAACGCCTACGGCGCCCCGATGTTCGTCGGCACCTCCAACGCCGTACGCATCAGGACCCTCAAGCAGATCGGCGGTCTCTACGACTCGATCACCGAGGACATGGCGACGGGCTTCGAGATCCACCGCGCCAAGAACCCAGCCACGGGCCAGAAGTGGAAGTCGGTCTACACGCCCGACGTGCTCGCCGTAGGTGAGGGCCCGAACGCCTGGACCGACTTCTTCACGCAGCAGCTGCGCTGGTCCCGGGGCACGTACGAGACGATCCTCAAGCAGTTCTGGAAGGCGCCGTTCTCGCTGCCGCCGGGCCGCTTCTTCAACTACACGATGATGGTCATCTTCTACCCGATGTCCGCCATGAACTGGATTCTGGCGGCGCTCAGTTGCGCCCTGTTCCTCGGCCTCGGCGCGTCCGGCGTGAACATCGACCCGACCATCTGGCTGATGCTGTACGGCAACGCCTCCGCGCTGCAGATCGGCCTCTACATCTGGAACCGCCGCCACAACGTGTCGCCGCACGAGCCCGAGGGCTCCGGCGGTATCGCGGGCATGGTGATGTCGGCACTGTCCGCGCCAATCTACGCACGCTCCCTGATGGACGCCGTGCTGCGGCGCAAGAGCAAGTTCGTGGTGACCCCCAAGGGCGAGTCGGCCAGCCCCGACACGCTGTTCGGCACGTTCCGCATCCACCTGTTCTTCATCCTGGTCTTCGCGGCGTCCATGACCGCGTCCTTCGTGTACGGGCACGCACACCCGGCGATGCTCACCTGGGCCTCGTTCGCGCTGCTCATCACGGCCTCGCCGATCTTCGCCTGGCGGTGGACTTTGCGGCAGGACAGGAAGAAGCCGAAGCCGCCGGCCGCTCCCCCGGACCAAGGGGAGCACCTGGCCGCGCCGGCGCACGCCGCGCAGGAGAAGCCGAGTTGGGCCGCGCCCGACCAGACCATGCAGATCGCCCTTGGGGGACGTAAGAAATGAAAGACGGTGCCAGCCGCCGCCGTGCCCGACGCATAGCCATCGGCTCGGTGGTGGTGCTCGCGCTTGCCGGGATGAACGGGCCGTGGCTCTACCGGTTCGGTTCGGCGAAGTACCACGAGTACAAGATCAACAGACCTGAGTACAAGGCCGAGAACGGCAAGTGGGACATCGTCGAGTTCCCCAAGGAGTACCGGCAGAACACGATTCACGCCGCCCTGCTGCACACGGGCAAGATCCTGCTCGTGGCCGGGTCCGGGAACAACCAGGACAACTTCGACGCGAAGAAGTTCGACACCCGGCTGTGGGACCCGGTGAAGGGGACGATCAAGAAGATCCCCACGCCCACCGACCTGTTCTGCACGGGCCACACACAGCTGGCCAACGGCAATCTGCTCATAGCCGGCGGCACCAAGAGCTACGAGAAGCTCAAGGGCGACGTCACCAAGGCCGGCGGCCTGATGATCGTCCACAACGAGGACCCGGACGAGCCGAAGACGATCCCCAAGGGGTCCAGGTTCACCGGCAAGGAGAACGGCAAGACCTTCGTCACCAGCGAGAACATCACCATCGAGCGGGCGAAGAAGGTCTTCGACCCCGAGACGGGCAAGTTCCTGCGCAACGACCCGGGCATCCGCCGGGTCTACGTCGAGGCGCAGAAGAGCGGCACGAAGTACGAGACGGGCACGCAGGACAACTACCGTGTGCAGGGCCTCAAGGGCGCCGACGCGCGCAACGTCTACGGCATCGCGCAGAAGCTCGCCCTGGACAAGAAGGACTTCCAGGGGATCAGGGACAGCTACGAGTTCGACCCGGTCGCCGAGAAGTACATCAAGGTCGACCCGATGAACGAGGCACGCTGGTACCCGACGCTGACCACACTGTCGGACGGCAAGGTCCTCTCGGTCTCCGGGCTCGACGACATCGGCCAGCTCGTCCCGGGCAAGAACGAGACGTACGACCCGAAGACCAAGAAGTGGACGTACACCAAGGGGATCCGCCAGTTCCCGACGTACCCGGCCCTCTTCCAGATGGAGGACGGGAAGATCTTCTACTCGGGTGCCAACGCGGGTTACGGGCCCGACAACGTCGGCCGCACGCCCGGCATCTGGGACCTCGCGACCAACAAGTTCCAGAAGATTCCCGGGCTGAGCGACCCGAAGCTGATGGAGACCGCCGGCACGGTGGAGCTGCCGCCCGCGCAGGACCAGCGCTACATGGTGGTCGGCGGCGGCGGGGTCGGCGAGTCCAAGGAGTCGAGCCGCAAGACGCGGATCGTCGACCTCAAGGCGAAGGACCCGAAGTTCGTCGACGGTCCGGAGCTGGAGAAGGGCACGCGCTACCCGCAGTCCTCCACGCTCCCCGACGACACGGTCCTGGTGTCCGGCGGCTCCGAGGACTACCGCGGCCGCGGCGACTCGAACATCCACCAGGCACGGCTGTACGACGTGAAGACCAACACGTTCCAGCGCGTCGCCGACCCGCTCGTCGGCCGCAACTACCACTCGGGCTCGATCCTGCTGCCCGACGGCCGCGTGATGTTCTTCGGCTCGGACTCGCTCTACGCCGACAAGGCGAACACCAAGCCCGGTGTCTTCGAGCAGCGCATCGAGATCTACACGCCGCCGTACCTGTACCAGGACTCGCGGCCCACGCTCGGCGGCGGCACGAAGACCGTCGCGCGCGGCGGCACGGCGACGTACACGTCGGACCACGCGGCGGCGATCCGGACGGCCCGGCTGATCAGGCCGAGCGCGTCCACACACGTCACGGACGTCGACCAGACGTCGATCGCCCTCGACCTGAAGAAGTCGAAGGACAGCGTCACGGTGACCATCCCGAACAACCGCAGCCTGGTCGAGTCGGGCTGGTACATGCTGTTCGTGACGGACGATCAGGGAACGCCGAGCAAGGCGCAGTGGGTTCACGTGCCGTAGGGGCACGTACGTAAGGGGGTGGGGGCCCGAGCCCCCACCCCCTTAAGGCTTTCCGGCCGCTGCCCCTACTTGGTGGCCTTGGCGAGACCGAGGGCGTACTCCGGCCACCAGGCCCCCGCCTTCGGGCCCCCCTTGCAGTCGCCGTCCGACTCGCCGGGCCGCTTGACCCACAGGTACGCCTTGACGAGGGGGTCGCCCGTCCTGGTGCCGGGCTCCTCACCCAGCGCCCTCCCGGGAGGATTGCACCAGCGCTGGGCCGGGTCGCCGCCCGTGTAGGGCCCCTTCCCATTGCGGCTGGTGTCGATGACGAACGGCTTGTTGCCGACCTTCGCCGAGAGCTCCTTGCCGTACTTCACGGAGTCCGCGGTGGTGTAGAAGTTCGACACGTTGACCGAGAAGCCGTCGGCCTGGTCGATGCCGGACCACTGGAGCGGCTGGAAGATCTGGTCGGGCTTGCCCCAGCCGGCGTTGCCCGCGTCGAGGTAGACCGTGGTGTTCTTCAGCGACTTGAGCTTGGCGACGGCACCCTTGAGGAGGTCGTAGCGCTCCTCGTGGAACTCCTCCGGCGTGCAGTTGTCCACCATGTGCTGCACGGCGTCCGGCTCCAGGATCACCGTCGCGTGCCGGTCGCCGATGCCCTTGGCGACGCTGTCGATGAACGCCCGGTACTGGTTCCCGTCGGCCGCGCCGCCCTTGGAGAACTGGCCGCAGTCGCGGTGCGGGATGTTGTAGAGCACGAGCAGGGCGTCCCGGTCGGCCTGGTCGGCGGCCTCGGTGTAGCCCCGTGCCTGGTCCTCCGCGTTCTCCGGGAGGATCCACTCGCCGCTCGGCTGCTCGGCTATCTTCCGGATCTGCTCGGCGTCGTCCTTCTTGCCGGCCTTCTCGTGGGCGGCGACCTGCTTGGCGGCGCTGCCGTCCGGGTTGACCCAGAACGGGTCGGACCCCTTCGGCTGCTGCTTCACGGGTGACGATGAGCCGTTCTTGTCCTTGCCGTCCCCGGAGGAACATCCGGACACCAGCAGCGCCGCCCCCACGGCCGCCGCTCCCGCCCTCACCCCCCAGGCGCCGACACCGCGTACGCGGCCTGCGTCCTTTCGGTACATCCACTCCCCCTTGGGTGCCCTGTACGACTCTCAATCCTGGCATACGGGCCGCCGCGACCACGAGGGCGGACAGGGTTCGTCAAATACCTGTTACAGCGCCCCCGTTCGGTGTTCACCAGGGGTGCGAGCACATCCGGACTTGGCGTCAAACAGCCTCTAGAAGGCCGATGAAGATCTTGGTGAGGGGCTGTCCGGCCGTCAGGCCGGACAGCCCCTGCGGTCATGTACCGGCCGGTGCGAGGTGCCAGATCCCACTGGTGTGGGTGAGTCCGAGGTTGATCAGCCGGCGGAGGTTGAGGGCGGCGGCTCGGGTGTGGAGCCAGGTGTTGTTGTTGATGGTGCCGCGGTAGCGCAGGCGCCTGTTGCCGTGGTGGACGAGCCAGGCGACGGCGCGTTCGACTGGTGGCCGCCAGCGGCGGTAGTCGGCCTGCCAGCCGGGGTCGGTGGCGGCCTGGCGGCGCGCGGCGGTCTGGTGGTCGTGGTGAGGCCGGATGGTCAGGATGCGTCCGGCCCTGGCTTTGGTGCACCGCTCGCGTAGGTGGCATCCGGTGCATAAGTTCCCGAAAGAGGCTTTGCGTTGGTGGTGCTGCCCGCCGGGGTCGGACAGGGCCACGGTGTGTCCGGCCGGGCAGGTCACGATGGCGGTTTTGGTGTTGATGGCGAAGTCGTCGAGGGTGAAGCCGCCGGGGACGGCGGGCCTCAGCGGGGCGGGTTTGAGGAACAGCCGGTGCCCGGCCTCGTGGAGGGTCTGGCGGGCGTCGCCGGTGGAGTAGGCGGTGTCGCCGAAGACGTCCAGCGGGTTGTCCTCGTCGGCGAGCAGGTCCAGGCCGACGGCGGCCTCGTGGTGTTCGGCTCCCGAGCCGGGCCGCAGGGCGACAGCGGTGTATAAGCCGGTCTCGGGCTCGATGGCCAGGTGGGCCTTGAAGCCGTCCTGCTGGTGGCTGCGGGTCTTGTGGACGTGCCGGGCTTCGGGATCAACGGTGGAGACCACCCGTCCGGGGGCGGTGCCCCGGGTGATGCGCCAGCGGCCGTCGCGGCCGTCGGAGTCCTCGGCGGGCTCGACGTCCTGGCCGGCGACCAGGGCCAAAATGCCCACCGCGTTGGCTGCCCTTTCGCCGAGTTGCTGTTCGGGCAGGTGGCCCAGCAGCCGCAGGGCATCCGTGACCAGCGCGTCGACCAGCCTGGCGCGGGCCTGCTCGTCGTTCCAGGCGATGCGGGGTTTGCCCGGGTCGGTGTAGTCGTGCGCGGTGCACTGCGTGGCGGCGACCGTGTCGGCGCCGGGGACCTCGCGGATCACCGCGCGGACGGCGGCGATGATCTGGGTGACGGTGTCCTGGGTGGCCACCGCGTCGTCCAGCACGGTGGAGTCCAGCGCCCTGCGGTGCTTCCCCTTGAGTACGCCGGTGGCCTTCACGACTTCGCGCACGGCGTCGAAAATACGGTTCGGGCGCGCGGAACGGGCCAGCCGGCGGCGGAAGTAGGCCAGCAGTGACGGGTCGAAGGCCGTGTCGTGAAGGCCCAGCCCGCATCCGGCCTTCCACCGCAGGTCGCACCGCAGTTCCTGGACTGTCTCGAAGTCCGACAGCCCGTGCAGGGCCTGCAAGGTGATCGCGGCGGCCAGGACCTGCGGCGGCATGCTCGGCCGTCCGTTCGCCGACGGGTACATGTCTGCGAACATCGCCGCCGGGAACAGCTCGCCCCGGTGCTCGGCCAGGAACGCGAACACACTCCCGGCCGGGATCAGTTCCCGGCAGGTCTCCCACACGTCCGGCCCGACCATCTCGCCGACCCACTCACCCATCGCCACAAGACGAGTCTGGCCCTGCCGCTGACGCGGCAGGGCCAGAACCCAAGATCTTCATGAGCCTTCTAGGCCGCGTCGCCCATCCGCTCTAGAGTCGTCGTGAGCGGACGGAGCCCCGGCCTGCACCACCTCTCCGGGAGGGCAGGTCTCTCCTGACCTCCCGCGCCGACGCCGGGTTACTCCCGCAGCCCGAGCGCGCGCGGTCGAGGACCAGCCCGGCCGGCGTCTCCCCGGGGGGAGCGGGCCGCCGGCCGGGCCAGGTTGTCAGCGCGCGGGCGCGTCGGGCACGCCGGTGAGGTACGCGGACACGACGACGTTGGCGGTGTAGGTGTGCGACGCCCGGTCGAAGGAGCCGCCGCATGTGATCAGCCGCAGCTCGGCCCGGCCGGACTGCCGCTGGCCGTACGCCTTCTGCGCGTCGAACCGGTCGCGGCTGAAGACCTGCACGTCGTCGACGGTGAACTCGGCGACGGAGCCGTCGTCCCGTGCGACCCGCACCTTGTCGCCCGGCTTGGCCGAGCTGAGGCGGTAGAACACGGCGGGCCTGGTGTCCGTGTCTACGTGCCCGACGAGCAGGGCCGTGCCGCGCTCGCCCGGCTTCACGCCGCCGCCGTACCAGCCGACGACGCCTGCCTGCGAGAACGGCGGCGGGTCGATCGCGCCGCTCCCGTCGAGGCCGCGGGCCTTCACCGGCGCCTCGATCTTCAGTGCGGAGACATCGATGCGCTGCGGCTCCGCGCCGGCCATCGGCTTGTGCGCGGGCGGCAGTTCGATGCCCAGCGGCCGTCCGACGGCGGCCGCGTCGCCGGTCGTGGGCGCGGACAGGCCGTGGATATCGGTGACTTCGCGGCCCCACAGCCACAGGCCGAGCAGTAGTACGGCCCAGGCCACTCCGGTCACGAGCCGCCCGTTGCCGTGCGGTCGTTCGCCGTCAGCCATGATCGGCCCCCGCTCAGTCGGAGCGGCGCCGGCGGACGCTGCGCAGGGCCACGGCGACGGCCGCGACCGCCGCGAGCACCAGGCCGAGCACCGTGTGCCGGGTGCCGGGGCCCTCCTCGCGCAGACCGTCGACGATCTCGGTGGTGTGGGCCGCGGTCAGCTGTGCGGTACCGCCACCGCCCGCGTGCACGGGCGCGGTGGGTACCGGCGTGGGCCGGCCCGGCTGGAGGACCTGGACGCTGCCCTTGACCTTGCCGCTGATGCCGTCGCAGGTCACCTTGATCTCGTAGATCCCGGGCGTCGCGGACGAGCGGATGCGGGCCTGGCTGGTCAGCGTGGGCTGGTCCGCGGACGGGACGAGATCGCCGGGCGTCTCGAAGGCGTCCGAGTAGGCCTTGCCCTTGGATTCCTTGCAACCGGAGACCCTGAGGTCTACCTGGGTCCCGGTGGCGGGGGCGAAGGGGGTGACGGTGATGGAACCGGTGGATCCGTCGGATTCCCCGCCTTCCGCGTGGGCGGCGGCGACAGGCAGTGTCACCAGAACGGCGGCCGACCCTATGGCACGGAGAGCGAACATCTCTCTACGCATTGTGAACCTCCTGTATTGGAAGGGTCACGCGCGCAGGCCCGATCCGCATCCCGGGGGCGCCGGAAAAGGCCGCCCCCGGGAGCGGGATCAGACGAGTTCGACCAGGTCAGCGATGGAATTGACGACCTCGGAAGGCCGGAAGGGATAGCGGTCGACGTCGGCCCTGCCGGTCAGACCCGTCAGGACGAGGAAGGTCTTCATCCCGGCTTCGAGGCCCGCGAGGACGTCGGTGTCCATGCGGTCGCCGATCATGGCGCTGGACTCCGAGTGCGCCCCGATCGCGTTCAGGCCGGTGCGCATCATCAGCGGGTTCGGCTTGCCCGCGAAGTAGGGCTGCTTGCCGGTCGCCTTGGTGATCAGCGCGGCGACGGCGCCCGTGGCGGGCAGCGGACCCTCGGTGGAGGGGCCGGTCTCGTCCGGGTTGGTGCAGATGAAGCGGGCGCCGTTGTCGATCAGGCGGACGGCCTTCGTCATGGCCTCGAACGAGTAGGTGCGCGTCTCGCCGAGAACCACGTAATCGGGGTCGTGGTCGGTGAGGACGTACCCGATGTCGTGCAGCGCCGTCGTCAGGCCGGCCTCGCCGATGACGTACGCCGTGCCGCCGGGGCGCTGGTCGTCGAGGAACTTGGCGGTGGCCAGGGCCGACGTCCAGATGTTCTCGACCGGCACCTCCAGGCCCATGCGGGTCAGCCGGGCCTGGAGGTCGCGGGCGGTGTAGATCGAGTTGTTCGTCAGCACCAGGAAGGGCTTGCCCGACTCGCGGAGCCTCTTGACGAAGGCATCGGCGCCGGGGATCGGCACGCCCTCGTGGATGAGCACACCGTCCATGTCGGTGAGCCACGATTCGATGGGCTTGCGCTCTGCCATGTGCCGGTCTCCTGCCATACAAGAAAACGCTGGGGTCAAGAAATAGCTGGGGCGCCGGGACCACTCTGTGCCGACGCCCCCAGCCTAATCAGCACCGGCTGATCTCGACCCCGCCGAGCCCGCGGAAGCGGTCCGCAGGTCAGCTGCCGGTCGCCGACTTCCAGTCCGCCACGTACGTCTGGAGGTCCTTGTCGATGTCGTTCCAGTCGGGCTCGAAGATCTCGACGCCGTCCATCACCTTGGCGAGGGCGATGGCGTTCTCGTCGGTCGCCTTGACGTCCTTGCGCGCGGAGAAGCCGCCGCCGATGGAGCTGACCTGCTGCTGCGCCTTGGTGGACAGCATGAAGTCGAGGAGCTTCTTGCCGTTCTCGCTGTGCGGGGCGTTCTTCACGAGGCCGCCGGCGTAGGGCAGGGCGAACGAGGTCGGCCTGCCGCCGGCCTTCTTCGGGAACCAGATGCCGAGGTTCGGCATGGTCTTGGACTGCGCGAAGCTCATCTGCACATCGCCGTTGGCGACGAGGAGTTCGCCCTTGTCGACCTTGGGGGCGAGCTTGCCGGTGGAGGCGGACGGGCCGACGTTGTTGGCCTGGAGCTTCTTCAGGTAGTCCATGGCGGGTTCCTTGCCGCCGAAGTCGTGCATGGCCTTGACGACGACGGCGGTGCCGTCGCCGGCGACGCCGGGCGTGGAGTACTGGAGCTTGTTCTTGTACTTGCCGTCGAGGAGCTCGTCCCACGTGGTGGGCGCCGTCTTCAGGTCCTTCTTGTTGTAGGCGAAGCCGAAGTAGTTGTTGACGACGGAGGTCCAGGTGCCGTCGGCGGCCTTGTCGGCCCCGTCGACCTGGTCGGCGCCCTGGGGCGTGTACTTCTGCAGAAGGCCCTTGCCGTCGGCCTGCTGGATGAACGGCGGGAGCGTCACGATGACGTCGGCCTGGGTGTTCGACTTCTCGCGGGCGGCGCGCTGCACCATCTCGCCGGAGCCGCCCTCGACGTACTCGACCTTGATGCCGGTCTTCTTCGTGAAGTCCTTGAAGACCTGGTCGTACCAGCCGTCGCCGTTCTCGCCCTTGAGGCCGTCCGCGCTGTACACGGTGACGGTCTTCTCGTCGGAGGCGGCGGAGTTGCCGCCGCAGGCGGAGAGGGTGGCGGCGAGGGCGATGCTTCCGGTGACGGCGGCGATCGGCTTGAGCGTGTTTCTGCGCATGGCGAGGTGAACTCCTTGCAGAGGGTCAGGACATGAGGGCGGTACGAGGCCTAGCGGTAAGAGGCTTTGGTGCGGATCCGCGAGACGAGCAGCAGGACGAGCAGCGTCGTCGTCATGAGGATCACGGAGAGCGCCGATCCGGTGAACAGGGAGCCGCGGTCGGTGATCGCGTAGATCTGCACGGGCAGGGGCATCCAGTCCGGCGGGTAGAGCATCATCGTGGCGCTCAGCTCGCCCATGGACAGGGCGAAGCAGAGTCCCGCGGCCGCGTTCAGCGACGGCAGCAGGAGGGGCAGCTTCACCTTCCACAGGACGTACGAGGGGCGGGCGCCGAGCGACGCGGCGGCCTGTTCGTACGCGGGGTCGAGTCGTACGATCGCGGCCGAAACCGACTGATAGGCGAACGCCGTGACAAGAATCGTGTGCGCCAGGATGACGATCCAGCGGGTGCCGTTGAGCACCATCGGCGGCTTGGAGAACGCGACGAGCACGGCGAGGCCGACCACGACGGACGGCACGGCGACCGGCAGCATGAACAGGGCGTCGAGCACCCTGCGGCCGCTCTTCTTGAGCGCGGCGGCCGCGAGCGCGGCCCACGTGCCGATCAGGAGGGCGAGGAGGCTGGCGCTGACGGCGGTGACCAGGCTGGTGGTGAGCGCCTGGAGGGACGCGCCGCTGGTGGCGGCCTGGTAGTGACCGCCGGTGAATCCGGTCGGAAGGGCGCTCGACCAGCTCGTGGCGAACGACGCGGCGACGATGACGAGCAGCGGCAGCGCGAACAGGGGCAGGAAGAGGGCGAAGAAGAGGACCCAGGTGGCCCACTTGCCCTTACGGCTATGCACCAGCACGGCGGCTCACCACCCGGTAGAGGCCGTAGAGGCCCACGGAGATCAGGACGTTGACGACGGCGACCACGCACGCACCCGGGTAGTCGGACTCGAGGATCGCCTTGCTGTACACGAGCATCGGGAGCGTGGTGACGCCCTTGGCGCCGGTGAAGAGCACGATCCCGAACTCGTTGAGGCACATGACGAGGACGAGGCTGCCGCCGGCGGCGAGCGCGGGCAGCGCCTCGGGCAGGATGACCTGCCGGATGATGCGGGCGGGCTTCGCGCCCAGGGAGGACGCCACCTCCAGCTGCGCGGTCTCGATCTGCGAGAACGCGGCGAGCAGCGGCCGCATCACGAACGGCGTGAAGTACGTGATCTCGGCGAGGAGCACGCCCCACGGGGTGGTGAGGAACTGGAAGGGCCCGGAGGCGGCACCCGTGACGTCCGTCCACAGTCCGTTGGCCATGCCCACGGATCCGTAGACGAAGAGCAGCGCGAGGGTGATCAGGAAGGACGGGAAGGAGAGGAACACGTCGATGAACTTGGCGACGGCCTTCCCGCCGGGGAACGGGACGAACGCGATGACGAGCGCGAGCGCGAACCCGAGCACGAGGCATCCGACGGTCGCCCCCAGCGCCAGCCACACCGTCGTCCCGAGCGCCTCCCGGAACGCGGACGAGGCGAAGACGTCGGCGTACGGCTTGAGCGAGGTGCCGCCGGTGTCGGGCTGCACGGACTGCTGCACGACGAGTGCGAGCGGGTAGAGGAACACGAGGGCGAGTACGGCTACGGGCGGCAGCGCCCACACCCACTTCGGCATCCCCTTGCGGGGGTTCGCCGCCTTGTTGACCGGCGCGCTCAGCGTGGCGCTAGCCATCCTTGCTCACCCCGGCCGACAGCAGCACCGCGTCCTCGGGTGCGAAGTGCACGGTGACCTCGTCGCCGAGCGCGGGCGGGGTGCGCAGTTCGCGCAGGTCGGCCTTGAGCCGGTGCCCGTCCACGTCGACGTACAGGCGGTGGGTGGAGCCGCGCCACTGGACCTCGGACACGGAGCCGGTGAGGGCGTTGGGCCCGTCGCCGAGTCCGACGAGGTGCGGGCGCACGCACAGCGTGGCGGACACCCCGGAGGCGACGTCGCCCGTGGGCACCTTCAGCTGGGCGCCGGCGAAGGACACCGACCCCGAACCCACTTGTACGGGAAGGAGGTTGGCGTTGCCCACGAAGGAGGCGGTGAACTCGGTGCGGGGCCTGCGGTACAGCTCCTGCGGGGTCCCGCAGTCCTGGAGCCGCGCCTTGTCCATGACCGCGATCCGGTCGGCGAGGGTGAGTGCCTCGACCTGGTCGTGGGTGACGTAGAGGATCGACACGTCGGGCAGTTCGCGGTGCAGGCGGGCCAGTTCGGCCAGCATGCCGGAGCGCAGCTGCGCGTCGAGCGCGGAGAGCGGCTCGTCGAGCAGGAGCACCCCGGGCCGGATGGCGAGGGCCCTCGCGATGGCCACGCGCTGCTGCTGTCCGCCGGACAGCTCGCGCGGGTAGCGCTTCGCGTAGGAGGCCATACCGGTCATTTCCAGGGCCTCGGTGACCCGGGCGGGGATCTCGGCCTTCGCGACCTTCTGCGCCTTCAGACCGAAGGCGACGTTGTCCTCCACGCGCAGGTGCGGGAACAGGGCGTACTGCTGGACGACCATGCCGATGCCGCGCCGGTGGGGCGGCAGGTCCGTGACGTCGCGGTCGCCGATCAGGACGCGGCCCGACGCGGGCCGCACGAATCCGGCGACGGCGCGCAGGGCCGTCGTCTTGCCGGAGCCGGACGGGCCGAGCAGCGCCATGACCTCGCCGGGCTCGACCGTCAGGTCGAGGGAGTGGAGGACGGTGTTCGCACCGTAGGCGACGGAGACCTTGTCGAAGCGGATGCCGCTGGCCATCAGCTCTCAGCTCCCGGGCGCACGGCGGGTATGGGGTCGGTCTTCTCTCTCACGGCGGCCACGCTCCTCGGGGCGGATGACCCGTATAGGTCCGGACGGCAACGGGACGGTGAACGGCCACCCAAGGTTGGCCTAGACCCGTTACGTTTCCGTTACCGAAGTGGGTCAACTGCCGCCCCCGGGCGGTCAGTTGCCCAAACGCGTGGTGAACGAGAACCGGTCCCCCCGGTAAAGCGTCCGCACCCTTTCCGTGGGCCGGCCGCTCGTGTCGGACGACACCCGGTGGATGAGAAGCATCGGCAGGGCGGGCGGCGTGCCGATCAGGAGGGCCTCGCGCGGGGTGGCCAGCACGGTCTCGATGCGCTCGTCGGCGGACCCGAACTCGATGCCGAGCCGCTCGTGCACATACGTGTAGAAGGACGAGTCCGGGTCGAAGTCGACGTCGAGGCGTGGCATCCGCGCCACGGCGACATAGGTGCTCTCCAGGCCGACGCGCTCGTCGTCGGCGAGCAGTACACGCTCCATGTGCCACACCGGCTCGCCCCGCTCGACCTCGATCTCGCCGGCGAGGGCGGGCGGACACGGGAACCGGTCGAGGCCGATGAGCGTACGTCCCGGGCGGCGGCCCTGGCGGCGCACGCCCTCGGTGTAACTGGCCATCGACAGCGGCTGCTCCAGCTTGGGCCCGGCCACGACCGTCGCCCTGCCCTGCCGGCGCAGGCGCCCTTCGAGGAGCAATTCGCGCAGCGCCTGGCGCACGGTCTCGCGCGCCACCTCGAAGCGCAGGGCCAGGTCCCGTTCGGTGGGCAGCGGCTCGCCCTCGCCCAGCTCGTCGAGGAGCGCGGAGACATGGGCCTTGACCGCGTAGTACTTCGGGATGCGGCCGTGCTCGGGAATGCCGGCGCGTACGGGTGCGCCAGGTGCCTGGTCGTTCGGGTAATCCACCCAGGGATGTTCGCAGACATTTGTTAACGGGGTGTCGGGGGCGGTCCCGGAGTGCGGTGCGCGCGGCGGGCGGCGTGGCCGGAATCCGCCCTCACCGGCGGTCGGTGCGCAGCCGCCTGGAGCCCGCCACGAGGGCCGCGCCGCCGACGAGCAGGGCGCCGGACGTGAGACCGAGTCCGCGCAGGGAGCGCGGTCCGGTCCGCGCGAGTTCGCTGGGCGTGAGGGGGAGATCGCCGCGGTCGCCCTCAGTGCCTGGTTCGGTGCCGGTGCCGGTGCCGGTGCCTGAGTCGGTGCCGGCGCCTGTACCTGTGTCTGTACCTGTGTCTGTACCTGTGTCCGCGCCGGTGCCGGTGCCTGTACTGGCAGTGGCAGTGGCAGTGGCAGCGGGGGTACGGGCGGGGGTGGGATCGGGGGCGGTAGTGGTGGGGCTGGGGGCGGTGGTGGTGGGGCCGGGCCCGTCGGTGGGCCGGCGGTTCGCGGTGCCGCTGTCGCGGCCCGGCTCCAGCAGGCCGTCGTCCCCTGCGCCGGGTTCGTCGCGCTGCTTGCCGGGGGGCCGCCCGGACTGCTCGCCAGGGGGCCGTCCGGACTGCTCGACGCCCCCGTCCTTCTCCTCGTCGGTCAGCGTGAACCGGTAGTCGCCCGACTGCCCCACCCAGTCGCCGTCGTCGCCACGGCGCTGCACGACGGCCGCGTTGGCGACGACGCTGTTCGGCCGGGCGTCGGAGGTGAAGGTGAGCCGGGCCCGGACGGTGACGGTCTTGCCCGGGCCCACCCGGAAGCCGGGGAAGCCGTCGTCGAAGACGCCGATGTTCTCGTCCCGGTCGGTGCGTTCGAAGCGGACGGGGTGGTGGCGCCTTCCGTCGGAGAACTCCAGCTGGATCTGCCGGGTCTCCAGCGTCCGCTTCTTGTCGATGAGTACGAGGACGGGGTGGATGTCGGCGCACTCGGCGTCGGTCTTGTTCGTCAGGTCGAGGGACCAGGTCCGGAAGCCGCCGCCGGGGTGGTAGGTCGTGGGGCCCCCGTGGATCCGGGTGCTGATCGGGAAGTCGGCGGGGTGCTGGGTGGCGCAGGTGGGCTCGCGCGGGTCGGACCCGGACCCGACCGGGTCGGCCGCTTGGGCGGGGCTGCCGGTCACCACGGAGGTCAGGGCCACGGCAGTGACGGCGAGCGGGATACGCGGTCGCATGGGGAGCCTTTGCTGATCGCGGGTCGGGAAGGGTACAGCCGCCGCGACCATGTCACGCGCGCCGCGCCCCGTACCGGCCGAGCAGAGCCCCGTACGGCCCGATGCACGAGCGATTCCGCTCGATCAGCTCAGATTTCCGTCATTCCGGTTGGCCGGGAAGTGACCGTGCGCCCGGCCGAACAGGGGTGCGAGGACCAGCTGGGCTGCGCCCTCGACCACCGCACGCTCCGCCCCTGGCGCGCTCAGGACCGGGACCTCCGCCGTGCCGCCGCGCCGCGCCCGTTCTCCGAGGACCGCCCGCACCCCTTCGACGAAGCGCTCCTCGGCGGCCGCGACCGTGCGCCCGCCGAGCAGGACGAGGTCGATGTCGAGGAGACCGACCATGTTGGCCGCGCCCTCGCCGAGCACGCGCGCCGCCTCGTCGAAGGAACCGGCGGCGACCGCCGCGAGGCACAGCGCCTCGATGCAGCCACGGTTGCCGCAGCCGCAGGGCGGGCCGTCCAGCTGGATCACCTGGTGGCCGAATTCGCCCGCTCCCGTGCGCGGCCCGCGATAGGGCGCGCCGCCCAGGACGAGTCCGGCGCCGAGTCCCGTACCGAGGTGGAGGTACGCGAACGAGTCGCCGCACCCGGCGAGTGTGAGGCCGAGCGCGGCCGCGTTGGTGTCCTTGTCCACGACCACGGGGAGCCCGAGCCGCGCCGCGAGCGCGTCCCGCAGCGGGAACCCGTCCCACTCGGGGAACCCGGTGACGCGGTGCAGCACCCCGGAGGAGTGGTCGAGGGGACCGGGAAGGGCGACGCCCACGCCCAGGACGCGGGGGGTGGGGGGTTCCGGGTGTACGGGGTCCTGCGCGTCGAGGTGGCCCGGGTCTCCGGCATCCGCGTCCCCGCCACCCGCTCCCCCTCCCGCTCCTGCTCCCCCTCCCTCTTCTGCTCCCCCTTCTGCTCCCGCATCCGCTCCCGCTCCGGCGAGCAGGGCCTCCACCTCGCTCGCCGCCGTCTCCACCACCGCGTCGCCGCCCGCGCCGAAGGCCAGCGGGGAGCGGCGTTCGGCGACGACCGTGCCCGCGAGGTCGACCAGGACCGCCGTCAGTTCGTCGCGGTCCAGGTGCAGCCCGACCGCGTACCCCGCGTCCGGCACGAGGCGCAGGACGGTGCGCGGCTTGCCGCCCGTCGAGGCGCGCCGGCCGGTGTCCGTGACCAGGCCCTGCTCCCTGAGCCGCGCCGTGATCTTGCTGACGCCCTGCGGGGTGAGCCCGGTGCGCTCGGCCAGTTCGAGCCTGCTGATGCCCCCGTCACCCGCCGTACGCAGCAGATCGAGTACGAGTGCGGCGTTATGGCCTCGCAGCACCGCCAGATTGACCCCGGAGTAAGCCCTGTTCACTCCCCCATTGTCCCCTCCGCTTGCACTTTGGCAACACCGTTGCTTAAGTGGATGCATGACTGAAGGCATGACATCAGGTACGGCTGGGACCACCGGCTCCCCCCTCCGCGTCGGTCTCGTCGGCTACGGCCTGGCGGGCTCCGTCTTCCACGCCCCGCTGATCGCCGCGACCGACGGCCTCGTGCTCGACACGGTCGTCACCTCGAACCCGGAGCGCCAGGCGCAGGCCCGCGCCTCCTTCGGCGACGGCATCCGCTGCGCGGCCACCCCCGACGAGCTGTGGGCGCGGGCCGACGAGCTCGACCTGATCGTCATCGCCTCCCCGAACAAGACGCACGTACCGATCGCGACGGCCGCCCTCAAGGCGGGCCTCCCGGTCGTCGTCGACAAGCCGATCGCCGGCACCGCGGCCGAGGCGCGCGAGCTGGCGGCGCTTGCCGAGGAGCGCGGCCTGCTGCTCTCGGTCTTCCAGAACCGCCGCTGGGACAACGACTTCCTCACGCTGCAGAGCCTGATCGCGGGGGGCGAGCTCGGCAGCCTCGGCGATGTATGGCGCTTCGAGTCACGCTTCGAGCGCTGGCGGCCGCAGCCCAAGGGCGGCTGGCGCGAGTCCGGCGACCCGGAAGAGATCGGAGGTCTCCTCTACGATCTCGGCAGCCACGTCGTCGACCAGGCCCTCGTCCTGTTCGGCCCCGCCGTCTCGGTCTACGCGGAGTCCGACGTGCGGCGTGCGGGCGCGGCGGCCGACGACGACACGTTCATCGCGATCACGCACGCGAACGGCGTCCGCTCCCACCTGTACGTCTCGGCGACCGCGGCCCAGCTCGGCCCGCGCTTCCGCGTTCTCGGCTCGCAGGCGGGCTATGTGAAGTACGGCCTCGACCCGCAGGAGGCGGTGCTGCGCGAGGGCACGATCCCGGCGGCCGGCGAGCCCTGGGGTGTGGAGCCCGAGTCGATGTGGGGCCGGATCGGTTCCGGCGAGTCCCCGCTGACCGGCGGCGGACGCCCCGTCGAGACGCTCCCCGGCGCCTACCCCGCGTACTACGCGGCCGTCGCCGCCGCCCTGCGCGGCACCGGCGAGAACCCGGTCACCGCCGAGCAGGCCGCGGCCGCGCTCGACGTCCTGGAGGCGGCCCGCCGCTCGGCCCGCGACGGTGTGACGGTGGCCCTGTGAGCGCGCCGACGGCCGAGGAGATCGAGGAGCAGGAGCGCCGCCTGGTCCTGCCGAAGTTCGGTTACGAGGACGCCTGGGAGCTGGGCTCGCTGCTCGTCGAGCTGGCCAGGGAGCGCAAGGCGCCGGTGGCGATCGACATCACGCGCGGCGGCCAGCAGCTCTTCCACGCGGCGCTCCCCGGCTCGACCCCGGACAACGACGCCTGGATCGCCCGCAAGCGCCGCGTCGTGGAGCGTTACGCCTGCTCGTCGCTGCTGGTCGGAACCCGTTTCCGGGCGAAGGGCACGACGTTCGAGGACTCGTCCAGGCTCGACCCGGACACGTACGCGGCGCACGGCGGTGCGTTCCCGCTGGCCGTCGAGGGCGCGGGAGTCATCGGAGCGGTGGTGGTCTCCGGCCTCCCCCAGCTGGAGGACCACGCACTGGTGGTCAAGGCCCTGGACCTCTTCGTCGCAGGCTAGAGGGGCGCCCCCGAAAGGGGCGCGGGGAACTGCGCGACCAGCCACAACGGACCGGCAGCCGACAGACCGGCCAACGACTCCCGCAGTTCCCCACCTGACCCAGCGGAGCGCTTACGCGTCCTTGAGTTCCTGGCGCTGGCGCCCCAGACCCTCGATCTCCAGCTCCACCACGTCCCCGGCCCGCAGATACGGCTTCGGCTCGGGCTGCCCCATCGCCACACCCGCCGGCGTCCCCGTGTTGATCACGTCGCCCGGGTACAGGGTCATGAACTGGCTGACGTACCGGACCACCTCGGCGACCGGGAAGATCTGATCGGCCGTGGAGCCGTTCTGCTTCAGCTCGCCGTTCACCCACAGTTTCAGGCCGAGCGCCTGCGGGTCCGCGACCTCGTCCGCCGTCACGAGCCAGGGGCCCAGCGGGTTGAACGTCTCGCAGTTCTTGCCCTTGTCCCAGGTGCCGCCGCGCTCGATCTGGAACTCGCGCTCGGACACGTCGTGCGCCACCGCGTATCCGGCGACGTGGGCCAGGGCCTCCTCGTGCGACTCCAGGTAGCGCGCCGTGCGCCCGATGACGATCGCCAGCTCGACCTCCCAGTCCGTCTTCACGGACGTGCGCGGTACGAGCACCGTGTCGTCGGGGCCGACGACCGTGTCCGCCGCCTTGAAGAAGACGACGGGCTCCGACGGCGGCTCGGCGCCGGTCTCGGCGGCGTGGTCGTGGTAGTTCAGTCCGATGCACACGACCTTGCCGATCCGCGCGACCGGCGGGCCGACCCGCAGGCCGTCCGCGTCGAGCACGGGCAGCTCACCGGACTCGGCGGCGGCCCGTACACGCCCCAGCGCCGCGTCGTCGGCGAGCAGCTCCCCGTCGATGTCGGGGACGACTCCGCCCAGGTCACGCAGGACACCTTCGGCATCGAGCAGGGCCGGACGCTCCGCCCCGGCGGTACCGACTCGCAGCAGCTTCATGGTTGAGACTCCTTGATCGAGGAGGGACCTCGCGACGGGTGCAGCCATCGGAGGACTGGTCGATCGTCCAAGGTCCTCGTCCAGTCCGCAATACCTCGTTCACGGACTGGACTCCCCCAAGCTCTTAAAGAGCAGGGGGGACCCCCACCGCGGCAGTAGCAAGCGCCGCGGCGGAGGGCATGTCGCGGTAGAGGACGGCCCGCTCGACGGCGCTCCACGTCGTGCTCGTCACCACGTACAGGGCGGCGGCGAGCGGCACGAAGCCCACCGTGAACACCGTCATGAACGACATCAGCGGCATGATCTTCGTCATCGAGGCCATCGCGCCCGCGCCCGGCGCCTGCGGCCCGTCCGCGGCGGCCGGCAGCATCGGCTGGGCGGCCATCTGACGCTTCGTGCGGGCGTAGTTGAAGCTCGCCACCGTCGCGACGATCGCGAACAGGACGAGATAGACGACGCCCTGCGCGCCGAAGAGGCCGCCGTCCGCGAGCGCGTCCTTGAAGCGCCCGCCCAGCGGCGCGGCGCCGAGGGTGTGGCCGAGCAGGGCGTTGGGCTCGCCGCCGATGCTGCCGTTCGAGAACAGGTGGTAGAGCAGGAAGAAGGCGGGGAGCTGGAAGAGGCTCGGCAGGCAGCCGGACAGCGGCGAGACCTTCTCCTCCTTGTGCAGCTCCATGATCGCCTTCTGGAGCTTCTCCGGGCTCTTCTTGTGCTTCTTGCGCAGCTCGGCGATGCGCGGCTGGAGCTTGGCCCGCTGGCGCTGCCCGCGTGCCGAGGCCCGGGACAGAGGGTGGACGAGAAGGCGTACGAACGCGGTGAACAGGACGATCGCCGCAGCGGTCGCCGAGGCGTGGAAGAGCGGGTCGAGCAGGTCGGCGATGTGCTCGACCAGGCTGGCGAAGACAGACATGAACGTCGACATGGGTGAGCCCTCCGGGGGTCCCGTCGTGCCGGAATCGGAAGACCGCCGGGAAGGGCGGCCGATCGGCGTGACGGCCCGTACGTGGGGGGACTGCGGGTGGAGAGCAGGTCCCCTACGCGGCCGTCAGGAGGAGACGGCCGGGTGCTCGGGGGCGGCTGCGCCCGCGGGCGTCCGGATCGCGCTGCGGCAGGAACGCGGTGCGCTGCTCACGGTCGCGCATCGCGGTGCGGATCCGGGTGCGGGGCACGGCGGGGGCGCTGCGCGCGGCGAGCAGGGAGCAGACGGCGAGTGCGGAGCCCGCGGCGGCGGTCGCGGCGAACGCGACGGCGGCCGTGAGGCTGCCGGTGTCGACGAGAACGGTCTCGACGAGGAGGAACAGGAGCAGGGCGGCGGGCCGCAGGGCCGTGCCCCAGGTGCGCGTCATGTCCGGCGTCCCTCCTTCCCGTTGCTCGGTCCGTGCCCACGTGTTGTGGCGTTCTGCCCGTTATACAGGATGCGCCCCGGTCGGATGAAGGGGCGCCTTCTCGGCCACCCGCTCACCGGGGCCGCATCGACCGCAGCTTCCCCCACACCGCGAGCCGGTACCTGGACGTGTACTCGGGTGTGCAGGTGGTGAGCGTGATGTAGTACCCCGGCTCGCTGTACCCGGCACCCCGCACGACCTCGCTGCGCGGCACACCCGCGATGACGCCGCCGTCGCGCGCGGAGGTCTGCGCGAGGGTCTTGTCGACGACGTACGTGTACACGGCGCCGCGGGTACGGACCTGGACCTCGTCGCCCTTGCGCAGCCGGTTGATGTACCGGAAGGGCTCCCCGTGGGTGTTGCGGTGCCCGGCGAGCGCGAAGTTCCCGGCGCGGCCGGGCTGGGCGGTGGCGGGGTAGTGGCCGACGTAGCCCTTGTTGAGGACGTTCTGCTTCCCGACGCCCTCGGCGACGGGGACGGTGAGGCCGAGGCGGGGGATGGTGAGGACGGCGTAGGCCTGGTCCCAGCGGGGCGTTTCCCGGGGGGCGGAGGCGGCCGGTGCCCGGCGCGGAGAGCCGCCACCGGCTGCCTCGCCGCCCGACGAGCCGGCCGGGGTGCCGTCACCGGACTGATCCGAGGCGCCGCCCTGTCCCGCGTCGCCCTGCCCGTCCGAGGGGGTGGCCGCCCACTCGTGCTCCAGCGCCCGCACCTTGCGCTCGGCACCGGCTCTGGCCTCACGGTTCGTCCACCACAGCTGATGGACGACGAGGAGGAGAAGGACGACCCCGAGGGTGACGGTGACCTCGGCGCCGGTCCACAGGGTGCGGTGCAGGGCCGAAGGGCGCCGCCCCGCGTGCGTACGGCGTCCCGCGCGCCGGGCCGAGGGGCGGCGACCGAACGCGCTGCGTCCAGCGCGCGGACCCTGCCGCACGACGACCGGCCGACGTTCCCGTTCCCGCTGCCACTCCCGCTTCCGCTCGCGCACGGCCGCAAGATAGGCCCTGCCTCCGTAACTCACCAGGGAAGTGACCGGCCGACTACCTGCGGGGGCCGGCCGACTGTCCGAGGGGCCCGTCGACTGTCCGAGGGGCCGGTCGACTGTCCGAGGGACTGGCCGCCCCCCTCACCCGGCCGCTCCCCCACCCTCCACCGCCCAACCCGCGCGCCCGCCCTTAAGCTCGCGCCCCATGGGTCCTCTCTGGCTGCTGGCGCTGATCCCCTTCATCTCAGGCCTCGTCCTGGCCACCTCGCAGGTGCTGCAACTCGTCACCGAGACGCTCCGGCGCAGCACCGGCACGGTGGTCGACGCGACGGTGACGGGCCATGTCGCGTCGAACGAGGCGTCGTACGCGGTGCTGCACCCGATGGTCAGCTGGACGGCGGCCGACGGCACGGCGCACGAACAGGCGCTGCCCGACGAGGTGGGCCCCCACGCGCTCCCGGAAGGTCGCCGCGTACGCATACGCGTCGACCCTGCCCACCCCGTGCTGGCGGCCCTGGACACCGACGGCCGCTATCGCTCGTGCGTGGCCTGGCTGTGGGCGGGGATGGTTCTGTGGGCGGGCACGCTGACCGTGGTGGTCTGGCGCATGGCGTACGTATTGAACGAAGGCAACGGCTGCGCGAGCCTGTGGTGACCTGGCGCCGGTGACGGTGGTCGGCAGTACGGTGTCACCCATGCGCCCCGACACGCCTGCTACGCCCGCCGAGCCTGTAGACCCTGTCAACCACATCGCCGAAGCCGAGCGCCTGGAGCGCATCGCCGGCCTGTACCCGGAGGACGCGGAGCAGCTGCTCCTCCAGGCCGCGGCGCACTACGAACTGGCGGACGCCCGCCAACGCGCGGCCTCGCTGTACGACGGCCTCCTCGCCGGACCTCCGGCCGAGCTGGAGCAGCCGCACCTGGTGAAGGCCCTGATGGCCGCGAACCTGTGGGAGTACGGCCACGAGGCCGAGGCCCGCGCGATCATCACGGGCATCCGGACCGCGGCCCCGAGGGACCCGGCCGCGTACGTGATCGTGGCGGAGGCCCTGGAGTCGCACGACGAACTCGAAGCGGCGCAGGAGTCCTTCACGGAGGCCCTGACGCTGCTCCTGCCGGAGGCGGAGCGCACGAACCCGCCGTACGAGACGCACCCGCTGCTCCTGGGCCGCCACCGCGTACGCCGCCTGATCGGCCTGGCGCACGACGAGTGGGACGCACTCGCGGACCGTGTCAACAAGGCCGAGGTGACCCTAGACGAACTCCACGACCCGAACCGGACGTGGGTGCTCGGCTCGGACAACCCGGCGGAGCTGAGGGCCGAAATCCTGCGCCTGCGCGCGGAGTTGGGCTCGTACCGTCAGGCCCTGTCCCGCCCGTTCCCGGTGGCGGTCCTGCACTGGACGGAGTCGGAACTCTCGGAACTGGTAGCGGCCTACCCGTCCCTGTCCGCCGAATACCCCTCCCACGAGGAGCACTTGGCGACCATAGAGTCCTCCCTCCGCGAACTCGCGGCATCGGGCACCCCGAACCTGGGCATCGTCACGGGCACGGTCCCGTCGTACGAGGCGTTCGCGGCGTCGGAGTCCTCATCCCCCACAGACGCGTCGCTGCTACCGCAGTACGCCACGACACTGGCGGCCCGAGGCCGAGCGGTGCCGTGGCCGCCGGAGCGGGGCGCGGAGTGCTGGTGCGGGTCGGGGTCGGCGTACGGGGAGTGTCATGGGGCGACGCAGAGCTGACCTGACCCCGGGCTGAGGGGTGTTGGGCGGGGTCCGGGCGTTCGCGCCGACGGGTGGAAAGGCGGGGAACTGGACCTCCGCCGGGGGGATTCCGCCAGTCTTGGACCCTCGCCACACTATGTCCGACCTTTGCAGTACCGTCACACTTACCGATCCAGCTGTCGGGCCGCTCCGTCCCCCCACGCAGGCCCCGACCTGTGTGCACGAGGTGGACATGCCCTACGAATCCGGTGCTGCGTGGCAGTACGACGTACCCACGACGGGCAGCACGCACCTGCCGCCGGACTCCGGTTACGGCAAGGCCCTGTCCAATCAGGGTTACGGCTTCGAGGTCGCCGTCGCCGACCTGATCGACAACTCGATCGACGCCGGAGCCGACAAGGTCGTCGTGCATTTCCTGCGCGACGCGGACCGCATCCTGACCCTCCTGATCATCGACAACGGCCGGGGCATGGACGACGCCGGACTCGACGCCGCCATGACCGTCGGCCGCCGCCGCGACTACGGCGACGGCGCGCTCGGCATGTACGGGACGGGCCTGAAGGCGGCGTCCCTGTCCAATGCGTCGGCGCTGACCGTGATCAGCCGCACCAAGCGCAGCCGGGCCGCGGGCCGCCGGCTGACCGCCGAAGGCGTCGAGGACTCGTTCCGCTGCGACACCGTCGACCAGCGGTACGCGCAGGACATGGTCGACCGCTACGACGGCGTCATCGAGTGGCAGGGCACGGTCGTGCGCTGGGACGGGGTGCACGCGTTCGAGACGGTCGCGCGCGGGCACAGCGAGGCGTTCCTGTCGAAGGCCATATCGCGTCTGGAGACCCATCTCGGCCTGTATCTCCACCGCTTCCTGCAGCGTGGTCTGCAGTTGGACATCGCCGTCTGGGACGTGACCGGCGCCGGTGCGGGGTTCGGCGAGGAGGTCGACCACATCGCCGTCGAGCCGCTGGATCCGTTCGGCTACAAGGTCCCGGGCAGCAAGGGCTATCCGCGTACGTTCACGGCTCCGGTCGAAGGCGTCGGCGACCTCGCACTCACCGCCCATGTGTGGCCGGCCAAGTCAAAGCAGGCCGGATTCCGCCAGATCGGTTCCCTGGCCGAGCGGCAGGGTTTCTACTTCTACCGCAACGACCGACTCGTCCAGGCCGGCGGCTGGAACAACCTGCGCAGCGCCGAGACCCATCTCGTCCTGGCCCGCGTGGCAGTGGATCTGCCGCTGGCGGCGAACAACGTCTTCAGTCTCGACGTGAAGAAGGAACGCGTCACGGTCACCCCGGCCTTCACCTCAGCAATAGACAAGGCGGTGGACGCACAGGGGGGCACCTTCCAGCAGTTCCTCGCCGCGGCCGAGACCGCGTACCGCGACGGATCGAAGCGTTCCGAGATCGTCCGCAAGGCCGTGACTCCGCCCGGCAAGGGGCTCGACCCGATGATCAAGCGGGTCATCAAGGAGGAACTCCAGGAGAAGCCGGGCGAGAACCCCATCGAGTTCAAATGGGCCCCCCTCCCCGACGACCGCTTCTTCGACCTGGACCGCGAGAACAACGTCGTACTCCTCAACAAGGCATTCCGCGAGGACTTCAACGACGGCCGCCCCGGCGGCTCGAACGACGCCCCGGTCACCAAGACCCTCCTGTACCTACTCGTGGAGGACTGCTTCGGACTCGGTCGCTGGGAGAAGACACGGCAGGACAGGGTGGACTACTGGAACACGATCCTGCTGGCTTCGGTCCGCTCCCAGCGTGAACGGCGTATGTGGTCCGCCAGCTGACCTGCCGCCACCGCCAGACGCATACCCCACTCCGCCTCACTTCGCCAAGGAAGCCGAGCCACCATGACGACGGACGACGCTCTGCTTGAGATCCACATGAATGCCCTTGCCGGGATGGGCAGCGCGCCTCGGCACTTCGGCAGGATGGCAGCATTCATCGCCGATGACGGGCATCCCGACGAGGACCTCTCTGAGGAAACGTTCCGTGCCCGGATACTCAAGGGCGACAACGAACTTGTCGCCCTCTGGAACCGCCATCTGAACAACTGGGACTTCGCCCAGGAGGCCGCATGGGCCGACGGCGCCAGTCCGCGCACCCGGGCACGGCGCGACGCCACATACGACAAGCTCGCCCTCGGAACCGATCTGAGGAAGGTTCTCGACACGGTGGTGCCGCTGTCCGAGGTACCGGCGCCGACGATCGTCACCAAGGAATTCAACGACTGGTATACCTCAGAGCGCGCTGCCGCCCGCTCCTTCTACTGGCGTGCGTACGAGGAGAAGCTCCGGTCCAAGGGGTGGTCCGCCCCCTCGATCGCCAGCCTGGACGAAGCGAGCCGTGCCGTCGTCGAGCGGCTGACCGACCCCGAACAGATAGCGGCGCGCCAGGCGAAGGGGCTGGTCGTCGGCTACGTACAGTCCGGCAAGACCGCCAACTTCACGGGCGTGACGGCGAAGGCGATCGACGCCGGCTACCGCCTGGTCATCGTCCTCGGCGGCACGCTCAACATGCTGCGGGCCCAGACCCAGCGCCGCATCGACATGGAGCTCATCGGCCAGGAGAACATCCTGCGCGGGGCCGACCTGGACGACCTCGACTCGCTCGTCGGCGTCGACTACGTAGGCGACGACGACCCGGACTGGCCGAAGTTCGTCTCGCACGGCGGCCGTCCGTCCCTGCGCGGCGCGTTCGACATCGAGCGCCTCACCACCCGCGACAACGACTACAAGTCCCTCGCGACGGGCATCCGAGCCCTTGAGTACGAGAAGCGCGACCACACCCGTCCACTGCACGACCCCGCCAACCTGCACCACGCGGCGGCCCGCGTCATGGTCGTGAAGAAGAACAAAGCCGTGCTCAGCAAGCTGGTGAAGGATCTCAAGCAGATCAAGTCGCTGCTCGGCGAGCTGCCGACCCTGATCATCGACGACGAGTCCGACCAGGCGTCCCTCAACACATCGAACCCGAAGAAGTGGGCGGCTGGCAGCAAGGAGCGCACGGCGATCAACGACCAGATCTCCCAGCTGCTCGGGCTGCTGCCTCGTGCGCAGTACGTTGGCTATACGGCGACCCCGTTCGCGAACGTCTTCGTGGACCCGTCTGACGCCCACGACATCTTCCCGACCGACTTCCTCATCTCGCTTCCCCGGCCGGCCGGCTACATGGGCGTCCAGGACTTCCATGACCTTGACAGCCCGGTCCCCGAGGCCGAACGCGACATCACCAACTCTCAGGAGAAGGCACACGTTCGCGGCGTCTACACGGACACCTACGACGACGACCGCCTGCAGGAAGCGCTGGACGCGTTCCTCCTGACCGGTGCTCTCAAGCTGTACCGCGCGGAGCACGGGGTGACGGACGCTGACTTCCGCCACCACACGATGCTCGTCCACGAGTCGCTGAAGACGGACGACCACGCGGAGCTGGCGCTGCGCATCAACACCATGTGGCACGAGTCCGGCTACTCCTCCTCCGCGGGCCACGAGCGCCTGGCCGCCCTGTACGAGAAGGACTTCGCCCCGGTGTCAGCGGCGCAGGCGCCTGACCTGCCGACGCCGACAACTTACGGCGAGCTGCGCGGATACGTCAGCGACGCCCGGCAGCGGATCACCTCTGGCGGCCGTCCGGTCATCGTCGTCAACGGTGACTCCGACGCCTACTTCGCCGCGCTCGACCTCGACTTCCACGGTCCGGTGCCGGTCTGGAAGATCCTGGTCGGGGGCACCAAGCTCTCCCGAGGCTTCACGGTCGAGGGCCTCACCGTGACGTACTACCGCCGTACGACGCATCAGGCTGACACGCTGATGCAGATGGGCCGCTGGTTCGGCTTCAGGCACGGCTACCGGGATCTGGTCCGGCTGTACATCGGCCGTGAGGAGGCCTACGGCCGGAAGCAGACCGCCGACCTCTACGAGCGGTTCGAGGCGATCTGCCGGGACGAGGAACTGTTCCGCAAGCAGCTCGCCAAGTACTCCGGCCTGGTCGACGGTCGGCCGCGCCTTACGCCGGCGCAAGTGCCGCCCCTGGTGGCGCAGCATCTGCGGACGCTGCCGCCGTCGGCGAAGAACAAGATGTTCAACGCGGAGCTAGTCGCGGTGAGGTCCCCGGGTGACTGGATCGAACCGCTCGCCTACCCGACAGACCGGGAAAAGCTCCGGCACAGCAACGAGGCTTGGCGCCCCGTGCTCGGCGCGCTGGACAACGACCCCTCCGTGTTCGTGCACCTCGGCGGTGACCGGGGCAGCTTCACCCGCTATGCCGCTAAAACCGCTGTCATCAGTCACAGCCAGCTACTCAAGACGCTGGACAGCGTGACCTGGGGACGTCCTGAACTGGTGGCCCCGCACCTTGAGTACCTGCGGGACCCGGGAGAGCTGGGCTGCGCCACGGATGACTGGGTCGTGATCGCGCCGCAGATGTCCGACGGAGACAGCGCCGCGGGAAGCATTCTCGGCTCTGTGCCGCTCACGCTCGTCAAGCGTGGGCGCAACGAGCACGGCGTCTTCAACCGTCTCTCCGGTGTGGCCCACCGCCAGTCCGCGGAGCGCATCGCTGGCGCCCGCGCCCTCAGCGACGATGACCCCTTCGCCACCCAGCTGCACCAGCCCCGGCGCGGCGCAGTGCTGCTCTACGCGGTCGGGAACCAAGCCGACAACTCACTGGACGGCCTGGTGGCCGGCGGGGCCATCGCTCCGGACAAGGTGATCATCGCGGCGGCCATCATCCCCGCCACCGATCCCGCGGCCAAGCCGGTCCCGTACCTCACGTTCCGTACGATCGACTCAAAGAAGGACTCTCCGGTCATCGACGTCAGCTGAGCAGCTCCGCTCGCGGGAGGCGCAGAGCCAGTGCAGCCAGACCAGCCTGGTTGGGAGGCCCCTGAAGGATCCTGGGCCTCCTCGGCCGCGCGCCGCAGGAACATGCAGGCGATCCGCAGCCGCGACACGAAACCAGAACGCCTGCTCCGGCGTCTCCTGCACGCCCAGGGGCTGCGGTACCGGGTGGCCGCACGCCCGCTGCCCGGGCTGCGCCGGACGGCCGACATCGTCTTTCGGCCGGTCCGGGTGGCCGTGTTCGTGGACGGCTGTTACTGGCATGGCTGCCCGGAGCACTACGTCGCGCCGAAAACTAACCCCGGCTACTGGTCCGGCAAAGTCGCCACAAATATGGCGCGAGACCGCGACACCACTCAGCGTCTGGAGGAAGCGGGCTGGCTGGTGCTGCGGTTCTGGGAGCACCAGTCGGCGGACGAGTGCGCGGCCGTTGTCTCGCAAGCCGTCCTAGCTCGCCGGCAAGCTCTCCTGGACCGCCGTAAGTGAGGGGTCTTCCTCCGGCTCGAATTCGGGGTCCGGGTCTTCTCGCAGCTCTCCCGTTCGCTGGAGAGCTTCCGCGATAGCGCGCCCGACGGCCTCGGCAACCAGAGGCGGGAATGCGTTCCCCACCTGCCTGTACTGGGCCGTCTTCTTGCCCTCGAAGCGCCAGTCCTTGGGGAATCCCTGGATGATCGCCGCCTGCTCGACCGTCAGCATGGGGCCGCGTTCCTGCGCCAGGCTCCCCAGATCGCGGTTCCGGTCAATGATCTTGTCCTCATCATTGGCCACGCCCATGCCGTTCACCCCGAGGGCGTTCCACGCCTTCTTGGCCCGGGTCGGTCCGAGATCGGCACCGCCGTGCTTCTTCGAGCCGCCCACGAGAGTCGGCGCGACGGTGCCAAGGCTCGCTTTGTCCCACCACTGCTTGAACAGCGGTGAGTCCTTCCCGCCAAGACGCCGGGCCATGGATTCCTCGAGCGCCTGCGCCACTGTCGTGATCTTCTTCCGGGGAACCGGCCAGTCGAAGCCCCTGTACTGGTCCTTCCGGATAGCCACCAGGATCGCCCTCGGACGGAGCTGCGGAACACCGAAGTCCTGGGCTTCCAGGACATTCCAGCCGCAGATCACGTAGCCGGATTTACGCAGCCGGTTCTTGATGTGGTTGCGGTAGTAGCGGAATTTCGGCTCCGGCTCGACCAGGCCACGTACGTTCTCAATCATCACCGCGCGCGGCCGGAGCTGATCAACAAGATCGAGCATCTTCGGGAAGAGGTCACGCTCATCATCACGCCCGAGCTGCTTTCCGGCGGCCGAGAATGGGGGGCAGGGCACTCCGCCAGCAAGGAGGTCGAGTTCTTCCGGCTTAAGGAAATCGCCTTCCTCCTCATGCGCCCCAGAGTTTCCTTTCTTCCCCTTCCTAGAGGGGCTCGGAACCTCTTCGAGTGGCTTGAAGGTATTCACATCGCGGTTGATGATGAGGCAGTGTTCCCGCTCCCACTTCCACGCGGGGTTCTCCCGGACGTTCAGAGCGAGCGTCGCGGCAGCGTGCTGATCAATCTCCACGAGCGCCAAGTGCCGGAACTTCGCCGCGTGGAGTCCGACCGCCTGGCCGCCGGCACCGGCGCAGATCTCAATTGAGGTCAGCCTGTCGGCGGTGCTCATTCTCGGCTTCTCCTGGTGTGCGGCGTTGGCAGACATGCAAGTGTCGCATCCCGGCCAGGCAAGAGTCGCAGGACCGGACAACTTCCCCTCGCAGCAGCTCCGTCACACCCACGAGAACGCTAAGCCGCCCGTTCCGACGACTCATGCTGGCCGCATCAGCTCAGCAGAGCAAGATCCCTCGATCTTCCCCAGACACGA
The DNA here is from genome assembly GCF_026340095.1 of Streptomyces sp. NBC_01446. Taxonomy (GTDB): domain Bacteria; phylum Actinomycetota; class Actinomycetes; order Streptomycetales; family Streptomycetaceae; genus Streptomyces; species Streptomyces aureus. The sequence goes on along the minus strand of NZ_JAPEPO010000001.1, from coordinate 5,060,966 downwards.
AGGCCAGCCGCTTCCTGCCCGTGGTGGGCGAGCATCCTCTCGGATCCAGCCATGATCCCCGCAGCCATCATCTGCGACGGCACGCGGAAGCGTGCCGACTCCCACCGGACGTCTCCGGTGGTATCGGCCGGTGCCGCGGCCCTGAGCCATGCCCTGTCGACGGTCACAACCTGCCGCGCCTGTCCGTCAGCCCCCACCAGCACCGCGACGAGGATCCACAGAGGGTCCATCCGCATGGTCTCGTACTCATTGCGCGAGAGGTACACGGTCAACTGCCGTGCGTCAGTCGTAGCCTTGCACTCGATATGCAGCCGACGGCCCGCCACGGTCGCGGCGATGTCGTACCCATAGGAGTCGGATTCGACCGCGGCGTGGAAGACATCCTGCGCGCCGGACTCTCTCAGCAATTCCAGTAGTGCCCGTTCACCGGATTCGCCCGTGGCCTTTCTGGCCTCAAGGTCTCTCTTGGCCAGCACCCGTGTTACCGCTGCTTCCGCCTCGCTCAGGTCCTTCGCCCGCACACCCACCGCGACCGTCCCCTGCGGTGTCACCAGCCCGAGGCTGCGGAGCCAGGCAAGCCCCTGGTCGTACTGGCTGGGTGTGAGGTCCGAGTAGGACGGGCTGTGGCTGAATACCACCCGCAATCGCCGGACCTCGGAGTCCTGCAGACTGGCCAGCCAGCGGTACGCCGCCTTGCGGGTGCTCTCAGTTACGGACTGCATCATCGAAGTAATCCATCAGCGCTCGTACGTCTCCCATATCCATACCCGCGGCGATCGAGGGCTCCTCCTGCAGATCCGCGAGCTGCTGGACCGAGGGGTCGTCGAGGATCTTCCCCATGAACTCCAGCTTCTGCTCGAGACGCAGCGCCACTACCTCGTCGATGGTCTTCTCGGCTGCCAGCACGGTCACCCTGGTCTCCGTGTCCGGAGCGAGCCCGAGGCGGTGGATACGGTCCAGACTCTGCAGGAAGCGTCCCGCCATGAAGTCGCGGTCGACGTACACGGCGTCGTGGCATTCGTGGTGCAGGCTGATCCCCTCGCCGAGGGTGGCCGGGTTGGAGAGCAGCACCATGCAGTCGGGGTCAGTGCGGAAGCGCCGGATCTGCTCCTCACGGTCCGGAGTGCCCCCGTGGACCACCGCCGGCTCGTACGCCGTGAACAGCCGCTCCATGGTCGTCAGGCTCCGCACGAACGTCGTCCAGACTAGGGTCTTGCGGCCGGCCGCGGCGTTCTCAGAGACGATTTTCAGCGCCTCCTTGTACTTCGGGGAGATCTCGTACGCGGGCAGGTCCCGCATCAACGTGAACAGCGAATCGCCGGTCGGCACCTCCAGCGGAGGAACCCGGTAGGCCAGCGGCGCGTAACGGCTTTCTCCTTCCCCGAGCAGGGCGGGACTCGTCGCGGCCATGAGCAGGCGCAGCATCGCCTTGCCGAGAGCGTCGAAATCGTCCCGTTCCGCTGACGCCCGGGCGGAGTACCGGCCGACCAGGGCATCGTAGATCTCGCGATGGAGCGACCCGTCCGGAAGCGGCACATACCGGATCCGCGTCTCGAACGGCGGCAGGCCCAACTCGTGCTTGGTGGTTCTGGTGAACATCGGCCGGAGCACCTGGCTCGCGTAGGCAAGGTCTCCTCCGTCGACCGCCCTGGTCACGATCCTGCGGCCCTGGCCGGGCCAGACGAAGGAGAGGAGGTTCTCGAGGTCCCTCGCTCCGTTGGGCGCCGGCGTTCCAGTGAGAATCAGACGACGCCGGCTCAGCGGCCCGAGCGCCATGCACGCGCTCCCGTAGATCCCTCGAGTGCCGAGCTTCATCCGGTGCGCTTCGTCGAGGATCACCATGGACGGGGCGGCACGCAGCCACGAAGCGAGAGCGTTGAGGGACTTGTCGAGGCGCTCGTAGTTCACGATGAGGATTTCCGCGGACGGGTCCGGTGTACTCCCCATCACCCGGGTGACGGGCGCTTCCTTGAAGCACTCGTCTGCCTCGAACAGCCATGACTCGTAAGCCGACTTGGGACTCACGACGAGCAAGCGTCGGACGTCTCCCCGCTCCTTCATCGCGGCATACACCGCGAGGCCGACGCGTGTCTTGCCCGCCCCGGGGACACTGAAATTCGCCCCGTGCTGCATGGACAGCAAGTGCGCGATGTCGCGCTGCTGAAAGCTGGTGAGATCGGCCTTCCAACCGACACCCAGCAGGCCCTCAACATCGTCGGCGTCAACGTGCCGCACGGACTCGCCCTGAAGCTGGCGCTCCGCGAAGTCCGAGTCGTCCATGACGCTCTCGACGAGCGCCAGGAGTTCCTGATCCCAGTCGACCCCGTCGTCGGGCCAGTCAGCCAGTGCCTCGACGCCGGCCAGGAAGTCGTCCAGACCGACCTCGGCCGTGAGCAGGCTGCGCTGGCCCCCCACCGAAAAGCGGGTGGCCAGCGACGCGAGATCCCGCTGGAACCGCTGCGCGGCGCGGAGCACCACCTTGGTTCGGGTGGTGTCGAAGCCGATGGTGAGCGAACGTTCCTCCGCCACGGTCACGCCTGCTCCTTGCTCACCGCGTCGAGCAGCCACGCCACGCCGTCGCCAGGGTCCCCGATGCTGCGGTTGACCTCACGGGCAAGCTTCCCCAGGGTCGCCTTGAGCCTCAGCACCGAGTCGTCGAGGGTCTCCTCGTCCAGGCTGTTCGACGCACGGGCAAGGCCGATGTCGATGATGCACTGCTCGATGTCCTGGCAGGCATCGTTGATACGGTCGGACGCGGCCAGGCTCCGCTTGCGCACGCGGGAATCCTTACCGGCCGGCTCGAGAGCCTCATCGAACGCTTCCCGAACCTGCTTCACCTTCTTCGAGGCCTCGGAGGCCGCCTCGGTACCAGAGCGCTCAAGGGCTGTCGCCTGAAGGATCTGGTCAGTAAGGGCCTTCGCCTCCGCGTATGGGGCCGCCACGGGTTTCACAACACGCTTCATGCCCGGAATGCGCCGCTCTTCCGACTCAGATACGTCCGGCCGGAGAGCTGGCGCAAGACGCGGCTCCAGGTACCGCCTCCAGAACTCCGAATCGATGAGCCGGACATCCGTCTTCGAGAATTTCAAAGCAATCGCAGCAATGCGGTACTCCATCATCAGGTCCGCACGGTCACGGTTCTTCTTCGAATCCTTCGTCCACGCCCGGTAGAGCTCGTGCAGCTTCTCCTTCGCATCCTCGAAGTAGAGCAGCTGCAGTTGCGCCCCGTCTGCACGAGATCGGATCCGAAGTTCCTCAAGCCTGGCCAGGATCCACAAGTCGGCCTCGACTGTCGGAACTCGCTTGTGGAAGGCCTTGGCAATGTCGGAAATCTGGCGCCCCGAGTCCATCTGCTCCTGCATGGCGATGAGCTCGTTGATGTACGAGTAGTCGCGCCGCTTGTCCTGCCGAAGCTGCAGCGAGAGCTCAACCGCGTTGATGTCCGCCCACGTGCAGGAGTCGGGCAGGACACCGACCCGGATGTTGGGCACGCCCAGCTTTCTGAGGGCGGCAGCGCGGGTGTTGCCGTTAACGAGGATGCCATCCCTCGTAATGAGGCCCGGCTCGTTCTGCCCGAACTCCTGCAGGTTGGCCTTCAGTTCGGCAAACGCCGGATCGAACTTGGAGGGGTCATCGGGCTTGGCCTGCAGGAGATACATGAGGTATTCCTGGCTCTCAGGGCTCCAGGGTTCCTCATCCAGTCGGCTGTCCGCTTCCGGCTTGTAGCTCCGCTGAGCCCGGATCCGGTGCGTAGCGGGATTGAGATAGAGCGAGTGCACTGGCATGTCGATGACCTCGACTACCTTCGGCTTGGTCCGCCACTCGACAGTGAGGGTCTCGCGAGGGCCATCGCCGGCCGTGGCTTCCTTGAGGCGCCGTTCCACGGTTCCGCGGTTCTCAGCAGCAAGCGGCGGGTTACCGAATTCGTTGTTCACGTTCTCCTCCTGAGAGTTCAGCTACATACCGGGGGTGGGGCCGGCCGACCCCACCCCGACAAGCGGGAACTAGTTGTCGGACGCCGTGAGCGCCTCACGGAACCGCTCGCGAGACTCCGCGGGAAGCGTGCGGTACACCGCCCAGAGCCGCTCCACCTTGCTGAACTCTCTCTGATCCCTCTCGATCCACCCTGCGAGCACGTCGCGCTCGAAGCTACCAAGCCCCGAGATGTCCCCCTCGATCTGCCCGAAGTCCACCTTCTTCGAGCGGCCGCCGACGCGACAGCGGTTGCACTCGGCCACCAGCTCGACCTTCTCGGCGCCGTCGGTCTGCACCACGGGCCGGCGGGCGATGTCGATCTGCGCGGTGTCGAACCCGTCCCCGTAGTCCCCGCCCGCCGCGATTCCGCACGAGCGGCACATGTTGCCGTCCGTGAGCAGGACCTCGCGGCGGCGCGTCTCCGTCATCGTGGAGCCCGACCGACCGCTGCCCTTGCCGGGCTCCCACACCGGCTCGCCGGCCGCCACGAAGCGCTGCTCGTGCTGGCCGAGGCTCGGGTCCTGGCGGTGCGTGTCGATCTGCCAGCCATGCGAACGCAGGTCACGTACACGGCGGTCCGCCTGGCTCACACCAGGGAAGGCCTTGGCCACGTCCGCCTTCGTGAACGTGCTGCCTTCGCCGATCACCGTGATCAGCCAGAGCGCCGCGCGCTTCATCGTTCCAAGCTCCGGATCGTCCCACGCCGGAACAGCCATACCGTGCCCCCTTGGATCGGTTTGGTCAGAAGACGCGCTGGAGGAAGTGAGGTTGAGGCCCGCTCCGGCGGTCCCCTCAACCATGGCGTGGCCACCCAAGGCAATTCCAGTCCCACAAGACTTTCACTGGCTCTCGTAAGTCACACCAGCCGCACGGCACTTTCCTGAAGCCCCAAACGTCTCTCACAATCGGAGACTTACGCTGCTCAGACGTGCCTTCCGAGGAGAGGTTGCTGTGGCTAAGAGAACGCAGGGCTGGAAGGAGCTCCCGCCCGAGTACTCCGACGAAAAGCGCGCGTTCGCTGACGCCCTGCGACGGGTCAAGGACTGCACCGACCTCACCCAGGAGCGGGTGGCCAAGGAATGCGGAGTAGCCACAAGCACACTGAATGGCTACCTGAACGGCAGGAACCAGCCAAGGCCTGAAGTGCTCCGCAAGTTCTACGCCGCCATACGGCAGGACACTGACCTCGCCGGTGTCAGAATCCCGCACTCCCTGGATGAGCTCCTCCTGATGCTTTCCGGCCAGCCAGACTGGCCGGGAAGCATCGCCGCCAAGCCGGCCGTCCGGATCACTCAGCGGCGCCACACCGCCGCGTTCGCCCGGCAGCGCCAGCTGCGGGCGCGCAAACGTGTCCGGGTGCCGGTCCCCCTGCCGGAGGGGGACCGGCACCCGCAGATGAACGAAGATGCGGGCTGGACGGAGCTGGAGACCCTGATGAGCCGCCTGCTGCGGCGTCAGACACAGGACGCGTTCTTCATGATCTGGCAGTCGGCGATGTCCCTCCCCGCAGGTGAGATCCCACGCGTCGTCGCATCGTGCCGCTCAGCCGGACTGTCCGAAGCCGCGGACGCCGTGATCACCAACGCCGCGCGCCGGGACGTTGGCGCCGTGCTCCGGATAGTCGCGAGCTTCCACGCGGCACAGCAGTACGAGGATGCGACTCTGCTGCTCAACTCCGCGATCTCACCTGGCTCGTGAGTCCCTGCGGCTCTCTGCCATCAGGGCAGAGCAGCACCTTCGAAGTCCATGCCGGCAAGCAAAACTGCCCGGCCTGAGCTGTTGTCGCACCCTCACGTCTGGTCTTGGTCAAGCGCGTCGATGGCACGCGTGATGAGCGCACGCGCGTCGGCCCCGTACACGGCCATGCTCCGCAGTTGTTCAAACGCCTGCAGGTACAAGGCGATCTCCGCCGGCTCCGTGATGTTGACCTCTGCGGAGGTGAGCTCGACGGAGACAAGCCGGTCGTCGTACACATGGAACGTCTCAATGGGCCAGTGACAACGGTTCGATGTGTCCGCCGGTATGACGCCGAGCGACACCTGTGGCAGTGCTCCCGCCGTGAGTAGGTAGCCGAGCTGGGCGGCCATTGCCTGCTCGTCGCCGATCTGGGCTCGCAGGACGGCCTCCTCGACGAGCAGGAGGAACCGGTGCCCCGGCTCCAGGATGATGCGCGACCGCTCGACGCGCGCCGCGGCGGCGGCCGGCCCGTCGTTCACCGGCACCTGCCGGAAATCGGCGATGCTCGTCAGCAACGCGGCCGCGTACCCCTCGGTCTGCAGCAGCCCGGGAACGAGCGTCGACGAGTACACGCGGAACAGACGGGTGGCCCGGAAAAAGTCGACGACGCTGTCCTGCAGGTGCCTCATGCCCGACCGGACCTGCAGCCGCCACTCCCGGTACATGGCCTCCGCGTCGAGGGACTGCGCGATGAGGCCGGCCGCCTGCTCTGGCATTCCACATGCCTCGCACCAGGCCCGTATATCCCGGGCGGACGGTGCCGTCTTCGCGTTCTCGATGCGGGACGTCTTGGAATGGTGCCACCCGCCGGCGGAGGCCAGCCCCTGCACAGTGAGTCCCGCGCCCAGACGCATGTCGCGCAGTTTCAGCGCGACCGCTTCTCGGGCGGCCTGCGCGGACGACGACGGGGACTTGGGCATGAAGCCGGCCTACCTGGGGTTGTTCAGCGGATCTCGTACTCATCGTGCGGGACACCGCGCTCCCACACCGCCTCGAAGGCGTCCGCGCACAGCTTCGCTGCCGCAGGGCTGTCTGTCATCTCCTCGCCGGTCCACGTGCCGTCGCCAGCGAAGTGGTTCCAGTGCACCCACTCGTCATCGAACAGCCAGAAGTCGTTCCCGGGCAGCGCAAGATCGGAGGCGTGCCGTCGCGGCAGCCAGCGGACCAGCTCGCCTGCGGCGACGTTCGTGAACGTGCCGTCGTACAGGAACCGGGTGTACTCGCTGACCGGTTCGGACACGATCCGGGCCCGGCGGATCACGGCGCCGCGCCGCACGTTCTCCTGGATGAGGTCGAGCCACGGCCTCCACCACGACGGCCGGTCCTCCGGGTCGTGCCGGAAGCCCGCACGCCAGTCGGCGAACGGCCCCTCTTCGTAGTCGACGGCGTAGCTGTCCCGCATCTCCAGATGAACCGCCGTCCGGCACCGGGCCATCAGTTCATCGAACGTCGGAACGCTCAAGGGCATCGCACGCCTCCCTCACCATGCCGATCATGCGGGCGGGAATCCGGATAACGGCCTCGCCCTCCGGGATTCCCTGGGCGTGCCCCGGCACCTCGAACGCCGCGCACTCCGCCTCCAGTTCGGGGCTTGGCTCCCAGCCCTGAAAAACGAGCTCCTGCTTGCTCTCGTCCACCCACACCGTCGGACTCTGCTTGTCCCCGGTGTTGGGGTCGATCCCGATGAACCGTAGCGCCACGGCGAACTCCCCATGTCAATGGTGCAGTCGTGTGCACCACCGTCACCCCGTGGGAGGCATCCGTCAAGACCGCGATGTCGCCAAAAGTCCTGCACACAAGCTATGTCTGCACAGAGATGCACAACGCTGGTCCGCATGCACAGCGGGCCCCTAACGTCGAAGCACGCGGCACCGACCACCGCCTCCACCCGGGGGCGGGCAAGCCCAGCGGAGGCGCCATGCCCAGCGTTCAGACCCCCACCAGCGTCGAGCCCCGCTCCCTGTCCCAGCTACTCGACGAGGCGTTCAACTCACCCCGCGTTCGGCCTGAACCGGCACGCCGCTGCCAACTCGACTTCGCTCTCCGCGTCGAACTGCACCGGCTCCTGCCTCTCGTCCAGGGGCAGGCCGACCGCATCGACCGCGGCACCCGCGCCTGGTACAGCCGGGACAAGGCACTCGGAGACGCCCGCGATGCGCTCTCCACCGGACTCAGCCCGAGCTCGCTCGCGGCCTGCATCAAGCTCACCGCTCTCGCACGCATCGTCCGCACCCTCGACGAGTACGCCGGCGGCGAGCAGTGAGCGACGCGGGCGGCACCCGCTACTGCGGCCGCTGCGATACGCCGATCCACCCCCGGGAGCCGTTCGACGCGGTGGAGATCTTCAGCTCGTCCGGGCCAGGACGGACAACCGAGCGGCACCTTGAGTGCCCGGTTCCGGCACCGGACCCGCCGCACCATTCAGCCTCCCCGCCGTCGTGAGCGGCAGAAGTGAACTCGCCGATATCCAGGGTTGATTGGATGTGAACACGTACCCATTTGCCGTAGCGTGACCGACGCCGCGAACTTCACGGAACGCGTCACGTTCATCACTCTGCGTGCGATACGGTCACCGAAACAGCAAACGGCCCCCGCAGCGGCTGCAACCGCCGGCGAGGGCCTCAACCACCAGTGGAAGAGCACTCCACCGTGATCTATCGCCACAGTATCGCGCCCACCCGCGCCTTCACCCAGCTCTCCAACGAGCTCATCCGGCACCCCCGGCTCTCCTCCGACGCCGTCCGGCTCCTGACCTGGCAGCTCTCCCTCCCCGACGGCTCCCGCGAACCCCTCTCCCGTACGGCCGAACGCGCCCGCATCGGCGGATGCGCCTTCACCCGCGCCAAACGCGAACTCAAGGCCGAGGGCTTCGTGCACGAGCGGCGAATGCAGGGGCCAAATGGACGCTGGATCACTCAACAGCTCGTGTCCAGCGTCCCGTTGAGGCCTGAGCAAGCGGTCAAGCTGATGGCTCGGGAGGCCCTGCCCGTCGCCGCTGCCGCCGCATCTCCGCAGGTCGCGCCGACACCCCCGGAACCGGCCGTCGGTCGGCCGACCACCCCGTCAGCCGACGGTCATCCCAACGGCGATGACAACACAGGGGACAACACCCCCAGCCTTCCGGCCCCGCCCGAGGAACCGGCGGCCACCGAGGCCGGCACCCTCGTCGCCGCCTACCGCACCCTCGACCCCGCCCTGCTCCACATCCCCCGCGCCATGACCGCCGAACTCACGACCCTCACCGCCCGCTGGCTCGCCGCAGGCCACACTCCAGAGGACATCCGCGTCCACATCCTGCGCAGCCTGCCCACCAACGGCACCCCCGTACGCCACCCGGGCGGCCTCCTCCGCTACCTGCTCTCCGACGTGCCACCCGCCCGGACGCCGGAAGCCCGACCCGCCGAGCGCCCCGGAGGCCAGACCCCCGACCGTTCACGCCTCTCCGGACGCCTCGCCGCCCTCCGCGAATGCGAAGGCCCACACCACACCCAGGCCCATCTTTTCCGCCCCGTAGCCGACGAGAACCAATGCTCCTTCTGCCAGGAGGCGGCCGGCCAACGAGCGGTCCGCCCAGAGGCGTCGGTGGCCTCCAGCGCAGACGCGGCGCCGCGCGGGCAAGAAGTGAGAAGCCAACCGATGGACCTAGTAGCGTGTCGTTGCTTAGTTCTGGGTTGTTTGGTTGGGATGGTGGGGTCCGGCAGATGTTGCTTCCCTTCTGCCGGACGGGAGTTGGGGTGATGGGTTCGCAGAAGAAGAGGCCGGTGGTGCTGACCGCGGCTGATCGTGAAGAGCTGGTTCGGGTAACCACGACGGGTATCCATCCAGCCTCGGTGATCAGAAGGGCGCGGGTGCTGCTCGCGCTCGACACCTCTGCAGGCGCGATCGGCTCGCAGGACGCGGTCGCGGCCCGGGCCGGAGTCTCGGGCGAGACACTGCGGCTGGTGGCCAAGCGGTTCGCCGAGACCGGTGGCGATGTTCACGCCACGATCGCCCGGAAGAAGCGCGAGCTGCCGCCGGTACCCTCGCCGGTGACCGGTGAGGTCGAAGCCCGGCTGATCGCGATGGCATGCTCACAGCCACCCCAGGGCTATACCCGGTGGTCCCTGCGGCTGCTGGAGAAGCATGTCGCGCTGGTCGAGGACATCCCGAACCTGGATCACTCCACCATCGGGCGGGTCTTAAAAAAACGAAACTGCGTCCTCATCTGAAGAAGTGCTGGACCATCCCACCGAAGGCAAACGCGCAGTTCGCGGCCCGGATGGAAGACGTACTGGCCATCTATGCCCGGCCCTATGACCCAGCACGTCCGGTCGTGTGCATGGACGAGAAGCCCTACCAGCTCCTCGACCATGCCCGCGCCCCGCTCCCGGCCCGCCCTGGCCACGACACCTGCCAGGACAGCGAGTACATCCGCTGCGGCACGTGCTCAATCTTCGTGTGGGTCGAACCCCTGCGCGGGTGGCGTCGAGTTCAGGCACTGTCCCAGCGGACCCGGATCGACTGGGCCGGCCAGATCAAACAGCTGCTGAGCGTGGATTACCCCGACGCCGAGGCCGTGGTGCTGGTGATGGACAACCTCAACACCCACACCATCGCCTCACTGTACGAGGCCTTCGAACCAGAAGAGGCCTTCGCGCTGGCCCAACGCCTCGAGATCCACCACACGCCCAAACACGGGTCATGGCTCAACATCGCCGAGATCGAACTCTCCGCGCTGACCCGCCAATGCCTCGACCGCCGGATCAACGACCTCGACATCCTCAACACCGAACTCACAGCCTGGCAGAACGCCACCAACACCGACCAACGCCAAGTGAACTGGCAGTTCACCACCCACGACGCACGCACCAAACTACGTCACCTTTATCCCAAAAATTAGCTACGACGGTCTACTAGTACTCGACCCGCCCCATGGTGTGGCCGTCGGGTTGGTATGACGCTGGCAGAGGCAGTTGCCGCAGCACCACAGGAGTGGGGCGAGGCCGACGTGCTGCACCGTTCCGAGAGCAGCGCGCTGGCCGAGTGGACGCTGGATCATGTCACCGTCCAAGCACTGGCCGAGGACGGAGCAACCGAGACCGCGATCGAGCTGTGGTGGCCCGGTCAGGGCCGCTCTCCAGCACACGCGTGCTTCTCGACGGGGACGAAGTGTTCACCACTCCCGCCCAGGAGCTCTTCGCACGTGCCACAGCCCGCAGTTGGCAAGTCGACACGTCAGCGCCCGAGTAGCCGGTGATCCCCGGTATGTCCCTCGGCTTCACCCGACAGACTTATCCGTCAAGGCTGGTCGTACCAAGTGAACGAGGCGATGCGCCAGCCATCCGGCGTGCGGACGAACTGGATGGACTTCGTGCCGCCGCCCTCGAACGGTTCGCCGTTCATGACGCCTGACTTGCGGTACTCGCCGAAGCGCGCTGCGATGTCGCCCGCGATCTCGGTCCGTTCCGAGGTCTCCCACTCGGAGAACTCGACCAGCCGGCCGTCCGACAGGAGCTTGCGGCGCGGGTCGATGAACTCGTCCACCGTGTAGGCCGTGGTCGCCGGGCCGGTGCTCACGATCACGGCACCCGGGATCGTGAGACGGCGGATCCGGTCGACGTCCGCCTCGCCGCCGCCCCTGTTGTCGAACGCGCCGAAGAATTCCGCCGTGATCGCGTCTATCTCGGTCTTGGCGGCCAGGGCGGTGTCAGTGGTGTTGGGCATGGGCGGGAACGTAGCACCCCAGCCTTCGGCCGCGAATCGTCTTTTTGGGCGGCTTTCAATTCCCTTGCACCGAGCAGGCCTTGGGGTGCTTGTACCCGTGTCCCGTGACCGACTGTTTGCTGGCCCCCTACTCCCCGCCCGGCGCCCGCCCCTCCCCGTAATCCGCCACGAACCCGCCCCCGCCCACCTGCTCCGCCACCCGCGCCAGCCACCCTGACGGGCCGTACGGCGTTGGAGGGTCGATCTCCATGCCCAGTTCCGCCAGCGCCACGGCGTAGTCGGATTCGTCCAGGGGCAGGGCGAGCAACTCGTGGAGTTCTCCCGCGAGGCGTGCCACCAGCTGTGCGTCCGTCGTGGCGATGTAGTCCGTGACCGCCGCGTCGTGGTCTGCGAACTCGTCCGGCATGTCCTGGGAGAACCAGCCGCCGAGGAACTGCGCCACCTCCGGGAAGCGGGCGCGCCACTCCCAGTGGGTCAAGGGGGATGAAGGGGGCGGGACTTCGCCTTCTTCGATGCTCTGTTTGATGTGGTCGGCGAGGATGGCCAGCCAGCCCTGGATGTCGCCCTCGGGCAGGCCGACGTCCGGGACCGAGTAGAACTCGCCCAGGCGCAGGCGCACTCGGCCCGGAGGGTTACGGGAGTACTCGCGCAGCTGCGTCTCGGCGGCCGCCAGCGCCCACGGGCGCGTGTGCCAGGTGTGGCGCAGGTAGGCGGTGAGGGCGGCGCTCGGCTTGTCCTCGGTGTCGTCGGCGGTCTGGCCGGCGTAGGCGCGCATCACCTGGTCCAACTCGCCGTAACGTCGGTCGTGTTCGAGCGGTTTCATGGGCACGGCTGCGGCGTCCTCTACGGGGTGATACGGGTGGCTACAGGTAGACCGGGAACGTGGCGTGCACGGCGAAGCCGTGCGGGCTCGCGTCGTCCCGCTTGAGGATGACGCGCGCGGCCCGTACGTCGACGGGGTCGCGGCCCGCCAGCATCATCGCCTGGAGCAGGACCCGGCCGACCGGGTCCGGGCGGGACGGCCACGCGGCCTCGATGGCGAGGCGGGAGCGGGTCGACTGCGCGAGCCAGCGGTGGATGAGCTGTTCGTTGGCCGTGACCACTTGCTGGGTGGCCCATTGGGCGGTCTCGCGGTCGGGGTACGTGGAAGAGCGGTTTCGACTCGGCACTTTACCTTCCATGCGTCTCAGTGTTCATGCCGCATATGGTCATTGATCAACAAAAGGAGTTCCCTGACTGACGCAATGGAAGCCCACGGAATATGCTCCGAAATGTTGACGCGAAAATATTCTTGCTCCGGGAAGAGGACCAAAGCCGTTTGCGCCTCGGCCGCCAAGGGAGCCAGGAATTCAGGGCAGTAGGGATGCTCTGAATCAATGGCCGCCCGGACCGAGTCCTCGAACGACAAATACTCGCCGTCGTAGATCCAGTTTGCACCGAAGCCGCCTAGCCGAGGAAATAGGATGCGAGCCTCCCATGCAGCCATAGGGAGTTCCGTATAATCCGCAACCGGATCTTGGGCCAGAATCCTGATGATTCCTGCCAGTGTGCGCAAATACTCGCCTCCACCCACTCCATCGGCGACCCGCAGCATCCTCTGCTGAAATTCGGCAGGCACAAAAGGCGCGGAGTCGCCGTCCACGATATCTCCCAGAAACTCCAGGAGTGCGGCGACGCTGGAAATCGGGCAGGCCCAATGAGCGGCATTCGAATTCTCCACAATCCGAATGAAGCGCCGCAGATCGTCGTCCAGCGGACTGGCGTCGGAAGATTCCTGACATCTCGCCGCGAGATCGAGGAGCCTCTCCACCGGGCCGCTGTTGAACAGCGCACCTGTGTACGACTTCACCTTGCTCGACTCCTCGTTGACTAGGGTGCTGCTGGGTAGGACGTTATGACGACGAACGGCGGATCGATCCCGGATTTGTATTTTAGCGCCACTTCCACGGACTTTACGTCTCCGGCCGTGGCGTTCAGTCCGTGCGCGTCATAGTCGGCCCGGGTGACTGATTTCCCTGTCGCCTCATTGAAGGTGAGAGTGAGCGGAGGGTCGATCTTAGAATTGTCGGGATTCCGGTTCGGGTTATTCCTGGCCCGTCGCTCAACTCCTGCGATCCATTTTTCCACTCGCGCCGCATTGTCGGCGTCGTCGAGTGTCGCCTGAGTGAAGCGTTGGGCGGATGGCATGTCTTTGAACGTGGAGGCGGACGGGGGATCGCTCTGATCACGCAAGCGCTGGCTCAGCTGATCGGTAGTGAGGCCAATATGCCTGTCCACCGGGTGGCTTCCGTGGATTCCTTCCTGGTTCGCCAGGTCGATGGCGTAGAAGTGGTTCTTCTCGTCCGCGTCCTTGGTGTACTTGTGCTCCTGCTTGAAGTCGTTCAGCGAGCGCGCGCCGAAGGATTCCGCGCGGGCCTCCTCCGCCGCATACGTCGGAGCACTTCGGTGCGCCTCGTCCAACGCGTCCATCAGTGCGTTGAGTTGAGGCACGAGGGCGTTCACGCGGCGGTTGTACTCCTCCACGACGCGGTTGAGCGCGGCCGTGTCGATGTTGAGGGTGATCTCGACGCTCAGCTCGGCGCCGCCCTTGGCGAGGCCCTTGAGGAAACGGCCTACGCCCTTCGCGCCCTCCTTGAGGTCCTTGAGGTCGACGCCGTCACTGAGGTCGATGTCGCCGACGGCCTTCTTGACCGCGTCGAAGTAGATGTCCCAGACCTCGCCGTTCACGTACACCGCCGCCTCGGCGAACTCGCGCAGCAAGTCGCTGATCTTCATCGCGGTGTCGAAGAGGACTGTCATGACCGGGTGGCTCGGCTTCTGGTTGGACGCCTTGTCGTGCGCCCACTCGTAGCCCTCGGTCCTCTGGCCCCACGCCGTAGTGCCCCACAGCGAGCTGCAGAACTGGCGCATGGCGTCGTGCCATTCGCTGTTGCTCTGCTGTGTGATGCCGTACATCTGACGGGTCAGGCTGTCCTCGGCCCAGGACAGCGCCATCGTCATGTCCGCCCAGGACTGCGACAGCGAGTTGAGGTAGTGCTGTTGCGGATACGGGTAGACCTCGGCGACCTTGCCCCAGCGGAAGGCGTGTTCGAGCAGCGGGCGGATGAGGTGCCAGACGACGTCCGGGATGCACTCCAGGAGCGAGCGGATGAAGTCGTCTCCGCCGTCGTCGTCGCCCCACTTCAGGTCGGGGACCGATCCGTAGTCCGGGGCCGTGTCGATGACGACGGGCGGGGGCTGCGTCCGGGGCTTGGTCTTGCCCGAGGCGTCGTTGGCGGCCTCCGCCTTGGAGTAGTTGTTCGCTGTGGTGGCGAAGCCGACCGCGGCTCCCCCGATGCTGACGACGGACCTGGCCCACACCTCCAGGTAGCGGTTGCCGGCCTTGAGGTAGGAGGCGGCGAAGGCCTGCGGGGCGGTGCCGTAGCCGCCCGCGTCGGGGTACTCCTTCAGCTCCTTGATCAGGTTCTTGGCGGCCTTGTCGAACGGCGTCTGCTCGCCCGCGAACCCGCCCGCGACCTGGTGCAGGGTGGAGGGCTTGACATCGATGGTGCCGCTGCTCGGCGCCGGCGTCCCCATCAGGCCGCGCCCCAGCCGCGCAGGACCGCCCGGTGCGCCGCCGCGTAGTTGATGTGGCCCGTCGTCACGATCTCGTGCAGCCACTTCTGGGCCGCCTGGAGATCCTGCGCCGAGTGGTCCCACTCGTCGAGCTTGTCGACGAACATCTCCCGGGCCTCGCCCTGCCAGGACAGGACGACGGGCTCTACGCGCTCGTACAGGTCGTCGATCCGGCCGTTGAGCTGTTTGAGGATGTCCTCGAGCTCCACCGCGAGATGGTGGAGGGTGGTGAAGGTGATCGATATGTGGTCGTCGGCGTCGCTGGGCGGCACGGATCCCCCTTGTCGCTGTGCGCGTCTGCGGCTACGAGTCATGGTTGCGGCTGCATCCGCGTACGGGCCTGTGGTCTACGGCTGCGTGCGGATGCGGCGGCGGTTGGTGAACGTGCGGATGACCGGGTGGAACGGCCGGATCAGAAGCTGTCCAGGCCGCTGCGCGGCCGTGACGGCGGCGCGGCCGGCTCGACGTTCGGCGTGGACAGCTTGTCCGCCTCGCCCGCCACGTCGACGTGGACCTGGATCCGGCGGAACTGGTCGAGCTTGTCCAGTTCGAGCTGGGTGAAGCCGTCGCGGCTCATGCGGACCGCCTGCTCCAGGACCTTCATCACCTCGCGGATCCGTACGGCGTCCTCGGCCGCCGCCCGGTGAAAGCCCCGGTACGCCGTCGACGCCGGGCCGCTCCAGCCCGCCTCGATGCTGTCGACGATCGTGTCCATGCGCTTCACCTGCGTGTCCAGGTGGTCCTGCATGTCGTCCAGGTCGTCCGCGAGCTTGGTCAGCTTCTCGGGCGGAACCCGTAGATCTTTTGGATCGCCCATCACGCCGCTCCCCCGGTCACATGTGGCGCTCAACCCCCGTTGATCGCACAGGAATTCTAGTGCACCGGGGGCCATTTACGACGGCGCTCCGGATCCCCGTACGCGGGGATCCGAACCTGCCCGCAGGTGCCGCAATCCCGCGCGTTAGCCTCGAATCGGTCCCGGTCCACCCGGGCCGCACATGACGGAGAAGTGAGGCAGTGATGGCGAAGGTACCGGCGGCGGCAGTGGCCGCGAGCGGGATTGTCGGCGGGTACGCCGTGGCGCGGTTCACCAAGAAGCGGCAGCTCGGCGGTGTCGTACTGGCCGCAGCCGGCGTCGCGGCCGGGGCTCAGTGGCGGCAGGCCGCCGGGGGCCGGGTCGCCGCCGTACTCGGTGGTGCCTACGTCGCCGCGTTCGCCGGGTCGCACCCGCTCGCCAAGAAGCTCGGTGCCTGGCCCGCCGTGTTCACGGTCGCCGGGGGCGTCGCCGCCGCGTCGTACGTCCTGGCCGACCGGCGCGCCTAGACCCTGATCCGGACAAAAGGCCCTAGCTCGGCCGCCGGTGCCCCAGTACGTTCACCACTCGCCCTTCCGGGTCCCGTACGAAGAAGCGGCGCACGCCCCACTCCTCGTCGCGGAGGTCGTGGACGATCTCGGCGCCCGATGCGCGTACCTGCGCGTACACCGCGTCCACGTCCTCGACCTCCACGCTGAGGTCCGGGACGACGGGCGCGGTCGCCTCGTGGGTGAGGAAGCTGACCTGGGCGGTCGGGTTGGAGGGGGACGCGAGTGTCATCACCCAGCCTTGGTTCATGACCTCCTCGAAGCCGAGCAGGCCGTAGAAGTCGCGGTTCTCGGCCATCGACTCCGGCGACTTCGTCGTGAGGTCCGGGACGATCCTGCGGATGGTCATCGGGGGCTCCCGTGCGGTGGGGTCAGGTCGGGGCGGTACGCGGACTACCGGTCATCCTTGCGGAACGTGCGCCCGACCGCTGTCGCGATGAGCAGCGCACGCATGCTCATGTCCGTACCCGCTCGCCTGCCCGCCCGTTCCCCCTGAACGTCAACCTGTACGCCCCCGGCGACACCCCGAGCCCCGCCTGGAAGTGCTGCCTGAGCGAGGCGCCCGTGCCGAAGCCCGCCTCCGTCGCGATGCGGTCGACGGTGTGGTCGGTCTGTTCCAGGAGTTCGCGCGCGCGGTCCACCCGGCGCTGGGTCAGCCACTGGATGGGGGTGAGGCCGGTCTCCTCCCGGAAGCGGCGGCTGTACGTGCGCACGGACATGGCGTCGTGCGCGGCCAGCTCGGCGAGGGTGAGGGGCTCGGCGAGGCGGGTGAGGGCCCAGGCGCGTGACGCGGACGTGGACGTCAACCCCTCTGATTCCACGGGGCGTTGGATGTACTGTGCCTGGCCGCCCTCCCGGTGCGGCGGCACCACCGTGCGGCGCGCCACCTCCGCGGCGACGGCCGCGCCGTGGTCGCGGCGGATCATGTGGAGGCACAGGTCGATGCCCGCCGCCTCGCCCGCGGACGTGAGGATCCGGCCCTCGTCGACGTACAGGACGCCGGGGTCCACCGTCACGGACGGGAACGTACGCGCGAAGAGATCGGCCGACATCCAGTGCGTCGTCGCGCGCCGGCCGTCCAGGAGTCCCGCCGCGGCGAGCACGAACGAGCCCGTGCAGATGGAGGCGATGCGGCGGGGGACCCGCGCGGGGCGGCGCCCGGGCGCCCCCTCCGCCCCACGCACCTCCTCCGCCGTACGCGGGGCCGCCGCCGTGCGCAGGGCCTCCGCCAGCTCCTCGGGCAGGCCGCCCGGCCGCAGGCCCTCGTCCGTCTCGTGCGACGCCGGTACGAGGACCGTGTCCGCGGCGGCCACCGCCTCAAGGCCGTGCTCCGCGTAGATCGGGAAGTCCGCGTCCGTGCGGATCCTGCCGGGGCGCGGGGCGCAGGTGCGGACGTCGTAGAGCGGCTCGCCCGCCGCGGACCTCGCCGTGCCGAACAGCTGGTGGACCAGGCCGAGTTCCATGGGCAGGACGCCGTCACGCACGAGGACGGCGACGGTCCGGCGGCCGCTGTGCGCCGGCGTCGCGGGCCTTACGGGAGTCATGGCCAGATTCTTTCACCTCGTGGCCATCTGGCCAGTCGTGGCGGCGGGTGCCTCCGTCACAGGGTGGAAGTCATGAAGAACTCCAGCCCCCGGCCGCACCCCCACAAACCCGGCTCGCCCTGGACCGTGGCCGCCGGAGCCGCGCTCGCCATCGTCACGGCCGGTGCGTTCAGCACGCTCGCCGGTCTGCTCGTCGGGCCTCTGCACGAGGATCTCGGCTGGTCACGGGCGTCCGTCGGGCTCGGCTCGCTCGTGAACATGGTCGTGTACGGGGCGAGTGCCCCCTTCACCGCGGCGCTCATGGACCGGCTCGGGATGCGGCGCGTCGCCGTCGGCGCCCTGTGTCTCGTCGCGGCCGGGGCCGGGCTCGCCACGACCATGACCGCACCCTGGCAGTTCGTCCTGTACTGGGGCGCGCTGGTGGGCCTGGGGACGGGGGCGACCGCCACGACGTTCGCCGCGACCGTCACCGAGCGGTGGTTCGTCGCGCGGCGCGGGCTCGTCACCGGGCTGCTCACGGCGGCGAGCGTGGTGGGGCAGTTCGTGTTCCTGCCCGTGCTGTCGTGGGTGATCGACACGTACTCGTGGCGGGCGGCCGCCGCGGCTCTCGCGCTCGCCGCGGCCGGCGCGCTGCCCGTGGTGTGGGCCGCGGTGCGCGATCCGCGCAAAGGGCCGGCCCTGAGGGAGGACGCCGCGCGGCGCGCCCTGCGCACGCTCGCCCGCGCCGCCCGCACCGGCCCGTTCTGGCTGCTCGCCGGGACGTTCGCGGTCTGCGGCGCCTCGACGAACGGGGTGATGTGGACGCACTTCGCGCCCGCCGCCCACGACCACGGGATGCCGGTGACCGTCGCCGCGTCGCTGCTCTCCCTCATCGGGATCTTCAATGTCGCGGGGACGGTGGCGTCCGGATGGCTGACGGACCGCGCCGATCCGCGCCGCCTGCTCGCCGTGTACTACGCCCTGCGCGGCCTCACCCTCCTCGCGCTGCCGCTGCTCCTGACGTCGGCCGTGGACGCGCCGCTCGTCGCGTTCACCGTCGTCTTCGGGCTGCTCGACGTGGCGACCGTGCCGCCGACGATCGCGCTGTGCCGCGCCCACTACGGGGCGGACGCGCCGGTCGTGTTCGGCTGGGTGAGCGCCGCGCACCAGGTCGGGGCCGGGGCCGTGGCGTTCGCGGGCGGGATGGCGCGGGACACCTTCGGCTCGTACGACCCGGTGTGGGTGGGCGCGGGCGCGCTGTGCGCGGGGGCGGCCCTCCTCGCGCTGACCCTGCGGAGGCCGCGGGGGCGGCGCGTCACGCCCCCAGCGCCCGCGACACCGCGTAGATCGCGAGCCCTGCCAGCGAGCCCACCACCGTGCCGTTGATCCGGATGAACTGCAGGTCACGGCCGATGTGCGCCTCGATCTTCTTCGAGGTGTGCTCGGCGTCCCAGCCCGCCACGGTGTCCGTGATCAGCGAGGTGATCTCCTTGCGGTACGTCGTCACGACGTACGTGGCCGCGCCCTCGACCCAGCCGTCGACCTTGGCCTGGAGGCGGTGGTCGGTCGCCATCCGGCGGCCGAGGGAGAGCAGCGAGGCCCGTACGCGCAGCCGCAGCTCGCTGCGCTCGTCCTCCGCCGCCGCGACGATCATGGCGCGGACCGCGGACCAGGTGGAGGCGATCAGGTCCTGGACCTCGGGACGGGCGATGATCTCGGACTTCAGGCGCTCGACGCGCGCCCGCGTGTCCGTGTCGGACTGGAGGTCGGAGGCGAAGTCGCCGAGGAAGCGGTCGAGTGCGCCGCGGGCCGGGTGCCCGGGCATGTCGCGCATCTCGGTGACGAAGCGCAGGAGCTCCTTGTAGACGCGGTCGCCGATCTTCCTGTCGACGAACCGTGGGGTCCAGCCGGGGGCGCCGCCCTGCACCGCGTCCATGACGGAGTCCCCGTGCCGCACCAGCCAGTCGTGGGCCCGTGCGCAGATGAGGTCCACAGCCCGCTTGTGGCCGCCGTCGGCGACGACCTTCTCCAGCAACTTGCCGATGCCGGGCGCGACCTCCTGGGCGTCGGCGCGGCGTGTGATGGCCTCGCCGACGACCGCCTGGACGTCCGAGTCGCGCAGCACGGTGAGGGCTCCGCGCAGGGCGGTGGCGAGCTCGGCCGTCACCCGGTCGGCGTGCTCCGGTTCGGCCAGCCAGGTGCCGAGCCGGCCGCCGATGCCGACGGCGCGCAGCCGCTGCCGTACGACGTCGGAGGAGAGGAAGTTCTCCCCGACGAACTCGCCGAGCGAGACGCCCAGCTGGTCCTTCTTGGTCGGGATGATCGCCGTGTGCGGGATGGGCAGGCCGAGGGGGCGGCGGAAGAGCGCGGTGACCGCGAACCAGTCGGCGAGGGCGCCGACCATGCCCGCTTCGGCGGCGGCTGCGACGTAGCCCGCCCAGGCTCCCGCGCCGGAGTTCTGCCCCCACTGGGCGAGTACGTAGATGACGGCGACGAGCAGGAGCAGGCCGGTGGCGGTGGTCTTCATCCGCCGTACGCCGCGCTGCTTCTCCACGTCGGCGGGGCTGAAGGAGCCGGGGCCCGCGCCGAACGGGGCCGGCCGCGTCGCGAATGAGGAGCCGCGCGCACGGGCATGCTCACCCATGCCCGCTTCGTCCGTTTCCTCCGTACCGCGCGCGGCCGCCGCGCGCTTCGCGTCCTCCACTTCGTCCACTCACCTCACTCCGCCCGTCACAAGTCCGCTCACCCGGCAGTCCTCCGTGTCATCCCTCTCACACATTGTCCCTACCTGACCGACTCCCGGAACGGACGACAAGTTCCCGGCGTCTCAAAAGGCGGAGGGGGGCAGTGTCGGCTTCCTCCCGGCCCATGACGCATCATGGGATCATCACACCGGAGCCTCGGGGCTCCCGCTCCCCGAGGAGACACCCCCGCATGACCAAGCGCCACGGTTATGCCCTGCTGGCCGCGCTCGCGGCCCTGGTCGTCGTGATTTCGGCCGCCATATACCTGGGCGTCTCCGGTGCCTACGACGGCTCGAACAGCACGGTCAGCGCCGGCCCCCGGCACCCGCAGAACTCGGCCGCCCCCGCCTCCACCGGCACCTGGTCCGGCAGTTGGTCGGCCTCCCCCGCGGGCGGCGAGCCCGGCACCGAGACCGACGGCCTCGCGGGCCGCTCCGTGCGCAACGTCGTGCACACCAGCATCGGCGGCACCAGCGCCCGCATCACGTTCTCCAACCTCTACGGGCAGCAGCCGCTCAGCATCACGCACGCCTCGGTCGCCGTCGCCGCCGCGCCCAACAGCCCGGTCGCCGCGGCCGGCACGCTGCGCCGCCTCACCTTCGCCGGCAACACCTCGGTCGTCATCCCGGCCGGCTCCCAGGCCATGAGCGACGCCGTGCGGCTGCGCGTCCCGCACGACGCGGACATGCTCGTCACGAGCTACTCGCCCACCCCGTCGGGTCCGGTCACCTTCCACCCGCAGGCCCGCCAGATGTCGTACGTCGCCCAGGGCGACCGCACGGAGGACGCGACCGGCGCCGCGTACACGGAGCAGACCCCGTACTGGCGCTACGTCACCGCGCTCGACGTGCTCAGCAACGAATCGGACGGCACCGTCGTCGTGATAGGCGACTCCCTGACCGACGGCGTCACCTCGACGGTGGGCGCCAACCACCGCTGGACCGACGTCCTCGCGGCCCGACTGCGCGACGAGAACGGCGCGGCGCGCTACGGCGTCGTCAACCAGGGCATCAGCGGCAACCGCATCCTGTCCGACGGCCTCGGCCGCCCCGCGAACAACCCGAGCGGCCTCTCGCGCTTCGACCGGGACGTCCTCGACCGGTCCGGCGTCAAGGCCGTCGTGATCGCGCTCGGCATCAACGACATCCTCCGCAACCCGCACCAGAACGACCCCGACAAGATCGTCGAGGGTCTGCGGGAGCTGACCCGGCAGGCGCACACCCGCGGCCTGCGCGTGGTCGGCGCGACCCTCATGCCGTTCCAGGGCCACCGCGGCTACGAGCCCCGCCTCGACGGCGTGCGCCAGTCCGTGAACGCGCAGATCCGCTCCGGCAAGGTCTTCGACGAGTTCGTCGACTTCGACAAGGCACTGCGCGACCCGTACAACCCCCGCAAGCTGCTGCCCGGTTACGACTCCGGTGACCACCTGCACCCGAGCGACTCCGGCTTCCGCAGGATGGCGGACACGTTCAACCTGACGACGCTTAAGGGGTCGACGCCGGCCGAGCTGTAGCGCGCCCCGGCGCTACGGCTCACGCCTCTCGCGGCGCTCCTCCGCCCGCTCCCACTGGCGCTCGCGCCGCTCCTCGTGGCGCTCGTGCCGCAGATGATGGCGTTCGGCGTGCCGCTCGTGCCGGCCCTCCAGCGCCCCACGGTGCGCCGTCCTGCGGTCCAGCTTGTCCTGGCGGCGCTCCTCCTTGAGGCGAAGGCGCTCCTCACGCGACACCCTGCGGTCCACGCCGACACCGCCCATCAGGGCGAACCCCCGCACGACGACCCGCGGCGAGCCCGGTGTGCCCTCGCCCGACGCCCGGTCGTCGACGCCACCCATGAAGCCGAAGCCCTTGACGGCGACGTCCAGCTCCGGCGGCACCTTGATCTGGATCCCGCCCATGATCGCGAAGCAGTTGATGACCACGTCACGGGACGCGAACCGCGCCTCCCGCAGATCGATCTCGCCGCCGCCGAACATCGCGAACGCGGTGAACCTCTCACCCACCGTCCAGCGCCCCTTGCGGCCGAACCCGCCGAAGAGCGCGAGCGCCCACGTGGACGTGGCCTCCCCGCCGATCCGCGCCCGCCAGTCGACCGCGCCCTCGGGCTGCGGCTCCTTCACGAAGCTCACCGAGGTCCCCGGCGCCGCCGCGCCCGCCCCCGGCAGATCACGCGTGATCGGCGCCAACTCACCGTACGTACGCGCCGCATACACGGCCTCGAGCCGCTCGTCGAACTCCTCCATGTCCAGGCGTCCCTCGGCGAGGGCGTCCCGCAGTGCCTCCGCGACCCGGTCCCGGTCGGCGTCGGAGGCCCGCAGCTCGGGCAGGTCGTTCGGCTCGGGGCGCTCAGGGCGTTCGTCCGTCATGGGGTCAGCCTACGAGGGTGCGGTCGTTCCTCCCAGGGATGGTTCCTCCCTGGCGTACATCCGGGCGATCACCGACTCGATGTCCGGCTCCCGCACCGACAGATCCGCCAGCGGATACTCGGCCGCGATCTGCGCGACCAGCGGCGCCGCCGACTGCGCGGCCGGGAACGCCAGCCACTGGCGCGGCCCGTCCACCTTCACCACACGGGCGAACTGCACGTCCAGAGGCGGCAGTTCACGCTCCAGGTCGACGACGAGGGTCCGCTCGCTCTCCCCCACCTGGTGCAGGCCGTCGAGCTGACCGTCGTACATGAGACGTCCGTGGTCGATGACCATGACGCGCTTGCACAGCTGCTCGATGTCGGTCAGGTCGTGCGTGGTCAGCAGCACCGTCGTACCGCGTTCCTCGTTCAACTCCCGCAGGAATCCCCGCACCTTGACCTTGGAGACAACATCGAGCCCGATGGTCGGCTCGTCGAGGTAGAGCACCTCGGGGTCGTGCAGGAGGGCCGCCGCGATGTCGCCGCGCATGCGCTGCCCGAGGGAGAGCTGCCGCACCGGCGTGTCCAACAGACGGCCCAGTTCGAGCAGTTCGACGCACCGGTCGAGGTTCTCCCGGTAACGCGCGTCCGGGATGCGGTACATGCGGTGCATCAGCCGGTACGAGTCGATCAGCGGCAGGTCCCACCACAGCGTCGTACGCTGCCCGAACACCACGCCGATCCGCCGCGCGAGCCGCGTCCGCTCCCGGGACGGCTCGATGCCCGCGACCCGCAGCCGGCCCGCGCTCGGCGTGAGGATGCCGGTCAGCATCTTGATCGTGGTGGACTTGCCCGCGCCGTTCGGCCCGATGTAGCCGACCATCTCGCCGCGCGGCACGCCGAAGGTCAGCGAGTCGACGGCCCGCACCTGATGGCGCTCGCGCCGCAGCAGTCCCGTCTTCCTGCGCACGTCGAAGACCTTCTCCACGCCGTCGACCTCGATGAAGTCCTCAGCCATACGCCCTCAGCTCCCGGTACTGCGATACGAACGGACACCCGCGCGCCAGGCCAGACCCGCGAGCGCACAGCTCCCGGCGGCCACCAGCGGCGGCGTGAAGGCGAGCCACCAGGGCAGGCCGACGGGGTAGGGGCGGCCGAGCACGTACAGCGCGGGCAGCCAGTTGACGAAGGCCAGCGGCACGACGAACGTCACGCCGATCACGAAGTCCCTGGCGAACACCGTCGGCGGGTACTGGAGCAGCGTCAGCCCGCCGAACGTGAACGCGCTCTGCGCCTCCGCCGCGTCCTGCGCCCAGAACTGGAACGCCGCCCCGGCCACGTACACCGCGCCGAAGATCGCCGCGCCGCTCAGCAGCATCACCGGCAGCAGAAGCAGCTTGGCGAGCGTCCAGTCGAGGTCCAGGCGGGTCAGTGACCAGCCGAGGACCAGGGCGCCCTGGAGGAAACGGCCGAGGCGACGCAGGCCGAAGCGGTCCGCCGCCACCTGTACGAGCACCGGGGCGGGGCGCACCAGGAACGCGTCGAGGGAGCCGTCGCGCACCCGCAGCCCGAGATCGTCGACGCTGCCGAGCAGGAGAGCGGTGATCCCGAAGGAGACGGAAGCGGTCCCGTACAGGAACGCGGTCTCCGCGAAGCTGTAGCCGCCGATCGAGGTCGCCTGCGAGAACATCATCCAGATCACGACGAAATCGAGTGCCGTGACAAGGAAGTTGGTGAGGACCGCGGCCGCGAACGACGTGCGGTAGACCAGGGTGGAGCGGATCCACATCGCGGCGATCAGGCCGTAGACCCGTACGCTCCCGCCGACGTCAGCCACCTTGGAGCACCACCTTGCGCGTAGCGGAGGACTGGAGGAGGCGGCCCGCGGCGAGCAGGACGACCGCCCAACCGGCCTGGAAGGCGTACGCCATGAGGACCTCGGCCGCGCCGGAGCGGGCGCCGAGGAGGATGTCCGCCGGCATCTGGAGGAGCGACGCCCACGGCAGCACCCGCGCGATGTCGCCGAGCGCGCCGGGCATCGCGTTCAACGGCAGCAACAGCCCCGTGAAGAACATCCCCACCAGACCGCCGAACTGCAGGACACCCGACCCGTCGAGCAGCCAGAACGCGCTCAGCGCCAGCACATAGCGGATCGCGAAACTCACCACCACCGCCAGCACCACCGCCACCAGGAACTCCAGCCACACCACCGGATCGCCCGGCAGCGCGAGCGGAAACGCGAGCGCGCCCACCGTCAGCGGCACCAGACCCCGGCTGAACAACTGGAACACGGCACGCCCCAAGTCGCCGGCCAGATACCACAGTTGGAGATCCACAGGCCGGTACAGATCCACAGCGATGTCGCCGTTACGGATCCGCGCCACCATGTCGACGGCGAACCCCGTGTTGAACATCGACAGGGCCTGCGCGAGCGCCTGCCCGATCCACACATACGTCAGCGCCTGCGCCTGGTCGTACCCGCCGAGCCCCGGCCGCTCGTCCCACAGCGCCAGGTACGTGTACGCCACGATGAACCCGAAGACCGTGTTCGTGAACACGCCCGCCGCGGTGGCCGAACGGTACGTCGCGTAGCGCCGGAACCCTCCGGCCGCGACGGCCGCGTAGAGACGGCAGGACCCCACGAACACTCCCTCGCGCTCCCGTCTTCCGTTCCGGACCAAAGCGCAGGAGCCTAGCGGGAGCAGGGTGTACCGTGCCACGCATTTTCGGCTCCCTCGGCGCGTGCCACGCCCCGGCCGCACCACCCATCGATGCCAGAGTGTCCGGCAGGAAGTAAAGAGCCGTACGAGGCGTACGTGACGTACGGAGGGAAACAGGAGTTCCACAGGGCATGAGCGACGAGCCGCAGCAGCCGAAGGCCGCAGAGTCCGGGAAAGCCGGGAAGGCCGGGAAGCCGGCACAACGCAAACGCCCCCGGCGCACGGGCTGGCGCCGCCTCATCCCCACCTGGCGCACGGTCCTCGGCACGATCCTCTGCTTCCTGCTCCTGTGCATCGGCCTGTTCGCCCTCGGCTACTACCTCGTCAAGATCCCGCCCGCCAACGCCACCGCCACCGCGCAGAGCAACGTCTACCTGTACGCCGACGGCAGCCAGCTCGCCCGCGACGGCGAGATCAACCGCGAGAACGTCTCCCTCTCCCAGATCCCCAGGAACGTCCAGCACACCGTCCTGGCCGCGGAGGACCGCGAGTTCTACAGCGAATCCGCCATCGACCCCAAGGCGATGGTCCGCGCAGCCTGGAACACCGTCACCGGCAAGGGCAAGCAGTCCGGCTCGACGATCACCCAGCAGTACGTGAAGAACTACTACCTGGGCCAGGAACAGACCATCACCCGCAAGGTGAAGGAGTTCTTCATCTCGATCAAGCTGGACCGCGAGGAGAGCAAGGACCACATCCTCGAGGGCTACCTCAACACCAGCTACTTCGGCCGCAACGCCTACGGCATCCAGGCCGCCGCCCAGGCCTACTACGGCGTCGACGTCGAGGACCTCACCACCGCGCAGGGCGCCTACCTCGCGGCCCTCCTCAACGCCCCCAGCTCGTACGACGTCATCGCCCACCCCGAGAACAAGGCGCAGGCCGTCGCCCGCTGGAACTACGTCCTCGACGGCATGGTCAAGGAGAAGTGGCTCAGCGAAGCCGACCGCAAGAAGATGACGTTCCCCATGCCCGACGACGCCAACGGCCCCGCCGGGATGTCCGGCCAGCGCGGCTACCTCGTCCAGGCCGTCAAGGACTACCTCACCGACAACGACGTCATCGACGAGGACACCCTGGCCGTCGGCGGCTACCGCATCACCACCACGCTCCAGAAGAAGAAACAGGACGCCTTCGTCAAAGCCGTCGACGACCAACTGATGTCCAAAGTCGACAAGGAGAACCGCGCGGCCGATCGCAACGTCCGCGCCGGCGGCGCCGCCATCGACCCCGCGACCGGCAAGGTCCTCGCGATGTACGGCGGCATCGACTACACGAAGCAGTACGTCAACAACGCCACGCGCCGCGACTATCAAGTCGGCTCCACGTTCAAGCCGTTCGTCTTCACCTCGGCCGTGGAGAACGCCTCCACCACCCAGGACGGCCGCACCATCACCCCGAACACCGTCTACGACGGCACCAACGCCCGCCCCGTACAAGGCTGGAGCGGCGGCTACTACGCCCCGGAGAACGAGGACAAGACCGACTACGGCCCCATCACCGTCCGCACCGCGACCGACAAGTCCGTCAACGCGGTCTACGCGCAGATGGCCGTCGACGTCGGCTCCGACAAGGTCAAGCAGACCGCCATCGCCCTCGGCCTCCCCAAGAACACCCCCGACCTGACCGAGTCCCCCTCGATCGCGCTCGGCCCGGCCACGGCCAGCGTCCTCGACATGACCGAGGCGTACGCCACCCTCGCCAACCACGGCAGGCGCGCCACGTACACCCTCGTCGCCGAGGTCACCAAGGACGGCGCGAACATCGATCTGCCCGAGCAGACCACCAAGCGCGCCGTCACCCGCGAGTCCGCCGACACGACCACGTCCATCCTGCAGAGCGTCGTCGAGGGCGGCACCGGCACCGCCGCCCTCGCCGCCGACCGGCCCGCCGCCGGCAAGACCGGCACCGCCGAGGAGGACACGGCAGCCTGGTTCGCGGGCTACACCCCCGACCTCGCCACCGTCGTCGCCGTCATGGGCCAGAACCCCGACACCGGCGCCCACACCCCGCTGTACGGGGCGCTGGGCCTGTCGCGCATCAACGGCGGCGGCTTCCCGGCCCAGATCTGGGCCCAGTTCACCAAGGCCGCGCTCACGGGCAGCCCCGCCAAGGACTTCGACCTGGACCTGGAGTCCGGCGCCGACCAGCCCGAGATCCCCACGGCCGCACCCGACGAACCGTCCACCGAACCGCCCACCGGCGAGCCCTCCAGCGAGCCCCCGTCCGAACCGGCGTCGTCCGGCCCCCCGACCGGACCGTCCACACCGGCGGAGCCCACCCCCGCGACTCCGTCGGAGGAACCGAACCCACCGTCAGGACCGGTGAACGAACTGTTCGGCGACTCGGACTCCACCAGCGACTCAGAATCCGACCCCGGGCAGTGACCGGGCCGGCGTCTAGTGGCCCGACGTCGCCTTCAGCCCCACGATCGCCACGATCAGCAGCACGATGAAGAAGATCCGCGCCGCCGTCGCCGGCTCCCCGAGCGCCAGCATGCCGACGACGGCCGCACCGGCCGCACCGATGCCCACCCATACGCCGTAGGCCGTACCGATCGGCAGGGTCTTGGCGGCATAGGAGAGCATCACCATGCTGGCGACGATGCCCGCGCCGGTGAAAACGCTAGGCCACAGCCGGGTGAACCCGTCCGTGAACTTCATGCCGATCGACCAGCCGACCTCGAGAAATCCGGCGATCACGATAAGAACCCAGGCCATGACAGGCACCTCCGTCAGTTGGATCAACAGGGGTGCGTCGTCTTTGCGATACCCGGTACGGCGCGTCTCGTCGGGGTCCCCCAAAGGTAGCAAAGAAGGCACAAAAGGGCTGGTGACAACGGTCACCAACCCTTGAGCGACGCAATGAGTACGAGCCGTGCGACCTACAGGTACAGGCCCGTCGAATCCTGGGAACCCTCGAACCGGTCCGCGGCCACCGCGTGCAGATCGCGCTCACGCATCAGCACGTACGCGACACCCCGCACCTCCACCTCGGCCAGGTCCTCCGGGTCGTACAGCACCCGGTCGCCCGGCTCCACCGTCCGCACGTTCTGCCCGACGGCCACCACCACGGCCCAGGCCAGGCGCCGCCCGACCGCCGCGGTCGCCGGAATCAGGATGCCGCCGCCACTGCGCCGCTCGCCCTCGGCGGAGTCCTGCCGCACGAGCACACGGTCGTGCAGCATGCGGATGGGCAACTTGTCGTGCTGGGTGCTGTGCTTCTCGCTGTTGGCGCTCACGCCCCGAAACCTACCTGCCGCGGCCACGCCCGTACGCAGGAAGGGTCAGCGCTTGCGGCGCCGCACCGTCACCGCGAGCAGTCCCGCGAGCCCGACCACGGCGACAGCCACCGGAACGATGCGCTCCACACGCGGCGCGCCCTCCTCGGAGACGAACTGCACCTTCACGTCCGACACCAGCCGGTTCGCGGCCACATAGGCCCGCCCGACGGTGTGGTCGACACTCGCGACGAACTTGGCCTTCGCGTCACCGACGATCGTCTTCGGGTGCACTCGCACCCCGATCTCGTCGAGCGTCTCGGCCAGCGCCTCGCGACGGCGCTTTATGTCCGCCTCGATCTGCGCCGGGGTCCGCGCATCCGACGTTCTCGACGTGTCCGACACCGCGCTGCCTCCGTGGTCGCTGTTATGGCACTGGTCGTGGACAGTCTGTCAGCTCGGCGGCCGTCGCACCCCACGGCACCCCCATTACGCTCGGGTCCCGTACCCGTATCCCGTACGAGGAGTCCCACCATGAGCGAGCGACTGACGACCGGCGACACCGCCCCCGCCTTCACGCTGCCCGACGCGGACGGCAACGAGGTCTCCCTCGCCGACCACAAGGGCCGCAAGACGATCGTCTACTTCTACCCGGCCGCCCTCACCCCCGGCTGCACCAAGCAGGCCTGCGACTTCACGGACAACCTCGACGTCCTCGCGGGCGCCGGCTACGACGTGATCGGCATTTCCCCCGACAAGCCGGAGAAGCTCGCGAAGTTCCGCGAGAAGGAGAACCTCAAGGTCACCCTCCTCGGCGACCCCTCGAAGGAGACCCTCGAGGCCTACGGCGCGTACGGCGAGAAGAAGCTCTACGGCAAAACGGTGACGGGCGTGATCCGCTCCACGATCGTCGTCGACGAGGACGGCAAGGTCGAGCGCGCCCTCTACAACGTGAAGGCCACCGGCCACGTAGCGAAGATCATCAAGGATCTCGGAATCTGACCCCGGCCGCGGATCACCGCAGGCCTTCCCGGGTACGCGCAGATGTGACGGAAGTCCCCTCGAAGGGGACTTCCGTTTGCGATCGCCACCTTCGAGCAAGTGATTCCGTGGAACAACGCGTCCACAGAAGGGATCACTCCATGTCGGGCGTCCTCGACCCAGAGCAGACCGGGTCCGCCGCCGACCCCGCGGCGGTCAAACGCCACAGGACCCTCTTCCGCGCCGTCAAACGCAGGAAGAATCCACCTCTGCGGCGTACGGACATCACCGTCACCGACGAGGCGGCCGTGAAGCGGGCGGTCAAGGCAGCCTCGCTCGGCAATGCCATGGAATGGTTCGACTTCGGCATCTACAGCTACCTCGCCGTCACCATCGGCCACGTCTTCTTCCCCTCCGGGAACGCGACGGTCCAGCTGATCTCCTCCTTCGCGACCTTCGCCGTCTCGTTCCTGGTGCGACCCATCGGCGGCATGGTGTTCGGCCCCATGGGCGACAAGATCGGCCGCAAGAAGGTCCTCGCGATGACGATGATCCTGATGGCGATCGGCACGTTCGCCATCGGACTCATCCCGTCCTACGCCGTCATCGGCTTCTGGGCACCCGTCCTGCTGATCTTCTTCCGCCTCGTCCAGGGCTTCTCCACGGGCGGCGAGTACGGCGGCGCCTCCACCTTCATCGCCGAGTACGCACCCGACAAGCGCCGCGGCTACTTCGGCAGCTTCCTGGAGTTCGGCACCCTCGCCGGCTACGTCGGCGCGGCGGGCCTGGTCACCGTCCTGACCACCCTCCTCGGCAGCGGAGGCATGGAGTCCTGGGGCTGGCGCGTCCCGTTCCTGGTCGCGGGCCCGATCGGCCTCGTCGGCCTCTACCTGCGGCTGCGCCTCGACGAGACGCCCGCCTTCCAGAAACTCGAGGACGAGACCTCGCACCGGGCGTCCGACGCCGCCTCGAACGTCGAGACCACCGCCAAGGGCGACCTGGCCAAGATCTTCCGCGGCTACTGGCCGACACTCATCCTGTGCATCTGCCTGGTCGGCGCCTACAACATCACCGACTACATGCTCCTGTCGTACATGCCGACGTACCTGTCCGACGAGATGGGCTACAAGGAGTCCCACGGGCTGCTCATCCTCATCGCCACGATGGTCGTCCTCATGCTGGTCATCACCCAGGTCGGCAGGCTCTCCGACCGCTTCGGCCGCAAGCCGCTCCTCATGGCGGGGATGCTGGGCTTCCTCTTCCTCTCCATCCCCTCGTTCCTGCTGGTCAAGAACGGCGCCCTGTGGGCGGTCTCGCTCGGCATGCTGCTCCTGGGCCTGTCCCTGGTCTGCATGCTCGGCACCATGTCGGCGGCCCTCCCGGCCCTCTTCCCCACCCAGGTCCGCTACGGCTCGCTCTCCGTCGGCTACAACCTCTCCGCGTCGATCTTCGGCGGCACGACGCCCCTGGTCGTCACCGCCCTGATCAGCATCACGGGCACGGACATGATGCCCGCGTACTACGCCATGGCGGCGGCCCTGGTCGGCGTCATCGCGGTGGCCTGCATGAAGGAAACGGCCCAACAGCCCCTGGCGGGCTCCCCGCCGTCGGTGGAGACACAGGAGGAGGCGGCCGAACTGGTGGAGTCCCAGGCCCGGTCCCCGAAGTTCTGACCTTCCCTCGCCCTTCCTACCGACCCGGATCGGACCGCTCCGCATTTCGTGCGTGACGGTCCGATTTTCGGTTCGTTAGCCCGTACGAGGCGACGAACGGACAGCCGTACTGGAGGGGCACACATGGGCGAGAAGCGATACACGCGGGAGCTGCTGGAGGAAGCGGCTCGGGAGACGCGGACATGGGGTGCGGGGGTGAGCCGACCCGATACAGCAAGCGATACATCCGGCTGAAGATGATCGAGGCGGGCATCGACATCTCACACTTCCCTCAGCGGTGGGAACGGCACACTGAGGAGTTGCTGCGCGAGGTGGTGGCCGTCTCGTACAGCATCAAGGACGTCGTGCGGCGACTGGGAATCAGCAACGTCGGCGGAAATCAGGCACACATCAGTCGCCGGATCGCGAAATTCGGGATCGACACCTCACACTTCCTGCCCACTCCGCGACGGGCGGGAGCGCCGAAGGCTGCTCTAGTGCTTCGTAACCCCGACGACGGTCGCGTCCCCGGCGAACGGCTGCGCCGTGCCCTCCTACGTGACGGGCTCGCCGAAGACTGTGCAATCTGCGGAACCGGTACGGAGTGGAACGGTCGCCCCCTCTGCCTTGAGGTCGACCACATCAACGGTCAATGGTGGGACAACCGGCCGCAGAACCTTCGGCTCCTGTGCCCCAACTGTCATGCCGTGACCGATACTTACCGGGGCCGTAAGCGGAGGGAGGCGTGACGAACAAGTACCCCCGCAGCGTGCTGGCAGAGGCGGCCAAAGAATCGGCCAGCCTGGTCGACCTGATGCGCCGGGTGGGCGCCCCCATAGGCAGCAAGCCCTACAACTACCTGCGCCATCGACTCGCTCACTACGACATCGACACGTCCCACTTCCAGGACGAGCCGCTCCCGGAGCGCCCTAAGCGCTCGTACTCGAAGGCGATCCTGGGACAGGCGGCCCACCAGCATCCGCGAGATGTTCCCCCACATGGGAATCCCACCCGAGGACGGCCCGTACCAGCACGTCAAACGGAGGATCAGGCACTACAACATCGATACCAGCCACTTCATGCCGCCCCGGAGCCCACGCGACGGCAGCCTGTTTCCGGAACAGGAGTTCACACAAGCAGTCGCCGCCTCGCATGGCTTAGCCGACCTTATGCGCCGCCTAGGGCTCCCCGAGTTCAACGGGGCGGCGCGCAGCAAGGCCAAACGCAGCATCGACGCCTACGGTCTGTCGACCGAGCACGTCACCGGTCAAGGGCACGGCTCCGGGCAGCGCTCTCCCGCCCGCAGGAACGCCGAGGACATTCTGGTCCGGCTTCCTTCCGGCGCTCCACGTAGTCGCACAATGCTCCTGCGTCGGGCGCTGGACGACATCGACAGGGCACGTCTGTGCGCCGAGTGTGGTCTGGGCGAAACATGGCAAGGCAAGCGACTGGTCCTGGAGATCGACCACATCAACGGCGACAGGCTCGACAACCGGCCGGAGAACCTTCGCTACTTGTGTCCCAACTGTCACGCGACCACCAGCAGCTGGTGTCGGGGCGGCGAATCCGCCTAGGTTCTCGAGATGCCACCGCGTAACATGGGCGCCCATGCGGCCTTGGCGGAACTGGCAGACGCCTCGCGTTTAGGGCGCGATGGGAGAAATCCCGTGAGGGTTCGAATCCCTCAGGCCGCACCGGCAATGAAGGGCGCGACGTTCCCGACGCCGCGCCCTTCTTCGCATCTCAGCCCAACAACTCCCGCACCACCGGCACCAGCGCCCGAAATGCCTTGCCCCGGTGGGAGATCGCGTTCTTCTCGTCCGGGGTGAGTTCCGCGCACGTCCGCATCTCCCCGTCCGGCTGCAGGATCGGGTCGTAGCCGAAGCCGTTCGAGCCCGACGGGGTGTGCCGCAGCACCCCGCGCAGCTGGCCCTCGACCACGCGCTCCGTGCCGTCCGGCAGGGCCAGTGCCGCGGCGCAGGCGAAGTGGGCGCCGCGGTGGGTGTCGGAGTCGATGTCGCCGAGCTGGGCGAGGAGGAGGTCGAGGTTGGCCTTGTCGTCGCCGTGGCGGCCGGCCCAGCGGGCGGAGAAGATGCCGGGCGCTCCGCCGAGTACATCGACGCACAGGCCCGAGTCGTCGGCGACGGCGGGCAGGCCGGTGGCCTTGGCGAGGGCGTGGGCTTTGAGGAGGGCGTTCTCGGCGAAGGTGACGCCGGTTTCCCTGACGTCGGGGATGTCGGGGTAGGCGTCCGCGCCGACGAGGTCGTGGGGCAGGCCTGCGTCGGCGAGGATCGCCCTGAGCTCGGTGATCTTGCCGGCGTTGCGGGTGGCGAGGATGAGGCGGGTCATGGTGACCAGTATCGCGCCCGTGTTCGCGGCGGTGCTCGTGCCGGTGTCAGGGCGTGCAGACCTTGGTCAGTTCGCCGGCGGCATCGGTGACGGGGGTGATGTCGGGGGTTCCGTCGCCGTTCTTGATGGCCGTACGGACGTTGCCCACGGCGGTGTTGAGGTCGTCGACGGCCTTGGAGACGTCGGCGTTGTCGGTCTTGTCGCCGATCTTGTCGAGGTTCTTGTCGATGGAGTCGAGCGCCTTGTCGGCCTGCGCGGGGTCGTTCGTCGCGTTCTCGACAGCCTGTTGGAGGTCGCTGACGCTGTCGGCGATGGAGTCGGCGGTCTGGACGCAGTCGAGCGCCTTGTCGAGCGCGCCGCAGCCGGCGGCGGCCGGTACGGCGATGAGTGCCGCGGTGGCGGCTATGACGGCGATGCGGCGACGGTGGCGTGGGCGCGCGGCCATGGAGCGGTCCTCCCCTGTTGCGGATACGGGCGTACGGCGAGGTGCCGTACGCCCGTCCGTAGTGACGCGGTTGGCGTCTTTCGGGTTGCACCCTACTTGGCGTGCTCTTTACCTTTGGAGGGTGGCCTCGAGTGCCGCGCGCTGGGCGGTGGCGAGGTCGGCGCAGCCGGAAACGGCAAGGTCGAGAAGGGAGTTGAGTTCGTCGCGGGCGAACGGCTCGGCCTCGGCGGTGCCCTGGACCTCGACGAAGCGGCCGTCGCCGGTGCAGACGACGTTCATGTCGGTGTCGGCGCGTACGTCTTCCTCGTAGCAGAGGTCGAGGAGGGGGATGCCGCCGACGATGCCGACGGAGACGGCGGAGACGGTGCCGGTGAGGGGCTGGCGGCCGGCCTTGATGAGTTTCTTGCCCTGGGCCCAGGTGATGGCGTCGGCGAGGGCGACGTAGGCGCCGGTGATGGCGGCGGTGCGGGTGCCGCCGTCGGCCTGGAGGACGTCGCAGTCGAGGACGATGGTGTTCTCGCCGAGGGCCTTGTAGTCGATGACGGCGCGCAGTGAGCGGCCGATGAGGCGGCTGATTTCGTGGGTGCGGCCGCCGATCTTGCCGCGGACGGATTCGCGGTCGCCGCGGGTGTGGGTGGCGCGGGGGAGCATCGAGTACTCGGCGGTGACCCAGCCTTCGCCGCTGCCCTTGCGCCAGCGGGGGACGCCTTCGGTGACGGAGGCGGTGCAGAAGACCTTGGTGTCGCCGAAGGAGACGAGGACGGAGCCTTCTGCGTGCTTGCTCCACCCTCGTTCGATGGTGATGGGGCGGAGTTGTTCGGGGGTGCGGCCGTCGATGCGAGACATGGGGGGAGCCTAGCGAAAACGTCGAAGGCCCCGTTCCGGGTGTCCGGTGAGGGGCCTTCTTCGTGTGGTGTCTAGGCGGGTTGCCGGGTGCTCACATCATGTCTTCGATGTCGGCGGCGATGGGGTCGGCGTCGGTGCCGATGACGACCTGGATGGCGGTGCCCATCTTGACGACGCCGTGGGCGCCGGCGG
Organism: Streptomyces sp. NBC_01446; assembly: GCF_026340095.1. GTDB lineage: Bacteria > Actinomycetota > Actinomycetes > Streptomycetales > Streptomycetaceae > Streptomyces > Streptomyces aureus. Next base: position 5,025,559 of record NZ_JAPEPO010000001.1, on the reverse strand, counting down.
CCTTCAGGGCGGCTTCGTCGACCTTGCTGGGGTCGATGACCTCGGTGCGCAGGCGGGTGATGCAGCCCTCGACCTCTTCGATGTTGTCGAGCCCGCCGAGCCCGGCGACGATCTTCTCAGCCTTGGTGGCCATGTGGTTCTCCCTGACTTCTCTCTTGGCCCGCCATGGGCCCGCTTTGTCACGGTAACCCACGGTTGGCCCATCTTCACGAGCGGTCATGCAACCCGTGACGAATGATGACGATCACGGCGTCATGCCCTCACAGGCCGGCGCCGACCGACCCGTCCCCCAACTGGTCTACACCAGTTTCCCACGACCGCCAAACGTACTGCCCCAGCGCCTTGTTCCGGGAGGACGCCCATGAGCGCCGACAGCGCGGCCGTCTACAAACCCAGCCCTTGGAACAACCTCTTCCAGGGGCTGCAGAAGATGGGTCGCAGTCTCCAACTCCCCATCGCCGTACTGCCGGCGGCAGGCATCCTCAACCGGCTCGGCCAGCCGGACGTCTTCGGTGACCAGGGCCTGGGGTGGACGGATGTCTCCAAGGTGATGGTCGGCGCCGGTGGCGCCCTGCTCGACGGCGCGCTCGGTCTTCCGCTGCTGTTCTGCATCGGTGTGGCGATCGGCATGGCCAAGAAGGCGGACGGTTCGACGGCGCTCGCGGCGGTCGTCGGTTTCCTCGTCTACTACAACGTCCTGCGCCAGTTCCCCGAGGCCTGCCCGGCGGGCTCCCAGGCGGTCGCGACGGGGTGCCAGGTGACGGTGGACCATTCGGTGGCGGCGTACACCTACCAGAATCCGGGTGTCTTCGGCGGCATCGTCATGGGCCTGCTCGCCTCCTTCTTCTGGCAGCGTTTCCACCGCACGAAGCTGGTCGACTGGCTGGGCTTCTTCAACGGCCGCCGTCTCGTCCCGATCATCATGGCGTTCGTCGCCATCGTCGTCGCCGCGATCTGTCTGTGGATCTGGCCGCCGATCGGTGACGCCCTGGAGAGCTTCAGCGACTGGCTCGTGGGTCTGGACTGGCTCGGCTCCGGCATCTTCGGTGTCGCCAACCGCGCGCTGCTGGTGATCGGCCTGCATCAGTTCCTGAACGTGCCCATCTGGTTCCAGTTCGGTACGTACACGAAGCCGGACGGCACCGAGGTGCACGGTGACATCAACATGTTCCTGGCGGGCGACCCGAACGCGGGCCAGTTCACCTCGGGCTTCTTCCCGATCATGATGTTCGCGCTGCCGGCCGCGTGTCTGGCGATGACGCACTGCGCACGCCCGGAGCGGCGCAAGGTGGTCGGCGGCCTGATGCTGTCGGTCGCCCTGACTTCGTTCGTCACCGGCATCACCGAGCCGATCGAGTACTCGTTCCTCTTCGTGGCACCGGTGCTCTACGCGATCCACGCGGTTCTCACCGGTGTCTCGATGGCGGTGACGTGGGCGCTCGGCGTGCACGACGGTTTCAGTTTCTCGGCGGGTCTGATCGACTACGTCATCAACTGGAGCTTGGCGACCAAGCCTTGGCTGATCATCCCGATCGGGCTGGCCTTCGCGGCGGTCTACTACGCGATCTTCAGATTCGCGATCACCAAGTTCGACCTGAAGACGCCGGGCCGCGAGCCGGAGGACCAGGTCGAGGACGTCACGAAGGCCTGACTCCCGCTCCCCCGAGCCCCGAGCTCCCGAAGCCCCCGGACCTCCTGGTCCGGGGGTTTTGTTTCGCGCTGTCGCATATGACCGAGCGCACAAGGATCCCGGGAAGGAGCGGGTTCCTTATACGACCTTCACCGTGCTACAACAGGTCTACACCACTGAGTGGTGTAGACCACGCGGCCGCAGAGCCGGGTTTCCGAGACGCCGCCGTCCCCACCTTTCCCCCGGGCGGCGCCTTGCCTACTGGAGGAAGTTGTGACCACGGCCAGTGCCGCCCCCGCGGCCGCCAAGAAGAAGGGCGCGGGCGCGATGGCTGTCATGCAGCGCATCGGCCGCAGCCTCATGCTGCCGGTCGCGGTGCTGCCCGCCGCCGCGCTCCTGGTCCGGTTCGGGCAGCCCGACATGCTCGGCAGGGACTCGTTCCCCACCTTCATCACCAAGCTGGCGTCGTACATGTCGGCGGGCGGCGGTGCGCTGCTCGACAACATGCCGCTGCTGTTCTGCGTCGGTATCGCCATCGGCTTCGCCAAGAAGTCCGACGGCTCCACCGCGCTCGCGGCGGTCACCGGCTACCTGGTCTTCCAGAAGGTGCTCGCCACCTTCACGGACAGCAACCTGCCGAAGGTCGCCGCCGTCGCCGACGGCAAGATCGTCATGAACGCGGCGCCGGTCAACGCCGGTGTGCTCGGCGGTGTCGTCATGGGCGTCGTCGTGGCACTGCTCTACCAGAAGTTCTACCGGACGAAGCTGCCCGACTGGGCGGGCTTCTTCGGCGGCCGCCGCCTCGTCCCGATCCTCTCCGCCTTCGCGGGCCTGGTCATCGGCATCGTCTTCGGTCTCATCTGGCCCGTGCTCGGTACCGGCCTGCACAACTTCGGTGAGTGGCTGGTCGGCTCGGGCGCGGTCGGCGCCGGCATCTTCGGTGTCGCCAACCGTGCGCTGATCCCGATCGGCATGCACCACCTGCTCAACTCGTTCCCGTGGTTCCAGGCCGGTTCGTACGAGGGCAAGAGCGGCGACATCGCCCGCTTCCTCCAGGGCGACCCGAGCGCCGGCCAGTTCATGACCGGCTTCTTCCCGATCATGATGTTCGCCCTCCCGGCGGCCTGCCTCGCGATCGTCCACTGCGCCCGTCCCGAGCGCCGCAAGGTCGTCGGCGGCATGATGTTCTCGCTCGCGGCCACCGCGTTCGTCACCGGCGTGACCGAGCCGATCGAGTTCACGTTCATGTTCATCGCGCCGGCCCTGTACGCGATCCACGCGGTGCTCACCGGTGTCTCGATGGCGCTGACCTGGGCGCTCGGTATGAAGGACGGCTTCGGCTTCTCCGCCGGCGCGGTCGACTACTTCCTCAACCTCGGTATCGCGACCAACCCGTTGGGGCTCGCGCTGGTCGGCCTCTGCTTCGCGGTGGTCTACTACGTGATCTTCCGGTTCGCGATCACCAAGTTCAACATTCCTACGCCGGGCCGTGAGTCCGACGAGGAACTGGCCGAGCTCCTCAAGGCCGAGAGCAAGTAGGCCCCGGCCCCCGCACGACGGCGAAGGCCCCCGGAACCGATGCGGTTCCGGGGGCCTTCGTCATGCCGGGCTCAGATCTCGTACACGCGCCCGGGCGCGGCCAGTTCGGCCGGTCCGGCGTACACGGCGCGGGCGTCCGCGAGGTTGACCTCGGGGTCCGTCCACGGCGGGATGTGGGTGAGGACGAGGCGGCGGGCGCCGGCCCTGGCCGCGGACGCGCCCGCCTCGCGGCCGTTGAGGTGGAGGTCGGGGATGTTCTCCTTGCCGTGCGTGAACGCCGCCTCGCACAGGAACAGGTCACTGTCCGCGGCGAGTTCGTCGAGCACGGCGCACGCGCCCGTGTCCCCGGAGTACGTGAGTGACCTGCCATCGTGCTCGACGCGGATGCCGTACGCCTCCACGGGGTGGCACACCTTCTCCGTGCGCACGGTGAACGGGCCGATCTCGTGCCAGCCCGGCTTCACGGTGTGGAAGTCGAAGACCTCACTCATCGAGGAGGCGGAGGGCGTGTCCGCGTACGCCGTGGTGAGGCGCTGTTCCGTGCCCTCGGGGCCGTAGACCGGGATCGGGGCGCAGCGGCCGCCGTCGTGGCGGTAGTAGCGCGCCACGAAGTAGCCGCACATGTCGATGCAGTGGTCGGCGTGCAGATGGCTGAGGAAGATCGCGTCGAGGTCGTAGAGACCACAGTGGCGCTGCAACTCGCCCAGGGCGCCGTTGCCCATGTCGAGTAGCAGCCGGAAGCCGTCGGCCTCGACGAGGTAGCTCGAGCAGGCCGAATCCGCGGACGGGAACGACCCCGAGCAGCCGACGACGGTGAGCTTCATAAGAGCCGGAACCTCCGCGCTGGCAGTCAGAGAGCGGGTGGGGAGCAGAAGGAAGAGGGGTCGAGCGGTCCGTCGAGCGTAAGGCGCAAAAGGGCCGGTCGCTCCTCCGTCGTGGGCCGTTGTGGGAGAACTCACCTGTGCTGTCACCGGTTCGGGGGGCGTGCGTCAGGTGCGGCGTCGCGCGGGTGCCACCGGTACCGTCTTCCGTATGGACACGTCATGGTGGCTCGCGCTCGCCGCGGTGCTGCTGCTCGCGCTCGTCGCGACGCTCGTCGACGGGTGGGGGCGCGGGCACCGTCGGCCCGGCGGCCGGACCCGCCCGCCACGGGGGCCCCGCGGACCGGGTGCGCGGCCGCAGCCGGGCGAGATCTGGTGGGCGCTGGTGCCGTACGAGGACGCGCCGGCGTCAAAAGGGGCCGCGCGTAGCGCGTCAGGCAGGGCGGTGGTGGGCGAGAGGCAGGCCAAGGACCGGCCGTGCCTCGTGCTGACGGTGCGCCGGCGGCAGGCGCGCGTTGCGAAGATCACCAGCAAGTACCACGACGAGCGGGCCGGGGTGATCGCGCTGCCGCCGGGCTCCGTGGGCGACGCGCAGGGCAGGCCGAGCTTCCTGGAGACGGATGAACTCCGCGAGGTTCCCGTGGGTGACTTCCGGCGCAGGGCCGGGGTGCTGGACCCGGTGGTCTGGGACCAGGTCCGGCATCTTGCGGGGTGACGTGAGAGCCGGCTGACGTGCCCGCGGGCTTACGTGACAGCGGCTTGCGCAGAAGCGGGCCTGAGCGAAAACGGGCTTACGTAGAAGCGGGCTTACGTGAGAGTGGGCTTACGTGCGAGCGGGGGCCGGGCCGTACTGCTGCCGGCCCGGCCCCCGCTTCGACGATTCGTGCTCACGCCCAGAGCTGGCCGTGCAGCGTCTCGATCGCTTCTTCCGTCGTGGCCGCCGTGTAGACGCCGGTCGACAGGTACTTCCAGCCGCCGTCGGCGACCACGAAGACGATGTCGGCGGGCTCTCCGGCCGCGACCGCCTTGCGGCCGACGCCGATCGCCGCGTGCAGGGCCGCTCCCGTGGAGACGCCCGCGAAGATGCCCTCCTGCTGGAGGAGTTCACGGGTGCGGGTCACCGCGTCGGCGGAGCCGACCGAGAAGCGGGTGGTCAGGACGGAGGCGTCGTACAGCTCGGGGACGAAGCCCTCGTCGAGGTTGCGCAGGCCGTAGACCAGGTCGTCGTAGCGCGGCTCCGCGGCGACGATCTTGACGTCCGGCTTCTGCTCGCGCAGGTAGCGGCCGACGCCCATGAGAGTGCCCGTCGTGCCGAGGCCCGCCACGAAGTGCGTGACGGAGGGCAGGTCGGCGAGGATCTCGGGGCCGGTCGTCGCGTAGTGGGCGCCGGCGTTGTCCGGGTTGCCGTACTGGTAGAGCATCACCCAGTCCGGGTGCTGCGCGCTCAGTTCCTTGGCGATGCGGACGGCGGTGTTGGAGCCGCCCGCCGCGGGCGACGGGATGATCTCGGCGCCCCACATGGCGAGCAGGTCCCTGCGCTCCTGCGACGTGTTCTCCGGCATGACGCACACCATGCGGTAGCCCTTGAGGCGGGCCGCCATGGCCAGCGAGATGCCGGTGTTGCCCGAGGTCGGCTCCAGAATGGTGCAGCCGGGGGTGAGCCGGCCGTCCTTCTCGGCCTGCTCGATCATGTGGAGCGCGGGGCGGTCCTTGATGGAGCCGGTCGGGTTGCGGTCCTCGAGCTTCGCCCAGATCCGTACGTCCTCGGACGGCGAGAGCCGCGGCAGCCGCACCAGGGGCGTGTTGCCGACCGCGGCGAGCGGGGAGTCGTACCGCATCCCGATCAGGCCATGCCGCCGGCCACGGCCGGCAGGATCGTGACGTTGTCGCCGTCGGTGAGCTTGGTGGTGATGCCGTCGAGGAAGCGGACGTCCTCGTCGTTCAGGTAGACGTTCACGAAGCGGCGCAGCTGCTCTCCGTCCACGATGCGGGCCTGGATGCCCGTGTGACGGGTCTCGAGGTCGGCGAAGAGCTCGGCGAGCGTGTCTCCACTGCCCTCGACGGACTTCTGGCCGTCGGTGTAGGTGCGGAGGATGGTCGGGATGCGGACCTCGATGGCCATGGCTGGACTCCAGTAGCAGGGGAGGGTACGGAAGGGCTTTGGCGTGCGCTGAAGCAGCGGTGCCCACGACACGTCGGACCGGCGGACTGGGTCCGCCGCAGCGGCCCGAAGCCTGCGAAGCAGTGCGGGGGACGCGTCAGGAATCGGGACAGATGGCGCTGGCGAGGCGGCACAGGTCGACGTGGAGGCGCGCCACGAGCAGCATGCCCGGCGTCTTGTCGCTCACGTCGTGAAGAACCATGGGGTCATCGTATCGATTCCCGTCCGGGATCCCGGAGTGTGATCTCACCATGTGGTCGATATCCGTCCGCTGAGTGGGACACGTATCCGGGAACGCGGGCCATGGCTACGGGGTGACCTCGACCTCTTCCTCGGTCACGACGCCCTCGACGATCCGGAAGGAGCGGAACTGGAAGGGTCCCGCGTCGTCGGTGTCCGCGGTGGAGACGAGGACGTAGTGGGCGCCCGGCTCGTTCGCGTAGGTGATGTCGGTGCGGGAGGGGTGGGCCTCGGTCGCGGTGTGCGAGTGGTAGATGATCACGGGCTCCTCGTCCCGGTCGTCCATCTCGCGGTACAGCTTCAGCAGGTCACCCGAGTCGAACTCGTAGAACGTGGGCGAGCGGGCGGCGTTGAGCATCGGGATGAAGCGCTCGGGCCTGCCGGTGCCCACCGGTCCCGCGACGACGCCGCACGCCTCGTCGGGGTGGTCGGCGCGCGCGTGGGCCACGATCTGGTCGTAGAGGGCCTGGGTCAGGGTCAGCATGGGGCTCAGGATAAGCAGACGGGCCCTCCCGTACCGGAGTGCGGTACGGGAGGGCCCGGATGCTGAGACGTGGGGTGTTGCCCCGGAACTGCTGAGATTGCTTGGACTGCTGGGACTGCTCGGACTGCGTCGACTACTTGGACTGCGTCGACTACTTGGACTGCGTCGACTGCTCGGGCTGCTTGCGCTTCGCGAACGCCGCGCTCTGCGGGTTGCGGCTGCGCAGGACGACGTACGAGATGCCGAGGATGACGGCCCACAGCGGCGCGCAGTAGAGCGAGACGCGGGCGTCCTTGTCGATGCCCATCAGCACGATCACCATGCCGATGAAGGCGAGCGCGAAGATGCTGGGGATGATGCCGCCGGGGGCCTTGAAGGAGGACTGGGGCAGTTCGCCACGGTCGGCCTTGATGCGGTAGCGGATCTGGCAGATCAGGATGACGATCCAGGCCCACATGCCGGAGATGGTGGCGAAGGAGACGACGTAGTTGAACGCCTCGCCGGGCCACTGGTAGTTGATCCAGACGCCGACCAGCATCATCGCGGCGGAGACCGTCGTGCCGATGAGGGGCGTGCCGGACTTGGTGAGCTTGGTGAAGAACTTCGGGCCCTGGCCGTTGAGCGCGAGGTCGCGCAGCATGCGGCCGGTGGAGTACATGCCGGAGTTGCAGGACGACAGGGCCGCGGTCAGGACGACGAAGTTGACGATGGCGGCGCCGACGCCGAGGCCCATCTTCTCGAAGGCGGCGACGAACGGGGAGACGCCCGGCTGGAAGTTCGTCCACGGCACGACCGAGAGGATCATGATCAGCGCGCCGACGTAGAAGACAGCGATGCGCCACGGCACGGTGTTGATGGCCTTGGGCAGGACGGTCTTCGGGTCCTTGGACTCGCCCGCGGTGACGCCGACGAGCTCGACGGCGAGGAAGGCGAACATGACCATCTGGAGGGTCATGAGGGTGGAGCCGATGCCGTTCGGGAAGAAGCCGCCGTCGGACCACAGGTGCGTGACGGAGGCGGTGTCGCCCGCGTCGGAGAAGCCGACCGTGAGGATGCCGGCGCAGATGAGGATCATGCCGACGATCGCGGTGACCTTCACCATCGAGAACCAGAACTCCAGCTCACCGAAGAGCTTCACGGAGATCAGGTTCACGACGTAGAGGATGAGGGTGAAGACGAGCGCCGTGAGCCACTGCGGAACGCTGTCGTGGGTCCAGTACTTCATGTACTGGGCGGCCGCGGTGACCTCGGTGATGCCGGTGACGACCCAGAAGAGCCAGTACGTCCAGCCGGTCACGAAGCCCGCGAAGGGGCCGATGAACTCACGCGCGTACTCCGAGAAGGAGCCCGAGACGGGGCGGTACATGAGGAGCTCGCCGAGCGCCCGCATGATGAAGAAGATGACGAGGCCCGCGATGGCGTACGCGAGGATCAGGCTGGGGCCCGCCTTCGAGATGCCCTTGCCCGCGCCGAGGAAGAGGCCGGTCCCGATGGCGCCGCCGATGGCGATCATCTGGATCTGCCGGGCACCGAGTCCGCGCTGGTAACCCTCGCCCTCACCGGACTCGCCGGGGGCCACGGCCTCATTGCCGTCGTGTTGCTTGCCGACCTGCACTGAGGTCATGGTGTTGCGCCTTTCTCCATGCCGATCCGTGCCGCTGCGGCTCGGATCGACTGTGACGATCCTCGGGGTCTGGGCCCCTGGATGGATGGAGCTGTGCCTACCGGCGGTCTGCCGGTCGGGGCGCACCCGACGGGACAGGGGTGGCGTCCGTCGGGCGGTCGTGAAGATTTATCACGACGGCAACACTGATCGAGAAAGGCACGTGTGGCACACACCACTGGAAAAACCGGACAAAAAACCCCTCGTGCGGCATACAAGACCGCTCAAGTGACAGGATCGTTATCCGGAATTGAGCAACCGCTGAGCGAACGCGCTTACATACGGACGCTTGGACTCCGCTCGATATATCCCGACAGGTCAGGGCATAAGGGTTTCGACCAGAGTCTCCTGGAGCCCGCCCAGCCACAGGTACGCCATCACCATCGGCTTGCGAGGGTCCTCGTCGGGAAGCCGGTAGAGGAGATCCGTGTCCTCCTCGTCGGTGATGTCGAGGCGGATGCCGATCGCGAGCCGCAGATCGTTGAGCGCGCGCATCCAGCGCAGGGACTCCTCGGGCGAGAGCTTGAGGACCGCTCCCCCCTCACCGGCGGACGTCAGCGCGTCCAGTGAGCGGATCACCGCGAGCGCGTCCTCGCGCTTGCCGGCCCGCAGGTCGTTCTCGGTGAAGCGCCTGAACTCGGCGGAGTGCGCGCGCTGTTCGTCCACCTGGTCCACCGTCGCCTCCTCGCCGCCCGGGCCGCCGTAGGCGTCGGGGAAGAGGCGCTGGAGCACCGGGTCGGACGGCGGCTCGCTCGGACCCTCCGCGAAGAGCTCGGCGAGCGGGTCGTCGGACGCGTCCCCGCCGGGCCCCGGGCCGATCAGCTCCAGGAGCTGGACCGCCAGGGAGCGGATGATCGAGATCTCGACCTCGTCGAGCGCGACGGCAGCGCCGCCGCCGGGAATCGGTTCGAAGTGTCCTGGCATCAGGTGCGTCGCTACTCCGTCGCTGCTTGCGTGCGCTACTTGCGGTCCTGCTGAAGGGTGGCCCACAGACCGTAGCCGTGCATGGCCTGCACGTCGCGTTCCATCTCCTCGCGGGAGCCGGAGGAGACGACCGCACGGCCCTTCTGGTGCACGTCGAGCATCAGCTTGGTGGCCTTGTCCTTCGAGTACCCGAAGTACGTCTGGAAGACATACGTCACGTAACTCATGAGGTTGACCGGGTCGTTGTGTACGAGCGTGATCCAGGGGACGTCCGGCTCCGGCACGGCGAAGGTCTCCTCCGCCGACTCGGTGCGTTCGATCTCTAGGGGTGCAGGAGCCGTCACACAGCCCATGCTGCCACTAGGGGGCGGCGACCGCACAAATGGGCCACGGAAATCGTCACACTGACGCTAATTGGGGGTAGCATCCCGCATATGAACACAGCGGACCTTGGCCTGCCGGTGGATGTTCCGTCGACAGCGCTCTTCACCGATCACTACGAGCTCACGATGCTCCAGGCCGCGCTCAAGGCGGGCACGGCCGACCGGCGCTCGGTCTTCGAGGTCTTCACGCGCAGGCTGCCCGAGGGGCGCCGCTACGGCGTCGTGACGGGCACCGGACGGGTGCTGGACGCCGTCGAGAACTTCCGGTTCGACGCCCGCGAACTGGGCTTCCTGCGCGAGCGCGGCATCGTCGACGAACGGACCCTCGAATGGCTGGCCGCCTACCGCTTCAGCGGTGACATCTGGGGCTACCCCGAGGGCGAGGTGTACTTCCCCGGCTCCCCCGTCCTGCGGGTCGAGGGCACCTTCGCGGAGTGCGTCCTGCTGGAGACGGTGATCCTCTCCATCCTCAACCACGACTCGGCGATCGCCGCCGCAGCCTCCCGCATGGCCTCCGCCGCGGGCGGCCGGCCGCTGATCGAGATGGGCGCGCGCCGCACGCACGAGCTGGCCGCCGTCGCCGCGTCCCGCGCCGCGTACGTGGGCGGCTTCGCCACCACGTCGGACCTCGCGGCCGGGTTCCGGTACGGGATCCCGACCGTCGGCACGTCCGCCCACGCCTTCACGCTGCTGCACGACGCCGAGCGCGACGCGTTCCGCGCGCAGGTCGACTCCCTCGGCGAGGGCACGACCCTGCTCGTGGACACGTACGACGTCACGGAGGCCGTGCGCCTCGCCGTGGAGATCGCCGGGCCCGGGCTCGGCGCCGTGCGCATCGACTCCGGAGACCTGCTGCTCGTCGCGCACCGTGTGCGCGGACAGCTCGACGAACTCGGCGCCACCGAGACGAAGATCGTCGTCACCTCGGACCTCGACGAGTACGCCATCGCCTCGCTCGCGGCCGCGCCCGTGGACGCGTACGGAGTGGGAACACAGCTGGTCACCGGCTCGGGGCACCCGACGTGCTCGATGGTCTACAAGCTCGTCGCGCGCGCCGAGTCCACCGATCCGAAGGCGCCGCTGCTGCCCGTGGCGAAGAAGTCCATGGGCGCGAAGACGTCCGTGGGCGGCCGCAAGTGGGCCGCGCGGCGACGCGACGAACAGGGGGTCGCCGAGGCCGAGGTGCTCGGCACGGGTCCCGTCCCGGCCCATCTCGTCGACCGGCAGCTCCTGGTCGAGCTGGTCAAGGGCGGCACGGTCGTGGCCCGCGAGCCGCTGGACGCGGTGCGCGAGCGGCACATCGCGGCGCTCGACGGGCTGCCGCTCTCGGCGAAGCAGCTGTCGCGCGGGGAAGCGGTGATCCCTACGGAGTATCTGATGAGCACGACCATTTGACGGTCACAGGCCCTCTCCCGCAACGCACTTCAAGTCTCTACGCTCGAAGTCTCCCAGCAGAAGGACACCTCCTATGCGCCGCGCACTGATCGTCGTAGATGTACAGAACGACTTCTGTGAGGGAGGCAGCCTCGCGCTGGCCGGCGGGGCCGACGTGGCCGCCGCCGTCACCGAGCTGATCGGGCAGGCGCCCGCCGGGTACCGGCACGTCGTGGCCACCCGCGATCACCACATCGCGCCCGGTGACCACTTCTCCGAGTCCCCGGACTTCGTCCACTCCTGGCCCCCGCACTGCGTGGCGGGCACGGAGGGCATCGGGTTCCACCCGAACTTCGCGCCCGTCGTCGCGTCCGGCGCGATCGACGCCGTCTTCGACAAGGGGGCGTACGCGGCCGCGTACAGCGGGTTCGAGGGGCTCGACGAGAACGGGGTGTCCTTGGCGGACTGGCTCCGCGCGCGGGGGATCACCGAGGTGGACGTGGTCGGGCTCGCCACGGATCACTGCGTTCGCGCCACCGCGCTGGACGCGGTGCGTGAGGGGTTCCGGGCTCAGGTGCTGCTCGATCTGACGGCCGGGGTGGCCGCGGCGACCACTGCGGCGGCGCTTGAGGAGATGCGGAGCTCGGGTGTCGAGCTGAGCGGTAAGCCCGTCGTCTGAGTTTCCCTCTCCCCCGGCCCGCCCGGCCGTGCCGATATGCGGCTCCGCCGCGTGGCCCGGGGCTCAGCCCCGGGCCACGCGGCTCAAACGCCGGAGGGGCTGGAACGGCCCGCCCTGGAACGACCGGCACCGAAATGGCCCGCCGGGCTGGAGGCCGAGCTGGAATAGCCGGCCCGGTCGGGGTGTCTCGGTCTCATGAGCGCTCTGATCGGGTGCCACAGTTCGCCCGCCGCGCAGCGGGGGGCGGCTCGCCAGAGCAGGCCGTCCGGGTGGTGGAGGACCGCTGTGACCTCGTCGGGCGTGGGGGGCTCCGCGTTGCCTCTCAGGTAGATCGCCCGCAGGCCCAGGTTGCGCAGCCGGGTCAGGGCGCGGGCGCGGTTCGCCGCGTGCACCAGGACCCGTACCGCACCGTCGTCCGGCGACGGGCTGGGCACGGTCAGCGCCACCACCACGCTGCCGTTCGGCAGCTTGCAGAACCCTCCTGCGGACATGACTGTCACACCCCCGTGAGACGTAGTGTCAATAAGGAACTCACAGGACGCACCTAAACACGATCGGCCGCCGCCCGCTAGAGGGCGACGGCCGATCATGCTTTGACCTGCGGCGATGTGGATTACTTCGCCGAGGGACCCACCTTCACCGTGATCGACGAGCCGTCGAGCGGCTGCCCGACGATCGAGATCCGGGTGTTGGTGTCAGTTGTCTGGACACTGCCGGTCGCGTTCTCCTTGTACCAGTACGTGCCCTTGTGGTCGTCGAAGACCGGAACGCCCAGCTGTGCCGGGATCTTGGTTTCGACGCCGAGCTTGTGCAGCGAGAAGCCCCGGTTCGGGAACCAGCTGAACGCGGCGTCGTACGGCTGGATCTTGTTGGTGATGTATTTGCCGTCGGCCCACTTGAGCGGCTTGGCATGCGCGTCGACCGGCAGGATCAGACCCTTGCCGGGGTGCTGGCCGACGTTGTTGTTGCGCTGCGAGGTGTCCCACTGCCAGATCATCAGGCCGGGACGGTACGAGTAGTGCTCGACCCAGTCGTTCTTCGCACCGCCGTCACGCCAACCGAAGTTGTACGGACCGACCTTGAGGGTCTGGTCGTAGGAGACGTACTGGCGGTTCTCCGCGAGGTAGAACTGCGGGAAGTCGCCCGTCACGGAGGCGCCGACGCGCGAGAAGCCGCGCGCGGTCCAGCCGTTGTCGTCACCCTCGGCGTTGTCGGTGAACAGCGCCTGGCCGTCCGCCTTGACGGTGAGGTTGTCGGCGGTGAAGCCCATGCCGCCGGCGCCGCCGTCCGTCTTGTAGCGGAAGCGGACGCTGATCTTCTTGCCCGCGTAGGCGTCCAGCGGGAACACCAGGTGCTGGAACTTGCCGGAGACGCCGGTCAGGGCCGGCTTGTCGCCGCCGTCGCGCGGGATGGTGACGCCGTCGGCGGTGCCGTCGATCGTCTTCCAGCTGGCGCCGTCGTCCGTGGACACCTGCGTGTACAGGTAGTCGTAGTCCTTCTCGATGTCGTACCAGCCGTCGAGTTCGAGGGCCGCCTTCGACCTGCCGGTCAGATCGACCGGGCGCGTCAGGGTGTTGGAGAGGTCGTCACCGTAGTCCGACCACCACTGCTTCGCGCCCTCGGTGGGCTTCACGATCTCGGTGGTGACGTTCTTCTTCTCGGGCAGCTCGACGACCAGGGCCTGCTTGCGCTTGGTGTTGTACTCCGAAACACCCAGCGTGTGCGTCGACTTGGTCGCCGCCTTGGCCTTGTCGTAGTCGAGCCAGCCGAGCTGCAGCTTGTCCCAGGCGGTCATGTCGCCCGGCATGTCGCCGATGGAGTCCTTGCCGGTGCCGAGCCAGGAGCCGGCCGACATCAGGGACCAGAAGCCGACCGAGTTCTCGCCGCTGTACGTGGTGTCGTACAGGTCGGGCAGGCCCAGGTCGTGTCCGTACTCGTGGGCGAAGACGCCGAGTCCGCCGTTCTCCGGCTGCATCGTGTAGTCGCCGACCCAGATGCCGGTGTCGCCGACCGGGGTGCCGCCCGCCTTGAAGCCGGTCGGGCCTGTGTCACCGTCGTCGCGGCCGTAGGCGTAGCCGCGGTGCGCCCACAGGGAGTCGCCGCCCTGCGCGCCGCCGCCGGCCGACCCGTCCTCGCCCGCGTGGACGATCTGGAAGTGGTCGATGTAGCCGTCGGGCTCGTTGAAGTTGCCGTCGTTGTCGTGGTCGGTACGGTCCCACTGGTCGTACTGGGACAGGTCCGCCTTGATGTCGGCGTCGGACTTGCCGGCCGCCTTCTGCTGCTCGACCCACGCGGTCACGCCGTCGCGGACGAGGTCCTCGACGTTCGGGCAGTTGTCGGCGCCGCAGTAGTTGGAGCCGTAACGGGCCTCGTTATAGGGGACCTTGACCCAGTCCGAGACCTCGCCGTCGACCGAGTAGCGGCCCGACGACGTCTTCTCGTAGTAGGTCTTCAGCGAGTCGACTCCCTTGCCCGAACCGAAGTACAGGTCCTGGAAGTGCTTGCTGCTGTAGTCCTTCTGCCAGGCCGTGCTGTTGTTCTTGGCACGGTCCGGCTCGGCTATCTGGTTGTGCAGCGGGCCGGGCGTGCCCCCGTACTTGGGCTTCAGGTCAGGCGTGTCGTCGTCGGCGCGGTCGACCAGCGTCGTGTTGTCGACCTTGTCGCCGAACTCCGTCAGGATCGTGAAGATCTTGTCGGTCCGCTCCCGGCCCAGCTCGACGTACTTGTCCTTGCCGAGCTTCACGACCTGTGAGCCGTCGCGCTTGACGACCTTCGACTTCCCGGAAAGCACCTGCTCCAGCGCGGTCTTGCGCTGCTGCTCCATCTGCTGACTGAAGGGGCCGCCGATGACGTGCCCCTTGCCCCCGTACGTCTTGCCGTGCGACGTGGAGCTTCCTACGGCCGGGGTGTCGGCCTGGGCGCCCGTCGCGAGGACCGATCCGGCAGCCGCGGTCGCGGCCAGCGTCACGAGCACGGCGGCGGATCTCAACGCCCGTCTCTTGGTGGTCACTTGATGGTTCCCCTCCTCCGTGGCGATTCAGCCACGTATCACAAGTGACGCTATTTGACCGGAGGTGAAGGAGAAATAACAGACCTTGACTGGGGCAACCGAAGTGCACTATGCAGTGGCGCGACACCGATATCCGGACACGGACTTACCCCCAACGGGCGCGCCGAACCGTCCACTTCGTGGACTCGGTGACTCCGTGCGCCCCCCGTGCACCGGCACCGTGGGTTAGGTCACGCTTACCGCCCGTTCCTCTCGGGCATGCGTCGGATTAGAGTCATTTGACGGCGCGCTACGGCCAAGTCGACCTGGCTCCGCATCCCTTACATATGCAGCTGCCAATGGCTCCTGCTATACGCCAGTCAAGTAAGCATCCGCTGTCCCGAGGACGGATAACGCCATGCCGCGTCCGACTGCCGCACAGCTCGCCTACGGTTCCGCGACCGTGATCTTCTCGACACTCGCCATGCTGCTGTTGTCGCAGACGAGTTCGGGCCTCGGCGTCGCGGTCATCGCCCTGGCCGCACTCGGCCTCGGTCTCCTCGTGGCGCTGACGGTCCCCCTGTCGAAGTCGCGGCCCGCCGCCGCGCCGCCCTCCGCGGCCGAGGAGCGGGTGCCGGTGCGGCGAACGACCGTGCCCTCGGCGGCCGCCCCGCAGACCACCCCCACGTCCGTGTACGAGGTCGCGCCGTCCGGCACACGCGGACCGGCGGGCCCGTGACCCACGGACCCGCCGGAAGCACCATCCCGCACCTGCTCAGCCGGTGCTGACCACCACCGTCTTCGCGGCCTTGTCGTGCAGGCCCTGCTTGTAGGGCTTGTCGAAGAAGCTCCAGCCACCACAGATCGCGGTCCAGATGCAGGCGCAGCAGAACACCGCCGGCAGCCACAGGACCGCGGCGCGCACCAGGTTGGTCTGGACGCTGGGCGTGGCACCGTCGTTGAGGTTCGCCACGCGCAGCTTGAGGAGCCGCTTGCCCAGGGTCTGGCCCGTCTTCGCGGTCATGAAGGTGTCGTACCCGATGTAGAGGACCGCGGCGAGGACGGACTGGCCGAACTGTCTGCCGTACTGGATCTTGTCGGGGTTCGTCTGGTACTCGGCGATCCCGAACGCCCAGGACAGCAGCCCCACGACGATGCTGACCAGGATGATGTCGATGATCCGCGCGAGCACGCGCTTGCCGCTGTCCGCCAGCGGCGGCATCCCGGCCAGCGGGTCATCCCCGTAGGGACCGCCACCGTAGGGGTCACCCCCGTAGGGGCCACCTTCACCACCACCGCCGTACGGGGGCGGCGGGGTGCCGCCGGGCGGGGGCGGCGGGGAGTCGTACGGATTCCCTGAGCCCGGGGGGTTCTGCGGGCCTTGGGGGTTCTGCGGGCCCTGGGGGTTCTGGGGGTCCTGAGGAGCCCCGTACGGGTCCTGCGGGCCGTCGTACGGTGAGCCGCCGCCCTGGGACGGCGGCGGCTTTCTGAACGGGTCGTCTTCCGGGGGCTGGCCTGAGCCGGGGGGCGGCGGTTCGGTGCTCATGGCCCGAGTCGACCGCGAACCCCCCGATCCCGCATCCGGCGAGCCGCCGTCCGGAGTACGACGGCTCGCCCGTGCGGCGGCCGAGTGGGACGGCCGGGGTCAGCCCGCGACGAACGTACGGGCCGCCTTGTCGTGCCAGCACTGCCGCCACGGCCGGTCGAACAGGCACCACAGCACGCCTAGGACGCCGATGGCCAGCAGGCCGGTCACGCTGTACACCAGCCAGCGCCGCAGCGCCGCGCCGAACGTCGGCGCCTCGTGCTCCTCGATGTCCCGCACCTGGAGCCCGCACACCTTCTTTCCCAGGGTGCGGCCCCACTTGGCGGTCGGCAGGGCCTCGTAGAGGACGCCGGCGACGAGGAGGACGGCGAGGACGATGCCCAGGTAGGCGCCCGTCGTGCCGTCCAGCAGCCAGACCGTGGCCTCGCGGCCCGACGCCTTCGCCGCGTCGATCTTCCCGTCGATGTGGTCGATGGCCTTGGTGCCGAGCGGGACGGCCGCCACCGCGGTGACCGCGCCGAGCACCACCGAGTCGATGAGCCGCGCGGCAAGACGCTTGCCGAGCCCCGCGGGCCGCGCCGACGCCTGCGCCTGGGCTGCCGCCAGGAACGGGTCGTTGGCCACGGGCTTCCACGGCGTGACGGGTCCTTCCGGCTCCGCGGGTTCGCCCGCGGCGGGCCGAGCGGGCTGCGCGGACTGAGGCTGGGCGAGCTGGTGTACCTGCTGCGCCCAGGAAGGCGAACCGCCGCCGGGGCCGGAGGTCATGGGGGTGCCGGAGGCGGCACCGGCGGCCTGCGGCGGAACCGCTCCGGGGCGGCCGGCCTGGGGCTGCTGCGCCGGGGTCGGGGCCTGGGGTGAGTAGGGCACATGTGGGTGGAGGGGGGCGGCTTGCGGGGCGTGCGCCTGGTGGGCCTGCGCTTGCTGGGCCTGCGCTTGCTGGGCCTGGGGCTGGTGGGCCGGCCCCTGCGGGGCGAAGCCCGCTTGAGGCTGCGGCTGCGGCTGGGAGCCGGACCGGGGCTGGGCGTCGGCCTGCGCGGGCTGCTGGGGCACGGGCTGCTGGGCCGCCTGCGGGTGCTGGGCGACGGGCTGTTGGGGCTGAGCTTGGTGGGCCTGCGCTTGCTGGGCCTGCTGACCCGGAACCTGCTGACCCTGCCCCTGCTGGCCCTGTACCGCAGGCCCTTGCTGGCCCGGCACCTGACGCGCGGACAGCGCTCGCATCGTCATCGTGCCTTCGGGGCGGTCCGTGGGCGGGGTGGGGCGGCGGAACGTGACCGTCCCGTCCGTGGGCGGCGTCGGGGGCTCCGGCTGTGCCGGGCGGTTCGTGACCGCCCCGTCCGCGCGCTCCTGCTGCTGCTGCGGAGCAGGCACGCGCGGGTCGGTGCCCCAGGACACGCGGCGGTCCTGCTCGCCGCCGAAGCCGGTCTGGCGGGACGCGTCCGCCTGCCAGGCCGTGGCGGGTTCGGGTGCGGCCGGCTCGTCCGAGTAGCGCTCCGGCTCCTCGTCGAGGAAGACCGGGCCGGTCTCCTCCACGGACGCGGGCGCAGGCGTGCGGGCCGGCTCGGGTGCGGGGGCCGGGGTCGCCCCGGCGGGGGCGGCGAGGGGTTCGCCGTCGGACGGGGCCGGGCGGCTCGTGCCGGGCACCCACGCGGCACCGTTCCAGTACCGGACGTATCCGGGAATGGACGGGTCGGGGTAGTACCCGTCGCGGGGCCTGTCGTCGCCGGGTGCCGGAGTTGGGGCGCTCATGTCCGTCGTCCCGTATCTGCTCGGGGGTTTTGTTGGGGGTCCACATCTATCAGACCACCGCCCGCCACCGGGCGGGTCCGCCCGTACGGACCACTTTCCGGGGACGCCGAAAAAACTTTCCGGAACTCGCGTAATGCTCCACGCCCTTCGCCCTCTCCCCTTGCACGGGCCCGCTCTCGCGAGGCCCCGCACGCCCCGTACGAGGAGAGGAAACGCACGACATGCACACCGTGGTGGAGCGCGAACTCGAGCTGAGGCTCGTCCTGTCGCCCGAGCGCAGCATCCCTGTCCCTGCCCGGCTCACCTACCGGACCGACGACCCGTACGCCGTCCACATCGCCTTTCACATCGGCTCCGAGCACCCGGTCGACTGGACGTTCGCGCGCGAGCTGCTCGTGGAGGGGGTGTTCCGGCCGTGCGGGCACGGGGACGTGCGCGTGTGGCCGACGAAGGTCGACCGCCGCAGCGTCGTCCTCATGGCGCTGAGTTCACCGGACGGCGACGCGCTCCTGGAGGCGCCCGCCGCCGCCGTGTCCGCCTGGCTGGAGCGGACACTGCGGGTGGTCCCTCCGGGCTCTGAGTCCGAGCGGCTCGGCATCGACGACGGCCTCGCCGAGCTGCTCGCTCCCGCCTCGGGCCGCGTCGACGACCTGTGGCTGCGCGACCCGTGGCCCTCGGACGAGTCCCAGGACGGTGAGTGAGCGCGCGTCCCACGGGGGTGGACGCGGGCCGACCGGCCAGGAGCAGCGGGCGTCAGAAGAGTTTGCCCGGGTTGAGCAGGCCGAGCGGGTCGAAGGCCGCCTTGACGGCGCGCTGCATCTCGATGCCGACCGGGCCGAGCTCGCGCGCCAGCCACTCCTTCTTGAGTACGCCGACGCCGTGTTCGCCGGTGATGGTCCCGCCGAGTTCGAGACCGAGCGCCATGATCTCGTCGAAGGACTCGCGGGCCCGCCGGCCCTCGTCGGCGTCCTGGGCGTCGAAGCAGACGGTGGGGTGCGTGTTGCCGTCGCCCGCGTGGCAGCAGACGCCGATCGTGAGGCCGTACTTCTCGGCGATGCGGTCGACGCCGGTGAGCATCTCGGCGAGCCTAGAACGCGGCACGCACACGTCGTCGATCATCGTCGTGCCCTTGACCGCTTCGAGTGCGGTGAGCGAGAGGCGCCGGGCCTGGAGCAGGAGTTCGGACTCGGCGGCGTCCTCGGCGGGGACGACCTGGGTCGCGCCCGCGGCCTCGCACAGGGCGCCGACGGCTGCGAGGTCGGCGGCCGGATCGAGGGTGTCGAAGGCGGCGAGGAGCAGCGCCTCGGTGGTCTCGGGGAGCCCCATGTTCGCCATCGCGTTGACGGCCTTCACGGTCGTACGGTCCATGAGTTCGAGCAGCGACGGGACGTGACCGCCCTCCATGATCTTGCAGACCGCGTCGCAGGCGGCGTCCGTGGAGGCGAATTCGGCGGCCAGGACCAGTTGCTGCGGCGGCTCGGGCTTGAGCGCGAGTGTGGCCCGTACGACGATGCCGAGGCTGCCCTCGGAGCCGACGAACAGACGCGTGAGGTCGTAGCCCGCGACGCCCTTGGCCGTGCGGCGTCCCGTGGACAGGAGCCGGCCGTCGGCGAGGACGACGTCGAGCCCGAGGACGTACTCCGCCGTCACCCCGTACTTCACGCAGCACAGGCCGCCCGACGCCGTGCCGATGTTCCCGCCGATGGTGCACATTTCCCAACTGGACGGGTCCGGCGGGTAGTAGAGGCCCCTCTCGTTGACGGCGCGGGAGAGCGTGGCGTTGATGACGCCCGGCTCGACGACCGCGATCCTGTCGACGGTGTTGATCTCCAGGATGCGGTCCATCTTGACCAGGGACAGCACGATGCAGCCCTCGGACGCGTTCGCCGCGCCGGAGAGGCCCGTGCGGGCGCCCTGCGGGACGACGGGGACGCGTAGCTCCGTGGCCGTGCGCATCACGTGCTGGACCTGCTCGACGGTGCGGGGCAGCACCACGACGGCCGGCGCTCCCGCGTCGCAGAAGCTGGCCATGTCATTGGCGTACGAGGCCGTGACGTCGGGGTCGGTGAGGACCGCCCCGGCCGGCAGGCCTTCCTGAAGTCGTTCGACGAGTGTGCGGCTCATGATCACAGCCTCGCACTCGGGGCCATCGGTGTGAACCCGTGTGCGGCGGCCTTCACCTGCCGGGATGTTGCCGTGATGTGCTCTTCGTATTGACGCACAGTGTGCGCCATGAAGACCGAGGAGATCGAAGCGGAAGCGCAGGCTCCGGCCACTGTTCCCGAGCCGGGACGCCCTCTGTCCCCGCTGGCGAAGGGCGCCCTGGTCAGCGCCGTCACGGGGTCCCTGGTGCTCGGCGGCATCCTGCTGGTGCCGCCGTCCTCGCCGGAGCGCGGCGCGGCGCCCGCTCCGGGGTCCGCCGGCCGCGCGGCGACCGCGGAGGCCGCGGGGGCCGAGGCGTCGCTGCCCGATCTGACGGCCCTCATCAGGGACCGCGAGTCGTATCTGCGGGCCCATCCGCGTGACGACCGGTCGTGGGCGGTGCTCGGGGCCGCCTACGTGGAGCGGGGGCAGCGGACGGCCGACTCGGCGTACTACCCGAAGGCGGAGCGCGCCCTGCGGATCTCGCTGAAGACGCGGCCCGCCGGGAACGTGGACGCCCTGAACGGGCTCGCCGCGCTCGCCGACGCGCGGCACGACTACCGCACCGCGAAGAAGTGGGGCGAGGCGTCCGTGAAGCTGGCGCCGAAACGGTGGACGACGTATCCGCTGCTGATCGAGACGTACGGGCGGCTCGGGGACTACAAGGCCGTGGACCGGGCACTGGGCACGCTGACGAAACTGCACTCGGGTGCGGCCGTGATGGCGCGCGCGGGGCAGGTCTACCGGGACCGCGGCTGGCGTGACGACGCGCTCGCGTCGCTGACCGACGCGGCGGCGCTCGCCTCGACGCCGTCCGAGCAGGCCGCGTGCCTGCACCGGGCGGGCGAGCTGACGTGGGAGCGGGGCCAGCCCGCACAGGCGCTGAACTACTTCACCCAGGCCCTCGCGGCCGACCCCGACCACGACGCGTCGCTCGCCGGGAAGGGCCGCGCCCTGACGTCGCTGGGCCGTACGACGGAGGCGATCCAGGCGTACCGGAGCGTCCTCGCCAAGTATCCGCGACCCGAATACTCCCTGGAACTGGGCGAGTTGTACGAGTCGATCGGGTTCGGCGACGCGGCGAAGGCACAGTACGACCTGCTGCGGAAGCGGGTGGACGCGGACGGGGCGAACGGGGTCGACGACTCACTCCTCCTCGGCCGGTTCGAGGCGGACCACGGGGACCCGCGGGCGGCCGTGACCCGGCTGCGGGCCGAGTGGAAGCGGGCGCCGAGCGTGCAGACGGCGGACGCGCTGGGCTGGGCGCTGCACAAGGCGGGCGACGACAAGGAGGCGCTGACGTACGCGAAGCGTGCGACGGACCCGGAGCACGGGGGCACCGTGCGCAGTGCGCTCATCGCCTACCACCGGGGAGAAGTGGAAAGGAAGCTGGCGCTGGACGGGCCCGCCCGCCGGCACATCGGCGAGGCCCTGCGCATCAACCCGGCGTTCTCGCCGCTCCTGTCCCCGCTCGCGAAGGAGGCGCTGGCCGCGCTGGGCGACCCGCCGGCCGACCGGCCCGACAAGGTGCGGGAGACGGGGGCGAACGCGGCACCGGGGCACCACGCGGCACCCCGGGACTCGGCCCCCGAGCGCCCCGCATCCCGGCGTCCGGCGAGCCAGGGCCCCGCGGCCCGCCCGACCACTCCCGTCGCGCCGCCCAAGTCCGCGGCCCCGCCGGCCACGCCTCCGGCCCCGGCCGAGCCGTCGCACCGGGAGGCCCCTCAGACGCCCAAGCCTCCCGGCGCGTAACCCCCGGAACTCGGGGCCTCCGGACCGCCGGACCCCGGCCCGGGCCCGGACCCCTAAAGCACACCCGTCCCGATGAGCCCGTTCCGCGTGATCAGGGACGCCAGCTCTTCCTCGTTCAGGCGGTCCGTTCCCGCGGGGCGCCTGGGCAGGACCATGTACCGCGTCTCCGCACTGGAGTCCCAGACCGTGATGTCCACGGACTCCGGGAGCGTCACGCCGAACTCGGCGAGGACGCCGCGCGGGTCCCGCACGACGCGGGAGCGGTACGCCTCGCTCTTGTACCAGCCGGGCGAGGGACCGAGCAGACGCAGGGGATAGCACGAGCACAGCGTGCAGACGATGACGTTGTGCGTGTCGGCGGTGTTCTCGACGACGCGCAGCCGCTGCTTCTGAACTCCCCCGGCGGAGAAGCCCAGTTCACCCACCGCCGAGGTGCCGTCGGCGAGGAGCCGCTCGCGGTAGGCCGGGTCGGTCCACGCGCGGGCCACGACCTTCGCGCCGTTCACGGGCGAGGCGCCCGCCAGGAACCCGTCGATGACCTCGTCGACGGTGTCGCCCCCGACGATGCCCTCTGCCTCCAGCAGGCTTTCCAGGCGCCGTACCTGACGGGAGATCACCGCGTCCTCGTGCGTACCGGACATCACTCGGCCTCCCTCAGATAGCTCTCGGACAGGTCGAGTACGACGTGGTGGTCGCCCTCGCCCCACAGCTCGCGCGCCGCGAACCGGACCGCGTAGATCATCTCGACACGGGCGTCGTCCCGGCCCTGCGCGCGCACGTCGGCGAGCGGTGCCCGCCCCTCCGGCTCGACCACGACGCCGCGCTTTCCGCGCGCGTACCGCGGCAGGCGCGTGTGGTGCGGCGGGTCGTGCGGGTACGTGCGGACGTGGGCGCCGGCCGCGAACCGGTCAGTCATCGCGCAGCGCCCCCTCCTCGATGACGCCCTTGCGTTCGAGGAGCGTGCGGATCGCGTGGAACCAGCGCTCGTAGTACGAGGCCGCCAGGTACTCGCCCGGCGGCATCGTCTCGATGGCGTCCCTGAACTCGTCGAGGTTGAAGACCCCTTTGACGAGGAGCGCGCGCTGGAGGGCGAAGACGCGCGCCTCCCAGTCCGCGTGAAAGGGCTCGGCGTCGTCGGTGGTGTCGATGGCGCCGAACCCTGTCATGCCGCCCACGTCGTTAATCCTGGCCATAGGACCAGCCTAGACGCGCTCCTCAGAGATTGCCGCGCTTCTCCTGCTCGCGCTCGATCGCCTCGAAGAGCGCCTTGAAGTTGCCCTTTCCGAAGCCCATCGAGCCGTGCCGCTCGATCATCTCGAAGAAGACGGTCGGCCGGTCCTGGACCGGCTTGGTGAAGATCTGCAGCAGGTAGCCGTCCTCGTCGCGGTCGACGAGGATCTTCAGCTCGCGCAGCGTCTCGACGGGCACGCGCGTCTCGCCGGCCCACTCGCCGAGGGTGTCGTAGTACGAGTCGGGGGTGTCGAGGAACTGGACGCCCGCGGCGCGCATGGTCCGCACGGACGCGACGATGTCGTTCGTGGCGAGCGCGATGTGCTGGACGCCGGCGCCGCCGTAGAACTCCAGGTACTCGTCGATCTGGGACTTCTTCTTGGCGATGGCCGGCTCGTTGATCGGGAACTTGACCTTGAGCGTGCCGTCGGCGACGACCTTCGACATCAGCGCCGAGTACTCGGTCGCGATGTCGTCGCCCACGAACTCCTTCATGTTCGTGAAGCCCATGACCTTGTTGTAGAAGCCGACCCACTCGTTCATCTTGCCGAGCTCGACGTTGCCGACGCAGTGGTCGACGGCCTGGAAGGTGCGCTTGGCCGGCGGCTCAACGATCGGGTCGGCCGCGGCGAAGCCGGGCAGATACGGGCCGTCGTACCCGGTGCGCTCGACGAGCGTGTGGCGGGTCTTGCCGTACGTGGCGATCGCGGCCCGCACGACGGTGCCGAACTCGTCCTTGGACTCGTACGGCTCGGTGATGCCGCGGGCACCGTGCTCGACGGCGTACGCGTACGCGGCGCGGGCGTCCGGGACCTCGATGGCGAGGTCGACGACGCCGTCGCCGTGCTCGGCCACATGGTCGGCGAGGAAGTGGCCCCAGTCGGTGGAGACCTTGATGACGGAGGTGAACACGAAGCGGGCGGAGCCGTTCGTGAGCACGTAGGAGGCCGTTTCGCGGCTGCCGTTCTCCGGGCCCGAGTAGGCCACGAGCTTCATGCCGAAGGCGGTCGAGTAGTAGTGGGCCGCCTGTTTGGCGTTGCCCACGGCGAAGACGACCGCGTCCATTCCCTTCACCGGGAAGGGGTCGGCCTCGCGCGCGGTGTCAGGGGTGGGCTGGATGTGCGCAGAAGTAGCTGCCATGGTCCGAGGCTCCCTCCGAACCACAAGGTGCGCAATAGTTTGTGATTCTGGTGGTCAATCTGCTCAGCGGATCGGCAATATGGGCGAGCTATCTGTACAGGATGACCATCACGGAGGCCCGTATGGCGATCGATCATCTGGACGGGCAGCTGATCCTGCTGCTCGCGCGCGAGCCCCGGATCGGGGTCCTTGAGGCGTCCCGGCGCCTGGGGGTCGCGCGCGGCACCGTGCAGGCGCGCCTCGACCGGCTTCAGTCGAACGGAGTCATCAGCGGCTTCGGACCTCAAGTCGACCCGGCGGCCCTCGGCTATCCGGTCACGGCGTTCGCCACGCTCCAGATCCGGCAGGGCCAAGGATCCGACGTCAGGGCGCACTTGACCACGGTCCCCGAGGTCCTCGAACTCCACACGACGACCGGCAGCGGCGACATGCTGTGCCGCCTCGTGGCCCGCTCGAACGCCGATCTCCAGCGGGTGATCGACCGGGTCGTGGGTTTTGATGGCATCGTCCGGGCTTCCACCGCGATCGTCATGGAAAACCCCGTTCCGCTGCGGATCATCCCGCTCGTGGAGCAGGCCTCGTCGGATTCCTGACCCGCACGTCCTCGACGCTCACGGAGTCCGCCCGGACGAGGTGAGTGCCGGCGCTGCGTCTTCCCGGGGACAACCCCGGACCACCGGCCGCAGCCGGCCGGACGTCAGCCCGGCGCAAGGAGGTGAGGCCCGTGAACTTCTGGGAGTACATCAGCACAGCCCATCAGCAGCTGCTGGCGGACGCCTACCAGCACGCCAGCGCCGTCTTCCAGTGCATGGTCGTCGCGACCGTCATCGGCGTGGTGATCGGTGTGGTCACCTACCGCAGCGAGTGGGCGGGCAACCTCGCCACCACGACGACCTCGACCATCCTGACGATCCCCTCGCTCGCCATGATCGGTCTGCTCATCCCGATCGTCGGCCTCGGCGTCCCGCCCACCGTCATCTCGCTCACCCTGTACGGGCTGCTGCCCATCGTGCGGAACTCGATCGTGGGCCTGCGGGGCGTGGACCCCTCCCTGATCGACGCGGCGAGCGGGATCGGCATGTCCCGCATGGCCCGGCTCGCCAAGGTGGAGCTGCCGCTCGCCTGGCCGCCGATCCTCACCGGGATCCGGGTCTCCACCCAGATGCTGATGGGCATCGCCGCCATCGCGGCCTACGCGTCAGGCCCCGGGCTCGGCAACGAGATCTTTCGCGGCATCGCGTCCCTGGGCAGCAAGAACGCGCTGAACCAGGTGCTCGCGGGCACGGTCGGCATCATCATCCTCGCGCTCCTCTTCGACGCCGCGTACGTCCTCATCGGCCGCCTGACCATCCCGAGGGGGATCCGTGTCTGACTCCGTGCCCGAGGCCCCCACGGCCGCCACCACGGCGACCGTCACCGCCGACGGCGGCGCCGGGGAGTCCGGCTCCACGACCGGGGCGACGATCGAGCTGGAGAACCTCACCAAGCGTTACCCCGGATCCGCCGCGCCCGCCGTGGACAACGTCAGCCTGGAGATCAAGGCGGGCGAGACCGTCATCTTCGTAGGACCCTCGGGTGGCGGTAAGACCACCCTCCTCAAGATGATCAACCGGCTCATCGAGCCGACCAGCGGCCGTATCAGGATCGGCGGCGAGGACGTCACGGACATGGACCCGGTGAAGCTGCGCCGCAAGGTCGGCTACGCGATCCAGTCCTCGGGCCTCTTCCCGCACATGACGGTCGCGCAGAACATCGCCCTGGTACCGAAGATGACCGGCTGGTCCAAGTCGAAGATCAAGGCGCGCGTCGAGGAGATGCTGGACCTGGTCGGCCTCGACCCCGCCGAGTTCCGCGGCCGCTATCCACGCCAGCTCTCCGGAGGGCAGCAGCAACGCGTGGGCGTGGCACGGGCGTTGGCGGCCGACCCGCCCGTACTCCTGATGGACGAGCCGTTCGGCGCCGTCGACCCGATCACCCGCGACCACCTCCAGGACGAGCTGATCCGCCTCCAGCGCGAGCTGCACAAGACGATCGTGTTCGTCACCCACGACTTCGACGAGGCGATCAAGATCGGCGACCGCATCGTGGTCCTACGCGAGCGCTCGCACATCGCCCAGTTCGACACCCCCGAGGCCATCCTCACCAACCCCGTCGACGACTTCGTGTCCGGCTTCGTCGGAGCGGGCGCCGCCCTCAAGCGCCTCAACCTCACCCGCGTACGGGACGTGGAGGTCACCGACTACCCGACGGTGCAGGTCGACGATCCTCTCCAGACCATCTTCGACAAGCTGCGCGACGCGGGCACCAACGAACTGCTCCTGCTCGACAAGCGGCGCCGCCCCTACAAGTGGCTGCGGCGCGGCGACCTGATGCGCGCCAAGGGGTCGCTGGCCCGCGCGGGCACCCTCGTGCACGACACGGTGACCCGGGACGCGACCCTGCGCGACGCGCTCGAAGCGGTCCTGATCGACAACGCGGGACGCGTCGCGGTCACCGGGCGGCGCGGCGAGTACGAGGGCGTCGTCGACATGGAGACGCTGATGAACTCCGTGCACGAACTCCTGGACGCCGACCGGCTCGAAGCCGTGGAGCACCAGCACGAACTGGAGGAGCTGCGGGCCCAGCAGACCCACCAGGAGCAGGAAGGCGAGGGGGGACCGAAGGCGTGAACACCCCCAAGTCGCCCCCGGACAAGCGCCCGGAGGGCGAGCACGAGGTAAAGGGCGTCGCCTTCCGGGACGAGGGCGAGGCCGAGCAGGAGGCGCCACCGCAGCCACCGGTCCGCGAGAAGCCCCGGATCTCCTGGCAGAAGTTCACGTTCCTGCCCGCCGTGGTCGCGGCCGTGCTGCTGGCCACCTGGATCTGGTTCCAGCAGGCCACCCTGGACACGATCTCCGAGAACGCCATCGCGGGCGGTGTGGTGTGGAAGCTCCTCAAGCAGCACATCTACCTGACGGTGGTCTCCACGTTCTTCGTGCTGATCATCGCGATCCCGCTGGGCATCCTGCTGACCCGCAAGATGTTCCGCAAGGCGACCCCGGTCGCCCTCGCCTTCGCCAACATGGGACAGGCCACCCCCGCGATCGGCCTGCTCGCCCTGCTGGTGATCTGGCTGGGCATCGGCCGGCGGTCGGCCCTGATCGGCATCATCATCTACGCGATCCTGCCCGTGCTCTCCAACACGATCGCGGGCCTGAAGGCGAACGACCCCACACTCCTCGAATCGGCGCGCGGCATCGGCATGTCACCGCTCGGCGTCCTCACCAAGGTCGAACTGCCGCTGGCCGTACCGCTGATCCTCGCGGGCGTGCGCACAGCGCTCGTCCTGAACGTCGGCACGGCGACCCTCGCCACGTTCGGCGGCGGCGGCGGACTCGGCGTCCTCATCACCACCGGCATCACCAACCAGCGCATGCCGGTCCTCGTCCTGGGCTCGGTCCTGACGGTCGCGCTGGCCCTGCTCGTGGACTGGCTGGCGTCACTGGCCGAACTCCTGTTGCGGCCCCGCGGGTTGGAGGTCCGGGTATGAGGCGTACGTACCGTGCGGCGGCGGCAGCGGGCCTCGTGGCGTCCTTGCTGGCCGGCTGCGGACTGACCAGCGGCAGCCCGATGGTCGACACCGTGAAGCCGGGCTCGGTCGGTCAGGGCGAGCCGCTCAAGGGCGCCGCCATCACCGTCACGTCCAAGGAGTTCACCGAACAGCTGATCCTCGGCGCCATGATGGGCATCGCCTTCAAGGCGGCCGGCGCCAAGGTCCTCGACCGCACCGGCATCCAGGGCTCCATCGGCGCCCGCGAGGCCATCAAGAACGGTGACGCGGACGGGATGTACGAGTACACGGGCACGGCCTGGATCACCTACCTGGGCCACTCCCATCCCATCCCGAACCCGCAGGCCCAGTGGCAGGCCGTGCACGACGCCGACCTCAAGAACGGCATCACCTGGCTGCCGCCGTCCGTACTCAACAACACGTACGCGCTGGCCATGAACGAGGCCAACTTCAAGAAGTACGGGACGAAGACCCTCTCGGACGTGGCCGCGCTCGCCAAGAAGAACCCCAAGGCCGTAACGCTGTGCGTGGAGAGTGAGTTCGCCAACCGCGCGGACGGGCTGCCGGGCATGGAGAAGGCGTACGGCATGAACATCCCGACCGCGAACATCACGCAGATGGACACCGGGATCATCTACACGCAGGCCGCGAAGGGCACGTGCACGTTCGGCGAGGTCTTCACGACCGACGGCCGCATCAGGGCGATGAAACTCCGGGTGATGGCGGACGACAAGCACTTCTTCCCGAACTACAACGCGGCCCCGGCGATGAACACCAAGTCCCTGGAGAAGTATCCGGCGATGGCGAAGGTCATCGAGCCGATCACGAAGAAGCTCAACAACACGGTCGCGCAGGAGCTGAACGCGAAGGTCGACGTCGAGGGCCAGGACCCGCACGACGTGGCGAAGGAGTGGCTGGTGCAGGAGGGCTTCGTGACGGAGTGAGCTGATCCGGCCGCCGGGGGCTCCGGCCGTCAGGGACAGGGATTCAGCAGCTGGGGACCTTGCTCGCGTCGCCCTTGTCCAGGGCCGTCAGCGCGGAGACCGCGCCCCGCAGCGTCGTCACGGGGACCAGCCGCATGCCCTTGGGCAACTCGGCCTTGGCGTCCCCGCACTCCGCCCTCGGCACCAGGAACACCTTCGCGCCGTCCCGCCAGGCGGCCTGCGTCTTGAGCGAGACCCCGCCGACCGCGCCGACCTTCCCGCCGGAGGTGATGGTGCCCGTACCGGCGATGGAACGGCCGCCAGTAAGGTCGCCGCCGCTGCCGTTGCCGTCCAGCTTGTCGACGATGCCGAGGGAGAAGAAGAGCCCCGCGCTCGGCCCGCCGACGTCAGCGAGCTGAAGGTTCACGTGCACGTCCTGCGGGTCCTTGCCCAGATAGCCGAGCGCGGCCTCGGTCGCGGAGTCCTGCGACTTCTTCATCTCGCCGAGGTTGTGCCGCTCGATCTCCTTCGTCGAGTCGCCCGCCGGGTATACGGAGTCGCGGGGCATGACCGCACGGTCCGTACGGAACCAGCTGTCGACGACATCGCCCAGACTCACCTCCGCGTCGGGCCCCGTAGCCACGATCGTCACCATGCGCAGGTTCCCCGACGTGTCACGGGTGGGCGCCCCGGAGATCTCGATGACGGGCTTCCCCTTCGAATCCCCGAGCACATCCGTGGTCGGCCCGGGCTGCGCGATGGCGAACGGCAGCGGCGCGAACCCCGCCACGGCAAGCAGAGCCACCACAGGCAGAGCACAAACGGCAAGGGCCCTGGGCCGAGAAATCCGAGAGAGAAGCACGAGCCCAATCTAACGCGAGGGACAGACGCGACCACTGTGGCGGGGGCACCCCGCCGGTTGCCCAAGACACGCGAGAAACGACGCCGCTCCCCCACTCAGGGGCGCGGGGAACTGCGCGACCAGCCGAGACGAACCGGCAGCCGACAACGAACCCACACCTCATCCAGGGACGCGGGAAACCGCGCAATCAACCGAGACTGACCCGCAGCCGGAAACGAACCCCTTCAAGGGGCGCGGGGAACTGCGCGACCAGCCGAGACGAACCGGCAGCCGGAAACGAACCCACACCTCATCCAGGGACGCGGGAAACCGCGCAATCAACCGAGACTGACCCGCAGCCGGAAACGAACCCCTTCAAGGGGCGCGGGGAACTGCGCAAAACGCCCGCCACTGATGCCCCGCACAAACACCGGCACCGACACCCCGCACAGACAACCGACCAGGCAGCGCGCTAGCGCAACGCGTCGGCCACTTCCCGCGCCGCATCAAGGACCCGCGGCCCCACCCGCTCAGGGACGGAGTCCGAAAGCATCACAACCCCCACACTCCCCTCGAGCCCGGTCACCCCCACCAAGGGCGCCGCAGCGCCACAGGCACCGGCCTCCAGCTCCCCATGGGTCAGCGTGTAACCGGGCCCGGGCGCAAGCCCCTGCCGCGCAGCGAGTATCGCCCGCCCCGCGGCCCCCCGGTCGAGCGGATGCCGGAACCCCGCCCGGTACGCCACGTGATAGTCCGTCCAGGTCGGCTCGACGACGGCCACGGCGAGCGCCTCCGACCCGTCGACCAACGTGAGATGCGCGGTGGCCCCGATGTCCTCGGCAAGAGATCGCAGCGCCGGCAGCGCGGCCTCCCGTACCAGCGGATGCACCTGGCGGCCCAGGCGCAGCACGCCGAGCCCCACACGCGCCCGGCCTCCGAGATCGCGTCGGACCAGAGCGTGCTGTTCGAGCGTGGCGAGCAGGCGGTACACGACGGTGCGGTTCACGCCGAGCTTGTTGGACAGCTCGGTGACCGTCAGTCCGTGGTCGGTGTCGGCGAGCAGCTTGAGGACACGCAGTCCTCGGTCGAGCGTCTGGGAGGTCTCCGCGGTCACGACGCCCACTCCTTAGTGGTGAAGGCGGCGGCCCCCTCCGCGGCGGTTGCGACGCCGGTCCCGTGGGCGACGCGCGTCAGAGGCCGCCGGTCGGCAATCGACCCGGTTCGGATGGTCCCGGGCGGAGGCGCATGGCGCACCGGCTGCGCTCCGCGGCGGCTCTGCCACGGGGCGTGTGCGTTGCCGGGAATGTAGCGAGGTCGTCCCGCTCAGCGGAAGACTCCGTCCAGAATCCGGGCAGTAACTATCCTGACCTGTACCGATTGCCCCATTACGCGGGGCGCGATCAACGGAGCGTGCACCACGTCTGCACGTAGCGCACACGATTCCCGGCGCGCCGGTCCGGAACGGCGCGAGGGGATGTCACTTCATCCGGGTGGCCCACTCCTGGACCTTCGCGATGCGCTGCCGCAACTGCCCGGCCGTGGCCTCCGCGCTCGGCGGCCCCCCGCACACCCGGCGCAGCTCGGTGTGGATGACGCCGTGCGGCTTCCCGCTCTGATGTACGTACGCCCCGACCATCGTGTTCAGCGACTTACGGAGTTCGAGGAGCTCCTTGTGCGAGACGACGGGCCGCCGCTCGGCCGGCATCTCCAGGAGATCGGCCTCGCTGTCCGGCTTCTTCTTGCTGTGCGCGATCTGCCGGGCCTGCCGCTTCTGGAGCAGCATCTGCACCTGGTCGGGTTCGAGGAGCCCGGGAATGCCGAGGTAGTCCTGCTCCTCCTCGCTCCCCGGGTGGGCCTGCATGCCGAACTCGGCGCCGTCGTAGAGGACCCGGTCGAACGTGGCCTCGGACTCGAGCGCCTCGAAGGAGAACTGCTCCTGCTCCCCCGTGTCCTCGTCCTGCTCCTTGTTCGCCTCGTCCATCTCCTGCTCGGACTCGGCGTAGGGGTCCTCCTCCCCGTCCTTCTTCGGCTTGTCGAGCACGTGGTCGCGCTCGACCTCCATCTCGTTGGCGAAGCCGAGGAGGTCGGGGACGGTGGGCAGGAAGACGGACGCGGTCTCGCCGCGCCGCCGTGAACGTACGAAACGGCCCACGGCCTGCGCGAAGAAGAGCGGGGTCGAGATCGTCGTCGCGTAGACACCCACGGCGAGCCGGGGCACGTCGACGCCCTCGGACACCATGCGGACGGCGACCATCCAGCGGTCGTTGCTCCCCGAGAAGTCGTCGATCCGCTTCGACGCGCCGGTGTCGTCGGAGAGGACGGTGGTGGGCTTCGTGCCGGTGATCTCCCGGATCAGCTTGGCGTAGGCGCGGGCGGAGTCCTGGTCGGCGGCGATGACGAGACCGCCGGCGTCCGGGATGCCCTTGCGGACCTCGGTGAGCCGCTGGTCGGCGGCGCGCAGCACGCTCGGCATCCACTCGCCGCGCGGGTCGAGGGCGGTGCGCCAGGCCTGGCTGATGGCGTCCTTGGTCATGGGCTCGCCGAGCCGGGCGGCGATCTCGTCGCCGGCCTTGGTGCGCCACCGCATGTTGCCGCTGTAGGAGAGGAAGATGACGGGCCGCACGACGCCGTCGCCGAGCGCGCTGCCGTAGCCGTACGTGTAGTCGGCGGAGGAGCGCCTGATGCCGTCCTTGCCCTCTTCGTACTGGACGAAGGGGATGGGGTTGGTGTCCGAGCGGAACGGCGTACCGGTGAGGGCGAGCCGGCGGGTCGCCGGCTCGAAGGCCTCCAGGCACGCCTCGCCCCACGACTTGCTGTCACCGGCGTGGTGGATCTCGTCGAGGATGACGAGCGTCTTGCGCTGCTCGCTGCGGTTGCGGTGCAGCATCGGCCGCACGCCCACACCCGCGTACGTGACGGCGACGCCCTGGTACTCCTTGTTGAGCGGCCCCGCGCTGTACTCCGGGTCCAGCTTGATCCCTATGCGCGCGGCGGCCTCGGCCCACTGCTTCTTCAGGTGCTCGGTCGGCGCGACCACGGTCACCTGCTGCACGACATGGTGGTGCAGCAGCCAGGACGCGAGGGTGAGCGCGAACGTCGTCTTGCCGGCGCCCGGGGTGGCGACGGCGAGAAAGTCTCGCGGCTGCTCCTGGAGGTACCGCTCCATGGCCCCTTGCTGCCAGGCACGCAGCTTGCCCGCGGTGCCCCAGGGGGCGCGGCCGGGGAAGGCGGGTGAGAGGTGGTGGGAGGAGGCGGAAGCGGTGGTGGCGGCGGCGGTGGTAGTCACGGTCTCCGGGTTCGACGGGCGCGGGAACGGGGCGACGAGGCGGGTTACGCGTAGGGGGCGACGAGGCGCGGGACGGGGCGATGCTCGTAGGGGTCGGGTACGTACGACAACCGGGCCACCCTACCGGTGGGCCGCTCGCTTCCCGGGGCAGACTCGGGGGCTCGGGGGCTGGATGCGACGGGCCTCACATCGGTCGTGCCGTCGGGCTCACACCGGTCGTGTCGTTGGGCTCACACCGAGCGTGCCGTTGGGCTCACACCGGTCGTGCGGTGGGGCTCACATCGGTCACGGGACGGGCTCCCAGCGCCGCTCGGCCCGTACCCGCGTGGCCACCCACGCCCCCACCAGCGCCACCACGGCCATCGGCAGGAACACGGCCGCGAACGCCGCCGGATGCGACCCGCCGGCCGCCGTCTCGCCGTGCGCGGCTCCCACCGCCCCGCCTCCGAGCGCGGCGAACGCGGCGCCGCCCACGGCCAGCAGGACGACGTTCGACAGGCCGTCCGAGATCTGCAGCGCGGCCGAGTTCGCCCCCGCCTCCTGCGGCGCGGACAGCTGGAGCAGCAGCACGCTCGTGGACGAGATCACCAGGCCCATCCCGAGACACCCGAAGCCCCACGCCACCGCCACGATCCACACCGGAACGGCCTGGATCAGCACGCTCGGCGCGGTCACGATGGCCGCGGCCACCAGGACCATCCCGCCCGCCATCATGCGCTCCCGGTACGGCTCGAGGCCCGGACGGGACTGCACGTACGAGCCCAGCGCCCACGTGGCCCCGCCCACCGCCAGTGACAGCCCGGCCGCCGTCGGCGAGAGCCCGCGCTGAGTGACGAGCATCAGCGGCACGAAGGACTCGGCCGCGATGAAGGACCCGGCGGCGACCCCGCGCAGGAGGACCACGGCGGGCAGTCCGCGGGCGGCACGGTACGTACCCCGGGGCAGCAGCCCGAGCACGGCCGGCACGAGCAGGGCGACGCCCACGGCGCCGGGGAGAAGGGAGACCCAGGCCAGGTCCTGGGCCGCGTACTGAAGGAACCCGGCGCCGAAGGAGATCCCGAGAGCGAGCCGGACACGACGCCGGTCGACGGCGCCCGGGACGGCGCCGTCGGCGGGTCCGGAGGCGCGGCGCCGGATCTGCGGCAGGGCGAGCGCGAGCGGGAACACGACCAGCACGGGAATCCCGATGAACACCCACCGCCACCCGAGGTGCTCGGTCACGGCGCCGGAGGCGAGCGGCCCGACGACGGAGGGGACCACCCAGCTCGCGGCGAAGGCGGCCATGATCGCGGGCCGCAGGCGCTCCGGATAGGCCCGGCTCACCACGACGTACAACGCCACGATGACCAGCCCGCCCCCCAGCCCCTGCACGGCACGCCCGGCGATGAACATCCACATCGACCCCGCGGTCCCGGCGAGCAGCAGCCCGGCCGCGAACGCCGCGATCCCCGCCCCGAGCGGCGCCAGCGGCCCACGCCGGTCGGCCCACTGCCCGGACAGCACCATGCCGAAGAGGCTGGTGGTGAAGTAGGCGGAGAAGGCGAACGCGTAGAGCGACACCCCGTCGAGCTCACGCGCGGCGACGGGCATGGCGGTCCCTACGGCGGTGGCCTCGAACGCGATCAGCAGAACGACGGAAACGATGCCGATGCTGAGGGCGCGATAGCCGCGCCCGAGCACGCCTTCACCGGCCCTGACGTCGGCAGCGAGATCGGCGGCCATACCGGCAGCGCCATCAGCTCCGAGTTCGGCAGCGAGTTCGGCGGGGGTGTC
Source organism: Streptomyces sp. NBC_01446 (assembly GCF_026340095.1). Lineage (GTDB taxonomy): Bacteria > Actinomycetota > Actinomycetes > Streptomycetales > Streptomycetaceae > Streptomyces > Streptomyces aureus. The sequence continues at coordinate 4,990,743 of NZ_JAPEPO010000001.1, read as the reverse complement.
GGGGGCGATGTCCCGGGCGGCATCGCCCCCGACACCGGACGGTTCCAGGGCGGTCATGAGCTTCAGAGTAAGGGGCACGACACCGATTGACCCCTGTCGATGGTCCTCGTTCCCCTGGTCCCTTGGTCGTACGACTCCTCGTACACGCCGCGCCCACCATGAACGCCGTATGGCAGTCACATTGCGACGCACGCGCCCCTCTTGGCTCGACGGCGAGGGGGCCGTACGGTCAAGTCATCGAGTTCAACGCATCTTGTTCCGAACTCAGTTGGCCGTGTGCCCGAGTGGTTTAGGGATTCGCCTGCAAAGCGAAGCACACCGGTTCGATTCCGGTCACGGCCTCGAGCAGCTCAACGGAGCTGAGCCGCAGCCTTAGGGGTGGCCCACCATTGGTGGGCCACCCCTAAGGCGTTACGGCGACACGCGGGCGACGACCGCCCACTACGCCGCGTCAGCCGATGCTCGGCACCCCATCGGGGAGGCGAGTCGCGCTGTCGCAGCCTTCCACCCGCTGCCCCAGAGCTCGCGCGCTGTCCGCTGCCAGTGCCGCGACTCTCGCCATGGTGGGCCGATCCTTCAGCTTCCCGCTCTCGCCGCCCAGACTGACAGTCACCTGAAGCAGGCCGTCGTGCCCGTTGACGCGGGGGCAGTTCACAAAGAGCTTCACGGCGCCGCCCGCCACATACCCCTTGCCCTTGCCAAGACCGACGGGGAGATTCCCCGGCTTCTTGGCGTCCCGGTCGACATCTTCTTGCCTGTATCCGTCGGGCCAAAAGATCACGTAGTAGCCAATGTGAACCGACTTTCCGCCACCCGACAGAACGCACCTACCGGGCGCTGACAGCGATCCCCGCGGTGAGAAGTCGAACGCGTACTCCTCGAAGGCTTCCCCTCGCTCCGGCAGCAGCGGCCGGAGCGAATCACCGGGCAGAGACCGCGAACACACGCGGTCGGGCACCGCGACGAGCGGGTCGTCGGACAGCCAGAACTTCCAGACGCCGAATCCAGCCAGCAGTACCACGATCAACGCAACAGGAACGACAACTCCCTTGCGCCAGCTGGCACGTTCCGGCTCCGAAGCTATGACTTGCATGAGACCTTCGCTGCCCCCTACTGCTGACCCTGACCGTAGCTGTCCTTCACCTTCTCGGACGCAGTGGTGGCCATGCTCTTTGCCTGGATATCGCTGACACCTGCCTCCGTGGCCGCCGTATATGTCGCGTCACCTTCTCGCCAGTTGACCGCGCCTGGCATCGAGCCGCGCCGTCAAGGCCGACCGGATACGTCACCCACGACGGGCCGCCCGTCACCCGCCCCGTTACTGGGCTGCACCACCCATCACCCGGACGTGGGGTGACCAGCGCGTCCGGTCCTTCGTTGCCCAGAATCCCGCCTCGCCTCAAGAGAGTTGAGACTTGAGCGACGGGCGCGGGATGCGAGCACGGACACACGGGGAGGACATCAGCATCATGGTCATCGGACCTGCCCAGGGGCAGCAGAACCTCGCTTCGTCGCCGGCGCGGAAGCGTGCCGCGGCCCGGGCGATCGAGAACCACATCGAACCGGACACGCGCCGCTCGGGCGAATGGGCGGACGAGGACACGGGCGCCGCTGTCCGGGCGTTCGACGCGAAGGACGGGCACGGCTGGGTCACGTCGTCGTCCCTGAAGAAGGCGCACAAGGCCTGGGGGGATCAGGTGAAGTCCCTTATGAACAGGCTGAGTTCGGAGAAAGTGTCGCTGCGCGCCACTACGGCACTTCTCCAGGGGACGGACTTCGGGGTAGGGGCACACGTCCGGACGTCGTCGACGCTCGACCGCTACTGACCGCCGTACGGCCCACCCCGACCGACGCACGAGGACCGACCCATGCCCACGTACCACGAGATCATGACCACCGACCTCGCCACGCTCACCACGGCGGCCGACCGCTGGGACGGTATGGCGAAGGAATTCGGAAAGCGGGAGACCGAATACAAGCGGGACGTGCACGGCATCACGCCCGGCCCGCCGTCCCCCTCGACCTGGACCGGCCTGAGCGCCGACGCCGCCGGCAAACGCTTCGACGTGACGCTCCATGAATTCCGGAACGCCCAGACGGAAGCCAAGGCGATCGCCTCGCTTCTCCGGGACGCTCACGCGCAGTTCACCACGCTGCGCGGCCACCTCAAGTCCGAGCGCGAGACAGCCGTCAAGGCCGGCATAAAGGTCTCAGATCGAGGTGTGGTGGCATACGACGAGGAACGTGCGGCCGCGAGCGAGTCCGGCTCGGCGATGCACGACCCCGGCAGCAGGGCCGAGGTTCACAGGGCGGTCGAATCCTGGCAGGGGCGCATCGACAAGGCGGTGCGCGCGGTAGGGGACGCCGATACGGGCGTTGAGATCGCGCTGAGCGCAGCCGTCTTCGACTCCGACCTCACCGACGGTACGGGAAACGGATTCAACGCCCGCGCGAAGGGAGACATCGAACAATACGAGGTCGCCGTAGCAAAGGAATCCGCCCGCAAACTCGCCAACGGCGAGCGACTCACGCCACCCCAACTGGCGGAACTGTAACGCTCGTTCCGCGACAACAGCCACGATCCGGCATTCAGCCGCACCCTCCTGGACAGCCTGGGCCCGTGCGGCACGATCCGCCTGACCAACAACCTGGGCGACCTCGCCCACGTGACGGACCCCCGACACGCGGCGGACTACGCATCCCTCGAAACGGGTCTCGCCAACTCCCTCGCGACGGCCACCAAGAACCCCAACTCCCAGTGGTACAAGGAGTGGCGGACGGAGATGCGGAAGGCGGGCGTCGCCCGCTACGACACCGATTTCCAGGCAGCCAGGCTGGACAAGGTCCACGGATACCAGTCACTGGTCACGCTCATGCAGCACGGTGACGGATACGGGCGCGACTACCTGGAGGACCTCGGCGACGACATGATCAATGCCGAGAAGAAGCACCCGGATATCTTGGACCTCAAGGGCGAGTACAGCGGGAATCAGGACGGCTGGTTCGCCAACGACCCGGTCGACGGCGTACTCGGCATCATGAGCCACGAGCCGGCCGTACCTGATGCACGAACGCGACTGGAAGATCACCCTGCACACGGAGGAGACGCCGAAGGCGACGGTCTACACCCCGTCCCTGGACACGGACACCCGAGCAGGCTTCGCGACGGCACTCCAGGCGGGAGAGACGGGCCTGGACCCGTCGGACCCGAACGCCAAGTACGTGGAGCACTCCACGGACAACAACAAGGTGTTCAAGTCGTCGCTGAAATACCTGGCAGACGAGGGAGACAAGTTCCCGGCGTCCTTGCGGGAACCTATGGCAAAGATCCTGGTCAATCACGGGGATACGGTGCATGCGGCGGCGAGCGACATCGACATGGCGGATCCCGGGCTAAAGCAAGATGAGCTCTATGAAGTCGTGAAGCAGATCTCCAAAGATCAGGGATCATACGCAACGCTCAACAGCGGAATCAACCACGCCATCATCTCAGACATTCACGCCTCCGGCCAAGAGCACCCCAAGGACTCTCTAATTCAAGCGGGGCGAACGATGGGGTTCTTGGAGCAGGCGAGCGTTGAAGCAAAAGGCGACCCAAAGGTTGCCGAATTCAAGCACAAATGGGTGGTTGACCAAGCAATCGGCTACATCCCCGTGGGTGGTGATGAAGTTCAGGCAGGCGTCGACTATGTAACAGAAAAGTGGCTTGCTGACGAACAAGAGAAGCTAGACGAAAAAGCCTCCGACGCCGCAGTCGCGGAATACGGTAGCAGGAATAAGCAGCTGATGGCTCTCACCGAGGAGTGGTGGAAGGTGCACGGTAGTGGCGGGGAGGCCCCATACGAACTGCGCCACTATACGGAGCAGGCCGCAAGTGCGGGAATCGAGCGCGCGCGTGGCGTTTCCGGGAAGGGAAGCAAGTGAGCTTCAACCGCAAATCAGTTGGATCGCTCACCCTGGCCACCCTCTCGTCCCTGGTCACGTTGACTTCCTGTAGCGCGCAACACGTCACTCCGCCAAAATCCATCTGCGGCACGAAGGTCGCCAGGGGCCTCATCGAACCACTGCTGAAGCCCAGTGGAAAAGTGTCCGAGTGGCACAGCGCCGGCTGGGGGGAATCCGGGTCGGCGTGGTGCATCGTGAGCGTCGGCAAGGAGAGGGCTCTCCGATTCCAGTTCTCCTGGCATCCGGATTCCATCGATCCGCTGAAATTCGCCTCGCCCGACGACACTGTCACCGGCCTTTGGGACCCCACTCGGATGCGCTTGGCCGAGTCCGCGGCCATCGGTGACAACGGGGCGATCTCTACTACTCGATGCAAAAGCGGCAAGGGAGATCATTTCACCGTCGCCCTAAGGCTGACCCAAGAAGGATCGGTACCACACCTGAGAAGTGACGTCGAGAAGTTCATGCGCGCCTACATGCCCGCCACCATGAAAACCGTCGGCTGCACACCGCCCTGAGTTGTCCTCATCCACCGGCCGTAAGAATGACGCCCCCACCGACAACAATCACCGCGAACGCGACGAACACCGCCACAAACAGCAGCAGTTTCCCGGCGGAGGGGCCCGGCTCGTAAGAGCGCGGCTCGGGCCCGTCCGCCGGATCCTGGCGACCTGAAGACTCACCTGTCGTCACCGCTGCCGTCCTCTCTCCGTGAAGTTCGCACTCCCAAAGTACGACCTCACCGAGACCCACAGTCAGCCACCCCGACGCAGTCGGCGCGCCAGCCCGCCCCTCACCCTCGGAGCGAACCTCCCCGCGCGGAGCGAACCTCACGCACGGTCGTAGCGAACCCCACGATCGGTCGTACAGGGCCCCGCATCAGATACGAGGCCCCTCCGACCGCTCCTGCCACCCCCGTGACGCGGCAGTGCCGCCACACCATAGGCCTGGACCACTGCAATTCCACCGTGCGGCCACTGGATGACCACCGAGCTTCCGCAAACGGAACGAGGGCCGCCCAACCACGGGGGGGGAAGTGGGGCGGCCCTCGTACTCAACAGTAAGTTCCCGGCAGTGCGTGAGGGCACCAAGAGGGCCGAAGTTTGCTCGATCTGCACGCCCGGCGCGCGACCGTCACACACGCGTCTGCGCTGGTCACCGCCATGAAAGAGTCGTGCGGGCGGCACCACGCGGCCGCGCCCGTTCGGCTGGAGTCGATCGCTGTACCCACCCACGCGCGGCAGCCTGCCCCTCACCCCGACTGCACATCTAGCCCCCCGCCCCCTCTCCACCAAACACCCCGCCGCGCGCCGCCCGGTACGCAGCCTCGGCGCTCGCGCGGACCAGCCGTTCGTCGATGGAGCCCCGCATGATGAGGAGCCGGTAATAGAAGGGCGCGCTCAGGGCGGCGATGACTTCGTACGCGTCCGTGTCCGGCGGTACCTCACCCCGGTCCACCGCACGGTGAACCAGTGCCGTCACGACTTCGGTGCGCGCGACGAAAGCACCGCGCACAAGATCCGCGATATGCGGGTCGTACGCGGCGGCCGCCACCATCGCCTCGACGAGATTGCGGCTGCGCGGCTGGGCGTGGAACCCGGCGATGGCCTCGGCCAGCTCGTACAGATCCTGACGGAACTCGCCGGAGTCAGGCGTGGCGATGGTCTTGCTGTGCTGGGCCATCAGATCGACGACGACACCTTCGACGCTGCGCCAGCGGCGCCTGATCGTCGAGACGTGCACACCCGAGCGCGCCGCGAGCTTGTCGAGGGTGAGCCCGGCGAACCCGGTCTCGTCGAGCTCGTGCAGCGCGGCCGCGAGAACGGCCGCGCGTGTGCGGGCCGTACGTCCGCCGGGGCGGGCGGAGCCGTGCTGTGGTCGCTCAGTCATCGACGCCAAATGTAGACGCCGCCACACCAAGGCAAACGCCGAGCCGCGAGGCAGGCCCCAGCCGGTGGCCCGAGCCGTGCGCCGGACGCGCCCCACCCCAACACCAGTCCTATGGGCACCAGATCTTCACGTGCGGTCAGGACGATTCCTACCGGTTTCGCTTTGCGCGCCCGCTCGGCTTCCGGATAACGTGGCCACACCTTAATGCGCGGCGCGGAGCATTAGCGCGTCGCGCATGGGTGCACGGGGGAACGTGGGCCCGGGTCGAACCGGGCGCACACAACGGGGGATATCGTCACCGCTGCCGCCGCCGGCCTACGCCGCGCGGCAGCGGTGGCGCCACGCCGTAGCCGAACGCCCCACCCAACCGTGGAGCCCACGGAGGGCGCCGATGGCGCTGGCGCAGCAAGCATTGACGGATACCTGGGGTACGAGACTGGGCCCGCCTCCGACCAAGACGGAATGGGTCGAATTGGCGGCATCGAAGCCGTACTGACCGCATCGAGGTGTTCACGACGCGGTGGACCGCCACCCGGCCGGCCCCGCGATCAAAACCAAAGAACTCAGGGAGAGAACCTCCCCAACCACCCCCAGACCCCCGAGGCTCCCACGCCCCCGAGGCCACGCCTCACCCACAAGGGTGATCACACTCAACTCGACTTGCAGAAAGCCCCGTTCACACCTCACGCTCACCCAGAGCAGCACAACTCAAGAAAACAGAACGGCCCCCGCCGGGACGGCAATCCCAGTGCGAGGGCCTGACCACCAAGGAAGCAGAACCTTCCCGATGGCTGATCAGCAGCTTAGCGCGCCCCCGCGCCCGCAATCCGAGGTTCCCGCAGGCGGCATCCGCCACGAGAACCGCCGCCACCCGGACCGCTACACGGTGATCGGTAACCACCTCGCCCAACACCGCGAACTGTCCCTCATGGCCATCGGCTTGGCCGCACACATCCAGTCGCTCCCACGCGGAGCCAGCGCCACGATCAAGACGCTGGCGGCCCGCTTCCCGGAGGGCGAGGTCCGCATCGCGGCGGCGTTACGCGAACTGGAGGCCAAGGGCTACATCTCCCGCACCCGCGAACGCCTCCCGTCAGGCCGGGTAGTCACCCGCACGGTGTCGTACAACAACCCACAGGCGACGAAGTGCAGTTCCACGCCATCGAATCGAGCGCCCCGCGAGCCTGCCGGCGCGCCGCCGCCTCCCCGGCAACGCACGACACCACCGGCGCCTCCCGAACCGGAGGGTCCAGCCGCAGCCCTGCTCGCGGACCTACGGCGCCACGACCCTCGACTGCTCCTGGCCACCCGGGATGTACACCGTCTGGCGCCCGCAGTCACAGCGTGGCTGGACCGAGGCATCGCACCCGAAGCCGTACGCCGAACCCTCACAACCGGCCTGCCTGCGGAGCAGCTTCGCAACCCAGCAGCCCTCCTGTCCCACCGCCTCACGGAGCTCCTGCCGCCGCCCCTCCCCACAACGCCCCCGCGCCCGACAACACCACAACACACCACCCCAACCACGGCCCCACTCCAGAACTGCGACGGCTGCGACCGCGCCTTCCGCTCCCCGACCCCAGGGAAGTGCCGGTCGTGCCGAGACGCCACACAGGAGGCCGCCTAGTACTACAGCCGGTGGTCTTACGGTGAGTGAGCGCGGGCGGTTCGGGTGCGGTAGTGGCTGGTTCGGGCTCGGGTCTGGTGGCGGGTGCGCCAGCGGTGCCAGTGCATGGCCAGCCAGGTCCGGGCGGTGCGGGCGGGAGCGAGGACGATCCGGTCGTACAGGCGGCGGATCTCGTTCACGGTCGGGGGTCGGGAGTCATCGGTGGGGCGGGTATGAGCCGGCTCCGGACGGTGACGAGGAAGGCCATGGCGAGCATGCACACGGTGGTGTGCCGGTACCACGAGCACCATTTGCGTACCTCGTGCTCGTCCAGCCCCACCTGTCCCTTGGCGACCTGGAACGACTCCTCCACCATCCAGCGCTGTCCGGCGGCGACGACCATCTCGGCCAGGGTTGTGTCCAGGTGGGTGTGGCACAGGAAGTAGGCGATCTCCCGGACGAGTTCGCCGGTCTTCTTGTCCTTCTTGTTGGGCACGATCGAGCGGCGGATCAGCAGATGCCGCTCGAAGTCCCCTTCAGTGGTGGCGAGTTGGACGGTGGCCCAGTCGTACTCGCGCGGGCCCTTGGCGCCGTCCGCGCAGGGCCGGCGCTCGAAGGCGTCCTCGGGTACCAGCGCCCACAGCTCGCGGGCCTGCCGGGTGCGCCCGTCGGGCAGCGGCAGCACCTCATCTTTCGGGACGGCGAGCACGTAGCGGACGTGGTGTTCCTCCAGCCAGGCGCGCAGCGCCCGGCACTGCCCGTATGCCTCGTCGGCCAGGAAGTAGGTGAACGGCACCGAGGCCGCCAGCGCGCGCTCCAGCATCCGCCGGGCCAGCTCCGGTTTGGTGACCACCGCGCTCGCGCGTTCGGGCGGGATGCCCTGCTCGGCGCAGCGGCGTTCGTGCTCCACGGTGGTGCCGGCCCAGTTCCTGCCGAGGTAGAGCTCGGCGTCGATCAGAGTGCGACCCCGGCGGGATCCGTACGACAGGTGCACGCTGACCTGGGCATTCTCGACCCTGCCCGCAGTTCCGGTGTACTGCCGCTGGACACCGGCGGTCTTGGTGCCCTTCTTGATGTCGCCGGTCTCGTCCGCGATCAGCACCGCGTCGTCGTCGGCCAGGGCGTCGACCGCGACGGCGCGGACCCGGTCGCGCAGTTCGTCCGCATCCCACGCGGCCTTGGCCAAAAAGCCCTGCAGCCGGTCCGGGTTGGGGTGGCCGGCCGCCTCCGCGAGCTGCCACAGGTTCTTGCGCGGCACCTCGCTCAGCAGCCCACGCACCATCGCCCGCAGGTTCTCCCGGGAGGCCGGACGCGCAAACACATCGTCTACCGAGGCACACAACGCCTCCAGCTCCCCCTCAAGCTCCCGCACTTGGCCCTCGGCCAGCTCGTCCGTCCGCACCACACCAAGCGACAGTTTCAACCCCACGAACGGAGCAACGAGCCAACCATCGTCACGTCACGTGAACCACCGGCTGTAGTACTAGCCGTGCCATCACGCCGTGTCCACGTATGAGTTGTGGGATCTCGCCAACTGAGAACGCACAGTTTGGACTCAGGACTTAACGGAGAGCGGCAACAAATGCTCAAGTTTCTCGGGAGAAGCTATGTTCGAAGCGCATCCCATTTGCTCGGCTAGTTTCCGGGCCGCTGAGTGCGAGATGCGAGTCAGGAGCTCCGGCTTGTCCGAGTTGCGGTACGAATCCAGGCGCGAGGTCAGAGTATTGACGCTGAGCACCACGTCGCCCTGTTTGCCGGGCCCCACTGGACAACGCAGCCCCAGCCACACGCCGGCGTCAGAGGCACTGGCATAGGGGAGTTGTCCAGGCTTCCCGTTCTTGGAGAGGGGGAAGACCGTGCGGCTCTCGCTACTCGAAGTCTCATATTCCGACGGCTTCATGCGAATCCAGCGAGTGGAAATCTGAAATGTCCCTGAGGTGGATTTATCAGTGGAACGGAAGAGACAGAGGTAGACTCGCTTGCCATTTCTGGCTGGAATCGCTTCCTGCTCAAGCTGTCCGGCAGCCCGAGCAATGGGCTGCACCTTTAGTGTTTCGTCCTCGTCGGAGTCGCTGAATCCCTTGGAGCGAGTAATCTGCTCCACCGCGGATCCGCCACTCTTTCCCAGAATTCCATCACAGATCTGAGAGGCCGATCGTCCTTGCGCTGCCGACGACTTGGCCGTGCCACTGGCACCGTCCGGCGAGCTCGAGCAGCCGCCCAGTACCAAGGCCGCTATGGCCAGAGACAGCGAGAGAGTTGACTTCTTCACTGCAGTTCTCATGCAAGCGGCCTTACTGGGGAGTGGGGAGCTGACCGACGTTCTCTTGGTTCTGGCTTCCGCGCGTGTATCCGAGGTTCTGGGCCCTGATCAGCGCTTCGTTCAGGTCCTGGTATTTGTCCCGTGGCCACTTGTCGGACTCATCAGCACGCTCCAGCAGCGAGTAGCCTGGCTGCCAGGATGCCTTGTTACCACTGGCGAAGATGTCGTTGCCATCCGCATGGGATTTCTCGGAGTTATCTCGGTGATGCGCCTCCGCATACTGGTCCAAGTTGTGTTCGATGAGAGCACCGGTCACACCTTCGGCCTGGCCGCTTGCGATGGGAACGACGGTCGCGGCCAATCCAGTCGCCGGCTCGGGGACAAGAGAGAAGAATCCACCGGTAACGACGCCCGAGATGACCTTGTCTCGTTCGATGCGAGCATCAACGGCATCATTATATTTCTTGTCCGCCTCGACGCCTTCGGCCTTGACCTCCTCCACTCGCGACTTGTCCAGGACCCCTTGGACTTCAGCCCCTGTCCGAATCGACGTTTCGGCTTGCGTCGAGTTCACATCGCCATCGGCTTCGATCGTGGGCGGGTGAGCGTCGGTCAATGAAGTGGTGTACACCTGCTGGGCGGTGCCCAAGCTTGCATATCCATCCGGGTCTTGACCGACAGCGCTGATGAACTTCGTGACGTCGAAGTTCCCCTCATTGAAGTGAGCGCGCTCGCTCAGGGAACTGCGTTCCCCGTTGTCCATCGCGTAAAGCGACTTGTCTCCCCCACCGTTCATGGCCCAGTTGATATCGTCGATATAAGCGGAGCCGATTTTACCGAGGCTGTCCCCGATGCCTTGTTGCTTCTGCATCAGTTGCGCACCGCTGAGTCCGGTCTGCTTGTCGTCCTTGTACTCTGCGTCCTGTCCGTATCGCTGCACAACACTCTCGGCGACCTTGGCAGTGTCGGCGTCACGATGGAGCTCGGGCGGATGCGTGTCGTATGCGGCGCCGGTTGTTGCCGACTCCAGCGCATGCCCCAGCGAGTCGTACCCCGCGATGGTTTTGGCTCCGGTCTCGGCGTAATCCTTGGGCCACTCGCGTTCCTCGGTGAGGTAATCGAAATTCTTGCCCTCGTTGAAGAACTCGGTGGACGCCTCCGCGTTGTGGCCAAGGCCCTCCATGAACCCGGTCATCGGGTCCGTACCCGCGTCATTGGACGCCCCGTAGTGAAGCCTCTCGTAACCACTCGTCTTGTCCCACGGCAGGACGTCCTCACGCGTCTTGTGGCGCTGAAGGCCGGCGTACTCATCGGACTTATGCTTCTTCTCGTAGTCGATCAGCTCGGTGCCGTAGTCATGCATGAAGTCCTTGTCGAACGTCCCATTTCGCATGAAGTTACTCATGACCTGGAAGCCGTAGACCGGGTTCTGGCCGTTGGGACGGACGTTTGTCCCGCCATTCGCGATGACGTCGCTCTTCCACTTCTGCATGGCGTCGCTGTCGGAGTGACTTGCTGTGGCGAGCGTGGTGCCGAGCTGCTTCTCGAGACCACCGAGGAGCCTCATCCGTTGCTTCTGTTCGTCGGACAAGCCTTGCCGGGAACGAGGGTTCACAGCAAATTGGGAGTCGTCGGCTGCTTCCGCGTAGAACTGCATCACCCTCTTGGCGCCGACGTCGGTCGCGATCTTCTCGGCGAAGAGCGGATCGTTCTTGTACTTGGCGAGGGCCGTATTGAGCGAGTTGAGCTCGGTGTTGCTGATGTCGTCCGGATCCTTCTTCAGGATCCTGGAGATTTCGTCGGCCTTCTTGATGGCCTCGGCAGCCTCGTCACGGTTCTCGTAACTGACGCCAGAGAACCCGTACTTGGCCTGGTCGACGATGAGGCGAAGAGCTTCAGCGGCGGTCCTGTCGCTTTCCGCCGCCTTGGTGAGGATGCCCTCGATCTGGGTCTTGAGGCTCTCCAGCGCACCGGCGGGAGGTTCGGGGACGGGCGGGCCCTGGCCGACGAGCGGAGGCGGGCCCTGGACGCGGAACGTTCCGTTGCCCGTGTCGGTGACCGAGAGGCTGTTCTTCCTTCCGCCCTCGATGGCCTCGTTGAGCTGGGTACGGAAGTCCTTCAACTCTCCATGGGTGTCCGAGAGGATATTGGTGATGGTCTCGGCCTGCGTGTGGGCATCACCATATTCACCGGCGGTCTTGTCGATGAATTCCCGCGAGACGGTGGCGTTCACCCCAGCCCAGCTGGCTCCGTCTGCCTTCTTCTTGAGATTCTGCTCGGCGTCGTTCTTGAGAGTCAGCAGCTTCTTGGTCATCTGCTCCCAGTCGGTGATCGCCTCACCGAGCTGGCTGAAGTTGCCGAAACGGAGCATGTCGAGGTCCATCAGCGGTCCTTCCGCTCGTCAAAGCCCTTGTCGAGCTGCGAAATGCTGCTGATGGTGCCTGCGATGTAGACCTCGTCCTTGGCGTGTGCGCCCTTCGTGTAGTCGAGATGATTGGAGATGTGGGCGGTGGCGTCGAGGAGAGACTGGACCTGATCGACCCAATGCTCGGCGACGTGGTCCAGCGCCCCGCCGATCTCAAACCCCTGGCTCTTCAGGCCGCCCGCCGCTTTCATGGAGGCGATGCGCGCGTGATCGCTGTAGCGCCCGAAGTCCTGGTGGAGCTTGTACGCCGCATCACCCACCGCGGCCAGCTCCTTCTGACTTACCCGCAGGTCTCCCTGGGTATTTCCACCGCCGCTCCCCGGCTCAGGTGCCAGCTGGTTCAACTGCATCTTTGCGGAGCTTTTCTCGGCTGCCTGAGCTTTGAGCTGCTCCCACTCGTCCCACGCCATGCGGTAGTCGCCTCCCCCGTGCCCGACTGGCCGACATCCGATCGTGGCCACGTGGGGAGCAAAGTACCAAAGGAGAGTCCTGATCAGGTTTCGGGGATGCAAAGATGTCGTGCATTTGCACGTGCATGGTTGGCGATGGTACGACCGATCGACTGCGCTTCCCCAGGTATGGAATTCACTGAACTCGCCTACCACTCAGGGTCTGTGCGTACTCAGGTGGCGAAATCTGCAATCCGTACGTGGACGCGGCGTGATGGCCTGCTCATCCCCGCTTGAGTGCAACAAGATCGATCCCTGATGATCAAGGTTCTCGTAGTCTTTGATCACGGGCACGGGCACGGACCCGCCTCGCCATCCGTCGCGAGTGCTCCCTGACCCGCTCTGGGTGCGGGGCCGCCGTTACCAACCGCGACGCTCACACTGCGCCTGCTGCCTGTGCTAGGCAGTGCCATCACGCTGGCGGCCATCGTCCTGCTGCGACTTGCAGGGAACAGGTGCGGGGGCCGTTGGGTCAGCGTGGAGGTATGCGGAGGTCTATTGCTGAGCAGCGCTTCGCTTACGGCTCCCGGTAAGCCCGACATCGACGCCGGCTGGTCGGCATGCGACTGCCTCTCGCTGTTCCTCGCGCCGTGTGTGTCCGGTGACCAACGGCCCTCCCGGGCCATCGTTGGGACGGTCGCCTTGATGACTTTCGCCCGCAGGACATCAGCCTCGCGTTGTCGGTCCCGGCTCCTTCGGGCTGCTGTACGGCGAGTTCGGGTCGTGGCTCACGGGGTGGTTCTGCGGAGGGCCGTATGGCTGGTACCGCGGCTGCCCGAGGCCAGGGGCAGGGGAGGCCTGCGGGTACGCGGGTGGTTGCTGAGCGGTGCGGTTCTTGCGGCTGCGGGCAACCCCGAGGGCGACGCCCGCGGTGATCACTACCGCGGCGCCCACGCCGATGCCGGTCCACAGGGGGGTGTTGCTGTCATCGCCGTTGGACGCGGCGGCGGCCGCAGCGGACTTGTCGGCGTTCGTGCCCTTGGAGGGGGCAACGGACGGTGACTTGGGGGCTGCGACGGGGTAGTCGGGGAGCGGGTACTTGTCGGCCGCGCCCGGGTTTCCCGGGGTCTTCAGGGCGATGCGGGGGCGGACGATTCCGTACCCGATGCCGTCGTTTCGCTTGGCGCCGTCCGTCGGGCCACCGATGGTGTTGAGCATGACCCGGAGTACCTGGTTATTGGTCCAGTTCGGGTGCTTGGACCAGATCAGAGCGGCGCTGGCGGAGGCGATAGCGGTGGCGTCACTGGTTCCGTCCGTCTTACAGAGGCCGGTTTTCCCTCCACATGCATGGAGCATGTCTTCACCGGGCGCGGCCATGTCGACCTGAGCTCCGTGTGTCGACCACGCCGCCCGGTGGAGATTCTTCCCGATGGCCCCAACGCCGACTACGCCCGGTGTGGCTGCTGGAAAGCCGAGGGAATTGTCCTTGTCACCGTCATTTCCAGTACCGGCAAAGATCAACACACCCTTCTTCAAGGCGAAGTCGACGGCTTTGGTGATCTTCGGAAAATCCCCCGGTTCCCCGGAGATGGCTTGAGAGATGTTGACGACCCGTGCTCCATGATCCGCCGCGTAGTGAATCGCCGTTGCTACGGAGTCTTCGAATTTGGCCTCGGAATCCCACTTGTTCGCGGACTTCGTCACGTCGGGCAGTCGGATCGGCATGATCTTCGTGCCCGGAGCGAGGCCAAAGGAGCCCTGTCCGCCGCCGTACGCCCCGGTTCCGGCAATGAGACCTGCCATGCCCGTCCCGTGACCGTTCCGGTCGGTGGTCTCATCGCCGGCTTCGTCGGTAGCCAGGTCCTCGCCCTGTACGATGCGGCCTTGCAAATCCGGGTTCGACGGATCAACACCCGTGTCGACGACAGCGACGGTAACGCCCTTGCCTGTGCTGGTCTTCCACATGCTGTCGGCCTGCATGGCGTCCAGGAACCACTGCTGGGGTCGCGTCGAGCCAGCGTGTGCGGAAGTAGTCGCCGTACCCACCAACAGCAAACCGAGGGCGGCCGCTGCTGCCGCACCGCGGCGTCGGTGACGAGTGCTGGTGGTGGGCATGCGCTACCTCTCGTTATTCCTGGTCACGTCGTCGACGACCGGCGGCACGTGGCGACGCGCATCAGACTGCCACGTCGACTCGTCCTCCGTCAGATAGTCAGGGCGAGCATCGCTCTCTTCACCACGGCGTGAGCCGGGCCGGGCGTTGTGAGGAGCTCCTCCAGTACCCGTCGAGCGGCCGGTCTGGTTCGCGCCGTGGGTATCATCCGTGGAACCACCTGACACTCCGCCCTGGCCACGTACCAACCCCGTACCGCCCGAGCTGAACGAGCGCGCGCCGGACCTGCCCGATGGCGACTGCGGCCGCCCACCGACGATGCCGCCCTTCGCACCAGTAGCCCCAGTGACCGCCCGGCCCGAATTTGCGCCTCGCGTACCGGAGGCCCCGGTGACCGTGGGCTTGCCGGTCACGGGCCCCTGGCCGGCCGGACCACGGCCGCTACCGGTGGAAGACTCGCCGCCCATGACTGTGCCGCGCGGAATTCCCTTTGCGGGCCTGCCGGTTACAGGTTGTGGACGGCCTCCCGCCACACCGTTGTTCGTCGGCAGCCGACCAGGAGCTCCGGGGGTTCCCGCACGTCCAGTGGCCGTGGCGCTCGGGCCCTGTGCCATCGGACCACCACGCATCCCAGGGGTGGCCGGACGCCCCGTTGCCTGCGGCGTCGCAGTCCTCCCCGTTCCGCCCGTCGTGGCCGACGGTGTGCCGCCCCGCCCGTTGATACCTGGCGTTCCGATCACACGTCCGCCGACCGGCGTCCCGAAGGTCGGGGAGCTGGGCCCGACGCTGGGGACCCCCGTGGGCGAAGGCGTTGGCGTGTGCCCCACCGTCTGCGTAGGAGTTACCTGAGGCGCATCCGGAAGCGTTCCGACCGAGTCGATACCCATCCGTGCGGGAGGTTCTACGACCTCGGGTGTGACGGCCGCGTGCCCGGATCCAGCGCCCGCACCCACCGCTTCCACGCCTGCCGACCGTGAAGGGGCCGCGCTCGCCGCGGATCCGCTGTGGGCTGACGGGGCCGCCACGGCGCCCCCCGACGAGGTGGCAGCTCCTCCCGTCCCTGGGCGAGCCACGTCAGTTGAGGAACGGTCGATATCAGGGTCTTGGATGGCGGTGGGCGGCGGTGGAAACTTAGGCCTGTCCAGCGAGTCCATCTGCGAAGAAGACAGCGAATAAGCCTGCCCCAGCTTCGTCATCTCGGCAGCTGCCTCAAGGCGGACCTTCTCCCGGTCGGCCTTGAGAGCGGCGAGTTCGCTCGACGACTTTGACGCAACTGCCTGGGCATCCGGGTCGTTGTGCGCGGCGTGTGCCGCATCGAGGTTCGCCTTGGCGCTCGGCATGTCCCGGGGAATCGAGGCCTGGGCGGTGCCGATCGCGGTGGCCGCCTGCCCCATCCACTTGGACGAGTCCTGGCTGAAGTCGCCGAGCCGGACTGTCGCGTTGGCCAGATCGGCTGCCCATCCGCGGAAGGCATCCGCACCCTCGCCCTTCCAACTGACCCACTGCGGACGGATCTTCAGGTCGTCCGCGATCTTGTGAATCTCCTTGGCAGCAGACGCGAGCCGACCCGCTGCCGCCTGGACCTCGCCACTGTTGGCCTGGTCGAGCCACTCCAGCATCTGCTCATGAGTGAGGCCCGAGAACTGGGTACCTCCACTGCCACTGCTGCCGCCGTCAATCGGTGCTTCTGCCATCAGATCGCTCCGCCCGTATCGCCGCCCGAAGAACCGTCTGCGGGCGAGTCCGTGCCGCCCTTGCCGGAGCCGCCGGTGGAACCGTCGTCACTATTCTTGTGGGTCGGCGGCTCGTACTCTCCGCCGTAATGCCGCGTCGTCTCGGCGCTGATCGCCTGCATCCGACGCCGGATATCGTCATCGATGTTGGCGTAGCCCTTGTGCGAGGCCATCACCGCGATGCCCATGCCCTCGATGGAGTCGGACAGCAATTTCGAGAGGTTCTCCAGTTCGCTGATCACCGTCGAGTACGACGAGTGGAGACCGGACGCTTCCTTGAACCCGCCGTCGCCACCACCGAACTGCTGCCGGGCCAGCACCTCCTGGCCGACCTTTTGCGGACCGGCAGGCGAGCCCTTCAAGTCCTTGACCAACTGGTCCACGCGCTCCTGGAACTTGGTGAACGACTCCAGCTCGGTGACAACCTCCCCCACCGCCGCCTGCGCCGCCCCCACCGCTCCGAGTACGCCGAAGAAGGCCCACGGTGAGCCGTCGCTGCCGCCGCCCTTGTCCGCTGCCTCTGCCATCGCGTCCTCCCCGTTCCCCGCGTCCCCGTGTCCCGTACATCGCCGAGCCGCGCCGGCCAGCGTCGTTCAGACCGCTCGTCCCGTCACGTCGCCCGCCGAAGGTCCATCGACCGGCGCCCTCGTCTACGAAGTCTCGACAACAACTCTAGCCATGCGCACTGTCAGTTCACACGCGGCCTGTGGCAGAGACCATCAACATCGCGTCACACAACGACACGTCGTGTCACAACTTGCAACGGGCAAGGAGGGACAGCCTGTTGACGCCAGCCATCGTCGGGTCGGCCGTGCTCGTCACCAACGTCACTCACCTGTGGGCCGGACCGGAGAGGATCAGTCCGTCGACACCATCGCCGGAGCGGACGCGTTCGTCACCACTGCCGCCTGCGGGCGGATCGGGAGGCGGTTGACGGGGCGGCCCGTGGCCGCGCGGACCGCTGAGGCCACTGCCGCCGGGGACGCGACCACCGGGACCGCGCTTGCCGCCTTCGCTCCGAAGGGGGCCACCACGTCCCGTTCCTCGACCAGTTTGACGATGCGGATGTCGGGGGCGTCCAGGGACGTCGGGAGCGCGTAGCCCGTGAAGTCGGGGTGGCGGACCAGGCCCCTGGGAGTGCGGAGGTTCTCCGTGAGGGCCGCGCCCACGCCCTGCGTGACGCCCGCTTCGATACGGGCCGCCAGCTGGACGGGGTTGAGGACCCGGCCCACGTCCTGGGCGACCGCCAGTTCCACCACCCGCACCGAGCCGAGTTCGATGTCCACGTCGACCACCGCGCGGATCGCGCAGAACGCGAGGCCCACGAACGCGTCGCCCTGGCCGTCGGCGTCGAGGGGTTCGGTGGGGTGCGGGCGGCACTGGGCCGTGGCCCACAGTTCCTTGCCGTCCATCGCCTCGGTGACCGTCGTCGACAGGACTCCGTCGTACGACGTGATCTTGCCGTCGGCGATCTGGAGCAGCTCCGTGGACATGCCGAACTTGTGCGCCAGGGGCTGGAGAAGCTGGGTGCGGACCATTTTCGCGGCGCGTTCGACCGCTCCGCCGGAGACCCACGTGTGGCGGCCGCGGCAGCCGGGGCCGGCCGGCGGCTGGTCCGTGTCGACCGGGGCGACCTGGACCTCGTCGATGCCGAGGGTGTCCTGGACGATCTGCCTCGCCAAAGTGGTAAAACCCTGGCCGGTTTCCACGGCAGCGCAGATGACCGTCGCCACGCCGTCGTGGACCTTCACCGTCGCCGTCGACACCTCGTCGGTGCCTTCCGCGCCGAGCATGTGCACCATGCCGATGCCGTAGCCGACACCGCGGCGCACCGCACCCGGTTCGCCCGCGCCCTCGGGGCCGCCGGGCAGCAGCCAGTCCGCCTCGGGGGTGTCCCTGGGCAGCTCCGGCAGCGGGAAGTCCCGTACCGCGCCCAGCAGTTCCGCGACCGGCGCCGGGCACGTCACCGTCTGCCCGGTCGGGAGTACGTCGCCCGTCGCCATGGCGTTGCGCAGGCGCAGCTCCGCCGGGTCGATGCCGAGTTTCTTCGCCAGCTTGTCCATCTGCGCCTCGTACGCGGCGCAGACCTGGAGGGCGCCTTCTCCGCGTACGTGACCGGAGGGCGGGTTGTTGGTGCGTACCGCCCAGCCCTCGATGAAGGCGTGCGGAACGACGTACGGGCCGCAGGCGAAGGAGACCGCGGCGGCGAGCGCCTCCGAGGACGTGTCGGCGTACGCGCCCGCGTCGAGGAGGATCTGCGCCTCGACCTTGACCAGCTTGCCCTCGGCGTCCGCGTGGTGGCGGTAGCGCAGGAGGGTGGGGTGGCGGTGGGCGTGACCGAGGAAGGACTCCTCGCGCGTAGCGGTGAGTTTGACCGGGCAGCCGGTCCTCAACGCGAGCAGTCCGAGCGGGAGTTGGAAGCTCTGGTCCTCGCGGTCGCCGGTCGCGCCGGGCACGCCCGTGACGACGACCTTCACGCGCTCGGGTTCGAGGCCGTAGCGGGCGGCGGCGAGGTCGCGGTCGCCGTGTGGGTCGGTGGAGGCGATGTAGAGCTCCACTCCCCCGTCGGGCCGCGGGACGGCGAGGCCGGCCTCGGCGCCGATGGGGGCCGGGTCCTGGCGGCCGATGCGGTACTGGCCCTCGACGACGATTTCGCCGACCGCGTCCTGGTCGCCGTGGCGCAGGGGGATGTGGCGGATCAGGTTGCCGTCGGGGTGCAGGGGCTCGGCGGCGAAGGACTGTTCCGGGTCGGTGACCGGTTCGAGCACCTCGTACTCGACGAGGACGGCCGCGGCCGCCATGCGCGCGGTGTCCGGGTGGTCGGCGGCGACGGCCGCGATGGCCTCGCCGTGGTGGCGTACGACGTCGGAGGCGAACACCGGGCGGTCCGCGGCGCGGTGACCGGGAAGCGGCGCTCCGGGGACGTCCTCGTGCGTGATGACGGCGCGTACGCCGGGCATCTCACGCGCGTGGGTGGTGTCGATGGAGAGGATGCGCGCGTGCGGGTGCGGGGAGCGCAGGACGGCCGCCCACAGCAGGCCCTCGGCCCACAGGTCGGCGGCGTACGGGAAGGTGCCCTCCGTCTTGGCGCGCGCCTCGGCGGGCGGCAGGGAGGCCCCGAGGCCGTGCGGCAGTGGCTCCTCCACGGGGGGCGCGGTGGCTGTTGCTTCGTCACTCACGCCAGGCCTCCGTCCTGAATACCTTCGGTCGCGCTGGGTCCCGCCTGGTGCGGGATGCGGGCCTCGCCCCCGGCGTCACCCGCGAAGGCGGTCGGGCCCGTCGAGTCCGTCGCGGTGGTCGCGCCCGTCGCCGTCGCCTCGCGTTCGGTGACGACCTGCTGGACGGCGTCCAGGATCCCGCGGTAGCCGGAGCAGCGGCACAGGTTGCCGCACAGCGCCTGGCGGGCCTCCAGTTCGGTGGGGGCGGGGTTGCCCTCGAGGAGGTCGTGCACGGTCATCGCCATGCCGGGCACGCAGAATCCGCACTGGACGGCACAGCGGGCGGCGAGGGCGCGCTGCACGTCGGAGGGCTGCCCGTCTGCGGCCAGACCCTCCACGGTGCGTACTTCGCTGCCGGCGGCGGTGGCGCCGGGCACGAGGCAGGAGGCCACGAGACGGCCGTCGACCTGCACGTTGCAGGCACCGCACTCGCCCTGCGAGCAGCCGTCCTTGGCCCCGGCGAGGCCGAGGCGCTCGCGCAGGACGTAGAGCAGGGACTCGCCGATCCAGGCGCCGGTGACGGGACGGTCGGTGCCGTTGACCCGCAGGACGTAGGAAGCGAGGGGGTGGTCGTCGTGGAGAGGGGCGACCACGGCGTCGGGGGCGGGCCCGTCGGCGGCGGCGTCCTCAGGAGCGGGGGCTTCGGTGACCTCAGGGGTCTCTTCGACCACAGGAGCCGCAGGAGCCGCCGGAGCCGGAGAGTCCTCCGGGACCTCATGGACCTCATGGACTTCATGGACCTGCGAAGCCTCGGGAGTCGGCACCCGCACCGGCTCCTCCGCCGACTCGGCGGCGACGTCCGCGAAGGCGTGCGCCTCGCCGTCCGCCGTCCCGAACGGCTCGGGTCCGCCGTGTTCGCCGCGTTCGCCATGTACGGCGTGTATGCCGCTTACATCCACCTGCGCCGGCTCCGGCGCGACCTCAGGCGCGACTTCGGGCTCGGCCTCAGGCTCGAACTCGGGCTCGAACTCGTCCTCCGGAACGCCCCGCGAAGGCTCCCGTGCCCACTCCTCCGCCGCCCAGGGCGCCACCGCGCCCCCCGGCAGCGTCGCCGGAGGCGTCCGGCCCCACTGCGCGGCGATGGACGATGTGGTGAACTCGCCCGACTCGTCTGGAAGATCCCCTTCGGCGATGACCGGAATCGACCACTGCCCGGTCTGTCCCGCCTGCCCCGCCGGTTCGGCCACCGCATCGCCGTGGGCGGGGGGCGCCTGGTGCCCGGCGTCCGAGAAGTTCCACTGCCCGGTCACTCCGGCCCCGTGACCGTACGAAGGCATCGCCTCCGGAGCGGCCGGCTCGGCGTGTTCGGCGGGTTCGGCAGGTTCGGGCCAGTGCACCTCGCCGGTCGCCGCGCCCGTGGGCGCCGCCTGTGCGCCCGTCACGTCGGGCGGCAGCACCCACACACCCGTCGCCGCCGGGTCCGTGGCCGCGGGGCCGCCGGGCGCGATGGTGATCTGCGGCGGTACGTAACCGTGTCCCGGCGCGGCCAGCGGCACGTCGGGCAGGCCACCCTCGGGGAGTTGCACGAAGGCGGTGGCGTCCGCGTCGTAGTCGCCCTGGGGCAGCGGCTCCCAGCCGCCGCCCTGGTGGCCACCGTGGTTGTGCTCGTCAGTCACGACAGCGCCCTCCCAAGTGCACGTCGGGCCAGCGCGGCGACCGTGCGCCGCAGGTGCAGTACGGCGGGCGGCAACTGTTCCTGGGTGCCGTCCGGGGCCGGGGCGGCGTCGGGGATGCAGGCCGCGGCGACGTACTCGCCGAATGCGGTCAGCGCCTCGGGCACGAGCGTCCGCTCGCCGTCCCAGTCGATGAGCGAGGCCACCCACTGCTCGGCCTCCAGGGGCCGCAGCGGCATGGGCGCGACGGCGCCGACCGCGCACCGCACGCCGCGTCTCGCGGGGTCGAGGACGAGCGCGACGGACGCGAGGGCGCGTCCGGGGCCGGTACGGCCGGTGGCCTTGAGGAAGGTCTGCGGGGCGTGCAGGAGCGGCACGCGTACGAAGCCGATGAGTTCGCCGGGGCTGAGCATCTCCATGCCCGCGAGCAGGTGGGAGACGGGGACCTCGCGCCGGGCGCCGCCGGGGCCCGCGATGACGAGGGTGGCTTCGAGGGCGGCCAGGACGGGCAGGGTGTCGCCGGTCGCCGCGGCGGAGGCGATGTTGCCGCCGAGGGTGCCCGCGTTACGGATCTGGGGCGGCCCGGCGGCGCGGGCCGCGGCCGCGAGCGCGGGGATCAGAGCGGCGAAGTCGGGGCGCCCGATGCGGGCGTGGGTGAGGCCGGCGCCGAGCAGAGCGTGACCGTCCTGATACTGCCAGCCGCGGATCTCGCTGATGCGGCCGAGGCCGACCAGGGCGGCGGGGCGCAGCAGTCCGGCGTTGACCGAGGCCATCAGGTCGGTGCCGCCCGCGACCGGGACCGCGGCGGGCATGGCGGCGAGTGCTGCCACGGCCTCGTTGAGCGAGCCCGGGAGCGTCACGGCCTGCGTTGCGTGCGTGGTCAAACCGGCTGCCCCTTCCCGATGTCCGGCACTTCGCCCGGCGGCTTCGGCATGTGAGCCGTCGTTCGCGCCGTTACGCCTGTTCCGCCGTACGGTACGTGCTGACAGGCCGGACGTGGCAACTCTGGCACATCTTCCCGGGGGCCCGGCGAGGGGGTCCGCTAGGAGGCTTTCGCCCCGAGGACCAGGGAGATGGATCGATTTCACCCCTGGTCACCGGTCAGTACGCATTGCCACTCTTCGGTGATTTTTGTAAGGCTTTTTCGTGCGGTCCCACGGTCCCAGGGCCGGAGCCCCGGGGCACGCGTACGGCGGGCGTCTCACACGTTCGGGGGCGCCCCCTCGATCGGGCGTCCGAGCACACCCGGTCGCTGCTGCCACGGAAGGGGTCCCGTGGGCGGGCGGTAGCCGACGCCGAGGGCGTCAAGGCGGGCGTAGTGGGCGGTCATCCGGCGCCGGAAGTCCGCGTAGTCGCGCTCGGCCGGCGCGGGCAGGGCGCTCCAGGCGACCTCGGCGAAGGCGGCCAGGCGCGGGAACACCTGGTAGTCGACGCGGGCCTGGCTCTCCATCACCTCGGTCCACACGTTGGCCTGGGTGCCCAGGACGTGCCGCGCCTCCTCCTCGGTGAGCTGCGGGGGGACGGGTTCGAAGCGGTAGACGTCCTCCAGCGTGCGGACGTATCCGATGGGCATCGGCTCGTCGTCGCCCGGCGCCTGACGGTGGTCCAGGTACACCTGCTGCTCGGGGCACATGACGACGTCGTGTCCGGCCCGGGCGGCGGTGATGCCGCCCTGGTAGCCGCGCCAGGACGACACGGCGGCGCCGGGCGCGAGGCCGCCCTCCAGGATCTCGTCCCAGCCGATGAGGCGACGGCCGCGTTCGGTGAGCCAGGTGTCGAAGTGCCGGATGAACCAGGACTGGAGCTCGTCCTCGTCCTTCAGGCCGAGTTCGGCGATCCGGGCCTGCGCGCTGGGCGACAGCTTCCACTGGTCCTTGGGGCACTCGTCGCCACCGATGTGAATGAACGGCGAGACGTCGGCGGGGAAGAGGCCGAGGAGTTCCTCGAATACGCCCTCGTAGAAGCGCAGCGTGTGGTCGGTCGGCGCGAGTACGTTCGGGGTTACTCCCCAGTTGTCCCAGACGGTGAGGGAGGCGGTGTCGACGACGTCCGTGTTGCCGAGTTCCGGATAGGCCGCGATGGCCGCCTGGGAGTGGCCGGGGACATCGATCTCGGGGACGACGCGGATATGCCGGTCGGCGGCGTACGCGACGATCTCCCGGATGTCGTCCTGCGTGTAGAAGCCGCCGTGCGGACGGTCGTCCCACAGGGGGGAGGCGCGGTGGCCGAATTTAGTGCGTGCGCGCCAGGCGCCCTGCTCCGTGAGCCTGGGGTGGCGCTTGATCTCGATGCGCCATCCCTGGTCGTCGGTGAGGTGGAAGTGGAAGACGTTCAGTTTGTGCGCGGCGAGCAGGTCGAGATAGCGCAGGACCCCGTCCTTGGGCATGAAGTGGCGTGATACGTCGAGCATCAGGCCGCGCCAGGCGAAGCGGGGGGCGTCCTCGACGGTGCCGGTGGGGACGGTCCACCTGCGGCCCGGTTCGAGGGGGGCGCGCCGGAACGCGTCGGGGCCGAGGAGCTGACGGAAGGTCTGGGCGCCCCAGAAGACGCCGGCCGCGCCGCCGCCTTCGATACGGACGGTGCGCCGGTCGACGGTCATCCGGTAGGCCTCCGGGCCGAGTTCCGCGTCGATGCGCAGCTCGATACGGGTTTGACCGTCGCGCAGGTCAACGCCGGTGCCGGCGTGGGGCAGGCCGAGGCCCGTGGCCGCTCCGACGGTCGAGCGCAGCCAGCGGGCGACGCCCTCGGTGCCCGCGCCGGCGTCGATCGTGGTGGTGTCGCCGAGTTCGTGGAGGCCGTCACCGGGCGCCGTCCGGCGGGGTGCGGGAATGAGATCTGCCGAAGTCACTGACGTCAGTCCTTAACCGCGCCGCCGAGCCCGGACACCAGGCGCCGCTGTACGAGTACGAAGAAGACCAGTACCGGAATGGTCATTACCGTCGACGCCGCCATGATGCCGCCCCAGTCGTTCTCGTCGGGTTTGAAGAAGACGAGCAGGGCCATGGGCAGGGTCGACTGCGAGGTGTCGCTGATGATGAAGGACTTCGCGAACAGGAAGTCGTTCCAGGTGGAGATGAAGGAGAAGACGCTGGTCGCCACGAGGCCGGGAAAGACCAGCGGGAAAAGGATCTGCCAGAGGAACCGGGTGCGGCTCGCACCGTCGATGTACGCGGCTTCCTCAAGCGCTTCAGGGACCGCCTTCACAAAGCCCCGGAGAATCCACACGGCGAACGGCAGGGAGAACGCCAGGTGGGGCAGGATCAGTGAGCCGAGTGTGTTGAGCTGCCCGAAATCCCGCATGAGGAAGAAGAGCGGAATGGTGAGGGCCTCGACAGGCACCATCTGTGCGACCAGGAACATGATGAGAAGCGTCGTGCGGAACCTGAACCGGAACCTTGTCACCGCGGTCGCGGCGAGGAATGCGACGAGGGCGGAGATCACGACGACGGTGCCCGCGACGATCAGGCTGTTGACGAAGTACCGGCCGAATTCCTCCTGTTGGAAGACGCGCCGGAAGGAGTCGAGCGAGGGCGCGAGCGTCCAGGGTCTCGGCTCGGTCGACTCGATCTCGCCGGCCGGTTTGAAGGCGCCGAGCACCATCCAGTAGAGGGGGAAGGCGACGACGAGGGCGATCAGGAGCGCGGACGCCTCGGCGGCGAGCCGCCACGGCCTCCGCACCCTCACCCGTACCGGATTCACAGCTCCTCCCCCCTGCGGCGCAGGATCCGCAGGTAGCCGAGCGTGACGGCGAGCAGGATCAGCAGCATGACGACGCCGATCGCCGAGCCGAGGCTGTACTGGCTGGACGCGAAGGCCTTTTGGTACGCGTACACGTTGAGCACGAGGTTCTGGCCCGCGATGCCGCCGCCGTTCGTCATGACGTAGATCTGGGTGAACACCTTGAAGTCCCAGATGACCGACTGGACGGTGACGACGAGGAGGATCGGCCGCAGCATCGGCGCGAGCACCGAGCGCCAGATCCGCCACTGCGAGGCCCCGTCGAGCGCCGCCGCCTCGACGACCTCCGGCGGGACCGCCCTGATGCCCGCGTACACGGTGACCATCACGAACGGGAAGGAGCACCAGACCACTTCGAGCAGGACGAGCGCGAAGGCGCTGTAGCGGCCGTACGTCCACGAGAAGTCGCCGAGCCCGAACACCCGGTTGACCGGACCGAAGTCCGGGTCGAAGAGGAACATCCAGACCGTGGAGCCGGTCACGGCGGGGGTCGCCCAGGCGCCGAGCGCGGCCAGCATGAGGGCGAGCCGGGGCAGGGCGCGTACGCGGGTGAGCAGCACGGCGAGGGCGCAGCCGACGGCGAGCGTGGAGACGACGCACGCGGCGGCGAACAGGACCGTGGCGAGCAGCACCTGCCGGAACTGCTCGTCGGCGAAGAGCGTCGCGTAGTTCCCGAGCCCCTGGAAGGTGGTCGGTTCGCCGCCGCTGACCTGGGCCTGGGTGTATTCGAGGAACGAGATCAGGCCGAGTTGGTAGACGGGGTAGACGAGGAGCCCGCCGAGGAGGAGCAGGGCGGGGGCGAGATAGAGCCAGGGGGTCCAGGCGCCGGTGCGGCGGCCCGTGGTGGTGGCCATGTCGTCAGCCCGCGGTGCAGGAGGCTAGGAGGTCCAGACCACTGAGCGCAACGGTTGCGGAGGCAGCACAAAGGCCCCCATGGCACGACAGATGCGCACCTCGGGGGCCTTTCGCGGCAGACTCAGGAACCTTCCGCGGCGGCGCGGGCCACCACTTCTCGCCCGCTACCTCTTGCCCGCTACTTCTTGTCCTTGCCGCCCTTGTCCTTGTCGCCGCCGGCGCCCATGGACTCGTAGATCTCCTTGCACATGGGACACACCGGGTACTTCTTCGGGTCCCGGCCCGGCACCCAGACCTTGCCGCAGAGCGCGACGACCGGCGTCCCCTCGAGGGCGCTCGCCATGATCTTGTCCTTCTGGACATAGTGGGCGTAGCGCTCGTGGTCGCCGTCACCGTGCGATGTCTGCGGCGTCGGCTCTACGAGGGTCCCCGTACCTGTCCCGCGCTCGGGCTCAAGAGTGCTCATAAAGGCCAAGGGTACTGAAGCGCCGGAGGAAGGGGCAGCGCCCTCGGGGTGAAGGGCCCACGCCCCCGGTTCCCGCCGATCACGGCACCGGCCGGCGGCCTCAGTTGAGCGACGGATCGTCCGGGTATGTCGCCACCATCGCCAGGTCGCTGCGCTGACGTCGCAGCACCGCGCGCCACAGCCCCTCGGGGTCCGTCGACGAGACGTCGCCCGGCTCGGACTCGACGACGTACCAGGCGCCGTCCGTCAGCTCGGACTCCAGCTGGCGCGGGCCCCAGCCCGCGTACCCGGCGAAGATCCGCAGGGATCCGAGCGCGGAGGCGAGCAGTTCGGGAGGGGCCTCCAGGTCGACCAGGCCGATCGCGCCGTGGACGCGGCGCCAGCCGAGGGGCCCTTCGTCGCCGGGGATCACCGCGACGCCGAGCGCCGAGTCGAGCGAGACCGGGCCGCCCTGGAAGACGACGCCCGGATCGCCGGCGAGCGCGCCCCAGCCTTCCAGGATGTCGCCGACCCCGACCGGCGTGGGCCTGTTGAGGACGACGCCGAGCGAGCCCTCCTCGTCGTGGTCGAGGAGCAGCACGACCGCCCGGTCGAAGTTCGGGTCCGCGAGGGCGGGTGTGGCCACGAGCAGCCGCCCTGTGAGCGAGGACACCTCGGTCATGCCAGACATGATCCCGCATCTTGCCGCCGAGCGGGGAGTCAATGGCCCTTCCGGGGTGCGCCCAGCTCAGAGACGCCTCACGCGCCCGGGGCGCGCGCCGCGAACCGCCCCCGGAAGGTGACCCTCCGCGCCCGTTTAGCGACATTTCGTGTTGTAGCGAAGTCATGACGTCCCCCTGGTGCACTTGGGCTTACGGAAGGGGGGTAGGCGGCCCTTAGGCTTATGCCTTGGCCCGCCCAGCGGCCCGGCCCGAAAGGCCTCGCCCGACGGCTCCGCCCTGCGGTCCTGCCCACCTGTCCTGTCCATCTCATCGGAACGCGAGATTCATGACCGTCACCGACGATGTACTGCTTGTCCACGGCGGAACCCCGCTGGAGGGCGAGATCCGTGTCCGCGGCGCGAAGAACCTCGTGCCCAAGGCCATGGTCGCCGCGCTGCTCGGCAGCGAGCCGAGCCGGCTGCGCAACGTCCCGGACATCCGGGACGTCCGGGTCGTACGCGGCCTCCTCCAGCTGCACGGCGTGACGGTCCGCCCGGGTGAGGAACCCGGCGAGCTGATCATGGACCCGTCGCACGTGGAGAGCGCCAACGTCGCCGACATCGACGCGCACGCGGGCTCCTCGCGCATTCCGATCCTGCTGTGCGGGCCGCTCCTGCACCGGCTCGGCCACGCGTTCATCCCGGGCCTCGGCGGCTGTGACATCGGCGGCCGGCCGATCGACTTCCACTTCGAGGTGCTCCGCCAGTTCGGCGCGACCATCGAGAAGCGGGCGGACGGCCAGTACCTGGAGGCCCCGCAGCGGCTGCGCGGCACGAAGATCCGGCTGCCGTACCCGTCGGTCGGCGCGACCGAGCAGGTCCTCCTGACTGCCGTGCTAGCCGAGGGCGTGACCGAGCTCTCGAACGCGGCCGTGGAGCCCGAGATCGAGGACCTCATCTGCGTGCTGCAGAAGATGGGCGCGATCATCGCCATGGACACCGACCGGACCATCCGGGTCACGGGTGTCGACAAGCTGGGCGGCTACACGCACCGCGCCCTCTCGGACCGCCTGGAGGCCGCGTCGTGGGCGTCGGCCGCGCTGGCGACCGAGGGCAACATCTACGTCCGCGGCGCCCAGCAGCGCTCGATGATGACGTTCCTGAACACCTACCGCAAGGTCGGCGGCGCCTTCGAGATCGACGACGAGGGCATCCGCTTCTGGCACCCGGGCGGCTCGCTGAAGTCGATCGCCCTGGAGACGGACGTCCACCCCGGCTTCCAGACCGACTGGCAGCAGCCGCTCGTCGTGGCGCTGACGCAGGCCTCGGGCCTGTCCATCGTCCACGAGACGGTCTACGAGTCCCGCCTCGGCTTCACGTCCGCGCTGAACCAGATGGGCGCGCACATCCAGCTCTACCGCGAGTGCCTGGGCGGCTCGGACTGCCGCTTCGGCCAGCGCAACTTCCTGCACTCCGCGGTCGTGTCGGGCCCGACGAAGCTCCAGGGCGCCGACCTGGTCATCCCCGACCTGCGCGGCGGCTTCTCGTACCTGATCGCCGCCCTGGCCGCCCAGGGCACGAGCCGCGTCCACGGCATCGACCTGATCAACCGCGGCTACGAGAACTTCATGGAGAAGCTCGTCGAGCTCGGTGCGAAGGTCGAGCTGCCGGGCAAGGCACTGGGCTAGCCACAGGCCCTGCCGGCGCCCTTCCTGAGCGCCGGCAGGACCCCCGTGACAACACAGAAGGGGCGGCCACCCGAACCGGGTGGCCGCCCCTTCTGTTGCCTGGCTTACTTGCCCTTGGCGGCTTCCTTGAGCTTGGAGCCCGCGGACACCTTCACGCTGAAACCGGCCGGGATGTTGATCGGCTCGCCGGTCTGCGGGTTGCGGGCGGTGCGAGCGGCACGGTGCGTGCGCTCGAAGGTCAGGAAGCCGGGGATGGTGACCTTCTCGTCGCCCTTGGCAACGATCTCGCCGACCGTCTCGGCGAACGCGGCCAGCACGGCGTCGGCGTCCTTGCGGGTCACCTCGGCGCGGTCGGCCAGCGCGGCCACCAGCTCACTGCGGTTCATGTTTGTACTCCCGTGTTCTTCTTGCCGTTGAGGCGTGCCACGCGGCGGAGCCGCATGTTGGGCACAGCGAAGCCGATGCTGCCAGGGTCCTCGGTCAGGCCCCGGACCCGGGTCCGTCTTCAGACCCTCGCGCCCGAAGACGCATCCTGCCCCCACCAGCGGCGGGAAAGCCAATCCGGCGCCCTTGGGGGTCACACGGATTGCGTCGCCGTCCCGCTAGGGGGCGGGGTGGGGCCGTGCTTCCCGGCCACCCTAGAGGGCGGCCAGGGGCCCCGCATTCCGCGACGCGCCGGGCCTCAGGAGGCCGTGGCGCCCGTCACAGCGCCGCCGACGGCCTTCGCGGCGTTACGCACCGCTCCGGCGACGGCGCCCGCGACCTTGTCGTTGAAGACGCTCGGAATGATGTAGTTCGGGTTGAGCTCGTCCTCGCTCACCACGTCCGCCAGGGCGGCCGCGGCGGCCAGCATCATCTCCGTGTTGACCGTACGCGACTGGGCGTCGAGGAGGCCACGGAAGACGCCCGGGAACACGAGGACGTTGTTGATCTGGTTCGGGAAGTCCGAGCGGCCCGTGGCCACAACTGCCGCCGTCTGACGGGCGATTGCGGGGTCGACCTCGGGGTCGGGGTTCGCAAGCGCGAACACGATCGCATCCTCGGCCATGGCCGCCACGTCGTCGCCGTCGAGCACGTTCGGAGCGGAGACCCCGATGAAGACGTCGGCGTCGCGCACGGCCTCCTTGAGCGTGCCCGTGAGGCCCTCGGGGTTGGTGTTGTCGGCGATCCAGCGCAGCGGCGAATCGGCCTTGGCGTCGACGAGGTCCGCGCGGTCCGCGTGCACGACACCGTGGATGTCGGCGACGACGGAGTTCTTGACGCCGGCCGCGATCAGGAGCTTGAGGATCGCCGTGCCGGCCGCGCCCGCGCCGGACATGACGACGCGGATGTCGCCGATGGCCTTACCCGCGACACGCAGGGCGTTCGTCAGGGCGGCGAGGACGACGATGGCCGTGCCGTGCTGGTCGTCGTGGAAGACCGGGATGTCGAGGGCCTCGCGCAGGCGGGCCTCGATCTCGAAGCAGCGCGGGGCGGAGATGTCCTCGAGGTTGATGCCCGCGAAGCCGGGGGCGATGGCCTTGACGATCTCGACGATCGCGTCGGTGTCCTGGGTGTCCAGGCAGATCGGCCAGGCATCGATGTCGGCGAAGCGCTTGAAGAGCGCCGCCTTGCCCTCCATGACCGGCATGGCGGCCATCGGGCCGATGTTGCCGAGGCCGAGCACGGCGGAGCCGTCCGTCACGACCGCAACGGTGTTCCGCTTGATCGTCAGACGCCGGGCGTCCTCGGGGTTCTCGGCGATCGCCATGCACACGCGGGCCACACCCGGCGTGTAGATCATGGACAGGTCGTCACGGTTGCGGATGGGGTGCTTCGACTGCATCTCGATCTTGCCGCCGAGGTGCATCAGGAACGTACGGTCGGAGACCTTGCCGAGGATGACGCCCTCGATGCCGCGCAGGCCCTCGACGATCTCGTCGGCGTGCGCGGTGGAGCTCGCGGCGATCGTGACGTCGATCTGGAGTTTCTCGTGGCCGGACGCCGTCACGTCGAGACCGGTCACCGAGCCTCCGTGGGACTCCACGGCCGTCGTGAGTTGGGATACCGCTGTTCCGCTGGCGGGCACCTCAAGGCGGACCGTCATCGAGTAGGAGACGCTGGGCGCCGTTGCCATGGCCGACTTCCTCTGCTTTCACCGTGTGGCTGCTGCTGTTTTTCCGTCCGATCGTCGCACCTACCGCCGAGTACGTGGTAGCCGCCCCGGATTGCGAACGTTTTGTTCACTGCCCGGACAGCACCCCGGTCGCGCACTTTCGGAAAGTTGTTTCCACCATACGAGAAGTGACGGGAAACAGAAAGAGGTCCACGTCAGCTGACGTGGACCTCTCACTTACGTTAATGACACCGACCCGCCATGCTCGCCTCGCGGCAAGTGGTCGCTCGTAGCGACGAAGGTTGGGCCCGGGGGCTTGGATCGAGCCGGTGCCACGTCCAAGGTAACAAAGGATCCCCGTAAGGCAATTCCCATCCCTCGAACTCATTCACGCAGCAGGTCCGCCACCCCGTCCGCGTCCGGTTCGTCGCGGCTGCCCGAAACGACCGTGAGCTGCTGCGTGGCGCGGGTCAGCGCCACGTACAGGACGCGCAGGCCCGCCGGGGACTCGTCGGCGATCTCCGCGGGCGACACGACGACCGTCGCGTCGTACTCCAGGCCCTTGGCCTCCAGGCTGCCGAGCGCGACCACGCGGTCGCCGAGCCCCGCCAGCCAGCGCGCCGCCTCGTCCCGCCGGTTCATCGCCACGACGACGCCGACCGTGCCGTCGACCTGGTCGAGCAGGCGCGCCGCCTCCTCGCGGACGGTGTGCCCGAGGCCGTCCCGTACGACCGCGAACCGGGGGCGCACCCCCGTCGAGCGGACCGCCGACGGGGACTCGGAGCCCGGCATGGCGAGCGCGAGGACCTTGGCGGCGAGCTCGGCGATCTCGGCCGGGTTGCGGTAGTTCACGGTGAGGGTGAAGCGGCGGCGCGGACGGGAGCCGAGGGCCTCGTCGCGGGCCTCGGCCGCCTCGTCCGGGTCCGACCAGGACGACTGGGCGGGGTCGCCGACCACCGTCCAGGTCGCGTGCCGGCCGCGGCGGCCGACCATCCGCCACTGCATGGGCGTGAGGTCCTGCGCCTCGTCGACGATGACGTGCGCGTACTCCGTGCGCTCCTGGGCCAGGCGCTCGGCGCGCTCGCGCTGCGTCTCCTCGCGCGAGGGCATCAGCTCCTCGAGACCGGTGAGCTGGTCCAAGGGGTCGTAGTCGCGCTTCTTCCTCGGGCGTACGGGGGTGCCGAGGACCGCGTTCAGCTCGTCGAGGAGCGCCACGTCGTGCACCGACAGGGCGTCGCGGCGCAGCGAGCGGGCGACCTTGCGGACCTCACCGGGATTGAGGATCCGGCGGGCCCAGCGGCCGAGGCGGCGCTCGTCGCCCATCGCGGCGAGGACGCCGCGCGGGGTGAGCTCGGGCCACCACGCGTCGAGGAAGCGCAGGAAGTCGTCCTCGGAGGTGATGTCGTCGTCGAACGAGGAGCGCAGCTCCGCGGCGAGTTCCGGGTCGCTGTGGCGGGTGCCCGCGCCGGACTGCGACCACAGGGCGTCCAGGAGGAGCTTGCGGGCGCGCGGGCGCAGCAGGTTGACGGGAGCGGTGCCGCTCAGCGCGTTCTGGCGGATCCTCGCCAGGTCGGCGGCCTCCAGCTCCAGGCGGCGGCCGAAGGCGACGACGCGCAGGCGTGTGGGCTGCTCGGCGGGAGCCTGCGCCTCGTCCCCGTCGGAGTCGTCGTCGCCGAAGGCCAGCTGGCCCTGCCTCTGCTGCGGCGACGTCACGGTCCCCATTTCCAGGGCTCCGCGCGCGGCCTTGCGCAGGACGCGCAGCATCCGCGAGGAGCCCTTGACGCGGGCCACCGCCGGGGAGTCGTAGACCGTGGCCTCCGCGCCGGAGGCGTCGTCGGCCAGTGAGCCGACCGCACGGATCGCGACCTGGCCCTCCTCGCCGAGCGAGGGCAGGACGCCCTCGGTGTAGGCGACGAGGAGCGGCGTCGGGGAGACGATCAGGATGCCGCCCGCGTACCGGCGGCGGTCCTGGTAGAGCAGATACGCGGCGCGGTGCAGGGCGACGGCGGTCTTGCCGGTGCCGGGGCCGCCCTCCACGTACGTCACCGACGCGGCGGGAGCCCGGATCACGAGGTCCTGCTCGGCCTGGATGGACGCCACGATGTCGCGCATGGTGTGGCTGCGGGCCTGGCCGAGGGCGGCCATCAGCGCGCCGTCGCCGATGACGGGCAGCTGCTCGCCGTCGAGGTACGCGGTCAGCTCGGGGCGCATCAGGTCGTCCTCGACGCCGAGCACCTTGCGGCCCTTGGAGCGGATGACCCGACGGCGTACGACCCGTCCCGGATCGACCGGGGTCGAGCGGTAGAAGGGCGCGGCGGCCGGCGCCCGCCAGTCGATGACCAGGGGCGAGTAGTCGGCGTCCAGGACGCCGATCCGGCCGATGTGGAGCGTCTCGGCGATGTCGGCGGTCCGCTTCCCGTCCGCGTCCTCGCGCACGGACCCCTCGGCGGGCTCCACGGCCGTGTACGCGCCGTCGGGGCCCTTCTTGCCGTCCTTGCCGGGCAGCAGGTCGATCCGCCCGAAGAGGAAGTCCTCGAACTCGTTGTTGAGGCGGTTCAGGTGGATCCCCGCGCGGAACACCTGGGCGTCGCGCTCGGCGAGGGCGCCGGGTGTGCCGACCTGCCCCCGCTGGGCCGCGTCGTTCATCAGGAACTCGGCCTCGTGGATCTTTTCCTCGAGCCGGCGGTAGACCTGGTCGAGGTGTTCCTGTTCGACACCGATCTCGCGATCCCGTACGGAATCGCGGTCCTGGTCGAGCGCGGTCTGCTGATGAGCCTGAGCGGCCACCGGGCCCCCTTCTGACGTGCTGGGCAGCCGTCAAAGGTACGCGAAGGGAGGCCCGGGAGGCTACGCATCCGGCTGCCGGGGCTACGCGTCGACCTCCACGAGGCGTTTGCCGTCGAGCGTCTCGACCTCGAAGTGGTCGATGGCGTTGCGCTCGAACGCGGCGCCTCCGTGCACGTACAAGGGGTACTTCGACGCCTCGTGCTTGCTGTTGGGAATGCCGTAACCCCACCTCGGGACGGCCCAGGTGGTGACCGTCTCGCGCTGGCCGTTCTTGCCGACCGCGACCAGCGAGCAGGTGAGCGGGCCCTTGACGTTCTTCAGCTCCAGGACGGTGTGGGTGCCCCAGGCCTTCTTCTCCATGCCGATGGTGGCGGTGACCTTCGTGGCCGGGTCGGTCGCCTTGACCTTCACGTCCATGTGGTTGAAGAAGGCGTCCTCGGCGGGGCTGGTGGGGTGGGGCCCCTCGGCGACGCCGTTCGTCCCGCCGTCGTTCACGGCGAGCACGGTCAGCGGGCCGCCGATGATCAGCGCGGCGGCGGCCGCCACCAGGTACATCCCGCGGCGGCGCTTGCGGGCCCGCTTCTGCGCCACCTCGTCGAACAGCCGACCGGCGAGCTGGTCGCTCGGGCGGGCGCCGAGCTGCGCGCCGAGGCGTTCCCTGGCGGGGGTGCCCTGCGGTTCGGGGATGTCCGCGAGGGCGGCGAGCATCGGCTCCATGCCGGCGAACTCCTCCAGCTGGCGCGCGCACAGCTCGCAGCCCGCCAGATGCGCCTCGAAGGCGCTCGCCTCGGCGTCGTCGAGTACACCGAGCACGTAGGCGCCGACCGTCTCGTGAACGTCACCGGACCCATGCGGTCCGTAGTCGTCGTACGAGGCACTCATGCCGTCACCCCCCGCTCCTCCAGCGCCAGCTTCATGGAACGCAGCGCGTAGAACACCCGTGAGCGCACCGTTCCGCTGGGAATACCGAGTGTCGCGGCCGCCTCGTTGACCGTACGCCCCTTGAAGTACGTCTCCACCAGCACCTCGCGGTGGGCAGGCGTCAGGTCCTCGAGCGCGTCCGAAAGCGTCATCAGCCACAGCGCCTTGTCGATCTCGTCCTCCGCGGGGATGACCTCCAGCGGCGACGGATCGACCTCCTGCGGCCGGGCCTGCCGACTGCGGTGAGCGTCGATGACGATGCGCCGGGCGACCGTCACCAGCCAGGGGCGTACCGAACCGGTCGCTCGGTTGAGCTGACCGGCGTTCTTCCAGGCACGGATGAGCGTTTCCTGCACGACATCTTCGGCGCGCTGCCGGTCCCCCGCCACCAGCCTGAGCACATAGGCCAGAAGCGGACCCGCGTGCTCGCGGTAGAGCGCGCGCATCAGCTCCTCGTCGGGCTCAGGAGGCTGCGGCGCGCGATGTCGTGCCCTCGGCGGGCGTTCATCGGCCACGGCGGAATCCTTGCGCACGCCTACCTCCGCTGTCCCCTGGTTGAGCGTTCCGGCTGTGTCGCCGCTCGGCTGGACCCACCCCAATACGTAAGCGGGCCGCGAAGTGTTCAAACGATCTGCCGGGACATGTCAAAAGGGGGTTCGGGGAGGTCTTCGGGGGATCTTCAGGCCCGGGTGAGTGCCGCCCTGCGGCGGTGCCGCGCCACCCGCTCGCGGTTGCCGCACACCTCGCTGGAGCACCAGCGGCGGCGCCGCCCCCGGGACGTGTCGAGGTAGATGATCGGGCAGCTGTCGCCCTCGCAGCGGCGCAGACAGGAGCGGGCGACCGGGTCCGTGAGCAGTTCCACGGCGTCGCGGGCGACGGCCGCGAGCAGCTCGCGGCAGCCGGGGTCGGCGTGCAGGTCCCGGGCGAGGGTGCCGTCGGTGCGGCGGGTCGCGCGGGGCGCGGGCGGTGCCGCGCGGGCGAGGGCGTTGACCCGCTCCAGGGCGCCGGACGCGGGCCTGCCGTCGAGTTCGCCGCGCACCAACTGGCCTATGTGGCCGCGCAGTTCGTGCACGGCGGCGAGCCAGGCCGCGTCGGCGCCGCGCAGCGGCGTGTCCGCGGGCACGAGCCCCGAGCCGACCAGCCAGGCCCGCAGCCGCCCCACCGAGTCGAGCCGTTCGTCGGGATGCGCCGTGGTCAGGAGATCCAGCGAACTGCGCCCGGAGTCGAAGCGCAGCTCGTACGAGGACAAGGACGAGGACGATGGCGATGCCATGCCCCTACAGTGCCCGCACGCACGCACCGCCGGAACCCCTGGTACCGGGCCCCTCACGAAGGGTTCACGGACCAAGGGTTCACGGACCAAGGGTTCACGGACAGGCCGGCGGGCCGTCGTGCAGGATCCGCTGGAAGAGGTGGTGATCGCGCCAGCGGCCGTTGATGTGGAGGTACTCGGGAGCGGTCCCGTAGCGCTCGAATCCGCAGGCGGCGAGGACGCGCTGGGAGGCGTGGTTGTCCAGGAGCGTGCCGGCGTCGAGGCGGTGCAGGCCCAGCTCGTCGCGGGCAGCCCGGCACACCTCCCGCACGGCCCGGCGGGCGAGGCCGCGGCCCACGTAGCCGGCATCGATCCAGTAGCCGAGCGAGGCGCTGCGGAACGGGCCCAGAACGATGCCGGAGAGGTCGGCGCGGCCGATGACGAGGTCGCCGTCGGTGACGACCCAGCGTGCGCTGCCCGGCTCGGCGAGCCGCGCCGCCTGACCCGCCGCGGTGGCGAACTCGGGCCCGCGGTGCGGCTCGAAGGGGCGCAGGTGCTCGCGGTTGCGCAGATAGGCGTCGGCGATGGCCTGAGCGTCGGCGGGCACGGCGGGGCGGATCCGGAAGGCGTCGGTGACCATCCGCCCACGGTAGCCGGGCGGACCGGCGCCGAACTGACCTACTGGTCCGCGTACTTGGAGTCGGCCGCCGGGTCCAGGGCCAGGCGGTAGCCGCGTTTGACCACCGTCTGGATCAGCTTGGGCGCGCCGAGCGCCGAGCGCAGTCTGGCCATCGCCGTCTCCACCGCGTGTTCGTCGCTGCCCGCGCCGGGCAGCGCGCGCAGCAGTTCGGCACGGGGCACCACCCAGCCGGCCCGGCGCGACAGGGAGCGCAGGAGCGACATCCCGGCGGGCGGCACCGGGCGCAGGTCGCCGTCGACCAGGACGGCCTGCCCGCGGATCTCCACTCGGTGCCCGGCGACCGGCAACGTACGGGCCCTGCCCGGGAGTTCGGCGCACAGGAGCTGGACGAGCGGGCCGAGGCGGAAGCGTTCGGGCTGCACGGTGTCCACACCGTGGGCCTGAAGGGGCAGCGCGGTCACGGGACCGACACAGGCGGGCAGGACGTCGTGGTGCAGGGCGGCGAGCAACTCCGGCAGCTGGCCCCGAAGTTCGGCCCGGGAGAGCAGGGACACGGCGGCGGGCGCGCTGGTGAACGTGAGCGCGTCGACACCCCGGGTGAGAGTCGCGTCGAGCAGCCGGTCGAGGGGCCCGATGTCCTCCGGCGGCATCCACCGGTACACCGGCACCCCCACGACGTCGGCGCCCGCCTCGCGCAGCGCCTCGACGAAGCCGGGCAGCGGCTCGCCGTGCAGCTGGACGGCGACCCGGCGGCCTTCGACGCCCTCGTCGAGGAGCCGTTCGAGGACCTCCGCCATCGACTCGGACGACGGGGACCACTCCTCGGTGAGCCCGGCGGCCCTGACGGCGCCCTTGACCTTGGGCCCGCGGGCGAGCAGCTGCACGCCGCGCAGCCGGGCGACGAGCGCCTCGCCCAGGCCCCAGCCGTCGGCGGCCTCGATCCAGCCTCGGAACCCGATGGCGGTGGTCGCGACGACGACGTCGGGCGCGTGGTCGACGATGTCCTTGGTCGCCGCGAGGAGCTCACTGTCGTCGGCGAGCGGGACGATGCGCAGCGCGGGTGCGTGCAGGACGACGGCGCCGCGCCGCTGGAGCAGCGCGCCGAGCTCGTCGGCGCGGCGCGCGGCGGTCACGCCCACGGTGAAGCCCGCGAGGGGGCCGTGCTGCCCCGCCGGGGGGCCCTGCTGTGCGTCGTACATGTGGCTCTCGTCCCGCTCGGGTGGTTCTGCCGGGGTCGACCGAGCCTGTCAACGTCCCGTGACGGGCTCGGTTCCCCATGATGTCAGCGGTGTTACGTCACACCTCGGCGTAGCTGAGCCGGGGCTCCGTCTCCGAGGCCTCGACGGGAGCCCCCGCGGCGGCCGGGCGGCGGAGGTATACGGCCCAGGTGAGGGCGAAACACGCCGCGTAGAAGACGAGGAAACCGACGAAGGCGGCCGTGCCGGTGCCCGCGGTCTGGAAGGACTGGCGGAAGGCGAGGTTGATGCCGAGCCCGCCGAGCGCGCCCACCGCGCCGATCAGCCCCATCGAGGCCCCGGACAGGCGCCGCCCGTACGCCGCGGCCTCCTCCCCCGCGAGCCCCTTGGCGGCGGCCTTGGCCTGGAAGATGCCGGGGATCATCTTGTACGTCGACCCGTTGCCGAGGCCGGTGAGCACGAACAGGGCGATGAACGCCGTGGTGAACAGCGGCAGCGACTTCTGCGCCGACGCGAGGACGACCACGGCGGTGGCGGCGGCCATCCCGACGAAGTTCCACAGCGTGATGCGGGCGCCGCCGAACCGGTCGGCGAGCCGGCCGCCGACGGGCCGGATCAGGGAGCCGAGCAGCGGCCCGATGAACGTGATCGACGCGGCCTGCAGCGGCGTCCTGCCGAACTGCGTCTGCAGGACGAGCCCGAACGCGAAGCTGTAGCCGATGAACGACCCGAACGTCCCGACGTACAGGAACGCCATGATCCATGTGTGCGGGTCGCGCACGGCCTCCTTGGCGGCGCCGGTGTCGTTCTTCACGGTCGCGAGGTTGTCCATGAACAGCGCGGCGCAGATCGCCGAGACCGCGATGAGCGGGATGTAGATCCCGAGCAGTACGCGCGGCCCGCCGCTCGCGCCGATCACGGCGAGCCCGGCGAGCTGCACGACGGGGACGCCGATGTTGCCGCCGCCCGCGTTCAGGCCGAGCGCCCAGCCCTTCTTCCGCAGCGGGAAGAAGGAGTTGATGTTGGTCATCGACGAGGCGAAGTTGCCGCCGCCGACCCCGGTGAGCAGCGCGCACACCATGAACGTCGTGTACGAGGTCCCCGGCTCCATCACGGCGAACGCGGCAACGGTCGGGATCAGGAGCAGGCTCGCCGCGAAGATCGTCCAGTTCCGGCCGCCGAATCGGGCCACGGCGAAGGTGTAGGGCACACGGACGACCGCACCGACCAGCGTGGCCATCGAGACCAGGAAGAACTTGCCGGCCGGGTCGATGCCGTACTCGGGCCCCATGAACAGGACCATCACGGACCACAGGGTCCAGATCGAGAACCCGATGTGTTCGGACAGGACGGAGAACGCGAGATTGCGCCGCGCGACCTTCTCGCCGCCCTCCTGCGACCAGAACCTCTCGTCCTCCGGATCCCACCTCTGGATCCAACTCCGGGCTGTCATCACACGCCTCCAGGGTCACGGTTCTCGGCTGATGACCCCGAAGGTAGGGAGGCGGGATTACCGCGCTGTGCCGCACCGTGACCGGCGGGGAACGTTGCTCTCACCGGGCGCGGGGCCCGGCGGTGAGCTTCGCTCCCCGGCGTGGGTCAGGTCGTGGGCGTGGGTCAGGTCGTGGTGCCCGCCCACTTGAGGCTTGCCGAGCCGCCCTTGTCCCACTTCAGCGTGACCACGTCGTCGGCCTGCGTCAGGTTCGCCCCGAAGACCTCGTCGCCGGTGTCCTTGCCCATGCACTTGACGGCTATCCGGAACGCCCCGCCGCTGCGGTTCTCCCCGATGCCCGTGCAGATTCCCTTACCGCCCGCGTCGATGTAGGACACGCTGTACTTGCCCTTGGCCGTGCCGGACGCGACCTTGTCGCCGACCGTGAGGGTCCTGGCCTTCTCGTCCTGCCACTGGCCCTGGTAGCCGGTGGACCCGGCGGGCCGCTCCTCCACCGTCCCCGAGGGGTCACTCGGCTCCTCGACGGGGTCCTCCGTCGCGGGGTCCTCGGTCGTGGGCTCGTCAGAGGGCTCGTCCGACGCGGTGGGCTCCGCGGACACGGAGTCCTTCGCCTTCGGCTTGTCGTCGCCGCCGCCACTGTTCGTGGCGAGGAAGATCCCGCCGACGATCACGACGAGCGCGACGACCGCGGACCCGACGATGACGGCCGTCCGGCGCTTGCCAGCACTGCCCTGCGGGGGCGGGGGCGGCGGATAGGCGCCCCCGCCGTAGGGCGGCTGCCCGCCGTACGGGGGCTGCCCGTACGGGGGTTGACCCTGCGACTGTCCCTGCGGGGGCTGACCGTAGGGGGGTTGGGCACCGTATCCGGACTGGTCACCGTAGCCAGGCTGGTCCCCGTAGCCGGACCGGTCACCATAGCCAGGCTGATCGCCGTAAGCGGGCTGGTCGCCGTAGCCGGATTGGCCCTGAGGGGCCGGTGGCGGTGTCTGCGGCGGAGCCGGCGGCGGGGTCGGCGCGCCGGCGTACGGGTTGTCCTGCCCGCCGCCGGACGGCGCCTGCGGCGGGGTGGGCGGCGGCCCGTACGCCGGGTGGTGCCCGGATCCGTCCTGCGGCGGCTGGCCGGGAGGCTGTGTCATCGGTCCGGATCCCCCTCGTGGTCCTGCGGTCACTGGTCGCTCACGCCCCAACCTCCCCCACCCCTGCTCACCGCACAACCCCGTCTAGCGGCTGTGTGCCCGCTTCTTGACGCCGTTCGGCCACAGCCGCGGGCGCCGCTTGGCGGCCAGGTCCTCGATCCAGCCCGTGCCGAGGACCGCGAGGGCGATCAGCGGCCAGGTCAGCACGAACATCCAGAGCATGTACGTGGAGTCGAGGGCGCCGCTCCATCTCGCGTCCTCCATGAACGGCAGGTTGTACGCGAGGTCGATGATCGGCACCGTCGCCATGATCAGCATGTTGTGCCAGAGATAGATCGTGACCGCGCGGTTGTTGGACAGCGTGATGAGCTTGTCCCACTTGGCGAGCCGGCCCGGCAGTTCCTGCCAGGACGGCGAGTACTGGAGCAGGATGACGACGAACCCGAATGACCAGGTCGCCTGCGCCAGCGGGATGTCGTTCAGGTCCCAGCCGTCCGGCCCGAGATGGCCCGAGGCCCACCACAGTCCGAACGCCATCACGATCGCCGAGCAGGACACGGCGAGATAGCGCGGCACCTTTGCCAGGACGCCCTCGTGGTGGGCGAAGCCGAGGACCCAGCAGCCGCCGTAGACCGCGAAGTCGGTGACCGCGTTCCCCGTCTCGCCGGGGATGGTGACGATGCCCGTACCGACGACGGCCGTCAGCGCGAGCGGCGCGAGCAGCGTCGCCCACGGCACCTTGCGGAACGCCCAGAGCAGCAGCGGGGAGGCGATGACGAACCAGAGGTAGGCCCGCAGATACCAGAGCGGGCCCGCGGCCTGCGACGGCCAGGTGTCCTCAAGGAGGCCCGCCTTGTCGCCGAGGTGCCAGGGGAACGACGGCGCACCGACGGGCACGAAGTAGTTGAACAGGCCGATCCAGCCCCAGGTCCCGCCGCTGTCGGGGTCCTTGCCGGGGTTCCAGCCGCCCAGGAAGAGCAGGGCGAG
This sequence comes from Streptomyces sp. NBC_01446, assembly GCF_026340095.1. GTDB lineage: Bacteria > Actinomycetota > Actinomycetes > Streptomycetales > Streptomycetaceae > Streptomyces > Streptomyces aureus. The sequence goes on along the minus strand of NZ_JAPEPO010000001.1, from coordinate 4,949,697 downwards.
GACGACGACGCTGAACGCCCACATGGGCGGCAGGAGCCGGCGGATACGGCCCCTGATCACACCGATCGCGGGCCGGCTCAGGGAGCGCGCCATCAGCGAGCCGGCGAGCGCGAACATCACGCCCATGGACGGGAAGAGGACCGTCAGCCAGGCCCACCCGAAGAGGTGGTAGGCGACGACGCGGACGAGCGCGATGGAGCGCAGCAGGTCCAGATAGCGGTCGCGGCCCGGCTTCTTGGGCGCGGCCGCCTGCGCGGGCGGAACGGGCGGAACGGGCGCGGGCGCCGGTTCCGGTGTGAACGGCACCTGCGGGAAAGGCACCTGCGGCAGGCGCCGCGTCTGCTGGAACCCGCTCTGGCCGCCGGTGGCGGGAGTGGGATACGTCATGCGACGGGCCTCCGATCGTTGCCGCGCGACGCCCGCTGACGCGGAATCGCCCCCGGCGCCTCCACCGCTCCGGTGCGCCGCAGCTTCTGCCAGCGCAGCCGGCCGCCGGTGAGCGCGGTGATCCAGGACTGGAGCAGCACGACGTACATCAGCTGCCGGTAGAGGACCTGCTGGAGCGGGAGTGAGATGAGATGGGTCATGCGTTCGCGGTCGAGCCGGAAGGCGTACGCCGCGCAGACGGCCTGGATGGCGAGGACGCCGAGCCAGGCGACGATCGTCTTCTCCGTGGGGCCGAACACGAGGCCGTAGAGCAGGAAGACGTCGATGAGGGGCGCCAGGAGCGGCGCGAGGACCATGAAGAGGGCGACGAACGGCAGGCCGATGCGGCCGAAGCGCCCGGAGGGGCCCGACTCGATCACGGATCGGCGGTGTTTCCAGATCGCCTGCATCGTGCCGTACGACCACCGGTAGCGCTGGGACCAGAGCTGCTGGACCGACTCCGGGGCCTCGGTCCAGGCGCGGGCCTTCTCGGCGTAGACGACGCGCCAGCCGTCCCGGTGCAGGGCCATGGTGACGTCGGTGTCCTCGGCGAGCGTGTCGTCGCTCATGCCGCCGATGCGCTCGAGCGCGCTGCGGCGGAAGGCGCCCACGGCCCCGGGGATCGTGGGCATGCAGCGCAGCATGTCGTACATGCGGCGGTCGAGGTTGAAGCCCATCACGTACTCGATGTGCTGCCAGGCCCCGATCAGGGAGTCCTTGTTACCGACCTTCGCGTTGCCCGCGACCGCGCCGACGCGACGGTCGCCGAAGGGCTGGACGAGCTCGCGGACGGTGGCCGGCTCGAAGACCGTGTCGCCGTCCATCATCACGATCAGGTCGCACCGGGCGTTGGCCAGGCCCCTGTTGAGCGCCGCCGGCTTGCCCGCGTTGTGCTGGCGGACCACCCGGACGCCCGGCAGGCGCAGATTCTCGACGATGCGGGCCGTGCCGTCGGTCGAGCCGTCGTCGATGACGATGATCTCGATGGGGTGCTCGCTCGACATGAGCGAACGCACCGTGTTCTCGATGCACTTGGCCTCGTTGAACGCCGGGACCAGGACCGACACCGGTTCGGTGACGGGCGGCCCCCAGGAGAATCCGCGGCGCCGCACGCGTCGGGCATGCGCCCCGGACAGGAGGAGCATCAGGCCGAAGCGGGTGAAGACGAGGACGCCGATCACGGCGAGGCCCACGCCGAGGACGTCCGTCACGTTGTCCGACGCGTCTACGGCGTAGATCCACGCCTTGCCCTTGGCCAGCTCGAGACCGTGCACGGGCGTGTGAGCGCTGGGCGCGCCGAGCGCCTCGGTGAGGTTGACGAAGTCGTATCCCTGGCCCTGGAGCTGGGGCAGGAAACGGTCGAGGGCGGCGACGGTCTGCGAGCGGTCGCCACCGGAGTCGTGCATCAGGACGATCGCGCCCTTGCCGCCCTTGGGCGTGGCGCGGCGGACGATCTCGTCGACGCCGGGGCGCTTCCAGTCCTCACTGTCGGTGTTGTTGACGACGGTGATGTACCCGCGGCTGCCGATGTACTTGGTGACCGGCCACGACTTGTTGTCCATGGCGTCGGCGAACGAGGAGTACGGCGGCCGGAACAGTGAGGTGCGGATGCCGGCCGCCCCGGCCAGGGCCGTCTGGTTCTGGGTGAGTTCCCAGTCGATGCGGCTCTTGGACTGGTACGAGAGGTCGGGGTGGTTGAAGGTGTGCAGGCCGACTTCGTGGCCCTCGTCGACCATGCGTTTGACCAGGTCCGGGTAGCGGGAGGCCATGGTGCCGGTGACGAAGAAGACGCCGTGCGCGTGGTGTTCCTTCAGGACGTCGAGGACCTTCGGGGTCCACTCCGGGTCGGGGCCGTCGTCGAAGGTGAGGACGAGCCGGTGCTCGGGCACGCTCATGCTGGTCTCGCGACCGTTACGCGTGTCGATGACCGGTCCGCCGTCTAGGATCTTCTCGGGCACGTGATCGGTGGCGGCGGGCGGCTGGATGCGGTGGTCGGCGAGGATCTCGCTGTGCACGTACCCGCGGAGCATGAGCATCGCGAGCAGGGCGACCAGGAGCAGCGACGGCAGCAGATAGCGCATCGGCAGGCGACGGCGACGCGGCACCCTGCGGTTGCTGCGTGGGCGGGAGGACATTTACAGGATGCCGCTTTCCGGGGACGAGGCCGTTGGCGGTCCGGCCGGACTCTGGCTCAGGTCGACGGGCGACACGACGGATGACTCGACGGGCGGCGCGGCGACGGTCTGCGTGCCGCCCTGGGCCGGGGAGTCCGACGGCTGCACGGGCGGTCCGCTGTCCGACGGGGACGGCTCGCCGGGGCCGGGTGAGCCGGGCGGCTCCGAGGGGCCGGGGCCCGGGTCGGGTGACTGGCCGGGCTTGGGCTTGCCGGGGCCGGCGGACGGCTTCGGGTCGGGCGACTTGCCGGGTTTGTCGCCCGGCTTGGCGCTCGCGCTGCCGCCGACGCCGGTCGACGGACCGGCGCTGGGCTCGCTGGACGCCGCTCCGGTGCCGGAAGTACTGGGATCGGCCGTGACGCCCGCCGAGGAGGACGGCCTGGCCGCCGGGTCGGCTGGCAGCGGCGACGTGTCCACCTTGCCCGCGGGCTTGTCGCGGTCCTCGCCCTGGATGGGCAGCCAGGGCGCGTTCGAGTTTCCGGAGAGCAGTGTCGCCACGATGACCACGGCGTAGACCGCGCAGATCATCCCGACGATCGCGCCGAAGCGGCGGTACCTGCGGTTTCGCCGACCCGAGTCGTCCACGAAGACCGGGACTTCCTTGTCGGCGGCACCCTCGCGCCGCGCGGCGATGAGCTCGGCCAACTGACGGCCTGCGCCGTCGAGTTGGATCGTTACTTCATTAGGATCGTGAGTTTGCCCGGAACGGGCATTTTCTCGCCAATGTTCCACCGTACGCACATCCCCCCAAGGACATGAACATTGGGTGCGCGCACGACGTACCGAGCCCTCGTCGTTCGGACCGGGCCCCCACCCGATCCGAGCGCCCCCCTTATCACAATGCGCTCGGACGACGAATGTAGCGCACGCGAGTGACAGCCGCGGCCAACCCTCAGTCCTGACTCATCATGATGAGTGCATCTATGGCCGGTATCCAGGCGCCTGGGGGCTTACGGAGCCAGTCGTTCTCCTCCGCGAGCGTGGCGGCCGCCGCACGGAGCGCGTCGATCCCCGGGTGCACGAGTCCCGCCGGCCACACCAGCGACACCGGCGACAGGGGCACGGGGTCGGTCAGGGGCCTCACGACGGAGCCGGGCATGGCCGGAAAATTCCCCGCGGCGAGCACCGGGGTCCCCGTCTTGGCCATGATGCGCCGGAACTCCTCGACACCCACGGCGAGCGGCGCGGGCGGCGCGACCGCTATCCCGCGCCCCTCGAAGAGCCGCCCGGCCAGGTCGGTCCACTCCGGCGTACGGGGATTGCCCGCGCCCGCGTACACCGTCTCGCCCGCGAGCCGCGCGAGCGGCACGGCCTCCAGGGCGGCGAGGGGATGACCGTCCGGCAGGACCACCGTCATCGGCTCGTACCGCACGGGCTGCTGCGAAAGGCGCGCCCGCACCGCCGGATCGAGCCCCGCGTACCGCCCGAACGACGCGTCCAGGCGGCCCGCGGCCATCTCCGAGGCGGCGCCGGTCAGACCGCTCTCGTAGCGGGCCATCAGTTCGCACTGGGGGGCGAACTCGCGGGCCCGCTGCAGGATGCGCTCGAAGACGAGGCCGGGGCTGTTCACGTCGACGAGCAGCGGCCGCGCTGCCCCCGCGGCCGGGCGGCGCGTGAAGGCGGCGAGCAGTTCGTCCTGCGCGTCGAGAACTCGCCGCGCGTACGGCAGCAGCCGCGCCCCGTCCGTGGTCAGGGCGACCTGGCGCGTGCTCCGCGCGAACAGCTCGGCGCCCAGCTCCCGTTCGAGCCGGCGGATGTCCCTGCTGAGGGCCTGCTGCGCGACGTACAGCCGGGCTGCGGCGCGCGTGAAGTGCAGCTCCTCGGCGACGGCGAGGAACGCGCGCAGCAGCCGGGGCTCCAGGTGGGCGGGGGCGGACGTGCCGGGCGCGGCCGGTTGGTCGGGCATCCGGCGAACTTACAACGCCGGCGCGTGAATCGGTACGGAGAAGGTGTTGGACCGGGCGCCCGGCCCACGGCGACGCTGATCACATGCCCGACGCGATATCCGAGCCCGCCACCGCTCCCCTGATTTCCACCCACCGGCCACAGCCCGGCCGCTCCCCGTACGTCCGTCTCCTGTCCACGCCCGGCGCGCTCGCCTTCACGCTCGGGAACCTCCTCGCCCGCCTCCCCATGGGCATGTTCAGCGTCAGCGCCGTCATCATGATCGCCGGGGCGCGCGGCTCGTACGCGCTCGCCGGGGCCGTCACCGCGACCGGGATGGCCGCGACCGCGGTCGTCGCCCCGTGGACGGCACGCCTCGTCGACCGGTACGGGCAGGCCAGGACCGCCGTACCCGCCACAGCGGTCGCGGTCTGCGGATCGCTCGCCCTGCTCCTGTGCGTGCACTACGGGGCGCCCGACTGGACGCTCTTCGCGGCCTACGCGGCGACGGCCACGACGCCCAACACGGGCGGCATGTCACGCGCCCGCTGGGCCCATCTCCTCAAGGGCGACCCGGCCGCCCTGCACACCGCGAACTCCTTCGAACAGGCGGTGGACGAGCTGTGTTTCATGCTGGGCCCGGTGCTCGCCGCCTTCCTGTGCGGGTCGCTCTTCCCGGAGGCCGGCACCCTGATCGGCGCGGTCCTGCTGTTCACCGGTGTACTGGTCTTCGCCGCGCAGCGCGCCACGGAACCGCCCACCCATGGGCGCACGGCCACGAAATCGCCCCTCCGCGCGCGCGGGATGCCCGTTCTCCTGGCGTCGTTCCTCGCCACCGGCGCCGTGTTCGGCTCGATGGAGGTGGTCACGCTCGCGTTCGCGGACGAGGGGGGCCACAAGGCGGCGGCCGGCGCGGTCCTCGCGCTCCAGGCGGCGGGTTCCTGTGTGGCGGGCCTGGTCTACGGGGCGGTGCGGCCCGCCGGTCCCGCGGCGCGCCGCCACCCGTGGTGCGTCGCCGCGATGACCGTCCTGCTGGCCCTCCCCCTGTTCGCGGCGCTCACCGGCTCCCTCCTTGTGGTCGCCGGGGCTCTCCTTGTCGCCGGTATGGCGACGGCCCCGACGATGGTCACGGGCATGACGCTGGTCCAGGCCCGCACCCCCGAGGGCCAGCTGAACGAGGGCATGACCCTCGCCGTGACCGGCCTGCTCGGGGGCATCGCCGGCGGCGCGGCGGCGGGCGGCTCCGCGGTGGAGCGCCTCGGCCCCACCGCGGGCTACGCGGTCCCGGCCGCCGCGTCGGCGTGCGCGCTCGTACTCGCGCTCATCGGTTACGTACGCAGCGACGTACGCGACCGTACGTAGTCACCCGCAAGCCGTCAGCACACTGCCGGCTTGCGCCACGAGCACTCCAGGTCGCCCTTCCGCTCGGAGACCGGCACGGACCGCAGCGAGCGCGGCTGCACGGCGACTGCCGCGTCCGCGTCGGACTTCGCGAGCGTCACCACGATCGCGTCCTCAAGGGGCTTCACGGAGCCGACCAGGTAGTTGTTCTGGACGATGCTGTACACGAGTTCGCGTCCACCGGCGTCCTTCACATAGCCGGAGAGCGCGGACGCGCCGGTCAGGGAGCCGGTCTTGCCGCGGGCGTTGAGCGCGGCCGGTGTCCCGCACATCCGCGAGCGCAGGGTGCCGCCGACGAACCGGTCCGGGGCACAGGCCACCGGGAGCGCCTTGTACCAGTCGCCGAACCACGGCTCGGCGCGCACCGCGAGCAGCAGCTTCGCGATCTGGCCCGCCGGGATGTTGTCCATGCGGGAGAGCCCGGACCCGTCGGCCTGGCGCAGCCGCCCGATGTCGACACCGATGCCCTTCAGATAGCCGCTGATCGCCGCGAGTCCGTCGTCCCAGCTCCCGGCGCGGCCGGTCGCCTTCGCGCCCATGGCCTTGGTGAGGATCTCGGCGTGCATGTTGTTGCTCAGCTTCAGGAAGGGGATCAGCAGGTCCTTCAGGGGCATGGAGTCGTGCGTGGCGAGCCGCACGGCGCCCTTCGGGGTGGCACGCCCGAGCTTCGTGCCGCCCGACACCTTCACGCCGTGCGCGGCGAGCGCGTCTCGGAAGACGGAGGCCGCGTATCCCGTGGGCTCCCAGACGGTGACCCACTCCTTGGTGGTGTCCCCGCCGACGGGAACGGTGCCGCTGACGGTGACCGTGTTCGTGCCGTGCTGCCGCTCGACGGTAAGGCTGTCGTCACCGCCGGCCGCGACGGTCGTGGCCTGCACGTCGATGTCCACGTAGTGAGTCCTCGGCGTGACGGTGATCTTCGGCTTGTCCCCGGCCTTCGCGCCCGGCGAGGCCTCGACGATCACCGTTCCGGTGTCGTAGTCGGTGTCCGGCGCGACGCTCAGGGCGGAGATCTGCGCCGAGTAGTACGAGGACTCGTCGTCGGCGGCCCATGAACGGCCCAGGCGCTGACTGTCGAACGCGGTGTCGTCGGCGACGAGGCGACCGCTGACCGACTTCACACCCGACGCGGCGACCTGGGCGGCGAGCTCGTCGTAGTCCTTGGCGAGGGCGGTCGGGTCGCCGGTGCCGCGCAGATACAGATCGCCGTCGAGGACGCTCCCCCGCCGCCGCCCGTCACCGAGCACGTCGGTGGTGAACCGGTAGCCGGTGCCGAGGAGCTCCGTCGCGGCGGTCGAGGTGAGGAGTTTGGTGTTGGACGCGGGCATCAGGCGTCCGGTGGGATTGTGCTGGTAGAGGATGTCGCCGCTGTTCGCGTCGGCGACGACGACGCTCGCCGCGCCGCCCTCCATGGACGGGTCGCCGAGGATGGTGTCCATGGCCTCGGGGAGACCGGTGCTGTCGCCGTCGGCACCGGCCGGTGAGCCCCAGGTCAGGCCCGCCGCGAGCGCGAGGAGGGCGGGCCAGACGAGGTAACGCCGTTGACGCGCAAGGGGATTGAGGAGTCGTCTCACAGGTCCGTCGGGTCTACTCATGCCTCAGGAGCATCCCGGATCGCGGCGCCCGGGGACAGGGTGCGTCAGCCGAGCCCCCCAGGACCGCACAAGACTCGCGCGCCTGTGGCACGACGACGGCACGACGAAGGCCCGGCTGCATCGCAGCCGGGCCTTCGTCTCACATGGGAATTCTGTGGAGATGGCGGGAATCGAACCCGCGTCCAACGGTGCAGCAGCAGGGCTTCTCCGTGTGCAGTTCGCTTCGATTTTCTCGGCCCCGGTGATCACGCGAACAAGTCGCCGACGGGCCCAGTCACTGTTTGATTTCCCATCGAACCCCGTGACCGGGCTCGATGGTTTAGTCCCCTAGATTATGCCAGGATCCGGGTCGGGAACATCCCCGGGCTGACACCCTTTTAGGGTCCTTCACTCACTGCTTATTAGGCAGCGAGGGCGAAGGACTGGGAATCGCTCTTAGAAGTGGCGATTATTGGTTGCGACATATGGTTAACGAGATCATTGTCGCTTCCTCGACACGCTTCCCCTGCTTCGACAGCCGCTGTCGAAACCGATCATCCCCATGTTGATTTTTCAAAACCGGATCTTTCGATCCAGGGCGTCCCGTCACCAGCGGGACAACACCCATCGTACGTGACCGACGGGCGACGGTGCCAGCCTATTACCGGCGGACCGGGCAGAACCCCAGCGCGGCGTCAGCGCTCCCGCGCCCGCTGCCGCCGCTTGGCCGACGCGATGGCGCGGTCCGAGTCCCTGCGGTCCTGCTGCTCACGCAGCGTCTGCCGCTTGTCGTACTCCTTCTTGCCCTTGGCGAGCGCGATCTCCGCCTTCGCGCGGCCGTCCTTGAAGTAGATGGCCAGGGGCACGATCGTGTGACCCGTCTCCTGGGACTTCGACTCCAGCTTGTCGATCTCCTCGCGGTGCAGGAGAAGCTTGCGCTTGCGGCGCACGGAGTGGTTGGTCCAGGTGCCCTGGCTGTACTCCGGGATGTGGGCGTTGTGCAGCCACGCCTCGTTCCCGTCGATCTGGACGAAGCCGTCGACCAGCGAGGCGCGGCCCTGCCGCAGCGACTTCACCTCGGTCCCGGTCAGGACGATGCCCGCCTCGTACGTGTCGACGATGGCGTAGTCGTGCCGGGCCTTCTTGTTCTGCGCGACGATCTTGCGCTTGCCGTCCTTGTCCTTGCCGGACTTCCCGGACGCGCCCTGCTTGGGCTGTGATTCCTTCGGTACGAACATTCCCTTAGACATAGTGCGCCCATTTTCGCACTACGAGGGGTCCCCGAGGCCACTCAATACTGTCTCGGCCCGCTGCCGGGCCCCCTCCTCGGCCTCGAGGTCGGGGGTGATGCCCCGGCCGTCGACGGCGCGGCCGGTGGGGGTGCGGTAGTGGCCGACGGTCAGCTCGGCCACGGAGCCGTCGGGAAGCCGGCTCGGCATCTGGACCGAACCCTTGCCGAAGGTCCTCGAGCCCACGACGACCGCACGGCCGCGGTCCTGGAGGGCCCCGGTGAGCAGCTCGGCCGCACTCATCGTGCCGCTGTCGACGAGCGCGACCACCGGTCTGGAGGTGTCACCGCCGCGCTCGGCGTGCAGGGCGCGCTGGCGTCCCCGTACGTCGTACGTCGCCACGAGCCCGCCGTCGAAGAACGCCGACGCCGCGGTGACCGCCTCCGCGACCAGGCCGCCCGAATTGCCCCGCAGGTCGAGGAGGACGCCGTCGCCGTGGGGGGCGTCGCGCACGGCGGACCGTACGCGATCACCGGAGCCCTTGGTGAAGGCGGCGACCTTGATCAGGACGGTGCCGCCAGGGAGGCGGGAGACGGTGACGGGCTCGGTGGCGAGGTTCGCCCGGCGCAGGGTCTCGGTCCACGCGCGCGTACCGCGCGTCAGGCCGAGCCGGACGGCCGTCCCCGCGTGCTCGCCGCGCAGCAGGGAGACGACCTCGGTGACGGGGCGGCCGGTGACGGGCCGGCCGTCGACGGTGCGGAGCCGGTCGCCGGGACGCACGCCCGCGTGCGCCGCGGGGGAACCGGAACCGACCTTGGAGACCTCTATCCGGCCGTCGGCGGTACGCCTGGCCCAGAGGCCGACGCCCGTGTACTGGCCGTCGAGTTCCTGCTCGAACTCCTTGTACTCGCCCTGCGAGTAGACCGCGCCCCAGCGGTCGCCGCTGCGGCTGACGGCCTCCTCGGCAGCCTGCGTCGGGGACTTGCCGTCGGCCATCGCCTCTGCGGCCGCGTCCCGCACGTCCTCGTGTCCGCCGCCGGTGGCCGAACCGGCCGGGCGCTCCTCGGACTTACTGCCCTCGGCGCTCCACGAACCCGTCGCAACGCCGGTCGCGAGGACGCTCGCGAAGACCAATGTCAGGGCCGCCCCGCGGCCGAAGCGGCGGGGCCGGGAGAACAGTTCGGGGCCCGACATGACGGTGAGTCTAGGACAACGCGAAGCGCCGTACGGCTCGTTGAACCGCACGGCGCCCTGCAACTCCGGGGAGTCTTGTCACACCTTCAGGTACTTGCGCAACGCGAAGAACGCGGCGATCGCGGGCATCAGCAGGCCGATCGCGAGGACGAGCGGCAGCTTGGTCAGGACCGCGTCCCAGCCGATGAAGTTGATCAGGTTCAGCTTCTCGGAGAGCGCCAGACCGTGGTCGATCATGAAGTAGCGGCCCACGAGGAGCATGCCGCAGGCGACCACACCGCCGATGACTCCGGCGACGGCGGCCTCCATGATGAACGGCATCTGGATGTAGAAGCTGGACGCGCCGACCAGGCGCATGATGCCGGTCTCTCTACGGCGGCTGAACGCCGAGACGCGCACCGTGTTGACGATCAGCATCAGCGCGACGACGAGCATCAGCGCCATCACGGCGAGCGCCGCCCAGTTCATGCCGTTGAGGAGTCCGAAGAGGTTGTCCAGGATGCCCTTCTGGTCCTGCACGGACTGCACTCCGTCACGCCCGTCGAAGGCGGTCGCGACGACCTGGTACTTCTCCGGGTCCTTGAGCTTGATCCGGTACGACTCCTGGAGCTGGTCCGGCGTCAGCGAGCTGGCCAGCGGGGAGTCGCCGAACTGCTCCTTGTAGTGCTTGTACGCCTGGTCCGCCGACTCGTGGGAGACCTTCTCGACGACCGGCATCTTGTCCAGGTCGGAGAGGATCTGCTGCTTCTGCTCGGCGGTGACGGCTCCCTTGGCGCACTTCGGGTCCGACTCGGCGTCGCCCTTGTTGCACAGGAAGATCGAAACGTTGACCTTGTCGTACCAGTAGCCCTTCATCGTGCTCACCTGGTCACGCATGAGCAGCGAGCCGCCGAACAGGGCGAGCGAGAGGGCGACCGAGACGATGACCGCGAAGGTCATCGTGAGATTTCGGCGGAGACCTACGCCGATCTCCGACAGGACGAATTGGGCGCGCATGGCGTCTGCTCAGGCCTTTCTCAGTGCTCTGGTGCTCACGGGGCTCAGTGCTGGTAGCCGTAGACGCCGCGCGACTGGTCGCGGACGAGACGGCCCTTCTCCAGCTCGATGACGCGCTTGCGCATCTGGTCCACGATCTGCTGATCGTGGGTGGCCATCACGACGGTCGTCCCGGTGCGGTTGATCCGGTCCAGCAGCTTCATGATGCCGACCGAGGTCTGCGGGTCGAGGTTGCCGGTCGGCTCGTCGGCGATCAGGAGCTTGGGGCGGTTCACGAAGGCGCGGGCGATGGCCACACGCTGCTGCTCACCACCGGAGAGCTCGCCGGGCATCCGGTCCTCCTTGCCGCCCAGGCCGACGAGGTCGAGCACCTGGGGCACGGACTTGCGGATCTCGCCACGGGACTTGCCGATGACTTCCTGCGCGAAGGCGACGTTCTCGCCGACGGTCTTGTTGGGCAGGAGCCGGAAGTCCTGGAAGACCGTGCCGAGCTGGCGGCGCATCTGCGGCACCTTCCAGTTGGACAGTCGTGCCAGGTCCTTGCCCAGGACGTGCACCTGGCCGTGGCTGGTGCGCTCCTCGCGCAGGACCAGCCGCAGGAAGGTGGACTTTCCGGAGCCGGAAGATCCCACAAGGAAGACGAATTCGCCGCGCTCGACCTCGAGGGACACATCCCTGAGGGCGGGCCGGGTCTGCTTGGGGTAGGCCTTGGAGACGTTGTCGAATCGGATCACGGGTGCGCCTCGGTGCATCGTGGGCGTCGGGGGTAGGTGAGCGTGACCATACGCGAACCCGGCTGCCCGCCGCAGTCGGCGTCCTGGGTTGAGCGGTTTGTCCCGATGATTGCCCGGTCACAGGCGGGTCCTGGCGGGAACGGAACGGGTCCAAAGGGGCAGCATCCGGGGAGGCGCGCCGAAATCCGCGGAAGCTGGCACAGTGGTAGGGGAACGGTTGCGTTCCCCGGAGCGTTGTGCGGAGAGAATTATGCTGTGGCGGCTCCGCCGCGCGGGAGGAGGAAGAGCGCATGACCTATGACCGGCTGGTGTGCGCGAACTGCGCGGCGCCCGTGAGCGAGGGTCGCTGTCCCGTATGCCGGGCGAACCGTGAGCGACTTCAGCAGGAGAGCCCGTTCGCGGGTCTGCACCCGATGGCCCTGATAGTTCTTGTGGCTGTGCTCATCGCGGCGGTGGCGCTCCTCGCCCACCAGACCGTCTAAGACACGAAGAAGGGCCCGGAGCGATGCTCCGGGCCCTTCTCGCGTTACGTGCGGTCGTACGCGCCTACGGCTGCCTAGGCAACCGTGCGGCCGCCGCCGACGAGGCGGGGCAGCAGGCGGAAGCCGATGCCGCCGGCGATCATCGTCGCGGCGCCGATCAGCAGGAACGTGGTCTCGGCGGCGCCGGTCTCGGCCAGCTCACCGCCGGACTTGCCGTTCTGGGCGGGCTGGGCGACCGGCACGGAGCCGGTGTCCTGCAGGCTGTCCTTGCCCTGGCCCTGCTCGACCGGGTTGTTGCCGCCGTCGGGGTCGGTGTTGCCGTTCCCGCCGCCGTGGTTGCCGCCGCCACCGCCGTGGTGACCGCCGCCGTTGCCGCCACCGTTGCCCGGGGTGGTCGGGTCCTCGGTGGGCTCGGTGGGCTCCTCGGTGGGCTCGGTCGGGTCCGTCGGGTCCGTGGTGGGCGGGTCCACGGTGGGCGTCGGGTCCGGGATGTCGGTGGGCGGAGTGGCCGGCGGAGTGGTCGGCGGGGTCGGGTCGTCGTCGTCACCGAGGCTCACGCCGGCTGCGACACCGTCGTCGCCCGCGTGCACCTTCGCGCCGACACCCGGAAGGTTGACGCCGATGTCGAGGGCCGAAGCGGCGCCCGCGGCGGTCAGCGACGCACCCGCCGCGATCACCGCACCGGCTGCTATCCGCGCGACACGGATGCGCGTCTTCTTGGTCATCTGCCTGCTACCCCCAGTAGCTAATCGTTGATGGAGCAGCGCGCGGGACGGGGGCCGCCCGGGTGGTCGGCGACTGCTCGCTCGTCCCCCGGTGCACACGCGTCCCACTGATACGCATGCCGCGCGTCAGCCTTCCCAGTTTTCATGTCAGCGTCAAGGTCGTTGCGTACGCGATGCCCGAATTCAGGGGAGTTGACCGCCGTACGGACATGTGACTGTGACGTAAAAGGCAACTGCCGCCCGGTGGGCGGCAGTTGCCTTGTCGACAAAGCTGGAAAAGACCTGAGGTTACTTCTCCTGCTGCTTGCGCCAGCGAATTCCCGCTTCGAGGAATCCGTCGATTTCGCCGTCGAGCACCGACTGCGGATTACCGACCTCGAATTCCGTCCGGAGGTCCTTGACCATCTGGTACGGGTGCAGGACGTACGAACGCATCTGGTTGCCCCACGAGCTGCCGCCGTCCTTGAGGGCGTCCATCTTGGCCCGCTCCTCCTGACGCTTCCGCTCGAGGAGCTTGGCCTGGAGGACGTTCATCGCGGTCGCCTTGTTCTGGATCTGCGAGCGCTCGTTCTGGCAGGAGACGACGATGCCGGTGGGCAGGTGCGTCAGGCGGACCGCGGAGTCCGTCGTGTTCACGCCCTGGCCGCCGGGGCCCGAGGAGCGGTACACGTCGACGCGCAGCTCGGACTCGTCGATCTCGATGTGGTCGGTCGTCTCGACGACCGGGAGCACCTCGACGCCCGCGAAGGACGTCTGGCGGCGGCCCTGGTTGTCGAAGGGGGAGATACGGACCAGCCGGTGCGTGCCCTGCTCGACCGAGAGCGTCCCGTACGCGTACGGGATCTGCACGGCGAAGGTGGTCGACTTGATGCCGGCCTCCTCCGCGTACGACGTCTCGTAGACCTCGGTCTTGTAGCCGTGGCGCTCGGCCCAGCGCAGGTACATGCGCTGGAGCTGCTCGGCGAAGTCCGCGGCGTCGACGCCGCCCGCCTCGGCGCGGATGTTGACCAGCGCCTCGCGGGAGTCGTACTCACCGGACAGGAGGGTACGGACCTCCATCTCGTCCAGCGCCTTCTTGACGGAGGTCAGTTCGGACTCGGCCTCGGCACGGGTGTCCGGGTCGTCCTCCTCCTCGGCCATCTGGAAGAGCACGCTCAGGTCGTCGATCCTGCCGCGCAGGGTCTCCGCCTTGCGCACCTCGGCCTGGAGGTGGCTCAGCTTGCTGGTGATCTTCTGTGCCGCGTCGGGGTCGTCCCACAGGGACGGCGCCGCCGCCTGCTCCTCGAGCACGGCGATATCTGCCCTCAGCTTGTCGAGGTCCAGGACGGCCTCGATCGACTCCATGGTCGAGGAGAGGGACTTGAGCTCTTCGGAAACGTCGACGACTGCCACGACACCAGCGTAACGGCTGGGGCAAGTGCTCCGGTCCGGGTGGCCGCGGGGCCGGGTCCCGGGGCCTGCCGGGCCGTCTCAGGGAGAGGCCGGAGCCGACTGCCCGGGGTTCTTGCCCGGCGTCGCGTCCGCGTCGTCGCCGCCGACGGCCGCCCACGTGCCCATGCCGGCCGCCACCACCAGGACGGCTCCGGCCACGCCGAGCGTGATCCTCCGGCGCCGGGCGGAGGCGCGGTGGCGGGCCGAGCCGGGGCGGGGCGCTCCGGCGGCGCGAGGGGCGCGAGCGGTACCGCGGGCGCCGCCCGCCAGCTCGTCGGGGGCCGGGACCCGCATCGACGTGTGCGTGTCCCTGTTCGAGTCGGCCGGGGTCGCGCCGGGGACCAGCGGGACGGCGCCGCGGCGGGCGGCGGGCGCCTCGGGCGCGGCCGGGGCTGCTTCCGGCTCCGGGTCGGGCTCGGTGTCCGGCTCGTCCACGTCGAGGGGCGCCATCCCGGCGAGCTGGGGCAGCTGCTCGCGCAGGCGGGCCGCCAGCTCGGAGGCGCGCAGCCGGGACGCGGGCGCCTTCGCCAGGCACTGGACGAGGAGCTGCCACAGCTCGTCGGGGATGCCCGGGAGCGGGACGACCGTCTCCGTGACGTGCCGGCGCAGGATCGCGCCGGGGTGGCCGCCGCCGAAGGGTGTGAACCCGGCGAGCAGCTCGTACAGGACCGTCGCCAGGGCGTAGATGTCGACGGCGGCGCGCGGCGGGAGGCCCTCGATGAGTTCGGGGGCGAGGTAGTCCGGGGTGCCGATGATCTTCGTGGCGCGGGTGCGGCGCGGGGAGTCGATGAGCTTGGCGACACCGAAGTCGGTCAGGAGCGCCGGGTGGGAGCCGCCGGGGCCGAGGGGGCCCTGCATGTCGAGGAGGACGTTCTCCGGCTTCACGTCGCGGTGCACGATCCCGGCAGCGTGCGCGGCGGCGAGCCCGTCCGCGATGTCCGCGACGATGGCGACCGCGGCCTCGGGGGCCAGGCGCCGCTCGCGGTCGAGCCGGGTGCGCAGGTCTGTGCCCCGTACGAGGTCCATGACCAGGGCCAGGTCGTTCCCGTCGACCACCAGGTCACGGACGCCGACCACGCGCGGGTGGTCGAGGCTGAGCAGGGCCGTGCGCTCCTGGACGAAGCGGCCCACGAGCTCCTGGTCGGAGGCCAGGTCCTCACGCAACAGCTTGATGGCGACGGGCCCCTCAGGTCCCTCGCCCAGCCACACCGTGCCGGCGCTGCCGCGTCCCAGGATCTGGTTCGCGGTGTACCGGCTGCCGATCTTCCGTGCCAAGACTGCTCCTACAGACGCGTGTTGGCGCCCAAGCTACGCGGCTCGGACGCCAACCATCACATCCGCGGGGGAAATCACCCTCCGGAAGTCGACAAATCTCCAACATCACGCCCAACGCCGGGCGCGCGTGGCTCACTTCAGTTGCCGGAACCCCCGCTGCCCGAGCCGTTGCCCAGGTCGCCGATCCAGCCGCTGACCGTGTCGTACCAGGACGCGAGCTGGGCCCAGTAACCCTTGCCCGTGCCGATCCAGTCCTGGAGCGGGGTGAACTCCCACACGAGCCAGCTCACCACGAACAGCATGACGATCATGAAGAGGCAGCCCTTGAGGCAGCCGAGCCCCGGGATCTTCATCCGGTTCGCGCTGCGCTGCCTCGGCTGCCGCGGCTCACGCTGCGGCGCCTGCGGCTGCGGCTGGCGGGGCTGCTGCGGCGGCGCGTACTGCTGCTGCTGGGGCTGCGGCGCGTACCGCTGCGGCTGCTGCTGCGGCTGCTGCCGACGGGGCTGCTGGGGCGCGTACTGCTGCTGAGGCGGCTGCTGGGGCTGCTGCTGCGGGTGCCCCTGCTGGCGCTGCGGCCGGCGGCGCAGCGGATCGTCGTTCGGGTCCAGGTACTGGACCTGTGTCTGCTCGTTGCGGTCGCGGGCCGCCCGCATCTGGTTCTGCCAGGGGTGCGGGTCGTCCGGGTTCGCGCCCGGCTGGTGCGGCGGGACCGGCGGCATGACGGCCGTCGGGTCGGCCGCGCCCCGGTTCGGCAGGACCGAGGTGGGGTCGGCGTCACCCATGCCGGTGGACTGCATGACGCTCGTCGCCGCGTTCGGATCGTACGAGCCCGCGTTACTGGGCAGTACCTGCGTCGGGTCGGCCGCACCGGGCATGCCCGGCACCTGCGCGGGCGCTGGATCCGGCATGAGGAGGGCGCCGACGCCCTCGGCGGCCGCGATCTGCGCCGAGTTCGCGTGCACGCCGATGCCCTCGGCGACGGCGCGCAGGCCGCGGGCGAGGTTCTCGGCGCTGGGGCGCTCCTCGGGGTTCTTGCGCAGGCAGCGCTCTATGACCGTCCACAGCGGGTCGGGCACCGTGGACGGGCGGCGCGGTTCGGCGCTCAGGTGCTGGTGCAGGACCTCGAGCGCGGAGCCCCCGGAGAACGGCGGCCGGCCCGTGACCAGCTCGTACAGCAGGATTCCGGCGCCGTAGATGTCCACAGCGCTGGTCTGCGGGCGGCCCTCGGCGGACTCCGGCGCGACGTAGGCGGGCGTGCCGACGAACTCGTGCGTGCGGGTCAGGCCCGGGGAGTCGGCGAGGCGGGCGATGCCGAAGTCGGTGAGCATCGGGTGCATCTCACCGCCGTTCTGCTTCAGCAGGACGTTCGCCGGCTTCAGGTCGCGGTGCACGACGCCGTCCGCGTGGCTCGCCGCGAGCGCGTCCGCGACCTGGGCGGTCAGCAGGGACGCGGCCACCGGGGAGAAGGGGCCGTTCTCGCGGAGGTAGCGGTGCAGGTCGGGGCCGTCGACCAGGTCCATGACGAGGGCGAGGAGCTCGCCCTCGACGACCAGGTCGCGGGTGCGCACGATGTTCGGGTGCGTCAGGCGGAGCAGCACGGAGCGCTCGCGCAGGAAGCGCATCACGACATCCGCGTCGTTGGCGAGCTCCTCCTTGAGGACCTTGATCGCCACGGTCTCGCCGGGCTGCCCGGCGACGGCCGCCTCGGCTCCCGCGGTCTCCCGCTGGCGGGCCCGCCAGACGGTGCCCGTGGCGCCGCGTCCGATCGGCTCCTCGAGCAGGTATTTACTGCCTACCGGCCGCACGTCATGCGCTCCCTGCTTGCTGCGTACTGGCGTACTGCTTGGTCTTGCTCGTTCCTGGGTGTTCCGACCCACTGTAGTGCCGTCGAACAACCCACTGTCTGTTGATCTTCCGCGCCTCCCCCGCCCGCCGGAGCCGCGTTCGACGGAAAGACGCTCGGGGTGGGCTGTTGGTTGCCACCGGCAAGGACGTGAGCGGTCCCAAGCGGCGTCATGCAGGCACTTTTGCGGGCAGAGCCGACCAATCAAGATCACTTACGGGTGGCCGACGGGCGTGTTGTCGTTGGCAAGTGCGAGGATGCCTCTCGTACTGGCCTACGTGCCCGTTGTGCGGTGGGGGATCTGCGGTGGGGTGACCGCGGTGCAGCCCCTTCCCGGGCGCCCGCGCAGAAGGGACCGCTGACGCGATGCAGATCCGGCTGACCGTCGTAGACCCCCTGGGGACGCGCCCCGACCCGCAAGGCCGCGCGGCGTCGTGCGACGTGCTGGTCACCGCCCCGGCGGGCACCGCGCTCGCCGCGGTGGCCTCCGCCTTGGTGGCGGCCGTCGCCGGCGGTGAGGGCACGGCGATTCTCTACGCGGGACCCGAGCGGCTCGACGGGCAGCGGTGCACGCTGGGCGAGCCGCCGCTGACCGACGGGGCCGTGCTGTCCCTGGGCGTTCCCGCCGAGCCGGGACCCGAGATCGAGGGCGCCGCGGCGCAGCTCCATGTGGTGGCGGGGCCCGACGCGGGCGGTGTGCATCTGCTGCACGGCGGCGAGATCCGCGTGGGCCGCTCCGCGGACGCCGATGTCGCGCTCGACGACCCCGATGTGTCCCGGATGCACTGCGCTGTGACGCTCGGCACCGACGGCCGTGTGACGGTCACGGATCTGGGCTCGACGAACGGGACGACGGTCGACGGCAGCCCCGTCGGGGACCGCCCCGCCCGGCTCGCCCCCGGCGCCCTCCTGCGCCTCGGCGAGTCCACTCTGCGGCTGGCCCTCGAGGGTGCCGCGGGTTCCTCGGCTTTCAACGGTTTCTCAGGTTCCTCAGGGTCCTCAGGGCCCGTGCTGCGAACGGCGCCCGACGGCGAGGGCCACGTCCGCGTGACGGCCCCGGACTCGGGCGCCTGCGAAGACCCCTCCGCCGATCCCGCTCTCGCGGGCGAGACCCGGCACACGTACGGGCCCGCCGCGCTCGCCGCCGGTTCCGGCCCCCTCGTGCCCGAGCAGGGCGGGCCGCCCGCCGTCGAGAGCACGCCGCCCTTCACCCCCGCGCGCGGGACGCCCGTGCCACGCGAGCAGCGCAGGCGCGGCGGGCTCGGCGCCTGGGCACGGCGCCTGGCCGGCGGGCGCACGGGCGAGGGCCTGTCCCCGTACGACAGTGGCGCCTACGGCGGCGAGCCGCCGCACGTCCCCGAGACCTTCGCGCCCGCCTCCCCCTCCTCCAGGGGATCCGCCGAGGCGTGGCCCGACGCCGCCGCGCTGCTGCTGACCGCGCTCGGCCCGGGGCCCCGGCTCTGGGAGCGCGGCCCCGAGCACCCCGAGGCGCTCGCGGTGCGGCTGGGCACGGACGACCGGACGTCCCCGGACCGCACGGGGCTGCTGCCCGGCGTGCCGGTGACGGTGGGGCTGCGGGAGGCGGGCGCGCTCGGTCTCGCCGGGCCGCGGGCGCGGCTGTCGGGCGTGGCCCGTTCCGTCGTCGCGCAGCTCGCGGCGCTGCACTCGCCGGACGTGCTGGAGATCGTCCTGGTCAGCACGGACCGGTCGCGCGGAGTCCAGGACCGCGCGGCCGAGTGGTCCTGGCTCGGCTGGCTCCCCCATCTGCGTCCCGCGCACGGCCAGGACTGCCGCCTCCTCCTGGCGTACGACCGCGAGCAGGCGGTGGCCCGTACGGGCGAGCTCCTGCGCCGCCTCGACGACCACATCGCGGATGAGGCGCGCCGCCCCGACGCCGGGACGGCGGCCGCCCGCGCGGGGCAGCAGCAGGCCGGCTTCGGTCCCATGGTGCCGAGGTCCCGTTCGGGTGAGGCCGCCGACGCCGGGGAGCGCGGTGGCCGGATGACCGCGCCCGGGCCGTACGGGCACGAGGGTGCGGGCGGCCGGTCCGACGCCGTGGCGGACGGCCACGGGGACTTCAGGCCCACCACGGACCGGGCCGGGCGCGCGTCGGAGTACGCCGCCGGGCACCCCGCCACGGAGGAGACCTGGCCGCCCGGGCCGGCACAGGGACCCGGCGCCGGGCACCGCTGGACCGGCCCGCTGACCGTTCTCGTCGTCGACGGAGACCCGGGGTCGGCCGGGCTGCGCGAGGCCACCGTGCGGCTCGCGACGGAAGGGGGCCGGGCCGGGATCCACGTCATCTGTCTCGCCGAGGCCCCCTCGTCCTCGCCCGCGTCGCCGGTCACCCAGACCTATGAGATGGCGTGCGCCGTGTCGCCCGCGTTCAAGTCGTGCGGCGCCGTCGCGCTGCTCAGCGGGGACGTGGCGACGGCGCTACGGCTGTTGCGGACGTCCCACGGCCAGGTCGTCGGGCACGGCACGGTCGCCGCGATCGACGCGGTGTCGGCGGCCTGGGCCGAGCGCTTCGCGCGGGCCCTCGCCCCCTTGCGCACCGACAGCGGCCCGAGCGAGCCGCACCCCAGGGTCTCGGCCCCCCTGCCCCAAATCGCCCGCCTGCTGGACGAGTTGGGTCTCGCGCGGGCCACGCCCGCGTCCCTGATGGCCCGCTGGGCCGCCGCCGGGGACGACACGGAGGCGCTCGGCGGGCGCGCCTGGGCCGTGCTCGGCGCCGGGCCTCGCGGCCCGGTCGTCGTGGACCTGGCCGCGGAGGGCCCCCATCTTCTGATCGAGGGCCCGGCGGGCAGCGGCCGTACGGAGCTGCTGCGCTCGATCGCCGCCTCGCTCGCGGCGGCCGAGCGGCCGGACCGGCTCGGGCTCGTCCTCGTCGACGGCCGGGACGGCACGGGCGGCGCCGACCGGGGCGACGGACTGCGCGTCTGCACGGACCTGCCGCACGTCACGACCCACCTGGCGGCCAACGACCCGGTGCGTATGCGGGAGTTCGCCCAGTCGCTCGCCGCTGAGCTGAAGCGCCGCGCCGAGCTGCTCGGGCGGCAGCACTTCGCCGAGTGGCACACCCAGCGCGAGGTGTCGGGCCGGATGGTCTCCCAGCGCCCCGCGCCGCCCCGCGCGTCCGACCAGGGCGCCGGGGACCTGGAGGCGCCGCCCAGCTCGACCATGCGCCTGCGGCCCGCCGCCGCCCGCCAGGAGGCCGACCCGGCGCCGCCCCTGCCCCGGCTCGTCGTCCTGGTGGACGACCTGGACGCGCTGCTCTCGCCTCCGCTCGGCTCGCCGGGGCGGCCCGCCGCGGGATCCGTCGTACGGGCCCTGGAGGCCGTCGTCCGGGACGGCGAGCGGCTCGGGGTGCATCTGGTCGCGGCCCGCCCGTCCGGTTCCGAGCCGGCGTGGGGCGTGGCGCTTCGGGTCGTGCTCGACGCCCCGTCGGCCGGTCCCGACGATCCGGCGCCCGGCCGCGGCCGGCTCTCCGGCGCCGACGGACGCGAGCTGGCGTTCCAGGCGGGCCGGGTCACGGGGCGCATCCCCCGTACGGCCACGCAGCGGCCCACGGTCGTGCCGCTCGACTGGACACGGATGGGTGACCCGCCGACCCGGCGCCCCGTACGGGAGCTGGGGAACGGACCGACCGATCTCGCCCTGCTGGCCAGCGCGTTGGAGCGGGCCGCCCGTTCCGTCGCGGCACGGGAGGTGCCGTCCCTCCTGTGACGGCACACCCGGCGGGACGGCCCGGGAATTCCCAACTCGCCATGTTCAAGGCCGACATCACGACCCCGTCACGATCTTCGAGCTGACCCTGCAGGCGCCCTTGCCGGGTGTCCCCGGCCGGGCGTAGAACCAGACGCCACGAGACAGCGCACATACGTACGTTCAGCGTTCGGGGCGTACGTTCAGCGTTCAGGACGAGAACGGGGCAGCGATGCGCAGCATTCGTACACGCACGACATCAAGGGCGTCCAGGACGTCCGGGGCAGCGAAGGCCGCAGCGGCAGCTCTGACCGCGGGCGCTCTCGCGCTGACGCTGACCGCCTGCGGCGGCGGGGACGGCAAGGACAAGGCCGGCAAGGACAAGAGCGGCGGCGAGAGCAGCAGCGCCTCCGTCCAGCTTCCCAAGCTCGACGGGCAGACCCTGGAGGTCGCGGCCGTCTGGACCGGGCCGGAGCAGGACAACTTCACCAAGGTCCTCAAGGAGTTCGAGAAGCGCACCGGCGCCAAGGTCAACTTCGTGCCGACGGGCAACAACACCGCCACGTTCCTCAGTACGAAGATCGAGGGCGGCAAGCCGCCGGACGTGGCGTTCCTGCCGCAGGTCGGCGTGCTGCACCAGTTCGCCGACAAGGGCTGGATCAAGCCGCTGGGCAGCGAGGCACAGGCCCAGGTCGACAAGAACTTCTCGGCCGGGTGGAAGAACCTCGGGGCGTACAAGGGCAAGCAGTACGGCGTCTATGTGAAGGCCGCCAACAAGTCGCTGGTCTGGTACAACACGGCCGCGTTCGAGGCGGCCGGGATCTCCAAGACCCCGGCGACGTGGGACGACTTCCTGTCCACCGCGCAGACCCTGTCCGACGCGGGCTCCCCCGCGGTCTCCATCGGCGGCGCGGACGGCTGGACGCTCACGGACTGGTTCGAGAACATCTACCTCTCCCAGGCGGGCCCGGAGAAGTACGACCAGCTCGCCACCCACAAGATCAAGTGGACGGACCCCTCCGTGAAGGAGGCGCTGACCACGCTCGCCCAGCTGTGGGGCAAGGACGATCTGATCGCGGGCGGCCGCAAGGGCGCGCTCGGCACCGAGTTCCCGAAGTCCGTCACGCAGACGTTCTCCGGTGACAACCCCGCCGCGATGGTCTACGAGGGCGACTTCGTGACCGCCAACATCAACGCGGACACCAAGGCCAAGGTCGGCACGGACGCCAAGGTCTTCCCGTTCCCCGCGGTCGGCGACAAGGCCCCCGTGGTCAGCGGCGGCGACGTGGCCGTGGCCCTCAAGGGCGGCAAGGGCGCCCAGGCCCTCGTCACGTTCCTCTCCTCGACCGACGCGGCCGAGATCTGGGCGGCGCAGGGCGGCTACATCTCCCCCAACAAGGAGATGGACACCTCCAAGTACAAGGACGCGGTCACCCGGGACATCGCGAAGGCGCTGCTCGCGGCGGGCGACGACTTCCGCTTCGACATGTCCGACCAGGCGCCCGCGGCGTTCGGCGGCACGCAGGGCGTCGGTGAGTGGAAGGCCCTCCAGGACTTCCTGAAGAACCCGAAGGACGTCGCCGGGACCCAGCGCCAACTCGAGGCCGACGCCGCCAAGGCGTACAAGAACGGCTGACGGCGCGGTATGTCGTCCTCCGTGGCGAAGGCGGGGGGCGCCGGCGCACTGCCGCCGGCGCCGTCCGCAACACCGCGCAAGAGCGTGATCGGGACCCGGCCGTGGGTGGCGGCGCTGTTTCTGCTGCCCGCTCTCGTCCTGCTCGGCGCGCTCGTGGTCTACCCGATCGGGTACTCGGTCTGGCGCAGCCTCTACGACTCCGGCGGCTCCCATTTCGTCGGCGTCGACAACTACGTCGACATCTTCCGTGACGACCAGACGCTGATCGCGGTCAGGAACACGGCGATCTGGGTGGCCGTGGCACCGGCCCTGTGCACGGCGCTCGGCCTGATCTTCGCCGTGCTGACCGAACGGGTGCGCTGGGGCACGGCGTTCAAGCTGATCGTCTTCATGCCGATGGCGATCTCGATGCTGGCGGCGGGCATCATCTTCCGCCTGGTCTACGAGCAGGACCCGAACCAGGGCGCGGCCAACGCGATCGTCACGTCCGTGCACGACGCGTTCACCGACGCCTCCGTCTACCCGAAGGCGCGCCCCGCCATCGGCAGTGACCTCAAGGCATCCGGCGGCGGGTCGTTCACCACGAAGCGGACCGCGCAGGCCGGCACCCCGGCGTTCCTGCCGCTGGTCGGCATCGCGCCCGACAAGGTGCCGGGCAGCCCGCAGGACGCCAAGGCGGCGAGCACCGGGGGCGACAAGGTCACGGGCACGGTCTGGCTGGACTTCAAGCTCGGCGGAGGCGGCACGAAAGGCGCCGTCGACGCGGGCGAGAAGGCCCTGAAGGGCGTCAAGGTGGAGGCGGTGCGAGGCGGCAAGGTCGTCGCGTCCACCACCAGCGGCGCCGACGGTACCTTCACCCTGCCCAAGGCGGCGGACGGCGCCCAACTCCGGCTGCCGGGCTCGAACTTCGCGACCGCCTACAACGGCGTCGAGTGGCTCGGCCCGGCCCTGGTGACCCCGTCGATCATCGGCGCGTACGCCTGGATGTGGGCGGGCTTCGCGATGGTCCTGATCGCGGCCGGGCTCGCGGGCATCGACCGTAATCTCCTGGAGGCGGCGCGCGTCGACGGGGCGAACGAGTGGCAGGTGTTCCGCAAGGTCACCGTGCCGCTGCTCGCGCCGGTCCTGACCGTCGTCCTGGTCACGCTGATGATCAACGTGATGAAGATCTTCGACCTGATCTACATCATCGCCCCGCAGCCGTCCCAGGACGACGCCAACGTCCTGGCCCTCCAGCTGTTCCTGTCCGCGTTCGGCGGCCAGGGGAACTTCGGCGCGGGCAGCGCCATCGGCGTGCTGCTCCTGCTGCTCGTCCTCCCGGTGATGTGGGTCAACATCCGCCGGCTGCGGAAGGAGCGTCAGCGGTGACCGCACTCGACACGTCCGTGCGCGCCAAGCGTTCGCTCGCCGCCCGGATCGCGAGCGGCGCGGCGGGCGGCGCGCTGCGCGCCTTCCTGCTCGTGGTCGGCCTGTTCTGGCTGGTGCCGACCTTCGGGCTGCTGGTCTCCTCGTTCCGCGATCCGACGGACATCGCCGCGTCGGGCTGGTGGAAGGTCTTCACCGCCCCGGCCCAGCTGACGACCAAGAGCTATCAGTCGCTCCTGGAGAAGGACGAGATCACCCACGCCCTGTTCAACACGATCTGGATCACGGTCCCGGCGACGCTCCTCGTCGTGATCATCGGGTCGATGGCCGGATACGCCTTCGCCTGCATGGACTTCAAGGGCCGCGACGGATGGTTCATGGCGGTCGTCGGGCTGCTGGTGGTGCCGGTGCAGGTGGCGCTGATCCCGCTCTCCGAACTCTTCGGGAAGATCGGCATCTTCGGCAGCATCATCGGCGTCATCCTGTTCCACGTCGGCTTCGGGCTGCCGTTCGCCATCTTCCTGCTGCGCAACTTCTTCGCGGAGATCCCCCGTGAACTCCTGGAGGCGGCGCGGCTCGACGGCGCGGGAGAGGCGCGGCTCTTCGCGACGGTGGTCCTGCCGCTCGGCGGACCGGCCATCGCGTCGCTCGGCATCTTCCAGTTCCTGTGGGTGTGGAACGACATGCTGGTCGCGCTGATCTTCTCCGACTCCGGCTCGCAGCCGCTGACGGTCGCACTCCAGCAGCAGGTACGGCAGTTCAGCGGGAACATCGAGATCCTGGCGCCCGGAGCCTTCATCTCCATGGTGATCCCGCTGGCCGTGTTCTTCGCCTTCCAGCGGCAGTTCGTGTCCGGTGTGATGGCAGGAGCGGTGAAATAGGCGCATCCGCAGGCGAATTGAGGGGCGGACCGGTCACGGTTCGCCCCTCTTCGGTTGCCCGGGTCCCCCGTATGCCACAACTGGCGTAACCGGATCACTCCATCGGCCGTTGCCGGGCAGTATGCCCCGTGTCGACCCATGGATGTGCCTTGCCCCGGTTCAGTGTCATCGTCCCCGTGTACAAGGTGCAGGCCTACCTGCACGCGTGCCTCGAATCCGTCCTGGAACAGTCATGTTCCGATCTTGAGGTGATCGCGGTCGACGACTGCTCGCCGGACGCGAGCGGCGCGATCGCCGACGAGTTCGCGGCACGGGACGAGCGGGTGCGGACGCTGCATCTGCGGGAGAACGTGGGACTGGGCCGCGCCCGCAACGCCGGCCTCGAGCACGCCACCGGGGACTACGTCCTCTTCCTCGACAGCGACGACACCCTCACACCGGGCGCGCTCCAGGCGATCACGGACCGTATCGAGGCGACCGGCGGCCCCGACGTCCTGGTCTACGACTACGCCCGCACGTACTGGACGGGCGAGGCCGTGCGCAACCAGTACGCGGACCGTCTCACGCAGGACGGACCGGCCCCCTTCGCGCTCGCCGACCGGCCCGAGATCCTCCAACTCCTCATGGTGGCCTGGAACAAGGCGTACCGGCGCGCCTTCGTCGAGGAGCAGGGCTTCGTCTTCCCGCCCGGCTACTACGAGGACACCCCCTGGACCTATCCGGTCCTGATGTCGGCGCGGACGATCGCCACCCTCGACCGGGTCTGCGTCCACTACCGCCAGCGCCGCCGGGGCAACATCCTCGGCACCACGTCCCGCGAGCACTTCGACGTCTTCGACCAGTACGACCGTGTCTTCGCGTTCCTCGACGTCCACCCCGAACTCTCGGACGCGTGGCGCCCGTTGCTGTTCCGGCGGATGGTCGAGCACCTCGCCACGGTGTTCACGCATCCGGACCGGCTGCCGCGCGGCTCCCGCCCCGACTTCCTGCGCAGGGCCCGCGCGCACTACCGGCGTTACCGCGTCCCCGGCGCGCCCGTCGCCGCCCGCGACCGTCTCCGGCACGGCCTGGTGCGGCTCGGCTCGCATCGCACGTACCGGTCGCTGGCCGCGGCGATGCGCTGCGTGCGGCGGGCCCGGGGGCTCGCGGGCCGGCTGCGGCACGCGGCCCGGGCGGCCGCCCTCCAGGCGCACTACCGCGTCCAGCTGCGCCTCCCGGTGCGTGCGGACCGTGCCGTGTTCTCCAGCTACGGGGGGCGCGGCCACGGCTGCAACCCGGGCGCCCTGGAGTCCGCGTTCCGCACGTACGCGCCGCACATCGCCACCGCGTGGATCGCCGAGCCCGAGCACCACCACACCCTGCCGTCCGGAACGCGCGCCCTGAGGCCCGGGACCGCCGCCTACTGGACGGCGCTGGCCCGTTCCAAGTACCTGGTCAACAACGTCGACTTCGACCACAGGCTCGTCAAGCGCGCCGGGCAGGTCGTGATCCAGACCCAGCACGGCACACCCCTGAAGAAGATGGGCCTCGACCTCCAGGACCATCCGGCGGCGGCCCGCGGCCAGGACTTCGGCCGGCTCCTGCGCTCCGTCGACACCTGGGACTACGTCCTGTCCGCCAACCGGCACTCCACCCTCGTGTGGGAGCGCGTCTACCCGTCCGCGTACACGACGCTGGAGTACGGGTATCCGCGCAACGACGCGTTCCACCGGGCGACTTCGCGCGACGTGGCCCGCGCCCGCGAGAGCCTCGGCATCCCGGACGGCGCGACGGCGATCCTGTACGCGCCGACCCACCGCGACTACCGCCGCACCCAGACCTGCGCCCTAGACCTGCAGCGGGTGCTGCGCCGGCTCGGCACGGACTTCGTCGTCCTGACCCGCGCCCACCCGCTTCACCCGGCGCCTCTCGCGCAGAGCGCCGGGCGCCTCATCGACGTCTCCGGCCACGCGAGCGTCGAGTCGCTCTGTCTGGCGGCGGACGCCCTCGTCACCGACTACTCGTCCCTGATGTTCGACTA
This sequence comes from Streptomyces sp. NBC_01446, assembly GCF_026340095.1. GTDB lineage: Bacteria > Actinomycetota > Actinomycetes > Streptomycetales > Streptomycetaceae > Streptomyces > Streptomyces aureus. The sequence continues at coordinate 4,922,722 of NZ_JAPEPO010000001.1, read as the reverse complement.
CGCCAACCTCGACCGGCCCATCGTGATCCACGCCGACGACTGGGAGGCGTACGAGGCGTCGCGGGGCACGTACTTCGACCTGCGCGCGTCCCCGCCCGGCGCCGTCGCCCGCAGCGAGGACGAGCTGATCGACATCTTCGCGACCGGGCACTGGCGCGGCTCGCGCTCGGCGCAGCTGCGGGCCGCGTTCCGCAAGCGGTTCTGCCCGTACGACGACGGGCGGGCGGCCGAGCGGGTCGTGCGGCACGTCGTGCTCGGCGAGGAGCCGCGGTCCCTGCCCGAGGTGTCGCTCGCCGGGCCGCGCCGGGCGCCCGCGGGTGAGCCGGTCGGCCCGCGCTCCTGAGCCCCGAAGGCGCGGGCCCGGGCCTCACCGCTCCAGCAGGGCGAACAGCTCCTCCCAGCGTTCCAGGACGCGCTCCTCGGAGAACCGCTGCACATTGACCCTGGCCCGCTCCCCCATGGCGTCCCGCAGCCGCGGGTTGCCGGTGAGGCGCAGGAGGCGGTCGGCGAGCGCCGCGGTGTCGCCGGGAGGTGCGAGGAGCCCGTCCTCGCCGTCGCACACGATCTCCCGGACACCGGGCGCGCAGTCGAACGCGGCACACGGCACGGCGCTCGCCATGGCCTCCATCAGCGCGAGGGGGAAGCCCTCGCCGCGCGACGACTGGACGAACACGGCGCTCTCTGCGAGCGCGCCCGCCACGTCGTCCGTGCGGCCCATCCACTGCACGGAACGGTCGAGGCCCAGCTCGGTGCACTGGCGCCGCAGGTCCGGCTCGTCGGATCCGGCGCCGTAGATCCGCAGGGTCCAGTCGGGCCGGTGCGGGGCGACCTCGGCCCAGGTGTCGACGAGCATGTCGATGCCCTTCTGGTCGGCGAGGCGGCCGATGCTGCACACGACCTTCGCGGTGCGCGGCGAGGGGATCTCCGGGAGGTGGGCGAGGGCGTTCGGCATGGCGCCGACGTTGTGCATGCCGTCGGCGATCCAGTCGTCGGCGTCCTCCTGGGTGAGGGCGAGCCAGCGGTCGGCGGACGGGTAGTTCCGCTTGACGGAGCGGTAGCGGTGGCAGGCACGCGTGTAGGCGTACGACTCGTGGCTCATGCCGATGATCCGCAGGCCCGCGGTGTCCGCCTCGCGCAGCCACTCCATGGGCCACACCTGGGTGACGACGGCGACGGCGCCGGGGCGGGCCGCCCGGAAGAGCTCCGAGAGCCGGGCGACGGCGCGCCCGAGGTCCGCGAGGCGCCGGCCCTCGCGGCGGTGCGCGGCGGGGCTGAGACGGTTCAGGCCGCGCACGGGGCTTGGGGTCGGAGGGTGGGCGGGGTAGAGGCTGGTCACCTCGTAGCCGAGGTCGGCGGGGAGGGTGAGTTTGAGCTCCGCCTCGTGGACGCCGATGACGTGCACGCGGTGGCCCGCGCCCTGGAAGAGGCGGGCCATCTGGTGGGTCCAGGCGGTGACGCCGCCCAGTTCGTCGACGGTGTTGGCGACGAGGAAGAGGTCGCGGCCCGTGCTGCGCGGGGCAGTCGTGGAGGTCATGCGCGGGCCTTCTTCCCGAGGATGAGGTCGGCGGCCGCGCGGGCGGCGCCGCCGCCGTCGTACGAGCCGAACTCGGCGGCAAACGCGCGGCGTGCCGCCTGCCACTCCCCGTCCGCCTTCTTGAGCCTGGCGAGGGTCCGCAGCAGCTCCTCCTGCGTCTCGATGACGGGCCCGCCGGCGCGCTTGCGCAGGTCGAAATAGGTGCCGCGGTCCGCCGCGTAGGCGTCGAGGTCCGGCGCGAAATGGACGAGGGGCCGGTCGAGGAGGGCGTAGTCGAACATGATCGACGAGTAGTCGGTGATCAACACGTCGGCGAGAACGAGGAGTTCGCTCACGTCGTGGTGGCCGGAGACGTCGACGACGGTGCCGGGAGGGGTGACCGGCAGGCTCGCCGCCTCCATGTAGTGGGCGCGCACGAGCAGCACGTGCGTGTCACCGAACCGCTCAGCGAATTCCCGTACATCGAGGGGCAGTTGTACGACCTGTCCCTTCTTCGGTACGCCGCGGAACGTGGGGGCGTACAGCACGACCGTGCGGTGGTCGGGGATGCCGAGTTGCGTGGCGAGCGGCGGGCGCGGGAAGCGGCCCTCGCGCTCGTCGCGCTCGCGCGCCTCGACGAGACGGTCGTTGCGCGGGTAGCCGGCGCGCAGCAGCCGCTCCTCGGGGATGCGGTAGGCGCGGGCGAGGGTCCGCACGTCGTGTTCCGAGCGGACCGTGAAGTGGTCGAACCGGCCGACCGCGCGCCGGAGTCTCTCGCGCTCCGGCGCGTTCCGCGTCCTGTGCCGCGCCTCGTCGAACCCCATGCGCTTGTACGCGGATCCGTGCCACGTCTGGAGATACGTGGTGTGGCGCGGCTTGTCGAGGGCGTGCGGGAACCCCTGGTTGTCGACCCACCACTCGGCGCGGGCCAGCGCCCACAGATAGCGCCAGGACCAGCGGCGCACGAGCCGCGCCCCGTCCGGGAACCCGGCGGGCGACGTGGCGTACGACCAGACGCAGCGCACCCTGGCCCCGCGGGCGAGGAGTTCCTCGTGCACGGCGCGCGGGCTGTCCCCGTAGCACTTGCCCATGTGGCTCTCGAAGACGACGAGGCCCCTGCTGACGGGCAGTTGGGACAGGATCCGCCGGTACACGCGGAGCTTGACGCGCTGGGAGTGCAGGGCCTCGCGCTTCCTGCGCAGGGTGCGGAGTACGGGCTTCAGCTTGCGGGCGGGCCTGAAGTGGGTGACGTAGTGCGCCAGGGCCTGCGCGGCGCGGGCCGCGCGGCGGCGGGGCAGCAGGCAGACGGCCAGGTGCTGCGTGGCCGTGACGTAGGGCTGCCAGGTATCGCCGGTGAGGCGCGTCAGGAGGGGGCGGGCCGGCAGGGCGGTGGCACGGGTGGGGACGGCCGACTTGTCGGCGAGCAGGTCGGTGGTGACGGGGACGCCGTCGACGGTGAGGACGAGCCGCGGGTCCCACACGCGGTCGCCGATGCCGCGCGGGCGCAGCGCGCCGGTGAGGGGCAGCTCGGCCCGCCACACGACGCCCCCGTCCTCCTGGCGTACGTCCCGCACCGGCACGGAGAGCGTGTGCGCGCGGCCGCCGCGCACCGAGAGGTCGAGCCGGGCGGCGAGCGCGGGCCGGTCGTCGAGGAGTCCGAGCGGCACGACGAGCCGTCCCCCGACGGCGAGCACCGCTCCCTGGCGCAGGCAGTGCGTGACGCGGTTCAGGAGGCGGAGGTCGGTGAACTGCCGGTACTGGTGGCCGAGTTCGGTGACGTCGAACGTGTCGTCGTCGGCGTGCTCCGCGCTCCAGCGGACCCGCCCGTCACGCGTCCTGACGAGCGGGGAGACGACGGTGCCCGGCCGGGCCAGTGCGTACGCGGCCGCCTGCACGCCGTCCGCGTCGCCGTCGGTGAGGAGCCGTACGCCGATGCGCTCGACGGGCGGCAGCGCGCCCAGCGCCTCCGGGGTGACGAGGCTGAAAAGGCTCCTGGCGAGGGTGTCCGCCGCCTCGCGGCGGTCGTCGGGGCCGAGCGGCAGGAAGGCGCGGACACACGGGATGACGTGGTCGCTGAGGAAGGCGCTCTCGCGGGCCGCGCGCAGGGCGTCGTCGCCGTGCAGGAGTTCCAGCGTGTCGCGCTGGGCGTCGGCGGCGCGGGGCAGGTCCCGTACCGGGTCGGCCGGGGCGCATCCGGTGGTGATCAGGTTCGGGACGAGAGCGATGCTGCGGGCGGCGAGCGCGGCCCGCACGCCGAAGTGGGCCCGCCCGGCGCCGGACAGCGCGCCGAGTAGGCCGCGCCGCACGCAGAACCCGCCGCTCAGGCTGTCCCGCGTGACGAGTTCGGGCGCGTCCGCGAGGTCCTCGACGACGCGGGACCTGGCGTGCAGCTCCTTGTGCCAGGCGGGTGCCTTGTCCCGGCGGCCCGCGACCAGGTCGGCGTCCGTGCGGCGGCCCGCCTCGAAGAGGTTGCGGCAGGCGTGCCGTTCGAGCCGCTCGCCCGGGGCGGCGACCATGACGTACCGGCCGCGGGCGGCGGCGAGGCCCAGGTCGCGCAGGACGCACGCGGGGCTCTCCGGTCCCGCGTGGACGAGCCGGATCCGCTGCGGATCGGCGGCCGCGAGCGACGCGGCCGTGTCGTCCGCCCCGGCCGTGACGAGGACCGCCTCGGTGCCGGCCAGCGTCTGGTCGAGCACGGAACGCACGGTGGCGCGCAGGGCGGCGGCGTCCGCGCCGCACACGACGACGCAGCTGATGTCGTACGCCTCGGGGGTGGTCATCGGCGGCCTCCCGGCAGCATGGCGTCGGCGACGTGGGCGGCGGCGCGCCCGTCGTCCAGGTCGCAGAACACCTCGCGGAAGCGGCGGTAGGCCTCCTCGTGCCCGGCGGTCGCGGCAACCGGGTCGCGCAGCGCCTCGACGACCTCCTCGCCGGTGGCGAGCAGCGGTCCCGGCGCCTGCGCGACGAAGTCGAAGTAGAAGCCCCTGAGCGTGTCCCGGTAGTGGTCGAGGTCGTAGGTGTGGAACAGCATCGGGCGGCCGGTCTGCGCGAAGTCGAACATCAGCGACGAGTAGTCGGTCACCAGCACATCGCTGATCAGGAGGAGTTCACCCACGTCCGGGTAGCGGGTGACGTCGCGCACGAAACCGGACGTGGTGCCCGGGACGGTGCCGCCGACCAGGTAGTGGCGGCGCACGAGCAGGACGTGGTCCTCGCCGAGGGCGCGCTGGGCCGCCGCCAGGTCCAGGCGCAGGTCGAGTCCGTAACGGCCGCCCCTGCGCGGCTGGTTCTCGCGCCAGGTCGGGGCGTAGAGGACGACGCGCCTGTCCTCGGGGATGCCGAGGCGTTCGCGGACCGCGGCGGCGACCTTGGCGCGGTCCGCCGCGTGCAGCAGGTCGTTGCGCGGGTAGCCGGACTCCAGGACCTCGCCGTGGTAGCCGAACGCGCCCCGCAGGACGGGGGTGGAGAAACGGTTCGGGGAGACGAGCAGGTTCCACTGCGCGGCACGCTCCGGCAGCGTGGCGATGTAACGCTGGTCCCCGGACGGGCTGTCCGCCAGGTCGCGGCCGATGCGCTTGAGCGGGGTGCCGTGCCAGGTCTGTACGACGTACTGGTCCTCGGCGCGCTCGAACCAGTCGGGCAGCTGCGTGTTGGTGACGACGTAGCGGCTGCGGGCCAGCGCCTCGTACCACTCGGTGCTCCACAGGGCCACGGGCCGGCCGCTCGCGGGCACCGTGACCTGCTGGTCGCGCACGACCCACAGGTGCTCCAGGGGTTCGCCGCGGGCGACGAGCTCCTCGTGCACGGCGCGCGGCGAGTCCGAGCACTGGCGGCCGTCGAAGCTGGAGTACAGGACCGTGTCGGTGCGGGGCTCGACGCGCAGGGACGCGTAGCGGGTGCGCAACGCGCCCTGCTGGGCGCCGCCGCGCTCCGTGACGGCGAGGACGGACCCCGACTCGATGACGAGGCGGTCGTAGTAGCGGCGCCCGACGGTGAAGTCCCGGCCCCTCAGGGCGCGTACGAGGGGCAGGCTCTCGTGTCGGGCGGGCGCGACATGGACCTGGCGGTACCGGCCGGGGTCGGTACCGCCGGGCTCGCGCAGGAACAGGTACCAGCGGCCTTCGGCGAGCGGCAGGACTCCGGCGGGGCCCGCGACCGCGTCCGGACACAGCGCCGCGCCGAACCGCCCGTCGGCCACCTCGACCGGAAGGACGGCCATCTCGTCGTGGCCGCTGTGCTGGAGCAGCAGCTCCCACGCGGTGTCGGACTCGTCGGGGAAGCTGCCCCCGACGGCGAGCCGCCCGTCCTCGTCCCAGGTCAGGGTGTCGACGAGGGGCCGTACGGTCTGGTTGCGCAGCTCCACGTTCCCGGCGGCGTTGGCGAGGACGAGCAGTTCGCGCCCGGCGCCGAGGGGGTGGCGGCCCGCCGGGGTGTCGGGGCGGACCGCGAGGGCCGACCACTCGTCGTCCCCGCGCACGAGACCGACACCCCACGGGTCGGTCTTGCGGGGCGCACCGGAGTCGTCGGTTCCGGCGCCCGCGATCAGTTCCAGGCGCAGTTCGGCGGCGAAGGCGCGCCCGGAGCGCTCGACAGCGAGGTCGTACGCCTCCTTGGTGTGCCAGTTCTCGACCCGCAGCGCCTTGAGGTCGGCGGGCGCACCGGGGGCGAGTTCACCCTCCAGCCTGAGGGTGCCGCCCAACTCCTCGTGCCGCACCAGCCGGGCCTTCACACGCTCGGCCCGCAGCCGGAGCCGGCCCGCGCTGAGCCGGGGCGCGATGCGCAGGAAGTCGTCCAGATAGCGCACGGGCAGCTCGGCGAGGCCGCCCATCCGCACGGGCCCGGTGCGCAGCAGGCCGCCCCCGAAGGCGGCCATCTCGACGTTCCAGGTGGTGCTCGGCCGCTTGGTGACGAGCCGGGCCGGGTCGATGACCGTCTCGAACCCGGACCGGTCGTAACTGTGCAGCCCCTGTTTGGAGCGGTAGGTGGCCTCGCGGGAGCGGACGGTACGGACCTTCAGGGGCACCGCGCGCCGCTTGCCCGCCCGCAGCCACGCGAACTTGGCGTGCGCCCCGACCCGGCCCGCCGGCAGGTTCCGTACATAGGCGAACCCCTTGAGCCGCAGCCGTCCGTCCTCGTCCCAGGACGCCTCGGTGATGTGCGACTTCAGCGGCAGATCGGCCCGCCGGAGGGCGGTCACGCCACGCGGCAGGGGCCCGGTGACGGGCGGGAACTGCGCCCGGCTCCTGCGCGGCCCGCGCGCCAGGAATGTCGTGCCGTGGCTCTTCTCGTACGTCATGAACGCGAGCAGCTCGGTCAGGCGGCGCTCCTGGATGAGCTGCCACTTGACGCGCAGGGCCAACGGAAGGCCCGTGAGGACGGCCGGGTCGACGGTGTCCGCGAAGGAGTTGGCGTGGTCGAGGAAGGCCTCGTGGTACTCGGCGTCGCCGAGCGGCAGCGCCTCCATGAACAGCCACAGGTCCCCGGCGAGCACCATCGCGTCGTAACGCCGCTTGCCCTCCGCCCAGCCGGCGGCCTGAGGGGTGCCGGCCGTCTCGCGCGCCCTGTCCCCGAGGAAGCCGCTGGCCGAGCGGACGGCGGCGGTGCGGTCGGCGACGGCCCGCGGCCTGGCCCGCCGGTTGGTGATGGAGCCGTCGCGGTCGCGCCACAGATAGACGGGCCCGGACAGGACGTCGACGCTGCGGGCGAGGAAGTGCGCGGGCACCACGACCGGGGTGTCCTCGAAGAGCACGCCCACGGGGAACGCGAACGCGTGGCGGTCCCAGAAGTCCTTGCGGAACACCTTGTTGCAGGCGATGCGGTCCCCGAGCAGGTCCCATTGCCGGGTGACGTGGGTGGCGGCGCGGTCCTTGCCCATCACCTTGCGGAACATGGCGGACTGCTCGGTCGTCCCGTCGACGCGCAGCCGGTGCACATTGCCGGTGGCGAAGTCGGAGCCCGACTCCTCCAGGGCGTCGAGCATGCGCTCGTACGCGTCGTGCGGCACCACGTCGTCGCTGTCCACGAAGGCGAGATGCGCACCCGTGGCCCGCGCCGCACCCGCGTTGCGCGCCGCTCCGAGGCCCGCGTTCTCCTGCCCGACGTAACTGAAGCGCGGGTCGCGCCCGGCCATGGCGCGGGCGATCTCCGAACTCCCGTCGGTGGAACCGTCGTCGACCATCACGACTTCGAGGTCGGGCATGGTCTGCGCGGCCAGCGACTCCAGGCAGGCGTCGAGGTACGCCTCGACGTTGTAGATGGGGACGACGACCGTGAGTCGGGGTGTCATGCGCTGCGCACATTCCTTCCGGAGTACTGACGGGCACGGCTGCGCGACCCGCGAGGGACTACTGGTTAACAACCGGCCCTGTGAATCCGGGTCACCACGCCTGAGCCATTCGGGTGATCACGCAGACGATCCCGCGCAGCGGGCCGGCGGGCGGCCGCGCTGCGCGGGATCGGACGGGTCGGGGGTCGCGGGCCGGGTCAGGGCTTGACGGCGATGCGCCCCTCGTCCATGCGCAGGAGCAGCAGCCGCTCGCCGGTCTTCTCCAGGAACTCGTCGACGGCCTGCCGGGAGCCTTGCCAGTAGCCGTAGTCGTCGACGAGGAGGACGCCGCCGGGCACCAACCGGTCGTATAGATGGTCGAGTTCGTGCTTGGTGGAGGCGTACCAGTCGGTGTCGAGACGCAGGATCGAGATCTGCTCCGGGGCCTGCCCAGGGACGGTGTCCTCGACCTTGCCCTGCACGAAGTGGAGGCGGTTCTCGGGGTAAGGCACGGCCCGGAAGCCGGACTTGACGTCGTCGAGGGTGGCGACGGCCCAGATCGGGCGGTCCTTGCCCTGGGCGGCGAGCAGTTCCTCGGCGGACTTCCCGTCGCGCCTGAGGTCCTCCTCGGTGGGCGGCGTCATGCCCTCGTACGTGTCGAAGAGGTAGAGGTCGCGTCCCGTGTCGCCCTGCGCGACAAGGGCCTTGGCGCAGGCCTGCATCGAACCGCCACGCCACACACCGCACTCGACGATGTCGCCGGGGATGTCGTGCTTGACGATGTGGCGGGTGGCGAGGATGAAGGCGTTGAGCCGCTCCGGGGACGTCATCGTGTACGGCTTGACCGCGCGGATGATGTCCTTCGCCTCGTCGTCGTAGTCCTCGGGGAGGACCAGGCCCTTGGGTTTCGGCTTGGACGCCGGGGCCGGTGGCACCGACTCGAGCGCGCGGGCGGCCTGCCGGGGAGCGGGCACCGGTACGCGGGTCAGGTGGTAACCGGTGAGCTGCTTGATGACGCCATTCACGTCGCTTCGCCATGCCATGCACGGCACCTTACGTCCGTGATATTCCGCATGTCACTTTTCGTCAACCGCCGGAATTTTCCGACCATTTGATACGCCCGCGGGCCTCGGAATGGCCGACGGGCGACCGCACTGCTCCCGTCCGGCGAGCGGCGCGGGCAGCGGCACCCCGTCGACACCGCCGACACGGTTGGCCCACCAGCGCGTGGTCGAGCGCACGAACGCCATGGTCAGACGCGGGTACTTGGCCGGCTTGCGGAAGACGGCGACGGTGTCGCCCCAGTAGGCGTGCTTGGCGTCGATGCTGCCGTAGGCATGCCGGATGCCTTTCATCGGCGGGAAGTCGGTGTACACCTCCCGCAGTTCGAGACGCGTGTACGCGGCCAGGGCGCGCATCCCGTCCGGGTAGTAGCGCCAGCAGTCCTGCGCGTCGTGCACATGGCCGCGCGAGGGGGCGGTGATGAACGCCGTACCCTCCGGTTTGAGGACGCGGGCGATCTCCAGCATCGACGCCCAGAAGAACGGGATGTGCTCGAAGGCCTGGCCGGAGATGAGGAAGTCGGCGCTGTTCGAGCGGAGGGGGATGCGGTACGGCTTCGCCATCACCGCGTCCACGTTGCGCCCCTCCAGCACGTCGACGCCGACGTACTCGGTGTCGTACCCCTCCAGGAGCGACTTGTGTGTGCGCACCTGCCCGTCCGACACCCGCGCCCCGAGATCGACCACCCGCAGCCGCCGCCCGCGCGGCAGGTAGCTCCGGACACAGAGCTCCATCTGTTCGTACGCGGACTGGTGCACGACGGCCTCCATCAAGAGGGTTGGGGTGACTTGATGGCTTTTCAACGCGCATGTCCGCGCGGGGTCACCGTGTGAGGCGGCGCGGCGTGTGCCGGGACCACCACTTTCTGGCCGGTTCCTCGACGTACGTGAACAGCGCCCAGGAAAGCGCGATCACCGCGACAGCGAGTCCGCACAGCGCGAACACGGCGGAGTTGTCGGGCCGCATCCGGCCCCAGGTGTCCTGCACGTACCGGTTCAGCGTCTGATGCAGCAGATAGAACGCGTACGACCACGCGCCGAGCAGCACCATGGGGCGCGAACAGAGCGCTCCGCGGCGCCCGGACAGCTCGCGCTGGGCGTACGCGACGATGAAGAGCGCCGAGAACACGGCGACGAACGGCCTCACCGTCCACTCCAGTTGACCCACCGCGCCTGGCGAGGACCAGTCGGCCCGGTGGCAGTACACGGCCGTGTACGCGGCGAAGGAGGCGAGCAGTACGGCCGGGCGCAGGGCGATCCGGTGGCCGCGGCGCAGGGCGATCGCGCAGACGAGGCCGGCCGCGAACTCGGGCAGACGCGTCACCGGGTGGCGCATGACCCATTCGCGGGCGAAGGGCGAAAGGTGGTCGGCGGCCCACCAGTTGAGGGCCCACATGGCGGCGAGACCGGACGCCGCGAGGAGCGCGAGGGTGCGGGTGCGCAGGCGCAGGGCCGGGCCGATCACCCAGGGGAACAGGAGGTAGAAGAACACCTCGACGCTGAGCGTCCAGGCCACGCCGTTGCCCGGGAACATCGGCACGACGCCGGGGAACCAGGTCTGCACGAGCAGCAGCGACGTGACGAAGCTGAACGCGTCCGTGGGCACGCCACCCCAGAGGTAGAACACCCAGACGCACGGGATCGTGGCGGCAAGATGCGCGGGCCAGATGCGTCCGGCGCGACGCCAGTAGAAGAGACCGCGACGCGTGCCGGGGCGGTGCCCCCAGGCCAGCAGGAACCCGGACAGCACGAAGAAGAACCCGACGCCGTTGACGCCCATGGTCGAGTACGGGAACAGGACCGGCGCCTGAGCCAGGCCGCTGCCCGGGGCGAGCCCGGTGGTGTGGTGCACGAAGACGGCGAGCGCCGCCACGAAGCGCATCCCGGTGAGCGAATCGAGCCGCGGCGCCCGCGCCTCCGCGCTGCGGGACCGGGTGGGCGCGGGGAGAAGGGTGGCCGTCACAGGGCGGCTCCCTGACCCGGGGTGAGAGTGGCGCCGCAGCTGCCGGTGTGGTCCTGGTCCGCGATCAGGTGGTCGAGGCGCGGTGCGGCCCAGGCGCGTACGGCGGCGATGCGGGCCGGATCGTGGACGGCGTCGGCCCGGACGAAGTCACCGCCGTTCTGCTGCCGGTACAGCGGGACGTAGCCGGCGTCCGCCAGGCGGGCGACGGTCAGGCCCGGCTTGTTGACCCAGGCCCCGTGGACGTGCAGGAGTTCGGGGCGCTCGGCGCGCAGGACGTGGTCGCGCAGGGCCCGCATGTCGCCGGAGGCGTACGCGTCCGCGATGCGGCGGTCGGTCAGGCCCGCCAGGTCCAGTACCCGCAGCCGCGTGGTGAGCAGCGTGCCGCCGAGGTCGGGCAGGGCGACGGTGGCGTGCCGCAGGCCGAGGCGCTCTGCGTACGTGTTGAACACCTGGCCGTAGCGTTCGGCGACGAAACACATGGAGAGCGTCGGGTGGGCCTTGAACGAGGCTTCGCGTGCGGCCTGTCCGGTGTGCGCGAGGACGAGCGCGCCGGACAGCGCCATGACGAGGACGGCCCGGCCACGAACTCCCTCCGCCTCCCACAGCACTACGGCCGACAGCGCGGCGACAGCCGCCGCGAGAACCCACACCGGGGTCGCGAACCGGTACAGGGCCATCCAGTCCCGGCCGAGCACCCCGTACGCGAGCAGCGACAGGAGCAGCGGCACGAGCAGCGCCACCAGGGCACGGCGCGCCGTGCCGGGCCGGGCGAGCACGGCACCGGCGCACAGCGCGCCGATCAGCGCGAAGGCCCAGCCCGCGTACGTCAACAGAGCGCCCGTCTTGGCGAGTTGGGCGAGCTCGGGGGTCTGCTGCGCCTTGGCGACCGCGGTGTTGGGCACCCACAGCCCGAAGACGGCGTGCCGCCACAGCAGGAACGCGCCGTAGGGCACGGCGACGACACCGGCGTGCAGGGCCAGCGCGCGGACCGACCGGGCCAGGTCACGGCGCACGGAGAGGGCGAGGACGAGGGGGTAGGCGGCCATGAGTACGGCGCCGTCGGGCCGGGCCAGCGCGGCGAGCAGGGCGATCGCGCCGGCGGTCACGGCGGTGCGGGGGGCCGTGAGGCCACCCCGGGCGACCGCCCGCACCAGCACCGCTCCCGTCCCCGCCGCCGTCAGCCCGTACAGCGGGTTCTCCAGGCCGGAGAAGGACCAGGCCACGTAGGAGAGGTTCGTGGCGAGGGCGGCTCCCGCGAGGAGCGTCACCGCCCACGCGCGGCCGGGCACCACGGCGCGGGCCGCCCACGCGACGCACGCGAGCGTGCCGGCCGTGCACAGCAGGGCGAGTGCCTTCGGGTAGAGCACGAGGTCGCTGACGCCCAGGAACGCGCCGTGGTCGAAGAGGCCGAGCCTGCGCCCGACGGCCATCAGGGCGAGCCAGGCCGGGTTGGAGTAGCCCTCCACCGGTGACGCGCCGGGCAGTTGGACCGGGCCGAGGCCCTCGTCGATGCTGCGCGCGTACGCGAAGGTGACGGCGGCGTCGTCGACGATCCAGCGCCCGAGTCCGGCGGCCCTGACCGCGATCAGCGCAGTGGCGGCGAGGACTGCGGCGGGGTCGGCCCAACGGCGCAGGCGGGACGCGGGTCCGGCGGGCGAGGCGCGGGCGGCGGGCACGGACCGCGCCCGGTCGGGGCGGCGGCTGTCGAGGAGGGCGAGGAGCGTGGCGTTCATGGGGACTCCGGCGTCGGCTCGGTAGGTGTGGCGGTCGCCGCGGCAGGCCCCGCGCCGGCCGCGCAGGTGGGCGCGGGGCCGCCCACCCGCTCGTACAGGCGCAGCAGCCCGCTGCGGCGTCTCGATTCGGTGAGGGGGGTGAAGTCCCGTTCCAGGAGCGCGAGTTTGGCGAGTTCGACGGGATTGCGGGTGTGCCAGCCGGGGCGGCCCGCCTCCGCGTCGAAGAGGACCCAGACGCGGGTCAGGCACGCCATCCGGGCGCGGAGTTCGGCGGGGCTCGCGTCCACGCCGTACAGGGTTCCGGAGCGGGCGCCCGTCGACTTCAGCGCCACGTCACGCACGCCCGCCACCGCGCGCGGATACGTCTCCGTGAGGCGTCGGCCGGTCTTCGGCAGGTAGAGCAGCGCGTCGCCGGGCCGCAGATCCCGCTCCGCCATCCGCGCGACCGCCCCGAAGTCGTCCCTGCGGCTCTCGGGCGACCGCTCGCGCAGCTGCGCCGGGAACTGCGCCCAGAACGCCACCGCGACCAGGGCGGCCCCGGCGGTCACCTGGACGTACGCGGAGGGCCGCACCCGTTCCGGCAGGCGCCGCAGGACCGTGTCCGCGCCGGCCGCCACCAGCAGGGGCAGCCCGGCGAACGCGAAGAACGTGTAGCGCGGCGCGTACAGCGGCTGCCACTGCGACACGGTGAGCAGCACCGCGGGCGGCACGACGGCGAGCGGCAGCGCGACCGCGGCGAGCCCGCACGTCCCCCGGCGGACCGAGGGGGCGAGCACGGCGGCCGCGGCGAGCAGGAGCGTGGTGTTGAAGACGGCGCCGGGGTGCCCGGCGGCGAGCCGCAGCAGCGCCTCGGCGTCCCCCCAGCCCGGTCTGCGGATCCACGCCACCTGGAAGCTCTGCTCCCGCGCCTCGTCGGCGAGCGGCAGCACCAGCAGGACGGCGGCAGCGGCGGCGGCCGCCCAGCCCCGCCACAGCACGGGGGCCGCGCGCGACACGAGGAGGGTGACGGCGTGCGCGGCGAGGACGAGCACGGCGAACTCGTGGAGCCACGCGGTCACCGTCACGAGCGCGGCGTAACCGGCCCACGCGGGCCACGACGGATGCCGTACGCAGTGGACGAACATGAGCGTCGCCGCAGCCGCGCCCGCCGCGACGATCGCGTACGAGCGGCCCTCCTGCGCGTAGTAGACGGTGAACGGCGAGGCCGCGTACAGGAGTCCGGCCCACAGGCCGACGCGGGGCCGGGCGAGCCGGATGCCGAGCGCGGCGACGAGGCAGGCCGCCGCGGTCGCGCCGAGCACGGACGGCAGCCGCATCAGGTAGGCGTCCGTCTGCCCGCCGAGCACGAAGTGGATCAGCACGTAGTAGAGGCCGTGTACCGCGTCGATGTTGCCGAGGAGACGGTGGATCTGGGGCAGGGAGCGGGTGGCGACGAGTATCGTCGCGGCCTCGTCGCGCCAGATCGTGCCGCGGTCGAGCCCCCAGAGCCCGAGGCCCAGTATCACCACGCCCGGCAGCAGGACCGCGGTCACGGCGGGTGCAGCGGCGGGAAGGGCCCTGGGGGTGCGGCCGCGCGGACCGTCCGAAGAGATGCGCACGCGCCGATCCTGTCCCAATTGATCGGATTTGTGACGCAGCCTTGCCGTCAGGGGCGCATGGGGCGAACGGCGGCAACCAGCAATCACGGGCGCTTCGCGCGCACGGGCGGGGTGCTCGCACGGGTCAACGGGGGTTCCCCTGGGGAACGTTGACACCCCGGGAGCAGGACGAGCACCCCGCGAGCAGGGCGACTACTCGACGACGAGCTCGACGTCGATGTTGCCGCGGGTCGCGTTCGAGTACGGGCAGACCTGGTGGGCCTGCTCGACCAGCTTGCGACCGGTCTCGGCGTCGACCGTCTCCGGCAGCTCCACGCGCAGCGTCACCGCGAGCCCGAAGCCCTCGCCCTGCTTGCCGATGCCCACCTCGGCGGTCACCGCGGCGTCGCTGATGTCGACCTTCGCGGCGCGGCCGACCAGGCCGAGCGCGCTGGCGAAACAGGCGGAGTACCCGGCGGCGAAGAGCTGCTCGGGGTTGGTGCCCTGGCCGTTGCCGCCCATCTCCGTGGGGATGCCCAGCTGGAGGTCGAGGCGGCCGTCGGAGCTGACGGCGCGGCCGTCACGGCCGTGGGTGGCGGTGGCTACGGCGGTGTAGATCGCTTCCATGAAAAACATCCTCCTGAGATGGGGTCCGCGGTGACGCCCGCGGTGGAGTACGTGCTGCCCTGACGGACACAAGTAGAGCACGCAATTCAATTGCGGGCAACTGAATGACACACCAGAGGTCCCGGTTACCCTGGACCCATGACCACCGAGACGACCGAGACACCCGGCGACGAGGAATTCCTGCGACTCGACCGGCAGATCTGCTTCTCCCTGAACGCCGCGTCGCGCGCGTTCGGCGGCGTCTACCGCACACTCCTCAAGGACCTGGGCCTGACCTACCCCCAGTACCTGGTCATGCTGGTGCTCTGGGAGGACGGCGAGCTGCCTGTGAAGCGGCTCGGGGAGCGGCTGCGGCTGGACTCGGGCACGCTGTCCCCGCTGCTCAAGCGGCTGGAGGCGGCCGGTCTCGTCCAGCGGGAGCGCAGCGCGCGCGACGAGCGCTCGGTGAACGTCCGGCCGACCCCCGCGGGCACCGAGCTGCGGGAGCGCGCGGCGCTGGTGCCGCGCCGGATCGCGGCGGCCACGGGGTTCGACCTGGCGGAGATCGAGGACATGCGCGCCCGCCTCGACCGCCTGACGACGGCACTGGACGGGGCGGCGCTCGACGCGTGACCGGCCACCCGCGCCGGACGCGTGGCGCCCCCGCCCGGCAGAGCCGTTCCCCGTCCGACACGAAAGCCCCATTCGGCTGATTATCACCGCATATGCGGCCATACGCTCGTACGCTCGCGCAGGTGACGCTCGACACTCAGCCACCCACCGCCGCAGCACCCGTCCATATGACCTGGGTCCACCCCGGCCCCCTCGCGCGGGCGGCACTTCCGCTCACCTGGCTGGCCACCCGCGCCGCGATGCTCGCCCTGCTCCTCACGGACGAGCGCGCCCCGCTCGGCGTCGGAGGGGTCGCACGAGAGGTGCACACGCTGTACGCCGGCTGGTACGCCACCCTCGCCGGCGGCGCCTTCCCGGCCGGCGACCCGATGTGGCAGTACCCGCCGGGCGCGGGCCCCGTCCTCCTGGCGCCCGGTCTGATCTCCGGCCTCACCTACTTCCAGGCCTTCGTCGCGCTCACCCTCGCCACGGACGCCCTGGTCACGCTCGCCCTCGCCCGGACCGGCGCGCGGCCACGGCGCAGCACGGGAGGCGCCTGGCTGTGGGTGGCCGGGCTGCCGCTCCTGCTCCACGTCCCGCTGGCCCGCTACGACATCGAGGTCACCGCGCTCGCCGTGTTCGCGCTGCTGCTCATGGGGCGGTTCCCGCGCGCGGGCGGCGTCCTCGCGGCGTGCGGCGCGCTGGTGAAGGTGTGGCCCGCGCTCGCCCTGCTCGGCACACCCCGGGGACGTACGAGCCGGGAGGCGTGGACGGCGGCGCTCACGTCCGGCGCCGCGATCCTGCTGGTCCTCGCGGTCGCGTTCCGCTCACCGTTCTCGTTCCTGCGCCAGCAGGGCGAGCGGGGCGTGCAGATCGAGTCGCTGGGCGGCACGGTGCTGGCCTTCGCGCGGCGGGCGGGCTGGTCGGGGCACATCCGTTACCGGTTCGGGGCGATGGAGTACGTCGGCCCGCACGTCGGCGTGGTGGCCGCGGCCTCCCTGGTGCTCACCGCCGTCGCGGCGGCACTGCTGCTGTTCTGGCGGCTACGGGCACTGAACTGGAGCCCCGCGACGCCGTACGACGCCGCGCTCTGCGCCGTCCTGCTCTTCACCGTCACCAGCCGCGTGATCAGCCCGCAGTACCTGATCTGGCTGCTCGGACTCGCCGCCGTCTGCCTCACCTCGCGCCACACCACCCAGCGCCCCGTCGCCCTGCTCGTCGTGGCGGCGGCCGGCCTGAGCGCGCTCGCGTACCCGGTCCTGTACCGCGACGTCGAGGCGGCCACGTGGACGGGCTCGCTGCTGATGCTGGCGCGCAACGGCCTGCTCCTCGGAGGAGCCGTCGTCTCGTTCCGCTCCCTCTGGAAGGGAACCAAGGCGTAGGAATTTTACTTACCGGACAATTACCGCAAAGACCTAGGATTTCCTTCTGTGGAAGCCATGCAGTCCCAGCAGCCCTCGCAACAGCGCTCACAGGTCTCGGTCGTCGTCATCGGCTACAACGACGCCGCACAGGTCACCGACGCCGTACGCTCCGCCCTCTCCCAGGGCCCCGCCGTCCGTGAGGTGATCGCCGTCGACGACTGTTCGACGGACAGCAGCGGCGAGCTCCTCCAGCGCACGGCGGACGAAGAGCCACGCCTGAAGGTGGTGCGCCGCGCCACGAACAGCGGCGGCTGCGGCACCCCGCGCAACGACGGCATCGACAGAGCCTCGGCCCCGTACGTCATGTTCCTGGACAGCGACGACGTGCTGCCGCCCGGCGCCGTCGACGCCCTGCTCGGCGCGGCGCTCACCCACCGCGCCGAGGTCGCCGCCGGCCTCTGCGTGCGCCGCGAGCTCCCCTCGGGCCGCGACATCCCGTGGCAGCCCGAGCTGTACGCCGAGGCCGCCGTGATCCCCCACCCGGAGCGCCGCCCCCGCCTCGTCCACGACACGCTCTGCGTCAACAAGCTCTACCGCGCGGACTTCCTGCGCGAGCACGGGATCCGCTTCCCCGGCGGCCACTTCCTCTACGAGGACTTCGTCTTCACCGCGCGCGTGCTCGCCGCCGCACCGCGCATCGCGCTCGTCCCCGACACGGTCTACATCTGGAACGTGCGCCGCGACGCCGGCCGCCTGTCGCTCTCCCTCGACCGGGCCGGACTCGACAACTGGACCGCCCGCATCGAGGCGCACCGCCAGTCCGTCGACATCCTCCTGACCGCCTCGCACAAGCGCCTCGCACGCGCGGCCCGCACCCGGTTCCTCGACCACAGCCTGCGCATGTACGCCCGCGAGCTCGACCTGCGCAGCCCCGAGTACCGCGCCGAGTGGTGGGACCGCACCCGCGCCTACCTCGCCACGTTCGACACGGCCGACATCGACGCGGCGCCCGCCCCCGGCCGTGTCGTCGCCCGCGTGATCCTCGCCTCCGACCACCCGCGCGACCTGCCCCGTCTCAAGGAGGTCGCGGCCCGCCCCGCCCGCCTGCGCCCGCCCTACGCACGCGCCGCAGACGGCACACCCATCTGGTCCGACGACCTCCCCCAGGTGACCCTTGAGCACCTCCTCGTACGCCCTATGGACCTGCTCCCCATCGCCATAGAGGCGGAACTGCGGCCACGCGCGCGTGGCTCACGGCTGCGGCTGCGCCTGCACGACCTGTACGGGCGCGTCGCCGAGGCGGGCCCCGCCACCGTCGACATCGAGGTCGTCGACCGCCTGCGCCACCGCCCCGCCAGACGCCGCACAGTGACCTTCGTGCCCGGGTCCGACGCCGGGACCTGGGAGGCCGAGGCGTCCCTCGACCTGTCGGCGCTCGCCACCGGCACCTGGGACCTGCGCCTCCACGTGAACTTCGCCGACGGCACCAGCCGCGACGCCAGCGCCCACGCCGCCACCGGCCCCGGCCTCCTGCGCCGCACCGCCCTGCCGAGCCTGAGCCACGGCATGCTGCTCGCCCATCCGTACGCGACCCACTCCGGCGCCCTCGCCGTACGCCTCGCGCCCGGCGTACGCGGAGCCCTGGCGGTGGCACGCGGCCGCCTCAACCGCCTGGTTCACTAGAACGCCGACCGCACGCGCACGACGAGACACGACACGACCGAGGGGACCCTGAACCGACATGACCTGGCTGATCACCGGCGGTGCCGGATACATCGGGGCGCACGTCGTCCGCGCCATGCAGGAGGCGGGCGAGCGGACCGTGGTCTACGACGACCTGTCCACCGGCATCGCCGCGCGCGTCCCGGACGGCGTACCCCTGGTCGTCGCCTCGACCCTGGACGCCGACGCCGTGGCGCGCACCATCGCCGAGCACGGCATCACCGGCGTCGTCCACCTCGCCGCGAAGAAGCAGGTCGCCGAGTCGGTGGAGCTGCCGCTGCACTACTACCGCGAGAACGTCGAGGGCCTGCGCGTCCTCCTGGAGGCGGTCACCGCGAGCGGCGTCCCGTCGTTCGTCTTCTCCTCGTCCGCCGCCGTGTACGGCATGCCCGACGTCGACCTCGTCACCGAGGACACCCCGTGCCTGCCGATGAGCCCCTACGGCGAGACGAAACTCGCCGGCGAGTGGCTGGTCCGCGCGACGGGCCGGGCCCACCGCCTGGCCACGGCCTCCCTGCGCTACTTCAACGTGGCGGGCGCGGCCACCCCCGAACTGGCCGACACCGGCGTCTTCAACCTCGTGCCGATGGTCTTCGAGAAGCTCACCGACGGCGAGGCCCCACGGATCTTCGGCGCGGACTACCCGACACCCGACGGGACCTGCGTACGCGACTACATCCACGTCGTCGATCTCGCCGAGGCCCACGTGGCCGCCGCCCGCCGCCTCTCCGCCGCCGCCCCCGGCACGGACCTCACCCTCAACATCGGCCGCGGCGAAGGCGTCTCGGTCCTGGAGATGGTCGAGCTGATCAACGCGACGACCGGCCACGGCACCGACCCCGTCGTCACCCCGCGCCGCCCCGGCGACCCGGCCCGCGTCGTCGCCTCCGCGGACCGCATCGCGACGGAGCTCGGCTGGACGGCGAAGCGCGACGTACGCGACATGGTCGAGTCGGCATGGCAGGGCTGGGTCCGGGTCCACGGGACCGCCGTGAGGTGAGTCCCCCGTTCAAAAACCGCTGTCCGATGGCCGGAGCTCGGTGATAAAGAGTCAGCGTGACAACGACACTTGAGTTCGCCGACCTCCGCAGCTGACCGACGAACGTTCGCCGCGGTCGCCTCCGCGCCCAGCCTCGACGTGCACGTGCCGACCTGCCCCGACTGGACGCTGTCCGATCTGGTCCAGCACCTGGGCGAGCGGCGCCACTTCTGGGCCGCCACCGTCGCCGCGGGGCCTGCCGACGCTCCCCCGGCCGAGACGGGCGCCCAGGTTGCGCCCCGGGACCGCGAGACCATGCTTGCCCGGCTGGCCGAGTCCACGGAGCAATTGCTGGGCGCGCTGCGGGCGTCCGGCCCGGATCGCGGTTGCTGGACGTGGTGGGGTGCGTCGCAGTCGCCGCAGGCGTCCGGTGCCGTCGCCCGGCACCAGCTCCAGGAGATCGCGATGCACACCTACGACGCCCAGCTCACCGTGGGCGCCCCGCAGCCACTGCCGGACGAGGTGGCACTCGACGGTGTCGACGAGTTCCTGTCCACCTGCTGCGCGACGACGAGCCCCTGGCCGCACAAGCCCGCTGCCGTCGACTTCCACACCACCGAGGGCCGCTCCTGGCGCCTCTCGCTCTCCGCCGACGGCGCACGGGCTACGGGTCTCCCCGCACCCGCCACCGCGGCCGACGCCTCCGCCCGGGGCACGGCCGGTGAGCTGGTCCTGGGCCTGTACGGCCGAAGCCCGTTGGACTCCCTGAAGCCTGACGGCGACCGAGGGCTCGTCGACCTGCTCCAGGAGCCGGAGGAGTAGGCCGCGACGAAGCGCCCGCCGCCGGCCGCTGACCACGTTCGACGTCCAGGCACCCCTGAGCTCCCCGACGCAGTCCGGCTCGCGGGCGCAGGCGGCGACTTGGCCCCAGCACACATCACCGGCTCCGGATCACTTCATCCGCTCCCCCGGCGTGGCCTCGATCTGCCAATCCCCAGGCGAGGGCCTCGCCACCCCCAAGGCGGGACGGGCCTCACCCGGCCGAAGCCCGCCGATGCCGGGGACCATTGGCAGATCTGCGCCATGACGACCCCACCGGCCAAGACCCACCACGGCCGGCCGACTCCCCGGCGAAGGCGACGTCATGGGCAGCCGGAGAGGCCAGGACCTCACCCCTCCCGCCGCTGCCTCGCACCCCCGCCCCCACCTCCTGTCGCTTCCCGCCCCCTCCCCCACCTTCCCCTTACCGCCGCTTCCCTTTCCCGCGGCCCGACCGGGCGCGCTCAGTCCACGGCCCCCGCCCCCGCACCACCCGCAGTTCCTCGAACAACAGCTGCGCATCCCGGACCCCGTACGCACGTCAATCGGGGAAAGCCCGCCCCCACCAGTCCGCAGACAAGCGGAAAACTGATGGAGGCTCCCGCAACCACCCACCCACACCAGCCACGCAATCCGCTTTTGATCAGTTCACCCGGGGCACGGACAACTCCGCCCACGTCGTCTTCCTCGGCGCCGGGCCGGGCGTCACGCCCCAGCGCGCCGCCAGCGCCTCCACCAGTTGCAGGCCCCGTCCGGTCTCTTCCTCGCCGCCGGGATGACGCAACTGCGGGACCCGCTCCCCGCGCGTATCCGTGACCTCGATTCGGATCACCCCGTGAGTCGCCAGGAGCGTGAACCGGAAGTCCCGGCCGGGCACCCGCCCATGCGTCACGGCATTCGCCGCCAGCTCCGCCACGACGTGCGCTGCCGCTTCGAACGGGAGTCCCCAGGCGCGGAGTTGCTCCGTCGTGAGCAGTCTGGCCAGGCGCGCTCCGCGTGGCGTGGCCGAGAGCAGCACGGTGAACTGGCGTGCGGTTGCGTGGAGTTGAGTTTCTGCTTCCATGTCACTCAGCGTGTCGGAGTGCAGACGCCATGAGCAGTCATGACTCCGGTGCGTACGGGGACTGTCCAGCCGTTGTCCAGTTCTGTCTCGGCTGTCCCCGATGCCGTGCGGGTACGTGTGGGCGTTGGAGGTGGGTGGGCATGGATGAGCCGGGTTGGGACGTGGATCCCGAGGACGGAATCGCCTCGGCGGTGGAAGTCGTCGGGCAGCAGCTGAGGTTTCTGAGGGAGGCAGCCGGGTTTCACGTCCCTGAATTCGCCGAGCGAATCGGGTACGGGGAGGACCTCGTCCGGAAGATCGAGCGGGGAGCGCGCATTCCTCGGCCGGAGTACCTGGACAAGGTGGACGAGCTCCTCCGCACGGGCGGGCTCGTGACGGCGATGAAACCGAGCATGAGGCGTGCGCGGTACCCGAGAAAGGTCCGTGAACTGGCGGACCTTGAAGCGCGAGCCGTCGAGCTGTCCCACTACAGCAACCACAACGTGCATGGCCTTCTGCAGACAGAGGGGCACATGCGAACGCTGTTCGGCGGATGGCTGCCCGCGTATTCGTCGGACGACCTGGAACGCGTGGTCTCGGCCCGACTGGCCCGACGGGTCGTCTTCGACCGCGATCCAGCCCCGGCGATCAGCTTTATCCAGGAGGAAGCGACGCTCCGGCGTCCGGTCGGAGGCACAATGGTGTGGCGTCGGCAGCTCGAACGGCTGCTGGAAATCGGGCAGTTGCGGAACGTCGCACTTCAAGTCCTGCCGACCAGCTGTGAGGAACATCCCGGAACAGGCGGGCTGATCGAGGTGCTGAAGTTCCCGGACGGCAGCGCGGTGGGGCGCTCCGACGGCGCGTTCAACGGCCGTCCGGTCTCGGACCCCAAGCAGCTCAGGGTGCTTGAGCTGCGCTATGGCATGATCCGGGCCCAGGCTCTGACGCCGAGGGAGTCGCGGGGCCTCATCGAGCAAATGCTGGGAGAACCATGATCCGCAAAGCCACGGCAGTGAACGTTTCCGGCCTGCGCTGGTTCAAGAGCAGCTACAGCAGCAGCGGTGACGGTAACGACTGCATCGAAGTAGCCCCCACCCCCACCACCATCCACATCCGCGACTCCAAGAACCCCGACGGCCCCCGCCTCACCGCCACCCCCACCACCTGGGCCGCCTTCATCACCTACGCAGCCCAGCGCTAGCTACAGCTACAGCTACAGCTACAGCTACAGCGCCTTCAACCCCGCCGCCGTAGCCGACGCCAGTTTCCCCAGGTACCCCTTGGGCAGCGGCGTCCGCACCACCACGGCGCGCCAGTACAGCGGGCCCGAGATCAGGTCGAGGGCGAGGTCCTCGTCGAGGTCCGCCCTGACCTCCCCGCGTGCGGCGGCGCTGCGCACGATGCCGTTCGCCACCCCGTACTGGCCTTCGCGCAGCGCCTTCTGCATGGCCTCCGCGATTTCCGGGTTGCGCGCCGCCTCGGCCTGGAGGTCGGGGATGATCTGGCCCGCGACCGGGTGCCTGAGGGCCCGGGACGTGACCTCGTAGAGGAGGCGCAGGTCGCCCTCCAGAGAACCCGTGTCCGGGGCCGGCAGGCCCTGTACCGCTATGGCGGAGACCAGGTCGAGGACCAGGTGCAGTTTGGAGCGCCAGCGGCGGTAGACGGCGGTTTTGCCGACGCCCGCGCGGCGCGCGATCCCCTCGATGGACATACGGGCGTAGCCCACGGCGGCGAGTTCTTCGAAGACGGCGGAGCGGATGGCTTCCGTCACATCCTCGCGGAGCACTGCCGCGCCTGCGGGGGCTCTTCGACGTGGCGTCGGCTTGGCGGAGTCGGCGTTGGTCATCCGTACAGCATAGGGCGGCACGACGAAACGGTTGCGTTCCGACGTAGCGACGCCCTACGCTCACGTCACGACGATACGGACCCGTTCCGACGTCTCCGACCCCTTGAGCGAAAGCAGCGGATGTGAGTCAGGCAGTCGACACACCTCCCCCGCCGGCGGCCACCGCGCCGGTGGAAGATCCCGCGGAGCTGGCCGCGCGGTACGGCCTCTCGGTCAGCGGCGCGCGGCCGACCCTCGCGGAGTACGTGGGGCAGCTCTGGCAGCGGCGCCACTTCATCACCGCGTTCGCGACGGCCAAGCTCACGGCGCAGTACAGCCAGGCGAAGCTGGGCCAGGTGTGGCAGGTGGCGACCCCGCTCCTGAACGCGGCGGTCTACTACTTCATCTTCGGCGTCCTGATGGGCACGAAGCACAACGTGCCGGACTATGTGCCGTTCCTGGTCACCGGCGTGTTCGTGTGGACGTTCACGCAGAGCTCGATCATGGCGGGCACGCGCGCGATCTCCGGCAACCTCGGTCTCGTACGGGCGCTGCACTTCCCGCGCGCCGCGCTGCCGGTGTCGTTCGCGCTCCAGCAGCTCCAGCAGCTGTTGTTCTCGATGTGCGCGCTGGTGGTGATCCTGCTCTGCTTCGGCGTTCCGCCGGCCCTCTCCTGGTTCCTGGTCCTGCCGGTTCTGCTGCTCCAGTTCGTCTTCAACACCGGCGTGGCCCTCGTCATGGCGAGAATGGGCGCGAGGACGCCGGACATCGCGCAGCTGATGCCGTTCCTGCTGCGTACGTGGATGTACACGTCCGGCGTGATGTGGAGCATCGACAAGGTCCTCAAGAACCAGCACCTGCCGCACGTCGTACACGTGCTGCTGGCCGCGAACCCGGCCGCCGTCTACATCGACCTGATGCGCTTCGCCCTGATCGACAGCTTCCACCGCGGTCAGCTGCCGCCCCATGTGTGGGCGATCGCGGCCGGGTGGGCGCTGGTCGCGGGCGTCGGCGGGTTCATCTACTTCTGGAAGGCAGAGGAGACGTACGGCCGTGGCTGACACCTCTGGGGAGCGGATCCCCACCGTCATCGTCGACAACGTCGACATCGTCTACCGCGTGAACGGCACCGGGGCGGGCCGCGGCACCGCGACCGCCGCGCTCGGCCGCATCATCGGCGGCCGGAAGAAGGCCGAGGCCCGGGCCGGCGTGCGCAAGGTGCACGCGGTGAAGAAGGTCTCGTTCACCGCGTACAAGGGCGAGGCGATCGGCCTGATCGGCACGAACGGGTCGGGCAAGTCGACGCTGCTCAAGGCGGTCGCGGGGCTGCTGCCGACGGAGAACGGCCGGATCTTCACACATGGCCAGCCGTCGCTGCTCGGCGTGAACGCGGCGCTGATGAACGACCTCACGGGCGAGCGCAACGTCCATCTCGGCGGCCTCGCCATGGGCATGAGCCGCGAGGAGGTCCGCGAGCGTTACGAAGACATCGTCGGCTTCTCCGGCATCAACGAGAAGGGCGACTTCATCACGCTGCCCATGCGGACGTACTCCTCGGGCATGGCCGCCCGGCTCCGGTTCTCCATCGCCGCCGCCAAGGACCATGACGTGCTGCTGATCGACGAGGCCCTGGCCACCGGCGACCGGTCCTTCCAGAAGCGCTCGGAGTCCCGGATCCGCGAACTGCGCAAGGAGGCCGGCTCGGTCTTCCTCGTCAGCCACAACAACAAGTCGATCCGCGACACCTGCGACCGGGTCCTGTGGCTGGAGCGCGGCGAGCTGCGCATGGACGGGCCGACGGACGAGGTCCTCAAGGCGTACGAGGCGTTCACCAATCCGGACGGCGGCGGGACGGAACCCAAGAAGGCCAGGGTCGCCGTTTCCGCCTGAGGCTGATTCGGGACCCGCTCCCCTTATCCCTTTTATCCGATTGGTGACACTATGATGCGCCAGGAGAAGAAGGGACGGCGACCGTGCAGGAACTCAGCGTCATCGTGTACGGCCGGGACGTGCAGGGGCACCTCGCCGACTGTCTGGACAGCGTGACCGGCCAGCTGCCCGAGGGGGCGGAGCTTGTCGTCGCCGCCGTGGACGATCCGGCGCCGACCGCCGACGTGCCGGGCCGCGTCACCGTTCTGGCCCTGCCCCGCGCGATCTCCGACGAGGAGGCCCGAGCGGCCGGCGGCGAGCGGGCCTCGGGCGAGTGGCTGCTGTTCGTGCACGCGAAGGACCGGGTGCCCCCCGGCGCGCTGCGGGCCCTGCGGGACCGGGTCGCGGGCCTCCCGGACGGCGCCGAGCGCGTGGATGTCGTACTCGCCGACCAGGTCCGCTCGACCTGGCACGCCGCCGGCGCCCCGGGCCCCGACGCCCGTCTGCTGGCCAGGGCGGGCGACCGCGATCTGACCCTCGCGGACTGCCCCGACCTCCTGCGGGTCACGCCGCTGCTCGGCAACCGCGCCCTGCGCGCCGCGTTCTGGCGGGACCACCGCGACCGACTGGCCGCCACCGACGAGCGCTTCGCGGCGCGCGCCGCCCTCGTCCTCGCCGGCCGCGTCGCCGCTCTGCAGCAGGTGGTGCTCGACGAGCGCAGGCTGCGCGCCGCGAGCCTGCCGCCGCTCACCCCGGAGGAGTACTACGCGCCCGTCGGCGAGTACGAGGACCTCCAGCGGCTGATGGCCGACCGCGGCACGCCGACCGGTCCCCGCGCGGTGCTGTACGACGTGATGGCGACCGAGTGCATGCGGATCGTGGCCCGCGCCGGGATGCCGGAGCCGGTGGGCCGCGAGTTCTTCCGCCGGGCCTCCCGCGCGGCCGTCGCGTGGCGGCCGGAGGGCTACCGCAGGCCCGCGGGGCTCGAAGGCATCCGGCGCCGGCTGCTCGAAGAGGACGCGTACGCCCGTTACCGCGCCTTCCAGAGCGTCAACCACAAGCGGCGCGGTCTGAAGTCCGCGGTCAGGCAGCGCAAGCGGCGGATCGGCGCGAAGGTCCGCGACCACCGCTACCGGCGGGAACTGCGCCGGCCCGTGGACCCGGACCTGGCGGTGTTCTCCGCGTACTGGGACCGGGGGATGGCCTGCAATCCGGCCGCGATCGCCGCGAAGGCCGCCGAACTCGCCCCGCGCATCCACCAGGTGTGGGTCGTCTCGGCGGCCCACGCGCCGCTCCTGCCGCCCGGCACCGACCACGTCGTGCCCGGCTCCCGCCGCTACTGGGAGGTGATGGCCCGCGCCAAGTACCTCGTCAACAACGTCAACTTCCCCAACGCCGTGGTCAAACGCCCCGAAGCCGTCCACGTCATGACCCACCACGGCACGCCCCTCAAGCGCATGGGCCTCGACCAGATGGAGTACCCGACCGCGTCCAAGGGCCTCAACTTCCGCCAGCTCCTGGCCCGCGTCGACAAGTGGGACTACAGCGTCACGTCGAACAGCCACTCCACCCGGATGTGGGAGCGCGCCTATCCCGCGCACTACGTCCCGCTGGAGTACGGCTATCCGCGCAACGACGTCTTCTACCGCGCGACGGCCGCCGACATCCGGGCTGTTCGCGACCGCCTCGGCATCGCGCCGGGCCGGCGGGCCGTCCTGTACGCGCCCACCCACCGCGACTACGAGGCCTCCTGGACCCCGCGCCTCGACCTGGCCACGCTCGCCGACCGCCTGGGCGACGGCACCGTCCTCCTCGTGCGCGGCCACTACTTCTACGGCGGGGCGGCCTCACCGCTCGCGGAGCTGCGCCGTAGCGGCCGGGTCATCGACGTGTCCACGTACGACCCGGTCGAGGACCTCTGCCTCGCCGCGGACGCCCTGGTCACGGACTACTCGTCGATCATGTTCGACTACGCCAATCTGGACCGCCCGATCGTGGTCTACGCGGACGACTGGGAGATGTACGCGAAGACCCGCGGGGTCTACTTCGACCTGATCGCCGAGGCGCCCGGGCCCGTCGCCCGTACACAGGACGAGCTGACGGAGGTCCTCGCGGCGGGCGCGTGGCGCGACGAGGCGTCGGGGAAGGCGCGGGCCGCGTTCCGGCGCCGGTTCTGCGAGTTCGACGACGGCCACGCCGCCGAGCGGGTCGTGCGCCGGGTCTTCCTCGGCGAGAGCGACGCGTCGCTGCCCCCGGTGATCCTCGTCGACGAGCGCATCCCCGCGCCCACCCCCGAGGAGGCAGCCCGCCGATGACCACGCCCACGAGGACGATCACCCCCGACGTCACGGTCACCGTCATCGTCTACAACGACGCCGGGCGGCTGCCGCGCGCCGTCGCCTCGGTCCTGGACCAGACGCACGGCAACATCGAGGTCGTCATCAGCGACGACCACTCGACGGACGCCACCCCCGAGGTGGCGCGCCGCCTCGCCGCCTCGGACCCGCGGGTGCGCTACCTGCGTCTGCCGGAGAACAGCGGCGGGTGCAGCGCGCCCCGCAACCGCGCGCTCGACATCGCCCGCGCCCCGTATCTGATGTTCCTCGACAGCGACGACGAACTCCCCGGGGAATCAGTGGAGTTGCTGCTCGCGGCGCACCGCGAGCGGGAGATCGACTTCGCGATGGGCGCGGTCGAGCGGGTACGCGTCGACACGGGCCGCACGTCGACGTGGATGCCGCACCTGGTCGCGGAGCGCCGCACGGTCGACGGGATCGACGCCGAACCCGGCCTGTTCTTCGAGCACTTGTCGACGAGCAAGATGTACAAGCGGGAGTTCCTCGATCGCCACGAGCTGCGTTTCCCCGAGGGCATCCACTACGAGGACCAGCTGTTCTCGGCGCAGGCGTACTGCCTCGCGAAGTCCTTCACCGTCATCCCCGAGCCGGTCTACCGCTGGTACATCGCGCCGTTCGTCGCCGCGGACGACGCGTCGATCTCCAACCAGCGGCACAAGCTGAGCAACGTCCGCGACCGCGTCCACGTGCAGGAGCTCATCGACGAGTTCCTCGCGGCGGGCGGCCACGCGGGGGTGCGCGAGGACAAGGACTACAAGTTCCTCAAGCACGACTTCCGGATGTACGCGGGCGACCTGCCCTTCCGGGACGACGCGTGGCTGGCCGGGTTCGCCGAGATCGTGAACCCGTATCTGGCGACGCTGTCCCCTGGCGCGTACGCCCGGCTGCCGCGCCCGGAGCGGGTCGTCCTGCAACTGGTGCGCGACGGGCGCCTCGCCGATGCCCGGCTCGCCGCGCGCGGGCTCGGTCACGCGGTGGCCCCGCGCGAGACGGCCACGGACGCGTCCGGCGCCGTGTACTGGGGGTCGGTGGTCCCGGAGTCGGACACTGCGCGTACGGAACTCGATCTGTCCGACCAGGAGTTGTACGCGCGCCCGTTCCCCGGCGCCCAGTTCCGCCACGAGATCACGGCCATCGAGCGCGGCCCCGGTGCCACCGTCGACCTGTCGGTGCGCACGTACGACCCAGGTCTGCGCCTCGCTGTCGGGCCGCACGTCGCCTCGCTGGTCGTGTCGCCGGGGCGTCGCCGTATGACGACACCGCTGCGGCTCGACCCGGTGCGGCCGGGCGTCTTCGAGGGGCGGGTACGGGTCGATCTGGCGGCGGCCCCCCTCCCGGTGCACGGCTTCGACGGCGTACGGCATCCGATGCTCCAGCTCCAGGAACGAAGCCTGCGCAACACGGCGGTCCTGCTGGCGCCGCTGGACTTCCCCACGTTCACCGCCCGCGTCGGCTACCGCTCCGGGGCGGCCCCGCACCAGGTGACGCTGGAGCCGGAGGGGCGGGGCGCGGGGCGCCTCCAGATCCGCTGGCACCCCGCGGGGCTCACGGCCCGGGTGACGCACCCGGTGGCGCACAGGCTGGCCACGGTGTCGGACGGGCGGGTACGGAACGCGGTACGCCTGGTGAAGAGCGCGCTGCGTTAGCCCGGGTCGCCGACGACCTCGTAGAGGGTCTGACCTCCCGGGCCCGTCGTGACCTTGTGCAGTGCCGGGTCGGTCGCGGCGAGGCCGGCGTCGCCGCGGTGGCTCACGATCCACCGCACCTCGTAGCGGCGCAGGACGTCGAGGCGTTCGGCACGCGTGGCGCCGGGCGCGAAGTAGGAGTCCACGGCGCGGGTGCGGGCC
Source organism: Streptomyces sp. NBC_01446 (assembly GCF_026340095.1). Lineage (GTDB taxonomy): Bacteria > Actinomycetota > Actinomycetes > Streptomycetales > Streptomycetaceae > Streptomyces > Streptomyces aureus. The sequence goes on along the minus strand of NZ_JAPEPO010000001.1, from coordinate 4,893,568 downwards.
GTCTCGTCGGGCAGGAAAAAGTCCGGGTAGCCGGGGGCGACGGTGTAGGCCCCGTACGCGGGGATCTGCCGCGCCGGGAACATCGTGGCGAGGACCACGTCCCCGTACTTCGCCCAGGGCGTCACCCACTGGTAGCCGCGCCACGGCGGGTTGTAGCGGTCGGCGACCGGCGGGGGCAGGGCGTCGCGCGGCAGGACGTAGCCGAGGGTGCCCGACTGGGTCCACGCGCCCACGAGGAGCGCCGCGCCGAGCACCGCGGCGAACGCCGTACGCACCGCCCTGCGCCCCGCCCCGAACACCTCTAGGCCCGCCGCGGCCTGCGCGGGGATCACGGCGGCCGGCAGGACCCGGCCCCACGAGTAGTGGCCGCTCACCCCGCCTGCCACGAACATCAGCGCCCCGAGCGCGAAGAAGACCACCAGCGGATCACGGCGGTCCCTGCGCAGGCGCAGGGCGAGGGCGAACACGCCGGGCAGCAGGAGCCAGTACCGGCCGAGCAGGTTCCCGTACAGGGCCCGGTGGATCTCCTCCAGGCCCTGCGCGTGGAACAGCGAGAAGAACGAGTAGTACGGCCACGCGGCGAGCACGACCGCACCGACGGCGAGCCCGGCCGCGAGCCGTGTCCACACCGCGCGTACCGGCCAGGGCCGCGCCCCGGCCACCATCGCCAGCGCGCCGAACGACGCGACGACGCCCGAGAACTGATGGCTCAGCAGGATCACGGACCAGAGCAGGCCGAGGCCGAGGAACACGGGCAGGCCCGAGCCGCGCGCGAGCGCCCCGCGCAGCAGCGCCCAGAAGTGGAAGGACACGCCGAGCGCGAACGTGCTGGGGTAGGAGACGGTCAGGGCAAGGGAGTTGAGGCCGAGGAACCCGCTCCAGTTGAACAGGCTCGTGCCCCACAGGAGGAGCAGGCACAGGAGGACGAGCACGCTGACCGCCGTGCGCCGGGTGCGGCCCATGGACGCGTCGGTGAAGGTGCCGGTGAACCGCCATACGCCGGTCACGAGCAGCGTCAGCGAGATCAGTGCGGCGATGCGCAGGACGGTGAAGGTGCCGAGGCCGGTGAGGTCGGCGAGGGCGCCGAGGAACACCGTCCACGGCGAGTAGTACGGGCTCGGCGTCTTCTCGTCGACCAGCGGGTTGCCCGGGTCGAGGAGATCGTGGCGCAGGCGCTCGACGGTGGCCGCGTGGATGCCCAGGTCGCCCGCCCATGGGAGCCGAACGGCGACTGCCACGAGCAGGGCGAGGAGCAGCAGGAGGACCAGCGGGGCGGCGGCCCTGAGGGCCGCGTTACTCGCGGCGCGCATCGTGCTGGAAGACCCACGTCCGGTAGACGAGGAAGCGGAACGCCGAGGCCAGGACGATGGACAGCGCCTTGGCGACGTTCGACGCGAGCGGTCCGGTCATCGAGGCGCCCTGGTATCCGGCGTAGAACAGGACGCTCTCCATGAGGACGCCGAGCGCGCTGAAGCCGAAGAACAGCGCGATCTGGCGGCGGGTGCGGGAGGCGCGGTCCCGGTAGGCGAAGAAGCGGAAGCCCAGGTAGTTGGTGCCCATGGCGACGCAGCTGGCCAGGACCGTCGCCGTCATCGGTGCCCGGCCGATGCCGTGCAGCAGGAGGTTGAAGACGAGGAAGTTGACGGCGACTCCGCTCCCGCCGACGACGCCGAACTTGGCGACCTCCATGGACAGGCGGCGCACGCGAACCAGGACGGGTGCGGCAACGGGCGGCGCCTCGCGCACCGCGGTCGGGACCGTCATCGGCGCGCCCTCGCCCGCAGCTTCCACGGCATGGTGACCGATTCGAGCTGCACCATCAGGTTCATCTTGGACTCGCCGATCGTGCGGTCCTCGAAGTGGATGGGGACCTCCATGACGCCGAAGCCGCGGCGCACGGCGCGGTACTTCATCTCGACCTGGAAGCTGTAGCCCGCGCTGTCCACGGACGCCAGGTCGATGGCGCGCAGGGCGTCCTCGCGCCACAGGTTGAAGCCGCCGGTGATGTCGCGGACGCGGGTGCCGAGGATGGTGCCCGCGTAGGCGTTGGCCCAGCGGGACAGGAGCCTGCGGTGCGCGCCCCACGCGTCGGAGAGCGTGCCGCCCTGGACGTAGCGGCTGCCGATGGTGACGGCGGCGCCGGTGGAGAGGGCGGTGCCGAGGAGCGCGGGGACCTTGTCGACGGGGTGGCTGCCGTCGGCGTCCATCTGGAGGACGTAGCGCGCCCCGTCGGCGACGGCCCGTGCCATGCCGTCCGCGTAGGCCCGGCCGAGGCCCTCCTTCCCGGCTCGGTGCAGGACGCTCATCCGGTCGCGCCCGTGCCGTTCGGCGTGCCGCTCGGCGATGTCGCCGGTGCCGTCGGGGCTGGAGTCGTCGACGACGAGAAGGCGCAGGCCCGGGAGCGGGAGCGCCATGAGGGCGTCGGCCATGCCGGGCAGGTTGCCCGCCTCGTTGTACGTCGGCATGACGACGGTGAGGGGGGTGCGGGCCCAGTCGTCGGGCAGCGGTTTCGCGGCGGCCGGTGTGGCCGAGATGTCGGGAGAGTTCTTGTTCACTGTTCGGTCAGCCCTTCTCCGGCGAGGGAGGAGAAGCGGACGGCCCGGTCGGGCAGTACCGCCTCGCACCACACCCGGGTTCCGTTCCGCAGATCGTTGTGGGCGCCGACGCGGGCGCCGTCACCGATGACGCTGCCGTGCAGGACGGAGCGCCGCCCGATCCGCGCACCAGCGCCGACCAGGCTGTTCCTTACATAGGCACCGGCGCCCACGGTCGCGCCGTCGTGCAGCACGGAACCGTGGACGACGGCCCCTGAACCTACCCGGGCGCCCGCCCCGACGACGGTCCCGTCGGCGAGCCAGGCGTCGGAGGCGACCTTGGCGCCGGGCAGTACGAGGGACTCGCCGCGCACTCCGGGCACGGCGGGTGAGTGGACGACCCCGCGCACGAGGTCGGCGGAGGCCTGCACGAAGGTTTCGGGCCGGCCGAGGTCGAGCCAGTAGGAGTCCTCGACCATGCCGTGCAGATAGGCGCCCGCGGCGAGCAGGCCGGGGAACGTCTCGCGCTCGACGGAGACGGGCCGGCCGGCCGGGATGCTGTCGATGACGGACCTGCGGAACACGTAGGAGCCCGCGTTGATCTGGTCCGTGACGATCTCCTCGGGCGTCTGCGGCTTCTCGGTGAAGGCGAGTACGCAGCCGTCGGCGTCGGTGGAGACGAGCCCGAAGGCGCTGGGGTCTTCGACGCGGGAGAGGTGGAGGGTGACGTCGGCTTCGCGTTCGCGGTGCCGGTCGATGAGGGCGCGGGTGTCGAGGCCGGTGAGGATGTCGCCGTTGCAGACGAGGACGGGGTCCTCGGGTGCGCAGATCAGGCGGCGGGCCGCGTGCCGGATCGCTCCGCCGGTCCCCAGCGGCTCGTACTCGGCGGCGTATTCGAGGTGGACGCCGTGCGCCGATCCGTCGCCGAAGTACGGCTCGAAGACTTCGGCGAGATAGCAGGTGGCGAGGACGATGTGGTCGACGCCCGCGGCGGCGAGCCGCGCGATCTGGTGGGCCAGGAAGGGGACCCCGGCCGCCGGCACTATGGGCTTGGGCGTGTTGACCGTGAGCGGCCGCAGCCGGGTGCCCAGCCCGCCGACCAGCAGAATCGCTTCCGTCATGGACCCTTCCCGACCTCTCCGCTCGGTGCTGCCGATCTGACAATCGGGTCCACTTTAGACGCTATGCCCGATTCAATGGCTTATGGCGAACCCCTTGGGGTCGACGCGCCGTCAGGAGCAACCGATCGGGCGCGCGGTCCATCAGTTCAGACCCGGTCAAGAGGCCTGCCGGAGAAAGGGAAGAGAACGGAAAGAGTCCGGGCGGTGAAATGGGGGCGCCCCGCACCGGAGTTCCGGTGCGGGGCGCCCCCGTTCGCTGATGCGGACCCTACGAGTGGGTGCGCAGCAGCGTCCTCATCGTGCGCATCGCGACCGACAGGTTCGCCAGGTCGAAGGCGTCCGAGCTCTGGATCTCCTCCAGGGTCGTCCGCGCGCGGCCCAGGATCGGCGCGTTCTTCTCCTGCCACGCGTCGAAGCGCTGCTCCGGAGTCGACACGCCGTTCCCGACGGTCAGCACATCGGCCGTGAGGGCGGCGTGCGCCGAGTACAGGTCCTCGCGGATCGAGGCGCGGGCCATCGACTGCCAGCGGTCGGACCGCGGCAGCTCGATGATCCGGTCCATCAGCTGCGCGATGGACAGCCGGTCCGCGAGGTCGTAGTACACCTCGGCGACGGCCAGGGGGTCCTTGCCGGTGCGGTCGGCGATCGCCACGATGTCGAGCGTCGGGAAGGCCGAGGAGAACCCGGCGACCCGCTGGGCCAGCTCCTCCGGCACGCCCGCGGCGGTCAGCTCGTCCAGGATCGACTGGTACCACTCGGCGTCCGCGCCGCGCAGCATCTTCGGCATGGCCGACCAGACCTGGGCGACGCCCTCACGGAAGAAGTCGATCGTCTCGGCGAGCTGGAGCGGCTGCGGCCGGTTGTTGAGCAGCCAGCGCGTGCCGCGCTCGACCAGGCGGCGCGAGTGCAGCCTGATCCGGGTCTGGACATCCGCGGCGACGACATTGTCGAGCGCTTCGACCGCGTCCCAGACCTCGCCGAGGCCGAAGATCTCGCGTGCGGCGAGCTGCGCCCGCACGATCTCCTCCAGGGACGCCCCGGTCTCCTCGCGCAGCCGGTGCAGGAACGTCGAACCGCCCGTGTTCACCGTGTCGTTGACCAGCACCGTGGTGATGATCTCGCGGCGCAGCGCGTGCCCGTCGACCGCGTCGGAGTACCGCTCGCGCAGCGCCTGCGGGAAGTAGGCGTGCAGGAGCCTGCGCAAGTACGGGTCGTCCGGCAGCGACGTCTGGATCAGCTCGTGCGCGGCCGTGATCTTCGTGTACGCGAGGAGGACGGCCAGTTCGGGCTGGCTCAGACCGCGCCCGGAGTTCAGCAGTTCCTTGATCTGCCGGTCGGCCGGCAGGAACTCCAGGGCCCGGTCGAGGTTCCCCTCGCGGACCAGGCGGCGCATGAAGCGCTGGTGGGCGTGGAGCAGGTCGGGCGCCTGGGCGACCGCGTTGGCGAGGGCCGTGTTCTGCGCGTAGTTGTTGCGCAGCACCAGGGCGCCGACCTCGTCGGTCATCTCGGCGAGCAGCTTGTTGCGCTGCTTGACGGTCATGTCGCCGTCGGTGACGAGCGCGTTGAGCAGGATCTTGATGTTCACCTCGTGGTCGGAGGTGTCCACGCCCGCGCTGTTGTCGATGGCGTCGGTGTTGACCTTGCCGCCCTTGCGCGCGAACTCGATACGGCCCAGCTGGGTCGCGCCGAGGTTGCCGCCCTCGCCGATCACCTTGGCGCGCACGTCCTTGCCGTCCACGCGGATCGCGTCGTTGGCCTTGTCGCCGACGTCCGCGTTCGACTCGGCGGACGACTTCACGTACGTGCCGATGCCGCCGTTCCACAGCAGGTCGACCGGCGCGTGCAGGATCGTCTTCATCAGGTCGGCCGGCGTCATCTTCGCGGCGCCCGACTCGATGCCGAGTGCCTCGCGGATGTGCGCGTTGAGCTGGATCGCCTTGGCGGAGCGCGGGAAGATGCCGCCGCCCGCGGAGATCAGCTCCTTGTTGTAGTCGGCCCACGAGGAGCGCGGCAGGTCGAACAGGCGCCGGCGCTCGGCGTACGAGGTGGCCGCGTCGGGCCGCGGGTCGATGAAGATGTGCCGGTGGTCGAACGCGGCGACCAGGCGGATGTGCTCGGAGAGCAGCATGCCGTTGCCGAACACGTCACCGGACATGTCGCCGACGCCGACGACCGTGAAGTCCTCGGTCTGCGTGTCGGTGCCCAGCTCGCGGAAGTGCCGCTTCACGGACTCCCAGGCGCCGCGGGCGGTGATGCCCATGCCCTTGTGGTCGTAGCCCGCCGAGCCGCCGGAGGCGAAGGCGTCACCGAGCCAGAAGTTGTACGACTCGGCGACCGCGTTGGCGATGTCGGAGAACGTCGCCGTGCCCTTGTCGGCCGCGACCACGAGGTACGTGTCGTCCTCGTCGTGGCGCACGACGTCCGCCGGGGGCACGACCTCGCCGGCCACCAGGTTGTCGGTGATGTCGAGCAGCGCCGAGATGAAGGTCTTGTACGACGCGACACCCTCGGCCAGCCAGGCGTCACGGTCGACGCTCGGGTCCGGCAGGTTCTTCGCGACGAAGCCGCCCTTGGCGCCGACCGGCACGATGACGGTGTTCTTCACCATCTGCGCCTTGACCAGGCCGAGGACCTCGGTACGGAAGTCCTCACGCCGGTCGGACCAGCGCAGACCGCCGCGCGCGACCTTGCCGAAGCGCAGGTGCACACCCTCGACACGCGGCGAGTACACCCAGATCTCGAAGGCGGGGCGCGGCGCGGGCAGGTCGGGGATGGCCTGCGGGTCGAACTTCATGGAGACGTACGCGTGCGGCTTGCCGTCGTCGGCCTTCTGGAAGAAGTTCGTCCGCAGCGTCGCCTTGATGACGGTCAGGAAGGACCGCAGGATCCGGTCCTCGTCCAGGCTCGCCACCTGGTCGAGCGCCCCGTCGAGCTCCTCCAGGAGCCCGTCGATCAGCTCGGTCCCGGCCCGCTGGCGCTCCGGCGACATGCGCGCCTCGAAGAGGCTCACCAGGAGGCGGGTGGTGTGGACGTTGTTACGGAGGGTGTCCTCCATGTAGTCCTGGCTGAACGTCGCCCCGGCCTGGCGCAGGTACTTGGCGTACGCGCGCAGCACCATCGCCTGCCGCCAGTTCAGACCTGCGCTCAGGACGAGGGAGTTGAAGCCGTCGTTCTCGGCGGCACCGGTCCAGGTCGCCGTGAAGGCCTCCTGGAAACGCTCGCGGCCGTCGTCACCGAGGTAGTCGCCGTTGCCGTTGGACTGGGGCATGCGCAGACCGAAGTCGTAGATCCACGCGGTGGTCCGGTCCGAGCAGCGCAGCTCGTACGGGCGCTCGTCGATGACCTCGACGCCGAGCTGGTTGAGGACCGGCAGGACGGACGAGAGGGAGACCGGGGCGCCGGTGCGGTAGATCTTGAGGCGGCGCTCGCCGGGGGCGGCGCCCACGGGCTCGTACAGCGAGAGCGCGAAGTCCTTCTCGCCGCGCTTGAGGGCCTCCAGGTGGACGAGGTCGGCGACCGCCGCGCGCGGCGAGTGGTCGGCCTTGTAGCCCTCGGGGAAGGCGCCGGAGTAGCGGCGGCCCAGCTCGGCCGCGCGCTCCTCGCCGCACTCCGCGTTCAGCGCCTCGCCGAAGCCGTCGGCCCACGAGCGGGCGGCGTCGACGAGCCGCGCCTCGATGCGCTCGGTGTCGGCCTCGGTCAGCGCGGGCAGCTCGGTGCCCGGCTCGACGCGGATGACGAAGTGCAGCCGGGACAGGATCGACTCGGTGTTCCAGGCCGTGAAGTCGACGCTGGTGCCGTTGAGCTCTTCCTTGAGGATGTCGATGATCCGCAGCCGGACACCGGTGGTGTAGCGGTCGCGCGGCAGGTAGACGAGGGCCGAGTAGTAGCGGCCGTACTCGTCCTGGCGCAGGTAGAGCCGCAGCCGGCGGCGCTCCTGGAGGTAGAGGACGCTGGTGACGATGGCGCGCAGCTCGTCGGCCGGGGTCTGGAACAGCTCGTCGCGCGGGTACGTCTCCAGGATCTGGAGCAGGTCGCGGCCGTCGTGGCTGTTGGGCGAGAACCCGGCGCCCCGCAGCACTTCCTGGACCTTGCGGCGCACGACCGGGACGCGCCGGACGCTCTCCGTGTACGCGGCGCTCGAGAAGAGGCCGAGGAAGCGGCGCTCGCCGATGACGTTGCCCTCGGCGTCGAACTTCTTCACGCCGACGTAGTCGAGGTACGAGGGGCGGTGCACGGTGGCGCGGCTGTTGGCCTTGGTCAGCACGAGGATCTTGTGCTCGCGGGCCTTGGCGCGCGCGTCGGCGGGCAGCCGGCTGAAGGACGGGCTCACCGGGTGGTGGTCGTCGCTGCCGTGCTGCGGGTCGGAGCGCAGGATGCCGAGGCCGGTGCCGGGCACGGCGGACAGCGAGTCGTCCTCGCGCAGCTCGTACTCACGGTAGCCGAGGAACGTGAAGTGGTCGGCGGACAGCCAGCGCAGCAGCTCGCGGGCCTCCTCGACGTCCTGGGCACGCAGGTCGTCGGCGGTGGGCTCGCTGGGCAGGTCGTCGGCGATACGCAGCGCCGAGTCCCGCATCTTCTCCCAGTCCTCGACGGCCTCGCGGACGTCGGACAGGACACGCAGCAGGTCGGAGGTGATCTGCTTCAGATCGGCGCGGTCGGTCTCGCGGTCGATCTCCACGTGGATCCACGACTCGGTGAGCGTGTCGTGGCTGTCGGCGGCGCTGCCCGCGGGCAGGACCTCCAGGAGCTTGCCGGTCAGGTCACGGCGCACGGTGACCTGCGGGTGGATCACGACGTGGATGCCGCGGCCCTGGCGGGACAGCTCGTTGGTGACCGAGTCGACCAGGAACGGCATGTCGTCGGTGACGACCTCGACGACGGAGTGGCTGCAGGTCCAGCCGTTCTCCTCGACCGTCGGCGTGTGGACCTTGACGTTCGCGGTGCCCTGCGGGCGGACCTCCGCGAGCCGGTAGTGGGAGACGGCTGCACCGAAGGCGTCGACCGGGTCACGGTCGGCCAGGTCCTCGGGGGCGGTGTGCAGGTAGTAGCGCTGGAGGAACGCGAGCACGGACTCCTGGTCCGGAGCCCCCTCGCCATTCGTCCCGGCCGGGAGATGCCCCCCTGCCGGGCTGTTCTCAGCTACCCGGGCGGCCCGTGCGAGCAGCTCGGCCTTGGCTTCGTCCAGCTTGGTCTGCATTGTCCTCTGGCTCCTGTCGCGCGCCGTTGCGTGACGTTGAAGAAATTGATGCGGCACAACGCCACGACGCGGGGTCTCCGGTCGATGTCGACGGTATGCCGGGATGAGAGATGAGCGGGCGTTTATCCGCCATTTTTGGCGTATTTCCTGCCCGGAGCCGGGACGGCATCCATGTTCCGTCCCGAAGGGAATGGTCAGCGGAGCACCGGGCACGGATGTAGATCTCCGTGTGCTCCCGGCGCGGGCAGGGGGCGACGATGCCCCCGCGAGATATCGCGCTGATCACGGGTCAAGGCTATCGCCCCTCCCCCGGAAGTCGTCATGAGCCGTATGTGTACAAATACAGCGGTCGAACTTTGACACTCTGCACAGGGACAGCGACGCGGATGGATGCCACGGGGGGTTGCCTAACGGTCCTGCCGGGTCCACGTTGAGGGGAAGACACCCCGGCCCGAAGGCTCCGAGGGGAGCGCACAGCCATGGCACCCAAGATCCTCCTGGTGACCGGCGACGCCGCCGAGTCACTGGAAGTCCTGTACCCCTACCAGCGCCTGCGCGAGGAGGGCTACGACGTCCACATCGCCGCCCCGGAGCGCAAGAAGCTGCAGTTCGTCGTCCACGACTTCGAGCCGGGGTTCGACACGTACACGGAGAAGCCCGGCTACACCTGGCCCGCCGATCTCGCGTTCGCCGAGGTCGAGCCCGAACAGTACGTCGCTGTGGTGATCCCGGGCGGCCGCGCCCCCGAGTATTTGCGCAACGACCCGGAGCTGCGCAAGATTCTGAAGTCTTTTTTCGACGCCGACAAGCCCGTGGCCCAGATCTGCCACGGTCCGCTGCTCACGGCGGCGGTCGACGGGCTGCGCGGGCGCAACGTCACGGCTTATCCGGCGCTGGAGCCCGACATGCAGGCGGCCGGCGCGGCTTTCCGCGACGCGGAAGTGGTGGTCGACGGGACGCTGGTGTCGTCCCGCGCCTGGCCGGACCACTCGGGGTGGATGCGGGAGTTCCTCACGGTGCTGCGCGCCAAGGCGCCGGTGACCTGAGTACCGGAGCACCTGAGAGGTGACGGGCGGCTGTCCTGCCGACGGGGCGGCCGCCACGCACGGCGCTCCTGGGCGACACGACGGAGCTCCGCTGCCACGACAGCCCGCGGAGCTGACCGGATCGGCACCCGGCGCCCTGTCGCGCGGACCACCCGCGGAACGGCACGCCCCGGCCTGTCGTGCGAACGCGACGCCCAACTTGGCCGGGATGTGCTCCACGTGCGCGTCCGCCGTGCGGTTCGAGAACGGCGGCGAGCGTCACCGGGATCGGCTCGGTGCCGCCTTGCCGAATCCGTGCGTTCCCGCCCGTCGACGACCACCACAGCGCACGCAGCCGACCGAGGAGCGTGAGCGCGTTCGCTCACTCCGCCAGGCGCTGCGCCACCCCCACCGCCTCCGCGAGAGTGTCCACGACCGGCGCCCCCACTCCTTCGAGGCTGGCCCTGCTGTGCGATCCGCCGGTGTAGAGCACGGCTCCGGCGCCCGCGTGCAGCGCGGCCACCGCGTCGTCGGCCGCGTCCCCGATGACCACCGTGCGCCCCGGCGCCACCCCCGAAATTGCCAGCGCACCGAGATGACGGACCATGTGCTCGGCCTTGCTGCCACCGGAGGGGCCGGTGCGCCCGTCGACCCGCAGGAAGTGCGACTCGATCCCGAACTCCCGTACCAGCGGGACGAGTTCGTCATGGCCGTACATGCTGAGGATCGACTGGCTGCCGCCCGCGGAGCGCCAGTCGGCGAGCAGGAGCTCCGCGCCCTCGGCGAGCCCGCAGGCCGTGCGGTGGAGCGTGTAGTGCCGCTGGAAGGCGGTGTCCATGCGCTCCCACTCGGCCTCGGTGGGCAGCCGGCCCATCAGCCGCTGGTAGAAGCGGGGTATCGGCACGCAGTACAGCTCCCTGTACCGCTCCAGGGTGATCGGCTCGAGTCCGATCTCCCCGAAGGCGGCGTTGGTCGCGCTGATGACCGCGTCGTTGTCGTGGAACAGTGTCCCGTTCCAGTCCCAGACGATGTGTGCTCCGGCTGCGTGCTTCCCCATGCCGAGAACCTACCCGCAGGGACCGACAATCGTACGTTCGCGCAGGTCAGTCGCCCAGGCCGAGCAGGTTCGGGATCTCCTGCGTGGCGAACCAGAGGAGCTCGTGGTCCTCGGCGCCGTCGACGACGAACTGCGCGTCGTCGTCGCCCTGGTCCGCCGCCCCGAGCGCGGCGGCCGCCGCCGTCACGTCCTTCTCGGCGTCGGCGGAGTCCACGTGCACCGCCGCGGCCTTGGCCAGGGGGACCGCGTTCGCGATCCGCACCTCGCCGAGCGCTCCCGGGTCGAGCCCGCGGTCCGGGTCTGCCACCGCGGCGCCGTCCGGCACGTCGAGCGCGACCACGACCCGCTTACGGGGCGCGTCCGGCTCCCCGGCGATCAGCCGCAATGACGCCACCGCCGCGCGGTTGAGGGCCGCGTACTCCAGCTCCTCGATGTCGTCGGAGACGTACCACTCGCGCAGCGCGGGCGTCACGGCGTACGCGGTGAGCGGTCCGGGTCCCAGTTCGCCCGCCTTGTGCGCCTCGGCGAGACGGGGCAGGGACAGGGGGACGTACACGCGCATGGCGGGCCACTTTCGTCGACGAGAGGGCCTTCAGGATACGTGCGGGAGTCCCCCTTCGGGGTGCCGGTCACCACCCGTCCGCACGTCCACACCGGACCCCTCCGTGACCCTCCCGAGCCCGGTCCCCGCACGCCTCGTCCGCTGTCCGACCACTCGGATAGGTGATCTTTCCGGCCGCCCGCGCCGGGCACCTCGGGCCTTGCGAGCGGCGCCGCCGTCCACGTACAAGATCCCCAAGCAAAGTTACCGATCGGTATCCACCGGTCGGACGCCGAACGGGGACCCAGACATGCACGAGCCCACCGCCCATGAGCCGCTGCGCAAGGTGATGGACCAGCCGCGCCGCCGCCCCAGGACGACCCGACCCCCGGGCGGCCGCCCGCCCGGCAGGCAGGACGCGAGGCGCCCCGGCGCGCGGCCCGTGCGCGTCCCGCCCCAACTGCCGCCCCACCCCGCCGAACTGTTCACCGAGCGCCTTCTGCTGATGCTCAGCGGCCAGCGCCCCGTCCACTGGGCCTCCCGCCACTTCGCCGGATCCCTCTACGACTCCCTGATCCGGCTCGCCGAGAACCGGCCCCTCAACGACCGCGGACGGCAGCCCGTCGTCCGCGGCATCGGCCACTACCAGCCCGAACCCGGCGTCTACGAAGTCTTCGCCCGCATCAGCGCCGGCCCCCGGCTGCACGCCCTCGCCTTCCGCCTGCACCGGGGCGACGACCACCGCTGGCTCTGCACGGCCGTCGAGATGGGCGGGCGCCCGGCGCTCACGCCACAGGATCGGTGAGCCAGGGACGACGGAAGGGGCCGGACACCAGGTGGTGTCCGGCCCCTTCACCCACGCCCGGTCAGAGCGCGCCGCGCACTACTTCTTGCGGCGACGCCCGCCCTTCTGCTGCTTGCGGCGCTCCGCGCGCGTAAGGCCGTCGGCCTCCGAACGCGTCGGGCCGTCCTCGGTGACGTAGTCCATCTCGTCCACGCCGCCCTCGGCGTTCGGCGCCTGGAAGTGCAGGCGGTCCGGACGCTGCGGGGCGTCGAGACCCTTGGCGCGGATCTCGGGACGGCCGACACCGGCCGGCACCGCGTCCTGCTTGTCCAGGGACGGCGCCGCGTCCTGCACCGGGACCTCCTCGACCTGCTGCTCGACCTGGACCTCCAGGTTGAACAGATAGCCGACGGACTCCTCCTTGATGCCCTCCATCATGGCGGTGAACATGTCGAAGCCCTCGCGCTGGTACTCGACCAGCGGGTCCTTCTGCGCCATGGCGCGCAGGCCGATGCCCTCCTGGAGGTAGTCCATCTCGTAGAGGTGCTCACGCCACTTGCGGTCCAGGACGGAGAGGACCACGCGGCGCTCCAGCTCACGCATGATCTCGGAGCCGAGCTGCTCCTCACGCGCCGCGTACTGCGCGTGGATGTCGTCCTTGACGGACTCCCCGATGAACTCGGCCGTCAGACCCGCACGGTCACCCGCGGCCTCCTCCAGCTCTTCGACGGTGACCTTCACCGGGTAGAGCTGCTTGAAGGCGCCCCACAGCCGGTCCAGGTCCCACTCCTCGGCGAAGCCCTCGGCGGTCTCGGCGCCGATGTACTCGTCGATCGTGTCGTCCATGAAGTGCTGGATCTGGTCCTGCAGGTCCTCGCCCTCCAGGACGCGACGCCGCTCGCCGTAGATGACCTCACGCTGCCGGTTGAGGACCTCGTCGTACTTGAGGACGTTCTTCCGGGTCTCGAAGTTCTGCTGCTCGACCTGCGACTGGGCCGACGCGATCGCGCGCGTGACCATCTTGTTCTCGATCGGCACATCGTCCGGGACGTTCGCCATCGACATGACGCGCTCGACCATCTGGGCCTTGAACAGGCGCATCAGGTCGTCACCGAGCGACAGGTAGAAGCGGGACTCGCCCGGGTCACCCTGACGGCCGGAACGGCCACGCAGCTGGTTGTCGATACGGCGCGACTCGTGGCGCTCCGTGCCGAGGACGTAGAGCCCGCCGAGCTCCTTGACCTCCTCGAACTCGGCCTTCACGGCCTTTTCGGCCCTCTCCAGGGCGGCGGGCAGCGCGGCTGCCCACTCCTCGATGTGCTCCTCGGGGTCGAGGCCGCGCTGGCGCAGCTCCGCCTCGGCGAGGTCGTCCGGGTTGCCGCCGAGCTTGATGTCGGTGCCTCGACCGGCCATGTTCGTGGCGACGGTGACGGCGCCCTTGCGGCCGGCCTGGGCGACGATCGTCGCCTCACGGTCGTGCTGCTTCGCGTTCAGCACCTCGTGCTGCACACCGCGCTTGGACAGCTGCTGCGAGAGGTACTCGGACTTCTCGACGGACGTCGTACCGACGAGGATCGGCTGGCCCTGCTCGTGCTTCTCGGCGATGTCGTCGACGACCGCGTCGAACTTGGCGACCTCGGTGCGGTAGATCAGGTCGGCCTGGTCCTTGCGGACCATCGGCTTGTTCGTCGGGATCGGGACGACGCCCAGCTTGTAGATCTGGTGGAACTCGGCGGCCTCGGTCATGGCCGTACCGGTCATGCCGGAAAGCTTGTCGTAGAGACGGAAGAAGTTCTGCAGGGTGATCGTGGCGAGCGTCTGGTTCTCGTCCTTGATGTCCACCCCTTCCTTCGCCTCGATCGCCTGGTGCATGCCCTCGTTGTAGCGGCGGCCGGCGAGGATACGGCCGGTGTGCTCGTCGACGATCATGACTTCGCCGTCGATGACGACGTAGTCCTTGTCCTTCTTGAACAGTTCCTTCGCCTTGATGGCGTTGTTCAGGTAACCGACGAGCGGCGTGTTCACCGACTCGTAGAGGTTGTCGATGCCCAGCCAGTCCTCGACCTTGGCGACGCCGGGCTCGTGGATGGCGACGGTGCGCTTCTTCTCGTCGACCTCGTAGTCGCCGGTCTCCTCGAGGCCCTTCAGCGGGTTACCGGCCTCGCCCTTCTTCAGGCGGGTGACCAGCTTCGCGAAGTCGCCGTACCACTTCGTGGCCTGGTCGGCCGGGCCGGAGATGATCAGCGGCGTACGGGCCTCGTCGACGAGGATCGAGTCGACCTCGTCGACCACGGCGAAGTTGTGACCGCGTTGGACGAGCTCGTCCTGGGACCACGCCATGTTGTCGCGGAGGTAGTCGAAGCCGAACTCGTTGTTCGTGCCGTAGGTGATGTCGCAGTTGTACTGCTCGCGGCGCTGCGCCGGCGTCATGTTCGCCAGGATGCAGCCCACGCTGAGGCCGAGGAACTTGTGGACGCGGCCCATCATCTCGGAGTCGCGCTCGGCCAGGTAGTCGTTCACCGTGATCAGGTGGACGCCCTTGCCGGACAGCGCGTTCAGGTACGTGGGGAGCGTGCCGACCAGGGTCTTGCCCTCACCGGTCTTCATCTCGGCCACGTAGCCGAGGTGGAGCGCGGCGCCGCCCATCAACTGGACGTCGTAGGGGCGCTGGCCGAGGACGCGCCTGGAGGCCTCGCGCACCGTCGCGAAAGCCTCGGGGAGCAGGTCGTCGAGGCTCTCGCCGTCGGCGTACCTCTCCTTGTACTCGTCGGTGAGGGCCCGCAGCTCGGCGTCGGAGAGGCTGACGAAATCCTCTTCGAGGGAGTTGACCTGGTCCGCGATGCGGTGCAGCTTGCGCAGGATCTTGCCTTCGCCTGCACGCATGATCTTCGAGAGGACGGACACGGGGGTTGGTCTCCTTGCCGGTCGGGCCTGGCACGGTCGGGTGTGACGGTATAGAGCAACGGCCATCGTATGCGAGGACCCCGGCGCGCCGGGAGGTCTGCCGTAACCACAGCCACACGGACAACGCACGAGGACCGCTCAAGGTGCCGCACGAAGGTGTGCACCCCGAATACGAAAGGTAACAGCGCGCTCACCCCGCGAATTCTGCTGGCGTCATTGTCGGCCTCCGAGCAGAATCGGCCGATGGAACCCGTCGTACTCACCACCGACCGCCTGCGGCTGCGCACGTTCACCGCCGAGGACACCGACGAGGTGTATCTCGCGGCCCAGGACCCCGACATCCAGCGCTGGACCACGATCCCGTCGCCCTACGCGCGCGTGGACGCCGAGCACTTCGTCGGCCGCATGGTCCCGGACGGCTGGCGGGCCGACACGGAGTACACCTTCGCCGTGCGGCTCCAGGAGGACGGCCCCGTGATCGCCGCCGCGAGCCTGCACCACCCGCGCGCGGGCGCCTGGGAGGTCGGCTTCTGGACCGGCAGGGAGCACCGCGGCCGCGGCTACATGACCGAAGCCGTCCTCGCCCTGGCCCACTGGGCCTTCACCGACCTGGCCTGTACGCGCCTGGAGTGGCGCGCCGAGGTCGGCAACGTCGGCTCGCGCACCGTCGCCGAGAAGGCCGGCTTCACCGTGGAGGGCGTCATGCGGTCGGGCCTGCCCAACAAGGGAGTGCTGCGCGACTGCTGGGTCGCCTCGCTCCTCCCTTCGGACCTCGGCCTCCCGGCGGCGCTGCCCTACCTCCCGGCGCTTGTGTGACGGCGTCTCCGGCGCCGGGATGACACTTCCCGGCCCGGCCTGACGGCTTCCGGCGCCGCCTGTCTTCAGGGCTTTGCGGTCCCGGCCCGACTGTCAGTGCCGCGCCCTATCGTTCGGGGCATGACGACCACGCCGCGCCCCGCCACCGAACTCACCGCCGACGAGGCCCGCCGCATCGCACTGCGGGCCCAGGGGTTCCTCGGCGCGCCGGACCGCAGTGCAGGGGTCCGCGGCGTGCTCCGTCACCTCGGAGCGGTCCAGCTCGACACCATCTCGGTGCTGGCCCGCTCCCACGAACTCATCCCGTACGCACGCCTCGGCGCGGTCGGCCGCAGAACGGTCGAGGACGCGTACTGGACCCCCGGCACGTCGGGCGCGCCGCACGCCTTCGAGTACTGGTCGCACGCCGCGTGCATCCTGCCCGTCGAGGAGTGGCCGCACTTCGCGTTCCGCCGCCGCGCCTACCGCACCCGCCCGCACTGGCACCACGACCTGCCCGACGGCGCGTACGAGCAGGTCATCAAGCAGCTGCACGCCGAAGGCCCGCTCACGGCAACGGAGTTGGGCGGCGCGAAGAACAAGGGCGAATGGTGGGACTGGTCCGCGGCGAAGGTCGCCGTGGAGCGCGCCCTGATGTACGGCGAGGTGGTGTGCACGCAGCGCCGCAGCTGGAAGCGGGTGTACGACCTCGCCGAGCGCGCCGTCCCGGCCGAGCTGCTCCATGACGACCTCGACGACCGGGAGTGCCTGCGCCGCCTGGTCCGCCTGGCCGGACAGTCCCTGGGCGTCGGCACGCGCTCCGACATCGCGGACTACCACCGCCTGAAGAACGAGCAGTTCGACGCGGTGGTCGAGGACTCGGGCCTGGTGCCCGTGACCGTGGAGGGCTGGGGGAAGCCGGCATGGGCGGACCCGGCAGCGCTGGAGACCGTCCCGCGCGGCCGCCACCGTACGACGCTGCTCTCGCCCTTCGACTCCCTGATCTGGGAGCGGGCCCGCACGGAGCGGATCTTCGGCTTCACGCACCGCCTGGAGGCGTACGTCCCCAAGCCGAAGCGGGTGCACGGCTACTTCGCGATGCCGGTCCTTGCGGGCGGGCACCTGGTGGGCCGCGTCGACCCCGCGCGCGACGGGAGCACGCTGGTCGCCAAGCAGGTCTCCCTGGACGGCCCGAAGGCGGTCCCGGCCGTGGCGCAGGCACTGCGGGAGGCGGCGCAGTGGGTGGGCTGTGACACGGTCCGGATCGAGCGCGTCGACCTGCCCGGCCTCAAGCCGGCCCTGGTCACCGCCCTCGACTGACCGCCCCTCGACTGACCGCCCCTCGACCGACCGCTCTCACCCGGCGGCCGTCACCCGGCCGCCGTCACCGGATCTCGAGGATCTTCTCCCGCATCGCGTAGACCACGGCCTCCATCCTGGAGTGCAGCTGCAGCTTCTCCAGGATGTTGCGCACATGGTTCTTCACGGTGTTCTCGGAGATGAACAGTTGCTTCGCGATATCGCGGTTGTTCATGCCCGTGGCGACCAGCTTCAGGACTTCCAGCTCGCGGTCGGTCAGCCGCGGCGCGGGGACGAGGCGCCGCTCGTCCGTTCGCTGGATCATCGACTTGAATTCGGTGAGGAGCTTCGACGCCATCGAGGGGCTGATCTGTGACTGCCCGTCGGCCACAGCGCGAATGGCCGTCGCCACTTCGTCCGTGGAGATCTCCTTGAGCAGATAACCCGTCGCGCCCGCCTTGATCGCGTCGTAGAGATCGGCTTCCTCGTCACTGATGGTGAGCATGATGATCTTGGCGCTGGGGGCCACCTCCTTGATGGAGGTACACGCCTCGATCCCGCCGCGCTTGGGCATCCGCACATCCATCAGGATGATGTCGGGCAGCAGGTCGGCCGCCTTGTCCACGGCCTCGGCGCCGTCACCCGCCTCGCCGACGACCTGGATGTCCTCCTCGGCCGCGAGAACGATCTCCAGCCCGCGCCGGAACAGCGCGTGGTCATCCACCACGAGGACCCGGATCGGCTCCTTGCGCGGCGCGCTCCCGTCCGGGCCCATGCCCTGGACACCGTCACCGGCCGTACCGGCGCCGTCGTCCCGCATCGGTCCGAAGCTGTCCGCCATCGTTCCTCCCCCTGAAGGCCACGGCCCGTCTTCCGGTGCCACGCCAACCCGAGGCAGCGGCACACCGGTTGACCCGGCACGGCCATGATTTCATGCCTTGGCGTCGGTGCGGTGACAGAGCGGTGTGCACGGGGGTCGCACGATGGTGCCCCTGGGGGCGCACGCGCTCCCAGGGGCACCAATTCCGGCTGTCTCCCGAGGGCTCAGCGGTGTTGTTCCGCCTGCCTCAGCCGCCGAGCGCCCCGCCCGCTTCGGACGACTGCGCCTGGGTGACCATCGGGTCGGTGTTGAGGTGGATCACGCCGTAGTCATAGGCGTGGCGCCGGTAGACGACGCTGGGCTCCTTGGTCTCGGAGTCGACGAAGAGGTAGAAGTCGTGCCCGACCAGCTCCATCTCGTAGAGCGCCTGGTCGAGCGACATGGGCGCAGCGACGTGCGTCTTCTCGCGAACGATAAGCGGGCCTTCGCCCTGGACCTCGAGGGAGCCGATCCTCGTGGTCGGCACTCCGCCGGGCTCCTCGTTGTTGACCACTGAGCCGTCCCCGTTCAGAGTCGCCGTGGGGACGACATCGGGGACTTCCGCGGCCGTGAGCCTGCCGCTTCCGCGGCGGGTGGACCGCTTGCTGTGTTCCTTGCGCAGGCGCGCCTCGAGCTTGTCCGTTGCCAGGTCGAGCGCCGCATACGGGTCGCTGGCCGCTGCCTCCGCCCTGATGACCGGGCCACGCGTGCGGAGTGTGATCTCTACGCGGTCGCAGCGGTCGGCCTGTCGGGGGTTGGGCTCCTTGGACACCTCCACGTCGAGGCTGATCACCTTGCCGTCGAACTTCTGGATCTTCTCCAGCTTCAGCTTCTCGGCCACGTGCTTGCGGAACCGCTCGGGCACCTCTGTCTTGCGGCCCTTGACGACGATGTCCACGCAGAACTCCGTTCCCGGATCGCCCCGCTCCATCGGCGGAGCATCTCCCTGTTGCACCAGACTCCGGCCACTTCCGGAGTCTCTGACTCGGCGACTTCCACCTCCTCCTCCCCCATGGACAAGATCTACACCCCATCATCGCGGGTGATTGCCGAAAAACCTACGGCACCCACGACACCGGCATTCCCGATTGCCGAGGACGGCGTCAACCATTCCTCACAACCGAACATATCTCGCCCGGACGGATGTCGTCACCCTCTACTGACGCGTACCTCCATTCAGGTGAATTGACCCTCTCACTACCTGCAACGACGCAGGTTTACGCTCGGTTCCGGTTTATTTCGAAAGAACCCGGAGAGGCGGCGACCACGGCCGCACTGATCGAGTTGCGCGGGGGCAATTCCCGTGCAGTTCCCACCCATCCCGGCGTGAACCCGTCACGCTCATCCTCTGCCGTCCTGACCACTGCCGCACGTATTGCGCGGGCCGCCTCCGCCAATGAGGCGCCCGTGGTCATGACGTCGTCGACCAACACGATCCGGCCACCCGGGGCGAGGAGCGCACGGGCCCCCGCGGGCACCTCCAGAGCACCGGCGAGATTGGCCAGACGCCGCCGCGCGTCGAGCCCGGCCTGATCGGCAACGGCCCGCCTCTGACGCAACGCGGCCAGCACCCTGGCAGGCACCCCCGCCCGACGAAGCTCAGCCGCAGCGGCATACGCGATCCGCCGCGCAGGATCGTGCCCACGCGCCCGAACAGCCTTCCGCGCGGAGGGAACGGGGACCAGGAGGAGGGGGGTGTGGGGTTGGATGCGGACGGCTGGTTGGGCGGGCGCGCGTTCTGGGATTGGCATGCGTGCTGGGGGTCGAGTGCTTGCCGGGACCCGCATGCCTGCCGAGGTTCGCGCGCCTGCTGGAGTTCGAGTGCTTGCCGAGGTCCGCGCGCCTGCTTGGGTGCGGTCGCCTGCCGAGGCTCGCGCGCCTGCTTGGGTGCGGTCGCCTGCTTGGGCCCGCGCACCTGCTTGGCCACGCCCGCCACGTACCTGGGTGTGCATGTCTCGCTGCGTACGCGCGTGTGCCTGTGTACGCCCATCTGCCTGTGTACGCCCGTCTACGGGGCCCCCACCCCCGCCCCCTCCCGCACCCCCCGCTCCTCTCAGCCCCGCCCGCACAGCCCCCGCGAGGGCCGCGCCCAGGGGCTCCGCGAGACCCAGCACCCCCCGCTCCTTGTGCGCGAGCAGTACGGCCCGTACCGCGTCCTGGTACGGAGCGGCCGCGTGCACCACCGGCAGCCCGGGCGGCTCAGGGCTCGGCCGCACCCGGCCCGGCGCACCGCCGCACAGGGCGGCCCCGCAGCGCGCGCAGAGCGCCGTACGCGGCCGACCGCAGCCTCCACACTCGGCCGGCAGCACAAGATCTCCGAGGTCCTGCAACCACCCCCGCATGTCCACCACTGTGCCAAGAGGGGCGCGCGGCGGCCACCCCTGTGGATAACCCCCTGTGGATAACCCCCGGACGGGCACACTCCGTTGCAATCGGAGGACTCAACTCCGTCCGGCGGGAGGGGGAACGGCGTATTTGACGCTGTCCCGCCGCCCCTCAGCCTTCTCTACCCGGGGTAGACCGGCGCCGTCCCGTCCTTGAGCACTGTCTGCCACGGCAGACCCGGCGGCAGCCTGACGATCCCGTCGTCCGAGTGGGCGACGAGTGGCAGGCGGTCGTCCTCGGACGCCGCGATCTCCTTCACGCCCGTCAGGCCGGGCAGCGCCTGCCCCGTCGGCGCCGAACCGTCGCACTGGACGTAACTCAGCTGCTGCACGCCCCCGGACTCGCGTCCGACGACCACGAGTCGGCTTCCGCCGGCCCACGACATGGCCGTGACCTCCTCCATCTGGGGTGCCGCGGCGCGCAGTTCGTCGACCGAGACCGTCACCTTGCCGTCCAGTCCCGAGTCGCGTTCGACGCGCCCGATCCGCAGCGTGGTCTTGCCCTTGTCGGCCACGAGCAGCGCGATCCGCACTCCGTCAGCCGACACCTTCACGGCCTCGATGCGACCGCCGTCGAGACCGGAGACGTCGGCTTCGTGGATCTCGTTCGCCATGCCCCGGCCGAACATCAGCAGCCGTGGCTTCTTCGGGTCGCGGTCGGCCACCCACAGGTCGCCGAGTCCGTCCCAACTGGGTGTCGTCAGACGGTCCTGCTCGGACTTGGCGTTGCTGCGTACGACGGGGTCGCCGAGCGAGGCGCCCGCCACCAACGACCCGACGAACAGGGCGCTGCCGTTGTTCGACACCGCCGCGGCCTGCGTCTCGTCGCGCGAGACGGCGACCGAGCGCATCCGCTGCTCGCCGTCGCCGAGCGGACCCGGCACCCGCTCAGGGTCCTTCGCGGTGCGGGAGGTGCCCGACATCTGTACGAGCCGTCCCTTGTCGTCCAGGAAGTACTGGTCGTCGGAGGGCCCGGAGGTGCTCGGCTCCACGAGGGCCTCGGCGCCGCTCTCGCTCAGGACGCACAGCTGCGACCCGTTCGACCGCTGGAGTTCGATCTGTGACACGTTCGCCGACGTCACATCCCGCAGGGAGAACAGGAGTTGGGCGGCCATCTCCTTGCAGCGGGCCTGCCCGACGTGGTCGGCCTTCGCGTTCAGCGGGACCTTCAGACTGTTCTCGTCGTCGGGCGCGAGCGATTTCACGCCCTTGCGCAGCCGCGTGTCGGAGGGAAACGTCGTGGTCACGACCGGGTTCAGCCAGTGCGTGGGTCCCGCAAGAAGGGCCCGCACCGTCTGCGTGAGGGGGTCTATCCACTGACGGACGTACACGGGGTCGGCGACCAGCCTCTTCTGACGGCTGGTCGAACCCGAACCCGATCCTCCACCGCTCTGCGCGCCGCCGCCGCCGGAGGACTCCTCGTCCAGCGCGAAGTAGTACTTGTTGACGGACTGGTAGATGCGCTGGAAGTCGGACTGCCCGAGGACGACCCCCTGCGGCAGCCCGTCGATGCGCCACTGCTTGCCCTTGGGCCCGTTCTCCTGCACGAGGTGCAGCGTCTTGCTGTACGAGGTGCCGTCGGGCCGGTACGCCTGCTGCTGGTCCACGAACGCGACCTGATGGCCGCTCAGTCTGAACGTACGGCCCTCTTCGCCGGCGCTCGGCCTGCTCGCCGGTCCTGTGCTCGGTCCGTCCGTGAGGACGGTGGTGCGCTCCTCGGGGTGCCAGCCCTTGGCGGCCTTCTCCGTGAGGTACATGCGCGCCATCGTGTACTGCGGATCGTCGCTGGTCAGCGCCTCGAGGAAGCCCTCGACGATGCTGACGGGCCCGGCGTTCTCGCGGGGCGGCATCGCGAAGACGCGCACCTGTGAGTCGGGCCGCTGCGACGCCTCCACGGCCTGGAGTCCGCCGTTGTCCGGCATGGACGCGCAGCCGCTGAGCACCACTGCGCCGCAGCCGAGCAGCACACCTGTACGCAGCCCGCGCCGCCGTCCGGCCATCGGTGGCCGCCCCCGCTCACCGCGCACGCCCGCCCCCACTTCCCTCGCCGCTGCCGCCGGCCCCCTCGGCCGGTCCGGCCTGCTCTTCCCAGGGCCCTTCCGGACCCCTTGTGTTCTGACCGCGTGTCGCCGGTGCGACGGTGTCGCTGCGGGCCACGACCCGCGAGCCGTTCCCGGGCAGCGCCGTGGGATCGACCGTGTACCGGGGTGCGGCCGGTTCCTTCGCCGGTACGGGCGACGGCACGCGGGACGCGCCCGCTGTCTGCGCCGGAACTGTCGCGAGCTTGCCGGCGCCCCCGCCGAGCGGAAGCCCTGCCTCGCTCAGGCCGCGGTTGCGCCGTGAGTCCTCCGGCTCCAGCGGTATCGGGGACCCCCGCAGGGGTTCGTCCGCCGTTCGCGGCAGCGTCAGCCGGAACTGTGAGCCGCCGCCGGGCTCGCCCCACGCCTGGAGCCAGCCGCCGTGCAGCCGGGCGTCCTCGAGGGCGATGGACAGGCCGAGGCCCGTGCCGCCGGTGGTACGCGCGCGTGCCGGGTCGGCGCGCCAGAAGCGGCTGAAGACGCGGGTGGCTTCGCCGGGCTTGAGGCCCACGCCGTAGTCGCGTACGGCGACGGCGACCGCGCCGCCGGCCGCGGCGAGCCGCACCACCACGTCCTTGCCTTCGCCGTGCTCCACGGCGTTGACGACGAGATTGCGCAGGACGCGCTCCACGCGCCGGGCGTCCGCCTCGGCGACCACGGGCTGCTGGTCCCCGACGATCCGCACGTGCGTGCCCTTGTGCTCGGCGAGCGGCTCGGCGCCGCCCACCACACGCCGTACGACTTCCCGCAGGTCTATCGGCTCCGCCTCCAGGGCGGCCGCGCCCGCGTCGAAGCGGCTGATCTCGAGGAGGTCCGAGAGGAGTGACTCGAACCGGTCCAGCTGATCGGCGAGCAGTTCCGCCGACCGCGCGGTGACCGGGTCGAAGTCCACGCGCGCGTCATGGATCACGTCGGCGGCCATGCGCACCGTCGTCAGTGGCGTCCGCAGCTCGTGCGACACGTCGGACACGAAGCGTCGCTGCATCCGCGAGAGATCCTCGAGCTGCTGGATCTTCGTATGCAAGTTCTGCGCCATCTTGTTGAAGGCTTCACCGAGCCGGGCGATGTCGTCCTCGCCGGTGACCTTCATACGTTCCTGGAGGCGTCCCGCGGACAGCCTCTCGGCGACGCCTGCCGCCATCCGTACGGGCGTGACGACCTGCCGTACGACCAGCCAGGCGATGGCGCCGAGCAGCACCACGACGAACAGCCCGGCCGTGGCGAGCGTCCCCTTGACCAGGCCGAGCGACTTCTCCTCCTGGGTGAGCGGGAAGAGGTAGTACAGCTGGTAGGCGTGGCCCTTCGGGTCGGTCATCTGTTTGCCGATGACGAGGCCGGGCTGGGAGTCCTTGCCGTCCTCGTAGACGATGCGCGTGTACTCCTGGGACGCGCCGGTCATCTTCTCGACCCGTTCGCGCAGGTCGTCGGGGACGCTGGGGTCGAGGACGCCGCCGGAGGCCCGCGGTCCGCGCACGCTGTCGCCGCTGTCGGCCCCGGGCGGGCTGAGCGTCACCACGTCGAAGGCGCTCTGGCCGCCGGAGGAGAGCTGGGTGACCAGCTCGCTCATCCAGTTGTTGGTGTTCAGGGGGGCGCGACTGTCCGTCGTCGCCCCGTCGCGTGCCCCGGCCGCGGCTGTGTCGGCCTTGTCCTTGGCGGCCCGGAAGCCGCCCTCGGCCTGGCTCTGCGACGCCTTCACCTTGGCGTCGAGCAGGCCGTTGCGTACGGAGCCGATGACGACGATGCCGAGCAGCAGTACGACGCCGAGCGACATCAGGAGCGTCGTGACGACGATCTTGAGCTGGATGTTGCGCCGCCACAGGCGCATGGCGGGCAGCAGCGGCCGCCGCACCCAGCGTGTGAACAGGCGCAGCACGGGGCTGCCCTTCATTCCGCCCTGGAGCAGCAGACCGCCATCGAGGACCCGGCGCAGCACTGAGCCACGCCCGGCCTTCGGTCCCACAGGCCGCCCCGAGCGGATTCCCGGCCCCCCGGGTGCCGGAGCGGCACTGTCTCGGGACATGTCAGCTCGGTCCGGCCTTGTAACCGACGCCACGGACGGTCACCACGATCTCCGGACGCTCGGGGTCCTTCTCGACCTTCGAGCGCAGCCGCTGCACATGCACGTTCACCAGGCGGGTGTCGGCCGCGTGCCGATAGCCCCACACCTGCTCGAGGAGGACCTCACGCGTGAACACCTGCCACGGCTTGCGGGCGAGCGCCACCAGGAGGTCGAACTCCAGCGGCGTCAGCGCGATCGACTGCCCTTCCCGCTTCACGGAGTGCCCGGCCACGTCGATGACCAGGTCACCGATGGTGAGCTGCTCGGGCGCGGGCTCCTCGGACCTCCGCAGTCGCGCCCGGATACGGGCCACGAGCTCCTTCGGCTTGAACGGCTTCACGATGTAGTCGTCGGCGCCCGATTCGAGGCCCACCACGACGTCCACCGTGTCGCTCTTCGCGGTCAGCATCACGATCGGCACCCCGGACTCCGCCCTGATCAGGCGGCACACCTCGATGCCGTCCCGGCCGGGAAGCATCAGGTCCAGAAGCACCAGATCCGGCTTGGACTCACGGAAAGCGGCCAGCGCCTTGTCGCCGTCAGCTACGAACGACGGCTCAAAACCTTCACCACGCAGCACAATGCCGAGCATCTCGGCCAGTGCGGTGTCGTCGTCGACGACAAGGACTCGTCCCTTCATAGGCCACATCATCCCATTACTTAATCGTTACCTGGCGTGACCTGGCACACAGCTCGCCCAGTCCTTCAGCTGTCACAGGGGAAACCACTCCCCACTCTGTGACGATCGCCGTCACCAACTCGGGCGGCGTCACATCGAATGCGGGGTTGTACGCCTGCGTTCCCAGCGGAGCCACCGGAATCACGACTCCCGCCTCAACCCCGGCCACAGACGCC
The DNA here is from genome assembly GCF_026340095.1 of Streptomyces sp. NBC_01446. GTDB lineage: Bacteria > Actinomycetota > Actinomycetes > Streptomycetales > Streptomycetaceae > Streptomyces > Streptomyces aureus. Next base: position 4,868,076 of record NZ_JAPEPO010000001.1, on the reverse strand, counting down.
TGGGGCGCTGTGATCTCTGTCACTTCATGTCCGGCTCGCTGCTCCACCTCGACGGACGCTCCGTCGGGGGTGTCCGGGTCCACCGTCGTCCCCGGCGCCACCACGATGAACGGCACGTGGTGGTACTTGGCAAGAACCGCGAGCGGATAGGTCCCCACCTTGTTCGCGACGGAACCGTCCGCCGCGATCCGGTCGGCCCCGACCAGCACCGCGTCCACCTCACCAGCCGCGAACAGCGACCCCGCCGCATTATCCGTGAGCAGCGTGTACGCCATCCCCGCCCGGGCCGCCTCGTACGCGGTCAGCCGCGCGCCCTGGAGCAGCGGCCGCGTCTCGTCGACCCACAGCCGGGTCAGCCGTCCCACCCGGTGCGCGGCGAGCGCCACCGCGAACGCGGTGCCCTCTCCCCCGGAGACCAGCGCCCCCGAGTTGCAGTGCGTGAGGATCCGATGCTGCCCGCCCGGCATCAGCTCGTCGAGCAGCGCGAGACCGTGCCCGGCCATGGCGGCGCTGGCCTCGGCATCCTCCCGGTGGAGCGCCCGCGCCGCCGCGAGTGCGTCCCGGGCGGCCCGCTCCCGGTCCCCCTCGGCCCCGAGCCCGGCTCGGTACGCCGCATGAGCCCGGCGCACGCCTCTGGCGAGATTCACCGCCGTGGGCCGCGCGCCGGCCAGCGCGTGGGCCGCCTCGTCCACGTCGAACCCCCGTGCCGCGGCCAGGGCGACCCCGTACGCCCCCGCGATGCCGAGGAGCGGCGCTCCCCGCACGGCGAGCGTCCTGATCGCCTGGACGAGCGCCTGCGCGTCGGTGCAGACCAGCTCGACCTCCTCCACGGGCAGTCTGGTCTGGTCGAGCAGGACGAGCGCGGGCCCCTCGGCCGGCTCCTCCCATCGGAGTACGGGTATGTCGGTGGGCCGCTTGTCGTCGCCGGTTTGCGCGTACTGATCAGCCATCCGCCCAGTCTGCCCCGTACCCGGCGGACAATTGAAGGTGTGCAGCCCATACGGCACCCGGTCAACTCCGAGGCACACCGTGGCACGATGGGCGCCAAGCTGCCGCCGCGACCGCGGACGGGCACCGTGAAGGAGCGACGATGAACGACACTCCGGGCTGGGCCTCGCCCGGATCTGCCCCCTCCGACGGCCAGGACGACCAGCCTGCGCAGGACGGCCAGGACGGCCGCACCGGCGACGGCGAGGACGCCGCTCAGGACCCGAAGTGGTCCAAGGAGCAGCCGCCGCCCGCGCAGTGGTCCGCCCCGTCCGGCACCGGCCAGACCCCGCCCCCTCCGTCTCCTCCGGCCCAGGGCTGGGGCGGCGGATCCCCCGGCGGCCCCGCGGGCCCCGGCGGTTACGGCCGTGGTGGCGGGTACGGCGGCCCAGGCGGTGGCTACGGAGCCGGATGGGGCTCCTGGCAGGGCAGGCCCCCGGCCGCCAAGCCCGGCGTCATCCCGCTGCGCCCGCTCGGCGTCGGAGAGATCCTCGACGGCGCCGTGTCGACGATGCGCGCCCACTGGCGCACCGTCCTCGGGATCTCGCTCTCCGTGGCCGTACTCATCGAGATCGTCGTCGTCCTCCTCCAGGGCCTCGTCCTGAACAACTCGACGAACACGGACGCCCTCGACGACCCGAGCGCGACCGCGAGCGAACTGACGCGCGCCGTAGGCGACACCCTGCTGAGCTCGGGCGTCGTCCAGATCGTCTACCTGCTCGGCACCATCGTCGCCACGGCCCTGCTCACGACCGTCACCAGCCGGGCCGTCCTCGGCAAGTCCGTGACGACCGGGGAAGCCTGGAAGGACGCCAAGCCCCAGCTCCTCAAACTGGCCGGCTTGACGCTCCTCCTGCCGCTCATCGCCGCCGCCGTCCTGCTCGTCTGCATGCTGCCCGGCATCCTCGTCGCCGCCCTGAGCTCCTCGGACTCCGGCGCCCCACTCATCGCCCTCGGCGCCCTCGGCGGCGCCGTCCTGGCGATCTGGCTGATGATCCGCTTCTCGCTCGCCTCGCCCGCCCTGATGCTGGAGAAGCAGAGCATCCTGAAGTCGATGAGCCGCTCCGCCAAGCTGGTCCGCGGCTCCTGGTGGCGGGTCTTCGGCATCCAACTGCTGGCCGGGATCATCGCCGGACTCGTCTCGTCGATCATCGTCATCCCGTTCACCTTCCTCGCCGCCGCACTCGGCGGCGAAGGCGTCAGCGGACTCCTCGACGGCGGCACCGGCGACCTCGGCTGGACGTTCCTCATCGTCACCGGAGTCGGCTCCGTGATCGGCTCCATGCTCACGTTCCCGATCACGGCGGGCGTCACCGTGCTCCTCTACATCGACCAGCGCATCCGCCGGGAGGCCCTCGACCTCGAACTCGGCCGCGCGGCAGGCCTCCAGGGCTACGGCGACACCACGAGCCCCACCCCGGGGAGCTGATGCGGTGAGCCCGGCGGGGGGAGTGCTCTGGGCTGCCGCGCTGCGCTCGCGCACGGGCGGCGGCGAACCACCGGTGACGATCGGGCGTAACCCCGCGCGGGAAGCGGCCCGACGCGAGCTGTCCGAGCCCGCGTACCACCAGGACGACACGAGCCTCCTCCAGCGGGGCCTCAACCGCTTCTGGGAATGGCTCGACAAGCTTCTCTCCGCCGCCTCCGGGGCGACCCCCGGCGGCGGATTCGGCCTGCTCGTCATCGTGCTCGCGGTCGTGGCCCTCGCCGTCGCCCTGTGGTGGCGCCTGGGCACCCCGCGCCGCTCCGCCCACTCCACCGCCGCGCTCTTCGACAACCGCCCCCGCACTGCCGCCGAACACCGCGCGGCCGCCGAGGCGCACGCCGCCCAGGCCCACTGGACCCAGGCCGTGCAGGAGCGGATGCGCGCCATCGTCCGCTCCCTGGAGGAACGCGCACTCCTCGACCCGCGCCCCGGCCGCACCGCCGACGAGGCCGCCACCGAAGCCGGCCGCACCCTGCCCGCGCACACGGACCGACTGCGCACCGCGGCCCGCGACTTCGACGACGTCACATACGGCGGCCGCACCGCCACCCCGCAGACGTACGAGCGCCTCACCACGCTCGACTCCGAACTGGACCGCACCACCCCCACGCTCACCGGCAGCGCCCCCCGAGGAGCCGCCGAGTGACCACCCGGCATCCGACAGCTCCCACCGCTGCCCCTCAGAACGCACAGGACTCCACGCCACCGGCGCGCCCGGGCGAGCAGCCACCTGCCACCTCCACGGCCCGCACCCCACGCCAGCTCTGGACCCGCACGCGCGGCCTGCTCATCGCCGCGGCGATCCTGCTGATCGCCGCCGTCGCCATCGCGCTCGTCCGCTCCGAAGCCGCACACGGCCGCCTCGACCCTCGCTCCGCCGACCCGGGCGGCAGCCGCGCCGTCGCCCACCTCCTGGCCGACCGGGGCGTCTCCACGCGCGTGGTCACCACCACCGCCGAGGCCCGCGACGCGGCAGGCCCCGACACCACCGTCCTGGTCGCGTCCCCGGACCTGCTCACCGACCGCCAGCAGGCCCAACTGCACGCCGCCACCACCGATTCCGGCGGCCGCACCGTCCTGATCGCCCCAGGCACCCCCTCGCTCGGCACCCTCGCCCCCCACGTCACCGCGGACCCCGCACCCAGCCTCGACGCACTCGCACGCCCCGGCTGCACCCTGTCCGCCGCCCGCCGCGCCGGCGACGCCGAGACCGGCGGCCGCCGCTACGCCACGTACCCCGCGGACGCCGACACCTGCTACCGCAGCGAAAGCCTCCCCACCCTGCTGCGCCTGCCAGAGGCCAAGGGCGGCGACACCGTCCTGATCGGCGCCCCCGACATCCTCCTCAACGACCGCCTCGACGAGCACGGCAATGCCTCGCTCGCCCTGCAACTCCTCGGTTCCCGCCCCCACTTGGTCTGGTACCTCCCCTCCCTCTCCGACGACGCCCGGGCCACCGACTCCGAGCGCCGCAGCTTCTTCGACCTGCTCCCCTCTGGATGGCTCTGGGGCACCCTGCAACTCTTCGTCGCGGCCGTCCTCGCCGCGTTCTGGCGCGGCCGCCGCCTCGGCCGGCTGGTCCCCGAACGCCTCCCCGTGGCGATCCGCGCCTCCGAAGCCGTCGAAGGACGCGCCCGCCTCTACCGCAAGGCCAACGCCCGCGACCGCGCCGCCTCCGCTCTGCGCACCGCCACCCGCACCCGACTCGCCCCCCTCATCGGCGTACCCCCGTCCCAGGCCCACACGCCCGAGACCCTGCTCCCCGCCCTGACCGCCGCACTCCACACCCCCGGCCAGGACCCACGACCCCTCCTCTTCGGCCCGCCGCCCGCCAACGACGCGGCCCTGACAGCCCTCGCCGACCAACTCGACGCCCTCGAAAGAGAGGTACGCCACTCATGATGGCCCCGACCACTGACAACGCCGGGCCCACCGGAGATCCCCGCAGCTCACGGGCGTCTCTGGAGGCCCTGCGCGCGGAGATCGCCAAGGCCGTCGTCGGCCAGGACCCCGCGGTCACGGGCCTCGTCGTGGCGCTTCTCTGCCGCGGCCACGTCCTCCTCGAAGGCGTCCCCGGAGTGGCCAAGACCCTCCTCGTACGCGCCCTCGCCGCTTCCCTCGAACTCGACACGAAGCGCGTCCAGTTCACCCCCGACCTGATGCCGAGCGACGTCACGGGCTCCCTCGTCTACGACGCCCGCACCGCCGAGTTCTCGTTCCAGCCCGGCCCGGTCTTCACCAACCTGCTCCTCGCGGACGAGATCAACCGCACCCCGCCCAAGACCCAGTCCTCCCTCCTCGAAGCCATGGAGGAACGCCAGGTCACGGTCGACGGCACCCCCCGCCCGCTCCCCGACCCCTTCCTGGTCGCGGCGACGCAGAACCCCGTCGAGTACGAGGGCACGTACCCCCTCCCCGAGGCCCAGCTGGACCGTTTCCTCCTCAAGCTCACAGTCCCCCTCCCCTCCCGTCAGGACGAGATCGACGTCCTGACCCGACACGCCCAGGGCTTCAACCCGCGCGACCTGCGCTCCGCGGGCGTACGCCCCGTAGCCACCGCCGCCGACCTGGAAACCGCCCGGGCAGCCGTGGCGAAGACCGCGATCTCCCCCGAGATCACGGCCTACGTCGTCGACATCTGCCGCGCCACGCGCGAATCCCCGTCCCTCACCCTGGGCGTCTCCCCCCGCGGCGCGACGGCGCTCCTGTCCACGGCCCGCGCCTGGGCCTGGCTGACGGGCCGCGACTACGTCATCCCCGACGACGTGAAGGCCCTCGCCCTGCCCACGCTCCGCCACCGGATCCAGCTCCGCCCCGAGGCCGAGATGGAGGGCGTCACGCCCGACTCGGTCATCAACGCGATCCTGGCCCACGTCCCCGTTCCCCGCTGACGCAAGGCTCTGGACCCATGGCCCTCACCGGACGCACCGCCCTGCTCGCCGCCCTGGGCTCCCTCCCCGTAGGCATCTGGGAGCCCAGCTGGACCGGCATCCTGGCCGTGAACACCCCCCTGGCCCTGGCCTGCGCCTGCGACTTCGCCCTGGCCGCCCCGGTACGCCGACTGCGCCTGACCCGTTCGGGCGACACCGCAGTACGCCTGGGCGACTCGGCCGACGTGACCCTCACCGTCACCAACCCCTCGCGCCGTCCCCTGCGCGCTCAACTACGCGACGCCTGGCCGCCCAGCAGCTGGCTCCCCGGCACCGAGTTCGAGGCGTCCCGCCACCGCGTGACGATCCCCCCGGGCGAACGCCGCCGCATCACCACCCGTCTGCTCCCCACCCGCAGGGGTGACCGGAAGGCCGACCGGGTGACGATCCGCTCGTCCGGCCCGCTGGGCCTCTTCACCCGCCAGGGCAGCCACGACGTCCCCTGGACCGTCCGCGTCCTCCCCCCGTTCCACAGCCGCAAGCACCTGCCCTCGAAACTGGCCCGCCTCCGCGAGCTCGACGGCCGCACCAGCGTCCTGACCCGCGGTGAGGGCACCGAATTCGACAGCTTGCGCGAGTACGTTCCCGGGGACGACACCCGTTCCATCGACTGGCGCGCCACCGCCCGCCAGTCGACACTCGCGGTCCGCACCTGGCGCCCGGAACGCGACCGGCACATCCTTATCGTCCTCGACACGGGACGCACCTCCGCCGGCCGCGTCGGCGACGCACCCCGCCTCGACGCGTCGATGGACGCCGCGCTCCTCCTCGGCGCACTGGCCTCCAGGGCCGGCGACCGGGTCGACCTGCTCGCCTACGACCGCCGCATCCGCGCCCTGGTCCAGGGCCGCGCGGCCGGCGAACTCCTGCCGGCCCTGGTCAACGCCATGGCCCCACTGGAGCCGGAACTCGTAGAAACGGACGCCCGCGGCCTGACCGCGGCGGCCCTGCGCACAGCCCCCCGCCGTTCACTCGTCGTCCTCCTCACGAGCCTCGACGCGGCTCCCGTGGAGGAGGGCCTCCTCCCGGTCCTCTCCCGCCTCACCAAACGCCACACGGTATTGGTGGCGTCGGTGGCGGACCCGACGATCGCGGAAATGGCCGGCTCCCGAGGAAACACAGAAGCGGTCTACGACGCTGCCGCCGCGGCCCAGGCCCAAGCGGAACGCCACCGCACGGCGGAACTACTCATCCGTCGCGGCGTCACGGTCATCGACGCCACCCCGAACGACCTCGCACCAGCACTGGCGGACGCCTACCTCGCTTTGAAAGCAGCAGGCCGACTCTGAATATGAGGAAAAAGGCCGGACCCTGAATAGGGGTCCGGCCGGAAAAGCGCACCCAAGGGGACCGGCCCTGAACGCAGAAAACCCCCGTAACAGGATTCTCATCCGTTACGGGGGTTTTCTTCAAAAATAGTTCGGCGGCGTCCTACTCTCCCACAGGGTCCCCCCTGCAGTACCATCGGCGCTGTGAGGCTTAGCTTCCGGGTTCGGAATGTAACCGGGCGTTTCCCTCACGCTATGACCACCGAAACACTATGAAACTGTCAACCGCACCACGCTCTGTGACAAACGTGGGGTTGTTCGTGGTTTCAGAACCAACACAGTGGACGCGAGCAACTGAGGACAAGCCCTCGGCCTATTAGTACCAGTCACCTCCACCCGTTACCGGGCTTCCAGATCTGGCCTATCAACCCAGTCGTCTACTGGGAGCCTTAACCCCTCAAGGGGGTGGGAATACTCATCTCGAAGCAGGCTTCCCGCTTAGATGCTTTCAGCGGTTATCCTTTCCGAACGTAGCCAACCAGCCATGCCCTTGGCAGGACAACTGGCACACCAGAGGTTCGTCCGTCCCGGTCCTCTCGTACTAGGGACAGCCCTTCTCAATATTCCTGCGCGCGCAGCGGATAGGGACCGAACTGTCTCACGACGTTCTAAACCCAGCTCGCGTACCGCTTTAATGGGCGAACAGCCCAACCCTTGGGACCGACTCCAGCCCCAGGATGCGACGAGCCGACATCGAGGTGCCAAACCATCCCGTCGATATGGACTCTTGGGGAAGATCAGCCTGTTATCCCCGGGGTACCTTTTATCCGTTGAGCGACGGCGCTTCCACAAGCCACCGCCGGATCACTAGTCCCGACTTTCGTCCCTGCTCGACCCGTCGGTCTCACAGTCAAGCTCCCTTGTGCACTTACACTCAACACCTGATTACCAACCAGGCTGAGGGAACCTTTGGGCGCCTCCGTTACTCTTTAGGAGGCAACCGCCCCAGTTAAACTACCCATCAGACACTGTCCCTGATCCGGATCACGGACCCAGGTTAGACATCCAGCACGACCAGAGTGGTATTTCAACGACGACTCCCCCTGAACTGGCGTCCAGAGTTCAAAGTCTCCCACCTATCCTACACAAGCCGAACCGAACACCAATATCAAACTGTAGTAAAGGTCCCGGGGTCTTTCCGTCCTGCTGCGCGAAACGAGCATCTTTACTCGTAGTGCAATTTCACCGGGCCTATGGTTGAGACAGTCGAGAAGTCGTTACGCCATTCGTGCAGGTCGGAACTTACCCGACAAGGAATTTCGCTACCTTAGGATGGTTATAGTTACCACCGCCGTTTACTGGCGCTTAAGTTCTCAGCTTCGCACACCCGAAAGTGCACTAACCG
>NZ_JAPEPO010000001.1:4297500-4855000 GCF_026340095.1 Streptomyces sp. NBC_01446 | reverse complement strand
GACCAGGCACATGGCGGCCGCCTGGGCGTTGTTCGTCCACACCTGGGCGGCGAAAGAGGCTGCGGGGTGGCTGGAGTAATAGGTCTCGTACTGGCCGCCCGGACGCGTGAGGTCGCGCAGTTCGGATGGGGCGGCGATCGACGCCTGAACTTCGGGGTGCGTTCCTATCCACCAGCCCAGGAGGGCGGCTATCGCGGTGGAGAGGAGGGCGGTGGGGACCCACCAGTGGCGGGAGCGGTAGACCGCCGCGGGGAAGCCTTGGGTCAGGAAGCGGGTCACGTCGCGCCAAGAGGCGCGGCGGGTGCCTGTCACGGCACTACGCGCGCGTGCCACCAGTTGTGTGAGGCGGCCGGATATCTGAGGGTCCGGGGCGCTGGACTGGATCAGGGAGAGGTGGGTCGCGGCCCGCTGGTAGAGGGTGACGAGTTCGTCGGCTTCGGCGCCGGTGAGGCGGCGTCGGCGGCGCAGCAGCGCGTCCAGGCGGTCCCACTCGGCTCGGTGGGCGGACACGAAGACGTCGAGGTCCATCGGGTCGGCTGCTCCTCGGCTGCTGTTGCTGCCGCTATGCGGCGCGATGTGCCCTCAGCTTGGCAGACTGGCGGTTCCGAGGGCAGGGCAGGGAAGGACGGCCGGCGTGAGTGAGCTTGTGACGGGCGAGGCGGTGGCTCTTGAGCTGCGCCCCGCGAAGCTGCCCAGTCGGGCGTTGGCGGTGGTCATCGATCTCGTCGTGGCGTTCACCGTGTACATCGTGGTGACGATGGGGATCGTGGCGTCCACCGCTTCCCTGGACGAGGCGGCGGCCGCGGCTGTGGCGGTGGCGACGTTCGTGCTGGTGCTCGTCGGGGTGCCGATCGCGGTGGAGACGCTGAGCCATGGGCGTTCGCTGGGCAAGCTGGCGTGCGGACTTCGTGTGGTGCGGGACGACGGGGGGCCGATCCGGTTCCGGCACGCGCTGGTGCGCGGGGCCGTCGGGGTCGTGGAGATCCTCATGACGTTCGGGGTGGTCGCGTGCATCGCGTCGCTGGTGTCCGAGCGGGGGCGGCGGCTCGGGGACGTGTTCGCGGGGACGCTCGTCGTGCGGGAGCGGGTGCCGGCGGGGCCGGCGCGGTTCGTGCCTCCGCCGCCTCCGTGGCTGGTGGGGCGGTTCGCCGGGCTCGATCTGTCGGGGGTGCCGGACGGGCTGTGGCTGGCGGTCCGGTCATATCTGACGCGGATGGGGCAGCTGGATCCGCAGGTGGGCTGGGCGATGGCGGAGCGGCTTGCCGGTGATCTGGCGGCGTGTACGGGGGCTCCGGCGCCGCGTGAGGTGCCGCCTGCGGCGTATTTGGCCGCGGTGGTGCATGAGCGGCAGTCGCGGGATGCGCAGCGGGCGTTCGGCGGCGGGGCGGCGGGGGTGGCTCCGGTCGGGGCGGGTCCGGTGGGTGGGCCGGGTCCGGTGTATCCGGGTGTCGGGGCGCCGGTTGGGCAGCCTGGGGGTCCGGCTGTCGCGGCCGCGCCTCCCACTTTCGATGTCGCGCCTGCGCGTCCTCGCGAGGACGCGGGGCCGGGCACGGGTTTCGTGCCGCCTGCCTGACGGGGGTCCGCCGTCTCTCAGGCGAAGGTCGAGGGCGGGGATTCGAGGTGTTCGAGCTCGATGCCGGGGGCGGCGAGCACCACGTCGCCGGCGAGGTGGACGGCCTGTTGTTCCCCCGTGTCCAGGTCTGTGACCTGGTATTCGTCGACGTTCAGGGGGCCGGTGTCAGTGGCGTGTGTTTCTGTTTTCAGCAGGGCCCAGGACTGGTCGAGGGTGAGGGGGGCCAGGACGGGGTCGGTGAAGCGGACCAGGCGGACGCGGGTCGCGGGGGAAGCGGGGGTGAGGCGCAGCAGGCGTGCGGTGGCGACGAGGAAGGCCGGCGAGGTGCCGGTGAAGGCGTGCGCGGGGGCGTTTCCCTCGGTGGCGTGGGTGCCGGTGGGGTCGGTGCGTACCCAGGTGACGCCGTCGATGGCTGCTCCTCGTACCTGCCAGCTCGCCGCGTTGAGTTCGAGGCGGATGGGGCGGCCGAGTTCGTCGATGGCCAGGTCGACGGAGCCGGAGTGGTCGCCGGAGGGGGTGATGGTCTGGGAGACGTAGCGCCAGCCGGAGGGGCCGGGGGCGCAGTGGAAGTGTTCTTCGCCGAGGGGGGTGTGGTCGTGGGTGTCGTGGAGCGAATAGCGGCCGCGGGGCATGGGGGCTCTCGAGGTCCTTCGGGGTCGTGCGGACGTCGGACGGTGCGGGTTGCCGGGCCGGTACGGGGCAGGCCCCCCGCACCGGAGTGCGAGGGGCCTGCGTAGCACCGGGGTCCGCTCGGGATCAGTAGCGGTAGTGGTCCGGCTTGTACGGGCCGTCGACCTCTACGCCGATGTACGAGGCCTGCTCGGGGCGCAGGGTCGTCAGCTTCACGCCGAGGGCGTCGAGGTGGAGGCGGGCGACCTTCTCGTCGAGGTGCTTGGGGAGCACGTAGACGTCGGTCGGGTACTCGTCGGGCTTCGTGAACAGCTCGATCTGGGCCAGGGTCTGGTCCGCGAACGAGTTGGACATGACGAAGGACGGGTGGCCCGTCGCGTTGCCCAGGTTCAGGAGGCGGCCTTCGGAAAGGACGATGAGGACCTTGCCGTCGGGGAACTTCCAGGTGTGGACCTGCGGCTTGACCTCGTCCTTGACGATGCCGGGGATCTGCGCGAGGCCGGCCATGTCGATCTCGTTGTCGAAGTGGCCGATGTTGCCCACGATCGCCTGGTGCTTCATCTTGGCCATGTCCGAGGCCATGATGATGTCCTTGTTGCCGGTCGTGGTGACGAAGATGTCGGCCTTGTCGACGAGGTCGTCGAGCGTCGCGACCTGGTAGCCGTCCATCGCCGCCTGCAGCGCGCAGATCGGGTCGATCTCGGTGATGATCACGCGGGCGCCCTGGCCGCGCAGGGACTCGGCGCAGCCCTTGCCCACGTCGCCGTAACCGCAGACGACGGCGGTCTTGCCGCCGATGAGGACGTCGGTGGCGCGGTTGATGCCGTCGATGAGGGAGTGGCGGCAGCCGTACTTGTTGTCGAACTTCGACTTCGTGACGGCGTCGTTCACGTTGATCGCCGGGAACAGCAGGGTGCCGTCGCGGTACATCTCGTAGAGACGGTGGACGCCGGTCGTGGTCTCCTCGGTCACGCCGCGGATCTCCGAGGCGAGCTGGGTCCACTTCTGCGAGCCGTCGGTGATGGTGCGGTTGAGGAGCTCCAGGACGACGCGGTGTTCGTCCGACTCGGCGGTGTCGGCCGAGGGGACCTTGCCGTCCTTCTCGTACTGGACGCCGTTGTGGACGAGGAGGGTGGCGTCACCGCCGTCGTCCAGGATCATGTTCGGGCCGCCGGTGGGAGTGTTCGGCCAGGTCAGGGCCTGCTCCGTGCACCACCAGTACTCGTCGAGGGTCTCGCCCTTCCAGGCGAAGACCGGGACGCCCTGGGGGTTGTCCGGGGTGCCGTTCGGACCGACGGCGATGGCCGCGGCGGCGTGGTCCTGGGTGGAGAAGATGTTGCAGGAGGCCCAGCGGACCTCGGCGCCGAGGGCGACGAGGGTCTCGATGAGGACGGCGGTCTGCACCGTCATGTGCAGGGAGCCGGTGATGCGGGCGCCGGCGAGCGGCTGCGTGGCGGCGTATTCCTTGCGGATGGACATCAGGCCGGGCATCTCGTGCTCGGCGAGGGTGATCTCCTTGCGGCCGAAGTCGGCCAGGGAGAGATCGGCGACCTTGAAGTCCTGGTCCTGTCGGTTGTCGACAGTCGTCATAGGGAGCTTGCTCCTCGTGGTGGTGGGTCGAGGTGGGCATGGCTGGTCTGCGGCGGTGGACATACGAGTGCCCGGCGCTCGCAGCGCAGTCCGTCGGAGGCCCTCTCTCCCTCGGCCGGCCCGTCGTGCGGGCCGCCCGACCGCCATCAGCAGCGACGTCTGGCTCAGTGACGAATCTACACCGATCGGCTCAGCCGGACCCAGCCCGCCTCTGGGTCCGGCGTGAGCGGGGAGGTCAGCCGGCGTCCGGGTCCGCGCTGTCGGGGGCCTAGTGGTCCGAGGTCGGGCTGTCCGGGGTCCTGGCCGGGTTGGCGCCGGCGGAGGCGGCCGCCTCGTTGTAGATGTCCGGTTCGAGGTAGATCACGCGGGCGATCGGGACGGCCTCGCGGATGCGGGCCTCCGCGGCGTTGATGGCGTTGGCGACCTCGGTGGCCGTGTCGTCGTGCTGGACGGCGATCTTGGCGGCGACGAGGAGTTCCTCGGGGCCGAGGTGGAGGGTGCGCATGTGGATGACGCGGGTGACGGTGTCTCCGTCGACGAGCGCGGTCTCGATCTTCTTGACGTCGTCGATGCCCGCGGCCTCGCCCAGGAGCAGCGACTTGGTCTCGGCGGCCAGCACGAGCGCGATGGCGATGAGCAGGATGCCGATGCACAGGGTGCCGATGCCGTCCCAGAGGCCGTCGTCGGTGGCGAGGGCGAGGCCGGTGCCGGCGAGCGCGAGGACGAGACCGATCAGCGCGCCGAAGTCCTCAAGGAGGACGACGGGCAGCTCGGGTGCCTTGGCGCGGCGGATGAACTGGGACCAGGTGAGCTTGCCGCGCAGCTCGTTGGACTCGTTGATGGCGGTACGGAACGAGAAGCCCTCGGCGATGATCGCGAAGACGAGGACGCCGATCGGCCAGTACCAGTTCTCGAGCGCGTGCGGGTGCTTGATCTTCTCGTAGCCCTCGTAGACGGCGAACATGCCGCCGACCGAGAAGAGGACGATGGAGACGAGGAAGGCGTAGATGTAGCGCTCGCGGCCGTAGCCGAAGGGGTGTTGCGGGGTCGCCTCGCGTTGGGCCTTCTTGCCGCCGAGCAGCAGGAGGCCCTGGTTGCCGGAGTCGGCGAGCGAGTGGACGCTCTCGGCGAGCATCGAGGACGAGCCGCTGAAGAGGAACGCCACGAATTTCGCTACCGCGATCGCGAGGTTGGCGGCGAGTGCCGCCACGATCGCTTTTGTGCCGCCTGAAGCGCTCATGTGTTCCCGATGTCCCTTCGTACGCCGTCCCGGTCCTGGCTCGTACGGATCTGTCCGCGTACGCCGTCCCGGGCTTTGCCCACCCTTTGCGGTGGGTCATTGTTGCAGCCCGGAACAGCTGGGGCGCGTCAGGCCACCACGGTTGCCCGGAAGAGCATGCCGACTCCGGACACTTCGGCCTTTTCGCCCGCGGGGACGAACACCGACTGCCCTGCGGTGAGGGCGAGTTCACCGGCGTGGACGGTGCCCGCGGTGCAGAGCAGGATCTGCGGGGTCCCGGCGGTGACGTCGTGCGGGGCCGCACCCTCGGGCAGGACGTGGCGGGAGAGGCGGAATTCGTCGATGGGGGTCGCGTAGACCTCTTCGCCGTCGGGGGAGGCCTCGGGGCGGAGGATGCCGGGGTCGGTGGCCTCGAAGCGGACGATGCGCAGGAGTTCGGGGACGTCGACGTGCTTGGGGGTGAGGCCGCAGCGCAGGACATTGTCCGAGTTGGCCATGATTTCCACGCCGAGGCCGTCGATGTAGGCGTGCGGGACGCCGGCGCCGAGGAAGAGAGCCTCCCCGGGGTTGAGGCGGACGTGGTTGAGCAGCATGGCGGCGATGACGCCGGGGTCGCCGGGGTAGTGGTGGGCGAGCCCGGCGTAGGGCGCGTAGTCGCCGCCGAGACGTTCTGCGGCGGCCTCGGCCTCGGTGACCGTGGTGGCCATCTCCGCGGGGTCCGCGCTCAGTACGGCCGTCAGGACCTCGCGGAGCGCGGCCTCTTCGGGGTGGGCGCGCAGCAGGTCGGCGTAGGGCTTGAGGGAGTCGACGCCGAGTCCTTCGATGAGGCGTGCGGCCTCTTCGGGGGTGCGGAATCCGCACAGGCCCTCGAACGGCGTGAGGGCGCAGATCAGTTCGGGCTTGTGGTTGGCGTCCTTGTAGTTGCGGTGCGGGGCGTCTATGGGGACGCCGGCGCGTTCCTCGGCCGCGTAACCCTCCTTGGCCTGGGCGAGGTCGGGGTGGACCTGGAGGGAGAGCGGGGCGCCCGCGGCGAGGAGTTTGAGGAGGAAGGGGAGGCGGGGGCCGAACTTCGCGACGGCCTGCGGGCCGAGTTCACGCTCGGGGGCCTGGTCGATCACCTCGTTGAGCGGGCCGCGCCCGGTCTGTGAGGGGGCTCCCGGGTGGGCGCCCATCCACATCTCGGCCTGCGGCTCGCCCGTCGGCTCGGCACCGATGAGGTGCGGGATGGCGGTGGTCGAGCCCCAGGCATAGGGGCGGACGGTGTTGGTGAGGCGGTCCATCAGGTGTTCTTCTCCGTACGCGGGTCAGGGGCCGGCCGGTGTTCGGACCGGCCGGTTCCACGTCATGCGCCCGAGGCGAGCGCGAGGTAAACGGCGGCGAAATCCGTGACGGCGATCAGTTCGGCGAGTGTTTCCAGTTCGCCGCCCTCTTCGGGTTCGAGCTCGCTGATCGGGGTGTCGTGGCCGAGGGCCAGCTCGCGGGCGGCGGGCGCGGCGGTGAGGCCGCCGGGCCGGTCGCGCAGGAGGACGACGCGGACGCGCATCGGCTGCGCCTCGTCGACCCGGTCGCGGAAGAAGTCGTCGGGGTCGGCGCCGCCCGCGAGGTCTCCGAGGAGGAGGCGGCCGTGCGCGGGGAGCGCCTCGGGCAGGTCGGAGGCGAGGGCCGGGCGGCCGGCGAGTTCGGCGAGCGCGGCGGCGAAGCGGCGGCCTGCCGGGCCCGCGGCGTGCCCTTCGGTCCAGATCAGGGGCAGTGCGTCGGCGAGCTCGGCGGCGAGGGTCTTGGCGGGGTTGCTGTAGGTCGCGATGGCCGGGCCGCAGCGCTCGGCGGTCTGGTCGAGGCGGTCGGCGACCCTCTCCAGGGTCTCGGCCGGCGCGGAGAGCAGGCCGGTGCGGTCCAGGAGGGAGAGCAGGGGGGTGAGCAGGGCCCACAGGGCGCCGGGCGCGGAGGCCGCGGCGGGTTCGTCCTGCTCGTACGGGGCGGTCGCCATCGGTACGAAGAGGCCGTGTGCCCCGGCGACGGCCTCAGTCAGGGGGGTGCCCGTGGGGCTGACGGCGACGATGGTGCAGCCGCGCCGGTAGGCCTGCTCGACGAGGAGGGCGAGTCCCGGCTCGGTGCCGTCGGTGGTCGCGATCAGGAGCAGGTCAACGGGGCCCGCCCAGCCGGGCAGCTCCCAGCGCAGGGCGCCCGCGGCGGGGGCGACTCCGGTGGGGCGCAGTCGGGCGACGGGGCAGGAGGCGCCGGCGAGCCTGTTGAGCAGGTCGGCGACGCAGCCGGCGGCGAGGCCGGGTCCGGCGAAGAGGACGGCGCGCGGGCGGCCGTCCGGTTTGAGCTGGGTGATCCCGGCCTCCGCGGCGTGCCGGACCGCGGTGCGGACGCGGGCGCCGGCCTCGGCGGCGCCGCGCAGGAGTCCGCGGCGGTCGACCCTGGCGAGGGCCTCGGGGGCGTCGAGCAGCGATTCGTCGAGCATGGTGTCAGCCTCCGGGACGGCCCGTGCGGGGCCTGGGGTGGGACCTATGCGGGGCGGCGGGCCTCGTCCACGAGGAGTACGGGGATGCCGTCGCGGATCGGGTAGGCGAGGCCGCAGTCCGATCCGGTGCAGAGCAGCTCGGCGTCCGCCTCCTTGAGGGGGGCGTGGCAGGCCGGGCAGGCGAGGATCTCCAGGAGGCCGGCTTCGAGCGGCATGAGGTGTCCCTTCGGCGGTGTGAATGTGTGTGCGTGCGGCCTGGTCAGCGTACCGCCGGGGGCGGGGGCTCGGCTGCTCGGACGGGGTTCCCGGCGGGTGTGGCCGTGGTCAGGCTCTGATGATCGCCAGGACCTCGTCGCGGATCTTGGTCATCGTGGCTTCGTCCCTGGCCTCCGCGTTCAGCCGGAGGAGGGGCTCGGTGTTGGACGGGCGGACGTTGAACCACCAGTCCGCTGAGGTGATCGTCAGGCCGTCGAGCTCGTCGTGCGTGATGCCGTCCCGGCCGGCGTACTCGGTCTTGATCGCGGCGAGGCGGGCGCGCTGGTCGTCGACCGTGGAGTTGATCTCGCCGGAGCCGGTGTAGCGGTCGTACTCGGCGACCAGGGCGGACAGGGCGCCGCTCTGGCCGCCGAGGGCGGCGAGGACGTGGAGCGCGGCGAGCATGCCCGTGTCCGCGTTCCAGAAGTCGCGGAAGTAGTAGTGCGCCGAGTGCTCGCCGCCGAAGATCGCTCCGGAGGTGGCCATCTCCTGCTTGATGAAGGAGTGGCCCACGCGCGTGCGTACCGGTGTGCCGCCGTGCTCCCTCACCACCTCGGGGACGGACCAGGAGGTGATCAGGTTGTGGATGATCGTGCCCGTGCCGCCGTTCCTCGCCAGTTCGCGGGCGGCGACGAGGGCGGTGACGGCGGACGGGGAGACGGGGTCACCGTGCTCGTCGACGACGAAGCAGCGGTCCGCGTCGCCGTCGAAGGCGAGGCCGAGGTCGGCGCCCTCCTCGCGGACGCGCTTTTGGAGGTCCACGAGGTTCGCCGGGTCGAGCGGGTTGGCCTCGTGGTTGGGGAACGTGCCGTCGAGCTCGAAGTACATCGGGACGAGGTCGAGAGGCAGGCCCGCGAAGACGGTCGGGACGGTGTGTCCGCCCATGCCGTTGCCCGCGTCGACGACGACCTTCAGGGGGCGGATCTCCGTGAGGTCGACGAGGGAGCGCAGGTAGGCCGCGTAGTCGTCGAGGGTGTCGCGCCGGGTGAGGGTGCCCGCCGTCGCGGCGGATTCGGGGGCACCCGTCTCCAGCCACTTCTCGGCCAGTTCGCGGATCTCTGCCAGGCCCGTGTCCTGTCCGACGGGGGCGGCGCCGGCGCGGCACATCTTGATGCCGTTGTACTGGGCCGGGTTGTGCGAGGCCGTGAACATCGCGCCGGGCAGGCCGAGCGCGCCCGACGCGTAGTACAGCTGGTCGGTGGAGCACAGGCCGATCTCGGTCACATCGGCGCCGAGGGCGGCGGCGCCGCGCGCGAAGGCCCGGGAGAGGCCGGGTGACGAGGGCCGCATGTCGTGTCCCACGGCGATGGCCGCGGCGTCCGTGACGCGCACGAAGGCGGCGCCGAACAGCTCGGCGAGGTGCTCGTCCCACTGGTCCGGGACCACTCCGCGTACGTCGTACGCCTTGACGATCTGCGACAGATCAGCAGCCACGGTCACCCAACTCTCCTGAAGTCCGCTTCGGACAGCACAAACTACCCGTACGGACCGACAGTCAGCTGTCAGGGCAGCATCCAGCCGAGGACCGCGGAGCTCTGCGCCATCACGATCAGACACATCACGAGCAGCAGTCCCGCGCTCCACGGCAGCACCTTGCGCAACAGGTCCCCCTCCTTGCCCGCGAGGCCGACGGCGGCGCACGCGATGGTGAGGTTCTGCGGCGAGATCATCTTGCCGAGGACGCCGCCGGAGCTGTTCGCGGCGGCGAGCAGCTCGGGTGACAGGCCCGACTGCTGGGCGGCGGTGACCTGGAGTGCGCCGAACAGGGCGTTGGCGGAGGTGTCGGATCCGGAGACGGCGACGCCGAACCAGCCGAGCACGGGTGACAGGAACGCGAGGCCGGCACCGGCCGCGGCGACGAAGTGCCCGATGGTGGCGGCCTGTCCGGAGAGGTTCATGACGTAGGCGAGGGCCAGGACGCTCGTCACGGTGAGGATCGCGAAGCGCAGCTCGTACACGGTCGCCAGCCACTCGCGTACGGCCACGCGCGCGTGGACGCCGATGACGGCGGCCGTGATCGCGCCGGCGAGGAGGACGAGGGTGCCGCCGGTGGAGACGAGCGGCAGGGTGAAGACGTTGCCGCCGACGGGCTTGCCCTCGGGGTTCGCGACGTTCAGGAAGGGCCAGTCGAAGACGCGTGTCGCCTTGGCGATCCAGTCCTTGACCGCGGGGATCTGCGCGATCGAGAAGATGACGACGATGAGCGCGTACGGGGCGTAGGCGCGCAGGACCTCGGGCCGCGGGTCGTCCTGGTCGAGCTCCTCGCTGCGTACGCCGGTCAGGACGGCGGCGCGTACGGGTTCGGCGGCGGGCCTGCGCGCGTGCGGCACGGCGACGAGGGCTCCCGCGCCGATGAGCGCGGCCCCGATGTCGGCGAGCTGCGGGGAGACGTAGTTCGAGGCGGCGAACTGGGCGGCGGCGAAGGCGACTCCGCAGGCGAGGGCGGGTATCCAGGTCTCGCGCAGGCCGCGCCGCCCGTCCACGAGCCAGACGAGGATGAGCGGCACCAGCAGGGCGAGCAGCGGTGTCTGACGGCCCACCACGGAGGCGACGGAGTCGAGCGGAAGCCCGGTGACCTGGGCGAGGGTGACGACGGGGGTGCCCATCGCGCCGAAGGCCACGGGCGCGGTGTTGGCGACGAGGGCGACGACGGCCGCCTTCACGGGGTCGAAGCCGAGCGCGACGAGCATCACGGAGCAGATCGCGACGGGCGCCCCGAATCCGGCGAGCGCCTCCAGCAGGGCGCCGAAGCAGAACGCGATGACGAGGGCCTGGATGCGCGGGTCGTCGGACAGTCGCCCGAAGGAGCGGCGCAGGATGTCGAAGTGCCGGGTGCGGACGGTCATCCGGTACACCCACAGGGCGTTGACGACGATCCACATGATGGGGAAGAGCCCGAACAGCACACCCTGGGCGGCGCTCGACACGGTCTGGCCGACGGGCATCCGGTAGGCGAGGCAGGCGACGAGGGCGGCCACGGCGAGCCCGATGAGGCCCGCGAGGTGGGCCTTCATGCGGACGGCGCCGAGCAGGACGAGCACGGTGACCAGGGGCAGGGTCGCGACGAGTGCGGACAGACCGAGCGATCCGGCCACCGGTTCAAGCTGCTGGACGAACACGGGCGCCTCCCGGGGCTCTGGGTGGCGAAATTGTTGTGTCCGCAACAAACTCAGGTCAATGAGTGGGACGAAGGAGATTCCGTAAAGGGGAAACCGAAGTCCGAATCCGGCCGCCGGCCCGGCTGCCGGGTGGGGTCCGGCTCAGTTGTCCGGTGAGCGCAGCACCCGCAGATGGCCGCGGCGTGCGACCTCCATCGGGTCCGCCGCGCGGGGGCCCGAGCCGCCCGCCTCGGCCGCGCGCTCCTGCGGGCGGGCCGCCTCACGCACGGCGTTCGCCAGGGCCTCCAGATCGTCGCCACTGGGGCGCGAGGGGCCGGAGGTGTCGGCGAGCCGGACGACCTCCCACCCGCGCGGGGCGGTGAGGCGCTCGGAGTGCTCGGCGCACAGGTCGTAGCAGTGGGGTTCGGCGTAGGTGGCGAGGGGGCCGAGGACCGCGGTCGAGTCGGCGTAGACGTACGTCAGCGTCGCGACGGCGGGACGGCCGCAAGCGGTGCGCGAACAGCGACGTACAGGGCTCACAGCGTTGGACGGTACCGCACTCTTGAGCGGGCCGCGACGACTCCCCGGGAGGTCACCCCACCGTGTCGTGGTGCACGGCGGCGCACACGGGGTGCCGGGAGCGCCCCGCTGACCTGCGCGGACCGGGGGTGGTACGCCCCGCTCCCCTGGTGCGCGCGGTCACCGGTCGGGGCAAATACCGACAGGAGCCGCGAGGCCACCGGTCCGGGAGGGATACCGAATCGCGCCCAAGTTTGGCTTGATCGGTCAGGAAGCGACATGCCGGTTCCGTGCGGGGCCGCCGCGGGCGGGTGCATGCGCGGGAGGACTACGCTGCGTCAGTGATGGAGAACCCCGTACCGCCCCCCGCCGCAGAGCCGAAGCCTCCCCGCCGCCGCGACCGGCACGGCAGGGGCATGCGAGGGCCCGTCGCCCCTCCTCAGGTCCCGCTCTCCGCGAGCAGGGCCGCGGGGTTCGCGGATCTGGTGCAGGACTCCGTGGAGCGGCTCGAGCGGCGCTTCCCGCAGCTCGCCGACATCGATTTCCTCATCCTCGACGTGCCCTCGGTCGGCACGGCCGGCGAGGGCTGGAGCGACGAGTCGGTGCCCCTGGGCTCCACGATCGCGGCGCGCGAGGGGCACCCCGCGCGCGTGGTCGTCTACCGCCGCCCGGTCGAGATCCGCACCAAGGGCCGCGACGAGCGCGCGGCCCTGGTGCACGAGGTCGTGGTCGAGCAGGTCGCCGAACTCCTCGGCCTGTCCCCGGAGACGGTCGATCCGCGCTACGGCGACGAGGAGTGACCCGGCGGACCGGGTCACGTCGAGATCACTTCTGCAGTACCGACAGATCCTGGTCCGCGTGCGGCACCGAGACCGTCCCCCGGTCGTCCGGGAGCGTCTGGACCGTGAACATGGGGACGCCGGGGACGTCCGCGTCGGGCACGTCCAGCATCCGCGAGCCGTAGACCTCCCCGCCCGACACCTGCTCCACCGTCAGCGCGTACGACCCCTTGAGCCCGGCCGGGACCGGCGGCCGCACGGACATCGTCGTGCCGCCCTTCACGGTGTACGTCTTCGTGACCGGGCTCCCGCCCTCGGTACCCGCCGACGCCGTCACCTTGACCGTGCCCGCCGCGCCCGGCGCCGTCAGCGACAGCGTCGAGCCCTTCGCGCGGTTGTCGGCGACGGTCGCCCGCGCGCCGACGGGCCGGGTCGCCGGGATGAACGCCGACTCCTGGTCGCCGCCCTTGCCGCGCACGACGCGCAGGGCGGCCACGACCGGGGCCGAGTCGCCCGTGGGCGTCAGGACGAGGGAGCCGGCCTCGCCGCGCGTCACGTCGCCGAGGTCGACGGCGGCCGTCATCCCCGACTTCACGTGCAGGCTCTCGTGCCCGGCCGGGGTGATGCGGCCGGTCGGGGAGGCCAGCTGGACCTTCAGGTCCGCGTCGTTGTCGCCGGGCGTGAAGGCGACCAGGCGCACGCTCGTGGCGTCCTTCGGGATGCCGGGCAGGACGACCGTGCCCGCGGGGTCCGCGGACGCCGGGAGCCAGTCGCCGCCGAGCTTGTCGTCCGCGGCGAGGACGGCGGCGGCGACCCGGCCGCTGCGGGCCGTCACGTGGAGCGTGACGTTCGTCTGCGGCTTGTCGGTGAGGGTGGACAGCAGGACCGGCACGCTGGAGTGCGGCTGGACCTGGATGCCCTCGCCCACATCGGACTTGATGGCACCGCTCGCCCCGTACAGCTGGACGTCGACGACTGCTGCCGAGTCGTCCGGGTTCGTGAGGTGGATGTAGTCGCTGCGCTCCTTGGCGGTGGAGGCGCCCGGGAACCAGAAGTCCGTGTCCGGCGCCGAGCAGTTCACCCCGAGGAGGCCGCGGCCGGTGCCGGCGGCCACCTCCGTCGTCTGCTGCACGGTCCAGCCGGGCGCGAGATTCCCGTCGGCGCTCCCCACGAGCGCGGGCGACTCGGCGCCCGACGACTCACCCGCGACGGGCTTGCCCGGCTTCAGGGGGGACAGCACCGGCTTGTCGGCCTTGCCGTTGCCCTTGCCGCTCCCGGTGCCGTCCGTCAGCTCGCGCGTGGCCGGCGACAGGGCGGCCTTGCCCGAACTGCCCGACCCCTTCGAGTCCGGTGTGTACGAGGTGTACGCGGTCTCGGCGAGGTCCGACGTGCTCGGCGCGGGGCACAGCAGGCTGGAGCGCTCCACCGGCAGCCTCGCTGCCGCCTTCGCGGAGTCGCCGTCGCCGCCGGGCGCGGTGGCCGCCGCGAAACCGGTGACGGCTGCGAGGGCCGCGGCCGCGGCGATCAGGGACAGGGTCGTGCGGTTCACTGCTGGCTCCCGTCGGGGCGCTCACTGTCGGTGCCGTGCGGCGGCTGCTCGGGCGGCTGCGGCTGCTCGTACGGGGCGTCGTAGGCCTGCTGCCCGTACTGCTGCTGCTGGGCGTTGTACGTGTCCCCGTAGGCGTACGGGTCGTACTGGCCGGCCTGGTAGGGGTCCGCCTGATAGGGATCCGCCTGCTGGGTCGGGTCGTACGTGCCCTGGTAGGCGCCGCCCTGGTACTGCTGCTGATCGCCCGCGGGGTACTGGCCGTAGTCGGCGGCCGCGTACGTGGGGGTGTCCCACTCGCCGTACGACTGCTGGTGCGGCACACCGGCCGCGGCGAGCTCCTCCTCCGAAGGCGGCGGCGGTACCGCGTCGTCCGTGCCCTCGGCCGCGGCCTGCTCGGCCTCCGCCTGGGCGCGCAGGCGGCGGGCCCTGCGGCCCTCGCCCTCGACGGCCTGCGCGGGCACGACGGGCTCCTCGGGGAGGTCGTCGTCCACGTCCCTGCGCCGGCCCGGCAGCGCGAGCACCACGAGGACGAGAGCGAGCACGCCCTGCGCCCACAGCCAGGCCGCGTGCGAGATCGGCGCGTCGAACGTGACGTCCAGGCGGCCGCCCGTGGCGGGCAGTTCGAAGCCCTGTGCCCAGCCGTCGACGGTCGTCTTGGTCAGGGGCGCGCCGTCCAGCGTCGCCGTCCAGCCCTCGTCGGCCGTGTCGGCGATGCGCAGGACGCGGCCGGCCTTGCCCTCGGGGATCTTCGTGTGCAGCTCGACGGGGCCCGCGGCGACGGGCTGCGGCTCGTCGGAGCCGGACACGATCGCGGCGCGGGAGACCTGCCGGTCCACGCGCCACAGGGCGGTGCCGTCCTGCTGGCTGAGCCGGGACAGGCCGGGCGTGGAGTCGAGGACGCGGCTCATCTGCCGGGGCGCGCCCGCCCGCACGAGGACGTAGCGCACGGCGAAGCCGCCGAGCTGGTCGGCCTGGTCGGCGCCGGAGCCGGCGACGAGGTTGGCGACGACCTTGTCGAGCTTCTTGTTGCTGCCGCCCGCCTCGGTCAGTTCGGCGTCACCGAGGCGGGCGCCGGCGCCGCGCACCAGGGTGTACGACACCCTGGCGGCCGAGTCGCTGTCCATGACGAGGGTGCGGGCCTGGTCCTGGGTGTCGCTCTCCTCGGCGACGAACGCGGGCACCTGGGTGGGGTCGCGGCGCTCCAGGGGGCCGTCGGCCCCGCGGATCATCCAGCCCGCCGCGGCGAGGAGCGGTCCGGCCACCGCGGCGAACGCGATGAGGGCCGCCACCGGCTGCCGCCAGCCGAAACTCTGCTCGGCCACTCGCGAGCGTGCCCCGTCGGCGCCGAGCACGGCGGCGGCGAGGAGGGCGATGCCGTAGACGAGGGTCGCGGGCCCGGCCCAGGCCGAACTGTTCGACAGGGCCGCGAAGACCAGGGCCACCAGGGCGATCGCCCAGGCGGTGAGGACGGCGGGGCGGCGCTCGGTGCGCAGGAGCGCGGCGAGCCCGGCGAGGACGATGCCGATGAGCAGCAGTCCGCCGAGGGTGCCGGAGCCGCCGGGCGAGGCGCCGAGCAGGCCGAGCGCGGACGCCGACCCCTTCCCGTACGGAAGGCCCGCCTCCTTGAAGAAGCCGAACGGAAGCAGCGTCAGCGACCAGGGCGCGAGGATCAGGAGCGGGGTGCCGAGCGCGGCCAGGAAGCGGAGCCCGTACGCGGTGATGTCGCCGCGGCGGACCGCGAGGAGCGCGATGCCGAGGACGAGCGCGATCGGCCACACGATGGGCGTGAAGGCCGTCGTGAGGGTCAGCAGGAGGGCGTACGCCCAGGTGGCGCGCCAGCTGCCGCGCGCCCCCGCGTGGTTCATCAAGCCGCTGCCGGACAACCCCGCGCGCGCGATGAGCGGCAGCAGGATCGCAAGGACCGCGGTGCCGATCCGCCCGCCGGCGAGCGCGCCGGTGGCGGCGGGCAGGAAGGCGTACGCGACCGAGGCCCACGCGCGCAGCAGGCGCGAGGTGACCAGGGGCCGCGAGGCGAAGTAGGCGGTGAAGCCGGCGAGCGGCACCGAGCAGACGAGGAGCACGGTGACGGCGAGTCCGGTCGAGCCGAACAGGAGCGTGGAGAACGCGGCGACGAGCGCCAGGTACGGCGGCGCGGGCTGGGTGCCGCCCGTGCCGGCCGCGTGCCAGCCGTCGAGATAGCGCGACCACAGGGCGGACGCGTCACCCGGAGCGGGCAGCAGCGCGCCGCCCGCGAGCGCCCCGCCGCCGAGCAGCGCGCGGCAGGCGATGAGCGACACGAACAGCAGCACCACGAAGAGCATCGGTCCCGGCTTGCGGGCGATGCGCTTGAGACGGGCGAACTGCTCTATCTCCAGGAAGTCCGCGTCGTCCCCGCCGGGGCCGGACTCGACGGCGCTGCCGTGCCGTCCCGCGGCGTTGATCTCGGGGTCGGACGCGCCGAAGACGCTGCCCGCGACCTGCTCGACGGTGAGCCGGACCGTGGCGCCCGGCGGCGGGAAGAGCGGCCGCAGCTCCTTGGCGTCGACCACTCCCTTGCCGCGCCTGCGGCGGGCCGCGAGGATCCGCTCGGGCCGCAGCAGGGTGCCGAGGAGTCCGGTGATCTCGTCGAGCGCCTGGCCGGGAACCTTGCCGACGAGGTACGCGAGCGTACGCGCGAGCGTGCCGATGACGAGGCGCAGGAGCACCCAGGGCAGCACGGCCGTAGGGGCGTTGACGAGCAGGGTGTAGACGGCGCCGGCCTTGTCGACCTTGTGCGGGGACGTCGCCGTGCGGCCGACGCAGTCGACGGTGCGGCGCTCACGCGAGGAGGCCTCCGCGTGCCGGACGACGGCGTCGGGGGCGATGACGACGCGGTGCCCGGCG
Organism: Streptomyces sp. NBC_01446; assembly: GCF_026340095.1. Classification (GTDB taxonomy): domain Bacteria; phylum Actinomycetota; class Actinomycetes; order Streptomycetales; family Streptomycetaceae; genus Streptomyces; species Streptomyces aureus. The sequence continues at coordinate 4,838,417 of NZ_JAPEPO010000001.1, read as the reverse complement.
GCCTGGGCGCGCCAGCACAGGTCGACGTCGTCGCGCATCAGGGGCAGCCTGCGGTCGAACCCGCCGAGCTGTTCGAAGACATCGCGCCGGATCAGCATGCCGGCGGTGGACACGGACAGGACGGGCCGCACGTGGTCGTGCTGCCCCTGGTCCTGCTCGCGGCGGTCGAGGCCGGTCCAGCGGCGCCCCGAGTTGGCGATGGAGACGCCGACCTCGAGGAGCTGCCTGCGGTCGTACCAGCCGAGCAGCTTGGGTCCGACGACGGCGACCTCGTTGCCGATCTCGCGCTCGTTCTCGACGACACGCAGGAGTTCGGCGAGCGCGTCGGGCTCGGGCGCGCAGTCGTCGTGCAGGAGCCACAGCCACTGCTCGGGCTCGCCGTGCGGCAGCTCCGGCAGGTCATAGGCGTCGTCGCGCCAGCTCCGGCTGACGGGGTCCCAGCCACTGGGGCGCTTGAGGTACGGCAGCTCCTCCGGGGTCAGCACTCCCGCGGTGCGCGCCGCTTCGTCGACGGCCTGGCCGAAGCCGGTACGGCGGGCCAGGTGGAGAACGCGCTCGTCGCCGATCGCGTCGGCGATCAGCGTGGCGGAGGCGTCCGCGCTGCCGGTGTCGGCCGCTACGGCGCTCTGTACGGGGCGCTCCTGGCCGAGCAGTCCTGACAGGACGTCGGGCAGCCAGCGTGCTCCGTCGTGGGAGACGAGCACGGCGGTGACGACATGTCTGGGGAACTCGGGTGGCCTGGCCGGGTCTGGCCCTGCGGCGTGCCCCGGGTTGAACGCGGCTGCGGCAGTGTCGAATTGGCCTGCCGAATGGCTGTGCACGGACATCGAGGTACGGGCCCCGGTTCGTTGGACTGCGGTGGACGCCTGTGCCCCGCGGGGGCGCTGGGTCGTCTCGGACGGGGCCCCACACTAACGGCTGACAACAACGGCGGCCCGCCCCCTGTGGACAACCCAGGGCGACGGGCCGATCGCTACGCGGAAAAGAGTCTTCGGACGGCGTCCTTGTTGCGGTCCTCGGTGCGGTCCTCGGTGCGGCCCCGGCTCTGGTCCCGGCAGCGGGCCTCGGTGCGGGGCTTCGTGCGGTCTTGCGGCGTTCTGCAGTCTTTGTCGCCTCAGACCGCGGCCTTCTTCAGGCGGCGCCGCTCCCGCTCGGAGAGGCCGCCCCAGATGCCGAACCGCTCGTCGTTGGCGAGCGCGTACTCGAGGCACTCGGACCTGACCTCGCAGGCGAGGCAGACCTTCTTGGCCTCCCGGGTGGAGCCGCCCTTCTCCGGGAAGAAGGACTCGGGGTCGGTCTGGGCGCACAGCGCGCGCTCCTGCCAGCCGAGTTCCTCTTCCGCGTCCTCGACCAGCAGTTGCTGAAACGACTCGGTCATAGTGCGCCCCTCGTCCGTCTGTGCGTCCCCGTGATGCTGCCGTTACCGATTTCGGCTGAACGACACGAGTGAAATTACAAGTGTGCCGATCCGGGCCAGTCAAGCCGAGATCTGCTATTGGGTCCCTTATTCACTCTGCGGAACCAAGGGTATGCGGAAAGTGTTCAAATCGGCCTAAACCTTGACACTTGCCAGAGGCCCATCCCGGCCGTCGCTCCCCCAAGAGCTCCGGCAGACCTCACGCGGGCCTCAGCAAGGAAGGACGCCTCGGGCGTTGATCCCGTTCCGGGAGCGGCGCCGGAGCGTTCCGGATCACATTCGGATCACGGGAACGCGACGGCGTTTGCACACCCGGTTGATGCGCCATGTGTCCCGGCCGGAAGCTGAACAAACCTTTCGCCTGACAGGGCAACCGGATGAGGTGAAACATATCCCACAATCCGGACACCTGGTTGACAGAGGTGGAATGAACCGGTGTCCTGGTGGGCATGCTCGCGAACTTGGCGCTTTCCGTGACCCGACCCGGGTCCCTCGGTGCTGCCCACGCGCGCTGTCGCTGTTGCTGTCCCAGCTGTTGAGCCCACCGCGCTCCGGCTGAATCCCCTCGCTCCACTCCCCCGGCAGTTCGTCTGTGCCGGGCGCCGTCAAGCGACACCCCCCAGCACACCGCACTCCGCCGAGGAACCCCCACACCCATGAACAGCAACAGCGACCTCCAGATCGCCGGCGACATCCTCGAAGTACCCCACCTGCTCCAGCCCGCGCGCGAGCACCCGGCCACCGTCGCCGAGTTCGCCGGCCTGGCCCGCGCCATCGCCGCCGACCGTGGCCGGTGGGAACACCTCGTCGAGTACGACGCCACCAGCCGCTGGTACCACCGCCTGCAGACAGGTCCCGGATACGAGGTCTGGCTCCTGTCCTGGGTGCCCGGACAGGGCAGCGGACTGCACGACCACGGCCGCTCCTCCGGGATACTGACCGTCCTCCAGGGCGAGTTGACGGAGCGTACGGAGCGCGGCTCCCGCACCCTGGCGCCCGGCGCACAGCGCGTCTTCGCCCCCGGCTACGTCCACGAGGTCGTCAACGACGTGCTGGAACCCGCCGTCAGCCTCCACGTGTACTACCCCGGCCTCACCGAGATGCCCATGCACGCCCCCCGCTGCGTCAGCGACGCCACGCGAGATGCCGTGACCGCCTGACGAACTGTCGTACCCGCCTGCGATGCTGGGCACATGCGCATTGTGGTTCTGGCAGGCGGCATCGGTGGTGCCCGGTTCCTTCGCGGTCTCAAGCAGGCGGCACCGGACGACGCGGTCATCACGGTCATCGGCAACACCGGGGACGACATCCATCTCTTCGGCCTGAAGGTCTGTCCCGACCTCGACACGGTGATGTACACGCTCGGCGGCGGCATCAACGAGGAACAGGGCTGGGGACGTACGGACGAGACGTATCTGGTCAAGGAGGAGCTCGCCGCGTACGGGGTGGGGCCCGAGTGGTTCGGTCTCGGCGACCGGGACTTCGCGACCCACATCGTCCGTACGCAGATGCTGGACGCCGGCTATCCGCTCAGCGCGGTCACCGAGGCGCTGTGCGAGCGCTGGAAGCCCGGTGTGCGACTCATCCCGATGTCCGACGACCGCATCGAGACCCATGTCGCGGTGACCCTCGACGGGGAGCGCCGGGCCGTGCACTTCCAGGAGTACTGGGTGAAGCTGCGGGCCTCCGTGGACGCGCACGCGGTAGTGCCCGTCGGCGCCGAGCAGGCCAAGCCCGCGCCGGGTGTCCTGGAGGCCATCGCCGAAGCGGACGTCATCCTCTTCCCGCCGTCCAACCCCGTCGTCAGCGTCGGGACCATCCTCGCCGTGCCCGGCATCCGCGAGGCCATCGCCGAAGCCGGTGTGCCCGTCGTCGGGCTTTCGCCCATCGTCGGGGACGCGCCCGTGCGCGGCATGGCCGACAAGGTCCTCGCCGCCGTGGGCGTCGACTCGACGGCCGCCGCGGTCGCCGAGCACTACGGGTCGGGGCTGCTCGACGGGTGGCTCGTCGACACGGTGGACGCGGGCACCGTGGAGCGCGTCGAGGCGGCGGGCATCCGCTGCCGCGCGGTGCCGCTGATGATGTCCGACCTGGACGCGACGACGCAGATGGCGCGTGAGGCGCTCACGCTCGCGGAGGAGGTCCGCGCGTGAGTGACGCTCCCTCCTTCCGCGCCTGGGCGCTCCCCGGCATCCCCGAGGTCCGGGAGGGCGACGACCTCGCCAAGCTGATCGCCAGCGCCGAGCCCGGCCTCGTCGACGGGGACGTACTGCTCGTCACCTCGAAGATCGTCAGCAAGGCCGAGGGCCGGATCGTCGAGGCCGCCGACCGCGAGGCGGCCATAGACGCCGAGACCGTGCGCGTCGTCGCGCGCCGCGGCCCCCTGCGCATCGTCGAGAACAAGCTGGGCCTGGTCATGGCCGCGGCCGGCGTCGACGCGTCGAACACGCCCGCGGGCACCGTGCTGCTGCTCCCGGAGGACCCCGACGCGTCCGCCGCGGCGATCCGTGACGGGCTGCGGGACGCGCTCGGCGTGGACGTCGGGGTCGTCGTCACGGACACCTTCGGCCGCCCCTGGCGCAACGGCCTGACCGATGTCGCCATCGGCGCCGCGGGCGTGCACGTCCTCGACGACCTGCGCGGCGGCACGGACGCGTACGGCAATCCGCTCAGCGCCACCGTCGTCGCCACGGCGGACGAGCTGGCCGCCGCCGGGGACCTGGTGAAGGGCAAGGCGGCCGGGCTGCCCGTCGCCGTCGTGCGCGGGCTCGCGCACGTGGTGGGCGAGGGCACCGGCGCGCGCGAGCTGGTGCGCGTCGCGCGTGACGACATGTTCCGGCTCGGCACGTCCGAGGCCGTACGGGAGGCCGTGACGCAGCGGCGTACGGTGCGGGCGTTCACGGACGAACCGGTCGACCCGGGAGCCGTACGGCGCGCGGTCGCCGCCGCCGTGACCGCGCCCGCCCCGCACCACACGACGCCCTGGCGGTTCGTGCTCCTGGAGTCGCAGGAATCGCGAGTCCGGCTGCTCGACGCGATGCGGGACGCGTGGGTCGAGGACCTGCGGCGCGACGGCAAGAGCGAGGAGTCCGTCGCCAAGCGCGTGCGCCGCGGTGACGTGCTGCGCCAGGCGCCGTATCTGGTCGTGCCGTGCATGGTGATGGACGGTTCGCACACGTACGGGCACGCGCGGCGGGACGCCGCCGAGCGGGAGATGTTCGTGGTCGCGGCCGGTGCGGGCGTGCAGAACTTCCTGGTCGCGCTCGCCGGTGAGCGGCTCGGCTCCGCGTGGGTGTCGTCGACGATGTTCTGCCGCGATGTCGTACGCGAGGTGCTCGGGCTTCCACCGGAGTGGGACCCGATGGGCGCCGTGGCCGTGGGGCACGCGGCCGCCGCCCCGGCCGAGCGCCCGGCGCGTGACGCCGGTGACTTCGTGGTCGTGCGTTAGGAGAGCGGCTACCAGTCGGCGATGTTCGTACGGCGCATCTTCGGCTGTCTGCGCGGGGGTGTGCGGCCGCTGAGGAGGATGAGGCGGGCCGCGCGGTGGCGCTGGCCCTGCTCCTCGTACGGGGCGAGGAGCCGCAGCATCTCCGCGTCGTCGGCGTCGCGGTTGCCGGCGAGGGCGTAGCCGACGATGCCGGGCAGGTGGACGTCGCCGGTCGTCACGGCGTCGGCGGCGCCGTTGCTGCGCTGGACCGTCTCGGCGGAGGTCCAGGGGCCGATGCCGGGGATCAGTTCGAGGCGGGCGCGGGCGTCGGCCGGGGTCATCGCCGCGGCCTCCTCCATGCGCCGGGCCACCTTGACGGCCCGCAGGATGGTCGAGGCGCGCTTGTTGTCGACGCCCGCGCGGTGCCACTCCCAGGACGGGATGAGCGACCAGGCGCGCGGCTCCGGCATGACGTGGAGGCCGAGCCCGGCGGTGGGGCCTGGCGCCGGGGTGCCGTACGTACGGAGGAGGATGCGCCAGGCGCGGTACGCCTCATCCGTCGTGATCTTCTGTTCCAGGATCGACGGAATCAGCGATTCCATGACCAGACCCGTACGCAGCAGGCGCAGTCCCGGCCGGTAGTGGTGGGCGTGGGCGAGGAGCCTGTGGCGCGGCTCGAACGCCTCGGGCTCGTCCGAATCGCCGAGAAGTTCCGGGAGTTGGGCAAGGAGCCAGGTCGCGCCCGGGCCCCATGCCTCCGCCTCGGCGACTCCGCCCCGCAGGGCCACGCGCAGGGTGCCGGGGCCTTCGGGGGTGCGGGTGGCCCGCCAGACCGAGCCGTCCGGTGTGACGCGGAAGGCGGGGTCGGCGGGCCCCCGGCGCAGCGGGCCCAGGGTCAGGCCCAGGTCGAACGGGCCCCTCGGTAGCCAGCGACGGGTGTGCGCCTCGGTCGCCGGGCGCGGCACGACGGCTCGGGGCACGACGGCCCTGGGCACGACGGTCTCGCCGCCGCGCACCGTGGTGCGCGTGGGGCGGGGGGCGTATCGGCCGGCCAAGGGGTCCTCGTCGGGTGGTGGGGTGCTCCTTGCAGCGTAGGGGGTCGGGCTCGCCGGCCCCTACTGGTCCGAGGAGAAGCGCACCGCCGCCGCCGGGATACGGGCGTCGCACCACACCCGTACGCCCGACTGGAGTTCGTTGTCCGCGCCGACCGTCGCGCCGTCGCCGATCACCGCGCCCGTCAGGACCGTGCGGGCGCCCACGTGGGCGCCGCGGCCGATCAGGGAGTCGGTGACGACCGCGCCCGCCTCGACCGTCGCGCCCGCGAGGATCGCGCTGCCCGAGATGCGGGCGCCCTCGCCGACCGTCGCGTTCTCGCAGACGACCGTGCCGCCCGTGAGCTTCGCGCCGGGGGCGACGGAGGCGGTGGCCAGCGTGAGGCTGTCGCCGCGCCGGCCGGGGACCGCCGGGGACGGCGCGCGGCCGAGCACGAGGTCGGCGGAGCCGCGCACGAAGGCCTGGGGGGTCCCCAGGTCCAGCCAGTACGTGGAGTCGACCATGCCCTGGAGGTGGGCGCCGGACGCGAGCAGGTCGGGGAACGTCTCGCGTTCCACGGAGACGGGGCGGCCCGTCGGGATCGTGTCGATGACCGAGCGGCGGAACACGTAGGCGCCCGCGTTGATCTGGTCGGTGACGATCTCCTCGGGCGTCTGCGGCTTCTCCAGGAAGGCCTGGACCCGGCCCGTCGCGTCCGTGGGGACCAGGCCGAACGCCCGCGGGTCCTCGACCCGGGACAGGTGCAGGGAGACGTCCGCGCCGGTGGTCTCGTGCTCGTGCACCAGGGCGCGGATGTCGAGGCCGGTGAGGATGTCGCCGTTGAAGATGAGGACCGGGTCGTCGGGTCCCGAGTGGAGCAGGGACGCGACGTTGCGGATCGCGCCGCCCGTGCCGAGGGGCTCCTCCTCGGTGACGTACTCCAGATGCAGTCCGAGGCCTGAGCCGTCACCGAAGTACGGCTCGAAGACCTCGGCGAGATACGAGGTGGCGAGCACGATGTGCTCGACGCCCGCGGCTCTCGCCCGGGCCAGCTGGTGGGTGAGGAACGGGACGCCCGCCGCCGGGACCATCGGCTTGGGTGTGTTCACGGTGAGCGGTCGCAGTCGGGTGCCCTTGCCGCCGACCAGGAGGATCGCTTCTGTCACCTGTCGTCTCTGCTTCCTGCTGGGGCCGGTCGAACTGCCTTTCGGCCGGCCAGTGTATGCAGACTGTGCGGTGCGGCCGGGCGTCAGCGGCCCTGGAGACTGGCCGATGTGGACCGGGCGGTGCCGAGCTTGTTGTAGAGGAGGCGCCCCGGGCACTCGGTCGCGAAGCCGTCCCGGTGCCCCGAGATCACGTTCAGTCGTACGCTCTTTCCCTTGCGGTACAGATTGCCACCGGCCGACGTGAGATATGTCTTACCGCTCGGATTCACCCCGTACAGGCCAAGCTTCCAGGCCGTCAGGCGGGCGAGGCCCTTCACCGCGGCGGCCGGCGGCTTCGAGGCGGCGAAGGTGCCGAGCACCACGACTCCCATGCTGTTCGTGTTGAACCCGAGGGTGTGGGCGCCCTTGACCGGCTTGGCCACGCCACCGGCACGGCCCTCGTAGATGTTGCCGCACTTGTCGACGAGGAAGTTGTAGCCGATGTCGCGCCACCCCATGCTCTTCACGTGGTAGCGGTAGATACCGCGGATGACCGAAGGGGCTTGCGAGCAGCTGTAGTTGTTGCCAGTGGCGCTGTGGTGCACGAAGGCCGCCTTGACCTTCGAGGTGTAGACGAAGTTGGGCTCGCGCAGCGTCTCGTCGGCGCCCCAGCCCTTGCGCGTGACGATGCGCGGGCGCGGGCCGATGTAGGGGCGGGCCTTCGCGTCGGCCTCACCGCCGCGGGCCTCGAGCAGTTCGCTCTCGGTCTCCTTCTTGCTGAGAGCTGGGATGACGTCCGCGCCGAGCGGGGCCAGGTCCGCGTTGACGGCGGAGGCAGCCGCCGACTCTGCGGTCAGCGCTCCGGTGCGGGGGCCCTCGGCGGGGGCGCCGGCGGGCGGGGGCTCGTCGCCGGGGTCGACCAGTTCGAGGCGCAGGCCCTTGGGCAGAGGGGCCTGAGCTGCGGATCCGGCGGGCGCGGCGGCCCGGTCCGCCGGGGCGGCCTGGGGGCGCACGCGCACCTCGACGCCGTCGGAGGCGCCGACCCACAGCGGGGCCGTGGAGCCGCGCAGCCGGCCCGAGTCGCGCTCGGCCGTCCCGAGGTCGGGGGCGTGCTCGCCGTTGTGGGTCTCGAGCTCCTGCCAGCCGGACCAGCGGGCGGTGCCCGTGGCGCGCGTACGCACCTGGACGCGGCCTTCCAGCGCGGCGTCCGGGTCGTTCCAGACGACGCCGACGAGGGAGAAGGGGTGCACATCGCGCTGCGTCAGGCCCTGTTCGCCCGGGGCGCGCAGGCCGCGGTCGCGGGGCAGGGCGGACAGGGGCAGCGACTGGGTGCTGCCGGAGATGGCTCCGGCGGTCAGGGCCCTGGCGGCCGAAGGGGTCGTGGCTGCCCCGGCTCCGGAAGTCAGGGCGAGCGGAAGGGACAGGGCGGCCGCACACGCGACGCCGATCGAGGAAGCTATGAATCCACGCATGCCAACGATCGTGGACATAGCCGTATATATCTGTCCATCGGGAAGTGTCATTGGTGGGCAGGGGAATTGACAGTTCATCGGGCCGACACGGCGTCAAGGTTCCCCCGGTCGGCCGCACGCCGCCGCCTGCCCCGCGTACCCTTGCGCCCGTGAACGCCACCGACCGCACCCCCGCCGACCTGCTGCGATCCGCGCTCGCCGCCGATCCAGGACGCCCACTGGTGACCTTCTACGACGACGCCACGGGCGAACGCGTCGAACTGTCCGTGGCCACCTTCGCCAACTGGGTGGCCAAGACCGCCAACCTCCTCCAGGGCGACCTCGCCGCACAGCCCGGCGACCGGCTCGCGCTGCTGCTGCCCGCACACTGGCAGAGCGCCGTGTGGCTGCTCGCGTGCGCGTCGGTCGGAGTCGTCGCCGACGTCGACGGTGACCCGGCCGCCGCCGACCTCGTCGTCAGCGGCCCCGACTCGCTGGAGCGGGCGCGCGCCTGTTCCGGCGAGCGGGTGGCGCTCGCCCTGCGTCCGCTCGGCGGCCGCTTCCCGCAGCCTCCGGAGGGCTTCGCCGACTACGCGGTCGAGGTGCCGGGGCAGGGCGACCGGTTCGCTCCGTTCTCGCCCGTGGACCCGGAGGAGCCCGCGCTCGTCGTCGCGGGGGCCGAGCTCACCGGCGCCGAGGTCGTCGAGAAGGCGCGGGCCGACGCCACGGACCTCGGCCTGACGGGCCCCGGCTCGCGCCTGCTGTCCGGACTCCCGTACGACACCTGGCGCGGCCTGAGCGCGGGCCTGTACGCGCCGCTCGCCACCGGCGGTTCCGTCGTCCTGTGCCGCCACCTCGACGGCCTTGACCAGGAGTCCCTGGCCAAGCGGGTGGAGAACGAGCGGGTCTCGACGACCGCACGCTGAGACACCCGCCGGCGTCACCCGTTCGGCCCTGTCCACCCCCGGACCACCGGGCCCCGGGCGCCGTGCCGGGCGATGGTCGAAGGGGCGCACCTGCGCACCGTCGTCGTCATGAGGGGTGGACTCACGTGGCCGAATCCGCAGGCACGCCCCCGGAACCGCCCCACCCCGGCGACGACGACGCGGCGGGGCCGGGCACGCGCGGGCCGGGCGCGGGCTCGTCCCCCACGGGGGTGGGCACGGCCCGGCGGCGCCGGCGCTGGCTGCGGTACACGGCGATCGGCGTCGGCGTCGTGGTGCTCGCCGCGGGCGGCACCGGCTGGGCGGTCTACGAGAAGCTCCAGGGGAACATCACCGAGGACACCGACGCGGCCGCCGAGCTCGCCCGCTACGAGAAGGAGCGACCCACCTCGCTCGTGCACGGCGCGCAGAACATCCTGCTGATCGGCTCCGACTCGCGGGCCGGCGCCGGCAACCGCAAGTACGGCCGCGACTCGGGCACCCAGCGCTCGGACACGACGATCCTGCTGCACATATCCGCCGACCACAAAAGAGCTCTCGCGGTCTCGCTGCCCCGTGACCTGATGGTGGACATACCGAGCTGCCGCACACACAAGGGCACCCGCTCCGGCCCCATGTTCGCGATGTTCAACTACGCCTTCGAACAGGGCGGTTCGGCCTGCACGATCCGTACGGTCGAGAAGCTCACCGGCATCCGTATCGGCCACCACATGGTCGTCGACTTCAGCGGGTTCAAGGACATGGTCGACGCCGTGGACGGCGTCGAGGTCTGCCTGAGGGAGCCCATGAACGACCCCGCGGCGCACCTGAAGCTGCCCGCGGGCAAGCAGTCCCTCAACGGCGAACAGTCGCTCGGCTTCGTGCGGGCCCGCAAGAGCCTCGGCAATGGCAGCGACACCGACCGGATGGACCGCCAGCAGCAGTTCCTCGGCGCCCTGGTGAACAAGGTGCAGAGCAACCAGGTGCTGCTCAACCCGACGAAGCTGTACCCCGTGCTCGACGCGGCCACCTCGTCCCTGACCACGGACCCCGGGCTCGCCAGTCTGCGCGGCCTCTACAACCTCGTACGCGGAATGCGGGACATTCCGACCGAACACGTCCAATTCCTGACGGTGCCGCGGCGCAGCTACATCTACAACGCCAACCGCGACCAGCTCGTCCAGCCCGCGGCCGAGCGGCTCTTCACGCAACTGCGCACCGACGCCCCCGTGGTGGTCGCCAAAAAGACGCCGAAGGAGAGTTCCACCCAGAGCTCCTCCGACAGCTCCGGCGAGGACAGCTCGGACACGGACAACATGGCGTACGAGCACGACGGATACGACGACGGAAAGCCCGGCGACCCCTCCGTGTCGTCCGGTTCCTCCCCCGGTCCGGCACCCACATTCCGCGGCAACACGGCCGCCCAGGACGCCTGCGGGTAAAGCGATACCCAAGGGGTTCGCGTCACGTCCAAAGAAATAGGACGGATTGCCCAGTTGTAGGGGAGTGGAATTTGTCACCGCCGTGGCTTGACGCTGAACTGGGCGGATAGTGTGAGCGATCCGGTGCACCCGGCCAATGACGGTCGCGCACTGATTACCGACTGACCGAGCGCCTTCTTGAGGGGGACAAGGCGCCGCGTGGCCCCGACGGAGGATGCAGACAACCGTGGACGCGCAAGGCCGTGGGCGGGCGGACAACATCGACCCCGCAGACCAGTGGGTACTCAACCCGAACACCGGCGATTACGAACTGCGACTGAACCCTTCCTCTGGGCAGTCGGCCGTACCCGGACCTCGCAGGCCTTCCCAACGCCCCACCGGGCAACGGGGACAGACCGGGCAGAACCGACAGAACGGCAGGACCCGCGAGGAACAGGACAGCCGCGAGGTACCCGGCCAGCGCAGGCGGCGGGCCCCGCAGCCGGAGCCGGCCGGCAGGCGCCGGTCGAGGCCGAAGAAGAAGTCGCGGGCCAAGAAGGCGCTTCTGTGGACGGGCGGCACGATGGCCTTCGTCCTGGTCGCCGCCGTGGGCGGGGCGTACCTGTACCTCCGCCACCTCGACGGCAACATCAACACCACCGACGTCGTGGGCGCCAAGAACGGCTTCAGCAAGGACGAGGCCTTCAACCTCCTCATCATCGGCACGGACAAGCGCACCGGGAAGGGCAACGAGGGCTACGGCGACAAGGGCAGCGTCGGCCACGCCGACACCAACATCCTGCTCCATGTCTCCAAGGACCGGACGAACGCGACCGCGTTGAGCATTCCCCGCGACCTCGTCGTGGACATCCCGGCATGCCAGGTGCGGGACAAGGACGGCTCGCTCAGGACGATCGACGGCACGCCGGACCAGCGCTTCAACACCAGCCTCGGCCAGGACGACCGGGACCCGGGCTGCACCATGGAGACCGTCAAGAAGGTCACGGGCATCACCCCCGACCACTTCATGATGGCCGACTTCAACGCGGTGAAGACCCTGTCGAGCGCGGTGGGCGGTGTCGACGTCTGCGTCGCCAAGCCCGTCGACGACGCGGAGTCGCACCTCAAGCTGCCGAAGGGCCACAGCGTCGTCGAGGGCGAACAGGCCCTCGCCTTCCTGCGCACCCGGCACAGCTTCGGCAACCAGGGCGACCTCGACCGCATCAAGGTGCAGCAGCAGTTCCTCGGATCGCTGGCGCGCAAGATGAGTTCGGGCGACACCCTGACCAGCCCCACCAAGCTGACGAGCCTCGCCGAGGCGGCCACCAAGGCCCTCACCGTCGACAAGGGCATAGGCAGCCTCAGCCACCTCAAGGACATCGCGCTCGAGCTGAAGAAGGTGCCGCCGAAGAACATCTCCTTCATCACGACGCCGGTCATCGACAACCCTGCCGACGGAGTCGTCCACAAGACGGTCATCGTCAACCCGACGCTCGCGCCGCAGGTCTTCTCGATGATCAAGAACGACGTCTCGCTGACGGAGACGAAGAAGAAGGAGAAGGCCGCCGAGGCCGCCAAGCTCAAGGGCCCGAAGTCCGCCGCCTCCGACGTGCGCGTCGACATCTACAACGGCAGCGAGACCGTGGGTGCCGCGCAGCAGACCCTCACCTGGCTCCAGAACAACGAGGGCGTCACGAAGTCCACCCAGCTGGGCAACGCGCCGAAGAAGCTGTCGAAGACGACCCTCGAGTACTCTCCCGACCAGGCCGACCAGGCACGGCGGCTGGCCGACATCATGGGGCTGCCGGCCTCCGCGCTGAAGCCCGGCAAGAGCGAGAAGAACGATCAGGGCCTGCCGGCCATGATCCTCACGCTCGGCGGTGACTTCCAGAGCGCCGGCACACCCATCGCCGCTCCGTCGAAGGCTCCGGACAACGTCGAGAAATCGACGGCTGACAAGACTGTGTGCGCCAAGTGACCAACCTCGGCCGCCCCTTGACTGTCTAACAGACAGGATCGGGGCGGCCGACGTGTAGGCCGGGGCGGGGAGGGGTGGGGCATGAGGCAGAGCAGTGTGCGCGGCGACGGGTCGCGAGCACGGGTCCGTCAGCAGGGCAACGCGGTCGGCCCGGGCAGGGTCGGCCCGCCGCGCGAGGCCGGGGGGCCGGAGCGCGGACAGGACAAGGGCCAGGACGAGGGCCAGGACAAGGACCAGGGGCAGGGTGACGGCGGCAGGCCGCGCGGGCACCGGCGCGCCGGTGCGCGCCCGCGGCGCCGCAAACACCGGATACTGCGCTGGTTCTCGATCACCCTCGCCGTACTGATGGTCGGCACCGCGGGAGCGGGCTACCTCTGGTACCAGCATCTCAACAGCAACATCAAGACGGACAAGCTCAACATCGGTGAGCACCAGGCGGCGAAGCCGACGCCGAACGCGGCGGGCCAGACCCCGCTGAACATCCTGCTGATCGGCTCGGACGCGCGGGACTCCAAGGCCAACCAGAAGCTCGGCGGCGCCAAGGACACCTTCGGCGGCGTGCCGCTTGCGGACGTGCAGATGCTGGTCCACCTCTCCGCGGACCGCAGCAACATGTCGGTGGTGAGCATGCCGCGCGACACCCTGCTCAAGCTGCCGAAGTGCACCGACCCGAAGACGGGCAAGGAGTACCCGGCCACGGTGGGGCGGCAGATGACGAACGAGTCGCTCGGCCGCGGCGGCCCCGGCTGCACGGTGGCCACCTGGGAACTGCTGACCGGCATCCACATCGACCACTTCATGATGGTCGACTTCGCGGGCGTGGTCTCCATGGCGGACGCCATCGGCGGCGTACCGGTGTGCGTCGACGCCAACATCTACTCCAAGGACCGCCTCGGCCACGGCTCGGGCCTGAAGCTGGCCAAGGGCACACACCCGGTCAAGGGCAAGCAGGCCCTGCAGTGGCTGCGCACGCGCTACGGCTTCGAGGACGGCAGCGACATCGCGCGCACCAAGGCGCAGCACATGTACATGAACTCGATGGTGCGCCAGATGCGGGAGAACGCGACCATCACCAACCCCGGCAAGCTGCGCAGCCTCGCCGAGGAGGCCACGAAGGCGCTCCGCGTCGACGAGGGCCTCGACACGGTCAAGAAGCTCTACGACCTCAGCAACGAGCTGAAGAAGCCGGCGCCGAAACGCATCACGATGACGACGATGCCGTTCGTGTACGTGGGCGCGCGCGTGGCCCCGAAGCCGGGCGACGCGGACAAGCTGTTCCGGCTCGTGCGCGAGGACGTGGCCCTGGACGGCAAGGACAAGAAGAAGGCGCCGCCCAAGGAGTCGGACGATCCGGCGGCGGCCGACGACGAGATCGCGGTGCAGGTGCAGAACGGCACGCGGACGGCGGAGCTGCCCGCGGCGTCGGGCCGGGCCGGCACGGTGGCGCAGATCCTGACCGCGAAGGGCTTCACGAAGGCGTCCGCCGACCAGTCGCAGTCACTGAGCGAGGAGAAGACGGTCATCCGCTTCCCCAGCGTCGATCTGGAGGGCGATGCCCAGCGGGTCGCCAAGTCCCTTGGTGTTCCGCTGAGTTCGGTGAAGAAGTCGACCGATGTCTCCGGGGTGACGCTCGTCGTTGGCGACGACTGGCGGGAGGGGAACACCTACCCGAAGTCCTCGAAGGACGACGACACCACCCCGGACACAGCGCTGGCGCTGAACGGTTCGGACACGAAGGCCTGTATGAAGGTGAACAAGAACTTCACCTGGTGACGCGTGCTCCGGGGCCGACGGAATCGGCCCCGGAGAGACCGGCCTCTCCCCGGCCTCTCAGAGACCGGGGATGAAGCTCACGCCTCGCTCAGTACGGCCGGGCGCCGCGACGCGATGACCCTCTTCGCGAGGGAGCGCGGGCTGGTCAGGAAGCCCCAGCCCCACGACATGTGCATCGTGGCGAGCGCGACCGGGATCTGCAGGCGCGCCTTCAGCGGCAGCCCCTTGCCGGCCGGCACCGAACCGGCCGCGATGGCCGCCAGGTAGCCGCCGGGGATCACGAAGCCCCACGGCGTCACGAGCGCGCCCACCACGACACCCGCGGCGATCGCGCACACGGCGACCGGCGGCGCGAGGTAGCGCAGGTTGATCGAGCCCGAGTGGTAGCGGGCGACGACGTGGCGCCAGCGACCGTAGTCCTTGTACTGCTTGGCGAGCGCCTTCACGCTGGGCCGCGGCCGATACGAGACCTTCAGCTCGGGCGAGAACCAGATCAGGCCGCCGGCCTCGCGGATGCGGAAGTTCAGCTCCCAGTCCTGGGCGCGGATGAACTCGACGTTGTAGCCGCCCTGCTGCTCAAGGGCCTCGCGCCGGAAGACACCAAGGAACACGGTCTCGGCCTGCTGTGCCTCGCCGCCCGTGTGGAAGGCCGCGTTGCCGACGCCGATCTTCGACGTCATGGCGGCCGCGACCGCGTCCTCCCAGTCGTTCTCGCCCTCGGCGTGCATGATGCCGCCGACGTTCTGGGCGCCGGTCTCCTCCAGGAGGCGGACGGCCGTCGCGATGTAGTTCGGCGAGAGCATGCCGTGTCCGTCGACGCGCACCACGATGGGGTGGCGGGACGCCTCGATCGCGGCGTTCAGCGCCGCGGGCGTACGGCCGGTGGGGTTCGGCACGGTGTGGACCCGGGGGTCCTCGCGCACGAGCTCCGCGGCGATCTCGTCCGTGCGGTCCGAGGACGGGCCGAGCGCGACCACGACCTCCATCTCGCCGCCGTACTCCTGCGCCAGGATCGCCTCGACGGCTCCGCGCAGGTGCCGCTCCTCGTTGAGGACGGGCATGATCACCGATACGGGCGGAAGCTGCTTGTCGGAATTCGCGTTCATCAGGCGTCACGTTACCGCTAATGGGGGACACGGGCGCGCGCCACCGTGGTCACTACCGCGGGCAGGAGATCGTGTCGGCCTACGGTGCTCGCGATCCCACGCCCACCTTCTCGGAGGTGTCCCCCACGTGCCCAGTCCGCCGACCCGCTCCCCCGCACGCCCACCGCGTCCCCCACGGCAGGAGCGCGGCCGTCCCCCCGTGCCCGCCCCCGTACGGAGGAAGAAGCCCCGGTGGGCCATGCGGGTGGCGACGACGGTATCGGTCACGGTCCTCGCGGCCGCCGGGATCGGGCACGCGGTCGTCACCGGGCTCGACACCGAGATCAACCGCATCGACCCCTTCAAGGACATGAAGAACCGGCCCTCCGGCGGTCACGGGATGAACGTGCTGCTCGTGGGCACGGACGGCCGCGACAAGATCACCCCGGCGGAGAAGAAGAAGTACCGGCTGGGCGGCGCGCCCTGTCACTGCACGGACACGATCATGATCGTGCACCTCTCCGCCGACCGGGACCGCGCGAGCATCGTCAGCCTGCCCCGGGACTCGTACGCCGAGATCCCCGCGCACACCGACCAGACGACGGGCAAGCAGCACCAGCAGCACCCGGTGAAGCTCAACGCGGCGTATGCGGAGGGCGGGCCCCATCTGACCGTGCGCACCGTCGAGCACATGACCGGGGTGAAGATCGACCACTATCTCGAGGTCGACTTCACCAGCTTCATGAAGACGGTGGACGTGCTCGGCGGCGTCGAGATCTGCACGGCCAAGCCGCTCAAGGACGCGTACACCGGGCTCGACATGGCCGTCGGCACGCACACGCTCGACGGCGGCCAGGCCCTCCAGTACGTGCGCGCCCGGCACACCGACGGGGCGGGCGACCTGGGCCGGATGCAGCGCCAACAGCGCTTCCTCGCCGCGCTCATCGCGAAGACCACGTCGTCCGGGGTGCTCCTGAACCCGGTCAAGTTCCGTGATGTGGCTCGCACCCTGCTCAGCTCCGTGCGCGCGGACCGGGGGTTGGGCACGGACCAGATGGTCGAGCTCGGGCAGGCGATGCGCGGGTTCTCACCGTCGTCGTCGGAGTTCACGACCGTGCCGGTCGGCAACGTCAGCTTCCCGGTCCAGGGCATCGGCTCGACGGTGAAGTGGGATCCGGTGAAGTCCCGGAAGCTGTTCGAGGCGCTGCGCGAGGACAAGCCGCTCGCCGTGCACCACAAGAACAAGAAGGAGACGGTCGTCGGCGTCGCCCCGCAGCAGATCCGCGTCCAGGTCGAGAACGGCACGATGACACCGGGTCTCGGCAGGAAGGTGGACGCGGGGCTGCGCGCGACGGGGTTCCGCACGAGCGGTACGCCGATGAACGCGGCGCAGCGCACCGCCCAGCACACCGTGGTTCTCTACGACCCGCGCTGGGACCGGTCGGCGAAGGCGCTGGCGACGGCGCTGCCCGGCGCGCAGCTCCAGGCCGTGAACGGACAGGGCGCGGTACTGAAGGTGGTGGCCGGCCCCGACTTCAAGGCGGTCAGCGCGGTGCGGGCCGAGGACGACCGCCAGGGCCAGTTCGGGGCGGTCACCGGGGACCAGGTCGTGTGCGGCTGACGCCCCGCCGCCTCCGCGCGAAAGGGCCTGGTCCTGGGCCTAGTCCTCGATGCCGTCGGCCGCGCGCTGCTCCCGCAGTTCCTTGATCGCGCGGCGGCGCGCGAGCCGGTGCTGGCGGCGGATCTGGGCCTCCTGGTAGCGCCGCTTGTCGCGCTCGCTCTCCGGGAGCACGGGCGGCACCGAGCGGGGCTTGCCGTCGGCGTCGACCGCGGCGAACACGAGGTAGGCGGAACCGACCTGCTGGGCCGGCGTCGACTCGTTCCAGCGTTCGGCGAGGACCCGGACCCCGACCTCCATGGAGGTGCGGCCCGTCCAGTTGACCTGCGCCTTCACATGGACCAGGTCGCCCACACGCACCGGCTCCAGGAAGACCATCTCGTCCATGGAGGCGGTGACGGCGGGTCCGCCCGAGTGCCGTCCGGCCACGGCGCCCGCCGAGTCGTCGACCAGTTTCATGATCACGCCACCATGTACCGTTCCGAGCAGGTTGGTGTCGTTGTGGGTCATGATGTGCGACAACGTCGTACGGGAAGCTGAGGTCGGCTTACCCGGAATTTCGGATTCCGTGCCGCGGGCCTGGTCTGTCATGGCCTCCACCTTATGCCGGGCAGGACACGGGCTGCTTTGTGTCAGCTCTGCAACAGCCCGGGCCCGATTCGCCACCCACCCTTGTGGGGCACACAGCCCAGGACTGCACACTGGGGCCATGAACGATTGGCCAGAGGGTTGGGGCGACAGTCAGGGCGGCGGCGACCGCGGTTACGGTCGCGGCAGTGCCAGCGCGCGCCCCGAGGGCGCCCGCGCGATGCCGCATGTGCAGCGCGGACAGGGCGGCGGCCCCCGCCGCTCCGCGCCGCCCCGGCCCACGGTCCCGGCGCAGCCCTCGTACGGCGAGGGCTACGGGGACCAGTACGACAGCGGCTACAACACCGGCCAGGTCTACGGCGGTGGCGGCGGGCGCGGTGGCGGCGGCTACGTACCGAACGACAACGACCCGGCCGACGGGTACGCGCCCCCGCGGCCGCGGCCGAACTGGCGCCGGCGCATCAAGTGGGCCGTCCTCACCCTCGTCGTCGTGTTCGTCGGTGTGAGCATCGGCACGTACTTCTGGGCCGACTCCAAGCTCCACCGTGACGTCGACCTCTCCAAGGTCATAGAAAGGCCCGAGACGGGCCAGGGCACGAACTACCTCATCGTCGGCACCGACAGCCGGGCCGGAATGTCCGACGCGGAGAAGAAGAAGCTGCACACCGGGTCCGCCGAGGGCAAGCGCACGGACACGATGATGATCCTGCACACCGGCGACAACGGCAGCACGATGATCTCCCTGCCGCGTGACTCGAACGTCACCATCCCGTCCTACAAGGGCTCCGACTCCGGCAAGCTCTACCCGAACCAGGGCCGCCAGGTGAAGCTCAACGCCGCCTACGCGGAGGACGGCCCCGAACTGCTCGTGCGGACCGTCGAGTTCAACACCGGGCTGCACATCGACCACTACGCGGAGATCGGCTTCGGCGGCTTCGCGAAGATCGTGGACGCGGTCGGCGGCGTCGAGATGAACCTGAAGGAGGGCTTCAAGGACAAGTGGTCCGGAGCCGACTTCCAGAAGGGCAAGCAGACGCTGAACGGCCAGCAGGCCCTGGCCTTCGTCCGTACGCGCCACGCGTTCGCGGCGAGCGACCTCCAGCGCACCAAGAACCAGCAGGCGTTCCTGTCGGCGCTGGCCCACCAGGTGGCCACCCCGTCGACGGTCATGAACCCGTTCAAGCTCTACCCGACGATGGGCGCGGGCCTCGACTCGCTCGTCGTCGACAAGGACATGAGCCTGTGGGACCTGGGCTCGATGTTCTTCGCCATGAAGGGCGTCACGGGCGGCGACGGCAAGTCGATGAACATGCCGGTCTCCGGCTCCGTCAACGGCAACCTCGTCTGGGACAAGACCAAGGTCAAGCAGCTGGTGGGCGAGCTCAAGAACGACGAGACCGTGACGGTCTCGGGCAACTGACGCAAGAGACGGGGCAGTCGGCCGGTCGGATCTCCGGCTCAGCCCGGCTGCCCCGGTCCTCCCCGGCCGTTCAGCTGTATCGTGCCGCGCTGCCGGGCGGTGTCGAACATCGAACGGTCGACCGCGGGACGGGGCGCCGGAGCGGCCGCGATCAGCTTGATCGTCTCGCGCCCGGCGAGCGCGGTCTGCCACTGCCCGAGATCGGGCCGGCTTCCGTAGGGACCGGCCGCGCGCGCCCAGAGGCTTCGCACCGCCGCCTCGCGCCGGTCGTCGAGGACGCCGGAGAGGGGCGCCATCGGCTGGCCCGGATGCGCGTACGGGTCCCGCATCAGCACCCGCCCGATCATCAGTGACGCCTTGTACCGGTCGCTGTCGACGGTGGCCGTCCCGGCCGGGGCGAGCGGGTCGTGCCAGTCAGGGGTGTCCGCCTGGTCGAGCACGGCGGGCCGGCCGACGAGCCGGATGCCGTCGCAGTCGAGCAGGAAGACGGCGGGCTCGGGCGTGAGGGTCCACAGCACATTGGCCTGCGACAGGTCACCGACCACGAGCCCCGCCGCGTGCAGCCGACCGAACAGCCCGGCCAGTGCGACGGCGATCCCGAGCCGGTCATCCGGCTCCGGCTGCGGCACGGCCTGCCAGGCCGCCTTGGGTTCCCGCAGCAGATAGGACAGCTCGATGAGCTTCGTATCGCCTTTGGGAGTGCGCCAGTTGGTGGTCGCCGGAGCCCTGCGCATCAGGAACCCTGTGACCGTCCCCGCGTCGAGGACCCGGCACAGCGGCCATGCGGTCTCCGCGTCGAGGCGGTCCCTGTCGGCAGCGGCGAGAGCCTGACGGTACGCCACCAGGGCCGCCAGGGACGATCCGTCGACCTTGTGCGGCTCGCGGTAGTTCTTGTAGAGCAGGTCACCGGGGCCGCCGACCGCGTGCACCTCACCCTGGCCGCCGTCTCCTATCTTGCCGAGCAACTTGAGTCCGCTGTACGGGAGATCGGCACCGTTGTGGAACGTCACTGCGCCTCCCCGTGCTCCCACAGGACGACGGCGGTGCGATCGTCGTCGTAGGACTTGACCCGGTACTGGAACTGCCAGAGGAAGTCGGCCGGCGCCGGGACCTCGTCGCCGTTCCACGCGTCGGCGAGGAAGTCCCGCATACCGGCGTCGCCCGCCAGCGGGGACGACAGGCCGTCCGTGCTGAGGACGAGGACATCGCCGGCGTGCGCGTGGAGCAGGCGCGTCACGACGCCGCGGGCGCGCGGCAGCGCCGCGGTGCGCGTGTCGATGACGTCGCTGTCCTTGTCGCCGTCGGCGTCTCCCACGACGTCCAGGTGCCAGTAGCCGCGGCGCAGCAGGGCCGTGCCGCCGTCCCCGACCGCCAGGAAGCCGCGGGTGCGTATGCGCGGGTCGAGCGGGACCAACAGGATCCGCAGCGTGGTGGCGAAGGCGTCCGGGCGCTCGCTGTGCTGCAACGCGAGGTCGCCCAGCAGGTTGCCGATCTGGCGCACCACGTCGTCGGCCGTGCGCTGGAACCGCTCGGCGTCGCCGGTGCGGATCGACTCGTGCAGGGACGTGGAGTGGTCAAGGTAGCGCGCGGCCAGGCGGCAGGCCTCGTTGGACCCGACGTGTGAGCGCGGGGCCGAGCCCACTCCGTCGGCGACCGCGAGCATCAGCAGCTCACCGCCCTGCTCGTCGCCGCCGACGCGGGTCACGCACAGCGCGTCCTGCCGCGGCTCCCCGGCATAGCGGTGGGAGTCCCCGCGTACGGAGGCGGCGCGGACGCTCAGTCCCGGGTACGCGGCGCCGTCGAGGACGATGTCCGGAAGCACGGCCGCCGCCAAGTCCCCTGCCACGGCGGGCAGTCCCTGCGGGACGGGCGGATAGCTCGGCGCCTTCGGACCGCTGTGGGCGGGCGCGCCGAGAGCGGGGACGGGAGAAGAGGTGAGGGCCGGGCCGCCGGCGCCCTGCACCGGCAGCTCATAGTCGTCCCGCGCCGTCGGGGCGCCGTCCCGCACCGTCGGGGAGCCGTCCCGCACCGTCGGGGAGCCGTCCGACGCCACGAAGCCGTGCGGGTCGGTCGGCGTCCAGTGCAGCCGGGCCGCTTCCTCGCTCTCGTTCATCCGCGTACGCCCTTCGCTCACAGCTTGTCGAGGGAGACGGTGGAGAAGCCCGGGACGGTCTCGTCCACGGCCAGGGTGAATCCGCTCCCGCCGTCGGCCGGGATGCTGCTCGCCGACCGGACGATGGAACGGGTCAGGCTGGACGCGAACTCCCGCAGGGCCTTCGCCGGTGACACGGTCGAGTCCTGCTGCATGAACGCGCGGAAGTTCGCCACCTGCCCGATCGTCGCGGCCTCCGCGTCACCGATCCCGAAAGCGATGATCTTCGGGGCGTACTTCGAGCCGAGCAGGTCCTTGTGGTCCTGCTCCCAGCCGTCGTCGGTCGGAATGCCGTCGGACAGGAAGAACGCGACCGGCCGGTACACCTCGTGCCCCTGCGCCTTCAGCGACGCGACGTCCGCCTCGACACAGCGCAGGAGCTCGCGGAAGGCCGCGCCGTACGACGTCAGTCCGCCCGCGGCGAGCGCCGGGACCTCCTCGATGTCGCTCAGGTCGACCAGGGGCTGCAGCACCTTCGCGTCGTCGGAGAAACCGATCAGGCAGAACCGGGTCTTGTCGGCGACCGTCGGATTGGTACTGATCTCGTGGTGAAGCTCGGGCAATGCGCTGTTGATCGCCTCGATCGGGTCCCCCGTCATCGAACCCGACTCGTCGCACAGCAGGTAGAACGGCAGAATCTGCATGGCCTCGTGCCTCCGGAAAGCCTGTCGTCAGTTCGCGTAGGTGTAGAAGTAGATCTCGATGTCGGCATGGCCCCCGGTGGCCGCGCCCTTCCAGAAGTCGCGGGTGGTCGCGTTCCTGAACATGTCAGGACGGGCCTTCGTCAGCAGCGAGTTGACCTGGTGGGCGTACGCGCCGCCGGCGCCCGGGTCGCTGTTGCGGCCGAAGGTGAGGACGAACGCCGCCTGCCGTCCCCGGTACTTCTCCGTCACCGCGCGCAGCCGCTTCTCGATACGGTCCCGGTCCCCCTGAGCGGCGTCGATGGACACCTTGACGGGCGTACGGGTCACCGCGCGCTGGCCCTTGTGCTCGGGGCTCTTCGACGGTGTGGGCCTCCCGCTCGCGGACGCCGAGGGCTTCGCTCCGGCCTCCGCGGCCTGGGGGTCGCCCTGGTCGCCCATCGCGACGAGCGCGAGGACCAGCAGCATGTCGGCGAAGAGCCAGCCCGCCAGGTGCAGCGGGTTGAACCTGCGCGCCCTCATCCCGCGGAGCCCGGCCGGCCCGGCACCGCGTCCTCGACGGAGTGCCCCCTGGCCTCACCCGCGTCGCCCGGCTTGCCGAGATCCACACCCCGCGCGGGCCACGACGGTACGGGCGGCGCCGGCGGCGCGCCCTCCGGCGGCCGGGGGACGGGCACAGCGACTCCCCCGGAGTTCTGCACCACCGCCACCAGCTGCGCGAACTTCTCGGCGGTCTCGCGCAGGGCGCCGGCCTGCTGGGCCATCGCCCGCACCACGGTCCGGGTCTCCTGCGCGGCGCTCTGCGAGTCCCGCACGGCGTCCTGCGTCTCCTCCGCCACCTTCCGGGACTCCCGTACCGCCTCCTCCGCGGCGGCGAACAGCCGCGCGGACTCCTCCGCGGCTGCGTCGAGGCGCCCCAGAACCTGCGCCGACACATCGGCGGCGACCTCGACGCCGGTCGTGAACGACCGCTGCGAGGCGGCGAGTACGGTCACGGAGTCCTCGACGCGCTCCCCGGCCCTGCCGAGGCTGTCGCGGACCTCGCCGTTCACGGCCCGGACCTCCTCCAGCGCCTCGCGCACCATCGCGCCACTGCCGCTGACGGCCGTCTCGATCCGTCCGGCAGCCTCCTCCAGCGGCCGTACGGAGGTGCCGACCGCGCCCAGCTGGCGCTCCGCCTCCTTGAGCGCCGCGCCGACCGTCTCGGCGGCGGCGGCGAGTTCGGCGTTGGTCTTCGCGGCCCGGTTGCCGAGCCGGGTCAGCGTCTTGGCGGCGCCCGTCAGCTCGGCGGCGAACCTGACCGGGGACGACATCCGGTGTTCGTTGAGGACGAGCTGGGCACGGCTGAGGGCCGGCACCAGACGCGCCATCAGCTGCTCGGCGGCACGGCGCGCGGCTTCCTCTCGACGGTCGACCGCCGCCTTGCGGAAGCTGTGTACGAGCGCCAGCGCGAACAGCACGGCGATCGCGACCGTCGCGCTCATCGCGACCGTGCCGAAGGTGTAGAGCCCGGCGAGGTGTCCCTCGAACCCGGACTGCCACAGCTGGAGGAAGGGCCGCGCCGCGGCCTTCGGGTTGTCGCCCGTCAGGGCCCCGTACGCGCTGGACGCCTGGGTCAGACCGTGCCAGGTGAACAGCAGCGGCAGGAAGACCAGCGCGCCGAGCCCGGCTTCCAGCCAGCCCCACGCCTTGTGTTCGACGGCCGGGTCGACCGCCACGCTCTCGGGCCGCCCGTACGCGGCGAGCAGGTCGAGGTCGGCCCAGGTGCCGAGGCCGTCGGTGTCCGCGGCGCGCAACGCCTGGGCCAGCGCCTGGAGTTCCTCGGCTCTCGGTGCGAGCCCGCCCTCGTCGGCCAGGTCACCGATCCGCTGGCCGACCACGTGCCGGTCCGTCAGGCCCCCCATGACCATCCCCCCACTCCCTCGTAAGCACCGGGAGTGCGCGTCACGAGCCGGCCCGCAGGTACGGCGGCCCCCCGGCCCCACGCGGCCCGCGCCCCTCAGGCCGCGGCCACAGGCGCACAGCGTACGACACACGTCACAGACCGCGTACGGTCCTTGGCGCATTGGGAGTTGGCGAGATCGGCCGGACGCAGAACAGCCCCCGGCACGGCGCCGGGGGCTGTTTCGAAGGTCTGGACTACGGCAGGTTGCGCGCCATGACGATGCGCTGGACCTGGTTCGTGCCCTCATAGATCTGCGTGATCTTCGCGTCGCGCATCATGCGCTCGACCGGGTAGTCGCGGGTGTAGCCGTAGCCGCCGAGGAGCTGGACGGCGTCCGTGGTGACCTCCATCGCGACGTCCGAGGCGAAGCACTTCGCCGCGGCGCCCTGGAAGGTGAGGTCTCCTCCTGCACCTCCGGCGGCGACTCGCTCCGACTTGGCCGCGGCCTGGTACGTCAGGGCGCGGGCGGCCTCGATCTTCATGGCCATGTCGGCAAGCATGAACTGGATGCCCTGGAAGTCGGCGATGGGCTTGCCGAACTGCTTGCGCTCCTTGACGTAGCCCTTGGCGTAGTCGAGGGCGCCCTGGGCGATGCCGAGGGCCTGGGCCGCGATGGTGACGCGGGTGTGGTCCAGGGTCTTCATCGCCGTGGCGAAGCCGGTGCCCTCTTCCCCGATCATGCGGTCCGCGGGGATGCGGACGTTGTCGAGGTAGACCTCGCGCGTCGGGGAGCCCTTGATGCCGAGCTTCCTCTCCGGGGCGCCGAAGGAGACGCCCTCGTCGGACTTCTCGACGACGAAGGCGGAGATGCCCTTCGAGCGCTTGGTCGGGTCGGTGACGGCCATGACCGTGTAGTACTCGGAGACGCCGGCGTTGGTGATCCAGCGCTTCACGCCGTTGAGAACCCAGAAGTCGCCGTCGCGGACCGCGCGCGTCTTCATGCCCGCCGCGTCCGAACCCGCGTCCGGCTCGGAGAGGCAGTACGAGAACATGCCCTCGCCCTTGGCGAGCGGCGTCATGTACTTCTTCTTCAGCTCCTCGGAGCCGGAGAGGATGACGGGCAGCGAGCCCAGCTTGTTCACGGCCGGGATGAGGGAGGAGCTGGCACAGACGCGGGCCACCTCCTCGATCACGATGACGGTCGCGAGGGCGTCCGCCCCGGCGCCGCCGTAGGACTCCGGTACGTGCACCGCCTGGAGGTCATTGGCGACCAGTGCGTCGAGGGCCTCCTGCGGGAAACGCGCCTCCTCGTCCACCGCCGCGGCGAACGGCGCGATCTTCGCCTCGCACAGAGCCCGCACGGACTCGCGGAGCATGTCGTGCTCTTCGGCCGGACGGTACAGGTCGAATTCGGGCGAACCTGCCAAGGTGACTCACGCTCCAAGGACGCTAATTACCGTTAAGTAACCCAAATTTTATGCCTCTGCCCACCTGAGGGATACGTGAGCTACGCGACAGGGGAAACGTGCCCTGTGAGGGGCCGTGCCACGCCCGACTATGCTCGGGGCCGCACTGCAGCCGTACACCTCTGGAGCTCCCATGGCCTTGAAGATCACCGTGATCGGCACCGGCTACCTCGGCGCCACGCACGCCGCCGCCATGGCCGAACTCGGCTTCGAGGTGCTCGGGCTCGATGTCGTACCCGAGAAGATCGAGATGCTCACGCGGGGCGAGGTCCCCATGTACGAGCCCGGTCTCGAGGACCTGCTGCGCAAGCACGTCGCCGGCATCGAGGGGTCGACCGGGCGGCTGCGCTTCACCATGGACTGGTCCGAGGTCGCCGAGTTCGGTGACGTCCACTTCGTGTGCGTGAACACCCCGCAGAAGCACGGCGAGTACGCCTGCGACATGAGTTACGTCGACGCCGCGGTGGAGTCGCTGGCCAAGCACCTGGGCAAGCCGGCGCTCGTCGTCGGCAAGTCGACCGTGCCCGTCGGCAGCGCGGAGCGGCTCGCGGCCCGCATCCTGGAGCTGGCGCCCGCGGGCGGTGAGGTCGAGCTGGCCTGGAACCCGGAGTTCCTGCGCGAGGGCTTCGCCGTGCAGGACACGCTGCACCCGGACCGGATCGTGGTCGGCGTGCGCAGCGACCGCGCCGAGAAGACCCTGCGCGAGATCTACGCGACGCCGGTCGGGCAGGGCTCGCCGTTCGTGGTGACGGACTTCCCGACGGCCGAGCTGGTCAAGACGGCCGCCAACTCGTTCCTCGCGACGAAGATCTCCTTCATCAACGCGATGGCCGAGGTGTGCGAGGCCGCGGGCGGCGACGTCGCGAAGCTCGCCGAGGCGATCGGCTACGACGAGCGGATCGGGTCCAAGTTCCTGCGGGCCGGGATCGGCTTCGGCGGCGGCTGTCTGCCCAAGGACATTCGCGCGTTCATGGCGCGCGCCGGTGAGCTGGGCGCCGACCAGGCGCTGACGTTCCTGCGCGAGATCGACTCCATCAACATGCGGCGCCGCGGCCAGATGGTCGAGATGACCCGCGAGGCGCTCGGCGGCGGCTCGTTCCTGGGCAAGCGGGTCGCGGTGCTCGGTGCCACGTTCAAGCCGGACTCCGACGACGTACGGGACTCCCCCGCGCTGAACGTCGCCGGGCAGATCCACCTCCAGGGCGGCCAGGTCACGGTCTACGACCCGAAGGGCATGGACAACGCGCGGCGCCTGTTCCCCACGCTCGGCTACGCGGAGTCCGCCGAGGCGGCCGTGCGGGGCGCGGACGTGGTGCTGCACCTGACGGAGTGGCGCGAGTTCCGCGAGCTGGACCCGGCGGCGCTCGGTGAGCTGGCCGGCACGCGGCTGATCCTCGACGGGCGCAACGCGCTGGACCCGGTGCTGTGGCGCAAGGCGGGCTGGACGTACCGGGCGATGGGCCGCCCGGCTGCCTGAGCCGCTATTTCGCGCGGTAGCGGCGCATCTTCGCGCGCGCTCCGCACACCGCCATCGAGCACCAGCGACCGCGGCCCGCCGGGCTGCGGTCGTAGTACACCCAGTGGCAGTCGGGGGCCTCGCAGGCCTTCAGGCGGGGCCAGGTGCCGTCCGCGTGCGCCTGGGCGATCGCCGCCGCGACGCGCGAGACGAGAGCGTGCGGGTCCGCCGGCGCGAGAGAGGCCGAGCCGTCCGTCGCGTCGACGGTGACCAGGAGCGGGGCCTCGGCGAGCAGCCGGTGCAGGGGTGTCCCCGAGCGGTGGGGGGCGTGTCCGCCGTGCGCGAGGCAGGCGACGCGCAGTGATTCGCGCAGTTCGCGCGCCGGTTCCGCCTCCTCCTGAGTGAGGCCGAGGGCCTCGCGCCCCTTTTCCGTGTCGAGTGCGTCGGCGCCCGTCTCGATGTCGAGGGTGTTCACCAGGTCCTGGATCAGGGCCAGTCCCCCGGGTGCGGGCACGCGGTCATTCATGGTTGCGACGTTACCTCTATTGCAGGAGCATGCAGTAACGCGGTTACCTCATGAAGGTCCCTGCAGGTAACCCCCACACCGAGGAGATGTCATGGCTCTCGCCACGCTGGGTGTCGTCGTCCTGGACTGTCCCGAACCGCGCGCGCTCGCCGATTTCTACGCGGAGGTGCTCGGCGGCGAAGTGACGAGCGACGACGGCACATGGGTCGACCTGGAGGTGCCGGGCGGCCGGCCGCTCGCGTTCCAGGCGGCACCCGACTTCGAGCAGCCGGCCTGGCCCGCGCCCGACCGGCCGCAGCAGTTCCACCTGGACCTCACGGTCGAGGACCTCGACACGGCGGAGAAGGGCGTCCTGGCCCTGGGCGCGAGGATCCTCGACGCGGAGGACCGCTCGCGCACCTGGCGGGTCTACGCGGACCCGGCAGGGCACCCGTTCTGCCTGTGCGCCTGCTGAGTCCGCTTCCCTGCCCGCCCGTCAGGTGTCGAGGCGTTCGATCCTCGCCGTCGACGGCTCGCGGCGCGGCGCGGCCGCCCGCGCCGCGAACTCCGTCTCGCGCAGCACGCGCTGGACGTTGCCCCACGTGAGCTGTGCCAGATCGGACTCCGGCCAGCCACGCTCGACCAGTTCCGCGATGAGGTACGGATAGCGCGAGACGTCGGCGAGGCCGTCCGGGTGCACGGCTCCTGTGTCGTACGCGCCGCAGAGGCCGACGGACCCCGGGCCCGCCACCCGTCTCACATGGCCGAGATGGTCGGCCACGTCGCCGAGTTCGGGGCCGGTGCGCTCCGCGGAGCACGGCACGAGGCACACGCCCCCGGCGGCGCCGAGGGCGGCGAGCAGGTCGTCGGGGACGTTGTCGGGGTGGCTGTTGAGGGCGTGGGCCCCTGAGTGGGCGAGGATCACCGGGGCCTTGGTGACGGCGAGGACCCGGCGGGCCGTGGGCACGGAGGCGCCGGTGAGGTCGGCGAGGACGCCGAGCCGGTTTATCTCGCGCACGACCTCCTCGCCGAACCGGGTCAGCCCCGCCTCGGTGGCCCAACAGGTGCCGCTGAGGGTGAGTACGCGCAGGCCGAGCGTGTGCAGGGCGCGCAGCGTGGCGAGGGACTCGCCGATGGCGGCCGCGGGTGCGGGGCCCATGAGGACGGCGATACGGCCGTATGCGCGGGCGTCGCACGCCTCGGAGGCGGAGAGGGCCGGGCGCAGCCCCTCGGGGTACTGGGCCACGACGTGCTGGGCGAAGTCGAGCTGTTCGAGGACAGCGGTGACGGGGTGTTCGGCGTGCGCCGTGCCGGGCAGCAGGCGCAGCGTCCACAGAAGGGCGCCGACGCCTCCGTCACGCAGCCGTGGGAGGTCGGTGTCGACCGAGCTGTCGCCCAGTTCGAGGTCGTACCAGGGCAGTGTGCGCAGCGTTGCGGGCAGACCGCAGTAGCCGTCGGCGACGGGGTGGGTCGTGAGGAAGGCGCGGGCGCGGGTGAGCGCGTCGTCCGCGGAGGGCTCGGGAGTCTCCTCGGTCGGTGAGGAGAGCTCGGCGAGCTCGCCCATCTCGGCGGTGGCGGTCAGTTCGTCCTGCAGGTCTGCCATGGCAAAGCTCCGGGCGTCGACGGTGTCGGCAGTGACGTTCACCGTCACACGCATGGCCCGCACCCACCTGGTGGGCGGCGCGTTCGGGCGACACCGGGCCGCCCAAACCTCCGGAGCGGCATCACCCCGGAGGTTTCTGCAGGTCGCCGAGCCGTCGGGCCCGGTCGCTCAGCGGTCGAGCCCGGCCGCCCAACCGTCGAGTCCAGTCGCCCAGCCGTCGAGCCCGGCCGCCCAACCGTCGAGTCCAGTCGCCCAGCCGTCGAGCCCGGTCGCTCAGCCGTCGAGCTGGTCGAGCGTCGCGTTCGACGGGCCGCGCCGCGCCTGCTCGTCGCGGGCCACGTCCTCCGCCGCGCCGAGGACCCGTACCGCGTTCTGCCAGGTCAGCTTGGCGAGGTCGGTGTCCGACCAGCCGCGGTCGACGAGCTCCGCGATCAGGTTCGGGTAGCCCGAGACGTCACCGAGGCCGTCCGGCAGGAACGCCGTGCCGTCGTAGTCGCCGCCGATGCCGATGTGGTCGACGCCGGCGACCTCGCGCATGTGGTCGAGGTGGTCGGCGACCGTGGAGACGGTGGCGACCGGGCGCGGGTGCGCCTCCTCGAAGGCGCCGTGGAGCTTCATGGCCTCCGCCGACGTGTCCAGGTGGTGGAAGCCGTGCGCGCGCAGGTTGTCGTCCGCGGCGGCCGTCCAGTCGACGGCGGCCTGGAGGACGAACTTCGGCACGAACGTGGCCATCGCGACGCCGCCGTTCGCGGGCAGCCGCTCCAGGACGTCGTCCGGGATGTTGCGCGGGTGGTCGCACACGGCGCGCGAGGACGAGTGGGAGAAGATCACCGGCGCGACCGACGTGTCGAGCGCGGCCCGCATCGTGGTCGCCGCCACGTGCGAGAGGTCGACGAGCATGCCGGCCCGGTTCATCTCCCGTACGACCTCGTGGCCGAAGGGCGAGAGTCCGCCGACGCCCGGCTCGTCCGTCGCCGAGTCCGCCCACGCGATGTTGTCGTTGTGCGTGAGCGTCATGTAGCGCACGCCCAGGGTGTGCAGCGCGCGCAGCGTGGCCAGCGAGTTGTCGATGGAGTGGCCGCCCTCGGCGCCCATGAGGGACGCGATACGGCCCTCGGTGCGGGCGGCCTCCATGTCGGCGGCCGTCAGCGCGCGGCGCAGGTCGGCCGGATAGCGCTCGATCAGCTGCTGGACGCAGTCGATCTGCTCCAGGGTGGCGCTGACGGCCACGTCGCCGGCCATGTCCGAGCGCACGTACACGGACCAGAACTGCGCGCCGACCCCGCCGGCCCGCAGCCGGGCCAGGTCGGTGTGCAGATGCGCGCTCTGGTCGACGGCGATGTCCCGCGCGTCGATGTCGTACGCGACCTGCTCGCGCAGTGCCCACGGCAGGTCGTTGTGGCCGTCGACGACGGGGAAGTCGGCGAGTATCGCGCGGGCCCGCTCCAGGGAGGTGGTCATCGCGGTCACTTCCCGAAGCCGAAGCCGGACGCGCCCTCGACCTTGGCGCGCAGTCGCTTGCCCTTCTCCGTGGCCTGGTCGTTCAGCTCCTGCTGGAACTCCCGCATGCGGCCGAGGAGTTCCTCGTCGTGGGTGGCGAGGATGCGGGCCGCGAGCAGGCCCGCGTTGCGCGCGCCGCCGACGGAGACGGTGGCGACGGGGACGCCCGCGGGCATCTGCACGATGGACAGCAGGCTGTCCATGCCGTCGAGGTACTTCAGCGGGACCGGGACGCCGATGACGGGCAGCGGGGTCACGGAGGCGAGCATGCCCGGCAGGTGGGCGGCTCCCCCGGCGCCCGCGATGATCGCCTTGAGGCCGCGGCCGTCGGCGTGCTCGCCGTACGCGATCATTTCGCGCGGCATGCGGTGCGCGGAGACGACATCCACCTCGTAGGGGATCTCGAACTCGTCGAGAGCCTGGGCGGCGGCCTCCATGACGGGCCAGTCGGAGTCGGAACCCATGACAATGCCAACGACAGGGGACGTGCTCATTCGGTGATCGTTCCTCTGAGGTAGCCGGCTGCGTGACGGGCGCGCTCCAGCACGTCGTCCAGGTCGTCGCCGTAGGTGTTGACGTGGCCGACCTTGCGTCCGGGCTTCACGTCCTTGCCGTACATGTGGATCTTGAGCTTCGGGTCGCGGGCCATGCAGTGCAAGTACGCGGAGTACATGTCCGGGTAGTCGCCGCCGAGGACGTTGCACATGACCGTCCAGGGGGCGCGCGGGCGCGGGTCGCCCAGGGGGAGGTCGAGGACGGCGCGGACGTGGTTCGCGAACTGCGAGGTCACGGCCCCGTCCTGGGTCCAGTGGCCGGAGTTGTGCGGGCGCATCGCCAGTTCGTTGACGAGGATGCGGCCGTCTCGGGTCTCGAAGAGCTCCACCGCGAGGTGCCCGACGACACCGAGCTCCTTCGCGATGCCGAGGGCCAGCTGTTCGGCGCGCAGGGCGAGATCCTCGTCGAGGCCGGGGGCGGGCGCGATCACCGTGTCGCACACGCCGTCGACCTGCTGGGACTCGACGACGGGGTAGGCCACGGCCTGGCCGTGCGGGGAGCGGACGACATTGGCCGCGAGCTCCCGTACGAAGTCGACCTTCTCCTCCGCGAGGACGGGGACGCCGGCCTTGAAGGGCTCGGCAGCGTCCTCCAGGGACCGTACGAACCACACCCCCTTCCCGTCGTAGCCGCCGCGCACCGTCTTGAGGATCACGGGGAACCCGTCACTGGTGGAATCGCCGTCAGCGGCGCCCTCCGCCGCGAAGGCCGCCACGTCGGCGGGGTCCTTCACCATGCGGTGGCGCGGACAGGGGGCACCGATCTGCGTGAGCTTCGCGCGCATCACACCCTTGTCCTGGGCGTGCACCAGAGCATCGGGTCCTGGGCGCACGGGGATGCCGTCCGCCTCCAGGGCCCGCAGGTGCTCCGTGGGCACGTGCTCGTGATCGAAGGTGATCACGTCACAGCCCCGTGCGAAGTCACGCAGCGTGTCCAGGTCGCGATAGTCGCCTATGACGACATCGCTGACCACCTGCGCCGCGGAATCCTGAGGAGTGTCACTGAGGAGCTTGAACTTGATGCCGAGCGGGATGCCCGCCTCGTGTGTCATACGAGCGAGCTGCCCCCCGCCGACCATGCCGACTACCGGGAACGTCACACCCCCAGGGTATCGGCCGCCCCGCGGTGCCAGGATTACCGGCGTCCCCAGGCGCCCGACCAGCCGCCTGGTTAGCATGACGGGGTCGATATATCGGAATCTACGGGGGCTGGGGCAAGCACGATGAACGGACCTGCCACATGGCGTGCGCGGCTCGACCGGCTCGGCCGCGAGGTCGCCAAGTTCGGTGCCGTGGGCGCGCTCGGGACCCTGGTGAACTTCGGCGTCTCCAACTTCCTGTGGCACACCACGAACCTTCAGGCCGTGCGGGCCAACATCATCGCCACGGTCATCGCCATCGCCGTCAACTACGTGGGGTTCCGCTACTTCACCTACCGTGACCGCGACAAGAGCGGGCGGACGCGGGAGCTCTCGCTCTTCCTGGCGTTCAGCGCGGTCGGCCTGGTGATCGAGAACGGCGTGCTGTACGTGGCGATCTACGGCTTCGGCTGGGACAGCTCGCTCCAGCGCAACATCTTCAAGGTCGTCGGCATCGGCATCGCGACGCTGTTCCGCTTCTGGTCGTACCGCACGTGGGTCTTCAAGACCCTGCCCGGCCACGAGACCGCCACCCGGGCCGAATCGTTCCTGGAGACCCGGGACGGCCGGGACGGGCGCGAGGACCGCCGCTCCGACGTGCAGCGCACCCACCGCTGACCGGGCCGGGTCCGCTCACCAGCCAGCCGGCTAGCGGACCGTCTCGGGCCCGTCACCGGGCGCCGGCTTCTTCAGGGGCGTACGCGACAGGAACAGCCCGAACACCGGCGGGTTCGTCTGGAGCATCTCCAGACGGCCGCCGTCCGCCTCGGCCAGGTCGCGGGCGACCGCGAGGCCGATACCCGTCGAGTTGCGGCCGCTGATGGTCCGCTCGAAGATCCGCGCGCCCAGATCCGCCGGCACCCCCGGCCCCTCGTCCGTGACCTCGACGACGGCCTGGTTGCCGGTGACGCGGGTGCGCAGCGCGACGGTGCCGCCGCCGTGCATGAGCGAGTTCTCGATCAGCGCCGCGAGGACCTGGGCGACGGCGCCCGGTGTGCCCACGGCCTTCAGATGCCGCTTGCCCGAGGAGACGATGGCGCGGCCGGCGCTGCGGTAGGCCGGACGCCACTCCTCCAGCTGCTGCTTGATGACCTCGTCCAGGTCGAAGGAGACCGCGGACCCGGTACGCGGGTCGCGCGAGTTGGTCAGCAGCCGCTCCACGACGTCCGTGAGGCGCTCGACCTGCGCGAGCGCGATCGTCGCCTCCTCCTTCACCGTGTCCAGGTCGTCGGTGACGGTGATCTCCTCCAGGCGCATGGAGAGCGCCGTGAGGGGCGTACGGAGCTGGTGCGAGGCGTCGGCGGCCAGGCGCCGCTCGGCGGTCAGCATGCGGGCGATCCGCTCGGCGCTGGAGTCGAGGACGTCGGCGACCCGGTCCAACTCGGTCACCCCGTAGCGGCGGTGGCGGGGTCGGGGGTCGCCCGAGCCGAGGCGCTCCGCGGTGGAGGCGAGGTCGGTGAGCGGGGACGTGAGCCGGTTGGCCTGGCGTACGGCGAGCAGGACCGCGGCGATGACGGCGAGCAGCGCCACCCCGGCGATGATCAGCAGGGTGCGGCCGACCTCGCGGGTGACGGAGGAGCGCGGCTCCTCGACGGTGACCGTCTCGCCCTTCTCGCCCTTGGCCGTGGACTGGATGACTTCCCCTGCGGGGCGCTCACCGATCTCGATGGGGGTGCGCTCCGGCAGCTCGATCCTGGCGTACCGGTCGGGGCCGACCTGGTTCCTCAGGATCGCGCCGGTGACCTGTTCGTCACCGAGGAGCCGGCTGTCGACGATGCTGACGAGCCGGACCGCCTCGGAGTCCACCCGCTCCTGGGCGCTGTTGGTGATCGTGCGGGTCTCGACGATGACGAGCGAGACCCCGAAGACAGCGATCACGACGAGCACGACGGCGAGCGTGGAGTTGATCAGACGGCGGCGCATAGCTGTACCCGTACGTCAGCTCTTCTCGAAACGGAAGCCGACGCCGCGCACCGTGGCGATGTAGCGGGGATTGGCGGCGTCGTCGCCGAGCTTCTTGCGCAGCCAGGAGATGTGCATGTCGAGGGTCTTCGTCGAGGACCACCAGGTGGTGTCCCAGACCTCGCGCATCAGCTGGTCGCGGGTGACGACGCGGCCGGCGTCGCGCACCAGGACCCGCAGCAGGTCGAACTCCTTGGCGGTGAGCTGGAGTTCCTCGTCGCCCATCCACGCGCGGTGCGACTCGACGTCGATGCGGACGCCGTGCGTGGCGGGCGGCTGCTGGGGCTCGGCGGCGCCGCGCCGCAGCAGCGCCCGTACGCGGGCGAGCAGTTCGGCGAGGCGGAACGGCTTGGTGACGTAGTCGTCGGCGCCGGCGTCCAGGCCGACGACGGTGTCCACCTCGTCGGCGCGGGCGGTCAGGATGAGGACGGGCACCGTGTGCCCCTCGGCGCGCATCCGCCGGGCCACCTCGAGGCCGTCCATGCCGGGCAGCCCCAGGTCGAGTACGACGAGGTCGATGCTGCCCTGAAGTCCGGCGTCGAGCGCGGTCGGGCCGTCCTCACGCACTTCGACCTCGTAGCCCTCCCTGCGCAGGGCACGGGCCAGTGGCTCCGAGATGGACGCGTCGTCCTCGGCGAGCAGTACACGGGTCATGCAGTGATGGTAGTCCGCGCCGGACCGCGGCCGGGGGGTGATCCACCAGGGCCGTGACCCGGCCGGGCGGGCCTGCGGCTGTGGGATGAGATCCTGGCGGGCGCCTTCGAATTCGCGTGAACGGTTCCATCAAGACCTGTGATCCATGTCTCAAGTCCTTCCATATGCCGCACTGTGGTGTCGTATGGTGAATCAACGCCTGATGCACTAAGGAAAGGCCTTTGAGCGCACCGCGCTGCGAAGGTCTCTTTCATGTGTGAGCTGGTTACCGCCAGCGTTGAAGGAATGACCTGTGGGCCGGACCCCGGACGCGAAGTCGCGCACGGGGTGTGGATCCCGGAACAGCCGTACCTGGCCTCCGTAAGCGTCTTCGCACGCGGAGGCGATCCCCTGTGGGCGTGGGGAAGAGGACGGCATGTTGCGGTGCCGGCCACCCCCCTCACTGGCCGCGCGGTCACCCACGACCCGCGACCCGTACCAGCAAGGAACTTCCATGGCGACCAGCCTGACGAAGGAATCCACCGGGGCACCCTCCGGCGGCAAGACCTTCTTCGGCCACCCTCGCGGTCTGGCCACTCTGTTCATGACCGAGATGTGGGAGCGTTTCTCCTACTACGGCATGCGCGCCCTGCTTCCGCTGTACCTGGTGGCCCCCGAGGGGCTCGGCCTCGACGCGGGCACCGCGATCGCCATCTACTCCGTCTACGTCTCGACGGTGTACCTGCTCGCCATGCCCGGCGGCTGGTTCGGCGACCGCGTGTGGGGTCCGCGCAAGACGACCGCGATCGCCGGTGCGGTGATCATGGTTGGTCACCTGCTGCTGGCCGTCCCGTCGAACGGCGTCTTCTACGTCGGTCTGCTCTTCGTGGCCGTCGGTTCGGGTCTGCTGAAGTCCAACATCTCGACGATGGTCGGCCACCTGTACAACGGCCCGGACGACCCGCGCCGTGACGGCGGCTTCACCGTCTTCTACATGGGCATCAACCTCGGTGCGTTCGCCGCGCCGCTGGTCATCGGCACCGTCGGCCAGAACGTGAACTGGCACATCGGCTTCGCGCTCGCCGCGGTCGGCATGGCGATCGGCCTCGGCCAGTTCCTGCTGGGCACCCGCCACCTGTCGGAGAAGTCGTCGGTCGTCCCGAAGCCGCTGGACGCCGCCGAGCGCGCCGCCACGCTGAAGAAGTCGATGATCTGGCTGCTCATCGCGGTCGTCTTCTACGGCATCGTCGTGGGCACCGGCACCTACACCCTGAACTGGGTGATGGTCCCGCTCATGCTGATCGGCCTGATCGTCCCGATCGTGGTCCTCGGCCGCATCAAGCGCGACAAGGAACTGACGAGCGCCGAGCAGTCGAAGGTCTCCGGCTACATCTGGTTCTTCGTCGCCGCCGCCGTCTTCTGGATGATCTACGACCAGGGTGGCTCGACCCTGTCGATCTTCGCCGACAGCCACGCCAACACGAGCGTCTTCGGCTGGGACTTCCCGGTCTCCTGGTTCCAGTCCGTGAACCCGGTGATCATCATGGCGCTGGCCCCGGTCGCCGCCATGATCTGGCTGGCGCTGGCCCGCAAGGGCAAGGAGCCGAGCACGGTCACCAAGTTCTCGATGGGTCTGGCCCTCGTCGGTATCTCCTTCTTCGTCTTCCTGCTGCCGCTGACGGCCGCGGGCGACGGCAAGGTCAGCCCCTGGTGGCTCGTCCTGATCTACTTCGTCCAGACGGTCGGCGAGCTGACGCTCTCCCCGGTCGGCCTCTCGGTGACCACCAAGATGGCCCCGGCGAAGTACGGCTCCCAGATGATGGGTGTCTGGTTCCTCGCGGTGACGGCGGGCGACGCGGTGACAGGTCTGCTCTCCACCTACGGCGCCGACCTCAACGGCTCGGGCGTCGTGGCCCTGGAGGCCGCACTCGCGGTGATCGCGGGTGGCGCGGTCTTCATGTACCGCAAGAAGGTCAAGGAGCTCATGGGCGACGTCCGCTAGTCGCTCCGCTCTGCCGGCAGGCAGCTGATCGGCCTGCAGACATCTGAAGGGCCGCCGCACCGGATTCGGTGCGGCGGCCCTTCGGCGTTACGGGGCGTGCCCGGTCAGCGCAGCCGCGCCCGCCGCTTCGGCAGGAAGGTGAAGACCGCTCCGCCCAGGAGGATCACGGTGCCTGCCACCAGGCCGAGGGCCCGCAGGATGCCGTCGTTCGAGGAGCCCGTTTCCGCGAGGCCGCCGGACGTGTCCGAGCCGCCCGCCGAGCCGGAGCCCGAGCCGCCGGCCGCGCCGCCCGGCTGGGCCGCCGTGTCGATCTCCAGGGAGACCTCCGTCTTCGACGGGGTGCAGGTCGTCGTCGTACCGAGGGCCTTCACCGTGAGGACTCCGGGCGAAAGGGTCGACTTGCCGTCCGCTCCCGGCTTGTACGTGCCCGTCAGGTCGGGGATGTTGATGGGCTGGCCCGACTTGATCGGCTCCGCGTTCGTCGGGCCCTCCACGTGGACCGTGCCCTTGTCGGAGCCGCCCAGCTTCACCTCCATCGACGGCTTGACCGAGTCCTTCGGGATGTCGGCCGGGCTGTCCATGACGGACTTCTTGAACTTCACCGTGAGGCCGTAATTCCCGCCGTCCTTCTTGGCGTTGATCTGCACGGGCGAGGTGGCGTTCTTGTCGCCGATGGGCGTCTTGCACTTGTAGGGGATCTGGACTTCCTTGCCGGTGAAGTCGCTCTTGCCTCCCCCGCCGCTGCCGCCGGTGCTGGAGCCGCCGCTGTCACTGCCGCCGGAACCGGAGCCGCCGGTGCCGCCGCCGCCCGTGCCGCCGCCCGGCAGGCCCGTGGGGAGCCCGGTGGGCAGGCCGGTGGGCACGCCCGTCGGAAGCGCCGTGGGCAGGCCGCCCGTCGTCGCGCCGCCTGTACCGCTCCCGCCGGTGACCTTGATGGTCGCGCCGGGCTTCACGGTCTCCTTGGGCGAGCACTTGGTGTCCGTCGATATCGGCTTGCTGACGTTGATGTTGTACTTGTCAGGCGTCAGCGTCACCTCGCCGGGCGCCGTCAGCTTGATCTTGCCCTTCATGTCGGAGAGCACCATGGGGCTGTTCTTCTTGATGGGCGGGTTGGAGCGGGCGCCCTCCACCGCGAGGTCCGCGGTCTGCGCGCCGCCCACCTTCACCGTGCCCGTCGGCTTGACGGTGTCCTTGTCCAGGTCGAGGACGTCAGGGTTGTTCGAGGCGGCCTGTGTCGTCTTCCAGACGACCTCGACCTCGTCCCCCACCTTCGCCTCGGCGGGCGCCGTGATCTCCACCTTGGTCGTGCCCTCCACTGGGGGCAGGCCGGAGATCGAGGGCGGGATGCACTCGGTCTTGTACGCGACTTCGGCGGCCTGTGCCGGTGCGGCGGCGAGCAGGAGGCCCGCACCGCCCAGCATCAGGGCGACGCCGGCCGCGCTCACTCTCCGTTGGGTGCTCACGTGTTTCCCTTCGTTGTCGGGCTGTTGTCTGACGGTGCGGAGAGCTGACCGGCCGGTGCGCCCGGATCGGTGTCCGGGGTGAACCAGGGCAGGGCCGTAGTGGTGGTGGTACGCGTGACGGCTTCCGTGGGGTCGTCCGGCTGTCGCGCCGTGCGCGGGTGGAACTTGGGCCTGCGCGCGGCCAGTTCGGGAAAGTGCAGCGCACCCCGGTGCCTGCCCGCGCCGCCGGACCGTCGGGGGCGTAGGCGGTCGACGACGGCCATCCCGATCCGGAACACGGCGCCCGGTACGACGACGCAGAGCAGGATCCAGAAGAGCGTCACGCCCCAGGGACGGCCGACGCCCCACGGCTGCTCGGCGAGGACCTTGCCGCCGAACTTGAGGGAGACCAGGTAGTTGCCGTGTGCCCCCGAGGCGAGTTCGACGGGCAGCTTGATCTGCGCCTTCCTGCCGGGGGCGATCGTGCCGCGCCACTGCTGGTCCTCCCACTGCGGGGCGAACACGCCGTGGGAGGTGCCGACCTGGAAGACCGGGTCCTTGAGGGGGGCCGAGCCGACGTTGCCGACGGTGAAGACGAAGGTGCGCGACGCCGGGGCGCCGAACCAGGTCAGGACGCCGCTCGAACCGTCGAGCCGGGTGTCGCTGAGGACGGACAGCTTGCCGGCCCCCGACTGCGCGGGGAGCGCCCTGACCGGATGGCCCGCGACCTTGAGCACCGCGTCCGCCTGCGCCTTGTCGCCGGTGACGGTCGCCACGTGGACGACGCACGGGCAGGGCACGGGCGGCTCGGCGACCGGGAGCTTCTTGCTGAAGGTTCCCTTGTCCCCGGTGGTGACGGCGCGGCCGTCGGCGTTGGCGCAGGAGTTCGTGCCGCCGATGACTCCCCTGCCGGGTTCGGACTGACCGCAGATCAGCATCATGAGCAGCGTCTTGGGACGCCAGCCCGAGCCGCTGACGGTGATGGAACCGCCCGTGCCCGCCTGGGACTTGGAGAGGGTGACGGCCGGCCCCTCGGCGGCGGAGGCGGCCCGCAGCGGCAGGGCGGCGAGGCCGAGCGCGGTGACGAGGACGAGCGCTGCCGCCCACAGCCGGGGCCCGCAGCGGTGGCGGCGGTTCATGACCAACTCCCTTGGATCTCTTGGCTCCCGTGGTTCCCGCTGTTCGCGCCGTTCTCGTCATTGCCGCCGGTCGCGCCGTTCTCGCCATTGCCGCCGGTCGCATGCCGCCGTCGGCGTACGAACCAGAAGGCCGCGCCCCCGGCGGCCAGGATCACGGCGCACGCTCCGGCGACCGCCGCCCACGGCACGAACCGCTTCGTCGCCGTCGCCTCGCCGTGCGCGCCGCCCCCGGCCGTGACCGTGAGCCGCACCCGGACCGAGTCGAGGGCGGGGGCGTTCTTCCAGGGCTCGCTGAGGGTGACGCGGCGGCCGGGCAGCAGCTCGACCGGCAGGGTGCGCGGGCGCCGGTCGAGCGCCCGGCCGAGTACGCCGTCGGCGCGCACGGCGAGCCTCGGGGTCAGGACGGTGTTGCCGCGGTTGACGAGGTCGTACGAGATCCGGCCGCCGGCGACCCGGACCCGCTCGACGGTGAGCGCCGAGAGGGTGGGGCCGCTGACCCGCAGATGGACGCTGACCCCGGAGTCCCGCCCGTTCGCGCTCGCCACGACGGCGCCCGGGTGGTCGCCGGGTGTGGCGTCGGCCGGGACGGTGACGGTGAAGGGCACCTCGGCGCGGGTGCGCGCCGGGATCTTCACCTCGCGCCGGGCGAAGGTGATCCACGCGCCCGTGTCGGTCGACCTCGTGCGCAGGGAGAGGGCGCCGGTGCCGGTGTTGTCGGCATCGGCGCCACGCAGCCGTACGGTCAGGGGGCGGCCGCCGGGGTTGGTGACGGCCACCTTGTCCTGGAGCACGGTGCCGGGCACCCCCTCCGCGTAGAAGTAGGGGCGCCCGTCCTGCGCGGGCCTGGTGCCGCCGCCGGCCGACGGCGAGACGGACCAGGCGGGCGCCGTGCCGGCCGCGGCCGCCGGGACCCCCGCCCCCGCGGTCAGCAGGACGGCGGCCCCGCACAGCGCGCGCAGGCGGGCGCGGGCCCGGGGACTGGACGGCATCGGCGGCTCCAGGTCGTCGCGTACGGATGTCGGACGGGCACGGCCGCCGAGGTCAGCGCGCCGCCTGGTTGCGCCGCGTCAGCCACAGCACGCCCGCGGCGCCCGCGAGCAGCACCGTGCCGCCGAGGGTGCCGAGCGCGATCGCGGAGTCCTCGGGTCCCGTCTGCGGCAGCTCGCCGCCGGACGGGGTGCCCTGCGAGCCGCCCGAGGATCCACCCGAAGTGCCGCCGCCCCCGGCCGACTTGACGTCCAGGGTCAGTGACGGCTTCGGGCTGTTCGCGGGTGTGCACGTGGTCGTGGTGCCGAGCGCCTTGATGGTGAGGACACCCGCCGTGAAGGTGACCTTGCCGCTCTTCGCCGGGGTGTAGGTGCCCGACAGGTCGCTGATCTTGATGGGGGTGTTGGCGGGGACCGCCTCCGCGTTCGGCGGCCCGGACACGGGCAGGGAGCCGCTCTCCGCGCCGCCCAGTTTGATGACGGCGCTGGGCTTCATGGCGCCCTTGCCGAGCTCGACCGGGCTGGACGAGACGCCCTTCTGGAAGGACATGGTGATCTTGTAGCCGCTGCCGCTCTTCACGCCCTTGATGTCGATCGGGGAGACCGCTCCCTTGTTCCCGATCGGCGTCTTGCACTGGTAGTTGACGTCCTGCACATCGGCCTGGGCTGCGGGGGCGGCCATCAGCACCCCGGAGCCGGCCAGGGCCGCGGCCAGCGCGAGCGCTGTCGTTCGCTTCTGGTACGTCCGGTACGACACCTCGAGTTCCCCTCATGCCGGGAGTTCCTGAGTTGCACGCGCCAAGTTACTGACGGCACATCAGATTGGGCGCTCAAGGTACGCCGGGGACCTTGTCGAGGGAAGACATAAGTGCGCGCCGGATCCGATGGGATCCGGCGCGTGCGAAGAGACGTGCGAACCCGGGGTAACCCCAGGCCCCCCAAGGGCTCCCGTCAGGCGGGCGCCCCGACTTCGGCCCACACGGTCTTGCCGGGGAGGCCCGCGGTCCTGACGACCCCCCAGTCCACGCACAGGCGCTGCACGATGAACATCCCGTGCCCTCCGGGGCGGCCGGCGCGGTGCGGGGTCCGGGGCGCAGGCTGACCGGACCCCCGGTCGGAGACCTCGATGCGCAGCACCTTGCTGTCGCTGGAGATGCGCAGCTCCTCGGGGCCCTCCGCGTGCAGACAGGCGTTGGTGACCAGCTCGGAGACGACGAGCAGGACATCCTCGGCGGCGGCCCGCCGGTCGGCGGTGTCCGCGGGCATCCAGCCCCACGCGTGCAGCGCCTCGCGGGTGAAGTCACGGGCCAGGGGGACGATGCCGGCCGCCCCGACCAGGTTCAGCCTGCGGCTCTGGCGCCCGGCTGCCCGCCCGACGTCGACGGGGGGCAGACCTGGCGTGCCACCGGTTTCGCCGGCGGCTTCCGGCTCCGGGCCGCGGTCGCCCGGCGAGTAAGGCCGGGTGGTGCCCATCAGCACTTCACCTCACCGAGACTCTTGACGTGTGATGTGTGGAAAAGATCCGCCGTGGCGGCGTGGTCCGACGTGGGACCCAGCATGTCTCCTGCCCGACCGATCCGTGAGAACACCCACTTGTTCGGCATGACTGGTGTGACGCTGGTAACGCCTCGATCACGTAGAGACAACTGACGCGTAACTTCCGTGCTTCACCTGCGTACGCGTCCTGTCAGTCGTCGAGAGCCGCGCTCAGCGACTCATGGACGGTGAAGACGGCTTCCGCGCCGGTGATCTCGAAGACCCGGGCCACCACGGGCAGCATCCCGGCCAGATGGACTCCGCCGCCGGCGGCCTCCGCCTTGAGGCGGGCACCGAGCAGCACATTGAGCCCGGTGGAATCACAGAACTCGAGCCGTGAGCAGTCGATCACCAACCGTGAGAATCCGGCGGTGAGACAGCTCTCCAGGGGTTCTCGCAATAGATCGGCGGTGTGGTGATCCAGCTCACCCACCGGAGTCACGACGGCGCTGGCGCCCTCTTCCCGCACCTCGACCAGAAGCCGGCCCCG
This sequence comes from Streptomyces sp. NBC_01446, assembly GCF_026340095.1. Taxonomy (GTDB): domain Bacteria; phylum Actinomycetota; class Actinomycetes; order Streptomycetales; family Streptomycetaceae; genus Streptomyces; species Streptomyces aureus. The sequence goes on along the minus strand of NZ_JAPEPO010000001.1, from coordinate 4,796,048 downwards.
ATGCGCGCTGCCGACTGTCCCGCGGTCCATGACGTCTCTCTCTTCCGAGTCTGCTCGACCGTCGTGGCTGTTCATTGACGCCCTCGAACACTACGCCCTCAGTATGCCCTCCGGTACCCGAACAACCCCTAGGAATCGGACATTTACGCACAGAACGCACTTGCGGGCAGAGCGTAAAAGCGGGTAGGCCTAGTAAGGACAGCTATCGACCACGGCCGGCTTTGGAGGCGCCGCACACCGCAGTGCACGTATTGGCACCGGCAGCCATATGCCGAGAACGATGGAGGACATCATGTCACCCCGGCTCGACGAATCGCGTACTGACCAGGCGTCGACGTCGACACCCCCACCGGAACACGAGGCCTTCGACCACCTGGCCGGCCTGCCGGAGATCCCGCCTTTCGACGAGGTGGGCCCCGTGGATGCCCGGGCCCTGTCCAAAACGCTTTTCGAACGGCTGGAGTCCCTCGAAGAGGGCACCCACGAGTACTCGTATGTCCGCAACACGCTGGTTGAACTCAATCTCGCCCTGGTGAAGTTCGCGGCGTCCCGGTTCCGCTCCCGCAGCGAGCCGATGGAGGACATCATCCAGGTCGGCACGATCGGCCTGATCAAGGCGATCGACCGCTTCGAGCTGAGCCGCGGCGTCGAGTTCCCCACGTTCGCGATGCCGACCATCGTCGGCGAGATCAAGCGCTTCTTCCGTGACACGTCCTGGTCGGTCCGCGTCCCGCGGCGGCTCCAGGAGCTTCGTCTCGACCTTGCCAAGGCGGGCGACGAACTCGCCCAGCAGTTCGACCGCGCACCGACGGTGGGCGAGCTCGCCGAGCGCCTGGGCATCACGAACGACGAGGTCGTCGAGGGCATGGCCGCCTCCAACGCCTACACGGCCAGCTCCCTGGACGCGCAGCCCGAGGAGGACGACTCCGAGGGCGCGCTCGCGGACCGCATCGGGTACGAGGACCACGGGCTCGAGGGCATCGAGTACGTCGAGTCCCTGAAGCCCCTGATCGCCGAACTCCCGTCCCGGGACCGGAAGATCCTCTCCCTGCGCTTCGTCGCCAACATGACGCAGTCGGAGATCGGTGAGGAGCTGGGCATCTCCCAGATGCACGTGTCCCGGCTGCTGTCGCGCACGCTGGTACGCCTGCGCAAGGGCCTCACGCTCGAGGAATAGCCGTCACGCCGGAACCATGACCTCCGTCGCCTCCGCGCACGCAGCGCGGAGGCGACGTGTGTGTCACGGCTCAGGCGGCGCGTACTCCGCGCCGCCAGACCGCCGACACCAGCGGCACGCCCGGCCGGTACGCCAGGTGCACATGGCTCGGCGCGTCGAGCAGGGCCAGGTCCGCGTACGCGCCCGGCGCCACGCGGCCGACGTCGTCTCGGCGCAGCGCCCGCGCGCCACCCGCCGTCGCGGACCAGATCGCCTCGTCCGGCGTCATCCCCATGTCCCGTACGGCCAGGGCGATGCAGAACGGCACCGAGGACGTGAAGGACGAGCCCGGGTTGCAGTCCGTGGACAGCGCCACGGTCGCTCCCGCGTCCAGGAGACGGCGGGCGTCGGGCCACTCCGCACGCGTGGAGAACTCGGCGCCGGGCAGCAGCGTGGCGACCGTCCCGCTGTTGGCGAGGGCGTCGACGTCCGCGTCCGTGAGGTGCGTGCAGTGGTCGGCGCTCGCCGCGTCGAGTTCGACGGCGAGCTGGACCCCTGGCCCGTGTCCGAGCTGGTTCGCGTGGACGCGGGGGTGCAGGCCACGGGCCTTGCCGGCCGTGAGGATCGCACGGGCCTGGTCGCCGTCGAAGGCGCCCTTCTCGCAGAAGACGTCGACCCAGCGGGCGTGCGGGGCGCAGGCGTCCAGCATCTCGCCGGTGACGAGCGCGACGTAGGCGGCCGGGTCGTCCGCGTAGTCCGGCGACACGATGTGCGCGCCGAGGTAGGTGACCTCGTCGGTGTGCCTTGCGGCGATGCGCAGCGCCCTCTCCTCGTCGGCGGTGGTCAGCCCGTAGCCCGACTTCGTCTCGAACGTCGTCGTGCCCTGGCGCAGCGCCTCGGCGAGGTAGTGGGTGAGGTTCGCCTCCAGCTCCGCGTCCGTGGCGGCGCGGGTGGCCGCGACCGTCGTACGGATGCCTCCGGCGGAGTAACTGCGGCCCGACATGCGGGCGTTGAACTCCTGGGTGCGGTCGCCCGCGAACACCAGGTGGGAGTGCGAGTCGACGAAGCCGGGGATGACGGCGCGGCCCTCGGCGTCGTGGGTGGCGTCGGCGGCGGGGGCCTTCTCCTGCGGCCCCACCCAGACGATCCGGTCGCCCTCGACGACCACCGCCGCGTTCTCGATGAGCCCGAGCGGGCTGTCGCCGTGGGCCGGGTCGTTGGTGACCAGGGAGCCGATGTTGGTGATGACGGTGGTGGTCATGGTTCCTCTCCGTGGGTGGGAAATCCTCAAACGCCGGAGGGCTGTTGTGTCAGCCCGTCCGGCGTTCGAGGACATTCGGGAAGAGGCGGGCTGACGGAGAGGAGACAGCCTTACGCCCGCAGCGCCCCGATCGCGGCGGCCAGCGCCCCGGGGACGTCTCCGACCAGCTCGTGGCTGCCGTCACGGACGATGTGCCGGCCGCCCACGACCGTGTGCCGCACGTCCGCGGCCGACGCCGCGAACACCGCCGTCTCCGCCCCGAGGCGCGGCACGGGGCCCGCCGTCCGTACGGAGTCCAGCGCGACCGTCGTGAGGTCGGCGAGGGCCCCGCGTTCGATCCGGCCGGCGTCGTTCCAGCCGAGCGCCGCGTGACCGTCGGCCGTGGCGGCGCGCAGCAGCGCCGCCGCCGTCCAGTGGCCCCGTGTCCGCGTGCGCAGCCGCTCGTTCAGCTCCATCGCCCGCGCCTCCTCGAAGAGGTCGATGACGGCGTGGCTGTCCGAACCCAGGGAGAGCGGTGAGCCCTCCTTCTGGAGGGCGACGGCGGGACCGATGCCGTCGGCCAGGTCGCGTTCCGTGGTGGGGCACATGCACGTGCCCGTCCCGGAACCGCCGAGCAGGGCGATGTCCTCGTCGGTGAGGTGCGTGTTGTGGACGCCCGTGGTGTTCGGGCCGAGCACACCGTGGTCCGCGAGGAGCCGGGTCGGCGTGCAGCCGTGCGCGGCCAGGCACGCCTCGTTCTCCGCGGTCTGCTCGGAGAGGTGGACGTGCAGGGGCGCGCCGCGCGTCCCCGCCCACTCGGCGACCGTGCCGAGCTGGTCCGCGGGGACGGCCCGCACGGAGTGGATCGCCGCGCCGATGCGCGCGTGGTCGCGGTCCTTGAGGAGCGTGGCCCGCTCGGCCCACGCCTCGGTGGTGCCGTCGGAGAAGCGCCGCTGGTGGCGGTCCGGCTCCTTGCCGCTGTGCTTGTCCCCTATGGCCGACGAGACATACGCCGTGTCGAGGAGCGTGATGCGGATGCCGGCCTCGGCGGCCGCCGCGATCAGGGCCTCGCCCATCGCGTTGGGGTCGTCGTACGGGGTGCCGCCCGGCGCGTGGTGCAGATAGTGGAACTCGCCGACGGTGGTGATCCCGGCGAGCGCCATCTCCGCGTACACCGCCCTGGCCAGCGCGTGATACGTGTCCGGGGTCAGCCGGTCCGCGACCGAGTACATGACCTCGCGCCACGTCCAGAACGTGCCCGAGCCCACCTGGACGGTGGAGCGCAGGGCGCGGTGGAAGGCGTGGCTGTGGGCGTTGGCCAGGCCGGGGACGGTCAGGCCGCGCAGAACGGTCGCGCCGGGGGGCGGGGTGTCGACGCCGGTGCGCACGTCCGCGATGCGGCCGTCCCGCGACACCTCGACGACCACGCCCGGCTCGACCTCCGGGTCGAGCCAGGCATGCTCCAGCCAGTACGTCACCTGCACGCCAAGCCCTCCAGTACGTCGGCGAGTGCGCTCACTCCGGCGAGGCAGTCGTCCTCCGCGGCGTGTTCGGCCGGGGAGTGCGAGACGCCCGTGGGGTTGCGCACGAACAGCATGGCGGTCGGCACGGAGTCCGCGAGGATTCCGGCGTCGTGTCCCGCGCCGGTGCCGAGCACCGGGACGGTGAGCTGGTCGTCGGTGCCGAGGATGCGGCCCAGCTCGTCGCGCAGCGCGTGGTCGAACTCGACGACCGGCGTGAACGACTCGCGCACGGTCTCCAGGTCGATGCCGTGCGCGTCGGCGTACTCGCGGGCCGCCTTCTCGACGGCCGTGACGACCGTGTCGAGGGTCTGCTGGTCGGCGGCGCGGGAGTCGAGCCAGCCGCGGACCAGGGACGGGATGGCGTTGACGCCGTTCGGCTCGACGGAGATCTTGCCGAACGTGGCGACGGCGCCCGCGAGTTCCGCCTCGCGGCGGGCCGCGAGGACGGTCTGCGCGTACGACAGCATCGGGTCGCGGCGGTCCACGAGACGCGTGGTGCCCGCGTGGTTGGCCTCGCCGCGGAAGTCGAAGCGCCAGCGGCCGTGCGGCCAGATCGCGCTCGCGATGCCCACGGCGTCGCCGGACAGGTCCAGGGCACGTCCCTGCTCCACGTGCAGCTCGACGAAGGCGCCGATGCGCGCGAGCCGCTCGGGGTCGGGGCCGATCGCCTCCGGGTCGTGGCCCGCCCGCTCCATGGCCTGCGGGAGGCTGACGCCGTCGCCGTCCCGCAGCTGCGCCGCCTGCTCCGGGGTGAGCCGGCCCGCGGTGAGGCGGGAGCCGACGCAGGCCAGGCCGAACCGGGCCCCCTCCTCGTCACCGAAGTTGGTGAGGGCGAGGGGGCGGGTGAACTCCGCTCCCCTGCGGCGGAGTTCGTCGAGGGCGGCGAAGGACGACACGACCCCGAGGGGCCCGTCGAACGCGCCGCCGTCCGGTACGGAGTCCAGGTGGGAGCCCGTGACGACGGCGTTCCCCGCGGCGGGGTCACCGAGCCAGGCCCACTGGTTGCCGTTGCGGTCGAGTTCGTAGGTCAGGCCGCGGGACTCGGCCTGGTCCTTGAACCAGGCCCGGCAGTCGGTGTCGGCGGCGGTCCAGGCGAAGCGACGGTAGCCGCCGCTCTCGCTGTTGCGGCCGATGGGCGCGAGGTCGCGCCACATCTCGCCGAAGGAAGAACTCGTCACGCGTCGTCACCCTCGCGCATCGGCACCCGCACCCCGCGCTCGGCCGCGACGTCGGCGGCGTGCTCGTAGCCCGCGTCGACGTGACGGATGACGCCCATGCCGGGGTCGTTGGTGAGGACGCGCTCGATCTTCTGCGCGGCCAGCTCGGTGCCGTCCGCGACGCACACCTGACCCGCGTGGATGGAGCGGCCCATACCGACGCCGCCGCCGTGGTGGATGGAGACCCAGGTGGCACCGGAGGAGGTGTTGACCAGGGCGTTGAGCAGCGGCCAGTCGGCGATGGCGTCGGAGCCGTCCTTCATCGCCTCGGTCTCGCGGTACGGGGAGGCGACCGAGCCGGAGTCGAGGTGGTCACGGCCGATGGCGACCGGGGCGGAGAGCTCGCCGGAGGCGACCATCTCGTTGAACTTCAGGCCGGCCAGGTGGCGCTCGCCGTAGCCGAGCCAGCAGATACGCGCCGGGAGACCCTCGAAGGCGATCCGCTCGCCGGCCATGTCGATCCAGCGGTGCAGGTGCTTGTTCTCCGGGAACAGCTCCTTGATCGCCTTGTCCGTCTTGGCGATGTCCTCCGGGTCGCCGGACAGGGCGGCCCAGCGGAACGGGCCGAGGCCCTCCTCGAACAGCGGGCGGATGTGCGCCGGGACGAAGCCGGGGAAGTCGAAGGCGCGCTCGCAGCCGGCCTTGCGGGCCTCGTCGCGGATGGAGTTGCCGTAGTCGAAGACCTCGGCGCCCTTGTCGAGGAAGCCGAGCATGGCCTCGACGTGGAGGCGCATCGAGTGGCGCGCCTTGTCGGTGAAGCCGGCCGGGTCGGCCTCGCGCTCCTTGTCCCAGTCCTCGACCGAGATGCCGACGGGCAGGTAGGCCAGCGGGTCGTGGGCGGAGGTCTGGTCGGTGACGATGTCGATCGGGGCGTCGCGGCGCAGCAGCTCCGGGAAGATCTCGGCGGCGTTGCCGACGACGCCGATGGACAGGCCGCGGCGCTCGTCGCGGGCCTGGACCGCGAGCTCCAGGGCGTGGTCGAGGTTGTCGGCCTTGACGTCCAGGTAGCGGGTGCCGATGCGGCGGTCGATGCGGGTCTCGTCGACGTCGACGCAGATCGCGACGCCCTCGTTCATCGTCACGGCGAGGGGCTGGGCGCCGCCCATGCCGCCGACGCCGGCGGTGAGGGTGATCGTGCCGGCGAGAGTGCCGTTGAACTTCTTACGGGCGACCGCGCCGAAGGTCTCGTACGTGCCCTGGACGATGCCCTGCGAGCCGATGTAGATCCACGAGCCGGCCGTCATCTGGCCGTACATGGTGAGGCCCTCGGCCTCCAGCTTGCGGAACTCCTCCCAGTTGGCCCAGTCGCCCACCAGGTTGGAGTTGGCGAGCAGCACGCGCGGCGCCCACTCGCTGGTGCGCATGACACCGACCGGCTTGCCGGACTGCACGAGGAGGGTCTCGTCCGACTTCAGCGTCTTGAGCGTGCGCACGATCGCGTCGTACGCCTCCCAGGACCGGGCCGCCTTGCCGGTGCCCCCGTAGACGACCAGCTTGTCGGGGTACTCGGCGACCTCTGCGTCGAGGTTGTTCATGAGCATTCGCAGGGCACCCTCCTGCTGCCATCCCAGGGTGTTCAGTTCCGTACCGCGCGGGGCTCGTACGGGGCGGGGTCCTGACATGGCTGCCTCCTAGAAACTGTTGCCGTAGTTATTCACATCCTGGCGTTCTGAATAGAGCTAGTCAATACATCTCCGCGGCCGGTTGCCGCGCCGCCGCGCCGGACATGGGTGATTGCCTGGTCACGGAGATCTTCAGGAAGGTCCGGCGGGCAACGCTCCGGAGGGCCCTGCCGGAGCCCCGAGGGGGCTGCGAGGGGGCCCTGAGAGGGCTCCGGGAGGGCCACGCAGAGGGGCTTCCTCCGGGCAGGGCGGCACCCCCGACTCCCGCGGGTATCAGGCCGGTTGGCGGATTTTAGTCGCCCCACGCATGTTCCACCGGAAAATGCCAGAACCCTCACCTGGCCTCCGTACGTTGCGTAACGTCGTGCACACGGCCGAACGTCACGTACGGGAGGAGTCCGGTGTGCCCGGAATCGACGAGTGCCTGCTGGAAGCCATGCGGCTGCCCGGTGCGCGGGGTGCCTCCGTGGTCGACTGGACCAGCGGACTCGCCCTCGGCACCGTCGGGGACTCGCCGAACGGGGACCACGAGGCGACCGCCGCGGAGGCCGCCGAGCTGGCCCGGATGACGGCCGAGCACCGCGCCTTCGCACCCGCGGGGGGCGCTGACTGGTCCGCCGGCGAGCCGCCGGTCGAGGACGTCATCGTCACCAGCCGGGACGGCTATCACGTACTGCGCTTCGTGCGGACCACGTTCGACAGCAGCGTCTTCCTCCATCTCTGGCTCGACCGCGAACAGGGCAACCTGGCGCTGTCCCGCATCCGGCTCGGCGAGATGGCGGACCGGCTGGTGCTCGGGTGACCACGACGGCGGCGGCCAGGGCCGAGGGCCGCACCACGACACCGGCCGGGGTCTCCCCCATGCTGCGCCGCCTCGCCGAGGAGCGGGCCACCGGCGCCCTGCTGCGCGACCGCGGCACGCTCTATCTCGCCGACGGGCAGGTCGTGCACGCCGAGAGTCCCGCGACGCCCGGCATCGACGTCCTGCTCACCACCGGCGGCGCCCTGCACCCCGACCGCTGGTGGGAGGCCGTCGACGCGGCCGGGACACGGCAGCGGGTCGGCCGGTACCTCGTGGAGAGCGGCCGACTCACCGACGGCGCGCTCGAACTGTGCCACCTGGGCGCCCTCTACGACGCCGCGTTCTTCGCACTCGCGCCCAGCGGCGCCCCGGCCCGCTTCCGCTACGGGGCCGCCCACTGGTTCGGCACCGTCCACCCCGTCTCCGTCGCGTCCGTGGAGGCCGAGACGCTGCGCCGGCGCGAGCTCCTACACGGCATCTGGCCCGACGCCGCCGCTGACACGGCACCGCTCGAACAGGGCGGCGGCCACAGCCCCGCGGTCCCGCCGCGCCAGCGCGCCGTGCTCGCCCTGGTCGACGGGGCGCGCACCGCGGCCGACATCTCCCACGTCCTCGGCAGGCCCGCCTTCCACACCCTGGTGGATCTGCGCAGGCTCGCCGCCGCCGGCCTCGTACGGGCCGCGGTACCGCGTCCGCTGCCGCCCCCGACCGCGCCCGCCTGGGCGGGCGCGGCGTCGACCGACCCCGATGTCGCCCTGTTACGCCGCCTCAGAGACGCGCTGGAGGCCCTGTGAGACGCGCGCTCCGCCAGCGTGCCGAGAGGAGACAGCTGATGACGGCCGAGGCCGAAGTCCTCGAAGAACTGCACCGGTTGAGAGCCCGCGTGCCCCGCCTCACGGGTGCGCTCGCGGCAGGTGTCGACGGGCTCGTCCTCGCCCACGACACCCCGGGCGTGGAGGCCGAGGGTATCGCCGCGCTCACCGCCGCCGCGCTCGGTGTGGCCCTGCGCATGGCCGACGCGACGGGGCGCGGCGACCTCCGCGAACTCCTCGTGCGCGGCACGCACGGCTATGTGGCCACCTACGCGGCCGGCCCGTCCGCGGTCCTGACGCTGCTCGCGGACGACCAGATCAGCGTCGGCCGCCTGCACCTGGAGGGCCGCCGCTGCGGGGCGCGTATCGGCGAACTCGTGGCGGACGTCCTGACACCCGTCGAACCGCCCGCGCCCGACCGGCGCCAGCCCCGGCCGTCGACCCGGCAGCAGCGGCTGCCCACCCGCCCCGTACCGCCCCAGTCCGCTTCCTGAACGAAACCACCGCACACGCGATCCCTCGAAAGGACCGACCATGGCCAACACCGAAGCCGCCCTCAAGGACGCCGTCACCTCGATCGAAGGCGCCGCCGCCGCCGCGCTCGTCGACTACACGAGCGGCATGGCGCTCGGCACCATCGGCGGCACCAAGGACTTCGACCTCGAAGTGGCCGCCGCCGGCAACACCGACGTCGTACGGGCCAAGCTCCGCACCATGGAGCACCTCGGCCTCAAGGACGAGATCGAGGACATCCTGATCACGCTCGGCACCCAGTACCACCTGATCCGCCTGCTGTCGGGGCGCTCAGGCAACGGCCTCTTCCTCTACCTGGTCCTCGACAAGAGCCGTGCCAATCTGGCGATGGCACGCCACCAGCTGAAGAAGATCGAGGCCGACCTCGAGGTCTGAGCCTCCCGCCGCCCAGGAACGGCGCCGCGCCCCGACGGGCGCGGCGCTCCGGGCGGCGGTACCGGGTCTCAGTCCTCCCAGTCCGACGTCTCGCGCTGCCTGCGCGTCGCCCCGAACCTCGGCATCCCCCGCACCGCGTGCAGCGCGTTCACCCCGACGATGCCGGTCCAGGCGATCAGCAGGCCGGGCAGATCGGCGTTGACGACGGCGATCGCGGACAGCGGGATGGCGAGGACCAGGGAGACGATGCCGAAGCCGAAGCGCTCGCCCCAGCTGTCGCCGTCACCGCGCGGGGAGCGCGCGCCCCGGGCGACCACCATCTGCTGCTCCGCCAGCTGCCGCCGCACGCGGCGGTCCACGGCACCGTCGAGGCGCTGCTCGACCTTGTCCAGGAACGAGTCGACGAGCGCGGACTCGTACTCTTCGCCGAGTTCCCTGCGTGCGTGCAGGGTGGCGTCGAGTTCCTTCTTGAGTTCGGCGTCACGGGCTTCCATACCGGCCAACGTTACGGAGCCGGCGCCGCCGTGACAGTGGGGCTAACCCCCCTCTTGTCCCTGGGCCGTGCCCTACTCGGCCGCCACCGGCTCACGCAGCGTCCGCTCGGGGATGTGCGCCGTGTTGCGCCGGGCCACGGCCCAGTACAGGACGGCCGGCACCACGAGCCCCACGATCCAGGAGATGTCGGCGCCGCCGAGCGGCCCGACGAGCGGGCCCGTGTAGAAGGCCGTGGCGAGGAACGGGAGCTGGGCCAGGAGCCCGACGACGTACACGGAGAGCGCGTCCCAGCGCCAGGCCCCGTAGCGCCCGTGCGGGTCGGAGAGGGCCGGGATGTCGTACCGCTCCTTGGAGATCAGGTAGTAGTCGACCAGGTTGATCGCCGACCACGGCGTGAAGAACGTCAGCAGGAACAGCAGGAAGTCCTTGAAGGACGACAGGAAGCTGTCCTTGCCGACCAGCGCGACCGCCGTGCCCGCGATCATGATCAGCGCGATGTACACGGCCCTGGCGCGCTGCGAGAGGACCTTCTGCCCGCGGAATCCGCTGACGCTCGTCACCATCGACATGAAGCCGCCGTACGTGTTGAGCACGTTGATGGTCAGCTTGCCGAGCGCGATCACGAAGTACAGGAACGAGGCGATGATCCCGGCGCCGCCGAGACCGACCACGTAACTGACCTGGTTGTCGAGGAACTTCGCGCCCGCCGTCGCCGCGACGAGGACGCCGAACGTCATCGACCACTGCGAGCCGATCGCCGACCCCGACAGCGTCCACCAGAACGTCGACTTCGCCGACGTCGTGCGGGGCAGATAGCGCGAGTAGTCCGCGACGTACGGGCCGAAGGCGAGCTGCCAGGACGCGGAGAGCGAGATGGCGAGCAGGAACATCGGGGCGTCGAAGTGCGCGTCGTGCAGCAGCGCGGAGAGGTCGACCCGGTCCAGGAGCCGGATGCCGAGGTAGACGAAGGCGATCGCACACACGATGCTGGCGACCCGGCCGAGCGCGTGGATGACGCGGTAGCCGACGGTCGCCATCGCCCCGGTGACCAGGGCGAACACGACGATGCCCGTGGTGTCCCCGGTATGCGTGAGCTCGCCGACGGCCTGCCCGGCGAGCACGCTGCCGCTGGCGAAGAACCCGATGTACATCAGGATCACCAGGAGCAGCGGGACGACCGCGCCGCGCACACCGAACTGAGCGCGGGACTGGATCATCTGCGGCAGGCCGAGCCTGGGGCCCTGCGCCGAGTGCAGCGCCATGACGGCGCCGCCCAGCAGGTTGCCGACGACGAGACCGACGAGCGACCAGACCACGTCGCCGCCGAAGACGACGGCGAGCGCGCCCGTCACGACGGCGGTGATCTGGAGGTTCGCGCCGAGCCAGAGCGTGAACTGCGAGAACGCCGTGCCGTGGCGTTCCGCGTCGGGTACTACGTCGATGGAGCGCCGCTCCACGAGTGCTTCGGCCATGATCCGACTCTCCTTCAGCCCTTGCTGATCCCGTGCTGACGCGCGTACGCGTCGGCGACGTCCTGGGGATCCTTCTTGTCCTTGTCCACCTGCCGGTTGAGCTCGGTGAGCTGCTCCGTCGTCAGTACGTTGCCCAGGCGCGCGAGCGCCTTGCGGACCGTCGAGTCGGCCTTGCGGTCGGCGACGAGCGGGACGACGTGCTGGCCGGGGACGAGGTTCTTGGGGTCGGTGAGGACGACCCAGTGGTTGTCGACGATGTCCGTGTCGGTGGTGAAGAGGTTCGCCACGTCGACGTCGCCCTTCTTCAGGGCGCCCTTGACCAGCGGCCCCGACGAGTCGAGGGACTTGAACTCCTTGAACTCGACGCCGTACACGTCCTTCAGGCCGACCGCGCCGACCTGGCGCTTCTTCACCTCGGGGGCGGCGCCGATGACGAGCTTGCCGTTGTGGTTCGCCAGGTCGGCGAGCGAGGTCAGCTTGTACTTCCTGGCCGTCTCGCGGGTGACGACGAACGCGTCGGAGTCCTCCGCCAGGCCGTAGGGCAGGATCTGCAGGCCCTTGGGCAGGGCGACGGCGAGGGCGTTCTGCATCTCGCCCTCCTCGGTGGCCTTCGACTTCGGGTCGAGGTAGTGCAGGAGGGCGCCCTGGTACTCGGGGAGCAGGTCGATGTCGCCGCCCTCGAGGGCGGGGATGAGGATCTCGCGGGTGCCGAGGTTGGGACGGACCTTCGTCTTCACGCCGGCCGCTTCGAGGGCGGCCGCGTACAGGTAGCCGAGCACCTGGTTCTCGGTGAAGTTGGCGGTGCCGATGGTGACGCCGTTCTTGCTGGAGCCGCCGCCCCCGCCGCCCGAGCCCTGGCCGTCGAGGGAGGTGATGCCGCCGCCGCACGCGGCGAGCGCGGGGACGGAGGCTGCGGCGAACAGGCCGCCGATGACAGTCCTGCGGTTCATCTTGCGTGCTCCTAGGCCGACTTGGCGGGGCGGTGGCGGAAGAGGGCGCGCTGCAGTGCCGAGAGCGCGAGGTCGAGTACGACGGCGACGACCGCCACGAGGACGGCACCGCCGAGCACCTGCACGAGGTCGCGCTGGGCGAGCCCGTCGAAGACGTAGCGGCCGAGGCCGCCGAAGGAGACGTACGCGGCGATGGTCGCCGTGGCGACGACCTGGATCAGGGCGAGCCGCAGGCCGGTCATGATCAGCGGCATCGCGAGCGGCAGCTCCACCTGGAACAGGACCTGGTGGCCGCGCATGCCCTGGCCGCGCGCCGCGTCCTTGACCTCCGGGTCGACGGCGCTCATGCCCGCGTACGTGTTGGTGACGATCGAGGGGACCGCGAGGGCCACGAGCGCGATGTAGACCGGCCACATGGACAGGCCGCTCGCCAGGAAGACGAGGACGACGAGACCGACGGTCGGCAGCGCGCGGCCGAAGCTGGACAGGTTGATCGCGAGGAACGCGCCGCGCCCGGTGTGGCCGATGAGCAGGCCGAGCGGCAGTGCGATGACGGCCGCGATGAGCGTGGCGAGCAGCGAGTACTGGAGGTGCTCGGCGAGGCGGTGCCCGATGCCGTCGGGGCCCGCCCACTGGTCGCCGTCGACCAGCCACGCGCCGAGGTTCTTGAAGAGCTCGTACATCTCAGGCACTCCTCCGGCGGCGGGTCCAGGGGGTCAGCACGTACTGCACGGCGACGAGGACCGCGTCCGCGGCGAGCGCGAGGAGCAGGGTCAGCACGACGCCGGCGATGACCGGGGTCGGGAAGTTGCGCTGGAACCCGTCGGTGAACAGCTGGCCGAGCCCGCCGTCGCCGATGTACGTCGCCACGGAGACCAGGGAGATCGCCATGACGGTCGCGATGCGCACCCCGGCCATGATCACCGGCAGGGCGAGCGGCAGTTCGACGGTGAGCAGGGTGCGCAGCGGGCGCGTCCCCATGGCCTTCGCGGCCTCCTTGGTCTTCGCCGGCACCGAGTCGAGGCCCTCGACGGTGTTCCGCAGGAGCACCACGAGCGTGTAGATCGTCAGGCCGATGACCGTGGTGGTGCGGGTCAGCCCGGAGACCGGGAGCAGCAGGACGAACACCGCGATCGACGGGATCGTGAACAGGACGTTCGAGAACCCGAGCAGGAAGCCGCGCAGCGGCTTGACGCGATGAGCGACGACGGCGAGCGGCAGCGAGATGACCAGGCCCAGCACGACGGCGGAGAGCGCCGCCTGGAGGTGCGAGAGCGTGAGCGTGGTGAGGTCGGACGTGTGCTCCGATATCCAGGACCAGTCGATGGTCATGAGGCCACGTCCGTGTCCTCGTGGACGGCGGTGTCACTGGTGTCGCCGGCGTCCTCGGGGGTGTCCAAGCGGGTGCCGGCGGCTATGTGGGCGAGGCCCGCGCGGTCGTGGATCTCGTCGCGGGACGTGACGCCCGTCAGGACGCCGTCCGCGTCGACCCGGGCCACGAGGCCGCCGGGCGCCGCGATCGACTCGTTCAGCGCCGACAGGAGCGAGTCCGAGTCCCGCAGCGGGCGCACCGGCACCTCGGCGGAGGTGCCCTCGTCGCGCCACAGCAGCGGCTTGCGGGCCGCGTCGAGGACCAGTTCCCAGCCGGTGCCCTCGGGGGCCGGCCCCTGGCCGACGTCCGCGAGCGTGGTCAGGGACAGCAGCTTCAGGCCGCGCTCGGCGCCCAGGAAGTCGGCGACGAAGTCGTCCGCGGGGCGGGCGAGCAGCTCGGCGGGCGGCGCGCACTGCACGAGGTGACCGCCCGTGCGGAAGACGGCTATCCGGTCGCCGAGCCGCACGGCCTCGTCGATGTCATGGGTGACGAAGACGATGGTCTTGTTCAACTCCTGCTGGAGGCGCAGGAGTTCGTCCTGGAGCTGAGTGCGCACGACAGGGTCGACCGCGCCGAAGGGCTCGTCCATGAGCAGCACCGGCGGGTCGGCGGCGAGCGCGCGGGCCACGCCGACGCGCTGCTGCTGACCGCCGGAGAGCTGGTGCGGGTAGCGCTTGCCGGCCTCGGCGGTGAGGCCGACGGTCTCCAGGAGCTCGGCCGCCCGCGCCCGCGCCTTGCGCCGGCCCCAGCCGAGCAGGAGCGGCACCGTCGCGATGTTATCGAGGACGGTGCGGTGCGGGAAGAGGCCCGACTGCTGGATGACGTACCCGATGGAGCGGCGCAGCTCGGCCGCGTCCTGCTCAAGGACGTCGCGGCCGCCGACGCGGATGGTGCCGGAGGTCGGGTCGACCATCCGGTTGATCATCCGCAGACTGGTCGTCTTGCCGCAACCGGAAGACCCGACGAAGACGGTCACGCCCCCCTCCGGCATGTCGAGCGTCAGGTCGTGCACTGCCGTCGTGCCGTTCGGGAAGCGTTTGTGGACCGTATCGAACTGGATCATGTGGAGTCCCCTTGCCCGGGCTGCATATCGTCATGCAGAGTTCTCTGTATCTGAATAAGTTGTCAATGCCCCGGCACACATCGCCAGGTAAATCGCTGGTTAACGAAGCCGAGGAACGAGACAAGACGTCCGGTTAAGGAGGGTTCGGCGCACCATGTCGTCTCACATCGCGGACACCGCGGGTAAGCCCCGCATGACGGCCCCCCAGCGTCCCACGCCCGTCGTCGTGCTCGACGGCCACGGGCTCCCCGTGCCCGACGTCGTCCGGCTGGCCGACTCCGCCGCCAGGCCCGTCCCCGGCACCGACGCCATGAAGCGCGTCGAGGAGTCCTGGAACGCCGCCCGCGAGATCGCCGCCTGGGGCCGCGTCTACGGCCGCTCCACCGGCGTCGGCGCGAACCGGAACGAGGACGTGCCCACCGAGGCCGCCGCCGACCACGGCCTGCGCCTGCTGCGCAGCCACGCCGGCGCCATCGGCGAAGAGCTCCCCGCACGCCAGGTCCGCGCCATGCTCGCCGTCCGCGCCAACCAGCTCCTCGCCGGCGGCGCGGGACTACGTCCCACCGTCGTCACGGCCCTGTGCGAAGCCCTGGAGACCGGCGCCTACCCGGTCGTCAACGAATTCGGCTCCGTCGGCACCGGCGACATCGCCGCCCTCGCCCAGATGGGCCTCGCCCTCGCCGGCGAACACCCCTGGCGCGGCGACGGCGCCCCCGAGGCCCAGCCCCTCGACAACAACGACGCCCTCGCCCTCATCAGCAGCAACGCCCTCACCCTCGGCCAGTCCGCCCTCGCCCTCCACGAACTGCGCGACCTGATCTCCGCCACCCAACTCGTCGCCGCACTCTCCCTGCTGGCCGTCGACGGCTCCTACGAGGCGTACGCCCTGCCCGTCCACGAGGCCCGCCACCACCGCGGCTCGTACGACGTCGCCGCACGCATGCGCGCCGTCCTCGGCGCCCCCGAACGCCCCACCCCGCCCCTCGGCCGCATCCAGGACCCGTACGGCTTCCGCTGCGTCCCCCAGATCCACGGCCCCGCCCAGGACGCCGCCGACGCCCTCGAAGACGTACTCACCGTCGAGATCAACGCCGCCGCCGAGAACCCCCTCATCTCCCCCCAGGACATGGCCGCCTACCACCACGGCGGCTTCTACATGGCCCAACTCGCCCTGGCGCTCGACCACTTCAGGCTCGCCGTCGCCCAGGTCGCCCGGCTCTCTACCTCACGCCTGTCCACCCTCAACGAACCCGCCTACACCCGCCTGCGCCCCTTCCTCGCCGACGGCGAGGCCGCCTCGTCGGGCGTGATGATCCTCGAATACGCGGCCGGAGCGGCCCTCGGCGACCTGCGCGCCTTCGCCGCCCCCGCATCGCTCGGCCACGCGGTCCTCTCCCGCGGCGTCGAGGAACAGGCCAGCTTCGCGTCCCTCGCCGCCCGCCAGACCCTGCGCGTCTGCGACGCCTACCGTCTCGTCGTGGGCTGCGAACTCGTCGCCGCCGTACGGGCGTTGCGCCAGCGCGACATGCGCCCCGACCCCGAACTCCCGGTCGGCCGCGCCTTCGCCCTCGCGGATTCGGTCCTCGACCCCGACGCCACCGACCGCCCCCTGACGGAAGATGTCACCCGGGCGGCGGGGCTCCTGGACAGCTTCACCCGTATCGCCGACGGAACAGACGGACCGGCCGCAGCCACCGCGACAGCCGGATCAGACCGCCCTGGGGGGACGGAATGAACGACAGCCCAGCCGCACGACTGCAACAGCTCTTCGAGGTCCACCGCCTGACACCCACTCAGCGCCGCATCGCGCACTGCATGGTGCGCCGCGCCGCCGACGTCCCGTTCCTCTCCTCCGTGGAACTCGCCGAACTCGCCGGAGTCAGCCAGCCCTCCGTCACCCGCTTCGCCGTGGCACTCGGCTTCGACGGCTACCCCGCCCTGCGCAAACACCTGCGCGAGGTCGCCCCCGTCGAACCCACCACGCCCGCATCGGCCAACGAGTACCAGCAGGCCGTCGAGGCCGAGATCGAGAACCTCCGCCACCTCGCGCAGCTCCTCGCCGACCCCGCCCCCATCGAACGCGCGGGCCGCCTCCTCGCCGCCTCCCGCCCGCTCCTCGTCCTCGGGCTGCGCGCCGCCGCATCCCAGGCCTACGGCTTCTCGTACTTCGCGGCGAAGGTCCACTCCGACGTACGGCTCCTCGACGAGGGCGGCACGATGCTCGCCGACCGCGTGGACGCCGCCGTCCGCGCCGGAGCCACCGCTCTCCTCTGCTTCGCGCTGCCTCGCCACCCCAAGGAAGTCGTGGACGCGCTCGCCTACGCCAAGTCGGCCGGCCTCACCGTGGTCACCGTCGCCGACTCGACCTTCGCCCCCGTCGCGAAGCACTCGGACCTGCTCCTGCCCGCCGCGGTCGGCGAGGGCCTCGCCTTCGACACGGCGTGCTCACCGATGCTGCTCGGCCGCGTGCTCCTGGAAGCGATGTGCGACAACCTGCCCGAAGCACAGGCCCGCCTGGAGGAATTCGACGGACGCGCCGCGGAGCGGGGCCTGTTCGTCGAATAGAGGAGTGTGGCGCGGGGACCGCCGCACCCCCGTGAACGGGGGGCGGGACGACGGCGGTCCCCGCGAAGGACACGGAACCGGGTCAGGACCGGGTCACCGCGTCCGCAGGCGTCCATGGAGGTCCGGGAGCCGCTCCGGAGGTCCTTGACGCCGCTACGGTGCCGGCCTGGGCGGGGAGCCGCTCCCACCCCTGCCGACACCCACCAATGTGCCGTACCCGTGTTAAGCGGGTGCTGCGCGCACGTGTCGCGCTCGTACCGATTGCACGAACCCGCTCCGCGTTACTTCCCGCCGCTCTTCGCGAGGAAGGACAGCAGGTCCTGACGGCTCACCACACCCTTGGGCTTGCCCTCCACCAGGACGATCGCCGCGTCCGCCGAGCCGAGCACGGACATCAGGTCCTCCACCGGCTCGCCCGAGCCGACCTGCGGCAGCGGGGACGACATGTGCTTCTCCAGCGGGTCGCCGAGCGAGGCGCGCTGCGTGAACAGGGCGTCGAGCAGCTCCCGTTCGACGACGGAGCCGATGACCTCGGCCGCCATCACGTCCGGGTGTCCGGCTCCCGGCTTCACGATGGGCATCTGCGAGACGCCGTACTCGCGCAGCACCTCGATGGCCTCGCCGACGGTCTCCTCCGGGTGCATGTGGACGAGCGACGGCAGCGCGCCGCCCTCCTTGTCCTGGAGCACGTCGCCCACGCGCGCGCTCGTGCCCGTGTCGGCGAGGAAGCCGTAGTCGGCCATCCACTCATCGTTGAAGATCTTGCTGAGGTAGCCGCGGCCGCTGTCCGGGAGGAGGACCACCACCACGTCGTCCGGGCCGAGGCGTTCGGCTACCCGGAGGGCCGCCACCACCGCCATGCCGCAGGAGCCGCCCACGAGGAGGCCCTCCTCCTTGGCGAGGCGGCGGGTCATCTGGAAGGAGTCCTTGTCGGAGACCGCGACGATCTCGTCCGCGACCGTGCGGTCGTACGCCGTCGGCCAGAAGTCCTCGCCCACGCCCTCCACGAGGTACGGGCGCCCGGAGCCGCCGGAGTACACCGAGCCCTCCGGGTCGGCGCCGATGACCTGGACGCGGCCCTCGCTCACGTCCTTCAGATAGCGGCCGGTCCCGGAGATCGTGCCGCCCGTGCCGACGCCCGCCACGAAGTGCGTGATCTCGCCCTCCGTCTGCTCCCACAGCTCGGGGCCGGTGGAGTGATAGTGCGAGAGGGGGTTGTTGGGGTTGGAGTACTGGTCCGGCTTCCAGGCGCCGGGCGTCTCACGCACCAGCCGGTCGGAGACGTTGTAGTACGAGTCCGGGTGCTCCGGGTCCACCGCCGTCGGGCAGACGACGACCTCAGCGCCGTACGCCCGCAGCACGTTGATCTTGTCCGTGGAGACCTTGTCGGGGCACACGAAGATGCACTTGTACCCCTTCTGCTGCGCCACGATGGCCAGGCCGACGCCCGTGTTGCCGCTGGTCGGCTCCACGATCGTGCCGCCGGGCTTGAGGGCGCCGCTCTCCTCCGCCGCCTCGATCATGCGCAGGGCGATGCGGTCCTTCACCGAACCGCCGGGGTTGAAGTACTCGACCTTGGCCAGGACGGTCGCCTGAATGCCTTCGGTCACGTTGTTGAGCCTGACGAGCGGGGTGTTGCCGACGAGGCTGATCATCGAGTCGTGGAATTGCACCGTTGTCTCCGGGCTGCGATGGATCTGTGAGGGATCCGCGATGTGGTGTGCGGTCAGCGTAAGCCGACTGCCGCCGCTTCATCGCCTGTTGCGATTGGCCGACGGTGCTTACGGGGCAATGACTGGATGTACGGCTGAAAAGGACTACGCAGAGGCAGGTGGCTGCGACGTATGTCGAGGGCGAGGGTGGCACGGCGGATCGCCGCGGGCGCGGCGTACGGCGGCGGCGGGATCGGTCTGGTCGGCGCGGCCGCGGTCGGTCTGCTGATCGCGGAGGTCCAGCTGGCGAAGCGGCAGGTGGGCAACAACGGCAGGGGGAACGTCCAGGTCCCGTCCGCGAACGGTCTGTACGGGAGGGTGTTCGCCGAGCGTCAGGGCACCGAGGTGGCGGAGACCGAGCCGCTGCGGTTCGCGATGCTGGGGGACTCGACGGCGGCGGGGCAGGGCGTGCACCGGGCCCGGCAGACGCCGGCCGCGCTGCTCGCGTCGGGGCTCGCGGCGGTGGCCGAGCGGCCCGTGGAGATGCGCAACGTGGCGCTGCCGGGAGCCATGTCCGACGACCTGGACCGTCAGGTCGCGGTGATCCTGTCGGATCCGGACTGGGTGCCGGACGTGTGTGTCGTGATGATCGGCGCGAACGACGTGACGCACCGCATGCCGGCGACCCGCTCGGTGCGTCATCTCTCGGCGGCGGTGCGCAGGCTCCGAACGGCGGGTGCGGAGGTGGTGGTGGGGACCTGCCCGGATCTGGGCACGATCGAGCCGGTGAACCAGCCGCTGCGGTATCTGGCGCGGCGGGCCTCGCGGCAGCTGGCGGCGGCGCAGACGATCGGCGCGGTGGAGCAGGGCGGGCGCACGGTGTCGCTGGGTGACCTGCTCGGCCCGGAGTTCCTGGCCAACCCGCGGGAGCTGTTCGGCCCCGACAACTACCACCCGTCGGCCGAGGGGTACGCGACGGCGGCGATGGCGGTGCTGCCGACGCTGTGCGCGTCGCTGGGCCTGTGGCCGGAGGAGGAGCGTCCGGACGTGTCGCGGCGCGAGGGTTTCCTGCCGGTGGCCAGGGCTGCGGCCCAGGCGGCGGAAGAGGGCGGTACGGAGGTCACGGCGGCGATGCCTACGGGGCCGCGGGGACCTTGGGCGTTGCTGAAGCGCCGCAGGCGCCGGCGGGTGACGACCCAGGACCCGGCGCCGCTGAACCTCTGACCCGTCCGGGAGCGGGGTCCGGGGCGGAGCCCCCGAACCCCGGACCTCGCTCCCGGGCCGGAAACCCGCTACCCGGACAGCGCCCTGAGCAAGCGCTTAGAAAAATGCGGCAGGCATCACACGCGCACACCGGTGACCTGGACTGTACGTACAGGTAACTTCCCTCACGGTCCTGCCTTTAGCTCGTAGGCGAATAGCTCGTACGTAGACCTCTTGGAGCCGTGATGCCCGAAGCCGTGATCGTCTCGACCGCCCGCTCCCCCATCGGCCGCGCTTTCAAGGGGTCCCTCAAGGACCTGCGCCCGGACGATCTGACCGCCACGATCATCCAGGCCGCGCTGGCCAAGGTCCCCGAGCTCGACCCGCGGGACATCGACGACCTGATGCTCGGCTGCGGTCTGCCCGGCGGCGAGCAGGGCAACAACCTGGGCCGCATCGTGGCCGTGCAGATGGGCATGGACCACCTGCCGGGATGCACGGTCACCCGCTACTGCTCCTCGTCCCTGCAGACCAGCCGCATGGCGCTGCACGCCATCAAGGCCGGCGAGGGTGACGTCTTCATCTCGGCCGGTGTCGAGATGGTGTCGCGCTTCGTGAAGGGCAACTCGGACTCGCTGCCGGACACGCACAACCCCCTGTTCGCCGACGCGGAGGCCCGTACGGCCGCCGTCGCCGAGTCCGAAGGCGCGTCCTGGCACGACCCGCGCGAGGACGGCCTCGTCCCGGACGCGTACATCGCGATGGGCCAGACCGCCGAGAACCTGGCGCGGACGAAGGGCGTCACGCGCGCGGACATGGACGCGTTCGGCGTGCGTTCGCAGAACCTGGCCGAGCAGGCCATCAAGAACGGCTTCTGGGAGCGGGAGATCACCCCGGTCACCACCCCCGACGGCACGGTCGTCTCGCAGGACGACGGCCCGCGCGCCGGTGTCACCCTGGAGGGCGTCTCGGGCCTGAAGCCGGTCTTCCGCCCCGACGGCCTGGTCACGGCCGCGAACTGCTGCCCGCTCAACGACGGCGCCGCGGCCCTCGTGATCATGTCCGACACGAAGGCCCGCGAGCTCGGCCTGACGCCGCTCGCCCGCATCGTCTCCACCGGCGTCTCGGGCCTGTCCCCCGAGATCATGGGCCTCGGCCCGGTCGAGGCGTCGAAGCAGGCGCTGAAGCGCGCCGGCCTCGGCATCGGCGACATCGACCTGGTCGAGATCAACGAGGCGTTCGCCGCGCAGGTCATCCCCTCCGCGCGTGACCTCGGCATCGACGAGGACAAGCTGAACATCAACGGTGGCGCGATCGCCGTGGGTCACCCCTTCGGCATGACGGGCGCCCGCATCACCGGCACCCTGATCAACAGCCTCCAGTTCCACGACAAGCAGTTCGGCCTGGAGACCATGTGCGTCGGCGGTGGCCAGGGCATGGCGATGGTCATCGAGCGTCTCAGCTGAGCTGACGACCCCGGGGCCGGGTTGCGCCTCGGCTGAATCGTGATCCAATCTCCCCCAGGATGTGACGTATCTCCTGGGGGAGACGGTTTTTGCAGGTCAGCAGGGTTCCCAGCGCATAACACCCCTAAACACCCGGCCAAATACCTGTCCATTTCGTGACGTAATGCACTGACAGCGGGATGGTCCAGGCTTCAAGCTGATGTAGGAAGTCGGGGGTCGACTTGAAACCGGGAGTACGTCAGTGAGCGCCATGCCTCTTGCTCTGCTCATCGCCACGGCCGCCGCCACGGCCGTGGGCGCCGCTGCCCTGCACACCGTCCACGGACTGCGCAGGCAGATCACCGAACTGCGGGACGAGCTCGCCCATGACCGCGCCGTCGGCGCCGGTCGTGGCGTGCCCGCCGCGCGCACCACGCCCGACACGGAGGAGATACGCGCGGCCGTCGCCGACGCACTCGCGGAGGAGCGGGAGCGCGAGCTCGCCGAAGCGCGTGCCTTCTGGGCCGCGCAGGAGGCGCGGGACGCCTCCGACACGCCGCCCATGCTCGGTGGCGCGCTGGGCCTCGGTGACGATCTGTTCATGCCGCGCCAGGCCGATTTCGCGGGCCTGGAGCCGGGTCTCGCGGCGGGCCTCGAGCCCGTGGTGGAGCCGGCCGACGCGGGCGCCGACGAGTTCTCCGGGGAGTCCGCGGAGCTCGCGGCCGCCCGTCGCCGTCACCCCTCGCACCCCGACTTCGTGCCGGTGCAGTCGCCCGTCTCGGGCGGAAGCAGCGACCACGAGCGGACGGTGACGTGTCTGGAGGAGCTGGCCGACGCCCGCACCGCCCTGGCCGATGTGCGCCCGGGCCCGCTGGGCACGCTCGACGTGTACGTCTTCGTGGACGGCACCACGCTCTGCATGACGCCCGGCCACCGCGAGACCGCGGAGCAGCTGGCCGCGGCGCTGCGCGAGGGCGAGTCCCCGGTGCTGCTGGGCGGCTCGGGTGTCTCGGGCGCGTACGCGCTCACGTTCGCCTGCGGCCGCGAGAACGTCTACATCCTGGCCGACCGGGTCATAGCCTCCGTCTGAGCGCCCCCGCTCGGCTTCCGTCCCCACATATCGAAGAACGCGCCGGGTCGGCTCACACCCCGGCGCGTTTTTGTGCCTCCTCGACGAGCGTGAGCGCCTCGCCCAGTTGGGTGGGGTTCTGAAGGACGACGGACAGGTCGCGCGCGGCGACGGTGATCTGGTCGGCCCCGGCGAACATCCCGGCGTCCGGCATCTCCCGTACGGGTCCCTCGGGATCCTCCAGGCGCTGCGCCCACGCGGACAGTTCCCTGGCGAGGGCGAGCGCCTCGGCGGCGGCCCCCCGCTGGAGCCT
Organism: Streptomyces sp. NBC_01446; assembly: GCF_026340095.1. Taxonomy (GTDB): domain Bacteria; phylum Actinomycetota; class Actinomycetes; order Streptomycetales; family Streptomycetaceae; genus Streptomyces; species Streptomyces aureus. Next base: position 4,773,168 of record NZ_JAPEPO010000001.1, on the reverse strand, counting down.
GCTCTGCGGCGCGGCGCGCAGCCGGTCGGCGAATCGGTCCACTGCGTCCGTCAACGGCGTCGTATCGAGCATGCCGCGACCCTATGCGCCTTCCCTCGACTGTTGCCAACAACCGAACGCTCAGGCACGGTGGCCTGAAGGACCGGCTACATCGCAACGCGTCCGGAGGCGCCGATGTCCCAAGTGTTCTCGCAGGAGACCCACCAGAATCTGTTGGCTCGCATCCCCCACTGCACCGGTCGTGATATCTCCGACTGGCTGCGCACCGTCGAGGAAGGCCCCTGCTTCCTCCGCTTCGAAGACAAGGTCAGCTGGCTGCGCGGGGAGCACGAACTCGCGTACGGCCACGCCAAGGCGATCATCCACGAGTACGACCTGCGGCGGGCCGCCCGCCGCCTGGGCTGAGCGTTCCACCCCCGACCCACCAGTCCCCACGACAGCCGCACCCATGAAAAAGGGCCCGCACACCGATGGTGCGCGGGCCCTTTCAGTTCTGACTGCCGGGTGATCAGTCGTTGCCCTGCAGGATCGCGATGAGGCGCAGGAACTCGAGGTAGATCCACACGAGCGTCATCGTCAGGCCGAAGGCGGCGAGCCAGGCCTCCTCGCGCGGGGCGCCGTACGCGATGCCGTCCTCGACCTGCTTGAAGTCGAGGGCCAGGAAGCACGCGCCGAGCAGCACGCCGATGATGCCGAAGACGATGCCAAGGCCGCCGCTGCGGAAGCCGAGGCCGTCACCGCCGCCGAAGACGGCGAACAGCAGGTTCACCGCCATGAGCAGGATGAAGCCCATGGCCGCGGCCATCACGAAGCCGTAGAAGCGGCGGTTGACGCGGATCCAGCCGGCCTTGTACGCGACGAGGACGGCCACGAAGACCGCCATCGTGCCGAGCACGGCCTGCATGGCCGCACCGCTCGCGATGTAGTTGTCGACGATGCTCGACAGGACGCCGAGGAAGACACCCTCGAGCGCCGCGTACGCCAGGATGAGCGGCGGCGACGCCTTGCGCTTGAACGACTGGACGAGGCCCAGCACCATCGCGACGAGGCCTGCGCCGATCGCGATGCCGTACGACTTGTTGATGTTCGCGGTGTCGACCGGCAGCAGCGCCCAGGCAAGCGCGGCCGTCAGGACGAGGACGCCGAGCGTGGTCGCGGTGCGCATGACGACGTCGTCCATCGTCATACGGCCGGTGGTGGCCGGGGCCTGCGGCGGAGCGCCGTACTGCAGGTCCTGCTGGGCGTAGGGGTTCTGCGCGTACGGGTTGTTGCCGGCGTAGGGGTTGCCCTGTGTGCCGACTGCGGGTCCCCCGGCCTGCGGCTGCGCGTTGAAGCCCGCGTAGCCGTTGTCGCGGCTGAACCCCCGTCGCGAGAAGACCGGGTTACTGCTCCTCATCTCACTCCTCCATAGCCACCCTGCGCGGCCTTGGCTCAAGGGTAATAGGCAGGCAAAGACCCCAGCCTAGTGCTCAGGGAGGATCTTTCCCATCCTGCTACCCGAAACGTCCGGGGCATGCCCGGTGTTCCGCCGAACGAGGGGCACCAGGGAGACGGCGACGGCGCCGAGGACCGCGGCCGCGGCGAAGGTGGTGAAGCCGAGGCCCGCGTTGCCTCCGGCGACGACCGCGCCGCCCAGCCAGGGGCCGACGACGGCTCCGGTGCGGCCCACGCCGGTGATCCAGCCGAGGCCGGTGGCGCGCTGGCCGGGCGTGTACACGGACGGGGCGGCCGCGTAGACCATGACCTGGGCGGAGAACAGCCAGACGCCGGTGACGAAGACCAGGGCGTACGCGACGCCGAGCGGCAGGTGGGCGCGGAGCAGGAAGGCGCCGCAGGCGGTCAGGACGAACCAGAGCGCGGACACCTTGACCGCGCCGAACCGGTCGGCGGCGCGGCCCGCGACGAGCATGCCGACGATGCCGCCCGCGTTGATCACCATGAGGAAGGTGACGGACGAGGAGAGCGAGTAGCCGGAGGCGCGCATCAGCTCGGGCAGCCAGGTGGAGACGCCGTAGACGAGGAGCAGGCCGGCGAAGGAGGCGACCCACAGGAGCGGGGTCGCGGCCCGGGTGCCGGGTGCGAAGAGCGAGGCGACGGCGGCGAAGCGGCCCTTGGCGCCGGCGGCGGGGGCCTCGGCGCGGGTCGGCTCGGCCAGCCCGTAGCGGGCGGCGACGGCGCTCGCGTCGGCGGTACGCCCCTTGGCGAACAGAACGGCCGGCGATTCGGGCAGCCACTTCAGGACCAGGGGGACGGCGATGACGGCCGGGATGACGCCCGCCCAGAAGACGACGCGCCAGCCGTGGTCGGGGCCGAGCGCGAGGCCGAGGCCCGTCGCGGTCATGCCGCCCGCGTGGTACGAGGTCATCATCAGGCCGGTGGCGAGGGCGGCCCTGCGGGGCGGGGCGAACTCGGCGACGATCGCGAGCCCGATCGGCATCAGGCCGCCGAGTCCGAGCCCGGCGAGGAAGCGGCCCCCGCCGAAGACGGCGGCGCTCGGGGCGAGCGCGCACACGGCGGAGCCGGCGGAGAAGAGGACGACGGAGCCGGTGACCATCGGCTTGCGGCCGAGCCAGTCGGTCAGCGTGCCGCAGCCGAGTGCGCCGATCAGCATGCCGAACGTGGTCCAGGAGCCGATCGTGCCGGCGGTGGACGCGGTGAAGCCGAAGCCCTTGTCGTCGAGGAGGTGCGGCATGACGGCGCCGTAGATGTTGACGTCCATGCCGTCGAAGAAGACGACGAGCCAGCACAGGGCGATGACGGGGGCGACGGCCCTGAAGGTGCGGGGCGGGGAGGGTATGGCGGTGCCTTGGGAGGTGTCGGGGGACATGAGCACTCACTTCGTCGTGCGTACGCGGGGGACGGGTGTGCGGCGGTTCGTGGGGAGGGGGGTGACGGGGCTCAGTCGAGGGGGAAGCCCGTGTAGCCCTCGGCGAGGTCGGTCTCGGCGGCGCGCGAGGCCGTGATCCGGTCGAGGCCGGCGCGCTGGACGCGGTCGTCGAAGGGCGTCGCGTCGGGGGCGCGGTGCAGCATCGTCGTCATCGCGTACGAGAACCGCTCGGCCTGCCAGACGCGGCGCAGGCAGGTCTCCGAGTAGGCGTCGAGGAGCTCGGTGGAGCCGGTCTTGTGTCGGTGGGTCAGGGCGCGGGCGAAGGTGACGACGTCGCCGACGGCGAGGTTGAGGCCCTTGGCGCCGGTCGGCGGGACGATGTGGGCGGCGTCCCCGGCGAGGAAGAGCCGTCCGTGGCGCATCGGCTCGTGGACGTAACTCCTCATCGGGGTGACGGACTTGGAGGTGATGGGGCCGCGCTCCAGCTTCCAGCCGTCCGAGGTCTCCAGGCGGCGGTCGAGCTCGTCCCAGATCTCCTCATCGCTCCAGTCGTCGGCGTTCGTGCCCTCGGGGACCTGGAGATAGGCGCGCGACACGGACGGGGAGCGCATGGACAGGAGGGCGAAGCCGCGGTCGTGGCGGGCGTAGACCAATTCGTCGTGGGACGGGGCGACATCGGCAAGGATGCCGAGCCAGCCGAAGGGGTACGTGCGCTCGAAGACCTGGGAGACGTCGGCGGGTACGGCCTTGCGGCCCACGCCCCACGAGCCGTCGCAGGCGACGACGTAGTCGCAGTCGAGGACGTTCTCGCGGCCCTCGTGGCGGAAGCGGACGCTCGGGCTCTCGGTCTCGGCACCCTCGACGGCCAGCGCCTGCGCCTCGAAGAGCAGCGGGCCTCCCTCGGCGAGCTGGAGGGCGATGAGGTCCTTGCACACCTCGGTCTGGGCGTAGACCATGACCGACCTGCCGCCCGTCAGGGCGGGGAAGTCGACGCGGTGGCGGCGCTTGTCGAAGCGCAGCTCGATGCCGTCGTGCGGGAGGCCCTCGCGGTCCATGCGCTCCGCCGCGCCCGCCTCGCGCAGTACGTCGACGGTGCCCTGCTCCAGGATCCCGGCACGCTGGCGCTGCTCGACGTACGCGCGGTCGCGGCCCTCCAGGACGACGGAGTCGATTCCGGCGTTGTGCAGGAGCCGGGCGAGGAGCAGTCCGGCGGGGCCCGCTCCGATGATGCCGACGGTGGTGCGCATGGGTACCTTCTTTTTCGTTCAGCCTTGTTCGCGTGGTGAACTTTCGTTCATAATGTGCTCAGCGGAGTCTCCGCCCGGCTCGATCCGCTGTCAACGGTCCCGAGCGGAGAAAACGGTCCCGGGACTCCGGAGGGCACGAAAAAACGCCGCGGCGATCGGATGCGATCGGCACGCGGCGACAGGGAGCGGCTCAGAAGCGACTCGGTCGGGAGCGAGGAGGAGAAGCGGGAGGTGCCCGGAACCGGACTTGAACCGGTACGCCCGCGAAGGGGCAGCGAGGTTTAAGCTCGCCGTGTCTGCATTCCACCATCCGGGCAGGCCGTGGGCTCCGCAACGAGGTTCTGAGCCTATCGGGACAGATCCCCCGAACAGCGGAACGCCCGCTCGATGTTGTCTTATTTTATTGGCGCCTGAGGGTGCATCAGACCACGGTAGCCGCCATCCGCACATGCCGCAGGCCCTTCCACGCCCCTCGGCGCCCTCGCCCCCGTCACCGTGGATTGACGGGATTTCACCTCCCGCGGTGATCTTCGCTCTCAGGGTCCCGGGTCATCCCCAGGTATGACCCGGGCGGCCCCGGTCCCCCCGAAGTCGCCCCCAGGAACCGGAACAGCGGCTGACTTCACGGCCCAAGACGGCCACGACGATGGAGAGGTCCCTCCAACGGGACCCCGTCCCCACCCGTCGACCGACAGGAGCCCCCTTCCGTGACCACCACCCCCATCGCCGGCAAGGCCACCGCAGTGGCCGCGCGCGCCACGGATCTGTCCAAGGTCTACGGACAGGGCGAGACCCAGGTGGTCGCGCTCGACCGGGTCTCCGTCGACTTCCGGCAGGCCGAGTTCACCGCGATCATGGGCCCGTCCGGGTCCGGCAAGTCGACCCTGATGCACTGCGTCGCCGGCCTCGACACCTTCTCGTCGGGCTCCGTGCGCATCGGCGACACCGAGCTCGGGTCCCTCAAGGACAAGCAGCTCACCAAGCTCCGCCGGGACAAGATCGGCTTCATCTTCCAGGCGTTCAACCTGCTGCCCACCCTGACGGCCCTGGAGAACATCACGCTCCCCATGGACATCGCGGGCCGCAAGGCGGACAAGCAGTGGCTGGAGAACGTGATCGCGATGGTGGGCCTGTCCGACCGGCTCGGCCACCGGCCCTCGGAGCTCTCCGGCGGCCAGCAGCAGCGCGTGGCCGTCGCCCGCGCCCTCGCCTCCCGGCCCGAGATCATCTTCGGTGACGAGCCGACCGGGAACCTGGACTCGCGCTCCGGCGCCGAGGTCCTCGGCTTCCTGCGCAACTCCGTGCGCGAGCTGGGCCAGACCGTCGTCATGGTCACCCACGACCCGGTCGCCGCCGCCTACGCGGACCGCGTGATCTTCCTCGCCGACGGCCGCGTCGTCGACGAGGTGTACGCCCCGACCGCCGACTCGGTCCTGGACCGCATGAAGCAGTTCGACGCCAAGGGACGCACGAGCTGACGCCCGCCCGCACAGCCGCCGCCCCGCCGCCTCGACGCCTCGTCGCCGTACCCCTGGACTGAGAAACCCCATGTTCCGTACCGCCTTGCGCAATGTGTTCGCGCACAAGGCCAGGCTCCTGATGACCGTGCTCGCCGTCATGCTCGGCGTCGCCTTCGTCTCCGGCACCCTGGTCTTCACCAACACCATCTCCGACGCCTTCCAGAAGAGCTCCGCCAAGGGCTTCGACCAGGTCGACGTCGCCGTCACGCCCAAGACCGCCGCCTCGAAGGGCGACCGGCTCGCCAAGGACCCGAAGCTCACGCAGGCCACCCTCGACCGGGCCGCGAAGACACCCGGCGCCGCCTCCGCCATCGGCGTCGTCAGCGGCTTCGCGGCCGTCGCCGACAAGGACGGCAAGCTCGTCGGCAACGGCTTCTCCACCCAGGGCGCCAACTACTGGGGCGAGCACGACCCGCGCTACCCGCTCAAGAGCGGCAAGGCGCCCAGCGGCAAGGGCGAGGTCGCGCTCGACTCGCAGACCGCGAAGCGCGCGGGCTACAAGGTCGGCGACACCGTACGGATGTCCATCGACGGGCCCGTCCTGACGCCCACCGTCACCGGCATCTTCACCACCGAGGACGGAAACGTCGCGGCCGGCGGCAGCCTCGCCCTGTTCGACACGGCGACCGCGCAGCAGCTCCTGCACAAGCAGGGCTCGTACGACGAGATCGACGTCAAGGCCGCGGCGGGCACCGGCCAGGCCGCCCTGCAGAGCGCGCTCGACAAGGCTCTGCCGAAGGGGCAGGCCGAGACCACGACCGGCAAGCAGCTCGCCGACGACCAGGCCGAGCAGATCTCGTCCAGCATGAGCTCGATGAAGTCGAGCCTGCTGGTGTTCGCCGGTATCGCGCTCTTCGTCGGCGTCTTCATCATCGCCAACACGTTCACGATGCTCGTCGCCCAGCGCACCAAGGAACTCGCGCTCATGCGGGCCGTCGGCGCCTCGCGCAGGCAGGTCACGCGCTCCGTGCTCGCGGAGGCGTTCGTGGTCGGCGCGGTCGCGGCCGTCACCGGTCTGGCGGCTGGCATCGGCATCGGCGCCGGGATGCGCTCCCTGATGGGCGCGACCGACGCGCAGATCCCCGACGGGCCGCTCGTGGTCTCGCCCGGCACGGTCGTCACGTCCCTCGTCGTCGGTGTCGTCATCACGATGCTGGCCGCGTGGCTGCCGGGCCGCCGCGCCGCGAAGATCCCGCCGGTCGCGGCGATGAGCAGCGTGCACGCCACGGCGACCACCCGCTCCCTCGTCGTACGGAACACGATCGGCGCGCTGTTCGCGGCGGCCGGCATCGCCTCCTCCCTGTACGCGACGACGATGAGCGACGGCACCTCGGCGCAGGCTCCCCTGGGCCTCGGCGCGGGCCTCCTCGTGATCGGCGTCTTCATCCTCACCCCGCTGCTGTCCCGCCCGCTGATCGCGGCCGCGGCACCGGTCCTGCGCGTCTTCGGGATCTCCGGCAAGCTGGCCCGCCAGAACGCCGTCCGCAACCCGCGCCGCACCGCCGCGACCGCCTCCGCCCTGATGATCGGCCTCACCCTGATCACCGGCATGACGGTCATCGCGGGCAGCGCCCAGCAGGCCATCGACAAGATGGCGTCGTCCGCCCTCAAGGCCGACTACGTCGTCTCCATGGCGAACAGGAACTCCCTGTCCCCCGAGGTCGCCGGCAAGCTCGCCGAGGTCGACGGCGTCACCGCCACCAGCGGCCTGGGCAACGCGCCCTCGCGCATCGACGGGAAGACCGAGTTCCTGACCGGTGTCAACGGCGCGACCATCGGCTCCCTCACCGACCTCAAGGTCGACAGCGGCACCTTCCGGATCGGCGGCCGTGACGTCGTCGTGGACGACAAGACCGCGAAGGACCACGGCTGGCGCACCGGCTCGACGTTCACCACGAACTTCGAGGACGGCAAGAAGCAGCGGCTGACCGTCGCCGGGGTCTACGAGGGCAACGACATGATGCGCGGCATCATGCTGGACTCCGCCGTCCTGACCCCGCACGTCACGGACCCGTCCGACATGCAGGTCATGGTGAAGACCGACGGCGGCACGTCCGCCGCCGCCAAGGACCGGATCGAGAAGGCGCTCGGCGACAACCCGGCGATCCTCGTCCAGGACAAGCAGGACATCTCCAACGCGATCTCGAAGATGTTCACGCTGATGCTGAACATGCTCTACGGCCTGCTCGCCATGGCGGTCATCGTCGCCGTCCTCGGCGTCATCAACACCCTCGCCATGTCGGTGTTCGAGCGCTCGCAGGAGATCGGCATGCTGCGCGCGATCGGCCTCGACCGCAAGGGCATCAAGCGCATGGTGCGCCTGGAGTCCCTGGTGATCTCGCTGTTCGGCGGCGTGCTCGGCGTCGGCCTCGGCGTGTTCTTCGGCTGGGCGGCCGGCCGGCTCATGGCGATGACCCTGTCGACGTACGAGCTGGTCCTGCCCTGGGGCCGGATCGGGATCTTCCTCGCGTTGGCCGCCCTCGTCGGCATCCTGGCAGCCCTGTGGCCGGCCCGCCGCGCGGCCCGGCTGAACATGCTCGCGGCCATCAAGTCGGAGTAGCGGGACACACGGACGGGGCGCACCGGCAGCCGGCCGGTGCGCCCCGTCCGTGTGTACGGGACTTCAGTTCCAGGTACGCGCCCTCAGGGGCGTACCAGGCTCGCCCGAGAGGGGTGTCTTCACGGCGAGGATCTGGTTCACGCCGATCTTGTTGCGCTCGAAGCTCAGTGCGGACGCGGCCATGTAGAGGCGCCAGATGCGGGCCCGGCCGGGGCTGGTCAGTTTCACGGCCGCGGGCCAGCCCGCCTCCAGGTTGGCCACCCAGCGGCGCAGGGTGAGCGCGTAGTGCTCCCGGATCGCCTCCAGGTCCCTGACCTCGAACCCGGCCTGTTCCAGGAGCCCGGTGGTCGTGCCGACCGGCGCGAGCTCCCCGTCCGGGAAGACGTACGCGTCGATGAACTCGTCGACCTCGTACGTCGACTCGTCCTTCTGGGGGCGTCGGCCGATCTGGTGATTCAGGAGCCTGCCGCCCGGCTTGAGGAGGGTGTAGAGCGCCTCGGCGTACTCCAGGTACCGCTCGGAGCCGACGTGTTCGGCCATGCCGATGGACGAGATCGCGTCGAAGGGGCCGTCGCGCACGTCGCGGTAGTCCTGGACCCGGATCTCCACCCGGTCGGTGAGCCCCTCCTCGGCCACCCGCTTACGGGCGTACGCGGCCTGCTCCTGCGAGAGGGTGACGCCGACGACGCTGACGCCGTACTCGCGGGCGGCGTGGATGGCCATGGAGCCCCAGCCGCAGCCGACGTCGAGCAGGCGCTGACCGGGCGCCAGGCCGAGCTTGCGGGAGACGAGTTCGAGCTTGTCGCGCTGGGCGTCCTCGAGGGTTCCGTCCGGCGAGTCCCAGTACGCGCACGAGTAGACCATCGAGGGGCCGAGGACCAACTCGTAGAAGTCGTTGCCGACGTCGTAGTGGTGGCTGATGGCCCGTCGGTCGCTGCCCTTGGTGTGCAGATGCAGGCGGCCGCGCCTGCGCATCTCCTCGCCCGGCGGCGCGGGCGGCAGGAAGGGCGCGGCGAGCTTGACCAGCTCGGCGACGGCGGCCCTGACCCTGGGCTCCTTCAGGGCCTCGACGAGGCTCCTGCCGTCCTCCTCGGGGCGCTCCCAGATGAGCCCGGCCATCCGGCCGAGGGCGTCGTACAGATCGCCCTCCACGTCGAGGTCGCCGGCCACCCAGGCGCGGGCCAGGCCGAGTTCTCCCGGCTTCCACAACATGCGGCGCAGGGCGCGGCGGTTGCGTACGACGAGAGTGGGTCCGGCGGGCGGCCCGGCCTCCGAACCGTCCCAGGCGCGAAGCCTTACGGGAAGCGGTACTCCGAGTAGCTGCTCGGCGAGGTTCTTCAGCCGCTGTGCGGCGTCCTGCATGGCGCACACCTCCGTAATGGGGGACGATCCCGGAATCGTCCAACACCACGTAAACACCAACGGGGCGCTCTCGCAGTCCCGTTACTGCGTTACGGATCGGCAAAATACATGTAGCCGCCATGTATATCGGCGGCCCGGAGCACCGGCCGGGGCGGATCCGGGAACGCCGAAGGGGCGCTCGCACCACGGATGGCGAGCGCCCCTTCAGGGGTGTTACTGGACCGGGGTCAGGAGGCCTTGGCCTTCTCCTCGACCTTCTTCTCCTCCGCCTTGGCGGCGGGGGCCGGCGCCGGCTTGGCGGCCTCGTAGAACTCCTCGCGGGGAGACTCGAGAGCGCCGAGCGCGGTGATGTCGCGCTTCTGGAACATGTTGATCGTCCACTCGGCGATCACACGGATCTTGCGGTTGTACGTCGGCATGGCCATGCCGTGGTAGCCACGGTGCATGTACCAGGCGAGACGGCCCTTGAGCTTGATCTTCATCTTGCCCATGACGATCATCGCGACGCCCTTGTGCAGGCCGAGACCCGCGACCGCGCCCTTGTTGGCGTGGCTGTACTCCTTCTGCGGGAAGCCCCGCATACCGGAGATCACGTTGTCGCCGAGAACCTTGGCCTGGCGCATGGCGTGCTGCGCGTTCGGCGGGCACCAGGCGTTCGGGTTGCCCGCCTTGCGGCCGACCAGGTCCGGGACCTGGGCGTTGTCGCCCGCGGCCCAGATGTAGTCGGTGCCCTGCACCTGGAGGGTGGCCTGGGTGTCCACGTGGCCGCGGGGGCCGAGCGGGAGACCGAAGCGCGCGAGGGCCGGGTTCGGCTTGACGCCGGCGGTCCACACGACGGTGTTGGAGTCGACCTCGAGACCGTTGCTGAGCACGACGTGACCGTCGACGCAGGACGGCATCGTGGTACCGAGGTAGATCTCGATACCGCGGGACTCCAGGTGCTTCTTGCCGTACTGGCCGAGCTCGGGCCCGACCTCGGGCAGCACCTTGTCGGCGGCGTCGACGAGCACGAAGCGCATGTCCTCGCGCTTCACGTTCTTGTAGAACTTGGCCGCGTCGCGCGCCAGGTCCTCGACCTCACCGATCGTCTCGGCACCCGCGAAGCCACCGCCGACGAACACGAAGGTGAGCGCCTTGCGGCGGATCTCCTCGTCGTTCGTGGACTCGGCCTTGTCGAGCTGCTCGAGCACGTGGTTGCGCAGGCCGATGGCCTCCTCGACACCCTTCATACCAATGCCGACCTCGGCGAGGCCCGGCGTCGGGAAGGTGCGGGAGACCGCGCCGAGCGCGATCACCAGGTAGTCGAAGGGAACCTCGTACGCCTCGCCGACGAGCGGGGCGACCGTGGCGACCTTGCGGTCCTGGTCGATGGTGGTGACCCGGCCGGTGAGAATCTCGGCTCCCGGCACAGCGCGTCGCAGCGGGACGACGACGTTGCGCGGCGAGATGCTGCCGGCGGCGGTTTCGGGGAGGAAGGGCTGGTAAGTCATGTACGAGCGCGGGTCCACGACCGTGACGGTCGCTTCCGCATAACGCATCTTCTTGAGAATGCGTCGTGCTGCGTACAGGCCTACGTACCCACCGCCTACTACGAGGATCCTGGGACGCTCCGTGGTGCTCATGCCATCGAGTATCCACCCGTCCGGAGGGGGTCGCTCGTGCGCCCCTTCACAAGCACAGGCGGGGCCTCTGCTACACTGCGCCGCTCACGTGACCCAGGTCATGGTCCTGGCGGGGAACCACGGTATCCCCCCGGTCGTTTCTTACCCCTCTTGAGCTGCCGCTCCGGGCATCCGGCGGGGGTGGACCACTCATCCGGTTCATCCGCCCGCAACAAGCCTGGAACGCCCCGCACGGCAGCCGCCAGAGCCCGAAGACCCCCTCCCGCGGGCCATCTGGCCCGGAACTTTGCCCCATGAGGCCGAATTCCTTGTGAAGAACTTCACGAACTTTCCCGACGGGGTGTCGCCGCAGCGTGTCGCCCCCCTCCTCGACCGTGCTCAGACGACGCCCTGAGCGCTCAGGGGAGTCGGCCACGGGTGGTACCGGCAGGTCAGAAGGGGGGCTAGGAAGAGGTCGGGAAGGGGTCAGGAAAAGGCCTGGATCGGACCGGGAACAGGCCGGGAACGGGCTAGGCGATCGACCAGGCGATCCCATCGAGGATGTCGTGCTCGCTTACCACGACCTCCTTGGCGCCGATCCACTCCATGATCAGACGCAGCACCAGCGCGCCGGAGGCGATGACGTCGACGCGGCCCGGGTGGATGACCGGGTTCAGGGAGCGCTGGTCGTGCGTGGATGCCATCAGCCAGTCCGTGAGCTCGGCGACGCGCTCGTAGGAGATACGGGAGTGGTGGATGGCCACCGAGTCGTACTCGGTCAGGCCGAGCGCGAGCGCGGCGACCGTCGTCACGGAACCGGCGAGACCCACGAGGGTGCGGGCCGCGGTCAGCGGGACGGTCTGCGTCACCAGGTCGAGGGCCTCGACGATGTCCTCGCGGATGGCCTCGATCTGCGCGGGCGTCGGCGGGTCGGTGACCTGGCCGTCCTCCCCCATGAGGTGGCGCTCCGTCATACGGACGCAGCCGATGTCGACGGAGCGCGCGGCCACAACCGTGTCCTCGCCGACGACGAACTCCGTCGAGCCGCCACCGATGTCCACGACCAGGTAGGGCTTGTCGAGGTCGGCCCGGCCCGTCAGCTCCTTCGTCGCGCCGGTGAAGGAGAACTCGGCCTCCTGGTCACCGGTGATGACCTCGGGCTCGACGCCCAGGATGTCCATGACCCCGCGCACGAAGTCGTCCCGGTTCTCGGCGTCGCGGGACGCGGACGTGGCCACGAACCGGATCTTCTCGGCGCCGTGCGCCTTGATGACCTCGGCGTACTCGCGGCAGGCCGCGAAGGTGCGCTCCAGCGCCTCGGGCGCGAGGCGTCCCGTGCGGTCCACGCCCTGCCCGAGCCGCACGATCGTCATGCGGCGGTCCCGTTCGACGAGTTCACCCGTGGCGGGGTCGGCGTCGGCGACGAGCAGCCGGATCGAGTTCGTGCCGCAGTCGACGGCGGCGACCCTGGTCACTCGCTCTCCTCGGGCGCGGCCGACACGCAGGGACCCTTCGCCCACCACTCGGGCAGCATCGCGATGGCCTCGTCGCCGAGCGGGTTCACGCCCGGGCCCGCGGCCAGGGAGTGGCCGACCAGGACGTGCAGGCACTTCACCCGGTCCGGCATGCCGCCCGCGCTCGGGAAGCCCTCGAGGACCTCGATGGCGTCGCGGCGCGCGATGTAGTCCTCGTGCGCCTTGCGGTACGCGTCCGCGAGCTCCGGATCCGTCTGAAGGCGCTCCGTCATCTCCTTCATGACGCCGTTCGCCTCCAACGTGCCGATCGCGGACGCGGCGCGCGGGCACGTGAGGTAGTACGTCGTCGGGAAGGGCGTGCCGTCCTCGAGGCGCGGCGCCGTCTCGACCACGTCCGGGTTGCCGCACGGGCAGCGGTGCGCGATGGCCCGCAGGCCGCGCGGCGGGCGGCCGAGCTGCTCCTTGAACGCCTGGATGTCGGCATCCGTGGGCGCGGTCGGCTCGGTCTGGGGCGGGGGCGTGTCCATGCCTGGGGGCTTTCCTTCAGTGAACTTCGGTGGGGGTACTGCGGGTTCGGGGTTCGGGGCTTCGGGCTTCGGTGAGGGCGGGTCAGTCGTCGGGGCGGTCGGCCTTGTCGACGCCGTCCCAGACGTTCGAGTACCAGGGCCGGCCCTTCGCGTCCCCCTCGGAGCGGGTGCGCTTCGCCGCGTCGGGGTCACGCGCGACGTAGCCGGTCTCGCCCGGCATCACCAGGTGGAGCCGGTCGCGGATCCGCTGCTCGGCGTACGAGTCGTCCTGCCAGCGTGCCTTCTCGTCACGCAGCCTGTCGACCCTGCTCTGGGCCTCCTGCTGCCGGCGCTGAAGGTCGGCGATCTCCCCGCGCTGGGAGACGTACTGCCTTATGGGGTAGGCGAGCGCGACGACCAGGGTGCACAGGACGAGGGCCAGGAGTGCCGCCCGGCCGGTGAGGCGGGAGCGGCGGGCCTGGCGTCTGGTCTGGGAGCGGTAGACGCGCTCGGCGGTCTGCTCGCCGAGCAGACGCAGCCGGGTCGCGGTGGAGAACCGGTCACGGTCCCTGTCCCGGACTCTCCCGGCCATGTTCGCGCCTCCCCTTTACGTGCGTACGTCCCCGCACACGGTACGGGACCGGGTGCGGGGACGTACGTACGACGCTTCCTAAGGCAGTGCCCTAAGGGCGTGCTCAGCCCTTGAAGCGGGGAAAAGCGCTGCGGCCGGCGTAGACCGCGGCGTCGTCGAGGATCTCCTCGATGCGCAGGAGCTGGTTGTACTTGGCGACGCGGTCCGAGCGGGCCGGGGCGCCGGTCTTGATCTGGCCGCAGTTCACCGCGACGGCGAGGTCGGCGATGGTGACGTCCTCGGTCTCGCCGGAGCGGTGGGACATCATGCACTTGAAGCCGTTGCGCTGGGCCATCTCGACGGCGTCCAGGGTCTCGGTCAGCGAACCGATCTGGTTGACCTTGACGAGCAGGGCGTTGGCGGAGCCCTCCTCGATGCCGCGGGCGAGGCGCTCGGGGTTGGTGACGAAGAGGTCGTCGCCGACGATCTGGACCTTGTCGCCCAGCTTCTCGGTGATGACGTTCCAGCCGGCCCAGTCGTCCTCGTACAGCGGGTCCTCGATGGAGACCAGCGGGTACGCGGAGACGAGCTCCTCGTAGTACTCGGTCATCTCGGCGGCCGAGCGGGACTTGCCCTCGAACTCGTACTTGCCGTCCTTGTAGAACTCGGACGCGGCGACGTCGAGCGCGAGCGCGATCTGCTCGCCGGGGACGTAACCGGCCTGCTTGATGGCCTCGACGATGAGGTCGAGGGCCTCGCGGTTCGAGCCGAGGTTCGGGGCGAAGCCGCCCTCGTCGCCCAGGCCGGTGGACAGACCCTTGGTCTTCAGCACCTTCTTGAGGGTGTGGTAGACCTCGGCGCCCCAGCGAAGGGCCTCGGAGAAGGACTCCGCGCCGATCGGCGCGATCATGAACTCCTGGATGTCGACGTTGGAGTCGGCGTGCGACCCACCGTTGAGGATGTTCATCATCGGGACGGGCAGCAGGTGCGCGTTCGGACCGCCGAGGTAGCGGAACAGCGGCAGGTCGCTGGCCTCGGAGGCGGCGTGCGCGACGGCGAGGGAGACGCCGAGGATGGCGTTGGCGCCGAGCGAGCCCTTGTTGTCGGTGGCGTCCAGGTCGAACATGGCCTGGTCGATCAGGCGCTGCTCGGTGGCGTCGTAGCCGACGAGCTCCGGGCCGATCTGCTCGATGACGGCGAGGACGGCCTTCTCGACACCCTTGCCCTGGTAGCGGTTCGGGTCACCGTCGCGGAGTTCGATGGCCTCGAACGCGCCGGTGGACGCACCGGACGGGACAGCGGCACGACCGGTGCTGCCGTCGTCGAGGCCGACCTCGACCTCGACCGTGGGGTTGCCTCGGGAGTCCAGGATTTCCCGGGCTACGACGACGTCGATGGACGGCACGAGCATCTCCTTCTGGGATGTGACGCAACTACGCCGGGCCGCATGGTCCGGCAACACCTGAGCCTAACCGGCTCCGGGGCTCAAACCGGCCGACCGACCGGCCCGTGGACAAACCGAGAGCGAATTGTTTCCGAACGGAACAAAAAGCCGCGGCCGACAACGGACGAAAGCCCAGGACCCCTCACGCACCAAAACCCCGCCCCGGGTGCGACGGGGGAATGCGCACCCGGGGCGGGGAGTCCTTGGGGGGCGTGGTACCGGCCGTCCGCCGAAAGCCGGTACCCGAGCGGCCTGAGGGCTGCCGCTCTCCTCTATTACTCACTTGAGGTGGAGCTGCTGGCCCGGGTAGATCAGGTCGGCGTCCTCGACGATGTCCTTGTTCAGCTTGAAGAGCTTCGCCCAGCCGCCCTTGGTGTGGTGCGCCTCGGCGATGGTGCTGAGGGTGTCGCCGGCCTTCACCTTGTACTCGCCGTCACCCTTCTCGACCTTCTTGCCGGCCGGGGTCTCGACGGTCTTCTTCGACTCCTGCTTCGGGGCGGCAGGCGCCGTGCGCTCCTGGCTGCGGGTGGTCGGCTGCTCGGCCTTGCGCTCCGGCTTCGGGGTGGCGGCCGGGGCGGAGCCGGTCGAGGCGGCGGACAGGCCCACGCCGCAGCTCGGCCAGGCGCCCTTGCCCTGGCTGGCCAGGACCTTCTCGGCGACGGCTATCTGCTGCGCCTTGGAGGCCTTGTCGGCGGTGGAGGCGTAGGCGGTGCCGCCGTACGCGGCCCAGGTGGACGAGGAGAACTGGAGGCCGCCGTAGTAGCCGTTGCCCGTGTTGATCGACCAGTTGCCGCCGGCCTCGCACTGCGCGACCGCGTCCCACTCGGAGGCGGTGGCGGCGGAGGCTCCGGTGGCACCCATCAGCGGGACGGCGACAGCGGCACCGGCGACACCGGCGAGCGTGGCGACACGGACGGCCTTGGACGGGCGGCGGTGCTTGCCCTTGCTGGAAAACAGCATCGAGAGATCCCCTCACCGACGCCTACGAGGTGAGCTGTCGGGTTCGGGCCGGATGAGTGCCCGGTCGCACGTCCTGCGTGCGACTTCACCCCAAGCCGGTCGGTCGGCCGTCTCTCAACGGCCGGGGCCGGCACTTACCTTGGGTCCCCCGCTCCTGCCTACGGCGCTTACGCGACGACTGTTCCCGTACGGACATTGGCAGGATTCGGCGTGACATCCGACGGGGCCCGCTGTGGCGAGCGGTGATGACCGTAAGCAGCGGATCGCCCTAATTTCAAAGACGATCAGGGCCTTTGAGACCCATCTCTCACTCTCGCCAAAG
Source organism: Streptomyces sp. NBC_01446 (assembly GCF_026340095.1). GTDB lineage: Bacteria > Actinomycetota > Actinomycetes > Streptomycetales > Streptomycetaceae > Streptomyces > Streptomyces aureus. The sequence continues at coordinate 4,756,773 of NZ_JAPEPO010000001.1, read as the reverse complement.
CGGACAATAAGCCCGAACTGCCGCTACTTTTCGCCCGATTCGAGCCCAAGATCCAGACTCTGACCAGGAAGGATGAGGTCGGGATCGGCGCCGACGGTCTTCTTGTTCTCGGCGTACAGAGCGGCCCATCCGCCGTCCACGTCATGGGTGTCGGCGATATCCCAGAGGTTGTCGCCGGCGCGCACGGTATAGGCGCCTTCGTCCGTATTCGCTTCCTTGCGCCCGCTTTCACCACCGCGCGAGGCGTGGCGGCCCGAGCTGTCGTCGGCGCGCGAGGAGCCCGTGGCGTCGTCCGCGGCGGCGCCGCCGCGGTGCCGGCCGGAGGCGGGCGGAGTGGCGGAGTCCGAGCTGCCGGAGGCCTCCGGCGAGGGCGCGCCGGGGGTCGAAGTCGAGCCGTCATGGCCGGACTTGTCGCCCTTGGAGTCATCCGCAGCATTACCCGCGGTATCACCCGACTGGTCGTGATTCTTCTCTCGGGAGTCGTCCTTCGCACCCGAGGACGAGGAGTCCGCCGGCTCGTCGCTCGCGTCGTCCTTCGTGGTGTCGCCGTTCGCCGCGTCGTCACTGCCGGAGTCGCCGGAGGACGCGGACGGGGTCGGCAGGGCCGCCCCGGGATCGACCTTGGCCGCCGCGTCGTCCGTCGTGAGGCCCGAGGTGACCGAGCAGACCGGCCACGCCCGCGGACCCTGGTCGGCGAGGACCTTCTCGGCGACGGCTATCTGCTGCGAGCGGCTGGCCTGGTCGGCACGCGGCGCGAAGTCGAGGCCGCCGTAGTCCTCCCAGGTCTCCTGCGAGAACTGGAGCCCGCCGTAATAGCCGTTGCCCGGATCGGCGCTCCAGGAGCCGCCGCTCTCGCACTCGGCGAGCTTGTCCCACGTGGCCGTCGACGCGGCGCTCGCGCTGGTCGCGCCGAGCAGGGGGATGGCGATGGCGGAGCCGGCCACTCCCGCGGCGACGATGAGCGCGGGAGCCTGGCGGGGGCGACGGTGACGACCGTTCCCGGTGAGCATGGAGGCGCCTTTCGGGGGCTCGGGGAATGCTGCGGCGGGTGGTGCCGCGATGACTGGTGAACGTAGCGGGAGTCGAACGCTTGTCACAAGTCGATGCAGCCGAGATCACGTGAAAGTCACAGTCTTGACGGACCGTCAGTCACGAGGCTTCGTCCGAGCCCTCCCGATGCGGCGTGAACTCGACCGGAAGCGTGCGCAATCCCCGCATGATGAGCCCGCCACGCCAGCGCAAATCGGCAGGATCCCCCGCGAGTCGCAGGTCCGGAAGGCGCGTCAGAAGCGTCGCCAGGGCGGTCTGCCCCTCGAGGCGCGCGAGAGGGGCGCCGAGGCAGTAGTGGATGCCGTGCCCGTATCCGAGGTGCTGATTGTCACGCCGGGAGAGGTCGAGGGTGTCGGGCTCGTCGAAGCGCGCCGGATCACGGTCGGCGGCGGCGAGTACGACGAGGACGGGGTCACCGGCGGCGATGTCCTGCCCTCCGACGGTCAGCGGTTCGGTCGCGAAGCGCCAGGTGGCGAGCTCCACGGGGCCGTCGTAGCGCAGGAGTTCCTCGATTCCGGTCTCCAGGAGGCCGGGTTCGTCGGCGCCGGGGGCCAGCGACCGCTGGAGCCGCTCGCGCTGCTCGGGGTGGGTGAGCAGGGCGTACGTGCCGTTGCCGATCAAGTTGACCGTGGTCTCGAACCCTGCGAACAAAAGGATGAAAGCCATGGCGGCGGCCTCGTTCTCCGTGAGGTGCTCGCCGTGGTCGGAGGCGCGGATGAGGCCGGAGATGAGGTCGTCGCCCGGGTCGTTGCGCTTGCGGTGGATGAGTTCGGCCAGATAGCCGCGCATCTTCTTGACGGAACGTGCGACGCCCCCGCGCGGGCCCCCGCCGTGGCGGATCATCATGCCCGCCCAGTCGCGGAAGTCGTCCTGATCCTCGCGCGGGACGCCCAGGAGGTCGCAGATCGCGTAGATGGGGAGCGGGAAGGCGAAGTCGTGGATCAGGTCGGCCTCGCCCTCAGCGGCGAACCCGTCGATGAGCTGGTCCGTCAACTCCTGGACGCGGGGGGCGAATTCGGCCACCCGGCGCGGGGTGAACGCCTTCGAGACGAGGCGGCGTAGGCGGGTGTGGTCCGGCGGGTCGATGTTGAGCAGATGGGTCATCAGCTCGGCCTTGCGCTCGCCCGGAATGCCGGTCTTGCCCTTGGCGTGCGCAGGCTCGTCGTGGTGCGCCGGGTTCTTGGACAGGCGCTGGTCGGCCAGCGCCTGCTTCGCGTCCGCGTACCGCGTGACCAGCCAGGCCTCGACACCGCTGGGGAGCGTCGTGCGGTGAACGGGCGAGTGCTCGCGCAGCCAGGCGTAGGCAGGGTACGGATCAGTGGCGAACTCCCAGGTGAAGAGTTCGGGAGCGGTGCGCTGCGCGGGCTTGTCGGTCACGCCTCGACGGTATCCGGCGCGGGACGCCCCTCCCGCCGGACCCCGCCGCCGGCACGACCTAGGCCAGCCCCTCCGCCGCCCGGATCGCGTCCCGGTACGCGCGGGCCGCCGCCCGCAGTGCCGCTTCCGGGTCGACGCCGTCGGCCTCGGCGCTCAGGGCGAGCGCCAGCAGTTCGTAGCCGACGCCCTCGCCGCCCGGCGCCGGCACGTCGAGGCCGGCCGTGCGGACCCGGGATCCCAGCTTCGCCGCGAGCGCGAGGCCGGGCTGTCCCACCGGCACCCCGTCCGTGACGGACTCGCGCTGCTTCTCCACGGCCTTCGTGCGCAGCCAGTGCTCCTTCACGTCCTCCGGGGTGAGCGCCGTGTCGTCGCCGAAGACGTGCGGGTGACGGTGGATGAGCTTCTCGACGATGCCGCCGGCGACGTCGTCCACGGAGAACGCCTCGTCCCCTTCCTCACCGGAGGCCTCCTCGGCGATCCGGGCGTGGAAGACGACCTGGAGGAGCACGTCCCCGAGCTCCTCGCGCAGCTCGTCCCGGTCGCCGTCCTCGATCGCCTCGACGAGTTCGTACGCCTCCTCGATCGCGTACTTCGCCAGGCCCTTGTGGGTCTGCTGCGAGGACCACGGGCACTCGCGGCGGATGCGGTCCATGACCTGGACCAGGTCGAGGAGGCGGGCGCCCGGCAGGTCGTAGGAGGCCGGGAGCAGTTCCAGGTCGGGCATCGCGACACGGCCCGAGCCGGCGAGCGCGGCCAGGCCGTCGGTCAGGCGCCGGTCGCCCTCGGCGGTGGCGACGACCACGACGGTGCGGCCCCCGGCACAGGCGTCGACGAGCTCGTGGGCCGTCGGCGCCGCCTCCCGCACCTCGATGCCGGCCTCCCGCAGATACGGCAGCTGCGGGTGCGCGGTGTCGGCGCACAGCACCTCGTCGGCGGCGTGCAGGAGCTGCCAGGCCGACCAGGACAGCAGGCCGGGCGCGACGCGGTGGCTGGTGGTGAGCAGGACGATGCGGCCGGTCGGGGCGGCGTTGGGTGCGTTCTCGGCGTTCACGCCTCGAACGTAACCCAGGCCGCCTGCCGTGCCCTACGCCGTCTGCTCGTCCCCCGTCTTCGGGGAGGTGACCTCGCGCACCCACGGCGTCTTCGCGTCGGCGCGGCCGTGGCTCTTGGCGATGTCCCAGGTGCCGTAGCGCGGGTTCAGGTCGACGTTCAGCTCCTTGGAGGCCTGGTCGAGCGCCTTCCAGAAGGGGGCCTGGTCGCTCTCGGACTGGGACTGCATGTTCGCGCCGACCTTCTGCGCGAGGCCCATGACCTCGAGATCGGTGCGGGCGCTGTCCGCGATGCGCTCGGGCGCGATGTTGTACTGCTCGAGCAGGGCGAGCTGCATCTGCCGGACGCCGCCGGCCTGCTGCGCCATCGCGGCTTGCCGCTCCTGGATCTGCCTGCGGCTCACCTTGACGCCCGCGTCGGCGGCCGCGCGGTGCAGGACCCGGTCGAAGACCATGGAGTGCAGCGTGTTCCGGGTGAGGCTGCCGGACTTGGCGATGGCCTGCTCGTACTGCTGGTCGTCCTTGGTGGCGGTCTGCTGGGCGTCACGCACCTCGTTCACCCGGTTCTCCAGCTGGGAGACGGTGATGCGGTCGCTGCCCACGACGGCCGCGGCGCCGGGATGCGCGTCGTCGCCGCAGGCGGTGAGGAGGGGGACCGCGGCTACGGCGGCGGCGGAGAGGACGAGCGCGGTGCGGCGGCTGTTGCGGCGATGCAAGGTGGGCCTCCCTGCGAAGAGTTTGTGCGTCGGTGCACAAAGTCCGGCGGTGATCGATGTTAGGCAGTGGCCGAGCTCTCGGCCACCTATTCGACCCAACGATTCGCCGGGAGTTGAGGCACTCCCCCGCGTCCGGCCCGCCCCGGCTCAGCCCCGGACCTGCCCCAGCCACTGCAAGGTGCGGCGGATTTCGGCCGGGAACGGGTGTCCCGGCCCGTGGAGGCGCTCCGCGTCGTGCAGGAGTCGTACGAGGGTGTCGTGCGCGGCGGCCCGGTCGCCGAGCGCGAGGAGCAAGTGGCCGATGCGGCGCCGGACTTCGAGGGGCAGCGTGATGTCCGTCGTCGCGTACTGGTTCTCGTAGTACGGGAGCAGGGCCCGGTATTCGGCGAGCGCGGCGGCCGGTTCGCCGAGCTGTTCCAGGCACTGTGCGGCCTCGTAGCGGAACTGGAGGGACTGCGGGTCGGCCTGGCCCGCCTCGGCGGAGCGCTCGTCGGCGAGGTGGCGCAGCTCGGGCAGGGCACGGCGGTACTGGCCGTCGTCCATGAGCGTCGCGGCGTACTGCTTGCGCAGGGTCCGGACGACCGGTGAGTGCTCGCCGTGCTGGGCCGCGGCGGCGGGCAGGATCGCGCCGAGGATGTCGACGGCCTGCGTGATGCGGCCCTCGCCGAGCAGGCGCTTGACCTCGTCGACGGCGCCCGCGACGTCCGGCTTGTCGGTGTGGGGGGTGGGCGCGGCGGGCTGCGGGGCGGGGGTGCGGGCGCGGTCGGGCCAGGGGGCGTGCGGGCGCAGGAAGGGGCGGGTCGGGTCGAGGGGACCGCCGCTCGGTACGCCGCGCGCGGGCAGCAGCGGGAGCAGTGCCTCGTACGTCTCCTGCGCGGAGGCGGGCCGGTGCTGCGGGTCCTTGGCGAGCAGGCGCAGGACGAGCGCCTCCAGGGGTTCGGGGACCTCGGGGCGCAGGCGGCGGACCGGCAGGGGCGGCTCGTAGAGGTGGCGGTGCAGGACGCCGAGGGCGGTGGAGCCCGCGAACGGGACGTCTCCGCTGAGGAGTTCGTGCAGCAGCACCCCGAGCGCGTACAGGTCCGTGTAGGGGCCCACCGCGCCGCCCATGGCCTGTTCGGGCGCCATGTAGGCGGGGCTGCCGATGGGGGAGCCGGTGTGGGTGAGGCGGGTGGTGTCGGTGTCGAGCACGGAGGCGACGCCGAGGTCGAGGACGGTGACGGTGCCGTCCTGCTTGACCATCACGTTCCGCGGCTTGAGGTCGCGGTGCACGATCGGCACGGCGTGCACCGCGCACAGGACGGCGCACAGCTGGGCCGCGACGGAGACCGCCCACTGCCACGGGTAGGGGTCGTGCTCGGCGAGGTGGTCGGAGAGGTCGGCCCCGTCCACGTACTGCATGACGAGGTAGAGGTCCTCGCCCTGGGTGCCCGCGTCGTGGACGGTGACCAGGCCGGGGTGGTCGACCTGGGCCGTGACGCGGCACTCACGCACGAAGCGGCGGCGCAGCTCGTCGGCCTCCTGGCCGGCGACGCGGTCGGGGCGCAGCAGCTTCACGGCGACGCGCCGGTCAAGCCGCTGGTCGTACGCCGTCCAGACCTGGCCCATGCCGCCCTGGCCGATGAGGGTGGACAGCTCGTAGCGCCCGGCGACGAGTTGTCCACCGGACGCGTTCAGGGGGTGGGTCACCGTCCGCCTTCCTGCTTTCGCAGGTAGTCGCTGAGTTCGTCGAGCTCCGCGCGGACCTGGTCGATGCGGTGGGGCGGCGGCGCCTGGGGCTGCGGGGCGGGGGTGGGCACGGGCGTGGGGGCCTGGCCCGCGGTCTGGGTGAGCTGGTCGTGCACGGGCGGCGTCGAAGGCGGCGCGGGCCGCGGCGTGGGCGGCGCGTAGTGCTGCGCTTGCGGATACCCGTACGCGGGCTGCTGGAGCGGGGGTTGCTGGAGCGGCTGCGGCTGGTACCCGCTCGCGTAGCCGCCGTAGAACCCGAGGCGCCCCTTGCGGCAGTGGAGGATGTCGGCGACGAGGTAGTACAAGACGACTCCGGCGAGCGTGACCAGAAGCATCATCATGCCCGCGTCGCCCCGCCACGTCGTGAAGTCGTCGACGCCCGGGTCCGTGGCGAGCAGCGCGACCGTGCCGGCCTGGAGCGCGGCGACGGACGCGAAGATGATCCAGTCCGTCCTGCTGCGCGTCGTCAGCGCGAGGCGCAGGAGCGCCGCCCACGCGAGGAAGCCGATGCTCAGCACGGCGAGCGCCACGAACAGGACGCGCAACGCGATCTGCACGCCATGCGACGGGCGCTGTGGCGGTGGCATGTAGCCCTGGCCGTGCATGGTTTCTCCTGCTGCTCCTGCTGGCGGATCCTTTGTGTGTCGAGCGTATAGGCCGACTCCGACAACCCGCGCCGGGTTGTACGGAACCGTTGTCGTACGGATGTCAAACGCGTCACTCGGGGCCGAGTGTGCCGTCCGTCAGTCCGTCGTGCAGGCCCCGCACGAGTTGTTCGCCGAGACGCGCGGCCTGGCGCAGGGCGTCCTCGAACCCGGCCAGGGCGCGGAAGCGTTCGCCGTAGCGGCGCTGGTCGGCGAGTGGCAGGCGCGGGAGTTGGAGACGGCGCACGTCCAGGCGCGTCGCGGTGGACGCAAAGCTGCTGGCCTGCCGGTTGTTGGCGGTACCGCGCAGGAACCCGGCGAGGAACCAGGGGTCGAGCGCGGCCCGGTCGGGGCGCAGCAGGGTCAGGCCGCGGCCGAGCGCGGCGCCCGCGGTGGCCTCGTCGACGACGCGGACGACCGCCCCGCCACCCGCCGGCGGCACGATGACATCGCCCGCCTCGACGAGTACGGGCTCCTCGTCGCCGCCCTGGGGTGAGCCGGAGGGTGCGGTGCCGGCGAGGACGTCGTGGTCGGTGAGGACGGGCACGCGCGCGGAACCGCCGGTGGCGGGCCCCGATGCCGCTGCGACCGCCGTGGCGGTCCGCAGCAACAGGGCGCCCGCGCGGGCGAGTTCACCCACCGTCGTCTGGGGCCAGCGGGCCGGGCTCCGCAGGGCGGGCGGGGTGTCGGGGGCGCGGTCGGCGGTGAGGCGCAGGGTGTCGCCGAGGCGGGTGCGGACCGCGGCGAGCTCCTCGGCGCCGCCGCCCACGGCCGGAGGCGGCAGCCGGCGCGCGGGCGCGAGGTCGACCTCGTCGTCGAGCAGTTCGATCACGGGCACGGAGCGGGCGACGCCGGGCAGTTCCTCGATCGTTCCGTCGCGGTCGAAGGGCCGCCAGGCGTCGAGCACGGCCTGCTGGACCTGCTCCCACGGCAGCCTGTCGCGTCCGTCGCCGGAGCCCGCCGGGCCGCCCCCGGTCGTCTCGACTAGGAGGAGTTCCGGCGCGGGCGGTGTGGCGGCGCCGGGCCTGCGCAGGACCCACAGGTGCAGCGGGATGTTGTTGGGCGGGACAGAGCCCGCGGGCAGGGCGATCACGGCGCGCAGGGCGCCGCGGCGCAGCAGGTCGGCGCGGATACGGCGGCCCGAGCGGCGGGAGGCGGCGGCGGGCGGCATCAGCAGGACGGCGGTGCCGCCGTCGCGCAGGCGGGCCAACGCGTGCTGGATCCAAGCGAGTTCGGACTCGGTGCGGGCCGGGAAGCCGTACTCCCAGCGCGCGTCGTAGGCGAGTTCGTCGTGGCCCCAGTTGCGTTCGTTGAACGGCGGGTGGGCGAGCACGGCGTCGGCGCGGACGTCGGGGAACGCGTCGGCGCGCAGGGTGTCGCCGGCCGCGGTGCGCACGGTGGCGCCGTCGGCGGCCGGGGTGCCGAGCGCGAGACGGAGCGCGGTGAGGGCGGCGAGGTCGGGGGCGCTGTCCTGGCCGTAGAGGCGCTGGTCCGGCTCGGGTGAGAGGTCGCGCACGGCGCGCAGCAGGGCGCCGGTGCCGCAGGCCGGGTCGAGGACGGTGCGGGCGGGTCCGGCGAGGGCGGCCATGAGCTGGGCGGGGCCCGCGGGCGTGAGCGTGTACTGGCGCGGGTTGGCGTCGAGATGACGGCCGAGCAGGAACTCGTACGTCTGGCGGGCGCCCAGTTCCGCGGCGAGTTCGGCGGCGCCGCGCAGCAGCGGGACGGAGGGCGGGAGCCCGGTGTCGGGCAGGCTCACGGCGCGCTCGTCGCGGGGGCCGAAGCGGCGGTTCAGGACGTCGTCGAGGGCGGCCGGGAGGCGCTGGGCGAGGTGCTCGTCGGAGACCGCGGCGAGTTCGAGCCAGTCGGTGGGCCGGTCGTGCACGAGGAGCAGTGCGCAGCCGGCGTGCAGGAGCGCGACGCCGGGGCCCGCGGGGTGCCCGGCGAGTTGCTGCCAGACGCGTTCACGCAGCGGGACCTCGGCGAGCTTGCCCTGCTCGCGCAGCCAGTTCTCGACGTCGGTGAGGGCGAAGGAGGGGCTGGTCTCGGTCCCGCCGACGGGCTTGGGGAAGTCGGGGTGGCGGCGGCGCCAGTTGCTGACGGCGGCGCGGCCGACCCCCGCGAGCCGGGCGATCCCGGCCGCGGTCACTTCTGTGGCGTTGTCCTGCACCCGGCGTGCTCCCCTCAGCTCCCCCACATGACTGTGGCGCCGAGCATACCCGCGAACACGTAAGCACCCCATTCACGAGCGTGTACACACTCGATCCCGTGAATCGTGTTGACTCGGTTCACAAGCTCTGCTCTTATTGACCCATCGAAACAAGCGGTCGCCGGAATCGAGGGGCCGCCTTCTGTTGGGGGGATCAGCCATGGGCATGAAGACCAAGGTCGCGCTGGGTGCAGTCGTCGGGATCGTCGTCATCGGTGTCGTATCGGCGAACTCGGGTGACGGCGGCAACGACAACGGGGGGAACGGCGGCGGCACCTCCGCCGCCGCGGACAAGAACGCGGGCGGCCCCGGCGACAAGGCCGGCAAGGCCGACGACGCCGCCAAGTCCGACGCCGGCGACAAGGGCGCTTCGAAGGCCTCGCAGGCCGAGCAGTTCAAGGCCTTCGTGGCGAAGAACGGCACGCCCAAGGAGAAGGACGCCGTCGCCCACGTCCTCAAGGTCCAGGGCGCCGACCAGCAGAACGACATCCTCGACAGCGCCGACGTCTACACCGACTTCACCGGCGGCCTGATGGGCGAGGGCTCCGGCCCCTCCAAGCTGATCGCCTCCGCGTTCGCGGACTGGAAGGACAGCAAGAACGGCCTCGTCACGGTCTACGACGCCAACGGCGAGATCATCACCAACGGCAACTTCTGACGGCCGTGCACCACCGCTCCGCCTCCACCACCTCAACCACTTCCCGGGGGAGAACTCCCATGCGTCGCAGCACACTTGCCGCCCTCTGCCTCACCGCCGTCACGGCCACCCTCTCGCTCACCGCGTGCGGGACCGGCGGCCCCGGTGACGCCGCGGGCCCGGGCGACAAGCCCAAGGCCCCCTTCGCCGACCTGTCGGGACCGCAGATCGCCAACAAGGCGATGAAGGCCACCCGCGGCGCCTCGTCCCTCACCATCAAGGGCAACGCGGCCGACGGGGACGGCGGGCAGATCACCCTCGACGTCGCCCTCGACAAGAAGGGCGAGTGCACCGGCTCGATGGGCATGAACGGGCAGGGCAAGGTCGACCTGATCAAGACCGGCCCGACCATCTACCTCAAGTCCGACGAGGCGTTCCTGCGCGCGCAGAGCGAGGGCGAGTCCAAGGCGGACACCGACGCCGTCGTGAAGATGCTCGCGGGCCGCTGGATGAAGTCGAAGGCGGACAGCCCCGACGCCAAGGACATGGCGGACTTCTGCGACCTCGACTCGATGCTCGCCGAGTTCAAGAGCAATGACACCCTCGCCCGCAAGGGCAGGGCGACGACGGTCGACGGCACCCCCGCGTTCACGGTCACCGAGACCGACGGCAAGGACACGTACACGCTCTACGTCGCGACCGAGGGCAAGCCGTACGTGCTCAAGCTCGTCACCAAGTCCGCCAAGGAGCCGGCCGCGCTCACGTTCTCGGACTACGACAAGCCGGTCGAGGCGGCGCCGCCGGCCGACAAGGACATCGTCGACCTGGACAAGATGGGCGGCTGACCGGGCCTGAGGGGTCAGCGCGCGTGGAAGCGCTCCGGCGCCGACGTCGGGTTGCCGCCCGTGGGCAGCGCCTGGTCCGGGCAGGTCGACAGCACCCGCTTCATGGCGTCCCGCTCACCGGCCGTCACCCACAGCCCGTACTTCTTCTTCACGGCGACCTGCCCGGCGACATACGTGCACCGGTACCCCTTGCGGGGCGGCAGCCAGGTCGCCGTATCGCCCTCGCCCTTGCTGCGGTTGGGGCCCGCGTCGACCGCGAGGAGGTTGAGCGGGTCGTTGGCCAGGGCGATGCGCTTGCTCGGGTCCCACTTCTGGGCGCCCTTCTGCCAGGCGTCGGAGAGGGCCACCAGATGGTCGATGTCGACCTGACTGCGGCCACGCGCGAACGCGATCTCCTTGCCGGTGTACGGGTCGGACGCGAGCGTCCCCGACACGACCGTGCAGCGCCCGTCGCGGAACTTCACCCCCGTCAGGTCCCGCTTGAGTATGTCGTCCCGGGTGTCGCAGCCGTTCGAATCGGTGTCGGCCCAGGCGCTGCCGAAGCGGCCCCGGTCGTAACCGGTCTTGGGCGCCCGCCCCTTGACGGTCAGCGAGTTCACGGCGTCGAGCGCACCGCCCGCCTTGTACTCGGGCCCGGACCCCGACTCGCCCTGCTGCTCCACGGTGCATCCGGTGGCGGCGGCCACGGTCACCAGTACGGCGGCGACGGCCCGCCCAGCGCCTCGCATCACGACGCTCCCCCCTGCTAGTCCGGTTTCGGTGTCACCGTATCGGGTGAGCGCGCCCGTCACCCGGGCGCACCGGGGCGCGCGGAAGCAGTCGCCTTCCCGCCGCCCCTCCCGGCCCGCGAGACTCTACGAACCGAGGATCGACGTCAAGAACTCCCCGACCCAGCCCAGGAGTTCGCGTCCGACCAGCGGCTTGCCGCCCACCTTCGCGGTCTTCGGGCGCGGGACGAGCACCTGGTGCGCCGCCGCCTTGATGACCGTGCCCGGGTAGAGGCGCTTGAGGCGAAGCTCCTGCGACTCCCTCAGCTCCACGGGGGCGAAGCGGATGTTGTTGCCCTGGAGGACGATCTCGCCGACGCCGCACGCCCGCGCGAACATGCGCAGACCGGCGACGAGCAGCAGGTTCTCGACCGGCTCGGGCAGCTTGCCGTAGCGGTCGGTGAGCTCCTCGCGGACCGCCTTGACGTCCGCTTCCGTGTTCACGGAGGCGATGGCGCGGTAGGCCTGCAGCCTGAGCCGCTCGCCCGGCGCGTAGTCGTGCGGGACGTGCGCGTCGACCGGGAGCTCGATCTTGACCTCCAGGGGCGGCTCCTCCTCGACGCCGCCCTCGACGGCGGCCCGGTAGTCGGCCACCGCCTCGCCGACCATGCGGATGTAGAGGTCGAAGCCGACGCCCGCGATGTGGCCCGACTGCTCACCGCCGAGCAGGTTGCCCGCTCCGCGGATCTCCAGGTCCTTCATCGCCACGTACATGCCCGCGCCCATCTCCGTGTGCTGGGCGATGGTGGCGAGACGCTCGTGCGCGGTCTCGGTCAGCGGCTTCTCCGGCGGGTACAGGAAGTACGCGTAACCGCGCTCGCGGCCTCGGCCGACGCGGCCGCGCAGCTGGTGGAGCTGGCTGAGGCCGAAGTTGTCGCCGCGCTCGACGATCAGCGTGTTCGCATTGGAGATGTCGATGCCCGACTCGACGATCGTCGTCGAGACGAGGACGTCGAACTTCTTCTCCCAGAAGTCCACGACCACCTGTTCCAGGGCCTGTTCGGACATCTGGCCGTGGGCCGTCGCGATGCGCGCCTCGGGGATGATGTCGCGCAGGCGGGCCGCCGCGCGGTCGATGGACTCGACGCGGTTGTGGATGTAGAAGACCTGGCCCTCGCGCAGCAGTTCACGGCGGACGGCCGCGCCGATCTGCTTCTCCTCGTACGGGCCCACGAAGGTGAGCACCGGGTGGCGCTCCTCCGGCGGCGTGGTGATCGTCGACATCTCGCGGATGCCGGTGACGGCCATTTCGAGCGTACGGGGGATGGGGGTCGCGGACATCGTGAGGACGTCGACGTTCGCGCGGAGCTTCTTCAGCTGCTCCTTGTGCTCGACGCCGAAGCGCTGCTCCTCGTCGACGATGACGAGGCCGAGATCCTTGAACTTCGTCTCGGAGGAGAACAGGCGGTGCGTACCGATGACGATGTCGACCGCCCCGTCGCGCAGGCCTTCCAGGGTGGACTTCGACTCGGTCTCCGTCTGGAAGCGCGACAGCGCCCGTACGTTCACGGGGAACTGGGAGTAGCGCTCGGAGAACGTGCCGAAGTGCTGCTGGACGAGGAGGGTCGTGGGCACGAGGACCGCGACCTGCTTGCCGTCCTGGACGGCCTTGAAGGCTGCGCGAACAGCGATCTCTGTTTTGCCGTAGCCGACGTCGCCGCAGATCAGGCGGTCCATCGGGACCGTCTTCTCCATGTCCTCCTTGACCTCGGCAATGGTCGTGAGCTGGTCGGGCGTCTCCACGTACGGGAAGGCGTCCTCCAGCTCGCGCTGCCAGGGCGTGTCCGGGCCGAAGGAGTGGCCGGGCGCCGCCATGCGCGCCGAGTACAGCTTGATCAGGTCCGCGGCGATCTCCTTGACCGCCTTCTTCGCGCGGGCCTTCGTCTTCGTCCAGTCCGCGCCGCCCAGCCGGTGCAGCGTCGGGGCCTCGCCGCCGACGTACTTGGTGATCTGCTCCAGCTGGTCGGTGGGGATGTAGAGGCGGTCGCCGGGCTGGCCGCGCTTGGCGGGCGCGTACTCGACGACGAGGTACTCGCGGGTCGCGCCCTGGACCGTGCGCTGCACCATCTCGATGTAGCGGCCCACGCCGTGCTGCTCGTGGACGATGTAGTCGCCGGACTCGAGGGTGAGCGGGTCGATCGTCTTGCGGCGGCGGGCCGGCATGCGCTGGCCGTCCTTGCCCGCCGCCTTCTGGCCGGTCAGGTCCGTCTCGGTGAGGACCGCCAGCTTCAGGGCCGGGTCCACGAAGCCGTAGTCGATGGAGCCGCAGGAGACCTGCACGACCGCCGGGGTGAGCTCGGTGAGGTCCTGGTCGAGGCGGGCCGGGACTCCTTCGCCGCCGAGCACCTCGACGGTGCGGGCGGCGGGGCCGTGCGCCTCGGTGACGTAGACGGTGCGCCAGCCGTCGGACAACCACCCCTTGGTGTCGGCGAGCGCCCGCGCGGTGTCGCCGCGGTACGTCTCCGGGGCGTGCATGCCGAGCTTCAGGGTGTCCGAGCCCAGCTCCTCGTCGGCCGCGAACGGGGACACCGACCACCACATCATGTCCAGCTCGCGGGCCCGGTCGCGGATGTCGGCGATGGACCGCAGGGACGCCGCGTCCACGTCGATGGGGGCCTCGCCGCCGCCGGCCGTGGCCGCCCACGACGCCTGGAGGAACTCCTGCGACGTGGCCACCAGGTCAGCCGCGCGCGTGCGCACCCGCTCCGGGTCGCACACCACGGCCATGGAGCCCGCGGGCAGCACGTCGACCAGCAGCTCCATGTCGTCGACGAGGACCGGGGCGAGGGACTCCATGCCCTCGACCGCGATGCCCTCGGCGATCTTGCCGAGGAGTTCACCCAGCTCGGGGTGTTCCTCGGCGAGGGCGGCGGCGCGCTCGCGCACCTCGTCGGTGAGCAGCAGCTCACGGCAGGGCGGCGCCCACAGGCCGTGCTCGGCGACCTCCAGGGAGCGCTGGTCGGCGACCTTGAAGTAGCGGATCTCCTCGACGTCGTCGCCCCAGAACTCGATGCGCAGGGGGTGTTCCTCGGTCGGCGGGAAGACGTCGAGGATGCCGCCGCGCACGGCGAACTCGCCGCGCTTCTCGACGAGTTCGACCCGGGAGTAGGCGGCTGCGGCCAGCGACTCGACGATCTCGTTCAGATCGGCGCTCTGTCCGGTGTTGAGCGCCACGGGCTCCAGGTCGCCGAGCCCCTTGACCTGCGGCTGGAGCACGGACCTGACGGGGGCGACGACGACGGAGACCGGGCCGGTCTCGGGGTCGTCGGTGCGGGGGTGCGCGAGGCGGCGCAGGACGGCGAGGCGGCGGCCCACGGTGTCGGAGCGCGGGGAGAGCCGCTCGTGCGGGAGCGTCTCCCACGAGGGGTACTCGACGATGCCGTCCGGCGGCAGCAGCGAACGCAGCGCCGCGGCCAGGTCCTCGGCCTCCCGCCCGGTGGCGGTCACGGCCAGCACGGTCCGCCCGGTCCGCCGCGCGAGAGCGGCCACCGCGAAGGGCCGCGCGGCGGGCGGGCCGACGAGGTCGACGTGGGGGCGGTGCCCGTCGGTGGCGGCCTTCACCGCTTCGGCGAGCGCCGGGTCTCGTACTACGGCGTCCAGCAGACCGTGCAGGCTCATGAAGGGCTTCCATCCCGGGGAGTGGGCAACGCGAACCGCCCGACACGTCGAACGGGCCGGGGGTCTTCCAGACTACGACGCGCCGCCGACACCCGCGTGCGGATCATTCACGGATCACATGCATGGCCCCCAGGGCGCACGGCGGCCCCGGAGTGTCCGGGAAGGACACTCCGGGGCCGTCGGCCTCGTTCCCCCGTTCGCATCGCCGCGCTGAGTTACTCCGTGGCGATCGCGTTCAGTACGTTCATCCGGCCCGCCCGGAACGCCGGGATCAGGGCGGCGAACAGGCCCACGAAGGCCGAGCCGACGAAGACGCCGATGATCGTCGGCCAGGGGATCTCCAGGACGTCCAGGCCCTCCAGGGCGAGGAGCTTCTGGGCGGTCGCGCCCCAGCCCATGCCCAGGCCGAGGCCGAGGAGGGCGCCGAAGAGGGCGATGACCACCGACTCCAGGCGGATCATGCGGCGCAGCTGCCGGCGCGAGAGGCCGATGGCCCGCATCAGGCCGATCTCGCGGGTGCGCTCCACCACGGACAGGGCCAGCGTGTTCACGACGCCCAGGACCGCCACGATGATCGCGAGGGCCAGGAGGCCGTAGATCATGTTGAGGAGCTGGCCGATCTGGTCCTTCAGGGTCTGCTTGTAGTCGGTCTGGTCCTTGACGTGGACCGTCGGGTCGGACGCGACCGACGACTTCAGCGCCTTGTAGGCCTGGTCGGCCTTGCCCGCGTCCGCCTTGGCGAACATCATCCCGTTGAGCGGCAACCGGTCGGCGGGCAGGTACTGCTTCGCGGTCGTGAGGTTGATGTACATCGCGCCCTTGTCGAACGTGGTGTCGTCCGACGTGATCGCCGCGATCTTCAGGTCGGCGGTACGGCCGCGCTCGAACGCGACGTTCATGGTGTCGCCGACCTTGAGGTGGTTCTTCTCGGCGAACTCCGAGCCGACCGACATCGCGTTCTTCCCGTACGCCGCCGACAGCTCACCGGCGGTCGTCTCGCGCCGCAGGTCCTGGGCGTACGTGGGCGTCGCGGCGACGAGCTCCTCGTCCTCCTTCGTGCCGCCCGGCGTGGTCAGCTCCGTCTTGACGTACTTGACCTCTGTGACGTGGGAGACATACCCCGACTCACCCGCCTTCTTCAGGGCCTCGGCGGCCTGCGGCTTCAGCCCGTTCTGTCCCTCGATGATGAAGTCGGCGCCGACGGACCTGTCGAGCTCGCTGGTGGCCGAGGCGACCATGGAGGAGCCGACGACGGACAGGCAGGCGACGAGCGCCAGACCGATCATCAGGGCCGCGCCGGTGGCGCCTGTGCGGCGCGGGTTGCGCAGCGCGTTGCGCTCGGCCATGCGGCCGACGGAGCCGAACATCCGCAGGAGCACGGCGCTGATGACGCGCACCACACCGCCCGCGAGCAGCGGTCCGACGACGACGAACCCGATGAGCGTGGCGACGATGCCGACGCCGAGCCACAGGGAACCCTCGCTCGCCTCGGCGGCCTGCGTGGCGGTGTAGAGCGCGAAGCCGCCGCCGCCCGTGAGGACGAGACCGATCAGGGCGCGGACCAGGCCGGCCTTGACGTCGGCGGGGGTGCCGGCGTCCCTGAGGGCCGCCATCGGCGAGACCTTGCCCGCGCGGCGAGCCGGAACGTAGGCGGCGAAGACGGTGACGACGATGCCGAGGAGCAGCCCGACCACGGGGGTCGTCCACTGGACGGTCAGATCGTCGGTGGACAGGTCCATGCCCGCCGCGGACATCATCTTCATCAGGCCGACGGCGAGTCCGACGCCCGCGCCGACGCCGATGACCGACCCGAAGACGCCGAGCAGCAGCGCCTCGACGAGGACCGAGCGGTTGACCTGCTTGCGGCTCGACCCGATGGCGCGCATCAGGCCGATCTCGCGGGTCCGCTGGGCGACCAGCATGGAGAAGGTGTTGATGATCAGGAAGATGCCGACGAGGAAGGCGATCCCGGCGAAGCCGAGCATGGCGTACTTGATGACGTCCATGAACTCGCCGACGTCCTTGCGGTTGGCGTCCGCGGCTTCCTTCTGCGTCTGGAACTTGTACGGGCCGTCGAGGGACGCCGCGACGTTCTTCTTGAGGACGCTGTCGCTGACGCCGGTGGCGGCGGCGACGTTGATCTGGGTGAACCGGCCGCTCCGGCCGATGAGTTCGCGCTGGGCGGTGGCCGTGTCGAAGTAGACGACGGCGGCACCGGGGTTGGTCACCTTGAAGGAGGCGATGCCGACGATCTTCGCCCTGAAGTCACCGGTGGCGGCGATGGTGCGCAGCTCGTCGCCCATCTTCAGGTGGTGCTTCTTCGCCGTGTCGGAGTCGACCATGACCTCGGTGGGCCCGCGCGGGGCGTGGCCTGAGGTGATGTCCATGGAACGCAGGTCGTTGTGCGTCCAGTTGCCCGCGATCGTGGGAGCGCCGTTCTCGGAGCCCATGTTCTTGTTGTCCGCGTTCACGACGGTCACGTTCATCGAACTGACCGCGCCCTCGGCCGACTTGACGCCGTCCGCCCGCTCGACCTGCGTGAGGGCGGAGGCCGGCAGCGACTCGGGGCGCCCGGTGTCGCTGCCGTCGCTCTTGGCGGCCTTCGGGCTGACGGTCACGTCGGACGACGTCGCCGCGAACAGCTTGTCGAACGTCGTGTCCATCGTGTCGGTGAAGACGAGCGTGCCGCACACGAACGCCACCGACAGCAGGACCGCGACGGCCGAGAGGGCCATGCGTCCCTTGTGCGCGAAGAAGTTGCGCAGGGAGGTCTTCATCACGGTGTTCGCACTCATGACGTGCGCCCCCGCGCGTCGAAGTCCTTCATGCGGTCGAGGACGGCGTCCGCGGTGGGGCGGAGCATCTCGTCGACGATGCGGCCGTCCGCGAGGTACAGCACCCGGTCCGCGTACGAGGCGGCGACCGGGTCGTGGGTGACCATCACGATGGTCTGGCCGAGCTCGTCGACGGACTGCCGCAGGAAGCCGAGCACTTCGGCGCCGGCGCGGGAGTCCAGGTTTCCGGTCGGCTCGTCACCGAAGATGATCTCCGGCCGGGCGGCGAGTGCGCGGGCCACGGCGACGCGCTGCTGCTGTCCGCCGGAGAGCTCGGTGGGCCGGTGCTTCAGGCGCTCGGCCAGGCCCACGGTCCGCACGACGCGGTCCAGCCACTGCTTGTCCGCCTTGCGGCCCGCGATGTCCATGGGAAGCGTGATGTTCTCGAGCGCGTTCAGCGTCGGCAGCAGGTTGAACGCCTGGAAGATGAAGCCGATCCGGTCCCGGCGCAGCTGCGTGAGCTTCTTGTCCTTGAGGCCGGTGATCTCGGTCTCGTCCAGGTAGATCTGCCCCGACGTGACGTTGTCGAGCCCGGCGAGGCAGTGCATGAGCGTGGACTTGCCGGACCCCGAGGGGCCCATGATCGCGGTGAACCCGCCGCGGGCGATGTCCACATCGACGTGGTCGAGCGCGACGACCCGGGTCTCGCCCGAGCCATAGGCCTTGACGACCTGCCGCGCCCGCGCGGCGACGGCCGTCTGCCCTCCAGTGCCCCCGGTCCTGGGAATGGTCACAGCCGTTGTCACGGTAAGTCTCCTATGTCGGTCATGCGGAATGTCAGGTGTGTGCGACGCGCTTCAGTCTGCTGGCGAGGGGGGCCCGGGCGCCCTGGTGGAGGTCACCCTCTTTCCCGGGGGAAAACCCCACCCCTTGAAGGTAGGAAGAACCCCCCACCCCTCTCGTCCTCCGGGGGTACGAACCGTCCCCTGTCCGCAGTACGGAGGTCCCCCTAGGGGCAGTCCACCCAACGGTGGAGCTCTTCTCAGGGTTCGCTCCACCTTCCTGCGCAGTCACGCTCCACCCTCCCGCCGCGGCAGGGTCAGGTGAGAAGGTGTCGGGGGCGAGATAGATGCAGGGGGAAGGAATCCGGTGGGCGGCGCGACAACGCAGGCGGGCACGGGGAAGGACCGGCGCCGGGGCGCGGTCGTCGCGGCGCTGATGCTCTCCATGGCCTTGGCGGCGCTCGACTCCACCATCGTCTCCACGGCGGTCCCGCAGATCGTCGGCGACCTCGGCGGCTTCTCCGTCTTCTCCTGGCTCTTCTCGGGCTACCTGCTCGCCGTCACCGTCACGCTGCCGGTCTACGGGAAACTGTCCGACACCTTCGGCCGCAAGCCCGTCCTCATCGGCGGCAGCGTCCTCTTCCTCGTCGGATCGGTCCTGTGCGCGGGTTCCTGGAACATGGGCGCGCTCATCGCCTTCCGCGTCGTCCAGGGCCTGGGCGGCGGCGCCATCCAGGGCACCATCCAGACTCTCGCCGCCGACCTCTACCCGCTCAAGGAACGCCCCCGCATCCAGGCCAGGCTGTCGACGGTGTGGGCGACCTCGTCCGTCGCGGGCCCGGCACTCGGCGGACTGCTCGCCTCGTACGCGGGCTGGCGCTGGATCTTCCTGATCAACGTGCCCGTCGGCGCCGTCGCCCTCTGGCTCGTCGTGCGCCATCTCCACGAACCGGTACGGGAGAAGGGGCCGCGCGCCCGCATCGACTGGGCCGGCGCGCTCGCCGTGTTCGCGTGCGGCGGGGTACTCCTGACCGCGCTCGTGCAGGGCGGCGTCGCCTGGGACTGGCTCTCGGTTCCGTCGATCGCCATGTTCGGTACGGGGGTCGCGCTGATCGGCGCCGTCGTCGCCATCGAACGGCGGGCCGTCGAACCGATCATCCCCGGCTGGGTCTGGCGACGCCGCACCATCGCCGCCGTCAACCTCGCGCTCGGCGCGCTGGGCCTCCTGATGGTCGCGCCGACCGTGTTCGTGCCCACGTACGCACAGGCCGTCCTCGGGCTCGCGCCCATGGCCGCCGGGTTCGTGCTCTCCGTGATGACGCTGAGCTGGCCCGTCTCCGCGGCCCTCAGCCAGCACGTGTACCGCAGGATCGGCTTCCGCAACACGGCCGTCGTCGGCATCGCGGCCGCGCTCCTCATCCTGCTCGCGTTCCCGCTGCTGCCCTATCCCGGGGCCGCCTGGCAGCCCACGCTGGTCATGCTGCTGCTCGGCGCGGCGCTCGGACTCTTCCAACTGCCCCTGATCGTCGGGGTCCAGTCGACCGTCGGGTGGGCCGAGCGCGGCACGACGACCGCGTCCGTCCTGTTCTGCCGGCAGATAGGCCAGACGGTCGGCGCCGCCCTGTTCGGCGCCGTCGCCAACACCGTGCTCGCCGGGCGCCTGGGCGGCGCGGGGTCCCTCGACTCGGTGGCCAAGGCCCTGCAGGACCCCGCCTCCGTGGCCGACCCGGATCGGCTGCGGCGGGCCGTGGCGGCGGCCGTCGACTCGGTCTACCTGGGCGCCGCGTGCGCGGCCGCGCTGGCGCTGATCGCCCTGCTGTGCCTCGCACCGCGACGATTCCCGGTGCTCGACCAGGACGGTGAGAGGGGCAGCGAGCGGTCGGGTGAGGCGACATCTGGGGCCGATGGCAACTCAGTCGGCTCACAAGATACGCATCAGCATCACTCACGCCTCTCACAACGAACCGACTGAACAGTTCGCGAGAACCGTCGCGGAAAGCGCCTACCTACGAGTAACGTTCCGGCTCCCCCCTCGCTCCCTGCGTCCGCAATCCCCGGCGGACCCAAGCCGCGCAAGGAGAACCGGGATGTCCGACACACCGCACCGCTCATATTCCGACCACCAGAACGAGCCATGGCAGGCCCCCTTCCCCACGGGCCGGAGCCAGCACGGAAACCAGAACCGGCACGGGTACCAGCAGCCACAGCAGCCGTACCCGCAACCGCAGCCGTACCCGCAACAACCGCCGCACCCACAACGGCAGCCCGACCCCGCCCTCACCTATCCCTGGGCACCCCCTCCCCCACCACCCGCGCCCACGCACCGACTCCCGCGCCACCCCGCGCTCGGCCACCACAGCGACCTGCGACTGCTGCGCAGCGCCTACCGATGGCAGCGACGCGTCGCCACGCTCACCGCGCTCGGCTACTTCACCGTCTTCCTCGTCCTGTCGGCGTTCGCGCCCTCCCTCATGACGGGCACCCTCCCCGGCGGCTTCTCCACCGGTCTCTTCCTCGGTCTGTGCCAGCTCCCGGTGACCGCGCTCGCGCTCTGGCTCTACGAGTACACCGCCCGCCGCCGCGTCGACCCGCTCGCCCACCGGCTGCGCAGACAAGCCGAGTTGGACCAGCGTCCGACTCCCGGAACGGCCGGGGGGAACTTCCGATGACGGACTTCAGCAGCTCGGCCCAGGGCATGTCCCTGGTCGCCTTCACCGCGGTCGCCACCATCACGCTGCTCCTGTGCGTGATGACCGGCCCCGACCGCGACAACCTCGACGAGTTCTACACCGGCTTCGGCTCCCTCACCCCGATGCGCAACGGCCTCGCCATCGCGGGCGACTACATCTCCGCGGCGACCGTCCTCGGCACCGGCGGCATCATCGCGCTCACCGGCTACGACGGGATCGTCCTCGCCCTGAGCACGTCCCTGTCCC
Organism: Streptomyces sp. NBC_01446; assembly: GCF_026340095.1. Classification (GTDB taxonomy): domain Bacteria; phylum Actinomycetota; class Actinomycetes; order Streptomycetales; family Streptomycetaceae; genus Streptomyces; species Streptomyces aureus. Next base: position 4,735,647 of record NZ_JAPEPO010000001.1, on the reverse strand, counting down.
TGATGCTCCTGATGTTCCTGCTGGCCGAACCCCTGCGCAACGCGGGCCGGTTCACCATGGGCGACGTGATCGCCCGCCGCCTGCCGGGACGCGCCGTACGCATCACCGCGTGCGCCACCACCCTCGCGGCGCTGCTCCCGCTGATGCTGGTCCAACTGGCGGGCGCCGGTGACCTGCTGGCGTTCGTCCTCGGCTTCACCAGCGAGGGGTTCAAGACGGGCTGCGTCATCGCGCTCGGCGCCCTGATGATCAGCTACGCGGCGATCGGCGGCATGAAGGGCACCGCCCTCATCCAGATCATGAAGACCGTGATGCTGCTCGGATCGGGCCTGACCGTCGCCCTCCTGATCCTGTACCGCTTCGACTGGAACCCCGGCGCCCTCGCCTCACAGGCCGCGCAGGCCAGCGGCGTGGGCAACGCCTTCCTGCACTCGGGCCTCCAGTTCGCCGGCACCGCCAACCCCCGCCTGGACATGATCAGTTCGGAGCTGACCGTCGTCCTGGGCGGTGCGTGCCTGCCCCACGTCACGATGCGCATGTACACGGCGCGCAGCGCGCGTGAGGTGCGCCGCTCGATGTCCTGGGCGGTGTCGGCGGTCGGCCTCTTCGTCCTGATCATCGCGATCATCGGGTTCGGCGCGACGGCGTTCCTCGGCCGGGCCGCCGTCGCCGCGGCGGACCCGCAGGGCAACACCGCGTATCTGCTCGGGGCGCGGGCCGCGTTCGGCGCGGACGCCTCCACGGCGGAGACGCTGGTGTTCACCACGGTCACCACGGCGCTCTTCCTCACGCTGCTCGCCTCGGTCGCCGGAATGATCCTGGCCTGCGCCAACTCCCTCGCGCACGACGTCTTCGCGCACCGCAGGACGCCGCTCACCGCCCGCAAGGAGATGACGCTGGCCCGCGTCTCGGCGCTGTCCGTCGGCGTGCCCGCGATCCTCCTGGCCACGTTCGTCCAGCACTACAACCTCCAGCCGCTGGTCACGCTGTCGTTCTGCCTGGGCGCCTCGGCGCTCGCGCCCGCGCTCGTCTACAGCCTGTTCTGGCGCCGCTACACGAGTACGGGCCTGCTGTGGACACTGCTCGGCGGCACGGCGTCCTGCCTCGTCCTGATGACGGGCACCAACCTGGTGTCGGGCTCGCCCACCTCGGCGTTCCCCGGCCAGGACTTCAACTGGTTCCCGTTCACCACGACGGGCATCGCCTCGATCCCGCTGGGCTTCCTCTTCGGCTGGCTTGGCACGCTGGCCTCCGGCCGCCGAACGGCCGACGGCCAACGCCGCCAGTACGAGGCGGTGGAGGCGTGGATCTTGGCGGGCGCGACGCGGCAGGTCCCGAAGGGGCAGGACGGGTAGCCCGACACGGTCCACGCGCCCGGCTACGACGCCCCGCCTGCGGGGTTGCGGCGCCTCGTCGACGGGGTTGCGGCGCCTCGTCGGCGGGGTTGCGGCGTCTCGTCGGCGGGGTTGCGGCGCCTTCACGGCGTCTCGTCGGCGAGACTGCGGCCCCTCACCGCGTCCCGCCGGCGAGACTCCGGCGGCTTCACGGCTCCCCGCCGGCGAGGGCGCGGCCCGCTTACCGCGTGCCGTCAGGGTCGGCGCGGCCCGTGGCCGACAGCGCCTACGACGCCCCGCCGGCGGAGTTGCGGCCCGTGAGCGTGGCCAGGGTGGTGCGGACGTGTTCCATGTGGGCGCGGACCTCGTCCCACTTCTCGCCGTGCGCGCGCAGCACCCGCTCCGTCTCGCGGCCCACGCCCTCCTCGTGCAGGGTCGCCTCCGCGAGGAGCTCCGCGGCGCGGGCCTCGGCGTCCTCCTCGCCGTGCCGGGCCGACTCCTCCGCCTCGGCGAACGCCCGCCGCGCCTCGGACAGCCGCCCCTCGGCCAGTTCCAGGCGCTCCGCCTCGCGTGTGTCCGCCGCGGCCTCCTGCCCGGCGATCTCCCGCTCGGCCTCGTCCCGCCGCTCGGCGTGGTCCTTCTCCTGCGCGGCGAGGGTCGCCGCGGTCCGCTCCCGCACGTCGTCGAGCGCGGCGAGCGCTTCCTCGCGCCGTTCCTTCGCCTCGTCACGTGCGGCGGCGCGGACCCCGTCGGCCGTGGCCCGGCCGGCGCCCAGCCGTTCGTCGGCCCACTGCTCGGCCTCGGCCCGTACGGCGTCGGCCGCGGCGCGGGCCGCCTCTCGCGTCTCCCGCGCGCGGGCCTCCGCGTCCTGCGTGATCCGCCGGACGTCATCGGCGGCGGCCGCCCGTACTCCGTCCGCCGCCTCCTCGGCGAGGGCGAGGATCTCGCGGGCGCGGTCGCCGAGGGACTCGTACGTCTGCGGGGCGAGCTGCGTCACGGCCAGCCGCAGCCGCTGCGCCTCGGCCTCCAGCTCCTCGACCTCGACGGTCAGCCGGGCGACGCGCTCACGGGCGTCGTCGCGGCCCTGGGACAGCTCGGCGGCCAGCGCGTCCACCTGCCCGGGACGGTAGCCGCGGCCCCGTCCCGTGACGAAGCCATGGGGCGACACCGACGCACCGCTGCTCATCCTTGATTCCCCTCGTCGCCTCTTCGGCTCTCCTACCCGGCACCTGATCGAGCCGAAGCGCTCAAATCAAGACACTCCGCCCAACCCACTCGACAAGGATGCGTCAAATACTGCCGAAAGTCGGAATCGAGAGCCTTGAGGGCGAGGCAGGTCACATCCCGCCCAAAAGAAGGAGAGGCGCGCGACCGATACGGTCGCGCGCCTCTCCAGTACCTCTGTACGCGGGTTACAGCAGGCCGTCCCACATCTGCTCGAGCAGCACCGACCACCAGCCCTCCGGCGACGCGAGCGCCGCCGGGTCGACAGCGGCCAGCTGCGCCTGGAAGTCGACGGTCCAGCGGCCCGCCTGCTCCTGGTTGAGCCCGAACCGCAGCGGCCACATCCGGCCGAGCACCGCGAGGCTGCGCGCGAACTCGGGCAGGCCCGTGTTCACGAACTGCGGCGGCACCGGCGCACCGCCGGGACCCGCCTCCACCGGCACGGCCACGATGTTCGCCGTGCCGTACTGGACACAGATCGCCCGCCCGAAGTCACTGCCCATCACGAGGTACGAACCCGCGTCCGACGCGGGCTGCGCCCCCCGCTCCTGCGCCAGCTCGGCAAGCGTCGGCACCGGGCGGCCCGGCTGGGCCTGCGCCCAGAAGAACGGCCCGAAGTCGGCGGGCAGCCCCGCCACGACGAGGGTGTGCGCCACGATGTCCGGCACGCCCTGACGGGACACGGCCCGCTGGTCGAACCGGAACACCCCAGGACCGAACGCCGCGGCCAGCTCATGCCCGATCGCCTCCGGCGGAACCGGCGGCATCGGCTGCGCGGGCGGCAGCGGCGCACGCACCGGCGCGAGCCGCGCCGGACCGTCCGCCACCTGGTGCAACTCGCCCTGGTGCGCGATCAGTTGCTGCATGCCCTGCTGGCGCGACGCGTGGTCCCTGCCGTACGGGGCGATGGACGTGATCCTGGCCTGCGGCCACTGTTCACGGATCATGCGGGCGCAGTACGCACCCGGCAGCTCGCAGGACTCCAGCTCCGTGTGCAGCTCCAGGACCTGGTCCGGCGGGATGTTCATGCCGCGCAGCTCATGGAAGATCTGCCACTCCGGGTGCGGCGTACCGGGCGCCGAGCGGCGGATGAGCTGCTGCTCGGAGCCGTCGGGCGCGCGGTAGCGCAGCACGGCCTGATAGCCGGGCCCGACGGTCGGCTGACCCGTGGGCTGCGGATACCCGTACGAGGCCGGGGGCGGACCCCCCGGAACCTGCTGACCGGGCATCGGCGGCGGCATCGGCATACCGCCCGGCGCCTGCGGCGGCGGGGGAGGAGGCATGCCGGGTCCGGCCTGACCGGGACCGGCCAGCATCGTCGCGGCGTGATGGACACCACCACCGGGTGCACCCGGCGCACCGGGAGCACCAGGCACGCCGGGTGCCGCCGGCGGGGGCGGCGTGCCGGGACCGGCCGGTCCCGGCTGGGCCAGCATCGTCGCGGCATGGTGCACACCACCGGGCGGCGTCCCCCCGGGCGGGCCGGGAGGCTGCGGCGCGCCGGGGGCGCCGGGCGGACCGGGCGGCTTGGGAGCACCGGGGCCACCCAAGCTCGGGTCGGCCAGCATCGTCGCGGCGTGGTGCACACCGCCGGGCGGCGTACCACCCGGGGCGGGCGGCGCCTCGGGCCCGTCGGGGCCGAGCTGAGAGACGAGCTGCGTCGGAACGTAGCCGCCCGCCGGGGTACCCGGAGCGCCGGGCCCCGAGGGGCGCGCACCGGGAGTGCCCGGCGCACCGGGCGGCGGCGGAGTCGTCGCGCCGCCACCGCGCGCACCGCGGGGCGGACCCTGCGCCTTGCTGGTCGCGGCGTCGGCGATGTCACCGGCCCCGGGCGCGAGCGGCCGCCCGGGCGCACCCTGCCCACCCGGCGGCGGAGTCTGCTGCGCGCCGGGGCCCTGCGGGTAGCCGTACGCGTCGGGAGCACCCTGCGGCGGCGTCTGCTGCCGGCCCGGACCCTGCGGGTAGCCGTAGGTGGGCGGCGGAGGCTGCGACACACCGCCCCGCGAACTCCCGGGCGCCTGCGGCACGTTGGACGGGGGCGGAGTGCCGGGCCCCTGCGGGTAGCCGTAGTTCGGCGGGGCGCCGGGCGGCGGAGTCTGCTGCCCGCCGGGACCCTGCGGGTAGCCGTACGCATCGGGAGCACCCGGCGGCGGGGTGCCCGGAGCGGCGGGAGCCTGCCCGTCGATCGCCGCCGGGGCCACCGCCGTACGCGGAAGCCGGCTGCCGCCCGACATCAGCGCTGTCTTGGCCTCCGGCGCGGCGGCGGGCGCAGGCACATCACCCTCGTCCACCAACGGCGGCGCGAACACCGTCGCCGGAGGCGCGACCGAGCGGTCCTCCTCCTCGTCCGCGTTCGTGTCCGTACCGGCCCACGGGGTCGCCCCGGAAGGCGCCGCGGGCGAGGCGGGCCACGGCGTCGCGCCGCTGCCCGCGTCGGCACTCGCGGGCGCGGGGGCGGCCGGCTCAGGCGCGGACACACCCGAACCCGCACCGGAAGCAGAACCCGGACGGGACCCAGAACCCGTACCGGAACCAGCCCCGGAAGACGCGCCGGCCGACGACGCATCCCCCCGCCGGTCCGGAATACCCAGCTTGTCCGCCGCCTCCTGGAGCCACTCCGGAGGGCTCAACAGGAACGACGTCTGATTCAGGTCCACCCGCTCCGGCGGCGCGTCCGCCGGCTCCGGCGAAGCCTCCGGCAGCCCGTACTCCTCCTCGTACCGCCGGATCACCTCACCCACCGGCAGCCCCGGCCACAGCGAGGCGTCCCCGCTGTCGCGCGCGATGACGAGCCGCTGCCGCCCGCCGTCGGACACCGGACCGCCCTCGCGGTCCTCGGCCCACACCACGAACCCCAGCTCGAACTCCCGCACCCGCACCTCACGGTGCTGATAGCCGGGCACATCGCCGTTGATCCACTCTTCCGCGCGCTCCTGCGCCTGCGCGAACGTCACCATCGGACACTCACCCCTCGTCCGGGACAGTCGAAGCAGCCGGCACGGCCGCGCCCGCGGCGTCGACCGCACTCGCGAAACCGCCGTCCACCATCAGGTTCGCCACCGTCTCCAGCTCCGGTGGATTGCCCGCGAGCCGGGCCAGGAACGCGTCGAAGTCGTCACCGCACGGCAGCAGCAGACGCTCCACCCGCTCCGCGACCGACCAGCCGGCCGTGTCCCCGCTGTCCCGCGCGTCGTCGTACGCGCAGAACCACACCGAACCCGCCCGGTCACCCTTGACCTTCACGGCGAGAATGCCGCCCTGCACGAACCCGACACCCAGATAGTCCTTGGTCAGGTGATCACGCAGACACTTGTTGACGTACACCAGATCGTTGACCGCGGCCTCGTCGCGCACCGTGAAGAACGGCTGGTCCACCAGAAGCCCGAGCTCGGCGTCCAGCGCCGCCCCCACCGGAGCGCACCCGCCCGCCGCCTTCAGGAACGCCCGGTACGCACCCGGCAACCGGTACCCCAGATCCTCCTCGGCACCGAGGACCTGCTGCTCCGTCACCGCCACCGACGACTTCGGCAGCCCGAAGTGCGCCGGCCGCGTCTCCTGCAACGGACGCGTCCCCCGCTTGCCGTGATCCACCGCCGCCGTCGCGAGACCGCCGTGATGCCGCAGCAGCGCCTTCACCTCGACCGGGACCAGCTCCATGCGACGACTGCCCGGCACGTGATGCCAGGTCCAGCCGTGCGGCGTCGCCACCGGCACGATCGTGTCCCACAAGTCATGCCCGGCGGCGGCCATCGCCGCGTTCGCCGACACAAAGTCCGTCAGCCGCAGCTCATCGACCCCGAACCCCTCCGGGGGCTCGGCGATCTCCGCCGCGGCACGCGCGTAGGCAGAAAAATCCGGATAGCCGTTCCCGTCGATCCGTACGCCCCTGGGATGGCGCGCTGCACGGACCGGGTCCGGGAAGTGCACGACCTGCCCGGCGTAGGCCGCGTTCGGCGGCGCGGCTTGCTGCCCGAGCCGACCTGTCGTCATGGCGGTTGCCCCCTGCGGCACTGTTATGGATCGCGGATAGCGACAGCCTATGCGGTTGTACGACACCGGTCACCGGCCCTCCGGTTCCATGACCAGCAGTCACCCCACCGTGACGATGAGCCCACGCTCCCGCGTGTCGCCGCGCCCCAGCTTCCGCACCACCGGCCGCATTTGGCAGTCTGTGCACGCAACCCGGGGGATTGCAGGAGGGGAAGCAGCACATGCAGAGCAGCACCGCACCGTCATCCGACACGGCCGTCGCGACCGCCTCGGAGCCCGACACCGGGCACCCGGCCACCGCCGACGGCGCCTCCGGCGACCCACGCGTCGGCTGGAGCAGCGCCGAGGAAGCGCCCGCCCCAGCCCTGCGCCAGCGCCGCGACGGCATCCTGCCCACCGTCGCCGCCGCCCTCTCCGTGCGCGGCACCACACTGACCAGCACCGCAGCCCGCGGCGAACACGCCCCCGCCCTGCACCCCCTCGTCCAGGACTTCCTCGACACCCTCACCAGCGCCCAGCGCGACCGCTTCACCGGACGCTGCGCCGAAACGATCCTCATCTCCCGCCACCTCACGGCCGCCGACGAGGAACGCTCCAAACGCGCCCGCCGCAAACCCATGACCAACGGCGAAGCCCGCAAAGCCCTCAAACACGCCAAACTCACCACCCGCCGTATCCGCGAGGACGGCGACCCCCTGCACGGCGGCTTCGCCCGCCCCTGCCGCGCCTGCGCCGCACTCACCGCCCACTTCGGCGTCCACGTCGTGGACCCGGCCGCGGTCACCACCGGCTGACCGGAACCGGCGCACGGCAGCACGCACGCACCACCGCAGGCCCCAGCAGAACAGGACGAGGCCACCCCACATGACCGCCGACCGCACCCGCTTCACCGCCCCCGTCGACGCAGCACTGCGCGCCGCCGGCTGGCAGCCCGGACGCTGGGACATCAAACAGGCCGAATTCTGGGCCGACGCCCTGCGCACCCACGTATCCCCCGCCGGCCACCGCCACACCGTCTTCCCCGCCGCCGTCGAGGCCTGGGCCGAATTCGGCGGCCTCCACCTCACCCCCCAGGGCCCCGGCCGCCAGATAGCCCCCGCCCAGCCCCACCTCGACCCGCTCCACGGCCTCCACATGGCCCGCACCCTCGGCGACCTCGGCCGCGCCCTCGACACCGAGGTCTGCCCCCTCGGTGCGGAATCCGGCTCCGAAGCACTCCTCGCCATCGACACCGAAGGCCGCGTCTACGCCCTCGACCACAGCGGCGACTGGTACCTCGGCCCCGGCATCGACCACGCCCTGGAAACCCTCGTCAACGGCACCCAGCCGACCCGCCTGACCGCGGCCTAGCGCGGCGCGCACACGCGGACCGGGCCACAGCGCACCGGCACACGACAGACAGCCACAGCACAGCCCCGCGGCCCCGAGACCCCACCGGCCGCCACGCGCCTACGAGACGCGAGGGGACGTGCCGGGATGTGCGCGCGGAGCCACCAGCACCACACTCGGGCGGCATGGGCCCGGAGACGAAGCCCCATAGAACAGCGAGCACGTACATCCCGGCGCGGCCCCGCCACGACCGACACCCGGCGCGGACCACCGCCAGCCACAGAAAAACCCACAGCGGCGCAGCCACACACCCGCAACCCTTGAGCCGCAGGCAGCCCCCAACTCCCCTGCAGCCCCTAGGCCGCAGGCAACACAGCCGACACCCGATACCCACCCGCATCAGTCGGCCCGCACACGAAGACCCCACCCAGGCCCGCCACCCGCTCCTTCATCCCGACGAGCCCGTTCCCCCCACTCGGCAACCGCACATCCGACGCCGAATCCGCGTCCGGCGGCGGCTCGTTCTCCACCTGCATCGCGATCTCCGACACCCGATGAGCCAGCCGCACATACGTCTTCGCGCCCGCCGCATGCTTGTGCACGTTCGTCAGCGCCTCCTGCACCACCCGGTACGCGGTCTGCTCCACCGCCGCGACATACGACCGCATATCGCCCTCGACGAGCAGCTCCACCACCATGCCCGCAGCCCGCGACTGACCCACCAGCTCATCGAGATCACCCAGACACGGCCCGTCCTCGTCATCGACGGCACGCGACGCCGCAGCCGCAGCCGCCACCCCCACCGCCGCCAACGGCACCGCAGCACCCGGCTCACGCCCGCCGCCACCGGACCGCATCACACCGAGCATCTCCCGCAACTCGGTCAACGCCTGCCGCCCCATGTCCCCGACCAGCGCCGCGTTCTTCACGGCCTTCTCCGGATCCTTACGGGCCACCGCCTGCAACGCCGCCGCATGCACCACCATCAAACTCACCCGGTGCGCCACCACGTCATGCATCTCCCGGGCGATCCGCGTCCGCTCCTCACCCCGCGCCCACTCGGCCCGCTCCTCCGCGCGCTCCGCGAGCAACTGAAGCTCCCGCTCCAGCGAATCGTTCCGCTCCCGCAAACTCTCCATGAGACGCCGCCGCGCACCGACATAAAGCCCCAGCAGCAACGGCGGAGCGGTCACACCCAACGACGTCGTGATGGCGACGAACGGAACGAACCAGTCCCCCACCCGCACGAGATTCCCGTGCCCCATGTCCTGCTGCGCCCGCACCACCGACACGATCAGCGTCCCGACGAACGACATCCCCGCCAGGGCCCCGATGATCCGCCGCGGCATCTCGGACGCGGCCAGCGTGTAGAGACCCACCACGCTCAACAGCACACCCATCCGGGCCGGAGTCACCGCGACCCCGACCAGCACCACCGCGATCGGCCACCGCCGCCGCAGCACCAGCATGGCCCCGGCAAGCACCCCGAAAACAACACCCACGGCCGCCGGCACCCCGGCGTCCCGCGCGAACCCGACCCCCTCCACCCCGCACTCCGCCGCCGACGCGACGGCCAGCCCGACATCGAGCACGGCACTACGCCGCCGCTCCCACCACCACGGCCCCCCGGCCGCCCGGTGCATTTCCCCCGTCGTGGTCATGCCGTCCAGCCTACGGGCGCACAGTGCCCCTTTTCCGGTGAGTTTCCGCGACGGCCCCCTGCCACGGGCACCATTCGAACAGAAGCGAAACCAGCCGGTATCCCTCGAACTGTTGGCCCATATGCAAATACGACCCACCCGAGCTCATCCCGAACGAGCCTGCGCCTATGACACAGACCACAGGCAAGTACGCCGACTTCGAGCGGTTGCGGGAGCAGGCGATAGCACTGCGACGGAATGGGCGGAGCCTTCGCCAGATCGCCGACGAGCTGGGGGTGCGCAGCAAGGAGACCTTGAGCCGCCTCGTCAGGGGCGAGCCTCCGGCCGAGCGGAGCAAGCGCCCCAACGCAAAGGACGATCTACGGGCTCAGGCGCGGGAGCTGCGTCGACCAGGGCGGACGTACAACGAGATCCAGGCCGAGCTGGGCTGCTCGAAGAGCTCGGTCTCGCTATGGGTCCGAGACATGCCCAAACCTGAGGCCAGGTGCACACCCGAGGAGCAGCGCGCCCGCATGAATCACGAGTCGGCCGACGTTGCGGCAGCCGAGGCGCACTGGGCAGAGGTCGTCGGCGTCGACGCTTCCGTATTCAGCAAGCCCACGATCAAGAAACGCAACCCACGAACCGTCCGGAAGAACACCGGAGAGAACTACCACGGCTGCCTCGTGATCTATGTCCGCCAAAGCGCCGAGTTGTACCGTCGCATGGAAGGCACTTGGTACGGCATAGTGTTGGGAGCCCGGCCGACAGCCTGACGAAATGTCCGACTTAGGCCGTTTCCATCCCCCGTGGTGTAATTGGCAGCACTGTGGCTTTTGGTGCCATCTGTCCGGGTTCAAGTCCTGGCGGGGGAGCTCACAACGTGGCGCGGCCCGACGGGCCGGGAAAACCCGCCCCCATTTCGCGCCCACAACGCCCCGGTATCCTGCGGATGTCCACCCCACACAGCATCCGAAGCCGAAGGGCCACCCGTGAGCGCCAATTGCCCGGCCGCCGTCGTCGTTCTTGCAGCGGGTGAGGGCACCCGTATGAAGTCGGCCACACCCAAAGTCCTGCACGAGATCAGTGGTCGCTCCCTCGTCGGGCATGTGCTCGCCGCCGCACGGGAGTTGAGCCCCGAGAACCTGGTCGTCGTCGTGGGTCACGAGCGGGACCGGGTGCGTGAGCACCTCGCCGGGATCGATCCGGACGCCCGTACCGCCGTGCAGGAGCAGCAGAACGGCACGGGGCATGCCGTGCGCATGGGGCTCGAGGAGCTCGGTGGCGCTGTCGACGGCACGGTGATCGTGGTGTGCGGTGACACGCCGCTGCTGACCGGCGAGACGCTGAAGCACCTGTCGGCGACTCACACCGGTGACGGCAATGCGGTGACGGTGCTGACGGCGGAGGTTCCGGATGCGACCGGTTACGGCCGGATCGTGCGGGACGGTGCGTCGGGTGCGGTGACGGCGATCGTCGAGCACAAGGACGCGAGTGAGTCGCAGCATGCGATTCGTGAGATCAACTCGGGTGTGTTCGCGTTCGACGGTGCGCTGCTGGCGGATGCGCTGGGCAAGGTGCGTACGGACAACAGTCAGGGCGAGGAGTACCTGACGGATGTGCTGGGGATTCTGCGGGAGGCCGGGCACCGTGTGGGTGCTTCGGTGGCGGCGGATCACCGTGAGATCGCGGGTATCAACAACCGTGTGCAGTTGGCGGAGGCGCGTCGGACGCTGAACGAGCGCCTCGTCGAGCGGGCGATGCTCGCGGGCGTGACGATCGTGGATCCGGCGTCGACGTGGGTCGATGTGACGGTGGGGTTCGAGCGGGACGCGATCGTGCATCCGGGTACGCAGCTCCTGGGTGAGTCGTGGCTGGGTGAGGGTGCCGAGGTGGGGCCGAACACGCGGCTGAGGGACACGAAGGTCGGTGCGGGGGCGCGGGTCGACAACACGGTGGCGGACGGTGCCGAGGTGGGCGAGGGCGCGTCGGTGGGTCCGTTCGCGTATCTGCGGCCGGGTACGCGGCTGGGCGTGAGGTCCAAGATCGGTACGTATGTGGAGACGAAGAACTCGACGATCGGTGAGGGTACGAAGGTGCCGCATCTGTCGTACGTGGGGGACGCGACGATCGGTGACTTCACGAACATCGGTGCCGCGAGTGTGTTCGTGAACTACGACGGTGAGAGCAAGCACCACACGACTGTCGGGTCGCATTGCAAGACGGGTTCGGACAACATGTTTGTGGCGCCTGTCACGGTCGGGGACGGTGCGTACACCGCTGCGGGGTCTGTGATCACGAAGGATGTGCCGGCGGGTTCGCTGGCCGTGGCCCGTGGCCAGCAGCGGAATATCGAGGGTTGGGTGGCCCGTAAGCGTCCGGGGAGTGCGGCTGCGAAGGCGGCTGAGGAGGCGTCCCGGGAGGCCGGCAGCGAAGGCTGACCGGAAACAGTTGCGTCCGACACGGCGTACCGTGATAGGTGCACACGATTCGGCTGCCTCGCTGCTAATGGGACGAGCGGGCGCAGCGGCGGAAGAACGCGTCTGAGGAGACAAGTGCTGTGAGCGGGATCAAGACGACCGGCGAGAAGAAACTGATGCTCTTCTCCGGCCGCGCCCACCCCGAGCTTGCCGAGGAGGTCGCGCATGCTCTCGGTGTCGGGATCGTTCCGACCAAGGCATTCGATTTCGCCAACGGCGAGATCTACGTTCGCTATCAGGAGTCCGCCCGCGGCGCCGACTGCTTCCTGATCCAGAGCCACACTGCTCCGATCAACAAGTGGATCATGGAGCAGCTCATCATGATCGACGCGCTGAAGCGTGCGTCGGCCCGCTCCATCACGGTGATTGTGCCGTTCTACGGTTACGCCCGTCAGGACAAGAAGCACCGTGGACGTGAACCGATTTCGGCGCGTCTGGTGGCGGACCTGATGAAGACGGCGGGTGCGGACCGCATTCTGACGGTGGATCTGCACACGGACCAGATCCAGGGCTTCTTCGACGGCCCGGTCGACCACCTGTTCGCGCTGCCGATCCTGGCGGACTACGTGGGGGCGAAGGTCGACCGCGACAAGCTGACCGTCGTCTCTCCCGACGCCGGCCGCGTGCGTGTCGCCGACCGCTGGTGCGACCGTCTCGGCGCGCCGCTGGCGATCGTGCACAAGCGTCGTGACAAGGACGTGGCGAACCAGGTCACCGTGCACGAGGTCGTCGGGGATGTGAAGGGCCGCGTGTGTGTCCTGGTCGACGACATGATCGACACGGGTGGCACGATCTGTGCCGCGGCGGACGCGCTGTTCGCGCATGGTGCGGAGGACGTCATCGTGACGGCGACGCACGGTGTGCTTTCGGGTCCGGCGGCGGACCGTCTGAAGAACTCGAAGGTGAGCGAGTTCGTCTTCACGGACACGCTGCCGACGCCGGGTGAGCTGGAGCTGGACAAGATCACGGTGCTGTCGATCGCGCCGACGATCGCGCGTGCGGTGCGTGAGGTCTTCGAGGACGGTTCGGTGACGAGCCTGTTCGAGGAGCAGGCGTAGTCGCGCTGCGGCTCTTCTAGATCGATTTTGGGGCGGCCTTCCCGCCGGGTAGACTCACGGAGTTGCTCGGCGAGGGAGGCCGCACTGTTGTGTGCGGCGGTCCGTTATCGACGCGCTCTTCGTAGCAGGCCCGTTCGTGGCCGGGTGACCACCTTTCCCCTTTTCTACGAGGAGTGCACATGGCTGAGATCAAGCTTGCCGCCGAGGTCCGTACCGAGTTCGGCAAGGGTGCTTCCCGCGCCATCCGCCGTGAGAACAAGGTTCCCGGTGTCATCTACGGTCACGGCGCCGAGCCGGTTCACGTGACGCTGCCGGGCCACGAGCTGCTGCTCGCCCTGCGTACCGCGAATGTCCTGCTGTCGCTGGACGTCGACGGCAAGACCGAGCTGGCGATCCCGAAGGCCGTCCAGCGTGACGCCATCAAGGGTTACCTGGTCCACGTCGACCTGCTGACCGTCAAGCGCGGCGAGAAGGTCACGGTCGAGGTTGCGGTCGAGACCGAGGGCGACCTGGCCCCGGGCAGCTTCCTCGTCGAGAACGTGCTGAACACGCTGTCCGTCGAGACCGAGGCCACGCACATCCCGACCTCCGTCACCGTGTCGATCGCGGGCCTGGAGGGCGGCGACGCCATCCACGCCAAGGACGTCCCGCTGCCGGCCGGTACGACCCTGGTCACGGACCCCGACGCCGTCGTCATCCAGATCCTGGCCGCGCAGGCCGAGGAGCCGGCTGCGGAGTCCGCCGAGGCCGAGGGCGCCGAGGCCTGAGCCGTACGCTCTGCTTGACGGGGTGGCGGGCCACTGCGGCCCGCCACCCCGTTTTTCATGTTCGTGTCCGTCTGTTGTACGTGAGGAGACGCGGTCCCGATGACGACCGATGCCACTGCCCCCTGGCTCATCGTGGGTCTCGGGAACCCCGGGCCCGAGTACGCGATGAACCGGCACAACGTGGGCTTCATGGTGGCCGATCTGCTCGCGGAGCGGATCGGCGGCAAGTTCAAACGGGCCGGCAAGGCGCAGGCGCAGGTCCTTGAGGGGCGGATCGGTGCGCCGGGTCCGCAGAACCGCCGGGTGATCCTGGCGAAGCCGATGTCGTTCATGAACGTGTCGGGTGGTCCGGTGACGGGTCTGCGGGACTTCTACAAGGTGCCGGTCGGCAATATCGTGGCGATCCATGACGAGCTGGACATCGACTACGGGACGATGCGGCTGAAGGTGGGCGGTGGCGACAACGGGCACAACGGTCTGAAGTCGATCACGAAGTCGATGGGTGCGGACTATCACCGGGTGCGGTTCGGGATCGGGCGTCCGCCGGGGCGTATGCAGGTCGCGGACTTCGTTCTGAAGGACTTCTCGTCGACGGAGCGCAAGGAGCTGGACTACCTGGTGGACCGGGCGGCGGACTCGGTGGAGTGTCTGGTCACGGAGGGCCTGGAGCGGGCGCAGAGCGCGTACAACTCCTGAGTTCACCGGGCATCTCGACAGGTCACGGGGCATCTCGCCCGGGGCCGGCCGGCTCTTCTTGACTCTTCGCGGGGCCATGGCCAAGGATCGCCGCCATGCTCTCGTACACCCGGCGGGCCGCGATGACGGTCGTGGCCCTGCTGATCCTGATCGCCGGCGTCCGGGCATCCTGGGCGTCGGCTCAGCACGTGATGCTCACCAAGGGCCGTGAGCGCGGCACGATGACGGTGACGCGGTGCACCGACGACACGTGCACCGGCCCTTACGCGCCCCTGTCGCCGGGTTCGCAGCCCCGCGACCGCGTCGTCATCGCCCGGTCGATCGCGGAGAAGAAGGGCGCGCGTATCCCCGTGGTGGTGAAGCCCGGCACGGGCGAGGTGGTGCGCACGGGTGCTGCGGGGTTCTTCCACGCGTGGGTCCCGCTGGGCGGTGCGCTGCTGCTGGCCGCCGTGGTGATCGCGGGCGGGCTGCGTCTGACGCGCTGGGCATGGGTGACGGCAGCCACCGGGATCGCGTTGCTGAGTGTCGCGTTCGCGACGCTCACCTGGTGAACTGCCGTCATCCATCGTCCCGTCGGAGTGATCAGCCCGTGTTGCGCAGGCCCGCCGCCACTCCGTTCACGGTGAGCAGGAGCGCCCGCCCGAGCAGCGGGTCCGGCTCGGAGCCGGCGGCCGCGTCGTCACGCTGACGCTTGAGCAGGGCCACCTGGAGGTACGAGATCGGGTCCAGGTAGGCGTCGCGGATCGAGAAGGTCTGCTGGAGCACCGGCTGCGTGTCCAGGAGTTCCTGGCCGCCGGTGATGCGGAGCACCTCTCGTACGGTCAGCTCGTGCTCCGCCTCGATGTCGGCGAAGACGTGCTTGAGCTCGTCGGGGACGAGCGTGTCGACGTAGTGCCGGGCGATCCGCAGGTCCGTCTTGGCGAGCGTCATCTCGACGTTCGACAGGAAGTTGCGGAAGAAGTGCCACTGCTCGCTCATCTCGTCGAGGACGGTGCCGAGACCGGCCTCGCGCAGGGCCTTGAGTCCGGAGCCGACGCCGAACCAGCCGGGCACGATCTGCCGCGACTGGGTCCAGCCGAACACCCACGGGATGGCCCGCAGGCCGTCGAGGCCGCCGCCGGAGTCGGGGCGGCGTGAGGGCCGCGAGCCGAGGTGCAGGTCGGCGAGCTGGTCGACGGGGGTGGAGGCGAGGAAGTAGGCCGGCAGGTCCGGGTCCTCGACCAGCTTGCGGTACGCGGCGTGCGCGGCGTCGGAGACGACGTCCATGGCCGCGTCCCAGCGGGCGAGGGCCTCGTCGGACTGGCGGGGCGCGGTGTGCAGCGCGGATGCCTGGAGGGTGGCGGCCACGGTGAGTTCGAGGTTCTCGCGGGCCAGGGACGGCACGAGGTACTTGTCGGAGATGACCTCGCCCTGCTCGGTCACCTTGATCTCGCCCTCGAGGGTGCCCCACGGCTGGGCGAGGATCGCGTCGTGCGAGGGGCCGCCGCCTCGGCCGACGGTGCCGCCGCGGCCGTGGAAGAGGCGCAGGCGCACGCCGTAGCGGTGGGCGACGTCGCGCAGCCGGCGCTGGGCGCGGTGGATCTCCCACTGGGAGGTGGTGATGCCGCCGAACTTGGAGGAGTCCGAGTAGCCGAGCATGACTTCCTGGACGTCGCCGCGCAGGGCGACGAGGCGCCGGTAGGACGGGTCGGCGAGCATCTCGTCGAGGATGACGTCGGCGGCGCGCAGTTCGTCGGTGGTCTCCAGGAGCGGCACGATGCCGATCTTGGCCCAGCCGCCGTGCAGGTCGACGAGTCCGGCCTCGCGGGCGAGGACGGCGGCGGCGAACACGTCGTCGGCGCCCTGGCACATCGAGATGATGTACGACTCGATGACCTCGGGTCCGAAGACGTCGAGGGCGCGCTTGACGGTGTGGAAGACACCGAGAGTCTTCTCGCCCGCGGCGTCGAGGGGTGCGGGCGAGGGGGCGAGGGGCCTGCGGGACCTGAGTTCCTTGGCGAGGAGCTTCTGGCGGTACTCGCGGGGCATGTCGGCGTAGCGCCAGGACTCCTCGCCGAGCCGGTCGAAGAGCTGACCGAGGGCGTGGTGGTGGGCGTCGGCGTGCTCGCGTACGTCCATGGTGGCGAGCTGGAGGCCGAACGCGGCGAGCGTGCGGATGGTGCGGTTCATCCGGCCGTCGGCGAACAGGGCGCCGCGGTGCTCGCGCAGGGACGTCTGGATGAGCGTGAGGTCCTGGAGGAGCTCGCCGGTGCCGAGGTAGTCGCGGCCGTCCACGTGCGCGGTGCCCCTGGCGAGGCGCTCCTTGGTGTTCTCCAGCTTCTGCCGGATGCAGGTGGCCTTGAGCCGGTAGGGCTCCTCGGCGTTGAGGCGCTTGTAGCGGGGGCTGATCTCCGGGAGGCGCTCCAGGTCGTCCTGGAGGGAGGCGAGGAGTTCCTCGGTGGCGCCGGTGTAGCGGATCGAGTTCGACAGGAAGCCGCGCAGCTCGTCGATGAGCTCCAGGGCGTCGTTGATGCCGTGCTCGTGCTGGAGGATCAGGACGTCCCAGGTGACGGCGGGGGTGACGTTCGGGTTGCCGTCGCGGTCGCCGCCGATCCAGGTGCCGAAGGTGAGGGGGCGGGTGGCGTCGGGCAGGGTGACGCCGACGCGCTCCAGCTCGGCGGTGAGGTCCTCGAGGACGTCACCGACGGCGCCGGCGTGCAGCTCGTCGAGGTAGTAGATCGCGTTGCGTGCCTCGTCGGTGGGCTCGGGCCGCACGACGCGCAGTTCGTCGGTCTGCCACACCAGGTCGATGTTCTCGGCGAGGCGGGTGTCGTAGCGGCGGCGGTCGGCCTCGATGACGGGGGTCTCGAGGAGTGCGGCGACGCGGCGCAGCTTGTTGAGGACGGAACGCCGGGCGGCCTCGGTCGGGTGGGCGGTGAACACCGGCCGTACGTTCAGGTTCCGGACCGTTTCGCGCAGGTGGTCGGCGTCGGCGTCCTTGAGCCGGTCGGCGGTGCGCGCGAGGAGGCTGCCCTCGGCGGCGCGGCGGGCGCGCAGCTCGCGGCCTCGGTGGACCTGCTCGGTCACGTTCGCCAGATGGAAGTACGTCGAGAAGGCGCGGACCAGCTTGGCCGCGGTCTCCAGTTCCGTGTCGCCGAGCAGGCGGGCGGCGGCCTCGCCGTCCTCCCGGGTGAGGCGGCGGACCTTTTCGACCAGTTCGAGGAGCTCGGGGCCCTCCTGGCGTACGAGCGTCTCGCCGAGGAGGTCGCCGAGTCGGCGGATGTCGGCGCGCAGCTCGGCGCTGGAAGTGGCCTCACGGCTCTGGTCGTCGGCACTGCTCACAGGTGCGGCTCCTTGCAGTGTTGAAGCACGTCTGGGAGGAAAACCCGGGATCCGGGTATGAGTCCCGGGTGGAGATACAGAGCGGACCGCGCTGTCCGACCGTTTCCAAGGATAGGTGTCCGCCCGGTCGGACCGTTTCCGGGCCTCTTGCCGCTGGCCTGCGCGCTGCCATACTTACGACGCCGTAGGTTACGGACGCGTAGTAAAAGTTCTCCGTGCCACTCCCCGGCACCACATCCCCGTTCTCGACCTCGACCCCACAGGGGACGCCCCATGACACCAAGCCCCGATCTGATCGATGACGTCCCGGAGGCGTCGTCGAGTGACTCGACCGGCGCTCCGCTGCCCTCCGCCACGCTCGGCGGTGAGCAGAAGCGTTCGCTGGAGCAGCTCGCGCTGCTGCTCTTCATCACCGTCCCGTTCCTGGCGCTGGTCGCGGCGGTGCCGCTGGCCTGGGGCTGGGGTGTGAGCTGGCTGGACCTCGGCCTGATGGTGTTCTTCTACTACCTGGGCTGCCACGGCATCACGATCGGCTTCCACCGGTACTTCACGCACGGTTCCTTCAAGGCGAAGCGGCCGTTGCGGATCGCGTTGGCCGTCGCCGGCTCGATGGCGGTCGAGGGTCCTCTCGTGCGCTGGGTGGCGGATCACCGCAAGCACCACAAGTTCTCCGACGCGGAGGGTGACCCGCACTCGCCGTGGCGGTTCGGCGAGACGCTGCCCGCGCTGATGAAGGGCTTGTGGTGGGCGCACATCGCCTGGATGTTCGATGAGGAGCAGACGTCGCAGGAGAAGTACGCACCCGATCTGGTGAACGATCCCGCCATAAGGGCGATCTCGCGTCAGTTCATTTTCTGGACGATGCTCTCGCTGGCTCTGCCGGCGCTGATCGGCGGTCTGGCGACGATGTCGTGGTGGGGCGCGTTCACCGGGTTCTTCTGGGGCTCGCTGGTACGGGTGGCGCTTCTGCACCACGTCACGTGGTCGATCAACTCGATCTGCCACGCGGTGGGCAAGCGCCCGTTCAAGTCGCGTGACAAGTCCGGCAACGTGTGGTGGCTGGCGGTCCTGTCGTGCGGCGAGTCGTGGCACAACCTGCACCACGCGGACCCGACGTCGGCGCGGCACGGTGTCATGCGCGGCCAGGTGGACTCGTCCGCGCGGCTGATCCGCTGGTTCGAGCAGCTGGGCTGGGCGCACGACGTGCGCTGGCCGTCGAAGGAGCGGATCGCCTCCCGCCGCAAGCCGCAGGCCGCTGACGCGGCATGATGGAGCATGTGGCGACCGATCCGAACACTGCGAGCCCAGCCGGCAACAACAAGCCCCGGCGCGCGCGCCGCACCCGGATGACCGGTGCGGAACGCCGCCAGCAACTGCTCGAGATCGGTCGCACCCTCTTCGCCGCGAAGGGCTTCGAGGGCACGTCGGTGGAGGAGATCGCGGCCAAGGCCGGGGTCTCCAAGCCGGTGGTGTACGAGCACTTCGGCGGCAAGGAGGGCCTGTACGCGGTCGTCGTGGACCGTGAGATGCGCCAGCTCCTCGACATGGTGACCGGCTCGCTGACGGCCGGGCATCCGCGGGAACTGTGCGAGCAGGCCGCCTTCGCGCTCCTCGACTACATCGAGGAGTACACGGACGGCTTCCGCATCCTGGTACGCGACTCCCCCATCCCGCAGTCCACGGGCTCTTTCGCCTCGCTGATCTCCGACATCGCGACGCAGGTCGAGGACATCCTGGGCCGCGAGTTCAAGAACCGCGGCTTCGACCCGAAGCTGGCGCCGCTGTACGCGCAGGCGCTGGTCGGCATGGTCGCTCTGACGGGCCAGTGGTGGCTGGACGCCCGTAAGCCGGAGAAGGCCGAGGTCGCGGCGCACCTGGTGAATCTGGCGTGGCACGGCCTGGACGGCATGGAGGCGAACCCGCATCTGATCGGGCGGCGCAAGGCTTAGACCGCGTCGCGGTCCGAGAAAGCGCCGTCACTTCTGGTAGCCGAGGACGGTCATCATCCCGGATTCGGAGTGGTACTGGTTGTGGCAGTGGAGCATCCACAGGCCCGGGTTGTCGGCGTGGAAATCGACGACGAGTTTGCGGTGCGGCAGCACGTAGGCGGTGTCCTTGCGAGCTCCGCATGCGTCGATGCCACTGAGGGCGAAGGTATGGCCGTGCAGGTGCACGGGGTGCCACATGTCGGTGGTGTTGATGAGGCTCAGGCGGACCCGCTCATCCTCCCGGATCGGGCGGCGTCGCTCGATGGAGTAGGGCCGGTGATCGAAGCCCCAGTCGAACCTCCTCATGCCGCCGGTCAGCTTGATGCGCATCTCGCGGTCCGGTCGGCGGTCGCTGAGGGCTACGGAATCCTGGGGCACGAGGCGCGTGGCCGGCACGATCCGGCCGTCGAGCTCCTGCGGATGTACGCCGGGCCCGGGGGCTCGCCCGCTGCCGGTGCGCAGGACGGCCAGGGCTCTCGCGTCCTTGCCCTCGGCCAACGCGACCAGCGGGAACACCCCGTCCTGTGCGGTGATCAGCACGTCGTAGCGTTCGGCCATGCCGAGCAGCAGCGCGTCCGTCTCCATGGGTTCGACCGGGTAACCGTCGGTGTGCGTCACCGTCATCGCGTGGCCACCCAGTGCCACCCGGAAGGCCGTGTCGCCCCCAGCGTTGATGATGCGCAGCCGGATGCGGTCCCCGGGGCGGGCCCGGAAGACCGAAGGAGCCTGCGCGATGCGGCCGTTGACCAGGTAGAACGGGTAGTCGACATTGCCGCCCACACTGTGCAGCCGACGGCTGCCGGAGTGCCGTAGGACGCGGTCGGGGCCCGCGGGCCTGCCGCGGCCCGAGGTGTGCGCGCCGCCGGACAGGTCGCGACCGGAACCGCCACCCTCACCGCCCTCCCCCATGTCCGTACCCATCCGCACGCTGCCGTGGTGCAGCTGTGCGAGCACGTCGTCCGGGGTGGAGCCGCCCACGCCGTCGACCCAGTCGTCGAGGACGACGACCCATTCCTTGTCGTAGGACAAGGGCTCACTGGGGTCCTCGACGATCAGCGGGGCGTACAAACCGCGGTCGAGTTGCAGTCCCGAATGCGAGTGCATCCAGTACGTGCCCGGGTGCGTCACGGCGAAGCGGTAGTGGAAGTCCGCGCCGGGCTGGATCGGGTACTGGGTCAGGCCCGGTACGCCGTCCATGTCGCAGCGCATACGGACGCCGTGCGAGTGCAGGGTCGTCGCCACGGGCAGGTGGTTGGCGAGCGTGAGATCGAGGACGTCGCCCGCGGTGACGCGGACCTCCCTGCCGGGCAGCGAGTCGCCGTACGCCCATGACCTGACGGTCGGCCCGCCGAGGTCGAGGGACGTCTCGGCGGCGGTGAGCCTGTACCTGCGCAGGTGGCCGGACCTGCGGGCCCGCTCGGCAGCGAGGACCTCGGGATCGGACGGATTCACGTATCCCTTGGGCCCCTTGGGGACGAAGGGGCGTCCGCCGTGGTCCGAGATCCCGGTCCGCGCGTGCGAACCGGCCTCGGGATGGGGAGCGGACTCCGGGTGAGGAGCCAACCCGGAGTGAGGAGCCGCGGGGCCGGTTCCGGAACCGGCCCCGGAACAGGCTGACAGGGCTGCCGAACCGACGGCCGCGATCGAGGCAGCGAGCAGGCTGCGTCGCGTATATGCATGCATAGCCAAATAACACATGTTTTGTGATGAGATGTGTGCACACCGAGACGGCGTGTCCCGCCGCCGGACCGGGTCTGGGCACGTGCCGGCTCAGGGCGCGACCGGTTCGAGGAATTCGAGCCGGTTGCCCACCGGGTCGTCGGCGTAGAACCGGCGGTGGCCCGGCAGGTCCCCGTCCCAGGTGATCCGCACACCGTGCGCCGCGAGCCGCGCCGCGTACGCCTCGATCCCCGTGACCCGCAGCCCCGGGTGGGCCTTGCGGCCCGGCCGGAAGTCCCGCTCGATCCCCAGGTGCAGCCGCACCTGGCCCGCTTCGAACCAGCAGCCCCCGCGCGCCGCCAGCGCCGGAGGCTTCGGCGTCTCAGTCATACCGAGCGCGTCCCCGTAGAACCGGCGCAGCGCGTCCTCCGATCCCGCCGGGGCGGCGAGCTGTACGTGGTCCAGGGCCCGGAGCATCAGGCGTCGGCCGGCTTGCGGGCCACCGCGAAGAGTCGGCGGAAGGGGAAGACCGTGCCGTGGGGTGTCGCGGGGTAGGCGGTGCGGAGCAGGGCGCGGTAGGCGGTCAGGAACGCGCCGGTGGCCCCCGGGTCGTCCGCGAGGGCGGTCAGGACGGGGCGCAGGCCCGTGCCCTTGACCCAGTCGAGGACGGGGTCCTCGCCCTGGAGGAGATGCAGATACGTCGTCTCCCAGACGTCCGCGTGGCAGCCGAGCGCGGTGAGCTCGTTCAGGTACTGCTCCGGGGTGTGGACGGCGTCCGCGTGGCGCAGTGTGTCGCCGAGCCGGTCCCGCCACCGCGCCGACTGTGCGAGTTCGCGCATCAGGACGTGGCTGGGGGCGTCGAAGTTGCCGGGGACCTGGAAGGCGAAGGTGCCGCCGGGGGTGAGGCCGGCGAGCCACTCGGGGAAGCGGCCCGTGTGGCCGGGGACCCACTGGAGCAGGGCGTTGGAGACGATCAGGTCGAAGGGCTCGCCGGGGATCCAGGTGGCCGCGTCGGCGGGGGCGAAGTCGAGCAGGTCGGTAGCGTGGGCGGCGGCCTTCTCCAGCATCTGCGGGGAGTTGTCGTAGCCGGTGATCCTGGCCTTCGGCCAGCGCTCGGCGAGCAGGGCGGTGACGTTGCCGGCGCCGCAGCCGAGGTCGGCGATCCTCACCGGGTCGCCCTGGACGCGGGCGAGGAGATCGGCGAAAGGGCGTGTGCGGTGGTCCGCGTGCCGGAGATACTGCTGCGGGTCCCAGGTGGGTGCGCTCATGGCGGCCAGGATCCTCCCGCATTTATCTCGATGTCAAGATAGTTGAATTCAAGAGACTTCATGTCGAGGGACCCACTAGACTGATCGTCATGGAGGACGAGGTCGACCGGCTGGTCGCAGCGTGGCGTCGAGAGCGCCCTGACCTCGACGTGGAGCCCCTCGAGGTGCTCAGTCGGGTCAGCAGGCTGGCGCGTCATCTCGACCGGGCCCGGCGCCTGGCGTTCGCCGAGCACCAGTTGGAGCCGTGGGAGTTCGACGTACTGACGTCCCTGCGGCGGGCCGGCGCCCCCTATCAGCTCTCCCCCGGGCAGCTCCTCACCCAGACCCTCGTCACCTCCGGCACGATGACGAACCGTATCGACCGGCTCGCCAAGAAGGGTCTCGTCGAGCGCCTCCCCGACCCGAGTGACCGGCGCGGCGTCCTCGTCCGGCTGACCACCGAGGGGCAGGACCGCGCCGACCAGGCACTCGCCGGCCTCCTCGCGCAGGAGCGGGCGATCCTCGCGGAGCTGTCCCGCACCCAGCGCGGTGAACTGGCGGGCTTGCTGCGGCAGTTGACCGCGCCGTTCGACAACATCCCCGGCTAGGGCCTCAGTCGTACGCGTTCCCCTACGACGCCGCTTCCAGATCCGCGGGCCCGACTCCGGCCCTGCGCGCCAGAGCCACCGCCGCGAGCGTGGAGTGTACCCCGAGCTTGCCGAGCACGTTCTGCATGTGCGTACGGACCGTGTGCGGGGACAGGAAGAGACGCTCGGCGACCGCCTTGCGGCCGAGGCCCGCGACCATGCAGCGCAGCACCTCGCGCTCACGCGGCGTCAGGGACTCCACCAGGCGCTCCGAATCGGTGCGGTGCTTGCGGGCCGCGGTCAGCTCCCGCAGGACGCTCGTGAGCAGGGCGGGCGGCAGATGCGTCTCGTCGCGCAGGACACCCCGGATGACCGTGAGCAACCGCGAGAGCGAGCAGTCCTTGGCGACCCAGCCGGAGGCGCCCGCCTGGAGCGCGAGGGCCGCGCGGCGCGGGTCGTCCTTCTCGGCGAGGACCACCGTCCGGACGGTGGGCTGGCCCGAACGGACGCCCGCCACCAGGGAGATCCCGTCGACCAGGCCGTCCTGGCCGGGCGCCGCGTCGGGCACGGCCGTCGCCGGGCGCGGGCCGTGCAGGGCCGCCCCCAGGTCGGCGTCCACGAGGAGGACGTCGAAACGGCGCCCTTCCGCCGCCGCGCGGTCCATGCAGCGCAGTGCGGCGGGGCCGCTGCCGGCCGCGGACACGTCCACGTCGGGCTCGGCGGCGAGAGCCGCGGCGAGCGACTCGGCGAAGATGCGGTGGTCGTCGACGACCAGGACTCGGATGCGAACCACGTGTATAACCCCCTCCCCCAAGCTCCTCGCGGAGCAGGGGATTCCCCGGCGCCGGGAGGCTGTCCGGCACGAGTACGGCGCCCGAAGAGGCAGGTCGTCGCGGTCGCACGGCCGCCGCCGTGCTCGTACCGCTACCCCCGCTCCGGGCGCGTACCCGACTGTCTCGCCCCCTGAACAGCACCGGCCCCCACCGGCGCTGCCCCTCAGAGTAGGGCCGCGGGCCAGGAGCGGAAGGCAATTTGCAGAACTGATTGGCCTGCGCGTTTATGGTGAGGCGTATGTTTCGTATTGAGACAGAAGTCGACAAACAGCGGCGCGATCTTCTTCACTTCCGGCTGCGTGAGGCGAATACCGCGGCGTCGGTGGAGCTCAGGGCGCTGCGCGGAACGTCCGAGGACCGCGAAGTTCCGCTCCAGGTCTGGGCGTTGGACGAGAGCGGCGAGATCGCCGGCGGCCTGGACGGACACACCTGGGCGACCTGGCTCCACGTGAACCTGCTCTGGGTGGACGACCGCCACCGCACGAAGGGCCTGGGCTCCCGCCTCCTCGCAGAGGCGGAACGCATCGCCCACGAGGACCGCGCCTGCCGCGGCGCCCGAGTGGAGACCTGGGACTTCCAGGCGCCGGGCTTCTACCGCCAGCACGGCTACGAGCTGGTGTGCGTGATCCCCGACTACCCGCCGGGAATCAAGGAGTTCACGCTCACCAAGCGGCTCGGCTGATCCCTGACGGGTAGCCGGGGCTCAAGGAGTTCACCCTTACGAAGCGGCACGGCTGAACACACCCCGCCCACGCGAGGAGACCTGGGCCCGTGCGCGAAGCGCACTGTGAGACACAGCCAGGCGCCGGGCTTCTACCGCCAGCACGGCCACGAACTCGTCTGCGTGATCCCCGGCGGGCAGTCGGGAATCAAGGAGCTCACGCTTCACCAAGCGGCTCGGCTGATCCCTGACGGGTAGCCGGGGATCAAGGAGTTCACCCTTACGAAGCGGCTCGGCTGATCCCCGGCCGTGGGCCGGGGATCAGGGAGTTCACGCCTACGAAGCCGCTGGAGTGAGTTTGTGGGCTCCTGCTGACGGGACCGCCGGGAAGACTCGTGGCGCCGTGCGGCCCGCCGCGGCGAACGCCTCCGTGATCGACTTCGTCACCGCCTCCGCGTCAGGCTCCTCCACCAGGACGATCGCCGAGCCGCCGAAGCCGCCGCCGGTCATCCGGGCGCCGAGCGCGCCCGCCGCGTTCGCGGTGTCGACGACCAGGTCCAGCTCGGCGCAGGAGATGCGCAGGTCGTCGCGGAGCGAGACGTGGCCCTCGGTGAGGACCGGGCCGATCGCCCGTACGTCGCCGGCGTCGAGGAGCTCGATGACCCGCTCGACGCGGTGGTCGTCGCAGACGATGTGGCGGACGTAGCGCACGATCCGCTCGTCGGTGAGGTCCGCCAACCTGGCGAGCGCTTGAGGCAGTTCGGCGTAGGACACGTCGCGCAGGTGGGAGACGCCGAGCGCGCGGGCGCCCTCTTCGCAGCCCGCGCGGCGCTCCGCGTACGCGCCGTCGCCGAGCTCGTGCTTGACGCGGGTGTCGACGACGAGGAGCTGGAGGCCGTGGGCGGCCAGGTCGAAGGGGACCTGGCGGACGGACAGGTCGCGGCAGTCCAGGTGCAGGGCGTGTCCCTCGGTGGCGCACGCCGACGCCATCTGGTCCATGATCCCGCAGGGCACGCGCACGAAGTCGTTCTCCGCGCGCTGCGCGATCCGCGCCAACTCGGGCCCGGTGAGCCCCAGTTCGAACAGGTCGTTGAGCGCGAGGGCCGTGACGACCTCGAGCGCGGCAGACGAGGACAGGCCCGCGCCGGTCGGCACGGTCGACGCGAGGTGGATGTCGGCGCCGGTGACGGTGTGCCCGGCCTCGCGCAGCGCCCATACGACGCCCGCCAGGTACGCGGCCCAGCCGCCCTGCCCGAACTCGGAGAGCGGGGTCAGTTCGTCGGCCCGCAGTTCGGCGATCGGCGCGTCGATGTCCGCGGAGTGCAGCCGCAGGATGCCGTCGGTGCGGCGCGCGACGGCGGCCACCGCGGTGTGCGGCAGCGCGAGCGGCATCACGAAGCCCTCATTGAAGTCGGTGTACTCGCCGATGAGGTTCACGCGTCCGGGCGCGGCCCAGACCCCCTCGGGCTCGTATCCGTACAGATCGCTGAACTGCGAGGCGACGGACATGACTTACCCCTCCTGGCGTGCCTGGGCGAAGGCCCAGGCGTCGGCGACGATTCCCGCGAGGTCCGCGCGGGACGGGTTCCAGCCGAGGCGCTCGCGCGCGGTAGCGGCCGAGGCGACGAGGACGGCCGGGTCGCCGCCGCGGCGCGGGGCGGTGACCTCGGGAATCGGGTGGCCGGTCACCTGGCGGACGGTCTCGATGACCTCGCGCACGGAGAAGCCGTTGCCGTTGCCGAGGTTGCAGATGAGGTGCTCTGCGGGGCGGGCGGCGTCCAGGGCGAGCAGGTGGGCCTCGGCGAGGTCGGCGACGTGGATGTAGTCGCGCACACACGTGCCGTCGGGCGTCGGGTAGTCGTCGCCGTAGACGGAGATCGCGTCGCGCCGGCCCTGGGCGACCTGGAGGACGAGCGGGATGAGGTGCGACTCGGGGTCGTGGCGCTCGCCGCAGCTGCCGTAGGCACCCGCCACGTTGAAGTAGCGCAGCGACACGGCGGCCAGCCCGTGCGCGGCCGCCTCCCCGGTGATCATGTGGTCGACGGCGAGCTTGGAGGCGCCGTACGGCGAGGTGGGGGCGGTGGGGTCGGACTCGGTGATGGGGGTGCTGACGGGCTCCCCGTACGTCGCCGCCGTGGAGGAGAAGACGAGCTTGCGGACGTCCGCCGAGCGCATCGCGGCGAGCAGCGCCATGGTGCCGCCGACGTTGTTGTCCCAGTACTTCTCGGGCTTCACGACGGACTCGCCGACCTGGGAGAACGCGGCGAAGTGCAGGACGGCGTCGAAGGACGGGTCGAGCCACTTGGCGGCGTCGCGGATGTCGCCCTCGACGAACGTCACCCCGGCGGGCACGCCCTCACGGAAGCCGGTCGAGAGGTTGTCGAGGACGGTGACGTCGTGCCCCGCCTCGACCAGGTGCTGCGCGACCACGCTGCCCACATATCCCGCACCGCCGGTGACCAGGTACTTCCCGCTCATGTACTCGCTACCTCTCGCAGTCTCTCGGCCGCGGTCTCCGGCGGCACGTCGTTGATGAACACGCTCATGCCGGATTCGGAACCCGCGAGAAACTTCAGCTTGCCGGAAGTGCGGCGGATGGTGAAAAGCTCGAGGTGAAGCGCGAAGTCGTCCCGCTGGACGCCGGAGAAGTCGTCCAGGGTGCCGAACGGCGCCTGGTGCCAGGCGGCGATGTACGGCGTCGGGGACTCCCCCGTTCCGAAGAGCCGGTCGAAGCGCCTCAAGAGTTCCAGATAAACCTGGGGGAACTCTGTGCGCGCGCCGTCGTCGAGGGCGAGCAGGTCGGGCACGCGGCGCTTGGGGTAGAGGTGCACCTCGTAGGGCCAGTGGGCCGCGTACGGGACGAAGGCCACCCAGTGGTCGCCCTCCAGGACGACCCGCTCGCCGGTGCGCTCCTCGGCGAGTACGTCGTCGAAGAGGTTGCGGCCGCCGGTCTGCTCCTTGTGCTCGGCGAGCGAGCGCAGCATGAGGGCGGTGCGCGGGGTGGTGAACGGGTAGCCGTAGATCTGGCCGTGCGGGTGGCCGAGGGTGACGCCGATCTCGGCGCCTCGGTTCTCGAAGCAGAACACCTGTTCCACGGAGTCCAGGTGGGACAGCTCGGCGGTGCGGTCGGTCCAGGCCTCCAGGACGAGCCCGGCCTGTTCCTCGGTGAGGTCGGCGAAGGACGACGCGTGGTCGGAGGTGAAGCAGACGACCTCGCAGCGGCCGGCGTCCCCGGCGAGCGAGGGGAAGCGGTTCTCGAAGACCGCCACGTCGTACGAGGAGTCGGGGATCTCGCTGAGCCGGTCGCCCTCGGACGGGCACAGGGGGCACTCGTCGGCCGGCGGGTGGTAGGTGCGGCCCTGGCGGTGCGAGGCGATGGCGACGCTGTCCCCGAGGAGGGGGTCACGGCGGATCTGCGAGGAGGAGGCGACGGGGTCCAGCGGACGCCGGTCCTCCGCGTCCCGCACGACGTCGTCACGCGAGTCGTAGTAGATGAGCTCGCGACCGTCGGCGAGCCGGGTCGACGTCTTCTTCACGTCCGATGCTCCTCACTCGCATCAACTCAACATAATCAAACATAACAAAGCACGCTTCAACGGGATGGTCAAGACCGCGGCCGCATCCTTCGGTGCGTGGCGTGTCACTCGCATCACAATCAAACAAAGAACCTCAGCAGAAGTGTTCATTTATTGAACATAGAAGCGTAGGTTCCGGTCTGATCAGTTCGCGCAACGAAGCGAGTTCTCCATGCTGTCCCCCACACAAACCCTGGCCGCGGGGCTCCGGCTGCCCACCAACGGCCTCGACTACGCGATCCTGGCGATCTACTTCGCCGTGGTCCTCGGCATCGGGTTCGCCGCCCGGCGCTCCGTGAAGACCAGCCTCGACTTCTTCCTCTCGGGCCGCTCCCTGCCCGCCTGGGTGACCGGTCTGGCGTTCGTCGCGGCCAACCTGGGCGCCACCGAGATCCTCGGCATGGCGGCGACCGGCGCGCAGTACGGCGTCTCGGTCGTCCACTGGTACTGGATCGGCGCCATCCCGGCGATGGTCTTCCTGGGCCTCGTGATGATGCCCTTCTACTACCGCTCCAAGGTGCGCTCGGTCCCCGAGTACCTGCTCCAGCGGTTCGACAAGAGCGCGCACCTGCTGAGCTCCATACTCTTCGCCTTCGCGGCGATCCTGATCGCGGGCGTGAACCTGTACGCCCTGTCGATCGTCGTGGAGGCGCTGCTCGGCTGGCCGCAGTGGCTGGCGATCGTCGTCGCCGGTCTGTTCGTGCTCGCGTACATCACCATCGGCGGACTCTCCTCGGCGATCTACAACGAGGTCCTCCAGTTCTTCGTGATCCTCGCCGCGCTCATCCCCCTCTGCATCATCGGCCTCAAGCGGGTCGGCGGCTGGGGCGGCATGACCGACTCCCTGAAGAGCGCGCACGGCGACAACTTCCTCTCCGCCTGGGGCGGTACGGGCATCGGTGAGGCCAACCCGCTCGGCGCGAACTGGCTGACGATCATCCTCGGCCTGGGCTTCGTGCTCTCCTTCGGCTACTGGACGACGAACTTCGCCGAGGTGCAGCGCGCCCTGTCCGCGAAGAACCTGTCCGCCGCCCAGCGCACCCCGCTCATCGCCGCGTTCCCGAAGATCTTCATCGTCTTCCTGGTGATGATCCCGGGCATGGTCGCCGCGGTGCTCGTGCCGAAGATCGGCATGGCCGGTTCGGGTCTGACGTACAACGACGCGATCCCGTACCTGATGCAGGAGCTGCTGCCCAACGGCGTGCTCGGCATCGCGGTGACCGGTCTGCTCGCCGCGTTCATGGCGGGCATGGCGGCGAACGTGTCGTCCTTCAACACCGTGTTCACGTACGACATCTGGGCCAAGTACGTGAAGACCGGCAAGCCCGACGCGTACTACCTGAAGTTCGGCCGCCTCATCACGGCCGTCGGTGTCCTCGCGTCGATCGGCACGGCGTTCATCGCCTCGTCGTTCTCGAACATCATGGGCTACCTCCAGACGCTGTTCTCGTTCTTCAACGTCCCGATGTTCGTCGTCTTCATCATCGGCATGTTCTGGAAGCGCGCCTCGGTGAAGTCCGGCGTGTGGGGCCTGCTCGCGGGCACCACCGCCGCGATGGTCAACTACTTCTGGATCTACAAGCAGGGCGTCATCGACATCCCGACCGACCAGGGCGCCAACTTCGTGTCCGCGATCGTCGGCTTCGTCGCCGGTGCGGTCGTCATGGTCGTCGTCACCCTGTTCACCGCGCCCAAGCCGGAGGCCGAGCTCGCGGGCCTCGTGTACGGGACGACGGCGCCGGGCCTGGAGGAGCCGCCCGCCGAGGGCGACGACGCCTGGTACCGCAAGCCCGCACTGCTCGGCTGGGGCGCGATCGTCCTCGCAGCGCTGTGCTACGTCCCCTTCTCCCTCTGATCGGAGGCGCGATCAACCATGTCTGAACTCCACAACGAAGTCACCGAGTTGGAGCGCAAGTCCGCGACCGCGGCGCGGCTCTTCGACATCCGGCGCATCATCGGCGGACTGTTCGCGGTCTACGGGGTCATCGTCACCATCGCCGGCATCACGGCGTCCGACGCGGACCTGAAGAAGGCCGAGAACATCAACATCAACCTGTGGACGGGCCTCGGCATGCTCGCCCTCGGGCTGTTCTTCCTGGTGTGGCTGAAGCTGCGGCCGACGGCCCCGCCGACGCCCGACGCCGCCGAGTAACCAGCGCGCCAGGGGCCGGAGTTCACCGCACAGGTGACTCCGGCCCCTGCGGCATGTCCGGGTGGTCGGCGTCGTCGGCGTGGCCCGTCACCTGCACCGGCCCCGCCCGGTCGAGGAGCCCCGTGCGCGCGGCCAGCGCCGCCGCCTCCAGCCGCGAGCCGACTCCCAGCTTCATCAGGACCCGCTGCACATGCGTACGGGCCGTGCTCGGGGCGATGCCCATGCCGGCCGCGATCAGCCGGGTGTCCTCGCCGTCCGCGACCCGCACCAGGACCTCGACCTCGCGCGGCGTCAGCATCTGCAGGAGCCGCTGCCCCTCGTCGTCGGGCTGCGCGGCCGGATTGAGCAGCTCGCTGAAGGCCCCCTGCAGCAGCTGCGGCGCCACGGCCGCCTCTCCCGCCCGCGCCTTCATCAGGGCGCGCTCGACCCCCTCGATCCGCTCGTCGTGCCGTACGTAGCCGGAGGCGCCGGCCGCGAACGCCGCCGCGATCCCGCGCGGTGACGGCACGGGCCCGAGGACGACCACCGCCACCTGCGGGCGCTCCCGCTTGATGCGCACGATCGGGTCGAAGATGCCCGGCTCCGCGGGCGTCGCCGTACCGATGAGACAGACCTCGGGCGCCCTCGAGATCACCAGCTCGGCCGCTCCCGCGGCGGGCGCGGCCGCCGCGAGCACCCGGTGCCCGCGCAGCTTGAGAGCCGAGGCGAGCGCCTCGGCGAGCAGACGATGGTCGTCGACCACCATGAGCCGCACACCCATAGAGCCATCCCCCCACATCCCCGGGATCCCGTGGGACCCCCAGAACCCCCTTGGTGCGGAAAGCCCCCCGACTCCCCGACCTCCTCCATCTCCCGGAAGCTACACGCTCGTTCGGCGTTGCGCTTCCCCTACTGGTGAGAAGTGACCCGGAATGCCGGAATCTCCCGGCGGCGGGCGCATATGCCGACGGCCCCGCACCCTGTCCGGGTGCGGGGCCGTCGCGTGGCCGCGGTGAGCGGCCCGGAGTCACTTCGCCGCGAAGACCACGGCCTCGTACTCCTTCTCGTCCGCCGAGTACGGCTTGGAGATCAGTTCCTTGCCCATGGCCAGCCTGCCGTTGGTGTAGAGCAGTTCGGACTGGGTGGGGGTCATGCTGCTGATGACGCTGGTCACGGTCTCCGTCGCCGGAGTGACCAGGAGCGTCTTCTGCTTCAGCGTCTTCGGGTCGATCGTGACGATCTCGGCGCCCTTGTCGTAGGGGCCGTCCTTGTACGCCAGGACGTTCCCGCCGTCCATGCGGACCGGGAAGAGCGTGTACTCGCCGCCGTCGACGCGGTCGCCGGTGAGCTGGCCGTTCGCCAGGGAGAACGACACGATCTCGTTGGTCTGGCCGGACGTGCCGCCGCCGTCGTGCTCGCGGGTCGGCATGTAGACGCGGTCGTTGCCGACCGTGATGCCACGGCAGCCGTGCATCTCGCCGACCTCGCAGTCGAAGTCGTACCGGTCCTTCTCCAGCGAGACCTTGGCGCGCAGCTTGCCGGTGTCGTCGAGGGAGAACAGGTCCGACATCTCGACCTCCTCGCCGGTGGCGATCACGAAGGTGACCGGCTTGGTGGAGACGACGGAGATGACGTTCACGTCGGCCGGGATCTTGTAGGTCCACTTCGGCTTGCCCGTCGCCGGGTCGAGGAGCTGCACCTGGTGCTTCTCGTCGCCGTAGTCACCGCACTTGCGCACGGCGACCAGCTGCTCGCCGCCGCGGTAGCCGACGTCCTCGCAGGAGCCGGTCTGCGGCTGCCACAGGATCTTGCCCGACTTGATGTCGAAGGCCGCGCCGCCGTCGTAGCCGCCGCCGACCGCCAGCGTGGAGCCGGTGATCGACAGCTCCTTGAACGGGATGTCACGCCCGCCGCTGCCGACGCTCTTCGTCCACAGCTTCTTGCCCGTGTCGACGTTGAAGACCGTGATCTTGGTGCACGGCTGGTATTCGTACTCCTTCGGCTTGCGCGGGGCCGCCTCGCTGATGACCGCGCTCAGGCCGTCCTGGGTGACCTCGGGGGCGCCGCCGCACGTCTGGCCGGGCAGCGGGAGCGTCCAGGCCTTCTTGCCGGTGTCCGCGGCGTAGCCGTTGATCTCGCCCACACCCGCCTTGGCGTACGTCGTGTCCGTGAGCCAGGAGCCCTTGGTGCTGAACACCTCGTCCTTGGGCACCTCGTGCTGGGGCAGCTGGAAGAGGACCTGGGAACTGGTGTTCCCCGGGACCTTCTCCTTGCTCGCGCCGCCCGTGGTGGTGCCGCCGGAGCCGCCCTTGTCCCCGCCGCCGCCCTTGCCGCCGGTGCCACCGGTCGGGCCCGCGGTGCTGGCGTCGGTCTTGTCGTCACCGGACGACGCCGAGTACCAGACGCCGCCGCCGAAGATCAGGGCGACCGCGACCACAGCGCCGATGATGATCATCATCTGGGAGCTGATCTTCTTGCCGGCACCGCCGCCCGCCGCCTGCATGGGCGTGGTGACCGGCGGCGGGTAGGCGCCGTACTGCGGCGGCTGCTGGCCCGGGTAGCCGTAGCCCTGCGGGGGCGTCGGCGGCTGGCCCTGGGGAGCCTGCGGGTAACCGTAGTTGGGGGCCGGCGGCTGCGGGTGGCCGTACCCCCCGGGCTGGCCCTGCGGCGGCGTCGGCGGCTGGGCGGGCGGCTGCGCCGGGGGCGGCGTCTGGGGCGCCTGCGGGTAGCCGTAGCCGGGCTGCTGGCCGGGCGGGGGCGGCGGCATGGGCGCGCCGAACCCTCCGGGCGGGGGGTCCTGCGGGGCGCCGAACCCTCCGGGCGGCGGGTCCTGCGGCTTGCCGAAGCCCACCGGCGGCGGGCCCTGCGGCGGCTCGTTGGGCGGCTGGGGCGGCTGCGTCATGACGTCTGTACCTCGGGTGACGGGGAGAAGGAGCGGGCGGCGGTGCGGTGGGCGGACACTGGGGCTGCGGCGGTCACTTGCCGTACGCCAGCATCAGTTTCTCCTCGCCCTTGGCGGTGCCGGACAGACGCGTCGTGGAGATGTAGAAGCGCCCGTCGACGTAGTCGATCGCCTTGGAGTAGAAGCCGTTCTCGATCTGCGCGGTTCCCGCCGGGTTCTGCAGCAGGGTCTTCGGCGTGTGCGAGCCCGCCGTCGCGATCGACACGACCCGGCCTCCGGCGTCGTACGAGGCATTGACGTAGGCGATCACCGCGCCGCCCGAGGTCTTCAGCGGCAGCATGTTCTGCGCCACCGGCGACTTCGCGCGCCAGCGCTCCTTGCCGGTCTCCAGGCTGATCGCGACGACCTCGTTGGCGGTGCCGCTGGTGGCCTTGGTCGGCAGGTACAGGGTGTTGGTGTCGGCCGCGACGCCCGTGCAGCCCTGGAGGTCACGGTCGAGGATCGCCCAGCCGCACTCGGGCGCGAAGTCCTCGTCGACCGAGACCTCGGAACGCACCGCGCTGCTGCCGTCCTTCAGCGTGGTGATGTTCCACTGCTTCTTGTCCTCGTTGCTGAGGTAGAGGACGACCGGCGAGACGGAGTAGGCGCGGGCGACCTTCCAGCCCTTGGGGAACGGCTTGGTCCACTTCGCCTTGCCCGTCGCCGGGTCCAGCTCCTGGATCTCGTCGTGCTCCTTGTCCGTGGAGGCACCGCAGGAGGAGACGGCCAGGAGGCGCTCGCCACCGGCGAACGCGCCGGGGAAGCAGGCCGCGCCGTACTTCTTCTTCTCGAAGAGCTGCTTGCCGTCGCTGACGCTCAGGCCGAGGCCCGACATCTGGCGGCCGACCATCAACGTGCTGCCCGCGTACGTGAGTTCGACGCCGCTACCGGTGCCGTCGAAGAGGTCCCCCTCGGGGATCTTCTTCTCCCAGTCCTTCTTGCCGGTCTTCAGGTCGATCTGCTGGACCTGGTTGCACTTGGCCCGGTCGGTGACGCCGCTCATGTACGCGATGGCGACCTTGTCGTCGTCCGACTTCTGCACGCTGGCGCCGCAGATCTTGTGCGGCAGCGTGATCGTCGGCCAACTCGGCTTGCCGTCCGAGATGTTGTACGCGACGAGCTCGTTGTAGACCGCCTTCGCGGCGAGCGTGTCGGTGACCCACATGCCGGGCGCGTCCGCGCCGTCACCGGGGGCCTTGGGGGCCGTCTTGTACCAGAGGACCTTCGACTCACCGGCCTGGCGGCCCGCGTTGAGGTCCTCCTTGCCGTCGCGTCCGTCACCGGAGCCGTCACCCGGGTCGACCGGCGCGGAGCCGGTGGGCTTGGGGTCCTGGCTCTTGTCGGCGACCGGGTCCTTCTTCTTGTCGTCACCGCCGCCCACGACCGCCCACACCACACCGCCGGCGATCACGACGACGGCCACCGCGGCGGCCACGATGATCCCGGTCCGGCCCTTGAAGGGGTTCTTGCCGCCGCCGCCCGGGGCCGCGGGGCCACCGGGGAACGGGGGCTGCTGCTGCGGGTAGCCGTACTGGGGCTGCTGCCCGTAGGGGCCGGGCTGCTGCGCGCCGTACGGGCCGGGCTGCTGCGGAGGCTGACCGTAGGGTCCTGGCTGCTGCTGGGGCTGACCGTAGGGACCCGGCTGCTGCGGCTGACCGTAGGGGCCGCCCTGCGGGGGCTGGCCGTACGGGCCCGGCTGCTGCGGGTAGCCGTATCCGGGCTGCGGGGCCGGCGGCGGCTGGGCCGGCGGCTGCGGCGGATCCTGTGGTGCTCCGAAGCCGCCTTGCGGCGGCTGATTGGGCGGCTGAGTCATCAGCGCTCCCCCCGTCTTCACTGATGTGTCTGCTCGCCTGGTCGATTTCAGGACGTTCTCTGGTCGTTCTCAGGCAATTCCCAGAGCGACCTTTCTATCACCCTGTGCAGTAGCACATCGGGCCGGTCGCTCCCCTGTTCCCAAGGGAGCACCGGCCCGTGATGGGTCTGTTACTGGAGCTTCACGCGTCCTCCGCGAGCTCGAGCCAGCGCATCTCCAACTCCTCGCGCTCCCCGACCAGTTCACGAAGCTCCGCGTCCAGCTTGGCCACCTTCGCGAAGTCCGTGGCGTTGTCGGCGATCTGTGCGTGCAGCTTGGTCTCCTTCTCGGACATCTTGTCCATCTGCCGCTCGATCTTCTGGAGTTCCTTCTTCGCGGCACGCGCGTCCGCGGCGGACACCGTCTTCTCCGGGGCGCCCGCGGCGGGGGCCGGGGCGGCGGCCGTCATCGAGGCGGCGACAGCCTCCTCCATGCGGCGGCGACGCTCCAGGTACTCGTCGATGCCGCGCGGCAGCATCCGCAGCGCGGCGTCGCCGAGCAGCGCGAACACACGGTCCGTGGTGCGCTCGATGAAGAACCGGTCGTGGGAGATCACGACCATGGAGCCGGGCCAGCCGTCGAGGAGGTCCTCCAGCTGCGTGAGGGTCTCGATGTCGAGGTCGTTCGTCGGCTCGTCGAGGAAGAGGACGTTCGGCTCGTCCATGAGCAGGCGCAGGATCTGGAGGCGGCGGCGCTCACCGCCGGACAGGTCGCCGACGGGCGTCCACTGCTTCTCCTTGTTGAAGCCGAACGTCTCGCAGAGCTGGCCCGCGGTCATCTCACGGCCCTTGCCGAGGTCGACACGGTCGCGGACCTGCTGCACGGCCTGGATGACGCGCAGTTCGGGGTTGAGCTCGGCGACCTCCTGGGAGAGGTAGGCGAGCTTCACGGTCTTGCCGACGGCGACGCGGCCCGCCGCGGGCTGCTCCTCGCCGTCGGTGCGGGCGGCCTGCGCCATGGCGCGCAGCAGGGAGGTCTTGCCCGCGCCGTTCACACCGACGAGGCCGATGCGGTCGCCGGGGCCGAGCTGCCAGGTCAGGTGCTTGAGGAGCACCTTGGGCCCGGCCTGCACGGTGACGTCCTCGAGGTCGAAGACCGTCTTGCCGAGCCGGGAGCTGGCGAACTTCATCAGCTCGCTCTTGTCGCGCGGCTCCGGCACGTCGGCGATGAGCTCGTTGGCGGCCTCGATGCGGTAGCGGGGCTTGGAGGTGCGGGCCGGGGCGCCGCGGCGCAGCCAGGCCAGTTCCTTGCGCATCAGGTTCTGCCGCTTGGTCTCCTCGGTCGCCGCGATGCGCTCGCGCTCGGCGCGCGCGAAGACGTAGTCGCTGTAGCCGCCCTCGTACTCGAAGACGTCGCCCTTCTGCACGTCCCACATGCGGGTGCAGACCTGGTCGAGGAACCAGCGGTCGTGGGTCACGCAGACGAGGGCGGAGCGGCGGGCCTGGAGGTGCCTCGCCAGCCAGGAGATGCCCTCGACGTCGAGGTGGTTGGTGGGCTCGTCGAGGACGATCAGGTCGGGCTCGCCGATGAGGAGCTTCGCGAGGGCGATGCGGCGGCGCTCGCCGCCGGACAGCGGCGCGATGACCGTGTCGAGGCCCTGCGGGAAGCCGGGCAGGTCGAGTCCGCCGAAGAGGCCGGTGAGCACGTCACGGATCTTGGCGTTGCCCGCCCACTCGTGGTCGGCGAGGTCGCCGATGACCTCGTGCCGGACGGTCGCCTCGGGGTCGAGGGAGTCGTGCTGCGTGAGGACGCCGAGACGCAGGCCGCCGCTGTGTGTGACACGGCCGGTGTCGGCGTCCTCCAGCTTGGCGAGCATCCGGATGAGGGTGGTCTTGCCGTCGCCGTTACGCCCGACGACACCGATCCTGTCCCCCTCGGACACGCCGAGCGATACGCCGTCGAGCAGGGCACGGGTGCCGTACACCTTGCTGACTGCCTCGACATTGACCAGGTTGACTGCCATTTCGCTCCTGACAAGGGGATGGATCAGTCTTCCAGCGTAGTCGCCGCGAGGGGTCCGGCCGCCTGCGCCTTCGGTGGGACGGCGGATACGGGCGGGGCAGCCGGGAAGGAGCTCGCGACGGCCGCGTTCAAGGCCTTCGTGCGGCGCGCCGTCGCGCGGCACGGCTGCGGGGACCTGCGCCGGCCCGGCTGAGCACCGCGGCGACCTCGCGCGGCCGCGCCACCCTGCCCTGCCAGCCGCCGCCGGCGGGCGGAGGCAGGAGGTGGCCACGGGTGGCGAGGGCGGAGTGCAGCCCGACGAGGGCGATCGCGCCGAGCGGTACGAGGACCTGCCCGCGGCCGATACGGCGGCGTCTGCGGCGCCGGTCCCGGGCGCTCGTGGTGTCGGTGGTCATGGGGACCACGGTGCCGCGGCGCCCGTGGCGGCCGACAGCGCGGACGTACTCAGTTACCCGTGAGTACGTCCGGCTGCGTCAGCGCTGGACGACCGTCGCGCCCTGCGCCGGAGACGTCGTGACCCGTACGGAACGGCAGGTGCCGGACGCCGTGAGGGCGGCGGCGACCGCCCGCGCCGACTCCTCGTCCGCGCAGAGGAACGCCGTGGTCGGGCCCGAGCCGGAGACCAGGCCCGCGAGGGCGCCCGCCGCCGTGCCCGCGTCGAGGGTGTCCTTCAGCGCGGGGAACAGGGAGAGCGCGGCAGGCTGGAGGTCGTTCGTGAGCGTCGCGGCCAGCGCGCTCGCGTCGCCGGAACGCAGCGCGTCGAGCAGGGCGGGCGAGGCCTCCGGCTCGGGGATCGCGCGCCCCTGAGCGAGGCGGTCGAACTCGCCGTACACGGCGGGCGTCGAGAGCCCTCCGTCGGCGGCCGCGAACACCCACCGGAACTCGCCGCCCACGGGCAGGAGTTGAAGCTTCTCGCCGCGTCCGGTGCCGAGCGCCGCCCCGCCGACCAGACTGAACGGCACATCGCTGCCCAACTCGGCGCAGATGTCGAGGAGTTCGTCCCGGGTGGCGCCGGTGCCCCACAGCGCGTCGCAGGCCACGAGCGCGCCGGCGGCGTCCGCGGAGCCGCCCGCCATGCCGCCGGCGACGGGGATGTCCTTGTCGATGTGGAGGTGGACGCGGGGCTCGATCCCGTACCGCTCGCCCAGCGCGATCGCGGCGCGGGCCGCGAGGTTGGTGCGGTCCAGCGGCACCTGGTCCGCGCCGGGGCCCTCGCAGGTGAGGGTCAGCTCGTCGGCGGCGGTCGCCGTGACCTCGTCGTGGAGGCCGACGGCGAGGAAGACGTTGGCGAGGTCGTGGAAGCCGTCGGGGCGGGCGGCGCCCACCGCGAGCTGGACGTTGACCTTCGCGGGGACCCGTACCGTCACGCTCACTGCTTGTTCTCCGCGATCCGTGCGAACTCCTCGACCGTGATGGCCTCGCCGCGCGCCTGCGGGGAGACACCGGCCGCGACCAGGGCGGCCTCGGCCGCGGCAGCCGATCCGGCCCAGCCGGACAGGGCGGCGCGCAGGGTCTTGCGGCGCTGGGCGAAGGCGGCGTCGACCACGGCGAAGACCTCGCGCTTGGAAGCGGTCGTCGCCACCGGCTCGGTGCGCCGGACCAGGGCCACGAGACCGCTGTCGACGTTCGGCGCGGGCCAGAAGACGTTCCGGCCGATGGAGCCGGCGCGCTTCACGTCCGCGTACCAGTTGGCCTTGACCGACGGGACGCCGTAGACCTTCGAGCCGGGGGCTGCCGCGAGGCGGTCGGCGACCTCGGCCTGCACCATGACGAGCGTGCGCTCGATGCTGGGGAACGTGTCGAGCATGTGCAGCAGGACCGGCACGGCGACGTTGTAGGGCAGGTTCGCGACGAGCGCCGTGGGCGCGGGGCCCGGCAGTTCGCGTACCTGCATCGCGTCGGAGTGGACGAGCGCGAAGGCGTCCTTCTTCTGCGGGAGGCGGGCCTCGATCGTCGCGGGCAGCGCGGCGGCGAGCACGTCGTCGATCTCGACGGCGGTGACATGGGCCGCCGCCTCCAGGAGCGCCAGGGTCAGCGAGCCGAGGCCGGGGCCGACCTCGACGACGTTGTCCTCGGGGGTGACCTGCGCGGTGCGGACGATGCGGCGGACCGTGTTGGCGTCGATGACGAAGTTCTGGCCGCGCTGTTTCGTGGGCCGCACGCCCAGGGCTGCCGCCAGTTCGCGGATGTCGGCGGGGCCAAGCAGGGGGCCCTGGGGGTCAGTGGTGCTCACGGTCTCAGGGTACGGGGCGCCGCGGCCGGGTCCCGACCGGACCGCGGGTCCCCGCACCACCCCGGCTACCCGTGCAGGCGGCCACCGCAGTGCGGCCACGGGCTCGCGCCGCGCTGCACGTACAGCTTCTTCGCCCGGTACGTCTGCTCGGAGGCGGACGCGTCCTGGGGCCGGCCGCCGCCGCCCAGGCTGCGCCAGGTCTGTACGTCGAACTGGTAGAGGCCGCCGTAGGTGCCGGTGGAGTCGGTCGCGCCGGGGCGCCCGCCGGACTCGCACCGGGCGAGTTCGCTCCAGTGCAGGCCGTCGGCACCGGCGACGGAGGACGGCGGGGGCTTGGTGCCGACCTTCACGAGCCGGCTGCGGGGCTCGCGCACGACCTCGGCGCTCAGGCGACGCGGCTTCTGCCTGACGCCGTTGACGGTGCGCAGGGCGTAGGTGACGCGCCGGGCGCCCTGTCGGCCCGCCCGTTCGACGACCTCGGTGCCGCGGAACAGGGTCGGGTCCAGGGTGCGCTCCACCTCGTACGCGATGACTTCCTCGCGCACCTCCCTGCTGCCCTTGATGCGCATGACGGTGATCGTCTGTCCGTCGCGCGGGAAGCTGTCCTGCGGCACGGACGTGGTGTCCTGGCCGTGCAGCGAGACGCCCGCCTCGTCGACGGCGTCCCGGACGGTGGCGGCGTTGGTGCGGATGGTGCGCTCGCGGCCGTCGGCCATGACCGTGACGCTGCGTTCGGTGCGGACGTCGAACGCGAGGCCGTCGCGGGCGATGCGGCGCGAGCGGGACGTGGAGACGTAGGAGCCCTCGGCGCGGACGCCGAGCTGGTGCAGGGCGCCGTCGACGGTGGCCGAGGTGGTCCACACCTTGCGGCGCTCCCCGTCGAGGGTGAGGTGGACGAGCCTGCCGTAGCGCACGGCGACCTCGTCGCCGCTGGACAGGGCGGTCCCGGGGGCGGGGGCGACGACATCGTGCGGGCCGACGTCGACGCCCTCGTCGGCGAGCAGTTCGCTGACGTCGTCCGCGAAGGTGTGCAGGGTGCGCGGCCTGCCGTCGACACTGAGCTGGATCGCCTTGTCGGCGGCGACGAAGGCGGTGGTGCCGCCCGCCAGGAACGCGACGACGAGGGCCTGCGGCAGCAGGCGTCTGAGGGTCTCGGGCCGTTCGGGCCGTTTCCTGCGCCGGGCCGCTCTGCGGGCCTCGGCGCGCCCCGCGGTCCGCGGGGCGGGGTCTGCGGCCGGGGCGGACGGGCGCGGCAGCAGTGCTTCGGGCACGGGCCAGGCGGGCTGGGTCTCCATCGACTCGTAGCCGGGGCGGTAGGTGTCCGCGTGCGGGTGCGGGCCGGGCGGTGGTTCGTGTGTCTCGAGCGCGACGAGCGTTTCCTGCGGCTCATACGTCCCGTACGGCGAATTGCTCACGACGACGCTCCTCGGTCCGGATCGGCGAGGAGAACCTAGCGGAGCGATCGTCACTCTCCAAAGCGGCGCGACTACGCTGTGTCGCGGCGCGTTCCCGACCTTCCCCTCCCGGCGCCGTCCCGGGGACGCTGCCGGTCAGTAGTCGAAGGCGCGGGCCGTGTTGGCGGAGATCGCCGCCGCGAGGGTGTCCTCGTCGAGGCCCTTCACCGCGGCCATCGCGCGCAGCGTGACCGGAACGAGGTACGGCGCATTAGGCCGTCCGCGGTAGGGCGCGGGAGTCAGGAAGGGTGCGTCGGTCTCGACCAGGACGAGCTCGCGCGGGGCGGCCACGAGCGCGTCGCGCAGGGGCTGCGCGTTCTTGAAGGTGACGTTCCCGGCGAACGACATGAAGTAGCCGTTTTCGGCGCAGATCCGGGCCATTTCGGCATCTCCGGAGTAGCAGTGGAAGACCGTGCGCTCGGGAGCGCCCTCCTCCTTGAGGATGCGCAGCACGTCGGCATGGGCGTCGCGGTCGTGAATCACGAGCGCCTTGCCGTGCCGCTTGGCGATCTCGATGTGCGCACGGAAGGACCGCTCCTGCGCGGCGAT
Organism: Streptomyces sp. NBC_01446; assembly: GCF_026340095.1. Taxonomy (GTDB): domain Bacteria; phylum Actinomycetota; class Actinomycetes; order Streptomycetales; family Streptomycetaceae; genus Streptomyces; species Streptomyces aureus. The sequence goes on along the minus strand of NZ_JAPEPO010000001.1, from coordinate 4,694,136 downwards.
GCCTTCAGGTCCCGTACGGAAGTGGTCGAGTCCGGTCTCGCCGACGCCCTTCACGTGCGGGAGGGCCGCGAGCCGGTCGATCTCCGCGAGCGCCTCGTCGAGGGCGGCGTCACCGCCGGCGGACCGCTCGCCCTGCCGCGACCAGCCGTCGGGGTCGCCGAGGACGATGCGGGGCGCTTCGTTCGGGTGCAGCGCGACGGTGGCGTGCACGTTCGGGTGCGCTGCCGCGGTGTCGGCGGCCCAGCGGGAACCGTTCACGTCGCAACCGACCTGGACGACGGTCGTCACACCCACCGACGCGGCCTTGGCGAGGCCCTCCTCCACCGTGCCCGACTGCATGTCGAGGTGGGTGTGCGAGTCGGCGACCGGCACCGCGAGGGGCGCGGGCAGCGGCGGCGGGGTGACGTCCTTCGAACGGTCAGAGCTCATGCCCCGATCCTACGAAGCCGGGGTCGGTGGGGTCGTCGGGGTCCGGTCGCGGTCCGGTGGGTGATCCGCGGGTGATCAACCGGTGATCAGTCGGTCTTGCGGTTCTGGAAGGGGTGCAGCAGGTCGGAGAAGTGCCAGTGATGTTCCTTCGCGGGGTGCACGTCGCCCTCGCCCTGCTCCGCCGGCATGATCCCCTCGCGTTCCATCACGCCGCGGATCGACGAGACCCGCCCCGCCCTCATGATCCGTACGACATGGCCGCCGCAGTTCATGCACGTGGGCCGGGTCAGCGGCGACGGGACACGCTCGCCGCCCGCCACGTACATCACGAATTCCGCGCCGCCGCCGTCGATGTGGTGCTCGATCTCGAAACTCTGCTCCCAGCCGTGACCGCACCGCATGCAGGCGAAGGCGTACGACTCGTGGGCGATGGCTGTGGCCGCGCTCCGGTTCGGTATCTGGGGTGCGGCAGCACCGGTCGGGGTCGGTACGGCGCCTGCGATCTCACTCATGCCTGCTCCTCTTGCCCTCTGGACAAGGCACTTCGGGGCGGGGCATTACATCCGCCCTGAAGCGTGGGACGGGTGCGTCCCTTCAACCAGTGGACGCTTCTCCCGGCGCGATCGCATCAGGCCTGTCGACTATTGGATCCGATTTGGCCTTTCCTTATCGGAAGAAGCCCGATGCGCGGCCTGCGCTTTGCCTTTCACGATAGTCCTTTGCTCCCCGATGGGGCGCCCCGTGCGGCATTCTTTGCCGCGACCACGGCATCGAAGACCTCACGCTTGGGTAGCCCGGCCTCGGCGGCCACGGCGGCGATGGCTTCCTTGCGCCGCTCCCCCGCCTCCTCGCGCACCTGCACCCTGCGTACCAGCTCGGACGCGTCGAGTGACTCCGCGCCCTTCTCCGGGGCGCCCTCCACGACGACGGTGATTTCGCCGCGTACGCCTTCCGCGGCCCATTTCGCGAGTTCCCCGAGCGGGCCCCGCTTCACTTCCTCGTATGTCTTGGTGAGCTCGCGGCACACGGCCGCCCGGCGATCGGCGCCGAATGCCTCCGCCATCGCGGCGAGGGTGTCGTCGAGGCGGTGCGGGGCCTCGAAATAGACGAGGGTGCGGCGTTCCTCCGCCACTTCCCGCAGCCGCCCCATGCGCTCGCCGGCCTTGCGGGGCAGGAAGCCCTCGAAGCAGAACCGGTCGACGGGCAGCCCGGACAGCGCGAGCGCGGTCAGCACGGCGGACGGGCCGGGCACGGCGGTGACCTTGATGTCCCGCTCGACGGCGGCCGCGACGAGCCGGTACCCGGGGTCGGACACGGACGGCATGCCCGCGTCGGTCACGAGCAGCACCCGGGCCCCGCCCGCGAGCGCCTCGACCAGCTCCGGCGTGCGGGCGGACTCGTTCCCCTCGAAGTACGACACGACGCGCCCGCCCGGGGTCACCCCGAGCGCCTGCGTCAGGCGCCGCAGCCTGCGGGTGTCCTCGGCGGCGATGACGTCGGCGGCGGCCAGCTCCTTGCTGAGCCGGGGCGGCGCGTCCGACACGTCTCCGATGGGCGTGCCCGCGAGCACGAGCGTTCCGGGGGAATCTGGGCTTGATGTCACGGATCCATCCTCGCAGGGGCGGGGCGGGCCGACACGTCCCGCCCCGGAGCCGGCCGACTCGGCGGGGCCGCACACGGGACTCGCACAGTGACGTTCCCTACGATGGCGCGGTGACCAGTACTGCGTCCTCGCCGCACTCGCCCTCGACCAGCGCCCCGCCGGGCCAGAACCCCGGCGAGGCGCGGCAGCCGTCGACGTGGGAGCGCCGGCTGCGGCGGTTCGGTCACGTGGCGCGGCCCAGGGACGACGTGGGCACGCGGCTCGTGCCGCCGTACGCGCCGCCGTCGTCGCGGCTGTGGGCGACCCTCGGTCTCTCCGACGGCCTCGCGCGGGGCGTGACCCGCTGGTCGGGCTGGCTCGGTCCGCTGCTCGTGACGCTGATCGCGGGCCTGATGCGGTTCTGGCATCTCGGCAGCCCCAAGGCCGTGATATTCGACGAGACGTACTACGCGAAGGACGCGTGGGCGCTGATCCACCGCGGCTTCGAGGTCAACTGGGACAAGAACGCCAACGACCTGATCCTGAAGACCGGCGGCCATGTGCCGCTCCCGCACGACGCCGCGTATGTCGTGCATCCGCCGGTCGGCAAGTACGTCATCGGGATCGGTGAGTGGCTGTTCGGTTTCGATCCGTTCGGCTGGCGGTTCATGACCGCGGTGCTCGGCACGCTGTGCGTGTTCCTTGTGTGCCGCATCGGGCGGCGGCTGTTCCGCTCGACGTTCCTCGGCTGCCTGGCGGGCCTGCTGCTCGCCGTGGACGGCCTCGCGTTCGTGATGAGCCGCACGGCGCTGCTCGACTCGGTCCTCGTGTTCTTCGTCGTCGCCGCGTTCGGCTGCCTGGTCGTGGACCGCGACAAGGCGCGCGGGAAGCTGGCCGCCGCGCTCCCGAGGGGCGAGGACGGCGTGCCGCGCCCCGACGTGCACATCGCCGAGACGCTGCGTCTGGGCTGGCGCCCGTGGCGGCTGCTCGCCGGCCTGTGCCTGGGACTCGCCGCGGGCACGAAGTGGAACGGCTTCATCTATCTGGCCGCGTTCGGTGTGCTCACGGTCCTGTGGGACGTCGGCGCGCGCCGCGTCGCCGGGGCCGGCCGGCCGTACGTCACCGTGCTCAAGCGGGACCTCGGCTGGGCGTTCCTGTCGACGGTGCCGGTCGCGGTCGCCACGTACGTCCTGTCCTGGCTCGGCTGGATCCTTTCTCCTGCCGACGGGACCGGCGGCTACTTCCGCAACTGGGCGGCGACCGACGGCCGGGGCGGCTCCTGGACCTGGCTGTTCCCCGACTGGGTGCGCAGCCTGTGGCACTACGAGCACGAGGTCTACAAGTTCAACGTGGGGCTCAGCTCCCCGCACATCTACCAGTCGAACCCGTGGAGCTGGCTCGTCGACGGAAGGCCGGTCTCGTACTTCTACGAGTCCCCGCTGCCCGGCAAGGACGGCTGCCCGGCCGGCGCGGGCGACAAGTGCGCCCGCGAGGTCCTGGCGCTCGGCACCCCGCTGCTGTGGTGGGCGGCGGCGTTCGCCGTGCTCTATGTGCTGTGGCGCTGGTTCTTCCGCCGCGACTGGCGGGCGGGCGCCATCGCGTGCGCCGTCGCCGCGGGCTACCTGCCCTGGTTCAACTACCAGGAACGCACGATCTTCTTCTTCTACGCGGTCGTCTTCGCGCCCTTCCTCTGTCTCGGCGTCGCGATGCTGGTCGGCGCGATCCTGGGGCCACCGGGGTCCGGGGAGCGGCGCAGAGTCGTGGGCGCGGCAGGCGCCGGCGTACTCGTCCTGCTGATCGTGTGGAACTTCGTCTACTTCTGGCCGATCTACACCGGCCAGGCGATCCCCTTCAGCTCCTGGCAGTCCCGGATGTGGCTGGATTCCTGGGTCTGACCTCGGACGACCCGGCCCCTCGTAAGCGGTCTCCGTTCGGACAAGTTCGGACAACATCTGCGCACTCTCGCCACACCGGGCACGGCCGCCGCCTAAAGTTCCCCACCGGAACCTGGGGAGGGGACGCAGCATGCGCAAGGGGGCCAAGGCGGCTGTGATCGGCGGGGTGTTCGCCATCATGGTCGGGGGCGCGGGGTACGGCGCGTACAACGTGGTGACGGCCGTGACCGGTTCGGGCGGGTCGAGTACGGCGGGGGCACCCTCGCCGCGCAGGACCGGGCCGCCGACGGCGGACGAGGTCAAGGACGTGTCGCAGAAGTTCCTCGCGGCGTGGGCGAAGTCCGACCCGGACTCCGCGTCGCGCTACACGAACAACGCGGAAGCGGCGCTCTCGGCGCTGACCGGCTGGCACGACGACGCGCACATCACGCACACCACGCTGACGGCGGGGGCGCCTTCGGGGCCCGAGGTGCCGTTCAAGGTGAAGGCCACGGTGTCGTACGAGGGGAAGAAGAAGTCCCTCTCGTACGACTCGTCGCTGAAGGTCGTGCGGGGGCTCAACACCGGCCGGGCGCTGGTCGACTGGCAGGCGGCCGTCGTGCATCCGGACATGCGCAGGGGCGACACCCTCGTCACGGGCGAGGCCTCGACGCCGCCCATCGAGGCCGTGGACCGTTCGGGCAACGTCCTGACGAAGGAGAAGTACCCCTCGCTCGGGCCGATCCTGGACCAGCTGCGCGAGAAGTACGGCGACACGGCCGGCGGCCGCGCGGGTGTGGAGACGTACATCCAGCGCGAGAGCGAGGACGCCGGCACCAAGACGCTGATCACGCTGGTGAAGGGCAGGGCCGGCGAGCTGCGCACGACGCTCAGCGCCACCGCGCAGGCCGCGGCCGAGCGGGCCGTGAAGAGCTTCGACGAGTCGTCCGTGGTGGCCGTGCAGCCGAGCACGGGCCAGGTCCTCGCGGTCGCCAACCACCGCCGGGACGGCTTCAACGCCGCCTTCCAGGGCGAGCAGGCCCCCGGCTCCACGATGAAGGTCATCACCGCGGCGCTGCTCATCGACAACGGTGTCGCCTCGGTCAACAGCCCCGCGCCCTGCCCGGACACCGCGACCTGGCAGAGCCAGACCTTCCACAACCTGCCGGGCATGAAGGCCAACGAGGGCGCCAACCTCGCGGACAGCTTCGCCCGCTCCTGCAACACCGCGTTCGTGAAGCTCATCGACGAGAAGCCGCTGACGGACGAGTCGTTGACGCGCGAGGCGCAGGACCGTTTCGGTCTCGGCCGGGACAACTGGAAGACCGGCATCGCGTCGGCGGACGGCAAGATCCCGCCGTCCGGCGGCCCCGACCGCGCGGCCAACGCCATCGGGCAGGGCCAGATCCAGATGAACCCGCTGAACATGGCGTCCGTCACGGCGACCGCGAAGACGGGCGTCTTCCGGCAGCCGGTGATCGTGCCGCGCTCCCTCGACGACCGGGAACTCGCCACCGCCCGCGGCCTCGCGCCCAACACCGCCGCGCAGCTGCGGCAGATGATGTACCGCACCGCGACGATCGGCACCGCCGCGCAGGTCATGGCGGGTCTCGGCCCCGACATCGGCGCCAAGACCGGCTCGGCGGAGGTCACCGGCCAGACCAAGTCGAACAGCTGGTTCACCGGCTACCGCGGGGACGTCGCGGCGGCCGCGGTCACCGAGGAGGGCGGCCACGGCGGAGACGCCGCGGGCCCGATCGTGGCGGCGGTGCTACGGGCGGGTAGCTGAGCCGCCGTCGGGGGCACATGGCAAGACGCCTTAGTCTGAGCCGTCCGCGAGGAACCCAGTGGACCGGGCAGACAGGCAACGACGGAGGACCGGTGGGCAGCAGAGGCAGGCAACCCGAGCGCAAGAAGGCGAACGCGGCCGTGATCGGCGGTGTGGTCGCCGTCGTGGTGCTCGGCGCCGGGGTCAGCGCCTACGCCCTCTTCAGCGGCGACTCGGACTCATCGACCGCCGCCGACGACAAGCCCCACGTCAAGACGGGCCCCGTCACCCCGGCCGAGGTCCGCACCGCGGCCGACCGGTTCCTGACCGCGTGGGCCGCGGGCGACACCGCGAAGGCGGCGGCCGCCACGGACGACGCCACCGCGGCGACGGCCGCCCTCACCTCGTACCGCAAGGACGCCCATCTGTCCGGGGTGAAGCTGACGCCCGGGAAGCGTGCCGGGGCCAAGATGCCGTTCGCGGTGTCGGCGCACGTCTCGTACGGGGGAACGTCGAAGCCGTTCGCCTACGGCTCCGAACTGACCGTCGTGCGGCGGGTGAAGGACGGCAAGCCGCTCGTCGGGTGGCAGGCGTCCGTCGTGCACCCGGACCTCAAGGACGGTGACCGGCTCGTCACGGGCGCGGCCGGCGACCCCCCGATCAAGGCGACGGACCGTTCCGGGAACGAGCTGACCGCGGCCAAGTACCCCTCGCTCGGCACCGTCATCGACGGGCTGCGCGAGAAGTACGGCAAGAAGGCCGGCGGTACGGCGGGCATCGAGCTGCGCGTCGTCCACAAGGACAGCGGCAAGAAGAGCGAGCACACGCCCGACAAGACGCTCGTCACCCTCTCCAAGGGCACGCCCGGCACCCTGCGCACGACGATCAGCCCGACGTCGCAGGCCGTCGCCGAACGCGAGGTCGCCAAGCGGGAGAAGGCCGCGGTCGTCACCATCAAGCCGTCGACCGGGGAGATCCTCGCGGTCGCCAACTCCCGCCCCGAAGGCTTCAACACGGCCTTCCAGGGCTCCCTCGCGCCCGGGTCCACGATGAAGATCGTGACGTCGTCCATGCTCCTGGAGAAGAAGCTCGCGGGCGTCGACAAGAAGCACCCGTGCCCCAAGTACGTGACGTACGGCGGCTGGAAGTTCCAGAACGACGACAAGTTCGAGATCAAGGACGGCACCTTCCGCGCCAGCTTCGCGCGCTCCTGCAACACGGCCTTCATCAGCCAGGCCAAGAAACTGGACGACGGGGATCTGACGAAGCAGGCCCAGGAGGTCTTCGGGCTCGGCCGCGACAACTGGTCGATCGGCGTGCCCAGCTTCGACGGCGCGGTCCCGGTGCAGTCGCAGGCGCAGATGGCGGCCTCGCTGATCGGTCAGGGCGGGGTGCGGATGAATCCGCTCAACATGGCGTCGGTCGTCGCCACCGCCGAGACGGGCGAGTTCAAGCAGCCCTACCTCGTCTCGCCCGACGTCGACCACCGCACGCTCGCCACGGCCTCGCGCAAGCTGTCCCCGTCGACCGTGAGCGCCCTGCGCGACCTGCTGCACTACACGGCGGTCGCCGGTACGGCGGTCGAGCCGATGTCGGGGCTCGGCACCGACATGGGCGCGAAGACCGGCTCGGCGGAGGTCGACGGGCAGAAGCAGCCGAACGGCTGGTTCACGGCCTGGCGCGGCGACCTGGCATCGGCGGCGGTCGTCCAGCAGGGCGGCCACGGCGGTGACTCGGCGGGTCCCGTGGTGCGGCAGATGCTGCTCGCCGGGGACTGACGGCGGGGCCGATACCTGGTCGCGTGGTGGGTACACCGAGCGCTACGGTGCGGCCATGAGCACCCCGGAATCCGCCGCATCCGCCGCCACCGCCGCATCCGCCGCGCACCCCCGTTTCGCCGAAGCCCTCGCCGAGCTGGGCCTGGCCGACGTACTCCCGCTCGTCCGCCGCTTCCCGGAGGCGACCAGGACCGCGCAGGAGGCGGCGGCCGCGATCGGCTGCGAACTCAGCCAGATCTGCAAATCGCTGATCTTCGCGGCGGACACCGTGCCGGTGCTCGTCCTGATGGACGGTTCGTCGCGGGTGGACGTCGAGCTGGTCCGGCGCGAGCTGGGCGCCGAGAAGGTCACCCGCGCCAAGGCGGACGTCGTGCGCGCGGCGACCGGGTACGCGATCGGCGGCATCCCGCCCTTCGGGCACGTCACCAGGACGCGGGTCCTCGCCGACCGTTCGCTCCTCGACCACGACACCGTGTGGGCCGCCGCCGGCACCCCGTACGCCGTGTTCCCCATGGACCCCAAGTCGCTGATCGCACACACCGGAGCGGCCCTCGTGGACGTGCGCGAGAGCGCTCAGTGACCCCTGTGGTCGCGGCGGCCGTGCTCCTCGCGGCCGTCACGCACGCCAGCTGGAACGCGATCGCCCACCACATCACCGACAAGCTGGTCGGCTTCACGCTGATCTCGGGCGGCGGCGCGCTCATCGGGTTGGTGTGCGCGCCGTTCGTACCGTTCCCGCACGCCGCGGCCTGGCCGTACCTGATCCTCTCCGCGCTCCTCCACGTCGCCTACTACGCCCTGCTCATGCGGTCGTTCAAGCTCGGCGACTTCGGCCAGGCGTACCCGATCGCGCGCGGCACGGCGCCGCTCGTGGTGACGGTGCTCGCGGCGGTGTTCGCGGGCGAGATCCCCGACGGCTGGCAGGCGGCGGGCGTCGCGGTCTCGTGCGCGGGCCTGACCGGGCTCGCCCTGTGGGGCATACGGGGCTCGGGGCGCAGGCCCGACTGGGCGGCCGTGGGGGCGGCCGTCGCGACGGGCGTGTCCATCGCCGCGTACACCGTGGTGGACGGCCTCGGCGTGCGCGCCTCCGGGAACTCGCTCGGCTACATCGCGTGGCTGATGATGCTCGGCTGCCTCGGCGTCCCGGTGTACGCGGCCTGGACGTGGCTCGGCGAACTGACTGCCCGCCTACGGCCGTTCGCGGCGGTCGGGCTGGTCGGCGCGGCGCTGTCCGTGTCCGCGTACGGGCTCGTCCTGTGGGCACAGACGCGGGCGGACCTCGCCCCGATCTCGGCGCTGCGCGAATCGTCGATCATCGTGGGCGCGGCGATCGGGACGGTGTTCTTCAAGGAGCGGTTCGGTGCGCCGCGGATGGTGGCGGCGGGGCTGATGGTGGCGGGGATCGGGCTGATGCTGCACACCGCCGGCTGAGCGGGAGCGTTACCGGAGCTGCGCGCGGAATCCCAGGTTCGCCGAGGTCAGGCCGCCGTCGACCGGGAGTGTGACCCCGGTGATCCACGCCGCGTCCGACGAGGCGAGGAACGTCACGGCCGCCGCGACGTCCTCCGGCTCACCGACCCGCCCGAGCGGGTAGAGGCCACTGACGGCGTCCAGGGCGGCGCCCCGGCCCGACCAGGCGGGGGTGCGCACCGTGCCCGGCGCGACGAGGTTGACGCGGACGCCGCGCGGGCCCGCGTGTCCGGCGAGGGTGCGGGTCAGCGAGCCGAGTCCCGCCTTCGCGGCGCTGTACGCGTGATTGCCGTAGTCCTGAAGGCCGTTGACGGATCCGACGCTCACGATCGCGCCGCGGCCCGACGCCACCAGGTGCGGCAGCGCGGCGCGGCAGCAGCGGTACGCGCCGGTGAGCGTGATGTCGAGGTCGCGGGCCCACACCTCGTCGGGCTCGTCCTCGAAGAGGGCGGCGTCCGGGGCGCACGCGTAGGCGTTGTTGACGAGCACGTCGAGGCGGCCGAACTCCTCCACGGCGGCCGCGACCGCCGCCTCCACCGACTCGCGCGACCCGACGTCGCAGGTGAACGCCCTTGCCGCGCCGCCCTGTTCGCGGATCCCGGCGACCGTCTTCTCCGCTTCCTGCGGATCCACATCGGTGACGGCGACCCGCGCCCCCTCGGCTGCGAACCTGCGCGCGGTGGCGGCGCCGATGCCGCGTGCCGCGCCCGTGACCATGACCGCGTACCCCTCGAAGCGCCTCATGCGCCGACGCTACCCGGCGCCGGCCCGGGCGACACGGGGGCTATCCGGCGAGAGAGGAGCGCACGGCCCGCACCAGCGCCTGAGCGCGCGGGTCGGCGGTGACGCCCTTCTGCTGACCGTTCGTGACGTATCCGAAGGCGATCCCGGACTCGGGGTCCGCGAAGCCGAGCGCGCCACCCCTCCCGGGGTGGCCGAAGGAGCCGGGGCCGAGGAGAGGGGAGGCGACGCCGTGGAGCATGTAGCCGAGTCCGAAGCGGGTCGGGACGACGAGGACCCGGTCGGCGCCCGAGGACGCCTCGGTGCGGGCCGCCTCCATGGTGGCGGGCGTGAACAGGCGGGCGCCGCCGTCGACTTCCCCGATCAGGGACGCGTAGAAGCGGGAGAGTCCCTCCGCCGTGGCGACGCCGTTCGAGGCGGGCAGCTCCGCCGCGCGGTAGGCCGGGTCGTTCTCGTCGGGCGCGGGGTGGATGGCACCGAAGGCGCGGCGGGTCAGGGAGTCGGGGTCGGTGTACGCGTCGGCGACGTTCCTCTTGGGCCGGGTGCGCAGGCCGCCGGGCGCGGCCGGCGGATCGACGGGTCCGACGAGACCGGCCCGGTGCGCCTCGGCGTCGGGCAGCCCGACCCAGAGGTCGGCGCCGACGGGGGCGGCTATGTGCTCGGCGATCCAGGCGCCGACGGTGCGGCCGGTGACGCGGCGCACGAGCTCGCCGGTGAGCCAGCTGTAGGTCTGCGCGTGGTAGCCGTGGTCGGTGCCGGGTTCCCAGGCGGGCGCCTGGGCGGCGACGGCCGCGGCGCCGGTGTCGAGGTCGGCGGCCTCGGCCGGGGTCAGCGGGCGGTCGAGCGCGGGGACGCCGGCGCGGTGCGCGAGGACGTCGCGGACGCGGACGTGCTCCTTGCCGTGCTCCTTGAACTCGGGCCAGTAGGCGCTGACCGGCGCGTCCAGGTCGAGCTCTCCTCGCTGGTGCAGGAGGAGCAGCGCCGCGGCGGCCACGCCCTTCGTGGCGGAACGCATGATCTGGGCGGTGCCGCGCTCCCAGGGGGCGCCGCCGCCCACGTCGCGGGTACCGGCCCACAGGTCGACGACCTTGTGCCCGTCGCGGTGGACGACCACGCCCGCGCCGCGCTCGCCGAGCGCCTCGAAGTTGTGGGCGAAAGCTTCCCCGACCGCTTCGAAACCGGTGGCCACTGTGCCGTTCATGTCACTCACCTTGCGTGCAACAGCCATGGATCTCTGAGGATTCCTCGGCCGCTCAGACCTTCACGGACTTCGGGTCGAAGCCGAAGGGGAGCTCCAGGCGGTGTGCGCGCATGAGGTCCTCGTCGGCGAGGAGGTCGCCGGTCGTCCCGTCGGCCGCGATCACGCCCTCACTGAGGATCACCGAGCGCGGGCAGAGTTCGAGCGCGTACGGCAGGTCGTGCGTGACCATCAGGACGGTGACGTCCAACGACCGCAGGATGTCGGCGAGTTCGCGGCGCGAGGCCGGGTCGAGGTTCGACGACGGCTCGTCCAGGACGAGGATCTCGGGCTCCATGACGAGGACGGTGGCGACCGCGACGCGGCGGCGCTGCCCGAAGGAGAGGTGGTGCGGCGGCCGGTCGGCGAAGTCGGCCATGCCGACCTGGGCCAGGGCCTTGTGCACGCGGGCCTCGAGTTCGGGCCCCTTCACCCCGGCCGCGGCGGGCCCGAAGGCCACGTCCTCGCGGACGGTCGGCATGAAGAGCTGGTCATCGGGGTCCTGGAAGACGATGCCGACCTTGCGCCGGATCTCGGCCATGTGCCGCTTGCCGACGGGCAGACCTGCGACGGTCACGGTGCCGGCGCCGCCGGTGAGGATGCCGTTGAGATGCAGTACGAGGGTCGTCTTGCCCGCGCCGTTGGGTCCGAGCAGGGCGACGCGCTCACCGCGGCCGATGGTCAGGTCGACACCGAAGAGGGCCTGGTGCCCGTCGGGGTAGGCGTAGGCGAGGCCACCGACCTCGAGCGAGGCGGGGGAGAGCGGGGTGGGGGAAACAGTCACAGCAGCCATCCCAGCAGACAGACGACAAGAGCGGCACAGGGGAGGGTGAGGGCGTACGACCACTGCGCGCGGGACGCGCTCACGTCGTCGATGACGGGCATCGATCCGGCGTACCCGCGGCTGACCATGGCCAGATGCACGCGCTCACCGCGCTCGTAGGAGCGGATGAAGAGGGCGCCCGCGGACTTGGCGAGGACGCCCCAGTGCTTCACGCCGCTCGCCTCGAAGCCGCGCGACTCCCGGGCGATCTTCATGCGGCGCATCTCGTCGGTGATCACATCGCCGTAGCGGATCATGAACGACGCGATCTGGACGAGGAGCGGCGGCAGCCTGAGCCGTTGCAGGCCCAGGAGCAGCTCGCGCAGCTCGGTCGTGGAGGCGAGCAGGACGGACGCGGCGACGCCGAGGGTGCCCTTGGCGAGGACGTTCCAGGCGCCCCACAGACCGTTGACGCTGAGGGACATCCCGAGGACGTCGACGCGCTCGCCCTGCGCCACGAACGGCATGAGCACGGCGAAGGCGACGAACGGGATCTCGATGAGGAGCCGCTTGAGGAGGAAGCCGGCCGGGACCCTGGCCGCGTACGCGACGGCCGCGAGCAGGACCGCGTACAGGGCGAACGCCCACATCGCCTCGCGGGGCGTGGAGACGACCACGATCACGAAGCAGAAGACGGCGGCGAGCTTGGTGTGCGGCGGCAGGCCGTGCACGGGCGAGTGCCCGTGCCGGTAGAGCTTGTGCGCGTGCCCCGCACCCATGTCAGACGGTCTCCGTGATCTGGCTCGGGGAGGTGTCCGCGGTGCGGCGCCTGCGCAGCACCCAGAAGATGCCGCTGCCCGCGACGACGGTGACGCCGACGCCGATCACGCCGGCCAGGCCGCCGGAGAGCCGGGCGTCGCCGACGTCCTTGACGCCGTACCCGGCGAGCGGGGAGCCGTCGGAGGCGTGCTTCTCGGTCTTCGAGTCGATGCCCTTGTCCTGGGCGACCTTCTCCAGGCCGTCCGGGTTGGCGGAGGCGTAGAAGGAGACGAAGCCGGCGAGGACGAGGGAGGTGACGAGGCCGGTGATCCAGACCTTGCGATGGGAGCCGCGGGCGGCGACGGGTGCGGGCGCGGTGTCCGGGGCGTCGACGAGTTCGCCGGCCACGCGGAGCTTGAGCGGCCGGTGCAGGCCGCGGGCGCCGTACACGAGGTCGGGGCGCACGGCGACGACGGCGCCGACGGTCAGCGCGGTGATGACGGCCTCGCCGATGCCGATGAGGACGTGCACGCCGACCATGGCGGTGGCCACCTTGCCGATCGAGACGTCGGTGGTGCCGCCGATCGCGTAGATCAGGGTGAAGACGACGGCCGCGGCCGGCACGGACAGGAGCGCCGCGACGAAGGAGGCGACGGTGACGGAGCGGCGCCCCCGGGGCAGCACCTTCACCAGGCCGCGGAAGACGAGGTAGGCGACGACGGTCGTGGTGATCGCCATGTCGGTGATGTTCACGCCGAGCGCGGTCAGGCCGCCGTCGGCGAAGAGCACGCCCTGCATCAGGAGCACCACGGACACACACAGGACGCCGGTGTAGGGGCCGACGAGTATCGCGGCCAGCGCGCCGCCTAGGAGGTGGCCGCTGGTGCCTGCGGCGACCGGGAAGTTCAGCATCTGCACGGCGAAGATGAACGCCGCGACGAGGCCCGCGAGGGGGGCCGTGCGCTCGTCGAGTTCGCGCCGTGCGCCCCGGAGGCTGACGGCCACGGCGCCCGCGGCGACGACACCCGCGGCCGCCGAGACGGGGGCGTTGATGAATCCGTCGGGGACATGCATGAGTGAGGGCTCCGCTTCGGGGCACGCGACAGGTTTGGTGACCGTCCGATGATAGTGCCTTGTTGCGAACTGCTTGCAAGAGCGTCGTGGACACAATTAACCCGGAAGTAACCCCTGACGCATAGCCGCACATATGACTTATATGGGACATTAGATGACAGCACGCACAAACAGACGACGAGGAGTCCCCGATGTCTGACGTCGAGCAGTACGCACGCGCCCGCCTCGTCAAGGACTCCCCCGACGAGGCGCCGGCCGTCCCTGCGGTCCTGAGTTACGACGGACGCGTCCACGTCACCGTCCCCGAAGAGGGCGACTGGTACTTCCCCCGCGAGCTCCTGGAACAGGGGCTGCGCGCTCCGACCACCGTGGGCGACATCCACATCTGGCCCTGCGGCCGCGTCCAGGCCGTCATGGAGTTCCACTCGCCGAAAGGGGTGGCGGTCGTGCAGTTCGAGAAGAAGGCGCTGGTGCGCTTCCTTCGCCGGACGTACACGACCGCCACCCCGGTGGCTCACTGAGAGTCCCTCGAACTCCCGGTCAGGGAGGGGACCCGGTCACACGCGGGCCAGTTCCTTGTCCTCCTCCGCGGGGTCGCCGCCGGAGGCCGTCTTCAGGCCCTCGCCCTCGACGTCCACGTTCGGCAGGATCCGGTCGAGCCACTTCGGCAGCCACCACGCCCGCTTGCCGAGCAGCGCGAGCACGGCCGGCACGATCGTCATGCGCACCAGGAACGCGTCGAAGAAGACCGCGATCGCGAGTCCGAAGCCGATCATCTTGACCATCTGCTCGCTGGAGCCGATGAAGCCCGCGAACACGGCGATCATGATGACGGCCGCGGCCGTGACCACGCGGGCCCCGTGCCGGAACCCGGTGACGATGGCCTGCGCGGGCCGCTCCCCATGGACGTACGCCTCCCGCATGCGGGTCACGAGGAAGACCTCGTAGTCCATCGCGAGGCCGAAGACCACACCCACCATGAAGATCGGCATCATCGACATGATCGGCCCGGTCTGCTCCACGCCGAACAGCGAACCGAGCCAGCCCCACTGGTAGACCGCGACGACGGCGCCGAGCGCGGCGACCACCGAGAGCAGGAAGCCGAGCGCCGCCTTCAGCGGGACCAGGACCGACCGGAAGACCACCATCAGGAGCAGGAACGCCAGGCCGACGACGAGCGCCAGGTACGGCACGAGCGCGTCGTTCAGCTTCTGCGACACGTCGATGTTCATGGCGGTGGTGCCGGTGACGAGGACCTCGGCGCGGGTGTCCGCCTTGATGTCGGCACCCTTGTCGCGGATCGTGTGGACGACGTCCTCGGTCTGCGTGGAGCTGGGCTTGGACGACGGCACGACGGTGATCGTCGCCGTGTCACCGGCCTGGTTGAACGCGGGCGGGGTGACCGTCTTGACGCCGTCAGTCGCCGCGATGTCCTTGGAGACGCGGGCGACCGCGTCCTTCGGGTCCTGCGAGTGCTTCACGTCGACGACCGCCACCAGCGGACCGTTGAAGCCGGGCCCGAAGCCCTCGGAGAGCAGGTCGTACGCCTTGCGCTGTGTGGTGTCCGTGGGCTGGACCCCGTCGTCGGGCAGCCCCAGCTCCAGCGAGGACACCGGCACGGCCATCACGCCGAGCCCGACCACCGCGGTGAGCAGCACGGCCACCGGCCGGCGCAGCACGAAGCGCGCCCAGCGCGTGCCCATGTTCGTCTTCGGCTCGGGCTTCTCCTCGGCGGCCAGGACCTTGCGGGCCTTGCGGCCGTGGACCCGCTTGCCGGCGTAGCCGAGCAGCGCCGGGATGAGGGTGAGCGCGATGAGGACGGCGATGGCGACCGTGCCCGCGGCCGCGATGCCCATCTTCGTCAGCATCGGGATGTTGACGACGGCGAGACCGACGAGTGCGATGACGACGGTCAGACCGGCGAAGACCACGGCGGACCCCGCCGTGCCGACGGCCCGTCCGGCCGCCTCCTCGCGGTCGCGGCCCTCGGCCAGCTCGGCGCGGAAGCGGGAGACGATGAACAGCGCGTAGTCGATGCCGACCGCGAGGCCGATCATCATGGCCAGCGTCGAGGTGGTGGTGCCCAGGTCGAGCGCGTTGGCCAGCGCGGTGATCGACGAGACGCCGATGCCGACGCCGATCAGGGCGGTGAGCAGCGGAAGCCCGGCCGCGACGAGCGAGCCGAAGGTGATCACGAGGACGACGGCGGCGATCGCCACACCGATGATCTCGGTGGCCCCGGTCTCCGGCATGGCCTGGAGCGCGTCACCGCCGACCTCGACGGTCAGCCCGGAGTCGCGCGCCTCGTCGACGGTCTTCTGGAGCGCGTCCCGGTCGGCGTCCGTCAGCTCCATCGAGGAGACCTTGTAGGAGACCGAGGAGTACGCGATCGTGCCGTCCTTGCTGACGGTCTTCGCGACGAACGGGTCGGCCGCCGCGGCGACCTCCTTCGAACCGGACTTGAGGTCCGCGACGGTCTTGGTGACCTCGGCCTTGTTGGCCGCGGACGTGATCTTCTCGCCGTCCGGCGCCTGGAAGACGACGCGCGCGGTGGCGCCGTCGGCGCTGGAGCCCGGGAAGCGCTGGTCGAGCAGGTCGAAGGCCTTCTGGGCCTCCGTGCCCGGGATGGAGAAGGAACTGGAGGCCGCCGTCGGCGCGGAGGCGGCGCCCACCCCCGCGAGGGTGAGCAGCGCCACCCAGATCAGGGCGACGAAGTGCCGCCTGCGGAAGGCGAGCTTGCCGAGTTTGTAGAGGAACGTGGCCACGAGGGCGTACTCCCGGTCAGTCGTATGGGGGCAGGGGTGATCAGCCCGACGACGTGAGCGGTCGCGTCAGGTGCTCGGGTGGGACGGGTCTTGGGTGGAGAGGGATCAGGCGCCGAGAGCGGGGAGGACCACGGCGTCGATGTACGAGGTGACGAAGGCCTGGGTGGGCGGCTGTTCGTCGATGAGGGTCCGCGCCGTGAAGGCGCCGACGATCATATGGAGGACGTAGTCGAGTGCCGGGTTGTCCGCACGGATCTCGCCCCGGTCGACGGCGCGCCCCAGCACATGCCGGAGCTCCTCCATCTCGGGCTCGATCAGCAGCTCGCGGAAGGCGCGCAGGAGATCCGGGTTCTCGTGGACCGCCATGGCCAGGCCCCGCATCAGCGCGGATCCCTGGGCCATCTCGCAGTCGTCCTCACGGAGGACCAGTTCGTGGAAGTCGCCCCGCAGCGACCCGGTGTCGATCTCGCTCAGCCGCGACGGCTTCTGGTGCCGCAGCGCTTTCACGACCAGCTCGGCCTTGCTGCCCCACTGGCGGTAGAGCGTGGCCTTGCTCGACCGGGTGCGGGCGGCCACGGCGTCCATGGTCAGGGCCTCGTAACCGACCTCGCGGAGCAGTTCGAGCACGGCGCCGTACAGCTCGGCCTCGCGCTCGGGTGTGATCCGGCTGCGGCGCGTCGTCGCGGCTTCAGCCATGGGGCACTCCTGTTCCGGTCCGGACGGTGTGTACGAAACCGTTTCGTACAGAAGTACTCTACGAGCGCCCTTAACGAAACGAAACCGTTTCGTACGTGTCCTGCGCCACAAGCCGCGAGCGGAAACGAGGCAGCCCACAAGTTGCCGGGGCCCGTGGAGCGGAAAAGCATGGGTAGGTGAGCGACAACGCGTACCTGCGGTTTCCCCATCTGCACGAGGACCGGCTCTGCTTCGAGACCGAGGACGACCTCTGGGTCGCCCCGCTCGACGGGCCGGGCCGGGCCTGGCGGGTCACGGTGGACCGGACCAAGGTGAGCAGCCCACGGTTCTCGCCGGACGGCCGCCACATCGCGTACACGACCTGGCGCAGCCTGGACCCTGAGATCCATCTCGCGCCGGTGGACGGCGGCCCCGCCCGGCGGCTCACCTACTGGGGCAGTACGGACACCCAGGTCCGCGGCTGGACACCGCCCGACAAGGACGGGCGGACCGACATCCTCGCCGTGGCCTCGCACGGCCAGCCCTTCTCGTACTTCACCTGGGCCTACGACGTCCCCACCGACGGCTCCCCCGGCGGCAGGCTGCCCTGGGGCCCGGTCTCCGACATCGCGGTCGCCGAGTTCGACGGCGAGCGCAGGACCCTGCTCCTGACCGGCACCGCCCCGCACGATCCGGCCGCCTGGAAGCGGTACCGGGGCGGCGCCCAGGGCCGCCTGTGGCTGCACGGCGAGCAGCTCGTCGCCGACCTGGACGGGCATCTGGAGGCACCGATGTTCGTGGCAGGACGCATCGCGTTCCTCTCCGACCACCAGGGCATCGGCAATGTGTACTCCTGCCTGCCCGACGGCTCCGACCTGCGCCGCCACTCCGACCACGACGCGTTCTACGCCCGCAACGCCTCCAGCGACGGAACCCGGATCGTCTACCAGTGCGCCGGCGACCTCTGGATCATCGACGACCTCTCCGCCGACTCCGTGCCGCGCAAGCTGGACGTGCGCCTCGGCGGCCCGCGCGTCGGGCGCCGCCCCTACCAGGTGCCGGCCGCCCACCACGTCGACGGGCTCTCCGTCGACGAGACGGGCCGGGCCAGCGCCGTCGTCGTACGCGGCAGCCTGTACTGGCTCACCCACCGCGACGGCCCCGCCCGGACCATCGCCGACAACCCGGGCGTGCGGGTCAGGCAGCCCGAGATGCTCGGCTCCGGCGGGCAGGTCGCGTACGTCACCGACGCGGAGGGCGAGGACGCGGTCGAGATCTCGTACCTGCCGCGCGCGAGCGGTGAGCGCGAGCCGCGCCGCCTCGCGTCCGGGGAGCTCGGGCGGGTCCTCGAAATGGTCAGCGACCCGGACGGCGAGCGCCTCGCCATCGCGTCGAACGACGGCCGCCTCCTCCTCATCGACACGACCGAGGAGGAAGAAGAAGGAGGAGAAGCAGGAGCAGGAGCAGAACCGACCGGCGGCGAGGTCACCGAGCTGATCCGGTCGATCAACGGACCCGTGCGCGACCTGGCGTTCTCGCCGGACGGTGCGTGGCTCACCTGGTCCCACCCGGGCATCGGGCGCTCCCTGCGGCAGATCAAGATGGCCCGGATCAAGGACCGGACGATCATCGACGTCACCAACGGCCGCTTCGAGGACGAGAATCCGGTCTTCACGCGCGACGGCCGCTATCTCGCCTTCCTCTCCTGGCGCGGCTTCGACCCGGTGTACGACGTGCACACCGGCGACCTGTCCTTCCCGCTCGGCTGCCGCCCGTACCTGGTGCCCCTGTCGTCCGCGACACCCTCCCCGTTCGCCCTGTCACCCCACGGGCGCACGGCCGCAGGCGGGCTCGACCCGACCGAGGACTCGGGGGCCGACGGGACGCCGAGCGTGGAGATCGAGGGCCTGGCGGACCGTGTCGTGCCGTTCCCCGTCTCGGCGTCGAAGTACTCGGCGCTGTATCCCGTCTCGGGCGGCGGCCTCGTGTGGCTGCGCTGGCCGATCTCCGGCGCGCTCGGCGAGACCTTCGTCAACCCGGCCGACACCTCGGGCCGCCCCACCCTGGAGCACTTCAACCTCACCAAGGGCAAGAAGACCGAACTGGTCACCCACCTCGACTGGTTCGCGGTCAGCGGCGACGGGACGCGCCTGGTCGTCGTCGACGAGGGCGAGCTGCGGGCCGTCCCCTCCACGGAGACCGGCGACAGCGACTCCACGGTCTGGATCGACCTGCGCCGCATCCTGCACGAGGTGGACCCGGCCGCCGAGTGGCGCGGCGCGTACGAGGAGGCCGGGCGCATCATCCGCGCCTACTACTGGGACCCGAAGATGTGCCACATCGACTGGGACGCGATCCTCGCCCAGTACCGGCCGCTCGTCGAACGGGTCGCGTCCCCCGACGAGTTCGCCGACCTGCTGCGCGAGGTGCTCGGCGAACTCTGCACCTCGCACGCCTACGTCTCCGCCGCCCGCCGCAACGAGGGCCCGCCCCACTACCAGCGCGCCCAGGGCCTCCTCGGCGCCAACTTCGTGCACCGCGACGAGGGCTGGCAGCTCGTCCGCGTCCTGCCCGGCGACTCGTCCGACTCCAAGGCGCGCTCCCCGCTGGCCGGCAGCGGCATCCGCGAGGGCGCCGTCCTCACGCATGTCGACGGGCGCCCGGTCGACCCGGTGGCCGGCCCCTACCCGCTGCTCGCGGGCTCGGGCGGCACGACGGTCGAGCTGACGTTCCGGCCCGCGGAGGGCGAGGGCGGCCCCCGCCGCGTCGCGGTCGTCCCCCTCATCGACGAGCGCCCGCTGCGCTACCAGGACTGGGTCGCCAAGCGCCGCGCGGTCGTACGGGAGCTGAGCGGCGGCAAGTGCGGCTACCTGCACATCCCCGACATGGGCGGCTCCGGCTGGGCGCAGTTCAACCGCGACGTGCGCATGGAGGTCTCCCGGCCCGCCCTGCTCGTCGACGTACGCGGCAACGCGGGCGGCCACATCAGCGAGCTGGTCATCGAGAAGCTCACGCGCAAGATCCTCGGCTGGGACCTGACGCGCAACGCCCAGCCCGTCTCGTACGCGTCGAACGCCCCGCGCGGCCCGGTCGTCGCCCTGGCCGACGAGGCGACCTCGTCCGACGGCGACATGATCACCGCGGCGTTCAAGCTCCTCGGGCTCGGCCCGGTCGTGGGCCAGCGCACCTGGGGCGGCGTCGTCGGCATGACGGGCCGCCACACACTCGGCGACGGCACGGTCATCACGGTCCCGATGAACGCCGCCTGGTTCCCCGAGTACGGCTGGTCGATCGAGAACAAGGGCGTCGAACCGGACATCGAGGCCCTGCGCACCCCCCTGGACTGGGCGGAGGGGCGCCACGCCCAACTCGACGACGCGGTCTACCTGGCCCTGGACCTCCTGGTGGCCTCCCCCGCCAAGACTCCCCCGGGCTACACGAACACCCCGAACCACGCCCGCCCCGAGCTCCCGCCGCGCTGACCCCTCCCCCACAGGCCCGCCACACCGACCCGCACGGGCCCACCACGCCGACGCGCACAAGCCCCACCACGCCGACCCGGCGCCGGCGCGCACACGAACGAGGCGCCGGCGCGCACAAGAACGAGGCGCCGGCGCGCACAAGTACGAGGGCCACCCGGCGTCCCGGGTGGCCCTCGTACGACTGGCTCAGCGAAGCGAAGCGTCAGGCGTCGTAGTCCTGGTCGAACCTGTCCTGCGCTTCCTGTCGCCGCCGCTCGGAGTCCCCAGACTGCGAGCCACGCTCACGCATGCTGTCCTGAGTCTGCGAAGAGCGCTCACTCGCCTCGTCCCGGCGGTCCCGGCCTTGACCGGACCGCTTCTTGGCCTGGTCGGCGAGCTGCTCAGCCTTGTCCTGGAACTGGTCCTTCATGCCCATGCGATTTCACTCCCGTTTTTGGGTGAGGGGGTCGGGCCTCGACCAGAGTTACACGCCGGGACAGAGCACGCATTTCGATCAGTAACGGACCGTACTCGACCCTCAAAACCGCAGGTCAGAGCAGCTGAGCGACTGTCAGCCGCCCCTGACCGATTCGTCGGCGGCGCCGCCCGCCCCGACCAGCCCCGTCGAGACACTGCCCAGGCGCGGCTCGAACCGCCGCATCTCGCGCTGCCCGACCGCCCCGATGACCCCGGGCAGATAACCGCGGATGCCCTGCATGCCCCGCAGCCACCACTGCGCGTACACATGGCTGGAGCGCCGCTCGATGCCCGCGACGATCCGGTCCACGGCCGGGCCCAGCGGATACGTCTTGTTCGACGGCCACGGCAGCCGCTGCCGCAGCTCGCGCATCACGTCGTCCTGGTCGGCGCCGCGCACCATGTCGGTGTCGGTCCACGACAGGTACCCGACACCGACCCGCACGCCCTTGTAGCCGACCTCGGCGCGCAGGCTGTGCGCGTACGCCTCGACGCCCGACTTCGACGCGCAGTACGCGGTCATCATGGGCGCCGGCGTGATCGCGGCCAGCGACGCGATCTGGAGCAGATACCCGCGGCTCTCCATGAGCACCGGCAGGAACGCCCGCGCCGTGACCGCCGATCCGATCAGGTTGACCTCGATGACGCGGCGCCAGGCGACCGGGTCGGAGTCGAGGAACGGGCCGCCGTTGGCGACACCCGCGTTCGCGACGACGATGTCGACCTTGCCGAAGCGCTGCTTGACCTCCGCGGCGACCTGCGCCATCGCCACATGGTCGGTGACGTCGGCGTGCCAGAAGTCGCTGTCGGTGTCGAGACGTTCCGACACCGCCTTCAGCTCGTCCGGCTCCAGACCGACCAGCGCGATCCTGGCGCCGCGCGCCGCCAGCTTGCGCGCGAGCAGCTCCCCCACGCCGCGCGCGGCACCCGTGACGACCGCTACCTGTCCTTCGAGACTGACCCTGCTCATGCGGATGCCGCTCCCTTCAGCTCGTCGTTCGTCTCGCCGTTCGTGACGCCGTTCGTGACGTACCCGGCCAGATCGCGGATGCGCTCGGTGACCAGGTCGGGCGCTTCGACGGGCGTCATGTGCCCGAGCCCGGTGAGTTCGGTGAGCCCCACGCACTCCGGCAGCGTCGCAGCCAGGCGCCGCGCGTGCACGACGGGCGTGAGCCGGTCGGCCGTACCGGCGATGACCGCCGTGGGCACCCGCAACTCGGCCGCGCCCTCGTCGAGTTCGAGCTCGGCGAGGACGCGCGACCAGTGGTGGCGCACCTTCGTCGGGCAGGCGTGCACGATCCGCGCGCAGGCCTCGACCTTGTCCGGCGACGACCCCGCGCCCATGGTCGCGTAGCGCAGGACCTTCTTGCCGAGCGGCGTGACCGGCCCGAGCGGGGCCCGCGCGCCGAGCACGGCCGTCGTGATCCGGGTCCGCAGCCGCCCGGGCCTCAGCGGCAGCACGGTCGACTCGGCCACCAGGTGCGAACTGCCCGTGCTGCACAGCAGTACCGCGGCCGCGTGCTCACGGAACTTCGGCCGCCGCGACGCGGCCATCATCGTCATGCCGCCCATGGAGTGCCCGACGAGCACGGCCTTCTCACCCGGCGCGAGCGTCGCGCCGAGCACGGCCTCCAGGTCGTCGGCGAGCATCTCCGTCGAGTACGGGGCCTGCGCCGCGGGGCTGCGACCGTGGCCGCGCTGGTCGTACGCGACGACCTGGTGGTCAGCGGCAAGAGACCGTATCTGCGCGGCCCAGAACGCGGTCGAGCACGTCCACCCGTGGGCGAGCACCACGGTGGGCGCCCCCTCGGGGCCGTGCACCTCGACGTGCAGCCTGGCGCCGTCGGCGGAGACCGCCGTCAGCTCACGCGCGGCCGCGGGCGGCGCGTAGGGACCGCTCACCACATGCATCAACCGGCTCATGCCGCTCCCGCCTCCACCTTGCCGCCCCGGCCCTTCTTCGTACGTGCCGCGGGTACCGCGGCCGGTTTCGCCGCCGGCGCCCTGACCACCTCGTACTCGCCGAGGTCGACCCGGCGCGTGGCGGACCGGAACTCGGTCGTCGTGCCCGGCCACAGCGTGGTGTTCACGCCGCTCTCGTCGAGGTACCAGCTGCTGCAGCCGCCGGAGCTCCACACCGTGCGCTCCATCCGGTCCTGCACGCGGCGGTTCCACGCGTTCACCGCGGAGGCGCGCGGGTCCAGGGCGACGCGGCCGCCGAGCACGTCCAACTGGCGTACGTAGTCGGCCAGATAGTTCAGCTGGGACTCGATCATCAGGATCATCGAGGAGTTGCCGAGGCCGGTGTTCGGCCCGATGACGGTCATGAAGTTCGGGAACCCGGCCGCCGTCGCGCCGCGCAGCGCCTTCATGCCGTCCTTCCAGGACTCCATGAGCGTGTGCCCCTCGGCGCCCACGACCCGGTCGGCGATCGGCATGTCCGTGACGTGGAAGCCGGTGCTGAAGACGATCGCGTCGACCTCCACCTCGCTCCCGTCGGTGGCGACCAGCGTGGAGCCGCGGATCTCGCTGAGCCCGGAGGCCACGACATCGACATTCGGCTGCGCGAGCGCCGGGTAGTAGGCGTTGGACAGCAGGATGCGCTTGCAGCCGATGCGGTAGTTCGGGGTGAGCTTGGCGCGCAGGGCCGGGTCCTTGATCGACCGGTGGATGTTGCGCTTGGCGAGCTGCTCGACCAGGCCCAGCTCGTTGGGCCGCTTCGTGAACGCCTGCACCTGGAGCTCGCGGATGCCCCACAGCAGACCGCGGCGGGCCTGCGTGGTGAACGGCAGCTGACGGTGCAGCCAGCGCTCGGCGCCCGTGATGGCGCGGTCGGCGCGCGGCATCACCCACGGCGGGGTGCGCTGGAAGAGGGTCAGCTGCGCCACGTCGCGCTGGATGGCCGGCACGATCTGGATGGCGGAGGCGCCGGTGCCGATCACGGCGACGCGCTTGCCGCGCAGGTCGTAGTCGTGATCCCAGCGCGCGGAGTGGAAGACCTTGCCGGGGAAGGCGTCGAGGCCCTTGATGTCCGGCATCTTCGGGTCGGACAGCGGGCCGGTCGCCGAGATGACGACGTCGGCGGTGAGCGTCCCCTGCGACGTCTCGACCTCCCACCACAGCTTCTCGGTGTCCCAGCGCGCCTGCTTCACCTCGTGGTCGAAGCGGATGTGCGGGCGCAGCCGGAAGGTGTCGGCGACGCGCTCCAGGTACTCCCGGATGTGCTCCTGGCCGGAGAAGGTGCGCGGCCAGTCGGCGTTGGGCGCGAAGGAGAAGGAGTACAGGTGGGAGGGCACGTCGCACGCGCACCCCGGGTAGCTGTTGTCGCGCCAGGTGCCGCCCACGGCGCCCGCCCGCTCCAGGACCACGAAGTCGGTGATGCCTTCGCGCCGCAGCCGGACCGCGGCCCCGAGGCCGCCGAACCCGGACCCGATCACCGCCACCCGTACGTGTTCATGCTCGTGCTCAGTCATCCCGGCGCCTCCCTAGCCGCACGACCCTGCCAGTGAACACTGGCGCAATGGGGAGAGTAGAGCAGCTGCGTACTGATGGGTAGGGGGCGGGAGCACGAAAGTTACCGGCGGTACAACATAGGGTTCTCGCGTGGCGAAGGAAGCGGCGAAAGCACCCGTGGAAGAAGCGGCGGAAGAGGCGGCGAAAGGCACCGGCACCCGGGAGTTCCGCGTGGAGGAGCTCGCGCGGGAGGCCGGCATCACCGTGCGCACCCTGCGCTTCTACCGCGAACGCAAGCTCATCCGGCCGCCGCGCCGCGAGGGCCGCATCGCCTGGTACGACGAGAGCCACCTGGCCCGCCTGCGCACCATCGCCGCCCTCCTCGAACGCGGCCACACCCTCAGCGGCATCGCCGAACTCTCCGAGGCCTTCGACCGTGGGCGCGACGTCGGCGAACTCCTCGGCCTCGGCGAACCGTCCGAGGAGATCCCCGTCCGCCTCACCCCCGAGGAACTGGCCGACTACTTCGCGGGCCAGGTCACCCCGGACAACCTCGAAGCCGCGATGGACCTCGGCTACGTCGGCGTGGACGGCGAGGAGATCGTCCACGTCAGCCGGCGCCTGCTCGACGTGTCGGCCGCCCTGGTCCGCGAGGGCGTCCCGCTCGCCGACGTCCTCTCGGCCGCCAAACGCGTCCGCGCCCACGCGGAGGACCTGGCCGAACTCTTCACCGACCTGGTCCTCTCGCACGCCACGGAACACGACCTCCAGCGCCTGCGCCCGCTCGCCAAGAGCGTGATCGAGGCGGAACTGTCCCTGGCCCTGGACCGCGCCCTGGCCAAGAAACCCGGAGAGTGAGCAGCCCCGCCGCCTACCTCGGCAACCACCAACGCGCCTTGTAGATCCCGCCGTTGACGAGGGTGTACGAGCCCGGCGGCCGGTGCACGCCCACCCTCGTCGTCCACCACGTCTCACCCAGGCCGCTCTCCGGCACCGTACTGAGCGCCTGCCCGGTCCGCGGATCGTCCCCGATCGCCTTCACCCCGGGCCGCACGATCTCGGCCGCACCGGCGAAGTCCTGCACGAAGGCCCCGCCCGCGATGTCGTACTGGAACACCGAAGCGCTCGTGGTCACCCACAGCCGCCCCGGGCGCCCCGCCACCGGGAACAGGTCGTGCCCGCCGGGCGACTTCCCCGGCTTGGCGACCGGCAGCCCCACCGACGACAGCCTCGCCAGCGCGGGCCGCACCCGACTGCCACCCACCCGGTACGCGACCAGCTCGTCATCGCCCAGCGCCCACAGCACCTCGCGCCGGGCGTCCCAGTGCATCCCGTGCGCACCCTTCAGCGTCACCTCGGCGAACCGCCGCGAGTGCGGGCCGAGCGACGCGGCGTAGAGCCTGACGAGCGCCCCCGTACTGCACGCGACGGCCACGTTCCCGTCCGGCAGGATCTCGATGCTGTGGGGGTTGAGGAGATCGTCGCCGGGCCCGAGCGTCGCACCCCAGTACCGCCGCCCCGACGGATACGAGACGACGGCCGCGAACCCGAAGGACGCCGTGGTCAGCAGATACGTCCGCCCGCGATGCACCCGGACCTTCGCCTCGGCGGGGTACACCCAGCTCTCGTCCGGCACGAGATCCCGATACCGCGGGTCCCCGACGGGCGAGAACTGCCACCGCACACAGGACGGATCGGCCGCCGGATCCCAGACGGTCCGCCCCGGATCGAGCACGAGGATCCGCTTGCTCGCCTGCTCGGTGACCATGACCGCGGGCGGCCCCGAGGCCACCGCGCGGGCCGCCCCCGGCGCCACCACAGCCGCGACCCCGGCCCCGGCGGCCCCGAGCAGCACACGACGCCTGGAAGGAAGCACGGACATGAAGTCCCCCCGCAACGTTGCCAGTTGACCACTCGGACCACTCGTCACGCACACGCCGAAATCTGCCACGCCACTCGAACATACGGACAGTCCTCTACCGGACTTTCGGTCGATGAGCCATCACATCCCTTACGCCGTCGGAACATTCACCCCATGAGGCGCTTTTCCGATAAATGGCAGACGGAAGGCCGTTCCCACTCCGAGAGTGAGATCGAAAGCCCCGGCGACTGTGTCACCAGCCCCGGGGTACGGCCGACACCAGCCAGGAGCGTCGACATGCCCAAGACTAGACCTCAACATCCCGTGCCGACTTCGCCCTCCGCGACCGCCACCGGACAGCCAAGGGACCTCGCAGCAGTTCGCCTCAGCCAACTCACGAGCGTCACCACGTCGCCGGGCCGTCAGCGCGCCACAATCCAACTCTGCGTCGATCGGCTCGGCTTCACGCTGGTCGCCGAGGCCACAGACCTCGGCGTCTCGGCCCGTAGGGCATCCCCCTTCGAACGGCCATCCCTGTCGGCCTGGCTACGTCGCCCTGACGACTACGACGCCATCGCGTGGTCACACGTGGACCGCGCCGTTCGGTCCGTGGCACACATGGCCGAGTTGATCACGTGGGGCCGGAGGCATGCTCGTTCATTCATCTTCGGTCTTCCTGACGAAGACCGTGCGCTCGTGGTGACACCACAGGCAGGCGGTGCCACCATCCGGCGATGCATGGACCTGGGGTACGCCGCTGAGCAAGAGTCCCGCACCATTTCCGACCGGCTCTCCAGCAGCCACGAAGCGCTGCGAGCAGCCGGCCGGTACGGAGGCGGCCTGGTTCCCTTCGGCTACCGGAAATCACCGCACCCTTCCGGCAGCGGGTGGTGCCTGGCCCCGGATCCCCAGTCTGCAGACCTCGTCAGCATGATTGTGAAGGAGGTCCACGCGGGCCTGTCTCTCATCGCCATCGCGCGCAAGCTCAACGAAGCATCGGTGCTCGTCCCGCGCGACCACCACGCGCGACTCCAGGGGCGCCCGACAGGCGGTCGTCGCCACGGCCGGGACTTCGAACGGTTCCGCTGGACGTCCGGCACCCTCTCCAAAGTGCTGCGCAGCCCGTCTCTTGCCGGGCATCGAGTACACCAAGGCCGGACTGTCCGCGACCCCGAGGGCGCCCCCGTCCTGATCGGCCCTCCACTGCTCACCGAGGAGGAGTTCCGTGACCTGCAAGACCTGCTCCAGGCACGCTCCAACGGCACCCGCCACGCCCGCAGCCGTACGACCGCCCTGCTCGTCGGAGTCGTGCACTGCATGGGTTGTGGCGGACGCATGTACTTCGCCGCCCGGAAGGGCTATCCGTACGGGGACTACATGTGCCGCGCGACCGCCCGAGGCGAAACCTGCCCCGCCGCCGCAGGCATGCGCTCCGACTGGCTTGAGGCGTACGCGGTCGACCGCTATCTCCAGGCGATCGGAACAGAGGGTGAAGTAACGCGAGAGGACCTTCTCCGCACCTGCGTCCGCATCGACGTCACCAAGGGTCGTCCTGGCGGAGGTCGCGCCCGACGGTCCGGGCCGGATACCTCCCGCTTGGCGTTCTCGCTCGGGAGATCCCCCGGTACGCGACTGAGCAACTGAGGCGTGAAGGGCTGAGAGTGTGAGGGGCGCGCCGAGATTCTCGGCGCGCCCCTCACACCTGTCACGTCTCGAACACCACGGTCACGGGAGCGTGGTCCGACCACCGCTCCCCGTGACTTGCAGCTCGCTCGACGAACCCCTTGACCGCCCGCCGAGCGAGCCCAGGCGTCGCGACCGCGAGGTCGATCCTCCATCCTGAATCATTGTCGAAAGCCCGCCCCCGGTACGACCACCACGAGTACGGGCCCTCCTCGTCGGGGTGCAGGGAGCGCACCACGTCGACGTAGCCACCGTCTGTCTCGTCGAGAACCTGTCCGAGCCAGTCGCGCTCCTCGGGGAGGAAGCCGGAGTTCTTCTTGTTGGACTTCCAGTTCTTGAGGTCCGCCTCGCGGTGGGCGATGTTCCAGTCGCCGCACACGAGCACCTCGCGGCCCTCGGCGGCGGCCCGCTCGCGCAGGCCCTTCAGATAGGCCAGGAACTCGCCCATGAAGCGGATCTTCTCGTCCTGACGCTCGGTCCCGACCTCGCCGGAGGGCAGATAGAGGCTGGCGACGACGACGCCGGGGAGGTCCACCTCCACGTACCGCCCGCTCCCGTCGAACTCCTCGGACCCGAAGCCGATCTGTACGCGCTCCGGCTCACGGCGTGTGTAGAGCGACACACCGGCCCGCCCCTTCGCGCCGGCGGGGGCGTGCACGACGTGCCACCCCTCGGGCTCGCGCACCTCGTCGGGCAGCTGCTGGGGCTCCGCCCGCACCTCCTGGAGGCACAGGACATCCGCGGAGGTCCCGGCCAGCCATTCCACGAAGCCCTTCTTGGCGGCGGCCCGCAGCCCGTTCACGTTGACACTCGTCACAGTCAGCACCGGGGCACCATACCGGCACACTTGAAAGGACAGCCGCACGCCAGCATAGAGATACGATACTCAGCATGACTATTCAGCCCATGGCGCCCACCCTCCAGCGCGTCTCCTTCGGACACCCCGACGCGATCAAGCTGAACGACCGCGTCCAGCTCGAATACGCCGAGCGCTACGGCGACGACGGCGACGTCACCCCGCTCGACCCGACGATGTTCGACGCCCCGCGCGGCCTCTATCTGATCGCGTACGACGACGGGGGCACCCCGCTCGCCACCGGCGGCTGGCGCACCCAGGAGCAGAACGACGAGGGATATTCGGACGGCGACGCCGAGCTGAAGAGGATGTACGTCACACCCGAGGCCCGGGGGCTGGGTCTGGCCCGGCGCATACTCGCGGCCCTGGAGGACGACGCCCGCGCCGCCGGCCGTTCCCGCATGGTCCTGGAGACGGGCCTCAAGCAGCCGGAGGCCATCGCTCTCTACGCGTCGAGCGGCTACACGGCCTGCAGCAAGTTCGGCCACTACCGCTTCGAGGAACTGAGCCGCTGCTTCGCCAAGGCGCTGTGACGCGCCCAACATCGCGGAAAGGGCGCCACGGGGAGGGAGCAAGCGGGCAAGGCAAGAGCCCCACCGGACGAATCCGGTGGGGCTCTTAATTGCGGTGGACCTGTGGGGATTTGAACCCCAGACCCCCTCGATGCGAACGAGGTGCGCTACCAGACTGCGCCACAGGCCCTTGCAACGAGTGAAACTCTAGCATCCCGATCGGGGTGCTCGGAAATCCGTTCCTGGCTGGTCAGCCAGGGTGGCCCCGGACGGGTCTCACTCGTTGGCCGCGCGGGGGCGGCCGCCGTCGTCGTACTGGTCGAAGAGCGGGGTGCGGCCGCGCTCGCGCGAGCGGCGCGCGGAGGCGGCCCGGCGGGCGTCACAGCGCTCGTCCCCGATCTCGTCCGCGCCGTCGCTCTCCTCGGACGCCGCCGCAGGCTCCTCGCCGGTGTGCCCGTCCGGCTCCTGCTGCGCCGCGCCCGCCGTGCTGGAGCGGGCCGAGCTCCACGCGTCGGGGGCGCCGAGGTCGACGCTGCCCGTGGCGCGCGGGGCGACCGGGGCGGTCACATACGTCGGCAGCGGCACCGGGACCGGGTCCCAGCTGTCGCCGTGGCCGGGGCCGCGTTGCCGCTCGCGCTGCTGGTCGACCCACTCGGCGTGGTCGGTCTGCTCGACGAGCGCGCGCCGGTCGGCCGCGAGCGCCTCGAGACCGGGGTCGGTCTCCACCTCTGGCGCAGGCCCCTCTTCGGCCTCCTCCGCGGCGGACCGGCCCGCGGTGGGCTGGCGCCTGCGGGGCTGCCGTTCGCGCAGCCGCTGCGCCGCGACCTCGGCCTGGCGCCGGTCCATCGTGTACGCGAAGCGCCGCCGCTCCTGGGCGCGCAGATAGAAGATGTACGAGCTGAGCAGCACGGCGGGCACCGCGGGTGCCCAGAGGAACGCGAGCCCGCCGACGGCGGCGACGACCGCTCCGGCCGTGAAGGCGAGGAAGAGCATGACGGTCGTACGGCGCCTGCGCGCGAGCACCTTGGAGCGGCGGGCACGGGCGGCGGCGTCCGCCGAAGCGGCCTGTCGCTCGGCCGCGGACCGGTCGGACGGCTGGCGGTCGGACGCCTGACGGTCCGACTTCTGGCGGTCGGGGCCCTGGCGTCCGGTTGCGGACCTGCCGTTCGTGTGCGGGTCGTTGGCGGGCCGGTCGTGGTGCGGCCGGTCGTGCGCCTGCTGGTCGTGGGGGGTCCGGGCGGAGACCTGGCGGTCGGGTGCCTGCCGGGCGGGCGAGGTCCTGGGCCGGGGCTCGGGGCGGGGTTCGGGTCCGGGGTGCCGCTCGTGGCGGGCGTCCCGGTTCTCGTTCCTGCGCTCCCCTCGGACCGGGGGCGCGGCGAAGGCCCGGACGTCCACCGAGTCGGTGGCCGCGTCCGGGACGGACGGGTCGCTGCGCTGCTCCTCCCCTTCGGGCGAGCGCGTCTGCAGGTCCTTGGCGTATCGGCGCTCCATGCCCGCCCGTCCGGACAGCAGCCGGATGGCGGTGCTGAAGCGTTCCGTCGGACGGGCCTCGTTCAGCTCGTCCTGCCTACGGAGCCACATCGGCACCAAGTAGGCGGCCCAGGCCCCGACGATGACTGCGTAGATGAGGCCGCTGCTGCTCACGTCTCACACGGTAGAGGGGTTTGCGTGGGGGCATCCGCCAATTGAGCCGGTGTGTCGCACGATCTGGCTGATATTTCGAGCTTTTTTTCCGACTGAGGCATCAACGCGCCATCCGTCGAGCGAATTTAATGCCCGAGGCGGACGATCCCCGATCAGTTTCGAACACTTATTTCATTTTGGCGATGTGCCGGGGCGCTCCGCGCTGCTCGGACCACCCGGACCAGCGGTGTTGCCGCCACGCTTGCGACGCAAGCGGCTCAGGAGGCCTTCCGGGACCTCCTCCGCGGTGAGCGCGAAGACGAGATGGTCGCGCCACCCGCCGTCGATGTGGAGATAGCGGGGCCGCAGCCCTTCCTCGCGGAATCCGAGTTTTTCGACGACC
This sequence comes from Streptomyces sp. NBC_01446, assembly GCF_026340095.1. GTDB lineage: Bacteria > Actinomycetota > Actinomycetes > Streptomycetales > Streptomycetaceae > Streptomyces > Streptomyces aureus. The sequence goes on along the minus strand of NZ_JAPEPO010000001.1, from coordinate 4,662,892 downwards.
CGGCGACTCGGCCCGTTCTCCGGGCGAATACAGACCTCGATACGGTGCAGGCCCACCGTGCGGAAGCAGTGGTCGACCGCGAGCGCCACCGCCGTCGGCATCACGCCGCGCCCGGCCACCGACTCGTCGACCCAGTAGCCGACATGACCCGAACACATCGAGCCCCAGGTGATCCCCGCCACCGTCAACTGCCCGACCAGGCGCCCCTGGTACTCGATGACGAAGGGCAGCATGCGCCCCGCGCTCGCCTCGGCGCGCAGGTGGCGGACCATCTGACGGTAGGTCGGACGGTGGGCGATGGGGCCGCTGGGCGTGGGCGGCGGGATGGTCGCTTCCCAGGGGCGCAGCCAGTCGCGGTTGCGGCGGTTGACCTCGCGCCAGGCCCGTTGGTCGCGCAGTTTTATCGGGCGCAGACAGACGTCACCGTCCGTCAGCTCGACCGGCCAGGATGGGCTGTTCAGCTCGCACCCCCGTCAGGTCTGGGGTGGTCGCCGCCGCGCAGCTGGTCGACGGCGTGGGTCAGCAGGGTGCCGAGCACGGCGAGGCCGTCCTTGACCCCGCCGGACGACCCGGGCAGGTTCACGATCAGGGTGCGTCCGGCGACGCCGGCGAGGCCCCGGGAGAGTGCGGCCGTGGGCACCTTCTCGCGCCCGAACGCGCGGATGGCCTCGGGGATGCCGGGCACCTCGTGGTCGAGCACGCTGCGGGTGGCCTCGGGGGTCCGGTCGGTGGGCGAGATGCCGGTGCCGCCGGTGGTGAGGATGACGTCGTACCCGGCGTCGACACCGGCCCGCAGCGCCTCGGCCACCGGGTCCCCGTCGGGCACGACCTGCGGTCCGTCGACCTGGAAGCCCATGGCTTCGAGGCCCTTCGCGATCCGGGGGCCGCCCGTGTCGGCGTAGACCCCGGCGGCGGCGCGGTTGGAGGCGGTGACGACCAGGGCGCGGTAGGGGCTCATTCCCCGGCCTCCGGGCGGGTCCAGTGGCCCGACTTGCCGCCCGTCTTCTCCTCGACGCGTACGTCCGTGATGACGGCGCCCTTGTCGACGGCCTTCACCATGTCGATCACCGTGAGCGCGGCCACCGAGACGGCCGTCAGGGCCTCCATCTCGACGCCCGTGCGGTCGGTGGTCTTCACCGTGGCGAGGATCTCGACCGCGTCGTCGGCGACGGACAGGTCCAGTTTCACTCCGGACACCGACAGCGGGTGGCAGAGCGGGATGAGATCGGGGGTGCGCTTGGCACCCATGATCCCGGCGATGCGCGCCGTGGCGAGGGCGTCACCCTTGGGCACTCCCTCGCCGCGCAGCAGCTCCACCACGCGGGGCGATACGAGGACGCGGCCGCTGGCACGGGCGGTGCGCGCGGTCACGTCCTTGGCGGACACGTCGACCATGCGGGCCGCGCCCGCCTCGTCGATGTGCGTCAGTCGGTCCTGCGAACTGCTCATGGTGCTCTGGCGCTCCCGGTCCGTGGGCCGCGCGGTGCGGCGCGCGGCCTGTTGTGCGCGACACGGTATCGCGCGGACGGGGCGCTCAGCCGAGGAGGACCACGTCCACTTCCACGCCGGGCTCGGCCGAGGTGGTCTTCTCGGGCAGGACGATCAGCGCGTCCGCGTGGGCGAGCGCGGCGACGAGGTGGGATCCGGAGCCCCCCACGGGGGTGACGGTCCCGGCCTCGGCGTCGTACGTCCCGCGCAGGAACTGACGTCGTCCCGCGGGCGAGCTGAGTGCCTTGGCCGACTTCAGGACCGCGCGGGCCGACGGCCGGTGCACGTCCGCGGCGGGCAGGCCCATGAGAGTACGCACCGCGGGGCGTACGAACAGCTCGAAGGAGACGTACGAGGAGACGGGGTTGCCCGGCAGGGCGAGGAGCGGGGTGTGCTCGGGGCCGATGGTGCCGAAGCCCTGGGGCTTGCCCGGCTGCATGGCGAGCTTGCGGAACTCGACGCCGCTGCCGGCTCCGATGCCGGTCTCGTCCTCGGAGTCGCCGACGGAGGTCAGCGCCTCCTTCACGACGTCGTACGCGCCGACGCTGACTCCGCCCGTGGTGACGATGAGGTCGGCGCGGATCAGCTGGTCCTCGATGGTGGAGCGCAGTGTCTCCGCGTCGTCGGCGACCGCGCCGACGCGGTACGCGATCGCTCCGGCGTCGCGGGCGGCGGCGGTGAGGGCGAAGCTGTTGGAGTCGTAGATCTGGCCCGCGGCCAACTCCTCGCCCGGCTGGACGAGTTCGCTGCCGGTGGACATGACGACGACGCGCGGGCGCGGGCGCACGCGTACGCTGCCGCGGCCGATCGCGGCGAGGAGGGCGATCTGGGGCGGTCCGAGGACCGTGCCGGCCTCCAGGGCGCGGTCGCCCGCCTTCACGTCGCTGCCCTTGGCGCGCACGTGCGCGCGTGCCTCGGCGGGGCGGTGCACACGGACCTCGCCGGAGGCGCCCTCGGGGGCGGCGCTGTGGGCGCGCATCCCGGAGACCGGGCCCTCGCCCAGGCCGCCGTCGGTCCACTCGACGGGGACGACGGCCTCGGCGCCGGGCGGGAGCGGGGCGCCGGTCATGATGCGGGCGGCCTGGCCGGGCCCGACGCGGAGCAGCCGGGCCTGGCCCGCGGCGACGTCCCCCACGACCGTGAGCACCGCGGGGAAGTCCTCGCTCGCGCCCGCCACGTCGGCGGCCCTGACCGCGTACCCGTCCATCGAGCTGTTGTCGAAGGGGGGCAGCGAGAGCGGCACCGAGATGTCCTCGACGAGGACGCAGCCCTGTGCGTCGAGGAGCTGGAGCTCGATGGGCTCCAGCGGGCGGACCGTGGCGAGGATGTCCTCCAGGTGCTCCGCCACCGACCAGACGTGCTGCTGACCGGTGACGTGCGTGGTCGTGCTGCTCAAGGTGCTACATCTCCTCGGTGACGTAACTGCGAAGCCAGGCGCGGAAGTCCGGGCCCAGGTCCTCACGTTCGCACGCGAGTCTGACAATGGCACGCAGATAGTCGCCACGGTCTCCGGTGTCATACCGGCGGCCCTTGAAGACGACGCCGTGGACGGGCCCGCCGGCCTTCTCGTCGTCGGCGAGCTGCTGGAGGGCGTCGGTGAGCTGGATCTCGCCGCCGCGGCCCGGCTCGGTCCGGCGGAGTATCTCGAAGATCGCGGGGTCGAGGACGTAGCGGCCGATGATCGCGTAGTTCGACGGGGCGTCCGCGGGGTCGGGCTTCTCGACGAGGCCGGTGATCTTGACGACGTCGCCGTCCTCGGTCGCCTCGACGGCGGCGCAGCCGTAGAGGTGGATCTGCGAGGGCTCGACCTCCATGAGGGCGATGACGCTGCCGCCGCGCTGCTCCTGGACGTCGACCATGCGGGCGAGCAGGGGGTCGCGCGGGTCGATCAGGTCGTCGCCGAGGAGGACCGCGAAGGGCTCCTGGCCGACGTGGGGAGCCGCGCACAGGACGGCGTGACCGAGGCCCCTGGGGTCGCCCTGGCGGACATAGTGCATGGTCGCGAGGTCGCTGGACTCCTGGACCTTGGCGAGGCGGCCGGCGTCGCCCTTCTTCTGGAGAGCCGACTCGAGCTCGTAGTTGCGGTCGAAGTGGTCCTCCAGGGGCCGCTTGTTGCGGCCTGTGATCATGAGTACGTCGTCGAGGCCGGCGGACACGGCTTCCTCGACGACGTACTGGATCGCCGGCTTGTCGACGACCGGCAGCATCTCCTTGGGCGTTGCCTTGGTGGCCGGCAGGAACCGGGTGCCGAGGCCCGCGGCGGGGATGACAGCCTTGCTGATCCTGGGGTGCGACTCAGTCATGCGGTGAACCATATCCGTAGCGTCTGGGCGGAAGATTTGCTTCCAGTTAACTTGATGCCTATATGAGGGGTTTGTGAGCTGGCTATGTGTTTGTCAAAGGCTGACAAGAACGCGTTGCGGGCAGAACTCCTCCAGGTGAGATCGGGGTTGCCCGCCGATGACGTCGAGACGGCGGCCGGGGCGCTCGCCCGCCAGGCGCTTGAACTTCCCGAGCTGGCCGGGGCGCGGACCGTCGCCGCGTACGTCTCCGTCGGCCGGGAACCGGGCACCCGCGCGCTGCTCGACGCGCTCCACGCGCGCGGGGTACGCGTCCTGCTTCCTGTGCTCCTCGACGACAACGACTTGGACTGGGGCGCCTACGACGGACAGGGGTCCCTCGCGCGCGTGCAACATGCGGGAAAGATGGCCCTGTTGGAGCCCTCCGGGGAGCCGCTCGGCACCGAGGCCGTCGTGGAGGCCGACGCGGTGCTGCTGCCGGGCCTCGCGGTCGACGGGCGCGGCATGCGGCTCGGCCGCGGCGGCGGCTCGTACGACAGGGTCCTCGCGCGCCTTGAGCGGGCGGACGCGGATCCGGCGCTCGTGGTGCTCCTGTACGACGGCGAGGTCGTGGAGCGCGTCCCCGAGGAGCCGCACGACCGTCCTGTGCACGCCGTGGTGACGCCTTCGGGAGTGCGCCGCTTCCGGTGAACCGTCCGCCCCGGTGACCGAAAGGGCCCTCCACGCGTGCGTGGAGGGCCCTTTCATGCGGTGTCGCCCGTCGTCAGGGTCGCAGCACCAGGGTGTCCTTCGTGTTCGCGCCGACCGCCTTCTCCGAGGAGACCCACGGGAGGAGGTCGCCCTTGGACCACTTCTCGGTCTGGTCGGTGTAGTGCGCGCTGAACGCGTGCCCCGAGGCTCCGGTGAGGTTGATCCACTTGGACTTGTCGAGGTCCGCGAGGTTGACCACCATGCGCATCGACGGGACCCAGATGACGCCGTAGCCGCCGGCCGCGTTCCAGCCGGTCGCGTCCACGGCCGCCTCGCCGCCGCCGAGCTTCCACGGGCCGCGGTTGAGCACGTACTGGAGCCAGCCGGGCCCGTCGGTGCCGAGGGTCTGGTTCTTCAGGCTCAGCTGGTGCAGCCGGCCCCAGCTCCAGGTGTCGATGTCCTTGCCGAGCTTGGCCGTCACGTCCCAGCGCGCGTCCTCCATGGCCCGCGCGAACAGCTGGTCGCGGGTCTTGGTCTCGGCGTCGGTGCGAGTGGCCGGGGCCTTCCACCAGTCGTTGTTCTCATCGTTGATGATCTTGCGGACGACCTCGAACCAGCGGTCGCCGCCGTCCGGCTGCGCCGAGTCCGCGTCGCGCTCGCCGCACTCGCGCACCCGGCGGTCCTCGTCCGCCGGGCCGGTGTCACCGGCCGGCTCGACACTCAGGCACTGGCCCTTGACCCGCAGCTCCTTGGGGAGCTTGTTGCCGAAGGACAGCTTGAGGATGTTGCGCCAGACCGAGTTGAAGTACGCGGCGGCCGCCGAGTCCGGGCTCTGGGTGTAGTCCCAGTTCTCCAGGAGCTTCTGTGCCTCACGGACGTACTTGTCCGAGACGTCGATCTTGAGCAGCTTGGGCACGAGCAGCTTGGCGATCTCGCTGCTGTTGTCCATCTGCATGGTGCGCATGTCGTCGGTGGAGATCTTGCCGCCGCCGGCGATCTTCGACTCGATCAGATCGGTGATGCGCTGGCTGCGCGTGCCGTAACCCCAGTCGGAGGTGAGGTGGTACGGGTACTTGTCCTTGTCGATGACAGCCTGGTTGGCGGTCACGATGTAGCCGCGCTTGGGGTTGTACTCGTACGGCAGCGCGGACTGCGGGATGTAGCTCTTCCAGCGGTACGCGGCGTCCCAGCCGGGGGCGGGCAGCGAGCCGTCGCCCTTGCCGCGGACCGGGATCCTGCCGGGCGCCTGGTAGCCGATGTTGCCCTTGGTGTCGGCGTAGATCAGGTTCTGCGAGGGCACCTCGAAGTCGGCGGCGGCCTTGCGGAACTGCTTCCAGTCCTTCGTCTTGTTCAGCTCGAACACGGCGTCCATGGACTTGCCGGGGGTCAGCGCGGTCCAGCGCAGCGAGACCCCGTAGCCGTCGCCCCGGTCGGGGGCGGCCGCGTCGACCTTCGCCTTCTTGCCGACCTTGACCAGCTCGTCGTCCCGGTCGGAGATCAGCGGACCGTTGTTGGTCTCGCGGACGGTGATGGTCTTGTCGTCGCCGCCGGCGACCTTGATGGTCTCCTTGCGGGTCTTGAACGGGACCGTCCTGCCGTCGTACTGGTACCCGCCGCCGCTGTTCAGCTTCTCCAGGTACAGGTCGGTGACGTCGGCACCGAGGTTCGTCATGCCCCAGGAGATGTCCTGGTTGTGGCCGATGATCACGCCGGGCATCCCGGCGAACGTGTAACCCGTGACGTCGTACTGGCACGAGGCCGACAGGCTCCGGCAGTGCAGGCCCATCTGGTACCAGACCGACGGGAGCTGCGGCGACAGGTGCGGGTCGTTGGCGAGCAGCGGCTTCCCGGTGATGGTGTGCGCTCCGGAGACCACCCACGAGTTGGAGCCGATGCCGTTGCCGTTCGGGCCGACGGCCGCGGGGACCTGGTCCAGGGCGTCGGAGAGCCCGGTCAGCTGGCTCTGGAGGCCGTTGGGGGCCTCGGTGTTGCCGGCGAGACCGGTGCCGGTGGAGGCACCCGTTCCGGTTCCGGCACCCGTACCGGTTTGATTTCCGGACCCGCCGGAGCCCTCCCCGTAGGAGTCGGTCGCGCTGTCGTAGGAGCCCGACTGGACGATCGCCTTGTTCCGGTCGTACGGGTAGTCCGGGTACAGGTCCGCGATCTGCTGCGGGCCGAGGCGGCTCGTCATCAGCGAGCGGTCGATCTCTTCCTGCATGTTGCCGCGCAGGTCCCACGCCATCGCCTTGAGCCAGGCCACGGAGTCGGCGGGCGTCCACTTCTGCGGCGCGTAGTCGTTGGTGAACCCGAGCGCCGCGTACTCGACGGAGATGTCCCCGCCGTTCTTGCCGGCGAGGTAGGCGTTGACTCCCTTGGCGTACGCCTGGAGGTACTTCTTCGTCTCGGGCGAGAGCTTGGAGTCGTACTCCTTCTGCGCCACCCGGTGCCAGCCGAGCGTCCGCAGGAACTCATCGGTCTTGACCTGGCTCTTGCCGAACATCTCGGAGAGCCGGCCGGAGGTCATATGGCGGCGGACGTCCATCTCCCAGAAGCGGTCCTGCGCCTGCACATAGCCCTGGGCCATGAACAGGTCCTCGTCGGACGAGGCATAGACCTGAGGGATCCCGTAGGAGTCCCGCTTCACGTCCACTGGACCGGAGAGCCCGTCGAGCTTGATCGAGCCCTTCGTCTGCGGGAAGGAGGCACGCACGGTACTGACGCTCCAGTACGTGCCGTAGCCGATGCCCGCGACAATGGCCAGGACGAGCACGATCACGATCAGTCGGGCTCTGCGGCCCTTCTTCTTGCCGGACGAATGGCCGGAAGAGGCGTTGGTGTTCGAGGGCATCGCTGTCCTTGCTGTCCTTCGCGAGCGGCAGAGCGGGCTGCAGGCGGGCTGTGGGGTCACGGAGCGCTGGAGCAACCATAGGCGCAGGGCTCGGCGGCCTCGGACGCGGTGTCAAGAACCCGGGGCCCCAAACCGTCCGAGGTCACCCCGGACGGCGTCAAGAAAGCGTTAACGATTAGGTAAGGTAACGAAGTACCTGGTCGTTCCGCGGCGCCCCGTACACCCGTACGGGCCCTCCCGTACGGCCTTCGGAGGAAGGAAACAGCCCCTGACTGTCCACCACCTCAACCAGCTCCTGCTCGTCTGTTCGCTGGTCCTGCTGATCGCCGTGGCCGCCGTGCGCATCTCCTCGCGCAGCGGTCTGCCGAGCCTGCTCCTCTACCTCGGCATCGGGGTGGCCATGGGTCAGGACGGCATCGGCAACGTGTCGTTCAGCAACGCCGAGCTGACGCAGGTCATCGGCTACGCGGCCCTCGTCGTGATCCTGGCCGAGGGCGGCCTCGGCACGAAGTGGAAAGAGATCGAACCGGCGCTGCCGGCCGCCGTCATGCTGTCGCTGGTCGGAGTCGCCGTCAGCGTGGGCGTGACGGCCGCCGGGGCGCACTACGTCGTGGGCCTGGAGTGGCGGCAGGCGCTCATCATCGGCGCGGTGGTGTCCTCGACGGACGCCGCGGCCGTCTTCTCCGTGCTGCGCAAGGTGCCGCTGCCGTCCCGCGTGACGGGCGTCCTGGAGGCCGAGTCCGGCTTCAACGACGCCCCTGTGGTGATCCTGGTGGTGGCCTTCTCCACGGCCGGACCCGTCGAGCACTGGTACGCCCTCGTCGGCGAGATCGCCCTCGAACTCGCGATCGGCGCCGCGATCGGGATCGCGGTGGGCTGGCTCGGCTCCTTCGGCCTGCGGCACGTCGCGCTGCCCGCCTCCGGCCTCTACCCGATCGCCGTCATGGCCATCGCCGTCACCGCGTACGCGGCCGGAGCCATGGCCCACGGCAGCGGATTCCTGGCCGTGTACCTCGCCTCGATGGTCCTCGGCAACGCGAAACTGCCGCACTGGCCCGCCACGCGCGGCTTCGCCGAAGGGCTCGGCTGGATCGCGCAGATCGGCATGTTCGTTCTGCTCGGCCTGCTCGTCACCCCGCACGACCTCGTGGACGACGCATGGCCCGCGATCGTCATCGGCCTCGTCCTGACGATGGTGGCGCGCCCCCTCAGTGTCGTCCTGAGCCTTCTGCCGTTCCGGATGCCCTGGCAGGAGAAGGCCCTCATGTCCTGGGCCGGACTGCGCGGCGCGGTGCCCATCATCCTGGCGACCATCCCCATGGTGAACGGCGTCGACGACAGCACCCGGATCTTCAACATCGTCTTCGTCCTCGTCGTCGTCTACACGCTCGTCCAGGGGCCGACGCTGCCCTGGCTCGCCCGGATGCTGCGGCTCGGCAGCGACTCCGCGTCCGCCGCCGACCTCGGCATCGAATCGGCGCCCCTGGAGCGACTGCGCGGACATCTGCTGTCCGTGACGATCCCCGAGGAGTCCCGGATGCACGGCGTCGAGGTCAGCGAGCTGCGGATGCCCTCGGGTGCCGCCGTCACGCTCGTCGTGCGCGAGAAGCAGTCCTTCGTGCCGCTGCCGACGACCGTCCTGCGGCACGGTGACGAACTGCTCGTGGTGGCGACGGACCAGGTGCGGGACGAGGCCGAGGCCCGGCTGCGGGCCGTGGCACAGGGCGGCAAGCTCGCCGGATGGCTCTCGGGGAACGGGACCCCGGGGCGCGGACGGCGGGCTCAGTAGGCGGGGAACGGGGGCTCCGGGCCGGAACTTGGGCGCCTGGGCGGGAGCGAGGGCGCCGGGTCGGGAACTGGGGTGCCGGGGCGGAAGCCGGGACTCCTTGCGGGAGCCGACGGGCGGATGGCGGGTCGATTCCCGCTGGATGAAGTTCCGCTACGCGGAAGAAAGAGGCCCGTCCGCCCGTTAGCATGGACGGTACACACTTGAAGTTCCACCGACTCTGCCTGATGTAGAGCCGGCGCGACCGCAAAGCGGCCGCGGTTCCCTTGCATACCCTGCATGGCCCAGGCCCTCCTGGCGCGGACCCCGGTATCACTCGGTTCCCGGCGCATGAGGACGGCTCTCGGCGCACCCCACCGGGTCAGCGCTACCAGGCGGCAGAAAGGCAAGGGCCGTGCCAGAGAATTACACGGCCACGGTCACCGACAAGCGCCCCGGATACGGACAGCTGCTGCGCACCCGCGGCGCCTGGACGTTCCTGCTCCCCGGCTTCGCCGCCCGGCAGCCGTTCGCGATGCTGACCATCTCGACAGTCCTGCTCGTGCAGCACACCACCGGCTCGTACGGCACAGCCGGCGCCGTCTCCGCCACCACCGGCGTCTCCATGGCGCTGTTCGCCCCCTTCACGGGCAAGCTCGCCGACCGCTGCGGGCAGCGCGCCGTCCTCGTGCCCGGCGTCCTGCTGCACACGGCGTCCGTGCTCCTGCTGACGCTGCTCGCACTCAGCGACGCCCCCCTGTGGGCCCTGTTCGTCGCTGCGGTCCCGACCGGCGCCTCCACCCCGCAGATCGGACCCATGGTGCGGGCCCGCTGGGGCGTCAAGCTCCAGGGCTCGCCCCTGATGACCACGGCCGCCGCCTTCGAGTCGGTCACGGACGAGTTCACGTTCGTGCTCGGCCCGCTGTTCGCGACCGCCCTGTGCACCGGCGTGCACCCCGCCGCCGGTCTCGTCACGGAGGCGTCCCTGACGCTCGTGGGCGGCCTCCTGTTCGCCGCGCAGCGCGGCACACAGCCCCGCCCCTCGCGATCCGCGGGCGACGTCCACGCACGCGTGGAGCACGTTTCCGCGCTGCGCGTCCCCGGAGTGCGCATCCTGATCGTGGCGTTCCTCGGCATCGGCTCCGTGTTCGGCGGCATGCAGGTCGCCCTGGCCGCCTTCACCGAGTCGATCGGCGAGCCCGGCCTGAACGGTGTCCTGTACGGGACGTTCGCCGCGGGCAACATGCTCTCCGGCATCGTCTGCGGAGCCGTCGCCTGGAAGATCGCGCCCCAGCGCCGCCTCCTGCTCGCCTACACCGCCCTCGCCGTGACCGCCTCCGGCCTCTGGGCCGCGCAGTCCGTTCTCCTGCTCGCCGGGATCGGCCTGCTGGTGGGCACGTGCATCGCCCCGGCCCTGATCACCGGATACACGCTCGTCGAGAAGCTGGTCCCCCCGACCGCCCGCACCGAGGCCTTCACGTGGCTCACGGGCGCGGTAGCGCTCGGCCAGGCAGCAGCCGTCACGGTCGCCGGCCAGCTGGAGGACCGCCTCTGGGACGGCGCCGGATTCCTCGTCCCGATGGGCGGCACGGTGCTCGCCCTGCTGCTCCTGGCGACCCTGCGATCCCGCCTCGTCCCGCCATCGACAGGCCTGACCGTGGCGCGTGGCGTCGGTCACCGAGTGCCCGTGTCAGTGGACTGATCTCTCGGAATACGTCAGTATGGATTGTCGTTAGCACTCATCGAGTGAGAGTGCCAGGAGGAAGCAAGTGCCGACGTACCAGTACCAGTGCACCGAATGTGGCGAGGGCCTCGAGGCGGTGCAGAAGTTCACCGATGACGCCCTGACCGTGTGCCCCAACTGCGACGGACGCCTCAAGAAGGTGTTCTCGGCGGTCGGCATCGTCTTCAAGGGATCGGGCTTCTACCGCAACGACAGCCGCGGCTCCTCGTCGAGCAGCTCGCCGGCGCCGTCGTCCGCGAAGTCGGCCTCGGACACGAAGTCTTCGTCCGCGGACTCCAAGTCGTCCGGGTCGTCGTCCTCCACATCGACGTCCTCGGCCTCCGCTTCGTCATCCTCTTCGAGCTCGTCCTCGAGCTCTTCCGCCGCGTAAGGCCGCTCGGCCCCTTCGGCCGAGTTCTTACGGAACCCTGTCGTCCTCCGACGACGGGGTTTTCGGCGTTCCCGGGCGGATACTGTGCCGTACATGGCGAATACAGTTCCGGGCACGGCTCACACGGCGAACACACAGGTCACGGCCGAGGTCGGCGTCATCGGCGGCTCCGGCTTCTACTCGTTCCTGGACGACGTGACCGAGGTCCAGGTCGACACCCCGTACGGAGCGCCGAGCGACTCGCTCTTCCTCGGCGAGATCGCGGGCCGCAAGGTCGCCTTCCTGCCCCGCCACGGCCGCGGCCACCATCTGCCGCCGCATCGCATCAACTACCGCGCCAACCTCTGGGCCCTGCGCTCCGTGGGCGTCCGGCAGGTCCTCGGCCCCTGCGCCGTGGGCGGCCTTCGGCCCGAGTTCGGACCGGGGACGCTTCTGGTGCCGGACCAGTTCGTGGACCGGACGAAGGCCCGCGCGCAGACGTACTTCGACGGGGAGCCGCTGGCGGACGGGACCGTGCCGAACGTGGTGCATGTGTCGCCCGCCGACCCGTACTGCCCGGCCGGGCGCCGGGTCGCCGTGAAGGCGGCGCGTGGCCGCGACTGGGAGCCGGTGGACGGCGGGACGCTCGTGGTCGTCGAGGGGCCACGGTTCTCGACCCGCGCCGAGTCCCGCTGGCATGCCTCTCAGGGCTGGTCGGTGGTCGGCATGACCGGGCACCCCGAGGCGATGCTCGCGCGTGAACTCGAGCTCTGCTACACGTCGTTGACCCTGGTCACCGACCTCGACGCGGGCGCCGAGTCGGGCGAGGGCGTGTCGCACCACGAGGTTCTCCAGGTCTTCGCCGCCAATGTGGACCGGCTGCGGACGGTGCTCTTCGACGCGGTGGCGGGGCTGCCGGCGGAGGGCGAGCGGGACTGCGTGTGCGTGAGGGCGCTCGGGGGGATGGATCCGGGAATCGTGCTGCCGTAGCGGCGTGCGGAACGGTGCTGGCCGGTGCTGGCTGGCGCTGGCCGGTGCTGGCCGGTGCTGGCCGGTGCTGGCCGGTGCTGAACTTCGCCTTCGGGTGAGGGAGTTGTCCACAACCGGCGAGTAGTGCACGGGGCTCAGCGGGAATCGGCGCGGGCCTGGATCGTGGAGCGCGAGGCGAGCTTTCGAGCTTGCGCGTTCCGAGGCTTTTCGATGTTCTCCGATGCCTCTCGATCCAGGTGGTGGTCGCCCATGTCCCCGTTCAGCACTCCCCCGACATGCGAGGTCCCGCATTTCACGCCGCTGCGGGTGCGCGGTGCGCGCTGGCGGCCACGGCGTGCGGGCCGGCACCGGCGGCGGGCGGTCGCTGCGGGGCTCGCCGTGACGGCGGCGGTGCTGGTGGCCGCGGGGCCGTCGGGGGCGGGGTCCTCCGGTGCCGGGTCCTCCGGCGCGGGCGCTTCAGGAGCCGGCTCCGCAGGCTCCGAGTTCTCGGGCTCCGGGCGGGAGCGGGTGCGGCGGTCGGCCGTGACGGTGTCCGCGCCGGTGCGGATCGCGGACGCGGCGGCGGTGCGGCTGCTGCGGCCCGGTGACCGGGTCGACGTGGTGGCGGCGGGGGCGGGAGCCGCTGACGGGCAGGGATCCGGGGGCCGGGGCGGCAGGGTCGTCGCGGCGGGGGCGCGGGTCAGTTCCGTGCCGGATTCTGCGGAGTCGGCGGAGTCCGCCGGCGAAGTCGCCGCGGAGGGCGGCGCTCTGGTCGTCCTGTCCGTGCCTCGAGAGACGGCGGCGCGGCTCGCCGGGGCCGGTGCCACCTCGCGGCTGGCGGTGACCCTGTGGTGATCATTTTCGGGTACCCGGACGGGCCGGTCCGCACGGTTTCGAAGTCAAGTCCCTCGTTCGAGTTGGCGCATTGGACAGGCCGGCCAGGCGCTGTCGTAGGTTGCGGAGCTGTTTGCTCCACATCCTGCACAAGTGAAGAGAGGCCTTCTGGTGAGCGAGAAGAAGAAGCCGAGTCTGTGGGAGGGCTTCAAGGCCTTCTTGATGCGCGGCAATGTGATCGACCTTGCGGTCGCCGTCGTCATCGGAGCCGCGTTCACCAACATCGTGAACTCCGTCGTGAAGGGCGTCATCAACCCACTGGTCGGCGCGTTCGGCACGAAGGACCTGAACGGCTACACGTCGTGCCTGAAGGGCACCTGCCCGGGCGACGACGGCATCGAGATCCTGTGGGGCTCGGTGCTCAGCGCCACCCTCACGTTCCTCATCACGGCCGCGGTCGTGTACTTCCTGATGGTGCTGCCGATGGCCAAGTACCTCGCCAGGAAGGCGGCCCGGGATGCCGCGAAGGAAGGCGCCGCGGAGATCGTGGAGCTGTCCGAGCTGGAGGTTCTGAAGGAGATCCGCGACGCCCTGGTGGCGCAGCGCGGCTCTGGGCACAGCGAGCAGTAGCCGGGCTCAGAGGTGGTGGGGCGGCTTCTCGTCGAGGAAGCGTGCCAGGTCGGCGGCGCTGTCGCCGCTGTGGGTGGGCCGCTCACCCCACCCTTGGTCCGTGTCGTCCGAGGACTGCGTACTCAGCGGATCGTCGAAGACCAGCGCGCTCTTCGGATCGCGCGGTTCGGGGTCGGGGGCGGTACTCATGCCCCCAGCGTACGTCCGTCGGGGGGCGGAGCGTCGGGAGCGGGTGCAGGGGGCCGGGGTGCCGGGAGCAGGGGTGCGGGGTGCCGGGGCGTAGCGGTGCGGGGCGCAGCGGTGCCGGGTGTCGGGGTACAGGGCGCAGGGGTACAGGGCGCAGGGGTGCCGGGCGCAGGGGTGCCGGGGTGCCGGGGTGCAGGACGCTCGGGTCGTCGTCGCTCGGGTCGTGGGGGCAGCTGGGGGATTCGGCGCCCTTGCGGGCGTAGAACGACCAGCAGACGGCGACGCACGTGACCGTAGAAGCCCACGAAGCACCAGAGGTAGCTAGCTGGTCACGGCGAAGTTCGCGGACATCGCCGGCGGGCATCGTGGCCGCGCTCACCGTCGCCGTGGGCGTGAACGTCACGCCCACGGGGGCGTGCGCGGAGGCGGCCCCGGGGCCCAACTCACGTGATACGCATGCCGTATGACGACGCCCACGCGCAATGCCCTGACCGATGTCGCCGGCCTGCGGGTCGGTCATGCCACCCGCGCCGGCGAGGGCGGCTGGCTGACCGGGACGACGGTGGTGCTCGCGCCCGAGGGCGGAATGACCGCCGCTGTGGACGTGCGAGGCGGCGGCCCGGGCACGAAGGAGACGGACGCGCTCGACCCGCGCAATGTGGTCCGGCGCATCGACGCCGTGACCCTGACGGGCGGCAGCGCCTACGGCCTGGACGCCGCGTCGGGTGTCATGGCGTGGCTGGAGGAGCAGGGCCGGGGCGTACGCGTGGGGGCCGGGCCGCGCGAGGTGGTGCCGGTCGTCCCCGCCGCGTGCGTCTTCGATCTGGGGCGCGGAGGGGAGTTCCGGGCCAGGCCCGACGCGGCGACGGGCCGCGCGGCGGTGGAGGCGGCGGCCGCCTCCGCGCCGGGCTCGCCTGTCGCGGAGGGCTCGGTGGGCGCGGGCACGGGCGCGGTGATCGGCGGGCTGAAGGGCGGCGTGGGCACGGCGAGCACGATGCTCGACTCGGGGGTGACGGTCGCGGCACTGGTCGTGGCCAACGCGGTGGGCTCCGCGGTCGATCCGGCGACGGGCGCGCTCTACGGGCGGTTCTTCGCCCCGGACCTCGCAGACGCGCGGGACGGCGGACCCCACCCGCACTCGCACCCGTATCCGTACCCCTCGCCGGAGGCGCACGCGGCGGCGCAGGAACGGATCGCGCGGACCAAGGCGGAGGCCGCCGGACAGGCGCCGCCGATGAACACCACGCTCGCCGTCGTCGCCACGGACGCGGTGCTCACCCGCTCCCAGGCGCACAAGCTCGCGGGCACCTCGCACGACGGCATCGCGCGCGCCGTCCGTCCGGTGCACCTCCTCAACGACGGGGACACCGTCTTCGCCGTCGCGACCGGTACGCGCCCGCTCGACGAGGCCAACCCCCTCGCGCTGAACGACATCCTCACGGCGGGCGCGGACATGGTGACACGGGCCATCGTGCGGGCGGTGCTCGCGGCGGAGTCGGTGCGGGGGCCGGGCGGGACGTTCCTCTCGTACGGGGATCTGTACGGGAGTTGAGGCACGGGCGCCCACCACTCGGGGGCGCGCCAAGGCACACGGAACATACGTCCCACGGAGCACACGACTCACGGAACTCATGCCTCGCGAAGCCCAGGATCCACGTAGCGTCCGGCCCGCCCGGTTCCTGACGTGACCTGTGTCTCCGTTCACATCTTCCCGAAGGAACCTTTACGGTCAGTTCGCCCTCTCTACACACACTGGAGTAACTGACGAATCATGGAGCATCTCGTGACAACCCCGGACACGGCCGCGCACCAGCAGCATCCCCGGCAGCCCGAGCGGGGCCGCAGGCGTACCGCGCGGCGGGTCCTGGTGGCGACGGCCGCGGTCGCCGTCGGCGCGCTCGCCCTCACCGCCTGCGGCGGCAGCGCCAACGCGGAGAACGCAGACGGCAAGAACGGCGACACCAAGACCAACGGCTCGTCCGCCGCGCAGATCACGATCTCGGCCAAGGACGGTTCGACGGGGGCGTCCATCAACGCGACGGGCGTGAAGGTCAAGTCCGGCAAGCTCACCGCCGTGAAGATGACGGAGCCCGACAGCGGGAAGACCGTGCCGGGCTCCCTCACCGCCAACGGCTCGGCGTGGGAGCCCAAGGAACAGCTCGAGCGCGGGACGAAGTACCGCATCTCGGCCACCGCCAAGGATTCCGACGGCCGGACGGCAGCCGCCAACTCGATCTTCACGACGGTCACCACGTCGGGCAGCTTCATCGGCACGTACACGCCGGACGGCGGCACCACCGTCGGCGTCGGCATGCCGGTCTCGTTCACCTTCGACAAGGCGATCACGAACAGGAAGGCCGTGCAGTCGCACATCACGGTCTCCTCCAGCAGCGGCCAGCAGATCGTGGGCCACTGGTTCGGCGCGCAGCGGCTCGACTTCCGCCCCGAGGAGTACTGGAAGGCCGGTTCCAAGGTCACGATGAAGATCGACCTGGACGGCGTGCGGGGCGCGAACGGTGTGACGGGCGTCCAGAACAAGACGGTCACCTTCACCGTGGGCCGCTCCCAGGTCTCCACGGTCGACGTCAACACCCAGACGATGACGGTCGTACGGGACGACAGGACGATGAAGACGATCCCGATCTCGGCCGGCAGCGCGCAGCACACCACGTACAACGGGCAGATGGTGATCTCCGAGAAGTTCGTACAGACCCGGATGAACGGGTCGACGGTCGGCTTCGGCGGCGAGTACGACATCCCCGACGTCCCGCACGCGATGCGCCTGTCCTCGTCCGGCACGTTCATCCACGGCAACTACTGGTACCCGAAGGGCAATCCGCCCTTCGGCCGCTCCGGCACCAGCCACGGCTGCATCGGCCTCGCGGACGTCCAGGGCGCGGGTGGCGCGACGATCGCCAAGTGGTTCTACGACAACTCGCTCGTCGGCGACGTGGTGACCGTCAAGCACTCCCCCGACACCACCATCGCGCCCGACAACGGCCTCAACGGCTGGAACATGTCGTGGAGCCAGTGGACGGCGGGCAGCGCAATCTGACGCTCCTCAGGACGGGCCGCGCGGGAACTTCCCTGCGCGGCCCGTTCGTTTCTGATTTCGAGGACACGATGTCCGACCTAGGGGCTACGGTATGCACCCACAAGGTGACATGTAGCAACGCCGGGAGATGCCTTGAGCGTTCCGTACGACACCGCAGCGTACGAGCCACCCGAGTCGCACGAGTCGCATCAGCCGGACGGCACTCACCAGCCGGATGAGCACCTCGGGCGCCTGCTGGGCCGGGCCCTGAACTCCTTCGAGCTGCCCGACGAGGCCCTCGCTCGTCTCGACTGCGCGCTCGCGTACGACAGTTCGCTGCACTCCGCACACCACAGCGCAGGCCTGCACCGCGAGACGTACCGGCACACGTGGCTGCTCGCGGACGGCAGCGCGCTCACCCTCTGGGAGCTCGTCCACAACACGATGCCCCAGCGGGGGACCCAGCACGAGGTGTATACGTCGGAGGAGGACCTCCGCCTGGCGACGGACCGCCTCCCGCTGCCCCGCGAGGCCGCCCCCGAGTTCGAGCTGCCGCTCCCGCTCCAGCTCCCGTCGATCCCCGAGCCGCGCCGCAGTTACGCGGCCGACGACTCGGCGGACCACGCACGCCGCCTGCTGCGCCGCGCGGAGAACGAGGACCGCCCGGGACCCGACACGGTCCGGCTCCTGCACACCGCGTACGCGCACCAGATCACGCAGGCGTTCGGCCGCCCGCGCCTCGGCTTCACGCTGTACGAGCACGCGTTCCTGCTGCACGACGGCAGCGAGATCAGTCTCTGGGAGATCGAACACACGGCGACGCCGGACGGCCGTCACATGTGCGAGGTGTACGCCACGCAGGACGAGGCCCGCGCGGCGATGCAGCGCCGCGCCACCGACCGCTCCCGCCCCAGCTGCGGCTAGCTTCACAAGCGCCGGCCGCGGCCGGCGGCTAACGGCGGCTGAACTGTCGTACCAGGCCCGCGAACGCGTCGCGCTCGCCCGGCGTCAGCGGCACGGACTCCTGGGCGGGCGGACCGCCCTGGACCGGCAGCGAGGCGAGGGGCTGCTCGGCGCCCCAGCCCACATGGCGCACCAGCCGGACGAGACCCACGACCCACACCACGGTGGCGGCCGCGAGGAACGCCACGCCTATCTGCTGGAAGTACGACAGGTGTTCAGGCATGGGCCCAGTCAACACCACGGTCCTGGACTTTGGTCCCGGACCGTGACGTATCTCGCATGAGCGGACAGTTCCGAACTGTCAGGCGCGCGGAGGGTGCAGCCGAAGGTCATCGACAGGCCGCCGGTGACCGCGCCGCCCACCATCGAGGCGGGGATGATGCGCAGCGGGTCCGTCGCGGCGAACGGGGTCGCACCCTCGGTGAGGAAAGAGTCCCGGAAAAACTCCAGCGAGGGCCTTACGAGCTCTGAAGTTCCTGGATCTATACGACAACGCTCATTCAACTAATGTTCTCGAAGGGGGTCGGGACAGCGCGTAAATGCGGGTCGACAAAATACAGGTCACCTATGCACATTTCCATCCGGCAGCCATCCCGGCGTTCCAGGCATTTTGAGGTGAGCTTCCCTCGGAGTGCTGCGGAGAGCCGGACCACTTCGGTCTGGGTGCCTCACATCGGGTCAAGGATGCCAGGCGCAGGACGCGCTCCCCCCGCTTCTCTCGGGAGCCGGTCCCGCGCCCTCGGCAGCGCACCAGACCGGTCGCCGCCGTGACCTGTGGAGTCACGACCGGATGCCGTGGCTGTCGGCATCCCACGTCGGCGGTTTCCGGGAGCGCCTCGCGGCGGGACCAAAATCAAGTCGAAGCCCTGACTGCCTCTCACGCACGACGGCCCCTAAGCGCCTCGCGCGTCCCTTGCCGGGGTGCGACGATAGAACAACTCAGTTCACTCACAGCTTTTGGGGTGATGAGGATGAAGCAGGCAGCATTGCGGACTGTCACCATTGTCGCCGCAGCCTCCTGCTGTTTCGCGCTCGGTGAATGGGGCGCATCAGCGAGTGAGTCAGGTGGCCTGCCGCAGAAGTCGCAGGCTGCACCAATGAAGTCGACACTTCGGTGCTATGCGACGCACAGCAGTCCGGACGCGATCACCTGCTACCGGTTTTCAGCGAAGGCCGAGTTCAGGCACGGCGAAATGGTCTATGTGCCGATGCTCATTCAGGTGCCTGCGCCTGCACAGCCGCCGTCCGTGACTATCGTCAACAGTCTGAACGACGTTCGGCCCGAGTAGCACGGTGCGGGCGACGGACCCAGCAGCGAAACGCGTCGAGTAATCGGCGCGCTCTCCGCCGTCACGCGCGAGGCGGAGGATCTCCGCTGCCTCTCCGGTGCGCACGTAGCCGTACAGGCAGAAGGGCCCGGCCTCCTCGCGGAGAACCGGGCCCCTCGGGGGTCCCTACCGTGCCTGCGGCACCTACTGACCCATCACGTACTTGACCGTGGGGCCCGTGGTCCAGCCGCCGTCCACGGCGAGCTCGGCGCCGGTGACGTACGAGGAGTCGTCCGAGAGCAGGAACACGGCCGCCTTGGCGATCTCGTCCGCCTCGCCGACGCGGCCCATCGGGGTGTTCGGGTAGCCACCGTCGCCCTGCTGGATGCCGAGCTGGGCCGTCATCGGCGTGTAGATCATGCCGGGGTGCACGGAGTTCACGCGGATCTTCGCCGTGCCCTGCTCGACCGCGGCGAGCTTGGTCAGGCCGCGCACGCCCCACTTGGAGGCGCCGTAGGAGCTGGTGAGGGCGAGGCCCATGAGGCCGGCGGCGGAGGAGATGTTGACGATGGAGCCGCCGCCGTTGTCCTTCATCGCGTTGATGGCCGTCTTCATGCCGATGAAGACGCCGGTGAGGTTGATGTCGAGGACCCTGCGGAAGTGCTCGACGGTCTCCGTCTCCAAGGGCTGGCCCGTGGAGATGCCCGCGTTGTTGACCAGACCGTCGATCCCGCCGAACTCGGCGGTGGCGAACGCGGCGACGGCCGCCCAGTCCTCCTCCGACGTCACGTCGTGCCGCATGAAGCGGGCGCGCTCGCCGAGCCCGGCGGCGAGGGCCTTGCCCTCGTCCTCCAGAACGTCGGTGACGACGACGTTGGCACCGGCCTCGACGGCGCGGCGCGCCGTCTCGGCGCCGATGCCGCGGGCTCCGCCGGTGACAAGGACGGTCTTGCCGGTGAGGTCGTTCATGGGTGCTCCAGAAGAAGTCGAGGGAGAAGTCGAGGGTGGAACAGGGGAATTCACGGGATGCGGGCGCGGAGACACGCCCTAGGCCGGGGCCCACGGGAAGTCGCCGAGCGACGCGAGGCAGCGCGCGGCGAGCGCCGCGGGCCCGAGCTTCCCGCCGGCCGGGGCGTCGCTCGCCGCCCAGGTCTCCACGCCTACGCGGATGGCCGTGCAGGCGACTCCGGCGGCCAGGCGCAGGGCAAGCGACGGGGGTACCCCCTTGTCACCCCCGCCGCCCACCCGCTCCTCAAGAGCCGCCAGCAGCGTGGCTTCCGACGCGTGGCAGGCGGTGCCCCACACCGCTTGCAGCGCCGGGCTCTCCGCCGCCATGCGCAGCAGGGACCTGACCCACTCCAGGGATTCCATGTTCGCCGCGTCGTCCGCGGTGAGCGACCGGGCGACCGCGTGCCGCAGCGCCTCGGGCACGGAGAGTGCGGCCGGGGCGTCACGCACGGCCTCCGCCCACTGCTGGGCTCCCGCGGCGAAGAGCGGGGCGACCGCTTCTTCCTTGGTCGCGAAGTAGCGGTAGAAGGTGCGCGGGGCGACCCCCGCGGCGCGGGCGATGTCCTCGGCGCGGGTGGCGCGCAGGCCGTCCTCCACGAAGAGCGCCGCCGCTGTGCGGGCGATGTCCAGGCGGGTGGCGGCCTTGCGTCGTTCCGTCAGCGTCTCAGTCGTAGAGCTACCGGGCATGAAGTCATGGTATGCCTATGTGGCAGAATCTGCCACCGATCTGGCGTGCAACCAAGGGGTGGGCGAGAGCAGTGCGGCGGCGACGTTTCCTTCTTCAGACGGCCGGGCTCGCCGGCGCCGCGGCCTACGGGCTCAGCGGCTGCGGTTCCGGCTCGTCGAAGTCCTCCCTCAACCTGATGGTGGCGAGTTACGACCAGAGCGTCGGTTCCTCGATCGGCGACCAGTGGGACCAGGTCGTCAAGGCGTACAAGAAGGTGAAGCCGGACGTCACGGTGCATGTCGAGCGGATCCCGTTCGCCAAGCTGGATCGGACCCTCGCCCAGCGGGTGAAGGACGGCAGGGCGCCCGACATCGCGCAGTCCAACGTCTTCGCGACGTTCGCCGACCAGCGCAAGCTCTACCCGGTGTCGGAGCTCTTCGACATCCCCACCCAGGCCGACTTCACCCAGTCGTTCGCCCAGGCGGGCACGGCGCACTACGTCCAGTACGGCATCCCGTTCCTGGCGAGCACCCCGCGCCTCTTCTACAACACGACGCTCTTCGAGCGCGCGGGCATATCCGCACCCGGCTCGTGGGACGAACTGCACTCCGCGGCAAAGGCGTTGAAGGCCATCGGCGTGACGACGCCGCACGGGCTCCAGCTCGGCCCCGAGGCCGCCGAGGACGAGGCGCTCGCCTGGCTGCTGGCCGGCGGTGGCACCTACGCGGGCGTCACCGGCTACGACTTCGCGACCAACAGCAACATCGCGACGCTGACCTGGCTGCGCGACCGCCTCGTCGGCGAGGGCCTGGCCGGCGCCGCGCCGCAGCTCCTCGACCGGACGGCCGCGTACGAGCAGTTCCTGCGCGGGCAGATCGGCATGATGATCGCCCACCCGGTCCTGATGAGCGCGGCCGACCAGGCGAAGGTCCCGTACGCGCACGCGGCGTTCCCGCAGCGGGACGGGGGCGCGGCGGCTCCGCTCGGGCTGAGCGACTGGCTGCTCGCGTTCAGGCAGAACGGCCGTAAGGCCGAGTGCGGCGAGTTCCTGACGTACCTCTACGGCCGTAAGTCGGCCCGGACGTACGGGGGCGGCCAGGCGGCGCTGCCCGTGACGGCCTCCGCGTCGGACTCCCTGCGCTCCGACCCGGCGCAGCGCCCGCTGTGGAAGTTCATCGACCAGATGCCGCGGGCGGAGTTCCAGCCGGTGAACCAGGCGTCCTGGCCCGACGTGCGGGCCGCGATCCGCGAGGACATCGGCTCGGCGGTCGTCCGGGGCGGCAGCCCGCGCGCGGTGCTCCAGGCCCTGGACACGACGGCGAGCCGCGCGGAGATCCGCACGGCCGGCTGAACGACGCGCTGAAACGGAGAGTGGGCGGGCCCCCGCGCCATGCGCGAGGGCCCGCCCACTCGAAGTCCCGCGGGAACTAGACCAGTTCCGGCGTCTTCTCCACCGGTCCGGCCTCCGGGTCCGCGTCCTGCGCGCCGCCTTCGACGTGCTGCGCGGGCCGCCCCGGCAGCGCGAACATCAGCAGGAAGATCACGGCGAGCACGCCGACGACGTACCACAGCGAGTTGCTGAACGCGTCGGTGAACGCCTGCCCGACCTCGGTCGGCGCGAGGTGGTCGCCGATCGTCCCGAAGAACACCACGGAGACGAGGCCGAGGCCGAGCGCCGTACCCATCTGCTGCGTGGTGTTGATCAGCCCGGACGCCGAACCGGCGTGCTCGCGCGGCACGTCGGAGAGCACCGCGTCGGTCAGCGGGGCGACGATGAGGCCCATGCCGACGCCCATCACGACGAGCGGCAGCGCCATCTGCCAGGACGTGATCCCGGCGCCGTAACGTCCGGCCTCCCAGATGTAGATCAGCAGTCCGGCGATCATCGCCAGCGCGCCGGTCTGGAGCACCTTGCGCCCGAACCTCGGCACGAGCTTCTGCACGGAGATCCCGGCCGCAGCCGACACGGCGATGGAGAACGGCACCCCGGTCAGACCCGCGTGCAGAGCCGTCCACCCGAGGCCGACCTGCATGTACATCGTCCACACCAGGAAGAACACGCCGAGCGCGACACCGAAGACGACCTGCACGGCGATACCGGCCGCGAAGCTCTTCACCTTGAACAGCGACAGCTCGACCAGCGGCGAACCGTCGCGTCGCGTCTTGTACTTCTCGTACGCGACGAGCGCTCCGAAGACGAGGACGCTGGAGCCCATCACGACGTGACCCCACACGGGCCAGCCCAGCTCGCGGCCGCGCGTCAGCGGGTAGATCAGCATGAGCAGGCCGAGCGTGACCAGCACGACGCCGACGAGGTCCAGCTTGAGGGCGCGGGGCGCCTTGGACTCGCTGATGAACCTGCGGCCGAGGAGCAGTCCGGCGATGCCGACCGGCAGGTTGATCAGGAAGATCGGGCGCCATTCGAGACCGAACAGGTTCCACTCGGTGAGCAGCGCGCCGAGCAGCGGGCCCGAGACCGCGCCCAGGCCGACGATCATGCCGAAGAGGCCGAAGACCTTGCCGCGCTCCTCCGCGGGGAACGTGGCGTGCACGATCGACAGGACCTGCGGCACCATCATCGCGGCCATGCCGCCCTGGAGGATGCGCGAGGCGACCAGCATCTCGGGGTTCGCGGCGAAGCCGCAGAGCGCCGAGGCGAGCGTGAAGCCGGCGATCCCGATCAGGAAGAGCCGCTTGCGGCCGTAGATGTCGCCGAGCCGCCCGCCGGTGATCAGGCCCGCGGCGAACGCCAGCGCGTATCCGGCGGTGATCCACTGGATCTGGCTCACGGTGGCGCCGGCGTCGCGCTGGATGGACGGGATCGCGATGTTGACGATCGTGACGTCGACCAGGTCCATGAAGGCGGCGGTCATCACGATGGCCAGGGCGAACCAGCGTCGCCTGTCGGGGGTGGTCACGGGTGAAGTCATACGGGGAGACTAGGAGGCATGTAGGTCACACCATGTCCTAGATGGCGCGCACCCTGGAATCTCCCGATAACGAATGCGCCGCGAAAGCCACAAGCGAGGGCGCCACGAGCGGGACGGACACGATGACGGGACGCGAACGAGAGGGGACGCACCATGACCACCGACACCCCGGCCCGGCTGCTTCAACTGCTCTCCCTGCTCCAGACCCCGCGCGAGTGGCCCGGCGGCGAGCTCGCCGCGCGCCTGAGCGTCTCGCGGCGCACGGTGCGCCGGGACGTGGACCGGCTGCGTGATCTCGGCTATCCGGTGCAGGCGTCGATGGGCGCGGAGGGCGGCTACCGGCTGGTCGCCGGCAAGGCGCTGCCCCCGCTGGTCCTGGACGACGAGGAGGCGGTGGCGATCGCGGTCGGCCTGCGGGCCGGGGCGGGGCACGCCGTCGAGGGCGTGGAGGAGGCGTCCGTACGGGCCCTCGCCAAGCTGGAGCAGGTGCTGCCCTCGCGGCTGCGGCACCGGGTCTCCACGCTCCAGGCCGCCACGATGCCGCTGACCGGCGGGGACGGCGCGTCCATCGCGACGGAGACGCTCACGGTCCTCGCGTCGGCGACGGCGGGGCAGGAGCGGCTGCGGTTCCGCTACCGCTCGGGCGACGGCACGGAGTCACGCCGTCTGACGGAGCCGTACCGGATGGTGTCCACGGGGCGGCGCTGGTATCTGGTGGCGTACGACATCGACCGGGACGACTGGCGCACCTTCCGCGTGGACCGGGTCGAGGAGCCGTTCGCCACGGGCGCGCGGTTCGTTCCGCGGGAGCTGCCGACGGGGGACGCGGCGGAGTATCTGCGGCGGTCCATGTCGGGGCGCGGCCGGCCCTCGTACGCCATCGACGTGACGTTCGAAGCGCCGGCGGACTTCGTGGTGGCGCGGCTGCCCTCGGCGCTGGGCGCGCCCGAGGCGCAGCCCGACGGGACCTGCCGGCTGCGCGCGACGGCGACCGACTCGGTGGAGTGGCTGGCGCTGCGGCTCGCGCTCGTGGACTGCGAGTTCACGGTGCACGGGCCGGATGAACTGGCGGACTACCTGAGAGAGTTGAGCAGCCGTCTGGCCCGCGCCACGGACGGGCCGGTGACATCCGGCCCGTCCGGCGCTTGACGACGAGCGGCGCGGGGGGTTGGGGGCGGCGCCCCCGGAACCTCACGCGGCGGCATCGAACCCGGTGTCCCGAGCCAGCTTCTTCAGCTCGAGAAGAGCGTGCTTCTCGATCTGACGGATCCGCTCGCGGGTCAGCCCGTGCTCCTTGCCGACCTCCGTGAGCGTGCGCTCACGGCCGTCGTCGATCCCGTACCGCATCTTGATGATGGACGCCGTGCGCTGGTCGAGGCGTCCGATGAGGTCGTCCAGCTCCTCACTGCGCAGCAGCGTGAGGACGGACTGCTCGGGCGACACGGCGGACGTGTCCTCCAGGAGGTCGCCGAACTGGGTCTCGCCCTCGTCGTCCACCGGCATGTTCAGTGAGACCGGGTCGCGGGCCCAGTCCAGGACGTCGACCACGCGCGCGGGCTTGGATTCGAGCTCGGCGGCGATCTCCTCGGGCTCGGGATCCCGCCCGTTCTTCCGGTTGAACTCGCGCTGCACGCGACGGATGCGCCCCAGCTCCTCCACCAGGTGGACGGGGAGCCGGATCGTGCGTGACTGGTCGGCTATCGAGCGCGTGATGGCCTGCCGGATCCACCACGTCGCGTACGTGGAGAACTTGAAGCCCTTGCGGTAGTCGAACTTCTCGACCGCGCGCACCAGGCCCGCGTTCCCCTCCTGGATGAGGTCGAGGAGCGGGAGACCGCTCCTCGGGTAACGGCGCGCGACGGCCACGACCAGGCGCAGATTGGACTTGATGAAGACGTCCTTGGCCCGCTCACTCGCGGCGACGAGCGCTTCGAGCTCCTCGCGGGACGCCTTGCCCGCGGCTTCGCTCTCCGCCTCGCCGTCGAGGATCTGCCGGGCGTACACGCCCGCCTCGATGGTCTGGGACAGTTCGACTTCCTTGGCAGCGTCCAGCAGCGGTGTACGCGCGATCTCGTCGAGGTACATGCCGACCAGGTCGCGGTCGGCGATCTCGCCGCCTACGGCGCGAACACTGCGTCCGCCGTCGGTCTCGCCGGAGACGGCGGACTTACGACGGGCGACGGCACGGGTTGCCATGCGTGCTCCCTTGCGATGGTGGGCGGGGGCCTGCGGTGGACAGGTCCTGTGGTCCTGTGGTGTGGCACACCCTCCCGGGTGCCCTGCATCCGATGGAAACAACGACTGGAATCCGGACAGAATTCCCAAGCGGACCATCGATTTTCGTGATCATGCAGTACCCTGTGCCGCCACCGGCCGGATACGGGGAGGTCCACAGCGTGACGGAGTCCACAGAAGTGCTGGTCAGGCCTGGCGGCGAAGCGGATCTCGACGCTCTCACCGACCTCTACAACCACTATGTGCGTGAGACGCCGATCACCTTTGACACGGCCGCCTTCACCCCGCAGGAGCGCCGTCCTTGGCTGCTCTCCCACCTTGAAGACGGCCGGCACCTGCTGCTGGTTGCCCAGGAGCGCGATTCCGGCCGCATCCTCGGCTACGCGACCTCGGGCCCCTTCCGCGCGAAGGCGGCGTACGACACCTCGGTGGAGGTCAGCGTCTACTGCGCGCCCGACTCGGGCGGCCGCGGCATCGGCACCCTGCTCTACGACGCGCTCTTCGAGGCGCTCGCGGGCGAGGACGTCCACCGCGCGTATGCGGGCATCACCCAGCCGAACGAGGCCTCGGTCCGCCTGCACGCCCGATGCGGCTTCACCCACGTCGGCACGTACCGCGAGGTCGGCCGCAAGTTCGACCGCTACTGGGACGTGGCCTGGTACGAGAAGCCGCTGAACGGGGTCTGAGCGGCGCGGGTGAGTGCGCCTGTCGGCCCGGGGCCCAGAAGCGCCCCCGAAGGGGCGCGGGGAACCGCGCGACCAGCCCCGCAGCCCCGCACCCGACACTCACTAACCGAACTGCACCGACCGCTTCGCCAGCCCCATCCAGAACCCGTCGATCACGCTCCGCTGCGCGTCCAGCTCCCCGGCCTGGTCCGCCGCCCCCATCGCCACGAACAGTGGCGCGAAGTGTTCGGTCCGAGGGTGCGCCAGCGCACCCGCCGGGGACTTGTGGGTGAAGTCGAGCAGACCGTCCACGTCGCCGCTCTCCAGGGCACGGTGCCCCCAGTCGTCGAACTCCGCCGACCAGGCCGGGATCCCGCCCTGCCGCAGCGCGGCGAGGTTGTGCGTGAAGAAGCCCGAGCCGACGATCAGGACCCCCTCGTCACGCAGCGGCGCGAGCTTGCGCCCGATGTCCATCAGCTTCTGCGGGTCGAGCGTCGGCATGGAGATCTGCAGGACCGGGATGTCGGCTCCGGGGTACATCTCGACGAGCGGGACGTACGCGCCGTGGTCGAGGCCGCGGTCCGGGATGTCCTGGACGGGGGTGCCGGGTCCACGCAGCAGCTTCCGTACGGAATCGGCCAGTTCGGGGGCGCCTGGGGCCTCGTACCGCACCTGGTAGTAGTGCTCGGGGAAGCCCCAGAAGTCGTACACGAGCGGCACGGTCTCGGTGGCGCCGAGGGCGAGCGGGGCCTCCTCCCAGTGCGCGGAGACCATCAGGATCGCCCTGGGGCGCGGCAGTTCGGCCGACCACGCGGCGAGCTGGCCGGTCCACAGGTCGTCGTCGGCGAGCGGCGGCGCGCCGTGGCTGAGATAGAGGGCGGGCATACGCATGGCGACACTCCTGGATGACGTGACCCTGGATTACTTGAAGTCTCAAGCTATACCAACAGGGTAGCTCGGGGTTGTTTAATCTTCAAGAAGGAGGTACGTACAGTGGAACCCATGACGACGGCACGCACCCAAGCCCCTCGCTGGCTCTCGGACGAGGAACAGCGCACCTGGCAGGCGTATCTCCATGCGACCACGCTGCTGGAGGACCACCTCGACCGCCAACTCCAGCGGGACGCGGGCATGCCGCACATCTACTACGGGCTGCTCGTCCAGCTCTCCGAGGCGCCGCGCCGGCGTCTGCGCATGACCGAGCTGGCCATGAACGCGAAGATCACCCGCTCCCGCCTCTCCCACGCCATCGCGCGCCTGGAGAAGAACGGCTGGGTGCGCCGCGAGGACTGCCCCTCCGACAAGCGCGGCCAGCTGGCGTGCCTCACGGACGAGGGGTACGAGGTCCTGACGCGGACGGCGCCCGGTCATGTCAGCGCCGTCCGGCAGGCGCTCTTCGACCGGCTCTCCCCGGAACAGCAGAAGTCCCTCGGCGAGATCATGAGGATCGTCGCCGAGGGACTTCAGCCGAAGGAGGCGGGGGCGGATCTCCCCTGGCTCCGGTAGTGCCCCGCGTCTTCTACGGGGTCAGTGCGCGATCACCGGGATCTGCACCTCGTCCTGAGCGCCCTCCGTGGAGCCGGAGGCCTTCGGGGCGGCACTGCCCGGGACACCCGTGTTGATGAGGGTGAGGGCGATCGTCGCCGCCGCGGCCAGGATGCCGACGGCCCACCAGATGGCGTGGGTGTAGCCGTTCACCATGGCCTGCGCCTGGAGGAGCTTGGGGTTGGTGGCGCCGGCCGCGTGCGCGGCGACGTAGGCGGTGGTCGCCGACGCGGCGATCGTGTTCAGCAGGGCCGTGCCGATCGCTCCGCCGACCTGCTGCGAGGTGTTGACCATCGCGGAGGCGACACCGGCGTCACGCGGCTCGACACCGTGCGTGGCCAGGGACATGGCGGGCATGAACGCCGTACCCATGCCGAGGCCGAGCAGCAGCTGCGCCGGCAGGATCAGGAACGGGTACGAGGAGTCGATCTCCAGCTGCGTCAGGATCAGCATGCCGAGCGCGGCGACCAGGAAGCCGGGGCCCATGAGCAGCCGCGGGCGGACCCGGGTCATCAGCCGGGCGCCGATCTGCGTGGAGCCCGTGATCATGCCGACGATCATCGGCAGGAACGCGAAGCCGGTGGTCACCGGCGAGTAGCCGCGGACGACCTGGAGGTAGTACGTCAGGAAGAGGAACAGGCCGAACATCGAGATGACGGCGAGACCGAGCGACATGTAGACGCCACCGCGGTTGCGGTCGAGCAGGACGCGCAGCGGCAGCAGCGGCGAGCGGACCTTGGACTCGGTGAACACGAACGCGAGCAGCAGCACGGCGGAGGCCACGAACATGCCGACCGTCGTGGCGTCGGACCAGCCGTTGGACTCGGCGCGCGTGAAGCCGTACACGAGGGAGACCAGGCCGAGGGTCGACAGGACGACGCCCGGGATGTCGAGCGACGAGCGGTTGCGGGAGCCGGCCGGCTCACGGATGACGAAGTAGGCACCCGCGGCCGCGATGATCGCGAAGGGGATGTTCACGAAGAACGTCCAGCGCCAGTCCAGGTACTCGGTGAGGAAGCCGCCGAGGATCAGGCCGACGGCGCCACCGCCACCGGCGATCGCACCGTAGATGCCGAACGCCTTGGCGCGCTCCTTGGCGTCGGTGAACATCACCGCGAGCAGGGAGAGCGCGGCGGGCGCGAGCAGCGCGCCGAACACGCCCTGGAGGGCGCGGGCGCCGAGCATCATCGCCTCGCCCTGGGCCGCGCCGCCGAGCGCGGACGCGAAGGCGAAGCCGAGCAGGCCGGTGACGAAGGTCCGCTTACGGCCCCACATGTCGGCGATCCGGCCGCCGAACAGGAGCAGTCCGCCGAAGGCGAGCGCGTAGGCCGTGATGACCCACTGCTTGTTTCCGTCGGAGATGCCGAGGTCCTGCTGGGCCCACGGCAGCGCGATGTTCACGATGGTCGCGTCGAGCACGACCATCAGCTGGGCGAGCGCGATGAAGACGAGCGCCTTCCAGCGCATGGGGTCTGCCTTGGGCAGATCTATTTTTGGCAAGGGGGTAGCCACTGCGGCACTCCAAGTCTCAAATAAGCGTGAAATATCGGGTGTTACGGAAGCTGCTGAGGATGCTTGTGGGCTCCGCCGACGAGCCGGCGACGGCGGGGCGCGGGGTGGATCAGGCCTGCCGGAGGTCCTCCAGAGTCGCGGGCGCACCCGGAAGCTCCGAGCGGGCCGGTGCCATCAGGCCGTCGAGGAACAGCTGCAGATGACGGTGGACGAAGCGGTCGATGCCGAGGCAGGCGATGCCGGGCAGCGGCCGGGTGAGCTGGGAGAGGGCGACCATCAGATCCCCGACGGCGATGTCGGTGCGCAGCTGACCGGCCGCGCGGGCCCGCTCCATGAGGCCCTCGGTGCCGGCCTCGAGCCGGTCGCGGGCGGCCAGCAGATCGGGATGGTCCTTGTCGAAGCCGGCCGTGAGCATCGGGCACAGGGCGCCGATCCGCTCGTCGGCGGCCGCGTGCACGAACGTGCGCAGGGCGCCGAAGGAGGCGTCCGGGTCGGCGTCCGCGACGGCGAGCGCCCGTTCGGCGTGTTCGGTGACGCTGTCCATGACGGAGAGGACGACGTGCCGGAGCAGGTCGGCGCGGTCCGCGAAGTGCCGGTAGACCGTGGCGTTGCCGACGCCCGCGCGGCGGGCGATCTCGTCGATCGGCACCTCGGCCCCGAACTCGACGACCATCTCGCGCGCGGCGGCGACGATCCGCTCCCGGTTGCGCAGGGCGTCGGCGCGCGGCTTGGGCACGCGCTTTCCCGTCGCGGGTGCGGTGGTGGCTGCGGCGCTCACGATTCTGGCTCCTTCCGGCGGACGTTGCGGTCATTCTCCGTTGCCTGCAAGTTCCGGGGAATCGCTCCCCGTTTCGTGCGGACACAGGGCTAAACGGGGAAGGCGTCCCCGGTTATTTCCCGCCATTCGTGTGACCTGAGTCACATCTTTGGAAAACCCCACGATCGGCGCACCCAGCGAGCGACCCGGAACACCCCGTCACAGGGTGATCGAAGGACGCAGCCCGCTCCCGGAGCTGCCGGGGACCGAGGGCGAGGCGATCTCATTGCGGCACCGCATACGCAGGGCCCGGCGCAGCGCGGGGCTCGCGGGGCTCGCCGCCGTGGCCCTCGCCGTCACCACCTCTGCGAGTACGGGCCGCTTCATGGAACAGTCCCCGTCCCCGTCCAGCTCGGGCTCCACGTCCCGATCCCGGCCGGCCGCGCTGAACCCCTGCATGATCCAGGGCGCACTGGGCGTACAGATGTCGGAGAGCATGCCCACACAGGCGGGTTACGCCCGATCCACGGGCACCGTCCACGCCCTGAACCTCATGGTCGACTTCCCCGACGCCCGCGGCCAGGGCCCCGCGCTCGACCGCCTCGGCGAGTTCTTCCCGCAGACCCGGGACTGGTTCCGCACCGCGTCGTACGGGAAGCTCGACTACCGTCCGGAGGCGCCGATACGGCACTGGCTGCGCATGCCGAAGACGTTCGCCGCCTACGGGATAGAACGGGGCGCGCCCTTCGACCCCGGCTACCGCGACCTCATCGACGACATCGTGGCCAAGGCCGACCCGGACGTGGACTTCCGCGACTACGACCTCGTCAACATCCTGGTCACCCCGAACGCCGGCCCCTCGGCCCTGGACACGGTGCTGTCCGTGACGTTCGCCGGCAACCACGATGCGCCGGTCGCCGACGGCGTCCCGATCGCCAACGCGTCGTTCGTCTACAGCCGCCAGGACGACGGCTCCGGCTCGTACGCCGAGACCGGCTACCGCGTACTCCCCCACGAGAACGGCCACACCTTCGGCCTGCCCGACCTCTACACCCAGGACGGCGGCGGCGCCGTCGGCCACTGGGACATCATGAGCGAGGACTGGGGGGCCGACAACGACCTCCTCGGCTGGCACAAGTGGAAGCTCGGCTGGCTCGGGGACGACCAGATCAGCTGCGCGTCGGCGCATGGCACGAGCGAGCACGTACTCTCCCCGCTCGGCCGCCTCGGCGGCCTGAAGCTCACCTTCGTACCGCTCACCGCCAAGACCGGGTACGCGATCGAGGTCCGCACGCGCGCGGGCAACGACGAGGCCGTGTGCCGGCCCGGCGTCCTCATCTACCGGGTCGACGCCGGAGTCGACACCGGCGACGGCCCGATCACCGTCGAGGACGCCACCAAGGACAGCGGAGGCTGCACCCGCAGCCCGAACGTCCACGCGGAACTCTCCGATGCCGCCTTCGCCCCCGGCGAGACCTTCAAGGACCCCAGGACAGGGGTGAAGATCAAGGTCGCGGGGGCGGATCCGAAGGGGGACTACCGGGTGCTGGTCACGCGGAAGTGACCTGGCCTAGGCGGGGGCAGCCGGGGTACCCGGCGCCGGGCGGACGGCCTCCCCCACCGGCCCGCGCAGTTCCCGCTTCAGGAGCTTGCCCGTGGCGTTGCGCGGAAGCGGGGCGTCCCGCAGGAGCACATGCGCCGGGACCTTGAACGCCGCGAGCGACTTGGCGACGTGCGCCCTGACCGCGTCGGCGTCCAGCTCCGACCCGGGCCGCACCTGCACGACCGCGGCGACCTCCTCGCCGAGCACGGGGTGCGGCACGCCGAGCACCGCCGCGTCGAGGACGTCCGGATGGTCGTGCAGGACGGCCTCCACCTCCACGCAGTACACGTTCTCGCCACCCCGGATCACCATGTCCTTGATCCGGTCGACCACGCTGACCCGCCCGTCCCGCAGCGTCGCCAGATCCCCGGTCCTGAACCAGCCCTCCGGCGCGAACGCCGCGGCCGTCGCCGCCTCGTCGCGCCAGTAACCGCGGATCACCGACTGCCCGCGCAGCCACAGCTCCCCCACCTCGCCGTCGGCGACAGCCTCGCCGCCGGGCCCGGCGACCCGCACCTCCAGGGCGGGCGCGGGCCTGCCCACACTCTCCGGGTGGGCCCGGTACTCCGCACCGAAGTTGGCGGTGACCCCGCCGAGCGTCTCGGTGAGCCCGTATCCGTTACGGGGCTCCACGCGCTCCCCGAACCGGGCCGTGAGCCGGGCCACCAGGTCGGGCGGCGCGGCGGCGCCCCCGGTGTTGAACATGGCGAGCGTCGGCATCTCGTCGCCCGCGGCCTCGGCGGCTTCGAGCAGTTGCAGCGCGGTCGCGGGCACACCGCCGTAGTTGGTGATCCCGTGCTCGCGGATCGCCTGGAGCGCCTTGTCCGCGTCCCACTTGCGCAGCAGGACGAGCGTGCCGCCCGCCGCCATCGCCGCGTAGAACCCGGTGAAGGCGGCGACATGGAAGAAGGGGAAGGTGAGCAACGCGACGGGCGCGGGCCCCTGCCCGGGAATCTGCCCGCGCCGCAGAGCCGAAAGCGCCGCAAAATAACGGGGGTTGGCGATGGCACCGACATGCGCGCGGTGCGTGGCGACGGCCCCCTTGGGCCGCCCGGTCGTCCCTGAGGTGTAGATGATGGTGGCGTCGTCGTCGGGTGTCACGTCGACGTCGGGCGGCCCGAGCGCGGGATCGGCGGCGGGCAGGTCCTCGTACCGCTCGACGCGGTCGCCGGGGAGGTCTCCGTCGTGATGGAAGACAAGGGTCCAAGGCCGCCGCCCCTCCCCCTCCGCCCCGTCCAGCCACGGCTGGACGCGCTCCAGCCGCTCGCCGTCGACGAGGAGCACGCCCGGCTCGCAGTCGTCGAGGGCGTACGTGAACTCGCCGGCGGTCCACCACGCGTTCAGCGGAACGGCGACCAGGCCCGCCAGCTGGGCGGCCCAGAAGGCGATCTGCCACTCGGGGTGGTTGCGCATGGCGACCACGGCGCGGTCGCCGGGCCGCAGCCCGTACACGTCCACGAACCGGCGGGCGAGCCCGGACGCCTCGGCGAAGAACTCCCCGTAGGTGAGCCGCCCGCTCCCGGCGATCAGGAAGGGCGTGTCCCCGTAGGCCCAGGTCGTCTCGACGAACTCGCGCAGGGTGCGCGGCCCGTCGGCGTACTCGAGCCCACCGCTCTCGCTGCGCACGACGGCGAAGGGCGCACCGGGTGAGGTGAGCAGGTCGACAGCGGGGTCGGCGGGTTGCGGCTCCATGGACAAGGCCCCTTCCAACTGGCCGGACACGATCTACGGGCGTTCACGATCTACGGGCGTTCCCGATCCGCAGGCGTTCACGATCCGCAGGCGTTACGGACGCTACGTCGCCGGGGACGCGTGCCACAGGGGGATCCCGAGATTTCCGCGAGCCCTCGCGTCGGCCACCTCGACGCACGCCCGAACCGGCCTCGGCCCGGACGGCGAAACACGAGCGAGCCCCGACGATCGCATCCGCTACCCTGTCAGTGGTCGCACGCCTTCGTAGCTCAGGGGATAGAGCACCGCTCTCCTAAAGCGGGTGTCGCAGGTTCGAATCCTGCCGGGGGCACCGACGCAGAGGCCCCGGGCCGATCATGGTCCGGGGCCTTTGGTATCTGCTTCTGAACCCACGCTCAGGGCCCCGCGTCGGGTCCGCGCCGAGCCGTGCGACGGCTGAGTGCGGCCGATGAATGGCGACGCCACGGGCATCTCGGTCCAGGACGACAGAGTCGGCGAGCAGGGCGAAGGCGAATTCCGGCCCGGCGGTCAGGCAGAAGGCGGCGTCGGTGCCGGAGGCCGGCAGCAGGGTGGCGATGACCTGCGACGCGAGGACGTCGGCGACTCGGGCGAGCGAGGTGACTCGGGGCCCACCTGGGTCGCTGGGAGGAGTTGAAGGGCCGGGGAGAGCGTTCCGACGCGGAAGACCGTGAGTACTCGGTGCTGCAGTGGTCGGCGGACTTCAGCGAACGGAAGCGTGCGATCGAGCGCGCCGAGCGCATGGCCACGCCCTGGTTCGGCGTGAATTTCGAGTGCAACGCCGCCATCAACGCCGAGGGCAAGCGCACTTGGGGCACGACAGCTCTGCGCGCGGCATGCGAGGGGCTTGACGTCCCGACGCTGATCGTGGACGGGGCGGAGGACATTCGGCCGCGCCGGGCGGTCGATTCGCTGGAACAGGCTCTTCCTCGGGTGTCGCGGAAGGTGTTGCAGGGCGCTGGGCATCTTCCGTGGGCCGAGGCACCGGACGGCTTCCGGACCGCGGTCGGCGGCTTCCTCGCCGATCGGCTGTAGCGGTCAGGCCCATGTGGCCGGCTTGTGCCAATCCGTACGTAGGTCACCCGGGCGCTGCGCGCTGTTGGCCCGTGAAACGGCTCGTGACCGAGCGGGCGAGCACCCGCCTAAGAGGCGATTGGCAGAAGTTGGCCATCGGCTGTGCGGGCCCCCACCCTCGCCGCGCGTTGGCCAGCCCCCCGCCCCGGAAGTCCGCCGGTACCGCGCCGATCCGCGTGCCGGAGTGTTCGAGTACGGCGGCGCCACCATCGGGGCCGGTCACCGGCGCGAGGGTACGTTCTGCTGGGGATGCCGGGGCGGGAGTTCACCCCCAGGCGTCGGGCGTGAGGCGGTTCCCCCTGCCTCACGCGGTCAGGACGTCCTCGTAGCGGGCGTGGGCGACCACCGCGCGTACCGCTTCGTCGACGCTCTCCAGGCCCGAGGAGATCTCGTCCGTGGTGAAGATCCGGCCGGGGCGGACCCGTGCGTAGGCGCTCCAGGTTCCCGTGCGGGACGAGATGACGTAGCCGACCGGGTAGCCGCCGGGAAGGCCGTCGTCCACGCAGACGTACACCACCTCGGCGGCGTCGCGCCGCTCCACGCTGAGGAAGAGTCCGCGTCCTTTCAGCAGGCGCTCCACAGGGCTGCTCGCTGCTTGCATGTTCCGCTCCTTCCGCAGGGGCGGCGGCCGTTCCCCGGCTACGGCCGCCGCCGGTCCAGCGCGCCCCGGCCGCCGGTGAACTCCCGGGGTCCGATGGGCACTTGCAAACCATCGCGGCACACGCTGCAATGCCAATGAAATTCTGATGATGCGCGGATCGGACGCTCGGTGAGCGTGGAGCGGAGGCTGCGGGTGGGCGACGGCTCTCGTCGGGCGGTCCGGCTCGCCGTGCTCGGACCGGTGCGTGCCTGGCGCGGCGGTACGCCGCTGCCGCTCGGCCATGTCCGGCGCCAGGCCGTCCTTGCGGCGCTGGCCCTGCGGCCCGGATTCCTCGTCAGCCACGAGCAGTTGCTCGACGGCATCTGGGGCGCCCGTCCCCCGAACTCCGGCCGCAAGGTACTGCCCAGCTACGTCTACGCGCTACGCCAGGCCCTCGACGCCGAGACCGCCGGCCCCGCACAGTCCCTGATCCGCGGGGAGCCGGGCGGTTACCGCCTCCTCGTGGGCGAGGTCCAGCTCGACGCCACGGACCTCGCCGAACACGCCGACGCCGCCCGGCGCGCGAAGGTCTCCGGCGATCCGGACACCGCCGTGGAACGGCTCTCGGCCGCGCTCGCCCTGTTCGACGGCGAACCGCTGGCCGGGCTGCCCGGACCGTTCGCCGACGTGGAGCGGCAGCGACTCCTGGAGCGGCTGCGCACCGTGCGGGTGGAACGCCTCGAGTGCCTCGTCCTGCTCGGCAGGTTCGCCGAGGCCCTCGACGGTCTCGCCACCCTGTCCGGGTCCGGCCCGTACGACGAGTCGCTCGCGGCCCTGCGCATGCGCGCCCTGTACGGCAGCGAACGGCCGGTGGACGCGCTCGGCGTCTACCGGGACATGTGCGCGCTCCTGCGCCACGAACTCGGGGTCGAACCCGGTGAGGAACTCCGGCGCGTGCAGGAGGCGGTGCTGCGCCGGGACGACGAGCGCCTCCTCGGGGCGGCCGCCCGCCGCTCCGGATACCCGGGCGACTCCGGAAGACCCGGAAACTCCGCCGCGGCCGGGCCGCCGGGGATCCGCCCCCGCCGCGCCGTCAACGAACTGCCCGGCGACGCCGGCCGCCTGGTCGGGCGGGACGCCGAGCTGGCGCAGCTGACCGCACCCTCCGCGCCCGGATCCGTGTCGGTCGTGACGGTGGACGGTACGGCGGGCGTCGGCAAGACCGCACTCGTCGTCCGCGCGGCCCGCGAGCTCAGCGACCGGTACCCGGACGGCTGCCTGTACGTGGACCTGCGCGCGCACAGCACGCGCCGGCGCCAGTCGCCGGAGCAGGCGCTCCAGCGGCTGCTGCGTTCCCTCGGCGCGGCCACCGGTGAGCTGCCCGGCGACCTCGACGAACTCACCGCCGTCTGGCGCGCGGCGACCAGCCCACTGCGGCTGCTCCTCGTCCTCGACGACGCCCTGGACGCCGACCAGATACGGCCACTGCTGCCCGCCGGGGCCGGAAGCCGCGTGCTGGTGGCGGGCCGGCGGCGCCTCGCCGGACTCGACGCCGACCGGCGCGTCACCCTGGAGCCCCTGGCGAGCGACGCCTCGGTGTCCCTGCTCACGCACCTCATCGGGGAGGAGCGCGCGGCCCGGGAGCCTCAGGCGGCGCAGCGCCTCGCCGGGCTGTGCGACGGGCTGCCGCTCGCCCTGCGCATCGCCGGATCGCGGCTGCAGAACCGGGACACGTGGACGGTGGAGTACCTGGTGGGCCGCATGGCGGGCGACGACCACCGGCTCGGCGAGCTGAGCGTCGGTGACCGCAGCGTGGAGGCGGCCTTCCGCCTGTCGTACGACCAGCTCGCCGCCGAGCAGCAGCGCGGGTTCCGCGCGCTCGGCCTCGCTCCGACGGTCGAGTTCGACGTACTGGCGTCGGCGACGCTGCTCGACCGGCCTGCTGTCGACACCGAGCGGATCCTGGAGAGCCTGGTCGACACGAGCCTGGTG
Organism: Streptomyces sp. NBC_01446; assembly: GCF_026340095.1. GTDB lineage: Bacteria > Actinomycetota > Actinomycetes > Streptomycetales > Streptomycetaceae > Streptomyces > Streptomyces aureus. The sequence goes on along the minus strand of NZ_JAPEPO010000001.1, from coordinate 4,625,546 downwards.
CAGCAGCCGCGACCGGGCCGCTACCGGCTGCACGACCTGGTCCGCGTGCACGCCCGGCGCCTCGCGGACGCCCTCCCCGACGAGGCCGGAGCCGCGCGCCGGGCCGCACTCGGCCTCTTCCTGGACGCGGCCCGGACCGCGAGCGACTGGGGGCCTGCCGGGTTCGCCACCGGACCCCGGCTCACCGCGTCGCGCTTCGCGCACTGGCAGGAGGCCGAGGCCTGGCTGGACGGGGCAGCCGGAGAACTCGTCGACGTCGTCGGATACGCCGCGGCCCTCGGTGAGGCCGACTACGCGTGCTGGATCGCCGAGGCGCTGTGCGACTACTTCATGCGCCGGGGCCGCTATCACGAGTCCCAGACGGCTCTGGAGATCGCGCTCGCGCACGAGGGCGAGGCCACCGACCGTCGGATGGCCGCCTCGCTGCGGAACTGCGTGATGTACACCGCCGGACACCAGCGCAATTACGAAGTCGTCCTCACCTACGCGACCGAAGCCCTGGACCTCGGCCGGCGGCTCTCCCAACCGGGCGAGGAGGCGCGGGCCCTCGCCGGTCTCGGTACGGTCCATCTGCGTCGCGGCGACGGCGACGCGGCAATGCCCCCTCTCCTGGCGGCGGTCGACCTGTCACGACGGCTGCGCAACGACTGGCTCACCTGGATCGTGCTCCTCTTCCTGGGTCTCGCGCACCAGCTGGAGGGACGGGACGCGGAGGCGCTGGCCTGCTTCGACGATGCCTGCACTCACGCCGAGAAGGCCGCCAGGCCACACATGCTCGGCAGGGCCCTGAGCTGCGCCGCCGACGCCCACCTCCACTTCGGCCACTACGGTGAAGCCAAGCGGCTGCTGCGCCGGGCGATCGACCAGGTGCTGCACACCGGGGACGCCTTCCTCTGCGCCCGCAGCCTGACCCGGCTCGGCACGGCCGAGGAGGCCGAGGGAAACCCGGAGTCGGCCATCGCCCTGCACCACCAGGCCCTTCTCCTCCAGCGCCGGCTGATGTCCCCGCTCACCGAACCCAACTACGACTGGCTGGAGATGGACATCCGCAACCGGCTCGGGAGCGCCTACGCGACGGCGGGCCGCCTGCGGGAGGCGAGCCGGGAGTTCCAGGCCGTACTCGACCTGCCCGGTGGCCGTGCGCAACACACTCACGGCCCCGGCCGACGGTGACCCGGGTGGTCACCGAGCCCGCGAACCCACGTTTCTACGCGGCCTTCCCTGCCGCCGGCTCGATGTTCTGGTTGGCGTGGAACAGGTTGTTCGGGTCGTACTTGCGCTTGACCTCCGCCAGGCGGTCGTAGTTGTGGCGGTACGTCGCCTGGACGCGGTCCTGGTGCTCGTCCTCGCCGATGAAGTTCACGTAGGCGCCGCCCATCGAGTACGGGTGCAGGTCGTGCCAGTACGCCCTCGCCCACTGCTTGACCGCGTCCGCGTTCGCCGGGTCCGGGTCGATGCCCGCGATGACGCCCGACCAGACCGCTTCCCGGTAGCCCCAGGCCGTCGCGTCCTCGGAGACCCGGGCCGCGGCCGCGTTCACCGGGTAGAGGTGCATCGTCGACAGCGCGGTGGGGAGGTTCTCGGCGAACTTGACGTGTACGTCGATCGCCTCGTCCGTGATGCGGTCGAAGAAGTCACCGCGCCAGTACCACTGCAGGCCCTTGCGGAGCAGCTCGTCGAACATGCTCTGCAGCGCCGGGTACGGCATCGGTGCCGTGAACCGGAAGGCGGGCGGGCCCGCCTCCACCTCCGCCACCGCCGCGATCGCCTCGTCCGTGCGGGCCAGGTCTCCGGTCCAGCACCACACCACCCCGCACATCTTCTTGCCGTGGATCTCCTCGGGGAAGGGCGGTCCCGGCGGCACGGTCAGCGCGGCGAAGAAGCCGCTCAGGTCCTCGGGTGCCTGCGGCAGGAACTCCCGGTACCACTCCAGGACTTCACGCGTCTTCTCGACCGGCCACAGCGTCAGCGCGACGCCCACCGTGTGCACCGGATGCAGCTGGAACTTGAACGCGGTGACGATGCCGAAGTTTCCGCCGCCGCCCCTCAACGCCCAGAACAGGTCGGAGTGTTCGGTCTCGCTCGCCGTGACGAAGCTGCCGTCCGCGAGGACCATGTCCACGCTGAGCAGGCTGTCGATCGTCAGGCCGTACTTGCGCGTCAGGTGGCCGTGGCCGCCACCGAGGGTCAGGCCGCCGATGCCGGTCGTCGACATGATTCCGGCGGGAATCGCCAGGCCGAACGCGTGCGCCGCGTGGTCCAGGTCGCGGAGTTGGCTGCCGCCACCCACCCACGCCGTCTTCTGCGCGGGGTCCACGCGCACCCAGCGCATCGGTGACAGGTCGATCGTGATCGCGTCGTCGACGAGGCACAGGCCGCCGCCGCTGTGGCCACCGCCGCGGACGGCGAGTTCCAGTCCATGGTCGCGGATGAAGTCGACCGCCGTCATGACGTCCGCCGCGTCCGAGCAGCGCACCATCGCGGTCGGCTTCCGGTCGATCATCCCGTTGTAGATCTTGCGCGCCTCGTCGTACTCCGGGTCGCCCTGCGCAATGACCGGGCCACGCAGCTCGGTTCGCATCAGGCCGACGACGTCCGTGGCGGTCGGGTCCGTGGCGGTCGGGTCCGTGGCAGGGGTGCCGGTCTCGGTACTGGTACCGGTGTCGGTCTCGTTCATGGCGCTCTCCTCGACGGGACGCATCGCTGGCCGGACCGCTGTCCCCCCGTCCCGTCTTCCCGCCTCCCGGCGGGCGTCGGTGAGCGGTTCGTACGCCGGCGTGCGGGCACCCCCGTCAGCCACCGACAGACCTCATCGAGCGCCGGCTGACACTTCAAGGATCCGCCCGCCCGGCAGGCCCCGCAATCGCGGAGCACCATGAAGACATGGACGGAGCGGACCACGTCATGAACGGACCTGACGGACCTGACGGACCTGACGGTCTCGGCGGCGTCAGTCGTCCCGGCCGGCTCGCCGCCCCCGGCGAAGGCATCACGCCCGATGAACTCGCGCTCGCCACGCGTAATCACGGCCTCCCCCTCGAAGCCCTCCGTTACGACGTCACCCCGCCCGGCCTGCACTACGTCCTCGTCCACTACGACATCCCGGACGCGAGCGCCGACGACTGGCGGCTCACGGTCGACGGCCTGGTCAGGACGCCACTGACCCTCGGCCTGGCGGCCCTGAGGTCCCTGCCCGCCGTCACCCACCGCGTCACGCTGGAGTGCGCGGGCAACGGGCGCGCCCTGCTCACGCCCCGGCCCGTCAGCCAGCCCTGGCTGGTCGAGGCGGTCGGCACCGCGGACTGGACCGGTGTGCCGCTGCGCGTGCTCCTCGACGAGGCCGGGGTGGACGACGGCGCCGTCGAGGCCGTCTTCACCGGCGCCGACCACGGGGTCGAGCGCGGCGTGGAGCAGGACTACCGGCGCAGCCTGCCCCTCGCGGTGGCCGCGGGTGACGTCCTCGTCGCGTACGCGATGAACGGCGCTCCCCTGCCCCCGCAGCACGGCTACCCGCTGCGGCTCGTCGTCCCCGGCTGGTACGGCATGGCGCATGTGAAGTGGCTGCGCGGGATCACCCTCGTCGACGCCCCCTTCGACGGGTTCCAGCAGGCCGTCGCGTACCGCTTCCGCTGGGACGCCGACGATCCCGGCGAGCCCGTCACCCGGATCCTGCCGCGCGCCCTGATGATCCCGCCCGGGTTCCCCGACTTCATGTCGCGCGCCCGCGTCGTCCGCCCCGGGCCGGTACTCCTCGAAGGCCGGGCCTGGTCCGGGCACGGACCCGTGACCAGGGTCGACGTGACCACGGACGACGGCGCCACGTGGAGCGAGGCCGCGCTGGACCCGGCGGACGACGACCCGTCGGACGGAGGCCCGTCGGACGGGCACGCGGCGGCCTGGCGCCACTGGCACGCCCCGTGGACCGCCGCGCCCGGCACCCACGTCCTCGGCGCCCGCGCCACCGACGCCACCGGCCGCACCCAGCCGCTCACCCAGCCGTGGAACCGCGGCGGCTTCGCCAACAACCTCGTCCAGCGCATCCCCGTCCACTGCCTCTGACGGCCCGGTCCGGTCACGCCGGCACCGTCACCGCCGGGGCCGTCACGGGCGGGGCCGGATCCAAGGAACCTGGCGCTTCATCAGGAACCACTCCGCCGCCGTCTCCGGGCGCTCGCCCGTGTCGTGGTGGGCCAACGGGTCGTGGTGGACGCGGTCGGGCGGTAAGCGGTGCAGCATGGCCAGTTGGGTCTCCACCGTGTCGACCATGGCCGGGGGACCGCTGACGTACACGTGCGGCCACTCGGCGGGCGCGTGGCGCAGGCTCTGCGCGGTGGCGTAACGCGTCAGTTCCCGCAGGAGCGTCGCGTCCGCGTCGGACCGGTCGCGCGCGGGCAGGGCGCCGACCAGGCGCAGCCACGGGTGCGCGCCGCCGAGGAGCTCCAGGACGCCGAGGTCGTACACGTCGTCTTCCGTGCGGGCGCCGATGAGCAGCGTGGCGGTCGCGGAGCCGCGGCGGACGGCGAACTCCTCGATCAGCGCCTTGATCTGCGCCCAGCCCGTCCCCCCGGCGACGAAGAGCAGCTCCCCCTCCGGGGCTTTCGGGAGCGTCGTCGTGCCCAGTGCCGGGCCGAGGCGGACGGTGCCTCCCGGGGCGACCTCGTCGACCAGGGCGGTGCTCAGGAGGCCGCCCTCGACGCGGCGTATGTGGAAGTCGAGGGTGCCGTCGGCTCGCGGGGCGTTCGCGATCGAGTACGGGCGCCAGACCTGCGGCACCTCGGGGGCCGTCAGCGTCGCGTACTGGCCCGGCACGAAGAGGTACGGCTGGTCCGGGCGCACGGTGAGGACGGCGATGTCCTCGGCACGGCGCTCGTGGCGGAGCACCTCCGCGTTCCACCAGGCCGGTTCCGACTCCGGCACGGACTCCGCTCCGGCGATCATGATCTTGGAGATGAGTTCGTACGCCGCGCGCCAGGCGGCCTCCGTCTTGGGCGTCCAGGCGCTGCCCGAGAAGAACTTCAGGGTCGCTATCAGGCTGCGTCCGACGGCCGGGTAGTGCTCGGTGCCGGCCCCGAACTTGCGGTGGTCGAAGCCGAGCGTGCGCAGGTGGTCGACGAGGGCGTCGGTGTCCTCCAGGTTCAGGATCGCCGTGGTCAGCGCGGCGAAGAGGCGGTCGCGCTGCTCCTCCATGCGCTCCGGGAACATGGCCCGGACACCGGGGTTGTGTTTGAACAGATGGGCATAGAAGTACTTGGTCAGCGCCTCCGCGCGGCGTTCCGCGACGGCGAGGCTGGAGCGGATCAGGGCAGGGTTGAGGGCGGCGTACGGTCTAGCGCCGGTTCTCGTCGTCACTGGCCGGGGCCTCCATTCCACGATCAGGTCGGAGGCATACACACGGGCGCCATCGGGACGCCGCGCCCCTATCCTGAGGCAGCATGCAGGGGGACGCGGGAGCAACCGGAGAATTCAGGGGCGGCCGATGACGGCGTCCTCCGGTCCGCTGTTCGTCATGCCGCCTCCGGACGGGCCGCGGGACGCCTGGGTCACGCTGCCCGACGAGGGGCCCGATCCGACGGCGCTGCCCGAGGTCAGGCCGCGCGACGACCGGGGCCGGGCTGAGGCTCCCGTTGAAGCCGCCCTGGAACAGGGCGAGTTACTGGCCGGGCAGTATGAGGTCGTACGGCGTCTCGGGCGCGGCGGCATGGGCGACGTGTATCTCGCGCTCGACCGGAAGGTCGACGACCGCGAGGTCGCCGTGAAGACCCTGCGGCCGGAACAACTCGCCCCGCGGCTGGGCTCGTTGGAGGACGAGCGGCAGGCGTTCGCCGACCTCCACCACGAGGGGATCATCCCCGTCTTCAACTACGGCCGCCACGCCCGTGTCGGCCCCTTCCTCGTCCTGCCGTACGTCGACGGGCTCAACCTCGACGAGATCCGCGCACTGGCCCTGCACGACCCGGACCGGTTCGGCGGCGCCCGCTTCCACGAGTTCGTGCTCGCGTACGGGCTGCGCGTCCTGTCCGCACTCGACCATCTGCACGCGCGGCCCGGCCCCCGCAAGGTGTACGGCGACCTGAAGCCGCAGAACGTGATGCACGACGGCGCCACCACCAAGGTCATCGACGTGGGGTCCATCCGCGAGGAAGGCGCGCCCGGCCTGACGACCGAGGGCTTCCGCGCGCCGAACGTGCCGCTCGCCCCGCCCGCCCTGTCCGGCGCGTCCACCCCGCGCGATGACCTGTTCAGCCTGGGCGAGACGCTGCGCACGCTGAGCGGACTCGGCATCGGACCCCACTCGCTGGCCGAACTCGGCGCCCTGGACCGGATGCACGACGGCGACCCGGTGACGGCGCAGGCCGCCGCGCTGACCACGACCCCGGCCCCGGAAGGCCTCGGCCTCGTCTCGCTGGCCCGCGCCCTGCGCCGCGCCACCCGCCCCGAACCGGCCGAGCGGTACGCGGACGCGGGCGAGATGGCGGACCAACTGCGCGGTGGCTTCCGGGAGTTGAGGTCACTGCGGACCGGGCAGGAGACGTTCGAGCCGTCGCCGCTGTTCATGCAGTCGCCGTACGCCCTGGACGGAGCGCTCGGGGTCGCGCCGGTCCTGCCCCGGTGGGCGACTCCCGCCGGGGGCGTCCCGCCCGCCCCGCTGCACGAGCCGCCGTCCGCCGCCGATGTCGCGGCCCGTCTGCCCGTGCCGCGCCCCGACCCGCACGACGCCCACCACGACGGCCTCAGCCGCCTCGCCGACGCCGACCCCGCCGCGCTCCTCCAGCACACCGGTGACTGGCGGGACTCCCCCGAGGTGCGGCTCCTGCGGTGCAGGCTCCGGCTGCGCGTCGCCGTACGGGCCGAACGCGCGGAGGGTGAAGGGCCGGACCTGGCGTCCGCCGCCGAGGAGTTGCGCGGCGCCGTCGACGGCATCGGGCGCGACCTGTCCCGGCACGACTGGCGCATCGACTGGCACCGCGGCCTCCTCGACCTCGCCGCCGGCGACGTGGCGTCCGCGCGCGACTACTTCGACCAGGTCTACGGCGCCATCCCCGGCGAGTACGCGCCCAAGCTCGCCCTCGGCCACTGCGCCGAGCGGCTCGGCCACTGGCACGAGGCGCTGACCTTCTACGAGGCCGTACGGCTGCGCAACCCCTCGCTCGGCAGCGCGGCGTTCGGCGCGGCACGGGCCCGCCTCGCGCTCGGGGGCGCCACCCCCGACGCGTACGCCATCGAGGCGCTCGACGCGGTGCCGCAGCACTCGCGCCACCGCACCGGCGCGCGCACCGCGACGGTACGCGTCGCCGTCGAGTACGCGACGACGGCCGACGGGCTGCGCACCGCGCTCACCAGGCTCGCCCGCCTCTTCAACGAGCACGGGCTCACCGACGAACAGGCCCGCGTACGGATGAAGGCCGAGGTGTGGGAGGCCGCGCAGCGCCTCGTGGCGGACGGGACGGTGGGGGCGGAGGCGCTCGGGCGGCTCTCGGCGGCGGCGGCCCGGCGCGACCAGGACGCGCGGGACGCGGGCGGACGGCTCGAATTCCCGGACGAGGACATCACGTTGAGGCGTCAGCTCTCGCAGTTCTACCGGGCGCTCGCCCGGCAGGCCGCCCGCTCCGACAGCCCGCACGCCGAGGCCGTCGCCGAACGCCTTCTGGACCGCGCCTACTTGGTCAGGCCCCTCGGGCTGTGGCACCGCCGAGACCGGTCCCGGCCGCCCTTCCTGCGGCCCTGGCCCACCGGACGGCGACCGGCGGCGGACCGGTGACGTCCACGCGGGGGCGGTCCCGGCGGGCAGCGGCGTCGGCGAAGCGTTTCGCCCGCGCCGCGCTCAAGGGCGCGCGCATGCTGTGGCGGTACGCGTGGGCCCCGCCGGTGCGGGCCACGGGCCGGCCGGGCCCACGGGCCGCGGACCCGCCCCGCAACCGCGCCTACCTCCACGACCGGCTCGTCGCCCTCCCCCTCCTCGCCGCCGTCGCCTTCGCCGGACTCGGCTTCACCGCCGCGTCCCTGCGCGACGACTCCGCCGAGATCCGCAGCCACATCGCGCCCGCGCTGCGCGACCTGGCCGACGCGCGGATCTCGCTGCGCATCGCCCAGCGGGAGGCCGAGGTGAGCCTCGACGCCGGGGACGCCGTCGAGCTGAGCGGGCTCACCCCCCGTTACGGCTCCCGGATCACCGGCGCGGCCCAGGACCTCAGCCAGGTCGCGCGCAGCGGCGCCCTGACCGCCGCCGAGCGCCAGGAACTCGACGTCGTCTCCGGCCTCGTCGACGGCTACGAGCGCTGGATCGCCTGGGCCCAGACGAACGTCTCCGACGAGTCCCTGCGCAAGGCCGGACTCTCCTACGCCCAGAGCATGCTCTGCTCACCCGATCCCGGCGACACCTACGAACCCGCCACCGACCGCTACGCCACCTACCCCCGCTGCGCACCCGTCACCGGCAGCGACGGGACGACCGTCGTCGACCGCATCTCGGACCTCGAACGCGCCCTGCGCGACCGTCTGGAGGCGCGCGCCGCGCTCGGTCCCGCCGCCGTCACCGCCGCCGCCGTGTCGGCCCTCGCGTTCGTGCTGCTGATCGCCGGCCTGTGGCGCACCCTGCGTTTCCTGCGGGTCCGCTTCCGCATCTCGGCCAGCGTGCCGCTCCTCGCCGCCGCGCTGCCGCTGCTCGCCGCGCCCGCGATCGCCCTCGACGGGCTGTACGCGTACACCGCCCAGGAGGACACCGTGCCGATCGCCCGCAGCCTGTACGCGGTGACCTCGCCGGACACCGAGGTCGCCGTCGAGGAGCGCCGCATCGACCCGCCCGGTGACACCGCCGTCGTCACGCTCGCCGACTCGATGGACGACGTCCTGGACAACGGCCGGCTCGCCGCCGTCGACGGGGTGGCCCCCTGGGTGACGCCCGCCGGACTGCTCGTCGCCGCCGTCACCGGCGTCACCCTCCACGCCTACCGGCGCGAGTATCTGCTCGTGGGGCGCCCGGGGACCGCCGTATGAGGCGCCGGACCAGGGTGCTCCGGCTCGCGCTCGCCGCCTGCCTGCTCGCCCTCGCCGCGCTCACCGGCGGCTGCGCGGGCGGCGACGCGCACCGGACCGTCGTCGTACTCGGGCCGTGGACCGGACCCGAGGGCGCCGCGTTCGAGGACGCCCTCGCCCGCCTGTCGCACCGCAGCGGTCACCACTACGTCTACAAGGGCACCCGCTCCCTGCGCGAGACCCTCGTCGCGCAGCTGGAGGCCGGCGCCCCGCCCGACGTCGCGATCCTCAACAGCATCGGCGAGCTCACCGAGTACGCGGCCGACGGCAAACTCGAACCACTGTCCCCACAGGCCGCCGAACGCGGCTACCCGCCCTGGTCCCCCACCCTCACCCTCGACGGCAGGCACCGCACCTACTGGGTGCCGCTGCGGGTCAACCTCAAGAGCGTGGTGTGGAGCAAGCGCGCCACCGGGCCCAAGGCGCCCGACTGGTGCGTGGGCATGGCCGCGCAGGCCACCTCCGGATGGCCCGGCACCGACTGGATCGAGGACATCCTCCTCCACCAGGCGGGCCCCGACACGTACACGCGGTGGGCCACCGGCCGCCTCGACTGGAAGCACGACCCGGCCGTGCGTCGCGCATTCACGACCTGGTCCGAGATCCTCGGCCCACGGTCGCCGAAGTCCGTCGAACGCTCCCTGACCATGTCGTTCGAGGGCACACCCGACCCCAGGCACCCGAACGCCCCCAAGCGCGGACTCCTCGGCGGCTCCCTCCCGGGCTGCACCCACGAACACCAGGGCTCCTTCATCCGCTCCCTCTACCCCGGCGCCATGGCGGACAACACCCTGCGCGTGGAGCCGGCCGCGCGGTTCCTGCACGGGCGGGCCGCGTACAAGGACACGTACGAGGTGTCGGGCGACATGGCCACCGTGCTCACGGACAACCCGGCGGCACAGGACCTCGTGACGCTCCTGACCAGCGAGGACGGCCGCAAGACCTGGTCACGGTCAACGGACGCGCACCTGCGGCCCTTCTTCCCCGACGCGACCGACCCCCGGCCGGACGACCCGACCGGCCGGGCCGTCGCCTCGTATCTGACCCGCGACGCGGACACCCTGTGCTTCGACGCGTCGGACGTCATGCCGCCTGTGCTGCGCGACGCGTTCTACCGGGCCGTCCTGACGTACTTCCAGGACCCGCGGACGGGGACGCTCGACACGCTCCTCGGGCAGCTGGAGACCGTGCGCAGCCAGATCGCCGGAACACCGTCGGGCCGGTCGGGACAGGTGCACGCGCCGGACGACATCTGCGCGTCGCCGGGCGGCTAGCGGCGTCTGACTCCGACTGCACTGCGTAGATTTGCCGCAAACATCAGGGGCGCGTCAACCAACTCTCGGGCCACGGCTAGCGTCTTTCCGAACACAATTGCCCGTCCGACCGGAACGGAACGCCGCAGTGGCCTCTGCCGAACTGTCTCCACCCCCTGCCGCACGCGCGCGCCGGTCCCCGGACATCCCCGAGCCCTGGCACGGCCGGCACCGTACCGCCCTGCTCGTCACCGCCTGCATACTGCCGCTGCACGTCCTGTGGCTGGCGTTCCTCGCGACCGGCGGCGGCGACCTCGCGGCACAGGTGGCGTGGGCCGAGTTCGCCAAGATGTACCCGGGCTCCGCGTACAACCTGTTCTGGTACGGCGGCCTCCACATCGCCAACTACAGCCTCATCTCGCCCTACCTGATGGCACTGTTCGGCGTCGTCCCCGTCACGCTCCTGTCCGGTGTCTCGTCCACCTGGCTCGCCGCGTCGATCGTCGAGCGCACCGGCATCCGAAGACCACTGTGGCCGGCCCTCGTGGTCGGGTTCTCGCTGTGGTGCCAGGTCGTGTCGGGGCGCTCGACGTTCATGCTGGGCGTGGCCTTCGGACTCGGCGCCGTCCTCGCGCACATGAACGGCCGGCGCACCGTCATCGCCGCGGTGTGCGCCGCGCTGTCCACGATGGCGAGCCCCGTCGCCGGGCTCTTCCTCGTCGTGGCCGGCGCCGCGTGGCTCCTGGACCGGCAGTGGGGCAAGGCCCTGTCGCTGCTCCTGCCGCCGGTCCTCATCGTGGGCGTGACGACCTGGCTGTTCCCGTTCAAGGGCGAACAGCCCATGCCGTTCGGGCGGATCTTCCCGCCCCTCGTCCTGTGCGCGGTCGTCCTGGTGTGCGCGCCCCGCGCCTGGCGCGTGGCACGCCTCGGCACCGGCGTGTACGCGCTCGGCGTGGTGCTCACCTATCTGATCGCCACCCCGATCGGCACGAACGTGGAGCGGCTCACGGAGATCGTGGGGCCCGCGCTGCTCCTCGCCGCCGTGATGAACCGGGACCGCGGGCCCCGCTACGACGGCAGACTCGGCGGGTTCTTCCCGCCACACCGGCAGCGCGTGATGTGCATCGTCGCCATCGTCCTCTCCCTCGGCTGGCTGTCCGGCAAGACCATCGCCGATGTCGTCGCCAACACCGAGGTCCCCGAGTGGGCGATCAAGACCGACGGCGTCGTCTCCACGCTCAAGAAGCTCGGCGCCGAACGCACCCGTGTGGAGGTCGTCCCCGCCCGCGACCACCGCGAGGCGGCCGTCCTCGCGCCCTACATCAACCTGGCGCGCGGCTGGAACCGGCAGGCCGACGTCGAGCGCGGACGGCTCTTCTACGAGGGACACGGCGGCACCGACGTGCCCGAGGGCGCCTTCTCCTCCGCCTCGTACCACGCGTGGCTCTCCGAGTGGGCCGTCGGCTTCGTCGTCGTCTACAACGGCGAGCCGGACGGCCCCGCGGAGCTGGAGCACAAGCTGGTGTCCAGTGAGCCGGACTACCTCGAATCGGTGTGGCAGGACACCAACTGGCGGATCTACCGCGTGAAGAACGCGGTGCCGCTGGTGGACTCGCCCGGCTCGGTGGTCCGCTCCGACGGCGCCAACCTCGTCGTACGGATGCCGAAGGCCGGCTCGATCATCGTGCGGATCGCGTACTCGCCGTGGCTGTGGGCGGACACCGGGTGCCTGCGCGAGGAGGGCGAGTTCACGCGCCTGACGGTGAAGGAGCCGGGCGACGTCCAGATCAGCTCGCAGTACGGGGGGCCGTCCGGCAAGACGGCACCCAAGTGCGTGCCGCCGAAGACGAAGTGAGCGGTCCTCCGACGCAGGCGCCCCCACGGCTGTGCCGTGGGGGCGCTTGCGCGTGAGGTCGGCCGGGAAGTCAGCCGACGCGGGTGAGCTTCGCGCCGAAGCCGGGTTCGGCCAGGTCCTTCTGGAGGGCGACCGGGACGGTGACCGCACCGCCCGAACCGTCTCCGACCTTCAGCTCGCCGACCTGCGTACCGGCCTTCGCGCTGTGCGGGATGGCTGCGCCCTTGGCGCCGTCCGCCAGCTCCAGCTTCACCGTCAGGCCCGCCCAGCCGACCGCCGAGACGTTCTTCGTCACCACGACCGGGGTCTGCCCGCCGAGCCCGTCGTCCACGTAGCCGACGACGTCGCCCTTCTTCAGGATCGTCGACGCCTTCACGGCGTCCTGCGCCGCGAGCATCGCCGTCTTGCTGACCGCGTTCACGGTGTCGATGATCGGCGCCCGGTGCTGCCCGAGGATCGCGCCGACGACCGTCACGGTCTCGCCGCCGGCGTCCTTCGTCGCGGCGAAGAGCAGGTTGCCGCCGGCCTTGGTCGTCGAACCGGTCTTCACGCCGACCGCGTTGTTGTACGGGACGAGGCGGTTGTAGTTCTGCCACGTCTTGCCCGACGGGTCCTTCCACGTCGGCAGCTTGGTGATGTCCATCAGGGCCTGGATCTTCACCAGCTCGTTGCCGAGCTTGACCTGGTCCTGAGCGGTGGAGACGGTCGTCTCCTTCAGCCCGGACGGGTCGGTGTACGTCGTGCCGGTCATGCCGAGGTCCTTGGCGGCGGCGTTCATCTTCTTGACGAACGCCTCCTCGGAACCGGTGTCCCAACGGGCCAGCAGCCGCGCGATGTTGTTCGCGGACGGAATCATGATGGCCGAAAGGGCGTCCTTCTGGCTGAGCTTGTCGCCCTCCTTGACGGTGTTCAGCGTCGACTCTCCCTCGGAGTCGTAGCCGCCCTCCTTCTCCGCCTTCGCGTCCACGTCGATGGACGGACCGTCCTTGCCCGGCTGCAGCGGGTGGTCCTTGAGCACGACGTACGCCGTCATGGCCTTGGCCACGGACCCGATCGGTACGGGCTTCTGCTCGCCGAACCCGTCCATCGAGCCGATACCGCTGACGTCCATCGCGCCCTGACCCTCGGCCGGCCACGGCAGCGAGACCTTGTCCCCGTCGAACGCGAACGTCGACTTGGCGGTCAGCGCCAGCGTGGGCGCGGGCAGCGGTCGTACGGCCTGTACGACCGCAAACACGACGGCGAGCAGCAGGACGATCGGCGTCCAGATCTTGACCCTGCGCACGGCCGTGCGGACCGGGGTCTCCGCGGGCGGCGGCGTGTTCGTGAGCTCGGCCAGGAGGTCGAGCGGGGGCAGCGGCGGGAGCGGCTGCTGGGTGGTGCGCTCGGGCCCGACGTAGGGCTTCGCGGGCGGCGGGGCGGTGGGCTGCGCCTTGGACTGTGCCTCGGGCTGCGCCTTGGGCTTGGCCGGGGTGCCCGAATCGAGCCCCTTGAGGGGCACGAACTTGCTGGTGCGCTCGGCATCGGACTCGGCCTTGCCCGCACCGGCGGGCTTGGACCCGAGCGACTTGAGCATCTGGGTCGGCTGGTCGACGGGCGGCTTGACGGCCTTGAAGACGGCGGTGGCCTGGTCGACGGGGGGCTTGGCATCGCCACCGGCGGGCTTCGCGTCGGCGGGCGCCTTGGCCTCGCCGGCGGGTGCCTTGGCCTCGTCGGCCGGCTTCGCGTCAGCCTTCGCGTCGTCGGCCGGCTTCGCGTCAGCCGGTGCCTTCGCGTCGTCGGACGACTTGACGTCGACAGGCGTCTTGGCCTCGTCGGCAGGCGTCTTGGCCTCGTCGGCCGACTTCGCGTCGGCGTCGGGCGCCTCGGCTTCCGGTGCCTCAGAGGCATCGGCCGGCTCGGCGTCGTCGCTGGTTGCCTCGGGGGCGTCAGCCGATTCGGCGTCCGCGTCGTCGCCGGACCCCTCGGGGGCGTCCGCGGCCTCGGCGTCGGCCGAGTCCTCAGCGGCGTCGGCCACGGCGTCATCGCCGTCACCGTCGTCCTCCGCCGCGTCCGACGCTGTGTCTGCCGCCTCCGGCTCGTCCGCCTCGGACTCCTCCGCGGCACTCTCCGCCACGTCAGCGGCACCGTCACCGGCCGCCTCGGGCCCGTCGGCGGCGCCGTCCCGCGGACCGGACACCCAGGCCGCCACAGCGGCACGCAGGCGCGCGTCGCCCGCCTCGTCGCCGGCGCCCGGCTCCGTACCGTCCTCGGAACCCGCCTCGGGCTCCGAGTCCGCCCCGGAATCCGATGCCGACGCCGAACCGGTAGCCGGGCCCGAGTCCTCCGCGCCGGAGGCATCCGCGTCCGAATCCGAATCCGAGCCCGCCGGGGAATTCTCCGCCGAACCCGAACCCGAACCCGATTCCGTCGCCGCCGGAACGTCCCGGACGGAGAACACCGCCGTCGCCTGATCGACCCGCTCCGGCGACTGCCTCGCCATCGCCAGCCTCGGGTCCCGTTCCTCCGGGATCGGTCCTCCCGACGACTCCTGCTGCTTCGACCTGTCGGGGGTCCCCGCCACCGATGCCTCCTCGCTACGCGCCACGCGCTACGCCGCTGCTGTCCGAACCATGTACCAGTGTCCTGTGTGGGGGCTTCACCCACGTGGTAGACGAGAACGACATACCTACTGGTTCCCGTACATAGCACCCACGCACCCTCGACAGACCAATGTGAGAGGGGTCACCCTGTCATTCATCCACGCGGGGAGGCATGGATGGGCAGGAGCCGCAGAACAATTCCGGAGGAGCTTCTGCTGCTCGCTCTGGACCCGGCCACGGGTACCACAGCGCAGCCGCAGTCGCTCGACCTAGGTCTGGCCGGAGCACAGCTAGTAGAGCTGGCGCTGGCCGGACGGATAGCCCCAGACGGGGATCGTATCGCCGTGGTGGCACCACGGCCGACCGGAGATCCGACTTTGGACTGCGCACTGGAGTTGCTGCGAAGGCGCGGCACCCCGGTACGCGCGGTGCACTGGATCGGCGGGCCCCGACTGGGGCTGCGCCAGACGTATCTCTCGCATCTGGAAAGGTGCGGCATGGTCCATGCCGTGGCCGGCCAGATGTGCGGGGTGCTGCCGACGACTCGCTACCAGGCGACGGAGACGGCCATCAGCCGGGAGATCAGGTCCCGGCTGGACAGCGCGATCCGTACCGGGGTACCGCCGGACCCACGGACCGCGGCGCTCGCCGCACTGGCCCACGCGGTCGGACTCGGCAAGCACCTGTATCCGGGGAACGAGGGACGATCGTCCCGCTCCCGGCTGCGGGACCTGATCAGGCACGACCCCATGGGCGGCCTCGTGGCGCACGCCGTGATGGACGTCCAGAACGGCGTGGCCGCTCAGCCACGCCGCAGCCCGGCCCCGCCGGGCAGGGGAGCGCCGGAGCCCGGCAGGGTTCCGATGCAGCCGCATCACGGGCCGATGGCCCGCGCCGTGGCGCACTGAGCACCGCACCAACTGAACAGCCCGCACCGCAACAGCGCCGCACCGCAGTCCCCAAAGACCGGTCCGGGAGCCGCTGAGCCGCGCGGGGTGCCGGATCCGGACGTCGGGACGACGCCACGGACCGGCGCCCCGCGCGGCCGCATGTCCGGCCACGCCGACCACACGTCCGCCCGCACGTCCGGCCGCATGCCCAACTGTCGTGCCCGCTGCGCATATCCGCCGTTTCCCAGCGGTATGAAGCCCAGGGTGGCAATCTGCTGAGCAGCAGATTCGCAAGATACGCAAAGAATCACAGAGGCACGCAGCCGGAGGTGCACGTCCCGTGGCGTCCAATGTCAATCCCACCGTCAGGCGACGCCGGTTGGGCCAGGAGCTGCGCCGGCTCCGCGAGCTCAAAGGCATGACCGCCGAAGAGGTGGCCGAGCGGCTCCTGGTCTCACAGTCGAAGATCAGCAGGCTCGAGAACGGGCGGCGCAGCATCAGCCAGCGCGACGTCCGCGACCTGTGCGGGGTCTACGAGGTCGAGGACCACCGCATCGTCGACTCGCTCATGCAAATGGCCAAGGACTCCCGCCAGCAGGGCTGGTGGCACTCCTTCGGCGACATCCCCTACAGCGTCTACATCGGACTGGAGACGGACGCGGCGAGCCTGCGCGTCTACGATCCGCAGGTCGTGCCCGGCCTGCTGCAGACCCGGGCGTACGCGGAGACGCTGATCACGGGCGCACTCCCGGAGACCATGCCGACCGACATCGACAAGCGGGTCCAGGTCCGTCTCCGCCGCCAGGAACGCATCGCGGCCCCGGACAACCCGCTGCGGCTGTGGACCGTGCTCGACGAGTCGGCGCTGCGCCGCGTCGTCGGGAGCCGGGCCGTCATGCGCGAACAGCTGGAGCACCTGGTCGAGCAGTCACAGCTACCCCATGTGACCGTGCAGGTCATTCCGTTCGACATGGGCGCGCACCCGGGTCTGAACGGCCAGTACGCGATTCTGGAGTTCCCGGACGCCGCGGATTCGAGCGTCGTCTACATCGAGGGCGTCACCAGTGACCTCTACCTGGAGAAGGCCAACGACGTGCAGAAGTACAGCGTGATGTACGAGCATCTGCGGGCACAGGCGCTGAATGTGGAACAATCCCGACAGTTCATCGCGAAGATCGCCCAGGAATACGCGCTCCAGGAAGCGGCCTAGGGAGATCCAAAAGGGGTCCAGAGGGACAGAATCCGCCCCGCGCGAGAAAAGTGCCGCACGGTACACCTTCGCCGCGGCGGGGCGGAAGGCCCCACTAGAATATGCCATCCGGTCGAGTGAATGGCCTCTTCGCGCACCGATGTTGGCTAGTAGCGTCGATCACGCCATCAAGCACCACGTTGGCGCAAACCGCTTCGCAGGAGCGGTGACAGCGATTCGACCACTGGCTAAACCGGAGCAAAAAATGGCAATTCACCAGGGCGGCACGAATTCCTGGACCAAGTCCTCTTATTCGACGGGGAACGGCGCGTGCGTCGAGGTCAAGTCCCCCCTCCTGCACGCGATCGCGGTGCGGGACTCGAAGGCCCCCGAGGGGCCCTCGATCGGCTTCGCCCCCGATTCATGGAACTCCTTCGTGACCGAGGTCGGCCGGGGCGCCTTCGACGCCGCCTGAGGCATCGGAGAGCTCCCCATCGCAGCACAGCACCAACTCAGCATCACAGCACCATTTCGGCACCAACAGAGCACTACCGCGGTACTGAAAGAGCCCTCTCGACTGGCCCGCCGTCCTGGCCGAGGGGGCTCGGCTTTTTCACCGGATCACCCGCGCAGCCGGTCCACGTACGTGTCGGTGCCGGGGATCGTCGGGATGAACGGCGCCACCAGCTCGACGCGGCCGAGGCCCGACTCGTGAACGGTCGCGTCCAGACCCGTGAAGTGGTCCTCCCAGCAGAGGGCCGGGTCCGCCTCCAGGAACCACAGCAGGGTGAGGCGGGTGTCGACGCCCTCGACCTGCTTCACGTACGACATGCGGTCGCCCGGCAGCGGCGTCGGGCGGAAGACCGTGACCATCGCCGCCGGTGAGCCGGCCAGCCGCTTCGGCAGGTGCCGCGAGCGCAGCCACTCCAGCAACTCGTCGCGCCGCTCGGGTCCTTCGGCGTCGATGACCTCCACGACCAGACCCCGGTAGGGGTGATCGAGGGCGTGGTAGTCGCGCGGTCCGGCCGCCCCGTCCCGGTACACGGTCGCCGCGTGGTCCTGGAACGCGGTGAAGACGTGCGTGCGGTCCTGGTAGACGCGCCCGTCCCGGTTGAGCCGCTTGTTGATGCCGACGGTCCACTTCATGTGGTCGTCGTAGCGGCCGTCGGTGATCCAGTACGTGGAGATGTAGCAGCCCGCGGTGACCGGCTGCGCGACCGCCGACTTCTCCGGGTACCGCAGAAGCTGGAGTTCCCGCGTGGCCACCCAGCGGCGCCCCGAGTTCATCCAGGGCATCGCCATCGCGCCGGCGTAGTAGTGGTCGTCCTCGTACCAGCGGTTGTACGCGTACTCATGGCCGGGGTGCGGCTCGACCATGGTGATCAGGGCGTGCCCGGGGCGCACCCCGTACGGGCCGACCGATGCCAGCTCCGCGTACACCTCACTCCTCGTGTCCTCGCTCACGACGCTCCCCTTCCTTCCTCCACCGGACGGGCCTACTCTGACGCCCCGTCAGAAGAACTGCCATAGCCGGGAGGCGACCGGATGCTCCTGAACGGAAAGACAGTGGTCGTGTCGGGGGTCGGGGCCGGGCTCGGCCACCAGGTCGCCGCGGCCGTGGTCCGCGACGGCGGCAACGCCGTACTCGGCGCGCGCACGGAGGCGAACCTCGCCAAGTCGGCCGCCGAGATCGACCCGGACGGCACGCACACCGCGTACGCGGCGACGGACATCACCGACGAGAGCCAGTGCGAGGCGCTCGCGGGGCTCGCGCGCGAGCGGTTCGGCGGGGTCGACGCCGTGGTCCATGTCGCCGCCTGGGACAGCTACTTCGGCGGCCTGGAGGACGCGGACTTCTCGACGTGGCAGCAGGTCATCGACGTGAACCTGCTGGGCACGCTGCGCATGACCCGGGCCTGTCTGCCGGCGCTCAAGGAGCGGGGCGGCTCCGTCGTCGTCATCGGCACACAGTCGGCCGTCGCCGCGCCCTCCCAGGTGTGGCAGGCGGCGTACGCGGCCTCGAAGGGGGCGCTGACCTCGGCCATGTACTCCATGGCCCGCGAGCTCGGCCCGCACCGCATCCGGGTCAACACCGTGCTGCCCGGCTGGATGTGGGGGCCGCCGGTCGAGGCGTACGTCCAGTTCACCGCGCACACCGAGGGCGTATCGCAGGACGAGGTCCTGGGGCGGCTCACCGAGCGGATGGCGCTGCCCGAACTGGCCACGGACGGGGACGTGGCGGACGCCGCCGTGTTCCTCGCCTCCGACCGGGCGCGCGCCATCACCGGCCAGTCGCTTCTGGTCAACGCGGGTGAGCTGATGCGGTAGTTCCGAGCCACCAGCCAGGATCCGACCGCACGGCACCCACCGCCGTGCGGTCCTTTTTGCCCCCATCTCTATTCACAGACATGAACACAGGTCAATAAGTAGAACGATTTTACTGTCCCTTGACCATCCGGTGCGTTGTCCTGGCCCTTCGGCTCCCCACACCATGAACGGCGTTCATAAGTAGGACCAGACCCCTGGAGGGGGCTCAATGAACAGTCTCGACTGGGCCGTGCTCATCGGCTACTTCGGCGTGATGATCGCGATCGGCGTCTGGTCCCACAAACGCGTGGACAACGTCTCCGACTTCTTCACCGCCGGCGGCAAGATGCCCTGGTGGCTGTCCGGCATCTCGCACCACATGTCCGGCTACAGCGCCGTCATGTTCACCGGATACGCCGGCATCGCGTACACCTACGGCGTGACGTCCTTCGTCACGTGGTCGTTCCCGATCGCGCTCGGCATCGCCATCGGCGCGAAGCTGTTCGCGCCGCGTGTCAACCGGCTGCGGTCACGGCTGCACGTGGCGTCGCCGCTCGAATACCTCAAGAACCGTTACAACCTGGGCACCCAGCAGGCGCTCGCCTGGTCCGGCATGCTCCTGAAGATCGTGGACGTGGCCGCCAAGTGGGCCGCCATCGCCACCCTGTTGTCCGTCTTCACCGGCATCTCCATCAATCAGGGCATCCTGATCACCGGCGTCATCACGGCGATCTACTGCACCATCGGCGGACTGTGGGCCGACGCGCTCACCGAGCTGGGGCAGTTCATCATCCAGCTCATCGCCGGTGTCGCCATGTTCGTCGCCGTCGTCTCCAAGCTCGGCCCGTTCGGCGGCATCTTCGGCGTCTGGGACGAGCCCGAGCTCGCGGGTCACGGCAAGCCGCTCGTCGGCCCGTACGGCACTGTGTTCCTGCTGGCGTTCCTCTTCATCAAGCTCTTCGAGTACAACGGCGGCATGCTCAACCAGGCCCAGCGCTACATGGCCACCGGCTCCGCCCGCGAGGCCACGCGCTCGGCCCGCCTCTCGGCGATCCTCTGGCTGGTCTGGCCCGTCGTCCTCTTCTTCCCCATGTGGGTGTCGCCGCTCCTGGTGCACGCGCAGAAGCCGGACGGTTCGGACTCGTACGGCCTGATGACCGAACAGCTCCTGCCGCACGGTCTGTTGGGCCTGGTCATCGTCGGCTTCTTCTCGCACACGATGGCCATGTGCTCCTCCGACGCGAACGCCATCGCCGCCGTCTTCACCCGTGACGTGGCGCCCGCGGTCTCGAAGAAGGCGAAGGAGCAGTGGGTCGGGAACAAGGGGCTGCTCGCCGCCCGCCTCACCACGGTGGTCTTCCTCGGTCTGTCCATGGCGGTGGCCACCCAGGTCAACTCGCCCACGTTCAAGGACATCATCACCGTCGTCATCAAGTGGGTCGCGGGCCTGATGGGCCCGATCGCGATCCCGATGATGCTGGGTCTGCTGCGCACCTTCCGCAAGTCCGGCCCCACGGCGGCGCTCACCAGCTGGGCCGCGGGTCTGCTCGCCTTCTGGCTGGTCAACTACCCGATCAGCTGGAACGTCGAGGGCGGGGTGCCGCTCGAGTACCAGGTGTCGATCCCGCTGGCCGTCTCGCTCGTGCTCTACATCCTCATCGGCTACCTCAAGCCGGAGGACACCCCGGAGCGGGACGCGCTCATCGAGCGCATCAACACGGACGACGACGGGTCCACCGGAGCGGCGGCGGTTCCCGCGCCGGCGGAGCCGCAGGACGGGGCGGTCGGCTCGCAGCCGCCCGGCCGGCTCTCGTAGCGCTTGTTCCTCACCGGGCGCCGGGCGGGCTGATCACAGCCTGTCCGGCGCTTCGGCGTTCACGCCCGCGGATAGCGGGCCAGCCACCCCGGCGACGAGGCCGCGGGGCTGTGCAGGGCGGGCCCCTGCGTCATCTCCATCGCGAAGTCGTCGGCGAGCTCCAGGACCGTGGGGCGGCCCTCCAGCTCGGTCACCCAGCCCGGCGGCAGCGCGGTCTCCCCGTGCAGCGCGCCGAGCAGGCCCCCGCACAGCGCCCCGGTCGCCTCGGACGGGCCGCCGTGGTTCACCGCGAGACACAGTCCGTGCCGTATGTCCTCGCCCACGAGGGCGCAGTACACCGCCACGGCGAGCACGCCCTCCGCGAGCCCGTCACCCACGAGTTCGTCGACACGGGCGGCCGACGGCATGCCCTGGCGGACCGCGCCGAGCGCGTGCTTGAGCGCGTCCGTGACCGGCTGGTGCCCCGGGCGCGCGGCCAGCAGGACGAGGGCGCGCTGCACGGCGCCGTCGAGGCTCTCGCCGCGCGCGAGTCCGTGCACCACGACCGCGTACGCACCCGCGCAGAGGTAGGCCGCGGGGGCGCCGTGCGTCTGGACCGCGCACTCGGCGGCGAGCTGGAAGACGAGCTGCGGCTCCCAGCCGACGAGCAGCCCGAACGGGGCCGAGCGGGCCGCCGCCGCGGACCCGGCGGCGGCCACGTTCTTCGGCTTGTCCAGGGTCCCCATGACGTCGTTGCCGAGTCCGAGGAGGCAGTCGCGGGACGGGCCGCGGCGCGAGTACAGCCACTCCTCGCGGGCCAGCCAGCCGTCCTCCTTGCGCCGCTCGTCCGGGCCCCAGTCACGCTGGGTCGCCGCCCAGCGGAGATAGGCGCGGTGCACGTCGGTCGGGGGATGCCAGGCGCCCGTGTCGCGCCGCACCTGCGCCCTTATCAGGCCGTCCACCGTGAAGAGCGCCTGCTGGGTCGCGGCGGTGACGGCGCCTCGGCGCCCGTACGCGGGAGCGAGGTCCGTCAGTCCCTGGGGACCGTGCGCGGCCCTGACCTCCTCCAGGGAGAGCTCGGCGAGCGGCGCCCCGAGGGCGTCGCCGAGCGCGGCCCCGATGAGCGTGCCACGGACCCGGCTGCGGAAATCCTGCTGCTCGGCGCGGCCCCATACGGCCGATGAGGGTCCCCCCTGCTTGGGGGTCAGTGGGGCTGCCACGGGGAGCTCTCCCCTCCGGGTCTCGTTACGCGTGCGACGACTGCGCAGCACTGTAATCGACGGGGCGTACGCGGTTGAGAGCCGAAGCGGCACAGGCGAAGTCGCCCTTGAGGCCAATTCACCCGCTTTTCTTCCGCAAACCGGACGATGTCCCGGGACGCGGCCCGGGGACCTGCGGTGCGCCGCCGCTCACGTCCGTCGGATGTGCGACGTTCACCGTGCGTTGGCTCACGCATCGCCGGACACCCGGAACATCCGCGTCATGACGCAGATGACTCGTGTCAGGGCCTCCTCGTACGCCCTGGCCGCCGCGCTCCTCGTGGGCCTCTCCGCACCCGTCGCCGCCGCGCGCCCCGCCTCTCACGGGCACAGCTCGCAGCACCGCATCCCGTTCACGGCGGCGACCGTGACGGCGTCCGAGGACGGCTCCTCCTACACGGTCGAGTGGAAGGCACCCCGTGTCCGGCACGTGGCGGTCCGCGCGGGCGGCCGCATCGTCGCCTCCGGCGGCTCGTCCGGCAAGGTCACCGTGCGCGGCCTGCCCGCCGCCGACCGCCAGTGGTTCGACCTGGTCCCCGACCGGGGCCAGGGCCTGCATCTCGCCGACCGCGAGATACGCCTCGACGGCGCGGTCAACTTCCGTGACGCGGGCGGCTACCGCACCACCGACGGGCACTGGGTGCGGATGGGCGAGATCTACCGCACCGCGTCCCTGGACAAGCTCACGGACAGCGACCTGGCGAAGCTGAAGCGCCTCGGCATCTCCGTGGACTACGACCTGCGTACGCAGCAGGAGCGCACCTCCGCGCCCGACCGCGTCCCCGCCGGCTCCCGCTACGTCGTCGCGGACGTGCTCGGCGACCTCGGGGGCCTGTCCGCCCTGCCCGCGTCGCCGGAGGCCTCCGCCCAGCTGATGGTGGACGCGGAGAAGACCATGGTCTCCGCCCCGACCGCGCAGCAGGCCTACACCACGGTCCTCCACGGCATCGCGGACGCCGACGGCGCGAACGCGCTGTTCCACTGCACGGCCGGCAAGGACCGCACGGGCTGGGCGAACGCCACGCTCCTGACCGCGCTCGGCGTGCCGCGCGACACGGTGATGGACGACTACCTGGCCAGCAACACGTACCGCGCGAAGGAGAACGCGGCGACGCTCGCCGCGATGCCGCCCGCGCAGGCCGCCGTGTACAAGCCGATGCTGGACGTCCGCCCCGAGTACCTGAACTCGGGCTTCCAGGAGGTGACGAGCCGATACGGCACGTTCGACCGCTACCTGGACAAGGCCCTCGGCCTCAGCCACCGCGACGTACGCGACCTGCGCGAGGACCTGCTGGTCGGCTGACGGAGTCCCCTCCGCGTTCAGGCCCTCGTTCGGGACACACATCCCGAACGAGGGCCTCCGCATGCCCTGTTACAGGCTTGGGACGTACGTACTCCGGGGCGCGTACAACGTTTTCCTTCGGCGGCCCGTCTTTCTTCACGTAACCAAGAACACCCCCACAGGACACCAAGAAGGATGGGAACAGTGCGCCGCACACTCGTCACAGCCCTCGCCGTCACCGCGCTCGCCGTGCCGCTCGGCCTCGTATCCGCCGCCGGTACCGCCGCCGCTGCCACACCCGTTCCGCCTCGCGTCCCCGCCACCGACTTCAATCACGACGGGTACCAGGACCTCGTGCTCGGGGCGCCGGGCGCGACCGTGTCCGGCAAGGAGAACGCCGGGGCCGTCTCCGTGGTCTACGGCGGGAAGAACGGGCCGGACATCGCGCACGCCAAGGTCTTCACCCGCTCCACCACCGGGATACCCGGGGCCGCCGAGGAGGGCGGCTACTTCGGGGAGCGCGTCACCAGCGGAGACCTCGACGGGGACTCGTACACCGACCTCGTCGTCGCCGGGCTCGGCGGCGCGCCGAGCGTCGTGCTGTGGGGTTCGGCAGCCGGGCTGAGCGGGCAGGGCAGTGTCGCGCTGCCCACGTCGACCGGGATGTTCGCCGTCGGCGACTTCAACGGCGACGGGCACCGCGACCTCGTCACCGACGACTACCCGCGCAGCGACGACCCGGACGACGACGCCGCCGGGATGACCATCTCCTACGGCCCCTTCGACCGCGCGAGCGGCAAGCCGGCGAGCCAGGACTCCATCGCCACCAGCCAGACCTTCGGGCCCGCCGACATCGTCGTCGGCGACATGACCGGGGACGGCGCCGACGACATCGTGACGAGCCACGGCTTCGAGGAGTCGGCGTACGCCAGCAAGTTCTGGAAGGGCGGCAAGTCCGGTGTCAGCCACACCGCGAAGTCGCTGACGTCGTCGTTCCGCGGTGCCGTCGGCGACGTCGACGGTGACGGGTACGGCGACCTCGTCGTCCACGACATCGGCGACAACTACGAGGACATCCCGTACGAGAAGGGCACCCTCCTCGTCATGTACGGGACCGCGGACGGGCCGTCCACGACCCGCACGAAGACCATCACGCAGGACACGGCCGGCGTGCCCGGGGTCGGCGAGAGCGGCGACATGTTCGGCACCGACATCTCCGCCGGTGACGTGAACGGCGACGGCTACGCGGACATCGCCGTCGGCGTGCCCGGCGAGGCCATCGGCAACATCAAGGACGCCGGCAGCGTCGTCCTGCTCAAGGGCGGCCGCGGCGGCCTGTCCGGCACCGGCTCGCAGGCCTTCAACCAGTCCACGACCGCGGTGCCCGGCGCCTCGGAGACGGGCGACGGCTTCGGCCAGAAGGTCCTCCTGTCCGACCTGAACGGCGACGGCAAGGCGGACCTGACGGCCACCGCTCCCCTTGAGGACGGCACGTACGCCGACTCCGGCGCCGCCTGGGTGCTGCGCGGGGCCACCGGCGGGCTCACCACGAGCGGCATCACGTCGTTCGGCGCCGCCGCCGTCCATGTCCCCGAGAAGAACGCCCAGTTGGGGCAGGACCTCATCGGACACTGACGGACGGGGGTGGGTGAGCCCATGGGTTCACCCACCCCCTCGCGCGTGATCCCGCTCAGTCCCCCAGTACCGGCAGCAGTTCCGGCAGGTGGCCGTCCGAGGCCGTCGCCGCGTGCTGCCGCTCCGGCGGGACCTCCCCGTACAGCGTCGTGCGCGGCTTCGCCGGGCGGCCCGCTTCCTCCGCGAGCGTGACGAGGTCCTTGATGGAGCGGTACGAGCCGTAACTGGAGCCCGCCATACGGGAGATGGTCTCCTCCATCAGCGTGCCGCCGAGGTCGTTCGCCCCCGAGCGCAGCATCTCCGCGGCGCCCTCCGTGCCCAGCTTCACCCAGCTCGTCTGGATGTTCGGGATGTGGGGATGCAGGAGGACGCGCGCCATGGCGGTGACGGCCCTGTTGTCGCGGGTCGTCGGGCCCGGACGCGCGATGCCCGCCAGATAGACCGGCGCGTTGGTGTGGATGAACGGGAGCGTCACGAACTCCGTGAAACCGCCCACGTTCTTGGACAGGGCGGCCTGCTGGATGCCGGCCAGCGTGCGGAAGTGGCCGAGCCAGTGGCGGGGCTGGTCCACATGCCCGTACATCATCGTCGACGACGAGCGGATGCCCAGCTCGTGGGCCGTCGTGATGACCTCGATCCACGTCGCCGTGGGGAGCTTGCCCTTGGTGAGGACCCAGCGGACCTCGTCGTCGAGGATCTCGGCCGCCGTGCCGGGGATGGAGTCGAGGCCGGCCTCCTTCGCCGCGGTGAGCCAGTCCCGGATCGACATGCCCGTGCGCGTCGCGCCGTTCACCACCTCCATCGGGGAGAACGCGTGCACGTGCATACCGGGGACGCGCTCCTTCACCGCCTTCGCGATGTCGAAGTAGGCCGTGCCCGGCAGGTCGGGGTGGATGCCGCCCTGCATGCACACCTCGACCGCGCCCACGTCCCACGCCTGCTCGGCCCGGTCGGCGACCTGGGAGAGCGAGAGCGTGTACGCGTCCGCGTCCGTGCGGCGCTGCGCGAAGGCGCAGAAACGGCAGCCGGTGTAGCAGACGTTCGTGAAGTTGATGTTCCTCGTGACGATGTACGTGACGTCGTCGCCGTTGACCGTCTTGCGGATGTCGTCCGCGACGCGGCAGAGGGCGTCGAGCGCCGGGCCGTCCGCGTGCAGCAGGGCGAGCGCCTCGTCGTCGGTGAGTTTCGTCGGGTCGTCGGCCGCCGTCGCGAGCGCGGCGCGCACGTCACCGTCGATGCGCTGCGGGACCATGCCGGGCGCGGCCTGCTCGCGCAGCGCCTCCCAGTCGCCGTACACGTCGTCGAAGTCGTCACGCCGGTCGGACGTGCGGCCCGTCGTGTCGATGGTGCGGTGCAGGTCCGTGCGGCCGGTGGCCGTGAACCCCTCGTCGGGCTCCTGCCAGGGCAGGCCCTCGGGGCGCGCGTCCTCGTCGGCGAGGCCGGTGTCGGCACAGGCGAGGGCCCGTACGTGCGGCAGGAGACGCGGGTCGAGCCACGGCTCGCCGCGCTCGATGAACTCCGGGTAGATCGTCAGGCGTTCGCGCAGCTCGAAGCCCGCCTCGCCCGTCTTCGCGGCGAGCTCGTCGATGTGCGGCCAGGGGCGCTCGGGGTTCACATGGTCCGGGGTCAGCGGCGACACTCCGCCCCAGTCGTCGATGCCGGCGCCGATCAGGAGCGCGTACTCCTCGTCGACCAGGTTCGGCGGGGCCTGGATGCGGGCGGAGGGGCCGAGGATGTGGCGGGCGACCGCGACGCACGCGGCGAGCTCCTCCAGCTCGGCGTCCGGCATGCCGCGCATCGCCGTGTCCGGCTTGGCCCGGAAGTTCTGGACGATGACTTCCTGGATGCCGTGGTAGCTGCGCTGGATGCGGCGCAGCTGGAAGAGGGAGTCGGCGCGCTCCTCGTAGGACTCGCCGATGCCGATGAGGACGCCGGTGGTGAACGGGACGTTCGACCGGCCCGCGTCCTCCAGGACCCGCAGCCGGACGGCGGGTTCCTTGTCGGGCGAGCCGTGGTGCGGGCCGCCCGGCTCGGACCACAGGCGCGTCGCCGTCGTCTCCAGCATCATGCCCATGGACGGCGCGACCGGCTTGAGGCGCTGGAGATCGGTCCATGTCATGACGCCGGGGTTGAGGTGCGGGAGCAGTCCCGTCTCCTCCAGAACCCGGATCGCCATGGCGCGCACATAGGCGAGCGTGTCGTCGTACCCGTGCGCGTCCAGCCACTCGCGGGCCTCGGGCCAGCGGTCCTCGGGCCGGTCGCCGAGCGTGAACAGCGCCTCCTTGCAGCCCATCTCGGCGCCGCGGCGGGCGATGTCGAGGACCTCGTCCGGCGACAGGTACATCCCGTGGCCGTCCCGGCGCAGCTTGCCGGGGACGGTCACGAACGTGCAGTAGTGGCATTTGTCCCGGCACAGCCGGGTCAGCGGGATGAAGACCTTCTTCGAGTATGTGATGACGCCCGGGCGGCCCGCGGCCTTCAGGCCCGCGTCGCGCACGCGCGCGGCGGATGCCGTCAGGTCCCGCAGGTCGTCGCCGCGGGCCTGGAGCAGGACCGCCGCCTCGGCCGTGTCGAGGGCAACGCCGTCGCGGGACCGCTTCAACGCGCGGCGCATCGCGTTGGCAGTGGGTCGTACAGCCTCCGGATCAGTCATGCTCCCGAGGATACGAGCGCCCACCGGCGACGTCTGCGCCGCGCTGACGTGCGCGGGATCACGCGGCGTACACGTTTCACCTGCGCCCGCCGCCCGTCCTGAAGAGACTGCCTACAGGTACTGCCCGTATTCGTCGAGGATCTTGAGGACCGATGTCTCGTCCGCCGGGGGCAGTTGGAGGACGACCTCGTCGATGCCGAGCTCCGCGTAGTGCGCGAGCTTGCCCGGGCTCGGCAGGACCGCGTACGGGACGACGTGCAGGTCCGCCGGGTCGCGGCCCGCCTCCTCCCAGCCGGCCCGCAGCACGGGCATCGACTCGGTCAGGCCGCGCCCGCCGATGGGCAGCCAGCCGTCGGCGTACTCCGTGATGTGCGCGAACAGCTTCGGGCCCGCCGCTCCCCCGATCAGCGTGCGGGGCGCGCCGCCCACCGGCTTCGGGTAGGCGTGGCTGGCCCGCACCGACACCCCGAACTCACCGTCGTACGCGGTCGGTTCCTGCGCCCACAGGGCCCGCATGAGCCCCATCCGCTCCCGGCCGAGCTCGCGCCGCGTGCGCCATTCGACGCCGTGGTCGGCGGCCTCCTCGACGTTCCAGCCGAAGCCGAGGCCGAGCGTGAAACGGCCGCCGGAGAGGTGGTCGAGGGTGGCGATCTGCTTCGCCAGGTCGATGGGGTCGTGCTGGGCGATCAGCGTGATGCCGGTGCCGAGCCCGAGCCGCTCGGTGACGGCGGCGACCTGCCCGAGCGCGACGAACGGGTCGAGGGTGCGGCCGTACTCGGCGGGCAGGTCGCCCCCGGCCGGATACGGCGTCGCCCGCTCCACCGGAATGTGTGTGTGCTCGGGCAGATACAGCCCGGCGAACCCGCGTTGCTCCAGCTCACGTGCGAGCCGCACGGGCGTGATGGTCTCGTCGGTCAGGAAAATCGTGGTCGAGATCCGCATGGGGCATTACTACCGGCCCGCCCCCCAGGAGTCCATGGACTCCCCGGGCGGACAGACGTAAGACTCCGATCCCCTTCCCTTACAGGGGAGTTCACGGCTCAATACCAGAGTTGCATGGACCACCCACGTCACAGACGGAACGTCACAGGACCCTGGGAGCCGCAGCATGTGCGAGGACGACCACACCACGACCGGCATGGGCAGACGCGCGCTGTTCGTGACGGGAGCGGCCACCGCGCTTACGTTGAGCAGTGTGAGCTTCGCGAGCGCGGCCGACGGCCGCACACCGGCGGACGGAACGAAGGCTACGAAGACGACGCAGACCGTGAAGGGGACGCTGCCGCCCGGCGCGCCCGACTTCGTGTACGTGCCGGTCGAGGTGCCGCGCGGGGTCCGCGAGATCCACGTCTCGTACACCTACACGAAGGCGACCGTCCCGGCCGGCACGCAGAACAACGCCCTGGACATCGGGGTGTTCGACGAACGGGGCACCGAACTCGGCGGGAAGGGCTTCCGCGGCTGGTCGGGCGGCGCGCGCACCGAGTTCTTCGTACGGGCGGACGACGCGACGCCCGGCTACATCCCGGGGCCGGTCCGCGCGGGCACCTGGCACATCGCGCTCGGCCCGTACACAGTGGCGCCCGAGGGCCTCCCGTACGAGCTGACCGTCACGCTCACGTACGGCGAGCAGGGTCGGACGCCTCACCCGGTGTACCCGCCCTCGCGCGCCAAGGGCCGGGGCCGTGCCTGGTACCGCGGGGACTGCCACCTCCACTCGTGGTTCTCGGACGGCAGGCGCACGCCCGCCGAGATCGCGGCGCTCGCGCGCGCGGCGGGCCTGGACTTCATCAACTCGTCCGACCACAACACGCACTCGTCGCACGCCCACTGGGCCGACCAGGCGGGCGACGACCTGCTCATCATGCTGGGCGAGGAGATCACGACCCGTAACGGGCACGTGGTGGCGCTCGGCACGGACCCGGGCACGTTCGTCGACTGGCGCTACCGCGCCCGCGACAACCGCTTCGGCACGTACGCGCGCGAGGTCCGCCGGGCCGGCGGCCTGGTCGTGCCGGCGCATCCGCACGCCACCTGCATCGGCTGCAACTGGAAGTTCGGCTTCGGTGAGGCGGACGCCGTCGAGGTGTGGAACGGCCCGTACACGGCGGACGACGAGATCTCCCTGGCCGACTGGGACAACACGCTGGTGGCGGCCGCGCGCGGTTCGCGTCGGTGGATCCCCGCGATGGGCAACAGCGACGCCCATCGCGACCCGGACCGCATCGGCGGCCCGCAGACGGTGGTCCTCGCCGACGACCTGACCCGGGAGGCCATCCAGGCGGGCATCAAGGCGGGCCGCTCGTACGTCGCCGAGTCGAAGTCCGTGGAGCTGACGTTCACGGCGTCCGGCTCGCGCGGCGAGCACGCGGGCATCGGCGAGCGCCTCCACGTGGACCCCGACGCGCCGGTCACCGTCCGCCTGGAGGTCAAGGGCGCCCCGGGCTGCACGCTCCACGTGGTCACGGACCAGGGCACGCTGTTCACCGCGCCGGCGCTCCCCGAGTCCGGGTCGGGCACGGCCGAGTGGCGCACGACGGCGTCGTACGCGGCCTATGTACGGGCCGAGGTCCGGCACGCGCCGACCGTCCCGGGCCTGCCGGCGCTCACGGCGTTCACGAACCCGGTGTTCCTCGGCACGTAAGGCCCAGAGGGGCTAGAAGACTCATGAAGATCTTGGGTTCTGGCCCCGCCGCGTGAGCGGCGGGGCCAGACTGTTTGTTGTGGTGATGGGGGAATGGGCCGGGGAGACGATCGGGCCGGATGTATGGGAGACCTGCCGGGATTTGATCCCGGCAGGGAGTGTGTTCGCGTTCCTGGCCGAGCATCGCAGCGCGCTGTTCGAAGCGGAGATGTTTGCGGACATGTACCCGTCGGCGAACGGGCGGCCGAGCATGCCGCCGCAGATCCTGGCCGCTTCGATCACGCTACAGGCCCTGCACGGGCTTTCGGACTTCGAGACGGTCCAGGAGCTGCGGTGCGACCTGCGGTGGAAGGCCGCCTGTGGACTGGGCCTTCATGACATGGCGTTCGATCCGTCGTTGCTGGCCTACTTCCGCCGCCGGCTGGCCCGTTCCGCCCGGCCGAACCGGGTATTCGAGGCTGTGCGTGAGGTCGTGAAGGCCACCGGTGTCCTCAAGGGCAAGCACCGCCGGGCGCTGGATTCCACTGTGCTGGACGACGCGGTGGCCACCCAGGACACCGTCACCCAGATCATCGCCGCCATCCGGGCGGTGATCCGGGAAGTCCCCGGGGCCGGCGAGGTGGCAGCCGTGCAGTGCACCGCGCACGACTACAACGACCCGGGCAAGCCGAGGATCGCCTGGAACGACGAGCAGGCCCGTGCCGACCTGGTCGACGCCCTGGTCGGTGACGCACTGCGGCTGCTGGGCCATCTGCCCGAGCAGCAGCTCGACGAGAAGGCCGCGAACGCGGTCGGCATCCTGGCCCTGGTCGCAGGTCAGGACGTGGAGCCCGCCGAGGACTCCGACGGCCGCGACGGGCGCTGGCGCATCACCCAGGGCACCGCACCAAACCGGATGGTCTCCACTGTCGACCCCGAAGCCCGGCACGTGCACAAGACCCGCACCCACCAACAGGATGGCTTCAAGGCCCACCTCGCCATGGAGCCCGAGACCGGGTTATACACCGCCGTCGCCCTGCGGCCCGGAGCCGGTCCCGAGCACCACGAGGCGATGGTCGGAATCGACCTGCTCACCGACGAGGACGAGCCCGTTGACGCCTTCGGTGACACCGCCTACTCCACCGGCGACGCCCGCCACAGCCTCGAAACTGCCGGTCACCGGCTGTTCCTCAAACCCGCACCACTGCGGCCCGCCGTCCCTGGCGGCTTCACCCTCGACGACTTCATCATCGACACCGGCGCCGCCACCGTGACCTGCCCCGCCGGACACACCGTCCCTTTATCCGCTCCCGCCGGGCAGCACCACCAGCGCAAAGCCTCGTTCAAGGACGTGTGCGCCGGATGCCCCCTTCGTGAGCGGTGCACCAAGGCCAAGGCCGGGCGGATCCTGACCATCCGTCCGCACCACGACCTGCTCGCCGCCGCTCGCCACCAGACCGCCACCGATCCCGACTGGCAGGCTGACTACCGGCGCTGGAGACCACCAGTCGAACGCGCCGTCGCCTGGCTCGTCCACCACAACAACCGCAAACTCCGCTACCGCGGCACCATCAAGAACGACGCCTGGCTCCACACCCGAGCAGCCGCCCTCAACCTCCGCCGACTGATCAACCTCGGACTCACCCGAACCAACGGAACCTGGCACCTCACCCCGGTCAATACATAGCCGGAGGGGCCGCCCGGCCTGCGGCCGGACAACCCCTCAGCAAGATCTTCATGAGTCTTCTAGGGCGTGTCTTCGACGACCAGCACCGGCGTCTCCCGCGTCAGCACCTCGCCGCGGAAGAACGCCGGGCTGCGCCGCCCCATCACGAGCATGATCACGAAGCCGACGAGCAGCAGGCCGACACCGATCACGAAGACGGAGCCGACGCCGAGGACGGAGGAGCCGCTGCCGTACGCCGGGTTCCACATGTCGACGAGGGTCTTCACGAACACGGCGGACAGCAGGACGCCGCCGAGGACCGGGAAGAGGGCCTTGAAGAAGAAGTCCCGGGGCGAGCGCAGCAGCTCGGAGCGGAAGTACCAGGCGCAGGCGAACGCCGTGAGCGCGTAGTAGAAGCAGATCATGAGGCCGAGCGCGTAGATCGTGTCGACGAGGACGTGCTCGGAGACCAGCGTCATGACCGTGTAGAACACGCCGGTGGCGACGCCCGCGGTGACCGTGGCGCGGCCCGGGGTCTTGAAGCGCGGGTGGACGCGGGCGTAGGAGGCGGGCAGCGCCTCGTACGTCGCCATGGCGAGGACCGTGCGGGCGACCGGGATGAACGTGGTCTGCAGGCTGGCCGCGGCAGAGGCGAGGACGGCGACGAAGAGCAGGATGCCGAGGGTGGGGCCCATGACAGGGCCGGCGAGGGCGGCGAAGACGTTGTCGGACGTCGCGGGGTTGGCGAGACCGAGGCCCTTGCCGCCGGAGCCGACGACCATCTGGGCGGCGACGCCGGTGGCGAGGTAGGAGCCGACGAGGACGACCATCGCGATGAGGGCGGCGCGGCCGGGCGTCTTCTCGCTGCCGATGGTCTCCTCGTTCGCGGTGAGGCAGGTGTCCCAGCCCCAGTACATGAAGATCGACAGGGACAGGCCCGCGGTGAACGCGCCGAACGACTTCACCGAGAACGGGTCGAGCCACGTCCAGGAGAACGGCACGGACGTGGGGAAGTCCGCCGATCCCGCCTTGACGACGGCCATCACGACGAACACGGCGAGCACGACGAGCTGGAGGCCGACCAGGGTGAACTGAACGCCCTTCGTCGCCGTCATGCCGCGGTAGCTGATCGCGGTCGCCGCGGCGATCAGGGCGAGACAGGTGACGATGTGGACGGCCTTGTTGTCGTCCAGGGCGCCGATGGACGTGTTGCCGGTGATCTCGCCCGCGAGGAGCCAGAAGTACGACGTCGCGACGCCGGCCAGGTTGGACAGCACGATGATCGTCGCGATGACGAGGCCCCAGCCGCACATCCAGCCCACGCGCGGGCCGAAGGCCTTCACGGTCCACGTGAAGGACGTGCCGCAGTCCGGCATGGCCTTGTTCAGCTCGCGGTACGCGAAGGCGACGAGCAGCATCGGCAGGAACCCGGCCAGGAACACGGCGGGCATCTGGAGGCCGACCTCACCGGAGGTGGAGCCGAGCGTCGAGGTCAGGCAGTAGACGGGCGCCACGGTCGAGACACCGATGACCGCGCTGCCGACCAGCCCGACGGAGTTCCCGCCGAGGCCCTTGCTGCGGACGCCCCCGTCGGGGGCGCCGCCTGCCGTGTCGTGGGCAGCTTCTGTCGGCCGCGCGTCCAGCTGAGTCATGAACAGGACGTTAAATGCTGCGGTTTCCGCATAAGGGGGACAAGAGATGAAACCGGCCACCTTTGAATCGATGGCCGATTCACGCAACCATCCCACACCCTCAAGGCATCTTCAGGTTAACCCCATTCATCGGAAGGAATCACCGACGACGTCCGATATTCGGTAATCGCAGCAGCGCCCGATTTGCCGGGTTCAAAATTTTCCGTGTGATGTTTCCGGCGGTTACCCCGCCGTCCCCCCGCAACCCCCATCCCGTCACCCCTGCCACACGATCGACTGGAGCTCGCTGTAGGCGTGCAGGGCGTACGAGCCCACGTCCCGGCCCACCCCGCTCTGCTTGAAGCCGCCGAAAGGCGCCTCCATGTTCCGGCCGACCGTGTTCACGCCGACCCCGCCGGCCCGCAGCCGCCGAGCCACCCGGAACGCCCGCGCCACGTCCCCCGACCACACGTAGTCGATGAGCCCGTACTCGCTGTCGTTGGCGAGGGCCACCCCCTCCTCCTCGTCGTCGAAGGGCACGACCACCACGACCGGGCCGAAGATCTCCTCCCGCACGACCCGCATGTCGTTCGTGCAGTCCGCGAGAAGCGTCGGGGCGACGTAGAAACCCTTGTCGAGAGCGGGCCGCTCGCCGCCCGCGACGACCCGCGCCCCTTCCTTGCGGCCCAGCTCGACGTACGACTCGACGCGGTCGCGGTGCGCCGCCGAGATCACCGGCCCGACGACCGTCCCCCGCGCCCTCGGATCGCCGACCTTCATGTAGCCGACGTACGCGGCCAGCTTCGAGACGAGCGCGTCGTACACCCCGCGCTGTGCGATCACCCGCGTCGGCGCCGTGCAGATCTGCCCGCTGTAGAAGGCGTACGTCGTGCCGATCCCCGAGACCGCCGAGGCGAGGCCCGCCTCGTCCAGGTCGTCGAAGACGAGCGCCGCGCCCTTTCCGCCCAGCTCCATCAGCTGCCGCTTCATGCCGCGCCCGCACACCTCGCCGATGCGCCGGCCGACCGCGGTGGAGCCGGTGAAGCTGACCATGTCGACGTCCGGCGAGTCGACGGCCGCCTCGCCCACGTCCACAGCCGTCCCGCTGACCACGTTCACCACACCGCGCGGCGCCCCCGCCTCCTCGAGAGCGGCCGCCATCCGGTACACCGACAGCGGGTCCTGCGGGGCAGGCTTCACGACGACCGTGTTCCCCATGGCGAGCGCGGGGGCGACCTTGCCGGCCGGGTTCGCCCACGGGTTGTTGTACGACGTGATGCAGGTGACGACGCCGACGGGCTGCCGTACGGCGAGCGCCCCGAGCACGCCCGCCTTCCCCATGGGCCCCGCCTCGTTGATCTGCGGCGGCAGCCCCTGCTCGACCGGTTCGAGCGCGCCCTTCGCATAGCGGCGGAACCGCGCCACCCCCACCGCGACCTGCATCCCGCGCGCGGTCCCGCTCGTCGCGCCGCTCTCCGCCTGCGCCAGCTCCGCGTTCGCCGCGAAGTCGCGCTGCATCACGTCGGCGGCCCGGTCGAGGATCGCGGCGCGCTCCTCCGGCTTCGTACGCGACCACGAGGCGAAGGCCTCGCGGGCCGCCGACGCCGCGTCGTGGACCTGTGCGCGGGACGCCTCGGGGGCGAGCCCGACGACCTCCTCCGACGCGGGGTCGACGACCTCGTAGTGCCCGCCGTCCGGCTCGGTCCACTCGCCGCCGATGAACAGCCTCTGCGCGTCCGTCATTCGGCCCCCTCCGAGGTCTCGCTCGCAGCGCCCCGAGCCGCCCGCTTGTCCGGCCGGGGGCCCGGGGGTTGTCCCCCGGGAACATGCAGCGTGCTCACCGTCCTGGTGTCACGTCCGGACCGCAGCACGGTGCCGGGCACGGCCCCCGTCACGACGTCCTCCCGGATGACCTCGACGCCGTTGACCCACACGGCGTTGATGCCGATCGCCTTCGAGTCGAGGCGCGGGCTGTCGCCGGGCAGGTCGTGGACGAGGGTGGCCTTGCCCGCGTCGATCCGCTCGGGGTCGAACAGGACGAGGTCCGCGTGCCAGCCCTCCTCGATCCGGCCGCGGTCACGCAGCCCGAAGAGCCGCGCCGGATCGTCGGTGAGCATCTTCACCGCCTCCTCGATCCCGGCCAGCTTCCGCCCGCGCAGACAGTCCCCGAGGAAGCGCGTCGTGTACGGCGCCCCGCACATCCGGTCCAGGTGAGCCCCCGCGTCGGACCCGCCGAGCAGCACGTCCTCGTGGCTCCAGGTCTCGGCGCGCAGGGCCCACGAGTCCGGGTCGTTGTCGCTGGGCATGGGCCAAAGGACCGTCCGCAGGCGGTCGTTGGCGCAGATCTCGACGATGCACTCGAAGGGCTCCTGCCCGCGCTCGGCCGCGATGTCGTTCACCACGCGCCCGGTCAGGCCCTCGTTCGCCTCCGAGTACGTGTCCCCGATGACGTACCGCCCGAAGTGGGCGAGCCGCCGGAAGACGCCGGCCTCCTTGCTGTCCGCGCGCCGCAGCATCTCGGCGCGCACGTCCGGGTCGCGGAGCTTCGCGATCCGCTCGTCGACGGGCAGGTTCAGGACCTCGCCCCAGCCGGGGATGAGGTTCAGGGCGCAGAACGTGCCGAGCGACATGTTCATGGGGGTCAGGATCGGCATGGTCAGCGCGACGATCCGGCCGCCCGCCTTGCGGGCCCGCTCGCTGGGGATCAACTGGCGCGGCACCCGTTCGGGGACGGCCGCGTCGATGGTGAGGACGTTCCAGTTCAGGGGCCGCCCGGCGGCCGCGCTCATCTCGACGAACAGGTCGATCTCGGCGTCGCTGAACTGGTCGAGGCACCCGGCGACGATCGCCTCGATCTGGGTGCCCTCGTGCTCGGCGACGGCGCGGCTCAGCGCGAGCAGTTCCTCGGGCCGCGCGTGCCGTGACGCGACCGGCTGCCCGTCACCGTCCGAGTGCGTGGACGACTGGGTGGTGGAGAACCCCCACGCGCCCGCGTCCATCGCCTCGTGGAACAGGGTGAGCATCTGCTCCAGCTGCTCGGGCGTCGGCTGCCCGCCGACCGCGTCCGCGCCCATCACGTACCGGCGCAGGGCACAGTGCCCGACCATGAAGCCGGCGTTGACGGCGATCCGCCCGTCGAGGGCGTCGAGATACTCACCGAACGAGTTCCACGTCCAGGGCGCGCCCTCCTCCAGCGCGACCAGCGACATGCCCTCGACCTTGGACATCATCCGGCGCGTGTAGTCGGCGTCCTCGGGCCGCTCCGGGTGCAGCGGGGCGAGCGTGAAGCCGCAGTTGCCGCCCGCGACGGTCGTCACCCCGTGGTTCAGGGACGGCGTCGCGTACGGGTCCCAGAACAGCTGGGCGTCGTAGTGGGTGTGCGGGTCGACGAAGCCGGGGGCGAGGATCCGCCCGCGTGCGTCCTCACTGCCCGCGGCGGGCTCGGTCACGGCCCCCGGCTCGGCGATGACGGCGATACGCCCGTCGCGTATCCCCACGTCGGCGACGTAGGCGGGGGCTCCCGTCCCGTCGACTACGGTCGCTCCTTTGATCAGGTGGTCGAGCACGAGGTCGTCCCCCTCCTGAAGGGTGAGTACTGGCGAGTTCGCGTCGCTCCGGGGTGCGGACGCCGTTCGGCCCGTCCGGCGCTTGAGGACGAGCCCGAAGGGCGACAGGGGGTCCGGGGCACAGCCCCGTGTCGGTCACCCATGACCCGCAACCCCCAGGGGCCCCGGCCCCCGTCCGGGAAAGGAGGGGCCGGGGCGGTCCATGGGCCGGGCGGGATCAGACGGCCTCACGGAAGCGCGTCGTCCGGTGCACCGGATCCGTGTCGATCTTCGGGATGACGTGCTCGCCGATCAGCTTGATCGACTGGAGCGTGTCCTCCTTGGAGATGCCGATCGGCATGCCGAACGACAGCTGGTCGGCGCCCGCCTGCTCCCACCGCTTGCACTGCGTGAGCACCTCGTCCGGGTCGCCGCAGATCAGCAGCTCCTCGGCGATGAGGAGTTCGATGATCTCCTCGTTGAACTCGGGCAGCGTCTCGGGCCACACGGGGAAGCCCTCGGGGCGCGGGAACGTGTCGTGGTAGCGGAAGACGAGCGACTGGAGGTAGTGCAGCCCGCCGGTCGCGGCGATCCGTACGGCCTCCGCGTGGGTCGGCGCGCAGATCGCGGTCGAGGTCACCATGACGTTGTCGTTGACGAACGCCCCGACGGGCTCCGCCTTGCCGATGTTCGACTTGTACTGTTCGAGCACCCACTCCATGTCGGAGACCTTCTGGACGCTGAAGCCCAGGACGCCGAGGCCCTTCCTGGCGGCCATCGCGTACGAGGGCGGGGAGCCGGCCGCGTACCACATGGCGGGGTGCGCCTTCCCGTACGGCTTGGGGAAGATCTTGCGCGGCGGCAGCTGCCAGTGCTTGCCCTTGAACCCGACGTACTCCTCCTGGAGCCACATCTTCGGGAACTCGGCGATGGTCTCTTCCCAGATCTCCTTCGTGTAGTTCATGTCGGTGACGCCGGGGATGAAGCCGAGGATCTCGTGGCTGCCCGCGCCGCGCCCGCTGCCGAACTCGTGCCGCCCCTCGCTGAGATGGTCGAGCATGGCGACCTTCTCGGCGACCTTCACCGGGTGGTTGACCTGGGCGAGCGGGTTGAAGATGCCGGAGCCGAGGTGGATGCGCTCGGTGGCGTGGGCGAGGTAGCCGAGGAAGACGTCGTTGGCGGAGAGGTGCGAGTACTCCTCCAGGAAGTGGTGCTCGGACGCCCAGGCGTACTTGAAGCCCGACTTGTCCGCCTGGATGACGTACTCGGTCTCCTCCATCAGCGCCTTGTGCTCGGCGAGCGGGTCGGTCTCGGCCCGCTTGCCCACATATCCCTGTACAAAGAGCCCGAATTCCAAGGAGGTTCACCGTCCCCTGTCTGTGACCGGCGGCTGCGTCAGAAGCTCCTGCGCTCTTTCTGACGTACCGTCAGATTCGATGTGCCGACTGTTTCACCGTGCCCGCACAGCGTCAATACCTGATGCAGCGTCAGATCATGCGGGATCACAGCACGCTGACGCCCGCCAGCCACCCGCCGTCGATGACGAACGGCTGGCCCGTGATGTACGCGGAGTCCTCCTGCGAGGTCAGGAACAGCGCGAGCCGCGCCACCTCCTCGGGCTGCCCGACCCGCCCCAGCGGCACGAGCTTGCGGTACAGCTCGTCGAGCGCCTGCGAGGCCTCCTCGGTGTCCGCGCCCGGGTCCAGCTGCGAGGGATTGCTCATGGCGGTGTCGATGGCACCGGGGCACACGGCGTTCACGCGGATCTTCTTCGCGGCCAGCTCGAGGGCCGCCACCCTCGTCAGCCCCACGATCGCGTGCTTGGTGGCGGTGTACGCGCCGACGTATGCCATGCCCGTCACCCCCGTGTAGGAGGCCGTGTTCACGATCGTGCCCCCGCCGGCGGCCTCGATCTCGGGCGCGACGGTCTTGATCCCGAGGAAGGCCCCCACCTGGTTGACCTGGATGATCTGCTGGAACTCGTCCAGGGGCGTGCTGACCAGCTCGTTGAACCGCAGGATCCCGGCGTTGTTCACGAGCCCGTCGATCTTCCCGTACGCCTTCTTCGCGGCGGCGACGGCGGCCGTCCAGTCGCCCTCGCGGCTCACGTCCAGATGGACGTAGAGCCCGCCTATCTCCTTGGCGAGCGCCTCGCCCTGGTCGTCGAGGACATCCCCGAGCACCACCTTGGCGCCCTCCACGGCGAACAGCCGTGCCTCCTGCTCGCCCTGCCCGCGCGCCGCGCCCGTGATGACGACGACGCGCCCGTCCAGCTTGCCCATGCCGGTACTCCTAGTCTCTGAGGTGCCTAGTCGTTCAGGTGCGGTGCGACGTCGGCGGCGAACGCCGCCATCTGGTCGGTGAGTTCACCGAGACTCCGGGAGCGGAACCGGACCTGGATCTGGTCCACACCCATCGCGCCGAACGCGCGCAGCGACTCGGCGAGGGCCTGCGGGGCGCCGGACAGGGTGCGCCGCCCGACGTGCCACGCGGGGACGCCCACGTACAGAGGCTCGGCGATCGCGCCCACGGTGACGGGAGCCTCGACACCCGCCTCCTCCCGCAGCCGCTTCAGCTTCGCGATCTGTCCCGGCAGTTGCTCACGGCTGTCCCCCTGCGGCAGCCATCCGTCCCCCTTCACGGCGGCGCGGCGCACCGCCGGGGCCGAGGAGCCGCCCACCCACACGGGGACCCGGCTCTGCGCGGGACGCGGCCGCTGTCCGAGCCCTTCGAAGGCGTACCGCTCCCCCTTGAACGACGGATACTCCTCCGGCCCGAGCGCCGCCTTCAGCGCGTCCACGGCCTCGTCGAGCACGGCCCCGCGCCGCGCGAAGTCGACCCCGAGTGCGTCGAACTCCTCCTGTACGTGCCCTGCCCCGACCCCGAGGATCAGCCGGCCTCCGGAGAGATGGTCGAGGGTGGCGTACTGCTTGGCCGCGGCCAGCGGATGGCGCAGGCCGACGATCGCGACGTGGCTCATGAGGCGCACGTTCTCCGTGATGCCCGCGAGGTACGCGAGCGTGGCCACCGGGTCGTACCAGGTGGTGCTCATCGCGTCGGCGAGGCGGCGCGGGATGGCTACGTGGTCGCAGCAGGCGATGTAGTCGAAACCGGTGCGGTCTGCGGTGCGGGCGATCTCGGCGAGGTCGGCGGCGCCTGCCCCGGCCTCCCAGCTCTCCGCGTACATCGTGGACTGGGACTGGACCGGGAGCTGGATGCCGTAGGTCAGACGCCCCGGCGCCCGGCCGCTCACCGCTGTCCCGCCCAGAGTCCGTCGTCGGTCAGCCCCAGCAGGTCGATGGCGTTGCCGCGCACGATGCGCTCGACGACATCCGCGTCCAGGTGCCCCATCTGTGCCTCGCCGACCTCCTTGGACTTCGGCCAGGTGGAGTCGGAGTGCGGGTAGTCGGTCTCGTAGAGCACGTTCGCGACGCCGATCGCGTCGAGGTTCTTGAGTCCGAACGCGTCGTCGAAGAAGCAGCCGTAGACGTGGTCGGCGAAGTACTCGGACGGCCGCTTGCGGACCTTGTCGGCGACGCCGCCCCAGCCGCGGTTCTCCTCCCAGACGACGTCCGCGCGCTCCAGGATGTACGGGATCCAGCCGATCTGGCCCTCGGCATACATGATCCTCAGGTTCGGGAAGCGCTCGAACTTGCCGCTCATCAGCCAGTCGACCATCGAGAAGCAGCAGTTGGCGAAGGTGATGGTCGAGCCGACGGCGGGCGGCGCGTCGGGCGAGGTCGACGGCATCTTGCTGGACGACCCGATGTGCATCGCGATGACGGTGCCGGTCTCGTCGCAGGCCCGCAGGAAGGGGTCCCACTCGTCCGTGTGGACGGACGGCAGGCCCAGGTGCGGCGGTATCTCGGAGAAGGCGACGGCCCGCACGCCCCGGGCGGCGTTGCGCCGCACCTCTGCCGCGGCGAGCTCGGCGTCCCACAGCGGGACGAGGGTGAGCGGTATGAGCCGCCCCTGGGCCTGCGGCCCGCACCACTCCTCCACCATCCAGTCGT
This sequence comes from Streptomyces sp. NBC_01446, assembly GCF_026340095.1. GTDB lineage: Bacteria > Actinomycetota > Actinomycetes > Streptomycetales > Streptomycetaceae > Streptomyces > Streptomyces aureus. Next base: position 4,584,335 of record NZ_JAPEPO010000001.1, on the reverse strand, counting down.
TGTACGCGCGCACGCCGAGCAGCCCGAGTTCACGGTTCTTGGCCTCGGTGAACGTCTGCCCGCAAAAGCGCGGGAAGGTCGGGAAACAGAGCGCGGACTGGACGTGGTTGACGTCCATGTCGGCCAGCCGGGCCGGCACGTCGTACGACCCCGGACGCATCTGCTCGTACGTGATGACCTCGAGCCTGATCTCGTCACGGTCGTAGCCGACGGCGGTGTCGAGGCGGGTGAGGGGCCGGTGCAGGTCCTCGTAGACCCACCAGTCGCCGATCGGCCCCTCGTCCCCGGGCGCGCCCATGACCGGCGCGAACTTGCCGCCCAGGAACGTCATTTCCTTCAGGGGCGCGCGCACGATGCGCGGACCTTCGTCGCGGTATTTGGCCGGGAGGCGGTCCTGCCAGACGCCGGGCGGTTCCACAGTGTGGTCATCCACCGAAATGATCCGGGGGAAGCCCTGCGGGCTCTCCTTGGTCTCCTTGGTCTCCATGTCGACCACGGTAGCGCCGATCTGACGACCCGTCAGCTCTCCGGACGGCGGGGACATGAGGTGAGGTGTCTGTGATGGCTGTCTCGCGTGGCTGACGCATCCGCCATGAACAAGGCAAACTGGCCTCGTCGTCTTTGGATCCGACGCGTGCGGCAGGGGGCAGCGATGGACGGTGTACCGCGAGTACCGGAGCAGCGGTACGCCGGGACCTCCAAAAGCACCGGGAGCAGTGAGCTGCCCGAGGCCACGGAGGGCCTGCGCTTCAGTGTGCTCGGCCCGGTGCGCGCCTGGCGCGGCGACGAGCCCCTGACCACGGGCTCCCCCCAGCAGCGCGCCCTGCTCGCGGCGCTCCTGCTGCGCGAGGGGCGCACCGCGACCGCCGCCGAGCTGATCGACGCCCTGTGGGGCGACGAACCCCCCTCGCAGGCCCTCGCCGCCGTCCGTACGTACGCCTCCCGACTGCGCAAGATCCTCGACCCCGGCGTCCTCGTCAGCGAGGCCGGCGGTTACGCGATCCGCTCCGTGAGCGGCGACGCGCTCGACCTGGCCGCGGCGGAGGCGCTGCGCTCCGACGCGGAGAAGGCCCGGGGCGCCGGGGACCTGTGCAAGGCACGCGAACTCTGCAACAGGGCACTGGCCCTCTGGGACGGCGAGCCTCTCGCGAACGTCCCCGGCCCCTACGCCGAGGCACAGCGCGCCCGCCTGGAGGAATGGCGCCTCGGCCTGCTCGAATCCCGCCTCGACATGGACCTGGAGCAGGGCTGCCACGCGGAGGCGGTCTCCGAACTCACCGCCCTCACCGCCGCTCACCCCCTGCGCGAACGCCTGCGCGAGCTCCTCATGCTGGCCCTCTACCGCTCCGGCCGCCAGGCCGAGGCCCTCGCCGTCTACGCCGACACGCGCCGTCTCCTCGCCGACGAACTCGGCGTCGACCCGCGCCACGGCCTCGCCGAACTCCAGCAGCGCATCCTCCAGGCGGACCCGGCGCTCGCGGAACCGTCCGCACCGACGACGGAACCCTCGGCGAGCCCGCTCCGCCCCGCGCAACTCCCGGCAACAGTGCCGGACTTCACCGGCCGGGCATCATTCGTGACCGAACTGCGCGACGTCCTGGCCTCCGCGTCCTCCCCCGACGGGGAGGGCCAGGTCATGGCGGTGTCGGCGGTGGCCGGAATCGGCGGCGTAGGCAAGACGACACTCGCCGTCCACGTGGCCCACGCCGCCCGCCCGTCCTTCCCCGACGGCCAGCTGTACGTCGACCTCCAGGGCGCCGGCCCGCGCGCGGCCGAACCGGAGACGGTCCTCGGCTCGTTCCTGCGCGCGCTCGGCACGGCCGACTCGGCGATCCCCGACTCCCTGGAAGAACGCTCGGCGCTCTACCGTTCCACGCTCGACGGCCGCCGCGTCCTCGTCCTCCTGGACAACGCCCGCGACGCCGCCCAGGTCCGCCCCCTGCTCCCCGGCACGGAAGGCTGCGCCGCGCTCATCACGGGCCGCGTCCGCATGGTCGACCTGGTGGGCGCGCATCTCGTGGACCTCGACGTGATGTCGCCGGAGGAAGCGCTCCAGCTCTTCACGAAGATCGTGGGCGCGGAACGGGTCGCCTCCGAGCGGGAGGCGGCCCTCGACGTGGTCGCCGCGTGCGGCTTCCTCCCCCTCGCCATCCGCATCGCGGCGTCGCGCCTGGCGGCGCGGCGCACGTGGACGGTCTCGGTCCTCGCCGCGAAGCTCGCCGACGAGCGCCGCCGCCTGGACGAACTCCAGGCGGGCGACCTGGCGGTCAAGGCGACGTTCGAACTGGGCTACGGCCAGCTGGAGCCGGCCCAGGCCCGCGCCTTCCGCCTCTTGGGCCTCGCGGACGGCCCGGACATCTCCCTCGCGGCGGCGGCGGCAGTCCTGGCCCTCCCGGTCGAACCGACGGAAGACCTCCTGGAGTCGCTGGTCGACACGTCCCTACTGGAGTCCGCGGCCCCCGGCCGCTACCGCTACCACGACCTGGTCCGGCTCTACGCGCGTGCGTGCGCGGAGCGGGACGAACTGCCGCCGGAGGAGCGGGAGGCGGCGATGTCTCGGCTGCTGGACTTCTATCTGGCAACGGCGGCCAGGGTTTATGCGATTGAGCGGCCGGGGGATCGCGTCGTGGATCACTTGGCGCCCACTCGCTATACAGGCATCGAGTTCCACGACCGTCATGACGCCCTCGACTGGTTGTACACCGAGGCCAACTCCCTGTTGGCCTGCGCTCGACAAGCCTCAGGAGGCGCCACACTCCGTCAGGCCGTCGACCTTCTGTGGGCGGCCAAAGACTTGGCGGAGTCCGGCGCGAATGCCAAGCAGTATGAGTCAGCCGCTCATGCAGCCAGGCAAGCCGCAACTGCTGCCGACGATGCACGAGCAGAGGGGCGAGCCCGGACGACACTCACCAACGTCCACCTCGTGGCGGGCCGGTATGACGAGGCGGATGACGAGGCACGTCAAGCGGCACTGTCTGCCGCGTCAGCCGACGACGTCGCACCTCTCTACTGGTCGAGCAACGATCGCGGGATCATCGCTTTCATCCAAGGGAAGCACGCCGAGGCGGAGGATCATCTTCGCAAGGCAATAGACGGCTCGCGCTCCGACGGCAACCTCCCTGCAGAAGCCAGCGCCGTATGCAATCTCTCGCGCCTTCGCGCCTCCATGGGGGACTCGACCAATGCGATCTCCCTCGCCCGGGAGGGGGTGGACATCTACAACCGCATTGGGCGCACACTGCGGTTGGCGAATGCCCGATACGCGCTGGGCATTGCCCTGATTCAGGCCGGCCGGTCGTCCGATGCCCTGGACGAGCTCGCTGAGGCACTGCAGATTTTCACAAAGAACCGTCAGCGACTCTGGGAGGGCACCACTCACTTCCGGATTGCGCAGGCCCATCTCGCGGAGAAGCGTCCAACGTCGGCCGCTCAGCACGCCGAACAGGCTCTCGCCACAGGCTTTGTGGGAGGCGACCGCTCACGCGCCGGAATCCTCACCACGCTTGGGCGATCCCTCGTCAGCGTCGGCCAGGTGGACCGCGCACGCGTCTGTTGGCGCGAGGCTCTTTCCCTGTACGAGGCGACAGGTGCCGCCGTCCAGGCCGGCGAAGTCCGAGGGCTGCTCTCTCCGACCCCTGCAGTCTGAGACCGCCTGGGGCGTTCATTGAACGTTTATACCTGCCTGACATCCTTAGGTCATCGATCCGCCGCGTCGGGGGGCAAACGGATCGTCGGGGCTTGCCTCGCAGGTGAGCGCCCACTACGACCCTTGTCCGGCGACCCTCGGGGGAGTTGCCGGACAAGGGTTCTGTCATCAGGTCGCGTTAGAAGGGGTTCATGGCAATGAGCAAGGCAGAGAAGAAGCTGGAAGACATCACCACGATGGACAACCACGCGCCCGCGCCGCCGGCCGACGACACCATCACCACGATGGACAACCACGCGCCCGCGCCGCCGGCCGACGACACCATCACCACGATGGACAACCACGCGCCGGCTCCGTCCAAGGACGCCTGAGACTTTCTTCCCGACGGGGATCGGCCGCGGCGGCGCGGAGGGGGAGCCGTCGCGGCCGAGTCGTGTCCGGGCGAGGCGGCTCGGTCGGCCAAAATCTGGCAGAAACTGTTCGATTCCATCGAATATCGATCTCCTGCCACTAGCGTCACTTGATGTCCGAATGACCTCTCATATCCCAGGAGTTGCCATGACGCGCACCAAGAGGATCCTCGTCACCGCTGCCATGGTCGTCGGCGTTGCAGCGGGCGCGGCAGCGCCCGCGCTGGCAGATAGCCATGCACCGGTGTCCCCGAAGGACAGCCACGCGCCGGTTGCGCCGCTGGACAGCCACATGCCGGTTGCGCCGCTGGACAGCCACATGCCCTGATCCAGTACCTCCTCGATGGGGCCGAGCTCACCGAGCTCGGCTCCATCGTCGTACCCTCTCCGCGACCTCCCGCGGCACCACACTGCCGCCGCGCGGGGGCGTCGGAGCGGTCCCGGAGACATTCCGGCGGGGAGCAGTAGCCAGGACCTAAGGACTTCGTGGCCCGAAGCGCGCCAGGTAGTGCCACACCTTCTTGACCGACTGCGGGGCATAGTGGCCGGCGCGGGACGCGTCTCCGATGATGCGGGGATCGAGCACGCCGCCGATCGCGATCCGCGTGGCCAGGTCGACGTACTCCTGGCCTCGGTATTCCGGATGAAGGCGGAGTTCCTCGACCGCGAGACGGAATCCCGGGTGCCAGTCCACCGGGCAGCCGAGGCGCAGCGCCGCGGACTCGACCGGGGAGTCGCGGTAGCACGGGTCCAAGACCAGTGCCTCCACATGGCAGTTCAGCCGGACCGGCCCGTGCACCTGCGCCTCGATGTAGTCGTCCAGGTCGTCCTGGCTGTCGGCCAGGGCCAGGCCGATGAGCCCCATACGGGCGGCGACACCGAAATCCGAGGGCTCGAGGAAACTGTCCGGGTAGCAGAACGTGGTCCGCGCCACCGCCTCCGCAGTCAGCCGGAAATGGGCGGAGCCGAACCTCGGCGCCGCGCCCGCCGCCTTACGGCGGAAGTTCAACGCCCCGTAGACCGGCCGCTCATGAGCAGCAGCCTCGTCATAAGACCCGTCGAAGATCCGGCTCTCCCAGCGCCACCTGTCCCCTCCGGGATACGCGGTCAGGCCGCCGTTGCTCGTACCCGTCACGAACTGCGATTGGTAGAGACCGTCGTCGGCCAGAGCGTCCAGGATCGGCCTGCCGAGCAGCGGGCGGTCCGGGTGGAAGTTGAGCGTCACCCGCAGCGACGGGTCCACCGGAGGGCCCGTCGCCACTGACGCGACATGACGAAGGGCCCGTTCCTGCGGTGTCCGGGAGGCTTCGGAGCTCATTCGCGCAGTGTTCCCCAAGCCGATCAGCCGGCGCACATGGATTCCGTCGCGCCGTAGTAGCGGTAGTAGGGGCGGGTCAGCGGCTCGTCGGACACGTCGACTCGGTGGTCCGCCGCCGCCTCGCGTGCGTACGGACTGCGGGGCCGCGCACGCGGGGGCGGCGCGACCGGCCCTGCCGCCTGCATCGGGACAGTCCGGCGCCGGGTGCCCCCGCCCGGCAGCAACCACGTGAGCACCCGCCCGAGCAAGGTCAGCAGCACTACGCCTCCCCCACCTCGACCTCACACCACACCGTCTTCGACGCCGCGCCTTGTTCCACGCCCCACCTGAGCGCCATCGCGTCGAGCAGTACGAGGCCCCGCCCCGACTCGTCCTCCCCCGTCGCGTGCAGGAGCACGGGGAGCACGCGTGGGTCGGGGTCCGTCACCTCGACCCGGATCCCGACGCCTGCCACCCGCGCCACCCGCACGCGAACCGGCGTCCCCTCCCCCACATGCCGGATCACATTCCCCAGCAACTCACTGACGCAGAGCTGCACTTCCGCGCACGCCGCACCCAAGTGCCCCCGCACCGCTCTGCGCAGCTCGGGCACGGCCTTCGGAACGGCGAGCAGGTCGACGGCCAGTTCGGACATGCTCACTACCTTCACGCCGGCAGCGGTGGGGGTTTGGTGGTGCATGCGTACGCCTTCCCGTCGAGTGCACTCCGTGACGAATCAGTCACACAGTGGCGCGGGGCGGCGTACCGTAAAAGGGTTTGGGTTCCCGGACCCGAACTGTGGAACTGAGCCCGGCAGTTGTGGAATCGGCGGTAGCGCATGGTGCGACGCAAGGACATCGACGGCTCGGAGAGCGTCCCCTGCTTCTACGGCAAGGAGTTGCGGTGGAAACGGGAGGCAGCCGGGCTCACGCTCCAACAGCTCGTGGAGGGCAGCTTCTACGGCCAGAGCCACCTCAGCGAGATCGAACGCGGCGAGCGCCGCATGCCGCGCGACCTCGCCGAACACGTGGACCGGGTCCTGGAGACCGACGGGTTCTTCGGCCGGCGTTGCGAAGAGGTGCGCAAGGCCCGGCGGGTCGGTCACGCCAGTTACTTCGAGAAGGTCCTGGAGGCGGAGAAGCACGCGGAGGTCATCGAGGAGTGGTGCCCGACCCTCATCCCGGGCCTCCTCCAGACCGGGGCCTACGCCCGTGCCGTCGTACGGGCAACGCATCCCCTCGAACCCCAGGAGAGGACCGACGCCAAGGTGAACGCCCGCCTGGCGCGGGCCCGCCTCTTCGACGACGACCACTCGACGCCCGAGTACTGGGCGATCCTGCATGAATCGCTGCTACGACTGCCCATCCTCCCACCCGAGGAAATGGCCGAACAGCTGGACCGCATCGCCGCCTTGGCGCATCGGCACCGGATCACTCCACAGATCCTTCCGTGGAATTGCGGGGCGCATCCCCTGATGCTCGGCGCAGCCAAGATCATGACCTTTGTTGATGCACCGCCGCTGGTCTACACAGAGTCGCCGTACAGCGGTGACACCATCGACGATCCGGCCCTCGTGAAGCAATACCGCAAGGCATACGATCGGCTCAGGGCCGCCGCTCTGCCGCCGGAGGCGTCCCTCGCCCTGACCGAGGAAGCGGCTGAGGATTACCGAAATGGCAAGCAAAGACTTTGACTTGAGCGGCGCGCGCTGGAGAAAGAGCAGCTACAGCAATGGTGACGGCGGTGACTGCGTCGAGATCGCCGAAGCCTTTCCCGGTGCCGCCCACTGGCGTAAAAGCACCTACAGCAACGGCGATGGCGGGAACTGCGTCGAGGTAGCCGACGGCCACCCCGCCCTCGTCCCCGTTCGGGACTCCAAGACCGCCCACTCCGGCGGCCCCGTCCTCCTCTTCCGTACCCCCGCCTGGGCCACCTTCGTAGCAAACCTGAAGCGCTGACCCAGCCCCGAATCCAGGCCATTGGCAGATCCCGGCCACCCCACCCCGCTCACAGCGCACGCCCCCTGACCCATATCCGCCAATCCTCGACATCACACCGACTCCCCGGGCCCGAGCGCAAAGGGGATGAGGTGCTTGCCCTGGCCGTGAGCGCGGGGAACCTGAGGCCCTTCGTTCCGTTTCTGGGGACTGGGGCATCGCCCTGGAGATTGTCGGCCTACCGCCCACTGCTGCCGGGGCTGCGGGCCGGCGAGTGCGCGGCGCGGACCCCGACCGGGGAGCCCGAGGCGTGGCGTCGCGCCATGGGCGAGATCCGGGCGCTGCGCGCGGCAGCTCGGGACTCGCCCGGGACTGAGTGGCTGACGCCGGGAGTGCGACCCGGACGCGAAGAGCCACGCAGTTGTCCGACCGCCGGAGGCGTCCCGGGATAGATCGCCGCACAGCGGGGCCCGGGCCATCACGAGTGCGCGACGGCCCCGAGGGACAGGGCTGGGCTGGGCTGGGCTGGGCTGGGCTGGGAGGCGAGCGGAAGCAGGGCCTGGATGTCGACGGCGTCTTGATGAACCTCGCCGCGCACTGTGAGAGGTGCGCGATCGAGAGTGGGTCTGGAAGTGGGGCTCATCCAGGAGCCTCCAGGAGCCGGCTGGTTATCCACAGGCCGGAGCGCCGCATCCCGCGCTCCGGCAGAGTCGTCTCATGGCGGGGACGGAGTTGCGGGCGTTGGCGCGGGGCGGGGTGCTGCTCACCTCGGCCGCGCTGGAAGCCGGGTGGGCGGGGCGTACGCTCACGCGGCGGTTGCGCAGCGAAGGGTGGGTTCGGCTGCACGCCGGGGCGTGGGGCGAGCCCGGGCGGAGGCCCGACCTGCCGATACGCCTGCGCGCCGTGCAGCTCCTCAAGCCGGGTCTCGTCGTCAGTCACCGCAGCGCCGCCGCGCTCTGGCGGATCGAGACGCTCACCCCCGTACTCAGCGGCATCCTGGAGTTCACCGACCCGGGGCTCACGCTCCGCCGCGAGGGGACGGAGGTACGCGTCCACCGCATGCCCCTCGCGCCGAGCGAGATCGCGGTCCGATGGGGGCTGCGCCTCACGCACGTGAACCGCACCGTCGCCGACCTGCTCCGGGCAGGCGGTCCTACGGACGACGCGCTGGTCGCCGTCGAGTCGGCCCTCACCCGGCGCACGGTGGGCCAGGTGCGCCGAGCCCCGCTCACGACCGCCGCCGCGCTCGCCGCCGAACTGGAGGCGCCACTGCTCGGGGCGTCCCGTGGCCGGGGCCTGCTGAAGCTCGTGGACCCCGGCGCAGGGTCCCCCGCCGAGACCATCGCCCGCTTGCGCCTGCACGACGCGGGCCTGCGCCCCGAGAGCCAGGTGGAACTGCGTACGCCGGACGGGCGGCGCCGTTTCCTGGACTTCCTGTTCCGGGCGGAAGGGCTCACCGTCGAGATCGAGGGCTACGCGTACCACGGCTCCCGGGAGGCGCACCGGCGAGACATCGACCGCTTCAACCAGGTGCTCCAGTGCCCGGAGGTCCGCCTCCTCCTGCGCTACACCGCCGCCGACGTCTTCCAGCGGCCCGAGCGGATGGTCGAGGAGATCCGTGCCGCCCTCGGGCAGCTACCGGCTACGGGGCTCACCGGCCCCGCAGCTCCCCCTTGACCACCTTCCCGCCGGCGTTGCGCGGGAGTTCGGCCAGGAACTCCACCTCGCGCGGCACCTTGTAGTTCGCCATCTCGCGGCGGGACCAGGCGATCAGGTCGTCGGCCGTGAGGACGGCACCCGGGCGCCGTACGACGTATGCCTTGCCGACCTCCCCCAGCCGCCCGTCCGGGACGCCGATCACGGCGACGTCGGCCACGTGCGGGTGGAGGCCGAGGAGCTGCTCTATCTCGGCCGGGTACGCGTTGAAGCCGCCGACTATGAACATGTCCTTGATGCGGTCGGTGATACGAAGGTTCCCCGAGTCGGACAGGACGCCCACGTCACCCGTGCGCAGCCAGCCGTCCTCCGTGAACGCCTCGCGTGTCGAGTCCTCGTCCTCGAAGTAGCCGCTCATGACGTTGAAGCCCCTGACCAGGACCTCGCCGGGTTCGCCGGGGCCGGGCGAGTCCACGCGTACCTCCGTGCCGGGTATCGCCCGTCCGGACGTCGACGCGATCACCGCCGCCTCGTCGCCGCGGCGGCACATCGTCACGATGCCGCTCGCCTCGGAGAGGCCGTACGCCGTCAGGACCGTGCCCACACCCAGTTCCCCGCGCAGGCGTTCAACCAGTTGCAGGGGGACCACCGCCGCTCCCGTCACCACGAGCCGTAGCGCCGACAGGTCGTGGGCGGTGCGGTTCGGGTGGTCCAGGATCGACTGGTGGAGCGTGGGCGGACCGGGGAGTACGGAGATGCGTTCGGCGGCGATGTTGGCGAGGACCGTGTCCACGTTGAAAACTGGCTGCGGGACCATCGTCGCGCCGCGCATCAGGCAGGCGATGATGCCCGCCTTGTAGCCGAAGGTGTGGAAGAACGGGTTCACGATCAGGTAGCGGTCGCCTTCGCGCAGGCCGGCCAGGTCGGACCAGATCGCGTAGCCGCGCAGGGTCTGGGCGTGGCTGATCACCGCGCCTTTGGGGCGGCCCGTGGTGCCCGAGGTGAAGATGATGTCGGAGGGGCAGGTCGGGGCGATTCCCGCCGCGCGGGCCCGGACCGTCTCGCCCGAGACGCCCTCGCCGCCCGCCAGGAAGTCCTTCCAGGTCCGCCAGACGCGCGGGTCCTCGTGGTCGGGTGAGGTGTCGGGGGCCGTGTCGGAGAGGACGACCACCTGTTCCAGGTAGGGGAGATCGACGTTCGCCCGGCGCAGGGACGCCACGTAGGACGTGCCGAGGAACGTACCCGTGACGAAGAGGAGCTTCGCGCGGGAGCGGGCCAGGACGTAGGCCGCCTCCGCGCCCTTGAAGCGGGTGTTGAGGGGGACGAGGACCGCGCCCGCGCTCACGGCGCCGAGGGCGGAGACGATCCAGTCGAGGGTGTTGGGCGCCCAGACCGCGACCCGGTCGCCGGGTTCGACGCCGCTCGCGATGCACGCGGCGGCGGCCCGTTCGACGCGGTCGCCGAGTTCCGCGTACGAGATGCGCGCACGGCCCTCGACGACGGCCTCACGCTCCCCGTACCGTTCGGCTGCCGCATGCACCAGTTGGGGAACGGTGCCCCACTCCAGGTCCCCGCGCATCGCACGACCTCCACACCCGTAGCCGACCCGTAGCTGACTATCCGTCAGATTAACGGTAGCCTGACGCGCTGTCAGCAGACGGGACGATCGTGGTGGCATCACGGCGTGCGGAGGTGGCTTGCGATGGCGGGGCTCAAGGATGCGACGGCCATAGTGGGGATCGGGCAGACGGCCTTCGGCAAACAACTTCCGGAAAGTGAAAAGACTTTGGCCTGCCGGGCCATCCTCGGCGCGCTCGACGACGCGGGCATCGCGCCGTCCGAGGTCGACGCCTTCGCCTCGTACACGATGGAGGAGACCGACGAGGTCGAGGTCGCCAAGGCCGTCGGCGCGGGGGACGTGACCTTCTTCAGCAAGGTGGGCTTCGGGGGCGGCGGATCGTGCGCGACCGTCGCGCATCTGGCCGCCGCCGTCGCCACCGGGCAGGCGAGCGTCGGGGTCGCGTGGCGGTCGCGCAAGCGGGGGTCGGGGCCGCGCCCGTGGAAGAACACGGCGGTCCAGCTGCCGACGCCGGCACAGTGGACCCGCCCGTACGGGCTGCTGCGCCCCGCCGACGAGATAGCGATGCTCGCGCGGCGCTACATGCACGAGTACGGGGCGACCAGGGACCACCTCTTCAACGTCGCGCTCGCCTGCCGCAACCGCGCCAACCAGAACCCGGCCGCGATGATGTACGAGCGGCCGCTGACGCGCGACATGTATATGACGGCCCGCATGATCAGCGAGCCGCTGTGCCTCTTCGACAACTGCCTTGAGACCGACGGCGCGTTGGCGTGCGTCATCGTCTCCGCCGAGCGGGCGCGCGACTGCCGCCAGAAGCCGGTCTACGTGCACTCGGTCGCGCAGGGGCTGCCGTCCCAGCACCACGGGATGGTCAACTACTGGAACGACGATCCGCTGACGGGGCCGGCGTGGACCGCGGCCCGACACCTGTGGAAACAGGCGGACTTCGGGCCGGAGGACGTGGACGTCGCGCAGATCTACGACGCGTTCACGCCGCTGATCCCGCTGTCCCTGGAGGGCTACGGGTTCTGCGGGCGCGGCGAGGGCGGCGCGTTCACGGAGGGCGGGGCGCTGGAGATCGGCGGGCGACTGCCGCTCAACACCGGCGGGGGCGGGCTCAGCGAGGCGTACGTCCACGGTTTCAACCTGATCAACGAGGGCGTGAAACAACTGCGCGGCATCAGCACGGCGCAGGTACCGGGGGCGGGGACGTGCCTGGTGACGGCGGGCGAGGGGGTACCTACGTCGGCCTTGCTGCTGCGGGGGGCGTGACTGTCGCGGCGAGGCGACGTGGCCGCAGCCGAGGCCGAGGCCGGGGCCGGGGCTGTTGCCGGGGCCAGGGCTGTTGCCGTGGCCGCTGCCGCCTCCCTGGCGGAGTTGGACTTACCCATGACGAAGAGGGAAGTTGGATTGACCAATGACAGAATCTGAAAGCTGTTATCTGTCACCTGTCATCGATGACGACGGTGCACCCTTCTGGCACTACGCCGCCCAATCCCAACTCCGCATCCAGGCCTGCGCCTCTCCCGCCTGCGGTGAGCTGCGCTTCCCGCCTCGTCCCTGCTGCCCGCACTGCGGGTCGTTCGAGAGTGAGTGGCGGCTCATGAGCGGGCGGGGGCGGATCTGGTCCTACGTCGTCCCGCATCCGCCGCTGCTGCCCGCGTACGCCGCCGTCGCCCCGTACAACGCGATCATCGTCGAGCTGGCGGACGCGCCCCGGATCCGGCTCGTCGGGAATCTGGTCGCCTCCGCCGACGCGGCCCTGAACTCCGTCGACCCGGGACGGCTGCGCATCGGCGCGAAGGTGCAGGTCGTCTTCACCGACGTCGACGGCGTGACGATGCCACGCTGGGTTCTGGAGCGGCCGTGAGCGTGCGTGTCGAGACCGACAAGGAGACCGGGGTCGCCGTCGTCACCCTCGACCGGCCCGAACGCCACAACGCGATCGACCTGGCGACCGTCGACGAACTCACCGCCGTCTGGCGGGGGTTCAGGTTCGACGCCTCGGTGCGCGCCGTCGTCGTCACCGGCACCGGAGAGCGGGCCTTCTGCACGGGCATCGACCGCGACGCCGAGGTGCCACAGCCGCAGTCCCCGTACAGCGTCGACGATCCGCTCGTCGCGGTCGGGCCCAAGACCAACGATCTGTGGAAGCCCGTCGTCGCCGCCGTCAACGGGATGGCGTGCGGCGGGGCGTTCTATCTCATCGGCGAGAGCGAGTTCGTCGTCGCCGACGAGAGCGCCACGTTCTTCGACCCGCATACGACCTACGGCATGGTCAGCGCCTACGAGACCATCCACCTCGCCCAGCGCATGCCGTTCGGCGAGGTGGCGCGGATGGCGCTCATGGGGACCGCCGAACGGATCTCGGCCCGGCGCGCGTACGAGACCGGGCTCGTGTCCGAACTGACCGCGCCCGGCGGCGCGTTGGCGGCCTCCGTGCGCTGCGCCGAGACGATCGCGTCGTATCCGACCGAGGCCGTGCAGGGCACGGTGCGGGCGGTGTGGGCGGCCAAGGAGGCGGCGCGCACGCAGGCCCTCGCGCACGCGCCGCAGTTGATCGCCCTGGGCAATCTGCCTCCGGAGCGGCAGGCCGAGCTGTTCTCCGCGCGGCGGCCGGGCGGGTTCCGGGTGCGGTGACCGGCGGCGGGGAGGCAGTGCCTCAGCTCGGGGCCGGGGCTCCGTCGAGCCGGCAGTGGTCGATGGACTGGAGCAGGTCCGCGCCGCCGCCGGGCTTCACCTTGGCGACCTTCGTGCCGTTGGCCGGGACGGTGACGGACGTGGTGCCGTCGATGACCGTGATGTCGCTCGCGTCCTGGAAGTGAAGGGTGAGGTTGTAGCGGCCGTCCCGGCTGCCGCGGTTCCTGAGCTCGACGGACGCGTACGCGGAGTCCTTGCCCGCGCACTTGAGGACCTTCGCCGTGATGTCGGCGCTCCGGCCGCTCCCCGAGGTGCTGGAGGTGCTGGGGGTGCGGGTGGGGCGCCTGTTGTAGCTGCTGCCGCCCGACGTGTAGCCCGAGGAGCCCGAGCTGGAGCTGCCGTACGAGTCGTCGTCATCGTCGTAACTCGAACCGCCCGTCGTGCTCGACGACGATCCGCTGTGGTTCTGCTTCGAGCTGGAGCAGCCGCCTCCGCTGCTGCTGCTGTGGCTGCCGCTCCCCCTGCTCTTGCCCGACCCGTGGCCGCGGCCCGTCGAGAATCCGGTCAGTGCGAGTACGACCACGGCCGCCAGTGCCGTGAGCTTCAACCCTCGTCGCAGCATCCTTCTGCTCCCCCGAAAATATGGTGATCCTTGCGTTCCTTTTGGCGACCCGACACCGTAGCAGCGCCACGTGGCGAGGGGTGTGGTCCCGGCGTAGCGTCGGGACCGAGAGCCGAACCGGGCCGGACTCAGGAGGCTGCGCATGGTCCGCAACGTCCTTGGGTCGATCCTCGCTCTCCTCGGAGCGACGGCCGCCGTTTCCAGCCCCTTCCGTGCGTGGTACGACGGCCGTCACGGGCGCTATTACCGCCTCGGTGACCTGTTCACGGGTGCCGGAGTGACCGACGCGCGCGCGACGTTGTTCGGTTCCCTCCTCCTGCCGTTCGCGGTGGCCGCGGCGGCGACGCTGATCGGGATCGTGCTGCGGTCGCGGCTGCTCGTCGCGTGCGCGGGCGTGGTGGTGCTCGCGTTCACCGTGCTGTGGATAGTGCGGGTGGGGCAGGCCGAGGGGCGGATGGTGGTGGCCGGTGACGGTTCCGGGCTCGGGCTCGGAGTGGCCGGCGCGGTCGTCGGCGGCGCGCTGCTGCTGCTCGGTGCGGCCGTGATGAGCGGGCGGCAGAAGCGGCAGCCGCGGCTGCCCGAGTACGCGGACCAGGGGTACCCCGGTGACAGCGGCCCGGAGCCCACGCACTTCACCGACCCGGTGCCGCCCCCGGCGCCCACGCTCGACGGGCCCCAGCACACGCTGGAGGGCCCGATGCAGCCGTACGCCGACCAGCCCCCGTACCCGGATCCCCCTTACGAGGAGCCCCCGTACGAGGAGGGGCAGCAGGGGCACCCGGGTGGGCGGCCCGGCGACAAGCCCTAGCGCGCCGAAGCCGTCCCGGTGCCCTTTTCCGCGTCCAGTGCGTACACGCAGCGGTCCTTGCTGCACGCGTACACCACGCCGTCCTTGACCACGGGTGCGCCGGTGATCTCGCCGCCCGTGGCGAGCTTCCAGCGGAGGCGGCCGTCGTCGGCCTTGAGGGTGTAGAGGAGGTGGTCGGTGGCGCCGAAGTGGATGCGGTTGTCGGCGACCACGGGCGAGCCGACGACCTCGCCGCCCGCCTGGAAGCGCCACTTGGGCGTGCCGGTGACGGCGTCGAGCGTGTAGAGGCCCTGGCCGCTGCCCACGTGGACGTGGCCGTGCGAGACGAGGACCGGTTCGACGGAGGAGGGGCGGGGTTCCGTCGCGATGCGCCAGCGGTCGCGGCCGTCGGTGGCGTCGAGGGCGTAGACGGTGCCGAGGTGGTCGGCGAGGTAGACGCCGCCGCCGGTGACGGCGGGTCCGGGGGCGAAGGCGGGCGGGCAGAGGAACACGGCGGGCGCCTCGAAGTGCCAGCGGACATGGCCGCTCACGACGTCGACGGCCAGGACGCGGGTGCCGGCGGCCACGTAGACGTAGCCGTCGGAGGCCTGGGTGAGGCGGACGGGGACGCCGCCGCAGGAGGCCGCGTCGCCGATCGGGTACGACCAGCGCTCCTCGCCGGTACGGGCCTCCAGCGCGCGCAGCCGGGCGTCCTGCCAGACGTAGACGGTGCCGTCGTGGATGACGGGTCCGGCCTCGGGGGACTCGAAGTCGGTCTGGGCGCCGGTGATCTCCCACAGCTTGTCGCCGTTGACGGCTTCCCAGGCCTGGACGCCGCCGCCGCGGGTGCCGGTGACGACGGTGCCGCGGTCGGCCTTGAGGGAGTACACCCAGGCGTCGGTCTGGAGCCGCCACAGGTCGTGTCCCTCGCGGGCGTCGAGCGCGTAGAGGGTGGGGCCGTCGGAGGCGTGGATCCGGCCGTCGGCGACGGCCATGGACCAGGCGACGTCGCGCGTCTTGAAGCGGCGGCGGCCGGTGGACACGTCGAGCGCGTGTACCTCGAAAGAGGTCACGTAGACGAGGTCGCCGGCCACGGACGGGGTGCCCCACACGTCGTTCGACATGCGGAAGCGCCAGGGGCGCCAGGCGGCGCCCGCCTCGGGTGCGGGGGCGGGAGCGGGGACCACGGGATCGGGGGTGCCGTTGACGCCGGTCTTGGGGCGGGACCAGGACGCGGCGAGGCCGGCGTCGGCGGGCGGTGCCTTCACTGCGGCGGCGCGGGCGTCGGCGACGCGCGGGCCGGGGCCGATCGGGACCTGCGCCCCGGCCAGGCGCACGGGGCCGGCGTCGGGGGCGAGGCCCGCGGTGCCGACAGGTGCGGGCGCGGGGCGCCAGCCGCCGGTGCCGGGGGCATGGGACGGGGGCGGGCCGGGGGGCTGCGCGGGCATGGCCGGCATGGGGCCGGGGCCGCCGCCGTGCACGCCACGGCCGCCGCTGCCGCCACGACCGGGACCGCTGTTCTTGACCGGGGGCCGTCCGCCCCTGCGTTCCTCGATGAGCGCGACGGAGCGCTCGGGGAGCCAGGCGGACGCGGTGCCGCTGTCGTCGCTGCCCGAGCCGAAGAGGTGCGGGGCGAGCTGGGCCTGGAGGTCCGCGGGCGAGGGCCGCAGCGGGGCCTCCATCTTCATGCAGGACTCGATGAGGGGCCGCAGTTCGGCGGGCAGTCCTTCGATGTCGGGGCCTTCGCGCAGCAGCATGAAGACGGTCTCGACGGGGTTGGCGCCGTGGAAGGGGGCGTGTCCGGTGGCGGCGAAGACGAGGGTGGAGCCGAGGGAGAAGACGTCGGAGGCCCCGGTGACGCTCCGGGAGTCCTTGGCCTGCTCGGGCGACATGTAGGCGGGGGTGCCGACGGCGACGTTCGTCATGGTCAGGCGGGTGTTGGAGACGCCGGAGGCGATACCGAAGTCGATGACGCGGGGGCCGTCCTCGACGACGAGCACGTTCGACGGCTTCAGGTCGCGATGGACGAGCCCCGCGCCGTGGATGGACTGGAGGGCCTCGGCGATTCCGGCGGCGAGCCAGCGCACCGCCTGGGCCGGCAGCGGCCCGCACTCGTTCACTATTTCTTCGAGGGAGGGCGCGGGGACGTAGGCGGTGGCGAGCCACGGCACGGCGGCGCGCGGGTCGGCGTCGACGACGGCTGCCGTGTAGAAGCCGGATACGGCGCGGGCCGCCTCGACCTCGCGGGTGAAGCGGACGCGGAAGAGCTGGTCCTCGGCGAGTTCGGTCCGCACGGTCTTGATCGCCACGCGCCGGCCGGAGGCCGAGCGCGCGAGATAGACGAGTCCCATGCCGCCGGCGCCGAGCCGTCCAAGGACCTCGAACGGGCCGATCCGCCTCGGATCGTGCTGCGTCAGCTGATCCACCACTTGCCTGCCTCCCCGTACGGGACCGGGTCGCTGTGCACAGTCCCCGCTCAGCGTCTCACCACCGAAGCGCTACGGCGGCACGCACCCCGATTCTTCCTGTACGGGGCTCCGGTTGCGAACCCGGGGGCAAATCGGGGTGTCACGGGAGAGGTACCGCATTACGGGTGGTTTCCGCGGGGGCGGGAAGGGGCCGGGAGGGAAGCGGGAGGGGCCTGTTCAGCCCTGGTGGACGGCGAAGGCGGCGCCCTGGTTGTCGGTGAGGACGGCCACGCGTCCGTACGGGGTGTCGATCGGCTCTTCCTTCACGCGGCCGCCGAGGCGGGTGGCGGCGTCGGCCGTGGCCTCGCAGTCGGTGACGGCGAAGTGGACGAGGAAGCGGGCCGGGGCGTTGCGGGCGACGGATATGCCGAGGCCGGCGGCGCCCTGCCGCAGGACCGACGCGTAGAAGGGGGCGACGGCCGCCTTGTCGCGCGCGTGGAGCTCGGTCCGGCGGAACGTCCCGGGTTCCCCTTGGGTCTCGAAGCCGGTGTGGGTGCCGGCCTGCCAGAGGCCGAAGACGGTTCCTTCGGGGTCTGCGGCGAGCGCCATGGTGCCGAAGGGGCCGATGGAGAGGGGTTCGACGAGGAGGTGTCCGCCGCAGTCCCTTACGGCGGAGGCGACGTTCTCGGCGTCGCGGGCCTTGAAGTAGACGGTCCAGCCGGTGGGCGTGCGCCCGTCGCGGTCCGGGGTGAGGGCTGCGATGTTCCTTCCGTCGCGGTAGGCCTGGGTGTAGTAGCCGTACTCGGCGCCCGCGCCCTCGTCGAAGGTCCAGCCGAAGAGGTCGCCGTAGAAGCACTTGCCCGACTCCACGTCGGGGAGCGCGGCGTCGGCCCAGCAGGGGGCGCCCTCGGCGAACTCCATCGGCGTGCGTCCTTCCTGTTCACCTGCCGTACGCGGGTGTGCCGTCCGTCACTGCGGGGAGGGGTGTCCCCTCGGTGGCAGGGTGTCGCGTCCGAGGGCCGGCGGCACGGCCAATTCGAACACTTGGCCAATTTTATCCACCGAGTTTTCCACAGGCTGTTGATAACTTGTGCGACCCCACCGGCCCCCACATGCGCAAAAGCCCCGGGCGACCCCTCATCAACCCATGTGCCGGAGCCCTCAACCCCATTTGCAGTCGGCCGAATCGCGCTCCGATCACCCCTCGGTAAGCTGACGGCATGACAGGACAAGTACGTACCGTCGACGGCCGCGTGGCCGGACGGCGTGGTCAGGCGACGCGTCAGAAGCTGCTGGAGTGCCTCGGCGAGATGCTCAGCTCCTCGCCCTACCGGGACGTCAAAGTCATTGATGTGGCTCGGAAGGCAGGCACTTCACCGGCGACCTTCTACCAGTATTTCCCGGACGTCGAGGGCGCCGTTCTGGAGATCGCCGAGCAAATGGCCACGGAGGGCGCCGGGTTGACCCAGCTCCTCGAGGGCCGCTCATGGGTCGGCAAGGCCGGCTGGCAGACCTCGCAGGAACTCGTCGACGGATTCCTCGAGTTCTGGCGGAAGAACGATGCGATCCTGCGCGTCGTCGACCTCGGCGCGGCCGAGGGCGACAAGCGCTTCTACAAGATCCGCATGAAGATCCTGAACTCCGTGAACAACTCCCTTACGGATACGGTCAAGGAGCTCCAGGCCAAGGGCAAGGTCGACAAGGACGTGAGCCCCGCCGCGATGGCCGGTTCGCTCGTCGCGATGCTCGCGGCGGTGGCCTCGCATCAGAAGGGCTTCCAGACCTGGGGCGTCAAGCAGGCCGAACTCAAGCCCAACCTGGCCCTGTTGGTGCACCTGGGCGTCACCGGCAAGAAGCCGACGAAGTAGCCCTGGAGCGGTCCTTCGGGGTTTTCCAGTTCCTGTCGAGCAGCGGCGGTTCGCGTGTCACGTGAGCCGCCGCTGTTGCAGTTCCATCCCCTGCTCCGCCCTATCGGCGTTCCAGCCGGAAGAGCCTGATCTCCCGTTCCACCCTCGTCTGGTACGTCGCGTACGGCGGCCAGAACTTCAGCACCGCCGCCCAGGCCTCCTCCCGCTCGGCGGAGCCGAGCAGCCGCGCGGTGACCGGGATGTCCTCGCCCTTCCAGTTGATGTCGGCGTCCGGATGGGCCAGCAGGTTCGCCGTCCAGGCGGGATGCCCCGGGCGGCCGAAGTTGGACCCGATCAGCAGCCAGGTGCCGGCCCCCTGCTCGGGCATGCAGGCGAGTGGCGTACGCCGCGGGAGTCCGCTTTTCGCGCCCTGCGCCGTCAGGATGACCCCCGGCAGCATCTGGGCGCTGAGCAGCACCTTTCCCCGGGTGAGCCGGTGCACGGCGCGGTCCATCGCGGGGATGAAGTGGGGGGCGACGCGGGCGAAGGCGCGGGTCGACGAGACCTTCTGCAGCAGTCGTACTCCAGGTGGTGCCATCAGGCCGTCGCCTCCTGGCGGGTGAAGAGCTCGGCGGATTCCGCGGCGCGTGCGCGCAGCAGATGGACGGGGCCGAAGAGCAGTTCGTCGCCGGTCGCGCGCTTGAGGTAGAGGTGGGCGTCGTGCTCCCAGGTGAAGCCGATGCCGCCGTGCAACTGGACGGCCTCGGACGCGGCGGTGCGCAGAGCTTCCAGAGCCTGGGCGAGGGCGAGGCCGCCCGTCCGCTCCCCGCTCCCGGAGCCCGCCGACCAGGCCGCGTAGTACGCCGCGGAGCGCGCCGCCTGCACCTGGACGTAGACGTCCGCGAGGCGGTGCTTGACCGCCTGGAAGGACCCGATGGGCCGCCCGAACTGCTCGCGCCGGCGCACATGCTCGACGGTCCGTTCCAGGGCGCGCTCGGCGGCGCCGACGGCTTCCGCGGCGAGTACGGTCGCGGCCGCGTCACCCATGGCCGCCAGAGCCGCGGCCACCTCGTCGCCCTCGCCGGAGCCGAGCAACTCCGCTGCCACGTCCCGTAGTTCGACCCGAGCGCGGGGACGCGTCTCGTCCAGGGACGTCCGGCGGGCCCTGACGACTCCCTCCGCGTCGCCGTGCACGAGGAAGAGCAGGGTGCGTGAGCGGGCGAAGCCGCCGGTGTGCGCGGCGACGATCAGGAGGCCGGCGCTGTGTCCGTCGAGGACCTGGTCGGCCTGTCCGTACAGGCGCCAGCCACCCTCGTGACGGTCGTCCCGCCTGGCCTGGACGCCGCCCGCGCGGCCGCCGCCCGACCAGTCGCCGCGGTTGTCGCCGGTCAGGCCGAGCGCGGTGGCGAGACCCTCACCGGGTACGGCGAGCGTCGCGGTCAGGGCGCCCGACGCGATGCGGGGCAGCAGTTCGGCGCGCTGCGCCTCGGTGCCGAGGGCGAGGACGAGCGGGGCGGCGAGCGCCGCGGTGGCGACGAGCGGGGAGGGGGCCAGGGCGCGGCCCGACTCCTCGCAGGCCAGGGCGAGTTCGGTGGTTCCGCAGCCGACTCCGCCGTATCGCTCGGGGAGCGCCAGGCCGGGCAGGCCGAGTTCGCCACCGAGGGCCGACCACAGGGCCGGGTCGTGGCCGGCCGGGGTGGCGACGGCGGCCTTGACGTCTTCGGGGCCGCAGCGTTTGTTCATGAGTTCGTGCAGGGTGCGGCGGATCTCGTCCTGTTCCGCGGTGAAGGCGGCGTCCATACGGGCTCCTCCCCGGGGCCCGGCGACCCCGGAACCCCTGCTCTGACGGTGCGTCATGTTAGGGCGGCGGGGTCGGGAAGCACAGAGATGTGCACAGAGAGAGCGTCTGGCGGATCGGGGAATCTGATGTACCGTCAGATTCATGACTGCCGCACTTCACGGTTCCCGCCGGGTCGCCATCGCCGGCATCGCCCTCTCCGACTGCGGCCGCGTGGACGAGGCCACTCCGTACGCCCTGCACGCCCAGGCCGCCCGCCGCGCCGTCGCCGACACCGGGCTCACCCCCGATGTCGTCGACGGGTTCGCCAGCGCGGGCCTCGGCACCCTCGCCCCGGTCGAGGTCGCCGAGTATCTCGGCCTCAAGCCCCGCTGGGTGGACTCGACTTCGGTCGGCGGCTCCACCTGGGAGGTCATGGCGGCGCACGCCGCGGACGCCATCGCCCAGGGCCACGCGCGCGCCGTCCTGCTCGTCTACGGGTCGACGGCCCGCGCCGACATCAAGGCCGGGCGACGCACGTCGAACCTGAGCTTCGGCGCCCGCGGACCGCTCCAGTTCGAGGTGCCGTACGGGCACTCGCTGATCGCCAAGTACGCGATGGCGGCGCGGCGCCACATGCACGAGTACGGCACGACCCTGGAGCAGCTCGCCGAGGTCGCCGTGCAGGCGCGGGCGAACGCGGCGCTGAACCCGGAGGCCATGTTCCGTGACCCCGTCACCGTGGACGACGTGCTCGACGGGCCGATGATCGCGGACCCGTTCACGAAACTGCACTGCTGCATACGCTCGGACGGCGGCGCCGCCGTGCTGCTCGTCGCCGAGGACCTCCTGCCCGACTGCGCCAAGTCCCCGGTGTGGGTGCTCGGTTCGGGCGAGTACGTGTCACACACGACGATGTCCGAGTGGGACGACTTCACCGTGTCCCCGGCGGCCGTCAGCGGGAAGCTCGCCTTCGAGCGGGCGGGCGTCACGCCCGACGAGATCGACCTCGCGGAGATCTACGACGCCTTCACCTACATGACGCTGGTGACGCTGGAGGATCTGGGGTTCTGCGCGAAGGGCGAGGGCGGATCGTTCGTGGAGAAGGGGCGGCTGCTGCGGGACGGCGGGCTCCCGACGAACACGGACGGTGGCGGCCTGTCGGCCCAACACCCGGGAATGCGCGGGCTGTTCCTGCTGGTGGAGGCGGTGCGGCAACTGCGGGGCGAGGCCGGGGAGCGCCAGGTGCGCAAGACGGGCGGGATGCTTCCGCGGCTCGCGGTGGCGTCCGGTACGGGCGGATGGTTCTGCTCGTCGGGAACGGTGGTGCTCGGTACGTCCTGAGGCCGCGTCCATGAGAAACCAGAAATCGGCACAACAAATTTGCAATTTCAATAAACCGACCCCACTCATGTGCCGCGTCATAAACAACCCGGAACCTGTTATTTCGGATGCGCAGTTTCCGTAGGGCATGAACCTGAGTAGGGTGCTCCCCGTCGTCCGTACGGAAAAGCAGAACAGTGGCAGGGGAGCATGACCGCCGGCTCGTTCGAAGGACATTACGTCTGGCATCCCGCCGCCGACGACCGAGAGCTGGCCAGGGCCTGCACGGATTTACGGGCGGGCCGCTACTTCGGCGCACACTCGGTCCTCAAGGAGACGCACGGCGACTTCGGACTGCGCGCCCACCGCTCCCTCGTCCTGGCCTCCGTCGCCGCCGACTCCGACCTCGCGGAACGCTGGCTCGAGGAGGAGCCCGGCCCCGACGCCGCCCTGCTGTGGGCGCGTGTCGCCGTGTTCCGGACCCTGCGCGCCGCCCAGTCGCACGACCGGCGCATCGGGGCGCTGGGCCGGATAGCGCTCGCCGCCTGCGACCGGGCCGCGGACCTCGCGCCCAAGGACCCCACCCCGTGGGCCGCCCGGCTCTCCCTGGCCCGCCTCCAGCGGCCCCGTGACCGCGCGCCGCAGGGCCTGCTCACCGAACCCCGCGGCCCCTGGGCCCAGTTCGAACACGTCACGCGCCTCGATCCCTGGCACCGCGAGGCCCACCACCAGTTCCTGGCGTTCTTCTTCACCCGGCACGGCGGCAGCCCGAACGCGGCCTGGGACGTGGCCGCGTATCTGAGCCAGCGCGCCCCGGCCTCGTCCCCGCTGCGCCTGCTGCCCCTGGTCACCCTCGTCGAGGGCCACAACCCGGCGCACCTCCTCGCCGAGCACACCTGGGACCAGCCGCAGTGGAAGGCGACGGCGCTCGGCGCGTACCGGAACTGGCTGCCGCAGGTGGCCGGTTACCGCTTCACGCCGGTCCTCGACCTGGCGTATCTGGCGCACGCGCTGCACATGGCGCAGTGCGCCTTCGAGGCGCGGGCGGTGTTCACGGCCATGGGCCCGTACGCGTCCCGGATGCCGTGGAGCGTCTTCGGCGACCCCGAGGAACAGCTCAGCAGGGCGCGGCGCGCGTGCGGCCTGCCGGTCCCCCACAGCACCTGACCCCCGCCCGCCCCACAGATTTCGGAAATTCCCCCACACCGGAAGGCCGAGATGGTGTCCGACCCCCTGACCAGCTCACCCACTCCCCCCACGTCCCCCACCAGATCCGGGAGGCCCGCCGCCGCGCTCGACGACGACGCGACGCTGCACGCGATGGGCTACCCGCGGAAGCTGACCCGGCGCTTCAAGGCGTTCGACAATTTCGCGATTTCCTTCACGATCATCAACATCATCTCCGGCATCTTCTCCTCCTTCGGGTTCGGAATGAACGCCGGCGGGCCGCGCATTCTCGTGTTCGGCTGGATAGCCGTCGCAGCCATGGTGCTTTTCGTCGGAGCGTCGATGGCCGAAATCGCATCGGCGTATCCGACGAGCGGGGCGCTCTATTTCTCGGCGGGAAAGCTGGCGAAACGGCACAAGGGCGCCTGGTCCTGGTACACGGGCTGGCTGAATTTCGTGGGGCAGGTCGGCGGCACCGCGGCGACGGGCTACGCGGCGGCGACGTTCATCCAGGCGTTCCTCGTCATGCAGTGGCCGTCGTACCACGCGACGGCGCAGCAGACGGTCCTCATCACGGCGGTGATCCTGCTGCTCCAGGCGCTCGCCAACACGTACACAGTGCAGCTGGTGGCGCTGGTCAACCGGATCTCCGTGTGGTGGCTCCTCGTCGGCATGGTGGTCATCGTGGTCGCGCTGATCGCCGTACCGGACCACCACCAGTCGGCGTCGGTCGTCACGCAGTTCACCAACAACACCGGCTTCTCCAACGGGATTTACGCGGCTCTGCTCGGCCTCCTCGTGACCAGCTGGACGTTCACCGGATTCGACGGCAGTTTCCACATGTCGGAGGAGACGGTCCAGGCGACGGTCAACGCGCCGAAGGGCATCATGCGGTCGATCGGCTACTCCGCCGTCACCGGCCTGATCCTGATGCTGGCCCTCGTCTTCGCGATCGGCGACTACGCGGCGGTGGCGAGCGCGTCGGCGCCGCCCGTGCAGATCCTCATCGACGCGCTCGGCATGACGACCGCGAAGCTCCTGCTGCTGATCGTGATCGGCTCGATGCTGTTCTGCGGCCTGGCCAACATGACGAGCAACACCCGCCAGATCTTCGCCTTCTCGCGTGACGGCGCCATGCCGGGTTCGCGCTGGTGGCACTCGGTCTCCTCGCGTACGCGCACGCCCGTGAAGGCCGTGTGGCTCGCGGCGGCCTGCTCGCTGGTCCTCGTGGTGCCGGGCTGGTGGTCGCACACGGCGTTCACCGCGATCGTGAGCGTCAAC
This sequence comes from Streptomyces sp. NBC_01446, assembly GCF_026340095.1. Lineage (GTDB taxonomy): Bacteria > Actinomycetota > Actinomycetes > Streptomycetales > Streptomycetaceae > Streptomyces > Streptomyces aureus. The sequence continues at coordinate 4,559,955 of NZ_JAPEPO010000001.1, read as the reverse complement.
GTCGTGGGTCTCTACCTCGCGTACGCCGTTCCGATCTATCTGCGCCTGCGCCACGACGACTTCCAGCAGGGGCCGTGGAACCTGGGCCGCTGGGGCAAGCCGGTGGCCGCGGTCGCGGTGGTCTGGATCGTGGCGAGCAGCGTCCTGTTCATGCTGCCGCAGGCGTCCCCGATCAACGCGACATCGTTCAACTACGCGCCGATCGCGCTGGTCGCCGTCCTCGTGATCGCGACGGTGTGGTGGTTCGCGACGGCCCGCCGCCGCTTCCAGGGACCGGTCAGTTACGGCAGCCCGGACGAGGTCGCGGCGATGGACCTGATCTGACGGGCCTCGCCTGAAGGGCTTCACCCATCTGGCGTACGGGTCGCCCCGCCTTCCGGACGTACCGGTCGGCGGGGCGATCGCGGTCACCGCCAGAATCGGTGCATGCCGGAACTGCGAGAGATCCTGAAGTCCCTGCGCGTCTGGGACACCGAACTGCCCGGGTTCGACCCGTCCACGGCCCCGTCCACCCCGCTGCCGCTCTTCGTCGAGTGGTTCGCCGAGGCCGTCGCCGCGGGCCAGACCGAGCCGCACACCCCGTCCCTCGCCACCGTGGACGGCGACGGACTGCCCGACATCCGTACGGTGATGCTGCACGGCGCCGACGAGGACGGCTTCCACTTCGCCTCCCACGCGGGCAGCGCCAAGGGCCGCCAGCTCGCGGCGCACCCGCAGGCCGCGCTCGGCTTCTACTGGCCGGCCCGGGGCCGCCAGATCCGCGTACGCGGTGATGTCACCACCCGGTCGCCCGAGGTGAGCCAGGCCGACCTCCACGTCCGCTCGACGGGAGCACTGGCGGCGGCCCTGGTCGGCCACCAGAGTGAGGTCCTCGGCTCGCAGGAGGAATTGGAGTCGGCCTCGGTCGCCGCCTGGGAGCACGCGCAGGCGGACCCGAAGGCCCCCGCCCCGACCTGGACGGCCTACGCGCTGGCGCCGCGCGAGGTGGAGTTCTTCCAGGGCGACGCCCGCCGCCGGCACATCCGCCTCAGGTACCGCGCCACGGAGGCGGGCTGGGTACGGGAGCTGCTCTGGCCGTGACGCCGGCGGCTCACGCCGGCCGGGGCGCGGGGTCCGAGGCGAGGCGGGCGTGCAGGTGCGCGTCACGGAAGGCGTCCAGCCGCCCCGCCTCGAACATCGCGCCCCGCAGCGTGCCCTCGTACCGGTATCCACCGCGCTCGGCGACCCGGCAGGACACCTCGTGCCCGACGGCGTGCCCCAGTTCGAGGCGGTGGAGGCCGAGTTCGCCGAACGCCAGCCGCGAGGCGAGCCTCAGCGCACGCGTCGCGACCCCGCGCCCGCGGGCCTCGGGCAGCACCCAGTAGCCGACGTGTGCGGTGCCGAACTCGGGCACGATCATGTTGACGCCGACGTGCCCGAGCACCTCCCCCGTGCTCTCGTCGGTGACGCAGCAGGACACGGATTCGCCGCTCGCCAGCGCCTCCTGGCGTGAGCGCAGGTACGCATGGGCGCCGGCGAGGTCCTCGACCGGGGTGAGCGGGGTGTTCCAGCGCCGGAACTCGGGGTCGCCGAGCCCGCGCAGCACGGCGGCGGCGTCCCCTTCGTCCCCGGCCCGCCAGCCCCGCAGAAGGAGTCCGTGGCCACGTATCTCAGGGGTGTCGGTCATGAGCGTCAGCCGTTCTCGGGTGCGGTGAAGGTGTGGACGGCGAAGTCCCGCACGGGGCGGTAGCCGATGCGCTGGTAGAGGCCGTTGCTGGTCGTGTTGGCGAGGTCGGTGAAGAGGAGCACCTCGCTCGCGCCCCCGGCCCGCGCGGCGCGGCTGACCTCGGCGGTGACCGCTCCCGCGTAGCCGCGGCCGCGCAGCTCCTTCGGGGTGTACACGGGCGCGACCCGGACCGCTCCGGCGGCCTCACGGGTCACTCCGGCCATGGAGACGGGCACACCGTCCGCGGTCTCCCAGAGGGTGACGCCGCCGTACGAGATCCGCTCGTCGGCCCATTCCTCCGAGCCCGAGGCGCCGCCCGGAGTGCCGGCGTCCGCGGCGAACTCGTTGCGCCACCGGACCAGCAGCTCCCGGTCCGCCCCGGTGGCGACGCGGGGCCGCCCGGCGGGCGCGGGCAGCGGCGGGGTGAGGTCCCCGAGCCGGTACAGGCGCTGCTCGACGGCGCGGTGGGCCCGCGCTCCCGTGCGGGACTGCCAGGCGTCGGCGAAGGCGGCAGAGGCCGAGTCGACCCCGAACACGCCCGTCACCGCCCGCCCTTGGAGCGCGACGGCGAGCGCGTCCGCCTGCTCCCTGTCCAGGGGGCTGATGCTGAGCCGGAAGGGCTTCGTCCACAGGAACGTCCCGCTCACGCCGCCGTCCGGCCCGTACAGCACCCCGAAGAGCTGCCCCCGTGCCCCGTACACCGCCGGCCCCCGTTCCCGCAGGCTCGCGGTGACGCCGAGGGCGACCGTGTGCAGGGCGGGCTCGGCGCGCAGGTACCCGCCCGCGCGGGCGAGGAAGTCGTCGACGTCAGCGGTGAGGTGCCAGCCGGGCACGGGAGCGGGGCTCTCTGTCATGACCGCATGGTGCCGCCCGTCCCCTCACGTCCGCGAGCGAAATACGGGGACGGAGAAGCCCTCGACCTGACGGAAGGTGACCTCCAGGGGCATTCCCACGCGCAGATCGTCACCGTCGGCGTCCACGATCTCCGTCATCATCCGCGGGCCCTCCGCGAGATCGACGACGGCCGCGATGTACGGGGTGCGGGCACCGAAGGGTGGCAGGTCGTTCCGGTGGACGACGGACCAGGTGTAGAGGACGGCCGTCCCGGACGCCCGCTCCCACGCCACGTCCTCGCTCCAGCAGTGCGGGCAGAACTCGCGCGGATAGTGATGCGCCCGCTCGCACGCGCGGCAGCGGCGGAGCAGCAGCGTCCCGTCGGCGGCCGCGTCCCAGTAGGGGCGGGTGAAGGCGTCGGGCTCGGGGAGGTCGAACCGTACGGTCGCGGGAAGAGTCACAGGAACAGTCCGATCGCCGCGTCGAGGGACCAGGCCTGCCAGGACATGGCGAAGAGCGCCACGAGCGAGATGAGGGCCATCATCGCGTTCTGTCCCTGCTCGGCCCAGTCGTGGATCATCAGGACCAGGTACAGGAGGTTCAGGAGCAGTCCGCCGATGAGGGCCACGGGTGTCAGCAGGCCCACCACGAGCCCGAGGCCCAGGGCCAGTTCGGCGTAGACGACGATGTACGCCATCACTTTCGGCCGAGGGGTGACGACCGCGCCGAAGCCGCTGCGTACGGCGTTCCACCGGTGCTTCGCGGCGACGTCGGCGGCCCAGGCGATGCCGGTGCCCCGCTCGAACCAGCCCTTCTTGTCCTTGTGCCGCCAGCTCTCCAGCCACCACAGTCCGAGGCCTATGCGCAGCACGGCCAGCCATTCGACGCCGTCGAGCCAGATCGAGTCCACGACCGGGGCCCTCCTCTCCGTTTCTGACGGAACGTCAGTTCAGCGCACGCGGGGGCGCTGACGCAAGGGGCGTACGCCGTGATGAATTCGCAACCGATTCCGGTCTTGACCGAGACCCATCAAATCGAACCGTGATTACGCTCGCACTCATGGTCACCGAGCCCGCGCCCGCCGCACGCACCCAGGACCGCCCCGTGTACGTCATCGGGGGCGGCCCGGGCGGCCTCGCCGCGGCCGCGGCGCTGCGCGAGCGGGGCGTACGGGCCGTGATCCTGGAGAAGTCGGAGCACGTCGGGGCGTCCTGGCGCCGCCACTACGACCGCCTCCATCTGCACACCACCCGCAGGCTCTCCGGGCTCCCCGGCCTCGCGATCCCGCGCCGCTTCGGCCGCTGGGTGTCCCGCGACGACGTCGTGCGCTACCTGGAGAAGTACGCCGAGTTCCACCAGCTGGAGATCGTCACCGGCGTGGCGGTCTCATGCGTGGAGCGCACGGAGGACGGCTGGCTCGTACACGCCTCGGGCGGTCGCGAACTGGCCGCGAGCGCCGTCGTGGTCGCCACGGGCTACAACCACACCCCACGCCTTCCCGACTGGCCGGTACGCCCCTCGTACACGGGCGAACTCCTCCACGCGGGCGACTACCGCAACGCCAAGCCGTACGCGGGCCGCGACGTGCTCGTCGTCGGCGTCGGCAACACGGGCGCCGAGATCGCCGTGGACCTGGCCGAGGGCGGCGCGTCCCGCGTCAGGCTCGCGGTCCGTACGGCGCCCCACATCGTGCGCCGGTCCACCGCGGGCTGGCCCGCGCAGCGGACCGGCATCCTGTGCCGCAGGCTGCCCGTGGCGATCGTGGACCGCCTCGCCCGCCCCATGGCGAAGCTCAGCGTGCCCGACCTGACGGAACAGGGCCTGCCCAGACCCACGACCGGCCTCTACTCGCGGGTGCGCGAAGGCGCGATCCCCGTGCAGGACGTCGGCCTGATCGACGCCGTCCGCACGGGCAAGGTCGAACCGGTCGCGGCCGTCGAGTCGTTCGAGGACGGCAAGGTGGTCCTCGCGGACGGCACGCGCATCGCCCCCGACGCGGTGATCGCGGCGACGGGTTACCGCCGCGCGCTGGAGGACCTGGTGGGCCACCTCGGCGTCCTGGACGCCCGGGGCCGCCCGACCACGCACGGCCGGCGGACGGACCCCGCCGCGCCCGGCCTCCACTTCACCGGGTACACGAACCCGATCAGCGGCATGTTCCGCGAACTGGCCCTGGACGCACGGAAGATCGCGAAGGCGATCGCGGGCTGACCCCGGCCACCGCCGTCCCGCTCCCCCCTCACGCACGCACGCAGGGCGTCATTCGCCCGCGTCCCGTCCATCACATCCGCCCACAGTGGCCACATCCCGCCGTTCCAACCTGCCCGCCCGCGGGAACACCCGTAACAGCCTTTGCGTGCAGCCCTGTTCCTGACACAGCGTCAGTTCAGTAATCTGACACTACGTCAGTTAGTGAGCACCAGTCGAGGAGCGGGCGGACCCGATGCTTGGATCGACATACGGCACCCTGACCACCGACCCCCGCCGGGCCCGCACGATCGCCTGCGGAGAGCAGCCGGCACCTGCCGTGCACGGCAGGACGGACGACCTGGACGTGAGCGGCAGGCCACTGCACCGCGAGGTGCCCGACCTGGACCGTTTCTTCCGGCCCGAATCGATAGCGGTCATCGGCGCGTCCGACGCCGAAGGCCGCCCGAACACGGGCATCACGCGCCAGCTGATCGCGTGGGCGGAGCGCGTGGGCGCCCGCCTCCACCCCGTGCACCCCACCCGCGAGAGCGTCTTCGGCATCCCGTGCTCGCCGGGTGTCTCCGCACTGCCCGAACCCGTCGACCTCGCCGTACTCCTCATCTCGGACCCGCTGCCGGTCATCGAGGAACTGGCCCAGGCCAAGGTGAAGTTCGCGGTGGCGTTCGCGTCGGGCTTCGCGGAGACCGGCGAGGAAGGAGCGGCCGCGCAGTCGTCCCTGTCCGCGGCGGTCAGCCGCTCGGGCATGCGACTGCTGGGCCCGAACACCAACCTGAACGCGTTCTCCGAGTTCCGCGACGACCTCGAAGGACCGGCGATCGCCCTGATCACGCAGTCGGGCCACCAGGGCCGCCCCCTCTACACGATGCAGGAGCTGGGCGTACGGCTCTCGCACTGGGCGCCCACGGGCAACGAGGCGGACCTGGAGACGGCGGACTTCATCTCGTACTTCGCCGAGCAGCCCGAGGTCGGGGCGATCGCGTGTTACGTGGAAGGCCTGAAAGACGGCCGCGGGTTCCTCCTCGCGGCGGACCGCGCGGCCCGCAACGGCGTACCCGTCGTGGCCGTCAAGGTCGGCCGGACCGAGACGGGCGCCCGCATGGCCGCCTCGCACACGGGCAAGCTGACCGGCGCGGACACGGTGGTGGACGCGGCGATGCGGCAGTTCGGCGTGATCAGGGTCGACGGACTCGACGAGCTCCAGGACACCTCAGCCCTGTTGGCGCGGGCCAGGCCCCCGCGGGCGGACGGCGTGGCGGTCTACTCGATATCGGGCGGCACAGGCGCCCACTTCGCCGACCTGGCCACCCGCGCGGGCCTGACCCTGCCCTCGCTGTCCGAGGCGAAGCAGCAGGAGCTGCACCAGTGGATCCCGGGGTACCTCAACGTCGCGAACCCGATCGACAACGGCGGCCACCCGGTGGGTGACTGGCGTGGCCCCAAGATCATCGAGTCGATCCTCCAGGACCCGTCCATAGGCGTCCTGATCTGCCCGATCACCGGCCCGTTCCCGCCGATGAGCGACAAACTGGCCCGGGACCTGGCGGAGGCGGCGGAGCGCACGGACAAGCTGATCTGTGTCGTCTGGGGCTCGCCGCTGGGCACCGAGGACGCCTACCGCGAGACGCTCCTCGGCTCCTCGCGCCTCGCGACGTTCCGCACGTTCGGGAACTGCATCACGGCCGTCCGCGCCTACCTGGACCACCACCGGTTCACCGCCGCGTACCGCTCCCCGTTCACCGATGCGCCCCGCACGCCCTCCCCCTCCTTCCGCAAGGCGCAGGCCCTGATGCGTCCGGGCCGCCAGCTCAGCGAGCACGCCGCAAAGCAGCTCCTGCGCGCATACGGCATCCGCGTACCCCGCGAGCAGCTCGTGACCAGCGCCGCGGCGGCGGTACGGGCGGCCGGGCAGGTCGGCTACCCCGTCGTCATGAAGGCGTCCGGCGCGCGGCTGGCCCACAAGTCGGACCTGGGCCTGGTCAAGGTCGGCCTGACTTCGGCAAGTCAGGTCAGGGACGCCTACCGGGAACTCACCGACATCGCCCGCTACGAGGGCCTCGACCTGGACGGCGTCCTGGTCTGCCAGATGGTCGAGCGGGGCGTCGAGATGGTCGTCGGGGTCACCCAGGACGACCTGTTCGGCCCGACGGTGACGGTGGGCCTGGGCGGCGTACTCGTGGAGGTGCTGCGGGACACGGCGGTGAGGGTGCCGCCGTTCGCGGAGGACCAGGCGCGGGCGATGCTCGACGAACTACGAGGCAGGCCCCTCCTGGACGGGATGCGGGGGGCGCCGCCCGTGGACCTGGACGCGCTGGTGGAGGTCGTCCTGCGGGTCCAGCGCATGGCCCTCGAACTGGGCGACGAACTCGCCGAGTTGGACATCAACCCGCTCATGGTGCTCCCGCGGGGCCAGGGCGCCGTGGCGCTCGACGCGCTCGCCGTCTGCCACTGAGATCCGCCGGTACCGCCCACCGCCCGTGCCCACGCCCGCCTGCGAACAGGGAAGAAGAGGCCATGTCCGCCACCATCGAGTGCACGACCGCCGACGCCGTCACCTGGATCACGCTCAATCGCCCCGAGGCCATGAACGCGCTGACCTGGGACCAGCGCGAGGAGATCATCGGCATTCTGAACGGCGCCTCCGCGGATCCGGACGTGCGTGCCGTCGTCATCACGGCGACCGGCAGGGGCTTCTGCGCCGGCGCGGACCTGCGGGGCGCTCCGGCCACCGGGCCCCGCGTGCCCGGCGACGTCGCCCGCACGATCCGGCTCGGCGCGCAGCGTCTGATCGCGGCGGTCATGGACTGCGAGAAGCCGGTCGTCGCGGCGGTCAACGGGACCGCGGCCGGCATCGGCGCGCATCTGGCGTTCGCCTGCGATCTGGTGCTCGCCGCGGAGTCGGCCCGGTTCATCGAGGTCTTCGCGCGCCGCGGCCTGGTCCCGGACGGGGGCGGCGCCTATCTGCTGCCGCGCCTGATCGGGCCGCAGCGGGCCAAGGAGCTGATGTTCTTCGGCGACGCGCTCTCCTCGGCCGACGCGGAACGCCTGGGCCTGGTCAACCGCACGGTCCCGGACGGGGAGCTGCGCAAGACGGCCCAGGAGTGGGCGACGCGCCTGGCGAACGGTCCGACCCGGGCCATCGCCATGACCAAGCAGCTGGTCAACGTCTCCCTGGAGTCGGACCGCGCGACGGCGTTCGCGGCGGAGGCGACGGCACAGGAGATCAACATGACGACGGCGGACGCGCAGGAGGGCGTCACCTCGTTCAAGGAGCGGCGCGACCCGACGTACCGGGGCCGGTAGCTTTCCCGCAACTGGCCGCCGTCATCGAATTCGGGCCCACCACTTCCTATCTGACGCATCGTCAGCTTCAATCGTAGGTGTGATGGGACACGCAGGAATGGCAGCGACCGTGGTCAGGTACCTCCGGTCGGTCGGTGCGCCCACGTCGGCCGAGCCGGTGGACGCACTGCCGCGTCCGGAGCTGCGGGCCGTGGGCGAGGACGAGCGGGCGCCACTGGACCCCGGCGAGTTCCGCCGCGTCCTCGGGCACTTCGCCACCGGCGTCACCGTCGTCACGGCGCCGCCCCCGCACCCCGGCGCTCCCCCCGCGGGCTTCGCCTGCCAGTCCTTCTCCTCGCTCTCCCTGGACCCGCCGCTGGTGGCGTTCATGGTGGCCCGTACGTCCACGACCTGGCCGCGCATCGCGAGCGCCGGCGTCTTCTGCGTGAACGTACTGGGCGCGAACCAGGGCACGTTGTGCCGGTCCTTCGCGGTGAGCGGCGCGGACAAGTTCGCGGGCGTCGAGCACGACGCGGCGCCCGTGACGGGCTCGCCGCGGATCGCGGGCGCGCCCGCGTGGGTCGACTGCACGATCCACGCCGTCCACACGGGCGGGGACCACCTCATCGTGGTGGGCCGGGTGGAGGCGCTCGGGACGGGGGACGGCGAGGCGCCCCCGCTGCTGTTCCACAAGGGCGCGTTCGGCCGCTTCGAGCACTGATCAGGCCAGTCCGGCCACCAGGCCCGCGCCGGCATCGGCGTGACGGCGCCGGATGACCAGCGCCATCAGGGCCGCCGCGGCGCACAGCGCGCCGGACGCGTACCAGACGACGTCGTACGAGCCGAACGTGTCCCGGGCGACGCCGCCGAGGAAGGCGACGAGCGCGGCACCCACCTGGTGCGAGGCGAGCACCCAGCCGAACACGATCGCGCTGTCCTCGCCGTAGTGCTCACGGCACAGGGCCAGGGTGGGCGGCACGGTGGCGACCCAGTCGAGCCCGTAGAAGACGATGAAGAAGATCATCGGCGGGTGGACGGACGGCGCGAGGAGCATGGGCAGGAACAGCAGGGAGATCCCGCGCAGCGCGTAGTACACCGCGAGCAGCCGCCGCGTGTCGAAGCGGTCGGTGAACCAGCCCGACGCCACGGTTCCGACGACGTCGAAGACCCCCACCACGGCCAGCAGCGAGGCCGCCGCGGTGATCGGCATCCCGTGGTCGTGCGCGGCCGGCACGAAGTGCGTCTGGACGAGCCCGTTCGTGGAGGCGCCGCAGATCGCGAAGGTCCCGGCGAGCAGCCAGAAGGGCCCTGTACGGGCGGCCTTGAAGAGCACGCCCACGGTGCGGCGGGCGGCCCCGGTGACGGGCGGCGGCTTCTCGACGAACTCCTCGGAGCCGTACGGGGTGGTGCCCACGTCGGCCGGGTGGTCGCGCAGCAGCAGCCACACGAACGGCACGACGGCGAGCGCCGCGAGCGCCACCGTCACGGCCGCCGGCCGCCACTTGTGCGCCTCGACGATCCACGAGAGCAAGGGCAGGAAGATGAGCTGCCCCGAAGCGGACGCGGCCGTGAGGATGCCGGTCACGAGCCCGCGCCGGGCGGTGAACCAGCGGTTGGTGACGGTCGCGGCGAACGCGAGGGCCATCGAGCCGGAGCCGAGCCCGACGAGCAGGCCCCAGCACAGCAGGAGCTGCCACGCCGAGTCCATCCACACGGTCAGGCCGGAGCCGGCCGCGATGACGACCAGGGCGACGGCGACCACGCGCCGGATGCCGAACCGGTCCATGAGGGCGGCGGCGAAGGGCGCGGTCAGCCCGTACAGCGCGAGGTTGATGGAGACGGCGAGCCCGATGGTGCCGCGGGACCAGCCGAACTCCTCGTTCAGCGGGTCGATCAGCAGCCCCGGCAGGGACCGGAAGGCGGCGGCACCGATGATCGTCACGAAGGTGACGGCGGCCACGAACCAGGCGCGGTGGATACGGGGACGGGAGCGCGGCGGCCGGGAGGCGCCCGCGCCGGGCGAGCCCTCGGCCGCGGTGGTCGGTGTCATGTCCGATGTGTGCGTCACAGCAGACAGCATCGGATCACCGGCCCGCCCTGGACGAGTGGCCGGAAAGACAGCCTTCGCTAGGATCGGGCCATACACTCGGTGCCATGTCCGAGACTTCCGCGCCCCGCACCCGGCGCCCCCACCGCGTGGTCGTCCTGGCCCTCGACGGCGTGCTTCCCTTCGAACTCGGCATCACCCAGCGCATCTTCACCCGCGCCAAGGACCCCGAGGGCCGGTCGCTGTACGAGGTCGTGACGTGCTCGGTCAGGGAACCCGGCCCGGTGGAGACGGACGCCGACTTCGCCGTCCTGATCAGGAACGGCCCGGAGGCGCTCGCGACCGCGGACACGGTGGTCGTGCCCGCGTCGTACGAGCACGGCCCCGTCCTCGACGAGGGCGTACTCACCGACGAGCTGGCGGCGGCCTTCGCACAGGTCAGGCCCGGTACGCGGATGGTGTCGATCTGCACCGGCAGCTACGTTCTCGCCGCGGCGGGCTATCTGGACGGGCGCCCGGCGACCACGCACTGGGCGTCGGCGGAGCACTTCCAGCGGCTCTTCCCCAAGATCAAGGTCGACGCCGACGTCCTCTACATCGACGACGGCGACGTCCTCACGTCCGCCGGGGTCGCCGCGGGCATCGACCTCTGTCTGCACCTGGTCCGCCGCGACCACGGCGCGGCGGTGGCCAACGAGGTGGCCCGCCACACCGTCGTCCCGCCCCACCGCGACGGCGGGCAGGCCCAGTACATCCACCGCCCCGTCCCCGAACCCCAGCTCGCGACCACGACCAAGGCCCGCGCCTGGGCCCTGGCCCGCCTCCACGAACCGCTCCAGCTGCGGGACCTGGCCGCCCAGGAGGCGATGTCGGTCCGCACCTTCACGCGCCGTTTCCGCGAGGAGGCCGGCGTCAGCCCGGGCCAGTGGCTCACCCGGCAGCGGGTGGAGCGGGCCAGGCACCTGCTGGAGTCGAGCGAACTGTCGATGGACCAGGTGGCGCGCGAGTCGGGCTTCGGCACGGCGCAGTCGATGAGGCAGCACCTCCAGACGGCGCTGGGCGTGACCCCGACGGCCTACCGCCGCACGTTCCACGCGACGAACACGCACGGCGGCGGCGCGTAAGCATCCCCCGGGTCAGAACACCAGCACCCCCCGCGCCACCCTCCCCTGCTGGGCGTCCTCCGCCGCCTTCGCGAAGTCCTCGACCGGGTACGTCTCCGTGACCAGCTCGTCGAGCAGCAGCCGGCCCTGGCGGTACAGGTCGGCGTAGAGCCTGATGTCGCGCTGGGGCCGCGAGGAGCCGTAGCGGCAGCCCAGGATGGACTTGTCGAGGAAGAGCGAGGCGACGACGAAGGACGCCTCCGCGTCGGCGCCCGGCATACCGAGGAGTACGGCCTGGCCGTGCCGGTCGAGGAGGTCGACGGCCTGCCGGACCAGCTCGACACGGCCGACGCACTCGAAGACGTGGTCGGCGCCGTGCGGCAGGACCTCCCTGACCCCGTCGGCCGAGGTCAGGAAGTCGGTCGCGCCGAACTGCCGGGCCACCGCCTCCTTGTCGGGGTTCGCGTCGACGGCGACGATCCGCGAAGCGCCCGCGATCCGGGCCCCCTGGAGCACGTTGAGGCCGATGCCGCCGGTCCCGATGACGACGACGGTGTCGCCCTGGCCGACGCGCGCCCGGTTGAGGACGGCCCCGACACCGGTCAGCACCCCGCACCCCATGAGCGCGGCCGACGTCAGCGGGATCTCCGCGGGGATCAGCACGGCCTGCACGGCCTTCACGACGGTCCGTTCGGCGAACGAGGAGTTCGCGGCGAACTGGTAGAGCGGCGTGCCGCCCCGCGAGAACGGCTGCGTGGGCCTCCCGATCGCCTTGCGGCACATGGTCGGCCGCCCCCGGTCGCAGTCCGCGCAGGCGCCGCAGTTGGCGAGCGTGGACAGCGCCACATGGTCCCCGGGCGACACATGTGTGACGCCCGAGCCGACGGCCTCCACGACCCCCGCCCCCTCGTGCCCGAGCACGACCGGCGCCGGGAACGGGATGGTTCCGTCGATCACCGACAGATCGCTGTGGCACAGCCCCGCGGCCGCGACGTCGACGAGCACCTCCCCCGGCCCCGGATCGCGTATCTCGAGATCGTCGACCACGTCGGCCCGGACCCCGTCGAACACGACACCCCTCATGACGACTCCCTCGTCTCCCTGGGCAGCCCGAGCACGCGCTCGGCGATGATGTTGCGCTGGATCTCGTCCGAGCCGCCGTAGATCGTGTCGGCCCGGCTGAAGAGGAACAGCCGCTGTGCGGCGTCGAGTTCGTACGTACGGTCAGGCGTCCAGTCCCCGGGCCCGGCGGCGGCGAGCGCGCCCCGCGCCTGGAGGGCGAGTTCGCCGAGGCGCTGGTGCCAGCGGCCCCACAGGAGCTTGGCGACGCTCGGGGCGCCCGGGTCCTGCGCGCCGCCGAGCGTGCGCAGCGCGTTGAACCGCATGACGCGCAGCTCGGCCCACTGCCGTACGAGGCGGTCCCTGAACAGCGGGTCCTCGGCCGCGCCCGTACGCACCGCGGTCCGTACGACCTCGGCGAGTTCGGCGGCGAAGCCGATCTGCTGGGCGAGCGTCGAGACGCCGCGCTCCAGGGCGAGCAGCCCCATGGCGACCCGCCAGCCGTTCCCCTCGCCGCCGACGACGTGCTCCACGCGCGCGTGCGCCCCGTCGAAGAACACCTCGTTGAACTCGCTCGTGCCGGTCAGCTGCCGGATGGGCCGCACCTCGATCCGGCCCGGCTGGTCCATCGGCATGAGGAGGAACGACAGGCCGTGATGGCGCCGCGAGCCCGCCTCGGTGCGCGCGAGCACGAAGCACCAGTCGGCCTCGTGCGCGAGCGACGTCCACACCTTCTGCCCGGTCACGCGGTACGTGTCACCGTCGCGCACGGCGGTCGTGCGCAGGTTCGCGAGGTCGGAACCGGCGCCGGGCTCGCTGTACCCCTGGCACCACAGCTCCTCGCCGGAGGCGACGGGCGGCAGGAAGCGCTGTTGCTGCGCCTCGTCGCCGTAGGCGATCAGGGTCGGGGCGAGCAGGTTCTCGCCGATGTGCCCGTGGCGTGCGGGCGCCCGGGCCCGCGCGTACTCCTCGGCCCAGACGACCTGCTGCGTCAGCGAGGCGGCCCGGTTGCCGTACCCGTCGCGCTGCCAGCCGAGCCCGATCCACCCGGACGCGCCCAGCTCCCGTTCCCAGGACCGCCGTACGCCGGCGTCCTCGTGCTCGCTCCCGGGCCCGCCGCGCCCCCGGGCGACGGCGTACTCGCCGGTGAGGTGCTCCGCGAGCCACGCGCGGGCCTCCCGCCGGAACGCCTCGTCCTCATCCCCGAACCCGAACTCCACAACGCGCCTCCGCCCCCGGCCTCGACCTCGACGTCACTGATTGGGCCGCGCTTTCGCCGCGGCCGCCTCGGCCATCGCCTCCAGCTGCGCCAGCATCGGCATCGGATCGACGCCCACGGTGCCCGGCAGGAAATCCGCGATCTTGTCCGGGGTCCAGCCGCCCTCCGCGTAACCCGAGCGCAGCTCCCTCGGCTGGGCCCACACCGCGATCTTCGGGCCGGCGATCGTGTACACCTGCCCGGTGATCTTCTCGGCGCGGGCGCGCTCGCTGAGCAGATAGACGACGAGCGCGGCGACGTCCTCCGGCTCCCCGATCTCCTTGAGCTCCATGGGCACGTTCGCCGACATACGGGTACGGGCGACGGGCGCGACCGCGTTCGCCGTCACACCGTACTTGTGCAGTCCGAGCGCGGCGCTGCGCACGAGCGAGATGATCCCGCCCTTGGCGGCGCTGTAGTTGGCCTGCGCCACGGAACCCTGGTGGTTGCCGCTGGTGAAGCCGATGAGCGTGCCCGACCCCTGCTTGCGCATGACGGCGGACGCAGCCCGGAACACGGTGAACGTGCCCTTCAGGTGCGTGGCGACCACCGGGTCCCACTCCTGCTCGGACATGTTGAACAGCATCCGCTCGCGCAGGATCCCGGCGACGCAGACGACGCCGTCGATCCGTCCGTACCGAGCGAGCGCCACGTCGACGATCCGCTGTCCGCCCGCCATGGTCGAGATGTCGTCGGCGACGGCGACGGCCTCGCCACCGGCCGCCTCGATCTCCTTGACGACGGACTCGGCGATCTCGCTCGCCGGCTCGCCGCCCTCGATGGACACCCCGTAGTCGTTGACCACGACCCGTGCGCCCTCGGCGGCGCAGGCGAGCGCGACGGCCCTGCCGATGCCGCGCCCGGCCCCGGTGACGGCCACCACCTTGCCTGCCAAGAAGTTCCCCACGTCCGGCCCCTTCCCGCGGTTTCTGACGGACCGTTAGATTCTATGACTCGTCAGATACCCGAAGACAAGCCCCCGGGGAGCACTCATGTCGTTGCCTGCCGAGTTCCACGAGATGGCCAAGCGCGTCAACAACTGGGGCCGTTGGGGCGCCGACGACGAGATCGGCACGCTCAACCTGGTCACCGACGAGGTCGTGCGCGAGGCCGCGGCGACCGTCCGCACCGGCCGCCGGACAGCGCTCGCGCTGCCCCTCAAGGAGGACGGGGTGCAGACCGGGATGATCCCCGGCCGGGTCAACCCGCTCCACACCATGGTCCAGATCAACCACGAACTGTTCGGCCCCGGCACCGTCGCCACCAGCGACGACGCGGTGACCATGGGGCTCCAGACGGCCACCCACTGGGACGCCCTCACCCACGTCTCGCACTCGGGCCGGATCTACAACGGCCGCCCCGCCGACACGATCACGGCGCACGGCGGCGCGCGGTTCAGCGGCATCGACAAGGCCCCGCACGTCGTCTCGCGCGGCGTCCTGCTCGACGTCGCAGCGGCGAAGGGCGTGGACCGGCTGCCCGGCGACCACGCCGTGACACCTGAAGACCTGGACGAGGCCGCGGAGTTCGGCCATGTCTCGGTCCGCCCCGGCGACATCGCCCTCGTCCGCACCGGCCAGATCCAGATGTATCTGGCGGGCGACAAGCACGCGTACGGCTATCCGTCGCCCGGCCTGTCCGTGCGCACGCCCGAGTGGTTCCACGCGCGCGACGTGGCCGCGGTCGCGAACGACACCCTCACCTTCGAGATCTTCCCGCCGGAGATCGAGAACCTCTGGCTGCCGGTGCACGCCCTCGACCTGGTCGAAATGGGCATGCTCCAGGGACAGAACTGGAATCTGGAGAACTTGTCCACAGCCTGTGCACAAGAATCGCGCTACGCGTTCCTGCTGTCGGCGATGCCCGAGCCCTTCGTCGGCGGCACCGGCACACCCGTGGCCCCGGTCGCGATCCTGTAGAGCTCAAGAGGCTTGTTGCGTAAGGGAGTTCAGAACCGGACGGCGATGCGACCTGCACCGCCGTCCGGCCCCCGGCGCCCGGGCCCTGCTCCCCCGGCCCCTGGGGGAGCCGGCCGCCGCGGCACGACCCGTACTCGCCGAGGGCCCCCGTCACCGGGACCCTTGACGTCCCCTCGCCACGAATCGCTGACCACAAGCGTGATCAAACGGACACCCGGCGTCAACACCCGTAAGGAGATTTGCCAGTTATGTGACATTTATGACGGCGCACGCCCGGCTCGAACCGACACACTCAGGCGCACTCAGACGCACGGGGACCGCCCACTGCCACCCCGAGAGGCACCGGGAGCCGGAACTACACCGCCTCGTAGGCCATCCCCTGATACGTCCCCGCCCCCGCGCCCTGAGCGCCGCAGCGGTCGATCTCGCACCAGATGGCCTTGCCCGTCCCCTCGGGCCGCCAGCCCCAGCGGTCCGCCAGGCCGTCGACGAGTTCCAGGCCGCGGCCGTTGGTCTCTTCCCCGCCGGCGTGCCGCGGCGCGGGGGGCCGGTCGCTGGCGTCGGCCACCTCCACGCGGACCGTGCCGACGCTGGCCTCCGCCGGGACACCCGGCAGCAGCATGCGCAGAACGGCCGGACAGCCGGTGTGCACCACGGCGTTGGTGACGAGCTCGGAGACGATCAGGATGAGCGTCTCCGCCAGTGGCTCATCGGCCTCCATCCCGGACCCTGCGAGGCGCGAGCGCGCCCACCTGCGGGCTCGCCCCACCTCCGCGGGATCCGCCCCGACCTCCAGCTGAACTTGAAGCACCTGCACCGCTCACACCATCCGAACCGGCGGACACATCGCCTCGGGACTGTGACAAGTCAAGGAGCTCACGGACCGTGATCCCCTTGGAAGACAGCATGGTTGACGTACAGTCACCCCAACAAGCGCTTCGGGCATATTCCAGCGCGAAGGAGTACGCGTGCGCCATACTGTGCGACGCGTCCTGCGGGGAGTCGAACGGGCGGGCGCGAGGCCCTCCCGTGCGCTGCGAACGGCGCGCATCGCCGGATCCGGAGCCGCCTCAGGGGCAACACCGGGATGGCTCGGACTCGGAACCACTCGCATCCCACACAAGGTACCCGAGCGGGACGCCGACTCCGTGCCGTGACGAGTCCCGCGCAGGACACAACCCGATATCGACGTTCCGTGACCGTCCGTACACGGGTTCGCCCCGCGCCGCACAGATCCCCGGACCTCACAGCGCCGCCGCCAGCGCCTCCTCCGTCTCGCGCGTCGTACGGCCCGTTCCGGCGCGCACCCAGGCCCGCTTGAGATGCAGATGCACGTCCGCCTCCCAGGTGAAGCCCATGCCGCCGTGAACCTGGACGCAGTCGCGCGCGTTGCGCACGGCCGCCTCGTCGGCGAGCAGCTCGGCGGCGGCGATCTCGACCGGGTCGGCCGTGACAGCCGCCGCGTACACGGCCGCACGGGCCAGCTCGGCCCGTACGAGCATCTGGGCGCACAGGTGCTTCACGGCCTGGAACGCGCCGATGGGCTGCCCGAACTGCTCGCGTTCCCCCGCGTATCGGACCGCCAGCTCGCAGGTGCGTGTGGCGGAGCCGAGCTGTTCGGCGGCGGTGAGGAGCACGGCCTCGGGGCTGCGGGGCGCGTGCGGGCCCGGCAGCCTGTGCAGGGGCGTGAGCGGGTCGACGGAGGCCAGGGGTACGGCGCCGGTCGCGTCGCCCTGGACGACGTCCGACGCGTCGCGCCACGGCAGGAGTTCCCCGGCGGGCGCCGTCACGACTCTCTCGCCGGTCGCGGCGCCCGGCACGGTACCCGCGGCGAGGTGCGTGGCGACGAGCGGGCCCGGCAGCAGGACCCGGCCCGCCTCCTCGAAGACGAGGACGGCCTCGGGCAGCCCCAGGCCGACACCGCCGTCCGCCTCCGGCAGGCACAGGGCGAAGAACCCCGCGTCACCCAGAGCCCGCCACAGCGCCCGGTCCAGGTGCCCGGGCGTGTCCACGGCGGTGCGCAGGGCGTCGCGGTCGAAGCGGCCTGCGAGCAGGTCGCGTACGCCGTCGCGCAGGGCGCGCTGGTCGTCGGTGAGCTGGAAGCGCATGCTCACCGCCCTCCCTTCTGAAAATCCCTCTGAAGCTCCCTGCGAAGGTCCTTCGGCCGGTCCTTCGGCAGGCCGAGGATGCGTTCGGCGACGATGTTGTGCTGGATCTGGGAGGTGCCGGCGGCGATCGTGTACGAGAGGGACGACAGGCGGTCGAGCGTCCATTCGTGGTCCGTGTCGAGGGCGCCCGCGACGCCGAGCACGTCGGCGGCGGCGTCGAACAGTTCCTGACGGGCGTGCGAGTACCGCAGCTTGAAGACCGAGCCGCCGGCGCCTGGGACGCCGCCCGCCCTCCCCCCAGTTCTCGGCTCCGCTCGAACAGGGGGGACCCCCATCGCCTCGCTGACGTTCCACTGGGTGAGCCGCCACAGGGCGCGGAACTCGGCGTTGAGGCGGCCGAGCCTGCGGCGCAGTACGGCGTCGTCCCAGCGGCCGTTCTTGCGGGCCTGCGCGGCCAGTTCGCCGAGGACGCGGCGGCAGGCGACGACCTCGCCCACGAACGCGGTGCCCCGTTCGAAGGACAGCGTCACCATCGTCACGCGCCAGCCGTCGTTCTCCTCGCCGACCCGGTTGGCGACCGGGACGCGTACGTCGTCGAGGAACATCTCGGCGAACTCGGCGGACCCGGCGAGCGTGCGCAGTGGCCGTACGGTGATCCCGGGCGCGTCCATCGGCATGGCGAGCCAGGAGATGCCCCGGTGTTTCGGAGCGGACGGGTCGGTGCGCACGAGGAGTTCGCACCAGTCGGCGACCTCCGCGTGCGAGGTCCATATCTTGGACCCGCTCACCACATAGTGGTCGCCGTCCCGTGTCGCGCGCGTGCGCAGCGCCGCGAGATCGGAACCGGCGTCGGGCTCGCTGAACCCCTGGCACCACACCTCGTCGCCGCGCAGGACGGGCGGCAGCCAGCGCGCCCGCTGCTCCGGCGTCCCCTCGACCGCGATCGTCGGCCCCGCGTGCAGCAGCCCGACGAAGTTGGCGCCCACGTAGGGCGCGCCCGCTTTCTCGGTCTCCTCCAGGAATATGAGGTGCTGCGTGGGCGTGGCACCGCGGCCGCCCGCGTCGGCGGGCCAGTGCAGGCCCGCGTACCCGGCGTCGTACAGCCTGCGCTGCCAGCCGAGGTCGTAGGCCCGCCTGCCCGGCCAGTCGTTGGGGGACGGCTTCGGGGGGAGCCCCGGAAGCACGGACGCGAGCCACTCCCGCAGCCGCGCCCGGAACTCCTCTTCCTCGTCCGTGTACGTGAGATCCACGGCGCGGCCCGCTACCTGTCGAGGTCCAGGTCGAGCATGCGGATCGCGTTGCCCCGCATGAGCTTGTAGACCGTCTCGGAGTCGAGGCCCTTCACATGGTCGAGGGCGACCTCCTTGGTGTGCGGGAAGGTCGAGTCGACGTGCGGGTAGTCCGTCTCGAAGGTCGCGTTGTCCCGGCCGACGACGTCGAGGGACGCCACCCCGTGCTTGTCGCGGAAGAAGCAGCAGAACATCTGGCGGTAGTAGTACGTCGACGGCGGCTCGGGGATGAGGTCGCGCACCCCGCCCCAGGCCCGGTGCTCCTCCCAGACGTCGTCCGCGCGTTCCAGGGCGTACGGGATCCAGCCCATCTGGCCCTCGGAGTAGGCGAGTTTGAGCGTCGGGAACTTCACCAGGACCCCCGAGAAGAGGAAGTCCATCATCGACGCCATCGCGTTGTTGAAGCTGAGCGAGGCCTGCACGGCGGGCGGGGCGTCGGGGGACGCGGCGGGCATCTGCGAGCTGGAGCCGATGTGCATGTTCACGACCGTCCCGGTCTCCTGGCACACGGCGAAGAACGGGTCCCAGTAGCCGGAGTGGATCGACGGGAGCCCCAGGTAGGTGGGGATCTCGGAGAACGTCACGGCCTTGACACCGCGCGCGGCGTTGCGCCGGATCTCGGCGACGGCGAGGTCGATGTCCCACAGGGGGATGATGCAGAGCGGGATGAGGCGGCCCCCGCTGTCGCCGCACCACTCCTCGACCATCCAGTCGTTGTAGGCCCGCACGCAGGCGAGCGCCACCTCCTTGTCCTTGGCCTCGGCGAACGTCTGGCCGCAGAAGCGCGGGAAGGTGGGGAAGCAGAGGCTGGCCTCGACATGGTTGAGGTCCATGTCCTCCAGGCGGGCCTTCGGGTCCCAGCAGCCGCGCCGCATCTCCGCGCGCGTGATGCCTTCGAGGGTCATGTCGTCGCGGTCGAAGCCGACGGCGGCGATGTTGCGCTTGTACGGGAACTTCAGGTCCTCGTAGATCCACCAGTCCGTCGGGGGCCCGTCCGGGTCCATGGTGATCTGGTACTTGCCCGCCACGTAGGCGAGCTCGCCGATCCCGGCGGTGAGCGGCTGCGGCCCCCGGTCCCGGTACTTCGCCGGAAGCCAGGTCGAGAAGAGGTGCGCGGGCTCGATCACATGGTCGTCGACGCTGATGATCCGGGGCAGTTCCATCGGGTCCATCGTGTCCCCTCACCTGACAGTTTCTGATGGCGTTGCTGACGCGGCTTCCACTGCTGTTTCTGATGGGTCGTCAGATAGCAGGCTAGCCCCGCACCCCTGGACCGACAAGGCGCAGCGCTCTACGCTCTCCGCACGACCTGACTAACCGTCAGATACGGCCTGCCTTGCGAGGGGGAGCAGTGAACGACACCGCACACGCCCTGGGCGCCGCCGGGACGCTCTGGGAGCTGATCGAGCGCCGCGCCGCCCTCACCCCCGACACCCCCGTGCTGATCCAGTCCGCTCCCGACGCGAAGGACGACCGGCGCCTGACCTTCGGCGAGCTGCGCGACCGCGGCGAGCGGGTCGCCGCCGGCCTGTACGACATGGGCGTACGCCCCGGCACGGTCGTCGCCTGGCAGCTCCCGACCCGCATCGAGACCGCGCTGCTCTCCTTCGCCCTCGCCCGGATCGGCGCCGTCCAGTCCCCCGTCATCCCCTTCTACCGGGACCGCGAGGTCGGCTTCGCGCTGCGCGAGTCGAAGGCCGAGTTCTTCGCGACCCCGGGCGTGTGGCGCGGCTTCGACCACACGGAGATGGCCCGGCGCCTCGGCGCACGCGGGATCTTCGAGGCGTACGACACGCTGCCCGACGGCGACCCGTCCGTCCTGCCGCCCCCGCCCTCGGACGGCACGTCCGTGCGCTGGATCTACTGGACGTCCGGCACGACCTCCGACCCCAAGGGCGTCCTCCACACCGACCGCTCACTGATCGCCGGCGGCTCCTGCCTCGCGCACGCCCTGCACCTGTCGGCGTCCGACGTCGGCTCGATGGCGTTCCCCTTCGCGCACATAGCGGGCCCCGACTACACGGTCATGCTGCTCCTGTACGGGTTCCCCGCGGTGATGTTCGAGCAGTTCGCGCTGCCGGACGCGCTCGACGGCTACCGGCGCCACGGGGTCACCGTCGCGGGCGGCTCCACCGCCTTCTACTCGATGTTCCTCACCGAACAGCGCAAATCCCCGGCGGACCGGCTCATCCCGACGCTGCGGCTCCTCGCGGGCGGCGGCGCGCCCAAGCCGCCCGAGATCTACCACGCGGTCGTACGGGAGATGGGCTGTCAGCTCACCCACGGATACGGCATGACCGAGGTCCCCATGATCACGATGGGTGCCCCCGACGACACCGCGGAGAACCTCGCCACGACGGAGGGACGGCCCCCCGAGGGCATGGAGATCCGGGTGACGGACGCGGACGGCAAGCGGGTCCCGTACGGCGTGGACGGCGAGGTCAGGCTGCGCGGGGAGGCCGTCTGCCAGGGCTATCTGGACCCCGTGCAGTCCGCGGCCGCCTTCGACGGCGACGGGTTCCTCGTCACCGGCGACCTCGGGCACGTGAGGGACACGGGGCACCTGGTGCTCACCGGGCGGGCCAAGGACATCATCATCCGCAAGGGCGAGAACATCTCCGCGAAGGAGATCGAGGACCTGCTGCACGCGCACCCCGCGGTGGGCGACGCGGCGGTCGTCGGGCTCCCGGACCCGGAGCGCGGCGAGCGGGTGTGCGCGGTCGTCGTCCAGCGCGACGGCACCGAGCCGCTGACCCTGGAGGCGATGGCGTCCCATCTGCGGTCGGAAGGGCTGTCCACCCACAAGCTGCCGGAGCAGCTGGAGCTGGTGGACGCCCTTCCGCGCAACGACACCCTGCGCAAGGTGCTCAAGTACAAGCTGCGCGAGCGCTATTCGGGCACAAGCCCGGTGAGCGCTATTCCGAAACGGTGAAGTAGTGGGCGAAGGCGGTGACGATCTCCTCCTCGGAGATCCGCCCGTCGCCGTCCGCGTCCAGCGCGGCGGCGACCGGGCCCACCAGGGACGGGGCGACACCGAGGACGCGCAGGACACGCTCCGCGGCCGCCGGGGTGAAGCCCGAGCCGCTCTGGTCCGCGACGGCGATGGCGGCCCGCAGGAAGGGACGGGCGATCTCCGCGAACCGCTCCGGGTTGTCCCGCAGCCGCTTCACCGCTCCCGTCACGAACTCCTCGCGGTTGACGCGCTGGTCGCCGTCCACGTCCGCTATGCCGGCCATGCCCTGCCAGAAGGCCTCGGCACCCGCGTAGAGCGCCTGGCCCTTGTCGCAGCGCGCCGTCGTGGTGAACTCGGCGAGCAGACCCTTGGCCGCGGTCACGAAGTCCTCGCGGTCGATGTAGCCGTTGCCGTCCTGGTCGAAGCCGGCGAAGCGGGCAGCGATCCTGCGCTCGTACTCGGCGTGATCGGTGCTCTCGGCGTGGTCCATGTCCCCTCGGCCGCCTCTCGCATCGGTGGTGGTACGGGTCCTGCCCGTCCTCTCGCCAGGGAGCGTACGTCGTGGAGCGGCGCCGGGGGCCCTCACAGCGACGCTTGTGCCAAAACCGGAGAAATTCCGCAACAACTTCCGTGCCCGGCCGCCCTGACACTCGGGTGTGCGTGTGCGTCAGGCCGAGAGGGGCGACGCCTCGTCGTTCACGGCGGACAGCACGTCCGGGTACACCTCGAAGAGGCGGCGCACGCCCAGCGCCGACAGGACGCGGTTGACGTGCGAGCCGTCCTCGGCCCCCTTGGCGGGCAGGATCAGCCGGAGCTCGCCGCGGCAGGAACGCATCAGACGGCGGGCCGCGATCAGCACGCCGACCCCGCTCGAATCGCAGAAGAGGACCTGCGAGAGATCGAGGACGAGGCTGTGCCGGCCGTCCGCGACCGCGTCGTGCACCTGCTGGCGCAGCGCGGGAGAGGTGGCGAGATCCATCTCGCCCGACACCCGCACGACGGCCCAGCCACCCTGCTGTCCCTCGGTCACCCTGAGCGTCACGCGCCACTCCTCTCGTTGATCCGGAACCTCTGCTTACGCTTGCCTTCTCTCGCGGCTGCCCGACCGCGAGGTGCTGAAACACCACTGCAGACGTATCACATATGACCTGGTTAAGACCCAAGTGTTCGGATTTTGGGTCGCTTACGGCACCAAAGGTCCTCGCATCGTGACCGTCTCCTTACCATCCGCATCCGGACAGGTCGACCTTTGCCGCAAAGAACACGTGCGTTGTCGGCGGGTCCGACTACATTCGAGGGAAGGCACACGGTGAGGGGGCCGCATGGCCAGGGAGACTCCGACCCGGTGGGACCGGAGGATGCAGCAGCGGCTCGCGCACGGAGAGGCCGCCGCGCTCGGCGAGCTGTACGACCGCTTCGCGTCCCTCGTGCACGGGCTCGCGCACCGCGTGCTCGGTGACGAGGACGCGGCCGACCGCATCACGCGCGACGTCTTCACCCACGTCTGGGAGAACCCCGACGCCTACGACCCCAAGCAGGGGCCGCTGCGCTCCTGGATCGCCACGCTGACCCACCGGCGCGCGGTCCACCGCCTGCGCCAGACCGAGTCCGCCGCGCTCGTCCGCAGCGGCGAGGGCACCACGGAGGACCTGGAGCGCAGGGTGCGGCACGCCTCCGCCGCCGCCCGCGCCGACTACATCGTCACGTCGATGCCCGCCCCGCTGCGCGCCGCGCTCGAACTGGCCTACTTCCAGCGCAGGGACTACCGCCAGACCGCGGTCGACCTCGGGGTCACCGAGGACGAGGCGCGCCGCCGCCTGCGCCTCGGCCTCCAGCTCCTTTCCACGGCGCACGACAGCGGCACCTCCGGCACCCCGCCGGGACCTCCCGGGTACGGGAGGGCGCTGTGAGCGGCCCCAACCCCTTCGGCAACGCCGAACAGCCCGAGAACCCCGATAACCCCGATAACCCCGATAACCCCGACAACCGTGACGGCTCCGGGGAGCCCGAGGGCGCCGGGCGTTCCGACGCCGCCGCGAGCGCCCGGATACCGACGCCGCGCTCGTCCGTGGAGGACACCGGGCGCCCGCTGCCGGACCACGTCCCCCAGCCGCTCGTCCTGGAGCACCGCGTCCTCAAGTCCCTCCTCGGCGCGTGGGCGCTGGCCGCGTGCTCGGCCGAGGAGAGCGTCGCCGTGGAGGAGCACCTCGGCGGCTGCGGCCCGTGCGCCGAGGAGGCGCTGCGGCTGCGGGACGCCGTGGGCCTGCTGCATGCCGAGGAGAGCCTCGACCTCGACCCGATGCTGCGCTCCCGCGTCCTCGAACGCTGCCTGAACCGGCGTCCGCCCCGCATCCCGGTCCCCGAGTGGGCCACTCCGTACGACGCGGAGACCGCCCGCCTCGACGCCCTGCTCCAGGACATCGGCGACTCCGAGTGGCACGCGCCCATACGGCTTCGCTGGTACGAGGGCGACGACCGGGTCAGCCGCAAGACGACCGTCGCCGGGGTGCTCACACACCTGATGAGCGTGGACGGCCTAGTCGCCGTCGCACTCGGCCTCGACGACCCGCTGTTCGGCGTCACGCCCGAGGAGCGCCGCACCCCGGAGAGCCGCACGGAGACGTTCTGGAAGGCCTCGCACTTCCCGCCGACCCGCGCCGTCCGCGGCCCCTGGCGCGAGCAGTCGCACGCCGTGATCCGCACGGTGTCCTTCGCGGCCGACCCGAGCGGCTCCGCGGGCCGCACCCGCACCTCCGGGCAGCTGTCGGTCCCGTACGGGGACTTCACGCTGCCGCTGCGCGACTCGATGCTGGACCGCGCCTTCGAGTGCTGGGTGCACGCCGAGGACATCGCCGAGGCGGTGGACTACCCGTACGAGCCGCCGTCGCCCCGCCATCTGAACCGCATGATCGACCTGGCGGCCCGGCTCCTGCCCGACTCCCTCGCGGGGCGCCGCCGCGCGGGCCTCGCCGCACCGGCCCGCGGACTCGTCGCCGCGGGCGCGCCGGGCCGCACCCTGCGCCTTGAGGTCGAGGGGGCGGGCGGCGGCGAGTGGCTCATCGCCCTGGACTCCCCCGGCGCGGTCGGCTCGGCGGAGCACGAGGTGGCCCATGTCGCCCTGGACGGCGTCGAGTTCTGCCGCCTGGCGGCCGGTCACGTCACCCCGGAGGAGGCGGCCGCAGGACAGGACGGCGACCGCGAGGCGATCCACGACGTCCTCTACGCGACGGCGTCGCTCAGCAGGATGTGACGGCGCGCCGCGGCACGCGTCATCCCTTGCTGACCGCCGCGAGGATCTCCGGCAGGCGGGCCGCCGTGCGCGGGGCGGCCAGGCGCAGGCCCGCCACGGTGATCCCCGCTCCGTACGCGGCCCCGACCGGCAGCAGCAGCCAGGTCGCGGACTCGGCGCCTGACACGTGCAGCCAGATCGCGACGGCGATGACCGGGGCGCACAGCAGGGCCGCCGCGACCATCCCGCCGAAGATCGATATCCAGGCGAGGCCCGCCTGCCCCGGGGCGACGTTCTTGTAGCCCTCCTGGGGGATCGAGTACGGGAAGCGGGCCGACGACCAGGCGCCGGTCGCGAGCATCGCGCCGAGCAGGGCGAAGGAGAGGCCGAGGACCTCGGGCAGGGCCCGCCAGTCGCCGAGCATCGCCGTCGTGACGACGGTGACCAGCGTCGCGTAGGGCAGGGTGATCGTCAGGAGGGCGAGGGCGCGGCCGCGCAGTTCGACGTAGGCGTCGTGCGGCGAGGAGATGGTCATGGCGACCATCCAGAACGCCGAGGTGTCCTGCCCGAACTGGTTGTACATCTGGATGCCGAGCATTCCGGCGGCGAAGCACGCGAAGTAGATGGAGCCGGTGCCCTGGAGCGCGTTGAAGACCGGCACGATCAGGCCGATGGCGAGGGACGTCACCCAGGCCGCCTTCGTCTTCGGATCGCGCCACACATAGCGCAGGGCGCGCTCCATGACCGTGCCCGTGCGGCCGTCGGGCAGGAGGCGGGGGCCGCGGGACGTGCGCCTGCGGCGGGTGGGTTCGGCGGCCTGGAGCGTGGAGCCGTCGGGGGACGTCATGAGGCGCGTCAGGGCGCGCTGCCAGGCGTACAGGAGTCCGGCGAGGGCGGCCGCGCACAGGACGAGGCGGGCCGCCGCGACGCCGTACGAGCCATGGCTGACCGCGTCGACGGCGCCGATCGCGGACGCCGGCGGAATCCAGGCCAGTACGTCGCCCGCCGGGTCGAGCGCCCCGAGTCCTCCGGACGAACCGAGCTTCTGCGCACCGAAGTTGACGACCTGTGCGCCGACGGCGATGACGAGCCCGCTGAGGACGGCGAGGTCGCGTCCCTTGCGGCTGGTGAGCAGCCGGATGTTGGCGGCGGCCACGGCGCGGGCGAGGGCGACGCAGGTGAGCAGGGTGAGGGCGACGGCCAGGACCGCGACGGCGTACGCGGCCGCCCCGTGTGCCAGGGCGATCACCGCGCCGACCGCGAGGCAGAGCGTGAACAAGGGGCCGATCCCGACGAGGGACGCGATGAGCAGGCCCCTCACGAGCGGACGCGGACGCAGCGGGAGCATGAGGAGGCGCGTCGGGTCGAGGGTCTCGTCGCCGGAGGGGAAGAAGAGCGGCATCACCGCCCAGCCGAGGGCGAGTACGGCGGTGAGGATGACGCAGAGCGTCACCGCGTGCGTACTGCCGCGCAGGGCGATCAGGCCGATGAGCTGGAGCGCGGCGACGAGGAGTACGACGACGAGCGTGGCGATGTAGGCGGCGCGGCGGCCCGTGGACCCGCGCAGGCCGTTGCGCAGGAGTGCCAGCTTGAGGCGGACCAGCGTGACGGTCGTCGTGGTCACCGGGCCCCTCCCAGCCAGTCCAGGTCGGAGGTGGTGTCGCGGCTGTTCGCGCCGACGAGTTCGAGGAACGCCTGCTGGAGGGAGGGCGCGTCGCCGCGCACTTCGGCGAGGGGCCCCTGCGCGCGGATGCGGCCGGCGGCCATGACGGCGACCCAGTCACAGAGCGACTCGACGAGCTCCATGACGTGGGAGGAGAAGACGACGGTCGCCCCGGAGCCGGTGTAGCGCTCCAGGACGCCGCGGATGGTCTGCGCGGAGACCGGGTCGACGCCCTCGAACGGCTCGTCGAGGAAGAGGACTTCGGGGTTGTGGAGGAGCGCGGCGGCGAGCCCGATCTTCTTGCGCATGCCGGTCGAGTAGTCGACGACGAGTTTGTGCTGGGCCCCGGAGAGGTCGAGCACGTCGAGGAGCTGCGCGGCGCGCTTGTCGACCTCGGCACCGGGCAGGCCGCGCAACCTGCCCGTGTACGCGAGAAGTTCGTGACCCGAGAGCCGCTCGAACAGGCGCAGGCCCTCGGGGAGCACACCGACGCGGGCCTTCACCTCGACGGGGTCGCGCCACACGTCGCGGCCGACGACCTCGACGGTGCCCCGGTCGGGCCGGAGCAGTCCGGTGACCATGGACAGGGTGGTCGTCTTTCCCGCGCCGTTCGGCCCGACGAGGCCGATGAACTTGCCCGCGGGAAAGGCGAGATCGATCCCCGCGACGGCGACGCTCTGGCCGAACGCCTTCCAGAGGTCCTTCACGCGTACGGCCGGCGCACCGGCCTCGGTCCCCGCCTCGGTCACTGTGCCGCCCGCCGTCCTTCGTCGCCGTCACCCTCCCCAAGCGCTCGACTCCGCCATCGAGCAGGGGCCCCGTCCGCACGATACGTGGCCGCGGGACGCGCTGTTGTGTTCTACCGGCGGCCTTCCCGTCCGCACGCGTACGCCAGTGGGGAGATGAGCTCCTCGGCGTCCGGCAGCCAGCGGTTCGCTGCGGTGGGGCGGCAGGCCCACTGGACGGCGCCCCGGCCGCCGAAGCGGGTGGGCGGCGCGGCGATGTAGGAGCCCTCGCCGAGCGCGTCCAGGTCGAGGGAGGCGGGCGGCCAGCCCAGCTTGCGGACCAGGTCGGGGACCTTCGCGGCGGCGCCCGGCAGGACGAAGAACTGCATCCGGCGGTCGGGGGTGCAGGTGACCGGGCCGAGGGTGAGTTCCATGCGCTCCATGCGGGCCAGGGCCAGGAACCCGGCGGTCTCGGGCACGTCGATCGCGTCGAACGTGCGCCCCGTCGGCAGCAGGATCGAGGCGGCGGGCCGCTTGGACCACAGCCGCCGGGCGGCGGTCGCGCTCCCGGTGGCCTGGTTCGCCCAGTCCTCGCGCGCGTGGTGGGCACCGGGGGCCGCGCACCTGGCGTCGCCGCAGGAGCAGTGCTGCCTGCCCTCGGCGACCTCCAGCCAGGTGCCGGGGAACACGTCCCAGTGGCGTTCCTCCGCGTAGCGCACGGCGGCGTCGAGGAGGGCCTCTCCGCGCTGCTTGGGGATCTGGGGAGGCGAGGTGACGGACGAGGTGACTGCCGAGGTGACTCCGATGGTCTCTTCCACGAGGTTCTCAACTCCCGCCGCCACCCGGGGTTACGGGCGCACGCGCGCGGGGGCCTGCAGCACCGATTCCGCACGTGGGGCGCATGGATGCATGGGCGGGGGCGCGCGGGAGGAATGACCCCGGCCGGGGGGTAGCCAGCCCGGAGGACCAGACGAGGGTGCTGTCCACCGACCGGCTACCAGTTGGGGCTCTTGCTTGTTTTTGCCCTTCTTTGTGACGCATCTTCCGTTTGATCTCAGGGCATTGATCACCTCAAGGCGGGCCCGGCCAGGAGTGTGACGACAGGCCCGAGTCCGCCCGATGGTCCACGGTGCACACAGGGGGTATACGCCATGGCCGCAAGGCCTCTCGTAGCGCGACAGCCCAACGAACGGCTGCAGGCGCTCATCCAGGAAGCCGGCTGCTCGAACGCCGGACTGGCCCGCCGGGTCAACATGTGCGGATCGGAGCACGGCCTCGACCTGCGCTACGACAAGACTTCGGTGGCGCGCTGGCTGCGCGGCCAGCAGCCGCGCGGCCGGGCGCCCGGCATCATCGCCGAGGCCATCGGCCGCAAGCTCGGCCGCACGGTCACGATCGACGAGATCGGCATGGCCAACGGCAAGAACCTCGCCTCGGGCGTCGGTCTCCAGTTCTCGCCGACCGTCCTCGGCGCCATTGAGCAGGTGTGCGAGCTGTGGCGCAGCGACGTGGGACGCAGGGACTTCCTGTCCGGGTCGTCGGTTGCCTCGTCCGCACTGGTCGAACCGAGCCGGGACTGGCTGATCTCCGTACCCGACTCACAGGTCGCGCGGTCGGCGGGGCCGCGGGTCGGGACGTCGGACGTGGCGGCCGTGCGGGCGATGACCCAGGCGCTGACGGACCTTGACCACCAGTACGGCAGCGGGCATGTGCGGCCAGTGGTCGTCCACTATCTGAACAGCGTGGTGTCGGGGCTGCTCGCGGGCTCGTACCGGGAGGCCGTGGGGCGTGAACTGTTCGCGGCGGTCGCCCGGTTGACGGAGCTGGCCGGGTACATGGCCGTCGACACGGGACAGCCGGGCCTCGCCCAGCGGTACTACATCCAGTCGCTGCGCCTCGCCCAGGCCGCCGGGGACCGCGGATACGGCGGATACGTACTGGCCGCGTCCATGAGCCACTTGGCGGCGCAGCTCGGCAATCCGCGTGAGATCGCCCAGTTGGCGCGCGCGGCGCAGGAGGGTGCGCGCGGGCGGGTGACCCCGCGTGCGGAGGCGATGTTCTACGCGGCCGAGGCGCGCGGACACGCCCTGCTCGGGGACGCGCGGGCCACGCAGGCGGTGGCGGGCAGCGCGCTGGCCGCGCTGGAGCGGGCCGAGCCGGACTCGGGCGACGACCCGGCCTGGATCGCGCACTTCGACGCCGCCTATCTCGCGGACGAACTGGCGCACTGCTACCGGGACTTGGGACAGGCGGAGGCCGCGCGGCGGCAGGCCGAGGCGTCCCTGGCCGGGCACCCTCAGTCGCGGGCACGGCGCAGGGCGATCGGTCTGGTGCTGCTCGCCACGGCGCAGGTGCAGCAGCGCGAGATCGAGCAGGCCTGCCAGACGGGGACGCGCGCGGTGGAACTCCTCGGCACGCTGCGCTCCAACCGGGGCGCCGAGTACCTGGACGACTTCAGGCAGCGCCTGGAGCCGTACCGGGACGAACCCGTGGTCCGGGAGTTCGGTGCGCGCCTCGATCTTCAGGCGGCGTGAAGTTTTGTGAGCGGCGTGCAGGAGACGTACGCGTGAAGCTTGTGTGACGGACGCCTCAACCCGCTTGGGGAGGGCGCTAATCAGCGTTCCACAGGCTTGTTTTGTTACTTGAGGGTGTGGGGAGGCTGTGGGGTTCTGAGCTGCGTGGCACGTGTGTGCGGGGACCCGGTAGCGTGAGCCGACGATTCCGAAGGTCCCCCAGTCGTAGGAGTCCCGGTGACGCAGCAGAGCGGACAGGGCGAGGATCCGCACCTTCCCTCGGTGCGGCAGGCACACGAAGGCGTCGTGCTGCCCGCCGACGGCAGCGAGCCCTTGCTGCCGGGTACCTTCGGCGACCAGTCGCACGTCGCCCCCTCGGGCGGCAGCCCCTGGGGCCAGCCGTGGGGCCCCGAGTCCGCGCAGGCGGCCTCCGGCGGCCCGATGCCCACGTACGAGTGGGGCGCGCCGTCCGCGTCGCCCGCGCTGCCGGGTGAGAACGCGCCGCACGCTGCGGCCCCGCTGCCCCCGGCCGCGCCGCAGCAGCACTACTCCGCGCCGCTGCCGCCCGCCGGCGCCCCGGCCGCCCCGCTGCCGACGGACGCCGCACCGTACGGCTCCGCGCCGATGCCGCCGGCCTCCGCCTCGGACGCGACGCAGTACATAGCCCCGACCGCGCCCTCCGACGCGGACGCCACGCAGTACATGGCGCCGGTCGCGCCCGGGGCCCTGCCGCCCGAGGTCCCCGCCGACGCCACCCAGTACCTGGGCCGCGCGAACGCCCCCGGCCAGATGCCGCCGCCCCAGCAGCAGCCGTACGGCTCCGCGCCCATGCCGCCCGCGGGCACCGACAGCGATGCCACGCAGTACATCGCGCCCGTGCCCTCGCCGCCGCCGAGCGCGCCCTACGGCATCCGTCCCGGCGCCCCCGGCGACCGCCAGCCCCCGGCCGAGTTCGACAGCCTCTTCCGCACCGAGCCGGAGCCGGACGCGCCCGCCTCGACTCAGCAGATGCCCCGCTTCGACCCGCGCGCCGGCGGACCCGCGGGCCCCGGCGGACCGGGCGGACCCGGACGACCCGGCCCGGCCGGGCAGCCGCAGGCCCCGTACGAGCCCACCGGGCGGGCCGCCGCCCGCAAGGGCCAGAGCCGCACCGGCTCGAAGGTGCCGCTCATCGCCGCCGTCGGCGTCGGCATCCTCGTCGTCGGCATCGGCGCGGGCGCCCTCATCAGCAGCGGGGGCGACGAGAACAAGGGCGACGACGCCAAGCCCGCCGCCGCGACCGGTGCGCCGGACAGCTCGTCCCCGACGCCCGCCGACCCCGCCAAGGCGCAGGCGGTCGCCCTCGACAAGCTCCTCGCCGACTCGAACAACAGCCGCGACACGGTGATCAGGGCCGTCGCGAACATCGGTGCCTGCAAGGACCTCGGCAAGGCCGCCGGCGACCTGCGCGGCGCCGCCACCCAACGCACCGGGCTCGTGACCCGGCTCGCCGGGCTCTCCGTGGACAAGCTGCCCGACCACGCCGCGCTGACGCAGGCCCTCACCAAGGCGTGGCAGGCCTCCGCCTCCGCGGACAGCCACTACGCGGCGTGGGCCGACCAGGCGGCGGGCAAGAACGGCTGCAAGAAGGGCCACGCCAAGCCCACCCCACAGCGCCGCGCGGGCGACCAGGCCAGCGGCACGGCCTCCACGCAGAAGACCCAGGCGTCGAAGCTGTGGAACACCATCGCGGCGCAGTGGAACCTCCCGCAGCGCAAGCCGTTCCAGCTCTAGCCGATGTGCCGGCTCCGGCCGGCACGGAGGCGGCCTGAGCGGGCTCAGCCCGTGGGGGTCGCCTCCAGCGTCCGCGACACGTCGACGAGT
The DNA here is from genome assembly GCF_026340095.1 of Streptomyces sp. NBC_01446. GTDB lineage: Bacteria > Actinomycetota > Actinomycetes > Streptomycetales > Streptomycetaceae > Streptomyces > Streptomyces aureus. The sequence continues at coordinate 4,528,197 of NZ_JAPEPO010000001.1, read as the reverse complement.
CCGCGGCGCGCGGCCACGAGCCGCCCGTCGCGCACCACCTGGAAGGTGACGTCGGCGTTGACGAGCCGCGGGAAGCCGCGGGCCGCGATCATGTCCTCGAAGCGCCAGCTCAGCGTCGGCGTCAGCCCGCCCGTGCGCACCTTCAGGCCGCCGTCGAGCGCCCCGCGCACCGTGTGCGCCGTCACGTCACCGTCGCCGAGCGACTCGACGACCTGCTTCAGGACGGTGTACGCGATCCACGTCGTCTGCACGCCCGCGTCCGCCGGGTCGATCCGGTTGTCGCCGAACGCCTGCTCGCTGATGACCTTGCGCATCGTCGCCCACCGCCGGTCGGTCGCCACCGGGTACCAGCCGGTGACGTACGCCCCTTCGTAGACGCCCGACTTGCCGCCCGAGCGGTCGATGACCGTCTGGTCGACGCTGCCGAGGACGGTCGAGATCCGCACCTTCGGATAGGAGTCGCGGGTGCGGCGGAACGAGTCGAAGAACGTGTCCGTGCGGTCGCCGAGGACCGCCGTGACGCAGCCCTTCCCGACCGGGTCGGCGCCGGCCCGCAGGAGCGCCTGACGGGCCTGCTCCGTGTAGTCGGTGGCGTCCTCGGCGGCGCGCACGTCGGACGCGCGGTTGCGGCCCGCGGACAGGCCCGTGTCGAGGAGCAGCGGCAGCTGGTCGCCGGCGACGGTGTCGGGGCGCACGAGCGAGGTGCGGTCGCAGCCCGCGGCGGCCAGCTGCCGGCCGTTCCCGGCCATCAGGGCGGGCTGGCCGCCGTTGACCGGATACGACAGGGGGCTGGCGAACTCCTCGTCGGTGACGCCGTAGCCGCCGATGTAGGGGATGCCTGCGGACTCCAGAGGCCCGAGGAAGGAGCGGGCGTGCTGACTGTAGGAGCCGACGACCGCGACGGCGTTCTGCTCGACGGCGTCCCTGGCGCAGCGGGCGGCGCCCACGGTGTCGTTGTTGTCGTTGCAGGTGATGACCCTGAGGTCGCGACCGCCGATGCCGCCGTGGGCGTTGACCCAGCGCGCGTAGGCGCGTGCCATGGCGGGCATGCCGGGCATGTTGGTCGCCTGGGTCTTCTCGGGCGCCCATGTCATCACCGTGATGGGGTCCTTGGAGCCCCCGGTGACGTCGGAGACGAGTCCGCATCCGGCGGCGAGCGACGCACAAGCCGCCCACACCGCCGCCGAAAGCACGGTGGAACGAAGGGTGCGGGAGGTGCGCGGGATGGTGGTGCGACGCCGGCCAGTCATGAACCTGCACGATTCCGCCGCATCCCTAACCCGCGAGTGACCCCCGGTCAACGCGCGGTGACGTGGAGGTGAATTACGGGGGTCGGGACGGGCCGAAGCGAACGGCACGTACGATCGATGACCGTGCAAAGCTCGGAGAAGTCTTCCCGTCGCGGCCGTCGCTCCTCCACCATGGGCGGCATGCCACTCAACGACATGCCGTGGTGGCGCTGGCGCAGCAATGTGCGCTCCGCGCTGCACATGCTCTCCGACCCCGCGTTCCAGCGAAACGTCTGGCTCGCGGGTGTGGACGGGTTCGGGGACGTCACCGACGCCGTGTACCGCCTCGTCGAGGACACCTGGCTCGACAACTGGTCCGCCGAGAAGTACGTCGGCACGATCTTCCGTGACTCCCAGGAGGCACAGCTCGTCGACACCGCCGTGCTGCGCGTGCTGCGGATCATGCACCAGGTGGGCCCCGACGCCCCCGTCTCCGCCTATCTCGACCACCACGCCTGGCCGGAAGCGGTGCACTCCGCGCGGGACGCGCACGTCGCGCTCGCCACGAGCGACGGCGACGACCCCGACGCGGCACCCCGCACCCTCGAAGTCCTGCGGATCATGACGCGCGCGGCCTGAGCGCCGCGCGGCTGCCGTCCGAACAGCGGGACGGCGGCCCGGCAGGGGTTACGTGTATGGGACCCTTGCCCGCATGAATGAGCAGTCCCACGCGTCCGGCGCCCCCGGCGGCGAGCAGTACGTCCTGACTCTCTCCTGCCCCGACAAGCAGGGCATCGTGCACGCCGTGTCGAGCTATCTCTTCATGACCGGCTGCAACATCGAGGACAGCCAGCAGTTCGGCGACCACGACACGGGCCTGTTCTTCATGCGGGTCCACTTCTCGGCGGACGCGCCCGTCACGGCGGAGAAGCTGCGGGCCAGCTTCGCCGCGATCGGCGACGCCTTCCACATGGACTGGCAGATCCACCGCTCCGCGGAGCGGATGCGCGTCGTCCTGATGGTGTCGAAGTTCGGCCACTGCCTGAACGACCTGCTGTTCCGCGCCCGGATCGGCGCCCTGCCCGTCGACATCGCGGCGGTCGTCTCGAACCACACGGACTTCGCGGAGCTCGTGAAGTCGTACGACATCCCCTTCCACCACATCCCGGTGACGAGGGACAACAAGCCCGAGGCCGAGGCGCAGATCCTCGACCTGGTGCGCGCCGAGGGTGTCGAACTGGTCGTCCTGGCCCGCTACATGCAGGTCCTCTCGGACGACCTGTGCAAGGAGCTCAGCGGGCGGATCATCAACATCCACCACTCGTTCCTGCCGAGCTTCAAGGGCGCCAAGCCGTACCACCAGGCACACGCGCGGGGCGTGAAGCTGATCGGCGCGACCGCGCACTATGTGACGGCCGACCTCGACGAGGGCCCGATCATCGAGCAGGAGGTCGAGCGCGTCGGCCACGACGTGACGCCGGACCAGCTCGTGGCGATCGGCCGCGACGTGGAGTGCCAGGCACTGGCCCGCGCCGTGAAGTGGCACGCCGAGCGCCGGATCCTGCTGAACGGGCGCCGGACGGTCGTCTTCACCTGATCACAGGTGTCCGGGCTCGTCCGCACACGCAGACGACCCGCGAGCCAGGTCTCCTCCCGTACGGAACGGGCGGAAGCCGGCCGGACGTACCGGCGGCTCGCGGGTCGGGCGACTGCTTGGGATTGGGCCGGCTGCACGCAGCTCTCACGTGCTGGTCCGGCGCCGAAGCCGAGATGCGACGCCGGGCTGCTAGCCCGCAGTCACCTCACGCGTCCGGTATTCATACATCTGCCGAACCACCTCCCTTCGTGTGTACCTCCACCCTAAGAAGGGTCCGGGAAGCCTTCAAGTGAATTAACGGGCCCACGGCTCGGCCCGTGCGCGAGGTCGTAGGCTGTGATCAAGGACGGAACGTTCCCCCCGGATCTCCGGGGCGCAACGATTTCCCCGAACTCCGTGTGTGCTGCGTCACGTTCGAGTTGAATGATCTGAAGTGCGGAACACGCGGACACAGCCTGCAGGGGGTGCCAGGTGAGTGCTTCCCGGCGTAGTGGGGCCACCGACGAACTCGGGCCCGATGAGCCCGAGCGGGACGGGGCCGATCTTCTTGCCGCGTTGCTCGACGGGATGGACGCCGCGCTCTGCGCGTTCGACGCCGACGGGATCGTGACCCATTGGAACCGGGAGGCCGAGCGGATCCTCGGCTGGTCCGCGGCCGAGGCCGTGGGACGGCGCGGGTTCTCCGGATGGGCGGTGCGCGCCGCCGACGCCGACGAGGTCGAGGCCCGGCTGACGGCCGCGATGCGGGCGCCGGGCCGGCAGGTCCACGAGTTCGCACTGCTCACCAAGGACGGCGGGCGGATCCTCGTACGTACGCAGTCCGCCGCGGTGCGCGGGCCCGACGGCAAGCCGGCCGGGCTGTACTGCGCGTTCAGCGAGGTGCACACGCAGATCGACCTGGAGCGGTCGATCGCCCTGAGCGAGGCCCTCTTCGAGGACGCGTCCTGGGGAGTCGTCCTCGTCGACGCCGATCTGCGGCCCGCCGTCGTGAACGTGCATGCCGCGCGGGCCCTCGGCTCCGGCCGCACCGCGCTGCTCGGACGCCCCCTCGGCGACCTGATCTCGCAGGGCGTCGAGGAGCTGGAGAGCGCGCTCGCCCATGTGCTCGCGGAGGGCGCCCCACCGGTCCCCGCCGAGCTGTGGGTGACGGTGCGGCTCCCGGAGGGCGACGCGCGCAGGTGCTGGCGCAGCGGCTTCGTGCGGCTCGCCTCACCGCTGGCCGAGGAACCCGTACCGCTGGGCGTCGGATGGCTGTTCCAGGACGTCACCGAGGCCAAGCGGACGGAACAGGAGGCGGCGCAGCTGCGGTTCCGGGCCAACCAGCTGCACCGGGCCACGCGGGCCGCCGCCGAGTGCGAGGACCCGGCGGAAGCGGCGACCATCCATCTGGACTTCGCGCTGGCCGGGTTCGCCGACCACGCGCTGATCGACCTGGTCGTCGGCGACGAGCAGGCCGACGGCGGTGCCGACGGGGACCCCACGGAACCGGTGTGCCTCGCGCGGGCGGCCGCGACACCTTCGGGGGCGCCGGGGCCGAGCCTGCTGGTGACGCGCACGACGCTGCCCGTGCGCTATCCGGAGGGCCACCCGGCGCTGCAGTGCGTGGAGCGCACGGGTTCGGTCCGGGCGAGCGCGAGCGGGCGTGACGCGGCGCGGACGCGCGAGTGGGCCGAGGCCAGACAGTGGCCCGAGGGCACGGTGCACGCCCTGTGCGCGGTGCTGCGCAGCCGGGCGCGCACGCTGGGCGTGGTGACGTTCCTGCGCGGGCCCAGCCGTACGCAGTTCGAGCGGACCGACGCCACGTACGCGGAGAGCGTCGCGGCGCGGATCGCCGGGACGCTCGACCTGGCGCGGGTCCTCGACCGGTAGCCGCGCCCCCGGCCTCAGCGGCGGTAGAAGATCCGGTCGCCGTACTCGGTGAAGATGCGGCCGTTCCACTCGTGGCCGCCGTCCACGTTCCCCGAGCGCAGGAGCGGCGGCTGGATGCCGCGGTCGGCGAGCTCGGCCGCGGCCGTCGCCATGGTGGCCTGCATCAGAGCGCTGGCCACCATCGTGGAGGCCGGCCCGAAGGGGGCGTCGACGGTGTCGTACGTGAGCTCCGCGTCACCGACCTCGATCTTGGAGTCGAGGACGATGTCGCAGTGGTCCTTGAGGAACGTCCCCGACGCATGGCGGGACTTCGTCTCCTCGGCGTACGCCACGGACGTCACGCCGATCACGCGCAGGCCCAGCTCGCGGGCGTTCATCGCCATCTCCACGGGCAGGGAGTTGCGGCCGGACAGCGAGATGATCACGAGGGTGTCGCCCGCCCGGACGGGGCTGGAGTCCAGGACGGCACCCGCGAGCCCGTCGACGCGTTCGAGGGCGGAGCCCAGCGTGGCGGGCATGACGTCGACGCCTACGACTCCGGGCACGGACAGCAGGTTCATCAGGGCGAGTCCGCCCGCGCGGTAGACGACGTCCTGCGCGGCGAGCGAGGAGTGCCCCGCGCCGAACGCGAAGAGCCGGCCGCCGTCGGCGACCGTGTCGGCGATGAGCGTGCCGGCGGCCGCGATGTTGCGGTCCTCCTCGTCGCGCACCCGCCTCAGCAGGCCGATCGCGGCGTCGAGGTACTGACCGGCCAGCTTGCTGTCGCTCATCGGCGACGCCCCCTTCGTGGTCCCTGGCTGCGTCCCTTACTGCCCGCATGCCGCGCATCACGTTGCGGTCCGGACCAGTGCCCTGTCAATACGTTCCCGCCGTACGGAGCCCGGTTCCCCCGGCGCGGCACGGTTGTCAGCGCTATGCGTCAGAATTGGGTTCAGGGCCAGCGCACGAGCTAGCGGTGAGCTAGCAGAGCTAATCGAGGGGCACGTATGTCCGGACTGATCGACACCACGGAGATGTATCTCCGCACCATCCTCGAGCTCGAAGAGGAAGGTGTGGTCCCCATGCGCGCCCGGATCGCCGAGCGGCTGGACCAGAGCGGCCCGACGGTGAGCCAGACCGTGGCCCGTATGGAGCGCGACGGCCTGGTGGCCGTGGCCACGGACCGCCACCTGGAGCTGACGGACGAGGGCCGCCGGCTGGCCACGCGCGTGATGCGCAAGCACCGCCTCGCCGAGTGTCTGCTCGTCGACGTGATCGGCCTGGAGTGGGAGCAGGTGCACGCGGAGGCCTGCCGCTGGGAGCACGTGATGAGCGAGGCGGTCGAGCGCCGCGTGCTCGAGCTGCTGCGGCACCCGACCGAGTCGCCGTACGGGAACCCGATCCCGGGGCTCGAGGAGCTGGGCGAGAAGGACGGCGCGGACCCGTTCCTCGACGAGGGCATGGTGTCCCTCGCCGATCTCGACCCGGGCTCGGACGGCAAGACGGTCGTGGTGCGCCGGATCGGTGAGCCGATCCAGACGGACGCGCAGCTGATGTACACACTGCGGCGTGCGGGCATCCAGCCGGGCTCCGTGGTCAGCGTGACGGCGTCGCCGGGCGGAGTCCTGGTGGGCAGCAGCGGTGAGGCGGCGGAGCTGGCGGCGGACATCGCCTCGCACGTGTTCGTCGCCAAGCGCTGAGCCGGACACCGGACGCCCCGGCCCGGGGCAACTTACCGACGCGTCAACTCCTGTTCCCACAGGCACAGTTGGGACGTCACCGCATTCGCTGAGAACTCTCACAGAAAGCAAGATTCACTGCGCGGAATCGCAGCGCGCGGACGTTTTGCGTGCAAGGCTGTCGCGAGAGGCATATGACCTGAGGACTCTTGACCGTCTCGGTTTCGGGTCCGCACCGGTCCGGCCGCGCGGGCGGGGAGGGGGCAGGACGATGTGCCGACGTACCCAGACAGAGCGCAGTCAGACAGAGGGCCCCGGCGCCTTGCGGCGCCGGGGCCTGTCCTCCCCTGTGCTGACCCGGAGCCCCGAGCTCCCAGGGTCATCCCCTTCGGACCGATTTCCCCGAGCGGTCCGCCTCCCGCTGAAGATCTCCCCGCGACGGCGGCGGTCAATCCTTGAACGAGGTCACTCGAACGAGGGGTGTTGCCGAGAACGACCGCGCTTTCGAAAGAGAGTTCGATAGCGTGCGCGGGTACGCGACTGCAGGCGCGACCACAAGGGGGTGCCAGGGCCTATGGTGCGACGCATCGACGTGACCGGGGCGGGCGGCGTGAGTCTCGCCGCGTGGGAGTTCGCCGACCCTCCCAAGACGGGCGAGGGCGACCAGTCCCCCGGCGCGCTGTTACTGCACGGCCTGATGGGCCGGGCCTCGCACTGGGCGGGCACCGCCCGCTGGCTCTCCGAGCGACATCGTGCCGTGGCGCTCGACCAGCGCGGCCACGGCCAGAGCCAGAAACCCCCCGAGGGCCCCTACGACCGCGAGGCGTACATCCAGGACGCCGAGGCCGCCCTCGTCCAGCTCGACCTCGCGCCCGCCGTCGTCATCGGCCACTCCATGGGCGCGCTCACCGCCTGGCAGCTCGCCGCGCGCCGCCCCGACCTCGTACGCGCCGTGATCATCTGCGACATGCGGGCCTCCGCGCTCGGGGCGGCGTCCCAGCGGGAGTGGGAGGACTGGTTCGACGCCTGGCCCACACCCTTCGCCACCCTCGCCGACGTACGGAAGTGGTTCGGCGAGGACGACCCGTGGGTGGAGCGACCCCAGCCCTCGCGCGGTGAGTTCTACGCCGAGGTCATGGCGGAGCGCCCCGACGGCTGGCGGCCCGTGTTCGACCACCGGCAGATGCTGGTCTCCCGGGCCACATGGGTCTACGACGCGCACTGGGAGGAGCTGGCCCAGGTCCGCTGCCCCGCCCTCGTCGTCCGCGGTCTCGACGGCGAGCTGGGCCGCGCCGAGGCGCAGGAGATGGTCCGCGTCCTGCCCAGGGGCGAGTACGCGGAGATCGCGGACGCCGGGCATCTCGTCCACTACGACCGGCCGGAGGCGCTGCGCTCCGCCATCGAGCCTTTCCTGGACGGCGTACTCACCTCGTAGTGGCGCAGCCTCGTAGCGGCGGATCAGCGGGTCAGGGGCCGAGGCGTTCGACGCGCCAGGCGCCGGACGGCTCGTGGACGTAGCGCAGCCGGTCGTGGAGGCGGTTCTCGCGGCCCTGCCAGAACTCGACCGTGCGCGGGGTGACGCGGAAGCCGCCCCAATGGTCGGGCACCGGGATGTTCTCGCCCTCCGGGTAGCGCTCGGTGAGTTCGGCGTACGCGATGTCGAGTTCGGCGCGCGAGGTGAGGATCTGCGACTGCGCGCTGGCCCACGCGCCGAGCTGGGAGCCGCGCGGGCGGGAGCGGAAGTACGCGGCCGTCTCCTCGCGGCTCGTGTGGGCGACGGTGCCGGAGACGATGACCTGGCGGGCCATCGGGTGCCAGGGGAACAGCAGCGCGATCTCGCGGTTCGCGGCCAGGTCGCGGGCCTTGCGGGAGCCGTAGTTCGTGTAGAAGACGAAGCCCCGCTCGTCGTAGGCCTTGAGCAGCACGGTGCGCGAGCTCGGCCGGCCGGCCGCGTCCGCCGTGGAGACCACCATCGCGTTCGGCTCGTACAGGACGCCGCGTGCCCGCGTGGCCTCGTTGAACCAGAGCTCGAACAGTTCCATCGGGCGCGCGGGGACGTCCTCCTCCAGGAGTCCCTCACCCGGCGGGCGGTACTGCGCACGCATGACGGCGGGGTTCTGGGGTGCGTGGTGGTCGTGGTGGTCGTGGTCGCTCACGCGGTCATCCTGCCGTACGCGTGGGGCAGTCGGCCGCGTGGAGTTCATCACTGAGTGGCACTGAGTGCCGCGTACTCTCCCCAAGGGTGGCACCAGCGGATATCGTCGTCGGTCCCGCCGCCCCTTCGGTTGGGTGACCGCCTGCCGAACGGGGCATCACCGGGGTGAGACCGATCCGGCCCCTGAGCCCCCGGAGCCGCTACCACCGCGGATCCGGACAGGCCGGAACAGGACAGCACAGCCCGGAACAGTCCGGCGCATACTGCCGCAGAACCGTTACGCCCATGCGGACCGCACACGACCACCGCGGTCCTCCGTCGTACACACGCAGTCGTACCCACGCAGTCGTACACCCGCAGAGCCGTACACCCGCAGAGTCGTACACATTCAGAGGAGCCGCCTGATGTCCGACCCCGGCCTTGACCCCGGCAGTGCCCCCGGCTTCGTGCCCGGCCTCGAGGGAGTCGTCGCGTTCGAGACGGAGATCGCCGAACCGGACAAGGAGGGCGGCGCCCTGCGGTACCGGGGCGTCGACATCGAGGATCTGGTCGGCCAGGTCTCGTTCGGCAACGTCTGGGGCCTGCTCGTCGACGGGGCCTTCAACCCGGGCCTGCCGCCCGCCGAGCCCTTCCCCATCCCCGTCCACTCCGGCGACATCCGCGTCGACGTACAGTCCGCGCTCGCCATGCTCGCGCCCGTGTGGGGCCTGAAACCGCTGCTCGACATCGACGAGGCGCAGGCCCGCGAGGACCTCGCCCGCGCCGCCGTCATGGCCCTCTCCTACGTCGCCCAGTCGGCCCGCGGGCAGGGCAGGCCGATGGTGCCGCAGCACGAGATCGACAAGGCGGACACCGTCGTCGAGCGGTTCATGAAGCGGTGGCGCGGCGAGCCCGACCCGAAGCATGTCGCCGCCGTCGACGCGTACTGGACGAGCGCCGCCGAGCACGGCATGAACGCCTCCACGTTCACCGCGCGCGTCATCGCCTCCACGGGCGCCGATGTCGCGGCGGCCCTTTCGGGCGCCGTCGGCGCCATGTCGGGCCCCCTGCACGGCGGCGCGCCCTCTCGCGTCCTCGGCATGATCGAGGAGATCGAGCGCACCGGCGACGCGGAAGCGTACGTCCGGCGGGCTCTCGACAAGGGCGAGCGCCTCATGGGCTTCGGGCACCGCGTGTACCGCGCCGAGGACCCCCGCGCGCGCGTGCTGCGGCGCACGGCCCGCGAGCTGGGCGCACCGCGCTTCGAGGTCGCGGAGGCGCTGGAGAAGGCGGCCCTCGCGGAGCTGCACGCCCGCAGGCCCGACCGGGTCCTGGCGACGAACGTGGAGTTCTGGGCGGCGATCATGCTGGACTTCGCGGAGGTCCCTGCGCACATGTTCACGTCGATGTTCACGTGCGCCCGCACGGCCGGCTGGTCGGCGCACATCCTGGAACAGAAGCGCACGGGCCGCCTCGTACGCCCCTCGGCCCGCTACATCGGGCCGGGCACCCGCGACCCGCGTGACATCGAGGGGTACGGGGAGATGTCGGGCTGAGCGTCACCCCCGGCAGACTCAGGCATGACAAACGGCGCCGCACGGATTTCCGTGCGGCGCCGCTTGTCATGCGTCACCTGCCCCGGGTCATCCCAGCGCCCCGTCCAGAATCGCCGCCCACTGCGCGACGACCCGCTCGCGGCGCGGCCCGTCGTCGGTGAGGAGGTTCGCGAGGCCGAGGCCGCGCGCCATGTCGAGGAGCCCCTGCACGGTCTCGCGGACGCCGGGGTGCGACTCGTCGGCGGCCAGCAGCTCCACGGCGATGCGGTGGGTCTCGCGGCCGACGCGGGCCTCCAGTTCGGTGACGCGGCCGCCCAGCTGCGGCTCGTTCGACGCCGCCACCCACAGGTGCAGGGCGGCCCGGAACAGCGGGCCCGTGTACAGGTCGACGAGGGCGGCGACGACCTCGGTGCGGCCGCGGGGGCGCAGGGCGCGCAGCGCGGTCGAGCGCTCCTCGGCGACGTACTCGACGGCGGCCGTGAACAGGTCCTCGCGGGTCGGGAAGTGGTGCTGCGCGGCGCCGCGCGAGACCCCGGCCCGTTCGGCGACGACGGAGACCGTGGAGCCCGACCAGCCGCGTTCGGCGAGGCACGACACGGCCGCTTCGAGGAGTCGCAGTCGGGTGGCGCGGCTGCGGTCCTGTTTGGGGGCGCGCTCCACCGCCGTACCGGATGAGGTCACAGCACCCATGCGGGATCCCGTCGTTCGAGGAAGGCCGTCATCCCTTCGCTTGCCTGCGCGGAGGAGAACAGCCGGGCCGAGAGTGCGCTCAGGTCGGCCGCGTCCCGTTCGAAGGCCTCCAGCACCTTAGCCGTGAGCAGCCGTTTCGTCTCGGTCAGGCCCTGCGGGGACGACCTGCGCAGCCCGTCGAGGACGGGGGCGAGAGCGGCGTCGACGTCGTCCCCGGCCGTCGTCAGGAGCCCGATGCGGACCGCCTCCGCCGCGTCGAAGCGCTCGCCCGTCAGGTAGTAGCGGGCGACGGCGCGCGGGTCGGTGCGGGGCAGCAGGGGCAGCGAGATGACGGCGGGCGCGACCCCTATGCGGACCTCGGTGAACGCGAACGAGGCGGCGTGCGAGGCGGCCGAGATGTCGCAGGCCCCGAGCAGACCGAGCCCGCCCGCGCGCACATGCCCGTCGATCCGCGCGACGACGGGCCGGTCGAGCGCGACGATCTGCCGCAGGAGCGCGACCAGGGCCTCGGGCGGGGGCGGGGACGTCAGGTCGGCGCCCGCGCTGAACGTGTTGCCGGTGTGGGTGAGGACGACGGCCCGTACGGCTTCGTCCTTGCCGCACGCCGTGAGCGCGTCCGCCAGCTCGGCGACGAGCGCGGCCGAGAGGGCGTTGCGGTTGGCCGGGGAGTCGAGGGTGAGGGTGATGATCCCGCACTCGTGCGAGGAGCGGACCAGGGTCTTTTCCGTGCTCACGATGTCTCCCTGAGCTGTCGGCGGAGGATCTTTCCCGAGGCGGCGCGCGGCACGGCGTCGACGAACTCGACACGCCTGACCTTCTTGTACGGGGCCACGCGCCCCGCGACGTACTCCCGCCCGGGGACGTTGCCCCGGGCCGCCGCGCCCCCGAGGACGGCGTCATGCATCGGCTCGTCGACCGGCTCGACATCCGCGTACTCACTGTGGAACACCATGGCCGAACTCCTCACGGGTCAGTACGACTTGGTCCTGTGACGGGGGTCCTGCGACGTGGTCCTGCGACGTGGTCAGTACGACTTGGGCAGCCCCAGGGTCTGGTGGGACACGTAGTTCAGGATCATTTCCCGGCTCACGGGCGCGATGCGGGCCACGCGGGACGCCGTGATGAGCGAGGCGAGGCCGAACTCGCGGGTCAGCCCGTTGCCGCCCAGCGTGTGCACCGCCTGGTCGACGGCCCGCACGCAGGCCTCCGCTGCCGCGTACTTGGCCATGTTCGCGGCCTCGCCCGCCCCGATGTCGTCGCCCGCGTCGTACAGATGGGCCGCCTTCTGCATCATCAGGCGGGCCGTCTCCAGCTCGATGTGGGCCTGCGCGAGCGGGTGCGCGATGGCCTGGTGCGCGCCGATGGGCGACTTCCAGACGCTGCGCTCCTTCGCGTACCCGACGGCCCTGGCCAGCGCGAAGCGGCCCATGCCGATCGCGAACGCGGCCGTCATGATGCGCTCGGGGTTGAGGCCCGCGAACAGCTGGAGCAGGCCGGCGTCCTCGTCGCCGACGAGCGCGTCGGCCGGGAGCCGTACGTCGTCGATGACGAGCTCGAACTGCTTCTCCGGCGCCTGGAGTTCCATGTCGATCTGCCGCCGCCCGAACCCCTCGGCGTCGCGCGGCACAATGAACAGGCACGGCTTGAGGCTGCCGGTACGGGCGTCCTCGGTGCGGCCCACGATGAGGGTGGCGTCGGCTATGTCGACGCCGGACACGAACACCTTGCGCCCGGACAGGATCCAGTCGCCGCTGTCCCCGTCGCGGCGGGCGGTGGTGGTGATGCGGTGCGAGTTGGAGCCCGCGTCGGGCTCGGTGATCCCGAACGCCATCGTGCGGCTGCCGTCGGCGAGGCCCGGCAGCCAGGCCGCCTTCTGCTCGGGCGTGCCGAAGCGGGAGATGACGGTGCCGCAGATCGCGGGCGACACGACCATCATCAGCAAGGGCGCGCCGGAGGCACCCAACTCCTCCAGTACCAGTGACAGTTCATACATGCCGCCACCCCCGCCGCCGTACTCCTCGGGCAGGTTCACGCCCAGGTAACCGAGCTTCGCGGCCTCCGCCCACAGCTCCTCGGGGTGGCCCTCCTCACGGACGACGCGGGTCATGTAGTCGCGTCCGAAGCGGCTGCCGAGAGCCGCGACGGCGGAGCGCAGGGCCTGGCGCTCCTCGGATTCGAGGACGGAAGCGTTCATGACTGATCCTCCTGTACGACGGCGAGCAGGGCGCCGACCTCGACCTGGCGGCCGGGCGCGGCGTGCAGGACGGTGAGCGTGCCGGAGGCGGGAGCGGTGATGCGGTGCTCCATCTTCATCGCCTCCAGCCAGATGAGGGGCTGACCCGCGGCGACCGTGACGCCCTCGGCGAGGCCTTCGGCGAGCCGGACGACGGTGCCGGGCATCGGCGCGAGCAGGGATCCCGGCTCCTGGCGTGCGACGGGCTCGGGGAGGCGGGGCAGGACGGTGAGCGCGGCACCGTTCACGTACACCCGCTCCCCGTGTGTCGCAACATCGAACTTCCGCACCACGCCGTCCACTTCGAGCACGACGAGCGCCATCGTCGCGCGGACGACACGTACACCGTCCGCGGCCAGTCCATCGCGGGTGTGCCGGTAGCGCACCTCGTGCTCGGCCCCGTCGGGTTCGGTGCGGTAGTGCTTGACCTGCGGCTGCGAGGCCACATTGCGCCAGCCGCCGAACCGGGACCGGCCGTGCGCGTCCGCGAGCGCCGCGGCGAGCGGTGCGTACAGATCCGGGCTCGGCGCCGTGAGCGCGGCCAGATGCCGGTCGTAGAACCCGGTGTCCGCGCCGCCCGCGATGAACTCGTCGTGCCTCAGCGACCGTACGAGCAGCTCCCTGTTGGTGACCGGTCCGTGCACGACGGACCGCTCCAGGGCGCCCGCCAGCTTGCGCAGGGCCTCGGCGCGGGTCGGCGCGTGTGCGACGACCTTGGCGAGCATCGCGTCGTAGTGCACCCCGATCGGGTCGCCGTCGGTGAACCCGGTGTCCAGGCGTACGGCCTCCGGGACGGACAGCCGGTACAGGGTGCCGGTCTGCGGGGCCCAGCCGGCGGCCGGGTCCTCCGCGTACAGCCGGGCCTCGACCGAGTGGCCTCGCGCGGTGGGCGGCTCCTCGTCCAGGGGCTCGCCCTCGGCGACGCGCAGTTGCAACGCCACGAGGTCGACGCCGAACACGGCCTCGGTGACCGGGTGTTCGACCTGGAGGCGGGTGTTCATCTCCAGGAAGTGCGCCTTGCCGCCGGCGACGAGGAACTCGACGGTCCCGGCACCCCGGTAGTCGGTGGCGCGAGCGGCCCGCACGGCCATCTCGCCTAGAGATGCCTCCAGTTCAGGGGGGAGGCCTGGCGCGGGCGCCTCCTCGATGACCTTCTGATGGCGCCGCTGGAGCGAGCAGTCACGGGTGCCGAGCGCCCACACGGTGCCGTGCGCGTCGGCCATGATCTGCACCTCGACGTGCCGGCCGCCCTCGATGTACGGCTCGACGAACACCTCGCCGTCCCCGAAGGCACTCAGCGCCTCCGCGCCGGCGGCGGCCAACTGCTCGTCCAGATCGGTCAGTTCCCGTACGACGCGCATGCCGCGACCGCCACCGCCGGCCGCCGCCTTCACGAGGACGGGCAGGTCTCCCGCCGTGATGTCACCGGTCTTCAGGGGCTCGATGCCCATGACTTCCTTGGCGCGCGTCTTGGACGCCATGGCCTCGATCGCCTCGGGCGGCGGGCCGATCCAGGTCAGGCCCGCGTCGGCGACGGCCCGCGCGAAGTCGGCGTTCTCGGACAGGAACCCGTACCCGGGGTGCACGGCGTCCGCGCCCGCGGCAAGGGCCGCCTTCACGATCAGGTCGCCGCGCAGATACGTCTCGGCGGGCGACGCCCCAGGCAGCCGTACGGCGGCATCGGCCACGCGCGCGTGGAGGGCGTCCTCGTCGGCGTCCGAGTACACGGCGACGGTCCGGATGCCCAGCTCGGCGCAGGTACGGAAGACGCGGCAGGCGATCTCGCCGCGGTTGGCGACGAGTACAGAGGTGATCATTCGCGTGGTCATGGGCCTCACATCCGGAACACGCCGAATCCACCGCGCGCGCCCTCCACGGGCGCCGTGTGGATCGCGGACAGGCACAGGCCGAGCACGGTCCGGGTGTCGCGCGGGTCGATGACCCCGTCGTCGTACAGCCGCCCGGAAAGGAACATCGGCAGGGACTCGGACTCGATCTGCTGCTCCACCATCGCGCGCAGCGCGGCATCCGCCTCAGCGGCCTTGTCGTCGTACGGCAGCCCCTTCGCGGCGGCGGACTGACGGGCCACGATCGACAGGACACCGGCGAGCTGCTGCGGCCCCATCACGGCCGACTTGGCGCTCGGCCAGGCGAACAGGAAGCGGGGGTCGAAGGCCCGCCCGCACATCCCGTAGTGCCCGGCGCCGTACGAGGCGCCCATGAGGACGGACAGGTGCGGCACGCGGCTGTTGCTGACGGCGTTGATCATCATGGAGCCGTGCTTGATGATGCCGCCCTGCTCGTACTCCTTGCCGACCATGTAGCCGGTGGTGTTGTGCAGGAACAGGAGCGGGATGTCGCGCTGGTTGGCCAGCTGGATGAACTGGGCGGCCTTCTGCGACTCCTCGCTGAACAGGACGCCCTGCGCGTTGGCGAGGATGCCGATCGGATAGCCGTGCAGTGACGCCCAGCCCGTGGTGAGGCTCGACCCGTACAGCGGCTTGAACGCGTCGAAGTCGGAGCCGTCCACGATCCGGGCGATCACCTCGCGCGGGTCGAAGGGGACCTTGAGGTCGCCGGGCACGATGCCGAGGAGTTCATCGCTGTCGTACTTGGGCGGCTCCACAACCTGTGGATCCCCGTACGCCTTGCGGTGGTTGAGGCGGGCGACGACGCGGCGGGCCTGCCGGATCGCGTCCCGCTCGTCGACGGCGAAGTAGTCGGCGAGCCCGGACGTACGGGCGTGCATCTCGGCGCCGCCGAGCGACTCGTCGTCGCTCTCCTCACCGGTCGCCATCTTCACCAGGGGCGGCCCGCCGAGGAAGACCTTCGCCCGCTCCTTGACCATGATCACGTGGTCGGACATGCCGGGGATGTACGCGCCGCCGGCGGTCGAGTTGCCGAAGACGACGGCGACGGTGGGGATCCCGGCGGCGGAGAGGCGCGTGATGTCGCGGAAGATGCCGCCGCCCGGGATGAAGATCTCCTTCTGGGACGGCAGGTCGGCGCCACCGGACTCGACGAGGCTGACGCAGGGCAACCGGTTGGCGAACGCGATCTCGTTGGCGCGCAGGGCCTTCTTCAGGGACCACGGATTACTGGCTCCGCCGCGCACCGTCGGATCGTTCGCGGTGACCAGGCACTCGACGCCCTCGACGACCCCGATGCCCGTGACGAGGGAGGCACCGACGGCGTAGTCGCTGCCCCAGGCCGCGAGGGGGGAGAGTTCGAGGAAGGGGGTATCGGGGTCGAGAAGCAGCTCGATACGTTCGCGAGCGAGCAACTTGCCGCGCTTGCGGTGCCGTTGGACGTACTTCTCCCCACCGCCCGCAAGCGCCTTGGCGTGCTCGGCGTCGAGCGCGTCGAGCTTGCCGAGCATGGCCTCGCGGTGAGCGGCGAAGTCGGCACCGCCGACGTCCAGGGCCGAGGCGAGAACGGTCACAGGAGGACCTCCGGTATGTCCAGATGACGGGAGCGCAGCCACTCGCCGAGCCCCTTGGCCTGAGGATCGAACCGGTGCCGGGAGGCGACGCCCTGGCCGAGGAGGCCGGTGATGGTGAAGTTGAGGGCGCGGAGGTTGGGCAGCACGTGCCGGACAACTGTCAGATGACGACTTTCAGATATCAGATTCTGAAATCTGTCAGCTGTCATCTCATGGACGAGCCACCGCCAGGCCTGGTCCCCGCCCCCGTCTCCGCCCCCGTCTCCGTCCACCCACACCCCCACGTTCGCGTCCCCGCCCTTGTCGCCGCTGCGGGCGCCCGCGACGAGGCCGAGGGGAACACGCCGGGTGGGGCCGGGTGGCAGGGGTGCGGGCAGGGGTGGTGCCGCCACGTCCACGAGGGCGCGGGTGGCCCCGTCGTACGCGATCACCTTCCGCTCCCCGTCCGGCAGTACGGCGACGTGCTCGACCTCGCCCCGGTCCACGTACGCCGCCTCGAACACCCCGTACGGCGCGCCCTTGCCCGGCGGGGCCGTCACGTGGAAGCCGGGGTAGCTGCCGAGGGCCAGCTCGATCGCGGCGCTGCTGAGGGTGCGGCCCACCGCGTCCGCGTCGCCGTCCCGGACGACGAGCCGCAACAGCGCGCTCGCGGTCTCCTCGGTGTCCGCGTCCGCCCGATCCGTGCGCGCCAGCTCCCACGTCACCTGCGCGGGGCGGGACTTGGCACGGTCGAACGCCTCGTCCATCTGCTCCCGTACGAGCGCCGCCTTGGCCTCGATGTCGAGACCGGTCAGCACGAACACGACCTCGTTGCGGAAGCCGCCGAGCCGGTTGAGGCCGACCTTGAGGGTGTGAGGTGGCGCCTCGCCTCGTACGCCTTCGACGCGGACGCGGTCCGGGGCCTCCTGCGTGAGCCGTACGGTGTCCAGCCTCGCCGTCACATCGGGTCCGGCGTACCGGGCGCCGCCGGTCTCGTAGAGGAGCTGTTCCGTCACCGTCCCCACGGTCACGAGCCCGCCCGTGCCGGGGTGCTTGGTGATGACGCAGGAGCCGTCCGCGTGGAGTTCGGCGAGCGGGAAACCGGGGCGCCGCAGATCGCGGGCCCGCCCGGCGAAGCGGGAGTAGTTGCCGCCCGTCGCCTGGGTCCCGCACTCCAGGATGTGCCCGGCGACGACGGCCCCCGCGAGCCGGTCGTACGCGTCCTGCTCCCACCCGAAGCGCCAGGCCGCGGGCCCGGTGACCAGGGCGGCGTCGGTGACGCGGCCGGTGACCACGATGTCGGCGCCGGCGGCGAGGCAGGCGGTGATCCCGGCGCCGCCGAGGTAGGCGTTGGCGGTGAGGGCGCCCGGGAAGCGCCCGTCCGGGGAGAGGTCGTCGCCCTCGACGTGCGCCACGCGCGCGTGGAGGCCGAGCCGGTCCGCCAACTCCCTCACGGCGTCGGCGAGTCCGGCCGGGTTGAGCCCGCCCGCATTCGCGACGATCCGCACGCCCCGGTCGAGCGCCAGACCGAGGGTCTCCTCCAGCTGGCGCAGGAACGTGCGGGCGTAGCCGCGCGCGGGGTCCTTCAGGCGGTCGCGGCCCAGGATGAGCATGGTCAGTTCGGCGAGGTAGTCGCCGGTCAGGACGTCGAGTGAGCCGTCTTCGAGCATCTCGCGCAGGGCGTCGAAACGGTCACCGTAGAAGCCGGAGGCGTTGCCTATGCACAGTACGTCGCCGGTCACCGCCCGGACTCCTTCGCCGCACGCCCCGGTCCCGGCGGTCCCGCGAAGGCCTGGGCGATGTCCAGCCACCGGTCTGCGTCGGCGCCTTCGGCCCGTACGTCGACGTCGTCGCGGTGCGCCCGCTGCGTCACCAGCAGGCAGAAGTCGAGCCCGGATCCCGTCACGCGCTGCGCCGCGTCCTCGGGCCCGTACGTCCACAGGTCGCCGGAGGGGGCGGTCAGTTCGACGCGGAACTCCTCGGCGGGCGGGGTCAGCCCGCGTACGGCGAAGGCGAAGTCGCGGGCCCGGATCCCGATGCGGGCCACATGCCGCAGCCGGTCGCTGGGCTCGCGTTCGACGCCCAGCGCGTCGGCCACGTCCTGCCCATGGGCCCAGGTCTCCATGAGGCGGCCCGTCGCCATGGAGGCGGCCGACATAGGTGGCCCGTACCAGGGGAAACGCGTTCCCGCGAGGGCGGCGGCCAGGGACCGGAGCAGTTCCTCGCGGCCCGCGCGCCAGCGGGCGAGGAGTTCGGCGGGCGGCAGCGCGGCGCCCTCCTCCGCCCCCGCGTCGACGAAGGCGTCGGGCGCGGCGACGGCTTCCCGCACGAGGGCGGCGAACGCGTCGGCGTCCGTGACGGCGAGCAGGGCGGAGTGGTCGGTCCAGGCCAGATGCGCGATCTGGTGGGCCACGTTCCAGCCGGGCGCTGGCGTGGCGAGGGCCCATCGGTCCTCGCTCAGCTCACTGACGATCCGGTCGAGTTCGGCGCTCTCACTGCGCAGATCCTCGAGCACGGCCAACGGGTCGGACACGATGCGCTCCCCTCGGGGCACGACGGCGTGCCCCGGAGCATGGCAGTGCCCGGAGAAACAATCAAGCGTGCTTGTATGAAAATTGGCCAGGGGAAGGCGGCCAGAGGAGGCGACGCAAAACGGGTGCGGCGCACGTCGGGGGCTCCGCTCAGCCCCTCACCGACGTCCGCCGCACCCGCGCGTCAACCAGCCCGACGTTCGGCCCACTTCGGCCTACTCGGCCTCCGGCGCAGGCATTGCCTTGTCCTCCGGTGCGCGCACCGTCCTGGCCTCCGGCTCGGGCATCTTCGCCCGCCCCCGGCCCACCTGTGTGCGCACCGCGCCGATGCTGGCAGCGACGACCAGGGCGATCGCCAGGGCGCCGAGGGCGGACATGGCCTGGTCGAGGATGAGGAATCCGGCGAGCGCGGCGATGGCCGGTTCGAGGCTCATCATGACCGCGAAGGTGGACGCGGGCATGCGGCGCAGCGCGAGGAGTTCGAGGGTGTACGGGAGGACCGAGGACATGACGGCGACGGCCGCGCCGAGCGCCAGCGTCGTCGGCACGACGAGCTTCGAGCCGGACTCCGCGATGCCGAGCGGCAGACAGAGCACGGCCGCGACCGCCATCGCGAGGGCGAGCCCGTCTGCCTGCGGGAACCGCCGCCCCGTACGGGCGCTGAAGATGATGTACGTAGCCCACATGCCGCCCGCCGAGACGGCGAAGGCCGCGCCGACCAGGTCGAGTCCGCCGAAGCCGCCCCCGCCGAGGAGGAAGACGCCGCAGAGCGCGAGGCCGGCCCAGATGGCGTTGACCAGACGGCGGGAGGCGAAGACCGACAGGGCGAGCGGGCCGAGCACCTCCAGGGTGACGGCCGGGCCCAGGGGGATCCGCTCCACCGCCTGGTAGAAGAGCATGTTCATGCCGCCCATGGCGACGCCGAAGGCGACGACGGTGCCCCAGTCGGCGCGCGAGTGGCCGCGCAGCTTCGGCCGGCACACGATGAGCAGCACGATCGCGGCGAACGCCAGCCGCAGGGTGACCACGCCGACCGCACCGGTGCGCGGCATCAGGGTGACCGCGACGGCCGCGCCGAACTGCACCGACACGCAACCGCCGAGCACGAGTCCGACCGGGCCGAGCGCGCCCCAGCGGGAGCCGTTCGGCGCGGCACCCTCGGGTGCGGCGGGAGCGCCCGCCACCTCCGGCTGCGCCACCGCGGACTCCGGCTGCACCAGTGCGGCGGCCGCCGCGTCGGCGCCGGCCGCCGCCCGGTCGGTCCGTGAGACGTTCACGTCTGAGCCTTCCCCTTCACCGCCACCCCGCAGTTCAATAGGGTGGACTCCACCGTCCAAGGTAGTACACCACGTCATGATCGTGGACCCCTTTTACGGCTGACGTTCCACCGCCTGTACGTTCAGCGCGGCGCAAGCCCACCTGCCACGCTAAGACCGCCGCGCGCGGTCCGTAAAATGCCGACTGTGCTCCCGTTATGCTCCGCAGACATGAGCGGTCCGTATGCCCTCCACTCGCTGGAGCTGCGCCATCTGCGCTGCTTCCTCGCCATCGCCGAGGAGGGCAACGTCACACGCGCCGCCGCCCGGCTTCGCCTCACCCAGCCCGCCGTCTCGCGCACCCTCGCGACCCTCGAGGACGCGCTCGGCGTACGGCTCGTCGACCGCTCCACCCACCACCTCGCCCTGACCGCCGAAGGGCGCGCGTTCCAGGAGAGCGCGGCGGCCGCCGTCGCCGCGTTCGAGGACGCCCTGGACTCCGTCCGCGCCGTGCGGCGCCCGCTGCGGCTCGGGCACGCCTGGTCGGCGGCGGGCCCGTACACCACGCCCCTGCTGCGGCGCTGGCGCGAGCGGTACCCCGCCGTGCCGCTCGAACTCCTGCGCATCGACGACCGCACGGCCGGGCTGACCCGCGGCGCCGTCGACGTCGCACTGCTGCGCGGGCCCGTGGACGCGCCGGGCCTGGTCACCGAGCTCCTGCACACGGAGAGCCGCGTCGCGGCCGTACCGTCCGACAGCCCCCTCGCCCCGCGCGACGCGCTCACGCTCGCCGATCTCTCCGGCCACACCATCGCCGTGAACACCGTCTCCGGCACCACCGCCCTCGACCTCTGGCCGCCCGCCGCCCGGCCGACCGCGACGATCACCGTGGCGAACACGGACGACTGGCTCGCGGCCATCGCGGCCGACCGCGCGGTGGGCGTCACGACGACGGCCACTCCCGGCATGCACCCGCACCCGGGCGTCGTCTACGTCCCACTGACCGACGCCCCCGACCTGCCCGTCGTCCTCGCCTGGCGCGACGGCCCACGCCACCCCGCCGTACGCGACCTGATCGAACTCGCCCACGAGGTCGTACCGTCCGACGGGGCGCGATCTACGGAGTGAGCCAGGAGGTCGCGCCGTCCGAGGGGACGCGCCCTACGGAATCACCCACGAGGACATGCCCTCCGACGGGACGCGCCCTACGGAGTGATCCCCAACGCCTCCGCGAGGACCTCCGCCAGGTGCCGCCCCGGCCGGCCCCCTTCCCGCTCCAGCTGCTCCAGCTGGGTGCGGCACGAGAAGCCGTCCGCGAGGACCACCGCCCCGTCGGCGGCGGCGCGGACGGCCGGCAGAAGCTGCTCCTCCGCGCAGGCCACCGACACGTCGTAATGCCCCTCCTCGAAGCCGAAGTTGCCCGCGAGACCGCAGCACCCGCCGCTCAACTCGCCGTCCAGGCCCGCCCGTTCGCGCAGTCGGCGCTCGGCCGCGTCGCCGAGGACCGCGTGCTGGTGGCAGTGGGTCTGGCCGACGGCGGGGCGGTCGACGCGAGGCGGGTCCCAGTGCGGAGCGAACCGCTCAAGGGCCTCGGCGAACGTGAGGACCGAGTCGGCGAGGCGCCGGGCGCGCGGTTCGTCCGGCAGCAGCTCCGGCAGGTCGGTGCGCAGCGCGGCGGCGCAGCTCGGCTCCAGGACGACGACGGGCAGGCCCGAGTCGATGACCGGCCGCATCAGGTCGAGGGTGCGGCGCAGGACGGCGCGGGCGCGGTCGAGCTGGCCCGTGGAGACGTAGGTGAGGCCGCAGCAGACGCGGCCGCGGCGCGACGGGAGGAGCCCGGCGACCGCCGAGAGCCCGTCGGGCCTGTAGTCGAAGACGCGCGTCGGGGGCAGCAGGACGGAGAGCCCGGCCTCTTCGAGGACCCGCACGGCGGCCCGCCCGACCTGCGGCGCGAGATGCTCCGTGAACGTGTCCGGCCACAGGACCACCTCGGGCCCGTCGCCGCCGAACCGCGCCGCGCCGCCCCGCCGGGCCACCTGCACCCTTCGCCGCAGATCCCGCCGCCACCACGCGCTGAACGTTTCCGGGGCCACCCGCGGAATCCTCCGCTCCGAGGCGATCCCGCCGAGCCGCTTGCCGAGAGCGGCCAACGGCCCCACACGCGCGAGGGTGTTGACGACGCCCGCCGCGCGCGCGTGCTGCACGAGACGCAGCCAGCGCGGCAGCCACCCCATGGAGTAGTGCGCCGCGGGCCGCCTGCGGCCTTCGTAGTGGTGGTGCAGGAACTCCGCCTTGTACGTGGCCATGTCGACGCCGACCGGACAGTCCGTACGGCACCCCTTGCACGACAGACACAGGTCGAGCGCGTCCCGTACCTCCGTGGACTGCCAGCCGTCCGTGACCACCTCGCCGGCGAGCATCTCGTGCAGCAGGCGCGCGCGCCCGCGCGTGGAATGCGCCTCCTCGCCGGTCACCCGGAAGGACGGGCACATGACGCCACCCGAAGGGGCCGATTCCGTACGGCACTTGGCGACGCCCACGCAGCGGCGTACGGCGGCGGAGAAGTCGCCGCCGTCGTGCGGGTAGGCGAACTCGACGTCGACGGGACCGCGCGGCAGGACCGCGAAGCGCAGGTTCTCGTCGAGGCGGGCGGGGCGCACGAGGACGCCGGGATTGAGGAGGCCGTCCGGGTCCCACACGTCCTTGATCCGCCCGAAGAGGCCCACCAGCTCGGGCCCGTACATCTTCGGCAGGAGTTCGGCGCGGGCCTGCCCGTCGCCGTGCTCCCCGGACAGCGATCCGCCGTGCGCGACGACGAGTTCGGCGAGATCCTCGGAGAAGTGCCGAAAGCGCCGCACGCCGGTCTCGCTGAGCAGGTCGAAGTCGATGCGTACGTGGATGCAGCCGTCGCCGAAGTGCCCGTACGGGGTGCCGCGCAGGCCGTGCTGCGACAGGAGCCCCCGGAAGTCCCGCAGATACGGGCCGAGGCGTGCGGGCGGCACGGCGCAGTCCTCCCAGCCGGGCCACGCCTCGGTGCCGTCGGGCATGCGGGTCGCGGTGCCGGAGGCGTCCTCGCGGATGCGCCACAGGGCGCGCTGGCCCGTGGGGTCATCGACGATGAGGGAGTCCGTGGTGCCGTCGGCCGCGGCCCGCACGATCGCCTCGGCATGCGCGCGTGCCTGCGCCGGAGTGTCGCCGCCGCTCTCGACGAACAGCCAGGCGCCGCCCTTCGGCAGGCCGGCCTGTTCCCGTACGAGGTCGGCGGCCATGCCCTCGACGGTGAGCGGCCCGTGCGGCAGGAGCCCCGCGGCGGCCTCGGCGGCGGCGCTCTCGTCGGCGTAGGCGAGCACCGCGAGGGCACGCGCGCGTGGCGCCTCGACGAGCCGGACGGTCGCCTCGGTGACGATGCCGAGGGTGCCTTCGGTGCCGCAGAAGAAACGGGCGAGGTCGACACCGTTCTCGGGAAGCAGGGCGTCGGCGGCGTACCCGGAGATACGGCGCGGCAGGTCGGGGAAGCCGGTGCGCAGGAGCGCCAACTCGCCCTCGATCAGCGGGCGGAGGGCGTCGGGTGCGCCCTGCCAGCCACGGGCCAGGGTGGCTTGACGAATATCACCGTTGGATTGACAGATGACAGATGACAGAGAACAGATATTGTCAGCTGTCGTTCCATAGGCCACCGAATGCGACCCGCACGAGTTGTTCCCGATCATCCCGCCGAGCGTGCACCGACTGTGCGTCGACGGGTCGGGCCCGAAGCGCAAACCGTGCGGCGCGCACGCTTCCTGGAGCCGGTCGAGCACAACTCCTGGCTGCACCACGGCCGTTCGCGTGACCGGATCGACGTCCACGATCCGGTTCATGTGCCGCGTGAAGTCCATGACGACGCCCGTCCCGGTCGCCTGCCCCGCGATCGACGTCCCGCCCCCGCGCGCCACGACCGGCACCCCGTGCTCCCGGCAGGCCGCGAGTGCCGCCGCCACGTCCTCGGCGTCGCGCGGCGCCACGACGCCGACGGGAACTCTCCGGTAGTTCGACGCGTCCATGGTCATCAGGGCCCGCGCGGCCGCGGAGAAGTCGACCTCCCCGCGCACGACGCCGCGCAACGCCCTCGCGATACCTTCCGGGTCCTGGTTTCCCACGGTGGCAGTCATGCCTCCCAGCATGCATCTCCCCCGGGAACGACAACAGTTCGCCACGACAGGAGCAACTCCCATGCCCCGCATAGCCCTCGACCCGTTCGTCACCGACCTTGACGCCGAGAGCGCCGCACTGCGCGCCGCGGGGCCCCTCGCCGAGGCCGAGCTGCCGGGCGGCGTACCCGTATGGGCCGTCACGCACCACGCGGAGGCACGTCAACTCCTCACGGACCGGCGCCTGGTGAAGGACATCGAGGTGTGGGACGCGTGGCGGCGCGGCGAGATCCCGGCCGACTGGCCGCTGATCGGTCTCGCCAACCCGGGCCGTTCCATGCTGACGGTCGACGGCGAGGACCACCGCAGACTGCGCACGCTCGTCGCGCAGGCCCTCACGCCCCGCCGGGTGGAGCTGATGCGCGACCGGATCGCGCGGCGCACCGAGGAACTCCTGGACGCCCTGCCCAAGGACGGCACCACCGTCGACCTCAAGGCCGCGTTCGCCTATCCCCTCCCCATGTACGTGATCGCCGACCTGATGGGCATCGACGACTCGGCGCTGCCCCGCCTGAAGGTCCTGTTCGAGAAGTTCTTCTCGACGCAGACCCCGCCCGCGGAGGTCGTCGCGACGCTGACGGAGCTGGCCGGGATCATGGCGGCCACGGTCGCGGCCCGGCGCTCCGAGCCCGGCGACGACCTGACGAGCGCGCTGATCCTGGCGGCGGGCGACGACGGCGACCGGCTCACCGACGAGGAGATCGTCTCCACGCTCCAGCTCATGGTCGCGGCGGGCCACGAGACGACGATCTCGCTGATCGTCAACGCCGTGGTGAACCTGTCCGCCCACCCCGAGCAGCTCGCCCAGGTCCTCTCCGGCGAGGTGCCGTGGGAGGCCGTGGTCGAGGAGACGCTGCGCCACTCCACACCGACGTCGCACGTCCTGATCCGCTTCGCCGCCGAGGACGTACCGGTCGGCGACAAGGTGATCGCGAAGGGCGACGCGCTGATCGTGTCGTACGGGGCGATCGGCCGGGACGAGGCCGCCCACGGCCCCAGCGCGGGTGACTTCGACATCACCCGCACCTCCCCGAACCGCCACATCTCGTTCGGCCACGGCCCGCACGTGTGCCCGGGGGCGGCGCTCTCCCGCCTGGAGGCGGCGGTGGCGCTGCCCGCGCTCTACGCCCGCTTCCCCGCCCTCGCCCTCGCCGTCCCGCCCACGGCCCTGCGCCACAAGCCGGTGGTGACCCAGAACGACCTGTTCGAGCTGCCGGTACGGCTGTTCGGCTGATTCGAGGCGCCGGGGTGCCGGGGTGCCGTTCCAGCCCCTCCGGCGTTTGAGGAGAGGAGCGGGGGCCGGGGCGGAGACCTTGTGGCGGGACCGTGAGTCTCACCGGGCGGACACGGTGATTCCAGGCTCCCGCGAGCCGCTAGGCTCGCCCCGTGGCTGAGATCCAGATTCCCGCTGACATCAAGCCCGCCGACGGACGTTTCGGCGCGGGCCCCTCCAAGGTGCGCACGGAGGCGCTGGACGCCCTGGCCGCCACCGGCACGTCCCTGCTCGGCACCTCCCATCGCCAGGCCCCGGTGAAGAACCTGGTCGGCCGGGTGCGCGAAGGGGTCAAGGACCTCTTCCAGCTCCCCGAGGGCTACGAGGTGATCCTGGGCAACGGCGGCTCCACCGCCTTCTGGGACGTGGCGACGCACGGCCTGATCGAGAACAAGTCGCAGCACCTGAACTTCGGTGAGTTCTCGTCCAAGTTCGCGAAGGCCTCGAAGCTGGCCCCGTGGCTGGCCGAGCCGACCGTCATCGCCTCCGAGCCCGGCACGCACCCCGAGCCGCAGGCCGAGGCGGGCGTCGACGTGTACGGCCTCACGCACAACGAGACCTCCACCGGTGTCGCCGCCCCGATCAAGCGCGTGGCGGGTGCCGACGAGGGCGCCCTCGTCCTGGTGGACGCGACCTCCGGCGCCGGCGGTCTGCCCGTCGACATCGCCGAGACAGACGTCTACTACTTCGCTCCGCAGAAGTCGTTCGCGTCGGACGGCGGCCTCTGGCTGGCGGCGTTCTCGCCGGCCGCCCTGGAGCGCGCCGAGCGCATCCACGCGTCGGGCCGCCACATCCCGGAGTTCTTCTCGCTGCCGACGGCGATCGACAACTCCCGCAAGAACCAGACGTACAACACCCCGGCGCTCGCGACGCTCTTCCTGCTCGGTGAGCAGCTGGAGTGGATGAACAGCCAGGGCGGTCTGGCCTGGACGACGGCCCGCACCAAGGACTCCTCGACGCGCCTGTACAGCTGGGCCGAGGACTCGAAGCACGCGACGCCGTTCGTCACGGACCCGGCGAAGCGTTCGCAGGTCATCGGCACGATCGACTTCTCGGACGAGATCGACGCGGCCGCGGTCGCCAAGGTGCTGCGCGCCAACGGCATCGTCGACACGGAGCCGTACCGCAAGCTGGGCCGCAACCAGCTGCGCGTCGCGATGTTCCCGGCGATCGACCCGGCGGACGTCGAGGCACTCACGAAGTGCATCGACTACGTGATCGAAAAGCTCTAGTCACACCGGTTCTACGAGGATGGGGCGCCCGGCACTTCCGCCGGGCGCCCCATCGGCGTAGAGGGTGACAGGCCCCGAGTTCAAGGCCCGGGTCCGCCTCCTCGACGAGGACGGCGAGGAGGCGAAGCACGCGGCGAAGCTGCTCCGCCACAAGCACCCGGTGATGCACGGCGTCGCGGTCCCGCCGGCGCACAAGGTGCAGCGGGACAGGACGCTGCACTACGAGGTACGGGTCCTGGAGGAGTGATCATCGGCGCGCGGCGATCGGTGCATGGCAGCCCGGCCGGCCCGGCTGCGCTACTTCTTCGGCCGCCTCAGCAGCCGCCCGATCCCGAAGACGGCGATGACCACGACGACGAGCCCGACCGCACTCGCGCTGAGCCCCGTGTCGATGGGTCCGTCGCCCGAATCACCGCTCCCCGAGGGCGACTTCGAGTCGTCGCCGGACCCGTCGCCGGCCTGTACGGGCTCCACCGAACTGCCCCGGCCCTCGCTCCCGTAGAGCAGCGTCTTCCCGTCGGCGGTGTACGTGACGGACTCGCCCTGGGGCTGCATCGGCACGTTCAACTGCCCCTCACGCTCGGGCTTGCCGTCCTTCCAGGCGTACGAGATCCCGCCGAAGTAGCCGCGCAGGGCGAGGTGCTTGCCGTCGGGCGAGAACGCGCCGTCCGTCACCCACAGGTTGATGCCGGAGATGCGGCGGAAGACGTTCGTGCCCGACGCGGACAGGTTCCGGGGGCCCTCGTAGAGGCCGCCGCCGTCCTCGTTCTTCTCGGCGATGTAGACGCGTCCGGTCTTCGGATGGACCATCAGCGCCTCGGCGTTGCGGGGCCCGTCCGCGTACTGCACGGTGAACTGCGTCGCCCGCACGGTCTGGTCGCGCAGTTCCTTCGGCTCCGGCAGCTTGTAGATCCACACGTGGGACCACTTGCCGCCGAGGTTATCGCCGATGTCGCCGACGTAGAGGTTGTTGTCGGGGCCGATGGAGATGGCCTCGACGTCGCGCGGGGCGCCGACGCCGGTCAGGGTGAGGGTGGCGACGGTTTTGCCGGTCCTGCCGTCGATCGCGTACAGGTACGCGCCGTCGCTGCTGTCGTTGTGGGTCCAGTAGATGCCCGGGTGGATCCGGGACGCGGCGAGGCCGCTGGACTCGGTGATGCGGGGGTCCTTGATGGTGAACCCGTCGCTGCCGGGGTCGTCCGCCACGGCGGGAGCGGTGGCACCGAACGCGAGAACGACGGCGGCTCCGGCCGCACCCAGAAACGAACGCATGCCCCCAGCTTGCCAGGGCGTGCTCAGCGTCACACACTTCGCCCGCCCGCGATCCGCGATGATGAGCGGATGCTCAGGTTCACATTCGTCGGCGACTCCATGACGATAGGCAGCGCGGGCGAACTCACCTGGCGTTACCGGATGTGGCAGCATCTGCGGGCCGCGTACGGCGACGGCGCGTTCGAGATCGCCGGGCCGCGCGAGACGCTCTACGACAAGACGGCGAACGCCGCGGTGTCGCACGACTACGCGGACGCGGACCCCGCGTTCCCGCGCGCCCATCTCGCGGGCTGGGGCGAGGGCTGGCTGCACATGGC
Source organism: Streptomyces sp. NBC_01446 (assembly GCF_026340095.1). GTDB lineage: Bacteria > Actinomycetota > Actinomycetes > Streptomycetales > Streptomycetaceae > Streptomyces > Streptomyces aureus. The sequence continues at coordinate 4,499,739 of NZ_JAPEPO010000001.1, read as the reverse complement.
GCCCGTCATCGAGGAGGCGGTCGCGCTCGCCCGCACCGATGTCCTGCTCATCTCGCTCGGCCTGATCGATCTCGGCTTCTACACGAACGCGGAGCAGACCGCGCAGAACGTGCGCCGCTTCGTCGCCGGCGCCCGCGCCGCGAACCCGCGGGTGCGGATGGTCATGCTGCCGGTCATACCGAACGTGCGCGCCGAGACTGACGCGCCGTTCGCCGCGGAGGTCGCGCACTTCAACACGCTCCTCGCGAAGGCGGTCGCCGACCTCGACTCGGGCCGCTCTCCCCTGCTCCTCGCGTCGGTGCCGGAGTCGTACGACATCCACGGGGACACGTACGACGGCACGCACCCGAACGCGAGCGGTGAGCGCAAGCTCGCGGACACGTTCGCCCGTGCGATGCGGCAGGCGTGGGGTCCGCTGAACGCCCGGCCCGGGGGCCTTGCCTAGAGTCCACTCCACGCCGTTGGCTGGGCACTCATGAAGTACACGCAGCTCGGACGCACAGGACTCAAGGTCAGCCGGCTCGTTCTCGGCACGATGAACTTCGGTCCGCAGACCGACGAGGCCGACAGCCACGCGATCATGGACACGGCGCTGGCCTCGGGGATCAACTACTTCGACACCGCCAACGTCTACGGCTGGGGCGAGAACAAGGGCCGTACCGAGGAGATCATCGGCAGCTGGTTCGCCCAGGGCGGCGACCGGCGGGACAAGACGGTCCTGGCCACGAAGGTCTACGGCAACATGGCCGGCGCGGGCACCGATTCGCCCTGGCCCAACCACGACAAGCTCTCCGCGGTCAACATCCGCCGCGCCGTCGAGGCCAGCCTCAAGCGGCTGGGGACGGACTACATCGACATCTACCAGTTCCACCACGTCGACCGCGAGACCCCCTTCGAGGAGATCTGGCAGGCCGTCGACGTCCTGATCCAGCAGGGCAAGATCCTGTACGCCGGATCGTCGAACTTCCCCGGCTACAAGATCGCCCAGGCCAACGAGAAGGCGGCCGCGCGGGGCACGCTCGGTCTCGTCAGCGAGCAGTGCCTCTACAACCTCGCGGAGCGCCGCGCCGAGATGGAGGTCATCCCGGCCGCGCAGGAGTACGGCCTCGGGGTCATCCCCTGGTCGCCGCTGCACGGCGGTCTGCTGGGCGGGGTCATCAAGAAGGAGGTCGAGGGCGGGCGTCGCGCGAGCGGCCGGGCCGCGGACGCGCTCGCGAACCCGGAGACGCGCGCCCAGCTCCAGTCCTACGAGGACCTGCTCGACAAGCACGGCCTCGCGCCCGGCGAGGCGGCGCTGGCCTGGCTGCTGACCCGTCCCGGCATCACCGGGCCCATCGTCGGCCCGCGCACCTCGGAACAGCTCGACTCGGCACTGCGCGCGGTCGAGCTGGAACTGAGCGAGGAGGTCCTCACGGGCCTGGACGAGATCTTCCCCGGCCCTGGCCCTTCACCGGAGGCGTTCGCCTGGTAGAGCCGGGGCCTCGCCCGGCCTGGCAGCAGTGCGGCCGCGGGTACGGCGCGGCGCGGCCGCGGTCACTTTCCGACCGCGGCCGCCACTGCGACGACGGCGAACATCAGTACCAGCACAACGGCCATGATCCGGTTACGGCTCTTCGGGTCCACCCTTCGAGATTAACCCGTGGCCGAAAGAGGCCAGCCGCCGACCTTCTCGTAGCGGGGCCGCTCGCCGCGCACCCCGGACGCCGGCAGCCGGCTGCGGACGAGTGCCAGCTCGCCGACCGTCCACTGTTCACCGGTGAAGGTGTCGAGGGCGGCCGCGTACGGCGTGAGGTGGACGGCGCCGGAACCGCGGGCCAGCGTGAGGTGCGGCCGGTAGGGGCGGTGCTCCTCCGTGTCGAGGCCTGCCTTGCGGGCCGCCGCCCCGGCCCGCTCGGCGAGCCGCCGCAGCGCCGCCACGTCACCGGCCGCGCCCACCCACAGGGCCCGGTCCCCGAAGTGCCCGCCGCCGCGCAGGCCGAGCGGGAAGGGCGCGGTGCGGGCCGCGGCCCGTTCCAGGCGCCGCGACAGCTCGGGCACGGTCTCGTCGGGCACTTCGCCGTAGAAGGCCAGCGTGAAGTGCCAGCCCGGGGGGCCGGTCCAGCGCAGGCCCTCGGCCCCCTCGGAACCCGTCAACTGGTCGACGGCACGCCCCAGTTCGGCCACCGCCTCGTCCGGCAGAAGCACTGCTGCGAAAAGTCTCACGGGATTAGTGTCCCCGCATGGAGATCAGAAAGGGCAGTACCGCGGACATCCCGGCCATAGTCGGCCTGTTCGACGGCGCCATGGAGTGGCTGGTGTCACAGGGGCGCACGGGGCAGTGGGGCGAGAGGCCGTGGTCGCAGCGTCCACAGGCCGTGGCGATGGTCGAGGAGTACGTGGCCAAGGGCCGGCCATGGATCGCCGAGGTCGACGGCACCCCGGTCGGCACGCTCACGCTCTCCGAGGGACCCGGCTCGTACGTGGAGCCGGCCGGTGAGCCCGAGCGCAGCGCGACGTCCATCTGCTCGCGGCCCGGCACGGCAGCGGGGCGGGCGCCGCGCTGCTCGCCCACGCCGTAGACGAAACGCTCCCCCATAGCCAGAAGAGCATGGGGGGACCCCCAGCCGGCGTTCCGCTCCTGCGCGTCGACTGCTACGCGGGCGACGACGGCAAGCTCGTCGCGTTCTACGAGGCGAACGGCTTCGTCCGCACCGCGACGTTCATCGGGCCCGACGGCATCTGGCCGGGCCAGGTCCTGGCCCGGCGCGTCTGACGGCCGGCCCCTCGGCTCAGGCCGCCGTGGCCAGTTGCTCGCGCGGTACGAACTGCACGTGCTGCTGTCCGCGGCGCAGGTCGAGCTTGAGCCGCAGGTTCGCGGCGCGGGCCAGCATCAGTCCGACGCCGACCGCGGCCGTGGCGCACACGAGGCCGCCGAGGGCAAAGCTGATCCGGACCCCGTACTGGTCGGCGATCCAGCCGAACAGGGGCCCGCCGAGCGGCGTACCGCCCGTGAACACCATCATGAACAGCGACATGACGCGGCCCCGCATCTCGGGGTCGGTGGCCATCTGGACGGACGAGTTCGCGGTCACGTTGACCGTGAGGCCGAGGATGCCGAGCAGCACGATCAGCGGCGCGAAGACCCAGACGTCGGGCGCGAACGCGGCCACGACCTCCAGGACACCGAAGCCGACCGCGGCTCCCGCGAGGACGCGCAGCCGGGTGGAGCGGCGCCGCGCGGCGAGCAGCGCACCGGCCAGCGAGCCGAGGGCCATGAGCGTGTTGAACACGCCGTACATGCCGACCCCTCCGTGGAAGACGTCGTCGGCGTAGGCGCTCAGCCAGATCGGGAAGTTGAAGCCGAAGGTGCCGACGAAGCCGACGAGGACGATCGGCCAGATCAGCTCGGGGTGCTTGGAGACGTAGTCGAGGCCCTCGCGGAGCTGGCCCTTGCCGCGCGGGGCGCGCGGGGTGTGGTGCAGCTCACGGGTGCGCATCAGGCAGAGGCTGGTGAGCGGTGCGAGGAAGGACAGTCCGTTGGCGAGGAACGCCCAGCCCGGACCGACGGCAGCGGTGAGTGCACTCGCGACCGCGGGACCGATCAGGCGTGCCGACTGGAAGTTCGCCGAGTTCAGGCTGACCGCGTTGCGGACCTGGTCGGGGCCGACCATCTCGGAGACGAAGGACTGGCGGGTCGGGTTGTCGACGACGGTGACGAGGCCGGTGAAGAAGGCCGCGAGGTAGACGTGCCAGACCTGGACGTTCCCGGTGAGGGTGAGCGCGGCGAGGAAGAGCCCGGACAGGCTCATGGCGCCCTGGGTGACGAACAGGAGGTTCCGCTTGGCGAAGCGGTCGGCTATGACGCCGCCGTAGAGGCCGAACAGGAGCATCGGCAGGAACTGCATGGCGGTGGTGATACCGACGGCCGCCGAGGAGCCGGTGATGCTGAGCACCAGCCAGTCCTGGGTGATGCGGGCCATCCAGGTGCCGGTGTTGGAAACGACGGCCCCGGTCGCGAAGAGCCGGTAGTTACGGATCTTCAGCGAGCTGAACATCGAGCTCTTGCGGGGGCGGTCGGTCTTGTCGAGGGCGGTTGGTGCGGGGGCGGAGTCTGCTCCGGATCCCGTACTCAATGCGGGTTCGCCTCCTTGGCGGCCGTGAAGGCAGGTCGACGACGCCCCGAGGGGCATGGCAGGGGGGCTTACAGGTGGGCGAGCTTCTCCAGGACGGGGGCGGCGGCGCGGATCTTGGCCCACTCGTCCTCGTCCAGGTTCTCCACGAGCGAGGCCAGCCACGCGTTGCGCTTGCGGCGGCTCTCTTCGAGCATGGCCTCGGCCTGCTCGGTGGAGGTGACGACCTTCTGTCGCCGGTCCTCGGGATGCGGCTCCAGCCGGACGAGCCCCTTGGCCTCGAGCAGCGCGACGATGCGGGTCATCGACGGCGGCTGCACGTGCTCCTTGCGGGCGAGTTCGCCCGGAGTCGCGCTGCCGCAGCGGGCGAGGGTGCCGAGCACCGACATTTCTGTGGGGCTCAGCGACTCGTCGACCCGCTGGTGCTTGAGTCGGCGCGACAGGCGCATCACCGCTGAGCGCAGGGCGTTCACTGCGGCTGCGTCGTCGCCATGGGAGAGGTCCGGCATGTCCTTAGCTTAACTCATTACTCTTTCTAAAGACCACTCGGGTTCCCATGACTCCGCCCACTGAATCCTCCGCGAGCCCCTCCGTCACCCGTATGAGTGACGTGGCCACGAAAAGTGACACGCGGGTGGACAGCGGCCCGCGACCCTGTTGCGCATGGGATCGACAGTGCTCAGCCTGCGGATGGACGGTGAGCTGCTCGACCGGCTCAAGACCCACGCCGCCAAAAGAGGAATGAGCGTCCAGGACTATGTGGTCCGGACGCTCATTCGAGACGACTTCGACGAACGCTTCGCGACGTCCGTCGAGGAGACAGAGAAGTTCTACGGGGCGGCGTGACCCCTCCGCCTGCGGGCCGTCTGTGGCTGGTCGCGCGGTTCCCCGCGCCCCTGGCGCCCCTTCAGGGCGCTCAGGTCAGGCCCAGCGCCGGCATCAGGTAGTAGAAGGCGAAGACCCCCGCGACGATGTACATCGCGACCGGCACCGAACGGGCGCGGCCCGCCGCGACCCGCAGCAATGTGAAGCTGATGAAGCCCATCCCGATGCCGTTGGTGATCGAGTACGTGAACGGCATCATCAGCATCGTCACGAAGGCCGGGATGGCGATCGTGTAGTCGCTCCAGTCGATGGCCCCGATCGACCCCGACAGGATCAGGAAGCCCACCGCGAGCAGCGCTGGCGTGGCGGCCTGGGACGGGACCATCGTGGCGATCGGCGTGAGGAACAGCGCGACGGCGAAGAGACCGCCGGTGATCACGTTGGCGAAACCGGTGCGGGCGCCCTCGCCGACACCGGCGGTGGACTCCACGAAGCAGGTGGTGGCCGACGAGGACGAGGCGCCGCCCGCGGCGACGGCGATGCCGTCGATGAAGAGGACCTTGTTCATGCCGGGCATCTGACCGTCCTTGTCGGTCAGCTTGGCCTCGTCGCTGACGCCCATGATCGTGCCCATCGCGTCGAAGAAGCACGACAGCAGCACGGTGAAGACGAAGAGGATGCCGGTCAGCATGCCGACCTTGTCGAAGCCGCCGAACAGGCTGACCTGGCCGACCAGACCGAAGTCCGGCATCTCCACCGGGTTGCCGGGCCACTTGGGCGTCGTCAGGCCCCAGCTCGGGACGTTGGCGACCGCGTCGATGAACACCGCGACGAGCGTCATGACGACGATGGAGATCAGGATGGCGCCCGGCACCTTGCGCACGATCAGCGCGAGGGTGAGCAGCACGCCGAGCACGAAGACGAGGACGGGCCAGCCGTTGAGGTGACCGTCGCTGCCGAGCTGGAGCGGCACCGTGGTGTGCGCGGCGTCCGGGATGCGGGAGACGAAGCCCGAGTCGACCAGGCCGATCAGCATGATGAACAGGCCGATACCGATCGCGATGCCCTTGCGCAGGCCGAGCGGCACGGCGTTCATGACGCGCTCACGCAGACCGGTCGCCACCAGGAGCATCACGACGAAGCCCGCGAGGACGACCATGCCCATCGCGTCCGGCCACGACATGCGGGGGGCGAGCTGGAGGGCCACGACGGTGTTCACGCCGAGGCCGGCGGCGAGCGCGATCGGGACGTTGCCGATGACACCCATGAGCAGGGTCGTGAACGCGGCGGTGAGCGCGGTCGCGGTGACCAGCTGACCGTTGTCGAGCTGGTGCCCGTACATGTCCTTCGCGCTGCCGAGAATGATCGGGTTCAGCACGATGATGTAGGCCATCGCGAAGAAGGTGGCGAAGCCGCCGCGGATCTCCCGGCTGACCGACGAGCCCCGCTCTGAGATCTTGAAGTAGCGGTCGAGGCCGTTCTTGGGGGCCGACGGCGGCTCGATGAGATCGACCGGTGCGGGGGCCGAGCTGGACATGGATGACCTCTGAATCGTGTGCTGACGGGGGCGCTGTTTGGCGTTTTCTACGAACAGAAGTGGCCAGACTCAGGCCGTTTCAGTATGAACATATGAGCAAGAATTCGCTATCTCCGCGCGTAGACCCTTGACCCGTAAGGGGTCCGGGGCGACTGAAGACGTCGTTTCGTGCTCCTCGTAAGCTGTGCCCATGGAGAAGTGGACCCCCAAGCACGAGGCACCCGAGCCCCTTGAAGGGCCCGTGGTCGCCACCATCACGGGCGGCACGATCCTGTGGTTCGTCCTCTTCCTGGTGCAGCTGCCGTTCTACGGCTGGTTCGACGACCACGGCCACACCTGGTGGGTGTGGACCTGCCTGGCCGGCGCCGGACTCGGGCTCATCGGCATCTGGTACGTACGGGGGCGCGACGCGGCGCTCAAGCGCGCGGCCGCCGAAGCGGGCCCGGCAACCGAGTAGCGGCCGGCCCGGCACCCGAGCAGCGGCCGGCGCGTCGGCCGCCTACCACCACGGGACCGGCCCCCGCCCCTCCACGTCCTCCCCGGGTCGGATCTTTGGCGCACCCGAGGGGTGAAGCCGCAAATCCGCCCGTACTGTCGTTGGCATGACGCACATCGACGCGGGCTCCGAGCTGGACCCGGTCCACCCGGTGCCGCTCCCCCAGCGGGCGAGGGGGCTCACCACCGGCGAGGTGGCCGAGCGCGTCGCGCGCGGCGAGGTCAACGACATACCGGTCCGCAGCTCCCGCTCCACCACCGAGATCATCCGCGCGAACGTCTTCACGCGGTTCAACGCGATCATCGGCGTCCTCTGGCTGATCATGCTGTTCGTCGCGCCGTTCCAGGACAGCCTCTTCGGCTACGTCATCCTCGCGAACACCGGCATCGGCATCATCCAGGAGATGCGCGCCAAGAAGACCCTCGACTCACTCGCCGTCATCGGCGAGGCGAAACCGACGGTCCGGCGCGACGGGCGCGCCACCGAGATCTCCACCTCCGCCATCGTCCTCGGCGACCTGATCGAGATCGGGCCGGGCGACAAGATCGTCGTGGACGGCGTGTGCGCCGAGACCGACGGGCTCGAGATCGACGAGTCCCTGCTCACCGGCGAGGCCGACCCCGTCGTCAAGCACCACGGCGACCAGGTCATGTCCGGCAGCTTCGTCGTCGCCGGCGGCGGCGCGTTCACCGCCACGAAGGTCGGCCGCGAGGCCTACGCCGCGCAGCTCGCCGAGGAGGCCAGCCGCTTCACCCTCGTCCAGTCCGAGCTGCGTACCGGCATCTCCACCATCCTCAAGTACGTCACCTGGATGATGGTCCCGACCGCGATCGGCCTCGTCATCAGCCAGCTCGTGGTCAAGCAGAACGACTTCAAGGACTCCGTCGCGCGGACCGTCGGCGGCATCGTGCCGATGGTCCCCGAGGGACTCGTCCTGCTCACCTCCGTCGCCTTCGCGATCGGCGTGATCCGCCTCGGCCGCAAGCAGTGTCTCGTCCAGGAACTCCCCGCCATCGAGGGTCTCGCCCGCGTCGACACCGTCTGCCTCGACAAGACGGGCACCCTCACCGAGGGCGGCATGGACGTCACCGAGCTGCGCCCGCTCGGCGGCGCCGACGAGGGCTACGTACGCAAGGTCCTCGGTGCGCTCGGCGAGTCCGACCCGCGGCCCAACGCCTCGCTCCAGGCGATCATCGACGCCTACCCCGACAGTGAGGAGTGGCGCTGCACCGAGTCGCTGCCCTTCTCCTCCGCCCGCAAGTACAGCGGCGCCGCGTTCAGCGAGGGCGACGGCACCACCAGCGCGTGGCTGCTCGGCGCGCCCGACGTCCTCCTGCCGGCCGGGCACGCGGTGCTCGCCGAGACCGAAGAGCTCAACCACCGGGGCCTGCGTGTCCTGCTGCTCGCCCGCGCCCGTGGCGACCTCGACGACCCGGCGGTCAAGGAGGGCGCCGAGGCCGTCGCCCTGGTCGCCATGGAACAGCGGCTGCGGCCCGACGCTGCGGACACGCTGCGGTACTTCGCCGACCAGGACGTCCACGCGAAGGTCATCTCCGGGGACAACGCGGTGTCGGTGGGCGCCGTCGCCGGGAAGCTGGGCCTCGCGGGCGCGCAGGACACGGTCGACGCCCGCACGCTCCCCGCCGACCAGGCCGGGATGGCCAAGGCCCTCGACGAGAACACGGTGTTCGGCCGCGTCACCCCGCAGCAGAAGCGCGACATGGTCGGTGCGCTCCAGTCCCACGGGCACACGGTCGCGATGACGGGCGACGGAGTGAACGACGTGCTCGCCCTCAAGGACGCCGACATCGGCGTCTCCATGGGCTCGGGCTCGGAGGCGACCCGCGCCGTCGCGCAGATCGTGCTCCTCAACAACAGCTTCTCCACGCTGCCGTCGGTCGTCGCCGAGGGCCGCCGCGTCATCGGGAACATCACGCGCGTCGCGTCCCTGTTCCTGGTCAAGACGGTCTACTCGGTGCTGCTCGCCGTCCTCGTGGTCTGCTTCCAGATCGAGTACCCGTTCCTGCCGCGGCACCTGACGCTGCTGTCGACGCTGACGATCGGCATCCCCGCGTTCTTCCTTGCGCTCGCGCCCAACAAGGAGCGGGCCAAACCGCAGTTCGTGAAGCGGGTGATGCGGTACGCGATCCCCGGGGGCGTCGTCGCCGGGACCGCCACCTTCGTGACGTACATGATCGCCCGGCACTACTACACGGGCTCCGGCGCGCTCGACGCCGAGACCAGTTCGGCGACGCTGACGCTGTTCCTCGTCTCGATGTGGGTCCTCGCCATCATCGCGCGGCCCTACACGTGGTGGCGGGTGTGCCTGGTGGCCGCGATGGGCGCGGCGTTCCTGCTCGTCCTCGTGGTGCCGTGGCTCCAGGACTTCTTCGCACTGAAGCTGGTGGGCGCGTCGATGCCGTGGACGGCGGTCGGCATCGCGGGGGTGGCGGCGGTCGCCCTGGAATTCCTGTGGCGCTGGGTCGACCGCCGCTTTCCCGTCTAGGACTTCTACTGCACGTCGACGAAGTCACCCGTGGCCTTGACGGCCGGGGTGGTGGAGGTGCCGAGGAAGTTGTAGCGCCAGTAGCCGTCGTACGTGGCCGTGGACGTGGTCTTCAGCGAGCCGGTCGAGGACGACGTGACCGACTTCAGGTACGTCGTCGGGTACGCCGAGGAGCTCGTCTTGCGGAACTGCAGCTTCACCGACTGGCTGGTGTAGCCGGCGTACTTGTGCGTGTCCCAGTTCGCGCGGGTCAGGGCGCCCGTGATGGTGAGCGTGCCGCCCTTCTTCACGGGCTCGGGGGACGCGTTGACGGTGAGCTTGGAGTAGCGCTGCAGGGCGTTGGACGACACGGCGTCCTGGTACGCGGTGCCGATCTTGCTCGGGTCGCTGGGGCTGTCCGGGTCCTGGCCGTTGTACGCGACGGCGAACGCCTCGCCGGTCCATTTGGCTCCGGCGTCGACGTTGGTCAGCTCCTCCTGCGGGTTGATGTCGATGCTGCCGTTGCAGTTCGCGACAGTCGACGAGGCGGCCGTGCAGGTCGCCGGGGCGTCGCCGAACAGGGCGTTCCCCTCGTCGGTGTCGGTGCGGTAGAGGTCGACGCCCGGGACGAAGTCGTCGGCCGTCGGGTCCACGTCCGAGCCGTGGGTGAAGGTGAAGCTGTACGAGACGTGCACCGTGTTGGTGGTGCCGACAACGATGGCGGACTTACCGCTGTTCACCTTGATGTTCGAGAAGGTGGCGTCCATCACGTATGGGTCGCCGGCCTCGGTGGCGGTCAGCGAACGGGCCTGCGGAGCCGAGTGCCCCGCAGCCTTCTGGGCGACCTGGTGAGCCTGCGCCAGGCTCGGCTGGTCGGTGGCCTGCGCGGCCGGCACGGCGAAAGCGGCCAGGGCGAGAGAGCCGGTCACCGTCGCGGCGGCCATGGTGGCACGTATGCGCATGTGATTCCCCATGAGGAGAGGGGTCCCGCGGTGCAGATGCTGTCACGCGGGGCCCAAGTGATCTAGGAGTCTGTTGACTCGGATGATCAGACGTGCAACCCCCGCGACGGGTTGTACGGCAGGTGAAGCCTTTGTGCGTGCTTTGCCAGGGCGCCGTCGGGCTTTACCAACGGCACACCAGATGCATACTGAACCGCAGGTCAGCCGACCAGCCGGTCCCGGATCAGTCGAACCAGCGGTCCCGTGCCAGCTCCGCCGTCCTCGACGGGTCTTCGAGCAGGGCCGCGACCTCGAAGCGGCGCGGCCACTGCCCCGCCGCCCACGCCAAGCCCGCCGCCACGCCCTCCAGGGTCGAGGCGTGGACCGTGCCCTCGGACGTGCGCCGCCAGTCGACCTCCACCCCGGCGACGAACAGCTCCTCGTGCTCGACGTACCTCTGCGGGGTCGCCGGTCCGAGCAGGGTCCGTACGGACTCCGGCACCGGATGTTCGGCGCCCTCCTGAGTGACCCCGGCGTCGGCGGTCGTGCTCAGCCGTCGTACCTGGAAGAGGTCCGCCAGGTCCGCGGCCCGACCCGGACTCACCGGCAGCAGGGCCAGCCCGCCGGCCAGGGGCAGCAGATCGGGCGCGTCCGCGACGACGGCGTCGGCCGCGTCCACGACCCTGACCTCACCGTCCACCACGGCCCGCAACTCGTCGGGCAGGGTCACCTGCTCCGGGTCGAGGTCGGCCAGCGCCCCGTACAGGGCGTGGAGTTGGGCCGCGCCGACCTCGCGCTCCGGGTCGGCGAGCCGGTCGAGGAGCTCGGCCGCGCCGCCGGGCTCGTCGAGGAGCGCGGCGACGGAGGTGCGTACGCCGAGTGCGCGCAGCACCTGCTCGTCCTCGAACCCGGTCGCGTCCGCCGGGTCGTAGAGCCCGGCGAGCAGCGGGTCACCGCCCGCCGCGCGCAGGCCGGCCGGCCGGCGGCCGTCGAGGACGGGGTGGTCACGCAGCCACCAGGCCGTGTACGGGCGGACGATCTCGTGCGTGCCGTCGGGCAGCAGGACCCGGACGGGCTGGGTGAGGGCGTCGCGCAGCGGCGGGCGGGACAGCAGGGCGAGGGCCTGGGGCCAGCGGTCGTCGTCGACGAGGTCCAGGTCGCGTACGGCGACGAGTTCGGTGGCGACGGGCGGCACGGGGGTGTCGGGCAGCCGGTCGAGTACGTCCTCGCACCACACGTCGACCGCGTCGAGCAGGCCCGCGTCGTCCGGCTCCGCGAAGTCGCCGTCGCGCGGGTCGAGTTCGTCCGGGTCGAGGACCACGTCGGCGGCGCGGACCAGGGCGAACCCGGCGAGGACACCGCACGCGGCGAGCGGCTGCTCACCCCACCGCTCGGCGAGGTCGCCGTCCACCATGGCGAGTTCGCCCTCGCGGACGACCTGCGCGAACGGGCTGCCGGGCAGCACGAGTTCACCGGCGGGCGCCAGCTCGCCCTCGTCGTCGGGCAGCGCGAGCGCGCCCAGCCACGGCTCGTCCCCGGGCTCCAGGTTCGCGTCCCGTACGAGGGTGAGGACCAGCTCGGCCAACTCGTCCACGCCGACCGGGCCGTCGTCGTCGAGGGACCAGACGTCGTCGTCGAGCGAACCGGCGACGGCCGCCCGCACCTGAGGGGTCGTCAGGACGGCGCGGGGCGTCGCGGGCAGCGCGCCCAGCTTTTCGAGCAACGGGTGCGCGGCGTCCACGTGGGCGACCTTGAGGCCGAGCCGGGCGAGCGCCTCACCCGGTGTCGCGTCCGGCATGGGCAGCAGCACCTGCCGCGGCCCGATCGTCGTACGCCCACCGGCCAGCGGCACCGGGAGCCCGGTGAGCCGGTCCGGGTCGACGCCCGCGAGGCTGTCGTAAAGGCGCCGCCACCAGCCCGGCTCCTTCTCCAGACCGGCGAGCCGGTCGACCGCCTCCGTCAGCGGGACCCGGGCGACCTCCAGGGTCCGCAGCTCGACGCGGCGTTCGAGTCCGGCGGGCAGCAGGCTCGGCAGGACCTCGGCGAGGACCCGCACGGTCTCGGCGCCGGCGCCCTCGACGACCTCGGCCTCGCGCGGCCGCAGCGTCTCGGGCAGTCCGTCGGCGTCGTCCTTCGTGCGCGGCAGCGCGGGCGGCAGGAACGCGGTGCGCGGCAGCCGGGCCAGGATCGCCCCGCGCAGGCTGCCGTCCAGCTCACCCCGGCCGAGCGGGCCCGGCACGAGGCCGAGGACGGCGGTGCTCACCGGGCGCCATCCGGCGAGGAGTTCGGCGTAGGCGTCGGCGGCGCGCTCCACCAGGAAGTCGGTGAGCGGCCCGGGGGCGGCGTGCCGCCGGGTCGTGTCGAGGGGGAACGAGGCGATGAGCAGCGCGGGCACGCCGAGCGGTTCGTCGCTGGGGGTCGGCGCGTGGAGCACGGGCGCGCTGCGGGGCGGCTCGGGGGCGCCGTCCGTGTCCACGGGTACGGCCCAGGTCACGGACCAGTGCGGGCGGAGGCGCTCTTCGAGGGGCCGGTCGGCGAGGAGCGCGGCTTCGAGCGGGCCGTTTCGGACGAGGACACGCCAGCGGGTCGTGACACTCTCGCGCCCGCCGGACGCGGCGTCCTCGCGCTCGTCGTCCACCGCCACGTACGGCCCGTCGGTCCTGCGGCGCAGGATGCGCGTCCCCGACCCGGTCTCCACGACGACCTCGTCGAGACCGGGCAGGGCGAGGAGGAGCGTGTCGTCGATGGCGTCGATGAGCCGCGCCGCGAGCGCCTCCGCCGCGGCGTCGCGCAGCGGCAGGATCACGACGGTCTCGTACGGGTCCGGGGCCGAGCCCTCCGCGGCGAACGGAAGCCTGAGCAGCGGCACATGGCCGTCCCGGCGGCGCAGTTCGTCGCCGAGGCCGGGGCTGTGCCGCGCGGTGTCGGCGGCGAGGCCGCGCGCCTCGGCCAGCGACCAGCGCACCCCGCCCGTGCGGCCGACGACCGCGGGCTCGTCGGTCACGGCGAGGACGGCGGCGAACCCGACGCCGAACCGGCCCACCGCGCCGTCGCCCTGCTCACGCTTGGCGGAGGCCCGCAGCGTGGACAGCGACTCGACACCGGCGGCGTCCAGCGGCGCGCCGGTGTTCGCGGCGACGAGCACGCCGTCGCGCAGGGTCAGGGAGAAGCGGCCGGGGACACCTGCGCGGGCGGCCGCGTCGGCGGCGTTCTGGGCGAGCTCGACGACGAGACGGTCGCGGTAGCCGCCGAGGGCGAGGTCCTCCTCGGCGTTGGCGTCCTCACGGAAGCGGGCCGGGCTGCCGGCCCAGGCATCGAGGACCCCACGCCGCAGACGGGCCGTCCCGAACGGGTCCATCCCCTCGGCTGCCGGGCGCACGATCTTGCTCACGCTCACGGTGTGGTCTCCCTCTGCCGTTCACCCAGGCCAACCCTGGCGACGCAGACGCTACCGCGCGGGCGGAAAGAGAACTGCGAGGGCTACGAGTGCCCCAGGTCCTCCGTGCCGTCCGGGGCGCTCGGGACCGAGCCGGAGTCCGCCGCCGGGCGGAGCGGGAACGGGTCCACTCGCGTCTCGTCGATCACCGGCGGGGCCGGGCGCGGGGGCTTCGGCATGACGGCCGCCTCGGAGTGGCCGCCGCAGCCGTACGAGAGGGAGACGACCCGGCCGTCCGCCGGGGAGAACTCGTTGCCGCAGACGCCGAAGGCCTGGCCGAGCGAGCCGCCGATCGGTGCGAGGAATCCACAGGACACGCAGGTGGCGGGCGCCGCCTGGGCCATCTGCGTCTTCGCCCCGTACGCCTCGTCCCAGCGGTCGGCCGCGGTGTGGAGGCCATAACGGGACAACACCCGGGCGCGCCGCATACCGAGCTCCTCGGCGACCGACGCGATGGAGCCGCGCTCGGGCACGACGGGCAGTTCCGCGGGCGGTCCCACCGTCAGCTCGGCGTCCTCCGCCTCGGCGAGTTCGGCCATCTCCTCGGACACCACGGAGTTAGGCGGCGGGGCGTCCTCACCCGAATAGCCGGGCTCAAGCCGAAGATCCTCGGCGTCGGTCGGGAGCAGGTCTCCGGGGCCCATGTCGCCGGGCCGCAGCCGCTCGCTCCACGGCACCCACTCGGGGGCGAGAAGCGCGTCGGGGCCGGGCAGCAGCACCGTCTCGTCGAGGGTGACGACCTTGGCGCGCGAGGCCCGCGCGACCGTCACGGCCCACCGCCAGCCGCGGTAGCCGAACTCCTTGCACTCGAAGAGATGCGTGACGACCCGGTCGCCCTCGACGACCACGTCGACGTGCTCGCCCACGACTCCTGGCGCGGCGGCCTCCTCGGCCGCGGTCCGCGCGAGACCTACCGCCTCGGCGCACAGACGGTCAGGGGTGCGGCTTCGCGTTGTCGCTGCGCTCACAGGTATCGCTTCTCTCCTACGCCGTCTCACGAGTGCGCCACCCTTGCGCGGGGGTACGGACGGAGCGGACCAGGGGGCCGCGTCGACGTCCGCGCCCGAACGTCCCCGGGCGCACCTACGTCACCCATTCTGCGGGATGACCGAGAGGCGCGCGGCCGAGCACAGCTGCCGCAGGCGCGTTACGCACGCTACCTTCTCCTGGCCCGTGCGCCCACACCGACGTACAAGTAGCTGTGTCCTGCACCACGCGGCGGGGCGGTTCCAGGGGGCCGTACCGGCGACCCGCTCCGCCGATATCGGCACTAGTCGCCACCTTCCGGGGGCACTATGGCTGAGTGACTTCCGCAAGGTCGTCCTCGCGCGCAGCAGGCGGATCGGGCCCGGTACGCAGGGCGGTCCGCGGGCTCGGGCGCGCCCTGCACCTGCCGTTCACCGGCACGGCGCGCGGAATCCGCAAAGCGACCCACGCGCACGGCGCGGGCGAGTCGGGTCTCGGAAAACTGATCGAACTGCATGCGGTGAACGGCGCCGGCGACGTCATGATCACCATCGCGCTCGCGTCCACGGTGTTCTTCTCGGTGCCGACGGACGAGGCGCGCGGGCGCGTCGCCCTGTACCTCGGCATCACGATGGCGCCCTTCACCATCCTCGCGCCCGTCGTCGGGCCGCTCCTGGACCGGCTGCCGCACGGGCGGCGCGCCGCGATGGCCGCTTCGATGCTGGCGCGGGCGCTGCTCGCGATCGTCCTGTCCGAGGCGGTGATCAGCGGCGGCGTGCAGCTGTACCCGGCGGCACTGGGCGTCCTGGTGGCGTCCAAGGCGTACGGCGTGGTCCGCAGCGCCGTCGTGCCGCGCCTGCTGCCACCCCGCTTCTCCCTGGTCAAGGCCAATTCGCGGGTGACGCTCGGCGGGCTCCTCGCCACCGGTGTGGCCGCACCGGTCGGCGCCGGACTCCAGCTGCTCGGGCCGCGCTGGCCCCTCTACGGCGCGTTCGTGATCTTCATTTCGGGCATGGTCCTGTGCTTCCAGCTCCCGCACAAGGTGGACTCCGCGAAGGGCGAGGGAAAGGCGCTCCTCGCGGCCGACGAGCAGCATCTGCACGGCCCGCACAAGGAGACGACGAAGCAGAAGCGCCCCGGTCTGCGCACGGTCGGCCCGGCCGTGACGCACGCGCTGTTCGTCAACGCCTCGCAGCGCTGCCTCTCCGGCTTCCTGATCTTCTTCCTGGCGTTCCTGCTGCGCGAGCACCCCATGCCGGGGCAGAGCGCCGCCGTGTCGCTCAGCATCGTCGGCATCTCGGCGGGCGCGGGCAACGCCCTGGGCACGGCCGTCGGGGCATGGCTCAAATCACGGGCGCCGGAGATCATCATCGTGACGGTGGTGGCGGCGGTCCTGGGCGTGGCGATCGCGGCCGCGCTGTTCTTCAGCGCGGCCCTCACAGCGTGCCTGGCGGCCGTCGCCGGGTTCGCGCAGGCCCTCTCCAAGCTGTCCCTGGACGCCCTGATCCAGCGCGACGTCCCGGAAGAGGTCCGCAACTCCGCGTTCGCCCGCTCCGAGACCCTCCTCCAGATGGCGTGGGTCGTCGGCGGCGCCATCGGCATCGCACTGCCCCTGAACGGAGCACTGGGCCTCGGCGTCGCCGCGGCGATCGTCGGAACGGGCTGGCTGACGACCGTACGAGGCCTGCTGGCCGCCGCGCGCCACGGCGGCCAGGCACGCAGCCGCGTGGCGTGAGGGACGGCCGGGAGAGCGGGAGATCCACTCCGGATGGCGTGAGCATGCGGCACGCCGTACCCGCATGGCGAGTGTGTGCGGGCCGCCAGATAGCCTGCCCGCATGACCTCCCTGCGTTTCACCGTGCGCAACCGCCGCACCGTGGCAGCCGCCGGCGCCGTCGCTGCCGGACTGCTCGTCCTCTCGGCCTGCGACAAGCCGACGCCGCTGGCGACCATCACGGTCGGCCGCTCCACGGTGACGTCGGAAGCCGCCTGCTACAACGACGGCAAGGCCCTGAACGCCTCC
Source organism: Streptomyces sp. NBC_01446 (assembly GCF_026340095.1). GTDB lineage: Bacteria > Actinomycetota > Actinomycetes > Streptomycetales > Streptomycetaceae > Streptomyces > Streptomyces aureus. The sequence goes on along the minus strand of NZ_JAPEPO010000001.1, from coordinate 4,482,921 downwards.
GCGCTGAAGGACTGCCTCAAGAACAAGGACATCAAGTCCATCAAGGTCGACCCCGACGCGACCGTCCGCTTCGGCGTCGACCCGAAGATCGCGGACAAGGGCTGGACCCTGCTCATGAACGGTCAGCCGCTGACCGAGGCCAGCAACAAGACCTACCGCACCGTCCCGGGCAGCGTGTTCTTCAACCAGCAGTACGGCGCCACGGGCAGCTCCACGACGGTCTCCATCGTCGAGGGCAGCGGCTCGAACGCGACCGGCCTGTGGTCGTTCAAGCTGAAGAAGGACGCCTGACGGAGCGTGGGCGGGTCCTGATCGCCACCGCCGTCCCCGCGGAGCGGGACGCGGTGGCCAGGGGCCTGTCCGGGGCGGGCGCCGCGCACCCTGCCGTCGATGTCGTCGCGGTGGGCGTCGGGCCCGCCGCCGCGGCGGCCGGCACCGCCACCGCCCTCACCACCGCCGCCCTGTCGGGGCGGCCGTACCGTCTCGTCGTCTCCGCCGGGATCGGCGGCGGATTCCAGCCGAACGCGCCCATCGGCTCCGTCGTCGTCGCCGACGCGCTGACCGCCGCCGACCTGGGCGCCGAGACCCCCGACGGCTTCCTGCCCGTCACCGAACTCGGCTTCGGCACGGTCACGCACCTCCCGCCGCCCTCCCTCGTGACGGACGTCGCCGAGGCCACCGGCGCGCTCACCGGCACCGTCCTGACCGTCTCCACCGTGACCGGCACCGCGGCCCGCGCCGCCGAGCTGCTGGACCGTCACCCCGGCGCCGCCGCCGAGGCGATGGAGGGCTTCGGGGTCGCCGAGGCGGCCGCCGCGCACGGCGTGCCCGTCCTGGAGATCCGCGCGGTCTCCAACGCCGTCGGCCCCCGCGACCGCGCGGCCTGGCGCATCGGCGACGCACTCGCGGCGCTCACCGAAGCGTTCGGGAAGTCCGCGCCCGTACTGGAGAGTTGGAACCGCACATGACGCACCCCGAAGATCTCAGGATCGCCTTCTCACCCTGCCCGAACGACACGTTCGTCTTCGACGCGTGGGCCCACGGCCGCGTCCCCGGGGCGCCCGCCCTCGACGTGACCTTCGCCGACATCGACATCACGAACGGCGTCGCCGAGCGACGCTCCCCCGAATTCGACGTGCTGAAGGTGTCGTACGCCGTCCTGCCGTACGTCCTCGACGACTACGCGCTGCTGCCCTGCGGCGGCGCGCTGGGCCGGGGCTGCGGCCCGCTCGTGCTCACGCGCGAGCCGGGCGTCGACCTGACCGGGAAGACGGTCGCCGTCCCCAGCGAGAAGTCGACGGCGTACCTGCTGTTCCGCCTCTGGACCGCGGACATCGTGCCCGGCGGGGTCGGCGAGGTCGTCGTGATGCCCTTCGACGAGATCATGCCCGCCGTACGGGACGGCAAGGTCGACGCCGGACTCGTCATCCACGAGGCCCGCTTCACGTACCAGAACTACGGCCTGCACTCCCTCGCCGACATGGGCGAGCACTGGGAGAACACGACCGGGCTGCCCATCCCGCTCGGCGCGATCATCGCGAAGCGGAGCCTGGGCGAGGACCGGCTGCGCCGACTCGCCGAGGCGGTCCGCACATCGGTGCGCATGGCCTGGGACGACCCGGAGGCCTCCCGCCCCTACGTCCAGGAACACGCCCAGGAGATGGACCCGTCGGTGGCGGACCAGCACATCGGCCTGTACGTCAACGAGTTCACGGCCGACCTGGGCGAGAACGGCTATGCGGCGATCCGCGGTCTCCTGACGCGCGCCGCGGCCGAGGGGATCGTGCCCGCCCTCGGCCCGGGCGCGCTCGCGTTTCCGTAGAGGTCGTGAAGTGGCGGCGGCTACACGTCCAGTTGGTCGGCCACCGCTCGCAGCAGGCCCGCGATCTTCGCGCCGGAGGCCTTGTCCGGGTAGCGGCCCTTTTCCAGCATGGGCGTGATGTTCTCGAGGAGCGTCGTCAAGTCCTGGACGATCGATGCCAGTTCGTCCGGCTTGCGGCGCTGCGCCGCGGCCACGGACGGGGTCGGATCCAGGATGGTCACGGAGAGCGCCTGGTCGCCGCGCTGTCCCGCGACGACGCCGAACTCGACACGCTGGCCCGGCTTGAGAGCGTCCACGCCGGCCGGGAGTACGGAGGAATGCACGAAGACGTCGCCGCCGTCGTCGCGGGAGAGAAAGCCGAAGCCCTTCTCGCTGTTGAACCACTTGACCTTGCCGGTAGGCACGTGAAGTCCTCGTCCTCGTACTCGTCATGCCGTTTCGTGCGATGAAGAACGGCGCTGGAAACGGCTCTGGATAGCACTGCAGCGGGCCGCCCGACCCGCCGGCACCAGGCTAATGGCCCAGGAGCCCGTGACAAGACGGCCCGAGGAACCCGGATTGTTCCTTCGCGCTGGGAACTACCCTGGTCGGGTGCGTGACAAAACCCAAGCGAATTCCGCCGGACCCGGCGACGGCCTCGTCAAGGCCGGCGGCGTCGTCTTCATCGTCGGAGCCGTGGCCACCCTGGCCACGATGGCTCCCCTGTTCCTCGGAACCGACCCGTTCCCGCCCGTCGCCTACGCGGTGTGCATGCTGATGGGTGTCGGCTTCCTGATCTCCGCGGCCGGAGTGCTGCGCGGGATCGCCGTGCAGCGCCGTCAGGCCCGCTCGGCGACGTAGCGCTCCAGCCAGGCGGGGAACTCCGTCAGATCCGCGAGCACGACGTCCGCGCCGGCGTCGCGCAGCTCCGCCGCGTCGCACGGCCCCGTCGTGACGGCCACGGACAGCGCGTCGGCGGTGCGGGCGCCGCGCACGTCGCCGGTGTGGTCACCGACGTACACGGACGCGCCGTGCTCGCGCAGCGCCGTCGCCTTGCCCTCGGCCCACAGGTTGCCGACGACCTCGTCGGCGGCGATGTCCAGGTGTTCGAGGTGGAGCTTCGCGTTGGGCTCGTACTTCGCCGTGACGACGATCGCCCTGCCGCCCGCCGCGTGCACCGCGGCGACGGCCTCGTGCACGCCCGGCATCGCGTACGTCCCGGTGATGGCGTGCGCCGGGTAGAGCTCCCGGTACAGGTCGGCCATCTCCGGGATCCGCTCCTCGGGGAACCAGTACGCGAGCTCCTGCTCCAGCGGCGGGCCGAGCCGGGTCACGATGAGATCGGCGTCGAGCTGCGCGCCCGTACGGTCGGCGAGTTCCAGCCAGGTGTCCCTGATCCCCGGCCGTGAGTCGATCAGCGTCATGTCGAGGTCGAAGCCGACCGTCGGTCCCGCGGCTGATCCGTTCGCGCTCTCGTATGCACCCATGAGGGCCATTGTGCCTGGGCGTACGATTGCCGCTTAGCTAAGCCTTACCAACCTCGGATTGGTCCATGGGTCAGATCTCAGCCGCCCCCGCCGCGCGGCGACGCATCGTCTGGACGGCGGCCGCGCTCGTGGCCCTCGTTCTCGCGGTCCTGCTCAGTCTCGCCGTGGGCGCCCGCGCGATCGCCCCGTCCGCGGTCCTCGACGCGCTCGTGCACGGCGGCCACAGCGACGACGCCGAGGTCATCAGGGGCCTGCGGCTGCCGCGCACGCTCGTCGGCCTGATGGTCGGCGCCGCGCTCGCCCTCGCCGGGACCGTCCTCCAGGGCATCACCCGCAACCCCATCGCCGACCCCGGGATCCTCGGCATCAGCCAGGGCGCGTCGGTCGGCGTCGTCCTCGCGATCGCCTTCGCCGGCATCCACACGCTCACCGGCTACGTCTGGTTCGCGTTCGCGGGCGCGGCGCTCGCCTCCGTCGCCGTCCACGCCATCGCCTCCAGCGGGCGCGGCGGCGCGACGCCGGTCAAGCTCGCGCTCGGCGGTGCCGCGATCAACGCGCTCCTGGTCTCCGTCACCACGGCCGTCCTCACCACGAAGGCGTCCGCCATGGACGAGTTCAGGTTCTGGCAGGTGGGCTCGCTGTCCGGCCGGGACACCCACATCGTGGGCCAGGTCTGGCCGTTCCTCGTCGTCGGCGTACTCCTCGTGCTGTCCGTCGCCCGCGGCCTCGACGCGCTCGCGCTCGGCGAGGACGTCGCCAAGGGACTCGGCCAGCGGGTCGCGACCGTACGGATCGTCGGCGGCCTCGGCGCGACCGTCCTGACCGGCGTCGGGGTGGCCGCCGCGGGACCGATCGCCTTCATCGGCCTGGCCGTTCCGCACATAGCCCGGGCCGTCGTGGGCAGCGACCACCGCTGGGTCCTGCCGATGGCGGCCCTCATCGGCCCCGTCATGCTTCTCGTCTCCGACACCGTGGGCCGCGTCGTCTTCCCGCCGGGCGAGGTGCCCGCGGGCGTGATGACCGCGCTGATCGGCGTTCCGTTCCTCGTCACCCTGGTCCGGCGCAAGGCGGTCCCCGCATGAGTACGACCACCGCGCCCCGGGTCCGCCCCGCCGGGTACTCCGTCGTCCGCGCGGGACGCGCCGCGTTCCTCCTGCACCGCAGGGCCGCCGTCGTCGCCGTGTCCCTCGTGGTCCTTCTCGCGGCCGCCTGCCTCGCCTGTCTCTGCGTCGGCGAGTCCTTCATCGCTCCCGCAGAGGTCGTCAGGGTCATCACCGGCCGGCCGTCCCCGGACGAACTCGTCGTCGGCACGCTGCGCGCCCCTCGCATGGTCGTCGGGCTCCTGGTCGGCGCCGCGTTCGGCGTCGCGGGCGCGCTCATCCAGACCGTCGCCCGCAACCCGCTGGCGTCCCCCGACATCATCGGCGTCAGCCAGGGCGCGAGCGCGCTGACCGTCGGCGCCATGACGTTCGGCGTCACGTCGTACGCGGTCCTGCCCTACCTCTCCGTACTCGGCGGCCTCCTCGCCGCGCTCCTCGTGTACGCCTTCGCGTGGCGCGGCGGACTGCACGCGACGCGCTTCGTCCTCATCGGCATCGGCTTCGCCATCGCGCTGCGGTCGGTGACGACGCTGTTCATGACGAAGGGCGACTATCTCGTCGCCCAGCAGGCCCAGATCTGGATGACGGGCTCTCTCAACGGCCGCGGCTGGGCCGAGGCCGCCCCATTGGGCTGGACCTTCCTCATCCTCGTCCCGTTCGTCGCATGGGCCGCCCGCGCCCAGCGCACCGTCTCCATGGACGACGACACGGCGACCGCGCTCGGCGTGCGCCTCGGCCGCGTGCGCCTCGGCCTCGTGCTCCTGGGCGTCGTCCTCGCGTCCGTCGCGACCGGCGCCGCGGGACCCGTCGACTTCGTCGCGCTCCTGGCCCCGCAGATCGCCCGCCGGGTGACCCGCACCGCCCAGATCCCGCTCCTGTGCTCGGCGCTCCTGGGCGCGTTCATCGTCGTCGTGGCCGATCTGCTGGCCCGGCGCCTGTTCTCCCCCACCGAACTCCCGGTGGGTGTCCTCACAGCCGCCGTCGGGGCGCCGTACCTGATCTGGCTCATCGTCCGCAGCCGCACGGGAGGAAACCGGTGACCCGGCTCAGCACCAGCGCGCTCACCCTCGCCTACGAGGACCGCACCGTCGTCCACGACCTCGACCTCGCCGTCCCCGACGGCCGGGTGACCGTGATCGTCGGGCCCAACGCGTGCGGCAAGTCGACCACGCTGCGCGCTCTCGGCCGGCTGCTCAAGCCGAGGAGAGGCTCCGTGCTCCTCGACGGCGAAGCCCTCACCAGGCTGCCCACCAAGAAGATCGCCCAGCAGATCGGGCTGCTGCCGCAGACGCCCGTGGCGCCCGAGGCGATCACCGTCGCCGACCTCGTGGCCCGTGGCCGCCAGCCCCACCAGCACTGGTGGCAGCAGTGGTCCGACGCCGACGAGCGCGCCGTCACGGAGGCCATGGAACGCACCGACGTCGCGGCCCTCGCCGACCGCTCCGTCGACGAGCTCTCCGGCGGCCAGCGCCAGCGCGTGTGGATCGCCATGGCGCTGGCCCAGGAGACGGAGCTGCTGCTCCTGGACGAGCCGACGACGTATCTCGACATCGCCCACCAGGTCGAAGTCCTCGACCTCGTACGCCAGTTGAACCACGACAAGGACCGCACCGTCGTCCTCGTCCTGCACGACCTCAACCAGGCGGCGCGCTACGCCGACCATCTCGTCGCCATGAAGTCGGGCCGCATCGTCGCCGAGGGCCCGCCCGCCGAGGTCGTCACGGCGGATCTCGTACGGGAGGTGTTCGGTCTGGACTGCGTGGTCGTTCCCGACCCGGTGACCGGCTCCCCGCTGATCGTCCCCGGCGCGCCCTGGCAGGCCGGCGCCCGGTCCGGCGCCGCGTCCGACTCCCTTTCCCGGAAGGCGGCCTCATGACCCGCAGCGCCCGCCCCGCCCTGACCGCCGGTGCCCTCGCCCTGACCGGCGCCCTGGCCCTGACCGCCTGCGGCTCGTCCGACGGGGACTCCGGCTCCGACGCGGCGGCGTCGGCCTCCGCGAAGACGCACACAGTCAGTACGGCGATGGGCGACGTGAAGGTGCCCGAACACCCCACCCGCGTCGTCGTCCTGGACACCGGCGAGCTCGACTCCGCGCTCACCCTCGGTGTGAAGCCCGTCGGCGCGACCCACGCGGCGACGGAGGAGGGCTTCCCGTCCTACCTGCCCGGAGGCGAGGTGAAGGGCATCAAGGAGGTCGGCGAGATCGCCAACCCCGACATGGAGGCCGTCGCCGCCCTCGAGCCCGACCTCATCCTCACCAGCAAGGTCCGCGACGGCGCCCGCTACAAGCAGCTCAGCGCCATCGCCCCGACCGTGATGACGGAGTCCACCGGCACCGCCTGGAAGGAGAACTTCCAGGTCCACGCCGACGCGCTCGGCCGGAAGGCCGAGGCGAAGAAGGTCGTCGCCGACTACGACGCGCACGTCGCGAAGGTGACCACCGCGATCGGCGGCAAGGAGAAGGCCGCCGCGACGGACATCAACTTCGTCCGCTTCGTCGAAGGCGCCGACATCCGCATCTACGGGAAGCAGAACTACATCGGCTCGATCCTCGGCGACCTCGGCGTGGGCCGCCCCGCCATCACCGACAGGGCCAAGGACGGGTTCTCGTACGACGTGAGCCCCGAGAAGATCGACCTCGCCGACGCGGACGTCGTCTTCACCTCGACCTACGGCGACCCGGGCAAGGCCAAGGCGACCGGGACGATGAAGAGCGGGCTGTGGAAGAAGCTCAAGGCGTCCAAGGACGGCAAGGTCTTCCAGGTCGACGACAATCTGTGGATCGCGGGCATCGGTTACAGCGCCGCGCACCAGATCCTCGACGAGTTCCAGATGGACCTGACCGCGTAACAGGCCCTCGCGTCAGGGCCGTTGCCGCTGCGATCTCCACACCACGAAGAGGGCGGAGGCGACGGCCGCACCCCGTACCACCCACGGCCACGTCGTGCTGATCGCGTCGCTCATCCGCCCGTCCGCGATCGGCTCGCCCCACCGTCCGGTGTTACGGCCCCACAGCCACACGAGCCCCGCCGCCACGGCAAGTCCCGGCAGCCACAGCACGGCCGCCTTCGACTCGCCCTCGCTCAGCCGCCGCGACGCGTACGCGATGATCCAGCCGAGGCCCAGCGCGAACCAGTTGCCCATGACCGCGCCGGCGACCAGGAGTGCGGCGGCGAGCAGCAGGAGCGGGTTCGACCAGCCGGGCAGGGACGGGAGGCGGCGCCGTCGGGTCGCCTCCTCCGTTCCCTTCCCCGTTCCCGTCTCCCGCTCGTCGTCCGGGAGTTCCTCGTCCGTATCGGCCCCGGCCCGGCGTGCCTTGGGCGGTCGCGGGTCGCCCTTGCCCGGCGGCCTGAGTATCTCCGGGATCTCCACGCCGCCCACGAACCCCGGCACGCTGTCCGCAACTCCGAACGGGCTGCTGTCCACCCGCCACCAGTCCGGCTCCGAACCCGGCGCCCCCAGCTCGTCCGTCCCCGCCAGATGCGGCGGCGACGGCGCGTCCCGCGACGTCTCGTCCTCCTGCGGCTCCGCGCGCGGGCCCGGCACGATGCGCCGCAGGCCCTTCGGGCGCGGCTCCTTGGGACGCTGCTCCTTCGACCGCTGCACGGGCACCGCCGCCCGCGGCGCTTCCGGCTGCGCCGCACCGCGGCCCGTGCCCGCGCCCGTGACCACCTCGTCCGGCGAGCCGAGGCGTTCCAGGATCCGGCGCACCGCCGCCGGACTGTCCACCGTCGTCTTCGCGCGCCGCGCCTCGATCTCGTTGCGCAGCTCCGACACCAGGCGCATCCGGGTGCCGGAGGGCAGTTGACGCTGCTGGGCCAGGTCGCCGACCCGGCTCAGATAGTCGAAGACGAGCTGATCGCTCTCGATCCCCACGAAGTCCCCTCCGGGGTGGTGGTGTTGACGGTTCGTTCACCCGTTTTACGACGTTACCGTGCCCGGCCGGGCACCGGGGGCCTCTTCCGGGCCCAGCGGGGCCGCAGCCCGCCGGGCCGGTCAGGCGCTACCGTGGCCCGGATGAGCACTCACGAGCCGGACCGCGCCGCCGAGGACGGGAGCGGGGCGGGGAGTACGGCCCCCCGGTCCCTCGCCGAGGCGTTGCGCGCCCGCGACGACGCCTCCCTCGGCGCACTGCTGCGCGCCCGCCCCGATCTGCTCAGTCCCGTCCCGAGCGACCTCACCCAGCTGGCCACCCGCGCGGGCACCCGCGCCTCCGTGATCCGCGCGCTCGAACACCTGGACCGCTTCACGCTCCAGACCGCGGAAGCGCTGGCCGTCGCCCCGGAACCCACCACGTACGGCACGCTCCTGGCCCTGCTCGCCGGCGACGAAGGCGACGACGCGGGCGTGGACGCCCGTACGGTCTCCGCGGCCCTGCCGCACGCCGTCGCCGCCCTGCGCGAACAGGCCCTGCTCTGGGGGCCCGACGACCGGCTCCGCCTCGTGCGCACCGCCCGTGAGCTGCTCGCCCCCGCGCCCCAGCGGCCCTCTCCCACGGGCCTCGGCCCGACGGTCGCCGAGGCCACCGCGGGCATGTCCCCGGGCCGTATCCAGGAGATCGTGACGGCCGCGGGCCTTCCCTCCACGCACGACCCGGTCTCCGCCGTCGCCTCGCTGACCGCGCTCTTCACCGACCGGCCCCGCATGTCGGCCCTCCTCGACGAAGCGCCCGCGGACGCCGTCGAGGTCCTCTCCCGGCTCGTCTGGGGCCCGCCCTACGGCCAGGTCACCGCCGAACCCGCCGCCCATCTGCGCTGGCTCCTCGACCGCGGCCTCCTGCTGCCCACGGCTCCCGGGACCGTCGTCCTGCCCCGCGAGGCCGCCCTCCATCTGCGTGGCGGACGCGCCCACCGCGCCCTGGAACCCGTACCTCCCGCCGTCGACCCGGCCGCCACCCACCGGGCCACCGTCGTGAACGCGACCGCCGCCGGGCAGGCCTACACCGCGCTCGCCACCGTCGAGGAGCTCCTCAAGGACTGGGACGAGGGCGGGCCCGCCGTCCTCCGGGCCGGCGGGCTCAGCGTGCGGGACCTCAAGCGCACCGCCGCCGCCCTCGACACCACCGAGCCCCTCGCCGCGTTCTGGGTCGAACTCGCCTACGCCGCCGGGCTCATCGCCCCCGACGGCGAGGCCGACGAGCAGTACGCCGCGACGCCCGCCTACGACAACTGGCTGGAGCAGCCCGCCGCCGAGCGCTGGGTCCGGCTCGTCGCCGCCTGGTTCCCCGCCACCCGCACGTCCGGCCTGGTCGGCGGGCGTGACGGTGCCGTCTCCGCCGCCGGGCGCACCCTCTCCGTGCTCGGGCCGCACCTCGACCGCTCCGCCGCTCCCGAGGTCCGCCGCCGCGTCCTCGCGCTCCTGTCCGAGCTCCCCGAGGGTGCCTCCCCGGACCCCGAGACCCTGCTCGCCCGGCTCCGCTGGGAGCGGCCCCTGCGCGGCGCCGCCGCCTCCTCCGACGACGCCGGTGACCCCGACGACCTGCGCGCCCGCATCGCCCGGTGGACCCTCACGGAGGCGGAGCTGCTCGGCGTCACCGGGCGGGGTGCCCTGTCCGAGCACGGGCGGACGCTTCTTGACGGCGGGGGCGCGGCCGCCGCTTCGGCGGAGGCGGCCGCTGTCGCTCTGCTCGCGCCGCTGCTGCCCGAGCCGCTGGACCATGTCCTTCTTCAGGCCGACCTGACCGCCGTCGCCCCCGGGCCCCTGGAACGGCCGCTCGCCGAGGCGCTCTCCGTCCTCGCCGACGTCGAGTCCAAGGGCGGGGCGACCGTCTACCGGTTCACGCCGGGGTCCGTACGGCGCGCCCTCGACTCCGGGCGCACCGCCTCCGACCTGCACGACTTCCTGAACACGCACTCCCGTACGCCGGTGCCGCAGCCTCTCGCGTACCTCATCGACGACGTGGCCCGTAAGCACGGGCATCTGCGCATCGGCGCCGCCTCCGCGTATGTGCGCTGCGACGACGACCTGCTCCTGGGCGAGATCCTCGCCGACAAGCGCTCGGCCGGCCTGCGCCTGCGGCGGCTCGCGCCGACCGTCCTCGCCGCGCAGGCCGATCCGGCGGCGCTCCTGGAGGGCCTGCGGCAGATGGGGTTCGCGCCCGCCGCGGAGAGTCCCGAGGGCGATGTGCTGATCACTCGCGCCCATGCCCGCCGTACCGGGCCGCGCACCGCCCCCGAGCCCGTCCCGGAGGGGCCGCCGGTTCCGGACGGCACACTCCTGACCGCCGCCGTGCGCGCGATCCGCGCGGGTGACCTCGCCTCCACGACCCCGCGCAAGCACGCGCCGGGCGAGCAGAGCGGGGCGCTTCCCCGCACCAGCGCGGCGGAGACGCTGGCCACGATGCAGGCGGCCGTCCTGACCGGTGAGGCCGTGTGGATCGGCTATGTGAACGCGGAGGGCTCCGCCAGCCAGCGCGTCATCGCCCCGATCCGGGTGGAGGGCGGGTTCGTCACCGCGTACGACCACACCGCGGACGAGGTCCGGACGTATCCGCTGCACCGGGTGACCGGGGTGGCCGAGCTGGAGGCCGAGGCCTGACGCCGGGGTCCGTGCCCCCGTCCCGTCGGCGACCGACCGTACGCGGTTCGTACGCGCCATGCGGCACACTGGACGTTTGGCCCCGCGCCTCGCGGAGCGCGGTGGAAGGGATACATGTGAACGGACCGCTCATCGTCCAGAGTGACAAGACGCTGCTCCTGGAGGTCGACCACGACCAGGCCGACGCCTGCCGTCGCGCCATCGCGCCCTTCGCCGAGCTGGAGCGCGCCCCGGAGCACATCCACACCTACCGGCTGACGCCGCTGGGCCTGTGGAACGCGCGGGCCGCCGGCCACGACGCCGAGCAGGTCGTGGACGCCCTCGTCGAGTACAGCCGCTACCCCGTCCCGCACGCGCTCCTGGTCGACATCGCCGAGACCATGGACCGGTACGGGCGTCTCACGCTCTCCAAGCACCCGGCGCACGGTCTCGTCCTGACCACCACGGACCGGCCGGTCCTTGAGGAGATCCTCCGTTCCAAGCGCGTGGCCCCGCTGGTCGGCGCCCGCATCGACGCCGACACCGTCGCCGTGCACCCCTCGGAGCGCGGCCAGATCAAGCAGACGCTCCTCAAGCTGGGCTGGCCCGCCGAGGACCTCGCCGGTTACGTGGACGGCGAGGCGCACGAGATCGAGCTCGCGGAGGACGGCTGGGCGCTGCGCCCGTACCAGAAGCAGGCCGTCGAGGGCTTCTGGCACGGCGGGTCCGGCGTGGTCGTGCTCCCCTGTGGCGCCGGCAAGACGCTGGTGGGCGCCGGCGCGATGGCCGAGGCCAAGGCGACGACGCTCATCCTCGTCACCAACACCGTCTCCGCCCGGCAGTGGAAGCACGAGCTGGTCAAGCGGACGAGCCTGACCGAGGACGAGATCGGCGAGTACAGCGGGACGAAGAAGGAGATCCGGCCCGTCACCATCGCCACGTATCAGGTCCTGACCACGAAGCGGAAGGGCATCTATCCGCATCTGGAGCTCTTCGACTCCCGCGACTGGGGGCTCGTGATCTATGACGAGGTGCATCTGCTGCCCGCGCCCGTCTTCAAGTTCACCGCCGACCTCCAGGCCCGGCGGCGCCTCGGCCTCACCGCGACGCTGGTGCGTGAGGACGGGCGCGAGTCGGACGTCTTCTCGCTGATCGGGCCCAAGCGCTTCGACGCTCCGTGGAAGGAGATCGAGGCCCAGGGCTACATCGCCCCCGCCGACTGTGTCGAGGTGCGCGTCAATCTCACCGACAGCGAGCGGCTCGCCTACGCGACCGCGGAGGCCGAGGAGAAGTACCGCTTCTGCGCCACGACGGCGACCAAGCGGAAGGTGACGGAAGCCCTCGTGCGTAAGCACCAGGGCGAGCAGACCCTCGTCATCGGGCAGTACATCGACCAGCTCGACGAGCTCGGCGAGCATCTGGACGCCCCGGTCATCAAGGGCGAGACCAGCAACGCCCAGCGGGAGAAGCTCTTCGACGCGTTCCGCAACGGCGAGATCTCCGTCCTCGTCGTGTCCAAGGTCGCCAACTTCTCCATCGACCTGCCCGAGGCCACGGTCGCGATCCAGGTGTCCGGCACGTTCGGGTCCCGGCAGGAGGAGGCCCAGCGCCTCGGCCGCGTCCTGCGCCCGAAGGCCGACGGGCACGAGGCCCGTTTCTACTCCGTCGTCGCCCGCGACACCATCGACCAGGACTTCGCGGCCCACCGTCAGCGCTTCCTCGCCGAGCAGGGCTACGCGTACCGCATCATCGACGCCGACGAGCTCCTCGCGGGCGGGCAGGGCAGCTGAACGGTCAAGGGTGAGGGCCCGTCCACCGTGGGTGGACGGGCCCTGCTTGCCTGCTCCTACGCCTGCGGCCTGAAGTTCCTCAGCCGCAGGCTGTTGCCCACGACGAACACCGATGAGAACGCCATCGCCGCTCCCGCGATCACCGGGTTCAGCAGGCCCGCCGCGGCCAGCGGCAGCGCGCCGACGTTGTAGGCGAACGCCCAGAACAGGTTGGTGCGGATCGTCCCCAGCGTCCGCCGGGACAGGCGGATCGCGTCGGCCGCCGCCCTCAGGTCGCCGCGGACCAGCGTCAGGTCGCCGGCCTCGATCGCCGCGTCCGTGCCCGTGCCCATCGTGAGCCCCAGGTCGGCCTGTGCCAGGGCCGCCGCGTCGTTGACGCCGTCGCCGACCATGGCCACGGAACGCCCTTCGCCCTGAAGCCGCTTGACGACGTCGACCTTGTCCTGCGGCATGACCTCCGCGATCACCTCGTCGATGCCCACCTCGGCGGCCACCGAGCGTGCCACGGCTTCGTTGTCGCCGGTCAGGAGGATGGGCGTCAGGCCCAGGCCCCGCAGTCGCCGTACCGCCTCCGCGCTGGTCTCCTTCACCGCGTCCGCGACTTCGAGGACGGCCCTGGCCTCCCCGTCCCAGGCCACCGCGACGGCCGTACGCCCCGCCGCCTCGGCCTCCGCCTTGGCCCGCTCCAGCTCCACCGGCAGCCGGATCTCCCACTCGCCCAACAGCCTGACGCGGCCGACGAGTACGGCGTGGCCGTCCACGACGCCCTGCACGCCGAGCCCGGGAAGGTTGGCGAAGTCCTCGACGACGCCGAGCTCGCCCACCTTCTCGCGGGCCCCGTCGGCGATCGCCTGCGCGATCGGGTGCTCCGAGGAGTGCTCCAGCGCCCCCGCGACACGCAGGACTTCGCCCGTGTCCGTGCCATCCGCCACATGCGTGGCGAGCAGCGTCATCCGGCCGGTCGTGACCGTTCCGGTCTTGTCCAGGACGATCGTGTCGACCGCGCGCGTGGTCTCCAGGACCTCCGGGCCCTTGATGAGGATGCCGAGCTGCGCGCCGCGCCCCGTGCCGACCATCAGCGCCGTCGGTGTGGCGAGGCCCAGGGCGCAGGGGCAGGCGATGATGAGGACGGCAACGGCCGCGGTGAAGGCGGCGGTGATCCCGGCGCCGTTGCCGAGCCAGAACCCGAGCGTGGCCAGCGCGAGCCCGATGACGACCGGCACGAACACGGCGGAGATCCTGTCGGCGAGGCGCTGCGCCGCCGCCTTGCCGTTCTGCGCGTCCTCCACGAGGCGCGCCATACGGGCGAGTTGGGTGTCGGCGCCGACGCGGGTGGCCTCGACGACGAGGCGTCCGCCGACGTTCAGCGTCGCGCCGGTGACGGCGTCCCCGACGGCGACCTCCACGGGCACGGACTCACCGGTCAGCATCGAGGCGTCCACGGCGGACGCGCCCTCCACCACGGCCCCGTCGGTGGCGATCTTCTCGCCGGGCCGTACGAGGAACCGGTCGCCGACCTTCAACTCGCTGACGGGGGCGGTCTCTTCCCGTCCGCCCTCGCGCACCAGCGTGACGTTCTTGGCGCCGAGTTCGAGCAGGGCCTTGAGTGCCGCGCCGGCCTTCCGCTTGGACCTGGCCTCGAAGTAGCGCCCGGCGAGGATGAAGGCGGTGACTCCGGCGGCGGCCTCCAGGTAGATGTTCCCGGCGCCGTCGCTGCGGGCGATGGTCAGCTCGAAGGCGTGCGTCATGCCGGGCGCGCCGGCGGTTCCGAAGAAGAGCGCCCACACCGACCAGAGGAACGCGGCCGACGTGCCGACGGAGATGAGGGTGTCCATGGTCGCGGCGCCGTGCCGCGCGTTGGTGAAGGCGGCCTTGTGGAAGGGCCAGGCCGCGTAGGTCACGACGGGCGCCGTCAGCGTGAGGGACAGCCACTGCCAGTACTCGAACTGGAGGGCGGGGATCATCGCCATCGCCACGACGGGCACGGCGAGTGCGACGGCGGTGACCAGTCGCTGCCGGAGCGGCGCGAGCGGGTCGGCCGACGCGTCCGACTCCGCTTCCTCCGCCTTTTCCTCGACGGTCCGGGGCGGCTCCTGGGCTGTGTACCCGGTGGCCTCGACCGTGGCGATCAGGTCGGCCACCGCCACCCCGTCGGCGAAGGTGACCTTCGCCTTCTCCGTCGCGTAGTTGACGGTCGCCTCCACGCCGTCCATCCGGTTCAGCTTCTTCTCGATCCGGGCGGCGCACGAGGCACAGGTCATGCCGCCGATGGCGAGTTCCACCTCTGCCGCCTGGGCGGCGGAGGGCGCGGTGGCGGCTGGATGCGCCGACATGAGGCCTCCTCGGTTGCGGTCTGCTCCGGTACCCGGGGTGGGTATCGCTCACGAGATCCAATCTATACCCATGGGGGGTATCCGACGCAAGCGTTCCCACCACTTGACTTCATACCCCCTGGGGGTATGGTCGGGCTATCAGCCACCGGACACCGACACCGTCCGCACACCAGGAGCCGTCATGAAGACCGGACTGAAGATCACCGCTTTCGCGGCCGCCGTCGCCGCGACCTTCGGCACCGCGTACGGGGTGGGCAAGGGCGTGGACCCCGTCACCGCGGGCGAACAGAAGACGGCAGGGCACGCGGGGGGAGGACGTGCGGAGGAAGCGCAGGAGGCGCAGGACGGGCACGCCGGCCACGGCACATCGGACGCCAGGGCCGCGGCCGTCCCGGGCGGGCTGCAGATCTCCGAGCGCGGCTACACGCTCGACCTGCGGACCCGACACATCGCGGCCGCCGGAGAGCGCACCGAGCTGAGTTTCGCGATCACCAAGGACGACACAGGCCGCAAGGTCACCGCGTACCGGACGGAGCACGGCAAGCAGCTGCACCTGATCGTGGCCTCGCGGGACCTCACGGTCTACCGCCATCTGCACCCGGCCCGCGCGGCCGACGGCACCTGGAAGACACCGGTCGAGCTGCCGAAGGCCGGCGGCTACCGCGTCTTCGCCGACTTCACCCCGCAGGCGGAGAAGGAGGGTCTCACCCTCGGGGCGGACCTGGCGGTCGCCGGAAAGTACGCACCCCGGGACCTTCCGGCGGCCTCCCGGACCGCCGGCGCCGGCGACGGCTACGAGGTGCGGCTGAGCGGCGGCCTCGGCGCGGGATCGGCGAGCGAGCTGACCCTGAGCGTCGCCAGGAACGGGAAGCCGGTCACCGACCTCCAGCCCTACCTCGGCTCGTACGGGCACCTGGTCGCCCTGCGCTCCGGCGACCTCGCGTACCTCCACGTGCACCCGAACAAGGGCGAGCCGGGGCCGGAGGTGTCGTTCACGGCGACGGCGCCCAGCACCGGGACGTACCGCCTCTTCCTGGACTTCAAGCACAACGGCACCGTGCGGACGGCGGAATTCACGGTGCACGCCGGGAAGAGCGCGGGTGATCACCCAAAGGAGCACGGCCACTGATCACCTGTCGGCGCGGGCCGTCTGCGCGTAGGCTGACCTATTGGACTAGACCTCTAGCCCTGTTGTGACGACAGGCCGGGGGCCCGGCCGCCACCGCATCCGCCTTCGTAACCGACAAAGGGGTCCCATGAGCAAGCGTGCAGTCCTGGAGGTGATCGCGCTCGGCGCCGAGGACGCCGTCGCGGCCCAGGCAGGAGGGGCCGACCGGCTTGAGCTGGTCACCGACATGGCGGCGGACGGGCTCACCCCGTCGCACGAGACGTTCGGCCGGATCCGCGCGGCCGTCGGCATCTCGCTGCGGGTCATGATCCGGCTCGCGGACGGTTTCGCGGCGGGCGACCTCGACGCGCTGGCCGAGACCGCGCGCGGGCTGCGCGCGGAAGGGGCCGACGAGTTCGTGCTCGGCTTCCTCGACCCGGCGGGCGGCCCCGACCTCGCGGCGGTCGAACGGATCACGGCGGAGCTGGACGGCTGCCGCTGGACCTTCCACCGCGCGATCGACCGGGCCGCCGACCGCGACGCCCTGCGCAAGCAGCTCGCGCACGCGCCGGGCCTCGACACGTATCTGACGGCCGGTTCGCCGGACGGCGTGGACGCCGGGCTCGACGTCCTGGCGGCGGAGGCGGCCCGCTCGGGCGAACCGGGTTACGAGCAGCGGATCCTGGTCGGCGGCGGCCTGCGCCTCGACCACCTGCCGCGCCTGAAGGCGGCCGGCATCGACGCCTTCCACATCGGCGGCGCGGCCCGCCCCCAGGGCTGGACGGCCCCGGTGTCGACGGACGCGGTCCGCACATGGCGGGAAGCGGTCGACGCGGGGCTGTAGGGCCCCCGGCCCCCTACAGCGCTCCCCCGAGCTGCTCCGGCAGCTCCGCGGCGTGGACCACCACCAACCCGGAGACGGCTCGGGTCAGCGCCACGTACAGGCGACGCAGTCCGGTCCGCTCGTCGGGTTCGCCGTCGACCACGGCGGCGGGCTCGTCGAGGACCACGTAGTCGTATTCGAGGCCCTTCGCGAGTGAGGCCGGCACGAGGGTGAGGCGGGTCTGCGCGCTGGTCTCCTCGCCGGGGCCCAGGTAGGTGAGCCCGCCGTCGGCGAGGGCCGCGGCCAGGGCCGGGATGCGGGCGTCGGCTGCGATGAGGCCCACGGACCCCTCCCGCTCCAGCGCCTCTTCGCAGGCGACGACCACGTCGTCGGCCCCGTTCGCCGCCTCCCGGACCTCGAAGGCGCCGGGGTTCTCACGGACGGACGAGACGGGCGCGAGGCCGGGCGCGATGTGGGGCAGCAGCCGGGACGCGTAGGCGATGACGTCGCGCGGCACGCGGAATCCCACGGTCAGCTCCTCGACCACGGCCTCCTCCTTGCCCAGATGCCGCAGCGCCTCGGCCCAGCTGCGCGTGGCCCAGGGCGTCGTGCCCTGCGCGAGGTCGCCGAGGACCGTGGCGGACCCGGTGGTGCAGCGCCGCCCGACGGCCCGGTACTGCATGGGCGAGAGGTCCTGTGCCTCGTCGAGCACCACATGCCCGAGGGAGTGCGTACGGGCGACGAGATCGGTGACCTCGTCGATCAGCACCGCGTCGGCGGAGGACCACTTGGCGGCCCGCACGCTGCGCGCCGGCCGCTCCCACAGCACGCACTTCTGCTCGTCCTCGCTGAACACACCCTCCGCGTGCTCGGCGAGGAACTCGGCGTCGGACAGCAGCCGCAGCACGAGCTTCGCGGGATCGACGGCTGGCCACAGGACCTTCACGGCGGCCTTGACGGCCGTGTTCCTGGCCACGGAGTCCTGCACACGGTCGTCGGGGGCTTCGCCCGACCGCTCCATCTGTACGAGAACGGCGTGGGCGATGCGCTGCGGAAGGGCGTCGCGGGCGGCGCCGTACCGCATGTCCCGGCCCATCAACTCCCGTACGATCTCCTCGAGTTCACACGCGGGCACGCGCCAGCGCCGGGACCCGCGCACCACCACGACGGGCTCCACGGGCAGCGTGATGTGCGAGCGCACGGCCCGCCGCAGCACCTCGGCCATCCGCGCGTCACCCTTGATCACCGCGGCGTCCGCGCCGTCGGCGCCCCGCACCTCCACATGGGCGACGAGGTCGTCGACGGTGGCCTGCTTGACCTCCAACTCGCCGAGGGCAGGCAGCACTTGCTCGATGTAGTGGAGGAAGGACCGGTTCGGCCCGATGACGAGGGTCCCGGTACGGGCCAGCCGCTCGCGGTGGGCGTAGAGCAGGTAGGCGACACGGTGGAGGCCGACGGCGGTCTTCCCGGTCCCGGGCCCTCCCTGGACACACACGGACCCCGAGAGCCCGCTGCGCACGATCTCGTCCTGCTCGGGCTGGATGGTGGCGACGATGTCGCGCATGGGTCCGACGCGGGGGCGCTCGATCTCGGCCTGGAGCAGCGCGCTCACGACCTCGGCCTCGGCGGGGTCGGACAGCCGCTCGTCCTCGTACGCGGTGAGATCCCCGCCCGTGTAACCGAACCGCCGCCGCAGCCCGACGTCCATCGGGTCCTTCTTCGAGGCGCGGTAGAAGGGCTGCGAGACGGGGGCGCGCCAGTCGATGACCATCGGATCGCCCACCGCGTCATGAACATGCCGCCGCCCGATGTAGAACCGCTCCCCCTCGGCCCCCTCGGCCTGGTCCGCACCAGGGGCGTGCAGGTAGTCGAGCCGCCCGAAGAACAAGGGGGTGTGCGACAGATCGGCCAGGGCCTTGATCCGGTCGTCGATCTGGCGCTGCAGAACGGCAGCGTTCACCCAGTTCGCGGTGACGTCGGCGATGTCGAGGGATTCCACGTCCTCGCGCATGGCGCGCAGGGCGGCACGGGACGACGTTAGGTGGGCGCGCTCGCGGGAGAGCGGGTCGTCGAGGGACACGGGCTATGCCTCCGGGCTCCGGGGGTTCGGTTACACACGGCAGCCGGCCGGTTTCCGTCCGGGCGGCGGCGCTCCACGGAGGGAGGCGGGCAAGGCGGACCACCTTACTCCCGCCCCGGCACACGACCAACACATTTATTTCCCCTGGGAGCCATGGAGAGCCGGGCCCTAGGGGGCGGAGTCACCCCCAGGACGCACCCGGCCGCCGCAACCTACACCTCCGGACCGATGTGCACGGAATGCCCGTATTCCACCATGGTGGCATGACAGCCATGACCTTCACCCACGGTGCCACCGCAGCCACGGAGACCCACCACCCCCACCGCCTCGGAAACGTCCTGCGCGCGGCCAAGGTCATCGTGACCACGGCGCTCGGCGTGATCCTTCTGGGCGAGTACGACGAGGAGGCCGGCGTCCAGAAGCGAACATCCGCGTACGAGCCACCCCCGGACTAGAGCGAGCGGGCCCCGCCGACAGGGCCCGCCGACAGGGCCCGCCGACAGGGTCTAGGGTCGCCGCATGCGGGACGACCTGAGGAAAGCCTGGGCGGACACACTCGCCACGGCGCAGCCCACGACAGCCACCCCGACGACCCCGGAGGCCTACGCGGACAACCTCCTGGCCCGCTGGGCGGAGCCACAGCGCCGCTACCACACGACGGCGCACCTCAAGGCGGTCCTGGACCACATCGACGTACTGGAGGACCACGCCGACGACCCGGCGCTGGTCCGCCTCGCGGCCTGGTTCCACGACGCGGTGTATCTCCCCGAGCGCTCGACGAACGAGGAGCGCTCGGCGCGCCTCGCGGAACGGGCCCTGGCGGAAGCGGGCCTGACGGAGCGGCAGATCGACGAGGTGAGCCGCCTGGTCATGCTCACGGTGACGCACGACCCGGACGAGGACGACCACAACGGCGCGGTCCTGTGCGACGCGGACCTGGCGATCCTGGCGGCGTCCCCGGGCGCGTACGCGGCCTACGCGGCGGCGGTCCGGGAGGAGTACGGCTTCGTACCGGACGAGCCGTTCCGCGAGGGCCGCGCCGCGGTCCTGCGCCAACTCCTCGCCCTGCCCCGCCTGTTCCGCACCCCGTACGGCGCGGCGCACTGGGAGGAGCGGGCCCGCGAGAACCTCACGGCCGAGCTGGCCCTGCTGACTCCGCAAACCGGTTGATCGGCGCGCGCCGCTGTCGCATCCTCGGCCCATGACACTCCTCACCATCACGGCCGCGCGCGTACGCCTGCACGAGCTGTCCCTGGAGTCGGCCAGGGACCTGAACGCGGACAGCGGGTCGGGCGGCTTCGCCTGGCTGGACGGCGACGCACCGGACGGCACCCGGACCGGCTCGGGGATCACGGTGAAGGCGCACGCGGCGGGCACGTACCGCGAGGGCTGGGGAACGTACGCGATCGTGCGGGCCGAGGACGGACGCGCGCTGGGCGGGATCGGCTTCCACAGCGCGCCGGACGAGGAGGGCCGCGTGGAGATCGGTTACGACGTGACGGAGGGAGCGCGCGGCCAGGGCTACGCGACGGAGGCGGTGACCGCGATAGTCGCGTGGGCGCTGGCGCAGCCGGGCGTCACAGCGGTGACGGCGAACACGGACCTGGACAACGGGCTGTCGCAACGGGTACTCGAGCGCGCCGGTTTCGTGCGGATTTCGACGACGACGGACCTCTGCGCCTACGAACTGTTGGGAATTTGAGCAACGCTGCGTCGCGTTGTGTCACGTCATGCCTGACTCCGCTCGAAAAGCCCCCGAGGACACCGCCGAAGACACCCCCGCGGGCGGCCCCGCCGGTATGCCGTCGGCCGTCTACATCCTGGGCCTCGCGGTGTTCGCCCTGGGCACGTCCGAGTTCATGCTGTCCGGCATCCTGCCCGCGATCGCCGACGACATGGACGTCACGATCCCGCAGGCGGGCCTGCTGATATCGGCGTTCGCGATCGGCATGGTGGTGGGCGCGCCGCTGCTCGCCGTGGCGACGCTGCGCCTGCCGCGCCGCACCACGCTCATCGCGCTGATCTCGGTGTTCGGCCTGGGCCAGGTCGCGGGCGCGCTGGCGCCGACGTACGCGGTCCTGTTCGCGTCGCGGATCGTGAGCGCGCTCGCCTGCGCCGGGTTCTGGGCCGTGGGCGCGGCGGTGGCCATCGCGATGGTGCCGGTGACACAGCGGGCGCGGGCCATGGCGGTGATGATCGGCGGCCTGTCGATCGCCAACGTGCTGGGCGTCCCGGCGGGCGCGTTCCTCGGTGACGGTCTGGGCTGGCGGGCGGCGTTCTGGGCGGTGGGCGTGGCATCGGCGATCGCGCTCGTGGGGGTGGTGGCGCTGATCCCGCGGATCCCGCTCCCGGCGCAGAGGCCGCGGCCGCGGCGCGAGCTGGCGATCTACCGGGACAGCCAGGTCTGGCTGTCGATCACGGTGACGGCACTGGCCGCGGGCGGCGTGTTCTGCGCGTTCAGCTATCTGTCGCCGCTGCTCACGGATGTGGCGGGCCTGGACGAGGGCTGGGTCCCGACGGTCCTCGCGCTCTTCGGTGTCGGCGCGCTGGTCGGCACGACGGTCGGGGGCCGGGTCGCCGACGCGCATCTCTTCGGAGTGCTGCTGAGCGGGATCGCGGCGTCCACGGTGTTCCTGGTGGCACTGGCGCTGCTCGGCGGGTTCGCGGTGGCGGCGGTGGTGCTGTCGTTCCTGCTGGGCTTCTCGGCGTTCTACACGGCACCGGCCCTGAACGCCCGCATGTTCAACGTGGCGGGCGCGGCCCCCACGCTCGCCGGGGCGACGACGACGGCGGCGTTCAACCTGGGCAACACGGGCGGGCCGTGGCTCGGCGGCACGGTGATCGACGCGGGGCTCGGCTACCCGGCGACGGCGTGGGCGGGCGCGGCGATGACGGCGACGGCGATCGGCGCGACGGCGGTGTCGCTGCGCCTGCACCGCGGATCGGCCACGAAGCTCGTGGCGTCGTCCGGCCCCATGGACCTCAACTCCCCGCCGCGGGACGCCCCTTCGGCCTCCGTAGCCCCGCCTCGGTGAGCCTGCGCACCAGCTCCTTCGAGCCGACCTTCACCGCCCCGGCCCGCACCGCGTCCTCGTAGCGGTGCGACGGCAGGTCGTAGTGGTCGCGCTCGAAGGCACGGGGCGGGACGCCGAGCCGCTCGGCGAAGAGATGCAGCTCGTCGAAGGAGACGTCGCTGACCACGTGGGACCACATGCGCCCGTGGCCGGGCCAGGTCGGCGGATCGATGTAGACGGTCATCGCGCGACGGTACCGAGGGACCCCACGGGCGCCACGACCACGCCCGCCTCGCTGCACACCCAGTGCGGGTCGGGGCCCAACTCCGGTTCCACATCGAGGGCGTGGGGTTCGCCGGAGCCGCACACCGGGCACAGGGGCCAGCGGCCGGAGCGTTCGAGGAGTCCGTCCTGGACGTCCTGCGCGACGAGCCCGGCGACGTAGTCGACCCCCTCCGGCCACTGCTCGACCCACCAGCGACGGTGCACTATGGAGTCCTCGACCAGGGAGACGACGTCGGCGTGGGCGACCTCGCCGGAGCCGAGGTCGGCGAGTACGAGGGCGCGGGCCGCGTGCAGTGCCTGTTCGAGGGGGCTGATGTGGTCCATGCAGCCCATTGTGCTCCCTCGGCGTACGGGCCCCTCAGAACGTCCGATGGACCCGGAGTGACGTGCCGTACGGCACAGTCGAAGGACTCTTGACGTCTTACCCCCCTGAAAATATCTTTCAAATGTGACCAGCAACGTGAAGGAAATTTTCGCAGGCGACGCTCCGCCCGCCCCGGCCGCCCTCGCGGCCAAGGTGCGGACCCTCGCGCCGTCGATGACCCGCTCCATGCAGCGGGTCGCCGAAGCCGTCGCCGGAGACCCGGCCGGCTGCGCGGCCCTCACGGTCACCGGCCTGGCGGAGCTCACCGGCACCAGCGAGGCGACGGTGGTCCGTACCGCCCGCCTCCTCGGCTACCCCGGATACCGGGACCTGCGTCTCGCCCTCGCCGGGCTCGCCGCCCAGCAGCAGTCGGGCCGCGCCCCCGCCGTCACCGCGGACATAGCCGTCGACGACCCCATCGCCGACGTCGTCGCGAAGCTCGCGTACGACGAGCAGCAGACCCTCGCCGACACCGCGGCCGGCCTCGACACCGTGCAGCTCGGCGCGGCCGTGAACGCGCTGGCGGGCGCCCGCCGCATCGACATCTACGGCATCGGCGCGTCCAGCCTCGTCGGCCAGGACCTCGCCCAGAAGCTCCTGCGCATCGGACTGATCGCCCACGCCCACGGCGACCCGCACCTGGCGATCACCAACGCCGTGCAGCTGCGCGCCAAGGACGTCGCCATCGCCATCACGCACTCCGGATCGACCGGTGACGTGATCGAACCGCTGCGCGTCGCCTTCGAGCACGGGGCCGCCACAATCGCGATCACGGGCCGCCCCGACGGCCCGGTCTCGCAGTACGCGGACCACATATTGACCACGTCCACGGCGCGCGAGAGCGAGCTGCGGCCGGCCGCGATGTCGTCCCGCACGAGCCAGCTGCTCGTCGTGGACTGCCTGTTCGTGGGCGTCGCGCAGCGTACGTACGAGACGGCGGCCCCCGCCCTGTCGGCGTCGTACGAGGCGCTCGCGCACCGTCACACGCCGCGCGGCTCCCGCTAGGCGACGCGCGCCCGCCTTCTCCCTCCGACCTCATCGCCGCACCGGAAAGAGCCGCACACGTCATGACCTCCACGACCGACGCCGCCGACAACTACAGCGAACTGCGCGCCCAGCTCGCCACGCTCACCACGGAGGCGTTCCGCCCGGAGCTCTCCGAGATCGACCAGCTGTCGACGCTGGAGATCGCGCAGATCATGAACGGGGAGGACGCGAGCGTCCCCACCGCCGTCGCCGAGCAGCTCCCGCAGATCGCCGCCGCGATCGACGGCACGGCCGAGCGGATGGCCCGCGGCGGCCGCCTCGTCTACGCGGGCGCGGGCACGGCCGGCCGGCTCGGCGTCCTGGACGCGTCCGAGTGCCCGCCCACGTTCAACACCGACCCGAGCGAGGTCGTCGGTCTGATCGCGGGCGGCCCGAGCGCCATGATCAAGGCGGTCGAGGGCGCCGAGGACTCCAAGGAGCTCGCGGCCCAGGACCTGGACGCACTGGGTCTGACGGCGGACGACGTCGTGGTCGGCATCTCGGCCTCGGGCCGCACCCCGTACGCGATCGGCGCCGTCGAGCACGCGCGCGACCGGGGCGCCCTCACGATCGGCCTGTCCTGCAACGCGGACAGCGCGCTCGCGGCGGCCGCGGACCACGGCATCGAGGTCGTCGTCGGCCCCGAGCTCCTCACCGGTTCCACCCGGCTGAAGGCGGGCACGGCCCAGAAGCTCGTCCTCAACATGCTGTCGACGATCACCATGATCCGGCTCGGCAAGACGTACGGGAACCTGATGGTGGACGTACGCGCCTCGAACGAGAAGCTGCGCGCCCGCTCCCGCCGGATCGTCGCCCTGGCCACCGGCGCGGACGACGCCGACATCGAGGCCGCACTCGCCGCGACGGACGGGGAGGTGAAGAACGCCATCCTCGTGATCCTCGCCTCGGTCGACGGCCCGACGGCCGCCCGCCTCCTGACCGACAGCAAGGGCCATCTGCGCGCCGCGCTCCAGTCCTCGGCCACGACCGCGTAGTCCAGCAGTCCCGCAGTCCCGCAGTCCCGCAGTCCCGCAGTCCCGCAGTCCCGCAGTCCCGCAGTCCCGCAGTCCCGCAGTCCCGTATTGCTCCACCCCCCCACGCACCACGCACAGCAAGGCACCACGACCCATGGCTGACTCAAAGAACCGCGCCACGGCCGCCGCGATCCTTCCTCTCGTCGGCGGCGCATCGAACATCACGTCCGTAGCCCACTGCATGACCCGGCTCCGTCTCGGTCTGGCCGACCGCGCGCTCGTCGACGAGGACGCGCTGAAGGCGCTCCCCGACGTCATGGGCGTGGTCGACGACGAGACGTACCAGATCGTCCTCGGACCGGGAAAGGTCGCCCGGGTCACCCCGGAGTTCGAGACCCTGGTCGAGGAG
The DNA here is from genome assembly GCF_026340095.1 of Streptomyces sp. NBC_01446. Taxonomy (GTDB): domain Bacteria; phylum Actinomycetota; class Actinomycetes; order Streptomycetales; family Streptomycetaceae; genus Streptomyces; species Streptomyces aureus. The sequence continues at coordinate 4,457,811 of NZ_JAPEPO010000001.1, read as the reverse complement.
GGGAAGGCCGCCGCACCCGCCGCCCCTGCCGCCGCCCCCGAGCCGCACGCGGTCACCGCGGACGAACTCGCCGCCCAGGGCGCCGAGTTGAGGGCGGCCCGCAAGGCGAAGAACGCGACGCCGTTCAAGCTGTTCCTGCGCCGGATCGCGAACATCTTCGTGCCGCTGATCCCGGCACTGATCGGCTGCGGCATCATCGCCGGCATCAACGGCCTGCTGATCAACCTGCACTGGCTGCCGGGCGTCACCCCCGCCCTGGCCGCCATCGCCTCCGGCTTCATGGCGCTGATCGCCGTGTTCGTCGGCCACAACACGGCGAAGGAGTTCGGCGGTACGCCGATCCTGGGCGGCGCGGTCGCGGCGATCATCGTGTACGCGGGCGTCGCGAACATCGAGGCGTTCGGCCAGAAGCTGTCGCCCGGCCAGGGCGGCGTGCTGGGCGCGCTGGGCGCCGCGGTCCTCGCGACGTACATCGAGAAGTGGTGCAGGAAGTGGGTCCCGGAGGCGGTGGACGTGCTGGTCACGCCCACCCTCACGGTCCTGGTCTCCGGCCTGGTCACGATCTTCGGCCTGATGTTCGTGGCGGGTGAGATCTCCACGGGCATCGGCACCGCGGCGAACTGGCTCCTCGACAACACGGGCGCCTTCGCGGGCCTGGTCCTCGGCGGCCTGTTCCTCCCCCTGGTCATGCTGGGCCTGCACCAGGCCCTCATCCCCATCCACACCACGCTCATCGAGCAGCAGGGCTACACCGTCCTGCTTCCCGTCCTGGCGATGGCGGGCGCGGGCCAGGTCGGCTGTGCGATCGCGGTGTTCAAGCGCCTCAAGCACAACAAGTCGATCCGTACGACGATCAAGTCCGCGCTCCCCGCAGGCTTCCTCGGCGTCGGCGAACCCCTGATCTACGGCGTCTCGCTCCCGCTCGGCCGCCCCTTCATCACGGCGTGCGTGGGCGGCGCGGCGGGCGGCGCGTTCGTCGGCTTCTTCTCGATGATCGGCGACAAGGTCGGTTCCACGGCGATCGGCCCCTCGGGCTGGGCCCTGTTCCCCCTCCTCGACGGCAACAAGGGCCTCGGCACGACGGTCGCGATCTACGGCGCGGGCCTGCTGGTCGGCTACATCGTGGGCTTCGTGGCGACGTACTTCTTCGGCTTCAGCAAGCAGATGCTGGTGGATCTGAACGTGGACACCCGGGAAGCAGCCGCGGGCGGCTCGCCCGAGCCTCTCGCCCCGGGCGAGCCGGCACCGTCCAAGGTGACGGCCTCGGCCTGACCCCGGCATCCACCACTGAGGGCCACCCGGTCACGTACCGGCGTGGCCCTCGTCGATTCCCACCGCACGACTAGGCCGCCTTGACGGCGCCCGGCGCTCCACATGCGCCCGCGCGAGCCGTCCCGCATTCTGAAGTCATGGCTGAGAGCACGTTCTCGAAGATTTCCTGGACCGAGTTCCGTCCCGACCAGAGGCGGCTGACCACCGGTGCCGCGCTGACCGGCGCCGGGATGCTGGTCTCCGCGGCCGGTGTCGGCCTGCTCGTCTTCGAACTGGTCCGCGCGGGCCGGTCCTGGACCGGCAGCTGGGAGGTGTCACCCGGCGAGCTCGCCTCCCGGACGCTCCATCAGGCGCAGACCGCGGCGCAGGCCGGGCGCGACGCGTGGCGCACCTACGAGGAGCAGGCGGTCTGACAACACGCCGTCGGCCCCCGGGACCAAGTGGTCCCGGGGGCCGACAGAGATGTACTTACCGATCCATCAGGATCAGAAGTCCATGTCACCGCCCGGCATGCCGCCCGGAGCGCCGCCCGCGGCGGCCTTCTCCGGCTTGTCGGCGATGACGGCCTCGGTGGTGAGGAACAGCGCGGCGATGGACGCGGCGTTCTGCAGCGCGGAACGCGTGACCTTCGCCGGGTCGAGGATGCCCTCGGCGATCATGTCGACGTACTCGCCGGTCGCGGCGTTCAGGCCGTGGCCGATGGGAAGGTTGCGGACCTTCTCCACGACGACGCCACCCTCGAGACCACCGTTGACGGCGATCTGCTTGAGCGGGGCCTCCAGCGCGAGCTTCACGGCGTTGGCGCCGGTCGCCTCGTCACCGTCGAGCTCGAGCTTCTCGAAGACCGCGGAGGCCTGGAGCAGGGCCACGCCACCACCGGCGACGATGCCCTCCTCGACGGCCGCCTTCGCGTTGCGAACGGCGTCCTCGATGCGGTGCTTGCGCTCCTTGAGCTCGACCTCGGTCGCGGCACCGGCCTTGATGACCGCAACACCGCCGGCGAGCTTCGCCAGGCGCTCCTGCAGCTTCTCGCGGTCGTAGTCGCTGTCCGAGTTCTCGATCTCGGCACGGATCTGGTTGACGCGGCCCTGGACCTGGTCGCTGTCACCGGCGCCGTCGACGATCGTCGTCTCGTCCTTGGTGATGACGACCTTGCGGGCGCGGCCGAGCAGGTCGAGACCGGCGTTCTCCAGCTTGAGGCCGACCTCCTCGGAGATGACGGTGCCACCGGTGAGGATGGCGATGTCGCCGAGCATGGCCTTGCGGCGGTCACCGAAGCCCGGGGCCTTGACGGCGACGGACTTGAAGGTGCCACGGATCTTGTTGACGACCAGGGTCGACAGGGCCTCGCCCTCGACGTCCTCGGCGATGATCAGCAGCGGCTTGCCGGACTGCATGACCTTCTCGAGCAGCGGAAGGAGGTCCTTCACGTTGCCGATCTTCGAGTTGACGATCAGGATGTACGGGTCGTCGAGCGACGACTCCATACGCTCCATGTCGGTGGCGAAGTACGCCGAGATGTAGCCCTTGTCGAAGCGCATGCCCTCGGTGAGCTCAAGCTCGAGACCGAAGGTCTGCGACTCCTCGACGGTGATGACGCCTTCCTTGCCGACCTTGTCCATCGCCTCGGCGATGAGCTCGCCGATCTGGGTGTCGGCGGCGGAGATGGAGGCCGTGGAAGCGATCTGCTCCTTGGTCTCGACATCCTTGGCCTGCTCGAGCAGGGCGGCGGAGACGGCCTCGACGGCCTTCTCGATGCCGCGCTTGAGGGCCATCGGGTTGGCGCCGGCCGCGACGTTGCGCAGGCCTTCCTTGACGAGCGCCTGGGCGAGGACGGTCGCGGTCGTCGTGCCGTCACCGGCGACGTCGTCCGTCTTCTTCGCGACCTCCTTGACCAGCTCGGCGCCGATCTTCTCGTACGGGTCCTCGAGCTCGATCTCCTTGGCGATGGACACACCATCGTTGGTGATCGTGGGGGCGCCCCACTTCTTCTCGAGGACGACGTTGCGACCCTTGGGGCCCAGGGTCACCTTGACGGCGTCGGCGAGCTGGTTCATGCCGCGCTCGAGGCCGCGCCGTGCCTCCTCGTCGAACGCGATGATCTTGGCCATGTGAAGTGGTCCTCCCGGACGGGGTGGAAACGCAAACGGACCGTGCTGGTGCCCGCGACGGACGGCCTGCGTGCCGTGTGGTTCCTTGCCCCACCCGGCCTGCGAGCCTCACCGACCCGATCCAAGTTCTGTCACTCTCACCTTCAGAGTGCTAACGCAATGATTAGCACTCGACCTAGGAGAGTGCAAGCGCCTCCGGCAGACGCGCGGTCCCCGCGAGCGGTGTGCCCGGGCCGCGCGCACACGCACGAGAGGCCCGCACCCCTCGCGGGGTACGGGCCTCTCGGCGTGAGTGTGTCGGTGGCCGATCGCGCCGAGATCAGACGGCGAGCTTGACCATGTCCGCCTGCGGACCCTTCTGGCCCTGCGAGATCTCGAATTCGACTCGCTGACCCTCTTCAAGGGTGCGGTATCCGTCCATCTGGATGGCGCTGTAGTGGACGAATACATCCGCACCACCGTCGACCGCGATGAAGCCGTACCCCTTCTCCGCGTTGAACCACTTGACGGTGCCCTGAGCCATGACTAACTCCCCTATTACTGGCCCTTGCACAGGCCCGCACTTCGCGGACCCGGGTCAGACCTCACGCCCCATTGGTTGGAGGTGTGCGCCGGAACGCGTCGACCGCGGCTGAATGTATCTGCCCAACTGCCGTCTGCAACAGGGCAATCGGGCGAGAATTCTGGGCACGGCAGAGCGGTAATAAGCGGCGGAGTCATTGGAATCCGGGGCAACTCGGGCCCGACAAATGCCGCGAACACCCGATAAGGGCTGGGCACTTTGGCTGCTTCTTGTCGGACGGCGGCCGACTTCGTATATGCGCTCGGCACAGGCGCGAAGCTCGCTTCCCAACTCTACCGCGCTCAACCATGCAGAATTGCCCCCTCCGTTTCTCTCGCGGAGGGGGCAATTCAGGTGACTCTGTGTGGCCTTGCAAGGCCGGGCGATCAGTCGCCGGCAATGGGCCCGACGGTCAGCCTCCGGCGACGGCCGGGATGATCGAGACGCCCGCGCCTGCCGGCGTCGCCGTCTCCAGGCCCTGCTCGAAGCGCACGTCGTCGTCGTTGACGTACACGTTCACGAAGCGGCGCAGCTTGCCCTGGTCGTCCAGGACGCGGGCCGCGATGCCCGTGTGGTTCTTCTCCAGGTCGGCGATGACCTCGGAGAGGGTCGCGCCCTCGGCGGCGACCTCGGCCCTGCCGCCGGTGTAGGTGCGCAGGATGGTGGGGATGCGGACGTTGACGCTCATGGGGACTGCAGCCTTTCCGTGCGGGTGTCGCGGGAGTGCGCGGGTCTTCAGTGGGCGAGGCCCGCGTCGCGGAACGCGTCCAGGCTCGGGCGGATGGTGGCGGTCGCCTGGGACGTCTCAGCGACCGCGTCGAGGGTCTTGAGGCCGTCGCCGGTGTTGAGGACGACGGTGGTGAGCGTCGGGTCGATCAGGCCGGCCTCGATCAGCTTCTTCGTCACGCCGACCGTCACACCGCCCGCGGTCTCCGCGAAGATGCCCTCGGTCTGCGCCAGGAGCTTGATCGCCTCGACGACCTGCTCGTCGTTGACGTCCTCCACGGCACCGCCGGTGCGGCGGGCGATGTCGAGGACGTACGGGCCGTCGGCCGGGTTGCCGATGGCCAGGGACTTGGCGATCGTGTTCGGCTTCTGCGGCCGCACGACGTCGTGGCCACCCTTGTAGGCGACGGACACCGGCGAGCAGCCCTCGGCCTGGGCGCCGAAGAGCTTGTACGGCTTGTCCTCGACGAGGCCGAGCTTGATCAGCTCCTGGAGGCCCTTGTCGATCTTCGTGAACTGGGAGCCGGACGCGATCGGGATGACCAGCTGGTCCGGGAGCCGCCAGCCGAGCTGCTCGCAGATCTCGAACGCAAGCGTCTTGGAGCCCTCGCCGTAGTACGGGCGCAGGTTGACGTTGACGAAGCCCCAACCCTCGCCGAGCGGGTCGCCGATGAGCTCGGAGCAGAAGCGGTTGACGTCGTCGTAGTTGCCCTCGATGCCGACGAGTTCGCCGCCGTAGACCGCGGCCATGACGACCTTGCCCTGCTCCAGGTCGTGCGGGATGAACACGCAGGAGCGGAAGCCGGCGCGGGCCGCGGCGGCGCCGACGGCGCCGGCGAGGTTGCCGGTGGAGGAGCAGGACAGCGTGGTGAAGCCGAAGGCGCGGGCGGCCTCGATGGCCTGGGCGACGACGCGGTCCTTGAAGGAGTGCGTGGGGTTGCCGGAGTCGTCCTTGACGAACAGCTTGCCCTGCTCGACGCCGAGTTCACGGGCGAGGTTGTCGGCCTTGACGAGCTTGGTCCAGCCAGGGTTCAGGTTCGGCTTCTCGGCGACGTCGGCCGGGACGGGCAGGAGAGGGGCGTAGCGCCAGATGTTGGCGGGTCCGGCCTCGATCTCCTTGCGCAGCGACTCGGGGTCGCCGACCGGCAGGTCGTAGGAGACTTCGAGCGGCCCGAAACACTCGGCACAGGCGAAGATCGGTCCGAGCGGGAAGCTGGTGCCGCACTCGCGGCAGGAAAGCGCCGAGGCGGGTCCGAGATCGACGGAAGTGGTGGTGGCGACAGTCTGCGCAGCCATGATGGCGAGGCCCTTTCTCCTCATCTTCCTCGCGGCGCATCTCGCCACGAGACGGAATTGGCACCTTCCCCACCTGGACCTCGACAAGGTCGGCGGGAGGGTTGCCGGGACTTCAACGGGCCGTATCCCTCTGTCCCTCTGGATGAGCGCTATTCGGTTGTTGAGCTGGCACTTGATCACTCAAGCGCGGCGGCGACCCCGACATGCGATGGTCACCGGCGTTGTTCAAGACTGTAACCGAAGGCCTGGACGCTTGAGATAGTCGTCCGAACCGCGAGATGGATCACAGTTCGTGATCAGACAGTTCAGACAGTGAGGAGCCGCGCACCGTGCTGGAAGAAGTAGAGCGCTGGCTGAGCAGGCGTTCCTGGTCGGTGTCGGACCGCCCGCTCCCTCAGCTGATCGCCGCGAAGCGCGCCTCGGGCACCTCGGTGAGCGTGGTACTGCCCGCGCTGAACGAGGAGGAGACGGTCGGCGAGATCGTCGCCGAGATCCGGCGCGCCCTGATGACGGAGCGGGTGCCGCTGGTCGACGAGCTGGTGGTGATCGACTCGGGCTCGACGGACCGTACGGCCGAGGTCGCGCGGGCCGCCGGGGCGCGCGTCGTGCACCGGGACGCGATCCTGCCGAGGATCCCGGCCGTGCCCGGCAAGGGCGAGGTGCTGTGGCGCTCGCTGCTCGTGACGGGCGGCGACATCGTCTGCTTCGTCGACGCGGACCTGAAGGAGTTCTCCGCCGACTTCGTCTCGGGCATCGTGGGCCCGCTGCTCACGGATCCCGGTGTGGACTTCGTGAAGGCGATGTACGACCGCCCGCTCGGTTCCGCCGCGGGCCAGGGGGGCCGGGTCACGGAACTGGTGGCGCGCCCGCTCCTCAATCTGCACTGGCCGCTGCTCGCGGGGTTCGTGCAGCCGCTCGGCGGCGAGTACGCGGCCCGCAGATCGCTCCTTGAGCGCCTGCCGTTCCCCGTCGGTTACGGAGTTGAGCTCGGTCTTCTCGTCGACGCGCTGCACACGGTGGGCCTGGACGCGCTCGGGCAGGTCGACGTGGGGGTGCGCAAGCACCGGCACCAGGACGGGCAGGCGCTCGGGCGGATGGCCGCGGCGATCTACCGCACCGCGCAGTTGCGGCTCGCGCGCGGGCACCTCGTACGTCCGGTGCTCACCCAGTTCGAGCGCGGGGAACAGGGATTCGAGCCGCGCACGCACGACGTGGACACGGAGGAACGCCCCCCGATGACCGAAATCACCGAGTACGCGGAGCGCCGCGTGGCGTAGCCGGGGACAATCGTATGTTTTGCCTACATTGCCCTTTATGTGGCTCAGACAAGTTTCGGGTGGGCGACGGCTGCGCGCAGCCGCGACCCGCACCGCCGGGGCGCTCGTCGCCACGGTCACCGCACTGACGGCGCTCGGCGCCGCGGCCCCCGCATCGGCGGACGTGGTCGCGCCGTTCCCCAAGCGCTACGACGAATCGCTGGACGGCGGCTTCGTGACCATCGGCAACACGGTCATGGGCTGCCCGGCCGCGCCTGCCGACCTGGCGGCGCGCTGCGCGGTCGCCGCCGGCGGCCGGGACGGCGCCGACGGCACGTTCGTCATGCGGCGCGTCAACACGGCCGGCACGACGGCCGGTTACGGCTCCAGCACCGGCCGGGTGACGATCCCGCCGGGCGCGAAGGTGGCGTACGCCCGCCTGTTCTTCGGCGGCAACGACGGCACGTACAAGGGCCCGAACGGCGCGCAGCTCGCGCGGTGCGACCTCTCCGGCGCCGATGTGCGGACCTCGCCGGGCGCCCCGCTCGCCGCCGTGCCCGTGCTGGGCGTGAACGACGGCGCGGCGGCGAAGGTCTCCGCCGAGCACCTGGTCCAGGACCCGGCGACCACCGACGGCCCGCACTACTACACGGGCGAGGCCGACGTCACGAGCATGTTCGCCGGTGTCACCGGCACCGGCGCGCCCGTCCCCGTCGCGGTCGGCGGCGTCTGGGCGCCCGACGGCAAGGGCTGCGTGGCCGGCTGGTCGATGACCGTCGTCTACAAGTACGGCGCCCCGAACGCGCTCGCGCGGTCCGTCCCGGTCCCCGACCTGGAGGTCACCAAGACGGCGAGCCCGAAGACGGTCGGCCCCGGCGACACCCTGACGTACACGGTCAGGGCGAAGAACATCAGCTCGCTCGACTACCCGAACGCCAGGTTCAGCGACGACCTGACCGGCAACCTCGACGACGCGGCGTACAACGGCGACGTGCGGACGGACCTCGGCCATGTCTCGTACAGCGCGCCGAGGATCGGCTACTCCGGTGACATCCCCGCCGGGAAGACCGCCACCGTGACGTACTCGGTGAAGATCCACGACCCGGTGCGCGGCGACGGGAAGCTGCCCAGCGGCATCGAGGTGCAGTCACCGCGCTCCAACTGCGCGGCCGGCAGCACCGACCCGGGCTGCGGGACCGCCCCCGAGATCGAGAAGCCGCAGCCCCCGGCGCCGCCCGCCCTGCGCATCACGAACGTGCCGCAGCGGCCTGCCGTGCCGCCGTGCCAGGAGACCGGGAACACCGTCACGATCTCCGACTTCTCGGCCAGGAAGCGCACCGGCGCCGCCGTCGAGTGGCCCGTGACGGCGGGCTCGGCCCCGGTCGCCTCCGCCGGGAGCGTCACGAAGCGGGGGTCCGTGTACGTCTGGAAGGGTGACGTCGCGGCCCACGGCAAGGTCGTCATCACACAGCGCGTGAAGGCGTCCTGCACGGCGGGAGAGGCCACCGTGGTCACCGTGACGGCCGGCGTGCCGCGCACCAACTGCCCGAAGGCCCGGCCCGGCGGGGGCGACCCGTGCACCTCGGTCATCACCGCCAGGCGGGAGCAGGCGCGCCCGGCCCCACCTCGGGAGTCGCACCGGCCGCACGGCAGCAAGCTGGCCGCCACCGGTGACTCGGACACGCTCCTGTACGGCGGTCTCGCGGCGGCCCTGTGCGCGCTCGGTGTCCTCGCGGTGGCGGCGGCGCGCAGCCGGCGTGACTGACCCGCGCGGGTAGCCGTCGCGGCAGGCGAACGGCGGATCGTATACGGCCGGGCTCCCACGGAGTCCGGCCGTACGTTTGAGCGTTTACGGGCCGGGCTACGTTTGCCCGTATGGCTTCCACGCAGGGTGCACAGATCCTCGTCGCGTCCAACCGCGGTCCGGTCTCGTACGAGCTCGGGGCCGACGGGACGCTCGACGCGCGGCGCGGCGGCGGCGGGCTCGTCTCCGGGCTCTCCGCCATCGGACAGGACCCGGAAGGCGCGAGCGCGGTGTGGGTGTGCGCGGCCCTCGGCGAAGGCGACCGCGAGGCGGTGCGGCGTGGCGTGGGAGAGCCGGGGGTGCGGATGCTCGACATCGACCCCGAGGTGTACGCAGACGCGTACAACGGCATCGCGAACTCGGTCCTCTGGTTCGTCCACCACATGCTCTACCAGACGCCCCTGGAGCCCGTCTTCGGGCCACAGTTCCGTGCGCGGTGGGCCTCGTACGAGGCCTACAACCGGGCGTTCGCCGAGGCGCTGGCCGCGGAGGCCGGGCCGGGCGCCGCGGTCGTCGTGCAGGACTACCACCTGGCGCTCGTGCCGGGGATGCTGCGGGAGCTGCGCGACGACCTGCGCATCGGACACTTCTCGCACACCCCGTGGGCGCCGGTCGACTACTTCCGGATGCTGCCGGACGACATCGCCGGGCAGCTGCTGCGCGGGATGCTGGGCGCGGACCGGCTCGGGTTCCTGACGCGGCGCTGGGCGGACACGTTCACGGCGTGCTGCGAGGCCGTGGTGGGCGGCACGTTCGGTACGGAGATCGGGGTGCACGGCCTCGGCGCGGACGCGGACTTCCTGCGGGAGCGCTCGCGCCGCCCCGACGTCGAGGAGCGGCTCGCCGCGCTGCGGGAGCAGATCGGCGGCCCGGACCGCAAGGTGATCGTCCGCGTGGACCGCACGGAGCTGTCGAAGAACATCGTGCGCGGCCTGCGCGCGTTCGGCCTCCTCCTCGATGAACACCCCGAGTGGCGCGAGCGGGTGGTGCACGTCGCCTTCGCGTACCCGTCACGGCAGGACCTCGCGGTCTACCGGGAGTACACCGACGAGGTGTCCCGGGTCGCCGGGGAGATCAACTCCCGCTTCGGCACGGAGAGTTGGACCCCTGTCGTGCTCCATGTGAAGGACGACTTCGCCCGCTCCCTGGCCGCGTACCGGCTGGCCGACGTGGCCCTGGTCAACCCGATCAGGGACGGCATGAACCTCGTCGCCAAGGAGGTCCCGGTCGTCTCCGACGAGGGCTGCGCGCTGGTCCTGTCGCGGGAGGCGGGCGCGTACGAGGAGCTGGGCGACGACGCGCTCGTGGTGAACCCGTACGACGTGTCGGCGACGGCCGAAGCCCTGCACACCGCACTGCTCATGGGCGACGGGGAGCGCGCCGAGCGCACGAAGCGGCTCACGGCCGCGGCGACCGCGCTGCCGCCCGCCCAGTGGTTCCTGGACCAGCTCAACGCGCTGCGGGGTTAGACCGGGCCGAGACCGGGGGGCTGGGCCCGGGAGCTGATCGCGTCGGCCAGACCCCACAGCAGCCCGACCACTCCCTCCGGCCCGTCCACCACCACGTCGGCCCGTTCCGCCAGCTCCGTGACCTCCGAGCTGCCGCTGCACACCAGCAGGCCCGGCACCCCGTCCTTGCGGAGCTCGTCGACGGCGGCGAACGCGGGCAGGTCGCCGAGGTCATCGCCCCCGTAGAGGACCGACGTCGCGCCCACTTCCCGTACGTAGGCGCTGAGCGCGGCGCCCTTGTCCATGCCGGGCGGCCGCAGTTCGAGGACGAGACGGCCGGGCTCGACGATCAGGCCGTGCCGGGCCGCGAGGTCGGACAGAGGCGCGCGCAGCGCCTCGAACGCCGCCTGCGGGTCGGCCGCGCGGCGCGTGTGGACGGCGACGGCCCGGCCCTTCTCCTCGATCCAGGTGCCGCGCCAGGCGCCCACGGACTCCAGGACTCCGGGCAGTTCGGCGCGGACGGCCGCGACGCCGGGGTGCGGGGCGGGAGCGTGGACCGTGCCGGTGACGGCGTCCCAGCGCTCGGCGCCGTAGTGGCCGAGGACCACGAGGTGTTCGAGGCCCGGGATGCCCGCGAAGCCGCCGTAGCGCACGGCGACGCCCGCGGGTCGGCCGGTGATCACGGCGACGGAGCCGACCTGCGGTGCCAGCGCGGCGAGCGCGCGGACGGCGCCCGGGTGGGCGCGGGCCTGTTCGGGGTCGGGCACGATCGGCGCGAGCGTGCCGTCGAAGTCGAGCGCGATCACGGCCCGCGCGGGGTCCGAGAGGAGTGCGTCGAGGCCGTCACGCCCGGCGGAGGTCACAGGCGACGGCAGGTCGTGCTGCTGAGGGCTGCCCATGCGCCGAGCCTATCCGCGGGAGGCGGACCGTACGCCTGGCGTGCGGGTCAGCGTTCCTCGCGGCGCGCGTCCCGTACCCGGCGCAGCCGGTTGACGGTGACCGGGTCGTGGGCGAGGGCCCTCGGGTCGTCGAGGAGCGCGTTGAGCAGCTGGTAGTAGCGCACCGGGGCGAGCCCCAGCTCCTCGCGCACGGCGCGCTCCTTGGCCCCGGCCGAAGCCCACCCGCGCCGCTCCAGGGCGAGGACGCCCTGCTCACGGGGGGACAGGGCGCCGGACGTCTCCTCGGCGGACTCGGGCACGGGCACGGGCTCGGGCCCTGGCTCTGGTCCTGGCCCTGCCTCTGACTCCGGCCCTGACTCTGCGTACGGCGGTTCGCTCACGGCAGCGACGCTACTCCGCGTTCTCCGCCGCGTCGGCCGAGCGCTGAAGGCGGCCCAGGGTGGCGCCCGGGTTGCCGTTGGGACCGACGGTCGAGCCGATCTCGCGCTTGACGCCGGCGCTGACCTGGGCCCAGGACGTCTTGCCGACGGGGTAGAGCTCCGAGTTCTGCAGCTCGCCGAGGAACTTCCAGAGCTTCTGGTCGCGCTTGTCGTCGGCCATCGTGTCCGACGCGGAGTTGGTGACCGGCAGGAGGTCGTACTCGCGCGAGAAGTCGAGGACGTTCTTCTCGCTGTAGACGAAGTCGAGGAACTTGCCGACCTGGTCCTTGTGGCCGTTCTGCCGGAACGCCATCATCCAGTCGGCGACGCCCATGGTCGAGCGGGCCCTGCCGTTGATGCCGGGCATCGGCACCGTGCCGAACTTCACGCCCTTCCTGGCGGCCATCTGCATCAGCGTCGGATGCCCGTTGAGCATGCCGACGTCACCGCGCGTGAAGGCCGCGAAGGCCTGCGCGCGGTCGAGCTTGGCGGGCGGCGTCGGACCGGTGAGCCCTTGGCCGACCAGGTCGTTCTTCAGCCACTCGAAGGTCTTGACGTTCTGCGGGGAGTCGAGGCTGTAGGTGCCGACGTCGTCGGTGTAACCGGAGCCGCCGCTCAGCATCCACATCATGGTCTCGGCCTGCGCCTCTTCGGGGCCCAGCGGCAGCGCGTAGGGGATCTTCACGCCGCGCGCCTTGAGGGCCTTGGCGTCGGCCTGGAGCTGGGCCCAGGTCTGCGGCGGGGTCAGGCCCGCCTTGTCGAAGAGGGTCTTGTTGTAGAACAGCAGCCGCGTGGAGGACGCGAAGGGCATGCCGTACTGGACGCGGGAGACCTCGCCGGCGTCGGCGAGCTGCGGCAGGAAGTCGGACTGCACGGGGATGGAGAGCAGGTCGTTCGCGCTGTAGAGCTTGCCGCTCGCGGCGTAGTCGGAGTACGCGCCGATCTGCGCCATGTCGGGCGCGTGGCCGTCCGCGACCATCTTCTTGACCTTGGCGTCGACGTCGTTCCAGGAGTAGACGCTGACGTCGACCTTGATGCCGGGGTTCTTCTTCTCGAAGGCGGCGGACAGCTTGTCCCAGTACTTCTGGGAGCTGTTCGCCGGGGAGTCGCCGTAGTCGGCGGCCACCAGCTTCAGGGTCACGTCCTCGGAGCCCGGGCCCCCGCAGGCGGCCAGCGTCGCCGCCATGCCGAGCGCGGCCACCGCCGCCGTCAGACCTGTCATGCGCCGCTGCACAGCCGGTTTCCCACCCTCTTGATGTCGCTCGTCAGGATTTCGGGCCCGGAATGCTCACGAGGCCCGGCCATAAGGTCTACACCACACGGGTTTCGCACCCGCAACGGGCCTTCGCCGGGAAAGCGGAAACGCGCCATCCGTACACATCGACGCAAGATCCATGCAAGTGGACTAGACCTCTCGCGGGTTGAGGCGCGAGACTGTCCCCGTGAGACATGTCATCGCCCTCGATGTGGGCGGCACCGGAATGAAGGCCGCGCTGGTCGGGGCCGACGGCACCCTGCTCCACCAGACACGGCGCGCCACCGGCCGCGAGCGCGGGCCCGACGCGGTCGTCGAGACCATACTCGGCTTCGCCGCCGACCTGCGCGCGTACGGCGAGGAACACCTCGGGGAGCCGGCCGCCGCGGCCGGCGTCGCGGTGCCGGGCATCGTCGACGACGAGCACGGCATCGCCCTGTACGCGTCGAACCTCGGCTGGCGCGACGTGCCGATGCGCAGACTGCTGAGCGAGCGGCTCGACGGCATCCCCGTCGCCCTCGGCCACGACGTGCGCACCGGCGGCCTCGGCGAGGGCCGGCTCGGCGCGGGCAAGGGCGCCGACCGCTTCCTGTTCGTACCGCTCGGCACGGGCATCGCCGGCGCCATCGGCATCGCCGGCCGCATCGAACCCGGCGCGCACGGCTCGGCCGGCGAGATCGGCCACATCGTCGTACGCCCCGGCGGCACGGACTGCAGCTGCGGCCAGCGCGGCTGCCTGGAGCGCTACGCGTCCGCCTCGGCGGTCTCGCTCGCCTGGGCCGAGGCCACCGGCGACCCGGAGGCGGACGCCGCGGACTGCGCCAAGGCCGTCGAGTCCGGTGACCCCAGGGCGCGGCAGGTCTGGCTGGAGGCCGTGGAGGCGCTCGCCGACGGGCTCGTCACGGCGCTCACTCTGCTGGACCCGCGCACCCTGATCATCGGTGGCGGTCTGGCCGAGGCGGGGGAAACCTTGTTCACACCACTGCGGGCCGCCGTCGAGGAACGCGTGACGTTCCAGAAGCTGCCCACGATCGTCCCGGCGGCCCTCGGGGACACCGCCGGCTGCCTGGGCGCGGGCCTGCTCGCCTGGGACCTGCTCGCCCGGTCCACCGATTCCACGGAGGTAGTCGCCTGATGGCCGCTCTGAATGTTCTCTCCGGCGCCCGCGTCGTCCTGCCGGCCGGCGTCGTCGAGAACGGACGCGTGATCGTGGACGGCGCGAGGATCGCCGGCAGCGCGCCGGCCGGCGCCCCCTCCACCGATCTCACCGGCCACTGGGTCGTGCCCGGCTTCGTCGACATGCACAACCACGGCGGCGGCGGGGCCTCCTTCACCTCGGGATCGATCGACGACATCCTCAAGGGCGTCCGCACGCACCGCCTGCACGGCACCACGACGGTCGTCGCGTCCTTCGTCACCGGCGAGACGGACTTCCTCACCCAGCGCGCGGGCCTGCTGTCCGAGCTGGCCGAGCAGGGCGAGATCGCGGGCATCCACTTCGAGGGCCCGTTCATCTCCCCGTGCCGCAAGGGCGCCCATGACGAAACGCTCCTGCGCGACCCCGACCCGGCCGAGGTCCGCAAGCTGCTCGACGCGGCGCGCGGCCGGGCCAAGATGCTCACCCTCGCCCCCGAACTCCCCGGCGGCATCGACTCCGTACGCCTCCTCGCCGAGCACGGCGTGATCGCCGCGATCGGCCACACCGACGCCACGTACGAGCAGACCGTCGAGGCGATCGACGCGGGCGCCACCGTCGCCACGCACCTCTACAACGCCATGCCGGCCGTCGGACACCGCGCCCCGGGACCCATCACGGCGCTCCTGGAGGACGAGCGGATCACCGTCGAACTCATCAACGACGGCACGCATCTGCACCCGGCCGCCCTGGAGCTGGCGTTCCATCACGTGGGCAGCGGTCGCGTCGCGTTCATCACCGACGCCATGGACGCGGCGGGCTTCGGCGACGGCCGCTACATGCTCGGCACCCTGGAGGTCGAGGTGAAGGACAGCGTCGCGCGGCTCGTCGAGGGCAACTCGATCGCCGGCTCGACGCTCACCCTGGACCGCGCGTTCAAGCGCGCCGCCACCATCGACAAGCTGCCCGTCGAGGACGTCGTCCGCGCGATCTCCGCCAACCCGGCCCGCCTCCTCGGCGTGGACGACAGGGTGGGCTCGCTGGAGCCCGGCAAGGACGCCGACCTCGTGGTCCTCGACGAGGACTTCGAGCTCAAGGGCGTCATGCGCAAGGGCCGGTGGATCGTGGAACCCCGGCTCGCGTGAGGTCTGGGCCTACCGCCCGGTCTTTGGCATGATCAGGCCGCGTTACTGAAGGTAGTTCCGAACTGAGGGGTGGGCTGGGGTCTCGTGATCCTCACGGTCACACTGAACGCCGCGCTCGACATCACCTACGACGTGCCGGCGCTGCACCCGCACGCGTCGCACCGCGTCACCAAGGTCACCGAACGCCCCGGCGGCAAGGGCCTCAACGTCGCGCGCGTGCTCGCCGCGCTCGGCCACGACGTGACCGTCACCGGCTTCGCCGGCGGCGGCACGGGCCGCGCCCTCAGGGAACAGCTCGTGGACTCCCCCGGCATCCGGGACGCACTCGTCCCGGTCTCGGGCGCCACCCGCCGCACCATCGCGGTCGTCGACGCCACGACCGGCGACACGACCCAGCTCAACGAGCCGGGCCCGCTCGTCTCCCCCTCCGAGTGGTCCGCGTTCACCGAGGCCTACGAGGAGCTCCTCACGTCCGCGTCCGCGGTGGCCCTGTGCGGCAGCCTCCCGCCGGGCGTCCCCGTCGGCGCGTACGCCCAGCTGGTCCGCGCGGCCCGCGCCGCGTCCGTGCCCGTCCTGCTCGACTCGTCCGGGGAACCGCTGCGCCGGGGGCTCGCGGCCCGCCCCGACATCATCAAGCCGAACTCCGACGAGCTCGCCGAGCTCACCGGCTCCCACGAGCCGCTGCGCGCCACCCGTGACGCCCGCCGCCGCGGCGCGCACTCCGTGGTCGCCTCACTGGGCCCTGAGGGCCTCCTCGCGGTCACCCCGGACGGCAGCTGGCGCGCCCCCGCCCCGGACCGGGTGAAGGGCAACCCGACGGGCGCCGGCGACTCGGCGGTCGCCGGCCTGCTCTCGGGCTACGTGGAAGACCTGCCGTGGCCGGACCGCCTGGCCCGCGCGGTCGCCCTGTCCGCGGCGACGGTACTGGCCCCGGTGGCCGGGGAGTTCGACCGCGCGGCGTACGAGGAACTGCTCGGCCGGGTCGCGGTGACACAACAGACGCCGACAGCGGCCTAGGGCACGCCCCAGGCCGCTGTCGGCAAGCTCTGTCGATCAGCCGTTGGTGCCCTTGACCAGCCACATCTGGTCGAAGTTGGCGTCACACTGGTTGCCCTGCTCGCACGAGATCGCGATCGCGTTCGTGCCCTTGCTGAGCTGGACGACGGACCAGGTGTTCGTCCACCCCTTCTCCCAGTCGCCTTCCTTGGCGCGGGAGAAGTTCTCCATGTTGAGCGGGCGGGTCTGCACCTTGCCGTTGACCGTGATGGTCGCGTTGGCGTCCTTGCCGGGCACGCCGTAGTTGACGCGCAGGCTGTACGCGCCGTCCTTCGGGATGCCGTTGACCGTCCAGGTGAGCTTGGCGCCCACCTGATTGAAGCCGGCCACATAGGTGCCGCCGTCGGCCTTGGCGCCCTGGACGTCCGACGCGGTGGCCGTGCCGCCCTCGAGCTTCAGCGCCTTGGCGTCCGTCTTGGGGAGGTCGACCGGCTTGTCGGCCTTCTTGGACGCGGTCTGGCTCGGCTGGACCGACTGGGAGCCACCGGACGGCTGGCCGCCCGCGTCGCCCTTCGCGTCGTCGTTCGAGTCGCCGCCGAGGACCGCGACACCGATGCCGATGACCACGGCCGCCACGACGGCGAGCGCGCCGATCAGCAGGCCCTTGGTGTTGGGCCCCCGCCCCCGGCCGCCACCGCCGCCGTGCTGCGTGGGCGTCACCGTGGTCGGTGCGCCGCCGGGCAGCGTCTCGGGGGCCGAGTAGTGCGCGTTCGGCTGGCCGTAGGCCTGTGGCTGCTGCTGGGGCGCCTGACCGTGCGCGGCGGTCGGCTGGGGCTGCTGCCCGTACTGCCGCTCACCGACCGGCCTGACCTGGTGGTAGGACCGGGGACCCGGATAGCCGTAGCCGCCGCCCCCGCTGGGCGGTGTCGCCCCGGCCGCCTGTCCGTCGGCGTACAGATAGCCGAACGGATCGTCGTCCTCGGGCGTGCTCGCGCCGTTGTCAGCGGGCGCCATCCCTGATCACTCCCTACGTATCGCTTACCCGGCGAGCGTACCCGCTGGGAGTGGTCCGAAGGGGTGGCGTTGACCTCACCGATACCCGCGGAAGGAGATCATCCGGCCCGTCGTTGCTGCTTGGCACGCGACCGTTTCTCGATGTACATCCGCTGGTCAGCGGATTTCAACACCTCGTCGGCCGTCATCCCGCAGTGCGCCCAGCCGATGCCGAAACTGGCGCCCACACGGACGGCCCTTCCATCGACCCGGATGGGCGGAATGATCGCGTTCCGCAGACGGACGGCGAGGTCCTGTGCGTCGGCACGGCCGAGCCCGTCGGCGAGCACGACGAACTCGTCGCCGCCGAGCCTGGCGACGGTGTCCCCGTCACGGACACCGCTGGTCAGACGCCGTGCGACCTCGATCAGAACGGCGTCTCCGGTGTGGTGCCCGAACCGGTCGTTGATCGACTTGAAGCCGTCCAGGTCGCAGAAGAGGACCGCCAGGCCCTTCGTGCCGTCATCGGTCTCCCCCTCGGGCGCGACGATGTGGACGTGGTGATCGAAGCCATAGTCGTCGTAGATCCCGCCGGAGGGCCCGGACCCGCCGTTCTGCTGGCCGGCCGCGGCGGCAGCGGCGGCCCCCGCGAAGTCGAATCCGTGCCCGTTCGTGTCGTACGAGCTGCCGGTGCGGTCCCCGTACGCCGCGTCCAGGGAGTCCACGGCGCTCGGCTCGGGCAGCTGGGGGCGGCGGCACAGGCGGGCCGAGAGGCGGGAGCGCAGCTCCGCCGAGTTCGGCAGGCCGGTGAGGGAGTCGTGGGACGCGCGGTGCGCGAGGTGCAGCTCGCGGCGCTTGCGCTCCTCGATGTCCTCGACGTGGGTGAGCAGGAAACGCGGCCCGTCGGCGGCGTCGGCCACCACCGAGTTCCGCAGGGACACCCAGACATAGGTGCCGTCGCGCCGTCCGAGGCGCAGCTCGGCGCGGCCTCCCTCGGCGGAGGTGCGCAGCAGCGTGCCGATGTCCTCGGGGTGGACGAGGTCGGAGAACGAGTAGCGGCGCATGGCGGACGCCGGGCGGCTGAGCAGCCGGCACAGGGCGTCGTTCGTGCGCAGGAGCCGCCCGTGCTGGTCGCCGCCCATCTCGGCGATGGCCATGCCGCTGGGGGCGTACTCGAAGGCCTGGCGGAAGGACTCCTCGCTGGCGCGCAGGGCCTGCTGCTCGCGTTCGAGCCGGACCAGGGCGCGCTGCATGTTGGCGCGCAGCCGTGCGTTGCTGATGGCGATGGCGGCCTGGAAGGCGTACATCTGCAGGGCCTCGCGGCCCCAGGCGCCGGGGCGCCTGCCGTTGCGCGGGCGGTCTGCGGAGATCACGCCGAGGAGTTCGCCCCCGGAACCGCCGGTGGCGTACATCGGGGCGAAGAGGCGGTCCGCGGGGTGCCACTCGTCCTCGAAGCGGGGCGGCGGCCCGTCGGTGAACCACTGCGGTACGTCGTCCTCGTCGAGGACCCAGCCCTCGGTGTGCGGGATGAACCGCAGGTCGCCCCAGGCCTCGCCCATGGACAGGCGGCGGTCCCAGGAGGCGCGGGAGCCGACCCGGCCGGTGATGAGGGCTTCGGCGGAGGAGTCGCCGGAGAAGGCGGCGACGACGAGGTCACCGTCGGGGCGTACGAGATTGACGCAGGCCAGCTCGTATCCGAGGCCGTTCACGACTCCGTCGGAGACCGTCTGCAGGGTGTCGGCCAGGCTGCGGGCGGTGTTCATGTCCGCCATCACCTGGTGAAGCTGCCGCAGGGTCGCAAGACGGACGTACGGCTCCGACTCGGTCTCCATGCTCAGCTCTCCCCGAGACCTCGACAGCACTCCAGAATTCTGATCGCCGATTCCGCACGTGCGTGTGCACGCTCTTCTTGCAGTGTCTCCGCCACTGAATCACAGCGAGCTGTGCACCCGGTACACAGGGTCAACAAAATATGGCTCCTGTGACTCAAGTCACAGGAGGAGATGAAGGGTTGAGGGGTGTTCCGGCGCACGCCCCCTGCACTTCCTGAACGGAGAACACCCCCGAACACCGCCATATCCGGACGGAACCCACCACAGGTCCTAGGACCGTCCTCGGCCCAAGGCCCGATGTGGCGGCCACGGCACCGAAGCTAGCGTCGAGACGTGCTGAAGACTCCCCCGCTGCTCAAGAATCCCCCGCTCTCCCCCACCAGCCGCACGACCCCCACGCTCCCCACAACCCCCACAGCCGCTTCCGTCCCCGCGCCCGCCTCGGCCGGGCATGCTGAGGGGGTGAGCAACGACGAGTTCCGCGCCGCCATGTCCCGACTGGCCGCGGGCGTGGTCCTGGTGACCGCGCGCGAGATGCCGCTCGACCCGGACGACCCGTCGGCTCCCCTGGGCGAGGACGTCGGCATGACGGCGACGGCGTTCCTGTCGGTCTCCCTCGACCCGCCGCTCGTCCTCGTCAGCCTGCGCAACGGCTCCCGCATGGACGACCTGCTCGACGAGCAGCCCCTGTGGGCGGTGTCCGTGCTCTCCGAGAGCCAGCACCACATCGCGGGCCGCTTCGCGATGAAGGGCCGCATCAGCGACCGTCTGCTCTTCGAGGGCATCCCTTACGTACGCGGCGAGGTGTCAGGCGCGCCCTTGGTGGGCGGCGCGCTCGCGACGCTGGAGTGCCGCACGGAGCAGCGGGTGGTGGCCGGGGACCACACGCTGGTGATCGGCCGGGTGCTCACGGCCACGCTGCCCAGCGCCGACGGCGGACCGCTGGCCTACTTCAAGGGGAAATACCGGCAGTTGGGGTGAAGCCCCCGCCCGGACCCCGTGAGGCCGCTCAGTCCCAGCCCCGCCCCGACCGGCCCCGCTTCGTGTCCGACCGTGCCTTCTTGTTGCGTAGGCGGCGCTCGTTGATCCCCCGGGGGATGCGGGTCGCGCGGCGCGGCTTGGGCGGCGGGGCGGTGGCCTCGGCGAGGAGGGACGTGAGGCGTACGGCGGCGGTCTCGCGGTTGCGCCACTGGGAGCGGTGTTCCGAGGACCGTACGGAGATGACGCCGTCGACGAGGCGGGAGGCGAGCCGCTCCAGGGCCCGCGCCTTCCACACCTCGGGCAGCGCCTCCGTCCTGGCGAGATCGAAGCGGAGCTCGACCTGGGAGTCGCTGGTGTTCACGTGCTGGCCGCCCGGCCCGGACGACCGGGAGAATCGCCAGAGAAGCTCGGCCTCCGGAAGGACCACCGAGCCGCGGATGAAGTAAGGACCGGACATGGGTTCCATGGTCGCGCCTGGACACGCGCCGCGTCACCCCCTTTTCCCGGCGCCGCACCCATCCCGGGGAAAGTGGGTAAAGAAAGTAAAGACACCTGGAACCCTGGATCCCCCCTTGGCGTTCATAGGGGTACGAGTAGCTTCGTCTACGAAGCGCACGCACCGCTAACGAGGGAAGGACTCCCAACAATGGCTGTAAGCCTGTCCAAGGGTGGCAACGTCTCGCTCACCAAGGAGGCTCCGGGCCTGACCGCCGTCACCGTGGGCCTCGGCTGGGACGTCCGCACCACCACCGGCACCGACTTCGACCTCGACGCCTCCGCGATCGCGGTGAACCCGCAGGGCAAGGTCTACTCGGACGGCCACTTCGTCTTCTTCAACAACAAGGCGACGCCGGACCAGACCATCGTCCACACCGGTGACAACGTCACGGGCCAGGGCGAGGGCGACGACGAGCAGATCAACGTCAATCTGGCGGGCCTCCCGGCCGACGTCGACAAGATCGTCTTCCCGGTCTCGATCTACGACGCGGAGAACCGCTCGCAGAACTTCGGCCAGGTGCGCAACGCGTTCATCCGCATCGTCAACCAGGCCGGCGGCACCGAGATCGCCCGCTACGACCTCTCCGAGGACGCCGCCACCGAGACCGCCATGGTCTTCGGCGAGCTGTACCGCAACGGCGCGGAGTGGAAGTTCCGCGCGGTGGGCCAGGGTTACGCGTCGGGCCTCGTCGGCATCGCGCAGGACTTCGGCGTGAACGTCTGATCGCTGACACCCTCACGCGGGACGCGGGCACGGCCGGCGTGACCGGCATGGCTGCCATGGATGTCATGACCGCCTGATGCCCGCAGCACGGCAGTTGAAGGGCCCCGGCCGGGGAGATCCGGCCGGGGCCCTTCTGCGCGCCCGCGCGCCCCGCCCCACGCCTCACGCCTCACGGCTAACAACTCCTCAGCTTCCTCGCCGCCCTCAACGCCCTCAACGCCCTAGCCGCCCTCAACGCCCTCGCCGCCCGCCCCTCGTCGCCCTCAACCGACGCATTCCGGCCAGCACTTCCCTGTCAAGCGGCAAATAACGGACAGTCACCACCCGCATTCGGACACGAACTGGCAAATCTTTGACGGCGCCCTGTCAAACACAGCGTGCCCGGTGTCACTCTCTCCCCGCGCCCCCCACCCCCCGACGGGTCACCACCCACGGGTCGTTGGACACAGAAGGAGTCCGAGTGACACACCGCTCCCCCACTCCCCGCACCACCGGCCGCAGGACCACCGCTCGAGCCACCGCACTCGCGGCATCGGCCGCCATGGTCGTCCTGGCTCTGCAGAGCGGCACCGCGGCGACCGCCGCCGACCGCACCGCCGGTGCCACCGCCGTTCCGCTCAGCGCCTCCCAGCGGGCCACGGCCCTCAAGGACGCACAGGCCGACGCCCCGGCGGCCGCCCGCCAACTCGGGCTCGGCAGCGGGGAGAAGCTCGTCGCCCGCGACGTCGTCAAGGACGCGAACGGCACGACCCACACCCGCTACGAGCGCACCTACGACGGTCTGCCCGTGCTCGGCGGCGACCTCGTCACGCACACCGCGAAGAACGGCGACCTCAAGGGTGTCTCCAAGGCGCACAAGGGGGCGATATCCGTGGCGTCGACGGACGCCTCCCTGGCCCCCGCCGCCGCCAAGAAGTCGGCCCTCGCCGTCTCGGACGCCAAGAGCGCCGCCGCGAAGAACGTCCGCAAGGTCGTCTGGGCCGCCTCCGGCAAGCCGGTCCTCGCCTACGAGACGATCGTGACCGGCACTCAGGCCGACGGGACGCCGAGCGAGCTCCACGTCGTCACCGACGCCGCCACCGGCAAGAAGCTGTACTCGTACGAGGGCATCGAGAACGGCACCGGCACCAGCGAGTACAGCGGCACCGTCACGGTCGGGAGCACCGCATCGGCCGGCGGCGGGTTCGACCTCACCGACGGCGGGCGCGGCGGCCACAAGACGTACGACCTGAACGGCGGCACGTCCGGCACGGGCACGCTCTTCCACGACGCCGACGACCAGTGGGGCGACGGGACGGTGACGAACCGGCAGACCGCCGCGGTCGACGCCGCGTACGGCGCGGCCGAGACGTGGGACTACTACAAGAGCGCGTTCAACCGGAACGGCATCGCGGGCGACGGCAAGGCCGCTTACTCCCGTGTCCACTACGGCAACGCCTATGTCAACGCCTTCTGGTCGGACGCCTGCTTCTGCATGACGTACGGCGACGGGCAGAGCAACCAGCACCCGCTCACGGCGCTCGACGTGGCCGGCCACGAGATGAGCCACGGCCTGACCGCGTCCACCGCGGGCCTCAACTACAGCCGTGAGTCGGGCGGCCTGAACGAGGCGACCTCCGACATCTTCGGCACGTCGGTGGAGTTCTTCGCGAACAACAGCAGCGACGTCGGCGACTACCTCATCGGCGAGAAAATCAACATCAACGGCAACGGCACCCCGCTGCGCTACATGGACAAGCCCAGCAAGGACGGCGGCTCCGCCGACTACTGGTCCAAGACGGTCGGCCGCCTCGACGTGCACTACTCGTCGGGCGTCGCCAACCACTTCTTCTACCTCCTGAGCGAGGGCAGCGGCGCGAAGACCATCAACGGGGTCTCGTACAACTCCCCGACCTCCGACAACTCCACGCTCACCGGCATCGGCCGGGCCAAGGCCGAGCAGATCTGGTACAAGGCCCTCTCGACATACATGACGTCGACGACGAACTACGCGGCCGCCCGCACCGCCACACTCCAGGCGGCGAGCGACCTGTACGGCGCGAACAGCGCCGAACAGCAGGCCGTCGCGGCGACCTGGACCGCCGTGAACGTGAAGTAGCCCTGACCACAGGGACGTCCGGCCGGGCCATCCGGGACTACGGGTGGTCCGGCTTTCCGTTTCCGTACAGCCAGTCGTCCCAGACGGGCCCCAGATCCTTGCCCGGGTTCTGCTTCTCCACGTACGCGGTGAAGTCGGCGGTGTCCGCGTTGCCGTAACGGTGCGCGGCGGGCCAGCTCTTGAGCAGCTCGAAGAACTTGGCGTCGCCGACCGTCTCGCGGATCTTGTGCAGCACCATCGCGCCGCGCTCGTAGACGGGCGCGGCCGAGATGTTCGCGGCCCCGGACGGCTTGGCGGGCGGGAAGGCCCAGATCGCGTTCCCGCCGTCCTTCGCGTAGTAGCGGTCGAACGTGTCCTGCGCGCTGTCGCCGCCGTGCTGCTCCTGCCAGAGCCATTCGGCGTAGGTCGCGAAGCCCTCGTTGAGCCACATGTCCCGCCAGGACTTCGGCGTGACGGAGTCCCCGTACCACTCGTGGGACATCTCATGGACGAGCGTGGACAGAGGGGGGGTGCCGGGGAAGACGGGCCGGTTCTGGGTCTCCAGCGCGTACCCGGCGTCGTTCTCCCGGTCGACGACGGCGCCGGTGGAGGAGAAGGGGTAGGGGCCGAAGGTCTTCGACTCCCAGGCCATGACGTCCGGGAGCCTGGCCAGGACCTTGGCGCTCGCGGCCGCCTCGACCGGGTCCACGGCGGTGTACACGGGCAGCCCGTCGGGCGTCTTGTAGGCCTTGGTCTCGAACTTCCCGATCGCCAGCATCGCCAGGTAACTGGCCATGGGCTGCGGGACGTGCCAGTCGAACGTCGTCCGCCCGCCGGCCGTCCGCTCCTTCGTCAACTCCCCGTTGGACACGGCCTTCAGGCCCTTGGGGACGGTGACATGGATGTCGTACGTCGCCTTGTCGGAGGGGTGGTTGTTCCCGGGGAACCAGGCCATGGACCCGGTGGGCTCGCCGAGCGCGAGGGCCCCGTCCTCCGTGGGGAGCCAGCCCTCCTCGGAGCCGTCCGGGTCGGTGATGGTCACGGGTTTCCCGGAGTACCGCACGACCGTGCGGAACTCGGAGCCCTTCCGCAGCGCCTTCGCCGGACGGATCGTCAGCTCGTGCCCGGCCCGCTCGAACGTGGCCTTCTCCCCGTCGACGGTGACGCGTTCGACGGTCAGGCCCTTGAGGTCAAGGTTGAACGCGCTGAGGTCCTGGGTGGCCTTCGCGGTGATGTCGGCGGTGCCCGTCAGCCGGTGCCGGTCGGCGTCGAGGGTGAGCGTGTAGTGCGTGGCGTCGTAGCCGCCGTTGCCCAGCTTCGGAAAGTACGGGTCCCGCACGCCCCCGGCACCCGGCGTGCTGTGCGCACCGGCGGAACAGGCGCTGAGGGCCAGGACGAGGGCGAGGACGGCCGGGGCCGATCGTGGGCTGTGGGGCACTGAATGATCGTAGGCGCGAACGCCGTGGAGGCGCCTGCCGGTCGGCGGGCGCCTCCACGTCGGTGGGGGGTCGGCGACTAGCGCTTCAGCGCGGCGACACCGGCCTGCGCGAACTTCTCGTCCAGGTCGCCCGAGGGGGCACCCGCGACGCCGATGCCCGCGACCGGGGCGCCGTTCGCCGCGACGGGCGCGCCGCCCGCGAGGAACAGGGTGCCCGGGATGTCCTTCAGGTTCGGGGCCTGCTCGAGGCGCTTGGCGAGCTCGGACGTCGGCGCGTTCCAGGACACCGCGGTGTACGCCTTCTTCACGGCGGACTCGTACGACTGCGGGCCTGCGCCGTCGCCGCGGAGGGTGACGATCGTGTTGCCGTTGCGGTCGACGACGGCGACGGAGACGCGCTGGTTCTCCTTCTTCGCGGCGTCGAGGGCGGCCTGCGCGGCCTTCGTGGCGGCGGCCGTGGTCAGGTGCGTGGACTGGGTGAGGTTCTTGGCCGGGGCGTCCGCGGTCACGGCGGCGGGGGCGGCGGCCGGGGCGGACGCACTGGCCGAGACCGCGCCGAAGGTACCGGCGACGACGCCGGCGAGGACGGCGCCACCGGTCAGGACACGGGCGCGCTTCGAGATCTTCTTCATGACGGGTGCTCCTTGGAGGCGGTCGGGTCGGTCAGAGGCGGTCGGTGAGTCGCTCTGGTATCGATCCTCGGGCCGGAAACCGCGCCGCACCGTCGACGTACCGGCTGCGACCGGAGCGCGGCTCGGCTGACGTCCGGGTCAGCCGATCGGTTGACCCGCGTACCGCCCGAGCAGGCCACAATGAGGGTGTTTGACCAGTTCAGCAGCGCGATGGCGGAAGCGGAGAGGGGTACGGGCGTGGCACCTGAGACGCGGGATCCGGACGCCCGCTGGCTGGCCGCTGTGATGCACACCGCGTTCTTCCTGCTGCTCGGCGGAGCCCTCGCCCGGTTCCTGCTGCGCCACCCCGGCGAGGCCCGCACCCCGTGGATCATCGCGCTGTCCGTGGTCCTGGCCGCGCTGTACGTGCTCGGCCCCGCGCTCGGCCCGGGCCTCGGCACCCGCCCCACCCCGCGCCGCCTCACCTGGCTGGCCCTGGTCGTCGCCGTGTGGGTGGTCCTCGTCGTCCTCGCGCCGAGCTTCGCGTGGTGCGCGGTCCCGCTCTTCTACACGGGCCTGCGCACCCTGCCCGCCCGCGCCGCGCTCGTCCTGATCGGCGTGCTCACGGTGCTGGTCGTCGGGGCGCAGCTGCGCCTCGCGGGGGACTTCGACCCGAACCTGCTGCTCGCGCCGCCGGCCGTCGCGGCCCTGGCGACCGCCGTCTTCGTCCACATGGAGCGCCAGGCGGAACGCCAGCGCGCGCTGATCGACGACCTGGTGCGCACCCGCAGGGAACTCGCCGCGACGGAGCGCCGCGAGGGGACCCTCGCCGAGCGCCAGCGCCTGTCGATGGAGATCCACGACACGCTCGCCCAGTCCCTGTCCAGCCAGCAGATGCTGCTCCAGGCGGCGGACCGGCTGTGGGACGCCGACCCCGAGCGGGCCCGCGCCCATGTGTGGACCGCGGAGTCGGTGACCGAGCGGGGCCTCGTGGAAGCGCGCCGGTTCGTGCACGACCTGGCGCCGGCGGATCTCGCGGGCGGCGGCCTGGACGAGGCGCTGCGCACGCTGGCGGCGCGGGAGTCGGAGGCGGGGCTCGCGGTCCGCTTCCACGCGGAGGGCGCCCCGGCCCCACTGCCCGACCGGGTCGAGTCCGCGCTGTTGAGGATCGCGCAGGGCGCCCTGGCGAACGTACGGGAGCACGCGGACGCGACGGCCGCCGCGATCACGCTGACGCACCTCGGTGACCAGGTCGTCCTCGACATCGCGGACAACGGCCGCGGCTTCACACCCGAGCCCCCGCGGAAGTCGGGCGTGCGCGGGCACGGCCTTCCGGCGATCCGGGCGCGCACGCGGCAGCTGGGTGGCACGCTGACGATCGAGTCGGCGCCGGGCGAGGGCACGGTGCTGTCGGTGGCGATTCCGCTGGAGGCCTCATGAGTGACCCCGTACGGCTGCTGGTGTGCGACGACCACGTGGTGGTGCGCGCGGGACTGCTCGCCCTGCTCGGCAGCGCACCCGGCATCGAGGTGGTCGGCGAGGCCGGCACGGGCGACGAGGCGGTGGCGCTCGCCGCGAAGCTGACGCCGGACGTCGTCCTCATGGACCTCCAGCTGGGCGAGGGCATCGACGGCGTGGAAGCGACTCGGCGCATCACGACCGCGCCGCCCGAGGCGGGCCCGCACCCGCACGTCCTGGTCCTGACCACGTACGACACGGACGCCGACATCACCCGGGCCATCGAGGCGGGCGCCACGGGATACCTCCTCAAGGCGGAGCGGCCCGAGGAGCTGTTCGCCGCGATCCAGGCCGCCGCCGAGGGCCGTACGACGCTGTCCTCGCCGGTCGCGAGCCGCGTCATGGCCCGTATGCGCAGCCCGCGCCCGTCCCTCACGGATCGCGAGCGCGACATCCTCGGCCAGCTTGCCCAGGGCCTGGGCAACCGGGACATCGCCCGCGCCCTGTTCATCAGCGAGGCCACGGTGAAGACCCACCTGGGCCGGATCTACGACAAGCTCGGCGTGGACACCCGGGCGGGCGCGGTGGCGGTGGCGAAGGAACAGCGGTTGCTGGGCTGAGCGCGTGCCGACCACCGGGGCCGCCTGCGCGAGCGTGACGGCCGCGGTGACCGTGACAGCCGCGCGCCCCCTCCCGCCCGTGACCGGCGCCCCTTCTCGCCCGTGAACGGCGCCCCTCCTCGCCCGTGAACGGCGCCCCCTCCCGACCGTGACACCATCACTCACGTGCTCGACATCGGCTACGCCCTCTCCCGCCGCTTCCCCGACCCTCCGCAGACGGACTTCCGTCGTGCGGACGTCCACGCGCTGCGGCACGACCTGTTCGCCGGCGACGTCTACCTCGCCGACACCAAGGCCGACCGGGAGCTGTCCACAGCCTGGGGATGGGTTCCGGTGCTGGACTTCGCGTGGGCGCTGTGCGACATCGTCGAGCAGCTGGACCGTGACCCGCGCGGGAGCCGCGCGTCGAGGCCGCAGTACGCCGAGCTCGACTTCACGGAGTCGACGGACCGGATGCTCTTCGAGCGCCGCTTCGGGTGGGTCGACATCGAGGCCGACTGGATGGAGGCCGACGAGCCGCCCCTGACGTTCTCCCACAGCGAGCTGCGCCGTGAGGCCCGCGACTTCCTGCACGACGTGATCGCCGACCTCACCGACATGCACGAGGACCTGGCGGACAACCCGGCGATCTGGGACCTCCAGGCCCGCTTCCCCCGCGTCCCGGACGAGCGCTAGCCCCCACCTCTCCGTCAGCCGCCCCTACTCCACCCGCACCCCGATCTGCGCCGCGAACGCCGGTGCCAGGTCGAAGAGCTGGGCCGGGCTGATCACGGCCCCGGCCAGCCGGTCCACGCCGCGCGCGATCCCCAGCTCGGCCACGCCCCGCAGATCCACGTCCGCCATCACGGCGCCCGTGAAGTCCGCACCCCGCACCACACAGCCCTGGAACTCCACCCGGTCCAGACGCGCGCCCCCGAAGTCCGGCTCCACCAGCACGCATCCGTCGAAGACGACGTCCTTCAGGCGCGCCTTGCGCAGATTCAGGTACTCGATCTTCCCGCCGCGCACCACGACCCGCTCCAGCACGCTCCCGTGCAGCTGGACCCCGCCGAGCCGGGCGTCCACCACCTCGACGTCCCGCAGGGTCGCCTCCGCGAGGTCCGTGCCCACACCCCGTATCCCCATCAGCGTGGAATCGAGGATCCGGGCGCGGGTCAGCCGCGTCTCGTCGAGCCCGCACCCTTCGAGCGCGCAGTCCATGAAACGGGCGCCCCCGCCGTCCTGCCCGGTGAAGTCGGCCGCCGCGAACTCCACCCCGTCGTAGTCCCCGTCCGGCTCGAGCTCGCCACCGCTCCAGGGCGCCAGCGGGGGCAGCCGCACCTCGGGCCGCCGCGCCTTCTTCACCGCCGCCGGTTTCGCCGACGACGCCTTCGCCGGCCTCGCCACTCGTTTCTCCGCCATGCCCCCATGCTGCCCGCCGCCACTGACAATCGGTGACCGCCGCCCCTCCCCCGCCCATGTCACATTCCGCCGCGCACAGCCGTCGTAAGTCGTAAAAGCACAGACACAGACACAGGCACAGGCACGGCACAGCCAACCCGAAGGGGAACAGCGGCGTGGCAACGACCACCCCCGACCTCACCGTCATCGGCGGCGGATTCGCCGGCCTCACCGCGGCCGTCACCGCCGCCGAGGCCGGAGCGCGCGTCACGCTCCACGAGTCGCACCACACCCTCGGCGGCCGCGCCCGCACCGCCGAAGGGCCGTACCGCACACACGACGGACCGCACGCCCTCTACAGCGGCGGCCCGCACTGGACCTGGCTGAAGCAGCGCGACCTGCTCGGCCCGCTCGCCCCGATCCCGCCCGTCGAGGGCTCCCGCCTGCGCTTCCACCACCGCGGAGCCCTGCGCCGCACCCCTCCGCTGGCCCTTGTGCGCCTCCTTCGCCACCGGTCCGAACACGCGCCCGTGGACGTGGACTTCATGACGTGGGCGACGCGCCACGTCGGCGAGGAGGGCGCCCGCGCGGCCGCCCACTACACCTCCGTGGCGCTCTTCCACCACGACCCGGGCTCCCTCTCCGCGGCCTTCGTCCAGGAGCGTCTGCGCCGCGCCGCGAAGGTGCCGCCCGAGGCGCACTATCCGCGCGGCGGCTGGGCGTCCGTGATCGACCGGATGGCGGCCCGTGCCTGGAATCTGGGCGTGCGCGTGGAGACGCTGTCCCGCGTCGACTCCGTGCCCACGGGCGGCGGGCCGGTGATCGTGGCGACGTCCCTCGACTCGGCGCGCCGCCTCCTCGGGGACTCGTCGCTGACGTGGGCCGGCGGCCGTACGACTCTGATCGACCTGGCCGTGCGCACCCGCCGCGGCGACGCCTTCATCGTGTCCGGGCTCGACTTCCCGGCCTGGCTCGAGCGGTTCACGGCCCAGGACCGGAGTCTGGCGCCGCGCGGGCAGCAGCTCGTCCAGGGCCACATCCCCGTAGCGCCGCACGAGTCGAAGGCCGACGGCACGGCACGCGCCGAACGCCTGCTCGACCTGGGATTTCCCGGCTGGCGCGACCGCGCGACCTGGCGCAGGGACGCGCTCGCGAACGGGCGGACGGGGGCGGTCGACCTGCCCGGCACCACCTGGCGGGACCGGCCCGCGATCGACCGCGGGGACGGCGTGTATCTGGTGGGCGACCAGGTCGCGGCGCCCGGCGTGCTCTCCGAGGTGTCGTTCAACAGCGCCATCGAGGCGACCACGCTCGCGCTCACCGCGTCCCGCCCGGGACTCCGCGCGGCCTGACCCTCGCGCTTGACCTCAAGTGAGCTTGCGGTTGAAGGGTGGTGCACACCTGGCCCAGCAAGAGGCCGCACGCCCAAGGGAGCCCGCCATGCACGCTGTACGACTGCACGCCTTCGGACCCGCCGAGAACCTCACCTACGAGAAGACCGGAGACCCCCTGCCCGGCCCCGGCCAGGTCCGGATCGCCGTGGCCGCGGCCGGCGTGCACCTCCTGGACACCGCCCTGCGCGAGGGCATGAAGGGCCCCGCGCCCGAACCGCCCGCGCTGCCCACCGTTCCCGGCCGCGAGGTCGCCGGCACCGTCGAATCGCTCGGCGAGGGCACCGACGCGTCCTGGCTCGGCAAGCGCGTCGTCGGCCACCTCGGATTCGCCCCCGGAGGCTACGCCGAGCTCACCGTGATCGACGCGGCCCGCCTGCACGAACTCCCGCCCGACCTGGACTTCCCCGAGGCCGTCGCCCTGATCGGCACGGGCCGTACGGCGATGGGAATCCTGCAGTTCGCCCCGCTCGGCCCCGCGTCGGTGGCCGTGATCCCGGCCGCGGCCGGAGGCATCGGCACCCTGCTCGTCCAGTACGCGAAGCACGCGGGCGCCACCGTCGTCGGCCTCGCGGGCGGCCCCGAGAAGGTGGCCCGCGTCCGCGCGAACGGTGCCGACCTGGCCGTCGACTACACCGCCGCCGACTGGCCCGAGCAGGTCCGCCGGTTCCTCAGCGGCCGCCCGGCGACCGTCGTCCTCGACGGGGTGGGCGGCGACGCGGGCCTGGCCGCCGTCGACCTGCTCGGCCCCGGCGGCGTCCACGTCGTCTTCGGCTGGTCCGGCAAGGGCCTGCACGACGGCGAGCCCCTCACCTTCTCCGCGGACGAACTCACCCGGCGCGGCATCACCCAGGAACAGGTGCTCGGCCCGCCGATGATGCGGCGCGCGGGCGGCGACGACCCGGTCCGCACGCTGGAACTGGCCGCACTGAGGGAGGCCGAGGCGGGCCGCCTGCGTCCCGCGGTGACCCGCTTCCCGCTCGCCGAGGCTGCCGCGGCGCACCGTGCCCTGGAGAACCGCGGCACGATCGGCAAGGTGGTCCTGATCCCGTGACCGCGAGCCTGGGCCCCGGGCGCGCTACGACCCGAGCCGGGCCAGCGCCTCATCCGTCAGCCGGTACACCGTCCACTCGTCCTGCGGTGCCGCGCCGAGCGCCTTGTAGAAGTTGATCGACGGCTCGTTCCAGTCGAGGACCGACCACTCCAGGCGCTCGTAACCGCACTCGCCGCAGATCCGCGCCAGCTCGGTCAGCAGCGCCTTGCCGTGACCGCCGCCGCGCGCCTCGGGCCGTACGTACAGGTCCTCCAGGTAGATCCCGTGCACCCCGCGCCAGGTGGAGAAGTTCAGGAACCACAGGCAGAAGCCGACGGGCTCGCCCGTCGTGTCGTCCTCGGCGATGTGGGCGAACGCGGCGGGCCGCTCCCCGAACAGCGCCTCGCGCAGCTGCTCCTCGGTGGCCCGCGCCTCGTGCAGCGCCTTCTCGTAGTCGGCGAGTTCACGGACCATGGCGTGGATGACGGGGACATCGGCGGGCGTGGCGGTACGAATCATGACGGCAGGCTAACCACTCACCACGGGACGGCCCGCACGGGTCGGCCGACCACCCACCACGGGGCGGCCGACCACTCACCGCCTGGCCGGACACGCACGCCCGGGCCACCCACGCACCGCAGCGCGCCCCGCACGGGCCCGCTCACCGCCCGAGCAGTCTGCGCGCCGTCTCCAGATGGTCCGGCGCCAGTGGTCGCCCGTCCTCGATCTCCCACAGGGAGTCCTGAAGCACCCGCCCGAGCGTCCAGGCGCGCGCCCGCTCCCGGTCGAGCCCGAGCACCCCGCTCATCGCGTCGAACCGCCACACCACCTCGTCCGCGTCGAAGCGGTTGTCGATGGCGGGCTTCAGGTCGAAGCCCGGGTCGCCCGCGAGCGGCTTCGGGTCGATGGCCAGCCACGGCTCCCGCTCGGCGGCCAGCACGTTCTCGAAGTGCAGATCCCAGTGCAGCAGCCGGTCACCCGCCTCGCCCGCGACCTCGCGCACGGCCGCCGCACAGTCCGCGAGCAGCGCTCGGTCGGACGGGCCGGGCACGGCCGCGAGCGCCGACGGCACCTGGGCGAGCATGTCGGCGGCGATGTCGGACAGCCGCCGCATCCCTTCCGGGGCGGGCCCGGACGTGAGCCGGGCCAGCAGTTCGGCGATGACGAGGACGGCCTTCCGGGAGTCCTCCACGGAGTCCAGCATCCGCCCGGAGTCGAGCCGTTCGAGGAGCATCGTGCCCGTGGCGTCGTCGTGGTCGAGGAGCCGGACGGCGCCGTCGCCGTCCCAGACACGCAGCGCGACCGGCTCGCCCTCGGTCTCCTCGTCGAGGATCTGGAACTTGACCGCGGCGGGCGTCCCGTCGCACCGCACCACGGGCAGGACCAGGGCGGCCATGCCGTGCATCGCGGGCCCGTCGACGCGCAGCTCCCAGCGTTCGACGAACTCCTCCACGCGCGCCGGGAGCCCGGCGATGAAGGCGCGACCGGGCTCACCCGCATAGGTGTACTGGGACTCGACCAGGCCGTCCGGGATGTCGATCACCCGAACGACCCTATGTGCGTGCCTGAATGCAGTCCATGCGCCGTTTCCCCCTCGCCGTGTGGTCGTACGTACGGCACGCCCCCGGCACCTATCTCTGGCTGGCAGCCCTGTTCTTCACGACGGTCGCCATGCACCACATGGACCCGCACTTCGAGCACGAGTTCCTGCGCCAGCGCTCCACGAACCTGAACGAGCTGTCGACCAACCCGGTCCGCGTCTTCGTCGCCTCCTTGTTCTGGATCGACGACAGCAGTTGGTGGCCCTACGCCGTCCTCTACACGGTGTTCCACGCGCAGGCCGAGCGCTGGCTCGACACCTGGCGCTGGCTGGCCGTCGTGGGGGCGGCGCACGTCCTCGCGACCCTGATCAGCGAGGGCGCCCTGCTGTGGGCGATCCGCCACGGCCACGCGCCCGCCTCGTCTGCCGCCACCCTCGATGTGGGGGTGAGTTACGCGCTCGCGGGCGTCGTCGGCGTTCTCACGTACCGGCTCGTCCCGCCCTGGCGCTACGTCTATCTGGCCGTCGTCCTGATCGTCTACGGCGGCCCGCTCCTCACCGGCCGCACCTTCACCGACCTGGGGCACTTCGTCTCGGTCCTCATCGGCCTGGCCTGCCACCCCCTCGTACGCGACCGGGCCGAGCCCTGGAACCCGCTGACGGTCCTGCGGCGACGGGACAGGACAGCGCGACGGAACGATCACCCACAAAATCAGGAAGGCATCCGTCCCCCCTGCCCGAACCCCCCTGCGGAGCGCTAACGTCCGACGCCATGAGCAGCAAGAACGGCACCCACGGCGCCCAGGCCACCGTCAACGGCGGCATATCGTTCTGGTACGCGGACGACGGCATGCCCACCGCCCGCGAGCCCCTCCCGGGTGACGCGTCCGCCGACGTCGTCATCGTCGGCGGCGGCTACACGGGCCTGTGGACCGCCTACTACCTGAAGAAGGCCGCGCCCTTCCTCCGCATCACCGTCCTGGAGCAGAAGTTCTGCGGCTACGGCGCGTCCGGGCGCAACGGCGGCTGGCTCTACAACGGCATCGCCGGCCGCGACCGCTACGCGAAACTGCACGGCCACGACGCGGCCGTCCGCCTCCAGGAAGCCATGAACGACACCGTCTCCGAGGTGATCCGCGCGGCCGCCGAAGAGGAGATCGACGCCGACATCCACCAGGGTGGCGTACTCGAAATCGCCTACACACCAGCCCAGTTGGCCCGCCTCAAGGCCTTCCACGCGGCGGAACTCGCGTACGGCGAGAAGGACCGCACCCTGCACGGCGCCCGCGAGACCGCCGAGCGCGTCCGCGTCTTCGGGGCCGTCGGCTCGACCTGGACCCCGCACGGCGCCCGCCTGCACCCCGTCAAGCTCCTCAAGGGCCTCGCCGCCGCCGTCGAGGCGCTCGGCGTCACGATCCACGAGTCGACGCCCGTCACGGAGATCAAGCCGAAGCACGCCGTCACCCCGTACGGCACGGTCCGCGCGCCCTACATCCTGCGCTGCACCGAGGGCTTCACGGCCTCTCTCAAGGGCCAGCGCCGCACCTGGCTCCCCATGAACTCGTCCATGATCGCCACTGAGCCGCTGACCGACGCGCAGTGGGAGTCCATCGGCTGGGAGGGCCGCGAGACCCTCGGCGACATGGCGCACGCCTACATGTACGCCCAGCGCACCGCCGACGGCCGCATCGCGCTCGGCGGCCGGGGCGTCCCGTACCGCTACGGCTCGAAAACCGACAACGACGGCCGCACCCAGCCCGCCACCATCGAGTCCCTCACCGCGCTTCTGACCCGCTTCTTCCCCCAGCTGGCGGGCATCGCCGTGACCCACGCCTGGTCCGGCGTCCTCGGCGTCCCCCGCGACTGGTGCGCCACGGTCACCCTCGACCGCGCGACGGGCCTCGGCTGGGCGGGCGGCTACGTCGGCTCCGGCGTCGCCACCACCAACCTCGCCGCCCGCACCCTGCGCGACCTCGTCCAGCAGGACTCCGGCCAGTCCGGCCCCACCGACCTCACGACCCTCCCCTGGGTCAACCACAAGGTCCGCAAGTGGGAACCGGAACCCTTCCGCTGGCTGGGCGTCCACGGCATGTACGCCACCTACAACGCGGCCGACCACCGCGAACTCACCACCCACACGACGGACTCCTCCCGCCTGGCCCGAGCCGCGGACCGGGTGGCGGGCCGCGGCTGACAAGCTCCCACGCACGACGAAGGCCCAGGTCACACCCGTGACCTGGGCCTTCGTCCCGTGGGAGCCCCCTGTCGGATTCGAACCGACGACCTACGCATTACAAGTTGTGCGATCTTGTTCCGTGGACGTCCACGTTCATCCACGGAACAAGCTTCACCCCTGGTCATGAAGGGTCCTGGACCTCACAGGACCAAAGTGGACGCCAACGAACCGAGCGGCAATCGAGACCACGACTGAGACCAAGACTGCCGTCCCATACTTCCGTGGGTGCGCCGGCGCCTAACGTCCGCGGGGCACGGGGAGCGCGCGGGTGGGAGGGAGCGGCTGGTGGCCGAGGTGCTGAGGTGGGTGATGCCGCGGCACATCGCGCTGGGTAGTGAGCCGCCACAGCTGTCCGAGATACCGGTAGAAGCGGTCTGGAAGGAACGCGGCGTCCGCGACGATCATCGCGCCGGAGAAGAGCGGCAGGCCCAGGAACAGCGCGATACCCAGGTGCATGCCCAACAGCATCGTCAGGACGGGGTACTTGAGCCTGCCGAACAGGACGAACGGGAAGGCCACCTGCAACAGCACGGTCAGGTAGCAGGCGATGGCGATCAGTACGTCGTGTTCGTCCGCCATGGCGGAGAGCTCAGGCCAGGGCTGGAACACGTCGAGGTTCAGGGCGTAGTGGAGAGCGGTGCCGTTGCCCCAGGCGGCGCCCTGCACCTTGTACAGGCCTGCGGATCCGTAGAGGAAGCAGACCTGGGCGGCGATGACGAGCATGCCGCAGTTGTGCAGCACGGTGATCACTGTCAGGCGCGCGTCGCGGAGGTGGCGTCGCAGCTCGCCGGATGCCTGGTCCAGCGGAAGCCGGTCCGTCTTGACGGCGGATGCTCGGAGCCGGGTCCTGCGCGCGTCGAGGGACCAGCGTCGGCCGCATGCGGTGACGACGAGGTAGAGGACCATGAGGAGGATGAGGGTGTCCCCTCCGTCCGTCATGTAGATCGCCCTGGCGTGGAAGGACGTCACTACGACCGCGAACAGCACGGACACCGCTCTGGTCCGCCAGCCCAGCATGAACAGTGCGGAGGTGACGAGGGCTGCCGCGTAGCAGACCTCGAAGTAGGCCCGGCTGTCGGACAGGGTGAGGATGCTGACCCAGCCGGTCTGGTCGAAGAGTTGCCTGGCCAGTGTCGGCGTCCACGGTGAGCCGGGACCCCAGATCTCGTTGCGGTGGGGAAACTCGCGTAGCAGGAAGGCGAGGTAGAGGAACCCGTAGCCGATGCGTAGAACCGCCGCAGCATACAGGGAGATGGGCCGCTCCAGCAGGAGAGTGAGGAGCGTACCGATGCGGTCGGGCATTCGCTGCGGCGTACGTGCGCTCCCCCGCTCGGCGCCGTGTCCGGGTCGCGACGGCGTGGTTGCCGGGGCCGATGTCTGCTCAGCTTGTTGCATGGCGGGCCACCTTCCACCAGGGCAGGTAACGGGTGTCGGTGGGCCGTGGTGCGGCCGCGCCGGGACTGTGGCCGCTCGCTGCGGGCGGTGCGGCGATGGGCAGGGTGATCACTCGCAGTTGGATGGACTCGAATGCGCCGGTGCGATGGGCGGCGACGCGATCCACTGCGATGTTGCCCAGGTACTGCTGGATCATCAGCGCGCGTTGCGAGCGCGGACGGTCGTCGCCGCCGTGTGTTTCGAGGTAGGAAGTCCAGGCCCGGCGCAGCATGTTCTGTGATGTGTGACTCGGGAAGGGATCGTGTTTCACCGCGGCTGTATCGACGGCGCCCAGGTCGAACCAGCCGCTGACATGGACGGTACCGTCCGGGGCGGTATGCATGGTCCTGGCCGAGATCTGCCGGTTGAC
Organism: Streptomyces sp. NBC_01446; assembly: GCF_026340095.1. Taxonomy (GTDB): domain Bacteria; phylum Actinomycetota; class Actinomycetes; order Streptomycetales; family Streptomycetaceae; genus Streptomyces; species Streptomyces aureus. Next base: position 4,420,871 of record NZ_JAPEPO010000001.1, on the reverse strand, counting down.
CGACTCCGGGTCCGGGGCGAAGAGCCGCCAGTTCTGCTCGAACAACGGGAAGACCCAGGCGTTGACCTGCCGGCTGTACTGCCGAGAGAGGGGATTCGGCGGCGCCACCTGCAGGAATACCAGGAGTACGTGGACCAGGGCCGTCGCCAGACACAGGATCACGGCGACGTGTACCGCGGCCTTCAGGACGACGGGCGGCTCTGAAGACGCTTGCAACGCAGTCGGTCTCCCGTCTCCCTTCTGTGCGGTTGGCCCAGCATGAGCCCGGCCCGATTCGTCAGCATCTGCGGATGCAACGCCACCCCGCACGGCTACATCCGGCCTTTCCGTCCCGACTTCTCTCACCTGGTTCTCCTGAGCTTGCGCCTGCGGCGTGCGGCGGAATCGATGACGATCCGCGCCGCACGCCGCCTGACCTACGCGCGCATGTGGGCGGCTGCCTCCGAGGGCTTATCCCTGCGGAGTCGGCCGTGCATGCTAGGCGGGGTCACAGCCGTACCCGCCGGGTTCGTCGCCGTATCCGCCGGGCTTGTCGCCGTACCCGCCGGGCTTGTCGCCGTACCCGCCGGGCTTGTCGCCGTACCCGCCGGGCTTGTGGGGCTTGCAGCCGTGGCCGCCTCCACCAGTGGTGCCGGCGGTGGTGCTGCCCGTCGTACCGGCGGTCGTCGCACCGGTCGTGCCGGCAGTCGTGCTGCCCGTCGTACCGGCAGTCGTGCTGCCGGTGGTGCCGGCAGTCGTCGCACCGGTCGTGCCGGCAGTCGTGCTGCCCGTCGTACCGGCGGTCGTCGCACCGGTCGTGCCGGCAGTCGTGCTGCCCGTCGTACCGGCAGTCGTCGCACCGGTCGTGCTGCCCGTCGTACCGGCGGTGGTGCTGCCGGTGGTGCCGGCAGTCGTCGCACCGGTGGTCCCGGCAGTCGTCGCACCGGTGGTCCCGGCAGTCGTCGCACCGGTGGTCCCGGCAGTCGTCGCACCGGTGGTCCCGGCAGTCGTCGCGCCGGTGGTGCCGGCAGTCGTCGCGCCGGTGGTGCCACCCGTGGTGCCAGCGGCACACTGCGGCCGGGTGATCGTGTTGGTGTCCAGCGTCACGGCACCGTTACGGGCCAGCGCCCGCCCCTCGATGCTCGCGCCCGTGGTGGCGGTGATCGAGGTCAGGGCAAGGATGTTGCCCACGAAGTCGGAGTCGGTGCCGAGGGTGGCCGAACTGCCGACCTTCCAGAAAACATTGCACGGCGAGGCGCCGTTGATGAGGGACACACTGCTGCCGGATGCCGTCGTGAGACCCGAACCAATCTGGAACACCCAGACCGCGTTGGGGTCGCCCTTTGCATCAAGGGTGAGGGTGCCCGTGAGTCCCAGCGTGGACGAGGCGGTGTAGACGCCCGGAACCAGCGTCTGGCCACCAGCGTCCGCGGGAAGTGCCCCGTCGGGGTCGGAGGGCTCCCCGGCGGCGTCGTCGTACGCCGCAATCAGGTCGGTCTGCGCATTCTGGGCCACAGTGTCCGCAGAGTGCTGGGTCCCGTTCACCACGGCGGACTCGTATCCCGTGATGGACGTTCCCGGAGACACTCCGACATCTCCAGTGATCACCGAAGGGCCGGTGTTGGTGGTTGCCGAACCGGCCAGTACCGCGAAGCTGTCTGCCCTACCCAGATCTACAAACGTGGCGAGAGCACTCGCCTGTGTCGGACTAACAGCGACTACGACGGCGGAGATCACCACGGCAAGTACCGCCGCGATCCACACCGACAATGTGCGCCGTAGAGGCGCGACAGGGAAATTGGGTGGCGTCATCGAGGGGCCAACTCCTGTGAGGGGACGGTGATTTTTGACGGTTCTCAGTCACGCAGAATCGCCTGTTTTCTGCCGCTGACACGTTACTCATCAATATGGGCCGTGTTGCGATTCAGCCGGGCGGTTTCGCCCGACCTGACGAGCCGATCGCGTACACAAAAAATCATTAACGGGCTGGCTAGAGGTGCCTGTTTGGTTCGAACGGGCGAGGCCACGACGTCGTGACCAGGTCGGCGCAGGGGTCAATGAAAATAATGCATTCGCAGCAACCTGGCTCACATTGGCTAGACCAACAGGGCAAAAATAGTGAGGCGCCCGGCCATGGGCCGGGCGCCTCATCGTCCTGTAGTGGCGAATCATCTTTGCCGTTCAGCCTTGTTTATCCTCGTGCTCTCATGCGCTCGATGACCCACCTGCGGCGCCCTAACCGTTCGCTGGACTCGATGCCCTTGCGGGCGATTCGGACGCCGATGCGTTTGCCCCATAGCCATTTCCGCAGATGAGGGATGTCGTACGCCTTGTCCGCGTGGAGGCGTTGTGGCTTGGAGTCGGCTGCGTGGAACTCGTGTCCCATGTGGAAGTGAGACAGCATCGGCTTCAGTGCCGGCTGTCGTGGGTGTTGGCCGCGGAGAGTCCGACGCGTAGGGGCAGTCCGGCCGCGTCGGACAGGACATGCGTCTCGGAACCAGGCTTACCCCTGTCCACGGGGCTCGGACCTGCAAGTGCGCCCCTCTTTTAGCGCGGACGTGGGCGGAATCGAGGACCGCGCGAGAGAGATCAACCAACCTTTGTTCGTGCAGGAGTTGCAACACCTTCTGGTGCATCCGGCCCCACACTCCGGCCCGCGACCAGATCACGAATCGGCGATGCACAGTCGACTTCGACGCCCCGAAACAGGGCGGCAGCGCCCGCCAGGCACAACCACTGACCAGCACGTAGACGGTCGCGGCGAACACCGCCTCGTCGTCGATGTTCGCCACCCCACCAGCCTGCTGTTGCTGCTCTCCTACACCGTTGGCCGCTGGGACCTGCTCGTGATTCCGCCGCAGACGGATCCGGCCATCGCTGCCTGGCTGATGACTGCGGCTACCGGTCCGCTGCGCAGCCACACAGCGGGTGATCTGCTGGAGAGGGCCGAATTCCAACGGATCGTGACAAGAGCCGACCTGGGCCGAGAAGCGGTCTGGGACTCCGAGGGCGGCCATGGCGCCCGTGTGACCGCGCCAGCACGCTCAGCGTGACCGCCGAAACGGCCCCGGTGAAACCGCCGGGGCCGTCCTTTCAGGCGCGACACGTGAGAGTGCGCAACCCACGATCCACGGTACACCTGCGTAGTTTCCGACGTGATTCCGTAGCCTGACGCGAAGCATGAGCACATCTGCTCGGACCTCAAGTACCGACGACCGGGCTCAGTAGCCGGCAGCGCCCGGCTGCTGGCAAAGTGCTTGCTATTCCGCATTACCGCGACATTGCCCCCGGACACGGAACCAGAGTCCGGGAGCGTAGATCGATTCGACTACAGCGGCTTCGCCTTTGGTCATCCTGAGGATCCGCAATGCGCCGCTCGGAAGCAGGTCGTACTCGTACGTGGCGGGCGACTCACCTTCGGTGATGTCGTCGTAGGAGATATCTGCGGCCGCCAGCTCCGCGTATTCCTTGGGGGGCCGGTTCTCCACCAGCTTGATGAACACGCTCATACCTTTACGGTAGATCCCTCGCGGTTTTCTCGCGTGACATGCCCGATCTCACCGCCCACGGCCGCCCCTCCGTCGGGCGGTATCGGCTCATTCCAGGGTGGCAAGGTGGTCGGCGGCGCCCCCGCGCCACTCGATCAGGAAGAGGGTCGCGTCATCGCTGGTGATCCCGCCCCGCTCCCGGATCAGGGTGTGGGAGAGGGAGCGCACCACGGCCCGAACCCCTTCCTCGCGTGCTCGATGCGGTTGACCCAGGCGATGAGTTGCTCCTCGCCGAACTGCTCGCCGCGGACATCGTGCTCCTCGATCAGGCCGTCGGTGAAGCACAGCACCCGGTCGCCGACCTGGAGTGTCTGCTCGCTGAGCTGGGGCTCGTCGCCGCCGAAGCCGACCGGCAAGGTGGTGGGGCTGTGGAGTTGCCGGACGACCTGGTGGTTGCGAATCAGCAGCGGCGCGGGGTGGCCGGCGTTGACCCATTGCAGGTGGCCTGTCGCAACGTTCAGGCGCATCATCTGTGCGGTGACGAAGTGCTCGGGCCCGAACTGCCCGGCGATGGCCCGGTCCATGAACGCGTAGATCTCGGACAGCCCGACGTCGGTGCGGCGGGCGTGCCGGTAGGCGCCGATGGCGACGGTCGCCATGGTGGCGGCGTCCAGGCCGTGTCCCATCGCATCGACTGTGGCGACGTGCAGGATGTCGTCGTTGAGGGCGTAGTCGAAGCTGTCGCCGGCGACCTTGTAGGCGGGTTCGAGGATGCCGGCCACCGCGACCTGCGGGGTGGACATCGACAGCGGGGGCAGCAGGGACCACTGGATCTCCGCGGCCACGCTCATCGGCTCGCGCCGTCGGGTCTGGAAGAACTGGTCGGTGTAGCTGTTCTTGGTGACCAGCACGTGGGCGGCCAGGCCAGCCAGTCGGCGCAGCAGCCGCCGGTCGTCGACGTCGACGGTGTCCAGGGTGAGCGCCAGCACCCCCACCTGGTCACTGCCGTCCAGCAACGGCAGGTACATCCGCACCCCGTCTGCCTGCGGCACCTCGACGGGGGTCCCGCTCCGGAAGGCCGTGCCGGCGGGGGAGCCATCAATCGGCGCGCACTCGCCAACGGTCAGCCGCCTACCCGGCAGCGGCACCAGCATCAGCTGTTCGTAGTCCTGCAGGAGAACCGAGACGTCACGGCCCCCGACCCGACCCACCACTTCCACGATCAGCGGGGCGATCAGATGCGGTGGCATCTCGTGGGCCCGGTCCAGCAGCACCCCCAGCAGCAGCTCACCGAATCCTTCCGACCGGTCCACCGCGCCCCTTTCGGGCTGCGACTCTCCTGCCGTCACAGCCCCACCCGCCCTTGACGGATCCGCTCGAAGCCCCCATCACGTGATCGGTACACACGGGCTCCTGGTACGACCGTCAATCCGCACAGCCTGACACGGCCAACCGACCCAACGAGCCGATTACGCTAAGGGCGGCATGTCACACCAGGTCAGGAGACGTGGCTCTCAATCCCGGTGTCCAAACGGCGGCTCCCGATCTCGCTGCCCGAGTGGCTCCGAAACACCCTGTCGCCCTTCGGCATCGCCTCACGCGTCGTTCGGCTGGTCGCCCCGGTGAACACGATCAGGGGCGCCAGGCCACAGTGGTACAGGTCGGCCGTCACGTCAGCTACGCCGAGGTCATGGCTGCCGAGCCCGATGGCTACCGAGCATGGCCGGAGTTCTTGGCCCATCTGCTGGACGGCCCACAGTTCCTGCGCGTCGGCCCATGCCTGTGTGGAGATCACGCCTTGTCGCCCCCTTCCTGCGCCGAGTCGGGCACCTTGAAGTCGTAGGACCACGCGAAGCGCGTAGCCGCATGAACGCCGATGGCGAACTCCACAACCGTGTTGTCCGCCGTGTAGGTCGTGCGATGCAGCTCGACTACCCGCTCTCCCGGCGGGAGTTGCAGGCCCTTCACTTCGTCCACGCTCGGGGCGGTAGCAGCTGGTGAGTGTGCGTGGGGCGGTCCCCCATCACTGGCCGAGCCCGCGCGTAGACCTCTGCCCCCGCGGGCAGCCCGAGCGTCGTGGCGCCGATCCGCAGTGCCACGAGGCGGCTGACCAACCGCGTCTGCTCGTGCGCGATGCCGAGGCGCCTCAAGCGCTCGACGTGCCCGTCACACGTATTCAAGGTGCACCGCATCCTCTCGCGGGCCCTGAAGTGCAGCTAGGGGATGAACGTGTGCGAGCCGCGACCGGGCACACGAGGCAGGAGCACAAGACCGTGATCGCGTGCCCGGACGGCCGACCACTGGACCCCCTGCAGACTGGGCAGAAGTCAACGAGCAGCTTGCACGCCTGCTCCGAAACGTCCGTCTGAGACCACAACTGAGACCACCGACTCGGCGCGGCTCGTGCCTGGCGTCGCCGCCACGTCCGGTGAACCAGGAAACCCCAGCTCAGACGACGTCTGAGCTGGGGTTTCCTGCAGAGCCCCCTGTCGGATTCGAACCGACGACCTCGAGATTACAAATCACGCGCTCTAAACCGAACTGAGCTAAGGGGGCATCGCGTGCGACAACGACCGTACGCGAAGGCTGCTCCACCTTACACAGCCCCCGTTTGCCCCAGCCACGAAGTCGCCCACCACGCCCGAGATCGCGATCCCCGCGTAACCACCCACGCACTCGTTCGTTTAACGAACAGACTCACTGTTCCGACTATCGGACTACGAGACCCGGGGGACTCATGGGGGATTCGGCGGCGCATGGGCAGTCGGTGGCGCTGACCGGCACCGACGCCAAGCGCGTCAAGCGCGAGGCACTCGCCATTAGCGACCGGGTCGAGGATCAGGGCCGTCCGGCGACCCACATGGGGAGCCGCACCAAGGAGCCCGGCACTCAGCAGCGCGTCTACCGCTTCCGCTTCTACCCGACCGCGGCGCAGGCCGAGCAGCTGGAGAAGACGTTCGGCGCCTGCCGGTGGGTCTACAACGAAGGCCTGGCGCTGCGTTCGGGCGCCTGGGAGCGGCATCGGGTGAATGTGGGGTTCGCGGAAGGGAGAAGGTCAGGCGGCAGATCGCTCGCCTGTACGCGCTCATTGGTGATGTACGCGGGGACATGCTGGACCAGTTCACGACCCGCCTCGTGCGCGAGAGCCAAGTGCTCGTGGTGGAGGACCTGTCCATCGCGTCCCTGTTGCGGCCGGCTCGTGGCAAAGGCAGAACTCGTGGCAAAGGCAGAAGACGAAAGGCGTCGCTGAACCGTGGGATCCGGAACGCGGCCTGGGGAGAGCTGTTGCGGCAGCTGCGTTACAAGTGCGAGTGGTACGGGCGGACGCTGGTGATCGTGGACCGGTTCTTCCCCTCCACCCGCCGCTGCTCGGCCTGCCACGTCAAGGGCCCGAAGCTGGATCTCGCGGTGCGGGAGTGGACATGCGACGGGTGCGGCGCGACACACGACCGCGACGTGAACGCGGCGGTGAATCTGCGGGACGAGGGAATGCGGCTGTGCCGGCTGGCGACATCCGCACTCCCACCCGACGGCAGGGCGCCGACAGTGATCAGGGCGTCGGCGTTGCCTCGACCACAGGGGCCTCTGCCAGTCATGCGGTAGGCGCCACACGGACCGACGGGCCGTCGGCCGGAACGCCTGTGGAGCTCGTGTGAGTCCGTAAGCGACGGCGGGGATATCCCGTCCGTCCGTCGGCGACGGGCAGTGAAGCAGGAAGCCTGAGGGCGAGGTCAAAAGTGCGTTGCTCTGCCTGCCAGCCAGTCCGAACCCTCGAACTTCTCGAAAAAATTTCGTCGAAGGTCACTTCGCTCCGACTACTGACAGACCCGACACCCGACAGGTACCGTCCAGACACAGTTCACCCGTGTGGACTAAACCACTGCGGCATCAGCCGTAGCGGATCACCACCTTTACTCGGATCGTCCGGCACGTTCCTGCCGGTGAAGGGGGCTTCACAGCCATGGCAACTGTTTCGTTCGACAAGGCGACCCGGATCTACCCGGGCTCCACCAAGCCGGCCGTCGACGGCCTGGAGATCGAGATCGAGGACGGCGAGTTCCTCGTCCTCGTCGGCCCGTCCGGCTGCGGCAAGTCGACCTCCCTGCGCATGCTCGCGGGTCTCGAGGACGTGAACGGCGGAGCGATCCGCATCGGCGACCGCGACGTGACCCACCTGCCGCCCAAGGACCGGGACATCGCCATGGTGTTCCAGAACTACGCGCTCTACCCGCACATGTCGGTCGCCGACAACATGGGCTTCGCCCTCAAGATCGCCGGCGTGAACAAGGCCGAGATCCGCCAGAAGGTCGAAGAGGCCGCGAAGATCCTCGACCTGTCCGAGTACCTGGACCGCAAGCCGAAGGCCCTCTCCGGTGGTCAGCGCCAGCGCGTGGCCATGGGTCGCGCCATCGTGCGTGAGCCGCAGGTCTTCCTCATGGACGAGCCGCTGTCGAACCTCGACGCCAAGCTCCGTGTGTCCACGCGTACGCAGATCGCGTCGCTGCAGCGCCGCCTCGGCATCACCACCGTCTACGTCACCCACGACCAGGTCGAGGCCATGACGATGGGTGACCGTGTGGCGGTCCTCAAGGACGGTCTGCTGCAGCAGGTCGACACCCCGCGCAACATGTACGACCGCCCGGCCAACCTCTTCGTCGCCGGCTTCATCGGCTCCCCCGCCATGAACCTGGTCGAGGTCCCGATCACCGACGGCGGCGTGAAGTTCGGCAACTCGGTCGTCCCGGTGAACCGCGAGGCGCTGAAGGCCGCCTCCGACGCCGGCGACCGCACCGTCACGGTCGGCGTCCGCCCGGAGCACTTCGACATCGTCGAGGCGGGCGGCGGCGAGGCCGCGAAGTCCCTCACCAAGGACGCCGAGGACTCCCCGGCCGGCCTCGCCGTCTCGGTGAACGTCGTCGAAGAACTCGGCGCCGACGGCTACGTCTACGGCACCGCGCAGGTCGGTGGCGAGGCCAAGGACCTCGTCGTCCGGGTCAACGGCCGCCAGGTCCCCGAGAAGGGCACCCAGCTCCACGTCGTGCCGCGTCCGGGCGAGACCCACGTCTTCTCCTCGTCGACCGGTGAGCGCCTCACCGACTGACATCCCGCCTGTTCCGCCGTGGAGCCCCGCACTTCGGTGCGGGGCTCCACCGCGTTCCGGCCGCTCCCCCGCCCCCCGCGCACGCCGCGTTGTCGACAAATGCCCCGGCACGCCCGCCATTTCGACCCCCGCGCGTCAACACGCGTGAATCAAAACCGGATTACCCATCCCTCGACCGAGTGACTAAATGTCGCCAAATCATCACCGACCGCTACGCTCACTCGCGTGACGCACTCCGCCAACTACACCCAGAAGCCGCGCCGAGGCCGGGGCCCCGCCCGCCGCGTCGGCCGCACCCTCGCTCTCGTCCTGCCGGTGATGCTGGTGCTCTCCGGCACACTCGCGGTCACCCGAGTGAACTGGTCCGGCAGTTCAGCGGACTCGATCCTCACCGCTTCCTCGCAGAACGTCTCGGCGCGCGCCAAGTCGCGTGCCCCCCAGGACGTCCTGCGCGACAAGCTGCTGCTCGAGCTCCAGGACAAGGACCCCGGTATCGCCCTCACCCACCTCCAGCAGGAGATGCACGAGCGGCCGTCCCTCGCCAAGCACTGCGTCTCCATCGCCCGCGCCCTGGGCCGCGCCGCCGTGCAGGCCTACGGTCCCTCCCGCGCCCAGTCCTTCGCCCGCCCTGTCTGCGACACCGCGTTCGCCACGGGCGTCGCCACGGCGGCGCGCGGCTGACGCCCTCACGGCCGGCCGGGAAGGGGCCGACGTACAGTGCGGGCATGACGAGCGCCCAGGCCCAGGACCCGCACACGCACAGCCAGCACCACCCCACACAGGCCGTCGTCCTGGCCGGCGGCCAGGGCTCGCGCCTGCGGCCCTACACCGACGACCGGCCCAAGCCGATGGTCGAGATCCCCGGCACGGGGACCCCGATCATCGGCCATCAGCTTGCCTGGCTCGCCCAAGAGGGCGTGACGGACGCGGTCGTCTCCTGCGGGCATCTCGCCGAGGTGCTCCAGGAGTGGCTCGACGGCGCCGAACTCCCCCTGCGCGTCACCACGGTGGTCGAGAAGGAACCCCTCGGCCGTGGCGGCGGCCTCAAGTACGCCGCCGCGCACCTGCCGCACCCCGACCGGCCCTGGTACGCGACGAACGGCGACATCTGGACCCGGTTCTCGCTGCGCGAGATGGCGGACTTCCACGCCGAGCGCGACGCCACCGCCACCCTCGCCCTGGCCCGCCCCCGCATCCCGTGGGGCGCTGTGGAGACCGACGCGTTCGGCCACATCACGGACTTCGTCGAGGCCCCGCCGTCCCCGTATCTGATCAACGCGGGCGTCTACGTCTTCTCCCCCGACTTCACGGGCCTGCTCCCGGACCGCGGTGACCACGAGCGCACCACGTTCCCGCGCCTGGCCCGCGCCAAGCGTCTCGCCGGGTTCCCGATCCCGCAGGGCGCGTACTGGAGGGCCATCGACACGGCGAAGGACCTCACCGAGGCCGCCAAGGAGCTGGCCGCGCCGGGGCGTTGAGCCCGTCGCCCCCGCAACCTGAAGGGCCCGCACACACGGTGTGTGCGGGCCCTTCAGGTTTCTACGGGGTGTGGTCAGCCGCCGAGTACTCCGCCGAGGAGGCCCCCCGGCTCGTCCCCGCCGCCGGAACCGCCGGAACCGCCGGTGCCGCCACCGGTACCGGCGCCGCCGCCCGTGCCCGTACCGCCGCTGGAGGCGGGTCCGCTGCTGGACGCCGGAGGCTGCTGCTGGGCCGGCGGGGCCGACTGCGGGGGCGCCTGGCCGGTGCCCTGCGTCTGGCTGGGCTGGCCCGCGCCGCTGGCGGTGCCCGTCGCCGGGGCGGATCCCGGTGAGCTCGCGGCGCCGGACGGCTTCGCCGAAGTGGCGCCCTGCGTAGGCGTGTTGGACGCCGACGGGCTCTGCGAGCGGTGCTGCTTGCGGCCGGGCTCCGACGGGAGCGGGGAGCCGGGCAGTTCGTTGCGCGGGGCCTCACCGGGACCGGGGGCGGTGACGCGGCCCGCGTCGCGCACGGCGCCGCCGAGCAGCGAGCCGATGAGCAGGGTCAGGCCGACGACGACGGTCGTCACGACGGTGCCGCGGCGCAGCACGTACCGCCGCAGCTCCCACAGTTCGGCGCGCGGGCCGAGCCGGCGCCAGGCGCCGCCCGCGAGGCGTCCGTCGATGGAGTAGACGGGCGCGCCCGCGATGATCAGCGGGGACCAGGCGGCCAGGTAGATGATGTCGGGCGCGTCGTAGGCGGGCACCGTCTTCCAGCTGACGGTGACGATGAGGGCGGCCGAGAGCAGTACGCCGAAGACGGCCGCGACGCGCTGCCAGAGGCCGAGCACGGTGAGCACGCCGACGACGACCTGGAGGAAGGCGATGCACAGCCCGGCGCCGACGGGGTGCTGGAGGGCGAAGTCGCGCAGGGGTTCGGCGAGGGCCCACGGGTGCAGCGAGTTGAGCCACTTGACCATGGAGCCGCGGTCGCCGCCGTCGAAGTAGACGGGGTCACAGAGCTTGCCCATGCCCGCGTACATGGAGATGAAGCCGAGGAAGACGCGCAGCGGGAGGAGGACGACTCCGAGGTTCATCCGGCGGCCGGGGTAGTACGCGTGCCGCACCGGGTCGGCGCCGTGCCGCCGGGAGGCGTTCCGCTCGTCCCCGTCACCGTACTCGTCGCCGTACTCGTCGCCGACGAACTCGCCGCCGTCATACGGGGGTTCCTCGTACGACGGCTCTTCGAAGGCGCTGCCGGACTGGCGCATCTTCGGGAGGAGGCGGGTGCCCTGCGCGGTGACCGTGGGCAGTTCGCCGGTGGCGTCGTCCCTGAGGTCGCTGTCGAGGTCGATGCGCGGGATGACCTGGGTGGCGCCGCCCTCCCCGCCCTCGAAGCCGTGCCGGGGCAGCGTGCTCTCGCCTGCTCTGCGGGCCGCCTGGAGGAGACCGGTCGCCCCGGGGTCGCCGGGCGCGGACCGGCCGCTCCAGACGACCGGGGCGCGGCGGCGCGCGGCGGCCGCGCCGACGACGGGGATGCGGGCGGTCTGGTCCAGCGAGCCCAGGTGCCGGGCGATGCGGGGGGACTGCGTCTGCTGCGCCCTGGGCAGCTGCACGCGGAAACTCGCGTGATTGACGACGACCTGCGCGGGATCGCACGGCACCTTCACCATGCTCAGCGCGGGACCGTCGTCGAATCCGGAATCGAATCCGGGGCCGAATCCGGGCGAGCGGTCCCCCGTAGGTGTGCGGGGTGTTCTGGTGTCCACACTCATCTAACCGAGTGATGTGTGTTTAGGACACTGCCTTGAGCGCGTGCAAATGTCCGGACCGCGTCAAGATCGCGGCCCGGACACCCGGCTCAGGACCGGCGGCGCGCGGCCTCGTACAGGACGACGCCCGCCGCGACACCGGCGTTGAGGGATTCGGTGCCGCCCGGCATCGGGATCCGCACGCGGTAGTCGCAGGTCTCGCCGACGAGGCGGGACAGGCCCTTGCCCTCGCTGCCGACGACGATGACGACGGGCCCGCCGAGGGCTTCGAGGTCACCGACGGTGTGCTCGCCGTCGGCCGCGAGACCGACGATGGCGATGCCCGCCTTCTTGTACCCCTCGAGAGCGCGCGTCAGGTTCGTGGCGCGGGCGACGGGCGTACGGGCCGCGGCGCCCGCGGACGTCTTCCAGGCACCGGCGGTCATGCCGGCCGCGCGCCGCTCGGGCACGACGACGCCGTGGCCGCCGAACGCGGAGACGGAACGCACGACGGCGCCCAGGTTGCGCGGGTCGGTGACGCCGTCCAGGGCGACGATCAGCGGGTCCTGGCCCTGGTCGTACGCGGCGGCGGCGAGGTCCTCCGGGTGCGCGTACTCGTACGGCGGGACCTGGAGGACGAGGCCTTGGTGGTTGAGGCCGTTCGTCATGCGGTCCAGCTCGGGGCGGGGGGCCTCCATCAGGTGGATGCCGCCGCGCTCACCGGCGAGCTGGAGCGCCTCGCGCACCCGCTCGTCGTTGTCGATGAACTGCTGGACGTAGAGCATCGAGGCGGGCACGCCCTCGCGCAGCGCCTCCACGACGGAGTTGCGGCCGACGACCATCTCGGACGTGCCCTTGCCGCCGCGGCCCTTCAGCGTCGCGGTGCGGCGGGTGGCGGTGGTCTGCTTCGCCTTGGCGCCCGCGATGCGGTTCTTCTTGTGTCCCTTGCGCATCTCGGCGGGCGGCGTCGGACCCTTGCCTTCGAGTCCCCGGCGTCGCTGGCCGCCACTGCCGACCTGCGCGCCCTTCTTGCCGGACATGCGGCGGTTGTTCGCGGCCATGATCTACCTGTCTGTGTGATGCGTATGTGCGTACGTATATGAAGTGTGCCGCCCGGAGGCCCGAGCGGCACATTCGCGCAGGTCGTCAGCGCGGGCCGAGCGTCCAGCGCGGCCCGGTCGGGCTGTCCTCGATGACGAGCCCGGACTGGCCGAGCTGGTCGCGGATGGCGTCGGCGGTCGCCCAGTCCTTGCGGGCGCGAGCGGACTCGCGCTGCTCCAGGACGAGCCGTACAAGGGTGTCGACGGCGCCGTGCAGGTCCTCGCCGCGGTCGGTCTCGCCGGCCCAGTGCGGGTCGAGCGGGTCCAGGCCGAGGACGCCGAGCATCGCGCGCACCTCGGCGAGGCGGGCGACGGCGGCTTCCTTGTCGTCGGCGGCGAGGGCGCTGTTGCCCTGGCGGACGGTGGTGTGGATGATCGCGAGCGCCTGCGGCACGCCGAGGTCGTCGTCCATGGCCTCGGCGAAGCCGGGCGGCACCTCGTCGGCGGGGGCGACGACGCCCCCGGCCTTCTCCACGACGCGCTGCACGAAGCCCTCGATCCGCGCGAACGCCGACTCGGCGTCGCGCAGGGCCTCCTCGCTGTACTCGATGGTCGAGCGGTAGTGCGGGGTGCCGAGGTAGTAGCGCAGCACGATCGGGCGCCAGTCCTTGACCATCTCGGACACGAGGACCGAGTTGCCCAGGGACTTCGACATCTTCTCGCCGCTCATGGTGACCCACGAGTTGTGCACCCAGTACTTGGCGAACTCGTCGCCGAAGGCCTTGGCCTGGGCGATCTCGTTCTCGTGGTGCGGGAAGATCAGGTCGATGCCGCCGCCGTGGATGTCGAAGGCGGTGCCCAGGTACTTGTGGGCCATCGCCGAGCACTCCAGGTGCCAGCCGGGCCGGCCGCGGCCCCACGGAGTCTCCCAGCTGGGCTCCCCGGGCTTGACGGCCTTCCACATGGCGAAGTCGCGCGGGTCGCGCTTGCCGGTCTCGCCGTCGCCGGACGGCTGGCGCAGTTCGTCGAGGTCCTGGTTCGACAGCTCCAGGTAGCCGGGGAAGGAACGCACGTCGAAGTAGACGTTCCCGTCCGCCTCGTAGGCGTGGCCGCGCTCGATGAGGCCGCGCATCATCTCGACCATCTCGGTGACATGACCGGTGGCGCGCGGCTCGTACGTGGGCGGCAGGCAGCCGAGGGCGGTGTAGCCGTCGTTGAACGCGCGCTCGTTCTCGTACCCGATCGACCACCAGGGCCTGCCCTGTTCGGCGGCCTTCTTGATGATCTTGTCGTCGATGTCGGTGACGTTCCGCACGAACGTCACTTCGTAGCCGCGGTACGTGAACCAGCGGCGCATGATGTCGAAGTTGAGGCCGGACCGGATGTGCCCGATGTGCGGAGCGGCCTGCACGGTCGCGCCACAGAGGTAGATCGAGACACAACCCGGTGTCAGCGGGACGAAGTCACGGATCTTCCGGGCGCTGGTGTCGTGCAGGCGAATAGTCACGCCTCCAGGGTAGTGGCCCCAAGGCAGTGCCCCGCGACCCCTTGGGGACACGGGGCGCAACCGTGACGTTGTGACGTGTGTCAGGCCACCGTTCAGATCCGGCCGACGACCTTGCGGGGTGTGATGCGCACGACGACGCGCTCGGCGTCGTCCGCGGAGCGGGGGTTGAACTCCGCGTACTTCTTGCCCGTGTACTTGAGGGACAGCTCGTCGATGAGCTCCTGGCCGCCCTCGGTGGTGAGGTCGGCCGTGCCGCGGATCTCGGCGTACGCGTAGGGGTTGTCGGTGGGCTGCACGACGACGGAGACGCGGGGGTCGCGGCGCAGGTTCTTCTCCTTGCGCCGGCCGACGGTCGTGGAGAACAGCACGTCGTCCCCGTCCCGTTTCACCCAGACAGGCGACACCTGCGGGCTCCCGTCGGGCTGGATGGTGGCGACGGTGATGAAGACGGGGGTGTCGAGCAACGCCTTGAGCTCTTCGGACAGCTGGGCGGACATGGAGCCTCACTCCTTGGGGGGATGCCTGTACGAGTACCCGATATTGCGGCAACATCCGCCCCCGGAGCGGTATTTCAGCCCGTCCTGACGACCAGTGCCGTGGCGATCGCCGCGAGGCCGTCGCCGCGGCCGGGGAAACCCAGGCCGTCGGTGGTGGCGCCGGAGACGGAGACCGGGGCGCCGGCGGCGTCCGACAACACCTTCTGCGCTTCCTCGCGCCGCTTCCCGATCTTCGGCCGGGGACCGATGACCTGTACGGCGACGTTGCCGATGGTGAAGCCCGCCTCGCGCACGATGCGGGCGGCCTCGGTCAGCAGGGTGAGCCCGGCCGCGCCGGACCACTCGGGACGGCCGGTGCCGAAGTGGGCGCCGAGGTCACCGAGCCCGGCGGCGGAGAACAGCGCGTTGCACGCGGCGTGCGCGACGACGTCGGCGTCGGAGTGCCCGGCGAGACCGGGGCCCTCGCCCTCCCACTTCAGGCCGGCGCACCACAACTCGCGGCCCTCTTCGAAGGCGTGGATGTCGGTGCCGATGCCGACGAGGGGGATGACCGGCGGCTCAGAACCCATCGTTGGCCCTCCTGCGGGCGAGTACGGCTTCGGCGAGCACGAGGTCGAGGGGGCGGGTCACCTTGAAGGCCTCCTCGTGCCCGGGCACGACGACGACCGGTTCACCGAGCTGCTCGACCATGCCGGCGTCGTCCGTCACGTTGTCGGTGACGGTCTCGTGGGCGCGCACGAGCGTCGCGCGGTCGAAGCCCTGTGGGGTCTGCACGGCACGCAGCCGGGCCCGTTCGGGCGTCGCGACGACGAGTTCGGGGCCGCCGTCGGTGCGGGCCTCGACCTGCTTGACGGTGTCGGCGAGGGGCAGCGCGGGGACGACGGCGGGGGCCCCTTCGCGTACGGCTTCGATGACGCCGTCGACCGTGTCGACGGGCACCAGGGGACGGGCCGCGTCGTGGACGAGGACGACGTCGATGCCGGGCGGCAGGGCGTCGAGGCCGAGCTTCACGGACTCCTGGCGGGTCTCGCCGCCGGGGACGACGACGAAGTCGGTCCGCTCGGGCAGCGCGTGGTCGGCGAGGAGGGTCTTCACCTCGGCGGCGGACGCCTCGTCGGGCGGGGCGACCACGACGACGAGGGAGACGGACCGCGAGGCGGCCATCGCCCGGACGGCGTGGATGAGCATCGGGGTGCCGTTGAGCGCGCGGAGTGCTTTGGGGGCGCCCGGGCCGAGGCGTACGCCCCGGCCGGCGGCCGGAATCACGGCCGCGGTGCGCGAGGGCCGCGTTTCGTCAGACATCGCTTCCGTTCAGGTTTGTGTGCTCGACCGAGGTGGGTATGGCCAACACCAGTGCCGGGCGCGACGCCTTGACCGGACCCCTTCCGTGACACCGGTCGAGCCAGCTGCCCGGGCCCGGCACACCAACTGAGTCAAGCGGGTAGGGCGCCACGAGTAGACACAGAGTGCGGGTACGAACATGCCGCAGCGCCCGGCGACACCATCAGGGTCAGCGGGCACCGCGGCATTATTCATGCGCCCGGGCTCTCGCCCGGGACTTCTTGTCGCAGCCGCGTGCCGGTCAGGGCACGCGTCAGGACGCGAGAACCTCGTCGAGCAGGGCCTCGGCCTTGTCCTCGTTCGTGTTCTCAGCGAGCGCGAGCTCGCTCACCAGGATCTGCCGTGCCTTGGCGAGCATGCGCTTCTCACCTGCGGACAGTCCGCGCTCACGCTCCCGACGCCACAGGTCACGGACGACTTCCGCGACCTTGATGACATCGCCGGAGGCGAGCTTCTCGAGATTTGCCTTGTAGCGGCGCGACCAGTTCGTGGGCTCTTCGGCGTACGGCGCGCGAAGCACCTCGAAGACCCGGTCGAGACCGTCCTGACCGACCACATCACGTACGCCGACGAACTCCGCATTGTCCGCTGGCACACGCACCGTCAGGTCACCCTGCGCGACCTTCAGCACCAAGTAGGTCTTGTCCACGCCTTTGATCTGGCGAGTTTCGATAGCCTCGATCAGCGCGGCCCCGTGATGGGGATAGACCACGGTGTCGCCAACCTTGAACGTCATGTGACAGGTACCCCTTCCGTGGCTATCCAGGGTAACACGGAAACGGCGTCTTCTGAATGGCGTTTTCGCAGGTCAGGGCATATCTCGGGGCTTGACAACCACAACCGGAACGTGCTGCGGAGGGCCTGTGGAAGGAGGTATTCGCAGGTGGGAGCGGCTCTTCGGTAGAGCCGAAACGCGCACGTTACACCTACCTGGAACGACCCGCAGAGGGTCGAACGTCCCGGTTTGCGCGGTTCGAAGCGCCACGCTTCCGCTACTCCGTTCGGTGACTCGGAGACGCGTGCGACCCGAATCCGGAATTGATCACCGTGGCGGGTGATCAATTTTCCGTACCGCCATGCATTCCTTACCGGAAATCCGCAGGAGCGGTCCAGCGGCCCTTATGTGAATGGTGAACGGGAGGCCAATGCGGCCTGTCACGTTTGGTGAGGTGAGAGGGGCCGAGGGGGTCGGCGGGGGTGTGATCGCGGGTGGGGCGGGGCGTGCGCGCCCCGGTCGGAGCGGGGGATCGGCCGGTGCCGAGATCCATCCGAAACCCCCTAGGGGCGGGTCGGGTGCAGCGGCGCGCGAACGGCTCGGTAACCTAAGCCCGCTGACAGACCCTTAGGGCGGCTTTACACCCGTCCAGGGCGTCCAGACCCTTACCGCCCACGTTCAAGGAGTTGCCGCCGCCGTGAGCAGCAGCCTTCGACGCGGCGCCCTCGCCGCCGCCGCCCTCGCGTTCTCGATCGCCTCGCTCGCCGCGTGCGGCGCCGGAAACAATGCCCAGACGCTGGAGGTCAAGCCGGACAACGCGGAGACCTCCGTCGGGGACATCCGGATCCAGAACGCCACCGTGATCACGCAGCCCGACCTGAAGTCCACGGGTCCGGCCGTCGTGACCGCGACGCTCTTCAACAATGGCTCCAAGGCCCAGACCCTCGACTCGATCGTGCTCGACGGCGTCGGCAAGAAGGCCGAGCTGTCGGCCGCCGACGGCAAGTCGACCGTGAAGATCCCGGCCGGTGGCTCCCTCGTGCTCGGCGGGAAGGGCAACGCGTCCGCGCAGCTGCCCAACAGCCGCACCGCCGACCTCGACGGTGACGTGAAGGCGCTGACCTTCACGTTCAGCACCACGGGCGCCGTCAAGATCCAGTCGTTCGTCGTGCCGGCCGAGAGCTACTTCAAGAAGTGGGGGCCGAGCGAGATCCCGGCCGTGCCGAGCACGGAGCCGTCGGAGTCCGCGTCCGGCTCCGCGACGCCCTCCGGGTCGGCCACCCCGTCCGGCTCCGCCTCGCCGTCCGAGTCGGCCTCGGGCAGCCCGGCCGCCGGGCACTGATCACGTACGCAATGGCGAAGGGCGGGACCCCCGGTGGGGGTCCCGCCCTTCGGCGTTCCGTGGCTGGGTCACCGCCGTGACCCGGCGCTCTACGGCTCGAACTTGTAGCCAAGGCCGCGCACCGTCACCAGGTAGCGCGGGGCTCCCGGGTCGGGCTCGATCTTGGCGCGCAGACGCTTGACGTGGACGTCGAGGGTCTTGGTGTCGCCCACGTAGTCGGCGCCCCACACGCGGTCGATCAGCTGCATGCGGGTCAGGACGCGGCCCGCGTTGCGCAGGAGCATCTCCAGGAGGTCGAACTCCTTGAGGGGCAGGTCGACCTTGGAACCGGAGACCGTGACGACGTGGCGGTCCACGTCCATGCGGACCGGGCCGGCCTCCAGGGCCTGCGGGGCGACCTCCTCGGGCTCGCCCCGGCGGCGCAGGACCGCGCGGATGCGGGCGACCAGCTCGCGGGACGAGAAGGGCTTGGTGACGTAGTCGTCGGCTCCTATCTCGAGGCCCACGACCTTGTCGATCTCGCTGTCCTTGGCGGTCACCATGATGACGGGGACGTTGGACCGGCCGCGCAGCTGGCGGCAGACCTCGGTGC
Organism: Streptomyces sp. NBC_01446; assembly: GCF_026340095.1. Taxonomy (GTDB): domain Bacteria; phylum Actinomycetota; class Actinomycetes; order Streptomycetales; family Streptomycetaceae; genus Streptomyces; species Streptomyces aureus. The sequence continues at coordinate 4,402,064 of NZ_JAPEPO010000001.1, read as the reverse complement.
CGGGCAGGCCCGGCAGCATCAGGTCGAGCAGGACGAGGTCGGCGCCGTTGCGCTCGAACTCGTCGAGTCCGTCGGGGCCGGTGGCCGCGATGGCGACCTCGAAACCCTCCTTGCGGAGCATGTACGACAGGGCGTCGGAGAAGGATTCCTCGTCCTCGACGACGAGCACTCGGGTCACGGAAGGACCTCCGGGGCGGCAGGAATGGGATCGTATGCGGTTGTCTCGTCGGGCCCGTCGGCGTCATTGCCGTCGTGGTGTCCGTATGCGTCGCCGCCTACGTGTCCTGGGCCGCGGTCGCGGGTCGCGCCTGCCTCCGGCAGCCGCAGGGTGAACGTGGAGCCCTGGCCTTCGGAGCTCCATACGGTGACTTCCCCGCCGTGCGAGGCAGCCACATGCTTGACGATGGCAAGGCCGAGGCCGGTGCCGCCGGTGGCCCGGGAGCGGGCCGGGTCGACCCGGTAGAAGCGCTCGAAGATGCGCTCCTTGTCCTTTTCGGAGATGCCGAGGCCCTGGTCGGTGACCGCCACTTCTATGAGGTCTCCGCCAGGTGCGCTGACCCGGCGCGCGGCTATGCCCACGCGGGTTCGGGCCGGGCTGTAGTTGACGGCGTTCTCGACGAGGTTGCCGAGAGCCGCGGCGAGCTGGCCGCGGTTGCCCCAGATCTGGAGGTCCGCGGTGCCTCCCGCGGCCATGGTGATCTGCTTCGTGCCGGCCTGGTGGCGGCAGCGGTCGATCGCCTCGGCGACGAGTTCGTCGACGCGGACCGGCTCGGCGTCCTCCAGCGGGTCGTCGTTCTGCACCCGGGACAGGTCGATGAGCTCCTGGACCAGGTTCGTCAGGCGGGTCGCCTCGATCTGCATCCTGCCTGCGAAGCGCTCCACCGCCTCCGGGTCGTCGGACGCGTCCATGACCGCCTCGGAGAGGAGGCTGAGCGCGCCGACCGGGGTCTTCAGCTCGTGGCTGACGTTCGCCACGAAGTCGCGGCGGACCGCCTCGATGCGGCGGGCCTCCGTCAGGTCCTCCACGAGGAGCAGGACCAGGCGGGAGCCGAGGGGGGCCACCCGTGCGGAGACCGCGAGGGCGTCCCCGCGGCCGGTGCCGCGGCGGGGCAGGTCGAGCTCGACCTGCCGTATCTCTCCGTCACGGCGGGTGTCCCTGGCCATGAGGAGCATCGGCTCCACGGCCAGTTTGCCGCCTCTGACCAGGCCGAGGGCGTACGCCGCCGAGCTGGCCTTGACCACGCTGTCCGCCTCGTCCAGGACGACGGCGGAGGAGCGCAGTACGGAGAGGACGGTGTCGACGCCGGGCGGAAGGACCGGGTCCGTGTGCAGGGAAGTACGGGTGGGGCGTTTCTGGTCGCGTTCGCTCCAGCGAAACGCCAGCATGGCGATCACGCCGGTGCACACCCCGGCGATCGCTGCCGCTGCGGCGACCGCCGCGTTCACGTCCATGCCCCCAGGTTATGCGCCTCGTCAGCACTGCCCACAGCCGTCCGAGTGGTACCTCGAACACTCGTCGCCCAGAGTTCACCTTGGGTACAGGGGTGATTCATTCGGGGTGACGGAAACGGACGCGTACAGGGCCGAACGTGGGAGCGTGGGGCACAACAGCCCCACGCAGTGAGTGAGAGGGACAGTTGTATGCGTGACGCGTACCACGAGGAACTTGACTCGATCGGCGAGGGCCTGGTCGAGATGGCCCGCCTTGTCGGGTCGGCGATCGGGCGCGCCACCACGGCCATGCTCGACGCCGACCTGAAGCTGGCCGAGAGTGTCATCGCGGCGGACCAGAAGGTCGACGATCTGCAGCATGACCTGGAGGCGAGGGCGATTGCCCTGCTCGCGCGCCAGCAGCCCGTCGCCACGGATCTGCGGATCGTCGTGACCTCGCTGCGGATGAGCGCGGACCTGGAGCGCAGCGGTGACCTGGCGCAGCACGTCGCCAAGCTCGCCCGGCTGCGGTTCCCGGACCAGGCCGTTCCGCACGACCTGCACGCGACCGTGCTGGAGATGGGGCAGCTCGCGCAGCGGCTCATGGCGAAGTCCGCCGAGGTCATCATCACCAAGGACGTCGACCTCGCGCTTCAGCTGGAGCAGGACGACGACGAGATGGACCAGCTGCACCGGACGCTGTTCCAGCATCTGATGGACGACCGGTGGAAGCACGGCATCGAGACCGCCGTGGACGTGACGCTGCTGGGCCGTTACTACGAGCGCTTCGCCGATCACGCGGTCTCCGTGGCCAAGCGTGTGGTGTATCTCGTGACCGGTGAGCACGCCGACGAGATCCAGGCGCCGCAGCCGCAGCCTGTCGACGGCAGCTGAGCCGGTCCCCTCTCGGGGTGACCTGTCGGACGGGGGCCCCGCACCTGTGTGGTGCGGGGCCCCCGTCACGTTCCGTCGTGTCAGCCCGAGCAGCCGCCGCACTGGCACGGCGCGCCCGACTGGCAGCCGCAGCCGCAGCCCGAGCCGCAGCCGCAGGCGCCTAGCAGGACCAGCCGGTGCGGCTGCGCGACTTCCGTGGGCTGCTCTGCGACGGCTTCTGGGGTGGGGGACTCGGCCATGGTGTTCCCTCCTCGGGGCGAACTGCCTGTCCCTCAGTTCATGCCCAGCCCGGCGGGCGCGTCAACGGCGCACACGCGCGCGGGCGTTCATCTTTCCGGCCACTGTGTGACCGATGGTGCCGATGAGCAGCAGGGCGACCACCGTGCCCAGCGTGAATGCCTCGAACGCCGTCCGCGACACCCCCCACGTGTCGTGGAAGTCGTACGTGATGCCGAGCAGCCCCTCCAGCGTGCCAGGGAACAGGGCCGCCCATGAGCCGGTCAGGATCCACGCGTAGACCAGCGCCGCGCAGATCATGAACCCCTTTGTCCCGAACGGGACTTGGTACGGGCGCGGTACGTCCCTGTGGCGCAGGCGCAGGACCGCCAGGGCCGGGATCACCGTCAGGTACGAGAGCAGCAGCGTCGTCACCGCGACGGTCAGGACAACCGAGAACACCGCCGCCGCGTCGCCGTCCGCGAGCCGCATCGCCGCCACCATGAACACCGTCGCGATCGCCCCCGACAGCAGGTTCGTGCGCACTGGTGTGCCCAGCGTCGGGTGGAACGCGCCCAGCTTGCGGCTGAAGAAGCCGCCGTCCGCCGCCGCCATCGCCTGCATCCGGTCGCTGACGATCATCCAGGCACTGCCCTGGGTGAGGAGCGCGAAGACGAAGAGGAGCGCGGTCGCCTTCAGGAGTGCGCCGCTTGCGCCTCCGTAGATCGTGAAGATGGTCTGGGCGCCCTCCATGAAGCCGCCGATGCCGGTCACCTTGCCGGGCGGGACCACGGAGAGGATCGCCAGGACCGGGAGCAGGTAGCAGGCCGCCGCGATCGCCGCGGAGCGTCCGAGGGCTGTGGGGACGTCGCGTTGCGGGTTGTGCATCTCCTCGCCCGCCGCGTTCGGGGCCTCGAAGCCCACGTACGCGAAGAGGAGTACCGGGACGAGCGCCAGGAAGCCGGCTGTCGTGGGGGTGAAGGTGGCGGTGGTGCTGTCCGCCGTTCCCGTCAGGCCCTGGAAGCCGTGCTCCAGTCCGTACGCCACTGCCGTCGCCGTGAACACGGTGAGCGCGAGGACCTTGGCCGCCGCGCCCGCCGTGGTGATCCATTTGCCTTTGCGCAGCGAGACCACCGCCGTGAGGATCGCGGTCCAGATGAACACCGTCTTGAACGCGTAGTCCGCGAACGTGCCCTGGCCCAGGCGGAACACGAAGCCGTCCCAGGTCTGGGCCGCGATGAACACGAGCGAGCCGCCCAGCCAGATCGGGTTCGTCACCCAGTAGAAGAGCGTCGTGATCGCCGCCGTCAGCCGGCCGAACGCCAGCTTCACCCAGACGTAGGGGCCGCCCTCCTGGGGGAAGGCAGCGCCGGTCTCCGCGAAGAGCAGCGCGTACGGGATGAGGAACGCGACCGCGATGACCGCCGTCCACGTCACCGCCTCTCCGCCGCCCGTCGCGATCTGGCCCACCGTGTCGAAGGAGATCACCGCGGCCACCGCCATGGCCGTGATGTCGAACCGGCGGAGGCTTCTGTGGAGGTTGGGGGTGGAGGTGGGGGTGCTTTCTGCGTCCGCGGGGGTGAGGGTGCTTGCTGCGTCCGCGGGGGTGGTCGTGCTGGGTGGAGGTGCTGCTTGTTCTTTGTAGTCGGGCACGTCTGTGTCCTCGTGAGCTGGGGACGGGTGGGACGGTGCGGGTGGCTTGGTGGCGCTCGGTGGTTCGTGGGGCAGGGCCCGGGGCTACTTGGTGATGTCGCCCGCCGGTGTCGTGCGTTCGAGGACCGAGCGCATCGCCGTCGCCGCCTCCTTCGCCTCCTGCTCCGTCATGATCAGCGGCGGGGACAGGACCAGGCTGTGGGCCGAGTCGCGGACGATGACGCCCGTCTCCCTGCGGATCACGTCGTGCGGCATGCGGGCCGGGTTCATGGGGAGGGGGGTGCGGGTCTCGCGGTCCGCGACCAGCTCCACCGCCAGCATCATGCCGACCGAGCGGATCTCGCCGACGATCGGCAGGTCGCCCAGGGCGTCGGTGAGCTGGTTGTGGAGGTACTCGCCCATCGTGACGGCGCGCGACAGGAGGTTCTCCCGCTCGATGATGTCGAGGTTCGCGAGCGCCACCGCCGCCGCCACCGGGTGCCCGTTGTACGTGTAGCCCATCGGGAAGCCGTGGTCCTGGAGCAGCGCCTCGGTCACCTCGTCGGAGACCAGGAGTGCGCCGAGCGGTGTGTAGCCCGACGTGATGCCCTTGGCCGTCGTGATGATGTCCGGCTTCACGTCGAAGTGCTGGGCCGCGAACCATTCGCCCACGCGGCCGTACGCCGTCACCACCTCGTCGAAGATGAGGAGGATGCCGTGGCGGTCGAGGACCTCGCGTACGCGCGGCCAGTAGTCCGCCGGCGGGACCAGCATGCCGCCCACGCCCATGATGGGCTCGCCGATCATCGCCGCGATGTTGGAGGCGCCGATCTCCGCGATGCGGCCCTCCAGTTCGGCGATCAGGAAGTCGGTGGGGTCGGCGTCGCCGTAGAGCTCCGTGCGGTACAGCCACGGGGGCGTCAGGTGGCTGACGTGCGGCATCATCGGGGCGAAGCCCTCGTGGTAGACGGGGAAGCCGGTCGCCGAGCCGCCGCCGTAGCCGATGCCGTGGTACGCCTTGTCGCGGGCCAGGATCCAGGTGCGGGAGCCCTCGCCCCGGCGGTGGTGGTAGTAGCGGGCCATCTTGATGGCCGCCTCGTTGCCCTCCGAGCCGCCGGACGTGAAGTAGACGTGGTTGAGGTTGTCGGGGGCCAGCGTGGCGAGGCGTTCGGCCAGTTGGATCGCCTTGTCGTTCGAGAACTCCCAGAAGCTCGTGAAGTATTCGAGCTGCTGCATCTGAGCGTGCGCGACGTCGGCGATCTCCTTGCGGCCGTGGCCGACCTGGGCGAGCCAGAGCCCGCCGGTCGCGTCGAGGTAGCTGCGGCCTTCCGCGTCGGTGAGGCGGCAGCCCTTGCCCTCCGTCATCACCACGCGTTCCTCGGCGGTGCCGGGGAGGTAGGGGTGGATGATGTGCGCCCGGTCCGTGGCGGCGAGCTGCTGTGCGGGGGTGAGGGTCATGGTGTTCGTCCCTTCGGGAGGTCGTGTGGAGGGTCGGGGAGCCGTCCGGGCGGTCGCCGTCGGGCCCGGTTGCGCGTCCGGGTTCACCCGTACGTGATCCACGTCGTCTTCAGGCCCGTGTACTTGTCGAGGGAGTGGAGCGACAGGTCCCTGCCGTGGCCCGACTGCTTGAAGCCGCCGAACGGCGTGAGCGGGCTCAGCGCGTCGACCGTGTTCACCGAGACCGTCCCGGCGTGCAGGGCTTCCGCCACGCGGTGGGCGCGGGCCAGGTCCCTCGTCCACAGCGAGGCCGCCAGGCCGTACGGGGAGTCGTTGGCGGTCCGTATCGCCTCTTCCTCCGTGGTGAAGGCGTGGACCGTCAGGACCGGGCCGAAGAGTTCCTCGCTCGCGAGGGGTGCGTCGGGGCGCAGGCCGGTGACGATCGTGGGGGTGAGGTACGCGCCCTCGCGCGTGCCGCCCGTGATCACCTTGCCGTCCGATGCCTCGATCGCGCCGAGGACCCGGACGGCCTGGGCTTCGTCCACCAGCGGGCCGAGGTTCGTGTCGGGGTCCAGGGGGTCGCCCGGCACGAAGCGTGCCGCGTGTTCCGCGACGCGGGCGGTGAACTCCTCGGCGATCGGACTCTCCACCAGGAGGCGGGTGTTGGCCGAGCAGACCTGGCCGGCGTTGTACGCGAATCCCCAGGCCGCGCGCTCTGCCGCCGCGTCCAGGTCCGCGTCGGCGAAGACCACGTTCGGGCTCTTGCCGCCCGCCTCCGGCCAGACCTGCTTCATGTTCGACTCGGCGGCGTAGGACAGGAAGAGGCGGGCGACCTTCGTCGAGCCCGTGAAGACCAGGGTGTCGACGTCCTTGTGCAGGCCGAGGGCCCGGCCCGCGGTGTCACCCATGCCGGGGACGACGTTCAGTACGCCGTCGGGGAGACCCGCCTCCGCTGCCAGTTCGGCCAGGCGCAGGGCCGAGAGCGGGGACTGCTCCGCCGGTTTGAGTACGACGCTGTTGCCCGCCGCGAGGGCCGGCGCCAGCTTCCAGCTCGCCAGGTCGAGGGGGAAGTTCCACGGGACCACGGCGCCCACCACGCCCAGCGGTGTCCGGCGGACCGTCGCCAGGTTGCCCGGGGGCGTCGGCGCGATCTCGTCGTACAGCTTGTCCGCGGCCTCCGCGTACCAGGCGAAGACGCCGGCCGCACCGGGCACGTCCGTGCCGTACGACTCGGCGATCGGCTTGCCCATGTCGAGGGTGTCGAGGAGGGCCAGCTCCTGCGCGTCGGCGGTGATCAGGTCGGCGAGCCTGAGCAGGACGCGCTTACGGGCCGCGGGGTCGGTGCGGGACCAGCGGCCGTCGTCGAACGACGTGCGGGCCGCGCGGACCGCCGCGTCGATCTCGGGCGCTTCGCCCCGGGCGACGTGTGCCGTGACCTTGCCGGTGGCCGGGTTGACGGTGGGGAAGGTGGCCTGGGACTGCGCCTCGGTCCATGTGCCGTTGATGAACGCCCGGGTGCGTGGCGTCAGTTCGGCTGCTCGGCGCTGCCAGTCTGCGTAGGTGTTCATGCGGCGGCTCCCTCTACTTCTTTGAGATCGGATTCAAACAATGGGGTGCCGGGTCGTCAATGCCCTGGACGCAAGGAACTTGATTTATTTGAACCGAGTAACAGAGAATTAACCCATGGGGAACAAGCCTGGGAGACCGAAGAACCAGACGGCGCGCCGCGAGGCCCTCGTCGACGCGGCGGGGCGCGCCATCGCCGAGCGGGGCCTGGAGGGGCTGCGCATCAAGGACATCGCCGCCGAGGCGGGGATGTCGGCGGGGTCGGTTCTGTACTACTACCCGGAGATGGGCGAGCTGGTCCTGGAGGTGCACCGAGGCGCCGTGGAGCGCTATCTGGCCGCCCGGCAGGGTGCCGTGGACGGGGCGACCGGGGCCGCCGCGCGGCTGCGGGCCCTCGTGGGGAGCGGGCTGCCGGGCGGCTCAGGGGACGCCGTGCACGGACTGCTCTTCGAGCTGCACCGGCGCGCCGACCGCAGCTCCGGGCACGCGACGCTGATGGCATCACTCTTCGCGCGCGAGGTCGCCCTGTACGCGACGGTGCTCGAAGTCGGCGCGGCCGTAGGGGAGTTCACGCTCACCGAGCCCGTCGCCGACGTCGCGCGCAACCTCGTCGCGCTGGAGGACGGCTACGGGCTGCACATCGTCAGCCGCAACGCCGAGCTGACGCCGGACGTCGCCCGGCGCCTGCTCCTCGGCTACGCGCGGACGGTCACCGGCTGCCCGGTGCTGTGAGCCGGGCCCGCTCCCGGTCGTCGCCCGCGAGGGCCACCGCGGTGAGCGCCATGCCCAGCGCGCCGTCGAGGACCGCCCGGTCCGCGTCCGGGGTGACGCACGCCGCCGCGAACTCCTTCTGGTGGTTCACCGCGGGCAGCGAGTTGATGCCCAGGTAGGGGTGGATGGCGGGCAGGACGCGGGAGACGTTGCCCATGTCCGTGGAGGCGCGGTTCATCCGGGCCGCCGGCGATCCGCAGCTGTCGAAGGTGCGGCCGAGGGATTCGGCCGCCTGCCGGTAGACGGCCAGCATCGCGGCGTCGTTGCGGAACTCCGAGTACGGGCGGGACTCCGGCTCTATCTCGAGGTCGCAGGCCGAGGCCAGGGCGCCGGCCTCGAAGCATTTCTCGACGCGCGGCTGGAGCGCGGACAGCTCCTCAAGACTTCCCGCGCGCACGTACCAGCGGCCCTCGGTCAGCTCCGGGATCGCGTTCGGTGCCTCCCCGCCGCGCGTCACCATGCCGTGCACGCGCGTGGTGGACGGGAGCTGCTGGCGCAGCAGACCGATGGCGACCTGGGCGACCGTGAAGGCGTCCGCCGCGTTGCGGCCCTGCTCCGGGTAGGCCGCCGCGTGCGCCGCCTTGCCGTGGTAGCGGACCTTGAGGTGCGCGACCGCGTACGGGTCGGCCTCGGCGACGTCCGCGGGACCGGGGTGCACCATCATCGCCGCGTGCACCCCGTCGAAGGCACCGCGCTCCAGCATGAGGATCTTGCCGCCGCCGCCCTCCTCGGCCGGGGTGCCGAAGACGGTGACCTTGAGGCCCAACTCGTCCGCCACCGGCGCCAGTCCGGCCGCGGCGCCCACCGCGGCCGCCGCGATGACGTTGTGCCCGCAGGCGTGGCCGAGGCCGGGCAGCGCGTCGTACTCGGCGCAGATCGCGAGATGGAGCGGGCCGCTGCCGACGGTGGCGGTGAAGGCGGTGGGCAGGCCCGCGGTCCCGGTCACGACGTCGTAGCCGAGGCCGCTCAGGGCGTACGCGGTCCAGCGCGCTGCCTTCTCCTCCTCCCACGCCACCTCGGGGTTCGCGTGGATGCGATGGCTCAGGGCGAGGAGTTCGGGCGCCGCCTTCGCGACCGCCTCGCGCACGGGCCTCACTCGTCCCCCGGCACGCCGTAGTTCGGCGCCGCGTCCGGGGCGAGCGCCCGTTGTACGTACGCCTCCTGCTGTGGCTCCCACCGTTTCCACAGGTCCGCGAGCTCCGCGATCGGGTCGCCCTCGGTCCAGTCGACACGCAGGTCCGTCACCGGCCACCGTTGTGCGTCGACGACGAGGAGCCCGGCCGAGTGGACGGGGCCCGCCTCGCCGCCCGCCGCCGCACCCGCGGTCAGCGCGTCGACGAGGCGGCGGGCGAGCGGAACCTGAGGGTCCGCGGCCGTGAACGCGTCGAGTACCGCCTGGGGGACCCCGAGGCCCGACAGGAGGTTCCCCGCGGCCACGGCGTCGGGGCCGACCGCCTCCGCGTACGTGCCGAGGGTCCGGGCGCCCGAGAAGACGGCGCCGGGACCGGAGGCGCCGACGGCTGTCAACTGCCGCCATTCGGCGTGGGGTTGGGCGGCCACCTCGCGTACGGCCGTCTTCGCGGGCACCCCGGATTCCAGGAGGTCGAGCAGGCGGGTGCCCAGGCGCGGGTCGGTGACGTTCTGGGAGCAGACCGCGCCCACTCCGGGCCGTACGTGCGCGCAGCGCGCGGCGACGGCCGGCGAGGACGAGGTGACGGCCACCCCGAACCGACCCGTGCGCGGGCACCGCGCGGCGATCGAGAACGTCATCGGCGCTCCTTCGGGATGACGGCCGTCGCGTCGATCTCGACCAGCCACTCCGGGCGGGCGAGCGCCGAGACGACCAGGCCCGTGGAGACGTAGTGGACGCCCTTCAGCCGGCGGCCCATGACGCGGTAGACGGGCTCGCGGAAGCGGATGTCCGTCAGATAGACGGTGATCTTGACGATGTCGTCGAGGCGGCTGCCGGACTCCTCCAGGAGCATCGCGATGTTCGCCATGGCCTTCTCGGCCTGGGCGGAGACGTCCCCGACGCCGACGTTCTCGCGGGTGTCGAGATCCTGGCCGATCTGGCCGCGCAGATAGACCGTGCCGTCGGCGACGACCGCCTGCGCGAGGTCGTTGGACAGGTCCTGCTCGGGATAGGTGTCCGCCGTGTTGAAGGGGCGGACGCGCCGGTGGGTCGTCACTTGGCCTTCCTCCCGAGGGTGCCGAGGACGTTGTCGCTGAGGCCGGCCGCGTCCTTCACCAGGTCGAGCGGGCCCTCCCAGTCGAAGTTGCGGTACACCGCGCCGAGGTGCGCGAACGGCGGGGACTGCGCGAAGAGCTGGAAGGTGAGGCGGTGGCCCGCGTAGTCCGAGTTGAGCAGGTCACGGGCGTACGCGAGGAGCTTGCGGCGGTCCTCGGCGACCCAGTGCTCGTTGATCGAGTAGAACTTGTCGAGCCAGGGCTTGGTGTCCGGGTGGTCGAAGGACGCCTTGTCGGGCGTGATGCAGATCTGCCCGCCGCACAGCTCGCGCGCGATGTGCATCATCTCGTGCAGCTGCGAGCAGGCCAGGACGCGGCCGGTGTACAGCAGCGACTGGTTCGGCATGAGGAGCCCGCCGGGGCTGGGCTCGGCCATCGCGATCGACGCGGTCAGGTGCGCGTTGATGCCCTCGCGGTAGCAGGCCAGCGTCGCGAGCTTCTCCTGTACGGCCTGCTGCTTCTCCAGGCCGGTCTGCTTCACGTTCCACAGCGCGGCGCCGATCATCAGGTCCGCGAGCCGCAGGTTGCGCTGCGTGAACGCGAACGCGCTGTAGCGGTGGAGCGTGGCGCGGATGAAGGTCGCGGCCTTGGTGTCCCGGTAGAAGAGGACGTTCTCCCAGGGGATCTCGACGTCGTCGAAGACGACCAGGGTGTCGACCTCGTCGAAGCGGCTGGAGACCGGGTAGTCGGCGGGCGGCTTCGTGCCGGCGAAGCCCGTACGGCAGATGTACTTCAGGCCCGGCGATCCCATGTCGGCGACGAAACCGAGGGCGTAGTCGGAGAGTTCGGAGTCGCCCCAGTTCGCGATCGTCGGCTTCGTGAACGCCTGGTTCGAGTAGGCGGCGGCCGTCTCGTACTTGGCGCCGCGCACGACGATGCCGCTGTCCGTCTCCCGCACGACGTGCAGGAGCATGTCCGGGTCCTGGTCCTGGGGGCGCTTGGAGCGGTCACCCTTCGGGTCGGTGTTCGCCGAGACGTGGAACGGGTCGGCGTACAGCGCGTGGTCGATGTGCCGCTTGACGTTCTCCGCGTACGTCGGGTTGATCGCGTTGAGGACGTCCTGGCCGTCGATGAGCGACCAGACCTCGCCGATCGTCTCGTCCCCGACGCGCGTGACGACACCGCCGACGTCGCTCAGCACGGCGTCCGTCGCCGCCCGCTTCGCGTCCCAGTCCTCGCGGGTGCGCGGCGGCTTCTGCTGGATCGCGTTGACCTCGCCGGTCGACTCGTCCCGGTACGTCATCGAGTCCCGGGTCGCCGGGTCGTGCGCCATGTCGTAGATCCGGGCGCGTATGTCGACCAGCGGCTTGAACGCGGGGTGCGTGGTCACGTCGGTGACCTTCTCGCCGTTCATCCATACGTCGCGGCCGTCGCGGATCGACTCGCGGTACTGGTCTCCGGTGCGGATCATGCGCCGTGCTCCTTGAGGGAGTTGAGGGGACTCGGGGTGGCGTACGTACGGGCGTGGTGGACGAGCGGGCGGGCGCCGGACACGGCGGAGGCGACGACGGCGCCGAACAGGACCTGGTGGGTGCCCTGCGTGACGGAGTCGGCGAGCCGGCAGTCGAAGGCGGCGGCCGCGCCGCGCAGGACGGGCGCGCCGGTGGCGAGTACGTCCCACTCGGCGCAGTCGAAGTCGTACGGACCGCTGCCGTGGGCGGGGCGGCCCGCGAACACGTCCGAGACGTGGGCCTGGCCGGCGGCGAGGACGCTCACGGCGATGACGCCGTTGCGCGCGGCGGCCGCGGCGAGGGGGCTCCGCTCGTTCACACAGACCAGCAGCGAGGGCGGGTCGGCGGAGACGGAGCACATGGCGGAGACGGTCTGGGCGAAGCGACCGGCCGGCCCTTCTGTGGAGACAACGGTCACGCCCGTCGCGGCGTTCCCCATCGCGGCCACGAAGTCCTGGCGGAATGTGAGGAGTTGGTCCGGAGCAATGCTCATGAGCGGCCTCCCTCGGAGCGAGTGGGCTGTGGTGCGACCACTATGCGAGGGGAAGCCTGCATCCGTACAACAGATCTTTTCGTCTTATTGAATCTGGTTTTTAGATGCTCTCCGCTGTGCCGTCCTGAGCTGGGCTCTCAGGATCTGAGCGCCTCGCGGCACGCCGTCGCGAACGCCTGCGCGCGGCCCGTCAGCCGGACCCCGCGCAGCTTCGCCAGGACGACGGGGAGCGCGGGCAGCGGGTCGGCGAGCGGCAGGGCGACGACGCTCGAACCGTCGTACGTGCGGTCGTGCGCGGGCCGCTGGTTGAGCAGCGACCAGCCGTATCCGGCGGCGACCAGGGCGCGCACGGTCTCGTAGCTCCTCGTGCGGTGGCTGATGCGCGGCTCGACGCCGGCCTTGGCGGCGACCGAGCGGAAGTAGTCACGGCTGGCGGGCAGGTCGAGCAGGATCATCGGCTCGTCCGCGAGGTCCGCGAGGCGGGCCCGGCCGCCGCCCGCGAGCCGGTGCCCCTCGGGGACCAGGGCGTAGGGCGGGGCCATCGCGAGGACCTCGCACTCGATGTCGGCGTCGAGATCCATGTCGTAGAGCAGTGCCAGTTCGCAGGCGCCCGTGCGCAGGCTCTCCTGCACGGCCGGGATGTCGCCCTCGACGACCTCGACGCGCACGGCGGGCTGGCGCTCGCCGAACTCCCGCAGCAGGCGCGGCAGATAGAACGGGGCGAGCGTCTGGAAACAGCCCACCGCCAGCTCGCCCACGAGGTCGGCGCCCAGGCTCCTGGCCGATTCGGCGAGTTCGTCGGCGTGGGTGAGGAAGCCGCGCAGCTCGTGCAGGAACCGCTCCCCCGCGGCCGTCAGCTCCAGGCCCTTCGCGTGCCGGCGGATCAGGAGCTGCACGCCGAGCTCGCGCTCCAGATGGTGCACGGCGGTGGAGACCGCGGACTGCGAGACGTTGATGCGGTGCGCGGCGGCGGTCATGCTGCCGAGCTCGGCGGCGGCGAGGAAGTACCTCAGCTGCACGAGGGTGAAGTTCGCGTCCTTGGCCATGGCGGGATTGTGCCCCGGGCGCCTGCGAGCTGTCTGCATCTCGAAAACAGATGTAACTCCCGGGAAATCGATGTTTGACCGGGGATTGCGAGGGTGGCGAGACTCCCCAACCAACCCGCACGCCCGAACACCCCCCGCCCGCCCCCTCGTTTTCCGGACAGGGAGTCCGCATGCCCGCCATACCCGAGGCGGCCCCGGCCGCTTCTACCTCGTCCACCGCGGGCGCTACGCGCTCGGCGACCTCTTCGCGCCCGACGGCGGGCGCTACGGCCGCTTCAACCCGGTGGCCCTGACCTCGTACGCGATCGGCATCGCGGTCCAGCTCCCCTTCGTCGCCACGTCGCTGTACACGGGCCCACTGGTCGCCCCGCTCGGCGGCGCGGACCTGTCATGGCTCGTGGGCCTGTCGGTGACGGCACCCGTGTACTACGTGTGGGCGCGCCGGGTGGCGATGCGGGGCGGGACCGCGGTGGCGGAGGCCGAGACAGGGGCGCCGGCGGAGTCCGCCTCCGCGACGGCGTGACCACGGCCTGCCTGGCGGCCAACCACGAAAACAACGTCGTCGGGCGACAGCCTCAACTCGACGACGCACGGCGCCCGGAGGCGCAGCAACTTCGCGTAGCGATCAGTTAGTTGGATGGGCCCTGTCGAATGACGGGGCCCACCCGTTTGTCCGGGACCATGCCCCTTCACGCAACCGCTGTCGCCCCGGACAGTGTCTGGAGGAGCCGGAGACGCTTTCCGACGTCCGCAGCGGACCCGTGTGCGCGCCCTGCGCCGGCGAGCTGAACTCCCTTGAGGTGACGGTGCATCCCCTTGATGCGCAGACCAGCCAGGTCTATCTGCGTGGGGTCGACTGACGGGGCCGGGTCCGCCGAGCGGCATTTCGGGCCGCGCGGCAGTGGTGGTGGCGATGAACGGGGGGCCTCTGGAGAGGCGGTGACCGCGCTGACCCCAGTGGTCGCAGGGGCTGTGGTGGCTGGAGAGGCGGTGCGTGGGGCCCCGCCCTACGATGGGTCTGGGTTCTTCCTGTGGGTTCTTCCTCACACGGTTGGAGTCAGCTCATGACGCATTCGACCCGGGGACTGCGCAGGGGGGCTGTGACCGCCGTGGCGGTGGGAACGCTCGCGGTGCCGATAGCGGGTGGGTCCGCATTTGCCACGCCGGCCTCCGTGTCCGCCGGCTCCAGCTCCGCCTCCGTCATCCGCGCCGCCGACCCGCCCTCGCCGTCCGATTCCGGATCGGCCACCCCGGGCCAGGTTCAAAAGCTCACTCCCGCCGTGGAGAAGGAGCTGGACACCGCCGTGCAGAAGGTCATGGACGAGGCGAACGTTCCGGGTGTGACCGTCGGGGTGTGGACGCCGGACAGCGAGTACGTGAAGTCCTTCGGCGTCGCCGACAAGAGCACCGGCCAGAAGATGTCGCCCGACCTGCACATGCGTATCGGCAGCGAGACCAAGACCTTCACCGTCACGTCGATACTGCAACTGGTCGACGAGAAGAAGGTCGGCCTCGACGATCCGATCGGGAAGTACATCGACGGCGTCCCCAACGGGGACAAGATCACGATCCGTCAGCTCGCCGAAATGCGCAGCGGACTCTTCAACTACTCGGAGGACGACGACTTCTACAAGGCGCTGACGTCGAATCCGGAGCGGCCGTTCACCCCGCGGCAGCTCCTCGACTACTCGTTCAAGCACCCCGTGCTGTTCGAGCCGGGCAAGCAGTTCTACTACTCCAACACCAACCTCATCCTGCTCGGCCTCGTGGTCGAGAAGGAGAGCGGCCGGCCGCTCCACGACTACATCCAGGACAACATCCTCACCCCGGCCGGCATGAAGCAGACGCTGTTTCCGACCGGCAACGAGTTCCCGGAGCCGCGCTCGCAGGGCTACACGAACCAGACCGCGAGCGGGAAGGTCGAGGACACGGTCGACTGGAACCCGTCCTGGGGCTGGGCGGCGGGCGCGATGATCTCCACGCTGAACGACCTGCGCATCTGGGCACCCACGGTCGCCACGGGCACGTTCCCCAACGGTGACGCGATGATCAGCCCCGCCGCGCAGAAGCAGCGCCTCATCACCCCGAAGACCACGATCCCGGGTGCGGGCTACGGCCTCGGCATCTTCAACGTCCAGGGCTGGATAGGCCACAACGGCTCCCTGCCGGGCTACGAGTCCCTGACGATCTACCTGCCGTCGGCCAAGGCGACGCTCGTGGTGGTCCTGAACACGGACATCAACCACGACAACTCGGAGCCGAGCACCCTCTTCGGCCAGGCGATCACCAAGATCATCTCTCCGGACAACGTCTTCGACCTGCCGGCCCAGCCTGCGGCGAGGTGACGAACCGGCAATCCCCGGCCCGGCTCATGTGATCGGCCGGACGGTCCCAGTCGCAGTCGCAGTACCAGTCCCAGTCCTAGTCCTCGTCCCGCAGCCGCCGCCAGATGCGGGTGCGGTGCAGGACGTAGAAGGCCACGAACAGGACGGCCACCTGAAGCCCCACGGCGAGCAGCCAGAAGACGACCTTGCTCTCCAGTTCGTCGGTCAGGTAGGTGAAGTTCATGCCGAAGAATCCGCTCAGGAACGTCAGCGGCAGGAAGATCGTCGACACGATGGCCAGCCGGTTGATCACGCCGTTCTGCTCGCCCGCGGCAAGGGAGGAGTAGCTGGCGAAAGCACGACGGGCGGCATCCTGGAGGGTCTCGATGTTCGCCAGGACCAGCCTCGCCGCGTGCTGGAACTCCTGGGCGAGTCTTTGCCGCTCCTCCGGGAAGTTGGGGTTCAGCATCCGGCGGGTGAAGACCTCGTCCACCACCTGGAGGTAGGGAAGCAGCGAGTGGTGCAGGAGCGCGGAGCGCCGTCGCAGCTTCGACAGGCGGTAGACCTGCTCGGGGCGCCGTTTCTGGAACATGTCGTCCTCGAGTTCCTCCGTCAGCAGCAGGTCCTGCACGGCGGCCCGGCGGAAGGTCGCCAGCGCCTCCTGGAGCAGCAGGAAGAGCACAGCCACGACGTCGGGGGGCCTCTCGTGCCGGAGCTGCGCGGAGATGTCCGACGCCAGGCCCACCTGGCCCCGGTGAACGGTGACCAGGAACTGCTCGGTCACCAGCGCGTGGATGTAGGCGATCTGGGCGTCGTGGACCACGGGCACGACGAAACCGGCCTTCTCCCCCAGGAAATCGGCCCGCGCGGGCTCGTCCTTCCTGCCGAACCAGTCCAGGTCGTCAGCCTCCAGGCCGAGCTGACGGGCCACGGCCTCGCCATCCGCCGGCGCTTCCTCCGGCAGCTCGATGTCCACGATCAGAAAGCGGGCCGCGGCGAGCCGCTCACGTGCCTCGGACATGTTCGTACGGGTCACGGTCGCGTCCGGCATTGACACCATCGTTACGATCATGGCCCTCACCGTTGGTTACGACTCCGACGGTCCCAGCGTGAGTGCGGTCCGGTATCTCCGCACTCGGACACAGTCATGTGCGGCACCGCGCGGACCGCACGGGTGACGAGATCACTCGCAGGAGAGTCGGCAGGGCGCTCCGGCGTCAAGGTCCCAAGGGCTGAGGGCCCAGCGAGGACCCAGCGAGGGCCAGGACACGAAAACGCCCCTGAGCCGCGCCGTATGCGCAGCTCAGGGGCACGATCGGGAAGGCTACTTCTTCTTGCCCTGGTTCTTGACCGCCTCGATCGCGGCCGCGGCCGCGTCCGGGTCCAGGTACGTGCCGCCCGGGTTCAGGGGCTTGAAGTCCGCGTCGAGCTCGTAGGACAGCGGGATGCCCGTCGGGATGTTCAGGCCCGCGATGTCGGCGTCGGAGATGCCGTCGAGGTGCTTGACCAGGGCGCGCAGGCTGTTGCCGTGGGCCGCGACCAGGACCGTCTTGCCGTCCAGGAGGTCCGGGACGATGCCGTCGAACCAGTACGGGAGCATGCGGACGACGACGTCCTTGAGGCACTCCGTCTGCGGGCGCAGCTCCGGCGGGAGGGTCGCGTAGCGCGCGTCGTCGAACTGGGAGTACTCCGCGTCGCGGGCCAGCGGCGGCGGCGGGGTGTCGTACGAGCGGCGCCAGAGCATGAACTGCTCCTCGCCGAACTCGGCCAGGGTCTGCGCCTTGTCCTTGCCCTGGAGCGCACCGTAGTGCCGCTCGTTCAGGCGCCAGGAGCGGTGGACGGGGATCCAGTGGCGGTCCGCGGCCTCCAGCGACAGCTGGGCCGTGCGGATCGCGCGCTTCTGGAGCGAGGTGTGGACGACGTCGGGGAGCAGGCCTGCGTCCTTGAGCAGCTCACCGCCGCGGACTGCCTCCTTCTCGCCCTTCTCGTTGAGATTGACGTCCACCCAACCGGTGAACAGGTTCTTCGCGTTCCATTCGCTCTCGCCGTGGCGGAGGAGGATCAGCTTGTACGGTGCGTCGGCCATGGCTCTGAGCCTAATCCAAGCCTCCGGCGCCCTGCGCGCCCGGCCACGGGCCGGACGGTACGGGCCCGGACGGTACGGAGGCGGGTCCCGCCGACGATTGACGGCCATCGTCAATTGAGTGGCTGCGGCCGCCCTCCCCCACGTAAGTTACGGACTTGGCCGGCGCCGCTTACAGGCCCCTCAGGCCGCACCCACGCCGCACGCGCCCCAGGGGGGATCCGTCCCGATGTCCGTCACCGCACTCAGACGGGCCGCACACGAGAGTGTGTCCGGTCTGCCGCGCCAGTTCTGGTGGCTGTGGACCAGCACCCTGATCAACCGCCTGGGCGGCTTCGTCCTCACGTTCATGGCGCTGTACCTGACCACCGAGCGCCACTTCTCCGCGTCGTACGCGGGTCTGGTCGCCGCGCTCATCGGGCTCGGCGGCATGATCGCGTCGCTGCTCGGCGGGGTGCTCGCGGACCGGATCGGGCGGCGCCCCACGCTCCTCGGCGCGCAGCTCGCGACCGCCGCGACCGTCGCCGTCCTCGCCTTCGTGCGCGACCCCGCCGGGATCGCGGTGACCGGCTTCCTGCTCGGCGTCGCGTCGAACGCGTCGCGTCCCGCCGTGCAGGCGATGATGGCCGACCTCGTCGCGCCGAAGGACCGTGTGCGGGCCTTCTCCCTCAACTACTGGGCCATCAACCTCGGCTTCGCCGTCTCCTCCGTCTACGCCGGTTTCCTCGTCGCCGCCAGCTACACCGCCGGCTTCCTCCTGGAGGCCGCGATGACGCTGGCCTGCGCGGTCCTGGTGTTCGTGAAGGTGCCCGAGTCGCGGCCCGAGCGGGCCGAGCCGAGGCCCGACGCGGCGCCCGTCGCCGACGTGACCATGCTGACCGTCCTGCGCGACGGCCGGTACATGCTGATGGTGGGGCTGTCGTTCCTCATCTCCGTCGTCTTCACGCAGTCCTCGTCCGGGCTGCCCATCGTCATGGGGCAGGCGGGGCTGAGCAGTTCGGACGTCGGGCTCGTCGCCGCCGTCAACGGCATCGTCATCGTGGCGCTGCAGATCCCGCTGACCCGTTTCATCGAGAAGCGCGACGCGGGCCGGCTCCTGACGGTCTCCTCCCTCCTCATCGGCTACGGCTTCGCGCTCACCGCGTTCGCCGGGTCGATGGCCGCGTACGCCCTGATCGTCGTCGTGTGGACGCTCGGCGAGATGGTCAACGCGCCCACGCAGTCCGGCCTGGTGGCGCGGCTCGCCCCGACCCATGGGCGCGGCCGCTACCAGGGCATGTACTCCATGTCGTGGTCGGTGGCGGCCCTGGTCGCGCCGCTCGCGTCGGGCGTGACGATCGACCGGTTCGGCGCGGGGTGGCTGTGGGCGGGCTGCGCGGTGATCGGGACGGTGGCGGCGGCCGGGTACTGGATCCTGATGCGGGGGCTGCCCGCGGACGACCAGCCCGTCACTCCCGTCCCCACCCCCGAGAAGACCGGGGCCGAGCCCGAGCTCACCGCCTGACGCTCACCGCCTGACCGACGACCGCTGCGCGTCGTACAGGTTCCGCGGCCGGACCCTGTCCGACACCCCGTCGCCGTAGAGCTCCAGCCGCGCATGCAGATCCCCGGTGAAGTCCGGGACGTCGGTCTGGTCGAACTCGCGGACCGTGTTGACGGCGACGGTCGCGCTGTACGGCGCGAGTCCGTCGAGGCGCATCAGACCGGCGCGCTGGTTCGTGACGCGGATGTTCCAGTGCGTGAAGCGCGCCCCGAAGAGCGGTCCCGCCGAGGAGTCCCCTCCGTGGCGGCCGTTGTTGTTCACCGTGATGTCCGTGCGCACGTTCGCGAAGGGCATGCCGCGGTGCGAGTCGAACGTGCCCATCTCCATCTCGCCGCGCGACCACACGTTGTACGACGACAGGCCCTCGACGTTGATGCCGTGCAGTTGCGTGCCGGCGGGGGCGGGGACGGTGCGCTGCTCGATCGTGAACGACTCGACGAGGTTGTCGTGGGAGCCCTCGCGGCAGAAGTAGGGGTGGTGCGAGCCGCGGCCCGCGACGCGCGTGCGGCGCAGCGTGCACGCGGACGCGGCGACCAGGCCGAAGCCGTTGTCGACGTGGCGCACGGTGACGTCGTCGGCCCAGCAGTCGTACGCGCACTGGAACGCGACACCGTTGTAGCCCTTGTCGAGGAGGTGCTGCGACTGCGGGGTCTCGACGGCTTCGAGGGTCAGCGCCTCGACGCCCGAGCCGGTCAGGGCGCCGACGTGCGTGGTCAGCCGGGGGTCCCACTCGGGGCGTACGTCGAGGGGGAGCGGGCGTTCGAGCGTGACGCGACGGTCGTGCACGGAGGCGATCCGTACGGGCCATTCATAGGGCACGTACGAGGTCAGCTTGGTCTTGTCGTCCCAGAAGTACGCCTCGGGGCCCGCGCCGCCGCCCGCCATGTGTTCGAGGAGGGTGTGGCCGGGGTCGTCGGCGAGGCGCAGGAGGACCAGGTCGCCGCGGGACAGGCGGGACGCGTCCGCGACGGTCACCGACCAGGAGCCGCGGGCGGCGGGCTCGACCGCCGTCAGCGTGTCCCACTCGTCGCGCTTGTTGCCCGTCCAGCCCTCGAAGGGCCAGGCCTTGGCCCTGATCGCGTCGGTGAGGGTGCGGAAGCGGTCCTCGGGGCAGAGCCAGATCAGGCCGCCCGCCCAGGACCAGCTGGACTTGTCGCCGCCGTAGCGGGAGCCGTAGACGCCGACGAGTTCGGTGAGGCTGCGGGTCGCGTACAGCTTGGTGCGGGTGCTGCCCGCGCCGCGCAGGACGACGCCGGAGTGGCCGATGTGGATGAGGTCGTCGATGCGGTACGTGCCCGGGGGCAGGTGGACCGTGCCCCCGCCGGCCCGTCCGGCGTCGGCGAGGGCCCGGTTGATCGCGGGGGCGGCGTCGGCCGAGCCGTCGGGGCGCGCGCCGTAGTCGCGTACGACGTCGGCGACGACGCGGGGGCGGGCGAAGCCTCGCCGGCCCCCGCGGTATCCGGCCCGTCCGACGTACGGGATCTGCGGGTGCGTGTAGGGGGTGCGGGTGAACTCACGCCAGATGGGCGGGACTTCACCGGACGGTGCCGTGGCGGCCCGCGCGCCGGTTCCCGTCACCGTCACGGCCGCCACCGCTATCGCGCCGCCCAACAACCCGCGTCGACTGAGGTTCTCCACCGTCGCCACCCTCCGCACGATTCAGTTCGAGGACGTTCAAAGATGTGAACGTCGTTCATGTCCGCGTCGGCCGCGAGCATGCCACGGCGACCCCTGCGGCGGAAGGGGTCGCGCAACAGTCAACCGGCAGGAGAGAGGCGCTACTTGGCGGGGCGCTGGGTCAGATTCGTGAACGCGTCGAGGTTGCGCGTGGACTCCCCGCGCGACACCCGCCAGGCGTACTCGCGGCGGATCGCGCTCGCGAAACCGAGCTCAAGGAGCGTGTTGAACGCGCCGTCCGCGGCCTCCAGGACCGAGCCGAGGAGGCGGTCGACCTCGTCCGGAGTGACGGCCGCGAGGGGCAGCTTGCCCGTGAGGTAGACGTCGCCGAGCTGGTCGACCGCGTAACTCACGCCGTACAGACGGAGATTGCGCTCCAGGAGCCAGCGGTGGACACCCTGCTCGTTCTCGTCCGGGTGCCGGATCACGAACGCGTTCAGCGAGAGCGAGTGCTTGCCGACGAGCAGCGAGAGCGTCGTCGACAGCTTGCGCGTCCCGGGCAGCTTCACGACGTACGACGAGCCGGGCTCGGGGCTCTCCCACTCGAGCTCGGCCTCGGTGAGGACCTGCTCGATGACCGCCGCCGCGCCGGCCATGGTGCTGTCAGCCATGCAGCGAGGGTACGTGACGGGGGTGGCGGTGCTCGTAGGTGGCCGCCGTGTACACATCGGCCGTCGCGGAGGCCGCGGTGTCCCACCCGAAGCCCTGCGCGTGCGCCGCGGCCGCGGCGCCCATGCTGTCCACAAGCTGTGGACGGTCGGCGAACTCGCCCAGCCTGCGCGCGTACGACGCCGGGTCGTGACCCGGGACAAGGAAGCCGGTCGTCTCGTCGCGCACGGCGACGGGCAGACCGCCGACCGCGGCCGCGATCACCGGCGTACCGGCCGCCTGCGCCTCTATGGCGACGAGCCCGAAGGACTCGCTGTACGACGGCATGACGAGGACGGAGGCCGCACGGAACCAGTCCGCGAGCTGGTCCTGCCCGACCGGCGGGCGGAAGCGGACGACGTCCCCGATGCCGAGCTTGGCGGCGAGCTTCTGCAGCCCCTCCGGCTTGGCCAGACCGCTGCCGCTGGGGCCGCCCACCACGGGCACGACCATCCGCGAGCGCAGCTCGGGCCGCTCGTCGAGGAGGACGGCGACGGCCCTGAGCAGGATGTCCGGCGCCTTGAGAGGCTGGATGCGGCCCGCGAAGAGCGGGATGAGGGCGTCCTGGGGCAGGCCGAGACGCTGCCGGGCGGCGGCGCGGCCGTCGGCAGGACGGAAGCGGTCCAGGTTCACGCCGGGGTGGACGACAGCGACCTTGGCGGCGTCCGCCTCGTAGTGGCGTACGAGCTCGTCGGCCTCCTCCGCGGTGTTCGCGATGAGGCGGTCGGCGGCGCGGACGATCTGGGTCTCGCCGATGACGCGCGCGGCGGGTTCGGGGGTGTCTCCCGCGGCGAGCGCGGCGTTCTTGACCTTGGCCATGGTGTGCATGGCATGCACGAGGGGGACGCCCCAGCGCTCGGCGGCCAGCCAGCCGACGTGACCGGAGAGCCAGTAGTGCGAGTGGACGAGGTCGTAGTAGCCCGGCCGGTGGCCCGCCCAGGCCTGCATCACGCCGTGCGTGAAGGCGCACAGCTGGGCCGGCAGGTCCTCCTTGGCGAGACCTTCGTACGGACCCGCGTCCACGTGCCGGACCAGGACGCCGGGCGCCAGCTCGACGGAGGGGGGCAGCGCGCCGGTCGTGGCGCGCGTGAAGATCTCGACCTCGATGTTGATCGCGGCGAGGCGCTTGGCGAGTTCGACGATGTAGACGTTCATGCCGCCCGCGTCGCCCGTGCCGGGCTGGTGGAGCGGTGACGTGTGCACGCTCAGCATGGCCACGCGACGCGGTCTGCGGTGCGCGCCGGGGAACCTGAGCCGCGGGGACGAGGCCCCGGAACGGCGGAGCCTGGACACGTACTGGCTCACGTGGCGGTCCTCCTTGTTGCGGGCACGACTCCGTCGGGGGGCGCGGAACCGCGGGCACGGAGCCCGGGCACGAACCCTCCTTCAGCCCCTCCAACACCGGAGGTCTCCGCTCCATTTCCGTTTTGCCGAATCATTACCGGCGGGGACTCAACCCTGGGGCGCCCGGGGCGGGCGCATACCCTCGTACCCATGAGCCCGCGCCCCCCGTCCCGCCCCGTGGGAACGGTCACCCGTGGGACCACCAACCCCAATCGCCTGCGTCGCATGGACCGCTGGATCGCGGCCACGCACGGCGCCGCCCTGCGCCGCGCCGACCACCCCGTCGCCGTCGACCTCGGCTACGGAGCCGCGCCCTGGACCGCGGTCGAGCTGCTGCACCGACTGCGCACCGTGGCGCCACGCGCGCGCGTGGTGGGCATCGAGATCGAGCCCGCGCGGGTCGCCGCCGCCCTCCCCTACGAAGAGGACGGCCTCACCTTCCGCCACGGCGGCTTCGAGGTGCCCCTCCCCCACGACCCGCTCCTGATCAGGGCCGCGAACGTGCTGCGCCAGTACGACGAGGACCAGGTCGCCGGCGTATGGCGGCGGCTGACCGCACGGCTCGCGCCCGGCGGGCTCCTGGTCGAGGGGACCTGCGACGAGATCGGCCGCCGCCACGTGTGGGTGGCGCTCGGACCCGAGGGCCCCCGCACGGTCACCTTCGCGACCCGCCTCGGCTCCCTCGACCGCCCCTCCGACCTCGCCGAGCGCCTCCCCAAGGCGCTGATCCACCGCAACGTGCCGGGCGAGCCGGTCCACGCGTTCCTGCGCGACTTCGACCGCGCCTGGGCGGCGGCCGCCCCCTATGCCTCGTACGGGGCGCGGCAGCGGTGGATCCGGACGGCACGGGCGCTGAGCGCGGACTGGCCGGTGCTCGACCGGCCCGCGCGCTGGCGGCAGGGGGAAGTGACGGTCGCCTGGGGGGCGTTGGCTCCCCAGGGCTGACGAAGGCGTGTCCGGAGCCCGAGGGAACGATCTCCGGGGGTCGTACGTCAGACGGTGCGGGGCAGGGGCGTGCGGGACCGATGGGGCGGGCCGGGAGCGGATAGGGAGTTGTTGCCCGGCTCTGTCACATTCGGCGCCGGCGTGGCACCATCCCCAGGGCATCCGTAAGTTACTGACGGTAAATCAGTTTTGGTGAGTCTTCACGGCTTGGGGGCGGAGCGCGATGAGCAGGCGGAGCACGACAGTCATGGCGGCCGTGGCACTGGTCAGCGCGTTGACCGTACTGACGGCGCCAGGCGCCGCGTACGCGAGTCCCGCGCGGCCCGCGCCGCCGTCAACGTCCGACAGGAGCAGGGACCTTGAGCAGGTCCGCGCCGAGCTCGACGGGCTCTACCACGACGCGGCCGTCGCCACGGAGGCGTACAACGCGGCCGAGGAGAAGGCCGAGAAGCAGTCGGGACAGATCGTCCGGCTGGCCAAGGACATCGTCGCCGGCCAGAAGAAGCTGGACCGGCTGAAGTCCCGCGCGGGCGCCGCGGCCCGCCAGCAGTACCGCGACGGCGGGATGCCGCCGGAGGCGCAGCTGATGCTCTCGGACGACCCCTCGCGGTTCCTGGACGGTGCGGACCGGATGCGGCAGGGGCAGCACGCCACCAAGGGACTCCTGGGCGAGATGGCCCGGACGCAGGAGGACCTGCAGACATACGCCCAGGACGCCACGCGGAACTGGAAGGAGCTCGAGGCCGGCCGCAAGGAGAAGGCCCGGGCGCAGAAGAAGATCAAGAGCAAGATCGCGGCCGCCGAGAAGCTCGAGTCGCAGCTCGAGAAGAAGGAGCGGGAGCGGCTGAAGGAGCTGGAGCAGCAGGCCGAGTACAAGCAGCAGACGGCCTGGCTCAGCTCGGGGGTCCTGAAGGACATCAAGGGCAGCGCGTCGGCGCGGGGCAAGAAGGCGGTCGCGTTCGCCACCGGCCAGCTCGGCAAGCCGTACGTGTGGGGCGCCGAGGGTCCCGGCTCCTACGACTGCTCGGGCCTGACCTCCCAGGCGTGGTCGGCGGCCGGACGGCCGATCCCGCGGACCTCGCAGGAGCAGTGGAAGCAGCTCAAGCACATCGACATCAAGGACATGCGCCCCGGCGACCTGATCATCTACCACGACGACGCCAGCCACGTCGGGATGTACGTAGGGGACGGCGCCATCGTGCACGCGCCGCGCCCCGGGCGGAACGTCACGATCGCGGGCGCGGGCTCGATGACGATCCTCGGGGTCGTCCGGCCGGACGCGTAAAGGGCCGCGGGGGGCGTCGTCGTCGTGAGCTGGGCCACGTGACCCACCGCACTCCTACGCCTCCGGTTGCAGTGAACCGACGTGACCTTCGTCATCCCCAAATCCGCCGATGGGCCCTTTGGCGTGCCCAATTCCGTTGACTGAGGCGGCATATGACAGTGGCGGTTTGCCTCTCACCATTCCGTTGCGACGCCGCCTACCGCTAAGGTCCACCGTCGGTGGTGCGACGATCCTTCGCCCCACCACGCCCTCGGGGGGAGGGAAGGAACCGAGCGATGCCCGTACCCGTACCGCGGCAGAGAGCTATCCCGGCCGTGGAAGGTGGTCAGGCTCCGACAGTGCCGACGCCGCCCGTCACGCTGCCCCGGCAGCCCACGGCCTCCGGCGCCCAGAGCGGCGGAGGTGGCCCTCTGACGCTCCTCGTCATCGAGGACGACCCCACCGCCTCCCTCGGCGTGCCCGAACTGACCGACTCGGCCGGCAAGCCGATCCGCGTCCGTACCGCCCGCAACCTCACCGAGGCCGAGCGGCTCCTCACCGACGACGTCCACTGCATCCTGCTCGACCTCGCCCTGCCCGCGCCCGGCGCGGCCACGGACGCCGACGAGCTGGAGACGCTCCGGCACGTCCTGCGCCTCGCGCCGCGGCACGCCGTCCTCGCCCTCACCGCGTCCGGCGACGCGGAGCGCGGCGCCGAGGCCGTGCGCGTCGGCGCCCAGGACTATCTGTTCCGCGACGAGCTGGACGGCCGCCTGCTGGGCCGCGCCGTGCGCTACGCCGTCGAGCGCAGGCGCGCCGACGTCGCCCAGCGCAAGCTCGCCGAGTCCCGGCTGCGCGCCCAGGAGAACGCCCGCCTGGAGCGCGGCCTCCTCCCGACGCCGCTCCTGGACGGCTCCCCGCTGCGTTTCGCGGCCCGCTACCGCCCCGGCCGCTCCCGCGCGCTGCTCGGCGGCGACTTCTACGACGCCGTCCGCACGCCCGACGGCACGGTGCACGCCATGATCGGCGATGTCTGCGGGCACGGCCCCGACGAGGCGGCGCTCGGTGTCGAGCTGCGCATCGCCTGGCGGGCGCTGACGTTCGCCGGCCTGTGCGGCGACGAACTGCTCTCCACGCTCCAGCAGGTCCTCGAACACGAGCGGGCTGACGACGAGATCTTCGCGACGCTGTGCACGGTCGACATCTCCCCCGACGGCCGCCGCGCGGGCCTGTGCCTGGCGGGCCACCCGTCGCCGCTGATAGCGCGCCCGGGGCGGCGCGCCGAGCTGCTCCCGTACGAGGACAACGGCCCGGCGCTCGGTCTGCTGCCGCGCGCCCGCTGGCCGCGCCGCCAGGTCGAGCTCGGCCCGACGTGGAGCCTGATGCTCTACACGGACGGCCTGATCGAGGGACGGGTCGGCGACGGCAAGCAGCGCCTGGGCCAGGACGGCATGGTGGACATGGTGCGCCGCAGGCTCACTGAGGGGCTGCGCGGCGAGGAACTCATCGACGCGACGGTGAACGAGGCCCGCGACCTCAACGGCGGCGACCTCACGGACGACGTGGCAGTCGTCCTCCTGGACCGGGGGAACTAGCCCCTGATCCGGGGGCGACCGCGCCCCGGGACCCGGAGGGCTCAGCGCCCGCCGTTGTACGGCCCGTACGGGCCGTCACTGCTGGAGCCGCCGCCACGGCGGCCCCGGCCGCCGCCCGACACCTGCTGGAGCGCGGGCCGCACGTCCACGAAGAAGACGATCGTCGCGACGAGCCCCGCGAGCTGGAGGAACAGCATCGGGACGAGCAGATTCACCGCGACCGCGATGCCGAGGATGATCAGCCAGAACATCTTGTTCTGCTTGTCCGCCGCGCGGAACGCGTCCTCGCGCGAGAACGCGGCCATCACCAGAGCAACCACCGCGAGCACGAGCATGGCGGTGTAGAGCAGCCACATCAAGCCGCCGAAAGCCGACATCAGCACAACGCCCACCACCCGAGTCAGGTCAGTCCTACGCGGTCACCGTACCCGGTGAACGGGCCGGACACTCGGTAAGTGCCCGGCCCGCCCCTCGGTACGCTCCGTACCGTTTTGTTCACCCCGCCGTGCCGCTACTTGCCGGAGGGCGCGGTCTTCTTCGCGGTCGTCGTCTTCTTGACCGGGGCCTTCTTCACGGCCTCCGGCTTCTTGGCGGCCGCGTCGGCCGGCCCGGACTTCGCGGCGGCCGGGCCGCCGGCCACGGTCACGGGCTCCGCGTCGGGCTCGACGGCTTCGGCGACCTCGAGGATGTCGTCGGCCGCCTCACCGCGCCAGGCCCGCACGGTCTCCTCGCCGTGCTCGGCGACCTTCTCGTACGTCTCGCGGGCCTTGACGGCGTACTCGGCGGCGACGCCGACACCGCGCAGCGCGAGGTCCTGGGCGGACTCGCCGATCTTCTTCAGGTCGGTGTCGAGGGTGCCGAGCACCTCGGTGACCTTGGCCTGGATGGCCGCCTGGGCCTCCTTGGCGCGGCCGGCCGCCTTCTCCTGGACGTCCTTCGGGTCGGTGTTGCGCACGGCCTCGAACCGGGCCGGGGCCTCGGCGCGCAGCTGCTCCACGATGCCGGGCACCTTCTTCGCCTGCTGATAGGCGAGCTCGGCCGTGCCGGCGGCGAAGTAGAGGGGGGTCGGGTTGCTGAGGGTCTTACGCAGGTCGTCGGTGATGGCCATGGCGTGGTCCTCCCGGATCACATCGGCTTCAGCTTGAGGGTTCGGCACCGCTGCTCCCGGCCGTGCGGGGGCCGTCGGCGGGGTGTTCCTGACTGTCGTGCTGTACCTCGGTCCCGTTCTCTTTCCTGAAGGACTCGTAGATCTGCAACAGCACTTGTTTCTGGCGCCCGTTGAGCGAGGGGTCGGCGAGGATGACGGCGCGCGTCTCCACCTCTTCCCGCTCCCGCTCCGCATCGAGGATCCCGGCCCGCACGTACAGCGTCTCCGCGGAGATCCGCAGGGCCTTGGCCACCTGCTGGAGGACCTCCGCGCTCGGCTTGCGAAGACCGCGCTCGATCTGGCTCAGATACGGATTGGACACCCCGGCGGCATCGGCGAGCTGCCTGAGCGAGAGCTGCGCACTGCGGCGCTGCTCGCGCAGGTACTCACCGAGATTGCCGACGTTGAGCGATGCCATGCTCCGATAGTGCCTCGCCATTGCTAACTTTTGCAAGCGACTGCTTGCAAAAGTGCGCCATGCCACCCGGAAGGCGGCGTGAGGCCTACGCGCGAGGGCCCGTTTCCGGTTCTCCGTCGAGGACTTGGGCGTCGATGAGGCGCCCGCCCCCGGCCGGTCCGTTACGGACCGGGCGGGTGAGGATCTTGGCCACGCACGCGGGTATGACCGCGCCCGGCTCGTGACTGCGGGCCCGGTACGCGCTCGGGGTCTCGCCGACCAGCTCGGTGAAACGCGAACTGAACGACCCCAGCGACGTACAGCCGACCTCGAAGCAGACCTCCGTCACGCTCAGATCGCCCCGCCGCAGCAGCGCCTTGGCCCGCTCGACACGGCGGGTCATCAGATAGCTGTACGGGGTTTCGCCGAAGGCCGCCCGGAAGCTGCGGGAGAAGTGCCCGGGCGACATGTGCGCGGCACGCGCCAGGGCCGGGACGTCGAGGGGCTGCGCGTAGTCGCGGTCCATCATGTCCCGGGCCCGGCGCAGCCTCACGAGGTCATCGAGCGTCACGCTGCCAGCGTACGGCCGGGCCCGTGCCCGCGTCCGGCCACTCGCCGCAGGCCTCCATTCCTCGTACATCCATGACAGCCCTATTCCCCGTACGGATCGCTCGGATCACCGTCGAGGACGGCGATGTCCAGGTGGCGCAGGCGCTCCGGTTCCGCGATCACGTCGATGCCCGTGATCAGGTCGCCGGTGACCGTGAAGACGAGCACCAGGAACAGCCGGCCGCCGGGGGCCATCACGAGACCGGCCGAGCCGTCGATCAGCGCGGGACCGGTGAACAGGGCGCGGCCCGTGGCGGCCATCGCGCCGCGGGCCACCGTGGCGGCGCCGCGTACCAGGACGGGCTCGGGGGTCGGGACGACCGTACGGTCCGCGTGGAGCACCACGTCCGGGTGGAGCAGGGCGACCAGCGCGTCGAAGTTCCCGCCGCGCGTGGCGGCCAGGAACGCCTCGACGACCTGGCGCCTGCGCGGCAGGTCGGCGCCGGGCACCGGGGCGACGCCCCTGACCCGGCGGCGGGCACGGCTGGCGAGCTGCCTGGTCGCGGCCGGGGTCCGCTCGATCAGCGGCCCGATCTCGTCGAACGGCACGGCGAACATGTCGTGCAGCACGAAGGCGAGCCGCTCGGCGGGGGTCAGGGTGTCGAGTACGACGAGGAGGGCGACGCCGACCGAATCGGCGAGCAGCGCCTCCTCCTCGGGGTCACGCCCGTCCTCGGGGGCGGCGTCCGGGTCGGGGACGTACGCGTCGAGGGGGTCCTCGCGGCGGTTCTCGCGGGCGCGCAGCATGTTGAGGCAGACGCGCGACACGACCGTGGTCAGCCAGCCGGTGAGGTTCTCGATGCCGGCCGGCGCGTCCCCGTCTCCCCGCCCCTCCCCGTCCTCGTGATGCGCGTGCGCGTCGGCCGTGCGGCTGAGGCGCAGCCAGGTCTCCTGCACGGCGTCGTCCGCCTCGGTCACCGAGCCGAGCATCCGGTAGGCCACCGCGCGCAGCCGGATCCTGTCCTTCTCGAAGCGCTCGGACAGCGATGCGTTCTCGTCCATCGGTCACATTCCTCGCTCGGCGCGGGTCAAAGAAGCAGACGTCGAGAACCTACCGACCCGGACCGGGCGCGAAGCCCCGGTCCGCGCAACCAACGGGAGTAGCCATGACCGCACCGATCCTGGTCACCGGCGGCACGGGCACGCTGGGCGGCCACGTCGTGCCCCTGCTGCGCAAGGCCGGCCACCCGGTCCGCGTGCTCAGCCGGCACGGCCGCGAGTCCGCCGACGGCGTCGAGTACGTGACCGCCGACCTGCTCGACGAAGAAGACCCCGGACTGCGGACGGCACTGACGGGGACCGAGATCGTCCTCCACCTCGCGGGCGGCCCCAAGGGCGACGACGTGGCGACCCGGAACCTGGTGCGGGAGGCGCGGCAGGCCGGGGTGAAGCACCTCGTCCACATCTCGGTGACCGGCGCGGACATGGTCCCGGTGGCCTGGCTCAAGAACAAGCTGGCCGCCGAGCGGGCCGTCGCCGAGTCCGGCATACCGTTCACGACGCTACGGGCCGCCCAGTTCAACGACCTCGTCCTCGGCGTGGTCGAGAAGATGACGAAGCTGCCGGTGCTCCCGGTCCCGGGCGGGCTCCGCTTCGAACCGGTCGACGCGCGCGACGTCGCCGCCCGCCTGGTGGAGCTGGCACTCGGCGAGCCGGCCGGCCTGGTACCGGACCTGGCCGGGCCCAAGGTGTACGGGATGGCCGAACTGAGCGCCGGCTACCTCCGGGCCAAGGGCAGGCGCAGGCCGAAGCTGCCGGTCCGCATCCCCGGGAAGGCGGGCCGCGCGTACCGGGCCGGGGAGAACCTGGCGCGCGAGGGTGCGGCCAGGGGCGAGCGGACGTGGGAGGCGTTCCTCGGCGAGCGGGTCGGCGGGTGACCGGGTGCACCGGACGTGTGCCCAGGGTGCGCCACGTTGCAGATAATCCGTAACGGATCAAATTGGCTACCCTGGCACCCATGACCTCCATGGCGCCCACCCGCACCGAACCGGACCTCTCCTTCCTGCTCGACCGCACCAGTCATGTGCTGCGTACGCAGATGGCGGCGGCCCTCTCCGAGATCGGCCTCACGGCCCGGATGCACTGCGTACTGGTGCACGCCCTGGAGGAGGAGCGCACCCAGGCGCAGCTCGCGGAGATCGGCGACATGGACAAGACCACGATGGTGGTGACGGTCGACGCCCTGGAGAAGGCGGGCCTCGCCGAGCGGCGCCCGTCCGCGCGGGACCGGCGGGCGCGGATCATCGCGGTCACGGAGAAGGGTGCGCAGGTCGCCGTGGAGAGCCAGGCGATCGCCGACCGCGTACACGAAGAGGCGCTCGGCTCGCTCCCCGAGACAGAGCGCGAGGTTCTGCTGCGCGCGCTGAACCGCCTGGTCGACGGCCACCTGGCCACCCCTCCCGAGAGCCGGCACCCGGCACCCCGGAGGGCACGCCGGCACTAGCCACCCGCCCCCGCCCACCTGCCCACCCGCACATGCGCCCGTAAAAGATAGTCTGCAACAAAACTATCTGCTACGGTCATTCCTGTTGGCTCACAGCGGCTCCCACAGTGGCCCTTTGACAGGAGATGACCGCACATGTCTGCCGTTTCCGCACCGCTCCGCGCCCTTCCGGCTCTCCTCGCCCCCCGGCGCTCCAGGTGGCCGGCCCTCGGCGTCCTGGCCACGGGGATGCTGATGACGATCCTCGACGGCAGCATCGTGACCGTGGCGATGCCGGCCATCCAGAGCGATCTGGGGTTCACCCCGGCCGGCCTCAGCTGGGTCGTCAACGCCTACCTGATCGCGTTCGGCAGCCTGCTGCTGCTCGCCGGGCGGCTCGGCGACCTCATCGGACGCAAGCGGCTGTTCCTCGTGGGCACGGCGGTCTTCACCGCGGCCTCGGTCCTGGCGGGCGTGGCCACGAGCCCCGCGATCCTGATCGCCGCGCGGTTTCTCCAGGGCGTCGGCAGCGCGCTGGCGTCCGCCGTCAGCCTCGGCATCCTCGTCACGCTGTTCACCGAACCCCGCGAACGCGCCAGGGCCATCGCCGTGTTCAGCTTCACCGGCGCCGCCGGAGCCTCGACAGGACAGGTCCTCGGTGGCCTGCTCACCGACGGCCTCAGCTGGCACTGGATCTTCTTCATCAACCTGCCCATCGGGCTCGCGGCCCTCGCGGTCGCCGTTCCCGCCCTGCCCCGCGACCGAGGCCTCGGGCTCAGGGCGGGTGCCGACACGGCCGGCGCGCTGCTCGTCACCGGCGGCCTGATGCTCGGGATCTACTCCGTCGTCAAGGTCGAGGAGTACGGCTGGACTTCGGCGCGCACGCTCGGGACCGGGGCCGTCGCCGCGCTCCTGCTCGCCGGGTTCTTCGTCCGGCAGGCAAGGGCCCGTACGCCGCTCATGCCGCTGCGGATCCTGCGCTCACGCAGCGTCGCCGGGGCGAACCTGGTCCAGATGCTGATGGTGGCCGCGCTGTTCTCCTTCCAGATCCTGGTCGCTCTCTACCTCCAGCAAGTTCTCGGCTACGGCGCCGCGGAGACCGGCCTCGCCATGCTCCCCGCGGCCGCCGTCATCGGCGCGGTCTCCCTCGGCGTCTCGGCCCGCCTCAACACCCGGTTCGGCGAACGGAACGTGCTGCTCACCGGGATCGCGCTCCTCATCGGCGTACTCGGACTCCTCGCCCGGGTCCCCGTGCACGCGCACTACGCCACCGACATCCTCCCGGTGATGCTCCTCGCGGCCGGTTTCGGCCTCGCCCTGCCCGCGCTGACCTCGCTCGGCATGTCCGGGGCGAGCGAGGCCGACGCCGGGCTCGCGTCCGGTCTCTTCAACACCACCCAGCAGATCGGCATGGCCGTCGGCGTCGCCGTGCTCTCCACGCTCGCCGCGTCTCGCACCCGCTCGCTCACCGCACAGGGCGGCACCCGCGCCGAGGCCCTCACCAGCGGCTACCACCTGGCTTTCACGGTCGGCACGGGTCTGCTCGTCGCCGCGTTCGTGATCGCGTACGGGGTGCTGCGCGGCCCCCGTACGACTACGGCCTGACCCGCATCCCCGCTCCCGCGTCCCACACCAGCCGCATCACACACCAGCTCGAACTAGATCCCGATGGAGTTGTCATGGCAGCGAAGAGCGGTCCCGCGCCCCGGGTCCTCACCGACGAAGAGCTCCAACTGCTGCTTGCCCGGGGCCGGTTCGGGACGCTGGCGAGTGTCCGGCGCACCGGGCACCCGCACCTGGCCACCGTGCTCTACCACTGGAGTCCCGGCGAGCGCGTCCTGCGCGTCTCCACCACGGCCGACCGCCTCAAGGCCCGTCAGCTGCGGAGCGACCCGCATGCCGCGCTGCACGTCACCGGCCCCGACATGTGGTCGTTCGCCGTCGCCGAGGGCGAGGCGGAGGTGTCGGACGTGACGGCCGCGCCCGGGGACACCGTCGGGCGCGAACTGCTCGCCATGACGCCGGGGTTCGACGACCCCGCGCAGGAGGCGGAGTTCCTCGGCCGGCAGGTCGAGGAGAGCCGCGTGGTGATCAGGCTCCGGGTGACCCGGCTCTACGGGACGGCGCTCGACATCCCGAAGTGAGCGGACGGCTCAGGACGCCGCGGCGAACGGCAGCGGCCGGCTGTGCACGACGTCGAGGCGGGACACGGCACGGGTCAGGACGACGTACAGCCGGTGCAGGCCACGGCGCTCGGCCTCGGCCACGGCGGCCGGCTCGACGGCGACGACATGGTCGTACTCGAGGCCCTTGGCGACGGACGCCCCGAGGACGGTCACGCGGGCCCGTGGATCATCCGGTCCGCCCACCTCGATCCCCGTATCCGCCAAGGCGGTTCGCAGCAGCCGCACCGTCTCGTCATCGGCCGCGACGACGCCCACGGACCCCTCGTGCGCCAACGCCTCGCGCACGGCGTCGACGGTCTCCGCGATGACGTCCCGCGCCGGGCGGATCCTCACCTCGCCGTCGTGGCGCAGGGAACGGGCGGGCGGCACGTCCACGTCGAGGAGACCGAGGAGGCGGTTGGTGAGGGCGACGACCGTGCCGGGGACGCGGAACCCCGTCGTCAGGGGCGCGATCAGGGCGTCGGGCTTGCCCAGGTGACCGAGCAGCTCGCCCCAGGTGCGGGCCGCCCACGGGGTGGTGCCCTGCGCGAGGTCGCCGAGGACGGTGAGCGAACCGTACGCGGCGCGGCGCGCGATCGACCGGGCCTGCATCGGGGAGAGGTCCTGGGCCTCGTCGATGACGATGTGCCCGTAGCCGGCGGGGTGTTCGAGGAGCCCGGAGACCTCGTCGAGGAGGACGAGATCGGCCGCCGACCAGGAGGCCGAGCGGACGGAACGCGGGAGCTTCGCCCACAGGATCGCCCGCTGCTCGTCGGTGTCGAGGATCCCGTCCGCCGCGGCGGCGAGC
Source organism: Streptomyces sp. NBC_01446 (assembly GCF_026340095.1). Lineage (GTDB taxonomy): Bacteria > Actinomycetota > Actinomycetes > Streptomycetales > Streptomycetaceae > Streptomyces > Streptomyces aureus. The sequence continues at coordinate 4,367,909 of NZ_JAPEPO010000001.1, read as the reverse complement.
GCGTCCGCGTCGCCGAGGAGCCCGGCCACGACCTCCTCCGGCCGCACCGTGGGCCACACCGCGTCGACGTACGCGCTCATCGGCCGGGACCTGCCGACCTTCTGCAGCCAGAGGTTGTTCACTGGCCCCGACCTGCGTTCGGCCTGCTCCTGGAGATGCCGCACGGCCCGGCTGCGTACGCGCTCCCGCCCGACCGCGTACGGCGGCTCCTCCTCCCGTACGCCCGCCACGATCCGCCCGAGCACACCGGCCGGCACGCGCCAGCGGTACGAACCGTCGGGGATGGCGAGGGAGTCGGTGGCGGCCTCGGGGCGCACGCGGGAGTAGAGGGCGCGGTGCAGGACATCGGCCATGCGGGCGTCGTGCTTCACGGCGGCCGCGGCCTCGGCGTCCTCGTACGTCCGCGCCCTGGCCACCGCCGTGCTGCTCTCCTCCACGAGGATCTCCTCGATGGTGGACTGCCGCACGCCGCTCTCGCCGAGCGCGGGCAGCACCTCGGAGATGTAGGTGAGGAAGGTGCGGTTGGGCCCGAGGATGAGGAGTCCGCCGCGCTGGACGCGCTGGGGGTGGGTGTAGAGGAGGTACGCGGCCCGGTGCAGGCCGACCGCGGTCTTGCCGGTGCCGGGGGCACCCTGCACACAGACGGAGGTGACGAGATCGGCGCGGACGAGGTCGTCCTGGTCGGGCTGGATGGTGGCGGCGATGTCGCGCATGGGGCCGACGCGGGGGCGCTCGATCTCGCGGGCGACGATACGGCTGCCCTCACCGGAGGCGGCAGCGGCAGCGGGGACGGCACCGTCCTCCACCGTGAGCCACTCGTCCTCCAGACCGGTCAGATCGGCGGAGTCGCCCTTGCTCGCGGGGGCCCATCCGAAGCGGCGCCGGACCGCGACGCCTTGCGGTTCCTGGGGTCCGGCCTGGTAGAAGGCGCGCGAGACGGGGGCGCGCCAGTCGACGACGAGGGGCGGGGCGGCCGGGTGCTCGACCACGCGTCGCCGTCCTACGTGGTAGCTCTGCCCGGCGTGGTCGCCGACACCGTCGGCGAAGTCGAGGCGCCCGAAGAAGAGCGGGACCTCGGGCAGTTCGTGCAGCTCCTTGGCCTTGCTGCGCAGCTGGTACCCGAGCACTTCGGCGTCGGCCCCGGAGGCGGAGGCGTTCTCGCCGATGACGACCTGTTCGTCGGCGCCCTCGATCATCGCGGCGAGGGCGGCGCGGCAGAGGTCGTGGTGGTGGCGTTCCTGGACGAGGGCGCGGAGATCGGCGGAAGCGGTCACCGAACGAGAATAACGTAACCGAGTAACATTTTTGACTAACCCTCACCATGCCTGAGCGCCCCGAGCCCGCCCTCCAACTGCCGGAACCCCAGCTCAGCAGCCTCCACGGCATCCGGCCACACCTCGTCGGCACTCTCCCCCGCCGCGATCCGCCGCCAGTTCTCCATGGCGAGAACCCGCTGTACGGCCACGATCTGCCCGGCCGCGAGCCGCGCCCCGGCCCCCTCGCCGAGCGCGCCGGCCAGGATCTTCTCCGACCGCTCCTGATAGCCGTAGGCCCGCGCGACCAGCGAAGGGGTGCCGTAGAGCAGCCGGTGAAAGGCGAGCACCGCGGGGTGGTCGTTCAGCCCGGTCACCGGGTCGCGCCGCTCGAGCCCGGCGAGGAAATGCGCCCGCAGCGCGGCGAGCGGCGTCACGCCCTCGCCCCGCCCGGCGACGACGCGTGCGGGCTCGTCCTCGTGATCGGCGAACCGGTGCAGGACCAGGTCCTCCTTGGTGGGGAAGTACCGGAACAGGGTCGGCTTGGAGATCTCGACGGCCGCCGCCACCTCGGCGACGGACACCTTGTCGAACCCCTTCTCCAGAAACAGCCCGATGGCCGCCTCGGAGATCGCCTGATACATCCGCCGCTTCTTCCGCTCACGGAGGCCCATCTCACCGGTGTCGCCACTCATGGGCGAAAGCGTACGCAGGACAGCGCCGCCCTCTTCGCCCGTCAGCGGCCGGCCAGCCAGCGAGCCAGCCTTTCGGCGATCCGGGGGACGGAGGGGACAGTCTCCAGCCCCAGAGGGACGGCCGCCGCGGACACGATGCCCCGCAGCTTGGCGGCAGTCAGCCAGAGCAGCGAGCCGTGCCGGGCCGGAGAGGCGCTGAGCTTCGTCGCGGACCTGATCACATCCGTGTACACCGACTGCGCCCTCTTGAAGTCGATCAGGAGCGGAAGGTCCTTCTCCCAGCCCTGGGAACTTCCCTCCCTGACCTCCTCGACACTGCTGCGCCAGGAGGTGATGACCCCGGACGCCTGCGCTTCCGGGTATCGCATGAGATACAGATGCGTTGCCAGGTCGTACAGGGGGTCACCGAACATCGCCAGTTCCCAGTCGATCGCCCAGAGCCGGGACGACTCGTCCACGATCAGGTTCTCTCGGTGGAGATCCGCGTGCAGAAGGCAGAAGGGCCGCTCCACCAGCCCCAGAACGTGCTTCCGCAGGCGCGTGAAAGCTTCACCGTCCAGACCCAGGTGGCCGAAGAGCCCGCCGAACCGCTCCAGGTTCTTTTCGTATACCTGTTTTTCGGTGAACCTGATCAACCGCTCCAGAAATTCCGCGGAGTCCCCCTCCGGCGCCCGGTCCTCCTTTGTGCATTTTCTGGCAATGGAGAGCGAATCGGGTCGCACCTCGGCCATTTCGCGAAACAGGGAGCCCAGCTGAGCGGTCAGGTCGGAGGGAGCGGACTCGCCCCTTTTCGCGAGCGATCCGAGCGTGCTGCCCTCGATGAACTGCTGCAGCTTGGCACCTTCGACCTCGACCACCTCAGGAATGCGCGAGATGCGCCCCGACAGGGCGCTGAGCAGTACCTCTTCCGATTCGAAGCATCGGCGGTCGAACCAGAAGAGGCCACTGCGAGGGTCCCGGCACTTCCACCGACCGGTCCGGGACACGTCATCCGTACGCAGAAAAGGGAGGACATACGTTTCATGGTGGTGACCCTTGATCGGCCCTTCGATCGACTGTTCGCCACCACTCAATGCGATAGCCCGTCGCCGGGCTGTCGTGGTCGGGTCCGTTGCCATCGCCCATTCTTTCGCCAGGAGTAGCGCCAGCGTTATTGAAGAGGAGGCGTACGGTACTCCGCCGGGCGGCAGCATCCCAGAACCCACTCAGGTACGACTCGCAAGGACCGGGCGAGCCGTACGACCGGGATCACCCGGTCAGTCACTTTCCCCCCGCTCCCGCAGCACTCCCAGAAGCGGCTCCAGCGACGACACCACCACCTCCGCCCCCGCCTCCCTCAGTACCTTCGCCGTGCGTTCATTACGCGCGTAGCCGAGGAACGCGATGCCGGCCGCGGTTGCCGCCTCGAAGTCCGAGGGGGTGTCGCCGATCATCAGGGACGCTTCGGGGGTCGCTCCCAGGGCGCCGAGGGCGCGTTGCACGCAGTACGGGTGGGGTTTGAGCAGGTGGAGGTCCTGGGTCCGGCCGTAGATGTGCGGGGCGAAGCAGGTCGTGAGGCCGCGCGTGGCCAGGTAACGGGACGCCACCGCCGGGGAATTGTTCGTCGTGACGGCCAGGTGCGCGCCCACCGCGTACCACGTCCTGATCAGCGGGTCGGCGTACTGCGTGGGCCATGCCGAGGCCACCGCCGTGAGCTCCTGCTGGGTGAGGCGCTCCTCCAGTTCGACGACCAGGTCGCTGCCGGGGCGCCTGCGGTCGACGGCGCGCAGGACGGCGTGCGGGTCCGGTTCCGCGCGCTCCTCCTCGGTGAGCAGACCGTGCAGGCCGCGTTCCTCCAGCCACCGCACCTGTTCGACGGCCACCCGCTCCGCCGAGTGCCCCGCGAAGAGCCGGCAGATCGGCCCGTCGAAGTCGAAGAGCACGAACCGCGCCCTTTTGATCAGTTCCCGAAGTGATTCCGTCGCTTCAGCCACCGGAACAGTCTGCTTCGTTGCATCAGAAGTCACTAGGAGAGTGTCAGGTCCGTGGTGATGGTTTCCCAGAGGGCGTCGAACCACTTCTGCGATTCCTCCACGAACGCCGTGTCCCGCTGCCCCGCCCGCTTCTCGAACGAGAACAGCAGCGACTCCGTGCCGAGCGTGTCGTACATGTCGAGCGTGCCGCTGTCGATCTCCTCCTCGCGCCGCGTGACCAGGTAGTACGAAAGGAGCGCCTCGTTCCCGTTGAGCAGGTAGAGCTTGACCGGCGGGGTGAAGGGCAGCGCCCGGAAGGTGACCCGTACGTCGATGCCGTGCGAGGACCTCAGCGAGCGCAGATTGTGGCGCAGAACCTGGCCCTGCGCGTTGCGCTGGTCGAGCCAGCGCTTGTGGACGAGTGCGGCGTCGCCCTCCTCCGTGGCCGATACCGGGAAGGCGAGATTGATGTCCCTGCCCGGCAGCAGGATGCGCACGTCGACCGAGTCGGGGCGTATGCGGCCCTCGTGGATGAAGCGCAGCGGCTCGCCGAGCGCCAGCATCAGGGTCTCCGCGGTGAGGCAGACGGCGTCGATCCGCACCTGCGGCGCCGCGAACGCCTCGGACAGGCGCGGGGCCAGGCCGACCATCGTGCGCTGCGGCTCGTCGCGCGCCGGGGTCTGCTCGGCGATCCTCGGCGGACTGCCCTTGCTCACGTTGCTGAGCAGGCCGTCCTCCTGGAGGGAGCGCAGGGCCTGCCGTACGGCGCCGCGTTCCACGCCGAACTCCTCGGCCAGCTCCGCCTGCGTCGGCAGCCGCTCGCCCGCGCGGAGCTCACCCGCCTTGATGCGCTCCCGCAGGACGTCGGCGATCTCCTGGGGTGAGGACCTTCTGCTGCCGTTCACTGCAACGCTCTCCTGAGTCACAACCAAACGCTACAACTAACCACCATTTGGCGGGAGTTGTTGAAGAGTTGTTTATCCATCACGACCAAGTGGGGACAACTTCATAGTAGTTGGTTACCAACTTGGAGCAAGATGGCCGAAGGAGGAACCACCATGCCCGTCCTCACCTTCTTCTCCGCGGTGTTCGTGATCACTTTCGAGCAGCTGGTCCAGTGGCGCTACGGTCCTGTCGGGATCACCGGGCTGCTGCTCCTCACGATCGGCGTCAAGACGAAGAGCCCCACCTGCAGCTCCATCGGGGCCGTACTCCTGGCCCTGATGCTCGCCGGACCCGCGCTCTGACGCCGTCGGCCCGCGGGTCCGCGCGCCCTCACGGCGTGAGCGTCAGGTCCGAACTGATCGTGTTCCAGAGGCTGTCGAACCACAGATGGGACTGCTCGACGAACGTCGTCTCCCGCAGCCCCCACCCCTGTTCGAACGGGAAGAGCACCGACCGCGTGCCCTGCACCCCGTACGTCTCCAGGTACTCCTGGTCGATCTGCTCGCCCCGCCTGGTCAGTGTGTAGTACGCGAACAGCGCCTCGCCGCCGTTGAGCAGATAGAGCTTGATCGGTGGCGTGAACGGCAGCGCCCTGAACGTGACGTGGACGTCGATCCCGTGCGTGGAGCGCAGGGCGAGGAGGTTGTGGCGCAGGACCTGCCCCTGCGCGTTGCGCTGCGCCAGCCAGTTCCGCTTGAGCCGGGCGTCCGCCGCGCCCACCCGCGTCGGGAACGCGAGGTCGATGTCGCGGCTCGGCAGCAGGACGCGGACGTCGACCTTGGCCGGATTCGAACGGCCGGCGTGGATCTGACGGAGCGGCTCACCCATCGCGAGCGTCAGCGAGACCGCGGTCAGGCACAGGGCGTCGATCTGGACGTGCCGGGCGCCGAACGCGGCGGTGACCCGCGGGCCGAGCCCCACCATCGTGGGCTGGGGCGACGCCCCGGGGCCGGCGAAGGCGGGGCCCGTGTGCTGCGCGACGGTGGCCGGGGTCCCCTTGGACACATCGGCGAGCAGACGTTCCGAGCGCAGGATGCGCAGGGCCTGGCGCACGGCGGCGCGCTCCACGCCGAACTCGTCGGCGAGGCGGGCCTGGGTCGGCAGGCGTTCGCCCGGCCGCAGCCGGCCCGCCCTGATCCGGGCGCGCAGCTCGTCAGCCACCTGACGGTACGTCGCCGGTGGCTCCCGGCGACCGTCGACCTCGGCATGTTCCGGACCCACAGACGAACCCTACAACTTCCCGCCATCTTTGGGGAGTTGAGGGAAAGGTGGTTATGAGTCGGCGTTAGGCGGAGATAAGTCCAGTGGAGTTGGTTGCCAACTTGAGCCACATGGTCAGAGACCCTCAAGGGTTGGCCCGGTTGGTCATCGCTCCCGAACTGAAGGGGGACCAGACATGCCGTTCATCGCCATCGCCGTAGCAGCCCTCGCCATCGGGTTCGAGCAGCTGATCCAGTGGAAGTACGGGCCGATGGGCATCATCGCGTTCGTCGCGCTCTCCATCGGCCTCAAGGCCAAGAACAACCTCATCAGCGGCATCGGGGCCGTGATCCTCGTGATGCTGCTGGCCCAGAGCGGCTGACCGGGCTCCCTTCCGGAGGGGAGCCGGGAGCCCGGTCACGCCACGGCGTCACAGCGCGCCGGAGCACCACAGCACGTCAGCACGGTTCGGAAGACGCACGCCGGCACACCTCAGCCAGTGCGCCTCAGAAGATGTCCGGGCACCACGGGCGCCTGGACGTACGCAGCAGGGCGTCGGCAATGGCGGCGGCGCCCGCCCTCTCCTCCCTGACGCGGCCGAGCGCGGCGAGCCGCACCGCGGACTCGTCGCCCAGCCACAGCGTCCCCAACTCGCGCACGTCCAACGTGAGTTCGGGTTCCTCCGAGGTCGGTGCGCACACCGCACCCCCGGGCTCCGCGTCCAGCCGGTAGCGGCCCCCGGAGAGGCCGGCCGCGTCGCCGACCTCGAGGACCAGCGATCCCGTCCCCGCGTACGTACGCGCCTCCAGAGCCCGTACGACGTCCAGGATCCGCACCCACAGCCAGTCCGCGTGCGTGACGACGCGGGCCGCGCGCGGGTCGGGCAGCAGATGCGGCAGCAGGTCGTCCGGGGCCCGGTGGCCGGTGCGGACGGTCGCGATCCAGTCGACGGAACAGACGTAGTGCCACAGCGCGCGCTCGGCGGCCGGGGTGACGGCGATCAGGTCGCGCACGGTCGCCGTGTTGTGCGGCTGCTTGGTGTCGCTCCAATTGTCGTCGACGGAGTAGACGATCAGGCCCTCGGCCTCGCCGTTCGGAGCGCGGTAGACCGCGTAGAAGGGCTCTTTCCAGGGCTCTTCCGGAGTTTCGAGGAGTCCGGTGTTGCGACGCCACCAGAACCCGTCGCGATCGATGACGCCGGGCCGGCTCGCACGCAGCCGCTCGTGCAGCTCCGGGCCCGTCTTGCGGACGTCCTCGCCGTCGACGAGATCGATACGGCCCCCGTCGTCGGGGACCGGCCGGCGCGGATCGAGCCCGGCGCGCGGCACGTCTACCGCCCACTCGCTGAGCGCCGTGGCGGGCCCGAAGCCGAACCGGCCGTAGATCGGGTACTCGGCGGCGATGAGCGTCGCGACGACGTCACCGCGGGCCTTCGCGTCGGCGAGATCGCCCGCCATCATCCGGCTCAGGAGCCCGCGCCGGCGATGCGTGGCGCTGACCGTGACGTTCGAGATCGCGTCGGCGGGGACGGCCGCGCCGCCCGGCACGGTGAGCTCCTGCGGGAACGAGCGGAAGGTGGCGACGCAGCGCCCGCCGTCGAACGCGCCCAGGATCCGTGAGTCGCGCGCCTGTTCCCTGCGCTTGTCGAGGGTTTCGCGCGAGTCGGGGGTGCTCCGCAGGAAGCCGGTGTTCAGCGCGCGGGACCAGTCGGCAAACTCGTCATCGGTGATCGGCCGTACGTCGATGTCGTCGCGGGTCATCCCGTCACGCTAAGCGGGGAGCGCGGGGTGAGGCCACCCGATTACCGCGCGGCCCCGCCCCGGCGGCAGCAGGGCCTAGAAGACCGCGCGGATCTCCCCCACGACGCCCCCGCCGCCGTGCAGCGGCGCCTCGCCGATGCGGGCCACGACCTCGCCGTCCACGCCCAGCATCCGCAGCGCGCGGGCCAGGACCGGGCCGAGCGCCCGCGTCGCGCCGTCGTCGATCTTGAAGGCGAGCGCACGTCCGTCCGGGAGCGCCACGGCCTGGACCGCCTCCGCGCCCATCTTCGACAGGACGCCGGGCACCTCGCGCATCAGCCAGGTGTCGGGGCGGCGCGTACCGGCGACGTACTCGGGGTGCGCACGCATCGCGTCGGCGACGCGGCGCTCCGCCGAGCCCTCGGGGGCGAGCACGAAGTGGCGGAACGCGCGGGCGAGGCCGGTGAGGCTGATCGCCATCAGGGGCGCCCCGCAGCCGTCCGTACCGACCGCGGCGACGGGCTCGCCCGCGGCCTCCTTCACCACCTCGTGGATGAGCTTCTGGAGCGGGTGCTCCGGGTCCAGGTAGGAGTCCTTGGGCCAGCCGTTCAGGTCGCAGGCGGCCAGCATCGCGGCGTGCTTGCCGGAGCAGTTCATCGTGACCCGGTCCCGTACGGCGCCCGCCGCCAGGTACGTCTCGGTCTCGACGGGGTCGAGCGGCAGGTCGGGCGGGCACTGGAGCTCGGCCGGGGTCAGCTCGTGCTCGGACAGCATCTTCTGGACGAGATCGCGGTGGAAGATCTCACCGGAGTGGCTCGCGGCCGCGAGCGCGAGCCGCTCGCCCGACAGGTCGAGGCCCGCGCGCAGCACGCCCGCCGCCTGCATCGGCTTGTTCGACGAGCGGGGGAAGACGGGAGCGGTCACGTCCCCCAGGGCGAGCTCCACGGTCCCGTCCGCGGCGAGCACGACCAGGCTGCCTCGGTGATGGCCCTCGACGAAGCCGGAACGGACGACCTCGGCGAGGACCGGGGGTATGGCGGCGGCGGAGGAGGGGGACATCGGTGGCCTTCCGGGGCGGGTCCATGGCGGGCCATGGACAGACCCGCCCCGCAGCGGGCCACCGGGGTCACCGGTGCGGCCGCGTCACGCGAGCAGGTCGTCTACTTGTGCTTCGCCTTCACGGTACCTGCGGGCGATCTCGGCGCTGCAATCGTCGGCCGTCGACTGGAGCAGGTGGCGGCGGCGCGAGACCTGCTGCTCGTAGCGCACGAGGCGGCCCATCGCCGTGTGCAGCTCATCGTCCGTTCGGGCGTCCAGGTCGGACAGCTCGACCTCGGCGAGCATCTCGGCGGCGAGGTCCCGGTACTCCTCGCTGCGGGGCGTGCCGAGGGTGACGTGGCGGGCGGAGGAGCGGTGCGTGGCGGCCTTGTCGGTGAGGATCTCGGAGAGCCGGTCCACGACCGGCGCCTCGGGGTCCCTGCGGCGGGCGACCTCGGCCCGCAGGATGTCGATCCGGCCCTGGAGCAGCCGTCGTACGTAGCTCAGGTCGGCCTCGTCCTGCTGGGCGTCGCGGCGCAGCGTGCGCAGCTCGGGAAGGCGCAGCGCGGACAGGTCGTGGCCGGGCGGCTCCGGAAGGTCCGGGCCGGCGACCCGCTGCCTCGGCGGGCGCGCCGTGCTGAGGCGGTTCGTACCGGTGATGCGACTGGCGTGCGTCAACGAAACGGGGGCCCCTGGAGGCTGCCCGATGCTCGATGTGTGGCTCATTGCGTCCCTACCGTCCCCTCGACCGGACCGACGCGGTGCACCGCGTGGGAGCATCGTGCCACTCCGAGTGGCCGCTCTGTGCACGAGTGCCCCTAATCCGCCCCGGATGGGCGGTTCGGGAGCACGGCATGATGGTCCGTATGCGTGCAGTGGTGCAGAGGGTGGACGACGCGAGCGTCGTCGTGGACGAGGACAACCAGACGAAGACCGTCGGCGAGATCAAGGGCGAGGGGCTGTGCGTCCTCGTGGGGGTCACTCACGAGGACACCAAGGAGAAGGCCGCCCAACTGGCCCGCAAGCTCTGGTCCGTACGGATGCTCTCCGACGAGAAGTCGTGCAGCGACATCGACGCCCCGCTCCTGGTGATCAGCCAGTTCACGCTCTACGGGGACGCCCGTAAGGGCCGTCGCCCCACCTGGAACGCGGCGGCACCGGGGCCGGTGGCCGAGCCGCTGGTCGACGAGGTCGTGGCGCAGCTGCGCGCCCTGGGCGCGACCGTGGCGACGGGCCGGTTCGGGGCGAAGATGCGGGTGTCCCTGACGAACGACGGCCCGTTCACGGTGCTTCTGGAGATGTAGCCACGGCGCGGCTAGGGCTCGACGACGACTTCCTGCGCGGCCGCGGTCGTGTCCACGATGAGGTCCGCGTCCACCGGCACGTTCCGCTTCACCAGGGCGAGCGCGATCGGACCGAGTTCGTGGTGGCGTACGGACGTCGTCACGAAGCCCAGCTTGCGGCTCTCGGGGCCGTCGGACGCGAGACGGACCGGGGCGCCGTGCGGGGGCAGGTGCACATCGCTGCCGTCCAGGTGCAGGAAGACGAGGCGGCGCGGGGGCTTGCCGAGGTTCTGCACGCGGGCGACGGTCTCCTGGCCGCGGTAGCAGCCCTTCTGGAGGTGGACGGCGGTGCCGATCCAGCCGAGCTCGTGCGGGATGGTGCGGTGGTCGGTCTCGAAGCCGAGGCGCGGCCGGTGGTTCTCCACGCGCAGCGCCTCGTGGGCGAGGAGCCCGATCACGGGCCCGTTCTGCTCCGCGTACGCCTCCAGATCGGCGCGCGGCAGGAACACGTCGCGGCCGTAGGCCGTCTCGCGCACCGCGACACCGTCCGGCACCGGCGCGATCGAACCGGCCGGCAGCTGGACGAGGGCGAACTCCTCGGTGCGGTCGGCAACTTCGACCCGGTAGAAGAACTTCATCGACTCCAGGTAGGCGATCAGCTCCTCCTGCGTGCCGGGCTCGACGTGCGCCCACGTGGTGGTGCCGTCGTCGACGATGTAGAGGGCGTGCTCGATGTGGCCGTGCGCGGAGAGGACGAGCGCCTCGGTGGCCTGGCCGGCCGGGAGGTCGCTGACGTGCTGCGTGAGCAGCAGATGCAGCCACGCGAGCCGGTCGTCGCCGGTGACGGTGATGACGCCGCGGTGGGAGAGGTCGACGAGGCCGTTGCCGTCGGCGAGGGTGCGCTGCTCGCGGAACAGGTCGCCGTAGTGCGCGGCGACGCCTTCGTCCACGCCCTCGGCGGGAACGGCGCCGGGCAGGGACAGGAGGGGGCTCTTCATGTTCACAGACACTACGACGAGCGCACCGGCCGGCTTATTCCTTGCCGGAGGGTTCGGCTTCCTCGGCGGCACAGTCGGTGCAGCGGCCGAAGATCGCGAAGTGCTTGAGGTCCGTGTCGAAGCCGAACGTGTCGCGGAGCTTCGCCGTGAATTCGGCGGCCACCTCGACGTCGGCCTCGATCACGTTCGTGCAGTCCCGGCACACCAGGTGGATGTGGTGGTGCCGGTCGGCGAGGTGGTACGTCGGCGCACCGTGCCCGAGGTGGGCATGGCTGACGAGCCCCAGCTCCTCGAGCAGCTCAAGGGTGCGGTAGACCGTCGAGATGTTGATCCCCGACGCCGTCTTGCGCACTTCGCAGAGGATGTCGTCGGGGGTCGCGTGCTCGAGGGTGTCGACGGCCTCGAGGACCAGCTGACGCTGGGGCGTCAGCCGGTAGCCGCGCTGCCGCAGGTCGCTCTTCCAGTCGGTGCTCACCACACCGCCGAGTGTAGGTCCACTTGCCGGGGACCACTTCGGGACTGCTCGAAGAACGGGAACGGGGGACTGCCCGACGGGACTACTTGAAGAAGGCGATGCCGTCGTCGGGCAGGTCCGGGAGGTTGCGGGCCATCTCGGCCACGTCCTCCGGAGAGACGACCTTCTTCAGCTGGGCCGACATGTAGGGGCGCAGCTCGACCTCGGGGGTCTGCTTCTCGCCGACCCACATCAGGTCGCTCTTCACATAGCCGTAGAGCCGCTTGCCGCCGGTGTACGGGCCCGAGGCCGCGGTGCGCGCGACGGCGTCCGTGACCAGGTCGATCTGCGGCTTCTTGTCGGCGAGCTCGCCGTACCAGACCTCGACGACGCCGTTGTCACGGACCATGACGACCTCGACCTTGCGGTCCTTGTCGATCCGCCAGAACCCGGACTCGGACTCCAGGGGCTTCACCTTGTTGCCCTCGGAGTCGAGGATCCAGGTGTGCGAGTGGTATTCGAGGAAGTCCCGCCCGTCGTGGGTGAAGGAGGCCTCCTGCCCGAAGTTCGCCTTCTCGGCGCCGGGGAAGTCGGTGACACCCGCACCCGCCCAGTCACCGAGGAGGAACACCAGGGGGACGAGGTCGGGGTGCAGGTCGGACGGGATCTCGATCATGGTCTGCGAAGGGTCTCTCTGGTGGGGGTCAGCGCTGGCCCTGGTACAGCTTCTTCACGGTCAGCCCGGCGAACGCGAGAACGCCGACGCAGACCAGGATGAGCAGAGTGGAGAAGAAGGCCTCAAGCACGGGGTGCTCCTCGGTGAGCGGTGGTCGGTACAGAGCCGGACCCCACTTTAGTCGGGTGGGGCCCGGCTCTCTCGATGAGGTCACCCAAGCGGGGTGCGGGCGGTCAGCCGAGGAGCTGGCTCTGCAGGACGACGGTCTGCTGGAAGGTGATCCGGGGCGGCAGGGACGCCTTCCCGGACTGGATCACCAGGGCGATGACGTCACCGGCCTCGATGTAGGCGTATCGCACGGCCGTCCTCCCGTACGGCTTCGCCTCCGTGAAGACGTTCCGCTTCGTGTACTGGATGTCGACCTTCTCCGCCCAGCCGCCGTACTCCTCGTCGGCGTACGGCGCGTCCGCCGGGGAGGCCACGTTGTCCGTCAGGTCGGCGTGGACGATCCGGGTGAAGGCCGCCGAGGTGAAGCGCAGCGCGTAGATCCGCGTACGCGTTCCGTCGGGCGTGGTCCAGCCGCGGGCCGCGATCTGCCGCAGCCCGTCGTCCTTGAGCTGCTGCCCCAGGTCCTGGCGCGCCTCCTTCTCGTACGCGTCGAGGTACACGGATGTGGGCAGCCACCCGTCCTTCCCGGCCAGTGCCGTATCGGGCGTGGCGCCCCGGGGCTGGGGCAGGACCAGCTTGCGCAGATCGGCGTAGTGGGTCTCGCTGTCGTTGGCGTCGGCGAACGGGGCCGGGGAGCCGGCGGGCAGCGGGGGCTTCTCGATCGCCGGATATGTCCACCGGCCGTCACTCTCGGTGGCCAGGCCGGGCAGATCGGTGCGCTTCTGCTCGGTGACGCCGTACGCGGTGGCCGCGCCGATCACGCCGAACACGGCGACAGCGGCGGTCCAGCGCAGGACGGCGCGTAGGACGCGCCGGTCCCTGGGGGCGGGCGGGGCCGCCTCGGCAGGGACGAGACCCGGCTGCTGCGGTGAACCGGCGGCAACGGGGTCCTGCTGCTGCGGCTCCTCGGCCGGCTGCGGTGTCTCGGCCTGCTGCGACTCCTCGGACAGCCGCGGCGTCTCGGCCTGCTGCGGCTCCTCGGCCGGCTGCAGTGTCTCGCTCATACGAGCTGCCCTCCCTGCGACGTCAGACGGTCGAGCTGCTGGGCGAGCAGGTCGGCGACCTCGGCGGTGTTGAGCGGCTTGGGGCCGTAACCGGTGGCGGTGACCAGGACGTCGTCCTCGTACGCGCTGCAGAGGACCATTTCGAGCTTGCCCTTGCTGTCTTTGGGTGCGAGGAAACAGTCGGCGTTGCGATGGCCCTTGACCTTCGGTCCCTTGGGGAACACGCCGACCGAGCGCAGGAACTCGCTGCGGAACTCCTTGAGCTGACGCCCCGCTCTGCGGTTCTGCATCTGGGCGAGCTGTATTTCGACGACGAGGGACTTCTTGTCGTCGTCCATCCCGAACCCCATGGAGCCGCTCAGCTGGTAGCTGCGCATGGCCATGCCCCTGACCTTCAGCTTGTCGATGGCTTTGTCCTGCGCCTCGCGCTGGCGGGAGGGCAGGTTGCGCGTGCCCTTCTTGAGGCGAGCGGTGGCTTCGCTGCCGCTGAGGGACTTGTCGTTGCCGTACTCGTCGATGTCCGGGCCCGGCCGGTAGGCCTTGGGGACCGGGAGCAGCCGAGCGCTGAGCCCCTGGGCCTTGGCCTGGCCGGGCTTCGCCTGTTTCTGCTCCTTCGGCTTCGCCCACACCTTGGTGGGCGCCGAGCGGTCGGCGGCGTTGACCTTCATGACGGTGAGGCCGGTGCCGGCCCCGACGGCGAGCACGACGGCGCAGGCCACGGCCACGACGGGCCAGCGGCGGGCCGCGCTCCCCGCGACGGGAGCGGGATCCGTGGCGACGGGGGCGGGATCCGGGGTGGGCCCGGGTTCCGGAAGCTGTGTGTCCAGGTCGCTCACAGTCGCTCCAACTGGCGCTTCGCGAGAGACATCACGGTCTTCTCGGGGATCGGCCTGGTGTCGTACAGCCGGATGTCCATGACGATGTCGCCACGGGCCGCGAGCGCCCTGGCCTGGTACACCGGGAGGTAGCCGGCCTCGGTGTGCGGCTTGTCGTAGACGTAGACGCGCCCGTTGCCGCTACCGGTGAGCGGCACCCCCTCGTTGCCCGCCCAGTCGCGGTCACCCATGTAGCTCTGCTGACCGTCCAGGAACTTGCGCGAGCCGGAGTCGGTGTCGTCCCGGAACTGGATGAGCTGAACCTCCGTCGTGGACTGACCGCGCCGCCAGGCCTCGATCGTGGCCCGGCGGAAGCCGCCTTCGGCGAGCTGCCCGAACATCCAGCGCGGATCTTTGAAGCCGTTCGCGAAGTCGTACTGGTTCAGCCAGCCCTGCCGCGCGTCCGACTTCTGCGTCCCGGCGGGCCTGGGCGCGAGGAGCTTGCGCAGATCGCCGTCCTGGGCCCGGGGCGTCGCCTTGGGCCCCTCGCCCTTCGCCTGCCCGACCACCGCCAGGGACAGCGGCGGCAGCGCCGTCGGCTCCCGGTCCGCCTGTACGGCGTAGCCGGTGCACACGCCCGCGACGGCGCCGAGCAGGGCGGCGCAGGCGATCAGCAGGGTGGTGCGGCCGCGGCGCCGCGGTCTCTCCGGCACCGCGGGCACGGACGGCTCCGGCGCCCCTTGCGGTATTCGTTCGTCATCCAACGGGTCCCCCCACGGAACTCGAAGCGCGGATTCCGTATCCGCGCGCACAGGAGACCCACGGGCAACGTCCCTGGTTGTACGGGAGTTGATTACGATTCAGCCATGGCGAACAAGCTCGTGATCAAGGTGACCGCGGGGGCCGATGCCCCCGAACGCTGCTCGCAGGCCTTCACGGTCGCGGCGGTGGCCGTGGCCAGCGGCGTGGAGGTCTCGCTCTGGCTGACCGGTGAGTCGTCGTGGTTCGCGCTGCCGGGCCGCGCCGCCGAGTTCGAGCTGCCGCACGCCGCGCCGCTGCCCGACCTGATCGAGTCGATCCTGGCGGCCGGGCGGATCACGTTGTGCACGCAGTGCGCGGCCCGCCGTGAGATCACGGAGAAGGACGTCATCGAGGGCGTCCGGATCGCCGGTGCGCAGGTCTTCGTCCAGGAGGCGATGACGGACGGGACGCAGGCGCTCGTCTATTGACGCGGCGCGGACCTACGCTTGAAGCATGTACTCGCGGCGTCGTCACCTGTACTTCGCCATGATGGGCCTCTGCATCGGCCTGTTCGTCCTGGCCTGGGCCGTCGTGCGCCTCTGGTCCGTGCCCGCCGCGGTGGCGATGTGCATCGTGGCGATGGTGATTCCGCCCGTCGCCGCGATCGTCGCCAACCGCCGCGGGCCCGACGACCGCTGGTGGGACGACCCCTCCGGCGACGCGAAGTCCGACGAGTGGTGGGACGAGCTGGACGGCAAGAAGCGCCCCCAGGACCCGTACGACCATTAGGCCACGCAAGAAGCCCTAGACCTGTAGGACCCCTGAGGTCCCTGGGAGCCCTAGGAACCGTAAGAGGCCCGAGACCAGGGCCTTGCCGCCGCCCTGGAACGCCTCGATCATCTGCTGGGCGTCGCGGGAGGCGGCGCCCACCACGTCGGAGGCGAGGACGCTCGTGTCGCCGACCCAGACCTGCGGCAGACCCTTGTGGGCGATCTTGTCGATCCGGTCGCTCACGGCGTCGGTCTGGCCGGTGTAGCGCTTGTCCAGCGCTTCGATCACCTTCGGATCGCCGACCGGGCCCGAGACGCCGAGGGCGTCCTCGATCGCGTCGATCAGGTCGTTCTTGCTGCCGGCCGAAGAGATCTTGTCGCGCAGGCCGTTGTGGCACAAAGCCGAGGGACCGCACCTCGATTCCGTAGGCGTCCAACCCCCGGAGGTGCGGCCCCTCGGCCGTATCTGCGCCGCCGTCACACGGCGAGCCGCGTCAGACGGCGATGGCGACCTCGGAGAGACCACCGGTCTGGGCGACGACCGTGCGGTCCGCCGAGCCGCCGGGGACCAGGGCGCGCAGCGTCCACGTGCCCTCGGCCGCGTAGAAACGGAACTGGCCCGTCGCCGAGGTGGGGACCTCGGCCGTGAACTCGCCGGTCGAGTCCAGCAGGCGCACGTAACCGGTGACGGGCTCGCCGTCGCGGGTCACCTGACCCTGGATGGTGGTCTCACCGGGCTTGATCGTCGAGGCGTCGGGGCCGCCGGCCTTCGCTCCACACATGTGTTTCTCCAAAAAGGTCGGTCAGGTCTGTCTGAGGGGTCCGGGAGGGTTACTTGTTGGCGCCGAGCTCGATCGGCACGCCGACGAGGGAGCCGTACTCGGTCCACGAGCCGTCGTAGTTCTTGACGTTGGCCTGGCCGAGCAGCTCGTGCAGGACGAACCACGTCAGGGCCGAGCGCTCACCGATGCGGCAGTACGCGATGGTGTCCTTGGCCAGGTCGACCTGCTCGTCCTCGTAGAGGGCCTTGAGCTCGTCGTCCGACTTGAACGTGCCGTCGTCGTTGGCGTTCTTCGACCACGGGATGTTGCGCGCGGACGGGACGTGGCCCGGACGCTGCGACTGCTCCTGCGGGAGGTGGGCCGGGGCGAGGAGCTTGCCGGAGAACTCGTCGGGGGAGCGCACGTCGACGAGGTTCAGGCTGCCGATCGCGGCGACGACGTCGTCACGGAAGGCGCGGATCGAGGTGTCCTGGGCCTTGGCCTTGTACGCGGTGGCGGGGCGCTGGACGATCTCGGCGACGAGGTCGCGCGAGTCGAGCTCCCACTTCTTGCGGCCGCCGTCGAGGAGCTTGACGCTGTCGTGGCCGTAGAGCTTGAAGTACCAGTAGGCGTAGGACGCGAACCAGTTGTTGTTGCCGCCGTAGAGGACGACCGTGTCGTCGTTGGCGATACCGCGCGAGGACAGGAGCTTCTCGAAGCCGGCCTGGTCGATGAAGTCGCGGCGGACCGGGTCCTGGAGGTCCTGCTGCCAGTCGACCTTGACGGCGTTCTTGATGTGGTTCTTGTCGTACGCCGAAGCGTCCTCGTCGACCTCGACGATGACGACCTTCGGGTTGTCGAGGTTCGCCTCGACCCAGTCGGCGTCTACCAGGACGTCGCTGCGGCTCATGTTTTCTCCTCCGGGGCAGTTGCGGCGGGGTGCGGGAGTGCGGGTGCGGTGCGGGCACGGTCCCTGTACGCGAACAGGGACGGCATTCGGCGCGCGCGGGGGAGGCCTCAAAGGGGCCTGGGGAAGCGGGAGTTGCCGTCCCGCTCAGGCGGTGCGACAGAGCATGGCGGCGACGCGGCACAGGTCTACTGCCCGCCGCTTCGTGAGATCCGCCTGTCGCTTCATGCCACCGATCGTAGGTACGCACGGGCGGCCGTGTCACCGGCGTGTCGCATCCTGAGACGGGATCGTCCGCAATGCGAGACGCGTGGGGCCCCGGAGCCTCTTCCCTCAGGCTCCGGGGCCGCTGCGGCTCCCTCGATCACTGCTGTGCGGACGGCACCGTCTCGCAGTGCGGACGCGCCGTTCCGGGTGGCTACCCGACGAGGTCGAGTTTCGAACCCTTCACCGAGATCTCGACGCCGTCCTTGACCGCCTCGACCCGGTCCAGCTCGATCCCGGCCGGCAGGTCGTCGATCGCCTGCTGGAAGTCGGTGACGGCGCGGATCCTGCCCTCCGCCAGTTCGAGCGCGCCGACCTTGGGCAGGCTGTCGGCGCGCGCCGAGACCTTGCCGTCGGTGACCTTGATCGAGCTGAGGACGGTGGGGTGCAGGGTGCCCAGCGCCGTGTGCACGGTGATCCCGACCTTGACCTTGTCGCCGCCGCCGTAGGAGAGCCCGTCGATCTGGGCCGTCACGCCCGGGGCGACCTGGGCGGCGTCCTGCTTCCTGACGGCCTTGAGCAGCTCGGCGTAGGAGATGCGGGCGGTGCCGGTGGCCGACTCGGCGGTGGCGGAGCTGAAGCTGCTGTTGAACTCCACGCCGTGCATCTCGGCGTTCAGATCGGCGATCCGGATCGACTCGCCGCCGCTCTTCGCGTCGTAGTCCTTGATGCCGATCTCCACGTCGTCCAGCGTGCCGGACGCGGCCTGGGTCAGGAACGGGAAGCCCTTGATGGACACGTCGGGCGTGCTGGCCAGGCCCTCGCTGGTGCGCACGCGGTCGGCCGCCTCGCCCTCCGCGTAGTTCACCGCGACCCGGTCGGCGATGACGAACAGGCCGCCCAGGATCACGACGACGATCAGAAGTATCCGCAGAGCACGCATGGCCCGGTGCTTCTCCCCACCTGGACGACAGTTCCTGATCGCGAGAGTACGGGCCGGGCCCCCTCGTAGGGGGCCCGGCCCGATTCTTGTCGATCAGCTGTGACAGGCCGTACGCCCGCCGGACGCTCAGCCCACGACCCGCCCGAGCAGGTAGACGGCCGGGGCCGCGGCGGTGAGCGGCAGGGCCACGCCCGCCGTCATGTGCACGAAGCGGGACGGATAGTCGTAACTCGCGACGCGGTGGCCGACCAGCGCGCAGACACCGGCGCCGAGGCCGAGGAGCGCACCCTCGGACCCCATGTCCGTCATACCGCCGGCCGCGATTCCGGCGCCCGCGGCGGCGAGGAGCGCGACGGCCACGGAGGCGGGCGTCGGCAGCGGGAGCGCCCGCGCGAGGACGGCGACGGCGACGGCCACGGCGCCGACGGTCACGGCGTCCGGGTCGGCCGCCAGGTGTCCGGTCGCGACGATGGCGAGCGCCGCCGAGGCGACCGTCGCCATCAGGCCGTACATGCGCTCGTCCGGTGCCGCGTGGCTGCGGAGCTGGAGGACGAGGGTGAGCAGGACCCAGACACCGAGGGTGCCGAGGATCGCGGCGGGCGCGTTCTCCCGGCCGGTGACGAGCAGCGCGGCGTCGGCGGCGAGGCCGCCCGCGAAGGCGAGCGCGATGCCCTGCCGGGCCGGCCACATGCCGTTGAGCCGGAACCAGCCGGCGGCCGTGACGGCCTGGAGCAGCACGAGCGGGACGAGCAGCGCGTACTGGCCCACCGCGGCGCCGCCCGCGAGCAGCAGCCCGAGCAGCGCGGTCAGCGCGGCGGGCTGCATCCCCGGCTCGATGATCGGCGACCGCCCCTCGGCACGGGCGCGCTGCGCGTCGGTGACGCGGGGGTTGCCGGTGACGGTGGCGGGCCCGTAAGCGGCGGCCTCCGGCTCGGCGACGGGCAGCGGCTGGGCTGCCGCCACCGTCCCGAAGACCTGCGTCTGCTGGTCGACTCCGGGGGTGTGGGGGGCCTGCCCGTACGCGGCCGGTTCGCCGTACGCGGCATGCGCGGGCGGTGGCGTGGTCTGCCCGCCCGGCGTCTGCACCGCCGGCCCCTGCCCGTACGGCACCTGCCCGTAGCCGTAAGCCTGCTGGTCACCGCCGTAGACCTGCTGGTCGCCGTACGCCTGCTGCTCGCCACCGGTCTGGCTCACCGGGTCCTGCCCATACGCGGCCTGCCCGTACGGGGACTGGCCGGGCTCGAATCCCTGGGGCTGCGGGTACGTCGACTGGACCTGGGTGTCCCATGTCTGGCCCTGCCACTGCTGCGTCTGCTGGGGCGGCTGCTGCTGCCCGTACTCGTCTTCGTACGGCTCGTTACTCATCGCGGTCACCCTCCTGCGAACGGCGGGAGCACCTCGACCGTGCCGCCCTCGGCAAGGCGTACCGTCTCATGCCCGCGCTTGCCGACGGGATCGCCGTCGATCAGGAACGAGGAACGCTGCAGGACGCGCACCAGGTCCCCGGGGTGTCGCGCACGCGCGCCGTCCAGCGCGTCGGCCAGCGTCTCGGCCTCGTACGGCTCCTCGGCGACACCGGCGGCCGCCTTGGCCGCGGCCCAGTAGCGGATGGTCCCGTTGGCCATGTGCGGCGTTCCTCCCATGCGGTCTGTCCATGCGGTCTGTACATGCGGTCTATTCGGCGGTTGCCGTCGTCCATGATGCCGTGGCCCAGTCGCCGATCCGCGCGAGGAGCCCGTCGTCCGCCGCGTGCTCGGCGTGCCCCATGCCCGGTTCCAGCCACAGCTCGGCCCCGCCGGACGCGGCCGCGGCGAGCATCCGGGGGTGGTCGAGGGGGAAGTACGGATCCCGGTCGCCGTGCACGATCAGAAGCGGTGTCGGCGCGATCAGCGGCACGGACTCGACCGGCGAGAGCGGCACCGGGTCCCACTCGTGCGGGTGAATGCGGGTGCGGAGTCCGATACGGCCCACGATCCGGCCGGCGGGCCGCGTCACGAGCCAGTGCAACCGCCGCATCGGCGCGGTCCCGCGGTAGTACCAGCGGGCCGGGGCACTCACCGCGACCACGGCGTCGGAGCGCGCTTCCGTGCGCCCCCTGTGCAACGCGGCGTGCCGCAGAACGACGGAACCGCCCATCGAGAAGCCGACGGTCACCACTTGTTCATGCCCGAGTGACCTCGCCCACTCCACCGCGGCCACCAGGTCGAGTACCTCCCGGTCGCCGACGGTGGACCGCCCGCCGGACCGCCCGTGCCCGCGGAACGAGAAGCTGACCACGGCGGCACGCTGCGCGAACATCCCCGCCGCCCGCCGGACGTGCGGCCGTTCCAGATCGCCTGTGAACCCGTGCGCGACCACGATCACCGGGCCGCCGGCGGGGCCCGGCCCGGGGTCGTGGGCGGCCTCGATCGGGACCCCGTCCCGCGTGCGCAGCATCACACGCCGTGAGCGCGCAGTGATCGGCTGCACAAAAGATCGTGCGTCTTGACCTGCCGGACCGGAACTCATGTGGGCTATTCTCCTAGGCAGAGGATCCGGGCAGCGAAGCCCCCGGGTCCTTTTGTGCTTTCGGACCGCGTTGTATACGAACGCCGGCCGCGAGGCGCACAGGGCCCCAGGGCGCGGGACCCGAAGCAGTAAAACAGCACGAAAAGCAGTACGAACAAGCAGTACGAAGCAGTGCCGTAAACGTCCTCGCAGGGACCGAGGAGGAACCGACGTTATGGGCGAGCGAAACGTGCACGACCGCAGGACGACCCAGGCAGGTGGGCCGCGATGAGTTCATTGCTGCTCCTCACGAATGCCCTTCAGCCCTCGACGGAGGTGCTCCCCGCTCTCGGCCTGCTGCTGCACAACGTGCGGGTCGCCCCCGCCGAGGGCCCGGCTCTCGTCGACACCCCCGGTGCCGACGTCATCCTCATCGACGGGCGCCGCGACCTCCCACAGGTACGCAGCCTGTGCCAGCTTCTCCGCTCCACCGGGCCCGGCTGTCCGCTGGTCCTCGTCGTGACGGAGGGCGGCCTCGCGGCCGTCACCGCCGACTGGGGCATCGACGATGTACTTCTCGACACGGCGGGACCGGCCGAGGTCGAGGCGCGGCTGCGCCTCGCGATGGGCCGCCAGCAGATCGTCACCGACGACTCCCCGATGGAGATCCGCAACGGCGACCTGTCGGTCGACGAGGCCACCTACAGCGCCAAGCTGAAGGGGCGGGTCCTCGACCTGACCTTCAAGGAGTTCGAGCTCCTCAAGTACCTCGCGCAGCACCCGGGCCGCGTCTTCACGCGCGCCCAGCTGCTGCAGGAGGTCTGGGGCTACGACTACTTCGGCGGCACCCGCACCGTGGACGTCCATGTGCGGCGCCTGCGCGCGAAGCTCGGGCCCGAGCACGAGTCGCTGATCGGCACCGTGCGCAACGTCGGCTACCGCTTCGTGACGCCGGAGAAGGTCGAGCGGGCGGCGGACGGGGCGAAGGCCAAGGCGGCGACTCCGAGGCCGGACCACCCGGAGCACGCGGCACCGGCGGAGCCCGCTGCACACACCGACGAGACGGGCTCCGCGGCGGATTCCCATGCCGGGCGGGAGCCTGCCGAGCAGCCCCGGGCAGGCGCTCATGAGGCCGCCGCCGGACGCCCTGCCCAGCGGTAGGTCCATCCGCGTAGACTCCGCGCGTGGCCAAGGTGACTCGGGATGATGTGGCGCGACTGGCGGGTACTTCGACCGCGGTCGTGAGTTACGTCATCAACAACGGACCTAGGCCGGTTGCCCCGGCCACGCGCGAGCGTGTACTCGCCGCGATCAAGGAACTGGGGTACCGGCCCGACCGGGTCGCCCAGGCCATGGCGTCGCGGCGGACCGACCTCATAGGCATGATCGTGCCGGACGCGCGCCAGCCGTTCTTCGCGGAGATGGCGCACGCCGTCGAACAGGCGGCGTCCGAGCGCGGAAAGATGGTCCTCGTCGGCAACTCCGACTACGTCGAGGAGCGCGAGGTCCACTATCTGCGGGCCTTCCTCGGCATGCGGGTGTCCGGCCTCATCCTCGTCAGCCACGGCCTGAACGATCTGGCCGCGGCCGAGATCGAGGCGTGGGACGCGCGCGTGGTCCTGCTGCACGAGCGCCCCGAGGCGATCGACGACGTCGCCGTCGTCATCGACGATGTCGGCGGCGCCCAGCTCGCCACCCGCCATCTGCTCGAGCACGGTCACCCGTATGTCGCCTGTGTCGGCGGCACCGCCGAGACGCCGTCCGTCGGCGACCCGGTCTCCGACCACGTCGAGGGCTGGCGCCGGGCCATGCACGAGGCGGGGCTCTCCACCGAGGGGCGGCTGTTCGAGGCGCCGTACAACCGCTACGACGCCTACAAGATCGGGCTCGAGCTGCTTGCCGGGCCCCAGCGGCCGCCGGCGATCTTCTGCTCCACGGACGACCAGGCCTTCGGCATCCTGCGGGCCGCGCGCGAGCTGCGGATCGAGGTGCCGGGCGAGCTGGCCGTCGCCGGGTT
Source organism: Streptomyces sp. NBC_01446 (assembly GCF_026340095.1). Taxonomy (GTDB): domain Bacteria; phylum Actinomycetota; class Actinomycetes; order Streptomycetales; family Streptomycetaceae; genus Streptomyces; species Streptomyces aureus. The sequence continues at coordinate 4,344,859 of NZ_JAPEPO010000001.1, read as the reverse complement.
CGACGACGTGAAGGAGGCGGGTCTGACGGATCCGCCGCTGACGACGGTCGCGTCCGACCGCTCGGCGATGGCGCGGTCCGCCGTCGATCTCGTCCTCGATGACTCGCTGCGCGTCGCCGGGTCCCGGCGTGAGCGCCTGAAGGTGTTCCCCTCGCGGCTGGTCGTCCGCCAGTCCTGCGGCTGCCCCTGACCTCCCACGACCGCGCGCCGGCCCGGAATTCCGGACCGGCGCGCGTGCTGTGTTCCGGGTCGCTCAGAACATCAGGTTGTACTGGTTGAACCCGGTGCCCAGGCTCTTGCGGGCGCCGAAGACGTCGGCGGACGCCTTGTTGGTGCCCGGGTAGAGCCAGAGCGTGCCGCCCGAGTCGCGGGCCATGACGTCGGCGATGCCGTCGCCGGTCACGTCGCCGCTCGTCACGTACGAGGTGAAGTTCCAGCCCGTGCGCGCCTGGATGCGCGCGGCGAACGGGGTCTTCTCGACCTGCGTGCCCCGGTAGAGGTACAGGACGCCGGAGCTGTTGCGGACCAGGAGGTCGGCCTTGCCGTCGCCGGTCAGGTCGCCGCGGCCGAAGATCTTGACGCCCTTCCAGGCCTTGTCGACGACCTTGACCTTGCCGTAGAACTCGCCGTTGCCCTTGCCCGGGTAGAGGTACGTCGAGCCGTCGGCGTCGACCGCGACCAGGTCGGGGCGGGAGTCACCGGTCATGTCGCCGGGGATGGCGTACGACTTGTAGCCGCCCCACACCGAGGTGATCTGCATCCACTCGAAGGCGTCGGACGCGTGGTTGTAGTAGCTGCGGTACAGCTTGCCGTCTCTGCTGTCGCGGATGATCAGGTCCTGGAAGAAGTCCCGGTCCAGGTCGGCCTGGAGGGCCCAGCTCGCGGTCTGCCAGCCGGCGCTCTGGTAGGCGCGCGAGGCGAGCGACGTGCCCTTGCTGTCCTGCTCGAACAGGCCCCCGGAGGGGGTGCGCGCCAGCAGGTCGGCCCGGCCGTCGAAGCTCAGGTCCGTGTCGTCGATGCGCGGCTGGGCCGCCCAGACGTACGAGGACACCTTGGTGAAGACGGGGTAGGCGCCCTTCGCGGTGCAGCCGGAGACGCCCCACGAGACGATGCCGACGACGCGGCCGCCGACGACCACCGGACCGCCGGAGTCACCGCTGCAGGTGCTCTTGGTGCCCTCGTCGGTGCCCGTCGCCGGGGTGCCCGCGCAGAACATCGAGCCCTCGACGAAGTCGTCCTCGCCGAGGACGGACTGCATCGCGGTGTTGCAGGTGGAGTCGGAGACCATCGGCAGGGTCACCTTGCGCAGGGTCGCCGACAGGTCGGCGTCCTGCGCGCCCGAGGTCAGGCCCCAGCCGTAGACGGTGGCGGAGGTGCCGGCCTTGTAGGACGCGGTGTCGTTGCTCTGGACCAGCTTCGTCCACTGGTCCTCCAGCGGACGGTCCAGGGTGAGGACCGCGATGTCGTTCTGGATGGTCGCGTCGTTGTACCGCGGGTGGTTCCACTGGCGCCAGACGCCCGCGACGGTGCCGTTGGCGCTGTCGAGCAGGCCGGTGGCGCCGGCCACGACCGCGCCGTTGTTCACCCAGTCCAGACCGGCGACGCAGTGGGCCGCGGTGAGAACCTTGTTCGGGGCGACGAGGGTGCCGCCGCAGAAGTAGCCGTCGCCGGACGCGGGGTCGTAGTACGAGAGCTGGACCATCCACGGCGCGGAGGAGATCGACGTCTCGGTGCCGCCGATGATGAACGGCGTCTTCTTGGGCTTCGTCTCCGGGGTCGCCTGGGTCTTCGCGGCCTCGACGACCCGCTTGCGCAGTTCGGCGTCGGAGGCGGAAGGCGCCGGATTCGCGGTGCGGGCGATGCTCGCGTCGGGCAGTCCGGGCGGATCGTCGGCCGCGGTGGCGGGGTGCGCCACGAGGGCGCCGGCGCAGCTCAGCGCCAGCGCGAGAGCGGCCGTGGACAGCGCCGTGACGGGGCGTCTCCAGCGGTCGCGCAGGGCAGGTATCACTCAGGGCTCCTGGTGTGAAGAGTGGCTTCAGGGCCCGAGAAGGGGCATACGGCGCGCATCACGGCAGGTACCGGACACCGAGCGGACAAGACATCAGATTCGGGCTCGGACCCAGGCACCACCGCAGACCCCCCTCCGGCGCACGGATCGTAGATCCCACGGGCTCCTCGACACACGGCCTTCACAGCAGGCAGGTGAGAGTTGTTCCGGCGCCCTCCCGCACCTCACCCTCAGTCAACCCGCCGTTTTCCGGGGCGCCTTTATTTCGGGCAAACAGGGTTCTCGCGGGACTCTCAGGGCACGCTCAGGCGGCTCTCATGAACGCGGTTCAGGCTTGCTGCCATGACCGAGAGCTTCCGCCGAAGCGGCGAGTACCCCCAGGGCCAGCAGCAGCACTCGCAGTCCTCGTATCCGGGGACCCCCGGGGCGGGCGGCGCCTTTCCGCCCCCGCCCGCCTACGACCCGCCGCAGCCGGTGAACGCCGCCCCAGGGTCGGCGATGTGGCCCGCTCCCACGCCGGAGGGCTCCCCCGCGCCGCCCGCCGCCCCGTCCGCACGCCGGCGGCGGGTCAGGGGTCCGCTCGGTCTGCTCGCCGCGGTCGCCATCGCCGCCGCGGCCGTCGGCGGCGGCACCGCCTACGCCTTCCAGGAGCTGACCGGCAAGCAGTCCACGTCCGCCTCCGCCGGCACGGCCGTCGTGCCCACCAGCCAGAAGGGCACCGTCTCCGGTGTCGCCGCGGCCGTCAGCCCCGCCATCGTGGAGATCAACGCGACCTCGAACGCGGGCAGCTCCACCGGCTCCGGCGTCGTCATCACGAGCGACGGCGAGATCGTCACCAACAACCACGTCGTCTCCGGCGCCTCGACGGTCAAGGTGCGGACGAGCGACGGCAAGACCTACACCGCCGAGGTCGTCGGCACCGACGCCAAGAAGGACCTCGCCCTCATCAAGCTGAAGAACGCGTCCGGCCTCAAGACCGCGTCCCTCGGCGACTCCGACAACGTCAAGGTCGGCGACGAGGTCATCGCCATCGGCTCCCCCGAGGGCCTGACCGGCACCGTCACCAGCGGCATCGTCTCCGCGCTCGACCGCGACGTCACCGTCTCCACGGACGAGGAACAGCAGCAGCAGGGTGACGGCAGCGACGGCCGGTGGCCGTTCGAGTTCGGCGGGCAGCAGTTCAACGGCGACACGGGCTCGTCGAAGACGACGTACAAGGCCATCCAGACCGACGCGTCCCTCAACCCCGGCAACTCCGGCGGCGCCCTCATCGACATGAACGGCAACATCATCGGCATCAACTCCGCGATGTACTCGGCCAGTTCGGACAGCGGGTCGGGATCGTCGAGCGCGGGCAGCGTCGGACTCGGCTTCGCCATCCCCGTAGACACCGTCAAGGCCGACCTCGACTCGCTGCGCAGCGGGGGCACCTCCGGCGGCTGACCCCGGCCGCGCACCGCCGCGCCGCACGCACCCGTAGCACCACCGTGCGAGGCTGATACCGGCCCCCCACCGCCGTCCGAAACCCCCGAGGAAGCCCGCCCATGAGTCCCGCCGAAGGCGACCGCGAACCCCAGCGCATTCTCATCGTCGACGACGAACCCGCCGTCCGCGAGGCGCTGCGGCGCAGCCTCGCCTTCGAGGGGTACGGCACGGAGGTCGCGGTCGACGGCGCGGACGCGCTCGACAAGGCGGCCGCGTACCAGCCCGACCTGGTCGTCCTCGACATCCAGATGCCGCGCATGGACGGCCTCACGGCCGCCCGGCGGCTGCGGGCCGGCGGTTCCAGGACGCCGATCCTGATGCTCACGGCCCGCGACACCGTCGGCGACCGCGTGACCGGGCTCGACGCGGGCGCCGACGACTACCTGGTCAAGCCCTTCGAACTGGACGAACTGTTCGCGCGGGTACGGGCGCTGCTGCGGCGCAGCGCATACGCCTCCGCGGCGGGCCCGGCGGACGACGCGGGTGACGTCCTGTCCTTCGCGGACCTGCGGATGGATCTCGCGACCCGCGAGGTCACGCGCGGCGCGCGCACCGTCGAACTGACCCGCACGGAGTTCACACTCCTGGAGATGTTCCTGGCCCACCCGCGCCAGGTCCTCACCCGCGAGCAGATCCTCAAGGCGGTGTGGGGCTTCGACTTCGAACCCAGCTCCAACTCCCTGGACGTGTACGTGATGTATCTGCGACGGAAGACGGAGGCGGGCGGCGAGCCGAGGCTGGTTCATACGGTGCGGGGTGTGGGATACGTGCTGCGGGCCGGGGGCGCGGAGTGATCAGGCGGGTCCGTGCGCTTCCCCTGCGGTCACGGCTCGCGCTGCTCGTCGCGGTGGCGGTGGCCGTCGCGGTGGCCGCGGTCTCGGTCACGTGCTGGGTGATCGTGCGAGGGAAGCTGTACGCGGAGGTGGACGACCAGCTGCACTCGACGGACAAGACGCTCCAGGCCGGCGAGGTCACCAGCCTCCTGCAGAACTGCGGTCAACGGCCCAGCGCACGCCCGAACGCCCTGCGAAGCACGTCCTACGCCCAGCTGATCAAGGCGGACGGCACCCCCTGCGTCTTCCCCAATTCCAGCGGCACGGTGGAGGTGACCAGCAGCGACAAGTCCGTGGCCCGAGACCCCAACCCGGGCGTCGAGACCTACCGCAACGGCACGGACGCCGACGGAAAGCCCGTCCGGGTGGTGACCGTCCCCGTCGTGCTCGGCGGCCCCGGTCAGCCGGTGCTCGCCGGAACGGCACTTCTCGTCGCCCTCCCCCTCGAGGACACCCGGTCCACGCTCAACGAACTCGCCCTGGTCCTCCTCCTCGTCTCCGGAATCGGAGTCGTCGGCGCCGGCGCCGCCGGCCTGTGGGTCGCCCGGTCCGGACTCCGCCCCGTCGACGAACTCACCGACACCGTCGAACACGTGGCCCGTACCGAAGACCTCACCGTCCGCATCCCCGTCGAGGGCGACGACGAGATCGCACGCCTCTCCGCGTCCTTCAACTCCATGACCGCCTCCCTCGCCTCGTCGCGTGACCTCCAGCAGCAGCTCATCGCCGACGCCGGGCACGAGCTGCGCACCCCGCTCACCTCCATGCGCACCAACATCGAGCTGCTCACCCGCAGCGAGGAGACCGGACGCGCGATCCCGCCGGACGACCGCAAGGCGCTGATGGCCTCACTCAAGGCCCAGATGACCGAACTGGCCGCACTCATCGGGGACTTGCAGGTGTTGTCCCGTACGGGGCTGGCCGGCGGGGACGGCCCTCTCAAGGTCGTCTCGCTGCACGACACGGTCCGCACCGCGATCGAGCGGGCCCGGTTGCGCGGACCCGAGCTGACGATCACGTCCGAGCTCGCCCCCTGGTACGTACGGGCCGAGCCCGCCGCCCTGGAGCGCGCGATCGTCAATCTGCTCGACAACGCCGTCAAGTTCAGCCCGCCGGAAGGCACCGTCGAGGTCCACCTCATGCGCGGCCGGCTGACCGTGCGCGATCACGGTCCCGGCATTCCGGACGATGAACTCCCGTACGTCTTCGACCGGTTCTGGCGTTCGCCGAAGGCGCGGGCGCTGCCGGGCTCGGGCCTCGGCCTGTCGATCGTGGCCCGCACGGTGGAGAGCTACGGCGGCACCGTCGAGCTCGGGGCCGCGGAGGGCGGCGGCACGGTCGCGACGGTGCAGCTGCCGGGCGCGCCCACGCCTCCGCCGGAGGCCCCCGAAGGGGCCTAGGACGGCCTACTGACCGAAGCCGAGGCCCTCCCCCGTCAGGCCGACCCGGATCCCGTCCTTCTCGACCCGCACGTCACTCAGCCGGACGTCGCCCGTGCCCGCGCCCGGCAGTTTCGGCAGCCGGAACGCCAGCGAGAGGCGGTCGGCGAGTTCCGGGCGGGTGAGCCGGGTGAGGCCCTGGAGCAGCGCCGGGTCGAGGCCGAACTTCTTCAGGAGCGCCGGGTGCGCGAGCGCGAGGTCGACCAGGTTCAGGGACATCAGCTGGTGCACGAAGCGCGGCGATCCGGTGAGGTCGCTCAGGCGCCGGTCGCTGCGCAGCGCCGCGCGCACGGCCGAGTCGGGCACGCCGAGCCGGTGCACGAGGGACGGCACGGACAGCAGGGCCTTCGCCTTCGCGGTCTCGGTCGCGAGGCGCGCCACGGAGCGGCGGCTCAGGTGCAGGCCCTCGGAGGGACGCGTGCCGGGCCGGTACGTGGCGAGGTCGCCGATGTCGAGCCGCATGCCGCCGATGTCGGTGGCGATGCCGGTGTCGCCGATGCGCCGGATCGTGGCGTCGGCGCGCACCTTCAGGTCGTGTCCGGCGACGGGCAGCGTGCCGCGCGCGAGGACCCGGTCGCGGCCCTGTCCGCTGAACGTGACCTGGGAGGCGCCGAGTTCACGGTTCAGGTCGTCGAAGGTGAGCAGGACCTCGCCGGTCATGCCGCCGATGCGGGCGCCGCGCACATCGGTGGGCCCGTCGCCGTCGATGCGTACGTCGCGGACGGTCGCGGAGACCTTGGCGAGGGAGACGCGGCTCGCGGCGACGTCGGGGACGGTGACCTTCACCTCGTCCAGGCGCCGGTCGGCGAGCTGCGTGAGGAACGGGAAGCCCTCGATGTCGACCTCGGGCGCGGCGCTCAGGTGCAGCTGGTCCTTGAGCCGGTCCGCGGCGCGGTGCTCGGCGTAGAGGAGGGCCCAGCGGTCCGCGAGGGTGACGAAGGCGGCGAGGACGAGGATCCCGACGACGGCCTTCGTGGCGAGGGGCAGCCCGGCGAACCGGTTGCGGCGGCGGCTGCCGCGGCGGTGGTTGGGCCTGGCCCAGGGCTGGTCGTCCGGCCCCGCCTCGGGGTCTTCTTCGTGCAGGAACTCGTCGAGCGGATTGTCCGCGAGGGCGCCCAGCTCGTCGTACGGGTTGTGCGGCGCAGTGCCCGATGGAACGGATCCCTCCGTACGTACATCAGACAGTTCGGCGGACTCGGACGTGAACGTGGCTATGCGGTGGGGGGAACGCATCGTGAGATTTCACCACACGTCCCGACCCCACCGCTAAGCATTACTCCCAGTAAGGGACGGTTTAGGCCCCCAACCCGGCCGTGCGATACGTCACTTCACGATCGTGATCCGGTCCGCCTTCGGGGGCGCGATCGGTGACGTGGCCGACGAGTTGGCCGTCAGGTAGTCGTTGAACGCCTTCAGGTCGTCGCTGCCGACCAGCGGGTTCTTGCCCTGGCCGAGCGCCGCGAAGCCGTCGCCGCCGCCCGCGAGGAACGAGTTCATCGCGACGCGGTACGTCGCCGCCGGGTCGATCGCGGCGCCGTTCAGCCTGATGGAGTCGACGACGACCCGGGCCGCACCCGTCTTCGTCATGTCGAGCGTGTACGTCAGGCCCGCCGACGGCTGGAGGATCTTCGGCGAGGCCTCGTTGGAACCGCTGACCTGCTGCTGGAGCGCGGTGATGACCTGCGCGCCGGTCAGGTCGGCCAGGTTCACGGTGTTGCTGAAGGGCTGCACGGTGAAGCCCTCGCCGTAGGTGACGACGCCGTCGCCCTCGCTGCCGCTCGCCTTGTACACGAGGTCGGAGCGCACGCCGCCGGGGTTCATCAGGGCCAGCGAGGTCTTCGGGTCGAGGGTCTTGGCGTGCGCGAGCTGCGCGTCCGCGATCAGATCCCCGAGCGGTTCCTCCGGCGAAGCGGCGCCGCGGCCCGGGATGTCCGCCGAGATGTACCCGACGGGCTGGTTCGCGACGGGCGCGGCGAGCTTGTTCCAGCGGCCGATGAGCGCGGTCATGTCCGCGGCCTTCGGCTGCGTGCGGCTCACCACGTGGTTGGCCGACTTCACCGACGTGCGCACGATGTCCTTGGTGCGGCGGTCGTACGTCAGCGTCGTGTCCGTGTAGAGCTTCCCGTACGAGGACGCCGAAGTGACCATGCGGGGCTTGCCGGACGGGTCGGGGATCGTGCAGACGTACGCGTTGTGCGTGTGCCCGGTGACCAGGGCGTCGACCTTCGGCGAGATGCCCTTCGCGATGTCGACGATCGGGCCCGAGATGCCGGCGCCGCCGCTCGGGGAGTCGCAGTCGTAGTTGTACGAGCCGGAGGCCGGCACGCCGCCCTCGTGGATGAGCGTGACGATCGACTTCACGCCCTGCTTGTCGAGGATCTTGGCGTACTTGTTGACGGTCTCGATCTCGTCGTGGAACTTCAGGCCCTTGACGCCGTCCGCGGAGACGATGTCGGGGGTGCCCTCAAGGGTCACGCCGATGAACCCGATCTTCACGCCGTTGTGCTTCCACACCCAGTAGGGGGCGAGGATCGGCTTGCCGGTCTTCTCGTTCGTCACGTTCGCGGCGAGGTAGGGGTAGTCGGCGCCCTTGAACTTCTTGCCGTCCTCGAAACAGCCGTCCTTGGGGTGACAGCCGCCGTTCTGCATGCGCGCCAGCTCCGTGGCGCCCTCGTCGAACTCGTGGTTGCCGACGCTCGTGACGTCGAGGTCGAGCTTGTTCATCGCCTCGACGGTGGGCTCGTCGTGGAAGAGCCCCGACAGCAGCGGGCTGGCCCCGATCAGGTCGCCGGCCGCGGCGGTGACGCTGTACGGGTGGCTCTTCCTGGCGGTCCGCAGGGACGTGGCGAGGTACTCGACGCCGCCCGCGTCGACCTTCCTCGTGGTGCCGTCCGGCAGGTTCTCCGTGACCTGGCCCGACGAGCCGGCCGGGGGCTCCAGGTTGCCGTGGAAGTCGTTGAAGGAGAGCAGCTGCACGTCGACCGTGCGGCCGCCCTTGCCCCCGTGGTGCCGGTCCTGCGTGGCGTTCGCGGGCAGCGCCGCGACGAGCGCGCCGACGGTGGCGAACCCGGCGGCCGCGGCGAGTATCCGCGACGCGACGCGGCGTCTGGTCCTGTGCGGTGTCAGCGGAGTCATGGGTACGTCCCCCTGTGTGGGTGCTGTGAGACGGAAGTGCCTGCGGTGTGTCGTGACCAAGTCGGCAGCCTAGGGTCAACGCGCGTAGCACGACAGGTGTTTGCCGGTTACGAGCTGATTGCCATCACCCGGCAGCAAGCCCGGCGCGGGCCCGTCGCCGTACCCTCTTGTCCATGACCAGCGATGCCGTGCCCACCACCCCCGACCGCCAGATCGAGACGCTCACCGCCCTCACTCCCGACCAGGCGGAAGCCGTCCTGGAGATCCTCTCGGACGCCGCCCGTACCGACGGGCAGCAGGCGGTGTCGGAGCAGGGCAGGCTGCAGCTGCGCGGCGGCCCCAGGGAAGCCGTGCGCCACTTCCTGCTGACCGTCGACGGCGAGCTGATCGGGTACGGCCAGCTGGAAGACACCGACCCGATCGAGGCGCCGGCCGCCGAGCTCGTCGTGCACCCCGCACACCGCGGGCACGGGCACGGGCGGGCGCTCGGCTCGGCGCTGCTCGGCGCTTCCGGCAAGCGGCTGCGCGTCTGGGCGCACGGCGGCCACTCGGCTGCCCGGCACCTCTCGCAGGTCCTCGGCCTGACCCTGTTCCGCGAACTGCGCCAGATGCGGCGCCCGTTGGCCGAGGGCCCCGCGCTCGCCGAGCCGGTGCTGCCCGAGGGCGTCGCCATCCGCACCTTCGTGCCCGGCGAGGACGACGCGGCCTGGCTCGCGGTGAACGCGGCGGCGTTCGCCCACCACCCCGAGCAGGGCGCGCTGACCCAGCGCGACCTGGACGACCGCAAGGCCGAGCCGTGGTTCGACCCGGCCGGCTTCTTCCTCGCCGTCCGGGAGGCCGACGGCGAGGTCGTCGGCTTCCACTGGACGAAGGTCCACGCCGAGGAACAGCTCGGCGAGGTGTACGTCGTCGGGGTCGCGCCGGGCAGCCAGGGCGGCGGCCTCGGCAAGGCGCTCACCGCGGTGGGCCTGCGGCATCTGGAGAGGTCGGGTCTGCCGACGGCGATGCTCTACGTGGACGCCGACAACAAGCCCGCGGTCACGGTCTACGAGCGCCTGGGCTTCGTCACCCACGAGACGGACCTGATGTACCGCACGGAGTCGTAGTCCGCGGGAGCGGAAAGCGGCCGGCAGGCACCGAGGGGCAGTCGTCACTTGACACTGCCCCTCCCTTGCACCACCCTTTCACTACTTGATTAGTGAAAGGGTGGTGTTGAGGAACGTGGTCGAGTACCGGATCGACCGGCGCAGCGGCGTCGCCACCTACCTCCAGATCGTCCAGCAGACCCAGCAGGCCCTGCGCCTCGGCCTGCTGGAGCCCGGCGACAAGCTGCCCACGGCCCGCGAGGTCGTCGAAGCCACCGCGATCAACCCGAACACCGTGCTCAAGGCGTACCGCGAACTGGAGCGCGAGGGACTGGTCGAGGCCCGCAGAGGTCTCGGCACCTTCGTCCGCAGGACGCTCGGCGCGGCCCCGGCCGACTCGCCGCTGCGGGCCGAACTCGCGGACTGGGCCAGGCGGGCCCGCGCCGCGGGCCTCGACCGCGAGGACGCGGCCGCCCTGTTCGGCGCCGTACTGGACGAAAACTTCCCGAAGGGGGATCAGTGAGTTCCACCAGCACCACCCCGGCCGTCGCCATCGAGGCGACAGGGCTCGACAAGCGCTACGGCCGCCACGGCCAGGCCGCGCTCGACCAGTGCTCCTTCCGCCTGCCCGCCGGGCGGATCAGTGCCCTGGTCGGGCCCAACGGGGCGGGAAAGTCGACCCTCCTCGCGATCGCCGCCGGGCTCCTGCGCCCCACCTCCGGACACCTCACCGTCCTCGGCGCCGCCCCCGGCGCGCACCGCGACCGTGTCGCCTACCTCTCGCAGGACAAGCCGCTGTACCCGCAGCTCTCCATCGCGGACACCCTGCGCATGGGCGCCGAGCTGAACCCGGGCCACTGGGACGCCGCGTACGCCGACCGGATCGTCGAGCAGGGCGACCTCGACCCCAGGGCCCGGGTCCGCTCGCTCTCCGGCGGACAGCGCACCCGCGTCGCGCTCGCCCTCGCGCTCGGCAAGCGCCCCCAGCTGATGCTCCTCGACGAGCCGATGGCGGACCTCGACCCGCTGGCCCGCCACGAGCTGATGGGCACACTGATGGCGGACGCCGCCGAACACGGCACCACCGTCCTGATGTCGTCGCACATCGTCGCCGAACTGGCGGACGCCTGCGACCACTTGCTGCTCCTGGGAGCCGGCCGCATCCGGCTCGGCGGCGGCATCGACGACCTGACGGCCGCGCACAGCCTGGTCACCGGGCGCGGCACGGCCGCCGACCTCGCCCCGCACACCGTGGTCGAGTCCCGCCCCGCCGGCCGCGGACTGACCGCCCTGATCCGCCGCGACGGACCGCTCGACAGCGCCTGGGAGGCACAGGAGCCGTCCATGGAGGAGCTGATCCTCGCCCATCTGCGCAACCCCGGCGCCCCGGCCCTGATCACCCCGGGCACGACCGCGTCCGCCGTGGCGGTGACGGCATGACCTCCACGACCCCGACGCTTGAGCGCCCCGCCCAGAGCCCCGCCCGGCGCAGCCTGCCCGGCCCCGACGGCCTCGTCCGGACCGTGCTGCGCCTGCACCGCACGGCGCTGTGGGTGTGGACCGCCTACGTCGCCCTCACCGTCGGCCTGCTCCTGTGGCTGTGGGGCCCCGGCGCGAACGCGGCACAGAAGGCGTTCGACACGTTCGGCTACGCCGGGGCGCAGGACAACGCGTTCCAGGGGCGGGCCCCGATCGTCCTCGTCGGCGGCTCGTTCGACTCGCTCTTCTACGAGCCGTCCACGCTGATCGGCATCGCCTCGTGCGCCATCGCCGTGTTCGCGGCGGGACCGCTCACCGCGCGCGAACTGGAGCTGGGGACCGCCCAACTGGCGTGGACCCAGTCCGTGTCGCCCGCCCGCTGGCTGGCCGCGAAGCTGGCCGTGCCCGCGGTGCTCGTCACCGTCGGCACGGGCCTGATCGTCGTCCTGTACCGCCTCGTGTGGAACGCGCACAACCACCTGCTCGTGGCGGGCATCGGCCCCCGCTCGTTCTCCTTCTCCATAGGCCCCGCCACCGTCGCGACCGCCCTGTTCGGCCTCGCGGTCGGCGTACTGGCCGCCCTGGTCCTGCGCCGCACGCTGCCCGCCCTCGTGGCCGCCGGACTCGTGCAGTTCCTGGCCAGTGCGATGCGCGGCAACAACTGGCCGTTCCAGCACTCGCCGTTCTCACGCCTCCAGCCCGAACTGCCCGTGTACAGCAAGGCGATCACGTCCTCGGGCGCCAAGGTCCCCGACCCCGGCTGCTATCTGAGCCAGAAGTGCCTCGACCGGCACGACATCACCGGCTTCACCCGCACCTACCTCCACTCCCCCGACTACTGGCCCCGACAGCTCACGGAGACGGGCATCCTGCTCGCCCTGACCGCGCTCGCCGTCGTCGGCGCGTTCCTCGTCCTGCGCAGGTACCAGCCGCGCACGCGCCGGCCGAAGAACACGCCCGAGCCGAAGAAGGAGACCGCAGCATGAGCACCGCCGTCTTCTCCCCCTTCTCCCCCTTCTCCCCCTCGACCGGGCTGACCTGGACGGTCCTGCGGCTGCACCGGCTCGCTCTGTGGGTGTGGGTCGCGTACGTCGCACTGACCGGGGCCCTGCTGCTGTGGCTGTGGGGACCGGGCAGCTCCGGGTGGCACATCACCGGCAAGTGCGTCGCGGGCGTCGTGAACGCCTGCACCGCCACGGGGCCGGGCGCGGGCACGTACACCCACCTGCTCGGGCTCAGCACGAGCCTGATCACGATCGTGCCCGCGATCGCCGCCGCCTTCGCGGGCGGAACGCTCATCGGCCGCGAGCTGGAGCGCGGCACGGCCGCCCTCGCCTGGACGCAGTCCGTCCCCCCGGCCCGCTGGCTGGCGGCGAAGCTCGCCGCGCCCGCCGCGTTCCTCGTCGTGGGCACCGGCATCCTCGTGGCGCTGCGCCGCCTGGTCGCCTCGGGGGCGAGCGGCCTCCCCGACAACCAGTGGTTCACCTACGGCGTCTACGGCTCCCTCGGCCCGACCGCCGTCGCGCTCCCGCTCCTCGGCCTGTCCCTCGGCGCGCTGGTGGCGTTCATCTCCCGGCGCGTGATCTCGTCGATCTGCGTCTCGCTCGCCCTCACCGGCATCGTGATCACCGCGCTCGGCGAGCTCCGCGGCCACCTCTGGACCACCTCCACCGTCACGGGCGACATCCACCAGGGCTACCGGGGCTTCACCGGCCTCTTCCTCGACGAGGGAGCGGTCACCGCGAGCGGCGCCCGCATCGCCGACCCCCTGTGCGTCAGTGACAAGAGCTGCCTGGCCCAGCACGACATCACGGGCTTCTACCGCGAGTTCCAGCCGGCCTCCCACTTCTGGCCGCTGCAGCTCGTCGAAACCGGCATCCTCCTCGCCCTGACGGCGCTCGCGGTGACGGCGGTCTTCGCCCTCCTGCGCAGGAACCAGCGGATCTAGGGCCTCTCGTCCGGATCATGCCGGGCGGATCCGGCCGACGCCGGGCGCCGGGGCGTCCCTCGGACGCCCCGGGGACGCCCCGCCATGCCCCGCACGTCATGTCGCCGTAACCAACCATTCAGACGGGCTTGCCACCCTCTCAGAATGCAGCCCGCCGCGCCCGACCCCACCGGGGCCCCGGCGGAGCACTCCCCGAACGGGAGACTCCGCCTCACGCCCGCGCTCTCCGACGCGCCCATCGTGGTCCGGGCGCGGAAGAATGGGTCCATGAGCCAGCAGAACGCCCAGGACCAGGCCTCCGACCGGAAAGCGCAGCCGTCCGTCGGCTCGATAGCCGCGCACCGCCCGCACACGGTCGCAGGCGGTGACTTCGAACCCGAGCTCCCCGAGCTCACGGCCGACATCGACGCCGACCCCGACGAGTTCGAGGACTACAGCGCCGAGCTGCCCCAGGGCCGCTTCCTCGACCGCGAGCGCAGCTGGCTCGCGTTCAACGAGCGCGTGCTCGAACTGGCCGAGGACCCCGACACCCCGCTCCTGGAACGGGCGAACTTCCTGGCGATCTTCGCGTCCAACCTGGACGAGTTCTTCATGGTCCGCGTGGCCGGCCTCAAGCGCCGTATCGCGACCGGCGTCGCCACCCGTTCGGCCTCAGGGCTCCAGCCCCGCGAAGTCCTCGAACTGATCTGGAACCGCTCGCGCGAACTCATGGCGCGGCACGCCGCCTGCTACCAGGAGGACGTCGCCCCGGCGCTCGCCGACGAGGGCATCCACGTGGTGCGCTGGGAGGAGCTCACCGACAAGGAGCAGTCCCGGCTCTTCACGCTGTTCAAGCAGCAGATCTTCCCGGTGCTCACGCCGCTGGCCGTGGACCCCGCGCACCCCTTCCCCTACATCTCCGGCCTGTCCCTGAACCTCGCCGTCGTCGTGCGCAACCCGGTCTCCGGACACCGCCACTTCGCGCGCGTCAAGGTGCCGCCGCTGCTCTCCCGCTTCCTGGAGGCCTCGCCGCAGCGCTACGTCCCCATCGAGGACGTCATCTCGGCACCCAAGCACCTGGGCGAGCTGTTCCCCGGCATGGAGGTCCTGGAGCACCACATGTTCCGGCTGACCCGGAACGAGGACCTGGAGGTCGAGGAGGACGACACGGAGAACCTCCTCAAGGCGCTGGAGAAGGAGCTCATGCGGCGCCGCTTCGGCCCGCCAGTGCGGCTCGAGGTCGAGGAGACCATCGACCGGTACGTCCTCGACCTCCTCGTGCGCGAGCTGAAGATCAGCGAGTCCGAGGTGTACCCGCTGCCGGGCCCCCTGGACCTCACGGGCCTCTTCGGCATCTCGAGCCTCGACCGGCCCGAGCTGAAGTACCCCAAGTTCATCGCGGGCACCCACCGCGACCTGGCCGAGGTCGAGTCCGCGTCCGCGCCCGACATCTTCGCCGCCCTCCGCGAGCGGGACGTTCTGCTCCACCACCCGTACGACTCGTTCTCCACGTCCGTGCAGGCGTTCCTGGAGCAGGCCGCCTCGGACCCGGACGTCCTCGCGATCAAGCAGACGCTGTACCGGACCTCGGGCGACTCGCCGATCGTCGACGCGCTGATAGACGCCGCGGAGTCCGGCAAGCAGGTCCTCGTCCTCGTCGAGATCAAGGCCCGCTTCGACGAGCAGGCCAACATCAAGTGGGCGCGCAAGCTGGAGGAGGCCGGCTGCCATGTCGTCTACGGCCTCGTCGGCCTGAAGACGCACTGCAAGCTGTCACTCGTCGTGCGCCAGGAGGGCGACACGCTGCGCCGCTACTGCCACGTCGGCACGGGCAACTACCACCCGAAGACGGCCCGCCTCTACGAGGACCTGGGCCTGCTCACCGCCGACTCGCAGGTGGGCGCCGACCTCTCCGACCTCTTCAACCGGCTGTCGGGCTACTCGCGCCGCGAGACGTACCGCCGCCTCCTCGTCGCCCCCAAGTCCCTGCGCGACGGCCTCATCTCGAGGATCAACAACGAGGTCCAGCACCACCGCGCCGGCCGCCCCGCCTACGTCCGCTTCAAGGTCAACTCGATGGTCGACGAGGCCGTCATCGACGCGATGTACCGGGCGGCGCAGGCCGGTGTGCCCGTCGACGTGTGGGTCCGCGGGATCTGCGCCGTGCGGCCCGGCGTCGCGGGCCTGTCGGAGAACATCCGCGTACGGTCCGTGCTCGGCCGCTTCCTGGAGCACTCCCGGGTCTTCGCCTTCGGCAACGGCGGCGAGCCCGAGGTCTGGTTCGGCAGCGCGGACATGATGCACCGCAACCTCGACCGCCGCATCGAGGCCCTGGTCAGGGTCTCCGACCCGGCTCACCGCGGCGCCCTGAACCGGCTCCTGGAGACGGGGATGTCCGACACCACCGCCTCCTGGCACCTGGGACCGGACGGCAACTGGGTCCGGCACGCCAAGGACGCGGAGGGCCGGCCCCTGCGGAACGTACAGGAGATGCTCATAGACGCCCGGAGGCGCCGGCGTGGCAAAGCAACACCTTGAGACATCGGGAGCGGAGGGTTCCGCGGGCGAGGTCGTCGCGGCCTATCTGCGCGAGCAGGCCACGGAGTTCCTGCGCTCCCTGCGGCAGCACCGCGAGAGCGGTGGCTCCGCGCCCGGGGGAACCGCCGAGGAGGCGGCCGGAGCGGCGCGCGCCCTGCGCCGCTCGGCCCGCCGCGTCAGCGGCACCCTGCACACGTTCCGTCCTCTGCTCGACCCCGAGTGGTCCGACGCCCTGCGCCCCGAACTGGCCTGGCTCTCGGGCACGTTGGCGCAGGAGCACGCGTACGCGGGCCGCCTGGAGCGGCTGCTGTCGGCACTGCACCGGCTCTCCGGCGCCCACGCGGTACCGGCCCAGACCCCCGCGGCTCCCCCCGGGCGGGTGGGCACGGCCCAGCTGTCGCGGACCGAGAACACGGCGTCGGGGAATCTGACCGTGGGCGCGGCGAAGGCGGGCGCCCTGCTCGAGCGCCAGCTCACCCTCGCCCGGACCAGAGCCCACTCCACGGCTCTGCAGGCACTCGGCTCGTCCCGCTTCCACGCGGTCGCGGACAACGTCGCCGTGCTCGCCAGCGAGGTCCCGCTGCGCGCCACCACGGCCGACCTCGACGCGCTGGCCGCCTCCGCCGGGTCCCGCCTCGCCGAGGCCGTCGCCGCGCTGCCCCTCCACCGGGCGGGCCACCCCTACAACGCGGAGGCCCTCGTCCAGGGCCTCACCGCCGACACGGCGCCCCCGTCCCAGGACGCCCCCTGGCACCACGTACGCCTCCTGCTGCGGCTGCACCGCTACGCCCAGGAGGTCGTGCCGTGCGGACCCGGTACCGGTGGCGGGCCGGCCGACGCGGAGACCGAGGCGGCCGCCGCGCTGGACCGGCACCGGGACGCCGCCGAGGCCGCGGCCGCCGCCGCCCACGCGGCCCGCACCCCGCGCATCGCCCCGGCGACGGCCTACGCGCTCGGCGTCCTGCACGCCGACCAGCGCCACGACGTGGAAGCGGCCCGTTTCGCGTTCCAGCGGGCCTGGCTGAAGGAGTCGGTCCCCACCACATGAGCAACGGCGACAACGACGTCATCCGCGCCGCCGGCTGTGTCCTGTGGCGCCGCTCCCCGTACGACGACCACCTTGAGATCTGCCTCGTGCACCGGCCCAAGTACGACGACTGGTCACACCCCAAGGGCAAGCTGAAGCGCGGCGAGGAGGCCCTCGCGGCCGCGCTGCGCGAGGTCGAGGAGGAGACCGGCTTCCGGTGCGCTCCCGGCGCCCGCCTCCCCACCACCCGCTACGTCGCGGGCGGCCGCCCCAAGCGCGTCGACTACTGGGCCGCCGAGGCGACGGACGGCGGATTCACGCCGAACCGCGAGGTCGACCGCGTCGCCTGGCTCTCCCCGACGGCCGCCCGCCACCGCCTGACCCAGCCCCGGGACAAGACGCTCGTCGACGCGCTGCTGAGCGCCCTCCACCTGGCATAGTCGCAGCGTGTGCCTGCGTCATCACAAAACGTCACACAGTACCTCACCGCACCGACCGCCGAGGTTCACCCTCCGTTCACTCATGCCCATCGGTCGCTTCACCTGTCCTGCCTAATTTCGGCCTTACACGGTGCGAGTCGCTCACACGGGCGAACACCGCACCGCCTACCTGGAACGAACAGACTTCGCACGCCGTCCCGGATCACCGACCGGCGGCTCCTGGAAGGAACATCCGAAAGTGAAGCTTCAGCGCAAGAACCGGCTCCGCGCCCTTTCCCTCGGCGCCATCGCCGTCTCCGGCGCCCTGGCCCTCACGGCGTGCGGCTCGGACGACACGAGTGCCAACGGCGGCTCGAGCAGCGGCCCGACCGCCAAGGCCGGCAGCATCAAGTGCGACGACGCCAAGGGCCAGCTCCTCGCCAACGGTTCCTCCGCGCAGGCCAACGCCATCCAGGCCTGGGTCAAGGCGTACACCGCCGAGTGCAAGGACGTTCAGATCAACTACAAGCCCGAGGGTTCGGGCGCCGGTGTCACGGCGTTCACCCAGGGCCAGGTCGCCTTCGCCGGCTCGGACTCCGCTCTGAAGCCCGAAGAGGTCGCCGCCTCCAAGAAGGTCTGCTCCGGCGGCCAGGGCATCGACCTCCCGATGGTCGGCGGCCCGATCGCGGTCGGTTACAACGTCCCGGGTGTCGACAACCTGGTCCTGGACGCCAAGACCCTCGCCCAGATCTTCGACGGCAAGATCAGCACCTGGGACGACGCGGCCATCGCCAAGCTGAACCCCAAGGCGAAGCTGCCCAAGACCAAGATCCAGGCGTTCCACCGCTCGGACGAGTCCGGCACCACGGACAACTTCACCAAGTACCTCAAGGCCGCCTCCCCGGCGGACTGGAAGTACTCGGGCGGCAAGGCCTGGCAGGCCAAGGGCGGCCAGTCGGCGCAGGGCTCCTCCGGCCTCGCCCAGCAGGTCAAGCAGACCGCCGGAGCGATCTCCTACTTCGAGCTCTCCTACGCCAAGGACGGCATCAAGTCGGTCGACCTCGACACGGGCGCCTCCGCGCCGGTCAAGGCCACCGTCGAGAACGCCACCAAGGCGATCTCCGAGGCCAAGACCGTGGGCACCGGCAAGGACCTCGCCCTCCAGCTGAACTACGCGACGAAGGCCGACGGCGCCTACCCGATCACCCTCGTCACCTACGAGATCGTCTGCGACAAGGGCAACAAGGCCGACACCTTCCCGGCCACCAAGTCCTTCCTCACCTACATCGCGAGCCAGGACGGCCAGGACTCCCTGGCGGCCCTCGGCTACGCGCCGATCCCCTCCGAGATCAACACCAAGGTCCGCGACACCATCGCGAGCCTGAGCTGACCCAGCGTGCGGCCCGCCCCCCATCGGGGGCGGGCCGCACCGTCCGGTGCACCGCCGCCTGGAGCCGCCCGACCGCGGCTCCGCAGACCGGAGAACCCCATGGATATATCCACGAAGACGACTGCTCCACCCGCCCCCACCGACCCGCCGACGCCCTCGCTCGACAAGCGCGGGGCCCGCGGCGCCACCCGCCCCGGTGACCGGATCTTCCTCGGTCTCTCGCGCGGCTCCGGCATCCTGCTTCTGGTGATCATGGCCGCCATCGCGGCCTTCCTCACCTACCGCGCCTCGATGGTGCTGTCCAAGAACGACGGCAACTTCCTCACGACCTTCGAGTGGAACGCCAACGCGACCCCGCCGGTCTTCGGTATCGCGGTCCTCGCCTTCGGCACGATCGTCTCCTCGGTCGTCGCCATGGCGATCGCCGTCCCGGTCGCCGTCGGCATCGCGCTGTTCATCACGCACTACGCGCCGAAGAAGCTCGGCGGCACGATCGCGTACGTCGTCGACCTGCTCGCCGCCGTACCGTCCATCGTGTACGGCCTGTGGGGCGCCCTCTTCCTGGTGCCGCACCTCACCGGCTTCTACAGCTGGCTCGACGACTACTTCGGCTGGACCGGCATCTTCGAGTGGCAGGGCGGCGCCCCGCGCACCCTCCTCGCCGTCGGCATCCTGCTCGCGATCATGATCCTCCCGATCATCACGAACGTCAGCCGTGAGGTCTTCCGGCAGGCGCCCCTGATGCACCAGGAGGCCGCACTCGCGCTCGGCGCCACCCGCTGGGAGGTCATCCGCATGTCGGTGATCCCCTTCGGCCGCTCCGGCGTCATCTCCGCCTCGATGCTCGGCCTCGGCCGCGCGCTCGGCGAGACCATGGCCGTCGCGACGGTCCTCTCCCCCAGCTTCGAGATCAACGCCAGCCTGCTCGACCCGGGCGGCGGCACCTTCGCGCAGAACATCGCCGCGAAGTTCAGCGAGGCCACCGAGCAGGGCCGTGACGCGCTCATCGCCTCCGGTCTGGTCCTGTTCATCATCACGCTGGTCGTGAACGGTGCGGCCCGCGCGATCATCGCCCGCCGCAAGGAGTACTCGGGGGCCAACGCATGAGCAACGCAACGATCACCCCGCCGGCCCCCGGCACCAACTCCCTCAGCGCCGCGCGCCTGCCGCGCTGGTCCCCGTACGCCATCGCCGTCGGCGCCGTCGCGATCGGCTGCGCGATCGGCCTGGGCGCCGGACTCGGCAGTCAGATCCAGTGGGGCCTGATCGCCGCGGTCCTGTTCGTGCTCGGCACGTACGGCATCGCCGCCGCCGTCGAGGGCAAGCGCCAGGCCAAGGACCGTGTCGCGACCAGCGTCGTCTGGGTCGCGTTCATCCTCGCCGTGATCCCGCTGGTCTCCCTGATCTGGGAGACCGTCTCGCGCGGCGTGAAGGTCCTGGACGTCTTCTTCCTGACGCACTCGATGGGCGTCGTCACCGACTACGAGCCGGGCGGCGGCATCTACCACGCCATCATCGGCACCCTGGAGCAGGTCGGCCTCGCCACCCTGATCTCCGTGCCGATCGGCCTGCTCACCGCGATCTACCTGGTCGAGTACGGCCGGGGCAAGCTCGCGAAGGCGGTCACCTTCTTCGTCGACGTCATGACGGGCATCCCGTCGATCGTCGCGGGCCTGTTCATCCTCAGCTTCTGGATCCTGATCCTCGGCTTCAGCTACTCCGGCTTCGCCGGGTCGATGGCCCTTTCCATCCTGATGATCCCGGTCGTCGTCCGCTCCACCGAGGAAATGCTCAAGCTCGTCCCGAACGAGCTGCGCGAGGCCTCCCTCGCGCTCGGCGTACCGAAGTGGCGCACGATCCTCAAGGTCGTCCTGCCGACGTCGATCGGCGGCATCACGACCGGTGTGATGCTGGCCATCGCCCGTATCGCCGGTGAGACCGCGCCCGTACTGCTGCTGGTCTGGGGCAACCCGCTCATCAACACGGACCCGTTCCAGGGACCCCAGTCCTCGCTGCCGCTGTACATCTACCAGCAGTACCAGAACAGCGGCGGCAGCCCGGCGGCGTACGACCGTGCATGGGCGGCGGCTCTCGTCCTCATCGCCTTCATCATGATCCTCAACCTGGTGGCCCGCGGCATCGCCCGCTGGAAGGCCCCCAAGACCGGCCGCTGACGCGGCATCTGGAAGTGAATTAGTTATGGCCAAGCGAATCGACGTCAGCGGCCTCACCGCGTACTACGGCTCCCACAAGGCGATCGAGGACATCTCGATGACCGTGGAGCCCCGCTCCGTGACGGCCTTCATCGGCCCGTCCGGCTGCGGCAAGTCCACCTTCCTGCGCACTCTGAACCGCATGCACGAGGTCACCCCCGGTGGCCGCGTCGAGGGCAAGGTGCTCCTGGACGACGAGGACCTCTACGGCACCCACGTCGACCCGGTCGCCGTGCGCCGCACGGTCGGCATGGTGTTCCAGCGCCCGAACCCGTTCCCCACCATGTCGATCTTCGACAACGTGGCGGCGGGCCTGCGCCTGAACGGCTCGTACAAGAAGAGCGAGCTCGGCGACGTCGTCGAGAAGTCCCTCAAGGGCGCCAACCTCTGGAACGAGGTCAAGGACCGCCTCAACAAGCCCGGCTCCGGCCTCTCCGGCGGCCAGCAGCAGCGTCTGTGCATCGCCCGCGCCATCGCGGTCGAGCCACAGGTGCTCCTCATGGACGAGCCCTGCTCGGCCCTCGACCCGATCTCGACCCTCGCCATCGAGGACCTGATCGGCGAGCTCAAGGAGCGCTTCACGATCGTCATCGTGACGCACAACATGCAGCAGGCGGCCCGCGTCTCGGACCGCACGGCGTTCTTCAACCTGTCCGCGGTCGGCCAGCCCGGCAAGCTCGTCGAGATCGACGAGACCGAGCGGATCTTCTCCAACCCGTCGGTCCAGGCCACCGAGGACTACATCTCGGGCCGCTTCGGCTAGACACCACCTGCTCCTTGCGGTGCTGCATGGCGGTGCCACCGCAAGGCAAAGGGCCCGCCCCCTGGCTCCCGGGGGGCGGGCCCTCTTTCGTTCCACGAAGACTGCGTACTGGCCGAACGCGAGATTCACGACCCAGTAGCTCCGCCGCCGCGACCAGCGCGGCGGCGGCCGGCATGGTGATACCGCATCAACCCGGGGGACGACCCCCGGACCCCAGCCGCATCACTCCACCCGCGGTCAGCCGAACGCGAGATTCACGACCCAATAGCTCGCCGCCGCGACCAGCGCAGCGGCCGGCATGGTGATGAACCAGCCGAGGACGATGTTCTTGGCGACGCCCCAGCGGACCGCCTTCACGCGCTTGGTGGCGCCCACGCCCATGATCGCCGAGGTGATGACGTGCGTCGTCGAGATCGGCGCGTGGAACAGGAACGCCGAGCCGAACATGATCGACGCACCGGTCGTCTCCGCCGCGAAACCCTGCGGCGGGTCGAGCTCGATGATCTTGCGTCCGAGGGTCCGCATGATGCGCCAGCCACCCGCGTACGTACCGAGGGACAGCATCAGCGCGCAGACGAGCTTGACCCAGACCGGGATCGGGTCGCTGTAGGTCTCGTGCCCGGAGATGACGAGGGCCATCACCACGACGCCCATCGTCTTCTGCGCGTCCTGCAGACCGTGGCCGAGCGCCATGCCGGCCGCCGACACCGTCTGCGCGATACGGAAGCCGCGCTTGGCCTTGTGCGGGTTGGACCGCCGGAACAGCCACAGGATCGCGCACATGACGAGATAGCCGACGATCAGACCGACCACCGGCGAAGTGAGCATCGGGATGACGATCTTGTCGAGCACGCCGGACCAGTGGACGGCCGTCCCGCCCGCGAGCGCCGCACCGACCATGCCGCCGAACAGCGCGTGCGACGACGAGGACGGCAGCCCGAAGTACCAGGTGACCAGGTTCCAGATGATCGCGCCGACGAGCGCGGCGAAGAGGATGCCCATCCCCTTGCTGCCCTCGGGCGTGGCGATGATCCCCTCACTCACGGTCTTGGCGACACCGCTGCCCATGAAGGCACCGGCGAGGTTCATCACCGCGGCCATCGCGAGCGCCGCCCGAGGCGTCAGCGCACGCGTGGAGACCGACGTGGCAATCGCGTTCGCCGAGTCGTGAAAGCCGTTCGTATACGTGAATCCGAGCGCGACGCCAATCGTCACGATCAGTGCGAAGGTGTCCATGAGAGGGCCTCAGGACTCCTTGACGGCGATGGTCTCCACCGTGTTCGCCACGTGCTCGAAGGCATCCGCCGCCTCTTCGAGCACATCCACGATCTGCTTGAGCTTCAGGACCTCCATGGCGTCGTACTTGCCATTGAAGAGTTGCGCGAGCAGCTTGCGGTGGATCTGGTCGGCCTGGTTCTCGAGGCGGTTGACCTCGATCCAGTACTCGGTGAGGTTGTCCATGGTCCGCAGGTTCGGCATGGCCTCGGCCGTCAGCACGGCCGCGCGCGCCAGAACCTCGATCTGCTGCTCCACACCCTTGGGAAGCTCTTCGACCTGGTAGAGGACGACGAGGTCGACGGCCTCCTCCATGAAGTCCATGATGTCGTCGAGGGACGACGCGAGCTTGTAGATGTCCTCGCGGTCGAAGGGCGTGATGAACGAGGAGTTCAGTTGGTGGAAAATCGCGTGGGTGGCGTCGTCACCGGCGTGTTCCGCTGCCCGCATCCGCTCCGCGATCTCGGCCCGGGCGGAGGAATCCGCCCCGAGCAGTTCCATCAGGAGTTTCGAGCCCGTGACGATGTTGTCCGCGGATGCGGCAAACATGTCGTAGAAGCTCGTCTCCCTGGGGGTCAGACGAAAGCGCACGTGGGGTCCTCGGGGTGCTTTGGATTCGGTCAGGCTGATGCTAGGCGCATCATCCGGCCACGGCTAACCGGCAATACCCCAGTGTCGCCCATCAGACACTGTGATGAGCACGGGGTCCCGCGAACCCGTCGGACCCCCTCGGAATTCGGTACCATATACCCACTAGGGGTATACAACGGGAGGACGCGATGACCACGGAAGCGACCGAGATCGTGACCGACCACGACGGCGAGAACGTGACGGACCACGACCGTGGAATCCACGGGTACCACCACCAGAAGGCCGAGCACCTCAAGCGCCTGCGTCGCATCGAGGGCCAGATCCGGGGCCTGCAGCGCATGGTCGACGAGGACGTCTACTGCATCGACATACTCACGCAGGTCTCCGCTTCCACCAAGGCCCTCCAGTCCTTCGCGCTCCAGCTCCTCGAGGAGCACCTGCGCCACTGCGTCGCCGACGCGGCGGTCAAGGGCGGCGACGAGATCGACGCGAAGGTCGAGGAGGCGACGAAGGCGATCGCGCGGATGCTGCGCACCTGAGACGCCCGGGCCGCGCACCGCGCGCCCTGCCCCTGTGAGATACGTGACCCGGAGCCGGGGCGCGCCGGACAGCCGGCCGCGCCCCTCACGGGTTCAGGACCTCCCCGGGGTCCTCGTCCCGGGGCCACCGCTCCTCGGCGACCCTCAGCACCTCGTCGATACGGTCCGCACTGAGCCGGTCCTCATCCGCGGCGGACGCCGCGATGATCAATTCACCGCACAGCTCGATCTCGGCGAGGGCGACGTGGTCATGAACCGCCGTGCCGCCCACCGGAGCCACGCTCATCACCTCTTCCAGCCGTAAGCCGTAGCCGTAACCGACTTCCTAGAGTAGGGAGCGGCCTACGCGCCGCGCATGGCACGGACGGACCATTTCCGGACGGCTAATTCTCGGCGATCTTCCCGGCGAAGATGTCCTTTGTGTCGGGAAGTTCGATATTCGCCGAAATCCCGAAGCCGTCGAGAAGAGTGGTGGACGCCACATCGACGACCTCCCTCTTCCCGCCCTTCCCCTTCACCGAAGCCGTCACCTTCGTATTCACGAAGCTGAACCGGTGGCGCACCTTCCTGATCCTGCCCTCGTCGTCGAGGTACACGTCGAACGGCACCTGGTCCTTGGCGAACCCTTTCGCCGCGGCCGCCAGCGACGGCCGGCTGGCCGGGGAGGCGGCACGGGCGGCGGCCGCCATGTCGATGGTCCCGCGGTAGTGCCGGACCTCCGTCCCGGCGAGCTCGCTCTCCCCCACATACGTCACCTTGCGCGCGCCCCGCAGCAGTTCGGCGGCGGCCAGCGGATCCGTGGCCCCGCCCGTGACCAGGTTCCCGTCCGACATGGTGGCCGTGTCGACCCGCACCCACTTGTCGGCGGGCACCCCCGCGCCCCTGTTCTTCATGTACAGCGCGCCGGGCGCGAGAAGTTCGGTGATGGGCCGGTGCTCCTCGGCGCCGGAAGGATCCTGCGGAAGCACGACCTTCAGCCGCCCGACACGCGCCCGGTAGTCGTAGACGCCCTCGCCCCTGATCGTGACGCGGGTCCCGCCGCTCGCCATCTCCATGGACGTACGGGCCTTGGAACTGCCCTCCCTGACCAGGCGGTCGGCCGCGTCGTGCACGGCGGCGGCGGACTGGGCCGGGCTCTCGTTGTCCGCCTCGGCGGCGGCCGAACAGCCGGTGGCGAGGCCCATCAGTCCGACCGTCGCGGCCGCCGCGACCGCCCGTGCTGCGCGTTCGTGCTGCACCATCGCCTGTCTGCCCCCAAGCCCTGTCCGAGCGTCCGCGGCCCCGCTGTTGACCGGATAACGACAGTTGCCTGCACCCGTCACGCGTACCGTTGAGCTGTGGCACAAGAGCAGTCCGAACTCCCCGAGACCCACCGAACGACCACGGCCGAACAAGGCCGCTTCTGCCTCGCCCGCTGCACGTGCGGCTGGCGTGGCCCCTCCCGCAGAGCCCGCTCGAAGGCGAGAACCGACGCCGAGGAGCACACGGCCCGCCCCTGACCCGACCGCCCGGCGTGGAACCCCGCGCTTCCCGGAGACGTCTCGTACCCCGGGAACCAACGGGAGGCGTCCATGGATCGGCGTACGTTCATCGCAGTCGGCGCGGCCACCGTCACGGCAGGCGCGGCCACGGCATGCAGCACCGGCTCGGCGGGGGCCGGCGGGCGGACCACGCCCAGCGCGACGACCAGCGCGCCCATCCGCACCACCAGCGCGAGCGCCTCCGCCGCGGCGAACCTCAAGGCACTCGCCAAGGACCTCGACGGCACCCTCGTCACCCCCGGCCAGGCCAAGTGGGCGGCCGCGCGCCAGCTCTACAACACCCGCTTCGACAGCCTGAAGCCGACCGCCGTCGCCTACGTCGCCCACCCCGACGACATCCGCACCACGCTCGCCTACGCGCGGGCCCACCACGTGCCCGTCTCGATCCGCAACGGCGGCCACTCGTACGCGGGCTGGTCGTCCGGCGACGGCCGCCTGATCCTGGACGTGTCCAAGCTCTCCGCGATCAGGGCCTTTGGGAGCGAGGCCGTGGTGGGCGCGGGCGCCAAGCTCATCGACGTGTACCGCGCGCTCGCCGCGAAGGGCGTCACCATACCGGCCGGCTCCTGCCCCACCGTCGGTGTCTCCGGCCTCACCCTCGGCGGCGGCCACGGCGTCGTCTCCCGCGCCTACGGCCTGACCTGCGACAGCCTCACCCAGGCCACGCTGATCACGGCGGACGGCAAGCAGGTCGTCGCGAACAAGAGCGAGAACAAGGACCTGTTCTGGGCCCTGCGCGGTGCGGGCAACGGCAACTTCGGCGTGGTCACCGAGCTCCGCTTCCGCACGCACCCCGCCCCGCAGGCCGTCTCCGCGTACATGACCTGGCCCTGGTCGAAGGCCACGGCCGTCCTCAAGGCCTGGCAGGAGTGGGGCCCCTCGCAGCCCGACGAGATCTGGTCGTCCTGCCACATAGCCAACGCGGTGGGCGGCCGGCCGACCATCACGATCGCCGCGTTCTCCCTCGGCACGTACCGCGAACTCCAGAACGCCGTCGACCGCCTCGCCGACGGCCCCGGCGGCCCCGGCCCCGCGTCGAACGTCTCCCTCAAGCGGCGCTCCTACGAGGAGTCGATGGAGGTGTACGCGGGCTGCTCGGCGTTCGCCGAGGACGCGATGTGCCACCTGCCGGGCACCACCCCGGGGCGCAGCACGCAGGGGGCGCTGGGGCGCGAGACGTACGCGGCCCGCTCGGACTTCTTCGACCGCTCCCTCTCCTCGGCCGGCATCCGCGCCATGTTCGCCAAGATGGAGAACGTCACCTCGGGCGCCGGCAGCATCGCGCTGACCGCGCTCGGCGGGGCGATCAACCGCGTCGACCCGACCGCCACCGCCTTCGTGCACCGGCGCTCCCGGATGCTCGCGCAGTACATCGTGTCCTGGCGGGCCGGAACGTCCGGCTCCACGGCCCGCGGCTGGCTCGATTCCACCCACGCGGCGATGCGCCCGTACGCGTCGGGGGCGGCGTACCAGAACTACACGGACCCGACGCTGACGGACTGGCGCAAGGCGTACTACGGCGACGCGGCCGCGCGCCTGACGACGGTCAAGAAGCAGTACGACCCGAACCGCTTCTTCACGTTCCCGCAGGCACTCTGAGCCCGCGTCCGACGCGCCCCGTCAGGGGCGCGGGGAACCGCGCGACAGGCCCTCACCGGCTCCCACGTACACACGACCGTTCCAGCGGTATGCGACACGTACGGCTCACCCGACACGCCCTCAACTGGCCCAAAGCACAGCGCAGCGTTCCGCTGGAACCATGAACAAGCCCCGGATACCCCGCATAGCCGCCGTCTTCGCGCTCGCCGCAGTCGCGCTCGCCGTGGGCGTCACGATCGCCGCCGTCACCGACGACGGCTCGGACCACCCCGCTTCGGGCTCCCTCGCGGTCACGTCCGGCGCCGTGGCGCTCGCGGCCGCCGGCGGCGGCACCGCCCTCCTGTGCCGACGTGCGGCCGAAGAGGCTAAGCGGCCAGATCCCGCTCTTCGGACTCCCGGGCCTCAGGAACCTCCACCGCCTCCCGAGCCGGCGAAGCAGCGCTAGGCGACCACACCAGCCACCGCAGCCGCGTCGTGCGACCGACGGCGCGCGCCAGCGGGGTGAGCAGCGCGGACGCGAGCGGCGACAGGAGCAGCGCCACCGCCGTGCCGAGGGCGAATCCGCCGACGACGTCCGTCGGGTAGTGCACGCCCATGAAGACCCGGCAGAACCCTTCGAGCACCGCGAGCCCCAGCCCGATGAGCCCGAACTTTCGGTGGGCGACGAAGAGGCCGGCGCCGATGGCCATGGCGAGCGTCGCGTGATCGCTGACGAAGGAGAAGTCCGACTTGCCGCTGACCAGGACGTCGAGGCCGTCGTGGTCGGTGAAGGGCCTGGGCCGTTCGACGAAACTGCGGATCGGCACGTTCACCAGGACGGCGATCCCGGCGGCGAGCGGCGCCCAGACGACGGAGGCGACGGACGAGGCGGCGTCGTCGAGCGAGTCCCGCTTCCGCACGCCCCACCAGCACCACAGCGTGAGCAGCACGAGCGCGAGCAGCAGCCCGTACTCACCGACGAACGCCATGGTGCTGTCGACCCAGCCGGGGGCGTCCTTCGCCAGGCCGTTGATGTCGTAGAGCAGACCGACGTCGGGGTTGGACCCGGAGGCCCCGAGTGCCGAGAGTCCAGCCAGTCCAGCCATCTCGCCGCGGCCCCTTCGTCTTGCTGCTCAGTGGGCGCACACTGTCGTGCGCCGCTCGTCCACCCCCGTGGTCATAGATCCGCGGTCTTCGTCGATCCGCGATCGCTCAGGAAAAGGAACGCACGGTCCCCTCTCCTTCGTTCCACAATCCACTGAATGATCACGCAGACGTTATCGAAGAGAGACACGAAGCCGCAGCTCAGGGCAGGGCTCTGACGGAGAGTTCCGGCCACGTCACACTTGGGGGTTTCCGTCCGGCCTCTCGCTCGGCACGGCCTTCGCACCATCTTCGGTCACCCTCGTCGCCCCGAAATAGTCGGGTGTGTCGACCGGGTCGAACCGGATCACGGCACCCGGACGCGGCGCGTCGATCATGTAGCCGCCGCCCACATAGATCCCGACGTGCCGGATCGCACGGCTGTCGGTGAGATCGTCCGAGAAGAAAACGAGATCCCCCGGCAGCAGCTCGTCCCGCTTGGGATGCGGCCCGGCGTTGTACTGGTCGTTCGCGACACGTGGCAGCTCGATCCCGACCTCCCGGTACGCGGCGAGCGTCAGCCCCGAGCAGTCGAACCGGCCGCCCTGATCGGCGGTCCCGTTCCCGCCCCACAGATACTCGGTCCCGAGCTTCTTCTGCGCGTAGTAGATGGCACCCGCCGCCTGCTGCGACGGCTGCACCCGGCCGACCGGCCGGGCGAAGCTCTTCTCCAGGTTCGTGATCGTCTTCACGTAGTTCTGCGTCTCGCGGTACGGCGGCACGCCTCCGTACTTGATGACGGCGTACGCGCCCGCGTTGTACGCGGCGAGCATGTTCTCGGTCTGATTGCCCGGCGCGTCCTTCACGTACTTGGCGAGCGAGCAGTCGTACGAGGCCGCGGACGGAATGGCGTCCTTCGGATCCCAGATGTCCCGGTCCCCGTCCCCGTCCCCGTCGACCCCGTGCGCGGCCCACGTCCCCGGGATGAACTGCGCTATCCCGAGCGCCTTCGCCGGGCTCTTCGCGTTCGGGTTGAACCCGCTCTCCTGATACAACTGCGCGGCGAGCAGCGCCGGATTGATCGCGGGGCAGAGGTTCCCCCACTCCTGCACGATCGACTGGTACGCGCTGGGCACGGCGCCCTTGGCGAGCCCCACGGCCCCCTTGCCGACCCCGCTCGCGAGACTGCCTGCGGCCATGAACGTACCGACGACCAGCAGCGTCACGAACCCGGTCCCTCCGGCGGCGAGCGCGCCCCCGACGACCCACGCCTTACGCACCGTCAACCGCCCTCCGTCGCAAGGCCATCAGTCTAGATGCGGGCCCGTCAGGCGGGGTGGACCATCTCCTTACTCGGAAAACTTGATCCGCATCTTCGGCGACCACGCCATGACTCTGATCGCGCGTAGCGACGTCGCTTGTCTGCCGACCTGGGAAGTCGCGCGCTTGTTTGAGCAGGCGATGTACTTGAGTATCGAGGTCACTTGAGGGCTTGCAGTGACGGGTCCGATCGTTCCTGGGGAGGGCTTGTGCGAGTGCGGGTCACCTGCTGCGCGATGACCGTCGGCTTGCTGATGGCGGCTGGGTGCGGCATGAAGAGCACAGGCCCTGGCGCAGACGGCGGTAGCAAGCCGCCCTCCGTCACGTCCTCAGCGCCGCGCAGCACCACGCCCCCGAAACCGGATCTCAGTACGCTCCCGATGCCGTCGCCCCCGGTGGCCGGGGTGGACGGAACACCGGCCGATGGGCAGACGTTCAACGTCACGCAGGTCAAGAGCGCGCTGCTGCGGCCCGGGGAGATTCATCCGGCCGGGACCAGCAAAGCAGAGGTGTACGAGGGCGATATCAACCAGTGGGCGGGGCTGTCGGCAGGCTGGGCGGACTGCGGGGCGCAGGTGAACAGCCTGCTCGAGGAGCTGCGGGGGTTGCACGGCCCGAGAGCCCAGTACATCGCACGGCGGCCGATGACCAGCGAGGAGGCGAGCAAGCGGGACGCCAGCCGTACGGCCGTCGGGTTCGAGCGGGTGGCCTCTTTGCCGGACTCGCAGGCCAAGCGCTATCTCGAGCTGCAGTATCAGCTGCACAAGTCCTGCCCCAGCTACATGAGGGACACGGACGGTGCGCCGGAGGCGGAGTTCCGCGCTGCGGAGCGGCTCACGGGTCTCGGCGACCAGGCGATCCTCACGGCACGCGGGAGGCACACCAACCCGAATGACCCGGCCAACAGCGGCGTGAGCTGGTCGTACACCGTCGAGGTGCGCATCGGCACCGTCATCGTCACCGTCGACACCCAGGAGGCCGAGGAGAGCAGCCCCGACGGCGCCGTGGCCCTGGCTGCCAAGGCAGCCCTGCGCGTCCGGGACACGCTTTATGCCCAGGCTCCGACACCAACCGCCTCCGGGGGCGCCGGCTGACAGGCACCACCCAGGCACCACTCCGGCGCAACCCCAGGTGCAGTCCCAGGTGCAGCCCCAGGTGCAACGTAGAGCTGCCGAGTGCGGATCGTCTGCGCGGGGCACCTGGCCTGGCTACTCCCACGGATTCAGAGACTGGCCACGCCCGCTCGGATTTCCGCGATGGTGACCACGCTGAGCCATAGGCCCGAGGCCGACACCGCCGGGCCCACGCGACGACCTCAGCGGCCTGCCTCGCCCATGTGGCCAGCTCGGCCACCACGTTCGTGCCAAGCAGCCAGATCACTCAGCACCCGGCGCTTACGGCCCTCACCGTCCACGCCCACCCGCGCACTCCGCCCACAGCAGCTTCCCGGCATGGCCTCCGGCGAGCGTGTACGCGCCCCACGCGTCCGCGCAGGCCCGCACCAGATGCAGGCCGCGGCCGTGCTCCGCGGACTCGGGTGGCAGGTCACCGTTGCGGACGGGCCCGAACCCCGGCGGAATCTGCGGGCTCGCGTCCCACACGGCGACGCGCAGCCGCACCGGATCGACCGCGGAGGGAGTGAGGCGCAGGGCGTAGGAACCGGTGGTGTGGAGGTGAGCGTTGGTGAGGAGTTCGGAGGCGAGGAGTTCGGCGTCGTCGGTGAGGTCGGAGAGGCCGTGGGCGTCGAGGATGACGCGGAGAGCGGCGCGGGCGATGCCGGGGGCGCGGGGGTCGTGGGGGAGATGGAGGGCGTAGGTCCAGGGGGGCGGGGATACGGTGGTCATGGAAGTCTCCGGGTGCGGTGGGGAGTTGGACTTCATGGGGGCCCAGTGACCAGGCCGCTCCGTCGAGCGGGGTGCTTCTGGGCTGGCGCCTGATCGTTAAGGTAGCGAGCGACAGTGAATGCATTAACCGAATTCCATAAACTGGGTTCACTGCCACTCCTGTGAGTGAAGGAGACCGGGAAAGCCGTGCGGACCAACCCGACGGGGCGCCAACTCCGATTTGGCACCGAGCTGCGCAAACTCCGTGAGCGGGCTGGCCTGACCGCGACCGAAGCCGGTCAACTCATGGGCATCAAGCAGACTCAGGTCAGCAACATGGAGGCCGGTCGTGTGGGCGTGAGCGCCGAGCGCGTACGCACACTCGCCTGCCACTACGACTGCTCGAACAAGGCCTTCGTACAAGCCCTCAGCGACATGACCACCGACCGGACGCGGGGCTGGTGGGAGGAGTACCGCGAGACGCTGCCTGCCGCACTGCTCGATCTAGCCGAGGTCGAGCACCACGCCAGGCGCATACGGACCGCCATCACCGTTCATATCCCAGGCCTGCTCCAGACCCTGGACCACGCGCGGGAGATCTTCCGGCAGGACGTACCGGAGATGTCGCCACCCGACATCGAGCACCGGGTCTCCTTCCGCCTCAAGCGGCAGGCCGTCATCTTCCGCAGCGACCCGACCCCTTACCAGGCGATCATTCACGAGGCCGCCCTGCGCATGCAGCTCGGCGGCACCACAGTGACAGAGCGTCAGCTCCAGCACCTGATCGACATGAGCGAGCGCGAACACGTCACGATCCAGGTGATCCCTTTCGCCGCGGGCTCCTTCGCGGGATCAGGACAGTCGATCTTCTACTCCCATGGCCCCGCGCCCCTGCTCGACACCGTTCACCTCGACCAGTCCCACGGACCGGTATTCCTCGACGCCGAGGCCCAGCTCACCAAGTACCGCGTCCTCATCGAACGCATGGAAGCCATCGCCCTGACTCCCAAGGAGTCGAGGGATTTCATCCACAACATCGCCCAGCACCTGTGAAGGGAAGAGGCATGTCCAACCTCACCTGGCAGAAGTCGTCTTACTGCGCGCAAGGCGATTCCTGTGTCCACGTGGCCGCACACGCCGGCGCGGTCCACATGACCGAATCCGCCGACCCCAGCGGAGCGATACTCACCGCCACCCCCGCCGCCTTCGCCGCTCTGGTGCGGCGGGTGCGGGTTACCGATCAAAAGCAGATTGGGTAGCTGGGGTAACTGGGTGGTTGCTGGCGGCCTCCGTACGCCGTCCTTTTGTCCGCAGCTCGGTGGGGGCTGACTTTCGTCGGCTGATCTTCGTACTGGGTTGGGGGGAGCCAAATTTTCCTTCAACCCCCAATGGGCCCCGGACCGCCGAGGAACAAAAGACGCAAAGCAGGCAGCAACAGCAAGAAGAGCACGCGGCGGGTGGTGGGGCGGCCTGGCGTCTCAGTCGCGGCTGCGGCCCGTCCGGGGAGGGCAGATGACCGCTCCGGAGGCCGAGATCTGCCACTCGTATCCATAGTGGACGGCACGCCCCAGGCGCCCTCCACGAATGCCCAGCTAGGGGCAGCGCCCTCCTGGCAGCGCTCTCATGACTGGCAGATTCGGGCCAGTTCCGCTCCCACCGACGAAGAACTCAGCGGCCCCACCCCCACCAACCCACGCCCCCCACCCGCCCCCGCATACGAACCGGCCCGCACCCGGCAGCCCACCCCGCCCTTCCCCTCCCTCCCCGTAGCCGCCGTCTTTGGTCTTTGTCCTTCTTGGCCGGGAGCCCATTGGTGGTCGGAGCGAATGAGGAACCCCCCTCCCCCGTACGAACATCAGGCGACGAAAGTCAGCCCCCACCTCGCCGCGGACAAGAGGACGGCGTACGGAGGCCGCCGGCAACCACCCATGGGCCCCAGCCACCCCATCCGCTTTTCATCGGTGACCTCTGGGAAGGACGCCCCATGCCCCACGACGGAACCCCGCCCCCCACCCAGCTCGACTGGACCCGCGCCGCCCCCGAGGACGCGACCGGGCAAGGCCCCTGGATCGAGATCGCGTTCGGCCCGGACGATCAGGTGTACCTACGCGAGACCTCCGCCCCTGAAACGGTCGTCACGACCACGCGCCAGAAATGGGACGCCTTCGTGCTGGGCGTACAGGCGGGCGAGTTCGACCACTTCGCCGAGGGCGCCTGACGCGTCCGTCGATGGCCGGTGAGTGGCCAACGAATCGTCACCCCTCAGGTCACGGCGCAGACCTGGCGTTCATTGCCCGGAGTGACGCAGCGTGATACACAGAGTGACCATACGTTCCGTCGTATACGCAACCCTGTGAAGACGTTGGAACTCAGCCAAGGAATGGCGCCAAGTCGGCAGGCATCCGCGGCGATCTGGGCAAGAATGGGCCTGACCTCTGCGCTGCGGCGGGGGCGACAGAACTACCCACTTGGGGCGGTGAGTTACACATGCTGCTGGCAGCCGGCAAGGGCAACATCGACACCATCATCGGCGGGATCGCCCCCGACTGGGGCCCATTCCAGAACCTGGGCAAGGAAGCACAGGTGATGGTCGAGGTCGTGATGGCGGTGGCGATCCTGCTGTGCCTGGGCATCGCCATCTGGGGCGCGGCCAAGCAACGGATCGGCGCGACGGCCCTGCGCGACACCTTCAGCGCCGAGCAGGGCAAGGGCCTCATCATCGCGGGCCTGACCGGCGTATTCATCATCGGCTCACTCGGCACGCTCTTCACCATCGTGTACGGCATGGCGATCTAGCCCCTGTTCCGCCCGCTCCGGTCTCATCTGCACTGAGGTTGCAACTCCCTGATGTCGAGTCACTACACCGCGCCCGCGCGGAAAGCAGCGCGGCTACCGTCGTACGTGGCGGTTCAGCACGAGCCTGAGGGGGCGTACGCGGGATGAGTCCGGGCGACGGCAACGACGACGACCTCTACGGAGGCACAGGTCAGACCCGTACGCGCCTGCCCGACGGGGGGCAGGGCGACATGTACGGGGGCGCTGCGCGCAGACCTGCCCGCTCTTCGTCGCGCAGCCTCATCACGGTGGTCGGAGTAGTGGTCCTCCTCATCGCGGCGATCGCCTTCGCGAACCGGGGCGATTCCTCATCGGACGACGGCGACGCGAAGAAGCCGGATACGTCTCCGACTGCCCCTACGGGGACAAAGGCGGTCACATCCGGGTTCGCCCACGACAAGCAGGGGGCGCAGAGCGCTGCCGCGAATTATGCGGTTCAGCTCGGTTCTGCGGAGATGTTCAACAAAGCTCAACGAAACCGCATTCTCCAAGAGGTCATCACCCCCTCCCGCGTGACCGGCTTCGAGGACACCCTCGACAAGGCCTACTCCCCCGAGTTCAACACGAACGTCGGACTCAATAAGGACGGATCGTCGCCCCAGGGCTACACCTTCGTCTCGCGCACCACCCCGATCGGAACCAAGGCGACCGGCTACTCGGCAAGCACGGCGAACGTCGCCGTCTGGTGCAGCGGGCTGCTCGGTATGGCTGGAGAGAACTCGAAGAACCCGGTCACGAACAGTTGGTTCACCATCTCCATGAAGCTCGAGTGGACCGGCGGGGACTGGAAGATCGTCACGCACTCCCAGAAGGACGGCCCCGCCCCGGTCCCGGGCGACGAGCGGGCCTCCAGCTCTGACGAGATCGCGAACGCGGTCGAGGGGTACGGAGGGTTCACGTATGCCCGCTAAGCGGCACATGCTCAAGCTCACCACTGCCATCACGGCTGTGCAGACCGCCGCGTTCCTGTTGGCTACGCGTGCCTATGCAGCGCCAGACCCGAAGCGCTCGAACGATCCGTGCGATCTGATCCACGGCCCCGCCAAGGCCTACTGCGAACGCGGCAACGGTAAATCCGGAGGTGGCGGATCCCCCGCCACACCCCCCGGCACCACCAACCCCCTGGACCCCCTTTCCTCCCTCGCCAAGGGCTGTGCCGACGCCGCGTCCTGGACCGTGGACATGCTCAGCAAGTCCATCAAGCAGACCGCCAACGTCGACTTCACCAACCCGAAGTTCCTCCAGCAGTACGCCATCGTGTTCGCGGCGTCGGCGATTCTCACGTTGCTGCTGTGGCTGCTCGCCGTGGCCAAGAGGGCCGTCCGGGGTGTCCCCCTCGGCACCGCCCTCTCCGAGGCCATCGGGTTCCTCTGGCTCACGGTCATCGCGTCCGCGTTCACGCCGCTGATCCTCTACACCGTCGTATCCGCGACGGACGGTGTCTCGGATGTGCTGGCGAAGGCGACGGGAGATCAGACGGACGCGTTCTTCGGGACGTTCTCCGGTGCGCTGAAGAAGGGCGACGACATAGGGGGCGGGCCGATCATGCTGATCGTCGTCTCGCTCGTGTCGATCCTCGCCGCGGGCGTGCTGTACCTGGAGCTGTATCTGCGGGCCGTGCTGCTGTACGTGGGCGCGCTGCTCGGCGTCGTCGTCTACGCCGGTCTCGTCGACAAGAACCTGTGGGGGCACGTCCGCCGCTGGGCCGGCGTGATGATCGCCGTGATCCTGGTGAAACCGGTGATCGTCATCGTGCTCGGGCTGGCCGGCGCGTTGTCCGGGTCGGAAGGGCCGGACTCCCTCGCCGCCGTCGTGTCCGGTCTCGCCATCGTGCTGCTCGCGATCTTCGCCAGCGGCATGATCTACCGCTTCGTACCCGGCTTCGGCGACGAGATCGCCAACGGCCGTAACAACCGCATCATGCGCGGCGCCGAGAGCAAGGCGGCCGCAGTCATCAGTTCACCCGCCGCACTCGTCTCGCAGGGCATCAAGACGCACAGCGCCCGCGCGGACGGTGGCGGCGGCAGCGGTGGCGGCCAGTCCCAGGCCCGCCCCGCGAACCCCGTGTCGGGAGGCGTGGCCGCACACAGCACACGCCCCTCCTCCGGGGGCAGTGGCGGTGGCGGCGGATCTGTCCCCTCCGCCGCACCCCCGCCCCGTACGAGTCCCACGAACACGCCGCACGCGAGCAATACGCGTGGCGGCGGTAACACCGGCAACAGCAATCGGCAAGGAGGTGCAGGGCGTTGACGACCCAGTCCCATATGTCCCCATCGGTCACGCCCCGCCGTACGTATCTGATCGGCCGTGCCCGGCCGAACGCCATCGTCGGCAAGAACCGCGAGACCGGCGAGATCGCCCTCATCATCGGGGGCGCTTTCCTGGGCATGATGTGCGGGCTTCTCGTCCCCGCCCTGTCCCTGCGCATCACGCTGCTCCTGGGCTTCCCGCTGATCGCGCTCGCGGCCGTCTACATCCCGTACAAGCACCGCACCTTCTACAAGTGGTTCGAGATCAACCGCAGTTACAAGCGGCAGCTGAAGCGCGGCACGACGTACCGGTCGCGGGCCATGGACGCCGGCGTCCGACTCGACGGGCGCGAGGTGGAGATCGGGCCGCCGCCCGGCATCGGCCGGCTGACGTGGCTGGCGGCGCCGTTCGGGCCGGACGAGATCGCCGTGCTGCTGCACGCCGACCGGCGGACGGTCACGGCCGCGATCGAGATCGAGGGGCCCGGCGTCGGGCTGCGGGACAGTGAGGACCAGGAGGCGCTGGTCGACCGGTTCGGGACGCTCCTGAAGCACGTCGCCAATGGGGACGGCTTCGTCACGCGGCTGCAGATGCTCGCCCGTACGCTCCCCGCCGACCCCGACGCGCACGCCAAGGACGTCGCCGTGCGCGGGGACGACCGCACGCCGGGCTGGCTGCAGCAGTCGTACAACCAGCTCCAGTCGATGGTGTCGACGAGCAGCGAGCAGCACCGCGCCTACCTCGTGGCCTGCATGCACTACACCCGCGAGCTGGCCGCCGAGGCGCACGCCATGGCCCGCGCGGCCCGTCCCCACAGCGGCCGCAAGGTCGACCGGGACGCCGGGCTCGCGGTCGTCATGGCGCGCGAGCTGACCGACATCTGCTCGCGCCTCCAGGAGGCCGACATCCGGGTGCGGCAGCCGCTCGGGCAGGGGCGGCTCGCCTCGCTCGTGCACTCCATGTACGACCCGGATCATCCGATCGACCACATTCAGGCCATGACCAAGCGCAATGCCTGGCCGGCTGAACTCGACGCGATGGAGCCGACGTACCTCCAGGCCAAGACGCGTGAGTCGTCGACGCGCGCGCCCTGGTGCCACGCCACCGCCTGGGTCAAGGAGTGGCCGATGACGCCGGTCGGCGTGAACTTCCTGGCGCCGCTCCTCGTCCACACCCCCGACGTCATCCGTACCGTGGCCGTCACGATGGACCTGGAACCCACCGAGGTCGCCATCGAGCGGATGCTCACGGAGAAGACGAACGACGAGGCGGAGGCCAGCCGCGCCGCCAAGATGAACCGGACCGTCGACCCGCGTGACGTCGCCGCCAACACCCGCCTCGACCAGCGCGGCGAGGACCTCGCGAGCGGCGCGGCCGGGGTCAACCTCGTCGGTTACATCACCGTCTCCTCCCGCTCGCCGGAGAGCCTCGCGCGCGACAAGCGCACGATCCGCGCCTCCGCCGGCAAGTCCTATCTGAAGCTGGAGTGGTGCGACCGCGAGCACCACAGGGCCTTCGTCAACACATTGCCGTTCGCGACCGGCATCCGACGGTAGAGGCAGGGCTCTGAGATGCGGGATCCGCTGTCCATGGCCACGGACGCCTTCACCTCCTTCCTGTTCGGGAAGGTGGAGACGACCCGGCTTCCGGTCCGTACGTCGACGGGGCAGGCCCAGGCCGTCTACCTGCCGACGGCCGCCCCCGGCCTCGGCGACTCGGGCGTCATCATCGGCCGCGAGGTGTACTCCGGCAAGGGTTACATCTACGACCCCTTCCAGCTGTACGGGCAGCAGCTGCCCGCCCCGCACTGGCTGGTCCTCGGCGAGTCCGGCAACGGCAAGTCCGCGCTGGAGAAGACGTACGTCCTGCGGCAGCTGAGGTTCAAGGACCGCCAGGTCGTCGTCCTCGACGCGCAGGGTGAGGACGGGGTCGGCGAGTGGAACCTCATCGCCCAGGAGCTGGGTATAACTCCCATCCGGCTGGATCCGACGGCCGCTCTGGACATGGGGATCCGGCTCAACCCGCTCGACCCGGCGATCACGACGACCGGGCAGCTCGCCCTGCTCCGGACGATCATCGAGGTCGCCATGGGGCACGGCCTCGACGAGCGCTCGGGCTTCGCCCTCAAGGTGGCGCACGCCTACGTCAACGAGACCATCGTCGAGCGCCAGCCCGTCCTGACCGACATCGTCGAGCAGCTCCGCCACCCGGAACCCGAGTCGGCGGAAGCGATGAACGTGGCCATAGACGACGTACGGGCGTGGGGACTTGATGTCGCCCTCGTCATCGACCGTCTCGTGGACGGTGACCTGCGCGGCATGTTCGACGGTCCGACGACGGTCGGTATCGACCTCGACGCCCCGCTGATCGTCTTCGACCTCTCCCACATCGACCGCAACTCCATCGCGATGCCGATTCTGATGGCGATCGTGGGTGTGTGGCTGGAGCACACCTGGATCCGGCCGGACCGCAAGAAGCGCATCTTCCTGGTGGAGGAGGCGTGGCACATCATCAACTCGCCTTTCGTGGCACAGCTGTTCCAGCGGCTCCTGAAGTTCGGCCGGCGCCTCGGTCTGTCGTTCGTGGCCGTCGTCCACCACCTCAGTGACGTGGTGGACGGGGCCGCGGCCAAGGAGGCGGCCGCGATCCTGAAGATGGCCTCGACCAGGACCATCTACGCCCAGAAGGCCGACGAGGCACGGGCCACCGGTCTCGTACTCGGCCTGCCACGCTGGGCCGTGGAGATCATCCCCTCGCTGACCCCGGGCATCGCGGTCTGGGACGTGAACGGGAACGTCCAGGTCGTGAAGCACCTCATCACCGAGACGGAACGGCCCCTGGTCTTCACCGACCGCGCCATGACGGAGTCCTCCGCCGAGACGCTCGGCGACGACGCCATGCGCGCCGCCGACCTGGAGGCGGAGGAGCGGGCGGCCGCCTTCGTGGAACAGCACCTGGGCGACCGGCTGAAGGACTCGTCGGAGTCGACGGTGGCCTGAGGTCTGAGGTCGGTGGCCTGAGGTCTGAGGTCTGGGAAGTTACTGGTGGGGCTCGGCGAGAGCGAGAGCGGCATGCGGCGGCACGACGCCTACGAGCAGGACGACAGGTACGGGGACCGGGGCCGGGGTGGCCCCGCCCCGCGGGAACGGGAACGCGGCATTCCCGACGGGCTGCTCCTCGGCGTGCTCGCGTTCCTGCTCGGCATGACCGTCATGGTGTGGACGGCGACGGGCCTGTCGGGCCTGTTCTCCCAGGGCGCCTGGCCGGACGGCGTGACGATCCGCCACACGCCGGTGGCGATGCGCGCCCTCATCGGCCGCCCGCACGACCTGCCGGGCGCCTGGCCGGACACCCCGGACGGGCAGCTCTCCGGGTACGGGCTGTTCTGGGGCCTGTTCATCGGCCAGGTGCTTGTGCTGATCGTGCTCACGGTGTTCGTCGCGGGGACGGTGGCACGGTGGCGGGCCGTACGGCGAAGGCGCCGGGCGGAAGCGGCCGCTGCTCGTTCGGCCGAGCCGGCGCCCGTGGCCGACCCCGCCCCCCGGGCCACGGTCTCCGAGGTCCCGGCAGCCGGGCCGGAGCCCCATGAGAATCACGAGAAGCAGGAGAAGCAGGAGCGTCACGAGAGTCCCGCCGCCCCGGCCGCCCCCACGACCGTCCCCGCCCCCCGCGGTCCCGTCGTCCTCGGGCCCGCCGAGACCCGTGCCCCGCGGGCCATTCAGGCCATCAGGGACGCCGAGGGTCCCGTCCTCGTCGTCACGTCGTCGGCGAGTGTCTGGGCGGAGACCAAGGACGCCAGGTCGAAGCTCGGCCCCGTCCTCGTCTACGACCCCACCCACCTGTGCGACACCCCGGCCCGCCTCCACTGGAACCCGGCCCAGGGCTGCGAGGACAAGCCCACGGCCGCGTCCCGGGCGGCCGCCCTCCTCGCCCCGATCCGGCCCACCGCCAAACTCGACACGGCCACCGCCGACACGGCGGAGACGCTGCTGCGCAGCTTTCTGCACGCCGCCGCCGTGGACGCGAAGCTGTTCCGGCACGTGCACCGCTGGGCGCAGGGCACCCAGGTCCAGGAGGCCGTACGCATCCTGCGTACGAGCCCGAAGGCGGCGGCCGGCTCCGCTGGCGAGCTGGAGGCCGCGCTCACCTCGCACCCCGAACGCCGGGACATGGCACAGGAGTTGACGACCCGCGCACTGTCCTCTCTGTTCTCCGTCCACATCCGCGAGGCCTGCACCCCAAACCGAACTGATGCGCTCACCCTGGATTCCTTCGTGAACGAAGGGGGCACGCTTTATGTGGTGGGTGAAGCCATCGAGGATCCCAAGGCGGACCCGGGCGCGATGCCCCTCCTCACGGCCCTCGCCTCAAGCGTGGTCGAGCACGGCCGGCGCATGGCCGAACGGTCATCTGCCGGTCGGCTCGACCCACCAATGACGCTCGTCCTCGACGACGTCGCCGCGGTGGCTCCGCTTCCCCAGCTTCCGGAGCTGCTGTCCACCGGAGCGGACCAGGGTCTGCCGACCCTGGCCCTCCTCCGGTCCCGGGAGCAGGGCCGGGCCCGCTGGCCGCACGCCGAACTCCCGTCCCCTTAAGGCCTGTTACCGCCCCTCCAGCACCATCTCGTACTCGACCTTCGACGAGTCGCCCGGCACCGCCACGCTCGCCCCGCTGCGGCCGAAGCCGAACCGCCGGTAGAACGCCTGCGCCCGCGCGTTGTCCTGGTGCACGTACAGCCGTACGCGCTCAAGACCCTCCAGCGAGCGCGCCCACTCCACGGCCGCCAGGAACAGCGCCTCGGTCACGCCGCTCCCCCGGTGCTCGGGCCGCACGTACACGCCGACGAGATGCGCCTGCCGCACGTCGCTCGTGTCGCCGAACGCGAGCGGCGCCCCGGCCTCCTCCACCCGCACGGTCACGGACCCCCACCACCGGCCGTCCGCTCCCTCGGCGACGAACTGGTTTCCCGAACCGTCGAGTTCGAACCGTCCGGCCCGCTCCCGCCAGAACTCCTCGGGCCGCGCGACGGCGGTCTCGTACGTCTCCAGGAAGGCGATCGGAGCCGCCGGGTCACGCAGGGCGGCGAGCCGGATCTCCCGCACCGCCTCCCACTCCTGGGACCGGACAGGACGTACGACGTACTTCTCGGCAGGCTCCATGGGCCGGACCCTACGGGACCGTCGTACCGGGGTACTACGGCATTTCGGCAGCTCCGGACCGCGGTCGGACGCCCCGTCCCCGCCCCTCTCCCTACCTTCGGAGCATGACGATCAGGGCACACGGACTCACCAAACGCTACGGCGACAAGACCGTCGTCCAGGACCTCACCTTCACGGTCAACCCGGGCACCGTCACTGGCTTCCTCGGCCCGAACGGCGCCGGCAAGTCCACGACCATGCGCATGCTCCTCGGCCTCGACACCCCCACCGCGGGCCACGCCACCGTCGGCGGCCGCGCCTACGCCGCCCACACCGCGCCCCTCCGCGAGGTCGGCGCCCTCCTGGAGGCCCGATCGATCCACCCGGGCCGCACCGCGTTCCACCACCTCATGGCGCTCGCCCACACGCACGGCGTGCCGCGCTCCCGCGTCGACCACGTCCTCGCTCTCACCGGCCTCACCGACGTCGCGGGAAAGCGCGTGAAGGGCTTCTCCCTCGGCATGGGCCAGCGCCTCGGCATCGCGGCCGCGCTCATCGCCGACCCGGCCACCGTCATCCTGGACGAGCCGGTCAACGGCCTCGACCCGGAGGGCGTCCTGTGGGTCCGCAACCTCCTCAAGTCCCTTGCCGCGGAAGGCCGTACGGTCCTCGTGTCCTCGCACCTGATGAGCGAGATGGCCCTGACCGCGGACCACCTCGTCATCATCGGCCGCGGCCGCCTCCTCGCCGACACCACCGTCGCCGACCTCGTACGCGAATCAGGCGCGGCCTACGTCAAGGTCGTCACGCCCGAAGCCGTCCGCCTGCGCGAGCTCCTGTCCGGCGATCCCGGCGTCGAAGTCACCGGCGAGTCCCCCGACACCCTGCACATCCGCGGCGCCGACGCCCCGCAGATCGGCCGCACAGCCGCCACGCACGGCATCCCACT
This sequence comes from Streptomyces sp. NBC_01446, assembly GCF_026340095.1. Taxonomy (GTDB): domain Bacteria; phylum Actinomycetota; class Actinomycetes; order Streptomycetales; family Streptomycetaceae; genus Streptomyces; species Streptomyces aureus. The sequence continues at coordinate 4,302,196 of NZ_JAPEPO010000001.1, read as the reverse complement.
CTTCGAACTCACCCCGCGGACCGCCTCGCTGGAGCAGGCGTTCATGGACCTCACACATGACTCGGTCGAGTACCAGGCCACCGCCATGACGGGAGCAGCAGCATGACCACCGCAGTCCCCTACCGCGTCACCACGCCCCGCGTGCTGCGCTCCGAGTGGCACAAGTTCTGGACCCTGCGCTCCACGTGGATCACCCTCGCCGTCGCGAGCGCCCTCGTCCTCGCCGTCGGCATCACCATGGGCTCGACCTATGACGGCGACGACTCCGAGATCGACACGGTCGTCTTCGTCCTCCTCGGCACCCAGCTCTCACAGCTCTGCGTCGCCGTCCTCGGCATCCTGGTCACGGCCGGCGAGTACTCGACGGGCATGATCCGCGCGTCCCTGACGGCGGTCCCGCGCCGGGTGCCCGTCCTGTGGTCCAAGGCCGGCGTGTTCGCGGCCGTAGCGTTCGCCCTGGGCTTCCTGACGAACGTGATCACGTTCCTCGTCGCGCAGATCTGGCTCTCCGACGGCGACAAGGCGACCTCGCTCACCGACCCGGGCGTCCTCGGCGCCCTCGCGGGCAACGCCGCCGGGATCACCCTGATGAGCCTGATCGCCCTCGGCCTCGGCGCCCTGCTCCGCTCGGTCCCGGCCGCGATCGGCGCGTTCGTCGGCGCCGCGCTGATCCTCCCCGAGATCCTCGGCATGCTCCCGTACGACGCCGTGGACAGCGCCGTGAACCACTTCCCGACCCAGTCCGCCGCATCCCTCGGCTCCGCCACCCACCTCGTCGGCGCGGTCTCCCCCGCCATGGGCCTCCTCTCCCTGACGCTGTGGGCCGCCGCGGTCCTCACGGCCGCGGCCCTGCTCCTCAGGCGCCGCGACGTATGACCCCCCGCGGAACCCTTTCCCGTACGAGGATGAACCGGTGTACGAGGATGAACCGGTGACGGACGACAGGACCCAGGGGCCGGAGCGAGCTCCCTTCCCCCTCACCGCGTACGTCCAGCGGCTCACCGAGCGGGTGCGCGCCTTCGACCGGCGCCGCCCGCTCGGCTGGGACCTGGTCCTGACGGGCTTCTTCGTGATCGCCGCCCTCGTCGACTACACAGGCGGCGGCTGGCGCAACATCGCCCACAACACCGACGTACCGGGTCCGCTGGTCCTGTGCCTGAGCCTCGCGCTGACGGTGCCCCTGCTGTGGCGCCGGACGCGCCCGATGACGGCACTCGCGGTGATGGTGGCGGCCGGGGCCGTCAACAGCTGGACGGGCGCGCTGCTCCAGGCGGCCCTGGTCCAGCTCATCGTCGTGTTCAACGTCGCGCTGCGCCGCCCGCTGAAGCTCCTCGCGGCCGCCTGCGCGCTGACGTTGTCGCCGGTCGTCGTGGGCGCCGTCCGCTATCCGAAAGGCAGTTGGGACCAGCAGATCGTCCCGCAGGTATGGGCGATCACCCTGGTGGCGCTGCTCGGCATCGCTGTCCGCAGCCGCCAGGAGTACACGTCGTCCCTCGTCGAGCGCGCCCGCCGACTCGAAGTCGAGCGCGACCAGCAGGCCCAGCTCGCCGCGGCGGCGGAACGCACGCGCATCGCCCGCGAAATGCACGACATCATCGGCCACAACCTCTCCGTCATCACAGGTCTCGCCGACGGAGGCTCCTACGCGGCGGCCAAGAACCCTGAACGCGCAGGACAGGCACTGGAGGCTATCGCCACGACAAGCCGCCAGGCTCTCGCGGAACTGCGCCGCCTCCTCGACGTACTGCGCGAAGAGGTCACGCCCACACCCCAGTTGGCACCTCAGCCGGCGCTCACGGACCTGGACCGGCTCGTCGACGGGGTCCGCGCGGCGGGCCTGCCCGTACGTCTCGCACTGCGCGGCCGGCCCGACTCCCTCGCCCCCGGAAAGGAACTGACGGTGTACCGGGTCGTGCAGGAGGCCCTCACCAACACGCTCAAGCACGCCGGTCCGGGCGCCGCCGCGGCCGTCGACGTCACGTACGGGGACGACGGGGTACGCGTCAGCGTCACGGACACGGGCCACGGAGGCCCGGCGCCGAAGCCGGGCGCGGGACGCGGCCTGACCGGCATGCGCGAGCGAACTTCCCTCTACGACGGCACACTTGAGGCAGGCCCGCTGCCCACGCCCCCGGGCGGCTGGCGCGTCCATCTCCACCTCCCGAAGGAACCCTCCCCGTGACCAGCGTGCTCATCGTCGACGACCAACCCATGCAGCGCTTCGGTTTCCGCATGCTGCTGGAGAGCCAGGACGACCTGACGGTCGCCGGCGAGGCGGGCGACGGCGCCGAGGCGGTGCGCCTCGCGGCACGTCTCCACCCGGACGTCGTCCTGATGGACATCCGCATGCCGGGCCTCGACGGCATCGAGGCCACACGCCGCATCGTCGCGTCCGGCGACCGCACCCGGGTCCTGATCCTCACGACGTTCGACCTCGACGAGTACGCGTACGACGGCCTGCGGGCGGGAGCATCCGGATTCCTCGTCAAGGACGCGCTGCCGGAGGAGCTCCTCTCCGGGATCCGCGCGGTGGCGACAGGCGACGCGGTGGTCGCCCCGAGCCTGACGCGCCGTCTCCTCGACGCATACGTACAGCACTTGCCGGCCACGAACGCGCCCCAGGGCCCCGACCCCCGGATCGCCGCCCTCACGGACCGGGAGCGCGAGATCCTCACAGTCATCGCCCAGGGCTGGACGAATTCGGAGATCGCCGCACGTCTGCACCTCGCCGAATCGACGGTGAAAACGCATGTGAGCCGCATTCTGGCGAAGACGGGCGCCAGGGACCGGGTGCAGGCGGTGATCGTGGCGTACGACGCGAAGCTGGTGGAGCCGGCGTGAATCTGCGGCTTGCTATATGGCCGGGAACGCAAAAAAGCCTCATTCCCCGAGTTTTCACTCGGGGAATGAGGCTTTTTATCAAAAATAGTTCGGCGGCGTCCTACTCTCCCACAGGGTCCCCCCTGCAGTACCATCGGCGCTGTGAGGCTTAGCTTCCGGGTTCGGAATGTAACCGGGCGTTTCCCTCACGCTATGACCACCGAAACACTATGAAACTGTCAACCGCACCACGCTCTGTGACAAACGTGGGGTTGTTCGTGGTTTCAGAACCAACACAGTGGACGCGAGCAACTGAGGACAAGCCCTCGGCCTATTAGTACCAGTCACCTCCACCCGTTACCGGGCTTCCAGATCTGGCCTATCAACCCAGTCGTCTACTGGGAGCCTTAACCCCTCAAGGGGGTGGGAATACTCATCTCGAAGCAGGCTTCCCGCTTAGATGCTTTCAGCGGTTATCCTTTCCGAACGTAGCCAACCAGCCATGCCCTTGGCAGGACAACTGGCACACCAGAGGTTCGTCCGTCCCGGTCCTCTCGTACTAGGGACAGCCCTTCTCAATATTCCTGCGCGCGCAGCGGATAGGGACCGAACTGTCTCACGACGTTCTAAACCCAGCTCGCGTACCGCTTTAATGGGCGAACAGCCCAACCCTTGGGACCGACTCCAGCCCCAGGATGCGACGAGCCGACATCGAGGTGCCAAACCATCCCGTCGATATGGACTCTTGGGGAAGATCAGCCTGTTATCCCCGGGGTACCTTTTATCCGTTGAGCGACGGCGCTTCCACAAGCCACCGCCGGATCACTAGTCCCGACTTTCGTCCCTGCTCGACCCGTCGGTCTCACAGTCAAGCTCCCTTGTGCACTTACACTCAACACCTGATTACCAACCAGGCTGAGGGAACCTTTGGGCGCCTCCGTTACTCTTTAGGAGGCAACCGCCCCAGTTAAACTACCCATCAGACACTGTCCCTGATCCGGATCACGGACCCAGGTTAGACATCCAGCACGACCAGAGTGGTATTTCAACGACGACTCCCCCTGAACTGGCGTCCAGAGTTCAAAGTCTCCCACCTATCCTACACAAGCCGAACCGAACACCAATATCAAACTGTAGTAAAGGTCCCGGGGTCTTTCCGTCCTGCTGCGCGAAACGAGCATCTTTACTCGTAGTGCAATTTCACCGGGCCTATGGTTGAGACAGTCGAGAAGTCGTTACGCCATTCGTGCAGGTCGGAACTTACCCGACAAGGAATTTCGCTACCTTAGGATGGTTATAGTTACCACCGCCGTTTACTGGCGCTTAAGTTCTCAGCTTCGCACACCCGAAAGTGCACTAACCGGTCCCCTTAACGTTCCAGCACCGGGCAGGCGTCAGTCCGTATACATCGCCTTACGGCTTCGCACGGACCTGTGTTTTTAGTAAACAGTCGCTTCTCGCTGGTCTCTGCGGCCACCCCCAGCTCGAGGAGCAAGTCCTCTCACCAGTGATGGCCCCCCTTCTCCCGAAGTTACGGGGGCATTTTGCCGAGTTCCTTAACCATAGTTCACCCGAACGCCTCGGTATTCTCTACCTGACCACCTGAGTCGGTTTAGGGTACGGGCCGCCATGAAACTCGCTAGAGGCTTTTCTCGACAGCATAGGATCATCCACTTCACCACAATCGGCTCGGCATCAGGTCTCAGCCTTAATGTGTGACGGATTTACCTATCACACGGCCTACACCCTTACCCCGGGACAACCACCGCCCGGGCTGGACTACCTTCCTGCGTCACCCCATCACTCACCTACTACAAGTCTGGTCCGTCGGCTCCACCACTTTCCTTTCCCCGAAGGGTCCGGAACGGCTTCACGG
>NZ_JAPEPO010000001.1:2262500-4292500 GCF_026340095.1 Streptomyces sp. NBC_01446 | reverse complement strand
CGGTGCCCTCGGGCTGGGGCTCGCCGGCGTTCAGACGACCGCGATCCTGTCGGCGGCGGTGCTCGGTGCGGGCACCGCGGTGATCCAGCCGGCGCTCGCCACGATGATCGTGTGGACGTCCACGCCGGACACCCGTACGCGCGCCTTCGCCATGCAGTTCTTCCTGCAGAACCTCGGCCTGGGCATCGGCGGGCTCATCGGCGGCCAGATTGTCGACGAGAGCCGCCCGTCGAGCTTCACGCTGCTCTTCGGTATCGAGGCCGTGATGTTCCTGGTGCTCGCCGGGGTCGTGGGTTTCGTGCGGATGCCGTACGCGCCGACGATCGGCGGGGCGGTGCCGAAGGGTGGCTCCGGGACGGGCGGCGGGCTGCGGGCGCTGCTGCGACACCGGGCGATGGTGCAGCTGTGCGTTCTCGGGTTCGTGCTGTTCTTCGCCTGCTACGGGCAGTTCGAGTCGGGCCTGAGCGCGTACGGCGTGGAGGCGGCCGGGATCTCCCCGTCGACGCTGGGCATCGCGCTCGCCGCCAACACCGCGATGATCGTGGTCGCGCAGTTCGCGGTCCTGAAGTTCGTCGAGCGGCGCAGGCGGTCCCGGGTGATCGCCGCGGTCGGGCTCGTGTGGGCGATCGCGTGGCTCGCGGCCGGGTACGCGGGCGTCGGGCACGGCAGTCAGGCCATGGCGACGGCCGCGTTCATCTCGACGTACGCGCTGTTCGGTCTCGGTGAGGCGATGCTGTCGCCGACCGTGGCCCCGCTGGTCGCCGATCTGGCGCCGGCCGGGATGGTCGGGCAGTACAACTCGGCGTTCGCGCTGGTCAAGCAGCTCGCTCTGGCCGTCGGTCCGGCGGTCGGCGGGCCCATGGGGGCCGCGCTGCACGGTCCGTACATCGTGACGTTCGTGCTGTTCTCGCTGGGGATCACGTTCCTCGCGGTGCGGCTCGGGCGGCATCTGTCGCCCGTGCAGGACCAGCCGTCGCTGGCGAAGAGCCGGATCGTGGCGGAGGGCGGGGCGTCGGCAGAACCGGTGCCCGCGGCCGCGTCCGTCTGAGGCTCCGTCCGGATTACGGGGTCCGCGGCAGGGCGAATTCGCACCAGACCGCCTTACCGCCGCCCGGGGTGCGCCGTGACCCCCAGTTCGAGGCGATCGTGGCGACGATGGCGATGCCCCGGCCCGCCTCGTCGGCGGGTTCGGCGCGGCGGCGGCGCGGGAGGTGGTCGTCGCCGTCGGTGACCTCGATGATCAGTCGGCGGTCGGTGCGGCGGAGCCTGAGGCGCATGGGCGGGGTGCCGTGCTGGAGCGAGTTGGCGACGAGTTCGCTGGCGGCCAGGACGCCCAGGTCGTGCAGCTCGGGCGAGAAGCGCCAGCTGGCGAGTACCCCGGAGGCGAAGGCACGCGCGCGTGGGGCCGCTTCGACGCCACCGAGGAGTTCAAGGGCGGCGTTGCGGAACAGCTCTCCGTCGGGTCCCGTGCGCGCCGGGTGCTGGAGGACGAGGACGGCCACGTCGTCGTCGTGGTCCGCGGTGACCCCTGCCGCGCGGATGAGGCGGTCGCACACGACCTGGGGTGTGCCGGTGGCGCCGGCGAGCGCGCGCTCCAGGGACGCGATGCCCTCGTCGATGTCCTCGTCCCTGCGTTCGACCAGGCCGTCGGTGTACATGACGGCGGTCGATCCGGGGCCGAGCGGCACCGATCCCGAGGCGTGCAGCCAGCCGCCGGTGCCGAGCGGGGGCCCGGTGGGCTCTTCCGCGCGGTGGATCGTGCCGCTCTCGTCGCGTACGAGGATGGGGAGGTGTCCGGCCGACGCGTACACGAGGCGGCCCTCGTTCGGGTCATGGACCGCGTAGACGCACGTGGCGATCTGGTTGGCGTCGATCTCGATGGCGAGGCCGTCGAGGAGCTGGAGCACCTCGTGCGGCGGCAGGTCGAGGCGGGCGTAGGCGCGGACGGCGGTGCGCAGCTGGCCCATGACGGCGGCGGCGCGCACCCCGCGGCCCATGACGTCGCCGATGACGAGAGCGGTGCGCCCGCCGCCGAGGGTGATCACGTCGTACCAGTCGCCGCCGACCGCGGCCTCGGTGCCGCCCGGCTGGTAGGTGGCCGCGATGCGCAGGTCGTCGGGCTGTTCCAGCTCCTGGGGCAGGAGGGAGCGCTGGAGGGTGACGGCGGTCTCGCGCTGGCGGCGCTCGCTGGTGCGCAACCGCTCGGCGGCCTCGGCGTGGTCGGTGACGTCCGCCGCGAAGACCAGCACACCGGAGCCGCCCGCCCCTTCGTGCGCACTCTCTGCGCCGTCGGCCGGGACCGTCACGGGTGTGCAGGTGAACGTGTACGAGCGGCCGCCGGCCACCTTGCGGGACTTGACCGTGCGCGGCTTGGCGCTGCGCAGGACCTGGTCGAGCAGTGGCAGCAGGCCGAGTTCCTCCAGCTCGGGCAGCGCCTCGCGCGCGGGTGCGCCGGTGGGGCGGTCGCCGAAGGCCGCGACGTACGCGTCGTTCACGTACGCGATGCGGTGGTCGGGGCCGTGGACGAGGGCGACGAGGGCGGGGATGCGGTCGAGGACCTCGCGTGCGGGCAGTTCGTCGATGCCGGCGGCGGGCGTGGGCGCGTCGCCGTCGGAAGCGTGTTCGTGGCGGGCGGCGGGCACGGCGCCTTCCCCTCGCTGGCTTTGGGAGACGCCATGGTCGGACCGCGCTGCCGCGCGGCGCTGCGTTCCGGGGAGCCGGGCGCTCCAGCGCGTGAAGTTCACTATGGGGAAAGCCTCGTGAGGTCGGGTGGGGGCTCCCCTGCCCGGCCGGGGCCGGGAGCAGCGGGGAAGGGCAACGTGGCGGTCGGTCCGCCCACGGTCTGGGGCCGGCCAGGGTCATGGACCAGTCTGACCGACCGGACTGACATCCGTCAGACGCCGGTGGTTGAGGGGGAGTTCCCCGGTCCGGTCAGGTCGACCCCTTCGGGTCCCGCGGCGGGTTCGCCGGAGGGCTGCCGGGTGGGTTTCCCCCGGCAGCGAGTTCGAACTCCGCACGAGGGCGTTCGAGCGAGCCGAGGGAGACGATCTCGCGCTTGAAGAGCCCGGAGAGTATCCATTCGCTCAGGACACGGGCCTTCCGGTTCACGGTCGGCACCCGGCTCAGGTGGTAGACGCGGTGCATGAACCAGGCAGGGTAGCCCTTCAGCCTGCGCCCGTAGACGTGGGCGACACCCTTGTGCAGGCCGAGCGAGGCGACGGAGCCGACGTATGCGTGCGCGTAGTCCGTCAGGGGCTCGCCGCGCAGGGAGGCCGCGACGTTGTCGCCGAGGACTTTGGCCTGGCGCACCGCGTGCTGGGCGTTGGGCGCGCATTCCTTGCCCTCCTCGCCGGCCGTGATGTCGGGGACCGCTGCCGCGTCGCCCGCGCCCCACGCGTGCGGGGCGCCGTCGACGGCGAGCTGGGCGGTGCATTTGAGGCGGCCGCGTTCGTTGCGCGGCAGGTCGGTCGCGGCGAGCACGGGGTGGGGTTTGACGCCCGCGGTCCACACGACGGTGCGGGTCGGGAAGCGGGAGCCGTCGTCGAGGACGGCGACCCGGTCCTCGCAGGATTCGAGCCGCGTCCGCAGGCGTACGTCGATGTTGCGGCGGCGCAGTTCGCTGACGGTGTAGCGGCCCATCTCCTCACCGACCTCGGGGAGGATGCGGTCGCTGGCCTCGACGAGGATCCATTTCAGGTCGTCCGCGGTGACGTTGTGGTAGTAACCCGCGGCGTAGCGGGCCATGTCCTCGAGTTCGCCGAGTGCCTCCACACCGGCGTAACCGCCCCCTACGAAGACGAAGGTGAGGGCCGCGTCGCGGATGGCGGGGTCGCGGGTCGAGGAGGCGATGTCCAGCTGTTCGATGACGTGGTTGCGCAGCCCGATGGCCTCTTCGACGGTCTTGAAGCCGATGCCGTGGTCGGCGAGTCCCGGCACGGGCAGGGTGCGCGAGACGGAGCCGGGGGCCAGGACGAGTTCGTCGTACGTGATCTCGACGGCGCCCGTGCCCTCCTCCTCGGTGGCCAGGGTGGTGAACGTGGCGGTGCGCTTGCTGTGGTCGACGGACGTGACCTCGCCGACGATGACGCGACAGCGGCCGAGGACGCGGCGCAGCGGCACGACGACGTGGCGCGGCGAGATGGATCCGGCGGCGGCCTCGGGCAGGAACGGCTGGTAGGTCATGTACGGGTCGGGGGTGACGACGACGATCTCGGTCCGGCCGCTTCTCAGTTCCGGTTTGAGTTTCTGCTGGAGGCGCAGGGCGGTGTACATCCCGACATAGCCGCCCCCTACGACGAGGACGCGCGTACGCGGGACTTCCGGGGCCGTCCCCCGGGAAGAAGCAGTCTTCGGCATCGACACCACCCCATGACGCATCGGCCACCTGAGTTTGTCCACAGCCCCGGCAAATTGTGTGACCGGCGCTTGCGCCGGCCGCCGGGTGGGCGAATTGCCGGAGTCCGGGACATGTCCGCAGGTCAGCGCACATGTGGCGGGTGAGGTGCGGGGGTGCAATCGGGGTGGAATCGTCGCTTACTCCGTTCGGGGGGCGCTCCGTGCGGAACCTGCCCCTTCTGAATTGACTCCGGCTCAACTATGTTCGTGTGCTGTCGGGGTGTCGGGGGATGCGCTGACGGATCCGTCGGACGGATCCGTGGAACCTGTTCCTCACGCTCCGGTTGCCGATGGCGGGGAGAGTCTCCGGGGGGAGACGTCATTACCGGGGGAACACATATGCACATTCAGGACTCTCAATGGACTTCGACGGCTTCCGCTTCGGCCGTGGCCGGCGGACCGGCCGCCGCGAGCGGTAACGGTCGTGGCGCGGGCGACAGTTCGCGTGCGGCGCCGCTCCGGGTGGATGCCCAGCGCAATCTCGAGCACGTCCTGCGCGCGGCGCGCGAGGTCTTCGGCGAGCTGGGGTACGGCGCGCCGATGGAGGACGTGGCGCGGCGCGCCCGGGTCGGTGTCGGCACGGTGTACCGGCGCTTCCCGAGCAAGGACGTACTGGTGCGGCGCATAGCCGAGGAGGAGACCTCCCGGCTGACCGACCAGGCGCGTGCCGCCCTCGGCCAGGAGGACGAGCCGTGGTCGGCGCTGTCGCGCTTCCTGCGCACGTCCGTCGCCTCCGGTGCGGGGCGGCTGCTGCCTCCGCAGGTGCTGCGCGTCGGCGTCGCCGACGAGCCGGCCGACGCGGCGGGCGCGGTCCGGGACGAGACGCGGGTTCCGCAGCAGCGGCACGCCGTCGTCCCGTCCGACCTGCGTCTCGTGGAGCAGCGCACGTCCCCGGCCACCGAGGCCGTACCGGCGGACGACGCGGGCGTCGCCGCGCTGCTCGACGTCGTCGGGCAGCTCGTGGACCGGGCGCGCGCGGCGTCGGAGCTCCGCGAGGACGTGACGGTGGCGGACGTGCTGCTGGTGATCGCCACGGCGGCGCCTTCGCTGCCGGACGCCGCACAGCAGGCCGCGGCGTCGTCGCGACTTCTGGACATCCTGCTCGAAGGGCTGCGGTCGCGGCCCGCGTAGGGGCGGGCGGCACCGCGTAGGGGCTGGGCTCCCCGAGCGGACGCGACAGGCGTGGGGACGGCCGTGGGTGGCGCATGTGCGTCGCGCGCGGCCAACTCCCGTTTTTGGCACGCTCGTTGACCACTACCCGTACGAGTGAAAGCTAGTACTTCGTTGTGCGAAGTTTCCACGGATGAGTGGTTGCCGAGCACGGGCAGGCGATGCGGGCCACCCGTGTGGCACTCTTTCCCGCGTGTTCGGGTCTGAGTGTGCAGTCGGGGGCTTTCCGCGATGAGCGTTGACGGGCGGGACGAGCCACTCGAGAGCAGTGGTGCGGGCGGCACCGAGACCGGTGGGCTGCCCGCGCGGCAGGTGCCGAGCCAGGGAGGTCCACTCCGGGACGACTCGCCGGGCTCCGAACGCTCCGGCTCCTCCGGTCCCTCCGAAACCTCCGAAGCCCCGGGCGGGGACCTCCCCGGCCCGAGCGTCCCGCAGCAGCGCGAGCCCGGCGTCGGCTCCGGGAAGTCCGTCCTGCCGCCCCCGCGGGACACGCCTCCGGCGGACGCCGACCTGATCGCCCGTATGCGGTCCGGCGACGACACCGCGTACGAGGAGCTGTACCGCCGGCACTCGACCGCCGTCCACCGTTACGCACGCACCTGCTGCCGGGACGGGCACACCGCCGACGACCTCACGGCCGAGGTGTTCGCGCGCATGCTTCAGGCCGTGCGCGGCGGCAGCGGGCCCGAGCACGCGGTGCGCGCCTATCTGCTGACCACCGTGCGCCGCGTCGCCGCGGGCTGGACGAAGTCGGCGAAGCGCGAACACCTGGTCGAGGACTTCGCGGTGTTCGCCCAGCAGGCCGCCCGCTCCAGCGAGGTCTCCGACGACGACACGCTGGATCTCGGCGCCGACGTCCGCGCGATGCACGAGGCCGAGCAGTCCATGGCCATGCAGGCCTTCCGGTCCCTGCCCGAGCGCTGGCAGGCCGTCCTGTGGCACACGGAGATCGAGGACGAGTCGCCCAGCGAGGTCGCCACGCTCTTCGGGCTCGACGCCAACGGCACGCGCGTGCTGGCCAAGCGCGCCCGCGAGGGCCTCAAGGAGGCGTACCTCCAGGCCCATGTGAGTACCACCCTCACCCAGGACGAGGAGTGCGCGCGCTACGCCGACCGGCTCGGCGCGTACGCCCGCGGCAGCCTGCGCACCCGGGCCGAACGCGGTCTGCGCAAGCACCTGGAGGAGTGCGCCAAGTGCCGGCTCGCCGCCGGTCAGATCAAGGAAGTGGCCAGCGGGATCCCGGGTGTCGTGCCGGTCGCGGTCATCGGCTGGTTCGGTGCCGCCGGGTACGCGAAGGTGGTCGCCCTCATCGGGGGCGGCGCCGCGAGTGCGGCGGGCGCCGGTGCGGCGGCCGCGGCGGGGGGCGGCTCCGGAGGGGCCGCGGGCGGTGGCGCCGCGGCGTCCGAGGGGCTCGGCGCGCCCGTGAAGGCGGGCATCGCGGCCGGTGTGGTCGCGGCGGGCGTGGCCGTGGCGGTGGCGATCGCCCTCGCGGGCGACCCGCAGAAGTCCAAGCCGGAGGCGCACAAGGAGAAGCCGGCGGTCTCCCAGCCCAGCACCCCGCCGAAGCCGACGCCTCCCCCCGAGCCGAAGCCCGAGCCGCCGGCCCCGCAGCCGACGCCTCCCCCCGAGCCCGCGCCGAAGCCGACCCCCACCCCGAAGCCGGCGCCGAAGCCCACGCCCAAGCCGACGCCGCCTCCGAAGCCGACGCCCGAACCCACCCCGAAGCCCACGCCTCCCCCGCCGCCCGCCCCGGCCGTCTACCAGCTGAACCAGCTGTCGTACGGCGGGCTCGGTGACGGCACCAAGCCGGAGATCCGGCCCGGCGAGAGCAGTTGGGTGTGGCAGCGGTGGGGCCTGCGCGTCGCGGACAAGGAGTACGCGAACGGGGTCACCGTCCACGCGAACTCCTCCGTGACCATCGACCTCAACCGCAGCTGCACCGTGTACGACGCCTTCGCCGGTGTCGACGACATGACGCTGGGCACGGGAGCGGTGCGGTTCACCGTGTACGCGGACGGGGTGCGGCTGTGGAAGTCGCAGGTCCTCAGGGGTGGGGACCCGGCCGTTCCGATTCATGTGAATCTCGCGGGACGCAAGGCGATCCGGCTGGTCACCGAGCCGCAGACGAAGCTCGACTCGCTCGCGGTCGGGGACTGGGCGGAGTCCCGATTCACCTGCCGGTGAGCTGCCTCGGCTGAGGGGCCTCAGTTGAAGCGGCGGACGCGTTCCGTCAGGAACGTGACCTCCTCGGCCGCCGTGTGCCCGGCGCCCGCGGCGCGCGCGTCGGCGTACCGGGCGGCGCCCAGCGCGGCGGCCGCCTCCGCCTCCAGCGCCTCGATCTCGGCGCGTTCGGGCAGGGGCCGCTCGGAGTCACCGCGCCAGCCGTCGGACGCGGCGACCAGCCGTACCGCGCCCTCCGTGTCGCCCAGCTGGGCCAGGAAGAGCGCCCCGCGGCCCGCGAGGTCCGCGCAGACGCTCTCCGCACAGCGGTTCTCGACCGCGTACCGCAGGGCGTCGGTGAGGACCGCGAGGCCGCGCGCGGGCCCCGACTCGGCCGCCGTGATCCGCGCGTCGACACCGCCGACGAGCGCCGTGAACTGCGGTGGCGGGGTGCCCCGCGACGACTCCGTGGCCGCGTCGTCGCACAGCGCGCGGGCCCGCGCCACCTCGCCGTCCTCCACCGCCATCAGGGCGTTCAGGAGCAGCACGTACGCGTGGGGATCCGGCACCCCGTACCGGTCGGCCTCCCCGATCGCCTCGGTCAGGAGCTTGCGCGCCGCGTCGCGTTCGCCGGAGCGGTAGGCGATCTCGCCGAGCCGGGCGATGAGGAACGGCGCCTCCGCGTACGCGCCGACCTCGTAGGCGAGGCGCAGTGCCTCCTCGAACTCTCCCTTCGCCTCGTCGAACCGGCTGCGGGCGATGGCCGCCTCACCGGCGGCGCTGCACACCTGGGCGCGCATCCACCGGTCCCCGACGCGGCGGCTGATGGTCCGCAGCTCGGCGACGTCGTCGTCGACGCCCGTGAGGTTGCCCGGCCCGTCGACGGCCGTGTGCGTACGGAACATCAGGGTGACGCCGATCTCCCACTCGGCGCCGTACACACGGCAGTTGGCGACGGCCTGGTCGAGGGCGGTCCTGACGTCCTCCGGGTTGTTCAGGAAGTGCACGGTGAACGGCCAGATGATGCCGGGGAAGCGCGCCCCCGCGGGCCCGGGCCGCGCGAAGGCGTCGCGCACCCGCATGAGGTACTCCCGGTCGGCCTCGCCCCGCAGGGCGCTCTCGGGCAGGGTCTGGGCCACGAAGAAGATGTGCAGGAGGCGCAGCTCCATGAGCGGCCAGTACAGGGGGTCGTCCTCGTCCGCCAGGTCGTCCGCGGCGGGGAACGTCCGCCCTTCGCGCGGGGGGACCCGGCAGACGGACAGGGCCGGACGGTCCGGGCGGTGCGTCGGGAGCAGCTGCTCCAGGATGTGACCGACCCACTCGGCTCCCTCCCTGCGGTAGTTGCGCAGCCACCAGAACCAGCCGGTGGAGAGCGCGAGTGCGACCGCGGACTCCATGTCGCCGGTCACCGTGGAGCGGTGGAGCGCGGCGCGGAGGTTGTCGAGTTCTGTCTCCAGGCGCTCGATCCACGGGAGTTGTTCGGCGGAGCGCAGGAGCGGGTCGGCCTTCTCGACGAGGGCGCGGAAGTAGGCGACGTGGCGCCGCTCGGCCTCGGTCCGCAGCTGTGGTGTCTCGGCGGCGCGTTCGGTCGCGTACTCGTGGATCGTCTCCAGCATCCGGTACCGCATGCTGCCGTCGCCCGGGGTGGCGACCAGGAGGGACTTGTCGACGAGCGCGCCGATCAGGTCGGATGCGGGTCCGGTGCAGACGGCCTCCGCGGCCTCCAGGTCCCAGCCTCCGGCGAAGACGGACGCCTCGCGCAGGACCGTGCGCTCCTGCTCGTCGAGGAGGTCCCAGGACCAGTCGACGACGGCGCGCAGGGTCTGCTGGCGGGGCAGTACGGTGCGGCTGCCGCTGGTCAGCAGGCGGAAGCGGTCGTCGAGCCGGTCCGCGATCTGGCGGGGGGTGAGCAGTCTGAGGCGGGCCGCGGCCAGCTCGATGGCGAGCGGCAGGCCGTCGAGGCGGCGGCAGATCTCGGCCACGGCCTCGGGGTCGCCGGTGACGTCGAAGTCGGGGCGCACGGCACGGGCGCGCTCCGCGAACAGGCGGTGCGCGGGGTCGGGCGGCAGGGGTTCGACGGGGCGCACGGACTCGCCGGGCACGCCCAGGGGTTCGCGGCTGGTGGCGAGGACCGTGAGGCCGGGGCAGTGGGTGAGGAGGGTCTCGGCGAGCGCGGCCGCCGCGCCGATGACGTGTTCGCAGTTGTCGAGGATCAGGAGCAGGCTGCGCGCGGCACAGTGTTCGACGAGCAGGGCCACGGGGTCGTCCTGCGGCGCCGTGTGCTCGCTGGTCATCAGGACGGTCTCGCGCAGGCCGAGGGCGCTGACGACGGCGCCGGCCACGGCCTCGGGCTGGTCCAGCGGGGCGAGCTCGGCGAGCCAGGCGCGGGGGTGTTCGGCGGCGGCTTCCTCGGCGAGGCGGGTCTTGCCGGAGCCGCCGGGTCCGGTGAGAGTGACGAGGCGGGCCGCACGCAAGTCGCAACGGATGGCGTCGAGTTCGGGTTCCCGGCCGACGAACGAGTTGAGGCGTGGCCGCAGATTGCCGTCGCGCTGCGGCTGCCGGGGTGGTGCCGGGCGGCCGGAGTCGCGGGCGGGGTCGAGCAAGTCGGCGTACAGGGCGGCCAGTTCGGGTCCGGGGTCCGCGCCGAGGCCGTCGGCGAGGGTGCGGCGGGCCGTCTCGTATGCGGCGAGCGCGTCGGCGCCGCGGCCCGCGTCACGCAGGGCACGGATGAGCAGGGCGTGCAGCGGCTCGTCGTACGGGTGCGCGTGCGTGAGTTCGGTCAGCTCCGGTACGACGTCTGCGGCGCGGCCGAGGTGCAGATCGGCCGCCACGCGCGCGCGTGCCGCTTCGAGGCGCTGGGCCTCGGGGCGGGTCGCGGCGGTGCGGTCGGCGAGGTCGGCGAGCGCGGGCCCGCGCCACAGGGCGAGCGCGTCGCCCAGGGCACGGGAGGCGGTCGCCGGGTCGTGTGCCGTGAGAGCAGCCGTGCCCTCACGGACGAGGCGCTCGAAGACGTACAGGTCCACGTCCTCGGGGCGGGCGGCGAGGCGGTAGCCGCCGCCCGCCTCCGATGTGACGGCGTCCTTGCCGAGGGCGCGGCGGAGCCGGCCGACGAGGGCTTGGAGGGCGGCGGTCGCGTCGGCCGGTGGCTCGTCGGCCCATACGTCGTCGATGAGCGCGTCCGCGGGGGCGGTTCGGCCGGCGTGCAGCGCGAGCGACGTGAGCAGGGCGCGCAGCCGCTGTCCGCCCACGGGCAGGGGGGTGCCTTGATCGTCGTACGCCTCGGTGACGCCCAGAATTCGGTACCGCACGGGTCCATTCTCACGGGTGGGGGCGGCCTCAGTCGCGCGGATTCCGGTTCGGGGGTGCTGGGGGTGCGGCTCTTCAGCGCCCGGCGCCCAGCGCGCCTCGCTGCGGTGCGACGCTCCCCGTGGGGACGGCGCGCTGGCGGGCCGGGGTGCCGGTCCAGCAGGTGCCGCGGCGGGCGATGAGGCGGCGCAGCCAGAGTTCGAGGGAGACCAGGTCGGCGAGGCCGTCCAGCGGCAGGGGTTCGCCGTCGGCCGCCGCGCGCAGGGCCTTGCGGACGACGCGGGCCTCGATCAGGCCGGTCTGGGCGAGGAGCGGGGTGTCGAAGAGCTGGATGAGGTGGTCGGCACCGACGCGCAGGCCGGTGCGGGCCGCCGCGGCGGACGACGCGTGCGAGGGCGCGCCCCAGCCTGCGGGGAGTTCGCTGACGCCGGCGCCTTCGAGGACGGCGCGCAGGATGTCGGCGCGGGCACCGGGCCGCACGCGGAGCGCCTCGGGCAGGGCGCGGGAGGCGCGGACGACCTGGTTGTCCAGGAAGGGGGCGTGCAGGCGCTGGAAGCGGACCTCGGCGGCCTGTTCGAGGACGCGCAGGTCGGCCGCGTGGCGGGCGAGGGCGGCGCGAGCCCGGAACGCACCCGGCCGCTGCCCCGGTCCCGGGCCCGGCCGCGTCGCGCCGTCCTGGAGGCGAACCGATACTTCAGCGAGGGCCTCGCCCGTCAGCCAGCGCGCGGCGGGCCCCGGTCTCGCCCACGCGAGAGCCGCGAGCGATGCGCCGACGGCGCCCGCCTCGCCGCCCGGATCCTCGAAGTTCCGCTGCAACAGCCGCTCCGCGAGGCTTTCGACGCCCGCCCTGTACGGCGTGCGGGCCAGCTTGCGCGCCGCGCCGTACACGCGCGCGGGCACCAGCACGGATCCGCCGTCCGCCTTGGCGAGCGCGGCGACCGGCTTGACCATGTGGCGCCGGCGCCGGTCCATGAGGAGGTCGGCGAGGCGGGCGGGGTGCGCGTCGAGGACCTGGCGGGCGCCGTAGCCGGTGAAGTGGTCGGCGCTGCCCGACAGGAGGCGGGCGCGGTGGCGGGCGGCGGTGATCAGGGAGGGGCCGGGTTCGTCGGTGAGGGGGCCGTCCAACTCGGCGTAGGGGAGGGCCTCTTCGCCCGCGGTGACGACGACGTGGTGCAGCCGCGGATTCGCGGCGATGGCGCCCGCGCGCTGGAGTTCGGCCTCGCGCCCCTCGGCGCCCGCGGACAGGTCGTTGAAGGTGACGGCGAGGAGGCGCTCGCCCGCGCCCGTGCCGTGGCCGAGGACCGTGCCGGGCAGTCCGGGCAGTCCGGCCGCGAGCAGCGCGAGTGTCCCGGACGCGGGTCCTCCGGAGAGGTCGGAGCCGATGCCCGGCACAGGCATGCCGCGGGCGGCGCGCCGCTCGGCGGGGCCCATGCCGGGGACGGGCCCGGGGTCGATGTCGGCGCCGGGGACGTGCCGGGGCGCGGCGAGCCGGGCGCGTACGGCCTCGACGAGCGCGTCGCGCAGGGCGTCCACCGCGCCGGCCGGGTCGGCGGAGGGGGCGGCGACGGCGAGCGATGCGACCGGTTCGTAGCCGGCGATCTCACGGGCACCGGCGCGCAGGATCAGCGCGTGGCCCGGCGGGATGCGGCGCACGCCCTGGTACGGCGTCGAGTCGTGCAGGGCCTCGGGCACGTCGGGGGCGGCGAGCAGGGCCGCGAGATGGCCGATGTCGAGGTGGGCCTCGATGAGGTCGGCGAGCGGCAGGGCGGCCGTCGCGTACGCGGTGCCGCCGGCCCAGGGCGTGTAGAACACGGGGCGCGCGCCCGCGAGATCACCGGCGATCATGAGGCGCCTGCCGACCTGGACGACGGCGGTGTAGCTGCCGGACCATGCGGTGAGGTGGCGCAGGGCGCCCCCGCGCGCGGCGAACAGGCCGACCCGCAGCTGCTCGTCGGTGGCGCCGCAGGTGCCGAGTACGGCGATACGGGTCCGCTCGTCGGCGCTGACGATCCTGACCTCGTCCGGGCGCCAGTCTCCGACCGCCCACAGCGGGTCGGGGTCACCCCACAGGAGCTGGGAGCCCACGGGGTGGACGGTCTCCCCGTCGGGTCCGGTCGAGCCCGCGGACCCGAACCGCACGGGCCCGGCGGCGGTACTGCTCCACCCCACCAACCACCGCATCGCCGCCTCCACAGGTTGTGGACAGAACCTCGTCAGAAGGAATCAGAGGAAATCACAGGAACAGAGTCCCCATGCTGCCACGAAGGAGACGTACGGGAGGGGCGACGGGGCGGCACGTGCGCCACCGAATGCGCCCCTTTTGAGCGGTAGTTGAACCCCCCGAGGGCCACTCGGAGGCATCGGTGACGCCGTACGGCACCGTCGATATTCGGCCAAATCGACTGTGGATGGCCAGACCTGTGCACACCGCATCGGCCACGGCGCGCAACGCACGGTCCGGGAGGCGCCCTTCACCTCCCGGACCGGTCCGCCACCCGCGGGGATGAAGGCGGCGGTATCCCCCAGCCCGCTGGATCCAGTACAGCGGGCCGACCCACGCACCATCATGGAAGCGCTCCCCCCATGGCCGCAGAAGAGCGCACGCACAGGCGCACGGCCACACGGGCGGAGCACACCGTGACGGCGCTGCCCCGGGCACGTACTCCCGTACGGACAATATTCCCGCCATCCGGAACTATGCCCCTTAACGCTTGGGATCCGGCGAACTACGCTGGGTGTACGAATGCCGCGCGCTTATGCCACCGCGGCAGCCGGCTGTGTCGAGGGGTGGCGCATGTCCAGGGAGCAACGCGGGCCGAACGAGAAACTCGGCACCGTTCTCGCCCTCGCGGGAATCAGCAACGCAGGCCTGGCGCGGCGCGTCAACGACCTTGGCGCCCAACGCGGTCTGACGCTTCGCTACGACAAGACCTCGGTGGCCCGCTGGGTCTCCAAAGGCATGGTGCCGCAGGGCGCGGCGCCGCACCTCATCGCCGCCGCCATCGGCCAGAAGCTGGGCCGGCCCGTGCCGCTGCACGAGATCGGCCTGGCGGACGCGGACCCCGCGCCCGAAGTGGGCCTCGCCTTCCCGCGCGACGTGGGGGCGGCGGTGAAGTCGGCGACGGAGCTGTACCGCCTCGACCTCGCGGGCCGCCGCACGGGCGGCGGCATCTGGCAGTCGCTGGCCGGGTCCTTCGCGGTGAGCGCGTACGCGACGCCCGCGTCGAGATGGCTGATAACGCCGGCCGACTCGTCGGTCGCACGCGAAGCGCAGCCGCTGGAGAGCGGCGGGGACAACACGCCTCAGAAGGTCGGCCACAGCGATGTCCAGAAGCTGCGCGAGGCGGCCGAGGACGCGCGGCGCTGGGACTCCAAGTACGGGGGCGGTGACTGGCGTTCGTCGATGGTCCCCGAGTGCCTGCGGGTCGAGGCGGCTCCGCTGCTGCTCGGCGCCTACTCGGACGACGTGGGGCGCGCCCTGTTCGGGGCGAGCGCCGAACTGACGCGCCTGGCCGGGTGGATGGCGTTCGACACGGGCCAGCAGGAGGCTGCACAGCGGTACTACATCCAGGCGCTGCGGCTCGCGCGCGCGGCGGCGGACGTGCCCCTGGGGGGCTACGTGCTGGCGTCGATGTCGCTCCAGGCGACGTACCGCGGGTTCGGCGACGAGGGGGTGGACCTGGCGCAGGCCGCCCTGGAGCGCAATCGCGGGCTCGCCACCGCCAGGACGATGAGTTTCTTCCGGCTCGTGGAAGCACGCGCGCACGCGCGCGCCGGTGACGCGCACGCCGCGGGGGCCGCGCTGCGGGCCGCGGAGGGCTGGCTGGAGCGGGCGCGCGACGGGGACCACGACCCGTCGTGGCTCGGCTTCTACTCGTACGACCGCTTCGCCGCCGACGCCGCCGAGTGCTACCGCGACCTGAAGGCACCCCGCCAGGTGCGGCGCTTCACGGAGCAGGCCCTGTCGAAGCCCACGGAGGAGTTCGTGCGCTCGCACGGGTTACGCCTCGTGGTGTCGGCGGTCGCCGAGCTGGAGTCGGGGAACCTGGACGCGGCGTGCGAGCAGGGCACGCGCGCGCTGGAGGTGGCGGGGCGGATCTCGTCGGCCCGGACCACCGAATACGTGAAGGACCTGCTGCACCGCCTCGAGCCGTACGGGGACGAGCCGCGCGTGGTGGAGCTGCGCGAGCGGGCCAGGCCGCTCCTCATGGCGCCGGCGTAGGGCAGCGGTGTGAAGGTTCCGGCGCAGCCGAAGGCCTACCGCCCGGGTTTGAACGCGTTGTCAGTGGCGCAGTGCAGTATCGGGGGCGGGAGGTGAGGCACGGTGATGACGAGCGGGTACGACTGCGATGTGCTGGTGATCGGCGGCGGGATCGTCGGTCTGTCGACGGCGTACGCCCTCACGCGCGCGGTACCGGGCACCCGTGTGACCGTCCTGGAGAAGGAACACGGCCCCGCCAGACACCAGACGGGGCGTAACAGCGGGGTCATCCACAGCGGCGTGTACTACCGGCCCGGCTCGCTCAAGGCCCGCTTCGCGGTGCGGGGCGCGGCCGAGATGGTCGAGTTCTGCGCGGAGTTCGGCATCGCGCACGCGGTCACCGGCAAGCTGATCGTGGCCACCGAGCGCGACGAGCTGCCCCGCCTGCACGCCCTGGTCCAGCGCGGCCGGGAGAACGGGATTCCGGTGCGGGAGCTCGGCCCCGCCCAGATCGGCGAGTACGAGCCGTATGTGCGCGGCCTCGCCGCGATCCACGTGGGCACGACGGGCGTCGCCGACTACGTCTCCGTGGCGCGGCATCTCGCCGAGGCCTCGGGCGCGGACATCCGGTACGGCGCGGAGGTGGTGCAGATCGACCGCCGCGCGGAGCGTGGCGTCGCGGTGCGCACGGCCGCCGGGGACATCGTCCGCGGGCGCGTCATGGTGAACTGCGCGGGGCTGCACTGCGACCGGATCGCCCGCCTCGCGGGGGACGACCCCGGCATGCGGATCGTCCCCTTCCGGGGTGAGTACTTCGAGCTGGCCCGCCCCGAGCTGGTGCGCGGCCTGGTCTATCCGGTGCCGGACCCGGCGTTCCCCTTCCTCGGCGTCCATCTCACGCGCGGCATCGACAAGAGCGTGCACGTCGGACCGAACGCGGTGCCCGCGCTGGCCCTCGAGGGCTACGACTGGTCGACGGTCAGACCGCGCGAGCTCGGCGCCACGCTGGCCTGGCCCGGCTCCTGGCGGATAGCGCGCCGGCACTGGCGGTACGGGGCCGGCGAGCTGCGCCGCTCGGTGTCCCGGGACGCTTTCACGTCGGCGGTGCGCAGGCTGCTGCCCGCGGTGACCGCGGACGACCTGGTGCCCGCGCCCGCCGGCGTCCGGGCGCAGGCGGTCCTGCGGGACGGGACCCTGGTCGACGACTTCCTGATCCGCGAGGCCCCGCGCACGGTGCATGTGCTGAACGCGCCGTCCCCCGCGGCGACGGCCTCGCTCCCGATCGGCCGGGAGGTCGCCCGGCGGGCCCTGGCCGCGCTCGGGTCCTGAGCACGGGTCCTGGGCTCGGGCCCTGGGGGCTCCGGATCCTGAGCTCCGGGTTCTGGGCTCCGGTCCCTGAGCTCCGTGTCCTGAGCTCCGTGTCCTGAGCTCCGGGTTCCGGGCTTGGGCCCCGGCCGGATCCGGCGTCTAAAATCGCCTCACTGTGTCTGAGTCACCCCGCACCCCCGAAGCCCACACCCCTGAGGCCCCCGGTTCCGAAGCCTCCGGTCCCGTACGCGCAAAGGGCGAGCCGCGCTTTCCCGACGGGCCCGCGCCGGACCCCGCCGGTTCGCACTTCGAGCGGCGCATCCGCAGCTTCCAGCCCCGCCGCAGCCGCGTCACGACCGGCCAGGCGGACGCCCTCCAGCGGCTGTGGCCCCTGTGGGGCCTCGACATCGACGGGCAGCGCGTCCTCGACCTCGACGAGCTGTTCGACGGCAGGGAGCGCGTCGTTCTGGAGATCGGCTTCGGCATGGGCGAGGCGACGGCGCAGATGGCCGCCGACGACCCCGACACCGGCATCCTCGCGGTCGACGTGCACACGCCGGGCCAGGGCAACCTCCTGGGCCTCGCCGAGCGGAACGGCCTGACGAACGTACGGGTGGCGAACGGCGACGCGATCATCCTGCTCCGCGAGATGCTCCCCGCGGCCTCCCTCGACGGGCTGCGCGTCTACTTCCCCGACCCCTGGCCGAAGAAGCGCCACCACAAGCGGCGCCTGATCCAGCCGGAGTTCCTCAGCCTCGCCAAGGTCCCCCTCAAGCCGGGCGCGCTGGTGCACTGCGCGACCGACTGGGAGCCGTACGCCGAGCAGATGCTCGAAGTCCTGACCGAGCACCCGGACTACGAGAACACGCAGGCCGACGGCGGATACGCGCCCAGGCCCGCGTTCCGCCCCCTCACGCGCTTCGAGGGCCAGGGCCTGGACAAGGGCCATGTGGTCCACGACCTGCTCTTCCTGCGCGCGGAGCACGCACCGCAGTCCCCACCGGTCACCGCCGCGGACTGACACCCCGTCGCGGCCGGGCCCGTCGCTCGTTAGGGTCAACGCTGTGGCGACCTATCCCTCGTATCCGAATGCGTTTCCGCACGCGCCGCCCGGAGCAGGCGCTCCCGGGCCCGGCACGCTGCGGCATCCACGCTGGTGGGAGCGGAAGGCCGTGCACGCCTGGACGCTCGTCTCGCTCCTCGCGCTCTCCGGCCTGGTGATCCTCGCCCTCGTGCGGGAACAGACCGGCACCAAGGGGTTCCTGGTCGGGCTCTGCCTCGCGGTCCTGCCCGTCCCGCTGCTGATAGCCGCGTTCCGCTGGCTGGACCGGGTCGCGCCCGGCCCCTGGCGGAACCTGCTGTTCTCGTTCGCCTGGGGCGCCTGCGCCGCCGCGCTCATCGCGATCGTCGCCAACAGCTTCGCGACCCACTGGATCGCCACGAACTCGGCCGACCCCTCGAACGCCGACACCCTCGGCGCGACGGTCATAGCGCCCATCGTCGAGGAGTCAGCGAAGGCCTGCGCCGTCCTGCTCATCTTCCTGTTCCGCAGACGGGACTTCACCGGGATCGTCGACGGCGTCGTGATCGCCGGGGTCACCGCCACCGGCTTCGCGTTCACGGAGAACATCCTCTATCTGGGCAACGCCTTCGGCACCGACCAGCTGAACAGCGGCACCGGCATGGCCTCCGTGACAGCCGCCACCTTCTTCGTACGCATCGTCATGTCGCCGTTCGCGCACCCCCTGTTCACGGTGCTCACCGGCATCGGCTTCGGCGTCGCGGCGTGGACCGCGCCCGGCCGCGGGCCGGTGCGGCGCGTCCTGCTGCCCCTCGCCGGACTGCTGCTCGCCATGGGCATGCACGCCACGTGGAACGGCTCGTCGGCGTTCGGCCAGTTCGGGTTCTTCGGGGTCTACGCGCTGTTCATGATGCCCGCGTTCGGACTGCTGACCTGGCTCGCGATCGGGACCCGCCAGCGCGAACTGCGCACCGTGCGCTCCGAGCTGCCCGCGTACGCGGTGGCCGGCTGGGTCGGCCCGGACGAGCCGTTCGCCCTCGGTTCGATGCGCGCCCGCCGCCTGGCGCGCGAGTTCGCGCAGCACCACGGCGGCAAGGAGACGGGCAAGGTCGTCGCGCAGTACCAGCAGTACGCGACGTCACTCGCGCTGCTGCGCCACCGCGGCCGGCGCGGCAGGGCCGGCACGGACTATGTCGTGCGGGAGCGGGAGCTGCTCGACGAGCTGTGGGCGCGGCGCCACGCGGCCCGCCCCGCCCTCGCCTACGCGTCCCGCGCCACCGCGCCTCCCGTGTGGGTACCGCCGATGTACGCGGGGCCGGTGTACGCGGGGCCGGTCGCCCAGTTCCCCGCGCACCACGCCCACAACGCCCACAACCCGTACCGCTACTGAGAGCGCCTCCGGGTCAGGCGGACGCCTTCGTGAGCTTCGAGAGCTCCGCGTCCGTCAGCTCCAGGTCGGCCACGGCCACCAGCGCCGGCAGCTGCTCCACGGTGCGGGCGGACGCGATCGGGGCGGCCACCGTCGGGCGGGACGCGAGCCAGGCGAGGGCGACCGTCGCGACCTCGGCGCCGTGCGCCTGCGCCACCTCGTCGAGCGCCTTGAGGACGCGCACACCGCGCTCGGTCTGCAGGTGCTTGCCCGCGCCCGCGGCCCGCGCGCTGTCGACCTCGGTGCCCGGCCGGTACTTCCCCGTGAGGAACCCGGCCGCCAGGGCGTAGTACGGGACGGCCGCGAGACCGCTGCGCGAGGCGACCTCCTGGAGCCGGCCCTCGTAGGTGTCGCGCGAGACGAGGTTGTAGTGCGGCTGGAGCGCCGCGTAGCGGGCGAGGCCCTCACGGTCGGAGAAGTCCAGGGACTCCTGGAGGCGCTCCGGGGTCAGGTTCGACGCGGCGATGGCGCGCACCTTGCCGGCCGTCACCAGGTCGTCGAGGGCGGAGATGATCTCCTCGACCGGCACGGACGGGTCGTCGAAGTGCGTGTAGTAGAGGTCGATGTAGTCGGTGCCGAGGCGGCGCAGGGACTCTTCGGCGGCGGACTTGATGGTGTGCGCGGACAGGCCCTTGAAGTCGGGGTGGGCGCCGACCTTGGTGGCGATGACGACATCGGAGCGGTTGCCGCGCGCGGCCAGCCACTTGCCGATGACGGTCTCGGACTCGCCGCCCTTGTTGCCCGGGACCCACGCCGAGTACGCGTCGGCCGTGTCGACGAAGTTGCCGCCCGCGGCGACGTACGCGTCGAGTACGGCGAAGGACTGCGCCTCGTCGGAGGTCCAGCCGAACACATTGCCGCCGAGGGAGAGCGGGAACACCTCGAGGTCTGACGAGCCAAGCTTGCGAAGAGAAGTCATGGCCTGCCAGAACACCGATATGGATCAAGATATTCCGGGCACGGCGGACCGGCAGCCCTGACGTCGGGGGGTTGCCGTCAGGACCGCCGGGGTTCGGAGGGTTACGAGCCTCAGAACGTCAGGCCGTTGGAGCGCAGCCACGGCGCGGGGTCGACCCCGGTCGCCTGGCCGCCGGGGTGGACCTCCAGGTGGAGGTGCGGCCCTGTCACGTTGCCGGTGGCGCCGACACGGCCGATGACGTCGCCGCTGGTCACCTTCTGGCCCACGCTGACGTTGAGGGACGACTGGTGGCAGTACCAGAGCTCGGTGCCGTCCGGCAGCTCCAGGACGGTGCGGTAGCCGTACGCGCCCGCCCAGCCGGCCTCCTTGACGGTGCCGGAGTGGATGGCCTTCAGCGGCGTACCCGTCGGAGCGGCGAAGTCGAGACCCGTGTGGTAGCCGGAGGACCACATCGAGCCGGGCTGACCGAAGGTGCCGGTGATCGTGTAGGAGGCGACCGGCAGCGTGAAGCTCTTGGCGAGCTTGGCGAGGCGCTCGGCCTCGGCCTTCTTCTTCGCCGCCTCCTCCGCCGCCTTCTTGTCGGCGGCGGCCTTGGCCTTGGCGGCGTCCTGCTCCTGGGCGGCGTCCTCGGCGGCCTTCTTCGCGGCGGCCTCCTCGGCGGCCGCGGCCTCGGCGTCGGCGGCCTGGTCCTGCTGCTGCTCGGCCTGCTGCATGATGCGGGCGCGCAGGGCCTCGCCGGCGGTCGCGCTTTGCTGGGCATCCGCGGTGGTGAGGCCGGCGCCGGTCAGCGGGGTCGCGTGGGCGCCGGACTCGTCGTCATCCCCGGAGACGTCGGATATCAGCGCGCCCACGCCGGGCAGGGACTTGGCGTCGGGCAGCGAGTCCTTGACGGCCGAGAGGTCGGGCATCGAGATGTGTACGGGAGGCTTGCCGCCCTGCGCGGTGGCGATGCCGCCCGCGCCGACGGCCGCGATCACGCCGACACCGAGAACAGTGGAGCTGCGCGCGAGACCGCCGCGCTGCTTGGCTACGCGGTGCCTGCCGCGTACGGGACGGACGGAATCCTCGGTGGGGTTCCACTCCTCCCAGGTCCGCTCGTCCGTTTCGCCGAACTCGTCGTCGATCGGGGCGTAGGAGAACTCTGGGGCAGGCCGGTTGGACGCCACTGGGGCGCGCTCCTTTCCTTCCTTCTCGCCTACCGGGTTAGCTGACGGGTTCGGAGCAGGAAGGTCTCCTACCGACGCCTTCCGCAAGGAGACGTCCGATTCACCCCAAGTTGGTGGTTCCCCGGCTCCCTTGCGGGATTAGGCGCGTGCGCACGGAGCCATCTCTTGTGACGGCTGGGACGACCGCGCTGCGTTATCGAACGTTAATAGACACCGGGGCCCGATTCCAAGCCGTTCCGACTGATCGTTAACGCCTTTGGCCTGGACTTAACGGGGCACGAGCGGGCGGAATCGGGCGAGTTGACCCAGCGCCGGAACGGGCCGTTCATCTGACGGTTTGTCAAATGTTATGCGCAGCGACGCTGTTCGACTACGTAAGGTGATGACGGTGCTCACCGCTGCTTCACGGCTGCTTCACGGCCGCCTCACCGCGAGCAGTGCCATGTCGTCCGTCGTGCCGCCCCCGGTGTGCCTGCGGACCTCGGCGGTGAGCGCGGCAAGCAGCGGATCGGGCCCCGAGAACATCCGCCCCGCGAGCCGGGCCGCCGGGTCGTAGAAGGTGCCCTGCGCGTCGCGCGCCTCCGAGAGACCGTCGGTGTGGAGCAGCAGCGTCGCCCCGCTCGGGAACTCCGTCTCGGACGCGCGGTCGGGCCAGGTGCCGAGGTCCCCCATCCCGAGCGGCAGCGCGGGCTCCGGCGCCGACAGGACCTTGAGCGCCCCGTCGCCGCCCAGGAGCAGGGGTTCGGGGTGGCCACGGTTGATGACGCGTACGAGGCCGTTGCCGTGCGGGATCTCGGCGAGCACGGCCGTGGTGAAGCCCTCGAACGCGTCGAGGCCGTTGCGCCGCAGCCCCTCCCGCGCGAGCGCCCGCTCCAGGCGCTGCGCGACCGCCTCCAGGGTCGACTCCTGCTCGGCCGCCTCCCGGAAGGCGCCGATGACGACGGCCACGGCGGACACCGCGCCCATGCCCTTCCCGCGCACGTCGCCCACGACGAGCCGCACACCGTGCGGGGTGTCCTGCACCGCGTACAGATCGCCCCCGATGAAGGCCCCCTCCTGGGCCGCCTCGTAGCGGGCCGCGATCTCCAGGCCGCCGATGCGCTCGGCGGGCTCGGGCAGGACGGCGCGCTGGGCCGCCTCGGCGATCTGGCGCACGGAGGTGAGCTGCTCGCTGCCGCGCCGCACGACGCGGTTCATGACACAGGCGAGTACGGCGACGGTGGAGACCGTGACGAGTTCGGTGATGGCGTCGGCGTCGTAACTGCGGGTGTATCTGAGATGCACCCCGAGTACGACGGCGACCGTCGCGAGGCCGGTCAGGAGAGTGCCGCGGGGCGAGAAGAACGGGGCCCCGACGAGCGGGGCGGCGGTGAACAGGGGCACGCCGGTGAACGTCGACGGCGTGACGTAGTCGTAGATCGCCCCGACGACGATGAGCAGCACGGGCACCAGACGTACGAAGAACCGGGCCCGGGACAGGCCCTGCTCCGTCTCTCGCCCGTGTCCTCCTCGCTGCCCCACCACTCGTCTCCCGCCACCGTCCGCGTCGGTCCCGCGTCTGCGCACGTCATCGGGCCCCACCCCAGCGTTCACCCCGGACAGGCGGCGGGCGACCTGGTGGGACCGACCGGGTGAAAAGGGGTCCGAGACGGCGGAGCACGGAACTCCGGGCAACCGATTCGCGTTCTGTCGCCGCAATGGCGTAGAGTCGTGTTTACCGACGCGGGGTGGAGCAGCTCGGTAGCTCGCTGGGCTCATAACCCAGAGGTCGCAGGTTCAAATCCTGTCCCCGCTACTGAAGGCCGAAGGCCCGGAACCAATGGTTCCGGGCCTTCGGTGTATCCCCCTACAGGTCGAACTCGTGCGGCGGCAGGTCGAGCATCAGGCAGGCCTCGCGGACGACGGCCTGCTCGGTCTTGTCGAAGTCGCCGTCGGCGCCGCCGATGACGATGCCGATCTGGATGACCGCGCGCGCCTCGGCGGGCTTCTTCTTCGCCTTGGCGATCTCCTGGAGAACGCTGACCTTGCCGAAGTCGAAATCGGCGGTCAGCTTGTTCAGGTTCGCGTCGAAGCGGCTCTGGAGCTGGTCCGCCGGGAAGTTCTGCAGCACCTCGTTCGTGGAGATGAGCTGGGCCACGCGGCTGCGCTCGGCCGGGTCGACGTTCCTGTCGGCCGCCGCGACCAGCGCGCACATCGCCATGCTCGCGTCACGGAAGGCGCCGCTCTTCAGGTCGTTCTTCTTCGCCATGAGCTGCGTCTGCATCGTCGACGCGGACTCCTTGAAGCGATCCCACAGGGCCATGACTCTCCTCGTTCGGCGTGTACTGATCTTCTACAGCTCTGTAGAAACTAGCGGGGAGCGGCAAAAGTTCCGCCTCTAAACTGAAGACCCGAACTCTCTGCTGGGGAGCCTTTCGTGGTCCGATGAACGGGAGAAGACGACGGTGCCGACACCCGAGAAGCCCTGACGGCGCCCGAAAGTGACCGACACCGCCCCGGCCGACGTCGCCGCCCCGTCCCCAGGCCGTACGACCCTCCAGCTCCTGCGCTCCCTCGACAGCGGCCCGCGCGGCCTCACCGAGGCGGAGGCCGAGCGACGCCTGGCCCGGCACGGCGAGAACGTCCCGCCGGGTACGCGCCCCCTGTCCTGGCCCCTGCTCGCCGCCCGCAGCCTGCGCGACCCGTTCACCGTGGTCCTGCTCTGCCTCGGCCTCGTCTCGGCGACCGTCGCGGCCTGGGGCACCGCCTGCGTGATCCTCGTCCTGGTCGCCGTCAGCTGCTGTCTGCGCTCCGCGGGCGAGCGCCGTGCGGACAGCGCCATGGCGGGCCTGCGCGAGCTCGTCGCGACGACGGCGACCGTGCTGCGCCGCCCCGGCGCCGACGAGACAGCCTCACCGGCCGAACACGAGCTCCCGGTGAGCCAGTTGGTGCCCGGCGACGTGGTGCGGCTCGGCCCTGGCGACCTGATCCCCGCCGACGTACGCCTTCTACGGGCGCAGGGCCTGACCGTGCAGCAGGCGGCGTTCACCGGGGAGTCCGTGCCGGCCGACAAGCGTCCCGTGGACCTGCCCGCGGACGGTGAGTCGGCGCATCTGTGCTTCCAGGGCGGCAGCGTGGCCTCCGGGAGCGCGAGCGCCGTGGTGCTCGCGACGGGCGCCGGCACCCGCTTCGCCGCCGCCCACCGCACGGTCGGCGCGGAGCGCGGGGCGAGCGCCTTCGACCGCTCGGTGCACGGCATCTCCTGGACCCTGATCCGCTTCATGCTGCTGACGCCGCCGCTGGTCCTGATGGCCGGCGCCGCGCTGCGCGGCCGGGGCCTGGAGACCCTGCCGTTCGCCGTCGCGGTGGCCGTCGGGCTCACCCCGGAGATGCTGCCGGTCATCGTCACGACGGCGCTCGCCCGCGGCTCCGCGCTGCTCGCCCGCACCCACGGCGTCATCGTCAAACGGCTCCCCGCGCTGCACGACATCGGCGCCGTCGACATCCTCTGCGTCGACAAGACGGGCACCCTCACGCAGGACCGCCCGGCCGTCGACCCGGCCCGCACCGACCCCGACGCCCTGCACTGGGCGGCCGTCTCCGCCTGGTGGACGCTCCAGCTCGCCGACCTGCCGACCGCGGACGCGCTCGACGAGGCGGTCATCACGCACGCTCTCGCAAAGGACCCGGCCTTCACCGAGGCGTACGACGGCATCACCGCCCTGCCCTTCGACCCCGTACGCCGCCTCGCGACCGCCGTCGTCCGGCGGCCCGGCACGCTCGGCACCGTCACGCTCGCCGTCAAAGGCTCCGTGGAGAACGTCCTGGAGCGGTGTGCCCTCGACGACGCCGAGCGCGCGAGCCTGCTCGCCCGGGCCGCGGACATGTCCGGCGACGGGCTGCGGCTCCTCGCGGTGGCAACAGCCGATCGCCCCGCCCGGCACCGCCCGGGGGCCCTCCCGATCCCTTCAGGCGGTGGGGGAAGCACCGCCGACGAACGCGGCCTCACCTTCACCGGCTTCGTCGCCTTCACCGACGCCCTCGTGCCGACCGCCGCGCAGGCCCTGCGCGACCTGGGCGAGCGCGGCGTCATGGTCAAGGTCATCACCGGCGACCACCCCGGCACCACGTCCCGCGCCCTGCGCGATCTGGGCCTCGCCCCCGGCGACATACACACCGCGGACACCCTCGACGCGCTCACGGACGAGGAACTGGCCCGCCTCGCCAGCCACACCACCGTCTTCGCCCGCTGCACCCCCGCCCACAAGGCGCGCATCGTCACCGCCCTGCGCGCCGGCGGGGAGACGACCGTCGGTTTCCTGGGCGACGGTGTGAACGACCTGCCCGCGCTGCGCGCCGCCGACGTCGGGATCTGCCCGCGCGACGCGGTCGCGGCGGCGCGCGACGCGGCGGACATCGTGCTCGCGCAGCCCGCGGACCGGCCGGGCAAGGACCTCACCGCGATCGGCCACGCGATCACCGCGGGCCGTCACAGCAGCGGCAACATCGCCACGTATCTGCGCGTCACGCTCTCCTCGAACCTCGGCAACGTGATCGCGATGCTGTCGGCGGGCCTCCTGCTGCCGTTCCTGCCGATGCTCCCGGCGCAGGTGCTCGCGCAGAACCTGTGCTTCGACGCGGCCCAGCTGTCGTTCGCCTTCGACCGCCCGGCGGCCGCCGCCCTGCGCCGCCCCACGACGCTGCGCCCGCGCGACTTCCTGCGCTTCATCACCGGGTTCGGCGTCCTCAACGCCGCCGCCGACCTCGCGACCTTCGGCGTCCTCCCGCTCGCCCTGCACTCCACGGCGGGCCCGGCCGACGAGGCGGCGTTCCACTCGGGCTGGTTCACCGAGAACCTCCTGACACAGGGTCTGGTGATGCTGCTCCTGCGCACCGGCCGCGCCCCGCGCACCCCGGGACCGGTCCGCTGGGCGGTCGCGTCCCTGGCCGTCGTCGGCGTCGTGCTGCCACTGACCCCCGCGGCCCACCCGCTCGGCATGACTCCCCTGCCACCCGTGTACTACGCGCTCCTCGCGGCGGTCCTCGCCCTGTACGCGGTCGCGCTGACGGCGGTGAAGAGGCGGTACGTACGGCAGGCGTGAGGGGCAACGGAGTTCGGCGGGAACAGCGCAGCGGCCCGGCCGGCCGAAGCCGTCCGGGCCGCTGTTCACGCGGTAGACCCTGTGGGACTCGAACCCACAACCAATGGATTAAAAGTCCACTGCTCTGCCAATTGAGCTAAGGGTCCACACGCCGGCCCGCGCCGACGCATCCCCGAGCATAGCCCGCCGGGACCGGGAGGCCGATCGGGTATCGGCCTCCACGGCCTGTCGGAGGTCACACGGGCGGCCGGACGGCGCACCTGACGCTCACGGATCGACCGGTTCCGGCGCTCCCACACGCCCCGCCTCACGCGCGACGGTCCGCGCGTGCTCCGGGTTGAGGAACCAGTGCCGGGCCGACACCAGCCACCACACGCCGGCGAACCCGAGGACCACAAGGACCGCGATCGGGGCGTAGTTGAACGTCTCCCACGTGACCGGCGAGACCTGCGGCAGCATGAAGAGGACCGTGATGACGGCGACCCACACCACGGCCACGATCCCGATCGGCCGCGACCATCTGCCCAGGTGCCAGGGCCCGCGCTCGAAGGCGTCGCCCTTGCGCAGCCGCAGCAGGGTCGGCACGACGTACGCGATGTAGAGACCGATGACGGCGATCGAGGTCACGGCCGCGTACGCCGTGACGTTGATGAGGTACGGCAGTCCGAGCACGAGGGCGCCGAGCGCGGCGAGCCACACCGCGGCGACGGGAGTGCGGGTGCGCGGGCTGACGGTGTGCCAGACGTGCGAGTACGGCAGCGCTCCGTCACGCGAAAAGGCGTAGATCATACGGCTGTTGGCCGTGACGGAGGCCATGCCGCAGAAGAGCTGCGCGCCGATGACGACGAGCAGCAGCAGCTTCCCGGCCGTCGCCCCGAGCGCGTCGAGCAGGATCTGCGCGGGCGGTGCGCCCGTGGCCGAGCCGAGGGCTCCCTGGTACGACTGGATGGCGAAGGTGAAGCCGAGCAGCAGTACGAACCCGGCGATCCAGGACGTCCAGATGGAGCGCACGATGCCCTTCGGCCCCGCGGTGGACGCGTCGTGGGTCTCCTCGGTCATGTGCGCGGAGGCGTCGTAGCCCGTGAACGTGTACTGGGCCATCAGCAGTCCGATCAGGACGACGTAGAACCCGCTGCCCCAGCCGGTGTTGTTGACGAACTTCGTGAAGACGAAGGACGCGGACTGGTGGCTGTCCGGCGCGAAGGCGAGCGCGCCGACGATGACGGCGACGCCGACGACGTGCCACCAGACGCTGACGCTGTTGAGCAGCCCGACGATGCGCACGCCGAAGGTGTTGAGGAGCCCGTGCAGCACGAGGATCGCCGCGAACAGCAGGATCGTCCGCCCCGGCGTCACCGCGAAGTCGAACTGGAGGTTCAGGTACGCGCCGAGGAAGGACGCGGCGCCGAAGTCGATGCCGGCGGTCACCGCGACCTGTCCCAGGACGTTGAACCAGCCCGTGAACCACGCCCACGCGGCGGCCGTCCGCGCGGGTGCGAGCCGGTGCGCCCAGAAGTAGAGGCCGGCGGAGGTCGGGTACGCCGAGCAGATCTCCGCCATCGCGAGCCCGACGAACAGCGTCATCAGCCCGACCCCGACCCACCCCCAGGTGATCAGGGCGGGGCCGCCGGTGTTCATCCCGAACAGATACATCGTCAGGCACCCGGAGAGCACCGAGATGATCGTGAAGGAGACGGCGTAGTTGGAGAACGCCGACATCCTGCGGGCGAGGACCTGCGTGTAGCCGAGCTGGGCGAGACGTTCCTCGTCGGTCGAAGGCGGCGGTTGCTGCGCCACTGGGTCACTTGTCATGCCCCCAGCGATTCCCGTGCCGGGGGCGGGACATGCGCGGGCCTTGGCCAAATAATGCCCGCGGGTGGACGCCGGTACGGGGGCGGAAAAGAAGAAAGGGCCCGGGAGACGTGATCGTCTCCCGGGCCCTTCTCAGCTCAAGCCGTCAGGCCATCAGGCCCTGCGGCTGTCAGCCGTTGCGCTTCCAGCGCGGCTTCTCGTCGCGGCGGAACGAGGAACCGCCGGTCGAGCCGGAGCCCGCACCGCGGTGGTCGTCACGGCGGCCCTGGGGACGGTCGTGGCCACCGGCGCGGAAGCCGCCGCCGGCGGGACGGTCGTCGCGACGGTCACGGTTGAACGGACGGTCGCTGCCGCGGTGGCCGCCGGAGGGGCGGTCGTCACGGCGGAAGCCGCCGCCCGAGGGGCGCTCGTCACGACGGTCACGGTTGAAGCCACCACCGGACGGACGCTCGTCACGACGGTCACGGTTGAAGCCACCACCGGACGGACGGTCGTCACGGCGGAAGCCACCGCCCGAGGGGCGCTCGTCACGACGGTCGCGGTTGAAGCCACCACCGGACGGACGCTCGTCACGACGGTCACGGTTGAAGCCACCACCGGACGGACGCTCGTCACGACGGTCACGGTTGAAGCCACCACCGGAGGGACGGTCGTTGTCGCGACGGTCGCGGTTGAAGCCGCCACCGGTCGGACGGTCGTCGCGACGGAAGCCACCACGGTCGTTGTCACGACGGTCACGGTTGAAGCCACCACCGGACGGACGGTCGTCGCGACGGAAGCCACCACGGTCGTTGTCACGACGGTCACGGTTGAAGCCGCCCGAGGGACGGTCGTCGCGACGGTCGCGCTTCTCGTAGTTGCCCCGCTCGTCACGGCGCTGCGGGCGCTGCTCGTACGAGGACGAACGCTCCTGGCGCTCGGCCGGCGCGGCAGCCTGCTCCGGGACGGACGCCTCGGCGGCCTTCTCGGCAGCGGCGGCGACGGCGGCGGCGACACCCTCGGCGTCCTCGCCACGCTCACGGGCGGCACGCGCGGTGAGGCGGTCGGCCTCCTCGCGCAGCTCGCCGGCGCGGCGCGTGGCACGCTCCAGCTCCTTGGTGAGGGAGGTGACCTCACGCTCGGCCTGCTGCGCGGCGTTGCCCGCGGACTCGGCCTGGACCTCGGTCATGGACCGGGCACCGGTGATCTCGGCGACCTCCGGGTCGAAGGCCGCACCGCCCTGGATGATGTGGCGCGAGGCGTCGACGCCCGCGTCCTCCATGAGGCGGAAGATCTGGCGGCGCTGGTGCGGCAGCGACAGCGAGACGACGACACCGGACTTGCCGGCACGCGCGGTACGGCCCGAGCGGTGCAGGTAGTCCTTGTGGTCACCGGCCGGGTCCACGTTCAGGACCAGGTCGATGCCGTCGACGTGGATACCGCGGGCGGCGACGTCGGTGGCGACGAGCGTGTTGACGTAGCCGTCCTTGAAGTCGGCGAGGACGCGGGTACGAGAACCCTGCGTCATGCCGCCGTGCAGCGCGTCGGCCTTCACACCGGCGTCCTGGAGCTGCTCGGCGATGCGGTCGGCGCCCAGCTGGGTGCGGACGAAGATGATCGTGCGGCCCTTGCGGGAGGCGATCGCGGCGGTGACCGGCGCCTTGTCCTTGGGCTTCACGATCAGGATGTGGTGGGTCATGGTCGTGACGGCGCCCTGGGCGGCGTCGACCTCGTGCGTGACCGGGTTGGTCAGGTAGCGCTTGACCAGCGTGGAGATCTCGTTCTCCATCGTGGCCGAGAACAGCATGCGCTGGCCGTCGGCCGGGACCTGGTCGAGCAGCTCGGTGACCTCGGGCAGGAAGCCCAGGTCGGACATCTGGTCGGCCTCGTCCAGAACGGCGATCTCGACGTTCGCGAGCGAGCAGGCGCCGCGGTTGATGATGTCGCGCAGACGGCCCGGGGTGGCGACGAGGACGTCGACGCCGCGCTCGAGGGCGTAGATCTGGTTACCCATGGACGTACCGCCGCAGACGACCTTCATCTTCAGGCCGAGGACGTCGCCGTAGGGCTGGAGGGCGTCGGCGACCTGCATCGCCAGCTCGCGGGTCGGGGTCAGGATGACCGCGCGGGGCTTCTTCTTCTCGGTGTGACCGCCGGCGAGGCGCGCCAGGGTCGGCAGACCGAAGGAGAGGGTCTTGCCGGAGCCGGTGCGGCCACGGCCGAGGATGTCCTTGCCGGCCAGGGCGTCCGGGATGGTCGCGGCCTGGATCGGGAACGGCGCGGTCACGCCGTTCTGCGCGAGCTTGCGGACGATGCCCTCGGGCAGACCGAGGTCGCCGAAGGTCAGGGTGGGCTCGGCAGGGGTGTCGTTGTCGGTGTCGGCATCGGCCGAGGCGCTGACAGCGGCCTCTCCGACGGCAACGGCAGTCACGTCCTCGTCGACGGCGAGAACCTGCACGGCCTCGTCGTTCTCGGGCATGACGGAGTGGTCAGAACTGGAAATGGACATGCGAAATGCGAAACCTTCCGGAGTCTCGGCACGCGCCCGTCAACTCCGTGAATTTCGCAATCGACCGCCTCAATGCGGTCCAGCCACGGCTGGGGAGAGAACGCGCCACGCGGCGCTCTCTTAACGGCGCCGGGCAATGGGATCAAACGATCTACCACCATACTCACCGACCACCCGCCAGCGCAAACCGATCCCCTGAGACCCCGCTCACAACCACCCTCGCGGCCGCTCCTACGCAGGCGTCCCCGCCTGCGGCGCCGGCTCCCGGACGATCTGCACCCGGGCAGACGCCTGCTCGTGCGCCGACGACGAGGGCTCCGCGGTGGTCGGGTCGGGCGTGGGCGTGGGGGTGTCCTGGGTCGGCGTGGGCGTGTCCGGCGGGGTGCGCGTCGGGGTCGGCCGGGACGGCGGCGTGGTCCGCCCGCTCGCCGACGGCTTCACCGGACCCGGCCCGCCCTTCGTGGCGCTCGCGGAGGGCGAGGCGGCACCCGAGGCCGCGTCGGACGCGGTGCCGCTCGGCCCCGCCGGCGGCGACCCGTCCGCACCCTCCCGGCCGCCCGCCTGCGCCCCGCCGCCCCCGGGGACCACCGCGCCGCCGTCCGGGGCCGCCCGCCCCCCGTGCCGCCCCGCCGAGTGCGACGGGGCGGGCCCGCCCCCCTCGTGGGCGACGCTCATGCAGCCGGTGGCCGCCGCCGTGACGGCCACCACCGTCGCGGCCAGTCGAACCAGACGAGGGGGTACGGACAGCTGGCGCACGGGCGAGCACCTCCGGGGCGCTGAAAAGCTGGGGCTGAAGCTGAAACGGGAACGGGAACCGCCGGAAAACCGGCGTCACCGTTCCCAACTCCCGCCCCCCGCAAGAGGACACGCCCGCTCACGGCCCGGCCGTCACCCGTATCCGAGGGCGTGCAGCCGCGCGTCGTCGATCCCGAAGTGGTGGGCGATCTCGTGGACCACGGTGATCTCCGTCTCCCGGACGACGTCCTCGCGGGCCTCGCACAT
Organism: Streptomyces sp. NBC_01446; assembly: GCF_026340095.1. Lineage (GTDB taxonomy): Bacteria > Actinomycetota > Actinomycetes > Streptomycetales > Streptomycetaceae > Streptomyces > Streptomyces aureus. The sequence goes on along the minus strand of NZ_JAPEPO010000001.1, from coordinate 4,261,042 downwards.
CCGCAGCGTGGGTCCTCGGTAGATGGTGATGCGGTCGGGCAGCACGCCCGCGTACCACTCGCCCCGGTCGGTCAGCGGCGTCCCTTCGTAGAGGCCGAGCAGCCCAGGGTCCTCGGTGGGGGGCTCGTCCTCGACGAACACCGCCACGTTGTCCATGAGCCGCGTCAGCTCCGGCGGAATCCGGTCCAGGGCTTCGGCGACCAGTTCCTCGAACTCCTCGCGCGTCATCTCCAGCACACGGCCATTGTCGGCCACCCGCTCGTAGATCGGCCTGTCCGTCCGGGCATACGGCACCATCCGCATGGGCATACGGGACCAATGGCCCGCGCCCCCGCTGTCGCCGCCCTGTCCGCCCTGCGGAACATCCCCTCCGCGGTCGGCCGCCGTCATCGCGGCCGCCGCCCCCGCCCCACCGGCGATCTCACCCTCCAGCCCCGCCCGTACCTCCGCGCCCTGGGCCTCGCCGCCGTCGTCCTCATGGGCGCGTGGCTCGGCCTGCTCGCCGTGGGGAACGTCCGCGTCCCGGTCGGCCCGATGGACACCCGGATGACGCTGCGCCCGTCCCTGACCGGCGGCACGAAGATCAATGTCTCGCCGCTCGGTTCCCTGGAGTTGAAGTCGCACACGGCCCCCGTCCGCCTCGACGTGGACGTCGACCGCCTCGACCCGGTCCGCTCGGAGGCCCTGGTCAACCACCCCGAGCGCCTCTCGGGCCTCCAGGACGAGATCACGCGCGACATCGAGCACGGCACCCTCGACCTCGCCCTGCGCTCCTGCGTCGCCGTCGTCTCCGGCGCCACCGCGCTCGGCCTCGCGGTCTACCGCCGCCCCCGCCGCGCACTGGGCGCCGGCGGTCTCGCGCTCGCCCTCCTGGCGGCCTCGGGAGGGGCGGCGTACGCGACTTGGAACCCCAATTCGGTCCTGGAGCCGAAGTTCTCCGGCCTGCTCTCCTCGGCCCCCTCGGTCGTCGGCAGCGCACGCTCGATCGTCACCGAATTCGACGTCTACCAGAAGGAGTTGGCGCGCCTGGTGACCAATGTGACGAAGCTCTACGACGTGACGTCGACGCTCCCCGCGTACCGGCCGGACCCGTCCACGATCCGCGTCCTGCACGTCTCGGACATCCATCTGAACCCGGCCAGCTGGAAGATCATCTCCTCTCTCGTCGAGCAGTACGACATCTCGGTCATCGTCGACTCCGGCGACACGATGGACCACGGCTCGGCGGCCGAGAACCCGTTCCTCGACCCGATCAAGGACCTCGGCGCCCCGTACATCTGGGTCCGTGGCAACCACGACTCGGCGACCACCCAGCGCTACCTCGAACACATCAAGAACGTCCGCGTACTCGACAACGGCAAGGCGGTCACCGTCGCCGGGCTGCGCTTCGCCGGCACCGGGGACCCCCAGTACACGCCGGACCGGGCGGTCAAGGCGCAGGGCGACCCGGCCGAGCGCTTGGCGGGCATCCGGCTCGCCTCCGCGCTGCGCGACCAGCGGGCGGCGGGCACGCCGGTGGACATCGCGATCGCCCACAACCCGGTGGCCGCCCGCGAGACGGACGGCACGGTCCCCCTGGTCCTCGCGGGCCACATCCATCACGAGCGGACCGAGGTGATGAAGCTGGGCACGCGGCTGCGCGTCGAGGGCTCGACCGGCGGCAGCGGTCTGCGCGCCGTCGACGACGCGTCCCCCGACCCGGTGCAGGCGTCGGTCCTCTACCTGGACCGCGACACCCGCCGCCTGCAGGCCTGGGACGAGATCGAACTGGGCGGCCTCGGCCTGACGACGGCGCAGGTCAGCCGCCATCTGCCCAAGGAGAACCAGCCTTGAGAGCGGCCTTCCCTATTCGGTTTGGCCCAGATCCCGGCCCCGTAGTACAGTCTGGTCGTGCCCAAGGGCCGCGGTCAGGGCTTGACCGTCCCGAACTCCGTGAGGAGCGAAGGAGAAGCTGAACCCTTCGGGGGGAGGCAGAGTCACATGCTTCTCACGTCCCTGGACGCACAGACGAAGCAGAGCAACATTGCTAGTCGCCCTCATCGTCTAGTGGCCCAGGACGCCGCCCTTTCAAGGCGGTAGCACGGGTTCGAATCCCGTTGGGGGCACGCAACACCCTGTGCGACACTTGTGTCGCACAACAGCTTGGTCCTGTGGAGCAGTTTGGAGTGCTCGCCACCCTGTCAAGGTGGAGGCCGCGGGTTCAAATCCCGTCAGGACCGCTGCGATTCGTTCGCGAACCGCGTGGCTGGGTAGCTCAGTTGGTACGAGCGATCGCCTGAAAAGCGATAGGTCGCCGGTTCGATCCCGGCCCCAGCCACAAGATTCAGGCCCCGTCCCCGGACGGGGCCTGTTGCGTTTCCCCGGCGGACCTCGGCCCGGGCCGTCTCCCGCCGCCCGAAGGCCGCGCCCAGTCACCTCCCGAAAGCCCTGTCTCCGGCGGGGCTTTCGGCGTATCCGGGTGCAGTCACCCGACTGGGTCACTCCCCCGGCGCCACCGCGTGGGCCGGTTCCGTGGTGCGGCCGCCCGGATGGCGGTGGCGCCAGACCCAGAAGATCGTGCTCGACAGGAGGGCCCACGCCGTGAGGACGACGAACGGGAACGCGTGCTGGTGCCCGCCGAAGTACACAGCCGTGTGCTGCGCGTTCACGGACGCGCCCGGCGGGAGCCACCGGCCGATGCGGCCGAGCACCGACGGCAGCAGCGGCCACGACACCGCGCCGCCCGACGACGGGTTGCCGAGGAGCACCATCAGCCCCCACGTCGGGATCATCGCCCAGCGGCCGAACAGCGTGTTGAACATCGTGAAGACCATCCCCGACGTGAACATCGTCAGCGCGAGGATCGCCCAGGACTCGGCGAACGGCAGATCGAGCGCGCCGAGCCACCAGTCCACGACCGCCGCGATCACGAAGGCCCCGAGCATCGCGTACGCCACCGTGTACGCGATGCGCTCCAGCGGTTCGAGGGCGCGCGCGTGCACGCTCAGCTGGATCGCGCCGACGAAGCCGATGATGACCGCGGCCAGCGAGATGTAGAAGATCGCGAGGCCGCGCGGGTCGCCCTTCTGGAGCGGTTTGATGTCCGTCACGGTGACGGGTACCCCGAGCCGGGCCCCGACCTCCGGGGCGGTCTCGGCCAGGACCTGCGCGACCGAGGCACCGGAGGCGCCCGAGACCTCGAGCGCGACGCGGTCACCCTGCCGCACGTCGAGGATCGCGAAGACCTTCTGCTGGTTCACGTCCTCCACGGCCGCCGCGATGCTGTCGTAGGGGTGCACTTCGAGGGACGCGTTCAGCGCCTTCTCCATGCCGGTGAGGAACGCCCCGCCGTGCGTCGCGTTCGCCGCCCCCACCACCGCCGCCGGAATCCGGTGCGGCGTCGGATTCGCCATCGTGTACGTGTACGAGCCCGCGAAGAGGCCCGCGGCGGCGGCCAGGATGAACACGAGGACGGTCGCCGGCAGGAACGGCGACTTCTTGAAGTCCTCCCAGCGCTCCCCGCGCGTGGGCGCTCGCCCGTGGGCGCCGTGCTCATGATCGTCGTCGCTCGGCTCCGGCATACGGACACGTTAAAACACTCATAACGGACCTTCAGCACCAATCACCCTGTTATCCGTCGAAACCGGCCCACCTCAAAACCATTCGCCACCCGTTTCTCCGAGGTGAGATCCTGGAGGACGTATGTCTACGCAGCCTGCCCCCGTCCTCGGCACCCTCGCCCAGCGCCTGTCCGAGCTGTCCCTGCGCGATGCGCACCGGCTCGGCCGCAGGCTCGAAGGCGCGCGCCGCATCCACAAGCCCGAAGCCCGGGCCGCCGTACTCGCCGAGATCGAGGCCGAGGCCGAGAAGGCCGAGGCCCGGACGGCGAAACGCCACGGCCGCTACGAGGCACTCGAGATCACGTATCCCGAGCAGCTTCCCGTCAGCCAGAAGAAGGACGAGATCGCCGACGCGATCCGCGACCACCAGGTCGTGATCGTCGCGGGCGAGACCGGCTCCGGCAAGACGACCCAGATCCCCAAGATCTGTCTCGAGCTCGGCCGCGGCGTGCGCGGCATGATCGGCCACACCCAGCCCCGCCGGCTCGCGGCCCGCACGGTCGCCGAGCGGATCGCGGACGAGATGGACACCCCGCTGGGCGAGGCCGTCGGCTGGAAGGTCCGCTTCACGGACCAGGTCAACCCGGACGCGACGTTCGTGAAGCTGATGACGGACGGCATCCTGCTCGCCGAGATCCAGACGGACCGCGAGCTGCGCGCGTACGACACGATCATCATCGACGAGGCCCACGAGCGGTCCCTGAACATCGACTTCCTGCTCGGCTATCTGGCGCAGCTGCTGCCCAAGCGCCCGGACCTGAAGGTCGTCATCACCTCCGCGACGATCGACCCCGAGCGCTTCTCGCGCCACTTCGGGGAGGCCCCGATCGTCGAGGTCAGCGGCCGTACGTATCCCGTCGAGGTGCGCTACAGACCCCTGCTCGAAGAGGACTCCGACGAGGCCGACCGGGACCAGATCACCGCGATCACGGACGCCGTCGAGGAGCTCCAGGGCGAGGGCAAGGGCGACATCCTCGTCTTCCTGTCCGGGGAGCGCGAGATCCGCGACACGGCGGACGCGCTGGAGAAGAAGAAGTTCCGGTTCACCGAGGTCCTGCCGCTCTACGCGCGCCTGTCGCACGCGGAGCAGCACCGCGTCTTCCAGCGCCCCTCGGGCTCGGTCCGCCGCATCGTCCTCGCGACGAACGTCGCGGAGACGTCCCTGACCGTCCCCGGCATCAAGTACGTGATCGACCCGGGCACCGCCCGCATCTCGCGGTACTCGCACCGCACGAAGGTGCAGCGCCTGCCCATCGAGGCGATCAGCCAGGCCAGCGCCAACCAGCGCAAGGGCCGCTGCGGCCGTACGTCGGACGGCATCTGCATCCGCCTGTACTCGGAGGACGACTTCCTCGCCCGCCCCGAGTTCACGGACGCGGAGATCCTGCGGACGAATCTCGCCTCCGTCATCCTCCAGATGACCGCGGCCGGGCTCGGCGACATCGAGAAGTTCCCCTTCATCGACCCGCCGGACCACCGCAACATCCGCGACGGCGTGCAGCTCCTCCAGGAGCTGGGCGCGCTGAACCCGGCGGAGAAGGACGTCCGTAAGCGCCTCACCGAGCAGGGCCGCAAGCTCGCCCAGCTGCCGGTGGACCCGCGCCTGGCCCGGATGGTCCTGGAAGCCGACAAGAACGGCTGTGTGCGCGAGGTCATGGTGATCGCGGCCGCGCTGTCCATCCAGGACCCGCGCGAGCGCCCCAGCGAGAAGCAGGCGCAGGCGGACCAGCAGCACGCCCGCTTCAAGGACGAGACGTCCGACTTCCTGGCGTTCCTCAACCTCTGGCGCTATGTGCGCGAGCAGCAGAAGACGCTCGGCTCGTCCGCGTTCCGCCGCATGTGCAAGTCGGAGTACCTGAACTTCCTGCGCATCCGCGAGTGGCAGGACATCTATACGCAACTGCGCACGGTCGCGAAGCAGATGGGCATCCATCTCAACGAGGACGACGCCCCTGAGCAGCAGGTCCACATCTCCCTCCTCGCCGGTCTCCTCTCCCACATCGGGATGAAGGACGTGAAGGAGTCCACGGACAAGGACCCCAAGCAGCGCGGCGGACGGAACGAGTACCTGGGCGCGCGCAACGCCAAGTTCGCGGTCTTCCCCGGCTCCGCCCTCTTCAAGAAGCCCCCGCGCTTCATCATGTCCGCCGAGCTCGTCGAGACGTCGCGCCTGTGGGCCCGCGTCAACGCGAGGATCGAGCCGGAGTGGGTCGAGCCCCTCGCCGAGCACCTCCTGAAGCGCACATACAGCGAGCCGCACTGGGAGAAGGACCAGGCGGCCGTGATGGCGTACGAGAAGGTGACGCTGTACGGCGTCCCGCTCGTCGCCCAGCGCAAGGTGAACTACGGGCGCATCGACCCCGAGGTGAGCCGCGAGCTGTTCATCAGGAACGCGCTCGTCGAGGGCGACTGGCGCACCCACCACAAGTTCTTCTCGGACAACCGCAAGCTGCTCACCGAGGTCGAGGAGCTGGAGCACCGCGCCCGCCGCCGCGACATCGTCGTCGACGACGAGACGCTCTTCGACTTCTACGACCAGCGGGTCCCCGAGCATGTCGTCTCGGGCGCCCACTTCGACAGCTGGTGGAAGCACAAGAAGCGGGACGAGCCCGAACTCCTGGACTTCGAGCGCTCGATGCTCATCCGCGAGTCCGCGGAGGCCATCACCAAGGACGACTATCCGGACTCGTGGCGCCAGGGCCCGCTGAAGTTCCGGGTGACGTACCAGTTCGAGCCGGGCGCGGACGCGGACGGCGTGACCGTCCACATCCCGCTCCAGGTCCTCAACCAGGTCACCGCCGAGGGTTTCGACTGGCAGATCCCCGGCCTGCGCGAGGAGGTCGTGATCGAGCTGATCCGCTCCCTGCCGAAGCCGGTCCGCCGGCACTACGTCCCGGCGCCGAACTACGCGAAGGCGTTCCTGGAGCGGGCCGTTCCCCTGCAGGAACCGATGCCCACCACGCTCGCCCGCGAGCTCCAGCGCATGGTCGGCGTCCCCGTCACGGCGGACGACTTCGACCTGTCCCGCGTACCCGACCACCTGGAGATCACGTTCAGGATCGTCGACGAACGCCGCAGGACCCTCGCCGAGGACAAGGACCTGGAGGCGCTCAAGCTGCGCCTCAAGCCGAAGGCCCGCAAGGCGATCTCGCAGGCAGCGGCGGCTACGGCAGAGCGCTCGGGCGGCGAGTCCGTGGAGCGCTCGGGCCTCACGGACTGGACGATCGGCACGCTGAGCCGCGTCTTCGAGACCCGGCGCGCCGGCCAGCCCGTCAAGGCGTATCCGGCGCTGGTCGACGACGGGGACACGGTCTCGGTTCGGCTCTTCGACACGGAGGCCGAGCAGCAGCAGGCCATGTGGCGGGGCACGCGCCGGCTGATCCTGCGCAACATCCCGGTCAACCCGGGCAAGTTCGCCTCGGACAAGCTGACCAACCCCCAGAAGCTCGCCCTGTCCGCGAACCCGCACGGCTCGGTCCAGGCACTCTTCGACGACTGCGCCATGGCCTCCTGCGACAAGCTCATCGCGGACTTCGGCGGCCCCGCCTGGGACGAGGAGTCGTACCGCAAGCTCTACGACAAGGTGCGCGCCGAGATCGTCGACACGACCGTAAGGACGGTGGGCCAGGTACAGCAGGTCCTCGCCGCCTGGCAGGCCTGCGAGCGCCGCCTGAAGTCGACGAAGAGCCCGACGCTGCTCGCCAATCTCACGGACGTACGGGCGCAGTTGACGGCGCTGATCCGCCCCGGCTTCGTCACGGACACGGGCCTGCGGCGCCTGCCCGACCTGGTGCGCTACCTGGTCGCCGCCGACCGGCGCCTGACCCAGATGCCGACGAACGTCCAGCGGGACACGTCGCGCATGGAGAAGGTCCACGAGATGCGGGACGAGTACGCGTGGCTGCTCGAACAGATGCCGCAGGGGCGGCCCGTGCCGCAGGAAGTCCTGGACATCCGCTGGATGCTGGAGGAGCTGCGGGTCAGCTACTTCGCCCACGCGCTCGGCACCGCGTACCCGGTCTCGGACAAGCGGATCGTGAAGGCGATCGACGCGGCAGCGCCGTAACGGACCCGGCACGTTAAGTGAGTTCGACCGCCGGGCCTGCGCTGCTGTACAGTCTCATCTCGCAGCACAGAGCAACACCAAGTGCCGCGAGCAAGGTCCTGTGGAGCAGTTTGGAGTGCTCGCCACCCTGTCAAGGTGGAGGCCGCGGGTTCAAATCCCGTCAGGACCGCACGTAAGACTGAGGCCCGCACCCCGCAAGGGGTGCGGGCCTCAGTCGCGTGTCCCCAACCCGCGTCGTGCGCCCCCGACCCGCAGGCCACGCCCGCGGCGCAGCCGCCATCAAACACAGCAACTCCCGTCAGGACCGCACGCGGAACCGAGGCCCGTACCCCGCAGAGGGGCGCGGGCCTCAGTCGTGTGCGCGCACACGCGTAGGGCCCCCGCACCGCCCGTCCGCGCCTGCGCGCCCCGCCCCCCGCCGTCTTGACGGCATCCCGCTCCCCCGGTACTCAGACAGCAAGGGATTCCCGACCCGGAGGTGGCGCATGGCGGCATCCGCCCGGCACGAGACGCGCGCCCTGCTGCGCGCCCACCTCTCCGCCGCTTCCGGCTACCGCCATCTGACCCGGCACTGCCCCGTCTGCCACCAACTCCTGCGCCTCGCCCTGGAGCCCGGCAGAGAGCCCGCAGGAGGCCCGGAGAAGGACTACGGGGCCCCGGAGGACGAAAGTCCCTCCACCGCCTGACCAAAGGCGCCGGACGGCGGCCCCAACCGGCGGGAGCCCGGGGGGGAGCACGGCGGACACCGCGACGCGAATCCCCTCTAACCCAAGGGCCGCGCCAGCAACAAGTGTGCGAGTGTGTGACGGGTGTCACGGGACCAGTTTTAGAAACAGCGTTTCTTACACCCGCCCTACAACACCTCAATTTAATATGTGCAATTGCACTACCCCTGGGGCCCGCCCGGGCACTCCCGAAGACCCACCCCGGGACCCCTCGGACGGACCTCCCCGCCGACCCGCCGAGCACCCGCCCGCGGCCCCCGGCAGGATGCCGCCGGCACTCGATCAGGGGCCCACAGGGCCGCCCACAAAGCCACGCGCCGGACCCCGGCGCACCGCCCCACCCGCACGGATCCGCGCATAAAAAAATCGCGCTGGACCCGGCGGAGTCCAGCGCGATCGACGACGCACCCGTGAAGCATGAGCAGGCGTGGGCCTGTTGGGGCAGACCCGCGTCGTATGGAGCTATAGGTTGGGCGCGAAAAGGGCTGGGGAGCCCGGAACGCCCGGTTTATTCAGTTGTTCAGGCCTCGCTGCGCTGCTGCGGAATGCCCGCGAGCAGTGCACGGACCTCCGCCTCGCGGTAGCGGCGGTGCCCGCCGAGCGTGCGAATCGACGTGAGCTTGCCAGCCTTTGCCCAGCGCGTCACCGTCTTCGGGTCGACGCGGAACATCGTGGCGACCTCAGCCGGGGTCAGCAGCGGCTCGGCATCAGGGGTGCGAGCGGTCATGAGCGGCCTCCTCGGGAGAACCGAACCTTCTCGGTTCATTCCTCTAAATTCTGCACCTTGACCCGCGTTGCCCGAAATGGCGGACGCGGGTCGAGTCGGTTATAGGACGAACGGCTTGTCCTCGGCACTACAACTACACCATCCGTCCAGCCACGTCGGCCAAACCGATGGAATTGCCCTCCCAGGTGTTCATCAGCGACGGAAGCCGATGGACCATGCCATAGCGGACAGTCACGCCACTGTGACGATCAGTCACAGTGGCGCCAGGAGTCACGAGACCCCCCATAGCGTGCAATGCTGAGATTCCGGCTGAACGCGGACGAAAGCAGCCGAGTGAAGTCCTCCCCGGACTCCTTGTCCTATTTTGGCACGAGGAGGGGTGATGGGCGCAAGGGCGTAGTAAGTGCGGTCCATCACGCTTGGGGCAAAAGCCCGGATCGGGACCTACGTCCCCGCACACCCGTACGGTCAGTTCGCGAACTGCCGGTCCCGCACGGCACGCCAACGTTCCATCAGCCGCGCGTACGCCGCCTCGGCCCCGTCACCGTCACCGCGCCGCAGCGCCTCGATCCCCTCCGCCACGTCCGCAGCGGAATGATCACCGTCCAGATCCTCCGCGGACAAAGCGTGCACCAGGCCGCCGTAGTCGAGTTCGACGAATGAACGCGGATGGAACTCTTCGAGCCAGCGCCCCACATCCACCAGACCGTCGATCAGCGGCCCCTCGTCCATCGTGTCCCGCAGCGTGCGAAGCCCCCGCGCCACCCGGCGCCGCGCCTGCACCATCGGCGTCCGGTAGCGCAGCACCGGCGCCTCGCCGTCCGCGGCCCCCTTGCCGTACTCGCGCTCCTCGTCCGAGACGAGCACGAACCAGTTCAGCGGGATCTGCCAGGTGGACGTGCGGATCCAGGGGCGGGCGTCCGGGTTGCGGGCGAGCCAGCGCTCGTAGTCCGCGGCGGACTGCCGGCGCACCACCGGCGGGAGCACCGCGTCCAGCACCGGTGTCGGCAGTCGGCCGGGCAGCTCGTCCAGCGCCTGCCAGCCGCGCAGCCGCGTGCGCCACGGACACACGCACACCACCCCCTCCGTCTCGATGACGAACGCGTCGTCGCTCTCGTGCACCGGCACGGGCACCGGCGGCGTCGGCAGCAAGTCGGCCAGCGAGCGGCGCAGTTCGTCCTGGTAGGAGGGGCGTTCGCGACGCTGCGCGTAGCGCTCCCAGTGGCTCCGCTCGGGCTCGGGGAACGCCGCTAGAGGTTCGTACACGCGTAGATACGACGCGTAGGGCACGGTCACCGAAGACACCTTGGGCACGGCTGCTCCCTCCCCCGGACTGCGCCTGGAAAACACTGCAAATCGTCCCATGGCCGAAGGTGAACGCACCTGGCCGGACACGCGCGTACTCCAGGAGAGGGTGATCCTCGGCACTGCGCATCTGGCGGCTCGGCGCAGGCTCTAGTCTCTTGCCCAACGGGACCCGCCACCCGTACGGGCACCGTCTCCAATCGCCGCTACTTACCCGGGAGTCACCACAGTGACCGACGTAACCGGCGCCCCTGCCGATGTTCTGCACACCCTGTTCCACTCGGAACAGGGCGGCCACGAGCAAGTCGTGCTCTGCCAGGACCGCGCCAGTGGCCTCAAGGCCGTCATCGCCCTCCACAACACCGCCCTGGGCCCCGCCCTCGGCGGCACCCGCTTCTACCCGTACGCGAACGAGGCGGAGGCCGTCGCCGACGCCCTGAACCTCGCGCGCGGCATGTCGTACAAGAACGCCATGGCCGGCCTCGACCACGGCGGCGGCAAGGCCGTGATCATCGGTGACCCCGAGACGATCAAGAGCGAGGAACTGCTGCTCGCCTACGGCCGCTTCGTCGCCTCGCTCGGCGGGCGCTACGTGACGGCGTGCGACGTCGGCACCTACGTCGCCGACATGGACGTCGTCGCGCGCGAGTGCCGCTGGACGACCGGGCGCTCCCCCGAGAACGGCGGCGCCGGCGACTCGTCCGTGCTCACCGCCTTCGGTGTCTTCCAGGGCATGCGGGCCTCCGCCCAGCACCTGTGGGGCGACCCGACGCTGCGCGGCCGCAAGGTCGGCATCGCGGGCGTCGGCAAGGTCGGCCACCACCTCGTGGAGCACCTCCTCACGGACGGCGCCGAGGTCGTGATCACGGATGTGCGCGAGGAGTCCGTACGGCGGATTCAGGACAAGCACCCGTCCGTGCAGGCAGTGGCGGACACCGAGGCGCTCATCACCACCGAGGGCCTCGACATCTACGCCCCGTGCGCTCTGGGCGGCGCGCTCGACGACCACTCCGTCCCGGTCCTCACGGCGAAGATCGTCTGCGGCGCGGCCAACAACCAGCTCGCCCACCCGGGCGTGGAGAAGGACCTCGCCGACCGCGGGATCCTCTACGCGCCCGACTACGTCGTGAACGCCGGCGGAGTGATCCAGGTCGCCGACGAGCTGCACGGCTTCGACTTCGACCGGTGCAAGGCCAAGGCGTCGAAGATCTTCGACACGACGCTGGCCATATTCGCGCGTGCGAAGACGGACGGGATTCCGCCGGCCGCCGCGGCCGACCGGATCGCCGAGCAGCGCATGGCGGAGGCCCGCCGCCACTGACGTTCGGGGTGCCCGGGAGCGGCCCGTGGGCGGATACGGGAGACAAGACTCACGCCCGTCGGCGGGTCGCTCACCAAGAAGAGGTTAAAATCGCAGCTGACCAGCGAGGACAGGGCACCTTGCTGGTCCTGCGCCCAGGCGCGTCCTGCGGGCGACGTACCGTATGGCCGCGGGAGCAGGTACCGTGGAAGCCCTAAGGACGGGTCTCTCTGCGGAGAGCCCGTTCGAGATCATGAACGCGTGTCAAGACTCTGGGGCCGTCGAGCCCCGTCACCGAGGGGGTCGAGCCATGGGGCGCGGCCGGGCAAAGGCCAAGCAGACGAAGGTCGCCCGCCAGCTGAAGTACAGCAGCGGCGGGACTGACCTCTCGCGTCTGGCCAATGAGCTGGGCGCTTCGACCTCGAATCAGCCGCCGAATGGCGAGCCGTTCGAGGACGACGACGAGGAAGACGACCCGTACGCCCAGTACGCGGATCTGTATAACGACGACGAGGATGACGAGGACTCTGACGAGTCCGGTCCCTCGTCGCAGCGCCGCGGCGCTTGACCTCGCAGTCCTGCAGTCTGCAGTCCAGCAGTAGTTCTTCGCAGTTCTCGTTTTCGTAGCAACTGCACTTCACCCGGTCCGGGGTGGTCACACCGCCGGACCGGGTTTTGTGCTGCCCTGCGGGCCTTACTTGCTGTAGTCACCCGTGAGCGCCGCGCCCGTGGTGTGCTCGCCGCGCTCGGTGATCTCACCGGCGACCCACGAGTCCACGCCGCGGTCGGCGAGCGTCGCGAGCGCGGAGTCCACCGCGTCCTGGGGGACGATCGCCATCATGCCGACGCCCATGTTCAGCGTCTTCTCGAGCTCCAGGCGCTCCACGGCGCCGGCCTTGCCGACGAGGTCGAAGATCGCGCCAGGCGCCCACGTGGAGCGGTCCACGGTGGCGTGCAGGCCGTCCGGGATGACCCGGGCCAGGTTGGCCGCGAGACCGCCGCCCGTGATGTGGCTGTACGCGTGGACGTCCGTGGTGCGGGTCAGCGCCAGGCAGTCCAGCGAGTAGATCTTGGTGGGCTCCAGAAGCTCCTCGCCGAGCGTGCGGCCGAGCTCCTCGATGTGCTGGTCGAGCTTCAGGTTCGCGCGGTCGAAGAGGACGTGGCGGACCAGCGAGTACCCGTTCGAGTGAAGGCCGGAGGACGCCATGGCGATCACCGCGTCACCCGTACGGATACGATCCGGGCCGAGCAGCCGGTCGGCCTCCACGACGCCGGTGCCGGCGCCCGCGACGTCGAAGTCGTCCGGGCCGAGCAGGCCCGGGTGCTCCGCGGTCTCGCCGCCGACGAGGGAGCAGCCGGCGAGGACACAGCCCTCGGCGATGCCCTTCACGATGGCGGCGACACGCTCGGGGTGCACCTTGCCGACGCAGATGTAGTCGGTCATGAACAGCGGCTCGGCGCCGCACACCACGATGTCGTCCATGACCATCGCGACGAGGTCGTGACCGATGGTGTCGTACACGCCGAGGCGGCGGGCGATGTCGACCTTCGTGCCGACTCCGTCCGTGGCGGAGGCGAGCAGCGGACGCTCGTAACGCTTGAAGGCGGAGGCGTCGAAGAGACCGGCGAATCCGCCGAGACCGCCGAGGCCGGCGACCTCGGGGCGCTGCGTCTTCTTCACCCACTCCTTCATCAGTTCGACGGCGCGGTCGCCCGCTTCGATGTCGACGCCCGCGGACGCATAGCTGGCACCAGGTGTCTCAGACATGGCTTGAGAACTTTCGTGTCGTACGACGGGGGTCTTACGGGCGACGGAGGGCGTCGGCGGCGGCGGTGTTCGCCGGTCCCGCCGCGAGCTCGGTCTCCAGGAGCTGCTTGCCGAGCAGCTCGGGGTCGGGGAGGTCCATCGGGTACTCGCCGTCGAAGCAGGCGCGGCAGAGGTTCGGCTTGTCGATGGTCGTGGCCTCGATCATGCCGTCGATGGAGATGTAGGAGAGGGAGTCGGCGCCCAGGGACTTGCCGATCTCGTCGATCGACATGCCGTTGGCGATCAGCTCGGCGCGCGTCGCGAAGTCGATGCCGAAGAAGCACGGCCACTTCACGGGGGGAGAGGAGATCCGGATGTGGATCTCGGCCGCGCCCGCTTCGCGGAGCATGCGGACCAGGGCGCGCTGGGTGTTGCCGCGCACGATCGAGTCGTCGACGACGACCAGCCGCTTGCCCTTGATGACTTCCTTGAGCGGGTTGAGCTTCAGCCGGATACCGAGCTGCCGGATGGTCTGCGAGGGCTGGATGAAGGTCCGGCCGACGTACGCGTTCTTGACCAGTCCCGCGCCGAACGGAATGCCGGAGGCCTCCGCGTAACCGATCGCGGCGGGGGTGCCCGATTCCGGCGTCGCTATGACCAGGTCGGCCTCGACCGGTGCTTCCTTGGCGAGTTTGCGGCCCATCTCCACGCGGGAGAGGTACACGTTCCGCCCGGCGATGTCGGTGTCGGGGCGGGCCAGGTACACGTACTCGAAGACACAGCCCTTGGGCTTCGCTTCTGCGAATCGGGAGGTGCGCAGGCCGTTCTCGTCGATGGCGACGAACTCGCCCGGCTCGATCTCGCGCACGTAGCTGGCGCCACAGATGTCGAGGGCGGCGGACTCGGAGGCGACGACCCAGCCGCGCTCGAGCCGGCCGAGGACCAGCGGGCGGATGCCCTGCGGGTCGCGGGCCGCGTACAGGGTGTGCTCGTCCATGAAGACGAGGGAGAAGGCGCCCTGAACATCCGGAAGGATCTTGGCGGCGGCGTCTTCGATGGTCAGCGGCTTGCCGTCGTCGTCGACCTGGCCCGCGAGGAGCGCGGTGACGAGGTCGGTGTCGTTGGTCGCCGCGAGCTGGGTGTTGCGGCCGTTCTCCTTGGGGAGGGCCGCGACCATCTCGGCGAGCTGCGCCGTATTGACCAGGTTGCCGTTGTGGCCGAGCGCGATCGAGCCGTGCGCAGTGGCCCGGAACGTCGGCTGGGCGTTCTCCCACACGGAGGCGCCGGTGGTCGAGTAGCGGGCGTGACCGACCGCGATATGACCTTGGAGCGAACTGAGGGAGGTCTCGTCGAAGACCTGGGACACGAGGCCCATGTCCTTGAAGACGAGAATCTGGGAGCCGTTGCTCACCGCGATTCCCGCGGATTCCTGACCTCGATGCTGGAGGGCGTAGAGCCCGAAGTAAGTGAGCTTGGCGACCTCTTCACCGGGAGCCCAGACACCGAAGACGCCGCAAGCGTCCTGGGGGCCTTTCTCGCCGGGGAGCAGATCATGATTGAGTCGACCGTCACCACGTGGCACGCCTCCGAGTGTAGGCGAGATCGACCACTGGTCCGAATTGGCGAACGTGATCCCGCGCCTGGTCGAGCCGGTGGCACCCGCCCCTGAGGCCGTGGCCCGGGGTGCTTCACCCCTCACCACCCCTTTCCCGCCCACCCCGCCCCTTCGGCGCGATCATGGCGCTGACCTGGTTCTTCGTGTGCTAAGGGCATCGCTGGGCGGGCTCGGGGGCGGCGCCGGCGGCGGGTGCGGGGCGGTGGGCGCCGGAGGGGGCGGCGCCGGGCGCGACGGCGGGTGCGAGTGTGACGGAATTCGCTGCGGAGGCACGGGGGCGGGGGCCGGGGATGGGGTCGCCGGGAGCCGGGGGGCCCGGGGCCCGGGGGTGCCGTCCGGTCAGCCGCGGCCGGCCCCCGCCACGGCGCCAGTTCCGTCGGGGGCCGTCAGCGTGAGGGTGCGGCCCTGGACCTCGTACGACAACTTCTGGGCGAAGAGCTTCAGGAGGGCGCGTTCGGTGGCCATGCGCGGGCCCTGGCAGAGCACGCGGGTCGTGACCGGCCTGCCGAGCGTGAGGTGGCCGTCGCGGAACTCGGCCTTCGCGCGGAAGCGATTGCAGCCGAGGCTGCCGGTCGCGGTGCCGTCCTTGCCCGCCTTGCCCGCCTTTTCGAAGGTCATCCTGGCCCGGCCTGCCACGTCCTTCGGCAGCGAGGTCGCGACGTGGTCGGAGAGCAGGCTCGTGACGGTCCACTCGGTGCCGGTCAGCGGGGCCGGATGCTCCTTGACCAGGGCGATCGTGTCGCCGTCGTCGGTGGTGAGGGTGAGGTGGTCACCGTCGGTCCTGGCCTTGTTGCTGCCCCCGATGGCGCGACTGAAGGTCTTCTCGAAGTCCCGCTGCTCCTTGTCGTTGCACATCGACATCGTCACGGTGCTCCTGCCGATACGGATCGTGTCGCCGTCGATCTCGGCCTCCGCGTCGAAGCTGTTGCAGCCGTTGTTGCCGCGCGCCCGGTCGGCCGAGGGGAACTCCACGTACGCGCTCTCGGGGGCCTGCGCGGTGGCGCCGTCGACGGTGACGCTCTCGACGTTCCACCGGACCCCGGTGACGGGCGCATCCCCGACGGACACGGTCTGTGATCCGCACGCTGCGACGGCCGCGAGGGGCAGAAGCGCGGCCAGGACGGTGAGGTTCCGGGATTGCGTGTGCATGGCGGTTGGACGGGCGGGGTGGGCCAATCGGTTCCACCGGTCCGCCGTCGGGGTCAGCCCATGAGCGGCAGCAGCTTGCTGAGGTCGGCCCGCTCGCCGCTCGCGCTGACCTTCGCGTCGTCCAGGGCGGCGCGCCACTCGGCGCGTCCGGTGGCGAGGCGGATCCAGGTGAGCGGGTCCGTCTCGACGACGTTCGGCGGGGTGCCGCGAGTGTGGCGGGGGCCCTCGACGCACTGGACGACGGCGAACGGCGGGATCCGCACCTCGGTCGACGCGCCGGGCGCCTTCACGGCGAGGGCGTCGGCGAGCAACCGGGTGCAGGCGGCGAGCGCCTGGCGGTCGCACGGGACGTCGAGGCCGGGCAGCGCGTCGTTCAGGTCGTCGGTGTGGACGACGAGTTCGACGGTACGGGTGACGAGGAAGTCGGCGAGGGTCATGGCGCCGAATCTCGTGGGGACGAGACGGGTGTCGGGGGCCGCGGCCAGGGCCTCTTCGATACGGGCCGTGGTGCGCGCGAAGAGGTCCGCGGGCGGGGCGCTCGCGGCGAGTTCCCGGGTGCCGTCGGCGATGGCGGCGGACTCGGTAACCGTACCGAACGGCCAGTCCAGGAGCGGCAGTTCGTGCTTCTGCGGCTCGGGCATCTCCAGACCCCTGGCCACGGCTCCGACCGCCATCGTGCAGTGCGCGGCCAGCTCCCGTACGGTCCAGTCGCCGAGCCGGGTCGGGGCGCCGAGCTGCTCGTCCGTGAGACCGGCGACCGCTGCCCGTACGAGCGCGAACTGCGCGAGGACGGCCGTACGGATCTTGGCGGAGTCATAGGTGCGTGCACGCTTCTTGGCCGGTGACATGGGGCGAGCCTATGCCTTGACGGCGTACCCGCTCAGGCCCTTTTCGACCGGGCCCAAGACGCGCGTCAGGCCCCACCCGGGGCACATTCATCCGGGTGGGGCCTGACGTTCGTACGGGAGGAAGCCGATCAGGCCAGCAGCGCCGGGATCGTCGCCTCGTGGACCTCGCGGAGTTCCTCCAGGGAGAGTGCGAACTCGCCCTGCACGTCCACCGCGTCGCCGTCGACCACGCCGATGCGGGTGGCCGGGAGGCCGCGTGCGCCGCACATGTCGGTGAAGCGCAGCTCCTCGCTCCGCGGGACGGCGACGACCGCGCGGCCCGCCGACTCGGAGAACAGGAACGTGAACGCGTCCAGGCCGTCGGGCACGATGAGCCGCGCGCCCTTGTCACCGAGCATCGCCGACTCGACCACGGCCTGGATCAGGCCGCCGTCGGACAGGTCGTGCGCGGCGTCGACCATGCCGTCGCGGGACGCCGAGATCAGGATGTCGGCGAGCAGCCGCTCCCGCTCCAGGTCGACCTGCGGGGGCAGACCGCCGAGGTGGTCGTGGACGACCTGCGACCAGGCCGAGCCGCCGAACTCCTCGCGGGTGTCGCCGAGCAGGTAGAGGAGCTGGCCCTCTTCGCTGAAGGCGACCGGCGTGCGGCGGGCGACATCGTCGATGACGCCGAGCACGGCCACGACGGGCGTCGGGTGGATCGCCGCCTCACCCGTCTGGTTGTACAGCGAGACGTTGCCGCCGGTCACCGGGGTGCCGAGGATCTGGCAGGCGTCGGCGAGACCGCGGATGGCCTCGACGAACTGCCACATGACGTCCGGGTCCTCGGGCGAACCGAAGTTCAGGCAGTCGGAGATCGCGAGCGGCTTGGCGCCGGTCGTCGCGACGTTCCGGTACGCCTCGGCGAGGGCGAGCTGCGCGCCGTGGTACGGGTCGAGCTTCGCGTACCGGCCGTTGCCGTCGGTCGCGATGGCGACGCCGAGCCCCGACTCCTCGTCGATGCGGATCATGCCCGAGTCCTCGGGCTGCGCGAGGACGGTGTTGCCCTGCACGAAGTGGTCGTACTGCGAGGTGATCCACTTCTTCGACGCCTGGTTCGGCGACGAGACGAGCGCGAGGACCTGCTGCTTCAGCTCGTCCGACGTGGACGGCCGCGGCAGCTTGTTCGCGTCGTCGGCCTGGAGCGCGTCCTGCCACGCGGGGCGGGCGTACGGGCGCTCGTAGGTCGGGCCCTCGTGGGCGACCGTGCGCGGGTCGACGTCGACGATCTTCTCGCCGTGCCAGAAGATCTCCAGGCGGTCGCCGTCGGTGACCTCACCGATGACGGTGGCGATGACGTCCCACTTCTCGCAGATCTCGAGGAAGCGGGCGACCTTCTCCGGCTCGACGACCGCGCACATGCGCTCCTGCGACTCGCTCATGAGGATTTCCTCGGGCGAGAGCGTGGAGTCGCGCAGCGGTACGTCGTCCAGCTCGACGCGCATGCCGCCCGAGCCGTTGGACGCCAGCTCGCTGGTGGCGCAGGAGATTCCGGCGGCTCCGAGGTCCTGGATGCCGACGACGAGCTTCTCGGCGAACGCCTCCAGGGTGCACTCGATGAGGAGCTTCTCCTGGAAGGGGTCACCGACCTGGACGGCGGGACGCTTCGAGGGCTTCGCGTCGTCGAAGGTCTCGGAGGCCAGGATCGAGGCGCCACCGATGCCGTCGCCGCCCGTCCGGGCCCCGTACATGATGACCTTGTTGCCCGGCCCCGACGCCTTCGCGAGGTGGATGTCCTCGTGCCGCATGACACCGATGGCGCCCGCGTTGACCAGCGGGTTGCCCTGGTAGCAGGCGTCGAAGACGACCTCGCCGCCGATGTTCGGCAGGCCCAGGCAGTTGCCGTAGCCGCCGATGCCGGCGACGACACCCGGCAGCACACGCTTGGTGTCGGGGTGGTCGGCCGCGCCGAAGCGCAGCGGGTCGACGACCGCGACCGGGCGCGCGCCCATCGCGATGATGTCGCGCACGATGCCGCCGACGCCGGTGGCCGCGCCCTGGTAGGGCTCGACGTACGACGGGTGGTTGTGCGACTCGACCTTGAAGGTGACGGCGTAGCCCTGGCCGACGTCCACGACACCGGCGTTCTCACCGATGCCGACGAGCAGCGCGTCGGACTGCGGCGCCTTCTCGCCGAACTGGCGCAGGTGGATCTTGGACGACTTGTACGAGCAGTGCTCGGACCACATCACGGAGTACATGGCGAGCTCGGCGCCGGTCGGGCGGCGGCCGAGGATCTCCACGACCCGCTCGTACTCGTCCTTCTTCAGGCCGAGCTCGGCCCAGGGGAGCTCGACGTCGGGGGTCTTTGCGGCGTTCTCAACGGTGTCGAGGCTCATGAGGCGGCGACCAGCTTCTTGAGGATCGAGGTGAAGAAGGGGAGGCCGTCGGTGCGACCGGAGCCGACGAGCGGCTCGACGGCGTGCTCCGGGTGCGGCATCAGACCGACGACGTTGCCCGCCTCGTTCGTGATGCCGGCGATGTCGCGGAGCGAACCGTTCGGGTTGAAGCCCACGTAACGGAAGGCGACGCGGCCCTCCGCCTCCAGCATGTCCAGCGTGTGCTCGTCGGCGACGTAGCGGCCGTCCATGTTCTTCAGCGGGATGTGGATCTCCTGGCCTGCCGTGTAGTCGGCGGTCCAGGCGGTGTCCGTGTTCTCCACGCGCAGCTTCTGGTCACGGCAGATGAAGTGCAGATGGTCGTTGCCGAGCATCGCGCCGGGGAGCAGGTGCGCCTCGGTGAGGACCTGGAAGCCATTGCAGATACCGAGAACGGGAAGACCCGCCTTGGCCTGGTCGACGACGCTCTCCATCACCGGCGAGAACCGGGAGATGGCACCCGCCCGCAGATAGTCGCCGTAGGAGAATCCACCGGGCAGGACGACCGCGTCGACCTGCTTCAGATCCTTGTCCTTGTGCCAGAGGGCTACGGGTTCCGCGCCGGCGAGTCGGATCGCGCGCTGCGTGTCCCGGTCGTCGAGGGATCCAGGAAAGGTGACGACTCCAATACGAGCGGTCACTTTTCTGCCCCCACCGCGGGTTCTTCCACCTTCACGGTGAAGTTCTCGATCACGGTGTTGGCGAGGAACGTGTCGGCCAACTCATGGATACGGGCGAGGACGGCATCGTCGACGGGCCCGTCAACCTCGAGTTCGAATCGCTTTCCCTGACGTACGTCGGAGATGCCCTCGAAACCGAGGCGCGGCAGTGCACGCTGCACCGCCTGGCCCTGGGGGTCGAGGATCTCCGGCTTGAGCATGACGTCGACTACGACGCGTGCCACTGGCACTCCCGGTGTGTGGTGCTGAGCAGGTCCCTTCAGACTACCCGGACAAAATTTCTACTCGCGTAGACCGTAGGAAGCTACGAGAGCCGGATCACGTTACTGCAACAGCGCGGTGACCCCGTGGAAAATCGGGGGAAAGATTTCGGAGACCCATTGCCTCCGGACACGCGGGGGGATTTAGTCGGTCTTCACAATGCAATGCCAGGCAAGGTAAAAAGGAAATGGCGAAAGCGAGCAGTTCGCCTCTGCTTTGCCCCATAACAGCCGGACAGTCGACATCGGCGCACGTCAAGGTGCAGATGTCGCACGAAGGGACCGATATTCGTGGCGCAGCGTGTCGTGGTCACTCTCTCCGACGACATCGACGGCGGAGATGCCGCAGAAACGGTCGTGTTCGGTCTCGACGGCAAGTCGTACGAGATCGACCTGAATCCAGCCAATGCCAAGAAACTGCGCACGGCCCTGGCCCCCTTCCTCCAGGCCGGCCGCAAGCAGACCGGCTCGGGCAAGGGCGCCTCGGGGAAGACCGTCAGGAGCTTCAAGCACACCGCGGTGTCCGCCGACCCGGCGGCCGTCCGCGCCTGGGCGCGCTCGCACAAGATGGACGTCCCGCCGCGCGGCCGCATCCCCAAGCGGGTCTACGAGGCGTTCGAGGCGGCCAACTGACCCCCTCGGGCAGCCCGCAGAGCAGCCGACTTGCGCTCCACCCCTGTTGATCAGCTAAAGTCTGGAGCACGCCGAGGGGCGAGGCCGAAAGGCCGAACCTCACGGAGTCTTGCGGGTGTAGTTCAGTAGTAGAACATCCCCCTTCCAGGGGGAAGGCGCAGTGTGCAATTCCTGTCACCCGCTCTGCATGGCGTACCGACCACTCTTCGGAGTGCGGTAGGCTGGTGCTCGCGCCGATCGATGAGAGTCGATCGGAGGCAGTGCGAACGTAGCTCAGTTGGTAGAGCGCAACCTTGCCAAGGTTGAGGTCGCGAGTTCGAACCTCGTCGTTCGCTCCAGTTGAAGGCCCCGGTCCATCGGACCGGGGCCTTCTGCATGTCCGAGCCCCGCTCTGACATTTGTCATGCGGTCCGGTGACAGCGCGCACTGCTCCTCGCCCCGGCACCGGGAGAGGCTCGGGGCATGGAAACGAACGAGCGCGTGATCGACGTCACCGATCTGCGACGCGTGTACGGGGGCTCGTACGAGGCGGTGCGCGGAGTGACCTTCTCCGTCGCCCGCGGAGAACTCTTCGCCCTCCTCGGCACCAACGGCGCGGGCAAGACCTCCACCGTCGAACTCCTCGAAGGACTCGCCGTCCCGGCCGGCGGCCGTGTACGGGTCCTCGGGCACGACCCGTACACGGAACGCGACCTGGTCAGGCCGCGCGTCGGGGTCATGCTCCAAGAAGGCGGCTTTCCGTCCGAGCTGACCGTGGCCGAGGCCGTCCGGATGTGGGGCGGATGCACGAGCGGCGCCCGGCCCGCCGGTGAGGCCCTCGAGCTCGTCGGGCTCGAACGGCGGTCCCGGGTCCGTGTGAAGCAGCTGTCCGGCGGCGAGAAGCGGCGCCTCGACCTGGCGCTCGCGCTGCTCGGCCGGCCCGAGGTCCTCTTCCTCGACGAGCCGACCACCGGCCTCGACGCCGAGGGGCGGCGCGCGACCTGGAACCTGGTGCGCGAGCTGCGCGCCGAGGGCACCACCGTGCTGCTGACCACCCACTACCTCGAAGAGGCCGAGGAGCTCGCCGACCGGCTCGCCATCCTCCACGAGGGGCGGATCGCCGCCGAGGGCCGCGTCGACGAGGTCGTCGCGGCCCAGCCCTCCCACATCTCCTTCGAACTGCCCGACGGCTACTTCCCCGGTGACCTCCCGCCGCTCGCCGAGCTCGGCGTGAGCGGCCACGAAACGGACGGCCGCACCATCCGGCTGCGGACGGACGAGCTCCAACGGGCGGCCACCGGGCTCCTGTTGTGGGCCAGGGACGCCCGGGTCGAGCTGCGGGGGCTCGACGTGCGCAGCGCGTCCCTCGAAGAGGCGTTCCTGCGGATCGCGCAGGACGCGCGTACGGAAACCAGGGCCGGCACGCAGAACAGGGATGAGGTGGCGGCGCGATGAGCGCGGTCGTGACGGACAGGACGAAGCCCGCGGCCACGGCCGGCACGACGGCCGCCGGGCGGATGCGGGCGCTCGCCCGCGCGGAGCTGACGCTGATCGGCCGCAGCAAGGGCACGCTCTTCACCGCGGTGTTCGTGCCGCTGGTGCTGCCGTTCAGCGTGCGCTCGTCGATCGACAGCATGGACCTGAAGGGCACGGGGCTCACCGTCGGCTCGGTGCTGCTGCCGTCCGCGATCGGCTTCTCCCTCCTCTTCGCCGTCTACAGCGCGCTGGTCGGCGTCTACGCGGCCCGGCGCGAGGAACTCGTCCTCAAGCGGCTGCGCACCGGTGAGCTGCGCGACGGGGAGATCCTCGCCGGTGCCGCCGTGCCCTCCGTCTCCATCGGCCTCGCGCAGAGCCTCGTGCTCGTCGCCGCCTGCACGGCGTTCCTCGACGTGGGGGCTCCGCAGGCGCCGTATTACGCCGTACTCGGGCTGCTGCTGGGCCTGGTGATGTGGCCCGCGCTCGCCGCAGTCACCGCGAGTTTCAGCAGGAGCGTCGAGAGCGCGCAGGTCGCGGCCATGCCGCTGCTGCTTCTCTCGATGCTCGGCTCCGGCACCGTCGTGCCCCTCCAAGTCATGCCGGACCGCCTCGCGTCGGTGTGCGAACTGCTGCCCCTCACACCGGTGATCACCCTCGTACGGGGCGGCTGGACCGGGGACCTCTCCGCGCACGGCGCCTTGGGCGCCGTCGCCACCGCTGTGGCCTGGACCGTCCTCGCCGTGTTTGCTGTACGACGGTGGTTCCGCTGGGAACCGCGGCGTTGATCCGACGGAGCGGGGACATGAGGCGGCCTGGCGCATGGTGGCGGGGGAAGAGCACCCCGGCGAAGGTGGAGACGTACACACGGTGGTCTCTGCAGTCCTTCGGGCTCGTCGAGATCTTCTGGCTCGGCCCCCTCGCCTTCGGTGAGGTGCCGGCCGCGCTCGCCTGGACCCTGCTCCTCGCGCTCTGCGCGCACGCCGTGCTCGGCGCGGTGACCACGTCCAAGGCGCTCGACTGGACGCGCGGCCGGCGCGAGCAGCCGGTCCGACTGGTCATCGCGTACGGGGTCGCCACCGCCGTGATCTCCGTCGGGACGCTCGGCGTGATGCTGCGGGTCCCCCCGGACGAGGAGGCCGGCACCCGCACGGCGCTCGTCCTCTTCGTCGGCATCCTCATGGTCGGCGCGGGCTGTGCCACGCCCGGACTGCGCACCCGCAGGCGGGTGATCGGCGCGGCGCTCGGCGCGTCCCTCGGTGCCGGGGCGGCGTCCGTGCCGTCCGGGCTGCCCGCGCCGGCCGCCCTCATCACGGCGGCCACCGTGCTGTTCACCACCGCGATCTTCGCCCTGACCGCCGGATTCTCCGTCTGGCTGCTGAACGCCCTCCACGAACTCGACGAGGCCCGCGAGACCAGGGCGCGGCTCGCCGTCGCCGAGGAACGGCTGCGGTTCGGGCGCGATCTCCATGACGTGATGGGCAGGAATCTCGCCGTGATCGCGCTCAAGAGCGAGCTCGCGGTGCAGCTCACGCGGCGCGGGCGGCCCGAGGCCGTGAACCAGATGACCGAGGTCCAGCGCATCGCCCAGGAGTCGCAGAAAGAGGTACGGGAGGTCGTACGCGGCTACCGCGAGGCCGATCTGTCGGCCGAACTGTCGGGCGCGCAAGGCGTGTTGACCGCGGCGGGGATCTCCTGCGACGTGGCGGGCCCGGCCGCCGGGCTGGCCGGCCCCGTGCAGTCCGCCCTCGGCTGGGTCGTGCGCGAGGCCACGACGAACGTCCTGCGGCACGGGGACGCCCGGCGCTGCGACATCGGCGTACGGGTGGGGCCGGACGCGGTGGTCCTGAGCGTGGAGAACGACGGGGCCAAGGCCCCGGGGGCCCTGAGCGGCGGGTCCGGGCTCGCAGGACTGAGGGAGCGCCTCGCCGAGGTCGGCGGGACGCTTGAGGCGGGTGCGGTGGCAGATGCGGACGGGGTGTTCCGGGTGGTGGCCGAAGTGCCGCTGGCCGGGCGCACCGTGGGACCGCGGCGCGACGCCGCGTACGAAAGGAGCGCCGGGTGACCGTGCGCGTGCTGCTCGCCGATGACGAGCACCTCATTCGCGGGGCGCTCGCCGCGCTGCTCGGCCTCGAGGACGATCTGGTCGTCGTCGCCGAGGCCGCCACCGGGCCCGAGGCGCTCGCCATGGCGCGGGCCCACCGGCCCGATGTGGCCGTGCTCGATCTGGAGATGCCGGGCGCCGACGGTGTGAAGGTCGCCACAGCGCTGCGCGGTGAACTGCCCGCGTGCCGGGTCATGATCGTGACCGGCCATGGGCGTCCCGGACATCTGAAGCGGGCCCTGTCCGCCGGGGTGCGCGGGTTCGTGCCGAAGACCGTGAGCGCCCAGCGGCTCGCCGAGATCATTCGGACCGTGCACGCGGGAAACCGTTATGTGGACCCGGAGTTGGCGGCCGACGCGATCGCCGCGGGCGACTCCCCGCTGACCGCGCGCGAGGCCGAGGTCCTCGAATTCGCCGCCGACGGGGCGCCCGTCGCGGAGATCGCCGAGCGCGCCGCGCTCTCGCAGGGGACCGTGCGGAACTATCTGTCGTCCGCCGTCTCGAAGCTCGGCGCCGAGAACCGGCACTCGGCAGTGCGGCTCGCGCGGGAGCGAGGTTGGGTATAGTTGCTCTCGCGCCACGGCGCAGTGCGAACGTAGCTCAGTTGGTAGAGCGCAACCTTGCCAAGGTTGAGGTCGCGAGTTCGAACCTCGTCGTTCGCTCCACAGAAAGCCCCCGGCACCTCAGGTGCCGGGGGCTTTCGCGTGTCTGCGGCGCCGTGATTACCAGCTGACGCCGGTCAGGCGCTCGTACGCCTCGATGTACTTGGCGCGCGTCGCGTCCACGACCTGCTGCGGCAGCGCGGGCGGCGGCTGCTCGCTCTTGCGGTCCCAGCCCGACTCGGGGCCCGTCAGCCAGTTCCGCACGTACTGCTTGTCGAACGACGGCTGCGCGTGCCCCGGCTCCCACTCGGCCGCGGGCCAGAAGCGGGAAGAGTCCGGGGTGAGGACCTCGTCGCCGAGGATCAGCGTCTCGCCGTCGAAGCCGAACTCGAACTTGGTGTCCGCGAGGATCACGCCGCGCTCCCGCGCGATGTCCCGGGCCCGGCAGTAGACGGCGAGCGTCATCCGGCGCAGCTCGGCGGCTGTCTCCGCGCCGACCTGGCGGACCACCTCCTCGTACGACACGTTCTCGTCGTGCTCGCCGACCTCGGCCTTCGTGGCGGGCGTGAAGATCGGGGCGGGCAGCTCCGAGCCGTCGGTCAGGCCCTCGGGCAGGGCGAGGCCGCAGACCGTGCGCGAGTCGTTGTACTCGACGAGGCCGGAGCCCGTGAGATAGCCGCGGGCCACGCACTCGACGGGGACCATGCGCAGCGACTTGCAGATGAGGGTGCGGCCCTGCCAGTCGGCGGGGGCGCCGGGCGGCAGCTCGGTCGACAGGACGTGGTTGGGGACCAGGTCGGAGAGCTGGTCGAACCACCACAGCGACAGCTGAGTGAGCACACGGCCCTTGTCGGGGATGGGGGTGGGCAGCACCCAGTCATAGGCGGACATGCGGTCGGAGGCGACCATCACGAGGTCGCCCGCCTCGTTCCGGTACAGGTCCCGCACCTTGCCGGTGTGGAGGTGTACCAGGCCCGGCACCTGCTGGGGTTCGGGCTTTTCGACGAATCCGGACACGGTTCCTCCCCGTGGATATGTACGAGTGCACCTGATTCTCGCTCATACGGGGACGAGTTTTGGCCACGGGTCCGGCGGGTGCGGCAGCGGTGGGGCGGGACCGGTCAGTCGCGTTTGCAGATCCGGTCGAGGAGGTTGGCCGTCGCGCGCTGGATCCGCGGGTCGACGTGGCCGGGGCGGTCGAGCGCCGGGGACCAGGCGAACGTGCCGGACGCGAAGACCAGCGATCCGGACGGCGCCCGGTACAGGGACGTCTCCTGGTGGCGCGGCGCCCGCTCGCTGTCGCGGTAGGGCGAGTGGGCGAGCAGGATGCGGTCCTCGTGCTCGGGCAGCGCGGTGCGCGGGAAGTAGCGGTCGGCCTCGCCGGCGACCAGGCCGTCGATCTCGTCGCCGTCGTGCGCCCCGGTGGCCTCCCACAGCCAGTGGTCCGCGTTCCGCACGACGAGGGGGTGCGGATCGGGGACGCGGCCCGCGTACTGGATGCCCATGAGCTGCTGCTCGGGGCGGTCGATCTCGCGCCACAGGGCGGACTTCCCGGGTGCTCTGCGCTTGTGGCAGGTGAGCAGCCGGTCCGGCACACCGGACGGGGACGGGCCCAACTCGACCTGCCAGTACATGGTGTTGGCGGAGAGGAACACGAGCGAGGTGCCGCGCTCGCGGGCCACTTCCGTGGTGCGGCGCATCGGCGTCGACCAGTACTCGTCGTGGCCGGGGAAGACGAGGCCCCGGTAGCGGGTCGGGTCGATGCGGCCCGCGTGCAGGTCGCGGGCGTCGGCGTACGCGAGGTCGTAGCCGTATCGCTCGGCCCAGCGGATGAAGTCGTAGGCGTGGCCGACGTGCAGGGGGAGGCCCGCGCCGGCGTACGGGCGGTCGAAGGAGACCGTCGTCGCGGCGTCACCCTCGCCGAGCAGCCGCCCCTCCTCGTCCCACGCGTGGTAGAGACTCGCCCCCGTGTGCCCGTCCTCCGGGTAGAGGTTGTACGCCTGCCAGGTCACGTCCGGCAGGAGCAGGAGGAGGTCGGCGGGGCGGCTGTCGCGGACCGTGAAGGGGACGTGCGAGCGGTAGCCGTCGACGGTGGTGAGGACGGCCACGTACGCCCCCACGCTCCAGAACGACGGGATCTGCAGGCGCCAGGACAGCCACCAGTGGTGGCAGGAGACCGTGCGGTCCGCGGTGAGCGGGGGCGGCTGGACGATGCCGGAGAGCCGCGGACTGGTGATGATCTTGCTGGCGCCGTCGCCGCCGTAGTGGCCGATGCGGTAGATGTCGACGCTGAACTGCTGGGGCGGGTCCACCGTGATGTGGAAGTCGATCGCCTCGCCGGGCGCGGCCGCTCCGGTCGACGTGAAGCCCTTGATCTGGCGGTGCACGTCGTCGGCCATGCGGGGGCCGCCGGTGCGGGGGCTCGGGATGCTGGTCGCGATGTTGCTCGCGCCGGGCTGGGGGACGTGGTCGACGTACCAGGGGACCACCTGGCCCGTGTCGTCGAAGTAGTGCTCGCTGCCGCGCAGCCACGGCAGGGGGCCCTGGCCGAAGGGGTCGCTCACGGCGTGGGCGAGCGCGCCCGACTCCCAGCGGCGGATGGTGCGGGGTGACCGCGCGTGTTCCGGCCGTCCGACCTTCTGCCCCTCCCGTTCCGGCCCCATGCCCGCTTCCCTCCCTCGCTCCCCCGAGCCCTTGTGTGCTCCGTCTGTCAGCGACCGCCCCCAGCACATCACATTACGCACGCACTCCGTCACCGTTCGTCGCGAATTGACGTGAACGGAACGTGGGCCTCCGGGGGCTGGAGGTTGGGCGGTGCGGATGTGAGGGGTGTGGGTGTGCCGCGATCGCCGTCGCGGCCTACACCAGTCGGACCGGCTTCTCGGGGCGGATGCCGAGGCGGGTGAGCCAGGCGCGCAGAGGCTCCGGGTCTCCCTCTTCCACGAGGCTCAGGACCCGCGGGGTCAGGTCCTTGGCGCGCTCGCCGTCGACCAGGAGCGAGGGGCCGTCCAGCCAGTCGAGTCCGGGGGCGGCTCCGGCCGTGTCCACGGCGGCGCAGCACACCATCGCCGTGACGTGGTCGGCCACCAACTCGCGTCCCGTACGAGGTGGTTGGAGCGGGAAGAGCGGGAGCATGCCCTCGTCCCACAGCGCGCCGTCGGGCCCCTGTCCGGCGGCGGGCACGGGCGGGGCGGGGCGCTCACTCTCCTCGCGGGCCGACTCGGCACTCAGGCCGGCGGCGAGCAGAGCGGTGGGGGTGTCCTCGCGGTCCTCGGCGTCTTCGAGGTGCTCGAGGGCGGTGGGGTCGGTGTCGGGGGCGACGGTGGGGCTGGTGTCGGCGACGGTGAAGTCGGTGTCGGCGGCGACGGTGAGGTCCTCGGCGGGGAGGGTGGGGGCCGCGGCGGGGACGGTGGGGTCTTCCGGGTCTACGGGGGCCACGGGTCCCGGTCCTACGGAGTCCCCGGCGCGCGTCGCCGTCGCGAGGTGCTCCATCACCCGGGCGAGTGTCGGGCCCTCCGGGTCGGGGGACGCGGGGTCCGCGGAGCCACGTACGCCCAGCGCGTCGAGGACTCGGTGGAGGCGCGCCGCGTCCATGCGCCACTTACGGTCCACGACCTCGTCCGGATACTGCTGCCAGTCGACCGGCGCCCAGTCGGGGCCCGGCTCGGCGGGGCCTCCGTGGAACAGCCGGGCCGCGAGCAGCGACGCCGCCTCGTCCACCGTGCCGGGCTCCTCCAGCAGATCGCAGGCGGGCCGCTCCCCGAGCCGGGAGGCGAAGCCCTCGGCGAGGCGGTCGCGCCGGGACAGCTCGGTGAGGGCGGCGACGACGCCCACGTCCAGACGTGAGGGCCAGCGCCCCATGCGCCAGGCGGGCAGCGCTACCCGGGTGAGGAGCCGGTCCCAGCCCGCGTAGGCCAGGCCCACCTGCTCCTGGGCGACGATCCGCACGCCGTAGTCCACCGTCTGTGCGCGCTCGGCGGCGGCCGCGGCGACCCCGCGCTCCATCTCGCCCGCGTGGCCCCGGCAGCTGCGAAGGAGCAGGCGCGCGACCCAGCCGACGCACCCGAGGACCGCCCGCCCCAGCGGTCCGCGGCCGGGCGCCGCGGCGACGGCGACCGCCGCGTCCAGGCCCCGCACGAAGCGGCGCGCGGCCGCTATGTCCGGGTGTGCCGACGGCCCCGTACCGGCGACGACCGGGGCGAGCACGGCGCGCAGCTCGCCCACGCGCATCCACCACAGGAAGGGGGAGCCGATGACCAGGACGGGCGCGGCGGGCACCCGGCCTCTGCCTGCGCCGCCCCGGATCCCCAGGTCGTCGGCGTCATGCGGGATCCGGCCCTCGTCGTCCTTGGGCTTGGGCGGTCCGTGCGCGGGATGCGTACGGTCCTCCAGCCAGCTGTCGCAGTCCGGGGTGAGCGCTATGGCCGAGGGGGCCGGTACGTCGAGCCGGTCGGCCAGATCGCGCACCAGGCGGTAGAGGTCGGGGGCCCGCTCCTCGGCGATCGGCACCGTCGGGCTGATCGCCGGGCGGGCGCGGGCCACCACGAGGGCGATGCCCGCCGCCGCGGCCAGAACGACCAGGGCGATGACCGTGACGATCCACCGCGCCGTCCGCCAGCCGTCGCCGACCATGTGCCCGGTGGCGGCGCCCGCGGCCAGCACGACCGCGAAGGCCGCGGGCAGCAGGGCGACGGCCAGCGCTCTGCCGCGGATGCGCAGCACCGCGAGAGCCCGGGAGCGCGCGGCCTGCGCGCCCACCTCCGCACCCATACCGGACACGACCGACGTCACCCCCTGCTGCCTATGTTGCCTGCACCCATGGCGTTGTCCACTCCCCCACTGTGGCATCCGTCACTGACATCGCAATGCCGGTGGGCCAAGTGCCGGAACGCCTGCGCCGCACCCTAGTTGGGGCACACGGCATCGTCAGCCGGATGGACGAGCGGTCACTCGATGGAATGGCTTTGGGTAGAGGTGGATGACATTCAGGCCCCTGATCCGCTTCGGATCAGGGGCCTGAGGTTCACGCAGGTGAGGCTTTCGGTCAGGCCTCCGCGGCCGCCTTCGCGGCGATGTCGGTGCGGTGCTGCGAGCCGTCGAGGCCGATGCGCGACAGCGCCGCGTACGCGCGTTCGCGGGCCTGCGTGAGGTCCGAGCCGGTCGCGGTCACCGAGAGCACGCGGCCGCCGGCGCTGACGACGGCGTCCCCGTCCCGCTTCGTCCCGGCGTGCAGGACGTACGCGTGGGGCGCATCCTGCGCGGCCACGTCGGCGAGTCCGGTGATGGGATCGCCGGTACGCGGCGTCTCCGGGTAGTTGTGGGAGGCCACGACCACGGTCACGGCCGCCTCGTCGCTCCAGCGCAGAGGCGGCAGGTCCGCGAGCGTGCCGTTGGCCGAGGCGAGGAGGACGCCCGCGAGCGGGGTCTTGAGGCGGGCCAGGACGACCTGGGTCTCCGGGTCGCCGAACCGGGCGTTGAACTCGATGACCCGTACGCCGCGCGAGGTGATCGCGAGCCCCGCGTACAGCAGACCCGAGAAGGCCGTGCCGCGGCGGCGCAGTTCGTCGACGGTCGGCTGGAGGACCGTCTCCATGACCTCGTCGACGAGCTTCGGGTCGGCCCACGGCAGCGGCGAATAGGCACCCATGCCACCGGTGTTGGGGCCCGCGTCGCCGTCGAGCGCGCGCTTGAAGTCCTGCGCGGGCTGGAGGGGGACGACGGTCACACCGTCGGTGATCGCGAAGAGCGAGACCTCGGGGCCGTCGAGGAACTCCTCGATGACGACGCGGTCACAGGCGTTGGCGTGCGCGCGGGCGGCCTCGAGGTCGTCGGTCACGACGACACCCTTGCCGGCCGCGAGCCCGTCGTCCTTGACCACGTACGGGGCGCCGAAGGCGTCGAGCGCCTCGTCGACCTCGTCCGGGGTGGTGCAGACGTACGAGCGGGCGGTCGGCACGCCGGCGCCCGCCATCACGTCCTTGGCGAACGCCTTGGAACCCTCCAGCTGTGCGGCTTCCCCGGAGGGGCCGAAGCAGGGGATGCCCGCGGCGCGTACGGCGTCGGCGACCCCTGCGACAAGGGGTGCCTCCGGGCCGACCACGACGAGGTCCGCGGCCAGTTCACCGGCCAGCCGGGCCACGGCGGCGCCGTCGAGGGCGTCGACCGGGTGCAGCTCGGCGACCTCGGCGATTCCTGCGTTGCCGGGCGCGCAGTACAGCGCGGTGACGTCGGGGTCGAGGGACAGTGAGCGGCACAGGGCGTGTTCGCGGGCGCCGCTGCCGATGACAAGGACCTTCACGCCAGCCAGCATAGGCGGCGGGCCGGTGTGCTCTTGTACGGGCCGCCGAGCGCGGGGGCGCTGGGGGTTCGTGCGTTTCTCCATGGGGCGAGGTGTCAGGGCCCGGTCCGGCGGCTTTCCGGGGTCGGGAGGCTGCGGCTCGGTGGGCGCGGCCGCTCCACGTGGGCGTGACTGCTCTGCATAGGTATGTCCGCCCGACCCGTGCTGCTGCCGCCTATTCGTTCGTGAACTCCTCGACGACCGTCGCACCGAGCTCGCGGACGATCAGGTCGTGGCCGGAGAGGACCGACTCGTCGAGGTCGGGGTCGTCGTCCGCCGGGATGTCGTCCTCGATGGAGACCGGGGGCGGCTCCGGGGCGGCCGGTCTCGGCGCGGGGGCCGGGGCGGGCGCGGACGCCTGCGGCGCGGACCGGTCCGGGGGTCTCGGCGCGGCCGGGGCCTGGGCCTGCGGGGCCGGCGGGCGCGGCGAGGTCGGGGCCGCGGGAGCGCCACCGCCGCCGTGGCCCGGATAGCCGCCGCCCGGCGCGGGGGGCGGTGCCTGGCCGCCACCACCGCCGCCCGAGGGGTCGACGACCGCCTCGACCTTCCAGTGGACGCCGAACTGCTCGGCCAGCGCCGTCCGCAGGACGTCTTCGCTGCCGCTGCTCGCGAAGTTGTCCCGCGCTCCGGCGTTCAGGAAGCCGAGCTGGAGGGTCGTGCCGTCGAAGCCGGTCACCTGCGCATTCTGGCTGAGCAGGATCCAGGTGAAGCGACGCTTGTTCTTGACCACTTCGAGGATGTTCGGCCACAGGCTGCGCGGGTCGAGCCCACCGGCGGCGGGCGGTGCCGCGACGGGGGGCTGAGCGGGTGCCTGGGGCTGGGGCTGGGCGGTCGGCGGCGGGGGCGCCGCGGCGGAGGGCTGGCCTCCACCGGCGCCTCCACCAGTACCTCCGCCGGTGGGCGCGGCCGTGGGCCACCCGCCGGGGCGCCTGCCGCCACCGGCCGGGGCGGCGGTGGGCCATGCGCCGGGTGCGGCCCCGGCGGGCGGCGCCGCGGGCGCGGGTTCGGCGGGAGCGGCCGGGGGCGCGGACGCCTGCGGAGCGGGCGCGGCCTGAACAGCGGGAGCCGGGGCAGGAGTGGGCGCCGGAGCAGCAGGCACGGGCGCGCTCTCGCCGCCCGGTCCGGGCCCCCGCACCGCCGCCCGGACAGCGGCAGGACCGCCGCCCGCAGGGACCTGCGCGGCCGCACCGGGGTGGGCGTCGGGCGCGGGCACGTACCCCATGGCAGGACCGGAGCCCTGTCCCGCGGGTACGAACTGGCCGCCGCGCTCCAGGCGGTCGAGCCTGGCCATCACGGAGCGGGCGTCGTCGTACGCGGCGGGCAGCAGTACGCGCGCGCAGATCAGCTCGAGCTGGAGACGGGGCGAGGTGGCGCCCCGCATCTCCGTGAGCCCCTCGTTGACCAGGTCGGCGGCGCGGCTGAGCTCGGCGCCGCCGAAGACTCCGGCCTGGGCCTGCATCCGCTCGATGACGTCCACGGGGGCGTCGATGAGGCCCTTCTCGGCCGCGTCCGGGACGGCCGCCAGGATCACCAGGTCCCGCAGTCGCTCCAGGAGGTCGGCGACGAACCGGCGCGGGTCGTTGCCCCCCTCGATGACGCGGTCGACGACCTCGAAGGCGGCCGCGCCGTCACCCGAGGCGAAGGCCTCCACGACGGAGTCGAGGAGCGAACCGTCCGTGTACCCGAGGAGAGACGTCGCCATGGCATACGTCACACCGTCCTCGGCCGCGGCGGCGAGCAGCTGGTCCATGACGGACATGGAGTCACGCACGGAACCGGCGCCGGCCCGCACGACCAGCGGCAGCACACCCTCGGCGACGGGGATGTCCTCCTTGCCGCAGACCTCTCCGAGGTAGTCCCGGAGCGTCCCGGGCGGCACGAGGCGGAAGGGGTAGTGGTGCGTGCGCGACCGGATGGTCCCGATGACCTTCTCGGGCTCGGTGGTGGCGAAGATGAACTTGAGGTGCTCCGGGGGCTCCTCGACGACCTTCAGAAGGGCGTTGAACCCCGCCGACGTGACCATGTGGGCCTCGTCGATGATGTAGATCTTGTAGCGGCTGCTCGCGGGCCCGAAGAAGGCCTTTTCGCGCAGGTCACGGGCGTCGTCGACACCACCGTGCGAAGCGGCGTCGATCTCGATGACGTCGATCGAACCCGGACCGTTCCTCGCCAGGTCGCGGCAGGACTGGCACTCGCCGCACGGCGTCGGCGTGGGCCCCTGCTCGCAGTTCAGACACCGCGCGAGGATGCGCGCGCTCGTCGTCTTGCCGCAGCCGCGCGGGCCACTGAACAGGTACGCGTGATTGACCCGGTTGTTCCGCAGCGCCTGCTGCAGCGGGTCGGTCACATGTTCCTGCCCGATGACCTCGGCGAACGACTCCGGGCGATAGCGGCGGTAGAGCGCGAGAGACGACACGTATACGAG
This sequence comes from Streptomyces sp. NBC_01446, assembly GCF_026340095.1. Lineage (GTDB taxonomy): Bacteria > Actinomycetota > Actinomycetes > Streptomycetales > Streptomycetaceae > Streptomyces > Streptomyces aureus. The sequence goes on along the minus strand of NZ_JAPEPO010000001.1, from coordinate 4,227,051 downwards.
GTTATAGGCGCCCACTGACAACCACGGCCGCCGAGGGCGAACCGCCCCGGAACGCAAGACGCCCCTCACGCACCCGCCAGAGCCGACCTACCCTTGCTGCCTTCCGGCCCTGGGGGAGTTCAGTCAGATAGCGCCACGTGAGGGGCTGGGCTCCACAGTAGCGGATGCCCGGCCGGAATCACGAGCCCGGTCCCCGGCCCGATCACCGCCCCCGGATCATGTTCGCGAGCACCCCCCAACGTCTTGTATTGTTTGCGGCGGAGGATTCGCCTAGTGGCCTAGGGCGCACGCTTGGAAAGCGTGTTGGGGGCAACCCCTCACGAGTTCGAATCTCGTATCCTCCGCCATTGCTCTCACCGGGCAATACGTCGAAGGGCCTCACCGCTTGCGGTGGGGCCCTTCGACGTTCTGTGATTGCGTAGCCGGACACCCAGACCGGGAGGTCCTGACATGACCAGTAAGTTCACCGAGCTCGCGATCGACTGCGCCGATCCCGACGCTCTCGCCCGCTTCTGGTGCTCGGTCCTCGGCTACGAGGTGCGGGACGCGGAGGACGGACTTGTCACCATCGGCCTGCCCGCGGTGCCTGAAGGCAAGGACCGCCCCGGCCCGGTGCCACCGGCGTTGACCTTCGCGCGCGTGCCCGAGGGCAAGATCGTCAAGAACAGGCTCCACATCGACGTCAATCCGACCGACGGGGAGCAGGACGAAGAGGTCCGTCGCCTGCTCGACCTGGGTGCCCGGCACGTGGACGTCGGGCAGGGCGATGTGAGCTGGGTCCCACTCGCCGATCCGGAGGGGAACGAGTTCTGCGTCCTTGCGACCCGTCACCCCTGACCGGGGCGCGCACGGCGGTTTCCCGGCTCAGGGTTCGTCGGGGTTGGCGACGAGGAGTTGCGCGGCCTCGGTGATGTTGTCGTCGCGGACCGCGCGGGCCATCGCGGCGCGGGCCGCGACGGGCTCCGACTCGGGAGGCACGACCAGCAGGACGAAGTAGTCCCCGTTGCCGCGGGTGACGAGGGCGGTGCCGTCGCCGATCTCGTGGGCGTCGAGATGCACGACTCGGTCGTCGATGATCAGGCGGGTCGGGAGTGCCTCCCAGGCATCGGAGTCGAGTCCGACCCGTGTGATGGGGCCGAGACGTGAGGTCAACTCCGTGATCAGGGCGGGCAGCTCGGCCGTGATGCTGTGGGACCGGGGCCACCATGCGCCGTCGAGGAGCCCTTCGCGGGACTGGGTGGTCTGCAGCCTCAGCGGGGCCGTTGCGGGGGGCGCCCCTTGTTGGGCCGCGTCCGGCAGAAGCAGTGGGGGCTGGTGGGGGGTGTCGGATTCAGCCATGGTGGTTCGCCCGCCTCGGTCGTACGGACGGCGCCCACCGTGTGGCCGTACCGATGACGGGGCGGGCGTCGGCCGGCGCGATGCCGTCGTAGCTTCACGGTAACCCCGGGGGCCGCGCCCAGCGCGTCGCAGCGGCCGCGACCGGCGGCGGCCGGAGTTACGGTTAAAGCAGTGGAAAGCGGGAGGTGACGGCCATGGAGGCGATCATCCTCATCGGCGCCATCGTTCTCGTGACCCTCATGGGCATGCGCCTGATCCACCGGATCAACGCCCGGCATGACGCACGCATCGCCTCGCACACCTTCAGCGATGCCATGCCGGGGGTCGGCAGACGGAGCCGCAAGCACCACCGGCGGGTCCCCGAAGACCCCTCCGGCCCGACTGACCCCGGCTGATCCCGGCCGACCCCGGCCACGTCATTCCTCCTGCCGTGGCGCCGCCAGGTGTTCCACCACTTCCGTCAGGTCGCTGACCGCCTGCTCGATCTTCCGGCGGACGCTCTTCTGTTCGGTGACGATCGCCGCGAGCAGGAGCCCGGTGAGCGCGGCCGAGCCGTTGAGTGCCTGGAGGTTGACCATGACCTCGAAGAGGGTGTGGTGGGCGAACGGGCCGACGTGGTCGGTGGCCGCCGAGATCCCCAGTACGGACACGAACAGCACGCACGGCGCCGCCCCCGCGAGCTGGAAGCGCAGCGCCGCCCACGTGAGCAGCGGGAAGACGAGGAAGAGCAGGGCGAGCGCGCTTCTCGTGGCCAGGGGTGTGATGACGGCGGCGGTGACCACCAGGGCCGCGACCTCCGGCCACCGGCGGGTGTTCCAGGGGAGTCGGGCCCTGCTCAGCGCGATCAGCAGCGGGGTGCCGACGAGTACGCCCATCGCGTCGCCGGCCCACCACGCCGCCCACACCGGCCAGAACGCGCTCCACGCCAGCTTGCCGCTGAGTGCCAGCACGCACGTACCGACGGTGGCGCTGAGCAGTATCGGCAGCAGTCCGCCCAGGAAGACCAGGGCGACCCCGTCCCGCAGCCGGTCCATCGCGATACGGAAGCCGACCTTGCGCAGCAGCAGGTAGGCACACACCGGAGCGAGCGTGTTCGCGGCGACGATCCCGAGGTCGGACAGGCTGAAGGGGCCGATCGACTCGATGAGCAGGAAGGCGCCGAGCGCGATGCCCGGCCAGATCCGCAGGCCCATCCAGAGCAGGCAGGTGACGGCGACGCCGGTCGGGAGCCAGAGCGGGGTGACGACCGCGCCTTCGAGCACGATCCGCTGCCACAGGCCGAGCCGTCCGGTCGCGTAGTAGGCGGCGGCGACGGCGAGGACCTTCAGCAGGGCCTCGGAGAGGCGTCGGAGTTCCTCGGTGCGCACCACTGGATCACATAATCACTCCCGTCGAGTGGCGGAGCGTGACACGCGCCGCCGGGGGCCACTGTCACCCGGGCAGGACCGCCGGTGGCGCGTCGTGGCGCAGGACGAGTACCGCGGAGTCGTCCTGGTGGCCGGTGCAGTCGGCGACCTCCATCACCGCGGCGGCCAGTTCCGCGGGTTCGGCGCCCGCCCCGGCCGCGACGACCCGGGCCACCCGCTCCATGCCCGCCTCGATCGGGAACGAGGGGCCTTCGACCACGCCGTCGGTGACCAGGACGTACGCGCCCGGCGTCGAGAGGCGGTGCCGGGTGACCGGGTAACCGGACCCGGGCAGCATGCCCAGCGGCAGCCCGCCTTCGTCCAGCGAGATGCCGTACCGGCCGTCGACCGTGGCCCAGATGGCGGGGACGTGGCCCGCGCGGGCGGACTCCAGTACCCAGGTCGTCGGGTCGAAGCGGAGAAAGCTGCAGGTCGCGAAGAGATCGCGGTGCATCGACAGCAGCAGGTCGTTGGCCTGGGCGAGCGCCTCGCCGGGGTCCGGGGCGAAGGCGGCCACCGCACGCAGGGCGATGCGGATCTGCCCCATGAAGGCGGCGGCCTCGACGTCGTGGCCCTGTACGTCCCCGATGGAGAACCCGAGGGCGCCGTCGGGGGCGGCGAAGGCGTCGTACCAGTCCCCGCCGATGTCCAGGCCGTGGCGGGCCGGCGAGTAGCAAGCGGCGGTCCGCAGTCCCGGCAGGGCGGGCAGCGAGACGGGGAGCATTTCGCGCTGGAGCGCTTCCGCCAGTTCGACCCGCGCATGCTGGAGTTCCGCCCCGGCACGTGCCTGTGCGGCAAGGCGGCCGAGCCTGGTCAGCAGGTCGTCGGCGCTCTCGGGCTGGCTGGCACGACGCTGCGTCATGGACCGCTCCGGATACGGAAAACCCCGGGTTCATCATATTTCCGTGGCGTCCCCACCGCCGCTCAGCTCCTGGACCTCGCCGTACGTCGGCGCCGCGGGGGCGACGTCCCGGCCCGCCCGTACGTCGAGCGCCGCCGTGACCGCGGCGCCGAGTGCCACGCGGAACAGGAGCGAGCCGAGGCTGACCCGGCGGACGCCCAGGGCGGCGAGCTCGGGAACGGTGGGGCCTGTGGGGGAGTAGAGGATGTTGAGGGGTACGCCGGACGGGCGCAGGTACGCCACGAGTTCTTGGATCGCGGCCGGGTCGGTCAGACCCGGTACGAAGACGCCGTCGGCGCCCGCCTGCCGGTAGGCGTCGAGCCGGCGCCGGGTCTCCGGCTCCGGCGCGGTCCGCGGGTCCGGGAGCCAGTACGTGTCCGTGCGGGCGTTGACGAACAGGTCCGGTACGGCGGCCTTGACCGCGGCGATCTTCGCCGCGTGGACGGGGGCCGGGGTGAGGGTGCCGTCGGCCCTGCCGTCCTCCAGGTTGATCCCCACCGCGCCCGCCCGCGCCAGCTCACGGGCGAGGCCGGCGACCTCTGCCGGGTCGTCGCTGAAGCCGCCCTCCGCGTCCACGGACAGCAGGAACGCTCCCCCGCCCAGGCGACGGGCCAGGCGCAGGGTCTCCTCGCGGGTGGCGGCGTGGCCGTCGGGGAGCCCGGCCGCGGCGGCCACGCCGAGGCTCGTCGTACCGATCGCGGCGAACCCCTGCCCGGCGAGCGCGGCGGCGGAGGCGTGGTCCCAGGCGTTGGGGAGGAGGAGGGGGCCGTCGGGGTCGTGGTGCAGGGCTTTGAAGACCATGCGGCCCACGCTAGGCGCCGAACGGTTCGGCGCCCGCCGAAATGTCCGGGAGCGGCGGGCGCCCCTCAGTCGTTGACCGCCGTCAGCAGTACCGCCGCGTCCGTGACCGCGCGCAGGCCGTGCCGTTCCTGCGGGAGCGCGTGGAGCCGGCCCTCCGTGAGCGTCACGTCGCCCGAGACCGCCGTCAGCACGACCTCGCCCCGCAGGATCTGGAGCGTCGCGGCGGGCGGCGCGTTGTGCTCCTCCAGGACCTCGCCCGCCGTCAGGGCGATCACGCTCTGGCGGAGGGTCTCCTCGCGGAGCAGGAGATGCGCGCTGCGGCCGTGGGGGGAGGTCCGGGCCGCGGCGACGTGCTTGTCGGCGAGAGCGTTCAGGTCGTACGTCGTGGTCATGCTTCCAGCGTCCCCCGGGGACCGGCCCCCCGCCACAGGCGCGTGAAGCCGCTACCTCCCGCAGTGCTCCGTCACCAGGTCGGCGAAGGCCCTCGCCAGCGGGGTGAGCGTGGCCCAGCGCCGGACCGCCCAGCCGACGGCGAGGGGCGGCAGGTCCGGTACGGGGACGAGGACCGCGCCACCGGCGCGGTCCGGGTCGCGCCAGCCGGGCAGTTCGGGGACGAGGGCGTGGCCGAGGCCCAGTTCGGCGAGGTGCACGGCGGTGGCCCAGTCGGCGACGCCCGCGTCGGACCCGGCCGTCCCGGCGATCCCGAGCCCGGTGAAGTGCCGGTCGAGATGGGAGCGCGACGTGGACTGTTCGGGCGGCCTGATGAGGTGGGCGGCGGCCAGGTCGTCGGGGCCGATCCTGGTCCGGCCGGCCAGCGGATCGTCGGGGCGCACCGCGAGGACCCAGGGGAGCTCGACGACGGGGCGCTGCTCGACGCCGCGTTCCGGCGCGCCGATGGTGACCCACGCGAGGTCGAGGTCGTGCGCGGCGAGCGCCTCGTAGGCGCTGTGGCTGGAGCTGACCGTCTGGAATTCCAGGCTCGCCCGGGGGTGGCGGCGCCGGAAGCCGACGATGGCCTCGGACATGAAGTGGCGCACGGTCGTCGCGCCCGTGGTGACGCGCACCGCGCCGCTCTCGCCGCGGGCCAGGTCGCGCAGGCGGCGCAGCGCGACGTCGATGCCTCCGATGCCCTCGGCGGCCGCGGTCTGCAGGATGCGCCCCGCGGGGGTCGGCAGGACACCGCGGGCGTGCCGTTCGAGGAGGCTGACGCCCACTTCGCGTTCGAGGCGGCGGATGTGCTGGCTCACCGCCGACTGCGTACAGGAGAGGTCGCGGGCGACGGCGCTGAGGCTGCCCGCCGCGCACACGGCGACGTAGACACGGAGATCGTCGAGGGTCACGGCGCCAACGTAGCCATGCGGACCCTTCCAAGCCAGAGCTTGGTGCTTCCGAAGTAATTCGGAGGATTGACTTGGGTCTTGGGCTCCGAAACGATCTCGGACGTGGATGCACTTGAAGCAGTGGCCGTCGGAGCGGCCGGTGTCGCCGCCGGCGCGATCAACGCGGTGGTCGGCTCCGGAACGCTCATCACCTTCCCTACGCTCCTCGCGTTCGGCTATCCGCCGGTGCTCGCCAACGTGTCGAACAACATCGGCCTCGTACCGGGCGTGCTCAGCGCCGCGTACGGGTACCGGCGCGAGCTGAAGGGGCAGAAGAAGCGGCTGCTCCGGTTCGGTACGGCCTCGCTGATCGGCGGGATCACGGGCGCGCTCCTGCTGCTGAAGCTGCCGGCCGACGCGTTCACCTCGGTGGTGCCCGTCCTCATCCTGACCGCCTGTGTCCTCGTCGTGCTCCAGCCCCGGCTCAGCCGCTGGTCGAAGGAGCGCCAGGCCACGGCGACGCGCGCCGACGGCGGCGTGCCCATGTGGCTCGGGGTGCTGGGGACGGGCGTCTACGGCGGCTACTTCGGCGCCGCGCAGGGCGTGCTGCTCATGGGCATGTTCGGCAGCTTCCTCCAGGACGACCTCCAGCGCCTCAACGGGGCGAAGAACGTCCTGGCCTCGATCGTGAACGGGGTCGCGGCGGTCATCTTCATCGCCGTCGCCGACGTCGACTGGGTGGCGGCGGCGGTGATCGCCGTCGGCTCCACGCTGGGCGGCCTGACCGGCGCGAAGTTCGGCCGCAGACTGCCCCCGGCGGTCCTTCGCGCGGTGATCGTCGTGGTCGGCGTCACCGCCTCGGTGATCCTGCTCGTACGGGGCTGAGCCTGCGGGCCGTCAGCGCTTGAGGAACGCGATCCGGGCCCGCTTCTCCGGGAGGAACACCTCCGGCAGGTCGATCTCCGGGAGCACGATCTCGGGGCCGAGTTCGAAGCCCGCGCGCTCCAGGAGCGCGACGGCCTTCGTGTTGCGCGCGTCGGGCTCGACCACGATCCGCCGCTTGCCGTGCCCTTCGAGCGCGTACGCGACGAGGACGGTCATGAGCGCTCCGGTGAAGCCGCGGACGGCTCCGTCGGCGGCCGGGGCGATCAGGAAGTGCACGCCGATGTCACCGTCCTCGACCTCGTAGCACTCGCTGACCCGGTCGGCCTCGGGCTCGTACGTCTGGAAGAGCGCGACGGGTTCGCCGTTGAGACGGACGAGGTGGGCGTGGTGCGTGGTGAGCGAGTCGAGGTGTTCGTACGTCTCGCGCACCTGCTCGCGGCTCGCGCCCTCCATGCCCCAGAACCGGGCGCGCTCCTCGCGCACCCAGCCGTGGATCACGTCGAGGTCGGCGGCGGGGTCGACCGGGCCGACGCGGACGGTGCCGAACCCTTCGACGGTCCGCTCGTACACGGCGCTCTCGCGCATGGGGGTCTCCGTAAGTTGTTAGGCGGCCCGGGAGGGCCGGGTGTGGCTTATGGGTTCTTGCCTTCAGTGGCTTCCAAGGAGTGGCCGCCCGGCTCTCCGGGGAGCCCTGGCTGCTGATTGAGATGTGCGCGCTTCGTGCGGTCGCTGATTACGGAGATGACAGCGGGGTGTTCCTCGGGCCGACGGCATGCCGAGCGGTGCGAGGAGGGGCAAGTGAACGAGCGGAAAGCCCGGGTCTGGGCTGGCGTCGACGCGGGCAAGGGCCACCACTGGGCAGCCGTGGTTGACGAGACCGGCGCCACGCTGTGGTCGAAGAAGATCGACAATGACGAGTCGGCGATCCTGACCGCGCTCGGCGAGATCCTCGCCCTGGCCGGCCAAGTGCACTGGGCAGTGGACATCTCCGGCACGTCCTCCGCGCTGCTGCTGGCTCTGCTGGCAGCCCACGACCAGCGGGCCGTCTACGTGCCCGGACGCACGGTCAACCGCATGTCCGGCGCCTACCGCGGTGAGGCGAAGACCGACGCCAGGGATGCCTACGTCATCGCCGAAACCGCCCGCCACCGCAACGACTTCGCGGCGATCGACGTGCCCGCCCAGCTTGCCGCCGACCTCGCGCTGCTGACCGCGCACCGCACGGATCTGATGGCCGACCGGGTGCGGATGATCAACCGCCTGCGGGACGTGCTGACCGGCGTCTTCCCTGCTCTGGAGCGGGCGTTTGACTACTCCGCCCACAAGGGCGCCCTGGTGCTGCTGACCGGTTATCAGACCCCGGCGGCGATCCGCCGACGCGGCCGGGCAAGGCTGACGGCCTGGCTGGCCAACCGCAGTGTCCGCGGCGCCGACATGGTGGCCCGGGCCGCATTGGAAGCCGCGCAGGCCCAGCAGACCGTGCTGCCCGGCGAAGATGTCGCCGCGCAGATCGTCGCCGACCTGGCAGGGCAGATCCTGGCCCTGGACGACCGCGTGAAGCGGATCGACCGGCAGATCCGGGAGACGTTCCGCAGCCACCCGCACGCAGAGATCATCGAGTCCCTGCCCGGCATGGGCCCCATCCTCGGCGCCGAGTTCATCGTCGCCGCCGGTGACCTGTCGGCCTACGCCGACGCCGGCCATCTCGCCTCGGCGGCCGGGCTGGTGCCCGTCCCGCGTGACTCTGGCCGGCGCACCGGCAACCTGCACCGGCCCAAGCGCTACAGCCGCCGCCTGCGCAGAGTGTTCTACATGTCCGCGCAGTCCAGCATCGTCCGCGAAGGGCCGAACCGGGACTTCTACCTGAAGAAGCGCGGCGAGGGCTGCAAGCACGTTCAGGCCGTCATCGCCCTGGCCCGCCGACGAGCTGGCGTGCTCTGGGCATTGCTGCGTGACGGACGGATCTTCACCTCCGCCCCACCGGTCACACAGGCGGCTTGACTTCGTCATTGAGACTCCTTGGTGAGGCGGTTCCAGTCGGTGATCACGGGGACCAGGCCGCCCCCCAGCCACAGGGGGAGCTGGTCGCGGCGGTGCGCGGAGCCGGGGATTCCGGAGGCGCCGAGCGGAACGACCCACAGGCTGTTCGCACGGTCGGCGACGTCCCACACGTAGCGGGCGGCCGGGCCGCGGGCACTGAGGTCGGTGACGCCGGGAACGCTCGACGTGGACAGGACGCAGTCGTGATCGCCGGGCAGGCCCGGACCGGCCTCATCGCCGTCAGGGAGTGCCCGCCAGGCGGCGAGCCGGTGCCGGTCGCCCCAGGTCTCCCCGGCCACCGTGGCCCCGGCGGCTTCCTCGACCGCCTCGCGGACGACCATCTCGCGGTCGACATCCGGGAATTGATCGGTCGTCAGCAGAGTCTCCAGCGCGTACGCGATGCGCGGCGCGAGGGCCAGCCACGGCCGGAAGACCTCCGGGTACGCCTCCCCCATCCCCGTGAGCGGCGCGAACGCCGGATGCGCGGCCAGCTTCCGTACGACCGCCGCCCGCACCCGCGCGTACGCGGCGGCGTCCACGCTCTCCGCGTCCATGTGCCGGTCCCAGGCGAGCAGCCGTTTCCTCAGTGCCGCCGCTTCGGGGCCGAGGCCGTCGAGGCGGGCCACCAGGTCGAGCAGCGGGCGGGCGGAGGCGAGGCGGGTGTCGGTGTGGACGGCGGCCATGCCGGGCGCCGTCCACACCTCCCGCGCGTCGAGCAGCTCCCGTATGCGGTCCGCCCGGTGCGGCGGCGCGAACTCGATGCCGAGGGGCGCGGCGAGGCCCCGCTGGTTCGCCATGACCGCGACGGTGCCGACCGGCTCGCGGGGCAGCTCGCGCAGGCCGCGCCAGGCGTGCCGGGGCTCGTGGGCGGGGACGACGCGCAGCAGGTTCTCGGGGTCGCGCTCAGGCACGGCGCCCGCGACGCGGTGCAGGAGGCCGCCCTCGGTGTCGGCGGCCTGGACGACGTTGACGGGCTCGGCCCAGCGGTCGAAGGCCCGGTCCACGTCGGCGACGGTGCGGGCGCGGAGCAGGGCGGGCAGCGCGGCGAACCCGAGGTCCTCGCGTACGCGCGGTGGCTGGCGCAGCACGATGCCCTCGCCCTCGTCGGGACCGCCGATGACGACCGTCCCGCGCTCGGTCTCGACGACCTCGACCTCCTGCGGCCGCTCGCCCGCCACCTCGAAGGTCTCCACGCTGCGGAACGCGGGCCGCCACCCGTCGGGCCCGAGCGCCTCCACGCCGCCGTCCGGGAGCCGCCGCAGCCGCTCCCGGTACAGGTCCTGACAGTCGGCCATGGCGTTGGTGATCGCCCAGGCGACGGTGCCGGTGTGGCCGAAGTGGCCGACGCCGGGTACGCCGGGGACGGCGAGGCCCACGACGTCGTACTCCGGGCAGGCGAGCCGTATCTGCTGGTAGACGCCCGGGTCCTCGATGTAGCGGTGCGGGTCGCCCGCGATCAGAGGGCCTCCGGTGGCGGTGCGGTCGCCGGTGACGAGCCAGCCGTTGCTGCCGGAGGCGCCGGGGCCGTCCGTGGCGAAGAGGCCGACGGCTCCGGGCCCGACGCGGCGTGCGACCTCGTCGCGCCAGAGCTTGCCGGGGAAGCCGGTGAACAGGATGTGGGTGGAGAGCCAGATACCGAGGGGGGTCCAGGGCCGCCAGCGGCCCGGTTCGAGGCCGGCGCGGGCGAACTCCGGTGCGGCGCCGCCGAGTTCACGCAGTCCGGCGTCGACCCCGGCCACGTACGCGTCGAGCCAGCCGCGCGTCTCCTCGTCGAGCGCTTGGTAGCAGCGCCGGGCCGTGTCGTCGATACGGGCCTGCCGGGCGAACCGGTCCCAGCCGGCGGCCTCCCGGCCGAGGAAGGCGGCGGACGTGCCCTGTGAGCGGTGCCGCTCGACCTCGATCTGCCAGGCCCGGTCGGCGGCGGCGTTGCGCCCCTGGGCGTGGGCCAGTTCCCGCACGCTGTCGGCACGGAGGTGAGGTATGCCCCACTCGTCCCGGTAGACCTCGACGCTCACGCTTTCCCCGCCCCGCCCTCACCCGCCTTACAGATTAGGGCAGCCTAACCTAAGCCGGAAAGGGGTGCGCAGGGGCCCACGCCGCGCGATCATCGACACATGGACGTCACTCTGCACCTCGCCCAGGAGCCGGACGCCGACGCACTCCTCGGCCGGAGCCCGCTGGCCGCGCTCGTCGGCATGCTGCTCGACCAGCAGGTCCCCATGGAGTGGGCGTTCGCGGGCCCGCACACGATCGCCCGGCGCCTCGGCGCCGACGATCTCGACGCGCACGAGATCGCCTCGTACGACCCCGAGGCCTTCGCCGAGCTGCTGGCCACGAAGCCGGCCGTGCACCGCTACCCCGGCTCCATGGCCAAGCGGATCCAGCAGCTGTGCCAGTACCTCGTCGAGCACTACGACGGGGACGCGAGCGCCGTCTGGGAAGGCGTCAAGGACGGCAGGGAACTGCTCAAGCGCCTCAACGACCTGCCCGGCTTCGGCACGCAGAAGGCCCAGATCTTCCTGGCCCTGCTCGGCAAGCAGCTCGGGGTGCGCCCCAAGGGCTGGCGCGAGGCCGCGGGCGCGTACGGCGAGGCCAAGTCCTTCCGTTCGGTCGCGGACATCACGGGACCCGACTCGCTCACGAAGGTGCGGGCGCACAAGCAGGAGATGAAGGCGGCGGCGAAGGCCGCCAAGGCCGCGGGGAGGTAGGACCCGCGACGCGTCAGCTCACACCGCGTCCCGTAGCCCATGAGGGCGGATCTCACCTTCGTTGATCGTCTCCGGGGCGCCACCGGGGGACATTGACGTCCATGAGCACGCACGCCTCCCCCACGGGCGCGGGCCGCCGCACCGCGCGCCGGCCCGCGTGGGCCCGGGCGCTGCTCATCCTCGTCGCGCTCCTCGGCATGGGGTTCGCGTCCGCTGCCCCGTGCGCCGAGGCCGCGGCCGCGCACGCCGAGGCCTCCTCCACCCAACCCGGCGAGCTCCACCAGGACGCCCCCGACACCGCGCTCCGCCTGCCGACGGCGCACGCGACGCGTCTCCCCGCTGAACGCGCCACCCCCGTGCCCCCTGCGCGCCCCTCCGCGCCATTCGCGCGCCCCCGTGCGCCCCGCGCCACCCTCAACTCCCTGAACATCCTGCGCTGCGTCGTCCTGCGCTGCTGACAGCACTGCTCCGCCCTCCCGGCGGACCGAGCCTGCTCACCCCCCACGCACGACAAGGACGACACCCTCATGCCCATCGACCCTTACGCGGTCCTGCGCGCCCTCCTGCTCGCCGAAGCGGCACGCGACGGACGCGCCGTACTCCCCGCGCGCGACACCCCGGACCCCGAGCAACAGACCGACGACAAGGACCAGGACACGGGCCCCCAGGACCGCGCCTGATAGCTCACGGCGATGGTCCCGGCACCGCACCCGCGGGACCGGGACCATCCCGGAGGCGTACGGGCCTTACCTCCGCCGCGTCCCGAAGAGCGACCGCGAGATCTCCCGCCCCAGCTGCGTACCGACCGACCGGGCAAGCGACTTGAAGACCCCGCTGCCCATCACCTGTTCCACGACCGACGTGTCCTCCTTGGGCTTCCCGCGCCCCCCGGAACCCCGCGCCGCCGCCTTCTCGGCCTTCGCCGCCTGAGCCGCCTGCGCCTCGGCGTCCCTGCGCGCCTGCGCCTCGGCCTCCTGGGCCGTGAGCTTCTCGTACGCGGACTCACGGTCGACGGCGTTCGCGTAGCGCGGGTAGAGGACCGACTCCTTCACGGCCCGGTCGAGCGCGGTCGCGTCGATGGGCCCCATCAGCGACTCGGGCGCCCGCAGCCGGGTCGCGGCGACCGGCGTCGGCGCGCCCTTCTCGCTCAGCACGGTGACCACGGCCTCGCCCGTACCGAGCGAGGTCAGCAGCTCCTCGAGGTCGTACGCGGAGTGGGGGAACGTCCTGACCGTCGACTTCAGCGCCTTCTGGTCGTCGGGCGTGAAGGCGCGCAGCGCGTGCTGGACGCGGTTGCCGAGCTGGGCGAGGACGTCGGACGGCACGTCCTTCGGCGTCTGCGTCACGAAGAACACGCCCACGCCCTTGGACCGGATCAGCCGCACGGTCTGCGTGATCGCCTCCAGGAACGCCTTGGACGCGCCGCTGAAGAGCAGATGCGCCTCGTCGAAGAAGAAGACCAGCTTCGGCTTCTCCACATCGCCGACCTCGGGAAGGTCCTGGAAAAGATCCGCGAGCAGCCACATCAGGAACGTCGAGAAAAGGTGCGGCTTGTCCTGCACGGCGGGCAGTTCGAGTACGGAGACCAGGCCGCGGCCGTCCGGGGCCGTGCGCAGCAGCTCGCTGCTGTCGAACTCCGGCTCGCCGAAGAAGTCGCCCATGCCCTGCTGCTCGAACGCGGTCAGCGCGCGCAGGATCACCCCCGCCGTCGTGGTGGAGAGCCCGCCGATGGTCTTCAGCTCCTGCTTGCCCTCGTCGGAGGTGAGGAACGTGACGACCGCGCGCAGGTCCTTCAGGTCGACGAGTTCGAGGCCCTTCTGGTCCGCGTAGTGGAAGATCAGGCCGAGCGACTGCTCCTGCGTCTGGTTGAGCTGGAGGCACTTGGAGAGCAGGACCGGGCCGAAGCCGGTGATGGTGGCCCGCAGGGGGATGCCGGGGCCGATGCCGCCGAGCGCGTAGAACTCGCTCGGACAGCCGGTCGCCCGCCACTCCTGACCGACCTCGGCCGCCCGCTGCGTCACCCTGTGGCCCGGCTCGCCCGGGGCCGAGATGCCGGAGACGTCGCCCTTGATGTCGGCGAGGAAGACGGGGACGCCCTGCGCGGCCAGCTGCTCGGCGATGAGCTGGAGCGTCTTGGTCTTGCCGGTGCCGGTGGCGCCCGCCACGAGGCCGTGCCGGTTGAGCATCCCCAGCGGAATCCGGATCTGCGCGTCCGGCAGGCACTGCCCGTCCCACACGAGCGCGCCGAGATCGAGCGCGGGCCCGGTGAAGGCGTACCCGGAGGCGATCTCCAGGGCGGGGGCGGGGAGGGCGGCGGCGGTCGTGACGCTTTCGGAGGCAGTGGTTCCGGTTGTGGGGGCGGTGGTTCCGGGCGTCAACCCGGCGCCCGCGTCTACCCCTGAAGAAGGGTCCGTATTCGCCGGCGCGGCCGGGATCGGCTCACTGTCACTCATTTCTGGCCCCTGTCCCCGGATTGAGTGTTCCCGGTTTGCCCTTGTTTAGGACGTCATTTCCCAGGCTCGCACTCCGTCTCCATGGCTGCGCCCGGAGAGCCGGGCCCGGTAGGCTTTCCGTGTGATCTTCAAGCGCATCGGAAACGGCCGGCCGTACCCCGACCACGGCCGGGAAAGCACCCGGCAGTGGGCGGACGTCGCGCCGCGCCCGGTCCGCCTCGATCAGCTCGTGACGACCAAGGGCCAGCTCGACCTCGAGACGCTCCTCGCCGAGGACTCGACGTTCTACGGCGACCTCTTCGCGCACGTCGTGAAGTGGCAGGGCGATCTCTACCTCGAGGACGGTCTGCACCGCGCCGTGCGCGCCGCGCTCCAGCAGCGCCAGGTGCTGCACGCCCGCGTCCTGGAGCTGGGCTGAGCGGCGGGCCATGGGCCCGCGTTGACCCTTTCGGGTAGTACCTGGCGCGGGCCAATGATCATTTAGTAGGAATCACCGCCGGGGCGCACTACGCTGCGCCCATGAGCATGCTCACTCCCCCCGGCATGGGCGGCAAGTACCGCATCACGGGAGCCAAATATCCGCGTATGCGCCGGAGCCGCGGGCGCAGCAGGATCGTGCTCGCCGTCGTCGCCTCGGTCGTGGCGGTCGGCCTGATCGGCTGGGGCACCCTGCAGCTGATCGACGTCTTCACCGGCGGCGGTGACAAGGCCTCGGCCGCGGGCGTCACCGGCGACTGCCGGACGAAGTCCTCCGCATCCGCGAGCCCGAAGATCCTGCCGAAGCCCGGCCAGGTCACGGTCAACGTCTTCAACGCCACGCCCCGCAGCGGCCTCGCCAAACAGACGGCGGACGAGCTGAAGAAACGTGGCTTCACGATCGGCGACGTGGGCAACGCGACGAAGGCGTACGACAAGAAGGTCAAGGGCCCCGGCCTGCTGCTCGGCGCCAAGGGCGCCACCGATGCCGCGCTGCCGGTCCTCGGCACGCAGCTCTCCGGCGCCGAACTGAAGACCGACACCCGCGCCAAGCCGGCCGAGGTCGACCTGATCATCGGTACCACGTTCAAGCAGCTCACGACGAAGGCGGACGCCGACAAGGCCCTGGCCGCACTGGCCAAGCCCTCACCGACGTCCGCCACATCGAAGAAGCACTGCTGAGCTGCTGAACCGAACTGCTGAACTGAACCGCTGAACCGCACGACCGAGATCCCGTGAGGGATCCCGCACGGGGTACGGGGTGGCTACTCGGCCGCCCCGTACATCCGGTCGCCCGCGTCGCCGAGGCCCGGGACGATGTACCCGCTCTCGTTGAGCCGCTCGTCGACCGAGGCCGTCACGACCGTCACCGGCGTGCCGGCGAGCTCGCGCTCCATGATCTCCACGCCTTCGGGGGCGGCGAGCAGCACCACGGCCGTCACGTCGTCCGCGCCGCGCTTGATCAGCTCCTGGATCGCCGCGACGAGCGTGCCGCCGGTGGCCAGCATCGGGTCGAGGACGTAGACCTGGCGCCCGGACAGGTCGTCCGGCATGCGCGTCGCGTAGGTGGACGCCTGGAGCGTCTCCTCGTCGCGCACCATGCCGAGGAAGCCCACCTCGGCGGTCGGCAGTAGCCGCACCATGCCGTCGAGCATGCCGAGACCGGCCCGCAGGATCGGCACGACCAGGGGCCGCGGGTGGGAGAGCTTCACGCCGGTCGTGCCCGAGACCGGGGTCTCGATGTCGACCTGCTCGGTGCGCACGTCCCTGGTGGCCTCGTACGCGAGCAGAGTGACCAGCTCGTCGGCGAGGCGCCGGAAGGTCGGGGAGTCGGTGCGCTTGTCGCGCAGCGTGGTGAGTTTGTGCGCCACCAGCGGGTGGTCGACGACGTGGATCCGCATGTCCTCAACAGTAACCGGGTCCGGGCCGCACCCGTGCTGGCATCAAACCCGCCATCGGAGGGAACGTGGAAATGGCGGACTGGGGTGGTGTGCCTATGCCGGAACAGGGACAGCACGACCGGGGACAGGACCCGGAGCGGGAGGGGACCGAGGACGAGCGCCTGCGGCGCCGAGCCCAGTTCCTGCGGGAACTCCGGGAGGCGCGCGAGCTGCGCGACCGGGTCCGCCCACGCCGTGCCAGGGCGGCACGAATGCGGCAGCAGATGCGTATGCGCACGTTCCGCTGGTGACGCCGCGCGAACACAGCGGGCGGAAGACCTCTCCTGAAGCGATGGTTTCTGCCACGATTCCGATTGGGCGGGGCTCGGAACTGCACACCCCGCCTCCCGAGTCCGCCGGGGGGAACTCCAACCGGCACACCTGAGACCAGTGGGAGAGTCACGGTGTACTTCGCCGCACTGCTCGCGCGCACCGAAGACGGGTGGGAAGCGAGCGATACAGAGCTCGACGACGTGGAGGCCCTGTCGGATCTGACCGACCTGGCCCGTGAAGCCTCGGCCGGCGCTGCCGAGGACGACACAGTGCTCGTCTTCATCGAACAGGAGGACGCCTGGTTCGGCGTCGTCCGTGTGGACGGCGAGGAGGATCCTCGTATCTACGTCTCCGACGCGGCAGCGGCCGCCCGGAGTTCGTACGGCGAGATCCTGCTCACCGACGAACTGCTCGGAAAGGATCCCGACCAGGACGAGCTGGATGCCCTGGACCTCGACGGGACCGAGGACGGCGAGCCCGACCCGGCCGACGAGGACGAGGCCGGGGACGACGACGCGGCGGGCACCCCCGCCGAGGCCGTGCCCCCGGGCCCGATCGGGGACCGGATGATCCTCGCCGACCTCGGAGTCTCCGAGAAGGAGCTCCTCGCCCTCGACCCCAACGACGCCCTCAGCGAGATCGCCGAGGTCCTGGGAGCGGCGGAGGTCCTCGAAACGGTCCGATAGGTCCCGCCCGCCCATCATCTGTCCATTTCTCCACGACGATGCCGGTGCCGGCCACGGTCGGCTACATTCCGCCCGTGAGCACCGCAGAACAGGCACCGGACCCCGTACGCGACCCCTGGCGGCAGGCCATGCGCCTCGCCGTCCGGGAGGCGCGGCTCGCCGCCGAGGGCGGTGACGTGCCCGTGGGGGCCGTCGTGCTCGCCCCGGACGGCACGACCGTGCTCGCCTCGGGACACAACGAGCGCGAGGCGACCGGGGACCCGACCGCGCACGCGGAGGTGCTCGCGATCCGGCGGGCGGCCGCGGCACTCGGGGAGTGGCGGCTCACCGGGTGCACGCTCGTCGTGACCCTGGAGCCGTGCACGATGTGCGCGGGTGCCCTCGTGCAGTCCCGGGTCGACCGGGTCGTCTACGGGGCGCGCGACGAGAAGGCCGGGGCGGCCGGGTCCCTGTGGGACGTCGTCCGCGACCGGCGCCTCAACCACCGCCCCGAAGTGATCGAGGGCGTGCTCGCGGACGAGTGCGCGCAGCAGCTCACTTCCTTCTTCCGGGACCGTTAGCCGGGACGCCGGAAGCCCCGCGGGCGGGCCTGTGACGGGCCTCCCGGATACGGATTTCAGACCACGGCCCAACTTGGGCTAGGATCTCTCTCGGTAGCGTGTCCGAGCGGCCGAAGGAGCTCGCCTCGAAAGCGAGTGTGGGGAAACTCACCGAGGGTTCAAATCCCTCCGCTACCGCTGACAACGCCCCTCTTCCCCGGGTCACCGGAGAAGAGGGGCGTTCTGCATGTCCGCCCATGTCCAGCCGCACGCAGACCGATCGGGCAAAACGCCCCGCCCGCCGGGCCGTTGGCGGGAAAAACCGGATAACCAGCTGAACAGACGTCCGGGATACACTCACGCCCGGCAACAGGGGTCACACGGGACACGGGCACGGGGAGGCCAGAGCGTGGTGCAGACGAAAAAAATAGGTCTCTTCGTCGTCGTCGTGTTCGTTCTCTACGTGATCATCACGGACCCGGCCAAGGCCGCGGACTACGTCCAGATAGGCTTCGAGGGCGTCTCGACCGCTGCTCAGAGCATCGGCGACTTCATGACCTGGGTCGTCAACGGCGGCGGGAACTGAGCTACCTCGTCAGCGTCTGCAAGGAGTGCCCGTGATCCGCCATCTGGTCCTCTTCAAGCTCAACGAGGGCGTCGAGCGCGACGAGCCTCGCGTCGTCGAGGGCGTCAAGGCCTTCCGTGCGCTCGGCGGGCAGATCCCGGAACTGACGTTCTGGGAGTGCGACTGGAACATCACCGACCGCCCCATCGCGTACGACTTCGCCATCAACTCGGCGGTCGAGGACACCGATGCGCTCAAGCGGTACATCGAGCACCCGGCGCACCAGGCGGGCGTCGCGCAGTGGCGCGAGTTCGCCACGTGGGTGATCGCGGACTACGAGTTCTGAGCGAATCGCACGGCAAAGCGGCCCTTCACCGGAACGGTGAAGGGCCTTTCTGCGCCTTATGCCTCAACTTGCCCTTCAACACGTGGTTATGCGGTGCTTGCACACAGTGCACCTGTCTTGTGATGCTATGACCGCTTTTGACGGATGAGTTGACGGAGCTGACAGAGACAGAGGTGGCGTTGACCGTGCCGGCCAGTACAGCGCCCCAAGCACCGCCCGCGAAGAGCCGGGGCGCCGACACCCGCGCGCTCACCCAGGTCCTCTTCGCCCAGCTCAAAGACCTGCTGCCGGGGACTCCCGAGCACACCAGGGTGCGCGCCGCCCTCATCGAGGCCAACCTCCCGCTCGTGCGCTACGCGGCGGCCCGCTTCCGCAGCCGCAACGAACCGATGGAGGACGTCGTCCAGGTCGGCACGATCGGGCTCATCAACGCGATCGACCGCTTCGACCCCGAGCGGGGCGTGCAGTTCCCGACGTTCGCGATGCCGACCGTCGTCGGCGAGATCAAGCGCTACTTCCGCGACAACGTGCGCACGGTCCACGTGCCGCGCCGGCTCCATGAGTTGTGGGTGCAGGTGACCGGCGCGACCGAGGACCTCACCACGGCGTTCGGGCGCACCCCCACCACCGCGGAGATCGCCGGGCGCCTGCGCATCGCCGAGGACGAGGTTCTGGCGTGCATCGAGGCCGGGCGCTCGTACCACGCGACCTCGCTGGAGGCGGCCCAGGAGGGCGACGGGATGCCAGGCCTGCTCGACCGGCTCGGCTACGAGGACCCGGAGCTCGACGGCGTCGAACACCGCGATCTCGTACGGCATCTGCTCGTTCAGCTGCCTGAGCGTGAGCAGCGGATCCTGCTGCTGCGCTATTACAGCAATCTGACGCAGTCACAGATCAGCGCGGAATTGGGCGTTTCCCAGATGCACGTGTCAAGACTGCTGGCCAGGAGCTTCGCGCGGCTCAGATCCGCAAACAGGATCGAAGCGTAACCGGAACGGGTGGAGTGCCCTTCCCGGCACTTCCCCGCCGAAATACGTCAGTTCCCCGCCACACCCCCCTTTTCCTGCACCGATTCACCCCATCCATGTCGACATGTCACTACAGCGTGTTGCCGACATGTGACATTCTGCTGGAACCGCGTTTGCCGCGGCCCCGCCTCCGGTATTCAGGTGGAGGCTGCGTTCCTTCCAGACGGGAGCGCCCGCCGCGACCGTCCGCGACCTCAAGGGGGTGGCATGTCCGCAGACCAGGGCAGCTCGAAGGTGCTCACGCTCAGCAAGAGCGCGTCCGCGCCCGACGTGCTTCACAGCTCGCCTGTATCCGGGGCTTCCGAAGCCATCGACACCCGCACCCTGTCCCGCTCCCTCTTCCTGCGGCTCGCCGCACTCGACGAGAACAGCCCCGAGCGTGCCTACGTGCGGGACACCCTCATCGAGCTGAACCTCCCGCTGGTCCGGTACGCGGCGGCGCGCTTCCGCAGCCGTAACGAGCCGATGGAGGACATCGTCCAGGTCGGCACGATCGGCCTGATCAAGGCGATCGACCGCTTCGACTGCGAACGCGGCGTGGAATTCCCGACGTTCGCGATGCCGACCGTCGTCGGCGAGATCAAGCGCTTCTTCCGCGACACGTCCTGGTCGGTGCGGGTGCCCCGGCGCCTCCAGGAGCTGCGGCTCGCGCTGACCAAGGCGAGCGACGAGCTGGCCCAGAAGCTGGACCGCTCGCCGACCGTGCCCGAGCTGGCCGTGGTGCTCGGCGTCTCCGAGGACGACGTGGTCGACGGGCTCGCGGTGGGCAACGCCTACACCGCCTCCTCCCTCGACTCCCCGGCGCCCGAGGACGACGGCGGCGAGGGCTCGCTCGCGGACCGCCTCGGCTACGAGGACACGGCCCTGGAGGGCGTGGAGTACCGCGAGTCGCTCAAGCCACTGCTCGCCAAGCTTCCGCCGCGCGAGCGCCGCATCATCATGCTGCGCTTCTTCGCGAACATGACGCAGTCGCAGATCGGCGAGGAGGTCGGCATCTCGCAGATGCATGTGTCGCGCCTGCTCACGCGGACCCTGTCGCAGCTCAGGGAAGGCCTCATCGCCGACTGAGGCACCGTACGCGGCGCCGGTGCCGTTGACGGGGTTCCGAATTGACGGACCGTCAGACACACTGGCGCGATGCGACGAGGATCGATACGCGGCCGCCGAGGCGCCCTGACGGGCGCGACGGCGGCCGTCGTCTGCCTGGGCGGTCTCCTTGCGGCGTGCGGGAGTTCCGGCGGCGGGGACGGTTATGTGGCGGTCGGCGCGGCCGGTGCCACACCCGACAGGACGCCGGGACGCACGGTGGCGCCGACCGGTGACGTGGAGCTGGTGCCGCTGGACGGGGCCGCCTCGGGGCCACCGGGCCCGTCGGGGTCCGGGACGGGCGGCGGCGAAGATGGTGGCGGCGGCGACAAGTCCACCGGTGAAAGCGGCAGTTCGGGGGATGCGGGCGCCGGGGCTGGAGCAGAGGCACGTACGGGCAGTGGCTCCGGGACACCCGAAGCATCAGGACCCGACGGGTCCGGGCAGCCGTCCACCGGCGCGGGCGGGTCCGACGGCAGTGGCTCCGGCAGTAGTGGCTCCGGAAGTAGTGGCTCCGGCGGCGGGGCGACGACCACGCCGTCCGCCCCCGGCACCGGCACCCCGAGCGGGCCCGCCGCCTTGAAGGTCGGGGACCCGGAGCGCAAGGCCGCGGACAAGCGGTGGTGCGAGGACGTGACCCTGGACATGGTCAACACCGGTGGTGCCGCGGTGCGTTCGGGCACCGTGACGTTCGGGACGCACATCATCGGCGCGCTCGGCATCGACTGGGCCACCGTCGAGTCCACCCAGGACCTCCCCGTGCCGATCGGCGCGGGGAAGCGGAAGAAGAAGACCTGGACGGTGTGCGTCGACGCCTGGCGGGTGCCGCTCGGCATGCACGTGGAGACGCGGGACGTCTCCGTCAAATGGAAGTGAGCCGCTCTCCGGTAACGGGAGGTGAGCGGCTCTCCGGTGAAGGGAAGGGGGCGGCTCTCCGGCGAGAGCCGCAGCGACCTATTTGAGGGCCAGCCAGGCCACGCCGGCCACGATGACGACGGCGAGCACGATGCCGATGATCAGACCCGCGCCGGGTCCCGACTTCGCCGGGGCGGCCTGCTGGCGCGTCTGCGCGGCCGGTTCGTCGACGAAGGCGCGGAACATCTGGGTGCTCCCCGCGGGGTCGTAGTTGCCTTCGGGGGCCGGGCCCTGGGGGTTGTGTGCCATGGGGAAGGACCCTAGCGAATACGTGCGGGCAATGCCATACCCGTGCTGAGCTGCGACTTTACATGTGCAACCCCTCCCCTTTACCGGGTTTTTAGGCTCGTACACCCCTTTTAGTTTGCCTGCGGCAACCAACTGTCTCTATGGTTGCCCTAAGCAACGAAAGTAGGAGGTGCCGTGGCGGAGCAGAGTCAGTACGAAGAGCTCGCCCGACAGTTCAGTGCCTTCGGTGCCGTCAAACGAGACCTCCAGCGGTCCCTGCCGCACGACTGTCCGGCCGGTTCGGCCGCGGTTCTCATGCTCCTCGGCCGGTACGGCGAGATGCGGATGAGCCGCCTGGCGGAACTGCTCGCCGTCGACATGTCCGTGACCAGCCGCCACGTGGCGCACGTCGCCGACCGTGGCTGGATCGACCGGTCGCCCGACCCCGCAGACAAGCGCTCCCGCATCCTCAGCCTTACCGATCAGGGCCTGAAGCAGATCGAACTGCTCTCCGAGCGTTCGACCGAACTGCTCGCCTACCGGTTGAGCGACTGGTCCGACGACGAGGTCGGGCAGCTGATCGCGATGATGAGCCGGCTCCGCGACAGCTTCGGCGACTGCCGGTACACCCCGGGGCTCGTGCAGGCACTTCCGGACGCCACCGAAGAGACCACCCGTACACCCGCTTAAGTAAAGGAACCCCATGGCAACAACCACACCGGCAGGTGTGCGGGGCAGCCACGCCAAGCATGGAGGCGCAGCCCCCGGCAGCGGCGCTCCGATGACACACAAGCAGATCATGGAGGCGCTGTCCGGGCTGCTGCTCGGCATGTTCGTCGCGATCCTGTCGTCGACGATCGTCACCAACGCGCTTCCCGAGATCGTCGGCGACCTGGGCGGCGGCCAGTCCGCCTACACCTGGGTCGTCACCGCCTCGCTGCTCGCGATGACCGCGACGACGCCCCTGTGGGGCAAGCTCGCCGACATCTTCAGCAAGAAGGCGCTCGTACAGATAGCTCTGATCATCTACGTGGGCGGCTCGGTCGTGGCCGGCCTCTCGCAGAGCCCGACCATGCTGATCGCCTGCCGCGTGGTGCAGGGCATCGGCGTCGGCGGTCTGTCCGCCCTCGCGCAGATCGTCATGGCCGCGATGATCTCCCCGCGTGAGCGGGGCCGTTACTCCGGCTACCTCGGTGCGACCTTCGCCGTCGCCACCGTCGGCGGCCCGCTGCTCGGCGGTGTCATCACCGACACCTCGTGGCTCGGCTGGCGCTGGTGCTTCTACGTCGGTGTGCCGTTCGCGATCATCGCGCTCATCGTCCTGCAGAAGACGCTGAAGCTCCCCACGGTCAAGCGCGACAACGTGAAGGTCGACTGGGCCGGTGCCTTCTTCATCACCGCCGCGGTCTGCACCCTGCTCCTGTGGGTGACCTTCGCCGACGACAAGTACGACTGGCTCTCCTGGCAGACCGGCGCGATGGTGGGCGGCGCCGTCGTCCTCGCGCTGATCTTCATCTTCGTGGAGACCAAGGCCGCGGAGCCGATCATCCCGCTGCGGCTCTTCCGCAACCGCACCATCACGCTCGCCTCGATCGCCTCGCTCTTCGTGGGTGTCGCGATGTTCACGGGCACCGTGTTCTTCTCGCAGTACTTCCAGCTGGCGCGCGGCAAGTCGCCGACGATGTCCGGTGTCATGACGATCCCGATGATCGGCGGTCTGTTCATCTCGTCGACCGTCGCGGGCCAGGTCATCACCAAGACCGGCAAGTGGAAGGCGTGGCTGGTCTCCGGCGGCGTGCTCATCACGGCGGGCCTCGGCCTGCTCGGCACGATCCGCTACGACACCCCGTACTGGCACGTCGCCATCTTCATGGCGCTCATGGGTCTCGGCATCGGCATGATGATGCAGAACCTCGTGCTCTGCACCCAGAACCAGGTCGCTCCGGAGGACATCGGTTCGGCCAGCTCCACGGTCACCTTCTTCCGCTCCCTCGGTGGTGCGATGGGTGTCTCGGCGCTCGGTTCGATCATGGCCACGCGCATCACGCACTACGTCAAGGACGGCCTCACCGACCTCGGTCCCAAGGGCGCCGCCCTGGGCCACGGCGGCACCGGCGGCGGCGCCATCCCGGACCTGGACAAGCTCCCCGCGCCGCTGCGCACGATCATGGAGAGCTCGTACGGGCACGGCATCGCGGACGTCTTCCTGATCGCCGCTCCGATCGCGCTGCTCGCGCTCATCGCCACGCTGTTCATCAAGGAGATTCCGCTGCGTACGTCGAACTCCCAGGCTGTTCCGGCCGCCGAGGCCGAGGCCGACGTGCCCGCGGTCGCGGGTGCCGGCGCTCCCCAGGCGGAGGAGCTGGTTCCGGCCATGGCGGGCGCGGTCTCCGCGCCGTCCTCGGACGGCGCGACCCAGCGTCTCCAGGCGGTCGTCACGACGGCGGGCAGCGTCCCGGCGACGGCGTCCACCGGTGGCGGCACCCCGGTCCGCGGCTTCGTCCGCGGCTCCGAGAGCGCCCCGGTCCCGCGGGCCGCGGTCACGCTGATCTCGCTCGGCGGACGCCAGCTGGGCCGCGCGGTCTCCCAGGGCGACGGCGCCTACGGGCTCGACGCCCCCGGCGCGGGTTCGTACGTCCTGATCGCCTCGGCCGACGGCTACCAGCCGCAGGCCTCCACGGTCGTCGTCGGCGAGGAGCCGGTCGCGTACGACATCCTGCTCAGCGGCACCAGCGGCCTGAGCGGCGTCGTGAAGTCCGTGGACAGCAAGCTGCCGGTTCCCGGCGCCATGGTCATCGTGACCGACGTCCGCGGTGACGTCCTCGCCACCGGGCTCTCCGGCGAGCAGGGCGAGTTCACCTTCGCCGAGCTGGTCCCGGGTGCGGTGACCGTGGCGGTCACCGCGGCAGGACACCGTCCGCTCGCGCTGCCCGTCGAGGTCGGCGGCACCGGGGTCACCCGGGTCGAGATCGGGCTGCACTCCGGTGCGCAGGTCGCCGGTGTGGTCCAGGCCGCGGGCGGTCCGCTGAACGACGCGCGGGTGACGCTCGTCGACGCGGCGGGCAACGTGGTCGCCACGGCGACGACCGGTCACGACGGCGCGTACGCCTTCACCGACCTGGACAGCGGCGAGTACACGGTCATCGCGACCGGCTACCCGCCGGTGGCCACCGGTCTGACGGTCAACGGCGGCGGCGCCGAGGGCCACGACATCACGCTCGCCCACCCCGGCGAGTGACGACCCCGGGCAGGGGCGCGCTTCGAGCGGAGACGCGCCCCCGCCCGGTAGTGGGAAAAGGACCCCGGAACCGGTGGCGGCACTACGGCAGGGGACGGCCGGCCGCCACCGGACCGGGGTCCGGCCCGTTTACGGGCCATCGACCAAGGGGCCTCAGCCATCGATTGAGGGCCCCAGCGGCGGACGACCACGTCCGCGAGAGCGGCGCCGGTATACGGCGCAAGGGAGAAGCATGGGACTGAGCGCGCGGATCCGTACCAGGGACGGATGGGCTCTGCCGCACGCCGTCGTGACGGTGACCGACATGACGGGTGCGCAGGTGCTGCGGGCCGAGGCCGACGACGAGGGGGCCGTGCACGACGCGGTGACCCTGACCCCGGGCCCGTACGTGGTGATCGTGACGGCGGTCGGTTACGCGCCGACGGCGTCCACGGCGATGGTGACGGCGAGCGGCCGTGCCGACGTCGGCACGGTGGTCCTCGCCCGGCAGGGCGGCGCGGAACTGCCGCCGCCCGGACCGTGGACGATCGACCCGGCGCACTCCTCGGTGGGCGCGGTCGCGCAGCACCTCGGCATCTCGAGCGTGCACGGCCGGTTCACGGAGTTCGGCGGCCGGATCGAGATCGCCCAGGACGTGGAGAAGTCGCGGGTGGAGGCGGTCATCAAGGCGTCCTCCATCGACACGGGCAACGGCATGCGGGACGGGCACCTGAAGACGCCCGACTTCCTGGACGTCGAGACGTTTCCGGAGATCACGTTCCGCTCGACCGGCCTGGAGCCGGCCGGGTCCGACCGCTGGACGGTGCACGGCGAGCTGACGCTGCACGGCGTCGTACGGCCCGTGGACCTGGACCTCAGCTACCTCGGCACGGGCGCGGACCCGTGGGGCGGCACCCGGGCGGCGTTCCGGGCGACGACCGAGCTGAAGCGCGAGGACTTCGCGATGAACTACAACCAGGTCGTCCAGGCGGGCATCTCCGCGATCGGCACGACGCTGAAGGTGGAGCTCGACATCCAGGCCGTGCAGGGAGACACGCTGCCTCAGAGCTGAGGGAGCGGCACGAAGCGCACCCGAGGGCTGAGCGGGGGTTCGAGCACGGTCCAAGTCGTAGGGTGCTGGACATGGCACCCAGCATCGCGACCAACACCCGTGTCTCCCTGGACGAGTTGCTCGACTTCGTCCGCCCGCGCCACCGCGCGCTCCTGCTGACCGCCCGCGCCGACGGAACCCCGCAGGCCTCCCCCCTGACCTGCGGGGTCGACGACTCCGGGCGGATCGTCGTCTCCACCTATCCCGAACGCGCCAAGACCCGTAACGCCAAACGGAATCCGCGGGTGAGCGTGGTCGTCCTGAGCGACGACTGGAACGGCCCGTGGGTGCAGATCGACGGCACCGCGGAGGTCATCGACTCACCCGAGTCGGTCGAGCCGCTGGTCGAGTACTTCCGCAACATCTCGGGCGAACACCCGGACTGGGACGAGTACCGCGCGGCGATGCGCAAGCAGGGCAAGTCCATCATCCGGATCACACCGGAACGATGGGGTCCCGTGGCGACCGGCGGATTCCCGGCTCATCTGGCCTGAGGGCCCTGACGTCAGGTGGTCCGCTGGGCCGTGACCATCGTGTCGATGCCGGCCAGCAGCAGGTCCAGCGCCACCTGGAAGTCCGCCTCGCGGATGTCCTCCACCTTGTGGCCCTCGGTGCCCGCCATCAGCGCCCGCGCGTTCTCGTAGTCCTCGGCCATCTCCGGGGCCAGCTCGCCGAAGGCGCCCATCGCGTGGTGGTAGTACTCGTCCTGGGTCATCCCGGCATCCGCGCAGCGCTGTACGAAGTGGCCCTCGATGGTCCCGTACCCGTACACGAACTGGAAGACGGCGGCGATCGCGCCCCGCTGGCCCTGCAGGTTGAGCCCGGTGTCCTCGATGATGCGCTGCACCTGGCGCGAGAACGCCAGCGAGTGCGGGCCGATGTTGAGGAAGTGGCCCGTGAGCGGGGAGGTCCAGGGGTGGCGCACCAGGCTCGCGCGGTACACCCCGGCGAGCTGCCTCAGCGGGGCGCGCCAGTCGCCGCCCGGCGCCGCGGGCTCCGGCAGTTCCATCTCGCCGAAGACACGGTCGAGGGCCAGCTCCAGGAGGTCGTCCTTGGTGTCGACGTACCAGTAGACGGACATCGCGGTCACGCCGAGTTCGGCCGCGAGGCGCCGCATCGAGAACTTGGCGAGGCCCTCGGCGTCGAGGAGTTTCACGGTGGCCGCGGTGATCCGCTCCCGGTCGAGCGTGCTGGGCGCCTCGCTCCTGCGGGCACGCGGCGTCTTGCCCTCCAGCCAGACGCTCGTCCGCGCCGGACGCCCCGCACGGTCGGCTGCCTTCGCCATGGCGCACCTTCCCAAAGTCCTCGTACCGGCCCGGTTCCGGCAGCGGACCGGAATAGCCCGGTCCGCCACCACCGATGCTAAGTGCAGCTACGCCGCGGCCTTCACCGCTGAGTCTGCCCGCTCCGCCCTCCTGAGCAACGCCGCGGCGAGGAGGCCGCCCACGAGCACGGCGACCGCGCCGACCAGCTGGCTCGTCTCCAGGCCCGAGGAGAACGCGTCGGCGATCCGCTCCCGCTCCGCCCCCGACTTCGCCGCGGCGGAGCGCCGCCGGGAGCGAGGCCGCGGAGACGGATACGAGCGCGGCGAACCGCGAGTTCAGCACGGCGCCGAGGACGGCCACACCGAGACCGTTGCCGAACTCGGCGAGCGTGCCGTTGACTCCGGCGCCGACGCCCGCCTTCTCCGGCGGGATCGCGCTCATGATGGCGTTCGCCATGGCGGGCATGGCGACGGAGATGCCCGCGCCCATCACGACGAGCCCGAGCAGCATGCCCCCGTACGAGTCCCCGCCGAGCAGGGCGATCGCGGCGAGGCCGGCCGCGAGGCACGACATGCCGGTGGCGATCGTCGCGGGGGTGCCGAGCTTCGGCAGGATGCGCGCGCCGACGCCGGTGAGGTTGAGGGCGACGACCGTGAGGGCCATGGGCGCCGTGCGCAGACCGGCCTCCAGGGCCCCGTAACCCAGCACGAACTGGAGGTGCTGGGTGAGCAGGAAGAGCGAGCCGCCCATGCCGAAGGCGACCAGGATCGCGCCGGCGACGGCCCCGGTGAACTGCTGGTTGCGGAAGAAGTGCATGTCCAGCATCGGGTACGGGATCCGCAGCTCCCACACGACGAACGCGGCCAGGACCACGAGGCCGACCAGCGCGGAGAAGCCGACGTGCGCGGACGTCCAGCCGTGCTGCGGGCCCGAGATGATCGCGTAGACCACGCCCGTCATACCGACCGTGGACAGGAGCGCGCCGACCAGGTCGGGCCGGTCGCCGAGCGGGTTCTTGGACTCGGGGACGAGCGCGAGGACCGCGATCAGGCCGATCACCGCGACCGGGATGTTGATCAGGAAGATCGCGCCCCACCAGAAGTGGTCGAGCATGACGCCGCCGATGAGCGGGCCCGCCGCGAAGCCGAGGGAGTTCACGGTGGCCCACAGGCCGATCGCCCTGACGCGCTCCGTGTCGTCGAAGATCTGCACGACGACGGCGAGCGTGGTGGTCATCAGGAGCGCGCCGCCGACACCCATCCCGGCGCGCGCGGCGATCAACTGCCCGGTGGACTGGGCGAGTCCGGCGACCAGCGATCCGGCGCCGAACAGGACGAGCCCGGCCGCGAGCATCTTCTTGCGTCCGTAGCGGTCGGCCGAGCTGCCCGCGGTGAGCAGGAGACCCGACTGGACCAGCGAGTACGCGTTGATCATCCACTGGATGTCGGAGGTCGAGGCGTCCAGTTCCCGGGTGAGGGAGGGGATCGCCACGTTCAGGACGGTGTTGTCGAGCAGCACGGTGAGCTGGGCGAGGCAGATGACGCCGAGGATCAGCCAGCGATGGGGGTCCCCCCTGGTCGAACGAAGTTGAGAGCTTGGGGGAGGATGGCCGCCGCCAGTGGCGGCCGTTGAGTTCTCGGCGCTCGTCGCCATCATGTCCAGATTCCCCTATACGGTGTACGTCGAGTGGCGTCGTACACCGTATAGCCGTCTGCGTGCGGCGGCCAAGTCACTTTTCGGCGCCCGACACCCGCTAGCGTTCTCCCGCCTGAAACCTGACGAGTGAGGGGTCGGATGTCCAAGCACCGCCGCACACCGCAAGTTCTGCTCGCCGCCGCACTGCTGGGGGGACTCGCCGCCGCGCCGCAAGCGCAGGCCGCCGGGGGACCACCGCCCGTCCCGCTGCGCATCGCCACGTACAACATCCACGCCGGGTCCGGCATGGACAACGTCTTCGATCTCGACCGCCAGGAGGCGGCGCTGCGCGCCCTGCACGCCGACGTCATCGGGCTCCAGGAGGTCGACGTCCACTGGGACGCGCGCAGCCAGAACCGGGATCTCGCCAAGGAGCTGGCGGACCGGCTCGGGATGCATGTGTCGTTCGCGCCGATCTACAGCCTCGACCCGGTCGAGGAAGGAGGGCCGCGCCGCGAGTACGGGGTCGCGATCCTGTCCCGGTATCCGGTCCGGGGTGCCGTCAACCACGAGATCACCCGCCTGTCGACGCAGGACCCGAACCCGGTCCCGGCGCCCGCCCCCGGTTTCGGGGAGGTCGAGCTGAAGGTGCGCGGGGTGCCGGTCCAGGTCTTCGTGACGCACCTCGACTACCGGTCCGACCCCTCGGTACGGGCCGCGCAGGTCGCCGACACCCGCAGGATCATGGCCGGGGAACGTACGTCGCCCAAGGACCGCCAGATCCTGCTCGGCGACTTCAACGCGGAGCCGGGTGCCCCCGAACTCGCCCCGCTGTGGAAGGAGCTGACACCGGCCGACCCGGGGGCGTACACCTTCCCGGCGGCGGATCCGGTCAAGCGGATCGACTACGTCGCGGTGGGCGAGGGCGTCCGGGTACGCGACGCGGCGGTGGCCGAGACTCTCGCCTCGGACCACCGCCCCGTTGTCGCCGATCTGTCGCTGAACAGGAGTTAGGCAGGCCTAGGACTTCGGCTGCGTCAGGTCGTAGAAGGTCGCGCTGCCCACGGTGACCTTCGTGTAGTTCTTCTCGACCCAGGACTGGATCTTGGAGGCGGAGCCGCTGCCGCCGCCCGTCCCGCCCATGCCGCCACCGATGAAGTAGTGGATCTTCCCGTCCTCGACGTAGCTCTTGAACTGGGCGAGCGTCGGGGACGGGTCACTGCCGTTGAAGCCGCCGATCGCCATGACGGGCTTGCCGGTGGAGAGCTGGTAGCTCGCGGCGTTCTGCGAGCCGATGGCCGCGGCGGCCCAGGTGTAGTCGTCCGCGTTCTTCTCGACGAGGGCCTTGGCCTTGGCGCTGACCTGGGCGCCGTTGAGGAGCCCGCCCATGCCGCCCGCGCCACCGCGTTCGCCCATGCCGGCGGCGCCCGGCATCGTGCCGGCGCCGCCCTGCTGCTTGCCGTTGCCTCTGCCCTGGTTCTGTCCCTGGCCCTGGTTCTGTCCCTGGCCGGGCATGCCGCCGGTCGGGGGCTGGCCCATGCCGCCACCCTGCTGGCCCTGCCCGCCCTGGCCGGGCTGCTGTCCCTGCTGGCCCTGCTGGCCCTGGCCGTTCTGCTGGCCCTGGCCGGGCGGCTGCATCCCGCCGCCGCGCATGCCGCCTTCGCCGCCACCGGGGCCGCCGCCCCGGCCGCCCATCATGCTCGCCCCCGCAGGACCGGCCGTCACGATCGACCCGCTGTGCCCGGTGTCGAGCGTGCTGATGGTGTACGCGGTCGGCCCGGCCAGCGCGGTCACAAGGCCCACCCCGGCGGCGCCGAGCGCCAGTTGACGGTTCAGCCGGCCCGCGACGGCGATGCCGAGGCCCGCCGCGACGCCGCCGACGAGGATCACCCAGCGCAGCCACGGCACATAGTCGGGCGTCCGGTTCAGCAGGACGTACGACCACACGGCCGTCACCGCCACCGTGACGCCGAGCGCGGCGGACGCCGTGAACCTGGCCCGCTCCTCCCACAGCACGCTCGCGCCCATGCCGACGAGCGCGGCGGCATAAGGGGCGAGGGCCACCGTGTAGTACTGGTGGAAGATCCCGGCCATGAAGCTGAAGACGACCATGGTCATCACCAGCGAGCCGCCCCACGCGAGGAACGCGGCGCGTGCCGTGTCGGTGCGCCGCGCCTTCCAGGTGACGACGACACCGGCGACGAGCAGCAGCAGCGCGGCCGGCAGGAGCCAGGAGATCTGGCTGCCGATCTCGGAGTTGAACATCCGGTCGATGCCGGTCTCGCCCCACTGGCTGCCGCCGCCGCCCATGCCGCCACCGCCGCCGCCGACGCTGCCGGTCTCCTCGCCGTTGATCCGGCCGAGTCCGTTGTAGCCGAAGGTCAGTTCAAGGAACGAGTTGTTCTGGGAGCCGCCGATGTACGGGCGCGAGGACGCGGGCCACAGCTCCACGACCGCGACCCACCAGCCGCCCGCGACGACCATCGCGAGCCCGGAGAGCAGCAGCTGCCCGATCCGCTTGAGCGGCCTGCCCGGCGCGAACACCGCGTACAGGACGGCCAGCGGCGGCAGGATCAGGAAGGCCTGGAGGGTCTTCGCGAGGAACGCGAGGCCGACGGCGACGCCCGCCCACACCAGCCACTTCGTCCGGCCGTTCTCCATGCCGCGCAGGACGCAGTAGACCGTGACGGTCATCAGGAGCGCCAGCAGGGCGTCCGGGTTGTTGAAGCGGAACATCAGGGCGGCGACGGGTGTGAGCGCGAACGCCGCCACGGTGAGCAGCCCGGCCGCCGCGCTGAACCGGCGCCGCACGGCCGCGTACAGGACGCCCGCCGTCGCCACGCCCATCAGGACCTGCGGGACGAGGATCGCCCAGGAGCCGAGGCCGAAGATCCGCACCGAGAGCGCCATCGGCCACAGCGACGCCGGGGGCTTGTCGACGGTGATGGCGTTGGCCGAGTCGAGCGACCCGAAGAACATCGCCTTCCAGCTCTGGCTCCCGGCCTGCACGGCCGCGGAGTAAAAGGAGTTGGCGTAACCGGAGGCGCTCAGGTTCCACAGGTAGGCGAGCGCCACGACGAGCAGCAGGCCGAGGAACGCGGGGCGCGCCCAGCGCGGGTCGTCGGACCGGCCGCGCCAGACCCGGGTGAGCGGGGGCTGCTTCGGGCGGCCGTGGCCTTGGCCCTGAACAGCCGGTGCGGCCGGGGGCTGTGGCAGCGCGGGTGCGTCGGCGGGGAGGTGTGGCTGGGTCATCGTCCGGTCCTCAGTTCGTGGTCGTACGCAGGTCGGGAGGCGTCCGGCGCACCGGGTACGGGCAGCGACGCGGCGGCGGGCGGCTCGGGGAACACCCAGGCCCGGAAGAGCAGGAAGCGCAGCACCGTCGCCGCGAGGTTGGCGGCGACGAGCACCGCCAGTTCCGTGGAGTGCGCCGGGTCCGCGGAGGCGGCGCCGAGCGCGGCGAGCGAGCCGCTGGTCAGGGCGAGCCCGATCGCGAACACGACGAGGCCCTGCGCCTGGTGGCGGACGGCCCGGTCCCGGCCGCGGACGCCGAAGGTGAGGCGCCGGTTGGCGGCGGTGTTGGCGACGGCCGACACGAGCAGGGCCAGCGCGTTGGCGACCTGCGACCCCGTGAACGTACGGAATCCGGAGTAGAGCAGCAGATAGACGAGGGTCGACAGGACGCCGACGACGCAGAAGCCGACCAGCTGGCGGGCCAGTCCCCTGGGCACGCCCGGTACCTGACGGTCGCGCGGGTCGTCGCCGAAGGGGCGGCCGAGCCGGTCCAGGGGGAGCGCGCCGACCGCGAGCGCCCGGCCCACCCGCCACACGCCCTTGAGGTCGTCGGTGGCCGTCTTCACGAGGTGCACCGTCGAGTCCGGGTCGTCGACCCAGTCGACCGGCACCTCATGGATACGCAGCCCGGCCCGCTCGGCCAGGACGAGCATCTCGGTGTCGAAGAACCAGCCGCTGTCCTCGACGAGCGGCAGCAGGACCCGTGCCACATCGCGCCGGATCGCCTTGAAGCCGCACTGGGCGTCGGAGAAGCGGGCCTGGAGGGAGCCGCGCAGGATCAGGTTGTACGCGCGGGAGATGAACTCGCGCTTCGGCCCGCGCACGACGCGTGAACTGCGCGCGAGGCGCGAGCCGATCGCCAGGTCCGAGTGGCCCGAGATGAGCGGGGCGACCAGCGGAAGCAGGGCGTTGAGGTCGGTGGACAGGTCGACGTCCATGTAGGCGAGGACGGGCGCGTCGGACGCGGACCAGACGGTGCGCAGGGCGCGCCCGCGGCCCTTCTGCTCCAGGCGGGCGTTCCGCACCTCGGGGAGCGCGGCCGCCAGGGCGGCGGCGACGTCCGGGGTCGCGTCCGTGGACGCGTTGTCCGCGATCGTGATGCGGAAGCGGTAGGGGAAGGTCCCGACGAGGTGCTGATGCAGCCTGCGCACACAGGGACCGAGGTCCCGCTCCTCGTTGTAGACCGGGATCACTACGTCCAGAACCGGTGCATCGCCCACGCCGGCCGGGAGGTGCTCCCGTGCAGGCAGCACCCCCAGGGAGGGGTCGGTGCCCGGAGAAGAGTCGGTTCGCATGACACCGACATTCGCCAACTGCCCTGTCAGACCTGTGTGGTGAGACTGTGGCCCGCCTGTGAGTGCGTGACGGGTTCGGCACACGCCGGCAGATGGACGGTGAACACGGTCCGGCCGGGCACGCTGTCGACGGTCACCGCGCCGCCGTGCGCGGCCGCGACCGCCTGCACGATGGCGAGGCCGAGACCGGTCGAGCCGTGGGCCCGGGAGCGGGAGGTGTCGCCGCGCGCGAACCGCTCGAAGACGTGCGGGAGCAGCTCGGGCGGTATGCCGGGGCCGTTGTCCTGGACGTCCAGGCAGACCCACGGCCCGTGCCGGTGCACGCGCGCGGTCACGGTGGTGCCCGGCGGCGTGTGCGTACGGGCGTTGGCCAGGAGGTTCACGAGCACCTGGTGGATGCGCGGCCCGTCGGCGAGCACGAGAGCGGGGTCGTCCGGCAGTTCGAGCCGCCACGCGTGGTCCTGGCCGGCCGCGCGGGCATCGCTCAGCGCGTCCACGACCAGCGGCGACAGGTCGGTCGCCTCGTACGACAGGGGGCGGCCGGAGTCGAGCCGCGCGAGCAGCAGCAGGTCCTCGACGAGCCCGGTCATGCGGTGGGCCTCGGACTCGATACGGCCGAGCGCGTGCCGGGTGTCGGGCCCGGTCTCCTCGCGGCCGCGCCGGGTGAGCTCGGCGTAACCGCGGATCGAGGCGAGGGGGGTACGCAGCTCATGGCTGGCGTCCGCGACGAACTGGCGCACGCGCGTCTCGCTCTGCTGGCGCGCCTCCAGCGCTCCGTTCACATGGTCGAGCATCCGGTTGAGGGCGGCGCCGACCTGGCCGACCTCGGTGCGCGGGTCGGCCTCGGTGTCGGGGACCCGTTCGTGGAGGGCCACTTCGCCGCTGTGCAGGGGGAGTTCGGAGACACGGGTCGCGGTGGACGCGACGCGGCGCAGCGGCCGCAGGGCTACGCCGACCATGGCGGCGCCGGCGAGTGACGCGGCGACGAGACCGGCCGCGGTGACGCTGATCTCCACGACGATGAGGGTGCTGAGGGTGTCCTGCACCTCGGTCTCGGGCAGGCCGACCATGGTGTTGCCGCCCGGCTTCGAGGAGATCCGGTAGTCGCCGAGTCCGGGCACGCTGACGCTGTGCGTCTCCCCGTCCTGCGGCACGTTCCCCAGCGCGGTGATCTGCGCGCCCGTCAGCGGGACGATCGGGTTGTCCCGGTCGGCGACACTCTTCGCGGCCTCGGTGACGCTTCCGTCGGACTCCACGAGGGCGCCGATGGTGCCCGGCCTGCTCGGACCGCCGAGAAAGCTCAGGTTCTGCGCCTGTCGCTCCGGACCGGGACCGCCCGTGGACTGGAGGACGGCACCGTGCACCTGCTTGTCGAGCTGCTTGTACAGATAGGTGTGCAGCGCGATCGTGGTCACCGTTCCGATGACCGCGCACACCAGGGCGATCAGCGCGACAGCCGTGATGACGAGCCGCTTGCGCAGGCTGCGCGGCTGCCGCCGCCCGCTCATGACGCGACGGGCACAGCGGGCTTGATGAGATATCCGGCGCCGCGCCGCGTGTGGATCATCGGCTCGCGCCCGGCGTCGATCTTCCGGCGCAGGTACGAGATGTACAGCTCCACGACGTTGGCCTGGCCGCCGAAGTCGTAACTCCATACGCGGTCCAGTATCTGCGCCTTGCTCAGGACCCGGCGCGGGTTGCGCATCAGGTAGCGAAGCAGCTCGAACTCGGTGGCGGTCAGATGGATGCCGTCCCCGCCTCGCGACACCTCGTGACTGTCCTCGTCGAGCGTCAGGTCACCCACGACGAGCACGGACTCGCTGCGCCGATCGGCTGCTCCCGAGCGGCGGATGAGCCCGCGCAGCCGGGCGACGACCTCCTCCAGGCTGAACGGCTTGGTCACATAGTCGTCGCCGCCGGCCGTGAGCCCGGCGATCCGGTCCTCGACGGCGTCCTTCGCGGTCAGGAACAGCACCGGCACGTCCTGGTGCTCGCGCCGCAGCCGGCCGAGCACGGACAGGCCGTCCATGTCGGGCAGCATCATGTCGAGCACGATGGCGTCGGGCCGGAACTCGCGCGCGGTCTGCACCGCGCCCATCCCGTCCGCGGCGCTGCGGATCTGCCAGCCCTCGTAGCGCAGGGCCATGGAGAGCAGCTCGGTGATCGACTGTTCGTCGTCCACGACGAGGACCCGGACGGGGCTCCCGTCCGGCCTCAGCAGTTCGGTACGCCCCTGGGGCGAGGTCGCGGTCATGTTCCACACCTTGCGCGCCCGCTCTGAGAACCGGCTTTCGGCAACCTGTGAATTCCCTGAGAAACGCACAGCGGGCTCGCAAGGAGCGTCAGTCCAAGGGGTTACGCCAAGGGGTCAAGGCCGAACAGCCGTGCCCCGTTCCCGTGGCACACGGCCCGCAGCCACTCCTCCCCGAGACCGAGCCGCTCCAGGGCCTCCAGCTGGTGGACATAGGGGTACGGAATGTTCGGGAAGTCGGTGCCGAGCAGGATCCGGTCACCGAGATCGGCGAGCCGGGCCAGCTCGCCGCGGGGGAACGCGGCAAAGCGTTCACTGAAGTCGGTGAACGCCATCGTCGTGTCGAGGCGCACCTCCCCGTACCGCTCGGCCAGGTCGAGGAAGTCCGTGTACTCGGGCATCCCCATGTGGGCCACGATCACCGGGAGCCGCGGATGCCGGGCGAGCAGCCGGGCGACCGGCTCGGGCCCGGTGTGCTTGCCGGGGGCCGGCCCCGAGCCGCAGTGCATGACCACCGGGAAGCGGGCCTCGGCGAGCATCCCCCACACGGGGTCGAGCAGTTCGTCGTTCGGGTCGTACGCCCCGACCTGCACATGCGCCTTGAAGACGCGCGTGCCCGCCTCGACGGCCTCCCGCACGTACCGGTCGACGCCCGGCTCGGGGAAGAACGTCGACGTGTGCAGACAGCCGGGGGTCCGGCGCGCGAAGTCGACTGCCCACCCGTTGAGCCACTCGGCCATGCCCGCCTTGTGCGGGTAGAGCATGGACGTGAAGGCACGCACCTCGAACTCCCGCAGGCGCGCGAGCCGTTGCTCCTCTTCCTCCCGGTACGCGATGGGCCAGGCCATCCCGGTCAGCGGCCCCGCCGCGTCGAAGTACTCCCACACCTTCTTCAGGACCCGCTCGGGCATGAAGTGCGTGTGCACGTCGACGATCCCGGCCAGGCCGTGCCGCTCCCGGAACCGGGCGACCCGCTCCGCCTCGCCGCCACCCGCCGCGCCGCTCTCCGCGTTACTCTCCGCGCTCAAATCCGTGACTCCGTTCGACCTTGGCGACATGGAGCGAGTAGCTCTCGTACCACTCGGCGCGGCCGCGCCGCTGTGCCTCCCGGTGCTCCCCGTTCCCGGCCCACTTCCTGAGCCCTTCCTCGTGCAGGAAGTAGGCGACGGTGATCCTCAGCCCGTTCTCCGAGGCCGCGAAATCCTCCCCCAGGAACCCGGGTATCTCCCTGACCAGCTCCGACATCCGCTCGGCGGTCACCCCGTATCCGTTGTCCCCCGGCGTGCGCACCGAGGTGAACACAGCGGCGTAGTAAGGCGGTTCGAAGACGGGCACGGGCCGGACGGTACGGGCGGGACCGGCGCCGCTCTCCGGCCCGACAGGCGCTACTCCGTGATCACTCATGTCACTCACGATGCGGCCCGGCGACGGACGATGTCCACCCCCATTGCCCTACGGGAGGCGAGACTTGACCATTCGGTCGACGAAGCCTGCCGCCCTCCCCGCCTGGCCGGAGAACGGAACGGCCGATGCCGCTCAGAACAGCCCAGCCTGCAGCGCAGGCGCCTCTTTCACCGGTTTCACCGGCACGGAGGACACCACGTCGGCCGCCGCCCCCTCCGCCTTCCCCAACGCCTCGAGCTGCCACCCGCCGAGCAGCCGGGTGTCGACCACGAGCCGCCGCCCGCCCCGCTCCACGAGATGCAGATCCGGCCCCGCGGCGGCGACCAGCGTCCCCATGACCACACCGCCGTCGACCAGCTCGCTGACGACGGCCCCCACGCCCCCGAGCCGCCCAACCTCTGCCGTGCCCTCTGCCCCGCCCTCTGCCCCGCTTGCTGTTCCGTTCCCTGTTCCGCCCTCGATCCCGAAGACCTCCGCGTGATCGACCACCTCGCACGGGAGCCGCTCCAGCGACTCGGGCCACCCGGCGAGCGCGACCGCGGTGGCATGCGCCGTCGCCAGCTCCGCGGCCCGCTCACCGGCCGGGGGCAGCGCCGCCCGTACGGCCCGCTTCTGCGCGTACGGAATCCGGTCCGGAACGCCGAGCGCGCTACGCAGCAGCTCCTCCGCCCGCCGCGCCGCCATGAGCGGCCCGCGCCCCAACCACGTGAACGCGACGGCCCCTTGTTCGAGCAGCCGGGCGGACCCGCGCCCGACCCCGGTGATCCCCACCTTCACCATCCCGCTCCCGAACCAGGCGAGATACACGTGGTACGGCCTCGGGTCGTCCGCCATCGTGTCCGCGGCGACGGAGTGCGCCCGGTCGATCCCGGCGCACTCGGCACACTGTGCCCGCGTCCCCCGCCCGGACAGCACCGCACCCGCCGGACACGGCGTACGCCGCCCGCCCCGCCACACCCCGAGACATCGGCGCCCGCCCACGGCCCGGAAAGCCAGCACGTCCCCGAAGGCGAGGGGACTCTCGCGCTCCCCCTTCCCCTCCCCGTACCACCCCAGCGCGGGCCCGCCCCCGACCCGCCACCGCACCCCGGTGCACCACCACGTCATGCTCAGGACGCTACTCCCGGGCACTGACATCGCCGGGGGCTGCGGTACGTTCCCGCTGCTCGGGGACGGGATCAGGGGAGGGGACGGTGGCAGCGCTGGGCTTCTTCTTCATCACGTTGCCGTGCCTCGCGATCGCCGCGCCTCCACGGGCTTCGCCGCCTGCCGGGCCCAGCGCCGGAGGGCGTTCAAGGTCCTGGCCGCCGTACCCCTGACCACCGGCCTGACCCGCGCGCTCATACCGATCGGGATCATCATCTGGTTCCTGACGCTCTAGCCGGAGCGGGAGCCCATCGGAAACCATGCAGCATGCGACCGGATGACTGGCACCTCACCGAAGACGTCGACGAGTTTCTCGCCCGAGCCGGGGACTTCCTGCGCTCACGCCCCGCTCTGCACACCACACCGCTGACAACGACCGAGAAACTGCGAACGCTCGGCACTGAGGCGTACAGGGCCGATGCCCCCGTCTTCGGCTCCCTGGAGCGAGCGGGCGAGGTCCGCGCCATCTTCTACCGCCGCACCCAGCACGGTCCCCTGAGCCTCACCCCCGTCACCCCCGCGGACGCCGACGCCCTCGCCGCCCGTCTGGCCGGCCTCGGCCTCGTCCTGCCCGTCGTGAGCGCGGCCCACGACACCGCCACCGCCTTCGCCGAGGCCTGGCAGCGGCACACGGGCGCGACGCCCACACTCGGCACACGGATCCGTCTGTACCGCCTCGGCACGCTCACCGCACCGGAACCGGTCCCGGCGGGCCGGGGCCGACGCGTGGGCGAACAGGACCGCGAGCAACTCTTCCGCTGGCACCGCGAGTTCGCCGCCGACGTCGGGGAAGACGTCACCATCGACGCCAACACGTGGGCCGACACCCGCTTCGGCGACAAGCACTACACGTTCTGGGAGACCCCGGACGGCACCCCTGTCTCCATGGCGGGCATGACCTCGCTGGTCGGCGGCATGGTCCGGGTGGACCCCGTCTACACCCCGGCCCATCTACGCGGTCGCGGCTACGCGGGCGCGGTGACGGTCGAGGTGAGCCGAGCCGCCCTGGCCGCAGGCGCCAAGGAGGTCGCGCTCTACGCAGACCCGGCCAACTCCACCAGCAACGCCCTCTACCGACGCATCGGCTACGTCCCACTCACCGAATGGGCCGTGTACGACTTCGCACGCTGACGGCGGCACGGCCGACGACCCGGCACACCGTCACGACGTGAACTGATCGGTCGCTGTCCTGGTTGCCAGACCTCGCCATGACATAACGCAAGAGGCCCCCGGATCTCTCCGGGGGCCTCTCGTCTGTGTGCACTCGGCAGGATTCGAACCTGCAACCTTCTGATCCGTAGTCAGATGCTCTATCCGTTAAGCTACGAGTGCTTGTTCTGTTTTTGTCTCGGTCCCGGCCCCTTCGGCCCGTTCTCGGCGACAGGAAGAACATTACATGACTGCCGCCGTCATGTGAAATCCGTTTGCCGCACCCCTTGTGAGCTGGGCAAACACCGTCTTGCGGGTCCGAAACGCCGAAGCCCCGGTCCATCAGGACCGGGGCTTCAGATCTTGGAGCGGAGGCGGAGGGATTTGAACCCTCGATGGGCTTTAAGGCCCAAACCGCATTAGCAGTGCGGCGCCATAGACCGGACTAGGCGACGCCTCCAGCACGACCCCCCGCGCGAGCGCGAGTGGTGCGTCCAGATGATGACACAGCATCGCGCGGTGTCACCAATCGGCCCCCACGGTACTAGGCGTCCAGGCCGAAGAGCAAAGCCCTTCTGTTCGTCCTCGTGTCCCGGGGCCCACCGCAACATCACGGGCCGCGCGGCGTTAGACGCGATGGAACCGCTCTGGACGGTGCGGTTCCTCAGTCTTCTCTTCTCACTCATTCGTGGAGCCCCTCATGTTGCTGCGCCGCATCGCCCTCACCGCCGCATCCGCCGCCGCGCTCTGCGCGGTCCCCGCCGCCGCCCACGCCGACACGGGACCGCTCGGCCTCCCCCAGTTGTTCGCCGAGCCCGCCACCCAGGACCAGCTACGGGTCACCGTCACCGACACGGGTGATGGACGGGACGGGACGTACGAGCTGGAGTGCGGGCCCTCGGGCGGTACCCATCCGGAACCCGCGAACGCGTGCGCCCGGCTCGACGAGCTCTCGGCGAACGGCCACGACCCGTTCGCGCCGCCCTCGTCGGACGCCCAGTGCACGATGCAGTACGGAGGCCCCGCGACGGCCCGCGTCACCGGAACGTGGCACGGCCGGCCCGTCGACGCGACCTACAAGAGGACCGACGGCTGTGAGATCTCGCGGTGGCAGGGTCTCGTTCCCGTGCT
Source organism: Streptomyces sp. NBC_01446 (assembly GCF_026340095.1). Taxonomy (GTDB): domain Bacteria; phylum Actinomycetota; class Actinomycetes; order Streptomycetales; family Streptomycetaceae; genus Streptomyces; species Streptomyces aureus. Next base: position 4,186,723 of record NZ_JAPEPO010000001.1, on the reverse strand, counting down.
GCCCGCGACCGGTCGGTGAACGCGGGCGGGCCATTGTGTGGGGAACGTGCCAAGGTGGGGCGCGGCTCCGGACACCCTGTGACCAGGCATATGCCCACGCGTGCGCCGCCGTCACGCGGCCGGGTGGGGCCACGCACCCACGCATCTTCATTCCACGGGCACATCTTCCGCGTGCGACCTCCCTCTCATCCGGCGCCGCGACCGCAACCTCTGCCCGTAGACTCCCTCCCGTGACATGCCGCGAGCCACGTAGGAAGATGGCTCGCGCGGTCGGCAAGGTGCGGTAATCAGGGAGGAAGCGTCGTCGTGAGCAGCAGGCCATCCCGAGGCGCTGCTCGCCTCGCAGCCATACTCGACGCGCTCCCGGACGCGCTGGTGCTGGTCAACGCCAACGGGACCGTCGTCAACGCGAACACCATCGCCCTGGAAGCCTTCGAGACCCCGGGCACCGCTCTCGTGGGGCGCGGACTGCTCGATCTGCTGCCCGAGTTCGACTCGCGGCTCATCCCCGGATCGATGCGCAGGCCCGACACCACGGACGAGCGCGGACGCACCAAGCCGACCCGGATGATGGCCCGCCGCACCGACGGCAGCGAGTTCCCCGTCGAGGTCACTAGCGCCAACCTCGCCGACGGCCGCGACGCCGTCGACGGCTACGGCAACAGCTCGTACGGGAGCGGGAGCTACGGCAGCGGCGCCTCCGAGCTCCTGATGCTCGTCGTGCGCGACCTGTCGGGGACCGTCGACACCGAGGCCGAACTCGCGCGTTCGCAGCGCCAGACCGAGATGATCCTGCGCGCCGCCGCCGAGGGCGTCGTCGGCACCGACACCGACGGCCGGATCGTGCTCGTCAACCCGGCCGCCGCGCAGATCCTCGGCTTCCGCGCCAGCGACCTGGGCGGGCAGGAACTGCACGCGCTCGTCCTCCACTCACGCGCCGACGGCGAGCCGTTCCCGTACGAGGAGTCCCCGCTCGCCGACACCCTGCGCTCCGGACGCAAGCACCGGGTGCGCGGGCAGGTCCTGTGGTCGAAGAGCGGCGCGCAGGTGCCCGTCGACATGACGACGGCGCCCGTGCGTGACGGTGACCAACTGGTCGGCGCCGTGATGACGTTCACCGACCGGCGGCCCTACGACGAACTCGTCGTGGCGCACGCGGAGGAGATCGACCGGCGCGACAAGGAGGCGGAGCGCGCCGCCGCGGAGCACGCGGAGACGCTCGCCCGCACCGTCGAGGAGCATGAGGCGCAGACCGCGCGTACCGAAGAGGAGCACGCGGCCGAGCTCGCCACGATCACCGAACAGCACACCGAGGAACTCTCCGCCGAGAAGGACCGGATCGCCGCTCTCGCCGAGCGCGAGAAGGACCGTTACGAAGCGCTCGCGGCCCGGCACGAGCAGCTCCTCGCCGTCCTCGGCCAGTCGCTGCGCGGTCCCCTCGACGAACTGCGCGGCCAGCTCACCACCCTGGCCGCGGACGACGCGGGCCAGCTGTGGCCCGAGGCCAACCAGATCCTGCACCACCTCGCGGCCGGCTACAGCCGCATGACCACCCTCGTCGACAACGTGCTCGGCTATCAGCTCCTCGACTCCGGCGACGCGCAGCTGACCCGTACGAACGTGATGCTCGACGCGGTCGTCGCCGCGGGCGTCGACGGGGCGGTCGAGCTGATCGGGCCCGGGCGCGCGCAGTTCGCCGTGCACGCCCCGCCCATCGAGGCCGAGGTCGACGCGGCGCGCCTGGCCACCGCGCTCGCCCACCTCGTCGCGGACGTCGCAGGCATTGACGCCACCGGCAACGCGCGCGTGGGCGTCGTTCCCACGAGTGGCGTCGGCGGATACGTGGACTCGACGATCGTCGTGGCGGCGGCGCTGCGCGGCGAGAGCGTCCGTATCGAGGTACGCGGGCCCTACACGGGCGGCGACCCGGTGCACGAGCCCATCGTGCGCGGCATCGTGCGGGCACACGGCGGTGTGCTCCAGACGCACGAGGTGCCCGGGATGAGCGGCAGCGCGTACGTGCTCGAGGTGCCGATCGGGGGCGGCGCCGGGGCGGTTCCGGTAGCCGATCCGTCGGGTGTTGTCGGGGTGGCCGGTCCTGGTACGTCTGTTCCCGGTACGGCTGTCGAGATCGCTTCGGCGGCTGGTGCCGCCCGTGCGGAGGCCGGTGCCGAGGTCGTTGCGGGGCTGCCCGAGCAGGCGTCGGGTACGCGCGGCGGGCGGCGGCGGGCACGGCGCGCTTCGGGCGCGTCGGTGGACTCGTTCCTGGAGAGCGGTGTCGCGGGGGCCACGGGTGCGGTGCCGGGTGCCGACGAGGCCGGGCAAGGCGGCGGCTCGGAGGCTGCCGCTCCGACCGGGCGGCGCAGGCGGCGGGCCGAGGAGTCCGCGGCGGCGGGTGCGCCCGGGAGCGCTCAGGGTCAACTGCCGGCGCAGGCCACGCAGACTCCGGCCGGCGGGACGCCTGCCGGTGACGCGGGGGCCGGTACCGGTACGGGACGTCGGCGCGGGAGGCCCAATCCGGCCGAGGTCGCCGTTCCGGCGGGAGCCGATGCCGGTCCCGGTGCCACCGAGGGTTCCGTGATGACCGCTGCCGAACACGCGGCTGGATCCCCCGCCCTGGGTGAGACCGTGCCGCCGCAGGGTGTGCCGGCCGGGGCGTCCTCGGGGCGCCGGGCCCGGCGCAACCCCGAGCAGGCCGCGCTGCCTGCCGGTGGTTCGGGTGCATCGAGTACATCGGGTGCATCGGGGGCTTCCGATGCGTCGCAGGCCGGCCAGAACGTCCCCGCCGGGCGTCGCGCGCGCCGCGCTCTCGGCAGTGCTCCGGAGCGGGAAGCCGAGCAGGCCGGCGCCGCGCGCACCGTATTCGCGCTGCCGCCCGCGGAGGCCGACCGGACGACGCCCGAGCCGGGCACCGCCACGGAGGCCGACGCGGATACGACTACGGGTTCGGGTACGGGAACGGGTACGAGTGCTGACGGCGAGCGGCACGACGCCGCGCAGCGTCACCCCGCCGACGACCACACTCCGCCGCAGCCCCACCCTGTCCAGACGGTTCCGGGCGCGCGCGCCGCGCTGCCGCCGGAGAACGGTGCCAAGCCCCGCGCCGCGCAGCCCCTCCCCGCGGAGGCCCCGTCTGCTGACCCCAACTCGACTCAGGGCCGCGCCATAAGCGTACGAACGCTGGGGCAGGGCGTTCCCTTCGGACGTCAGATCGCCGAGCAGCAGCGCCCGCTGCGGCCGCAGTCGCCGGCCCCCGGCACGGCCCAGCCGCTGCCGAACCCGGCGGTCCCGAACCAGCAGGCGAACCCGCGGCCGAATGCGCAGGCGCCCGCACAGCCGAACCAGGCCGCTCCGGCGACGGGCAAGCAGCCCGGCCCGCAGGCGAAGCAGCCGTCCGGCGCGCAGGGCGGTCCGTCCGGCCCGAAGACCGGGCAGCAGCCTCAGTCGCCCGGCGGCAACCCGTCGCTCCAGGTCCCGCTGCCCCCTCAAGTCCCGCAGCCCGCGGCGGCCCCGCAGGAGCAGATGCAGCACACGCTCGGCGGCTCCGGCCGTCGCCGCAGGCTGTCCACCCGGCCGGATCCCGCCGGTACCCAGCCGGAGACCGCGGCCCGCCCGCACCCGCAGTCCCCGTCGCAGTCGTCGCCCACGCAGCCGAAGGCTCAGCCCCAGACGCCGTCCGGCCAGTCCCAGCCAGGTCAGCCGCAGTCGCTGCTGTCGTCGTCATCGGAGGGCCCCGGACGTTCGTACGCGATCGGCGCCCCCGACCAGGACGCCGACGAGGGACCCGAGCCGCTGGACGGGCCCGGCGGCGCCGTCGAGGTGGCGATCCGGCCCCAGCCTCAGCCGATGGACGACGAGCTGCCCCCGGAGCCGCTCGACAACCCACGCCGTCTCCTGGTCTGGCCCGCGCCCGACGCGACCACACAGCAGGCCCTGAGCGACCGCGGCTACCGACCGGTGACCGTGCACTCCCGCGAGGAGGTCGACGCTCAGATCGCGGCCTTCCCCGCCGCGCTCTTCGTCGACCCGCTGACCGGACCGATCACGCGCACCGCCCTCCAGTCGCTGCGCCAGGCCGCCGTGGCCGCCGAGGTTCCCGTCCTGGTGACGGCCGGGCTCGGACAGGCGACGCGTGAGGCCGCGTACGGGGCCGATCCCGCTGTCCTGCTGAAGGCCCTCGCGCCGCGGGACAGCGAGCAGCACCCGTCGCGCGTCCTGCTTATCGAGGAGCGCGAGGAGATCGCGCTCGCGCTCACCGCGACGCTGGAACGACGCGGGATGCAGGTCGCGCGGGCGAGTTCCGACGCGGACGCGGTGACGCTGGCCGCGCAGATGCGGCCGAACCTGGTGGTGATGGACCTGCTCCAGGTACGTCGCAGGCGCGCCGGAATCGTCGACTGGCTGCGCGCGAACGGCCAGTTGAACCGCACGCCCCTCGTCGTCTACACCGCCCCCGTCGAGGAGGCCGACCTGCCGCGCCTGGCCGCGGGCGAGACCGTCCTGTTCCTGGCGGAACGCTCGACGAGCGACGAGGTGCAGGGCCGGATCGTGGACCTGCTCGCGAAGATCGGCACCAACTGAGGAAGCCGTCACTGCGAAACCCACAACTGACAAACAGGGGCGGCCCGTTCGGACCGCCCCTGTTTCACGTGAAACCGTCGCCGAGCTCTGGGCTCGGAGCAGTGGCGTGGGCTCAGAGCCGTAGCGGCGCGGATTCAGAGCAGTCGCGCCGTGGTCTCAGAGGAGTGGTGCTGCGGGTTCAGAGCCGTCGTGCCGTGGGCTCGGAGCAGTGGCGCTGCGAGCTCAGAGCCGCGTGATGTCCAGCTCCCCGTCCGCGTACTGCTTGCGCAGCACCTTCTTGTCGAACTTGCCGACGCTCGTCTTCGGCACCGCCGTGATCACCGTCCAGCGCTCCGGGAGCTGCCACCTGGCGACCTTCTCGCCGAGGAACGCGCGCAGGATCCCGAAGTCGGCACTCGCGCCCTCCTTCAGGACCACGGTGGCGAGCGGGCGCTCGCCCCACTTCTCATCGGGGACGGCGACGACGGCCGCCTCGGCGACGTCCGGGTGGGACATCAGGGCGTTCTCGAGGTCGACGCTGCTGATCCACTCACCGCCGGACTTGATGACGTCCTTGGCGCGGTCGGTGAGGGTGAGGAAGCCGTCGGGACTGATCGTGCCGACGTCGCCCGTCTTGAGCCAGCCGTCGTCGCTGAACTTGTCGGAGGGGCGCAGCGGTTCGCTGTCCGGGCCCGAGTAGTACGCGCCGGCGATCCACGGCCCGCGGACCTCCAGCTCACCGGCCGACTCGCCGTCCCAGGCCAGCAGTTCGCCGCCCGGACCCGACAGGCGCGCCTCGACGCCGGCCGGGAACCGGCCCTGGGTGAGGCGGTACGCGAACTCCTCGTCGGTGCCGACCGCCGCGGCCGGCGGCCGGGCGACCGTGCCGAGGGGAGACGTCTCCGTCATGCCCCAGGCGTGGCAGACCCGCATGCCGAGCTCGTCGAAGGCCTTCATGAGCGAGGGCGGACAGGCCGAGCCGCCGATGGTGACCTGGCCGAGCGAACTCACCTCGCGGGGCTTCGCGGTGAGCTCCGCGAGCAGGCCCTGCCAGATGGTGGGGACGGCCGCCGCATGCGTGGGGCGCTCGCTCTCGATCATCTCGGCGAGCGGCGCGGGCTGGAGGAAGCGGTCCGGCATCAGCATGTTCACGCCGGTCATGAACGTCGCGTGGGGCAGGCCCCACGCGTTCACATGGAACTGCGGCACCACGACGAGCGAGGTGTCCTCGTCGGTCAGGCCCATGGACTGCGTCATGTTGACCTGCATGGAGTGCAGGTAGATCGAACGGTGCGAGTAGACGACGCCCTTGGGGTCGCCGGTGGTGCCGGAGGTGTAGCAGAGCGCGGCGGCCTGGCGCTCGTCGAGCTGCGGCCAGTCGTACGTCACCGGCTTTCCGGCTATGAGCTCCTCGTACTCGTGGACCTGGGGGCGCGCTCCGTCGAGGAGCGAACGGTCGCCCGGCCCGGAGACGACGATGTGCTCGACACTCGTCAGGGACGGCAGGAGCGGCGCGAGCAGCGGCAGCAGGGAGCCGTTGACGATGATCACGCGGTCGGCGGCGTGGTTGACGATCCACACCAACTGCTCTGCGGGGAGGCGCAGGTTCAGGGTGTGCAGTACGGCACCCATGGAGGGAATCGCGAAGTAGGCCTCGACGTGGTCTGCGTTGTTCCACATCAGGGTCGCGACACGGTCGTCGTCCACGATGCCGAGGTCGGCGCGCAGAGCGTGCGCGAGCTGGGCGCTGCGGTCGCCGATCTCGGCGAAGCTCCGGCGCTGCGGCCCGCTCTCACCGGTCCAGGTCGTCACCTGTGAAGTGCCGTGGATCGTCGACCCATGGGTCAGGATCCTCGAGATCAGCAGTGGTACGTCCTGCATCGTGCTCAGCACGGCGTCCTCCCGGTGGGCGCTACGGCGCAGTAATGTTCCGCCGATTCTCACCGCATACCAGTCGGTATGTCACTAGCCCTGGGAATGATCGATCAGTGAATCGTCCCGGTCAGCCCTTGGCCGGGCGCAGTTCCGGGTCCTCACGGAGCTTGCCGAGTGCCCGCGAGACCGCGCTCTTGACCGTACCGACGGACACCCCGAGCACCTCGGCCGTCTGCACCTCACTCAGGTCCTCGTAGTACCGCAGCACGACCATCGCACGCTGCCGGGCGGGCAGCTTCATGATCGCGCGCCACATCGCGTCGTGCAGGGCCTGGTGCTCGGCCGGATCGGCCTCCGCCACGGTCTCCGGCTCGGGCAGCTCGTCGCAGGCGAACTCGTCGACCTTCCGCTTACGCCACTGCGACGTACGCGTGTTCAGCAGGGCCCGGCGCACATAACCGTCGAGCGCCCGGTGGTCCTCGATGCGGTCCCACGCCACATACGTCTTGGTGAGTGCGGTCTGGAGCAGGTCCTCGGCGTCGCAGGGGTTCGCGGTCAGCGACCGGGCGGTCCGCAGCAGTACGGGCTGCCGCGCGCGTACGTATGACGCGAACGACGGGTACGACTTGTGCGGCGCGTACGGCGTCGAATGGGCGGCCGGCGCGTACGGCACCTGGTGGGAAGAGTGAGGCGTCATCGCGGCTCGCGGCGCGCTGCGCGTCGCGGCATCCGATGCACTGGAGCAGACAGGCGCCATGGTTGCGGTCATGGCTCCACGCTAGGAGCGCCCCCTACCCTCGCGGATCGGCCGCAGGTCCCGAAGCGGTCTCCGCCTCAGGTTGTAGGAGTGGTGGTATCCCCACCTCCTGAAGGTGGAGGACGCGGTACGCACCCCTGAGGGTTCGTCCCTGAGAGCCATTCCATGGGCTTCCTTCCACTCTGCCACTTCCGCGGACCGGGGCGGCTCATCGGATGCGGGCCACCGGCGCGTGCACCAGGTTCCGGTCGATGACGAGGGTCCGCCCGCCGTGCCGCTCCTTCACGTTCCCCGCGTACTGGTGGATCCTGCGCCGCGAAGTCCAGGCGGACCCCTGCAGCACGGGCTCCCGGGCCAGCCGGGGCCGCGTGTGCCAGCGCGCGAACCAGATCACCGACGGCAGATCCCGCACCCCCGCCCGCGCCGCGGCCCGCATGTGTGCCACCCCGGAGTCGGCACTGCTGTAGAACCCGGGCACGTAGCCCTTCCGGCGCACCTGCCGGTCCCAGCCCCGCACAAAGGCGAGCGTCGTGCGGGCGCACTTCTTCTGCCGGTACTTGTATGCCTCCATGTCGAGATAGAGCGGGCTGCCCGGCCGGATGCCGACGGCCCGCGCCCTGCGTACGGCGTCCCGCCCCTCCCGCACGCCCTGACTCCAGGCGTTACCGCCGATGCGGTAGGCCTTCTTGGAGCCCGCGACGACACACGGCGACTGCGAACCGACGTACACCGGCAGCACCCGCCACCCCAGCCGCTGCACCCCCTTCATCCAACGGTGCCCGAGCCGGGGCTGATGAGGACAGGCCCGCCCACGGCCCCCGTAGTACACGCCCACCGCCCCGTACTTCGACGACCGCCAGCGCCGCATGGTGTCGAGCGACGGCGCCACGCACGTGTCGAACGCCCGCCCTCGGAACATCCGCGGATCGGAGAGGGCAGGGAGCAGGGGTTCGGAGGAGGGACCGCCGACGGCGGCCGGTACCCGCGGGGCACCGCCAGCGGCGGCCGGTGCCTCCGGGACCCAGGCCGGGCCGGTGGCTCGGCCGTCGGGTGCGAGGTCTCCGAGTACGGAGCCGGGGATGGTGGCGAGGTCGGGCAGGGTGAGTCCGGCCAGGGGGTCGGGGTGGGGGTCGTACGTCGGGGACGGCTGGGGGAGGCCGGGTCCGGACCGCGCCGACGCGGGGAGAGCGGTCAGCGCCATCAGGAGCAGCACTAGACCCACGACCAGCTTCAGGCGGCGCCTACGGCGAGTGCGGTGCATAGGGCGAGTGAAGGGGGCGGGGTGCGGACCGGACCCGGGACACACCCCGCGTTCAGCCGTCCGCTCCCAGAATCAGACCCGATGTGGGGACGCCGGTCCCCGCGGTCACCAGCGCCGTGGCGGCGCCGGCTATCTGGTTCACCGCCGTGCCCCGCACCTGTCTGACCGCCTCCGCTATGCCGTTCATCCCGTGCAGGTACGCCTCACCGAGCTGCCCGCCGTGGGTGTTGAGCGGGAGCCGACGCTCCGCCACGAAGTCCGCCGCCTCACCCGGCCCGCAGAACCCGAATTCCTCCAGCTGCATCAGCACGAACGGCGTGAAGTGGTCGTAGAGGATCCCCACGTCGATCTCGCCCGGCGCCAGCCCCGCCGACCGCCACAACTGCCGTGCCACGACCCCCATTTCGGGCAGGCCCGTCATGTCGTCCCGGTAGAAACTCGTCATCTGCTCCTGGCCACGCCCCGCCCCCTGGGCCGCCGCCGTGATCACGGCGGGACGGTGTGGGAGGTCGCGGGCCCGCTCGACGCTGGTGACGACGATCGCCTGCCCGCCGTCGGTCTCCTGACAGCAGTCGAGCAGCCGCAACGGCTCCACGATCCACCGCGACGCCGCATGGTCCTCCAGCGTGATCGGCTTCCGGTGGAAGTACGCCGCCGGATTGGTGGCCGCGTACGCGCGGTCCATGACGGCGACATGACCGAACGCCTCCGGCCCCAGCCCGTACGCGTGGAGGTAGCGCTGCGCCGCCATCGCCACCCACGACGCGGGCGTGAGCAGCCCGAACGGCAGTGCCCAGCCGAGCGCCGCCCCCTCCGCCGACGGCTCCCGATGCTGCACCCCGGAGCCGAACCTCCTGCCTGAGCGCTCATTGAACGCCCGATAGCAGACGACCACTTCGGCCACCCCGGTCGCCACGGCGAGCGCGGCCTGCTGAACGGTCGCGCAGGCCGCACCTCCGCCGTAGTGGACCCGGGAGAAGAACGAGAGGTCCCCCATCCCGGCCGCCTGCGCGACGGTGATCTCCGGACTGGTGTCCATGGTGAACGTGACCATGCCGTCGACATCGGCGGGGGAGAGCCCGGCGTCGTCGAGCGCCGCGCCCACCGCCTCCACCGCGAGCTTCAGCTCACTGCGCCCGGAGTCCTTGGAGAACTCGGTCGCCCCGATCCCGACGATCGCCGCCCGCCCACCGAGACTGTCCTTCGTCCGCACACTCATGCCGGCCTCCCCGGCGGCGAGGGACGGGACGGCGTACTCGTGGGGTTCGCAGGGCTCGCGAGACTCGGGAGCGTGACCGTCACCGTCCCGGTGACGTGCGTGCCCAGCCCATTGACGCCGGTGATTCGCACCACCGCCGTGGCACCCCCGCCGCCGGACTCGCCCCCGCTCCCGTCTTCGACCTCAGTAACCGTCCCCGTCAACACCATCGTGTCCCCTGGGTAGTTGGGCGCCCCCAGCCGTATGGCGACCTTGCGCAGAACCGAGGCGGGGCCGAAGTGATCGGTGATGTAACGGCCGACGAGACCGTTCGTCGTCAGGATGTTCATGAAGATGTCGGGGGAGCCCTTCTCCTTGGCGAGCTCCGCGTCGTGGTGCACGTCCTGGTAGTCACGGGACGCGATGGCCCCGGAGACGATCAGCGTCCGGGTGACCGGGATCTCCAACGGCGCCAGCTTCGCGCCGACCCCGGCCCCGATCCCTGTCGAGGCATCCACCATCGCCACTTCCCCCTCCTCCCGGTCCCTTGCCACGCGGTCCATTCCCTCTGCCTTCACTTCCGCGCTGCCCATGTCGCCCCCGCCTCCTCCGTGCCGCCCCCCTCGCCACCGGCGATCAAGTCGCCCAGCTCCGCGAGCAGTTCACCCCCGCATCCCAGATACGCGTCGAGCTGCCTGCCCCACAGGAAATGCCGGTGCACGGGATGCTCCAGGTCGGCGCCCATGCCGCCGTGCAAATGCTGTCCGGCGTGCACGACCCGTCTACCCGCTTCCGATGCCCACCAGGCCGCGGTCAGCGCATGGCCCGCGTGCGGCAGCCCTTCGTCCCGTCGCCATGCCGCCTCGTACGCGGTGACGCGGATGGCCTCCGTGTCCATATAGGCGTCGGCCGCCCGGAGTTGAACCCCCTGCTTCGCGGCGAGCGGTCTGCCGAACTGCTCCCGCTCGTTCGTGTACTCCACGGCACGCGCCAGCGACCCCGCGCAGACCCCGGCCTGGAGCCCCGCGAACGAGGTCCGCGCCATCGCCAGGATGTCGTCGTACGCACCGGGCCCGCCGACCTTCTCCGCCGGCGCCCCGTCGAGAACCAGCCGGCCCGCCGACCAGGGCGCGGTGAGCTCGACCGCGTCGCAGCCGGCATCGGCCGTACGCACTCTCCACAGGCCCCGGTCGGCCGCCGCCACCAGAACCCAGGACGCGTCCCGGAGCCACGGAACCCAGGGCACCACCCCCGTGAGCCGCCCCGTGCCCCCGCCCGTCCCCGTCTCCCCGGCCTCCGCTCCGTCGACCCGCACCCCCGCCTGCGCGGGGAACGCCCCCGTCGCCACCTCCGTCCCGTCCCTCAGCCCCGGCAGCAACCGGTCCCGCTGCTCGGAGGTGCCATGCCGCGCCACCGCGAGCAGCCCGTACGCGCAACTGGCGGCGAACGGCACCTGCGCCGTCGTCCGGCCCTGCTCCTCCAGCATCAGCACGAGCCCGAGCAGCCCGGTCTCCTCCACCGCCCCCGGCAGCCCCGCCGAGCCGAGCGCCTTCCACAGCTCGGGGTCCGTTCCCTTGCCGGCCGCCGCGAGGTGCTCGGGGGTCGACAGGTCACCGAAGATCCGCGCGGCCAGGTCGGCTGCGGCCACCTGGTCCTGCGTAGGTGTGAAGTCCACGTCAGCCCTCCCGTCCCGCGGCGACACCCGTAGCAGCCCCCACAGCGGCACCGTCACCGCCCCGGAAGACCGGCAGCTCCAACTCCTCGTCCACCCGAAGGAATTCGAGCCGCAGCGGCATCCCTATTCGGACCTTGTCGTACGGCACCCCCACCACGTTGCTGATGATCCGGACGCCTTCGGCCAGCTCGATCAGGCCCACCGCGTACGGCGGGTCGAAGGCGGGGAAGGACGGGTGGTGCATCACCACGTACGAGAAGACGGTCCCCTCGCCGCTCGCCTCGACCGTGCTCCAGTCCTGCGAGGCGCACGCGCCGCACCCCGGCAGCCAGGGGAAGCGCAGCGTCCCGCACGCCTCGCAGCGCTGGATGAGGAGGCGGTGCTCGCGGACCCCTTCCCAGAACCCGGCGTTGTCCCGGTTGACCACCGGACGGGGCCGCCGGGCCTGCTGCTCCCGCGCCTGCCCCACCGCCAGCCCTGCCCGCGCCGCCGGGGCGTACTTGAGGATCCGGAAGCTATGTGTCCCGGCGAGCTCGCCGTCCGCCCTGACATCCATGCGCGTCGTGACGAAGTGCCCCGTGCCCAGCTTCGTCGTCTTGCGCTCGGACACCGACTCGATCACCGCGTCGAAGGTGATCGCGTCACCGGGCCGCAGCGGACGCAGATACTCCTGCTCGCAGTCGGTGGCGACGACCGAGGTGTACCCCGCGCCGTCCAGCAGCGCGAACAGCTCGTCGTGGGCGCCGCTGCGCCCCTGGTGCCCGGATAGCCCACCCATCGTCCAGGCCTGGAGCATGGTCGGCGGCGCTATGGCGTCGGGCCCCTCGTACGCGGGGTTCGTGTCGCCCATCGCCTCGCACCAGTGCCTGATCATCGGCGCGTTGACCAGGTCCCTGCCCACCCCCGCGGTGGCCGCGGGCAGCCCTTCGAAAGCCTTCAGCGCGTCGTACGTCATGTCGCCGGTCACCGCCGTCCCCTCCTCATCCCGAGCCGCATCGTCGCGACGATCTCCCGCTGCACCTCGCTCACGCCGCCCCCGAACGTGTTGATCTGCGCTGCCCTGTTCATCCGCTCCAGCTCCCCCTCCGCCGTCCCGCCCCAAGCACCACCGCCCGACCCGCCACCCGCGCCACCACCAGCCCCACCACCGAACGCCCCCGGCGACCCGGCTCGAACCAGCGCCGCGTCTCCCGCGATCTCCTGACACATTCGGTACACCTCGACCGCCGATTCGGTTCCCATGACTTTCACGCCGCTCGCGTCGCCCGGCGCGAGCCGCCCCGCCCCGACGTCCCCCACCAAACGCCAGTTGAGCAGGCGCGTTGCCGCGAGACGGGCATGTACCTCGGCCAGCCGAGACCGGACCCACGGCACGTCGATCCGGCGTTCTCCCGTCACCGGATCGGGTGAACGAACCGCTTCGAGCACCGCCGCGTAGAAGTCCTCGGCCTGCATCCCGATCGCGGCGAGCGCGACCCGCTCATGGTTGAGCTGATTGGTGATGAGACTCCAGCCCGCGTTCTCGTCCCCGACGAGATTCGAGGCGGGGACGCGGATCCCGTCGTAGTACGTGGCGGTGGTGGTCAGGCCGCCTACGGTCTCGATGGGAGTCCAGCTGAAGCCGGCGGCGTCCGTCGGCACGAGAACGATCGAGATGCCCTGGTGCTTGGCGGCTTCGGGGTCCGTACGGCAAGCCAGCCAGATCCAGTCGGCGTTCTGCGCGTTCGACGTGAAGACCTTCTGCCCGTCGATGATCCAGTCGTCGCCGTCGCGGACCGCCCGCGTCCGCAGCGAGGCCAGGTCGGTCCCCGCCGACGGCTCGCTGTACCCGATCGCGAAGACGAGCTCGCCCTTGAGGATCCGCGGCAGGAAGTACGCCTTCTGTGCCTCGGTCCCGTACTTGATCAAGGTCGGCCCGACGGTGTTCAGGGTCACCATGGAGACAGGCGCGCCCGCGCGATACGCCTCGTCGAAGAAGACGAACTGCTCGTCGGACCCCCGGCCCCGGCCTCCGTACTCGACGGGCCAGCCGAGCCCGAGGAGGCCGTCGGCACCGATGCGGCGCAGCAGGCACCGCTGGGTCGTTCGGTCGTCGTGCGCGGGCGGCCCGTCCGGCATCAGTTCCCGGAAGTAGGCGCGCAGTTCGGCGCGGAGTTCATGCTGGCGTGCGGTGGGGGCGAGGTGCACGGCGGCGGCCCTCCCGGACCTCGTACGAACAAGGGTCTCTGACCGTCGATTTCTGACTGACCGTCAGATTCGGTACGACTGTCCGCCAGGTTCGGTACGGGTGTCAAGGGATCAGCACGCGCGCGTGAAGGGCTGTCGGGTGCGCGAAAACGCCTGTGCGGCGATGCCGAAGCACCGCCGCACAGATGTCACGCACCCCTGGCAATGGCCCCCGCCGACAGGAGCCTGCGGGTCACCAGAGCTTGGTGAAGCGCACCGCGATGTTCTCGTTCGACTGGTCGATGGCCGTGAACGCGGAGCCGTTCACCTGGGCCGTGTTGTTCTGGTTCGAGGCGCCGGAGCCCACCGCCTGCTGCTGCGTGGTGGACGAGTTGCCGTGGTTGTTGCCGCCGACACCGCTGCCGCTCACGGTCGCCACACCCGCGTTCGATCCGTTGTCCGCGAAGGACCCGTTGTCGGCCATCGCCACCCCCGAGAAGAGGGCTGCCGCGAGGGGCAGGGCGGCGACGGCGGCGAGGGCGAGGGCGCGGGCGGTACGGACGTGTGCCATGTCAATTCCTCCAGGAACAGGTAACTACGGGTTGCTCCAAGGCGGTTGGCCGACCACCTCGGTCGTTGCTCACGACGTCGCGAGATCAGAATTGCCCACCGAATCCCCGTCGAACCAGGGCGGAAGGCCGTATTCCCTCGCAAGCGTGAGGACATGTCGATAAACCTGCTTCACGGCCTTAAAGCCCCAGCTCAGCCCGGATTACGCCCGACCGGTGCGGGACGGGGCGGCCACCGCAGGAGCTGAAGCGTTTCGGCACATTTTTGGTAAATACGCTCCACCCGGGCGAGCCCCTCTTCCTTTACTCGAACATTCGTACGAACATGGATGCATGGCCACCACCGACCGGCATGCCGTACCCCTTGCGACCCTGGCCCTCGCCCACGCCCTCTCCGCCGCCGAGCGTGGACTGGCCGTGATCCCGCTCTCCCGCACGAAGCTCCCCGCCCTGCGCTCCCCGCACCGCGACGAACCCGACCCGGCCCCGTGCCACGGCGAATGCGGCCGCCCCGGCCACGGCGTGTACGACGCCACGACCGACCCGCGCCGCATCCGTGACCTCTTCGCGGCGGCGCCCCGCGCCACCGGCTACGGCATCGCGTGCGGACTCCCACCGCACCACCTCATCGGTGTGGACCTCGACACCAAGTCCGGCACGGACTCCTCGTCCGCGCTGCGCGAACTGGCGCTGCGCCACCTCTTCACGATCCCGGACACCGTCGTCGTGGCCACCCCAAGCGGCGGCCGTCATGTGTGGCTCTCCGGACCGCCGGACGTCGTGGTCCCCAACTCGGCGGGACGCCTCGCGCCGGGCATCGACATCCGCGGCGCGGGCGGCTACCTCGTGGGCCCCGGATCGCGCACGGCCCAGGGCGTCTACAGCGCGGTCCCCGGCACCGCCCACCTGCCCGTCGCGCCCTGCCCGCCGGCACTCCTGCGCCTGCTCACGCCCCCGCCACGCGTGCATCACCCGTCACCGGCGCATGCGGGCCAACACGGCCAGGGCCTGGTCCAGTTCGTGCTCGCGGCACATGAGGGACAGCGCAACACCCGTCTGTTCTGGGCCGCTTGCCGCGCCTACGAGAGCGACCTCGGCGACAGTCTCACGAACGCCCTCGTGGAAGCCGCGACTCGCACGGGCCTGACGGAACGCGAGGCCCGATCCACGGTCGCCTCAGCAGCCCGCCTTACCCAGCGCAACGACGCGGAGGCGTAAGACGTGACGTCCCGGAGGGCAAGCCCTCCCCGCACCCGGACGAACCCGCCTCCCTGGGACACGCGTAAGGGGCGCCCGCCATAGCGAACGCCCCTTACGAACACCTACCTACCGGCGGTGGGTGTGGGATTTGAACCCACGGTGACTCGCGCCACGACGGTTTTCAAGACCGTTCCCTTAGGCCGCTCGGGCAACCCACCCTCGCCCCGCCGGCGACCGGCGGAGCGAGGACCAGGGTAGCGGGTTCGGCCGGGAGTTCGGTCAGCTGTCGCCCTTGCGCTCACCGAGGACCACGTCGACCGTGTGCTCCGTGCCGCCGCGCTTGTACGTGATCTTGACCGTGTCGCCCGGCTTGTGTGTCCAGATCTGGCCGATCAGGGTCGGACCGCTGTCGATCACCGAGTCGTCGAGCTTGGTGATGACATCGCCGGGCTTCAGGCCTGCCTTGTCCGCCGGGCCGTTCGCCGTGACCGCGGACGAGCCGCCCGCGCCCTGCTCGGTGATCTTCGCTCCGCCACTCTGCTCGTCCAGCGCGACCGACGCGCCGATCACCGGGTAGACCGGCTCGCCCGTCTTGATGAGCTGCTTGGCGACGTTCTTCGCTTGGTTGATCGGGATGGCGAAGCCGAGGCCGACGGAGCCCGACTGGCCGGAGCCCCCGATGCCGCCGCTGCTCCCCGGCTGGATCGCCGAGTTGATGCCGATGACCGCACCCCGCGCGTTGAGCAGCGGACCGCCCGAGTTGCCCGGGTTGATCGACGCATCGGTCTGCAGCGCGTTCATGTACGACGCCTTGCTGCTGCCCGAGCTGTCGCTGGAGGCCACCGGGCGGTTCTTCGCCGAGACGATGCCCGTGGTCACCGTGTTCGACAGGCCGAAGGGCGCGCCGATAGCGATGGTCGAGTCACCGACGGCGACCTTGTCCGAGTTGGCGAGCGACAACGGCTTCAGGTTCGACGGGGCGTTCTTCAGCTTGATGACCGCGACGTCGTAGCCCTGGGCACGGCCGACCACCTCGGCGTCGTACTTCTTGCCGTTCGAGAACGTGGCCGAAAGCTTCCCTCCGTCGGCTGCGGAAGCCACCACGTGGTTGTTGGTGAGGATGTGGCCCTGCGTGTCGTAGACGAAGCCGCTGCCCGTGCCACCCTCGCCGTCGCTGCCCTCGGCCTCGATGGTGACGGTGCTCGGCAGCGCGTTCGCCGCGAGGCCGGCGACCGAGGACGGGTCACGCTTGAAGTCGGCCGGGTTGTCCGAGGCGGAGACCGTCGTCGAGCCCGAACCACCGTCGTCGTTGCGCTCGGCGGCCCAGTAGCCGACGCCGCCGCCGACACCGCCCGCGATCAGGGCCGCCGCGACCACCGCGGCCAGCAGCCCGCCACGCCGGGGGCCCGGCTTGGGCTCCGGAGCCTGGTAGGAGGCGCCCCAGGAGTGCCCACCGCCGCCGCCGTCCGCGTACGCGGGAACGGCGGGCGGCGGAGGTGGCCAGCCGCCCGAGGCCGCGTTCGCGGCCTCGGGCTGCCCGCCGGGTCCCGGTGCAGCCCCCGAGGCCGCGCCGGAACCCTCGTACGCCCCCGGCGCCGCGCCCTCGACCGGCGGCAACGCCGCGGTGGGTGCGTCGGCGGGCTCCGGAGGAGGTGCGGAACCGGCGGGTGCGGGAGTAGCGGGAGATTCCACCGGCACGGGAGGTGCGGACGGGGCCGGGGGTACTGAAGTGCCCTCGTTCTCGGTGCTCACAGCTCTTCTCCTCGATCCACGGCTGTACCACTGATTCCATCGTCATTGCTGTTTGTATGCGGTCAGCTTTTCCCATGGGACGTCAGGGCACCATAAGGCGTTCCTGTGTGTCCGGTGCCATCCTTTACTCCGGGTGAAACCGATGCATCCCCTGGGCGGCCCAGCGCCTCGCAATGGCACCATGACGCGGTGACCCTCGCACGACAGCAGCAGATCCAGGTCGTCGCCCACCGCGGAGCCTCCGACGAGGCCCCCGAGCACACGCTGGCCGCGTACAGAAGGGCCATCGAAGACGGTGCCGACGCCCTCGAATGCGATGTGCGGCTCACCGCGGACGGCCATCTCGTCTGTGTGCACGACCGCCGCGTCAACCGTACGTCGAACGGACGCGGAGCGGTGTCGGCCCTGGAACTGGCGGATCTCGCCGCCCTCGACTTCGGCTCCTGGAAGAACAGCGAAGCCAGCCGCACCAGCACGGAGGGCCCCGACTGGGAGGACACCTCCGTCCTGACCCTGGAGCGGCTGCTCGAACTGGTCGCCGACGCGGGCCGCCGCGTGGAACTCGCCATCGAGACCAAGCACCCCACCCGCTGGGCCGGCCAGGTCGAGGAACGCCTCCTGATGCTCCTCAAGCGGTTCGGCCTGGACGCCCCGACCGGAGCCCCCGACGCACCGTCCCCAGTGCGCGTCATGAGCTTCTCGGCCCGCTCCCTGCACCGCATCCAGGCAGCGTCCCCTCACCTGCCGACGGTCTACCTGATGCAGTTCGTCTCGCCCCGCCACCGCGACGGCCGCCTCCCCAGGGGAGTGCCGATCGCAGGCCCGGGCATCCGGATCGTGCGCAGCCACCCCGGGTACGTGGAGAAGCTCAAGCGGGCGGGCCACCAGGTGCACGTATGGACGGTCAACGAGCCGGAGGACGTCGACCTGTGCGTCGGCCTCGGCGTCGACGCGATCATCACGAACCGGCCCCGCGCGGTTCTGCGCCAGCTCGGGAGGGGCTAAATCCGGCCATCACCCTCACAGGGAGTGCTCCGGCGCGTTCGCTCCGTATTCGATCGTTACGAGTGCGTCACTGAGCGTGGATTGGCCGGTTTCCGGTCCAGTCCATTGGGGCATTCACACCGTGGCGTGGGGCAAAGGAGGTCTCGGGGGTGGCGTTGGTGGTGGCACAGGAGGTGCCCACGTCGTCGAGCATGGCCGTACCCCATGGCCCTGCGGGCGTGGGCGAAGCAAGGCACCGCATGCGTGATCAACTGCGCGTCGGCGGGGTCTCGGAAGCGGTCATCGACGATGCCGTACTGATCCTTTCCGAACTGCTGAGCAACGCCTGCCGGCACGGCAGGCCGCTGGGCGGCGACATGGCCGGGGACGGCGACGTCCGGGCCGCTTGGAGGGTCGATGCGCGGGGCTGTCTCACCGTCGAGGTGACGGACGGTGGTGGTCCGACCCGCCCGGTTCCGGCCACGCCCTCGGTCACCGCGCACGGCGGCCGCGGGCTCAACATCATCTCGGCGCTCGCCGACGACTGGGGCGTACGTGACGACGCCTCCGGTGAAGTCACCGTCTGGGTGGTCGTGCACAAGGACGTGCGCTCCGAAGCCGAAACACAGAGGCAAGGCAACTTCGCTACGCGCGTGGCGAGCCGCGCGCCCGCGGGCATGTCCGACCTCGGTTTCGCCGACGCCTTCGAGGACTTGGGCTGAAACCCGCTCCGGCCCGGCGACCCGGCCTGATCCCCGCCCCCGGCCGTACGAGGGGCTAGGCTCGCGCCCGTACGTACGAGAGCCGTAACCGGGAGACACCCAAGATGGCCAAGAAGCGCCCCCAGACCAAGGGCAAGTCGCACGTCAGCAACGGGGAGATCCCGGTCGTCGGCGCCCGTGAACCCTGCCCCTGCGGGAGCGGCCGCCGGTACAAGGCCTGCCACGGCCGTGCCGCCGCGCACGCGGTGACCGAGCTGGTGCAGCGCCCGTTCGAGGGCCTCGCGGGAGAGGGTGACTGGATCGCGCTGCGCGAGTTGGTGCCCGCCGCGACGGTGCGGCTCACCCTCAAGGAGAGCCTGCCGGACGGCGTTCCGTCCGTGACCCTCGCGACGGTGCTTCCGATGGCCTGGCCCGCACTGCGCCGCGACGACGGCTCGGTTTTGCTCGGCCTGCAGAACGACACCTCGTCGGGCGACCTGAGCCGTGACCTCGCCGACACCCTTCAGCGCGCGCTCACCGCCGAGCCCGGTACGCCGGTGCAGGCGCGCCGCGCACCCGCCGAAGGCCCGCGGCTGCAGGACCTACTCGACCCCGCGGCCGCCTTCGAGCCGGTCGTGCACACGGGATTCGAGTTCTGGATTCCCGACTCGGAGAACGCGAGCCCGGAGGTCGCCGCCTCCCTGGAGCGGGCCAACGCGGCCGCCATCCCGACCGTGAAGCTGTCCGGTGTCGACGGCGCGTACTGGTGCGAGACCCCCGACAAGAACCACCTGCGCTGGGTCATGCCGCACCCCGAGGAGCGGCTGCTCGACGCGCTCTCCCGGCTGCACGCGGCCGGCATGTCCTCGCTCGGCGAGGGCACGCGCCTGGTCGGCTCGTTCCGCGCGCACGGTCTGACCGTTCCCGTCTGGGACCTGCCCACCGGGGTGAGCGCCGAGGATGTCGAGAAGCCGGCGGCCGAGTTCGCCGAGCGGCTCGCCGCGGCCCTCGACTCCGAGGCGCCGCTGACCGTCGAGGAGCGCAGGGCGCGCGGCGGCCTCACCAATCGACAGGTGACGCTCAGCTGACCGACCGGTCAGCCACAGGGAGCCCTCAGAACGGGTGACTCCGGTCACAACTCCCCGTAGCGGCAGGTAAATCCGCATACGAATAGCCGAGATCGAATTTGCTAACGGCCGATCTCTTGTTACCGTTCGAGTAGCCCGGTTGCTGGTGCATCCCCCGTCGCCAGCAACCGGGTCCTTGTTTTTCCGGGACTTCCCCGTGGGCCTGCGCCCGGGAAATCGTTCCGCCCGCTCAGCGTCCGGCCGACGTCGGCGCGTTGCTTCCCGACCTGAGCAGCAGCGGCCCCGCGTCCCCGGCTCCCGCGAACTCCGCCACCGCCGAGTAGTCGCCCGCCTCACCCGAAGTGCGCTCCCGCGGCGTGTCACACGTCCCCGGTTCGTCCTGAGCACCCACCGCACAGTGCATCTGTACGGTGCGGCCTCCTGGCGCCATCAGGGTCAGCACGGAACTCAGCGGCCCCCCTGTCGCGTTCCGGTAGTAGGTCCTCGCCCATGTGTCCCGCCCCTGGGTCAGTACGCAGGTCTGCGCCTCGATGCCGTCGGGAGAGGCGAGTTCGGGTCCACACCGAGCTTTCGTGGCGATCCCGAGACCGGCGGCGAGGAGGGAGGTGCCCGGCGGTCGCTCGTGAGACCGGCGCGCCTCGCCGGCCGTGTCCGACGCCGACGTATCCGCTGCTGCCGTATCCGACGCCGCGGCAGCCGCCGGGTCGCTCGTACCTGCGCCCGGTTTGTCATCGACCTTGTCGGCGCTGCTCGTGCTGCCGGCGTTGCCGGTGGCCAGTTCGCCGGAGTTGAGGTTGTCCTCTGCGGCGGTGTCGCCGACGGGGCCCGCGGACGCGCCCGCCAGCGGGAGGAGAACGGTCAGGACCACGACCGCGAGAAGACCGAGCAGGCGGAGGCGCGAATGGGGTCTCCCCTGCTCGAGGCTGGTCGAGAGCCTGGGGAAGGAGGGCATGCGCCGAAGATATCGGCGCCGCCCCTTCGCACCCCTCGCCGCGCGCCCAATTCCCCTACAACTCGGGCGCGCTCACACCCGTACGAGTGAGGGCATCCACCACCGCGTCCACCACGGCCTCCACATCGGGCACCCAGGGTGCCGCGGAGCCGGGCAGCGGGGCGCGCTCCCACCGGACCTGGCCGAGGCCGGTGTCGGACGGAGGCAGTGCCAGATAGCCGCCCTCGCCGTGGAAGCGCAGGGACCCCGGCACCCAGTCCTGGGCGTAGAGGAGCTCGCCCAGCTGCTCCATGGAGTAGGGCGCCACGAGGATGAAGAGACGATCCCTCGTGGCCACGACCGGGCCGAGCCTGATGTCCGTACGGTCGAGCGCCTTGAGGGCGCGGGCACCGGCGACCGAGGGGAGGCTGACCGCGCAGGGGGCGCGGCCGCCGCTCGCGCCCGCACCGGCCCCCGTGGCCAGCACGATCGGCGCGGCCGGACGGTTGGTCCACCACCAGCGGATCATGCGCTCGTCCGTGGTCGCGGCGAGCAGCCCCGGGTCGAAGGGGTGCGCGCCGGGCACCGTGCACTCCGGGTCGGGGCAGGCGCAGCTGACGCCGTCACGGCGCCCCGCCCCTACGAGCCCCACACCCGGGAGCACGGGCCACTGCCATGCGGTCGCGAAGGTCAGGGCCGCGCTGAACTGATCAGACTTCCCGTTGTTTCGCCTGGACAGGAGCCTGCGTCGCCTTCCGAGGATCTCGCGCATGAGCGCTCGTTCCTTTCCGTAGACCGAAGAGAACGCTGTGGGCCATCACACCATGTGTCGATCACTTCACTGAGCGTACGTACGGGGAGCGCCGCACCCCAGCCTTGAGCAGGGGGAACCCCTATTGTCCGAGCGCCGGCCGCGTACTTGAAAAGCCTGGCGTGGGGTGGCGGCGCCTGGCGTTTGCCGTCGCGCGTGTTACTCGCCGTCTCCGCCACGGGAGGATGGGGCACGGTCGTCGGTGGTTAAGACGCCCGGGTCCGTCGCCAGGTTCCGGGTCGATCCCAACTGCCCCTGGCCTTCTCCGAGTACGTACCCATCACGACCGCTGTGACGCTCTGTCGAACAATGCCAGTCGACCGCAATATGCCCTTACCCGAGGCACTTTTTGGCCAAGTTCGATCAGAGATCACTAATGCCGCACGGGCCTCCTGGACACCAGGAATCCCAGCAGGACAATGCTGGACATCCCCTCATCAGTGCGTGTAGATGTGGAGGCACTGCTGGCGGCGCAGAATCACATGGGGGTTTGCGATGCTATTGAGCAATACGCACCGGTCGGAAAGCCGGACACCATGACAGCCCCGCACTTTCCGAAAGTGGCTGGAATCGATTCAACGGTTCCCCCACCGGCACACACTGTCGCGCCCGCGTCACCCGCGCCCGCGCCCTCTTCCTCCCCCGGAGCGCCCGGAGCGCCCGGAGCCCCCGGAACGCTGATCCAGGACCGGCTCGCCGGCTGGGTCTCCGACCTCACCACGCTGCACGAACTCACCGAGCGCCTGGCCAGGACGGCCTTCATGGACGACGCCCTGCACGAGGTGCTCCGCGCCGGTGCCGCACTCGTCGGCGCGCGCCGCGGACTCGTCGTCCTGGAACCCGCCGACGGCCTGGGCCCCGACACCACCGTGGGGCTCGGCCTCGCCCGCGCCGACCTCGGCCACATCGAGACGGTGCCGCGCGGCGCGACCTCGTACGGAAGGATCCTCGACCGCACGGACAGGACCGGCGAGCCCGAGGTGCACGCGGATCTGCTGTCCGAGGACGGGCTCGACCCGCGTCACCGCGAGGTCGCCGCCCGGCTCGGCTACGCGGCGAGCTTCGCGCTGCCCCTCGCGACGGAGGCGGCGGGCCGGCTCGGCGCCGCGGTGTGGCTCTACGACGAGCCCGCCGAGCCCGTCGAACGCCAGCGCCATCTGGTCGGTCTGTACACGCGCTACGCCACCGAACACCTCGCGCGCCTGCTCGAACTGGAGCGGGCGCGCACCAAGTCCCGCACCATCGCGGAGGAGTTGCTGCCGCCGCGGCTCCCGCGGGTCGCGGGCGTCCAGCTCGCCGCCCGGCACCGCACGGGCCCGCGAGGCGGCGGCGACTGGTACGACGCGCTGCCGCTGCCCGAGGGCGCGCTCGGCCTCACCGTCGGGTCCGTCACCGGCTCCGGGGCGAGTGCCGTCGCCGCGATGGGCCGGCTCAGGGCCAGCCTGCGGGCGTACGCGGTGATGGAGGGCGAGGACCCCGTCGCCGTCCTGTCCGATCTGGAGCTGCTGCTCCGGCTGACCGAGCCCGCGCGCAGCGCCACCGCCCTCTTCGCGTACTGCGAGCCCGCCCTGCGCAAGATCGTCCTGGCCGGGGCCGGGCACAGCCCGCCGCTGGTGATCGGCGAGAGACGCACCGAATTCGTGGAGACGTCGCTGTCCGCGCCGCTCGGCATGCTGGCCTGCTGGGAGGCGCCGAGCGTCGAGTTCAGCCCCGAGCCCGGCGAGACCGTACTGATCTACACGGACGGCCTGCTGCACCGCTCCGGTGACCCGATGGACCGCGCCTTCGCCCGCCTGCACGCGGCGGCCGCCGGCGTCCCGCGCACCATCCGCAACGACCCCGGCGCGATCGCCGACCACGTCCTGCACACCGTCCTGCCGGACGGGCTCGACGCCGCCGACAGTGACGAGGACGTCGTGCTGCTCGCCGCGCGCTTCGAGTGATTCCGGTGACCGGGGCGGTACGCCCCGTAGCCCCCGATGTAACAGGTCTTCCGGCCCTGGGCCCCCTTCCGTGCGACCGTACGATGGAGAGGGTCCACCGTTGTACCCAGGCCGCACCCTTGGCCGTTCCCAGGGCCGTATCTAGGAGGAAGACGTGTCGGAGGAGCTCATCCCGGAGAACCCGGAGATCTCTCAGACCGAGAGCGACGAGCCGATCAAGCAGCGCAAGAACGGCCTGTACCCGGGCGTGTCCGACGAGCTCGCCGAGAGCATGAAGTCCGGCTGGGCCGACACGGAGCTGCACGGCCTCGAGCCGATCGCGCAGGCGTCCGAGACCGCCGCCCGTCGAGCCGCCCTCTCCGCGCGCTTCCCCGGTGAGCGCATCGTCGTCCCCGCGGGCAACCTCAAGACCCGCTCGAACGACACCGAGTACGCCTTCCGCGCCTCGACCGAGTACGCGTACCTGACCGGCAACCAGACGGAGGACGGCGTCCTCGTCCTCGAGCCGACGGCCACCGGGCACAACGCGACGATCTACCTGCTGCCGCGCTCCGACCGCGAGAACGGCGAGTTCTGGCTCGACGGCCAGGGCGAGCTGTGGGTCGGCCGCCGCCACTCCCTCACCGAGGCCGAGCAGGTGTACGGCATCCCCGCCTCCGACGTGCGCGAGCTCGCCGGCAAGCTGGCCGAGGCCACCGGCCCGGTCCGCGTGGTGCGCGGCCACGACGCCGGCATCGAGGCCGCCCTCGCCGACAAGGTCACCCGCGAGCACGACGAAGAGCTGCGCGTCTTCCTCTCCGAGGCCCGCCTCGTGAAGGACGCCTTCGAGGTCGGCGAGCTGCAGAAGGCCGTCGACTCGACGGTCCGCGGCTTCGAGGACGTCGTGAAGGTCCTCGACAAGGCCGAGGCCACCAGCGAGCGCTACATCGAGGGCACGTTCTTCCTGCGCGCCCGCGTCGAGGGCAACGACATCGGCTACGGCTCGATCTGCGCCTCCGGCCCGCACGCCTGCACCCTGCACTGGGTGCGCAACGACGGCCCGGTCCGCTCCGGCGACCTGCTCCTCCTGGACGCGGGCGTGGAGACGCACAGCCTCTACACCGCCGACATCACGCGCACGCTGCCGGTCAACGGCCGCTACACCGAGCTCCAGAAGAAGATCTACGACGCCGTGTACGAGGCCCAGGAGGCCGGTATCGCGGCCGTGAAGCCGGGTGCCAAGTACCGCGACTTCCACGACGCCGCGCAGCGCGTGCTCGCCGAGAAGCTCGTCGAGTGGGGCCTCGTCGAGGGCCCGGTCGAGCGCGTCCTGGAGCTCGGCCTCCAGCGCCGCTGGACGCTGCACGGCACCGGTCACATGCTCGGCCTCGACGTCCACGACTGCGCCGTCGCGCGCACGGAGACGTACGTGGACGGCACGCTGGAGCCCGGCATGTGCCTGACCGTCGAGCCCGGTCTGTACTTCCAGGCCGACGACCTGACCGTGCCGGAGGAGTACCGCGGCATCGGTGTCCGGATCGAGGACGACATTCTCGTGACCGAGGACGGCAACCGGAACCTCTCCGCCGGTCTGCCGCGCCGTTCGGACGAGGTCGAGGCGTGGATGGCTCAGCTCAAGGGCTGAAGCACGCGCGCGTAGAGACGCGTCTGCGAAGTGGCCGGGCACGGCAGGACGGTGCCCGGCCGCTGTCGTGTCCGGAGGGGGTCAGGCGGAGACGAGGGGCGCGTTCTCGCGCCACTTGAGCACCTTGTCGAAGCTGACGACCGCGCCGCCTCTGCCCGGTCTGTTGACGAAGTGGACGTGGTCCGCGAGCTCCCGGATGAGACAGAGTCCGCGGCCGTGCTCGGCGTGGTCGGGGGCGGGCTTGAGCAGGGTGGTGCCGCGGCCGCGCAGTGCCGGGAAGCCGGGACCGGAGTCGGCGACCTCGATGCGACAGGTCTCGCCCTCGAGGTAGGCCGTGACCCGGTAGGCGCCGGCAGGATCGTCGGGGTCCGGATCGCCGCCGTGCTCGACGGCGTTGGCACACGCCTCGGTGAGCGCGACGGACAGGTCGTACGAGATGTCGGGGTCCACGCCCGCGGTCTCCATGGTGTCGATCAGCAGGCGCCGGGCGAGCGGGACGCTCGCGGCCTCACGGCGCAGGTGCAGAGACCACCAGATGCTCATGCTCCAGCCTCCAGGCCACGGCTCGACATACCGATACGTATTGCCGCAACGACCCCTGTGCAATCGCGTGCTTCGCGTGATACCGCCCATACGGCGGACGCGCGGACCGGTGGCGGCGGTGTACGGAGTCGGCCGCAAGGGGGCGGGACGGAAGATTCCGGACCTTGCGGACCTGCCGTATGAGGCGGGTAAGCCCAGTGCGATGATGAGCCCGCCATGTCTGCCCCCCACCAGCGCGAGGCGCGCACCGGAACGGATGTCCGGCTGCTGAGGGCCGCGGTGTTCACCGCGGTCTGCGTCGCGTTGTCCGCGGCCGGACATGTGCTCGCCTCGTGTGCCACCGTCCCCCTGTGGACGCTGGGCGTCGGGTTCCTCGCGGTGTTCGCCGTCGCGGCGCCGCTCGCCGGGCGCGAGCGCTCTCTGCCGGGCATCGCCGCCGCTCTCGCGGTCGGTCAGACCGGTCTGCACACCCTCTTCGGAGTGGGCCAGCACGGCACCGTGACGATGGCGCAGACCGCCCAGGAACCCTCGGTCGTGGAGCGCGCGGCCCGGCTCATGTGCGGCACGGGCATGGCGGCGATCAGCCCCGCGCAGGCGCAGAAGATCCTGTCGGACGCCGGCGTCGAACCCGGTTCCGGAACGGCCATGCACCACCACGCAGTCACCGAAGCGGCCACCTCCATGCCGCTGCTGCCGTCCCTGCCGATGCTGCTCGGGCACCTGCTCGCCGCGGTCGTCGCGGGCTGGCTGCTGCGCCACGGGGACCTCGCTCTCGGCCGGCTCGTCCGCCTTTCGGCGAACTCGGCGCATGGAGTCGCCCAGGGGGCGCTCGTCCGTTCCCTGCGCGCCGCTCTCGCTCTCGTACGCGCCCTCAGGGCGGGCCTGCCCGGGGCTTCCGAAGCCGCGCCCCACGTGGTGCGCGTCGAGCTCCTCGCGCCGCTGCCCCTGCGCACGACGGCACTTCAGCACTCGGTGATCAGGCGCGGCCCGCCCACGGGCGACGCATTCCGTCTCGCTGCCTGACACGACACACGTACTCCACGCGGGGCCCTTGTACGGGTTCCCGCACAGTGCGGAGGGGTGTCGTGCGGCACGCGCGCGTGCCCCTTTGCCGGTGCGCGCACTCACCGTTCGCCTGATCCCGCTGAACCCGAGTGGAGTGGTTTCCGCCATGAAGAAGATTTCCCGCGTCGCCGTAGTCGGCGCCGGCGCCGCGTCCGCCGTCCTGGTGCTCTCCGTCCCCGCCTTCGCGCACGTGAGCGTGCAGCCGGAGGGCGTCGCCGCCAAGGGCGGATACGCCGTCGTGAACTTCAAGGTGCCGAACGAGCGCGACGACGCCGCGACCACGAAGGTCGAGGTCAACTTCCCGACCGACCACCCGCTGGCCTCGGTCATGCCCGAGCCCATCCCCGGCTGGACCGCCAAGGTCACCAAGTCGAAGCTCGACAAGCCGCTGGAGATGCACGGCGAGAAGATCGACCAGGCCGTCTCCCAGGTCACCTGGACCGCCGACGGCTCGGGCAAGGACAAGGGCATCCAGCCCGGCTTCTTCCAGAAGTTCCCGCTCTCCATCGGGCAGCTGCCCGAGGACACGGACGAGCTCGTCTTCAAGGCGATCCAGACGTACGACAACAAGGAAGTCGTGCGCTGGATCGAGCCGCAGGCCAAGGGCCAGGAGGAGCCGGAGAACCCGGCGCCCACCCTGGAGCTCTCGGCCGCGACCGAAGACCACCACGGCGGCGCCGCGGCCGGCGACAGCGCCACGTCGGGTGACGACAAGGCGGCCACGGCCGCGTCCTCGTCCGACAGCTCCTCCGACGGCTCTTCCGGCAGCGACACCACCGCACGCGCCCTCGGCATCGCCGGCATCGTCGTCGGCGCCGCCGGCGTGGCCTTCGGCGTGCTCGCGGGACGCCGTCGTACCAACAGCTGAACAAGCCGCGGGTGTGCACCGGGGCCGGCGCAGGCGGCGGCCCTCCGCGGCCGCCGGCCGGCCCCGGTGCACAGCGGCCCGCCTCACATCTGGGACATTTTTCTATGCGCTCTCCCCGTAAGACCCCGCACACAGCTCCTCGCCAGGCCCTCCGTAAGAAGACGCTGCTCGCCGCCGGGCTCATCGCCGCGGCGTCGCTCACCCTCTCCGCCTGCGGCAGTGGCGACGACGGCAACAAGCCCGTCGCCGAGGTCTCCGCCGAGACCGGCTCGAACAAGGCCGCGACCGTCCTCGACTCGCCCTTCAAGAAGCCGGACCTCGTCCTCACGGACACCCACGGAAAGAAGTTCGACCTGCGCGAGCAGACCAAGGGCAAGCCCACGCTGATCTACTTCGGCTACACCCACTGCCCCGACGTGTGCCCGCTGACGATGAGCAACATCGCCGTCGCCAAGAAGGCGCTGCCCAAGGCCGAGCAGGACAAGCTCCAGGTCGTCTTCGTCACCACCGACCCGGACCGCGACACCGCGCCCGTCCTCGGCAAGTGGCTCAAGGCGCAGGACCCCGACTTCATCGGCCTGACCGGCGACTTCGCCACCATCCAGGGCAGCGCCCGCACCCTCGGCATCTCCATCGAGCCGACGCAGAAGGACAAGAACGGCAAGCTCGTCTCGATGCACGGCACGCAGGTCATCGCCTTCTCGCCGAAGACCGACGCCGGGTACGTCCTGTACGGCGAGGACGCCACCGTCGACGACTACACCAAGGACCTCCCCAAGATCATCAAGGGGGAGCAGCCGTGAGGCGTACACAGCTCGCCCTCGGCGCCACCGCGCTGGCGGCCGGACTCGTCCTCACGGCCTGCGGCTCCGGCGACCCGTCGGCCTCGGCGTCCTCCGGCAAGCCCGCGGTGAAGGTCGGCGGGGCGTTCATCCCGGCGCCCGCGGGCGGCGACATGGCGGCCGGCTTCTTCGTCGTCCACAACAGCGGCGGCGCCGACACGCTCACCTCGGTGACCAGTGCCATCGCCCAGCAGGTCACCCTCCACAGCACCAAGGGCGGGGTGATGAAGGAGCAGAAGTCCTTCCCCGTCCCGGCCGACGGCGAGCTCGACTTCGAACGCGGTGGCAACCACCTCATGTTCGAAAACCTGAAGCAGACACCCAAGGAGGGCGACAAGGTGTCGGTGGAGCTGCACTTCGCCAAGTCCGGCACCGTCACGGTGACCTTCCCGGTGAAGACCGCCACCTACAACCCGACGGCGAAGTCGGCGCACTCGTCGATGACGTCGCACACGTCGCACTGAGGGGCTGACCGTTCGTGAAGACCATCGCTCCCCGCTTCCGGCACCTGTTGCTGCTGCTCCTCGGCGTCACCGGCGCCCTCCTCGCCGGCGCCGCGCCCGTCTCCGCGCACGCCGCGCTGACCGGGAGCGACCCGAAGCAGGGCGCGGTGGTCGAGCAGGCACCCACCCGGGTGTCCCTGACCTTCTCCGAGGAGGTCGCGATGTCCGACGGCTCCGTACGGGTTCTGGACCCGGCCGGGAAGCGCGTCGACACCGGGAAGACGACCGACCTCGGCGGCACGACCTACGGCGTCCCCCTCCACTCCGGGCTGCCCGACGGCACGTTCACCGTCGCCTACCAGGTCGTGTCGGCCGACAGCCACCCCGTCTCCGGGGCGTTCACCTTCTCCATCGGCGCCCCTTCCAAGACCACCGCGGCCCTGCCCGACCAGACCGCGGGCGGTGGCGTCGTCGGCGGGCTCTACGGCGTCGCGCGGTACCTCTCCTACGCGGGCTTCATCCTCACCGTCGGCGGCGCGGCCTTCGTCCTCGCCTGCTGGCCGCGCGGAGCAGGTGTCCGCCCCGTGCAGCGGGTCGTGGTGGGCGGCTGGATCACCCTCACCGGCGCGACCCTCGCCATGCTCCTGATGCGCGGCTCCTACACGGGGTCCGGCGCGGTCGGTGACATCTTCGACCTCACCCTTCTCGGGCAGGTCCTGCAGACCAAGTCGGGCGCGGCCCTGGTCTCACGGCTCCTGCTGCTGGCCGCCGCCGCCCTCTTCATCGCCGTGCTCTTCGGCGCGTACGAGAAGCGGACCGACCCCAAGGAGAAGAAGGACCTCACCTTCGGGCTCGCGATCGGCGGCGCGGTCGTCGCCGCCGGTCTCGCCGCGACCTGGGCGATGGCCGAACACGCCTCCACCGGCATCCAGGCCGGACTCGCCATGCCCGTCGACGTGCTGCACCTGCTCTCGGTCGCGGCCTGGCTCGGCGGGCTCACTACCCTGCTCGTCGCCCTGTACCGGGCGCCCTCGATCGAGGCCAGGGCCGTCCGGCGGTTCTCCCGGGTGGCGTTCTGCGCGGTCTCCACGCTGGCCGCGACCGGGCTCTACCAGTCCTGGCGTCAGGTCGGTTCCTGGTCGGCGCTCACCGGCACCCGTTACGGGCAACTGCTGCTGCTCAAGATCGGGCTCGTCGCCATCATGGTCGGCGTCGCCTGGATCTCGCGGAAGTGGACGGGGCGCCTGTCGGAGGCGCTCGCCCCGGAGGCCGCAGCAACGGTGGTCGAGGAACGCACGCGGTCGGAGGAGCCGGTGACGGTACCGACGGGTGGCCCGTCGAAGGGGTCGTCGTCGGGGGACGCCGGGGGCGATACGGGTTCCGGCTCCGATGCCGGTGTCGACGGCCTCGGTGCCAATACGGGTTCCGGCTCCGATGCCGGTGTCGACGGCCTCGGTGCCAATACGGGTTCCGGCTCCGGTGCCGGTGTCGACGACAAGCGGTCCGCCCAGCTCGCCCGGCAGCGCGCAGCGCTCGCCACCGCCCGTGACAAGCGCATTCGGGACGCCGACCCGGGCCGCTCCGGACTGCGCCGCTCCGTACTCACCGAGGCCGGTGTAGCCGTCGTCCTGCTCGTCGTCACCACCGTGCTCACCTCCACCGAGCCGGGCCGCACCGAGGAGGCGGCCAAGGCCGTCACCGCGGCGTCCTCCCAGCGGTCGGGGCCGCTCTCCCTGAAGCTGCCGTTCGACACGGGCGGCCAGGACGGCAAGGGCACGCTCCTCCTGGATATGGATCCCGGACGCACCGGCAGCAACGACATGCACGTCTATGTGGAGCGCCCCAACGGCAAGGCGTTCGACATCCCCGAGGTGAAGGTCTCCTTCACCCTCGCCGCGAAGAAGATCGGCCCTCTACCGGTCGTTCCCGACCACATCGCCACCGGACACTGGAGCGCGAGCGGCGTACAGATCCCCGGGGCGGGCGACTGGAAGATCGCGGTCACCGTGCGCACGTCCGACATCGACCAAGTGACCGTCAACAAGAACGTGAAGATCGGCTGAACCACACCATGGCTGACTCCGAGAACCGGATCGACTCCGGCATCTCCCGAAGGCGACTCCTCGGCACCGCGGGCGCGACGGGCCTCGCCCTGGGCGCCGTGGGCGGCGCCGCCGGGTACGCGACCGCGTCGTCGAACTCCCCCGACGCCGCCGCGTCGCTGACCTCCCTCGGCGCGGACCGCGTGATGTTTCACGGGAAACATCAGCCCGGCATCACGACCCCGATGCAGTCCCGCGGGCACTTGATCGCCTTCGATCTCGCGCCGGGCGCCGGACGCAAGGAAGCGGCGGCCCTGATGCGCCGCTGGTCGGCCACCGCCCGGCGGCTGATGGCCGGCGAGGCGCTCGGCGACTCCGACACCGACGTCGCCCGCGACGCCGGCCCTTCCTCGCTGACGCTCACCTTCGGCTTCGGCCACAGCTTCTTCTCCCGTACAGGGCTGGAGAAGCAGCGCCCGACGGCTCTCGACCCGCTGCCCGACTTCTTCTCCGACCACCTCGACAAGGCCCGCAGCAATGGCGACCTGTGGGTGCAGATCGGCGCGAACGACGCGCTGGTCGCGTTCCACGCCCTGCGCGCGGTCCAGCGGGACGCGGGGGAAGCGGCCCGGGTGCGCTGGCAGATGAACGGCTTCAACCGCTCGCCCGGCGCCACCTCCCACCCCATGACCGCCCGCAACCTCATGGGCCAGATCGACGGAACGAACAACCCGAAGCCGGCCGACGCCGACTTCGACAAACGGATCTTCGTCCCCGCTTCGGGCGACCCCGCCTGGATGGCCGACGGCTCGTACGCCGTCGTACGACGCATCCGCATGCTGCTCGACGACTGGGAGAAGCTGTCGGGGAAGGCGCAGGACGACGTCATCGGACGCAAGAAGTCCGACGGCGCGCCCCTGACAGGCGGCACCGAGACCACGGAGCCGGACCTGGAGAAGACCGGCGCCGACGGCAAGCTCGTCATCCCCATCAACGCGCACGCCCGCATCACCCGGCCCGACCAGAACGGCGGCGCCGCGATGGTCCGCCGCCCGTTCTCGTACCACGACGGCATAGGCCACGACGGGGTGCCGGACGCCGGGCTGCTCTTCATCTGCTGGCAGGCGGACCCCCTGCGCGGCTTCGTCCCGGTGCAGCGCAAGCTCGACCGGGGAGACGCCCTGTCGGACTTCATCCGTCACGAGTCGAGCGGGCTGTTCGCGGTGCCCGGCGGGGCAGGCGAAGGCGAGTACGTGGGGCAGGCGTTGCTGGAGGCCTATTAGGGTGACCAATATGTCAGCCAGCTACGCGTATCTCGGCCCCCAGGGCACCTTCACCGAGGTTGCTCTGCGCACGCTCCCGGAGACCGCCACCCGGGAGCTCGTCCCGATGGTGTCCGTGCCCGCTGCACTCGACGCCGTACGCAACGGCGAGGCCGAGGCCGCGTTCGTGCCGATCGAGAACTCCGTCGAGGGCGGCATCACGACCACGCTCGACGAACTGGTGGCCGGCGAGCCGCTGATGATCTACCGCGAGGTGCTGCTCTCCATCACCTTCGCGCTGCTGGTCCGGCCCGGTACGCAGGTGTCGGACATCAAGACGGTGACGGCCCACCCGGCGGCCCAGCCGCAGGTCCGCAACTGGATGAAGTCGAATCTCGCCGAGGACGTGACGTGGGAGTCCGCGGCGTCGAACGCGGATGGCGCGCGCCTGGTGCAGGAGGGTCGCTACGACGCGGCGTTCGCGGGCGAGTTCGCGGCCGAGCGCTACGGCCTGGTGCCGCTGGTCACCGAGATCCACGACGCGGAGAACGCGCAGACGCGGTTCGTCCTCGTCGGCAAGCCGGCCCGCCCCGCGGCGCCCACCGGTGCGGACAAGACCTCCGTGGTCATCTGGCAGCGAGACGACCACCCGGGCGCGCTGCTCGAACTGCTCCAGGAGTTCGCGGTACGCAGCGTCAACCTGATGCTGCTGCAGTCCCGCCCGACCGGTGAGGGCATCGGGAACTACTGCTTCGCCATCGACGCGGAGGGCCACATCTCGGACCGCCGCGTGGGCGAGGCGCTGATGGGGCTCAAGCGGGTCTGCCCGCAAGTGCGCTTCCTGGGCTCGTACCCGAGGGCCGGGGTCACTGTGGCGGACGTCCGGACTCCGCGGACGGGGACGTCCGACAGCGATTTCATGGCGGCGTCCGACTGGCTCGCACGCTGCCAGGACGGCCGTTTCTGACGCCTTCGGGTTCCAGGTCGCGGCGTCTTCGGACATACGGGTTCTGATGGCTTTCCGGCGTCTTCGGGCGCCGGTTTTCGACGTTCCGAGAACCGGTCCTACCTGCAGATTTTCGCCATCCACAGAAGTTATCCACAGGCGTGCTTCTCGACCTGGGGACAAGTCGACACCATCTCGCTACATGGTCGACAAATCGCTCCACAGCCCCCAAGTCCGTCCACAGGAGCACACGTCACCCCTCGTCCACTCTTTTCCTTTGATCAACTCTATAGAGCGAACCATTTCCACTCGAAAGTGCGTGTGAGATGGGTTTGGATCGGGAATCCTTCGCCGCGCATGCGGCTTTCGGAACGATCTCTTCCGGCGTCCACAGATCTTTCGCACAGCCTGTGGATAACTTTTCGGAGAGTCACATTCCTGTGGACAACCCCGCCCTCAAGTCCCGCCGCACACAAGGGGATTTGGTCAAGCGGCCATGCCGCGTCTGCCCCATTTCGGGGAAAGGGGCCCTTTTCATTGACCGGCGCCCACCGCGTCCGACCGGTCCCGAGAAGATCCATTTCGGCCATGCGCTTCACCGCGCTTCACCGCGCTTGACCTCTACATTGCCGAATTCACATTCCGGCATATCGGGCATAAGGTAACGCACGGGATATCGGTTCGTGCGGTGGAACCGCGCACCGGTAGCCTTGAGGGGTGATTGACCTTCGCCTGCTCCGTGAGGACCCCGACCGTGTTCGCGCCTCCCAGCGCGCCCGTGGAGAGGACGTCGCACTCGTCGACGCCCTGCTCTCCGCCGACGAGCGGCGCAGGTCGTCCGGGCTCCGCTTCGACGAGCTCCGTTCCGAGCAGAAGTCGCTCGGCAAGCTGATCCCCAAGGCCTCCGCCGACGAGAGGCAGGAGCTCCTGAAGAAGACCGGCGAGCTCGCCGCCGCCGTCAAGAGCGCCGAGGCCGAGCAGCGCGAGGCCGACGAGGAGACCCAGCGCCTCGCCCTCCTGCTGGGCAACATCGTGCACGCGGACGTCCCGGTCGGCGGCGAGGAGGACTTCGTCGTCCTCGAGACGCACGGCACGATCCGTGACTTCGGCGCCGAGGGCTTCGAGCCCAAGGACCACCTGGAGCTCGGCGAGGCGCTCGGCGCCATCGACGTCGAGCGCGGCGCCAAGGTGTCGGGCTCGCGCTTCTACTACCTGACGGGTGTCGGCGCGCTCCTCGAGCTCGCCCTGGTGAACGCGGCGATCGCGCAGGCCACCGAGGCCGGCTTCATCCCGATGCTGACGCCCGCCCTGGTGCGCCCGCGTGCCATGGAGGGTACGGGCTTCCTCGGCCAGGCCGCGGAGAACGTGTACCACCTGGAGAAGGACGACTACTACCTGGTCGGCACCTCCGAGGTCGCGCTCGCCGGGTACCACATGGACGAGATCCTCGACGCGGACAAGCTGCCGCTGCGTTACGCCGGCTTCTCGCCGTGCTTCCGCCGCGAGGCCGGCACGTACGGCAAGGACACCCGGGGCATCTTCCGCGTGCACCAGTTCGACAAGGTCGAGATGTTCTCGTACGTCGCTCCCGAGGACGCCGAGGCCGAGCACATGCGGCTTCTGGAGTGGGAGAAGCAGTGGCTGACCGGCCTCGAGCTGCCCTTCCAGGTCATCGATGTGGCGACGGGCGACCTCGGTTCCTCGGCCTCGCGCAAGTTCGACTGCGAGGCGTGGATCCCGACGCAGGGCAAGTACCGCGAGCTGACCTCGGCGTCGAACTGTGACGGCTTCCAGGCCCGCCGCCTGTCCATCCGGATGCGCGACGGCAAGAAGGTGCAGCCGCTGTCGACGCTGAACGGCACGCTGTGCGCGGTGCCGCGCACCATCGTGGCCATCCTGGAGAATCACCAGCAGGCCGACGGCTCCGTGAGGGTGCCCGAGGTGCTGCGTCCGTACCTGGGGGGACGAGCCACTCTTGAACCGAAGTAAATGCAGTCTGGAGCCGAACAACAAGTGAGCCGCCCTGCTCCGCTCGATCACCCGTTCCCGTACAAACTCGTCGCGACCGATCTCGACGGGACGCTCCTGCGGCCCGACGACACGGTCTCCGAGCGGACGCGTGAGGCGCTCACCGCGGTCACCGCGGCGGGCGCCGCCCACATCATCGTGACCGGGCGGGCCGTGCCCTGGACCCGGCACATTCTCGACGACCTCGGCTACGAGGGCCTCGCGGTGTGCGGGCAGGGCGCGCAGGTCTATCACGCCGGCGAGCACCGGCTGCTGACGTCGGTGACGCTCGACCGGCAGCTGGCCGGTCTCGCGCTCTCCAAGATCGAGGCGGAGACCGGGCCGCTGGCCCTGGCCGCGAGCCGTGACGGCCTCGAGGGCGAGGTCATCGTGGGGCCCGGCTACCAGGTGCAGGAAGGCCCACTGCCGGTCATCCCGTTCACGGATGCCACCGAGCTCTGGAAAGCACCGCTGAACAAGGTGTACGTGCAGCACCCCGGCATGACCGACGACGAGCTGGCCGCCGTGGCGCTGGCCGTGGCCGGTGATCTGGTGGGCGTCACGATGGCCGGCGAGGGCATCGTCGAGCTGCTGCCTCTCGGTCTGTCCAAGGCGACCGGTCTCTCGCTCGCCGCGCGCCGGCTGGGCGCGAAGGCGGCCGACACGATCGCTTTCGGCGACATGCCCAACGACATCCCGATGTTCGGCTGGGCGGCGCACGGCGTGGCGATGGCCAACGCCCACGCGGAGCTCAAGGCCGTCGCGGACGAGGTCACGACGTCGAACGCGGATGACGGCATCGCGATGGTCCTGGAACGTCTGCTGGGCTGACGGCCTGCCGTCGGGGCGGCCGTCTGCGGCTGCCGTTCCCCTGAGGGGCCCGGCATCGAAAAGTCTGGGTGGGCGGCCCGCGCACCCGGAAGGTGCGCGCTCGAAGCGGCCGCCCCGGGCAGCCTCCCCGTGAGCCGGCTCGTACGGAGTGAGTGACTACTCCGGAGCCTGCCGTGGGCTGCCCTGCCGGGAGCTCGACGGAATCTTGACCGACATCGTCTCGCTCCTCTCCCAGCAGGCGGGCGCCGTGGGCGGCGCGGTTACAGAACTACTGTGCCCGTACTGGGAGTTGGGTGCCACCGAATAAAACCGGAACCGGCACGCGGCTAGCGTCTGCGCCACTTGCGGCGTCGGGCGCGGCTGAAGAACCAGCCCGCGGGGGGCTTGTCCGAGCGCCACAGCTGCGGCTCGGGGGACTCGTTCCGCCAGCGGGCGGCGAGCATGCGGGCCCGCGCGGACGGCTCCGTGGTCTCGGCGGACCGTATGAAGTCCTCGTCGAAGGTCACGTCCTCCCACGTCTCGTCCCGCTCGTGCTCCGGATCCGCCGCCATCTCCACTCCTCCTGGAACGGGCCCGCTTCCTGGGAACGATTCGCTCTCCTGGAAGATCGCTCTCCTGGAAGATCGCTCTCCTGGAAAACAGGTCACCCTCCCGACCAGTGTCCTGATGGGAGGGTGAAGCCGCTGTCAAGAGCCGTCACTCCTCGCCGGCGAGCTTCAGCGTGCGCAGCTTCTGGCCCGCGTACCAGGTGGCGAGCACCGTGACCCCTGCGAGCAGGACGGTGGCGAGGGGCAGGCCGACGTCCGAGGTGATCAGGTCGCCGCCCGCCACCTTGTGGGCCACGGCGAGGGACCACTGCTGCACGCTGAGGGTGCGCGCACCGGCCACGAGCGACCCGAAGAGCGCCTCCCAGACCAGGGCGTAGACGAGGCCGAAGACCACCGCGTGGCGCGTGATCGTGCCGAGGAGCAGGAAGAGCGCGGCGTACGCGATGGAGGCGACGAGGGCCGCGATCGTGTAGGCGACGGCGATCTGCTGCCCGTTCCCGTTCAGGATCAGGCCCGCGATGAGCGTGGGGACCGCGGAGAACACCATCGTCACGGCGATGGCGACGATCAGCTTGGTGAAGATGATCGTCGGGCGCTTGATCGGCTTCGCGAGGAGGTAGACGACGGAGCCGTCGTCGATCTCGGGGCCGATCGCGCCCGTACCCGCGATGACGCCGATGATCGGCACCATCGTGGCGAGCGCGAACCCGCCCAGGACGTCGGCGGCGATCTGGTCGTCCGCTCCGGTGAGGCCGCGCACGAGCGCGGAGATGGCGATGAGCAGGACGGGCAGGGCACACAGGATGAGGGCCCGGCGGCGGCCGAGCAGGGCTCGGTAGGTGAGCCGGGCGACAGTGGGGTCGTACATCAGGGCCTCCTACGCCGCGACCAGATACGAGAACACGGACTCGAGGGACTCGTCGGACGGCGAGACCGTGAGCAGTCTGATGCCGTGGGCCTTGGCGACCTGGGGCAGCAGGGTGGTGAACCGGCCGAAGTCGACGGCCTGGACGCGCAACGCGCCCTCCTTGAGGTCGACTTCGATGCCCGCGGTGGACGGGTCCGCGATCAGCACGGCCGCGAGGGCGCGGTCGTCGCTGGAGCGGATGAGGTAGCGGTGCGGACGGTCGGTCATCAGGCGGCGGATCTTGCGGAAGTCACCGCCGGCCGCGTGGCGCCCGGCGACGATCACCTCGATGTGGGAGGCGAGCTGCTCGACCTCTTCGAGGATGTGGGACGAGAAGAGGACTGTGCGGCCCTCGGCGCCCATGCGGCGCAGGAGGTCCATGAGCTGCATGCGCTGGCGCGGGTCCATGCCGTTGAACGGCTCGTCGAGCAGCAGCACGGACGGCTCGTGGACAAGGGCGGACGCCATCTTCACGCGCTGCCGCATGCCCTTGGAGTACGTCGAGATCTTGCGGTCCTGCGCGTACTCCATCTCGACCGTGGCGAGCGCCTTCTGCGCCTCGTGCGTGCCGAGTCCCTGCAACTCGGCGTTGGCGACGACGAATTCGCGGCCGGTGAGGAAGTCGTACATCGCCTCGCGCTCGGGGACGATGCCGATGTGGCGGTAGACCTGCTCGTTGCGCCAGATCGGCTCCCCGTCGAGGGTGACCGTTCCGTTCGACGGGGCGAGGAAGCCGCCCATCATGTTGATGAGGGTGGATTTTCCCGCGCCGTTCGGGCCGAGGAGGCCGGTGACGCCGGGGGAGATCGTCATCGTGATGTCGTTGACCGCCACCACGTTGCCGAACCAGCGCGATACGTGGTCGATGTTGATCGTGGTCACAGTCCGACCTTCCGGTAGCGGCGCATCAGGAGGCCGTAGCAGCCCGCGATGAGTCCGAGCACGACGAGCAGATAGACGACGCCCTGGCCGGTCGAGGGGCCGTGTCCGCCGGGGAAGGCGGAGGTGGCACCGAGGAAGGCGGTCTGCACGCCGTCGATGAGGGTGACCGGCGAGAAGAGGCCGAGCCACGTGATCGCGCCGCCGTTGTCCTGCGAGTCGGCGATGGCCTGGACGGTGGAGACCGCTCCGTAGGAGATGGTCATGACGGCGATGACGGCGGCGATGCCGAAGCCGCGGCGGGGGGTGACCGCCGAGACGACGAGGCCGATGCCGGCGAAGAGCAGCGAGAGCAGAGCCACGGAGACCAGTCCCTGGGCGAATCCCTTGGTCTGTTCGGCGAAGTCGAGCTTGGCGAGCAGCGCGCCAACGTAGAGCACGATCAGCGGGGCCGCGGTGAGGGCGAAGAGGGCGGAGGTCATGGCCGCGAATTTCGCCAGGACGTAGTCCCCGCGCTCGATGGGGCGTGAGAAGTACAGGGGGACCGTCTTGAAGCGCAGGTCGCGCGAGACGGACTGAGGTGCCTGGGAGGCGAGATAGAGACCGATGACGGCCTGCAGGAGGATCGCGTAGCGCGTGTAGTCGACCGGCAGGTCCTTCATCTTGGTGGTGACGGCCACCGCGACCATGATCAGCGCGGGGACGCACATCACGACGAAGAGCAGCATCGGCAGCACTTTGGACTTGGCCGACCGCCCGAGGCCGTAGGCGCCGCGCAGGCTCTGGGAGAAGAGCGAGCGGCGGGCGTAGGCGCGGCCGAGGCGCGGGCCGTCGTAGTGGCGGTAGCCGATGTTGTGGATGCGGGTCTGCTCACCGGCGGGGGTGAGGGACTGCTCAACCGCCATGGGTGACCGCCTCCTTCCGCTCGTTGTCCGTCTCTGAGCGGAAGACTTCCGCGATGTGGTGCCTGCGCTGTTCCATCCGGATCAGCCCGAGGCCGAGCTCGGCGACGATGTCGCGCACGAGGTCGTAGGTGTCGTCGCTCTGGGTGGTGATCAGCACCGTGTGTCCGGCGCCGGGCAGCTCTCCGCCGGTCGCGGTCTCGATGCCGCGCAGGGCGAAGGCCTCACGCAACGCGCGCGTGCCGTCCGGGTGTTCGTCGGAGTCGGTGACCTCGATCGCCAGCGTCGTCGTGGTCTGGGTGAAGTCCGTGGTGGAACTGGAGCGCAGGAGCTTTCCGCCGTCGACCACGACGACGTGGTCACAGGTGCGCTCGAGCTCGCCCAGGAGGTGCGAGGTGACGAGGACCGAGATGCCGAAGTCGGTGTGGACGCGACGGATCAGGTCGAGCATGTCGTCACGGCCGACCGGGTCGAGACCGTTCGTCGGTTCGTCGAGGAAGACGAGCTGCGGGTCGTGGACAAGAGCCTGCGCGAGCTTCACGCGCTGCTTCATGCCCGTCGAGTAGCCGCCGATGGGGCGGTAGCGCTCTTCGTAGAGGCCGACATGGCGGAGGGTGTCGGCGGTGCGCTCGCGGGCCGCGGTGGGCGGCAGGCCCGACATGCGCGCCATGTGGACGACGAACTCGGTGGCCGAGACGTCGGGCGGTAGGCAGTCGTGTTCCGGCATGTAGCCGACGCGTTCGCGGATGGCGGCGCCTTCGGTGGCCACGTCGAGGCCGAGCACGGCGGCGCGGCCCTCCGTGGCGGGGGACAGACCCAGAAGGATCTTGATCAGTGTGGACTTGCCGGCTCCATTGGCTCCGACGAGTCCCGTCACACCGGGCCCGATGTCCATGGAGAGCCGGTCAAGCGCGGTCACCCGGGGGAACCGCTTGCTCAGGCTTTCGGTCGCGATCACAGTCACACCTCGAAGGTAGTGGCGCAGACCACACGGATCGTCAGACCAGGGGCTTGTCCCCGTCTCAGACTCGAGTACTACGGGTCCCTAGGGGTTCCTCCCTGAGTCGCCCTCCGTGAGCTCCCGGAGTTTTCCCCCGGCGCCCGTGCACACCCCTTGACGCAGCCGCCAACCATTGTCACATTCATCAGTGTCAAGTTACGAGCGCGTACGGCGACGGCCCGGACACGGACGGACGGTGGCATGACCCCAGCAGTGGTACGTGAACTCTCCGCGGAGCTGCGGGGGTTCAGAGAAGTCCAGTCCCTCGCGTACGAGTGCGCGGAGGCGGTCGCGGCGCAGCTCAAGCCCGGCGTGACGGAGCGCGAGGCCGCCCGGATGCAGCGGGAGTGGCTGCGGGAGCGCGGGGTGCGCGACTGGTTCCATCTGCCGTTCGCCTGGTTCGGCGACCGCACGGCGTTCGCCGGCTTCCGGATCCCGCTCCAGTTCTTCCCGACGAACCGGAAGCTGGAGGCGGGGATGCCGTTCATCCTCGACATGGCCCCGGTCTACAAGGGCTGTACGGCGGACATCGGCTACTCGGGCTCGCTCGGCCCCAATCCCGTGCAGGACAAGCTGCTCGCCGACCTGGAGGCACATCGCGAGCTGATCGTGCGCGAGGTCCGTGAGCGCCGTTCCCTGCGGGAGATCTACGAGGACGTGGACCGTCTCATGGTCCGCCAGGGCTATGCGAACCGGCATCGCGCGTACCCGTTCGGGGTGATCGCGCACAAGGTGGACCGGGTCAAGGAGCGCCGGATCTCCCCGACGCTGTTCGGCTTCGGCACGCAGTCCCTGAAGGGGCTCGCGAGCGACGCGGTCCATGGGCACCGGGACGGCTGGTCCCCCCTGTGGTCGCCGTACAAGTTCTCCGACCATCCGCCGCAGCCGGGCCTGTGGGCGGTGGAGCCGCACCTCGGCTTCCGGGGTACGGGCGCGAAGTTCGAGGAGATCCTGGTCGTCACCGACTCCAAGGACCCCGAGCAGAGCGCGTTCTGGCTGGACGACGATCTGCCGCATGTGCGGCGCTGGGCGGAGGGCATCTGATGGCGGAACTCAAGGGGCTGGCCGGAGCGCGGGAGCGCTGGGTGAGCACGGGCGGTATCGAGCTGTGCGTGGCCGAGCTGGGCGACCCGACCCGGCCCACGGTGGTGCTCGTGCACGGCTACCCGGACTCCAAGGAGGTGTGGTCGCAGGTCGCCGAGCGGCTCGCCGACCGCTTCCATGTGGTCCTGTACGACGTGCGGGGCCACGGCAGGTCGACGGCGCCGACGCCGCTGCGCGGCGGGTTCACGCTGGAGAAGCTGACGGACGACTTCCTCGCGGTCGCCGACGCGGTCAGCCCGGACGAGCCGGTCCATCTGGTCGGCCACGACTGGGGCTCGGTGCAGTCCTGGGAGTTCGCCACGGTCCGGCGTACCGAGGGCAGGATCGCGTCCTTCACCTCGATGTCGGGCCCGTCGCTCGACCACTTCGGGCACTGGATCAAGAAGCGCATGGCGCGGCCGACGCCCCGCAGGGTGGGCCAGCTGCTCGGCCAGGGCGCCAAGTCCTGGTACGTGTACATGCTGCACACGCCCGTGCTGCCCGAGCTCGCCTGGCGCGGGCCGCTCGGCAAGCGCTGGCCGAAGATCCTCGAACGCATGGAGAAGGTGCCGGCGGGCGACTACCCGACGCCGTCCCTGCCCTCGGACGCCGCCCACGGCGCCTGGCTCTACCGGGACAACGTACGGGCGCGGCTGAGCAGGCCACGCGCCGACGCGTACGCGCACGTGCCGGTGCAGCTCGTCCTGCCCCTCGGCGACATCTTCCTGTCCGAGCGGCTCTATGACGAACTGGAGCTGTGGGCACCGGGATTGGTCCGACGCACGCTGCCGGCCAAGCACTGGGTACCGCGCACCCGCCCGGATCAACTGTCCGCGTGGATCAGCGAATTCGTCCTGGCGAACGAGGAGCGGGAGGCGGGCGTGCCCGCTCAGCGCACGAAGGCCACGGGCAAGCACGCCGAGCGCTTCGGCGGCCAGCTCGTGCTGGTCACCGGCGCGGGAAGCGGCATCGGGCGGGCCACCGCCTTCGCGTTCGCCGAGGCCGGCGCGCGCGTGGTGGCCGTCGACCGGGACACGGAGAGCGCGGCCCGCACCGCCGAGATGGCCCAGCTCATAGGCGCCCCTCAGGCATGGGCCGAGACCGTGGACGTCGCCGACGAACAGGCCATGGAGAAGCTCGCCGAGAAGGTCGCCGCCGAGTACGGCATCGTCGACGTGCTGGTGAACAACGCGGGCATCGGCCTGTCCGGGTCGTTCTTCGACACCACGCCGGAGGACTGGAAGAAGGTCCTCGACGTCAATCTGTGGGGCGTCATCCACGGCTGCCGCCTGTTCGGCAAGCAGATGGCCGAGCGCGGACAGGGCGGCCACATCGTGAACACGGCGTCCGCCGCGGCATTCCAGCCCTCCAAGGCGCTGCCCG
This sequence comes from Streptomyces sp. NBC_01446, assembly GCF_026340095.1. Classification (GTDB taxonomy): domain Bacteria; phylum Actinomycetota; class Actinomycetes; order Streptomycetales; family Streptomycetaceae; genus Streptomyces; species Streptomyces aureus. Next base: position 4,144,077 of record NZ_JAPEPO010000001.1, on the reverse strand, counting down.
CCTACAGCACGTCCAAGGCGGCAGTCCTCATGCTCAGCGAGTGCCTGCGCGCCGAGCTGGCAGGCCAGGGGATCGGTGTCTCCGCGATCTGTCCCGGCCTCGTGAACACGAACATCACGGCAACAGCCCGCTTCGCCGGGGTCGACGCCGAGGAGGAGAAGCGCCGCCAGAAGAAGTCCTCGCGCCTGTACGGCCTGCGCAACTACCCGCCGGAGAAGGTCGCCGACGCGATCCTGACCGCCGTCGTGCGCAATCAGGCGGTCGTCCCGGTCACACCGGAGGCCCGCGGCGCCCACCTCATGTCCCGCTTCACGCCCAAGGCCCTGCGCGCCGTCGCACGCTTGGAGCCGCCGTTGTGAGCACCGAGGAGAGCACCGGGCACACCGGACACACGGAGCCCACCGGGCACTACGCGATCACCCCGCGCCGCGTCTCCTTCGACTGGGAGACGACGCCGCTGCACTGGATACCGGACGAGCCCACAGCGACGCACGTCATCAACGTGCTGCACCTGCTGCTCCCGGCGGGGGAGCGGTGGTTCGTGAAGGTCTTCAAGGAAGGCCTGCCGCTCGTCGACGATCCCGAACTTCTGGGGGACGTCAAGGGATTCATGGGCCAGGAGGCCACGCACAGCGTGCAGCACGCGTACGTGCTCGACCATCTGGCCGCGCAGCGGCTCGACACCGGGGACTTCACGAAGCACGTCGACTTCCTCTTCGAGAAGCTCCTCGGCGAGCGGCCGCCGCTGGGCGCCCCGATCTCCACCCGGGAGTGGCTGCGCTTCCGCCTCTCCGTCGTCGCGGCGATCGAGCAGTTCACCGCGGTCCTGGGGAACTGGGTGCTGCACGCCGAAGGGCTCGACGCGGCGGGCACGGACGAGGTCATGCTCGACCTGCTGCGCTGGCACGGCGCGGAGGAGGTCGAGCACCGCGCGGTCGCGTTCGACATGTACCAGCACTGCGGCGGCGAGGGCCTGCCTCGCTACGCCCGCCGACTCGCGGGCATGTCCGTCACCGCTCCCGTGATGCTGTACCTGTGGGCCTGGGGCGCGGCGTATCTCATACGTCACGACCCGCAGCTCGCCGGACGGATGCGCTACTCGCCGGCGGAACACAACAGGGCGGTGCGCAAGGGACTGCTGCCCAGCTGGCGGGAGCTGGGTGCGGCGATACCCCGCTATCTGCGGCGGTCGTACCATCCCTCGCAGGAGGGGTCACTGCGCAAGGCCGTCGAGTATCTGGCGCAGTCGCCCGCGGCCAGGTCGGCGGCGGGTGCGATCGGCCGGACCGCTCTGTCCTAGGGACTTTCGTCCGGCCCGCACGCGGTCGACGTCCGGATACGGGTCGGCGCCACCTTCCCGCAGGCACGGCGGCCACAGGCACGGCAGAAGGATGTGAAGCGTGACGGAACAGGCTGTGGCCGAGTACCGGATCGAGGACCTGGCGCACCGCAGCGGCGCCACGGTCCGCACCATCCGCGCCTACCAGGACCGCGGGCTGCTCCCCCGCCCCGAGCGGCGCGGCAGGGCCAATGTGTACGGGGACACGCATCTGGCCCGGCTGCGGCAGATCGCCGACCTCCTCGACCGCGGGTACACCCTGGCCTCGATCAAGGAGCTGCTCGAGGCGTGGGACGCGGGGCGTGGGCTCGGTGGTGTGCTCGGCCTGGTCGCGGAGGTGGACGGGCCGTGGACCGACGAGGAGGCCGACCGGATCTCGCGCGCCGATCTCGCGGCACGGTTCGGAGGCAGCGAGGACGAGGCGGCCATCGCCGACGCGGTGGCGCTCGGGATCCTGGAGAAGATCCCGGGGCACAAGGACGAGTTCCTGGTGCCGAGTCCTCAAGAGCTGGCGGTAGCCGCCGAGTTGCACGCGTCCGGCGTCCCGTTGCCCGCGATCTCCGCTCATCTGAGGGAGTTGAGGGGGCAGATCGAGCATATCGCCACCCGTTTCCTGGAGTTCACGACCGAGCATGTCTTCGCGCGCTACCTCGGCCCGTTGCCCCCGACGGACGCTGAAGCGGCCGAGGCGGCCTCGCTCGTACGCAGACTACGGCCGCTCGCGCAGCAGTCGGTCGACGCCGAACTGGCGCGTGCCATGAAGCTGTTCGCCACTCGCCACCTCCACCGGCACCTGGCGGAGGGCCCGGTCACCTCGCATGTGGAGGAGGCCCATTCGGTTGCTCTTCCCGCCGACACGATCCGCGCTGTACAGAGCCTGGTTGGCGACGAGAGCGTCGCCGAGTTCATCACCGCGGCGACCGAACGGGAAGTACAAGCAAGGGCATTGGACACTCTTACCTCAAACCATCGCAATTCACTTTCTGTTGACCAAATGCCGCCAACGGCATGACGGTTGTCCACAGAATCGCCAAATCCCCTGTGGATAACCGGACTTGGCTGTGGATCAAACCTGCGAACAGAAAAATCACGTGCACGAGGAGTGAGACGCCCGCCACTCTGGCGGGATGGACGAAAGACGCACCGTCAAGGTGTCGAAGTACCTCTCGAAGCATCTGCGGCACCAGCCGGAGCGGATCGGACTGACCCTCGACGAGGGCGGCTGGGTCAAGATCGGGACGCTGCTCGCCGCGGCCGCCGCCCACGGCTTCCGCATCACACGGGACGAGCTCGACCATGTCGTCGCCGCCAACGACAAGAGGCGCTTCGCGATCGAGGGCTCCCGGATCCGCGCCAGCCAGGGCCACACCGTGGACGTCGACCTCGGGCTGCCCCCGGCCACCCCGCCCGCGTACCTCTACCACGGCACCGTCCCCGCGGCCCTGGGCGCGATCCGCGCCGAGGGGCTGCGGCCCATGAGCCGGCACGACGTCCATCTCTCGCCCGACCGCGAGACCGCCACCCGTGTCGGAGCCCGCCGCGGCCGCCCCGTCGTGCTGTCCGTCGACGCTGGAGCGATGCACCGGGACGGCCACACGTTCCGCGTCAGCGCCAACGGCGTATGGCTCACGGAGGCCGTTCCAGCCCGCTACCTGCGGTTTCCCGGCTGAGACCGACCGGACCCGCGAGACGCGGTCCCCCACGGCGCCGTCACCCCCGGCCCACGCCCGGCGCGCGCCGCTTAGGCTCTGGGGCATGAGCGATCAGCCCCGTCAGCCCACGTCCGCCCTGCGCCTGAGCACCGTGATCCTGCCCTACCGCCGCTGGCACGAGGGCAGCCGAGCCGCGTGGCAGCGCGCCGAAGAGCTGGGCTTCCACACCGCGTACACCTACGACCACCTGGCCTGGCGGACCTTCCGCGACGGCCCGTGGTTCGGCGCCGTGCCGACCCTGACCGCCGCCGCGTCCGTCACGGAGCGGATGCGCCTCGGCACACTCGTCACCTCGCCGAACTTCCGGCACCCGGTCACGCTGGCCAAGGAACTGATCTCCCTCGACGACATCTCCGGCGGCCGGATCACCCTCGGCATCGGCGCGGGCGGCAACGGCTTCGACGCGACGACGCTCCTGAAGGCCGGCGAGGAGCCGTGGACCCCGCGCGAACGGGCCGACCACTTCGCCGAGTTCGTCCCGCTGCTCGACCGGCTGCTGAGCGAGGACTCGGTGACGTACGACGGTGAGTTCTACTCGGCCCAGGAGGCGCGCAACATCCCAGGATGCGTGCAGCGGCCCCGGCTGCCCTTCGCGGTGGCCGCGACGGGACCGCGCGGACTGAGGCTGGCCGCCCGGCACGGGCAGGCGTGGGTGACGACGGGCGACCCGAAGCTGTTCGAGACGGGCACGCCCGAGGAGTCGATTCAAGCCATTCGCGGACAGGCCGCCAAGCTCGCCGACGCCTGCGCCGAGATCGGTCGGGACGCCGCCGAACTCGACAAGGTCCTCCTCACCGGCTTCACCCCGGACCGCAGCCGTCCGCTGGAGTCCGTGGACGCCTTCGTCGACTTCGCCGGCAAGCACGCCGCCCTGGGCATCACCGAGATCGTGATCCACTGGCCCATCCCCGACTCGGAGTTCTCAGCCGACCAGAAGGTCTTCGAAAGCATCGCCACGGAGGCCCTCGCCCAGCTCGGCTGAAGACCCGCGCCGACCCGGCGGAACCGGTGGGGCGCCTGCGCGAGGACCGTACTCATCTGCGCGCCCCACCGCACGCCCGTGCGCGCATATGCGGGACAATGGCGCGGTGACCTCACCGACTCCTCGGCCCTGGACCCCGGCCGCCAACGCCCCCGCGCCCCGGCTCGTCGCCACGGACCTGGACGGCACGCTGCTGCGCGACGACAAGTCCGTCTCGCCGCGGACGGTCGCCGCGCTCGCCGCCGCCGAGCGGGCGGGCATCGAGGTCTTCTTCGTGACCGGCAGACCGGCCCGCTGGATGGACGTCGTCAGCGACCACGTGCACGGCCACGGCCTGGCGATCTGCGGGAACGGCGCGGCCGTGGTGGATCTGCACGGCGGCCCCGGCCACCACCGGTTCGTGAAGGTCAGGGACCTCGCCCCCGAGATCGCCCTCGACGTCGTACGCATCCTGCGCGCCGCCGCGCCCGGCACAGCATTCGCCGTCGAGCGGACCGGTGGCCTCCACCACGAGCCGACGTACCCGCCGCTGCACCTGGAGGCGGGGGAGAGCGTCGCGGCCGCCGAGAAGCTCCTCGCCGACGGCTCGCCCTGCGCCGACCAGCCCGTGCTCAAGCTGCTCGCCTACCACGCCGACCTCGCCCCCGACGAGTTCCTCGCCCTCGCCCGGGCGGCCGTCGGCGACCGCGCGGCGATCACCCGTTCCAGCCCCAGCGCGCTCCTGGAGATCAGCGGCCCCGGCGTCTCCAAAGCCAGCACCCTCGCGCTGTGCTGCGCCGAGCGCGGCATCACGGCGGCCGAGGTCGTCGCCTTCGGGGACATGCCCAACGACATGGAGATGCTCCGCTGGGCCGGCACCTCGTTCGCGATGGGCAACGCGCACCCGGACGTGCTCGCCGCCGCGTCGGGGCACACGGTGCCGAACAACGAGGACGGCGTGGCCGCGGTCATCGAACAGATCCTGGCGGCGCGTCAGCCCTCCGAGGACAGCGCACCGGGCGCCTCCTAGAAGCAGACTCCCAGAAGCACTGGAAGAAACGGTCCTCCACACGTGGGTCCCGGCCCTCTCGGCCACCCCTCGACCGCCTCGGCGCCGCCTGACCCTTCGGACGCCTGCGTGCGGGTCCCGGCGAACGCGATCAGCGCGCACAGCAGGACCGGTACGGCAAGAGGACGACTACGGCGTTGGCGCATGTCTCGGATCGTGGCCCGGGCTTACGGCGACGGCCTGCTGAACTCGTACCCCCAGGGGGAAGCGGGCGCCCGTACGGCTCAGATCCGGACCCCCGAACAGGGCCCGGCGCGATACCTGGTCGCGCCCTCAGTGAGGCGCCTGCCAGACCACCGTCGTGCCGTCCCCGTCCTCGCCGATGCCCGGCCCGTACCAACTGTCGCCGCCCAGGGACTCGGCCCGTCGCTTGAGGTTCTTGAGGCCGCTGCGCCGGCCGTCCTCCGGGATGCCGACGCCGTCGTCGGAGACCGTCAGCCGGACGCCGCGCTGCCCGTCGGGGAGCGTGACGTTCGCGTCGACGACCACGTCGATACGGGCGGCCTCCGCGTGCCGGAACGCGTTGGACAGTGCCTCTCGCAGGGCCGCGATGAGGTTCTTGCCGGTGAGTTCGCCGACCACGGTGTCGACGGCGCCGGCGAAGTGGTGCGTGGGCTTGAAGCCGAGCGGCACGGCCGCCATGTTGATCTCGCGCAGGACGCGTGTGCGCAGGCCCGAGGGCGCCTCGGCGGGCCCCTGTTGGAGCGCGAAGATGGCCGTGCGGATCTCCTGGATGGTGACGTCCAGCTCGTCGACGGCCTTGCCGATACCGACCTGCACCTCGGGCACGACGGATCTGCGCTGGGCGCTCTCCAGCATCATCCCGGTGGCGAACAGGCGCTGGATGACGAGGTCGTGGAGATCGCGGGCGATCCGGTCGCGGTCCTCGTACACCGCGAGCCGCTCCCGGTCGCGCTGCGCCTCCGCCATCATCAGCGCGAGTGCTGCCTGGGAGGCGAACTGGGTGGCGAGGGTGCGCTCCGCGTCGGTGAAGGGCCGGGCGCCACGCGCGCGTGGCGTCACGAGTGTGCCGAGGACGCGGCCGTCGCTCTGGAGGGGCAGCATCATCGCGGGACCGTAGTCGCGAGCGAGATCGGTCAGTATGCGTGGGTCGGTGGACGCGTCGTCGACGAACACCGTCGCGCCGCCCAGGAGTTCGGCGACGATCTCGCTCTCTGCCGGGATGATCATGCCGAGGGCCTGCGACGGATGGTCCGACGAGACGGCGACGATCTCCATGCCGCCCTCCTCGGCCGGCAGGAGGACGATGCCGGCCGCCGAGCCCGACAGGTGCCTGGCCTGTTCGGCGACGACCTGGAGGGCTTCCTCGGCGTCACTGCCGGACAGCAGTGCGGTCGTCACGGCCACGGACCCGTCGATCCACCGCTCGCGCTGCCTGGCGGCCTCGTACAGGCGCGCGTTGCCGATGGCGATGCCGGCCTCCGTGGCGAGGACGCGGACCATGTTCAGGTCGTAGTCGTTGAACTCGACCCCGCCGTGCTTCTCCGTCAGATAGAGGTTGCCGAAGATCTCCCCCTGTACGCGGATGGGGACGCCCAGAAAGGTCCGCATCGGCGGGTGGTGGGCCGGAAAGCCGCAGGCACGGGGGTCGTCCGCCAGGTTCGCGAGGCGTACCGGGCCCGGGTCGTGGATGAGCGCTCCGAGGAGTCCACGGTGGCCGTCGGGGAGCCGTCCGATGAGCTCAGCCGTCTCCGTGTCGACTCCGTGGAAGACGAAGTCCGAGAGCGCCTCGCCGTCCTCGGAGACGACGCCGATCGCCGCGTAGCGGGCGTCGGCGAGCTCGGCGGCCGTCTCGCAGATGCGGTCGAGGGTGGAGTGCAGTTCCAGACCGGTGCCCACGGAGCGCATCGCTTCGAGCAACTGCGGTACCCGCGCGGCCAGCTCGGCGGACAGTCCCTGGAGCCCGCGCGTCGCCTGTGTCGCCGCCTCCAGCGCGTCGGAGGAGTCCCGCTCGCCGTCGGACGGTGGGGTGGCGCCGGGCACCGGTGCAGCTGACATGCCTCGAGACTAGTTAGTCCCGTTTGGAGAGGAAAGTCGGCGTTACGGACCACTGCCCGGGCCACTCGGTACACGAGGCCGCCCGGTACGCATGGCCACCTGGTAGGCGTAGCCACCCGGTACACGTGGCTACCCGGTACACGTGGCTACCCGGCCACCAACAGCTCCGCCTCGCGTTCGCGTTCCCGCAGCGCGCGCAACGGTCCGTCGACCGCCACCAGATCCTCGTACCTGCCGCGCTGCACGACCTGTCCCGCGTCGAGGACGATCACCTCGTCCACGGCGTCGAGGCCGACCATCCGGTGCGTGATCAGCAGCGTCGTGCGGCCCTCGGTCGCGGACAGGAGGTCCGCCGTGAGCGCGTCCGCCGTCGGCAGGTCGAGGTGCTCGGCGGGCTCGTCGAGCACGAGGACGGGGAAGTCGGCGAGCAGAGCACGGGCCAGGGCGAGCCGCTGCCGCTGGCCTCCGGACAGCCGCGCGCCGTGTTCGCCGACGAGGGTGCTGAGCCCGTCGGGCAGCGAATCGGCCCACTCCAGGAGGCGCGCGGCGGCCAGGACTTCGCGCAGTTCGTGGTCGGTGGCGTCCTTCTTGGCAAGGAGCAGGTTCTCGCGCACCGAGCTGTCGAAGAGGTGCGCGTCCTGCGCGCACAGCCCGACGAGCCGCCGCACCGCATCCCCTTCGAGCCCGTACGCGTCCTGCCCGGCCAGGGTGTACGCGCCCTCGCCCGCGTCCAGGAACCGCAGCAGGACCTGGGCGAGCGTCGTCTTTCCGGATCCCGACGGGCCGACGACGGCGACCCTGCGGCCCCGCTCCAGCGTGAGATCGACCCCGTGGAGCGCGTCCCGGCCCTGCCCGTCGTGGCGCGCGGCGAGACCGCGCACCAGCAGAGGGAAGGGGTCCTGCGGCGCCTGCGCGGGCGATTCCGGCTCCCGTACGGGGTCCGGCGCGTCCAGGACCTCGTGGACACGTTCGGCGCTCTTCTTGACCCGCTGGCGGTACTGCACGGCGAGCGGGAGACCCATGACGGCCTCGAACGCGGCCAGCGGCGTGAGGACGACAACTGCGAGCTGGACCCCGTCGAGGCGGCCCTCGCGCACTCCCTGCACCCCGGCGAGCGCGGCACCGGCCACGGTGAGGCCGGTGATCAGCGCGGTGAGACCGTCGCCCAGCGCGGTGGCGGTGGCGGCGCGGGACGCGATCCGCGTCAGCACGGAGTCGGCGGCCTTCGCCTGTGCGGTGCGCGCGGGCAGCGCTCCCGCGACGGTCAGTTCGGCGGTGCCGGTGAGGAGTTCGGCCACGCGGGTGGCGAGCGTCCCGCGCGCGGGGGCCAGGCGGCGCTCGGCGCGGCGGGCGACAGCTCCGGAGAGCAGCGGCACGCCGATTCCCGCGAGCAGCAGGCCTACGGCGAGCACGGCACCGGCGGCGGGCAGCATCCAGGCGGTGAACGCGACGGAGGCGGCACCGACCACCGCGGCGGCCGACGCGGGCAGCAGCCAGCGCAGCCAGTAGTCCTGGAAGGCGTCAACATCGGAGACGAGCCGGGAGAGGAGATCGCCTCGGCGCGTCGCGCGCAGGCCCGCTGGGGCGAGCCGCTCCAGCCGCCGGTAGACGGCGACCCGGGTGTCCGCGAGCATCCGCAGCACGGCGTCGTGCGACACGACCCGCTCGCCGTACCGGAAGCAGGCGCGCCCGATCCCGAAGGCGCGGGTGGCCGTGACGGCGACCATCAGGTACATCACGGGCGGCTGCTGCGAGGCCCGCGAGATGAGCCATCCGGAGGTCGCCATGAGCCCGACGGCGCTACCGAGGGCGAGCGCGCCGAGCAGCAGCGCGAGAGCAAGCCGCCCTCGCCGCGCCCGTGTGGCGCCTCGCACCCGCGAGAGCACACTGCCCCGGCCCTCTCCGGAGCGGGCCGATTCGTGACCCTCCTCTACAGAGACGGGCAGTTCGTCCGCCTGGGCCGGCGGCACCGGACGTACCGCAGGCTCCTCCACCGCCGCGGGGGAACGCGGTACGTCGAGGCGCACCACCCGGTCGGCGACGGCCAGCAGCGCGGGACGGTGCACCACCAGAAGGACGGTCCGGCCGGCAGCGAGCCTGCGGACCGCCTCGACGATCCCCGCCTCGGTCTCGCCGTCGAGCGCGGCCGTCGGCTCGTCCAGCAGCACCACCGGCCGGTCGGCGAGGAACGCCCGTGCCAGGGCGAGCCGTTGCCGCTGCCCGGCCGAGAGCCCCGCCCCGTCCTCACCGAGCAGGGTGTCCGCACCGTCGGGCAGCGCACGGACGAAGTCCTGGGCCCCCGCCTCGCGCAACGCCTCCTCGACCTCCGCGGGCGACGCGTCGGGTCGCGCGAGCCGCACGTTGTCCGCGATCGACCCGGCGTACAGCTGCGGCCGCTGAGGCACCCAGGCCACGCGCGCGTGCCACGCCTCCCGGTCGAGGCCGGCCAGATCGGCGCCCCCGACGAGAACCCGTCCGGCCTGGGGACGGACGAATCCGAGCGCCGCGCTCAGCAGCGTCGACTTGCCCACGCCGCTCGGGCCGACGAGTGCCACCGTCTCCCCGGGTGCGATCTCGAAGTCGGCCTCCGAGACGGCGTCCGCGGACCGGCCGGGATAGCGGACGGTCACTCCGTCGAAGGCGATACCGGTGGCCGCGGGCACCGCGCCGGCGCCCGACGGCGGCACCGGGGTCTCCAGGACGGCGAAGATCTCCTCCGCGGCGGCGAGCCCCTCGGCCGCCGCGTGGTACTGAGCGCCGACCTGACGCAGCGGCAGATAGGCCTCGGGCGCGAGGACGAGGATGACCAGTCCCACGTAGAGGTCCATGTCGCCGTGCACGAGCCGCATGCCGATGGTCACGGCCACCAGGGCGACCGACAGCGTCGAGAGGAGTTCGAGGGCGAACGACGACAGGAAGGCGATGCGCAGGGTCCGCATCGTCGCCTGCCGGTACTCGCCGGTGATCCGGCGGATCGACTCGGCCTGCGCCTTGGCCCGGCCGAACACCTTCAGCGTCGGAAGGCCGGCCACCACGTCCAGGAAGTGCCCCGAAAGCCGGGACAGGAGCCGCCACTGACGCTCCATGTGGGACTGGGTGGCCCAGCCGATGAGGATCATGAATACGGGGATCAGGGGCAGTGTGCAGACGATGATCGCCGCGGACACCCAGTCCTCGGTGACGATGCGCGCGAGCACCGCCACGGGCACCACCACCGCGAGGCCCAACTGCGGTAGATAGCGCGAGAAGTAGTCGTCGAGCGCGTCCACACCCCGCGTCACGAGCGCCACCAGGGATCCGGTCCGCTGCCCACTGAGCCACCCCGGGCCCAGCTGGGAGGCGCGCTCCAGGAGCCGTCCGCGCAGCTCCGACTTGACCGCCGCGCTGGCCCGGTGAGCGGCCAGCTCGGTCAGCCAGGAGACCAGACCGCGCCCGGCCGCCACCAGAGCAAGCAGCAAGAGCGGTGTGCGCAGGGCGGAGGCATCAAGCCCGTGCTCGAAGGCCCCCACCACCACTTCGGAGATGAGCATCGCCTGAGCGATGACCAGGCCCGCCCCGGCCATGCCGAGGACCACCACCGCGATCAGGAAGAGGCGAGTGGCCCTGGCGTACCGGAGCAGACGCTGGTCGATCGGTTTCACGTGAAACACACCCTCGTCATCAGGGGCTCAGTGTGCGGCGTCGGCGATGTGCTGCGTGCCGATCCGCTTGCGGAACACCCAGTACGTCCACGACTGGTAGAGCAGCACGATGGGCGTCGCCACCGCCGCGCACCAGGTCATGATCTTCAGGGTGTAGGGGCTCGACGAGGCGTTGGTGACCGTGAGGCTCCAGGCCGGGTCGAGCGAAGACGGCATGACGTTCGGGAACAGCGTCAGGAAGAGCATCGCGAAGGCTGCCGCGATCGTGATGCCGGACAGCGCGAACGACCAGCCCTCGCGCCCCGCCTTGATGGCGACGACGGAGCCGACGAGGGCGGCCACCGTGACGAGCATCGCGATCAGCGACGAGCCGTCGCCCTTGTCGGCCTGGGTCCAGATCAGGAAGGCGAGCGCGAAGGCCGCAGCCAGCAGACCGAACCCCAGCGCCATCTTCCGCGCCCGCACCCGGATGTCGCCCACCGTCTTGAGCGAGGCGAACACCGCGCCGTGAAAGGTGAACAGCGTCAGCGTCACCAGACCGCCGAGAATCGCGTACGGGTTGAGCAGGTCCCAGAAGCTGCCTACGAACTCCTTGTGCGCGTCGATCTTCACGCCGCGCACGATGTTCCCGAAGGCCACGCCCCACAGCACCGCCGGGATCAGCGAGGTCCAGAAGATCGCGTGCTCCCAGTTGGTCTGCCACTTCTCCTCGGGCCGCTTCGCCCGGTACTCGAAGGCGACACCCCGCACGATCAGGCAGACCAGGATCATCAGCAGCGGCAGGTAGAAGCCCGAGAAGAGCGTCGCGTACCAGTCCGGGAAGGCGGCGAAGGTTGCACCGCCGGCGGTGAGCAGCCACACCTCGTTACCGTCCCAGACGGGTCCGATGGTGTTGATGAGGACGCGCCGCTCGGTGCGTCCGCGAGCGAGCACCTTGGTCAGGACCCCGATCCCGAAGTCGAATCCCTCCAGGAAGAAGTAGCCGATCCACAGGACCGCTATGAGTACGAACCAGACGTCGTGAAGTTCCATGCCTCAGCAGCTCCTCAGTCTCAGTACGAGAAGGCCATGGGCCGGTCGGCATCGGAAGCGTCGCCGGAATCCGCTCCGGATCCCGGGCCGCCGATCTTGGTGGGCGGGTTGAGGTCGGCCTCGGTGAGTTCGGGCGGCCCCTGCTTGATGTACTTGACCATCAGCTTCACCTCGATGACGGCGAGCGCGGCGTAGACCAGCGCGAACACGATCAGGGAGGTGAGCACCTCGCCCTGCGAGACGCCGGGGGAGACCGCGTCCCTGGTCCGGAGCACGCCGTAGACCACCCACGGCTGGCGCCCGGTCTCGGTGAAGATCCAGCCCCAGGAGATGCCGATGATCGGGAAGATCAGCGTCCACTGGGACAGGCGCCACCACCAGATGCCCAGCTTCGGCATCAGCTCCTTGTTCTTGGTGAGCATCAGCTTCGGCACTTCGTCCTCGCCCGTGCGGTGCTCCGGAGCCAGCCAGAACCTGCGGCGGGTGAGCCACAGACCCGCCGTGCACAGGGCCATCGACACCCCGCCGAAGCCGATCATCCAGCGGTACGACCAGTAGGCGGTGGGGATGTTGGGGCGGTAGTCACCGGGCCCGAACTTCTTCTGCTCCGCCTTGTTGATGTCGTTGATCCCGGGGATCTCGGCGTTGAAGTCGTTCTTGGCGAGGAAGGACAGCACGCCGGGGACCTCGATGGCGACCGTGTTGTGGCCCTTGGAGACATCGCCGTACGCGAAGATCGAGAACGGCGCCGGCTTCTCCGTGTCCCACAGCGCCTCCGCGGCCGACATCTTCATCGGCTGCTGCTCGTACATCACCTTGCCGAGCGTGTCCGCGCTGACGACGGTGAGGAGCGTGCCGACCATCGCCGTCACCAGGCCGAGGCGCAGCGACATCCGCATGGTGCGGATGTGCTGCTTCTTGCGCAGGTGGAAGATCGCTATGCCGGTCATGAACGCGCCGCCGACCAGGATGGACGCGCTGATCACATGCCAGAAGTTGACGAGCACGGTCTCCTGGAAGAGCACGGCGGCGAAGTCGGTCAGCTCGGCGCGCTTGGTGCCGTCCCGCTCCACGATCCGATAGCCGACCGGATGCTGCATGAACGAGTTGGCGGCCATGATGAAGTACGCCGACAGGATCGTGCCGATGGACACCAGCCAGATCGTGGCGCAGTGCAGCTTCTTCGGGAGCTTGTCCCAGCCGAAGATCCACAGACCGATGAAGGTCGACTCGAAGAAGAAGGCGATCAGCGCCTCGAAGGCGAGCGGGGCGCCGAAGATGTCGCCGACGAAGCGCGAGTAGTCCGACCAGTTCATGCCGAACTGGAACTCCTGCACGATGCCGGTCACGACACCCATGGCGATGTTGATCAGGAAGAGCTTGCCCCAGAACTTGGTCGCCCGGAGGTAGTGCTCCTTACCCGTCCGCACCCAGGCCGTCTCGAGGATCGCCGTCAGGGCGGCGAGCGAGATGGTCAGGGGGACAAAAAGGAAGTGATAGACGGTCGTGATGCCGAACTGCCATCGCGCCAGAGTTTCCGGCGCCAGAGCCATCAACGTCGGGTCCACTGCGTCATCTCCTTAAGTCGCCGTGGTCCAGCGGCAATTTGCCCCTTTAATCCCACTGCTCTCTGGATCAACAGGGCACGCTTGTGAAAGCGTTCACATTCACAAGCATTATGTACTACCGGCTCAGGACAGCAGAAGGGGGGTCCCCCCTTACTCCGGGGAACCCCCACCGCGCTACGGAGCGGCCGCAGCCGCCGGGCCTAGAGCTCCTTGCGGAACGCCGCCGCCGTGTTCAGGAAGACGTCGTTGGCCTCGGCCTCCGCGATCGTGGCCCGCATGCCCTCGCCGGCGAACGGCCGCACGACCACACCGGCCTGCTCGCACGCCGCGGCGAAGTCGGCGGTGCGCTCCCCCAGCCGCAGCCACACGAAGTTCGCGTGCGTCTCCGGCACAGTCCAGCCCTGCGCCCGCAGCGCCTCGACCACGCGGTTGCGCTCACACACCAGCGAGCCGACCCGGCCGAGCAGCTCGTCCTCGGCCCGCAGCGAGGCGACCGCCGCGTCCTGCGCGAGCTGACTCACGCCGAACGGCACCGCCGTCTTACGCAGCGCGGCCGCCACCGGCTCATGGGCGATGGCGAAGCCGACCCGCAGGCCCGCGAGCCCGTACGCCTTGGAGAACGTCCGCAGCACGGCGACATTCGGACGGTCCCGGTAGATCTGGACGCCGTCCGGCACCTCGGCGTCACGGATGAACTCGCGGTACGCCTCGTCGAGGACGACCAGGACATCGGACGGGACCCGGTCCAGGAACCGCTCGAGCTCGGCCCGGCGCACCACCGTGCCCGTCGGATTGTTCGGGTTGCACACGAAGATCAGGCGCGTGCGGTCGGTGATCGCGTCGGCCATCGCGTCGAGGTCGTGGACCTCGCCGGACGTCAGCGGCACCTCCACCGCCTTGGCGCCGCTGATCTGCGTGATGATCGGGTACGCCTCGAAGGACCGCCAGGCGTAGATGACCTCGTCACCGGGGCCACTGGTCGCCTGGAGCAGCTGCTGCGCGACCCCGACCGAGCCGGTGCCCGTGGCCAGGTGCGTGACCGGCACCGCGAATCGTTCCGCCAGCTCGTTCATCAGCCCGGTGCAGGCCATGTCCGGGTAACGGTTGAAGGAACCGGCCGCCGCGACGACGCTCTCCATCACGCCGGGAAGCGGCGGATAGGGGTTCTCGTTAGAGGACAGCTTGTACGCCACCGGCCCCCCGGCCGCGGCAGCCTTGCCCGGCTTGTAGGTGGGAATACCCTCCAGCTCGGCACGCAGCTTGGGGCTCGTCTCGCTCACCGCAGTCCTCCTCGCGACCACCATTTCAATACTGCTCACCTTAAGAGGATTCGCGACAGACCCCAATGGCCCGGGGCCCCCGACATCCCGGGTGGTCGTCCGACACCACCCCTGACGACGGCCGCGGACCTCCCGAAGGCGTACGGAGGAGGGGGAGCGCTCCCTTTCGCGGCGCGCGCCGGTAGCTCGCGCCGTGGCGCGCATCGCCCGTGAAGGTGAGTTGAGACCTACTCGCAACATCGCCGACTTGGCAGGCCCATGCGCGCCGACAAGTGACGTCCCAGCGTCGATACCCACAACTTCCTTGATTTCCAAGGTCATTGACTTTGTCCGGCCATGCAGAAACGTGCCTGTCAACGCGTGCATATGCACTCACGCCACCCCGCCACATGAGCCCTACTATCGGGTCGCCATGACAGCAGCAGGGAAGCACCAGGTGAGCAGGGCGGAGACCACCCGTCGGGGCACCCGGCAGGTGCGGGCGGGCATCAGAGACGTTGCCGCCGCCGCCGGGGTCTCCATCACGACTGTCTCCGATGCGCTCAACGGTAAGGGCCGGCTCCCGGACGCCACCCGACGCCATGTCCGCGAGGTCGCCGACCGGTTGGGCTATCGCCCCTCCGCGGCGGCCCGAACGCTCCGTACCGGAAAGTCGGGCCTCATCGGCCTGACCGTCACGACCTACGGGGACGAACCTTTCACCTTCACCGAATTCGCGTACTTCGCGGAAATGGCGAGAGCTGCCACCTCGGCGGCGCTCGCCCGCGGGTACGCCTTAGTCATCCTGCCCGCCACCTCACGCCACGACGTATGGTCGAACGTCGCTCTCGACGGCACCGTCGTCATCGACCCGTCCGACCACGACCCGGTGGTGACCGAGCTGGTCCGCCAGGGTCTGCCCGTCGTCTCCGACGGGCGTCCCGCCGGCACGCTCCCCGTCACCGCCTGGGTCGACAACGACCACGAGGCCGCCGTCCTCGGCATCCTCGACCACCTCGCCGCCGCGGGGGCCCGCCGCATCGGACTGCTCACCGGCACGACCACGGACACGTACACCCATCTGTCCACCTCCGCGTACCTGCACTGGTGCGGGCGGATCGGACAGGAACCCGTGTACGAGTCCTATCCCGCGCACGATCCGTGCGCGGGGGCCGTCGCCGCCGACCGGCTCCTGGCCCGCCCCGACCGGCCCGACGCCGTGTACGGACTCTTCGACCCCAACGGCACGGACCTGCTCGCCGCCGCCCGCCGGTACGGCCTGCGCGTCCCCGAGGACCTGCTGCTCGTCTGCTGCAGCGAATCGACCGTCTACGCCACCACGGAACCCCCCATCACGACCCTCTCGCTCAAGCCACGGCGGATCGGCACCGCGGTCGTCCAGCTCCTCATCGACGCCATCGAAGGGGTTGAATCGGACCGGATGGTCGAGCAGGTGATACCGACGGAACTCATTGTCCGGACCTCGTCCCAGCGCCGTCCGCCCCGCACGACGGTCAGCCCGCCCCGCTCCCCGGGACAGGGCTGAACGACGGCTTCCGGGTGGTCACCCCGAAGACCACCCGGAAAAGCCCGTACCAATTCGGGAGAAAAGCACGGTGAACAACCTTCCGGATCCGATTCACCACCCCTGGTGCATCACACAGCGCGAGCCGCATTCCTATGATGGGCGCACGACACCGCGGGCCGCTGCGACCAGGCAGTCCGATCGGGTGCAGAGGCGGCGCAATGGTGGTGGAGGGGTCGATGACTCAGGGGGCCGGTCAGGGACCCGAGGTGCGCACGGCGACGCTGCGCGACTTCCGCGTTCCCGCGTACGTCCATGACGTACCGGCGAACGTCCAGGAGCCCGGCCACGACCCCGCTCCGCCCGCCCCTGCTGTGCCCCCGCAGGCGGAGCCGGATCCCGCGTACCAGGAGCCGTCGCTCTCGCAGCCCTCCTATGCGGAGCCGTCACCTCAGGACCCCGCGTTCGACCAGCCCGAGGGGTACACGCCCACCCAGCGCGACCTGCCGGTCATCAACCGCGGTGACACGGTCCAGGTGCAGATCGACAGCGAGCCGGCGCCCCGTCCCACCGATGGCCTCGGCCCGTTGTATGTCGTCGGCGACGTGCACGGCTACCTCGACGAACTGATCGAGGCCCTGTACGAGCAGGGCCTCATCGACGCCGAGGGCAGCTGGTCGGCGGGCACCGCCCGGCTCTGGTTCCTCGGTGACTTCACCGACCGCGGGCCCGACGGCATCGGCGTCATCGACCTCGTG
Source organism: Streptomyces sp. NBC_01446 (assembly GCF_026340095.1). Taxonomy (GTDB): domain Bacteria; phylum Actinomycetota; class Actinomycetes; order Streptomycetales; family Streptomycetaceae; genus Streptomyces; species Streptomyces aureus. The sequence continues at coordinate 4,127,194 of NZ_JAPEPO010000001.1, read as the reverse complement.
ATGCGGCTGTCCGCGGAGGCCGCGGCCGCCGGCGGCTACTGCAAGGCCCTCATGGGCAACCACGAACTGCTCCTGCTCGGCGCCAAGCGCTTCGGCGACACCCCGGTCAACTCGGGCGCCGGCACCGCCACTTTCCAGGCGGCCTGGCTGCTCAACGGCGGCCAGAAGTCGGACATGGACCGTCTCCAGGACGTCCATCTGCAGTGGATGTCCCGGCTGGACGCCATCGAGCTGGAGGACGACCACCTCCTGATGCACTCCGACACGACCGCGTACCTCGACTACGGCGACTCGATCGAGGCGGTCAACGACACGGTCCGCGAGACCCTCACGCGCAACGACGCGGACGAGTGCTGGGACCTCTTCCGCAAATTCACCAAACGCTTCGCGTTCCGTGACGAATCCGGACCCGAAGCCGTGCGCGAGCTCCTCGACGCCTACGGCGGCGCGCGCGTCGTCCACGGCCACAGCCCCATCCCGTACCTCCTCGGCGAGGTCGGTACCGAGGACGCGGCGGACGGATCCGAGGACAGCCGCCCGCAGATCGAGGGCCCGCATGTGTACGCGGGCGGGCTCGCGATCGCGATGGACGGCGGAGTGACCATGGCCGGAAAGCTGCTGGTCCAGCAACTCCCCATGGATAGCTAGGCATTCCCCGGGCAGGCGCACCGAACGGGGGCTCAGTCCGGCCACCGGGCCGAATTCGGGAAACCCCCTGTCACCGCGTGCCGTCACCGCTCTACCATCGGCTTATCCGTAGCAGGCTCCCCTCCGTTTCTGCCCGACGGCTCGTAACCATGCGAGCCCCCAAGCCCTACGGAGCATCGGGGGATGCAGATGAACAGCGCTCCGCACCTGCTGAACGAGGACCGCCCCGAGTTCGAGCGGATCCTCGATGATGCGCTGCGTACCGCACCGGACCGCCCTGATCTCGCCGCAGTGGGCCAGCGGCTCAACCCCGAACAACTACGCACCATGGCGCTCAACGCCACCGCGCTGATCACGGCCGCCGCAGCGACCGAGTACCAGAACTACGTGAAGGTCCGCGCCGACCTGCGCGCCTCGCCCCGGCCCGTACCTCCGCTGCGCCAAGGAGGAAGCGCGGCGGAGTCCGGCGGCGGAGCGATCGGCCTGGCCGCCACTGTGGGCGAGGTGGCGGAGACCACCGGCGCCGGCGTCATAGCCGTCGTCGCGGTGCTCGCCCCCGTGCTCGCCGGGACGGCTGCCGCGATCTTCCTGCTCGTCGGCTACATCCTGAAGATGCTCGATCCGGAACCGGCCTTCGCCCAGACCTTGTTGACGGCCGGCTGGGTGTTCGGCGCGCTCACGGCGGCGGGGATTCTTGTCGCCGGCGTGGGCCTGCTGCTCACCGCTCTGCGCAACGGCGCGACGTCCTTGCAGGCCGGCGCGCACAGCGAGTCGAACGAGGAGGTGGACCGGGCCAGGGAAGCCTGGTGCCTGGTGTTGCTGGAGCGCGGCATCCTGCCGTTCCTCCGGGAGGCCCTCGCGGAACCACCGCCGGCCCCCGCCAACCGCGGGGGCGTCCCCGGAACCGCGGGCCGCATGCCGCATCTCGGATACAACAGGCCCGGGTTCAGCAGCCCGGGCACCGACAGCGGCTCCCCTGCGGCCCCGCGCCCGACGTACTCGAGCCCGGACTTCACGAGCCCCGACTTCGGAGGCCCGGAACACCAGCCGGACTAGGGTCTTTCGTTTGGATCGGGCGAGTCCGACCTGATCCGAACGAGAGGCCCTGGGACCTGCCGGGACTCGGTCCGGAACACCCTGTCCACCGGCCGCGAAGGGCCGCCGGTGGACAGCGCGTGGTGCCCGCGTGGGCGCGGGAGAGGTCAGTCCGCGATCGGCAGATAGACCCGGTTGCCCGCGGCGGCGAACTCCTTGGACTTCTCCGCCATGCCCTCCTCGATCTCGCTCTTGGTCCCGCCGTGCTGGCGGCGGATGTCCTGCGAGATCTTCATCGAGCAGAACTTCGGCCCGCACATCGAGCAGAAGTGGGCCGTCTTCGCGGGTTCGGCCGGGAGCGTCTCGTCATGGAACTCCCTTGCCGTGTCCGGGTCGAGGGCGAGGTTGAACTGATCCTCCCAGCGGAACTCGAAGCGCGCGTCGGAGAGGGCGTCGTCCCACTCCTGGGCACCCGGGTGCCCCTTCGCGAGGTCCGCCGCATGGGCCGCGATCTTGTAGGTGATGACGCCGGTCTTCACGTCGTCACGGTTGGGCAGGCCCAGGTGCTCCTTGGGCGTGACGTAGCAGAGCATCGCCGTGCCCCACCACGCGATCATCGCGGCCCCGATGCCGGAGGTGATGTGGTCGTACGCGGGGGCGATGTCGGTCGTCAGCGGACCGAGTGTGTAGAAAGGCGCCTCCTCGCACACTTCCTGCTGAAGGTCGATGTTCTCCTTGATCTTGTGCATCGGGACGTGCCCGGGGCCCTCGATCATCGTCTGGACGTTGAAGCTCTTCGCGATCGTGTTGAGCTCCCCGAGCGTCTTCAGCTCGGCGAACTGCGCCTCGTCGTTGGCGTCCGCGATCGAACCCGGCCGCAGGCCGTCGCCCAGCGAGTACGTGACGTCGTACGCCGCGAGGATCTCGCAGAGCTCCGCGAAGTTCTCGTAGAGGAAGCTCTCCTTGTGGTGCGCCAGGCACCAGGCGGCCATGATCGAACCGCCGCGCGAGACGATGCCCGTCTTGCGGTTGGCGGTGAGCGGGACGTACGGCAGCCGCACGCCCGCGTGGACCGTCATGTAGTCCACGCCCTGCTCGGCCTGCTCGATGACCGTGTCCTTGTAGATCTCCCAGGTCAGTTCCTCGGCGCGGCCGTCGACCTTCTCCAGCGCCTGGTAGAGCGGGACCGTGCCGATCGGGACGGGGGAGTTGCGCAGGACCCATTCGCGCGTGGTGTGGATGTTGCGGCCGGTGGAGAGGTCCATGACGGTGTCGGCGCCCCAGCGGGTCGCCCATGTCATCTTCTCCACCTCCTCCTCGATGGACGAAGTGACCGCGGAGTTGCCGATGTTGGCGTTGACCTTCACCAGGAACCGCTTGCCGATGATCATCGGCTCGATCTCCGGGTGGTTGACGTTGGCCGGCAGGACCGCGCGGCCCGCGGCAATCTCCTCGCGGACGACCTCCGGCTCCACGTTCTCCCGGATGGCCACGTACTCCATCTCGGGCGTGACCTCCCCTCGCCTGGCGTACGCGAGTTGGGTCACCGCCTGGCCGTCACGCCCGCGACGAGGCTGGCGGGGGCGGCCGGGGAAGACCGCGTCGAGGTTGCGCAGACCGCCGCGCGGCGAGGTGTGCTTGATGCCGTCGTCCTCGGGGCGGACCGGGCGGCCCGCATACTCCTCGGTGTCGCCACGGCTGATGATCCAGTTCTCCCGCAGCGGCGCGAGGCCCCTGCGGACGTCGGTGTCGACACTCGGATCGGTGTACGGCCCGGACGTGTCATAGAGCGTGACCGCCGTGCCGTTGGTGAGGTGCACCTGGCGGACCGGCACCTGGAGGTCGGGGCGTGAGCCCGTGACGTACCCCTTGTGCCAGCCGATGGACTTCCCGGCCTCGCCCGTCTCTGCGGACAGGTTGGAGGCAGGCGTGCGTGCGTCCGATGTGGTCATGAGACCTACTCCCTACGCCGGCATTACCCGGTAACAGGTTCGGCGGTCGACGCAGCGGCTTCCGTCGGGCGATGTTTCATGTGAAACATCGCCGAAGCGGAGGTCAGCGCCCTCTCAGCCCGGTGCTCCGAGCTCCCGCGTGTGCAAAGGTGCCCCCACGCTAGCGTCACTTCTGGCGCGCTGAACAGAGGGCCCCTGCCGTTCTTGCGATGATCGGGCGGTGACCAGCACGCAGCAGTCTCCGTCCTCGCCGCCGCATCCGCCTCATGTCCAGGGGGGCGGAGGGCACGGGCACTCGCACAGCCACGGCCCTGCCGCGCCTGTTTCCAAGCATCTGCGCAAGGTCATCGCCGCGGTGCTCATCCCGTTCTCCGTGGCGGTTGTCGTCGGCCTCGTGGTGCTCTGGCCCGGCGGCGCCCCCTCCCATGCCCGTACGGGCGTCGGCTTCGACCGGCAGACCCAACAGGGCACCGTCACACAGGTCGACAAGGTCGACTGCCGGTCCGTGAACGCCTCCGGCGACACGCCCACCGGCGATACGTCGACCGCCGAGGGACGGTCCGCCGAGCAGCAGACGAAGGGCACGTGCGAGAAGGCGACGGTCCGCGTCGACGGCGGCAAGGACACCGGCCATACGTTCACGGAGATCGTGCAGCCGGACTCGCCGCGGCAGTTGCACGAGGACCAGAAGGTGATCGTGGCCTACGCGCCCGACGCACCCAAGGAGCTCCAGTACTCCGTCACCGATGTGAACCGCAGGCTCCCGATGACGCTCCTCGCCGGGATCTTCGCGCTGGCCGTGGTCGTCGTGGGCCGGCTGCGGGGCGTCATGGCACTCGTCGCGCTGGCCGTCAGCTTCATGGTGTTGACCTTCTTCATCCTGCCCGCGATCCTTCAGGGCTCAAATCCGCTGGTGGTGGCGGTGGTGGGGGCAAGCGCCATCATGCTGATCGCTCTCTACATGTGTCACGGGCCCACGGCCCGAACGTCGGTCGCGGTGCTCGGCACGCTGGTGTCGCTGCTCCTGATCGGGCTGCTCGGCTCGCTGTTCATCGGCTGGGCCGCGCTGACCGGCAACACCGACGACAACACGGGCCTGATCCACGGTCTCTACCCGTCCATCGACATGAGCGGTCTCCTGCTCGCCGGCGTCATCATCGGTTCGCTCGGCGTGCTCGACGATGTGACGGTCACACAGACGTCGGCGGTGTGGGAGCTGCATCAGGCCGACCCGACGATGGGCCGGCGCGGCCTGTACCGCGCGGGCATCCGGATCGGCCGCGACCACATCGCGTCCGTGGTCAACACGCTGGTCCTGGCATACGCGGGCGCAGCGCTGCCGCTGTTGCTGCTCTTCTCGATCGCGCAGAGCAGTGTGGGCACCGTGGCCAACAGTGAGCTGGTGGCCGAGGAGATCGTCCGCACTCTGGTGGGCTCGATCGGGCTGGTCGCCTCGGTGCCGGTGACGACCGCGCTCGCGGCTCTGGTGGTCTCCGCCGACCGACCGGGATCCCCGTCCGCTGCCGCGCCCGGTCCGGCACGCGGAGGTAGGGGACGGCGTCGGAAGCGCTGAACCCCTGCGAGGGCACCCCGAGGGCGCCGGTCTGCTGAAGCGTTACGTCAGTTGATCGTGCGCGGACTCCTGGAGCCCGTCAGCCCGCGCTCTGCTCCTCGGCGAGGATCCGGTCGAGTGCCTCGTCGAGATGCGTCTCGAAGTCGGCGAGCGCCCGCTCCTGGCCGAGCGGGACGAGCTTGTCGGTGCGGTCGAGGAACGCGACGAGGGGGGCGACGCCCGCCTTGAACAGTGCCTGGTCTCCGCCCACTTGGAGCCGGATGTGCACCTCGCCCGGCATGTCGCCCGGACTGCCCGCCAGTTCCACCGGCTCGATGCGCACATCGCCGTCGCCGCAGGGACCGGCCACGCCGTCCACCAGGAGCTCCCTGCCGAACGCCCACGTCACCGGGGCGTCCCCGGGGAGGTGGAAGGTCAGCCGCACGGCGTAGGGATCAGCTGCGGCGTACCTCAGCTCCACCGGGATGCGGAACGAGAGTTCCTCGGAGACGAGGAAGCTCATCATGACCTCTGCTTGTACTGCCTGTACCGACTCGCGCATCGCCTACCCCGTCAATTTGCCGTCGATCGGCCGGGAATAGCCTTCCCGACGCTCTTCGCATCTTGCTTAACGTACATGCGGGATCACAAGGAGTGAGTTTTCAGATGCTGATAGAGAAGGCGAGTGTCCCCACGAGTTTCCCGACTTCGTTCTGCAACTGCCGGGCCGCGGGCAGCAGACGACCGGCCTGATGAGACGGGAGGGAGACCGCCATCGTCGCCGCGGTGGACCCGACGGTGATGGGAAACGCGGCGCAGACCGTGCCCAACGCGTACTCCTGACGCTCCACGACCGGCTGCATCCGCCCCTGCCCGTCCAGCCGTCGTAACAGCGCGCGGTCGTCGCGCACCGTGTACGGGGTGATCGAATACGCGGGATAGCGGTCGAGGTGATCGCGTCGGCTCTCGTCGTCGAGCTGGGCGAGGAGGCACTGGCCGATCGCGTGGGCGTGCCCCGTCTCGCGGAAGTCGGCCCATTCTGCGACCGCGGGATTCCCGGGCGTGTCGGCGACGGCCACGACTTCGATCTCGCCCTCGCGGTAAACCGAGAAGTACACCGGGACACCGATGGCGTCGCGCCAGTGCTGCAGGGCGTCGGTGATCATGCCGCGACGATTCTGCTGCGCCCCGCTGCTACTCAGCCTCTCGGCCGCCACCCCCAGGACGAACAGGCCCTTCTCCTTGCGGAGATAGCCCTCGTGGGCGAGCGTGCGCAGCAGGTGATACGCCGTGGGAAGCGCGAGACTGGCCTCCCGGGCGAGCTGCTTGGCCGGCGCTCCCTCTCCGTGCGACGCGACGGCCTCGAGAAGGCGCATCGCACGCTGGACGGATCCGATGAGGGTGGGCGGGGCGCCGGCCGGGCCCTCGGGGTGAGCCTCGGCCTGGGCGTCGCCGTAGGTGTGCGGGCGACAGCCGTGGGGTGGGGCCACCGCGTGTGCGGACATGGCGTCGGAAGACATGGTGTCGGGGGACGCGATGTCGGCGGACAACGGGGCGGCGGAAAGCGGTTCAGCCGTGGCCAAGGTTCACTCCCGAAGCGCGTGGGGTCCCCCCCGCTTCTCGGGAATCACGGGGGTGCGGCCGTCGAGTTCCGGACTCTAGCCCTGGCCACCACTTCGAGAGGGCCGCGCGGGGAAACTTCCCCCGCGCGAGCGAACCGTTGCCCGGCGCTACCAGTCGCTGCGCGAGGACGAGCCCGTGATGAACTTGCGTACGACGTAAATGAGTCCACCGACCAGGGCCACGAAGACCAGCACCTTGAAGAGCAGACCGATCACGAAGCCCACGACGCTGGCTATCAGCCCGCCGAAGACGACCAGGGCGATGACCGGCACCGCGACCCACTTAACCCACCACGGCATGCCCGTGAAGATCTCTCGCACTGCCATCGCCCTTACCTCTCTCCTGAGCCGTACCTCTTCGATACGGCTTCTGCATTCGATGCTGGCACGCCGAGGCGCTCCGTGGGGACCGCGGACCCCTTGTCGTCCCCTGAGTGACCCCCTAGGGAACCCCGAGATCCGCCGTCAGCTCTCAGGCGGAGAGAACACCACCAGAACCCGCAGGTCCTCGCTGATGTGATGGAACTTGTGGGCCACCCCGGCCGGCACGTACACGACGCTGCCGCGCGCCACCTGAGTCGTCTCCATGCCGACGGTGATCGAGCCGCGACCGCTGACGACGAGGTAGACCTCGTCCTGCTGGTGGGGCTGCTGCGGGTCCTGGTCCCCCGCGTCGAGGGCGTAGAGCCCGACCGACATGTTCCGCTCACGCAGGAACTGCAGATATGCGCCGTCGTTCGCGGCACGTTCCGCTTCCAGTTCGTCCAGCCGGAATGCCTTCATCCCTCTTGTCCGCCCCTTGCCCGTGAGTGGCCTCGCCGGCCCACTCTCATGATCCGGTCTCGTCTGCCACGATCAGACACATGAAGAATTTCGTAGTCAAGACGATCGCCAACGCCGGGGCCCTGGCCGTCGCTGTGTGGCTGCTCGACAAAATCACGCTGACGGGTGACAGCACCGGCAAGAAGGTCGGCACGCTGATCATCGTGGCGCTGCTCTTCGGCCTGGTGAACTTCCTGGTCAAGCCGATAGTGAAGGTCCTCACCTTCCCGCTCTTCATCCTGACGCTCGGCCTGATCACGCTCGTGGTCAACGCCCTGATGCTGCTGCTGACCTCGTGGCTGGCCGAGCAGTTCGACCTGAGCTTCCACGTTGAGGGGTTCTGGACCGCTGTCCTCGGTGGCCTGATCATCTCGGTTGTCTCCTGGGCGCTGAACGTCGTCCTGCCCGACGACAAGGACTGAGCCCGGCCCATGCCCTTCCGCGTGTGCTTCGTCTGCACCGGCAACATCTGCCGCTCGCCCATGGCCGAGTCGGTCTTCCGCGCGCGCATCCACGAGGCCGGTCTCGACGGCCTCGTGGAGGTGGACAGCGCGGGCACCGACGGCTGGCACGAGGGGGACGGTGCCGACCACCGCACCGTCTCCGTGCTGGCGGCCGGCGGCTACGAAAGCGGCCATAGGGCCCGGCAGTTCAACGCCTCGTGGTTCTCCCTGCTCGATCTGGTGATCGCCCTGGACGCCGGGCATCTGCGCACCCTGCGCCGCCTGGCACCGACCCCGGATGACGCCGAGAAGGTCCGCCTGCTGCGCTCGTACGACCCCTCGACAGGGACAGACCTGGACGTACCGGACCCGTACTACGGCGGCATCGATGACTTCGAGGAGTGCCTGAGAATGGTGGAGGCGGCGAGCGACGGTCTGCTCGACGCGGTACGCGCAGCACTGGAAGGACGGGCGGCATGACGCAATCGGCGCAGATCGGGGATGGCACGAGGGCAGTGAGGGCGGGGCTGCCCGAGGCCTTGAAGAACGAACCGACACTGCCAGGGCCTGTCTTCGCCGCACACTTCCACCTGCCGGGTGATGTCTCGGGGCCCTACACGTACGGCCGCGACGACAACCCGACGTGGACCCACCTGGAGCGGGCCATCGGCGAGCTCGAGGCGCCCGGCCAGGAGGACGTCGACACCCTCGTCTTCGCCTCGGGAATGGCCGCCATCTCGGCCGTGCTGTTCTCTCAGCTCAAGGCCGGCGACGTGGTCGTTCTGCCGAGCGACGGCTACCAGGTGTTCCCGCTCGTCCGCGAGCAGCTCACGGCGTTCGGCATCGAGGTCCGCACCGCCCCCACCGGCGGCGACGCCCAGCTCGACGTCCTGGACGGCGCGAAGCTCCTGTGGATCGAGACGCCGTCGAACCCCGGCCTCGACGTGTGCGACGTGCGGCGGCTCGCCGAGGCGGCACACGCGTGTGGCGCCCTGGTAGCGGTCGACAACACGCTCGCCACGCCGCTCGGCCAGCGCCCCCTGGAGCTCGGCGCCGACTTCTCCGTGGCCAGCGGCACCAAGCAGCTCACCGGCCACGGCGACATCCTGCTCGGCTACGTGACCTGCCGCGACGCCGAGCTGACCGCCTCGGTGCGGGGCTGGCGCAAGATCGTCGGCGCGATCCCCGGCCCGATGGAGGCCTGGCTCGCCCATCGCTCACTCGCCACGCTCCAGTTGAGGGCGGAGCGGCAGAACGCCAACGCGCTCGCTCTCGCTCTCGCCCTGCGCGACCGCGACGACATCGAGGGCCTGCGCTACCCGGGTCTTCCCGACGACCCCTCGCACAAGATCGCCGCGCAGCAGATGCGGCGCTTCGGGTGCGTGGTCTCCTTCACGCTGCCCACGCGCGCGCGTGCCGAGCGGTTCATGAAGGCCCTGACGCTCGTGGACGACGCCACGAGCTTCGGCGGCGTGCGGTCCACCGCCGAGCGCCGTCGTCGATGGGGCGGGGACGACGTCTCGGAGGGCTTCATCCGCTTCTCCGCCGGTGCCGAGGATCCGGACGACCTGGTGGCCGATGTACTGCGCGCGCTCGACGAGGCGGCCGTCTAGGGCCTCCCGCGGGCCGTTTCGCGCCGCCGTAGCCTCGGCCCAGTAACCGACTACGCACAACGGACGGCCCGAGCCTCCCCCCTCGTGGCTCGGACCGTCCCCGGTTCCTGCGCGCCAAGAACCGCGCGCATAAGGCTAGTTGACTCTGTGTCAGTGTCCAATCACCGTAGCGACAGAGACCTATCGACATATTTATAGTTGAGGCCGACCCGGGGGCCGAGAGGGGAGGACACCGTCATGGATCTCGCCCTGCTGCGCACCTTCGTGACCGTGCACCGGGCAGGCTCCTTCACACGGGCCGCCGCACTGCTCGGCCTTTCGCAGCCCGCGGTGACATCTCAGATCCGCACCCTGGAGCGGCAGTTGGGCCGCCCCCTGTTCCTTCGCCAGGCGCGTGGCGTGACCCCCACCTCCATCGGTGACGAACTCGCCCACAAGGCCGCTCCGCATCTCGACGCCCTCGTGGAGATCACCGAGACCGGCATCGACGAGGAGTCGCCGGTACGCACGCTGCACCTCGCGGGGCCTCCGGAGTTCACCGCCGAGCGCGCGCTGCCCGCCCTCACCGCGCTCACCCGTGACGACGGCCAGAGCTTCGCCCTGCGCGCCTCCTTCGGTAACGCCGAGGAAGTCCTGGAGGGTCTTGGCGCCGGACATCATGATCTGGCCATCACGACGGCGCGGCCGCGCGGCGCCCTGCTCACCGCGACTCCGCTCTGCGACGAGGAGCACGTCCTCCTTGCCTCACCCCGGTGGGCGGCCCGCATAGGGCCCGGCACCCTGCGCCGTAACGGCGCGGCCGCGCTGGAGGATCTGCCACTGGTCGAGGCACACGAGTCGCTGCCGTTCGTCGCCCGGTACTGGGCCGCCGTCTTCGACTCACGCCCTGCCACCTCGGGCACCGTCATCGTGCCGGATCTACGCGCGGTACTCGCCTGCACCATCGCCGGTGCCGGGCTCTCGGTGCTCCCGCGCTACCTCTGCGCGCCGGCTCTCGAACGTGGCGAGGTCGTAGCGCTGCTCGATCCTCCGGTGCCTCCGCTGCGGACGTACTTCCTCGTCGTGCGTACCGGCACGCTGGCCATGCCGCACATCGCGCGGTCGCACGAGTGGCTGCTGCGCGCCGCCGTCGATTGGTGCTGATCAGTTCATGGTGGTCAGTCGGTGGCGATCAATCCTTGGTGACCAATCCCCGGTGATCAACTAGCGCTGATCAATTGGCGCTGTCCTGAGGCCAGGTCGGTACGGAATGTTTCACGTGGAACCGGCGGGGCCACATTTCTCCCATGACCGTCCGACCCGTGGTCAAGCGCACCGCACGCGCCGTTCTGCTCGACGGCAACGACCTGATCCTGATCAAGCGGACCAAACCCGGCATGGATCCGTACTGGCTGACCCCCGGCGGCGGGGTCGAACCCGAGGACGAGACCGTCGTCGACGCCCTGCACCGCGAGGTGCACGAGGAGCTCGGCGCCAAGATCCTCGATGTGGTGCCCTGCTTCGTGGACACCGTCGAGCACATCGGCGAGGACGTCGGCGCCACCGGAGTGAAGGTCCAGCACTTCTTCGTCTGCCGCCTGGAGTCCATGGACCTCAGCCAGCGGCACGGCCCCGAGATCGAGGAGCCGTGCGGTGAGTACGAGATCGTGCGAGTGCCGTTCACCCGCGTCGGCATCGCATCGGTCCATCTCGTCCCACTGTCCCTGCGGCACTATCTCGACGGCAACATCGAGGGTGTACGGGCGATGCACGCACCTGACCTGGGCTGACGGGGCGAGGGCGGCCTTGTTCAGGCCCGGCCTCAGTTGCCGGTCGCGACGAGTTCCTCCACGGAGTCGTGGCGGATCCGGTTCACCGGGATCCCGATGTCCCGCAGGGCGTCCACCCCGTTGCGGATCATGCCGGGCGGACCCGACAGATAGGCGTCGTACTCGTTCCAGGGGCCGTACTCGCGCACCGCGTCGGGCAGTTGCAGATGGGCCTGCTGATCGACGATCGGGCGGACCGCCAGCCAGGGGTGGGTCTGCTGGAGCCTCAGCATCGTGTCGATGTCGTACAGGTCATGGTCGGTGCGAGCCCCGTAGAACACCTCGACCGGGCGCCGCCGGCCGTGCTCCGCGACGTCCTCGACGAGTGCCTTGATGGGCGCGATGCCGGTGCCTCCGCCGAGACAGAGCAGCCCGCTGTCGGAGCTGTGGTCCACCGTCATCGAACCGGAGGGCGGGCCGAGGCGGATCACATCGCCCGGGCGGGCGCGGTGCACGAGCGCGTTGGAGACCCACCCCGCCGGGACGGCCTTCACGTGGAACGAGAGCAGCCCGTCGGAACGGGGCGCCGAGGCGAAGGAGTAGTGCCGCCAGATCCGCGGCCACCACGGCGTCTCCAGGCTCGTGTACTGCCCGGCGAGGAACGGGTACGGCTGGTCGGGCCGGACCGTGACCACGGCGATGTCCGAGGTCCTCAGATCGTGCGAGACCACCTCGCCGTACCACCACGCGGGCGCGCGCAGCTCGTCCGCCGCCGCCGCGTCGATCATCACCTGGGAGATCGTCGTGTACGTGCGTACCCAGGCCGCCTCCGTCTCCTGGTCCCACGTCGTCGTCGCGTACCGGGTCAGCGCGCCGATCAGGCACTCGCCGACTGCGGGGTAGTGATCGGGCTGCGTGCCGTACTTACGGTGTCCGCGGCCCAGGTTCTTCAGGTACGGGACGAGGACGTTCTTGTTGTCGGCGTGCTCGGCCGCCGTCAGCAGCGCCTTGAGGAGCCGGTCGCGCTGGGTGTCCATCGAGGCGGGGAACAGGGGTCGGAGTTCGGGGTGGCGCACGAAGAGCAGCGCGTAGAAGTACGAGGTGACCTTGTCGGCGTCGGGGCCGACTTCCTCCAGCGTGCGGCGGATGAGCCGCGCGTCGGGGGAGGCCTCGGGCGTCGGAGCGGGGCGGGGGGTGGTCTCTGCCCTGGGCGCAGTTGGTGCCTGCGCCCAGGGCGCGGAGTGCGGCGGGTGCGCGGGGCTCGACCCCTGGCCGTGCTGGGCCGCGTGGGGGCGCGCGGTCGCGTGCGGGCCGGGCTGCTGCGGGGGCGTGCCGGCAGCTGACGCGTACTGAGGGGCGGGAGCGGCCTCCGCGGCCGGGGCGGCGCTCTGCGCGGGCACCGTCTCCTCGTGGCCGCCCGATATCCGCTCGGGCCGGCCCACGGGCCGTATCGGCGTGACCTTGCGCCTCTCTGACGGCGTCTCCTGGTCCGTGCTCGCGCCGGCGGGCGGCGCCTTGCGCGGCGTGAACCAACCGCCCCCGCCGCCGGAACCGGAGTCGGCCGACGTAGTGGTCGGAGCGTCCATGCTGTGCCTCGCCTCGAACATCTTTCGGTCGGTCTGCGTACTTCCGCGATCGGAAGTCGCTCTTTCCCCGTTCTGCCGCGGCAGAATGCGGCGGCCCAAGTGAACCCGCATTCCGGTCCGCTACGGACAAGTAAGGGAGGAATGTGACATTGCCCGCAGTTCCTCCCCGCAGCGTGCCATCCGGCGTGACCAAGCAAGCCGCATAGCGGAAATAACAGGTCTTCGATCTCTCCGTCCCGTTAGGCTGTCTTGGCCTGCGTGCATGGCCCGGGATGCGCCGAGCGCGCCTGCCGTGAACCGGAGTCGACCCTACCGGCACCCGCCAAACGCACAAGTCCCCCTTGCCCAGCAAGGAATTCGACAGGCCATATGCCCCTGCAATCTCTCAATTAGCGGGCGTGCCGCACCAATTCGTACGCCTCCCACAGATCGCGGCCGGCATACGAGTGCGTCGCCAGGGCTACGACGTGCTGATCCGCATTGATCGCGACCGATACCGGCACGGCGCCGAACAGCTCCACATCGGAGAACGAGTCGCCGTAGGCAAGGCAATCGGCCCGGGACACTCCGAACTGTTCACGGAGTCGGTCCGCGATCTTCAGCTTCGCCGCGGCGCTGAGAACGCCCGCGGGGTCGACGGGCTCGGTGAAGGGCACCGCGGGAAAGCGGGACCCGTACGCCGCATGGGCGCCCCACCCCGTCAGCCGCTCCACGAAGAACGACGGCGAGAGCGAGACCACCGCGCAGTACTCGCCGCGCGCCCGTATCTCCGCCCAGGTCTCCCGGATACCCGTCAGCCAGGGCGCACCCTCGAACGCGGCCGTCACGTGCTCGGGTGTGAGGCCCTCCCACAGGGCGTGCACCCGCCGCGCGTACTCCGGCGGACCGATGCGCTGAGCGCCGATCTCACGGTCCAGGGCCACGGTCTCGGCCTCGGCCTCGAGCCCCAGTTGACGGGAGATTTCCACGGGCGCCGACGTGCCGTGCAGCAGCGTTCCGTCCAGATCGAAGAGATGCAGTCTCGCCATGTACGCCGAGGCTAGTACCCGGAGTTACTCCCTCTGTCGGACGCCCTCGAGGGGCCACTCCCAGCACGGTGTTTCACGTGAAACTACGCCGTCCCGCCCGCCGGGCCATCCTCGTCGTCCATGTGACGTCCTCCGCTTGCTGGCTGGGGCTCACGCTCGGCCTGCTCGCGCTCGCCGTCACGGCGATCACCACGGGTTCCGACCCGATGGTCGAGGCCGCCTGCCGCGCGATGAAGGTCTTCACGGACTGGCTGGTGATCCCGCTCGCTCTGCTCACCCTCCTGAGCGGCCTGCTGCTGTCACTGGGTACCGCGTGGGGCCTCGCCCGACACCGCTGGGTCTATGCCAAGTTCTGGCTCACGCTCGCCACCACCGCCGCTTCGATCTTCGCGCTGCGTCCCGGCGTCGACACCGCGGTCGCGACGGTGGCAACAGGTGCTCCGCTGCCCCATCCGAGCGACTTGGTGGCCGGTCCCATCGTCTCCCTCACCGCCTATCTCTTCATGACGGTGATCTCGGTACTCAAGCCATGGGGACTGACGCGACGTGGCCGAAAGCAGCGGCTTGCTGCCCGCAAAGCGGTGGACGCGGACCGGCTGAGTCAGACAGCCTGACCTGCGTGTCGACACCTCCCCTCTCCGCTCTGCCCATCCGCCGACTGACCCCGCGTGATCTCACGGCGTGCGCCGACCTCTCCGAGGATCGCGGCTGGCCCCGCGAGGAACACAAGTGGGGCCTGCTACTCGCGGCCGGCACCGGCTACGGCATCGACGACCCCGACGGGGGCCTGGTGAGCGCCTGCGTGGTGACCGACTACGGCCCGCCGAACCGGCCCACACTGAGCGCCATCGGCATGGTCCTCGTCGCCGAACGCCACGCCCGCCGAGGCGTCGGCCGCCGCCTCATGCAGTACGTGGTCGAGCAGGCGGACACCACACCGCTCACCCTGCACGCGACTCCGTACGGCCGCCCGCTCTACGAAGGGCTGGGCTTCAAGGTCACCGGGCGTGCGGAGATGGTGCGGGGACACTTCACCCCCGGCGGACCTACACCGTCCGTGGCCACGCGCGCCGCGACCGCGGAGGATCTCTCGGCCATCCTTCGCCTGGACGCGGAGGTCTTCGGCCCCGATCGCACCCACGTCCTGACCCGCCTCCCGGCTTTTGGCGACCAGCTGCGCGTGGCCGAGGACGGGGGCGAACTCATCGGCTTCGCGGCCGCCTGGCCCAGCATGGACACCCACGTCATCGGCCCGCTGATCGCCCGCGACACCGAGACGGCGAAGGCTCTCGTCACCTCGCTCGCCGCCGCCACGGATCGCCCCCTGCGTACCGACATCGACGTACGCCACGAGGAACTGCTGGCGTGGATCAAGGAACGAGGAGTGGAGTCCCAGGCCTTCAACGCCGTGATGACCTATGGCGCCCCCGACCTCCCCGGCGACTGGACGCGCCGTTTCGCGCCCCTGACGGTCGCCGCGGGCTGACCTGGACCAGGCGGCGCATGGTACGAAGTCCGCCCCGGACACCGTGGGATCACGGTGTCCGGGGCGGACTCTTGTATGGGCAAGGATGGCGCGCTTACGCCTCGTGGAGCGTCAGACGAGCTCGGCCACGGCTGCCGTGGCGAACCCGTGGTCCTGCTCCGGTGCGCCGCCACCGACACCGATGGCGCCGATGAGGCGCCCATCGCGGTGGACGGGGATGCCGCCCGCGATGAAGAGCAGCGGACGGTCCAAGGCTGTGGGCAGGCTGTGGAAGGGGCCGTCAGGCTTGACCAGGTCGACGAGGTCCGCGGTCGGGGCGTTCAGCTGGAGGGCGGTGTATGCCTTGCGGGTGCTGGTCTCACCGGAGATCAGCACGGCCCGGTCGTCGCGCCGGAAGGCGAGCAGGTGCCCGCCGGCGTCGAGGACGGTGACGCTGACGGTCACTCCGGCGGACTCGGCCGCACGGCTGGCGGCGGTCACGAGGATCTCCGCGTCCTGGATGGTCAGCGGCGCGACAGCGGTGGTGGTGCTCATGAGGGGTCTCTCCTTGCGGGGGTGTGCGGTGGAACGGGTGCGGGGACGACGCCGGCCCTACGGATGGGGATGAGGTGAAGTGCTGCGGGACGCTCAGCTGTGAGCGGGTTCCGCCTGGCGGGTTCCTTCGGGCGCCGCACTTGCGACGACCAGGTTCGAGACCTTGGTCCGGCGCTCCAGGCCCGCGGACACGACGGCCAGGACGAGCGCGGCGGCTGCGAGCACGGCTCCGACCCAGTTGGGGGCCGTGTAGCCGAGGCCGGCCGCGATGACGAGGCCGCCGAGCCAGGCCGAGAGAGCGTTGCCGAGGTTGAAGGCGCCGATGTTGACCGCGGAGGCCAGCGTCGGGGCGCCGTGGGCCTGATCGAGGACCCGCTTCTGGAGCGGCGGCACCGTGGCGAAACCGAGGGCGCCGATCAGCGCGATGGAGATCGCCGCCAGAACCTTGTTGTGGGCGGTCAGCGTGAACAGGGCCAGCACGACCGCCAGCCCGCTCAGGGCGACGTACAGCATCGGCATCAGCTTGCGGTCGGCGAACTTGCCGCCGATCAGGTTGCCCGCGACCATGCCGAGCCCGAACAGGACGAGGAGCCAGGTCACCGACGTGTCGGCGTAACCGGCGACGTTCGTCATCATCGGTGCGATGTAGGTGATGGCGGCGAAGACTCCGCCGAAGCCGAGCACCGTCATGGCCATCGCCAGCAGGACCTGGACGTTCTTGAAGGCCGCGAGCTCGTGCCGCAGGTGGACGCCTTCGGCCTTAGGCATGTCGGGAACGAGCTTGGCGATGCCGAGCAGTCCGACGACTCCGAGCGCCGCGACGACCACGAAGGTGACCCGCCAGCCGATGCTCTGGCCGATGAGCGTGCCCAGGGGTACGCCGACGACGTTGGCGACGGTCAGGCCGGTGAACATCATGGCGATGGCTCCGGCCTTCTTCTCGGGGGCGACCAGCTCGGCCGCGACGACCGCGCCGATTCCGAAGAAAGCGCCGTGGGCGAGTGAGGCGACCACGCGGCCGATCACCATGACGAGGAAGACGGGCGCCGCCGCGGAGAGCACGTTGCCCACGATGAACAGGCCCATCAGGAGCAGCAGCATCCGCTTGCGTGACATGCGGGTGCCCAGAATGGTCATGAGGGGTGCGCCGAGCATGACGCCGAGGGCGTAGCCGGTGACCAGAAATCCGGCTGTGGGGATGGAGACGCCGAAGTCGCCCGCGACCTCGGGGAGCAGCCCCATGATCACGAATTCCGTGGTTCCGATCCCGAAGGCCCCGATCGCGAGAGCCAGAAGCGCGAGAGGCATAGGGTTCACCTTCCCAGACTGTTGCAGATGCGCTTTGCGTGCGTTCACAATACTTGCAGGCGCGCATTACTTGCAAGCGCCGGCAATTTCACACGTGGACTATCCTGGGTTCAGCTGCTTCGGGACGGAGGAACTAGAGCCATGACCGCCACAGACCCCGCACTCACCGCCCTGGCCCAGGGCTGGTGCGCTCTCTCCCTGCTCCACGGGAGGATCGAGACCCATATCGAGCGCGCTCTGCAGGCCAAGCACGACCTGAGCGTGCGGGAGTACTCGCTGCTCGATGTCCTCAGCCGCCAGCACGACGGTGAAGGCGGTCACCTGCAGATGAAGCAGGTCGCGGACGCCGTCGTCCTCAGCCAGAGCGCCACCACGCGCCTGGTGACCCGCCTTGAAGACCGCGGCCTGCTCGCCCGCTACCTCTGCCCCACCGACCGACGTGGCATCTACACGGACGTGAGCGAGGCGGGCCTGGCTCTGCTCGCCGACGCGCGGCCCACCAATGACACCGCCCTGCGCGAGGCACTCGACGAGGCGGCGAAGAACCCCGAACTCGCCCCGCTGGTCCGCGCGGTGGAAGCCGTACGCGTCCCCGCCTGAGGCATCACGTCGGCAACACCGTCGGCTCGCAAAGGAGTCCCGGACCGACGACGCCATGGCCGCATAGGCTGCGGCCATGGGAGATCTTGAGATACGGCCCGCCGTGGCCGCCGACGTCCCGGCCATCGTGGCGATGCTGGCGGACGACGCTCTGGGCGCCAGCCGCGAGTCACCGGACGACCTCACGCCATATTTGGAGGCGCACGCGCGCATCGCCGGGGACCCCAACCAGCACCTGGTCATCGCCGTGCGCGAGGGGCTCACTGTCGGCACCCTTCAGCTCACCGTCGTCCCCGGGCTGTCACGGAAGGGCTCCACGCGCTCGATCATCGAGGGCGTCCGCATCCACGCGGACGAGCGTGGCAGCGGGCTCGGCACGTTGCTCATCGAGTGGGCCGTGGACGAATCCCGCCGTCAGAACTGCCAGTTGGTGCAGCTGACGTCTGACGCCACCCGTACCGACGCCCACCGCTTCTACGAGCGACTGGGTTTCGAGGCCTCACATGTGGGCTTCAAACTCCAGCTCTGACAACGCCGAGGGGCCGGGTGGTCGTCTGTTTCACGTGAAACAGACGACCACCCGGCCCCTTCACCATGCCGGCCCCTTCACCATGCCGACCCCGATCGAGGCCGACCGGGAGAGCGAAGCTGACCAGGAACGAGATCAGCTAGGAACGCGGAAGCCCCCGCCAGCCCTCCGGGTCCACCCCTCCAGGAACCGGCGCCCCCTTCTCGTACGGCTCGCGCGTGAAGACGAACGATCCGAGATCTAGATGGCTCACAGACCCGTCGGGCCGGCGCTCGACGCGCAGGAGCTCCCCCGCGTAGTAGCCGTCCAGTCCCGTCCAGGTTCCGTCGCCGTTCGGGCGGAATCGCGAGTCGCGCACCCCACCCGTCACCGGCCCGAGCGAGACGCCCTCGTCGGCCGTAAGCCGCAGCACCGTGCTCTGCGTCCCCCAGTACCAGGGCCCGGCGAGCTCCAGCAGCGCCGAATCGACCTCCGGCAGGGGCCGCCACGGCTCAGGGATGCGCGGCTCGACCTCGGCGACGATACGGAGAAGGTCCGTGCTGACCGTCGACGCGGGAACGCCCGACGTGCAGTTGGCGAGCGTGACCGCGGCCAGGCCGTCCTCCTCACTCAGCCACAGCCCCGCCACGAACCCGGGCAGGGAACCACCGTGCCCGGCCAGCACCCGGCCGTTCCTCCGTACCAGCTGCAGACCGAGGCCGTACGAGGAGTTCCAGTCCCCCGGCAGCGTGGGTGCCGCGGGCGTGCGCATCTCGCGTACGGACTGCGCACTCAGAACCCGGTCGTCACCCTCCATGAGGAACACGGCGAACCGCCCCAAGTCAGCTGCCGTCGACCAGAGTTGGCCCGCCGGAGCCATCAGCCCCAGGTCCTCCGAGGGCTCCGGCATCATCACATCGGCCCAAGGGTGCACGGCCCAGCCACCGGCGTGCGGGGCCCGCGGCTGCCCGCTCGTCCGGTGCAGACCGAGCGGCTCCAGGATCTCGCGGCGCAGGACGTCCTCCCACGGAGCACCGCGCAAGGCCTCGACCAGCGAACCCAGCAGCGTGTAGCCGGGGTTGGAGTAGTGATGCTGCTTGCCGACCGGATGCCGGAACGGCTCCTCGCCCAGCACATCGGCGATCTCGGGGCGCAACGACGACGACGAACGCTCCCACCACGGACCGGGGGTCTCGGCCGCCAACCCACCGGTGTGTGCCAGGAGTTCGGCGATGGTGACCTGGCCGACGCCGGTGCCCGGCAGATGCTTCTCCAGCGGGTCGCCGAGGTCGAGCACCCCCTCGTCCCGCAACCTCAGCACCAGCACGGCCGTGAACGTCTTCGTGATCGAGCCGATCCGGTACTGCACGTCCTCGTCCGGAGCATGCCCGTCCACGCAGGTACGCCCATCGCTCCACACCAGCTGACCGTCACGCACGACCGCGGCCACCAGCGAAGGCGATCGACCTTCCGCCTGTGCCGTGGCGATGCGGTGCAACAGAGTTCGGCGCGTCGTGGGCAGCAGTTCTTCAGGGGATGTCGTCATGCCCCAAGTCCACCCCGCCGGCCGCCGGGCGTCGACCGCTTTTAGGCCGACGGATCCGTGTGGAGCAGGTCCGGAGCGCGCACGTTCAGAGCGCGCAGGTCCAAGCCGTTCGGGACCAGGTCGGTCGGGATCAGTCGTGCGGGACCAGGCCGGTCGGGATCAGGTCTGCGCCATGTCCACGAAGCGCGAGTAGTGACCCTGGAAGGCGACCGTGATCGTCGCCGTCGGACCGTTACGGTGCTTGCCCACGATGATGTCCGCCTCGCCGGCGCGGGGAGACTCCTTCTCGTAGGCGTCCTCGCGGTGCAGCAGGATCACCATGTCCGCGTCCTGCTCGATCGAGCCGGATTCACGCAGGTCGGACACCATCGGCTTCTTGTCCGTACGCTGCTCGGGGCCACGGTTCAGCTGCGAGAGCGCGATGACCGGCACTTCCAGCTCCTTGGCGAGGAGCTTCAGGTTTCGCGACATGTCCGAGACTTCCTGCTGACGGCTCTCGGAACGCTTCGAACCGCCGGCCTGCATCAGCTGCAGATAGTCGATGATCACGAGCTTGATGTCATTGCGTTGCTTGAGGCGCCGGCACTTCGCGCGGATCTCCATCATCGACAGGTTCGGGGAGTCGTCGATGTAGAGCGGTGCCGCCGAGACCTCGGGCATCCGGCGCGCGAGCCGGGTCCAGTCCTCGTCCGTCATGGTGCCGGAGCGCATGTGGTGCAGCGCGACCCGTGCCTCCGCGGACAGCAGACGCATCGCGATCTCGTTCCGGCCCATTTCCAGGGAGAAGATGACGCTGGGCAGGTTGTGCTTGATCGAGGCGGCACGGGCGAAGTCGAGCGCCAGTGTGGACTTACCCATGGCGGGACGGGCGGCGATGACGATCATCTGGCCGGGGTGCAGGCCGTTCGTCAGGGAGTCGAAGTCCGTGAATCCGGTGGGCACACCGGTCATCTCACCGCTACGGGAGCCGATCGCCTCGATCTCGTCGAGCGCGCCCTCCATGATGTCGCCGAGCGGCAGGTAGTCCTCGCTGGTGCGCTGCTCGGTGACGGCGTAGATCTCGGCCTGCGCACTGTTCACGATCTCGTCGACGTCGCCGTCGGCCGCGTATCCCATCTGCGTGATGCGCGTGCCCGCCTCGACGAGGCGGCGCAGGACCGCACGCTCGTGGACGATCTCGGCGTAGTACTCGGCGTTCGCCGCCGTGGGAACCGTCTGGACGAGGGTGTGCAGATACGATGCGCCACCGACCTTGGTGATCTCGCCACGCTTGGTGAGCTCGGCCGCGACCGTGATCGGGTCGGCCGGCTCGCCCTTCGCGTACAGGTCGAGAACCGCGGTGAAGATCGTCTCGTGCGCGGGGCGGTAGAAGTCGTGCCCCTTGATCACCTCGACGACGTCGGCGATCGCGTCCTTCGACAGGAGCATGCCACCGAGGACCGACTGCTCGGCATCTAGGTCCTGGGGCGGCACCCGCTCGAAGGACGGAGCTCCGTCGTCCCAGCCGCCGTCACCACCGCGGTCGTGCCGCTCCTCGCGCCCCCGCCCACCGCTGCCACGCTGGCGGGAAGCAGGCAGACGGTCACTGGGACCGCTGTCGGCCCAGGGGTCGTCCAAAGGCTCGGAGATACTCACCGGGCCACCTCCTCCAGTCCGCCGTGCGGACCTCGCCGTGCCCTCTTTCTTACGGCACGACACTGACAAATATGGGGACCCGACTCCGGTTCTGAGGCGTCGGTTCATGACGTTTCCGAGGCCTGAAATCGTGGCGGGCGCCGCACCACGGTAGGCCCCTCGGCACCTTCAGCCAATCTGGTTATCCACAGGCGGTGTGGATGAAGAGCCTCTCGCTGTGGAGAACTCCGCAAAACCTGTGCACGACACGGTGGACAGCCCTGTGAACAAGCCCTCAGGAGACGCGCAGAAACGTGTCTGACCAGCGACTTTCCCGTCCACCGGCTGTGCAGAAAAAATACTTTCCCCGTCGGCTCAAGATCCCTGTAAACGGTGCGTGACACAGCGCCCGAGAGGCAGCAAAGTAAGGACTCAAAGGCGGTTGCATCTCTTACCTGTGGAAGATTACATTGGTGCTCATGACACAGGTTCCCGCGGCGTCCAAGGCCGCCCTGCGGCGGCATGACCGCGAGATCGTCGCGCTGGCCGTCCCCGCCTTCGGCGCGCTCGTCGCCGAGCCTCTTTTTGTGATGGCCGACAGCGCCATCGTCGGCCATCTGGGCACCGCCCAACTGGCCGGTCTCGCGGTCGCCTCGTCCCTCCTGATGACCGCCGTCAGCGTCTTCGTCTTCCTGGCCTACGCGACCACGGCCGCGGTGGCCCGCCGCGTCGGCGCCGGAGATCTCCAGTCCGCGATCCGTCAGGGCATGGACGGGATCTGGCTCGCGCTACTGCTCGGCGCCGCGGTCATCGCCATCGTCCTGCCCACCGCCCCCGCGCTCGTCGAGCTGTTCGGTGCCTCGCACACCGCGGCGCCCTACGCGATCACCTATCTGCGGATCTCCTCGCTCGGCATCCCCGCGATGCTCGTCGTCCTCGCCGCCACAGGAGTTCTCCGTGGTCTCCAGGACACCAAGACCCCTCTCTATGTCGCCATCGGAGGCTTCGTCGCCAACGGCGCGCTCAACGCAGGGCTCGTCTACGGCGCCGGCCTGGGCATCGCAGGGTCCGCTTGGGGCACCGTCATCGCCCAGCTCGCCATGGCCGGCGTCTATCTCGTCGTCGTCGTACGCGGGGCCCGTCGTCACGGCGCTTCCCTGCGCCCCGACGCCGCCGGAATACGAGCCTGTGCCCAGGCAGGCGCTCCGCTGCTCGTCCGCACCCTCTCGCTGCGCGCGATCCTCATGATCGCCACCGCGATCGCAGCCCGGCTCGGAGACGCGGACATCGCCGCGCACCAGATCATCATCTCCCTGTGGAGCCTGATGGCCTTCGCGCTCGACGCCATCGCCATAGCTGGCCAGGCCATCATCGGGCGCTACCTCGGAGCGGACGACGCCCAGGGCGCACGGGATGCCTGTCGCCGCATGGTGCAGTGGGGCATCGCCGCAGGGGTCGTCCTCGGACTCCTGGTGATCGTCTCGCGACCGCTCTTCATTCCACTGTTCACGAATGATCAGGCGGTGCAGAACGTGGCGCTGCCCGCTCTCCTCATGGTCGCGCTCTCCCAGCCCATCTGCGGCATCGTCTTCGTTCTCGACGGAGTCCTCATGGGTGCGGGAGACGGTCCGTATCTCGCCTGGGCAATGCTCGCGACCTTGGCGGTCTTCACGCCGGTCGCCGTGCTGGTACCGGTTTTCGGAGGTGGGCTCACCGCTCTGTGGGGCGCGATGACTTTGATGATGACCGTGCGCATGCTCACCCTGTGGCTGCGCTCGCGCTCCGGCCGCTGGATCGTCACAGGCGCCACGCGCTGACCCGGTTTCACGTGAAACGGTGACCGTGAAACGCGTTGGGCCGCACCCCGAGGGGTGCGGCCCGACGTTTGCTTCAGCTCTGCCAAGCGCAGTGCTTAGGCGGAGACGACCTCGACGCTGACCTTGGCGGCAACCTCGGGGTGCAGACGCACGGTCGCCTCGTGGGCGCCCAGCGTCTTGATCGGCGAGCCCAGCTCGACGCGGCGCTTGTCGACCTTCGGGCCACCAGCGGTCTCGATCGCCGAAGCGACGTCAGCCTGGGTGACGGAACCGAAGAGACGACCGGCGTCGCCGGAGCGGACGGCCAGGCGGACCTTGACACCCTCGAGGCGGGCCTTGATCTCGTTGGCCTGCTCGATGGTCGCGATCTCGTGGATCTTGCGGGCGCGGCGGATCTGCGCCACGTCCTGCTCGCCACCCTTGGTCCAGCGGATCGCGAAACCACGCGGGACCAGGTAGTTGCGGGCGTACCCGTCCTTGACGTCGACGACGTCGCCGGCGGTGCCGAGGCCAGAGACCTCGTGGGTCAGGATGATCTTCATTAGTCGGTCACCCTTTCCTTATCGCGCGGTGGACGTGTAGGGCAGCAGCGCCATCTCACGGCTGTTCTTCACGGCCGTGGCGACGTCACGCTGGTGCTGCGTGCAGTTGCCGGTCACGCGGCGGGCACGGATCTTGCCGCGGTCGGAAATGAACTTCCGCAGCATGTTCGTGTCCTTGTAGTCCACGTACGTGACCTTGTCCTTGCAGAAAGCGCAGACCTTCTTCTTAGGCTTGCGCACAGGCGGCTTCGCCATGGTGTTTCTCCTGTGTGATCAAGAAGTGTGGGTACGGCCCACCCCTTGGCCCTGAGGCCTAGAAGGGGGGCTCGTCCGAGTAGCCGCCGCCGGAGGAGGACCCGCCGGAGCTTCCGCCCCAGCCGCCTCCGCCGCCCTGCTGGCCGCCGCCGGCCGGCGTACCGGTCGCCCAGGGGTCGTCGGCGGGAGCACCGCCGCCGCTCTGCTGCTGACCGCCACCGGAGCTACCGCCCCAGTTGCCGCCGCCCTGCTGGCCGCCGCCACCGCCGCCGTATCCGCCCTGGCCACCGCGACCGGTGGTCTTGGTGACCTTGGCCGTGGCGTTCTTCAGGCTGGCGCCGACTTCCTCGACGTCCAGCTCGTAGACCGTGCGCTTGACGCCCTCACGGTCCTCGTAGGACCGCTGCTTCAGCCGGCCCTGCACGATGACGCGCATGCCTCGCTGGAGCGACTCCGCGACGTTCTCCGCCGCCTGACGCCAGACCGAGCAGGTCAGGAACAGGCTCTCGCCGTCCTTCCACTCGTTCGTCTGACGGTCGAAGGTGCGGGGAGTGGACGCGACACGGAACTTCGCGACCGCCGCACCGGAAGGGGTGAAGCGCAGCTCGGGGTCGTCGACAAGATTGCCGACGACCGTGATGACGGTCTCGCCTGCCATGGGGGAACCTCTCGGCGGGTTTGCTGCTGGCTGCTTGCTGCTACTCGAAACCCGAGTGCCGCTGAGCTAGGAAGCTCAGTGGGTCTCGGGACGGAGGACCTTGGTCCGGAGGACCGACTCGTTCAGGTTCATCTGGCGGTCGAGCTCCTTGACGACCGCAGGCTCGGCCTGCAGGTCGATGACCGAGTAGATGCCCTCGGGCTTCTTCTTGATCTCGTACGAGAGACGACGACGGCCCCAGGTGTCGACCTTCTCGACCTTTCCGTTGGCCTCACGGACAACAGAAAGGAAGTTCTCGATCAGCGGGGAGACAGCGCGCTCCTCGAGATCGGGGTCGAGGATGACCATCACTTCGTAGTGACGCATGTGGAACCCACCTCCTTTGGACTCAGCGGCCACGGTCGTTCCGTGGCAGGAGGGTCGTGATGCGTACGCAACGGTATCGGCGACCACTGACAATCGGGCCCCCGCTGGCGGGGATCCCTGGTCAGGGCATGAGCAGACACCGGTGCAGACGGTACAGACTACCCGCACCACGGCTTCCGGTTGAAATCCGGCCGCGAGAGGGCACAATCTGTACACATCGGGTGTGTATGGCGCTACGATGCGCCGCCTTCCGCAGGAGGTGCCACATGGCACAGGCAGTGCGACCCAACACCACGACATCTCTCCTCGCCACGGACGGGAAGCCTCATCCCCTCCAGGACTCGCTTGTCGCGGTGACGCTGATTCTCGGGGCGATCGCCATCATCTCTTCGCTCTTCAGCAGCCTCCACCTGCTCAGCTCCTGGGCAGGGCTGATCGGCGTCCTGACCGGCGCGTACGGCCAGTTCATCTCAGTGACCACGCGCGAGCGCTTCGGTCTCATCCTGGGCCTCGGCGCCTCGGCCATCGGCCTCTTCATCGGCATGGCCCACGGTGGCCTGTTCGGCGGTCTCATCGGCTGACCGCCCGCGTAGCATCCATAGGCCCATTCGGGGCGCTCCCAGGGCGCAGTAGGCTTCGGCGCGAGAGCCGGAGCCCTTGTACCCATGGGGACACACCAGCCCGAGGAGCGCCCCGAATGAGCCTGACCCTGAGGACCATCAGCCGAGAGCAGCATCTGGCATACATCCAGAGCCTGCCCTCGGCTAGCCACATGCAGGTCCCGGCATGGGCTGATGTGAAGGCGGAGTGGCGCTCCGAGAGCCTGGGATGGTTCGACGAGCGGACCGGCGAGATGGTCGGCGCGGGCCTGGTCCTGTACCGCCAGCTGCCCAAGATCAAGCGCTATCTCGCCTATCTGCCCGAGGGCCCGGTCATCAACTGGTTCGCTCCGAACCTCGACGACTGGATGCGTCCGATGCTGGCGCACCTCAAGCAGCAGGGCGCCTTCTCCGTGAAGATGGGCCCGCCGGTGATCATCCGACGCTGGGAGGCCACGTCGATCAAGAAGGGCATCCAGGACCCGGACGTCAAGCGCCTGCGCGACATCGAGGCCGACTTCATCGAGCCGCGCGCCTTCGAGGTCGCCGACAAGCTCCGCCGCATGGGCTGGCAGCAGGGTGAGGACGGCGGCGCCGGCTTCGGCGACGTCCAGCCCCGCTATGTCTTCCAGGTGCCGCTGGCCAACCGCTCCCTCGAGGACGTGCACAAGGCCTTCAACCAGCTCTGGCGCCGCAACATCAAGAAGGCCGAGAAGGCCGGCGTCGAGGTCGTCCAGGGCGGCTACCAGGACCTCGCCGAGTGGCAGCGTCTCTACGAGATCACGGCTGTGCGCGACCACTTCCGGCCCCGCCCGCTGTCGTACTTCCAGCGCATGTGGACGGCCCTCAACAGCGAGGACCCCAACCGCATGCGGCTGTACTTCGCCCGCCACGACGGGGTGAACCTGTCGGCGGCGACGATGCTCGTGGTCGGGGGGCACGTCTGGTACTCCTACGGAGCCTCCGACAACATCGGCCGTGAGGTCAGGCCCTCGAACGCGATGCAGTGGCGGATGCTCCGCGACGCCTACGCGCTCGGCGCGACGGCCTACGACCTGCGCGGCATCAGCGACTCGCTCGACGAGTCGGATCACCTCTTCGGTCTGATCCAGTTCAAGGTGGGCACCGGTGGGCAGGCTGCCGAGTACCTCGGCGAGTGGGACTTCCCGCTCAACAAGCTGCTGCACAAGGCTCTCGACATGTACATGTCGAGGCGCTGAGCCCCGCCCCGTCCGCCTGGTCCACGCGGCCCGGGCGGACCCTGCACAATTCACGTAGCTCAAAAGCTTCTTCATACCTCTGATACACCGCAGCCACGAGAAAGGTTCCGGGACCGGCCATGGCGCTCACGCTCTACGTCGACACCGCGCGCTGGCGGGCACACCACAAGCACGTGCTCGAGCAGTTTCCGGGGATCGTCCCGGTCTGCAAGGGCAACGGCTACGGCTTCGGCCACGAACGGCTCGCGGACGAGGCCACCCGCTTCGGCTCGGACGTCCTCGCCGTCGGCACGACCTACGAAGCCGCCCGGATCAAGGACTGGTTCAGCGGTGACCTGCTGGTCCTGACCCCGTTCCGGCGGGGCGAGGAGCCCGTGCCGCTGCCCGACCGTGTGATCCGCTCCGTCTCCTCCGTCGACGGCGTGCACGGCCTCGTCGGCGCCCGCGTCGTCGTCGAGGTGATGTCCTCGATGAAGCGGCACGGCGTGAGCGAGCAGGAATTGCCCCTGCTCCACTCCGCCATAGAGGACGTCCGGCTCGAGGGCTTCGCGATCCACCTGCCCCTGGACCGCACCGACGGCTCCGACGCCGTCGAGGAGGTCATCGGCTGGATGGACCGTCTGCGCGCGGCCAGGCTGCCGCTGCACACGATGTTCGTCAGCCACCTCAAGGCCCAGGAACTCGCCCGCCTTCAGCAGCAGTTCCCGCAGACCCGGTTCCGGGCGCGCATCGGTACGAGGCTCTGGCTGGGCGACCACGAGGCGACCGAGTACCGCGGCGCGATCCTGGACGTCACCCGCGTAGCCAAGGGCGACCGCTTCGGTTACCGCCAGCAGAAGGTCGCCTCGGACGGCTGGCTCGTGGTCGTCGCCGGCGGTACGTCGCACGGCGTGGGCCTGGAGGCGCCCAAGGCGCTGCACGGCGTCATGCCGCGCGCCAAGGGCGTGGCCCGCGCGGGCCTCGCGACCGTCAACCGGAACCTGTCGCCGTTCGTCTGGGGCGGCAAGCAGCGCTGGTTCGCGGAGCCCCCGCACATGCAGGTCTCGATCCTCTTCGTACCGTCCGACGCCCCTGAGCCCCGGGTGGGCGAGGAGCTGGTGGCCCATCTGCGGCACACCACCACGCAGTTCGACCGGATCCTCGACCGCTGACCGAGGCTTAGTTCACCGCGAGTCCTACGGACAGACGAAAAGGGCCGGACACCATCACGGTGTCCGGCCCTTTTCGTGCGTTCGCTCAGAGCGAACGCCCCTCGTCCTTGTCCCAGCCCCAACTCACTTGTGGCCGCTCCTCGTTGTGTACCGCGTGCCGTGGGGGATGGGCGGCGTATCCGAGCACGAACACGTCCGGCGCTCCGTCCAGGACGCCGCCCGACGGATCGTCGTCCCCGGAGCCTCTGACCACGTCCCGTTCCG
Organism: Streptomyces sp. NBC_01446; assembly: GCF_026340095.1. Lineage (GTDB taxonomy): Bacteria > Actinomycetota > Actinomycetes > Streptomycetales > Streptomycetaceae > Streptomyces > Streptomyces aureus. The sequence goes on along the minus strand of NZ_JAPEPO010000001.1, from coordinate 4,098,677 downwards.
GCATCAGGATGTCGCGGACGATCACGGCGCACAGATAGAGCGTGCCCAGCAGGTGGATGAGGATGACGAGGTGGTAGCCGTCCGTGGGCAGCCCCCGGTGCTTGTCACCGCTCGTGGTGTACGCGAGGTACATCCAGATCCCGAGGAAGTACGCGACCTCGCACGCCTGCCAGATCAGGAAGTCCCGCCAGCGCGGCCTGGCGAGGGCAGCGAAGGGGATCAGCCACAGGACGTACTGCGGCGAGTAGACCTTGTTGGTGAGGATGAACGCGGCGATGACCAGGAAAGCGAGCTGCGCGAGGCGAGGCCGTCGTGGCGCGGTGAGGGCGAGTGCGGTGATGCCCAGGCAGGCCAGGACCATCAGCACCATCGCGTAGGTGTTGGCGTCGTCGGGGCTGATCTGCACGTCCCACCGCTGCTGGATGATCAGCCAGATGGAACCGAAGTCGACGCCGCGCTCCTGACTGAAGCGATAGAACTTCGACCAGCCCTCGGGGGCGAGCAGCATCACCGGCAGGTTCACGACGAGCCACGCGCCCACCGAGCCGGCGAGGGCCTTCCCGAAGTCCCGCCAGCGTCCGGCGCGCCAGCAGAGCAACAACAGCGGGCCGAGCACCAGGAACGGATAGAACTTCGCGGCCGTGGCCAAGCCCAGCAGGACACCGAAGGCGACCGACCGGCCCCGCGACCACATGAGCATCGCGGCCGCCGTGAGGGCCACAGCGAGCAGGTCCCAGTTGATGGTGGAGGTCAGCGCGAACGCGGGCGCGAGGGCGACCAGGAGGCCGTCCCAGGGCCGTCGCCGGTGGGTGCGGGTCACGCAGATGGCGATCGCCACCGCGCAGATCATCAACATCCCGGCGTTGACCATCCAGTAGACCTTCTCCAGGTGCTGGATGGAGCCGCCGCCCAGGGTCAGCCAGGACGCGACCTCCATGAACACGCCGGTCAGCACCGGGTACTCGAGGTAGTCCATGTCGCCGGGCAGCTTGTCGAAGTACGGCACCAGGCCGTCGGCGAAACCCCGCCCCTGATAGAGGTGCGGGATGTCTGAGTAGCAGGCGTGCGTGTACTGCGAACTGGCGCCGAAGAACCACGCGCCGTTGTAGCAGGGGGCTTTCTGCACCATGCCCAGCGCGAACATGCCGATCATCACCAGCGCGATGACGCGTACGGGGGTCCACCAGGAACTCCCGAGCAGCGCCCATCGTCCGATCGGTCCGCCGATCAGCTCGCTCCCCGCTGCGGCGACCTCGTCCTCCTTGGTCGGCCGTACCGGGTCCGGCTGTTGCACATGCGTGCGCGTCGTCTCTGCACTGGGCATGTCGCACATCCTGCCGTACGCGCCTGAGAACGGGGCGAGGGCCGCCGCACCGATCGGTGCGGCGGCCCTCACTTGGCGCGGATCACGCGCTGTTTCACGTGGAACACGCAGCGTTTCACGTGAAACAAGCGGCGTGAGATCAACTCCGGCTAGCCCGCTGGGCCTCCGAAGATGCCTCCATTGCCATTTCCGTTGCTGCCGCCGTTGCTGCCGCCGTTGCCGCCTCCTGGCGTCGACGGCGAGCTGGTGACGCCTCCGTCGGTGCCTCCCGTGGGGGTCCCACCGGTGCCGCCGTTCGACGTTCCGCCGTTGTTGTTGCAGTTCCACGACCAACTGCTGCAGGACTCGCTGGTCGACGGCGACGGGCCGGGGGAGGACTGACTGGGCGACGGTTCCACCGTTGCCGAATCCGAGGGAGAAGGAGTCGCCGAGGGAGTGATGCTCGGGCTCGGGGTGGCGCCGACGATCGAACCGATGGGCTCGGCAGCGGGGAACGCCTTCGGTGCCACTCCCTTGAGGGCCTCCATCATGTAGTCGTGCCAGATCTCGGACGGGAACGAGGCTCCGTGGATCTTCTCCTGGTTACCCGTGCCGTACATCTCCAAGAACTCGCGCTTCTTGCTGTTCTCGTTGTCGTCCATCCGGTACATCGTGATGGCCGTCGACAGCTGCGGGGTGTACCCCACGAACCACGCGGACTTGTTGCCGTCGGTCGTACCGGTCTTGCCCGCGACCTGGCGGCCGGGCAGCTTCGCGTTGGTACCCGTTCCCTTGTCGACGACGGTCCTCAGGACGTCGGTGACGTTGTCCGCGACCGCCGGCTGGAAAGCCCTGACCGGCGCCTTCTCGTGCCGGTAGACCGTCTCACCTGCGTGGTCGACCGACGTCACCGAGAACGGATCGTTCCGCTGCCCGCTGGCCGCGAACGTGCTGTAGGCGCCGGCCATACGGATCGCGCTCGGGTCGGAGGTGCCCAGAGAGAAGGACGGGTAGTTGGCGCTGGCGAAGCTGCTGTCCTTGATACCCGCGTCGCTGGCGGCCTGCTTCACCTTGTCCAGACCCACGTCCATGCCCAGTTGGACATAGGCGGAGTTCACGGACTCCCGCATCGCCTCACGAAGGTCGATCTGGTAGGTCGGACGGTTGTAGGACTGCCCGCCGTCGTTCTTCTGGAGCCACTCCTTGCCGTCCTTGTCCGTCCAGACCTCGCCGTTGTACTTCTTGATCTTCAGCTTGTTCTGGCCGCTGTAGAGGCTCTTCGGGGAGACCTGGGTGCGCTCGTCGTCACTCTGGATCTCGCCGCCCTTGGGGTCGCGAACCCCGTCCCTCATCGCGGCGGCCAGCACGAACGGCTTGAAGGTCGAGCCCACCTGCGCACCGGTCTGGTCGGCGTTGTTCGTGTAGTGCCTTGTCGCGTCCTCACCGCCGTAGATGGCCTCGATCGCGCCGCTCGTGGGGTTCACCGAGGCGCCGCCGAACTGGACGTACTTGTCCGTCTTCGGGCGGAGCTTGGTGTTGATGTTCTCCTTGCGGACCTTCTTCACGGCCGCTTCGAGCTTGTACACCTTCTTCTTGTCGAAGGTGGTGTGGATCTCGTAGCCGCCCTTCTGCAGGTCGAGGGCGGTGATCTTGCCGTGACTGTTGTTGATGACGTAGGCCTTGGCGAGGTCCACGAGATAGCCGGTCTGGCCAGCCAGCGAGGGGTTGGACCGCGGGCTCTGCAGCCTGGGGAAGCCTTCTGCCTTGAATTTCTCCCGGTCCGTGGCGCTCAGACGCTTGTCCTTGACCTCTTCGTCGAGGATCCAGCTCCACCGCTTCTCGGCCCTGGCCTTGTTCTTCTCGGCCGTCGCCTGCACCGGATCGATCTCCGGCGCGCCGGCGGGGTCGTAGTACGTGGCGCCCTTGAGCACCGACGCGAGGAACGCGCACTGGCTCGCGTCCAGATGCGAGGCGTCGTCGTTGAAGTACGTGCGAGCCGCAGCCTGAATACCGTAGGCACCGCGCCCGTAGTACGCGGTGTTCAGGTAGCCGGCCATCACCTTCTCCTTGGACTCCGTACGGCCCACCTTTATGGAGACGAGCAGCTCCTTCACCTTGCGCGAGACTGTCTGCGACTGGTCATCGAGCATGGCGTTCTTCACGTACTGCTGGGTGATCGTCGAGCCACCCTGCGTCTCGCCGCCCTTGGCCATGTTGAGGACCGCGCGGGCGATACCCATGGGGTCGACGCCCTTGTCCGTCTCGAACGTCTTGTTCTCGGCGGACATGACGGCGTACCGCATGGCCTCGGGGATCTCTTCGTACTTGATGATCTGCCGGTTCGTCTCGCCACCGGTCGCGACCATCTGCTTGCCGTTGGCCCAGTAGTAGACGTTGTTCTGGGCCTTGGCCGTGTCCGCCATGTTCGGGATGCCCACCATGGCGTACCCGATACCGGCCGCGACCATGAGGCTCCCGCAGAAGCCGACGACCAGACCCGTCACCAGTCGCCAGGACGGCAGCCAGCGGTGCGCCCCGTACTTGTCGGAGCGCGGGTAATCGATGAACCTCTTCTTCTGCGGCGGCCGGGAGGGTCCGCGGCCTCTGCCGCGCCCGGGCCCGCCCGCCCCCTCGGGGCCTCCTCCACCGCGCCGGCCGCCGCCTCCGCGGCCACCGCCGCCGTCGGGAGCCTTCCTGCGGCTCCCTCCGGCGCTGCGCTGCGCGGCTCGGCGCGCTTCCGCCCGGCCTCCGTAAGGGCGGTCGTCGCCCGTCGAGCCGGACGATCCTGTGGACCCCGGCGTTCCATATGCATCAGAAGGTGATCCGGTGGCGTCACGCGGTGCCGCGCGACGGCCCGGCGATGCGCCGGACGTGCCACGACGGGCCGCGGCACGTCCGCCGCCCTGTGGCTGCGGCGGTTTGCGACGGTGCTCGCTCATCGAACGACTACTCCTCGGGCAGGCGCTGACATGCGCGCCTGGAAACGGCGGCTGGTTTCCGGTCCCCCCGAAATACGGATGCGCCCCTTCTGGCACTCACCCGCAATGCACCGGGGACAACGACGCCCACAGGCGTCACTTGGTTCCCGGCGGTCTGCATGGCGGACAGACTACGCACCGCCAAAACCCGCCTAGGGGTGAAGTTCACCCCAAATCAGGCAACTCGCTTGGTATGAATCGGTGATGTGACGCCGTTCACCGTGATCCCTCTTGTCCCATCCGTGGGACCGTTCTATCGTCGTGATGTATCGAGTCGATACATCAGCTCGGCATAAAGAGTCCGTAAGAGGTCGTGACACCGACCGCGGCAGAGGAGGAGGCGACGATGAGCCGACGTTCCGGCATCCTCGAGTTCGCCGTCCTCGGGCTGCTCCGCGAGTCCCCGATGCACGGCTACGAGCTGCGGAAACGACTCAATACATCGCTGGGGGTCTTCCGCGCCTTCAGCTACGGGTCCCTCTACCCCTGCCTCAAGACGCTGGTCGCAAGCGGCTGGTTGATCGAGGAATCGGGGAGCACACCCGAGGACGCCCTCGCCGCACCACTCGCAGGGCGTCGCGCCAAGATCGTCTATCGGTTGACGGCGGAAGGTAAGGAGCACTTCGAGGAGCTGCTCTCGCAGACCGGCCCGGACGCGTACGAGGACGAGCATTTCGCCGCGCGGTTCGCCTTCTTCGGGCAGACCTCGCGTGACGTACGTATGCGCGTACTCGAAGGCCGTCGCAGCCGGCTCGAGGAGCGCCTCGAAAAGATGCGCATCTCCTTCGCCCGCACCCGGGAACGCCTTGACGACTACACCCTTGAGCTCCAGCGGCACGGAATGGAATCCGTGGAGCGCGAAGTGCGCTGGCTGAACGAGCTCATCGAGAGCGAGCGGGCGGGGCGGGATCAGCGGCGATCCGACCCCTCCGACGCAGCTCAGCAGGACACATCTGGAGAGACGGGCGGCCTGCCCCGGCACCGGGACAGCACCCGGCCGGATCCGTCCGACGACACCGCCACGTGAGGCCCATTCGGGGTTTCACCGATACACACAGGGAGCAACCGGAATGGGTTCGGTTCGCGTAGCCATCGTCGGCGTGGGTAACTGCGCCGCCTCGCTGGTCCAGGGCGTCGAGTACTACAAGGACGCCGACCCGGACGCCAAGGTCCCGGGCCTGATGCACGTCCAGTTCGGCGAGTACCACGTCGGTGACGTCGAGTTCGTCGCCGCCTTCGACGTCGACGCGAAGAAGGTCGGCCTCGACCTCTCCGACGCCATCGGTGCCAGCGAGAACAACACCATCAAGATCTGCGACGTGCCCAGCGCGGGCGTGACCGTCCAGCGCGGCCACACCCACGACGGCCTGGGCAAGTACTACCGCCAGACCATCGAGGAGTCCTCCGAGGCCCCGGTCGACGTCGTCCAGGTCCTGAAGGACAAGCAGGTCGACGTTCTGATCTGCTACCTGCCCGTCGGTTCCGAGGACGCCGCGAAGTTCTACGCGCAGTGCGCCATCGACGCCAAGGTCGCGTTCGTCAACGCCCTTCCGGTCTTCATCGCCGGCACCAAGGAGTGGGCGGACAAGTTCACCGAGGCGGGCGTGCCGATCGTCGGTGACGACATCAAGTCCCAGGTCGGCGCCACCATCACGCACCGCGTCATGGCGAAGCTGTTCGAGGACCGCGGTGTCCGTCTCGAGCGCACCATGCAGCTGAACGTCGGCGGCAACATGGACTTCAAGAACATGCTCGAGCGCGAGCGCCTGGAGTCCAAGAAGATCTCGAAGACGCAGGCCGTCACCTCGCAGATCCCCGACCGCGACCTGGGCGAGAAGAATGTCCACATCGGCCCGTCGGACTACGTCCAGTGGCTCGACGACCGCAAGTGGGCCTACGTCCGCCTCGAGGGCCGCGCCTTCGGTGACGTTCCGCTGAACCTGGAGTACAAGCTCGAGGTCTGGGACTCCCCGAACTCCGCGGGTGTCATCATCGACGCCCTGCGCGCCGCGAAGATCGCCAAGGACCGCGGCATCGGCGGCCCGATCCTCTCCGCGTCCTCGTACTTCATGAAGTCCCCGCCGGTTCAGTACTTCGACGACGAGGCGTACGCGAACGTCGAGAAGTTTATCAAGGGCGAGGTCGAGCGCTAACCACACACAGTGCGGCGCGTAGCAGCGGTAACGCGCCTCTCCTTGTGGGCTGTTGAGGTCCCCGGATGCACACACGTGCACCTGGGGACCTTTCCCGTATGTGAGGCTTGACCCCATGGCTGTCGTCCGTGACCTGCGCGTACTCCTGCGCTTGAGGGACTTCCGGCGCCTGTTGGCGCTGCGGCTGCTCTCCCAGGGCGCGGACGGCGTCTACCAGGTCGCGCTGGCCACCTACGTGGTGTTCTCGCCGGAGAAACAGGCTTCGGCCGGCGCCATCGCCTCGGCCATGGCCGTACTGCTTCTCCCGTACTCGGTCGTCGGCCCGTTCGCGGGCGTCCTCCTCGACCGCTGGCGCCGTCGTCAGGTCTTCCTCTACGGCAACCTCCTGCGGACCGTCCTGGCATCCCTGACGGCCGTCCTGATGCTCAGCAATGCGCCGGACTGGCTCTTCTATGCCTCCGCCCTGTGCGTCACCGCCGTCAACCGCTTCATCCTCGCCGGGCTCTCCGCCGCCATGCCGCGCCTGGTCGACGCCGAGCGCCTGGTGATGGCGAACTCCGTCTCGCCGACCGCGGGCACCCTCGCCGCCACGCTGGGCGGCGGACTCGCGTTCGCCGTGCGGCTGCTCATCTCGGACTCCGACGCCCTGGTGGTGCTCGTCGGGGCGTCCCTCTACCTGTGCGCGGCGCTCGCGTCCCTGCCCATGTCCGCGGAACTGCTCGGTCCGGACGCGGAGTTGGTGCGTCCGGGCCTACGGACGGCGCTCACCGGCACGGCACAGGGGCTCGCCTCGGGCGTACGCCATCTGACGGCGCGCCCCGCGGCCGCCCGCGCCATGGCCGCCATGACGCTGATGCGGTTCTGCTACGGGGCGCTGACCGTCATGGTCCTCATGCTCTGCCGCTACTCCTGGTCGTCCGCGGAGTCCGACGGACTTGCCCTGCTGGGCCTCGCCGTGGCGATCTCGGGGGCCGGATTCTTCGCCGCCGCCGTCGTCACGCCCTGGGCCGCGGGGCGGCTGGGACCCGCCAGGTGGATCATCGTCTGCGCAGGGGCGGCAGCCGTCCTCGAACCCGCCCTCGGGCTTCCGTTCGCACCCGCCCCCATGATGGCCGCCGCCTTCGTCCTGGGCCTGACGACCCAGGGCGCGAAGATCGCCACCGACACGATCGTGCAGTCCTCGGTGAACGACGGCTTCCGTGGCCGGATCTTCTCCGTTTACGACGTGCTGTTCAACGTCGCGTTCGTCGGCGCGGCCGCAGTGGCCGCGCTGATGCTGCCTCCTGACGGACAGTCGGTCCCGCTGGTGCTCACCGTGGCCCTGATCTACGCGGTGATTGCTGTCGCTATGGCCCGGTTCGACACCCAGTAAGTGTCACATCAATGACACAGAGCCCCTCCCGACTTCAGAGATGTCAGTCGGTACGGATAACTTACGGGCGTCTTATCCGCGCCATCGCGCCTAAGTTCGAGGGGGACCCCCAAAGTGACCACTCCGCCGCCGCAGGGCCAGAATCCGTTCGCCCAGGGCCAGCAGCCCGCTGGCCCGCCGCAGGGCGGTCCGTACGCTCCGACCGCCGGCCAGCCCGGGGTTCCTCAGCAGCCTTATCCGCCGCACGCCCCGGGTACGCCCATCCCGCCCGGGCGCCCGGCGGGCAGCGGTAAGAAGAAGGCACTGCGCATCGTCGCGCTGATCGTGGTCGCCATCGCGCTCTACGGAGTGAAGTGGTACCTCGGCCAGAGCGACGCCGAGACGACCGCGGTCGGCAGTTGCCTGCACAACAACGGCACGACGTCCGCTCCGGACCTGAAGGACGTCGACTGCTCGTCGAGCGACTCCGAGTACAAGGTCATCGAGAAGTTCGACGGCACCAGCGACGTCGACAAGTGCAACTCGGTCAAGGGCACCGAGGTCTCCTACTACCAGAGCGGTGGCAGCCACGACGTGGTGCTCTGCCTGAAGGAAACCAAGTAAGAGCAAGCACACGCATCACCATGCCGAAGGGCGCTGTTTCACGTGAAACAGCGCCCTTCGGCATGTCCGCACCGGGTCGATGTTTCACGTGAAACATCGACCCGGGTCACTCACTCGGCGTCCTGCTGCGCCGCCCACCATTCCTTGAGCGCCGCCACAGCCGCGTCATGCTCCATCGGCCCGTTCTCCAGCCGCAGTTCCAGCAGGAACTTGTACGCCTGCCCGATCGCCGGCCCGGGCTTGATTCCCAGGATCTCCTGGATCTGATTGCCGTCGAGGTCGGGACGGATCGAGTCCAGCTCCTCCTGCTCCTTGAGACGCGCGATGCGCTCTTCCAGGCCGTCGTACGCACGCCCCAGCGCATTGGCCTTCCGCTTGTTACGCGTCGTGCAGTCGGAGCGGGTCAGCTTGTGCAGGCGGTCCAGCAGCGGACCCGCGTCACGGACGTAGCGGCGGACCGCGGAGTCGGTCCACTCGCCGGTGCCGTATCCGTGGAAGCGCAGGTGCAGCTCGACCAGTCGCGAGACATCCTTCACGAGCTCGTTCGAGTACTTCAGCGCCGTCATGCGCTTCTTCGTCATCTTGGCGCCCACCACCTCGTGGTGGTGGAAGGAGACCCGGCCGTCGTCCTCGAAGCGCCGCGTCCTCGGCTTGCCGATGTCGTGCAGAAGGGCCGAGAGACGGAGCACGAGATCCGGGCCGTCCGACTCCAGCGCCATCGCCTGCTCAAGGACGATCAGCGTGTGGTCGTAGACGTCCTTGTGCCGGTGGTGCTCGTCCCGCTCAAGGCGCAGCTCGGGCAGCTCAGGCAGGACGTGGGCGGCGAGACCCGTGTCCACGAGGAGGGTGAGGCCCTCGCGGGGGTGCGCGGAGAGGATCAGCTTGTTCAGCTCGTCCCGCACCCGCTCCGCGGAGACGATGTCGATGCGGTCGGCCATGTCCTTCATGGCCTTGACGACCTCGGGGGCCACCTCGAAGTCCAGCTGCGCGGCGAACCGTGCGGCCCGCATCATCCGCAGCGGATCGTCGGAGAAGGACTCCTCAGGGGTTCCGGGCGTACGCAGCACGCGCCCGGCAAGGTCGTCGAGCCCGCCGTGCGGGTCGATGAACTCCTTCTCCGGCAGGGCCACGGCCATCGCGTTCACCGTGAAGTCGCGACGCACGAGGTCTTCCTCGATGGAATCGCCGTACGAGACCTCCGGCTTGCGCGAGGTCCTGTCGTACGCCTCGGAGCGGTACGTGGTGACCTCGACCTGGTAGCCGTCCTTCTGGCAGCCGACCGTCCCGAAGGCGATCCCGACCTCCCACACGGCATCCGCCCAAGGCCTGACGATCTTGAGCACATCTTCGGGACGCGCGTCCGTGGTGAAGTCCAGATCGTTGCCGAGCCTGCCGAGGAGCGCATCCCTGACCGAGCCACCGACCAGGGCGAGAGAGAACCCGGCCTCCTGGAATCGACGGGCGAGGTCGTCGGCGACAGGGGCCACCCGCAGCAGCTCGCTCACCGCGCGGCGCTGCACCTGGCTCAGGGCACTGGGATTGTCTTCATTGGCGTTCGGCACAACAGAAAAGGGTACGTGGCCCGAGCCCAGGGTTCCGCCTCGTTTTCGGTGGGTGTGCGCGAGCCCTGCCGGATGCCCCCTACCCTGTCTTCCGATCATGTGGAGCAGTCCGCGGCACTTCGCCACAGCGCACCTCGTTACCATGCGTGGACTATCCGACGACCACTGACGACGACGAGGGACGGGCGAGCGCGTGGCCGAGGCGGCAGACTTCCAAGGGATGACTCCCTCACCTGCCCGTCGAAGGTGGCGGCGCACGGGGGCGTTGCTCTCCGGAGCGCCTCTGCTGGCCGCCCTGACCCTGTTCGGCGGCTCCCCCGGATACGCCTCCCCGCAAGCACCTGCGGCCGACGCGATCGGCACGAGCACCGTCGATGTCGCCGTGAACTCGCTCACTCCGAGCGCACCGTCCGACGGCGACACGGTCACCGTCACCGGCACGCTCACGAACGACAGCAAGCAGGCCGTCACGAACGCCCACGTGGCGCTCCGCCTCGGTTCTGCCCTCGGTGGGCGGGCCTCGATCGACAACGCCTCCCGGCACGCGGCGGGGGGAGTGCCGGACGGCAGGGAGATCGGCGGCAAGTACGCCAAGAAGATCTCCAAGCTGGCCCCCGGCGCGACGCAGGACTTCAGCCTCTCCGTCCCCGTCAAGGAGATGGACCTCGGCGCCGACGGCGTCTACCAGCTCGGTGTCGCCCTGACCGGCCAGACCTCGACTCAGGCCTACCAGCAGACGCTCGGCATCCAGCGAACCTTCCTCCCGTGGCAGCCCGACGCCGCGGAGACGAAGACGAAGACGACGTACCTGTGGCCGCTCATCTCCCAGACCCACCTCACGGCGGAGACGGGCTCCGACGAGCAGCAGACGCGCATCTTCCATGACGACAGCCTCGCCAAGGAGATCGCTCCGGGCGGTCGTCTCCAGCAGATGCTGGCCCTCGGCACCGCCCTCGATGTGACCTGGGTGGTCGACCCCGACCTCCTCGCCTCGGTCGACGCCATGACGAGGCCGTACAAGATCAAGGAGCTGGACGGCACTGAGATCAACGGCAAGAATCAGACGGTCGCCAAGCAGTGGCTGAACGACCTGAAGAACGCCGTCGCCGACCAGAAGGTCGTCGCCCTCCCCTTCGCCGACCCGGATCTCGCGTCGCTGGCCCACAACGGCACGAAGGTGACCGGTTCCCTCGGGCACCTCAAGGACGCCACCGATGTGGCCTCCAAGACCGTGGAGACGGTCCTGCACGTCAAGCCGGACACGAGCTACGCCTGGCCCGCCGACGGAGCGATCGACCCCAGCATCGTCAATGTCGCGACGTCCGCCGGCGCCGACACGGTGATCACCCGCAGTGACAGCCTCCAGGAGCGGAACAACCTGCCGTACACGCCGTCGGCAGCCCGCCCCATCGGCAGCGGCACGACGGCCGTGGTGACCGACGCGCGGCTGTCCGAAGCCTTCCAGGGCGACATGACGAAGGCCGAGAACTCGACGCTCGCCGTGCAACAGTTCCTCGCGCAGAGCCTGACGATCAACCTTCAGGAGCCCGACAACGAGCGCAACGTCGTGGTCGCGCCGCAGCGCATGCCGTCCGCAAGCCAGGCGCAGTCCATGGCTCAGGCGATCAAGGCCGACCAGGACAGCAGCTGGTCGGAGTCCGAGGACCTGGCCGCAGCCACGAAGGCGAAGCCGGACCCCGAAGCGACGACCCGGATCCCCTCCTCCCGGTCCTACCCCTCGTACCTGCGCAAGCAGGAGCTGCCCCAGTCGGCCTTCCAGGCGATCCAGGACACCCAGACCAAGCTCACCAACTTCCAGGTGATCCTCTCCGACCCGTCCCGCGTGGTGACGCCGTTCGGGCGGGCCATGGACCGGCAGATGTCCACTTCCTGGCGGGGCCGCCCCGCCGAGGCGCAGGCGTACCGCGACGGTGTCGCCGACTACCTCACGGCGCTCACCAAGCAGGTCAGGCTCATCGAGAAGTCCGAGGCGAAGCTCTCCGGACGCAGCGCGACGATCCCGGTGACGGTCCAGAACAACCTGGTGCAGGGCGTCGAGCACCTCGTCCTGCGCCTCACGTCGACGAACGGCACACGCCTCAAGATCGGTGACGGGCCGTACTACGAGCAGCGGGTGAAGGTCGCCGGCGGGCACAGCCAGTCGGTGAAGTTCACCACCACCTCGAATGCCAACGGCAGGGTCCCGGTCTTCGCCCAGCTGTACACCGAGGACGGTCAGCCCTACGGCCCCGAGGTCCGGTTCGACGTGAACGTCACCGAGATCACCCCGACCGTGATGCTCGTCATGGCCGGCGGCGTCCTGCTCCTCGTCCTCGCCGGGTTCCGCATGTACACCCAGCGCAAGCGCGCCGCCGCGCAACGGGCCGAGGAGGGACCTGACGACGGTCAGAACGGGGAGTCGGGCTCCGAGCCCGGGGAAGGCGACCCCGAGCAGCCGAGTGACCCGACACCGGACACCGCTCCGGAAAGCACGGACCCGTCCGGCACGGGTGAGAGAGTGGACCGTTGAGCGATGTCGTGGCCGTGGGCCCGGGGACGATGAGGTGGGGTAACCATGAACGCGCCGTACGACGGTGACCGTGGCCAGGGCCCGGGCGGCTCGGCCTCGGCCGGGGGCCCGCCTCCCGGTCATCAGGGAGCGCCCGGCCAGGTCCCGCCGCCCCACCCGGCCCCGGACGCGTATCCGCAGGATGCGTACCTCCAGGACGCCTATGACCAGGATCCGTACCGGGCCCAGGACCTCACGGCCCAGGATCCGGTGTCGGAGGCGCTCTACGACCGCGCCGCGCACCCTCCGCCCCCTCCGGGCTCCTATGAGGCTCCTCAGCCGCTCTACAACCCGCCTCCCGCAGCTCAGTACCCCCCGGACCCCCGCGTGTGGGCCCAGACGCCCGCTCCCGAGCCGGAGGGCCCGTCGCAGCTCCTTCCTTATGGCGACGACGCCAGGACCACTCAGTTCCTGGGCGTCGACGATCTGATGACGCAGGCGAGCGAGGAGCAGCACGAGCCCGACGCCTTCGCGCATCTCTTCCGTGACCAGCAGAGCAACGGCGGCGGCCGTCCGCCGGCCGACGCTTCCGGCGTTCCGGTGCCCACCGCCGGACCGGCTCAACCTCCCGTCCAGAGCGGCACGCCCGCGCCTGTCCCTGCCCCGGCCAAGGGGGGCCGCGCGTCGGGCCTCCTGAAGTCGAGTGCCGTCATGGCGGCGGGCACCCTGGTCTCCCGTCTCACCGGTTTCGTACGCACCATGGTCATCACGGCGGCCCTCGGCGCCGCGCTGCTGGGTGACACCTGGACCGTCGCGTACACCCTGCCGACGATGATCTACATCCTGACCGTGGGTGGCGGCCTCAACTCGGTGTTCGTGCCGCAGCTCGTGCGGTCCATGAAGGAGGACGAGGACGGCGGCGAGGCCTACGCCAATCGTCTGCTGACCCTCGTCATGGTCGCGCTCGGCGTGATCGTCGCCGTGGCCGTCTTCGCCGCGCCTCTGCTGATCCAGCTGATGTCGACCTCGATTGCCAACAAACCGGACGCGAACAACGTCGCCGTAACCTTCGCCCGTTACTGCCTGCCCACGATCTTCTTCATGGGCGTGCACGTGGTCATGGGCCAGATCCTGAACGCCCGCGGGAAGTTCGGCGCGATGATGTGGACCCCGGTCCTGAACAACATCGTCATGATCTTCACGTTCGGCATGTTCATCTATGTCTACGGCACGGCAGCGGACTCGAATCTGGGCGTCCAGACCATTCCGGCGGACGGTGTCCGGCTGCTCGGCATCGGCACTCTGCTCGGTCTGACGGTGCAGGCGCTGGCGATGATCCCGTATCTGCGCGAGACCGGCTTCCGTTTCCGGCTGCGGTTCGACTGGAAGGGCCACGGCCTCGGCAAGGCGGTCAAGCTCGCCAAGTGGACCGTGCTGTTCGTCCTCGCCAACCAGGCGGGCGTCCTCGTCGTCACCCAGCTCGCCACCGCCGCCGGGAAGGCGTCCGGCACGTCCGGCGCGGGCATCATGGGCTACTCCAACGCCCAGCTGATCTGGGGCATGCCGCAGGCCATCATCACCGTCTCCGTCATGGCGGCGATGCTGCCGCGGATCTCACGCGCCGCCCACGACGGCGACCCCGGAGCGGTCCGCGACGACATCTCGCAGGGACTGCGCACCTCCGCGGTCGCGATCGTCCCGGTCGCCTTCATGTTCGTCGCCCTCGGCGTCCCCATGTGCACCCTGCTCTTCGGGTCCAGCGGCGCCGACGGTGCCCGCTCCATGGGCTACATCCTCATGGCGTTCGGCCTCGGCCTGATCCCGTACTCCGTGCAGTACGTCGTGCTGCGCGGCTTCTACGCGTACGAGGACACCCGGACGCCCTTCTACAACACGGTCATCGTGGCCGCCGTCAACGCGGCCGCGTCGGGGATCGCCTACCTCCTGCTGCCCGCCCAGTGGGCCGTGGTCGGCATGGCCGCCTCGTACGGTCTCGCGTACGCGATCGGTGTGGGCGTCGCCTGGCAGCGCCTGCGCAAGCGTCTCGGCGGCGACCTGGACGGCGCACAGGTCATCCGTACGTACGCCCGCCTCTGCATGGCCTCGATCCCGGGGGCCGTCGCCGGTGGCGTGGTCGGTTTCCTGATCATGAGGGCGCTCGGCGGCGGCGCGGCGGGTTCGATCGCAGCGCTGGTCGTGGGCGGGGCCGTACTGCTGGGTGTCTTCTATGTCGCCGCCCGGCGCATGCGGATCGAAGAGCTCAACTCGATGGTCGGAATGGTCCGCGGGCGCCTCGGCCGCTAGTGGCCCGGCCGGCCGCACAACCATCGCGGGCTACCGCGTGTCGTGCTTATCGCCGGACTGTGGGCACAATTGGCTTTGGCGTCGCAGGGCGCGCAACGGATGGGGAGGCAGGAACGACGGTGGCGGAACGGAGTACGGCTGCCGTCGACGTGGCAGACAACAGTGGTGACGAACCACTGACCGCGAAGGCGGAGCAGACCACGGCCGACGGGGTGGCCCAGACCCGGGAGCGGGACACGGCAGCGAACGAGGACGCGGAGGACACCGACGTTTCGACGAGCCCCGGCTCGTCCACTCCCCCCGAGCTGCACAGCGGTCACAAACTCGCGAGACGCTATCGCCTGGAGGAGTGCGTCACCCGGCTGGACGGATTCAGCAGCTGGCGCGCGGTGGACGAGAAGCTCCGCCGGGCCGTAGGGGTGCACCTGCTCCCCGCGGACCACCCGCGGGCACGGTCCGTCCTCGCGGCGGCGCGCTCGTCGGCGCTGCTCGGCGACCCTCGCTTCGTCCAGGTCCTGGACGCGGTCGAGGAGAACGACCTCGTGTACGTGGTGCACGAATGGCTGCCCGATGCCACGGAGTTGACAGCGCTGCTCGCCACGGGCCCCCTTGAGGTGCACGAGGCCTACCAGCTCGTGAACCAGATCTCCCAGGCGATGGCCGCCGCTCACCGCGAGGGCCTCGCACATCTGCGGCTCACCCCGAGCGCGGTGCTCCGCACCTCGACCGGCCAGTGGCGCATCCGCGGCCTCGCCGTCAACGCCGCCCTGCGTGGCATCACGTCGGAGACACCGCAGCGCACGGACACCGAGGCGATCGGTGCCCTCCTGTACGCCGCCCTGACGCAGCGCTGGCCCTACGAGGACGACGCGTACGGCCTGTCCGGGCTGCCCAAGGACATCGGCCTGATCGCGCCCGACCAGGTGCGGGCCGGCGTGCATCGCGGGCTGTCCGAGCTGGCCATGCGTGCCCTCGTCAACGAGGGAGCGACGGCGTCGCGGCAGGATCCTCCGTGCACCACTACCGAGGAGCTGGTGAAGGCCGTCGGCGAGATGCCCCGCATCCGTCCCCCGGAGCCCGTGTTCACGGCGCCCGCTGAGTACCAGCGGACGACCTACCAGCAGGGCACGTACGGCCGTCAGGCTCCGCGTCCCGGGGTGGCCCAGCCCATGCCGGCGGTGCCCCCGCCGCCGCTGCAGAGCCGGACGGGCAAGGCGCTCAAGTGGGCCGTGTCGGCATTGCTCATCGTGGCCCTCGGCCTCGGCAGCTGGCAGCTCGCGGAAGCCCTGATGGACCGCGGCACGTCGGGCGACGCCAACACGTCGCACAACACCGACGGCGACGACAAGGGCGACGAGCACAAGCCGACGAAGCCGATGGCCATCGAGGACGCCAGAGAGTACGTCGCCAAGGGCGAGGCACAGGCCCCGGGTGAAGTGGCGAAGACCTACGACGGCGACAGCAAGACGTTCTGGCGCACAAAGACTTACAACGACGGCCCGAAGCTGGCGCCCTACAAGCCCGGCGTCGGTATCGTCTACGACCTCGGCTCGGCCAAGGACGTATCGGCCGCGTCGATAGCTCTTCAGTACGGCGGCGACCACACGACGGTCTCCCTGTACGCGGCCGATTCGCTGTCGCCCACGACATCGATCGACTCCATGAAGAGCATCGGTACGGACACCACGACGAGTACCACCGCGAAGATCGAGGCCGACAAGCCGGTGAAGACGCGGTACGTGCTCCTGTGGATGACGGCCCTGCCGAAGTCCGGATCCGACGGTTACTACGGAGCGGGTTACAAGCAGGCTCTCACCGACGTGAAGTTCACCGGCTGAGGGCTCACCTGGGGGAGGGGGTTCGAAAGTGGACGACGCCGCCTACGGCGAAGCAAGCGATCAGGACCTCCTCACCCGCCACGTCGCGGGTGACAAGGACGCCTTCGGCGAACTCGTGCGCCGCCATCGTGACCGCCTTTGGGCCGTCGCGCTGCGCACCCTGGGAGACCGAGAGGAAGCCGCCGACGCCGTCCAGGACGCCCTGGTCTCCGCCTACCGGGCGGCGCACACGTTCCGCGGGCAGTCCGCCGTCACGACGTGGCTGCACCGCATCACCGTGAACGCCTGCCTCGACCGGGCCCGCAAGGCCGCGTCGAGGAAGACTTCTCCGGTCGAGGACACGGAGCGCCTGGAACAGCTCCTCGAACCGCACGAGTCCGCGGCCGCCCCCGCCGAACGCAACGACCTGCACCGTGAACTCTTCGAAGCGCTGGGCACCCTTCCCGTCGACCAGCGGGCCGCGCTCGTCCTGGTCGACATGCAGGGCTACCCGGTGGCCCAGGCGGCCCGCGTTCTCGGCGTTCCCACCGGCACGGTCAAGAGCCGCTGCGCGCGCGGCAGAGCCAGACTCCTGCCGTTGGTCACCCATCTACGGACCGACAGCGGCGAGAACGTGAGTGGCAAGAACCCGCCCCCGGATGCACCCGGAAGGAACCGGACGCAGGGGACATCCGTCCCACCGGCAGCAGGGCCCCGGGACGGGGCAGGACCAAGTGATTCAGCTGCCGTGAAGGGCGGAGGTGGGCGAGCGTGACATCCACGACCGACACGGCCGAGCACCCCGAGATCGACGAGATCTCCGACCTCACCGAAGGCCTGCTCTCCCCTTCCCGCACCGAGGAGGTACAGGAGCACCTGAACGGCTGCGAGCTGTGCGCCGACGTCCACGCCTCCCTGGAGGAGATCCGCGGCACGCTCGGCACGCTCCCCGGCCCGGCCCACATGCCTGCCGATATCGCGGGCCGCATCGACGCCGCGCTCGCCGCGGAGGCACTGCTCGACACGAAGGCACCTGCCGACACCGAGTACGAGGACAAGGACGAAGCCGAGGCCGAGGCACAGTCCGCGTCTCCCGTTTCACGTGAAACAACGCCGGCCGACTCGCTGGCCACCCCCGCGGACCGCCCTTCCGGTCATCCCCGTGCCGCGACAGGTCCGGGGCGCGGCGGCCGGACGCGCACCCGGCGCCGTCGCGGCGCCGCCCTCGGAGCGGTCTTCACCGCGGCCGCGATCGGCCTGGGAGTCCTTTTCCTGCAGAACGGGGGCGGCACACCTACCGGCGCTCCCGAGAGCGGCACGCCCCGTCAGTCGAGCTCCGCACTTTCCTTCTCCGAGAACAAGCTCGAGAGCCAGGTGCAGAACCTTCTGACGGAGAAATCCTCCGCCCCCTCCGACTCGTCGACATCCAAGCCGTCCGTCGACATCCAGCAGTCGGGGCCGAAGACTCCCCGGACGAACTCCCCGATGCGGGGGAAGACCGTCGTGGTGCCGGACTGCATACAGCGGGGTACCGGCCGTGAGACTCCTGCCCTCGCCATCGAGCGGGGAGACTACAAGGGCACCACCGCCTACCTCGTCGT
Organism: Streptomyces sp. NBC_01446; assembly: GCF_026340095.1. Classification (GTDB taxonomy): domain Bacteria; phylum Actinomycetota; class Actinomycetes; order Streptomycetales; family Streptomycetaceae; genus Streptomyces; species Streptomyces aureus. Next base: position 4,080,475 of record NZ_JAPEPO010000001.1, on the reverse strand, counting down.
GCTGCCTCACGAGTCGGATCCTGCCCAGGTCTCGGCCTACGTCATCGACGCGACCTGCGTGAAGCAGCCGTCCTCAGCTCCCGGCAAACTGCTGCTGACCCACTCCTACGCGCGGCGCTGACTCCATGCCGGGACACACTTCGCGTGTGCTCCCGGACACGGTGGGAATGCGCGCCCCGTAGGATCCGTTGGGTGGGGTGAGAGTCCGGAGACGGACTCCCCCGGCAGTACGCAGCAGTCCCGCAGAGACGAGGAATCAAGCCGTGAGCGACGTCCGTAACGTGATCATCATCGGCTCCGGGCCCGCCGGCTACACGGCGGCCCTGTACACCGCGCGCGCGTCGCTGAAGCCGCTGGTGTTCGAGGGCGCTGTCACCGCGGGCGGTGCCCTGATGAACACCACCGAGGTGGAAAACTTCCCCGGCTTCCAGGACGGCATCATGGGCCCCGAGCTCATGGACAACATGCGCGCCCAGGCCGAGCGCTTCGGCGCCGAGCTGGTCCCGGACGACGTCATCTCCGTCGATCTGACGGGCGAGATCAAGACCGTCACCGACACGGCGGGCACTGTGCACCGCGCGAAGTCCGTCATCGTCACGACCGGCTCCCAGCACCGCAAGCTCGGCCTGCCGAACGAGGACGCGCTCTCCGGTCGTGGCGTTTCCTGGTGCGCGACGTGCGACGGCTTCTTCTTCAAGGACCAGGACATCGCCGTGATCGGCGGCGGCGACACCGCGATGGAGGAGGCGACCTTCCTCTCCCGGTTCGCCAAGTCCGTGACGATCGTGCACCGCCGTGACACCCTGCGTGCCTCCAAGGCCATGCAGGATCGCGCCTTCGCCGACCCGAAGATCAAGTTCGCCTGGGACAGCGAGATCGCCGAGGTCCACGGCGACCAGAAGCTCTCGCACCTGACGCTGCGCAACGTCAAGACGGGTGAGACCTCCGAGCTCCCGGTCACCGGCCTGTTCATCGCGATCGGCCACGACCCGCGCACCGAGCTCTTCAAGGGCCAGCTCGAGCTGGACGACGAGGGCTACCTGAAGGTCGAGGCCCCCTCGACCCGGACGAACCTGACCGGCGTCTTCGGTGCCGGTGACGTCGTAGACCACACCTACCGCCAGGCGATCACCGCGGCCGGCACCGGCTGCTCCGCCGCCCTGGACGCCGAGCGCTTCCTCGCCTCTCTCACCGACAGCGAGTCCGCCGCGGCCGCCACCGTCTGAGAACTCACACCCGCCCCACCGCATCACCAAAGTAGCTAAGGAGCCCGCCGTGGCCGGCAACCTCAAGAACGTGACCGACGCTTCCTTCGACGAGGACGTCCTCAAGAGCGACAAGCCCGTACTGGTGGACTTCTGGGCCGCCTGGTGCGGACCGTGCCGCCAGATCGCGCCGTCCCTCGAGGCGATCGCCGCCGAGTACGGCGACAAGATCGAGGTCGTCAAGCTCAACATCGACGAGAACCCGGCCATCGCCGCGAAGTACGGCGTCATGTCGATCCCGACCCTGAACGTCTACCAGGGCGGCGAGGTCGCCAAGACCATCGTCGGCGCCAAGCCGAAGGCCGCCATCGTGCGCGACCTCGAGGACTTCATCGCCAACTGATCGGCGATGCGGCTCCATGGCGGAGCGGCGATGTTTCACGTGAAACACGAACGGGCCAACCCAACCGGGTTGGCCCGTTCGTGTTTCGCCGCAACGGATGGATCGAGACTCACAGGGGGCGGAGCGCCGGTTCCTTCTGTACCGCTCCGAGGAGCCGGTCCAGGGCGAGCTCGACGTCCTCCTTCCACGACAGCGTCGTACGCAGCTCAAGGCGGAGACGCGGATAGGAGGGGTGAGGCCGCACGGTCTTGAAGCCGACGGCCAGGAGATGGTCTGCGGGGAGCATGCAGGCCGGTTCCTTCCACTGCGCATCGCCGAACGCCTCGATCGCCTTGAACCCCCTCCGCAGCAGATCCTTGGCTACGGTCTGCACCATCACCCGGCCGAGCCCCTGGCCCTGATAGCCGGGCATGATCCACGCCGTCATCAGCTGCACGGCATCGGGGGAGACCGGACTCGTGGGAAAGGCAGTGGCGCGGGGGACATACGCCGGCGGCGCGTAGAGCACGTAGCCGACCGGGACATCGTCCACGTAGACAACCCGGCCGCAGGAACCCCATTCCAGGAGGACAGCCGAAATCCAGGCCTCCTTCTCCAGCTCCGGAGTGCCCGCCTTTACCGCGGCTTGGCCGCTGACCGGATCCAGCTCCCAGAAGACACACGACCGGCAACGCTTGGGAAGGTCCGGAAGGTTGTCCAGTGTGAGCGGTACGAGCCGACGCCCCATGAAGGCAGTTCCTCACTTCCTTCGCCCGCCGCGTCACGGGCGGCTGTCAGAGCGCTCCGTTCCCTGAGCAGGCTGCCGACGAAACCGCCGACCGCGCCCAGCCCGAGACCTGCGGTCATCAGCCCGGCACGACTCACCGATTGCATGACCCGCCTCCCGTATGAGGTGACTTTGAGGGGTGCGCTCTTCCCCGTCGCATCGTATCCACGAAGCGATTCCATCGAAACCGACAGAAAGCAAAGAGCAGGCCGTGTTCCGGTACACACCGGACACGACCTGCTCTCGTGAGACTTGCGTCGAACGGGACCAACCCCCGTTCTCCTAGCCCTCGTTCTCCTGGTCCTCGTCCTCCGTCGCTCCGTGCTGGAGGACGGGTCCCTCACCCGGAGCGAGCTGACCGAGGATGCGCTCCAGATCGTCCATCGAGGCGAACTCGACTACGATCTTGCCCTTCTTCTGCCCGAGGTCGACCTTCACTCGCGTCTCGAACCGGTCGGACAGCCGCGTGGCAAGCTCACTGAGCGCCGGCGAGAGACGGGTCCCGGCCCGCGGACCCTTGGCTCGCGCCGTGCTCGTCGGCCGTGAGCCCATCAGGGTCACGATCTCCTCGACGGCCCGCACCGAGAGCCCTTCGGCGACGATCCGGTGAGCGAGACGGTCCTGATCCTCAGAGTCCTCCACGGAGAGCAGGGCACGCGCATGGCCGGCCGACAGCACGCCCGCGGCCACCCGGCGCTGAACTGCCGGAGAGAGCTTCAGGAGCCGCAACGTGTTGGAGACCTGCGGCCGCGAACGCCCGATCCGGTCGGCCAACTGGTCGTGCGTGCAGTTGAAGTCCTTCAGCAACTGGTCGTAGGCGGCAGCCTCCTCCAGCGGGTTCAGCTGAGCGCGGTGCAGGTTCTCCAGGAGTGCGTCGAGGAGAAGCTTCTCGTCGTCCGTCGCCCGGACGATCGCCGGAATGCGCTCCAGACCAGCCTCGCGGCAGGCGCGCCAGCGGCGCTCACCCATGATGAGCTCGAAGCGCGACGAGCTCAGCTGCCGTACGACGACGGGCTGGAGAAGCCCGACTTCCTTGATCGAGGTGACGAGCTCGGCGAGGGCGTCCTCGTCGAACACCTCGCGCGGCTGACGCGGGTTGGGCGTGATGGCGTCAATCGGAAGCTCGGCGAAGTACGCTCCCGCCGACGCTTCCGGAGCGTCCACCGGCCCGCCGAACAAATCCTCTGTTTCATGTGAAACATGGGGCTGCGGAAGCGAGGCAACCTTCGCCGCCGCCACTCCGCGCTCCGCCGTCAGGACGGGCCCGGCGGAAGGCGAGCCGGGTGCACCTCCCATAGCGTTGCCTGGTGCCGTCTTGTCGGGGGTGGGGGCTGCTGGAATCAGTGCGCCGAGGCCACGGCCCAGTCCCCTCCGTCGCTCGCTCACTGGATACCCTCCACCGTGCTGTGCTGGTCAAGTTGAGTGCCCGTATGGGCGTGCTGAGCGTCGTAGCGGATGCCGACCCCGCGCAGCGCCATCTCCCGCGCCGCCTCGAGGTAGGAGAGTGCGCCGCTCGACCCCGGATCGTAGGTGAGCACCGTCTGTCCATAGCTCGGGGCCTCGGAGATACGCACGGAACGCGGGATGCTCGTCCGCAGGACCTCTTCACCGAAGTGGCTCCGGACCTCGTCGGCGACCTGCGACGCCAGCCGGGTGCGGCCGTCGTACATCGTGAGCAGGATCGTCGACACATGCAGATCCGGGTTCAGATGCCCGCGCACCAGATCCACGTTGCGCAGGAGCTGCCCCAGGCCCTCCAGTGCGTAGTACTCGCACTGGATCGGGATCAGCACCTCGGCGCCGGCGACCAGAGCGTTGACGGTCAGCAGGCCGAGCGACGGAGGGCAGTCGATGAGGATGTAATCCAAAGGCTGCTCATATGCCTGGATCGCGCGCTGCAGTCTGCTCTCGCGTGCCACCAGCGAGACCAGCTCGATCTCCGCACCGGCGAGATCGATGGTGGCTGGGGCGCAGAAGAGGCCCTCCACATCGACCACGGGCTGTACGACTTCGGAGAGCGGCTTGCTCTCGACCAACACGTCGTAGATCGAAGGGACTTCGGCGTGGTGGTCGATACCCAGAGCCGTGGAGGCGTTGCCCTGCGGATCCAGGTCGATCACCAGCACGCGGGCGCCGTGCAGCGCCAGCGAGGCAGCAAGGTTGACCGTTGTCGTGGTCTTGCCGACCCCGCCCTTCTGGTTGGCAACCACCATGACGCGGGTCTGCTCAGGTCGCGGCAGGCCCTCGCCTGCGCGACCAAGAGCTTCTACCGCCAGCTGGGCAGCACGACCGATAGGGGTGTCGTCCATCGGAGGCGGTGTTTCACGTGAAACATCCTCCCCCACCGACTCGGTACGGGGACCGGGGACCGGATCGGTCATCGGTCCCGCGATGTTGGCGTCGGACCGCAAGGATTCACTCTCCTCGACTTCAGGCTCGCAATGAACAGAGCCTCCCATGCTTTCGGGGTCGTGAACCAGCGAGGCCCTGTCTTCTGTGGAGGAAACGGCCTCTGTGGACAACTCCGTGCCCGATTCGAGGGATCCGAGAGGCCTACGGTCGCGGGGTGCAGCCGCGGCGCGACCGCGACTGATGATGCCATGCAGCAGTGAGCGACGTTTCACGTGAAACACGATGCACCGCAGCCCGGTCGGCACCCGTGCGACACCCCGACATACATACGTTTGGCAGGTTTCACGGAGTCCAGGTCGCCGCCAGGACGGATCAGCGGCAACCCGCAAACGCCCCCTCGGTGCCGTCCAGTGCGTGAGCTTCCGACGCCAGACACTGGAGACCCACGAGACAAGCGTCACCTAAAAATCGATGACAGCTCAGGAAAAAGCAACGGCCGCTCAGGTCCCGAGGACCCGAGCGGCCATCACCGCGAGAAACACACTGTCGCCTAGAACACAGCAGACGCCTCGAAGAGGACGAGCAACATCAGCGTCGACGCCGAACCCGCCCGACGCGAGCTGCCTTGGCGCGCTTCGCCGCGAAGCGCACACCACCGGGGCTCTCCCCGACCTCGACACGCACCACGGTCGAAAGCGGATCCACCACGCCTTCGCCGACGTGAAGTACCGAGGTGGCCACCGCGCCGAGCTTGCTCAGGGCAGCCCCCGCGCTCTTGACTTCTTCCTCTGCGGTGTCGCCCTTGAGGGCCAGCATCTCGCCGTACGGCCGCAGCAGCGGGACGCCCCACGCCGCGAGACGGTCCAGCGGAGCGACCGCGCGCGCCGTCACCACATGGACGGGAGTCAGCTTGCCGAGGACCTCTTCGGCACGGCCGCGGACCACGGTCACATGGTCGAGGCCGAGCAGCTCGACGACCTCGGTGAGGAATGTCGTGCGCCGCAGCAGCGGCTCCAGGAGCGTGATCTTCAGGTCGGGCCGCACCAGGGCCAGCGGGATACCGGGCAGTCCGGCGCCGGAGCCCACATCGCACACGGTGACGCCCTCCGGCACGACCTCGGACAGCACGGCGCAGTTCAGGATGTGCCGCTCCCACAGCCGGGGCACTTCCCGGGGACCGATGAGACCACGCTGCACCCCCGCGTCGGCCAGCAGCTCCGCGTACCGGACCGCGTCCGTGTAGCGCTCGCCGAATACCGCTCGGGCCTGTTCAGGAGCCGGGGGAAGCTCTGCTGCCTCCGTCACGTGGACCGTCCTTCCGTACCGCGCTACCGCGTTGGGTGGCTGACTATCAGGCTGACAAAGATACGGCCCCGCCTGCGAACAGACGGGGCCGTGGAGCGACGTACCGCTCAGGCGGGGAGCACGACGACGAAGCGCTGCGGCTCCTCGCCCTCGGACTCGCTGCGCAGGCCGGCGGCCTTGACCGCGTCGTGGACGACCTTGCGCTCGAAGGGCGTCATCGGGTCGAGCTTGACCGGCTCGCCGTTGCTCTTCACCTCAGCCGCAGCCTTGGCGCCCAGCTCGGAGAGCTCAGCACGCTTCTTCGCACGGTAACCGGCGATGTCCAGCATGAGACGGCTGCGGTCCCCGGTCTCCCGGTGGACCGCCAGACGGGTCAGTTCCTGGAGGGCCTCGAGGACCTCACCGTCGCGGCCGACCAGCTTCTGCAGGTCGCGTGTGGACGCGTCGCTGACGATCGAGACGGCGGCGCGGTCGGCCTCGACGTCCATGTCGATGTCGCCGTCGAGGTCGGCGATGTCCAGCAGACCCTCGAGGTAGTCCGCCGCGATCTCGCCTTCCTGCTCGAGGCGAGTCAGGGTGTCGCTGCCCTCAGGAGCGGCGGAGGTGGTGCCTTCCGTCACGGGATGGACTCCTTCTTACTTCTTGGACGGGGACTTGGGCCGCTGCGGGCCCTTGCGCTGTCCGGACTTGGCTTTGCTGCGGGCAGGGGTGCCGGAAGCGGGCTTGCCACCGGCCGGCTTGGCCTCGGGCTTGGCGTCTTCCGCCTCGTCCTTCTTCTCGAGGGACGTGGGCTCCGGTGCGTCGGACTCGTCCTTGGCCGCGCCCTGGGCGGTGCCGTGCTGGCGCTGCGACTTGGACTGGCGCTTGGGCTGCTGCCGCTTCGGCGTACCGCCCGTGGTCTGGCCCCCGTCCTCGTCCTCAGTCAGGGTGCCGGCCGTGCTCTTGATGACCGTTCCGTCGGCCTGGGCGGCGAGGTTCACCTTGGTCAGGCCGTTGATGAACTTGCGCTCGAACTCGTTGCGCTCGCGGCCCTTGGAGACGATCGCCTTGACGACGGCGCGCTCGCGGCGGTTGCGCGTCCTCTCGGCGTGCGAGACGTGCTTGAGCAGACGCTCCAGGAACGCGGCCTGCGCCTTGCTGCCCGGGGTCGGGTTCTGGCGGATGACATACATCTGCTGGCCCATGGTCCACACGTTGGTGGTCAGCCAGTAGACGAGAACACCGACCGGGAAGTTGATGCCGAAGACGGCGAACATGACCGGGAAGACGTACATCAGCATCTTCTGCTGCTGCATGAACGGCGTCTTGACCGTCATGTCGACGTTCTTCGTCATCAGCTGGCGCTGCGTGTAGAACTGCGACGCCGACATCATCACGATCATGATCGCGGTGACGACGCGGACGTCGGTCAGCGTGGCGCCGAGCGAGGCGACCTTGTCCGCGGAGTCGGTGAACTTGGCCGCGAGCGGGGCACCGAAGATGTGCGCCTTACGCGCGCTCGCCAGCAGGTTGTCGTCGATGACACCGATCGTGGTGCCCGTCGCGATGCCGTTGAGCACGTGGTACAGGGCAAAGAAGAACGGGGACTGCGCCAGGATGGGAAGGCACGAGGAGAGCGGATTGGTACCCGTCTCCTTGTACAGCTTCATCATTTCTTCGGACTGGCGCTGCTTGTCGTTCTTGTAGCGCTCCTGGATCTTCTTCATCTCGGGCTGCAACGTCTGCATCGCCCGAGTGGCCTTGATCTGCTTCACAAAGAGCGGAATCAGGCAGATACGGATCAGGATCACCAGGGACACGATGGACAGGCCCCAGGCCCAGCCCGTGTCCGGGCCGAAGATCGCCCCGTACAACGAGTGGAACTGGACGATGACCCACGAAACTGGTGTCGTGATGAAGCTGAAAAAACCGGCAATCGTGTCCACTAATCAAGCTCCTTGAGCATGGGACGGGGTCTCGGCGGCGGGGCTCGAGGGGCTGGTGTGGCCACACTCTGAAGGCGCGCCGGCGGCGGAAGGCCCGCCCTTGCGTTCGCGCCAGGCGTTACGCAGCATTTCGTGCCACCGCGGACGCTTGCGCGGCGGAACGTGGTCGACACCGCCGAGCGACCACGGATTGCACCGGAGGATGCGCCAGGCGGTAAGAGCTGTTCCCTTGATCGCACCATGGCGGTCGATCGCTGTGAAGCCGTAGTGGGAACACGACGGGTAGTACTTGCACACAGGCCCCAGCAGAGGGCTGATGGTCCACTGGTAGAGCTTGATCAGAGCAAGCAGCGGGTATTTCATCGCGCGCCCCCTCCCAGCAGCCGCTGAAGGGCGGCATCCAGGTCTCGGGCCAGCTGTGCATGGTCGGCGTCACCCGCGCCGGGCAACGCACGTACGACTACCAGGCTACCGGGGGACAACAGTGCGAGTCGGTCGCGCATGAGGTGGCGAAGTCTGCGCTTTACCGCGTTACGTACGACAGCTCCACCGACTGCCTTGCTCACGACGAAACCCGCACGCGTCGGGGGAACGCTCTCCCCAGGCGCGTGCGGGTCCGTTGCACCGCTACGTAGATGGACGACAAGGAGCGGGCGACCGGCCCGGCGTCCTCGGCGTACCGCGGTCGCGAAGTCTTCGCGCCGCCTCAGCCGATTCTCGGAAGGCAGCACGTCATGACCTGTACGCGATCAGGCGGACAGCTCGGCGCGACCCTTGCCACGGCGGTTCGCGAGAATCGCGCGGCCGGCACGGGTACGCATCCGCAGGCGGAAGCCGTGGGTCTTGGCGCGACGACGGTTGTTCGGCTGGAAGGTGCGCTTGCTCACTCGGGGGCTCCAGAAATGATCGTGTAGTGGCGGGACATCGCCTGGCTGTCACCGTGCGCCCACGAGAAGCTCGCGTAAACGCACCGAGTGCACCGCTTCACAATCACAGATCGTGATCTTTGCCCATCGGAGGCAGGCGGCAGCAGCCATCGACAACTCGACCTGGTCACGGTACGCGCGGCTGGTCCATTCGGTCAAACCGCCATCGGGTGAGGGACACTGTGCACAGCCTGTGGACAACAACTTGAACCGCACCGCTTGCCCTGACTACCGTGGCTGAACTCCGATTCGTTCCCTTCTCACCGCCCCACCCCGATTTTCTTCCGACCCGTCCCAGAACCACACCTTCGTGGGACCTGCGAGAGAGCGTGCCCTGTGGCTGACGTACCTGCCGATCTTGCCGCAGTGTGGCCACGAGTTCTGGAGCAGCTCCTCGGGGAGGGCCGTGGGCAGGGCGTCGAGACGAAGGACGAACACTGGATCCGGCGCTGCCAGCCTCTCGCGCTGGTCGCCGACACCGCGCTGCTCGCCGTGCCGAACGAGTTCGCGAAGGGCGTACTCGAGGGACGGCTCGCGCCGGTCGTGGCCGAGACGCTGAGCCGCGAGTGCGGCCGCCCGATCCGGATCGCGATCACGGTCGACGACTCCGTCGGTGAACAGCCCGCCCCGTCCGCACCCCCCGTACAGCAGCACCGCTACGAAGAGCCCGAGCTGCCCTCGGCCCAGGGCCAGAACCAGCCCCACGAGCCGTACGACCCGTACGGCCGCCGCGCGGACGACCATGCGCAGGGCCCCCGCGGTGATCAGCCCCAGGACGCCCGCGCCGACCAGCTCCCGACCGCCCGCCCCGCGTACCCGGACTACCAGCGTCCGGAGCCGGGCGCCTGGCCGCGGTCGCAGGACGAGTACAGCTGGCAGCAGCCGCGGCTCGGCTTCCCCGAGCGCGACCCGTACGCGAATCCGCCCCAGCAGCCGCAGCACGACTACCGGCAGCAGGGACGCTCTCCCTACGAGCAGCAGAACGAGCGCTCCCCTTACGAACAGCAGCAGGAACGCTCTCCTTACGAGCAGCAGGAGCGGTCGTCCCCCTACGACCAACAGCCGGACCGCAACGGTTACGACCAGCAGGTCGAACGCTCCGGATACGAGCAGCAGTCCGAGCGGTCGTCGTACGAGCAGCAGATGTCCGACCGCCAGGGGCGGCACGGCCGGCACGAGCGCCGTGACCTCAACGACGGTCCCATGGGCGGCCGCCCCGGGCAGGACGGCGGGCGCACCGGTCGCGGCGTCCCCAGTGGTGCCCCCGGACCGCTCGCCGCGCAGCCCGCGCCCGCGACGGGTCCCGGCGAGCCGACTGCGCGACTGAACCCGAAGTACCTCTTCGACACCTTCGTCATCGGTGCCTCGAACCGTTTCGCCCACGCGGCCGCGGTCGCCGTCGCCGAGGCGCCGGCGAAGGCGTACAACCCCCTCTTCATCTATGGGGAGTCGGGGCTCGGCAAGACCCACCTGCTGCACGCGATCGGGCACTACGCGCGCAGCCTGTACCCGGGCACGCGTGTGCGTTACGTGAGCTCGGAGGAGTTCACGAACGAGTTCATCAACTCGATCCGCGACGGCAAGGGCGACAGCTTCCGCAAGCGGTACCGCGAGATGGACATCCTTCTTGTCGACGACATCCAGTTCCTCGCGGACAAGGAGTCGACGCAGGAGGAGTTCTTCCACACCTTCAACACGCTCCACAACGCGAACAAGCAGATCGTGCTCTCCAGTGACCGGCCGCCCAAGCAGCTGGTGACCCTGGAGGACCGGCTGCGCAACCGCTTCGAGTGGGGTCTGATCACCGACGTCCAGCCGCCCGAGCTGGAGACCCGAATCGCCATCCTTCGTAAGAAGGCGGTGCAGGAGCAGCTGAACGCTCCTCCGGAGGTCCTCGAGTTCATCGCGTCCCGCATCTCGCGCAACATCCGCGAGCTGGAGGGGGCGCTGATCCGGGTCACGGCGTTCGCGTCGCTGAACCGGCAGCCGGTGGACCTCGGTCTGACGGAGATCGTCCTCAAGGACCTGATCCCCGGCGGCGAGGACTCGGCCCCCGAGATCACGGCGACGGCGATCATGGCGGCGACGGCCGACTACTTCGGCCTGACGGTGGAGGACCTGTGCGGATCGTCGCGCAGCCGCGTCCTGGTGACGGCACGCCAGATCGCGATGTACCTGTGCCGTGAGCTCACCGACCTGTCCCTGCCGAAGATCGGGGCGCAGTTCGGCGGCCGCGACCACACGACCGTCATGCACGCGGACCGCAAGATCCGCGCGCTGATGGCCGAGCGGCGGTCCATCTACAACCAGGTCACCGAGCTCACCAACCGCATCAAGAACGGCTGACAGCAGCCTTCAGACCCCTCTGTACGCCGTCGAAGGGCGCCCCGGGACAACTCCTGGGGCGCCCTTCTTCGTTGCGGCAGGACGGCGCGGCCGCACGCGGTGTTCGATTCCGGTCCCTGGTTACGGGTGTTCTCCACAGATGTGCGAACTTTCTTGCGTCCACACCCTGGGGACTGCCAAGTTGTCCAGACTGTGTCCACAGGGCCCCGCGTTGAATGACCATCAGACCAGGTCAGGCGGCTGTGGATCCGTGGACAAAAGATCTCCACAGGCTGTGGACAAGATTTTCCTCCACAGGGTGTGGGTTTCGTTGTCCACCGTCGACCCACAGGTCCGGGGCCCTTGTGCACAGCTGCGGGCGGCTTCTCCACACGGCTGTCCACTGTTCGGCAACGCAACGCGCAAAATCACCGTGCCGAGTGAAAGGCGTCACATCAAGGGGTGCGGTTGGGCTGTGGGGAACCGGGGTAAAGCTGGGGACAGCCCTGGGGAGAAGTGGCCCCGGCCTGTGTATCGGGTGTGCAGAACTTTTCCCCGTCCACAGAGAACCCCGGTTGTCCACCGCTCGCGCCCACAGGCCCGGTGGACAAAAAACCGACTCTGACCTGCGAAAAGGCAGTTATCCACGGTTTCCACAGCCCCTACTACTACTCCCAACTAGAGAGAGCTGGGAATCAGGATCGAAGTGGGGGCTGTGCACAACTCGGGGTCCGGTGCCCGACAGCGGGTCGGCACGACTTGACCCCGAGCGGCAACGACTGTCAGCGCCGTACGTCAGACTGTTCCCCGGTGTCCTTCCCATGTGGCGGCTGAGCGACACCGAGTCACACGACGACGACCGAAGACCAACGCAGGGCGAGAGCAGCCAGCAACAGCAGGAGGCGGCTTACGGTGAAGATCCGGGTGGAACGCGACGTACTCGCGGAGGCAGTGGCCTGGGCGGCGCGCAGCCTCCCGGCCCGACCGCCTGCGCCGGTCCTCGCGGGCCTTCTCCTGAAGGCCGAGGAGGGCGCACTGAGCCTGTCGAGCTTCGACTACGAGGTCTCGGCGCGGGTCTCGGTCGACGCGGAGATCGACGAGGAGGGCACCGTCCTCGTATCGGGCCGGCTCCTGGCGGACATCTGCCGTGCCCTGCCGAACCGTCCCGTGGAGATTTCCACAGACGGTGTACGAGCGACCGTGGTCTGCGGCTCCTCGCGATTCACACTCCACACCCTGCCTGTGGAGGAGTACCCGGCACTGCCGCAGATGCCGACCGCGACGGGCACCGTCCCCGGTGAGGTCTTCGCCTCCGCCGCGGCCCAGGTGGCCATCGCCGCCGGCCGTGACGACACCCTGCCGGTGCTCACGGGTGTACGCATCGAGATCGAGGGCGACACGGTCACCCTCGCGTCCACCGACCGCTACCGCTTCGCGGTCCGCGAGTTCCTGTGGAAGCCGGAGGACCCCGAGGCGTCCGCGGTCGCCCTGGTGCCCGCCAAGACGCTCCTGGACACCGCCAAGGCGCTCACGAGTGGTGACACGGTCACCCTGGCCCTGTCGGGCTCCGGCGCCGGTGAGGGTCTCATCGGCTTCGAGGGCGCGGGCCGCCGTACGACGACGCGTCTCCTCGAGGGCGACCTGCCGAAGTACCGCACCCTGTTCCCGACGGAGTTCAACTCCGTGGCCGTGATCGAGACCGCCCCCTTCGTGGAGGCCGTCAAGCGCGTGGCCCTCGTCGCCGAGCGGAACACCCCGGTGCGGCTCAGTTTCGAGCAGGGCGTGCTGATCCTGGAGGCCGGCTCCAGCGACGACGCACAGGCTGTGGAAAGGGTCGACGCCCAGCTCGACGGCGACGACATCTCGATCGCCTTCAACCCGACGTTCCTCCTGGACGGTCTCAGCGCGATCGACTCCCCCGTCGCCCAGCTCTCCTTCACGACCTCCACGAAGCCGGCGCTGCTCAGCGGCAGGCCCGCCGTGGACGCCGAGGCGGACGACGCGTACAAGTACCTGATCATGCCGGTGCGGCTGTCGGGCTGACGCTCCACTGGGCATGGCCGCCGGGCGTTCGCCTGAGCGGCTATGCCCACAGGTGTGCGTGAGCGTCCGGGTTTAGGCTCGGAACACAGGTGCGGGAGTGCCTCACGCACCACCTCACGCCCCGTCGCAACTTAAGGAACCACCTGATGGAGCTCGGTCTCATCGGTCTCGGCAAGATGGGCGGCAACATGCGCGAACGCATCCGCCGCGCAGGCCACACCGTCATCGGATACGACCGCAATCCGGACCTCGCGGACGTCCACAGCCTCGGAGAGCTTGTGGGCAAGCTCAAGGGCCCGCGCGTGGTGTGGGTGATGGTCCCCGCCGGCGGCCCGACCCAGGCCACCGTCGACGAGCTCGCCGAACTCCTCGAGCCGGGCGACGTCGTCGTGGACGGCGGCAACTCGCGCTGGACCGACGACGAGAAGCACGCTGTCGAGCTGGGCATCAAGGGCATCGGCTTCGTCGACTGCGGCGTCTCCGGCGGCGTGTGGGGCCTGGAGAACGGCTACGCCCTGATGTACGGCGGCACCAAGGAGCACGTCGCCAAGGTTCAGCCGATCTTCGACGCCCTCAAGCCGGAGGGCGAATTCGGCGCCGTACACGCGGGCAAGGTCGGCGCGGGCCACTTCGCGAAGATGGTCCACAACGGCATCGAGTACGCCATGATGCAGGCCTATGCCGAGGGCTGGGAGCTCCTGGAGAAGGTCGACTCCGTCACCGATGTGCGTGAGGTTTTCCGCTCCTGGCAGGAGGGCACGGTCATCCGTTCCTGGCTGCTCGACCTGGCGGTCAACGCGCTGGACGACGACGAGCACCTGGAGAAGCTGCGCGGTTTCGCCGACGACTCCGGAGAGGGCCGCTGGACGGTCGAGGCGGCCATCGACAACGCGGTGCCGCTGCCCGCGATCACCGCGTCCCTCTTCGCGCGCTTCGCCTCGCGCCAGGACGACTCGCCGCAGATGAAGATGATCGCCGCCCTGCGCAATCAGTTCGGCGGCCACGCCGTCGAGAAGAGTTAGCCCGGAAAGCGAACGCACAACGCATCCACGAAGCTCCACGACGAAGTAGTCCACACCAGCTCCACACCTTGGGGGAGGTCGGCGAACGACCATGCACGTGACGCATCTGTCGCTGGCCGACTTCCGCTCGTACGCCCGGGTCGAGGTCCCTCTCGATCCGGGCGTCACCGCGTTCGTGGGCCCGAACGGGCAGGGCAAGACCAACCTCGTCGAGGCCGTCGGCTATCTCGCCACCCTCGGCAGCCACCGGGTCTCCTCGGACGCGCCGCTGGTCCGCATGGGCGCCGAGCGCGCCGTCATACGTGCCGCGGTCCGGCAGGGTGAGAGACAGCAGCTCATCGAGCTCGAACTCAACCCGGGCAAGGCGAACCGCGCCAGGATCAACCGGTCCTCGCAGGTCAGACCCCGTGATGTGCTCGGCATCGTGCGCACGGTCCTGTTCGCGCCGGAGGACCTCGCGCTCGTCAAGGGCGACCCCGGCGAGCGCCGCCGCTTCCTCGACGAGCTGATCACGGCCCGCTCCCCGCGCATGGCCGGTGTCCGGTCCGACTACGACCGCGTGCTCAAGCAGCGCAACACGCTCCTCAAGTCGGCCGCGCTCGCCCGCAGGCACGGCGGCCGGTCCATGGACCTGTCGACTCTCGACGTGTGGGACCAGCACCTCGCGCGCGTGGGCGCCGAGCTGCTCGCGCAGCGGTTCGACCTGATCGCCATCCTCCAGCCGCTCGCCGACAAGGCGTACGAACAGCTGGCGCCCGGCGGCGGCCCGCTGGCCCTGGACTACAAGCCGTCCTCGCCCGAAATCGAGGGCCACGCGCGCGAAGAGCTCTA
Organism: Streptomyces sp. NBC_01446; assembly: GCF_026340095.1. GTDB lineage: Bacteria > Actinomycetota > Actinomycetes > Streptomycetales > Streptomycetaceae > Streptomyces > Streptomyces aureus. The sequence goes on along the minus strand of NZ_JAPEPO010000001.1, from coordinate 4,065,372 downwards.
CGAGCAGCTGATAGCCGCCCTCGAAGCGGCCCGCAAACAGGAGATCGAGCGGGGCGTGACCCTCGTCGGACCGCACCGCGACGACCTGGTCCTCAAACTCGGCCAGCTGCCGGCGAAGGGATACGCCAGCCATGGCGAGTCCTGGTCGTACGCGCTGGCGCTGCGCCTGGCCTCGTACGACCTGCTGCGGGCCGAGGGGAACGAGCCGGTGCTCGTGCTCGACGACGTCTTCGCGGAGCTCGACGCGCGGCGCAGGGAGCGCCTCGCCGAGCTGGTCGCCCCCGGTGAGCAGGTCCTGGTGACGGCCGCGGTGGACGACGACGTGCCGGGCGTCCTGGCGGGCACGCGGTACGCGGTGTCCGAAGGCACGGTGGAGCGGGTATGAGCGAGAACACATCCGGCGACGTCCCGCCGAAGGCCCCCGAGCCGTCCGGCGTCGACCTCGCGCGCGTGGCCCTGCGCGCCGCGAAGGAACAGGCACGCGCGCGTGGAGTGGCCGACCAGCAGAAGAAGCAGGCCCGGCGCGGTGGCGGACTGAGGTCCGGGGCGCGTGCCGACGGCCGTGACCCGGTCGCGTTCGGCGCGGCGATCAACCGGCTGATCACCGAGCGCGGCTGGGAGGCGCCGGCCGCGGTCGGCGGTGTCATGGGCCGCTGGCCGGAGATCGTGGGCGAGGACCTCGCCAAGCACTCCGAGCCCCTGAAGTACGACGAGGACGAACGCGTCCTGACCGTCCAGTGCGACTCGACAGCCTGGGCGATGCAGCTGCGGTACCTGGCTCCGACGCTGGTGGCGCGGCTCAATGAGGACCTCGGGCACGGCACCGTACGGCTCCTGAAGATCCTTGGGCCCAACGGCCCCGCTCGCCGCTTCGGCCCCCTGCGCGCCCCCGGAAGCAAGGGCCCCGGCGACACCTACGGGTGAGTCCGGAGAGCCGTCGGCCGGGCGTTGACACCCGGTTGACGCCCGGAAGCGCTGAGTGCCGCTGTGAGCCTCTTGGAGCCCCGGGACGCATATGGGGAGTCGGCAGAGGCCGGTTCAGGGCGGCACATGCGGACTCAGGTACCGGCAAACCCCCATCACTGTCAGCGCTACCGGTAGACTGAGAGTTAATCCCGCCCCACTTGTGGGACACACCGAGCAACGCTGACTATCGCTGAACGACGCAGCCGCTCCGGCCACCGCCGGCTTGGCTTGTGCTGTGCCAGAAAGGGCGCTTCGTGGCCGATTCCGGCAACCCCAACGAGAACATCCCGTCCACTGCCGCCGACGCCGTCGGCGAGGCCCCCGCGGAGGCGCACCAGTCCTCCGGCGGGGTGACCTCGGCGTACGACGCCAGCGCCATCACAGTCCTCGAGGGTCTGGACGCGGTCCGCAAGCGGCCTGGCATGTACATCGGCTCGACCGGTGAGCGAGGACTGCACCACTTGGTGCAGGAGGTCGTCGACAACTCCGTCGACGAGGCGCTGGCCGACCACGCGGACACGATCGACGTCACGATCCTTCCAGACGGCGGCGTCCGCGTCGTCGATAACGGCCGTGGCATCCCGGTGGGTATCGTCCCCTCCGAGGGCAAGCCGGCCCTTGAGGTCGTGCTGACCGTGCTGCACGCGGGCGGCAAGTTCGGCGGCGGCGGCTACGCGGTCTCCGGTGGTCTGCACGGCGTGGGTGTCTCCGTCGTGAACGCGCTGTCCTCGAAGGTCTCCGTCGAGGTCAAGACCGAAGGCTACCGCTGGACGCAGGACTACAAGATGGGCGTCCCCACGGCGCCGCTGGCCCAGCACGAGGCCACGGACGTGACTGGCACGTCGGTCACCTTCTGGGCCGACCCGGACATCTTCGAGACCACCGAGTACTCCTTCGAGACGCTTTCGCGGCGCTTCCAGGAGATGGCCTTCCTCAACAAGGGGCTGCGGATCACCCTCACCGACGAGCGTGAGTCGGCGAAGGCCACCGCCGGGGCGGACGAGGCGGGCGAGGACGAGAAACACGAGGTCAAGAGCGTCTCGTACCACTACGAGGGCGGCATCGTCGACTTCGTGAAGTATCTCAACTCCCGCAAGGGAGACGTGGTGCACCCCACCGTGATCGACCTCGAGGCAGAGGACAAGGACAGGAGCCTGTCCCTCGAACTCGCGATGCAGTGGAACGGTGGCTACAGCGAAGGCGTGTACTCCTTCGCCAACATCATCCACACCCACGAGGGTGGTACGCACGAAGAGGGCTTCCGGGCCGCGCTGACCTCGCTGATCAACAAGTACGCGCGGGACAAGAAGCTGCTCCGGGAGAAGGACGACAACCTCACGGGTGACGACATCCGCGAGGGTCTGACCGCGATCATCTCGGTGAAGCTGAGCGAGCCCCAGTTCGAGGGGCAGACCAAGACCAAGCTGGGCAACACCGAGGTGAAGACCTTCGTCCAGAAGGTCGTCTACGAGCACCTCAACGACTGGCTCGACCGCAATCCGAACGAGGCCGCGGACATCATCCGCAAGGGCATCCAGGCGGCCACCGCGCGTGTGGCGGCCCGCAAGGCCCGCGACCTCACCCGCCGCAAGGGCCTGCTGGAGTCGGCGTCGCTGCCGGGCAAGCTCTCCGACTGCCAGTCGAACGATCCCACCAAGTGCGAGATCTTCATCGTCGAGGGTGACTCCGCCGGCGGCTCGGCCAAGTCCGGCCGCAACCCGCAGTACCAGGCCATCCTGCCCATCCGAGGCAAGATCCTGAACGTCGAGAAGGCGCGGATCGACAAGATCCTGCAGAACCAGGAGATCCAGGCGCTGATCTCCGCCTTCGGCACCGGAGTCCACGAGGACTTCGACATCGAGAAGCTCCGCTATCACAAGATCATCCTGATGGCGGACGCCGACGTCGACGGCCAGCACATCAACACCCTGCTGCTGACCTTCCTGTTCCGTTTCATGCGCCCCCTCGTCGAGGCCGGCTACGTGTACCTGTCGCGTCCTCCGCTCTACAAGATCAAGTGGGGTCGTGAGGACTTCGAGTACGCGTACTCGGACCGCGAGCGCGACGCCCTGACCGAGCTCGGCCGCCAGCAGGGCAAGCGGATCCGCGAGGACTCGATCCAGCGCTTCAAGGGTCTCGGCGAGATGAACGCCGAGGAGCTGCGCATCACCACGATGGACATCGAGCACCGCGTGCTCGGCCAGGTCACCCTCGACGACGCCGCCCAGGCGGACGACCTGTTCTCCGTCCTGATGGGCGAGGACGTCGAGGCACGCCGCTCGTTCATCCAGCGCAACGCCAAGGACGTCCGCTTCCTCGACATCTGAGTCGGTCTCAGCTGACCGCATCAGAAAGGATCTTCACCAGCAATGACCGACGAGAACACTCCCCCCACGCCTGAAGAAGGCGTCGAGATCAGCGTCAGCGTCGAAACGGTGCCCGAGGAGGGCGCCCAGCGCATCGAGCCCGTCGGGCTCGAGACCGAGATGCAGCGCTCGTACCTCGACTACGCGATGTCCGTCATCGTGTCGCGCGCCCTGCCCGACGTACGGGACGGCCTCAAGCCCGTCCACCGCCGCGTCCTCTACGCGATGTACGACGGCGGCTACCGGCCCGAGAAGGGCTTCTACAAGTGCGCCCGCGTCGTCGGCGACGTCATGGGCAACTACCACCCGCACGGCGACTCCTCGATCTACGACGCCCTGGTCCGCCTGGCGCAGCCGTGGTCGATGCGTATGCCGCTGGTGGACTCGAACGGAAACTTCGGCTCCCCGGGCAACGACCCCGCGGCCGCCATGCGCTACACCGAGTGCAAGATGGCTCCGCTGTCCATGGAGATGGTCCGTGACATCGACGAGGAGACCGTCGACTTCACGGACAACTACGACGGCCGCTCCCAGGAGCCGACCGTCCTGCCGGCCCGCTTCCCGAACCTGCTGATCAACGGCTCGGCGGGCATCGCGGTCGGCATGGCCACCAACATCCCGCCGCACAACCTGCGCGAGGTCGCCTCCGGCGCCCAGTGGTACCTGGAGAACCCGGAGGCCTCGCACGAGGAGCTTCTGGAGGCGCTCATCGAGCGCATCAAGGGCCCGGACTTCCCGACCGGCGCCCTGGTCGTCGGCCGCAAGGGCATCGAGGAGGCGTACCGCACGGGCCGTGGCTCCATCACGATGCGCGCGGTCGTCGAGGTCGAGGAGATCCAGAACCGCCAGTGCCTGGTGGTCACCGAGCTCCCGTACCAGGTCAACCCGGACAACCTCGCGCAGAAGATCGCCGACCTGGTGAAGGACGGCCGCGTCGGCGGCATCGCCGACGTCCGCGACGAGACCTCGTCGCGCACCGGCCAGCGCCTCGTCATCGTCCTGAAGCGCGACGCCGTCGCCAAGGTCGTCCTGAACAACCTCTACAAGCACACCGACCTCCAGACGAACTTCGGCGCCAACATGCTGGCGCTCGTCGACGGCGTGCCGCGCACCCTCTCCCTGGACGCCTTCATCCGCCACTGGGTGAGCCACCAGGTCGAGGTCATCGTCCGCCGTACGAAGTTCCGCCTGCGCAAGGCCGAGGAGCGCGCCCACATCCTGCGCGGCCTCCTGAAGGCCCTGGATGCCATCGACGAGGTCATCGCGCTCATCCGGCGCAGTGACACCGTCGAGATCGCCCGCGAGGGTCTGATGGGCTTCCTGGAGATCGACGAGATCCAGGCCAACGCGATCCTCGAGATGCAGCTGCGCCGACTGGCCGCCCTGGAGCGCCAGAAGATCGTCGCCGAGCACGACGAACTGCAGATCAAGATCAACGAGTACAACGCGATCCTGGCCTCGCCGGAGCGCCAGCGTCAGATCATCAGCCAGGAACTCGGGGCGATCGTCGAGAAGTTCGGCGACGACCGGCGCTCCAAGCTGGTGCCCTTCGACGGCGACATGTCCATGGAGGACCTGATCGCCGAAGAGGACATCGTCGTCACCATCTCGCGCGGCGGCTACGTCAAGCGCACCAAGACGGTCGACTACCGCTCGCAGAAGCGCGGCGGCAAGGGCGTACGAGGCACGAAGCTCAAGGAAGACGACATCGTCGACCACTTCTTCGTGTCGACGACGCACCATTGGCTGCTGTTCTTCACGAACAAGGGCCGCGTCTACCGCGCGAAGGCGTACGAGCTCCCGGACGCCGGCCGCGACGCTCGCGGCCAGCACGTGGCCAACCTGCTGGCCTTCCAGCCGGACGAGTCGATCGCCGAGATCCTCGCGATCCGCGACTACGAAGCGGCTCCGTACCTGGTCCTCGCCACGAAGGGCGGCCTCGTAAAGAAGACCCCCCTCAAGGACTACGACTCGCCCCGCTCGGGCGGCGTCATCGCCATCAACCTTCGCGAGACGGAGGACGGTTCCGACGACGAGCTGATCGGCGCCGAGCTGGTCTCCGCCGAGGACGACCTGCTGCTCATCAGCAAGAAGGCGCAGTCCATCCGTTTCACCGCCACGGACGACGCGCTGCGCCCGATGGGCCGTGCCACATCCGGTGTGAAGGGCATGAGTTTCCGCGAGGGCGACCAGCTGCTCTCGATGAATGTCGTCCGGCCGGGTACGTTCGTGTTCACTGCCACCGACGGCGGGTACGCGAAGCGGACCGCCGTCGACGAGTACCGCGTCCAGGGTCGCGGTGGCCTCGGTATCAAGGCCGCCAAGATCGTGGAGGACCGCGGTTCGCTCGTCGGCGCGCTGGTGACCGAGGAGACGGACGAGATCCTCGCCATCACGCTGTCGGGCGGTGTGATTCGTACGCGAGTCAACGAGGTCAGGGAGACGGGCCGTGACACCATGGGCGTCCAACTGATCAACCTGGGCAAGCGCGATGCCGTGGTCGGTATCGCTCGCAACGCCGAGGCCGGTCGCGAGGCGGAGGAGGTCGACGGTGACGTCATCGTCGACGAGTCCGCCGAGGTCGAGACGGCTGTCGAAACGGACGAGGGCACAGAGTCCACGACCGAGTAGCGCGAGGAGTGAGTCATCGTGAGCGGAGCCACGGGCGCCGGATCGACCGGTACGGAATCGGACGGCGGCCGTGGCCCCGCCACTGACTCGAACGACTCGCACGAGTCTCATGGATCCCAGGGGGGAACTGTGACGGACACCCGAGGTCCGCAGACGCAGCAGCACGCGGCCGACACGGACGGGGCGCTGCCAGGGGAGAGGCAGCAGCCTCCGCAGCCCTCGCAGCCGTACCACCCGCCGCAGGCCTACCAGGCGGCTCCGCCGGCCGGAGCGGTCCGCAGGCCGCGCACGGGGGCACGCACGACGCCTCGTACGCGCAAGGCGCGCCTGAGGGTCGCCAAGGCCGATCCGTGGTCGGTGATGAAGGTCAGCTTCCTGCTCTCCATCGCGCTCGGCATCTGCACGATCGTCGCGGCCGCGGTGCTGTGGATGGTCATGGACGCCATGGGCGTCTTCTCGACCGTGGGCGGCACGATCTCCGAGGCCACGGGCTCGAACGAGTCCAACGGCTTCGACCTCCAGTCGTTCCTGTCGCTGCCGCGCGTCCTGATCTTCACGTCGATCATCGCGGTCATCGACGTCGTCCTGGCGACGGCGCTGGCCACGCTCGGCGCGTTCATCTACAACCTCTCCGCGGGCTTCGTGGGCGGCGTCGAGCTGACCCTCGCCGAGGACGAGTAGCAAGCCGAGCAGTAGCCGAGCCGCAGCCGCTTCAGTCGCTGCGCCACATGTGGAGCGCATTCCCTGACAGGGGTGCGCTCCACAGGCGTTTTGGCCGGTGGGACGGGGTCCCGGCTATCGATTTTGGGACTGGCCGGGTCGTGCGCTAATCTTCAGAGGTCAGCGCGCGGGACACACACCGCAAAGCGCGGCGGGGCTATAGCTCAGTTGGTTAGAGCGCATCCCTGATAAGGATGAGGCCACAGGTTCAAATCCTGTTAGCCCCACATGCGAAAAGACCCCCAGTCGGTATCGGCTGGGGGTCTTTGACATCTACGGCTGACATCAGCCGATCAGTAGATCTTCCGGAAGTTCCGCCAGCAAGGCGACGGCTTTCCGTTCGTCCCAGCGCACCACGTGTGTGTAGACATCCATGGTCACGCTGATCTGGCTGTGTCGCAGGACCGGTCGTACCAGCCCGGGTCGAGGGCCGTGCCGACGACGGGGTCATTCTCAGGGTGCTGAGCCCCGCAGCGGCAGCGGCCGGTGTCAGGGCAGTTGTCGACCGGCCCGAAGCTTGGCGCGGTGAGAGTTGCGAAGACGCGGGGGTGATCCCGGACGGTTGCGGGGACGTTCTTGTGGTCGTCGCCCACGAGTCCTGCGCGGATCAGGTGGTAGGTGTCCCCGGCGTAGGTCCAGGCGCAGGCCGGGCAACGCGAGGCGCGACGGTTCCCGCAGGCCACCCGTAACCGGCCGCCGGGCTCTGCATCGGTCGAGTAGGCGTACAGCGTCTCGGCGGTCGCCTTGCCCTTCGTGACTGTCCAGCCCTGGAGATGGATCGGGTCGGAGCAGCCACCAGTGCGGCGGATCTGCTCTTGCCGGCGGTCGAAGCCGGGGGTGTTCGCCACCCGCAGCATGTCCACCAGGGTCAGAGGGGAGACCCCAGCCACCGCCGCTACATCAGAGACAGCGGCCGGAGCGATCGGCAGACGAGTCACGCAGCCACCGCCAGAACGCCAGCGGGGAGCGGCTTGCCGGTCTCCCAGTTGAACGGAACTGCCACCGGGCAGGGCACTGAGTCGTCGACACCGTCGTGCAGCAGGACGCCGACGCCATCCATGTTGACCCAGCCGAAGTGCAGGACATCAGCCCCGCAAGCCTGGCAGGTGCCATCCCGACCACCTTCGACCCAGGCAGAGCCGAGCGGACGGGATGGCAGCAGGGACAGTTGTGGTTGTCGGAGCCAGACCCGCGAGTCAATCGGAAACCTCAAATTGGGCACGGTAAGAGCGGCTAATGAGGCCTTGCCGGTGCGGCGTTGCGTGACTCACTGATCGTTTCAGAATGTGGACACGGCGTCATCCGAGGGCACCCGGCCCGTGCCGCGCGCTCGCCGCCTCGGCTGTGAAAATCACTCTCCGATTGCCGGAACACGGTGATAGGGAGTCCATGTGACAACGACACTTACGTTCCCCGTTCTGTTGCGACTGATCGACGAACGGTCGAGCACCTTCCGCGCCGCGGTCGCCTCCGCGCCCAGCCTCGACGTGCAGGTGCCGACCTGCCCGGAGTGGACGCTGTTCGATCTGGCGCAGCACATCGGCGAGGGGCGCCGCGCCTGGGCCGCCACCGTTGCCGCAGGGCCTGCTCCGGCCAAGTCCGTACCAGAGGGCGCCCCGGCTGCGCCTCGGGAGCGCGAGGCCGTGCCGGCCTGGTTGGCCGCGTCGACGCAGGAGTTGCTGGACGCACTGGGGGAGGCCGGCCCGGATCGCGGTTGCTGGACGTGGTGGGGTGCGTCCCAGTCGCCGCAGACCTGTGGCGCCGTCGCCCGGCACCAGCTCCAGCAGATCGCGGTGCACACCTACGACGCCCAGGTCACTGTGGGTGCCCCGGAGCCGCTGCCGGATGAGGTGGCACTCGACGGTGTCGAGGAGTTCCTGTCCACCTGCGTCGCAACGACGAGTGCCTGGCCGCACAAGCCCACCGCCTTCGACTTCCACGCCACCGAGGGCCACTCCTGGCGCCTCACGGTCGACGGCGACGGCGCACGCTCCACCCGTATCTCCGCGCCCGGCACGACGCCTGTCGCCGCTGCCGGCCAGGGCCCGAGCACGGCTGGCGTCTCCGTTCGCGGCACGGCCAGTGAGCTGGTTCTCTTCGTGTACGACCGTATCCCGGCGGACTCCCTGCAGATCGAGGGAGACGCAGGATTGTTCGACCTGCTCCGCGCGTGGGACCCGGAGGAGTAGGACGGGCGCTAGAGCGGCGAAGTACGCCTTGTCAAGACTGCTTGCGGCGTCTGACACCAGCGGCTGACACCAACAAGCACGAACCGCAGCGGTCAGCGCCGGACCTCAGTGAACGATCGACCAAGGCGCAAGGGCCGTTGGCCGACGTTGACAGACCCCCGTGATCGACCTGACAAGGATGAGGCCACAGGTTCAAATCCTGTTGGCCCCACAAGACAGAAACCCTCAACCCGTCGTGGTTGGGGGTTTTGGCGTCTCTGGGGCGGCGAGGCAGGGCCGTTGTCCGTGGGCGCACGCCGAGAAGACCCTCAGCCTGTGGTGGCCGGGGTCGTGAAAGGTCGAGGGCGCGGGGAGCGCGGTCTATCGGTGTCGTGCTGCCCTGCTGCCGTGCTGTCGTCGTCCAGCGGTGGGGTGCTTTGCCTGCGGTTGGTGCCGTCTGGATCTGGAGTGCGGCCGGCAGGTTCGGGGCGTGGCTGCGCTGATGAAGCGCTGCCTGGTGCCGCCGCCGTGCCTCTGCGGTGCCGCGCTGCAGCGGTGCGGGTGGTGCGGGTGGTGCGTTGGTCTGTGGTGCTCGTACTCGTACTGGCTGCTGAGCGGCGCTGTCGGCTTGGGCCGATGAACCGTGCTGCCGGACGTTCTCTGCGGTGGTGTCTGCCGGTGGTACCTGTCGGTCATCCTCACCGGCTGTTCTTGCGGTGGAGCTTTTGCTGCGGAGGGTCTGCCGCGGTTCTCAAGGGCCGGCCTTCTTGCCGTCGCCGCTTTCGTCACCGCTGGTGTCACTGCTGGTGGAGCTTCGTCTTTACGTACTGCGTTGTTACGACTGCGAGTGGAGTGCGTTGATTCCTGCCGCGGTCTCTTCGAACTCGCTCCCGTACTCCGTGCCGGTCGGCGGGCGGTGGCGGCTGCTGGGGGAGGAACCGTGTGCCTCGGCGCGGATGCGCTGCTTCATTGTGGGAGGCAGGGACCGTTTGAAGGCCCAGGGAGACCGGACGGCGGTAACGGCGGGGGTGTTCACCGCCGCGTTGCGGGTGCCCTCCGACTGTTGTACGGGCGTGGCCGCGGCGGCCGGGGAGGTGAGACCCATCGCGGTCAGCACCGCGAGGAAGGCGGTGATGAGGACGGTCCACAGCTTGATGACCTTGTTGGTGGCCATGATCCCTCACTTTCGGGTTGGGCGATTTGCGTACTTTCCTCATGATGTGTATGCGGGTTCCGGAGTGGGGGACCGACGCCCGTGGCGCGTCGATGTTCTGATGAACACCACTCGGATGGCCGTAATCGCCCTTTAAGGTCGCCAATCGCACTGAATGTCACATTCTGCGAAGAGTGATCGGAGCTCCGCGATCCGGTTCGACTGGTCGTCGGGGTGCGGGAGTTGGGCCCGGGTGCAGGTCACTGATCGGTATCGGTCGGTGTGTATAGTCGGGCGCCAGAGGTCCCCTACGTCAAAGAAAGACGAGGTCGCGCGGTGAAGAAGCTTCTCCTGGTCGCACTGGCCGCCATCGGCGGGCTCCTCGTGTACCGCCAGATCCAGGCGGATCGCGCCGAGCAGGATCTGTGGACGGAGGCGACTGACTCCGTGCCCACGGGTTCGTGAGTATCGACGACAGTCTCTTCAAGGCCCCGATCGCATGAGCGGTCGGGGCTTTGTGCTGTCCGGGGTGGGGCTGGGCGCGAGGCTGCCCCGGCTCACCTATTCGCTTGAGTAAATTATTTGCTTGCTTTAGCGAATGTCAGTGGGGTGCATGGGGCCCCGGCGGCAGGATGGTCGTCCGGCGATGAGGCGATGGCGGGGGCGACGAAGGGGCGCGTGATGAGTCGGCGCGTAGGGCGGCGCCTGGTGGGGCGCGTGATGGGGCGAGGGCGCGGACGGCCGGCGCCGGCGCTCGGGGCGGCGATGTGTGCGGTGGTCGTGCCGGTCGTGGTGGTGGCGCTGCCCGGGATGGCGGCAGCGCAGGACTCGGCTCCGTACGTCTTCGCGCAGGGGGCAAAGACGGTCCAGGGCGCGGTGACCAGCACGGATGCGGCGGAGCTCAAGGCCGGGGAGACGTATCGGAGCTCCGTCGAGGCGGGGGTGAAGGGCACCGGGCTCGGTGGTGGGTCGGGCGCGAAGGGTGCGGCCGGCACGCGTTATTACCGTGTCGACCTGGACGGCTCCTCCGATACGTATGTCTCGGCGGTGGCGGTGCCGAAGGTCGGGGCGGACGTGAAGGTGGCGTTCAACGACAGCATTTCCGTCACCCTTCAGGATCGGCAGGGCAATCGCTGTGACTCCGAGGTGGCGGCGTTCCGCTCCGCCGAGTACCCGAGGCCGATAGCCGCCACCGCGGAGCGGGTCGTGCGGGAGGGCGGCGGGCGCTGCCAGGATGCGGGCACGTATTACGTGGTCGTCGCGCGCAAGACTGCGCCGGATTCCACGCGGGAGCGCTGGGACCTGGAGTTGAGCGTCTCCTCGGAGCCCGCGCTCAAGTCGCCGCCCGCCACCACCGGGCCCGGGGCCTGGTCGTCGGCTTCGCCGCGGCCGCCCGCCGGGATCCCTTCCGAACGACCGGGCGGCACAGGCTTCAACGACGCGCGGAGCCTGCGGCAAGGCGTGTGGAAGGACCGGATCCGCCCGGGGCAGACGCTTTTCTACCGCGTGCCGCTGGACTGGGGACAGCAGCTCTTCACCGAGGCCGAGCTGGGCACTTCGGCGGGGGACGCGCAGCGTAAGGGCTTTGTGCCGAGCGCCCTGAATGTGGCGCTGTACAACCCGGCGCGGACGCCGGTCACTTCAAAGGACGCCTCGTACGGAGGGGAGCCCTCCGTGGCGGCCCTGGACTCCCTGCCTCCGGTCGCCTACGAGAACCGCTATCTGTCGCGCGCGGACGAAGCGGGCGTGCGTTTCGCCGGCTGGTACTACCTCAAGGTCTCCCTCACGCCGGAGATGAAGGGGACCTTCGGGGACAAGGAGTCCGGGCTGACGCTCCGTCTGACGGTCCATGGGGAGGCGGCGTCCGCGCCCACGTATACGCGGGATCCGGGTGCGTTCCAGGTCACGGACGCGGACCGGGCCGCCGCTGAGAACGGGTCCGCGCAGGGCGGTGGCTCATCGTTGCCCTCGGCGGGAGGTCAGGGCGGCGGTCAGGCGGGGCAGGGCGGGTCCGGTAGGACGAACCGTATGACGGTCGTCGGGATCGCCGGGATCGGCACGGGGTCCGTGCTGGTGCTGGGGCTCGGCGTATGGACGTATGTCGCCCGCCGGCGGGCACCCGCTGCTTGGTAGGCAGGGCTCAGGTTTTCTCAGGCCTGGGTCAGCGCCCAGATGCCCACCGCGAAACTGACCAAGGCAACGAACAGCACCGGGATCGCCACCTTCGCGGGCGGTCCCGGCCGCCGTTTCCGCACCCGCCGATGAGGGGTCGGGTTCGGGGCCGTGCCGCCGGGATTCGGGTGCCCGACGAGTGGAACCCGAACGCTCTGGGCGGTGTACGTAGAGATAGAGGCGGGCTGAGCGGGCGCCGGAGCAGGGCCTGGAGCTGGAGCGGCGTAGGAGCGCTGCGTGGCGGGGGGCGTGGCCGGGGTGTGAAGGGAGTGCTCGTGGGGGTGCGGGAGAGTCGGTGGGGCTGATGGTGGTGCCTGTGGTGTCGTGAGGTGGGGGCGTGGATAGGCGGGGTACTCGGGAGCGTCGGGAGCGGTGGTGGGGGTGGTCGGCCGCGGCTCGGGTGGGGTGTGCGCGAGTGGTTGTGCGGGGGGCTGCGCCGGAGGGGGCGGCGGGAGGTGGAAGCTGCCGGTTTCGGACATGCCGGTGCCGGACAGTCCGGCACCCGACGGGGCGGTTTCGGGCGTGACGGTCCCGGGCGTGACGGTTCCGACCTGGGCGGGCCCGGACGGGGTGGTTCCGGGCGTGACGGTCCCCGGCGGGGTGGTCCCGGGAGTGATGCTGCTGCCGCGCATGCTGGTCTGCGACGCGGTGGATGCCGGCCCCGGGGGCGCGGGGGTGGTGGGCCTTGGGACGGAGGGTTCTGCCGGTGCGGCGTCCGGCATCGCGGGTGCATACAGCGGCGGTGGGGGTGGCGCCGGCGTCGGGGGCTCCGTAGGGAGCGCCGGCAGGGCCTCTCCTGGCGCGGGCACGGGCTTCAGGGTCGTGGACCGGCCGGTCGTGCCGTGGTTCCGGTTCCGGTCGTGTACGAGGGCGGGGGCGACCGCCCGGGAGGTCGTGGTCGGGCCGTTCCGGGAGAACCCCGGTGGGAGCGAGCCGAGTTGGTCGAAGACCTCGACCAGTTCGTCGTCGGGTCCGGGCTCGGGAAGCAGTTCGGAGGCCGCCAGGAGGGCCTTGCGCGCGCCTGTCGCGGTACGGAAGCGCGCTTCGGGATCAGGCTGCAGCAGACCGGCCACGACGGTCCACAGCGGGCCGGGAATGCCCTGGGGCGCGCCAGGGGTGCCGTGGTCGGTGAAGTGCTCGATCAGTGCTCTGGAGTCCGGCCGGGCGCCCTGGAGCAGATACAGGGCGACGAGACCGACGGCGAACAGGTCTGCCGGGAAGTCCGGCTCACCGCCCATCGCCTGTTCGGGGGCGAAGTAGCCGGGCGTTCCCACCACATAGTCGGTCTCGGTGAGCCGGGGTTCGCCCTTGCGCATCGCGATGCCGAAGTCCGAGAGGCGCAGATGAGGCCGGGCTGTGCCGGTCGCCTCCAGAAGGATGTTGGCGGGCTTGATGTCGCGGTGCACGACCCCCTCCGCGTGCACCGCGGTGAGGCCGGCCAGGAGCTGATCCAGGAGGAGGCACACGAACGACGGTGGCAGGGGCCCGTAGTCACCGATCAGATGCGCCAGCGAGCCGCCCGCGACGAGGTCCATGGTGAACAGGACCTTGTCGTCGTCCGCCGCCCAGCTGGCCGGGGCGAGGACGTGGGGGTGGTCGATCCGCAGTGCCTGTTCGCGCACGAAGCGGAGCAGGGTGTGGGCATCGCTCTGCAACAGGACCTTGGCGGCCACATATCTGCGGCGCCGGTGGTCCCAGGCGCGCCATACGGCGCCGGTTCCCCCGCGACCGATCGGGTCGGCCAGTTCGTAGCGTCCGGCGAAGACCTCACCCATCGTGGTGCGTCGCTCCCCCCTCGGCCGTCACGACGCGTCCGGCCTCTCGGATGGTCCCGCGGCCCCGGGGCCGGCCGCGGGACTCGCGGCCGGCCCGATGTCGCTACCGTTCGGCCGGGATCAGCTCTGGTGCGCCTGATAGTGGGTTACGGCGTCGGAGGTGCGCCCGGCGCCGTAGACCCGGAGGAACTCTGCCAGTTCCGGGTGGCTCGGGGCGAGGGTGTCCGCCGCATCGATTATGTCCCCGGCCGCGGAGACGGAGCGCAGCAGCGACTGGATCTCGCGGACCACGCGCTTCACCGTGGGTGCGCCCGAACTGGTTGTTGTCTGCGCGGTGTTGGTGAGCACCGAGCCCCCCTGTGACTTCTTGATCTCGTCCATACGCTCGGTGGCCTCGGCGGCGCTGACGCTTCCGTCGGCGGCCTGACCCGCCAGATCCTGGAGCAGCTGGACACGCTGGACGACGGCTGGATTGCCTATCTTCGCGCGCTGACCGCTCATCAGCTGCGACAGCATGGGCGCGGACAGACCGAGAACCCCTGCGAGCCTGGCCTGATTGAGGCCCAGATCATCGATGAGGCGACGGAAGAGCGCCCCCAGTGGCTCTCCGTACCAGTTTCGCTGGAGCTCCCGGGCTCTTGCGGTAGCTTCCTGCTGTGCGGCGTCCATTGCGTCTCCCCATCGCTTCCCCAAATACGGCGGTTCGCTGCCGCGAACCACGTGGGGCATCTTACGGAGAGTGGTCGTGGACCGGGACCCCCAATCCTTTTGCGAGATCCGGGGGGTGACCCGGTACTCTGGTCTGCGATGCGCACCGGATCGCACTTCTTCCGGTCCGACGTATCGTTTTCGGGGCCTTAGCTCAGTTGGTAGAGCGCTGCCTTTGCAAGGCAGATGTCAGGAGTTCGAATCTCCTAGGCTCCACAGGTTCCACGTGAAACACGTGAACGCCGTAGGGCGGGAGACCACTGGTCTCCCGCCCTACGGCGTTACAACTCGTTCGAGGCTCAGCCGCGGTCGTCGCGGTCGGCGGCGTCCGCCTCCGCTTCGGCCTGCTTGGCCCGTACCTCGGGGTCGAGGGCATTCTGGCCGCTGCTGTCCTCCGACGACGGGGGCGTGGTGTCCGGGACCTCGGTCGCGGCCGGCGGTTCCACCAGCCAGTCCGGGTTGGCCTGCTTGTCCCACCACTTCCAGGCGGCGTAGGCGCCCCCGGCGAGGATGCCGACGACGAGCAAGCCCTTGGCGACACGTCCGGCCCGGGCCCGCCGTTCGTGCTTGCGGGTGAGCTTCTTGATCTCCTTCGGCGACACCTGTCCGCGTAGGGCGGCGAGCGCTGCGATACCGCGGGCGGTCGCCTCCTCGCGGACGGGCTGGGCGGCGGCGACGGCCTGCTCGATCCGCGGCCTGGCGTAGACGGCGGCCTGGCGGGCGGCCTTCCGGGTGCGGACGGCTGCCTCCTGCGCGGCCTGGTCGACCTTCGGCGGCACATGGGCGCGGGCCTGTTCAAGATGCGGCGCGAGGTACGTGTCGTACTGGTCGCGGGTTTGTTGCGCAGCCTGTGACATCACGGGCGCGAGCCGTACGCGCGCTTCTTGCGCATACAGTGCGGCCCGGTCCTTGGCCGTCTCGGCGTAGGGCGCCACCACTTCCGCGGCGTGCAGCACGCTGTCCTTCGCCGAGCCGGTGGCGGCGCGCACGCTGTCGATGCGGGTCACGGGATCCTCCTCCTCGGTGGCGTACAGGTTTTCACCTTTCCACCCTTTTTCGGATCATGCCTGCCGGACGGCAGTGGGGCATGCGAGGGCGAGCATTCGGGGTACAAGCCGCCTTTGTACGTACCGAGGTAGTCCAGGCGATAGCTGATCAATACGGTGCAAGAGGGGCTTGCGGACGACAATGCCACGGATCGCCGTGCGACGCGCCTCCTCGGTGGCGACTCGGCCGGAAATTCTGTGGCTGCCGCCGGGCGACGGGTCTGCGGGGGCGTGCGAGGATCGGATCGTCACAGAAGGCAACGGAAGGCAGATCGTGGCTGAGCAGCTCTACGCCACCCTGAAGACCAACCAAGGCGACATCGAAGTCCGGCTGCTGCCGAACCACGCGCCCAAGACGGTCAAGAACTTCGTCGAGCTTGCTCGGGGCGAGCGGGAGTGGACCAACCCGGAGACGGGTGAGAAGTCCACTGACAAGCTCTACGACGGCACGGTCTTCCACCGGGTGATCAGCGGTTTCATGATCCAGGGCGGGGACCCGCTGGGGAACGGCACGGGTGGCCCCGGCTACCAGTTCGGGGACGAGTTCCACCCCGACCTGGCCTTCGACAAGCCGTACCTGCTGGCCATGGCGAACGCCGGCCCGGGCACCAACGGCTCCCAGTTCTTCATCACGGTGTCGCCGACGGCCTGGCTGACCCGTAAGCACACGATTTTCGGCGAGGTCGTCGACGAGGCCAGCCAGAAGGTCGTGGACACCATCGCGACCGCGCAGACCAACCCGCGCACGGACCGTCCGGTCAACGACGTGGTCATCGAGTCGGTCGTCGTCGAGACCCGCTGACGCGAACCGGGCTGACGCGAACCGGGCTGACGCGAACCGGGCCGACGCGAACCGGGCCGAGACGAACCGGGCCGACGCGAACCGGGCCGACGGGAACCAATCCGCCCCGCTCATCCGTAAGGATGGGCGGGGCCATGTGTTGATCGCGCGCGTTTCGTACGAGGGGATTTCCGATGGAACAGGTGCCGGGCAGTCCGCAGGGCCCCCAGGACGCGCAGGGTCCGCCCCGCTGCTACCGGCACCCCGACCGCGAGACCGGGATCCGCTGCGCCCGCTGTGACAAGCCCATCTGCCCGGACTGCATGGTCAGCGCCTCTGTGGGCTTCCAGTGCCCGGACTGTGTGCGGGGCGGTTCCGGTACGGGGCACGGTCCGGCGGCCAGCCGGCCGAGGACCATCACGGGCGGCACGATCGCGGCCGACCCGCGCCTGGTCACGAAGATCCTGATCGGGATCAACGTGGCGGTGTTCATCGCGGTCCATGTGTGGGACCGGCTGCTCTCCGACTTCGTTCTGATCGGGGCGTGGCCTCCCGCGCCCTACGTCCCGGACCAGGGCGTGGCCGGCGGCGAGTGGTATCGCCTGGTGACGTCGATGTTCACGCACCAGGAGGTGTGGCACATCGCGTTCAACATGCTGGGCCTGTGGTGGCTCGGGGGCCCGCTGGAGGCGGCGCTCGGCAGGGCCCGCTACATCGCGCTGTACATGGTCTCGGGGTTGGCCGGCAGTGCGCTGACCTACGCGATCGCGGGGCCGAGCGAACAGTCCCTCGGTGCGTCCGGGGCCGTCTTCGGACTCTTGGGCGCGACCGCGGTGCTGGTGCGGCGCCTCAACTACGACATGCGCCCCGTCATCGGCCTGCTCGCGCTGAACCTGCTCTTCACGTTCACGTGGGGAAACATCGCCTGGCAGGCCCACGTCGGCGGTCTCGTCGCCGGTGTGGTCGTCGGGTACGCGATGGTCCACGCCCCCAGGGAGCGCCGCTCGCTGGTGCAGTACGGGACCTGTGCGCTCGTCCTCGCCGTGGTGGTCGTCACTGTGCTTGTGAGGACGTCCCAGCTCACTTGAGCTAGGTCTGTGGCCCACGTTGTCCACAGACGGTGCCGGAACCTGTGCACTCGGTGGGGAACAGGTGTGCCCCTCGTCGCTGACCTGGGTTTCCCCAGCCAGGACAAGGGGCGAACATGTGGGCGAGCTGCGATGCGTCAGTCACACCGGCGTCAACGCCCGGTGAGTTATCCACAGATCTTCCGACCTTTTCCCCACTGTGGAAACAGCTGTGGATAACTCAGTGGATAGCTAGGGGCAGAGCTACTTCCACTGCGTGGAAACGCCGAACCCGGCGGCGATGAAGCCGAAGCCCACGACGATGTTCCAGTTGCCGAGCGCGTCCAGCGGCAGGGTGCCGTTGGTCACGTAGAAGACGACGATCCAGGCAAGCCCGATCAGGAACATCGCGAGCATCACCGGGGCTACCCAGCCTCGGTTGGTCAGCTTTATATTCGCCGCCTGCTTCGACGCCGGCGGCGGCGTGTAGTCGGCCTTCTTGCGGATACGTGACTTCGGCACGAGGGTCTCTCCTGTCGATGCGCTGCGTGGCCGCGCAGGGAACGTGGGCTGGCTCCGGGCAGCGTACAAGGGGAATCTGGGCGCTCCCCCGGGCGTCCGTTAGCGTAGTGCTTCCGCGGCGCTGAAGGAGATAAGGGTACGTTGAGCAATTCTGCCGACTCCCAGGGTGAGCCCCCCGGCGGGGGCCGCCCCCGTGCGCGCCTGCGACCTGTGCGAATTTTGACGGTGGCCGTGTTCGCCCTGGCCGGGCTGATCTTCTTCACCAGCTTCAACACCGCCAAGGGCACCAACATCCGCACGGACGCCTCGCTGCTGAAGCTCTCCGATCTCATCCAGGAGCGCAGCCACAAGAACGGCCAGCTCGAGGAGTCCAACGGCGCGATCCGTGACGACGTCGACGCCCTCACCGAGCACGGCGGCGCCGGCACCAAGGCCGAGGACGCCAAGCTGTCCGCCCTGGAGAAGGCGTCCGGCACCAAGAAACTGCGCGGGCAGGCCGTCTCGGTCACGCTCGCGGACGCCCCGCCGAACGCCACCGCCAAGCTCCCCGGCTACCCCGAACCCCAGCCGAACGACCTGGTCATCCACCAGCAGGACCTCCAGGCCGTCGTGAACGCCCTGTGGAACGGCGGCGCGCAGGGCATCAAGGTCATGGACCAGCGGCTCATCGCCACCAGCGCCGTGCGCTGCGTCGGCAACACCCTGATCCTCCAGGGCCGCGTCTACTCGCCCCCGTACAAGATCACCGCGGTCGGGGACCCGGAGAAGCTGAAGCAGGCTCTCGCCGCCTCGCCCCAGATCCAGAACTACATGCTCTACGTCAACGCCTACGGGCTCGGCTGGAAAGTCGAGGACGACGGGGCGGTGACTCTTCCCGGTTACTCGGGCACAGTGGATCTCCACTACGCGAAGCCCGTGGAGTAGCCGCCTGGGGGAGCCTGTGCCGGTCCGAGTGGTCGTCAGGACATTCAGTGAGCTGTGCATCACGGTCGGCGCCCTGATCGTCCTGTTCGTCGCCTACGTGCTGTTCTGGACCGGCGTGAAGGCCGACAGCGCCATGGACCACCAGATCGACACCCTCCAGAACCAGTGGTCCAAGGGATCGGTGGCGGTCGAACAGCCCCGCCCGGGCCCGTCGCCGAGCCAGAGCGAGAGCCAGAGCGACAACCCGAGCCCCGCCCAGGACCAGGAACAGGGCCAGCCCCAGACCCCGACCCCCTACAAGGACGGCAAGCCGTTCGCCGTCATGTACATCCCCCGGCTCGGTTTCACGTGGAACAAACCGGTGCTCCAGGGGACGGGCGTGGACATCCTCAAGAAGGGCCTCGGCCACTACGCGGGCACGGCACAGCTCGGGCAGAAGGGGAACTTCTCCGTCGCCGGCCACCGCCGCACCTACGGCGACCCGTTCAAGGACTTCCCGAAGCTGCGCCCCGGTGACGCGGTCGTCCTCACCGACGGCACCACCTGGTTCACCTACCGCATCGACACCAAGCCCTACAAGACGCTCCCCAGCGATGTCGCCGTCATCGACCCGGTGCCGCGCAAGTCCGGATACAAGGAGCCGGGGCGCTATCTGACGCTGACGACGTGCGAGCCGGAGTGGGGTCACAGCCACCGGCTGATCGTCTGGGCGCACCTTGATGCCACCCAGCCCGCGGAGGCCGGGAAACCGGAGGCCCTGCGCCGTTAGTCTGTTGCCGTACGGCGACGGAAGGGACGGCATGTACGGCTGGATCTGGCGGCATCTGCCGGGAAACACGTGGATCAGAGTACTGATCTCGCTACTGCTCGTCCTCGTGGTGGTCTACGTACTGTTCCAGTACGTCTTCCCGTGGGCCGAGCCCCTGCTGCCCTTCAACGATGTGACGGTGAACAACTAGTGGGCGAGCGCAGCCGCAGCCGCATTCTCGTGGTCGACAACTACGACAGCTTCGTCTTCAACCTCGTCCAGTACCTGTACCAGCTGGGCGCAGAGTGCGAAGTGCTGCGCAACGACGAGGTCGAGACGCGGCACGCGCAGGACGGCTTCGACGGCGTACTGCTGTCCCCGGGCCCGGGGACCCCTGAACAGGCCGGTGTCTGCGTCGAGATGGTGCGCCACTGCGCGGCGACCGAGGTGCCCGTCTTCGGCGTCTGCCTCGGCATGCAGTCCATGCAGGTCGCGTACGGCGGCGTCGTGGACCGTGCCCCCGAGTTGCTGCACGGCAAGACGTCCCTGGTGCGGCACGAGGGCAAGGGCGTCTTCGCGGGGCTGCCGAACCCGTTCACGGCGACCCGCTACCACTCGCTCGCCGCCGCACCGGACACGGTCCCCGGCGAACTCGAGGTCACCGCGCGCACCGAGGACGGCATCATCATGGGCCTGCGCCACCGTGAACTGCCCGTCGAGGGCGTGCAGTTCCACCCCGAGTCCGTCCTCACGGAACACGGTCACCTGATGCTGGCCAACTGGCTGGCCGCCTGCGGCGACAAGACCGCGGTGGCACGATCGGCCGGGCTCGCCCCGGTCGTGGGCAGGGCCTCGGCGTGACCGCCCTGCGCCCCGAGCGCGAGGGAGCCTCGTACGAGCAGGAACCGTACGAGGCTGCCGACGCGTTCGAGGCGGCCGTTCAGAGTCTCGACGACCCACTGAACGATCCACTGCCCGGGCAGCACCCCTCGCCCTGGTTCCGCGCCGCGGACGCGTCCGAGGAGCCCCAGCCGTACCCTCAACCCCAGCCCCACGCTCAACAGCCGCTCCAGGCCCAGCCGTCGCCCCAGCCGGAGCAGGAGTGGTACGACCCGCAGGGCTACGCGCAGGACTGGTACGGCGGCGAACAGCAGACCCCACAGGCCCCGCAGCCGCAAGCACCACAGCCGCAGGTACAGCTGGCGCCGCAGCCCGCGTACGTGCCGCCTGTCAGCGAGTACGAGGCGAGACCGCCGCGGCCCGTCCCGGACGACGAGACGGTAGCCCTGCGCACCGCGGACACCCGGCGAATAGTCGAACCCGGCACAGACGCAGACGCGTACACAGACGTAGACACCGACACCGCCTCCGACTCCGGCACGCCCGGGCGCTCCGCCGCCGCGCCCGTGGTGACCGGTGGCCGGGCCGCGCGCAGGAAGGCAGCCAAGCACGGCGGCAGGCGCTCGGCGGTGGCCGCGCAGACCCCGGAGCCCGCCTCCCCGCCGCGCAGCCGCCTGGAGGCGCGCAGGGCCGCGAGGGCGAGCAAGCCCAGTACCGGCGAGGTCGCCAGCCGGGCGATCGGCGAAACCTTCATCACCATCGGCGTGCTGATGCTGCTCTTCGTCACCTACCAGCTGTGGTGGTCGAACATCCGGGCCCACCAGCAGGCGGGCAGCGCGGCGCACCACCTTCAGGACGACTGGGCGAACGGCAAGCGCGAGCCGGACAAGTTCACGCCCGGCCAGGGCTTCGCGATCATGCACATCCCGAAGCTGGACGTCGTCGTGCCGATCGCCGAGGGCATCAGCAAGACGAAGGTCCTGGACCGCGGCATGGTCGGCCACTACGGCAAGGACAGCATCGAGACGGCGATGCCGAGCGCCAAGACCGGCAACTTCGCGGTCGCGGGGCACCGCAACACGCACGGGGAGCCGTTCCGCTACATCAACCGCCTTCAGCCGGGCGATCCGATCGTCGTCGAGACGCAGGACACGTACTACGTGTACAAGATGACGAGCATCCTTCCGCAGACCCCGCCGAGCAACACGACCGTCCTCAATCCGGTCCCGCAGGGATCCGGGTTCACGGCTCCGGGCCGGTACATCACGCTGACCACGTGCACGCCGGAATTCACCAGTACGTATCGAATGATCGTCTGGGGCAAGATGGTCGAGGAACGGCCGCGCAGCAAGGGGAAGCCGGACGCGCTCGTGCAGTAGCGGGGCAAGCAGCAAGTAACAAGCACAGGTTCAGGGACAGGGACGGGGCACAAGCAGTGGCAGCGACGACCGACCACGACGAGCGGGCCGGCGAGGCGCCGCCCGCGCCACGACGCGGCCGTGGCCGCATCGCCGGCGCCGTCAGTCTCTTCGGTGAACTCCTCATCACGGCGGGCCTGGTCCTCGGTCTGTTCGTCGCCTACTCGTTGTGGTGGACGAACGTGGTCGCGGACCGCGCCGCGCACAAGCAGGGCGACCAGGTGCGCGACCAGTGGTCCGACCATGGCCCCGGCGCGCTCGACACCAAGAACGGCATCGGCTTCCTGCACGTGCCGTCGATGAAGAACGGTGAGGTGCTCGTCGAGAAGGGCACCTCGTCGAAGATCCTCAACGACGGTGTCGCCGGCTATTACACCGACCCGGTCAAGTCCGCGCTGCCGACAGACGCGAAGGGCAACTTCACGCTCGCCGCGCACAGGGACGGGCACGGGGCGAAGTTCCACAACATCGACAAGATCAAGAAGGGCGACCCGATCGTCTTCGAGTCGAAGGACAAGTGGTACGTCTACAAGGTGTACGACATCCTCTCCGAGACGTCGAAGTACAACGTGAAGGTCCTCGCCCCGGTCCCCAAGGAGTCGGGCGTGAAGAAGCCCGGCCGCTACATCACGCTGACGACGTGCACGCCCGTCTACACGTCCATGTACCGCTACGTGGTGTGGGGCGAGCTGGAGCGGATCGACAAGGTCGACAGCGATCGGACGCCGCCGCCGGAGCTGCGCTGACGGCGCCGCCGGCACAGGTAAGCGACCCGCACCCAAGCCCCCTCGCACCTGAGCGCCCCCCGTACGTGAGTACCTCCGTACGTAAGTACCTCCGCACGTAAGAACCCCGAGTCACGACCCGAAGAGCCCCGCACGTAGAACCGGCGAACACCACCCGAAGAGCCCGCACGAAAGAACCCCGGCACCGCGTCTGCGATGTCGGGGTTCTTTCAAGACGGGCGGGCACCTAATGGCCGGTGACGCCTCCGAAGATCCCGCCGCCGCCGTTGTCCCCGCCGCCGTTCTGGCCGGGCGGGGTGGTGAGCAGGGTGACCGTGTCGCCCTTGTTCACCGGCGAGTTGGGGCCGGGCTGGCTGGTCACGACCGTGGCGTTCGGGTCGTTGGACGAGCCGGGCGCCAGAGCCGGGACGAGACCGAGGTCCGTCAGCTGCTTCTGTACTTCCTTCAGCTTCTTGCCGGCGATGTCACCGGGCACCGTGATCTGCTGGGCCGCCTTGGCGACCTTCAGGACGACCGTGGAGCCGGGCTCGGCCTGACTGTTGGCGGCGAGGCTCTGCGAGAACACCTTGCCGGCCTCGACCGTGGTGTTCTCCTCCTCGGTGCAGGTGCCCTTGAGGTTGTTGTCGGCCAGCTGCGCCTTCGCCTCGTCGCACGTCTTGTTGGAGACGTCCGGCACGGTGGAGAGCTTCTTCTCCTTGGCGACAGTCAGGGTGATGGTGCTCCCCTTCTGTACTTCCTTGCCGGAGATCGGGTCCTGGTCGAGGACCGTGCCCGCGGTCGCGCTGGACTCCTTGCTCTCGGTCTTGACGACGAACTGGTAGTCGTTGCCCTCGAGCTTCGCCGTCGCGTCGTCGACGTTGTCGTCGATGACGTTCGGCACCGCGACCTTCGGCGCACCGGTCGACACCGTCACCGTGATGGTGTCGCCCTTCTTGACGTCGGTCCCCGCGGCCGGGCTCTGCGTGCAGATCTGGCCCTTGGGGAACTTGTCGCAGGGCTCCTTCTTCGAGGCGTCGAGCGTGAGGTGCGTGTTCTTGGCGGCGAGCTTGGCATCGGGGACCGTCTTGCCGACGAACTTGGGCGCCGCGAACGGGGTGTCGTTTCCGCTCCCCTCGGTGAACCACTTGCCGATCAGGATGGCGCCGACCAGGACGAGGATGCCGGCGAGGACGAGCAGGATCGTCGACGTGCGGCTCTTGCTCTGGTTCTGACGGCGCCGGTCGGGGCGGTCGTCGTAGCCGTAGCCGCCGTCGTCCGGATTGACCGGGGGCAGCATCGACGTCTGGCCGCCGCCGTTCTGCGGGTGCAGCATCGCGGTCTGCTGGTCGTCCGGGTGGCCGCCGTAGCCGACCGCGCCCATCGCCGCGGTCGCCCCGACCGGCTGCCCGTCGAGGCACGCCTCGATGTCGGCGCGCATCTCGTCCGCGGACTGGTAGCGGTAGTCCGGGTCCTTGGTGAGGGCCTTGAGGACGATCGCGTCCATCTCGGGGGTGATCTCGGAGTCGAAGACGCTCGGCGGCTGCGGCTCCTCGCGCACGTGCTGGTACGCGACCGCGACCGGGGAGTCGCCCACGAAGGGCGGCCGCACCGTCAGCAACTCGTAGAGGAGACAGCCCGTCGAATAAAGGTCGGACCGCGCGTCGACCTGCTCGCCCTTGGCCTGCTCCGGGGAGAGGTACTGGGCGGTGCCGATCACGGCCGACGTCTGCGTCATCGTCATGCCGGAGTCGCCCATGGCGCGGGCGATGCCGAAGTCCATCACCTTGACCTGGCCGGTCCGCGTCAGCATGACGTTGGCCGGCTTGATGTCACGGTGGACGATGCCCGCGCGGTGCGAGTACTCGAGTGCCTGGAGGATGCCGATCGTCATCTCCATGGCACGCTCGGGCAGCAGCTTGCGCCCGGAGTGCAGCAGCTCACGCAGCGTGGATCCGTCGACGTACTCCATCACGATGTACGGGATGGAGGTCCCGTCGATGTAGTCCTCACCGGTGTCGTACACGGCGACGATCGCGGGATGGTTGAGCGAGGCGGCCGACTGGGCCTCCCGGCGGAACCGGGCCTGGAACGACGGGTCGCGCGCAAGGTCGGCGCGTAGCGTCTTCACCGCCACGGTGCGGCCGAGCCGGGTGTCATGGGCGAGATAGACCTCCGCCATGCCACCACGGCCGAGCACCTGGCCCAGCTCGTACCGGCCGCCGAGGCGACGCGGCTCTTCCATGGTTACCTACCAGCCCTCTCCGTCGGTCCCGACCGTCACCCGTGCGGGGTCGGGCGGTGTGCTGTCCGGGCATACCGTACCCGGCCTGTCGTGCCTGACCTGCCCGAGACCGTCACCCGATACAGGACCGGTATCGCAACGTGCACCGTTGTGAAGAAGACGTGATCGGGGTCACTTCTTGCCGAGCACCGCTTCCATCACGCTCTTGGCGATCGGGGCGGCCAGACCGCCACCGGAGATGTCGTCACGGTTCGCGCTGCCGTCCTCGACGACCACGGCCACGGCGACCGGCGAGCTGCCGTCCTTGGCCTTCGCGTAGGAGAGGAACCAGGCGTACGGCTTCTCACTGTTGTTGAGGCCGTGCTGGGCGGTACCCGTCTTGCCGCCGACCGTGTAGCCGGGGATCTGCGCGTTCGTACCGGTGCCGTCGCTGACGACCGTCTCCATCATCGACTGAAGGATCTGGGCGTTCTTCTCCGACAGCGGCCGGCTCATCTCCTTCGGCGTGTGCTGCTCGATCGTGTCGAGGCTCGGCGCCTGCAGCTCATTGACCATGTACGGCTCCATGAGCTTGCCGTCATTGGCGACGGCGGAGGCCACCATGGCCATCTGCAGCGGAGTCGCGGCGGTGTTGTACTGACCGATCGAGGACAGCGCCGTCTGCGACTTGTTCATGTTGTCGGAGAACACGGACGCGTTCGAACGGACCGGCGTGAACTGCTGCTTGTTGAAGCCGAACTTCTCCGCCGTCTCCAGCATCTTGTCGTTGCCCAGGTCGGCGCCGATCTTGCCGAAGACGGTGTTGCAGGAGTAGCGCAGGGCGACCCGCAGCGTCGCGTCCTCACAGGGGATGTTCCCCTCGTTCTTGAGCGGCGTCGTCGTGCCGGGCATCGTCCACGGCAGCGGCGTATCCGTCTTCGCGTCCGGATCTGTGTAGAGGTTGTGCTCCAGCGCGGCCGCCGCGGTCACGATCTTGAAGGTCGAGCCGGGCGGGTACGTCTCGCGCAGCGCGCGGTTCGTGAGCGGCTTGTCCTTGTTCTTGTCGAGCTTGGTGAAGGTGTCGCCGTCCTTCTGCAGGATCCCGGCGAACGACGACGGGTCGTACGAAGGCGTCGACGCCATCGCGAGGATCGCACCCGTCCTCGGGTCGATCGCGACGGCGGCACCCTTGCCACGGCTCTTGAGACCGTCGTACGCGGCCTTCTGCGCGGCGGCGTTGAGGGTGGTGACGACGTTGCCACCCTCCTTCTTCTTGCCGGTGATCATGTCCATGGTGCGGCGGAAGAACAGCCGGTCGTCGTTGCCGGTGAGGATGCCGTCCTCGAGGGACTCGATCTGGGTCGCGCCGACCAGCTGCGAGGCGTACCCGGTGACGGGCGACCACATGGGCCCGTCCTTCCAGGTCCGCTTGTACTTGAGGTCGGTGCCGTCCGTCGCCACGGAACCCGTGATCGACTTGCCGTCGACGATGATGTCGCCGCGCGGCTGCGCGTACCGCTCGATGGCGACGCGCGGGTTCTGCTTGTCGGACTGCAGCTTGTCGGCCTGGGCGTACTGGAGCCAGTTGTCGCGGATCAGCAGGGCGAGGACGAGGAGCCCGCAGAAGATCGCGATCCGGCGCAGGGGCTTGTTCACGGTCGGACCACCTGGGTCATCTCGGCGTCGGGGCTGGGGGCGGGGGCCGGCGCCGGGCGGCGCGCGGTATCGCTGATACGGATCAGGATGCCGATCAGCGCCCAGTTCGCGATCACGGAGGAACCGCCGTACGCGAGGAACGGCATGGTCATACCGGTCAGCGGGATGAGACCCATGACACCGCCGGCGACGACGAACACCTGGATCGCGAACGCGCCGGACAGACCGGCCGCGAGCAGCTTGCCGAACGGGTCACGGGCCGCGAGCGCCGTACGCAGACCGCGCTCGGCGATCAGCCCGTACATCAGCAGGATCGCCATGATGCCCGCGAGGCCGAGCTCCTCGCCGAACGTGGCGAGGACGAAGTCGGAGTTCGCGGCGAACTTGATCAGGTCGGAGTGGCCCTGGCCGAGGCCCGTGCCGAGCACGCCACCGGAGCCGAACGCCCACAGGGCCTGCATCGCCTGCTCGGAGTGACCGGCGACGCCCTGCCTGCTCAGCATGTACTCGTGCATCGGGTCGAGCCACGCCTGGACACGGCTCTGCACATGCGGCTCGAACGAGGCGACACCGACCGCGCCGACCGCCGACATCAGCAGACCGAACACGATCCAGCTGGTGCGCTCCGTGGCGACGTACAGCATCACGACGAACATGCCGAAGAACAGCAGCGACGTACCGAGGTCCGTCTCGAAGACCAGGATCAGGATCGACATCACCCAGACGACGATGATCGGTCCGAGGTCACGGCCACGCGGCAGGTACAGGCCCATGAAACGGCGGCTGGCCAGCGCGAGCGCGTCCCGCTTCACCATCAGATAGCCCGCGAAGAACACCGCGATGACGATCTTCGCGAACTCGCCGGGCTGGATGGAGAACCCACCGATGCTGATCCAGATCTTCGCGCCGAACACGTTCATACCGAGACCCGGCACGAGCGGCAGCAGCAGCAGGATCAGCGCGCCCACCATCGAGATGTACGTGTAGCGCTGCAGGATGCGGTGGTCCTTGAGCAGCATGAGCACGCCCACGAACAGGGCGATGCCGATCGCGGAGTACATCAGCTGGTTCGGCGCGTCCGGGCTGAACGACCCGTACTGCGACTTGGCCAGCTGCTGCAGGCGCTCCGACTGGTCCAGGCGCCAGATGATGACCAGACCCATGCCGTTGAGCAGGGTCGCGATCGGCAGGAGCAGCGGATCGGCGTACGGCGCGAACCGGCGTACGACGATGTGCGCGACGCCCGCGAGCAGGCCGAGGCCCAGGCCGTAGCCCAGGAGCCCGGCGGGCAGCGAGCCGTCGATCGCCAGGCCCACGTTCGCGTACGCGAAAACGGGGATGACGACGGCGAACGCGAGGAGCGCGAGCTCGGTGTTGCGCCGGCTCGGCGCACCGATCGCGCCGATGGTCGACGTGTGTGTAGTGCTACTGCTCATGGCGTGCAAAGGCCCCCAACGGCTGCTTACTGCTTACCGCACAGCGGGACCAGCTTCTGCTCATCCTCCGAGAGGCTGGGGCCAGGTGTGGGCGTCGGTGCGGTCTTGGACTTGGCCGTTCCGGACGGCGTGGGTGTCGGACTCGGCGCTGTCTTCGCCGAGGCGCGTGACGTGGTGAAAGACGTCTTGGTGGCGCCTGTGGTGCCACCCGCCTCGCCCTCGCCGGTCTTCGCGTTCTGCTCGTTCTCCGCCTGGCGGCGCTCGGCGTCCTTCTTGCAGGCCGAGGCCTGCATCGACAGCTCGCCGATCTTGTCCTTGGCGTCGCCGAAGCTGCCCTCGGTGATCGTCGCCTCGACCTGCTTGCGCTGGTACGGCGGCAGGTACTTGAGTTCGATCTCGGGGTGGTCCGTCTCGACCTTCGACAGACTCACCCACGCCAGGTCCTGGCTGATGCCGCGGTACAGCGCGATATGCGACTCGTTCGAACCGACGTAGTACTGCGTCTGCGTCCAGCGGTAGCCGCCGTACAGACCACCGCCCACGACGGCCAGCGCCAGGACGATGAAGAAGGATCTCTTGAGCCACTTACGGCCGCGCCGCGGCTTGACGAAGTCGTCGTCCCCGTACGAGCCGAAGTTTCCCTCGGGAGCGTAACCGGCCGGGTCGCCGCTGCCGGGCGGGCCGAACTCGCCACCGCCACCGCCCTGCCCGGGCACCTGCCTGCCCGACCCGCGGCCGAGCTCCGACGCACGGCCCGCGGGGGTCTGCATCGCTCCGCCGTCGTGCAGCTGGTGCTGCTGGTTCTCGGCGACCGCACCCACGATGACCGGAGCGTCGGACAGCTGACCGGCGAGGGTGTCACCGCTGTCGATGTCCAGGACGTCCGCCACGATCACCGTGATGTTGTCCGGGCCACCGCCGCGCAGCGCCAGCTGGATCAGGTCCTGCACGGTCTCCTGCGGGCCCTGGTAGCTGGCGAGGGTCTCCTCCATCGTCTGGTGGGAGACCACGCCGGACAGGCCGTCGGAGCAGATCAAGTACCGGTCGCCGGCCCGCACCTCACGGATGGAGAGGTCGGGCTCGACGTGATCACCACTGCCCAGCGCGCGCATGAGGAGGGACCTCTGCGGGTGAGTGGTGGCTTCCTCTTCCGTGATGCGGCCCTCGTCGACGAGGCGCTGCACCCAGGTGTGGTCCTGTGTGATCTGCGTCAGCACACCGTCGCGCAGCAGATACGCGCGCGAGTCGCCGACGTGCACGAGTCCGAGGCGCTGACCCGTCCACAGCAGAGCGGTCAGGGTCGTCCCCATGCCTTCCAGCTGGGGGTCCTCCTCGACCATCACCCGCAGCTGGTCGTTGGCCCGCTGCACGGCCGTGCCGAGCGACGTGAGGATGTCGGAGCCGGGAACGTCGTCGTCGAGCGCGACGATCGTCGAGATCACCTCCGACGAGGCGACCTCACCGGCGGCCTGACCCCCCATGCCGTCGGCGATCGCGAGGAGACGCGGACCGGCGTAGCCCGAGTCCTCGTTCCCCTCGCGGATCATGCCTTTGTGCGATCCGGCGGCGAAGCGCAGTGACAGACTCATGCGCACCTCGCCCGTCGGCTCCGGGTACATCCGCACGGTGCCCACCCTCCGGTCGGGAGCGCGCTCAGGTCTTGGGGGACCGCGTCGGCTCGCTCGCTCCGCTCGCTCATTGTCGTACTACTTCCGCAGCTCGATGACGGTCTTGCCGATGCGGATCGGCGCGCCCAGCGGAATCGGTTGCGGGGTGGTCAGCCGGGCCCGGTCGAGATAGGTGCCGTTGGTGGACCCGAGGTCCTCCACGATCCACTGTCCGTCCCGGTCCGGGTAGATCCTGGCATGCTTGCTCGACGCGTAGTCGTCGTCGAGGACGATCGTCGAATCGTGCGCACGGCCCAGCGTGATGGTCTGGCCCTGCAGCGCCACCGTGGTGCCCGTGAGGGTGCCCTCGGAGACGACGAGTTTCGTGGGGGCGCCGCGGCGCTGCCGCCCGCCGCCTCCACCGCTGTTCTGCTGCTGGGCGCGCTGCTGCGGCGGCGCGGCCTGGCGGGCTGCCGCCTGCTGCTGGCGCCCGCTGTCACGACGCGACCCGCGCTGGGTGACGCGCGTACCGAACAGGTCGCTTCGGATGACCTGGACGGCCACGATCACGAACAGCCACAGAACGGCCAGGAAACCCAACCGCATGACCGTCAGGGTCAGCTCTGACATTGCCCCCGCTTCACCCTTCGGCTTGCCGGTAAATGATGGTGGTACTGCCCACGACGATCCGCGAGCCGTCGCGGAGCGTAGCGCGGGTGGTGTGCTGCCCGTCCACCACGATGCCGTTGGTGGACCCGAGATCCTGGATCGTCGAGGGCGTTCCGGTCCGAATCTCACAGTGCCGGCGAGAGACGCCGGGGTCGTCGATCCGCACATCGGCTTCGGTGCTGCGGCCGAGGACCAGCGTGGGGCGCGAGATCTGATGGCGTGTGCCATTGATCTCGATCCAGTGACGCACTTGAGCGCCGGGCAGCGGTCCTGCCTGGTTACGCGGCCGAGCTCCCGCCGGTGCCTGCCCGGGGCGGCCCGGAGGCGGCCCCGCGGGCATCGGCGGCGCGCTCGCCGGCGGCTGGCCGTACCCCCCGGCAGCATTTGCCGCCGGCGGATAGCCGTAGCCTCCGCCCGCCGCCGGGGGCGCCGAAGCGGGACCCCGGCCGGACTGCGGCGGCTGCTGGGAGGGCTGGGACTGCTGCTGGCTGGAGCTCGACGCGAGCGTGCGGCTGCGTACCCGGTACAGACCCGTGTCCAGGTCGTCCGCCTTCTCCAGGTGGACCTTGATCGGTCCCATGAAGGTGTAGCGCTGCTGCTTCGCGTAGTCGCGCACCATGCCGGACAGCTCGTCGCCGAGCTGCCCCGAGTAGGGGCTGAGGCGCTCGAAGTCCGGCGCGCTCAGCTCCACGATGAAGTCGTTGGGGACGACGGTCCGCTCGCGGTTCCAGATCGTCGCGTTGTTGTCGCACTCGCGCTGGAGGGCGCCGGCGATCTCGACGGGCTGGACCTCGGACTTGAACACCTTGGCGAAGGTGCCGTTGACCAGACCCTCGAGACGCTGCTCGAACTTCTTCAGGACTCCCATGGGGCACCTCCTCCTTCGTTTTCGTCCTGGTACTGCTTACTGATCGTATCCACGCGCCGGGAAATCGGCTGGTTCCCCCTGTCAGCCCGGTCGATGAGTGTCGACCCTCACAGCTGGATCGTAGAGGGGGTCCCTGGACAGTGTCCCGCACGCGGCGGGGGAGCCGGGAGGGGACGGGGAAGGTGGGGGTGCGGAGCTTGGGTGCGTAGGTGGGATCGGCGGTGTGGACGGGGTCGGCGGTGGGGTTGCGGAGTGGGGGCACTGCGGGGTGGCGTGGATCCCCTTCGGAGGGCTTCGGACGGCCGGCGGAGTGCTTGTTGAGTGTTGGCTGTGTGCTCAGGACTGCTGGCGGACCGCATCGGATGCGAGGTCAGCGGGGGTGGGCCTGCCCAGCAGGTGCCCACGAAAACGGATGTGAATCCACCCTCTGCAGCGTGCTAATCTTCTGGATGTCGGAAGGCGCTCACCCCGAAAGGGCGAGGGGCCGGAAGGCACACCCAATGCGCGGGTGGCGGAATAGGCAGACGCGCTGGATTCAGGTTCCAGTGCCCGAAAGGGCGTGGGGGTTCAACTCCCCCCTCGCGCACAAGTCGGAAGCCCCGCAGATCTCAGATCTGCGGGGCTTCCGCGTTTTCCGGACGTGGGCGGTCCTGTGCGGGCGCGGGTCCTGGCTCGGGGGGCGCCCGGTCCTGAGTGCGGGGCCTGAGTGCGGGTCCCGGCTCCGGCGGGTTCGGCCGGTTCGGCCGTGAGGACAATCACAGTGATTGGTGAAGGGTCCCCCAGCGTCCTACGGGACGGGGGGACCCTCGGGACCGCGGTACTTCCGTGCGCGTCGGTGACGGCGCGGAGCGTCAGGCGGCGTCGGCGGAGAAGCGTGCGGCGAGCTCCTTGGCCCGGGCGTCAGCGTCCTCCAGGGCCTTGGTGCGAGACGCCTCGGCGAGCGGGATGAGCTCGCTCATCGCCGGAGTCGTGTGCGCCAGGGTCAGTTCGGGAACGATGAAGTCCACGTCCAGGCCCAGCATCGTGCCGAGAAGGTCACGCAGGTAGTTCTGCACGTACTCGAAGGCCTCGCGCGGGGTGCCCGGCGCGTACGAGCCGCCGCGGCTGGCGACGACCGTGACCGGCGTCCCCTTCGCGGACGGCGTCTCGCCGGCGGTGCGCCCCATGAGGATCACCTGGTCCAGCCAGGCCTTCAGGGTCGACGGGATCGAGAAGTTGTACATAGGGGCGCCGATCAGCACCGCGTCCGCCTGCTCCAGTTCCTCGATGAGCTTCAGACGCTCGGCGAAGGCCACGGCCTGCTCGGGGCTGTGGGTGGCGGGGTCGGCGAAACCGGCGGAGGCGCCGACCGTGTCCAGGTGCGGGACCGGGTTCACGGCCAGATCGCGGTAGATCACGGTGCCGTCGGGGTGCTGCTCCTCCCAGGTCTTGCGGAAGGCGTCGGCGACGCTGCGGGAAGCGGAGGCCGAGCCGGGCCAGACGGACGAGTCGACGTGCAGAAGCGTGGGCATTGGGGGTCTCCAAAGGTGCGGGTGGTCAGCCGCGTAGGTAGGTGCAGTTCTGTTCGGAGCTACTCTATGAACAGTAACTTACTTTTATTTAGTCCCCTACGAGAGGGCAGTACCCTGAAGGCATGGCGGGCAACGGGGAACACGAGAGCGGCGCCGTACGCGAGGCGGAGATCCACAACCCCGAAGCGTGCAAGCGGGTCGACAGCGGCATCACCCGCGTCTTCGGCCTGCTCGGCAAGCGCTGGACGGGACTCGTCGTCTCCGTCCTCCTCCAGCACCCCGTCCACTTCGCCGACCTGCGCCGAGCCATCCCCGGCATCAGCGAGCGCATGCTCTCGGACCGCCTCACCGAACTCGGCGCCGCCGGCCTCGTCGTACGCGAGGTCGACGAAGGGCCCCCGCTCCGCGTCGCCTACCGACTGACAGAAGCAGGCGCCGCCCTCGAACCGGCACTGAAGGAACTCGGGCTCTGGGCCGAGGCGTATCTGCCTGAGGGGTAGCGGGGGCTGTGGGCTGCGCGAGGGGGGACCCCGACCGTGCCCGTACGTCCCGACTGACCTCGCCCGTATGTCTCGACGCCGCCTGTACGTCCCGATCCCGCCCCCTGTCTCCGCGCGCCGGTTCCGCACTCCGGTTCCGTGCTCGGGTTTCCACAATTGCGGGGTTATCCACAGGCTCTGACGGGCTTCGGCCGACGGCGGTACGGTCGTTGCCAGTTGATGTTCAGAGACGGGGGAGGCGGTCCGAGTGACCGAGCTCGACACTGCAGTGCCGGTACAGCGTGGGGAACCGGCGGCTCGACGGCTGAGGGCCGTCGAGGGGTTCGCGATGCGGCCCTCCCCCGGATCACCCAAGCAGGAGGGCAAGGCCCTGCGCGACCGCATACCGCGCTCCGCCCACGCGGCCCTCACCCTGCACCCCGCACGCCCCGACGCCGTCGCCGCGGTCGAGGAGTCCAACCTCGGCCGGATCGAAGAGCTCACACCCATACGGGTCGGCAGGATGGCGGCGACCCCGTTCGCGTTTCTGCGCGGATCCGCCGGCCTCATGGCCCACGACCTCGCACAGACCCCCGTCACCGGCATCGGCGCCCAGATCTGCGGAGACGCCCACGCGGCGAACTTCGGCCTCTACGCCGACGCCCGCGGCGGCCTCGTCATCGACCTCAACGACTTCGACGAAACGGTGCACGGCCCCTGGGAATGGGACGTGAAGCGACTCGCCACCTCACTCGTCCTCGCGGGTCGCGAAGCCGGAGCCGACGAGGACACCTGCCGGGAAGCCGCGCACTACGCGGTGGGCGCGTACCGCCGCACGATGCGCCTGCTGGCCAGACTGCCCGCCCTCGACGCGTGGAACGCCATCGCCGACGAGGAACTCGTCTCCCACACCGACGCCCACGACCTCGTCGGCACGCTGGAACGCGTATCCGAGAAGGCCCGCAACAACACCAGCGGAAGATTCGCCGCCAGGTCCACCGAGCTGGCCGAGGACGGCACCCGACGCTTCGTCGACACACCACCCGTGCTGCGCCGCGTACCCGACGGGGAGGCGTCCGAGGTCGCAGCATCCCTCGGCGACTACCTGCAGACACTCTCCGAGGACCGCCTCCCCTTGCTCGGCCGCTACGCGATCCAGGACGTCGCCTTCCGCGTCGTCGGCACCGGGAGCGTAGGCACGAGGTCGTACGTGGTGCTGCTCCTCGACCACCGGGGAGAGGCACTCGTGCTCCAGGTGAAGGAAGCCCGCCCCTCCGCGCTGCTGCCCCACTTGCCCGCAGTCGGCTTCGATACACCGACGCCCGTCCATGAGGGGCGGCGCGTGGTCCTCGGACAGAAGCGGATGCAGGTCGTCAGCGACATCCTGCTCGGCTGGACGACCGTGGCCGGAAGACCCTTCCAGGTACGGCAGTTCAGAAACCGCAAGGGGAGTGTTGACCCCGCGGCTCTCGCCGCCGATCAGATGGACGACTACGGCCGCATGACGGGCGCGCTACTCGCCCGCGCCCACGCACACAGCGCCGACCCCCGACTGATCGCCGGCTACTGCGGCAAGAACGAGGAACTGGATGAGGCCATCGCCCAGTTCGCGGTTACCTACGCGGACCGCACGGAACAGGACCACGCATCCCTGGTCAGGGCTGTGCGGGAGGGGCGGGTGGGGGCTGAGGTGGGGGTTTGAGGGGGTTGGCTTGAGGGGGGTGAGGGGGTGGGGGCTCGGGTTTGAGTTTGGGGTCGCGGTCGCGGTCGCGTACCGCTGGTCGCGGGGTCGCGGGGTCGCGGGGTCGCGGGGTCGCGGGGTCGCGGGGTCGCGGGGTCGCGGGGTCGCGGGGTGCGGGTCGGGCTGGGCTGGAGGGCCCGAGGTGCGGGGTGGGGCTGGGCTGAATTGAGTTGATCTGGGGTGGGGCGGGAGGGGGCGGGGGGAGGGGAGCCCCCCAGAACCCTTGAAATCAGGCGTCGAGCAGGGCATCCCGGCCCGTGCCCTAGGCTGGACGGGTGACGACCCCGGAAGCCGAGTCGACCCCGTCCGAGGCCCCTGCCGCTGAGCCGCAGGGGCAGCCTGTTGCTGAGGGGCGGCCCGAGGCTCGGCTTGAGAGGGCTGTGCTCGCCGCCGAGCAGGCTCTGATCGAGTACGAGATCGCGGTGGAGACGTTCCGGGTCGAGGTCGAGAACTTCTCTCGGCTGCACCACCAGAAACTCGGCCCCATGTATACGCGCCTGGACGAGCTCGAGGCGCAGATCGCCGAGGCGGTCGCCGCGCGGAGCGGGGATCCGGAGGACCGGCGTAAGGCGGACGAGGCCAGGGCGCGCGTGATGCCGATGCCCGCGGTCGAGGAGCTGTTCGACCAGTGGATGGACGGCGATGGTCTCTCGCCGGAGGCGTCCGCCATGCTCACCGATCAGCCCGTTCGGCCGCCGCAGCGTGTGCGGCCGAGCGACGAGGCCCGCAAGCTCTACCGGGAACTCGTCCGCAAGGCGCACCCGGATCTGGCGCAGGACGAGAAGGACCGGGCGCGGCGCGAAGAGTTCATCGTGCGCGTCAACGCGGCCTACGGCCGGGGCGACGAGGCGTTGCTGAAGGAGCTGTCCGACGAGTGGGCCGCGGGGCCTGTCCCCGAGGTGCGCAAGCCCAGCCCGAGCGAGGAGCTGTACGAGCGGCTCGAGTGGCTGGCGCAGCGCAAGGAGCTGCTGACGGCCGTTGCTCAGGAGCTGGAGGAGAGCGCGATCGGCGCGATGCTGCGGATGGCGCCGGACGACCCCGACCGGCTGCTCGAGGAGATCGCGGAGCAGCTGCTCGCGCAGGTCGCCGAGCGAGAGGCTGAGCTGGAGCGGCTGATGCGCGAGCAGGCTGCCGATAGCTGAGCCGGTGGTCGAGCAGGCTGTTGGTAGTTGCGCTGCTTGGCGAGCATCCTGCTTGAGCTGGGCAGCTGGGCTGGCCGACCGGTGGCTGAGCCGAGACCTCAGCGCCGACGCCGCTCCCACCCTGCGTCGCTGACGGTTGTCCGCGCGGCTGACCGCCCTGGTGCCTGGCGGGTCAGGGTCCCGGACGGGGTCGGGTAGCGTCGGGGGTATGCATTTCGGATCTGGTGTGCCCACGGTTGAGGTCGGCGAGCTCGTGGACGGGGACTTTCTCCTCGATGTCCGTGAGGACGATGAGTGGCAGGCGGGTCACGCCGAGGGTGCGTTGCACATTCCGATCAGTGAGTTCGTGGCGCGTTACGGCGAGCTGACCGAGGCGGCTCCCCAGGACGGTCGGGTCAACGTGATCTGCCGGTCCGGCGGCCGTTCCGCGCAGGTGACGATGTATCTCGTGCAGCAGGGCATCGACGCGGTGAACGTGGACGGTGGCATGCAGGTGTGGGCCGCCGCCGGGCGCCCCGTCGTGGACGACAAGGGGCAGTCGGGCCTCGTGCTCTGACCCCTGGCTCAGCCGAGGGGATGGGCCGCCAGTAGGTCGCCGAGTGTTTCCTCGTGGGCGGCTGCCGGGCCGAGTGACAGTTCCAGCTGCTTGGCCCAGGCGTGGTAGCGGTGGAGCGGGTAGTCGGTGTCGGCGCCGAATCCTCCGTGCAGATGCTGTGCGGTCTGGACGACGCGTCGTACGCCTTCCGACGCCCAGATCTTGGCGACCGCGATGTCGCCTGCCGCGGGGAGCGCTCCGCCTGCCTGGGTGCTGATGTGCCAAGCGGCCTGCCAGAGCGTGGCCTCCATGGCGCGCAGATCGATGTAGCGGTCGGCGGCCTGGACCGCTACCGCTTGGAATGTCGCCACCGGGTAGCCGAACTGTTCGCGCTTGCTCGTGTAGTCGCCGGTCATCCGGAGGACGCGCTCGCCGAGGCCCAGAGCCAGGGCGCAGGTTCCGGTGGTGAGGAGCTGGTGCAGCCGGTCCCAGGCCTCGTCGGTCTCGATGATCTGGTGGGCGGCGAGGTGCACGGAGTCGAGGTGGAGTTCGCCGAGGCGTTCGCCGGTCGTGGAGATCTGTTCAGCGAGGCTGAGTCCTTCGTGCGGGTGGGGCAGTACGGCGATGACGGTGCGGCCCTGCGGGGTGTGGGCGGGTACGGCGATGTGGTCGGCGTTGTGCGCCCAGGGCACGCCGGTCTGGGTGCCGTCGAGGATCCAGCTGCCGGTGCCGGTGCCGGTGCCGGTGCCGGTGCCGGTGTCGGTGCCGGTGTCGGTGTCGCGGCGTGCGCTGACGGCGAGTTGGGCCGGGTCGTGGCCGGTGCGGCCTGCGGAGGCGGCGGTGAGGACGAGTTCACCGCGGGCTGCCCGGGGGAGAATCTGCTCCTTCAACTCGTCGCTGCCGTAGGTCTGTACGGCGACGGCGGTCGCGGTGTGCTCCAGGAGCGGGACGCGGGCGAGTGCCTTGGCGGATTCCCTTAGGACCAGGCAGAGCGTGATGGCGTCCAGGCCCGCGCCGCCGTGTTCGGGGGCGAGCAGGAGGCTGAGCAGGTCGGCGTCGGCGACTTTCGACCAGAGAGCTCGGTCGAAGTCGTCGGCGACCGCGCCGGGGGTGAGGGCCGGGCTCGGCACGCTGTCGGGCGCGACCGGGCCGAACACGGCCTTGGCCGCTTCGACGGCCGCCTGCTGTTCTTCGGTGAAGGTGAAGTCCACTGCCCTGTCCCTCCGTGCACCGGTTCGTCGTGGCGACCGCCAGGATCTGACGGTGCGTCAAGGTAGAACAAGTTCTACGAGAAGGGAATGCACGGAGGGAATGCGAGGGCAGTAGGAGCGTGCTCAGCCGTCAGCCGTCAGCCGTCAGCGGTCAGCGGTCGAAGTCCAGCTCCACCGTCTCCGTGGCCGGGTGGGACTGGCAGGCGAGTACGTAGCCGGCGTCGGTCTCCTCGGGTTCGAGTGCGAAGTTCCGGTCCATGCGCACCTCACCCGAGACGAGGAACGCGCGGCAGGTTCCGCAGACGCCGCCCTTGCACGCGTACGGCGCGTCGGGGCGGTTGCGCAGCACTGTCTCCAAGAGTGATTCGCCGTCGTCGACGGGCCAGGTGCCGGAGCGGCCGTCGAGCTGGGCGGTGACCGTGGAGTGCGCGAGGGCCGGTGTGGGGCGGGCGGGTGCCGCTCCGTCGTCGACGTGGAAGATCTCCTCGTGGATGCGGGCTCTTCGTACGCCGAGGGCGCGCAGTGTGCGCTCCGCTTCTTGTACGAGTCCGAAGGGCCCACACAGGTACCAGCCGGCTACCTCGTCTACGGGGAGCAGCGCGGGCAGGAGGGTCGTCAGGCGGTCCTGGTCGAGGCGGCCGGAGTCGAGGCCGGCCTGCTGTTCTTCCCGGGACAGGACCGTGACCAGCTGGAACCGGTCGGGGTAGCGGTCCTTCAGGTCGGCCACCTCCTCCAGGAACATCGTCGACGCGGCGGTGCGGTCGCTGCGGATGAGGCAGAAGCGGGCGTGCGGTTCGCGGGCGAGCAGGGTGGCGGCGATCGACAGGACCGGGGTGATGCCGCTGCCGCCGACCACGGCGGCGTAGAGCCCGGGGATGGGCTCGAGGATGAAGCGGCCGGCGGGGGTCATGACCTCAAGAGCGTCGCCGACGGTGATCTCCTTGAGGGCGTACGTCGAGAAGGACCCGCCTTCGACGAGGCGGACGCCGACGCGAAGGGTCCGGGGGCCTTCGGGGCCCGGGGCGGGTGAGCAGATCGAGTACGTGCGCCGGATCTCGCCGTCGTCGGCCGGGCGGCGCAGGGCGAGGTGCTGGCCCGGTGCGTGGCGGAATTCCTCGCGAAGGGTTTCGGGGACCTCGAAGGTGAGGGCCACGGAGTCGTCGGTGAGCCGGTCGACCGCGGCTACGCGGAGCTGGTGGAAGCGGGCCATCACAACTCCTTGAAGTGGTCGAAGGGTTCGCGGCAGTCGAGGCAGCGTCGCAGGGCCTTGCAGGCGGTGGAGGAGAAGCGGCTCAGCAGTTCGGTGTCCGTGGATCCGCAGTGCGGGCAGCGCAGAGGGGCGTCGCCTGCCTCGGGGGCGCCGAGGAGCGTGGCGGCGGCCGCGTCTGCAGCTGTGTGCGTGGGTGGTGTGGTGCGGGTGGGGCTCAGGGTGACGGTCACCGGTCCCTGGTGCTCCCGGACGGCGCGGGGTGGAGCTATGCCGAACTCCCGGAGCTTGCGGCGGCCCTCGTCCGTGATGTCGTCCGTGGTCCAGGCCGGTGCGAGCACCCGCCGGACGGTGACGTCCGGTATTCCGCGCTCGTGCAGGACGCGCTCGATGTCCGTGGACATGGCCTCGACGGCCGGGCAGCCCGTGTAGGTGGGGGTCAGCTCCACCTCGACGCTGCCGGGGTTGAGGCAGTGGACGGCGCGGAGCACGCCCAGCTCCTCCAGGGTGAGTACGGGCAGTTCGGGGTCGGGCACGGAGCCGGCGAGGCGGCGCAGCTCAGCTTCGAGCGGCGTCTCCGGTCGGTCGGCGGTGTCCTGGGGGGAGGCCTCGGGGGCTTTGGTCACCATGACGCCCCCGGGTGGCTGCGGTGGAGGTGCTGCATCTCGGCGAGCATCCGTCCGAACGGTTCCGTGTGCAGGCCCTGGCGCCCGGCGCCGGCGCTCCAGGCCCCGGTCCGCGGTCCCTCCGGGACGGCCAGGGTCGCCCGCTCCAGGACGGCGGTGACCGATGCGGTCCAACTGGCTTCGATCTCCGGCCAGTCGATGTCGATGCCGTCGACGGGCTGGAACATCTCTCCCGTGTGGCGCCAGAGTGCGTCGCAGCCTTGCTGCATCCGGTCGTGGCTTTCGGCGGTGCCGTCCCCGAGGCGTACGGTCCACTGCTCGGCGTGGTCCTGGTGGTACGCGACCTCCTTGACCGCCTTGGCGGCGAGACCGGCGAGCGGTCCGTCGGTCTCGGCGAGACGGCCGTACAGGAGGCGCTGGTACGTGGAGAAGTACAGCTGTCGGGCGATGGTGTGGGCGAAGTCGCCGTTGGGCTGTTCGACCAACTGGACGTTGCGGAAGGCGCGTTCCTCTCGCAGGTAGGCCAGCTCGTCCTCGTCGCCGACGAGGGAGAGCAGGACCCGGGCCTGGCCGAGGAGGTCGAGCGCGATGTTGGCCAGGGCGACTTCTTCTTCGAGGACCGGGGCGTGTCCGGCCCACTCCCCCAGTCGGTGCGACAGCACGAGCGCGTCGTCGCCCAGGGCCAGCGCCGCGGCGGCGGTGACGGCGTCGGCGTCGGCGGAAGAGGCGGGGTTCAGGGACGTGGTCACAGGTGCTTCACCCCTTCCGGGATCTCGTAGAACGTCGGGTGCCGGTACGGCTTGTCGGCGGCGGGCTCGAAGAAGGGGTCCTTCTCGTCGGGCGAGGAGGCGGTGATCGAGGTGGACGGGACGACCCAGATCGAGACGCCTTCGCCGCGGCGGGTGTACAGATCGCGTGCGTTACGCAGGGCGAGCTCGGCGTCCGGCGCGTGCAGGCTTCCCGCGTGGGTGTGCGACAGTCCGCGCCGGGAGCGTACGAATACCTCCCACAGCGGCCAGTCCTTCGCGTCGCTCATGCCGTCGCCTTCCCGTTCGCCCCGGAGTCCTGTGCCTCGGCGTGCTTCGCCTCGGAGTGTTTCGCCGCGTGGGTCGCGGCCGCTTCCCTGACCCAGGCGCCCTCGTCGTGCGCCTGCCTGCGCTGGGTGATCCGCTGTTCGTTGCACGGTCCGTTGCCCTTGAGGACCTCCCAGAACTCCGTCCAGTCGATGGCTCCGAAGTCGTGGTGCCCGCGCTCCTCGTTCCACACGAGGTCCGGGTCGGGGAGGGTGAGCCCGAGGGATTCGGCCTGCGGAACGCAGATGTCTACGAAGCGCTGGCGCAGCTCGTCGTTCGAATGGCGCTTGATCTTCCACTCCATCGACTGCGCGGAGTGCGACGACTCGTCGTCCGGAGGGCCGAACATCATCAGGGACGGCCACCACCAGCGGTCGACGGCGTCCTGCGCCATCGCGTGCTGGGCCTCGGTGCCGCGGCTCAGCGCGAGGAGCAGCTCGTAGCCCTGGCGCTGATGGAAGGACTCCTCCTTGCAGATCCGCACCATGGCGCGCGCGTACGGCCCGTACGAGCAGCGGCACAGGGGGACCTGGTTCGTGATGGCCGCGCCGTCCACGAGCCAGCCGATGGCGCCGACGTCCGCCCAGGTCAGTGTCGGGTAGTTGAAGATCGACGAGTACTTCTGACGGCCGCTGTGCAGCTTGTCGAGGAGTTCGTCGCGGCCCGTGCCGAGGGTTTCGGCGGCGCTGTACAGGTACAGGCCGTGGCCGGCCTCGTCCTGGACCTTGGCCATCAGGATCGCCTTGCGGCGCAGCGAAGGGGCGCGCGTGATCCAGTTGGCCTCCGGCTGCATGCCGATGATCTCGGAGTGGGCGTGCTGCGCGATCTGGCGCACGAGCGTCGCGCGATAGGCGTCCGGCATCCAGTCGCGAGGCTCGATGCGCTCCTCCGCCGCGACGGCGGTGTCGAACGCTGTCTGGTACGCGGCGGTGCCCGGCGCTTGGCCCGGGGCGGTGCCGGTGGCGTCGGACGTGGCGTGGGCCGCCTGTGTCCGCGCCGCTTGGTGCGCAGCTGCTGTCGCCATCCCGGTCTCCCTCGACCTTGAGCGAATCTCCCGACCGATCGTTCGGTTCGTTGGATTCAATGGTGGGACGTGGCGCCGTAGGGTGTCAACCCTGCGAGGTCCGGCCTGTGGATAAGTCCCGTGCCTCTGTGCCTCGCGTGCGCGGCTGAGTACCGTGCCGGTGCGGCGGCGGGAGCGGGCCGCGGGGCGAGGAATCGGTTCGGCAAAAGCGCGGACCGGAGGCATCGGGAGACTCGGGGAAACGGGGCGGCATGGACGCGTACGACAAGGGCCCGACCGCCCGGCGTTCCGACCCGGAGCCGCGGCCGGATCGTTTGCGGAGCCCTTCTCCGGACGAGGTACCTGGGGTCGGCCATGTACCCGAGGCCGGCCAGGTGCCTGAGCCGGATCTCCCGTCCCCATCCCTCCCGTCCCCATCCCTCACACCCTCACCACCCCTCACACCCTCGCCCCCCTCCGCCGCACCCCGCATAGGCCTGTCGGCCCTCTCCCTCCGCTACCAGATCGCCGCCGCCTGCGCGCTCGTCGTGGTCGCTCTCGTGGCGTGTGTGCACGTCACGATGGTGTTTCTGCACGTCGCTCCGTCCAACACCGTCTCCAAGCAGTACGGCCGGGCCGTCGACGGCTGGATCTATCCGGAGTTCGAGCAGAACTGGAAGCTGTTCGCGCCGAACCCGCTCCAGCAGAACATCGCGGTGCAGGCCCGCGCGGAGGTCCGCACGGCCGACGGCGGTACGCGTACGACCGGCTGGTACGACCTGTCCGCACGGGACGGCGCCGACATCGACGGGAATCTGCTGCCCAGCCATACGCAGCAGAACGAGTTGCGCCGGGCCTGGGACTTCTATGTGTCCGCGCACGACAGTGAGAACCGCCCGAACGGTCTGCGCGGCCAGCTCTCCGAGCGCTACATCCGCCGCATCGCCGTCCTGCGGCTGTCCCACGAGGACGGGCTGACGGCCGACGGCAAGACGGCCGCCGGTAAGCAGCCCACCATCGCCCGCGTCCAGGTCCGCTCGCGGACCACCAACGTGGCGCCGCCCCCGTGGAGCGACGAGAAAGTGGATCCCAAGCCCCTCTACCGGGAGGTTCCCTGGTGGACGGTGACGGTCGCGGACAGGGCACTCGACAGCAACAGCAACAGCAACAGCAACAGCAACAGCCAGAGCCAGGGCCAGGGCCAAAACGGCAACAGCACGCGCGCGCGTGCTGCCGCTGACGGGACGGATGCCCGGTGAACCGCATCGACCGCGTCACCGGGTCCGCCCTCGGGCCCTACCAGAGCGCAGTGATCCGAATCGGCTTCTCCGCGACCTGGCTGCTGTTCCTGCTGCGCGAGTTCCCCAACCGCCACGAGCTGTACGGGCCCGACGGGCCGTGGAGCTGGGACATGGCACAGCAGCTCATCGCCGGTAACGGCGCCTTCACCGCTCTGATGTGGTCGGACGGCCGCGTCTGGTTCGAGATCGTCTACGCCGCCGCGGTCGTGACCAGCGCGCTTCTGATGCTGGGCTGGCGCACCCGGACCATGTCCGTCCTGTTCATGATCGGCGTGCTCTCACTGCAGAACCGCAGCATCTTCATGGGCGACGGCGGCGACAACGTCATCCATCTGATGTCGATCTATCTGGTGTTCACACGGTGCGGGCAGGTCTGGTCGCTGGACGCGCGGCGAGCGGCACGCGCGCGTGAGCACTTTGCGCGTGAGGACGACATCGGGCCGACCGACGTCGTGGGTCCGTTGCTGTGGTGGCTCGCGGGGCTCGGGCTCTCCGTGATCACGTTCATGGGGGTCGTGAGTGGGGGCTGGCTGGTCGTGTTCTGGGGGCTGTGGGCCGTGCAGGGCCTGTGGTGGGCGGTGAACCGGAGGGACCCGTACAGCGAGCTCCGGCAGCTGCTCGACGTGATCGCGAACCTCGCGCACAACGCCGCGCTTCTCGTGATCATGGCGGAGGCATGTCTGATCTACGCGACCGCCGGCTGGTACAAGATCCAGGGCAGTCGCTGGCAGGACGGGACGGCGGTCTACTACCCGCTCCACCTGGACTACTTCTCGCCCTGGCCGGCCCTCGGTGATCTGCTCGCCTCGCACGGGCTGATGGTGATGCTCGTGTCGTACGGGACGGTCGCCGTACAGGTCGCCTTCCCGTT
Source organism: Streptomyces sp. NBC_01446 (assembly GCF_026340095.1). Lineage (GTDB taxonomy): Bacteria > Actinomycetota > Actinomycetes > Streptomycetales > Streptomycetaceae > Streptomyces > Streptomyces aureus. The sequence goes on along the minus strand of NZ_JAPEPO010000001.1, from coordinate 4,021,485 downwards.
CACGCTGTTCAACCGGCGCGTCAAGAACGTCCTGCTGATCGCCATGATGTGTGAGCACGCGGCGATCGCCGTGCTGCTCGGGCTGCCGTTCTTCTCGCTCGCGATGATCGCCGCCGACGTGGTGTTCCTGCCGACGGCGTTCCTGAGGCGACTGGGTGGATGGGTGGCACGCACGCGTGGAGGTGTGTTTTCCCGTACGGTCGGCGCCTCTACGGTTCCGGGGCCTCGCGCCGCGGAGAGCCCCGACCAGGCCCACGTAGGCTTCACGCCATGAGCGGGGAGAACGGCGTGCACAAGCACAAAGCGTGAACAGGCAAGCAGCATGAGCAGGCAAGCAGCATGAGCGGGCACACAGCATGAGCAGGGCGCACGGCATGAACGGGCGAGCAGCATGAGCAGGGCAGATAGCGCAGGCGTCGACGAATGGCGCGCCCGTGCCGAGTCGTCCGTCCTCCTCGACGGGTTCCACGCGCTCAAGCACGCCCTGCGTTTCGGTGCGCGCGTGCCCGTGGCTCTGGCGGCCAGCCGTGCCGCCGCGCTCGGCCTGGCCGAGGAGCTCGCCCCGGACGTGCGGGATGCCCTTGACGGGCTTTTGGTGGAGGTGCCGGAGGAGACGCTGCGCGCCCTCGTGCCGCGTCTGCATCCCACGGGGGTGGCCGCGCTGGCGGTGCGGCCCGACCGGGCGGCGAACCTGGCTGCCGTGGCGCACCTGCCGAGGGCCGCCCCCGTCGTCGTCCTCGACAACCCCCGCAACCTCGGCAACGCGGGCGCCGTCATCCGGCTTGCCGCGGGCTTCGGGGCGACGGGCGTCGTCATGACCGGCAGCCTCGACCCCTGGCATCCGACTGTCGTACGCGGTGGTGCGGGCCTGCACTTCGCGACGGCGGTCGAGCGCCTGGCGGTGGAGGAGCTGCCGCCGGGGCCCCTGTACGCGCTTGATCCGGAGGGTGAGGACATCCGGGGGACTGCGCTGCCGGACGACGCGCTGCTCGCCTTCGGCTCGGAGCGCAGCGGCCTGTCGCCCGAACTGCGCGCCCGTGCCGACCACTTGGTGTCGCTGCCGATGCGGGCGCAGGTCTCCAGCTACAACCTGGCGACGAGCGTCGGTATGACGCTCTTCCACTGGAGCACCTGTGGCACGCCGGGCGGTCCCGCGGGCCGCCCGGCTGCCTGAGCTGACGCCGGTCGGAGGCCTCAGGCCTCCTTGCGCACCTCCACCACCCGGAAGCGGTTCGACACGAACGCTCCGTCGCACAGCGCCGCGTTGGCCGCGGGGTTGCCGCCGGAACCGTGGAAGTCCGAGAACGCCGCCGTCTGGTTCACGTACACCCCGCCCGTGAGGTTGATGGACAGCTGGGCGCACTCTTCGAGGCAGACCTCTTCGACGGCTTCGGCGACCTCGTCGGAGGTCGTGTACGCGCCGACCGTCATCGCCCCCTTGTCGCGCACCGTGCGCCGCAGCAGGTCCAGCGCGTCCGTCGTGGAGTCGACGGCGACGGCGAAGGAGACCGGGCCGAAGCACTCGCTGAGGTAGGCGGACTCGGAGTCGGCGCCGTCCCAGAACTTCCGCGCACCGTCCTGCTTGACGATCATCGGCGTACGGACGACGGCGCCCGGGAACTCCGGGTTGCTGATCTCCCGTGAGGCGAGGGCGACTTCACCGAGGCCGGAGGCGGCCTCCAGGCGGGACTTCACGTCCGGGTTCACCAGGGCGCCGAGCAGCGCGTTCGCCCGGGCGTCGTCGCCGAGGAGACCGCCGACCGCGGCGGCGATGTCGGTGACCACCTCGTCGTACGTCTTGGGGCCCTCGTCCGTGCTGATGCCGTCGCGCGGGATGAGCAGGTTCTGCGGGGTGGTGCACATCTGGCCGCTGTACAGGGACAGGGAGAACGCGAGGTTCGCCAGCATTCCCTTGTAGCGGTCGGTCGAGTCGATGACGACCGTGTTGACGCCGGCCTTCTCCGTGTAGACCTGTGCCTGCCGGGCGTGCGTCTCCAGCCAGTCGCCGAACGCCGTCGAGCCCGTGTAGTCGATGATCTTGATTTCGGGGCGCAGGGCGATCGTCTTGGCGATGCCTTCGCCGGGCTTCTCGGCGGCCAGTGCCACCAGATTCGGGTCGAAGCCGGCCTCGGCGAGGACCTCGCGAGAGACCTGGACGGTGAGGGCGAGGGGCAGCACGGCGCGCGGGTGAGGCTTCACCAGGACGGGGTTGCCGGTGGCGAGGGAGGCGAAGAGGCCCGGATATCCGTTCCACGTGGGGAACGTGTTGCAGCCGATGAGGAGCGCGATGCCGCGCCCGACCGGCGTGAACTGCTTGCCGAGGACGAGGGGGTCGCGCTTGCCCTGCGGCTTGGTCCACTCCGCCGCGTCCGGTGTGCGCACCTGCTCGACGTACGCGTACGCCACCGCTTCGAGTCCGCGGTCCTGCGCGTGCGGGCCGCCCGCCTGGAACGCCATCATGAAGGCCTGGCCGCTGGTGTGCATCACGGCGTGCGCGAACTCGTGCGTACGCGCGCTGATCCGGGCCAGGATCTCCAGGCAGACGGCGGCGCGTGCCTCGGCGCCCGCCTCGCGCCACGTGCGCATGCCCGCGCGCATCGCGGGGAGCAGGACATCGAGGTCGGGGTGCGGGTAGGTCACGCCCAACTCGACTCCGTACGGCGAGATTTCGCCGCCCACCCAGTCGTCCGTGCCGGGCTGGCCGAGGTCGATCCGGGTGCCGGAGAGCGCGTCGAAGGCGGCCTTGCCCTCGGGCATGCTCAGGCTTCCGTGCTCTCCGTAGGCCTTGGGGTGCTCGGGGTGCGGCGACCAGTACGCGCGCGTGCGGATCGCTTCCAGCGCTTGGTCAAGGGTGGGCCGGTGCTTGGCGATCAGGTCGTGCGCGGTGACTTCGGCGGCCATGGCGGACCAACTCCTCGTCGAGACGGCTCTTCGTCGAGCCGGCGAGCTGGGCAGGAACAGCTGGGCAGGAACAGGCAGACACGGCTAGAGTAACCGAACGATCGGTCGGGACAAGGGGGTCCGTCGAACCTGTGGAAAACTTCGCGCCCGCCGCTGCGCCCCGACCCCCGGGCCTCCGGCCGTCGTTCCGTGCGGGAGGATCGCGACCATGACAGCACTCGAGCTCGGCAGCCCCGAACGCCTTGTCGGCGTGGTGGGCACCGGCACCATGGGCCAGGGCATCGCCCAGGTCGCCCTGACCGCCGGCCACCCCGTCCGGCTCTACGACGCCGTGCCGGGACGCGCCCAGGAAGCTGCGGACGCCATCGCCGCGCGCCTGGACCGCCTGGTCGACAAGGGCAGGCTCGACGCGGCCGAGCGCGACGCCGCCCGCGCGCGTCTGAGCCCCGCCGAGTCCCTAGAGGAGTTCGCGGGGGCGGCGCTCGTCGTCGAGGCCGTACTGGAGCGGCTCGACGTGAAACAGCAGCTGTTCACCGATCTGGAGGAGATCGTCGGGGACGACTGTCTGCTCGCGACCAACACCTCGTCCCTGTCCGTCACGGCCGTCGGCGGCGCGCTGCGCCTGCCGGGCCGCCTCGTCGGCCTGCACTTCTTCAACCCCGCGCCCCTGATGCCCCTGGTCGAGGTGGTCTCCGGCGCGGCGACCGACGTCACGGCGGCCACACGCGCGTACGAGACGGCCCGCGCCTGGGGCAAGACGCCCGTCGTGTGCGCCGACACCCCCGGATTCATCGTCAACCGCATCGCGCGCCCCTTCTACGCCGAGGCGTTCGCGGTCTACGAGGAGCAGGGCGCCCAGCCCGCCACCATCGACGCCGTCCTGCGCGAGTGCGGCGGCTTCAAGATGGGCGCCTTCGAACTGACGGACCTCATCGGGCAGGACGTCAACGAAGCAGTCACCCGCTCCGTGTGGGAGGCCTTCTTCCAGGACGTGAAGTTCCGGCCGTCCCTCGCCCAGCGGCGCCTGGTCGAGGCCGGCATGCACGGCCGCAAGTCAGGCCGCGGCTGGTACGCGTACGCGGACGGCGAGGAGCGCCCGGAGCCGCACACGGCGCAGCCCGCCCAGGCGCCCGCCTACGTCGTCGCCGAGGGCGACCTGGGGCCTGCCGCCGAGCTCCTCACGCTGATCCGCGAGGCGGGCATCCCGGTGCGCGAGGAGGACGAGGACAACGGCACGCGCCTGGTCCTTCCCAGCGGTGGCCAGCTCGCTCTCGCGGACGGCCAGACGTCCGTCGAGTACCGGGACGTCATCTACTTCGATCTGGCGTTCGACTACCGAGCCGCCACCCGCCTCGCTCTCGCGACCTCTCAGCAAGCGTCGCCGCAGACCCTGCGCGAGGCCACCGGGCTCTTCCAGGCCATCGGCAAGGACGTCAGTGTCATCGGGGACGTACCCGGCATGATCGTCGCCCGCACGGTCGCGCGGCTCATCGACCTGGCGCACGACGCCGTCGCCAAGGGAGTGGCCACTCCGGAGGACATCGACACGGCGATGCGCCTGGGTGTCAACTACCCGCTGGGGCCTGTCGAGTGGAGCAGGAAGCTCGGCAAGAACTGGGCGTACTCCCTCCTCGACGATCTGCACCTGCGCGACCCGTCCGGCCGTTACGCGCCCTCGCTCGCGCTCTACCGCCACTCGTACGCCTCCGACAAGCGGGAGGGCTCCGCATGACCACCGCAAGGCGCGACACCTACACGCCCGAGACCCTCCTGTCCGTCGCCGTGCAGGTCTTCAACGAGCGTGGCTACGACGGCACTTCCATGGAACATCTCTCCAAGGCGGCCGGTATCTCCAAGTCGTCGATCTACCACCACGTCGCCGGCAAGGAGGAACTGCTGCGCCGCGCCGTCAGTCGCGCGCTCGACGGCCTCTTCGGGATCCTGGGCGAGGAGCACGCGCGCGTGGGGCGCGCCGTCGAGCGCCTGGAGTACGTCACCCGGCGCATGGTCCAGGTACTGATATCCGAGCTTCCGTACGTGACCCTGCTGCTGCGTGTGCGCGGGAACACCGACACGGAGCGCTGGGCGATGGAGCGGCGCAGGGAGTTCGACCACCAGGTGGCCGAGCTCCTGAAGGCGGCCGCGGCCGACGGTGACGTGCGGGGCGACATCGAGGTGCGGCTCGCGACCCGCCTCGTGTTCGGCATGATCAACTCGATCGTGGAGTGGTACCGGCCGGGCGGCCGGGGCATGGACGACCGCGAAGTCGCCAACGCCGTCGTGCAGTTGATCTTCGGAGGGCTGCGCAAGGAGGGCTGACGGCCCCCAGGGGCGGGCGCGTCAGGCGTCCGGCTCCAGGTCCTCCTCCTCGAACACCAGCAGCGTCCTCGTGCTCAGCACCTCCGGCATGGCCTGGAGCTTGGTGAGCACCAGTTCCCGCAGCGACCTGTTGTCCTGCGTGTGCACCATCAGGAGCACATCGAAGTCGCCGCTGACCAGCGCGATGTGCGAGGCCTCCGGGAGCCGGCGCAGCTGCTCGCGCACGGTGCGCCAGGAGTTCTGGACGATCTTGAGCGTGATGTACGCCGAGGCGCCCTGCCCGGCCCGCTCGTGGTTGACGCGGGCGCCGAAGCCGCGGATGACGCCGTCGTCGATGAGCCGGTTGATGCGCGCGTAGGCGTTGGCCCGTGACACATGGACGCGCTCGGCGACGGAGCGTATCGAGGCGCGGCCGTCCATCTGGAGCATCTGCAGGATGTCGCGGTCGATCGCGTCCAGCGGGCGCGGCTGGTACTCGGGGCGGCCGTCGGGCGGCCGGCGCGGGGAGTCCGGACGGCCGGCGGGGCCGGTGTCGGGCGCTCGGGGCGAGGATTCGGGGCCATCGCCTCCCGGGCCGTCGGCCATTCGTTCAGATGCCATGTCCCCCCGCCTCCCTACCATGGACGTACTGCGTCCATCCCAGGCTGTGGAGAACCGTTTGTCCACAGCCTGGAGGTGCCTGTAGCCAAAATGTGCCGACGACCGAACAATCGGTAGGTGAGGCGCATCACACCGTCGCGTCTCTCAGCCGCTTCCAACGAGGAGGTGCCGTCATGACGGTCATGGAGCAGCGGGACGCCTACCGGCCCACCCCGCCGCCCGCCTGGCAGCCGCGCACGGATCCCGCGCCGCTGCTGCCCGACGCCGAGCCGTTCCGGGTTCTCGGCACCGACGCCGCGGCCAAGGCCGACGCCCGGCTTCTGCACCAGCTGTACGCGGAGGTGGTGCGCGGGCGCAGGTACAACGCGCAGGCGACCGCCCTGACGAAGCAGGGCCGGCTCGCGGTCTACCCCTCCAGCACCGGACAGGAGGCCTGCGAGGTCGCGGCCGCCCTCGTCCTGGAGGAGCGCGACTGGCTCTTCCCCAGCTACCGGGACACCCTCGCCGCCGTCGCCCGCGGCCTCGACCCCGTACAGGCCCTGACCCTGCTGCGGGGCGACTGGCACACCGGGTACGACCCGCGCGAGCACCGCGTCGCCCCCCTGTGCACGCCGCTCGCGACCCAGCTCCCGCACGCCGTGGGACTCGCGCACGCCGCCCGCCTCAAGGGTGACGACGTGGTCGCGCTCGCCATGGTCGGCGACGGAGGCACCAGCGAGGGCGACTTCCACGAGGCGCTGAACTTCGCCGCGGTGTGGCAGGCCCCGGTCGTCTTCCTCGTCCAGAACAACGGCTTCGCGATCTCCGTACCGCTCGCCAAGCAGACCGCCGCCCCGTCCCTGGCCCACAAGGCCGTCGGTTACGGGATGCCCGGTCGCCTGGTGGACGGCAACGACGCGGCGGCCGTGCACGAGGTCCTCGCCGAAGCCGTGCGCCACGCGCGCGAAGGGGGCGGCCCGACCCTCGTCGAGGCGATCACCTACCGCATGGAGGCGCACACGAACGCGGACGACGCCACGCGCTACCGCGTCGACGCCGAGGTCGACGCCTGGCGCGACCACGACCCGATCCTGCTCCTGGAGCGGGAGTTGACGGAGCGCGGACTCCTCGACGAGGAAGGCATACGGGCCGTGCGCGACGACGCCGAGAAGATGGCCGCCGACCTGCGCGAGCGCATGAACCAGGACCCGGTGCTCGACCCCATGGACCTCTTCCGCGATGTCTACGCCGAGCAGACGACGCAACTGCGCGAGCAAGCAGCCCAGTTGCGTGCCGAGCTCGACGCCGAGGCGGACGGGGCGGACCGATGACGACTGTCGCCGCCAAGCCGGCCACCATGGCGCAGGCCTTCGGCCGCGCCCTGCGCGACGCCATGGCCGCCGACCCTTCCGTGCACGTCCTCGGTGAGGACGTCGGCACGCTGGGCGGCGTCTTCAGGGTCACCGACGGACTGGCCAAGGAGTTCGGTGACGCCCGCTGCACGGACACGCCGCTCGCCGAGGCGGGCATCCTCGGCACCGCGGTCGGCATGGCCATGTACGGCCTGCGGCCCGTCGTCGAGATGCAGTTCGACGCGTTCGCCTACCCGGGCTTCGAGCAGCTGATCTCGCACGTCGCGAAGATGCGCAACCGCACCAGGGGCGCGATGCCGATGCCCCTCACCGTACGCGTGCCCTACGGCGGCGGCATCGGTGGCGTAGAGCACCACAGCGACTCCTCCGAGGCCTACTACATGGCCACCCCGGGCCTCCATGTCGTCACGCCCGCGACCGTCGCCGACGCCTACGGCATGATGCGCGCCGCCATCGCCTCCGACGACCCCGTCGTCGTCCTCGAGCCCAAGCGGCTGTACTGGTCGAAGGACTCCTGGAACCCCGAGCACCCGACGGACGTGGAACCCATCGGGCGGGCCGTGGTCAGGCGGCCCGGCAGCAGCGCCACCCTCATCACGTACGGGCCGTCGGTGCCGGTCTGCATGGAGGCGGCCGAGGCCGCGCGCGCCGAGGGCTGGGACCTGGAAGTCGTCGATCTGCGCTCCCTGGTGCCGTTCGACGACGAGACGGTCAGCGCATCCGTGCGCCGCACCGGGCGAGCCGTTGTCGTGCACGAGTCGGGCGGTTTCGGCGGGCCCGGCGGTGAGATCGCCGCGCGGGTCACCGAGCGCTGCTTCCACCACCTGGAGGCGCCGGTCCTGCGGGTGGCCGGGTTCGACATCCCGTATCCGCCGCCGATGCTGGAGCGGCACCATCTGCCGGGGGTCGACCGGATCCTGGACGCGGTCGCCCGGCTTCAGTGGGAGGCGGGCAGCTGATGGCACAGGTCCTCGAGTTCAAGCTGCCCGACCTGGGCGAAGGCCTCACCGAGGCGTCGATCGTCACCTGGCTCGTCCAGGTCGGCGACGTCGTGGCGGTGGACCAGCCGGTCGTCGAGGTGGAGACCGCGAAGGCGATGGTCGAGGTGCCGTGTCCCTACGGGGGCGTGGTGACAGCCCGCTTCGGCGAGGAAGGCAGCGAACTCCCCGTCGGCTCCCCCCTCCTGACGGTCGCCGTGGGCACACCGGCCGAGGGGGAGGGCGACGACGAGGGATCCGGGAACGTCCTGGTGGGTTACGGCACCGCAGCCGCGCCTGCGCGCCGGCGCCGGGTCCGCCGACAGGACGCCGTCCCTGCGGCTGCGCCCGCGGCACCCATGGAGGCGGCTCCTTCCGTCTCCCCCGCACCGGCTCCGGAGGCGACACCGCGGAGCGGACCCGTGCCGGTCATCTCCCCTCTCGTGCGCAAGCTCGCCCGTGAACACGGCGTCGATCTGCGTGAGTTGCCCGGGTCGGGGCCGGACGGCCTCATCCTGCGGGCCGATGTCGAGAGCGCCATGCGGGAGACGGTGCAGGTACGGACCCACGTGGCCGAAGCGGACGCCGTGGCGCCGGCCGCGTCCCCGACCCAGGCCCCCGCCCAGGCTCCGACCCCGTCGGACACGAGCGCGGACGGCATCCGTGTCCCCCTGCGCGGCATACGAGGCGCCGTAGCCGACAAGCTCACCCGCAGCCGCCGAGAGATCCCCGACGCGACCTGCTGGGTGGACGCCGACGCCACGGAGTTCATGCACGCGCGCGTGGCCATGAACGCGGCCGGCGGGGAGAAGATCTCCGTGCTCGCCCTGCTCGCCCGCATCTGCACCGCCGCCCTGGCCCGCTACCCGGAGCTCAACTCCCGGGTCGACCTGGCGGCCCGCGAGGTCGTGCAGCTCGACACCGTGCACCTCGGGTTCGCCGCCCAGACCGAGCGCGGGCTCGTCGTCCCCGTCGTGAAGGACGCGCACGTGCGCGACGCCGAGTCCCTCAGCGCCGAGTTCGGCCGCCTCACGGAGGCGGCGCGGGCCGGGCGGCTCACGCCCGGGGAACTCACCGGCGGCACGTTCACGTTGAACAACTACGGCGTCTTCGGCGTCGACGGTTCGACGCCGATCATCAACCACCCCGAGGCCGCCATGCTCGGCGTGGGCCGGATCATCCCCAAACCCTGGGTCCACCAGGGGGAGTTGGCGGTGCGACAGGTCGTCCAGCTGTCGCTCACCTTCGACCACCGGGTGTGCGACGGCGGCACGGCGGGCGGCTTCCTGCGCTACGTGGCGGACTGCGTCGAACAGCCGGCGGTGCTCCTGCGCACCCTGTGAGGACGAGCGGCCCGCCCCCGCCCACCCCGATGTGACGTAAATCCTCGCGGGTGCGGGCCGTTTCCGGGGGTCTCAATGATCCTTCGTGCGCCCATACTCGGGGGATGAACGCTGCTCCCGCGCCGAGCCGCCCCGCCCACGACGCCGTCGTGCTCGCCGGCGGCGCCGCCAGACGGCTCGGCGGCACGGACAAACCCGCGGTCCGCGTCGGCGGCAGGCCGCTGCTCGACCGGGTCCTGGCCGCCTGCGCCACGGCCGGCACCACGGTCGTCGTCGCCGAACCCAGACCCACCGCGCGCCCCGTGCGCTGGTCCCGCGAGGACCCGCCGGGCGGCGGGCCGGTGGCCGCGCTCGACGCCGGCCTGCGCGCCACCACGGCCGACCAGGTCCTCGTCCTCTCCGCCGACCTGCCCTTCCTCAGCGAGCAGACCGTACGGCGCCTCCTCGACACCCTGAACGCGGGAACGGCGGACGGGGTCCTGCTCACCGACGCCGACGGACGGGACCAGCCGCTCGTCGCGGCCTACCGCAGCGCACCCCTGCGCCAACACCTCGCCGAACTCACCGCCGCTCACGACGACGGCCTCTCCGGGCTGCCCCTGCGGCTGCTCGTCGGCCGGCTCGAACTCACTCGTATCACCGACCCCGTCGCGTCTTTCGACTGCGACACCTGGGACGACATCGCCGCCGCCCGGTCACGTATCAGGGAGCATGGGCACGTGTTGGATGAATGGATCTCCGCAGCCAAGGACGAACTGGGCATCGAGCTCGACGTCGACACCGGCCTCCTGCTCGACCTCGCCCGCGACGCCGCGCACGGTGTGGCCAGGCCGGCCGCTCCCCTGACGACGTTCCTCGTCGGATACGCGGCCGCTACCGCCGGGGGAGGCCGCGAGGCCGTCGCCGAGGCCTGCGCGAAGGCCGCCGCGCTCGCTGACCGCTGGGCGAAGGAAGCCGCGGACGAGGAAGCGTCGGCGAGCGGCACTACGGGTGCCTCCTCTGACGGTGCCTCCCCTGACGGCACCTCACCCGGTGGCTCCGCCGGCGCGCGGCCGGACGCGGGATGAGCGGTCAGAGCGCCGAGTCGCTGGCCGCGCAGGCCCGCGCGGCCGAGGACGGCGCCGTCGACGAGGCGCTCGCCCTGGTCAACGAGGCTCGGGCAGCGGACGGCCGCGGCGCAGGCGGCGCGGGGGTTCCCGGCGCGGCGGGCTCCGGTGACGGACGCTCCGGCGGGGCAGGCTCCGGCACGGGACGCCCCGGCCCGGAACGCGGTTCGGCAGAGCGCTCCCGGCGCACCGAACCCGCCACCTCCACCTGCCACACGGATCACCCGGACCAGCCGGACCCCACGCGCCACAGCGCCCCTTCCGACCAGCGAACCGGCTCCCGGCACCAGGCTGTCTCCTGGTCCGCCGCGCGAGCCGTCGCCGGGCGGGCCGGGCGCGCGGCCGCCGCACGCCGGGGAACTGCGGCGGAGCGCCGCGTGCCGCTCGACCGGGCGCTCGGTCTGACGCTGGCCGAGCCCCTCGCCGCGCTCTCCGACCTCCCCTCCTTCGACACCTCCGCCATGGACGGCTGGGTCGTCGCCGGGCCGGGCCCCTGGGACGTACGGGCCGAGGGGATACTCGCCGGGCAGGACCGGCCCGAGCCGTTGTCCGACGGTGAGGCCGTCCAGATCGCCACCGGCGCCCGGGTCCCGCGGGACGCGACCGCCGTCATCCGCAGTGAGCACGGCCGCACCGACGACAAGGGCCGGCTGTTCGCCCTCGGGGACGTCGGCCACGGCCAGGACATCCGCCCCCGAGGCCAGGAGTGCCGCTCCGGCGACCAACTCCTGCCCGCCGGAGCCCTGGTGACTCCGGCGGTGCTCGGGCTCGCCGCGGCCGCCGGGTACGACGAGCTGCTGACGGTGGCGCGCCCGAGGGTCGAGGTGTTCATCCTGGGCGACGAGTTGCTGACCGAGGGCCTCCCCCGTGAGGGCCTCATCCGTGACGCGCTCGGCCCGATGCTGCCGGCCTGGCTGAGGGCGCTCGGCGCGGAGGTCACCTCCGTACGACGTCTGGGCGACGATCCGAAGGCGCTGCTCAAGGCCGTACGGGCGTCGGACGCCGACCTCATCGTGACGACCGGCGGCACCGCGTCGGGCCCGGTCGACCATGTGCACCCGACGCTGAGCCGCGTCGACGCCGAGCTGCTCGTCGACGGAGTCGCGGTGCGGCCCGGGCACCCGATGCTGCTCGCCCGCACCAAGGAGGGGCAGCACCTCGTCGGCCTGCCGGGCAACCCTCTCGCGGCCGTCTCCGGGCTCCTCACGCTTGCCGAGCCGCTACTGCGGATGCTCGCGGGACGGCCGGAGCAGGAGCCGTACACCGTGCCGCTCCAGGGGGCTGTGCACGGGCATCCGCACGACACGCGGCTCGTCCCCGTCGTGGTGCGGGGGGAGGACGCCGTGCCGCTGCGCTACAACGGTCCGGCCATGCTGCGCGGGATCGCGGCCGCCGACGGGCTCGCCGTCGTCGCGCCCGGCGGAGCGAAGGCCGGGCGGGAAGTGGAGATCCTCGACCTGCCGTGGTCGTGGAACCCGGCGGGTGACGACGGAGGCGACGCCCCCACCGAGAGGCGTTTCACGTGAAACTTCCCGGCCATGACGCGATGGCCCGCCAGGACGACGAGAAGGTCGTCACCCGTCAGGTGAAGCTGCCCAAACGGGTCGTCGAGCGGCCGCTGCGGCAGGTGGCCGGGCGGCTGCTGATGGCGCTCACCGTGCTGGTCGCGACGGCGATCATCGTCTGGGCCGACCGCTCCGGCTACAACGACAACTCCGACGGCAGCGTCGACCTGCTGGACGCGTTCTACTACGCGACCGTCACCCTCTCCACAACCGGGTACGGCGACATCACGCCCGTCAGTGACGGCGCCCGGATCGTCAACATCTTCGTCATCACGCCGCTGCGTGTGCTGTTCCTGATCATCCTGGTCGGCACCACCCTCGAAGTGCTCACCGAGCGCACGCGGGATGAGTGGCGACTGAACCGCTGGAGGTCCAACTTGCGTGACCACACCGTGGTCGTCGGATTCGGCACGAAGGGCCGGTCGGCGATCCAGACCGTCTGCGCGACGGGGCTGAAGGCGGATCAGGTCGTGGTCGTCGACCCCAGCAGCAAGGTCATCGAGGCGGCCACGGCGATCGGGTTCGCCGGAGTCGTCGGCGATGCCACGCGCAGTGATGTGCTGCTGCGGGCCGAGGTGCAGAGGGCGCGCCAGATCATCGTCGCGACCCAGCGCGACGACACCGCGGTCCTGGTCACCCTCACCGCCCGCCAGCTCAACCGCGCGGCGAAGATCGTGGCGGCCGTCCGTGAGGAGGAGAACGCCCCCTTGCTGCGGCAGTCGGGCGCCGACGCCGTCATCACCAGCGCCAGCGCGGCGGGCCGGCTGCTCGGACTCTCCGTGCTCAGCCCGAGCGCGGGCATGGTCATGGAGGACCTCATCCAGCAGGGCAGCGGCCTCGACCTCGTCGAACGACCGGTCATAAAGGCCGAGGTGGGGCTGAAGGTCCGGGAGACCGAGGACCTGATCGTGAGCGTGGTGCGCGGGCACCGGGTGCTGGGTTACGACGACCGGGCCATCGGCACGCTCCAGTTGACGGACCGCCTGATCACGATCGTCCGCGCCACCCCCAGCACCCGGTCCGTCCCGGACACGCGACGGCTGCCGCAGGACTGACAGTCGGGGGCACCACAGGACTGACTGTTGGGGCGTGCCCGGACGGTGAGTCGGGGCGCCGCGAACTGGCGGCGTGGCACGTGCCGTCCCGCCGTCCGGATCACCGCGAGGAGTAGCCTCGCCGGCATGTATGCGATCACGATTCCGGAACCCGGTGGACCTGAGGCGCTCGTCTGGGCGGAGGTTCCCGATCCCGTACCCGGTGACGGCGAAGTGCTGGTCGAGGTGGCGGCCGGGGCCGTCAACCGCGCCGATCTGCTCCAGCGCCAGGGCCTCTACAACCCGCCGCCCGGCGCGACCGCCATCCCCGGCCTCGAGTGCGCGGGACGCATCGTCGCCCTCGGCGCCGGAGTGTCCGGCTGGTCCGTCGGCGACGAGGTGTGCGCGCTGCTCTCGGGCGGCGGTTACGCCGAGAAGGTCGCCGTCCCGGCCGGCCAGCTCCTGCCCGTACCCGAGAACACCGACCTCGTCACGGCGGCCGCGCTGCCCGAGGTGACCGCGACCGTCTGGTCGAACGTCTTCATGATCGCCCACCTGCGCCCCGGCGAGACCTTCCTCGTCCACGGCGGCTCCAGCGGCATCGGCACGATGGCCATCCAGCTGGCCAAGGCGATCGGCGCCAGGGTGGCGGTGACGGCGGGTAGCAAGGAGAAGCTCGACTACTGCGCCGAGCTCGGCGCCGACATCCTGATCAACTACCGCGAGCAGGACTTCGTGGAGGAGATCAAGCGGGCCACGGACGGCGCGGGCGCCGACGTCATCCTCGACAACATGGGCGCCAAGTACCTGGACCGCAACGTCCAGACGCTGGCCACCAACGGCCGCCTCGCGATCATCGGCATGCAGGGCGGCATCCAGGGCGAACTGAACATCGCCATGCTCCTCAACAAGCGCGGCGCCATCACCGCGACCTCGCTGCGTGCGCGCCCGCTGTCCGAGAAGGCAGCGATCGTCGCGGCGGTACGGGAGCACATCTGGCCGCTGATCGACTCGGGCCGCGTCCGGCCCATCGTCGACCGGAAGCTGCCGATGAGCGACGCGGCGCAGGCGCACCGTGTCCTGGAGGAGAGCGGGCACATCGGGAAGGTGCTGCTCACCGTGGAGTAGGCCGGGCGGCGGGCGGCGGCGTGGCCGGAGTGAGCGGAGTGGCACCAAGGTGCCGGAATTGTTGCGTCATGTGACGCTGATTCCGGGATTCCTCTGATCTTGGTGACTCGATTCCGGGAGGGGCGCGCGGAATGACTCCACGCCTCCGCACCACCGGCCGCCCGCTGCCGCCGCTGCTGTGGCCACTGCTGTTCCTGGCCCTCCTCTCCGGAGCGGCCACCACCGGCACCTACGCGTACGCCGCCGAACCCTCGCCCACGCGCGCCCCCGCCTCTGCCGATGACGAGGCGAAGGCCGGCAGCCGCCCCGGCGAGGGCCGCACGCCGCCGGGGCGGGCCGAGTCGAAGCCGCCGGTCCACGACCGCCCCGAAGAGGCCCCGCCCACGCACCGGCCGCGCCGTAAGCCCTCCGCGGCCGCACCGTCCGCGCCCGACACCGAGAAGCCCTCGGCCAGTGCTTCCCCCGGACGGCCCAGCGCATCCCCCGCCCATCCGAAGGCCCCCTTCGCGGCACCCTCCACGGCCTCCTCCCGCAAGGGCCACTCCGCCCGGAAGAGCCACTCCGCCTCGGCGTCCGCGGCCTCGGACGTGCCGAAGCGCTCCCACGCTCCCTCGGCCTCGGCGGAGCCGTCGCGCACCCGCTCGGCCCACGCCGCGATACCCGTGCCCCCGGAAGAACCGCAGGCCTGGGAGGAAGACCCCGACGAGCAGCAGGTCCAGCCGTCGGTCCGGCCCACAGACGTCCCCGCGGACAACGTCGGCCGCACCCCGCAGCAGGCCGTCGCCGAACCCGTGATCCCCGGCGTGGGCGTCCTGCCGCTGGGCTCCGGCCTCGTCCTGGTCGGCCTCGGCGTCGGATTCCTGGCCCTGCGCCTGCGCCGCACATGAATCGCTGCCGCACATCGCTGCCGCCCATGAGATACGTGCCGCCCATGAAATCCGCCCCGAACCCGAAATCTCCACTGCTCATGACATCCGCGCCGCCCAGGAACTCCACCCCGAACCGGAAATCGCTGCCGCCCATGACATACGCGCCGCCCATGACATACGCCGCCACGGCATCCGCCCCGAAGACATCCGCCCCAAAGACATCCGCCCCGAAGACATCCGCCCTCACGGCACACGCCTCCCGCTCCTTTCAAGCCCGAGGCCGTCCTTCACGACCGGCCCGTGGCCCGCGTTCGTCGCCCCGCCCGCCCCGCAAACCGCCGCCGCCCTCGCTCAGGCCCGTACGCGCCGGGAACGCCGTCGCTCACGGTGGGAACACGCCCGAACACGGTGGATCACTCTCGTATGGGGGCACTACCCAGGTGTGATGGTGCGGTACGAGAGAATGGCGGCATGGAGATGCCGAGGAACGAAAGGTCGCCGGAGAGCCCCCAGGTCCTGGTCGTGGGCCAGGACGGAATGGCGCTCGGTGGCGGTGGAGACGACGACTCCCGCGAGGTCCCGGTGACGGAGATGGTGGAACAACCCGCCAAGGTGATGCGCATCGGCAGCATGATCAAGCAGCTGCTCGAGGAGGTGCGGGCGGCTCCTCTGGACGAGGCGAGCCGGGTGCGGCTCAAGGAGATCCACGCGAGCTCCGTGAAGGAGCTCGAGGACGGTCTCGCGCCGGAGCTGGTCGAGGAGCTGGAGCGCCTCTCCCTGCCGTTCACCGACGAGGTGATCCCGAGCGACGCCGAACTGCGGATCGCGCAGGCTCAGTTGGTTGGCTGGCTCGAGGGACTCTTCCACGGGATCCAGACGACACTGTTCGCGCAGCAGATGGCCGCGCGGGCCCAGTTGGAGCAGATGCGTCGCGCGCTGCCGCCCGGCGTGGGCGGAGAGGATGACGACGACCCGCGGGTGGCCGGCCGCTCCGGAGGCCCGTACTTGTAGAGGTGCCGGGCGCCCCCTACCTGGAACGCCCAGCCCGGTACCTGCAGAGACCCGAATCGAACCCTTAACGCGAAGGCGCCCGGCCGGTCATGGTGACCGGCCGGGCGCCTTCGTATGTCTTGTGCTGGGAGGGTGGCGGCTCAGGCCCCGCCGTCGGTGCCGCCCGGGTCGTTCCCGCCCGGGTCCCCGATGGCGCCACCCGTGGACGGGCCCCCCGTGGGCGGGGTGGGATCGCCCGTGGGCGGCTCCTCGGACGTCGGCTGGGTCTTGGACGGCGTCGGGTCGGACGGCTCGTCGCTCGGCTCGGGCGCGCTGTCGGACGGCGTGACGTCACCCGTGCTGGGCTCCTCCGACGGCGTGTAGTCGGAGCCCCCGCCGGTCCCGGCGCCCGGGTCCGTCGTGGCGCCCTCGGTGGCCGTGTCGTCGGAGCCCCGGGTGGGCTCCTTCTCCTTCTGGGAGTGCGACTGCGTGGGCGACTGGGTGGTGCCGGTGCCGCCCTTGTGATCGCCGCCGCCGGCCATCGCCCAGGCCGCGCCGCCCGCGATGGCGATCACGGCGAGGACCGCGAGGATCCACATCTTGCCGCGGCCGCTGCCGCCGCCTGAGCGGTGCCCGCCGTCGAAGCCGCCGTCGTCGCTGCCCGGGGGCCGCAGCATCGGCTGGGCCGCCGTACCGCCGTCGGACGGGTGCGGCAGCGCTGTCGTGCCCGCGACGCCCATGGCCGGGGTGTTGCCGCCGCTGTGCATGTCCGCGGCGACCGGACCGGTGTTCCAGGTGTTGGTGTGGCCGCCCTGGTCGTACAGCATCTGCAGCCCGTACTGGACGAGGCCGCGCATCTCCTCGGCGGTCTGGAACCGGTCGTCCGGGTCCTTGGCCAGCGAGCGCATGACGAGCCCGTCGAGCTCCGGCGGCGCCACGTCCGAGACCTCGGAGGGCGGTACCGGGGTGTCCTGGACGTGCTGGTAGACGACGGACAGCGGGGTCTCGCCGGTGAACGGGGGCCGCAGCGCGAGGAGTTCGTAGAGCAGGCAGCCGGTCGCGTACAGGTCGGAGCGGTGGTCGACGGCCTTGCCGAGGGCCTGCTCGGGCGACAGGTACTGGGGCGTGCCCATGACCATGCCGGTCTGCGTCATGGTCGACTGCGCGCCGTGCAGGGCGCGCGCGATGCCGAAGTCCATCACCTTCACCGCACCGGTGTGGGTGATGATCACGTTCGCCGGCTTGATGTCGCGGTGCACGATGCCGTGCTGGTGCGAGTAGGCGAGGGCCTCCAGGACGCCGGAGACGATGATCAGGGCCTGCTCGGGTCCGGGCGCCTCGGCGTTCAGGAGGAGGTCGCGGATCGTGCGGCCCTCGACGATCTCCATCACGATGTAGGGGACGACCGAGTGGCCGACGGCGTCCTCGCCGGAGTCGTACACGGCGACGACGGCGTGGTGGTTGAGGCCCGCGACCGACTGGGCCTCGCGCGTGAAGCGGGCCTTGGAGACCGGGTCCTCGGCGAGGTCGGAGCGCAGGAGCTTGACCGCTACGGTGCGTCCGAGTCGGACGTCCTCCGCGGCGAAGACCTCCGCCATGCCGCCCCGGCCGAGTCTGTGGGTCAGCCGGTACCGGCCGTCGCCGACTAGCCCGCCGTTTCCCCACAACTCCGGCGCATCTGACATACCGCCGCCAGCCGCCTCGGGGTCGGACGGGCCCTGAGCGCGCTGCGTCTGTGCCATCAGTCCTCGCCGTCGTTTCTGTCCGCGTTCGTGTCCGCACTGTCGGATGTACGCGCGGTGGTCGTTACGGTCTCCGTCGGGCCACGCTACAGGCTCCGCCCGGCGCCCCGTCCCGAGATGGACCGGCCATCAAACCTTCTGAGGGCAATGCGATGCAAATCGTCTGGGCGGTTCCTGTAACGCTTCCGCGACGCTTCTTGCCCGTACGGTCACGGAACGGGCACCGAGCTTGACGTGCCGGTGCCACGGGGCAGACTTGGCCGGGAATAGTGGTGATCGATCACCGGCCGCGCCGATGGGGGACGTAGAAACATGAGCCAGGACGGCGCACAAGGCCGGTACGCAGGGCGTGCTGTCGCCGGCGGTCGCTACCAGCTGCGTGATCTGCTCGGCGAGGGCGGCATGGCCTCGGTCCACCTCGCGTACGACGCCGTGCTCGACCGCCAGGTGGCGATCAAGACGCTGCACACCGAGCTCGGGCGTGAGCAGGCGTTCCGTGAGCGCTTCCGCCGTGAGGCCCAGTCCGTGGCGAAGCTCACGCACACGAACATCGTCTCGGTCTTCGACACCGGCGAGGACGACCTCGACGGGATGACCACCCCGTACATCGTCATGGAGTACGTCGAGGGCCAGCCCCTCGGCTCCGTGCTCGACGCGGATGTCGCGCACTACGGCGCGATGCCGACCGACAAGGCCCTGAAGATCACGGCCGATGTGCTCGCGGCGCTGGAGATCAGCCACGAGATGGGTCTGGTCCACCGCGACATCAAGCCGGGCAACGTCATGATGACGAAGCGGAACGTCGTCAAGGTCATGGACTTCGGTATCGCCCGCGCCATGCAGTCCGGTGTCACGTCGATGACGCAGACCGGCATGGTCGTCGGTACCCCTCAGTACCTCTCGCCCGAGCAGGCCCTGGGCCGTGGCGTGGACGCCCGCTCCGACCTGTACTCGGTCGGCATCATGCTGTTCCAACTGGTCACCGGGCGGCTGCCGTTCGAGGCGGACTCGCCGCTGGCCATAGCGTATGCGCACGTCCAGGAGGAGCCGGTGGCTCCTTCGTCGATCAACCGGTCGGTGCCCCCGGCGGTGGACGCGCTGGTCGCCCGCGCGCTGAAGAAGAACCCGAACGAGCGCTTCCCGAGCGCCGAGGCGATGCGCGACGAGTGCCTGCGGGTCGCCCAGTCGCTGCAGGCCGCGGCGCCCAGCATCGTGCCGGGCGCGCAGACGTCCAGCGGTGCGGGTGTCGCTTCCGCGGTGTTCCCGCCGGTCGACCAGTCGACGCAGGCGCCGACCGGTCCGGTGCAGACGCCGTACCAGCCGGGCCCCTACGGGAGCCCGGCGCCGGCCACTCCGGGCTACGGATATCCGCAGCAGGGCTACCAGACCCCGCCGCCCACCTCTCCATACGCGCCTCAGCAGCACCAGCAGCACCAGCCGCTGCACCAGCAGACGCCACCGCCGTACACCATCTCGCCCCAGACGACGCCGAGTTCGGCGGTCTCCGGTGGCGGTGGCGGCAAGCGGAACACCGGGGTGATCGTCGGTTCGGTCGTCGTCGCGCTGATCGCGGTCGGCGGTCTGATCACGGCCCTGACGATGAACGGCAATGACGAGAAGGGCGGCGGCGACGCGAAGAAGTCGCCGTCGGCCGTCGCCGGTCACAAGGGTCCCGATCTGACGAAGACGATCGAAGAGGACGAGTGCAAGGAGCCTGACACGGGTTACAACGACCCGGACAAGGTCATGCTCCCGGACTTCACGTACAAGAACATCACGTCGGTCAAGGCCTGTCTGCAGGCCGCCGGTTGGAAGTTCGACATCAGGGACGTCGACGAGAACACCTTCGGTGAGGGCACGGTCATCGTGCAGTACCCCAAGGCGCGCACGGAGATCGACCCGAAGAACCCCGAGTCGATCCAGCTCCAGGTCTCCACGGGCGACCCGGCGACGGGCTGACCCGACCGATCCGGCCGACCCGACCGATCCGGCCGACCCGACCGATCCGGCCGCCGACCGACCCGGCTCACTGGCGGCCGGTCACTCGGCGAACGCGTCCCGCACCGCCCCATACTCGTTTGTCCACCACACGGCGAGCGCCGACGCCGCGGGGAACTGGGGGTCGGCGCGGTGGTCGCCGCGTTCGTAGCGCCAGCGCAGTATCCAGAAGTCGTTGAGCCGCTCCCACCACACGCGGTGGACGGCGGCCGCGAGTTCGTCCGCCCCGGCTCCCGAGGCGCGGCGGTACGCGCGTGCGTAGGCCCGCACCTTCGGCAGGTCGAGGGTGCCGACGGGACGCACGAAGAAGATCACGGCGGCGCGTACGGCCTCCTCGGCGCGCGGCTGCACCCCGAGCCGGTCCCAGTCGACGATCGCGGCCGGTACGCCCCCTTGGTAGAGCAGGTTGAACGGGTGGAAGTCCCCGTGCACCCAGCCGGTCGCCGAGGCCTGCGGAGGTCGGCGCCCCGCGCAGGACTCCAGGAGTGCGCGGCGCTCCACGAGGCGGTGCCGCGCCAGCTCGTCGAACGCGTCGTGCGGCCGATGGCGGCGCACCCGCGCCAGCAGCGTGTCGATGAGCTCAAGAGTGTCCGCGGGATCGGCGCTGGCCCGCCCGCGCGCAGGCGCGGCCCCCATGACCTGCTCCAGACACGCGTGTACGAGTCCCAGGAGCGCCCCGAGCGTGCGGCACTGGGCCGCCGTGAGCTGGGCGCCGCTGCGGTGGCGGCCCTCGACCCAGGGGTGCAGGGCGTAGCTGGCGCCGCTGATGACGGTGACGGTGCGGCCGTCGGCGGCGGGCAGGGGCGGGGCGACGGGGACGCCGAGTGCGGCCAGGCGCTCGGTGGCGCGGTGCTGGCGGGCGATGGCGGCCGGGTCGGCGGTCTCCGGGTCGAAGTGGTGCTTGAGGAAGTAGCGGCCGTGCGTGGTGGCGAGCCGGTAGCCGCGGTTGAGCAGGCCCTGGTCGACGGGTTCGCAGGCCAGCGGTGAGCCGGCGTCGTACTGCCGCAGCAGGGCGCGGAGAGGTGGGGCGGAGTGAGCAGATGAGCGCGGCACGCGCCAGATGTTAGGGCACCCTGGGTAGTGGGTGGCTACAGAACGTGGTGAAAGGGCCGCTTCGGATGACGGGCGCCGGCCGTCGGTTCGTGCGCGGTGACGAACTGGGGCTCGATCCGCGGATGGACGAGGTCGAAGGGCTCCCCGTCGACGAAGCGGGGCGTGGGGCCGAACAGGTCGAGTTCGCCGGGGGCCGGTTCGACGGCCTCGCAGGTGCCGGCGAACTGGACCGACCAGTGGCCGTCGGCGGGGCCGCCGTGGTTCAGGTTGTCGGCGCCGTACGCGACGACGCTGCCGGCGCAGGCCCGGTGGTAGCCGTAGCCCTTGTGCAGCCGCAGGACGACCCGGCCGTCCGCCACGATGTGGCGGGCCGGGGCGAGGAAGGGGAGCGCGCGCATGCTGGTCGCCACCCGGCCGTGGTCCACGCTGTCGATCAGCTCGACGGCGCGCTTCTCCCGGGCACGGTCTTCCTGGAATTCGGAGGGCATGTTTCCAGGTGCGCCGGCGGAAGCGTCCCGCAAAGAGGCCCCGGCCCCGTGTGAAAGGGACGGAGGTCCCGAATTCAGTGGTGCTTCTCGGCCTGCAGCCGTGCCACATACGCGGCGGCCTGCGAGCGGCGTTTCATGCCCAGTTTCGACAGCAGGCTGGACACGTAATTCTTGATCGTTTTCTCGGCGAGGTGGAGGCGCTCCCCGATGACCCGGTTGGTCAGGCCCTCGCCGATCAGGTCGAGGATCTTGCGCTCCTGGTCGGTCAGGTTCGCGAGCCGGTCGTCCTCCTTGCCGCGGCCGCCGTCGCGGAGCCTTTCGAGGACGCGGGCGGTGGCGACGGGGTCGAGCAGGGACTTCCCGGCGGCGACGTCGCGGACCGCGTTCAGGAGTTCGTTCCCCCTGATGGCCTTCAGTACGTAGCCGGATGCGCCCGCCATGATCGCGTCGAAGAGTGCCTCGTCGTCGGCGAACGAGGTCAGCATCAGGCACTTGATCGACTCGTCCTGGGACCGGATCTCGCGGCACACCTCGACGCCGCTGCCGTCCGGGAGCCGCACATCCAGGACGGCGACGTCGGGGCGCGTGGCGGGGATGCGGACCATGGCGTCGGCTGCCGTGCCGGCCTCTCCGACGACCTCGATGTCCGCCTCCGTGGAGAGCATCTCGTGCACTCCACGGCGTACGACTTCATGGTCGTCGAGTAGAAATACGCGAATTTTTCCGTCTTCGGACACGCGGCCAGTCTCACATACTGGCTCTTCCCGTGCCCGAGGTGACCGGGATAACGTGCCCGTGTTCCGGCCGCTTGCCAGGCTTGTGACCGGTGCTCCGAACAGTGCTTTGACCGCGTCTGACCAGCGAGTGTTCCGCAGTTGCTCGATTTACTTGGATATCCAAGCAAAATCGCAGGTCAGATGGGGTTTCGCAGATATGTGGGGCACTGGGTAACGTGCAGGGTGCAGGGCGCTCGCCGGGACACCTGTCACGCCTTTACCCGGCCGAGTCGCACCCACCCCGTGCGCAGGACGGATCAGGCGAGCCTTCCCCAGGCCCTCAAAAGGCCGGGGGGAGACCCCCAGGCTTTCCCGGCGAACCCGGGGGCCGGACCGACGGAGGAGCACACGTGACCGTGGACAGCAATGCCGCCGCGCGTACGCCGCGCAAGCGCACCGCTGCGAAAAAGTCTGCGAAGAAGTCCCCGGGGGCGGGAGCGCCCGACCTCGTTCAGCTGTTGAGCCCCGAGGGCCGGCGCGTGGAGGACCCCGCGCACGCCGAGTACGCCGCGTTCGTCGAGGACATCACGGCCGACGAGCTGCGCGGCCTGTACCGCGACATGGTCCTCACCCGCCGCTTCGACGCGGAGGCCACGTCGCTGCAGCGACAGGGCGAGCTGGGCCTGTGGGCCTCGCTGCTCGGCCAGGAGGCCGCGCAGATCGGCTCGGGCCGCGCCACGCGCGACGACGACTACGTCTTCCCCACCTACCGCGAGCACGGCGTCGCCTGGTGCAGGGGCGTCGATCCGACGAACCTGCTCGGCATGTTCCGCGGCGTGAACAACGGAGGCTGGGACCCGAACAGCAACAACTTCCACCTGTACACGATCGTCATCGGCTCGCAGACGCTGCACGCCACGGGCTACGCCATGGGCGTCGCCAAGGACGGCGCGGACAGTGCGGTGATCGCGTACTTCGGTGACGGCGCCTCCAGCCAGGGCGACGTCGCCGAGTCGTTCACGTTCTCCGCGGTCTACAACGCGCCCGTCGTGTTCTTCTGCCAGAACAACCAGTGGGCGATCTCGGAGCCGACCGAGAAGCAGACCCGGGTGCCGCTCTACCAGCGCGCGCAGGGCTACGGCTTCCCCGGCGTCCGCGTCGACGGCAACGACGTGCTGGCCTGCCTGGCCGTCACCAAGTGGGCCCTGGAGCGGGCCCGCAGGGGTGAGGGGCCGACGCTGGTCGAGGCGTTCACGTACCGCATGGGCGCGCACACCACCTCCGACGACCCGTCGAAGTACCGGGCCGACGAGGAGCGCGAGGCGTGGGAGGCGAAGGACCCGATCCTGCGCCTGCGCGCGTATCTCGAGTCCGAAACTGACACGGACGAGGGATTCTTCGCGGAACTCGAGGCCGAGAGCGAAGCGTTGGGTCTTCGAGTGCGCGAGGTCGTGCGGGCCATGCCGGACCCGGACCGGATGGCCATCTTCGAGAACGCGTACGCGGACGGGCACTCGCTCGTCGACGAGGAGCGTGCCCAGTTCGCCGCCTACCAGGCGTCGTTCTCCGATGCCGAGGGAGGCAACTGATCATGGCGGTACAGAAGCTTCCGCTCGCGAAAGCGATCAACGAGTCGCTGCGCGTGGCGCTCGACACCGACCCCAAGGTCCTCATCATGGGTGAGGACGTCGGCAAGCTCGGCGGCGTCTTCCGCGTCACGGACGGGCTGCAGAAGGACTTCGGCGAGGACCGGGTCATCGACACCCCGCTTGCCGAGTCCGGCATCGTCGGCACGGCGATCGGCCTCGCGCTGCGCGGGTACCGGCCGGTCGTGGAGATCCAGTTCGACGGTTTCGTCTTCCCCGCGTACGACCAGATCGTCACGCAGCTCGCGAAGATGCACGCCCGCGCGCTCGGCAAGATCAAGCTGCCGGTCGTCGTGCGGATCCCGTACGGCGGCGGCATCGGCGCGGTCGAGCACCACTCGGAGTCGCCGGAGGCGCTGTTCGCGCACGTGGCGGGCCTGAAGGTGGTCTCCCCGTCGAACTCGTCGGACGCGTACTGGATGATGCAGCAGGCCATCCAGAGCGACGACCCGGTGATCTTCTTCGAGCCGAAGCGGCGCTACTGGGACAAGGGCGAGGTCGACACCGAGGCGATCCCCGGGCCCCTGCACGGCGCGCGCACGGTGCGCGAGGGCACGGATCTGACGCTCGTCGCGTACGGGCCGATGGTGAAGGTCTGCCTGGAGGTGGCCGCGGCCGCCCAGGAGGAGGGCAAGTCCCTGGAGGTCCTCGACCTGCGCTCCATGTCGCCGATCGACTTCGACGCGGTGCAGAAGTCCGTCGAGAAGACCCGCCGGCTCGTCGTGGTGCACGAGGCCCCGGTCTTCCTCGGTACGGGCGCGGAGATCGCCGCGCGGATCACCGAGCGCTGCTTCTACCATCTGGAGGCGCCCGTGCTGCGGGTCGGCGGCTATCACGTGCCGTACCCGCCGGCGCGCCTCGAGGATGAGTACCTGCCGGGCCTCGACCGGGTGCTCGATGCCGTCGACCGCTCGCTGGCGTACTGAGGAGAGGGCCGTGACGACGATGACAGACGCTGCGCTGGCCGAGTTCAAGATGCCCGACGTGGGCGAGGGACTCACCGAGGCCGAGATCCTCAAGTGGTACGTCCAGCCGGGTGACGCGGTCACCGACGGGCAGGTCGTGTGCGAGGTGGAGACGGCGAAGGCGGCCGTCGAGCTGCCGATCCCGTTCAACGGTGTGGTGCGCGAGCTGCGCTTCCCCGAGGGGACGACGGTGGATGTGGGGCAGGTGATCATCGCGGTGGACGTCGCGGGCGGATCCGGTTCCGCGGCCGCTGCCCCCGCGCCCGTTTCGCTGCCGGAGCCCACGGCGCCCGAGCCCGAGCCCGCGCCTCAGAGGCGGCAGCCGGTGCTTGTGGGGTACGGGGTTTCCGAGGCGTCGACGAAGCGCCGCCCGCGCAAGGGCGACGTGGTGGCGGCCCCCCCGGCGGTCACGCAGCCCGCGCCCGCGCCCGCGCCGGAAGCTCTGGCGAAGGGGAACGGGCGCCCGCTCGCCAAGCCGCCCGTGCGCAAGCTGGCCAAGGATCTGGGTGTCGACCTCGCCTCGCTCACGCCGTCCGGTCCTGACGGCGTCATCACCCGCGAGGACGTGCACGCGGCCGTCGCCCCGGCTCCCGAGCCGGTCGTGACGCAGGTACAGGCACAGGTTCAGGTCCAGGCACAGTCGCAGGAGCCGGTCGCCGCCGCGTCGGCCGGCGTCCAGGACGGCGTCCGCGAGACCCGCATCCCCGTCAAGGGCGTACGCAAGGCGACCGCGGCCGCGATGGTGGGCTCCGCCTTCACCGCGCCGCACGTCACCGAGTTCGTGACGGTCGACGTGACGCGGACGATGAAGCTCGTCGAGGAGCTCAAGGCCGACAAGGAGATGCAGGGGCTGCGGGTCAACCCGCTGCTGCTCGTCGCCAAGGCCCTGCTCGTCGCGATCAAGCGGAACCCCGAGATCAGCGCCGCCTGGGACGAGGCCGCCCAGGAGATCGTCCGGAAGCACTACGTGAACCTGGGCATCGCCGCCGCCACACCGCGCGGTCTGATCGTGCCGAACATCAAGGACGCGCACGCCAAAACCCTGCCCGAACTGGCGACGGCACTGGGCGAGTTGGTGTCGACGGCCCGCGAGGGCAAGACATCGCCGGGTGCCATGCAGGGCGGCACGGTGACGATCACGAACGTCGGAGTCTTCGGTGTCGACACGGGCACCCCGATCCTGAACCCGGGCGAGCCCGCGATCCTCGCCGTAGGCGCGATCAAGCTCCAGCCCTGGGTCCACAAGGGCAAGGTGAAGCCCCGCCAGGTCACCACCCTGGCCCTCTCCTTCGACCACCGCCTGGTGGACGGGGAACTGGGCTCGAAGGTGCTGGCGGACGTAGCGGCGATTCTTGAGCAGCCGAAGCGATTGATCACCTGGGCGTGAGCGAACGACACGGGGCCGCCCCTGAGGGGTGCGGCCCCGTGTCGCGTACCCCTGGGGCTAGCCGCCCGGCCGGGGCCGCGCTCACCGGGTGGCTTGCCGAGCGCGGTTCGGCGCACAGACCTTGGTGCCCACCTGCCTGATCACCCATTTGGGCCGTTCCCCCCGCGCCACGTTGGCAACGTGGTTGTCATGGTGCGGCCGTTCGGCACGTGGGCAGGGGTGCCGTTACGGGCTCAACGCATCTGTGGGCGTGTTCTGCGTCGGGGGCGGGAACGACAAAGGGGGCCTGCCGCGAATCCGCGGCAGGCCCCCTTTGGTATGCGGGTTACTTCTTGAAGCCGTAGTCCATGAGCTTCTTCGCGTCCGCCGTGCGGTTCGTGACGGAGGAGGAGGCGAGGACGGTGCCGATGACCGTCTTGCCGTTGCGGGTGGCGGCGAAGACCAGGCAGTACTTGGCCTCGGGGCCCGAGCCGGTCTTCACGCCGATGGTGCCGGAGTAGCTGCCGAGCAGGTTGTTCGTGTTGGACCACGACATGTAGCGGTAGCCGCCGCTCTTCGTGGTGACCTTCTGCTTCGTCGACGTCGTCTTGACGACCGAGCGGAACGTGGAGTTCTTCATCGCCGAGGACGCGATCTTCGTCAGGTCGCGCGGCGTCGAGTAGTTCGAGCCGCTGCCGATGCCGTCGAACGAGTCGAAGTGCGTGTTCTTCAGGCCCATGTCGGTGGCGGCCTTGTTCATCTTGCCGATGAAGGACTTCACGCGGGCGGCGCGCGTGCTGCCGGAGCCGAATTTGTCGGCCAGCGCGTACGCGGCGTCGCAGCCGGACGGGAGCATGAGCCCGTACAGGAGCTGGCGGACGGTGACCTTGTCGCCGACGATCAGGCGGGCCGACGACGCGCTCTTCGCGACGATGTAGTCGCTGTACGCCTTCTGGATGGTGACCTTGGAGTCCAGGTTCAGGTTCGACTGCGCCAGGACGACCTTCGCGGTCATGATCTTGGTGGTGGAGCCGGTGGAACGGCGGGTGTCGGCGGCCTTGGTGAACAGGCTCGTACCGGTCCCGTTGTTCATCACGTAGCCGCCCTTGGCGACGATCGTGGGGGTGGGCAGCGTGGCCGCCTGCGCGGAGGTGGCGAAGACCCCGCTCGCCAGGACCGCACCGGCGGTCACGGTGGCGGCGGCGGATACGCGGCGAATGCGCTTAATGCGGGTTTTCAAGTTGAACGCTCCAAATGCCCCTGGAATGCGGCCACATGAGGGTGCCGCTCGGTGAAGAGACTCATGAGCGTGCCAGATGGATGTGCCGGGATGCGGAGTATTTGTGGCGAGAGCGCGGCGACCGTCGTTTCGGGGTGCTGCGTCCGCATCCTGGACGGCCTCCGGTGATGCGTACGTGTTGTATCTATGATGTGCGCATGTCTTCAGTGCCCCCGTCCCCCACCGCCGTCAAGCGACCACCAGCGGCCGACCGCGTCTACGACCACGTCAAGCGCAGCGTCCTCGAACGCCGCTACGAGGGCGGGACGTTGCTCACCGAGGGCGAGCTCGCCGAGGCGGTAGGGGTGTCCCGCACCCCGGTGCGCGAGGCGCTGCTCAAGCTGGAGGTCGAGGGGCTGCTCAAGCTCTACCCGAAGAAGGGCGCCCTGGTCCTGGCCGTCTCCGCGCAGGAGATCGCGGACGTCGTCGAGACCCGCCTCCTCGTCGAGGAGCACTCCGTACGCAAGGCGGTCCCCGCGCCCGCGAGCCTGATCGCCCGCCTGGAGGAGCTGCTCTCGCTCCAGCAGGCCCAGGCCGCCGCCGGCGAGTTCGCGGACGCGGCCAGCACCGACCGCTGCTTCCACGCCGAGATCGTGCGCAGCGGAGGCAACGCGATCCTCTCCCGCCTCTACGACCAGCTGCGTGACCGCCAGCTGAGAATGGGCGTCGCCGTGATGCACTCGCACCCGGACCGGATCGCCAAGACGCTCACCGAGCACGAGGAGATCCTCGACGCGCTGCGCGCGGGCGACGCCGAGGCGGCCGTCGCCGTCGTCCGCCGCCACGTCGGCTGGTTCTCGAACCTGGCGCGGGGCGAGGTCCGATGAGCAGCTCCGCCGGCACCGCGTCGCTGCCCGGGGATCCGCCCGGCGGCCGCAGGGCCATGGGCGTCTGGTCCATCGGCGTCGCCGTCTACTTCGTCGCCGTCATCTTCCGGACCTCGCTGGGCGTCGCGGGCCTCGACGCCGTCGAGCGTTTCCACATCAACGCCTCGGCGCTGTCCACGTTCTCGATCCTCCAGCTGCTCGTCTACGCGGGCATGCAGATACCCGTCGGCCTGATGGTCGACCGGCTCGGCACCAAGCGCGTCCTGACGATCGGTGTCGTCCTCTTCACCATCGGCCAGCTCGGCTTCGCGTTCTCGCCCTCGTACGGGACGGCCCTCGTCTCGCGCGCACTGCTCGGCTGCGGCGACGCGATGACGTTCATCAGCGTGCTGCGGCTCGGCACGCGCTGGTTCCCCGCCCGGCGCGGGCCGCTGGTCGCGCAGCTCGCGGGCCTCGTCGGCATGGCAGGCAACCTCGTGTCGACCCTCGTGATCGCGCGGCTGCTGCACGGCGTCGGCTGGGAAGCCGCGTTCGCCGGCAGCGCGCTCGCCGGAGTCGTCGTGCTCGTCCTGATGCTGCTCTTCCTCAAGGACCACCCCGAAGGCTTCGAGCCGGAGCCCGTGCGGCACACCGGCGGGGCCTTCGTGCGCGGACAGATCCTCGCGTCCTGGCGTGAGCCGGGCACACGGCTCGGCCTGTGGGTCCACTTCACGACGCAGTTCCCGGCGATGGTGTTCCTGTTGCTGTGGGGCCTGCCGTTCCTGGTCGAGGCGCAGGGCCTCTCGCGCGGGACCGCCGGTGAACTGCTCACCCTCGTCGTGCTGTCCAACATGCTGATCGGGCTCGTCTACGGGCAGATCGTGGCCCGGCACCACACGGCCCGGCTGCCGCTCGCGCTCGGGACGGTCGCCGGAACGGCGCTGATGTGGGCCGTGACGATCGCCTACCCGGGGGAACACGCGCCGATTTGGCTGCTCGTCATGCTGTGTGTCGTGCTCGGGGCGTGCGGGCCCGCGTCCATGCTCGGGTTCGACTTCGCGCGTCCGGCGAACCCGCCGGAGCGGCAGGGGACCGCGTCGGGGATCGTCAACATGGGCGGGTTCGTCGCGTCGATGACGACGCTGTTCGCGGTCGGGGTTCTGCTGGATGCGACCGGCGACAACTACCGCATCGCGTTCTCCGCGGTGTTCGTCCTGGAGGCGCTCGGGGTGAGTCAGATCCTGCGGCTGCGCCGGCGCGCGGACCGCAGGGAGCGGGAGCGCCTGGTGGCGAGCCGGGTGGAGACGGTGCACGTGCCCGCGTAAGCGGTTCCCGCGTGAGGCTTCTCCGCTGAGACGTGACCGGTCTGAGGCGTACCCGTCCTGAGCCGTACCTGCGTAAGCCGTACCCGCGTATGACGTACCCGCGTAAGTCGTACCCGCGTAAGCGACGGGCCCCGGTTGCCGTCTCCGGCACCGGGGCCTTTCCCGTCCGCTCCGCGGTCCTGGCCCCCGTAAGGGCTACGGCGTTGTGGCCAGCGAGTTCAGGATCGCCTGGGCGAGGTCCAGGTCGCCCTCCGTCTTGATCCGGTCGGACACCGCGTCGGGCGTCACGCGGCCGCAGGCCAGCTTGACGTAGGTCTCCCAGTCGAGGGAGAGCGTCGCGGCCGGACCCAGCGACGGGGCGCCGTCGATCGTGCCGCGCCCGTCCGCGTCGACACGCACCGTGCGCAGGAACTCGACCGGTCCGTGCACGTCGAAGACCACCGCCGAGTTCGCGGGCGCGGACGCGTCCTTCGCGACGACCTTCGGCAGAACGGCGAGCAGCATGTCGCGCGTGACGTACGCGCCCGGGGAGTCGAGGTTGCCCGGCCGGCCGACGGCCACGCGCAGGTCCTGCTCGTGTACCCACACGTCGAACGCCCGCTTGCGCATGGCGAATTCGAGGGTCTCCTCCGTGCCGAGCGGCCCGCGCACCATCGCGCCCGGCTCACGCGACTCGTTGCGCAGCTGCCGGGAGCGCCGGATGATCGTGTACTCCAGCTCGGACGTCATCTCGGGCGCCGTGTGGTGGCGCCGCACGTCGACCTGCATCTCCATGTACCGCTGGTGATCGTTCTGTACGTGGTACAGGTCGCGCGGCAGGGTGTGGATGGGCCGCGGGTCGCCGAGCATCTCGCAGTCGAGGCCGATGACATGGGACACGATGTCCCGCACCGACCAGCCGGGGCATGGCGTGGCCCGGTTCCATTCGCCCTCCACCAGGGGCGTCACCAGCTCGGATATCGCTTCGATGGAATGGGTCCAGGCATCGGCGTAGGACTGAAGACTGGGGTGGAGACTCACGGAACGGGACCCCTCGGGCGGTTGTGGCGCGGGCATTGGGTGTCTTGGAACGCGTCTGCGGGGGTCCGGGGGGAACCCCCGGAAATGCACAGTACGCTGCTGGCAGTCACCCCGGCAGTGCTTTCGTGTGACGATCGTAGGCCTGTGTAGACGGCTCGAATGCCAGGACGGTGGTAGTGTGCGCGCCTCGCTCATCCAGATCCGTGTAGATGATGACGAATCGCCCAATTCCCGTCGGCTGCGGGCCGCTTCGATGGTGCGGGAACAAGCCGGGTCCGCCGACCTCGTCGTCCTCCCCGAGCTGTGGACCACCGGCGCCTTCGCCTACGAGGCCTTCGCGGCCGAGGCGGAGCCCCTGGAGGGCCCGACGTACGAGGCGATGGCGAAGGCCGCGAGCGACGCCGGCGTCTGGCTGCACGCGGGCACGATCCCTGAACGCGACCCGGACGGGCCGCTCTACAACACCGCGCTCGTCTTCTCCCCGGACGGCGAACTCGCCGCCGCCTACCGCAAGATCCACCGCTTCGGCTTCGACAAGGGCGAGGCCGTGCTGATGGGCGCGGGCGAAGAACTCGTCACCGTACGCCTGCCGGAAACCGTCCTCGGCGTCACCACCTGCTACGACCTGCGCTTCCCCGAGCTGTACCGGGGCCTCGTCGACCGGGGCGCCGAGACGCTCCTCGTGTCCGCCGGCTGGCCCGAGCGGCGCCGCGCGCACTGGACGCTGCTCGCCCAGGCGCGCGCCGTCGAGAACCAGGCGTACGTACTGGCCTGCGGCACCGCCGGTACGCACGCGGGGGTGCCACAGGCCGGACACAGCGTCGTCGTCGATCCGTGGGGCCAGATCGTCGCGGAGGCGGGCGCCGACGAGGAGGTCCTCACCGTCGAGTTCGACGCGGCGGGCGTCGCCGCGACCCGCGAGCGGTTCCCGGCGCTCAAGGACCGGCGACTGGGGCTGGAGCCGCCTCGGCGGTGAGGGACCGCATGCCTCTGCCGTCTGCCGCCCGTCGCTCGCCGTCATCTGTCAGCCGTCAGCCGTCACTTGTCAGTCGTCGCCCCGCTCCTTCTCCGCCAGATGGATCACGCACACCGCGATGGCGATGAGCAGCGCCGGGTCCGCGTCCTCACGGATGACGTCGACGCCGTACGTGTCACGGACCCGGAGCCAGCGGCGCGAGATGTGGGCGAGCATCTCGCCGTCGTACTCGACGACGAACTCGCGGTCCAGGATCTTTCCGCTGACGTCGAGCTCGGTGCCGTCGGCCAGTTCGACCCGGTAGTGGTTGCGCAGCAGCGACAGGCGCTTGCGCTTGATCTTGGCGAGGGCCTCGTCGCCGCGCTCGATGACCATCGTGTCGCGCAGGGCGAACATCTTCTCGTGGATGTCGATGAGCACCCGCCCGTCGGGCCCCTTCAGCTCGAAGGTGTCCCGCAGGCGCATCGCCTTTCCGTCGACGAGGAAGGCCTTGTGGCCCTGCTCGTCCTCGATCCAGTAGTCCTCGCCCACCGCGAAGAGCCGCTCTCGAACTTCGTATCTCATACGTCGAAGGGTGCCCAGCCCGGGCGTGAGGACTCGCGCCGGTCACCCGGGCGGCGGTGTCCCGAGCCGGCGTGCGAGGGGCCGTTCATGGGCGAGGACGTATCCCGTGGCGATCCCCACGCAGACGACCGTGAACAGCACGATGAGCCACGACAGCACGGTGAACACCATGCCGAGGGGGCCGAACGCGGCCAGGGAACGGTTCAGCGTGCGCGGCATGTAGAAGCGCGACGCCCAGGCCAGGACGACCACGCCGACGCCGGTCAGGACGGCGCCCGGCAGCAGTGGGAGCCACGCCACCCGGCTGCCGAGCAGCAGATGCTGCGTCCACCACCACAGCAGGATGCTCGACACGCACGACAGGGGCAGGCCGAGCCAGGCACCCGCTCCGAACCCGTCGCGCACCAGCCCCTGGACCACGAGGGCGGCCAGCCACACCAGGAGCCACACCACCCACCGCCACGCGATGAGGCGCAGGCCCGCCGGAGGCAGGTGCCAGGAGCGCTCGCACACGCGTTGCAGGGCGCGGCTGCACGCGGTCGCCGACACCAGCGTGATGACGATGCCGATGCTCCCGGAGGTCTCGCGAGTGGGGTCGTCGGTCGTCCCGAACGCCAGCCGGACCTCGTCGAGGGACGCCCCGGAGAGCCCGAGCGCGTAGGTGGCCGAGTCGACGAGCTGGTCGCGTACGGACGGCGGGGCGAACGCGGCGATGGCGATGAACACCGGGATCGCCGTCAGAAAAGCCTGTGCGGCGAGCCGGGTCGAGGAGTCCAGGAGGCTCACGTCGACCATCTGCCGGGTCAGGTTTGTGATGAACGGCAGCCGTTCGCGCAGTTCGGCGGCCCGCCCGGCGCCCCACCGCGCGACCCTGGTCAGCTTGCCGGGGGGGTCGCTTCGTGAACTGTCGTCCGTCATAGCTGCCAAGCGTCGGCCACGCGCCACCCGCTCCGCCCGCAGACGCGCCGCCGGGGCCCGTGGCGGCTACCGGGATGCGGTCCCGGGGTGCGCCGGCGCGGGCTCCGCGGGGCTCCGGCCGAACCTTCTGCGGTACGCCGACGGGCTCAGGCCCGTTTCCCGGCGGAGCCGGGCGCGCAGGTTCGCGGCGGTGCCCAGGCCGCTGCGGGCGGCCACCACGTCGAGGCGTTCCTCGCCGCGTTCGATGAGGCGGCAGGCCAGGGCGACCCGTTCGCCGGTGAGCCAGGCCAGCGGGGTCGTGCCGAGTTCGGCGCGGAAGCGGCGGTGCAGGGTGGCGGGGCTGACCGCGGCGTGCGCGGCGAGGTCGGCCACGCTCAGCGGCTCACCGATCCGCTCCTGCGCCCACGCGAGCAGCGGCGCGAGGGACTCGTCCGGCACCGCGGGCACGGGCCGCTCCACGAACTGCCGCTGGCCGCCGTCCCGGTGGGCGGCGAACACGAGCCGCCGGGACACCGCGTTGGCGATCTCGGCGCCGTGGTCACGGCGTACGACGTGCAGTCCGAGATCGAGCGCGGACGCGCTGCCGGACGCGGTGAGGATGTCCCCGTCGTCCACGAACAGCACGTCGGGCTCGAGGCGCACCTCGGGGAAGCGGGAGCGGAAGGAGTCCGCCCACATCCAGTGGCAGGCGGCCCGCCGCCCGTCGAGGAGCCCGGCCTCGGCGATGGTGAACGCGCCTGAGCAGAACCCGATGAGCCGGGCGCCCCGCGCGTGCGCTCGGCGCACGGCATCGAGGACGGCGGGCCGCCTCGGCACGTCGGTGTCGGGCCGGTTGGGCACGATGAGCGTGTCCGCGGACTCGACGGTGTCGAGACCGGCCACATCGGTCAGCGTGAAGAACCCGTCCCGCATCACCGTCCGCGCCTGGGGCGAGCAGAGCTGGAAGTCGTACAGCTCACGGCCGAGTTCGGGCCGGCGCAGGCCGAAGACCTCGATGGCGCAGGACAGCTCGAAGGGGTTGGAGTTCTCGTCGACGATCACCACGACGCGGTGCGGCGGGCGCTGCGCCAGGTCCTGTGAGGGGCGCTGCGAGGATTCTTTCGCCATATGCGATTTCTAGCACTCGCCGCGGATCGGTGCCGGGCGCAGGATCGGCGTATGGCCACCCGCGAGAACACGCCGATCGCCCTCGACGAGGCCCTGGCCTCCTTCGACGCCCTGTGGAGCCCCCGCATCGTCACCCGCGTCAACGACTACGACGTCCGCGTCGCGAAGGTCGAGGGGGATCACGTCTGGCACGTACACGACGACACGGACGAGTTCTTCCTGGTCGTCGACGGCGAGCTGACCATCGCCCTGCGCGAGCCGGCGGGCGAGCGGGATGTCGTCCTGCCCCGGGGGTCGGTCTTCACCGTTCTGCGCGGGACGTGGCACAAGCCGCGCTCCCCGAAGGGCGCCTCGATCCTCCTCCTGGAGCCCACCGGCACCCCCACGGTCGGGGACCACCACGACGACGTCCCTGATCATGTGGATGCCACTACGGGGCATGCGCTCGCTTAGTGGCACCCTTGACCCATGAACGATGTCGACCCCGCGCCCCGTCGCGCCCGTGTCCGTGCCCCCGAGCTCATCGGCAAGGGCGGCTGGCTCAATACGGGCGGTAAGCAGTACAGCCTGGCCGATCTGCGGGGACGCATCGTCATTCTGGATTTCTGGACCTTCTGTTGTGTGAATTGTCTGCATGTCCTCGACGAGCTGCGTGAGCTCGAGGAGAAGCACCGGGACACCGTCGTGATCGTCGGGGTGCACTCGCCGAAGTTCGTGCACGAGGCCGAGCACGCCGCCGTGGTCGACGCCGTCGAGCGATACAACGTCGAGCACCCCGTCCTCGACGACCCCGAGCTGGCGACCTGGAAGCAGTACGCCGTGCGGGCCTGGCCCACGCTCGCGGTGATCGACCCCGAGGGGTACGTCGTCGCGCAGCACGCCGGTGAGGGGCACGCCCACGCCATCGAGAAGCTGGTCGAGCAGCTGGAGGCGGAGCACGGCGCGAAGGGGACGCTGCGCCGCGGCGACGGGCCGTATGTCGCCCCCGAGCCGGTCGCGACGGATCTGCGCTTCCCCGGCAAGGCGCTCGTGCTGCCGTCCGGGAACTTCCTGGTCTCCGACACGACCCGGCACCAGCTCGTCGAGCTGGCCCAGGACGGCGAGAGCGTCGTACGGCGGATCGGCTCGCCCGGCCACTTCAACGAGCCGCAGGGCCTCGCGCTCCTCGACGACGCGACCGTCGTCGTGGCCGACACGGTGCACCACTCGCTGAAGGCCGTGGACCTCGTGAGCGGGGACATCACGACGCTCGCGGGTACCGGCCGGCAGTGGTGGCAGGGCGCGCCGACCAGCGGCCCCGCCCTCGAGGTGTCGCTGTCCTCGCCGTGGGACGTCGCCGTCTTCGGCGGCAAGGTGTGGATCGCCATGGCGGGCGTGCACCAGCTGTGGACGTACGACCCGGAGACGAGGAGTGTCGCCGTCGCGGCGGGCACGACGAATGAGGGGCTCGTCGACGGGCCGGGAGCCGAGGCGTGGTTCGCGCAGCCGTCCGGGCTCGCGGCGACCGGCGAGCGGCTGTGGGTGGCCGACTCGGAGACGTCCGCGCTGCGGTACGTCGACCTGGACGGCGCCGTGCACACGGCGGTCGGTACGGGTCTCTTCGACTTCGGGCACCGGGACGGCGCCGCCGAACAGGCGTTGTTCCAGCACCCGTTGGGCGTGACGGCCCTGCCGGACGGCTCGGTCGCGGTCTCGGACACGTACAACCACGCCCTGCGCCGCTACGACCCGGCGACCGGTGAGGTCACCACCCTGGCGACGGATCTGCGGGAGCCCAGTGACGCGGTGCTCGTGGGTGGGGACTCCCCGGACATCGTCGTGGTGGAGTCGGCGCGGCACCGGCTGACGCGGCTGCGGCTTCCGGAGGAGGCCGTGCGGGTCGAGGCGGTCGCGCACCGGACGCAGCGCGCGGCGACCGAGGTCGCCGCGGGCAAGCTGCGGTTGGACGTGATCTTCCAGGCTCCCGCGGGTCAGAAGCTCGATGTGCGGTACGGGCCCTCGACCCGGCTCCTGGTCTCCTCCACCCCGCCCGAGCTGCTGGTCGCGGGGGACGGGGCGGACACGGACCTGTCGCGCGAGCTGGTCCTGAACCCGGAGGTGGCGGAGGGCGTCCTGCACGTGTCGGCGATGGCCGCCTCGTGCGACGACGACCCGGCCAACGAGTACCCGGCCTGCCACGTCCACCAGCAGGACTGGGGCGTGCCGGTCCGGCTCACCGAGGGCGGCGCGGACCGGCTGCCGCTGGTGCTGGCGGGGATGGACGACCGGGGATGACCGGGACTGTCAGGGCTGACCGGGGCTGACGGAGTGCCGGTCAGCCGGCGTACGGGCGCTTGGTGTTCCAGGACAGCACCTCGATGCCGTCGGCGCGCTTGCCGGCGTACTCCACCTCGCCGGGCGTGACCAGCTTCACGGACTCGCTCGAGTCGTCGGGGTTGTTCCTGACCAGGGACAGGCGGATCGACGTGAAGTAGTCGTCCTCGGCCTTCGTCTCCTGGTAGACGTTGATCGCGGAGTAGACCGTGCCGCCGGGCTGGACGACGATCGGCTGGGCGGGCTGCTGGTCGTCCTTGGCGAGCGGCGCGTCGCCGTTGGCCTCGCCCGGGGTCACGACGGGGAACTTCCGCACGGTGCAGGCCGTGGCGGAGCGGTTGACGGCCGTGATGAGCAGGTGGTCGCCCTGCTGCTCGGGGTTCTCGCGCTTGAGGGAGTAGTCGAGGTAGCCGACCTTGCACTCGGGGGTGTTCTTCGCCGCCGTGCCGCCGGTCGTGCCGGTGCCGCCGGCGGTGCTCTTGCCGGTGCCGGTGCCGGTCTGCTTCGCGCCGGCCGCGGCGGCGTCCGTGCCGCCGGAAGCCTTCGACGAGTCGCTGCCCGAGCCGCTGTCGGAGCCGGTGTTGTCGGCGCCGGAACCGGCGGAGTCGGTGGCCGCCTTGTCCGTGGAGGCGGCGCCCGAGTCCTTGGTGCCCTCGCCGCTGTTGCAGGCGGTGAGGGACAGACTCAGGGCCGCGAGGGCGGCGACGGCGAGGACGGTGCGGGAACGGTTGCGGTGGGCGTTCATGGTGGGCTCCCCCGTGTGAATGGTCCGTGCGAAAGCCGCGCGAAAGACCCGTGTGAAGACGGTCCGTGCGTGCGGTCTGCTGGGTGGTCGGCACCGTTGTCTCGGCGCTGACTTCAGCTTCGGGGGCGCCTCTCTCGATCGGCTTGCGTGCCGCTAACGATCCGCTGGCAGCCCGTCCAGGGCCTTCCGCGCGGCCACCACGCCGTCCTCGAAACCCGCCGACTCGGCTGTCCGCAGGGCCTGTCCGAGCAGGTCGGCGGCGTCGTCGGGGCGTCCGAGCGCGGCCAGCGCCTCGCCGCACGCGGTCTGCAGCAGCACGCGCCGGGCGGCCTCGTCGGACGAGGTCATGTCGAGGGCCCGTACGGCGTGCGAGAGGGCCGCCTCGTGGGCGCCGGTGTCGAGGCAGTGCCGGGCCAGGTGGTGCAGCGCGAGCGCCTCCGTCGGCGGGTGCTGGGCCTGTACGGCGAGGGTGACGGCGCGGGACAGGAGGAGCCCGGCGCGGTCGTGCTCGCCGGTGCCGTTGAGCGCGACGGCGAGGTTGACGCAGGCGATGGCCTCGCTGGTGACGTCGCCGGCGCGGGCCGCGAGTCCGGGGGCCTGTTCGAGGTGGACGAGGGCCTCGTCGTCCCTGCCTTCCTCGTGGAGGATCCAGCCGAGCAGGGCGCGGGCCCGCGACTGGGCGTCCGGGTCGTCCTCATGCTCCGCGGAGGCGAGGCACTGTTCGAGCAGTGGGACCCAGCCGTCGCCGACCCGCAGAAGGATCACGGGCCACAGGAGGAGGGCGATCCGCCAGGCCCGGTCGTGCAGTTCTGCGCCGGCGGCCGCGGCGACGGCGCCTTCCAGGCCGGACCGCTCGGCCTCGAACCAGTCGAGTGCGGCGGCGCGGTCGTGGAACTCCCTTACGGCGACGGCCGGCCGGATGTCCGCGGGCAGGTCGCAGCAGGGGCGGCTCTCGGGGTGGGCGGCGGCGGCCGCGGCGAGGGCGGTGCGCAGGTAGTGGTCGAGGAGGCGGCCGAGTGGTTCGGCGGCGGGCTCGGGTGCGAGGGTGCGCGCGTAGAGACGTACGAGGTCGTGGGGTGTGCGGCGGCCTCCGGCCGATTCGGCGACCAGGTGGGCGGCGGCGAGCCGGCCGAGCGCGGTGTCCGCCTCGTCGGGGGTGGTGCCGGTGAGCGCGGCGGCCGTGAAGCGGTCGAGGTCGGATCCGGTGTGCAGCCCGATGAGTCCGAAGAGTTCGGCGGCGGGTGCGGGCAGGTGCCGGACGGTGAGCCGCAGCGCGGCCGATACGCCGGTGTCCTCGATGTCGAGCAGGCTCAGCCGGCGCTGTTCGTCGGCGAGTTCACCGGCCATCGCGGCCAGGGTGCCGTCGGGGCGCTCGGCGAGGCGGGCCGCGGTGACGCGCAGGGCGAGCGGCAGTCCGTCGCACAGGCCCGCGAGGCGTTCGACGGCCGCGGGTTCGGCGGACACGCGCTCGTCACCGAGTACAGCGGCGAGGAGTCCGGCCGCGTCGCCGGGCGGCAGGGGGTGCAGGGGTACGGGGGTCGCGGCGTCGGAGGCGATGAGGCCGCCGAGCCGGTCCCGGCTGGTGATGAGGGTGGCGCAGTGGTCGCCGCCGGGGAGCAGGGGGCGGACCTGGGCGGAGGTGCGGGCGTTGTCGAGGACGACGAGGAGGCGACGGTGTGCGGCGAGGGAGCGGTAGAGGGCGCCCATCGCGGCGGTGGTCTCGGGGATCCGCCGGGCCGGGACGCCGAGCGCGAGGAGGAACTCCCTCAGCACGGTGGGTGCTTCGGGGGCGGGCGTGTCGCTGAAGCCGCGCAGGTCGGCGAAGAGGACGCCGTCGGGGAACCGGTCGTGGCGCGCGTGGCGGCGGTGGGCCCAGTGCACGGCCAGCGCGGTCTTGCCGACGCCGGCGGGCCCGGCCAGCAGACAGACGGGCGCGTCGTCGCCGGCCAGCACCTGGTCGAGGGCGCCGAGCTCGGCCTCGCGCCCGGAGAAGCCACGCGGGAGGCGGGGCAGCAGGTTGGGCGGGGGCGCGGGGGGTTCGGCGGGGGTGTGTACGGGGGTGCGGGCGGCGGGGTGTTCGGGGTAGGGGTCGACGGCGGGACCGGATGCGGTGTCGGTCCGGGGTTTCCGGTCGGACCCGCTGTCGGGGGCGCTCTGGGTTCCCGTCCCGGCGTCGGGCGGCGAGGCCGCTTCCAGGGACGGGGACAGGGACGGTGACAGGGCCGAGGACAGAGACAGGGACGGTGACGGGTCGGGCTCGGTGCCGTCGGCTGCCGGCTCGTCGGACACGGGCCGCGACGGCGGGACGGTGTCCACGGGACCGGCCGACGGCTTCGGTTGCGCCTGCGCCTGCGTCCGCGGCTGTGACGCGAACGCGGCCTGGGGCGGCGCCTGCACCGAAGGCGTCCCCAGGATCGTCCGGTACGCCGCCGCGAGGACCGGCCCGGGATCGACGCCGAGCTCGTCGGCGAGGAGCCGCCGTGTGCGGTGGTAGTGGTCGAGGGCGTCGGACTGCCGCCCGGAGCGGCCGAGCGCGAGGACCAGCGCGGCGGCGAGCGACTCGCGCAGGGGGTGGGCCACCGACTCGGGGCGCAGGACGGCTGCCGCCCGCGCGTGCTCGCCGAGCTGCCCGTACGCCTCCGAGAGTCCTTCCACGGAGGCTATGCGCAGCTCCTCCAGGGCGAGCGCGGCGGCTTCCAGGGGTGCGCTGCGCACGGTGCCGGTGAGTGCAGGGCCCTGCCACAGGGAGAGGGCCTCGCGGAGCATCTGGACGGTGTCGGCGGGCCGGTGCTGGAGCCGGGCGAGGGCGACCAGTTCCTCGAAGCGGTGGGCGTCGAGGAGGGTCTCCGGGAGCTGGAGCGCGTAGGCGGAGCCCTGGGTGGTGAGGCGGACCCCGTACATCTCGGCGTCGTGCGCGGTGAGCAGGGCCCGTAGGCGTGAGACGTGGCTCTGGAGGACGGCCTTGGCGTGGAGGGGCGGTTCGTCCTCCCACAGGGCGGCGATCAGCTGCTCGACGCGGACGACGCTGTTGGGCCGCAGCAGCAGCATCGCGAGGAGGCCGGAGCGTTTGGCGGGGCCCAGCGGCAGTTCACCGGTCTCCGTCGCGACCGCGACGGTGCCGAGAATCCTGAACTCCACGCCCGGTGTCCTCCCTTGGCCCCCCGCACGGCAAAGGTCGAGTTTACCGCCGGGGGGTCTGCGGGCTGCGCGGCACCGGCTGCCGGGGAGGTCAGCCCTCCAGGAACGCGGCGAGGGCGTTCGCGAGGAGGAACGGGTCGTCGGCGGCACACAGTTCGCGGACGCTGTGCATGGAGAGGATCGCGACGCCGATGTCGACGGTCTTGATGCCGTGGCGGGCCGCCGTGATCGGGCCGATCGTGGTGCCGCAGGGCATGGCGTTGTTGGAGACGAACGACTGGAAGGGCACGCCGGCCTTCTCGCACGCGGCGGCGAACACGGCGCGGCCCGAACCGTCGGTGGCGTAGCGGTTGTTGACGTTGACCTTGAGGATGGGGCCGCCGCCGGCGCGCGGGTGGTGGGTGGGGTCGTGGCGCTCGGCGTAGTTGGGGTGCACGGCGTGCCCGGTGTCGGACGACAGGCACACCGTCCCGGCGAAGGCGCGGGCCTTGTCCTCGTAGCTGCCTCCGCGCGCGAACACCGAACGCTCCAGGACGCCGCCGAGCAGCGGTCCGTCGGCGCCGGTGTCGGACTGCGACCCGTTCTCCTCGTGGTCGAAGGCGGCGAGGACCGGGATGCAGGGGAGGTCGCCCGAGGCGGACACGGCGGCGAGGGCGGCCGTTCCCGCGTGCACGGACAGGAGGTTGTCCATGCGGGGTCCGGCGACGAGCTCCTTGTCGCGGCCGAGGTAGGCGGGCGCCTCGACGGGGTGCGTCATCAGGTCCCACCCGGTGACGTCGCCCTCGGCGAGGCCGTGCTCCTCCTCCAGGAACCGGATGAGGCCGCCCTCGTGGACGTCGTCGCCGAGGCCCCAGATGGGCTGCATGTGCTTCTGCTTGTCGAGCTTGAGGCCGTCGGTGTGGACGGAGCGGTCCATGTGGATGGCGAGCTGCGGCACGCGCAGCAGCGCCCGGTCGATGTTCACGAGCCGCGTCGAGCCGTCCCGCAGGGTGAGCCGTCCCGCGAGTCCGAGGTCCCGGTCGAGCCAGGAGTTGAGGAGCGGGCCGCCGTAGATCTCGACGGCGACCTGCCGCCAGCCCTGCGAGCCCATGTCGGGCAGCGGCTTGACGCGCAGGTTCGGCGAGTCGGTGTGCGCCCCGACGATGCGGAAGGGGGTGTGCGGCGCGGCGCCCTCGGGGACGTACCACGCCACGATCGCGCCGCCGCGCGTCACGTACTTGCCGCCCGTCGTCCCGTCCCACGCGTCGGTCTCGGCGACCTGGCGGAATCCGGCCTTCTCCAGGCGCGCGGCGGCGTTCGCCACGGCGTGGTACGGCGAGGGGCTGGCCGCGAGGAAGGACATGAGGTCGTCGGTGTGACCGCGGTCGAAGCGGGAGGGGTTGCTCATGCGGGCCAGCCTAACGAGCCTTCGGCCCGGCGCGCGGGGGGTCCGCGCGGGTGCGGCCGGGGGCGGCCGATCTCGATACGACGGCGCCGCCACCCGGATGTGTCCGGGTGGCGGCGCCGGTGACCACGGGCGGGCCGGGGACTAGAACGCGGCCTCGTCCAGCTCCATCAGGTCGAGGTCGACCTTCTCGGAGAGGCGGCGCTCCAGGCCGACGCCCGGCAGGACGTTCGTGGCGAAGAACTTCGCGGCGGCGATCTTGCC
The DNA here is from genome assembly GCF_026340095.1 of Streptomyces sp. NBC_01446. GTDB lineage: Bacteria > Actinomycetota > Actinomycetes > Streptomycetales > Streptomycetaceae > Streptomyces > Streptomyces aureus. The sequence goes on along the minus strand of NZ_JAPEPO010000001.1, from coordinate 3,979,488 downwards.
CTGGTAGAAGGCCTGGTCCTTGGCGGAGGCGGTCTCCAGCTTCTCGGCGGCGACGGCGGCGCCGCGCAGCAGCAGGAAGCCGACGACCACGTCGCCGGAGGCGAGCAGCAGGCGGGTGGTGTTGAGGCCCACCTTGTAGATGTTCTTGGTGTCCTGCTCGGTGGCCGCGAGGTCGGTCAGCATGACGCCGACGATGGCCTCCAGCTCGACGGCCGCCTTGGCGAGCGACTCGCGGGCCGGGGCGAGCTCCTCGCCGCCCGTGCCGACCGCGAGGAACTTCTTGATCTCCTCGGCGAGGCCGTTGAGCGCGGCGCCCTGGTTGCGGACGATCTTCCGGAAGAAGAAGTCCTGGCCCTGGATCGCGGTGGTGCCCTCGTAGAGGGTGTCGATCTTGGCGTCGCGGATGTACTGCTCGATCGGGTACTCCTGGAGGTAACCCGAGCCGCCGAACGTCTGGAGCGACTGCGCCAGCTGCTCGTAGGCCTTCTCCGAGCCGTAGCCCTTCACGATCGGCAGGAGGAGGTCGTTGAGGGCGTGGAGCTGCGACGCGTCCTCGCCCGAGGCCTCCTTGACCGCGATGTCGTCCTGGACGGCGGCGGTGTGCAGCACGAGCGCGCGCATGCCCTCCGCGTACGCCTTCTGCGTCATGAGCGAGCGGCGCACGTCCGGGTGGTGCGTGATGGTGACCTTGGGGGCGGTCTTGTCCATGAACTGGGCCAGGTCGGGGCCCTGGACGCGCTCCTTGGCGTACTCCAGCGCGTTCAGGTAGCCCGTCGACAGCGTGGAGATCGCCTTCGTGCCGACCATCATGCGGGCGAACTCGATGATGCGGAACATCTGGCGGATGCCGTCGTGCTTGTCGCCGATGAGCCATCCCTTGGCGGGGTGCTGGTCGCCGAACGTCATCTCGCAGGTGTTGGACGCCTTGAGGCCCATCTTGTGCTCGACGTTCGTCGCGTAGACGCCGTTGCGCTCGCCCAGCTCGCCGGTCTCCCAGTCGAAGTGGAACTTCGGGACCAGGAAGAGGGAGAGGCCCTTGGTGCCGGGGCCGTGGCCCTCGGGGCGCGCGAGCACGTAGTGGAGGATGTTCTCCGACATGTCGTGCTCACCGGACGTGATGAAGCGCTTCACGCCCTCGATGTGCCAGGAGCCGTCCTCCTGCTGGACGGCCTTGGTGCGGCCGGCGCCCACGTCCGAGCCGGCGTCCGGCTCGGTCAGGACCATCGTCGAGCCCCACTGCTTCTCGACGGCGATCTCGGCGACCTTCTTCTGCGCCTCGTTGCCCTCCTCGAAGAGGATGCCGGCGAAGGCCGGGCCGGAGGAGTACATCCAGATCGCCGGGTTCGAGCCGAGCAGCAGCTCCGCGTAGGCCCAGATCAGGGAGCGCGGGGAGGTGGTGCCGCCGATCTCCTCGGGCAGGCCCAGGCGCCAGTACTCGGAGTCCATGAAGGCCTGGTACGACTTCTTGAAACTGGCCGGCACCGGAGCGGTGTTGGTCTCCGGGTCGAAGACCGGCGGGTTGCGGTCGGCGTCCGTGAAGGACTCGGCCAGCTCGTTCTCGGCGAGGCGGGCGACCTCGTCGAGGATGCTCTTGGCGGTGTCGACGTCCATCTCCGCGAACGGGCCGCTGCCGTACAGCTTGTCGCGCCCGAGCACCTCGAAGAGGTTGAACTCGATGTCGCGGAGATTCGACTTGTAGTGCCCCATGGCGACGGCTCCGTTTGGCTGGAAGCGGGATATTCGTAAACACGCACTACTCGCAAGTAGCAAGTGCCTACGATGATGCTACCCGTCGGTAATAACGCGCAACCCCTGATCCGCCAATGTGAGCAGGGTCTAACGGCGCCCGCGCTCCGGCCCCCGCTCGGTAGTCTGGCCCCCATGTACGGCTACGACCAGACCGCGGGACCCGGGCAGCAGTACGCGCCGCCGCAGCAGGGCATGCAGGGCGGGTACGGCCAGCAGGCGCCGCCGCTGTATCCGGAGCCGTCACCTCCGTCGCTGGCGGACGCGGTCCGCGCCTTCACCACGGGCTCGATGTCCGCCGAGGACTTCCAGCAGATCTTCGCCACGTCGAAGGTCTACTGCCCGCGCGGCGACAACCCCGGCTTCCTCGCGCTGCACAACACCCAGCAGCCGGTCATCCCGATGTTCACCTCGCTCAAGGAGCTGCGCAGGTACGCGGGCAAGGAGTCCAAGTACTTCGTGATCACCGGCGCCGAGGTGATCGACCTGCTCCCGACCGGGTACGGCTTCGTCCTCGACATGGAGGGCGAGCACCGGATGGTCTTCGACGCCAAGGCGGTCGAGCAGATGGTCGACTTCGCGATGCGCCGTATGTACGGCTAGCGGTCACCGCACACGCAGGCACCCGCGACGCCCGGAGGGAATTCCCTCCGGGCGTTCCGCGTTCCAGGTGGCAGAAAGTTCTACGTTCAACTAAACTCGGAGCACAAGGAGGTCCCGACATGCCTGCAGTGACCGTCGAAAACCCGCTGACCCTGCCCCGTGTGGCCGCGTCCGCCGACGCCGTGGCCCGCCCCGTGCTGGCCGTGACGACCGCGCCCACCGGATTCGAGGGCGAGGGCTTCCCGGTGCGCCGAGCGTTCGCCGGGATCAACTACAAGTACCTCGACCCGTTCATCATGATGGACCAGATGGGTGAGGTGGAGTACGCGCCCGGAGAGCCCAAGGGCACGCCCTGGCACCCGCACCGCGGCTTCGAGACCGTCACCTACATCATCGACGGCACCTTCGTTCACCAGGACTCCAACGGCGGTGGCGGCACCATCACCAACGGCGACACCCAGTGGATGACGGCCGGCTCCGGCCTCCTGCACATCGAGGCGCCGCCGGAGGCGCTCGTCATGTCCGGCGGGCTCTTCCACGGCCTCCAGCTGTGGGTGAACCTCCCGGCCGCCGACAAGATGAAGGACCCCCGCTACCAGGACATCCGCGGTGGCCAGGTCAAGCTCCTCACCACCGCCGACGGCGGCGCCCTGCTGCGCGTCATCGCGGGTGAGCTCGACGGCCACGACGGCCCCGGCATCACGCACACGCCGATCACGATGGTCCACGCGACCGTCCGCCCCGGCGCCGAGCTGACGCTGCCGTGGCGCGAGGAGTTCAACGGCCTCGCGTACGTCCTCGCCGGCCGCGGCACCGTCGGCACCGACCGCAGGCCGGTCCACATGGGCCAGACCGCCGTCTTCGGCGCGGGTTCCTCGCTGACCGTCCGCGCGGACGAGACGCAGGATTCCAACACCCCGGACCTCGAAGTCGTCCTCCTGGGCGGCCGCCCGATCCGGGAGCCGATGGCGCACTACGGTCCGTTCGTCATGAACACCCGCGACGAACTCCAGCAGGCGTTCGAGGACTTCCAGGCGGGTCGGCTCGGGGTCATCCCGGGAGAGCGGATCCCGCACACGTAAGCGGCATCTGATTGCCCGTCACTCGCGTGGCCCCGTCCGGAAGGTCGGGGCCGCGCGCGCGTGATGCCCTGTGGGGGTGCACACAGGTACAGGTAAGCCGCTTCTTCCCGAACCAGCCCGCCGTACCGCCGCCTGGTGCGCCCTGGCGCTGCTCGTCACCGGGGTGGCGGCCGTCGGTGTCTGGCTGTGCATCGTCTTCAAGACGGCCGTCACGCCCCTGCTGCTCGCCCTGCTCGGCACGGCCCTGCTCGGGCCGGTGCACGGCTGGCTGATCCGCAGGAGGGTCAACCGGGCGCTCGCCGCCGCCCTCACGTGTGTCGCCCTCGTCGCCGTCGTCGGCGGTGCCGGATACATCGTCGTCAGGACCCTCATCGACACCGGTGACCAGATCGTCGACTCGGTGCGGGAGGCCGGCAACTGGATCAAGAGCCACTTCGGTATCACCGTGGCCGACGACCTCGGATCCGCCGCCGGCAGCCTCGAGAAGCTGCTGTCCAAGTGGGGCGCCAGCGCCGCGAGCGGAGTGATCGCCGGGCTCTCCGTCCTCGGCTCGCTGCTCACGACCAGCGTTCTCTCCCTCCTGCTCACCTTCTTCTTCCTCAAGGACTCCGACCGCGCCGCGGGTCTCGCGCACAGCCTCGCGCCCGGCCGTGCCGGGGAAATCCTGGAGGCCATGGGGCGGCGTGCCTTCCAGGCCGTCGAGGGCTTCATGCGCGGGACCACGCTGATCGCGCTCATCGACTCGATCTGCATCACCGTCGGCCTGCTCATCCTGCGGGTGCCCGGCGCGGTCGGGCTCGGCTCCCTGGTCTTCGTCACCGCGTACATCCCCTACCTCGGGGCGACGATCTCCGGCGCGGTGGCCGTCCTGGTGGCACTCGCCGACCGGGGCTGGGTGACCGCCCTGTGGGCGCTCGGCGTCATCCTGGCCGTGCAGCAGCTGGAGGGGCACATCCTTCAGCCGATGATCCAGTCCCGCACCGTGCAGATGCATCCCGCGATGGTGATGCTGGCGATCACGGCGGGCGCCTCCGTCGCGGGCATCCTCGGCATGCTGCTCGCGGTGCCGGTGACGGCGGCCGCCTTCGGGGTGATCGGGGAGGTGCGCGAGCGCTACTCCGCAGGCGAGGGGCCGTCGGCGCCGTCGGGGGGTTCACGTGAAACGTCGGCCGAAGACTCGTAGAGCTCGAACCAGATGCTCTTGCCCTCGCCCTTCGGGTCCACGCCCCAGCGGTCGGCGAGCAGCTCCATCAGGACGAGGCCGCGCCCGGATGACGCGAGCTCGCCCGGGTGGCGCCTGTGGGGCAGGTGGTCACTGGCGTCGGCGACCTCGGCACGCAGCCGCCGCGCGGGCCCGCCGGCGACCTCGGCGACCAGGAGCGCGTCACCGTCCGTGTGGACGAGGACGTTCGTGAGCATCTCCGAGATCATCAGGACCGCCGAGTCGACCTGGTCCTCGTCGGTCCAGTCGTGCAGCAACTCGCGCAGGTGCTGACGTGCGGCGGCGACCCGCTCCGGCTCGGCCTGGGCGACGGTCATCGCGGTGCGGCGCGCGGGCACGGGCGCCTCGGGCAGGCCCGTCCTGGCGAGGAGCAGCACCGCTATGTCGTCCTCGCGCCGGTCGGCGAGCGGGCCCGTCGTGTAGTGCGAGAAGGGGCCGTGCACGGCCCGCACGAGCGCGTCGGCCAGGTCCTCCAGGCGGTCGGGGTCGGTGGCGTGCTCCCCGTGTCCGCCGTGCTCCTCGAGGATGCCGCGGATGCGGGCCCAGCCGGTGTCGAGGTCGTGGCCGCCCGTCTCGATGAGGCCGTCGGTGCAGATCAGCAGGGTGTCGCCGGGTTCGAGGGTGAGCCGGGTCGTGGGGTAGTCGGCGTCGGGGTCGACGCCGAGGGGCAGCCCGCCCGCGGTGGGCCGTACCAGGACCGTCCCGTCGGTCATGCGTATCGCGGGGTCGGGATGGCCGGCCCGGGCGATCTCCAGGATTCCCGTCTTCGGGTCGGCCTCCACGTACAGACAGGTCGCGAAGCGCGGGTCGCCCGCCTCCGAGCCCTTCTCGACGCCCTTGCCGGGGCCGCCCGTGGACCCGTACGTGATGGAGTCGGTGACTCCGTACAGGAAGCGGGAGGCGCGGGAGAGGACGGCGTCCGGGCGATGCCCCTCGGCCGCGTACGCCCGCAGCGCGATCCGCAGCTGTCCCATCAGGCCGGCGGCCCGCACGTCGTGCCCCTGCACATCGCCGATGACGAGCGCGATGCGCCCGGTGGGCAGCGGGATCATGTCGTACCAGTCGCCGCCGACCTGGAGGCCGCCGCCGGTGGGCACATAGCGGGCGGCGACGCTCATCCCCGGGATCTCGGGGCCGAGCGTGGGCAGCATCGAGCGCTGGAGTCCGTCCGTCAGCTCCCGTTCCGACTCGGTGATCCCGGCGCGCGACAGAGCCTGCGCCAGCATGCGCGCCACCGTCGTCAGGACGGAGCGCTCGTCGGGCGTGAACGACACCGGGTAGGCGAACGCGGCCATCCACGTGCCGATGGTGCGGCCGGCCACGATGAGCGGCAGGAACGCCCAGGACTGCCGCTGGAAGCGCTGGGCCAGCGGCCAGGCGGCCTGGTAGCGCAGGCGGTACTGCTCGGGCGACGACAGATAGACGGCGCGGCCGGTGCGGACCACCTCGGCTGCCGGATAGTCGGTGTCCAGGGGCATGTCCGTGAAGGGCCCCTCCTCGCCCGGCTCGTGCCCGTGGTGTCCGATGACCGTGAGCCGGTCGCCGCCGACGCCGAAGACGGCGAGGCCGTCCGGCGAGAACCCCGGCATGGAGAGCCCGGCCGCGACCCGCAGGACCTCCTCGGTGGACCCCGCCTCGGCGAGCGCCCGCCCGGCGTCCAAGAGGAACGCCTCGCGGGAGCGCCGCCAGTCCCCGGTCACGGGGGTGCGCGCCGCGGACCCGGGCGAGGGCTCGCTGACCTCCTGGAGCGTGCCGATCAGCTCGTACGCGTGCGAGTCGCCGTGCACGAGCGGCTTGGAGCGGCTGCGTACGGTCCTGATGACCACGCCCTGATCGTCCATGATCCGCAGCCGGGCCTCGGCGAGGGTGCCCTCGGCGACGGCGAGCTGCACCACGCCGTAGATCTCGTTCCAGTCGACGGGGTGGAAACGGGAGCGTACGGCGGCCTCCGTCAGCGTCACCCGGGACGCGGGCAGGCCGAGCAGCCGGGCCGCCTCCGCGTCGAAGGTGACCAGCCCGGCCCGGTTGTCCCACCGCCACACACCGGTGTCGAGGGCGGCGAGAACATCCCCCACGGGCGGCAGGGGGTCACCAGTGCGCATGGCCCCACTCTAAGAAGAGGTGATCGTGGACGGCCACCGAGACTATTCGCAGAGCGATCTTGAGGCGGCCGGTACCCTGGGGCTTCGGGCATGCCCGGCCAATCCCCAATCGCAAAGACTGGATGAACGACGATGCATCGGTACAGGTCCCACACCTGCGGCGAGCTCCGCGCCTCTGACGTCGGATCCGACGTCCGGCTGAGCGGCTGGCTGCACAATCGGCGCGACCTGGGCGGCATCCTCTTCATCGATCTGCGGGATCACTACGGGATCACGCAGCTCGTCGCCCGCCCCGGTACCGCGGCCGCCGAGGTCCTCGACAGGCTGACCAAGGAGACGGTCGTCCGCGTCGACGGCAAGGTCGTCTCGCGCGGCGCCGACAACGTCAACTCCGAGCTGCCCACGGGCGAGATCGAGATCGAGGCCGCCGAGGTCGAGGTGCTCGGCGCGGCCCAGCAGATCCCGTTCACGATCAACGCGGACGACGGGGTGAACGAGGAGCGGCGCCTGGAGTACCGCTTCCTCGACCTGCGCCGCGAGCGCATGCACCGCAACATCATGCTGCGCTCGTCCGTCATCGCCTCCATCCGCTCCAAGATGGTGGCCCTCGGGTTCAACGAGATGGCGACGCCGATCCTCAGCGCCACCTCCCCGGAGGGCGCCCGCGACTTCGTCGTGCCGTCGCGCCTCAACCCGGGCAAGTTCTACGCGCTGCCGCAGGCCCCGCAGCAGTTCAAGCAGCTGCTGATGATCTCGGGCTTCGACCGCTACTTCCAGATCGCGCCCTGCTTCCGTGACGAGGACGCCCGCGCGGACCGCTCGCCGGGCGAGTTCTACCAGCTCGACGTGGAGATGTCCTTCGTCGAGCAGGAGGACGTCTTCCAGCCGATCGAGAAGCTGATGACCGAGCTCTTCGAGGAGTTCGGCGGCGGCCGCCACGTCACGTCCCCGTTCCCGCGGATCCCGTTCCGCGAGTCGATGCTCAAGTACGGCTCGGACAAGCCGGACCTGCGCGCCCAGCTCGAACTGGTCGACATCTCGGACGTGTTCGAGGGCTCCGAGTTCAAGGCGTTCGCCGGGAAGCACGTGCGCGCGCTGCCCGTCCCGGACACCGCGTCGCAGTCCCGCAAGTTCTTCGACGGCCTCGGTGACTACGCGGTCGAGCAGGGCGCGAAGGGCCTCGCCTGGGTCCGCGTCGCCGAGGACGGGTCCCTCACGGGCCCGATCGCGAAGTTCCTCACGGACGAGAACGTCAAGGTCCTCACCGAGCGACTCGGCCTGAAGGCCGGCCACGCCGTGTTCTTCGGCGCGGGCGAGTTCGACGAGGTCTCCAAGATCATGGGCGCCGTCCGTGTCGAGGCCGCCAAGCGCGCCGGGCACTTCGAGGAGGGCGTGTTCCGCTTCTGCTGGATCGTCGACTTCCCGATGTACGAGAAGGACGAGGACACCGGGAAGATCGACTTCTCGCACAACCCGTTCTCCATGCCGCAGGGCGGCCTCGAGGCCCTGGAGACCAAGGACCCGCTGGACATCCTGGGCTGGCAGTACGACATCGTCTGCAACGGCGTGGAGCTGTCCTCCGGCGCGATCCGGAACCACGAGCCCGAGATCATGCTCAAGGCCTTCGAGATCGCGGGCTACGACCGTGACACCGTCGAGGAGCAGTTCGCGGGCATGCTCCGCGCGTTCCGCTTCGGCGCCCCGCCGCACGGCGGGATCGCCCCCGGCGTCGACCGCATCGTCATGCTCCTCGCCGACGAGCCGAACATCCGCGAGACCATCGCGTTCCCGCTCAACGGCAACGCGCAGGACCTGATGATGGGCGCGCCCACGGAGCTCGACGAGACGCGCCTGCGCGAGCTGAACATCCAGCTGCGCAAGCCGGTGGGCGAGAAGAAGTAGCACCCGCCAGTCGTCCGAAGGGGCCGGAACCGTTGATCGGTTCCGGCCCCTTCGCTGTGCGGACTCACAGCGCATCCCCATGTCCCTGACAGGTGGCGGTCCTAGCTTCGCTTCCCATGACAGAGACTCAGGGACCAGCTGCGGGTCAGAGCAGTCCTGAGACGGCCTTCACCCCCGGCGTAAACGCCGGAACACTGCGAATGAAGCCGGTAGCAGGACTCCGCCTCGGACGTCCTGTCGGCGGTGTCCGTCTCCAGGTCATCCTCGCGGGCGGAGCCGCCATGACGGCCGTCGGCGTCGGGGGCTCCATCGCCGCCAACGCGTTCGCGGGGGGTGAGCACGGGTGGGCACTGTTCGCCTCAGCCTGCGGGCGCTTCTGGTTGGCGATGTAGAGCGGGTGCATGTGGTCCTCCTCGCCGTTGAACTGCTTCAGTTCGGCCTCGAAGTCCGTGCACGCCGCCCGCATGATCTCTGCGGAGCGCTTCATCATCTTGTCCGTGATCGCCTTGCGCCGGTATTCGGTGACGAACACCAAGTGGACATGTGCAGGTGGTGGGCGACGTGCCGGCCGGTTCTGATATCGGGGTTCGGTTTCCATCGTGGTGGCATGGACCGCCGGTAGTATGGTGATCACCGTGGGTGAACTGGGTTGGGTGAAGCGGCAGTTCGGGCATCGTGCCCGACTGGCACTGTCCCCTGCCGCCAATCTCCTCATCGACGAGCAGGCGCACGCGGCCCGCACGGTGTGGAACTGCCTGCACGCGTGGTGGCAGATGATGCCGAGGGACAAGAGGACTCTGGCGAGCGCGGACGCCGCGATACGCCAGGCCCGCAGAGAGATCGATTTCCTCGCCGTTCTTCCTGCGCAGGCCGCGCAGGCGGTCCTCAAGACGTACTTCCAGGCCTGGAAGAACTTCTGGGACGGCCGCGCCAGCGCTCCGGACTTCAAGGGCCGGTTTAGGTCCGTGATGAGCGTGGACATCCCGCAGGGCCGTGACCTCCAGATCAAGCGAGTACACCGCCGCTGGGGCATGGCCAGCATTCCCAAGGCCGGCCGTGTCCGCTTTCGCTGGACCAAAGACCTCCCGGTCGGCAAGCTCGCCAACATGGAGAATCGGATCACCGGGGCACGGCTGGTCAAAGACGGACTCGGATGGCATATCGCCTTCCGCGTCCAGATGCTGGAATCAAAGCCTGAGCCGCACACTGGCCCTGAGATTGGCATCGACGCCGGGGTGAACCTGCCCCTGGCCCTCTCGGACGGCAACCACCGGGACCACGGGCGTGCGCCTCGCCTCCCGGACGGCAGCGCCGACCGTGACAAGTGGCTGAACACCATGGAAAAGAGCAAGCTCTGGCGCCTGGAGCGCCGGGCCGCCCAGCGCAAGACACACCGCAAGCCCGGCGAGCGCACCAGCCGCCGCCTGCACCACACCTATGACCAGATCCGGGGGCTGCGCGCAAAAGCCACGCGACGACACCAGGACTGGCAGCACAAGACGACCACCACCCTCGCCCAGACGTACGGCGTCATAGTGGTCGAAGCACTCACCATCACGAACATGGTCAAGTCCGCTCGGGGCACCACCGCCGAGCCGGGGACAGGCGTCGCCCAAAAGGCCGGACTCAACCGCTCCATCAGCCAGGAGGCATGGGGCAGGACGGTCACGATGCTGACGTACAAGGCCGGCCGGTACGGCGGCACCCTGCACAAGGTGCCCGCCCCGCACACCTCCCGACGCTGCTGCGCCTGCGGCTTCATCACCCCCGGCAGCCGCAAGGACCAGGCCACGTTCGTATGCAGGAACCCGGACTGCGGATGGTCGGGCAACGCCGACCACAACGCGGCCCGCAACATCTTGCACCTGTACCGGACGGGCCACGCGCTCATCCCGGCTGCCGGGAGGGCAGTCGTCAGGCGCACCCGCGGCGTCAAGCCCGCCACCGCAAGGTAGACGGGAATCTCCTTCCCGAGCTTGCGAAGGGAAGAGAACACTTCAAGACCAGAGCGGGACGACGGGCGGCCTGCTGAAACTACGTACGGCAAGGGGCGCATCGCGAAGGGCGTCATCGGGTCGATCACGATGGCGGTGGCACCCGACGAGACGCACGACAGCACGGACACGCAGCCGGGCGCTTCCGCCTCGACGGCTTCCTGACGGGCGCCGCCGCGGGCTGCGCTCAGGTGTCGTACCGGCCGTCCCACGGTTCGCCGAAGCCGAGGCGGTCCGGGTAGAGCTCGGCCCAGCCGCCCTCGTCGTCGTCCTCGGCGATTAGGCCGAACAGCACGCGGTCCACGGCGAGCCGGAACGGGCGGACGGCGATGTCGCCGTAGGCCCGGCCGGGCAGGGCTGCCAGGAGTTTGTCCAAGTGGGCGTGGGCCTGGGCGAGTTCGGCACCCCCGGCCCAGGTCCCCGCGCACCAGATCTCCGAGTCGCGGTACCTGCCGGAGGTGTCGAAGGTGTGGAGCACCGCGTAGAGACGCTTGTGCTCCTCCCAGCCGTCGTCGGGGCGGTAGCCCTCCGGGAAGGCGTACGTCACCGTGGCCAGGAACTGGCCGTCCGCGTACCGGCCGATGGTGGCGGTGCGGTGGTCCGGCTCGTGGGCGATCGGGATGGTTGCGGGAACTGGCATGGCGAAACCCTAATCGCGGTCGTGGACATGCCAGTAGTGGGGTACGGGAAAGGGGTGCGTTACTCCGGAGCGCCGCCGAAGCGCTCGCGGTAGGACTCCAGGTCCTCCTCGGTGATCTTCGCGAAGAGCACCGGCGGGACCGTGAAGGCCGTGCCCGCGGGGACGGTGTCTAGGGCCTTGGCCTGCTCGGCGGTGACCCACGGGGCCGTGTCGTTGGCCAGCGCGAACGCGCCGCGCATCGCCTTCGACGAGGCCGGGATGAAGGGCTCGGACACGACCGCGTACAGGTGGATGAGATTCATCGCCGTACGCAGCGTGAGGGCCGCGGCCTCCGGGTCGGTCTTGATCTCCAGCCAGGGGGCCTTCTCCTCCAGGTAGGAGTTGCCCGCCGACCACAGGGCGCGCAGCGCGGACGCGGCCTTGCGGAACTGGAGGGCCTCCATCTGGGCCTCGTACTCCGCGAGCAGCGCGGCGATCTCCGTACCCAGCTTCGCCTCCGCCTCGCCGGCCTCCTTGCCCGCGGGCACGTCGTCACCGAAGCGCTTGCGGGAGAAGGACAGGACGCGGTTCACGAAGTTGCCGAGGGTGTCGGCGAGGTCCTTGTTCACCGTGGCCGCGAAGTGCTCCCAGGTGAAGGAGGAGTCGTCGGACTCGGGGGCGTTGGCGATGAGGAAGTAGCGCCAGTAGTCGGCCGGGAGGATCTCCAGGGCGGCGTCCGTGAAGATGCCGCGCTTCTGCGACGTGGAGAACTTTCCGCCGTAGTACGTCAGCCAGTTGAAGGACTTGAGGTAGTCGACCTTCTTCCACGGCTCCCGCACGCCCATCTCCGTGGCAGGGAACATGACGCTGTGGAACGGCACGTTGTCCTTGGCCATGAACTGCGTGTAGCGGACGTCGTCGGCCTTGTACCACCACGACTTCCAGTCGCGCTCCGCCGGGTTCTGGTCCGCCCACTCCTTCGTCGAGCCGATGTACTCGATCGGGGCGTCGAACCAGACGTAGAAGACCTTGCCCTCGGCGGCCAGCTCCGGCCACGTGTCGGCCGGGACCGGGACGCCCCAGTCCAGGTCACGGGTGATCGCGCGGTCGTGCAGGCCCTCGGTCAGCCACTTGCGGGCGATGGAGGAGGCCAGTTGCGGCCACTCGCCCGCGGTCTGCGCGATCCACTCCTCGACCTCGACCTGCAGCTTCGACTGGAGCAGGAAGAGGTGCTTCGTCTCGCGGACCTCCAGCTCCGTGGAGCCGGAGATCGCCGAGCGCGGGTTGATCAGGTCCGTCGGGTCCAGGACGCGCGTGCAGTTCTCGCACTGGTCGCCGCGCGCCTTGTCGTAGCCGCAGTGCGGGCAGGTGCCCTCGACGTAGCGGTCCGGCAGGAAGCGGCCGTCGGCAGGCGAGTACACCTGACGGATCGCGCGCTCCTCGATGAAGCCGTTCTCGTTCAGCTTGCGCGCGAAGTGCTGCGTGAGCTCCGCGTTCTGCGCGGACGAGCTGCGGCCGAAGTGGTCGAAGGCCAGGCCGAAGCCGTCGTACACGGCCTTCTGCGCGTCGTGCGCCTTCCCGCAGAACTCGGCGACCGGCAGGCCCTGCTCCTTCGCGGCCAGCTCGGCGGGCGTGCCGTGCTCGTCGGTGGCGCAGATGTACAGGACGTCGTGGCCGCGCTGGCGGAGGTACCGGGAGTACACGTCCGCCGGGAGCATGGACCCCACCATGTTGCCCAGGTGCTTGATTCCGTTGATGTACGGAAGGGCGCTGGTGATGAGGTGTCGAGCCATCGGGGGCTGCTCCCAAGTCGCTGCGTGCGGTGACGGTGTACGTCAGTCGAATCAAGGAATCGTATCCGACACGGCGGGGCCGCCCCTCCGGGTATTTACGGGGTGGACGGCCCTGGGGGTGCGGTGCGGGTGCCGGTGCGGGTGCGGTGCCTAGCGGAAGTCGAAGACCAGCCGGGCCGTGACCCGGCCCGCCAGGATGTCCTCGATCGCCTCGTTGACCTCCTTGAGCCTGCGCTGCTCGCGGATGACGCGGGTACGGCCGAGGCGGTGCAGCTGGAAGACGTCGGCGAGGTCCTGCCGGGTGCCGACGATCGAACCGATCACGCTCTTGCCTTCGAGCACGTGCTCGAACACGGGCAGTTCCAGCTTCCCCCCGGCGGGGAGGGCGACCAGGACGAGCGTGCCGTGCCTGCGCAGGGAGCCGTACGCCGCCCGGAGCGACGCGTTCGACACGGCGAGCCCGATCGCGACGTCGGCGCCGCCGAGGCGCCGCACCGCCTCGGCGACGTCCTGGTCGCGGGCGTCGATGACATGGTCGGCGCCCAGCTCGTGCGCGAGGCGCAGCTTGTCGTCGGTGATGTCCGCGGCGACGGTCTCGGCACCCGCGATCCGCGCGTACTGGAGGGCTAGATGGCCGAGGCCGCCGATCCCGGAGATCAGGACGCGTTTGCCGGGGCCGGCGCCCGACACCTTCACGGCCTTGTACGTCGTCACTCCCGCGCAGGTCAGCGGGGCGGCGTCCAGGGGATCGAGGCCGTCGGGGACCTTCACGACGTAGTCGCCGTGCGCGACGGCGTACTCGGAGAAGGAGCCGTCGACCGAGTAGCCGCTGTTCCGCTGCTTCAGGCAGAGCGTCTCCCAGCCGGATGCGCAGTGGTCGCAGTGGCCGCACGCCTCGCCCAGCCAGGCGATGGCGACGCGGTCGCCGACGTTGATGTGGCCGACCCGCTCGCCCAGGTCCTCGACGATCCCGATGCCCTCGTGGCCCGGGACGAACGGCGGGACCGGCTTGACGGGCCAGTCACCGGCGGCGGCGTGAATGTCGGTGTGGCACAGCCCGCTCGCCTCCATCCGGACGAGGACCTGCTGCGCGGCCGGCCGCGGGATCACGCGGTGCTGGATCTCCAGGGGCCGGGTGAAGTCGGTGACTACGGCGGCCTTCATGGTGCGCGGTCCTTCCCTCGGTGCCGGAATTCCTCCAGCTTCTCCCGATTTGGGGGGAACGGCGCGGGGGGAACGGCGGCGCCCCCTGTCCCGCCGGGGCGGGGACAGGGGGCGCGGACGGGGCGGGGGTCAGGCCTGCTGCGAGCCCAGCCACTGCGGCAGGTCCGCGAGCAGCCCCTCGTAGAGCTCGGCGTCCGTGAGCTCGCGGGGGGTGGGGCCCGCGTGGAAGAACGCGGCGTTGGGCGCCTTCAGCTTGCGCAGGTAGTCGAAGCCCTTGGCCTCGTGCTCGCCGAACGCGACGAACTGGAAGAACAGCGGGTGCCGGGCCGCGTCCGCGAGGGCCTGGTTGGCCGGGCCCTTGGCGTCCGGGGCGCCGTCCGTCTGGAAGACGACCAGGGCAGGGGTCTGCGACTGCGATTTCTCGTGGTGCGCCACGACCTCTTCGATCGCGCGGTGGTAGCTGGTACGGCCCATGTGGCCGAGCGATGCGTGCAGCTCGTCCACGCGGCCCTCGTGCCCGTCGAGGGTGAGCTCGCCGGTGCCGTCGATGTCGGTGGAGAAGAAGACGACGTGCACGGTCGCCTCGGGGTCGGTGTGCGCGGCCAGGGCGAGCACCTGTTCACCGAGCGCCTGCGCGGAGCCGTCCTTGTAATACGGACGCATCGAACCCGACCGGTCGAGCACGAGGTAGACGGTGGCCCGGACCCCGGCGAGGCCGTTCTTCTTGAGCACACTCCCGGCGGCCTTGTAGGCAGCGGCGAGCCCGGGGGCGCGCGACTTGACCCGGGCGAGGGGGAGGGCGGGGGCGGAGACCTTGGCGCCGGCCTCGGCGTCGGCCTCGGCGTCGGCCTCGGGCGCCACCTCGACGACGGGCTCGGCCACGTCGGCCTCGGGCGCCACCTCGACGACGGGCTCGGCTACGTCGGCGTCGGCGGCGACCGACTGGGGGTCGGCGACGACTTCGGGCTCCGACGCGGCGGCGGCGACCGGCTCGACGACGGCCTCGGGCTCGGCGGCGGCCACGGGCTCGGGCTCAGCGGCGGGCGCGGATGCGACCTCGGCCTCGGGCTGCTCGGCGGCGGGCTCGGCGACGGCCACGGCCTCGGGCTGCTCGGTGGCGGCCTCGGCCTCCGGCTCCGTCTCGGCGACGGTCGCCGAATCGGCCTTGCCCTCCGACTCGGTCTCGGCGACCGGCTTGGCCACGGCCTTGGGCGCTGCCTCGGTCTCCGGCTTCACCTTTGGCTCGGAAACGGGCTCTGCGTCAGCCTCCGCCTCAGCCTCCGCTTCCGCCGCGGGCTCGGCGACGGGCTCGGGGCTCTCGGCTGCCGGTTCCGCTTCGGCCTCGGCGACGGGCTCGGCCTCGACGGCGGCCTCGGGCTCGACGGCGGCCTCGGGCTCCGGTTCGTTCTCGGCGACGGGCTCGACGGCGGGCTCGGGGGACACCTCCGCCTCCGTCTTCACCTCCGCTTCCGTCACCGGCTCGGCGACAGGCTCCGCGGCAGCCTCCGACTCCGTCTTCACGTCCGGCTCGGTGACGGGCTCTGCGGCCGCCTCCGCTGCCGGCTCGGTCTCCGCCTCCGCGGGCTCCGTGGCCGGTTCCGCTTCCGCGTCGGCGGCGGCCTTCTCGTCCACCGGTGCCGACGGCTTCGGGACCTTGACGTTGTCGAACGCCGCGGCCACCAGGTCGTCCGCCTCGCGCGTCGACGGCGCGGGCGTCGGCTCGGTCGAAGGTGCGGGCACCTTCGCCTTTGCCTTGGCGGGAGCGGCCTCGGGCGCCTTTGCCGATTCGGCGGGCGCAGCCTTCGGCAGGGTCGCCTCGCCGGCCGGTGCAGGGACCGTCGCCTCGGGTGCGGCGGTCGTCTCCGCCTCGTCACCCCGCGAGGACTTCCGCGGCCTTCCGAACGCGTTCCGCAGGAGATTCCGAATGCCCATGTGCGCAACCCTTCGCATGAGTTGGTTTCCGTAACCCCTGGCCAGGGCGGACACGTAAGGTTAGCCGCCACGTTCCGTGATCTTGGGCAGGGTCGCCCACCCGGGCGAAGGGCATGCAACTGCCGCACGCCCGGCACAGGTTCACCGCTCGTTCACCCGACGTCCCCCTCCGCGCTCGGCCACGCCCCTAGCGTCACGCCCGAGTGACCGTAAAGGGGAGGAAAAGAGTGCGCAAAACGCTGCCGCTTATCGGCTCGCACAACGGGGGTCGTGCCGCGCTGACCTGCCGGTTCCGCTGTGGGGACGCCTGTTTCCAGGAGGTGCCCAACACCAGTTCCAACGAGTATGTCGGTGACGTCATCGCCGGTGCGCTGAGCCGCCGTTCGATGCTGCGCACGGCCGCGGTCGTGACCGTCGCCGCCGCGACGGCCGGTACGGTCGTGAGCTCGGGGGCCCCGCAGGCCGCCGCCGCCACGCCGTCGGGGGCGGCAACGGGCGTAGCGCACAAGGGCGACAAGGGGGCGCGCGGACTGCGGTTCACGCCCGTCGCGCCGAACACGGCGGACCGGGTCACCGTCCCGGAGGGCCACGCCCAGAACGTCGTCATCAGCTGGGGCCAGCCCATCCTGCGCGGAGCACCCGCCTTCGACCCGGACAAGCAGTCCGCGAAGGCCCAGGCAGGACAGTTCGGTTACAACAACGACTTCCTGAGCCTCCTCCCCCTGCACAGTGAGCACGGCCGCCAGGTCCTCGTCGCCAACCACGAGTACACGGACGAGATCCTGATGTTCAAGGGGTACGACCCCGAGAACCCGACGCGCGAACAGGTGGAGACCGCCTGGGCGGCGCACGGCCTGTCGGTCGTCGTCGTGGAGGAGTCCCGGCGCAGCGGCAGGCTGTCGGCCGTCACGCGGCACCAGCTCAACCGCCGCCTCACCGCCACCAGCGAGTTCCGCCTCTCGGGCCCGGTCGCAGGCAGCGCGCTCGTGCGGACGAAGGCGGACCCGCGCGGCCGTACCGTCCTCGGCACGCTCAACAACTGCTCGGGCGGCACCACTCCGTGGGGCACGACGCTGCACGGCGAGGAGAACTTCAACCAGTACTTCGCGAATGCCGCGAAGGTGACCGACCCGGCCACGGCCGCCCGGCTCAAGCGCTACGGCGTGACCGGCGAGGCCTCCGAGCGCAAGTGGGAGCGGTTCGACGACCGCTTCGACCTGGCCAAGGAGCCGAACGAGGCGAACCGCTTCGGCTGGGTCGTCGAACTCGACCCGTACGACCCGGAGTCGACCCCGCGCAAGCGCACCGCGCTCGGCCGCTTCAAGCACGAGGCCGCGCAGCCGCGCCTGACCGACGACGGCCGCCCGGTCGTCTACATGGGCGACGACGAGAAGTTCGACTACTTCTACAAGTTCGTGAGCAGCAAGCGCGTCGCCAAGGGCCGCTCGCGCGCCGCGCACGAGCACAACCTGACGCTCCTCGACGAGGGCACCCTCTACGTCGCCCGGCTGACCGGCAACTCCCCGGCCGCCGAGATCGACGGCACGGGCAAGCTGCCCGCGGACGGCGAGTTCGACGGCGGCGGCGAGTGGCTGCCGCTCGCCACAGCCGGCCCGCACGGCGCGGTCTCGCACGTCGACG
Source organism: Streptomyces sp. NBC_01446 (assembly GCF_026340095.1). Taxonomy (GTDB): domain Bacteria; phylum Actinomycetota; class Actinomycetes; order Streptomycetales; family Streptomycetaceae; genus Streptomyces; species Streptomyces aureus. The sequence continues at coordinate 3,961,688 of NZ_JAPEPO010000001.1, read as the reverse complement.
GCATGACGGCGGAGGAGGTCTACCTCTTCACGCGGTTCGCCGGTGACAAGGTGGGCGCCACGAAGATGGACCGCCCCGAGGACATCGAGCCGTCTCCGCACTCCGGCAAGGTCTACGTCGCGCTGACGAACAACTCGGACCGCGGCAAGGCCGGCAAGGCGCCCGTCGACGAGGCGAACCCGCGCAACCTCAACAAGCACGGGCAGATCCTGGAGCTGACCGAGCACCGGGGCCGCGCCGAGGCCACCGCCTTCGGCTGGTCGCTCTTCCTCGTCGCGGGCGACCCGGACGACCCGGCGACGTACTTCGCGGGCTTCCCGAAGGACCGGGTCAGCCCGATCTCCTGCCCGGACAACGTCGCGTTCGACCCGCACGGCAACCTGTGGATCTCCACGGACGGCAACGCGCTCGGCACGCACGACGGCCTTTTCGGTGTCGCGACGCGGGGCGAGCGGCGCGGTGAGCTCAAGCAGTTCCTGACGATGCCGAACGGCGCCGAGACCTGCGGTCCGCTGGTCCAGGACCGCCGGGTCCTCGTCGCGGTGCAGCACCCGGGCGAGGTCGACGGTGCGTCGGTCGAGAAGCCGGCGAGCGCGTGGCCCGACGGGCCGGGGAGGATCGTCCGTCCGTCGGTGGTCTCCGTGTGGCGCGAGGACGGCTGCGACATCGGCGTCTGATCCGGCTCGGGTCGCTTCACGTCGCCTCAGGCCGACGCCGCGTCCGGCAGGCGCTCGCGATACGCGGGTGCCTGCCGGGCCGCTTCCCAGTAGGCGTCCTCCAAGTCCCCGTAGACTGCGTCCAGTTCGGCCTCCGTGCGGGCGGCGAGGACGAGGCGTACGCCGATCGGGTCGCCGTCGAGGGGTCTTATGGCCATGTCGGGGCGGGCCCGTGAGGTCGGCTGGCACAGGGCGACGACCTCGCCCGTGGCGACCAGGGACGCCGCCGTGAGGTAGTCGCCGTGCAGGATCCGGGGGTTGAGCCCGGCGGCCCGAAGGACCCGCAGGAGCCCGTGCCACTCGCCATCCACGGTGGGGTCGACCATCCACCGGTCGTCCGCGAGGTCGGCGAGGCGCACGACGCGGCGCCGGGCGGCCGGATGGTCGGCGGCCAGGGACACGTACTGCGGTTCGCGTTCGACCAGGACGCGGCAGCGCAGACCCGGCGGGACGCGCAGCGGGCTGCCCTCGACCTCGTGCACGAACGCCACGTCGAGCTGTCCTTCGCCGACGTGCCGCAGGAGAGCGTTCGCGGAGACGTCCATGCGCAGCGCCGGCTCGCCACCGGGCGGGTGCTCGCGCTGCCGCAGCCGTCGCAGCCAGCCCGGTATGGCCCGGCTCGCCGTGGAGCCGATCCGCAGATGGGGGCCGCCCGCGGCGAGTGCGCCGGCGGCCCTGGTCTCCGTGACGAGAGCGCGCATGCCGTCCACGAGGGGGCGGGCGCGGTTGAGGACGACGCGGCCCAGGGGGGTTGCGCGGCAGCCGGTGCGCTCCCGGGCGAAGAGCGCGCCGCCGAGCGTCTCCTCGATGCGCCTGAGCTGGGTGGACAGGGACGGCTGGGTCATGCCGAGCAGGCGGGCCGCCTTGTGCAGGCTCCCGGTGTCGTCGATGGCGCACAGCGCGCGCAGGTGCCTCACCTCGAGCTCCATGGGCATCGAGCGTAAAGCGGTCACGGAGGTCGCACCAGACGTCCAAATGCGAACCGAAACGGGCGAGTTGGGCGGGTGATAGCTCCGTCCTATCGCCAATTGCCATCATCCCCAGGGGTCCCGGGGGCCTCCACACTCTCCCTCGTACCGAACCGTTCACGTAACCCCCACTCACGGAACGAGGAGGAGCCCCCACATGAAGCTCTCCCTGCGCTACGCCTCGGTCGCGGCCGGCATCGGCATGGCCGCCGGCGCGCTCGCCACCGCGGCCCCCGCGTCCGCCGCCCCGGCCCCGGTCGTCGCCGGCTACACCCACTACGCGGGTTCGGCCGAGGAGGCCGCCGCCAACAAGGCGTTCTTCCAGGCCGTCCTGAAGTCGGTCGCGCAGAAGCGCGCCGCGCACCCGCACGCCGCGTCGGTCACCGTCACGTACGACGCGTCGGGCGCCCCGTCCTTCGCGCAGCAGATAGCCAACAGCACGTCGATATGGAACTCCTCCGTGTCGAACGTGAAGCTCCAGGCGTCCTCGGGCGGCGGTGACTTCTCCTACCGCGAGGGCAACGACTCGCGCGGCTCGTACGCGTCCACGGACGGGCACGGCAGCGGCTACGTCTTCCTGGACTACGCGCAGAACCAGGAGTACGACTCCACCCGTGTGACCGCGCACGAGACCGGTCACGTCCTCGGGCTCCCCGACCACTACGAGGGGCCGTGCAGCGAGCTGATGTCGGGCGGCGGCCCGGGCACGTCCTGCACGAACCCGTACCCGGACGCGAACGAGAAGTCCCGCGTCGACCAGCTGTGGGCCAACGGCTTCGCGAAGGCCGTGAAGTCGCTGGAGAAGTCCGCCAAGACCGGCTGACCCTCACCGACTGACCGTCACCGACTGACCGTCACCGGCTGACCGTCACTGACGTTCCGGAGCCACCCCCCACACTGATGCGGGCCGTCCCCTCCCCGGGGCGGCCCGCATCCGCGTCTCGTACCGGCGTCAGTGCGGTGAGGCGATGGCGCGGGCCGCCGCGACCTCCTGACGTACGGGTTCCAGCACCCCGTCGCGGTCCGCCTCGCTGAAGTCGGCGCGCACTCCCTTCAGGACGTCGGAAGCGCGCAGCCCCTGCGCCAGCTCCCGCAGTTGGTCCGCGGCCTGCACCACCTCGGCGGGCCCCGGCGTCGGCGCCCCCTCCTTGACCCGGACCCGTGCCGCGGTCGTCGCGTCCACGATGCGTTCCACGGCGACGACGAGCGGCCACCAGGCAGCGGCGCGGCGGCCTGTGGGCGGCGGTTCGGTCAGGGCGCGCTGGAACTCGGAGCGGACGACGGACAGGTCGCGGTAGAGCCGGCGGCGCATCCGCGCGCGGGCGGCCGCGACGTCCGGGTCCGCGGACGCCCCGAACGCGCGCTCCACGTACGTCGCGGTGTCCGCGACGGCGTCGGCGAGCCGGTCCCCGATGCGGGTGTGCCAGCTCTCGGGCCACAGCAGATACCCGGCGACCAGCGCGATGGCGCAGCCCATGAGGCTGTCAAGGAGCCGTGGCAGGACGAGCCCGATGCCCTGGTGGCTGAGGGTGTCGGACAGCAGCAGGATGGTCGGCGTGATGGCCGCGGTCTGATAGCTGTAGCCGCGCGGGGTGAGCGCCGGGATGAGCGCGGCGAGGACGATCAGCACGGGCACGTCCCACCACCCGCGGGGCACCACGGCGAGGACCACCGTGGCGAGTACGAGCCCGATCGCCGTGCCGAGCGCGCGCTGGACGGCCCGCGAGAACACCGAGCCGAAGTCGGGCTTGAGGACGAACGTGATGGTCAGCGCCACCCAGTAGGAGCGCGGGACCGGCACCGTCGAGACGAGGACCTGGGCGATGCCGATGCACAGGGCCAGGCGCAGCCCGTAGCGCCAGGAGGCGTCGGACAGCACGACGTTGCGCGCGGCGCGGACGGCGCGCACGCGCAGGACGGCGGGCCGGCCGAGACGGTCGGCGTCGAGGGCGCGGTGGGGGTCCGTGTTCTTGCTGGTGACGAGGTCGGCGGCGTGCCGCACCGCGTGGTCGACGGCGCGGGCGGCGGCTCCTTCGGGTGCGGGCAGGTCGAGGGGCCCCGCGTCGGTGCTGCCGGTGTCGATCGCGTCGGCGAGGCGTCGTACGGCGTCGGGGACGGCGGCGGGGAGCGGCACCCCGTGCTGGTGGGCGGCGGGCGCGGACTCGGCGATCGGGGTGAGCGCGTTCAACAGTGCGAGCAGGCGCACCAGTTCGGGGTTGCGGCCGTGGGAGAGGGCGCGCCGGGCGAGGGCGAGGTCGTAGGCCTGGTTGAAGGACTGGGTGGCGGCGTAGCGGGTCTCGTCGTAGTTCTCGGGGTCGGCGGCCGACGCGAGCAGGTTCGCGACGGAGCGGTACGTGACGGCGACGGCCGCGCGTTCCGGCACCCCGGACCGCAGCGGCCAGGCGAGCAGCGCGAGCGCGAGGACGAGGAGTCCGCCGCCCGTCATCAGGAGCGGCGCGAGCCACCACTCGCCCGGCAGGGGCAGCCCGGCGCCGATCACGCAGTTGAGCAGGAGCAGCAGCCCGGACACCGAGGCGACCGCCCCGATCGTCGAGATCATTCCGGAGATGAGCGCCACGCCCGTGACGGTGGCGACGGTGACCCAGCCGTGCCCGTACACGAGCGTGCCGACCGTCACGCCGACCGCGCCGAAGAGCTGCGGCACCGCGATGTTGAGGATCCGCATCCGGTAGGCGTCGGCGGTGTCGCCGATGACGCCGGACAGGGCGCCCATGGAGGCGAGTGCCCCGTACGCGGGCTGCCCGGCGGCGAGCCCGATCGCGAGCGGCAGCGACAGCGCGAGGCCGGCGCGCGCGACGGCCGCCCAGGGGATCGGCGCGGGGTGCGGACGCAGGCTCTTGACCAGCCAGTCGGGCGGTGCGAGATAGCGGGCCGGGGACTCTGGGCGCATGCCGTCCATTGAACGCTACGGGCCCCGGCGCTCAGGGCGTCGCCGGTCGGTGCATCGTCAGGTCGACCAGGAGGGCGCGGTGGTCGGTGTCGGCCAGCTCGACGAAGCGGGCGGTGTGCGGGGAGAACTCCTCGCTCACCAGCACGTGGTCGATCTGGGTGCCGAGCGGCGGCCGGACGCGCGAGGGCCAGCTCGGGGCGCGGGACTTCCCGGTGAGGCGGGCACTGTCGTGCAGGCCCGTGTCGAGGATGCGGCGGAACGCGGCATGGTCCTGCGTGGCGTTGAAGTCCCCGGCCAGGATGGTCGGCTGCGAGCGGCCCGCGGCGGCGAAGTCGCGCAGCTCGCCCAGCTCGGAGCGCCACAGGCCGACCTGCCGGGGCAGCGGGGGCATCGGGTGCGCGAGCTGGACCCGCACGTCGTGGCCCTTCACATCGGCGACGGCGCCTGGCATGCCCATGGTCCCCGGGACGCCCGCGGCGGCCTTGAGCGGATACCGGCTCAGAATCACCGATCCCTCCGATCCGCCGGCCTCCACGGCCTGCCGGTAAGGGAAGTCGGCGTGCGGCAGCTCACGGCGCAGGGTGTCCTGGCACCCGTAATCACACTCCTCGACGAACACCAGGCCGGGCCGCTCGCGGCGCACCGCGCCCACCAGCGACTCGGTGCCGCGCCCGAACTGGACGTTCGAGGAGAGGACCCGCACCTCCGCGACGGGCGGCCCGCTCGCCTCGACGTCCTTGCCGTACGGCTCGATGTACCAGGCGAGGGCGCCCAGGGCCACGACGCCCCACACCATGCCGAGCCGCCAGCGCGTGAGCGCCGTGAGCAGCAGCGCGGCGCCGGTGGGGGCGAGGAGCCAGGGCAGGAACGCCAGGAGCTGCGGGACGGGGGTGACCCCGTCCACGTCCGCGATCCGGCAGCCCACGACCGCGCTGACCCCGGCGAGGAGCAGGCCCGCGGCCCAGGCGGCCAGGGAGCGGCCTGGCCTGCGGTCCCGGTCGTCGTAGGGGAGGACCGGCGGTGGGCCGGGCGCTTGCGTCACATGCTCCACGGCCCGGGCCCGCCTTCCGCTCGCTCCGGCACCCTGCGGCGCCGGATGCCGGAATCCTCCCTCAAAGACGGGCCGGAGCGGGGAACGGTTGCCCGGTTTCAGGCCCGGGCGGCGTGGTGCGAACTGTCGCTGACCAGCGCCCAGATGACGAAGACGCCGATGGCGATTGCGATGACCGACCAGATGGGCTCGTAGGGCAGGAACATGAAGTACGCGATGATGTACAGGGAGGCGATGGCGACGCCGACGCCGCGCGCCCAGCCGGAGTCCTTGAGGACGCCGAAGCCGGTGACCGCGACGATGACGCCGATGATCAGGTGGATCCAGCCCCACGTGGTGAGGTTGAAGGCGTACGTGTAGGTGCCGAGGTGGGCGTACACGTCGTCCTTGGCGATGCCCGCGATGCCGTTCAGGATGCCCAGGATGCCGCCGACCATCATCAGGACGCCGGCGAAGACCGTGCCGCCGGACGCCCAGCCGCTGCCCGCGCCGTAGCCCCGGGTGGGGTCGGGCCCGGTGGAGCGGTGCTTGTCCGACCAGACGCCGTGGCCGGCGTCGGGACCGGGGGGCGGTGTCGGGGTGGTGGGGGTCTCGCTCATTCAGTCCTCCTCGGTGTCACTGGCATGCTCACCCCGGAAGCGGCGGGGCGCATTTCGGGAGGATCCGGAGGGCCTGGCGGGAACCTGTGGCGCAGGCGCCCCGACAGCCAGGCGCAGACGGCCACGGCGAGGGCCGTGCCGGCCGTCCACAGGGACGCGGTGCGCACCGACGAGCTGAGGGCGTCGTAGGCCGCGCCCGCCGCGGAGCGGTCCACGTCCGAGGGCAGGTTGTCGAGGGTGAGGGAGCGGCACATCGCGAGCGCGACGAGGAGCGCCGCCGCGGCCAGGGCCACGCCGAGCGCCGTCGCGGTGAGGGCCCGGCGACGGCGCCGGGCGAGCGCGAGCCCGGTGGCGGCGAAGGCGAACGCGGCGAACGGCAGCCACGGGCCCGCCCGTTGGAGCAGGTGCAGCGACTGGCGCAGCCGGTCGAGGTCGCGCGAGCTCATCACGGTGATCGTGGTGTGCGTGACGGGGATGCGGTCGGCGAAGGGCACGCCGTCGTCGCTGAGCTGCTGTCTGACCTGCCCGGTGACCGGCGCGAGATCGATGGTGACCGGGCCGTCGGTGCCGTCGTCGATGGCCTGCTGCACGGCGTCGTGCGCGGCCCGGTTCGCCGTGTTCCACGCCTTCTGGAAGGCCTCGGTGCCGGTGAACGACTTCACCGCGTCGTGCACGAACGCGTCGACCGTCGACTGGAGCGGCCCCGCGTCGAGCTGCGTCATGATGGCGTTCGTGACGGCGTCGGCGACCGCGCCCCGTACGGCCGGTTCCGCGGCGAGCGGAGCCATCGTCGCGACGTACCGGTCACTGTCCCCGACCTCGTACTTCGCCCATACGGAGAGCGTGCCGAGCGGCACGAGCAGGCAGGCCAGGGCCAGCAGGACGACGGACAGGGCTCTTCGCATCACCCTCCCAGGCAACGCGCGCGCGGCAGGGGGCGCCAGCGGGGACAGGGCAGATGGCGGGGTCCGCGGGGGAGGGCTCGGCCGAACGGGTGTCACCTGGCGTGGTACTGGTTCACCGGCGCCCGCCCCGTAGTCCTGATGGTCTGTCACTCATGGGTGTAGTAGTGGTAGAACATCGCCGCGAACACACCGACGGCGACCGTCAGGGCCATGATCGTGGACCGCAGGACCGTGGCGTCGGTCTGGCTGTAGAGATAGCCGAACGCGATACCGGCCCACGCGGCCCACGTGACGGCGCGCAGTTCGCGCGGCAGCCGGGACGACGCCCGGTGGATCCCGAAGGTGACCACGGCGACGATGATGCCCGTGAGGAAGCCGAACAGGACGTTGCCCGTGGTGATCGGGCCGGCATCGCGCCGGATGCCCGAGGCCCAGAAGCCGTAGACGATGCCGAGCAGGAGAGGGAGCGCCATCGAGAGCCTGGAGCCGGCCGCCATGGAGCGCAGGCCGGAGGTTCCTGAGGCGGGTGCCGCGTGAGCCATGACGGCTCCTTTCTGCCTTTCCCCCCGCCTTCCATTGACCTCCGTCGCCCTGCGATCCGCAACATTGCGGCCTGTTTCTATGCCGCGGGGATGCGGGCGAACCGCCCGGCGACGTGCAGATCGGCCTCGATGCGCGAGGCCGTGGCGAGCAGCGCGGGAAGGACCTCGTCCGTGACGCGGGCCAGCTCGCGGCGGCTGCTGTGTGTGGCCACGTTCACCGCGGCGACGACCTGCCCGGCGAGGTCGCGCACCGGCACGGCGACGGAGCGCAGCCCCTCCTCCAGCTCCCCGTCCACAAGCGCGTGGCCCTGGTGCCGTACGTCGTCCAGGAGCGCGCCGAGCCGGTCGGCGCCGGTGACGGTGCGCGGGGTGAGCGGGGCCAGGTCGGCGCGGGCGAGGAACGCGGCACGCTCGGCCGGTGCGAGACCCGCGAGCAGGACCCGCCCCATGGACGTGGCGAAGGCGGGGAAGCGGGTCCCGACCGAGATGTTCACGCTCATCACACGGCTCGTCGCGACGCGTGCCGTGTACCGGATGTCGTCGCCGTCGAGCACGGTCAGGGACACCGAGTCGTGCAGCTCGGCGGAGAGAGCCCGCATGTGGGGCGTGGCGATCTCGGCCAGCGTGAGATGGGACAGGGGCGGGAAGCCGAGGGCGAGGACGCGGGGCGTGAGCCGGAAGCCCCGGCCGCGCGAGGCGACGTATCCGAGGTGCTCCAGAGTGATCAGGGCGCGGCGCGCGGTGGCCCGCGCCAGGCCCGTCGCCGCGGCGATGCCGGTGAGGTTCAGCTCGGCCCGCCCGGGCCCGAAGACGGTCAGCACGGCGAGGCCGCGCGCCAGCGACTCGACGAAGTCCCGGCCGAGCCGCTGCTTGGCCTCGGCGGCCCACGCGGCGTCCGGTCCCGTCGCGTCAGGTCCCGTCGGCGCGGGGGCCTCCGGGACGGGCCCGCGCAGCGCCTCCTCCATCTCCGTGACGGCGTCCCGCAGCCGCCCCAGCATCGCCTCGCGCAGCGACGCGGCGGTGTGCCGGCTGGTGTGGCTGACGACGCTGACCACGCACGCGACGTCACCCCCGGGGCCGCGCACGGGCACGGCGAGCGCGACGAGGCCGGGCTCGATGAGCTGGTCGTCGAGGGCCCAGCCGGCGGCCCCCGCGCGCGCCACGCGCTCCTCGAACGGCTCCTTCTCCGCCTCCTGACGGGGCGGCACCGCGGGGAACGCGCGGTCCTCGGGATCCGCGGCCCGGCGCGCCCGCCACCGCTCCCACAGGTCCTCGTCCCACGCACCCGCGAACAGCGGGCCCGGCGCGGTGCGTTCGGCGGGCAGCAGGTCGCCGATGCGGAAGCTCAGCGACATGGCGCGGCGCCGGGTCGCCTGGTGGATGAAGCGGATCCCGTCCCCGTCGGGGACCGCGAGAGAGACCGATTCGTCGAGCTCGTCAGCGAGCCGTTCGGCGCGTGGGCCGAGCAGCGCGGGCAGCCGCAGAGCGCCCAGATAGGCGTTGCCCACGGCCATCAGCGGTGGTGCGAGCGTGGCGTCACGCCCGTCGAGGCGCAGGCACCCCATGTGCGCGAGGGTCGCGCAGATCCGGTCGACCGTGGACCGGGCGAGGCCGGTGGCCCGCGCGAGCTCGCTCAGGCTCAGGGTGCCGCCGGCGTCGGTGAGCCCGCGCAGCACGTCGATGCCGCGCACCAGCGGTGCGACGGCCTCCGCGGGTGCCGAGACGCCGGGGTCGAGGGTGGGAACCGGTCCAGTGGACATGTGCGATGACTGCTCTCCGTGGCGCATTCTCAGGCAACGGTAGAGGAACCCCCCGCCACCCGGCTCCCGGCCGCCCGCGGGTGCGCTCAGCGGGCGAGGAGTTCCAGGATCCGGTCGAGGGCCGCGGGGGCGAGATGGCGGCGGAGGGACTCGACGACCTCTTCCGGGGTGCCCCGGCTGTCGATTTTGATTACGCCGTAATCACGCCGGGCCTTCGGCACGGTCGGCGGGGGTGTGCCGGTGTCGCCGGGGAGCGCCTGCTCCTCCTGGGGGAGGCGGGCGATGCGGCGGGCGTCCTCGACCGAGACGCGTCCGTCGGCCAGCGCCTCCTGGAGGTCCTCGCGCAGCTTCATCAGGGACAGGCGCTGCGACACGAAGCCCTGCGTCTTGCCGATGCGCGCGGCGACCTGGCGCTGCGAGTAGCCGTAGCTCTTGATCAGCCCCTGGATGGCCTGGGCCTGCTCCAGCTCGGTGAGGTCGTCGCGCTGGACGTTCTCGATCAGGGCGTCCTCGTCGGTGCGGGACGCGTCCTCGCGCACCAGGACGGGCACCTCGTCCAGGCCCGCCATCCGGGCCGCGGCGAGCCGCCGGTGGCCGTGCAGGACGATGTACGGGGCCCGGCCCACGGCCTCCTCGTGGTGCGGGTGCGCCGCGAGGAACACGGCGCGGGGGACCACCCCGAGCGCCTGGAGCACTCCGCGCTCGCGCACCGTCTCGGTGAGCCCGTCCAGGTCGCGCAGCTCGTGGCGCGGGTTGTCGGGGTTCTCGGCGAGGTCGGCGAGCGCGACGGTGACGGGGTGCGCGGTGTCGCGGGCGGCGGGCGGGGTGCCTTCGCCCGCTGTTTCCGTGGCCGTGGCCGTGGCCGGGGCGCCGGAGGACAGCAGGGAGGACAGATCGGTACGGCGCCCCATCAGACGGTCACCTTCTTGGCGTTCCCGGCGTTCCCGGCGTTCCCGGCGCTCTTGGCCTTGGTGCCCTTGACCGTCGCGGCCTGCGCATCCTGCTTCCGCGCGCCCTTCCTCGCAGGCGTACGGGTGCTGCTCGCGGAGCGTTTGGCGGGGGCCGGGATCGCAGCGAGGCCCACCTCCAGGGCGAGGCGGAAGAAGTCCTCGCGGGCCTGGAGCGCGACTCGGTTCGCGCCGTACTGGGTGACGACGAGGCCGTCCGCGGAGGCGCGCGTGTGCAGCTTGTAGTGCCGTACGACCGTGCGGGCCAGTGGCCAGTCCTGGGCCTCGACGAAGGCGCGCGTCTGCTCCAGGTCGGCCTTGCCGTCGCGCGGGTCCCAGTTGTTGATGACCACGCGGTAGGGCAGACCGCGTGGCTTCACGACGCGCTCGATGGTGCGCTGCGTGGGCTGGAAGCCGAGCGGCTCGGGCTCGATCGGCACGATCACGTCGTGGGCGTTGGACAGGACGGCGCGCAGTGCGTCCGCGGCGGCGCCCTTGCCGAGCGGGTCCTCGCCGGCGGACTCGGCGAGGTCGAGCCAGCCCGGGGTGTCGACGAAGACGTGCTGGGCGGAGGGGATGCGGGAGAGCGCGGCGAGCCCGGCCAGGTCGTCGTGGGCCTGCACGAAGTCGAAGGGGAGGCCGTCGCCGACGCGCTCCGACCACCACACGGCGGAGCCCTGCGGGTCGATGGAGACGGCGACGACGGGCGGTTGACCGCCCTCGGTCCCCGCGCCGAGCACGTCCGCCGTCACGGCGGCGAGGTTGACGGCGAGCGTGGACTTACCCACGCCGCCTTTCTGATTGAGGATCACGTGCACGTGGGCCATGCTCACCACACTCCCTGGGAGACCGGCGTAACGCACTAAAATTATGAAACGCGCGAAACGGGTGATTCTGTACCTGGTCACTGTGGCAGTGCGGGCGGGGGCGAGCGGAGCGAACACGCCGTGGACGGCGGGTGGTTAAGCCCAGACATCCACCTGCTCGTACCCCACGGCCCGCCCCTCGGCGTCCAGGAGCCGCCCCATCAGCTTCACCGCGCGCAGGGCGACGGCGCGGTCGGCGATGCGCAGGTGGGGGAGTTTTTCGGCGAGTCTTACCTCCAGGAGCTGTGCGTCGAGCAGGGACGCGACCCAGACCGTGGCGATCAGGTTCTGCGGCCCCGCGGTCCCCACGCAGAGCCGGATCTCCGGGAGCTTCGCCAACTCCCGCGCCGTGGCGTCGAGATGCTCGGGCGGTACGGACCCGAAGAAGGTGACGGAGGCGGGGGAGCCGGACAGGGAGCGGGCCAGGTCGCAGCGCAGGACGAGGCGGCCCGAGTCGAGGAGCCGGCCCAGGCGCCGGCTCGCGGTGTTGACGCCGACGCCGAGGCGCGCGGCGAAGGACGGCGTGCCCTACAAGGACACGGACGGCCTCGTGGCCTGACCGTCACCTGTCACCCGAATGGACGCGGCCCACGGGCCGCGTCCATTCGGGCGCTGATATCCACGAAGGAGCACATCACCGCACCTGTGGGGGGCTTGACCGCCCGGCGCGGCAGCGCGTACGGGCCCCAGCGAGTGGAGGACCACTCATGCCCAAGCTCACCGACACCACCCCACTCGCCGTGGACTTCACGGGGGGCCTCAACGACGCCTGGTCGAAGGTCGCCCAGTTCGTGCCGAAGCTCGTGGGCTTCGTGATCGTTCTGGCCATCGGCTGGTTCATCTCGAAGATGATCGCCCGCGTGCTCGACCGGGTCCTGCGCAAGGTCGGCTCGGAGAGACTCGCCGAGCGCGCCGGCGCGGCCCGCATGCTCGAGGGCTCCAAGTACGACATGACGGCGATCGTCTGCAAGGTCGTGTACTACGCGCTGCTGCTGATCACCCTGCAGATCGCACTCGGCGTCTTCGGCCCGAACCCCGTCAGCAACATGATCAACGGCATCGTGGCCTGGCTGCCGCGCGCCATCGTCGCGATCGTCCTGGTCGTCCTCGCCATGGCCATCGCCAACGTCGTGCGCGACATCGTCACCAACTCCCTGTCGGCGGTCTCGTACGGCAGGACCATCGGCACGGTCGTCTGGGCCTGCATCGTCGCGCTCGGTGTGATCGCGGCGCTCGGCCAGGCGGGCATCGCCACGTCCGTCACCCAGCCGGTCCTGATCGCGGCGCTCGCCGCCGCCGTCGGCATCGTGGTCGTCGGAGTGGGCGGCGGTCTCATCGTCCCGATGCGGCAGCGCTGGGAGCGCATGCTGAACAGCGCCGAGCAGGAGACGGCCAAGGCCCGCGGCATCTCCCCCTACCAGGCGGGCCGCGAGGACGCGCTGACGAACCAGCCCGTCCAGGAGCGCGAGCGCACCGACGACATGTGACGCGCGCCCGTCAGGTTCTCTTACGCGAGATCGTGCCGTCTCACCAGCCAGCTGATGGCGGTGAGGCGGCACACCGCGTAGTCGTGTCCGACGGGCTCGCGCCAGCCGTTCTCCGCGAGGGCGTCGAGGAAGCCGAGCGCGTAGTCCGAGAGGACCTCCCGGTCGGGGGCCTGCGGCTGAAGCGCGCCCCCGCCCGCCTCCAGCTTGTCCCGCAGCTCCGCGACATGCTGGTCGACGGCGGCCGTGAAGCCGGGCTCGAACGCGAACTCCGCGAAGCGCGGGGTGTACGAGGTGCTGATGCGGGCCAGGGGAGACATGCGCTCCACCGTAAACGGGGCATAGTGCCCTGGAACAGGCCTTTTGCCATGCCGTAGGTCACAGGCGCGGGCACCGCGCGGTCAGGCGTCCGGCGACGGCCCGCGAGTGATCAGAAGCCGGGCAGCGAGGCCTGTACGGCGGCGGAGCCGTCCGCGCCGTAGCGGGAGCTGTTCGCGGCCCCGCCGACGAGACCGAGCACCAGAAACGCTCCGACCAGCACCTTCGCCCCCGTCCCCAGGAACAGCGGCCGCGTCGCGGACGGGCCCGCGATGGTGCCGACGACGGCGTCCGGCGCCGACTGGTCGCCGAAGAGCCGCTTCGGATACGCGGGGGACAGCAGCAGCACATACGCGCCGAGCCGCATCCGGTAGCGCAGGACCGCCGCCGTCGCCTCGAACAGCGGCAGCGGCATCCGGCCGAGGAACAGCACGACGAGCCACGACAGCGCGGAGACGGCCCACCAGCCGGCGGTGGCCACCACCTCGACGAGCGCCGCGGGGATCACCAGAAGCAGCCGGAACAGCACGGCCGGCCGGTTGAGGTGCACGGACTGCTGCACGCGCACCCGCACCGGGCAACCCATCGGTTCGCCGAGCTCGAAGGGCGGATAGCGGCCGGTCAGGAGCATCGCGGAGGCGTTCACGCGGGTGTCGTAGCCGAGGAACCCCGCCAGATACCGCTCGACCGGAGCGGGCAGCCGCCCGAGCAGCAGCGCCGCGAACCAGCCGGCGACCACCGCGAAGAACGTCACCACCGACAGCACGGCCAGCACGACGAAGTGCGGCAGGAGCAGCAGGAGCCGCACCAGCACGGAGAGCCGGTTCTGCCGCCCCGGCTGCGGGATGTCCAACTCGGGCAGGGCCTCGGCGCCCGGAAACAGCGGGACCGTGCCGTAGTGGGGTTCCATGCCGGTAACTCTGCCGACGGGAGGGGGTACAAGCACCCCGGGTCGTCCGCCCGGGTGCATGCCCGTCCACCGGCCCCTCTGCGAGGTGTCAGTTCACCCCCCGGTCCCGGCCCTCCCAGTACGGCGCCCGCAGCTTGTACTTCTGGAGTTTGCCCGTCGCCGTGCGGGCCAGTTCGTCGCGGAACTCGACCGACGTGGGCGCCTTGAAGCCGGCCAGGCGTTCCTTGCAGTGGCGGATCAGTTCGTCCTCCGTGACCGTCGAGTCGGGGGACCGGACCACGAGCGCCTTGATCGTCTCGCCCCACCTCTCGTCCGGGACACCGATGACGGCGACCTCGGCGACGCCTTCGTGACCGAAGAGGGCGTCCTCCACCTCGATGGACGACACGTTCTCGCCACCGGTGATGATCACGTCCTTCTTGCGGTCGCTGATCGTCAGATAGCCGTCCTCGTCGACCGTGCCGCCGTCGCCCGTGTGGAACCAGCCGCCCGCGAGGGCCTTCGCGCTCTCCTCGGGCTGCTCCCAGTAGCCCTCCAGGATCACGTTCGACCGGGCGAGCACCTCGCCCTCCTCGTCGGTGCGCAGCGTCACGCCGAGCGCGGGCGCCCCGGCCCGTACCAGCTTCTCCGCGCGTGCCGACGGGTCCAGCTCGTCCCACTCGGCGCGGCCGCGGTTCACCGTGAGCAGCGGCGACGTCTCGGTGAGGCCGTAGATCTGGATGAACTCCCAGCCGAGTTCGGACTCGACGCGGGCCACCGTGCGGGTGGGCGGCGGCGCCCCGGCGACGATGATGCGGACCCGGTCGCGCCCCGGGATCGCGCCCTTCCAGGAACGGGCGGCGTCCAGGACGGCGTTGACGACGGCGGGCGCTGCGCACATCACGGTCACGCCGTGTTCGTCGACGCGGCGCAGGATCTCGGCGCCGTCGACCTTGCGCAGCGCGATCTGGCGCACCCCGAGCGCGGACATGGCGAACGGCATGCCCCAGCCGTTGGCGTGGAACATCGGCAGCGTGTGCAGGTAGACGTCCCGGTCGGTGACGCCCGCGTGCAGGGCGAAGGTGACGGCGTTGACCCAGATGTTGCGGTGGGTGATCTGGACGCCCTTGGGCCGGGCGGTCGTGCCGCTCGTGTAGTTGATCGTGGCGGTGGCGTTCTCGTCGGGCGTCCAGGGGCTGGGGTCCGTGCCGAAGCGGTAGAGCTCGGAGTCGGCGGCCGCCCCTATGGTGAAACGGTGCTTGGCGGGGACGTCGGCGAGACGGTCCGTCAGTTCGGGGTCCACGAGGAGGACGTCGGCGCCCGAGTGGGAGACGACGTAGCTCACCTCCTCCGCGCTGAGGCGGAAGTTGACCGGTACGAGGACGCGGCCGTAGCCGCTCACCCCGAAGAACGAGGTCAGCAGCCGCGCGCTGTTCGGCGACACGACCGCGACACGCGCGCCGAGCGGCACGCCGAGCGCGTCGAGCCCGGCGGCCTGGGCGCGCGCCAGCTCGGCCACCCGGCGGTAGGTGAGGTCCTCCCAGGGTTCGGCCGGCTGGACCGGTTCGTCGACGACACCGATCCGGTCCCCGTAGACGGTGGCGGCACGTTCCAGAAAATCAAGGGCCCCGAACGGGACGAACATCCTGGCCTCCCGAGCACAGACGATGAACAACGGATCAGGTTCTGTCCGACCACAGCATGGGTGAACCGGGCCCGCGAGGCATTACCTCCGGCGTAATCGACCCCCGTCCGCCCACCCGGCAGGCTGAGGACATCCGGAACCCGGGCGGCGCACTCCTCCCGGGCTCCGGACCCTCAACCGACCTGGCTGGAGGCCGATTCGTATGTCCGTCATCCCCGTTCACGAAACCGCCGTCGCCCGCTACTTCGAGGCCTGGAACGCCGAGGGCGACGACGCCCGCGCCGAGGCCGTCGCCGCCGCGTGGAGCGAGGACGGCAGCTACACCGACCCCCTGGCCGACGTGGCGGGGCACGAGGGCATCGCCGCCGTGATCGCCGCGGCCCGCGAGCAGTTCCCAGGCTTCGCGTTCCGGCAGACCGGCACCGTCGACGCGCACCACGACATCGCCCGGTTCACCTGGGAGCTGGTGTCCGCCGCGGACGGCTCCGCGCCCGTCGCGGGGTCGGACGTGATCTCGCTGGCCAAGGACGGCCGGATCCGTACGGTGCACGGGTTCCTGGACCGGATCCCGGCAGCGTGACGACTCCCGCCGGCGCTCCCGCTAGCGCAGCGTCACCGTGAGGCTCCGCCCGTACGTGTGGCGGGTGTCCACGTCCAGGCGGGTGCCGCCGTGGACGCGGGTCACCCGCACCTGCGGGTCCGCGGTGACTTCGCTCAGGGGGCGCCCGTGGAGCAGGACGGTCACGGTGTCGCGCTGCGTCGTGGGGTCCGCGACCGCGACGGTGACCGGGTCGCCGTGGCGCCGCCCGCGCCGCACGAGCACCGACGCGGGGCCCTCGACGCGCAGGCCCGCGGTCTCGTGGCGGCCGGGCGTGAAGGTGTTCGCGGCGGTCAGGCCGAGGCCCTCGTGGGTGACGGCCTGGAGGCGCGGTGTGTTCGCGTGGACCGTCAGCGGGCCGTCGTGGCGGGTGTACGAGCGCAGGGCGGCCTCCGCCGCGTTCGGCACCAACGCGTAGGCCAGGCAAGCCGGTCCGGCACCCGCCGCACGGTCGACCGTCACTCCGAGGACCGTGCGGGTCACCGCGGTGTCCGGGTTCGCGGTGCGCACCACGCGGCGGCTGCGGGTGACCTCGTCGAGGGCGACCCGCACGCGCGGGGTGTCGAGGAAGACGTAGCCGAGCGAGGTGCCGCGGGTGGTGTTGGCGTAGCGCAGCCAGTGCAGGTCGCCGGTGCCCGGGCCGCTCCACGGACGGCCGTCGCGCAGCGCTCCGGTGACCGTGGTCAGGTCGTCCGGCGCTGCCGTGCGGGAGTCGACGGTCGTCGTCACGGCCCGCCCGGCCGCGTCGCCGACATCCGCCGCGAGGACCACGATCTCGTCGTCGAACAGGAACCACGACTTCGTCGACGTCGCGTTGCCGTAGACCACGAAGTCGCCGGGCAGGATGCCCTTCTGCTTGTCCCGGTAGGGGACGTCGTCCGACTGCACCATGGCGGCCGCGCCGTACGCGCCGAGCACGGCGCCGCCCGAGTGCGGGCCGGTGCCGCACGGGAAGTAGACGTACGTGTTCTGCGACTCGGACGACGACGTGAAGTTCAGCGGGTGGCCGGGGTTGTCGTAGTACGGCTTCCCGTAGAGCTCGGGGACGGTGCGGCGTTCCTCGACCGGTGCGGTGACCCCGGCCAGCGCGTACGGCGAGACCGTCGTGAAGTAGTCGACGCCATACGCCTGCGTCTGGTCCTGGCCGGACAGGTACAGGTAGTACGCGCCGTCGCCCTGGAACCACGGCATGAGGTTCTCGCCGCTCATGTACTCGTACTTGCTGATGCGGCTCGAACTCCGGGCGAGCGCGAAGGCGTAACCCGGCCTGCGGTGCACGGTCCGGTCCATGGCGTTGAACGCGACCGTGCGCGACGCGGGGTTGAGGTCCTCGGCGGGGACGGACGCGTCGCCGGTGATGTCGGCGTAGCGCGTGATGCTCACGGGGGAGACGAACGAGGACGGGTCGAGGGCGGCGCGCGAGGTGGCCCGGATGTGTTTGACGTAGCTCTTGAGGGCGGTGGCGTCGGCGCCGGTGGTGTCCTCGGCGAGTGACGCCAGATCCACGACCGCCTCGACGACGATCGCGACGTCGGTGTAGCCGGTGTCCGGGCGGGACACCGCCCGGCCCTTGACGATCTCCATCATCCAGCCCTCGAAGATGAGCGGCGCGAAGCCGTTCCGCACCCAGCCCACCACGGTCGGCACCAGCTCCCCGCCGTGCGCGAAGCCCGTGCCGTCGAGGATCTTGAGGGTCTGCACGACCCGCGTGAGCAGGCCCTTCCCGTACGATCCGGTGTAGGCGACGGACGCGTGCTGGATGAAGGAGCCGTCGGCGTAGTAGCCGTCCGTGACCCCGTGGTCGAGTGCGTACGGGTCGATCGTCGCGAAGACGGTGAGCTGGTCGGTGAGGGCCTTGCGGATACGGGCCTCGCCGTCGGGGGCGCCGCCGCCGTCCCCGATGAGGAGCGCGCCCTGGAGGATGCGGTTCGTGGTGATGTCGGCGAGGTTGGCGCCCGTGTGGAAGCGCGAGTCGAGGTTCACGTCGCCGTCGGTGCCGTTGCGCAGGTACGCGTCCATGGAGGCGACGTAGGTGCGCAGGAGGTCCGGACGGTAGGCCTTCACCTCGTCGGCGAGGAGGACGAGGGTCTTGCTGATGAACTGGGAGAGGCCGATCTCCCAGTAGAACCAGTTGCCGTAATAGCCCTTGGACTGGTCGCCGTAGTAGCGCTCGTGCAGCCACGCGAGGCCGTCGACGACGCGGCGTTGCACCGCCTCGTCGCCGTACAGGTCGGGGGCAGCGCCCGGCGCGCGCGTCGCGAGGGCGATCTCGTACAACTGCTTGTACGCCGTGTTGAGTCGGCCCTCGTCGGTGCCGAGGACGAGCCCGGCGAAGAGTTCGCCGGGGCCGGCCGCGTCCATCGACTTCAGGTTCGCGCGGGCGGCCTTGCCGATCGCGGCGCGCTTGGCGGCCGTCTCCGTACGGGAGTTGGAGGCCTCGGTCCCCGCGAACACGCCCACGGTGTTGGCGAGGAGCCGAGCGCTGTCCGCGGCCGCGTCGGCGGCGTTCGCCCGTCCGGTGGGGATCACCGTCAGGAGACCGGCGGCTGACAGGGCGGACAGCAGGCGTCTGCGGGTGATCTCCATGGCTTCCTCCGCCGGTGAGTTGGCGTGCTGGCGCGCGGAGTCAAGCAGATGGGCCCGAGGGCGACAAGAGGTCCACGGGCCCGGAGGGGAAAGCGCGTACTGGCCTGTCTTGTACGGGTCCCGGCGCGGCGCTCAGACGGGAAGCCAGTCGGCGCCCTCCCCCGCCCCGTCCGGGACGACCTGTCCGAAGACGACGTCCGCGAAGTGGATGCCGAAGCCGAGGGTGCCCGGCTGCTGGAGTTCGCTGATCAGCCTGCGCCGGTGGCGCTCCGTCTGGGCCGGGTCGCCCTCCGACACCGTGAACCACTCGGGGTGGCGCACCTGGAGCGGCGAGTGCAGCGCGTCCCCGAACGCGAGCAGGCGACGGCCCCGCGAGGTGATCGTGAAGCCGGTGTGGCCCGCGGTGTGGCCGGGCAGCGCCAGCGTCTGCACGCCCGGGAAGATCTCCTCGCCGGGGACGACGAGCCGCAGCCGGCGCTCCAGCGCGGCGAGCGCCCCGGCGGTCAGCCCCGGCACCTGATGGCGGTTCTCCCACTCGCTCTTCGGCACGGCGAACGCGGCCGCCGTGAACACCGGCGGATCCGCGCACGCCCAGCCGATGTGGTCCCGGTGCAGATGGGTGAAGGCCACGACCTCTATCTCGTCGGGCCGCGCCCCGAGCCGCGCCAGATTGTCGAGCAGCGAACCGCCGTGCACCGCGCCGATGTACGGGTGGTCGGGGTCCTCCGGTACGGAGTGCGGGCCGAACCCCGCGTCGATGAGCAGCGCCCGCCCGTCGGACTGGACGAGCAGGCCGCCGGTGTTGGCGACGAGATGGGCGGTGTCGTTGAGATAGGCGGCGCCGAGGCCCGCACGCGGCGGCTCTGGCGGCTTGAACAGCATGGCGCCGTCAGGTACGTAACTGACCTTCAGATCGCCCACCTGCACGGAACACACGGCAGAGGGTCTGCGCAGTCGCCTGTCGTTCACGGGTCGGTCTCCTTGGTGATGTTCCGAAGGGGCGCCGCGAGTCCGGCCCGCGGCGCGCGGCCCGCAGAACGACAGCGCCGGCACCCCGGATAAGGGGCGCGGGGAACTGCGCAACCGGCACGCATGTTCCCCGCGACCAAATCTCCGCACCCCGCGTGCGGCCAGGGCCTCTCGTTTGGATCATGCTGGGCTCGCGGGGTCTGGCACGCACATCTGCGGCGTTGTCGTCACTCGCCGACGCTCCGCGTCGACTCCCTCCTCCGCCTTGCAGCTGCACGCACCAGACCCCGCTCCCTGATCCAGCCCGATCCAAACGAAAGACCTTAGGCGCGCTTGCGCAGCACAGTCGCCGCAAGCCCCGCACCCACCAGGGCGACCACACCCGCGGTGACCATGCCGGCGTGCAGCCCGCCGAGCGTGGCGGCCGCATCGGGACCCGAACCGCCCGCGAGGGCGTTCGTGCGGGCGGCGGCGATCGCGCTGAGACCGGCGACGCCGATCGCGGCGACGTACTGCGGGAGCTGCGACAGGCCGCCGACGACGCCCTGGTCCTCCTCGCTGACGCCCGTCGTCATCACGGTGATGAAGGAGACGACGCTGAAGACGTGGCCGAGGCCCATGACCGAGGACGTGATGATGAGCGGCGCGATGTTGCCGCTCTGCGGCAGGGTGAACATGGCGACGGTGCCGGCGCCCTGGATCAGCAGACCGGCCGCGAGGACCCGCTCGCCGCCGAACCGGCCGAGCAGCTTGGCGACGTACATGCCGCCGAGCATCGCGGCCGCGCCCTCACCGAGGTAGCTCAGACCGGCCTGGAGCGGGGTGAAGCCGAGGACGTCCTGCATGTAGAGGCTGAGCAGCACGGTCGTGCCGGCGCACATGCCGAAGGTGACGACACCGAACAGGCCGGACCACTTGACGGTGGGGCGGCCCAGGACGCTGAGCGGGATCAGCGGCTCGGGGTGGCGCCGCTCGACCAGGAGGAACGCGCCGAGCAGGACGAGGCCGCCGACGATGGAGCCGAGCGAGTCCGCGCGGACCCAGCCCTTGTCGCCTCCGGTGGAGATGCCGAAGACGAGACCGAACAGGCCGAGCGTGGCGAGGACCGCGCCGGGGATGTCCATGCGCTTGGCGGCCGCGGACTCCCGCATCACGGGCAGCGCGAGCGCGCCGGCCAGGGCGACGGCGCCCATGACGCACAGCACGACCATCGTCCAGCGCCAGCTGAAGCCGCTGGTGATGACGCCGCCGCCGAGCGCGCCGAGCACGAAGCCGAGCGACATGACGGCGCCGTTGAGGCCCAGGGCGCGGGCGCGCTGCGGGCCCTCGGGGAAGTAGCCCGTCATGAGGGCGATGGCGGCGGGGGCGATCATCGCGGCGGCCGTGCCCTGGCCGACGCGGGTGGCGATCAGGACGCCGGGGCTGCCCGCGAGGGCGGCGCCCAGCGAGAACAGGGTGAACAGGGCCACGCCGAACGTGAAGAGCTTCTTGCGGCCCACGAGGTCGGCGACGCGGGCGAACAGCGGCAGCAGGCTCGCGGAGGGCAGCAGGCTCGCGGTGGCGACCCACTGGAGCGTGCCGGGAGAGGAGAAGCCGAGGCTGCTGCCGATGTCGGGCAGGGCGACGGTGACGATGGAGAAGTCCAGGCCGCACATGAACGTCGCGCAGCACAGGGTGATCAGGACGAGCCAGCCCCGCGTGCTGAACGAGCTGTCGGCGGAGCCCACGTCGGCGACCGGCGGTGGCGGGGCGAGGACGTCGGTCTCGGTGGGGGGAGAGGACTCGGTGACGGCCATCAGGGGTGTCCTTTCGTATGTGATCGGGCCTGACCAGCATCGAATCGGGGCACCTGCGCAACAAGAACGATCTGTGCAACGATCGATTCGCCGGGCTCATCGTTCGAGGTGAGCGGGTTGGTGAGGGGTATGAGGCCGAGGACGGGGAGGGCATGGAACGCCAGGAGATCGAGATTTTTCTGACGCTGGCGGAGGAACTGCACTTCGGCCGGACCGCCGAACGCGTGGGTGTCTCGCAGAGCCGTGTCAGCCAGACCATCGCGCGCGTCGAGCGCCGCATCGGCGCGAAGCTGTTCGAGCGCAGCAGCCGCCGCGTGACGATGACGGCCATCGGGGAGCAGTTGAGGGACGGGATCGGCCCTGCTCAGCGCCGTATCGAGCAGGAGATCGCGAAAGCCACGGCGGCCGGCCGGGGGATCACCGGCACGCTGCGGATCGGCTTCTCGGGGGCGTTCACCGGCCATCTGCTGCACAGCGTCGCTGCGTTGTTCGCGAGCCGTCACCCGGGCGTGGACGTGCAGATCCGCCAGGTGCAGATATCCGACCCGTACGGGCCGCTGCGCGCCGGGGACATCGATCTTCAGGTCACCGAACTCCCCGTGGCGGAGGCCGACTTGACGACGGGGCCGGTGCTGTTGTCGCAGCCGCGGGTGCTCCTGATGCTGTCCACGCACCCGTTCGCGCGGCGCGAGACGCTGAGCGTGGAGGATCTGGCGGAGGCGACGCTGCTGACGGTGACGAGGCCGGTGCCGGCCCACTGGCTGGACCATCACTTCCCGCGGCAGACGCCGTCGGGGCGGCCCATTCCGCACGGCCAGGCGATCACGCACTGGGAGGACGCGCTGTCGCTGGTCCTCGCGGGCAAGGGGGTGACGCCGGTCGCGGCCGCGGGTGTGCGGTACTACGCGCGCCCCGGCCTGGTGTTCCGGCCGTTCAGTGATGCCCCCCGCATCGAGTACGCGTTCATCTGGCCCACCGACCACGAGACGGGCCGGCTGCGGGCGTTCGTGGGTGCCGCGCTGGAGCATGTGCGCTCGCTGGGCGGGCCCACCAGTGCGCTGGAGACCCTGTGGGAGTCCGAGGGCGGCGCCTGAGGGACGTCAGGGCCGCGGACGGTGGTGCGAGCAGGGTCAGCGGACGGCTCCCGCGGCGGACAGATAGCGCTGGTCGGGGCGGTCCTGGAGCATCGCGTGGTGCAGGGACCTGGTGGTGGGCGACGGCGTGATGCCGAGGTCGTCGCTCATGCGGCGGCGCAGCGACTGGTAGACCTCGAGCGCGGCGGCCCGGCGGCCGGACGCGTACAGGGCGCGCATCAGCTGGGCGTGCACGTTCTCGTGGTACGGGTGCTCCTCGACGAGGGCGACGGCGTCGCCCACGGCCTCCTGGAACCGCCCGGCCGACAGCAGCGCGTCGACCCGAACCTCGCAGGCCGCGAGATGGGCCTCGTTCAACACCCGTGACTGGGCGGTGAGTTGGCTGCCCGCCTTGACGTTGCAGAACGGGGTGCCGCGCCACATCGCGAGGGCCTCGCCGAGCACCTCGGTGGCGCGCTGCGCCTCGCGCTCCTCCATCAGGCCGCGCGCCTGGAGGACCAGCTGCTCGAAGCGGGGCCGGTCCCATTCGGTGTCGGCGAGCTTCAGGGCGTAGCCGTTCCCGTCGGTGACGAGGCGGTGTTCGGCGATGTGGCGCGCGGTGGTGCCGGTCGCGGTGGCGAACGTCTTGCGCAGGGACCCTATGTAGGTCTGCAGCGCGGTGGTGGCGGTGCGGGGCGGCTCGTGGCCCCACACCTCGTTGAGCAGGGTCGGTACGGACACCCGGCGGTTGGCTCTGGCCAGGAGCAGGGCGAGTACCTGCCGTTGTTTGGGTGCGGTGGGCGTGATGTCGCGCCCCTGCTCGGATACGTCGATCGGACCAAGGAGTCGGAACTCCACAGTCCCTCCCTCGTGATGGACGCGCAGTCCGTGTCGGCGGACGGCGAGTGGGTGGACGAACAGGTCGTGGTCCCTACGGTGCGGTGCGGTGCGGGGTGTGCGGACACCCGCCGTGGCCGAGCCTGCGCTGCGCGGACGCGGCGGAGACCAGCGTCGCGTGGCGGTGCCAGCCGGCGTAGGAGCGGCCGGCGAAGTCGTGCAGTCCGAGTTCGGTCTCGGCGGCTCCGGCCCGTGCGGCGGCGCGCTCCGCGATGAGCGCGCCCGCCTGGAAGTGGCGGTCGGGGTGCAGGTTGGTCAGCCAGGTCCGGTCGGGCCGGATGGACGACGATGTCCATTCACCGACGAGCAGGCAGGGCCGGTCGCCGCCGGGCAGCGGCACCAGCGTGGACAGCGCGCCGAGGCGGGGGCTGCCGCGTTCCGTCCGGGCGGCGGTACGCGGTGCGTGCCGGCGGACCAGGGTGCGTACGGTCTCGAGCGGCGGCCGGGGGGCGGCGCTCTGGGCGGGCGCGAGGGCGAGGCGGAGGGTGTCGGGCACGGCGACGATCCAGTCGTGGCCGCGTGCCTCCAGGCCCTCGATGAGTGCTTCGGCATCCAGGTGGCCTTCGGGGTCGATGACGACGGGCGCCCGGTGGGTGGTGGTCCGCGCGAGCCGGTCGAGCAGCGCGAGGCAGAGCCCGGCGGCGTCGGTGTAGCCGGTGGAGCCGGGGATGCGGGCCTGCTCGCGCAGCCGGCTGTCCGCGGTCCATTCGCGCGGCAGGTAGAGCTGCCAGTCCACGGAGACGTCGCCGAGCCCGGAGGTCAGGAACGCGCCCAGCGCCAGCTGGCAGTTGACGGTGCGTCCGAGGCCGGGCACGAAGCGCCGGTGGACCCCGGCGGCGAGGCTGCCCCGCTTGGGTATCACCACGGGGGCCACGGTCCAGGCGCGCACCGGTGTGTGTCCGGCGACCCAGCGGGTGAGCTCGGCGCGGACCGGACGCCATTCCCACGGGCTGACGTTGACGAACTGCTGGAGCGACTGTGATGCCGTCGGGGACGGGGTGACGGAGGCCGCCATCCGCCGCAGCGACTTCTTGCCCGGGGTGGTGAGCAGCCCCTTCACATAGACCTCGGCCCACCGGCGCTGGTCGGCGCGCGGCAGGTGGGCGAAGAGGCGGTGCACGGGCGGCGCGGGGGCCGCGACGGTGGTCGGTGCGCTGTCGTCGAACGTCCGGTCCATGGGTGGGCTCCTCTCCCTCGACGTGGCCGCCCAGGAAATATAGCGAACGTTCTCTATTTTTCTAGCCCAGTTCTCGGGGAGGGCAGGGGAGAGCGCGGCGGGAGCGTGCGCCGCGGTCCGGCGGCAGGGGTTCTGAGCTGGGAAGAGGGCGCGCTCAGGGGTGCGCGGAGGGGAAGTTGAATATTTGGGTGCGGGGGCGGTCAGACCCGCCGCCGGGTGTCGCCGTGCGTACCATCCGTGCCCGGAACGGTGCATTCAGTTGATGTGCGAGCGCCCGAGGAGCCTTGTCCCGTACGTGAGTCGAGGGCGCCGACCGGCGAACGCCGGTCCCGTCAGAGGGGCTTGGCCGGGGACGCGAGCGCGCTCAGCGCCTGGAGCGCCTGCGCCAGCTCGTCCTGGGGGTCGGCGCCGTACGCGTCCCGCAGGGCGCCCCGGGCCGACGTGGTGGCCTCGACGCCGGCCATGACATACGTGAGCAGCGCGGCGGCGGAGACCGGGGTCAGTCCGGAGCCGGGGCGCTCGTCGGGCCAGCCGCGCTCCAGGCTGTCGCGCAGGTGCGGGACCCAGGCCGCGTACCAGTTGGACTCGGTGTCGCGGCCCTCGCGGGTGAAGCGCGCGGCGGCCCTGATGCTCGGGGTGCTCTCCAGGGCCTCGGCGAGCGCCAGGGTATCGACGAGCACGCCCCGCAGTCCCGGGTCGGCCTCGTCGCCGTGCAGCACCGCGCGCGTGGCGGCGGCCCCGGCTTCCTGGACCGCGTCCGCCAGGGCGGACTTCGACGAGAAGTGGAAGGTCAGGGCGCCCATGGTGACCCCGGCCGACTTCACGATCCCGAGCAGGGAGGTGCCGGCGTACCCGTGCGCGGCGAACTCGGCGGCAGCGGCCTCGATGAGCCGGCGCCGGGTCAGTTCTGCTCTCTCCTGGCGTGCCATAGATCTACCGTAGGTCAAGACTTTCCCAAGAACACCCCATGGGCGGCACCCCGGAACGTTCTTGGCAGGTCGGTCGGGCCCGAGTGGCGAAATGCCGTCTCCCGGCCTTCACCGTCACCTGCTTGACTGCCCGTCATGATCAAGGACGTACGTGACATGGACGGCCGGGTAGTGATGATCACGGGGGCTTCGTCGGGCATCGGCGCGGCGGCGGCGCGCCTGTTCGCCAAAAGGAACGCCCCCGTGGTGCTCATGGCCCGCAGACAGCAGCAACTCGACGCGCTCGTGGGGGAGATAGCGGCGGACGGGGGAAGGGCGGTGGCCGTCGTCGGTGACGTGCGCCGCGGCGAGGATGTGGAGCGGGCCGTCGCCACCGCCGTGGAACGCTTCGGCAGGCTGGACGCCGCCTTCAACAACGCCGGTCACGCCACGCTCGGCAAGGACCTGCACGAGACGCCGGACGACGACTTCGACGCCGTGATGGACATCAACGTGCGGGGCGTGTGGAACTGCCTGCGCCACCAGATCGGCGCCATGCTCCCCACCGGTGGCGGTTCCATCGTGAACACGGCGAGCACGGCGGGCCTCATCGCCACCGGCGTCGGAGCCCCCTATGTCGCCGCCAAGCACGCGGTGATCGGCCTGACGAAGGCGGCCGCCGCCGAGTACGGGACGCGTGGCATACGCGTCAACGCGCTCGCCGTGGGCAGCACGCTGACCGAGATGATGGAGTCCGTCATCGACCAGGCGCCCGGCATCGAGAAGACGTTCTTCGCGCGGGCCGTCCAGCAGCGCTTCGCCGCGCCGTCCGAGGTCGCCGAGGCGGCGATGTGGCTGTGCAGCGACGCGTCGTCCTTCGTCACCGGGGCGACCGTGCCCGTGGACGGCGGAGTCCTGGCCGTCTGATCCGTCAACGCCTGTGCTCCGGCCGGTCCCTGGGCCGGCCGGAGCGTTCGCGTCAGGGGAGCCGACCGCTCAGACCCCCGCGCCCGCAAGCCCCTTGGACACGTCACCCGCGTCCGCGCCGCCGCCCCGCCACACCGTGCCGGCCGCCGCCTCCGTGTCCAGCGTGCGCAGCAGGGCGTCGTCGATCTCGTGCAGGGAGCCGACGAGGTGGCGTACCCCGGTCTCTCGCATGAGCTCCGCCTGATGGCTGTGCTCGAAGGTGCTGGGGTGGCCGATGAACGGCACGTCCAGCGCCCTGGCCGTCTCGGCGACCCGCGCCACGTCGTCGATGAACAGCACCTCGCCGTGGTCGAGGCCGAAGTGCGCGGTGATCTCCTTGAGGCCGGGCCGCACCTCGTTCGTGCAGATGTACTGCGGCTCGGCGAACAGGTGGGCGTACGCGCCCAGATGCTCGTCGAAGTGCGACTTGTCGAGCCCGCCGTAGCAGACGAAGGGCAGGCCCGCGGCGCGCAGCCGGTCGAGGAGGCCGAGCGCCCCGTCCATGATCTCCACGGGGTGGTCGGCGAGATAGCCGGCGCGCTCCTCGAAGTACGCCTGAAGAGCCTGCGGGCCCGTCATGTCCTGCGGCACCGACTCCGCCATGGCCTGCCCCGCGACGGCCTGGCGCTGGGAGAAGACCCGGCGCTCGACGTCGGCCGAGTACACGCCGCCGCGGCCGGTGACGAACCGGTGGATCAGCGGACTGAACGTGTCGTTGAGCAGCACGCCGTCGATGTTGACGGCGGCGAGCCGCAGCCGGCGAGGCAGGTCAGTCATCTTCGCTCCCCTTGTCGTGCGCGCCCAGGGTGGTCCACAGGGACTTCGCGCGCTCCTGGCTGTTCTCGATTCGGCCGAGGGTCCGGTCGGTGGCGACGCCGGGCAGCAGCAGCTTCCACATGTTCACCGTGCGCCGCGGCAGGTCGGCCCGCTTGGAGACGACCTGCGCGTACTCCTGCATGCCGGTGCACGCGCCGACGACGAACTCGGCGAGCTCGCCGGGTTCCACGTGCTCACGCAACTCGCCGCTTTCGCGGGCCACTTCGAGACACTCCTCGAAGCTGCGCGCCCAGACCGCGTACGGGGAAGCGTCCTGGAGGCCGAAGCTGGCCTGTTCGCCCGTGAGGCGCACGCCCGCCCGCAGCAGCGGGTCGGCCTGGAGCGAGTGCGACCAGATGAGGGTGATGTCCACCAGGCGCTGGAGTCCGGTGGACGGCACATGCGGCTCGATGGTGGTGCGCTGGGCGTGCATGACTTCCAGCGCGAGGTCCTGCTTGTTCTTGAAGTGGAAGTAAAGAGCCCCCGCCGTCACACCCGCCCGCTGGAGAATCTTGTTGATCCCCGCGCCGGCGTAGCCGTACTCGTCGAAGACCTCGGCCGCAGCCCTCAGAAGCTGCTCCCGGGTCTGAACTGCGCGTTCCTGCTTCGGTGCTGCCATGCCACGTCCCGGTCTCGACAAAAAAAAGAACGCCCTCTATGTTACTGGCTGTGGCGCGGATCCGCTACCGCGTCGGGGGCAGCGCATGACAGCGCTCACTCACAGGGGGATCACTGATGAACGACATGGCTTCGACGATCACTTCGATACCTGCTCGCGTCACCAAGGAACTTGTCCACAAACACGCCGCCTCCCAGGTCCTCCTCACGGACCTCAAGCGCATCGGCGACGACGAGTTCCTGATCACCGCAGACTGGACGGACACCGGCCGCCTGATGAGCACCCAGGACAGCCGCCGCGACGACGCGGTGCTGCTCACCGAGACGATCCGGCAGACCTTCCCGCTGCTCGCGCACGCGGGTTACGAGGTCCCGTTCGGCCACCACCTGCTGTGGGACGAGTACCGCTACGCGCTCGGCCTCGAGGCGCTCGGCCGCGGCGGCGCCGGCGGCAGGCCCCAGCTGCACATCAAGTGCTACGACATCGTGCGCCGCCGGGGCGTCGTCTCGGCGCTCTCCCTCGACATCACGGTCCTGCGTGACGGCGAGCAACTGGCCACCGCGCACACCCGGTTCGACATCCAGCCCGCCGCGATCTACCGGCGCCTGCGCGGCGCCCGCGGCGACGCCCTGGAGATGCTGGAGCTGGCCCGCAGCCGCCCGCTGCCGCCCCCGGTCTCCGGGGCGAGCGAGGAGTTCCGCGACGCCGTCCTGTCACCCACCGACGAGCGCGACCGCTGGCAGCTGCGGATCGACACGCACCACCCGATGTACTTCGACCACCCCAGCGACCACGCGCCGGGCATCCTGCTCCTGGAGGCGGCCAAGCAGGCGGCCCGCGCCGTGCGGCACCCGAGGGCGGGGATCACCGAGGCGATGGAGACCGTCTTCCACCGCTACGTCGAGCTGGACAGCCTGTGCCGGGTGGACGCGCAGCCCCTGCCGGACGACCAGCAGGGCCGCGCCCGCATCCTGGTGACGATGCACCAGGAGGACAAGCTCTGCTTCACCGCGCTGGTGTCGGTCGCGAAGGCCCCGTCCGGCCGATAGCCCGGTCGTCCCCGGCGGCCGCACCCGGCCCGATCCCGGGCAGCGTGCGGCCCCCCGCCTCCGTGACATGGGCCCCGAGCACCAGGTCGTCGCCGACGGCCACCGGGTGCCCCACGGAGCGCAGCAGATCCAGGTCGGAGGCGTGGTCGCCGTAGGCGGCGGCGCGCGGTGCGGACACCGCGCGCCGCGCCATCAGTTCCCGCGCCTGGCGGCCCTTCTCCGGGCCGATCACGGGACGTTCCAGATGTCCGGTGAAGTGGCCGCCGACGATCTCCGGCTCGCTGCACAGGATCTCGTCGGCGCCCAGGAGCCGCGCGACGGGTTCCAGACACGGCCTGAACGAGCCGGAGACCAGGACGATCGTCGTGCCCTCGCCGCGGTGCCGGCGCAGGGCCTCGACCGCGGGCGGGTGCAGGAGCGTGCCGCCCGCGAGCTCCGCGTCGAACCAGGCGCGGCCGTGCGCGAACACCTCCTCGGCCGGCCGTCCGGCGAACAGCCGGTAGTACTCGCGGTTCGTGTCCCTGCGGGACACCCCCGCGGCGGACCTGGCCCGCAGGTCGCCGGCCGCTCCGGCGTACGCCGACGGCGGCAGCCCGCGCTCCCGGAAGTGGAACTCCAGGAATCGGAACATGCTCTTGACGGTGATCAGGGTCTCGTCGACGTCGAAGAACGCGATGTCGATGGCCGAACCGCCGCTGCTGTCAGGAGAGATGGGGACATCCGGCATGTGAGCCGCCTTCCGTACGGGGGCTGGGGCGGGGTGTGTGGGGCCGCCGGGTCAGGCCGCGACCGCGGCGGGAGCGGGGGCCGCGGCACGTGCCGTCAGATACGCGCGCACTCCCTTGCCGGCCGTCTTGCGGCCCAAGTGCTGTGCGGCGACGAGCTGTTCGAGCAGTGCGGCGGGCGCCGGTGTCCACAGGGACGGTTCCGCGTGGAGCCGCCGCTGCACCTCCAGGGCCACATCGGCGCCCACGGTGTCGAGCAGCCGTACGGGACCGAGCGGCTGGCCGCCCACCGACTTCAGCGCCAGGTCGAGCGTCGCCGTCGTGGTCTCACCGGCGTCGAGGAGGGCCAGGGCCTCGTTCAGATACGGGAAGAGCAGGGCGTTGACGATGAACCCGGCCCGGTCGCCGCACTCCACCGTCTGCTTGCCGAGCCGCTCGGCCACGGCCCGGGCCCGGGCGAGGGTGTGCGCGCTGGTGCGCTCGCCGGGGACTAGCTCCACCAGCGGCATCAGCGGCGCCGGGTTGAAGAAGTGCAGGCCGAGGACGTGCGCGGGCCGGCCCGCGGTCTCCGTGCAGGCGCCCACCGGCAGACTCGACGTCGACGTGGCGAGCAGCGTGTTCGGCGGGCACACCTTGCCCAGCTCGGCGAACAGCCGCCGCTTGACCTCCAGGTCCTCCACGACGGCCTCGACGAGGATGTCCGCGGAGGCGAGCACGGAACGGTCGCTCGTCGCGGTCCAGGAGGCCGGCCCGGTCTCGTCGGAACCGACATCTGTGGAGGCGGAGTTGCGCTGGAGCGCGAAGTCGATGCGTTCGGCGGCGGCCGCGGCCTTCTCCTCGGACCGGGCGAGCAGCGTCGTGCGGAACCCGCCGCGCGCACACGCCTCGGCGATCCCGGTGGCCATGGTGCCCGAGCCGATGACGACGACGTTGCGTCCGGGCGGGGCCGTGGGGTGGACGGTCCGCCGCTGGGCGGCCCCTTCCCCGTAACGGTGGAAGCCGCGGCCCGACTTGGCGCCGAGCGCGCCCTGCGCGACCAGTTCGTCGAGGACCGGGGCCGGGGCGCGCAGGCCGCCGCCGAGGTCGCCGAGGCGGGCGAGGACATCGCGCGCCGTGTCCAGGCCGATCGCGTCGAGCGCGGCCAGCGGCCCGTCGCTCCAGCCGCAGCCGAGCCGCACCGCCGTGTCGACGTCCTCGGCGCTCGCGTACCCGTCGTGGACCATCCACGCGGCCTCGTTGAGGAGGCCGAGGAGCAGCCCCGGCGCGAGGGAGCCGGGCCGGTCGCCGACCTGATGGGCCTTGATCCCGGCCGCCGTGAGGACCTCCGCGACCCTGGCGGCCGCGGCGTCCCCGGCACGCGGGGCGCGGGCCAGCTCCACGGTGTCGAGCGCGTCGGAGCGCAGGAAGCGCAGCGCGAACAGGTCGGGTCCCGCGGCGTCCTCGAGGTCCCCGAGCGGGGTGGTGAGCGCGGTGGTGAGGACGGGCGTCCCGGGCCGGCGCTGCTCGCGCAGGGAGGCGAGCACCGCCCGTTTCAGGGCCGGGGGTTCCGGTACGGCCTCGATGACCAGGTCGGCCGAGGCGACGCCGGCCGGGAAGCGGGTCAGGGTGCGCGGGCGCTCCCCGGGGCTCAGTCGCAGGGCCCTGACCAGGGCCGCGGGGTCGTCGTCGATGCCTGTGACGCGAAGCCCCGCGCGGGTCAGGCGGCGCGCGAGGGCGAGCCCGGTGCCGCCCAGGCCGACAACGGCCACGGTGAAGGGCGGCGGCGCGCCCTCGGCGGAGGGAACGGAGTCGGTGGTGGGAGTGGTGCGGGGGTGGTCGGCCATGGTGCTGCTCCTGCCTTCGCGGGTGGGGGCATCAGTAGCGGCTGCCGGTGGCGGCGGGCGCGGCGTCCAGGTCGCGCAGGTCCTGGAAGGTGAGGCGCAGGCCGGCCGCGGCCAGGTTCGCCGTCAGATAGCGCAGCTGCTTGGTGCCGGGGATGGGGACGACGTGGTCGCCCTGGGCGAGCGTCCAGGCGAGCGCGACCTGGGCGGCGGTGGCGCCGTGCCGGGCGGCGACCTCTTCGACCGCGTTCACGATGCGCAGGTTCGCGGTGAACGCCTCGCTCTGGAAGCGCGGGTTGGTGGCGCGGAAGTCGCCGTCCTCGAAGTCGTCGGGCCGGGTGTAGCGGCCGGTGAGGAAGCCCCTGCCCAGGGGTGCGAAGGGCACGAACGCGGCGCCGTTGGCGGCGCACCACGTGGCGATTCCGGTGTGCGGGTCGAGCGGTTCGCGGGTCCACAGGGACAGTTCGGACTGGACGGCCGCGACGGGATGCGCCGCGTGGGCGGCGGCCGCCTCCGTGGGGGTGACCTCGGAGAGGCCGAGATGGCGGACCTTGCCCTGTCGCACCAGGTTGGCCAGGGCGCCCCAGGATTCGGCGAGCGGGACTTCGGGGTCGACGCGGTGCAGGTAGTACAGGTCGATGACGTCGACGCCGAGGCGGCGCAGCGACGCGTCGGCCGAACGCCTGATGTGCTCGGGGGAGCCGTTGCGGCTCAGGGTGCGGGTGGTGAGTTCGTCCACGACGATGCCGGTCTTGGTGGCCACGACGGCGTCGTCGCGGCGCCCGGCGAGGGCCCGCCCGACGAGGGTCTCGTTGTGGCCCGCCCCGTAGGCGTCGGCGGTGTCGACGAGGAGGGGGCCGGCGTCGAGGGCGCGCCGGATCACGTTCACCGAGGCCGCGTCGTCGCGCAGCGACTCGGCGTAGCCCCAGCTCATTCCCATACAGCCGAGGCCGACGGGGGTGACCTCGAGGCCGGTCGTGCCGAGCTGACGCGTCTCCACGCGAACTCCCTTGTCAGTAGAGGTGTGTGGGGGTGGTGCCGGGCCGGGGCGCCGGTGCCCCGGCCCGTTCAGGCGGCGGTGAGGACGAGGGCGGCGTTGTGCCCCCCGAACCCCAGCGACGTACTCGCGGCGACCTGGATCCTCTTCTGCCGCGCCTGGCCCGTCACCACGTCGATGTCGACGTCGATCGAGGGGTCGAGCGAGTCCACGTTCGCGGTGGGCGGCAGGGCGCCGTGGTGCAGCGCCAGCGCCGTGTACGCGGCCTCGACCGCGCCGGCCGCGGCCAGCGTGTGCCCGGTGACCCCCTTGGTGGAGGTCACCGCCGCCCGGTCACCGAGCACCGAGTGCAGCGCGCGGGCCTCGGTGAGGTCGTTCATCGGGGTCGACGTGCCGTGCGCGTTCACGTGCTCCACCTCGTCGGGGAGCACCCCCGCGTCGTTGAGGGCGTCCCGCAGGGCTCGGGCCAGTCCCGCGCCCTGCGGGTGGGGCGCGGTCGCGTGGTGCGCGTCCGACGTCGCGCAGAACCCGGCGATGTCGGCGTAGCGCCGCGCGTTGCGGGCGGTGGCGTCCTCGCACCGTTCGAGTACGAGGATGGCCGCCCCCTCACCGGCCACGAAGCCGTCCCGGTCGTGCGCGAAGGGACGGGACGCCGCGGCCGGGTCGTCCGTGCGGGACGACAGGGCGCCCATGCGGGACAGGCCGTTGAGGGTGCCCGGGCTGATCGCCGACTCGGTGCCGCCGGCGAGGACCACGTCGCACAGGCCGGACAGCAGCCACTCGCGGGCGGTGCCGATGGCGGACGCCCCGGAGGCGCAGGCGGTCGCCGTGACGAGGCTGGGTCCGTGGATCTTCTGGTCCATGGCCACGTACCCGGCGACCATGTTGACCATCCCCATCGGGATCATCAGCGCGGACACGTCGTCGGGTGTGCCCTCGAAGTACGTCCGCAGCTGCTTCTCCAGGGTGGCGACGCCGCCCAGCGAGTTCCCGATGACGACGCCGACGCGGGTGCCGTCCCAGGACCCGCAGTCGAGCCCCGCGTCCGTGACGGCCTGCCGCGCGCTGACGATGGCGAGCTGGGCGAACCGGTCGAGCTTCCAGGCGTTGCGCCGGCCCAGTTCGGCCGTGGCGTCGAAGCCGGGGACGCGGCAGGAGATGTCGACCCGTTCGCCCTTGAGCTCCGGGTCGGTGGTGGCGGCGGACACGCCCGACAGGACGCGCCGCCAGTTCTCGTCGACGCCGATGCCGGCGGGGGTGACGAGGCCTATACCGGTGACCGCGACTCCGCGGCCCCGGGCCACCCCGCTCATGCCTGGTCCGCCTTCGCGGCGATCACGGCGACGGCTTCGTCGAGGGTGAAGGACGACTTGAGCTCGCCCTCGACCAGGACGATGCCCATCTCCTTGCGGAGGATCAGGCTGAGCTCGACGAGTATCAGCGAGTCGATGTCGAGCTCGTCGAACGTGGCGCCCGAGAGCAGTTCCGCCTCGTCGAGGCCGAACTTGTCGCTGATGAGGCCGGAGACCTGGTGCTTGAGGGAGAACTCGACGGAAAGAGCGGTCATGACTGACTCCTGAATTCTGTGAAATGGGTGGTGTGTGCGGTGAGTTGAGGCTTTGGGGGCCATGGGCTACGGCTGCGTGACCGGTTCGATGTCCGGCCAGACCAGCGCGGCCGAGCCCCAGGTGAGGCCGCCGCCGAAGCCCGTGAGGACCACGCGGTGGCCCGGTACGAGGTCGCCTGCGGCGGCCGCGTCCGACAGGGCGAGCGGGATCGAGGCGGCGACGGTGTTGCCGACCCGGTCCAGGTTCACCACGATCTG
Source organism: Streptomyces sp. NBC_01446 (assembly GCF_026340095.1). Taxonomy (GTDB): domain Bacteria; phylum Actinomycetota; class Actinomycetes; order Streptomycetales; family Streptomycetaceae; genus Streptomyces; species Streptomyces aureus. The sequence continues at coordinate 3,927,266 of NZ_JAPEPO010000001.1, read as the reverse complement.
CTTCTCCTCCAGGCCCAGCTGCTCGCCGACGGCGTGCAGGATGCGGACGTTGGCCTGGTGCGCCACGACCTTGTCCAGGTCGGCGGGCGTCCAGCCGACGCGGTCGAGGAGGCGCTGCGAGGACTCGCTCATGTTGATCACGGCCTCGGTGAAGACGGGCCGCCCCTCCATGGCGAAGTACTGGTCGCCCTCGGCGGGCGGTTCACCCGTCGAGCGCTGGCGGGAGCCGCCGGCGCGCACCGTGATGAGGTCGGCGCCGCCGCCGTCGCTGCCCAGGTCGAAACCGAGGAGCGCGCCGGGTTCGCTGGACTCGCCGGCCCGCAGGACCACGGCTCCCGCGCCGTCGCCGAAGATGGCGCGGGTCGTGCGGTCGACGGGGTCGAGGATCGTCGAGAAGGTGTCCGCGCCGATCACCAGGGCCCGCCGGGCGACCCCCGCCGTGATCATGGAGGCGGCGGTGGCCAGGGCGTACACGAACCCGGTGCAGACCGCCGCGACGTCGAACGCGGGGACCGTGCCGAGCCCGAGCCGGTGGGCGACGCCCGGCGCGGTGCCGGGGCAGGGGCGGTCGGGCGTGCTGGTCGCGAGGACCACCAGGTCCACGTCGGCCTCGGTGTCGTTGTCATTGCCCGTCCTGCGGGCCGACTCCAGGGCGCGCTCCCCGGCCGCGACGGCCAGGTCGGAGGTGGACTCGCCCGGCGCGACGACGTAGCGCAGGCCGATGCCCGTACGCGTACGGATCCACTGGTCGGACGTGTCCAGCTGGGCGGCGAGTTCCTCGTTGGTGACGGCGGTCGCGGGCAGCGCGCCGCCCAGACCGCAGACCACGGCGGCGCGGCTCATGAGGCCAGCTCCTCGACCTCGTGGGCGGCCGGCGCGGGCTGCGCGGGCACGGTCCGTACGGGACGCGCCATGGCCTTGAAGGAGCTGCCCGCCCGGCGCAGCGCCGAGCGCACCTCGGCCGGTTCGGGCGCGGTCAGTGCCGCGATATGTCCGTCGGGCCGTACGAGTACGGCCTTGGGGTCCTTGCCCAGGAGCGGGGCGAATCCCGGCCAGGCGGAGATGTCCCGCACGTGAACGCCCTCGGGCGCGGCGGCCGTCAGCGCTTCCCGGCCCGCCACCCAGCCGGAGTCCTGGCGCTCGCCCGCCCACAGCAGCAGCGAGAGCCGCGCCGGGTCGATCGAGGGCCAGCGGTCGGCGCCCTTCTGGGGGGTGCCGTGCGCGGCGAACACGGGGAGGCGGTCACCGGCGCGGACCTTGCGGGTGAGGCCGGGCAGCGTGTCGCGCAGGGACTCGGCGGGCCGGTAGCTGACGTCGTGCTGCGCCATCAGCGGGGCGCCGAAGCGCTGGAGGAGACCGGTGCGCGAGGCCAGGCGCAGGGCGCCGTCGCGGGCCGCTATCTCGTGGCGCCGCTTGAACAGGCCCCAGCTGGTCTGCTTGGCGGTGGTCAGGACGATGCGCTCGGCGGCCAGGTGCCGGTCGGAGTCGTACGTGTCGAGGATGCCCGGCTCGAACAGGCCGTTCACGACCCCGGCGAGCTTCCAGGCGAGGTTGACCGCGTCCTGGATACCGGTGTTCATGCCCTGCGCGCCGGCCGCGCTGAACACATGGGCGGCGTCGCCCGCGAGGAACACGCGCCCCGCGCGCATCGTCTCGGCGACCCTGCGCCGGGCCCGGAAGATCGTCGACCAGTCCAGCTTGCCGACCAGGCCGGGGCGCGGCGAGCGCTCGTCGAGGAAGTGCTGGAAGAGTTCGCGCGGCGGGCTCTGCTCCTTGTCCCAGTCCGGCACGCTGATCGCGAGCCGGAACTGCCCGTTGCCGAACGGCGCGATGCCGAGGGCGCCGGTGCGTGAGTAGCAGTAGACGAGCGAGTGGGGGTCCATGTCGCCGTCGACCGGACCGTCACCGATGGCGAAGAGCACGTCGTTGCCGGTGCCGAGGAGCTCGATGCCGGCGAACTCGCGGACCGCGCTGCGGGCGCCGTCCGCGCCGATCACCCAGTCCGCCTCGATCTGCTCGACACGCCCCTCGGCGCCCTCCACCTCGGCGACCGGGCGCGGCCCGGACGTGTCGAGGCCGGTGAGCGTCCCGAACTCGATCTCGCCCCCGTACGCGGCGAGCCGGGTGCGGACGACCTCCTCGGTGGTGTCCTGCGGGATGACCACGCCGAACGGGTACGGGGTGTCGGTCAGCCGGCTCATCTCGATGGCGCCGATGGCCCGCTTGTCGGAGTAGTACTGCACGGAGTCGAGGCGGTTGCCCGCGTCGACGACGCCCTGGGCGGCGCCGATCCGGCCGAGGAGCTCCAGGCTGCGCGGCCAGACCACGCTGGCCCGGGAGTGCTGGACGGGCCCGGCGGCCGAGTTGTCGATCAGTCTCACCGGGACGCCCTGGCTGAGCAGTTCGGTGGCGAGCACCAGGCCCACGGGGCCCGCGCCCACGACGAGGACGGGACGTCGTCCGCCGGGGCCCTCGCGCAGAGGGATCGTCATGACAGGTGTGCCTTTCGTCGAGTAGGTGGCTACGGCGGTCAGGGGCGGTGCACCACGACGGCGCTCCAGGTGAATCCCGCGCCGGCGCTCAGCACGGCGGCGTACTCGCCGCGTTGGAGGCGGTACGGGCTCGCGCCCGCGGACAGTGCGGTCAGGTTGGACAGGAGGTCACCCGCGCCGAGGTGCCCGGTGCGGTCGCCGAGGTCGGCGACCGGCGCGTTCGTGACCTCGGCGACGGCCGGCCCGTACACGTCGCGGGCGGTGGCCCGGCCGAGCCTCGGGAGCAGTACGGTGCGCAGCTCCCGCTCGCCCCGGCCGATGCCCGCGTCGCGCAGTGCGTCGGCGAGGACCTCGCTGGTCTCGCGCCGCAGCCGGCCGAGGAACTCCGGTTTGCCCTGCGTGGCGAGGAAGGCCTTCTTGGTGCGGCGCACGTCCACGGCGGTGCTGCTCGTGTGCGGCGCCGGGTGGAACGCGCCGGTGTCGCGGTGGGCGGTCTCCAGTGCGGGGACGGCCCGGGTCCGCAGGGCGCGCAGGGTGAGCGCGCCCTCCGGTACGTCGTCGGCGGTGGCGGCCCGTGCGACGACGGCCGCGGTGGCGCCGTCGCCGTACCAGACGCCGTAGTCGCCGGCCCAGCGGTCGAAGCCCGGCCGGGCGAAGCGGTCCGCCGTGGTCACGAGGACCGGTGAGCCGCCGCCGTCGGCCGCGATGCGGTCCACCGCGGTGCTCAGGGCGGCCGCCGCTCCGTTGCACATCTGCTGGATGCCGGTGGGGATCGCTCCGTGAGCGCCGGTTCCGGCCGCCACGTAGTGGGCGGGCGACCAGAAGTCGTGGCCCTGGTAGTAGGTCCAGGCGTGCAGGGTGGCCGACAGGTCCCCGGCCTTCGCACCGACCCGCGACAGCGCGCGGTGCGCGGCCCGTACGGCCATCTGCGGCGCCGACTCGTCGCCGGACACGGGCAGTTGCTCGTACCCCATGGCGTCGGCCTCGGAGGCTGTCACCCGGCCGTCGGCGAGCGCGTCGACCGTCTTCTCGGCGGTGGGCGGCAGCCACTGGGCGGCCGACAGCCACACGTGGCCGGGGATCACAGGCACTCCTCCCCCTCGGGCAGCGCGGTGACCGCCGCGGACGTCGTGGTGTGCATCCGGCCGGAGGCGATGACGTCGCCGTCCTGCACGAAGTCGATGTAGAAGGTCCGCAGGTCCGGCAGCATCAGGCTGAGGTTGTCCTCGTGCGCGTACGGCTCGGTCTTGCGGATGTGGACCGTGGTGGGCGCGTCCAGTTCGGCGTAGCGCATGAAGTCGAAGTCGAAGCCGGCGACCGTGGTGCGGCTGACGGAGGCGCCCCACAGGTCGGAGACGCCGAGCAGGCACAGCTGGCGGGCGGCCTCCATGAGGACCATGCCGGGCACGTGGTCCTGGCCGTGGTCGAACATGCTGCGGTTGTCGAGGGGGATCCGCACCGTGGCGTGCGCGTTGTCGGTGTTGACGGTGGCGGAGGCGAGGACCACGTTCGACGGGGAGCTGCGGCCCACGAGGTGCGGGGCCACATAGGCGTTCTCGCGCGGGATGTCCTTGAAGGGGACGAGTGGCCTGCCGCGGCCCTGGACGCGCACGGCGTCGTAGACCTCGGCGGGTATGTAGCCCACGTCCATCCTGACGAAGCCGAGGCAGCGCTTGGCCAGCTTCATGTCGATGCCGAACGTCAGCCGGCGCACATCGCCCGGCGTGCCGCGTCGGTTGCTGGTGCGCACCGAGATCCGCAGCTCGCCCGGCGTCTCCTCCTCGGGCAGGGTGAGCAGGCCCGGCAGCTCCATGGACCAGGACCGCAGCAGGAACTTGCTCTTGCGCGACACCCCGGCGAACTCGTGCCCGCCGTACGTTTCGGCCTGCCGGCAGCACTCCAGGAGCAGCATCGGGTCGGGGGCACCGAGCCGCGAGGTGTGCTCGGTGTAGTAGGCGTGGGACGGGGGGAGCTGGGCCGCGGCGAGGTAGTCGTCCTCGCCGGTCTGCCGGCTGTCCGTCAGGAAGACCTCGGAGAGCGCCCAGCGGTGGAGAAGGGAACGGTCCACGGTGCGCATGAATTCGAGGTTCGCGGCGCCCGGCAGGCAGGTCTTGACTGCGGGGGATTCGGCGGTCTCGGTGTTCATATTCGTCCTCCTGATGCGGCGCGAGGCGAGCGGGGAATTCTCCCGAACTCCGGGATTTCCTTTTCTCTTTCCTCGCTTGATTCCATTGTCGAGGGGGGTGGCAAAGCGTTCACTAAAGGCGGCCTCAAGGGGCCGGCCGACCTGGCTCAGGCCGCCCAGGCGAGCGGGCTGCGGTAGCCGTCGGCGGGCCGGTCCCACGCCGCGCGGGCGGGCACCACGGGGGCGTCCTCGCCGGCGTCGGCGCGTGAGCGCAGCGTCGCGGTCAACACCGCTACGAGCGCGGCCAGTTCATGGGGGCTCGGGTTGCCGCGCACCACGTGGAACGCGGCCTCCCGCAGCACGTCGGAGCCGCTCGCGGCGCTCACAGCGGGGTGATCCCGTGCTTGCGCTGCGGCAGCGCGCGGTGCTTGGTGCGCAGCATGGCCAGCGACCTGGCGAGCACGGCCCGGGTCTCGCCCGGCTCGATGACGTCGTCCACGAGGCCGCGTTCGGCCGCGTAGTACGGGTGCATCAGCTCGGCCTTGTACTCCTTGACCATCTGCTCGCGCATCGCGGCGGGGTCGTCGGCGGCGGCGATCTGCCGCCGGAAGATGACGTTGGCGGCGCCCTCGGCGCCCATCACCGCCACCTCGTTCGTGGGCCAGGCGAAGGAGAGGTCCGCGCCCACGGAGCGCGAGTCCATCACGATGTACGCGCCGCCGTACGCCTTGCGCAGGATCAGCTGGATGCGCGGGACGGTGGCGTTGCAGTACGCGTACAGCAGTTTCGCGCCGTGCCGGATGATGCCGTTGTGCTCCTGGTCGACACCCGGCAGGAAGCCGGGCACGTCGAGCATCGTGACCAGCGGGATGTTGAAGGCGTCGCACACCGACACGAACCGCGCGGCCTTCTCGCTGGCCTTGATGTCGAGCACGCCGGCGCTGGACATCGGCTGGTTCGCGACCACGCCGACGACGTGCCCGTCGATCCTGGTCAGCGCGCACACCACGTTGTTCGCCCAGTCGGGCTGGATCTCGAAGTACTCGCCGTCGTCGACGGTCTCCTCGATCACGGCCTTCACGTCGTAGCCGCGGGCCGGGTCGGCGGGCACCAGGTCGGCGAGCGCGTCGGTGCGCCGGTCCGGCGGATCGTCGGTGGCCACCGCGGGCGGCGCCTGCCGGTTGTTCGACGGCAGGAAGGTGAGCAGATAGCGCACGTCCTCCAGGCAGGACACCTCGTCGTCGTACGCGAACGCCGACACACCCGAGACCGACGCGTGCACGTCCGCCCCGCCCAGTTCGTCCATGCTCACGCGCTCACCGGTGACCGCCTGCACGACGTCCGGGCCTGTGATGAACATCTGCGCCACACCCCGCACCATGAACGTGAAGTCGGTCAGCGCCGGCGAGTACGCGGCGCCTCCCGCACACGGCCCGAGGATCACGCTGATCTGCGGGATCACTCCCGAGGACAGCGCGTTGCGGCTGAAGATCCCGCCGTATCCGGCGAGCGCGGTGACGCCCTCCTGGATGCGGGCGCCGGCGCCGTCGCAGAGGCTGACCAGCGGGGCGCCGGACGCCTCGGCGAGGTCCATCAGCTTGTGGATCTTCGCCGCGTGGGACTCGCCGAGCGCGCCGCCGAAGATACGGAAGTCATGCGCGTAGACGAAGACCTGACGGCCCTCGACCGTGCCCCAGCCCGTGATCACCCCGTCGGTGTGCGGCCTGCGCTTCTCCAGTCCGAAGCCGGTCGCGCGATGCCTGCGCAGCGGCTCCAGCTCCGTGAACGAGCCCTCGTCCAGAAGGAGTTCGATGCGTTCGCGAGCCGTCAGCTTGCCCCGGTCGTGCTGTGCCCGGGTCGCCCGCACCCCGGGTCCCGCGTGGACCTCGGCGCGCAGCCGGCGCAGCTCCTCGACGCGCACATGCACGCTGTCGGGCCGCTCCGGCTCACGCTCCCCGGAGATGTCCGGGCTTTGTGCGACGGGTTTCTCGACCACAGTGGTCATGCCATGTCCTCCCATCCGACCGGCACCCGAATGGCGCCACCCGGGGAAAAGGATTCGGGGCGGGCGGCAATGCGCGACTCAAGGCCGGGAAAAACAGCATTCCTTTTCCACGCCTTGAGCGGGCAGGCCGCACGATGCATACCGACCGCCACCGGAAGGGAAGATCATGACCACGCACCTCCACGAGTCGTCCGACTCCTCGCCGCGCTACGCCGTCCTCTTTCCCGGACAGGGAGTTCAGCGGCCCGGGATGGGTGAACCCTGGCGCGCCACCGAGTCCTGGGAACTCGTCGAGTCCGTCTCGCGCGCCTCCGGCTTCGACGTCGCCGAGCTGCTGCTCACGGCCGACCAGGAGACGCTGTCGCGCACCGACCACGCGCAGATATCGGTGTTCACGGCCTCCCTGCTCGCGTGGTCGGAGCTGCGCAGGCGCGAGTCGGACGCCCGCGTCGTGGCGGTCGCGGGCCACAGCCTCGGCGAGTACACGGCGCTGGTCGCGGCCGGTGTCCTCTCCGTCGCCGACGGCGCCTGGCTGGTGGGCGAGCGCGGCCGTGCCATGGCCGAGGTCGCCCGGCGCCGGCCGGGAGCGATGGCCGCCGTCATGGGCGGCGACGTCGACGAGGTCGCCGCCCTCGTCGACACCTTCCGGCAGGAGGGCGCGGACCTGTGGGTGGCCAACCACAACAGTCCCCAGCAGACGGTGATCGCGGGCAGCCGTACGGCGATCGACGCGGCGGCGTCACGCGCGGCGGACGCCGGCCTGCGCTACAGCGTCCTGCCGGTGTCGGCCGCCTGCCACAGCCCCTACATGGAGCCCGCGAGCGCGGCCCTGCGCCGGGCCCTCGAACTGACCCACTTCGCGGCGGGCGTGCTGCCGGTCGTCGCGAACGTGGACGCCCGCGCGCACTACGGCGGCAGCCAGTGGCAGGAACTCAGCACCCGCCAGCTCGTCAGCAGGGTCCGCTGGGTCGAGTCCCTGAACACGCTCCACGAGGAACTCGACTGCACCGCGTTCCTGGACATCGGCCCCGGCGGCACGCTCGCGGGCCTGACCCGCAGGGCGCTGCCGGGCGTGCCGGCCCACAAGTTCACGGCGCCCGCGCCACTGGCGGTGGCGGCGTAGCAGACACTTACGTCCGTACGTGCGCCGGTACGTGCGTCCGTACGCGCAGAGGCCCGGCCCGGGGGTCAGAACCCCGGGCCGGGCCTCGGTCGGTGCGGCGGAACTCAGCTGATGCAGAGAAGGCCGAGCACGCAGATAGGCTCGGGTGACGCCGTGCTGGGAGCGGGCGCGGGCGCCGTCGCCTGGTCCCCGCCGGACGACCCCGAACCCGTACCCGTACCCGTACCCGTACCCGAGCCGGAACCCGTCCCCGTGCTGCCGCCGGACTGGCCGGCCGATGCGGGCGAAGAGGTCTGCGGGGCAGGGGCGGCGGGCTCGGCGGTGTGCGCGGCGGCGGCCGGCGCGGCGGCGGCGTGCGGCGCGGCGCTCCGGGCCGGGGCGGCGTGGCGCGGGGCGCCGGTCGGTGCGGTGGACGCCGCCGGTGTGGGCGTGTTGGCCGGGCGGGCGTGGCGCGGGCCGGTGGACTTGTGCGCACGGTCGCTGCCGCTCCGCGAGGCCCGGTCGTCCGGGGTGTCCGTCGCGACGTCCGTGTTGGCCAGGGCCGGCGAGGTGGCGACCGGGTCCGGGGCCGCGGAGGCGTGCGTGCGGTCGGGGGCGGCGTCGTTCGGCAGCGCGGCGATGGTGAGCCCGCCACCGACGATCGCGACGGCGGTCGCGGCGACGGCCCGGCGCTTGTTCTTCTTCCACTGCGCCAGCTTCCGCCGCCGTGCGGCGCGGCCGCCCTGCGAAGCGGCCACGGGCGCCGGGGCGTCCACGGAACCGGCGGCGGCCTCACCGCCGGCGTCGGCCACGTCGAAGGCCTTGGCCGCGGAGAAGGGGTCGAAGTCGTCGAACGGCTCGGCGGAGCCGGAGGCGGCGTACGCCCCGGAGGCACCCGCGGGGCCGCCGCCGTGGCCACGGCCGGCGGCGGGGGATCCCCCGAAGAACGACGAGGAGGCCGAGGCCGAGGCATGTGCCGAGGGGACCGAGGACGAGGGGAGGGACGAGAGCGACGTCGTCGCCGGCGGGGCTATGTCCGGGGCGTACGCGCCACAACCCGGGCACACCAGCGCCCCGTTGAGGGTCCGACGGCAGGAGGAGCAGTAGTCCATTTCGATCTTTCTGTGGCTGACTGCGCCGCCGGGACGCCGGGCATTTGGTCACGTTCGCACGCGAGATCGAGCGGCCAGCAACGCTATCGACGCTTTCCGAAGGCGATGCGCGCACGGTGTGATGCTCCTGCGAAGATGTGTGACCGCTGTGACGGGAGGGGCCCGGACCGCAGCAGCGATCCGGGCCCCTCACCTCACAAGCTCCTCACTTCTCCCCCCTCAGACCAGCGCGTTCTTGTAAAAGATGCTGGAACGCCGGTCGCCCTCGTCACCGGAGGCGAAGCCGAGGAAGAGACGGGACTCACCCGCGTCGGTGCGGTAGATCGCGAGCCCCTCGGGCTCCCGGTAGACCAGCGTGGAGCCGGCCTTGGTCAGGGTGGGGCCCTGGGCGATGGCACCGGTGTTGATGTTGATGCTGGTGATGTACGTGTTGCCCGGGTCGGGGTTGGACGCCGAGTAGCCGTCACCGGTGATGAAGTACATGTAGGAGCCGTAGAGCGTGTATCCCTGCGGCGTACCGGCGATGGCCGGCGGGGTGAACATGGCGACGGGCGAGCTGAAGTCGCCCTTGTCGGTGTCCGCGAGGTCATAGACGGCGATGTGCTTGGCGCCGTCCTTGTGGTAGCGGACGATCATGCGGTTGTAGACCGGGTCGATGGAGCAGGTGTACTCGGTGGCGCCGGAGACCGGCTGGAACTTCCCGAACCCCTGCGACGCGGCGTCGACGGTGGTCCCGGCGTTGTACCCGATGAAGGCGAGCTTGGTGCCGTAACCGTTGCCGTTCGCGTCGGTCTCGATCCACAGGTTGCTGGTGCTGCCGACGGGCCGCACGCCGAAGGCGACGCCGTGCCCGAAGCCGTTGAGGTGCATGTACGACACGTAGTTGCCGGCGAAGTCGAGCTGGCTGATGCACAGGTCACCGGCCGACTCCGGGCTGTCCAGCCGCTTGGCGGCGACGAACAGGCGCTTGTTGACCGAGTCGAACGCGAAGCTCTGCTGGACGCGGTTGCTGTGCAGGTTCTTGTCGCGGAACAGGTCGTACGACGGCTGCGACAGATCGAACCGCGAGGTCGCGCCCACCGAGGCGGCAGCGCTCGCGGCCCCGTACCCGACCCCGAACGCGGCGAGACCCACCCCGGTAGCGGTGCGCAGCAACCCTCGACGGGTCAGTGACGTACGGGAGTTGTGCTCCATGAGGGAACTCCTGAGGAAGAGCGGAATCCGAGTTCCCAGACTTTACGCAAGGGGGATCCCGTGCTCTTCGGCCGTACGCCTACCGGTTGCCGCTCGCGCTGAGTGACCGTCACGCGGTCAGTGGCTCAGTGGCTCAGTGGGTCAGTGCGTTAGCGGTTCAAGGGTTCAGCGGTTCAGGTCAGGACTGGAGAATCCTGCGCTTCTGCTCCTCGAATTCGCTCTCGGTGAGCACGCCCTGGGCCTTGAGATCGCCGAGCTGCTTGAGCTGGTCGATCTTGCTCGTCATATCGGTGGCCGGGGGAGGGGCCGGGGGCGCGGCCGGAGGTGCCGCGGCGGGCGGTGCCGGAGCTTCGTACTCCTGCTGGGCGGCCCAGCGCCCCTGCTGGCGGCGGCTCACACGATTCGACACGGCGGTCGCCGTTCCGGCGACCACAGCCGTGCGCGCGACCCCACGGAGTAGACCTGGCATGGCGGATTCCCTTCTGCTCGTCGGCGGCTGTCGGAAGCCGCTCAGTGAGCGGCTTCCGTGCTGTCGAGCGCGGCCAGGATGGCGGGCACCGGGATCCGTCCGGAGGCGACCATCCTGGCGCCGCCGCGGCTGAGAGCTGCGGCGAAGGGCGCGGCCCAGCGGTTCTCGTAGATCAGGACGCCGGCGGAACTGCCGGGCTCCAGGGCCCTTGCCGCCTCCTCGATGTCGTCCTGGCCCAGGAGGCCGGACGACGCGCCTTCGAAGACGGCCAGGTCGAGTTCGCCGTCGCCGGTGAGGTCGGCGATCTCCAGGCCGCTCACGGAGCCGTCCTCCTCCTTCCTGACGAACGTCAGGTCGAGGATGCGAATGAGGCCGCGGTCCACGAGATCGACCAGGAGGGGCAAGCCCTCTCCCGTCATGCGGTTGCCTGGGAACTCCACGACCAGATAGTCGATCGGCCCCAGTTCTTCGACTTCCTCGTTCACGGCGCAACCCCTGTGTTCGTAAGCCCTGGTGTTTGTAGCCCCTGGTGTTCGTAAACGCGGTTCGTAACCCTCGGTGTTCGGGGCTCTCCCGGTAGCTAGCCCCATTGCATCACCGGACCAGTGCCCTCGCACGTCGGTGCGCGTTCACCCGGCCGCCCTCGACCGGCGGGTCGGGACCGGCCCCCCAGTTCATCTGCCGGCTGTCGAATGTGGACGGCGACAGTACGGACTCCGTCTCACTGCGGCATGCGTAATTCCACGGCGAATTGGCCAGTCGGTCCGAACTCGCCGGACATGATGGATGGTCATGGTGCTTACGCAGCCGGGATTCGCGAAAATTCCCGGTGGGCCCGGCCTTCTCGGCCCTCTTGCGTGCCGCTGGATCTCCAGCGCAGTTGCGTCGCCCATATGGGTGACTAAAGTGGATTTGGCTCTATGTGAGAAACTGGCCCAAGGGGATAGTTATGCTCGCAATGAAAAGAAAGCGGGTCGTCCTGAGTTCGGTCTTCGTCGCCGCGACCATTGGTCTTGCGCCCCTCGGGTGGACGCAGGCTTCCGCGGCCACACCGAGCGAGACCCACGTCAGCACAAGTACGACCGCCAAGGTTCCCACGTCGCACCAGGACTACCGGCGCGGCTTCAAGGACGGCTTCAGATCCGGGTTCCGCCAGGGATCGCACAGCTGTAACCGGCACGGTCACGGGCATGGCAACGGGGACGGGAAGGGCCAACAAGCCGCTACCGTCGTGCACAAGGACGCACAGCGGGACTACCGGCGCGGCTTCAAGGACGGCTTCAAATCCGGACTCCGCCAGGCACAGAGGTCGTGCCACCGCTGAATCTGTAGGAACCTGTCGTAATTCCTCGAACCCGCGCGAACCAACTGAATGCCAGTGGGCTGCTCTAGCTGCTCTCTTCGACTGCCCCGGGAGTCCTTCCGGGGCAGTCGCTGGTTCGGAAGACGAGTCGGGTCGGTACACAGGTCGGAAATGCGGGGGCCGCCGCAGGATCGTCTGTTCCGGGCAGGCTTACGGAGGTGTGGTAGATGTCAGAGCAGAATCCAGAGGACCGGACCGCCCACGAGGGCTCTTTGCCGCCCGAAGTCAAGGTGCTGCAAGAGGTCACTCCACCCTTCTTTCCCGAAGGCGGTTCCGGAATGACCATCCTCGTCGAATGGCCTCCCGGTCACCCCGGGCTCCCTCCGCATCGCCACTCGGGCCCGTCGTTCGGCTACGTGATGGAGGGTGCGCTCCGGTTCGAGCTCGAGGGTGAGCCGGAGCGGGTGGTCAAGGCGGGTGGGACGTTCTGGGAGCCAGGCGGTGACGTGATCCACTACCAGGATGGCAACGCCCTGTCGGACGCACCGACCAAGTTCGTGGTGACCATGGTGTGCGCGCCGGATCAGCCGATGCTCAGGTTGGTCGAAGAGGACGAACTGAAGGAACGGGCGCACCTGCGCGCCCCACGCCCCTCCGAAGGCTGACCCGCGAGCTCGAAAAGGAAACGGAGCCCGGAACACCGATCTGAACGGCTGTGAACGTAGCTGAATGCGAGGGGAGCTGAGGCGGACGTGGTCAGGGGTCTTGGGCGCCCCGGCAGGCCCGTGGCTCCGGGGCAGAGCAACGCGCGACGGCATGAGCATGACGGTAGCCGGGACTGCCCTGTGCGACTGAATCGCGGATCGTCCCCTGTCGGCCATCGGACGGAAACGGCTAAACCGTCCGGGTGGACATCCTTCTCGAGCCCGTAACGGCTGTGCGTCGACGTGGGCAACATCAACACCGCTCCCCGAGATGCGGCGCCGCTGCCTTCAGTGCCGGGAGCACCCGGTGGACCCGGGACTTCCGAAGGAGCTACCCATTCATGTTCAGCCGTAAGACGTCAGCACTCGTTGCGCAGGCAATGTGTGCCGGAGCCCTGGCGTCGGTCGTCGCCACCGCCACTCCCGCATCGGCGCAGACAATCGTCCCGTGCAGTGCGAGTGCCCTGTCTACCGCCATCGCCAACGCCAACACCTCAGGGGGTGGATCCCTGGTGCTGGCGCCGGGCTGCACCTATGGGCTTAGCGCGCCGTTGCCGGACATCACCAGCCCGATCACCATCAATGCCCGCCACAGCACCATCACTCGCGCGTCCACGGTCAGCTTCGGCATTCTGTCCGTCCTCCCCGGCGGCAATCTCAAGCTCACGGATGCCACCATCACCAACGGTGACGCACCGGACTTCGGCGGCGGCATCGCCAACCGCGGGAAGCTGACCGTGGTGAACAGCGCCATCCGCGACAACCACGCCAACTTCTCGGGCGGAATCGGCGGCGGATTCGGGAGCACCACTCAGATCGTGGGTACCAACATCATGCGCAACACCGCCAATCGGAACGGCGGCGGCGTTGCCAACGACGGAAACATGACCGTCACCAGCAGCCGCATCATCGACAACACAGCCGGCATTGCGGGAGGTGGCGCGGCCAACGACGGAATGCTGCGGATCGAGACCACCAACGTCAACGAGAACAACGCCGGACGGGCCGGGGGCGTCGCCAACTTCGGGCCCGGCATGACGACCATCGTGTCCAGCAACGTCAACAACAACACGGCCACCGCCGCTCCCGGCGGCGTCCTCAACACCGGCGGCACAGTCACCCTTCTGGCGTCCCGGGTCAGGGGCAACCAGCCCACCAACTGCGTCGGCAGCGACATCGCCGTCCCGAACTGCACCGGCTGACAGGTCAGAGACCTGGCCCACCGATGGGCGGTGCCCAGTCCAGCTGACACGGACCCATCACTGGACTCTGCTGCTTGCGCAGGAAACGTCAGAGGCCCTGGATCTCTCCGGGGCCTCTCTCGATCCGGGCACTACGTGCCACTGGACAATGCCGCAACGGTGCGGGCTCAGCGTGCGAAGCACCACAAGGAGCCGCCCGAAAACCCGCCCGACAGCCGTAATGGTGCGGAGGGGGAGGTGGTGCGCGACAGCTGAAGGCCTCTGAAGACAGCTGAACAGCTCCGGACAACGAACAAGGCCCAGGTCGCTGACCTGGGCCTCAAGTATGGAGCGGGTGACGAGAATCGAACTCGCACTCTCAGCTTGGGAAGCTGATGTTCTACCACTAAACTACACCCGCGTAAGACGCCGGTTGAACCGGAGTCGTAACGTCGCACACTGTACCTCATGCCAGGCCCCCGGTGCTTTCACCGTGGGGCCCGGCTGCGTTGTGCGTGCCGGATGTGACTGCGGGTGAAGGGAGTTGAGGCGTACGGTGGGGCCAGCTTCGAGGGTCCTTCCGTGTCCGGAGTGCCGCCTGGAGCGGCGTCCCTTTCATCCCGTAATGTGACCCCTCGTTGTCGGCCAGAAATGGCTGAGTGGCTCGTGGGGAAGGGACTCTGGGACTCGATGGAGCGCACATTCGTCCGTTGTGCCGAGGGGCACGTGTTCAGCACCGCTTCGTTCCCGATGCAGCAGGCCGACCGGCTCGGACCCGGCCGGCTGATCAGATGTCCGCGGTGTGCGCGGCTGAGGAACGCGGTTCCTGTGGAGTTCGAGAAGCGGTAGTCGGCGCGTAGCCGAAGGACAGGCGCGCGGGTGCGCCACAGTCGCGGTGCAATGGCCGGATTGTGGCGGGCCCGCGCGCTCTGCGTATCCTCGCTACGTGCTTCTCTCAGACAAGGACATCCGGGCCGAGATCGACGCCGGGCGGGTCCGCATCGATCCGTATGACGAATCCATGGTGCAGCCCTCGAGCATCGACGTGCGGCTCGACCGCTACTTCCGGGTGTTCGAGAACCACCGTTACCCGCACATCGACCCCGCGGTGGAGCAGGCCGACCTGACGCGCCTCGTGGAGCCGGAGGGCGACGAGCCCTTCATCCTCCACCCCGGCGAGTTCGTGCTCGCCTCCACGTACGAGGTCATCTCGCTGCCGGACGATCTCGCCTCGCGCCTCGAGGGCAAGAGCTCCCTCGGGCGGCTCGGGCTCGTCACGCACTCCACCGCCGGCTTCATCGACCCCGGGTTCTCCGGGCACGTCACGCTGGAGCTGTCGAACCTCGCGACGCTTCCGATCAAGCTGTGGCCGGGCATGAAGATCGGCCAGCTGTGCATGTTCCGGCTGAGCTCGCCCGCCGAGTTCCCCTACGGCAACGAGCGCTACGGGTCCCGCTACCAGGGCCAGCGCGGGCCCACGGCCTCCCGTTCCTTCCTCAATTTCCATCGAACACAGGTGTGAGCAGCAGCATGAGTGACGTACGCGAGAACCTTACGTACGAGAAGTTCGGCACCGCCGTGCGCGAGCTGGCGCAGACGATCGCCGACGACGGGTACGAGCCGGACATAGTGCTGTCCATCGCGCGTGGCGGCGTCTTCGTGGCCGGCGGTCTCGCGTACGCCCTCGACTGCAAGAACATCCACCTCGTGAACGTCGAGTTCTACACGGGTGTGGGGACGACGCTCGAGATGCCCGTCATGCTGGCGCCCGTGCCCAACGCGATCGACTTCTCGGACAAGAAGGTGCTCATCACCGATGACGTCGCCGACACCGGGAAGACCCTGAAGCTGGTCCACGACTTCTGCCTCGACACCGTGGCCGAGGTGCGCTCCGCCGTGATCTACGAGAAGTCGCACTCGCTCGTGAAGTGCGAGTACGTCTGGAAGCGCACGGACGACTGGATCAACTTCCCGTGGAGTGTCTTGCCTCCAGTACATAAGTCGGGAGAGGCGCCGAAGGAGAACCGGGAAGCGCTCTGACCTGCGATTCTTCGCACGTCTAAAACCTGACGGATGCGCCAAGGCCCCTCAGGTGATCACCGAGGGGCCTTGTGCTGTTCGAGAGTCTCGCCTTCTGATCCGTAGCTCTATGCAGAACGGTCAGCGAAGCCCCAGCGGGCGTCTATGCGACTGGGGCTTCGCGCCTGCGTGACAGTGACTCAGCTCAAGACGAGTCCGGGGTGTGGCGCCACAGCTCAGGGCGCGTTCAGCCCGAAGTTCTGGTGGCTGTTGTTGCTCGCACCAGGGCTGTTGATGTTGCTGTTCGTGGTGATGTTGTTGAACATCGGGATGACGCCGTTGAGGTTGATCGGCAGGATCGAGCCCCCGCCGCCACCGCCACCGCCCCCGCCGTCGCAGTCGCCGCCGGTGATCGTCGTCGGGTCGCTGGCCGAGTGGGTGAAAGTTTCTCCGCCTTGCTCCTCGGTCTCGGTCTCGATGACCGTGACGGTGTTGCTGACGGAGCACGGTGCGTCGGCGGCGATGCTGACGGTGACGTCGAGTGGGGCAGTGAGAGCGCCGATGAAGTTAAGGCCGTCCCCGCAGTGGACCGTCGTACCGCCGTTAGTGATGTCGCAAAATTGCGCGAGAAGGCCTCCGAGGGCCGTGGCCCTGACACCCGTGGGGAGATTGTCCGTGACGTCCAGAAGGCCGGTCGCACCTGTGGCCTTCAGCGTGATGGTGTAGACGCCTTGCCCTCCCCGTGCGAAGTTCCCTTCGTGGCTCTTGGCGACGCTCAAATTCGATTGAGCGTGGGCGGGTGCGGCTAGGGCAAACGGCAACGCGACGCCCAGCCCCACCACCGTGCCGAGGGCAGACATCCGCCGCCTCAACCCGTGTCTTTTCATCTACGGTTTCTCCAGTCCGTGAGGGTCCGCTGCGGTCAGCTCCGGAAGCGAGTGGAGGAGCCGACGTGGGAACGTACTGACCCGGCAACGACCCATTGGTCGGCAAGCGACGCGAGAAACGCCCATTTCACTCGATTAACCCGTCCAAGCCTCCCGGACCGCCGAACAACCTACGGAGCGGCATCGGTCGGTGTCCTGCCCGCTTTGAGGTCGTGCGTGATCAGGGGTCCTTACGCCTGGTCCGTCGAGCCGCCCGTGGTGAGCAGGGCCGGGCAGGTTCTGGACGCCTGAGGAGCCGTATATGTGAGTGGGGCCCGGCACACACAGTGCCGGGCCCCACTCACATATACGGGCGGGCTATGGCGTTGCGGACCGTGGCTGGGTCGTCGGGATCCGTGAGCTGAAGAACATGGCGAGCAGCGCCATGAGGGCGAGGATGGCGAGTGCGGCGCGCAGGCCGTCGAGCCGTGCCTCGCTGTTCGCGTCGAGCGCCGCCTGTGAGACCTCCGTGCTCGTGCCGGACTCGTCGAGCGCGGTCTTGAGCTGAGCGTCCGAGAGGAAGGGCGCGCCGCTCTGGAGCTGGACGGAGGTCTGACTCCTGACGTCGGCCGGGACCGCCGGATTCTGCTCGATGCTGGTCACGAACGAGGTCGTGAGCGCGGCGATGAGGATCGACCCGGCGAGTGCCGTACCGAGCGAGGCGCCCAGGTTGGTGACGGCGTTCTGGACCCCGCCGACCTCCGCGCTCTGCGCCTCCGGCACCGCGGACACGGTCACCGACCCGAGCTGGGACGCCAGTGCGCCCATGCCGAGCCCGATCAGCAGGAGGGGAACGGTGACGATTTCCGCACCGGCTTCCGCGTCGAGTGCGGCCATCATGACCACCGCGCCCGTGAGCATCGCGAGGATCCCGAGCCGCACCACGCGACGCGGCGAGACATCCGGGAAGAAGCGCGGGATCAGGATCGCGGCGGCCAGCAGCGTCAGCGAGAGCGGCAGGAGGCGGGCACCGGTCTTGAGCGCGGACAGGCCCAGGGCGACCGACAGGTACAGCGGGACGACGAAGAACACGCCCATCTGCAGGAGGTACTGGAAGAAGAACATCGTCAGGCCGCCGGTGAGCTGCTTGTTCTGCAGCAGGGCCGGGTCGATGAGCGGCTCCTTGCGCTGCTTCACCAGGCGGGCCTCCCAGCGGAGGAAGAGCCAGATCAGCAGCAGACCGGCCAGCGCCAGCCATACGACCAGCGAGACCCCGAGCCACGAGGGCGCGCCGGGCTTGGGCTGGAACCAGCCCCATTCGTCCGAGCGGAGGACTCCGTAGACGGAGATCCCGAGGCCGAGGGCGGAGAGCACGCAGCCGACGAGATCGATGCGGGTGCGTTCGCCGGCCGGCGCGTCGGCGATGGGACGGGCGAGCACCAGGATGCCCAGCACGACCACCACCTCGCCGGCGAACACCCAGCGCCAGGAGAAGTACGTCGTCGCGAGCCCTCCGACGAGCGGCCCCACCGCGATCGCCACGGCCGCCGCGGCCGCGACGAGTCCGTACGCGGCGGGACGGCGTTCGGTGGGGAAGTTGCCCGCCACGAGCGCCACGATCGCGGGCAGGATGAGGGAGGCTCCGAGCCCCTCGAGCAACGCCCAGCCGAGCAGCAGTACGGGGAGGTTCGATGCGAGCGACGTGGTCAGGGAGCCGCAGCCGTAGACGCAGCAGCCGATCATGAACGCGCGTTTGCGTCCGATCAGCGCACCGACCTTGCCGCCCGGGATCATGAACATCGCCATCACGAGGGTGTACGCCGTGATGGCGCCCTGGATCCCCGTCACGGTCGTGCCCACGTCCTCGGCCACAGTGGCGATCGAGACGTTCATGACCGAGCTGTCGAGAGCCATCAGGAACTGGCCCGCCGCGAGGGTCAGCAGGACGAGTCGCGCCGTCGCCGGACTCTCAGCGGTGCCTGCCGCAGGTGCCATGGGCGAATCGTGGCAGTTTGCCGGGGGAGGGCGGTGCTTTGACCCGCCACCGGCAGCAATCTGTTGGCGGCGACGGGGTGAAGACGATGGGGTGACGCCGTCGATGCGAGTGGGGCCCGGCACTGTGTGTGCCGGGCCCCACTCGCGTTCACCAGTTCTCTAGAACGTGCCCAGCTTGATGATCGACAGGAGCGCGATCAGCTGGATCGCGGAGGCGGCCAGCGCCTTCGGCCAGGGCAGGTCGTGCGACCTGCCGACCATGAGCGTCAGCAGGAAACCGGCCAGGGCCCACGTCGCCCAGCCGAGGATCTGCACGAACGGGGCGTCGCCACCGAGGAACATCGCGAAGAGCAGGCGCGGGGCGTCCGTGATCGCGGTGATCAGCATCGCCAGTCCGACCGTGGGCTGCCATGCTCCGTCACCGCCGAGCTGGCGGGCCAGTGTGTGCGTGACCACGCCCAGGACGAAGAGGCTGATCGTGATCGCGACGCCGGTCGTGAGGACGTACGGGACCGCCGCCGAGATCGTGGCATTGATCACGTCCTCGCGGGCCGAGTCGAAGCCGAAGATCGCGAGCAGCCCGTAGAGGAACGTGACGATGAGGGCGGGGCCCCACATCGCGTAGTCCCGCATCTGGAGGTACGTCTGGCCGGGCCGCAGGACGACTCCGGACAGGAGTTGCTTCCAGTGCAGCCGCGGCCCGACGGGCGCGGCCGGGGCCGAACCCGCCCGGTACGTGTCGCCCTGGCTGTACGGGTCCTCGCCCACGGAGAACGCCTGGGTGTGCCCCGGGTTGTTCGCCGCGTACGGGTCGTAGCCCTGGCCCTGCTGACCGTTCCCCTGTGGGCCGTTCGGGTCACCGAAGTACTCCGGCTCCCCGTGACCTCCGGACTGGGGCCACTGCTGCTGACCGTACGGCTGCTGCGGTTGCTGCCCGCCGTACTGGTGCTGCTGCGGTTGCCCGTTCGGGGGCGCGGGAGGGTAGCCGTACGGGGCCTGCCCCTGGGGGGCCCGCTGTCCGTACGGTCGCGATTGCGGGGCGCGGTTGTCCCGGCCGCGTCCGATCCTGAATCCAGCCACGTCATCGAACGTACCTGGTCCCGGAGAGGGAGGTACCGGGCCCAGTGGATCGGGCCCGGGTTTGCTGCCGAGCTGTGACATCCCCTAAGGGTGTCGGGAGGGCGTCTACGGGATGGTCGGGAGTACGGATCCGTACCGCAGGGGATTGACGGACGCCGGCGGTCGGAGCGTGCTCGGGGGGATGCGTCGGGCTGGGCGCCTTCGGCGCCGCGCAGCTGGCGCACGAAGGCGCCGCCCTCCTGAGGGAGAGCGACGCCCGGGACGACGTACTCAGTGCCCGGCTTCAGGCGCCGTCCGGACTCACGACATGTCGGATCACGGGGACTGTGACGGCTGTCGCCGGAATCAAGGGGCGGACACCGACGCCCAGTTGGTGTCGCTGGTGGTGGGCAGGCCTGTCGCTCCGGCCATCACGCTGCACGAGCTGCCGAGGCTCACGCCGGTGGACGTGCCCTTGAACACCCAGATGCCGCCGGTGGGGCGTGTGGCGCCGGGGGCGACCTCGCCGGGTGTGCCGACCACGAGGTCCGCACGGCCGTCCTTGGTGAGGTCGGCGAAGCGCACCGTCGTGCCGAAGGCGTCCGAGTGCTCAGCCGTACCGGGTACGCCCGTCGAGTTCTGCGTGATGGCGTAGGAGCCCGCGCCGGTCGGTCCGGCGGGACCGCCGGGGACGATCACGACCTGACCGGCCTGCCTGACCGACCCGAGTGCCTCGCCGGGCGCGCCGACGGCGATGTCACCGAAGCCGTCGTGGTTGATGTCGGCGACGCTCAGGTCCGTCCCGAACGTGTCGTTGGACTCGGAGGTGCCGGGTACGCCGGGCGTGGACTGGTTGATGAGGAGCGGCTGCGCCGCGGGGTCGATGCCCTGCGCGCTTCCCGGCCAGATCGCGATCTGGCCGCCCTTGTGGCCGGTGCCCTCCTGCGGCGTTCCGTCGACGGTCATGTCACCCGGGTCGCCGACGACGAGATCGCCGTACCCGTCACCGTTCACGTCTCCGACGGTGGCGTTGCTCCCGTCGGTGGGGAGCGGCTCGGTGTAGGAGTTGTATGGCCGGTTGACGTATACGGCGCCCTGCGGATGGCCGCTCAGACCGACCGAGATCTCGATCTGGTCGAAGTAGTTGTCGGAGAGCCGGCCGGTCACGAGCTTCGCGGCCGAGGGCCCCATGATGCGCTCGGACCTGCTGTAGGCCTTGCCGGAGCGGGTGATGGGGCCCTGGAGGACCCACACCGAGCAGGCACCGGCGATGTGCACCGACGGGCGTGGGGCCGGCGATGCGGGGACGGCGGCGAGGTCGACGCCGAACGCGCAGCCGGAAGGGTCTCCGGCGCCGTACGTGAGGGGCAGGACGGTGCCGGAGCCCAGCCCCTGCGGGCTGCCCCAGACGACGGTGACGGAGCCCTTGTTGGACGCGCCGTCCGTGTCCTCGTACGGCGTTCCGACCAGCAGGTCGGCGTAGCCGTCGAGGTCGAGGTCGGCGGAGGCCACGGATCCGCCGAAGTGGTCGGCGGTCTCGGGTGAACCGGGGATCCCGGTGCTCGCCTGGGTGATCAGCTTGCGCTTCGCGGCGGAGGGTCCTGACGCGGTGCCGTACAGCACGACGACGGCTCCCGCCGCTTCGTGGCCGGACACGGTGGCCTGCGGGGCGGCGACCACCAGATCGCGATACCCGTCGCCGTTGAAGTCGTCCGCGTACTTGGCGGACGCCGCCGTCGCGGCCGTGGGCAGGGCGAACGGGGTGAGGCCGGCCGTGAGCAGGGCGGCCGCGGCCGTGACGACACGTATGCGCATCAGGTGAGTCTCCAAGGATGTGTCAGTGGGCAATGGCCGAGCCGAGGTCCATGTAGCCGCCCGTGAAGTCGCCCTGAAGCCCGGAGGGCGCAGCGGCCGCGGAGGTGATGGGCAGGGTGAGCAGGCCCGCGGTGAAGGCTGTTGTCAGGAGGAATGTGCGTTTGCGCAACGGTGCTCCAGGTGGGTGCTCAGTCGGAAACGGGCCCGCACCGAAGCGGTGCGGGCCCGACAGGCTGACAGCCGGCGCTAGTTCGCCGCGTTGCCGCCCAGCTGCGGGTATGCGTCCGTCGAGATGGCGAGGGACGTCGCCGAGAAGGAGCGCGCGCCCGTCGTGGTGATCTTCGTGCCGTTCGACGGGAGGTAGGTCAGCGCGCCGTTGCCGCTGTTCTCGCCGTACGCGCCGATCGTCAGGTCGGCCTTGCCGTCGCCGGTGACGTCGGTGAGCTTGACCTCGTTGCCGAAGTAGTCCTTCGTCTCGTCCGAGCCGGGGACGCCGGCCGTGGACTGGGCGAAGAACTGGCCGCCGGACTGCGTGTTGATGCCGCTGGCCGATCCGTACAGGACCGTCACGGAACCGGTGTCGGTGACGCCGCCCAGGTTCTCGCCGGCGGCGCCGACGACCAGGTCCTGGTAGTTGTCGCCGTTGACGTCGCCGAGGGACAGCTCGCCGCCGAAGTCGTCGCCGCGCTCGGAGTCGCCGGGCACGTTGCCGGTGTTCTGGCTGATGGCGGTGGTGGTGGCGGGGCCGCTCGTCGAGCCGTACGTGATGTTGACCTTGCCGCCGTCGGTCGATCCGGTCGGGTCCGGGGACCCGTCCGTGGGCTTGTCCCACTGCTGGCCGGTCACGATATCGCCGAAGCCGTCGCCGTTCACGTCACCGATGTCGGTGATGACGCCGGGCTTCAGCGTCTGCGCGGACGAGACGACGAGGCCGGACGCGCTGCCGGGGATGTAGTAGTTGGTGTTCCAGCCGTCGCTGGTGTTCGTCTCGAAGCCGTCGACCACGAGGTCGGTGGCGCCGTCGCCGTTCACGTCACCCGCGGTGAGGGTGAGCGGGCCGGTGCCGCTGCCGGACTGGATCGGGGGCTTGAGCGTGTAACGGCCGCCCGCGGTACCGGTCTTGGCGATGCCGCCCTTGTAGACGTAGATCGTGGCGGTCGAGGAGCCGACCGCGAGGTCGTCCTTGCCGTCGCCGTCGAAGTCGCCGGCGGCGAGCGTCTTGCCCCACTGGTCGTGGGAGGAGACGGCCGGGTCCGCGATCGTCGTGCCGCCGGTGAGGCCCGACGCCGAGCCCCACATGATCATGACGGTGCCGCCGTCGGTGTCGCCGTCCACGTCCTCGTAGCGCGCGGACACGGCCAGGTCGTCGTAGCCGTCGTCGTTGAAGTCGCCGTACGCGCTTACCCAGCCGAAGCCGTCGTTGGTCTCGGCGGTGCCGGGGACACCCGTCGTGTTCTGGCTGACGGTCTTGCGGGTGGCGGCGTTCAGGCCGTTCGCGGAGCCGTACAGGGCGACGAACTGGCCGGCGCCCTTCTTGCCGCCGACCGTCGACCAGCCGGCGGAGAACGCGACGTCCCCGATGTGGTCGCCGTTGAAGTCGGCCTCGTGGTGGTGGACGGAGTCGGCCGCGAGGGCCGAGCCCGTGGAGAGGGAGAGCAGCCCGCCCGTCAGCGCGACCGCGGCGGCCGAGGCGAGGGCGATACGTATGTGCTTGTGCATGCGGGATTCTCCTGCAGCATGCGGGGATGCCTGGCGGGCATCCGCAGTCAATGGGGTGCGTTCCGCGGGCGTTTGCCGGGAGTTGTCCCGGGCGTGGCCCTGCGGTTGGCGAACAGGAGACTCGTAGTGGGGCCGGAGGGTTGTATGTGGGTCACAGTTATTTCCGGCCGCCCGGGTTTTCGGTGTTCCCGGGGGCCCGTTCAGCGCAGGACTGTCCCGAAGGCGCGCCCCGCTCCGCTCGTCGCCGTCCCGAAGTCCGCGCCGTTGAAGGACGTGGCGTACGACGTGGTGACGTACGGGACCGCGCCGCGCAGGACCCAGACGGCGCCCGCGTCGGCCGAGGTGCCGATGTCCTCGCCGTTCGCGCCGATCGCCAGGTCGGCCCGGCTGTTCTTGTTGATGTCCTTGAAGCGCAGGGACGAGCCGAAGTGGTCGCCCGCCTCCTGGACGCCGGGCACCCCGGCCGTGTCCTGGTGGTAGGCGCGGCCCGCGCCCAGCCCGCCGGTGCCGCCCTTGAGGACGGTGACGCTGCCCGTCCCTGTGACCGTGCCGACGCTCTCACCGGGCGCGCCCACGGCGACGTCCGCGTACCCGTCGTGGTCGAGGTCGCCGGCGCTCAAGGCGGCGCCGAAGCGGTCCTCCGGCTCGTCGGCGCCGGGCACGCCCGCGGAGTCCTGCGTGTACGTCTTCGTGGCCCCGAAGGAGCCCTGTCCGCCGTAGCGCACGGTGACCGAGTTCGCGGCGGCGTTGCCGGTGACGAGGTCGGTGTAGCCGTCGCCGTTCACGTCGGCGGCCGCGGCCGCTTCCCGGGTGGCGCGCGGGTCGTCGCCCTCGGCGAGTACGCCCGAGTAGTAGCCGATGTCGCCGACGCCGCCCTTCATGTACACGGTGTAGGGCTTGCCGTCGGCGCGCTCCCCGTAGAGGACGTACGTGTAGCCGTCCTTGGAGAGGAACGTGGCCGCATCCATGCCCTCCAGGCGGACGCCCTCGGGCAGGAAGTCGACCTCGGGCGCGATGGCACGGGTCGGGTCCGCGCTCTCCGCGTAGTACCACCAGCTGTCGGAGCTGATCACGGCGAGGTTGGCGGATCCGTCGTCGTCGATGTCGACGAAGGAGGCGGCCTCACCGAAGCGTTCGGTGCCGGTGGTCGGGGAGTTGAGGACCTTGGCGCCCCGGTTGAAGGCCCTGGGGCCGCCCCGGACGATGGTGACGGAGCCCGTGGTGTTGCCGGTGACCCGCTCGCCGGGCGCGCCGACGATCAGGTCGGCGTAGCCGTCGTCGTCGACGTCGCCCGAGGCGACGTTCTCGCCGAACTCGTCCTCCGGCTCGGTGACTCCGGGCACTCCGACCGTGCTCTGGGTGACGGTCACGGAGTGGGACGGGCTCACGCCGCTCGCGGAGCCGAACGTGACCGTGACAGCGTTCGCGCCCGGGGTGCCGACGGCCAGGTCGCGGTAGCCGTCGCCGTTGAAGTCGTCCTTGAGCGTGGTGGCCGCGGAGGCGGTTCCGGCGAGCGGCAGGGTGAGTCCGGCCGCCGCGACGACGGCGGCACCTGCGGCGATGGCGAGCTTGCGCATGCGCACGAGAAGCACTCCCGGGAAATGGGGGGAAGGGGTTCCGGGGGTGTGACTCGTGAGGTGAGGGGATGGTTGTGTCCGGGTGGCCGTGCGGTGAACGGCGGACACGGGGGGCCGGGGTGGGCGCCGGCTCTCAGAACTCCGCTGTGGAGAAGGTGACTTGGGGCTTCCCGGCCAGGAGCGAGCCGCCCTTGACCCCGGGGTACACGGCGATCGTGTCCGTGCTCTCGCCGCGGTACGTGCGGACCACGAGGTCGGCGCGTCCGTCGCCGTCGAGGTCGGTCGTCTTGAGGACCTGGCTCGTGCCTGCGGCCTCGGGAGTGACGGTCACGGCCGCCTTGCCGTTCACGGGAAGGATCTTCGGGGCCTTCGACGCGCCGCCGGACACGACGAGTTCGGCCACGCCGTCCCCGTCGAAGTCACCCGCGGTGATGGCCGTTCCGGTGGCCTTGAGGGCGTGGGCGCCCGGCCGGGAGAGGGTGACCCCGGAGGCCGTGAGCAGTGCGGTGTCCGCGCCGGCGCCCTTGGTGAAACGGCCGACGGCGAGGCCGAGGCCGGACGGCAGCGCGGCGCCCGAACGGGCTGGTCCCTGCGGGCCGCCCAGCACGATCCGCGACGGCGACGAGCCGCCGGAGGTACGGCGCACGAGCAGGTCGTCGTACCCGTCGCGGTCGACGTCGAAGGCGGGGCCCACGGGTACGTTGCCGGGCGCGGTCAGTGGTTTCCCGGCCGCGCGCGGGGCGCCCTTGCGGGTGAAGGGGCCACGCAGGAAGCTCAGCCGACCGCCGCTCGCGTGAACCGTGAGGTCGACCGAGCCGTCCCCGTCGAAGTCGCCGCACACCGGCTGGTCCGGCCAGTCGTTGCCGAAGCGGGCCTGCGCGGGCACGACGAGTTTCACGCCCCGGTGGGTGAGTCCGCCCGGGCCGCCGAAGAGGATCTGCAGCGGCACCGGCGGCTGCCCCTGCCCGTCGAACGGCGGATCCGTCGACACGACCAGATCGGTGAAGCCGTCCTTGTCCAGGTCGCAGCTCGCCTCGGAGTCGAACGCGGCGGGCGTCTCGCCCTTGGTGGGCGCCGCGTACTTCGCCGGACGCAGCAACTGCCGCGCCCCGGGCACGAGTCCGTGCCCCTTCTTCCCGTACACGACCCCGATCCCGGCGTCGTCTCCGAGCCCGTCGTGCACGAGGTCGTCGAGTACGAGGTCGGGGGCGCCGTCGCCGTTGAAGTCGTCCGGCACCTTGCTGCCGCGGCCGCGCGGGACGGGGAGCGCGGCGCCGGACGTGCCGGACATGGCCACGGGGTGGTGCTTGGCGGCGGGCTTGTCGTCGCCCCCGCAGCCGGTGACGGCGGCGACCATGAGCAGGGTGCACCCCGCCGCGGCCCCGCGTATCGCGGCGCTGCGGCCGCCCCGTATGCCCACCATCGCCTCTGACCCCGCCCGCCTCATGTGCCACTTGACCCGTTCATGATGCCGTTGGGGTGAGGGAGGGGGTAGGGCCGGGGCCTGCCGGTTCGCTCACGGAGCGCGGCCCCTGTCCCGTAAACGCCCCTCCTGTGTCCTGTGAACGCCCCCGCGAACGCCGAAGGGGCCGACCGGGTCTCCCCGGTCAGCCCCTCCGCGTACGTCGGTACGGAACTACGGAACCGCTACTTCACCGGCTCCGGTTCCGGCGCGTCCTCGGTCTCCTGCGAACCCGCCGGGTCGACCGGCGTCTTCACGGAGTCGAGGAGCAGCTGCGCCACGTCGACGACGGTGACGGACTCCTTGGCCTGGCCGTCGTTCTTCTTGCCGTTGACCGAGTCGGTCAGCATGACGAGGCAGAACGGGCAGGCGGTGGACACGATGTCCGGGTTCAGCGACAGCGCCTCGTCAACACGTTCGTTGTTGATGCGCTTGCCGATCCGCTCCTCCATCCACATCCGCGCGCCACCGGCGCCGCAGCAGAAGCCGCGTTCCTTGTGGCGGTGCATCTCCTGCTGGCGCAGGCCCGGGACGGCGTCCATGATCTGGCGCGGGGGCGTGTAGATCTTGTTGTGACGGCCCAGGTAGCACGGGTCGTGGTAGGTGATCAGACCCTCGACCGGGGTGACCGGGATGAGCTTGCCCTCGTCGATGAGGTGCTGGAGCAGCTGGGTGTGGTGGATTACTTCGTAATCGCCGCCGAGCTGCGGGTACTCGTTGCCGATGGTGTTGAGGCAGTGCGGGCAGGTCGCGACGATCTTCTTCGCGGACTTCGGCTTCGCGGACTCGGGCACGACCTTGCCGTCGTCGTCGAGTTCCTCGCCGAACGCCATGTTCAGCGCCATGACGTTCTCCTGGCCGAGCTGCTGGAACAGCGGCTCGTTACCCAGGCGGCGCGCGGAGTCACCGGTGCACTTCTCGTCACCGCCCATGATCGCGAACTTGACGCCCGCCATGTGGAGCAGCTCCGCGAAGGCCTTGGTGGTCTTCTTCGCGCGGTCCTCGAGCGAGCCGGCGCAGCCGACCCAGTACAGGTACTCGACCTCGGTGAGGTCCTCGATGTCCTTGCCGACGACCGGTACCTCGAAGTCGAGCTCCTTGAGCCACTCCAGGCGCTGCTTCTTCGCCAGGCCCCAGGGGTTGCCCTTCTTCTCCAGGTTCTTGAGCATCGTGCCCGCCTCGGACGGGAACGCGGACTCGATCATCACCTGGTAGCGGCGCATGTCGACGATGTGGTCGATGTGCTCGATGTCGACCGGGCACTGCTCGACGCAGGCGCCGCAGGTGGTGCAGGACCACAGGACGTCCGGGTCGATGACGCCGTTCTCTTCGAGGGTGCCGATCAGCGGCCGCTCGGCCTCGGCGAGAGCCGCGGCCGGAACATCCTTGAGCTGTTCCTCGGTCGCCTTCTCCTCGCCCTCCATCGACTTGCCGCCACCGGCGAGCAGGTACGGGGCCTTGGCGTGCGCGTGGTCGCGCAGCGACATGATCAGGAGCTTCGGCGACAGCGGCTTGCCGGTGTTCCACGCGGGGCACTGCGACTGGCAGCGCCCGCACTCGGTGCAGGTGGAGAAGTCCAGCAGACCCTTCCAGGAGAACTGCTCGACCTGGCTGACACCGAAGACATCGTCCTCACCCGGGTCCTCGAAGTCGATCTCCTTGCCGCCACTGGTCATCGGCTGCAGCGCGCCCAGCGCGACGTCGCCGTCCGCCTCACGCTTGAACCAGATGTTCGGGAACGCGAGGAAGCGGTGCCAGGCGACACCCATGTCGGTCTTCAGGGCGACCGTGATCATCCAGATGAAGGAGGTCGCGATCTTCAGCCCGGCGAAGAAGTACGTGAGGTTCTGCAGCGTGGAGACGTCCATGCCGCGGAACCAGGAGACGACCGGGTACGAGACGAAGAACGAGGCCTCGTAAGCGTCCACGTGGTGCTGGGCGCCCTCCAGGGCGTGCAGCGTGAAGATGCAGATGCCGACGATGAGGATGACGGCCTCGACGAAGTACGCCTGTCCGGTGTTCGAGCCGGCGAAGCGGGACTTGCGCCCCGGCCGGTCCGGCCGGTTCAGCTGCCGGATGACGATCAGCGTCAGGATCCCGATGGTCGTCATCGTGCCGAGGAACTCGACGAAGACGTTGTACGGGGCCCATTCACCGATGATCGGGAGCAGCCAGTCGGCCTGGAAGAGCTGGCCGATGGCGTTCACGATCGTCAGCAGCAGCGAGAAGAAGCCCACCGCCACGAACCAGTGCGCCACACCCACGATGCCCCAGCGGTTCATCCGGGTGTGGCCGAGGAACTCCTTGGCCACTGTCACGGTGCGCTGTACGGGTTCGTCGGTGCGGGTGCCGGCGGGGACGTTCTGGCCGAGCCGCATGAAGCGGTAGATCTGCGCGATGGCTCGGACGAACAGTGCGACGCCGACCACGATCAGGACCAGCGACACGATGATCGCGGCGAGTTGCATTCGGGGGCTCCTCGGGCCTGCGAGGGTGGATATTCAGCGATTACTAAGCGGTAACTTATTTCAGTCCATGCTGAGACTACCCACTTGTGTGGCCGCACTGTAGCCAGCCGGGCGGTGATCTGCGTCGCTGAGGCCACCCTGGGTCGACAGCGAAAGCGGATCGTGTTATTCACCCCATATTGCGACATAAGCGACTAGCTTATGAAGGTCTCCGGCCGGGCGTGCCCCTCCGGTGTCACCCCGATACCGCAAACCGAGCTGACGGGACGTCCGCCGTGTCCTACGGGATCGCCGCCGCCGCGACCGCCCTGCTGGTGGCCTCCGCCCTCACCGCCCTGCTGCGTCTCGTCGCCCTGCGCACCGGATTCACCGTCCGGCGGATCGGCCGCACGGGGCGGCGGACGCCGCGCCTGGGAGGCGCCGCCGTCGCCACGGTGACGGCCGCCGTCACCACCGTCGGAGCCTCGACCGGACTCGCCCCCCTCGACTCCGGCACGCTCACGCTGCTGATCGCGGCCGGGGCCGTGGCCGTGCTCGGGTTCCTCGACGACGTGCGCCCGGTGGGGGCGCGGGCCCGCGTCATCGTCGAGGCGGGGGCGGCGACCTTCGTCGTGCACGCCGCTCAACTCGACTTTCTCGTCGGCGCGTTGGCCGTCCTGTGGATCGTCTTCGTCACCAACGCCTGTCGGCTCATCGACACCTCGGACGGCGTGCTCGGCACCGTCGCCGTCGTGACCGCGCTCGGCCTGAGCGCCTGCGCCGCCGCCGGAGGGCTCGGCCCGCTCGCCGCGGTCCTCGGGGTGCTCGCGGCGGCGCTCGCCGGGTTCCTCATGCACAACTGGTACCCCGCTCGGATGCACCTGGGGGGCTGCGGGTCCCTGTTCACGGGCTTCCTCCTGGCGTCCGCGGCGGTCCTGGTGAACGCGGGCCACGAGGCGCTCCCCGGTGCGGGCTCGCTGTTCGCCGTGACGGTCGTGGTGACCGCGGACGCGGCCCTGGTGACGGTGTCGCGGCGGCGCGCGGGGCGGCCTCTGCTCCAGGCCGGCGCGGACCACATCGCCCACCGGCTCCGCCGGCTCGGCCTCACCCCGACGGGCGTGGCGGTGGTGCTCGGTGTCGCGTCGCTGGCCGGTGCGGTGACCGCGCTCCTGCTGCACGACGGGACGCTGGGCCCGCTGGCCGCGCTGTGGCCGGTCTGCGCGGCAGCCGGGTCGGTCGCCGGGCTGCTGCGGGTGCCGGTCTACGGGGTGCGGCGGCGCGGTCACCGGCCCGTACGGACCGCTGTGGTGGACGTCGCCCGCTAGTGACGAAGGTCCCGACGTAGCGGCTGACCTGCACAGATGCCCTGGCTGTCCATAAGGGCCACATAAAAGTTGAGTCGGCTCGACTCAGCTCTGTTGACCGAACCGCGGTCGTCATGCATCCTTGAGCCAGATCCACTCAAGTAGTCATGCTGGAGGAATTGAAATGGCACGTGCGGTCGGCATCGACCTGGGCACGACTAACTCCGTCGTCAGCGTTCTCGAAGGCGGCGAGCCCACCGTCATCACCAACGCCGAGGGCGCCAGGACCACGCCGTCCGTCGTCGCCTTCGCCAAGAACGGTGAGGTGCTCGTCGGAGAGGTCGCGAAGCGCCAGGCGGTCACCAACGTCGACAGGACGATCCGTTCGGTCAAGCGCCACATGGGCACTGACTGGAAGATCGAGATCGACGGCAAGAGCTTCAACCCGCAGCAGATGAGCGCCTTCATCCTGCAGAAGCTGAAGCGCGACGCCGAGGCGTACCTGGGCGAGAAGGTCGCGGACGCGGTCATCACCGTCCCGGCGTACTTCAACGACTCCGAGCGCCAGGCGACGAAGGAGGCCGGCGAGATCGCCGGTCTGAACGTTCTGCGTATCGTCAACGAGCCGACGGCCGCCGCCCTGGCCTACGGTCTCGACAAGGACGACCAGACCATCCTCGTCTTCGACCTCGGTGGCGGCACCTTCGACGTGTCGCTCCTCGAGATCGGCGACGGCGTCGTCGAGGTGAAGGCCACGAACGGCGACAACCACCTCGGTGGTGACGACTGGGACCAGCGCGTCGTCGACTACCTGGTCAAGCAGTTCAACAACGGCCACGGCGTGGACCTCGCCAAGGACAAGATGGCGCTCCAGCGCCTGCGCGAGGCCGCCGAGAAGGCGAAGATCGAGCTCTCGTCCTCGACCGAGACCACGATCAACCTGCCCTACATCACGGCGTCCGCCGAGGGCCCGCTGCACCTGGACGAGAAGCTCACCCGCGCCCAGTTCCAGCAGCTCACGTCCGACCTTCTGGAGCGCTGCAAGACGCCGTTCCACAACGTCATCAAGGACGCGGGCATCCAGCTCTCCGAGATCGACCACGTCGTTCTCGTCGGTGGCTCGACCCGTATGCCCGCCGTCGCGGAGCTCGTCAAGGAGCTGACCGGCGGCCAGGACGCCAACAAGGGCGTGAACCCGGACGAGGTCGTCGCCATCGGCGCCGCCCTGCAGGCCGGTGTCCTCAAGGGCGAGGTCAAGGACGTCCTGCTCCTCGACGTGACCCCGCTGTCCCTCGGCATCGAGACCAAGGGAGGGATCATGACGAAGCTCATCGAGCGCAACACCACGATCCCGACCAAGCGTTCCGAGATCTTCACGACGGCCGAGGACAACCAGCCGTCCGTGCAGATCCAGGTCTACCAGGGCGAGCGCGAGATCGCGGCGTACAACAAGAAGCTCGGGATGTTCGAGCTCACCGGTCTGCCGCCGGCCCCGCGTGGTGTCCCGCAGATCGAGGTCGCCTTCGACATCGACGCCAACGGCATCATGCACGTGACCGCGAAGGACCTGGGCACGGGCAAGGAGCAGAAGATGACCGTCACCGGCGGCTCCTCGCTGCCGAAGGACGAGGTCGACCGGATGCGCCAGGAGGCCGAGCAGTACGCGGACGAGGACCACCGTCGCCGCGAGGCCGCCGAGACGCGCAACCAGGGCGAGCAGCTCGTCTACCAGACGGAGAAGTTCCTCAAGGACAACGAGGACAAGGTCCCCGGCGAGGTCAAGACCGAGGTCGAGGAGTCGCTCACCGAGCTGAAGGAGAAGCTCAAGGGCGAGGACACGGCCGAGATCCGCACCGCCACCGAGAAGGTCGCCGCCGTCTCGCAGAAGCTGGGCCAGGCCATGTACGCCGACGCCCAGGGCGCGCAGGCCGCGGGCGGTCCCGAGGCCGGTGCCCCGGGCGACGGGCAGAAGGCCGCTGACGACGACGTCGTCGACGCCGAGATCGTCGACGAGGACCGTAAGGACGGTGCCGCGTGACGGAGGAGACCCCGGGCTTCAGCGAGAGCGACGAGCCTGACGTCCCTTCCGGCGCCACCCCCGACGACGCCGAGCCGAAGGCCGCTCCCTCGCCCGACAAGGGCGAGGGGGCGGCCCCGGCCGGGGACGCAGCATCGGCAGGAGCCGCTTCGGCGGTTCAGAACGTAGGCCTGACGGCTCAGCTGGACCAGGTACGCATGGCGCTCGGTGAGCGCACCGCGGACCTCCAGCGGCTCCAGGCCGAGTACCAGAACTACCGTCGCCGGGTGGAGCGGGACCGGGTCACGGTCAAGGAGGTCGCCGTCGCGGGCCTCCTGACCGAGCTGCTCCCCGTACTCGACGACATCGGCCGTGCCCGTGAGCACGGAGAGCTGGTCGGCGGCTTCAAGTCGGTCGCCGAGTCGCTCGAGGTGGTCGCCGCCAAGATGGGGCTCCAGCAGTTCGGCAAGGAGGGCGAGCCCTTCGACCCGACGATCCACGAGGCCCTGATGCACTCGTACGCGCCGGACGTCACCGAGACGACCTGCGTCGCGATCCTGCAGCCGGGCTACCGGATCGGCGAGCGCACCATCCGCCCCGCGCGGGTGGCGGTGGCCGAGCCGCAGCCCGGGGCCCAGCCGGCCAAGGGCGAGTCCCCCAAGGGCGGGGAATCGGCTGCCGCCGACGACAAGGAGAGCGGTGGCCCGGACGAGGGCTGACGTCAGTAAGCAGCGAGAGGAGGGACGTCGAGGATGAGCACGAAGGACTTCATCGAGAAGGACTACTACAAGGTCCTCGGCGTCCCCAAGGACGCCACCGACGCCGAGATCAAGAAGGCGTACCGCAAACTCGCCCGTGAGAACCACCCCGACGCCAACAAGGGCAACCTCAAGGCGGAGGAGCGCTTCAAGGAGATCTCCGAGGCGAACGACGTCCTCGGCGACCCCAAGAAGCGCAAGGAGTACGACGAGGCGCGCGCCCTGTTCGGCAACGGCGGATTCCGTCCGGGGCCGGGCGGTGCGGGCGGCGGCACCTTCAACTTCGACCTGGGCGACCTCTTCGGAGGCGGCCCCCAGGGCGGTACGGCAGGGGGTGCCGGCGGGTTCGGCGGCGGACTCGGGGACGTCTTCGGCGGCCTGTTCAACCGGGGCGGCGCGGGCACCGGCACGCGCACGCAGCCGCGCCGCGGCCAGGACATCGAGTCCGAGGTCACACTCAGTTTCACCGAGGCGGTCGACGGGGCGACGGTGCCGCTGCGCATGTCGTCGCAGGCGCCCTGCAAGGCCTGTTCCGGCACCGGCGACAAGAACGGCACACCGCGCGTGTGCCCGACCTGTGTCGGCACGGGCCAGGTCTCGCGCGGTGGCGGCGGCGGTTTCTCGCTGACCGACCCGTGCGTGGACTGCAAGGGCCGCGGCCTGATCGCGGAGACACCCTGTGAGGTCTGCAAGGGCTCGGGCCGTGCGAAGTCCTCCCGGACGATGCAGGTCCGCATCCCGGCCGGCGTCTCGGACAACCAGCGCATCCGGCTGCGCGGCAAGGGCGCGCCGGGCGAGCGCGGCGGCCCCGCGGGCGACCTGTACGTGGTCGTGCACGTGGACTCCCACCCGGTCTTCGGCCGCAAGGGCGACAACCTCACGGTCACGGTGCCGGTCAGCTATCCGGAGGCCGCGCTCGGGGGCGAGGTCAAGGTCCCCACGCTCGGTGGGCCCCCGGTCACGCTCAAGCTGCCCCCGGGCACGCCGAACGGGCGGACGATGCGGGCCCGCGGCAAGGGCGCTGTCCGCAAGGACGGCACCCGTGGCGATCTGCTCGTCACGGTGGAGGTCGCGGTCCCCACGGATCTGACCGACGCCGCGAAGGACGCCCTCGAGGCGTACCGGAAGGCGACTGCGGACAGTGATCCGCGGGCAGAACTGTTCCAGGCCGCGAAGGGAGCATGAGCGTATGGACGGCCGTCGACGACAGAGTTCCTTTGTTGGCAGGGCCTATGAGCTGACCGACGAGACTCCGGTCTATGTCATCTCGGTGGCCGCCCAGCTCAGCGGGCTGCATCCGCAGACCCTGCGCCAGTACGACCGTCTCGGCCTGGTCTCCCCGGACCGCACGGCGGGCCGGGGCCGGCGTTACTCGGCCCGCGACATCGAACTGCTGCGCACCGTCCAGCAGTTGTCGCAGGACGAGGGCATCAACCTCGCGGGCATCAAGCGCATCATCGAACTGGAGAACCAGGTCGCTGCGCTGCAGGCCCGGGTGGCCGAGCTGTCCTCCGCGGTGGAGGGCGCGGCCGCCGCGATGCAGCAGCGCGAGGCGGCCGTCCACGCCTCCTACCGGCGGGACCTGGTCCCGTACCAGGAGGTCCAGCAGACGAGCGCGCTCGTTGTGTGGCGGCCCAAGCGGCCGCAGGACTGACCTGTGCACAACTGACCTGTGCACGTGAAGGGGCCCGGAGGTTGTCACCTCCGGGCCCCTTCACGTGCACCTACCGTCCCGCCGCCTCCCACAGCGCCACCACGAGTGCGGCGCAGGACGTCAGCGCCGCCAGTGACGGCAGCGGCCAGCGCGAGCGCTCCAGGGCGTTGAGGCGGTCCTCGTGCTCGCCCAGCGTCTTGTCCGTCTGGTCGGCGCGCTGGGGCACCAGCGCCAGGTTGCCCTGGGTGGCGGCGAACCCGACGTCGACGGAGCGCCGGAGCCGCTCCAGCTCCGGGGCCACGTCGACCTGTTCACTCATGACCCGCCTCCGGTACGCGCAGCCGGTCCCAGCTCACCCTGCCCGGGATGCCGTCCGCGTCCGCGCCCGCGTAGCCGTGCCCGCGCTGCCAGGCGGCGTACGAGAGGACGTCTGCCTCGCCCCACACGGGCCCGGGGCCGACGCGGTAGCGGCCGCAGCCCTCCGCGACCAGGCCAGGCGGTTCTTGCGGCGCCATGGTGGTGCCGGTGTTGCGTCCTCGTACACGGTGATCCCTCCTCATACGCCTGTTGCGACCTCCACGCTCACGGCAGGCACAACAACCCGAAGCGTGCGACCGCCGACGGCCCGGCAGTCACCAGGACCCTCCGCCCCCGCCTCCCGCCCCGCCACCGACCCCGCCGTCGGAGCCGCCGGAACCGGAGGAGGAACCGGAACCCGACCCTGACCCGCTGGACGACGGTGGCCTCGTCGACGCGGCCGTGGACGAGACCAGGGCCAGGGCGATCGCCGGACCGTACAGGGGCATCCGGTTCATGGGCCGCCGGGTGGGGCCGGGCGCCGCCGAGGGGGCCGTGGTCGACTCGGTGATGCTCTCGGACCAGCGGTCGATCTCGCCCAGTGCCACCGCCCACGCCGTGTACCGCTCCAGCTGTTCGGCGTCGGTTTCCGGGGCGGTCGCCGAGTCCGTATCTGTAGCTGTAGACGTATCCGCATCACTCGGGGAGTGGGTCAGCCCGTCGGCGTCGTGACCTCCCGAAGCAGCCAAGTACCGGCGGAACGACTCCACTTGCATCCACAGGGTCGTGCCCCGGGCCGTGCGGACTCGTAGTTCCCAGGCGCGTACCGCCAGAGCCAGCCCGGCCCCCGCGAGGACCGCGCCCACCGTCAGGAGCGGCTGCCACGCCGGGCCCGCGCCGCTGCTGAGCACCCCGCCGGTGATGACGAGCACCGGGCCCACCACCGCGGCGATCACACCAGCGCGCCGTGCGACGCGGCTGCGGTGGGCGCCGGTCGGATCCCACAGTCCGCAACTGCTTTGCCATCTCGCCAGTTGTTCGTCGAGGACGTCCCACGCCGTCACGATGTAGCGGTCGTAGACGCCGAGTATCGCGCTGTCGCGTCCGGCGAACACCTGGTCCAGTACGGCCTTGACGTTGCGGTCGGTCGGCGGGGCATCCTCGGGCGGCCTGCGCCGCAGGACCGGATAGTGGTCGTTGTCGTCGATGTCGAGATGCCCGTCGGCGGCGGTACTGATCAGCCAGGCCACCTTGTGCTCAGGTTCGATCCGTTCGGTGAGCAGGACGCCGGCCTGGGCCGGTGACAGCCCCTTGGGAGGGCGGGATGACGGCGTGAGGGAGGACGCGAGCCGCGCCGCGTCGACCCGCCGTTCCCGGTCGGCATCACCCGCGACGTGATCACGACCGGCGAACCGCAGCGCGCACGCCGTGAAGGCTGCGGCTTCCAGGGCGATTACCGTGGCGAGCACTCCAGGCCACAGCTTCCCGGGAGCCCCGCTGTCGCGGACCGGCCCGGAGGGGGCGGCGGCAGCGGTCACGGGGTCGGTGAGGCGGCGCCCGGCATCGGCGTACAGAGTGGTGCCCTTGCCCGCACCGAGCCTGTCCAGTTCGACGGTGAGGTTGCCCGGCGCGCCGCCCGATACGGCGCACTTCTGCCGTGAACCGGTCGCGCCCTGCACGCAGCGTGCCCCGTCGAGCTCGAACGGCGCCGCCACATGGATCTCTACGTGGCTGAGTTCGACCCGCCACCCCGCCCCGACCGCGTCCCAGGCGAGCTTGCCGTGCGGGGCGACGTCGTCGAGGTGGTACTGGATGCGGTAGCGGTGGAGGCCGTGGACCGCGAGGGTGGGGTCGCCGATGCGAATGCGGGTCTGCGATCCCATGTCGATCAACTCGTACGGGACCGGGGCGGACGCCGACGTGACGGAGACCTCGGCTTCGGGTGACAGCCCGGGGACATCGCGGTAGATGCCGTGCTTGTCCTCGAGCCCGGTACCGAAGTCGTAGTCGATCACCTCGGTGATGCGGGCGTCGCCACTGCGGGAGACCTGGGCACTGGCCCACAGTCCAGTGACCCGCTCGGTGTTCCCGACCACTGCCGCCAGTGCCGTGGCGCCCCCCAGCGCAATCGCGAAGACGGTGGTCGCCAGTAAGGTGCGACGCCGACGACGCCGCACCGAATGATCCGTCCCACTGCTCACAGCAACCCCCCCAGTCGCCGAGAAGATCGGCAGCGTAGCGCGGGCTGCGCGGTCCGGGTAGGGGCCCGTCCGGTTGGCCGAGATCGGCCTCGTACGGCGACCGTGGCGCGGAAACCCGTACGCCGGTGACGTGGACGGCAACACCAAAGAAACGGTCGAGAGGGAAAGAACCCAGGCCAAGCCCCACCCCGCCTCCCGCCGCCGAGGCTGAAGCCACACGGACGGGTGAAGGTCTCCAACTGGGCTTGCGCATATGCCTGTTGCGCCCATTACGCTCACGAGCAGCGACAGCAGCAGCACAACAACACCAGATATGCGACGGCCCCCGCCGGGACGGCAATCCCAGTGCGAGGGCCTGACCACCGAGGAAGCAAGGACCTTCCCGATGGATACCCAGCACCCTAGCGCGCCCTCGCGCGCCCCGGGCGGCATCGTCCACGACAACGCCCGCCACCACACCCGCTTCACGGCCATCGGCAATCACCTCGCCCAGCACCGCGATCTCTCCGGTCTCGCGATCGGCCTCGCCGTGTACATCCAGTCCCTCCCGGCGGGGGCCAGAGCCGACGTCCGTACCCTCGCCGCCCGTTTCCCGGAGGGCACCACGCGGATCGCCGCGGCCCTGCGCGAGCTGGAGGCCCACGGCTACCTGCGGCGCGAGCGGCATCGCACCCCGGACGGGCGGGTGCGTACGCGTACGGTCTCCTGCAATCGTCCGGGCGCCACCACCTCCGAAGCCCCCGCAAGGCGCCGGCCCCCGCAGAAGAAGAAGCCCCGGCCCCTCGCTGTCCCGCATCCGGAGCACACCCCTGGCCCCGGCATCCTCCAGGTGGCCACCGACCTCCTCGCCGCCCTCCACCGCGCGGACTCCCGCCTCGTCCTCTCCGTGCGCGACGCCGAACGCCTCGCGCCCGGCGTGGCCGCCTGGCTGGAACGGGACCTGACCCCCGCCGCCGTACGCCACGCCCTCACCCGCGACCTGCCCGAGGACCGCCCGATCCACCGCCCGGCGGCTCTCCTCGCGCACCGCCTGACGGCACAACTCCCGCCCCGGACCGGCGGCTTCGCGGCAACCGCTACCGCTGAACCACCACCCACCGTCCGTCACCCACTCCGGAACTGCGACGTCTGCGACCACGCCTACCGGGGCCCGGAACCGGACTGCTGCCCCGGCTGCCGCCCGACGCCGCACCTGACCGTGCCGCCATCACGTCATGCCATGCCACGTCACGTCACGTGATCGACGGATCCTGCTCGTCCCGCACCGTCCACTCGGTGTCCTTGACGACGGAGTCCGTGTTCGCGCCGACCCCGCGCAGCACCCCGTACACGAAGGCGGCCGCCGCCAGGCCGCACAGCAGCCAGGCGAACAGGGCCGGCAGGCCGTCGGTGCCGAGGAGGAGGGCGGGCAGGCAGAGGAGGGATGCGAGGAGGGCGCCGGTGGCGATGGGGCCGTGGACCGGCAGGCGGAACTTGGCGTTGCGGCGCAGGGGGCGGGCCCTGCGGTCGCGGGTGGTGGGGCGAGGGTCGCGGGCGCTGTGGGTGGCGGTGCGGTAGGTGACTTCGGCAGGGTTCGTCAGGCCCAGGATCGTGGTGCCGTCGTGGTCGGCCACGAATGCCACCGGCTGCATGCTCTCGATCAGCTTGTAGCGGCGTGACCACATCAGCCAGCCCTGGGCGCCGCTCAACAGCTCTCCTGCGCAGGCGAGTTCGCTGACTTCTGTCGTCGCGAGCGGGATCTCGTCGCCGCCCGCGTCGTGGAGGAGGAGGCTGTACTCCTGTGTGACGGAGATCTGGCCCGGGTGGTCGCCGCGCTCGCTGTAGCGCAGGAGTAACGGTCGCCCGACGCGTACACGCACCGCGTGCACCTCGCCGGCGGCGGCGTCCTCGATCAGGACCCGCACCTTGTCCCGGAAGACTTTGGGCGACGCCGAGCGGCGCAGGAACGTGGCGATCTTCAGCGTGCCGAACAGGGTGAGGAAGAAGAGGAACGAGCCGATGAACGTGCCACCTGTCATGGCGAGCCAGACCAGGGTGCAGGGGGTGAGTGCGATCAGTGTGGCGCCCGTTGCCCGCCCTAAGTCACGGGGAGGCGAGGGGAGTTGGGCCGGTAGGGCGGGGGGCTCGGCGGGCGGGGATGTGACCGGCGCCTTCAGGCGGGGCGCGGTGAGGCACGCCAGTGCCCAGGCGGCCGTGAGTATGGCGCCCGCGGCCAGCGCCCCGACGGTGTCGAGTCGCGGGGCCGACGGGGTGACAGGTACGTAGACCAGAGCCAGAGAGGTCGCAGCGGCGGCCAGCGCCCCGGTACCCAGGGCGCGCGTGAGCAGGGTGGAGCGTCTCATGGTGCTCCTCTCTTCCTCGGAACCGGCAGGAGGAGTCCGTCGGCCCGGGGAGGGGGAAGCACCGGACGGCTGACGGGTTGATGCGTGGTCAGTGTGCCGGTGGGGTCGGAGTGCGTAAAGGGGATCTGACCGGCTCGGACGAGCCGCCCGAGACAGGGCGCGAGAGTCGTGAAGGTGCTGGGGAGGAGGCCGGTGCGGGGCGCGGAGGGTATGTGTTCAACTCGTGAGTTTGCTCACGGTGACGGTGGACGTGACGCGGTAGAAGCGCTGTGACCTGTGCGGCGTCTGGGGTTACCCGGAGTACGGCTGAATTCATCACTGGAACGCTCCGACCCGTTTTCGTCTCGTTAGGGATTCACCTCTTGACGCTGCGTGTTGGGCGGAGTTGGCTTCCAGCCACCTCGGCCGCAACGACGCGGTCACTTCAGGGAGGTATGGAAAGTGAATCCGCGTACGAAGCGCGCCGTCGTTGTCGGCGTCGCGTCCGCCATGGCAGTGGCTCTCACCGGGTGCGGGAGCAGCTGGCTCGAGCCGGAGAGCGACTCCGCGGGCAAGGCGTCCGCCCGGCAGAACCAGGACCTGAAGATCGGCGTCCTCCTGCCGGAGAAGGAAACCGCCCGCTACGAGAAGTTCGACTATCCGCACATCAAGAAGGAAGTCGAGGACCTCACCAGCGGCAAGGGCCGGGTCCTCTACGCCAACGCGGAACAGAACGCGAAGAGCCAGGAGAGACAGGTCGACCAGATGATCGCCGACCGTGTCGACGTACTCATCCTGGACGCGGTCGACTCCAGGTCCATCGCGGGATCGGTCAAGAAGGCCAAGGACGCGGGAATCCCCGTCATCGCCTACGACCGCCTGGCCGAGGGCCCCGTCGACGGCTATGTGTCGTTCGACAGCGACCAGGTCGGCCACGTGCAGGGCATGGCGCTCCTCAAGGCCCTGGGCAGCAAGGCGTCCAAGAACAGCCGGATCGTCATGATGAACGGCTCGGTCACCGACCCGAACGCCGCGCTCTACAAGGACGGCGCCCTGGCCGAGCTCAAGGACCAGGTGACGATCTCGAAGTCGTACGACACCAAGGACTGGAAGCCGGAGAACGCCCGGGCCAACATGGCGCGCGCCATTCAGGCCATCGGCGCGAAGAACATCGCCGGTGTCTACTCCGCGAACGACGGCATGGCCGGCGGCATCATCACCGCGCTCAAGACCGCCGGCGTCACCGACCTCCCGCCGGTGACCGGTCAGGACGCCGAACTCGCCGCTGTGCAGCGCATCGTGACGGGCGACCAGTACATGACGGTCTACAAGCCGTATCCCGAAGAGGCCTCCGCCGCCGCGCAGATGGCCGTCCTCATCGCGCAGCAGCGCGACATCGAGTTCGACGCGCTCGCGAAGGACCGCGTCGACAGCCCCACCACCCCCAGTGTGCCGTCGCTCCTGGTCCAGGTCGTCCCGATGACGCAGAGCAACATCAAGTCGACGGTGGTCAAGGACGGGATCTACAAGGTCGGGGACATCTGCACGGCGAAGTACACGGCGGACTGCGCGCGGATCGGGCTGAAGTAGGCCGGCGGACGGCACGGCGCCCCTCCGTCCGGGGCGCCGTGCCGGATCAGCTGCCGGAGATCGTGAACTCGGCCGCGTTGTTGGCCAGCTTGGGGTCGAAGGCCGAGATACGCAGCTCCGGGTCGTCGTTCCGCGTGGCGACCGACCCCTTCGCGCCGCCGTCCACGACACGGTCGACGCGCAGCGTGAAGTCGAACGTCGAACGGGCCTTCTCCCAGAGCAGGATCGGCGTCCGGCACGTGTACAGATTGGTGCCCGTCGCGTCGCAGCCGGCGGGCTTGCCGGTGACGGTCGTGCCCTCCGGGAGGCGCACGTCGATCGTGGCGACGGGTTCGCCCGCACCGAGCGAGGCCACCCACGCCGGGCCGCGGTTCTTCACCCCGACGCGGGCCTTGACCGTGTCACCGGGCGCGACGGACGTGATGTCGCGCGCGACGGCGACGAGGTCGGCCTTGTTGTCGGCGGTGATCTGCGTGGAGCGGTAGTTGTCGCCGGTGTTCAGGTCGGGCTCGGCCGCGGCGCTCAGCGCGCGGGCCGCGGGAACGGCGGCGGGGACGAGGTCGTCCCCCGTCCCCTGCACGAACGGCCGCCCGGCGAGGGCCTGCTGGTACG
This sequence comes from Streptomyces sp. NBC_01446, assembly GCF_026340095.1. Classification (GTDB taxonomy): domain Bacteria; phylum Actinomycetota; class Actinomycetes; order Streptomycetales; family Streptomycetaceae; genus Streptomyces; species Streptomyces aureus. Next base: position 3,885,866 of record NZ_JAPEPO010000001.1, on the reverse strand, counting down.
CCTCGTCCGAGTACGGGTCGACCGAGTAGTCGAACCGGTCGTACAGCGCCGCGCCCGTCGCACGGACCGCGCCGGCCGCCGACAGGTCGTACTCCTGGCCCGGCTCGACGGGCTGGTCGAGCACGCAGACGGCGGTGGTGCCGGACTGGTTGACCGTCGCGTCGTCGTCCAGGTAGGTGCAGTTGCCGAAGCGCCGCGAGAGGTCCAGGCCGTGCGAGGCGAAGAGGGTGAGGAGGGTGCGGTCGGCGGCGCGGTTGCCGTGGTTGGTCAGCCGGATGGGCTGCGCGAGGTCGGTGCCGGGCCGCACGCCGGTGCGGTACGGGAGCTGGCTGACGCCGAGGTCGGGGCCGTCTCCGAGGCTGATCGCGGTGTCGGCGGGGTAGCCGGTCAGCGGGCCGAACGAGCTGTCCGCGGTGGCGGTGAAGTGCAGTGTGCCGGTGGCGTCGGCGGGCGCGCCCGCGGCGGCCCGCAGACCGATCCCGGCGACGCCGACGTACTGGCCGCCGCTGTCCAGGGAGCCGAAGTCGCAGGTCGCGGTGGCCTGGTCGGCGGCCGGGGTGCAGGTGGCGGGCCAGGTCACGTCGGCCACGCCCGCCAGCTCGGACGCGTCGACGGTGAGCCGGCCGCCCGTCACGGAGTTGTGCGTGTTGTCGTGCCCGATTCTGACGTCGATCGTGTTCGCCGTCGCGCTGCCGTCGGCCGCGGCGGCGGGCAGCACGAGGTCGTACGGCGCCGCGATCCAGAGCGCGTCCGTCTCCGGCTCGTCGGCGCTCGCGGGCGCGACGGATCCGAGGGCGAGGACGGCGCCGGTGACCAGGGCGAGCGGTATGCGGCGGCGCGTCAGTGCGCGTCCGCGGCCGGGGGCCCGGTGGGCCTGAAGTGCCTGCATGTGTCGTTCTTCTCCCTGTGCCGAGGTGCGGGCGGACGGGAGTTGGACCTGCGGGGGTGGGGGTTGGTTGTACGGAGATCCACTTCGCCCGTTCGAGGGCTGCCGGATCCTTTCGCGGAGGTCAGCGGTCCTGTTCCAGCATCCCGGACTGGCCGATGAGATAGCCCAGTTGGGCCCGGCTGTCGCTGCCGAGCGTGCTGGCGAGCTTGGCGATGTGGACGCGGACCGTGCGGATGTTCATGCCGAGGCGTTCGGCGATGACGGCGTCCGTGTGGCCCTCGATGAGGAGGGCGGCGATGGTGAGCTGGCGGGAGGTGACGCCGTCCTTCGCCGGGAGCTGCTGCGCGGCGACGGGGAACATGGGTGTGGCCAGCCGCCACAGCCGCTCGAACGTCGTCATGAGGTAGGAGATGAGGGCGGGGTGGCGTATCTCCAGGGCCACGGTGCGGTCCGTGTTGGCCGGGATGAACGCGACGGTCCGGTCGAGCAGGACGAGGCGCTCGGTGACCTCGTCGAGGGTGCGGACCGCCACGTCGCCGCGCAGCTGTTCGTAGTGGGCCAGCACGGCGGGGGAATGCCGCGAGGTGTGCTGGTAGAGGGTGCGCATCCGGCATCCCCGGGCCAGGAGTTCCTGCTCGATCGGGCGGGCCGCGGCAAGGCCGGCGGGAGGTCGCCCGCCACCGGGCTGGATGGTGAGGAGCTCCTGGGTGGCGACCGCGCTGGCTTCGCCGATGGCGTCGTTGATCCGCTGGGACCCCAACAGCACATGGATCATCGGCGAGTTCTGGAAGGACGCCCGCTCGGCGTCGAGCGCCATGAGCGGTGCGAACGCCTTGGCCAGTTTCGCCTCTCGGTGCCGCTGGTGCGCGATCTCGTCCTCGATACCCCCCAGCAGGCCCGGCAGGGCCACGGAGGGCGGCACGGGGCGCTGCCACCGGGCGTCGTCCGGATCCGCCCGCAGCAGCCCGAAGTCTACGAGGCACGGCACGGCCGCGGCGTCCTCGTCCTTCACGCGGCCCTCGCGCAGGGCCCGGGAGTAGAGCGCCGTACCGGCGGCGCACAACTCCTCGGCTCCGTGAGTGTGGGCCTCGGCGGTCACGTGTGGCTCTCCTCGGTCGACATTCAGTGATCCTGGTCGAGGATCCCGGACTGCGCTATGAGAAAGCCGAGTTGTGCGCGGCTTCCGCTGCCGAGCGCGGCCGCGAGCTTGGCGATGTGGGCTCTGCAGGTGCGTACGTTCATGCCCAGGCGGCGGGCGATGGCCTCGTCCACATGGCCTTCGATCAGCAGCTTGGCGATCGAGCGCTGGACCCCGGTGATGCCGTCGGTCGGGGGTGCGTAGGGGGTCTCCTCCAGGAGGGGGACCGCGCGGCACCACAGCTGCTCGAAGACCTTGGCCAGGTATTCGACGAGGCCCGGATGGCGGAGTTCGAGGGCGACCGGATGCTCTCCGGGGACCGGGATGAACGCGACGGTCCGGTCGAAGACCATCAGCCGCTCTATGAGTTCCTCGAGGGTGCGTATCTCGACGTTGCCCTTGGCCATGTGCTCGGCGTAGACGAGGGTTCCCTGACTGTGCCGGGCCGTGTGCTGGTAGAGCGTGCGCATGGTGATGCCGCGCGCGATGACCGCCTGGCCCCGCTCGAGTGCCTCCGTCAGGGAGTGCTCGCTGCGCCCGCCGCCGGGCTGGACCGTGAGGATCTCGGACTGGCACTCGGCGATGGCGAGTTCGATGGCCGAATTGATCCTGTTGATTCCTTCGAGCACGGTCACGGCGTGTGTGGTGGGCAGATCCTGCGCACTGATGGCCATGAATGGCTCGAAGTAATCGGTCAGTTCGACCGCCAGGCTTCTTCGCTCCTGGATTTCCCGTTCGATGGGGTGGAGGCGCTGTGCCAGGGCGGCGGCGGGAGGAACCGGGCGGAGCCAGCCGGCGTCATCCGGGTCTGGGTGGAGAAGGGCGAAATCCATCAGGCAGGGAGCGGCCGTCACTTCGCTTCGGGCGATGCGTCCGGAACGCAGAGCACTGGCGTAGAGCCGCCTGCCCTCGTCGCACAGTTCAGTCGTGGCATGAGGATGTGTCCGATATGCGTCATCCGTGGTCATAGATCCACCCCCCAGGGTCCTGAACGTGCAGGAACATGATGCATCGATCCTGTGGTGTTTGGATGGCCGAATGAGCCATCGTCTAGTGAGTCGGGGGAGAGAAGCCATGGAAGTGAGGACGAAGCCCACTATGTGCAAGAGAATGCTTCGCTCGGTGATGGCTGTTGCCTTCTCCGCCGGTTTGGCTTTCGGTGTGCTCAGCACCCAGGACCTCTCCTGGAGTGGCACACCCGCCACTCACGTGTCCGCCGGCATGAACATCGCGCCTCCGGATCTTTCCTGGAGTGTCGCTCCCGTGGACGCGGCCGTATGACCACTCCGCCCGACGACAGAACATTTCGCCGTGAGATGGCGACCGCCTACCGGTCCGGGTGGCATTTCATCGACCTCGCCACGGCGATTCCCCATCGCGGCGATTCGTTGATGGTCACCCTGTTCGGCGAGCCGATCGTCGTCGTGCGGGACGAGTTCGACGACGAGGAGATCCGGGCCTACCGGTGTCTTCGCCGCCCTCGGGGCGCCCCGCAGCCGGTGCGGTGTGCCATCAGATACGGAATGGTCTTCGTCAACCTCGACCAGCGTGACCACCAGCTGGTCGGGGAGGCGGGACCGGAAGTTCCGCGTACCACCTCAGCCACCCCCCGCAGTGCCTGACGCGATTCCCCCGTCGTTGTAGATCGCGCAGGTACTTCCCCCCGCAGCGGCGTCACCGTGGACCTGAACACGGTGGCGCCGCTGCAGCTCTGTGCGGCTGTCACGACGGGGACCCGTTGCCCGTCGCCCGCGTCAGCGTGATCTCGATGGCGACCCGGTCCGGGTTCGGCGCGGGCACACGCTCGTAGCGCTCCGCGTACCGGCGTACCGCCTCCGCGACGCGGTCCGGCTCCGTACGGACCACCGCGAGCCCCTCAAGGGTCGCCCAGCGCCGGCCGTCGACCTGGCAGACCGCGACCCGGGCCCCGCCCGCCTCCGTTCCCGACCCCGCGAGCACGTGCGACACCTTCGCGCTCGACTTGTTCGCGATCACCCGCGCGAGCCCCGCCTCGGGGTCGTACGTGACGCCGACCGGCACGACGTGCGGGGTGCCGTCGGGGCGCAGGGTCGTCAGCGTGCACAGGTGCCGTTCCCGCCAGAAGCCGAGGAAGGTCGGGTCGGGGTTCAGGGGGTCGTTCCGCTTGGCCATGCTCCGGAAGATATCCCCGTTCAAGGACATATCCCGCCCCGGGATACCCAACCCGCTCCTTGAGTGGAATCGACTCAACTTTGTGTATGCTGACAGGGTCAGTGTGCTGGAGAGGCAGACGCAAGGAGGAGAGTGGGCACGTGGACGCCGAGCTGACGAACCGGAGCCGGGACGCGATCAACGCGGCCACCAGTCGGGCCGTGTCCGCAGGGCACGCGGATCTGACCCCCGCGCATCTGCTCCTGGCGCTTCTCGAGGGCCAGGAGAACGAGAACATCACGGACCTGCTGACGGCCGTCGAGGCCGATCAGGCTGCCGTGCGGTCCGGGGCCGAGCGGGTTCTCGGCGCGCTGCCCAGCGTGACCGGCTCGACCGTCGCGCCGCCCGGACCCAACCGGGACCTCCTGGCGGTCATCGCCGACGCGGAGCAGCGCGCCAAGGAGCTCGGGGACGAGTACCTCTCCACCGAGCATCTGCTCATCGGCATCGCCGCGAAGGGCGGCACTGTCGCCGACGTACTGACGGAACAGGGGGCGAGCGCCAAGAAGCTGCTCGCCGCCTTCGAGAAGAGCAGGGGAGGGCGCCGGGTGACCACACCCGACCCCGAGGGCCAGTACAAGGCCCTGGAGAAGTTCGGCACCGATTTCACCGCCGCCGCGCGCGAAGGCAAGCTCGACCCCGTCATCGGGCGCGATCAGGAGATCCGGCGTGTGGTGCAGGTGCTGTCCCGCCGCACGAAGAACAACCCCGTCCTGATCGGTGAGCCCGGCGTCGGCAAGACCGCCGTCGTCGAGGGGCTCGCCCAGCGCATCGTGAAGGGGGACGTGCCGGAGTCGCTCAAGGACAAGCGGCTCGTCTCGCTGGACCTGGGCGCGATGGTCGCCGGCGCGAAGTACCGCGGCGAGTTCGAGGAGCGCCTCAAGACCGTCCTCTCCGAGATCAAGGAGAGCGAGGGGCAGATCATCACGTTCATCGACGAGCTGCACACGGTCGTGGGGGCCGGCGCGGGCGGCGACTCGTCCATGGACGCGGGCAACATGCTGAAGCCGATGCTCGCGCGCGGCGAGCTGCGCATGGTCGGCGCGACCACGCTCGACGAGTACCGCGAGCGGATCGAGAAGGACCCGGCCCTGGAGCGCCGCTTCCAGCAGGTGCTGGTCGCCGAGCCGACGGTCGAGGACTCGATCGCGATCCTGCGCGGGCTCAAGGGCCGGTACGAGGCCCACCACAAGGTCCAGATCGCCGACAGCGCGCTCGTCGCCGCCGCGTCGCTCTCCGACCGCTACATCACCTCCCGCTTCCTGCCGGACAAGGCCATCGACCTCGTGGACGAGGCCGCGTCCCGGCTGCGTATGGAGATCGACTCGTCGCCCGTCGAGATCGACGAGCTCCAGCGCGCCGTCGACCGGCTGAGGATGGAGGAGCTGGCCCTCTCCAAGGAGACGGATCCGGCCAGCAAGCAGCGCCTGGAGAAGCTGCGGCGCGACCTCGCCGACAAGGAGGAGGAGCTGCGCGGCCTCACCGCCCGCTGGGAGAAGGAAAAGCAGTCCCTCAACCGCGTCGGTGAGCTGAAGGAGAAGCTCGACGAGCTGCGCGGCCAGGCCGAGCGCGCCCAGCGCGACGGCGACTTCGACACCGCATCCATGCTCCTCTACGGCGAGATCCCCACCCTGGAAAGGGACTTGGAGGCCGCCACGGAGGAAGAGGAGGAGGCGTCCAAGGCCGACACGATGGTCAAGGACGAGGTCGGCCCGGACGACATCGCGGACGTGGTGGCGGCCTGGACCGGCATCCCGGCCGGGCGGCTCCTGGAGGGCGAGACGCAGAAGCTGCTGCGCATGGAGGACGAGCTCGGCAAGCGCCTGATCGGCCAGAGCGAGGCCGTACGGGCGGTGTCCGACGCCGTGCGCCGCACCCGCGCCGGGATCGCCGACCCCGACCGGCCGACCGGTTCCTTCCTGTTCCTCGGCCCGACCGGCGTCGGCAAGACCGAACTGGCCAAGGCGCTCGCCGACTTCCTGTTCGACGACGAGCGGGCCATGATCCGCATCGACATGAGCGAGTACGGCGAGAAGCACTCCGTGGCGCGTCTCGTCGGCGCTCCTCCCGGCTACATCGGGTACGAGGAGGGCGGTCAGCTCACCGAGGCGGTGCGCAGGCGCCCGTACAGCGTCGTCCTGCTCGACGAGGTCGAGAAGGCGCACCCGGAGGTCTTCGACGTCCTGCTCCAGGTGCTCGACGACGGCCGCCTCACGGACGGCCAGGGCCGCACGGTCGACTTCCGCAACACGATCCTCGTCCTCACCTCGAACCTGGGCAGTCAGTTCCTGAGCGGACACAGCCTGGTGGAGCCGACGACGAGTGAGGAGCAGAAGAAGCAGCAGGTCCTGGAGGTCGTACGGGCGTCGTTCAAGCCCGAGTTCCTCAACCGGCTCGACGACCTCGTCGTCTTCTCCGCGCTGAACAAGGAGGAGCTGGAGCGGATCGCGAAGCTGCAGATCGGCCGGCTCGCGAAGCGGCTCGCCGAGCGTCGGCTCACCCTGGACGTCTCCGACGCGGCCCTGGCCTGGCTCGCAGAGGAGGGCAACGACCCCGCGTACGGCGCGCGGCCGCTGCGGCGCCTCGTGCAGACGGCGATCGGCGACCGGCTCGCGAAGGAGATTCTCTCCGGCGAGGTCACCGACGGCGACACGGTCCGCGTGGACACCTTTGGGGACGGCCTGAGCGTGGGCCCGGCCACCGGAAAGACGCTGTGACGCGAGGCGAACGCCGATGCCGGACCGGGTCGGGGCCCTGCCGCTCGGGAAGACGGACGGCAGGGCCGCTGCTCTACGGGGGTGATCCCGTCACGCCGGGGCCGCAACTCGGTCCGATCCAACCGGCTGGGGGTTGTCACTTCCCGCCCGGCATGGGGGAGGATGGCGGAATCCGTACGAAGGGACCAAGCACGTGAGCATCGACCCGTCCTCGATTCCGAATTTCGGGGGACAGCCCCAGCAGCCGCAGGGCTCAGGACCGGCGGGCCCCGTCGTCCCCGATCAGGACCTCGTCAAGCAGCTCCTCGAGCAGATGGAGCTCAAGTACGTCCTCGACGAAGAGGGTGACCTGGCGGCTCCGTGGGAGGAGTTCCGCACGTACTTCATGTTCCGCGGCGAGGACGACCAGCAGGTCTTCTCGGTGCGGACGTTCTACGACCGCCCGCACGACCTCGAGACCAAGCCGGCGCTCCTCGAGACCATCGACGACTGGAACCGCCGCACCCTGTGGCCCAAGGTCTACAGCCACACCCACGACGACGGCACGGTCCGCCTCATCGGTGAGGCGCAGATGCTCATCGGTACGGGTGTCAGCCTGGAGCACTTCGTGTCGTCGACGGTCAGCTGGGTGCGCGCCGCCATCGAGTTCGACCGCTGGCTGGTCGAGCAGCTCGGCCTGGAGCAGGCCGTGGACTCCGCCGACGACGAGAAGCCGTCCGACGACGAGTAGGCACGTCAGCAACTGATCACAGGGGCCTGTGCGCGTACGCGACCAGATACGTCCCGTACGTAAGTGAGAGCCCGGCCAGGGCGCCCATCACCAGAAGGGCGCTGCGTGGCCGGGCTTTCGCCGTTCGCGCCAGTGCGAGGGCCAGCGGCAGCAGCAGCGGGAACGCGGGCAGCAGGAAGCGCGGCTTGGACGGGAAGAAGCCTGCGCCGCCGAGCGCGATGAGCAGGAGTACGCCGCTGTAGACGATGAGCGGCAGCGGGGCGGCCCGCTCGGCGATGAGCAGCGCGAACAGCAGCACCGCGGCGGCGACGATCAGGAGTGTCACGGAGAAGACGAAGGGGTCGCCTTTGAGCAGCAGTTTACGTACGACGCGCAGCGCGCCGACGCCGAAGTCGAAGCGCGAGCCCCAGTCCCGCTGCACGTCGAAGTAACCGCCGAGCGGATCGCCTCGTTGGACGCCGACCCACAGGACGTAGCCGGTCCAGCCGAGCGGGGCGATCGCGGCGCCTGTCCACAGCCTGTGGGAAACGTTTCTGCCGCGCTTGTGGATCACCTCGTACGCCGCCGTGACGAGGACCGCGGCGGCGACCGCGAAGCCGTTGGGGCGGGACGCCCCGGCCAGCGAGGCGAGCGTGCCCGCCCAGATCCACCGGCCGGTCAGGACCGCGTGCAGGGACCAGGCGGCGAAGGCGGTGAGCAGCGGCTCGGTGTACGCCATCGTGAGGATCACGGAGTGCGGCAGCAGCCCCCACAGCAGGACCAGGAAGACGGCGACGGGCCGCGAGTACAGGCGCACCCCGATCGCGTAGATCCCGGCCGCCGCGGCCAGGGACGCGGTCCAGGCGATGAGTATCCCCGTGGCGCCGCCGCTGAGCGGGAGCACGGTGCGCACCGCGCGGACGAGGCCGGGGTAGAGCGGGAAGAACGCGAGGTCGTTGAAGATGATGCCTGGTCTGTAGTGGACGGAGCGGCCATAGCCGTTCGCGGCGATCCTCAGGTACCAGAGCGAGTCCCAGGACCGGCCGAGCAGGGTGCCGGAACGCTTTCCGGTCAGCGAGGCGGCGACCGACATCGCGACGACACCGGTGAGCCGGACCGCGGCGAACAGGCCGAGCGTGGTGAGCAGGGGGGCGGCGGCCCTGAGCCGGGCCGAGGGGGGACGTGGTTCGGCGCCGGGCTCCGCGACGGGGACGGTGGCGGGGGCCGGGTCGAGTTGCTGCTGGGTCACATCTCCGCACCCTGCGGGCACCTCGCGGGGCGCGCGAGCCGGGAGGGTCCGCACGGGTGCGGATGAGGGACGGTCGGCGCGGCTGCGTGACAAGAGGCGCCGGGAAGTCCATGTCTGATCGTCAGGAAACCGTGTCGCGGGGACGAGAGGAACCGTGTGCGTGGCCGCGCCGGGGGCCCGCACCTTCAGAACGCATCAATTGCCCCACTGGACACGCCAGTTGAATGCCCGGTCAACGGCGTGTCGCGGCACCGGATGCCGCCTCCCGCGGCCATGAATCGAACAATTCAAGCCTTGATGGCCACCGGAGCCCCTTTCGGCGCGGCTGACCACGGGCCACTATGGGAAGGAGGTGGGTCTGCGCCGCGGGGCCGCGAGCGGGAGCCGACAGGGGGAAGTTTGACGTGAGGACTTCTACGACTGACATCGAGACCGGACTTGTCGATCTCAGCCGTTGGGGCCTTCAGGAGGCCATGGCACTGAGGGACCCGCTGGTGGCGGAAGCGCAGCACACGCTGCTCGAGCATCTGAGCGAGGATGCCGTCGGGCAGGTCGGCGACGGCGGCGGCCAAGACAACCCCTACCTCAGCGCTAGACGGCACAGCGGCACGGTGCCTCAGGAGCCACGGCACGAACACGGGCCGCCCGTCCCGTCTGGCCCGGCATCCCCATGCGACGGATCCGACGGGCCCGACCGGCCTGCCCTGCCGTGCTGACACGGCACCACGTGCCGGTCGACGACCTGGAGGCCATCGCCGTCGGCCGCGTCGGCGAACCCACCGGGGCCCGTGTCGCGGCGGCGGAACGCAGCCGCCGCATGCTCATGCTGCGAGCCCTGGCCGCCGCGGAGGCGGATCGCGGGACGGACGAGGGCGAAGGGCCGCTGCCCCCACTGGCGCACGCCTTCGAGCTGCTGGTCCGCGCGGAGGCCCTCGATCCGCGGGCGGTGGCGAGCGTGCTCGGGCACCCGCCGGTCGGCGTCTGGGCGGTCCGCCTGCTGGGGCGGCTCCGGGCCGGCGCCGGGCCCCGGTCCGGCGAGCCCCCCTTGTGGCGGGAGGCGGGCTACGCGCACGCACTCGCCGCGGCGGCCGCCCTGCGGGCAGGACTTCCCGCGTGCGTCCGCGTACCCGCGTGGGAGGGCAAGGTGATCCTGCCGACGGTCGGGCACGCCGTTCTGGACGATGCCCCCGGCGACCACGACGTCGCCACGCTGGAGACGGACGGGTGCGGCGCGGCCCGTGTCACGCTCGGCCCGCACGCCGTCGAACTGCCCGCAGCCCCGCACCTGCCCGCCTCCGGCTGGCATCCTGCCCGCCTGCTGAGCTGGACCCCGAGCGAGCCGGACCCATCGGTCCTCCTGGACGACGCCGACCCCTACCGCGACTTCCGGTCCCCCTGGCTGCCTCCGGCCCCGCTCACGGACGGAGAGTCGGACACCTGGCAGCGGCATCTGCACGACGCGGCGCGCCTGCTCGGGGCCCGTCACCCGGACGCGGCCCGCACGGTGCCGCTCGTCCTGAACTCGCTCGTGCCGCTGCCGGGCATGCCCCGCTTCCGCACCGCCAGCGCCTCGTACGCCGAGGCGTTCGGCAGCGCCCTGGTCTCCCTGCCACGCGACGCCGTCGACTTCGCGGTCACCCTCGTCCACGAGTCACGGCACTCCGTGCTCAACGGTCTGAGCCACCAGATCCAGCTCGTCGACAGGGCGGCGCGAGGGCCTCTGCAGGACACGCTGTTCTACGCGCCCTGGCGCACCGACCCGCGTCCGCCGTGGGGCCTGCTGCACGGCACGTACGCGTTCACCGGCGTCGCCGACTTCTGGCGCGCCGAACGGCACGCCCTGACCGGCCCACGTGCCGTCCTCGCGCACTTCGAGTTCGCCGTGTGGCGCGAGGCGGTGGCCATTGCCCTGCGCACGCTGGTCGCCCAACCCGGGCTCACCCCCTGGGGCCGCCGATTCGTCGACGGGATGGCGCGCCAGGCCGCCCCGTGGGCCGATGACGAGGTACCGGCCGAGGCCCTCGCCCTGGCGGAAGCCGAACTCGCCGATCTGCGGGGTACGTGGTGCAGCCACAATCTCGAGCCCGCCCCGGCCGCCACCCGCCTGCTCACCGACCGCCGGCTCGGCGGCGGTCCCGGAGAAGAGGCGACTGCCCCGCCGTCCCGGTTGCGCGCGGACGCGCCGCCGCGTCTGCCCGAACTCCGTTGTGAACTGAGGCGGTTGCACCTCGCCGACGCAGGAACGTTCACTCCGGACACCCGTGCGCGGCTCTCCGGCATCGAACGGTCTCCGGACCTCCTCGAAGCGGACATGTGCCTCCTGCGTGGCGGGCCGGCGAACGCGGCGCGCGCGGTGGACCGCTACCGCGCCGTCCTGACCGGATCGCCCGGCACCCGCCCGGCCTGGGTCGGTCTCGGCCTCGCCCTGGAGGCGTCCGGCGAGGGCGCCCCCGCCACGGCCCTGCTGCACCGCCCTGAGCTGGTGCGGGCGCTCGCCCTGGAGGAGCGGGCCCGCGGCGCGCGGACGCCCGACCCGCTGGAACTGGCCCGCTGGACGGCGCGGATCCCCGGGCTCACCTCACGGCCCGCGACGGACGTGCCACAGCGCTGACCCCGCCCCGGACAGGGCCAGGACGGGGGCAGATCGATACAGCCGGCGTCACATCAGCAGCGGGTCGATGTCGCAGTTCGCGGGCCTGCCGTCGGCGGCCGCCGACGTCGCCGGGTGGTCCTCGCCCAGGGTGCGCCCATAGCGCTCGGCCGTGTCGGCGTACAGCTCGTCCGCCTCGTCGTCACGCCGCAATTGCCGCAGCCCGAGCGACAGGTTGAGCGCCGTGGCGAGGGTGATGGGGTGGTCCTCGCCGAGCTTGGTGCGGCACAGGTCGAGCGCCGTCGTGGCGAGCTCCACCGACGCCTGCATCTCGCCGAGTTCGAACAGGTCGGCGACGAGATTCGCGGTGCAGGCAAGGGTGTTGGGGTGGGCCTCGCCGATCAGCTCGATCAGCTTCTCCCTCGAGTCCACGTTTCTCGTGCGGGCCTCCTCGGTCCGCCCGGCCAGGCGCAGACAGATCGCGTGGTTGACGCGTCCCGCGACGGTGTGCGGATGCCGCGGGCCGAGCAGCGCCTCGTACCCCTCGTACCCCTCCTGTCCGAGTTCGAGTGCCCGGGTGAGGTCGCCGCTGTGCCGTACGTCGATGGCGTGCGAGGCCAGCGCGTTCACCGTGTGCGGGTACAGATCTCCGTATCGGGTGCGGAACATGGCGAGGGCCCGGCCCGAGAGCTCCAGCGCCAGGGCGTGCTGGCCGGCGCGCCGTTCGGCCACCGACAGGACCCGGAGCGCGGAGATCGTGTTCGGGTGGGTGTCGCCGACGGTGTTGCGGAAGCGCTCCTCGACGTCACGCGCCTGGTCGCGGGCCGCCAGGTACTCGCCGCCCTCTTGGAGGTCGAACGTCACTGCCGCCATCGTCCCCAGCGTCGACGCCGCATTCTCACCGAGCTCCGCGACCTTGCGGCTGTGTGTCATGCGGTCGAGCGCGAGCGCCGCCCGGAAGTGCCCGATGAACCGCAGGTTCAGCGCGTGCCGGTGGGCGCTGAGGAGGGTCGACGGGTCGTTGGGGCCGAAGAGGCGCTCGCAGGTCTCGAAGGCGTGCCGGTCGAGTTCGAGTGCCGCCTGGAAGTCGCCGCGCAGCCGCAGGTCCCAGGCGAGCATGCTGGTGATGTCGAGCGTCGACTCGTGCTCGGGGCCGAAGACCTCGGTCATGCCGGCCAGCGTCCGCTGGTCGAGTTCGTACGCCTCCGAGTAGCGGCCCAGGATGCGCAGTGCGTCGGTGAAGAACTTGGCTGCGGTGAGTACGTGTTCGGCGTTGTCCCCGTCGGCCGCTCGCCAGGTTTCGTACGTCTCCTTGGCCAGGTCCAGGGAGCCCTGGTGGTCGCCCCAGTAGTACATGTACTGGACCTCGTTCAGGACGAGTTGCCTCACCCACGGGTCCGTCGACTCGACGGCCCTGCTGTTGAGGACGTGCGGCAGCAGGTCGCCGTACTGCTGCCACCGGTGGGACTTGTTGGGCTCGCCGGCGTCGTCCCTGGCGAGCAGGCGGTGGGCGCCGGCGCGCATCTGCGACTTCAGCGGCTCCGCCATCTGGTTGATGAGGACCCGCTGGACCAGGCGGTGCAGCTGGATGGTGTTGGTGTTGTGGTTGATGCGCGCCAGCGCGTAGCGGTTGATCTCGCGGATGGCGCGGCCGAGCCGGATCGGGTCACTGAGCGCCGCACTGAGCTCCGGGGGCACGGGGGCGTCTCGGACGCCGGTGAGCAGGCGCCGGGAGATCGGCTCGGGCGCGAAGAAGGCGCACAACTGCAGGAGTTGAAGAGCCGCGGGGTGGTTCTTGCGCAGCCGGTCCAGGGACACGTTCCAGGCGGCGGCGACGGACAGCGGATAGTCCACCGGCGGGTCGCTGACCATCAGCTCGTTGGCCTGCTGCTCGAACATGCGCAGGTACTCGTCCGCGGGCATGCCCGTCTCGGCCAGCCATACGGCGGCCTGCTCGATGCCGAGCGGCAGGTCGCCGAGGGTCTCGGCGAGCCGGTCCGCGGTCGCGTTGTCCAGGTTCGGTGCTCTCATCTGGAGCAGCGAACGGCTTTCCTCGCGGGTGAACACGTCGACCTCCAGGGGACGCGCCGACGAGGCCCACTGCGAGTTCCGTGAGGTGACGAGGATGCGGCCCGGGCCGTTGGTCGGGAAGAACTCCCGTACGGATTCCGGGTCTTCCGCGTTGTCGAAGATGAGGAGCCAGTTCTTGAACGGTTCGCCGACGCGCAGGGCCTCGATGACGGCCGGCACCGCTGTGTTCGCCTCGCCGCTGCCGACGTTCAGACCGAGCCGGTTGGCCAGCTGGACGAGGAACTGCCGGATCTGCTGCGGCTGTTCGGCGGGGATCCACCACACGATCTGGTACTCGTGCAGATGCCGGTACACGTACTCGACCGCGAGCTGGGACTTCCCGACGCCGCCCATGCCCTGGAGCGCCTCGGGGAGTACCGCCGTGGTTCCTTCCTGGAGCCTGCGGTGCAGGTCGTCCAGGAGCTGGACGCGGCCGGTGAAGGCACGGTTCCGGGGAGGGACGTTGCCCCAGACGGGGGGCGGCTTCTGCAGCGCGTCACCCCTTGACCCGGCCTGGGTGGACTGCAAGCCGCTCACTTCTTCGACCCCTTCTTCGTTGCCGGTGTCCGGCGGGGCGGTGGGCTCGGCCCCACCGCCTGACTGACTGGGTTCCCCGGAGGCTGTGGCCACCGGAGGTGGAGGTTCGTCGAGGCGTGCCTCAAGCTCTCTGGCGGCGGTGGCATGTGGTCCGGCCATGGCCGCGAAAGCGGGCAGAATAGACGAAATCCATGGCCGTAAACCTTCCATGGAGATACTCCGCGCGCGATCCGGCTCGCGCAGAAGGGCGACGCCTTCCCCGTACGCCGGTACGGCGACCGCCAAATGGTCCAAGGCGAGCATCAGCGCGCGGGCCGTCTCGCCGCGCGTCCCGTCCGAGAGCAGCTCCCGCCGCACGCCGTCGCCGAATTCGAGCTCGACGCCCGGCCCGGCACTCTCGCCGGGCTCGGCCTCCGTGCGTCGCAGCAGCCCGCTCAGGAGCAGTTCCGCCACGTGCCAGTTCCGCGCCCCGGGGATCAGCCCCTCCTGGAGCAGGCGCAGCACGTCGAGGTTGAGCGGGACGGCCGCGGAGAGGCGGGCCAGGTGGTAGGCGGTGGGGGAGAGCTGGGCCCGCACGGTCTTGACCTGGACGTCGGCGGGCAGCGTGGCGGCGGGCCTGCGCGCGACGGCGGTCTCGTCGCCCGGCGTCCGGTCCAGGACGCGCACGGTGTAGCCGCCCTTGCCGTCGTGCGCGAGGAAGCGGGCGAGGCCGCCGATCCCTTCGGGGGTCAGCGTCACCACGGGCAGCCGGACCCCGTCGCACGCGTCGGCCTCCGAGAGGTCGGCGGTGGGCATGACCAGGCCCACGGGCTCGGCGGTCCAGGTGCTGTTGGGGGACGCGGGGCGCGGGCTGGTCAGCAGGAGGCTGCTGGTCTGCGTGCCCGCCCTCGCCCAGACGTGCTCGGGCAGCACATGGACGATCGCGACGGGCATCGTGCGGGCCCACCGGGCGAGCCTGCGCCGGGCGCTGCCGTCGCCCCAGTGGTCGGCGTGCAGATCGGTGAGGACGAGGACCAGATGCCGGCCGTCGGTGCCGCCGGCGACCTCGCCGCCGGAGCCGTCCTCCTGCCAGCGCACGGTCCGTACGTCACGGAAGGCGCCCGAGCAGTGCAGGGTCTCGGCGAGGCGTTGCGCGGTGTGCGACCACAGCCGCATCGAGTCGCCCGAGTCCACCAGGAGCGTCACGGTCAGCCAGCGCTCCTGATCCGGCTCCAGCTGGGGCAGCCACATGCCGGTCTCGGCGTGCAGCTCGGCGGTGGCCTCCTCGTTCAGGAAGACCTGGCTCCGGGAGGCGATGCGCCGCTTCAGCGGATTCAGCGCCTTCTCGATCTCCCGCGAGCGGTCGAGCGCGAAGCCGTTCCCGAGGCTCATGAGGAGCGAGTCAACATGGCCGCCGGGATCCGTTTCCGGCGTCGGCGGCCCGGTCAGGGGTGCGGGCTGCTCTACGGGTTCCTCCGTGACCTCCGGCACGGGGGCGTCCAGGTCCTCGGGGCGCGGGCGTTCCCCCTCGGGCGCTTCGGGCAGCTCGACCGGCCGGCCCGGCCGTGGCCTGCCGCGCTGGGCGTCCTTCAGCCGCAGCCAGCGCTGCGCGGCGAGCCACAGGACCTCGCCCGCCTCGTACCAGTGCGGCTGTGGGGACGCCTCGGCCAGCGATGCGGCACCCGGCCCGATACCGTCACCCGCCACGCCGCCGTGGGAGGGCGACCGGTTCATCCAGTGCCGACCTCGTCGAGCCGTCGCCACAGCGCGTGCAACAGCGTGCTCATGGACCCCTCGTCGGGGCCCGCGGGCGTGGTGCGCAGGAACTCCGAGTTGAGGAGCTGGTCCGCGGCGAGCGAGCCGCCGGTCCTCGCGTGGCTGAGGAAGTCGCGGATCATCGCCGTGCGCCCCTCGTCGTCGTGCGAGAGCTGCGCCGCCAGCATGGCCGCGAGCTGGCCCGCGTCGGGCGCGGGGAGATCGAGGTAGAGGCAGCGCCGCAGCAGCGCGGGCGGCAGCGTGCGCTCGCCGTTGCTCGTGATCACGACGACGGGGAACGCGGCGCAGCGCACCGCTCCGTGGTGGATGACCGCCGTGCCGTCCGGGTCGTCCGTGTGCACTTCGGCGTCCGGGAGCCTGGAGCGCACGCGGGCCAGCTCCGGGATGCGGAACTCGCCCTCCTCGAAGACGCTCAGCAGGTCGCCCGCGAGGTCCGTGTCGGACTTGTCGAACTCGTCGACGAGCAGGACGCGCGGGGTCTTGCGGGGCAGCAACGCCGTTCCCAGCGGGCCCAGTTGGACGTAGTCGCCCAGGTTGTTCAGGCCGTCCGGGTCGGGTGCCGGATCGCCCGCGGCGCCGGGTTCGGAGCCGCGCAGGGCGCCGCGGGTGGCCGCTTCCTGCACTCTGCCGATGGCGTCGTACGCGTAGAGGCCCTCTTTGAGGGTGCTGCGGCTGGTGATCGACCAGCGCAGGACGCGGCCGAGGGAGAGTTCACGGCTGATGCAGTGGGCGAGGCTCGACTTCCCGATGCCGGGAGGGCCCGCGACGATCAGCGGCCTGCGCAGGAACAGCGCGGCATTGACGAGATCGAGTTCCTGCTCGGACGCCTTGCGGACGACGGGGCCGTCCGGCGGGCCGAGGCGGCGGGTGAACTCGTCCTCGTCGCCCGGGGGCGGATCGGAGATCAGGGGTGCGCCGGTGAAGCGGCGCCAGGGCGGGGGCGGGGGTAACTCGCGGGACACGGGCTCCTTGCCGCGGGGCCTCGCCGTGCCTCGGTAGATGCGCCATGCGCCGGGGTCGGCCGCGGCGCCGTCGGCCTGTGCCGGAACGTGCGGATCCCTGTCGGCCATCGACCGTTCCCCCTCACCCTGGTTCGTGCCCGGTCGGTGCACGTCCGTACTCCCCAACCGCCCCAGCCCGAACACCTGGTTGGGCTGGAAGTCTTCAACTCGCTGATTCCGGTACTTCGGGAAGGCGGCTCGGATCGTCCCACAGCACAGCGATGCGAGAGTCGATGGAACCCTCCGGCCCATCGTCGCGTGTTCCGGGAGAGAAGCGCAAGCGCGTGACCGTCTCCAACAAGTCGTCCCAGGCACCCGTTTCGGCGAGCCTGTGGAGTTCCGCGTGCTCGGTGTCGTCGAGGGGTCCCTGGTGAGCCCAGAGCAGCACCGGCAGGCCCGCCTGGAGGCCGAGCGTCAGCTCGCTGAGCCCGTGTTCCGAGTCGGGTGACGACCCGAGAGTCATCAGCACAATGGCCTGATTGTGCTTCAACTTGGCGTAGAGCGCCTGCTGTTGGGATCCGGCGCCGGTTTCGCACCGGTGCACGCGTCCCGTGCCCCCGCTCCTCAGCACCTCCCAGCGCGCGTTCCACACCCGGTGGACCTGGCGTGCCTCCATCCGCTCCAGACTGCGTATGACGACCTTGTAGTCCATGCCCAGCGGAGGGCGGTACGGGGCCGACGTGCCGAGGCCGGGCTGCCGCGACCCGAAGGGGGTCGGCCGGGTCCAGTCCTCCACCGGTGTGTTCGCCATCGCCAGGGAGAGGATGAACTCCACGACGATGCCGCCGTGGTGGTTGCGCAGCCGCTCTTCCTCCCGGTCGACGAGGGTGGCGACCCAGTCGGGCACCTCCGTCAGGCGCAGCTCCCGGTCGTCCCGCTGGCGCGGCTCCCACGCGTTGCCGGTACTCGTCCAGCAGGTGAGTGCGACACGGTCGGGTGACTCGGTCAACGGCTGGAGCCGGATCACCAGAAAGGCTTCACGGCCCGGGTCTCTTCGCCAGCTCCCGGTGGAGGAGCGGACGGCGTCGAGCATGCGCTGCCCCTGGGGTCCCGCGTCGGCGAGGGAACGGATGTGGCGGCTGAGCCAGACCCTGAGCGGGTCGCCGCGCTCCGGGCCGACCAGATAGGCCAGTTCGTGCAGGAAGCGCACACTCCTCGGTATCCCGTCCGACGGAACGTTGCACTGCTCCAGGAGCTCGTACGCCTCGCGTGCCGTGCGGGTCGTCCTCGGCAGCGGCCCGAAGCTGTCCCCGGCCACATGGCGGAACAGGTCGGCGAGGTCCGGCACGGAGCCGCGGTCCAGGCCGCTCAGGAGCGGGTCGAGCGCGGCCCGCTGCGCCGGGTCGCCGGCCGGCGGCAGCGGCGACTCCACGAGGGCGGACGCCTGGAGCGAGGCCAGATCGTCGTCCGCCAGGTACCGGACGGCCTCCACGAGCCGCAGCCAGCCCTGCGGCACCGCGCCGAACACCCGCACCATTTCGACGATGTGCGGCTTCTTCTCGCCGAACTCGGCCACGGGCAGGCGCTGTCCGAGCCGGTGCAGCGCCCGGTCCACGCACATCCGGCGGCTGCGCCGGTCCTCCATGACGGACACCCGCATCAGCGCCTCCACGAGCTGCTCTTCGCTCGCGGGAAAGGCCGGGTACGCGGACGGGCGCTCAGGCATGGCCGTCTCGGCGGTTGCGCCACCGGGTGGCACCCGTCGGACAGCTGTCCGCAGTCGGTCGAGCCACTTCCACGTGTCCCCCTCACGCGTCCCGCGGCAGCGGTCGTACTGTCGCTGCCCGAGCCAGCAAGGGTATGACGAAGAGCCGCGTGTGGGTACGGTCGCAACCGTCCCATTTGGATCACGCGTTCATCGGGGTACCGCTTCGGACCCGCGTCTCAGGCGAGCTTCTTGAGGCGGTCGACCGCCTCTTCGAGCACCGGGATCCGCTTGCAGAACGCGAACCGTACGAAGGGGGCGCCCGCCTCGCGGTGGTCGTAGAACACCGCGTTAGGGATGGCGACGACGCCCGCGCGTTCGGGCAGCGCCCGGCAGAACGCGAATCCGTCGCTCTCGCCGAGCGGGCGGATGTCGGTGGTGACGAAGTATGTGCCCGCGGGCCGGAACACCTCGAAGCCGGCTGCCACTAGACCGTCCGCGAGGAGGTCGCGCTTGGCGCTCATGTCGGCGCGGAAGGCGTCGTAGTACGAGTCGGGCAGGGCGAGTGCCTCGGCGACGGCGTACTGGAAGGGGCCGGACGCGACGTAGGTGAGGAACTGCTTGGCCGAGCGGACCGCGGTGACCAGCTCGGGTGAGGCGGTCACCCAGCCGACCTTCCAGCCCGTGAACGAGAAGGTCTTGCCGGCGGACCCGATGGTCACCGTGCGCTCTCGCATGCCGGGGAGCGTGGCGAGCGGGATGTGCCCGGCGTCGCCGAACGTCAGGTGCTCGTACACCTCGTCCGTGATCACCAGGAGGTCGCGTTCGACGGCGAGGGCCGCGATCGCGGTGAGTTCCTCACGCGTGAGGACGGTGCCGGTGGGGTTGTGCGGGGTGTTGATCAGCAGGAGGCGGGTGCGGTCGGTGACCGCGGCGCGCAGCTCGTCCAGGTCGAGCCGGAAGGCGTTTCCTTCAGCGGCTCCGTCGCGGGCACCGTCGGGGCGCAGGGTGACGGGGACGCGGGTGCCGCCCGCCAGCGCGATGCTCGCCGCGTACGAGTCGTAGTACGGCTCCAGTGCGACGACCTCGTCGCCGGGTTCGACCAGGGCGAGCAGCGAGGCGGCGATGGCCTCGGTGGCGCCGGCCGTGACGAGGACCTCGCGGTCCGGGTCGAAGGACAGGCCGTAGCGGTGCTCCTGGTGGGCGGCGATCGC
The DNA here is from genome assembly GCF_026340095.1 of Streptomyces sp. NBC_01446. Lineage (GTDB taxonomy): Bacteria > Actinomycetota > Actinomycetes > Streptomycetales > Streptomycetaceae > Streptomyces > Streptomyces aureus. Next base: position 3,866,162 of record NZ_JAPEPO010000001.1, on the reverse strand, counting down.
GGTGCGCAGTTCGGGGACGCCGGGGCCCGGCGGGTACTGGTTGCCGCGGCCGTCGCGCAGCGCCCGTACGGCCGCCTCGCGGATCTCCTCGGGGCCGTCCGTGTCGGGGAAGCCCTGGCCGAGGTTGATCGAGCCGGTCGCCGTGGCCAGCGCGGACATCTCCGCGAAGATCGTGGTCCCGAACTCGGCGAGACGGCGGTTGAGCAGGGGGCGCGCGCTGGAGGTCATGGCGCCATCCTGCGCCGGACTTCCGGAGTTCCTCAACTCACCTTCGGGACGGGCTGCCGCGACGTCGCCCGACGGTTTTCCCTATTCCGACATGTACTTCGCATTGGCGTTTATGCATCTATTCACCACATATAGTGCGCCTGCGTGTGCTGTCTGGTACGAGGCGTCTGGCCTGCCACCGCCGGCCACACGCCGACACCCGGACACCCGGACACGGAATCGGAGATATCGGTGAGCAGAGAACAGGCGCAGCAGCTTCCCGTGACCGCACCGCCGGAGCGGCGGCGGGCGGCGCTCGACGGGGGCAGGCGGCGGTGGGGCGTGGGCACCGCTACGGCCCTGTGCATGGCGCTGGCGCTGGCCGGGCTCGTACTGGTCCCGGCGGATGCGGCTGCGGCCACGGCTGGGGCTGCGGCTGGGGCGAAGGCGCCTCGTGCGGTCGGTCTGGCGCGGACGTTCACCTTCACCGGCGCCCCGGAGAGCTTCACCCTTCCGGCTAACGCGACGGCGACGATCACCGCGGACGGCGCCGGCGGCGGCAGCTCCCGCACCCCCACCTGCGGCGGCACGGGTGTCAACGCGGTCGGAGGTACAGGGGCGCGGGTCGTCACCACCCTTCCGGCCTCCGCTACGCCGACGGCCCTGACAGTCGAGGTGGGCGGAACCGGGGCCAGGGGCTGCGGCGGCAGCGGCGCCGGCGGGTACAACGGCGGCGGCAACGGCGGCATCGCCAACACCAGCTCCGCGGGCGGCGGCGGTGCTTCGAGCGTCTCGGCAGGCGGCAGCCTCCTGGTGGTGGCGGGCGGGGGCGGCGGGGCCCAGGGCCGCGCCGGCATCGTGCCCGTGGCCGGCGCCGGAGGCAACGGCGGCACCCCCGACGGCACCAAGGGTGCCGACGGCTACAACAACGGCCCCTCCTCCTCGGGGGGGCAGGGCGGTGGGGGAGCCACCACCAGCTCGGTAGGCACCGGCGGTGCGCCCGGATCCGCTCCACCGTGCCTGGCCACCGCCGGCACCGACGGAAGCGGCTTCTCCGGCTCCACCGTTGGCAGCGGAGGCACCGGAGGCACCAGGTCCACAGGCTGCTCCAGCGTCTTCAGCGGTGGCGGGGGCGGCGGAGGCGGCTACTTCGGCGGTGGCGGGGGCGGCTCGGGCGCCACCACCGCTCTCTTCACCACCGGGGGCAGCGGCGGCGGCGGAAGCAGCTTCGCCACCCCGACAGGCACCGGCACCGCCTTCAGCCTCTCGCCCGTGGGCACATTCGACACGAACGGCCGGCTGACGATCAGCTACGAAGTCCCGGACCTGGCCTTCACCACGACCAGCCCACTGCCGGACGCGACCCAGGGCACCCCCTACTCCACCACCCTCCAGACCACCGGCGGCACCGGTAACCCCACCTTCGCCGTCACCGGCGGCGCGCTGCCTCCCGGCCTCACCCTCAACACCACCACGGGCGCCATCACCGGCACCCCGACCACGACCGGCGGCTTCACCTTCACCGTCACGGCCACCGACCCCGACCCGGGTGTCCCGCCGGCCGTAAGGCAGTTCACCATCACGGTCCAGGCCGCCACCTGCGCCACCGCCACCCCGACCGTCACCGGCACCGACCGCGCCGACGTCCTCATCGGCACCCCCGGTGACGACGTCATCTTCGGCCTCGGCGGCAGCGACTACATCGACGGCCGCGGCGGCAACGACATACTGTGCGGCGGCGCCGACAGCGACCGCGTCATCGGTGGCGACGGCAACGACCGCATCGAAGGCCAGGACGGCGCCGACGTCCTCACCGGCGGCAACGGCAACGACGCCCTCTTCGGCGGCAACGGCAACGACGTCCAGGACGGCGGCCCCGGCACCAACACCAACAACGGCGGCTCCGGCCGCAACGTCTGCCTCCGCCCCTTCACCGGGCCCGGCTGCACCATCTGAGAACGCATGCGAGAACGCCGCTGACACCCGACCACCCTGACCGCAGCCGACCGCCGGCAACCGTCGGTGGCCGGCCGGCCGGCTCACCCGGGTTCTGCTGGGCGGGTCAGGGGCCGACTTCCCTGAAAGACCCTCAGAAGTTCCTCAACTCTGCTTTGACGGGGCGCGGGCCCGGGAATCCCCGAGTCACGCCCGACGGGGGCGTTCTCGGGGGAATGAGAGGAAGGTGAGGGCCGTGATCATCGGAGCCATCATCTTTGGACTTGTGATCGTGGGCATCGTCGTGGCCGTGTCGTCCGCGGGCGGCTCGGGCAAGGCGCGGAGCGGGAAGACGTCACTGAGCAAGGGCCGGTCGGGCCGCTCCAGCAGCAGCTGGTGGGCCGGTGGCGGCGGTGCGGTGAGCGGGTACTCCTGCTCGTCCGGCAGCTCCGGCAGCTCCGGCGGACACCACGGGCACTCCTGCGGCGGCGGATCCTCGTGCGGGGGCGGAAGCTCCTGCGGAGGCGGGTCCTCCTGCGGCGGCGGGGGCGGGTGCGGCGGCGGAAGCTGACCGCGCCACCAGGACACGTACGGCCCACAGGGAGGCGGCTGACACGGGGCAGCCGGTCCGCGTGGGCCGTACGTATGCGGGGGACGACGGGAGAGGCGTGTGACGGTCAGGGGGCCATATGCGCCTGGAATGGTCCGTTGCGCGGGAACCGTACGCAAGTTGCCCGGAGAAGTTGAACAGTTGAGCTGTGGGGTCCCCGGAGGGGATGGAAACCCGGCGAAGTTGGGTAAAAACGCTGTGGTGGCGCCACCGTTCATGATTCCCTCTTAACCGTCAAAGCGGCCCTCGTACGTTCTCGTGGGCACGTGCCGGCCCTCCCCCCTCAGCGCCGGCCTCACCTCCTTTTGCGTGTTAGCGGAGCCGACCCATGCTCACGACCCTGAACACCGCCTACACCGACACACGCGCGGACGACCTGGCCTGGGCTCTCGGCCGCGAACCACTTCCCGCGCTCGCCACACTCGAACTCGAACTCGAAGGCGCTCAGCTGCAGTTGAGACTCCTCGGCGCCTCGCACCAGGTACTCCTGGAGGAGGAGCGGGGCAGCTGCTCCGAGACCGTCGCCTGTATCCCGGGCAGCAGCACCCCGCTGCCGCTCGGCGTCGCCAAGCGCGTCGGCGACTGGGAGTACGAATTCGCGGCACACGTCGAGACCCTCTCCGAGGGCTCGTTCGCGGGCCGCGCACAGGAACTCATCGCGCTGGTGGCCGACCATCCCAACGGTCTCGCCGGGGTGTTCCCCGGCAGCCCGCACGCCTTCACCGCGCTGCTCGCCCACCGGCAGGAGGGGCAGGTGCGCTGGCGCACCTGGCACGCCTATCCACAGGAGGGTCAACTCGTCGTCACCCGGACCCGGGTGGGCGTGCGGACCCCGGCCGCGATGCTGTGACGCCCTGGGCCGCAATCCATGCGCGCACGGGCCCACTTCCACACGTGTGGGTGACCGGGCGGAGTTGTGCGGTGACGTAGCGTTCGCAAGGTGATCGAGCCGCGCACCCCCGTCCAGTCCGGCGTCCCGCGCGCCCGGAGCGAGGAGGGCAGGGCACCCCTCCCCGTAAAGCCGGCGACGGGGCGGTTCCTCGTGCTCGCGGGCGTCTTCCTCTGCGCGGCCTGCGGACTCGTGTACGAACTCGAACTGGTCGCGCTCGCCTCGTACTTGATCGGCGACTCGGTCACCCAGGCGTCCGTCGTCCTGTCCGTGATGGTCTTCGCCATGGGTATCGGCTCGCTCGGGGCCAAGCGGCTGCGGCTGCGGGCCGCCGCCGGGTTCGGCGCGGTCGAGGCCGCGCTCGCGCTGGTCGGCGGGTGCAGCGCGATGGCGCTCTACGCCGCGTTCGCGTGGACCGGCGACTGGGGCGGGTCCTGGGCGGGCGGCTCGCGCTACCTCCTCGTCGGGTTCTCCCTCGCCATCGGTGTGCTCATCGGCGCCGAGGTGCCCCTCCTGATGGTGCTCATCCAGCGGATCAGACGGCAGGACCCCGGCGGCGCCGTCGCCGACCTGTTCGCCGCCGACTACGTGGGCGCGCTCGCCGGCGGGCTCGCCTTCCCGTTCCTGCTGCTGCCGATGCTCGGGCAGCTGACGGGCGCGCTGCTGACCGGCGCGGTCAACGCGCTCGCGGGCGGCGCCCTCGTGCTCGGCCTGTTCCGCAGGGACCTCACGCGCCGCGGCCGCTGGACGCTCCTCGTGGCGAACGTCGTCGTGCTCGGCCTGCTCGCCTCCGCCGCGGCCCTCGTCGACGACTTCGAGCGGGCCGCCCGGCAGGCCATGTACGGCAAGGACGTACGCGTCGCCGTCCAGACCGGCGTACAGGAGGTCGTCGTCACCGGCGGGAAGCGCGAGCCGTTCAACCTCTACCTCGACGGGCGCCTGCGCGTCAGCAGCCGCGACCAGCAGCGCTACCACGAGGCCCTCGTGCGGCCCGCGATGGCCGGACCGCACGCGCGCGTGCTCATCCTCGGCGGCGGTGACGGCCTCGCCGCCCGCCAGGTCCTGCGCTTCCCCGGGGTACGACAGGTGGACATCGTGGAGATCGACCCGGGCGTCGTACGCCTCGCGAGAAACGATCCGCCGCTCAGCGCGCTCAACGGGCACGTCTACGAGGACCCGCGCGTGCGGGCCGTGACCGATGACGCCTTCCGCTGGCTGCGCGGGCCCCACACCCCGTACGACGTGGTGATCTCCGATTTGCCCGACCCCGGGATCACGGCCAGCACGAAGCTGTACTCGCAGGAGTTCTACGGCCTGGCGGTCCAGGTCCTCGCCCCGGACGGGCGGCTCGCCGTGCACGCCGGGTCGCTGTCGTCGCGGCCCCGCGTGTTCTGGACGGTCGACTCGACGCTGCGCGCGGCGGGGCTGCGGACGGTGCCGTACTGGGTGGGCACGGGCGCACCGCCGGCCCCGGCCGCGCGGCAGCACGGGGCGTGGGACCGGCTCACCGGGATCGCCGACGGGCCCGACCGGACCCTCGACGGGACGCGGGCGCCGAGCGACTGGGGGTTCGAGCTCGCGGGCCCGCGACCGCTGCCGGAGGGGGCCGTGCCGCGCGAGCGGGTGCGGGCGGCGGAGCGTTCGAGGATCACCGGACTCGCGCCGTCGACCTTGGTTCATCCGCGGTACGCCGACTGAGTACGGGCCGAACACGGGACGCGTGGGGCCGGGCGTGGGTAGGCTCGGGCGGCATGGAGCATGAGGTGTTCGTTCCGGTTCCGGCGGAGTCGTTGAGGGGCGCGCTGGCGGCCCCCGAGTTGGTGGCGAGGGCGGTGCCCGGACTTCAGCGGGAGGCCTCCGGCGACGGCGGCCGGCTGAAGCTCCGCATCGGCGGCCACACCATCACCTACCGTGGCTCCCTGCGCGTCACCGAGACGGAGACCGGGGCGTTCGCGGTCGAGGGCGACGGCACCGAGGCGCGGGGGACCGGTTCCGTGAAGTTCGCGGTGACGGTACGGGTCGCCGCGGCGTCCGGCGGCTCCAAGGTCACGTTCGTGGCGTCGGGCAGCGGGGACGGCCGGGTCGCCGAACTCCCCGACGACGCCGTGCAGTCCGCGGTACGTCGCCTCCTGACCCGTTTCGCGGAGGCCCTGGGCACGGTGGCGGAACCGGGAGCGGAGGACGTGGCTCGTACCGACGACACCGACGCCACCGACGACGCGGGGGACTCCACCGACGACTCCCACACCTCCGTCTTCGAGACCGAGATCCCGCCGCCCTCGCTCGCCCCCTTCGCGAAGCTGGAACCCGAAGCCGACGCGGCCGGCGAAGACGCCGGATTCGACGCCGACGTGCCGCCCGCCGAGGCCGCTCACGCCCGCCGCACCATGATCGGCCGCAGCGCCGAGGAGGTCGACCACGCGCCGCCGCGCGGCCGCTACGCCCCGGTGCCCGCGCCCGAGTCCACGACGGCCACCGCCACGCTGCGCTGGGCCGCGCCCGCCGCCGCCGTCGTGGTCGCGTCCGCGATCGTCGTCGGCCGGGTACTGCGCCGCCGGCGCTGATCGAAAAGTAAGGTCGGCCCGTGACTACCCAGGAAACGACGCTGACCGCGGGTGACGCGGAAGTGACCGTGCAGCCGGGCAACGGCTGCCGCGTGAGCAGCCTGCGCATCGGCGGCACCGAACTCCTCCGGCAGGGGGAGAGGTACGGCTGCTTCCCGATGGTGCCCTGGTGCGGCCGCACCAGGGACGGCAGGTTCCGGGACGGCGGGCGGACGTACCAGATGCCCCTGAACTCGCCGCCCCACGCGATCCACGGCTTCGCCCGCGACGCCGAGTGGACGACCGCCCGCGCGAGCGCCGACGAGGCCGTCTTCACGTACGACCTCGCTGAGCCCTGGCCCTGGCCCGGCCGGGTCACCCAGATGGTGCGCCTCACCGAGGACTCGCTCACGCTGACGCTCGGCATCGAGACGTACGGCGACTCGTTCCCCGCGCAGGCCGGCTGGCACCCCTGGTTCAACCGGACCCTCGACGGCTCAGCCGACGGCGTGCGCGTCGACTTCTCCCCGGCCTGGCAGGAGGAGCGCGGCGACGACCACCTCCCCACCGGCAAGCGGATCGACCGCACGGACGGCCCCTGGGACGACTGCTTCGGCATGCCCGACGGCGTGGACGTGACCCTGACCTGGCCGCAGCAGTTCGAGGTCAAGGTCGCGAGCCGGGAGCAGTGGGTCGTCGTCTACGACGAGCAGGAGGCAGCCGTGTGCGTGGAGCCGCAGACCGGCCCGCCGGACGGCCTGAACACGCTGCCGCGCCTCGTCACCCCGGTGGACCCCCTGGAGGCGACGACCACCTGGACGTGGCGAGCGCTCTAAGCTCGTAGCCATGACGAACGACGTGCGCGACGCGCTTCTCCAGCAGATCAAGGACAAGGCCGTGGTGCACGGCAAGGTGACGCTCTCCTCCGGTCTGGAGGCGGACTACTACATCGACCTGCGCCGCATCACCCTCGACGGAGAGGCGGCCCCGCTGGTGGGCCAGGTGCTCCTCGACCTGACCGCCGACCTCGACTTCGACGCCGTGGGCGGCCTGACGATGGGCGCCGACCCGGTCGCCGGCGCCATGCTGCACGCGGCCGCCGCCCGGGGTGAGCGCCTCGACGCGTTCGTGGTCCGCAAGGCCGCCAAGGCGCACGGCATGCAGCGCCGCGTCGAGGGCCCGGACATCAAGGGCCGTCGCGTCCTCGTCGTCGAGGACACGTCCACCACCGGCGGTTCCCCGCTCGCCGCCGTCGAGGCCGTGCGCGAGGCCGGTGCCGAGGTCGTCGGCGTCGCCACGATCGTGGACCGCGCCACCGGTGCCGCCGAGAAGATCACCGAGGGCGCCGGGGTCCCGTACCTGTTCGCGTACGGCAAGGACGAACTGGGCCTCGACTGAGGCCGCTCGACAACGGGCCGGACCCCAGTGAGCGACCAGTACTGGAGCTGTCCGGCAAGTCTGGAAAGATGAGGGCGACGATGACGTCGCCATCCGGGGCCGATCCAGACGAGAGGCCCCAGGTCAGGGTCTGACAGCACACACCCGCACATCCCAAGGAGCGGACACATGCCCATCGCAACCCCCGAGGTCTACGCCGAGATGCTGGACCGGGCGAAGGCCGGCAAGTTCGCCTACCCGGCCATCAACGTGACCTCCTCGCAGACGCTGAACGCTGCGCTGCGCGGCTTCGCGGAGGCCGAGAGCGACGGCATCATCCAGATCTCCACCGGTGGTGCGGAGTTCCTGGGCGGCCAGTACAACAAGGACATGGTGACGGGCGCCGTGGCCCTCGCCGAGTTCGCGCACATCATCGCCGAGAAGTACGACGTCACCGTCGCGCTGCACACCGACCACTGCCCCAAGGGCAAGCTGGACGGCTACGTCCGCCCGCTGCTCGACATCTCCGCCGAGCGCGTCAAGGCCGGCCGCAACCCGCTGTTCCAGTCCCACATGTGGGACGGCTCCGCGGAGACCCTCGCCGACAACCTGGCCATCGGCCAGGAGCTGCTCGCGAAGGCCGCCGCCGCGAAGATCATCCTCGAGGTCGAGATCACCCCGACCGGTGGCGAGGAGGACGGCGTCAGCCACGAGATCAACGACGAGCTGTACACGACCGTCGACGACGCGATCCGCACCGCCGAGGCCCTGGGCCTGGGCGAGAAGGGCCGCTACCTGCTCGCCGCGTCCTTCGGCAACGTGCACGGCGTGTACAAGCCCGGCAACGTCGTCCTGCGTCCGGAGCTCCTCAAGGACCTCCAGGAGGGCGTCAGCGCCAAGTACGGCAAGCCCGCCGGGTCGCAGCCGTTCGACTTCGTCTTCCACGGCGGCTCCGGCTCCACCGAGCAGGAGATCGCGACGGCGCTGGAGAACGGCGTCGTGAAGATGAACCTCGACACCGACACCCAGTACGCCTTCACGCGTCCGGTCGCGGACCACATGTTCCGCAACTACGACGGTGTCCTGAAGGTCGACGGCGAGGTCGGCGTGAAGTCGCAGTACGACCCGCGCACCTGGGGCAAGTCCGCCGAGGCGGGCATGGCCAAGCGCGTCTCCGAGGCCTGCGCCAACCTGCGCTCCACGGGCACGAAGCTCAAGTAGGCAATCGCGTACGACGCCGGGGCCCGGCACTCCTCTTCCTGGGGTGCCGGGCCTCCGGCGTACCCGGAGGGAGATGACTGTGCGCTACGACTTCGACACCCAGGTCGACCGGCGCGGCACCTGGTGCGTCCAGTGGGACGGGGTCGCGGACCGGTTCGAGGTGCCCGATCTGCTGCCGTTCACCATTTCCGACATGGACTTCGCCTGCGCCCCCGAGGTCCTCGCGGCGCTCGGGTCCCGCCTCGCGCACGGCGTGTTCGGCTACACGGACTGGCAGAACGACGACTTCCGCGGCGCGGTACGCGACTGGTTCGCGACCCGGTACGGCACCGAGGTCGACGTCGACCGGCTCGTGTACGCCCCGTCCGTGCTCAACCAGATGTCCCAGCTCCTGCGCATGTGGACGCGGCCCGGCGACGGCGTCGTCCTGCACACCCCCACGTACGACGGGTTCCGCAAGGCGGTCACCGGCCTCGGCCGTGAGATGCGCACCGCCGGTGTCGACGACTGGGCGGGCCTGGAGCGGGAGCTGGCGCGGCCCGACAGCCGGGTCCTGATCCTGTGCTCGCCGCACAACCCGACGGGCAAGGTGTGGACGGACGCCGAGCTGACCCGGATCGCGGACCTCGCCCGGCGCCACGACGTCGCCGTCATCAGCGACGAGATCCACGCCGACCTCACGCACACCGGCCACGTCCACCGCCCGTGGACGCCGTACGGCGACGGCCTGCGCTGGGCGCTCGTCACCTCCGCCACCAAGGCCTTCAACTTCCCTGCCCTGAGCGGGAGTTACGGCTTCGTCGGCGATCCGGACGACCACGCCGAGTTCGTGCGGCGCATGAACACCGGGGAGGGCCTCGCCTCGCCGGCCGTGCTGTCACTGACCGCGCACATCGCCGCGTACCGCGAGGGCGGGGCGTGGCTGGACGGCGTGCGGGAGTACACGCGCGGGAACCTGGCAATGCTCGCGGAGCGGCTCGGCGCCGCGTTCCCCGAGCTCGGGTGGCGGCCGCCGCAGGCCGGCTATCTCGCCTGGATCGATCTGCGTCCCCTCGGCGTGGACGACGACGCGCTCCAGCGGGAACTCGTCGAGCGGGAGCGGGTGGCGATCATGCCGGGCGGAACCTACGGGGCGCCCGGATTCCTCCGCCTGAACGTCGGCTGCCCGCGCTCCAAGGCCGAGGCGGGCGCGGACGCGCTGGTACGGGCGCTGGGCAGGCTCGTGATCACCGGCATGGAACGCACCGCCGGTCATGGCGCAGACTGGAACCCATGAGCCTTCACGAGAACCTTCTCGGGGGACCGCCCCCGACCCAGCTGCCCGACGACCCGGAGCCGCGCGAGCTGCTCGCGAGCGGCACGGCGCCGGCCGATGTCGCCGCGAAGTACCCGACCTCCTCCCTCGCCTGGGCGCGCCTCGCCGACGAGGCGTACGAGCGCGGCAGCGTCGTCGAGTCGTACGCGTACGCCCGCACCGGCTACCACCGCGGCCTGGACTCCCTGCGCCGCGCGGGCTGGAAGGGCCACGGCCCGGTGCCGTGGGAGCACGAGCCGAACCGCGGCTTCCTGCGCGCCCTGCACGCCCTCGCGCGCGCCGCGCAGTCCATCGGCGAGCAGGAGGAGTACGAGCGCTGCGCGCAGTTCCTCAAGGACTCCTCGCCCGCCGCGGCCCAGACCCTCGGCTAGATTCCCGCACCTTCTCCAGGCCCGCCCGTGACGACGTGACCGGGCGGGCCTTGCCGTTTCGGGGGACGATTGCGGAGGATGCCCGTGGGGACCGGGGCCCCCGTGCCGGAATTCGGCAGGGGCGGACCGCTACCCGGAGTACGTTCAAGGAGACAGCGATGTCCCACGAGGCTCACGAGTCGAACGAGCCAGAGACGCCGTATCTCGACTTTGCGGGGACCACCCCTTACGAGGACTACATCCAGGCCGATGTCCTCACCCACCTCCAGCACACCCGCTCCGATGACCCCGGAGAGATGGTCTTCCTGGTCACGACCCAGGTGATGGAGCTGTGGTTCACGGTCATCGTCCACGAGTGGGAGACCGCGTCGCGGGCCCTGCGCGGCGACGACGTGCCGACCGCGGTGGCCGCTCTGAAGCGCTCCGTGCGCGAGCTGGACGCGCTGAACGCGTCGTGGCGCCCGCTCGGCCAGCTGACCCCCGCGCAGTTCAACTCCTACCGGGCCGCTCTCGGCGAGGGCTCCGGCTTCCAGTCGGCGATGTACCGGCGCATGGAGTTCCTGCTCGGCGAGAAGTCCTCCTCCATGCTCGTCCCGCACCGGGGCGCGCCGCGCGTGTACGCGGAGCTGGAGAAGGCGCTGGAGGAACCGAGCCTGTACGACGAGGTGCTGCGGCTGCTCGCCCGCCGGGGCCACGCCGTCCCCGAGGCCGTGCTCAAGCGGGACGTGGCGCAGAAGTACGTGCCGTCCCCCGAGGTCGAGGCCGTGTGGACCGCGTTGTACGCCGGTGACGAGGGCGATGAGCTCGCCCGTCTCGGCGAGGCCCTCACCGACGTCGCCGAGCTGGTGTGGCGATGGCGCAACGACCATCTGGTGGCGACCCGCAGGGCGATGGGCGCCAAGACGGGCACGGGCGGCTCCGCGGGTGTGGCCTGGCTGGAGAAGCGCGCGCAGAAGAACGTGTTCCCCGAGCTGTGGACAGCGAGGTCCCATGTCTGACGTGACCGCCTCCGACGTGACCGCCCTGGCCGGGAAGGCCCTGGAACTGGACACCGCCGACGAGCTGGGCAAGCTGCGCGAGCGGTTCGTCCTGGACGACGCCGGCGACACCGTGTACCTCGACGGCAACTCGCTCGGCGCGCTCCCCGCGCATGTGCCGGGGCGCGTCGAGGACGTCGTGCGCCGGCAGTGGGGCGAGCTGCGCATCCGTTCCTGGACCGAGTCGGGCTGGTGGACGGCACCCGAGCGGATCGGCGACCGGATCGCGCCCCTCGTCGGTGCGGCCGAGGGGCAGATCGTGGTCGGCGACTCGACCAGCGTCAATGTGTTCAAGGCGCTGGTGGGCGCGGTGCGGCTGGCCGGTGAGGGGCGCGACGAGATCCTCGTCGACGCGACGACGTTCCCCACCGACGGGTACATCGCCGAGTCCGCCGCCCGGATGACGGGCTGCACGCTGCGTCCGCTGACCCCCGCGGAGGTTCCGGGCGCGCTCGGCGACCGGACGGCCGCGGTGCTCCTCAACCACGTCGACTACCGCACGGGCCGCCTGCACGATCTGCCCGCGCTGACCGCCGCGGTGCGCCGCGCGGGCGCCGTGTCCGTCTGGGATCTGTGCCACAGCGCGGGCGCGCTGCCGGTCGGACTCGACGAGCACGGGGTCGACCTCGCGGTCGGCTGCACGTACAAGTACCTGAACGGCGGCCCCGGTTCACCCGCGTACCTGTATGTGCGCAGTGATCTCCAGAGCCGCTTCGACTCGCCGCTGCCGGGATGGAACTCGCACGCCGAGCCGTTCGGGATGCGGCCCTCGTACGAGGCCGGGGACGGGGCGGTGCGGGGCAGGGTCGGCACTCCCGACATCCTGTCCATGCTCGCTCTGGAGGCGGCGCTCGACGTCTGGGACGGGGTGCCGGTCGACGCGGTGCGTGCCAAGTCGCTCGCGCTGACGGACTTCTTCCTGGAGTGCGTCGAGGCGTATGTGCCCGCGGGTCGGGTCGAGTCGGTGACGCCGGCCGCGCACGCCGAGCGCGGCAGCCAGGTGGCGCTGCGGTGCTCCCCCGAGCTCTCAACTTCGTTCGAGCAGGGAGGTACCCCCATCGCGGGCGCGGTCATGGAGCGGCTGATCGCGGCGGGTGTCGTCGGTGACTACCGCGCCCCTGACGTGCTGCGGTTCGGCTTCACCCCGCTGTACCTCGGGTTCGCCGAGGTGGAGCGGGCCGCGCGGGTCCTCGCGGATCAGCTGGCGGCCGCGGCGGCGTAGAGACGCCTCAGGCGGTGTAGACGCCCGCTTCCGCCGCCGCGACGGCGGCGTCGGCGGCCTGGTCCGCGTCGGCTTCGGTCGGCGCGGACCCGGCCGTCAGGAGCTGGTAGTAGAGGGGCGCGGACACGGCGCGCACGACGGCGGCCGGGTCCGTGCCGGGGCTCAACTCGCCGCGCCGCACGGCCTGTTCCACGCACGGAGCCCACTCGGCGACTCGCACCTCGTAGAAGCGGCGCAGGGCCGCCGACGTCTTCTCGTCGCAGGTCGCGGCCGCGATGACGGCCCGGAACAGGGCGCCCTGGCGGGGGTCGGCCAGCGTGCGCCGCACCAGGCGGGCGTTGGCCCGCAGGTCGCCGCGCAGGGTGCCGGTGTCAATGCGCGGCAGCGACTGCTCGGCCATGTCGGCGAGGAGATCGGCGACGAGCCCCGTGACCGAGCCCCAGCGCCGGTACACCGTCGTCTTGCCGACCTCCGCGCGCCGCGAGACGTCCGCCAGGTCGAGGTGGGCGAAGCCCTGTTCGGCGAGCACGTCACCGGCGGCGTCGAGGACGGCGGCGCGGACCCGTGCCGTGCGCCCGCCGGGACGGACGGTGCCGGGCTCCGCCGGCACGGCGCCGGGGTCCGAAGGGGCGGCGCCGGGGTCCGAAGGGGCGGTCCCGGGCTCTGCTTGTTCGGGCATACGGCCAGAGTAACGGCACAGGGGAACCGTTTATCCGGTTACGGTGTGTGTCCGCCCACGTCACGGGCCTGGTAGCGTCCGCATACTTTCCAATTCCGCTGTGACGCTGAGAGGTTGGAGCATGCCGGACGACGCTGCCGCCCGCGACGAGGCCGAAGAGGCATCGGCCTTCTCGCACCCCGTGGTCCCGCCCGACGTCACCGCCGCGTACGGGGATCACCCGGACCAGGTCGTCGACTTCTACGCGCCCCGCGACGGTGCGGATTCCGCGCCCCTGGTGGTGGCCCTGCACGGCGGCGCGTGGCGCGCCCCCTACGACCGGCGGCACCTCACGCCGTTCGCCGACTTCCTGGCGCGGCGCGGCTTCGCGGTCGCCAACGTCGAGTATCGGCGCGGGAGTTCACTTCCCCAGCAAGGCGGCACGGGTCCGGTGGCGGGGCGCTGGCCGGAGACGTTCGACGACATCGCCGCCGCCCTCGACGCCCTCCCCCGCCTCGTACGGGACGTGCTGCCGCAGGGTGACCCGCGGCGCACCGTCGTCGTGGGGCACTCGGCCGGCGGGCAGCTCGCGCTGTGGGCCGCCGCGCGGCATCTGCTGCCCGAGGACGCGCCCTGGTACACCGCCGCCCCCGCACCGCTGCGCGGCGTCGTCGCGCTCGCCCCCATCGCCGACTTCGTGACGGCCCGCGACCTCGACGTCTGCTCCGGCGCACCCGCCCAGTTCCTGGGCGGCGAGGCCGTGTTCGAGGAGCGGCTGCCGTACGCCGACCCCGCCGCGCTGCTGCCGACGGGCATCGCGACGACGCTGGTGCAGGGACGGGCGGACACGACGGTGCCGTACGCGGTCGCCGAGGCCTACGCGGACGCGGCGGCGAAGGCGGGCGAGGTCGTGGGGCTCACGCTCCTGGAGGACGTCGGCCACTTCCCGCTGATCGACCCCGCCGCGGACGCGTGCGCCGTGGTGGCGGAGGAGATCGCCCAGCTGGCGTGGTGACGGCGCCCGGCCCCGGCGGGAGCGTGTAGTACCTGCGACGGAGGGCCCAGGACCCTCCTCCCGTGGGACGCCTTCGGGGCGGGCCGCCGCTTACGGTGCCGTACGTGACCGAGACACAGACCCAGACCCAGACCCAGACGATGCCGACGGGGGCCAAGAGCCGCAGCCCCGAGTACCGTCTCGCCGCCGGCGCGCTGAGCGGCCTGCGGCAGGACCTGTTCAAGGATCCCTTCGCCTACCGTCCGCTGCCGCCGTGGTCGCCGGAAGGCCCGCTGCTCGGGCGGCTGCCGGAGCGGGTGCGCCGCTACGCGGTGTGGACGCCGCACGCCGTGGTCCTGGGCGCCGCCCTGTTCACGCTGCTGATCGCATTCGCCGTCGGCGACTCGATGGGCGGCGGCGTGATCCACGCGCTGTCCGGATTCGTCCCGGCGCTCGCCGTGGCGATGACGCTGATCAGGCCCGTCGGGGCGTGGTGGATATCCCTCGTGTCGACGCCGTTCGTCGCGATCATGGGAGGGGACGGATTCGGCGCCCCGTGGGCGCCCGCCGGGTTCTTCGCGCACCTCGTCGTGATGACGGTGGTCGCGGCCAGGACCCGGCCGCGCACGGCGGCCTGGATGTGGGCGGGCACGGCCGCCTTCGGCTTCTTCGCGTCGGTCTTCTGGTACAGCATGGACCCGGACACCGCGCCCATGCTCGTCGTCTCCGCGCTCGCGCTCCTCGTCACCACGTCGGTGCACATCAGGCGCGAGGCGAAGGTGGAGATGACCGCGCAGCGCCAGGTCACGGCAGTGGAGCGGGACAAGCGCACGCTCCTGGAGGAGCGCACGAACATCGCCCGCGAGCTGCACGACGTGGTCGCGCACCACATGTCGGTCGTCGCGATCCAGGCGGAGGCCGCGCCCTACCGCGTGGAGAACCCGCCCCCGGAGCTGGAGCAGGCGTTCGTCACGATCCGCGAGAACGCGGTGGCGGCGCTCACCGAGCTGCGCCGGGTCCTCGGCGTCGTACGGGTCGAGTCCGCTGAGTTCACAGCGGCGCCCGACGCCCCGCAGCCGACGCTCGCCGACCTCGGCCGGCTCCTGGAGAACGTGCGGGAGGCCGGGCTCCGGGTCGGCCAGACGGTCACCGGCGCGGTCCGCGACCTGCCGCAGGGCGTCGAGCTGTCGGCGTACCGCATCGTGCAGGAGGCGCTGAGCAACGCGCTGCGGCACGCGCCCGGCGCCGAGGCATGCGTCGAGGTGTCGTACGTCCTCGGGGGGCTCGGCCTGCGCATCGTGAACGGCCCGCCGACGGGTCTGGTCAAGCCCTCGCCGGGCGCGGGCCACGGGATCACGGGCATGCGGGAGCGCATCGCGATGCTGAGCGGAGAGATGACGGCGGGCCCCACGGCGGACGGCGGCTACGAGGTGGCGGCGTTCGTGCCGG
This sequence comes from Streptomyces sp. NBC_01446, assembly GCF_026340095.1. Lineage (GTDB taxonomy): Bacteria > Actinomycetota > Actinomycetes > Streptomycetales > Streptomycetaceae > Streptomyces > Streptomyces aureus. The sequence goes on along the minus strand of NZ_JAPEPO010000001.1, from coordinate 3,850,334 downwards.
TGGCCGCGCCGGAGCCCAAGCCGGAGCCGGAAGCGGCGACGGCGACGACGGCGACAGAGCGGTCGGGAGACCCGGCATGACCATCCGCGTACTGGAACCGAGACCCGGCATGACCATCCGAGTACTGATCGCCGACGACCAGATGATGGTGCGCGAGGGCTTCTCGGTGCTGCTCAACGCGATGCCCGACATCGAGGTCGTCGGCGAGGCGGTCAACGGCCGCGAGGCGATCGCCCGGGTCCGTGAGCTCTCCCCGGACGTCGTCCTCATGGACATCCGCATGCCGGAGCTGAACGGCATCGAGGCCACCCGCGAGATCGCCGCGATGGACGGCAGCGCGAAGGTGCTCGTCCTGACCACCTTCGACCTCGACGAGTACGTCTACCAGGCCCTGCGCGCCGGCGCCTCCGGCTTCCTCCTCAAGGACGCCTCGGCCCGCCAACTGGCCGACGGCGTAAGGGTGGTGGCCCAGGGCGAGGCACTTCTCGCCCCCTCGGTCACCCGCCGCCTGATCACGGAGTTCTCCAAGCTGTCCGAGATCCCGAAGCTGCGGGCGGTGGCGAACCCGGGGGCGTTCGGTGAGCTGACGGAACGCGAGACGGAGGTGCTGGTCCTGATCGCCCAGGGCCTGTCGAACGCGGAGATCGCCGAACGGCTGGTCGTCGCCGAGTCGACCATCAAGACCCACGTCAGCCGGGTCCTCGTGAAGCTGGGCCTGCGCGACCGCACCCAGGCTGCGGTCTTCGCGTACGAGGCGCGGCTGGTCAGGCCCGCGTAGGGAACGTCAGGTCCGGGGGCCGAGGTCGAGCGTCTCGCGGTGCGCGTGCCACCGCGTCATCAGGCCCTTCAGCTCGCTGTCCAGGAACTGCATGAACGCCGCCGTCTCGGCGATCCGCAGGCCCGCGGGGCTGTCCGGGCCCAGTGATTCCACCCCGTCGCGCAGAACCTTTTCCCAGCGCGCGAGGAGCTGGTCGCGGCGGGTGAACGTCTCGAACCACAGGTCGTTGTGCAGTCGGTAGCGGTCGCGGCGCGAGCCGGGCTCCCGCTCGCGGCCGACCATGCCCGCCTGCGTCAGATAGCGCACCGCCCCGGACACCGCCGCCGGGCTGATCTGCAGTCGCTCGGAGAGCTCGGCGGAGGTCAGCGCGCTCTCGTCGGAGGCGAGCAGCGAGGCGAAGACGCGGGAGGCCATCCGCTGCATCCCGGCCTCGGTCATCTCCGCGGCGAACCGCTCCACGAAGCGTGACACCGCCGCCTCGTCGCCGTCCCGGCCCGCCCCGGTGTCGCTGTCGCCGTCCTTCGTCGCGCTCATGTCCCGATCATCTCCCCTGGGTGACGTGCGGCCTCAAGTTTATACGCTTCCTTAACTTCACAAGTTTGTGAAAGTAGCGTACGTTCTGAAACATGACGAAGGCAATGACCGTCTCCGAACTGCACAAGTCGTTCGGCAGGACGCGCGCTCTGGACGGCCTCGATCTGGACGTCGAGGCCGGCGAGGTGCACGGCTTCCTCGGCCCCAACGGCGCCGGGAAGTCCACCACCATCCGCGTCCTGCTCGGCCTGCTGCGCGCCGACTCCGGCGCGGTGCAGCTGCTCGGCGGCGACCCCTGGGCCGATGCCGTCGCCCTGCACCGCAAGGTCGCGTACGTGCCGGGCGACGTCACGCTGTGGCGCAACCTCAGCGGCGGCGAGGTCATCGACCTCTACGGGAGGCTGCGCGGAGGCCTCGACAAGGCGCGCCGGGCGGACCTGATCGAGCGGTTCGAGCTCGACCCGACCAAGAAGGGCCGCGCCTACTCCAAGGGCAACCGGCAGAAGGTCGCCCTGGTCGCCGCGTTCGCGTCCGACGTGGACGTCCTCATCCTCGACGAGCCGACCTCCGGCCTCGACCCGCTGATGGAGGAGGTCTTCCAGGAGTACGTCAAGGAGGCCGCCCGCGAGCGGGGCCGGACCGTGCTGCTGTCGTCGCACATCCTCAGCGAGGTCGAGTCGCTCTGCGACCGGATCAGCATCATCCGCAAGGGCCGTACCGTCGAGACCGGGTCGCTCAGCGAGCTGCGGCACCTGACCCGCACCAGCGTCACCGCCGAACTCGCCTCCGCGCCCAACGGACTCGCCCAGCTCCCCGGCGTGCACGACCTGGACATTCAGGGCCTGCGCGTCAAGCTCCAGGTCGACAGCGACAAGCTCGACGCGGTGCTCCGCTCGCTCACCGGCTCCGGCGTACGGTCGCTCGCCAGCACCCCGCCCACGCTGGAGGAGCTGTTCCTGCGGCACTACCAGGACGACGGTGCGGGCGGGACCGAGGGCGCCCGTGCCGCGGAAGGGGCGGTGTCGCGATGACCGCCGCCGTGGCCGACACGCGATTCGCCCCCCGCGCCGCCGGAGCTCGCCAACTCGCGGGCACGGGAGCCCTGGTGAGGCTCGCGCTGCGCCGCGACCGCGTCATGATCCCCGTATGGGTGGCCGTCATCCTCATGATGGTCCTGTCGATGCCGGGCTCGCTGAAGAGCGTGTACAGCACCGCCGCCGAGCGCGCCGACATCGCGCAGTCGATGGCCACGAACAGCTCGATGCGCGCGTTGTACGGACCGGTCTTCGCCGACTCGATCGGCGGACTCACCGCGTGGCGCATCGGGGTCTACGGCGGGCTGTTCGCCGCCGTCATGAGCCTGCTCATCGTCGTGCGGCACACCCGTGACGAGGAGGAGAGCGGGCGCCAGGAGCTGGTGTCGTCGGCGATGGTGGGGCGGCGCGCCCCGCTGACCGCCGCGCTGCTCGCGGCGCTCGTCGCCGACGCGGCCACCGCCCTGCTGGTCGCGGGCGGCCTCGCCTCCCAAGGCGGCGGCGGGGCACTGGCGTTGGGGCTCGCGATCGCGGCGACCGGCATGGTGTTCGCCACGATGGCGGCGATCGTCGCGCAGCTCACGGAGAGCGCGCGCCTCGCCAAGGGCCTGACGTCGGCGGTGCTCGGCCTGGCGTTCGTGCTGCGCGCGGCCGGGGACTCGGGGACTTCCGGCTCCGGGGGAGGTTCGTCGGTACTGACCTGGCTGTCGCCGCTCGGCTGGCTGGAGAACACACGGGCGTTCGCGGACGAACGCTGGTGGGTGCTGCTCCTGTTCGTGGCGGGCGTCGCCGCGCAGGGGGCGGCCGCGTACGGGCTCGCAGGGCGGCGCGACATCGGGATGAGCTTCCTGCCGAGCCGCCCCGGACCCGCCTCGGGCCGGCTCGGCACGGCGGGCGCGCTCGCCTGGCGGCTCCAGCGCGGCAGCGTGTTCGGGTGGAGCGCCGGGTTCCTCGTCGCCGGCATCGCGTTCGGCGGGATGACGCAGGGCGCGACGGATCTCGTCGGCGACAACCAGAAGACGCGCGACATCATCGAGCGGATGGGCGGCCAGTCCGGCGTCACGGACGCGTTCCTCGCCACGATGGTCGGCATGCTCGGCATGGTCGCCGCGCTCTACATCGTCTCGTCGGTGCTCCGCCTCAGCGGCGAGGAGACCTCGCAGCGTGCCGAGCCGGTCCTCGCGGCCGCGGTCGGCCGACTGCGGTGGGCGGCGGGCCATCTGGCCATCGCGTTCGGCGGGGCCGCGCTGATCATGGTCCTCGGCGGCCTGGGCCTCGGGATCGGCTACGGCGGGAACTTCGGCCCCGTCCTGGGCGCCTGCCTCACGCAGCTGGCCGCGATCTGGGTCATCGGAGGCCTCGCCGTGCTGCTGTTCGGGGTGTTCCCGAGGGCGGCGGTGGCGGCCTGGGCCGTCGCGGGCATCGCCCTCCTGATCGGCTGGATCGGCCCGGCGTTCGAGCTCCCGCAGCCGGTCATGAACCTCTCCCCGTTCGGCCACCTGCCGAAGCTGCCGGGCGGCGAGATGACGTGGACCCCCGTCCTGATCCTGCTGGCGATCGCGGCGGTCTTCGTCGCGGCGGGCCTGACGGGTCTGCGCCGCCGGGACCTGTCGAACTGACCGGCACGTCACTTCGGCAGTGTCAGCCCCCACGCGCCCGCCCGTACCGTCCACGTGCGGGTGCGGACGGGGCCGCCCACCACCTGGTCCGCGCGGTAGCGGAAGTCCGGACCCGACACCGTCACCGAGTGCGCGAGGACCCGCAGGGGCCCCGCCTCCGCGCCCACCGAGGACGGCCTCACCTCGACGCTGGCCCGGCCCGCCGCGTCCGGGGCCACGCTCACGCCCTCGACCGGCCGGTCCAGATCGACCAGCGTCACCCCGTCCGCCTCGACCCGCAGCCGCTGCGGCCCCGGCGCGGGCGCCGTCATGCGCGGCGGTCGCGCCGCGAGCGTGCGGACGAGGGACTGGCAGGTGCGCAGCCAGTGGTGCGCGGGATCGGAGCCCAGCGCCGCCGGATGCGCCACGGGCGGGATCCGCAGATCCCCGATCACCACCCCGTCGGAGTCGTCGACGAGCAGATCGAGCCGCCGCTCGACCCCCTCCAGGGCCGCCCGCGCCGCCGTCACCGCGTCGGTGGGCACGCCGAGGGAGCGCGCCAGCGAGAGACTCGCCCCCACCGGAACGAACGAGAGGACGGAACCCGCCAGCTCGCGCTCGCGGTGCAGCAGCCCCACCGCGCGCAGCAGCGCCCGGTCGTCCCCGATCACCACCGGTCGCCGGGAACCCCTTCTGACCAGCGCCTTCGCGAATTCCTCCGGCCCGTCCGGCAGGCACACCTTCACCGTCGCACCGGCGCCGAGCACGTCCTTCGCGATGCGTACCGACTCGCCGTCCGCACGCCGGGCGACCGGATCGACGACCACCAGAAGCTGGTCAAAAGCCGCCACCTCGGTCCTGCCTCGCTTCCTCGGGTAGCATCTTGGTGCAAGAGCCCCTTGCGCTATTGCGCCAGGGGCTTGGTCTATTCCGGGGCACACCAAGGCACACCCATACAGGCGGCTACGGCCCCTGACCTTGGTCTTGCCCCGCCCGGAAGGGGTGTACGCCTGTGCCCGCACTTGTGCTGCTCGGTGCTCAGTGGGGTGACGAAGGCAAGGGAAAGGCCACCGACCTGCTCGGTGGATCCGTGGACTATGTGGTGCGCTACCAGGGCGGCAACAACGCCGGTCACACGGTCGTCGTAGGCGACCAGAAGTATGCGCTCCACCTCCTCCCTTCCGGGATCCTCTCGCCGGAGTGCACGCCGGTCATCGGAAACGGTGTCGTCGTCGACCCGTCGGTCCTGCTCTCCGAGCTGAGTGGACTGAACGAGCGCGGCGTCGACACGTCGAAGCTGCTGCTCAGCGGCAACGCGCACATCATCACGCCGTACAACGTGACCGTCGACAAGGTGACGGAACGCTTCCTCGGCAAGCGCAAGATCGGCACCACCGGCCGCGGTATCGGCCCGACGTACGCGGACAAGATCAACCGCGTCGGCATCCGCGTCCAGGACCTCTACGACGAGTCGATCCTCACCCAGAAGGTCGAAGCGGCGCTCGAGGGCAAGAACCAGCTCCTCACCAAGGTCTTCAACCGGCGCGCCATCGAGGCGGAGCAGGTCGTCGAGGAGCTGCTCGGCTACGCGGAGCAGATCAAGGGCTACGTCGCCGACACCACCCTGATCCTGAACAAGGCCCTCGACGACGACAAGGTCGTCCTCTTCGAGGGTGGCCAGGGCACGCTGCTCGACATCGACCACGGCACGTATCCCTTCGTGACGTCGTCGAACCCGACCGCGGGCGGCGCCTGCACGGGTGCGGGCGTCGGCCCGACGAAGATCAGCCGCGTCATCGGCATCCTCAAGGCGTACACGACCCGGGTCGGCGCGGGCCCGTTCCCGACCGAGCTGTTCGACGAGGACGGCGAGGCGCTGCGCCGCATCGGCGGCGAGCGCGGTGTCACCACCGGCCGCGACCGCCGCTGCGGCTGGTTCGACGCGGTCATCGCCCGCTACGCGACCCGCGTGAACGGCCTGACGGACTTCTTCCTCACGAAGCTGGACGTGCTCACGGGCTGGGAGCAGATCCCGGTCTGCGTCGCCTACGAGATCGACGGCAAGCGTGTCGAGGAGCTCCCGTACTCGCAGACCGACTTCCACCACGCGAAGCCGGTGTACGAGTACCTGCCGGGCTGGTCCGAGGACATCACCAAGGCCAAGACCTTCTCCGACCTGCCGAAGAACGCGCAGGCGTACGTGAAGGCCCTGGAGGAGATGTCGGGCGCCCCGATCTCCGCGATCGGTGTCGGCCCCGGCCGCACCGAGACCATCGAGGTCAACTCGTTCCTCTAGGCCCCGCGCCCCGGAACAGCAGGCGCCCCCGCACGGCTCGACGGAGCCTGGCGGGGGCGCCTGCGTCTGTACACGGACCGGTGGCTCAGCCGCGGCAGGCCGCCGAGCCGTCGGGGGAGGTGCAGGACAGGTGCCCGGCGCGGGCGATGACTCGGTTGGCGGCGCCCTGGGTGAGGAAATCGAGGAAGCTGTCGGCCAGGGAGCCGTCCTCGGGGTTGCCGATCGTGTACGCGTACTCCACGGCGTGGAAGGGGTAGCCCTTCCTGATGTTCTCGCCGGAGGGGCCGAGGCCGTTCAGCTTCAGGATGTGGGAGCCCTTGCGCGGGGTGCCCTCGGGCGGGGCCGCGTAGCCGATCGTGCCGTCGACCCGCGCGACCCGGTCGAGGAGGTCGGGCGTGTTGTGCTCCTCGCAGCGCAGGACCTTCGAGGCGGGCAGCAGGTCCTTGGTGCGGCAGTCGCGCGACGACGTCGAGAAGGAGTCGGGGCGGCCGAGGACGCGGGCCTCGAAGGCGCCGCGCGTGCCGGAGCTGCCGGTCCTGCGGACGGTGCGCACGGGCAGGTCGGGCCCGCCCAGGTCCTTCCAGTCGGTGATGTCGCCGAGATAGAGCCGGCGGACCTGGGAGACGGTCAGGTTGGTGAGCGGCTTGCCGTCGACGACCACGGCGTCGTTGACGACCAGGGCGAACGCCATCGCGGCGACCTTCTCGTCGTGCAGCTTGCCCTCGGGGTCGCTCTCGGAGGTCGGGCCGTCGGAGAAGGCCATGACACTGGAGTGGTCGCCCGCCGTGTCCGAGGGGTCGGACTCCAGGAGCTGGCGGACGCCGGTGCCGCTCGAGCTGGTGGCCACGGTGATCTTCGCGTCGTCGCAGTCGCGCGTGTACGCGTCGCGCAGCGCCTCCATCGCGGGCCGGAACGCGGAGGACCCGGTGAGGGTGAGCGAACCCGAGGCGCAGCCGCGGGGCTGGGGGACCGGGTCCGGCAGCGTGGCGAGGACCAGCAGGATCGCCATGCCGGTGCCGAGGATTCCGACGGTCCAGCGGCCCAGCGCGCTGAACAGGGGCGGCTTGTCGTCGGGGTGGGCGCCCTGGTTGGGGTGGACGGTGCCGTCGTTGAGGCGGCCCTCGATGTCGACCTGGGTGCCCGCGCCGCCGCTGCGGAGCATCACGAGGAGCTTGTAGTAGTCGCCGCTGTTGAGGGCGACGGGCGGCAGAAGGAGGCTGTTCTCGCCGGGCGTGTAGACGGGCCGGGAGTCGAGCCGTATCTGCCGGGCGGTGTTCGAGGTGAGGGCGGGCTGCACCGGATACGCGTCGGTGATGCGGCGCCCGGCGAACGTCACGGTCAGGCCCTTGGGATCCGAGATGTAGTCGCCGTCGGTGATCGTGGCCGCGCCGTCGTTCTCGATCCGCAGGAGGACCAGTGTGGTGTCCTCGGTGATGTCGCGGCGCGGGATCAGGCCGTCCGGGCCCGGCAGGTCCTCCGAGATGGCGCGGCTGAGCGGGATGTCCATCTGGATGCGATGGCCGATCCGCTTGCTGTGCTGCTTGCGCCGCTCGACGTACCACAGGGCCAGTGACGCGGCGATGGACAGCACCGTCGTGGCGATGGCGACGAGGTTCTGTGCGTCCTTGAGCCAGCCCACGGTGTACTCCCCCCGGAACCTGATGGTGGAGTCACCGTAGGGGCTCGTGCGGCAGCACGGCGGACGGCGGCCGAGGTGTCGACCGCTGTTCGCCGCGCGTTCACCCCGTGCCTCGCCGGAGCGCTCAACCTGCCTGTCCGCAGGCCGATTTCAGGACCGGAGTGCGCCCGTCACCCCTTGCTGTACGTCAGCTCGTCGCCGTTGTTCATCGTGCGGCGCAGCTCGCCCGACGAGAGCACCTCGACCGTGCTCGGCTTGCCGGGACTGCACGAACCGGCGGGGCCGGAGACGACGTCGGTGGCGCCGATGCGCAGCGTCCCGCCGGAGGCCGACACCAGCGTGCCCTGGAACACGCAGTGGTACGTGCCGCCGCCCTGGAGCGGTCCGTCCGCCGTCATCGACAGGACCGTGTCCCCGGGGCTGCCCTGCTGGATGTCCAGACGGCGGGTGTTGTGGCCCGTGGCGTTGTCGATCGAGGCGGACCAGGTGCCGAGGAACTCGGGGGGCACGTCCCCGCCCGCGGGCGGTTCGGAGGACTCGGGGGGCTGCGAGGTCTCGGGATCCTGCGAACTGGGGCCGCCCGTCGAGGGTCCCTGGCTCGTGGGCGCGCCGGACGTCGGCTGCTTGGAGTCCTCGCTCTGGGAGGCCGGCTTGCCGTCGTCCTTCATCAGCGCGTACACCGATCCGCCCGCGCCGAGCGCCACGACCAGCGCCACCACGATCAGCGCCGCCGTGGAACGCCCGCTGCGCCGTGGCTCCGGCTGCGGTGCGCCGATGGGGACGACGCCAGGGCCGTACGGGGGTGTGGCGGCGGGGCCGTAGGGCGGCGTCCCGCCCCAGCCGCCCTGCTGCGGGTAGCCGTAGACGGGTGCCTGGGGGTGCGGATGCGGGTACCCGTACGCGGCGGAGGCGGGCGGGGCCGCCGGCGGGAGCGCGGGGGTCGACGGGCCGGAGGGGGAGACCATCGTCGGGAGGTGGTTGACGGGGGCGGCGCCGGGCTTGCCGGGCGGGGGAGGGGTTGGCTCGCCGTCGCCGGTCTCCGCGGGCGTGGCGGGTGCGGGCTTCTCCTTGGAGAGGCTGGGCGGCTTCCCGGAGGTCGCGCCGGTCGCGCCGGTCGCGCCTTCGGGGTCTTCCGTGTCCAGCAACTGCACGGCGTGCCGCCCCAGTTGGGCCACGAGGGCACCCGGCAGCCACGGGTCGCGCGTGCGTCCGCCGTCGCCGAGCGTGTCCTCGGCACCGGTCCGCTCCAGAAGCTGGTCCAGGGTCGGGCGGGCCGAGGGCTCCTTGTGCAGACAGTCCCGTACGAGTTCCTGGAGGCCCTCCGGGAGCCCTTCGAGGTCGGGTTCCTCCTGGGCGATACGGAACATCAGGGCGTGCACCCCACTGTTGGCCGTGCCGAACGGCAGCGCGCCCGACGCCGCGTAGGCGAGGACCGAGCCGAGGCAGAACACGTCGCAGGCCGGGGTGATCCGGTCGCCACGCACCTGCTCGGGGGCCATGAAGCCGGGCGAGCCCACGAGGGCGCCCGTTCTCGTGAGGCCGCCGTCCGTCACGGTCTCCAGGGCGCGGGCGATGCCGAAGTCGATGACGCGCGGCCCGTCGATCGTCACCAGGACGTTCGACGGCTTCAGGTCGCGGTGGATGAGGCCCGCGGTGTGGATGTCCTTGAGCGCGTGCGTGAGGCCCGCCGCGAGGATCCGCACGGAGCGCTCGGGCAGCGCGCCGTGGTCGTGCGAGACGACCGTCTGGAGCGAGGGCCCCGCCACGTAACCCGTGGCCACCCAGGGGATGTCCGCCTCGGTGTCCGCGTCGAGGACCGGCGCGGTCCACTCCCCGCCGACCTGCCGCGCGGCCCGCACCTCGAGCCGGAACCGGTTCCTGAACTCCTCCTGTTCGGCGAGCTCCTGGCGCACCAGCTTGACCGCGACCGTGCGCCCGCGGTCCGAGCGCGCCAGATAGACCTGGCCCATCCCGCCCGCCCCGAGCCGCGCCAGCAGCCGGTACGCACCGATGCGCTGCGGATCTCCCGCCCCCAGCTTCTCCATGTCGCGCCACCCTCCCCCATATGTGACCAACATCCCGAGAATAGTGGGAGGTTGTGACACTGGGGTCGCGGCGGCGTCTACGGTTCCGTAACAGGGTGGGTCGTGCGGGGACCCGTCGGGTGATCCCCGGGGTGATCCGTCACCTCGTCCAGGGCCGCCGACAACCGTTCGAGCGTCCGTACCGTCGCGGCGAGTTCGTCCTCGCCGAGCGCCGCCGCGAGCCGGTCCGCGAGGGCCGCGTGGCCGGGGCCGATCCGCGCGATCGCCGCGCGGCCCTCCTCGGTGGGGGCCAGGAGCTTGGCGCGCCGGTGGGCCGGGTTCGGCTCGTACGCGGCGAGGCCCTGGGTGACGAGCAGGTCGGCGACGCGCTGCACGCTCTGGCGGGTGATGCCCATGACGCGCGCGATGCCGGCGACGGGCAGCGGCGCGGTCAGGACCGCGCCGAGCACCTGCCACCGGGCGGCGGTGAGCCCCGCGGGCCGTGACAGCTCCTCGGAGACGGACAGGAACTGGCCGTTGAGCCGGAAGACGCCGAGCGCGGTCCGGCTCAGCAGGTCCTGGCGCGCCCTGCTCACTCCCGCGCTCCCTGGAGGGTCTCGTACGCCGTCACGTCCGAGTCGTGGAACAGGCGGTACCAGGCGTCGAGCAGCTCGCCCTCGAACACCCCTAGCCCGCCCAGGACTTCGCGCGCGAACGCGACCGGCTCGGTCGGCCCGGCGGTGATCAGGCCGCCGTCCGTCACGGCGTCCGCGTCGACGTAGCGCTCGCCGCCCTTGTAGCCGGTGGCGTCGAGGTACATGGGGGCGGCGCTGGTGTGCGCCCGGTCGTCGAGCAGGCCCTCGCGGGCGAGTCCGGCGGTGGCCCCGCAGATCGCGGCGACCGGCACGCCCGCGTCGAGGAAGGCGCGGGCCTTGCGGGCGAAGGGCGCGAGGTCGTCACCGGCGTCCCAGAGGTCGGCGCCGGTGAGGATCAGCAGCGAGCTGTCCTCGGGGCGCAGGTCGCCGAGGGCCAGGTCGGGCTGGATGCGCACACCGCCGATGGTGGTGACGGCCCGCCCGGCGTCGAGCCCGACGGTGCGGATCCCGTAACCGCCGCGGGCCAGGTGGGCGGTGGCGTGCCCCGACTCCCAGTCGGCGAGCGTGTCGTAGACGGCGAGGTGTACGGGCTTCTCGGTGCGGCCGGCGGTCATGGTGTCCTCCAGAACCTCGGGTACCTGTCACTGCCTCATAGTAATGACAGCATGCTGTCATTACGGCAGGGTGCTGTCCATCACTTTCTATACAGCCGGCCATTCCGTGGAATTTTGTTTCCGTCAATCGGAACGATCGTGCGATCCGGTACGTAGTACTTCACGACGAACCGCAACGAACCACGACGACCACGTCACGACGTACCCCTTCACGTCTACGACCTCCCCCGACCGAGGAGACCGTGTGCTGAACAGGACGCCAGTCGCCGTCCGCGCCCTCGCGCGCGCCGCGCTCGCCGCCCGTCCCGTCGGACTCGACGGGACCGACACCGAGGCCCCGCTGCTGCGCCACCACGGCCACAGCTATCTCGTCCCCGTCGAGCTCTTCCAGGACTTCGCCGCCCTGCTCACCGACCCCCGCAGGCCGGGCGGCCCCTACCGCGCCCTGTCCGTCGGCGGCCGCCGCTGGTTCGGATACTGCTCGACGCACTACGACACCCCCACCCTGCGCACGTTCCACGACCACGCGCAGGGACGCGCGCCCCGCTTCGGCATCAGGGAGCGGCTCTACGAGGACAGCGGGAAGCGGCAGTTGGAGCTCAAGGTGCGTTGCGCGGACGGCGGGACGGTCAAGCACCGCACCCTCCTGGGCGAGGGCGACCACCCCCTCGACGACACGCGGCGCGCCTTCGTCGCCGGACTCCTGCGCGGTACGTACGGCATCGGGGCGCCGCAGGAGCTGGCCGCCCGCGTCGTCACCGAGTACCGGCGCGCGACGTTCGTGGCCGACGGGCAGCGGCTCACCTGTGACGCGGGGCTCGTCGTGCGCGACGCGGGTCAGGGGCGCGCCGTGCGGGCGGACGGCGGGTCCGTGCTGGTGGAGACCAAGGCGGGCGCGCCGGGGCGGCCGACGGACGCGGACCGGCTCCTCGCGCGGTTCGGGGTGGCCCCCGTCGCGTTCGGCAAGTACTGCGGGGGACTCGCCGCGCTGCGGCCCGAGCTGGCGGCCGGGCCGTGGGAAGACGCGGTGCGGACGCTGTTTCCCGGGGCGGTGCCGCCGCGCGAGGGCGACAGTGTGTCGCGTTAGCGGCCGTCCCACAGACAGGACGCCGATGGTCCTTCCACCATGCGGACATTTACCCTCGGGCCCATGACCCCTCAGCCGAATCCCCAGGTCGGCGCCGCCGTCAAGGCCGCGGACCGTGCGCACGTGTTCCACTCCTGGTCCGCACAGGAGCTCATCGACCCGCTCGCCGTCGCCGGCGCCGAAGGCTCGTACTTCTGGGACTACGACGGCAACCGCTACCTCGACTTCACCTCCGGCCTCGTCTTCACGAACATCGGGTACCAGCACCCGAAGGTCGTCGCCGCGATCCAGGAGCAGGCCGCCTCCCTCACGACCTTCGCGCCCGCGTTCGCCGTCGAGGCCCGCTCGGAGGCCGCACGCCTCATAGCCGAGCGGACCCCCGGCGACCTGGACAAGATCTTCTTCACCAACGGCGGCGCCGAGGCGGTGGAGAACGCCACCCGCATGGCCCGGCTGCACACGGGCCGCCACAAGGTGCTCTCCGCCTACCGCTCGTACCACGGCGCCACCTCCACCGCGATCAACCTGACCGGCGACCCGCGCCGCTGGCCGAGTGACCAGGGCGCGGCGGGCGTCGTCCACTTCTGGGCGCCGTTCCTGTACCGCTCCCCGTTCTACTCGGAGACCGAGCAGCAGGAGTGCGAGCGCGCGCTCCAGCACCTCGAGGACACCATCGTCTTCGAGGGCCCGGCCACGATCGCCGCGATCATCCTGGAGACCGTGCCCGGCACCGCCGGCATCATGACGCCGCCGCCCGGCTACCTCCAGGGCGTGCGCGAGCTGTGTGACCGGCACGGCATCGTCTTCATCCTCGACGAGGTCATGGCGGGCTTCGGGCGCACCGGCAAGTGGTTCGCCGCGGACCACTACGACGTCGTGCCCGACCTGATGACCTTCGCCAAGGGCGTGAACTCGGGCTACGTCCCGCTCGGCGGCGTCGCCATCTCCGGCGCCATCGCCGACACGTTCGGCAAGCGTCCCTACCCGGGCGGCCTCACCTACTCCGGGCACCCGCTGGCCTGCGCCGCGGCCGTCGCCACCATCAACGTCATGGAGGAGGAGCGTGTCGTCGAGAACGCCGCCCACCTCGGCGAGACGCTGATCGGCCCGGCGCTGCGCGAGCTGGCCGAGCGCCACCCGTCGGTGGGCGAGGTCCGCGGACTCGGCATGTTCTGGGCCCTGGAGCTGGTGAAGGACAAGGCCACCCGCGAGCCGCTGACCCCGTACAACGCGGCGGGTGCGGCGAACGCGCCGATGGCCGCCTTCGGCGCCGCCGCCAAGAAGAACGGCCTGTGGCCCTTCATCAACATGAACCGCACCCACGTGGTCCCGCCGTGCAACGTCACGGAGGCCGAGGCCAAGGAGGGGCTCGCCGCTCTCGACGAGGCGCTGACCGTGGCGGACGGCTACACGGCGTAGGGAAACAGGTACTCCGTGTCGCTCCCCGTAGTGCGTAGGCTGACCAGCTGACCAGGAACAGCCTCACCAGCTGACGACGCACTACGGGGGAGGGACCACGTGCCCGGAACCGACGGCGGAGCTGCCGTCCAGCGCAGCACGCTGCGCCAGCAGATCGCCGACGCCCTGCGCGACGAGATCCTCGCGGGGCGGCTCGAACCGGGCCAGGAGTTCACGGTCAAGGAGATCGCCGAGCAGTACGGCGTCTCCGCGACCCCGGTCCGTGAGGCCCTGGTCGACCTGTCCGGGCAGGGGCTCCTGGACTCCGCCCAGCACCGCGGCTTCACGGTCCACGAGTACTCGCTCGCCGACTACCGCGGCATGATCGAGGCCCGCAGCCTCGTCACGGACGGCATCTTCCGCGGCCTCGCCGCGAACGCCGACGCGCACCACGCCACCCCCGCCGCCCTCGCCGGGGTCCGCCGCCGCGGCGAGGAGGCCGCCCGCGCGGCCGCGGCCGGCGACCTGAACGTGCTGATCGGCTACGACCTCCGGTTCTGGCGCGAGCTCAGCGCCCTGTTCGGGAACCCGTACCTCTCCGACTTCTTCCACCGCCTGCGCGTCCAGTCGTGGATGTGCGCGGTCCCGCACCTGCGCCGTGTGGACGACCTCAGGGGCCACCTCTGGTCCGGGCACTGCGGCCTCGTCGACGCGCTCGCGGCCCGGGACGCCCGCGCCGCGCAGGACATCGTCACCGCGTACAACGCGGACTCCCTCGCCCTCGTCGAGCGGCTGGCGAAGCGGTGAGCACGGAGCGGACCGACCGTCCCGTCGTCGCGCGCGCGGGCGTCGTGGACCTCACCGTCGTCGTCCCCGCGTACAACGAGGAGCGCCGGCTCGGTCCCACGCTGGACGCGGTCTCCGCGTACCTGAACGACGGGGACGGCGGGAACCGGTGGGGTGACTGGGAGATCGTCGTCGTCGACGACGGCTCCACCGACCGTACCCGCGAGATCGCGGAGCGGGCGGCCGCAGCCGCCCCCGAGGGCCCCGGCCGCACCCCCCGCATCCGGCTCGTCGAGAGCCCCCGCAACCGCGGCAAGGGCCACGCCCTGCGCCAGGGCGTCCTCGCCTCCCGGGGCCGCCGTGTCCTGGTCACCGACGCCGACCTCGCGGCGCCCATCGAGGAGCTGGAAGCCCTCGACAAGGCGCTCGGCGAGGGCCACGCGGCGGCGATCGGCTCCCGCGCGAGGCCCGGCGCGACGATCGCCCGCCACCAGCACCGGCTGCGCGAACTCCTCGGCCGCACCGGCAACTTCCTGATACGCGCGACGAGCGTCCCCGGCATCAGGGACACCCAGTGCGGCTTCAAGCTCTTCGACGGTGACCGGGCCCGCGCCGCGTTCGGCGCCGCACGCCTGGACGGCTGGGGCATCGACGTAGAGATCCTGATGTACTTCCGCCGCTCCGGCTGGCCGGTCGCCGAGGTGCCCGTGCGGTGGTCGCACCAGGCGGGATCGAAGGTCCGCCCCTTCGACTACATCCGGGTCCTGGCCGAGCTGGTGACGCTCAGGGCACGGGCGGTGCCGAAGGGCCACCTCCTCGTGGCGGCCCTCTTCCTCGTCCTGTCCGTCGCCCTGTACTCGGGCCGCTGGGCGGCGCCCGCGCACCGCTACCTCCCCGACTCCCTCCAGGACCAGAACCAGTGGGAGTGGTTCTTCGCGGTGACGGCGGACAGCGTCCGCCATCTCCACAACCCGTTGTTCACGACGCTCCAGGGCTTCCCGGACGGCGTGAACCTGATGGCCAACACCGCGATGCTGGGCCTGTCCGTCCCGCTCGCCCCCGTGACCTGGCTCTTCGGCCCCGCCGTCGCCCTGAACGTGGCGATGACGGGCGGCCTCGCCGCCACCGCCTTCGCCTGGTACCGGCTGATCCTGAAACGGCTCGTACGGACCCGGTGGGCCGCCGCGACCGGCGCGCTCCTCGCCGCGTTCGCGCCCCCGATGGTCAGCCACGCACACGCGCACCCGAACTTCGTCGTCCTCTTCATGATCCCGCTGATCATCGAGCGGGCGCTGCGGCTGTGCGAAGGCAGGCGCGTGGTGCGCGACGGCGTCGTCCTCGGCCTCTTCGCGACGTACCAGATCTTCCTCGGCGAGGAACCGCTCCTGCTCGCCGTCATGGGCATGGCGCTGTTCGCGCTCGCCCACGCCGTCGTGCGCAGGGACGTGGCGAAAGCGGCCTGGCGCCCGCTCCTGCGCGGGCTCGGGGTCGCCGCCGCGGTCGCGCTGCCGCTCGTCGCCTTCCCCCTGTACTGGCAGTTCCTCGGCCCGCAGAGCTACAAGAGCGTGCTGCACGGCGACAACGCGGGCAACAGCCCCCTCGCCCTCCTCTCCTTCGCCGAGCGCTCCCTCGCCGGCTCCCGCGAGCGCGCCGCCGCGCTCGCCCTCAACCCGACCGAGCAGAACGCCTTCTACGGCTGGCCGCTCGTCGCGCTCGCCTTCGCGATCGTCGTACGGCTGTGGCGCAGCGCCGCCGTGAAGGCACTCGCGTTCACCGCGGTCGCCGCGGCCCTGCTCTCGCTCGGCCCGAAGTTCCGCCTCCCGCTGACCGACCTCGTGCTGCCGGGCCCCTGGGCGCTGCTCGCCCACCGGCCCCTGTTCGAGTCGGTCATCGAGTCGCGGGTGGCGATGGTGTGCGCGCCTGCGCTCGGGATGCTGCTCGCCCTCGCGCTGGACCGGCTCGCCGCGGCGCGGGTCCCGTACCGGCTCGTCGGCTTCGCGGCGGTCGCCGCGGCGCTCGTGCCGATCGTCCCGGCGCCGCTCAGGGCGGTCGACCGGGCGGACGTCCCGGCGTTCGTCGCCGACGGCACCTGGAAGCGGTACGTCGGACCCGGCGAGAGCCTCGTGCCGGTGCCGCTGCCCGACCCGGGCAACGCGGAGGCCCTGCACTGGCAGACCGAGGCCGGCCTCGGCTTCCGTCTCCCGGGCGGCTACTTCAACGGCCCCTACGGCCCCGACCACGTCGGCATTTACGGCGCCTCGCCCCGCTGGACCTCCAACCTGCTGCGCGACATCCGCTACTCGGGCCGGGCCCCCGAGATCACCGAAGCGTGGCGCGCCCAGGCCCGCCGCGACTTCGCGTACTGGCACGCCGGCGTCCTCGTGCTCGCCCCGCAGCAGAACGACGGGGTGCTGCGGGCGACGGTCGACCAGCTGGTCGGCAGGGCCGGTACGTGGACCGGAGGCGTATGGATCTGGGATCTGAGCAATGTGCAGAGGGGGAGCTGAACCGGCTCCCCGCGCATTACGCTGCCTTTCCGCCGTTCATCACGGCCTTCACCACCGGAGGAGTCGCCTTGGCCTGTGACCTGTGGCTGGTCCCGCTCGTCGATGTGCTGTGCCACAGCCCCGACAACCCCTTCGCCGAGGAACTCGCGCTCTACGACAAGGCGTTGCACGAGGCAGGACTGCCGCCGGTGCCGGTCTACTCGTACATGCCGGGACTCTCCGGTGACGTGGCCCCCGTCGCCGGCTTCGACTACGACGCGCTGCACTTCCTGCGCCGCGCGTACCTCCTCCAGATGTGCGGCCTCGCCGTCACGCCGGTCGACGAACTGGGCGGCGACTACGAGCAGCTACTGGAGATGTTCGAGACGACGGCCCAGCAGTCGCACCTGGTCTGGCACTACGACCACGCGGGCGCGTACGTCCCTGTGGACTTCCCGAGCCCGCTGTCCAACGACGAACTCCTCGCCGGCGGTGGCCCCCTCTGCTCCTCCCACGCGCTCCTGCGGGAACTGGAGTACGTGGCCCGGTCGATCGGCATAGACCCGGCCAACCCGCCGGCGGCCCCGGTCCCGCCGGAGGGGCCCACGGCCCTGGAGGAACCGGCGGCGCCGGCCCCCCTCGACAACAGCCCCTTCGCCCGTGAACGCCATGTCTGGCTCGGCCTGCACGCGGCCGCGACCCGGAGCCTGGCACAAGGTTCCATGATCATCTTCAGCTGACCCGGAGCCCCGTGCCCGAGCCGCGCCCCGTCACAGGCCCGCGCGACCGCACCGCCCCAGGTAGGACGAGGAGCGGTCAGCGCGGCTCGGGCGGGCGCTGGCGGGGCATGTTCGGGCGGGCGCCCGGGGGGAGCGGGAAGCGGCCCGGCGGCGGCTCCGCGGGGCGGGTGCCCGGGGCGACGGAGGACTGCATCACCAGGGGCGCGGGACCCGAGCGGAACTCCACCATCCAGTCCGCCGTCTCCGACCGCACCAGTTCCGTCACGTCGTCCGTGAAGCGCCGCAGCACCGACAGGCACCGCTCGGCGGCCTCACTGGCCGTGCCCTCCGTCGGGCCGAGCACCTCCCGCACGCTCTCCGACGCCCAGTCGAACTGGAGCGCCTGAAGCCGCCGCTGTACCGCCTGGGCCGTGGCCACGTCCCTTATCCAGCCCGACGTGAGCCCGAAGTACCGGTCGCAGGCCACGCACGCCACCGCGAGCAGCAGCGCCAGATACCCCCAGGGCGCGACCCCGCCGAGCGCCCCGGTCAGATCGAGCAGCGGCAGCGCCGCCCCCGCCACGGCACCGGCGACCGCACCGCCCCGCAGCGCCCGCGCCCCGCGCCGCTTCCACACCCGGTCGGCGAGGTACCAGTACGCCGTGTCGAGCGCCCCGCGCTCCACCCACCGGTAGAGCTCGTCGAGCCGCTCGGCGGGCTCGCCCCAGTCACCGACGGGGAACGTCCGCCCGGTCAGGTCGCCCGGCCGCACCGCGTCACCCGTGCCGTCACTGCGCTCGCCCCGGGCGCCCCGCTCCTCCTGAGGCGGTCCCTCGGGCTGCATCTCCGGCTGGCTCACCCGGCACTCCCTACGACTGGTCCTGGTCACGGATGGGGCTCATGTGCAGAGCATCTTCCTACCGCCCAATGGGTGGCCAAGGGCCCGTTTTCGCGGTATTTCCGCCCGGAAGTGGGTCTTGATCAGGTATAGGCAGGGAGTGCGTGTCACTCGAAAGAGTGCAGCGAAAGGTGCCGGGGCGGGCGACACCCCGACCACGTAGGCTCGTTCCAGGGCGGAGAACCCGCCCGTGGTCGCAGGTCGAAACAGGACGCAACAGGAGCTGAATCGTGATTCCCGGTGGTGGCCAGCCCAATATGCAGCAGCTGCTCCAGCAGGCCCAGAAGATGCAGCAGGACCTCGCCAAGGCCCAGGAAGAGCTGGCCCGGACCGAGGTCGAGGGCCAGGCCGGCGGTGGTCTGGTCAAGGCGACGGTGACCGGCTCCGGCGAGCTGCGCGGCCTCGTCATCGACCCGAAGGCCGTCGACCCCGAGGACACCGAGACCCTCGCCGACCTGGTCGTCGCGGCGGTCCAGGCGGCGAACGAGAACGCGCAGACGCTCCAGCAGCAGAAGCTCGGCCCGCTGGCCCAGGGCCTGGGCGGCGGAGGCATCCCGGGGCTTCCCTTCTAAGGAAGCCCCACCACAACTAACGTACGTACTACTCAGCGGCTGGCATGCTCAGCGGCACAGCACCATCAAGCAGAAGTCGGAAGGCACTCCGTGTACGAAGGCGTGGTCCAGGACCTCATCGACGAGCTCGGCAGGCTGCCGGGCGTCGGTCCCAAGAGCGCGCAGCGGATCGCCTTCCACATCCTGCAGGCGGAGCCGACGGACGTACGGCGTCTCGCGCAGGCACTGATGGAGGTCAAGGCGAAGGTCCGCTTCTGCGCGACCTGCGGCAATGTGGCGCAGGAGGAGCTGTGCAACATCTGCCGCGACCCGCGCCGCGACCTGACGGTGATCTGCGTCGTCGAGGAGCCCAAGGACGTCGTCGCGGTCGAGCGGACCCGCGAGTTCCGGGGCAAGTACCACGTGCTCGGCGGGGCGATCAGTCCCATCGAGGGCGTCGGCCCGGACGACCTGCGGATAAGGGAACTCCTCGCCCGCCTCGCCGACGGCACGGTCACCGAGCTGATTCTGGCCACGGACCCGAACCTGGAGGGCGAGGCCACGGCGACGTACCTCGCCCGCATGATCAAGCCGATGGGCCTCAAGGTCACCCGCCTGGCCAGCGGGCTCCCGGTCGGGGGCGACCTGGAATACGCGGACGAGGTCACGCTCGGCCGCGCCTTCGAGGGGAGACGACTCCTAGATGTCTGACGCCACACTGAACGCCGTCAAGGACCATCCGGACGACTTCGCGGTCCAGATCTCGGACCAGATCGAGTCCTTCCTCGTCGCGGTCGCCGAGGTGGCGAAGGGCGACGAGCCGGACTCGGCCGTCCCCTTCCTGCTCCTCGAGGTCTCCCAGCTGCTCCTCGCGGGCGGGCGGCTCGGCGCGCACGAGGACATCGTCCCCGACGAGCGCTACGAGCCCGACCTCGGCCCCGAGCCGGACGTCGACGACCTGCGCCAGAAGCTCGCCACGCTCCTGGAGCCGATCGACGTCTACTCCGAGGTCTTCGACCCGTACGAGCCCCGCAAGGCGCCGGTCGCCTGCCGGATCTCGGACGATCTGGCCGACGTCATGGCCGACCTGCGCCACGGCATGGCCCACTACCGCTCGGGCCGCACCACCGAGGCCCTGTGGTGGTGGCAGTTCTCCTACTTCTCGAACTGGGGCTCCACGGCCTCCGGCGCCCTGCGCGCGCTCCAGTCCCTGGTCGCGCACGTCCGCCTCAACCAGCCGCTGGACGACCTGGACGGCCTCGACACCGACGAGGACCTCGCCGAGGACGCCCTCGCCGAGGCCGCGGGCAGGGTCATGGCGGAGGAGATCGCGGGTCCGCTGGGACTCCGTACGGTGAAATGACCCCCGCCCCGTGGGTGCTCGCCGGTGAAATGAACCGGCCGGTGAAGTGACCCACCCCACTTTTCCGGTTGCCGGGCCCGGGCGGGGGCATGCGCCTGTCCGAGCGGCCGGAGCGAGAAGCCCCCACCGGGTCCCTGTGCCTGGTGATCACCTTCTGAGCGGGACATCTCAGGATGTGGTATTCCCGGGGCTGATTTCGGCCGCTCGTTAGACTGAGCCGACCGAGACAAACTGAGCGAGGAGCGCACGTGGGCCTTGTCGTGCAGAAGTACGGAGGCTCCTCCGTAGCCGATGCCGAAGGCATCAAGCGGGTCGCCAAGCGAATCGTCGACGCCAAGAAGAACGGCAACCAGGTGGTTGTCGTGGTGTCCGCGATGGGCGACACGACGGATGAGTTGATCGATCTCGCCGGGCAGGTATCCCCGATCCCTGCCGGGCGCGAATTCGACATGCTGCTGACCGCCGGAGAGCGGATCTCCATGGCCCTGCTGGCCATGGCGATCAAAAACCTGGGCCACGAGGCCCAGTCGTTCACGGGCAGTCAGGCCGGCGTCATCACCGACTCGGTCCACAACAAAGCCCGGATCATCGATGTGACCCCGGGACGGATCAGGACGGCGCTCGACGAGGGCAACATCGCCATCGTCGCCGGGTTCCAGGGCGTCAGCCAGGACAAGAAGGACATCACCACGCTCGGCCGTGGCGGGTCCGACACGACGGCCGTCGCCCTCGCCGCGGCGCTCGACGCCGAGGTGTGCGAGATCTACACCGACGTCGACGGCGTGTTCACCGCCGACCCGCGCGTCGTGAAGAAGGCGCGGAAGATCGACTGGATCTCCTTCGAGGACATGCTGGAGCTCGCCAGCTCCGGGTCGAAGGTGCTGCTCCACCGCTGTGTGGAGTACGCGCGCCGCTACAACATCCCGATCCACGTACGCTCGTCCTTCTCGGGACTGCAGGGCACCTGGGTCAGCAACGAACCGCACTTTGATCAAGGGGACCAGAAGGTGGAGCAGGCCATCATCTCCGGTGTCGCTCATGACACCTCCGAGGCGAAGATCACCGTCGTCGGTGTCCCGGACAAGCCCGGGGAGGCCGCGAACATCTTCCGCGCCATCGCGGACTCCCAGGTCAACATCGACATGATCGTGCAGAACGTGTCCGCGGCCTCGACCGGCCTGACGGACATCTCCTTCACTCTCCCGAAGACCGAGGGCCGCAAGGCCATCGACGCCCTGGAGAAGACGAAGTCCGCGGTCGGCTTCGAGTCCCTGCGCTACGACGACCAGATCGCCAAGATCTCCCTCGTGGGCGCCGGTATGAAGACGAACCCGGGTGTCACGGCCGGGTTCTTCGAGGCGCTCAGCGACGCGGGCGTCAACATCGAGCTCATCTCGACCTCCGAGATCCGCATCTCGGTCGTCACGCGCGCGGACGATGTGAACGAGGCCGTGCGCGCCGTGCACACCGCCTTCGGCCTCGACTCGGACTCCGATGAGGCCGTGGTCTACGGAGGCACCGGCCGCTGATGGCTCGGACCGACAGGCCGACACTCGCGGTCGTGGGAGCGACCGGGGCCGTCGGCGCGGTCATGCTCCAGATCCTTTCGCAGCACGCGGACATCTGGGGCGAGATCCGTCTGATCGCCTCCCCCCGCTCGGCCGGCCGCAAGCTGGCCGTGCGCGGGGAGGAGGTCGAGGTCATGGCCCTGAGCGAGGAGGCCTTCGACGGCGTCGACGTCGCGATGTTCGACGTACCCGACGAGATCTCCGCGCAGTGGGCGCCCGTCGCCGCCTCCAAGGGGGCGGTCGTCGTCGACAACTCGGCCGCCTTCCGCATGGACCCGGACGTGCCGCTCGTCGTGCCCGAGGTCAATCCGCACGCCGCGCGCGTGCGGCCGCGCGGCATCGTCGCCAACCCCAACTGCACGACCCTGTCGATGATCGTCGCCGTCGGGGCGCTGCACGCCGAGTTCGGGCTGCGCGAGCTGGTCGTCTCCAGCTACCAGGCCGTCAGCGGGGCCGGCCGCGCCGGGATCGACACCCTGCGCCAGCAGATGTCGCTCGTGGCCGGTACGGAACTCGGGACGAACCCCGGCGACGTACGCCGCGCCGTCGGCGACAACACCGGCCCCTTCCTCGAGCCCGTGGCGCTCAACGTCGTGCCGTGGGCCGGGTCCCTGCGCGAGGACGGCTGGTCCTCCGAGGAGATGAAGGTGCGGGACGAGTCCCGCAAGATCCTCGGCCTGCCTCACCTCAAGGTCGCGGTGACGTGCGTACGCGTCCCCGTCGTCACCACGCACTCCCTGACCGTCCACGCCCGCTTCCAGAGCGAGGTCACGGTCGACAAGGCGCGCGAGATCCTCGCGACCGCGCCCGGGGTCGTGCTCTTCGACAACCCGGCGGCCGGTGAGTTCCCCACGCCCGCCGATGTGGTGGGCACCGACCCGACCTGGGTCGGCCGCGTCCGGCGCTCCCTCGACGACCCGGCCGGGCTCGAGTTCTTCGTGTGCGGGGACAACCTGCGCAAGGGCGCGGCCCTCAACACCGCGCAGATCGCCGAGCTGGTGGCCCAGGAGTTCCCGCCCGCCGCGTGAGTTCGGCCTCTTCACCGTCCGGAAACCGGACTTGGTCTTCTTTTATCCGGCGCGCTTTATAGGATCTGTGAAGGACCTGTGGGCGATCGGTGGTCTAACCACTTGAACGCGCCGGTCCGCACGCCCGAAGATTCGTCGAAGATCCCTCCCCGTTCCGTGCAACCGCGCACGGGACGGGGAGCGTCTTTGCGATCGCCTTTCGGGGGCGTAGGGCCTAGGGGCGCCAGGGGAAACTGGGGCATAGGGGAAGAGCGGGTACGCATGAGGGCACTTGACGCAGCGTCATGGATGATGCCTGCCGCAAACAGGACGCCTGTCGCGTACAACCCTGACGGGGGGAAGCGTGTCCAACAGGCGTGGCAGAGGTACTCGATTTCACAGCGGTTCAGGCGAGGGGTGCAGCCCTTCGCCCGCCCCGGCGTCCCCGGATGTCCGGTTCGTCCGGCGGCATGCCGGTGATCGCCCCCATGCCAGCAGCGCGGCCTGCCCGCATACCCGCTCAGCGCGAAGGCGCTGAGGAGACGATGGCAGCAGGCACCACAGTCGACCATCTGACCGAGACCTATCGCGCCCACTACCGGTCGCTCCTCGGTCTCGCGGCCCTGCTCCTGGACGACACGGCCTCCTGCGAGGACGTCGTGCAGGAGGCGTTCATCAGGGTCCACTCCGCGCGCAAGAGAGTGCGCGATCCCGAGAAGACGCTCGCGTATCTGCGGCAGACGGTCGTGAACCTCTCGCGCTCCGCCCTGCGCCGCCGCATCCTCGGCCTGAAGCTTCTGACGAAGCCGATGCCCGACATGGCGAGCGCGGAGGAGGGGGCGTACGACCTGCTCGAGCGCGACGCGCTGAAGCAGGCGCTGCGCGGGCTCCAGCGCCGCCAGCGCGAGGTCCTCGTCCTGCGCTACTTCGCGGACATGACCGAGGCACAGGTGGCGGAGGCCCTGGGCATCTCCCTCGGTTCCGTGAAGGCGTACGGATCCCGGGGCATAGCGGCGCTCCGCGTCGCCATGGAGGCCCCCGCATGAGCAGCGACAAGCACCGCAGTGATCGGGATGAGCAGAACAAGCGTGTGGGATCCGGGGATGGAACTGTGAATCACGGCCCCGGCCAGGACGACGGCCTTTTCGACGGGCCCGAGGATCCCTTCGGCCGCCCGGACTCCGAGGGCGGCCCGGACTCTCCTGACCCCCTGGACTCCCTCGGCGGTGACGAGCTGGCGCTGCGGCGCCTGTTGCACCAGGCCGTGGAGGAGATCGAGCCGAAGAACGGGACGCTCGACCATCTGCGCCGCGCCGTGCCGGCCCGGCGAGCCCGCAAGCGGCAGGCCGTCGTCGGTGTGGCGGCCGCGGCCCTGTTCATCGGCACGGCGATCCCCGCGCTCGTCCATGTGACGGGCCAGAGCGGGTCGAACGACCACCCGTCCATCGCCGGCAACAGCGAGGCGACGCGCGGCGGTACGGGCTCCGGGAAGGGGCCCGACGGCGGCGAGAGCGGCACGGGGAGCCCGTCGGGCAAGTCCAAGTCCAAGGACAAGGACGGCAAGAAGGGCAAGCTCGGCGACAAGGGCAAGGGTGCGGGCGGTGGTGCCACCGGCGGCCCCGATCCCGCGAGCACGGCGGCCGCGAGCTCCCCGGTCTGCGGGCCGGCCGACCTCGGCGGCGCCCCGGCGAGCCTCGGCGCCGCCGACGCGGGCGGCAAGGTCTACGGCTCCTTCCGCGTCACGAACGTCTCCCAGGCGAACTGCTCCGTGGACGCCCCCGGCACCGTCTCCGTCGTTGCCCAGGGCGCGGCCGACCCGACCAAGGTCAACGTCGTCGACCACACGGCGGGTGACGCCGCGACCGGGCTGCCCGACCCGTCGACGGAGCCCAGCCAGCTCATCCTCGAACCGGGCATGTCGTACGAGGTCCGCTTCGCGTGGGTGCCGTCCGCGAGCTGCCCGACCACGGGAGGCGGGGGCGACGCGTCGCCCAGCCCGACCCCGTCCGGCGGCACCACGGGCGACGCGACGGGCTCGAACCCGGACCAGAGCGGCCTGTCCACGCAGCTGGTGGCGGAGGGCCCCACTGCCGACGGAAGCGTCGCGGTCTCCCACACGGCGGAAGCGGGCACGCCCTCGTCCAGCACGACGATCCCCAACGCGTGCGCGGGAACGGTGTACCGCACGGGCGTCTTGCCGGCGTCTTAAGGGCGAGACCCGTTCATGCCGCTGCGGTGAGACGCGGTGGACGCGGGGAGGTGCTGGGCACCTCCCCCTCCCGCCTGGACGGTGATCGGCCGCTGCGGTGATCAGCCGCGGCGGCTCTTCCCGGCGGTTTGGGACTAGCCTCGGGCCGTCTCGGGGCTCGCGGGCTCCGGGGCGCCTGCCGCGTCCGCGGCCGTGCCGGTCGCATCGGATTCCGTGAGCCCCAGCGCAGCGTCCCGCTCGAACTCCGCCTCGCGGCGCAGCAGGCGGAACCACATGAAGATCACAAAGCCCGCGAAGACGAACCACTCCCCGGTGTAGCCCAGGTTCTGGAACGCCTTCAGGTCGAGGCCGCTGCCCTGCGGCGCCGTCGCCGGTACCGCCGTCATCCCGGAGTCCGCCTTGTCGAGCGTGACCCAGGCGTCATAGACGTCGTACGGGACGAGGTTCACCAGGGACGCCGCGCTGATCGCGCCGAGCTGTCCGGCCGGCAGGCCACCCGCGGCGGACGCCCCGCCCGAGCCCGGGCTCTCGGAGGCCTGGAGCGCACCGGTGACGGTGACCTCACCCCGGGGTGCCGCGGGAGCCTTCGCGGCGCTCGCCGCACCGGGCACCCACCCACGTACGACGGGCAGCGCCTTGCCGGCGCGCCCCTCCGTGCGCAGCAGCGTCACCACGTAGAAGCCGGTCCTGCCGTCGAGTTCACGGTCGGGGACCAGAAGCTGCTTGCCGTAGTGCCCGGTCGCGGTGGCCCGCTTGCCGGACGTCTTCTGGTCCACGGGCAGCAGGGAGCCGAGCGGCCGGGGCGCGGCCTTCTCGTTCGCCGTCGACTGCGCCGAGGCGTCCTTGTGGCCCTGCACCCGGTCCTCGAAGCGGCCGAGCTGCCAGGAGCCCATGAAGATGCAGAAGGGGATGGCGAGCACGACGAACACGTTGATCCCCCACCACCGGGGGGTCAGGAGGAACCGGTACACCCTCCCCACGGTACGGCTCCCGCACGAGGACCCGGGCCGCGGGGTGGGCCCGGTCCCGGGCGGGAGCGCCGCCGCGTCCGTCAGCTCAGATGCCGCGCCGCGAAGTCCAGCTCCAGCCGCACCTGCTTGATCCGCTCCTCCACGACGAGCGAACCGTGCCCCGCGTCGTACCGGTACACCTCATGCGTGGCGCCGCGCGCCACGAGCCGGTCCACATAGTTGTCGATCTGGCGGATCGGGCACCGCGGGTCGTTGACCCCCGCCGAGATGTAGACCGGGGCCTTCACCTCGTCCACGTACGTCAGCGGGGACGACGCGGTGAAGCGGTCGGGGACCTCTTCCGGGGTGCCGCCGAACAGCGTGCGGTCCAGCGCCTTGAGGGCCTCCATCTCGTCGTGGTACGCCGTGACGTAGTCCGCGACGGGCACGGCCGCGAGGCCCACCGCCCAGACGTCCGGCTGGGTGCCGACGCCGAGGAGCGTGAGGTACCCGCCCCACGAGCCGCCCGCGAGGACGAGCCGGTCCGGGTCGGCGAGCCCGGACGACACGGCCCACTCGCGGACCGCCGAGACGTCCTCCAGCTCGATGAGGCCGACGCGGTGCTTGAGCGCGTCCGTCCACTCGCGCCCGTATCCGGTCGAGCCCCGGTAGTTGACCCGGACCACCGCGTACCCGTGGTCCACCCAGGCCGCGGGTCCCGCCGCGAACGAGTCGCTGTCGTGCCAGGTCGGCCCCCCGTGCACCTCGAACACGGTGGGCAGGGGCCCCGTGGCCCCCGCCGGCTTCTGGACGAGGGCGTGGATGCGGCCGCCGGGTCCCTCGACCCACACGTCCTCCACCGGCACGGACACCGGCGCCTTGAGCCCGGGCGGATCGAGGACCACGCCGCCCGACGTGGACCGGACGACCGACGGCTCGGCGGCCGACGACCACAGGTACTCCACACTGCCGTCGGGCCGGGCCGTCGCCCCCGACACCGTGCCCGGCGGCGTCTCGACGCGGGTCGGCGCGCCCGAGCCGAACTCGTAGCGCCACAGGTCGCTGCGGGCCTCGAAGCTGTGCGCGACCAGGAGCGCGGAGCCGTCCGGATACCACTCGGCGGAGACGTCACCGGGCAGGCCGAGGGCGAGATCGGTCTCCTCGCCCGACGCCACGTCCCACACCATCGGCTCCCAGCGCCCGCGCCGCTGATGCCCGACGAGGAGACGGGTGTCCCCGTCCACCGGAGCGAAGCCGAGGACTTCCAGGCCCAGCTCCTGCGAGCCGCCCTTGGTGTCGTCGAGCTCGGCGACCGTCGTCCCGTCGGGCCGCACCACACGCAGCGCCGAGTGCATGGCGTCCCCGTGCTCCGTGTGCTCGATGGCGATGAGGGTGCCGTCGTGCGAGAGGTCGCCGACGCCGGCCGACTCGCGGTGCCGGTAGATCTCCTGGGGCGCGCCGCCGGCACGGACGACATGGATCGTCGTGCCGTCCTCGTCCGTGGAGCGGCCCACGACCGCCGTCGAGCCGTCCCTCCCGATGGCCAGGCCCGCCGGGTACGAGGCTTCGAGCCCGTCCACCGCGGGGACGTCTTCGCCCCCGGCGAAGGGCTGGCGCAGCCAGACCCCGAACTCGTCCCCGTCCTTGTCGCTGAACCACCAGATCCACTCGCCGTCGGGGGACAGCACGCCGTCCGTCGTCCCGTTTGGCCGGTCCGTCGCTCTGCGCTGCTCGCCCGTCGCCCGGTCCCACGCGTACAGCTCGTACGTCCCCGTCGCGTTCGACACGAACAGGGAGCGGTCCGGTGCGTCCTCCGCCCAGTCGGGCAGGGACACCCGCGGCGCACGGAAGCGCTTCTCCCAGTCCGGCATGGATCCGTCGCCCGCCCCCCGAGGGGCCCCGTTGCTCTCAGTCATGGCCCCATAGTGCCTCCACGGGCCGACAATCCGCTGGCGAGGTTCCCCAGCCTGTGGATAACTTCCCGGCCATGTACTCCCTCGGAGCGACGAAGGGGACGAAGGTCTGACCCCCTCACACGGGCGGCTCGGCAGGGGCCGGGCCGAGGGTCGTGGTGCCGGGCGCGGCGCGGTGTCCGAGACCCGTGCGGTACGTGTCGAGGGCGGCGTCGATACGGCCTGTGCGGCGGTAGAGGTCGCCGAGCAGGCGGCACAGGTCGGCCAGGTCGCCCGCCGCGCCCGCCCGTTCGAGCAGGCTCAGCGCGGTGACGTAGTGCTCCTCCGCGGCCTCGGCCGCCGCCGTCGCCGGGCCACTCCCCTCGGGGGCGCCCGCGGCCCCCGACTCCTCCGCGATGATGCCGAGCAGCCGGTGCGCGCCCGCCGCGTGGACGGCGCCACGCTCGGGGTTCAGATCGCCGAGCAGGGCCCGCAGCAGCGCGGCCGCCTCGTCGCTGCTGCCCCTGCGGCGCAGCACGTCGGCCAGCTCGACCTCGACCTGCGTCGTGTAGAGCACCGCCCGCTTGGCCGACAGCATGTCGCGCGCGGTCCTCAACTCCCGTTCCGCATCGGCGAGTCGGCCGTTCTGGGCGTGGACGTAACCGCGCATCCAGTGGCAGTGCGCGAGTTCGGTGCGGATCTGGAGCCGCTGGTACAGCTCGGCGGCCTTGCTCAGGGACGCGTCGGCCTCCGCGGCGCGGCCCTCGGCGAGGAGTGTGCGGGCCACCGAGCGGTGCATCTTGGCGACGAGCACGGGGTCCCCGGCCTGCGGGGCCAGCGAGAGCGCGAGCTCGGCGGCCTGCGCGGCGCGCGCGTGGGCGCCCATGTCCATGTACGGGGCGATGGTCGCCGTGTAGAGCAGCAACAGGGCGTCCGGATCGTGCAGGCCGCTGGTGTTCAGCTCGTCGAGGGCGGACTCCAGGAGGTAGCACGCGTACCGCAGCTCTCCGGAGAGGTAGTGCGCGACGGCACGCGCGCGTACGACGGGGGCGCGCTGAGGCAGTGGCGCGCCGGCCGCGACGAGCAGCGCCTCGGCGGTTTCGAAGTGGCGGTGTGCGTCGGGGAGTTCGCCGGTCTCCAGGGCGCACTCGCCGAGACCGAGTTCGGCGGCGGCCTGTTCGGCGGCGAGGCCGTGCCGCTCGGCCTCGGCGCGCAGCTCCTCGTACAGGACGGCTGCCTCCTCGGCGGCGCCCGTGGTGAGGCCGCGCTGGGCCTCGGTGAGGCGCAGGCGCAGCCGGGTGGCGAGGTGGGCGGGCTGCCCCGTCGTGAGCTCCTCGTACGTCACGCCGAGCCGCTCGGCGACGTGCCGCAGAGCGGCCTCGGAGGGGCGTACGCGGCCCGCTTCCAGGGTGGAGATGTAGGCGGGCGTGTAGGCGGGCTCGGCGACCTGACGCTGAGTCAAACCGCGATCCGTACGCAGACGGAGGACGCGGCGGCCTATGGGTTCGTCGGCGGGCCCGGCGGGCTCGGCGGGCTCGGCGGCCTCGGCGGGCTCGGCGGCCTCGGCGGCCTCGGCGGGCTCGGCGGGCTCGGCGGGCTCGGCGTCCGGTGCGAGGCCGGGTTCCTCGTCCGGTACGGGGCCGGGGCCACCCGCCTCCGGGGTGCTGTCATGCGTCATCGTGCGGCGCGCCGCCCTTCCTGTCCCGCTCCGTGGTCCCGCTCCCGCAACTTTCGCTCGCCGCAGGGCACTTGAGTCTCACCCCTTGTCAGCCGCCACGCCACCCCCTAGGTTGATCGATCGATTAAGTCTGATTAACCCAGCACTTATGTCTCCTACTTGAGTACCCGAGGTCCTCGTGCCGATACCCAAGTCCCCGCGCCGTCCCCTGCCCGCCGCGCTCCTCGCCGGTGTACTCGCGGCCGCCGCCCTCGGTGGCGCGGGCCTCGCCGGTCGCGCCGACGCCGCCGAAGCCGCGGGCGGCCCCGACACGGGGACCCGCACGGTCGAGTACTTCGCCGACTCCCACGGAGAGGGCCGTCACGTCCAGGTTCCGGCGGCCGTACCGGCGGAGATCCGCAAGGAGAAGCGCACGCCCGCGACGGCAGCCCCGGACGGCGAGGTCACCGCGCTTCAGAAGACGGGCCCCTCCGAGGGTCGCCTCGACCTCGTGATCATGGGCGACGGCTACACGGCGGACCAGCAGGAGGACTTCAGGCAGGACGCCGAGTCCAAGCTCGATTCGATCTTCGCGATCGAGCCGTACAAGAGCTACAAGGGCCTCTTCAACTTCTGGCTCGTCAACACGGTCTCGAACGAATCGGGTGTCTCCGGAGACCCCACCCAGGACGTCGTCAAGGACACCGCGCTCAGTAGTTACTTCTTCTGTGACGACGTCGAGCGGCTGCTGTGCATCGACGAGAAGAAGGTCGACTCGTACGCGCAGCAGGCCCCGGACTCCGACATCGTCTTCGTCGTCTCGAACGCCACGAAGTACGGCGGCGCCGGTTACGGCGGCCTCCAGTCGACCGCCGGGCACACCGGCATCGCCACGATGTCCTCCGACAACGACCGCTCGTACCTGATCGGCGCCCACGAACTGGGTCACTCCATAGGCCTGCTGGCCGACGAGTATCAGTACGCGGGTTACGGCAGGTACCCCGGCGCGGAGCCCGTCGAGCCCAACACCAGCATCCTGACGGCGGACGGCATGTCCGGCGCCAAGGCCAAGTGGTACCGCTGGCTCGGCGAGAGCGACCCGGCGGGAGGGACCGTGGGCGCGTACGAGGGCGGCGGCTACTACGAGTACGGGATCTACCGCCCGACCCAGAACTCGATCATGCGTTCCCTGGACACCGAGCAGTTCAACCTCGTCGGCCGCGAGGCGATGATCGCCGGCTTCTACCGCGACGCCGACGTGCTCACGGCCCGCACACCGACCACCCGCAGCCTGCGCCCCCAGGACCACATCCGCGTGGACCTCGCACCGCTCGCCAAGGGCCTGTCCGACGTGCGCGTGCACTGGTACGTCGACGGGGTCGAGGTGCGCCGCGCCGCCGCCGAGCGCACCGTCACCGGCAAGGAGCTCGGCGCGCGCAAGGGCACGCACACCATCACCGCGACCGCCGTCGACAACAGCGCGTCACTCCGGGACCCGGCCGCGATCCGGGCCGCGTCCAACAGCGTCAGCTGGACGGTGAAGACGGGCAAGTGACGCCCCCACGCGCGCGTGGGGGCCGGTTCAGCGGCCGGTCTCGCCCTGTGCGACCTCCACGCCCGCGTGCAGGTCGTGGGCCGCGTCGGCGACGGCGCCGGCCGAGAGCACCGCGCACACCAGGAGCGCGCCGGCCAGCGCGCGCCGCAGCGCCCTGCGCGGGCGGGCCGCCGCGGCACTCGTGGTCAGCAGGGCGGTGACGCGCCGCGGCACGGGACCCGCCGCGACGGCGAGCGCCGTACGGGGCCGTGACCCGGCCCCCGGGACGCGGGCCGCGGCGAGGGCGGCCCGGCCGATCGCCCGCGCGGTGAGCGCCCGGTCGCCCGTCGCGGTGGCGGCGGACTCGTCGGCCCAGCGCTCGAGCGCGTAGGCGAGCGGTTCGCGCAGTCCGCGCAGCATCGGGTGCAGGGTGACGGCCAGTTCGGCCGTCGCGAGGAACAGATGGTGGCGGCCCGCGAGGTGCGCGCGCTCGTGCGCGAAGAGCACCTCGCGCTCCCGTGCGTCGAGCGCCCGCAGCATCCCCGTCGTCACGACGATCCGGTCCGGGCGCCCCGGAAGGGCGTAGGCGTACGGGAGCTCGTCCGGCCGTACGGAGAGTTCGTCGGCGGCGGCGGAAGCGGCGCGGGCCGCCCGCATCTCGCGCCGCTGCCGCAGCCCCGTACGGACCAGCGCGAACGCGCCAGCCGTCAGCGCGAGCGCGGCGAGGACCGACGCGGGAACGAGCACCGGGGAGTCGTCGCCGAGGAGCGGTGGCGACAGATGCCCGAGGACGGCCACGGGAGGCAGTCGCAGCGCCCCGGCGGAGGCGAGGAGGCCGAGTGCGGCCGTGCTGGATCCGGCGAGGACTACGGAGAAGCCCGCCAGCGTCCAGGCCGCCGCGCGGGGCGGCAGCAACTCGGCGGCCCGGCGCGCGGCGGGCGCGGCGAGCAGCGGCATGAGCAGCGGGATCCAGACGGCGAAGATCATCGGCCGGTACCTCCGCGGTCGGCGCCCTCGGCGCCGCTGTCGGCTCCGCCGTCGAGCAGCGCGCGCAGCATCTGCTCGTCCTCGGTGCTGAGCTCGGAGACGAATCGGGCCAGGACCGTGCCGCGGTCCTCGTCCTTGTCGAGCTCGGCGTGCATGCGGCGGGCCGTGAGCCCATGCGCGTCCTGCGCGGGCCGGTACGCGTAGCCGCGGCCCGCGCGGTCACGGGTGACCGTCCCCTTGGCGTGGAGCCGGGTCAGGATCGTGGTCACGGTGGTGCGGGCCAGGTCGTCGGCGAGTGCCCGCTGCACCTCGCCGGGGGTGAGCGGTGTCTCGGCGGCCCAGAGCGCGGCGAGGACGCTCGCCTCGAGCTCGCCCGCGGGACGCCGTTCCTGCTCCTCGGCCATGGGAACGATCCTCCGCTCTTCGTCGTCTACAGTTGAGTAGACCGTCTACACGACTGTAGTCGTATGGTCGGCGCGCCGACTCTCGGTCGCCGTTCAGCCCATTATGAGACGACTGAGAGGAGCGGCCCCCATGGCCGTAGACCCCTTCGCCGCCGCCCAAGCGGTGAACGTGCTGGACGCGGGCTCCCTCCTGGCCGCCTTCGGCGCCCTCGGTGTGGCCGCCGTCCTGTTCGCGGAGACCGGGCTGCTCGTCGGGTTCTTCCTGCCGGGCGACTCGCTGCTCTTCACGGCCGGCCTGCTCTGCGCGGGCGGCTCGCACGGGCCTGTCCACCTCTCGCTGCCGCAGGTCCTGGCCGCCGCGGTCGTGGGCGCGCTGGCCGGGGCGCAGGCGGGGTACTGGATCGGGCGGCGCGGCGGCCCCGCGCTCCTCGCCCGCAGCAGAGCCAAGCGGCTGCACGAGGGGGCGGCCCGTGCAGAGGAGCTGCTCGATCGGTACGGCCACGCCAAGGCGATCGTCCTGGCCCGCTTCGTCCCCGTCGTCCGTACGGTGCTCAACCCGCTGGCCGGAGCACTCGGGGTGCCGGCGCGGGTCTTCACGGTGTGGCAGATCGTCGGCGGCCTCGTCTGGACGGTCGGCCTGGTCCTCGCGGGCTACGGACTCGGCTCGTCGGTGCCGAACGTCGACCGGTACCTCCTGCCGATCGTCGCCCTCGTGGTCATCGTCTCCCTGATCCCGCTCGCCCTGGAGGTGTGGCGCTCCCGCGCCAGGTCACGCGAGCGCCGCGCCGCGGAGGAGGGCACATCGTGACCGCACCTCTCGCCTTCGGCGGCGCGTCCGTGGACGGGGGTCTCTACACATGGGTGACCGACCTGGCGCACAGCACCCCGCACGCGGTGGACGCCGTCGTGTCCGGCTGGTCGGACTACGGGCTCGCGCTCTTCGCCGTACTGATGATCGCGGCGTGGTGGCGCGCGAGAGGCGAGGGCGGCGTCCGGATGGCCCGGGTCCTCGCGTCCCCGGTCATCGTCGTCGTCGCCTACGCGGCGAATTCCGTACTCAAGTCGGTCGTCGACGAACAGCGCCCGTGTCGCACGCTCCACACGGTCACCGTGGAGGCGTGCCCGGCACTCGGGGACTGGTCGTTCCCCAGCAACCACGCGGTGATCGCCGCCGCGGCAGCCGTCACGCTGTTGCTCGCGGACCGCCGCATCGGCCTGATCGCGGTCCCGGCGGCGGTCCTCATGGGCGCCTCCCGGGTGTGGATCGGCGTGCACTACCCGCACGACGTGGCGGTGGGCCTGGCCGTAGGCGCCACCCTGGCCCTCCTGCTCACCCCACTCGCGACCCGCGCCGCCCCACAGGTGGACCGCCTGAGATCGACCCGCCTACGGCCCCTGGTGTCGACACAGTGACAGGGAGGGGCACGACGAAACAGGGCGGCGCCCCATACCCGTAGACCTGCCCGTAGACCTGCCCGAGGACCGGAATCCCGAGGGCCCTGGATACGGCGGACGCCGCCCTGCTGATGTCGCGGCCGACGGAGTTACTACCGGCGACCTCGATCCGCCCGTTGTTCTCCGCGGCGGCCGCGGAGCCGGCCGCGGACGCAGGAGCAGGCACCTGCCCCTTGGCCGAAGCCCCCGAACTCGACGCCGACCCCGACCTCGACCCCGACGTGAGCCCCTTCAGGAGCGACGCCAGGTCGACCCCCCGTGGTGGAACTGAGGAGTTCGACGCCCTGCGCGACGTTGTCGGCGACCGTACGCGACAGCTGGCTCGCGCCGTCCGTCGAGATCACCGTCATCTTGTCCACGGCGCTCAGCGGCTCGGACGCCTTCGCGACGACGCTCGGCAGCACCTCGACGACCATCTGGAGCACCGCGGCGTCGCCGCAAGGAGCTGCGCGCCGACCTGGTCCACCACGCGGTGGGCCCCCTGCACGACGACGCGGCGATGCTTCTCCTGCGCCACCGCCACGAAGAGCTGTCCGCCACCGCGCCACCATTCGTGCCCTCCGCCCCGCAATAATTCGCGGCACGAATTACCGATGATTTTCGGCGCAGGCAGCCGTGCACAACAGAACTCGGCCGGCCTATTCCACTGGAATCCCCATAAATCGGGGTCCGTCGGATGGATTCCGTTAAGGCCGTTACCTGGGCGGGGCGAGTCCGTTGAACCCGGTATGCGGACGCGATCATGCGGCCGTATCCGTCCAGCAGAAGGAGAACGTGATGTCTCGCATCGCGAAGGCCGCCGCTGTCGCGCTCGGCACCGGCGCCGTGGTGATCAGCGGTGCCGGCCTGGCCATGGCCGACGCCGGCGCCCGGGGTGGCGCTGCCGACTCGCCCGGCGTCATCTCGGGCGACGCCGTCCAGGTCCCGGTCCACATCCCGGCCAACGTCTGCGGCAACACCGTGGACGTCATC
Organism: Streptomyces sp. NBC_01446; assembly: GCF_026340095.1. Classification (GTDB taxonomy): domain Bacteria; phylum Actinomycetota; class Actinomycetes; order Streptomycetales; family Streptomycetaceae; genus Streptomyces; species Streptomyces aureus. The sequence continues at coordinate 3,815,298 of NZ_JAPEPO010000001.1, read as the reverse complement.
GCTCTGCTGAACCCGACCTTTGGCAACCCCTGCGCCAACGTTGAGGCCCACGACAACGGCGGCGACAACGGCGGCGACGAAGGCGGCTACGGCGGCTGACACCCCGACAAAGGCCCCCGGCGCGGATGCGCGGGGGCCTTTTCTCATGAGCGACGCGGATTAGGCGTACCGATACAAATGCCCGTGCTCGATCATGGAACTCGGCTTCACTTTCCAGGGCGGCATCGGCTCGTCAAGAGTCACGACACGCCCCGCCGCCGTCCCTCCGGCCGGCAAATAGGGGGCCGAGTCGGGGTATTTCCGGTGCCAGCGTGACCAGAGCAGATCGACGAACGCGTGGTTGAACCAGAAGACCGGATCGTTCACCGAGCCCGCCCCGAGCATGTGCCCGCCGACCCACCGGTGCACCTGGTTGTGGTTACGGAACTTGCTGTTCCCCACCCCCGACGTCCAGCCCTCGAGCTTGTTGCGGAAGCCGTGCGATGACGTCGAGTTCCACGGCGCTGAGTCGTACAGCGAATCCCGCATCGCCCAGGCCAGTTCGTCCTTCGTGGGCAGCTCGATCGGATCGTGGGGGCGGCCGAAGTCCCGGGTCAGGAACTCGCCCTCCGTCACGCCCTCCTTGATGGGCCAGTGCCCGCTCCCGTAGGCGAAAGGACCCGTCATCACCCGCCGGTCGGAGCGTCGGCCGTTCCCGCCGAGGAACCCCTCGCCCCACAGCGACGACGTCGGGGAGCGGTCCACCGTCCAGTCCCAGTAAGGGACGGAGACTCCAGGATCCACTCGCTGCAGGGCGCCTTCGAACTCGAGGAGGAACTGCCGGTGCCAGGGCAGAAATGTCGGCGCCATGTGCGCGACCCGCTGTCCGCCGTCCCCGTCACCGACGTAGAACGCCACATGCATGCGCACGAATTCGTCGTACTGCCCCTTGCGTTTGACCGCGAGCAGCGCGGACACGAACCGCTTCTTCTGCGCCGCCGTGAGCGAGCTCTGGTTCTGCCGCGTGTACACCAATGCTGTCCCCCTTCTTCAACTTCGGTTGTGCCGTGGCGCTCAGAGCGCGTGCCGGCGCAGCATCTGGTCGCCGAGCTCGTCCACGGCACCCCTCGCCGCGGCCAGGGGGGTGGGATACGACTGGTAGTGGTCGACCATGCTCAGATAACTGCCGTCGGCGCGGCGCATCAGATGCAACGGCCGGCCGTCCACCGTGACGTCCCAGCGCCCGGACCGCTGCCCGATGTGTGCGCGCATCATCGAGCCCTGCCCTCGTGCCCCGCGGATGTGGCGGCCGCGGTAGGTCTCCTCGAAGTCCCCGCCGACCGCGTCCTTCAGGTCGTCCTGCGGGTGGCGGAAGGCCCGGCCGACGAGAGCGGCGGCCGGCACCACGGCGGCGGCGAGCGCGACCCCGATCAGCCGCCGCACCACGGTCCGGCGCGTCACAAGCCTCCGGCCGGCAGGACCGAGACCGACAGGCGGGTTACCGGCTTCCACTGGCGTCTCCTCTTCCGGACCTCAGCGTGCGGGTCACGCGATGTCGAGCGCCGCTCCCGGCGCCGTCGTCAGAAGCGGCGTGACGAGCCCGGCCTCGGGCAGTGCCACGCCCGGCAGCCCGAACCGGTCGCCGATCGGGCCGGTGAGCGGCGGGTTCACCGACGCCCCGGGGGTGGCCGTCCGCACGTCGGACCCCGCGGTGGTCAGGCCCAGGTGATCGATCTTGTGGTCTCCGGTCACCTGGGAAAGCGGTGCCTCGACCCGCGTGTCGGGCAGCTCGCTGCTGAGCGGAACCGCCGGCAGCAGGGGCTCGGGAAGCATCCGCCCGGCCACGAAGCGCGGGGCATCCGGCCCGCCCGGCACCGGGATCGGCACCCCGGTCGACAGCTCGGGCGCCTTCACGTGCAGCGCGTTCTCCACGCCGGTCAGCGGAACCGCTACGGGTACCTGCTCGCCCGCGGCAGCGGGAGCGGCGCCCGCGCCCGCGGCGGCGAGGCAGCCGGCCAGTACAGCGAGCGTCCCTCTGGCAGTTGACTTCATGTCGGACACGGATCCTTTCGGGCTTCGCGGTACTTGTCACCGCGAAAGGAGTAACGACCGGACGGGTGGTATCAGTGCAAACTTCGCCCGCCCGGTGCAATCGGCCGATGTATGTATCAGCTGGTCCAGAAGTCCCACCAGCGGGTCAGGATCAGCATCCCGATGATCCCGACGTGCAGCACCGGCACGACCCACGTGAACTCACCGAAGAACGAGCGCAGCCAGGACGGCGCGGGCAGGAACCCGTTGCGCACGTTGAACGACGTCACATACCAGAACATGACGATCGTGGCGACCCACGCCAGAGAGCACCACAGGCACAGCGAGTTGATCCGGTACAGCGACTGGAACTGCAGCCACGTGCAGAATCCGACCCCGAACAGCGTGCCCGCGTTGAACGTCAGCCAGTACCAGCGCGGGAACCTCGCCCGCCCCAGCAGGCTCATCCCGACACAGATCACGACGGCGTAGGCCGCGAGCCCCAGCATCGGGTTCGGGAACCCGAACACCGACGCCTGGTCGCTCTTCATGATGTTCCCGCAGGACACCACGGGGTTGAGGCTGCATCCCGGCGTGAAGTTCGGGTCCTCGAGCAGCTTGAACTTGTCGATCGTGATGACCCACGCCGCGAGCAGCCCCGCCGCACCGGTGATCACCAGAAGCAGCGCGAAACCCAGGGAACGGGACTCCGGGGCGGCGCGCGGCGACTCGACCGAGCTGTCACTGTGCCGAGTTGGGCCCGACTGCCGAGGCATCCGGGCCGGGCGTCCCTCGGTGTTCGTGGTTCCCATGGGCCACTTCCTTCTGGTCAGACGCGCAGCTTGCGTACGGGGAGCAGGCAGTGGGCCGCGCCGGTCAGCGTCGCCTCGTCGCCCGCGAACGAGGCGAGATCCTCCTCGGCGACCGGGGTGCCGGGCACCGCCGAGGTCCAGGGGCGCGTGGTGAACACGAAGTACGCGTAACCGCGTTCGGCCGCGGCGGCCAGCCATTCGGGCGGCGCGACGCACTGGGCGTTGAGATACGGCATGTTGACGACGGCCTGGCCGGCCTCGACGAGCAGCGAGACGGGGAAGCTGGGCTTGCCCGCGGCGTCCACGACCTTGCCGACCGGCAGACCGTTGTTCTCCAGCAGAGCCCGTACCGCTTCGGTGGATGCCTCCTGCCCGCCCGCACCGTCTCCCAGGGAGTAGGCCAGCAGGAAGGGCATGTCCCCTGCCTCGTCCGGGTGTTCGCCGCTCCACGCGATGACGGCGAGGGTGCCCAGATCGATGGCGCGGAAAGCGCGGTTCTCAGTCGGCGTTGAAGTCACCACGGCAGCGTAGCCACGCTCGACGGGCGCCCCGGCGACCTTTCACCCGCTTGGGGGAACGGCCCCCACTCGAACGAGAATGGGGCCGCGGCGGACATGCCGAGAGGCCGATCCGGGGCCGCTCGGCGCGGTGGGACCAGCCTCTCGTCGGCCTGTGTGCCGCTTCGCGCCAAGAGTGCGCGAAGGAGTGTGTCAGCCGTTGTGGCCGCTGTTGCCGAAGGCCGGGTTGAGACCGGCGATGCCGTTGACGGTGTTCCCTACGACGTTGTCCGGAACGTCGACGGGCACCTGGGCGACATTGCCCGAACCGACGCCGGGAGAGCCGGCCGCCGCACCCTCTGCGCCGGCGCCGCCGTGGGCGAAGGCGCTGCCCGAAGCGGCGCCCGCAGCGAGACCGGCGGCAGCGATGACCAGGGCGGCCTTCTTGGCGGTGTTCATCACTGAAACCTTCCCGACAGGGGGTTTTTGCAGCCCATGAAGCTGGTTGCGCGGCGGGTGACAGGAACGCACCCGCGCAGATCGCTACTTGCCGAGGGGAAGGCCGCCGAGAAGTCCGGCCGGGGCGCCGGCGTCGTTCACGTTGTCCGCCGTGTTCTGCACCGTGTTGAGGACCGAACCGCCCCGCTCCGTGTCGAGCATGTTGGTGTGCAGCGGCTGGGCGTCGAGCACCGACTGGTGGCTCAGGGTGTCGATCGCGCCGTTGAGGCTCGTCGGCGTGAGGTCGGAGGCGAACGCGGGTGCGGCTGCACCGGCGATGACCATGGATCCGGCGACGACGACGGCGGCCTTCAGGGGCTTCATCATGTTCCTTCCTTGGGGTGACGATTTGTCACCAGCGACGGAATGTCCAACGAGCGTCCCCGGCAACGGAAACTCTGAGGTCAGGGGATTTGCCGAACCCACTCGAAGGAAGGGCCGTGGAGTTCTCATATGAGATTTAGGAAGAGGTGAATTGTCGGCGCAGGGCGTCGATCAGGCACGGCCGGGACATGAAAACCCCGCCGCGCCGGTACGGGACCGGCGCGGCGGGTGGGTGGGGTGCCCGCTTGGCCACGGGCGCGCCCCCGTCAGTTGGGCAGGGCGGCAGTCTGGGGGAGCGCCGGCGTCTTCGGGAGCGTGGCGGTGGACTGCCGGGACGCCGTGGACGGGAGCGGGAGTCCGGTCGACGGGAGTGTGGGGAGCTTGGGCAGGCCGGGCAGCGTCGGCGCGGGCAGACCGCCGCCGAGCGGGGTGGCCGCGAGCAGGTTCACCAGGGCGGTGACGACGTTCGTGGCCGCGGTGGCGACGCCCGCGACGTCACCCGCGGTCGACGCCTTGAGCAGCGCGTCGACGGCGGTCTGGAGCGCGGTCAGGGCGTCGCCCTTCACGTCCATCCGGGCCGCCTTGGCGTCGTCGGGGCTGGCCGACTTCGGTGTTGTGGTGGTCGCGGGGACGGTGGCCTTGGCGGCGTCGATGGCCGCCTTGATCGCGTCCGCGTGCTTCTGTGCCGCCTCGGCGGACAGCTTTCCGTCGTCGGCCTCGAGGACCTCGGTGAGCAGGTCCGTGACCGGGGTCACGACGGAACTCATGCTGCCGAGTGCGCCTACCTGGCCCAGCAGCGCATCCGCTCCGGGAACCGGTGCGCGCAGTGCCTCGACGCTGCTGGAGCTTCCCGGGTCGCTTTCGGCGGCTATCGCGGGAACGGCGGTGCCGAGGAGGATCGTCGCGCAAAGAGCGGTGGTAGCAATGCGCCGTACGGGCTGATGGGGTATGTGTGTTCCCTTTCGGTGATGTGTGTCCGATCTTGTGACCACCGTGGGATGGCTGATCGCACTGCGCAACCGAACGGCGACACGCCGTGCGCGATCGCCCTCGTCTCCCGGCGTGTCGTGCCAGGTGGGGCGCCCGTTCGGGTGTCTCTGAGGCCCTCCCCCATACGGCGCAACGAACGCAAGAACGGCCGCCCCGAACGGGGCGGCCGCGGAAGGGTCCGGGGGAACCGGATCAGTTGGCGCAGTGGCTGCCGAACGTCGGGTTCAGCAGGCCGATCACATCGACCGTGTCGCCGCAGAGGTTCACGGGGACGTGGACGGGGACCTGGACGGTGTTGCCCGAGACCACGCCGGGGGAGTGGGTGGCGGCACCCTGCGCGTCACTGCTGGCGGCGGCGACGCCGGCGGAGCCGGCCAGAGCGGCGGCGGCGACGGTGGAAAAGACAAAAGCCTTCGCGGTACGCGACATGGAGAAGTGCTCCTCGGTCGGTTGATACGTCTCCGGGGCAGGCGCCCGGCTCGTGGATCAACGCGCGCCACCCGTGTGGGGTTGCGCTCCCGATCGGGTGACTGCGCGGCGCAGACTTCACCGCGTTCACCATTCCGACACACATGCCGGGTTTCCCAGATAAATACTCATCTGTCGCTACAGTGACTCACCTCCCAGCCCGGCGAGGCGGGGCGCAGAAGTGCTTCCCGCCCAATGTGACTTTCGCATCCTCATTCCGTGATTCAGAAGCTCTTTGTCCCTGAAAGGGAATCGGTCATGCGCCATCACCTGGGCTCGCTCCTGCGCCGTACGGCGGTGTGCGCCATTTCTCTTGCCGCGGATTCCGCGGCGTGTGGCGCCGCGGCCCGTTCGGGTGGGGCGAACGGGCGGGTCGGCATGGTCGCGCACAAGGGCGGCCGGGGCGTGAAGGGCGACGCGCCGAGTGTCTTCCTGGGGCGCCGGGCCCGGCCCGTCGCGCTGGGGAACGCGGCCGACCCGGCCGACACCGTGCTCAATTCGAGCATCAGTGAACCGGGACGCGCGCAGCCGCGAAGGGTCCCCGCGTACGCCAACACCCTCGGCTACGACTCGGATGTCTTCACGCTCGGCCGGAGCGTCAGGCGGCGGGGGCCGGGGCTCGGCCCCCGGATGACATCGCGGCGGGACACGGCCTGGACCGGCGTGCTCCTCGCAGCGGTCGACGCCAGGCCCTAGCGCGTTTCCCTCCTCCATCACGAAGGGAAACGCGCATGCAACCGACAGCGACACCCCCTCGACCGCGTGTCCTCCATGTCACCCAGCCCGTCGACGGCGGAGTGGCCCGCGTCGTCCGTGATCTGACCGAGGCACAGCTCTCCGCGGGCATGCGGATCAGCGTGGCCTGCCCGCCCGACGGGCCCCTGGCCGGGTCGCTGCGCCGCATCGGCTGTGACGTCCTGCCGTGGCAGGCGACCCGCTCGCCCGGGCCCGGCATCGCCCGCGAAGTCCGAGGCCTGGCGCGGCTCGTGGCGCAGGTGCGGCCGACCCTCGTCCACGCGCACAGCGCCAAGGCCGGACTCGCCGCCCGTCTCGCCGTGCGCGGCCGGGTCCCCACCGTGTTCCAGCCGCACGCCTGGTCCTTCGAGGCGGTCGACGGCCCCACCGCCCGGCTCGCCCTCGAGTGGGAGCGCCGGGGCGCGCGCTGGGCCTCCCGGGTCGTCTGCGTCAGCGAGGCGGAGCGCGCGACGGGCGAGCGCGCCGGGATCACCGCGCGCTGGGACGTCATCCCCAACGGCGTCGACCTCACCCGCTTCGTGCCCGCCCCCGAACCGCGCGAGGCCACCGCCGATCCGCTGGTGGTCTGCGTCGGGCGCATCTGCCGCCAGAAGGGCCAGGACGTCCTGGTGCGTGCCTGGCCCCTCGTGCAGGAGAGGTTCCCGCGGGCGAGGCTCGTGCTGGTCGGGGACGGGCCCGACGCGGCGGCGCTGCGCCGGCAGGCCACCGCCTCCGTGCGGTTCGTGGGGGCCGACGACCCCGTGCCCTGGTACCGGCAGGCCGACCTCGTGGTGCTTCCGTCCCGCTGGGAGGGCATGGCGCTCGCGCCCCTGGAGGCGATGGCCTGCGGACGGCCCGTCGTCGTCACCGACGTGGACGGCGCCCGCGAGAGCCTGCCCGCCGGCCTCGCGTCCCACTGCCTCGTACCGCCGGACGACCCCGCCGCGCTCGCCCGCACGCTGACCGGCCTGCTGCGCGACCCCCACCGGCTCGGCGCGCTCGGCGGCCTCGCCCTGCGGCACGCGCGGGCGCACCACGACGTGCGGCGCACCGCCGACGCGGTCGCCGACGTGTACCGCGAACTACTGGGCGCGGAGCCCACCGAGTGCAGGGAGCCCCTCAACACGTGACCGCGGAACGTACCGTTGCCTCCCCCGCGGGGCGGCCACGCGCCACTGCACCGAGCACCCTCCTCGCCTCGGTCGTCCCGCCACGCGCCGAGGCGGGCGGCCGCCCGTCGCCGGCGGGCAGACGCGCGGCCGCGCGGCGCCCCTCCTGCACGTCCCTCCTCGCGGCGGACGGTACGGCCGCCCTGGTGAGCACCCTCGTGATCGCGCCGGTCCAGCGCCACCCCCTGCTCGTGATCGCGCTGGCCGCCGGTGTCGCTTCGGCGAACGCGCGCGCGGGTCTCTACCGCGGCGACGTGCCCCGTCTCCTGCTCGACGACTGGCCCGCGATCGGCGGCCGCATCGTGGTGATCTGGTGCGTCATGGCGGCCGTCCTCGCCGGGTTCCCGCAGCTCGATCCGCTCCCCGCCGGCACGCTCGCCGCGGGCGCCGCGCTGCACTGCCTCCTCGCGGGCGCGGGCCGCGGCCTCGTCTACTGGCGGCGCCGTGAGGCCGCCGCGCGCCGCCCCTGCCCGACCCTCCTCATCGGCCCCGAGACCCTCGCCCGGCCGGTTGCCGCCGCCCTGCTGCGCCACCCGCGGTCGGGTGTGCGCCCGGTCGGCATCCTTGCGGACAAGGAGCTCGAACACCCGCCCGACCACGACGGGCCCGACCTGCCCGTCCTCGGCACGGCCGACGAACTGCGTCGCGCGATCCTCCAGAACGGGGTGCGGCGGGCGCTCCTTCTGGAGGGGTCGGCACACGACCGGGCGGCCTGGCTGGCGGTGCTCGGCGAATACGGCTGCGGCGTCTGGGAGTTCGCCCCGGCGGCCGCCCCGTACCCGGCGCGCTCCGGTGACGCGGCCCGGCACCTCGCGGGGTTCCGCTACCGCCCGAGGCCGCCCGCCCGCCGCCGCGGCAGCGCCGGCAAGCGCGCGCTCGACCTCGTCGTCTCCGGCACCCTCCTCGTCCTGACCAGCCCGGTCCTGCTGGTGTGCGCCGTCTGGCTGCGCCTGGCCGAGGGGCCCGGCGTCGTCTTCCGGCAGGAGCGCGTCGGGAAGGGCGGGAAGCCCTTCACGCTGCTGAAGTTCCGCACGCACCGCCCGAGCGACGCGATGGAGTCCGCCACCCGGTGGAGCGTCGCGGACGAGAAGCGCATGGCGTGGTTCTGCCGCTTCCTGCGGCGCACCTCCCTGGACGAGCTGCTCCAGCTGTGGAACGTGTTCCGCGGCGACATGAGCCTCGTCGGCCCGCGCCCCGAACGCCCTTACTTCGTCATGCAGTTCAGCCAGACCCACCCCGGATACGCCGAACGGCACCGCATGCCGACCGGCATCACCGGCCTCGCCCAGATCCACGGCCTGCGCGGCGACACCTCCATCGAGGACCGCGCCCGCTTCGACAACGCGTACATCGACAGCTGGTCGCTGTGGCAGGACATCAGCATCCTGGTGCGCACCGCGGCCGCCCTCGTACGCTCCACGGGGAGTTGACCGGGTGACTGCCTCTCCCACGGACGCCGGACTGCGTACGGCTCCAGGTCCGACAGGTGTGCGGCCCTCTCCGGCCGCCGCGCTCGTCGCCGTCCTCGGCCGGTACGCGCCCGTGCTCCCCGTCCTCCTCATGGTCGCCGTGCTCGGCCTGCCGCTGACGCCCGGCTCGGCGGGATCAGGGGGCGGCAGTCTCCCCGACGCGGTCTCCGGCCTGGTCGTGGCCGTCTGCGTGGCCGTCACCCTGCGCCGCGCCGAGCGCCCCCTGACACGTACCGCCGCGATCATCCTCGGGATGCCCGTCGTCGGGATCGCCATCGCCGCAGCGGGCGCCGGCTCGCCGTCGACCGCGCTCGTCGGCATGGTCCGCTACTGCCAGATCTTCGTCCTCGTCCCCGTGTCCGTCCTGGTCCTGGTCCGCGACCGCCGCGACTTCCGGCTGCTCGCCTGGTCGTTCGTGGGGCTCGCCCTGTGGCAGGGCGGCATCGGCATCCACCAGTACTTGACCGGGACCGGCGCCTCGTACATGGGCGAGGACATCCGCGCCGTCGGCACCTTCGGCCCCACGGACGTCATGGGAATGGCGACGGTGGTGTCGTACGGGCTCGTGGCCGCCCTCGGCCTGGCCCTCGGCGCCCGCACCGCCGCCCGGCGCACGCCCGCCCTGCTGTGCGCGCTCGCGCTGCTCCTGCCGCTCGCGCTGTCCTTCAGCCGGGGCGCGTGGATCGCGACCGTCGTGGCCTGCGGCGCACAGGTGCTGCTCGCCGGGGTGCGGCGCGCCGTCCGCCTGTTCGCCGTGACCGCCGCGGCCGCCGTCGTCCTGGTGGGCGGCTTCGGCGTCGGGACGCACATGCTCCAGGAGCGCATGAGCAGCATCACGCAGGTTGCCGACGCCCCGGACCAGTCCGTCACGGACCGGTACACGATGTGGGCCGCGGCGGTCGACATGTGGAGCGAGCACCCGGCGACGGGCGTCGGCCTCAAGGGGTTCGTCGCCCAACGTGACAGCCACGCCTCGCTCGCGCTCTCCTCGGGGAGCGACACTGCGGGCGCGGGCGCCGCGTTCAAGCGCCAGCCGCTGCTGTCCCCGCACAACATGTACCTGCTGATCCTCAGCGAGCAGGGCCTGATCGGCCTGGTCGCCCTCGCGGGCGGCTGGGTCGCGCTGCTGCTGCTCGCCCTGCGCCGCCTCGGCCGCGGCGCGGTCACCCGGCCGGGTCCGGACTGCGGCCTCGTCGCGTGCGGCCTGCTCGGCTGGCAGCTCGTGGACTTCGTGTACGCCGACATCGGCGGTCCGTCGACCGTCCTGACCGCCCTCGTCATCGGCCTCGTCGCCTGGTGGGGCCTGGCGCCGCAGGCGCCCCTGAAGGAGGCGGCGACGCCGTGACCATCCCCACCGCGGACGGTGACACCCGGACGGCCGTGGGCCTGCCCGTCCAGCTCCGGACCGGGCCACCCGCCACCGAGCCCTCCGGAGCGTCGAACCGCCGCCTCGCGCGGGCCGCGCTCCTCACGGCCCTCCTCTCGGCCGCCGGGGCGATCCTCGGCCTCGGCCGCGACCAGTCCCTCGCGCACCTCTTCGGCGCGGGCAGCGAGACCGACGCGTTCCTGGTCGCCTGGACGGTCCCGGAGTTCGCCTCCACACTCCTCATCGAGGACGGTCTGGCGTTCGTGCTCGTGCCCGCTTTCAGTGCGGCCGTCGCCCGCCGCACGCCGGCCGGCGGCACCGATCCCGTACGGTCCCTCGTCTCGTCGTCACTGCCCCGCTTCGGCCTCGCGTTCCTGGCCGCGGCCGCGCTGCTCATCGCCGGTGCCCCCTTCCTCGTGCACGTCCTGGCGCCCGGCCTGCAGGACCCCCGACTGGCCGTCGACTGCACACGGTTGACCGCCACCTGCGCCCTCACGTTCGGCCTGACCGGATACTGCAGCGCGGCACTGCGGGCGCACGGCTGCTATCTGCCACCCGCCGCGATCTACGTCGCGTACAACATCGGCATCATCGCCACGATGCTCGTGTGCGGGACGCGCTTCGGCGTGCGGTCCGCCGCGATGGGTGTGGCCGTCGGCGGCTGTCTGATGGTGGCGATCCAACTGCCCGCGTTCCACCGGAGGTTGATCTCCGCGAAGGCCGCCGAGAGGCTCGCGGGCGAGGCCGGGGGCGAGCCGGCCGCGGCCAAGGGGCGGGCCATGCAGCTCGGGCTCATCGCCGCCGTCCTGACGTTCGCCCTGTGCAAGCAGTCGCAGGTGTTCATCGAGCGCTTCCTCGCCTCCTCGCTCGCCGCGGGCTCCATCTCGCACCTGAACTACGCGCAGAAGGTGTCCCAGTTGCCGATGGTGCTCTCCCTGATGCTGTGCACCGTCACGTTCCCGGTCGTGGCGCAGGCCGTCGCGCGCGGCGACATCGCGGCGGCCCGCGCCCGCGTCGAGCGTGACCTCGGCCTCGCCGCCTGCGTGGTCCTCCTCGGCGCCGCCGCGATCTTCGCCTGCGCCCCGCAGATCATCCATGTCCTGTTCCAGCGGGGCGCGTTCACCGCCGACGACACCGCCGCCACGGCGTCCGTCATGCGCGTCTACGCCCTCGGCCTCCTCGGCCACTCCATGGTGGGCGCCCTGGTCCGCTCCTACTTCTCGGCGGGCCGCCCCACCTGGTACCCGGTGGGCGCGATGGCCGTGGGCATGGGCGCCACCGCCGGCGTGGGCTCCTGGGCGGTCGACCTGTGGGGCGTACGGGGCATCGCCGGCGCCAACGCGTTCGGGATCACCCTCACCGCCGTACTCCTCCTCGCCGCGATGGACCGGCGCAGCGTCCCGGTCGACGTCTCCAGGGTCCTGGCCGAGATGGGCAAGCCGCTGCTCGCCGCCGCGGGCGCGACCGTGGCGGGGCTGATGGCCGCGGCCTCCTTCACGTCGCCGCTCGCGGCGGGCGCCGCCGGGTGTCTCGCCGTGACGGCCGTGTTCGTCCTTCTCCTGTGGGCTCTGAGGGCCGAGTCCCTCGCGCCTCTCGTTCCCGTTGTCCGCTCCGCGACCAGGAGGCTCCGGCATGCACGTTGACACAGGACGCATCGAGACAGGGGACGTTCCGCGCGCCCGGCCGTGGCTCCCGGACCGCACCCGCCGGCTGCTCCCGGACGCGCCGATGTGGGTGGCGATGTACCACTCCGTGGACGACTGCCGCGACGACCCGTACCGCGTCACCGTCTCCCCCGAGCGCCTCCAGGAACAGCTCCGCTGGCTGCGCAGGCGCGGGCTGCGCGGGGTGGGCATGGCGGCGCTCCTGGAGGCCCGCGCGCTCGGCACGGACCGCGGCCTGGTGGGGCTCACCTTCGATGACGGCTACTGCGACTTCGTCGACAACGCCCTGCCGCTGCTGCGTCACTACGGCTGCGGCGCCACCCTGTTCGTCCTGCCCGGACGCCTCGACGGCGTCAACGAGTGGGACCCGCTGGGCCCGCGCAAGCCGCTCCTGTCGGAACGCGGCATCCGGTCCGCCGCGTCCGCGGGCATCGAGATCGGCTCGCACGGCCTGACGCACGTCGACCTCACCCACGTCGACGACCGCGTCCTGCGCGCGGAGACCGAGGACAGCCGAAGACGCCTGGAGGAACTCACCGGACGCGAGGTCCCCGGCTTCTGCTACCCCTACGGCACCGTCGACCGCCGTGTCGCGGACGCCGTACGCCATGCCGGATACCGCTACGCCTGCGCCATCTCGCCGGGCGGCCTCACCGGCGAATTCGCCCTGCCGCGCGTCCACGTCGGCCAGGCGGACGCGGCCTGGCGCCTCGAACTGAAGCTGCGCCTGCACCGCCTGCGCCGCCGCCCGTCCACCGCGCCGGAGGCCCGTACATGAGGACCCTGCACGTCATCACGGGCCTCGGCACCGGGGGAGCCGAACAGCAGCTGCGGCTCCTGCTGCGCCGTCTGCCCGTCCACAGCGACGTGGTGACCCTGACCAACCCGGGCACCGTCGCCCGCGGCCTGACCGCCGACGGCATCCGCGTCGTGCACCTCGGCATGACGGGGAACCGCGACCTGGGCGCGCTGCCCCGGCTCACCAAGTTCGTGCGCGAGGGCCGTTACGACCTCGTGCACACGCACCTGTACCGCGCCTGCGTCTACGGCCGTTTCGCCGCGCGCCTCGCCGGGGTCCGAGCCGTGGTCGCCACCGAGCACTCGCTGGGCGAGAGCCGGATGGAGGGGCGCCCGCTGTCCGCCGGTGTCCGCGCGCTCTATCTGGCGGGCGAGCGGGTGGGCCGGGCCACCCTGGCGGTCTCCCCGTCGGTGGCCGAGCGCCTCGTGCGGTGGGGGGTGCCCCGGCACCGTATCCACGTCGTGCCCAACGGCATCGACGTGGAGCGCTTCGCCCACGACCCGGTGCTGCGCGACGCGACCCGCCACGTGTTCGGCCTGCACCGGGACGACTTCGTCATCGGGGGAGTCGGCCGTCTCGTCCCCGGCAAGCGCTTCGACGTCCTCGTACGGGCCCTGGCCCAACTGCCGGACTACGTGAGGATTCTCCTCGTCGGGGACGGTCCCGAGGAGCAGCGGCTGCGCAGGCTCGCCCAGGAACTGGGCGTCGTGCGCCGTGTCGTGTTCGCCGGCGAGCGCCCCTACGCGTCCCCTTCGGGCCGCGTCGGCGACCCCGATCTGCCGGCCCTCATGAGCGCGATGGACCTGCTCGCCTCCCCGTCGGACGAAGAGGCGTTCGGCCTCGCCGTCGTGGAGGCACTCGCCTCAGGGCTGCCCGCCCTCTACGTCAGCTGCCCCGCGGTCGAGGACCTGCCGCCGCACCTGGAATCCGCGGCCGTCCGCGTCCCCGGCGACCCGGAGTCGTTCGCACGACAGGCGTTGCGGATCGTGGCGGCCCGCCCCTGCGGCCGCACCCCGTCCCCGGCAGCCCACCACTACAGCATCGCCCGAAGCGCCGAACAGCACCTGCGGCTGTACGGGGCGGCCCTGGGCGGTTCGGATTCGAGAGTTCGAGAGTGAGTAAGTGATGACCGATGCTCCTCACCGGCGGGTCTGCCCGCCCGGTCCCCTCGCCCGGACGGCCGCCCGCGTGAAGCGACTCCCCCTGTGGTCGCTGATCGCGGCCGGGATCCTCCTGGGCGGTGTCGCGGGCGGCGCGTACGGCGTCCTGAAGACACCGCAGTACTCCGCCACGAGCTATGTGATCGCGGTGCCGGACGAGAAGTCCGACCCGTCGGCCGCGCTCGGCTTCGCCCAGGCCTACGGCCGTGTCGCCACCCAGGTCGCGGTGCTCGGCGACGCCCAGGCGCGGGCGGGGGTTCCCGTGAAGAAGCTCCAGAGCAGCGTGCAGGCGGAGACGTCGCCGGACGCGCCGATGGTCGCGGTGTCGGCGACGTCCGCGAAGCCGCGCGAGGCCGCCGCCATGGCCAACGCGGTGGCGCGGGCGCTGACCTCCACCGCCAACCGCACGCAGGCCAGCACCAAGGTGAAGCTCCTCCAGTTCTCGCCCGCGATGAAGCCCACCTCGCCGTCCTCGGCGTCCCCCGAGGCGACCGCGCTCGTGGGCGCCAGCGCGGGCGGCCTCCTCGGCGGGCTCGTGATGCTGGTCCGGCCCAGGCGCGAGCGGACGGAGACGAACGCGACCGTCCCCGGGCCCGCCGTGGCCGCGGATCTGCACGGGAGTGTCTGATGCGGCCCGGGGGCGGAGACCTGTCGGTCGAGGTGTGCACCGACAGCGTCCGGTTCGGCGAGCTGGGCCAGGAGTGGGAGGCGCTGTACCGCAGTTCACGCACCGCCACCCCGTTCCAGAGCCACGCCTGGCTGCACTCCTGGTGGCTCTCGTACGGGTCCGGGCGCGGCCTGTGCGTGGTCCTCGTCCGTGACGGCGGACGGCTCGTCGCCGTGGCGCCGCTGATGCGGCGGTGGCGGCCCCTGCCGGTCCTGGTGCCGCTCGGCGGGAGCATCTCCGACTTCTGCGACGTCCTCGTCGACGACGACGGCGGCGGTGGGGGGGAGGGCGCCGGGGCCCGCGTGCTGGGCGACGCGCTGTGGCGGCTCGCCCGCACCCATGTGATCGACTTCCGTGAGGCGCGCCCGGGAAGCGCCGTCGAGCGCCTCTACGAACGGTGGCCGGGGCCGAGGCGCCGCCTCGACGACTCCCTCTGCCTGGAGCTGCCGCCCGTCCCGATGGACGACATCGTGGGCCGGCTGTCGGGATCCCGCGGGCAGCGCGCCCGCGCCAAGATCCGCAAGCTGGACGGCCTCGGGATCGAGCGCCGTGTCGTCCCGCAGCACGAGGTCGACGGCTCGGTGCGGCGTCTGATCGAACTGCACCAACTCCAGTGGGAGGGGCGCAAGGTGACGACGGAACACCTCAGGCCGCGCTTCTCCGAGCACCTCACCCGCTCGGTCTCCCGCATGGCGAGGTCGGGCGACGCGGTCGTGACCGAGTTCCGCATCGACGAGACGGTCCTCGCCGCCGACCTGACCTTCCTGTCGCCGCGCCTGGTCGGCGGCTATCTGTACGGCGCCCATCCGGGGCTGCGCGAACGCAAGGCCGACATCACCACGATGCTGCTGCGCTCGTGCAGCGAGCACGTCCAGGAGCGCGCGTCCGGCTCCCTGAGCCTGCTGCGCGGCGACGAGCCGTACAAGCACCACTGGCGTCCCCACAGCGTCGTCAACCAGCGTTTCGTGCTGGCCCGACCCGGCACGTCGGCGGGGCTCGCCCTCGCCGTCGGTGACGTGAAGGCACGCCGCCTCGCCAAGAGAGCGCTGCACGCGTGGAAGGCCCGGGGTGGCGACACGTCCTGACGACCGCGCCGCCACCGGCCGGGGGCGCGTCAGGAGCGCCGCGACCACCAGTCGAACCGCAGGCACAGCTTCCCGCCGAGCCAGTACTCCACCCAGTCGCCGAGGTCGAGCGGTGCGCAGCTGGGCGGCGTCACGGGCGGCGTGACCGGCGGCGTCTCGGGTGTCGTCGACTGCGTGGGCTTCGGCAGCGACGGCTCCAGGCGGCCGGAGAGCATCGAGCGGTACACCTGCGACGCCTGGGGGTTTTCGTCGCACTGCCAGACACCGTGCGGGCAGTAGTCCGTGATCGTGTTGTAGAGGGGCTTGTGCCGGTCGATCCACCCGATCATGCGCCGCATGTAGTCCGGGTTGTCCCCGTTACGGAACAGGCCCCACTCCGGGTACGAGATGAACTTGTTGTGCGCCTTGGCGAAGTCGACGTGTTCCTGAAGCCCGTACGGCTCCGAGACCTGCTCGGAGAACGACTTGCCCTCGGGCTGGTCGTACGCGTCCATGCCGATCACGTCGACGACGTCGTCGCCCGGATAGCACTTGGTCCAGGGCACGGCGTCGAGGCCCCGGCTGGGCGTGAAGTCGAAACGGAACTTCTGCCCCGGCACCGACCGCATCGTCGTGACGATCCGCTTCCAGTACGTCTTCCAGGCCTCCGGATCGGGCCCGCACCGGTGCGTGTACGTCGTCCCGTTCATCTCCCAGCCGGGCACGAGCACCGTGTCCGGGACCTTCAGGTCGACGAGGCGCTGGGCGAGGCGGCGGAAGTGCTCGTCGAAGTCGCCGGCCGCGCCCTGTCGCAGGAGGGAGCGGACCTCCGCGTCACCGACGTGCTCCTCGTTGCGCTCCAGCATCGGGACGTTGAGCACGAAGAGCCGGTCGTCCCGCTCGCGCCGCCACCTCGCCCAGTCCTCCAGGAACCCGGGGGCGCCCTCGATGTTGCTCCACCGGTCGCCCGGCAGGTAGGTGTGCCCGACGCGCAGTTCGGAGCCGCCGAGCCACTTGCTGAGCCGTCCCATGCGCTGCATGCCGCTCGGCCCGTAGTCGAGGTAGGCACCGAACGCGGGGAACGTCGAGGTGCCCGCCTGAGTATCGATGACGCCGTCTGTGGGGGTGGGCGCCGGAGTGGGTGCCGTGGTGCGGGCGGGCGTGGGTGCCATGGTGGGAGCGGGAGAGTCGACCGGTGCCGGTGCGGGGGTCTCGGCCGGGGCGGCCGGCGGCCGTGCCACCCCGGGGACGGGGGAGGCGGATCCGGCCGGTGGCGTGTCGCCGGGCGCGGCTGCCCCGGCCGTTCCGGCGGAGACCGAACCGGACGCGATCACCGCTGACGCGAAGAACCCGGCCGTCATCAAGGGGATGCGCCGGCTCGTGGTCCTTCGGCGTTGTGGGGACATGCCTACTCCTCGTGCCGCACTTCTTTCATTGCTGACACTCAGTCACACCAAGGGGTAATGCGCCAACCGGGGACCGGCCCGCACGCCACTTTCGTCGCCCGTTCGGGCTATCACCGGGAATCTCCCCGCGTGCTCGACGACAGCGTTCCCGCCGTGCTGCCGCGGATCGACCCCAACCCCTTCCACCACGGAACGCTCGGCGCCGTCCGGTCGCCCGGCCGCACGGGAGCGGAGGTCCATGTGGCGGCCGCCTCGCAGGAAGTCCCGACCGCGGTCCGGATTTGTGAGCGCGGAGCATCCGCCGCCGGGCCAGGCCGCCTCCCTGGAGGAGATCGGCGTCACGCTGCGCCGGGTCTCGGCGAGCGTCGCGGGACCCGCCGTCCTCATTCCCGTGGACGACGCGGGAGCCATTGCGGTGAGCCCGGCGGGAGGAACTCCTCACCCGTCGCGGACCCGCACGCGACGCCTCGCGTCGGGCTTCGAGTCGCGCCGCATCTCGTGGCCGGGGTCGTACGACGACCGCGCGGCGGGCGCCCTTCGGGGGGCCTCACGCTGCCGGGCACCAGGTCGGCGCACGACCCTCCGGCGACGGCCGACCGCTGCACGGTCGGACAGGTGACCGGGACCGCCGGGGCTACGTTCGCGCCCGTGGCGTCCTTTGGAGTGACGGTGCGGGCGAACGGGTGAATCGGTTCCGTGGCGGGGGCCGCCCGGTGGTGGACTGGCCCGGTTGCGAGAGCGGCCCGGCTGCCTCCCCCATCAGCCGTCGGCGATTACGCCGCGGGTTGGCAGCAAGTGGTTGAACGGCCCTCTCCGCCGGCCGGGAAGAGCACGAACGTCGGTTCTTCCCGGCCTGACGTACGGCGATCGCGTCACCGGGCGGCGGCACGTCCCCGCCGGTAGAGGATCCCGCCACCGATCAGCAGCCCCGCACTCGCCGCCGCGGCGGCCAGCAGATCCCGGTCCGATCCGGTCTGCGCCAACTGCGCGCGCCCGCCCGTGACATGAGCGTGCTGCACGGGGGCCGTCGCATGCGGGGGAGTCAGTCTCTGCACCGCCGGCGGCTGGACCGCGGCCGGGGGCTCGACGGTACGGACGGTGGGCGGAGGCACCTCGGAGATCTCCTCGGGGGTGGTCACTCCGGAGGAACAGTGGTTGCCCGTGGCCGGGTTCACCGCACCGACCACGTTCCCGGAGTTCCCGCACACGTTGACGGGAACGTCCACCGGAGCCTGCACGGAGTTGCCCGACAGGATGCCGGGTGACTGCTGCGCGTCACTCCTGGCGAGGGCACCGCCCCCGGACCTGTCGTCACCGTCGCGGTATCCGTCGTCCCCGGTCCCGTGGGCCGCACCGCCGGCGGCCCGGTCGGAGCCGCCTCCGCGAGTGGACGACGGGCGCGAACCCCCGTCGTTCGCGCAGGAGTTGCCGAGAGTCGGGTTGAGTGCGGCGACGACGTCGACCGTGTTGCCGCACGCGTTCACCGGGACGTCCAGGGGGGCCTGGACCGTGTTGCCCGACAGAATGCCGGGGGAGCCCGCCGCCTGCCCGTCTGCGCCCGACGCGGCGAACGCACTGGAGCCCGGCAGGGACAGAATGCTCGTCGCGGCCGCAGCCGCGACCATTCCCAAGTTCAGGGCCTGTCGCATCTCATTGTCTTCCTGCTCGCAGATGAAAGCCGGCCTTGGAGTGCTGGACGCGTCCAAGACCGGCGGAGCCGCGGCCCGACGGCCGTGGCGCTGAATCAGTGATCAGTCGTTGTTGGCGCAGCCGTCGCCGAGCGCCGGGTTGAGCGCGCCGATCACGTCGACGGTGTTGCCGCACAGGTTGACCGGGACGTTGACCGGGACCTGCACCACGTTGCCGGAGATGACACCCGGCGAAGTGAGGGCGGCGCCCTCGGCACCGGTATCGGCGAACGCCGGAGCGGCCATGCCCAGGGCCAGCACAGCGCCGGCGAGGATCGTCGCGCTCTTCTTGAGATTCACTCTCGTACCCTTCTCACGTCGTTCATGACTGAGGTCATTACCTCGGTGTGAAAACGAGCCGTGAGGCGGAAGGGAACTGAGCCGTCCGCGTTAAAGAAGGGCTCTCAAGGCAAAGAAAACCGGGCCGCCGCGCCGGAGAAGGCGGGCGGCCCGGGTTCCCGGGCTGGTGGATCAGCCGTTGTCGCGCCCGTCCGCGGACAGGACCGGGACGCCGTCCACGATGTGCGAGAGCGGCTCGTCGCCCTTGGCCTGCGTGGAGTTCTCCGCGCACTGCTGGTTCTGCGGTGCGGACAGGACCGGGACGTCCTGAACGGCGACCGGCACCAGCAGACCGAACAGCGGGCCCACGTTGCCCTTGACCGGAAGACCGATGCAGGGCTTGTTCAGCGAGCCCTGGACCGCGCCGAACTGCGGGCTCTGGGTGCCGTACGTGGCGGAGTTGCCATATGCCTGCTTGGCGCCGGTGCCGCTCGTGGACGTCGTGCTGCCGTCGTCACCTAGGGCCAGCGCCTGAGGGGCGGCCGCGGCCGAGACGCCTACGACCGAAACGGCGACCGCAGCCGCTGCCATTGCCTTCTTAAGCATTTCCAGTTCCTTTTCGCACAGACGCCAGTTAACGCTGCCCGGACAACAGGGCCTCAGCCGAAATGGTTGCGGCACTTCACTCGGTCGGGCTGCACGCGCAGAGAACGATCGGCCGATAGTCATTTATTCGGCAATGCCCGGACGAACCCGTCAGAGTGAACCCGGACAACCATGTGCGTAAATCGGAGTTGGGCAGGGGGCTCCCGGGTCGGGGGCAACGAGAAGGGAATTCATCGTGATGAAGAAGGTCATGGCGGCTGCCGCAGTCGCCGCCTCGGTCGCCGGTATCTCGGCGATCGCAGCCCCCCAGGCCATGGCGATCGACAACGACGGTGGCACCACGTCCACGAGCGGCGTCGGCGCCATGCAGGCGTACGGCAACTCCGCCACGTACGGCAGCATGAGCCCGCAGATGGCGCTCATCCAGGGCTCGCTCAACAAGCCCTGCATCGGCCTGCCGGCCAAGGCCAACGTCGGTTCGCTGGTCGGCGCCGTGCCGATCTCCGTGCAGGACATCCCGGTTCTGTCGGCCCCGCAGAACCAGCAGTGTGTCGAGAACTCCACCCAGGCCAAGGGTGACGAGCCGCTCTCGCACATCCTGGAGGACATCCCGGTCCTGTCGGCCAACGGCACGAACAACGACTGAGCCGCAGCGTCATTCCGTTGGGTCGTCCGCCTGTCCGGCGGCCCAACGGCCTCGGCCGTCGCGGGGCCAGATGTCCCGGGCGACGATCTCGTCCCACTCCCGGTCGGGCAGCCCGGGAAGCGTTCTCCCCCGCTGTCTCCAGTTGTCGAGCAGCGACCCGTAAAGGGGTTCGTCGATTTGGCATTCGGGCGACTCCCGGCTCTGCGGAATAAAGCCCTTGAACGGTCGGCGGTTCTTGTTCTCCGACACAGCACTTCGCCTTCCTCGTGGCGATCTCTGGCTTCTGTTCCATCTTTTCCGGAAGTCGAAACAGTTCCCTTTGGGGCGAAAGGGTTACTTCCCGGCGGCGCGCGGGGCGGTCACCGTTCAAGCTATTCGGTTGGCATACGGTGCCGTCAGATCTGTCCCTCTGCTGTGGAGCGAATCCGGTGACGAACCGCCCTTCACGAACCAGCCGCCGGAGAAATGTCCGCCTCGGTGCGGCAACCCTGGGTGTACTTATCGCGACGGCGGTTTCCGTGGCGGGTAATTCCGTATCCGCGCTGCCGTACAGCATTCAGCGGGTCGATGCGTTCAGCGGCGCCGTGAACCGCCCTGCCGCGGGCCCCGGCACAAATATTCTGCTCATGGGGACGGATGGCCGGGACACCATCTCGAGCCGGGAGAAGAAGAAGTTCCACACCGGTGGCGTCGCCTGCGACTGCACCGATTCGCTGATGCTGATCCATGTCTCGCAGCGGCGTGACATGGTCAGCGTGGTCAGCCTCCCCAGGGACTCGTTGGCGAAGATCCCCGCGCACCGCGACCCGGGCACCGGGGAGCAGTTCCCCGCCCACCCCGCGAAGATCAACGCGGCCTTCGCAGAGGGCGGTCCCGCGCTCACGGTCCGCACGGTGGAGGCCATGACGAACGTCAGGGTCGACCACTATCTGCAGATCGACTTCAGACGGTTCATGGACAGCGTGAACACGGTCGAGGGGGTGGACGTCTGCACTTCCAGGCGGCTGTCCGACTCGGCCACCAAGCTCGACCTCCGGCCCGGCCGGCACCGCCTCGGGGGCGGTCAGGCCTTGCAGTACGTCCGCTCGCGCCATGTGGACGCAAGCGCCGACCTGGGGCGGATCCAGCGCCAGCACCGTTTCCTGATCAGCGTCATGCACAGACTCGCCACCGGCGGGATCCTCGCCGATCCGGCCAGGGCGATCGACCTGGCGCGGACGGTGCTCGGTGCCACGAAGGTCGACCAGGGCTTCACGCCGAAGGAGCTCATCTCCCTCAGCACCGCTCTGAGCCGGCTGTCCCCCTCGCGGGCCGAGTTCACCACCGTGCCCATCGCCGGATTCAACCCGGTCATCGAAGGCCTCGGAGAGACGCTGAAGTGGGACGAGGCGGCGGCGAAGAAGATGTTCGCCACGCTCAACAAGGACCGGACCCTCACCCCGCGCAACTCGACCGTGAAGCCCTCCGACCCCCCGCGCATCGGGGTCGAGACGGCGGTGCGGGGGAACACGCTGGCCTGTTCCTGACCGCAAGTGCGCTGGGCCAATCGGGTTGCACCGCGAAACCGCATCAGCCCGGCCCAGTTGATGACCATGCGGCTCCGTGACCGGAGCCCGCCAATTGAAGGGATTCACCATGAAGAAGCTGTGGGCAACCGCGGCCATCGCTGCCTCCGTCGCTGGTATGTCGGCAGTCGCCGCCCCCCAGGCCCTCGCTCTCGGGGACGACACGGGCACCACGTCGAACAGCGGCAACAACGCCGAGCAGGCGTTCGGCAACTCCGCCACGTACGGCAGCATGAGCCCGCAGCTCGGGCTCGTCCAGGGCTCGCTGAACAAGCCCTGCGTCGGCCTGCCGGCCAAGGCCAACGTCGGTTCGCTGGTCGGCCTCGTGCCGATCGCCGTCCAGGACATCCCGGTTCTGTCGGCCCCGCAGAACCAGCAGTGTGTCGAGAACTCCACGCAGGCCAAGGGCGACGAGCCGCTCTCGCACATCCTGAACGACATCCCGGTTCTCGCCGCCAACGGCACCAGCAACAACTAGTAGCCGCGAAAGCGGGGGCAACCGGTGTCCGGTTGCCCCCGCTTTTCCGTGCCCGTTCTTCGCTGTCCGACTGCCGTCCGGTAGCCGTCCGGCAGCCGTCCGGTCCCTAGCTGACTGAGGGGAGGATTCCCGTCACCGGGGCCACCAGGTCGGTGACCTGATGCAGTTCGTTCAGCCGGTTCAGGCCGCCGAGCTGCTCGTTCACCGTGGGGATCTCGGCCTTGTGCTCGGCCGGAACGGCGCTGGTGGCGATGTCGTCGAGGCTGATCGGCTTCATGCCGCCGAGGGGACCGACCGGAGCGGCCTCGGCCGCGGGCATGGCGAGAGCGGAGGCACCGGCGGCCAGAGCGACCGCGGCGAGAACACGTCGTGTGGAGATCATGCCTTCAGCAACGGCCGACGGGCGCCGGGGGAAACGGGCGCGACGGCCCGCCCACCCGAGAGGCGTACCGAAGTCGTACGGAATCGCCCGTCCTGGGGCGGGCGCGGGGCCGCGGGGCGAGTGGCCGACGCCGTTCGGCCTGAGGACGCCGATCACCTTCCCGGCGAGCACCTCCAGGTCGACCCCGTCGAGGGCGACCATGTCCCCGTACCGCTTGACGAGCCCTTCGGCCCGGATGGCGTATGACCTCACCTCCCCCTTTCCCGTCCGTCTTGCTGCCGGTTCCGCTGTGGTTCCGCATCGTCGTTCTCGGTAACTACGGCGATGCCGAGAGCCGCTGACAGACGGCGGACGGAAGGCTGACAGGGCCTGACAGCACCTGACAGGGGCTGATCGGGAAGGACTTCAGGGGATGGGCGAGTGCCGGTCGTACTCGGTCACAGCTGAGTACCAGCGCTCTGGCCGGTCATGGAGTGAGCCGGAACCCTGGGCCCATGGACAGGAATGAGCGACTCCCGAAGCGAACGTTCCACCTGCTGGCGACCATCGCGCTGGCCGGGGTGGCACTGGCGGCGTGGGCAGGCTGGCTGGGCTGGGACCAGCAGCGTGATGTGCACCCCGACGGCTCGACGACCGGCCCGTACGAGGCGTGGCAGGTAATCGGACTCGTACTGACCCTGCTGCCACCGGTGTACTGGGCGGCATCCCGGCGCTACGCCGCAGCCGCGGTGCTCGGCCCGACGGCCGGTCTCACGGTGGCCGCCTACGTGGACTGGTCGGACGACGCGAGCGGCCTTTTCATGATCGGCGTGGGCCTCGTCATGGTGGGGAGCCTGGTCGTGACCTCGGCGCTCTACGCGGTGATCGCCGCGTTGACGGGACATGGCCCGGGGCGGCCGGGCGGGCGCCGATGGTCAGCGTGCTGAAGGTCGAGGGGGGAGCGCTGGGGCCCCGGCTGATCTCCGACCGGCGCTGGCCCGGCATCGCGGTGAGCAGCTCCCGCATCCCGTCCCGGCCCGCGCCGTAGCCGACGGCATGCACGCAGCGATGGTCCAAGCCGCCAAGCCCACCCCCGTACGCTGCCCGAACGGCACCGCTTCAGCTGCCAACGGGGAGGCCCCGAGTGAGTGACCACGCAAACCAGCCGGCCCAGCAGCCCAAGAACCCTTTTCTGTACGTCGTTGTCTGCGCGTCCGGCATAGCGGGCGAGGTCGGCAAGCTGATCACGGCGGCCCAGGAGGCGAACTGGGACGTGGGCGTCGTCGCCACCCCGCAGGGCCTCGGCTTCATAGACGCCGAGGCGATGGAGGCCCAGACCGGCTACCCCATACGTTCGGCCTGGCGCGCACCCGGTGACCCGCGCCCACTGCCGCCCGCCGACGCGATCGCGGTCGCACCGGCCACCTTCAACACGATCAACAAGTGGGCGGCCGGCATCTCCGACACCCTGGCGCTGGGCATCCTGTGCGAGGCATACGGCTTCGGCATCCCCACCGCCGCCCTGCCGTACCTCAACGCCGCCCAGGCCGCCCACCCCGCGTACCGCCAGAGCCTGGACCGGTTGCGCGACATGGGCATCCTGATCGGCACGCACGAACCTCACCGGCCGAAAGCCGACGGAGAGGCCGCCCTCTTCCGCTGGGAGGAGGCGCTGGAACTGCTCACCCCCGGACGACCCGCCGGGCAGTGACCGGCGCAGCCGTGCAACGGAGGGGCCGGGACCACGAACCTCACCCGGGGGCGCCGAGCTCGGCCCGTAGACGAGCACACACCTCTTCGACGGCAGCCTCGCCCGGCATCCGATCGGCCTCGAACATGGCCAACTGCAGTACCGGTCCATAGGCGTTGTGCCTGGTCATGTCCGATCGGCACGCGGGCTGCACCACGAAGTGAAGGTGGCCGGGAACAGCGTCGGCGTGTGACCACAGGCAGACATAGACCTGTTCAGGGTTCATGGCGGCGGTCACCGCTGCGCTCGTTCGCTGGAGCAGAGGGCCCAGCTCCGCGGATTCACTGCCGGTCAGGTCGGACACATGCAGGACGTGCCTGATCGGCATGACCGCCAGCTTGCCCAGACCCAGAGGGCCCTTCGAATGCTGCACGACCCAGTTCGCTGTCCTGAGAAGCGTCCCACCCGGAAGCGGTTCGTCCCCGTGGACGCACCTGCATGCCATGCACGCGATACCTGCCATCTGCCAGTCTCCCCGGTTGCCGTGTTTCCCCTTGTGTCTTCGGCCTGCACGCCCCTGTCTCGGCCCGAGCAGCGGTCCGCCGCGCTCGCCGTGCCGCGAGCAGCGCCCCGATCACCATGCCGACGAAGACGCAGACCGCCGTAATCATGCGCGAAGCAAAACAGGCGGCCAACAGATCGCCTAGGGGTTGGGCGAGCCTCTGACTTGGTGCTTCAGCTGTCGGGGCGGCGGGATTCAAACCCACGACCTCTTCGTCCCGAACGCGATGAGCCCCTTACGTGACCTCGGTCGGCAGGCTGTGCTCCGCTTGTTCACTCCGCGGAATTCGATTGGCGTCCGGGATGCTCCCTGCCTGGCTTCACTGTGTGGCCCCCGTTCGGCCCTCATGGCGAAGGTTGGTGGGTCTACCTGAGTCTGCCGGGTTGAGTGCCCGCCCCAAGATGACGTGGAGCGGATACGGAGTAGCGTTTACTACTGAGACCGCAACCCGGGACGCGCCACATCGGCGAAGTCTTCTCGCGGTGGGCAGCGCGACTGCTGCTGCGGGGTTCGCGCGTGGAGCCGTACTTGGCCCGCAGGGCCGGTGGATGGCCACGGCGCGTTTCTCAATCTCCAGAGCGGTGACATTTCGACCGCACACCCTGTCCTTCTTGCGTGCGCGGCCATCCATCTCGCGTTCGGGTACGCGAGACGATGGAAGGGAGAAACAGCTCATGCGAGCACTTCGCGTGAAGCGCATCGTCGCGGTGACCGCCACCGGAATTCTGATGGCAGGTGGCGCCGCGATCGGCTCGGCCGGGACAGCCTCGGCCTCGAGCTCGAACCACTACAACTCCGGCTACCGGGACTGCTACAACCGCGGCTGGAACTGGCACTGGAACTGGAACGACGACAACTGCTGGTACAGCGGTCACAGGTACAACGGCTACGGTCGCGGCTACTACAACTACAACTACAACAACTACGGTCGCGGCTACTTCAACAACAACTACGGTCGCGGCTACTTCAACAACAACTACGGTCGCGGCTACTTCAACAACGACTACGGTCGCGGTGGCTACGGCGGCGGTGACTACGGTCGCGGTGGCTACGGCGGTGGCTACGGCGGCGGTGACTACGGTGGCGGCGGCTACGGCGGTGGCGGTGGCGGTGGCTACGGCGGTGGCGGTGGCGGCGGCTACGGCGGCGGTGGGGGCGACGGCGGTGGCGGCGGCTACGGCGGCGGTGGGGGCGACGGCGGTGGCGGCGGCTACGGCGGCGGTGGGGGCGACGGCGGTGGCGGCGGTGGCGGTGGTGGCGGTGGCGGCGGCTACTGACTGTCTGCCTGCTGAGAGCGCGGTGTGCGGCCCCGGTCAAGTGCCGGGGCCGCACACCGCGTAACTCCCAAGCCCGCACCCTCATCTGCTCCCGCGGACTCACCGATCGAGACGAGCCGCTTCCTTCATCTCGTGGAGCGCGTGGAGCCCACTGGCCCGCGTCCGATCAGAGACGCTCGCCCGGCTCAGTCGAGCAGGCTCTCCCCGAGCCGTGATCCGCTCGCGAGGCCGAAGTCGGTGGAGCTGAGGGACTTGGAACCGGCACCGGTGAGGCCAGACGAAGTGCCCGGCAGGGTCCACAGGCCTCCGCTGCGGTTGTTCTCGAAGGAGGCGGTCACCGCCAGGTCGGCCTTGCCGTTGTTGTTGTAATCGGCGATCCGGACCTGGGCGCCGAAGAGGTCGTCGGTCTCGGCGGCGCCCGGAACGCCGGTGGTGTCCTGGGAAAAGCGCACGACTCCGGACTGCGAGACGCCGGAGGCGGAGCCGCGGAACACGGTCACGTCGCCGGCGTTCTTGAGGTTGCCGAGCCATTCGCCGTTGGCTCCGACCACCAGTTCGGCCTTGCCGTCGCCGGTGATGTCACCGATCGCCACCGAGCATCCCCAGTTGTCGCCGTCCTCGTCGGCACCGGGCACACCGGTGCTGTTCTGATGCAGCGTCGTCGGGTCGCCGAAGCCCGTCCGGCTGCCGTACCGGACGGTCACGTAGCCGGAGCCGTCGCTCGGGTCAGCGACGGAGTAGGAGCCGGGCCAGGTGAGGGAGGTGGCCATGTCGTCGAAGCCGTCTCCGTCGATGTCGCCGAGGGCGACCGCGGTGCTGCCGTCGTCCACGCGCTGTATCCGGTTCGGACGGCCTTCCTGGCCCGTGTAGATGTCGGTGCCCGGGCGTCCGGTGCCGGGGTCGCCGGTCACGGCCAGGTCATCCTTGCCGTCTCCGTTGACATCGCCCACGGCGGCCTCCCAATTGAGGAGCTGGGCACCCGGGACCGTCATGGTGTAGGCGGGGGTTGTCTGGCTCTCCCGGGAGTTGCCGCCCTTGTATATGACGACCGCGTCCGGCTCGATCACGGCGAGGTCCGCGCCGCTGTCACCGGTGAAGTCCCCCACCGCCACGTCCAAGCCATGACTCTGCCACTGGTGTGGGTTGTCCACCGTGGTCGTGGTGCTGGTGGTGAACGGCTTGGCGCCGCCCCAGAGGATGGTCACGCTGCCTTGGCCTTCGTAGCTGCCCACATCCTCACCGTCGGCGCCCACGACCAGGTCCGCGTATCCGTCCGAGTCCAGGTCGCCGCCGGCGATGGACATGCCGAAGTGGTCACCCTCTTCGGGTGTGCCCGGCACCCCCGCGGAACTCTGGGTGAGTACGACCTTCTTGGTGGTCAGGCCGGTGGCTGACCCGAGAGCCACGACCACACCGCCCGCAGCCGACGCCCCGTTGATGGACTTGTACGGCGCGCCCATCGCGATATCCCGGTGTCCGTCGCCATTGAAGTCATCGGCGTATTTGGCAGGGGCGGCGGACGCCGGTGTCGCGGTGACAGCGGTGAACAGGCCACCGGCCAGCGCGGTTACGGTCGCGGCGGCGACAGCCGTGCGGAATGGCAGGGGCATGGCGATCTTCTCCTTGGAGCTGTGCCGGACGGTGCCGTAGACGACTCAAGGGGTTGAAGGGTTGTACGAGACTGGCCGTTCGCCTGCGCAACCTGACCGATGATTCCTATGCCGCCGACGGCCCGCCTCGAAGAGCGCGACGCCCGCCTGCGAGGTTCACTCGCGCCGCGTGACGGGATCCGCCGCAGGGGGCGTCCGTAGAGCCCGTTCGGGAGAGAAATTCCAAGATCTTCTCCCGGCTTTTTCCCAGGACTGCCCGCACAAACAGGAAGACCCCCTGCACTCAAACGAGTGCAGGGGGTCTGACCTGGTGTTTCAGCTGTCGGGGTGGCGGGATTTGAACCCACGACCTCTTCGTCCCGAACGAAGCGCGCTGCCAAGCTGCGCTACACCCCGATGTCGTTGCTCCACTGTCCTGCGGTTCTGCAGGTCGTGGCGACATCGATTACTTTAGCGGACCGGCGGCCGTAGACGAAATCCGGTTTTCTCCGGGCCTGGGGGTCAGGGTCAGGAGGGTCGCCTCCGGGGGGCAGGCGAAGCGGACCGGGGTGTACCGGTTGGCGCCGCAGCCCGCTGAGACGTGCAGGTAGGAGCGGTGGCCTTCGGCCTCGTGGGTCGACAGGCCCTTCACGCGGTCCGTGTCCAGGTCGCAGTTGGTGATCAGCGCCCCGTAGAAGGGGATGCAGAGCTGGCCGCCGTGGGTGTGCCCCGCCAGTACCAGCGGGTAGCCGTCCGCGGTGAACGCGTCGAGGGACCGCAGGTACGGCGCGTGCACGATGCCCATCGAGAAGTCGGCGCCCGAGTCCGGGCCGCCCGCCACGTGCGCGTACCGGTCGCGCTTGATGTGCGGGTCGTCCAGGCCCGTGAAGCCGATCTCCATGCCCTCGATCTTGAGGGCGCCCCGCGTATTGGTGAGGTTCAGCCAGCCCGCCGCGTCGAAGCCGTCGCGCAGGTCCTCCCACGGGTTGTGGACGACGCCGACCGCGGGGGGATTGCCGTTGAGGCCGTGGGCGCCGCGGGCCTTCTCGAAGAGGTAGCGGACCGGGTTGCGGAGCTTGGGGCCGTAGTAGTCGTTCGAGCCGAAGACGTACGCCCCCGGGAACTCCATCAGCGGGCCCAGCGCGTCCAGGACCTCCGGCACGCCCTCCGGGTCGGACAGGTTGTCGCCCGTGTTGATCACGAAGTCGGGGCGCAGGCCGGCCAGGGAGCGCAGCCAGCGCTGCTTCTTGCGCTGGCCGCCGACCATGTGGATGTCGGACACCTGGAGGACGCGCAGCGGGCGCATCCCGGCGGGAAGCACCGGGACCGTGACCCGTCGGAGGCGGAACGAACGGGGTTCGATCCCCGCCGCGTAGACCAGTCCGGCGGCGCCCGCCGCCGTGATGCCTGCTGTCACTTTCAGGGGGATCCCGTATCGCGCGCGCATACACCCATCGTGTCAGACCCGGCAGGTCCCGGAAATCAAGGGGCGTAGGGCATTGCGCACCTGCGACAATCGCTGCATGACCACGCTCAAGTCGAAGCTGCAGGAAGACCTCACCGCCGCGATCCGGGGGCGTGACGAGCTGCGCTCCTCGACGCTCCGGCTCACCCTCTCCGCCATCACGAAGGAGGAGGTCGCGGGCAAGACGGCGCGCGAGCTCTCCGACGACGAGGTGCAGAAGGTGATCACCCGCGAGGCGAAGAAGCGCCGCGAAGCCGCCGAGGCGTTCGCGCAGGGCGGCCGCGCCGAGCAGGCCGAGCGGGAGAAGGCGGAGGGTGTGGTGCTCGCCGAGTACCTGCCCAAGCAGCTCTCCGACGACGAGCTGCACCAGATCGTCGCCCAGGCGGTCGAGGAGGCGAAGTCGGCAGGCGCCGAGGGGCCGCGCGCCATGGGCCAGGTCATGAAGATCGTGAACCCGAAGGTCGCGGGCCTGGCGGAGGGCGGCCGCGTGGCCGCCGTCGTGAAGCAGCTGCTCGCCGGCTGAGCGGGCCGGCCCTGCGGGACGGGCGGGAGAAGTCGGGGCTGAGCCACGCGTCTCGCCCCCGTCCCCGCCCTCACCACACATACGCCGATGGGGCGCCCCCAATAAAGGGGGCGCCCCATCCGCGTACCGTCACCGTCCAAGGCGCATCCGCCTCAGCCGCGTTCGACTCAGTGGCGTCCGCCCCCGTGCCCGTTGCCGCCGCCGATGACGCCCGGCGGGAGGGAGATTCCCGGCCAGGGGCTCTTGCCGCTCCTGCCCGGGCTTCCGTCGCCCCGGTCCGGGTCCTCGTCCGGGTCCCCGTCCCTCTTGTCCTTCTCGGGGTCGGGGATGTCGATCAGGTTGAAGCCGGGGGACGGCTTGCCGGAGAGGGCGCCGACCATGGCATCCCTCCAGATCGGTCCGGGGACCTGGCCGCCGAAGACCTTCGGCTGGTACTGGCCGCCGATGGTGATGTTCTCCATCTCGACGTTCTGCAGGGCGCTGCCGACCCAGACCGCGCCGGACAGGTTCGGCGTGTACCCCACGAACCAGGCGTTCTTACGGCTGTCGGTCGTACCGGTCTTGCCCGCGTTGTCCCGGTCGGTCAGACCGGCCTCCTTGCCCGTACCGGAGTCGATCACGCCACTCAGCAGGGTGTTGATGCTGTCGGCGGTCTTCGTGGTCATCGCGCGCGAGCACGACGACTTCGGCACCGGCAGCGACTTGTCGCCGGGGGCCGTGATCGACTCGATGGCGACCGGCGTGCAGTACGTGCCGCGGTTGGCGAAGGTGGCGTACGCGCTGGCCATGGTCAACGGCGAGATGCCCTTGGAGCCGAGGACGATGGCCGGGACCTCGGGGAGCTTTTCGCCGTTGCCCTGGACGACGCCCAGCTTGTCGGCCATGTCCATCACCGGGCACATCCCGGTGTCGCCGATCATCTGCACGAAGTAGGTGTTGATGGACTTGGCCATCGCCTCCTCCAGTGCGTACGGACCGCGCTCGGACTCGTTCTCGTTCTCCACGGTGGCGCCGCCGCTGTTCACCCACGGCTTGCCGCTGCACGTCTGGACCGAGCTCGGATAGGGCATCCGGTACGGCGCCGGATACGACTGCGTCACCGGGGTGCCCTGCTCCAAGGCGGCGGCGGCGAGGAACGGCTTGAACGTCGAACCCGTCGGGAAGCCGTAGTTCGACCCGCTCATCTTGCGGTCGACCGAGTAGTTGATCTGCGTCTCGTTCTTGCCGAAGCCGTACGGCTTCGACTGGCCCATGCCGAGGATCTTGCCGGTGCCCGGCTCGACGAACGTGGCCGCCGTGGCGACCTTGTCCGTCTGGTAGACGTGATCCTTGATCGACGCCTGCACCGATTCCTGCGTCTGCGGGTCGAGGGTGGTCTGCACCCTCAGACCGCCGCGGTTCCAGAGCTTCGCCCGTGCTTCCTTCGTCTTGCCGAAGACGGGGTCGGTGAGGAACACCTCGCGCACGTAGTCGCAGAAGAAGCCCGCGCCCTTGACCGCTGTGATGCAGCCGTTCTGCGGCCTGCTGATCTTCAGGCCGAGCGGCTTCTCCTTGGCGCGGTCCGCCTCGTCCTGGGAGATGTCGTGCGTCTCGGCCATCCGCTGGAGCACGACGTTCCGTCGCTTGACGGCTTCCGCCTCGTCGTTGACGGGGTCGTAGCGGCTCGGGGACTGGACGATGCCGGCCAGCATCGCCGACTCCTCCATCGTCAGGTTCTTCGCCGACTTGGAGAAGTACCGCTGCGAGGCCGCCTCGACGCCGTACGCCTGCTCACCGAAGTACGTGATGTTCAGGTAGTTGGCGAGGATGCGCTTCTTGCCGAGCTTGTCCTCGAGCTGGATCGCGTACTTCAGTTCGCGGATCTTGCGGCCGATCGTCTGCTGGGTGGCCTGGGCGAGCTTCGTCGGGTCGTCGCCGGCCTCCTCCATGAAGACGTTCTTCACGTACTGCTGGGTGAGCGTGGACGCGCCCTGCGCGACACCGCCGCTCTGCGCGTTCTGGTTGATCGCGCGCAGGATGCCCTTCATGTCGATGGCGCCGTGCTCGTAGAACCGCGAGTCCTCGATTGCGACGAGCGCCTTCTGCATGTACGGCGAGATGTCCTTGAGGGGCACCACTGTGCGGTCGCGCGAGTAGACCGTCGCGATCGCGCCGCCCTGGTTGTCCAGGATCGTGGTGCGCTGACTGAGCGGCGGCTGCTTGAGGTTGGCCGGGATTTCGTCGAATCCCTCGACCGAGCCTTTCGCCGCGAGGCCGAGCGCGCCCGCTGCGGGCAGCGCGATTCCGGCGAGGACGGCTCCCGCGAGGACACTGACACCAAGGAACTTGGCGGCCTGCTGAGTCGGTGACAGTCCACCGCCCGAGCGCTTCTTTCCCATGAGGGCAGCCTACGTTCTGATTCTCCGGACAGGCGTATATGCCTTGGCCTAAGCTGTACTCAACTGTCACAGCAGTGCGGTCACGTATCAAGACGTCCGGCGAACCCGAATCGTTCCGGTAGTCATCTCACCACTCCACCGGGGTCCTTGCGTGGTCGGGTGTGGGCGTGTCCGAAACCGCCTTGAGTGTCACCCGGTGTCCGCTGTGACTCAACTGAAACACCCCGGTTTGCCGGGTTTGTCGCGCATGCCCTCGGCTCACTCCGTCGGGTGATCTGCCGCTTACGCATAGTCCGTTCGGGCCATTCAAGATTGGGCCCGAAGGGGGTGTTGCGCTGTGCCCACCTTCCGTAACGTCCTCAACTGGCGGCGGTGAATATGCCGCTGCCGCCGTGGGGGAGCCTCGATTCGGGAGAGGACGGCGCCGGTATGGGCTGGGTTACCGACTGGAGTGCGCAGGCGGCCTGCCGCACTACCGATCCAGATGAACTGTTCGTTCAAGGAGCAGCGCAGAACCGGGCGAAGGCGGTGTGCACCGGATGCCCGGTGCGGACCGAGTGCCTGGCCGACGCGCTGGACAACCGCGTCGAGTTCGGCGTGTGGGGTGGCATGACTGAGCGGGAACGCCGCGCACTTCTGCGCAGGCGTCCCACCGTCACCTCGTGGCACCGGCTGCTCGAGACGGCTCGTACGGAGTACGAGCGCGGTGCGGGCCTGCTGCCCGTGGACATCGATGACGACGAGACGTACGAGAGGTACGCCGCCGTGGGGTGAGAGGGCCGAGCTCCCTCAAGGGCGCCCGAGGGGTGCGAGCCGTGTGGCGGCCCGCGCCTCGGGAGGCGTCCGTGCAGCTCACGCAGCTCCGGCCGGGTCCGCACCGGCCGCGAGCCGGTCCCCGATGCTCCTGAGGCCTGCTAGGTCGTGCACATCGCCGGGCAGGGCGCCGACTTCGGTGACCGCCACCTCCGGGTGGAGCGCCGCGAAGCGGTCGCGTGTGCGTTGTTCGCGTGCCAGCAGCTGCATGCGTTCCGCGTGCAATCGCAGTAGCCCTGCCGTGAGTTGGTCTGTGGCCGTGCGATCCGTGGTTGCGTCGTCTGTGGTCGCGCCGGCAGGCGTGCTTGTGGCCGGTGAGTTGGGCGCTGGGGTCGTTGCGGGTGCACGGTGTGGGGTTTTGTCCGGCGTCTGGGCGTGCCCGTCGGGCGTGTCCCTTGCTGGGGCGGGGGAGCCTGCTTCGGGAGAGGTACGCAGCTCTACATTCCCGCCCCCCTGATCCACAATGCCGCGCTCGTCAAGATTTTCTGCGGCGGCGAGCGCACGCTCGGCCGACAGCTGCGCGGCACCGCTGCCGTGCACCCGGTTCAGTACGAGCCCGGCCAGCGGCATGTCCTCCGCGGCGAGGCGCTCCACGAAGTACGCCGCCTCGCGCAGCGCGTCCCGCTCCGGTGCCGCCACCACCAGGAACGCCGTACCGGGGGCCTGGAGCAGCTTGAACGTCGCGTCGGCGCGCGTGCGGAAGCCGCCGAACATCGTGTCCATCGCCGCCACGAATGTCTGTACGTCGCGCAGGAGTTGGCCACCCAGCAGCTTTCCGAGCGCGCCCGTCATCATCGACATACCGACGTTCAGGAACTTCATGCCGGCCCGGCCGCCGACCTTCGCCGGCGCCATCAGGACCCGGATCAGCTTGCCGTCCAGGAACGAGCCGAGACGTTTCGGCGCGTCCAGGAAGTCGAGCGCCGAGCGGGACGGAGGTGTGTCGACGACGATCAGGTCCCACTGGTCCTGGGCCCGCAGCTGGCCCAGCTTCTCCATCGCCATGTACTCCTGCGTGCCCGCGAAGCCCGCCGAGAGCGACTGGTAGAAGGGGTTGCCCAGAATCGCCTCGGCCCGCTGGCCGTCCGCGTGCGCCTCGACGATCTCGTCGAAGGTCCGCTTCATGTCGAGCATCATCGCGTGCAGTTCGCCGCCCGCCGTGTCGTCGATGCCCTTCACTCGGCGCGGTGTGTTGTCCAGCGAGTCGATGCCCATCGACTGGGCCAGCCTGCGGGCCGGGTCGATCGTCAGCACGACCACCTTGCGGCCGCGCTCGGCGGCGCGCAGCCCGAGCGCCGCCGCCGTCGTCGTCTTGCCGACGCCGCCGGAGCCGCAGCACACCACGATGCGCGTCCTGAGGTCGTCGATGAGTGGGTCCACGTCGAGTACGTGGGTGTCTGTCGCGTTCAGACTCAGGGACGACGCCATGTGTCTCTAGATCCCTTGCTTCCGCAGTTCCGTGGCCAGCCGGTACAGGCCCGCCAGGTCCATCCCCTCGGTCAGCAGCGGCAGTTCGTGCAGGGGCAGGCCCGAATCGGCCAGCACCGCGCGCTGGCTGTGCTCCAGCTCGTGCCGTTCCGCGTACTCCGCCGCCTGGTCGAGGAGCGGGGTCACCAGGCGTTCGGCGCCGCCGCCTCTGCGGGCGCCGCCCAGGCCCGCCGCGGACAGGGACTTGGCGATGGCTGTCCGGGGCACGCCGCCCTGCGCCAGCGCCAGTTCCGCCTCGTCGAGGACTGCCGGGCGCACCATGTTCACGATGAGCCGGCCCACGGGGAGGTTCGCGGCCTGTAGCTCCGCGATGCCGTCCGACGTCTCCTGGACCGGCATCTCCTCCAGCAGTGTCACCAAGTGCACTGCCGTCTCCGGCGACTTGAGGACCCGCATGACCGCCTGCGCCTGGTTGTGTATCGGGCCGATCTTGGCCAGGCCCGCGACCTCGTCGTTCACGTTCAGGAAACGCGTGATGCGGCCCGTCGGCGGGGCGTCCATCACCACGTAGTCGTAGGTGTATTTGTTCTGTTTCGTCTTGCGGCGCACCGCCTCGCAGGCCTTGCCCGTCAGGAGTACGTCCCTCAGGCCCGGCGCCACCGTTGTCGCGAAGTCGATCGCGCCCAGCTTTTTGAGCGCCCTGCCCGCGCCGCCCAGCTTGTAGAACATCTGGAGGTAGTCCAGCAGCGCCAGCTCCGGGTCGATGGCGAGTGCGAACACCTCGCCGCCCCCCGGGGCTACCGCGATCTTCCGTTCCTCGTACGGCAGCGCTTCCGTCTCGAAGAGCTGTGCGATGCCCTGGCGTCCTTCCACCTCCACCAGGAGAGTGCGCTTGCCCTCGGTCGCGAGGGCGAGCGCCAGTGCGGCGGCGACCGTGGTCTTTCCGGTACCGCCCTTGCCGCTGACGACCTGGAGCCTGCTCACGTCTTCGAGCCTAACCAGTCCGCGCGCGGGCTACGCAGGAGGCTGTCGGTCATCGCCGGTCCAGCGGCTACAGTCGGCCGTATGACCAAGTGGGAATACGCGACCGTGCCCCTTCTCGTGCACGCGACCAAGCAGATTCTGGACACCTGGGGCGAGGACGGCTGGGAGCTCGTCCAGGTCGTGCCCGGGCCGAACAACCCCGAGCAGCTCGTGGCCTACCTGAAGCGGGAGAAGGCATGAGCGGGGTCGTCGACGCGCGCCTCGCCGAGCTCGGGCTGACCCTGCCCGAGGTCGTGCCGCCGCTCGCCTCTTACCAGCCGGCCGTGCAGTCCGGTGTGTACGTGTACACGGCCGGTCAGCTGCCGATGGTGGACGGGAAGCTTCCGCTCACCGGGAAGGTGGGGGCCGAGGTCACCGCCGAGCAGGCCAAGGAGCTGGCCCGTACGTGTGCGCTGAACGCGCTCGCCGCGGTGAAGTCCGTTGCCGGCGATCTCGATCGGGTCGCCCGTGTGGTGAAGGTCGTCGGGTTCGTCGCCTCCGCGCCCGACTTCACCGGGCAGCCGGGTGTGGTGAACGGGGCCAGTGAGCTCTTCGCCGAGGTTCTCGGCGAGAAGGGTGTGCACGCCCGGTCCGCCGTGGGTGTGGCCGTTCTGCCGCTGGACGCGCCTGTTGAGGTCGAGGTTCAGGTCGAGCTCGTTTCCGCCTGATGGTTCGCTTCGGCTGAGGGTTTTGGTTGGGCTGAAGGTTCTGGTTCGGCTGAGAGTTTCGGTTCGGCCGAGGCTTCTGGTTCAGCCGAGGCTTCTGGTTGGGCTGAGGGTTCGGGGTGGCTGAGGGTTCGGGTCGGCTCGCGGCTGGTGCGCTCCGTCCGGTAAGGGCGGGGCCGCGCCGGGATGTACGTGCTCGCTGTTCTATGGGGCCTCGTCACCGGCCCAATTGCCCGCATGTGGTGCTGGTGGCTCCGCGCGCACATCCCGACACGGCCCCTCACGTCTCGAACGCGGCTGCCGGCCGGTGGGTGATTCGTCGGCCCCTCACGTCTCGTGTGCGGCTGTGGGGCGGTGGGTGATTCGTCCGTCCGGTTCTCTCGGGTATGGCCGCGGGGCGGTGGGGTTCTTCGGGTCGCTGGCGTACTTGATCGTCTGTGGCTCTCGAACATCCGCTTGGTAGCGGATAGCCTCCGGCCATGGCGAATGGGCAGTGGTATCCCCCGGAGTGGCCCGAGCGGATTCGTGCGCTCGCGGCGGGTGAGCTGGCGGCCGCCGTGCCGCGGCGGGCCGCGACGGTCATGCTTCTGCGGGACGCGGTCGCCGGTCCCGAAGTGCATATGCTGCGTCGACGCGCCTCCATGGCTTTCGCCGGGGGCGCGTACGCGTATCCGGGCGGGGGTGTGGATCCCCGTGACGACGAGTCGGTCGTGCGGTGGGGCGGGCCCTCGCGTGCGGCGTGGGCGGCGCGGCTCGGCGTGGACGAGAAGTCGGCGCAGGCGATCGTGTGTGCCGCCGTAAGGGAGACGTACGAGGAGGCGGGCGTGCTGCTCGCCGGGCCCGATGCGGCGTCCGTGGTGGGTGATACGACCGGGGAGTCCTGGGAGGCCGACCGGGAGGCGCTCGTCCGGCGGGAGTTGTCGTTCGGGGAGTTCCTCGGGCGGCGCGGGCTGGTTCTGCGGTCCGATCTGCTGGGCGCCTGGGCGCGGTGGATCACGCCCGAGTTCGAGCCCCGGCGGTACGACACCTGGTTCTTCGTCGCCGCCCTGCCTGAGGGGCAGCGCACCCGTAACGCCTCCACCGAAGCTGACCGGACCGTGTGGATCCGGCCCGATCAGGCTGCCGAGGGGTACGACAAGGGCGAGCTCATGATGATGCCGCCCACGATCGCCACGCTGCGGGCGCTGGCCGGCTTCGACAGTGCCGAGGGTGCTCTTGCGGGGGCCGCGGCGCAGGATCTCTCCCCCGTGCTCGCTCAGGCCCGGCTGGAGGGTGGGGAGATTGTTCTGTCCTGGCCCGGTCATGATGAGTTCACCAAGCACATTCCGACCACGTCCGGGGGAGCCTCCGCATGACCGAAGCCGCAGCCCTTCCCGGACAGCCCCGCGGCGGGGTGCTGTCGGGGCCCGCCACCGCGCGCGCGGTCAACGTGCTGGCTCCGAACGCCTCCGCGATGACCCTGGACGGGACCAATACGTGGATTGTTTCCGAGCCTGATTCCGAGCTTGCCGTTGTGATCGATCCCGGGCCGCTCGACGACGCGCATCTGGAGCATGTGGTCGCGGTCGCCGAGGCTGCCGGCAAGCGCGTCGCCCTGACACTTCTCACTCATGGGCATCCCGATCACGCGGACGGGGCCGGCCGGTTCGCCGAGCTGACCCGGACCGACGTACGCGCTCTCGATCCTGATCTGCGGCTTGGGGACGAGGGGTTGGCGGGTGGGGATGTGGTGACGGTCGGCGGGCTTGAGCTGCGTGTCGTCGCAGCTCCTGGGCATACCGCTGATTCGCTCTGTTTCCATCTGCCTGCCGATCGGGCCGTGCTGACCGGTGACACCGTGATCGGGCGCGGGACCACCGTCGTCGCCCATCCCGACGGGCGACTCGGTGACTATCTCGACTCGCTGCGGCGGCTGCGGTCCCTCACCGTCGACGACGGGGTCGACACCGTGCTGCCAGGGCACGGGCCCGTACTCGAAGACGCCCAGGGCGCCGTCGAGTACTACCTCGCCCACCGCGCCAACCGGCTCGCCCAGGTCGAGACCGCCGTCGAGAGCGGATATGCCACGGCGTCAGAGATCGTCGCCCATGTGTACGCGGCTGTGGACCGGTCTCTGTGGCCGGCCGCCGAGTTGTCCGTTCTGGCTCAGCTCGATTATTTGAAGGAGCACGGGCTGATCTAGAGAGCCGCCCGGGTCAGGGTTTTCAGGCGGTCCTCGTCCGAGAGGACGTTCAGTTCTGTGATTTTGGCGCCCGTGATCGTGAACGACATCAGCGCTGCCGGGCGGCCCTCCGGCAGGGCGAGCAGGCCGATCGCGCCGTTCACCAGCACGACGCGTACGTGCGGTGCCATGCGCTGGAACGTGATCGCCCCGGACGCCACCGTGTGAGCGCCTCGGACCAGGCGCGAGAGGCCCGTCGCGCCGGCGTCCGCCCGTAGCAGCACGTCCGGGTCCAGGACCGCGACCAGGCGTTCGAAGTCGCCTTCGCGGGCCGCCGAGAGGAACGCCTCCACGATCTCGCGCTGCCGTACGGGATCCGTCTCCGGCGGCGGCGCTCCCTGGACGCGGCGGCGCGCGCGGCTCGCCAGCTGCCGGGTCGCCGCCGGCGTGCGCTCCACGATCGGCGCGATGTCGTCGAACGGCACGGCGAACAGGTCGTGCAGCACGAACGCCAGCCGCTCCACCGGCGCCAGCGAGTCCAGGACCACGAGCAGCGCCAGGCCCACCGAATCGGCCTGGAGCGCCTGTTGTTCGGGATCCGGGGTGTCCAGGCTCGTGACCAAGGGGTCGGGTACGTGCGTCTCCAGGGGCTCTTCGCCCCTCGCCTTGCGCGAGCGCAGCAGGTCAAGGCAGATCCGGCCGGTGACGGTGGTGAGCCAGCCGCCCAGGTTCTCGACGGCCGAGATGTCGGACCGCTGGAGCCGCAGCCACGTCTCCTGCACGGCGTCCTCCGCCTCGCTGAGCGAACCGAGCATCCGGTAGGCCACGGCACGCAGGTGACCCCGTGACTCCTCGAACCGCTCGGCCAGGGTGTCCGTCGACGCTGAGCTCATCGGTGTCCTGCTTCCAGGGTCATGGGCGGGGGGCCTTCACTCCGTGCACGGCTTCGTATTCTGCCGCCAGCCACGGGCCCAGGTCTTCGGTGTACGCCCTGAGGGTGTGCGGTGCGCCCACCGGTTCGTACGCCGCCCGCGCGGCCTGTCGCATCGCCTCCGCCCGCTGCGGGTAGTACGTGCCGAACACCTCGACCATCTGCGTCAGATCGCTGGTCCAGCCGTTCCAACGGGGCATCACGAGCGTGAAGCCGGTGCGGACGAGGTGACGGGAGATCAGGCGGTCCAGGGTGCGCGGGTCGTCGCCTCGCGCGATGCGTTCGCGCCAGCGCGGCAGGAACAGGCGCAGGTCGCCGTTGGTCTCCCGGGCCAGGAGGGAGTCGGGGCGGTAGCGCGGCAGGTACTCGGCCAGGTCCTCGCCCAGGAGCGGCGTGCAGAGACAGGCCACGAACCAGCCGAGGTCGTGGCGTTCGAGGTCACTGAGGACCTGGGTCCGGCTGAGGATGATCAGGCCTACGCCGTCGATCTGGACGAAGTCCTTGTCCAGCACGTCGGCCAGGGCTTTGGCTTCCGCCCTGTCCTCGTCCGTTGGCTCGTCGCGCAGTGCGAGGAGGAGGTCGAGGTCGCTGCGGCCGGGGCGTGCCGTGCCGCGCGGCACGGAGCCGTAGAGATACGCGCTGGTCATCCGCGGCCCGAAGGCGGCGAGCAGACTGTCGCGCGCCGCGGACACCACGGGGCGGAAGTCCGGCTGGATCCGGCTCAGAGAGCCCTCGCGCTCGATGAATCCGCGGTCGTCGAGGCCGCGGGCGGTGGTCGCCATGGGTCCACTGTGCCGGGTCGGGCGGGCGCGGTCCCGGTATTTTCCGCGGCGGTGAACGGGTGATCCCGCCTCCCCGGAGGGAGACGGGACCCGGTGTACGAAGGTGTCAGCGCGAGCGCTTCGCGAGGCGCTCGACGTCGAGCAGGATCACGGCGCGAGCCTCCAGGCGGAGCCAGCCGCGGCCCGCGAAGTCCGCGAGCGCCTTGTTCACCGTCTCGCGGGAGGCGCCGACCAGCTGGGCCAGCTCCTCCTGCGTCAGGTCGTGCACGACGTGGATGCCCTCTTCCGACTGCACGCCGAAGCGGCGGGAGAGGTCCAGGAGCGCGCGGGCCACGCGGCCCGGCACGTCCGAGAAGACCAGGTCGGACATCTGGTCGTTGGTCTTGCGCAGGCGCCGGGCGACGGCGCGCAGCAGGGCGGAGGCCACCTCGGGGCGCGCGTTCAGCCAGGGCAGGAGGTCGCCATGGCCGAGGCCGAGGAGCTTGACCTCGGTGAGCGCGGAGGCGGTCGCCGTGCGCGGGCCCGGGTCGAACAGCGAGAGCTCGCCGATCAGCTCGCCGGGGCCGAGCACCGCGAGCATGTTCTCGCGGCCGTCGGGGGAGGTGCGGTGGAGCTTCACCTTGCCCTCGGTGACCACGTACAGGCGGTCTCCGGGGTCGCCCTCGTGGAAGAGGGCGTCGCCGCGCGCGAGGGTCACCTCACTCATGGAGGCGCGGAGCTCCGCGGCCTGCTCATCATCGAGCGCCGCGAAAAGCGGGGCGCGCCGCAGAACGTCGTCCACGAGTTTCTCTCCTATGTCGACCTGCATCCGGGGACCGTGTTCCCGCTCCCCATTTTGCCGGACGGTCCAAACGGTGTGATCAGTCACTCAGGCACAAGTCTGCCGCACCGGGGTCGCAAGCTGTGGGGGAGGGGGCCAATCGAGGACTGATCCGCGGGGTCCACGGCGGATGTCAGCGGCTGCCTTTAGGCTGGCCGAGTGTCCAAAACGCCGGTGAGAGCACAGGCCAAGGGGGCTGGGACGGTGACCGCAGGACGTAATTCCGCTGTGGGCGAACAGGCCTCGACCGCGCCCGAGAAAGCGGCAAAAGGGGTAAAAGGGACTCGGGGTGCCGGCGGTGCTGCGGTCTCCGGGGGGAAGGGTGCTGGTGGTGCCGGGGGTGCCGGGAGTTCGGGTGGGGCCGCAACATCCGGAGGGAAGCGTGCTGCTGCGAAGAAGGCCGGCGCCGCGA
Source organism: Streptomyces sp. NBC_01446 (assembly GCF_026340095.1). Taxonomy (GTDB): domain Bacteria; phylum Actinomycetota; class Actinomycetes; order Streptomycetales; family Streptomycetaceae; genus Streptomyces; species Streptomyces aureus. The sequence goes on along the minus strand of NZ_JAPEPO010000001.1, from coordinate 3,774,058 downwards.
AGCCGGTCAAGAAAGCCGTCGCCGCCGAGCCCGCGAAGAAAGCCGTCGCCGCCAAGCCGGCCAAGTCCGTGAAGAAGGCCGCTGCCGCGAAACCGGCCAAGTCCGTGACGAAGGCCGCCGCCAAGCCCGAGTCCCGTACCGCCCTCGTCCGGCGTGCCCGGCGCATCAACCGTGAGCTCGCCGAGGTGTATCCGTACGCCCACCCCGAGCTGGACTTCGAGAACCCCTTCCAGCTGCTCGTCGCCACAGTGCTGTCCGCCCAGACCACCGACCTGCGGGTCAATCAGACGACGCCGGCCCTCTTCGCCAAGCACCCGACCCCGGAGGACCTCGCGGCCGCGAACCCCGAGGACGTCGAGGAGCTGATCAGGCCCACCGGGTTCTTCCGCGCCAAGACGAAGTCGATCATGGGGCTCGCGGCGGCCCTGCGGGACGAGTTCGGGGGCGAGGTCCCGGGGCGTGTCGAAGACCTCGTCAAGCTGCCCGGCGTCGGCCGCAAGACCGCCTTCGTCGTGATGGGCAACGCCTTCGGGCGGCCGGGGATCACCGTGGACACGCACTTCGGGCGGCTCGTGCGGCGCTGGAAGTGGACGGAGGATACCGACCCGGACAAGGTCGAGAAGGCCGTCGGCGAGCTCTTCCCGAAGAGCGACTGGACGATGCTCTCGCACCGCGTGATCTTCCACGGCCGCCGGATCTGCCACGCCCGCAAGCCCGCCTGCGGCGCCTGCCCGATCGCCCCGCTCTGCCCGGCGTACGGGGAGGGCGAGACCGACCCGGAGAAGGCGAAGAAGCTCCTGAAGTACGAGAAGGGCGGCTTCCCCGGCCAGCGCCTGAAGCCCCCGCAGTCGTACCTGGACGCCGGCGGTATCCCGGCGCCCCCGCTCGGCGCCACCGCGCCGCCCGCCACGGGGGAGTGACGCATCACGGAACGAACGGCGGGGAGGCAGGCGTTGTGTTCAGTTGGACGGGGGTGCCTATGACACATGCACACAGTGAGGCGCACGAGGAGCGGGTCACGAAGGACGAGCCGGTGCGGCTGAGCCGGGAGGGGCTGCCCGAGTGGCTCGACCCGGTCGTGAAGGCCGCGGACACGGTAGAGCCGCTCCAGATGAGCCGCTTCCTGCCGCCCGAGAGCGGCGCCGGGCGGCAGTCCGCCGTCCTGATCCTCTTCGGGGAGGGCGAGCGCGGCCCGGAACTGCTGCTCATGGAGCGGGCCACATCGCTGCGTTCGCACGCGGGCCAGCCGTCCTTCCCGGGCGGCGCCCTCGACCCGGAGGACGGCGATCCGCGTACGGACGGGCCGCTGCGCGCCGCCCTGCGCGAGGCGGAGGAGGAGACCGGGCTCGATCCGCGCGGCGTCCAGCTCTTCGGCGTCCTGCCGAAGCTGTACATCCCGGTGAGCAGCTTCGTGGTGACGCCGGTCCTCGGCTGGTGGCGCACACCGACACCGGTGCAGGCGGTCGACCCGGCGGAGACGGCCCGCGTCTTCACGGTGCCCGTGGCGGATCTCACGGATCCGCGCCACCGCGCGACGGCGGTCCACCCGAGAGGCCACCAGGGCCCGGCGTTCCTCGTCGAATCGGCTCTGGTCTGGGGCTTTACGGCCGGAGTGATCGACCGGATCCTGCACTACGCGGGATGGGAGCGCCCCTGGGACCGCAGTAAGCAGGTCCCACTCGACTGGCGCTCATGACAGGGTGGCCCACGTGAATGTGCTGGACATCCTGCTGCTCGTAGCCGCCGTGTGGTTCGCGATCGTGGGCTACCGCCAGGGCTTCGTCGTCGGCATCCTGTCGGTGATCGGCTTCCTGGGAGGCGGCCTCGTCGCGGTCTACGTCCTGCCCGCCATCTGGAGCGCGGTGACGGACGGGGCCAAGGTGAGTACGACGGCGGCCGTCGTCGCCGTGATCGTGGTCATCGTCTGCGCCTCCGTGGGACAGGCGTTCACCACGCACCTGGGGAACAAGCTGCGCCGGTACATCACCTGGTCCCCGGCCCGAGCCCTGGACGCCACGGGCGGCGCTGTGGTGAACGTGGTGGCGATGCTCCTGGTCGCCTGGCTCATCGGCTCGGCCCTGGCCGGCACGACGCTGCCCACGCTCGGCAAGGAAGTGCGCAACTCCAAGGTCCTGCTCGGCGTGTCCAGAGCCCTGCCCACGCAGGCGAACTCCTGGTTCGCGGACTTCTCCTCGGCGCTCGCGCAGAACGGCTTCCCGCAGGTCTTCAGCCCGTTCTCGAACGAGCCGATCACCGAGGTCCAGCCCCCCGACCCGAAGCTGGCGACCAGTGCGGTCGTGCAGACGGCCAAGCGCTCCATCGTCAAGGTGACCGGCCAGGCCCCCAGTTGCGGCAAGGTCCTTGAAGGCTCCGGCTTCGTCTTCGCCGACCGCCGCGTCATGACGAACGCGCACGTGGTCGGCGGCGTGGACGAGCCGAACGTGCAGATCGGCGGCGAGGGCCGGATGTACGCGGCGAAGGTCGTCCTCTACGACTGGAAGCGCGACATCGCCGTACTCGACGTGCCGACGCTGAAGGCGCCCCCGCTCCAGTTCACGTCCACGGACGCCGAGCGCGGCGACAGCGCGATCGTCGCCGGCTTCCCGGAGAACGGCGCCTACGACGTCCGCCCCGCGCGCGTGCGCGGCCGCATCACGGCCGACGGCCCGGACATCTACCACCGCGGCACCGTGCGACGCGATGTGTACTCGCTCTACGCGACCGTCCGCCAGGGCAACTCCGGCGGCCCGCTGCTCACGCCCGAAGGCAAGGTGTACGGCGTGGTCTTCGCGAAGTCACTCGACAGCGCCCAGACCGGGTACGCGCTCACCCGCGACGAGATCAGCCCGGACATCGCCCGCGGCCGCTCGGCCAACCAGCAGGTGGGCAGCGACAGCTGCGCCCTGTGAGGTTCTGGAGGCGGTGCAGGCCCGGCCGGTGACGTGTCAGTCGCGCGTGTGCCGCAGCCGGGCCGAGACCCAGCGGGCCCGGCGGCGCAGAATGCGGGGAATGTTGATCCCCGGAGGGGTTTGGTCATGGCCCGATTCCTGCGGGCCACCCCCCGGGTGACGGCTCAGCACCGTGGCTGAGCGGCGGTTGCGTGCTGCGTCACTGTAGTCGTGCGTCCAGCCCATACCCCGACGTGTGCCCGTGCCCCAAGGTCGGTAATCGCGCGCACGCCCCCCAATTGGCCTATGCGCCAGGCAATTGGCAGTTCGAAGGACAGTTGTTCCCGGACATGGCTCGAACGCGTCACCCGATCGTGCGAGGGTGGCCGCGCGGCCGTCACCGGTCGGGCTCGGGGTCCTTCAGCCAGCTGACCAGTTCGTTGGAGAACGCGACCGGATCCTCCTCGTGCGGGAAGTGCCCCAGACCGTCGAACAGCCGCCAGCGGTACGGCGCTTCGACGTACTCGCCGGAGCCCGCCGCGCTGCGCGTACGCATCACGGGGTCGAGCGAACCGTGCAGATGCAGCGTCGGCACCCGCACCGGACGCTTCATGCGCCGGTTGAACTGGATGCCGTCCGGGCGGGCCATCGACCGCACCATCCACCGGTACGGCTCGACCGAGCAGTGCGCCGTGGACGGGATGCACATGGCGCGCCGGTACACGTCCACGACCTCGTCGTCGGGGAGGCGCGGCCCGGACCAGTCCCGGATCAGCCGACCGACCAAGGCGCCGTCGTCCGCGACGAGTTGACGCTCCGGCACCCACGGCCGCTGGAAGCCCCATACGTACGAGCCCGCGGCGGTCTGCTTGACGTCGGACAGCATCGCCGAGCGCCAGCGCCGGGGGTGCGGCATCGAGGAGACCACGAGCCGGCGCACCAGCTTGGGCCGCATGACGGCCGCGGTCCACGCGAGATAGCCGCCCAGGTCGTGCCCCACGAGTGCCGCGTCGGGCTCGCCGAGGGACCGTACGACGCCCGTGATGTCGAGGGCGAGGTTCGCCGGGTCGTAACCGCGGGGGGTGCGGTCGCTGCCGCCGACGCCGCGCAGATCCATGGCCACGGCCCGGAACCCGGCGCCGGCGAGCGCCACCATCTGGTGCCGCCACGTCCACCAGAACTGGGGGAAGCCGTGCAGGAGCAGGACCAGTGGACCGTCGCCCATCTCGGCGATGTGGAAGCGCGCGCCGTTGGCGGCGACGTCCCGGTGGGTCAGCTCGCCGCCGCCCGGGACGCCGATGCGTACGACTGAGGCGGGCTGGGCCGAAGGGGTGGCGGGGTCCGTCATGAAGACGAGCGTGCCACAGCCTCGACCGTGTCACCGACTCGGTTCGCCGGGGCCACCGGCCGGGGGTGCGGTTTGGCGTTCCCCAGTACGCCTGCCGTCTCCTTGACCGAGGCGGCGACCTTCTGCGGGCCCTTGCCCTTCTTGGCCTTCTTCGCGAAGACGACGCCGATCAGGGCGAGCAGCGCGGCCACCAGCACGTTCGCCGCGAAGGAGAGCAGGAAGCACCAGCCGAGGTTCCAGCCGCCCTCACCGTTGTGCCCGCCGGTCCAGGCCTGGATCCCGTAGGCGAGCGCGAAGCTCAGCATGGGCAGCGAGAAGAGCAGGACCACGCCGGCCGCCGAGAGGGCGCCGCCGCTGACCGCACCCCGCTTCACGTCCTGCTTGAGCTGGGCCTTCGCCAGGGCGATCTCGTCGTGCACCAGCGCGGACATCTCGGTCGTGGCCGTGGCGACCAGCTGGCCGATGCTGCGCTCGGCGCCGACCGGTGTGCCGTCGGGTGCGCTCATCGCGTACTCCCTCTTCTCTTTACGGGCATCTTTAGCAGACCTGCTGTCAGATCATGCCGGACGACTGCTCTCGTCGCTTGCCCCGCCCGTCACTTCGGCAAGCCTGCGGTGTTCGGCGGCCTTCTTCTCGTAGATCTCCGCCATCCGCAAGTGGTACTCCGGCTTGTCCTCCTCGTAGATGTCCGGGATGCCGTCGAGGTCGTCGTCCCGCTCCTCCTCGGCGCACATCGCGCGGTACTTGGCGTTACGGATCTTGAGCAGGACGCTCGACAGGACCGCCGCGATGAGGGAGCCCATCAGGACGGCGGCCTTGATCTCGTCGGTCAGCAGGGGGCTCTCGGTGAAGGCGAGTTCGCCGATGAGGAGCGAGACGGTGAAGCCGATCCCGGCGAGGGACGCGACCGCGAACACGTCGGGCCAGGCCAGTTCGTCGGTGAGCGAGGCCCTGGTGAAGCGAGCCGTGAGCCAGGTACCGCCGAAGATGCCGACGGCCTTGCCGACGACGAGCCCGAGCACCACACCGAGCGTCTCGGGCTTGGTGAACACGTCGGTCAGGGCGCTGCCCGACACGGCAACGCCCGCGCTGAACAGGGCGAACAGCGGCACGGCGAGCCCGGCCGAGAAGGGGCGCACCAGATGCTCGATGTGCTCGCCGGGAGAGTGCTCCTCGCCGTCCTGCCGGGTACAGCGCAGCATCAGGCCCATGGCGACACCGGCGATGGTGGCGTGGATGCCGCTGTTGTACATCAGGCCCCAGATCGCGAGCGCGAGCGGCACGTAGATGTACCAGCCGCGTACGCCCTTCCGCAGGAGCAGCCAGAAGACGGCGAGGCCGACGAGGGCGCCGGTGAGCGCCGCGAAGTTGATGTCGTTGGTGAAGAAGATTGCGATGATGAGGATCGCGCAGAGGTCGTCGACGACGGCGAGCGTGAGCAGGAACGCGCGCAGCGAGGACGGCAGTGAGGTGCCGATGACGGCGAGGACGGCGAGCGCGAAGGCGATGTCGGTGGCGGTCGGCACGGCCCAGCCGTCGAGCGAGCCGCCCCCCGTGATGTTGACGAGGAAGTAGACGAGCGCGGGGACCGCCATGCCGCAGAGCGCGGCGGCGACCGGCAGCATGGCCGCCTTCGGGTCGCGCAGGTCACCGGCGACGAGTTCGCGCTTGAGCTCGATACCGGCGACGAAGAAGAACACGGCGAGCAGTCCGTCGGCGGCCCAGTGCTCGAGGGACAGGTTGAGGCCGAGCGCCGCGGGGCCGATGTGGAAGTCGCTCACGGACTCGTAGCTGCCGCGGAGCGGTGTGTTCGCCCAGATGAGGGCGGCGATCGCGGCGACGAGGAGGAGAACTCCGCCGACGGTCTCGGCACGCAGGGCGTCCGCCACGAACGTGCGCTCGGGAAGCGTGAGTCGGCCGAGTGCCTTACGGCTGTTCTTGTGTGGGGCGGGCGCGGCCACGGGTGAAGACCTCCGGTCGGGTTCGGCTTCGCGAACGCGCCGGCGAGGGGTCGCCGACGGCGTTGCCGACCAGACTTCCCGGCACACCATTTGAGGTATTCACCCTACCGGGCGTACGCGGTCCGTACCTGGTGATCGTCACCTTACGCACGAAATGGGCACCCGGCGCGTTCGGCGCCGGGTGCCCATTTCGTGGTGTGCGGTGCGGTCAGTCCTCGCTCGACGCGGCCGGGAGCTTGGTCTGGATGAGGTCCATGACGGACGAGTCCGTCAGGGTTGTGACGTCTCCCAGCTCCCTGTTCTCCGCGACGTCACGCAGCAGGCGCCGCATGATCTTCCCGGATCGGGTCTTGGGCAGCTCGGCCACGGGCAGGACCCGCTTCGGCTTGGCGATCGGGCCGAGTGTCGCGCCCACGTGGTTGCGCAGGTCGGCGACGAGACCCTCGTCGTCGGCGGACGCCGTGCCGCGCAGGATCACGAAGGCCACGATGGCCTGACCCGTCGTCTCGTCGGCCGCGCCCACGACCGCCGCCTCGGCGACCGAGGGGTGCGAGACGAGCGCCGACTCGACCTCGGTGGTCGAAATGTTGTGGCCGGAGACCAGCATCACGTCGTCCACCCGGCCGAGCAGCCAGATGTCGCCGTCGTCGTCCTTCTTGGCACCGTCACCGGCGAAGTACTTGCCCTCGAAGCGGGACCAGTACGTGTCGATGAACCGCTGGTCGTCGCCCCAGATGGTGCGCAGCATCGACGGCCACGGCTCGGTCAGGACGAGGTAACCGCCGCCCCCGTCGGGGACTTCCTGCGCCTCGTCGTCCAGGACCGTCGCCGAGATGCCGGGCAGGGCGCGCTGGGCGGAGCCCGGCTTGGTCTCGGTGACACCGGGCAGCGGCGAGATCATCATCGCGCCGGTCTCGGTCTGCCACCAGGTGTCCACGATGGGGCACTTGTCGGCGCCGATGTTCTTCCGGTACCACATCCAGGCCTCGGGGTTGATCGGCTCACCGACCGAACCGAGGACCCGCAGACTGCTCAGGTCGAACTTGGCGGGGATGTCGTCCCCCCACTTCATGAACGTGCGGATCGCCGTCGGCGCCGTGTACAGGATCGTCACCCCGTACTTCTGCACGATCTCCCAGAAGCGGCCCTGGTGCGGGGTGTCCGGGGTGCCCTCGTAGATGACCTGCGTCGCACCGTTCGAGAGCGGGCCGTAGGTGATGTACGAGTGCCCGGTGACCCAGCCGATGTCGGCCGTGCACCAGTAGACGTCGGTCTCCGGCTTGAGGTCGAACACCGCGTGGTGGGTGTACGAGGCCTGCGTGAGGTAGCCGCCGGAGGTGTGCAGGATGCCCTTGGGCTTACCCGTCGTGCCGGACGTGTAGAGGATGAACAGCGGCTGCTCGGCGTCGAACGCCTCGGGCGTGTGCTCCGCCGACTGCTTCTGCGTGATCTCGTGCCACCACACGTCGCGGCCCTCGGTCCAGGCGACGTCCTGCTTGGTGCGCTGGACGACGAGGACCTTCTCGACCCCGTCGACGCGGCTGACCGCGTCGTCGACGGCGGGCTTGAGCGCGGACGGCTTGCCGCGCCGGTAGCCGCCGTCGGCCGTGATGACGACCTTGGCGTCGGCGTCCTGGATACGGGCCGCGATGGCGTCGGCCGAGAATCCGCCGAAGACGACCGAGTGCGCGGCGCCGATGCGCGCGCACGCCAGCATCGCGACGACGGCCTCGGGGATCATCGGCAGGTAGACGGCTACCCGGTCGCCCTTCTGCACGCCCAGCTCGGTCAGCGCGTTGGCCGCGCGGCTGACCTCGTCCTTGAGCTCCGCGTAGGTGATGGCCCGGCTGTCGCCCGGCTCGCCCTCGAAGTGGATGGCGACCCGGTCGCCGTTCCCGGCCTCGACGTGGCGGTCGACGCAGTTGTACGCGACGTTCAGCTTCCCGTCCGCGAACCACTTGGCGAACGGCGGGTTCGACCAGTCGAGGGTCTCGGTCGGTTCGGTGGCCCAGGTCAGCCGACGGGCCTGCTCGGCCCAGAAGCCGAGCCTGTCAGCCTTGGCCTGTTCGTACGCCTCCGCGGTGACGTTGGCGGCGGCCGCCAGGTCGGCCGGCGGCGCAAACCTTCGCTCTTCCTTCAGAAGGTTGGCCAGGCTTTCGTTGCTCACGACATCTCCCTTTCCCAGGGTGTCCGTTGTGTCCCAGACCACAGCTCATCAGACGGCCCCCCTCGGTGACAAGGGGGGTCCGAATAATGGTTTAGACCTGTTGGGCTGTATGCGTGCGTGCCGATGGCGTCACTCCACGGCACGCACGCTCTGACGGACGGGTTCACGCCGGGCGCAGTTCGCCCTCCGGCTCCACCTGGTCGAACACCTCGTCGGGCTGCTCGGTGAGCAGGTAGGCCTGTGCCTCACCTACATGGAAGTACATCCCGTGGAGCTCGAGCGAGCCCTCCTGGAGGCGGCGGGCCACCGACTCGTGGGCCCGCAGATGCTCCAACTGCTGGACGACATTGGTCAGGCAGAGCTGCTCGACCGCGTCGGCGGGGGCGCGCCCGGCGAACCGCGCCCATGGCTGGTTCGCGACCGCCATGCGGGCAAGGCTCGGCAGGCCGTGCCGCAGCCACCGCTTCAGGGGTGTCTGCGCGCCGCCCTCGGGCGGACTGTTGAGCAGCGCCTGCATCGCGCCGCAGCCGGAGTGTCCGCACACGGTGATCGACTGCACCTTCAGTACGTCGACGGCGTACTCGATGGCCGCGGCGACCGAGTCGTCACCGCTCTCGGCGCCCGGCAGCGGCACCAGATTCCCCACGTTCCTGACGACGAAGAGGTCGCCGGGGCCGCTTGAAGTGATCATCGACGTCACGAGCCGGGAGTCGGCGCAGGTCAGGAACAGCTGGGTGGGACGCTGCCCCTCACGGGCGAGCCGGGCCAGTTCGTCCCTGACATGCGGCGCCGTGTTCCGCTGGAACGCGCTGATTCCGCTGGCCAGTTGATACCCGCCGCCACCTGCCCTGGGCTCGGAGGTCTCGGTCTGCGGGCGGTCGCAGTGGTGGTTGCGCCAGGGGGTCCAGGGCCGGCAGCAGGAGTTCGACGTCGGCGCGGGCTCGGCGATACGGGTACCCGCCCGCCCGGTCACCTCGACCTTGCCGCCCTGCGCGACATGCGACTTCTGCCAGTCCTGCAGGGACTCGAACGCGGCATGGTCCATGAAGGACCCGTCCAACTCCACGACGCAGCAAACCCCATGGGGTACTTGGTGCAGTACGCGACTGAGGCGGGGCACGGCGAGGAAGGTCAGTTGCCCGCGCACCCGTAGGTGATGCGTCCCGCCTTGGCCTGCGCTGCCCGTCTCGTCCACGGTGTGGGTGATCCGGGTGCGGGCGAGCCGGTGCAGGGCGACGGCGACGGCGACGGCGATGCCGAGGGCCACGCCCTCGAGTACGCCGAGGACGACCACGCCGAGCGTCGTCACGGCGTAGACGAGGACCTCGCGGTGGCGCGTGACCGTACGGATGTGGTGCAGGGACACCATCTGGATGCCGACGGCCATCACCAGGGCGGCGAGTGAGGCGAGGGGGATCTGCTCAAGCACCGGGACCATCAGGAGCGCGGCGACCACTACCCAAACGCCGTGCAGCATCGTGGAGTTCCTGCTCTCGCTGCCCGCGTTCACATTCGCGGCGCTGCGGACGGCGACCCCGGCGACGGGGAGCCCGCCGAGGGTGCCGGAGACGATGTTGGCCGCTCCCTGACCGAGCAGTTCCCGGTCGAGGTCGGAGCGGCGTGCCTCCGGGCGCAGGGCGGGCTTCGAGGACGCGAGCTTGTCCACGGCGACGGCGCCGAGCAGCGACTGCACGCTGCACACGAGCGTCACGGTCAGGACGGCCGCCGCGAGGCCCATTGCGGGTCCTTCGGGCAGGCCTGCCAGGGCGTGGCTGCTCCAGGACGGCAGGTCGACCCTGGTCACGGTGATTCCGGCGAACGCGGCGGTCGCGGTGGCACAGGCGACGGCGATGAGCGCGGCGGGCACTCTTCGCAGGGCACGCCCGGCGCGTCCGGGGATGCGGGGCCAGGCGAACAGGACCGCGAGCGTCAGCATGCTCAGGAGCAGCGCGGCCAGGTCCACGTGGGTCAACTCGGCGGGCAGCGCGCGGAGATTGTCGAGAACGGCGCTCTGGGGGGTGCCGCCGAGCACGATGTGCACCTGTGCGACCGCGATCATGACGCCGATTCCGGCGAGCATGCCGTGGACGACGGCGGGGGACACGGCGAGCGCGGTGCGGGCCACGCGCAGGCAGCCGAGTCCGAGTTGGGCGACTCCGGCGATGACGGTGATCGCGCAGGTCGTCCGCCAGCCGTAACGGTGGATGAGGTCGGCGGTGACGACGGTCAGGCCGGCGGCGGGGCCGCTGACCTGGAGGGGGGAGCCGCCGAGGCGGCCGGCCACGAGTCCGCCGACGGCGGCGGCGACGAGTCCCGCCTGGAGCGGGGCCCCGGTGGCCAGGGCGATTCCGAGGGACAGCGGCAGGGCGATCAGGAAGACCGCACCGGACGCGGACAGGTCGGCGCCCGAGATGCGGAAGCGGCGGGGCGGCTTCGGTGGCGGGCTGTGGGGTGGATGGGTGTGGCTGGTTTCGTCGGTCCGTGTCGGATCGGCGGGGCGTGTGGGGACGCAGGCTGACATGTTTCCCGTCTCCTCCGGGGCAGCGCGGTCGCGGAATGAGGGGCCCCGTCTGTGGCGGGGCAGGGTCGCGGCCGTGGATCACGGCGTGCAGCGGCGGGATGAATCAACGCTCGGTAAATGGATCGTAATGCAGAGTAAAGGTTGTGGACGTATTTTCGGGGCAAATGGGGCAACTGTTCACCTCGATGGGTGAATGGGCTCTTTCTTCGGCTTGTCGTATTAATTCTTCCTCGGGCCTCGTGTGACGTTGGCGGCACCGTCGTCACATGCGGCATTTCATCCCATTGCACCCGCCCTGGCGCGAAGAGATCCAAGCCGAAGAGACCAAGGAAGAAGGTGGGCGGACATGGCCGCCACCAAGAAGCTCGCCGCGAGCTTCACCGCCGTCGCGGCGTGTGCCGCAGCCCTGTCCGGTTGTGCGACCGGTGATCACCAGGCGACCGGACCCCAGAAGGGCGCTCCCGGCCCGAAGGAGGCGGCCCTCGCCCCTGCTCCGGGACACGTGATGCGGCTGATCGGGGACGGCTCGACCGCGTTCACCGGAAGCCAGCCGCATCTGCCGAGGCCCGAGCGCCTGAAGGCCGGCCAGAAGCCGCCGCAGTTCGTGGTGTTCTCCTGGGACGGTGCGGGGGAGGACAGCAAGAAGCTGTTCTCGCACTTCCGCAAGGTCGCCAAGCAGAACAACGCGACGATGACGTACTTCCTCAGCGGCTTGTACCTGCTCCCGGAGGAGAAGCGCGACCTCTACCGGCCGCCGCAGCACTCACCGGGCAGTTCGGACATCGGCTTCAATGACGAGCAGGGAATCAAGGACACCGTGGACCAGCTCCGCGGTGCCTGGCTCGAGGGCAACGAGATCGGCACGCACTTCAACGGCCACTTCTGCGGCAAGGGCGGCGGCGTCGGCGAGTGGTCGGTGGCCGAGTGGAAGAGCGAGATCGGCCAGGCCAAGTCCTTCGTAAAGTCCTGGAAGACGAACACGGGCATGAAGAACGCCGCCCCGCTCCCTTTCGACTACGAGAAGGAGCTCATCGGCGCCCGCACCCCGTGCCTGGAGGGTCAGAAGAAATTCCGGCGAGCGGCCCACGACCTCGGTTTCCGCTACGACACCAGCGGTGTCAACGACCAGATCTGGCCCAACAAGAACGACGGCCTGTGGGATCTGTCGATGCAGCTCGTGCCCTTCCCCGGGCACAAGGACGAGCAGCTCACCATGGACTACAACTTCATGGTCGCCCAGTCGGGCACCGCGACCCAGGGCGACCCCGTCAAGCAGGAGCTCTGGGGTGACGAGATGCGCGACAGCCTCCTCCAGGGCTTCGACCGCGCCTACAACGGCAACCGCGCGCCGCTGGTCATCGGCAACCACTTCGAGTCCTGGAACGGCGGCACCTACATGCGCGCCGTCGACGAGACCGTCCACGCCGTGTGCAACAAGCCCGAGGTGCGCTGCGTCTCCTTCCGTCAGCTCGCCGACTGGCTGGACGCCCAGGACCCGCGGACCCTGAAACGGCTCACCACACTGGGCGTAGGAGAGGCCCCCGCGCAGGGCTGGACATCCTTCATGTCGACCAGCCCCGCCCCGGCACCCAAGGGGGTACCGGGAGCGCCGGCGGTCAGGCAGTAGCCGAGCCGGTCGGGCGTGTCCGAGCCGGTCAGGCGGTGGCGGCCACACTCTCCTGGAGGACGAAGGAGGGGTCGACCTGGGCCGCCAGGTCGGCGCCCGTCTTCGCGTTGCCCCAACTCTGCGCGTTCTTCAGGTGGAAGTGGACCATCTGGCGTGTGTAGCGCTCCCAGTCGCGGCCCGCGTAGGCGGCGTCCGCGGCGGACCTGAGCGTGCGCAGGGCGGCCGTGTTGGGCTCCTCCAGGAGATCGAACCGGGGCGGGCGGCCCTTCTCCATGGCGCGTACCCAGTCGGAGTGCCCGACGGTGACGAGCAGGTCGTCTCCCACCTGTGCGCGGAGGAAGTCGAGGTCGTCCTGGCCCTGCACCTTGTTCCCCACGACCTTCAGCGTGATGCCGAAGTCCCGTGCGTACTCCTTGTACTGGCGGTAGACCGAGACCCCCTTACGCGTCGGCTCGGCGACGAGGAACGTCATGTCGAAGCGGGTGAACATGCCGGAGGCGAAGGAGTCCGAACCGGCGGTCATGTCGACGACCACGTACTCGTCGCGGCCGTCGACGAGATGGTTCAGACACAGCTCCACCGCTCCGGTCTTGGAGTGGTAGCAGGAGACACCGAGGTCGGCTTCAGTGAAGGGGCCCGTGACCATCAAACGCACGGCCCCGCCGTCGAGTTCCACGGGCCGGGCACATGCGTCGTACACCGGGTTGTTCTCGCGTACCCGAAGAAGGCGCGAGCCCTCGCCGGGTGGGGTCGTCTTGATCATCGTGTCCGCGGAGGCGATCCGTGGATTCGAGCCGCGCAGGTAGTTCTTGATGAGGGGGAGGCGTGCGCCCATGGCGGGCAGTTCGGCCGCCTGGTCGTCGTCGAGACCGAGCGCGGGGCCCAGGTGCTGGTTGATGTCGGCGTCCACCGCGATGACAGGGGCGCCGATGGTGGCGAGGTGACGGATGAAGAGCGAGGACAGCGTGGTCTTCCCGCTGCCGCCCTTCCCCACGAAAGCGATCTTCATGTTCACCAAGAGTAGTGGGATAGTCGCCGTTCGTGTCCGGACAGCGTGAAGAAGACCACTCCTTCGTGGGGTGGGGCCCTGAACTGCGTAGGGTCGTACCCATGAGTACGACAGCCGACCCCCTTGCCGCCCTCGGGGCCCTTCCGGGCGTGGCCGACTCCGTGGACTCCGTGCGCAAGGCCGTGGACCGGGTCTACGGCCACCGGGTCATGCGGCGTCGCAGCACTGCGGTCACCTCCGAGGCCGCGCTGCGCGGCGCGCGGGGCAGCGCGGCGCTGTCCGGCGCCGACTGGCCGCTCGAAGAGGTGCGCAGGCGCTCCGACTTCAGCGGCGCGGGCGGGGACGAGGAGGCGCGCACCGTCGGCGCTGCCCTGCGACTGACGGCGGAGGCGGGCCAGCTCCTGTCGATCTGGCGGCAGTCCCCGCTGCGGGTGCTCGCGCGCCTGCACCTCGTGGCGGCGGCCGACAACGGCGACACGGTGGGTCGCCCCCGTCAGGAAGGCGAGCCGGTCGACGAGCCGCTGGTCGAGCTGCCGCTGCCGGACGCTCAGGAAGTGGCGGGCCGGCTCGAAGGGCTCTCCGGCCTGATCATTGCGGGCGGCTCGGCTCCGGCCCTGGTCACCGCGGCTGTCGTGCACGGCGAACTGCTTGCGCTGCGGCCCTTCGGGTCGCACAACGGCCTGGTCGCGCGCACGGCCGAGCGCATCGTCCTGGTGGGCAGCGGGCTCGACCCCAAGTCGATCTGCCCGGCCGAGGTGGGACACGCGGAGCAGGGGCGCGCGGAGTATCTGGCCGCGCTCGAAGGCTATGTGTCGGGCACTCCGGAAGGGGTTGCCGCATGGATCGCGCACTGCGGGCGGTCCGTGGAATTCGGTGCCAGGGAGTCGACAGCTGTGTGCGAGGCGCTTCAGCGCGGAGCGGCGTAGGCGCCGTAACGGGTTCCTGGGAAGTCCCTGAAAAGGGTTGCGGCGGTACGAGTCCTCGTACCGCCGCTGGCATGTTCACCTGGTTACCAAGCGTCCTCGAAAATTGCCCATCAGGTCGGGAACTTAGCCCGTGGCCTGGTGCGGCTGGCCCGTAATCGACGGGTCGACGTCGCGTGGGTGCCTGGCGTTCATGCTCGGTCCGTGGGGCCTTGGTTGCGTTTAAAGGTGATCCTCTCGGATGTCCCTTGGTCTCGCGGGCCGTTGCCTTATTTGTACTCCAGGTGCGGAGGAAGCGAAACCCCTGGCCGTACTTCTTTACTTTTAGGTTCAATTAGGGGCGAAACGGGCGGGCGAAGGGTGGGTCTGTTCGGCGGCCGTGTGGCGGGCCTGCTCAAAGGGTCCAGTCAGCCGGCCGTGGTGCGCCGGCGGCTGGCGTACCAGACCAGGCCCGCGGTGGCCGCCGCGGCGCCGACGGCGGCAGCCGCGACGAGAGCGGGCCGCGACGGCGCGGACAGAGTGGGCAGCCGCTGCTTGAGCCGGACGGGCCGGTTGAAGTCGAGAATCGGCCACTCGCGCGCGAGCGCCTCGCGGCGGAGCGTCCGGTCCGGATTGACCGCGAAGGGGTGGCCGACCGCCTTCAGCATCGGCACATCGGTCGCCGAGTCGCTGTACGCGTAGCAGCGCGAGAGGTCGTACCCCTCGGACCGGGCGAGCTCCTCGATCGCCTCCGCCTTCGTCGGCCCGTACGCGTAGTACTCCACCTCGCCCGTGAAGCAGCCGTCGTCGCCCACCACCATGCGCGTGGCCACCACGCGGTCCGCGCCGAGGAGTTCGCCGATCGGCTCGACGACCTCCGCGCCCGACGTGGAGACGATCACCACGTCGCGCCCGGCGGTGTGGTGCTCCTCGATGAGCGACGCGGCCTCGTCGTAGATGATCGGGTCGATCAGGCTGTGGAGTGTCTCGGCGACGATCTCTTTCACCTGCTGCACGTTCCATCCGCGGCACAGCGCCGAGAGGTACGCGCGCATCCGCTCCATCTGGTCGTGGTCGGCGCCGCCGGCGAGGAACACGAACTGCGCGTACGCGGTCCGCAGTACCGCCCTGCGGTTGATCAGCCCGCCTTGGTAGAACGACTTGCTGAAGGTGAGCGTGCTCGACTTCGCAATGACCGTCTTGTCCAGGTCAAAGAACGCGGCAGTGCGAGGCGTCGAGTGGGTCAAGGAGTGGTTTTCCACGAGCCCGAGCATAGGCGCCCACCATTCGGCGTAAGCTCTAGCGCGTGGGTTTGCCTGAGAAGGCTCTCGGGTACACCATGGAAGTCACGGATCGTTCGCGACCGTGCTAACCCGGTCTGGCTCCTCCCCCCCCGAGTCGGACCGTGGGGACGACCCCCGCTCTCCCCCCCGGCGGGGGTCGTCGCATGTCCGGACCCACTTGTGGGTCCGGACTTTTGCGTTCTCCACCATCGTGTCGCCTCACGCCGCGCTCCCGGGGGATCCGTCTCGAGCTAGATCGGCGTCACCGTGTGTAGTCGAGAGGCTGCTCTCTGGAAGATGTGGAGAGGGTAGTTGAGGGGCCGCCCTAGATGACACAAGTGATGTCACCGGGATGGGTGATGGGGATATTCACAAGCACCCTCTTGTCCACAGTAATTGACCAAGATCCACACGATTTCCGGGATCGCTCCACGGTGATTCCACCCGCGAAGTCGAGACCGGTGTTCATTACCGATTCCGTTCGCCAGTCGGGCAGTCGGTAGGGCTGTCGGCCGGGTCGGGCTGCGCGAGGGGAGCTGGCTCGCAGGTGCGAGCGGGACAGCGAGCGAGGGGGCGGGAACCGTGGCGGGAGCCATCACATGCGACCGGGCACCGGTCGCGGACGGGTGGCGGCGCACACTGCTGATCGTGACCGAGGACGTGGAACTGCCGGACGACCTGCTGCGGCTGTGCGGGCACGAGGGCGTATAGCTACGCCTCCGGCTCCTCCGCTCCGGCGCCCAGGATGAACGTCCCCTTCGCGGGCAGCGTCGCCACCACGCCCCGCTCCCGGAGTAGCGCGACAGCCCGCCGTACCGTCCCAATGCTGGCCCCGTACAGCTCCGTCATGCGTCGCTCAGCGGGGAGGGCGGCGCCCTTCGCCAGCTTCCCCGACCGGACCTCCGCCTGAATCTGGTCGGCTAGCTCCTCGTACCGGTAACGCGGCATCTCGCTCATAATCCGAGAGTGACGCGCCCCAAATCGTCCTGCAGCGTGGGGACGCGTCCGGACGCTTTGGGTATCAGGGGGACGCAGAGGGACGCGGTCGCGTAGTCTGGACACGAAGGTCCCCGGCGACGGCGGTAACCGTCCCGGGGCGTGGCCCTCGCTACGAAGGAGCGAAGACATGACACACCTTAGGCGTCTCCCCTGGAGCGACGAAGGCAGAGATGCGTACACACCCCAGGGCGAAGGAGTCGTTAACGCCATCGCCAACGCGATGGAGGCGAGCATGATTGAGACGGCGAAGGAGGACTCCCGTCGCGCCCAGACTCTGGCCGCAGACGCTGCAGTGTCACGCGCTGAACTCCGCCTGGCCGTCGGCTACTTGGCCAGCGCCGTGGAGGACGCAGCACACGTCGCGGAACTGCGCCTGGAGCGACTGGACGCCATGGCCGGAGACCCTCCAGCCGGGGCGGTCCTCTGGGCCGGGAAGGCGCGCCAGATCGGGGAGGCCCTGCGAGAGGCGGTGAAGCGCAATGAGCAGCACTGAGACGGCGGCGGACCACGGGGCGGAGCGCGCCTTCCACACTGTGGAGATCCTGGAACTCCAGACGGCATCAAAGCGTTTGTGGGCGCGGCTCCTCGGAGGGGAAGACGACCCCCGGATCCGGGCCAGGATCGACCGCGTGGACGCGCTCCTACTCGCCCTCTCCAGGGACCTGTCAGCGATGACCGGCCAACCCTCGGTCCTGGCCGGACAAGCGGACACCGCTAACCACTGACGCGGACGGACGCGCGGACAACGCAGAAGCCCCAGGGGCCAGCCTGCGGACAGGCGGTCACTGGGGCTTCTCTGCGTCCGGGCAGGCGGACAATGCGCAGGTCAGGCGGCGGCCAGGTGCTCATCGGCAGGCATTGTGCTGTCCGCTGGATTGCGGAACATCAGGTGCTTTTGCGCACCGGTGCGGGGTTCGGGTGCCTGCTGGTGGGTGGGGTGTTGGAGGGAGCGGGGCTGTGGTGGGTGCTGCGGGTAGCGCGGAGGAGCGATGAATCGTTGTCCACAGGCTGGGGCTCGTGCTGTGCGTCGTGGCGGCGCTGGGGTGGGTCGTGCACGAGGTGGTGGTACGTCTCAGGGAACGGGCGCTGCTGCGGAGGTTGAACGCCCTGCTGGAGGCCGTGGCTGAGAAGCCCGCAGAGCGGGGTGTGGATGTGCGGGGCGTCGTCGGCCGGTGGGGCCGTCAACGGGGGCGGTGTGTGCCGGATGCGTGCTGGTGGGCCGGCCGGGGAGGTTCTTTCCGGAGAGCGGGCGGCCTGACCTGGATGGTTACGCGCTGTCGTACACCCAGGACCGGCCGGTCTGCCGGTACTCCTCCACCGGGATGGGGTCGACGCCGGGTCGCATCCGGGCCGTGTAAACCAGGCCGTCCAGGTGGTCGATCTCGTGGTGGACCAGGCGGGCCAGGCCCCGGGCGTAGGCCGTGGTAACGGTGTCGCCGTTCAGGGCCGCGGTCTCGACGGTGATCCGCAGCGGGCGGGGTACCAGGCCGCGGACGTCGAAGAACGACAGGCAGCCTTCGTACTGTTCGTCGGCTTCGTCCGACCGTGCGGTGATCTTCGGGTTCAACAGGATGATGGCCGGGGCTTCGGCGGCCGGCTGGACCACGGCGGCGGCCCGTGCGATGCCGATCTGCGGGGCGGCGATGCCCATTCCCTTGGCGAAGGGGTGGGCCTGGCCGATCCGTTCCATGGCGGCGAACAGCTCGTCCACGATGCGTTCAGCCTCGTCGTGTTCGGCGGGCAGGTCGAAGGCACGAGTCAGCTCCGTGAGGATGTCGGCGCCGTGCTGGACGACCCCGAGGTCTCGCATTCGCTGGCTGGGCCGCACGTCGATCACCTGAACTCCCCTTGATCTGTGTTGAGTTCGGGCCGTGCCCTGAACCGCCATTCCAGACGGTACCGGGCGTGCAGCGCGGGTGTGGCCGTGATCCACGTGAATTGCCGTAGTTCACCGTTGTCACTTCGTACGGGCGGTGTTCTCAGCGGGGATGCCTCGGCGGTCATGGACGTCTCGGTTCCCCACACCACCGGGTCCAGGGCGGTGGGGAAGACCAACTGGACTTCCAGTTGCTCGGTGGGCAGGCGGACGGCCCGCTGGAACCAGTGGCCCCACTTGTCGGCGCCCACGGTGTACGCGTATTCGATCCACACGGACTCGCCGGGATACAGCGGGAAGCGGCCGTGTTCGTTGTCGAACAAAAGCCAGACTTCTTTGAAGGCGTCGCGGTCGTGCTTGGCCTCCCATCGCATCGCCTCACCCCGGCACGTCGCGGTCAGATCCAGTTCGTCCCAGGTCAGCGGGTGTGCCCGGTAGTAGGCGTTCGACCTCTCTGGGGCGCCTGGGTAGCGGTCGACGGAGATCCGGATCAGGTAGCGGGTCACCGGATCGTCGCCGGTGTTGCGCAGTAACCGCCGCATGGTTAGTCGGTAGGCGCCGCCGTCGTACTGAAGCCGTGCCGCGTCGTGCTCGACGACCAGCGCCGAACCGCTCGCGTACGGCTGCTCGGGTCTGCGCGGTCCTGGCGGGGCTGCGGTGCGCCTGCCGCGTGCCTTGGCGTGTTCGTACTCGCACCAGCGCCGCCAGATGGACTTCGCGGCGTTCAATACCTCATCAGCCAGCCGCGCGAATTCCCCGCTGGGCTTGTGGCGGCCGGACTCCATGTGACTGACGTACGACGGGTCGAAGCCCATGGCCTGGGCCAGGGCCCGTTTCGACATGCCCCGTACTTCCCTCCACCTGGCCACCTCGGCCGCGAAGTCCTCGGCCGCCTGTTCGACGGTGATTTCTTCGCCCTGCGTGTCCATCGAAGCCCCGCCCCGCGTCCTCGTCGGTGAGCATGAGTGAACCGTGAGTGATCCAAGTTCATCATCCCGTCACGGCCCGCGTTGCCGTTTTCCTTCCTCTACCGACCCGGATCGACCCCGTCTGGGCACAGGAGGAGGCGATGCATCATGCGCGTTCTGTACCTGATCAACATTTTCAACCCCGACCACTTGTCGGCGGATTCGAGATGGATCTTCGCGGATCTGCTCGCCCCGGCCCTGGTAGGCGCCGGTGCGGAAGTGACCGTGGCCGAGCCCGCACCGGTCCGCGCTGTGGCTTCCACCAGACCAGGACACCGGGAACGAAGTACCGGGCCCGTTTCGGTGCCGACGTCGACGAACTGGTGGCGCTGATCCGGGCGGAGAAGCCCGACGCTGTGGTGGCAACAAGATCGAGGAGGCCCTCGCCATCCGTACGGCACTGCTGGAAACTGGACCGGACGCGGTATTGGCCGGGTGCTGCCACTACCTGGCGTTTTCCTTCAACAATGGGGGCAGCTCCAGCTCGACCCGTCCGATGCAGGCCTGGGGCGCCCTGTTCTGCTGGCGCTCGCCGCGGGCCTGACCGCCTGCGGCCGAGTGATGGTCCATTCGTCCACGGCGGCGTCCTGGTGTCCGCCGCCGCTTCGTGCCTGGCGGTGGGCCTTGGGGAGACTCTGCGGATCGTGCCCGCGCCGCGGGACAATCTCCTGGTCCGCCCGACTCCGACCGCCGGGACGGCGCCGCGATCGGTATCTACAACCACTGGCTCTACGCCCATTACGGCACCGGACAGTTCGTCGATCTGGCCCACGAACTCAGAGCTTCAGACACCATGCGGCTTCGGGGCACGGATCTGTTCGGCCGCCGCCGCAACGCCCGCACGAGTCTGGACGACAGCCTGGAACGGACGCGTGACCAACTCGCCGCCCTGCCTTACGTCCAGGTCATGTCCGACCGCGGCGACCGCATCCGCTACAAAAGCCTGATCGCCGGGGCCGCTTCGGCATCGCCCCGTTCCGCCCCGGCTGCCCCTGGTCCATGTCGGTGATCGACTGCCAGGGCATGGGCCTTCCGGTGATCGCCCGCGCCTGGGCTGGCTTGCTGAACACGTCGATCCGGAACTGTGTTTCACCACCCAGGCCGAAGTCATGGCCCTGGCCGAACGGTTCGCCACGGACGACGAGTTCGACGCCGTGCACGCCAAACGCACCCACGCTTCCACCACCGACTTCACCCCCGCCACCTGGCCGCCGCCCGATACCTGGAGGCCCTGACATGAGCGAGCCCTTTGACGCGGTCCTCCTGTCCTATGACGAGCCACTGGCCAATTCCCCCCGGCTTCAGCGCACCCCAGGCGGCACGGTCAAGCGTCTGCACGGCGTCCACGGGATGCGCCGCGCCCACCGGCTGTGTGCCGAAGTCGTCGACCGTGAACAGTTCTTCCTCGCGAACGGTCTCATTGGGCTTCTTCCCGCCTGACCGGATGAGCAACGAGCCCGAGCTGCATGCGCAAGCACCTGCGGATCGGCTCGCAGTTCGGCGCACGGATGCTCGCTTACGCCCAACACCACCAGCCCTCCACCGAGGAGCCCGCCCCGTGACCATCACCATCCTTCCCCCGGCCAAGGACTGGCGCCCGCGCCGGGCCCCGGCCGCACCCTCGCCGCCGATACCCGGCTCCGGCCGGGACGAGCGGACCGTACGCCGCACCCTGCTGCGCCTCCTGGCCAAGCCTGGCGCCTGGACCCGATCCACCGGAAGGGACTGACCGTGACCGACACCTACGACCACGACGAGCGGGGTCGCTGGTTCGAGGAAGGCGCTGGCCGGGCCTTCGCCAATAGTGCCGCGTGCGCCTGCGCCGCCTGGTTCCTGCCGTTCTCCTCCTGGGGCACCCTCACCACCTCGTGGACGCACCTGATCGTCGCCCTCGGCATCCTCAGCCCCGACCGGGGGGCCCAGACCACCGCCGGGGTCGTCGCCGTTGCCGGGATCGTCGCTGCCTGGCACATCGACCCCGGCGCCCTCCAGACCGCCACCCCTACCAGCAAGCTCGTCTTCGCGATCCGCCGTGTCCTGTCCCGCGTCCTGCGCTGGGCCACCCTCACCGGCACCGCCCTCTGCCTGCCCATCACCCTCCGCATCGTCCACATCGGCTCAGGAGTATGAACATGACCCACTCCGTCTCCCTCGGCATGTTCCTCGCAGGAGCCGCCTACCTGGCGTGGCGGCTCGGCCGCTGGTGGGCCGGCACCGCCCCCGGCAGGCGGAACTGGAAGCAACTGGTGCCGCTCGCCCTGGGGCTGTCCCTGTCGGTGATCGCGTCCGCCTGCACCGGCGGGCTCATCGGCTGGATATGGCACCGGGCCGCGCAGGGACAGGAACAGATCGGCAATGCGGCCCTGGCCGGCGGGACCGGCGCCCACACCGTCAACGCCATCACCAGCCCGCAGTTCGGGGCGCTCGACCAGTGGGGTGCAGCGCTGCTCATCCTGCTCATCGCCGCCATCGCCGGGGGCTGGAAGAAGATCAAGAAGCCGACCCTGACCGACATCAAGGGCGGCATATGGGGCGGGGTCGGCGTAGGCCCGCTCATCGGCGGATACACCCTCATCCCGATGATCAACAGCCTCGGCCTGAAGACGATCGGGGCCCTCTTCCATGTCGGCTGACATCGAGACCGGGCACGAGGAGACGGAGGAGGCCGCGCTGCGCGGCCCCTCCGCCTTCGCCGAGATCCGCATCCTGTTCGACGGCACACCGCAGGCCATCGCCGACGCCCTCACGCGGGCCGGTACGGGCGCCGCCCGGATCGTCGCCCTGATCCTGGGCCGCACGATCCGCGGGGGCATCGAGCTGGGCCGCCGCGCCGGGCAGTGGCTGGCCGTCGAGCCCGCCGTGCGCCTGATGTCGGTCACCGCCGGGGCAGGACTCGGCTACGTGTACCCGCCGGTGCTGGCCGTCGCCGGGGGAGGACTCCTGCTCGCGGCGCTCGCCAACGGCGGCACACCGGCCGAGGCAGCCGCAGACGATCACGACGAATCAGTCGGGGAGAAGCCCACCTTCGACCTGGTCCAGGAGACCGAATGGGCGGTGGCCGAGGCTTTCGCAGCCGGACGCAAAGGCGTTCACCTCACCGTCCTGTATACCCGGCTCCACCCCGAGGTGACCAAGCCCAGCAAACACCAGCTGTCCGGCCTCCACGTCGATCTCCTCGCCGCGAAGATCCCAGTCACTGAGCAGCTCGGCATGATCATCGACGGCGTGAAAGTCAACCAGCGCGGCGTGCGCTCAGACGAGCTGACTAAGACGCTCGGGCACGCTCCCCGCCTGCCCGCCCCTCTTGTCCAGGACTACACGCTCGATAATCACATGATCCGTCTCGACGCCACTCTCGACCCGTCTTCCGGGCCCCTCCCCTCCTCTGCCGAAGGGGAGTAGCCGAGCGTCAGTAGGCGGTAGGTTCGCAGGTCGGCGGCCTACCGCCCAGCCTACCAAGCCCCTTTTGGCCCCAGCTGCCGGAAGGGGACCCGTGCGTCTGGCCGGGGTGGCAGGCTCGCCTCAATAACCCGTTGAGGAGGCCGCGTTGGAAGACCCGCTGTCGCCCGAGCCAGCGTGCTCAGCCGGCGTCCTGACCGGGTTTCTGATCCTGCGATGCCGGCCGTTCCTCGGGCGAGGCCTGCGCGGCAGGTGCCGCCGTAGGTGACGGCGCCCCCGCCGCTGGCGCGTCCCTGAGCAGAACCTTCAGCAGCCGTACCGCGCCCCGCTTGTGGAGAGGGTCGTTGCCGTTGCCGCACTTGGGGGACTGGATGCAGGACGGGCAGCCCGCCTCGCACTCGCAGGAGGCGATCGCTTCGAGGGTGGCCGTCAGCCACTCACGGGCCGTGTGGAACGCACGCTCCGCGAACCCTGCCCCGCCCGGGTGGCCGTCGTACACGAAGACCGTGGGCAGCAGGGTGTCCGGGTGGAGCGGGATGGAGACGCCGCCGATGTCCCAGCGGTCGCAGGTCGCGAACAGGGGCAGCATGCCGATGGAGGCGTGTTCGGCGGCGTGGAGCGCGCCGCCGAGGATCTCCGGGTTCACGCGGGCCGCGTCGAGTTGGTCCTCCGTCACCGTCCACCACACGGCGCGGGTGCGGAGGGTGCGGGGAGGCAGGTCGAGTTTGGTCTCGCCGAGGACTTCGCCGGTGATGAGGCGACGGCGCAGGAAGGAGACGACCTGGTTGGTGACTTCGACGGAGCCGTAGCACAACCGGCCGTCGCCCCATGGGACTTCGATGTCCGTCTCCAGGACGGAGATGGCGGTGGTGTCGCGGGCGGTGGTCGAGTAGGTCGGGTTGGCCTCCTCGACGAGGGCGACCGAGTCCTCCAGGTCCAGGTGCTTCACGAGGTATGTCCGGCCCTGGTGGAGGTGGACCGCGCCGTCGTGGACGGTCGTGTGCGCCGAGCCGGCGTCCACGGTGCCCAGGAGGCGTCCCGTGCCCGCCTCGACGATCTGTACGGGGCTGCCGCCGTCGCCTCGGATGTCTGTCAGATCGGCGGCGCGCTCGCGGCGGGTCCAGTGCCAGGCCTTGGTGCGGCGGCGCAACAGCTTCGCCTCCTCCAGCTGGGGGAGCAGCTCGGCGGTCGTCGGGCCGAAGAGGGGCAAGTCTTCGTCTGTGAGGGGGAGTTCAGCGGCGGCCGCGCACAGATGGGGGGCGAGGACGTATGGGTTGTCGGGGTCCAGGACCGTGGACTCCACCGGCTGGTCGAAGAGGGCTTCGGGGTGGTGAACGAGGTAGGTGTCCAGTGGGTCGTCGCGGGCGACGAGAACGGCGAGCGCACCCTGCCCCGACCGTCCCGCGCGGCCTGCCTGCTGCCACAGCGATGCCCTGGTGCCCGGATAGCCGGCGATGACGACAGCGCCCAACCCCGAGACGTCGATGCCGAGTTCGAGGGCGGTGGTGGCGGCGAGGCCGAGGAGTTCGCCCGAGTGCAGGGCGCGTTCGAGGGCGCGGCGTTCCTCGGGCAGGTACCCGCCGCGGTAGGCGGCGACGCGGCGGGCGAGGGAGCGGTCGATCTCGGCGAGGCGTTCCTGGGCGATCACCGAGATCAGCTCGGCGCCGCGCCGGGAGCGTACGAAGGCCACGGAGTGGACGCCCTGCACGGTCAGGTCGGTCAGCAGGTCCGCCGTCTCGGCGGTGGCGGTGCGGCGGACGGGGGCGCCCTTCTCGCCGTGGAGATCGGTGAGAGGGGGCTCCCAGAGGGCGAAGACGAGCTCTCCGCGGGGCGAGGCGTCGTCGGCGACCTCGAGGACCGGGAGACCCGTCAGGCGCTCCGCAGCGACGGCCGGGTCGGCGGCGGTGGCGGACGCCAGCAGGAACACGGGTTCCGAGCCGTAGCGGGCGCACAGGCGGCGCAGACGGCGCAGGACCTGGGCGACGTGGGACCCGAAGACGCCGCGATAGGTGTGGCACTCGTCGATGACGACGTACTTGAGCGACTTGAGGAAGGAGGACCAGCGGGGGTGTGAGGGCAATATCCCGCGGTGCAGCATGTCGGGGTTGGTCAGGACGTAGTT
The DNA here is from genome assembly GCF_026340095.1 of Streptomyces sp. NBC_01446. Taxonomy (GTDB): domain Bacteria; phylum Actinomycetota; class Actinomycetes; order Streptomycetales; family Streptomycetaceae; genus Streptomyces; species Streptomyces aureus. Next base: position 3,748,988 of record NZ_JAPEPO010000001.1, on the reverse strand, counting down.
GGCGTACTGCCGCACCCACTCGCGTTCCTCGACGGGGGTGTCGCCGTCGTAGACCGCGGGGCGGATCGCCGTGCCGAGCGGTTGTGAAAGTTCCTTCACCGATCGGCACTGGTCCGCGGCGAGGGCTTTCGTCGGCGCGAGGTAGAGCGCGGTCGCGCCACGCCCGTTCGGTGCCTCGGAGCCGTCGAGGAGCCGGGAGAGCACCGGGACGAGGTACGCCAGGGACTTTCCGGAGGCCGTTCCGGTGGAGACGACGACCGACGCGCCGTCCATCGCGTGCTCGGCGGCGAGTGCCTGGTGGGCCCAGGGGTGCTCGATTCCGGCCGCCTGGACGGCGGCGATGACCTCGGATCGGATGCGATCGGGCCATACGGCATGACGACCCGGTCGCGGGGGCAAGTGCTCCGTATGAGTGATGCGCGAAGCCCGGCTCGGACCCGAGGCGAGTCGGTCGAGAATCTCCCCTGGAGAGGGGCTGGAAGCGGTGTCCGCCGCGGGTTGTCCGCGACGGTGATTCTTGGCCATCGGCACCGAGTGTGTCACTGGCGTGACGGACAATGCTCCTAAGGCGTCGTGCACGCCTGCCGGTAAGTGATTGAATGCCATCGCGGCTGGCGATCCGTCCCGGGGGCTCTGCCGAGGTGTCCCGAGGGACGACCGCTCGATAGCAAGGTGCTGGAGGATCCGTGGACCTGTCCCTGTCGACCCGTACCGTCGGCGATCGTACGGTCGTCGAGGTCGGTGGCGAAATCGATGTATATACCGCGCCCAAGCTGCGAGAGCAGCTGGTCGAGCTGGTGAACGACGGCAGCTTCCACCTTGTCGTCGACATGGAGGGAGTCGATTTCCTCGACTCCACCGGGCTCGGCGTGCTGGTGGGCGGACTGAAGCGAGTGCGGGCCCATGAGGGCTCGCTGCGACTGGTCTGCAACCAGGAGCGCATTCTCAAGATCTTCCGTATCACCGGCCTGACCAAGGTGTTCCCCATCCACACCTCGGTCGAGGAAGCCGTAGCGGCTACCGACTGATCGGTCACCGGCCCACAGGCCGGTGGCTGAGCGGAAGTGGGGGCCGGGCCGATGGCCCGGTCCCTTCAGAGCACGCCCGTACATCCGAGGGGGATGCATGGCCACCGTCGAACTCCGATTCAGCGCGCAGCCCGAGCACGTCCGAACCGCCCGCCTGGTGGCGGCCGCGGTGGCGCGCAGGGCCGGAGTGGACGAGGCCGTGCTCGACGAGGTCAGGCTCGCTGTCGGCGAGGCCTGCAGCCGCGCCGTCGGTCTTCACCGGAGCAGCGGTATCGCTGCACCCGTTCGGGTAATTCTCACCGAGGAGGAGAAGCAGTTCTCCATCGAGGTCGGGGACGAGGCTCCGCGGAGTGTTCCCGGCGATCAGTCGTCCGACGCGCCCGGCGGGTCGGACGATCTGGAAGCGGAGGGTGAGGACGACATGGGCCTCGCCGTCATCAGTGGCCTCGTCGACGACGTGGAGGTCACCACGGACGAGTCCGGTGGACTCATTCGGATGACTTGGCCGACCACGCCGGCGACGCTTCCGTCCTGACGCGGTCCCCCCGGCGTCCACGCAACGCCCCCTGATCCGCCCGCCCGTGGCTCCGCCCGGCGGTGTCCCCATGTGATCGTTTCTGGCTCGAGGCCCTGCAGTCACCCCGGTGAGCAGGGTCCTTTTGCGTTTCCTAGATCGTCGATCATAATTGGATCAAGCCTCAATGCTTTCAGGGCATTACTGCTTCTTGTGCGCCCATCGTGTTGGACGATCATTTGCCGGGTAGTAACGGATGACAAATTCCGTTTCTCGCGCACTGTTTTGATCAGGCGCCGCTCCCTACAATCCGTCCACATCTTGAGCTCAGCCCAAGCGTCAAGGAGGACGAATGGCGGGGCTTTCTACCCCTCAAGCGTTTGACCACCCCTCAACCTTCGCGGCCGCGGTCCTGACCGACGACAACCGGCTCATCGTCATGGTGATCGGGATCGTCGCGCTCGCCGCCCTCGTGGTGGCCGCAGTGCTCGTACGCCAGGTACTGGCGGCAGGCGAGGGCACCGACAGCATGAAGAAGATCGCGGCAGCGGTCCAGGAAGGCGCGAATGCCTATCTCGGGCGGCAGCTGCGGACCCTCGCGGTATTCGCCGTCGTGGTGTTCTTCCTGCTCATGCTGCTGCCCGCGGACGATTGGAATCAGCGAGCCGGGCGTTCGATCTTCTTCCTGATCGGCGCGGTGTTCTCGGCGACCACCGGATACATCGGAATGTGGCTCGCGGTGCGCAGCAATGTGCGCGTCGCCGCCGCGGCCAGGGAAGCAACCCCGGCGGAAGGCGAGCCGGAAAAGGATCTCACCGCCGTCTCGCACAAGGCCATGAAGATCGCTTTTCGCACGGGTGGCGTAGTCGGCATGTTCACGGTGGGGCTGGGTCTGCTCGGCGCCTCCTGTGTCGTGCTGGTCTACGCGGCCGACGCGCCCAAGGTCCTCGAAGGATTTGGCCTCGGCGCGGCGCTCATCGCGATGTTCATGCGTGTCGGAGGCGGCATCTTCACCAAGGCCGCCGACGTCGGCGCCGACCTGGTCGGCAAGGTCGAAAAGGGCATTCCGGAGGATGATCCGCGTAATGCCGCGACCATCGCCGACAACGTGGGCGACAACGTCGGCGACTGTGCCGGTATGGCCGCCGACCTCTTCGAGTCGTACGCCGTCACGCTGGTCGCCGCGCTGATCCTCGGCAAGGCGGCCTTCGGCGACTCCGGGCTCGCCTTCCCGCTGATCGTTCCCGCGATCGGCGTAGTGACGGCGATGATCGGAATCTTCGCCGTGGCGCCGCGGCGGTCCGACCGCAGCGGGATGAGCGCGATCAACCGCGGGTTCTTCATCTCCGCGGTCATCTCGCTCGCCCTGGTGGCCGCAGCGGTCTACACGTATCTGCCGGCGACGTATGCCGAGCTCAACGGCATCACCGACGCGGCGATCAAGGTGAAGGACGGCGATCCGCGGATCCTGGCCCTCGTCGCCGTGGCCATCGGTATCGTGCTCGCCGCGCTGATTCAGCAGCTCACGGGCTACTTCACCGAGACCAGTCGGCGCCCGGTCCGCGACATCGGCAAGTCGTCGCTCACCGGACCCGCCACCGTGGTGCTCGCCGGAATCTCCATCGGCCTCGAATCGGCCGTCTACACCGGCCTGTTGATCGGTCTCGGCGTGTACGGGGCGTTCCTGCTCGGCGGCACGTCGATCATGCTGGCGCTGTTCGCGGTCGCCCTCGCGGGCACGGGCCTGCTCACCACGGTCGGCGTCATCGTCGCCATGGACACCTTTGGACCCGTCTCCGACAACGCGCAGGGCATCGCCGAGATGTCCGGTGACGTGACGGGTTCGGGCGCGCAGGTCCTCACCGACCTGGACGCCGTGGGCAACACGACCAAGGCCATCACCAAGGGAATCGCCATCGCCACGGCCGTACTTGCGGCCTCGGCGCTCTTCGGGTCCTACCGTGACGCGATCGTCTCCGCCGCCATGGACGTCGGCGAGAAGGTCGGCGACGGCGGCCCGATGAACCTCGTGATGGACATCTCGCAGCCCAACAACCTGGTGGGCCTGATCGCCGGCGCCGCGGTCGTCTTCCTCTTCTCCGGACTCGCGATCAGCGCGGTGTCGCGGTCCGCGGGTGCCGTGGTCTACGAGGTGCGGCGGCAGTTCCGCGAACACCCCGGGATCATGGACTACACGGAGAAGCCGGAGTACGGGCGCGTCGTCGACATCTGTACGAAGGACGCTTTGCGGGAGTTGGCCACGCCGGGTCTGCTCGCCGTTCTCGCGCCCATCGCGATCGGTTTCACGCTCGGCGTCGGTGCCCTCGGTTCGTTCCTCGCCGGCGCGATCGGCACGGGAACGCTGATGGCGGTCTTCCTCGCCAACTCCGGTGGCGCGTGGGACAACGCGAAGAAACTCGTCGAGGACGGGCACTACGGCGGCAAGGGCAGCGAGGCCCACGCCGCGACCGTCATCGGCGACACGGTCGGCGACCCGTTCAAGGACACGGCCGGGCCCGCGATCAACCCGCTGCTGAAGGTGATGAACCTGGTGGCGCTCCTCATCGCGCCCGCGGTCGTCAAGTTCAGCTACGGGGCGGACGCGAGCGTGGGCGTACGGATCGTCGTCGCCGTGCTGTCGATCGGCGTGATCGTCGGTTCCGTCTACGTCTCCAAGAGGCGCGGCATCACGGTCGGCGACGACGACAACTCCGACCACGTATCGAAGCGGGAGGCGGATCCGGCGGTGGTTTCCTGACCCCGGGTTTCACCTGGTCAGGTACGGCCGCGAGCTCAACGGGCGGGCGGGCAGCGCGTATTGATGCGCTGCCCGCCCGCCCGCGTCAGGTGACGGTTTTTCAGTGAGGCTTATCTCTCTTGGTGCAAATGGCTGCAAATACCCGATAAAGCACTCATAACGGACGTTCAGCATGCGATTGTCGCCCACTTGGCGTGTATGTTCCGGGGCCGAGAGCCATGGAAGGGACCAATCCGGTGAACAAGAAGCTTGCAGCCGCACTGTCCGGCGGTGCGGTACTGGTGCTTGCGCTGTCGGGATGCAGCAGCGACGACGGCAACGAGAAGCTGGACTCCTGGGCCAAGACGGTCTGTGACTCGGTCCAGCCGCAGGCCAAGAAGATCGAGGACGCCAACGCCGCGATCCAGAAGGAGACCTCGGACAACAGCAAGCCCGCGGACGTCCAGAGCACCGATGCGCAGGCCTTCCAGGACATGTCCGACGCCTACAAGGCGATCGGTTCGGCCGTGGACAAGGCGGGGGCCCCGCCGGTCGACGGCGGCGAAAAGAAGCAGAAGGACGCGGTCAAGGAGCTCAACGCGATCTCGGCCTCGTACGCGGACCTGAAGAAGCAGGTCGACAAGCTCGACACGAAGGACCAGGCGAAGTTCGCCGACGGCCTCAAGGGCATCGCGGGCGAGCTCGACAAGCTGAGCCAGAGCGGGAGCGACGCGCTCAAGAAGCTGGAGGAGGGCGACGTCGGCAAGGCGATGGCGAAGCAGGACAGCTGCAAGAGCGCGTCCGCTTCCCCGGCTCCCTCCAAGAGCTGACGCCGGTGCGCCGATCCCGGGAGTCGGCCCAGTCGAGCCGACTCCCGGGGCCGGCTCTGGGTGGCGGGCTCAGGCGAGCCGGCTCCAGGCGCTGGGTTCGGGCGAGCCGACTCCGGGAGTCGGTTCTGCGATGAGCTGGCTCCAAGGCGAGTCGGCTCTGCGGTGAGCGGACTCCGTGAGCTGGCTCCAAGGCGAGCCGGTTCTGCGGTGAGCGGACTCCGTGTGCTGGCTCTGGGGCGAGCTGACTCAGAGCGCTGACGTTTCCCCCGTGTCCCCGGTGCCGTTTTCACGCGGCGCCGGGGACACGTCGTATGTGGGTGGCCATCGGGGGTCCGGGGTGACAATGGGGGCGTGAGTAGCTCCAGTCTGTCCCAGTTGCCGTCCATTGACCGTGACGATGTCGCCGCCCGGCTGCGTGAGTCCCTGTTGGGGGCCGAGTTCACCGCCGACGGCCTGCTCGAGTTGCTCGGGGCGCCCGCCTACGCGGCGCTCGCGCGGAGCGAGACCGTCCCCGCCCTGCGGGCGACCCGCGGGGACAGCCCGCTGGAGACGCTCGTACGGCTGTTCCTGTTGCAGCAGCCCGCGGAGTACGCGCGCGTGGCTGCCGTTCTGCCGGTCGAGGAGTGCCTGGAGAGCGGGTGGCTGACGGGCGCCGGTGACGACGAGGTCGCCGCGTCCGTCGACGTACGGCCGTACGGCGGGCCCGACGGCGAGGACTGGTACATCGTGTCCGACCTCGGGTGCGCCGTCGGTGGTGCCGGAGGCATCGGCAGCCGCGCCGAGGGAGTCGTCCTGGGTGTTGGTGGTGCGTCCACGACGCTGTCCGGGATCACCGTACGGACGCCCGTGGCGAGCGCGCTCGACCTCGGTACGGGTTCCGGGATCCAGGCCCTGCACGCCACCCGGCACGCCACGCGCGTCGTCGCCACCGACCTCAACCCGCGCGCCCTCCACATGACGGCGCTGACCCTCGCCCTCTCCGGCACCGGCCCCGCCGACCTGCACGAGGGCTCACTGTTCGAGCCCGTGGGCGACGAGACGTACGACCTGATCGTGTCGAATCCGCCGTTCGTCATCTCGCCGGGTGCGCGGCTGACGTACCGCGACGGCGGGATGGCCGGGGACGATCTGTGCCGCACGCTCGTTCAGGAGGCGGGGGCACGACTGAACGAGGGCGGGTACGCGCAGTTTCTCGCCAACTGGCAGCACATCGACGGGGAGGAGTGGACCGACCGGCTCCGGTCCTGGGTGCCGCGCGGGTGCGACGCGTGGGTCGTGCAGCGCGAGGTGCAGGACATCACGCAGTACGCCGAGTTGTGGCTGCGGGACGCCGGGGATCACCGCACGGACCCGGCGGAGTACGCGGCGCTGTACGACGCGTGGCTCGACGAGTTCGAGGCGCGCAAAGTTCGAGGCGTCGGGTTCGGCTGGATCACCCTGCGCAAGGCACCGGAGGGCATCGAGCCGTCCGTCACGGTGGAGGAGTGGCCGCACTCTGTCGAACAACCCCTCGGGGACACGGTGCGGGCGCACTTCGAGCGCCTCGACTATCTGCGCTCGCACGACGACGCCGCCCTGCTCGGCGCCCACTTCAGGCTCGCGGGCGAGGTCGTGCAGGAGCAGGTCGGGCTGCCGGGGGCCGAGGACCCGGAGCACGTGGTGCTGCGCCAGCACCGCGGTATGCGCCGGGCCACGAAGGTGGACACGATCGGCGCCGGGTTCGCGGGAGTCTGCGACGGCACCCTCAGCGCCGGCCGGATCCTCGACGCCATCGCACAACTCGTGGGGGAAGACCCGGTCTTGCTGCGGGACCGCACGCCCGCGCAGATCAGGATGCTCGTCGAGCAGGGGTTCCTGGAGCCTGCTCAGGTCTGACGCGAGGGCTGATGCGATTCCGCTTTTCTTTCGGAAGATCTCGGGAGATCTTCCGAAAGACCTCAAAGGATCTCCGGCGGCGCCCCGTGACATCGTTGCCACAGGCACCCCACGGTGGTCGTTCACCCGAGGTTCGCCCTGTCGCCTCCCGCGCGTGTCAGCCTCACCGGCCTGGGACCCCAGCGCCGGGAGGAAAAGCCATGGAGAGCGGACCAGCGATCTTCGCCGGGACCGTGTTCACGCTGTTCGGGGCGGGGCTGCTGCTGTGGACCGGGGCGCGTGTCATGCACCGCGCACCCGTCGCCGACGGTGTGAACCCTGTCGCATCGGCGACGCTCGCCACGCTGGTCGCAGTGGCCTGTCTGGTGCTCGGGGTGTGGTGCTTCGGCCGGTTCTGAGCGGCGGCCCACAGGGGGCGTCCCGGGTGAGGGCCCGGTGGACGTCCCGGACACCCTGTGGGCACTCCGGGCGGCAGGATCGTCGGTAGTCGGGTTACCGTTCGAGTGGCCGTTGCGGGCTTTTCCCGTTTGACACGGGGGCGGGAGGTACCGTCACACTCCGCAGCGACACCGCACGTACCGCAGTGCCGACCCCCACGTCCTGAGGGCGCGGGGGATCCCCAGCGCCGACCGGAGAGAAGAGCGAAGTTGTCCCCGACCAGCGAGACCGCACACGGCGGCCGCCGACTCGTCATCGTCGAGTCGCCTGCCAAGGCGAAGACGATCAAGGGCTATCTCGGCCCTGGATACGTCGTCGAAGCGAGCGTCGGGCACATCCGCGACCTCCCGAGCGGCGCCGCCGAGGTGCCCGAGAAGTACACCGGCGAGGTGCGCCGGCTCGGTGTGGACGTCGAACACGACTTCCAGCCGATCTATGTGGTCAACGCGGACAAGAAGGCCCAGGTCAAGAAGCTCAAGGACCTGCTGAAGGACTCCGACGAACTCTTCCTCGCCACCGATGAGGACCGCGAGGGCGAAGCCATCGCGTGGCACCTCCTCGAGGTCCTGAAACCCAAGGTCCCCGTCCACCGAATGGTCTTCCACGAGATCACCAAGGACGCGATCCGCAGCGCAGTCGCCAACCCGCGCGAGCTCAACAAGCGCATGGTCGACGCCCAGGAGACCCGCCGCATCCTCGACCGTCTCTACGGCTACGAGGTCTCGCCGGTCCTGTGGAAGAAGGTCATGCCGAAGCTGTCGGCGGGCCGCGTCCAGTCCGTGGCCACCCGCCTCGTCGTCGAGCGGGAGCGCGAGCGCATCGCCTTCCGCTCCGCCGAGTACTGGGACCTGACGGGCACCTTCGCGACCGGCCGCTCCGGCGACGCCAGCGACCCGTCGAACCTTGTGGCCCGCCTGAGCGCGCTCGACGGCAAGCGCATCGCGCAGGGCCGCGACTTCGACTCGCTCGGTCGGCTGAAGTCCACGAATGTGCTGGCTCTGGACGAGACGAACGCCCGGGCGCTCGCCGCCGCCCTGGAGAACACGAGCTTCGCCGTACGGTCCGTCGAATCGAAGCCGTACCGTCGCTCGCCGTACGCCCCGTTCCGTACGACGACGATGCAGCAGGAGGCGAGCCGCAAGCTCGGCTTCGGCGCGAAGGCCACGATGCAGGTGGCCCAGAAGCTGTACGAGAACGGCTTCATCACCTATATGCGTACGGACTCCACGACCCTGTCCGACACGGCGGTCTCGGCCGCCCGTGCGCAGGTCACGCAGCTGTACGGGGCCGACTACCTGCCGGACAAGCCGCGCACGTACGCCGGCAAGGTCAAGAACGCTCAGGAGGCGCACGAGGCGATCCGCCCTTCGGGTGATCGTTTCCGCACGCCCGCCGAGACCGGCCTGACCGGCGACCAGTTCCGACTCTACGAGCTGATCTGGAAGCGGACCGTCGCCTCCCAGATGAAGGACGCGGTCGGAAACTCCGTCACGGTCAAGATCGGCGGCACCTCCGCCGACGGCCGCAACGCCGAGTTCTCCGCCTCCGGCAAGACGATCACCTTCCACGGCTTCCTCAAGGCCTACGTCGAGGGCGCGGACGACCCGAACGCCGAGCTCGACGACCGTGAGCGCCGGCTGCCGCAGGTCTCCGAGGGCGACGCACTGTCCGCCGAGGAGATCACCGTCGACGGCCACGCGACCAAGCCGCCGGCCCGCTACACCGAGGCCAGCCTGGTCAAGGAGCTGGAAGAGCGCGAGATCGGCCGCCCGTCGACGTACGCGTCGATCATCGGGACCATCCTCGACCGCGGCTATGTGTTCAAGAAGGGGACGGCCCTCGTGCCCTCCTTCCTGTCCTTCGCCGTGGTCAACCTCCTGGAGAAGCACTTCGGGCGGCTCGTCGACTACGACTTCACCGCCAGGATGGAGGACGACCTCGACCGCATCGCCCGCGGTGAGGCGCAGGCCGTGCCGTGGCTGCGGCGCTTCTACTTCGGCGAGGGCGAGGGCTCCGGGGGAGCCGCCGACGCGGGCAACGGCGACGGCGACCACCTCGGCGGCCTCAAGGAGCTCGTCACCGACCTGGGCGCGATCGACGCCCGCGAGGTGTCGTCCTTCCCCGTCGGCGAAGGCATCGTCCTGCGGGTCGGCCGCTACGGCCCCTACGTCGAGCGCGGCGAGCGCGACTCCGAGAACCACCAGCGCGCGGACGTGCCGGAGGAACTCGCTCCGGACGAGCTCACCGTCGAGTACGCGGAGGAGCTCCTCGCCAAGCCGAGCGGCGACTTCGAGCTGGGCGCCGACCCCGTCTCCGGGAACCAGATCATCGCGAAGGACGGCCGCTACGGGCCGTACGTGACCGAGGTGCTCCCCGAGGGCACCCCGAAGACCGGCAAGAACGCGGTCAAGCCGCGTACGGCGTCGCTCTTCAAGTCGATGTCCGTCGACACGGTCACCCTGGACGACGCCCTCAAGCTGATGTCCCTCCCGCGCGTGGTCGGTGCCGACGCCGAGGGCGTCGAGATCACCGCGCAGAACGGGCGGTACGGGCCGTACCTGAAGAAGGGCACCGACTCGCGCTCCCTGGAGACCGAGGAGCAGCTCTTCGCCATCACGCTGGAGGAGGCCCTCGCGATCTACGCGCAGCCCAAGCAGCGCGGGCGCGCGGCCGCCAAGCCGCCGCTGAAGGAGCTCGGCGAGGACCCGGTCAGCGGGAAGCCCGTCGTCGTCAAGGACGGCCGCTTCGGCGCGTATGTCACGGACGGCGAGACGAACGCGACACTCAGGTCGTCCGACTCCGTCGAGGAGATCACGCCCGAGCGCGGCTACGAACTGCTCGCCGAGAAGCGGGCGAAGGGCCCCGCCAAGAAGACGGCCAAGAAGGCCGCGAAGAAGGCTCCGGCGAAGAAGGCGCCCGCCAAGAAGACGGCTGCCAAGAAGACCGCCGCTTCGAAGACGACGGCTGCGAAGAAGACGACGGCTGCGAAGAAGACGACGGCCAAGAAGGCGACGGCTTCGAAATCGACCTCTACGGAGGAGTAGTCCTCCTGTAGCCGTCCTCCCGGAGTCGTCCTCTACGGAGATCCTTCTACGGGGTCCTTCTACGGGACGGGGGCCTTACGACGGGGGCCTTCTACGGAGGAGTAGGCACACGGGAGTGCGCACGCGCGCGTGAATGTCGTACGGCCGCCGGGGCGAGTGCCCCGGCGGCCGTATGTTCGGGTGGACCTTCGGGGAGTCAGTGGGTCCGGATAGGCTGGACGAATGACGCGAGCCGAGCAGCCAACGGCCAAGAATCCGGCCCCCGACGACGCCCTGGTCGCAGATTCCCGGGAGCGCGCCGTCCGCGCCCTGCTGCGGGTGCCGCAGCTGAAACGACTGTGGAGCGCCCAACTGGTGGGCGGCATCGGTGACGCGCTCGGGCTTCTTGTGCTCGTGGTGCTGGCCCTTCAGGTAGCCGTCTCCGAGGGCTCGTTCGGGGGCGGGTACCGGGGCGTGGCCTTCGCCGTCTCCGCCGTGTTCGGCGCACGCGTCCTGTCGACGCTGCTCTTCGGAGCCGTACTCCTCGGCCCGCTCACGTCGTTGACCTCCAAGGACGGCCCCCTCGACCGGCGCTGGACGATGGTCGGCGCGGACGGCGTGCGAGCCGCGCTCCTCATCGTCGCGCCCCTGTGGATCGACTGGACCCCGGACAACGCGCTTGCGGTCCTGCTCGTCACCGCCTTCGTGGCAGGCGTCGCCGAGCGCTTCTGGACCGTGTCGCGCGAGAGCGCGGCGCCCGCGCTGCTGCCCGCGCCGCCCCTCGAAGGCGCGGCCGTACGCCCGCTGCCCGACCACATGGACGCGCTGCGACGCCTCTCCCTGCGCACCGGTTTCGTGGCGCTGCCCCTCGCGGCCGCCGCGCTCGTCGTCGTCACTCTCGTGGGGAACCTGATCGGGGCCGGGGTCGACTGGTTCGGCCTGCACCAGGCCGCACTGGCCTCCTACGTAGCGGCCGGTCTGTTCGCCGCCTCGCTCTCCGTCGTCTTCTTCCTCGAACTGCCCGACACGCAGACCCCCCGCGCGCGGTCGCCGCTCGAGGGTTTGCGCCGGCCCAAGACCGGTAGCGGTGTCGACAAGGGACGCACGGGAGCCATTCCGCTCCTCGTCCTCGCCTGCGCCGCCGTCGCCGGGGCGATCTCGGCGGCCGTCGCCGTCTCCGTACTGCACGCCAAGGACCTGTCCGGCGGCCCGGTGATGTTCGGGCTGCTCGTGCTCGGGCTCACGGGCGGCACGGTCGTCGGCATCCGCTCGGCGCCCTCCGTGCTGCCGTCGCTGTCGCGCCGCAGGCTCCTCGCGCTGGCGATCGCCCTGACCGGCATCGCCCTGCTCGCCGCCGGCCTGGTCCCCGACGTCACCAGCGTCCTGCTGATCGTCACCCTCGCCGGCGTCACCGCGGGCATCGCAGCGAACACCGGGCACACCCTCCTCGACCAGGAGTCCGAGGACTACCGGCGCGCCCGCACGACCGAGCACCTCCAGGCCGTCGTCCGCGTCTCCGTCGCGGTCGCCGCCGTCGCCGCGCCCCTGCTGGCGGCCGCGATCGGCCCGCACCGGCTGGTCTACGGCAAGTTCGTGTTCGCGCACGGCGGCGCCGCCTTCACGCTGATGCTCGTCGGCGCCCTGCTGCTGCCCGTGGCCGCCCTCGTACTCGCCAAGGCCGACGACCGCAGCGGAGTGCCCCTGCGGCACGACCTGCGCGACGCGCTGCTCGGTGGGAACGACCCGGCGCAGGCCCCCGCTGCCACCGGCTTCTTCATCGCCCTGGAAGGCGGCGACGGCGCCGGTAAGTCGACCCAGGCCGAGGCGCTCGCCGAGTGGATCCGCGGCAAGGGCCACGAGGTCGTCGTCACGCGCGAGCCCGGCGCGACCCCGGTCGGCAAGCGGCTGCGCTCGATCCTTCTCGACGTGTCGTCGGCAGGCCTCTCGCACCGCGCCGAGGCCCTCCTGTACGCCGCCGACCGCGCGGAGCACGTGGACACCGTCGTACGGCCCGCCCTCGAGCGCGGCGCCGTCGTCGTCTCCGACCGCTACATCGACTCGTCCGTCGCCTACCAGGGCGCCGGCCGCGACCTGTCGCCGACCGAGGTCGCCCGCATCAACCGCTGGGCGACCGGCGGACTCGTACCGCATCTGACCGTCCTGCTCGACGTCGACCCGCAGGCGGCCCGCGAGCGGTTCACGGAGGCGCCCGACCGGCTCGAATCGGAGCCGGCCGAGTTCCACGCGCGCGTGCGCTCCGGTTTCCTCACGCTCGCCGCCGCCGACCCCGGCCGCTACCTCGTCGTCGACGCGGCCCAGGAGCCGGAAGCCGTCACGACCGTGGTCCGGCACCGGCTCGACATGGTGCTGCCGCTCTCCGACGCCGAGGTGAAGGCCCAGGAAGAGGCCCGTAAGGCCGCCGAGGAGGAGGCCCGCAGGAAGGCCGAGGCCGAGGCCGCCCGCAAGGCCGAGGAGGAGCGCGTCGAACGCGAGCGGCTGGCACAGCTCGCCAGGCTGCGCGCCGAGGAGGAGGAGCGCAAGCAGCGCGAACTGGAGGAGGCGCAGCGGCGCGAGGCCGAGCGCCAGGCCGAAGAGGCCCGCCAGCGCGCCGAGGAGTCGCGTCGCCGTGCCGAGGAGGAGCGCGCAAGGCTCCTCGCCGAGGAACAGACCCGGGCCGCCGAGGAGGAGCGCCGCCGCCGTCAGGCGGAGGAAGAGGCGCGCCTGCGCGCGGAGGCCGAGGAAAGACGCCTGGAGAAGCAGCGCAAGGCGGAGGAGGCGCTGCTGCGGGCGGAGGAGGCCCGTCGGCTGGCGGCGGCGTCCGCGGCGGCTGCCTCTGCGGCGGCTGCTTCGTCCGCGTCCGAGTCAGCGGCGGCTTCTGCGGCTGGGGCCGGGTCCGACGGTGCCGATCGGCCCTCGAGGGCCGACAACGAGACCACCGTTCCCACGCCCGTGGTGAATCCCACGGGCGGCGCGGCCGACGAAACGGCCGTGCTGCCGCCGGTCAGGGACGCAGGTACGGGTTCCGGGGCTGGGACTGCCCCTGGGACTGCCCCTGGTGCTGGTGCTGGGCGTGGTGCTTGGCAGGGTGGGGACAACGACGAGACCACTCAGCTGCCGATGCCGCCGAATCCCGCACAGCAGGCCGGGGCCGCCGACGAGACGGCGGTGCTGCCGCCGGTGCGTGATGACTCCGTCGGTAGCGGTGCTGGTGCTGGTGCTGGTGTTGGCGATGGCGGGCCGGTGGACCGGGTTCCGTCGGGGTACTTCCGTGATGAGCGCCAGACTTCGGCGCCGTCGACCAGGGGTGCGGGTGCCGGTCATGGTTCGAATGACCGGACGCGTGAGCTGCCCCAGGTCGACGAGGAGGGCCGGCCCCGTCAGCGGCCGAGGCCCGACTGGGCGGAGGAGACCCCGCTGGACGACCTGCCGACGCTGGCGGACGAACTGCTCGGCGGGCACGACGACGACGGGGACGAGGGCGCGGGCAGCAAGCGCCGGGGGCGGCGCTGAGCCGACCGGGGCCGGCGCCGAGCCGGCCCGGGACCTGTCGCCGACCGGAGACCGATTGCCGGCCCGTTCGCTGAGCGGGGCGCCGGCTCGGTCGCCGGACGGCGTTGTCAGTCCCGTCCCGCACAATGAATCCGGTAGAGCGAAGTGCCGGAGTTCGACGGTGAGGCGGTAGTCCATGCCCGTATGGGACGACCTGGTGGGTCAGGAGCGCGTGGCCGCGCAGCTCGACGCCGCCGCGCGGGACGCCGACGCGCTCGTCACGGCCACGGCGACGAAGGCGCCGCTGCCCGAGGCCTCCAAGATGACGCACGCCTGGCTCTTCACCGGTCCGCCCGGCGCGGGGCGGGCGACGGCGGCGCGCGCGTTCGCCGCGGCGCTCCAGTGCGTCAGCCCGGACCGAGCGCTGGGCGGGGGCCCCGGCTGCGGATTCTGCGACGGTTGTCACACGAGCCTCGTCGGCACGCACGCCGACGTGGAGATCGTCCGTACGGATCTGCTCTCCATCGGCGTGAAGGAGACCCGCGAGCTCGTCCGCAGAGCACAGCTGTCGCCCGCCGTGGGCCGCTGGCAGGTCATCGTCCTCGAAGACGCGGACCGCCTCACCGAGGGCGCGGGCAACGTACTTCTCAAGGCCGTAGAGGAGCCCGCCCCGCGGACCGTCTGGCTGCTCTGCGCGCCCTCCCTCGAAGACGTACTGCCCACAATCCGCTCCCGCTGCCGCCACCTGACGCTGCGTACACCCGCGGTCGATGCGGTGGCCGACATGCTCGTACGACGCGACGGCATCGAGCCGGCCGTCGCCGCCGAAGCGGCCCGCGCCACGCAGGGCCACATCGACCGCGCGCGACGCCTCGCCACGGACCCGCGCGCGCGGGCGCGCAGAGCGGCGGTGCTGAAGCTGCCCCTGCGGGTCGACGACATCGGCGGGTGCCTCAAGGCCGCGCAGGAGCTGATCGACACCGCCGCGGAGGACACCAAGCAGCTCGCCGAGGAGGTCGACACCAAAGAGACCGAGGAGCTGAAGGCGGCGCTCGGCGGACAGAGCGGCAGCCGGATGCCGCGCGGCACGGCGGGCGCCATGAAGGACCTGGAGGACCGCCAGAAGCGCCGCAGAACGCGTACGCAGCGAGACAGCCTCGACCTGGCCCTCACGGACCTCACGGGCTTCTACCGCGATGTGCTCGCCCTGCAGCTCGGCTCCCGCGTCGCCCTCGCGAACACCGACGCGCAGGACACCCTGGAGCGCCTCGCCCGCGCAGCCTCGCCCGAGGCCACGCTCCGCCGCATCGAGGCGATCGCCGAATGCCGTGACGCGCTCGACCGCAATGTGGCGCCGCTGCTCGCGGTGGAGGCGATGACGATGGCGCTGCGGGCGGGCTGACACGCCCTTCGGGTAACTCGTACGGGGCGTGGTCGCCACACATCGCGACTGGCCGAACGCGGACAGTTACGCTCGGCTGATGTACTTCAGGCGTCACCATCCCCCTGTCCGAGGCCTCCGGGCCTGTGGAACCCTGCTCGCCGCCGCCGGGCTCCTCATGTCCGCCTGCTCACCAGGGAGTTCGGGAAGCACGCGGACGACGGACGTTTCGCTGGGCGCGCTGCCCAGGGAGACTCCCGCCAACCTGGCCGCCTACTACGGGCAGTCGCTGAGCTGGCGTGAGTGCGGCGTCCCCGGCTTCGAATGCACCACGATGAAGGCGCCGCTGGACTACGCGAAGGCGGACGCCGGTGACATCAAGCTGGCCGTCGCTCGCAAGAAGGCCGCCGGCCCGGGCAAGCGCCTCGGCTCGCTCCTGGTCAACCCCGGCGGACCCGGCGGCTCGGCGATCGGCTACCTCCAGTCGTACGCCGCCGTCAGCTACCCGGCGGCGGTCCGAGCCCGCTACGACATGGTCGCGGTCGACCCGCGCGGCGTCGCCCGCAGTGAACCGGTCGAGTGCCTCAACGGCAGGCAGATGGACGCGTACACGCAGACCGACGTCACGCCCGACGACCAGGCGGAGACCAACGAACTGTCGGCGGCCTTCAAGAAGTTCGCGGCCGGCTGCGAGGCGAGGTCCGGCGATGTGCTGCCGCACGTGTCCACAATCGAGGCGGCCCGCGACATGGACATCCTGCGCGCGGCGCTCGGCGACGACAAGCTGAACTATGTCGGGGCGTCGTACGGCACGTTCCTCGGGGCGACCTATGCGGGGCTCTATCCGGAGCGGGTCGGCCGCATGGTCCTGGACGGCGCGATGGACCCGTCCCTGTCGGCGAAGGAGTTGAACCGCGACCAGACGGCCGGCTTCGAGACGGCGATCCAGTCCTTCGCGAAGGACTGCGTACGGCGCTCCGACTGCCCCCTGGGCACCGGGAGCGCCGCCGACGCGGGCAAGCGCCTCAAGTCCTTGTTCACCGAACTGGACCGCACCCCCATCCCCACCGGTGACCCCGCAGGCCGCAAGCTCGGCGAAGCCCTCGCCACGACCGGCGTGATCGCGGCGATGTACGACCAGGGGGAGTGGGCGCAGCTGCGCTCCGCGCTCAGCTCGGCGATCAAGAACAAGGACGGCGCGGGCCTGCTCGCCCTCTCCGACAGCTACTACGAGCGCGACGGCGACGGCTCGTACGCGAACCTGATGGCAGCCAACGCGGCTGTGAACTGCCTCGACCTGCCCCCGTCCTTCAAGAGCCCCGACGACGTGAAGGCGGCCCTGCCGTCCTTCGAGAAAGCATCCCCGGTCTTCGGCGACGGCCTCGCGTGGGCGGCGCTGAACTGCACGTACTGGCCGGTGAAGGCGACCGGCGAGGCCCATCGCATCGAGGCGAAGGGTGCCGCCCCGATCGTCGTCGTCGGCACGACCCGCGACCCGGCCACCCCGTACCGCTGGGCGCAGGCCCTCGCCGGCCAGCTCGACTCCGGCACGCTCCTCACCTACGTGGGCGACGGCCACACCGCGTACGGCCGCGGCAGCGCCTGCATCGACTCCGCGATCAACACGTACCTCTTGGACGGCACGCCGCCCAAGGACGGAAAGCGCTGCTCATAAGGGGTGCAGAGGAACTTTTCGGCACCCTGGGACGCGTGTCCCAGGGCCTCCGCAGGGGGTGTGCGGAGCACCCCCGAAAACTGTGTAGACTTGGCGACGTTGCTGACCGCACCATGGTGCAGACGGCGCGCCGCCTTAGCTCAGATGGCCAGAGCAACGCACTCGTAATGCGTAGGTCTCGGGTTCGAATCCCGAAGGCGGCTCTGTAGAAGCCCCAGAACTCACTCGCCGTGATCTGGGGCTTTTGCTTTTAACGGACGCGGCAGCGACGGCGAGCGCGGGCCGCGCGAGTGTCGGCGGTCTCAGTTGTGGTCTCAGTGGGGCTCTCGACGGGGGGCGGGACCGGGGGAGCGAAGAACTCGCCCATGCGCCGCATCGCATCCTTCGACAGGTGTGACCTCCCCTTCACGTACCGCCTTGTCTGGCTGATCTGGGTGTGCCGAAGGACCTCCATGATGGTGGGCATGTCGACGCCCAACTCGTTCAGGATCGTGCCGGCCGTGTGGCGGCTTCCGTCGTACAGCCGACGGTCGTCGATCCCGGCCTCCGCGAGCAACTCCTTGAACTCCTCGTAGTCGGCGCGCGGGTCGAGGGGGCGCCCGTCAGGCCGCGAGAACGCCACGTCGTACTCCTCCCAGAGCTCCCCGGCCGCGATCCGCATCTCGTCGCTCCTGCCTTCGGCCCGCTCCGCCCCGGCTGCGCCGACGCCCGCCCACAGTGGATAGGCCCGGAGGTCATGAGTCGAGCACCCACACGTTCGCGGCCCACGGTCACAGACGATGCCTCCGGCGGGGGATCGGCCGGCGCACCGGGTGGGAGGGGGCGCCGTTCCCGACTGCGGGCACATCGTGGCAAGCGTGGAGGGCTCCCATCCCGTCCGCCATCGACCCAGGCAGAGCCGAGCAGACGCGGCCCATGGCGTCCAGGTCATTCGTCCAGTTGGGCGCTCCACCTGGACGCCATGAACCACGCCCGCTCCACGGTGTGTGGGTCGACGGCGGACGGGATGGGAGCTGGGGAGAGTGGTGAGTTGGGAGGCGGGCCAACTGCGCTCAGATCAACCGGAGACCGGCTCTCGTACTGGCATGACCACGATCTGATGCCCGTCCTCGTAGATGACCCGGCCAGGGTTCGAGGACTCCAGCCGATGACACTCCACCCCGTGCGCGGCAAGGAGCTCCAGGTACCCATCCACTCGCCTGACGAGGTCAACAGCAGACCTCTTGAACCAGGCGACAGCACCAGGATTCACCGCAGGGTCGTACACCTGTGGATCGACATGGGCCGGGTTGGGATAGTTGGCGTCGTACCAATCGTTGTTTGATCTCCAGAACTGGTACTGCTCATCCGTCAACTTGCCCTGCGCTGCGAGCTCATTCGCGAGCACGAAGACCCCGGGGAAGTGCCCCCGCTTGTGCCGTTCAGTGCCCTGGAAGCGGACGTACAACGCTTCATTCATGAAGTGCTCCCAGTCACACCGTGATCTTCTCTCCTGACGGATCCTAGGCCCTCTTCGCGTACCCGTCACGTGCCCGAACGACCGGGGAATCACGGGGAACTGCGGTGTGCCACGGCGATCGCCAAATGCGAGAGCCCCTGACCGAATCGCCTGGTCAGAGGCTCTCACGCTGCGCGGTGGGTGTGGGACTTGAACCCACGGTGACTCTCGCCACGACGGTTTTCAAGACCACCGCTCACGGCAAGAGCCACTGGCTCTACGATCCCGCGATGAGCTACGACATCTACTTCCTGACCCGAGACGCGGGGCAGTCCTGGGACGCCGTCCTGGAAGCCGCGGAGGCCGCGGCCGAGGACAGCGGGCCGATACCCACCGAGCTCCTTGAAGCGTGGCAGCGAATAGTGCCGCAAGCTCGGGTGCTGCTCGGCGATGTGGACATCACGGAGTACGAGCAGGAATCGCGCGACCTCAGCCACTCTGACACCGGTATTGACCTGTCCGTATTCGGCGACGAGGTCAGCATCACGGTGCCCTACTGGCACACCGGTGACGGTGCTGCAACCGTGCTCGGCAAGCTCTTCGCCCTCGCCACGCTCGTGGAGAAGGAGACCGGCCTGACGGCCTATGACCCCCAGGTTGAGATGTCGTTGGCAGAGACCTCTCCACACCAGGCTACGAGCATCATGTCGAGCGTCACGACTGACCTGCGGAACCGATACGGAGGTTGAGGGCACCGGCATCACTGCCTCAGCAGTGAGGCTTTTCCAACTTGACCGCAGTGACAGGCGATTGGCGGGCACAGCTTGCCCAGAACGACGAAGCTCCTGGCAGACGGGGTGTCGACCAAGATCAACCGATCTCCATCAGGAGCTCCGCGTGCTTCTGGACCGTACTCGACCTGATCGGCCGCTGATCTCGCCTGTCTTCGTCCCGGCGCCCTTGCCCAGGAACTCCACGGTGACCCCGCCGAGTGGTCGGTGACCGTCCTTCTGCTCGCCTGCGCCGTCGCCCAACTCGCTGAAGCCAACTGAATGTTCACTGCGGTCAACCGCGACGAGGACGCGGGTCCCCTGGACCAGCCTCGGTCGGCGGGTGCGCGATCAAAGGTTCACGGCGACCACGACAAGGGGCACAGCGGGGATCAGCCCGTACACCACCAGGCCTGCTTCCGCCCAGTCCAGTGGATACAGCCGCGCTCTTTTGGGTCTCCGCCGGTCGTAGACGACGCGGATTTCGCCGCTGTCCGGCAAGGGGGAGACCTTGCCCTTCCTCCCCGCTTTCCCTGCCCTGCGGAACAGGTCCGAGGTGCGGATCAGATGGTGATCGCCGTGGTGATCAGCGTAGAAGAGCAGATAGCCATGGCGCCCACCGGTCCAGTCCTCGCTACTTCCGGTAATCACCACCGTTTCGCCCCTGCGCCTCAGCATCCAAAGCGCCCACGGCCAGTAGAGACCGAACGCCACGCCCGGCAGCCATGAAGGTCAGAATCGACTGAACGACGAGAGTCCCCACGGCACCGAGCGTACCGCCGCAGCCGCAACCTGAGAACTCCGAAAGATGGCCGGGAGATCGAGCTGGGCAGGAGGCTCCACGGGCACCCGCACGCCATGCCCGTTCCGGATTTCGATCCCAAGTGCACATGGTTCGTCATGCCGTACGGCCCGTTGCCCCAGTTCCACAGCCTCGGCGTGAGTCTTTCCCGACCTGCCGTAGCAGCTTGGCAGTTGGCATGGCCACGTGGTGAAGCCTCTGGTAGATGGGTTTTCGACCAAGAAAAACCGCCGTACAGCAGGTCGAGCAGATCGACCGGTGGATCGCCACCGAAGAACGCCGCGAGATCGAGCGGCGCCACGGCGAGCAGGCCCGGCCGCCAGCCCCGGACTGGCCGTACACGTCGGCGGTTGCCACATGGCGGGTAAGCGCTCCCGTGACGTCGACCGAGATCAGGCACTGAGGGCCGTGACCGAGGGCGTCCCCGCTTGCACGCACTGCCGACCCGACACCGAACTCGGCCTGCTCGACTGGCGGAGCCCGCCCGGCTGGAAGAGGGGGGAGAACTCCGGACGGGGCTCTCTGTAATCCTGGCGCGACCGAGCTTGCTGCCGCATGCGTGGCCCGGCCATTCGGGTGACCATGGAGCTATGGGGATGGCGCCGATAGTCGTGCACCCGCCGCTCGGCACGGGCGGCCGGCGGGTAACCGCGCGCGGACAGATCCTCGGCCTCGCCTACTCGGATGGGGACGTCATCGAGTTCCTGCGCCGCGCCGGCCTGCCTGACGGGGAGGACCTGCTCGAGGATCCGTCGTGGGTGAAGTGGCACGGCGGCCGGGCGCACCACTACGAAGCGGCCTGAGAAGGGGCGGAGCGGCCGGATTCGAACCGGCGTCCTCGCGATTTTGAGACCGCGCGCGTCGACCTCTGCGCTACGCGCCGCCTTGATGGTGAGCTTAGCGGCCAGACTGGGCACCACGGTCGCCCCGTGGTGCGGGAGGTGCCGCAGGGTTTCTCCTCGCCGCAGATGCTGCAAGTCACGATGGGGACCGGGGGTCATGCGGATGAGGTCCACAAGTCTCTGACCTGGCAGAACAGGATCCGGTGTGACCGCCTGGCAGCACCCGTCACGATCTTGCAGGCCCTCGCCGTGCGCGGCTCCGGAGATCGTGTGACTGGGATGCGGAGGTTTGAGCTCCTTGCCCGCTGCCGTCCCTGGGACGTCTGCCGCCGCAGACCAGGGACCCGGTGGTTGGAGGCGCATCGTTCTCGGTTGCTCGGAGATCCTCTTGAGGGGGACCAGAGAGGCCATGGCCAAGGTTGCTACATCAGCCAGAGGGAGCTGCCGGTCGCGTCCGCCAGTTCGCGCAAGGCGCGTTCGCCCGGCCGTGCGGCGGCGAGCCGGAGCATCGAGTCGTTCGCTCGCGCTTCGTCGAACTTCTTCATCGTGATGGTGAGCAGGGCGAGTTGGAGGCCGAGGTCGAAGGGGATGTGTTCGCCCGAGGCGAGGTGGGTGATGCCCCGGTCGACGACCGTGCGGATCTCGTCGTGGCACGCTTCGACGAGCTCGCGGGTCAGTAGCGAGGAGATGTGCCGGTCGAACTGGAACCGGTCCGCGAGGGAGATCAGGGCTCGGGCTGCTTCGATGCGCCGGTCCGCGGTGTCGCGCTCCTCGACCATGTCGCTGCTGGAGCCGACCGCGTCGGCGAGCAGACCGAAGGTGTCGTCCTGGCTGAAGAAGCGGTCGGCGGACTGGCCGCGCCAGACCACGTCGTCGGGGTCGGCCGCGGCGCGGATGACCGTGTCGTAGCCGAGCGGGTCGGCCCAGCTGGTCAGCGCGCAGCAGGCGAGAAGGCGGCCGGCGGGGTCGGCGTCCTCGTCCTGGAGGATCTCGGTCAGGCCGGGGGCGCGTTCGAGGTAGCCGTCGCCGTCCAGGGCGTCGGCGATCACGTCGTCCGGGTCGGCGGGGTTGCCGTCGAAGTCGGTGTAGAGCAGGGCCCGCAGCCTGGGGCTCGGCTGCCAGCGATCCGTGGTGTCGGCCATGGGGTGAGCTGCGCTTTCCTATGATCCGGAGGTGGGGAACGGTCCGGTGACGTACTCCTTGGGAACGGTCCCGCTGATCAGCCACTCGCCGTCGCGGCGCGTGTTGAGCAGGGCCATGACCCTGTCGACGACCTTACGGGACTTGCCCTTGCTCAGCTCGAGGCTGTCGACGAAGTCCTGCGCGGGGTCCTTCTCGCCAGCTTTGAGCGTGGTGGGTACGTCGATCTCGCGTCCGGCGACCTTGTTGATCTCGTCGTTGATCGACTGCTGGATCTGCTCCGGGGGCAGGATCTCGACGCCCTGCACCTTGCCTGCGTCGATGTCCTTCTGGAGGCGCTGGTAGTCGACGCGGATCTCCTCGTTGCCGTAGACCTTCCCGGTGCCGTCCTGCGGGGCGAAGGAGGTGTACTGGCTGGACTCCTTGGCGGCTTTGTTCTTGCCGCCGAGGACGTGCTGGAGCGGGCTGATGTCGCCGTCGGGGTCTGCGGGAACGACGCCGATGTCCGGGTCGAAGCGGGACTTCTTCAGACCGAACGGGTTGTGTGTGGCGCCGAAGTCGTCGTCCTGGCGGATGAGCTTCGGTGACTCGACGATGCCGTCGAGGTCGAGTTCGGAGGGCAGCGCGGCACGTGGGCCGGGCATGGTCAGACCGTCGAACAGGTTGCTGAAACCGCCTGCCTCGGTCGCCGCCCTCACGGTTCCGGCGCCCGCGCCGAACATGCCGCCGTACAGCATTCCATCCGTAATCGCGTGACCGGCTTCGTCGAGGCTGAGGCCCTTGCTCTCGCCCGTGGCCATCGAGACGGGCTGGGTGACGGCCAGGTCCACGGTGACGGATTCGATGCCGCCGAGTGCTGCGGTAGCCAGGGTGGTGCCGGCGATGGTGGCGACCTCGGTGGAGACGGTGACGCCCATGGTGCCGGCCATTTCCACGATGCTCGCGGTGGCCGCTGCCGCGGCGCCTTCGGAGATGCCCGCGGTGAAGATAGCGAGTGCGGTTCCCGCGATGATCGTGGCGCCGACGATCTCCAGTTCGTGTTCGAGGTGTGTGACGGCCTTGTGGACGGCGTCGGCATACTTGTCGAGGGCCTTGGCCATGTCGCGGGAGCCGTCGATCATGTCCTGGAGCCAGCCGTGCTTCTGGTAGTAGTAGCGGCGCCAGTACGGGTCGTCGAAGGCGGATATCGCCTCGCCTTTGTTGTGCTCGATGATCGTGCGGGCCGACTTGTTCGCGGCGGCGGTGACGTCCTCGAGGTCGTCGGCGAAGTCCCGCCATGCTTTGGCGGCGTCGCGCAGGCCGTCCTCGTCGGCGTCCGGCCACCACATGCCGGTGAGGTCCTGGACGATCTTCTTGGCCTTGTCAGCGACGCTCACTTGCCGTCGCCCTTGCCGCCCTTGACGGCGATCCGGCTGAACATGGCACGCACCAGGTCGTCGTTGTCGATGTGACCGTCCGCCATGTCCGTCATCGCGTCATGGATGCTGGCCAGCCCGTCGGCGAGGATCTGCGCGGACTGCTCCATCTGTTTGACGTGCGGACCGTATGCCTTGTGGAAGGCGGTGCCCTGATCGTCGTCACCCCAAGGGGACCCAGCCGCGGACAACGCCGTCTTGAGCTTGGTCAGCGCCTTGGACAAGTCCATGCTGTGGGTGTGGAAGTGCGGGGCCGTCGCCTTCAGATCGGCGATCTTGATGTCGAGTATCTCACCCTTGTCACCCGTACCGCTGCTCATGAACGCGCGCTCTCCCCCGTGGTCGCTTCGTCAGCCGTACGACCCTAACCAGGCCGGGTAATTGGCAACTGTGAGGGCAGCAAAGGCAAGGCAAAGATCCATTCGAGGAGGGGCAGATCGTTGCCTGACGTCACAAGTGCGCCCACCAGTAGGCTCCGCCGGTGACGACACTGAACCGGTTCCAGATGACGCTGGACGATCACGAGTGCACGGTCGTTGTGGACGGGAACAACGCGAGTGGCTCTGTGACGTCCGTCCACGTACACCGCCGATCCCGGCGCGCCCCCGCTCGTCCTGCTGGAACTGGCACCGAGTGAGACCTGTCGGGCCGCGCTCGATCTTCTTGCCCGCGTGGAGGTTGGGCTGTCCGGCGGTCCCGGCCCTGCCGTCGCCGCGTTCCTCGAGGCCATGGACCCGGTCGAGGTCGAACGGACCGCGCTCGCTCGCGTGGATCTGGAGAACGTGCCGGGTGGTTGGACGGCTGCGGTGCTACGGCAGTTGGCGGAATGGGCTCGTGGGGCTTGACCTGTCCGGGATTCGGCGGGTGGTGGAGCGGATGCTCGATGACCGGGTTCGGATCTGGCGTGACGTGGGGGGCGCGGCGACGACGTCTTGGACGAGACGACCGGCGTCCTGCGGCCAGCGGACGGAGTGCTGGTGTGGGAGGGCGCTGGGGCCGTCGTCCTCCGAGGCCAGCCTGCGGCCGTGGCGCCCCTCGACGGATCCGTGGCCACACAGCGGGTGATGACGACGTACGAGGCGCTGCTGCCTGTTGAGGCACCGGAGGTTCGCGCCGGGGATCTGTTGACGGTTCTGGACTCGGGCAGAGATGCGTTGCTGGTGGGCTTGCACGGCCCGGTCCGGTTCGCTCGCCTCGGATTGAGGTGGGTGGGCGGACCGGGCCCGCGTCGTGTCTTGCGGCGATCGTAGAGTGCGCGCCGCAGGCTCTCGGGGGATCGCGGCGTCGCTGAAACATCCCGTCCGCCTCACCGCATCTAAAAGGTGTGGGGCGATGAGGGGGAGGGCGCCTGATGAGGCGCTCCAAGGAGAGCGGGTTCCGGGAGTTCGCGGAGGCCCGGACAGGACACCTGTTCCGTTCGGCATGCCTGTTGACCAGTGGCGACACGCACTTCGCCGAGGATCTGGTGCAGGAGACGCTGGGGCGGATGTACGTGGTGTGGGGGCGGTCGTCACGGGTCGGGAACCCGGCGGCGTACGCCCAGACCGTGCTCATACGCGCCTTTCTCGCGCACCAGCGGCGGCGTTCCGCGCAGGAGCATCCCAGCGACGAGATTCCGGAGACCTCGGACATTCCGCCGGGCGACGCCTCGCTGCGGATCACTCTTCTCGACGCGCTGCGGCAGCTGCCGCCGAAGGACCGGGCGGTGATCGTGCTGCGGTACTGGGAGGACCGATCCGTGATGGAGACCGCGGAGATTCTGAACGTCAGCTCGGCGGCGGTGCGTATGCGGAGCACGCGGGCGCTGGCCCGGCTGCGGGAACAACTGGGCGGCAGCGTGGCCGAGTTCGCCGCGTAATGAGCTTGACCCGATTCGGTGTGAGGAGTGGTGGTCGGTATGCCAGGGACAGACGAAGACCGTGACCAGGAAGCCTTCGTGGGTGGCCTCGGGGAGGCCCTGCGGATAACGGGTGAGACGTTCAACGCCACGGGTGGGCCGCTGGTCGACGGCGGCATGGCGCGCGGCCGGCGCAGGCTGCGGCGCCGGCGGGCCGCGACGGTCACAGGGAGCTTCGCCGCGCTCGCCGCGGTCGGATTCGGTGCGTCATACGCAGCCGGGGCCTTCGGGGCCGAGGCCGGGCACGGCAGCCCGGTGGCCGCGCAGCCCGAGCCGGGGAGTACGACGCAGGGAACGACGAGCACGCCGGGCGAGGGGCCGCAGTACTCCGCCAGCCATCTGATCAAGACCCTCGAAGGGCTGCTGCCCGACGGCAAGTTCAGCAGCGCGTCGGGCCGCGGTACGGAGGACGGGCGCGGGCCGCTCGCCTCGGTCGTCTTCGACGACGGCAAGGGCAAGGCGGCGATCGGCCTGAGTCTGGGCCGGGTCGACCCTGAGGGCGCGGGGGTCGCGGAGCAGCTCGCCTGTCCCGAGAAGGTCTACACGCCGTACGACTCCTGCTCGAGCAAGACGCTGGCCGACGGCTCCCGGCTGCTGCTCCTGCAGGGCTACGAGTACCCGGACAAGCGCGCGGACACCAAGTGGTGGCACGCGTACGTGGTGACGCCGGAGGGCTACACCGTCGACGCCAGTGAATGGAACGCACCGGCGGAGAAGGGTGAACCCGTCTCCCGGGACGAACCGCCGCTCAGCACCGCACAGTTGAGGGCCCTGGTGACCTCGAAGGAGTGGCGTCCGATACTGCGGGCCCTGCCGAAGCCGCAGGACGAGCCCGTGCAGCAGCCGGTCCCGCAGGCTGCCGGCGGCGACACCATCCTCAAGAACCTCACCTCGCTGCTGCCGAAGAGTGCCAAGGTGACGACCCGCCAGGGCGAGGACGGCTTCGCGTACGTCGTGGTGAACGACGGGAAGGGTGCGAGCCTCGTCCAGATCAATGTGCAGGCGAACATGTCGGATGTGGAGGGTGAGCTCTTCGGCTCCGGTGCGCAGACCCTGCCTGACGGCACGAAGGTTGTCACGCATCAGGGGCCCGGCGAGAAGGGGGGCCGGGGCGTGGTGATGTGGACTGTGGACAGGATCCGCAAGAACGGGTTCCGCGTGGTGATATCGGCGTTCAACTCGGGCGCGCAGAACACCGCGGCCACGAGGACCACGCCCGCGCTGACCATGACCCAGCTCAAGGCGATAGCCACGAGCGGGAAGTGGCGGGGGTAGGGCGCCGGGGGACACTCTTTGGCTCGGGGCTCGGGGCTCGGGGCTCGGGGCTCGGGGCTCGGGGCTCGGGCTGGCGCCCGGCGACCGGCGAGCCGCATGTGCTGACCAAAGACCGGTGACCAGTGACCCCGGTGATCAGCGTTCGTCGGCTGTGGGGTCAGGTGGGTCGTGAGTGGCTCTACGGACGGATGTCACTTCGCGTCGGCGTAGCACTTCACCGCTGCGGTGGTGAAAGGGAAGTGGACCGGGGTGTCGCCGAACGTGAGGTGGCCGGCCAGCTCTGCGGCCTCGCGGATCGCCGCGGTCACGGCTTCCGCTTCCTCTTCCGGGCAGTGCACGATCACCTCGTCGTGCTGGAAGAAGACCAGTTCCGCCGCCATCCCGGTGCAGGACTGGCGCAGGGCGGCGAGCATCAGGTCGGCCCAGTCGGCGGCGCTGCCCTGGACGACGAAGTTGCGGGCGAAGCGGCCGCGGGCGCGGGAGTTCGAGGAGGCGTAACCGGGGGTGAACTCGGTGCCTCCTGAGGTCTGTTCGGGTGTCGGATCGTCCTGGGGGATGCCTGCCTCCTCCTGGTCGCCGGCACCGGCGACCGGTGGGCAGGTGCGGCCGAGCCAGGTGCGTACCAGGCGGCCTTCCTCGCCCGCGCGGGCCGCGTCGTCGACGTAGGCGACGGCTTGCGGGAAGCGGCGGCGAAGGGCGGCGAGGTTCTTGAGGCCGTCACCTGACGTCTGGCCGTACACCGCGCCGAGCACCGCCAGCTTTGCCCTGTCGCGGTCGCCGGAGAAGGCCCGGTCGGAGACGGACTGGTAGAGGTCGGTCTCCCGCCCGGCCACCTCCATCAGGCCGGGGTCGCGGGAGATGGCGGCGAGGACGCGGGGTTCCATCTGGTCCGCGTCGGCGACGATGAGCCGCCAGCCCGGGTCGGCGACGACGGCACGGCGGATGACCTTGGGGATCTGGAGTGCGCCGCCGCCATTGGTGACCCAGCGGCCCGTGACGGTGCCGCCGGGCAGGTACTCGGGGCGGAAACGGCCGTCGCGGACCCAGTCCTGGAGCCAGGACCAGCCGTGTGCGGTGTAGATCCGGTACAGCTTCTTGTACTCGATCAGGGGCCGCACCGCCGGATGGTCGATCGACTCGATCTCCCAGCGGCGAGTGGACGTGATCTTCACGCCGGCCTGGGTGAACGCCTTCACCACGTCGGCGGGCAGATCGGGGCGTACGCGGCGGCCGAAGGCCTCGGACACCTCGTCGGCCAGTTCGGCGAGGCGGCGCGGTTCGCCGCCGCCCGCGTAGCGCTCGCCGAGCAGTTCGTGCAGAACGGAGCGGTGCACGTCGGCGCTCCAGGGGAGGCCGGCCGCGTTCATCTCGGCCGCTACGAGCATGGCGGCGGACTCGGTGGCGGTGAGCAGCCGCATCCGGCCCGGG
This sequence comes from Streptomyces sp. NBC_01446, assembly GCF_026340095.1. Classification (GTDB taxonomy): domain Bacteria; phylum Actinomycetota; class Actinomycetes; order Streptomycetales; family Streptomycetaceae; genus Streptomyces; species Streptomyces aureus. The sequence continues at coordinate 3,720,991 of NZ_JAPEPO010000001.1, read as the reverse complement.
TGGGCGGTGGCGTCATGGCGGCGCTGCTGATCGGCGTACACCTCTATGAGGTCTGCGAGGGGGACATGAACGGGTTGTGGTTCGAAGAGGGAGGACTGGGAGCCGGGGGTCGCGGCGCGTTGCGGGGGGTCCGGGGGGACGGCCGTCCCGCGGATTCTGGCCAGGGCTGCGGCCGCGGAGCGGGGTTCCCCGAAGCGGCCGGCGTGACCGAGGAGGAGGGTCTCGGCGTCCTCGATGTCGTAGCAGCGCGGTACCCGGACGCCCGCGGTGAGCAGGCGGGGGTAGACGGCCGCTGTCGATCGCCAGATCCAGCGCGTGACGTCAGGACGGGAGCGGACCGCTTCCGCGAGGCTGGGTTCCTGGCGGACCGGGGCGGTGGGTGTGCCGTTGGCACCGAGCGGCGCGAGCTGGGCTCCGCCGTCCTCGGTGGCCGCGATGGCCCACTTCTCGGTCATGTCGGTGAGTCTTGCACCCGGCACTGACAGCGCCGGTCGCGTCGGGAGCCTGTCCCGGCGGGGTACCGGGTCTGGCTGTGGGTCCGGCCCTGGTGTGGGTCAGGTGTCGCCGCCCTCGTCGATCAGGCGGCGGACCTCCCGGTCGATCAGGCCGAGACGGGCCTCCGCGACCAGAGGGACGGCTCTGCGTTGCCGGCGGGCCTCGTGGAGTTCGATGTCGATTGTCACCAGGGCCGGTTCCCACTTGGGGGCCTGGGCCACGACCGTCCCGCGTGGGTCGACCACTCGGGAGCCTCCCCAGAAGGAGGCGCCGTGTTCGTTGCCGACGCGGTTCACGAAGATGACCCAGCACTGGAGCATCTTCGCGGTGTAGGCGAGGAGCGTGTCCCAGTACAGACCCGTGTCCATGGCCTCCGGGTCGAGTGTCGCCGCGCTGTTCGCGGGGACGATGACGACCTCCGCGCCGTCCTGCACGGCGAGCCACGGCAGGGCCGGCTGCCAGGCGTCGTTGCAGACGAGGGTCGCGGCGCGGCCGTGTCCGTGCGGCAGGTCGTACGCGCGCAGATGCTGGCCGGGGCTGACGTGCTTGCGTTCCTCCCAGGCCAGATAGTTCGGCAGGTACAACTTGCGGTGGGAGTGGAGGAGTTGGCCATTCGCGTAGTAGGCGGAGGTGTTGTAGGCGCGCAGGCTGGTGTGTTCGTGCAGGCCGATCACGACGTCCGCACCGAGCGTCGAGAGCGCGGCAAGTCGCGGGTCCGTCACGGGGAGGGAGGCGTCCTGGTGCAGGGCGCCGAGGTGATAGCCGTGCAGGCTCAGTTCGGGGAACACCACGAGGTCGGCGCCCTGGGCCGCCGCCTGCTCGGTCTGCTCCCGGGCGACGGCCAGATTCGTGTCCACGTCGCCGAGCACACAGTCGGTCTGCGCAAGCGCCACTCTCATTCCTCGAGCGTCGCAGCGTCCGGCGGAGTCGGCATCCGCAGAGGCGCGCGGCGGCCCGGTCGGCGGAGGCGGAGTCCCCGTGGGCGGCTGGGGCGGGTGCGGCGGCCTGCCCCGGGGCAGCCCGGAGGCCTCACGCCATCAGAGGCATCAGAGACATCAGGGCCATGCGTGTCGCCGGGACCACCAGTGTCACTGGGGTCGCCAGGACCGCTAGAGCCGCCAGGACCACCGGGACCGCTAGGACCGTCGGGACCACCAGGACTACCTGGACCACCGGGATCGCCAGTTGCGTCACCCCACCAGAAGCACCAGCTTGCCCCGCACGTGGCCCGACTCGCTCAGGGCCTGCGCCTTGGCCGCGTCGCGGAGGGGGAACGTGTCGGCGATCGAGATGTGGATCTTGCCGTTCGCGGCGAGTGCGGCCTGGCGGGTGAGGCCCTCGCGGGCCTTGGCGCGGTCGCTGCCGCCGGACGCGAAGGGCACGTTATATCTGGCCGCGTCGGGGTCGGCGATGGTGACGACCCGGTCCGGCGTGCCGCCGCGCAGTTCGACCGAGGCCGCCAGCGCGCCCTTGCCCGCCGCGTCGAACACCGCGTCCACCCCCTGTGGGGCCGCCGCGCGCACCCGCTCCACGAGCCCGTCCCCGTACGCGACGGGGATGGCGCCGACGGAGCGCAGGTACTCGTGATTGGCGGGGGAGGCCGTGCCGATCACCGTCGCACCGAGCGCCACGGCCAGCTGTACGCCCATGGAGCCGACCGCGCCCGCAGCGCCGTGGATCAGCAGCGTCTCACCGCTGCGTACTCCGAGCAGGTCGAGTACGCGCTGGGCAGTCTCGCCGGCGATGGGGAGGGTCGCAGCCTCGGCGGGTTCGAGTCCGGTGGGCCTTGGGGCGACGGCGGAGGCCTGGGCCAGGGCATGGGCCGCGTAGGCGCCGGTCTCGGTCCAGCCGAGGACTTCGTCGCCGACGGAGAGGCCGGTGACGCCCTCGCCGACCTCGTCGATGGTCCCGGCGAACTCGTTGCCGGGCACGGCAGGCAAGGCGGTCGGGAAGACCTGCTCCATCCAACCGTTTCTGATCTTGTACTCGATGGGGTTGACCCCGACGGCAGCGACCTTCACCCGGACCTGGCCGGGACCCGCGTGCGGCTCCGCGACGTCGTCCTTGAAGCGCAGTACCTCGGGTCCGCCGAACTCCTCGAAAACGATGGCTTCCATGCCGGTGCCTGCCTCTCACTGTTTGGTCGAACCAGACGGGGGCTGGTCCTGCTGGTGGCCACTGGTGTTCTCTGGAGTTCCTGGCGATCTTGTACGTTCTCCTGCGCTCGCCAGAGTTACGTTCTCCGGAGTCGATCGTCGCCGGGGGCGGGCCGCCCCGCCCTTCCAACAGTTCGGCCTTCCCGCGACCCGCAGTCCCACCGACGCCCTCTCTCCCACCCACGCCCTCTCTCCCACCCCGCTCTCTCACCCACTCACGCCATTCCGGTGCCCCCGTCCCGCGCCCAGCACGCCCGCCGCCACAGCGACCACCGCGCACACGCCCACGGCCGAACTGACGACACCCCACGGCACCACTACCCCAGCCTCAAGCCCCGCCCCCGCCCCCGCACCGGACTCCGGCGAGAGGAGGTCGAGCGCGGCCGCGAGTCCGCCCAGGTTGAGCCCGGTGACGGCCAGTCCGAGGGCCGTGCCGGCCGCGACCGCGACCAGTGCCTCGCCGGCGAGCATCAACCTGACCTGCGCCGGGGCGGCCCCCGCCCGGCGCAGGGCGCGCAGTTCCCCGTCCCGTACGGACGCGGCCATCAACTGTGTTCCGGCGAGCGAGATCGCCGTATAGGTCAGGGCGATGCCCAGGAGCAGCAACATCCCTTGCCGGGTCTGGGGTTTGACCCTGGGGTGGGTGGCGTCGAGCCAGGCGGCTGCTGTGCGTACGCGCACGTCGTGCCCGGACGTGGCCGCTCGCAGTGCGTCCGTCACCGCCGCGGGTGAGGCGCCCGGCGTCAGGCGTACGTCGATCCGGTCGACCGGTGCCGCGCCCGCGTTGGCCATGGTGACGTACGCGCCGTTGTCGCCGGTGCCGTGCGCCAGGACGGCGGCGATCCGGAGTGTGGTGCGGCGGCCGTCGCCGAGCCAGACGGTCAGGCGGTCGCCGACGCGGTGGTGTTCCCACTCCTCGTTGACGACGATGGAGCGGTCGTCGAGGTGGCGTATGTCGCCGGAGACGACGGGGAGCCGGCTGGTCGCGGCGAGGGCCGTGGGGTCGCTCACGGCGCGCGCCTCGGAGCGGACGAGGGCGGTGCCCTCCTCCCGTACGAAGGCCGCGGTGGAGGCGGACGGAGACAGGGCCGCCACGCCCGGCACCGGCCGCCGCGTAAGGCTCAAGTCATCACCTGTGGTGATGAGTTGGGAGTTCGTCTGCTCGTTCGCCTCCTGTGCCTTCGCCGCGCTCACCGACTCCGCCGAGCCCATCAGGGAACCCGCGAGTGCCACTGTCACCAGTACGGGTGCGGCGACCGCGGCGGTGCGGCGGACGGAGGTGGCGGCGTTCTCGCGGACGAGGAGACCGACGGCTCCAGGCAGCCGGATCATCCGCAGCACCGGGCGGACAAGGAGCGGGGCGAGTGCGGCGGCCGCGGTGATGAGGATCATCGGCTGGGTGGTGTACGTCTTGCGCTTCAGGAGCGCCGACGGGTCGGTCCAGAGGGTGTGGACCGTCAGGCCGAGTCCCAGGGTGAGGAGCGCCGCGCCGACGATACGGCGGCTCCACGGCATGACGTCCGTGTCCACGTCGGCGTCCCGCAGCGCTTCCACCGGGCCGATGCGTCCGGCACGCCGCGACGCGGCCCATGCTCCCGCGATCGCCACGAACAGGCCCGTCCAGAAAGCGAGTTGAAACGGCCATGAGGTCCAGTAGGTCCAAGAGGTCCAGTAGGTCGACTGCGGTGCACCGGTGCCGTTCGCCGTGAACCACGGGGGTGCAATGCCGTTGTCGATCAGCGCGCGGGCGAGCAGTGGCGCGCCCCAGGAGCCGAGGGCGCAGCCCGTGGCGCTCGCCGCGACCCCCACCGCGAGGGCCTCGGTGAAGAGCTGACGCCGTACGCGACCCGGAGTGGCGCCCGCGAGCCGCAGCAGCCCGAACTCCCGCCTGCGCAGGGCGACCACGAACGCGAACGTCGACGCCGTGACGAAGACGGCGACGAACGCGGATACTCCGCCGGCCGTGCCCAGCATCGCCCGCACCGCGACGACCGCCTGGGCGTCGCGCTCCGCGCCCGGGTCGGCCAGGCGTCGTGCCGCGCCGGTCAGGACCTGTGCCCGGTCGCCGACCACCTCGCGTACGGCGGTGACCGAGGCGTCGACGCCGACCGCGTCCGGCGCGAGATGATCACGGTGGACGGTGCCCAGCTCGGCGAGCTCGCGCAGCAGTTCTTTATCCACAGGCTGTGGATGGGGAATCTTCTTCGAATCGTGGGCGCGGCGCGGGCCACGGTCGACCTCAACGGTCAAGGTGTCGTGTGGCATGACCACGACGGGTTGTGCGGCGAAGCGCTGAGGCTTGCCCGCAGGCGGATCGGCGGCCGCCGCGAGCCCCAGCCCCATGCTCGCGACCAGGGCCACCCCGAGCGCGACGGCGACGAACGCTCCCGCGAAGAGGTGCCGGCGTGTCCGCAGGTTCGCCCAGGCGGAGGTGAGTGTGGTCAGCATGCGCCGACCTCCTCGCCGGGCGTGTTGCCGCCGGACAGGGAGCGAGCAGCGGCGGACATGTCACCCGTGCCCGAACCCGCACCCGCACCCGTGCCCGAACCCGCGGTCGTGCCCGAACCCGCGGTCGTGCCCGAACCCGCACCCGTGCCCGAACCCGCGGTCGTGCCCGAACCCGCGGTCGTGCCCGAACCCGCACCCGTGCCCGAACCCGCGGTCGTGCCCGAACCCGCGGTCGTGCCCGAACCCGCGGTCGTGCCCGAACCCGCGGTCGTGCCCGAACCCGCGGTCGTGCCCGAACCCGCACCCGCGCTCGTACCCGCACCCGTTTCCGCACCCCTGGAGCCCCCCGAGCCCCCCTCAAGCGCCGTCATCCGCGCCGCGACCCTCTCCGCGTCCGGTGTCAGGAGCTCGTCCACGACCCTCCCGTCGACCAGGAACACCACCCGGTCCGCACGGGCCGCGGCTACCGGGTCGTGCGTCACCATCACGGTCGTCTGGCCCTCCCGGTCGACCAACTCCCTTAGCAGAGTGAGGACGTGGCGGCCGGTCGTCGTATCGAGGGCGCCCGTCGGCTCGTCGCCGAAGAGGACGGCCGGCCGGGTGATCAGGGCGCGAGCCAGGGCCACCCGCTGCTGCTGGCCGCCGGAGAGCTGTGAAGGGCGATGCCCCGCGCGCTCGGCGAGACCCACGCGGCCCAGCGCCTCGCGTACCTCCGCGCGCGAGGGTCGCCGACCGGCGAGCCGCAGGGGGAGTGCCACGTTCTGCGCGGCAGTGAGCGACGGCAGCAGGTTGAAGGACTGGAACACGAAACCGATCCGGTCCCGGCGCAGGAGTGTGAGTGCCCGTTCGCCGAGTCCGGTGAGGTCGGTCCCGGCGACGGTGACGGTGCCCGACGTCGGACGGTCCAGGCCCGCGGCGCACTGGAGCAGCGTCGACTTCCCGGACCCCGAGGGCCCCATCACGGCGGTGAAGGTCCCGGCGAGGAAGTCGAGGTCGACCCCGTCGAGGGCGGTGACGCCGCGGTACTCGCGACGTACGGCGGTGAGGCGCACAGCAGGTGTGGTCATGCCTCAACCCAACCGCCGCGGCGCCCCGCGAACACGACCACTGGGGGGCGTCCCGGGGGTATGGCCAGCCCTACCCCCCGTATCCGCCTGAGACCATGGAAGAGAAGACGCGGCAGATCGCACGGCAGATCGCACGGCACACCGCACGGTGGACTGCACGGCACACCGCACGGCGGACTTGCACGACGGACTGCATGGCGGACTGCATGGCGGGTCGCGCGACGGACCGCGTTGCGGACCGCACGGCACACCAGACAGGCAAGGAGGCGGGGCCCCGCATGACGGAACGTACGACGCGGACCACGGTCGAGCAGGCCTTCGGCGCCGCCCTGTACGGGGAGGGTGCGGAGGCCGGGCTCGACACGGGTGCGTCCCTGCTCGCCGCCGACCCGTCCGCCGACACTCAACTCGCCCTGCGTGGGCAGGAGTTCGTACGCCGGGCCTGGGGGCGCGGCTGGCAGCCGGCCGACGTCATGCGCATCGTCGTACGCGACCTCGAAGAGGCCCCGCACGGACACATCGCGGCCCGCTTGATCCGAGCCGAGACCGCGCGTTACGAGTACCTGCCCCCGCGCTGGGACGCACAGCTCGCCGACCTGCCGCAGGACACGAGTGCTGGCGGGGTTCCGCGTCTGGACCGCTTCTCGTACGCCACCGCCGTCCTGGAGCTGTACCGCCTGCTCCTGCGGCTCCCGCCGATCGAGGCCGTGGGGCCCGTGCCGGGCGAGTCCGTGGCGCGGCCCGTCGCGGGGGAGCCGCGCGAGCTCGCCCGGATCCGCGCGCTGCTCGCCAAGGCCGAGGCGACCGCCTACCCGCCGGAGGCCGAGGCGCTGGCGGCGAAGGCGCAGGAGCTGATGACCAGGCACAGTGTCGACGCGGCGCTTCTCGCGGCCCGTACGCACGCGAAGGACACGCCCGTCGCGTGCCGGATCGGCGTGGACGCCCCGTACGAGACGGCGAAGGCGGCCCTCCTGGACGCGGTCGCGTCGGCGAACCGCTGCCGCGCGGTGTGGAACAGCGGTTTCGGTTTTTCCACGGTCGTCGGCTTCGAGTCCGACCTGGAGGCGGTGGAGCTGCTCCATACGTCGCTGCTGGTGCAGGGCACGGCGGCGATGACGCGCGCCGAGGCCGAGCAGCGGGCCGGGGGACGTAAGCGGACCAAGACGTTCAGGCAGGCGTTCCTCGCCGCGTACGCGCACCGCATAGGCGACCGGCTCGCGGCGGTGGCGGAGGAGGTGACCGGCCGGAGCCAGGAGGGCGGGCTGCTGCCGGTCCTGGCGGCGCGCGATGTCGCGGTGTCCGGCCGGACCGACGACATGTTCCCGCAGACCGTGACGACCCGGGTCCGGGGCGTCAGCGACGGCGCGGGCTGGGCGGAGGGCGTGGCGGCCGCCGACCGCGCCCGCGTCTCGGACCGCGCCCGAGCCTCCGGTCGTGCCGAAGTGTGCGGCGGCGGCACGCCCCGGTGAACCGAACGCGCCCGCGTCACGGAACGCGCCCGCGTCACGGAACGCGCCCGCGTCACGGAACGCGCCCGCGTCACCGAACGCGCCCGCGTCTCGGACTGCGCTCGCGCCTCCGGCCGTGCCGAGATGCGCGGCGGCACACCCGGGTGAACCGAACCATCCCGACCCATATGTTCGACTCGCCCGTATTCTGACGGAGTGAGCTGGTTCCGGGCGCTGAAGGACACCACCCGCTCGGGCCTGAGTGTCGAGCGGAAACGCCTGGAACCCCTGGTCGCCCTGCGTGGCGCCGCCGGCCTGGCCATCGTGATCACGGTCAGCCTCACGTTCTTCGGCCCGGCGGTCGCGGCGAGCTCCGCGTTCGGAGCGTTCCAGGCGGCGATCGCCACGTTCCAGCGCAGCTGGCGCCCCCGCCCCGAGCTGGCCGTGGCATCCGGCGCGAGCCTCGGCGTCTCGACGTTCCTCGGCTATCTCACCGGCGGCCACCTCGTCCTGTTCCTCGCGCTCCTCGTCCTGTGGACGTTCCTGGCGGGCCTCGCCTGGGCGGCGGGTCCGACGATCGGCATCATCGCGTCGTCGAACGTCGCGATGATGCTGGTCACGATCACCCTGCCGACGTCGGTCGCGGCCGCCGCCGGGCACGCCGCGATGATGGTCTTCGGTGGCCTCGTCCAGGCCGCCCTCGTGATCCTCTTCCCGGTACGCAGATGGGGCGCGCACCGCGACGCCCTGGCCGACGCGCTCGCCGCGGAGGCCGACTACGCGCGCCGGCTGCGCCACGACCCGGTCGCCCCGTTCGACGGGGAACCGCTGATGCTGGCGCGCAACGCCGCCGCGCTCACCCCGCGCCAGGCCCGCACCCGCCCGGCCCAGCTGCGCGGCGCCCGCGGCATCGCCGAACGCATCCGCCCGGTCCTCGCCTCGCTCGCGGACCCGGCGGTCGGCGTCCCGGACGAGGGGCCCGAACGCGAGCGCGTCCTGGAACTCCTGGGCGCGGCGGGCTCGATCCTGGACGCGGCGGCGCGAGCGATCCGCCACGGCGCGCCGGTCAAGGTGCCCCCGGCGGCGGTCGCCACGTTCAAGACCCCCGACACGGGGGCGATCCTCTCCGGCCCGGCGAAGCGAGCGGCGGCGCGCCTCGGCTCGCTTCTGAGCGACGTACTGGAGACCGCCGGCGCCCGGACGGACACCCAGCATCCCGAGCCCCGCACCGAGAACGCCCGGCTCACCCGCCCCACCCTCGTCCGGCTGCTGCCCATCGCGGCGGGAGCGATGCGCAGGGAGCTGTACCGCGGGTCGCCGATTCTCAGGCACGCCATCCGGGTGTCGGCCGTCGCGGCGGTCGGCTACCTCATCGGCACCGCCCTCCCCTTCGGCCACGGCTACTGGGCGCCGATGGCCGCCGTCATGGTCATGCGCCCCGACTTCTCGCAGACGTACTCGCGCGCGGTGGCCCGTTTCGGCGGCACGCTCATCGGAGTCGCCCTCGCCACCGGGCTCGTCCAGATCGCCCACCCGGACACCGGGCTCTCCGCGACGCTCGCCGTGATCTGCGCGGGCCTGATGTACCTCGTGATGCGTACGGGCCAGCTCGCCGCGCAGGCCTGCATCGCCGCGTACGTCGTGTTCCTGCTCGGCATGGGCGGCGAGGCGTGGGACCAGACGGTCCCCGAGCGGGTCATGCTCACGCTCGTCGGCGGCCTCCTCGCGATGCTGGCGTACGCGGTGTACCCGGCCTGGGAGACGCCCCGCCTGCGCACGCGGCTCGCGGACTGGCTGCTCGCCCTCGGCCGGTACGGCGCCGCGGTGATCGGCCGCTACGCGGAGCCCGGCGGCGGGAACCTGCCCGATGTGCGCGAGGCCCTGCTCGCCGCCCGCACGGCCGAACTCGCCTGGCAGGAGGCCGCGTCCAGGGCGCGGACCGAACCGGTGCGCCACCGCGGCCTCTCCCGCGCCGCGGGCGACGACGCCGAACACGCCCTGCGGCACATCGGCCGGGTCGAGATGCTGATGGAGGCGCATCTCCCCGAACGGGACGCGACCCCGGTTCCGGCGGCCGCCCGGCTCGCGAAGGCACTGCGCACCGCCACGGAGGACGGCGCGCGTGCGGTGCGCGAACGCCGGGTGCCGCGCTGGCAGGCGGTACGGGACGCTCTCGCGGACTGGGACGGCGAGGGCGTACCGGACCGGGTCGTACGCCGAGGCGCGGGCCTGCTCCTGGAGGCCCTGGAGGATCTCTCGGACGCACTCGACACCGATGTACCCCCGATCACCCTGAAACCCGACGACCCGCACACGCCCGACGACCCGCACACGCCCGACGACCCGCACACGCCCGACAACCCGCACACGCCCGACAACCCGAAGCCGGACGACCGGAAACCCGGCGCCCCGAAACCCGGCGCACAGAAACCCGAAGGGCCGCCCGGTCCGGAGGATCGAGCGGCCCAATAACGGGGGAGCAGCGACGAAGAAACCGGCACTGTCGCCCGATTCGCCCGAGCCGTCCGAGTCGGCCGCGTCAGCCCCGCGTCAGGACTTGGGCAGCCCCATCGTCGGGAACCCCGACGGCAGCTTCCCGTCGTCCGTCTTGCGGAACGTGTCGTCCCCGAGGCCTTCCCACGACACCTTCAGGGTCGTGGCGTCGACGGACTTGACCTGCCCCATGTTCCGGTCGGTGTTCCCGTCGGCACACTTCAGGGTGAGCATCTGCATGCCCATCTCGTCGCCGGCGGTCCCGCTGCACACGTGCTCGCCGACCAGGGCCACCTTCTTGCCGCTGATGAGCAGGGCGATGCTCTTGCCCTGGGAGGTGGTGACCCAACTCCCCTGAAGACTCCCGGACTTCCCGCCGGAACCGGAACCGGACCCACCTGTGTCGGCCCCCGTGGACGCCGAGGCCTGCGGCGTCTCCTTGGATTTGCCGCCGTCGCCCCCGTCGCCGCTGTCGCTGCTGCATCCGGTGATCACGAGCGCCGCGGCAACTCCCGCCGCGGCGGCAACGATCCGTACGCGCTTGAGCACAAGATCCCCCTACGTTGCGGATGTGACTGCCGGTACGTGGCCCGGCCCGCAGCAAGCTACCAGCCGCCCCTCACGTCACCAGGAAGGCTTCCGCACTCCGGTCAGGAAGCCCTGCGTGTGCCTGCTTGCGCAGGTTCACCCGGGAGAGACCGAAGGTGCGCAGGTATCCGCGCGGCCGGCCGTCGGCATTGTCGCGGTCGCGTACGCGGGTGGTGCTCGCGTCCCTCGGCTGACGTGCCAACTCCCTTTGTGCGGCGACCCGTTCCGCCCGGGTGGACGACAGTCGGCGGACGATCTCGTTGAGCTCGACCCGGCGCACGGCGCGGCGGGCGACGACCTTCCGGCGTTTCTCATCCCTCGCGATCTTGCTCTTCCTCGCCATCAGATCCTCACTCCACGGGCACGAATCCTGGCGACGGCGGCCCCGACGCCGCTCGCGTCGACGGTCCAGATCGCCCTGGCGCTCAGCCGCAGCCGTACGTGCCGGCCCCGGTCGGCGTGCGGTGCGCGGACATGGCGACGCACCTCTCGCCGTGACTGTGGCCCGTGGCCCGGAGCTGTGAACCGGAGCTGTGACCCAGATCATATTGAAAACGAGATTCATTTTCATATACTAGCCACATGGCACGCAACGAACTCCGCCCAGTGATCAAGCTCAGATCCACCGCGGGTACGGGCTACACCTACGTCACCCGCAAGAACCGCCGTAACGACCCCGACCGCGTGACCCTGCGCAAGTACGACCCGGTCGCAGGCCACCACGTCGACTTCCGAGAGGAGCGCTGAGCCCGTGCGAAAGGACATCCACCCTTCCTACGGCCCGGTCGTCTTCCGTGACCGTGCCGCGAACCACGCCTTCCTGACCCGCTCGACCGCCACCAGCGACAAGACCGTCGAGTGGGAGGACGGCCACACCTACCCCGTCATCGACGTCGAGATCTCGAACGTGAGCCACCCCTTCTACACGGGCAACGCGCGCGTACTCGACACCGCCGGACGCGTGGAGCGCTTCGAGCGGCGCTTCGGGAAGCAGGGCGGCCGGTGACCCGGCTGTCTGTGGTGATCGACGGCGGCCCGCACGCGTAAGCGCGCCGGGCCGCCGACGAGGAGCTGCTCGTCACGGTCCCGGGCGGCGTCACGGTCCTGGGCCGCGCCGCGCTCCACCACGACCTCCTGACTGCCGTGCAGGGCACGGTCGTACGGACCCTGTGCGACGCCACCGAGGGCCTCGCCATCGGCGAGGCGGTCCTGGAGGGCCGGCCCCGCGCGTTCGACCCGCCCCTGGAGGTCCGAACGCGAGCGGGGGCGTCAGAACGGGAACTGGCTCCGGCCGTGCTGCACGGAGATCCACTTCTGTGTGGTGAACGCCTCGACGGTGGCCTCGCCGTTCAGCCGGCCGAGCCCGGACCGCTTCTCGCCGCCGAACGCGACGAGCGGCTCGTCGTGCACCGTCCCGTCGTTGACGTGGATCATCCCGGTGTCGATGCGCCGCGCGAACGCGACGCCCCGCTCCACGTCCCGCGTGTGCACGGCCCCGCTCAGCCCGTACGGGGTGTCGTTCGCGACCTCCACCGCCTCCTCGTCCCCGTCGAAGGGGATGAGGAGCGCGACAGGGCCGAAGATCTCCTGCCGCAGCACCGGGGAGTCGGCCGGCAGGCCCGTCAGGACACTCGGCTCGACCAGGTTACCGACGGCCTTGCCGTGCAGCAGTGCGGTCGCGCCTTCCGCGAGCGCCTGGTCGACGACGCCCGAAACAGCTTCCGCCTGCGTGGAGTTGATGACCGGACCGATGACGGTCGACGGGTCGCGCGGGTCGCCCACCTTGAGGGACCTGACCTTGGCGACGAACTTCTCGGTGAACTCCTTCTCCACCTTGCGGTCCACCAGGATCCGGTTGGCGGCCATGCAGACCTGGCCCTGGTGCACGTACCGGCTGAAGACCGCCGCGTCGACGGCGTAGTCGACGTCCGCGTCGTCGAGCACGGTCAGCGCGCTGTTGCCGCCCAGCTCCAGGACGGCGTGCTTGAACTGTGAGGCGCACACCGTTGCGACGTGCTGGCCCACCGCGTCCGAGCCGGTGAACGAGATGACCTTCGGCACCGGGTGGGTGAGGAGCGCGTCGCCTATCTCCGCGATGTCGGTGATGACGACATTGAGCAGACCGGCCGGCAGGCCCGCGTCCTCGAAGATCTTCGCGACCAGGGAGCCACCGCAGATCGGAGTGTTCTGGTGCGGCTTGAGAACCACGCCGTTGCCGAGGGCCAGCGCGGGCGCGACCGACTTCAGCGACAGCAGGAACGGGAAGTTGAAGGGGCTGATGACGCCCACGACGCCGACGGGAATGCGGTAGACCCGGTTCTCCTTGCCGTCGACGGGCGACGGGATGACCCGCCCCTGCGGGCGCAGCGCCAGCTGGATCGACTCGCGCAGGAACTCCTTGGCGAGATGCAGCTCGAACCCGGCCTTCAGCCGCGTACCGCCGAGTTCGTCGACGATCGCGTCGGATATCTCGTTCTCGCGTTCCTCGACCAGGCGCAGTGCCCGCTCGAAGACCAGGCGTCGCGTGTACGCGTTGGTGTCAGCCCAGCTCTTCTGCGCCCGCTCGGCCGCGCGGTAGGCCTCGTCGACCTCGTCGGCCGACGCCACGGTGATGGAGGCCAGCTTCTCGCCGTTGTACGGGTTGAAGTCGATGATGTCCCACGCCCCACGGCCGGGACGCCATGAACCGTCGATGTATTGCTGGGCCAGTTCGGTGAAGTAGGACATGAGATCCCTTGCTGCTGCCGGCAGACACCTAATGGCTCGTCATCTTACGTCTGTACCAGTCGAGTTGTGGTGTGGTTAGGGCGCCCGACCGATCGCCGACGATCGGAAATCGGGCCGGAAGGAGCGGTTCTCGGCCAGCCTTCGTCAGCGGGTACGGGGCAGCGGGTATGGGGAAGCGGGTATGGGGAAGCGGGTATGCGCCGGCAGGTATTGGTCAGGCGGCCTTCGCCAGCAGGCCGCGGATGATGTCCACGCTCTCCGCGGGCGTCGGGCATTCCGCCTGAAGGTGCTTCATCGCCCGTGCGTACTGCGTGACGTCCTCGCGCTTGTCGAGGTACAGGGCGCTGGTGAGCTGCTCCATGTAGACGATGTCCGAGAGGTCGGACTCCGGGAAGCTGAGCATCGCGAAGGCACCGGTCTCACCCGAGTGGCCACCGAATCCGAACGGCATGACCTGAAGCGTGACGTTGGACCGCTCGGAGATGTCGATCAGATGCTGAAGCTGACCCTGCATCACCTCCGGTCCGCCGTAAGGGCGTTGCAGAGCCGCCTCGTCGAGTACCACGTGGAACTCGGGGGCGTGTTCGGAGACGAGGAGCTTCTGCCGCTCGAGGCGCAGCGCCACACGCCGGTCGATGTCCGCCTTCGGCGCGTCCTTCATGCCCCGGGCGACGACCGCGTGCGCGTACCCCTCGGTCTGAAGCAGCCCGTGCACGAACTGCACCTCGTAGGCGCGGATGAGCGACGCGGCGCCCTCCAGGCCGACATAGGTGGGGAACCAGCCGGGCAGGACGTCCGAGTACGTATGCCACCAGCCCGCGACGTTGGCCTCCTTGACGAGGGAGAGAAGCGCGCCGCGCTCCGCCTCGTCGGCGACTCCGTACAGGGTCAGCAGGTCCTCGACGTCCCTGGCCTTGAAGCTCACCCGTCCCAACTCCATGCGGCTGATCTTCGATTCGGATGCGCGGATCGAGTAGCCGGCCGCTTCCCGGGTGATGCCACGCGATTCACGCAGGCGCCTCAGTTGCGAGCCCAGCAGGATGCGTCGCACCACCGAGCCGCTCGACTCTCCCGCACTCACGTCGCTCCACCCTCCCGATCGCTCCAGCAGCCGAAGTCTGCCATTAAAACGCTCCGGCCCGTACTCGTTCGGTTACAGAAACGGAAAGGTTGCGAAAGGTCTCCACAAGAAGTCGTGGGAAGAAATGAGCAACAAGTGGTACGCGGGGGGACAGGACGGGCGCGTGCACGTGCATCTGCCCTTGCATCTGCTGTACGCATTCGGAACGATGGCCCACGCACCACCGCTCCACTCGCTATGTACCGCGAATCCCGGGAGTGCCTCGCATGGGGACGAATGGACCGGCCATGCTCGAGCCGTTAAGGCAGGGGCTTCCGCCACTCGACCCTTCAGCCGTTTCCAGCTCCGCCTCCTGCGCACTTCCCGCACGGTACGAAGCGGTGGGCAGCGCCCGTAAGTTCACGCGCGGGACGCTCGACGGCTGGGACGTGGCGGAGAGATTCGACGACGTCTGTCTCGTCGTCTCCGAACTCGTCACCAACGCCCTGCGGCACGCACTGCCCTCGGACACCCCGCGCTCGCAGGACCCGCCGGTGCGGCTGCACCTGATGCGCTGGACCTCACGCCTGGTGTGCGCCGTGCGCGACCCCAGCGACGAGAGCCCCGTCGCCCGCGAGGCGGAGGACGACTTCAACGCCGAATCGGGCCGCGGCCTGTTCCTGGTCGACTCGTTCAGCGACGGCTGGGGCTGGCATCCGCTGGCCGGCACGCTGAACGGGAAAGTGGTGTGGGCACTGTTCCGGCTGTGAGGGCTGACAACTGGGCATCGCCAGTTGAGAGTTGGCGACTCATGGGTGATGGCTGACGACTTACGGCTGTCACCTGTCACCTGTCGTCTGACGGTGATCAGATGACAGTTATCGTCATCTGTCATCTGTCATCTGTCATCTGTCATCTGCCAGTTGTCATCCGTCAGTTGTTGCCCGGCAACCGTCGCCCGGCAACGGTCACCCGTCAGCTATCAGGTGATCGAACTCCCCGTCCTTGACGCCCAGCAGCATCGCCTCGATTTCGGCGGGCGTGTAGACGAGGGCCGGGCCCTCCGGGAAGTTCGAGTTGCGCATCGCCACCCGTCCCCCCGGCAGTTTCGCGAACTCCACGCAGGAGCCCTGCGAGTTGCTGTGCCTGCTCTTCTGCCAGACCACACCGTGAAGTTCCGTGGCCGCCATGCCGTTGTACACGTGGTGCACAGGTCACTCCCCGGTCTTGCTGTGGCCTATGAGGCTCATGTGGCCAGTGAGTCAGGTGTAGTGGTCAACTGTCCTGGATCATAGCTGCGTTCACATGCCGATGCATGGGCAGATGCACGTGCACGGGGGGTGTTCCCACGGTTACAGCTCTTCGAGCGTCTGCCCCAGCGCCCGCATGACATGCGAGCGCCAGCCCCCGTCCATGATCTTCCGCGCCATCATCTGTGCCGGATCGTCCGGATCGAATCCGTCGTGCACTAGGAAGAGACGCGTGCCACGGCCTTCTGGCTCCAGGTTCCACGTAATGGTCCAGTCCGCAGAATTGGCCGGATCCCGGTCCTGCCACCGGACGCTGAGCATCCGCTCCTCCGCGTACGCGAGGACCTCGACGTCGACGGTGCCGGAGAAGCCGGTGTTGGGTCGCGGCACGGTCGTCATCACGTACCGGTGGCCCACCTCCAGGCGGAAGTCCTCACTGCCCGGCATCAGCCACTGGGTGATCAGCTCGGGTTCGGTGAGGGCGCGCCAGACCTTGGCGGGCGGGTGAGGGAGGAACTGGTCGACGGTGATGCTCGTGAGACTCATGACCCGTCATCGTCGGGCATGCGGTCGAGGAGTTCGGCGAGCCCCTTCAGGCGGCCGCGCCAGAACCGCTCGTACGGATGGAGCCAGTCCTGCACCTCGGCCAGGGGGGCGGCCTCGAGCCGGTAGATGCGCTGCCGTCCCGCGCGTTCCTCCGATACGAGGCCGGCCTCGCGCAGCACCTTGAGGTGCTCCGAGAGGCTGGGCCGGCGCATCGCGAAGTGGTCGGCGAGGGCCTGGACGGGCTGGGGGCCCTCGTCCCTGAGGAGGCGGAGCACCTCGCGTCGTGTTCCGTTGGCGAGCGCGGCGAACAGCCGGTCCTGGCCGGCGGTGTCGGTCGCGCTCACGGTAGCCATCGGCGTCAGAAGCCTTCCTTCTCCGTGATGAGCATCAGTGCGTTGCCGTCCGGGTCGCTGAAGGAGGCCATGCGCCCCCACGGCACGTCGTCGGGGCCGGTGACCTCGGCCCCGGCGGCGGTGAGCCGCGCGCAGTCGGCGTCGACGTCGGTCGTCACCAACATGATCCCCCGCGCCGAACCCGGGGTGAAATCCCCCATGCCCGGGCCGGCCAGCGTGAAGACGGTTTGCGCGCCCGCGGGTGCGACCTGGAGCCAGCGGCCCGGCGGCATCTCACGGTCGGCCATGACGTCGAAGCCGAGCACGTCGACGTAGAAGCGCAGGGCGCGGTCCTGGTCGGCGACAGGGAGGGTGATGAAGGAGGCGTGCGTGATGTTCGTGTGGCTGCTCATGCCCGGACTATAAGTAGGAATTTCCCTACGCGTCAAAGGTAGGAAAATTCCTACGCGATACTTTCCCGGGGTGGTGCCGCTTGGGGCCGAAGCCGACCGCGATTCCCTCTACCTTCGTCCGTACAGGCGTCGGAACCGATGGAAGGCGGCCCATGATGGCGACTCGAGGGAACGCGGAGATCCGTGGCGACGAGCGCGGCACGCTCCTGATCTTTCTCGCCGGGCAGCGCGGCGCCGTCCGGCGGGCCGTGCTCGGGCTGACCGACGAGCAGGCCGCGGCGACGCCGAGCGCCAGCGCCCTGTCGCTGTCCGGGCTGGTCAAGCATGTCGCGGAGACCGAGCAGGGGTGGGTGGCGCGGGCCCGGCAGGTCGCGCCCGACATGCAGCGCACCGAGGAGAACTGGGCCGACAGCTTCCGGCTCGTGGGCGACGAGTCCGTAGAGTCGGCCCTCGCCTACTGGGACAAGGTGGCGCTGGCCACCGAGGAGTTCGTCCGGTCGGTGCCGAGCCTCGACGACACGTTCCCGCTGCCCCGCCATCACTGGTCGCCGGGCGAGGAGGAGGTGTCCGTGCGGTGGCTGCTGCTCCATCTGATCCGGGAGGCGGCCCGGCACGCGGGGCACGCGGACATCATCCGCGAGTCCCTGGACGGGAAGACGGCGTACGAGCTGGTGGAGATGGCGCGGGAGTGACGTCCTACGCTGGG
The DNA here is from genome assembly GCF_026340095.1 of Streptomyces sp. NBC_01446. GTDB lineage: Bacteria > Actinomycetota > Actinomycetes > Streptomycetales > Streptomycetaceae > Streptomyces > Streptomyces aureus. Next base: position 3,703,262 of record NZ_JAPEPO010000001.1, on the reverse strand, counting down.
GCCCATGTCAGCGATCCGCCTCCTGGTCCTCGGGGCCGTACGCCAGCACGGCCGCGCGCACGGGTACCAGGTGCGCAACGACCTCGAATACTGGGGCGCGCACGAGTGGTCGAACGCCAAGCCCGGGTCGATCTATCACGCGCTCAAGCAGATGGCGAAGCAGGGATTCCTCGTCGCGCACGAGATCGCGCCCTCCACGGCCGGCGGCCCGCCGCGCACCGAGTACGAGATCACGGACAAGGGCACCGAGGAGTTCCTCACGCTGCTGCGGGAGGCGCTCGTGACGTACGACCAGAAGCCGGACATCCTCTCGGCGGCGCTCGGCTTCATCGTCGATCTGCCGCGGCGGGAAGCGGTGGAGCTGCTGCGCCGGCGCGTGGAAGGCATCGAGGAGTGGCGGCGCGCGGTCACTGAGTACTACACGCCCGAGGACGGGCCCGAACGGCTCGGCCACATCGGCGAGATCATGAATTTCTGGGTGCACTCGGCCGACGCCGGCGCGGAGTGGACGCGGGGGCTGATCGGCCGGATCGAGGGCGGCGCGTACACATTCGCGGGGGAGGGTGAGCCCTTTGTCGGGGTGCTCGCCGAGGGGCAGGAGAACCCCTACGCCACGGGTGAGCCGGATCCCGGGGATCCGCGTTAATCAAGTTTGACTAACGATGGAGGCGGGGATACCTTTCCAGCCTAGTCAAATTTGATTAGTGAGGTTCTCGGTGGGAGGAGCCGGATGACCGACGCGATCATCGTCGAGGGCACACGGAAGAGGTACGGGGACAAGTGGGCGCTGGACGGGCTCGACCTCACGGTCGCCCGCGGCACCGTCCACGGCCTGCTCGGTCCGAACGGCGCGGGCAAGACGACGGCCGTCCGCGCCATGACGACGCTGTTGCGGGTCGACGAGGGCCGGGTCGAGGTGGCGGGGTACGACGTGCGGCGGCAGGCGGACGAGGTGCGGCGCCGCATCGGGCTCCTCGGCCAGCACGCGGCGGTGGACGAGGAGCTCGGCGGGTGGCAGAACCTGGAGATGTTCGGCCGCCTCCACCACCTGGGTGCCCGGCGCGCGCGGGTGCGGGCCGGCGAACTCCTTGAGCGCTTCGGCCTCGCCGGGACCGGGCGCAAGGCGGTCAGGCAGTACAGCGGCGGCATGCGGCGACGGCTCGACCTGGCCGCCTCCCTCATCACGGACCCCGAGGTGCTCTTCCTGGACGAGCCGACGACGGGCCTCGATCCGCGTGGGCGGGCCGAGGTGTGGGGCGCGGTGCGCTCGCTGGTCGGGGGCGGTACGACGGTGCTGCTCACGACGCAGTATCTGGAGGAGGCCGACCAGCTCGCCGACCGCATCTCGGTCGTGGACCGGGGCCGGGTCGTCGCCGAGGGGACGGCCGACGAGCTGAAGGCGCGGCTCGGCGGCGACCGGATCGACGTCGTCGTGCGGGACGGGGCACAACTGGGCGTGGCGGCACGGCTGTTGCCGGACGGTGCCACGGTCGACAAGGACCGCCGGCTGGTCAGTGCGCCCGTCGCCGACCGGATGGCCGCGCTCACCGAGGCCGTGCGGGCGCTTCAGGAGGCGGGTGTGGAGGCGGAGGACATCGCGGTGCGCAGACCGACCCTGGACGAGGTGTTCCTGCATCTGACGGGACCGGGACAGAAGGACACGGCGGAACGTGGGCACATGGCGGACCGGTCGGAGGTGACCGCATGAGTACGCCGATGAGCTGGGCCGTCGCCGACTCGTGGACCATGACGCGGCGCGAGCTTGCGCATTGGGCGCGGCAGCCGACGCAGATCGTGGTGGGTCTGGTCTTCCCGGTGATGCTGCTGCTGATGTTCGGCTTCCTGATCGGCGGCGGCAAGGGCGTCGAGGGCGAGTACGTCGACTATCTGGTGCCGGGCATGCTCGCGCTCACCATGGCGTTCGGGCTCGAGGCGACGATGCTGGCGGTGACGCAGGATCTCAATAAGGGCGTGATCGACCGGTTCAGGTCGATGCCGATGGTCAACGGAGCGGTGCTGGTGGGCCGTTCGGCCGCCGACATGCTCCAGTCGGCCGCCGCGCTTGTCGTGATGACCGGCGTCGGTTACGTGATCGGCTGGCGTCCGCACGGCTCGACCGGGGCCCTCCTCGGCGCGCTCGGCCTGCTGCTCCTCTTCCGGTTCGCGATGCTGTGGATCGGCATCCACCTGGCGATGGTGGCGGGGAAGCCGGAGCTGGTGCAGGCCGTGCAGATCCTGGTCTGGCCGGTCGGATTCCTGTCGAACGCGCTCGCCGAGCCCGGCTCGATGCCGGGCTGGCTGGGCACGGTCGTCGAGTGGAACCCGATGTCGCACACGGCGACGGCCGTACGGGACCTGTTCGGCGGCCCCGGTGGGGAGCCGGGGCATCTGTGGGCGGCGGTGCTCTGGCCGCTCGCGCTGCTCGCGGTGTTCTTCCCGCCGGCGGTACGGAAGTTCGCGGCGCTCAGCAGATAGGGCTCTGCGTGTGCGGCGCTCAGTGAGCAGGGCTCGGCGGATGGGGCCCGTGAACGGTGTCAGTGGTGGAAGGCGGTCGCCGCCTCTTTGTCGCGGGTCAGCGGGTGCGCCTGTCGGCGCAGTTCGGGCAGCAGGCGGTTGAGGTCGGAGAGGAAGAGCGCCGCCAGGTCCGCCGAGAAGCCGTTGCGGCACACCAGCCGCAGCACCGCCAGGTCCTGGCGGTGCGCGGGGAAGGTGTACGCGGGCACGAGCCAGCCGAATTCGCGCAGGCGGCGCGAGACGTCGAAGACGTCGTACGCCTTCACCTCGGGTGCTGTCGTGAAGGTGACGACGGGCAGTTGGTCGCCGCGCGTGATGAGCTGGAAGTCGCCGAGGGACTCGATGCGTTCGGCGAGGCCTCGGGCGACGTCCCGGGTCGACTGCTGGACCGCGCGGTAGCCCTCGCGGCCCAGGCGCAGGAACGTGTAGTACTGCGCGACGACCTGCGCGCCGGGCCGGGAGAAGTTGAGGGCGAAGGTCGGCATGTCGCCGCCCAGGTAGTTGACCCGGAAGACCAGATCCTCCGGCAGGTCGTCCGCCGTACGCCACAGGGCCCAGCCGACGCCGGGGTAGACGAGGCCGTACTTGTGGCCCGACGTGTTGATGGACGACACCCGCGGCAGGCGGAAGTCCCAGACCAGCTCGGGGTCGATGAAGGGCGCGATCATGCCGCCGGAGGCGCCGTCGACGTGGACGGGGATGTCGAGGCCGGTCTTCTCATGGAGGGTGTCGAGGGCGGCGCACAGCTCCGCGATCGGCTCGTACGAACCGTCGAACGTCGAGCCGAGGATGCCGACGACGCCGATGGTGTTCTCGTCGCACAGATCGGCGGCGGCCTGCGGATCGAGGTGGAAGCGGTCGCCGTCCATGGGGACCTGGCGCGCCTCGACCTCCCAGAAGTTGCAGAACTTGTCCCAGCAGACCTGGACGTTGATGCCCATGACGAGGTTCGGGCGGGCGTGCTTGGACGGGTAGCGGTCGGTGTTCCGCTTCATCCAGCGGCGCTTGAGGGCCATCCCGGCGAGCATGCACGCCTCGCTCGAACCGGTGGTCGAGCAGCCGACGGCGCCGTCCGGGTCGGGGGCGTTCCACAGGTGGGCGAGCATCGACACACAGCGCCGCTCCAGCTCCGCGGTGCGCGGGTACTCGTCCTTGTCGATCATGTTCTTGTCTCTGCACTCGCCCATCAGGACGCCGGCCTGCGGTTCCATCCATGTGGTGACGAACGTGGCGAGGTTGAGCCGTGCGTTGCCGTCGAGCATCAGCTCGTCGTGGACCAGCTGGTACGCCGTGGAGGGCGGCATGGGGTCGTCGGGCAGCCGGTGCTTGGGCGGGGCGTCGGTCATGCCGCCGACCGGATTGGCCTCGCCGTAGAAGGGGTTGACGGCCATCGGGCGCTCGTCGTGCTGGTCGGGACCGTGGTGCAGCGGCATCGTCGCGGGCTCCCTCGATACGGGTCGTGGCCTCATCGCGAGGATACGGAGAGGTGGGGTGTCCCGCCCGGCGAGACCGCGCGGCCGCGCCGTTCGGCGGTACCGCTCAGCGCACGGACGTGCCGTCGTCGCGCAGCTGCATCTGGGGGCGTCCGGTGACCAGGATCCAGCCCGGCAGCGAGGCGATGCACAGCAGGGCGATGATCGCCGGGGACGCGACGAGGACGGCCGCGGTGAACAGGCTGATCCAGCCCTGCCGGGTGATGGCGAGCAGGATGCCGAGGACGCCCGCCGAGACGCCGACGGCGGGGTGCACGCCCGGCACGAGCGCGTGGGCGAGGAGGCCGAAGGCCGACCCGACGAAGACCGCGGGGAAGATCCGGCCGCCGCGGAAGCCGCAGGAGGCGGCGACCAGCAGGGCCGCCAGCTTCACCACCGTCATCAGGGCGAACTCGCCGGCCGACCAGCCGTCGGGGTGCCGGGCCAGCTCGGCGACCTCGTCGAGGCCCTTGAAGAGCGTGAGATGTCCGCCGAGCGCGCCGAGCAGACCGAGCACGAGCCCGCCCGCGGGCAGCATCAGCATGGGGTGCTTGAGGCGTCCGAACGCGGCGTGCGTGTGAGGGAAGGCGTAGACGGCCGCCATGCCGAGGACCGCGGCCACGGAGGTGATCACCAGGGAGGCGAGGAGGTCACCCCAGCCCGGCCGGGGGACGGCGGGCAGACCGAGGTCGAAGGTGGGGTGTGCGACGAGGGTCGTGGTCATCGCGCCTGTCGCGGCCGCGAGGAGCGGCGCGAACAGGGCGTCCCACAGCGAGCCCCTGATCTGCCTGCCGGCGAGGGCCTCGGAGATGACGAGGGCGGCGGCGACGGGTGTGCCGAACAGTGCGCCGAGCGTCGCCGCCTCGGCCAGCGAGACCCAGAGCGCGGGGGGCACGACGGGCATGGCCTTCGCGCCGAGCCAGAACACGAGGGCGATGTTGGCGGCGATGATCGGGTTCTCGGGGCCGAGGCTGGGCCCGCCGGCCAGCATCAGCGCGGTCGCGACGAGCAGCCCGGGCAGCAGGAACGGCGGCAGCGGCGCGCTCGCGAGCCCGATGGTGGCCGGGTCGGGTCCCGCGTGACCGGGCGCCTTCCAGACGACGAGGCCTACGAGGATGCCGGTCGTGGTCAGCATGACGATCATCCAGAGCGAGGAGTACCCGCCGATGCCGAGCGCGTCGGGCAGGTCCGTCCACAGCACGTGCTGGAGCTTCTCGGCGAGCTCGCTCACGCCGAGGAACAGCAGGCTGCACGCGACGCCTACGACGAGCGCGGGGACGACCAGCGGCAGCAACGCCCGTGCCGGGGTGGTCTCCTGGGGCGCGGCCTGCTCGTCGGTGCTCACCGGCACACCATAAGCGGACGAAAGCCGCATAACACCCGGAGGAATTGCCGCTTGCACCTCACGTGACGTGAGGCTGCACGCTGGGACCCGTGCCGACGAAGGCGCCGACACAGGCGCCGACAAAGACACGGACGCAGGCACCGACAAAGACAGCGACAAAGACAGCGACAAAGACAGCGACAAAGACAGCGACAGGGAGAGGGGAGGAGCCGTGAGCTACTCCGTGGGGCAGGTCGCCGGGTTCGCCGGCGTCACGGTGCGCACGTTGCACCACTACGACGAGATCGGCCTGCTGGCGCCGGTCGGGCGTAGCCACGCGGGTCATCGGCGCTACAGCGACGCCGACCTGGACCGGCTCCAGCAGATCCTGTTCTACCGGGAGCTCGGCTTCCCTCTCGACGAGGTCGCGGCCCTTCTCGACGACCCGGAAGCGGACCCGCGCGCGCATCTGCGCCGCCAGTACGAGCTGCTGACCGCCCGGATCGGCAAGCTCCAGAAGATGGCCGCCGCCGTCCAAATCGCCATGGAGGCACGCAAGATGGGCATCGATCTCGCGCCCGAGGAGAAGTTCGAGGTCTTCGGCGACCACGACCCCGAGCAGTACGCCGACGAGGTCCAGGAGCGCTGGGGCCACACCGAGGCCTACGCCGAGTCGCAGCGCAAGGCCGCCTCGTACACGAAGGAGGACTGGCTGCGGATCAAGGAGGCGAACGACGACTGGATGCGCCGCCTCATCGCCGTCATGGACTCGGGCGAGGAGCCCGGGTCCGGGGCCGCGATGGATCTCGCGGAGGAGCACCGGCAGCAGATCTGCCGGTTCCACTACGAGTGCACCTACGAGATCCAGACCGCTCTCGGTGAGATGTTCGTCGCGGACGAGCGCTACCGGCGCAACCTCGACAAGGACCGGGAGGGCGTGGCCGCCTTCCTGCGGGAGGCGATCCTCGCCAACGCCGTGCGCAACGTGTAGCCGCCCTACCGCGGTGCGATCACCACGGCCGTGCCGTACGCGCACACCTCGGTGCCCACGTCCGCCGCCTCGGTGACGTCGAAGCGGAACATCAGCACCCCGTTGGCGCCGCGGGAGCGGGCCTGCTCGACGAGCCGTTCCATCGCCTGGTTGCGGGTCTCCACCAGCGTCTTGGTGAGGCCCTTCAGCTCGCCGCCGATCATCGATTTGAGTCCGGCGCCGATCTGGCTGCCCAGGTGCCTGGAGCGGACGGTGAGGCCGAAGACCTCGCCGATCACCTTCTCCACCCGGTAGCCCGGCACGTCGTTCGTGGTGACGACGAGCACATCCGTCTGCGGATTCTGGCCGCCGCCGTAGTCTTCGATACCCATACACACAGGTTTGCCACAGTTGACGCACCGTGCATCCTGGGAGGGCCGCTGGAACCTGGCGCCGTCATCCGGCGTTGATAACTTTGCATCGCCATTGCCCTCGCTTCACCACCCCTCAGGAGTCCGGAACCGTGACGACGCTTGCTCTCGGACCAAGCTGGCTGGACCCGGACCACCTGCTCAACACGTTCGGCATCTGGGGCCTGCTCCTGATCGTGTTCGCGGAGTCCGGCCTGCTCATCGGCTTCTTCCTGCCGGGCGACTCCCTGCTCTTCACCTGCGGACTGCTGATCACCGCCGGCACGCTGGACTTCCCCCTGTGGGGCGCCGTCGGCCTGATCTGCGTCGCCGCGATCCTCGGTGACCAGGCGGGTTACCTCTTCGGCAAGAAGGTCGGCCCCTCGCTGTTCAACCGCCCGGACTCCCGCCTCTTCAAGCAGGAGAACGTGGTCAAGGCCCACGAGTTCTTCGAGAAGTACGGCCCGAAGTCCCTGGTCCTGGCCCGCTTCGTGCCCATCGTCCGCACGTTCACGCCGATCATCGCGGGCGTCAGCGGCATGAAGTACCGCTCGTTCATCACGTTCAACATCATCGGCGGCGTGCTCTGGGGCGCGGGTGTCACACTCCTCGGCTCCTGGCTCGGCAACATCGAGTTCGTCCACAAGAACATCGAGGCGATCCTGATCCTGATCGTCCTCGTCTCGGTGGTCCCCATCGCGATCGAGTTCCTGAGGGCGCGCAGCAAGTCGAAGAAGGCCCAGGCGGCGATGCCCCAGCCGCAGACGCCGCCGCAGGGTCAGCGCGGCCGCCACGCGAAGCGCTAGACCGCCAGGGCGCCTCCGCGGCGTCCTAGAACCCTCGGGTCCGCTTCGCCGCCCGGCGCCCCGCCGCGCCGGGCGAGCGCAGGAACAGCCGCGCGATCTCGGACCCGAGGTTCACCCCGATCGCGATGGCCATGGCGAGAGCCGCCGCCTTCGTCAGCGACACCAGGCCCGCGTCCACATCGTTCTGCGCGATGGCCAGCAGCCCGAAGTACGTCGCGGAACCCGGCAGCAGCGGCCCGATCGCCGCCGTCACGTACGGCAGCGCGGACGCGAACCGGTAGCGCGAGAAGAGCTGCCCGAACAGGCCGACGAGCCCGGCCGCCGCCGCGGTGGAGGCGACCGGCGAGATCCCGCCGACGACGTGCATGGCCCCGTACACGACCCACGCCACACCGCCGTTCAGCGTCACCGCGAGCACGGTGGAGCGTTCCTGCTGGAGCAGGATGGCGAAGGCGAGCGAGAGCGCCATCGAGGCCGCGATCTGCCAGTAGGGGCGGTCGAGGACCTGGAGGGCCGCCTCCGGGTTCAGCTGCGCGTGCAGCTGGACGCCGAGATAGAGCACGATCAGGACGCCGATGACGATGCCGACGAAGAAGTACATGACTTCGAGCAGGCGCGCGGCCGCGGTGATGTAGTAGCCGGTCAGTCCGTCCTGCACGCCCGCCACGAGGGCCCGCCCCGGCAGCAGCGCGAACAGCCCACCGGTGATCACCGCGGAGGCTCGTACGTCCACGAGGTTGTGCGCGAGGGTCAGCAGGATCCCTATGGCGGCGGGCGGCATCGCGGCGACGGTGAACTGGTAGAACTCCGGCAGCCCGCGGCCCGCGCACAGCCAGGCCAGCCGGTCGCCGAGGATCGCGCCGAGCGCCGCCGCGACGAAGACGATGAGGTCACCGCCGACGAGGATCGAGGCGCCGCCCGCCAGGAGCCCGGTGGCCGCGGAGAGCACCCAGCCGGGGTAGGGGTGGCGGTTGCGGCGGATCTCGGCGAGACGCCGGTAGGCCTCCTCCAGGGAGACGTCGACCTCTTCGTCGCTGATGTCGTACACCAGCTGGAACACGGCCGCGAGGCGCGTGTAGTCGGTGCCGCGCCGCCGCACGGTCCGTGACGCGGTCACCGGGTCGTCGACCAGCGACGGCTGGTACGAGATCGAGAGCAGCGTGAACGTCACCGTCGGCTCGCACCGGTCGAGGCCGTAGGAGCGGCACACGGCGAACATCGCCGCCTCCACGTCCTCGGCGCCCTCACCGCCCGCGAGGAGCAGCTCGCCGATGCGCAGGGTCAGGTCGAGGACGCGCGGAACGGCCGGGCCCTCGTCGTCGTGCTTCTGCACGGGCTCGGCCGCGGGGCGTTCGGCGACCGGCATGCGCAGCATCGTGCGCATCCGGTCCTGCCAGGGCGCCTCCTTGGTCAGCTTGACCATGGGGATGCCGTGCGCGGGTGTGAACGCGGGCGGTGGGTACCGAGAGCTGTAGGTCTGCGGGGGAGTGAAGGCCGAACCGCTGGAGTCGGCGGGTGCGGCGGCCGGGGTGCTGAGCCCGTCCGGGATCGCGAACTCGGACGTCGTCTGTGACTCGTCCTGCTCGGGCGCCGGGGCCTGCGGTACCACCCCTTGCGGTGGGGTGAAGGCGCTGCGTGCCTCGTCCGACTGCGGTTTGCGGTCTTCGGCCGCCTCCGGCTCCCGCTCCGTCACCAACTCGCCCTTCGTATGACGCCTGCGCACCTCCCGGTACGCCTCAGTATGAGCACAGATACGCGAACGGGCCGCCCCACCCCCGGAGGAGTCGGACGGCCCGTGCGTGGCGGGGGAGGTCAGTGACCGCCCTCGTCCTTGAAGCGCTTGTAGGACCGCTCGATCTCGGCCTCGGCCTCGGTGCGGCCGACCCAGTCGGCACCCTCGACGGACTTGCCGGGCTCCAGGTCCTTGTAGACCTCGAAGAAGTGCTGGATCTCCAGGCGGTCGAACTCGGACACGTGGTGAATGTCGCGCAGGTGCTCCACGCGGGGGTCCGAGGCGGGGACGCACAGCAGCTTGTCGTCACCGCCGGCCTCGTCCGTCATCCGGAACATGCCGATGGCGCGGCACTTGATGAGGCAGCCGGGGAAGGTCGGCTCCTCCAGGATGACCAGCGCGTCCAGCGGGTCCCCGTCCTCACCGAGCGTGTTCTCGACGAATCCGTAGTCGGCCGGGTAGCTGGTCGAGGTGAAGAGTCGACGGTCCAGGCGGATCCGACCGGTCTCGTGGTCCACCTCGTACTTGTTCCGCGAACCCTTCGGAATCTCGATCGTGACGTCGAACTCCACCGGTGGCTCCTCCATGATCAACACATACGACTGGTGGTTAAGTGTCCCTCACGCAGGTGTGTGATCGCGAAAGGGGCTGGTCCGTGGTGCCCGAGCTCAAGGCTTCGCAGGCAGTTTCACAGGCAGTGAAGATGCTTACGAAGGTCAAGACCTGGCAGCTCACAGCGGGCGCTGCCACCCTGGGCCTGGCGCTCTCGGCCGTGGCGGTGGCCTCGGCCGGTCCGTGGGACTCCAGCGGTCAGCGTACGGCGGAGGCGCGCCGGGCTGTGTCCCAGGAGGCCGGGGGTGGCACAGATCACGGCCGCGACGGGCGCTCCGACGAGCCGGACGCCGCCCCGAGCGCCCGTGCCGTCCTCGCGGCGCCGGGCGGCTCGGTCCCCGGCCCCACCAAGCGCGCGCTCGCCCACGTGCTCGACCCTCTCCTGAACGACCCGGCCCTCGGCAAGCGGCGCACCGCGGCCGTCGTCGACGCGGCCACCGGCGAGCGGCTGTACGGCAAGAGCTCCGGCGACGCCCTGACGCCCGCGTCGACCACCAAGCTCGCCACGGCGGTCGCCGCCCTGTCGATGCCGGGATCCGACCACCGCATCGACACGAAGACCGTCATCGAGCCCGACTCGTCGGCGCACGAGGTCGTCCTCGTCGGCGGCGGCGACCCCACGCTCACCGCCCGCAAGGACGCCGGACCGAACGCGAGCCTGCGCGCCCTCGCCGACGCCACCGCCAAGGAACTGAAGGACCGGGACACGGACGAGATCACGCTCTCGTACGACACCTCGCTCTACTCGGGGCCGCTCCTGCACCCCATCGGGCCCAACGAGAACATCGCGCCGGTCAGCGCCCTCATGGCCGACGAGGCGCGCATGGACGACTCGTCGAGCGGCCCGGCGCCCCGCGAGTCCGACCCGGCGGCCGCCGCCGCGCGGAAGTTCGCGGATCTGCTGCACGACCGCGGCATCAAGACGAAGGGCGAGCCGGGCCCGGCCAAGGCGTCGGGCGACGCCGAGAAACTGGCCAAGGTGTCGTCGCCGCCCGTGTCGGCCCTGGTCGAACGCATGCTGACGCACAGTGACAACGACATCGCGGAGGCCCTGGCCCGCCAGGTGGCGCTCGCCAAGGACGAGGCCGCGAGCTTCGACGGCGGGGGCGCGGCGATCCGCAAGGAGCTGGACAAGCTCCGACTCCCGCTCTCCGGAAGCCACTTCGCGGACGGCAGCGGCCTCGACCGCGCCGACAAGGTCTCCGCCGACCTGCTCACCCAGGTCCTCGCGCGCGCCGTCGAACGCGAGCGCCCCGGGCTGCGTCCGGTCCTCACCGGACTGCCCGTCGCCGGCTTCACGGGCACGCTGAGCAAGCGGTACACCGACGCGGCCGACGCGGCGGGCATCGGCCTCGTACGGGCCAAGACCGGCACGCTGACCGGGGTGAACACGCTGGCCGGAACGGTCGTCGACGCGGACGGTCGGCTTCTGGTCTTCGCGTTCATGACGGACGGCACCGTGAACCCGGGACAGGCTCAGGCGGCCCTGGACCGGCTTGCGTCGACGGTCGCGAACTGCGGCTGCCGCTGACCCGCCCCGCACCCCGGCCCCGCCCGTCACGGCCGTGTCCCCTAAGGGGCACAACCGGGGCGCTGTCCGGGGCCAAGCCCCTGTGCACCAGGACCCGAGCACGTACGGTTGACGCATGACGAGCATCGGTGGTGCTTCTGGGATGGTCGACTGGAATCTCGCGGTGGCGACCGCGACCCGACTCGTGCGGCCGGGTCCGGAGGTGACCCGGGACGAGGCGCGGGCGATCGTCGCGGAACTGCGCCGGCACGCCAAGGCCTCCGAGGAACACGTCCGCGGCTTCACGCGGATGTCCACCGAGGAGGCGCACGACACGCCTGTCCTCGTCGTCGACCGCCCCGGCTGGGTCCGGGCGAACGTGGCGGGGTTCAGGGAGCTTCTCAAGCCCCTCCTGGACAAGATGGAGGAGCGGCGCGGCTCGGGCCCCGGCGGAGCGGTCCTCGGCGCCGTCGGCGGCAAGGTCACGGGCGTCGAGCTCGGCATGCTGCTGTCGTTCCTGTCCTCCCGCGTCCTCGGACAGTACGAGACCTTCGCCCCCGCCACCCGGGACCTGCCGGCCGCGCCGAACGGCGGCGGAAGACTGCTCCTCGTCGCGCCGAACATCGTGCACGTGGAGCGCGAACTCGACGTGAATCCGCACGACTTCAGGCTCTGGGTGTGCCTGCACGAGGAGACGCACCGCACGCAGTTCACGGCCGTGCCCTGGCTGCGCGACCACCTCGAGGGCGAGATCCAGTCATTCCTCGCCGAGACCGACGTCGACCCGATGACGTTCCTGGAGCGCATCAGGGAGGCAGCTCAGTCCCTGGCGGGCGCACGCCCCGAGGGCGAGCAGGGTGAGGGCGACGACGGGGGCCGCTCCCTGGTCGAGCTCGTGCAGTCCCCGGCCCAGCGCGAGATCCTCGCCCGGCTCACCGCCGTGATGTCGCTGCTCGAAGGGCACGCGGACTTCGTGATGGACGGGGTCGGGCCCGCGGTGGTGCCGTCGGTGACCGAGATCAGGGAGAAGTTCAAGGAGCGCCGTCAGAAGGGTGCGTCCCGCCTGGACCTGGCGCTGCGCAAGCTCCTGGGCCTCGACGCGAAGCTGCGCCAGTACCGCGACGGCGAGCGGTTCGTCAGGGCCGTGGTGAACGAGGTGGGTATGGACGGATTCAATCGCGTATGGACATCGCCGAACACGCTCCCCACCAAGGCGGAGATCGCCAAACCGGCGGACTGGGTCGCGCGGGTGCACCGCAAGTCTGAGGGTGCACCGTAAGGCAGGGTCGTGAAACAAATACGGCCAACGGCAGGAGAACGCCCCCGTAATCACCCATCCGAGGGACCGTGGGCCGTGGGTAGGCGTGCAATGCTCGGGGAATGGCTCGGCTCTGTCACGATCGACACACTCTGGGTGACTGAAATCACCGAGTCACTGTTGAGTGACTAGTCCGAGCCACACCCCCACCGAAAACTTCATGAAGGGAACCGGACATGGGTCCCCATCCTGCGGTCGCGGCGATACGCCTGGCGGTCCGCCGCGTACTCCACGACGTACTCAACGACCTCAGCGTCCCCCACACGGTGCCAGAAGGCCCGCGCACCCCGCCCCTGGTGCTTGTCGCCTGCTCCGGCGGCGCCGACTCCATGGCACTCGCCTCCGCCCTCGCCTTCGAGGCCCCCAAGCTCGGCATCCGCGCCGGTGGCGTGACGGTGGACCACGGTCTGCAGCCCGGCTCCGATCTCCGCGCCGCCGAAGTCGTCGCGCGGCTCACCGCCCTGCGCCTCGATCCCGTCGAGTCCGCGGCCGTGCACGTCGGCCGCGACGGCGGGCCCGAAGCCGCCGCCAGGGACGCCAGATACGCCGCGCTCGACGCCGCCGCGGACCAGCACGGCGCCGCCGCGATCCTGCTCGGCCACACCCGCGACGATCAGGCGGAGACGGTCCTGCTCGGCCTCGCCCGCGGCTCCGGCATCCGCTCCCTGTCGGGCATGGCCGCGACCTCGGGGGTCGACGGCCGTTACCGCAGGCCCTTCCTGCACGTCGACCGCCAGACCGCCCGCAAGGCGTGCATGGCCCAGTCGCTGCCCGTCTGGGACGACCCCCACAACACCGATCCGGCGTACACGCGCTCCCGGCTGCGCCACGAGGGGCTGCCCGCCCTGGAGAAGGCGCTCGGCAAGGGCGTCGTCGAGGCGCTCGCCCGTACGGCCCAGTTGTCCCGTGACGACGCCGACGCCCTGGACACGTGGGCCGCGCAGGCCGAGGCCATGGTGCGGGACCCCGCGGGCCTCCTGGAGTGCGCCAAGCTCTTCGCGCTGCCCCCCGCCGTACGCCGCCGTGTACTGCGCCGCGCGGCCATCGAGGCCGGCGCCCCGGCGGGTGCTCTGTTCGCCCGGCACATCGAAGAGGTCGACCGTTTGATCACCGGTTGGCGCGGTCAGGGGGAGATCAACCTCCCCGGCAAGGTCGTGGCTCAGCGGCAGGGTGGCAGACTGGTCATCCGGCAAGGCTGACGAGGGGCGCGAGTCCTTCAGCGGCCGGTGGGACGACCGAAAGTGATGCGGGTGGACGCGAAAGACATGGGCACCGACCTTCAGTCGGTGCTCATCACCAAGGAAGAGATCGACGCGAAGCTGGCCGAGCTGGCCGCGAAGATCGATGCGGAATACGCGGGCAAGGACCTGCTGATCGTCGGTGTCCTCAAGGGCGCCGTGATGGTCATGGCGGACCTGGCGCGTGCGCTGTCCACCCCCGTCACGATGGACTGGATGGCGGTGTCCTCGTACGGCGCGGGCACCCAGTCGTCCGGCGTCGTGCGGATCCTCAAGGACCTCGACACCGACATCAAGGGCAAGCACGTCCTGATCGTCGAGGACATCATCGACTCCGGCCTCACGCTGTCGTGGCTGCTCACCAACCTCGGCACCCGCGAGCCCGCGAGCCTCGAGGTCTGCACGCTGCTGCGCAAGCCGGAGGCGGCGAAGGTGGCCATCGACGTGAAGTGGACCGGGTTCGAGATCCCGAACGAGTTCGTCGTCGGGTACGGCCTGGACTACGCGGAGAAGTACCGGAACCTGCCGTTCGTCGGCACTCTGGCTCCCCACGTCTACGGCGGCTGAACGGTCGCGGAAGCCATGTGAGACGGTCGGGAACCCTTGCGGGTTCCCCGCCGTTGGAGCATGCGTGGGCGAGATTCCCAGCCGTCCCATGCGGCTTCGGGTGACAATGCTGGGGTACCGTCCGAAGAACAGTCTTCAAAACAGCCTTTATCAAACTCACTATGGCAGGAGGGACGGGGCGGCATCGCTCCGTATGGATGGACGTGAAGCGATACTTCCGTGGGCCGGTCATGTGGATCGTGCTGGCCGTCCTTGCCGTGGTCGTGTTGATGCAGGTCGTCGGTTCGTCCGGTGGCTACAAGACAGTGGACACCGGCCAGGTCATTCAGGCCATCAACGACAACAAGGTGCAGTCGGCCAAGCTGACCACCGGCGACGAAAACAACATCAAGGTCGAGCTCAAGGACGGCCAGAAGGTCCAGGGCAGCAGCAAGATCCAGGCGAGCTACATCGGCGACCAGGGCGTCGATGTGGCCAAGGATCTGCAGGCCAAGTTCGAGGACAAGAAGATCCCCGACGGGTACACCGTCGCTCCGACGAAGCAGAACGCCTTCGTGGGGATCCTGCTCTCCCTGCTCCCCTTCGTCCTGATCGTCGTCGTCTTCCTGTTCCTGATGAATCAGATGCAGGGCGGCGGCTCCCGAGTCATGCAGTTCGGGAAGTCCAAGGCGAAGCTCATCACCAAGGACACCCCGAAGACGACGTTCGCCGATGTGGCGGGCTCGGACGAGGCTGTCGAGGAGCTCCACGAGATCAAGGAGTTCCTCCAGGAGCCGGCGAAGTTCCAGGCCGTCGGCGCCAAGATCCCCAAGGGTGTGCTGCTCTACGGCCCGCCCGGAACCGGTAAGACGCTGCTCGCGCGCGCCGTTGCCGGTGAGGCGGGGGTTCCCTTCTACTCGATCTCGGGTTCCGACTTCGTCGAGATGTTCGTCGGTGTCGGTGCCTCCCGAGTCCGTGACCTGTTCGAGCAGGCCAAGGCGAACGCCCCGGCGATCGTCTTCGTCGACGAGATCGACGCTGTCGGCCGGCACCGCGGTGCGGGTCTCGGCGGCGGTCACGACGAGCGCGAGCAGACGCTCAACCAGCTGCTCGTCGAGATGGACGGCTTCGACGTGAAGGGCGGCGTCATCCTGATCGCCGCCACGAACCGGCCCGACATCCTCGACCCGGCACTGCTGCGCCCGGGACGTTTCGACCGGCAGATCGCGGTCGACCGCCCGGACATGCAGGGCCGTCTGGAGATCCTCAAGGTTCACCAGAAGGGCAAGCCGGTCGCACCCGATGTCGACCTCTCCGCCGTCGCCCGGCGTACCCCGGGCTTCACCGGCGCCGATCTGGCGAACGTGCTGAACGAAGCGGCGCTCCTCACGGCGCGCAGCGACCTCAAGCTCGTCGACAACTCGATGCTGGACGAGGCGATCGACCGCGTAGTGGCGGGCCCGCAGAAGCGGACCCGGATCATGTCCGACAAGGAGAAGAAGATCACCGCGTACCACGAGGGCGGACACGCCCTGGTCGCGGCGGCTTCGCCCAACTCCGACCCGGTGCACAAGATCACGATCCTGTCCCGTGGACGGGCCCTCGGTTACACGATGGTCCTGCCCGACGAGGACAAGTACTCGACCACGCGCAACGAGATGCTCGACCAGCTCGCCTACATGCTGGGCGGGCGCGCGGCCGAGGAGCTGGTCTTCCACGACCCGACCACGGGCGCGGCGAACGACATCGAGAAGGCGACCACGACCGCGCGGGCCATGGTCACGCAGTACGGCATGACCGAGCGGCTCGGCGCGATCAAGTTCGGCGGCGACAACACCGAGCCGTTCCTCGGCCGGGAGATGGCGCACCAGCGCGACTACTCGGAAGAGGTCGCTGCGCTCGTCGACGAAGAGGTCAAGAAGCTCATCGAGACCGCGCACAACGAGGCCTGGGAGATCCTCGTCGAGAACCGAGACGTTCTCGACAACCTGGTCCTCGCGCTCCTGGAGAAGGAAACGCTGAACAAGGAGCAGATCGCCGAGATCTTCGCTCCGATCGTGAAGCGCCCGGCCCGCCCCGCGTGGACCGGCTCCTCCCGCCGCACCCCCTCGACCCGCCCGCCGGTGCTCTCCCCCAGGGAGCTGTCACTGACGAACGGTTCGAACGGCGCGGCAACGGGCGTCGAGTCCGGGCTGGACATCGCTCCTACGGACAGCCCCGAGGCCTGATCACCCCGGAATGGATAACCGCGTCCCCCACGCCTTACGGTGTGGGGGACGCGGTTCTTTGTTCAAGGAAGAGGCACAGATGACCGACCCGGTGACGCTGGACGGCGAGGGGCCGATCGGCGAGTTCGACGAGAAGCGGGCCGAGAACGCTGTGCGTGAGCTGCTCATCGCGGTCGGAGAGGACCCGGACCGCGAGGGCCTCAAGGAGACGCCGGCGCGGGTGGCTCGGGCGTACAGGGAGATATTCGCGGGCCTGTGGCAGAAGCCCGAGGACGTCCTGACGACGACGTTCGACCTCGGGCACGACGAGATGGTCCTGGTGAAGGACATCGAGGTCCAGAGCAGCTGTGAGCACCATCTGGTGCCGTTCGTCGGCGTCGCCCACGTCGGCTACATCCCGTCGAGCGACGGCAAGATCACGGGCCTGTCGAAGCTGGCCCGCCTCGTGGACGTCTACGCCCGGCGCCCGCAGGTCCAGGAGCGCCTGACCACGCAGATCGCCGACTCCCTGATGGAGATCCTGGAGCCGCGCGGGGTGATCGTGGTCGTCGAGTGCGAGCACATGTGCATGACGATGCGCGGGGTGCGCAAGCAGGGCGCGAAGACCATCACGTCCGCGGTGCGCGGCCAGTTGCGCGACCCGGCGACGCGCAACGAGGCGATGAGCCTGATCATCGCGCGCTGAGCCCGCGCGGGCACGCGGCAGGCACATGGGCGGGCCCCGGTGGCTCCCTGGACCCCCGGTGGCTCCCGGGCAGCCCGCGGTGGTGGGCCCTCGGCGGGTCAGGCCGCCGGTGCGGCCCCGCCGTGGTCCTCGTCGTCGTCCTCAGGGAGCTTGCACACGCGCTCCAGGAAGAGGGCGGCCGCTATCACGGCGATGCCGGTGAGGACCGAGAAACCGGCGTAGATCGCCTGGTCGCGGCGGGCCGGGACGTCGAGGTGCTCCAGCAGGAAGGCGCCTGTGCCGCCGTACAACCCGGCGACCAGGGCGGCGACCAGGGCGCTGGCCTGGCCGAAGACGAGGGCGCGGGCCGCCATCAGCGGGTCGACGCCCTTGGCGCCCGGGCGCCGCTCGCGCTGGGCGCGCAGCCGGGCCCGGATGGAGAGCGCGGTCGCCAGCAGGATGACGGCGATCACGGCGAGAACGATCGGCGCCGCCAGCGGGACCCTCGGCAGCGTGCCGATCGAGTCCCACAGGCGGGCGCCCGCCCAGCTCAGTACACCGGCGACCAGGAAGAGGCCGGCCAGCGTCCTGATGCGCAGTTGCTTCATTCCGGTGGTCGCCCCTCAGTCCCCGCGCTGTCTACGTGTGCCCGCATGACCCTAACGACTATTCGGGCAGCTGGAGTTCCAGGTCGGCGCGCGGCGCGACGCCTTCGCGGGTGACCGCGGCGAGCAGCTCGGCGACCGGTCCGTGGCCCGGCAGCTGCGCCTCCGGCTCCACGTCGTACCAGGGCGCGAGGACGAAGGCCCGCTGGTGCGCGCGCGGGTGGGGGAGCGTGAGGACCGGGTCGTCGGAGACGACGTCGGCGTACGTGACGATGTCGACGTCGATCGTGCGGGCGCCCCAGCGCTCGTCACGGGCGCGGTGGAAGGCTTCCTCGACGGCGTGTGCCCGCTCCAGGAGGGAGGACGGGGGAAGGGTCGTACGGAGCACGATCACCGCGTTGAAGTACGCGGGCTGGCTGCCGGGCTCGACGCCCCACGGCTCGGTCTCGTAGACGGGCGAGACGGCCTTCACGCGGACGCCGGGGGTGTCCTCCAGCGCGTCGATGGCGCCCTGGATGGTCTCGAGACGGTTCCCCAGATTCGAGCCGAGGGCGATCACCGCGCGTTTGGGGTTGGAGAGCGTGGTGTCGGCCGCGTCCACCTGTTCCACCACGGAGGCGGGCACCGGCTGTACGGTCGGGTCGCTGGGGCCCTCGGTGAAAGATGCAGTCATACTCGGCTCCGGGTGATGGTGACGGTCACATCGTCGAAGGGGACGGTGATCGGGGCGTCCGGCTTGTGGACGCAGACCTCGACCTCCAGGACGCCTTCGTGCTTCAGGCACGTCCCGGCGATGCGCTCGGCGAGCGTCTCGATGAGATCGACCGGATCGCCTTCGACGACGGCCACGACCTCCTCCGCCACGATGCCGTAGTGCACGGTCTTCGCCAGGTCGTCGTCGGCCGCGGCCGCGCGTGTGTCCAGTCCGAGCACCAGGTCCACGATGAAGGTCTGGCCTTCCTCGCGCTCCTTGGGGAAGACGCCATGGTGCCCGCGGGCCTTGAGGCCGCGCAGCGCGACACGATCCACGCGAATCACTCCTGCAATCGTCGGTAGCGGCGGGTTCGTACCGAGTGCGGTCGGCACACCAGCCTCGATCGAATCTACCTGCGAGCACCGACAGCGCTCGCCCGCGGGGGCTATGGACAGGGCGGCTCACCGCTGGTAGCCGCGCCCCTACCCAGCAGCGCGCTAGGGCAACCACGTGGGGGCCACGTGGACCCGCCTACCCCGTCAGGAGCCGCTCAGGAGGGCGTCTCGTCGCTTTCCTCGCCGGCGTCGCCCTCGGTCTCGGACGCGGCGAGTACGGGCGAAGCGTGGTGCGACCACAGTTTCCAGCCGTCACGTGTGCGACGGAACACATTCGTGGCGACGACGCGCTGGCCGACGAGCGGGCCGAGTTCGTCGCCCTCCTCGGGGGCCGGGCCGCCGCTGAGGATGTTCTCGGTGCAAGTGATCAGAGCCGTGTCGGCGACGATGCTGATGTGCACATCCGTGAGGAAGAACTGGATGTACTCGGTGTTCGCCATGATCAGCGCGTACGAGCGCAGGACCTCGCCGCGGCCGGTGAGCACGGGCCAGCCGGGGTGCACGCAGCTGATGGACGTGTCCTCGGCCTCGTCGGAGTCCTCGCTGTACGAGACGTCCTCCGGGGCGATCCAGAGCGCCGTCAGCAGTTCGAAGTCGCCCCGCTCCAGTGCCTCGTAGAAGGCGCGGTTGGCGCGGTCCACGGCCTCCGCGTCGGTGCGCCTGGCTGCCGCACCGCGCGGCTCGTCGGGCTCCCTCGGTGGGGTCACTGGGCTCCCTCTACGGCGCGGGCGACACGGACCGCGTCCGCCGTGGCGCGGACCTCGTGGACGCGGACCGCCCAGGCGCCCTGATGGGCCGCGATCGCGGAGACGGCGGCCGTGGCGGCGTCGCGCTCGCGGGCCGGGGGCGGGGCGCCCTGGTCGCCGGCCAGCACATGGCCGAGGAACCGCTTGCGGGAGGCGGCGACCAGCAGGGGGTGGCCGAGCGCGCGCAGCTCCTCCAGGTGGGCCAGGAGCTTCAGGTCGTGGGCGGCCTCCTTGGAGAAGCCGAGGCCCGGGTCGACGACGATGCGCTCGGGGGCGATGCCGCCCTCGATGACGGCCTCCACGCGCGCGTGGAGCTCGGCGACGACTTCGGAGACCACGTCCTCGTATGTGCCCTTGACGTTGCCGCCCTCCAGGAAGCCGCGCCAGTGCATGACGACGAAGGGGGCGCCCGCCGCGGCGACGACGGGGATCATCGCCGGGTCGGCGAGGCCGCCGCTGACGTCGTTGACGAGGGAGGCGCCGGTCGCCAGGGAGCGCTCGGCCACGGAAGCACGCATCGTGTCGACGGACACGGCGACGCCCTCGGAGGACAGGCCCTGCACGACGGGGATGACGCGCTTGAGCTCCTCGTCCTCGTCGACGCGGGTGGCGCCGGGGCGGGTCGACTCGCCGCCGACGTCGATGAGGTCGGCGCCCTGGGCGACCAGGTCGAGGCCGTGCTTCACGGCGGCCGTCGTGTCGAACCAGCGGCCCCCGTCGGAAAAGGAATCGGGCGTCACATTGACGACTCCCATGACCGCGCAGCGGTCCCATTCGGGAAGGCCTGTGACGTGGCCGCGACGGCCCGGCGACGTGCTCATGCCTTCAAGCCTAGGCCCGGCGGCCCGGTGGCCGTGCCACGGCCGGACACCGGACCGGCCTCAGGCGGCCCGCACGCCGCGCTCACCGCCGTCGGGCGCGCCGTCGTGGGCGCAGGGCCGGGGCGCGGCCGTACGCCGCCGCAGGACGCGCGGCATGCCGAGGTTCACGAAGCCCTCCGCCTGCATGGCGGCGAAGCCGATCCGGGGCAGGTCGCGCGGGGAGCGGTAGACCAGGAAGCGGGGCTCCCAGCGCGGCCGGAACTTCGCGTTGAACCGGTACAGCGACTCGATCTGGAACCAGCGGGACAGAAAGACGAGCAGCCCGCGCCAGGCCCGCAGGACCGGGCCCGCGCCGATCTTCTCGCCGCGCGCGAGGGCGGCGCGGAACATCGCGAAGTTCAGCGAGATCCGCGTGATGCCGAGCTTCGGAGCGGCCTGGAGGGCGGCCACGATGAGGAGTTCGTTCATGCCGGGGTCGGCGGCGCGGTCGCGGCGCATCAGGTCGAGGGAGACGCCGTCGGTGCCCCAGGGGACGAAGTGGAGTACAGCCTTCAGGTCGCCGTGGGGGCCGGCCGGGTCGTCGGCCTTGTGGGCCGTGGCGACCAGGCAGTCGCCGTCCGCGGTGTCGCCGATGCGGCCGAGCGCCATGGAGAAGCCGCGTTCGGTGTCGGTGCCGCGCCAGTCGTCGGCGGCGCGCCTGATCCGCTCCAACTCCTGGTCGCCGAGGTCACGGATGCGCCGCACCCGGGTCTCGTAGCCATTGCGCTCGATCCTCTTGACCATCTGGCGTACGTTGCGCATCGCACGCCCGGCCAGGGAGAAATCCGCGGTGTCCACCACCGCCTCGTCGCCCAGTTCGAGTGCGTCGAGGCCGGTCTCGCGGGTCCAGACCTCGCCGCCCGTCTCGGAGCAGCCCATGACGGCCGGGGTCCATGAGTGGGCCTTGGCCTCGTCCATGAACCGCTCGATGGCTCCGGGCCACGCCTCCACGTCCCCGACGGGGTCGCCGCTCGCGAGCATCACGCCCGACACGACGCGGTAGCAGACGGCCGCCTTGCCGCTGGGCGAGAAGACGACCCCCTTGTCGCGGCGGAGCGCGAAGTGGCCGAGGGAGTCCCGGGCGCCGTGCTTGTCCAGGAGGGAGCGCAGCCGCGCCTCGTCGTCCTCGGTGAGGCGTGCGGCCGGGTGTTCGGGGCGGAACGCCAGATAGATCGTCGTCAGCGCGGTGAGCAGGCCGAGCGCGCCGAGCGAGCAGGCCACGGTCCAGGAGGTGCGGCCCGCGTAGTCGACGGGTCCGTCCATGCCGAACAGGCCGTACAGGACGTGTTCCAGACGGTCGGACAGGCTCGGGTCGCCCACCAGCTTCTTGGGGTGGGCGCTCACGATGGCGAGGCCGATGACGATCGAACCGGCGCCCATGAGCACGAAGTTCGCGAGCGCCCGCCAGCGGCTGCGCGGGTCCGGCAGCGCCGCGAACTCACTCCGGTGGTGCAGCAGCATCGTGAGCAGTACGAGCGGGATCAGCACGCCGAACAGGGAGTGCCGGTACGCGAACTGCGCGAGCGCGCCCAGGGGCAGGAGCACCACGGCCGCGCGCCAGGCCCGCCGCTTTCGGCGGCGCAGCCCGTGTGCGAGGAGGAGGAGCAGGACGCCCGTACTGATGGCGAGTGCGGCCGCGAACGGGCCGAGGGCGCCGGGCAGGACCTCGGCCAGCGCGTGCATGCGGCTGTGCCGGAACCGCGGGAAGACGCCCGCCGCGATGTCGAGGAGTCCGACGAGGATGCAGGCCCGGGCGATCAGGGTGGGGACGGCCTCGGGCCGGGGGCCCCGCAGTATCCGGCGCAGATGCTGGGTTCTGCCGGGAACCCCGCCTGGCATATCGGCATCTATCCTGACAGACATCGCATCCCGTAGTTCCGCGAGAGAGTTCGAAGCCGGTGCCATTTCCGGCATCCGGCCACATTGCGCCCTCTAGGACGGGACTTGTGGGAGGCGGGTTCACTCGGCCAGGTAAACCGGTGGAAAAGGTTCAGAAGCCAGAAAGCGCAGGCGGTTACAGCACGATGGGTCTCACGAGCAGCAAGGTCCTTGCGCTTTCGGTCGTACTGGCCGTGCTCCTCTTCGCCGGCACGGTCTGGCTGTGGCCACGCCTGGCGAGCCGCACCTGGGGATCCGTCGGCGGGCGGGTGGGCCTGCTGCTCGCGACGCAGCTAGCGCTGTTCCTCTCGGTCGGACTCGGCACCAATCAGGCGTTCGGGTTCTACGCCACGTGGGACGACCTCCTCGGGCGGGAGCAGGGCCAGGGCGTGGTCACCGACCTCGGCGCAGTAAGCACCCGGGGTCCCCTTCAGGTGCTCGGCACGCGGTACGTGAACGTGCCGGGCGGCTCACGGCCCGAGGTCGGCGGCCAGATCCAGAAGGTCGACATCGTCGGGAAGCACTCGCACATCGCCACGTCCGCGTACGTCTATCTGCCGCCCGAGTACTTCAAGGGCCGCTACAGGGACCACACTTTCCCCGCCTCGGTCGTCCTCACCGGCTACCCCGGCACCGCCGAGGCGCTCATCAAGGGACTGCGCTACCCGACCACCGCCCACGAGCAGGCCAGGGCGGGCGCGATGCGGCCGATGATCCTGGTGATGATGCGCCCGACCGTGGCGCCGCCGCGGGACACGGAGTGCGTGGACGTGCCGGGCGGCCCGCAGACGGAGACGTTCTTCGCCCGGGACCTGCCCCAGGTCATCTCGGCGCACTACAGGGTCAACAGGAAGTCCGGCGGCTGGGGCATCGTGGGCGACTCCACGGGCGGCTACTGCGCCCTGAAAATCGCCATGCACCACCCCCGGGTCTACGGCGCGGGGGCGGGCCTGTCCGCGTACTACAAGGCGCCCGTCGACCCCACCACGGGCGACCTCTTCCACGGCGACGAGGCACTGGAGCGGCACGCCGACCTGATGTGGACCCTGAAACACGGGAGGCCGCCCGCCACGTCGCTGCTGGTCACCACGAGCAGGCGGGGCGAGAGCAACTACGGGAACACGATGAGGTTCATCCGCGAGGTGAAGCCGCCCACCGGTATCTCGTCGATCGTCCTGGACAGCGGCGGCCACAACTTCAACACCTGGCGCCGCGAGATCCCGGCCACGCTGGCGTGGGTGAGCGCGCGCATCACGGAGTAGGGGATCCGGGGGCATCGGGGTCTTCAGGGGCTCACGCTTCGGGGTTCACACGCCCTCAGGCCCCCGTCACCGTCTCCAGTTCGACCTCCGCGCGCGGGATGTCCCGGGCGTCCGCCGCCGTCGAGCGGCGCAGCGCCTCGTGCAGTCGCGCGGGGGTGAGGACGCCGAGGAAGCGGCCCTCGCTGTGCTCGTCGATGACGGCGATCCAGCCCGCGTCGTGCTGGAGCATCGTGGCGAACGCCTGCTTGAGGGAGGCGCCGACCGGCAGCCACGCCTCCATGCGGCGGGCATGCTCGCGGACCGTACCGCTGTGCACGCGTGCGTGCTCCGCGGAGATCCAGCCGTGCAGGTTGTTGTCGCCGTCGAGGACCACCGCCCAGGGGGCGTCGAGCTTCGCCGGCAGCGGGTCGTCGAGATGCACGACGGGCGGCTGCTCCAGGTCGCTCTCCTCGATGGGCGTGACGGACAGGCGCTTGAGGCCGCGGTCCGCGCCGACGAAGTCGGCCACGTACTCGGTCGCGGGGGCGCCGAGGACGGTCGAAGGGGTGTCGAACTGCTCGATCCGGCCCTGCCCGTACACGGCGATCCGGTCGCCGAGCCGGACGGCCTCCTCGATGTCGTGGGTGACGAACAGGACCGTCTTGCGCACGGCCTGCTGGAGGCGCAGGAACTCGTTCTGCAGGTGTTCGCGCACGACCGGGTCGACCGCGCCGAACGGCTCGTCCATCAGGAGTACGGGAGGATCCGCCGCCAACGCCCTTGCCACACCGACGCGTTGGCGCTGTCCGCCGGAGAGCTGGTCGGGGTAGCGGTCGCCGAAGGTGCGCGGGTCGAGCCCGACGAGGTCGAGGAGTTCGGCGGCGCGCTCGCGGGCCTTGGCGCGCTTGACGCCGAGGAGATGCGGGACGGTCGCCGTGTTGTCGAGGACCGTCTTGTGCGGGAAGAGGCCGACCTGCTGGATCACATAGCCGATGCGGCGCCGGAGTTGGACCGGGTCGATGCCGGATATGTCGTCGCCGTCGAGGAGTATCCGGCCCTCGCTCGGTTCGATGAGCCGGTTGACCATCTTCATCGTGGTGGTCTTGCCACAGCCCGACGGGCCGACGAGCGTGACGAGTTCCCCCTCGTTCACCTCGAAGGACAGGTCGTCGACGGCCGTTGTCCCGTCGGCGTAGCGCTTGGTGACGTGCTCGAACCGGATCATGGGTCCCCATTGTGCCGGGCAGTCGCCGCCTGTGGGCGGCCGCTGTGTGAAGGCCATGTTGCGTCGTGACGAGGGGTCTCGGCGATTGTCAGTGGTGGGGGCTAGGGTCGTCCGCAGTCGGAATCAGGCGCTCGCGCGAGCGGTTTCGAGACATATGTACGGGGATTCGGGGGAGGTGGGGCGGGTGAGCAGTCCCAATTGCATGGTGACCAATGAGTGGGTGTGCGGGGAATACCTGCGCACCCGCAGGCCGGAGTTGGTCGACGCGGTCGTCCAGCACATCGGCATCACGGCCGCTTCCGTCGTGATCGGCGTGCTGATCGCCTTCCCGCTGGCCCTCCTGGCCCGGCACCGGCGCGCCTTCGCGGGCCCGGTGCTCGGCCTGACGACGGTGCTCTACACGATCCCGTCGCTGGCCATGTTCTCGCTGCTGCTCCCGCTGTTCGGGCTCTCCGCCTCGCTCGTGATCACCGGACTCGTCCTCTACACCCTGACGATCCTGGTGCGGAATTTCCTGGCCGGCCTCCAGGCCGTGCCGGACGAGGCGAGAGAAGCGGCCCGCGGCATGGGGTACGGGCCGGTCCGGCTGTTGTGGGAGGTCGAACTGCCGCTGGCGCTGCCCGCCATGCTCGCGGGCGTGCGCATCGCCACGGTCTCCACGGTCGCGCTGACGACGGTCGGCGCGATCGTCGACTACGGCGGCCTGGGCACGCTGATCATGGACGGGCTCGACAGCGACTTCAAGGCCCAGGTGCTCACGGCGTCCGTACTGTGCGTGCTCCTCGCCGTGGGCGCCGATCTGCTGCTGCTCGGCCTCCAGCGCCGGCTGACCCCCTGGACCCGCGTAGCGTCCGGGACGTCCCGGATACGCAGACGCACGGACCGCTCCGGCAGTCCGGACCGCCCGGATGGCGGCTCCGGCGACACGGAGCGACGTAAGGAGAAGGCGGCGCAGGCGGCATGAGCGCGATATCGGGGGCCTACGACTGGCTGACGACAGAGGCCAACTGGCAGGGCGACAAGGGGGTGTGGCACCGCCTGGCCGAGCATCTGTACTTCAGCGGCGTCACCCTCGCCGTGTCCTGCCTGATCGCCCTGCCGCTGGCGCTGTGGCTCGGGCACATCGGCAAGGGCGGCGGCCTCGCGGTCAACATCTCGAACGCGGGCCGCGCGGTGCCCACGCTCGCGGTGCTCGTCCTGCTCACGCTGACACCGCTGGGCCGGCACGGGGACCTGCCGACGTTCATCGCGCTCGTGCTGTTCGCGGTGCCGCCGCTGCTGACCAACGCCTACATCGGGATGCGCGAGGTCGACCGGGCCGTCGTGGAGGCGGCGCGGGGGATGGGGATGAGCGGGGGGCAGGTGTTCCGGCGGGTCGAACTCCCGCTGGCGTACCCGATGGTCATGACCGGGGTCAGGCTGGCGGCGGTGCAGGTGATCGCCACGGCGACGCTCGCCGCGATGGCCGGCAAGGGCGGGCTCGGGCGGATCATCACGGCCGGGTTCAACCTCCAGGACACCCCTCAGGTGGTCGCCGGCGCGGTCCTGGTGGCGTTGCTCGCGCTGCTCGTGGAGGGCGTCCTGGCGGGCGCGGGGCGGGTTCTGAATCCGATGAAGGGCCGCTCCGGCGTGGCGCGCTGAAATCCGCTCGGGCGGCGAGGCGGGCTGAACCCCCGACGGGCGCCGCGGCGGGCGGGACGCCAACTTGATATCTCGTTACGGCATTTCGATCATTCCGGCTTTCGATTGGGTGGACAACGATGAACAGCAGAACGCGACGGATCGCCGTGGCGGCGGTCGCCGTCGGAGCGCTCACGACCGGACTCACCGCGTGCGGCGGGGACAGCCTGGAGGGCGGCAAGAGCGACAAGGCCGGCTCCGGCTCGGAGGGGAGCGGCAAGAAGGGCACGGTCGTCGTCGGCGCCGCCGGGTTCACCGAGTCGAAGGTGATGGCGGAGCTCTACAAGCAGGTTCTGGCCGACGCCGGATACTCCGCCTCGGTCAAGACCGTCGAGAACCGCGAGATCTACGAGCCCCAGCTCGCCAAGGGCGCCATCGACGTCGTTCCCGAATACGCGGCGACGCTCGCGGAATTCCTCAATCTCAAGAAGAACGGCGCGGACGCCAAGCCCGTCGCCTCAAGTGATCTTGATGCGACTGTCACCGCGCTGCGCGGACTCGCCGGGCCCGAGGGACTGACCGTGCTCGACGCCGGAGAGGCCGTCGACCAGAACGCCTTCGCGGTGAGTGCGGATTACGCGAAGCAGCACCATGTGAAGACCCTTTCGGACCTCGGCAAGTCCGGCCAGAAGGTCAAGATCGCGGCCGGTGACGAATGCGAGAAGCGGCCCTTCTGCGCCCCGGGTCTCGAGAAGACGTACGGCATCAAGGTCAGCGGGATCGACCCCAAGGGTGTCGGCACCACGCAGGCCAAGCAGGCCGTCAAGAACGGTGAGGACCAGCTGGTTCTGACGACCACCACGGACGCCACGCTGAAGAACTTCGGCCTGGTGCTCCTGGAGGACGACAAGAAGCTCCAGAACGCGGACAACATCGTTCCGGTCGTGAACACCAAGGACGCGGGCGACAAGGCGATAGCCGTCGTACTCGGGAAGCTGACCAAGACGCTGACGACCGACGATCTCGTCGAGCTCAACCGGAAGGTCGACGCGGAGCGCCAGAAGGAGGCCGATGTGGCCAAGGAGTATCTCCAGTCGAAGGGGCTTCTGAAGAACTGAACGGTCCGCGCGGGAGCTGATCGGCAAAGGCGTCGAGTTCAGGGGTGAAGGGGAGTGGCGGGACAGAAGACCACGGGATTTTGGCTGCCGGGGCACCACGATTCGCCTACGCGCGGTAAGTTTCTGGCCATGCCACGTGGACGTCACCGCCATTCCCCACCCCTGCACAGGCTGCTTCCCCCCTCGGCGATCGCAGGCGTCCCGCTCGTCTGCGCAGCCGGCGCCTGGCTGACCGCGGAGCCGCTCGTGCTGCGCGGCCTGGTCGGTGCCGCCGCTTGCGCCGCCGTGGTGGGCGCGGTCGTCATGCGCCGCTGGGACCGGCTGGCGGGCAAGCGCGTCGCCGAGCTGAACCGGTCGCGGGTGAGCGACGAATGGCGCCACGACGAGCGGGTCGCCGAACTCGAGACGGACCTCGAGGAGTCGCGTGAGCTGCGCTTCAAGATGGAGGCGAAGCTGCGCGGCAAGCGCACGGAGCTGGCGGCCCTGCGTAACGAGCACGCGGCCCTGCTGCGACGCTACGCGACCGCGGAGACGGAGCGGGCCAGCGCCCTGGAGGGCCGCAGGCAGCTCGCGATAGAGGCCTCGGCCCCGGCGCGTGCGTTGCCCGCGGCCGCCTCCCCGGCACCCGGCGCCGAGCTCGTCCCGGCGCAGCGCGCCACGTCCACCGGCGCGCCGGTGACTTCTCCGGTGCTCTATCTGCGGGCGAACGCCGCGCTCGACCGTATGGCGCGCGCCGCGACCCCCCCGCGGGGCGGCGGCCCGAAGGCCGAGGCTCCCGAGGGCGGTGAGCCGCAGGGGAAGCCCGAGGCGGCCCGGGCACAGGAGCACGAGCACGTGGCCGCCCTGCCGTCCGGCGTCCCCGGCCACTTCACCGTCCCGGCCGCGGCGGCGGTCGTGCCGCCCGCGGCGGTGCGGCGGCCCCTGGTCGAGGGCGGATTCGACTTCTTCGGTACGAAGGGCGTGGCGCCCGCGGCCCTGGAGGCCGTGCAGAACACCGACCTCGCGGACGTCGTCGGCGAGGAGGCGCTCGCGCTCCACAAGGCGGACGCCGAGGCCGAGTTCAAGCAGGCCGACGCCACGACCTCGGGCGAGGGCGTCAGTCAGGTCATCGACCTGACCGTTCACGACGAGACGGAGCAGATCGACGTGGCGGAGCTGCGGTCAGCGATGCGGGCGTAGGTTCCAGCGATGCGGGCGTAGGTTCCGGCGGGCGCACGTACGGCGGAGGCGTAAGCACGGACGACGTAAAGGGGGCGGGGCCTCGGTGTGACACACACCGAGGCCCCGCCCCATCGCCATGCCGCCGCCCTCACGGGGCCATCCAGCGGTCGGGCCGTGCCACCTTCCGTCCCGTCCGTGAGCGGTCCGCCTGGGCGCGCAGGAGTTCCGCCGCCTCCCCGGCGTCCCGCAGCCGGGCCGTCACTGTCTTGTCGGCGCCCGTGTCCACATGGACGTCGGCCACGCCCCGGAACCGCTCCCAGGGCCCCTGCGTGAGCCGCACACTCTGCACCTTCGCGTGCGGCACCAGCGCGAGCCGCCGCCGCATCAGACCGTGCCGGGACACGAACACCGCGTCGGTCGTCACGAGCCCGTAGCCCCGCCACCACACCGGCACGCACCACGCCGCGCGCTTCGGCGGCCGGGTCAGCGCCTCCGCGCCCGGCACCGTCACCCCGGGAAGCACCCGTTCCACCACGCCCTCCGCGATCTCGCGGGGCGCGACCGGCACAAGGACGGAGTTCGACGAGCCGGCCACGGCCAGTTCCACGCGCACCCAGCCGCGCCGCCGCCACAGCAGCGGTTCCACGATCCGTACGGTCTGCACCCGTCCCGGCGGCACCGTCTCGTGGTCGCGGTCGAGGAGGCCGTGGTCGATGCGCAGGCCGTCCGGCGACTCGCCCACCGTCCAGTCGTACTCCTTGATGAAGCGGCCCACGCTGTTCGTGCCGGCGCCGCCCGCGAGCGGGACGGCCACGGCGAGCACCGTCCACAGGTTGTGGGTGGCGAACCACAGCAGCGCCGGCACGACGACCGCGGCGAGCAGCATCGCCCAGGGCCCGCCGGTGAGCAGAAGTGAGACGGCGAGCATGCGGGGCGGCACGTGCAGGATCTGCTCGGCCGGTGCCTCGCCGACGTCGCGCACGGTCTCGGGCGCGAACCCGGCCGCGCGGGCGAGCAGTTCGGCGCGCAGTTCGCGGGCCTCGCGCTCGCCGAGATAGGCGAGTTCGTCCTTCTTGTCCGCGCCTATGACGTCCAGTTTGAGCTTGGCGACGCCCACGAAGCGGGCGAGCAGCGGCTGGGTGACGTCCACGGCCTGGATCCGGTCGAGCCGGATGTGGGCGGTGCGGCGGAACAGCAGGCCCGTACGGATGCGCAGTTCGGCGTCGGTGACGGAGAAGTGCGTGAACCACCAGGTCAGGAACCCGTAGAGGGCGGCGGCCGGGATCAGTACGGCTATGCCGATGAGGAGGGTGGTCGCGGTGAGCTGGGCGAGCCTGCGCTGCGCCTCGTTCAGGTCGTGGACCGCCCAGCCGAGGACGATCGCGACGGGCGCCCAGGCCCGGCGCAGCGGCGTGACGGGGTGCAGGCGCCGCTCGCGCGCCTCGGCGGACAGATCCTGGTCCCGTACGTCCTCGTGGACGTCCGGGGCGGTCACAGCCCCGCCGATCGGGCCTCGCCGAGTTCGGTGAGCCGGTCGCGCAGGCGCTCGGCCTCGGCGGGCGTCAGGCCGGGGATCGTGGCGTCGGTCGCCGCGGCCGCCGTGTGCAGCTGGAGGCTCGCGAGCCCGAACTTCCGCTCGAGCGGCCCGGACGTGACCTCGACGAGCTGCATGCGCCCGTACGGCACGATCGTTTCCTCACGCCACAGGACGCCCCGGCTGATCAGCAGGTCGTCGGCGCGCTCGGCGTAGCGCCACGAGCGCCAGTTGCGCCCGAGCATCGGCCATCCCCACAGCAGCCCGGCGAGCGGCAGCAGCGCGAACGCCGCCCACACGCCGCCGGCGAACACCCCGAGCAGCACCCCGACCGCCGCCGTCAGCGGCACCAGCCACAGCACGAGCAGCAGCCTGCGCACCTTCAGCAGCCCCCTGGGGAGCCCGGTCCACACCGGTTCCGCCCCGGCTCCCGCCCTCGGAGCCGCCGTCCCCTCAGTCCCCGTTTCCATGCACCCACCCTACGTACGAGACACTGTTCCCATGACGCCCACGACGGAGACGACGGTCGGCATCGGCGGCGCCGCCGAGACCACCGACATGGTGCTCAACATCGGCCCGCAGCACCCGTCCACGCACGGGGTGCTGCGCCTGCGCCTCGTCCTCGACGGCGAGCGCATCCAGCAGGCCGAGCCGGTCATCGGCTATATGCACCGCGGCGCGGAGAAGCTCTTCGAGGCCCGCGACTACCGGCAGATCGTGATGCTGGCCAACCGCCACGACTGGCTCTCCGCCTTCTCGAGCGAACTCGGGGTCGTCCTCGCCGTCGAGCGGATGCTCGGCATGGAGGTCCCTGAGCGCGCGGTGTGGCTGCGCACCCTGCTCGCGGAGCTGAACCGGGTCCTCAACCACCTGATGTTCCTTGGTTCGTACCCGCTCGAACTGGGTGGAATCACCCCGGTGTTCTATGCCTTCCGGGAGCGCGAGGAACTCCAGAACGTCATGGAGGAGATGTCCGGCGGCCGCATGCACTACATGTTCAACCGGGTCGGCGGCCTCAAGGAGGACGTGCCGGCCGGCTGGACCACCCGCGCGCGTGGGGCGGTCGCCTCGGTGCGCTCGCGCATGGACGTGTACGACGACCTGGTCCTCGGCAACGAGATCTTCCGCGGCCGCACGCGCAACGTGGGCGCGCTGTCCCCGGAGGCGGTGCACTCCTACGGAGTGAGCGGTCCGATCGCCCGGGCCTCCGGCGTCGACTTCGACCTGCGCCGCGACGAGCCGTACCTCGCGTACGGGGAGCTCCAGGACACCCTGAAGGTCGTCACGCGGCGCGAGGGCGACTGCCTGGCCCGCTTCGAGGTCCTCCTGGAGCAGACCCACAACGCCCTGGACCTCGCCGACGCCTGCCTGGACCGGCTCGCCGAGCTGCCGCCCGGCCCCGTCAACCAGCGCCTCCCGAAGGTCCTCAAGGCGCCCGAGGGCCACACGTACGCGTGGACCGAGAACCCGCTTGGGATCAACGGCTACTACCTGGTCAGCAAGGGCGAGAAGACGCCCTACCGGCTCAAGCTGCGGTCCGCCTCGTACAACAACATCCAGGCACTCGCCGAGCTGCTGCCCGGCACGCTCGTCTCGGACATGGTGGCGATCCTCGGGTCACTGTTCTTCGTCGTCGGCGACATCGACAAGTAGCAGGTCCCGCACGCCTACGCCCACGGGCTGCACCAGCCAGCCGAAGTCGCCGAGCCCGCCCGCCGCGGTCAGCTCGGCGGCCTCGCCCGCCCCGGACAGGGCCCGCACGTAGGCCGCCGGATCGCTGGAGGCGAGCGACAGCGGCGGACGGCCGCCGCTCACCCCGAGGGCGTGCAGGGCCGCGCGCTGCGTGAGGAGCAGGGCGCCCGGGAGCGCGCACGCGTCGAGTGCCACATGGGCCGTGATGTCGCACGAGCCGTCCGGCACGGGCGGGGTCTCACGGCCCTCGCGGAAGCCCGTGAGCGTCCCGAAGGGGGGCCGGGCATCCCGGGAGTGCGCGTAGTCGACGGCGACCGCCGCACCGCGCTCCAGCGTCCCAGTGGCCGCGGCCCAGGCGGCGTCCCTGGGGAGGCCGATCTCCGCGCGAAGCCCCGGTTCACCGGCGAGCGGCCACCACCGGGCGAGCCATTCCGCCTCCGGCCCGTCCACCACGGGCTCCCCGAGCTCCTCGGTCCCGTCCTGCTGCACGAGGACGTGGCGCGGCACTCCGGAGGTGTCGGCCTCGACGACGTCCAGGGGGACGTTGTCGAGCCACTCGTTCGCGAAGAGGAGTCCGGTGACCCCCTTCGGGGGGTGTGCGCACCACTCGATGCGGTGGTCGAGACCGGCGGGACGCTCCGCCCGTTCCACCGCGTACGCGCGCGTGCGGGCCGCCACCTCGGCGGGCAACGCCCCCAGGACGCCTGTCACCAGCTCGCCGCGGCCCGCGCCCATGTCCACGAAGGCGAGTTCCGACGTGCCCCC
Source organism: Streptomyces sp. NBC_01446 (assembly GCF_026340095.1). Lineage (GTDB taxonomy): Bacteria > Actinomycetota > Actinomycetes > Streptomycetales > Streptomycetaceae > Streptomyces > Streptomyces aureus. The sequence continues at coordinate 3,670,384 of NZ_JAPEPO010000001.1, read as the reverse complement.
GAGTGCCTCGTCCACCCGGCACAGAAGCCGCGCGACGGCCCCGGCGAACAGCGGCGACGCATGCACCGACGTGCGGAAATGCCCCGCGGGTCCCTCGGGCCTGCGATAGAAGCCGCGCGGCCCGTACAGCGCCTCCTCCGTCGCCTCGCGCCACCCACGCCCCGCACCCCACTGCTCGTTCGTCACAGGGAGAGGCTAGGGCCGGAGAAGGGGTCGGCCTCCACCTTGGGGAGTACGCGGGCGGTACTCGGATCGATCCTCCGGTTGACCTCTGCACACTGCACGCTTCTTTACGCTGGGTTACGTGCAGCGCCTCTACGACTTCTTCCGCCGACACCCGACGTGGGTCGACAGCTTCTGGGCCGTCGTCCTCCTCGGGGTCTCCGGCATGAGTCTGATCGCGGGGCAGGAGAACATGCAGGGCGACGCCCGCCTCCTGGGCATCCCCGTCGTCCTGGCGCTGAGCCTGGCCGTCGCCCTGCGCAGGCGCGCTCCCGAGCGGATGCTGATGCTCATCGCCGTCGTGGGCGTCTTCCAGCTCGTCGCGGACGTCCGCGTGCAGCCGGCCGACTTCGCCATGCTGGTGATCATCTACACCGTGGCGGCGGACAGCCCGCGCTGGGCGTCGAGATTCGCGCTCATCGGCGGCCTGTGCGCGGCGCCTCTCTCGCAGCTGCGCTGGCCGATGCACGAGACGAGCAGCGCGGGCAACGTGCTGATCACGGTCTTCCAGATGGTGCCGTTCGCCCTGGCCTGGGTGCTCGGTGACTCCGTCCGCACGCGCCGCGCCTACCTGGCGCAGCTTGAGGAGCGCGCCGCGCGTCTGGAGAAGGAGCGCGAGGCCCAGTCGAAGGTCGCCGTCGCCGCCGAGCGGGCCCGGATCGCGCGCGAGCTGCACGACGTCGTCGCCCACAACGTGTCGGTGATGGTGGTGCAGGCGGACGGCGCCGCGTACGTCATGGACACGGCTCCCGAGCAGGCGAGGAAGGCCCTGGAGACGATCTCCGGGACCGGCCGGCAGGCGCTCGCCGAGATGCGGCGCCTGCTCGGAGTGCTGCGCACCGGTGAGCACGAGGAGAGCGGCGAGTACGTGCCGCAGCCCGACGTCGAGCAGCTCGACGAGCTGATCGAGCAGGTGCGCACCGCGGGCCTGCCCGTCGACTTCAAGGTCGAGGGCACCCCGCGCCCGCTGCCCAGCGGCGTCGAGCTGACCGCGTACCGCATCGTGCAGGAGGCGCTCACCAACACCCGTAAGCACGGCGGCGCGAACGCCGGCGCGAGCGTGCGGCTCGTCTACTTCGACGACGGCCTCGGCCTGCTCGTCGAGGACGACGGCAAGGGCGCCCCGCACGAGCTGTACGAGGACGGGGGCGCCGACGGCCGCGGGCACGGACTCATCGGCATGCGGGAGCGCGTCGGTATGGTCGGCGGGACGCTCGACGCGGGACCGCGCCCCGGCGGCGGATTCCGGATCAGCGCGCTGCTGCCGCTCAAGCCCGCCCACTGACGCCGGACACGTACTGAACCCGACCCCGTACACGTACCGAAAGGGACCCCCTTCATGGCGATCCGCGTGATGCTCGTCGACGACCAGGTGCTGCTGCGCACCGGATTCCGGATGGTGCTCGACGCCCAGCCGGACATGGAGGTCGTCGCCGAGGCGGGCGACGGGGTCGAGGCGCTGGAGGTGCTGCGCGGCACGGCGGTCGACGTGGTCCTGATGGACGTCCGCATGCCGAAGCTGGACGGCGTGGAGACGACCCGGCGGATCTGCATGGAGGAGAACCCGCCGAAGGTGCTCATCCTGACGACGTTCGACCTCGACGAGTACGCCTTCTCGGGGCTGAAGGCCGGGGCGTCGGGGTTCATGCTCAAGGACGTGCCGCCCGGCGAGCTGCTCGGCGCGATCCGGGCCGTGCACAGCGGCGACGCGGTGGTCGCGCCGTCGACGACGAGGCGACTGCTCGACCGCTTCGCGCCGATGCTGCCCAGCTCCGGGAAGGAGCCGCAGCTCGCCGAGCTCGGCCGGCTCACGGAGCGTGAGCGCGAGGTCATGATCCTCGTCGCACAGGGACTGTCGAACGGCGAGATCGCCGCACGGCTCGTCCTGTCGGAGGCGACCGTGAAGACGCACGTGGGCCGCATCCTCACCAAGCTGAACCTGCGCGACCGCGTCCAGGTCGTCGTACTCGCCTACGAGACGGGGCTCGTACGGGCCGGCGGCGGAGCTGCCTGACCTTCCCGAGCGGTCAGCGCAGTACGCCCTCGATGAAGTCGCTGCCCAGGCGGGCGACGGCCGTCAGATCCAGCTGGTGCTGGACGTAGCGGCCCCGGCGGCGCGTGGTGATCAGGCCCGCCTTCTTGAGCACGGTCAGGTGGCGGGATATCTCCGGTGCCGTCATCCCGTGCGCGTCGGAGAGCTCGCTCGTCGTGTACGCGCCGCGTGCGAGGTGGCGGCACAGGCGCATGCGTACGGGGTGCGCGAGGGCCGTCATCCGGCGCGTGAGCTGCTCGACGGTCGCCGGTGTGGTGAGGCCGGGCGAGCCGACGGGATACGTGATCGCCGGCTGCCACCCGAAGCGGTGCAGCACCATGAGGTGTGGCCAGCCGAGGCTCGTCGGCACGAGGACGAGGCCGCCGTCCTCCGTGGTCGTGCGGCCCACGGTGATCTTGTCGACGGTGATCAGGTTCGCCGTCTCGTCGAGCGTGACGACCGACGACACCGCCGTCAGCGCCTCGGCCAGGCCCTTGCGCCTCAGGAGCTCGGTCTTGTGCCGGGCGTCGGCCGCGAGCTGGTGGTGGACGCGGGCCCAGATGTCCGCGAAGAACGCCTCCTCGCAGTCCTCCACGAGCCGCCGGAACCAGGCGCGCACGGCGGGCGGGTCGTCCAGGAGCCGCTGGGTGAACTGGACTTGGGGCAGCCCGCGCGTGGCCGCCAGGTCCAGGGCGCGACGGTGCATGTCCGGGTCGTCCAGCGGGTTGGCCTCGCGCAGCGCGTAGCTGTTCTGGCAGGTGAACTCCAGTGCCGCGTCCACGAACTGACGGTCGGTCAGCTTGTCGAGCAGGTCGAGCTCCTCGGCGAGGGTGGCACCGGGCAGGGTGGCCCGGCCCGGGATCCCGGCGAACGGCGCGAACACGTCCGAGAACGTCGTCCGCCACAGGAAGTCCGCCTCGCAGAGCCGGTCCGCGAGGCACGGGTCGAGGCGCGCGGACACCGCGGTCGTCCAGCCCTGGAGCCCCGGGTGGTGCGCGGGCTCGGCCAGCGCGTGCAGCGCCATGCCCAGCTCGGCCAGGGGCGAGGGCACGACACTGATCCGCTCCGGGGCCAGCCCGCTGATGTCGATGCTCACGCTCATGACTCCATGGTGCACGCAGGGCCGGACAACCGAGTTCTCGATTGACGGCTCCCGTCAATCCACGTGACCGGGCGTGGGCGCCGGGCGGAGTCTCCTTTAGGTCGGACCGAAGCGGCAAAGAGTGATGAATGCCAAGCAGTGCCAATAAAGCTCTGCAAAGCGAATAAAGCTCTCCGAATAGCCGTATTCCGGGTCATGACGTGACAATGAGAAGACCAGTGAGGGGTACGTCATGAGCATCAATCAGCAGTACGCACTGGATGTCTACCGCGCCTCCCTGCACGGGGAGCCCGCCCCGCCGGCGCCGGGCGTCCACGACTGGGGAGCCATCCGCGAGCTGCGCGACTACCGCCGCTTCCGCGCTGTCATCGACGGCCGCCCGGCGCACGGCCGTATCCGGGCCGCCCTGGCCCGCCTGATCCACCCGCACCGCCGCGCGGCGGGCTGCTGACCCGCCGGCCCCTGACGGACGCCGGTCAGGTCAGGCTGCGCCGGTCAGGCGTTCTGGGCGGCGGTCTCCGGGGGGATCAGCGCCACGAAGTCCGCGACGGCCGCGCGGACGTCGTCGGCGGTCCATTCGAGCCCGCGCGCGGAGACCGTGACCTCGGTGACCGAAAGCCCCGGAGGGCCCTGCTCCCACCAGCGCCGGAACAGCGACGTCCGGGTCCGCTCGGCCTGCAGCACCGACGCCTCGTCGAGCCGTTTCGAGGCGTACGGCAGCCAGACCTGGAACTCGTGCGTGTGCGGCACTTCGGGGTGCACCCGCACCCACGGCACCCCGGCCTCGGCGAACCCTTCGCGCAGCGCCTCGGCGACCACGCGCGCGTGGGCCACGTACTCGGGCACGCGCGGCAGTTCCCGCTCCAGGCCGACCAGGGCCGAGAGCACCGCGGGGAACTGCTGGAAGAGCTGGCCGCCGTAGCGGTGGCGCCAGGTCTTCGCCTCCTCGATGAACGACCGGGGCCCGGCGAGCGCCGCTCCGCTGAGGCCGCCGAGGGTCTTGTAGAACGACACGTACACGCTGTCGGCGAGGTCGGCGATCTCGGCCAGGGAGCGCCCGAAGTGGGTGGTGCACTCCCACAGGCGCGCCCCGTCGAAGTGCACGACGGCGTCCCGTTCCCTGGCCGCCTCGGTGACGGCGACCAGCTCGTCCCAGGTGGGCAGGACATAACCGGCGTCCCGGAGCGGCAGTTCGAGCATCAGCGCGCCGAAGGGCTCGGCGAAGTCGCGTACCTCGTCGGCGTCGGGCAGCCGCGGCTCGGTCGTCGGGTGGACGGTGCGCAGGCCGCTCAGCGCGCTGAAGGCGCCGCGCTCGTGCCGCTCCGGGTGTGCCATCGGGTGCAGGGCGACCGTCGGGTTCCCCGTACGGCCCGCCCAGCAGCGCAGCGCGACCTGCTGCGCCATCGTGCCGGTGGGGAAGTAAGCCGCCGCCTCCGTGCCGAGGAGCCCCGCGACGCGCTCCTCCAGGTCGGCGACGATGCCGTCGCCGTACAGATCGCTGCTCCGGCCCGGGTCGGCGACCGACCACGCGGCCTCCGTGAGGGCCGTCAGACGCTCACCGATGGTGGCATCGAGGCCGTGCGCGCCCAGGATCCGCTCGGCGCCCCGCACGGCCGCGGCACGGCGCTCCCGCGCCTTCGTCGCGTCGTCCGCCGCGAGGTTCTCCCGCTCTTCGCTTTCCGTCATCCGCCGATGATGTCGTACGCGCGTGCGGTTGCCCACAGCCTGTGGACGGGCCGGAGCCCGTGGAGCAGATCGCGTTAACATGACGAGAAATCGTCCGGTACCCCGAGCGGACTGGAACGGAAGGCCGTCGTCCTGTGAACGCACCTCCTCGACCCGAACCCACCGACCCAAGGGACCGCCCCGCCCGGCTCACCGTCGGAGTGGTCGGCGCGGGCCGTGTCGGTCCCGCCCTCGCGGCCTCCCTGGCTCTCGCGGGGCACCGCCCGGTCGCCGTCTCCGCGGTCTCCGACGCATCCGTGCGCCGGGCCGCCCGCATGCTGCCCGACGTCCCCGTCGTCACGCCCGCCGAGGTCCTCGCGCGCGCCGAACTCGTGCTCCTCACGGTGCCCGACGACGCGCTGCCCGGCCTCGTGGAAGGGCTCGTCGAGACCGGTTCCGTACGCCCGGGACAGCTGATCGTGCACACCTCGGGGCGCTACGGCACGAAGGTGCTCGACCCCGCGCTGCGGGCCGGCGCCCTGCCGCTCGCGCTGCACCCCGCCATGACGTTCACCGGCACCCCCGTAGACGTACAGCGGCTGGCCGGCTGCGCCTTCGGCGTGACCGCCCCCGAGGAACTGCGGCTCGCCGCGGAGGCGCTCGTCATCGAGATGGGCGGCGAGCCCGAGTGGATCCGCGAGGAGTCCCGCCCGCTGTACCACGCGGCGCTCGCCCTCGGCGCGAACCACCTGGTCACGCTGGTCGCCGAGTCCATGGAACTGCTCCGGACCGCGGGCGTCGAAGCCCCCGACCGGATGCTCGGCCCGCTGCTCGGCGCGGCCCTCGACAACGCCCTCAGGTCCGGCGACGCGGCGCTCACCGGGCCCGTCGCGCGCGGGGACGCGGGCACGGTCGCCGCCCATGTCTCCGAGCTGCGCAAGCACGCGCCCGAGACCGTCGCCGGGTATCTGGCGATGGCCCGCGCCACCGCCGACCGTGCCCTCGCGCACGGCCTGCTCAAGCCCGAACTCGCCGAGGACCTGCTGGGGGTCCTGGCCGACGGCGCCGAGGGAGACAAGCGATGACCACAGTGCTGCACACCGCCGATGAACTGCGCTCGCGCACACGTGCGGGCCGGCGCGCCGTCGTCATGACGATGGGCGCCCTGCACGACGGCCACGCCGAACTGATCCGCACGGCCCGCTCGATCGCCGGTGCCGACGGCGAAGTGGTGACGACCGTCTTCGTGAACCCGCTCCAGTTCGGCGCGGGCGAGGACCTCGACCGCTATCCGCGCACCCTCGACTCCGACGTCAAGATCGCCGAGCAGGCGGGCGCCGACGTCGTGTTCGCGCCCTCCGCGGACGAGGTCTACCCCGGCGGCGAGCCCCAGGTCCGCGTCGTCGCCGGCCCCATGGGCGAGCGCCTCGAAGGGGCCTCGCGGCCCGGCCACTTCGACGGCATGCTCACCGTCGTCGCCAAGCTGCTGCACCTGACCGCGGCCGACATCGCGCTGTTCGGGCAGAAGGACGCCCAGCAGCTCGCGCTGGTCCGCCGCATGGTGCGCGACCTGAACTTCCCCGTGGAGATCGTCGGCGTACCCACCGTGCGCGAGGACGACGGCCTGGCCCTCTCCAGCCGCAACCGCTACCTCTCCGCCGAAGAGCGGCGCACCGCGCTCGCCCTGTCCCAGGCGCTCTTCGCCGGCCGCGACCGGCACGCCGCCCAGGAAGCCCTGCGCGCGCGGGCGCACGAGGCGCCCTCCACGCACGCGCGTGCCGATGCCCTGAACGCGATCGGCGAGGCCCGTGCCGCGGCCGACGCGCACGCCGTCGCGAAGGCGTCGCCCGGCGGCCCCGAAGCCGTCCGCGCCGCGGCCCGCCAGGTCCTCGACGAGGCCGCCCGCGTCCGGCCGCCGCTCACGCTGGACTACCTCGCCCTCGTGGACCCGGCCGACTTCACCGACGTGAAGCGCGGCCACACCGGAGAAGCCGTGCTCGCCGTCGCCGCCAGGGTCGGTGCGACGCGGCTGATCGACAACATCCCCCTGACCTTCGGAGCTCCCGTATGAGTGCCACAGGGACCACAGCCACCGGTACAGCGACCGGCATACGCCTGCACGCGCCCGCGCCCGGCTGGTCCGTCACCGCCGACGTCGTGATCGTCGGCTCCGGTGTCGCCGGACTCACCGCGGCCCTGCGCTGCCAGGCGGCCGGACTGCGGACCGTCGTCGTCACCAAGGCCCGCCTCGACGACGGCTCCACGCGCTGGGCACAGGGCGGCGTCGCCGCGGCGCTCGGCGAGGGCGACACCCCCGAGCAGCATCTCGACGACACGCTCGTCGCGGGCGCGGGCCTGTGCGACGAGGAAGCGGTCCGCACCCTCGTCACGGAGGGACCCGACGCCGTACGGCGGCTCATCGCGACCGGCGCCCACTTCGACGAGTCGGCCGACGGCGCCCTCGCGCTCACCCGGGAGGGCGGCCACCACCGCCGCCGCATCGCGCACGCGGGCGGCGACGCCACCGGCGCCGAGATCTCCCGCGCCCTCGTCGACGCGGTACGCGCGCGTGGCATCAGGACCGTCGAGAACGCCCTGGTGCTCGATCTCCTCACGGACGCCGACGGGCGCACGGCGGGCGTCTCCCTGCACGTCATGGGGGAGGGCCAGCACGACGGCGTCGGCGCCGTACTCGCGCCCGCCGTGGTCCTCGCGACCGGCGGCATGGGCCAGGTCTTCTCCGCCACCACCAATCCGCACGTCTCCACCGGCGACGGTGTCGCGCTCGCCCTGCGCGCGGGCGCGGAGGTCTCCGACCTGGAGTTCGTCCAGTTCCACCCGACGGTGCTCTTCCTCGGCGCGGACGCGGAGGGCCAGCAGCCGCTGGTCTCCGAGGCCGTACGCGGCGAGGGCGCCCACCTCGTCGACGCCGACGGGGTCCGCTTCATGGTCGGCCAGCACGAACTGGCCGAGCTCGCGCCGCGCGATATCGTCGCCAAGGGCATCATGCGGCGCATGCAGGAGCTGGGCGCCGAGCACATGTACCTGGACGCCCGGCACTTCGGCGCCGAGATGTGGGAGACCCGGTTCCCCACGATCCTCGCCGCCTGCCGCGCCCACGGCATCGACCCGGTCACCGAGCCCATCCCCGTGGCGCCCGCCGCGCACTACGCCTCCGGAGGCGTCCGCACGGACCTCCAGGGCCGCACGACGGTCCCCGGCCTGTACGCGTGCGGAGAGGTCGCCTGCACCGGCGTCCACGGCGCGAACCGCCTCGCCTCCAACTCCCTCCTGGAGGGCCTGGTCTACGCCGAGCGCATCGCGGACGACATCGCCGCGAGCCACCGGGAGAACGGTCTCGACGCGCGCGTCCCCGCGCCCGTCCCGCACCCGGAGACCCCGACCCACGCCCTGATGCCGCCCGAGGCGCGGTTCGCCATCCAGCGCGTCATGACGCGGGGCGCCGGCGTGCTGCGCTCCGCGGACTCCCTCGCCGAGGCCGCCGCGGGACTCGGCCGCATACACGCCGAAGCGGCGGGCGCCCTCGCGGAGAACGGCAAGACCTCGGAGCCCGGCGTCGACACCTGGGAGGCCACCAACCTCCTGTGCGTCGCCCGCGTCCTCGTCGCCGCGGCCCGCCGCCGTGAGGAGACCCGCGGCTGCCACTGGCGCGAGGACCACGCCGACCGCGACGACGCGGCATGGCGCCGCCACATCGTCGTACGGCTGAAGCCCGACCGGACGCTGGCCGTGCACACCACGCCCACCGCAGAATTCCCCCCGACCCGCCCCGAGTGCCGTACAAACCAGCAGGAGCAGTGAGAGACGTGAGCACCCCCGACCTCCCCCTCGCCGAGAACGGCGGCTGCGGCGACGGCTGCGGCTGCGGCGGAGCCGACGCCGACATGATGGAGTGCGGCCTCGACCCCGCCCTCTCCCAGCTCCTGGCCGACGCGGGGCTCGACCCCGTGGAGGTCGAGGACATCGCGCACATGGCCATCGCCGAGGACCTGGACGGCGGCGTGGACGTCACCACGGTCGCCACCATCCCCGAGGACGCCGTCGCCACCGCCGACTTCACCGCCCGCGAGGACGGCGTCGTGGCGGGCCTGCGCGTCGCCGAGGCCGTGCTCTCCGTGGTCTGCACGGACGAGTTCGAGGTCGAGCGGCACGCTGAGGACGGCGACCGGATCACCGCCGGGCAGAAGCTCCTCAGCGTCACCACCCGCACCCGCGACCTGCTGACCGCCGAGCGCAGCGCCCTCAACATCCTGTGCCGCCTGTCCGGCATCGCGACCGCCACGCGCGCGTGGGCGGACGCGCTGGAGGGGACCACGGCGAAGGTCCGCGACACCCGCAAGACGACGCCCGGCCTGCGCTCCCTGGAGAAGTTCGCCGTCCGCATGGGCGGCGGCGTCAACCACCGCATGTCGCTCTCCGACGCGGCCCTGGTCAAGGACAACCACGTGGTCGCCGCCGGTGGCGTCGCGCAGGCCTTCAAGGCCGTACGGGAGTCCTTCCCCGACCTCGCCGTCGAGGTCGAGGTCGACACCCTGGACCAGCTGCGCGAGGTCGTCGAGGCGGGCGCCGACCTGATCCTCCTGGACAACTTCACGCCCGCCCGGACCGAGGAGGCCGTCGCGATCGTGGGCGGCCGCGCCCTCCTGGAGTCCTCGGGCCGGCTGACCCTGGCGAACGCGCGCGAGTACGCCGCGACGGGCGTCGACTTCCTCGCGGTGGGCGCGCTGACCCACTCGTCGCCGATCCTGGACATCGGCCTCGACCTGCGCGCGGCGGAGTAGTCGCCATGCTGCTCACCATCGACGTAGGCAACACGCACACCGTCCTCGGCCTGTTCGACGGGGAAGAGATCGTCGAGCACTGGCGCATCTCCACCGACGCCCGCCGCACCGCCGACGAACTCGCGGTGCTCCTCCAGGGCCTGATGGGCATGCACCCGCTGCTCGGCGACGAGCTCGGCGACGGCATCGACGGCATCGCGATCTGCTCCACCGTCCCCTCGGTCCTGCACGAGCTGCGCGAGGTCACCCGGCGCTACTACGGAGACGTGCCCGCCGTCCTCGTGGAGCCCGGCATCAAGACCGGCGTCCCGATCCTCATGGACAACCCCAAGGAGGTCGGCGCCGACCGCATCATCAACGCGGTGGCGGCGGTCGAGCTCTACGGAGGGCCCGCCATCGTCGTCGACTTCGGCACGGCGACCACCTTCGACGCGGTCTCCGCGCGCGGGGAGTACGCCGGCGGCGTCATCGCCCCCGGCATCGAGATCTCCGTGGAGGCCCTGGGCGTCAGGGGCGCCCAGCTCCGCAAGATCGAGATCGCCCGCCCGCGCAGCGTCATCGGCAAGAACACCGTCGAGGCCATGCAGTCCGGCATCCTGTACGGCTTCGCGGGCCAGGTCGACGGCGTCGTGACCCGTATGGCGCGCGAACTCGCCGACGACCCGGACGACGTGACCGTCATCGCCACGGGAGGCCTGGCGCCCATGGTGCTCGGCGAGGCCGCGGTGATCGACGAGCATGAGCCGTGGCTGACGCTGATCGGCCTGCGCCTGGTCTATGAGCGGAACGTCTCCCGCTCATAGACGCCGCTCGGCAGCACGCCGTTTCGGCGGCCGGCATTTCCGGCGGCCGGCCTTTTCGGCAGCGTGCCTTTTCTTGGTGGCGCCTCAACTGCCCCTTCGCGCACGGACTTTCGACAAGGCGTGCGCGAAGGGCGCAACCGTTCGTACGCTTCGCTCGTCTCCGCAGAGACGGGGCACGAGTCGGCATGCGAGGGACGTGGGGCGAAATGTGGCGTAAGGGCAGACAGTTGGCGGCTGCGACGGCGGCGATCGCGCTGACCGGGGTCGGTCTCACGAGCGCCACGGCCCGGGCCGCGGACGGCCCCCCGCCCCCCACGCAGCCCTACGCGGTCATCACGGCGCCCGCGCAGATAGCCGTCCCGGCGTCGGGCACAGCCATCGCTCCAGAGGTGGGCTACGGCTTCTCCGACGACGGCGTGGACGGGCTCCCGCTGCCGGAGAACGCCAAGTTGGTGATCGACGCGAGCGGCCTCAAGGGCATCGCCACGATCAAGGCCAAGAACGCCCAGTGCACGACAGACGGCGCCGTCGTCACGTGCCTGGACAACGGCAATCTGCACGGCCCGTTCGAGCCCTTCACGCTCAGCGCGGTCGCCGGCACGAAGCCCGGTGACACCGGAACGCTGCGCTACGAGGTCACGGCCGACAAGGCGACCCCCGACACCGAGACCTCCAAGGTCGTCATCGGCTCTCCGAAGATCCAGGTCGCCGCACTGCCCGCCAGGTCCGGCCTGACGCCCGGCCAGTCCGTCGACTACCCCGTGGTCCTGCGCAACACCGGCGACCTGCCCACCGAACAGATCACCGTCCGCCTCACCGGCAGCCCGGGAGTCACGTTCGCCGGGAAGCACAGCAACTGTCTCTACCTGCCGGGCGACTTCGGCAGGGACGACGCCGACGTGACCTGCGTCTTCAAGACGGCGATCGCCCCGGGTGACACGGTTGGATTCTCCGACCCGCTCGAAGGGTCCCTCGGCAAGGACGCCTTCCACACCTGGACCGACATCACCGCCGAGGCCCTCCCGGCCTCCTCCGGTACGGACACCGGCGGCACCCCCGGCGAGGGCACAGCGCTCACCCTGACCCCCGCCACGGGCAAGGACTTCGCCGACAGCCACCGGGTGACGTACGACGCCGACAACGCCGCCGACCTCCTCGCGGTCGGCGCCGTCCTCGCGCCCGGCGAGAAGGGCTCCACCCACCCGCTCGCCTTCGGCCTGCGCAACGCGGGCCCCGCCGTGGTCGCCCACCCCGACGGCAAGCCCGTGGCCTACGCCGAGGTGACGCTCCCCGAGGGCGTCGTCGCCAAGAGCGTGCGCGTCGACGAGGAGCCCGACGACCAGGCGAGCGGCAACTGCTACACGTACACCGGCGGCAAGACCTCGCCCTTCGAGCCGGGCCACCGCCGCTACCTCTGCCCTGACACCGTCTCCGAGGAGAGCGGCGACGGCCAGATGTACCGCTTCCAGGTCGGCTACGAGAAGGACCTCGCCGCCGGCGCCGCCCGCGGCACGGTCACCGTGCGCCCCGGCGACGGGATCGTCCTGAACGACCCGGACCAGTCGAACGACGAGGCGGCGATCACTGTCGGCGCGTCCTCCTCCCCGTCCCCCTCGCCGTCCCCGTCGGCCTCGGGCGGCTCCGCGACCCCCTCGCCCTCCGCTTCCGCCACGGCCTCCGTGACGTCGGGCGGCTCGGGGACGTCGGGCACGTCCGGGTCCATGGCGGCGACCGGTGCGGGGTTCCTGCCGTGGCTGGCCGCGGCGGCCGCGGCGGCGCTCGGCGTGGGCGCGATCGTGTTCGCCATGTCGCGCCGCCGGGCGGAGTGACCTGGGCGGAGTGCCCCGGGGGCGGGTGACCCGGGGCGAGTGACTCCGGGCTGAGTGGCCTGGGTGGCTGGCCCGGCGGTGAGCCACGCCGCAAATTGGCGGTTAAGCGGATTTTGTCCGTCGTGCTGCGTATCGTCGGCCCATGCCCACGCCCTACGGAAACCGCGGCGGCATGGCGTTCGGCGCTGAAGAGCTGCGTGTGCTCCGACGCGCCCTCGCCATTGCCCTTCACCCCAGTCCCGTCTCCGCCGAGGACATCCAGGACTGCCTCCGGCTCGCCGAATCGGTCGACGCGGCAGCCGACGAAGGCGCCCGCATCCGCGCCTTCCTGCTGGCCGACCTCGCCCGCTACCGGGCCGCCCTGCCCGGCGCCACCACCGGCTATCTGGAACTGCTCGACGAGGCGCTCGCGGCGGGCTACCAGCCCGGCGCCGACGACCTCGCCGCCCTGCGCGCCCTGCGTGCCAACCCCTCCGCCGCCATCCTCCTCGAACGCTGCCGCACGCTCGCCGAGCGCGACGTGCGGGCCAGACTCGAGGGCTGGGCACCGGCGCGCGCGGAAAAACGCGTCGTACAGCCCCGCGTCCCGGCCTCCCGTACCCGGCTGCTCGCCCTGCCCGGAGGCCTCGCCGCCACCGGGAAGCCGGCATCTGCACCCCGGCCCCCGGCGAACCCCCCGGCCCCGCCGCGCCCCATGCCCACCCCGGCCGAGGTCTTCCCGCCCAAGCGCCGCCCCGCGCCCCCAGCGGCCCCGCCGCAGGAGCTCGCCGTCGGATAGCTACTCTGGGGGCATGGACTACGTCTCCGCGCTCGTGCCCCCCGTAGTGATGGCCGTCTTCTTCATCGGTCTCATCGTGACGATCGTGAAGTCCCAGGGCGGCGACAAGAAGGCCAAGGAGGACGCGGCCGTCGACGCGGCGATCGCCCGCGCCGAGGCGGCCCGCCAGACCGGCCCGCAGCTGAGCGACATCTGAGAAGGGCGCCCCACCGGGCGCCCTTTTTGTCGTTATTAGGCGCCGTTCGCCACGTCCGGCGCCCTATTGCCGACTTCTGCCACTAGTGTGCTGCTCGTGCCGCGCCCATTGGGAGAACTCGAAGACGCAGTGATGACACGGGTGTGGAAGTGGAACCGCCCCGCGACGGTTCGCGAAGTCCTGGAAGACCTCCAGCAGGAACGGTCCATCGCCTACACCACGGTCATGACCGTTTTGGACAATCTCCACCAGAAGGGCTGGGTGCGCCGCGAAGCGGAAGGCCGGGCCTATCGATATGAGGCCGTCTCCACTCGCGCCGCCTACTCCGCCGCGCTGATGAACGACGCATGGTCCCAGAGTGACAACCCGGCGGCGGCTCTCGTCGCCTTCTTCGGCATGATGTCGCCGGAACAACGCGAAGCACTGAGCGATGCCGTGCGCATGGTGCAGGGGCCTCAGGCGCAGACCCTCACGACTCGAGAGCCGGAAGGATCTGACGCCGGCCAGGGGCGTGAAGAGCCACAGGACTCCGAACAGCCTGAAGCGCCTGAAGCGTCGGAAGAGCCCGAAGGACCCGGGGAACCGGCCTCGGACGCCGGGCGATAGCGTCCGCTCATGCCAGCACCGCTCCCCGAAGTCACCGCAAAAGCAGTCACCGTGCGCAGGGCGAGGACGGCCGATGTGCCGTCCGTGCGCCGACTCCTCGACGCGTACAGCCGCGAGGGGATCCTCCTCGACAAAGCCACCGTGACGCTTTACGAGGACATCCAGGAGTTCTGGGTCGCGGAACGCGACGACAACGCGGAGGTCGTCGGCTGCGGTGCCCTGCATGTGATGTGGGAAGACCTCGCGGAAGTCCGCACCCTCGCCGTGAATCCGGTGGTCAGGGGCGCGGGCGTCGGTCACCAACTGCTCCAGAAGTTGCTGCAGACCGCGCGCTGGATCGGTGTTCGCCGGGTTTTCTGTCTCACCTTCGAAGTGGAGTTCTTCGCGAACCACGGCTTCGTGGAGATCGGAGAGGCGCCCGTCGATACCATCGACACCGATGTCTACAGCGAGCTCTTGCGTTCCTATGACGAGGGCGTCGCGGAGTTCCTCGGTCTCGAACGAGTGAAACCGAACACCTTGGGCAACAGCCGGATGCTTCTGCATCTGTGATCGCCCCCCGATATTCCTGAGCAGCTCCCTGCCCAGGTGCCCTATGTCCGAAACGCGCATCTTTCCGGGCTTCTCGGGGTCCTTGGTCTCTCCCGGATCTCTCCCAGGGGTTTGTGTTTTTCCAGCAAAAGCGGTTTGCTTTCCGACGTACTGCGTACTGCATATAACAAGGGGACGGCGAATCAACGACTGAGGTCGTGGGGTCCGGCCCTACAGATATCGATGAAAGGAAATCCGGTGGCACAGAAGGTTCAGGTCCTTCTTGTCGACGACCTCGACGGTGGCGAGGCGGACGAGACCGTGACGTTCGCGTTGGACGGCAAGACTTACGAGATCGACCTCACCACCGCCAACGCGGACAAGCTCCGCGGACTTCTTGAGCCGTACCTCAAGGGTGGTCGTCGTACCGGAGGCCGTTCCGCCGGCGGACGCGGCAAGGCGCGCGCCGCGGTGGCCGGCGGCAGCCAGGACACGGCGCAGATCCGTGCCTGGGCCAAGGAGAACGGTTACGAGGTCAACGACCGCGGCCGTGTCCCCGCGTCCATCCGTGAGGCCTATGAGAAGGCCAACGGCTGAGCGCAGGCACGTCGCAACCGGATCCGGTGGCACTGAGTCGCCGCCGTTTCCACCAGCCGTACGAGACCGGGGGCGCCCCCACCGCCCCCTACGGCCGACAGCGCCGTCAGAGCCGGAAGCGTCGGCTCGACGTCGCATCCGGGCTCGGGGGGCCGCACCCAGACAGCGGCCTCCTGCGGGTCCGGCGCTCCCGTGGGCGCGGGCGCGTCGATCCGCCCTCCCGCACCGACCACGGAGAGATCGAGGGGCAGCGCCCCCCACTCCAGCCAGTCGAGCAGCCCCGGCAGCTCCTCCGCGCTGCCTGCGGCCACCAGCAGGCGCATCGTCTCCCCTTGCAGGGCCACCGGACATCCGGGGTCCAGCCGCCGCACTACGGCACGGCCCGCCTCCGCGGGCAGCTCCAGTACGTCGAAGCGCAGCCCCGTCAGCAGCTGAAGGCCCTCGGGGCCCGGCGCGGTGGCCCAACCGAGCGCGTTCTCGTACCACTCCCGCACCGGGTCGCCCGCGTCGAGCGGTCGACGGGGCAGGGGCACGGTGGGCACGATGGAGGCCATGTCCGGAGCAACCGCCGGGAACCCTCATGAGTTACGCAGCGTTGCCAGGCGAGTGCCTAGAGTTTCTCGAATGGGGGCGTGCGGAGGCATTGGGCGGCGCAAGGGTGTTCGCCCGTAGCGGAGGGAACCGGGGCGCGCCGCATGGACTGTCACTCCTGGCGGGTAAGACATCCCTAGTGAGGAGGGGCGACACGTGGGTTCTGGCCCTCTTGCGTTCGCCATCGGCGTACTGATGGTGGGGGTAACTGCCTGGCCTGCGGGAACATCGTCTCGCACCATCGGTGTTGGAGCAGTTGTCGGCCTTCGGGTCAGGAGAACCTCCGAGATGGGGTCCGGGTGTCGGCAGTTGGAATGAGCGGTCCCCGCTTGCGGGACTAAGCTGCGGAAGGACAGGGAGGGGAGCGTCCCCTTACTGCCTGACCGCTCTGAGGAGCGATTAACGATGTTCGAGAGGTTCACCGACCGCGCGCGGCGGGTTGTCGTCCTGGCTCAGGAAGAAGCCCGGATGCTCAACCACAACTACATCGGCACCGAGCACATCCTCCTGGGCCTGATCCACGAGGGTGAGGGTGTCGCCGCTAAGGCCCTGGAGAGCCTCGGGATTTCGCTCGAGGCGGTCCGCCAGCAGGTGGAGGAGATCATCGGTCAGGGCCAGCAGGCTCCGTCCGGGCACATCCCCTTCACCCCCCGTGCCAAGAAGGTCCTGGAGCTGTCGCTCCGCGAGGCGCTTCAGCTGGGTCACAACTACATCGGCACGGAGCACATCCTGCTCGGCCTGATCCGTGAGGGCGAGGGCGTCGCCGCCCAGGTCCTGGTCAAGCTGGGCGCCGATCTCAACCGGGTGCGGCAGCAGGTCATCCAGCTGCTCTCCGGCTACCAGGGCAAGGAGACCGCCGCCGCCGGCGGTCCTGCCGAGGGCACGCCCTCCACGTCCCTGGTCCTCGACCAGTTCGGCCGGAACCTCACGCAGGCCGCCCGCGAATCCAAGCTCGACCCGGTCATCGGGCGCGAGAAGGAGATCGAGCGGGTCATGCAGGTGCTGTCCCGCCGCACTAAGAACAACCCGGTCCTCATCGGCGAGCCCGGCGTCGGCAAGACCGCCGTCGTCGAGGGCCTCGCGCAGGCCATCGTCAAGGGCGAGGTGCCCGAGACCCTCAAGGACAAGCACCTCTACACCCTCGACCTGGGCGCGCTGGTCGCCGGTTCCCGCTACCGCGGTGACTTCGAGGAGCGCCTGAAGAAGGTCCTCAAGGAGATCCGCACCCGCGGCGACATCATCCTGTTCATCGACGAGCTGCACACGCTGGTCGGTGCGGGTGCCGCCGAGGGCGCCATCGACGCCGCTTCGATCCTGAAGCCGATGCTGGCCCGCGGTGAGCTCCAGACCATCGGTGCGACCACGCTCGACGAGTACCGCAAGCACCTGGAGAAGGACGCCGCTCTCGAGCGCCGCTTCCAGCCGATCCAGGTCGCGGAGCCGTCGCTGCCGCACACGATCGAGATCCTCAAGGGTCTGCGCGACCGCTACGAGGCCCACCACCGCGTCTCGATCACGGACGAGGCCCTCGTGCAGGCGGCGACGCTGGCCGACCGGTACATCTCGGACCGCTTCCTGCCGGACAAGGCGATCGACCTGATCGACGAGGCCGGTTCCCGGATGCGCATCCGCCGGATGACCGCGCCGCCGGACCTCCGCGAGTTCGACGAGAAGATCGCGGGCGTGCGCCGCGACAAGGAGTCGGCCATCGACTCCCAGGACTTCGAGAAGGCAGCTTCGCTCCGCGACAAGGAGAAGCAGCTGCTGGCGGCGAAGGCCAAGCGCGAGAAGGAGTGGAAGGCCGGCGACATGGACGTCGTCGCCGAGGTCGACGGCGAGCTGATCGCCGAGGTCCTCGCGACCGCGACCGGCATTCCCGTCTTCAAGCTGACCGAGGAGGAGTCCTCGCGTCTGCTGCGCATGGAGGACGAGCTCCACAAGCGCGTCATCGGTCAGAAGGACGCCGTCAAGGCGCTCTCGAAGGCGATCCGCCGTACGCGTGCCGGTCTGAAGGACCCGAAGCGCCCCGGTGGCTCGTTCATCTTCGCGGGCCCGTCCGGTGTCGGTAAGACCGAGCTGTCCAAGGCGCTCGCCGAGTTTCTCTTCGGTGACGAGGACGCGCTGATCTCCCTCGACATGTCGGAGTTCAGTGAGAAGCACACGGTCTCGCGTCTCTTCGGTTCGCCCCCCGGTTACGTGGGCTACGAAGAGGGCGGCCAGCTGACGGAGAAGGTGCGGCGCAAGCCGTTCTCGGTGGTTCTCTTCGACGAGGTCGAGAAGGCCCACCCGGACATCTTCAACTCGTTGCTGCAGATCCTGGAGGACGGTCGCCTGACCGACTCCCAGGGCCGGGTCGTGGACTTCAAGAACACGGTCATCATCATGACGACCAACCTCGGCACGAGGGACATCTCGAAGGGCTTCAACCTCGGCTTCGCGGCCCAGGGCGACACGAAGTCCAACTACGAGCGCATGAAGAACAAGGTCTCGGACGAGCTCAAGCAGCACTTCCGCCCCGAGTTCCTGAACCGCGTGGACGACGTCGTCGTCTTCCCGCAGCTGACCCAGGACGACATCCTCCAGATCGTCGACCTGATGATCGGCAAGGTCGACGAGCGCCTCAAGGACCGGGACATGGGCATCGAGCTCAGCCAGTCCGCGAAGGAGCTCCTCGCCAAGAAGGGTTACGACCCCGTGCTCGGCGCGCGTCCGCTGCGACGCACGATCCAGCGCGAGATCGAGGACTCGCTCTCCGAGAAGATCCTCTTCGGTGAGCTGCGTCCGGGCCACATCGTGGTCGTCGACACGGAGGGTGAGGGTGACGCCAAGACGTTCACCTTCCGCGGCGAGGAGAAGTCCCCGCTGCCGGACGTCCCGCCGATCGAGCAGGCGGCCGGCGGAGCCGGTCCGAATCTGAGCAAGGAGGCGTAACCCTTCGGGGATGCGCTGAGTCAAAGGGGCTGCCCCAGGACTTCGGTCCTGGGGCAGCCCCTTTGCCGTGCTCCTGTGATTCACCGACCCCAGCGGTGGACGGTGACCTCGGCTTGCGGGAAGAGGGCGGCGTAGACGTCGTCGGCAGCAGGTGCGGCGTCCTCGGCGAAGTAGAGGCCCACGGTGTCTGCGTGCGGGACGGCGGGGGCGAAGCGGGAGACGTGCTCCTTGGTTCCCGCCTCCAGGTGGAGGGTGAGGGCGCGGATTCCTGGCAGCTCGCTGGACGGGCCGTGCGGGGGCAGGAGCCGGCCGCCGAGGGAGAGGTGGGTGAGCGCGGGGTGCCGGGCGAGCTGCTCCCAGTCGCGTGGGCCGAGTGCGGCCGTATCGCTGGACAGGTTCAGCCAGGTCAGCTCAGGGAACGCCGCCAGGCCGTTGAGTCCGGTGGTCTCCGTGGCGCCTCGGCCGAGGATGAGCTGGTCGAGCGGGGCCCCGACCGGCAGGAACGCGGCGAGCGAGTCGCCGGGGACCGGCTGGATGACGCTGAGCGAGGAAAGGCTGGTCACCCGGGACAGGCCGGTGAGGGCCGGCAGCGCGGGCAGGTCGATCACCGACAGATGCCGTAGCCGCATCTCGGCGAGGGGTGCCAGGTCGCGGACCTCGGGGCAGTACATCAGCGACAGGAACTCCAGCGACGGCAGGGCGTGCAGCTCTCGCAGATCCGTCACGTACGGGTTGCTGCGCAGCGTCAGATTCCGTGCGCCCTCAGGGTCCAGGCAGTCCATGACCGTGTCGAGCGGGTGCTCCCCATCGAGGTCGACCCGCGGCCACGGCGGCATCGTCCGCGTCGCCCGCACCTGTTCCTCGCTCCGCACGGTCAGGTCGAGCCCCTCCCGCCCCACATGCGTGAGCACCTCGTCCGCGTACTCCTGGGCGTCGAACCTCCGCCAGGTGCCGACGAGTTGGCGTCGTACGTCGAGCGATGTGTGGGCGCGGAAGCGCTTCAGGACCGGCAGGGAGCCCTCGTGGCCCAGGCGGGAGGCCGTGGTCACCACCGCGTGGGCCTCCTCGTCCGTCAGGTCCTGTGGACCGGGAAGGAGTTCGAGGACGAACGGGCCCGCCTGCGCGAGCTCTTCGGCCTCCTGGGGTGTCCGGGGCGGGATGAGGGCGGCGGCCCGTTCCCGTACCTCTTCGAGGACCTCCTGTTCGACCGCCGAGGCGTCCTGAAGGCTCGCCAGCGCGAGGAGGGTCACGCGCGGGCTGTCGACAGCCAGCAGGCCCCGTAGCAGCGTCGTCCGCTCGCGGGTACGGGCGTGGGCCACGGCCATCCGTATGACGTCCTCCCACTGGGTGTCGCCGGCGTGGCCGAGCAGGACGTCGAGGTGGCCCTCCTCGACCGCGTAGCGCGCGCCCAGGTGGTCGAGGAACGTCCGGTGCGCGAAGTCGACCACCTGCGGGGCGGGGCTGCGCAGGACGCCGCTGCGCAGCAGGAGGTGGCGCAGGATCGTGGGCGCGTCGCCCTGGCGCGCGGCGTCGGGGACGGAGGGCAGGGCGCGTTCTAGGAGGGTGAGCGCGGTGGCCTCGTCCATCTCGGTGCGGCCCGCGAGCACCAGGGCGTAGGCGAGGCGCTGGAGGAGTTCGGTCTGGTCCTCGGTGTCGAGTTCGATGCCGTCGAGGCCCCCCATGCCGCGCCGGCGGTCGCGGTCGGTGAGGAGCATCTGGAGCGCGGCGTCGTACAGGGCCTTGCGGCGCGGCGGGAGATAGCCGCGGCGCGCGCGGTGGAGGGCGCAGATCATCCCGCACATGAGGGGGTTGGTCGCCAGGAGCGACAGGTCCGGCTTGGCGCGCAGGGCGTCCAGAAGCTGTTCCTCGTGCTCGGCCGCGTCGGCGGCCGCGTGCCAGCGCCGCACGAACGCGCCGACCGTCCGACGGCCCATGGGGGCGAGGGACAGCTCGGCGAACCCGCCCCCGGCCAGCCAGTCGGAGCGTACGGCGGTGGGGCGGGCGGTGAGCAGCCAGCGGTTGCCGGGGAAGGCGCGGACGAGGCCGAGCAGCCAGTCGCGCACGCGGTGCCGGTCGGCCGAGGGGACCTCGTCCAGGCCGTCGACCATCACGAGGCCGCGCCCCGCCGTCAGGACGCGCTCGGCCCAGCCGTCGGGCGGGGTGTGCGGGCAGTCGGCGGAGGCGAGGAACGCGGCGGGGGTGGGGAGTCCCGCGGCGCGGATCAGGGTGCGCAGCGGCAGCACGTAGGGGATACGGCCCGTGGTGGTGATCGCCAGCCATTGGATGAGGGTCGTCTTGCCGGAGCCCGCCTCGCCGCGCAGCAGGACCCGGTCGTGGCCGTCGAACGCGTCCTCGGCCCTGACCTGGACCGTCGTGGCTCCCTGGGGCTCGCCGTGCGTGTCCTCGGGGCCGGCCTCGCGAGTGGCTTCAAGGCTCAGGTAGGCGACGTCGAGGGGCCAGACGTCGGGGGAGTCGCGCAGGTCGAGGCCGAAGATGGTGACGCGGTTGTGGCGCTCCGCGAGGTGGGCGCGGTAGCGGGCCTCGAAGGCGGTGTCCTGCCCGTCGCGCGGCGGAGTGCGCGTGATCAGCGCGTCCACCTTGGCGATCAGTTCGGACTGGGCGCGGCTCTGCTCGACCAGGGTGCGGGCAACGAACGTGGAGCGCTGGGTGAAGAAGTGCAGGATGTGCAGGCAGGCCCACTCGGTGACCGAGTCGAGGAAGTAGGCGGCGTCGGTGGTGAGGCCGGGCGCGGGGGCTGCCTCGCGCAGGGTGCGGGCCAGCTGCCGGTGGCCGAGGCGGACCGCCTGGACGTCGTCCATGTCCAGGTCACCGAGGGCGAGGAGCCTGCGGGCGAGGGCGGCCGTGACCGCCTCCTGCTCGTCCGCGGGGAACGGGGGCTCGCCCGGGGACTGCACGGCCTCCCGCACCAGACGGGCGGCGAGGTGCCCGACCTCCTTCTCCCCGAGGGTCCGCTTCTCGCCGCGGAAGGTGACGAGGCCCGAGAGGCGTACGGGCTTGTCCACCAGGCCCGCGCCGGGGCCGTCGCGGGTGAGGAGCTGCTTCACCAGAGGAGAGAGCACGCTCGACGCCAGGCGTGTGCCGAGGACTGCGGGATCCATCTGCGCTTCCCCCCGAAAGGCCGCGAAACCAGGCGCTTCACAGTAGCCCGCGTCACATTCTCGGGTCTCTGGATCTTGCCTCCCGGTGACATGGCGCACAGGCGTTTTGTCCGGTACTAGCCGCAATAGTGGATGCGCTGCGGGGATGGGGGGTTGTTACGGCATCGGCAGGTTCTACCGAAATGTCCGTTTCTTGGATCGGTAGGGCGTGCGGCCGGTGGGGCGCCGGAACGCAGGGGTTCGAAGTGGTCCTAAACCTGGAATCGGGTCATAAAACCGACAGATCGCAGGGGGTCTTCGGGGGCTGTCAAGAGGTTGAAGTCCCGACCTTTCGGTACGGCTTTGGGTAGTAGATGGGGCCTTTGAGTCGAGATGGGTTCCCGGGTTACCAATGAACAGCCAGCCCGGCACGTCACCAGCGAGTGCCGGTCTGTTCCTGTCGTCAACGCGGAGGTAATCCCCGAATGTCGAAGCGCACCATGACTCTTTCTTCCGGCTCGTCCCTGCTCCGTACTCGGGCGGCCGTCGTGACCGCCGCCATGGGAGCCACGGCGCTGCTGGGGGCCGGGGCCGCGGTCGCCGCCGAAAGCACTCAGGGAAGCGTCGCGCTGCCCAGCGTCGCCGCCGCTTCGGTCCAGGCGCAGGCCAAGGCCCAGGCCAAGGCCGCCGAGCGGGCCAAGGTGCACGCCGAGCAGGCCAAGGTGCACGCCGAGCAGGCCAAGGTGCACGCCGCCCAGGTCAAGAAGGCCGCGGCGAAGAAGGCCGCCGGCTGGATAGACCCGGTCAAGAACTACAAGCTGTCCGCGGGCTTCGGCCTCGGCGGCAACATGTGGTCGCACAAGCACTCCGGCCAGGACTTCGCCGTGCCGATCGGCACGAACGTCATGGCCGCCCACGGTGGCACCGTCGTCAAGGCCGGCCCCAACGGCGGCGGCGACGGCCCGGCGTACGGCAACGCCATCGTGATCAAGCACGGCAACGGCACGTACTCGCAGTACGCGCACCTGTCCCGCATCGACGTGCACATCGGCCAGACGGTCTCCACCGGTCAGCACATCGCGCTCTCCGGCAACACGGGTAACTCCAGCGGCCCGCACCTGCACTTCGAGGTCCGCACGACCCCGAACTACGGCTCCGCGGTCAACCCGGTCAACTTCCTGAAGTCGATGGGCGTCGCCGTCTGACCTGCGTGAGCGAGCCCACCTGTGTGGATGGGCTCACCCGCACAGGAAGCTCAGCAGCATGACGGAACTCAGGCGCCTCGCTGTGCCTGGGTGACGAGATCGGTGGCGACCTCGAGGATGGCCTTGCGCTTTTCCTCGGGGTCGCCTTCGACGTCCTTGAGGACGAACAGGCCCGCGTGCATCGAGAAGATCGCGCTGAAGCAGCGGACCCGCTCGGTCAAGGTGGCGTCCTCCGGCAGGAGCTGGTCGAGGAGCGCCTTCATGCGGTCCTTGAAGAGCTCGCCGATGCTCAGCTCGCGCATGGTCGCCTGGTTCTCCTGCATGAAGCGGAACAGCGGCCCCGCCCCGTGCAGTGCCAGGCTGTAGCGCTCCATGAGCTCCTGCTTGGTCTCCAGGGTGTCGGGCTGCTCCCGGCCCCACTCGATCAGCTCGTCGATGGGCCGCGTCAGGTCCTCGAAGAGGCTGACGACGATGTCTTCCTTGGTCTTGAAGTGGTAGTAGAGCGCCGCCTTGGTGACGTCGAGGTGCTCGGCGATCTCGCGCAGCGAGGTCTTCTCGTAGCCCTGCTCGGCGAACAGTTCCAGCGCCACGTCCTGGATGCGCTGCCGCGTGTTTCCGCGGCGCTGCTTGCTGCTGCCCATCTGTGGCTGCTCCTTCGTGCTGGTGGCGGGCCTTGGGCGAAAACTTACTTGACGCCCGGCTAGTTAGCGCTCTATCTTCCCTCAGTGTAGTCAACTTGCCGGGCGGCAAGTAAGTGGTGGCAAGTGAGCAACTGGGGAGTGGGGATCATGGCGGAGACCGGAACAGTGGCGGTGTACACCGGCGGGGGCGGCGCGGCGGCCACCAAGGAGCGGCAGCCGCGCAGCGTGCGCGTAGTCCTGATGGCGTTGATGATCGCGATGCTGCTCGCGATGCTCGACAACATGATCGTCGGCACCGCGATGCCCACGATCGTCGGCGACCTGGGCGGCCTCGAACACCTCTCGTGGGTCGTGACCGCGTACACGCTCGCGACCGCCGCCTCGACCCCCATCTGGGGCAAGGTCGGCGACATGTACGGCAGGAAGGGCGCCTTCCTGACCTCGATCGTGATCTTCCTGATCGGCTCCGCGCTCAGCGGCATGGCCCAGGACATGAACCAGCTCATCGCGTTCCGCGCGATCCAGGGTCTCGGCGCCGGTGGCCTGATGGTCGGTGTCATGGCCATCATCGGTGACCTGATTCCGCCGCGGGAGCGCGGCAAGTACCAGGGCATGATGGCCGGCGTCATGGCGCTCGCCATGATCGGCGGACCGCTCGTCGGCGGCGCCATCACCGACAACTGGGGCTGGCGCTGGTCCTTCTACATCAACCTGCCGCTCGGCCTTGTCGCCCTCGCCATGGTCACCGCGGTCCTGCACCTGCCGAAGAAGCGCTCCAAGGGGAAGATCGACTACCTGGGCGCCGCACTGCTCACCGTCGGCATCACGTCGATCGTGCTCGTGACGACCTGGGGCGGATCGCAGTACGCCTGGGGCTCCGCCGTGATCATGGAGCTCGCCGCGATCGGTGTCGCCGCGCTCGTCGGCTTCCTCTTCGTCCAGTCGAAGGCGGCCGAGCCGATCCTGCCGCTGCACATCTTCCGCAGCCGCAACTTCACGGTGATGTCCCTCATCGGCTTCATCACCGGCTTCGTGATGTTCGGCGCCGTGCTCTTCCTGCCGCTCTACCAGCAGACGGTGCAGGGAGCGAACGCGACCAACTCCGGTCTGCTGCTCCTGCCGATGCTGCTCTCGATGATGGTCGTCTCGCTGGTCGCGGGCCGCGTCACCACCAACACCGGCAAGTACAAGGTGTTCCCGCTGGTCGGCAGCGTGCTGATGGTGGCCGGACTCTTCCTGCTCGCGCAGATGGACACCGAGACCACGCGCCTCACCTCCGGCCTGTACATGGCCGTGCTCGGCGCGGGCATGGGCTGCCTGATGCAGATCACGATGCTGGTCGCGCAGAACAGCGTCGAGATGAAGGACATGGGCGTCGCCTCGTCCTCCACGACCCTGTTCCGTACGCTCGGCTCCTCCTTCGGCGTCGCGATCATGGGCGCGCTCTTCAACAACCGCGTCCAGGACGTGATGGCCGAGCGGGCCGGGGCGATGGGCGGCAAGGTCGCGGAGCATTCCACACAGCTGACGGCCGAGGGCCTGGCCAAGCTGCCGGACGCGGTGCGCGACGCCTACCTGCACGCGGTGTCGGCCGGTACGCACTCGGCGTTCCTGCTCGGTTCGATCATCGCGATTCTGGCGCTGATCGCGGCGGTCTTCGTGAAGGAGGTGCCGCTGCGTGGCGCGGGCCCCGACAAGGAGGCGTCGAGCTCTCCCGAGGCCGCGGGTCCGGCGGACGCGCAGCCGGCCGACATGGCCAAGGCCGGTACGGCCACGGCCGACGCGGCAGCGAACGGTACGGCGACGGCCGACGCGAGGCCGGTCGAGGAGGTCGCGGCCGGGGACGCCGCGGCGGACGGCAGGACGGTCTCCGAGACCGTCTGAGCGGGTCGTCCCGATCCTCCTCGGCTTGTGTGAAGGCCCCCGGTGCGCTGATGTGCACCGGGGGCCTTCGCCGTGCCGAGGCCGTTGTCAGTGGGGCGTGCCAGCATCGGTGACGTGGAGAAATTGCGGCAGCTGCGGCTCGCCAAGGACGCGATGGACCGCGACTGGGCCGAGGCCGAGCTCGACCTGGACGCGGTGGCGGCCCATGCCGGTTATTCGCGGTACCACTTCGTGCGGTGCTTCAAGGAGGCGTACGGGGAGACACCGGGGCAGTATCTGACGCGCCGTCGGATCGAGCGGGCCGAGGAGATGCTGAGATCGGCGGACCTGTCGGTCACGGAGATCTGCGGCCTCGTGGGATTCAGCAGCCTGGGCACGTTCTCGTCCCGGTTCAAGAGACAGACGGGCCTGACACCGAGCGAGTACCGGGCGAAGCACGTGGGGCGCGGGGCGGCGCTCATCCCCGGGTGTTACGCGATGTTGTGGGCCGGCGGCTTCCCCGGCAGAGGGCCGTCCGGGAGTGCGGGGCAGGGGGCCGGCGAGGGGCGCAATTCTGGAGAAGCGGAGGCGGGGGGTGACTGCCTACGGTGACAGGGCACGGCCGGATTCGCCGGCGCGTGGCCCGACCACTGCGGAGCGCATCATGATCAAGGGACTCGCCATTTCCACCGTCTGGGTTCTCGACCAGGACCGGGCCAAGGAGTTCTACACCGCGAAGCTGGGGCTCGAGGTGCGTACGGACATGACCATGGGCGAGGGCGGTATGCGCTGGCTGACCGTGGGCGCCAAGGACCAGCCCGACGTCGAGCTGACGCTGATGGTGCCCGGGGTGCCCGCGATGGACCCCGAGTCGGCCGAGGCGGTGAAGAAGCTGGTCTCCAAGGGCATTCTCGGGGCCGGAGTCCTGGTCACGGACGACATCCACGGGGACTACGAGCGGCTCAAGGGGCGCGGGGTGCAGTTCCTCCAGGAGCCGCAGGAGCGCCCGTACGGGACCGAGGCGATCTTCCGCGACGACTCCGGGAACTGGTTCTCGTTCACGCAGCGCAACGAGGGGCTCGACCTCGACAAGGAGTGGGCCACCAGCTGAGGGCTCCCGTTCCTTGAGGCCTCTCGTTCGGAGCCGCCCTCAGTCCGGCAGGCGCAGCATCGGGAAGCTTCCCGTGTTCGTCGGTGCGTGCTCCGGCAGCCACAGCACCGCGACCGCCCCCTCGGACGGAGTCGTTGAAGGAGCCCCCGGCGGGCGCACGTTGCGGAACGTGAGGCGGGCGCCGAGCACGCGCGCCTGACCCGCAGCGATCGTGAGGCCGAGACCGTGCCCGTGGCCCGCGCGGTCCGCCGCGCCCGTACGGAAGCGGCTCGGCCCCTCGTCGAGCAGCTCCTCCGGGAACCCGGGCCCGTGATCGCGCACGCGCACCACCCGGCCCTCGACGCTGACCTCGACCGGCGGCTTGCCGTGCTTCGCGGCGTTGGCGAGGAGGTTGAAGAGGATGCGTTCGAGGCGGCGCGGGTCGGTGGTGACCTCCGACTCGTGCACCACGCTCACCCGTACGTCCGCGTGGCGCGCGCCGACCCGCCGCGTCACGAACTCGCCCAGCAGCAGGTCCTGGAGCTCGGCGCGCTCGGCCGCGCTGTCCAGACGCGCCACTTCGAGCACGTCCTCGACGAGGGTGCGCATCGCCTGGGCCCGGTCCTTGACCAGCTCGCTCGGGCGTCCGGGCGGCAGCAGCTCGGCCGCGGTGAGCAGTCCGGTCACCGGCGTACGCAGCTCGTGCGCGATGTCCGCGGTGACCCGGCGCTCGGCCTCGAGGCGCTGCTTCAGGGCGTCGGCCATCGCGTCGACGGCCTGCGCGAGATCGTCGGTCTCGTCGCGTACGACGCCGCCGATGGCGTCCCCGACCCGTACGTCGGTCCGCCCCTGCGCGACCTCCCTGGCCGCGGACGCCGCCTTGCGCAGGCGCCGTGACACCTGGCCACCGATGAGCACGCCGAGGGCGCACCCGCCGAAGACCACCGAGATCGAGCCGATGATCAGGGCCTGGTCGAGGTCCTTCATGACGGTGGCGCTGCGGTCGGTGAAGCGGGTGTGCACGGACAGCAGGCGCCCGTCGCCGAGCGGGACCGCGGCCCAGATGTCGGGTACGCCGCCGACCTGCTCGGAGACGAAAGTGGCGCGCCGCCCGGCCATCGCCTTCTTGCGCAGGTCAGGGGGTATGCCCGGGTCGTCGACCTTGAAGCCGACAGGGAGGCCGCGCCCGGTGGCCTCGTACTGGCGCGCCACGAACTGGATGCGTTCGTCCTGCACGTCGCGCGCGTTGTCCAGCATCGAGACGCGCGCCGCGTTGTGCACGACCAGGCTCAGGGCGACAGCGACGAGCGCCCCCACCAGGGCGATGGCGACGCTGATTTTCCAGCGGACCCCGGTGTGCAGCGCCGGGCGCAGCCGTCTCAGCGGCAGCCGCAGCGGCTGCCCGAGCCGGGCGCGCACGGTCGCGGCGGCCCCCCTCATATCCCGATCCCGTTCCTCGTCAGACAGCGAATGACCCGGCCGGCACACATACCGACCGGGTAAACGGCTCTCCGGACACCCGGCCCGGACAAGCCACCCGGTCCCGACAAGCCACTCGGCCCCGACACGACACCCCGCCCCGGCACGGCCCGTCAGGCCTTGAGCTTGTAGCCGAAGCCGCGGACCGTTTCGATCCGGTCCTGGCCGATCTTCGTGCGCAGCCGCTGCACATGGACGTCGACGACGCGGGTGTCCCCGCCCCAGCCGTAGTCCCACACGCGTTCGAGGAGCTTGTCGCGGGAGAGGACCGTGCCGGGCGCGGACGAGAACTCCAGGAGCAGCCGCATCTCGGTCGGCGTCAGCGCGACCGTGGCCCCGTCCTTGCGGACCTCCATGCCCTCGGTGTCGATCTCCAGATCGCCGAAGTGCAGGACACTGCCGGTCGCGCCGGAGTTGCCGGCGACGGCCGGCGCCGCGCCGGACGCCGATCCGCTCGCGTGCCCGAAGCGCCGCAGGACGGCCCGGATCCGCGCCACGAGGACGGCCCCGTCGAACGGCTTGGTCACGTAGTCGTCCGCGCCGGCCTCCAGGCCGAGCACCACGTCGATCGAGTCGGCCCGCGCCGACAGCATGATCACGGGGACGGTGGACTCGTCACGGATGCGGCGGCACAGGCTCACGCCGTCCAGGCCGGGCACCATCACGTCGAGCAGCGCGATGTCGGGCCGGTTCGCGCGGAACGCCTCCAGGCCCGCGAGCCCGTCCGGCATGGCTGTGACCACGAAGCCGTCCCGCTCGAGGGCGAGCTGGGTGGCCTCGCGGATGACGTCGTCGTCCTCGACGAAGAGGACGTGGGTGTGCTCTGCCATCCGAATCCGCTGCTCCTGATACGTCGTCCGAAAAGTGGTCTGGTCCGTCATCTGCATGGTCGGGGCTGTCCGGCCCGCCGCTCAGTTGTCGGACGGCTCGGGCGTGTCCCCGTTCACCGCGTTGCTGTAGTCGTTGTGCGTCCTGGCCTGCTCGACGAACCGGCCGGTGGTCCAGCGGTACGTCAGGACGTCCTCACCCGAGGGATACGCCACCGAGTCGCCCTTCTCGTACACCTGCTTGGTGACGACGAGGTCGCCCCGGTCTATCTCCGCGTACACCGGAGGCTCCTCGGCCTTGAAGACGTTCTCGTACTTCCCGCCGGTGTCGCGGTACACGTAGCTGCCGATGCTGACGGCGTCTCCGCAGGTCATGACGTTGACCACGACGTCGCTCGACGTGTTCCCCGTCAGGTTCCCGTAGGACACGTCGACCGGGTACTCGTGCCCCACGCAGGGCTTGAGGTCGCGCTTGACCTCCGTGCTCACCGCCGGGTCGTCCTTGACGAGCCGGACCGCGTTCACCGTCTTGGGCGCGGGGGAGGACGGGGAGGACGACACGGCCTTCGGGGCGGCCGAGGGCCCCGGGTCGGAGCGGGCGGGCCCTTCGTCGCGGGCGCCCGTGCCGCCGGCCGAGCAGGCCGTGAGGGCGCCGAGGAAAAGGCCGATGGCGGCGAGCGCGGCCACCGCCGTACTCCCCGCCTTCAGGACCCGACCGGCACGTATGCCTAGGCCGCGCAACGCTCCGTCTCCTCCCGTTCGAGCACGCGGTGGCCGGACTCGTGGCGGTCCCGGCTCTCCAGCTCCTCGCGGAGCCGGGCCAGCGCCCGGTGCAGCGTGCTCTTCACGGTTCCGGCCGACATGCCGAGGGCGGCGGCCGTCTCCTCTGTGGACATCTGCTCCCAGTGTCGCAGCACCACCACGCTGCGCTGCTTGGGAGCCAGCACCTTCATGATGTCCGTGAGGAGCGCGCGGTCGGCGTGCTGCTCGGTCGAGTCGTCGATGCTCGCGTCGGGCAGCTGCTCGGTGGGCACCTCTTCGAGCTTGCGGGCGCGCCACCACTCCGTACGCGTATTGATCATGACGCGGCGCAGATAGGCGTCCGCGAGGCGCTTGTCGGCTATGCCGTCCCAGCGGCCGAACGTCCGCACCAGCGCCGTCTGGAGCAGGTCCTGGGCGTCGACAGGGTCCGGCACGAGGCGCCGGGCGCTGCGCAGCAGGGCGTCCTGCCGAGTGCGGACGTACTCCTCGAACTCGAGCACCTCGCCGTGCGCCATGCCAACCGCCTCCCGTTCGCGAACCGTTCGCGCTTTCCCTGTCCGTCACCTGTAGGTGATCGGTACACGGGAGAAGCTACGGAGGCGTTGTCACGGGGTTGTCCGCTTCAGCCTGCGGAGGGCGCACGGCTGGCCGTCGGTTGTGTAACAGACGTAAGTCGTGGGTAAACCCGTACGCCCGTCAACTCAGCGGCAGCCGGTAGAAACCGTCCGGCAGCGGCTCCACGAGCCCGTCCGCCACGAGCCCGTCGAGGGCGCGCGCCCGCTGCACCGGCTCGTCCCACACGCGGTCCAACGCCGCCTGGGGAACCGGCGACACGGCTTCCCGCAGCACGGCCAGCAGCTTCCCGCGCACCTGCCGGTCCGTGCCCGCGTACGCCTGCCCGCGGCGCGGCGGACCCACGTGGTCGGGCTTGCCGGCGAGCCGCCACGCGCACTGGGCGGCGATGGGGCAGCGGTGGCAACTCTCGTTCTTCGCCGTGCAGATGAGGGCGCCGAGCTCCATGGAGGCGGCGGCCCACCGCGAGGCCGTCGACTCCTGCTCGGGCAACAGGGAGCGGGCGAGCTTGCGTTCGGCCGCGGTCGTGGCGTTCGGCGGGTACTGCACACCGCTCACGGCCCGCGCGAACACGCGCCGTACGTTCGTGTCGAGGACGGCGTGCCGCTGCCCGTACGCGAAGGAGGCCACGGCGGCGGCCGTGTACTCGCCGATGCCGGGCAGCGCGAGCAGTTGCGAGTGAGCGGAGGGTACGTCGCCGCTGTGCCGCTCCGTTATGGCGACGGCGGCGCCGTGCAGCCGCAGCGCGCGGCGGGGATAGCCGAGCCTGCCCCAGGCGCGCACGGCCTCGCCGGGCGCCTCCTTGGCCAGATCGGCGGGGCGCGGCCACCGCGCGAGCCACTGCTCGTACACGGGGAGGACGCGGCTCACCGGCGTCTGCTGGAGCATGAACTCGCTGACCATCACGCCCCAGGGACCCGCGTCGGGGCGGCGCCACGGCAGGTCGCGGGCATTCTCCGCGAACCAGTCGATGACGGGAGCGTGCAGGGACTCGGTGCTGGTGTTCGTGGGCGCAGTCATGGCAGGACGATCCTGCCATGGGGAGCGGGGACGGCGTGGCGGCGCTGTGACGCAAACGGGTTGGCTCGGCCTCGTTCGCTTGACGCGCACCCTGACGATCGGCAGGGGCGGCGACCCGGCCGGCGCTTGTACCTTCGGCAGATGTGAGACCTCCAGCCCGCAGTACGGGCCCCTGCTCTGGGCGGCCCTGGCCGTCCCCGGCCCCGTCGCCGCCGCTGAGCGCCTCGGCCTGGAGCGAAGCCCGCTGTGGGCGCAGTTCACCGGCCTCGCGGCGCTCGCCGCCGCGACAGCCCTGCACCGCACCAGCAGGCACGACAGACCAGGTGCAGGCACAGAAGCGGGAGGGGGCGAGATGTCCGAGTCCTGCTGGCGGACGACGAGGCGATGATCCGGGCGGGCGTGAGCGCGATCCTCGCGGCGGGCGGCGACTTCGAGGTGGTGGCGGAGGCGGCGGACGGCCGCGAGGCGGTGAGCCTGGCGCAGGCCCACCCCCCCCGACGTGGCGCTCCTGGACATCCGTATGCCGCGCCTGGACGGCCTGGCGGCGGCGGAGGAGATGGTACGAGGCCTGCCGGGCGCGGCGGTGGCGATGCCGACGACGTTCTCGGAGGACGCGTACGTGGCGTGCCCTGGCCGGCGGGGCCACCGGATTCCTCCTCAAGCCCGGTGACCCGCATGAACTGATGGCGGGGGTCAGAGCGGTGGCGGACGGCGCCGCGTTCCTGTCACCGAAGGTGGCGCGTCACGTCATCGACGGCTTCGGGGCACAGCGCCTGGGCCGAGAGACAGCGGTCAGGGCCCGCGTGGCCGCGCTCACCCCACGCGAACGGCAGGTGCTGGGCCTGGTGGGCGCGGGCCTCTCGAACCCGGAGATCGCGTGCCGCCTGCACCTGGTGGAGGGCACGGTGAAGGCCTACGTGCGCGCGGTCCCGGACCGTCTGGAGGTCAGGAACAGAGTGCAGGCGGCCATCGTGGCGTACGAGGCGGGCCTGGTCTGATCACCGTCGATGACCGCCGACGGCCGCATACCCGCTCACCGCCCCCGCCCCGGCGAACCAGCGGACAACCCCGCTCCCGGACCCCCGCATGGCCACGACGACCCGAGCCCCACTCCCCGCACAGAGCCGCACCACGACGAACGAGACAAGGGCCCCGACCGCCAGCCCCACCGCCACGTCGTGCGGGTAGTGGACGCCGACGAAGACGCGGGAGAAGGCCATGAGGAGGGCGAGAGGGATGGTGAGCCGGCCGATGGCGGGCCAGGCGAGGATGAGGCCGACGGCGGCGGCGGCCGCGATGGTGGCGTGGTTGCTGGGGAACGACCAGTCGCCATGAGGCGGACACGCGACAAGAGAGGTCAGGGCGCCGGAAACGGCCCGGCAGGGACGCTCTTCGTCGACACCGGACTTGACCAGCTCGCTGCACGCATAGGCGACGCCGGTGGCCAGAGGGGCGAGCACCGCGACGGCCAGGGCCTGTGGATCACCGCGCCGGGCCCGCCACCAGGCGGCGACGAAGAGCACGGCGAAGACCAACAGCCCCAGCTCGGTGAACACCTCCATGAGGTGCTGGAACCACGACGGGGTGTCGTGGGCGAAGCCGGTGATGTCGCGATAGAGGCCGGAGTCGAAGATTCCCATGACACGGACCGTACGTAATGCCCCAGCACCATCACATCCCGCGATGGTCTCGTCCCGTACCTGACGAAAGACAGGGGGTTGTCCCCGCGCCGAAACCGCCGCCCGGGACTATGATCCGCAAAACTCAGGGGCCGTGGCGGCGGGTGGGGGCGGGAGAACGGACGGATCTCTCGTACAGTTTGCGCCGTGGGATCTCTGCGCAATCCGATCGGGCCGCTTCCCTCCACCATTTACTGGCGACGGAGGGCCGTTCTGCTGTCCATGGTGGCGCTGCTCGCGCTGCTGATCGTATGGGCCGTCAACTCCGGTGGCGGAGGGAGCAAGACCGGCGCCGGTGGCTCGAACGGCAAGGACACCGCGCCCTCCTCCATCACGCCCGGCCCCTCCGGGTCCGGACCGGCGATCAGCCAACACCCGGGCGGCCGCGACGAGTCGGGCGCCGGTGGTGACGACGGCTCCTCCGACGGCGCCAACGGCGACGCTTCGGGCTCGGGCTCCGGCTCGGCCGGCTCAGGGGCGGGATCCGACGACGGCGCGAA
Organism: Streptomyces sp. NBC_01446; assembly: GCF_026340095.1. Taxonomy (GTDB): domain Bacteria; phylum Actinomycetota; class Actinomycetes; order Streptomycetales; family Streptomycetaceae; genus Streptomyces; species Streptomyces aureus. The sequence goes on along the minus strand of NZ_JAPEPO010000001.1, from coordinate 3,636,962 downwards.
GGGCGGCACCGGCGCGGGCGACCGGCTCCCCGCGGGCTCAAGCCTCCCCGACTGCACGACAGGCGGCGTGACGCTGACGCTGCGCAGCGTCCACAACTCGTACGCGCCGGGCGAGAAGCCGAAGTTCGAGCTGGCCGCCAAGAACACGACGGCGAAGGACTGCAAGGTCGATCTGGGCCCGAAGAGCGCGGTCCTGACGATCACTCAAGCGTCCAGCGACACCGAGATCTGGTCCTCCGCGGACTGCCCCAAGGGCGCCGGCAGCGTCCTGCTGCGCGTACCGGCAGGCGCCCACATCACGCAGACCATCGAGTGGGACCGCAAGGCCAGCGCCCCCGAGTGTGCAACCCCGAAGACGGGCCCGGCAACGCCAGGCACCTACCTGGTAGAGGCAAAGGCACCCCAACTCCCCAAGGCTCAGGCATCCTTCGTACTGGCCAAGGACTGACACCACCAGCCCTCTGACGAAACGATCAGCGGGAACCCACGCGCCCAGAGGCACGGGCCAACGAGCGCCCCACTGGCGATCGGCCGCGTACGAGACGGACGGTCCAGCGAGCGCCCCACCGGATCAGCCGCGTGCGAAACGGGACGGGCCAACACGCGCTTCACCGGCCGGCGGCCGCGTACGAAACGGGAGGGGCCGTGGCGGGATGTGCGCGCGGAGCCACCAGCACCACGTACAGGTAATCAGCTGGGTGACGAGGCCCCGTAGAACAGCGAGCACGTACATCCCGGCGCGGTCCCGCGCCCGAAGACGGCGGGGCGAGCCCACCGGGCCGCACTCGGGACCCAGCCCCAGGCCCTGCAAGCAGCCACGAGAGACGCCCCGCGTCCCGCGCCCGAAGACGGCGGGGCGAGCCCACCAGGCCGCACTCGGGACCCCGCCCCAGGCCCTGCAAGCAACCCCAAGAGACGCCCCGCGGCGCGCGCCCTAAGACGGCGGGGCGAGCCCACCGGGCTGCAGTGTCGGGACCCCGCCCCAGCCCCAGGCCCCGCAAGCAGCCCCGAGAGACGCCCCCAGGTACCCCTGGAAGAACCCCTAGACGTACCGCTCCAGGATCGACGACTCGGCCAACCGCGAGAGCCCTTCCCGCACGCTCCGGGCACGGGCCTCCCCGACGCCGTCCACGGCCTGCAGATCATCGACGCTGGCGGCGAGCAGCTTCTGCAGCCCCCCGAAGTGCTCGACAAGCCGGTCAATGATGGCCCCGGGCAGCCGAGGCACCTTCGCCAACAGCCGGAACCCGCGAGGCGAAACGGCCGAGTCCAGAGTCTCCGGAGACCCGGTGTACCCCAACGCGCGTGCCACAGTGGGCAGTTCGAGAAGCTCGGCATGCGTCAGGGCGTCGAGCTCGAACAGCGCCTCGTCGACAGTGCGGGACCGCTTGGCTGTAGGTTCGGGCACATAGTCCCGAACGACGAGCTCCCGCTCGGGCTCCACCCCGGCGATCAACTCGTCGAGCTGAAGGGCGAGCAGCCGACCATCCGTCCCGAGCTCCACCACGTACTCGGCGATCTCGGTGGCGATGCGCCTCACCATCTCCAGCCGCTGCGCGACCGCGGTCACATCACGCACGGTCACGAGATCCTCGATCTCGAGCGCGGAGAGCGTCCCGGCCACCTCGTCCAAGCGGAGCTTGTACCGCTCAAGAGTGGCGAGCGCCTGATTCGCACGCGAGAGAATCGCGGCCGAGTCCTCGAGGACGCGCCGCTGCCCGTCCACGTAAAGGGCGATGAGCCGCATCGACTGCGACACCGAGACCACGGGGAAGCTGACCTGCTTGCTCACCCGGTCCGCGGTGCGGTGCCGCGTGCCCGTCTCCTCCGTGGGGATCGTGGGGTCGGGCACCAACTGGACGCCCGCCCGAAGGATCTTGGTGATGTCCTTGTCGATGACGATGCCGCCGTCGAGCTTGCACAGCTCGCGCAGACGCGTCGCGGTGAACTCGACGTCCAGGATGAAACCGCCGGTACACATCGACTCGACGGTCTTGTCCCAGCCGAGAACGATGAGTCCGCCGGTGTTGCCGCGGAGGATTCGCTCGAGGCCGTCACGCAGCGCCGTACCGGGCGCGACCGCGCTCAGTGAGGCGCGCATCAGCCCATCGGCACCGGAGCTCCCGCCGGACTTGCCGGGAGCTGCTGCCCGGTCGTTGGCTGCCACTGCACTCCTCCGGTCGCAGATGTCGCAGATATCGCAGAAGTCCCAGATCTTGCGGAACGCGCAGATCTTGAATGCCCAGGGTTCGTACGCACGGGCGAGACCAGGGCAAAGTCTACCGGCGCTCCTCCGTCTCCCGTGGGGCCTCTCGGTGACGGCTCCTGGGCAGCACGCGCAGAGCGTCCCCCATGTCGGCGACTTCGGTGACCTTCATGCCGGCCGGCACCTTGCCCGGATCGCTCGGCACGAGGGCGTGGGTGAAGCCGAGCCGGTGCGCCTCGGCGAGCCGGCGCTGCACGCCGGTCACCCGTCTGACCTCGCCCGCGAGGCCGACTTCACCGATCGCCACGAGGTTCTTGGGGAGCGGGGTGTCGCTGGCGGCGCTGGCGAGGGCGAGGGCGATGGCGAGGTCCGCGGCGGGCTCGGAGAGCTTCACGCCGCCGACGGTCGCGGAGTAGATGTCCCGCTTTCCCAGGGCGCTGATCCGCCCGCGCTGCTCGAGGACGGCGAGCATCATCGAGACGCGGGACGTCTCCAGGCCGGATGTGGTGCGCCGAGGGGACGGGATCTGGGAGTCGACGGTGAGGGCCTGAACCTCGGCGACGAGAGGCCGCCGCCCCTCCAGGGTGACGGTGAGGCAAGTGCCCGGGACGGGTTCGTCGCGGCGGGTGAGGAACAGCCCGCTGGGGTCGGCGAGTCCGGTGATGCCTTCGTCGTGCAGCTCGAAGCAGCCGACCTCGTCGGTCGTCCCGTACCGGTTCTTCACGCCGCGTACGAGGCGAAGGCGCGCGTGCCGGTCGCCTTCGAAGGAGAGGACGACGTCCACGAGGTGCTCGAGGAGGCGGGGTCCGGCGATGGCGCCGTCCTTGGTGACGTGACCCACGAGGAGGGTGGCCATGCCGCGCTCCTTGGAGGCGCGGATCAGGGCGCCGGCGACCTCGCGGACCTGGGCCATGCCACCGGGGGCGCCGTCGATCTCGGGGGAGGCGACGGTCTGCACGGAGTCCATGATCAGGAGGCTGGGCTTGACGGCGTCCAAGTGGCCGAGGACCGCGGACAGATCTGTCTCGGCGGCGAGATACAGATGGTCGTCGATCGCCTTGATGCGGTCGGCGCGCATCCGGACCTGGCTGGCCGACTCCTCGCCCGTGACGTACAGGGTGCGGTGCTCGTCGCTGGCGGCCTTGGCGGCGACGTCGAGCAGGAGGGTGGACTTGCCGACACCGGGCTCGCCCGCGACCAGGACGACGGCGCCGGGGACGAGGCCCCCGCCGAGGACCCGGTCGAGCTCGGGCACGCCGGTGGAGCGGGCGGTGGCCTGCCGGGCGTCGACCTGGCCGATCGGGACGGCGGACGTCGTGACCCGGCCGGGCGCGGTCGTCCGCACGGCGGGCGCGCCGTACTCCTCGACCGTCCCCCACGCCTGGCACTCGCCGCAGCGACCCAGCCATTTCGCCGTCTGCCAGCCACACTCGGTGCAGCGGTAGGACGGCCGGTCCTTGCCGGATTTCGTACGGGCAGCCATGCACGGAACCGTAACCGAGACCACTGACATTGATGGTGGTACTCAGGTTCCGATGGTCGTGACTCTGCCACTGACTGACGTCCTGCTGGACTGTCCTCAAGTTGTTCTGTCCGGCCATCGGGACCTGTTCTCATGGCTCCGGCCGGGTGGAACATGACCTCATAGGAGCTTGGTCAGAAGCCCCCTCAATGTCTTGTCTGCGCCACCCGGCCGGCGCCCACCTTCGGCTGGGAAGGCACCATCAGCATGACATCAGCGGGCACGCAGGACGCGGCGGTCCAGGAGGTCTTCGGAGGGGTCGACTCCCATGCCGACACCCTCCACGTCGCAGTCATCAGCAGTAACGGCAGCCACCTCGCGGACGCCGAGTTCACCACCACAGGCGCCGGATACGCCGCGGCCCTGGCCTATCTCGACGCCCACGGCCGCGTACTCGCCCTCGGCGTGGAAGGCACCGCTTCCTACGGAGCGGGCTTCACCCGCGCCGCCCGCTCACACGGACACCGGGTCTTCGAGGTGAACCGGCCGGACCGGGCCGAACGCCGCCGCACCGGCAAGTCCGACCCCATCGACGCCTACGCGGCCGCCAGGGCCGCCCTGTCCGGCCGGGCCTCCAGCGCACCCAAAGACGACACCGTCGCCGGCATACGTGCCCTGCACAACGCCGCCCGCTCCGCCATCAAGGCACGCACCGCGGCCCTCAACCAGATCGGGCAGATTCTCGTCACCGCGCCCGAAGGCATCCGCGCCAAATACGGGCAGCTCAAGGGAACCAACCGCACCGAGACCCTGGCCCGGATACGGCCGACCGGTGACACGGTCCACGTCGCGGTCCTCACCGCGCTCAAAAGCCTCGCCCGACGTGTCAAGGACCTCACCGCCGAACACGAGGCCCTGACCCGCACCCTGGACAAGGAGGTCACCGACCACAATCCCGGCCTGCGAGCCACCCACGGAGTCGGCCCCGACACCGCCGCCCAGCTCCTGGTCAGCGCCGGAGGCAATCCCGACCGGATGCGCACCGAGGCGGCATTCGCCGCCCTCTGCGGAGCCGCACCCGTCCCCGCCTCCAGCGGCAAGACCAACCGGCACCGCCTGTCACGAGGCGGTGACCGGGCAGCCAACGCGGCTCTCTACCGCATCGCTCTGGTCCGCATGGCCAGCGACACCCGCACCCGCGCCTACGTGGAGCGACAAATCGCCGCCGGCCGCACGAAGAAGGAGACCATCCGACTCCTGAAGCGAGCCATCGCCCGGGAGATATTCCGCTGCCTGACCACCAAAGTCGCCGTCCCCGGCATCGCAGACCTACGCCCCCTGAGGCAATCGAAGAACCTCACCCTCACCGCCGCAGCCCAACACCTCGGAGTCTGGCCCGCCACCATCTCCACCCTCGAACGCGGAACCCGCCGAGACGACAACCTCGCCCACGCCTACCGCGAGTGGCTCACTGCCGCTTGACAGCCAATAGGAGCATCAACGCAGCGCCGACCACCACCCCGCCGCCCCCGAGGCCTTCCCGCCGCTGCCCGGGAGGGCCCTGCGCCGGGCGTGCTCCCGTGCGCCCCGGCGCACATATATGCGCCGAGCGCATGTTCCCCTGGACGGAATTTGGAATTCCCGTCCTCTTTTGAGGGATCGTTTCACCCGTACGGATTAAATGTCCCCAAGGGGGAGGAAGGGTGCGGCACCACCCGCCTACGGTCGCACGGGTGATGACCAGCAGGCCGGAAACCCCCACGCAGACCACCGGCGCACACCGGGCGCACCGCGACGGGCGCGGGCGACCTGCGCCGCGGACCGTGACCCAGCGCCCGACATCGCGCTACGAGCCTTATCTGGACGGCCTGTTCACGTACTGCCTGTCCGTTCTGTGCGATCACGACGACGCCATCGCGGCGCTGGGCGATGCCTTGGCGCTCGCCGAACGCCGCGGCTCCCGCGGCCCCGAAACCGAGAGCGACCGTAAGGCGTGGCTGTACGCGCTCGCGCGCTGGTCGTGCCTGCGGGCCCTGACGGAGGCGAAGCGCCGCAGACAGGGGGCGCACGCCTCGGGCCGGCCCCACCCCGAAGCCCCGCACGCCAAAGAGGCCCCTTCCGAAGAGATCCAGGCGCAGCGCCGCCGAGAGCTCGCGCTCCTGGCCTGGCCGGAGGCCGCCGGTACGACGCCCGAGCAGCGCGAGGCGCTGGAGCTGGCCGTACGGCATCAGCTGTCGCCCCGAGAGGTCGCCGCCGCACTGGGCACGGACCCGGGTCTCACCCGGGAACTGCTCGCCTCCGCCGCCTGCGAGGTGGAACGCACCCGCGCGGCCCTCGCCGTGGTGGAGACAGGCACCTGCCCGAGCGTCGCCCGCCTCACCGGAGACAACCAGCTGCTGCTGAGCTCCGCCCTGCGCCGCGAACTGGTCCGGCACGTCGACGACTGCCCCCGCTGCCGCCGCACCGCCGAGCGCGCCGCCCCCGGCGCCTGGCCCGGCACGGCCGTCACCCCGGCCGCCCTGCCCCTCGCCACGGCCCCGCGCGCGGCCCTGCACCGGGCGATGGCCCACGCCGACCGCCCCCAGCGAGGCGCGGCCCCCCGCTTCGACCGGCGCGGCTTCCCGATGGACCCCAAGGACAGGGCGGCCCGCCGGGACCGGCTGCGCGCGCGTGCCGTCACGACGACGGTCGTCGCCACCGTCGTGGCCGCCCCGGTGCTGGCGCTGTGGGCGGCGTACCGGGGGGCGCCGCAGACGGGCGAGGGTCAGGACGGGCGCTCGATCAGCGCGAGCGAGGCCGGCGACCCGGGCGGGCTCGACGGCAACCGCGCGGACGGTGCCTACGAGAACGCGGGCAACGCGCGCACGACCCCCGACCCGCGTTTCACCGCGGGCAGCCGCTCCCCGGACGTCTCCGTGGAGGTCATCAGCCCCGGCGGGCCCTCGCAGTCCGGCCCGGGCCGGCTCACCGTGGAGGCGCAGCCGAGCGGCTCCGCGACCCTCATCACGCTGACGGCGTCCGGGAGTTCACCGGTCCACTGGTCCGCACACACCGGAGCCGGCTGGCTCTACCTGACGAGCACGTCGGGAACCCTGCGGCCCGGAGAGTCGTTCACGATCCGGGTGTACGTCGATCACGACCGGGAGCCCGCCGGTCACTGGTCGGCGCGCATCGGCATCGACCCCTCAGGGGCAGTCATCTCAATAGAGGGACACGGGAGTTCGGGCCCCTCGCACCCCGGCACCTCGGACCCGGGCCCCGACCCGACGAACACGGGAAACCCAGGCCCCGGCCCGTCCGACCCCACGCCCTCCGACCCGGGCCCGTCCGACCCGCACCCCACACCGTCCGACCAGAGCCCCACGCCGTCCGACCCGTCACCGAGCCCGTCGGCCCCCACGGACTCGTCACCGCCGCCGGGCGACGGCGGCGGCGCGAGCCCGAGCGGCGGCTAGCGCGGGCCCGGCGGGGGCAGTTCTCAGGAAGCGGTGGTGGGATCCGCCGGATGCGGCGCGAGCAGCGGCAGCTGGGAGGCCAGGCGCTCCTCGCACAGCTCGGCGAGACGGTCGTAGCCCTCCTTGCCCATGAGCTCGGTCAGCTCGGGCCGGTAGGAGACGTACACCGGGTCGCCCGCCCCGTGGGCCGACGTCGCCGAGGTGCACCACCAGTGCAGATCGTGGCCGCCCGGGCCCCAGCCGCGGCGGTCGTACTCACCGATGGACACCTGGAGCACGCGGGTGTCGTCGGGCCGGTCGATCCACTCGTAGGTCCGGCGGACCGGCAGCTGCCAGCACACGTCCGGCTTGGTCTCCAGGGGCTCGCGGCCCTCCTTGAGCGCCAGGATGTGCAGAGAGCAGCCCGCGCCGCCCTCGAAGCCGGGCCGGTTCTGGAAGATGCACGAGCCGTTGTACGGGCGGGTCTGGCGCTCGCCGTCCTCGTCCTTGGAGACCCAGCCCGTCTCCGTACCGACCTCGTGGTTCTGCCAGATGTCGGGCGTGAGCCGCTCCACGAACCCGGCGACGCGCTTCTCGTCGTCCTCGTCGGAGAAGTGGGCGCCGAGCGTGCAGCAGCCGTCGTCCGCGCGGCCCGCCTGGATGCCCTGGCAGCCGCTCCCGAAGATGCAGCTCCAGCGCGAAGTCAGCCACGTCAGGTCGCAGCGGAAGATCTGCTCGTCGTCCGCGGGGTCGGGGAACTCGACCCAGGCGCGGGCGAAGTCCAGACCCTTCTCGTCAGGGGCGGAACCTTTCCGCGACGACACCTTCCGCGATGACACCTTTGGCGATGAACCCTTCGTCCCGGACCGCTCCGTCCCTGATTCCTTGGACTTCGGCGCCTTCGACGGCTTAGTGGCCGACTTGGCTTCCTTGTCGCTCTTACCGCGCTTGTCGCTCTTGTCGGCGTTCGCCTTTTTCGTCTTTGGCACAGTTCCAGGGTAAGCGCGCTCCGGTGCCCTCGGGGACTGACGCCCGCCCTACGCGCAGTAGCGTTCCGTATATGAGACTCGGTGTCCTCGACGTGGGTTCGAACACGGTGCACTTGCTTGTGGTGGACGCGCACCCGGGCGCGCGCCCGCTGCCCGCGCACTCGCACAAGGCGGAGCTGCGGCTCGCGCAACTCCTCGACGACCGCGGCGCCATCGGCCCCGACGGCGTGGCCCGGCTGACCGCCACCGTGCGGGACGCCCTGGAGGCGGCCGAGGACAAGGGCGTCGAGGACCTCGTGCCCTTCGCCACCTCGGCCGTACGCGAGGCCAGCAACGCCGACGAGGTCCTCGCCCGGGTCAAGGAGGACACCGGCGTCGAGCTGCGCGTCCTCACCGGCGAGGAGGAGGCCCGGCTCACCTTCCTCGCGGCCCGCCGCTGGTTCGGCTGGTCGGCCGGGAAACTGCTCGTCCTGGACATCGGCGGCGGCTCCCTCGAGATCGCGTACGGCATCGACGAGGAGCCCGACGCCGCGGTGTCGCTGCCGCTCGGTGCGGGGCGCCTGACGGCGGGCTGGCTGCCGGGCGACCCCCCGGACCCCGCGGACATCAAGGCACTGCGCAGGCATGTACGCGCGCAGATCGCGCGCTCGGTCGGCGAGTTCACGCGCTTCGGCAAGCCCGATCACGTCGTGGCCACGTCCAAGACGTTCAAGCAGCTCGCGCGTCTGGCCGGAGCGGCCCGCTCCACCGAGGGCCTGTACGTCCAGCGGGAGCTGAAGCGCAAGTCCCTGGAGGACTGGGTGCCGCGCCTGGCCGCGATGACGGAGGCGGAGCTCGCCGAGCTCCCCGGGGTCTCGGAGGGCCGCGCGGGCCAGCTGCTCGCGGGCGCGCTGGTGGCGGAGGGGGCCATGGACCTGTTCGGGGTCGAGACCCTGGAGGTCTGCCCCTGGGCGCTCCGGGAGGGCGTGATCCTCAGGCGGCTCGACCACATGCCGGCGGTCTGACGGGACGTACCGCAGCCGGAGGCCGGGGCGCGGCCACGGACAGCCGCGCCGCGGCGGCTCCCGTCGCCGCCCGGGTCCGCCCGCCCGGGGCCCGCCCTGCAGTACGGGCCCCGTACTGAGGCGCACCCCACAGCACCCGCGGGCCGACCACCTCCCCGGGGCTCAGCCGGGGCCCGTACTCTGTCTCCGTGGCAGAACCAGTGGTGCGCATCCCGGATGCGAAGGTCGCCCTGTCGACGGCCTCGGTCTATCCGGAGTCGACGGCGACGGCCTTCGAGATCGCGGCACGCCTGGGCTACGACGGCGTCGAGGTCATGGTCTGGACCGACCCCGTCAGCCAGGACATCGAGGCCCTGCGCCGGCTCTCCGACTACCACCGGGTCCCGATCCTCGCCGTGCACGCGCCCTGTCTGCTGATCACGCAGCGCGTCTGGTCCACGGACCCGTGGACCAAGCTCCAGCGCGCGAAGTCGGCGGCCGAGAAGCTGGGCGCGTCCACGGTCGTCGTCCACCCGCCCTTCCGCTGGCAGCGCCAGTACGCGCGCGACTTCGTCGACGGCATCTGGCGCATGGCCGACGAGACGGACGTCCGCTTCGCTGTCGAGAACATGTACCCCTGGCGCTACCGCGACCGCGAGATGCTCGCGTACGCCCCCGACTGGGACGTCACCAAGGACGACTACCGGCACTTCACGATCGACCTCAGCCACACCGCGACGGCCCGCACCGACGCGCTGTCGATGATCGACCGCATGGGCGACCGCCTCGGCCACGTCCATCTCGCGGACGGCAGGGGATCGGCGAAGGACGAGCACCTGGTCCCCGGCCGCGGCACGCAGCCCTGCGCCGAGCTCCTGGAGCGCCTCGCCCTGACCGGCTTCGACGGGCACGTCGTGATCGAGGTCAACACCCGCCGCGCCATGTCCAGCGCCGAACGTGAGGCCGACCTCGCCGAGGCCCTCGCCTTCACCCGCCTGCACCTCGCGTCGTCGGTCCGGGTCCCCCGCTCATGACCGACCCGGACGTCCCTCCCGTACGCCGCAGGGGGCGGCCCTCCCGTTCGCAGACGGAGGCGGCCGGGCCCGCGACCCGCGACCGCATCCTGGAGGCGGCCCGCGCGGAGTTCTCCGAGCGCGGTTACGAGAAGACGTCGGTACGCGGCATCGCCAAGGCGGCGGGCGTGGACGGGGCGCTGGTGCACCACTACTTCGGTACGAAGGAGCAGGTCTTCGAGGCGTCCATCGAGGTCGCCCTCGCCCCCGCCCTGGACGCACCGGCCGCGATCGAGGACGGGCCGCTGGACGGCGTCGGCGAGCGCCTCACCCGCTTCATCTTCTCCGTGTGGGAGAACCCGGCGACCCGCACCCCGCTCCTCGCGATCGTCCGCTCGGCCGTGAACAACGAGACCGCGGCGGCCGTCTTCCGGCGCCTGGTCGCCGTACAGCTGATGCGGAAGATCGCCCGGCGGCTGGACCTGCCGCCCGAGGAGGCCGAGCTCAGGGCGGAGCTGGCGGCGGCGCAGCTGGTGGGGACCGCGATGCTGCGCTACGTGATCAAGGTGGAACCGCTGGCGTCGGCGGACGTGGAGCGGATCGTCGAGCGGGTGGCACCGGTGGTGCAGGGGCATCTGACGGGGGAGTGACGCACGCCCCCACCTGGCATACCCCACCCGAACCGTCGCGAGACCCGGCCACCGGGCGCCCGGACGGGACGCGAGGGCCGGGGTGTCCGTACGGGACACCCCAGTCGGGGGCACGTACAGCGAGACGCGCGTCCCGTATTCCGGACACCCTGTCCGGATCTTGGATCGGCGGCGTACGCTCAATAGCAGCCCTATCTGCCGCACGGGCCCCTGAACGGGCCCTTGAAGGAGCGAGCGACGATGCCCGAGCTGAGGTCCCGCACAGTCACCCACGGACGCAACATGGCGGGCGCACGCGCCCTTATGCGCGCCTCCGGGGTACCCGGTGCGGACATCGGCCGGAAGCCGATCATCGCCGTGGCCAACTCGTTCACCGAGTTCGTGCCCGGCCACACCCACCTCCAGCCGGTCGGCCGCATCGTCTCCGACGCGATCACGGCGGCGGGCGGCATCGCGCGCGAGTTCAACACGATCGCCGTCGACGACGGCATCGCGATGGGCCACGGCGGCATGCTCTACTCGCTCCCCTCCCGCGACCTCATCGCGGACAGCGTCGAGTACATGGTCGAGGCGCACTGCGCCGACGCCCTGATCTGCATCTCGAACTGCGACAAGATCACGCCCGGCATGCTGATGGCGGCCCTGCGCCTGAACATCCCGACGGTCTTCGTCTCCGGCGGCCCGATGGAGTCCGGCCGCGCCACCCTGGTCGACGGCACGGTCCGCACGCTCGACCTGGTCGACGCGATCTCCGACGCCGTGAACGACAAGATCTCGGACGAGGACATCCTCCGTATCGAGGAGAACGCCTGTCCGACCTGCGGCTCCTGTTCCGGCATGTTCACGGCCAACTCGATGAACTGCCTGACGGAGGCCATCGGCCTCTCCCTCCCCGGCAACGGCACGGTCCTCGCGACGCACACGGCCCGCAAGGCGCTGTACGAGAACGCGGCCCGCACCGTCATGGACATCACGCGCCGGTACTACGAGGAGGACGACGAGTCGGTCCTGCCGCGTAACGTCGCCACCTTCGCCGCCTTCCAGAACGCCATGGCCCTCGACATCGCGATGGGCGGCTCCACCAACACGATCCTGCACCTGCTGGCCGCCGCGCAGGAGGCGGGCGTCGCCTTCGGCCTGGACGAGATCAACGAGGTCTCGCGCCGCGTGCCGTGCCTCGCCAAGGTCGCGCCGAACGTGGCGAAGGACCGCACGTACTACATGGAGGACGTGCACCGCGCCGGCGGCATCCCCGCCCTGCTGGGCGAGCTGCACCGCGCCGGCCTCCTGAACGAGGACGTCCACTCCGTCCACAGCCCGTCGCTCTCCGACTGGATGAAGACGTGGGACGTGCGCGCTGGCTCCCCGTCCGCGGAGGCCGTCGAGATGTGGCACGCGGCCCCCGGCTGCGTCCGCTCGGCGGAGGCGTTCTCCCAGTCGGAGCGCTGGGAGGCCCTCGACATGGACGCCGAGAACGGCTGCATCCGGTCCGCCGAACACGCGTACTCGAAGGACGGCGGACTCGCGGTCCTCAGGGGCAACCTGGCGGTCGACGGCTGCGTCGTGAAGACGGCGGGCGTCGACGAGTCGATCTGGACGTTCGAGGGTCCGGCGGTCGTCTGCGAGTCGCAGGAGGACGCCGTCGACAAGATCCTCAAGAAGGAGATCACGCACGGCGACGTCGTGGTCATCCGCTACGAGGGTCCCAAGGGCGGCCCCGGCATGCAGGAGATGCTCTACCCGACGTCGTTTCTCAAGGGCCGCGGCCTCGGCAAGACCTGCGCCCTGGTCACGGACGGCCGCTTCTCCGGCGGCACGTCGGGCCTGTCCATCGGCCACGCCTCGCCCGAGGCGGCGTCCGGCGGCACGATCGCCCTCGTCCAGGACGGCGACCGCATCCGCATCGACATCCCGAACCGTTCGATCGAGCTCCTCGTCTCCGACGACGAGCTGGCCACCCGCCGCACCGCCCTGAACGGCGTCTACGCCCCGGTCGCCCGCGACCGCAAGGTCTCGGCCGCCCTGCGCGCGTACGCCGCGATGGCAACGAGCGCGGACAAGGGCGCGGTGCGCGACGTCTCGAAGCTGGGCTGAGAACCCCGGCCGCCTGCCGCCTCTGGTTGAAACCGTGGCCTGACCCTGGCTGTGGCCATGGGTCTGGCTATGGGGGCTGGGTCTGGTTCGGACTTCGGCTATGGGCTGGGTCTGGTTCCGACTTCGACTCTGGCGCTAGCTATGGGGCTGGGTCTGGCTCTGGTTCTGACGTCGACTCTGGATCTGGATCTGGATCTGGTTCTGTCTGAGGCGTGAGCCCGCCCGGTGGCGAATTCGCTGCGGGGCGGGCTCATGTCTGTACGAGGACGGGTCAGGCCACAGGCCTGACTGTTGCCGCGGCCGCGGACATCAGGGCCGCCCCGACTGCGGTCGCCCCCGGCCCGGCCCGGCCGGGCCGAGGTCTCCAGGGCCCGTACGGCCCCACGTCACCAGCGCCCAGGTTCCCGCCCGTCCACCCCGAACACACTTCCGTCGGGCGCGCTCCCGTAGACGCGTCCTCCCTCACCCACGACGGGCGCGGGCAGCTCCCCGACCACCCGCCCGGGTTCACTCCCGAGCCGGGGGCGCGTCTGGCCGAGGGGCTTGCCGGTGCGGATGTCGGTGGCGAGCAGGCGGCCGTCGGGGGCGGTGAGGTAGAGCGTCCGGTCCGATACGACGGGTCGCGAAGGGCGGCTGACTGAGGTCTCCAGGCGCCAGCTGACCGCGTTCTGCGGCCTCGTGGCCGTGGTGTCGACGGCGACGAGCGAGCCGCCGGCCCCGTACACGTAGGCGATGCCGCCGCTCTCGGTGGCCTCCGCCTGGTCCGCGGGCGTGGTCAGCGGGAAGCGGTGTGCGGTCCGGTCGGCGGTGTCGAGCCGTACGACGGCGTCCACGAGGAGGTCCGTGTTCGCGGACAGCAGGTACACGGCGCCGTCCGACGCGCCGAAGGGGCTGAGGCTGCCCGCAGCCTCGGCGGTCCACCGCACGGCACCCCCGTGGGCGTCGATCGCGCTGATCGACGTGGTGCCTCCGTCGGCGGACGCCGTCACGGCGAAGAATTCGCCGTCACCGCCCGGTCCGGCGATCCACTGGGTGCCGAGGCCTCCGACGTGCTTCGTCCACCGCGGCTTGCCGGTCGTGCTGTTCAGAGCGCGCACGGTTCCGCCCGATCCGATCAGCAGCGTCGTGTCCGCGCCGTGCTCCACGGCCTCGTACGCGGACGCGTCGACGACCCAACGGTCCTCGCCCGTACGCGGATCCAGAGCCCTGATCCGGCCGCCGTCGACCAGGTGCAGCAGTCCCCCGGACAGCGTGGGCGCAGCCGGAGTGGCCCGCTGTGCGGCCGTGCCAGAGCTGTGCCGCTCGCCGGAAGCGGCCGAGGCCCACACGACGTGGCCGTTCAGCGGATCGAGGCGCATTGTCCTGCCGCCGCCACTGACGCAATAGAGGGCACCCGGCCCGGACGCACACGCCGGGGCGGTGTCGCTCGCGCCGCCGAGGTTCTTGTGCCAGGGCTTGAAGGATCCTGCTTGTTGCCGCACGGCCGTTCCGCCGGGGCCGGTCCCGTCACCGTCCTCCGTCGTGTGCAGCGCGATGCCTGCGCCGACGGCCGCCAGCGCGAGTGCGGCTCCTGCCGTCAGCGCCCAGCGGCCACGGTGCCGCGGTGACTCGGGCGTGGCTCTTTCGCTTGGCCGGGGATGGGTGGGCTGGTCCGCCCGGGACGCGGGGGAGTCCTGGCCGGCGGATGCGGATGCGGATGCGGATGCGGCTGAGGGCGCGGGCCGGTCCTGGCGGCGGATCCGCCGGGTCCACTGGGTGCCCTGTTCGCGTCCGCCCTCCGCGTGCGGCTCCCCGCTCGGGCGCCGCTGGGCGGGTATGAACGCACCGGCACCGGCCGCCCCCGGCCCGGCAGTGGAAGGCTGCCGAAGCGCCTCCATGATCTCGCCCGGCAGGGGCCGTTCCCCGGGTTCCTTCGCGAGGCAACGCCTGATCAACGGCGCGAGGCCCTCGGGTGCGCCGGCCAAGTCCGGCTCGTTGTGGACGACTTGGTAGGCGACGATGTACGGGCTGTTCGAGTCGAAAGGTCCACGCCCTGTCGCCGCGTGGGCCAACACGGCTCCCATGGCGAACACATCTGCGGCGGGCCCCACTTCACGCGGCCGCTGGAACTGCTCGGGCGCCATGAAGGGCGGCGAGCCGATCAACTTGCCCGTCTCGGTCCGCAGATCACTGTCCGTCGGGCGGGAGATGCCGAAGTCGATGACTTTCGGGCCGTCGGCGGCGAGCAGGACGTTGCTCGGCTTGAGGTCGCGGTGCACGACGCCGACGCGATGGATGTCGCGCAGCGCCTCTGCGAGCCCCGCACCCAGCCTGCGTACGTCGTCAGGCGCCAGCGCGCCGTTCCGCTTCACCCGCTCGGCGAGTGTGTCACCCGGGATGAACAGCGTGGCCATCCAGGGCAGTTCGGCATCCGGATCCGCGTCGACCACCGGCGCGGTGAAGGCGCCGCTGACCCTTCGCGCGGCATTGACCTCTTGCCGGAAACGGGCCCGGAACTCGGAATCCGCCGCGTACTCGGCATGTACGACCTTGATGGCCAGGCGCAGCCCCGAAGCGGACGTCGCCAGGTGCACCACACCCATGCCGCCCGCGCCGAGGCATGACTCAAGACGGTACTGCCCGGCGTACTCAGGATGTTCCGCTTCCCGGCCCGGCCCGGTGCTGCGCAGCGGCGGCATCGCCCACCCCCGTGTCTGTGTCCGCAAGCGCGACGCACGGAGCCTAGTCGATGGTGCGTGCGATGTCGGAGGGGCTTGCTAGCCTGCGCGGGTCGCAGGACACGTACGCATGTTCATGGATGTCAGAGACAGACGTCAGAGTGGTCAACGGGGGAGAACGGCATGGCTGTTGAAGACGGTGCGGGAACGGTTGAGGACATCGCGGCGCATGAGGCCGGAGGGCCGGCGGAGGAGCTGAGCGCCGACGCGCTCGCCATTCGCTATCCGGTCGCCCCTGGAGTCCGCCTGAAGGTACGCAGCGGACCTGGCACCCACTACCAGCTGGTCAAGGTCCTGCCGCTGGGCGCCCGCGTACCGATCAACTGCCAGAAGCCGGGCGAGACCATCAGCGGCACCTACGGCACGACGAACCTCTGGGACAACATCGCCAACGGCCAGTACGTCTCCGACGCGTACGTGAAGACCGGCAACGACGGTTATGTGGCTCCACGTTGCGCCTGACCGGTCGGCGGCAGCTCACGACCCACGACGAAATGGGGACCACATGAAGTTCACAGGGGCCCGAGCGGCCTTGCTCGCGGGAGCGACGGCCGGGGCCTTCCTGATGGTGATGGGTTCACCCGTGGCGGCGGGGGCCGCCGAGCCGACCGTGGCACCGGCCGCGGCCCAGCAGCGGTACTACCCGATCGCCCCGGGCACGACGCTGAACGTCCGCAGCGGACCGGGCACGCAATACCGCCTGGTCCGTGTCCTTCCCATAGGCGCCACCGTCCCGATCTTCTGCCAGCGTCCGGGGGAGACCGTCAGTGGCCCCTACGGCACGTCGAATGTCTGGGACAACATCGGAGTCGGCGAATACGTCTCCGACGCCTACGTGAAGACCGGCAGCGACGGCTACGTGGCGCCGCGCTGCGCGTAGCGGATGGCGGGAGCCGGTCGCGTACTCCGACGTGCGCGACCGGCCCCGTCCTTCACCGCCGTCCCAGGGCCGCCCTTATCCGTCCCTCAACCCCCCGCCTCCTCAAGAAGAATCCGCGCCAGCTCCCCCGGCCGGGAGAACATCGGCCAGTGCCCCGTGTCCATCTCCCGCAGCCGCCAGTTCTCGCCGCGCAGAAGCTCGGCCACATCGTCCGTCGGCTCGGGTCCGTCGAGCAGGCACTTGATGTACGTCGCCGGAAGCTCGCCCGGCGGGCGGGACAGCACGGCCGGCTCCGACAGGGACGCCCCCGGGTGCGGCGTGGCTCCGCCCACGATCCGCGCGACCTGCGCGTCGTCGAGCCCCTGCCCCTCGCATTCGGGCGCGGTCAGCGGCGGCCAGTAACCGTCGTTCGCCGCGATGACGGCCTCCAGCGCCGCCGGCCCCTGCCACCACACGGACACGAACGACTCCCCGTCCGCCGGAACATTCGAGTCGACGAACACCACGCGTTTCAGCCGGTCACCGATCCGCTCGGCGGCCTGGCCGACCGGGATGCCCGAGTAGCTGTGCCCGACCAGGACGACATCGCGCAGTCCGAGGCGCTCCACCTCGTCGACGATGTCCTGGACATGAGTCTTCTGCCCGGCCGGAACGCCCTGCTTGTCGGCGACCCCGGAGAGCGTCACGGTGTGCGCGCCATGCCCGGCCGCGCGCAGCTCCGGCACCACGTCGTCCCACGCCCACGCTCCGAGCCACGCGCCTGCGACTAGTACGTATTCCGTCATGCGGGCAACGTAGAGGAGAGGTCCGACAATGCCCGCAACCCCGGACCCCGGACCCTGCCTGGCGGCACCCCAGCCCCGCCCAGTCATCACACCAGCCCCACCCAGGCCCAGGCCCCGCCCCCACCCCCAGCCCCACCTCCGACCCCGGAGCCGCCGGGGGCGCGCGCCATAATCGACCCGTGAGCGACGAATCCGGCACCCCCCGCCCCACCCCCGAGACCCCGGAAGCAGCCGGCGGCATCCCCGCGGGCCCCCAGCCCGAGGAGATCCGTTTCTTCGGCAGGACCTGGGTCGAGCACGACGGCGGCTACATCTGGCGGCGCGTCGCGGTCGCCGCGGGCGCGCTCGTCGGTGCGGCGGCCGGCTGCTTCGTGCTGCGCTTCGCGTACGAGGGACTGGCCATCGCCGATGTCGGTTCCTTCGTGAACGTACTCGTGGTCCTGATGTTCGCGGTCTGCAGCGCCCTCGCCTTCCGCCGCACGTGGGACGGCTTCTCCAAGCGTCCGGATCCCGAGGCGCAGGCGTCCCTGCGAGGCTTCATGTCGATCGGTTTCGTCGGCGTGCTGCTCGCCTACTGCCTGCGCTGCTTCTCCGAGGCCCCGGGCGAGAAGCTCCGCAGACAGGAGTACGCGACCGCCCGCGAACAGTACGAACGCCGCAGCACGCGCCGCACCGGGAACCCGTCGAAGAAGAAGCGCAAGGGCTGACGCCCAGGGGTCTACTAGCTCACGGGCTCACGGGCTCACAGGCACATGGGTTCACGGGCACATGGGCACATGGGCACACAAGGCACACAGGCACGCGAACGCACGGGCACATGGGCACACAGGTACGCGCTCACCCGCCACCGCCCGAGCCACACACCACGTACTGACGAGAGTCCCCCGCACAGGACAGGATGGCGGCATGCCCACCGTCTCGCGCGCCCACTCGTTCAACGCCGCGGCCGCCCAGTACGCCGCGAACCGCCCGTCCTACCCGCCCGCCCTCCTGGACGCCGTCGAGGACGCCGCCGGACGGCCCCTCGCCGGCGCCCGCGTGGCCGACGTAGGCGCGGGAACCGGCATCTCGACCGCCCTCCTGCACGCGCGCGGCGCCCGCGTGGTCGCCGTCGAGCCGGGCGAGGGCATGGCGGTCGAATTCCGCCGGGCGCTGCCCGGCGTACCGATCGTGCGGGGCGACGGCAACGCCCTCCCCCTCGCCGACGCCTCCCTGGACCTCCTCACCTACGCCCAGTCGTGGCACTGGACCGAGCCGGCCCGCTCGGCCCCCGAGGCGATGCGGGTCCTGCGTCCGGGCGGCGCGCTCGCGCTGTGGTGGAACACCGTGGCCCTCGACGTTCCGTGGATCGCCGCGCAGCACGAACGCATCGCGCGCCACGTAGGCGTGGAAACGGGCGCCAGGCAGCGCCCCGACGAGGCCCGCGCCACCGAACTGTCGGGCCTTACGAACCTGCCGGGACGCGGCGACGTCACCCTTCGCCATGTGCGCTGGAGCCGGCTTGTCCCGCTGGACACGCACCTCGCCAACATCGGCAGCCACTCGGCGTTCCTCGTCCTCGAAGAGGGCGACGCGCAGGCCTTCCTCACCGAGGAGCGCGCCCGGGTCGGCGAGCTCTTCCCGGACGGCACGGTGGAGGAGACCTACGTGGTCGAACTCCTGGTGGCCACCCGCACCTGACCCACAGCCACTACGACTACGACACCGGTGGCCACCCCCGTCACCTCACGAAATCGGCGGCCACCCTCACAGCCGCTACGACACCGGCGGCCGCCCCCACCTCACGACACCGTCGTCCGCACGAGCCCCGCCACCCATCCCTTCAGCGCCGTGGCGCACGCGTGATCAAGATGCCTCAGCCAGCCAGCCAGCCAGCCAGCCAGCCAGCCCACCCACCTCCGGCCGCACCTCCCGGTCGGCAGGCAACGCTTCCAGCGCGTCGAGCAGCTTCGGCAGGCGCAGAAACGTGGCATTGCCGGCCACCCGTACGACCAGCCCCGTAGCCCCCCGGTCCTCGGTCCGCACCTGTACGTGGCTGACGTCCCACGCCGTCTTCGCGACGGCCGGCGCAACCACCGCCCGAGCCGCAGCACCCCCAGCCCGATCTGCAGGAGCCCGGCGGCCGCCACCAGGACGCCGAGCGCAGCGGGGCCGTGGGTGTGCATGGCCCCGTAGACGAGGACGGTCAGCCCGGCCGCGGGCCCGCTGACCTGGAGGCTGCTGTCGGGCAGAGCCCCGGCGACGAGACCGCCGACGATGGCCGTGATCAGCCCGAGCTCGGCCGGCACTCCGGAGACGACGTCAACGCCGACACACAAGGGGAGCGCGACAGGAAAGACGACGAGGGACGCGCCCAGATCGGCACGGAAGAAGCGACGGGGGAGGCGACGGATGAGGCGGCGGGGGAGGCGACGTGAGGGGGAGTCAGGGGTGGGCGAGAGACGGGCGAGGGAGCGGGAAACAGCTGCATGACGCATCTGGGGCGCACCTTTGAGGGAGATGCGTGGGCGCCGGAAGCGAAGGAGGCCCCGCCACTGAAATCCATCTCAGGTAAAGGAGTTGAGGACGGGCCGAGCTGCGGATACATCCCGATGCCCTCGGAAGCGCGGAGTCACCCGCCCTCGGACCCCCCGCTTCCGATCACCCCCACGAGCGCCGGCGACGCCAAAGCGCCCCTGGCGCTTGACGCCCCGGCCCCGCCGGAGGAATATTCATCACATGATGAATATCCCCGGAGATCCATCCTCCCCGGAGCCTGCTCCCTTGCCCTCCCCCTCCCCCTCTCCCTCTGCTTCGCCCTCCCCTTCGCCGGAACCACCGGCGGCCGCCGTCCGCGCCACGGACCTCACTGTCGTCCGAGGCCCCCGCCCCGTCCTGCACGCCCTGGACTTCACCGTCCCGCGAGGTCAGATCACCGGTCTCCTCGGCCCCTCGGGCTGCGGCAAGTCCACGCTCATGCGCGCGATCGTCGGAACCCAGGCCAAGGTCACCGGCACGCTCACCGTCCTCGGCCACCCGGCAGGCTCCGCCGAACTCCGCTCCCGCATCGGATACGTCACCCAAGCCCCCTCCGTATACGCGGACCTGACGGCCCGCCAGAACCTGGACTACTTCTCGGCAGTACTCCAGCCGGGCCGCGCCGCCGCCTCCCACCGCCGGGACGACGTCGCCCGCGTCATCACCGAAGTGGACCTCACCTCCCACGCCGACGCCCTCGCCGGCAACCTCTCGGGCGGCCAGCTCAGCCGGGTCTCCCTCGCCGTGGCCCTTCTCGGCACTCCCGAACTCCTCGTCCTCGACGAACCCACCGTCGGCCTCGACCCCGTCCTGCGCCGCGACCTGTGGAACCTCTTCCACTCCATCGCCGCCGAGCGCGGCGCCACGCTCCTCGTCTCCTCCCACGTCATGGACGAGGCCGAGCGCTGCCACCGCCTCCTCCTCATGCGCGAAGGCGAGATCCTCGCCGACGACAGCCCCGACGCACTGCGAGCCGGTACCGGCGCGGCGACCGTCGAAGACGCCTTCCTCCACCTCGTCGACCAGGCCAACACCCTCCAGCGGAGCCCCCGATGAACGCAGCCCGCACCCTCGCCACCGCAGCCCGAGTCCTGCGCCAGCTCCGCCACGACCCGCGCTCCATCGCCCTGATGCTGCTCGTCCCGTGCGTGATGCTCTTCCTGCTCCGCTACGTCTTCGACGGCAGCCCCGGCACCTTCGACTCCATCGGCGCCTCCCTCCTCGGCATCTTCCCGCTCATCACGATGTTCCTGGTCACGTCCATTGCCACCCTGCGCGAACGCACCTCGGGCACCCTCGAACGCCTCCTCGCCATGCCCCTCGGCAAGGGCGACCTCATCGCCGGTTACGCCCTTGCCTTCGGCGCCCTCGCGGTCGTCCAGTCCGTACTGGCGACGGCCCTCGCCCTGTGGGGCCTCGGCCTCGACGTCACCGGCTCAGCCTGGCTCCTGCTCCTGGTCGCCCTCCTCGACGCCCTGCTCGGCACCGCGCTCGGCCTCTTCGTCTCCGCCTTCGCGGCTTCCGAGTTCCAGGCCGTCCAGTTCATGCCGGCGGTGATCTTTCCCCAGCTGCTCCTGTGCGGCCTGTTCATCTCGCGCGACAAGATGCAGCCCGTCCTCGAAGGGATCTCCAACGTCCTCCCCATGTCGTACGCCGTCGACGGCATGAACGAAGTCCTCCGCCACACCGACCTCACGGCGGACTTCATCCGTGACGCGGCCGTCGTCGCCGGCTGCGCCGTCCTCGTCCTGGCCCTCGGCGCCGCAACGCTCCGCCGCCGTACGGCCTGACCGCCGCCGATGCGAGGATGACCCCGACGGACGCAACCGCACCGAACCCCGCGCCCCGAAGGGTGGCCTCCATGCCCCAGCAGCACGTCGCAGTCCTCGGCACCGGAAAGATCGGCGAGGCCCTGCTCAGCGGAATGATCCGAGCGGGCTGGGCCCCTGCCAACCTCCTGGTGACGGCCCGCCGTCCGGAACGCGCCGAAGAGCTCCGTACCCGCCACGGCGTCACCCCCGTCACCAACGCGGAAGCCGCCAAGCAGGCCGACACCCTGATCCTCACGGTCAAGCCCCAGGACATGGGCGCCCTCCTCACCGAACTCGCCCCGCACCTCCCCGCCGACCGCCTGATCATCAGCGGCGCGGCGGGCATCCCCACCACCTTCATCGAGGAGCGCCTCCCCGAAGGCACCCCCGTCGTGCGCGTCATGACGAACACGCCCGCCCTCGTCGACGAGGCCATGTCCGTCATCTCCGCCGGCTCCCACGCCACGACCGCCCACCTCGCCCACGCCGAGGAGATCTTCGGCGCCGTCGGCAAGACGCTCCGCGTCCCCGAGTCCCAGCAGGACGCCTGCACCGCCCTGTCCGGCTCGGGCCCGGCGTACTTCTTCTATCTGGTCGAAGCCATGACCGACGCGGGAATCCTGCTCGGCCTGCCCCGCGACAAGGCCCACGAGCTGATCGTCCAGTCCGCGATCGGCGCCGCCACGATGCTCCGCGACAGCGGTGAACACCCCGTCAAGCTCCGCGAAAACGTCACCTCCCCCGCCGGCACCACCATCAACGCCATCCGCGAACTCGAAAGCCACGGAGTCCGCGCCGCCCTCATCGCCGCCCTGGAAGCCGCCCGAGACCGCAGCCGCGAACTGGCCTCCGGAAACAGCTGACCCACCGACGTACGCCCTTACGGGCCCATGCCCCCACGGACGTACGCCCCCTACGGGCCTCAACACCCACGTGGCTGATTACTCACCTGGGGCGACGTCCAGCCTGCCGGTCCCAGGCCTGGCTAATCCAGGCCTGGGGCGATGACCGGCCTGGCTGCCCAGGCCGGGATACCTCCGGCCTGGTCATCTCCGAACCGGCTGATCCTGGCCCTTGCTGGAGCTCGGCCCGTCCTGCTCCCACGCGGCTTGCCGGGAACCGGGGGGCTGGCCCGACGGGGCGGCGAGCTTCACCTCGCCCGAGCCGACCCGACCCGCCCCGGGATGCGGTGGACCGCAGCGGCTCGCCTCACCTGCTGCCGACCTGGCCGTCCCACCACGGTGGCGCCCCGTCGCCCCCTCGTGCCGCAATCCGCTCGCCCGCGCGAGACAGGACTGCAGGGACGACCCACCCCAGCGCCGCGACGACCCGCACCGGCCTGGACGCAGCAACTCACCCCGCGGCCGGCCGATCCGGTCATCCCGGCGCCCCACGAACTACGCGGCACGGTGATGCCGCACCGGCTTCGCGACGGCTCACACCCGACGTGAACGCGGCTGCCCGCGCCACCCGGCCGCCCCGTTGCCCCATGCCCCCCCCGCACGCATGCTGGCGACACGGAACCAGTACCCACCGTCACCCGCGAAGCGCCCCCGCCTCCGCCGCAGCCACAACCTCCGCCGTCGTGACCACCCGGGCGAAGCCGCCCCCGTGCAGTGACACCGCTGAGGCCTGGGCCAGCTCCTCCGCTGTGCGGCGCCAGCCGAACGGGCCCTCCAGGTCGAAGGTGTGCGTCGCGTCCAACGCGAACAGCACCTCGTACCCCAGATTCCCGCCCATGCGCGCCGTGGTCTCCGCGCACATGTTGGTCTGGATCCCGGCCACCACGAACTGCCCGATGCCAGCTGCCCTGAGCCACGCGTCCAGGTCCGGCGCCCCGTAGAACGCCGAGTTCACGGACTTCGTCACCAGGAGCTCCGCCCCGCCCCCCTTTCCACGCCGCTCCTCCACGTACTCCTTGAAGCCGTTCCCGGCATACCTCGGCCGCAACGGCGACTGAGGCTTCGGCGAGTCATGCCGCACGAAGACGACCGGTCGCCCCGTCGATTGCCACGCGTCGATCAGCGACGCGATGTTCTCGTCAGCCCCAGGGTTGTTCCGCGGCCCCCAGAACTGCTCCTCCTCGAACCCCTTCTGCACGTCCACCACGATCAGCGCTGCGTTCTCTGCGATCTCCATGCCCACGATGCTCCCGCCGGGAGCGCGCCTGCCCCAGAGGCACAAAAGACAGCGATCGATGGTTTACTGCCACCGTGCCGCACTCAGACCCGCACACGCTGCCGCGCCCCACTCAGCGCATCGCCCTCCTCGCCTTCCCCGGCATCCGGGCATTCGACGTCTCCGTCATCACCGAGGTCTGGGGCACCGACCGCACCGACCGCGGCGTCCCCGCCTTCGACCTGCGGCGCATCGCCGAAGACCCGCGACCCGTCCCCATGCGAGGCGGACTCACCCTCACCCCGGATCGCACCCTCACCTGGCTGACACGCCTCGCGCCAGCCACGGACCTGCTCGTCGTCCCCGGCCTCGACGACCACCTCACCCCCGCGCCCGAACCGGTCCTCGAGTCCCTGCGCCGCGCCCACGCCCGCGGCGTCACCATCGCGGCGCTCTGCGGAGGCGCCTTCACACTCGCCCAAGCCGGCCTACTGGACGGCCGCCGCGCGATCACTCACTGGAACCTCGTCGACCTGCTCCGCGCCCATCACCCCCTCGTCACCGTCGAACCCGACGCCCTCTTCATCGAGGACGACAACATCTGGACCGCCGCCGGCACGGCCGCCGGCATCGATCTCTGCCTGCACCTCGTCCGCAGGACCCACGGCGCGGAGACCGCCGCCACCATCGCCCGATCGATGGTCACAGCCCCCTTCCGCACCGGAACGCAGGCCCAGTTCATCGAGCACCCCACGCCACGAGCCGACCGCGACGCCGATGCCCTCACCTCCGTCCGCGCATACGCCTTCCAGCACCTCCACGAACCGCTCACCGTCGCCGGCCTCGCCGCCCGCGCCGGCATGTCCTCGCGCTCCTTCGCCCGTCACTTCACCGCAGCCACTGGCACCACCCCTCTGCGCTGGCTCCTGGATCAGCGCATGGCAGCAGCGCAGAAGCTGCTCGAACGCACCGACCTCCCCATGCCCGAGGTCGCACGCCGCGCGGGCTTCGGCAGCGAGGTCACGATGCGCCAGCACTTCGCATCGCGCCTCGCCACCAGCCCACGCTCTTACCGGGCTTCCTTCGCCCAGCGACCCTTCACCCCCTTCTAGGAACGCCTCTCCTAGGAACGCTCCTCTTCTAGGAACGCCTCTCCTAGGAACGCTCCTCCAGGAACGTGCCGCCTCTAGGCACGCTCGTACAGGGACGCTCAGGTAGGGGGAAGCAGCCCGATCGCCCGATAGGCGGCGTCCACGGTCGGCTTCGCCATCTCCCTCGCCCGCTCAGCTCCCCGCCGCAGCACCTCCTCTACATACGCGGGATCCGCAACCAGCTCCTTGTGCCTCTTCTGCAGCGGCGCAAGAAGCTCCACCACGGCCTCCGCGGTCGCCCTCTTCAGCGCGCCATACGACTCATATACACCGCTCAAGCCTTCTGGGTTCCCACCCGCACAAGCGGCCAGAATCTCCAGCAGATTCGACACCCCGGGCTTGGCCTCGCGGTCGTACTCGACCTCCGTGCCGCTGTCCGTGACAGCCCGCAGGATCTTCTTCCGCACGACGTCCGGCTCGTCGAGGAGATAGACGATCCCGGCCCCGCTGTCATGCGACTTCCCCATCTTGGAAGCCGGGTCCTGGAGGTCCATGACTCGCGCCGCGACAGCGGGCGGCGTCGCCCGCGGCACGACGAAGGTGCGCCCGTAACGCTGGTTGAACCGCACCGCCAGATCCCGGGAGAGCTCGACGTGCTGCGTCTGGTCATCACCCACAGGAACCTCGTCCGCCCCGTAAGCGAGGATGTCCGCCGCCATCAGCACGGGGTACGTCAGGAGCGACAGCCGCACACTCCCGCCCCGCTCCCGCTCTCGCGCGGATTTCTCCTTGTACTGGATCATCCGCCGCATCTCGCCGTCCGTGGCGACGCACTCGAGCAGATAGGACAGCCGGGCATGTTCGTCCACATGACTCTGTACGAACACGGTGCACGCCTCGGGATCGAGCCCCGAGGCAAGCAACAACGTCGCCGCCTGCTTACTGAGTCGCCGCACCCGCCCAGGGTCGTGGTCCACGGTCAGCGCGTGCAGATCGACGACGCTGAACAGCGCGTCAGCCCTGTGCTGATCGACTTCAGCCCACTGACGTACGGCGCCCAGATAGTTCCCCAGCGTCAGATGCCCGGTCGGCTTGACCCCGCTGAAGATTCGCGTCATTACTCCACCTCCTGGTCTGGACCGCCGCGACCCGGCTGCCGGGCTCCGTGGTCTCCAGGAGGGAGATACAAGAACGGCCGCCGAGGCGGCGGCCGTTGGGTGCATGCTTCTGCCGGCCGCCGTCAGGCGGCCCACCACTGCTGGGTGTGCGCATGCGTAGTCACGAGGCCAAGAGTAGACCTCACAGGCGTGAAGTTGACACTCCTAGGCCCGGTACGTAGTGTTCTCCGAGTTGCCCGACGTGAGCTCCGGTTCCTGACCGGTCCCCGGGTGGCCATTCCGCAGGAACCATTCAACGATCGATGTCGCGTCTCCTTGAGATGCGCCACGGTTCGTTTTCATGCGTCTTTGCGAAATGAGGAATCCGCGTTCGAAAGGACGCCCCCGATTAGCTCGGGAGCCAGGATTCCGCTAAAGTCTCACTCGTCGGAACGGCCCAACAGCCGCGAAGACAAGCCCCGCTGACTGGGAGTCAGGCCCGAAAGGATCTGATAGAGTCGGAACCGCCGGAAAGGGAAACGTGAAAAGCCGAAAGGCCGGAGCGGAAACCTGAAAGGCACCGAGGAAATCGGACACGAAAGAGTCTGATAGAGTCGGAAACGCAAGACCGAAGGGAAACTGCCCGGAGGAAAGCCTGAGAGAGTATCTCGGGTGAGTACAAAGGAAGCGTCCGTTCCTTGAGAACTCAACAGCGTGCCAAAAGTCAACGCCAGATTGACAACCCCGGCCCACCTTTGGTGGGTTGGAGGTTCCTTTGAAAAAGTCCTCACTCCCACACCGGGGTGAGGCGCACTAGCGAGGACGCAGTGAATCGTGGGGATTATTCCTCCCGACGGTTCCGCTCTCGTGGTGTTCACCGGGATATCCCGGAAACATTCACGGAGAGTTTGATCCTGGCTCAGGACGAACGCTGGCGGCGTGCTTAACACATGCAAGTCGAACGATGAAGCCCTTCGGGGTGGATTAGTGGCGAACGGGTGAGTAACACGTGGGCAATCTGCCCTGCACTCTGGGACAAGCCCTGGAAACGGGGTCTAATACCGGATGACACCCCCTCTCGCATGGGAGGGGGTTGAAAGCTCCGGCGGTGCAGGATGAGCCCGCGGCCTATCAGCTTGTTGGTGAGGTAGAAGCTCACCAAGGCGACGACGGGTAGCCGGCCTGAGAGGGCGACCGGCCACACTGGGACTGAGACACGGCCCAGACTCCTACGGGAGGCAGCAGTGGGGAATATTGCACAATGGGCGAAAGCCTGATGCAGCGACGCCGCGTGAGGGATGACGGCCTTCGGGTTGTAAACCTCTTTCAGCAGGGAAGAAGCGAAAGTGACGGTACCTGCAGAAGAAGCGCCGGCTAACTACGTGCCAGCAGCCGCGGTAATACGTAGGGCGCAAGCGTTGTCCGGAATTATTGGGCGTAAAGAGCTCGTAGGCGGCTTGTCACGTCGGTTGTGAAAGCCCGGGGCTTAACCCCGGGTCTGCAGTCGATACGGGCAGGCTAGAGTGTGGTAGGGGAGATCGGAATTCCTGGTGTAGCGGTGAAATGCGCAGATATCAGGAGGAACACCGGTGGCGAAGGCGGATCTCTGGGCCATTACTGACGCTGAGGAGCGAAAGCGTGGGGAGCGAACAGGATTAGATACCCTGGTAGTCCACGCCGTAAACGGTGGGAACTAGGTGTTGGCGACATTCCACGTCGTCGGTGCCGCAGCTAACGCATTAAGTTCCCCGCCTGGGGAGTACGGCCGCAAGGCTAAAACTCAAAGGAATTGACGGGGGCCCGCACAAGCAGCGGAGCATGTGGCTTAATTCGACGCAACGCGAAGAACCTTACCAAGGCTTGACATATACCGGAAAGCATCAGAGATGGTGCCCCCCTTGTGGTCGGTATACAGGTGGTGCATGGCTGTCGTCAGCTCGTGTCGTGAGATGTTGGGTTAAGTCCCGCAACGAGCGCAACCCTTGTTCTGTGTTGCCAGCATGCCCTTCGGGGTGATGGGGACTCACAGGAGACTGCCGGGGTCAACTCGGAGGAAGGTGGGGACGACGTCAAGTCATCATGCCCCTTATGTCTTGGGCTGCACACGTGCTACAATGGCAGGTACAATGAGCTGCGATGCCGTGAGGCGGAGCGAATCTCAAAAAGCCTGTCTCAGTTCGGATTGGGGTCTGCAACTCGACCCCATGAAGTCGGAGTTGCTAGTAATCGCAGATCAGCATTGCTGCGGTGAATACGTTCCCGGGCCTTGTACACACCGCCCGTCACGTCACGAAAGTCGGTAACACCCGAAGCCGGTGGCCCAACCCCCTTGTGGGGAGGGAGCTGTCGAAGGTGGGACTGGCGATTGGGACGAAGTCGTAACAAGGTAGCCGTACCGGAAGGTGCGGCTGGATCACCTCCTTTCTAAGGAGCACTTTGGCTGCCGGGTTTCACCTGGTGGTCCAAGAGCCATTTCGTCGGCAAATGTCCGGCGGTGGTTGCTCAAGGGTGGAACGTTGACTATTCGACCGGGTTCACGGGTCGGAGGCTGTGAGTACTGCTCTTCGGGGCGTGGAAAGCATGATCTCCGGGCGGAACCGGGTCGGGCACGCTGTTGGGTATCTGAAGGTACGGCCGATTGGTCGCCTTCAGTGCCGGCCCCAGTGCACTCGAATCTGTTGGTTCGGGGTGATGGGTGGTTGGTCGTTGTTTGAGAACTGCACAGTGGACGCGAGCATCTGTGGCCAAGTTTTTAAGGGCGCACGGTGGATGCCTTGGCACCAGGAACCGATGAAGGACGTGGGAGGCCACGATAGTCCCCGGGGAGCCGTCAACCAGGCTTTGATCCGGGGGTTTCCGAATGGGGAAACCCGGCAGTCGTCATGGGCTGTCACCCATACCTGAACACATAGGGTATGTGGAGGGAACGCGGGGAAGTGAAACATCTCAGTACCCGCAGGAAGAGAAAACAACCGTGATTCCGGGAGTAGTGGCGAGCGAAACTGGATGAGGCCAAACCATATGCGTGTGATACCCGGCAGGGGTTGCGCATGTGGGGTTGTGGGATCTCTCTTTCACAGTCTGCCGGCTGTGAGACGAGTCAGAAACCGTTGATGTAGGCGAAGGACATGCGAAAGGTCCGGCGTAGAGGGTAAGACCCCCGTAGTCGAAACATCAGCGGCTCGTTTGAGAGACACCCAAGTAGCACGGGGCCCGAGAAATCCCGTGTGAATCTGGCGGGACCACCCGCTAAGCCTAAATATTCCCTGGTGACCGATAGCGGATAGTACCGTGAGGGAATGGTGAAAAGTACCGCGGGAGCGGAGTGAAATAGTACCTGAAACCGTGTGCCTACAAGCCGTGGGAGCGTCGCGCAAGGAACTTGTTCCTTGCGTCGTGACTGCGTGCCTTTTGAAGAATGAGCCTGCGAGTTTGCGGTGCGTTGCGAGGTTAACCCGTGTGGGGAAGCCGTAGCGAAAGCGAGTCCGAATAGGGCGATTCAGTAGCGCGCTCAAGACCCGAAGCGGAGTGATCTAGCCATGGGCAGGTTGAAGCGGAGGTAAGACTTCGTGGAGGACCGAACCCACCAGGGTTGAAAACCTGGGGGATGACCTGTGGTTAGGGGTGAAAGGCCAATCAAACTCCGTGATAGCTGGTTCTCCCCGAAATGCATTTAGGTGCAGCGTCGTGTGTTTCTTGCCGGAGGTAGAGCACTGGATAGGCGATGGGCCCTACCGGGTTACTGACCTTAGCCAAACTCCGAATGCCGGTAAGTGAGAGCACGGCAGTGAGACTGTGGGGGATAAGCTCCATGGTCGAGAGGGAAACAGCCCAGAGCATCGACTAAGGCCCCTAAGCGTACGCTAAGTGGGAAAGGATGTGGAGTCGCACAGACAACCAGGAGGTTGGCTTAGAAGCAGCCACCCTTGAAAGAGTGCGTAATAGCTCACTGGTCTAGTGATTCCGCGCCGACAATGTAGCGGGGCTCAAGCGTACCGCCGAAGTCGTGTCATTCCAGCATGTAGGGCCAACGCCCGCTGGGATGGGTAGGGGAGCGTCGTGTGCCGGGTGAAGCAGCCGCGGAAGCGAGTTGTGGACGGTTCACGAGTGAGAATGCAGGCATGAGTAGCGATACACACGTGAGAAACGTGTGCGCCGATTGACTAAGGGTTCCTGGGTCAAGCTGATCTGCCCAGGGTAAGTCGGGACCTAAGGCGAGGCCGACAGGCGTAGTCGATGGATAACCGGTTGATATTCCGGTACCCGCTGTGAAGCGTCAAACATTGAATCAGGCGATGCTAAGTCCGTGAAGCCGTTCCGGACCCTTCGGGGAAAGGAAAGTGGTGGAGCCGACGGACCAGACTTGTAGTAGGTGAGTGATGGGGTGACGCAGGAAGGTAGTCCAGCCCGGGCGGTGGTTGTCCCGGGGTAAGGGTGTAGGCCGTGTGATAGGTAAATCCGTCACACATTAAGGCTGAGACCTGATGCCGAGCCGATTGTGGTGAAGTGGATGATCCTATGCTGTCGAGAAAAGCCTCTAGCGAGTTTCATGGCGGCCCGTACCCTAAACCGACTCAGGTGGTCAGGTAGAGAATACCGAGGCGTTCGGGTGAACTATGGTTAAGGAACTCGGCAAAATGCCCCCGTAACTTCGGGAGAAGGGGGGCCATCACTGGTGAGAGGACTTGCTCCTCGAGCTGGGGGTGGCCGCAGAGACCAGCGAGAAGCGACTGTTTACTAAAAACACAGGTCCGTGCGAAGCCGTAAGGCGATGTATACGGACTGACGCCTGCCCGGTGCTGGAACGTTAAGGGGACCGGTTAGTGCACTTTCGGGTGTGCGAAGCTGAGAACTTAAGCGCCAGTAAACGGCGGTGGTAACTATAACCATCCTAAGGTAGCGAAATTCCTTGTCGGGTAAGTTCCGACCTGCACGAATGGCGTAACGACTTCTCGACTGTCTCAACCATAGGCCCGGTGAAATTGCACTACGAGTAAAGATGCTCGTTTCGCGCAGCAGGACGGAAAGACCCCGGGACCTTTACTACAGTTTGATATTGGTGTTCGGTTCGGCTTGTGTAGGATAGGTGGGAGACTTTGAACTCTGGACGCCAGTTCAGGGGGAGTCGTCGTTGAAATACCACTCTGGTCGTGCTGGATGTCTAACCTGGGTCCGTGATCCGGATCAGGGACAGTGTCTGATGGGTAGTTTAACTGGGGCGGTTGCCTCCTAAAGAGTAACGGAGGCGCCCAAAGGTTCCCTCAGCCTGGTTGGTAATCAGGTGTTGAGTGTAAGTGCACAAGGGAGCTTGACTGTGAGACCGACGGGTCGAGCAGGGACGAAAGTCGGGACTAGTGATCCGGCGGTGGCTTGTGGAAGCGCCGTCGCTCAACGGATAAAAGGTACCCCGGGGATAACAGGCTGATCTTCCCCAAGAGTCCATATCGACGGGATGGTTTGGCACCTCGATGTCGGCTCGTCGCATCCTGGGGCTGGAGTCGGTCCCAAGGGTTGGGCTGTTCGCCCATTAAAGCGGTACGCGAGCTGGGTTTAGAACGTCGTGAGACAGTTCGGTCCCTATCCGCTGCGCGCGCAGGAATATTGAGAAGGGCTGTCCCTAGTACGAGAGGACCGGGACGGACGAACCTCTGGTGTGCCAGTTGTCCTGCCAAGGGCATGGCTGGTTGGCTACGTTCGGAAAGGATAACCGCTGAAAGCATCTAAGCGGGAAGCCTGCTTCGAGATGAGTATTCCCACCCCCTTGAGGGGTTAAGGCTCCCAGTAGACGACTGGGTTGATAGGCCAGATCTGGAAGCCCGGTAACGGGTGGAGGTGACTGGTACTAATAGGCCGAGGGCTTGTCCTCAGTTGCTCGCGTCCACTGTGTTGGTTCTGAAACCACGAACAACCCCACGTTTGTCACAGAGCGTGGTGCGGTTGACAGTTTCATAGTGTTTCGGTGGTCATAGCGTGAGGGAAACGCCCGGTTACATTCCGAACCCGGAAGCTAAGCCTCACAGCGCCGATGGTACTGCAGGGGGGACCCTGTGGGAGAGTAGGACGCCGCCGAACTATTTTTGAAGAAAACCCCCGTAACGGATGAGAATCCTGTTACGGGGGTTTTCTGCGTTTAGGGTCGAGCTATGCGATACGACCTGGTCATTTTCGACAACGACGGTGTTCTCGTCGACAGCGAGCCGATCTCCAACAAGCTTCTCGCCGGCTATCTCACCGAACTCGGGCACCCCACCTCGTACGAGGAATCCCTCAGGGAGTACATGGGTTCTGCCATGCACCGCGTGCACGACCTTGTCGAGGAGCGCGCCGGGCAACGGCTGCCCGAGGACTTCGACGATGTTTTTCACGGGCGGGTATTCGCCGCTTTCGAGCGGGAGCTGGAGCCCGTGCCCGGGGCCGTGGAGGTCGTGGAGAAGCTGGCCGTCGATGGAGTGCCGTACTGCGTGGCCTCCTCGGGGAGTCACGAGCGGATCCGCGTCGGGCATCGCAAGACCGGGCACGACAAGTGGTTCGACGACGGCCGCATCTTCAGTTCGCAGGATGTCGGGCGGGGGAAGCCGGCGCCGGATCTCTTCCTGTACGCGGCCCGGCGCATGGGTGTGGCGCCGGAGAGGTGCGCGGTCGTGGAGGACAGTCCGCTCGGCGTCCAGGCCGCCGTGGCCGCCGGGATGGACGTGTACGGGTTCACGGCCATGACGCCCGCGAGCCGGTTGAGCGCGGCCACCGAACTCTTCGGCGACATGCGGGAGTTGCCTGACCTGCTCGCATGACATCTCCGTACGAGGCGCCCTGACATTTGTCATCGCGAGCTCCGGACGATCGTTTCTGTTGGGCGGAGAGGGTTCTCCACGAAGCTGAGTACATCGAGAACGGGACGTACACAGTGACGACGGAGGAACCCGATCATGAGCCAGCTCGTTGTACAGACACCGGTCAAGTCCGCTGACGTGGCTGACGCCCCGCAGAGCGACCGTGCGGCCCTCCTGGGGAGTCTCAAGCCGCTGGTCGTGGACGTGGTCGTGCCGATGGCCTCGTACTACGTGCTGAGCAAGGGGTTCGGCATGAGCACGCTGGCCGCCCTGGGATGGAGCAGCGTGCTGCCGGCGCTGCGGACCGTGTGGGGGGTGCTGCGGGATCGGCGGCTCAATGTGCTGGCCGGAGTCATCCTCGTCGTCAACATGGTGGGGCTGCTGCTGAGCACGGTGACGGGCGATCCCCGGCTGATGCTCGCCAAGGACAGTGGGATCAGCAGTGTCGTCGGCATCTCGATGCTGGTGTCGGTCGTGGCCGGCAAGCCGCTTCTCACGTCCGCGCTGAAGCCCTTCGTCACCAAGGGGGATGCCGGGCGGACCGCGGCCTGGGAGCGTCTGTCGGCGGGGTCGGGCCGCTTCGTGCGGGCCGAGCGGGTGTTCACGGCGGTGTGGGGTCTGGCGCTGGTCACGGAGTGCGTGGTGCGGATCGTGGGGGCGTACACGCTGCCGGTCGACACGATGGTCTGGCTGGGCAATGTGATCATGGCGGGCGCCGTGGTCCTGGCCGTCCGGTTCGGCGGGCGTCTGGCCGTGGGGCCGATGGAGCGGATGGTCGAGGACGAGCTGGCGAGTGGCCGGGCCCAGGTGGAGCGCGTCGCCTGACACGGCTCCGGTACGTACGCAGCGCACACCCTCTTCCCGGTCGCCCGATGACGGCGGCCGGGAACTTTCGTTCGAGATGCATCGAGATCCATCTACCCACGGGTAGCTCTGGGGCATACGCTGTGCGGCCATGACAGAAGTGCTGCGGCGTGGCAGAGGCTCGCTGGCGTTCAGTTTCTTGGTGCAGGGCGCCGCGTTCGCGCTCCTGGTGACTCGAATACCAGCTATCCAGGATCAGTACGGCATATCGGATGGGCTGTTGCCCGTCTTTCTCGCTGCGGTGCCGATCCTCGCCGGCGTCGGGAGCGTGTGTACCGAGAAGTTGGTCAAGCGGGTGCGGCCCAGCCGGGTCCTGCGGTGGTCGCAGCCGGTTGTGCTGCTGGCTCTGCTAGGGGTCGGGGCGGGGGGCTCGCTGTGGCAAGCGGCCCTGGCGCTGGGGGCGTTCGGGCTCGCGGTGGGTGCGCTGGACGCGTCCATGAACATGCTCGGGGTGAGCCTGCAGAGGGCGTACGGGCGCAGCATCATGCTCGGGTTTCATGCGGCGTACAGCCTGGGCGGGATCGTGGGGGCATCGCTCGCGTGGGTGGGTGCGCACTGGGAGCTCTCGCTGTTCGTGTCGTATCTGCCGGTGGTCGTGCTGCTGTTGCCGGCGGCATTCGTGGGGAGTCGCTGGTACGTCGACGGGGAGAGCGGCGCCGGTGAGGGTGTTCAGGGCGCCTCGGGTGGCCCGGTGGTGTTCAAGCTGCTGTTGCCGCTGTGTCTGGTGATGACCTTCGCGTACATCGGGGATTCGACAGTCTCCAACTGGAGTGCGAAGTACCTCCAGGACGTGCTGGGCAGTTCGGAGCAGCTGTCGACGGTTCCGTACAACGTCTACATGGTCATGACGCTGGTGGGGCGGGCGCTCGGGGATCTCGGGGTGCGGCGGTTCGGGGCGGTCGTGGTGGTGCGGTTCGGGGCCGTGGTGGCGGCGCTCGGGTTCGCTGTCGTGGCGGTGGCGCCGGGGCCCTGGGTGGGGATGCTCGGGTTCACGCTGCTGGGGCTCGGGCTGTGCGTGATCGTGCCGCAGACGTTCGCCGCTGCGGGCAGGCTCTTTCCGAACGCTTCGGATTCGGCGATTGCCCGGCTGAATGTCTTCAACTATGTGGGATTTCTGATCGGTTCGCCGCTTGTGGGCGCTCTGGGCGATGCGTGGAACTACCGGGGGGCGATGCTCGTTCCCATGGTGTTGGTGCTCGTGACACTCGTGTACGCCCGGTCCTTCGCCCCTGCAGCGGACCGATACGGTGACGGGCATGAGCGGCCGCGCACAGCTGATGTGGGACGAGGCAGTAACGGGCTATGACTTCGGACCGGATCACCCGATGGATCCGGTCCGGCTGGCCCTGACGAGAAGTCTCGTCGGGGCTCTTGGGCTCGATCGTGAGGTGGACGTCGTCGCCGCCAAGCGGGCGGGTGAGTCGACGCTGCGGCTTGTGCACCGCGAGGACTATGTGGAGGCGGTCAAGGCCGCGTCCGCCGATCCGGCTTCGGCGGACGGGGCCTATGGGCTGGGGACGGTCGACGATCCGGCCTTCGCCGGTATGCACGATGTGTCGGCGCTGATCGCCGGGCAGTCCGTGGGTGCGGCGGAGGCCGTGTGGCGGGGTGAGGCGCTGCACGCGGTGAACTTCGCGGGCGGGCTGCACCATGCGATGCCCGGGGGTGCTTCCGGGTTCTGCATCTACAACGACGCGGCGCTGGCCATCGCTCGTCTCCTCGAGCTGGGAGCCGAGCGGGTCGCGTACGTGGATGTGGACGTGCACCACGGGGACGGGGTGCAGGCGGCGTTCTGGGAGGACCCGCGGGTGCTCACCATTTCGCTGCACGAGCATCCGCGGACGCTGTTTCCGCAGACCGGGTGGCCCGAGGAGACGGGGGCCGACGGTCCGGCGGAGGGGGCGGCGGTCAATGTGGCGTTGCCGGCGGGGACCGGGGACGCGGGATGGCTGCGGGCTTTTCACGCCGTCGTGCCCGAGTTGCTGGCGGAGTTCAGGCCGCAGGTCCTGGTGACGCAGCACGGGGCCGATACGCACTTCGAGGATCCGCTGGCGCACTTGGCGGTGTCGCTCGACGCGCAGCGCGCCGTGCAGGTCGCCTGTCATGAGCTGGCGCACGAGCATGCGGACGGGCGGTGGGTCGCGCTGGGCGGTGGCGGGTACGCCGTGGTGGACGTGGTGCCGCGGTCCTGGTCGCATCTGGTGGGGATTGCAGCCGGGCACGAGGTCGCGCCCGAGGCGGTGATTCCGGAGAGCTGGCGGCAGGAAGTGTTCGCCAGGACGCGGCAGTTGGCTCCCACGCGGATGACGGACGGGCGGTGGCCGGTCTCGTACAACGAGTGGGAGTCGGGGTACGACCCGGCGGACCGGCTCGACCAGGCGGTTCTGGCGACTCGGCGTGCGGTGTTCCCGCTGCGCGGTCTGTTGCCGTAGCGGTGTGGGGGCGGGCGGCCCGTGAGGATACGGGGCGTTACGCCAAGTGTGGGGTGTTTTCGGGGTTTTAGGGGTGGCAGGGACCCCAATGCGCCAGCATCACACGGGTGTTGAGCACCGGAGCGCTGCGTGCGCATCTGCTGGCCGCCCATCTGGCCGGGCCCGTTGCGACTTCCCGTGAGGTGAGTCTGCGCAGCTATCGGCTCTTCGCGGCCAGGGATCCCCGGATACTTCTGGGCCTCGACCCGGAGTGGAGCTGGGGGCAGCGGGATCTGCTCGCGCTGATGGCCGACAAGTGCGGGGTGTCGGGCGATCCGGGGGACACCTCGGGGTTCGACGTGATCGATCCGGAGCGGACGCTGGCCGCGCTCGACGCGTTCGCGAAGCGGCTCGGTGAGGCCGCGCGGGGTCGTGTCCCGGTGCTGTTCGGGACGGGGCACCCGCATCGACTCCTCGGTTTCTACGCCGCGTTGGCGGACGCCTTGTCGGCGGCGGGATGCCTCGTCCTCACCCCCGCGCAGGGTGAGAGTGTCGACATAACGACCCGGTTCGGCCTACGCACGTACGACCTCGACTACGTCCATGGAGTCGCGCTGGTGCGGGAACCCGGCGCGCGTGAGCCGGGGAGTGAGACCGGCGCACACACCCACTCGCCTCTCCCGGTTCGCACGGTGCTCGCGGCCGCCGCGCAGGCCGGCGGGCCGCTGCCGGAGCTGGTCGTGGGTGACCACGGATGGGTCTGCGGCGCAGGTCAGTTGGGGTTCGATGCCATCGGGCTCGCGGATACGGATGATCCCGCACTGTTCGTGGGGGAGGCCGAGGGGCAGGTGTCCGTAGCCGTTCCGCTTGATGACGCTGTGCGGTCTGATTACTACCGACCGCTTACTCGCTATGTACTCAATCGAGCGTGTCTGTCACAGTAGGCGGCCATCCGCTGCTCCTCTTCCCCACTCGCACCACACGCCCCTAGTCTGGGGAGTGAGCACGCAACGACGTTGAGTCACCGGAAGGGGAAGCCGGTGGCCGTCGAGTGCGGAAGGTTCAGGTGTGTCATGGCTGCTGGTGAGAGTAGGCCTCTGAACGAGGTGCAGTTCCTGACCGTGGCGGAAGTCGCCTCGGTGATGCGAGTCTCGAAGATGACCGTGTACCGGCTGGTGCACAGTGGTCATCTGCCCGCGATCCGGGTCGGAAGGTCTTTCCGAGTCCCGGAACAAGCGGTTCACGAGTACCTCCGCGAGTCCTACGTGGGGGTGGAGACAGCCTGACGGCATCCTCCGGGATCCCTCGATTACAGGCTCAGCGCTGGGCCGGGTAGGCTAGGCCGACGTAGGTCGTGTGGGCCCAGACGCCCCGCACCGAGTGAAGAGAAGTGAGCGAGGGTAGTCGTGGGCTCTGTTATCAAGAAGCGGCGTAAGCGGATGGCCAAGAAGAAGCACCGCAAGCTGCTGAAGCGCACCCGCGTGCAGCGTCGCAACAAGAAGTAAGGCGACCGCTGCAACAAGCGCGCTCTGTGGCCCCTCCACCGTCCGGTGGAGGGGCCACAGTCGTTCCACGGGCCTTATGAGGCCGGTTTCGCGGTGTTGTGTGGGAACGTAGGGCCACGTCCCGGCGACCTCGGTCTGTACGTACGTCTGTGGCTGTCGTCACTTCCTGCATCGCGCGGTCATCACAGCGCAACATCGACCCGCTAACGTGGCGGCGAGAGCCAGGCGGTGCGGAACTGGGGCGCGGCAAGGCTGCGACGGAAGGTAGGCGCTGATCTTGGGCAAGGTCGTGCTCGTGACCGGGGTGGCCCGGCAGCTCGGGGGCCGTTTCGTACGACGCATCCAGCGTGATCCCGAGGTGGACCGGGTGATCGCTGTGGACGCGGTGGCGCCCGCGCATCACCTGGGGGGCGCCGACTTCCTCCAGGCGGACATACGGCAGCCGGCGATCGCCCGGGTGCTCGCGGAGCACTCCGTCGACACGGTCGTCCAC
Organism: Streptomyces sp. NBC_01446; assembly: GCF_026340095.1. GTDB lineage: Bacteria > Actinomycetota > Actinomycetes > Streptomycetales > Streptomycetaceae > Streptomyces > Streptomyces aureus. The sequence continues at coordinate 3,599,015 of NZ_JAPEPO010000001.1, read as the reverse complement.
CTGGACGTCACGGGCACCCCGCTGGCCAGCGGCGGCCGGGGCTCCGTCAAGGAGACCAACGTCATCGGCACGATGCAGCTGCTCGGGGCGTGCCAGAAGTCGCCGGCGGTCAAGCGGCTCGTGGTGAAGTCCAGTACGAACGTGTACGGGTCCGCGCCGCGCGACCCGGCCGTGTTCACCGAGACGACGCCGCCCAAGTCGCTGCCCAGCGGCGGCTTCGCCAAGGACACCGTCGAGGTCGAGGGGTACGTGCGCGGGTTCGCCCGGCGCAGGCCCGACGTCGCGGTGTGCGTGCTGCGGTTCGCGAACATCCTGGGTCCCGCCGCGGATTCGCCGCTCGCCGAGTACTTCTCGCTGCCGGTCCTGCCGACCGTCCTCGGCTATGACCCGCGGCTGCAGTTCGTGCACGAGGACGATGTCATCGAGGTGCTGCGGATCGCGTCGCACGAGCCGGCGCGGGGGACGCTCAACAGCGGCACGTTCAACATCGCCGGTGACGGCGTGCTGCTCCTGTCGCAGTGCTCGCGCCGGCTCGGGCGGCCGACGGTGCCGGTGTTCCTGCCGGCCGTGACCTGGGTGGGATCGGCCCTGCGTACGCTGGGCGCGACGGACTTCTCGCCCGAGCAGATCAGGCTGCTCACGCATGGGCGGGTCGTGTCGACGGCCCAGATGCACGAGACACTGGGCTATCGGCCTGAGTACACGACGGCGGAGACCTTCGCGGAGTTCGCCCGTGGCCGCGGCCCCGGACTACTGCCGCCGGAGGCCCTCGCGGGGGCCGTCGACCGGATCGCCTCGCTGCCCTTCCTGGGCGGCGGCCACCCCCAGAGCGCCAGCTGAGGAGCGCATCAACGATGGCGGATGCCAAGGTCATTCCGTTCGACGACGACCGGTCGCGGACCGGCGCCGGCAAGGTGGTTCCGCGCCGCCGTGGCGCGAGCGGCCGGCGCAAGGGCGAGTCCGCGGCCGTACGTGAGGTCGCTCCGCTGCCCGAGCAGCAGGACCGCGAGCCGTCACCGCCCACCGCCGCGCGGGAGCCGGATCCGCGGGAGCGGACGCAGGCCGGTGGCGGCCTGGACCGGCGCGTCGCGGGCGGCCTCGCGTTCCTGCGGCGGCGTCTGACGGGCGATTACGACGTCGACGAGTTCGGCTACGACAAGGAACTCACCGACCAGGTGCTGATGTCCCTGGTGCGGCCCCTGTACGAGAAGTACTTCCGGGTCGAGGTGAAGGGCGTCGAGAACATCCCGGCGGACGGCGGTGCGCTGATCGTCGCCAATCACTCGGGGACGCTGCCGCTGGACGGCGTGATGATGCAGGTCGCCGTGCACGACAACCATCCGCAGAACCGGCATCTGCGGCTCCTGGCCGCGGACCTCGTGTTCATGCTGCCGGTGGTCAACGAGCTGGCGCGCAAGGCCGGCCACACGCTGGCCTGTGCGGAGGATGCGCAGCGGCTTCTGGAGCGGGGCGAGTTGGTCGGCGTGATGCCGGAGGGGTTCAAGGGCATCGGCAAGCCGTTCAGCGAGCGGTACAAGCTCCAGCGGTTCGGACGTGGCGGCTTCGTCTCGACGGCGCTGAAGGCAGGCACACCGATCGTGCCGTGCTCGATCGTCGGGGCGGAGGAGATCTACCCGATGATCGGCAACGCGAAGACCCTGGCGCGGCTCCTTGGCTTCCCGTACTTCCCGATCACGCCGACGTTCCCGTGGCTCGGCCCGTTGGGTGCGGTGCCGTTGCCGACGAAGTGGACGATCCAGTTCGGCGAGCCGATCCCGACGGACGGCTTCCCGCCGGAGGCGGCCGAGGATCCGATGTTGATGTTCAACCTGACGGATCAGGTGAGGGAGCAGATCCAGCACACGCTGTACAAGCTGCTGGTGCAGCGGAGGTCTGTGTTCTTCTGAAGCCGGCCGCGGCCCGGGGGAAGTTCCCGTAGGGACATACGGCATGGGGACATACGTGAAAGGGGGCAGTCACCGGATTTCGGTGGCCGCCCCCTTTCACGTAACACGTGACGGAGTGACTAGTCCGCGTCCTCGCTGTCGATTCCCAGGCCGGGCAGCAGGCCTGGGAGGAGGGGCGGGAGGGTGACGTCGGGCTTCGGGGTGGTGTGTCTGCCTTCGGACGGGGTGGGACTGGTGTCGTCCTTGGGCGGGTCAAGGAGGCCGCCGGTGGTGTCGCCGAGGAGGCCGTCGTCGTGGGTTCCGGAGGAGGACGGGCGGGGTTTGCCCGAGCTGTCCTGGTGGCCGTGCGAGCTTCCGCCGGCCGTCGGGGTGGAGCGGTCGTCGCCGGAGGAGCCGGGCGTCCTGTCGTGGACGCTGGGCTGTCCGCCGGTGCGGCCGTCCTTTTCGGGGGCCTGCGGGAGCAGGGACCGCAGCGGGTCGACCTCTTGGTCTATGGCGTCGAAGACCGAGCTGACCTGTGCGCCCACGTCGCCGAGTTGTACGGGCAGGCGGTGGCGCAGCGCGTCCCAGTTCTCGCGGTGGGACCGGGTGAACGACGACAGGGCCTGGATGGGGCCGAGCGAGCCGTCCCTGCGGTAGGCCTCGAGGAGGAGGCGGTGGCCCTCGGAGGCGTCGTACTGGACGCCGGAGAGCGTGCGCCTGACTTCGCCGAGGGATTCGTGGTCGAGCTGTCCGCTGCGGCCGCGCTCCATGAGCCGGCGCGCTTCGCTCAGGCGGGTGGAGGCCTGGTCGAGATAGATCCGGCCGCGGTCGGAGTCGCCGTCGGCCATGCCGAGTTTCAGGTCCTCCATCCCGCGTTTCAGTCCGTAGAGGTGGTCACCGGGGAGGGCGTCGGAGCTGGCAGCGGCGACGCCGCCGAAGGCTCCCGCGGCGACACCGACGGTGAGGCCGCCGGCCGCGATGCCCTTGGACAGGCGTGAGCGGGGTCGCAACTTCCGCAGTGGGCTCGCCCGGTGAGCGCCCTTGCGCGCGCGCTGCTCGGGCACGGAAGGGCCTGGGCCCGCACCCCCCGCAGCTGTGCCTTCGAGCAGCATGGCCTCCATGGCGGCCACGAGCTGGGCTCGTTGAACCACCTTGACCTCGGGGTCAAGCTCAGGCTTGGGCAGCTCGTCCAGTCCGGTCGCCAGAGCCAACAGCTTGCCCTGCTCGCCTTGTTCGGCGGGGGGCTCTTCTTGCTGTACGGCCGCAGCTTCCCGGTCGGACTGCTCCTCCAGGGCCTGGGCGAAGGCGTTCGCCCGCCGGTGTGCCGATACGTTCGCGATCACTGGCGGCACCTCCTCTCGTCATGACGGTCGACTCCCCAGGGGGTCCTGAGGGTTGCACACCCTGAGCGCTTCCACACGATCGAGTGAGTGGAAGCAGTCGGGGAGTGACCACAGGGAGCCTGCATCCCGCATAACGAGCGACGCGGCACTTGGGTTACGGACGGCGGATGATCGGACCGCGATCCCATCTGCCCCTCACAGAAGGTGAGTTGACGGCTACAGAGCGACGCGTCTGGTGGGGTGGGCCCCACCGGTCGCTAACGGGCGTCGTCCGGGAGCAGGCGCGCCAGGGTGCGTACGGCGCGGTACTGGAGCGTCTTGATCGCGCCCTCGTTCTTGCCCATGACCTTGGCGGTCTCGGCGACCGAGAGGCCCTGCAGGAAGCGCAGGGTCACGCACTCCTGCTGCTGGGGGTTGAGCCGGTGCACCGCGTCGAGCAGGGCGGCGTTCGACAGGGACTCCAGGACGGAGTCCTCGGGGCTGCGCTCGACCTCATTCGCGTCGAGCATTTCACCTGTGGTCACTTCGAGGCGGAAACGGCTCGACTTGAAGTGGTCGGCGACCAGGTTCCGCGCGATCGTGACCAGCCAGGCGCCGAAGTCGCGCCCCTGCCAGGTGAACGTGCCGATGCGGCGCAGGGCCCGCAGGAAGGTCTCGCTGGTGAGATCCTCGGCCGTCGCCTTCCCGCCGACGCGGTAGTAGATGTAGCGGTAGACGGTGTCGCTGTACTGGTCGTAGAGACGGCCGAACGCGTCGGCCTCGCCCGCCTGGGCGCGCTCGACGAGATCCATCATGCGGGCGCTGTCGCTGTCCGCGGCGGGGCGGCGTGCGGTGGACGTACCGGCCGAACCGGAGCGGGCTCGTCTTCCGACCGTGGTGCTCCCGTCAGCCAGGGCATAGCAAGGACCGGTAGGGCCGTTCGCGGCGGGTGCCGCGACGGCGAGGGCGGGGACGGCGTACGCGGTGGGGACGAAGCCGCGCAAGCGGTCGGAGACCGTTGCGCGCAGCGTAGCCAGGCCCGAGGCGTCAACCCCGACGTGTGGGTACACGGGACTCCCAGAGGCAGAGCTTCCATCACGTGCAGTGCGGGACCGTTCACTCGTCGTGTTGACGTGTGGGTACCGGTTTGCGTCTGAGGAGAATAACGCTTCGTGCAGGGAGCGCTACACCCAGTTGCTCAAATCACCGATTACGTCGCTTCCGTAACTGAACGGAGTCGATTCAAGTACCGGAGAGTGACCGCTTGTTGATCGGATTAGGTCATGTTCCGTCTGAGCGCGGGGCGTGTTGTGGCCGAGTTGAACCAACGGGACTGGCGGGAGCCGTGCGGGGGTAAGGGGATGCGATTGGCGCTCCCGCCCGGGAGCGCCGCGGGTCAGCGGCGACGCCGGTGCAGGGCGACCGCCGCGGCCGTGCCGCCGGCCAGTGCGCCGACTCCCGCCGCGGCCGGGATGCCGACCTTCGCGGCCTTACGGCCCGTGCGGTAGTCGCGCAGTCGCCAGTCACGTTCGCGTGCGTGCTTGCGCAGTTTGGTGTCCGGATTGATCGCGTACGGATGTCCTACGAGCGACAGCATCGGGATGTCGTTGTGCGAGTCGCTGTACGCGGCGCAGCGGTTGAGGTCGAGGCCCTCGGCGGCGGCGAGGGCGCGGACGGCCTCGGCCTTCGCGGGGCCGTGCAGGGGTTCGCCGACGAGTTTGCCCGTGTAGACGCCGCCGACGGACTCGGCGACCGTGCCGAGGGCGCCGGTCAGGCCGAGGCGGCGGGCGATGATCGTCGCGGTCTCCACGGGGGCCGCGGTGACGAGCCACACCTTCTGGCCGGCGTCCAGGTGCGCCTGGGCGAGGGCGCGGGTGCCGGGCCAGATGCGCTCGGCCATGTACTCGTCGTAGATCTCCTCGCCGATGGACATCAACTCGGCGACGCGGTGGCCCTTGACGATGGACAGCGCGCTGTCGCGGGCGTCCTGCATGTGCTCGGGGTCCTCGACCCCGGCGATTCTGAACCAGGCCTGCTGCCAGCCGAACTTGACCAGCTCGCGGCGCTGGAAGAACTTCCGCTTGTAGAGGCCGCGCCCGAAGTGGAAGATCGCGGCGCCCTGCATGACGGTGTTGTCGAGGTCGAAGAAGGCGGCGGCCCTGTCGTCGCCGACGACAGGGAACTCCGTTTCCGGGGTGCCTTCGTCGGGCTGTGTCGCCTCGCCGAGCTGTTCCAGCTCCTGCGACGACTTGCGGGCGGCCTCGGCCGAGGCCTCGCCAGCCAATACGCTCCGCGCGGTGGCGGAGCGCCTACGGGGTGTGAGCCATCCGAGAGCGGCCATGTCGTGAGCATAGCCAGTTCGTTCGGTGGTTCCGGAGTCGTGAGGATTCGGCGCTGTGAACTCTCCGCGACCGAGCCGTTAAACAACTGGCGGGAGAGGTGCGCCGAGAGGCGTCGGGAGAGCGAGAATGGCCGGTATGAGCCCCATTTTTCGCCGGAGCGAGAAGAAGAGCCCCGAGGAGCGTCTGGTCACCCTGGTCGGGAAGCCCGGCTGCCATCTGTGCGACGACGCGCAGGAGGTGATCGAGAAGGTGTGCGGCGAGTTCGGTGCGTCCTGGGAGAAGAAGGACATCACTCAGGACGAGGAGCTCTACCGCTTGTACTGGGAGCAGATTCCCGTGGTGCTCGTGGACGGAGCACAGCATGACTTCTGGAAGGTGAACGAAGATCGACTTCGGCGTGCGCTGGCGGGCTGATCCGCCGGTGGTCCGCGGGGGAGTAGCGCCCGTCACTGACCGAGCAGTCCAAGTGGTCCGGAAAGTCGCTTAGGATCGGGGGCGGTTTGGTCTCGGGGGCGCGGATCGTAGAGGAGAGTGTGCGGTTTTGCCCCCTTCAAACAGGCAACGAAGCGGCTTGCGCGCCGGTTCCATATGCGCGCGCCAGGGGCGCGTGACCCCGGTCACGTTGCCCGGGCAAATCGGACACCATCTTTGTGCACGCGTTCACAAAGACATAGCCTGCATTCGACGGGGCGGTCCTGGGACGTACGACCGCCCGCAGCCCCGCTCTACCCGCAGGAGCACCGTGGCAACTGGCCGAACTCACCGACCGGCGACCCGCAGCCGAGGAATTCCCGAGGCCACCGTCGCCCGCCTTCCGCTGTACCTCCGGGCCCTCACCGGCCTGTCGGAGCGCTCGGTTCCCACGGTCTCGTCCGAGGAGCTCGCGGCCGCCGCGGGGGTCAACTCCGCGAAGCTGCGCAAGGACTTCTCGTACCTCGGCTCGTACGGCACCCGCGGTGTGGGCTACGACGTCGAGTACCTCGTCTACCAGATCTCCCGCGAACTCGGCCTCACCCAGGACTGGCCGATCGTGATGGTCGGTATCGGTAACCTCGGCGCCGCTCTGGCCAATTACGGCGGGTTCGCCTCCCGTGGCTTCCGCGTCGCCGCCCTGATCGACGCCGACCCGGCGATGACCGGCAAGTCCGTCGCGGGCATGGCCGTGCAGCACGCCGACGACCTCGAGAAGATCATCGACGACAACGGCGTGTCCATCGGCGTCATCGCGACGCCCGCGGGCGCGGCCCAGCAGGTCTGCGACCGGCTCGTCGCCGCCGGTGTCACCTCGATCCTCAACTTCGCGCCGACCGTCCTGTCCGTGCCGGACGGCGTCGACGTGCGCAAGGTCGACCTCTCCATCGAGCTCCAGATCCTCGCCTTCCACGAGCAGCGCAAGGCCGGCGAGGGCCAGGACGACACGGCGGATGAAGCCGGCACCGAGACCCCGGCCGCCGCGGCGAAGCCGGCCCGCAAGGGACCCGACGGGGACGTCCCCGCCGTGATGCAGGCATGAGTCTCCTCGTCGTAGGCCTGAGCCACCGCAGCGCCCCCGTGAGCGTCCTGGAGCGCGCCGCGCTCTCCGTGGACGCCCAGGCGAAGCTGCTCCAGGACACGCTCGCCGCGGAGCCCGCCGCCGAGGCCTCGGTGCTCTCGACGTGCAACCGCATCGAGCTGTACGCCGACGTGGACAAGTTCCACGCGGGCGTCGCCGAGCTCTCGACGCTGCTCGCCCAGCACAGCGGCGTCGGTCTCGAGGAGCTCACTCCTTATCTTTATGTGCACTACGAGGACCGGGCCGTCCACCACCTCTTCTCGGTGGCGTGCGGGCTCGACTCGATGGTCGTGGGCGAGGGTCAGATCCTCGGCCAGATCAAGGACGGCCTCGCGCGCTCCCAGGAGCTGCACACCGCGGGCCGCCTCCTCAACGACCTGTTCCAGCAGGCCCTGCGGGTCGGCAAGCGGGCCCACTCGGAGACCGGGATCGACCGAGCCGGCCAGTCCCTGGTCACGTTCGGCCTGGAGCAGCTGGCCGCCGGGCGCGCCGTCGACGTATGGGCCAAGGACAAGCGCGCCCTGGTGATCGGCGCGGGCTCGATGTCGTCGCTGGCCGCGGCGACGCTCGCGCGCGCCGGGGTCGCCGAGGTCGTCGTCGCCAACCGCACGCTGGAGCGCGCCGAGCGTCTCGCACAGATCCTGAGCGAGCCCGGCGGTACCGGGGTGGCCGCGCGAGCGGTTCCCATGGACGCCGTCGGCGACGAACTGACACGTGCCGATGTCGTCGTCTCCTGCACCGGAGCGACCGGCCTCGTCCTGACCGAGGCCCAGATCCTGCGCGCCACCGAGGGGCGTACGGGCGGGCTCTCGCTCCTCGACCTCGCGATGCCGCGCGACATCGACGGCGCCGCGCACCGCATCGGCGGCGTGCGCTTCGTCGACATCGAGTCGCTCGCGGAGGCCTCGGCCGACGCGCCGATGGCCGCCGACGTGGACCAGGTGCGGGGCATCGTCTCCGACGAGGTCGCCGCGTTCGGCGCCGCCCAGCGCGCCGCGACCATCACGCCGACCGTCGTCGCCCTGCGCACGATGGCCGCCGACGTGGTCACCGGCGAGATCGCGCGCCTCGACGGGCGCCTGCCGGAGCTCGACGAGAAGCAGCGCGCGGAGATCACCCAGACCGTGCGGCGCGTCGTGGACAAGCTCCTGCACGCGCCGACCGTACGGGTCAAGCAGCTGGCCGCCGAGCCCGGCGGTGCCGGGTACGCGGACGCGCTGCGGACCCTTTTCGACCTTGACCCGGAGGCGGTGGCCGCCGTCTCACGGGCCGATCTGAACGAGCTGAACGAGCCGGTAGCCAAGAATCGAGGCCGGGCATCATGACGGACAGGGCACTCAGGCTCGGGACCAGGCGCAGCAAGCTCGCCATGGCCCAGTCGGGGCGCGTGGCTGAGGCCGTACGGCAGGTGACGGGACGGCCCGTCGAGCTGGTCGAGATCACCACGTACGGTGACACGTCCCGCGAGCAGCTGGCGCAGATCGGCGGTACCGGCGTGTTCGTCGTGGCGCTGCGCGAGGCGCTGCTGCGCGGCGACGTCGACTTCGCCGTGCACTCCCTCAAGGATCTGCCGACCACGCCCCACCCGGACCTCACGCTGGCGGCCGTGCCGCTGCGCGAGGACCCGCGCGACGTACTCGTCGCCCGCGACGGACTGACCTTCGCGCAGCTCCCGAAGGGAGCGCGTGTCGGTACCGGTTCGCCGCGCCGCATGTCGCAGCTGAACGCGTACGCGCGCAGCCACGGCATGCACATAGAGACCGTGCCGATACGCGGGAACATCGACACCCGCCTCGGTTACGTGCACAACGGGGAGCTCGACGCCGTCGTGCTCGCCGCCGCCGGACTGAACCGGATCGGCCGCATCGGGGAAGTGACGGACTTCCTCGCGGTCGACACTGTTCTGCCCGCCCCCGGCCAGGGGGCTCTGGCGGTCGAGTGCTCCGCGTCCAACGCGGACCTCGCCGCCGTGCTCGGAGAGCTCGACGACTCGTTCACCCGAGTCGCCGTGACCGCCGAGCGATCCCTGCTCGCCGCCCTGGAGGCCGGCTGCAGTGCACCTGTGGGTGCACTGGCCGACCTGCTGGCCGACGGGCAGATTGCCAACGAAATGCGCCTGCGTGGCGTCGTCGGTACGACCGACGGCTCCGAGCTGGTGCAGCTGTCCACCACCGGTCCCGTGCCCGAGACGGAAGACCAGGCGCTGGCGCTCGGTCGCGAACTCGCTACCGAGATGCTCGCCAAGGGCGCGGCCGGTCTGATGGGGGAGCGAGCACTTTGAGCCCCACCACCTCTGACCCTTCGGCCACCTGGGCAACCGGGCACGTCACCTTCCTCGGTGCCGGTCCCGGAGATCCAGGACTACTGACACTGCGCGCCGTGGAGGCGCTCGCCCGAGCGGATGTGCTGATCGCCGAGCCCGAAGTGCTCGACGTCGTACGCACACACGCGAAGGCGGGCGTGACCGTCCTCGGCGCGGAGAGCCCGGGCACACCGGGGCAGACGGCTGCTGACAATGCGTCAACTGCCGTCGTGGTCCCCGCGTTGAGGGACTGCGCCAATCTTGTCATGGAGGCCGCGCGGGGCGGCAAGCGGGTCGTACGTGCCGTCAGCGGCGACCCCGGACTCGACACCGACGCGGCCGGGGAGATGCTGGCCTGCGCGGCCGGCGGGGTCTCCTTCGAGGTCGTGCCCGGCATCGCGGCGGCTGTCGGTGTGCCCGCGTACGCCGGTGTCCCGCTGCGGGACGCGCAGGGAGCGGACGTGCGGTTCGTCGACGCCCGTACCGCCTCCGAGCGCTGCTGGACCGAGGTCGGCGCGTCCGACGGCACGGTCGTCGTCTCGACGACGCTCGACGCGGTGGCCGCGGCCGCCGGCGAGCTGGTCGCGGCGGGCCGCAAGCCGGACACCCCGCTGACCGTCACGGTCGCCGGTACGACGACGCGCCAGCGGACCTGGTCCGCGACGCTCGGCACGATCGCCCAGACCTTCAAGCAGGCGAAGGTGCTGCCCTCCCCGGAGGGCGGACGCCCCGTCATAGCCGTGGTCGGCGAGCGCTCCGCGGCTGCCCAGCGCGACCAGCTCTCGTGGTTCGAGTCCAAGCCGCTGTTCGGCTGGAAGGTGCTCGTGCCGCGCACGAAGGAGCAGTCGGCGTCGCTCTCCGACCAGCTCACGTCGTACGGCGCCGTGCCGCACGAGGTGCCGACGATCGCGGTCGAACCGCCGCGCACGCCCCAGCAGATGGAGCGCGCGGTCAAGGGCCTCGTCACCGGACGCTACGAGTGGATCGCCTTCACCTCGGTGAACGCGGTCAAGGCCGTGCGCGAGAAGTTCGAGGAGTACGGGCTCGACGCCCGTGCCTTCGCCGGGATCAAGGTCGCCGCGGTGGGCGAGCAGACCGCCAACGCGCTCATCGCGTTCGGTGTGAAGCCCGACCTCGTGCCGAGCGGTGAGCAGTCCGCCGCCGGTCTCCTCGAGGACTGGCCGCCGTACGACCCGGTCTTCGACCCGATCGACCGCGTCTTCCTGCCGCGCGCCGACATCGCCACCGAGACGCTCGTCGCCGGGCTCATCGAACTCGGGTGGGAGGTCGACGACGTGACCGCCTACCGGACGGTGCGGGCGTCGCCGCCGCCGGCGGAGACGCGCGAGGCGATCAAGGGCGGCGGGTTCGACGCCGTGCTGTTCACGTCGTCGTCGACCGTGCGGAACCTGGTCGGTATCGCCGGCAAGCCGCACAACGTGACCGTGATCGCGTGCATCGGCCCCGCGACGGCCAAGACCGCCGAGGAGCACGGGCTGCGCGTGGACGTCATGTCTCCGGAGCCGTCCGTGCACCGGCTGGCGCAGGCGCTGGCCGACTTCGGTGCCAGGCGGCGTACCGCCGCGCTCGAGGCGGGGGATCCTGTGTCCCGGCCGAGCGAGCGGCGGCCCGGTGCGCGGAGGCGTCGGGCGGCGCCGTAAGGCGGCTGCCGACGCAGGGAACAACGGGGGACAGCGGGGGCAACGGGACAGTGAGACACGGAGTGTTGGTGTGACTGAGTACGGATCCTTCCCGGGTGCGCGGCCGCGGCGGCTGCGCACCACCCCCGCCATGCGGCGCATGGTCGCCGAGACGCGGCTGCACCCGGCCGACCTGATCCTTCCCGCGTTCGTGCGGGAGGGCATCGGCGAGCCGGTCGAGATCGGGTCCATGCCCGGTGTCGTGCAGCACACCCGGGACACGTTGAAGAAGGCGGCCGTCGAGGCGCTGGAGGCCGGGGTCTCCGGCATCATGCTCTTCGGCGTGCCGGACGACGCGAAGAAGGACGCCCTCGGGACGGCCGGTACGGACCCCGACGGCATCCTCCAGGTGGCGCTGCGCGATGTGCGCGCCGAGGTCGGCGACGACCTCATCGTCATGTCCGACCTGTGCCTCGACGAGTTCACGGACCACGGGCACTGCGGCGTCCTGGACGCCGAGGGGCGCGTCGACAACGACGCGACGCTGGAGCGGTACGCCGAGATGGCGCAGGTCCAGGCCGACGCGGGCGCCCATGTCGTGGGCCCCAGCGGCATGATGGACGGGCAGGTCGGGGTGATCCGCGACGCGCTCGACACCATCGGCAAGGAGGACGTCTCGATCCTCGCCTACACCGCGAAGTACTCGTCGGCGTTCTACGGGCCGTTCCGTGAGGCCGTCGGCTCCTCGCTGACCGGCGACCGCAAGACGTACCAGCAGGACCCGGCCAATGTCCGGGAGTCCCTGCGGGAGCTGGCGCTCGACCTCGAAGAGGGCGCCGACATGGTGATGGTCAAGCCGGCCGGTCCCTACCTCGACATCCTCGCCAAGGTCGCCGAGGCGGTGGACGTGCCGGTCGCCGCGTACCAGATCAGCGGCGAGTACGCGATGGTCGAGGCTGCCGCGCAGCGCGGCTGGATCGAGCGCGACCGGGCCATCCTGGAGACGCTCCTCGGCATCAAGCGGGCCGGTGCCAACATGATCCTCACGTACTGGGCGACGGAGGTCGCACGCGGCCTGTGACCGCGCCCGACCCCTGAACTCCCGCTGCCCCGCCGGTCCATGACCGGCGGGGCAGCTTTTTCACGTTCGGCAGGTCACCGGGTCACCAGGTCAGCGCGTCGCTCATCGACTGCTGCCAGTACGTGACCTTGAGCGAGTCGTCGATGTAGACGCCCTTCGCGGGCAGCGCGGCCTTGGCGCCGGGGCCGCCGTCGTTCGTGTTGCGGCCCTTGAAGAACACCTCGAGCGTCTTCTCCGTACGCCCGTTGGAGCCGCCGCCGTCGTCGCCGCCGGAGAGTGCGACGCCCGCGTAGGCGGACTGGCCCGGCGGCAGGGAGACCACCGCCTGCGGCTGCGAGTCGTCGATCACCGGCGGGACCGACTGTGCCTCGCCGAAGCGGACGGCCGGGTAGCCGTACAGGTCGCATCGCTTCGAGCCGGTGTTGGTCACCGTCAGGAGCATGTGGTTGACGGGGCGCGAGACGGACTGGGCGGTGACCTTGAGCGTGGAGCCGTTGCAGGTGACGCGGGAGGTGGCGGCGGTGGGGTTGTTCTTGCCCGTGGAGGCGGGCTGGGGCTTCGGCTTGGTGGTGGCGCCGGCGCCGGTGTCGTTTCCGCTGCCTGTGCTGGTGCCCGTTCCGCTGCCGGTCTTGTCGCCCGTCGTGGATCCGGCGCTCGTGTCCTTGCCGCTGTCGCCGTCGGCCGGCGCCGACTTCGACGGCTGCTGCGACGCGCCCTCGTCGCGGACCCCGTCGCCGTTGTTGCAGGCGGTCAGGGAGAGCGCGGCCAGGGCGACCGTGGCGGCGGCCGTGAGGAGGCGGACACGGGAGCGGGTGGGTGCGGCGATGGACACTGGTGATCCCCTTCGGAAGCGGCGTGCTTGGATGACCAGAGCTTGTGCGGTGATCCGTCCCCATCGCCAGCACCGCAGGACCACTTGGGACGCTGGAACGTTCGTACCGGCTCTGACCTGGGGAAACGACCATGCCCTGGAACGCCGGAATGGGATGAGGGGGTTGGGGAACGGTGGCTGAGGCTGACGGGACGGCCGAGTTCGCGACGCTGCTGCGAGGGCTGAAGGAGCGCTCGGGTCTGAGTTACGGCGTACTCGCGAAGCGGCTGCACATGAGCACGTCGACACTGCACCGGTACTGCAACGGGGACGCGGTGCCGGTCGACTACGCGCCGGTCGAGCGGCTGGCGCGGCTGTGCAAGGCCGGTTCCGAGGAGCTCGTCGAGCTGCACCGGCTGTGGGTCCTCGCGGACGCGGCGCGGGGGACGAAGCCGGTGGCGGCGTCGAAGGAACCGGCGGCCGTGGCGGAGTCGGCGGCCGTAGCGGCGGAACCAGTGGCGCCCGTGCCCGATGCGGAGCCCGTACCCGCCCCCGAGAAGCGCCGCTCACGGCGCGCGGTCGTGCTCGCCGCCGCCCTCGCCGTCGTCGTGGCCGGGGGAGCCGGCGCGTTCGCCGTGCACCTCGCCGGAGACGATGGTGGTGACGGCGGCAGCGACCGGAAGGACCACGCCGGGGCCACCTCGTCCGTCACGCCGGGAGCGCGCTCCGCGGACCCGTCGGGCACGGCGTCCCCGTCACCGGGCCACCAGCGCAAGCCCTCCGCGAGCCCGTCCCGCAGCGACAACGCGGCCGGTGACGCGCCGGGCACCCCGTCCGCCCCGGCGGCAGGTGCGGCCACCGGCACCCCGCTGACTGTCGCCACCACCCCGTACATCTACGAGAGCCCCTGCAGCCAGCACTTCCTGATCGACCGGCCGCCGGCCCAGGTGCCCCCGCCGCCCCTCGAACAGGACGCCCCGAACTGGGTCGGCGCGATCGGAGCGGTCGCGTCGGGGGAGCAGCTGATCAAGCTCACCGTTCAGGGGACGGGCCGCGACACCGTGGTCCTGGAGGACATGGACGTCCGCGTCATGAAGTCCGGTGCGCCGCTCGCGTGGAACGACTACTCGATGGGCGTGGGCTGCGGGGGCAACGTGGAAACGAAGTCGTTCGGAGTGGATCTCGACGCGCCCCGCCCGGTCTCGGCGCCGAAGAACGGGCAGCGCGACTTCCCGTACAAGGTCAGTGAGAGCGACCCCCAGGTCTTCTACATCAAGGCGAACACCAAGGCCCACGACGTCAGTTGGGTCCTGGAGCTGAAGTGGTCGAGCGGCAGTCGCCACGGTGTCCTGAAGGTCGACGACCAGGGGCGGGCGTTTCGCACCAGCGCCGATGTCGGCCGTCCCGGCTACGACTACCCGATCGGGTCGGGCAGCTGGGGCGAGCGCCCCAGCGCATAGCGGCCGGGCCCGAACGACTGTGCCCCGCCGACTCCGGCGGGGCACAGTCGGCGTATCGGGCTGCCGGGTATCGGAAGACCGCGGCCGGGTCAGAGGCGCTCGGGCGTCCTGATGCCCAGGAGCGCCATGCCCTGGTGCAGCGTGCGGGCCGTCAGGTCGCACAGGAACAGCCGGTTCTCGGCGACCTCCGGCGCGGGCGCCGGCTTCACGACCGGGCACTGGTCGTAGAACGTCGTGTACAGCGAGGCCAGCTGGTACAGGTACGCGGCCAGCTTGTGCGGCTCGTACGACGACGCGACCTCGGCCAGCGTCTCGCCGAACTGGTCCAGGTGCAGGCCGAGCGCCCGCTCCGCCGGCGCCAGCTCCAGCTCCGGGTGCGCGAGAGGCCTGCGGTCGCCCGCCTTGCCGAAGATCGAGCGGATACGGGCGTACGCGTACTGGAGGTACACGCTCGTGTCGCCGTTCAGCGACACCATCTGGTCCAGGTCGAACTTGTAGTCCCGCACGGCGGAGGTCGACAGGTCGGCGTACTTCACCGCGCCGATGCCGACGTACATGCCGTTCTCGACGATCTCCTCCTCGGTCAGGCCCACCTTCTCGGCCTTCTCGCGCACGACGGACGTGGCGCGGTCGATCGCCTCGTCGAGGAGGTCCACCAGGCGCACCGTCTCGCCCTCACGGGTCTTGAACGGCTTGCCGTCCTTGCCGAGGACCGTGCCGAAGGCCAGCTGGTGCGCCTTCACGTCCTCGTTGAGCCAGCCGGCGCGGCGGGCCGTCTCGAAGACCATCTTGAAGTGGAGCGCCTGCCGGGCGTCCACCACATAGAGGAGCGTCGACGCCTTGAGGTTCTGGACGCGGTCCCGGATCGCGGAGAGGTCGGTCGCGGCGTAGCCGTAGCCGCCGTTCGACTTCTTGACGATCAGGGGGACCTTGTTGCCGTCGGGGCCCAGCACGTCGTCGAAGAAGACGCACAGCGCGCCCTCGGAGCGGACGGCGACGCCCGACTCCTCCAGGATCCGGCAGGTCTCCTCGAGCATGTCGTTGTAGCCGGACTCGCCGACCACGTCCGGGTCGTCGATCTGCATGTCGAGCTTGTTGAAGACCGAGTAGAAGTAGATCTTCGACTCGTCGACGAACCGCTGCCACAAGGCGATGGTCTCCGCGTCCCCGGCCTGGAGGGCCACCACGCGGTCCCGCGAGCGGGCCTTGAACTCCTCGTCGGAGTCGAAGAGCGCGCGCGAGGCCTTGTAGAGCCGGTTCAGCGACGACATCGCCGCCTCGCCGTCCTCCTTGCCGCCCTCGTGGTCCAGCTCGTGCGGGTGCTCCAGGAGGTACTGGATGAGCATGCCGAACTGGGTGCCCCAGTCGCCGATGTGGTGGCGCCGGACGACCTTCTCGCCGGTGAACTCCAGGATCTCGACCATCGCGGCGCCGATCACGGCGGACCGCAGGTGGCCGACGTGCATCTCCTTGGCCACGTTCGGCTGGGCGTAGTCGATGACCGTGATGCCCGCGTTGTCCTTCAGCGGGACGCCGAGGCGGGCGCCGTCGGCGGCGCGGGCCGCCAGCGTCTCGGTGATCGCCTTGTCGGTGACCGTGATGTTCAGGAAGCCGGGGCCCGAGACCTCGACGTCGGCGAGCAGATCGCCGGTCGTGATCCGCTCGACGACCTGCGTGGCCAGCTCCCGCGGGTTCGCCTTCGCCTTTTTGGCGAGCGCCAGAATCCCGTTGGCCTGGTAGTCGGCCCGGTCGCTACGTCGCAGCAGCGGGTCCACGCCCGCACCGGCCTCGGGGAGGGCGGCGCTGAGGGCGTCGGCAAGACGCTGGTGGACGGAGGACGTGAGGGACGTGACCGAGGCCATGGAGTGGTTGCCGTTCCGCTCGTAGGAGTACAGAAGAGATGCAGAAAACGTCTTCAGTCTCCCATGGGGGCGGGCGGGCGGTCGCATGGATTCCCGCCCGCCCGCTCCCCGGTGGCCGTCGCGTCAGGACGCGGGCGCCAGCGTCACGGCCGCGAGCGCCGGAGCCGACTCGGTGCCGTCCGCGTACACCGCCGTCACCCGGTAGTAGGCGGCGGTCCCGGCGGGGGCGTTCTCGTCGCGGTAGTGACGGAACTGCGCCGTGTTCGGGTTCTCCAGCGCGCCGTCGGCGATCCGCTCGTACGTGCCCGTGGCGCGGTCCCAGCGGTAGACCCGGTAGCTGGTGGCGCCGTCGAGGGTGTCCCAGTTCAGGGCCACGTCACCGGCGTTCTCCACGGCTTCCAGACCCGTGATGGGGGAGCCCGGAGGGGTCGCCTCCGTGGGGCGGGTGTCCTGCTCGGTGGCGTAGACGGTGACCGGCTCGGAGTAGTTGTTCGAGCCGTCCGCCGCACGCACCTCCCAGCAGCGGTCCTCGCCGTCCGGCAGGCCCGCCGTGTCCTGGAAGGACGTGGCGTCCCCGTCGAGGACCTCCGTGGTGCCGCCCGCGCAGGTCCGCACCCCGTCGACCGTCTCCGGCCGGCCGGCCCGCAGCCAGTACGCGTGCACGTCGGCGGCGGTGGAGGCGTCCCAGCGCAGGGCCGTTCCCCACGGTTCGGGGGTCGCGGTGAGGCCGGCCGTGGCGGGCGGCGCCTTGGTGTCGTCGTAGCGGATCGTCTTGAGGTCGGTCGAGGTCACGCCGTTGCCGGCCACGGCGATGACGGTGACGTAGTGGTCCGTCGAGTCGCCGAAGTCGGTGAGGACGCAGCCGTACTCGATGTACGTGTCGGTGGCGAGGAGTTCCTTCGGCTCGCAGGCGCGCGGGTTCGTGCGGGCCGTGGACGCGGTGGTGCCGGAGTAGACCCGGAAGCCGCCGCTGTGGTCGTTGTCCGCCGCCACCCTGAAGCGCAGCTCGGGACGGCCGTCCGCGGCCGGGCTCAGATACACGGGCACGGCCGGCGCCACCTGGCGCCGCGCGGAGATCTTCACCCCGGACGAGCGGTGCCCGGCCGCGTCGACCGCGTACACGGTGTACGTACGGGTGACGCCCGGCTTCGCCGTGGGGTCGGAGTACGCGGCGGCCGTGGCGGTGCCGAGCAGGGCAGGTGTCGCGGTGCCGTCGGCCCCGTACACCTGCCAGCGCACCGCGTCGTCGGTCGGCGCGGCCCACGTCAGCGCGACCTTGTCGGCGTCCGTCTTGGCCGCGAGGCCCGTCACCGCACCCGGCGCCGAGGTGTCCGGCGTGGTCACCGCGACGGGCGTGGTGCGCGCCGAGGTGTTGCCGACGCCATCGGTGGCCGACGCCGCGTAGTAGTACGTCTGCTTCTCGGCGGGCGTCTCGTCGTACAGGTACTGCTCGTCCGGGGTCTCGCGCAGGTCGAGCGTCGAGACCTTGGTGTACGGGCCCGCCTCGGCCGTGGCCCGCCACAGCGTGAACACGGGGCCGTCGGACGGCTGCACCTGGCCCAGCCAGACGTTGACGCGCGGCGTGCCCACGTCGTTCGACACCGTGACGTCCGAGGTACGCACGGCCGGGACGGCCGGGGCCGTCTTGTCCGGCGTGGTGACGTACGGGCCGCACGCGGTGGCGCCGTAGTTCGTCCACTTGTCGACGGCCTGGATGCAGAACCGGTACTTCCGGCCGTCCTTCGGCAGCGCGTACGAGGTGCTGGTGCCGGTGGTGTTCCAACGCGCCACCCCGGACGCGGAGGTCTCCACCAGGACCCGGTAGTGGTCGATGTCCAGCTCGCGGTTCTTCTTCCAGCTCGCGGTCGCCTTGCCGGTCGCCGCGTCGTACGAGGTGGTGATGCCTGTCGGGGCCAGCGGCGCCTTGCTGTCGGAGGAGGCGGGCCAGGTGAACTTCACCCGGGACAGGCCCGTCCAGTTCGCGTGGTCGACGCGGACGGTGTGGCTGCCCGAGCCGATGCAGAAGGTGCCCGGAACGCTGTTGCCGGAGTCACCGGTGTTCGTCCACTCGTTCACCTTGCGGACGCCGTCCACGTACAGGCGCAGGCCGTCCGTGCCGGAGAGGCGGTAGGTGAAGCAGCCGCCCGAACCGAAGTCCCGGGTGAGCGACCAGCGCACGGAGAAGTTGTTCGTGGCCATCCCGGAGAGCGGAGCGCCCGTCCAGTTCTGGTCGATGGTGGTGTCGCAGTCCGTCTTCTTCGGCGTACCCGAGAACGACGTATTGGTGTAGAACGTCCGCTTGAACGTGGTGTCGCCGCAGGTCACGGCGGCCGCGGCGGAGGGCGCTGCCAGGACGAGGCAGGCCGAGGGCAGGGCCATGGCGAGCCCGGCGGCCCCCACGCGCAGCCCGGCGCGGAATCTGTCTGTGATCACGAAGTGAGGACACGCGTGGGGCCCGTGGGGTTGTACGGCGGGCCTCTCCGATGTGGCGCAGCCCCCGCCACCGCGGAACGCGTTTCCCCCAAGCGCCCGGTAACTGGGAGAATGGCCCCAGCAGAGCTCACCCGCTCCACCCGACTCGCAGAGAAGGACGACCGAATCGTGGCCCAGAGCACAGGCGCGGAGACCCAGGACTGGGTCTCCCGTTACGCGGACGATGTCATCGCCGAGTCCGAGCGCCGCGCCCCGGGCAAACCGGTCGTCGTGGCCTCCGGCCTCTCCCCCTCCGGCCCGATCCACCTGGGCAACCTCCGCGAGGTCATGACCCCGCACCTGGTCGCCGACGAGGTCCGCCGCCGCGGGTACGAGGTCCGGCACCTGATCTCCTGGGACGACTACGACCGGTACCGCAAGGTCCCGGCCGGTGTCCCCGGCGTCGACGAGTCCTGGGCCGAGCACATCGGCAAGCCGCTCACCTCGGTCCCGGCGCCCGCCGGATCGGCGTTCCCGAACTGGGCGGAGCACTTCAAGGCCGCGATGACCGGGGCGCTCGGCGAGCTGGGCGTCGAGTTCGACGGCATCAGCCAGACCGAGCAGTACACGTCGGGCGTCTACCGCGAGCAGATCCTGCACGCGATGAAGCACCGCGGCGACATCGACGCGATCCTCGGCCAGTACCGCACGAAGAAGACCCCCCAGCAGAAGCAGCAGAAGCAGCAGAAGCCGGTCGACGAGGCCGAGCTGGAGGCCGCCGAGGGCTCCGGCGCGGCGAACGAGGACGACGGCAGCGGCGGCGCGGGCGGCTACTACCCGTACAAGCCGTTCTGCGGCGAGTGCGGCAAGGACCTCACCACCGTCACGTCGTACGACGACGAGACGACGGAGCTGTCCTACACCTGCACGCTCGACGGCCACAGCGAGACGGTCCGGCTGACGGAGTTCAACCGCGGCAAGCTGGTCTGGAAGGTCGACTGGCCGATGCGCTGGGCGTTCGAGGGCGTGATCTTCGAGCCGTCCGGTGTCGACCACTCGTCCCCGGGCTCGTCGTTCCAGGTCGGCGGGCAGATCGTCGGGATCTTCGGCGGCAAGCAGCCGATCGGCCCGATGTACGCGTTCGTCGGCATCAGCGGCATGGCGAAGATGTCCTCCAGCAAGGGCGGGGTCCCGACCCCGGCCGACGCGCTCCAGATCATGGAGCCGCAGCTCCTTCGCTGGCTGTACGCCCGCCGCCGGCCCAACCAGTCCTTCAAGATCGCCTTCGACCAGGAGATCCAGCGGCTCTACGACGAGTGGGACAAGCTCGCGTCCAAGGTCGCCGACGGCTCGGTCCTGCCGGCGGACGCCGCCGCGTACACGCGCGCGGTGGGCACCGCGGCCGGTGAACTGCCGCGCACCCCGCGGCCGTTGTCGTACCGCACCCTGGCCTCCGTCGCCGACATCACCGCCGGCGCCGAGGACCAGACCCTGCGCATCCTCAGCGAGCTCGACCCGGAGAACCCGGTCACCGCGCTCGACGAGGTACGGCCGAGGCTCGACCGGGCCGAGGCGTGGATCAGCAAGTACGTGCCCGCCGAGTCGCGCACCCTGGTGCGTGCCGAGCCGGACACGCAGGCGCTGGCCGCGCTCGACGACGAGGCCCGCGAGTCGCTGCGGCTCCTCCTCGACGGTCTGGACTCGCACTGGTCCCTCGACGGCCTGACGCACCTCGTCTACGGCGTGCCGAAGGTCCAGGCGGGCTTCTCGCCGGACGCGACGCCGAAGGAGCTGCCGCCGGAGATCAAGTCGGCCCAGCGGTCGTTCTTCGCGCTCCTGTACGACCTGCTCGTCGGCCGTGACACCGGGCCGCGGCTGCCCACGCTGCTGCTCGCCGTGGGCGCGGACCGGGTACGCAAGCTGCTCGGCGCGTAAGTGCGGAAAGGGCCGCACCGGATGCTCCGGTGCGGCCCTTTCGCGTGTACGGCGGGTCAGGCGATGTGGTCCTCGATGAACTCGCTGTTCAGGCGCTGCATGAACGCCTCCATGTAGCGCTGCAGTTCACGCGGCTCAAGATTCAGCCCGTACGTCGCCTCGACGTTCGCGTGGAACGTGCCGGGCGTGGGGCCGCCTTCGCCGTCTATCGACTTCCGGAACACCTGGTAGAGGTCCTCGTCGCTCGGCGCCGCGTCGCCGGTCTCCGTGATGCCCTCACCGAGCTGGCGCGTGCGGTTGGGCCCGGACGGAACGGGAAACTCCGGCTCCTGGACCGACTGCGCAGGGATGAAGGCCTCCGCCGGAGGCTGCTCCTCGTACCACTGCTCGTACTGCTGCTCGGGGTCGTACGTGGGGTCGTAGCCGCCGTCGTACGACATCGCCTGCGGCGGGGTCGCGAACCACGGGCTCGACTCCTCACCGGCGGCAGCGGCAGCCGCAGCCTCGGCCGGAGTGCCGGGCTCGGCGGGGACCGGCTGCGGACCGGTGGCGGCCGGAGCGGGACGCGCCAGCTCGGGGACGGGCACGGGAGCGGCCGGTGCCGGGGCCGGGGGCAGCAGCGCGGGCTCGATGCCTGCGGCGGCCAGGCCCGAGGGGGCGGTCTCCGAGAGCGGGACGCCGTAACGCGCCAGGCGCAGTGGCATCAGGGACTCGACCGGGGCCTTGCGGCGCCAGCCGCGCCCGAAGCGGGAGTGCAGCCGCGCCTGGTAGACCATGCGCTCCTGCTCCAGCTTGATGACCGCCTCGTAGGAACGCAGCTCCCACAGCTTCATGCGGCGCCACAGCAGGAACGTGGGCAGCGGGGAGAGCAGCCAGCGCGTGAGGCGCACGCCCTCCATGTGCTTGTCGGCCGTGATGTCCGCGATCCGGCCCACCGCGTGCCGCGCCGCCTCGACCGAGACGACGAACAGGATCGGGATGACGGCGTGCATGCCGACGCCGAGCGGGTCCGGCCAGGCGGCCGCGCCGTTGAACGCGATCGTCGCCGCGGTCAGCAGCCACGCCGTCTGGCGCAGCAGCGGGAACGGTATGCGGATCCAGGTCAGCAGCAGGTCCAGGGCGAGCAGGACGCAGATACCCGCGTCGATGCCGATCGGGAACACATAGCTGAAGTTCCCGAACCCCTTCTGGAGCGCGAGTGAGCGAACGGCCGCGTACGAACCCGCGAAACCGATGCCGGCGATGACCACCGCACCGGCGACGACCACGCCGATGAGTATGCGGTGCGTCCGTGTCAGCTGTGGCGCGGCCACACGTGCTCCCCTCCCTGTACGCCTTGTTGCGCGCAACAGCCTCGCACATCGGCGCGGGGGTCCGTGGCCCGGTACGGCGGGAGCCCGGCCCCATAAGGGACCGGGCTCCGCAAAAGGCGTGACCGGCAAGTGAGTTGAGGCCTGCTCGGTGCCGACCGGGGGCCACGGAGGGCCACTTGGCGGCCGGTCGCCTACGGGGTCACGACTTCGAGGACGCCTTGTCCGACGGCGTGGCCGAGGTCTTCGAGGACGACTTCTCGGACGGCTTCGCGGAAGACTTGCCGGACGTCGTGCCCGACGGCTTCGAGGAGGCCTTGTCCGACGGCTTCGCCGACGCGGAACCGGCGGTGTCCGAGCCACCCGCCCCGTTCGCCGCGACGACCGCCGCGACGGCGTCCTTCGCCGCCTTCTCGGCGTCCTTCACCAGCTCGTCGGCGCCCGGCGTCGTCTCGCCCGCGAGGCCCGCGCCGTTGTAGTCGATCGTGACGACGACGTTCTCGACGCGCGTGACGACCGTCTGCTGCTTGAAGGTGCCTTCCTTCTTCTTCAGCTCGTACGTCACCGCGGTCGCCTCGTCGCCCGTGCCGCTGACCGGCTCCGACTTCGGGGACTTCGCGCCGTCCACGGACTGCGCGTCGGTCACCTGCTTGGTGAAGTACTCGTGCGCCAGCTTGTTGCCGCTGCCGCGAGCGGCGTCCGAGTCGAAACGCATCAGCGACGCGTTCAGCCAGCGGAACTGCGACCCCTTCACGCCCTTGTTGTCGAGGCTCGACCAGGAGCACGTGCCCCGCACCGACTCGTCGTCGGAGGAGCCCGCCTTGCCCGACTTCGCCTCCGGGACGAGAGCGTCGATCGTCTTCTTCGAGATCGCGGCGCACGGCTGCGGCAGCGAGTCGTACGCGGCCGCCTTCACCTTGGCGGCCGCGTCACTCGCGGAGGCCGACGCCTTCGAAGAGCCCTTGTCGGCCCCGTCGCCGGAGTCCGAGCCGGAGGAGCAGCCGGATGCCACGAGGATCACCGGCACGGCGGCTGCGCAGACAAATACGCGGGTGAGTCGCTTGGTCGGTCGGTGCATGGTTCCTTATTCTCCGGGTTTGCCTGGTACGTACCCGAGAGGTGCGGCCCGGGTCCGATGGGCCACCGTACGCCCAAGCCGGGCGGCGCGGCTCAGCTTCCGCGGACCCGCGCACCCGCGCTACCGCCGGTTACCCGCCCAGTGTCCCGGCCAGCTTCCGGGCCAGTTCCCGCGCCCTGTCCTGCATTTCCTTGCTGTCCGGCACCTTCGCGGCGGGGCCCGGCTGCTGCTCGTACTCGACGGTCACGATGACGTTGGACGTGCGGAACACCACAGTCACCGTGCGGTGGCCGCCCGCCGACGCGCGCGCCGTCAGCTGGTCGTCGAGGAACGCCTCGTCGGCCAGCCCTTCGAGAGCGCGGGGCTGCAGTTCGGCGTCCGGAGCGGAGTCGTCCGACGGGCTCGACGAGGTGTCGTCCGACACCTCGTCCGAGGCCTCGTCGTCCGTCCTGCCCGACTTCTTCCCTGCCTTCTCCGTGTCGTCCCCGGCGTTCTCGTCGGTGCCGGCCGAGGGGGAGTGGGAAGGGGTCGGCGACGTCGTGTCCGTCGGGACCGGCTCCGGCAGATGCGCTTCGGTCCGCTTCGACGCGAAGACCTGGCCGGCCTCCGTGTCGTCGCTCACCGTGTTGTCGTAGGACACGACCCGCTCGAAGTCGACCAGCAGGCGATGCGTCGCGTCCCCCCCGTCGTCCTTCCAGCGGCAGCCCACGCGCCGGTCCGTGTCGTAGGTGACCGTGGCCGCGCCCTCGTACGCCTTGTCGCGCTGCTCGCCCTCGGGGAGCTCCTTGATGCCGGGCAGCATCTTGTCGAGGGTGCCCTTGTCGAGCTGTCGGCACGGCTCGGGCAGGGTGCGGTACTTGCCGGGCCGGGCGGCCACGGCGCTGGTGCCGACGTCGCCGGGCTTGGAGTCGGTCGCGTCACCGGTGGCCCCGGAACCTCCGGTGCAGCCGGTGAGCAGCGCTGCGAGGAGCGCGGCGACGCCGGGTACGTACGCCTTCCGCTGCACGGTGATGGCCCCTCTCGACAAGGTGACACGTCGTCGGACGTGCTTATTCGGTTGCCGTCGCAGGACGGCCGATGGACACAATGTGTATCGCACGCACTGCTGTGAACGCCGGTCCGATATCCCATTCGTTGACCTTGGCGCCGGTATTTGCGATTACTGACTTTTGATCAAGTACGCGAACGTACGGGAGCGTACGGGGGAAACGAGGACACCATGTCGTATGTAGAGGTTCCGGGGGCGAGGGTGCCGATCCGGATGTGGACGGATCCGGCGTCGGTCGAGGACGTGGCGATGCAGCAGTTGCGCAACGTCTCGACCTTGCCGTGGATCAAGGGTCTGGCCGTGATGCCCGATGTGCACTTCGGCAAGGGCGCCACGGTCGGCTCGGTCATCGCGATGCACGGCGCGGTCTGCCCGGCGGCGGTGGGCGTGGACATCGGCTGCGGCATGTCGGCGGTGAAGACGTCCCTGACGGCGAACGACCTGCCCGGGGACCTGTCCCGGCTGCGCTCGAAGATCGAGCAGGCGATCCCGGTGGGCCGCGGTATGCATGACGACCCGGTGGATCCGGGGCGGCTGCACGGCTTCGGCGCGGGGGCCTGGGACGACTTCTGGGGGCGGTTCGAGGGGGTCGCGGACGCGGTGAAGTTCCGTGAGGAACGGGCCGCGAAGCAGATGGGGACGCTCGGCAGCGGGAACCATTTCTGGGAGTTTTGCCTCGATACCGACAATTCGGTCTGGGTCATGCTCCATTCGGGGTCGCGGAACATCGGCAAGGAGCTGGCCGACCACCACATCGGCGTCGCGCAGAAGCTGTCGCACAATCAGGGCCTGGTCGACCGGGACCTCGCGGTGTTCATCGCGCAGACCCCGCAGATGGCGGCGTACCGCAACGACCTGTTCTGGGCGCAGGAATACGCGAAGTACAACCGCGCGGTCATGATGGCGCTCTCCCTGGACGTGATCCGCCGCGAGTTCAAGAAGGCGAAGCCGACGTTCGAGCCGGTGATCTCCTGCCACCACAACTACGTGTCGGAGGAGCGCTACGACGGCATGGACCTGCTCGTCACCCGGAAGGGCGCGATCCGTGCGGGTTCCGGCGAGTACGGGATCATCCCGGGCTCGATGGGCACGGGCTCGTACATCGTGAAGGGCCTCGGGAACGTGGCGTCGTTCAACTCGGCGTCGCACGGCGCCGGCCGCAGGATGAGCCGGAACGCCGCGAAGAAGCAGTTCTCGACGAAGGACCTGGAGGAGCAGACGCGGGGCGTGGAGTGCCGTAAGGACTCCGGCGTCGTCGACGAGATCCCGGGTGCCTACAAGCCGATCGAGAAGGTCATCGACCAGCAGCGCGACCTGGTCGAGGTCGTCGCGAAGCTGAAGCAGGTCATCTGCGTGAAGGGCTGAACCGCCCTCGGCAGGCACCTGCTTCGTTTCTGGGCTGCTTCGCTACTTCGTGTGGGTGACCGCGTAGATCATGACCAGGGCCACCAGGTGGATACCGAAGAGGAAGTAGGCCAGGTACCACCACATGTGGCGCTCGCCGCGTTTTTCCTCTTCGCGGCGGCGCTCGTCCGCTTCTCGCTCCAGGACCTCCAGCGGGTCGGGGGGTTCCGGGGGCATCACAGCTCCCTGTGGACCTTGGTGTTGGAGGCCTGGGCGCGGGGGCGGACGACGAGCAGGTCGATGTTCACGTGGCTGGGGCGGGTGACCGCCCACGTGATGGTGTCGGCCACGTCGTCCGCCGAGAGCGGTTCGGCGACGCCCGCGTAGACCTTCTCGGCCTTCTCGGTGTCGCCGCCGAAGCGGGTCAGGGCGAACTCCTCGGTCTTGACCATGCCGGGCGCGACCTCGATGACGCGGACCGGGGTGCCGACGATCTCCAGGCGCAGCGTCTCGGCGAGGACGTGCTCGGCGTGCTTGGCCGCCACGTAGCCGGCGCCGCCCTCGTACGTGCCGTGTCCGGCCGTGGAGGAGAGGACGACGACCGTGCCGTCGCCGCTCGCGGTGAGCGCGGGGAGCAGGGCCTGGGTGACGTTCAGCGTGCCGATCACGTTCGTCTCGTACATCTGGCGCCACTCGGCGGGGTCGCCCGTCGCCACGGGGTCCGCACCGAGCGCGCCGCCCGCGTTGTTCACGAGGACGCCGATGGTCTTGAAGGCCGTGGCGAACTCGTCGACCGCGGCGCGGTCCGTGATGTCGAGCGCGTAGGCCGCCGCCTGATGGCCCGCTTCGTTGATCTCGGCGGCCAGCGTCTCGATCCGGTCCTTGCGGCGCGCGGTGAGCACGACCCGGTAGCCGGCCGCCGCCAGCTGTCGTGCGGTGGCTGCGCCGATTCCGCTGCTCGCGCCGGTGATGACGGCGATGCGGGAGGCGGCTGCGGGCGCGGCGGCGGTCATGGCTTGCTCCTCGGACGTGCGATCGACTCCCGCCAGGATAGGCAGGCGGCGCGCGGTGGTGTCACCGGCCGCCGCGGGGCGCGTACATGATCACGGCCATGCCGGCCAGGCAGATGAGGGCTCCGGTGACGTCCCAGCGGTCGGGCCGGTAGCCGTCCGCGACCATGCCCCAGGCGATCGAGCCCGCGACGAAGACACCTCCGTAGGCGGCGAGGATGCGGCCGAACTCGCCGTCGGGCTGGAGTGTGGCCACGAAGCCGTAGATGCCGAGGGCGATGACGCCCGCGCCGATCCACGCCCATCCCTTGTGTTCGCGCACGCCCTGCCAGACGAGCCAGGCGCCGCCGATCTCGAAGAGGGCGGCGAGGACGAAGAGGAGGGCGGAGCGGGCGACCGGCATGCGGGACAGGCTGCCATGCCGGTCCTGTGCGGCCGTCGCACCGTCACCTGTTGGACGGCGCCTGCGGGGCGGGATGCGTGGGATACATCAGGAGACCCGCCTGGCCGTGACCGGTGATTCGTGGTCGGTGATCTGTGGCGGAGCACGAGAGGGCGGAGAGAACATGCAGGTGAGGCGTGGTGTAGGACGTGCGGTCGGGCGTGGATTCGGGGCTGTCGGGCTGAGTGCCGCCGCGGTGCTGGCGGCCGGTCCCGCCGCTGCCGAAGGGCCCCGGCCGCGGCCCGTTCCGGAGGTAGATCTGGCCTACCACGGGCAGGTCGCCATGTCCCGGGGCCGGGTGGAGACCCGGCTGATCCCGCAGAACCACGGACCGTCGTCGGTGGCGGACGCCACGCTGCGGCTGCGCTGGTCGGCGCCGGTCACGGCCATGCGGGGGCTGCCGCCGATGTGTGTGCGGGCGGACACGCAGACGGTCCTGTGCCGGACCGGAGCGCTGCCGGCGGACGGCAGGGGCAGGCGGATCCGGGTGTCGGCGCGGCTGGCCGGGGCGCCTTCGGAGGTGACGGTGCGGATCGACACGATGTGGAGCGGAGGCAGCGCGGACCACAATCCGCAGAACAACACCCACAAGGTGCTGGCTCTGGACACCGGGGACGTCTACTACTTCTGACTCCTGTGAGCTGGGCCGCTCCTTGTGAGACGGGGGTGTGCGGCCCCGGGCGGGGCTCCTATCGTTCGGGTATGAAGATCACTGACATGGAGCCCGGCGATCCACGCCTCGGCGCCGAGGTCCTGCCCGTGCTCCAGGAGCTGCGCCCGCACCTGACCGGCGAGCTGTTCTTCGAGGTGTACGCGGAGGGGTACCCGCAGGGGCTGCGGTTCACGGCCGCGTACACCGACGACGGGTCGTGCGCGGGCGTCGCGGGGTGGCGGGTGGTCGCCAACACGAGCGCGCTGCGCAAGCTCTACGTCGACGACCTCGTGACCGCCGAGCGGGCCAGGTCGGGCGGCGTGGGCCGGGCGCTGCTCGCGCATCTGGAGGAGCGGGCGCGTGAACTGGGCTGCCACACGCTCCAGTTGGACTCGGGGACGCGCCGGACGGACGCGCACCGCTTCTATCTGCGGGAGCGCATGGACATCACGGCGTTCCACTTCGCGAAGAAGCTCGGCTGAGGGTCCGCAGGTCGAGGTGCCAGTCGTGGCAGCGGATCGCGCGGCCCTTCGGGTACTCGAAGTCGCAGGGGCCGCGCAGGGTGAAGCCGGCGCTGCGGCAGACGCCGTTCGACGCGCGGTGGTCGACGGCCGGGAACGCGTGCAGGTGGCGCAGGCGTGCCCGGTCGGCGGCCGCGTGTGCGGCGACGAGGCGGGCGGCCGCGGCGGCGATGCCGCGGCCCTGGTAGCCGGGGAGGACGCCCCAGCCGGTCTCCCAGATCCGTTCGCCCTGCCACGGTGTCGCCCAGTAGCCGATGGAGCCGGCCGCGGGGGCGTCGGGTCCCGCGGTGATGCGGAACATCCGGCCGTGCCCGTCGAGCGTGGACAGCGCGAGGTAGCGGCGGTGGCGGTCCATGAGCTGGTCGAGGGTCTCGGGGCCGCCGAGGTGGGCCGTCATCTCGGGCGCGTTGTTCTTGAGCAGGAGGTCGAAGTCGGCGTCCGCCCAGGGCACGAGGCCTATGTGCGCCGTCTTCTCCCCGGGCGTCCTGTGTTCGGTGCTGTGCGTCATCGGCTCATCGGTTCCTCGGTGCGTAGGCCGTCGGCGGGACGCCCACGGTCGCGGTGAAATCTCTGACGAGGTGGGCCTGGTCGGCGTATCCGAGGTCGGCGGCGAGCGCGGACCAGTCCACGGCGGCGTCCGAGTCGGCGCGTTCGAGGGCTTGGTGGATGCGGTGGCGCAGGATGATCCACTTCGGTCCGACGCCGACGTAGGCGGAGAAGAGGCGCTGCAGGGCCCGTACGGAGAGGCCCTGTGCCGCCGCGAACTCGCCGACGCGGTGCACGGTGGCGTCGGTGCGGATGCGGTCGACGAGGTCCATGGCGAGGTCGGCCTGCGGGTCGTCGGCGGCGGCGCGGGCGAGCAGGAAGGCGTCGAGCGCGGCCACGCGCGCGTGCTCGTCGTCGGGGCCGGTGACCGCTCGCGCGATGTCGGGCGGGGCGCCGGTGAACACGTCGCCCACGGGCAGCTCCTGGCCGGTCCAGTGGATGACCGGTACGTCAGGGGCGTAGGGGCGGAAGCCTCCGCTGCGGAACTTCACCCCGCACACCCGGCCGCGGCCGGTCAGTTTCTTGGTGAACAGGCCGAGCGCGACGCCGGTGACCACGCCGACGGGCGCTCCGCCGGGGCCATCGGCGCGGGCGGACCGCCCGTCGGCGTATCGCTCGAAGGTCAGGTTGACCGAGGGGTGCGGGACGATGTGCGAGGCGTAGGGCTCGGAGAGGTCCCAGTCGATGAACCAGTAGTTCTCGACGTGGTGGCGCAGCGGCTCGGCGGGCTCGTGGCGGCGGAACCGTACGCGGGTCAGGAGCTCGTTCGGGTCGACGATGCCGCGGGTGTCACGGCTGGTTGCGGCCATGGCCGGATCGTATGTCGCCTTTCTTCAAGACGGGCCGGGTTCGGGCTCGTAGCTTGGCGCCATGAACGACATCCACGGGAACAACGGGAGTCTCGGGAACCCGCGCGGCATCGGCGATCTTCTGGACGTGGCCGTGGAGCGGGCCGTCCCGGTCGTCCGCGCCCTGCCCGACGGCCGTCTCGAAGCGGCGACGCCGTGCGCGGAATTCGATGTGAAGGCCCTGGTCAACCACCTCTTCCAGGTGATGGAGCAGTTCCAGCGGCTGGCCGCGAAGCAGGACTCCGACTTCGCGGAGTCCCCGGACCGGGTGGCCGAGGGGCCCGACTGGCGCGAGCGGTTCGGCGAGGAGGCCCGGAAGCTGGTGGCGGCCTGGCCGGCGCCGGGTGCCGAGGAGGGGACGACCGGCGCGATGAACATGCCGGCGGCCACGGTCGGCTCCATGGTGCTGCTCGATCTGACCGTGCACATCTGGGACCTGGCGCGGGCGACGGGGCAGGAGTACGTGCCCGAGGGGGAGGCGCTCGCCGTCGTGGAGCGGCTGGCCGGGACCGTCGCGGAGCTGGCGCCGACGGCGCGGTCGATGGGGGTGTTCGGGGAGGCGGTGCCGGAGCCCGCGGGGGCGTCGGCCTTCGAGCGGCTGCTCGCGGCGACGGGGCGGGATCCGCGGTGGGCGGCGCCGGTGAGCTGAGGACCCCCGAGGAATAGAGGCGGGGCCGTCGCCGTTCGAGGGTATAGTTGAATCATCAACAACCTCGAAGGGTGAAAGCCATGCAGTTCGGGATCTTCAGCGTCGGTGACGTCACGGCCGATCCGACGACGGGCCGTACGCCGAGCGAGCACGAGCGCATCAAGGCCATGCTCGCCATCGCCCTGAAGGCGGAGGAGGTCGGGCTCGACGTCTTCGCCACGGGTGAGCACCACAACCCGCCCTTCGTGCCGTCGTCGCCGACCACGATGCTCGGCTACATAGCCGCCCGCACCGAGAACCTGATCCTCTCCACCTCCACGACGCTGATCACCACGAACGACCCGGTGAAGATCGCCGAGGACTTCGCGATGCTCCAGCACGTCGCGGACGGCCGCGTCGACCTGATGATGGGCCGCGGCAACACCGGCCCCGTCTACCCCTGGTTCGGCAAGGACATCCGCGAGGGCATCAACCTCGCCGTCGAGAACTACGCCCTGCTGCGCCGCCTGTGGGACGAGGACGTCGTGACGTGGGAGGGCAAGTTCCGTACGCCGCTGCAGTCCTTCACCTCGACGCCGCGCCCGCTCCACGGGGTCGCGCCCTTCGTGTGGCACGGCTCGATCCGCTCCCCCGAGATCGCCGAGCAGGCCGCGTTCTACGGCGACGGGTTCTTCCACAACAACATCTTCTGGCCGATGGAGCACACCAAGCAGATGGTGAACCTCTACCGCCGGCGCTTCGCCCACTACGGGCACGGCGCCCCCGAGCAGGCCATCGTCGGCCTCGGCGGCCAGGTGTTCATGCGCAAGAACTCGCAGGACGCGGTGCGGGAGTTCCGCCCGTACTTCGACAACGCGCCCGTCTACGGACACGGCCCCTCCCTGGAGGACTTCACCTCGCAGACCCCGCTGACCGTGGGATCCCCGCAGCAGGTGATCGAGCGCACCCTCGGCTTCCGGGAGCACGTCGGTGACTACCAGCGCCAGCTGTTCCTGATGGACCACGCCGGTCTGCCGCTGAAGACCGTCCTGGAGCAGCTCGACATCCTCGGCGAGGAGGTCGTGCCGGTGCTGCGCAAGGAGTTCGCGAACAGCCGCCCGGCGAACGTGCCGGACGCGCCGACGCACGCGTCCCGCGTCGCCGAGGCAGAGCTGAGGACCCAGCAGGACAAGGAGGTGCCGACCGTATGAAGCTCGTCGTCGTGTCGGCGGGGCTGAGCGCCCCGTCGTCGAGCAGGATCCTCGCCGACCGGCTCACGCAGGCGGTGACCTCGCAGGTCACGGGCGCCGATGTGTCCGTGACCGTCGTCGAACTGCGTGACCTGGCCGTCGAGATCGCGCACAACCTGGTCACCGGGTTCCCCGGGCCCGCCCTCAGGGAGGCGCTCGACGCGGTGACCGGTGCGGACGGCCTGATCGCCGTGTCGCCGGTGTTCTCGGCCTCGTACAGCGGTCTGTTCAAGTCGTTCTTCGACGTGCTCGACAAGGACGCGCTCACCGGGAAGCCGGTGCTCGTCGGGGCGACCGGCGGCACGCCGCGGCACTCGCTCGTCCTGGAGCACGCGATGCGTCCGCTGTTCGCCCACCTGCGGGCCGTGGTCGTGCCGACCGCCGTGTACGCGGCGTCGCAGGACTGGGGAGCGGAGGGTCTCGAGCAGCGCGTCGAACGGGCCGGCGGCGAGCTCGCCCGGCTCATGACCGGGCTCGCGGCGGCCCGCCCGGCGCCGGTGGAGTGGGGCGACGACGTCATCCCCTTCGAGCGGCAGCTCGCCGCGCTGCGGGCGGAGTAGGCGCCGTCCGTCGGGTTACGGGCCCTGCGGGCCGGCCGGCGCGAGCCAGGCCGTCCAGCCGGGGGTGTGGTGCAGGGGATACGGCGTCCAGTCGCGCGCATAGTGCGGTGGGCGCTGTCCCTTTGCCGTGAGGAGGGCGGTCGGCACCTTCGCGGCGCGGTCGAGGATGCCCGCGACGGTCGTCGAGACGTTGTTGCCGTCCACCTGGGCGGAGGCGCATCCCGCGTCGTAGGCGATGGGGAGGGCGCGCGGGCCCGAGACCAGACAGGGCGGGCGCAGGCCCAGGGTGCGCAGGCTGTCGGCGGCGGCGCGGTAGCGCTCGTTCGTGATGGCGGTGGACGCGGTGACCCGGGTCAGGACAGTGGCCTGCGAGACGAGCTGCGCCGCGATGAGCAGTCCTGCGAGGACGAGGCCGCGGCGCGGGTTCAGGCGCGTGACCAGGCCGGCGACCGGCAGCGCGAGGAGTGCGTAGGCCG
Source organism: Streptomyces sp. NBC_01446 (assembly GCF_026340095.1). Classification (GTDB taxonomy): domain Bacteria; phylum Actinomycetota; class Actinomycetes; order Streptomycetales; family Streptomycetaceae; genus Streptomyces; species Streptomyces aureus. The sequence goes on along the minus strand of NZ_JAPEPO010000001.1, from coordinate 3,566,694 downwards.
GGAGCAGGAAGCGCGGAGCCGAGTAGTCGATCATGAGCAGATACGGCACGGAGAGCGCGGCGGCGACGGCCATGGGGAGCGCGGTCGGCAGGAGCCGGCGCTCGCGCATGGCGTGGGCGAGCGCGGCCGCGGCGAGCAGGGGCAGGGCCAGCCACCACAGGGTGAGGCCGGGGGAGTCCACGGTCGCCGTGCACGGGCGGCACAGCAGGGGGCCGTTGAGGCTGGACCAGGCGTTGTCGAAGTTGAGGTGCAGGCCCATGTCGCCCTCGGTGGCGCTCGACACGTGCAGCCGGTCCTGCACCGAGCCGAAGCGGATGTACGCCTCCGCGACCCACTGGGCGAGGCCGGCCGCGAGTCCGCCGACCAGGTAGGCCAGGGTGCGGCGGCTGCGGAACAGGGCCGTGGCGATCAGGGGCAGGGCGAGCCAGACGGCGTCCGGGGCGCGGAACAGGGCGGTCACGGCGACACAGCCCGCGAGCCACCAGTTGGCGCGGGGTTCGCGCCCGGTCACCGCGCGCAGGAACCAGCCGGTGGCCGCGACCGCGCCGAACGCGACCCAGAGGTTGGGCATGGCCTGAGGCCCGGAGATCTGGGTGATCCACAGTCCCGCGAACAGCAGCGCGGCGAGGGCGGTGGTGCGGGCCCCGGCGACGGGGCGCCATACGCGGAACGCGGCGTACAGGGCGGCCGACGAGAGCAGCGTGAGCCCGATGCGCAGGACGAGGACGGACGAGGTGGCCGCGATGAACGGCGCGGTCAGGAAGCTGACGCCGCGGGAGCGCGGAGCGCTGAAGAAGGCGGCGGGGACACGCGGGTCGTACTGCGACACGTACACGGTCTCGTCCCACCCGAGCGCGTGCGCGAGCGGCGGCACGACGAGCAGGCACTGAACGAGGGCGTAGGCGAGGGCTACGAGGGCGAGCCACGGGGTGGCGCCGGGGCGCTTCCCGGCGGCGCCGGATGTGGCACCGGGGGCGGCGGTGGTGGCTGGGTGGCTGGGGGTGGGCCCGGTGTGGCGGCGGGGGGTGGCGATGGCTGCGGCGCCGGCCCCCGGGCGGGCGGCCCCGGCCTCCGGCCGACTTGTCTCCGGCCGACTTGTCTCCGGCCGGCCTGTCTCCGGCCGGCCCGTCTCCGGTCGGGTGGTGGAGGCTGTCGGGTTCGTGTCCGGGCGAGCGGTGGCTGTCGGGGCGGGCGGCTGGGCGAGATGCCGCCGGGGCGTCGAGTGGCCTGGCGTGGCAGGGCGCTCGGCCCGCCTTCGTGCCGTGGTTCCGGTCTCCGGTCGGGCAGTGGTGGCCGCCGTACCCCGCTGGGCGGCGGGCCGGGACACGGATGGCTCGGGCTCGGATGGCTCGGACACGGATGGGCCGGGGCCGGATGCGGACGGCCCGGATGCGGATGCGGACGGTCCGGGCTTCGGGTGGGGGTCGGGCCGGGGGGCGGGTCGCCGCCGGTTTTGATCGGCCCGCCTCCCCCGGCCCTCGGTGGCCCGGTCCCGCTTGGCTCCGGGGGCCTTGGGGCCTTGCGGGCGGGCCGGTTCTGGGGTGGGGGTGCCGAGGTGTGCGTCGTTGGTCGTCATGTGCCTTCCCGCTCGTGCGTCACGTGGGGCGTGGGTCCGAGCGGGCACCGCGCGCGGGCGCTGTCCGGTCCGGGCCGCGGGTCGAACGGGTCTTGCGCCGTGCCCAGTTGGCCGCCCGGTGGCGCAGCCGCTGCCATGAGCGCAGGCGCCGCGTCTCACGGAGTTCGGCGAACAGGAGCTCGTAGCGGGCGACGATCGGATCGGGGTCGTAGCGGCGGGCAGACGCGAACGCGGCGCGGGCCATGGAGTGCCGGCGCGGCGCGTCCTGGATGAGGTCGATCACGGCCTCGGCGAGGGCGCGTGTGTCCCCGACCGGTACGAGCCGGCCGTCGACGCCGTCCGTGATGATCTCGGCGGGGCCGAGCGGCGCGTTGGTGCTGACCGCCGGAACCCCGCACCGCATGGCCTCGACGAGCGTCATCCCGAAGGACTCCGCGTCGGAGGCGGACACCACGATCGAGGCCTTGGCGAACTCCGGCTCGATGGGTGAGCGCGCCCCCATGAGATGGGCACGCCCGGTCAGCCCGAGCCCGGCGATGAGATCGCGCAGCTTCGCTTCCTCGGGGCCGCCGCCGTAGATCCGCAGCTGCCACTCGGGTTCCTGCGAGGCCACGGCCGCGAACGCCTCCAGGAGCAGGTCGAAGCGCTTGCCCGGCGCGAGACGCCCGGCGCTCGCGATGATCTTGGAAGTTCCCTCGGACGGGGGACAGGGCGCCTCCGGCACGATGTTCGGGACCGACAGAACCCGTACACCCGGCAGGGTCATGCGCGCCCGGTAGACCTCGGCGTCGGCCGCGGTCATGGTGACGACGGCGTCGAGGGAGCGGTAGTGGCGGGCGAGTACTGCCCGGAGCTTCTTGCTGTGGGCGTCGTGGCGCAGGTGCTCCTGCCCGATGCGCAGCGCGGTGCGCGGGCCGTGCATCGCCAGGTAGACGTTGATGCCGGGGCGCGTACCGATCACGACGTCAGCGTCGCAGCGCTCCAGGTACTCACGCACGCGCAGATCGTGCAGACGGGTGTACTGCTTGTGGCGCTTCTCGGCGGCGGGAAAGTCCTGCGCGGGTTCCCCGTACGCCGCGTACTGCGTGTCGACGCCGCCGATGCGCGTGTCGACGAGCGGGACCAGCGAGACGGCGGGGTCGACCGTGAAGCGCGGCACCTCGCGGTGCCGGGACATCGAGACGATCTCCACCTCGTGGCCGCCGCACCCGGTGAGCGCCGCGGCGAGGTTGAGCGTGGTCCGTACGGTCCCGCCGATCGCGTACGCGTTGTGCAGCAGGAACACGATCTTCATGGACAGCCCTCCCGGCGGGCCCTGTGCCCGCTACATACGTCGGCAGCCTGGTCCAGCGAGGTAAGCCGCTGTTCGCGCCCGAGTGAGAGGCGGGTAAGAAGACGTCCGGCGGGCCCCTGGTCAGGGGGTACGCCCCCGGGGACGGGGGGCACACTGGAACGCGTGTCCCCAACCGCTGCGTCCGCCACGCCCCGCGCCGCGTCCCCGACCGTGCTGCTCGCCGAGGACGACCGTGCCATCCGCCATGCCCTGGAGCGGGCCCTGACTCTGGAGGGTTACGAGGTCACGGCCGTGGCCGACGGGGTGGAGGCGATCGCCCAGGCCCATCGCAGCGCGCCCGACATACTCGTCCTGGACGTGATGATGCCGGGCATCGACGGCCTTCAGGTGTGCCGGGTGCTGCGCGCCGAGGGCGACCGCACGCCGATCCTGATGCTGACGGCGCTCGTCGAGACGCCGGACCGGATCGCGGGCCTGGACGCGGGCGCGGACGACTACGTCGTGAAGCCGTTCGACGTGGACGAGGTCTTCGCGCGGCTCCGTGCCCTGCTGCGCCGCACCAACGGCGCGGCCTCGGGCGACGGGCACGACGCATCACCGGCCGAGCCGGACGGCCAGGTCGCCGCGGCCGACCTCCGGATGGACCCGCAGGCGAGGCGGGCCTGGCGCGGTGAGCGCGAGCTGGAGCTCACCCGCACCGAGTTCGACCTTCTGGAGCTGCTCGTGCGCAACGCGGGCATCGTCCTCGACCACGCCACGATCTACGACCGCATCTGGGGCTACGACTTCGGCCCCGGGTCGAAGAACCTCGCCGTCTACGTCGGCTATCTGCGCCGCAAGGTCGACGAACCCGGCGCCACCTCCCTGATCCACACCGTGCGTGGCGTCGGCTACGTGCTGCGGGAGGACTGAGGATGCCGCGTCGCCGCCTGCGCGCGTTTCTGCGGAAGCGGCCGCGCGCCCGGTCCCTGCGGACCACGTTCGCCGTGTCGTTCGCGGCCGTCGCGGCGGCCGTCACCGTCCTGGTCGGCTTCCTCTCCTACGACGCCGCGGCGCGCCTCGTCCGCGTCGACCAGCAGGCCGTGTTCGACGAGGTCGTCACCGACCTGCGGCAGCAGGTGAAGCAGACCGAGCTCACCCCGTACGACTTCGCGTCGGGGGACCCGGACCACGACGGGCCGCGCGACGACCTGATCAGGCCGGCCCGTACGGATGTCCAGGTCCTCGGGCCGGGCGGCCGGATCGTCGACCGCGGCAGCCCGCAGCTGCCGGTGAACGCTGCCGACCGGCGCACCGCCGACGAGGCGCACGCCGGTGTGACGGAGGAGGCCGACGGGGCGGAGACGGGCGGGTCGCGGCGCGATGTGGAGATCCGCGGGGACGAGTACCGGATGACGGCCGTGTCGCTGGGCGGCGGGCGCGGCGCGGTCCAGGTCGCGCAGGAGTTCAGCGACACGGAGGACCTGCTGCGTGAACTCCAGCAGCGCACGGGCCTGTTGGCCGGTTCCGTGATCATCGCGGCGGGTCTCGTCGGCTGGTGGCTGGCGCGCCGGATCACGGGGCGCCTGGTCAGGCTGGCCGAGGCGGCGGAGGACGTGGCGGGCACGGGGCACCTCGATGTGCGGGTGCCGGTCACCGGCGGCGACGAGGTGGGCAGCCTGGGGCGCTCCTTCGACCGGATGCTGGGGCGGCTCGCGCGCTCCATGGAGGACCAGCGCCGCCTGGTGCAGGACGCCGGCCATGAACTGCGTACGCCGCTCACCTCGCTGCGTACGAACATCTCGCTGCTGCGCCGTATCGAGGACCTGCCGCCCGCCGCCCGCGAGGAGCTGATCGTCGACCTCGCGCAGGAGTCGCGTGAACTGACCGATCTGGTCAACGAGCTGGTGGAGCTGGCCGCGGGCAAGGAGGACGACGAGCCGGTCGTCGAGGTGGCGCTCGCCGAGACGGCCGAGGACACGGCGGTCCTCGCGCGCCGCCGCACGGGCCGCACGGTCGTTGTGCGTTCGAGGGGAGACACGGTGATCCGTGGCCGCCCGTCCTCGCTCCAGCGCGCGGTGTCCAACCTGGTGGAGAACGCCGCCAAGTTCGACAGCGACGGGACGGAGCCGATCGAGATCGTGGTCACGGGAGGCCTCCCGGACGGCGTGCGCGTCGAGGTGCTCGACCGGGGTCCCGGGATCGCGGCCTCGGACCTGGACCGGGTCTTCGACCGCTTCTACCGCGCGCCGGCCGCCCGCAGCCTGCCCGGATCCGGCCTCGGCCTGTCGATCGTCCAGGAGGTGGCGGCGGCCCATGGGGGCGTGCCGTTCGCGAAGGGGCGAGACGGCGGGGGAACGGCGATCGGCTTCACGGTGCGGGGGGTGCCGGAGGAGCGCGCCTGAGGGCCGGCGGCCGCGGCGCGGGCGGCCCGGCTCGTACGGGCCGCGCAGTCCTGTTCGACTCGGGCCCCGGGGACGCGGGTCATGGCGCCGCCCCGTCCAGGGCTTCGGTGCCGCCCTGTTCATCGGATGCGGAGGACGTGCCGGGATCCTGCGGTGGTACGGCCGTACGGGTGCTGCCGGGCCCCTCGGTGAGCGCCCCGCCGACCACCAGGCCGACCGCGAGGGCGGTGACGATCGTGACGAGCCTGCGGCTCGCCTCCGCGATACCGATCCGGCCCGCCCGCAGCCTGGCGAGCAGCGGTTTCAGCGCGGCGACCTGGTCGAGGCGGAAGACCTCCGGGAAGCCGTGCACGGTGACGGTGCGAGTGCGGCCGTCCGCCGCGGTGACCGTGAGTGCGGCCGCCTCCGGTACCAGCAGCAGGGACACCGAGCCGCCGAAGGCGCGCCCACCTCGTCGGCCACGGCTTGCTCGACGAGGTGGGCGCCCTCGCCGGAGGAGCGCAGAAGAAGGCCGGTCAGCCGGGCCAGGAATGCCGTGAGGTCGTCCAGATCGGCGGCTGCGTGTCTTTCCACGCCCGTCTCCTCGCTCCGGGATTCCAGCCTGCACGGCGGGTCGCAGGTCGGCATCTCGAGGCATGGCGCGTCAGTACCGCAGTCGCAGTGCCGTGAGCGCCCGCCCGGCGCCCTCGTCCGCACATGACGAAGGCGGGGCCCGAAAACCCCGCCCGAAACCGGTGAAGCCCCGGCTCAGGGCCACACCAGGCAATACGGCTGATGTCCCGCCTCATGGAGCCGGTGGCTGAAGTCCTGCCATTCGTGCAGCAGTTGGTACACGTTGAACGCGTCGCGCGGGCCGCCGCGGTCCGGGACCGTCGACCAGATGAACGCCGCGGCGCCCACAGCCTCCTCGCCGACGCCGCGCAGCGGGTCGACGACCGTCATCGGCAGCTTCACGACCGCGTAGTCGGGGTGCAGGACGACCAGTTCCAGCGGGGGGACCTTGTGCAGAGGTATGCCCTCTATGCCGGTGAGGACCATCGCGGCCATCGTCTCCGGCTTGATCTTGGTGAACATGCCGCCCATGCCGAGCTCGTCACCGCCGAGCTCCTCGGGGCGCATCGAGATGGGGACACGGGCCGCCGTGGCACCGTCGGGCGCGCCGAAGTATTTGTACGTCACCCCCACCCGGCCACCATTCCTGCTCCCGGTCCCGCCCAGTGCCTGCCCGGCGTCCGCTTCTTCCGCCGGTGCCGCTGCCGCCTCCGCGTCGCGCCGGTGCTTTCCCCGCCGGGCACGCCGGGGGCCCAGATCGTCGGTCCCCTCGCCCAGTCCGCCACCGCGATGCATATCTCCACCCGACTGCTTTTCCAGGGCGCCTCGCCCCTTTTCTAGGCCGCGCGGCCACCACCGCGCAACCCGATCATCGTGTCAGTGACCTCCCCCACGGTCACTCGCCGAAACGTGCGGTGAAACACCTGCGCGGGCCGGGGAGCGAACCCCACGCCGATGTACAGCGTGAACTGTCCGCGAGCGGCCCAACCCCTGGGAGTTTAGGTAGTCGGTTCCCGCCGTGGCCAGAGAAGCAGGGGATGAGCCGGGCTCCGGAGAGCCTGCCCGTACGCTGAGAGGCATGGCAGAGGCGAACAACATCCCCGGGTCCGCGGCGCCGCCGTCGGGCGCGACCGCACCGTACCCCTATGAAGCACCGGTCTCGCAGGGTCTCTTCGACCGCGCGGCCCTCGTGACGCCGGGCGGCGTGAACTCGCCCGTACGCGCGTTCCGTGCCGTGGGCGGTACGCCCCGGTTCATGGTGTCCGGTACCGGTCCGTACCTCACGGATGCCGACGGTCGCGAGTACGTCGACCTCGTCTGCTCCTGGGGGCCGATGATCCTCGGCCATTCCCGTCCCGAGGTCATCGCGGCCGTCCAGGACGCCGTCGCGCGCGGCACGTCCTTCGGTACGCCGGGTGAGGGCGAGGTCGCCCTGGCCGAGGAGATCGTCGCGCGGATCGCGCCGGTCGAGCAGGTGCGGCTGGTGTCCAGCGGCACCGAGGCGACCATGTCCGCGATCCGGCTCGCCCGCGGGTTCACCGGGCGCGCCAAGGTGATCAAGTTCGCCGGCTGCTACCACGGACACGTGGACGCGCTGCTCGCCGCCGCGGGTTCGGGTGTGGCGACCTTCGGGCTGCCGGACACCCCGGGTGTGACCGGTGCCCAGGCGGGCGACACCATCGTCGTCCCGTACAACGACCTCGACGCCGTGCGGGCCGCGTTCGCCGCGAACGAGGGCCAGGTCGCCTGTGTCATCACCGAGGCGTCGCCGGGCAACATGGGCGTCGTGCCGCCGCTCGACGGCTTCAACCAGGGCCTCGCGGACCTGTGCCGCGAGAACGGCGCGCTGTACATCTCCGACGAGGTCATGACCGGCTTCCGCACGTCGAAGGCCGGCTGGTACGGCGTCGACGGGGTGGCGCCCGACCTGATGACGTTCGGCAAGGTCATGGGCGGTGGCTTCCCGGCCGCCGCGTTCGGTGGCCGCGCGGACGTCATGGGGCACCTCGCCCCGGCGGGACCCGTCTACCAGGCGGGCACGCTGTCCGGGAACCCGATCGCGACGGCGGCCGGTGTCGCGCAGTTGCGGCTGCTCGACGACGCCGCGTACGCGAAGATCGACGCGGTCTCCGAGGAGCTGCGCACCCTGGTGGGCGCCGCGCTCACCAAGGAGGGCGTCGCGCACCGCGTGCAGAGCGCCTCGAACATGTTCTCCGTGTTCTTCACGGAGAACGAGGTGCGCAACTACGAGGACGCGAAGCGCCAAGAGTCCTTCCGCTTCACCGCGTTCTTCCACTCGATGCTGGCGCAGGGCGTCTATCTGCCGCCGTCGGCCTTCGAGTCCTGGTTCGTCTCCACTGCCCATGACGAGCGGGCGGTCGAGCGCATCGCCGCCGCGCTCCCCGGTGCCGCGCGCGCGGCTGCGGAGGCCACGCAAGCATGACCACTGCCGGCAAGTCCGACCAGGACATCACCGTCGTCCACGTGATGCGGCACGGAGAGGTGCACAACCCGGAGGGGATCCTGTACGGGCGGCTGCCCGACTACCACCTCTCCGAGCTCGGCCGGCAGATGGCCGACCGGGTCGCCGAGCACCTGTCCTCGCGTGACGTGACCCATGTCGTGGCCTCGCCGCTGGACCGGGCGCAGGAGACGGCGACGCCGATCGCGAAGGCGCACGGGCTCGACCTGGCGACCGACGACCGGCTCGTCGAGGCGGGCAACGTCTTCCAGGGCAAGACGTTCGGCGTCGGCGACGGCGCGCTGCGCAAGCCGGAGAACTGGAAGCACCTCGTCAACCCGTTCAAGCCGTCGTGGGGCGAGCCGTACGTCGAGCAGGTCGTGCGGATGATGGGCGCCCTCGACGCGGCGAAGGACGCGGCGCGGGGTCACGAGGCGGTGTGCGTCAGCCATCAGCTGCCGATCTGGATCGTGCGCAGCTTCGTGGAGAAGCGTCGGCTGTGGCACGACCCGCGCAAGCGGCAGTGCACGCTCGCCTCGCTCACGACGTTCACCTATCGCGGCGACAAGATCGTGTCCGTCGGCTACACGGAGCCCGCGCGCGATCTCGTGCCCGCCCATCTCCTCGCGGGCGCCAAGCCCGTGAAGGGGAAGGGCAAGGCGTTCGGCGCGTAGCGCGCTCGGCCCTCAGCACTCGGTGCATTCGGCCGATGACCGTCGGCATTGCCCAATTTTGTTCTCCCTGCCGGAACCGCAGTGTTCGTCGCGCCCTCTAAGGGGGTGCCCGTCTCGTACGGGAACGGGGCGCGACGAATGGGGACCAGGCAATGCCGGACATCACACGAAGGGGACTGATCGGGCTCGGAGCGGGGGCGGCCGCCGCCGCGCTCGCCGGGTGCGGTACCAGTAACGGGCAGGTCGGCGGGACGTCCGTGCCGCCGGGCGACAGCTCCAACGGCGGGGCCGGCAGGCCCGACAAGCCCGCGGCCCGGCCGATCGGCGACGGCTCGACGTCGTACACCGGCAAGCAGCCGAACCAGCCGGGCAGGCCCGTCCCCCTCGAACCCGGCCAGCAGCCGCCGCAGTTCGTGATCTTTTCCTGGGACGGCGCGGGCGAGGTCGGCAACGGCCTCTTCCCGCGCTTCCTCGAACTGGCCGAGAACCACGGCGCGCACATGACGTTCTTCCTCTCCGGCATCTATCTGCTGCCGGAGTCGAAGAAGCGGCTGTACCGCCCGCCGAACAACGGGGTCGGCGCCTCCGACATCGGCTACCTCACCGACGCCCACATCAAGGAGACGCTGAAGTACGTGCGCCGGGCCTGGCTGGAAGGCCATGAGATCGGCACGCATTTCAACGGCCACTTCTGCGCGGGCACCGGCACCGTCGCCAACTGGACCCCGGCGCAGTGGCGCAGCGAGATCGACCAGGCGAAGTCGTTCGTCAAGGAGTGGCGCACGAACACGGGCTGGCACGACCTGCCCTCGCTGCCCTTCGACTACGAGAAGGAACTCGTCGGCGGCCGCACGCCCTGCCTGCTCGGCCAGGACAACCTGCTGCCCACGGCTCGCGAGCTCGGCTGGCGCTACGACGCCTCGTCGCCGGGCGGCCGGCAGCGCTGGCCCTCCAAGCGGGGCGGGGTGTGGGATCTGCCGCTCCAGGCCGTGCCGTTCCCCGGGCACAGCTTCGAGGTCCTCTCGATGGACTACAACATGCTGGCCAACCAGTCGGTGAACACCACCAGGGCGCCCGCATACAACTACCCGCGCTGGCGCAAGCAGTCGGCCGAGGCCTACATAGCCGGCTTCAACCGGGCATACGAGACGAACCGGGCGCCGTTCTTCATAGGCAACCACTTCGAGGAGTGGAACGGCGGGATCTATATGGACTCCGTCGAAGAGGCGCTCAAGCACATAGCCGGCAAGAAGGACGTACGCCTCGTCTCCTTCCGGCAGTTCGTCGACTGGCTGGACGTCCAGGACCCCGAGGTCCTTGACAAGCTGCGCTCGCTCGACGTCGGAGTGCGCCCCGACGGCGGCTGGAACAGCTACCTCAAAGCCGCGGCGTGAGCATCGCGCCGTACCTTGAATGACCCCTCCTGAAATGGGGTTTTCCGTACGCAAGGGGGGTGCGGGAGATCCCCTAAACAGACATGCGAAACTTTTCACATGAGTGCCGACTGCCGCGTTTCCCCCCTCGCTGCATCCAAGCGCCGTACCGCCCTCCTCGCCGCAGGAGCCGCGGTCGCTGCGCTGACGCTCTCCGCATGCAGCTCGGGCGGAACGTCCGGCGGTGGCAACAACACCAACTTCGTGACGAACTCCGGCGGCATCTCCACCGTCGACAAGGGTGACCGGCACGACGCGCCGAAGCTGGACGGCAAGGATCTGGAGGGCAAGGCCCTCGACCTCGCCGACTACAAGGGCAAGGTCGTCGTGCTGAACGTGTGGGGCTCCTGGTGCCCGCCGTGCCGTGCCGAGGCCAACTACTTCTCGAAGGTCGCGAACGAGACCAAGGGCAAGGATGTCCAGTTCATCGGCATCAACACCCGTGATCCGCAGACCGAACCGGCGCTCCAGTTCGAGAAGGACCACAACATCCCGTACCCGAGCTTCTACGACCCCTCGGGCAAGCTGATGCTGCGGTTCGACAAGGGCACCCTCAACCCGCAGTCCATCCCGTCCACGCTCGTCATCGACCGCGACGGCAAGATCGCCGCCCGCTCGCTGCGCGCGCTCAGTGAGGACAAGCTGCGCAAGATGGTCGACCCCGTGATCGCGGAGAAGTGAGCGACGGTGCACGCCACGCTCACCGCTCTCGCCGCTGAAGGCGGAGTGAGCAGCACCGTCGAGAGCGGTACGCTCCTGCTCGCTCTGCCGATCGCCGTGCTCGGCGGTCTCCTCTCGTTCTTCTCGCCCTGCGTCCTGCCTCTCGTGCCCGGCTATCTGTCGTACGTGACGGGCGTCAGCGGCACCGACCTGGCCGACGCGCGGCGGGGTCGGATGGCCCTGGGCGCCGGACTCTTCGTCCTCGGCTTCACCGCCGTTTTCGTCTCCGGCGGGGCCCTCTTCGGCTACTTCGGCGAGACGCTCCAGGAGTACCAGGACACCCTCACCAAGATCCTCGGTGTCCTGATGGTCCTCATGGGGATCTTCTTCATGGGCATGATGCCCTGGCTCACCCAGCGCGAATTCCGCTTCCACAAGCGGCCGGTGACCGGGCTGATCGGCGCTCCGGTGCTCGGCGCCCTGTTCGGGATCGGCTGGACCCCCTGCATCGGGCCGACGCTCGCCTCCGTGACCGCCCTGTCGTTCAACGAGGCGAGCGCGGGGCGCGGGGCCATACTGACCGTTGCGTACTGCGCCGGGCTCGGTGTCCCCTTCGTGCTCGCCGCGGTCGCCTTCCGCAAGGCGCTCGGCGCCTTCGGCTGGGTCAAGAAGCACTACGCCTGGGTGATGCGGATCGGCGGCATCATGATGATCTTTACCGGAGTGCTGCTGCTCACAGGAGCCTGGGACACCCTCGTCCAGCAGATGCAGACCTGGTCCAACGGCTTCACGGTGGGAATCTGATTCATGAGCACGACTGAATCCGGCAAGACCGGCGAGGTGAGCGGCGACGAGCTCGGCGCGGCCGGCTCGCACCTGTCCACCGCTCCGCAGGAGGACCGCGGCCCGACCCTGCCCCGGCTGGGTGTCATCGGCTGGATCCGCTGGTTCTGGCGGCAGCTCACCTCGATGCGCGTCGCGCTGATCCTGCTCTTCATGCTCTCGCTCGGGGCGATTCCCGGCTCGCTGATCCCGCAGTCCGGGGTCGACGAGATGAAGGTGCAGACGTTCAAGGACGCGCACACGACGGTCGCGCCGGTCTACGACAAGCTGGGCCTGTTCCACGTCTACAGCTCGGTGTGGTTCTCCGCGATCTACATCCTGCTGTTCATCTCCCTCATCGGCTGCATCGTCCCGCGCACGTGGCAGTTCGTCGGGCAGCTGCGCGGCCGCGCCCCGGGCGCCCCCAAGCGCTTCAGCCACCTGCCCGCGTCCGCGACCTGGCGCACCGACGCCGAGCCGGAGCAGGTCCGCGCGGCGGCTCTCGAGATCCTCCGCAAGCGCCGCTTCCGCGCCCACGTCGCCGGTGACGCCGTCGCCTCCGAGAAGGGCTATCTGCGCGAGGCCGGCAACCTGATCTTCCACATCGCGCTGATCGTGATGCTGATCGCCTTCGCCTGGGGCCAGCTCTTCAAGTCCGAGGGCGGCAAGCTGATGGTCGAGGGCGACGGAGGCTTCTCCAACGCCCTGCCGATGTACGACGACTTCAAGTCGGGCAACCTCTTCAACTCCGACACCGACCTGACGCCGTTCAGTTTCCAGCTCGACAAGTTCGACGGGACGTACGAGCGCAACGGGCCGAACAAGGGGAGCCCGCGCGTCTACCGCGCCAACGTGACCTACAGCGTCGGCGCGACCGGCAAGGAGCAGAAGACCGCGATCCAGGTCAACGACCCCCTCGAGATCGACGGCACCAAGGTCTACCTCAACGGCCACGGCTACGCGCCCACCGTCACCGTCCGGGACGGCCGCGGCAGGATCGTCTCCCGGCAGGCCGTGCCGCTGCTGCCCATCGACTCGAACGTCACGTCCACCGGTGCCATCAAGATCATGGACGGCTACCGCGACAAGAACGGCAAGCGGGAACAGCTCGGCTTCAACGCCTTCTTCGTGCCGACCTTCGCGGGGTCCGGGAAGGGCAACATGTTCTCCCAGTTCCCCGCGCTCGACTACCCCGTCCTCGCGCTGTCCGCGTACCACGGAAGCCTGGGTGTCGACTCCGGTATCCCGCAGAACGTGTACCAACTGGACACCTCCAAGATGAAGAAGTTCACGGACTCCAAGGGGGAGCTGCTCAAGACGCGGCTGCGGCCCGGCGAGACCATGAAGCTTCCGAACGGTGCCGGGTCGATCACGTTCGACAAGGACATCAAGCAGTGGGCGAGCTTCCAGATCACCCACCAGCCCGGCGACGGCTGGGCCCTCGCCGGAGCGCTCGCCGCCATCGCGGGCCTCGCCGGTTCCCTGTTCATCCAGCGCCGCCGCGTCTGGGTCCGGGCGACCCCCGGAGCCGACGGAGTCACCGTCGTCGAGATGGGCGGTCTCGGCCGCAGTGAGTCCTCGAAGGTGGCCGAAGAACTCGGCGACCTGGCCGCACACCTCCACGAACAGGCGCCCAGCGCCGCCGATCCCCAACCTGCTGTTCCTGCCGAAGGGGCTGAGAAGTGAATCTCGCCGCCGCAACCAACGAGAATCTCGCGCACATCAGCAATGTGCTGATCTACTCGTCGATGGCCGTGTACCTCCTGGCCTTCTTCGCGCACATGGCCGAGTGGGTCTTCGGCAGCCGCAGCAAGGTCGGCCGCACCGCCGCCGCGCTGACGCAGAAGCCCACCGCGCAGGCCGCGGCCGGCTCCGTGAAGGTGCAGGTCAAGGAGAAGAACGGCGGCACTGCCGTTCTGGAGCGGCCCAGCGTCGTGACCCGCGCCGTCTCCGGCACGCGTGACGTACCGGACGGTCCCGGCGCCTCCGGCGGGGACGAGCAGGGCGACCTCTACGGCCGTATCGCGGTGTCCCTCACCGTGCTCGCGTTCCTCGTCGAGGCGAGCGGTGTTCTCACCCGCGCACTCTCCGTGCAGCGCGCGCCGTGGGGCAACATGTACGAGTTCAACATCACCTTCTCCACCGTCGCCGTCGCTGTGTACCTCGGCCTCATGCTGGCGAAGAAGAACATCGGCTGGCTCGGCCTCCCGCTGGTCACCACGGTCCTCCTCGATCTCGGCCTCGCTGTCACTGTCTTGTACACCGCCAGCGACCAGTTGGTTCCCGCCCTTCACTCGTACTGGCTGTACATCCACGTCTCCACCGCGATCTTCTGCGGCGCGGTGTTCTACGTGGGCGCGGTCAGCACGCTGCTCTACCTCTTCCGCGACGCGTACGAGAGCAAGCTGGCGAACGGCGGCAAGCCCGGGAAGTTCGCGGCCTCCGTCCTGGAGCGCCTGCCCGCCGCGGCCTCGCTCGACAAGTTCTCCTACCGCGTGAACGCGGCCGTCTTCCCGCTGTGGACGTTCACGATCATCGCGGGCGCGATCTGGGCCGGCGACGCCTGGGGCCGCTACTGGGGCTGGGACCCCAAGGAGACCTGGTCGTTCATCACCTGGGTCGCCTACGCCTGCTACCTGCACGCCCGCGCGACCGCCGGATGGAAGGGCCGCAAGGCCGCCTACCTGGCCCTGATCGCGTTCGGCTGCTGGCTGTTCAACTACTACGGCGTGAACATCTTCGTCACCGGCAAGCACTCCTACGCCGGCGTCTGACACCGCGACAACCACCGACGGCCGACCTCTTGTGACGCGAGTCACAAGAGGTCGGCCGTCGGCGTACGGACGGACAGCGAGGGGGCCGGGCGGGGCGCCGCACGGATCCCGGTGCCCAAGGGTGCGCGAAGCGCGCGGTCGCGCCAGCCTGGAGGTATGACCGAATCCAGCCACCCCACCGAGCCCGCGGCCTCCGCCACACCCGTGGCGCCCGGCACGAGCCGGACCGAGGGTCACACCCACACCCTGCACTTCACGATCGCGCTCCCCCACCCCGTGGAGCAGGTCTGGGAGGCGGTGGCCACCCCCGCGGGACTGCCGGGGTGGCTGGCCGCCGCCGATGTGCTCGAACCACGGCTCGGCGGGGCGGTCACGCTGCGGTGGCTCAACAGCGGGCGGGCCCACACGGGCCGCGTCACCGCGTGGGACGGCGAACGCGTCGCCGAGTACACGCTCGAAGGCCCGTACGGCCGCATGCGCTTCCACCTGGAGCCGACGGCCCCCGACGCGACGACCCTGCGGTTCACCGGCGAGATCGACGGCGACGACGCGGCGCGCCTGGACTGCCTGGCCGCCTGGCACGACCACTTCGAGCACCTGACCGCCGCGCTCGACGGGCGCCCGACGGACGAGCGGGCCTGGGCGGCCTGGACCCCGGACCGCTGGCAGCAGATCCGGAACAGCTACCTCAAGACCCCACAGTGATCAGGCCCCACGGCGGTCAAGGCTCTACGCCGGTCAAGG
Source organism: Streptomyces sp. NBC_01446 (assembly GCF_026340095.1). GTDB lineage: Bacteria > Actinomycetota > Actinomycetes > Streptomycetales > Streptomycetaceae > Streptomyces > Streptomyces aureus. The sequence goes on along the minus strand of NZ_JAPEPO010000001.1, from coordinate 3,551,320 downwards.
TGCCACGGCGATCAAGGCTCCACGCCGGTCAAGGTGCCACGGCGATCAAGGCTCCACGCCGGTCAAGGTGCCACGGCGATCAAGGCTCCACCGTGATGGCGTCCAGCTTCGCCCGCAGGTACGTGTGCGAGTCGACGGGCTCGTACGCGACCCGGCCCTTCGGCGCGGGGACGGACTCGACGCTCGTGCGCGGGTCGCACTCGTAGAAGTAGACGAGCGACATCAGCTCCTCGGCGGGCAGGTCCGCCGGGGGCGGCAGGACGCGGTGCCGGCCGGAGCGCCAGCGGTCGCCGGTCCAGCGGGCCATCAGGTCACCGATGTTGATGGTGAACGCGTCCGGGTCGAACGGCGCGTCCTCCCAGCCGCCCTCGTCGGTGCAGACCTGGAGCCCGCCCTTGCCCGCCTGCCGGTCCAGGACCGTGACCGTCCCGAAGTCGGTGTGCGGGCCGATGCGGAACTGGCCCTCCTCGGGCTCGCCCACGACGTCCGTGCCCGGGTACCAGTTGATGTTGAAGCCCCAAGTGGGGTGCGTGGTGTGCCGGGTGAAGAAGTCCTCCTCCTCGCCGAGCGCGACCGCGAGGAGTTCGAGCAGCAGGTCGGACAGCTCCCGCATCCGCCCCAGATACGTCTCGACGAGCGCGCGCAGCCCGGGCGCCTCGGCGGGCCAGGTGTTGGGCAGGAACCACTCCGCGTCGATCTCCGCGTCGCCGGTGGGCAGTTCGGAGGCGTACGACAGGGACTCCTTCAGGTCGGGCGGGGTCTCGGTGCCCTCCGCGTAGCCGTTCGCCTCGGCGCCGGGGCCCAGCCAGCCCCGCCCGCCCACCTTCACGGCGTACGGCTCCTTCACCGCGGGCGGCAGCCGGAAGAAGTCGCGCGCCGCCTCCCGGATCCGGGCGCGCAGGCCCGGGTCCACGCCGTGCCCGGTGACCAGCAGGAATCCGGCGGTCCGCAGCGCCTCGTCGACGGTACGGGCGATCTCGGCGCGCGCGTCCGGGCCGCCGGAGAGCCAGGGCCGCAGATCGATCGTGGGGATGCGGGGCCGCGGCGCGGAGAGTTCGGTCATGCCCCTACTGTGGACGCGGCCCAGCACCTGGGCAACGGCGCCTGACCCGGCCGGACGCGAGCGCTAGGCGCCGATGTCCTCGTTCCACAGCTCGGGCCGGGCCGCGATGAACTCCTCCATCATGGCGACGCACTCGGGGTCGTCGAGCACCACGATCTCCACGCCGTGCTCGGCCAGCCAGTCGTGGCTGCCGTGGAACGTCCGCGCCTCACCGACGACGACCCGCGAGATGCCGAACTGCCGCACCAGACCGGAGCAGTACCAGCACGGCGAGAGCGTCGTCACCATCGTCGTGCCCTTGTACGAGCGCTGCCGTCCCGCGTTGCGGAAGGCGTCGGTCTCGCCGTGCACGGACGGATCCCCGTCCTGAACGCGCCGGTTGTGCCCGCGCCCGAGGACCTTCCCGTCCGCCGAGTAGAGGGCCGCGCCGATCGGGATGCCGCCCTCGGCGAGCCCCGCCCGCGCCTCCTCGACGGCCGTGGCCAGCCAGGTCCGCGCCAGTTCGGCGGCGAAGGCGGTCACGCCTGCTCGCCGCCCTGCTCGCGCTCGCGCTTCTTGAGCTCCTCCTCGCGGCGGCGCAGATCGGCCTCCCAGTCCTTGAGGAGCGACTCGTCCTTCACTTCTTCGGAAGACGCAGCGTCCTCGCGCAGGGAGTGCAGGAACTCGGGGTTGTCGTCGGGCGCGACCCACTGGGTGCGGTGGCCGCGGTGCCACTCGGACGGGGTCGAGCCACCCGCGGGCGCGTGCCGGCGCCTGCCCGCGACGAGCCAGGCGATCGGGCCGACGAGCACCTCGCCGAAGAGCAGGATGATGATGACCCACACGACCTTCGGCAGGCCCCTGACCTCCTCCTCCGGAGTGTTCAGGCAGTCGATGAAGGCGTAGATCCACAACGCCAGTACCAGCAGGAACGGCAAGTAGCGGAGCATGGTGTCGCGATCCCCCAAGGAGCGGCATGGGGACGACTCGGGCCCCCGGTGACCGGGTCAGGGTAGCCGGTGCGCGCTGCGCCATCCCGGGAGACGACCCCTGCACCTCCGGCCGAAGGGCAGGGGCGGGCGCAGGGAGTGCGTGCCCCCTCAGCGATACTGGGACGCATGGCTTACGACGATCTTCGCTCCCTCCTGCGGGCGCTGGAGCGCGAGGGCGACCTCAAGCGCATCAAGGCCGAGGTCGACCCCTATCTCGAGGTCGGTGAGATCGTCGACCGGGTGCAGAAGTCCGGCGGCCCCGCTCTCCTCTTCGAGAACGTGCGCGGCTCCTCGATGCCCCTCGCGATGAATGTGTACGGGACCGACCGGCGCCTGCTGAAGGCGCTCGGCCTGAAGTCCTACGAGGAGATCAGCGACAAGATCGGCGGCCTGCTGCGCCCCGAGCTGCCGCACGGTTTCGTGGGCGTGCGCGAGGCGTTCGGCAAGCTCGGCTCGATGGTCCACGTGCCGCCGAAGAAGGTGAAGGACGCGCCGGTGCAGGAGGTCGTCCTGCGCGGCGACGACGTGGACCTGGACCAGCTCCCGGCCCTGTTCACCTGGCCCGAGGACGGCGGCTCCTTCTTCAACCTGGGCCTGACGCACACCAAGGACCCCGAGAGCGGCATCCGCAACCTCGGGCTCTACCGGCTCCAGCGCCACGACCGGCGCACCATCGGCATGCACTGGCAGATCCACAAGGACAGCCGCAACCACTACCAGGTGGCCGCCAGGAAGGGCGAGAAGCTGCCGGTCGCGATCGCCTTCGGCTGCCCGCCCGCCGTGACGTACGCGTCGACGGCGCCGCTGCCCGGGGACATCGACGAGTACCTCTTCGCCGGGTTCATCCAGGGCAAGCGGATCGAGATGGTCGACTGCAAGACGGTGCCGCTCCAGGTGCCGGCGAACGCCGAGGTCGTCCTCGAGGGGTGGCTGGAGCCCGGGGAGATGCTCCCCGAGGGCCCGTTCGGCGACCACACCGGCTTCTACACGCCGCAGGAACCCTTCCCCGCGCTCACGATCGACTGCGTGACGATGCGCAAGCGCCCGCTGCTCCAGTCGATCGTGGTGGGGCGCCCGCCGACGGAGGACGGCCCCCTCGGCCGGGCCACGGAACGTTTCTTCCTGCCGCTCCTCAAGATCATCGTGCCGGACATCGTGGACTACCACCTGCCCGAGTCGGGCGGATTCCACAACTGCGCGATCGTCTCGATCGACAAGAAGTACCCGAAACACGCGCAGAAGGTGATGCACGCCGTGTGGGGCGCGCACATGATGTCGCTGACCAAGCTGATCGTGGTCGTCGACTCGGACTGCGACGTGCACGACCTGCACGAGGTCGCGTGGCGGGCGCTCGGCAACACGGACTACGCCCGTGACCTGACCGTCGCCGAGGGTCCCGTCGACCACCTCGACCACGCGTCGTACCAGCAGTTCTGGGGCGGCAAGGCGGGCATCGACGCGACGAAGAAGTGGCCCGAGGAGGGCTACACGCGGGACGGCGGCTGGCCCGAGATGGTGCTGTCCGACCCGCAGACGGCGGCGACGGTCGACCGCCGTTGGAAGGAGTACGGCCTGTGACCAGCGCTTCCGCCGCGATCCCGCAGCCGGGCCGGACCAAGGCGTTCCTGCGCCTCGTCATGATCGAGCACTCGGTGTTCGCGCTGCCCTTCGCGTACATCGCCGCGCTCACGGCGATGTTCCAGATGGACAGGAACATCCACTGGTGGCGGCTGCTGCTCGTGACGATCGCGATGGTCGGCCTGCGCACGTTCGCGATGGCCGTGAACCGGATCATCGACCGCGAGATCGACGCCCGTAACCCGAGGACCGCCCACCGCGAACTCGTCACGGGCGCGATGTCCGTGAAGTCCGCCTGGACCGGCGCGCTCATGGCGCTCGTCGTCTTCCTCGGTGCGGCCGCCCTGCTCAACCCGCTGTGCCTGGCGCTCGCGCCCATCGCGGTGATCCCGATGGTCGTCTATCCGTACGGCAAGCGGTTCACGAACTTCCCGCAGGCCATCCTGGGTCTCGCGCAGGCGATGGGCCCGGTCGGCGCCTGGCTCGCGATCACCGGCGAGTGGTCGTGGGACGCGGTCGTCCTCGGGCTCGCGGTCGGCATCTGGATCGGCGGCTTCGACCTCATCTACGCCTGCCAGGACGTGGAGACCGACCGCGAGGTCGGCGTGATGTCGGTACCGGCCCGCTTCGGAATCCCGGCGGCGATCTGGGGAGCGCGCGGCTGCCACACGCTCACCACGGCGCTGTTCGTCTGGTACGCCCTCGCCACGGACGCGGGCGCGTTCTTCTGGCTCGGCCTCGTCATCGTCGCGGGCGCCTTCCTCTACGAGCACACGATCGTGCGGCCGCGCGACCTGTCCCGGCTCAACCGGGCCTTCTTCCAGGTCAACAGCTTCATCGGGATCGCCCTCTTCGCGTGTGCGCTGCTCGACCTCCTCGTGCGCGGCCTGACTGTCTGACCGCGGCCGGGTGCCGGATAGGCTCGATGGCATGACCGCAGGAGAAATTGGGCGCCGGCCTTGGATCGTGGGGGTGTCCGGCGCGTCGGGGACCCCGTATGCCGCCGCGGTTCTGCGCGCGCTGCTCGACGCGGGGGAGAGTGTGGACCTCGTCGTCTCGCGTGCCTCGCGGCTGACGCTGCTCGACGAGACGGGTCTCGCCTTCCGGGACGCGCACTGGCGTCAGGACCTGGGGGAGTGGCTGGCGCGCGGGGCGGACGGGAAGCCGGACACGTTCGCGGTGGGCGCCGCTCTCGACCGGGTCAGGTACTGGTCCGCCGGAGATCTGGCGGCGGGACCGTCGTCCGGGTCGTATCCGGCGAAGGGCATGATCATCGTGCCCGCGTCCACGGCGTGCGTGGCGGGCGTGGCGCTCGGCCTGTCGAAGGATCTGCTCCAGCGCGCGGCGAGCGTGACGCTCAAGGAGGGGCGCAGGCTGGTCGTCGCGGTGCGCGAGACGCCGCTGAACGGACAGACGCTGAAGCATCTGGTGGCGCTGGACGAGGCGGGCGCTGTGGTGCTGCCCGCCTCTCCGGCGTTCTACGCGGGGGCGACGCACATCCAGGATCTGGTGGACTTCGTCGCCGGGCGGGCGCTCGACGCGGCAGGGGTGCCGCATCGGCTCTACCGCCGGTGGGAGGGAGAGCTCGGGGGCGGCTCTCCGGACCGTTAGCGCTTCTTGGCGCGCGCGGCCCGCTTCTCAGCGGTACGCGCCTCGACGGCGGACTGGTGGGCACGCGAGCGGTTGGCCTGGTCCTGCAGCTCGCGCATACGGGCGTAGGCCATCTCGATCGTGTACACGGTGACAACACTCCTGAATGATCGTCTTTGATCGGTAGTCGAAGATCGCTTGGTAGGGAAGCCGAAGGCGAAACCGGGTTTCGGCTAAAAGATTCACAGGGGCAACGCCCTGAACGCCTTAGATTCTACACGTAAACTCGCGTCAACGCAGAATAATGAAAGGCATGGACCCATGGACGCCGTGGACAGGCAGCTCATTCAGGCCCTGCGCGAGAACGGCCGCGCCTCGTATGCCGAGCTGGGACGCCTCGTAGGCCTGTCCGGGCCCAGCGTCACCGACCGCATCAACCGCCTGGAGGCGGCCGGTGTCATCACCGGCTACCGCGCGACCGTCGACTCGCCCTCGCTCGGTCTCGGGGTCACCGCCCTGATCGGCATCTCGCTCTCCGACGCCGCCGACCACGAGGACGTGGCACGCCGGCTCAAGGACCTGTACGAGATCGAGGACTGCTGGTTCATCGCGGGCGACGACTCGTACATGCTCAAGGTGCGGGTCGGCGACGTGGACGGCCTGGAGCGCACCATCCGCCGGCTCAGCGGCACGAAGGGCGTCTCGCGCACGCGCACCACGATCGTGCTGTCCACCAAGTGGGAGAACCGGGTGGGGGAGCTGCCTGAGGGGGAGTAGAGGCGGGCACGAAGTGCCTGATGGGGGCCCTCCCGCCCGAAGGGTGGGGGAGTACGGTTGGCCGCAGTCTTTGGTGAGGAGCAATGGCAATGGACGTAGGGCTCAAGCGCGAGCTGGAGCAGAAGGTGCGGGACGGCGAGCGGCTGTCCCGTGAGGACGGCATCGCGCTGTACGAGTCGGACGACCTGGCCTGGCTGGGCGGGCTCGCCCACGAGGTGCGCACGCGCAAGAACGGCGACGTCGTCCACTTCAACGTCAACCGCCACCTCAACATGACGAACGTGTGCACCGCCTCGTGCGCGTACTGCTCGTTCCAGCGCAAGCCGGGCGAGAAGGACGCGTACACGATGCGCATCGAGGAGGCCGTCCGCCTCGCCAAGGCGATGGAGAACGAGAACCTCACCGAGCTGCACATCGTCAACGGCCTGCACCCGACGCTGCCCTGGCGCTACTACCCGCGCTCCCTGAAGGCCCTCAAGGAGGCGCTGCCGGACGTCGCGCTGAAGGCGTTCACGGCGACGGAGATCCACCACTTCGAGACGATCTCCGGGCTCTCCGCCTCCGAGATCCTCGACGAGCTGATCGACGCCGGTCTGGAGTCGCTGACCGGCGGAGGCGCCGAGATCTTCGACTGGGAGGTCCGGCAGCACATCGTCGACCACGCCACCCACTGGGAGGACTGGTCGCGGATCCACCGCCTCGCGCACGAGAAGGGTCTCAAGACCCCGTCGACGATGCTGTACGGGCACATCGAGGAGCCCCGTCACCGCGTCGACCACGTGCTGCGCCTGCGTGAACTCCAGGACGAGACCGGCGGTTTCCAGGTCTTCATCCCGCTGCGCTACCAGCACGACTTCGTCGACATGAAGGACGGCAAGGTCCGTAACCGCCTCCAGGCGCGTACGACCATGGCGACCGGCGCCGAGGCGCTCAAGACCTTCGCGGTCTCCCGGCTCCTGTTCGACAACGTGCCGCACGTGAAGTGCTTCTGGGTCATGCACGGCGTGCAGACCACCCAGCTCGCGCTCCAGCACGGCGCCGATGACATGGACGGCTCGGTCGTCGAGTACAAGATCACGCACGACGCGGACAACTACGGGACGCCGAACAAGCTGACCCGCGAGGACCTGCTCGACCTGATCCGCGACGCCGGCTTCCGGCCCGTCGAGCGGAACACCCGGTACGAGATCATCCGCGAGTACGACGGCCCGGACCCGGCGCGTCGTGAGACGCCGCAGGCGATGCGCGTCTGACGACGTCGCCGACAACGTCTTTGGCGGCAGGCGTGACGACGAAGAGGGGTTCCGGCCGGTGGCAGGGCCCCTCTTCCCGTATCGCCCTCCGTGGGTCAGGCCACCGGCAGCAGCATCGTGATGTCGTCGCGGTCGTCGCCGGGGGCCACCCGGATCGCGCCCGGGACGCGGCCGACCTCCTTGTAGCCGCACGCCGCGTAGAAGCGGTCGGCGCCGGTGCCGCCGCGGCAGGTGAGCCGGATCGCCTCGATGCCGTCGAAGGCGCGGGCGGCGTCGGCCGCTGCGGCCATCAGCTCCCGCCCGTACCCCTTGCCCTGGTACCGCGGGTGGACCATCACCGTGTACAGCCAGATGTAGTGCTTCTGCAGGCGGTGCTGGTTGTACGTGAAGAAGGCCGTCGCCGCTACGGTGCCCTCCTCGTCGCGTCCGACCAGGAGCCGGGTGCGGCCCTCTGCCATCGCGGCGAGGTGCCTGACCAGCTCGGGGCGTATGTCCTCGGTGGTGACGGGCGGGACGAAGCCGACCGCTCCGCCCGCGTTGGACACGTCGGCCCAGAGCGCGAGGACGTCGTCCCGCAGCGCCGGTCCGATTTGCGGGTCCAACTGAAACGTAAGGGTCATTGGGTCACTCTAGCCATTACTTGCGGTACCGCTCAATGCCCTTCGGGGGCCGCATGCTTCACTGGACGTGCGTAGGACCGATTCGGAACGGAAGAGTGGATTGACATGCTCCGCTACACGCTGATGCGCTTCGGGATCTTCGCGGGCTGCTTCCTTGTCGTCTGGGGCCTCGCCTCGACGGGCATCGTGCCCCGCGGTGCCGGCAGCTCGTACTTCCTGTGGATCGCCCTGCTCGGTCTCGTCATCTCCGCGCCCATCAGCTACGTCGTGCTGCGCAAGGAGCGCGACCGGGCCTCGGTCCAGATCGTCGAGCGCGTCGACCGCACGAAGGCCAACTACGAGCGCAATCGCACGCAGGAGGACCTCGCGGACGACGCGGCCCGCGCGCAGAGCGCCTCGTAACGCGCCTCGTCCGAACCCGAAGTCCCATGTAAGGGACTCGTAAGCTTCGTCACAGCGCAGGTGGCCCCGGCATCGCTCGATGCCGGGGCCACCTGCGTTTTCCAGGCCCAAGGGCCATAGAGAGGTCATTTCTGTCCCAAAGAACCCCTTTGATGTTCTCAAAGCATGAGTGTTAACGTGATTGTCATGAAGACATCCGCAGCCCGCATGCCCCTGAGCGTTCCGCTCGTGGCGCGCCTGCATGTCGATCTCTGCCGTTGCATGTCCGCGGCCTGTCGCCTCTGAAGCGACCCCCGATGCAGCGGCGCCCCTGGTTCTTCCTCCCGCGGTGGCCGCTTCCTTACGTCCGACCCCACCCGCGCGTCATCACTGGAGTGTGTCCGTGTCCGCGAACACCGCGTCCGCGTCCGAGAAGCAGAAGCCCCGCTTCCGGATACCCATACCCTTCTGGGCCCAGGTCCTGCTCGGCCTCGTCGTCGGCCTCGTGCTCGGCTACGTCGCCCGCACCTACGACGTGTCCTGGCTCGCCACGACCCTCGACAAGGTCGGCGGCATCTTCATCCAGCTCCTGAAGCTGGCCGTGGCCCCGCTGGTCTTCTTCGCGATCCTGGTGTCCATCACCAACCTGCGGAAGGTCAACAACGCCGCGCGGCTCGCCAGCCGTACCCTCCTCTGGTTCATGATCACCTCGCTGATCGCGGTCGTCATCGGCCTCGCGATCGGCCTGATCACCAACCCGGGCAACGGCTCGAACCTCACCCCGGCCGACGGCTCCAAGCCCGACCACGCAGGCTCCTGGCTGGACTTCCTGACCGGCATCGTCCCGACCGATGTCGTCACGCCGTTCACCGAGCTCAACGTCCTGCAGATCGTCTTCATGGCGGTCGTCGCCGGTGTCGCCATCCTGAAGATCGGCCCGAAGGCCCAGCCGATCCTCTCCCTGTCCGAGTCGGTGCTCGAACTGCTGCAGAAGGCCCTGTGGTGGGTCATCCTGCTCGCCCCGATCGGCTCCGCCGGCCTCATCGGCCGCGCCATCGTCCAGTACGGCTGGGACCTCCTCGGCAACTACGCGACGTTCACGATCGACATCTACGTCGGCTGCGCCCTGGTCCTCTTCGGCGTCTACCCGCTGCTCCTCGCGACCGTCGCCAAGCTGAACCCGCTCCAGTTCTTCAAGGGCGCCTGGCCCGCGATCCAGCTGGCCTTCGTCTCCCGCTCCTCCGTCGGCACGATGCCCGTCACCCAGCAGTCCGCCGAGCGCCTCGGCGTCCCGCGCAACTACGCCTCCTTCGCCGTGCCGTTCGGCGCGACGACCAAGATGGACGGCTGCGCCGCGATCTACCCGGCGATCTCCGCGATCTTCGTCGCGCAGATCTTCGACGTACAGCTCGGCATCAAGGAGTACCTGCTCATCGCGTTCGTCTCGGTGATCGGCTCCGCCGCGACCGCCGGACTGACCGGTGCCACGGTCATGCTGACGCTGACCCTGTCGACGCTCGGCCTCCCGATGGAGGGCGTGGGTCTGCTCCTCGCCATCGACCCGATCCTGGACATGATGCGCACCGCCACGAATGTTGCAGGCCAGGCGCTCGTGCCGGTCATCGTGGCCGCCCGCGAGAACATCCTGGACCGGGTGAAGTACGACAACGCCACCGCGTCTCCCGTCGAGGAGCTCGCGGCCGAGAGCCAGTTGCAGGACGAGCCTCAGGCGGTGGGCGCCGCCGCCTGAGTCCCCAGGCTCGTACCCGTCCGCACCCCGCACCCGCCGGTTTTCCTCCGGTCGTGGTGCGGGGTGTGTGCGTTGTGGTGGCTACGCTTGCGGGCGGACGCGGTGTGGAGAGAGGCGGGCGGCCGGGGTGGGCGAAGTGAGGGCCAAGCGGATGCCGCGGGCCGTTCGGGAGCGTCAGATGCTCGACGCGGCGGTGCGGGTGTTCGGGGAGCGTGGGTACCGGGCCGCGTCGATGGACGACATCGCGGAGCTCGCCGGGGTGTCGAAACCGCTGGTGTACCTCTATCTGAACTCCAAGGAAGAGCTCTTCTCGGCGTGCATCCAGCGCGAGTCGGCGGCCCTGGTCGCTGCCGTACGCGCGGGTGTCTCCGGCGACGGGGGAGCCGACCGGCAGCTGTGGGACGGGCTCCGGGCGTTCTTCACGCACACGGCGCACAACCCCGACGGCTGGGCCGTTCTGCACAGCCACGCGCGGACGGGCGGTGAGCCGTTCGCCGTCGAGGTCACGGCCATGCGGGAGGAGATCGTCGCGTTCGTGACCGGGCTGATCGCCGCGGCGGCCCGGGAGGCGCACGGCGATCCCGCGCTGCCCGACCGCGAGGTCGCCGGGCTCGCGCAGGCACTGGTCGGGGCCGCGGAGGCGCTGGCCGGCTGGGCCGTCACGGACCCGTCGGTCACGGCCAAGGAGGCCGCGGCCACGCTGATGAACTTCGCCTGGTCGGGCCTCGGGAACCTGATGGAGGGCCGGCGCTGGTCACCCGCCCCCGGCGCGTAGCACCTCGCCCGTGACATGGGTGCGCGCCGAGCGGAGCTCGAAGGCGGGCCCCCGGGACGCGTAGGTCACGGTCGCCGGCAGGAGTACGGGGGCCTTGAACGCGGCGCGTACCTGCACCTCGCCGTCCGCGCCGTGTTCGGCGAGACAGCGGGCGACCGTCCACATGCCGTGCGCGATGGCGCGCGGGAAGCCGAAGAGGCGGGCCGTGAGCGGGTGCAGATGGATGGGGTTGCGGTCGCCGGACGCGGCGCCGTAGCGGCGGCCCAGGTCGGCGGGCAGCTTCCATTCGGCCACGGCGGGCAGCGGCTCGGGGCGCTCCTCTGCCGCCGCCGCGGCGGGTGTGTCGGTGCGGTGGCGCGCCAGGTAGGTGCTGGTCGAGGTCCACGCGCGTGTGTCGCCCGACCGCAGCTCGGTGACGACCGTGGCCTCTGTACCGCGCCGGTGGGGCGCCAACTCCTTTACATATACGGAGAGTTCGTACGCCTCGTCGACCGGCAGATCGTGCCCTTGGGTGACGGTGATGGAGGTGTGGACGAGGCCGAGCAGGGGGAGCGGGAAGCGCCGCTCGGCCATGATCCGCATCGCCAGGGGGAAGCCGAGGACGTGCGGATACGTGACCGGGAGTGCGGCCTGGTCCGGGGCGAAGCCGCACACCTCGCGATACGCGGCCAGGCGGGTACGGTCGGCGCGGGCGGCCGGCAGGACCAGGCGGGTCGCGGGGGCCTCGGCGCCGGGGCCCGGGCGCTTGAGGGGTGAGAGCAGGGCGCCGCGGGCCAGGAGCGGAGGCAGGGACGGGGCGGCGGTGAGCGTGACGGTCGTCATGGTCGTCAGGCCCCCAGCAGGCTCTGGCCGCAGACGCGGACGACCTGGCCGTTGACGGCGCCGGAGGCGGGGTGGGCGAGCCAGGCCGTCGTCTCCGCCACGTCCACCGGGAGCCCGCCCTGTCCGAGGGAGTTCATGCGGCGGCCCGCCTCGCGGATGAACAGGGGGACGGCGGCCGTCATCTTCGTCTCGATGAAGCCGGGCGCCACCGCGTTGACCGTGACGCCGTGTTCGGCGAGCGCCTTGGGGGCGAGGGAGCGGGTCAGTCCGGCGATGCCCGCCTTGCTTGCCGCGTAGTTCGTCTGGCCCGCGTTCCCCGCGAGACCGGCGATGGACGCGGTGGCGACGACGCGGCCGCCGCGGCTGAGCGTGCCGGACTTGAGCAGGGCGTCCGTGGTGGTCAGGACGCTCGCGAGGTTCACGTCGAGGACCGTGGCCCAGCGGTCGGCGGGCATCTTGGCGAGGGTGCGGTCCCGGGTGATGCCCGCGTTGTGGACCAGGGTGTCCAGGGCGGGGACGGCGTGCGTGATCCGCTCGGCCGTGTCGGGGGACGTGATGTCGAGGGGCAGCGCGGTCGCGTCGAGGCGGGCCGCAAGGGCCTCGAGATCGGCCTGTGCGGACGGCACGTCCAGGAGGATCAGGCGGGCCCCGTCTCGCGCGAGGACCTCTGCCACCGCCTCGCCGATGCCGCGGGCGGCGCCCGTGACCAGGGCCGTGCGGCCGGCCAGGGGGCGCGCCCAGTCGGCGGGGGCGGTGGTGTCGCCGGCCGCGACCTCGATCACCTGGCCGCTGACGTACGCGGACTTGGGGGACAGGAGGAAGCGGAGGGTCGACTCGGCGGCTGCCACGGGCCCTTCGACGCGTACGAGGGTGACGGTGCGGCCGTGGCCGATCTCCTTGCCGAGGGAGCGCGCGAACCCTTCGATCGCCTGCTGGGCGGCGGCCTGGTGGTGGTCGTCGCGGGAGAGCGGGGCGCCGAGCACCACGATGCGGCCACTGGGCGCGACCGAGCGCGCGACCGGGTGCAGGGCCGCGTGCACCTCGGCGAGCGTGGCAATGCCCGTGACCGCGGTGGCGTCGAGGACGATCGCGGCGGGGCGCTCGGCCGCCGCCCGTACGTCGGCGCCGGTGCGCGCCAGCAGCCCCGCGAGCTCCGCCGTGTGCCCGGACTCGCCCGCCGTGAGATGGAGCAACGGGCCGGCCAGCGCCGGCCGTTCGGGTGTCCAGCGGTGCAGCTGTGCGGGCTGGGGGAGGCCCAGGCGGCGGGTCAGGAAGCGGCCCGGGGCCGTGCCGGTGAAGTTCAGATAGCGGTCGGCCATTGTCCGACTCCCTGCTCGGTCGGTAATTTACTTCTGAGTAAGGTTACTGAACAGTCAGGAGTTGGTCGAGATGGAACGCCCAGACCGCCGAGTGCGCGCAGATCTGCCGCGCCGCGTCGCGGTCGTCGGCGGCAGCCGCATCTCGTTCGCCCGCTCCGACGGCCCTTACGCGACCACCTCGAACCAGGACATGCTGACCGCGGCCCTCGACGGCCTCGCCACGCGCTACGGCCTCCGGGCTCCGGGCGCCGTCGGCGAGTTCGTCGCCGGAGCCGTCCTCCAGCACAGCCGCGACTTCGCCCTCGCGCGCGAGACGCTCTCGGCTCCGCACTCGACCCGCGCACTCCGGCGTACGACATCCAGCAGGCCTGCGGCACCGGGTTCCAGGCCGTGATCGCAGCTGCCAACAAGTCCTGAGCGAACGCGACGCCCTCTCCCGTGGACTGATCTCGATGCGCCGCCGGCGGGCAGGGCGTCGCCGCGATATTCGAACGCGCTTGAGGAGTAAGGGAGTTCAGGGCTCCCGGCGGTCCGGGCGGGCCGCCGGGTCCAGGCGGAGCATCGCCGCCTCGTCCGGGCTGCCGGGCTCGGCCTGATACGTGACGAGGCGCTGGCCGCCCGTGCGGGCCAGCTGCATGACCTCGAAGGTGAGGGTCATCCGGCCGACCTTGGGGTGCGCGAACGTCTTGGTGCCGCCGCCGCGCTCAAGGACCTCGTAACGGTCCCAGAGTTTCGCGAACTCCGGGGATTTCAGGACGAGTTCACCGACGAGGGCGGCCAGCTCCGGCGAGTTCGGGTCCTTGCCGCCCACCGCGCGCAGGTGCGCCACCGACTGGGCGACCGTCTCCTCCCAGGGGACGTAGAGGACGCGGCCCACGGGGTGCAGGAACAGATACCGCGTGATGTTGCGCTCCTCGTCCGGCCAGTCCCACAGGCCGGGCAGGAGGCGGCGGCCCGCCGGGTTCGCCGCCAGCACGTAGTTGTGCGGGCTCACCACGTACGCGGGCAGCGGACTCAGCGCCTCCAGGACCCGCAGGACCGAATCGCGCACCGTGCGGTCGGTCGTGGGGTGCGGCTCGGTGAGGCGGCCCGAGGCCAGCTCGGCCAGGTCGTGGAGGCGCTCGTGCGCGTCGCCGCACAGCCGCAGGGCGCGGCTGATGGCGTCGATCACGGCCGTGGAGGGGTTCGTCTCGCGGCCTCGCTCCAGGCGCGTGTAGTAGTCGACGCTGACGCCGGCGAGCGTCGCCAGCTCCTCGCGGCGCAGGCCCGGCGTCCGCCGGATACCCGCGCCCGCGGGCAGCCCTGCGTCCGCCGGGCTCACGAGCGCGCGCCGCGCCTTGAGATATCTGCCCAGTTCAGTGCCGTCGTTCGTCGCTCCACCAGCCATACCTCCATTGTCCCCGCTCGGCGAGGTCTGTGGGGGGCCGTGTCAGGACCAGGAACAGCGCGCCCCGGTGAACGGCGCCCTGCCACCTCGCGCCAACACCGCGCAGAGTTGGACCCGTTGCGGGCGGCGAGGCCACCGCGGACCCAGGGGGTGCACGACACCGGGCCGCGGCCGCGGTTGCCGAAGCCGCCCGCACGAAGCCTTGCCGGGAAGGACCGACGGACCACGTCGCCCACCCGTTTCTCCACCCGAGGAGCCCCGAATGCCGTCCGTCGCCACCCGCTCCGACCAGCGGAACCCGACCCGCGTCCGCAGACCGGTGGTTGGTTCGCCGGCACCCGCACAGGCGTCCGGCTTCGCCCTCGTCGCCGCACTCCTCGGCTTCACCGTCATCTCCATCGACGTGTCCGCGGTGAACATCGCCCTCCCCGCCATCCGTACGTCCCTGCACGGCGGCATCACCGGGCTCCAGTGGATCGTCGACGCGTACACCCTGATGTTCGCCGCGCTCATGCTCTCCGCCGGGGCGCTCGCCGACCGGGCCGGTGCGCGGCGCGCCTACGCCTGGGGCGTCGGACTGTTCACCCTCGCCTCGCTCGCCTGCGCTCTCGCGCCCGGCATCGGCACGCTCGTCGCGGCCCGTGTCGTCCAGGGCGGCGCCGCGGCCATCGTGATGCCGGCCTCGCTCGCGCTGATCCGCCAGGCCTACGAGGACGCGCGCCACCGCGCACGGGCCATCGCCCTGTGGACAGTGGGCGGTTCGGTCGCCATGGCCGTCGGCCCCGTCCTCGGCGGCATACTCACCGAGGCCGCAGGCTGGCGCGCCGTCTTCTTCCTGAACCTGCCGGTGGGCGCCCTGATCCTGGCCCTCCTCGCCCGTGTCCCGCGCTCCCCGCGCCGTCCCGCCCCGCTCGACCTGGCCGGCCAGGTCACCGCCGTCCTCGCGCTCGCCGGGCTCGCCTTCGCGGTCATCGAGGGCGGCCACGCGGGCTGGACCGCCCCGTCCGTCCTCGCGGCACTCGCCGTGGCCGTCGCCGGGGCGCTCGCCTTCCTCGCCGCCGAGAAGCGCCACCGCGCGCCCATGGTCCCGCTGCCGCTGCTGCGGCGGCGCGACGTGAGCGTGTCCCTCGCCATCGGCTTCGCCGTCAACGTCGCCTTCTACGGCACGATCTTCCTGCTCGGCCTCTACTACCAGCAACTGCGCGGCATGTCCGGCACCGAGGCGGGCCTCATGTTCGTACCGCTGGCCGCGATCATCACGTCGACCAACCTCGTCTCCCCGCCGATGGCCGAGCGCTTCGGCCGCCGTCCCGTCATCGTGACCGGGCAGGCCGTCCTCGCCCTCGGCATGTTCTGCCTGCTGCCGCTGGCCGCGCACACCCCGGTCTGGCTGATCCTGCTCCTGCTCGTCCCGACGGGCATGGGCGGCGCGTTCGCGGTCCCCGCGCTCACCGCCCTGCTCATGGACAGCGTTCCGGCGGCCCGCGCGGGCACGGCCTCCGGCCTCCTGAACGCGTTCCGCCAGACCGGCGGCGCCCTCGCCGTCGCCCTCTTCGGCTCGCTGATCGCGGGCGGCGCCGGTGACGGCTTCTCGCTCGGGGGCATGCGGACGAGCCTGATCGTCGCGGGCGGCCTCCTGTGCGTGACGGCGGCGCTGGCGGCCTGGGCCCTGCCCAGGAAGAAGGAGGGCTAGGACGGGGCGGAGGGCGCGTTGCGCAGGCAGTGCGCCAGGCACCGCCGCCGGAACTCGGCGTCCTCGCCCAGCCGTTCCAGCAGATGCTTGCCGTACGCGCGCGTGGCCGCCGTCATGCGGAAGGCGCCGGGGATCGACGGCTCGGGTGTGAACAGGAAGTGGGCCGCGAGCTCCTCGAAGGCGTGGGCGAGCTCGTCGGGCGGCAGCCGGTCGTCCGCGCACACCGTCACCGTGTCGGACAGGGTGAAAGGCCCCGTGAAGACGGAGGCCCGCGCCCACAGCAGCCGTTCGCCGGGCGGGCAGAGCCGCTGGCTCCAGCGCAGCGAGGCGCGCAGCGTGCGCAGCCGGTGCGGCAGTCCGGGCATCGGGGCGGGCAGGTCGAGCAGGTGCTCCGGGCGGCCGATGAGCGACAGCAGGTCGTCGGCGTCGTGGCGTTTCAGCTGGCCCGCCGCGATGCGCAGGGCGAGCGGCAGACCGCCGAGTGCCGCGCAGACGCGGCGGACCGGCTCGGCGTCCGGGTCCCCCGGCGCGCCGAGTGCCCGCGCGGCCGTCCTGAGCAGGCGGGCCGCGTCGCCGGGGGTGAGCGGGGGCAGCGGGAACGTGACCGGGGTGTCCAGTGGGACCCTGCTGGTGGCGAGGACGCGCAGCTCCGGGCACGCCTGTACGAGGTGCAGCAGCGTGGCGGCGCACTCCTCGGCCTGCCGCTCGCAGGTGTCGACGACGAGGAGCACCGGGCGCCGCCCGATCGCGGCGGCCAGCGCGGGGAGTTGCGGCACCGCGGGATCGCCGTCGATGCGCAGGGCGCGGGCGAGCGCGTGCGGCACGAGCCCGGGGATGTCGAGCGTGGCCAGATCGGCGGTGCCCTTGGCGGACCAGGGCTCGCGGCGCAGGCGCCGGACGACTTCGGCGGCGAGCGCGCTCTTGCCGACGCCGCCCGGCCCGGCGACCGTCACCAGGCGCTCCGCGCGCAGCAGCCCTTCGAGCGCGGCCGCGGCGCCGCCCCGGCCGACGAGTCCCACGGCCCGGGTGTGCAGGAGCTCCGGCATGTTCTGGTGCCTCCGTCGTGCTGCCTCTTGCTGCGTTCCGGTCGGATGCGGCCAGCATGTGCCGGGCGGGCGGTCCCCGGCACAGGTGCGTGCGCAGGGATCGGCACACCTGTCCTCTGCGCGGGGTCCGGTCGGTGACGCGGGCCGATCACAGTAGCGGCGGTTCGTCCGACGCCGGTCTGCGCGACCGATCGGAACCGCTATCTGTTCGTAGGTTGCCGAACGTGCCCGACCGGGAGCGAGTTGGAGGCGTTACCCGCCCGATCCGGAACGGATTGACGTACTCGCGTGGCCGCTACGGCACGCCCGCGAGCCGCAGGAGGCCCGTCGTCGCGGCGGCGCCCACCACGACGACGGCGAAGGGCGCCTTCCGCCACGCGAGCACCCCGCCGGCCAGCACTCCGGCGGGCCGCGCCCACCCGGCGAAGCCGTGCCCCTCGGTCAGCGCCCCCGTCGCGAGCAGACCCACCAGCAGCACGGTCGCCCCTACGGTCAGCAACTCCTGCACCCGCGCGGGCAGTTCGACCCGCCCGTGCAGCAGGGGCCCGGCGAGCCGGAAGACGTACGTCCCGGCGGCCAGGACGAGGACGGCGACGAGCGTGGCGTTCACGAGGGGGCTCCCGGGGAGGTCTTACGGGAAGGGGATCCCGAGCGGGGCGTGCGGGAAGGGGTTCCCCGCCAGGGCGTTCGGGCCACGAGCAGTCCGGTCAGCGCCAGCAGGACCGGCACCCCCGCGGGCAGCACCGGCGTCGCGGCGACCGCGATCACCACGCCGGCCGCCGCGGCCCGCCGCACCCCGGCCGAGCCGCGCAGCGCGGGCAGCACGAGCGCAAGGAGCACCGCCGGGAACGCCGCGTCCAGGCCGAACCTGGCGGTGTCCCCGAGTGCGGAGCCCGCGAGCGCCCCGGCGAGCACGCTGAGGTTCCAGGCGGCGAAGAGCCCGAGGCCCGATATCCAGAACGCCGCCCTGCGCCGCCGGGGATCGCGCTGCGCGAGGACGAACGCCGCCGTCTCGTCGGTGACGAGGTGCGCCCCGACGAGACGCACGGGCCAGGACCGGCCGAGCGCGTCGGCGACGGCCAGACTGAACGCCGCCGTGCGGGTGTTGAGCAGCAGCCCGGTCGCCGCGGCGGCCACGGGACCGCCACCCGCCGCGAGCACGGCGACGGTGCTGAACTGCGCCGATCCGGCGAAGACGATCAGCGACATCAGCACGGGAACCCAGACGGGCAGCCCGCCGGTGACCGCGATCGCGCCGAAGGAGACACCCACGACGGCGTCGGCGAGGCAGACGAGCGCGATGTCGCGCAGGAGGCGCCGGTCGGCGCGGGCGGGAACGGCGGCGGGGTCCGAGGGCGTGACGGAGGCCACCGTTCGCTCAAGGGGACTGTCTGTTCGGTGTGGCGAACGCATACTCGTAGAATGGACACGAGACCGCCCGTTCGTCAAGGCGAACGTTTTGGTCCGCCTCAGCGAACGAACGGTGAGTAGGAGCAGCATGGCCGGCGACACCCCCCGCCTCCCCCTCGACCGCATCGCCGCGGCCCTGCGCCGGGAGCGCGGCCGGGCCGGGATCTCCCTGTCCGAGCTGGCCAAGCGTGCGGGGATCGCCAAGTCCACGCTTTCGCAACTGGAGTCGGCGAGCGGGAACCCGAGTCTGGAGACCCTCTGGGCGCTGAGCGTCGCGCTCGACGTCCCGCCGAGTCTGCTGCTCGACCCGCCGCGCCCCGTCGTCCAGGTCATCAGGGCGGGCCAGGGCGTCGCCGTTCCGTCGGAGCAGGCCGACTACGCGGCGACGCTGCTCTCGCCGAACCCGCCGGGCTCCCGCCGTGACCTCTACTTCCTTCAGGTCGAGCCCGGCGCGCCCCGTGAATCGGAGCCCCACATGCCGGGCGCCGTCGAGCACATCGTGGTGGGCACGGGCCGGGTCCTCGCGGGACCCCAGGACGACCCGGTCGAACTCGGTCCGGGCGACTACATGTCGTACCCCGGCGACGTCCCGCACACCTGCCGCGCCCTGGAGCCGGGTACGACCTGCGTTCTGGTCATGCAGTACGCGTGAGCCGAAAGGCAGGAGCCCCGTCTCCGCCGTGTGCCGGGGCACTTGGCGGAGCGGGGCTCCTTGGGTACTGCATCCGTTCCGGAGTCACGACGTCCCAAGGGCAAACCTGGGGACGCCCCACTTACATGGGGGTGACGTTCTCCGCCTGCGGGCCCTTCGGACCCTGCGTGACGTCGAAGCTCACGGCCTGGTTCTCCTCGAGGGAGCGGAAGCCGTTTGCGTTGATCGCGGAGTAGTGGACGAAGACGTCCGGGCCGCCGCCTTCCTGGGCGATGAAGCCAAAGCCCTTTTCAGCGTTGAACCACTTCACGGTTCCGGTAGCCATAAGCCCTCCTTGGGCCAAAGGGTCGCCCTGCTCCAGAACCTGCAAATGCACTTGCGAACAACTGCAAAAGTCTGAATACGACGAGAGCCCGCGGTCACATGCTCCGCAGGCTCTGTACTGCAAGGGAAACCAAACTGCAACTTGCGGGCGAGCCTAGCACGCAGGCACCGGAATGCAATAGAGGGAAAGATCACGTCACCCGGAGGTTTGACACGGGGCGCCAAAGGGTTGACGGGGCCGACTCGGGGACCCTGAAGCCTGCACCGTACCGCATGGGGTCTAGCCTCGCGATGTGGACAATTCTCCCGAGACCCCGCAGCGCAACCGGCCACGAGTCGGCCACATCCAGTTCCTCAACTGCATGCCCCTGTACTGGGGACTTGCCAGGACGGGAACGCTCCTCGACCTCGAGCTCACGAAGGACACCCCGGAGAAGCTCAGTGAGAGCCTCGTCCAGGGCGACCTCGACATCGCGCCCATCACCCTCGTCGAGTTCCTGAAGGCCGCCGACCAGCTCGTCGCCTTCCCCGACCTCGCGGTCGGCTGCGACGGCCCGGTGATGTCGTGCGTGATCGTCTCGCAGGTACCTCTCGACCAGCTCGACGGGCGGCGGGTCGCGCTCGGCTCCACCTCGCGCACGTCCGTGCGCCTCGCGCAGCTGCTGCTCGCCGACCGTTTCGGCGTACAGCCCGACTACTACACGTGCCCGCCCGACCTGGGCCTGATGATGCAGGACGCGGACGCGGCCGTGCTCATCGGGGACGCGGCCCTGCGCGCCAACCTGCACGACGCGCCGCGCCTGGGACTGCAGGTGCACGACCTGGGCGCCCTGTGGAAGGAGTGGACGGGACTCCCGTTCGTCTTCGCCGTGTGGGCCGCCCGCAAGGACTACGCGGAGCGCGAGCCGCTCATCACGCGCAAGGTGCACGAGGCGTTCCTCGCCTCCCGGGACGTGTCCCTGGAAGAGGTCACCAAGGTCGCCGAGCAGGCCTCCCGCTGGGAGGTCTTCGACGAGCAGGTCCTCGAGCGCTATTTCACGACGCTCGACTTCCGCTTCGGCGCGCGGCAGCTGGAGGGCGTCACGGAGTTCGCCCGCCGGGTGGGTCCGACGACCGGCTTCGCGGCCGATGTCCGGGTCGATCTGCTGCAGCCGTGACGCGGTAGCTCCGCCGGCCCCGGAAGGCGTACGGGAATTCCCCCGCGGGAATTCGCGTACGCCTTCTGTGTGCCGCCCCTCTCGCCTGCGGGGCAATTCCGGCTATCCGGGAAACAACGGGCCGTTCGGCTGCGATCGACGGTGAACGTCAGGAATTTCACCGGTGAACGTTTTGAATACGCCGGGCACGCGGATATCGGAGCGATACGTTCCGCGAGGCAGCGACTGAGGCGGCGACTACGGGAAGCCGTGACAGGGGAGTACTACCCTGGCCCGACCGGAGCGTGGGCACAGGGGGAGGCCAGGTCATGCAGCCGCTGGAAGCCGGCGAACCGACCACGATCGGGCCCTACCGGCTGCTCGGAAGACTCGGTTCGGGCGGAATGGGCCGCGTCTACCTGGGGCGCAGCGCCGGAGGCCGCACCGTCGCGGTGAAGGTCGTCCATCCGCACTTCGCGCTCGACGAGGAGTTCCGGGCGCGCTTCAGGCGCGAGGTCGACGCCGCGCGCCGCGTCGGGGGTGCCTGGACGGCGCCGGTCCTCGACGCCGACCCGGAGGCGGCCGTCCCGTGGGTGGCGACCGGGTACGTGGCAGGCCCCTCCCTCGCGCAGGCCGTGAAGGAACACGCCCTGCCCGACCACTGCGTACGGGTCCTGGGCGCGGGCCTCGCCGAGGCGCTGTCGGCGGTGCACGGTCTCGGGCTCGTCCACCGCGACGTGAAGCCGTCGAACGTGCTGCTCACCGTGGACGGCCCGCGCCTGATCGACTTCGGCATCGCCCGCGCCACCGACGGCACCGCCTCCCTCACCTCCACCGGCGTCTCGATCGGGTCGCCCGGATACATGGCGCCCGAGCAGATCCTCGGCAAGGGCGTCACGGGCGCCGCCGACGTCTTCTCCCTCGGCGCGGTCCTGGTCTACGCGGTGACCGGCACGTCCCCGTTCTCCGGCGACTCGTCCGCCGCGCTCCTCTACAAGGTGGTGCACGAGGAACCCGAACTCGGCCTGGCGCGCGGGGAACTGCGCGACGTCGCCGCCGCGTGCCTGGCGAAGGACCCGGCCGCGCGGCCCACCCCTGACGAGGTGGCGAGCGCTCTCGCCCCGCGGGGCGCGGCCCGGCTCGTGGCGGCGGGGTGGCTGCCGGGCGCACTGGTGGAGCAGGTGGGGCGCAGCGCGGTGGCACTCCTGGACCTGGAGGGCGCGGCGCCGGCGGGTACCGCGGAGCGTTCGGGGCCGGTCGGCTTCAGCACGCCCTCGGTCGACTGGCCGTCGGACGCGGCGGGATCGCCGGCCGGGGTGTTCGGGCCGCCCGATCCCGCGTACGGGCCGGCCGCCGTGCACGTGCCCGCCCCTGCCGACGCCGCCGTGCCCGCGCCGCGCACCGAGGTGCCGGGCGCCGGGAAGCTCTCCGTCAGCGTGGCCGCGACGTCCGTGCCCGGCGCCGGCGGGCGTGGACGCAGACTCAGCTGCACGGTCGCGCTCGGTGTCGCGGGCGCCCTCGCCGCCGTCACCCTGGGCTCGGTGTTCCTGCTCGACCTGCTGCCCGGCTCCTCGAAGGGCGGAAGCGACACGGCGGGCGGCCGTCCGCCCGCGGCGACGGCCTCGGCCTCCGCCTCCGCCCCGAAGGGCACGATCCCCGCCTCCTACGTGGGCACCTGGGAAGGCCCCGGCACCGGGCTCGGCGGCACGCTGCCGATGGGCACGTTCCGCGTCACCGTCGAACAGGGCCGGATCGGCGAGGAGTTCGGCACGTTCCATCAGACCGACCCGATCGGCGCGGTCTGCGAGGACGTCCTCGTCCTCAAGAGGGTCGAGAAGGACCGGATCGTCGCCACGGGCATCGCCAAGAAGTCGAACGGCGGGCAGTGCACCACCGGCCGCCACGAAGTCCGCCTGGTCAAGTCGAAGTCGGGCGACCGCCTCACCTACGAGACGGACAACCCGCGCGCGGGCGACCCCGTCGCCACGATGCGGCCCGCCGGCTGACGGGGCCGAGGCGGGCCGTGCGCGACACATGGAGGGGGAGCGGGGACTTGGGATGCGGCAGGAACTGGGGAGCGAACGGGCCGCTGGTCGGTCCGGTGGCGTGGAAGGGCGTCAGCGCGTTCGTCGTGACCGACGTCGAGCGGGCCGTCTCGTGCCCGCGCAAGCCGGTGAAGGAACGCCTCGCTGTACGCGTCCCCATGGCGGCCGCGGGCGTGCGCCACTTCGCGCCCGCGGCGTACGTCGTGTGCGGCGGCGAGGACGCCGTCAAGTCGTATGTGGCGGAGGCCGGTCGGCTCGATCGGCGGCGCGCGTTCGCTCCGGCGGCGCTCGGCCGGTAGGCGACGCCGGTACGTGAATCGCCGGTGGATACGGGGAAGAGGCGGGGATGGTGGATGTGCTGCTGGTCGTGGCCGGGGCGGTGTGGGGCGCCGCCGCCGGGCTGTTCGTGCCGCGTGCCGCGTACCGGTTGTCCGTGGAGCCGGACGAGACGTGGCGGGCGAGTTGCCCGGACGGGCATCCGCTGCCGGGCGGTGCGCGCGGGTGGCTGGGCCGCGGACGGTGCGCGGTGTGCGGCCACGCGCTCGGCCCCGGCGCCCTGACGCCCGTACTGCTCACCGCCGCCGTCTGCGCCGCGCTGGCCGCAGCCACCGGAACCCGCCCCGAACTCGCCGCCTGGCTGCTCCTCGCACCGCCCGCGGTACTCCTCGCGGTGGTCGACGCCCGGGTGAAGCGGCTGCCCGACGTCCTCACCCTGCCGCTCGCCGCGGCCGCCCCGGCCCTGCTCGGCCTGGCCGCGCTGCTGCCCGAGCCGGGCGGCGACTGGCAGACGGCGCTGCTGGGCGCGCTCGCGCTCGGCGGCGGCTACCTCGTGCTCTTCCTCATCCACCCGCAGGGGATGGGCTTCGGCGACGTGAAACTGGCCGTCGGCCTGGGTGCGGTGCTCGGCTGGTACGGGTGGGGGCTCGTGTTCGTCGGCACGTTCGCCGGGTTCCTGTTCGCCGCGCTGTACGGCGTGGTTCTCGTGATCGCACGGCGGGCCGGCCGCAGGACGGCGATCCCGTTCGGGCCGTTCCTGCTCGCGGGCGCGCTGGCCGGCGTACTGATGGGCGCCTACGCCGCCTGACGTCGGGCGACAGGAGGTGCTGGCGTACGCTGAGACGGTCCGCCCACCCGTCTCCACGAACACAACGAAAGGGACGCCCGGTGACCGAGAAGGCCGACCTTCAGACCGTCCTCGACCGTG
Source organism: Streptomyces sp. NBC_01446 (assembly GCF_026340095.1). GTDB lineage: Bacteria > Actinomycetota > Actinomycetes > Streptomycetales > Streptomycetaceae > Streptomyces > Streptomyces aureus. The sequence continues at coordinate 3,527,524 of NZ_JAPEPO010000001.1, read as the reverse complement.
CCGCCGCGGGTGGACGCATCACCCCAGAAGAGGCGCTCGACCTCTACCGCGACGCTCCCCTGCACGCGCTCGGCGCTGCCGCCGACGCCATCAGGCGCCGCCGGTACGCCGGCACCGAGCACATCGCGACGTACATCATCGAGCGGAACATCAACTACACGAACGTCTGTGTGACGGCGTGCAAGTTCTGCGCCTTCTACGCCGCGCCCAAGGACACCGCCAAGGGCTGGACGCGCGACCTCGACGACATCCTGCGCCGCTGCGCCGAGACCGTCGAACTCGGCGGCACGCAGATCATGTTCCAGGGCGGCCACCACCCGGACTACGGCGTCGAGTACTACGAGAAGCACTTCTCCGCCATCAAGCAGGCGTTCCCCCAGCTGGTCATCCACTCCCTCGGCGCGTCCGAGGTCGAGCACATGGCCCGCATCTCCAAGGTCTCCGTCGAGGAGGCCATCGAGCGCATCCACGCGGCCGGCCTCGACTCCTTCGCGGGCGCCGGCGCCGAACTCCTCCCGGCCCGCCCCCGCAAGGCGATCGCCCCGCTGAAGGAGTCCGGCGAGCGCTGGCTGGAGATCATGGAGGCGGCCCACCGCCTCGGCGTCGAGTCGACGTCCACGATGCTGATGGGCACCGGCGAGACCAACGCCGAGCGCATTGAGCACCTGAGCATGATCCGCGACGTACAGGACCGCACGGGCGGCTTCCGCGCGTTCATCCCGTACACGTACCAGCCGGAGAACAACCACCTGAAGGGCCGCACGCAGGCCACGCTTTTCGAGTACCTGCGGATGATCGCCATCGCGCGGATCTTCCTCGACAACGTGGCCCACATCCAGGGCTCCTGGCTGACCACCGGCAAGGAGGTCGGCCAGCTGTCGCTGCACTACGGCGCCGACGACCTCGGTTCGATCATGCTGGAGGAGAACGTCGTCTCCTCGGCCGGTGCCAAGCACCGCTCGAACCGCCTGGAGATCATCGACCTCATCCGCAAGGCGGGCCGCGTCCCCGCGCAGCGCGCCACGACGTACGAGCACCTCGTCGTGCACGACGACCCGGCGAACGACCCGGTCGACGACCGCGTCCAGTCGCACATCTCGTCCACCGCGATCGAGGGCGGCACGGCACACCCCGAGCTGAAGCTCGTCTCCACCAACTGAGGCTCATTTGCTGACGATCCACGTGGCCGAGGCCTCGCCCGAGGCCGCGGTCCTGGTCGACGGGGCGTCCGTCGCCGCCCTCGGCCCGTACGAGGACCTCGCCGCCGTCCGCCCGCAGGCGCGGGTGCGGCGGTGGCCCGGCGTCCTCACACCCGGCCTGCTCAACCCGTACGGGCCCGAGATCCTCGAGGGCACGTACCACCCGGACCCGCGCGAGGCCGACGAGTTCGGCACGCGGCCGGTCGTCAGGGAGCGTGCGCGGGAGATCTTCCGCGCCGATCCGTCCCGGGCCGGGGCCAGCGCGCGGCGCGGCATCCAGCAGCTGTTCGCGCACGGCACGGTCGCCGTGGCCGGGGAGCTGCGCTCCCGCGCCGTGGTGGACGCGGTGCGCAGGGCCGGGCTCGCTCTCGGGCAGCGCCCGCCGAACCAGCCGGGTCCGGTGTCCTTCTCGCCGGTGCCGCTCGTCCTGCTGCCGCCGCTGGTCGTGGGCGGACCGGCCCGGTTCGCCGTGTTCGACGTGCCGGACCGTGCCTCGCTCGCCCGGCTCGGCCCGGCCACCTGTGTGGCCACGGTCGTCGAAGGGCGCCTGGTGTACCGGCGCCGCTGACGCCGGCCCGGGGGCGTGCTGCCACAATGGACGCGTGACCCGCGCATCCCTGGACAAGCAGCCGCACGAAGTCGCTTCGATGTTCGACGACGTGGCGGACCGGTACGACCTCACCAACGACGTGCTCTCGCTCGGCCAGGCCCGGCTGTGGCGCAAGGAGGTCGCGAAGGCCGTCGACGCGCGGCCCGCGCAGAAGGTCCTCGACCTCGCGGCCGGTACGGCGACGTCCTCGCAGCCCTTCGCCCAGGCCGGCGCCTATGTCGTGCCCTGCGACTTCTCGATCGGGATGCTCCAGGTCGGCAAGAAGCGGCACCCGTGGATGCCGTTCACCGCGGGCGACGCGACGAAGCTGCCGTTCAAGGACGACACCTTCGACGCCGTGACCATCTCCTTCGGCCTCAGGAACGTGCAGGACACGGACACGGCGCTGCGCGAGCTGTACCGGGTGACGAAGCCCGGCGGGCGCGTCGTGATCTGCGAGTTCTCGCAGCCGACGTGGGCGCCGTTCCGCACGGTCTACACCGAGTACCTGATGCGAGCCCTGCCGCCGGTGGCCCGCACCGTGTCCTCGAACCCGGACGCGTACGTCTACCTCGCCGAGTCGATCCGCAGCTGGCCCGACCAGCCGGCGCTCGCGGCCCGCCTCAAGAAGGCCGGCTGGTCGGACGTGGCCTGGCGCAACCTGACGGGCGGCGTCGTGGCGCTGCACCGGGGCGTCAAGTAGCGGGCTTCCAAGCAGCGGGCTTCAAGTAGCGGACTTCCAAGTGGTGGTCCCTCAATTCCCGCTCCGCGCCCGTCCGTTGTGCCGAATCCCCGCCGCGGGGAACCGGTCACCGGGAAAGATGTGTCCGTTGAGTACGTGGTGACAGCCGGTCACCTCTGGTGACGGTACGACTTTCCCGGATGACGGAGCACTTCCCATGGCGTCGTTCTGCCCGCACTGCGGAGCCCAGGCTCCCGACGAGGCCCGCTTCTGCATGAAGTGCGGGCGGGAACGAACGCCGGAGCGCGAGCCCACGGTCCAGGGGCCCGCGGCTCCTCCCGCGGCGCCCCCTGGCCGGCCGCCCGTTCCGCCGCTCGCGCCGCCCACAGCTCCGCCGCCCGCGTTCGCCCCCGGCGGGCCCTCGCCCGTCGGCGCCTTCTTCGGGCGCGCCTTCCGCGGCGACTGGGCCGGCTCGGCGCAGGCCGCGCTGTGGCCCGTCGGACTCCTGGTGGTCGCCTCCGTCGCCCTCGCCCTCCCTTCGTACGGGCAGGGCAGCGACGTCGTCGTAGGGTTCGGCGACCGGATGCGGATCTCGCTCGCGCTGCTGCTCCAGTCGCTCGGCGGCGGCTTCGAGGTGTCGGCCTCCGGCGGCTCCTCGTCCTTCGGCGGCGGGGGCTCACCCTTCGGCTCCGGCGGCGGTGACATGGGCGCGGAGCTCAGCGGCGGCGCCGCGCTCTCCCTCGTTCCTCTCACCGTCACCGCCCTGTGGATCCTGGCGCTCTGGATCGGCGTACGCGTCCTGCGCTCACGCCTCCGGACCCGCGCGACGAGCCCGGCCGTCCCCGGCGGTCACCCCGTCCCCGGCACGTCCGGCCCCGGCACTCCCGGGCTCGAAGCCGCCCTGCGGGTAGCCCTGTTGGTGACCGCCGGCGTTCTCGTACTCGGCCTGTTCGCGCAGCCCTCGATCCAGGGCGTGCGGATCTCGTCGTCGCCCGTGCTCGCCGCGCTCGGCGCGCTCCTCATCTCGCTCGCCGTCGCCGCGGGAACGCTGCACCGGGACGACCTGGCCCAGTGGCTCGCCGCCCGGCCGGCGGCGCTGGCGCTGGTGCGGGCCACCGGGACGGCGCTGCGCGCGCTCGCCGTCGTCCTCGTGATCTGCTCGATCGCCGCGTTCATCAGCGTCGCCCAGATCGACGACCTGGGCGAGGTCTCCGACGTGTCCGACCTCGGCCAGGCCGATCTGTCGCCGCTGGTCGTCGCCCTGCTCGTGCTGCCGAACCTCGGCGCCATGGCGCTCGGCCTCGGCTGGGGCGCGCCCATCTCCTTCGAGGCGGGCGGCAGTTCGACGTACGGGGGCGGGTACCAGCACCAGTCGTTCGGGCTCTCCGAACTCGGCGACGTCACCAACTCCTGGGCGGTCGTGGGGGTGCTGGCCCTCGGCACCGTCTGCGCGCTGACCGTGGGCGTGATGGCGGCCCGACGGTCGGCCGACCGGCGCGAGCAGCTCCTTTCCGCCGGGATCTTCCTCTGTCTGTTCCTGCTGCTCGGCGCGCTCGGTGGCCTCGGCGTGCGGGCCACCGGGACAGCGTCCGACCTCGGCGGCAGCGGCACGGGCAGTGCCGGCGTGGGCCTCGGCATGGCGGAGGCGCTTCTGTTCGGGCTGCTGTGGGTGTTCGCGGCGGCGTTCCTCGCGCCGTATCTGATGCAGATGGCGGGGGCGCGGACCGGGATCGTCCCGGAACCGCAGGTGCCGCCGGGGGCGTTCGGGCCGGCGCCGGACGCCCCTGCGCCGGACGCCCTTGCGCCGGACGCCCCTGTGCAGGCGTATCCCGCTTCGGCGGCTCCCGTCCAGGCGCCTACCGCGCCGGAAGCGCCCGACGAACCGCCCGCCCCCAACGACCCGCCGAACCCCGCCGCGGCAGCCGCCCTGCCGACGGCCACCGCCGCTCCCGGGCCCACCCCCACGCCTCCCCCCGGGCCCAGCCCCGGCCCCGCCCCCGCTGCTCTGTACGACCCGCACACCTTCCAGCTCGGTGTGCAGCCGGCCGCCGCGCCGGCCAAGTCCCCGCGCCGCGCCGGGATCTGGGTCGCCACCATCGCCGGCGCGTTCGTCATCGGGGGCGGTGTGGCGGCCGGGGTGCTGCTGCTCCAGAACAACGGCGGCAAGGACGACAAGGCGGGCCGCGACGACAAGCCCGCCGTCAGCACCGAGCAGCCCGCCACATCGCAGGCGCCGACCCCGGCGCCGAGCCCCACCCCGAGTGCGACGCCGGACCGGGCCACGGACGCCACGCCGAGCACGCCCCCGGACGCGACCGTTCCGTCCGGCTACCGCAAGGCCGTCGACCCCATGGGCTTCTCCTTCGTGATCCCCGACGTGTGGTCGCGCCAGGGCGTGCAGAACGGCAGCCAGATCACCTACGCGGGCAGCACCGGTGCCGAGCACTACCTCATCGGCGTCATCCCGGACGCGGGCTACACCTCGTACGGCAACGTCCTCAACATGGAGAAGCACGCCGAGGAGGACAAGAAGAAGCAGGACTACCAGCGGATCGACCTGCGCCGGAACACCTTCCAGGGGCGGCCCGGCGCGATCTGGGAGTACACCTACCGCGACGAGGGCGGCCGGACGATGCACGGCATCGACCAGTCGTACGTCGCCGAGGACGGCACCGAGTACACGATCTTCCTCGTGGGGCAGCAGGACGTGTGGGCCGACCTGAAGAGGACGTACCGGACCGGCCTGGAGTCCTGGCGTCTGACGTACTGACGCCGGCCGGGCGCCACGACGGTCACGGCCGGTCGTACGTGCCGACCACTACGTGCCGACCACCGTGTATGTCTCGTCCGGCTCGTCCAGTTCGCGCTGCAGCCCGCCGCCGCGCGGCCCCGGCATACGGGGCTCGTTCACCCCGGAGCCACCGTGGCCCTCGCCCTCCGCCAGGTCGAACCAGACGGTGACGACGGCGCCGCGCGGCACCTCGGTGTCGGGCAGCGGGTACTGGCGAACGACGTAGTCGACCACGGTGAGACGGAAGTCGGGGCGGTCGGGCGCGGCCAGCTGTACGCCGCGCGCCGCCGCGGCCTCGCGCGCGTCGACGGCCATCAGGCCGACGAACTTCGGTACGCGCACTTCGGGCGTCTTGGGTGTAATGCGCACAGACTTCACCCCCAGCGGTACCCGAAGGGTAGCTCCGCCGGACCCCCGACCGGAAGCGGCAGGGCTTACGAGGCGAGTCCGAAGGGACCTACAGCGCGAGCCTGAAGCAGAGGCCCGTACGCGGGTCACCCGGGACGGTGAACGTCTCGGCGGGTTCCATGCCGAGGCGTCGCGTCACCGCCACCGACCGCTCGTTGCGCGAGTCGACCATCGCCACCACGCTCCGTACACCCGCGGCCCGTACGCGCTCCACGGTCGCCAGGGCGGCCGCCGTCGCGTAGCCGCGGCCCCAGTGCGCCCGCCCGAGCCGCCAGCCGATCTCGATCTCGCCCGCCGGACCCCAGGCGTGCGGCCAGGGCTGCGCGCCCGTGAAGCCGATGACGTCGCCGTCCGTGTCGGTCATCGTCCACAGGCAGAAGCCGCGTTCCGCGTCGTGCCGGCGCTGCCGGGCGGTCAGCTCCTCGTACACGGACAGCTCGGCAGAGGCCCCGCCGTGGAACTCCATGACCTCCGGGTCGTCGAAGACGCGGTGCCAGGCGAAGGCGTCCTCGTCAGTGGGGACACGCAGCTGTACATCAGGCAGAGCTCGGTTCACAGGGCGGCCCTTCGGCTGGGTGATCAGTACCGCTGCATAGACTGCCCATATCCGGTGCCGCGCGGCACGCAGATTTCGAGTCTTCGGGAGAACCCGCCGTGACCGAGCCCCTCTCCGAGCACAGCGCAGATGTGATCGTCGTCGGGGCCGGGCCAGCCGGTTCGACGACCGCGTACTACCTGGCCAAGGCCGGACTCGACGTCCTCCTTCTGGAGAAGACCGCGTTCCCCAGGGAAAAGGTGTGCGGCGACGGCCTCACCCCGCGGGCCACCAAGCAGCTCGTGTCGATGGGCATCGACATCTCCGAAGAGGCGGGCTGGCTGCGCAACAAGGGCCTGCGGATCATCGGCGGCGGCGTCCGGCTCCAGCTGGACTGGCCGGATCTCGCCTCCTACCCGGACTACGGACTCGTCCGCAAGCGCGACGACTTCGACGAGCAGCTCGCCCGGCAGGCGCAGAAGGCGGGCGCGCGCCTGTACGAGCGCTGCAACGTCGGCGCCCCGATCATCGACGACCGCACGGGCCGCATCACCGGCGTCAACGCCAAGATCGGTGAGGAGAAGCGCGAAGTCACCTTCCACGCGCCCCTCGTCGTCGCCGCGGACGGCAACTCGACCCGGCTGTCCCTCGCGATGGGCCTGCACCGGCGCGACGACCGCCCGATGGGCGTCGCCGTCCGCACGTACTTCACCTCGCCCCGCCACGACGACGACTACCTGGAGTCCTGGCTGGAGCTGTGGGACCGCCGCGGCGCCCAGGACCGGCTGCTGCCCGGCTACGGCTGGATCTTCGGCATGGGCGACGGCACGTCGAACGTCGGCCTCGGCATCCTCGACTCCTCCGCCGCGTTCAAGGAGCTCGACTGGCGCGAGGTCCTGAAGGCCTGGTGCGCCTCGATGCCGGAGGACTGGGGCTACACCCCGGACAACATGACGACGCCGATCCGCGGCGCCGCCCTGCCCATGGCCTTCAACCGCCAGCCGCACTACACCAAGGGTCTGCTCCTGGTCGGCGACGCGGGCGGCATGGTGAACCCGTTCAACGGCGAGGGCATCGCGTACGCCATGGAGTCCGGCCAGATCGCGGCCGACGTCATCGTGCAGGCGCACGCCCGCGCGACCGACGCCCAGCGCGAACTCGCCCTCCACCGCTACCCGAAGGTCCTCAAGGACACCTACGGCGGCTACTACACGCTCGGCCGCGCCTTCGTGAAGCTCATCGGCAACCCGAAGGTCATGAAGATCGCGACGCAGCGCGGCCTGACGCACCCGGTACTCATGAAGTTCACGCTGAAGATGCTCGCCAACCTGACCGACCCGACGGGCGGCGACGCGATGGACCGCATCATCAACGGCCTGAGCAAGGTGGCGCCGAAGGCGTGAGCGGCCCGGACGCGCGCGGTCGGTGGCTTCCGCCGACCGTCGCGTTCCGCGGCAGGCAGCGGGCGCTCACGGCGCTCCTGGGGCGCTCCGCCCGCGCCGCGCGCAGGACCGGCTTGTGGAGCGCTTCCGGAACCGCGCGCGCCGAACTGGCCGTGCGGGGGCCGCACGGAGCACCCTGGCTGCATGATTTTCATCGCCGTGAAGTTCACCGCCCGGCCCGAGTACGCCGACTCCTGGCTGGAGCACACCGCCGATTTCACCCGCGCCACGCGCGCCGAGGAGGGCAACCTCTTCTTCGACTGGTCCCGCAGCGTCGAGGACCCGAACCAGTACGTCCTCCTGGAGGGCTTCCGGGACGGGGACGCGGGAGCCGCGCACGTGGGCTCCGACCACTTCAAGGCCGGCCTGGAGACGATGTCCGGTCTGATCGCCTCCGTACCGGAGATCATCAACACGGAGATCCCGGGCGGCAGTTGGGGCCCTATGGGTGAATTGTCCCCGAAGGAATGACCTGGGCGCAACAGTCGCTTTGGCAGTATTCACGAAAAAGGCCACCGCTCCGGAGCAGGGGAGTGGTGGCCTTTTGTCAGATATGACGCGGAATGGGCGACTCAGAGAACGCGGACCGCACCGGTCGCCGGGTAGCCGGACAGGTCCTGGATGACAACGCCCTTGGAGGGGTTGGCGGCGTCCAGGTACTGGCCGTTACCGATGTACACACCCACGTGGTACGCCGAGCCCGCGGAGCCCCAGTAGAGGAGGTCGCCGACCTGCAGGTTGTCGAGGGAGACCGGGGTGCCGGCCGTCGACTGGTCCTGCGAGACGCGCGGGAGGCTGACGCCGGCCTGCGCGAACGCGGCCTGGGTCAGGCCGGAGCAGTCCCAGGAGTTGGGGCCAGTGCCGCCCATGACGTACGCGTCGCCGAGCTGCGCCTTCAGGAAGGCGATGACGGACGCGACGCTGCCGCTGGCGGGGGCCGCGACGTGGGAGGCCGTGGAGGAGGCGGTGGAGAGGGTGGTGCGCTCGGCGGAGCGCGACGCACGCGCTTCCTCGGCCTTGCGCTTCGCCTCGGCCTCGGCCTTCTTCTTGGCCTCCGCCTTCTTCTCCGCGAGGGCCTGGTCCGCCTTGGCCCGCTTTGCGGCCTTCGCTACGGCCAGGTCCTGCTCGGCCTGCAGCGCGTACGAGTTCGCGGCCTGCTGGGTGGCGTCCGCGGACTGGGCGACCTGAGTCGAGAGGTCCGCCGTGATGGTCGGCATCTCGATGGTCTCGGTCACCGGCTCGGCGGCGAACGCCGGGCCGGACGCACCGGCCACTGCCAGGGTGCTGAGGACGCCACCGGCAACTCCGGCGCGCAGGGCGATTTTCGACGCGCTGCGACGGGGCTTCCGGTGGCTGGGTATGTGAGCGGTGTGGGACATGAGTACAACCGCTATCAGGGCCTCCATGGTTCCTTCAAGAAACGTGTGGTGCGCCACAGTTGTCGTGTGAACGTTTGAATCCCGGGCGTGGCGGCCTTTATTGACGCCGTAACGGGCAATCCGGACAGGGCTGATCAAGCCTGTGATCATGGGCTTTCTGCAATACGCCCGAATTGCCCTCGACTTACCACTCGTTGACACCGATGGCCAAGCCCGGTTTCTAACAGGTAACGGCCTGCGTGACGCAGGTCACAAAAGGGCAGCCTCCGCCGCCGGGCGCTCCTCGTGGACGCGTGCCCGCGTCCACTTACGTCCACACCTCTCCCTCTGATGTGTGAACGACGGCCACTATCAGCCAGTTCTGTCCAGCGCCAATTTGCCTGCGCGCGCCAGCTCTTGATAGTGAGCCAACGCTTCTACCTGGGGTAACGAGCCAAGATGTCACCTCTGGTGATCACTCAGGCGCTTCGCGTGTGAAGATCACCGCTCATCCGACTTCATGATCCTTCGTCAGGTGGTGGAGATCACAAAGCTGTTGGCGCACCCCGTGTCGCAGATCACAGACCGGCAGGCATAGGATGCGGGGCAGTTGGGCTTGTGACCTGCTTCACATGTGAGCGATCTTCGTGCAATCGGGGGTGGCTTCGCGGGAAGCGGGGGCGGCCCGACGTATCCGCCAGCAGTCAGCGCCGACTGAGAGGAGCGAGGAGCGGTGAACGCGTATGCGCCCATCCTCGTACTGGGAGCCCTCGGGGCAGGCTTTGCGATCTTCTCCGTGGTCATGGCCACGCTTATCGGTCCAAAGCGGTACAACCGGGCCAAGCTCGAGGCCTACGAGTGCGGTATCGAGCCGACCCCCACGCCGGCCGGCGGCGGGCGCTTCCCCATCAAGTACTACCTGACGGCGATGCTCTTCATCGTCTTCGACATCGAGATCGTCTTCCTCTACCCCTGGGCTGTCACCTTCGACGCCCTGGGTGTTTTCGGGCTCGTGGAGATGCTGCTCTTCGTGCTCACCGTCTTCGTCGCGTACGCGTACGTATGGCGGCGCGGCGGCCTGGAATGGGACTGAGGGGCCTTAAGCCATGGGACTCGAAGAAAAGCTGCCGAGCGGCTTTCTGCTGACCACTGTCGAGCAGGCCGCGGGCTGGGTGCGCAAATCATCCGTCTTCCCGGCCACGTTCGGCCTGGCGTGCTGCGCCATCGAGATGATGACGACGGGCGCCGGCCGCTATGACCTGGCGCGCTTCGGCATGGAGGTCTTCCGCGGATCGCCGCGGCAGGCGGACCTGATGATCGTGGCCGGGCGCGTGAGCCAGAAGATGGCGCCCGTCCTGCGTCAGGTCTACGACCAGATGCCGAACCCCAAGTGGGTCATCTCCATGGGCGTGTGCGCCTCGTCGGGCGGGATGTTCAACAACTACGCGATCGTGCAGGGCGTCGACCACGTAGTTCCTGTGGACATCTACCTGCCCGGCTGTCCGCCGCGGCCGGAGATGCTGATGGACGCGATTCTCAAGCTCCATCAGAAGATCCAGTCCTCCAAGCTCGGCGTGAACGCCGAGGAGGCGGCCCGCGAGGCGGAGGAAGCGGCGCTCAAGGCGCTCCCGACGATCGAGATGAAGGGGCTGCTGCGGTGAGCGACGCGGACAGCAACGGGGTCAACCCCGAGAAGGACCTCAGCGCGGCCAACCTTCCGGGGCAGCGCGGCGACCAGGGCGAGGAGATCCGCGTCCAGCGCGGCATGTTCGGCGCCAACAACGGCGGCGACACCTCGGGATACGGCGGCCTCGTCCGCTCCGTACGGCTGCCGGGCGCCGCCTCGCGGCCCTACGGCGGCTGGTTCGACGAGGTGGCCGACGAGCTGGAGGGGGCCCTGGAGGAACAGGGCCTCGTCCCCGAGAACGCGATCGACAAGACCGTCGTCGACCGCGACGAGGTCACCTTCCACATCGAGCGTGAGTACCTGGTGCGCGTCGCCCGGACCCTGCGCGACGACCCGGCCCTGCGCTTCGAGCTCTGCACGGGCGTGAGCGGGGTGCACTACCCGGACGACAAGGGCCGTGAGCTGCACGCCGTCTACCACCTGCGCTCGATCACCCACAATCGCCTGATCCGCCTCGAGGTCAGCGCCCCCGACGCGGATCCGCACGTCCCCTCGCTGGTCGCCGTCTATCCGACGAACGACTGGCACGAGCGCGAGACGTACGACTTCTTCGGTCTGGTCTTCGACGGCCACCCGGCGCTGACGCGGATCATGATGCCGGACGACTGGCAGGGCTTCCCGCAGCGCAAGGACTACCCCCTCGGCGGCATCCCCGTCGAGTACAAGGGCGCCCAGATCCCGGCTCCGGACCAGCGGAGGTCGTACTCCTGATGTCTACTCCTTCTGCATCGCCGCGCGAGACGACCGAGGGGACCGTATATACGGTCACCGGCGGCGACTGGGACGAGGTCGTCCAGTCCGCGGCCAAGGCCGACGACGAGCGCATCATCGTCAACATGGGCCCGCAGCACCCGTCCACGCACGGCGTGCTCCGTCTGATCCTGGAGATCGACGGCGAGACGGTCACCGAGGCCCGCTGCGGCATCGGCTATCTGCACACCGGCATCGAGAAGAACCTCGAGTACCGCACGTGGACGCAGGGCACCACGTTCGTGACGCGCATGGACTATCTGACGCCGTTCTACAACGAGGCGGCGTACTGCCTCGCGGTCGAGAAGCTCCTGGGCATCACGGACGAGATCCCCGACCGGGCCTCCGTCATCCGCGTGCTCCTGATGGAGCTGAACCGGATGTCGTCGCACCTGGTCGCCATCGCCACCGGCGGCATGGAGCTCGGCGCCACGACGATCATGATCTACGGCTTCCGTGATCGTGAACTCATTCTCGATATCTACGAGCTCATCACCGGCCTGCGCATGAACCACGCGTACATCCGGCCCGGCGGACTCGCCCAGGACCTGCCGCCCGGCGCGGTGGACCAGATCCGCGAGTTCGTGAAGAAGATGTCGAAGAACCTTCCCGAGTACGACAAGCTCGCCACCGGGAACCCCATCTTCAAAGCCCGTATGCAGGACGTCGGCTATCTCGACCTCACCGGCTGCATGGCCCTCGGCGCCACCGGACCGATCCTGCGCGCGGCGGGCCTCCCGCACGACCTGCGCAAGTCGCAGCCGTACTGCGGCTACGAGAACTACGACTTCGAGGTCCCGACCGCCGACACCTGCGACTCCTACGGACGCTTCCTGGTCCGCCTGGAGGAGATGCGCCAGTCGCTGCGCATCGTCGAGCAGTGCCTGGACCGGCTCGCCCCGGGCCCGGTCATGGTCGGCGACAAGAAGATCGCCTGGCCTGCGCAGCTCGCGCTCGGCCCGGACGGCCTCGGCAACTCGCTCGACCACATCAAGCAGATCATGGGCACCTCCATGGAGTCCCTGATCCACCACTTCAAGCTGGTGACCGAGGGCTTCCGGGTCCCCGCCGGGCAGGCGTACTCCGCCGTCGAATCCCCCAAGGGGGAGCTGGGGGTGCACGTGGTGTCCGACGGCGGCACCCGTCCCTACCGGGTCCACTACCGCGACCCTTCCTTCACCAACCTTCAGGCCATGGCGGCGATGTGCGAGGGCGGCCAGGTCGCCGACGTCATCGTCGCCGTCGCGTCCATCGACCCCGTGATGGGAGGCGTCGACCGGTGACCACCACTCCTTCCGAGCAGGGCCAGGGCGTCAGCCTGGGCATGCCCCAACTGCCCGCGCCCGACTACCCGGACGACGTCCGAGCCCGGCTCGAGACGGACGCGCGCGAGATCATCGCCCGCTACCCGGGATCGCGCTCCGCGCTCCTCCCGCTGCTGCACCTCGTGCAGTCGGAGGAGGGCCATGTCACGCGCACGGGCATGCAGTTCTGCGCCGACATGCTGGGCCTGACCACCGCCGAGGTCACCGCCGTGGCGACCTTCTACACGATGTACCGGCGCAAGCCGAGCGGTGACTACCAGGTCGGGGTCTGCACGAACACGCTGTGCGCCGTGATGGGCGGCGACGCCATCTTCGAGGCCCTCCAGGAGCACCTGGGCGTCGGCAACGGCGGGACCACCGACGACGGCAAGGTCACCCTCGAGCACATCGAGTGCAACGCGGCCTGCGACTTCGCGCCCGTCGTGATGGTCAACTGGGAGTTCTTCGACAACCAGACGGTGGGCAGCGCGAAGCGGCTGGTCGACGACCTGCGCGCGGGCGCGCAGGTCGAACCCACCCGCGGCGCCCCCCTGTGCACGTACAAGGAGACCGCGCGGATCCTCGCCGGCTTCCCGGACGAGCGGCCCGGCGCCGTCGAGGCGAGCGGCAGCGCGGGACCTGCCTCGCTGATCGGCCTGCGCCTCGCCAGGGGCGAGGCCGCCCCCGCGCGCGTTGTCCATCCGCGCGACGGAGGTCCCCAACGGGACGCCGGCGACGCGCCACCGCACGACGCGTCGCCCGCCGAGCACCTGAGCTCGCACGATGCGCCCCAGGACACGTCGTCCTCCGATCCGGCCCACCCGGCGGGCCCTGTCGCCGAGGAGGGGGAGTGATGACCTTGGCAGCCGAGATCGACAACGACACCAGCCCCGAGAAGCTGCTCGCGCCGGTACTTTCGGCGTTCTGGGACGAGGACAAGTCCTGGTCCCTGGACGTCTACCGGCGGCACGACGGCTACGAGGGTCTGCGCAAGGCCCTCGCCATGTCGCCGGACGACCTGATCGCCTATGTGAAGGACTCCGGCCTGCGAGGCCGCGGTGGCGCGGGCTTCCCCACCGGAATGAAGTGGCAGTTCATTCCGCAGGGCGACGGCAAACCGCACTATCTAGTTGTCAACGCCGACGAGTCGGAGCCGGGGACCTGCAAGGACATCCCGCTCCTCTTCGCGAACCCGCATTCCCTCATCGAGGGGATCGTGATCGCGTGCTACGCGATCCGCTCTTCGCATGCCTTCATCTACCTGCGGGGCGAGGTCGTCCCCGTACTGCGACGGCTCCACGAGGCCGTACGGGAGGCCTACGCGGCGGGCTACCTCGGCGAGAACGTGCTGGGCAGTGGGCTGAACCTCGAACTCACGGTGCACGCGGGCGCGGGCGCGTACATCTGTGGCGAGGAGACCGCACTGCTCGACTCGCTGGAAGGCCGCCGTGGCCAGCCGCGGCTCCGTCCCCCCTTCCCCGCGGTCGCGGGGCTCTACGCGTGCCCCACTGTTGTCAACAACGTCGAGTCCATCGCGTCGGTTCCCGCGATCCTGAATCGCGGCAAGGACTGGTTCAAGTCGATGGGCAGCGAGAAGTCCCCGGGCTTCACGCTGTACTCGCTCAGCGGGCACGTCACCAACCCCGGCCAGTACGAGGCGCCGCTCGGCATCACGCTGCGCCAGCTCCTCGACATGAGCGGCGGCATGCGTCCGGGCCACCGCCTCAAGTTCTGGACTCCCGGGGGCAGTTCGACCCCGATGTTCACCGACGAACACCTCGACGTGCCCCTCGACTACGAGGGCGTCGGCGCCGCGGGATCCATGCTCGGCACGAAGGCGCTCCAGTGCTTCGACGAGACGACCTGCGTCGTGCGGGCGGTCACCCGCTGGACCGAGTTCTACGCCCACGAGTCCTGCGGCAAGTGCACACCGTGCCGTGAAGGGACGTACTGGCTCGTGCAGTTGCTGCGCGACATCGAGGCCGGCAAGGGCTCGATGACCGACCTCGACAAGCTGAACGACATCGCCGACAACATCAACGGCAAGTCGTTCTGCGCGCTCGGCGACGGCGCCGCGTCCCCGATCTTCTCCTCGCTCAAGTACTTCCGCGAGGAGTACGAGCAGCACATCACGGGCAAGGGCTGCCCCTTCGACCCCGCCAAGTCGACCGCTTGGGCGGACCAGCGCACGGAGGTGAACGCATGACGGTAACCACAGGCGCTCCCTCCGGGGGCGGTGAGGCGGCGGTGCCGCCGGAAGATCTCGTCTCGCTGACGATCGACGGCATCGGGATCAGCGTGCCCAAGGGCACCCTGGTCATCCGCGCCGCCGAACAGCTCGGCATCGAGATCCCCCGCTTCTGCGACCACCCCCTGCTCGACCCGGCCGGCGCCTGCCGTCAGTGCATCGTCGAGGTCGAGGGCCAGCGCAAGCCGATGGCGTCCTGCACCATCACCTGCACCGACGGCATGGTGGTCAAGAGCCAGCTCAGCTCGCCCGTCGCCGAGAAGGCGCAGCGCGGTGTGATGGAGCTGCTCCTCATCAACCACCCGCTGGACTGCCCGGTCTGCGACAAGGGCGGCGAGTGCCCGCTGCAGAACCAGGCCATGTCGCACGGCCAGTCCGACTCCCGCTTCGACGGGAAGAAGCGGACGTTCGAGAAGCCGGTCCCGATCTCGACCCAGGTCCTGCTCGACCGTGAGCGGTGCGTGCTCTGTGCCCGCTGCACGCGGTTCAGCAACCAGATCGCCGGTGACCCGATGATCGAGATGCTCGAGCGCGGCGCGCTCCAGCAGGTCGGCACCGGTGAGGGCGACCCCTTCGAGTCGTACTTCTCCGGGAACACCATCCAGATCTGTCCGGTCGGCGCGCTGACCTCGGCGGCGTACCGGTTCCGCTCCCGGCCCTTCGACCTCGTGTCCTCGCACAGCGTGTGCGAGCACTGCGCGGGCGGCTGCGCGACCCGCACGGATCACCGGCGCGGCAAGGTCATGCGGCGCCTCGCGTCGCCGGACCCCGAGGTCAATGAGGAGTGGGTCTGCGACAAGGGCCGCTTCGGGTTCCGGTACGCGCAGAAGCCCGACCGGCTGACGACGCCTCTCGTCCGCAATGCGGAGGGCGTTCTGGAGCCCGCTTCCTGGCCCGAGGCCCTGGACATCGCCGCCCGGGGACTCACCTCGGCGCGCGGGCGCGCCGGGGTCCTCGCCGGTGGCCGGCTCACCGTCGAGGACGCGTACGCGTACAGCAAGTTCGCGCGCGTGGCGCTCGACACGAACGACATCGACTTCCGCGCGCGCGTGCACAGCAGCGAGGAGGCCGACTTCCTCGCGGCGCGGGTCGCGGGACGCGGGCGTGACCTCGACGGTGTCGGGGTCACGTACACGTCTCTGGAGAAGGCGCCCGCCGTACTCCTCGTCGGGATCGAGGCCGAGGAGGAGGCGCCCGGCGTCTTCCTGAAGCTGCGCAAGGCGTGGCGCGGGCACGGCCAGCGGACGTTCGGGCTCGCCCCGTTCGCGACCCGGGGCCTGGAGAAGGCGGGCGGCACGCTGCTGCCGGCCGCTCCGGGCACCGAGACCGAGTGGCTCGACGCGCTCGCCTCCGGCTTCGGCCTGGAGGACGGCGGCGCCGAGGCGTCCCAGGCGCTGCGCGCCGAGGGTGCCGTCATCGTCGTCGGCGAGCGGCTCGCGGCCGTGCCGGGCGCCCTGACGGCCGTCGTACGGGCCGCCACGGCGACCGGCGCCCAGCTGGTGTGGATTCCGCGCCGGGCCGGGGAGCGCGGCGCGATCGAGGCGGGCGCGCTGCCGTCGTTGCTTCCGGGCGGACGCCCGGCCACCGACCCGCGCGCGCGGGAAGAGGTCGCAGCCGCCTGGGGAGTGTCCGAACTCCCGCACCGCTACGGGCGCGACACGGGCCAGATCGTGGAGGCCGCCGCGGGCGGTGAGCTGCGGGCCCTGGTCGTCGCCGGTGTCGAGGTCGCGGACCTGCCGGACCCGGCACGCGCGCGTGAAGCACTGCACGAGGTGGCGTTCGTCGTCTCCCTGGAGCAGCGTCCCAGCGAGGTCACCGACCACGCGGACGTCGTGCTTCCCGTCGCCGCCGTCGCCGAGAAGGCGGGCACGTTCCTCAACTGGGAAGGCCGGGCGCGCCTCTTCGAGGCCGCGCTCAAGCCCGACCAGATGACGCGCTCCGTGGCGCCCGCAGACGCGCGGGTCCTCCAGATGCTCGCGGACGCCATGGACGTACAGCTGGGCCTGCCGGACCTGCGGGCCGCGCGGGGGGAGCTCGACCGCCTCGGCGGCTGGAGCGGGCCCCGTGCGACGGACTCGCTGGAGTCGGCCACGCAGCTGCCGCGGCCCGCGTCCGGTGAGGCCGTCCTCGCGGGGCACCGGCTGCTGCTCGACCAGGGCCGCCTCCAGGAGGGCGACGACGCGCTCGCCGGCACACGGCACGCGGCACGCGCGCGTGTGTCGGCCGCCACGGCCGCCGAGGCGGGCGTCAAGGACGGCGACGTGCTCGCCGTCACGGGACCTGCGGGGACGACTCAACTCCCGCTCCAGGTCACGGAGATGCCGGACCGCGTCGTGTGGCTTCCGCTGAACTCCACCGGCGGGGGCGTGGCCTCCGACACGGGGGCCGTTCCCGGCACGCTCGTCCGGATCGGTCCCGCGGGCATCGACGAGGCCAAGGAGGTGCAGTCATGATCCCGCTCGCTCTCGAAGACCTCTCGTTGTTCGGCCGCGATCCCTGGTGGCTGGTCGCGGTCAAGGCGGTCTTCTGCTTCGCCTTCCTGATGGTGACCGTGCTCTTCTCCATCGTGTGGGAGCGCAAGGTCGTCGCCTGGATGCAGCTGCGCATCGGCCCCAACCGGCACGGCCCCTGGGGCATGCTCCAGTCGCTCGCCGACGGCATCAAGCTGATGCTGAAGGAAGACGTCGTCGTCAAGCGCGCCGACAAGGTGGTCTACATCCTGGCGCCGGTCGTCGCCGCGATCCCGGCCTTCATGGCGATCGCCGTGATCCCCTTCGGGCCCTCCGGCAACGAGGTCTCGATCTTCGGCCAGCGCACGACGATGCAGCTCACCGACCTGCCGATCGCGATGCTCTACATCCTCGCGGTCGCCTCGGTCGGCATCTACGGGATCGTGCTCGCGGGTTGGAGTTCCGGATCGACCTACCCCTTGCTGGGTGGTCTGCGATCCTGCGCCCAGATGATCTCGTACGAGATCGCGATGGGCGCGGCCTTCGCCTCGGTGTTCCTCTACTCCGGGTCGATGTCCACCTCGGAGATCGTCGCCCAGCAGCACGACCGCTGGTACATCGTGCTCCTGCCGGTCTCGTTCCTCATCTACATCGTGACGATGATCGGCGAGACGAACCGCGCGCCGTTCGACATGCCGGAGTCCGAGGGCGACCTAGTCGGCGGCTTCAACACCGAGTACTCGTCGATCAAGTTCGCGCTGTTCATGCTCGCCGAGTACGTGAACATGGTGACGGTCTCGGCCGTGTCGGTGACGCTCTTCCTGGGCGGCTGGCGGGCCCCGTGGCCGGTGTCCACCTTCTGGGAGGGTGCGAACCACGGCTGGTGGCCGATGCTCTGGTTCGTCATCAAGGTCCAGCTGCTGCTGTTCTTCTTCATCTGGCTGCGCGGCACGCTCCCGCGCGTGCGCTACGACCAGCTGATGAAGCTCGGCTGGAAGGTTCTCATCCCGGTCTCCGTGGTCTGGCTGATGCTCGTCGCCACCGTTCGGACCCTGCGGAACGAGAACTACGACTTCGCCTCCATCGCCCTGTACGTGGGCGGCGGTGTCCTCGCCCTCCTGCTGCTCTCGTTCCTCGTCGACATCTTCAGGGACCGCGGCGGCAAGGAACGCGAGGCGCGGGAGGCGGCCGAACAGGCCGCGGCCTTCGACCCGATGGCAGGCGGCTTCCCGGTTCCGCCGCTGCCCGGCCAGACCCCGCCGGCCGTCCCGCGCCGACGCCCGCGCGGGGAGCGGGAGTTGATTGTCAGTGGCGGACCGGATACTGCCGGTGACGGAACCGGTGAGGGTCCCAGTGACGGAAAGGAGGCGTCCCATGGCTGAGGAGTCGACGGAGGGCGGGCAGACCAAGCCCGGCTTCCAGAATCCCGTGGCCGGCTTCGGCGTGACCTTCAAGGCCATGTTCAAGAAGCGGCTGACGGAGCAGTACCCGGAGCAGCCCAAGACCACGGCCCCGCGCTTCCACGGCCGGCACCAGCTCAACCGTCATCCGGACGGCCTGGAGAAGTGCATCGGCTGCGAGTTGTGCGCCTGGGCCTGTCCCGCGGACGCCATCTACGTGGAGGGCGCGGACAACACCGACGAGGAGCGCTACTCGCCGGGCGAGCGGTACGGCCGCGTCTACCAGATCAACTACGCCCGCTGCATCCTGTGCGGCCTGTGCATCGAGGCGTGCCCCACGCGCGCGCTGACGATGACGAACGAGTTCGAGCTCGCCGACAGCAGCCGCGAGAACCTGATCTACACCAAGGAGCAGCTGCTCGCCGGGCTCGAGGAGGGCATGGTCGAATCGCCCCACTCGATCTTCCCCGGCACGGACGAGCAGGACTACTACCGGGGTCTGGTGACGGAGGCCGCACCCGGCACGGTGCGTCAGGTCGCCGTCTCCAAGGGCGAGAAGCCCGAACCCGAGGGGGCGGAGGCATGAGCCAGCTCGCCGCCGCAGCCACTCTTTCTGCGGGCACCTCCACCGGTGAGGCCTTCCAGTTCTGGGTCCTCGGCACGGTCGCCGTCATCGGCGCCCTGTGCACGATCCTGATGAAGAAGGCGGTGCACAGCGCGCTGTGCCTCGCCGGGACCATGATCATCCTGGCCATCTTCTACCTGGCCAACGGCGCGTACTTCCTGGGCGTCGTCCAGATCATCGTCTACACCGGCGCGATCATGATGCTGTTCCTCTTCGTGGTCATGCTCGTCGGCGTCACCGCGGCGGACTCCCTGAAGGAGACCATCAAGGGGCAGCGCTGGCTGGCCCTGCTGTGCGGACTCGGCTTCGGGATCCTGCTCCTCGTGGGCATCGGGAACGCCTCGCTCCACCAGTTCATCGGACTGGGCAAGGCGAACGCCGGGGGGAACGTGGAAGGGCTCGCCGCCCTCCTCTTCACGAAGTACGTCTTCGCCTTCGAGATCACCGGCGCCCTGCTGATCACGGCCACCCTCGGAGCCATGGTCCTCACGCACCGCGAGCGCGTCGAGCGGGCGAGGACGCAGCGGGAGCTGGCCGAGCAGCGTGTGCGCGAGGGCAAGCACCTGCCGCCGCTGCCCGCCCCGGGTGTCTACGCCCGGCACAACGCGGTCGACATCGCGGGCCTGCTCCCCGACGGCACCCCGTCGGAGCTCACGGTCATGCAGACGCTGCGCGAGCGCGGCCAGATCCGCGACGTGTCGGACGAGGCACTCGGTGACCTGAAGGCCCTGGAGCAGCGCGCGGCCGAGCGCCTTGAGCGGACCGAGGAGGCGTCGAAGTGAATCCGGTCAACTACCTGTATCTCGCCGCCCTGTTGTTCACGATCGGCGCCACCGGCGTGCTCATCAGGCGGAACGCGATCGTTCTGTTCATGTGTGTCGAGCTGATGCTCAACGCGTGCAACCTCGCGTTCGTCGCGTTCTCCCGGATGCACGGCAATCTCGACGGCCAGATCATCGCCTTCTTCACGATGGTCGTCGCCGCCGCGGAGGTCGTGGTCGGGCTCGCGATCATCGTGTCGCTGTTCCGTTCCCGCCACTCGGCCTCGGTCGACGACGCCAGCCTGATGAAGCTGTAAGGGGTCGCTGCACAGTGGAAAACCTGATTGCGCTGCTGGTAGCGGCGCCACTGCTCGGAGCGGCCGTACTGCTGTGCGGCGGACGGCGGTTGGACCGTGTGGGCCATCTGCTCGGCACGCTGCTCTCGGCCGCCTCCTTCGTCATCGGCGTCCTCCTCTTCACCGACATGCTCGGCAAGAGCGCCGACGACCGCACGTTCACCCAGCACCTGTTCAGCTGGATCCCGGTCGAGGGCTTCCAGGCGGACGTCTCCTTCCAGCTGGACCAGCTGTCGATGACGTTCGTGCTCCTGATCTCCGGTGTGGGCACGCTGATCCACATCTACTCGATCGGGTACATGGAGCACGACGAGCGGCGCCGCCGCTTCTTCGGCTACCTGAACCTGTTCCTCGCGGCGATGCTCCTCCTGGTCCTCGCCGACAACTACCTGCTCCTGTACGTCGGCTGGGAGGGCGTGGGCCTCGCCTCGTACCTCCTGATCGGCTTCTGGCAGCACAAGCCCAGCGCGGCCACCGCGGCGAAGAAGGCCTTCCTGGTCAACCGCGTCGGCGACATGGGCCTGTCGATCGCCATCATGCTGATGTTCACGACGTTCGGGACGTTCGCCTTCGCGCCGGTCCTGAAGGCGGCGGAGGAGCACCAGGGTGGCGGCGCGACGCTGACGGGCATCGCCCTGATGCTGCTGCTCGCCGCGTGCGGCAAGTCCGCCCAGGTGCCGCTGCAGTCCTGGCTCGGTGACGCGATGGAGGGCCCGACCCCGGTCTCGGCCCTCATCCACGCCGCGACCATGGTGACCGCGGGTGTCTATCTGATCGTCCGTTCCGGCGCGGTGTTCAACGCGTCGCCCGATGCTCAGCTCGTCGTCGTCATCGTCGGTTCGGTCACGCTCCTGTTCGGTGCGATCGTCGGTTGCGCGAAGGACGACATCAAGAAGGCGCTGGCCGGCTCGACGATGTCGCAGATCGGCTACATGGTGCTGGCCGCGGGCCTCGGCCCCATCGGCTACGTCTTCGCGATCATGCACCTGGTCACGCACGGCTTCTTCAAGGCGGGCCTCTTCCTCGGCGCCGGTTCGGTCATGCACGGCATGAACGACGAGGTGGACATGAGGAAGTACGGCGCCCTCAGGAAGTACATGCCGGTCACGTTCGTCACGTTCGGGCTCGGCTATCTCGCGATCATCGGCTTCCCCGGTCTGTCCGGCTTCTTCTCCAAGGACAAGATCATCGAGGCGGCGTTCGCGAAGGGCGGCACGGAGGGCTGGATCCTCGGCTCGGTGGCCCTGCTCGGCGCGGCCATCACCGCGTACTACATGACACGCGTGATGATCATGACGTTCTTCGGCGAGAAGCGCTGGCAGCCGGACGCCGAGGGCCACGAGCCGCACCCGCACGAGTCGCCGAAGTCCATGACGATCCCGATGATCGTGCTCGCGTTCGGATCCGTCTTCGCGGGTGGCTTCTTCAGCATCGGCGACCGCTTCCTGCACTGGCTGGAGCCCGTCACCGAGCACAGCCACGGGAACGCGCCGATCAGCGCCACGACCGTCACCGCGGCCACCATGGTGGTCCTGGTGATCGGCGTGGTCCTGGCCTACCTCCAGTACGGCCGTCGCCCGGTCCCCGTCGCCGCCCCGCGCGGCTCGCTGCTCACCCGGGCCGCCCGCCGTGACCTGCTCCAGGACGACTTCAACCACGTGGTCCTGGTCCGCGGCGGCGAGCACCTCACCCGCTCCCTGGTCTACGTCGACCACACCCTGGTCGACGGCGTGGTCAACGGGACGGCGGCCTCGGTCGGCGGGCTCTCCGGCCGGCTGCGCAAGCTCCAGAACGGCTACGCCCGCTCGTACGCCGTCTCGATGTTCGGCGGTGCGGCACTCATCGTCGCCGCGACCCTGCTGATGAGGGCGGTCTGATAGCAATGTCCTTTCCTCTGCTGACAGCGACGGCGGTGCTCCCCGCCGTGGGAGCCATCGCCACGGCTGCCGTCCCGGCCGCGCGGCGCACGGCGGCGAAGTGGCTCGCGCTGCTCGTCTCGGTCGCCACGCTCGTGCTGGCCGCGGTCGTGCTCGTGCGCTTCGAGCCCGGCGGCGACCGCTACCAGCTCACCGAATCCCACTCCTGGATCAAGGACTTCGGGGTGCGGTACGAGCTGGGGGTGGACGGCATCGCGGTGGCGCTCATCGCGCTCACCGCCCTCCTGATCCCGTTCGTGATCCTCGCGGGCTGGCACGACGCCGACCCGCAGGAGACCGGGAGTTCGAGGTGGCGGCCGACGCAGGGCTTCTTCGCCCTGATCCTCGGCGTCGAGGCGATGGTGATCATCTCCTTCGAGGCCACCGACGTCTTCCTCTTCTACATCTTCTTCGAAGCCATGCTCATCCCGATGTACTTCCTCATCGGCGGCTTCGGAGACCGCGCCCACTCGGGCAGCGACGAGAACGCGGCGGCCCAACGCTCGTACGCCGCCGTGAAGTTCCTCCTCTACAACCTCGTCGGCGGCCTCATCATGCTGGCGGCCGTGATCGGTCTCTACGTAGTGGCGGGGAACTTCTCGCTCCAGGAGATCGCCGCCGCGCGGGCGAACGGTTCGCTGCACATGGCGACCAGCACCGAGCGCTGGCTCTTCCTCGGCTTCTTCTTCGCCTTCGCGGTGAAGGCGCCGCTGTGGCCGCTGCACACCTGGCTGCCGAACGCGATGGGGGAGGCCACCGCCCCGGTCGCCGTCCTCATCACGGCGGTGGTCGACAAGGTCGGCACGTTCGCGATGCTCCGCTTCTGCCTCCAGCTCTTCCCGGAGGCGTCGAAGTGGGCGACGCCGGTCATCCTCGTACTGGCCCTCATCAGCATCGTCTACGGTGCGCTGCTCGCGGTCGGCCAGCGGGACATCAAGCGCCTGGTGGCGTACGCGTCGATCTCGCACTTCGGGTTCATCGTCCTCGGCATCTTCGCGATGACGAGCCAGGGCCAGTCGGGCGCGACGCTCTACATGGTCAACCACGGGATCTCGACGGCTGCCCTGATGCTGGTGGCGGGCTTCCTGATCTCGCGCCGCGGCTCGCGCCTGATCGCGGACTACGGAGGCGTGCAGAAGGTCGCGCCGGTGCTCGCCGGCACGTTCCTGATCGGCGGACTCGCGACCCTCTCGCTGCCGGGCCTCGCGCCCTTCGTGAGTGAGTTCCTGGTCCTGGTCGGCACGTTCTCGCGCTACCCGGTGATCGGGATCATCGCGACCTTCGGCATCGTGCTCGCCGCGCTCTACACGCTCGTCCTCTACCAGCGGACGATGACGGGCCCGGTGAAGCCGGAGGTCTCGGCCCTGCCGGACCTGCGGGTGCGTGAACTCGCGGTGGTCGTCCCGCTGATCGCCGCGCTGATCTTCCTGGGCGTCTACCCGAAGCCGGTCACCGACCTGGTGAACCCGGCGGTCAAGCAGACCCTGTCCGACGTACACAAGAAGGACCCGAAGCCAGCGGTGGAGGCGGCCAAGTGAGCGCAGCAGCCGTCCACAGCCTGTGGACAACGGCGGCCACGTCGCCGCTCAAGGAACAAATCTCGAAGATCGACGCGCCGAAGATCGAGTACGGCCAATTGTCGCCCACCCTGATCGTCATCGGTGCGGCGGTCCTCGGGGTCCTTGTCGAGGCGTTCGTGCCGCGCAAGTCCCGCTACTACGTCCAGGTGTTCCTCGCCGTCGTCGCCCTGGCCGCCGCGTTCGCCGCGGTGGTCGGGCTCGCGGCCGGCGGGGACGGCACCACGAAGGCGCACATCGCGGCCATGGGCGCGATCGCCGTCGACGGCCCGGCCCTGTTCCTCCAGGGCGTGATCCTGCTGACCGGCCTCGTCGCGATCTTCACCTTCGCCGAGCGCCGCCTGGACCCGGAGGCCCATGGCAACCGCGTCGACTCGTTCGCCGCGCAGGCCGCGTCCGTCCCCGGCAGCGACAGCGAGAAGGCCGCCGTGAAGGCCGGGTTCACCACCACCGAGGTGTTCCCGCTCGCGCTCTTCGCGATCGGCGGCATGCTGGTCTTCCCCTCGGCGAACGACCTGCTGACGCTGTTCATCGCCCTGGAGGTCTTCTCCCTGCCGCTCTACCTCCTGTGCGCCGTGGCCCGCCGCAAGCGGCTCATGTCGCAGGAGGCGGCGGTCAAGTACTTCCTCCTCGGTGCCTTCGCCTCGGCGTTCACCCTGTTCGGCATCGCCCTCCTGTACGGGTACGCGGGCTCGGTGTCGTACGCGACGATCGCCGACGTCGTGGACGGATCGATCCAGAACATCGACCCGGCCCTCGCCGACACCATGGGGAACGACGCGCTGCTGCTCATCGGCGTCGCCATGGTCGTCATGGGCCTGCTGTTCAAGGTCGGCGCCGTGCCGTTCCACATGTGGACCCCGGACGTCTACCAGGGCGCGCCCACGCCGGTCACGGGCTTCATGGCGGCCGCCACGAAGGTCGCCGCCTTCGGCGCCCTCCTGCGGCTCCTGTACGTCGTCCTGCCCGGCCTGCGCTGGGACTGGCGGCCGGTCATGTGGGCCATCGCGATCATCACGATGCTGGGCGGCGCAATCGTCGCCATCACCCAGACCGACATCAAGCGGCTCCTCGCGTACTCGTCGATCGCGCACGCCGGATTCATCCTCGCCGGTGTCATCGCCACGACGCCCGACGGCATCTCGGCCGTGCTCTTCTACCTGGGCGCGTACTCGTTCGTGACCGTCGGTGCGTTCGCCGTGGTGACGCTGGTCAGGGACGCGGGCGGCGAGGCCACGCACCTGTCGAAGTGGGCGGGGCTCGGGCGCCGCTCGCCGCTGGTCGCGGCCGTCTTCGCCGTGTTCCTGCTCGCTTTCGCCGGCATCCCGCTGACCTCGGGCTTCGCCGGAAAGTTCGCCGTGTTCAAGGCGGCGGCGGAGGGCGGCGCGGGCGCGCTCGTCGTGGTCGGTGTGATCTCGTCGGCCATCGCGGCGTTCTTCTACATCCGTGTGATCGTGCTCATGTTCTTCAGCGAGCCCAAGGCGGACGGCCCAACGGTCGCCGTGCCCTCGCCGCTCACCATGACCACGATCGCGGTGGGTGTGGCGGTCACGGTGGTGCTGGGCCTCGCGCCGCAGTACTTCCTGGACCTGGCGAACCAGGCGAGCGTATTCGTGCGGTAACCGCGCCACGCACGGTCGTCACCGCCCGGTGTCCCCGCGAGGGGGTGCCGGGCGGAGGCGTTCCTGGCCGCCGCGGGGCACCGTGGGGGACGCCTCCCCGGACCCCCGGCCGGGAGGTGACTTCGCCCCCAGCCTGTGGATAACTTTTCGGGCTGTCGGTGCGGAGCCCTATCGTGGCAGCAGTGGTCGAACCACGGAGTAGTGGTCGAACCACGGAGTATGGACGTACGGGGGACAGGGCGATGAATGGGATCGGTGGCATGAGCGAGGTGACGGAGCCCGGCGTGGCGACGGCGATGCGCGGCGGCGCGCTGGAGACGCTGCACCGCGTCTTCGGATATGACGCGTTCCGCGGCGAGCAGGAAACGATCATCGACCATGTCGTGGACGGCGGGGACGCCGTCGTCCTGATGCCGACCGGCGGCGGAAAGTCCCTGTGCTATCAGATCCCGGCCCTGGTCAGGACCGGCACGGGCGTCGTGATCTCGCCCCTCATCGCCCTCATGCAGGACCAGGTGGACGCCCTGCGCGCGCTCGGCGTCCGCGCCGGGTTCATGAACTCGACGCAGGACTTCGACGAGCGCCGCACCGTCGAGGCCGAGTTCCTCGCGGGCGAGCTGGACGTCATCTATCTGGCCCCGGAGCGACTGCGCCTCGACTCCACGCTCGACCTGCTCTCCCGCGGCAGGATCTCCGTCTTCGCGATCGACGAGGCGCACTGTGTGGCGCAGTGGGGACACGACTTCCGTCCGGACTACCTGGCCCTGTCCGTCCTCGGCCGGCGCTGGCCGGACGTGCCGCGCATCGCGCTCACGGCGACCGCGACGCACGCCACGCACCAGGAGATCACCCAGCGCCTGGGCATGCCGGACGCGAAGCACTTCGTGGCGAGCTTCGACCGGCCCAACATCCAGTACCGGATCGTGCCGAAGGCCGACCCGAAGAAGCAGCTCCTCACCTTCCTCAAGCAGGAGCACGAGGGCGACGCGGGCATCGTGTACTGCCTGTCGCGCAAGTCGGTGGAGGCGACGGCCGAGTTCCTCAGCCGGAACGGCATCGAGGCGGTCCCGTACCACGCGGGTCTCGACGCGGGCACCCGCGCGGCGCACCAGTCCCGCTTCCTGCGCGAGGAGGGCCTGGTCGTCTGCGCGACCATCGCGTTCGGCATGGGCATCGACAAGCCCGACGTCCGGTTCGTCGCTCATCTCGATCTGCCGAAGTCCGTCGAGGGCTACTACCAGGAGACGGGCCGCGCCGGGCGTGACGGGCTCGCGTCCACGGCCTGGATGGCGTACGGGCTGCAGGACGTCGTCCAGCAGCGGAAGCTGATCAATATGGGGGAGGGGGACGAGGCGTTCCGGCGTCGGGCGGGGTCCCACCTCGACGCGATGCTGGCGCTGTGCGAGACGGCGCAGTGTCGCAGGACCCAGCTCCTCATGTACTTCGGGCAGGAGCCGCAGACGGCCAGCTGCGGCAACTGCGACACGTGCCTCTCGCCGCCGGAGACCTGGGACGGCACCGTCGCCGCGCAGAAGATCCTCTCCACGGTGGTGCGCCTCGACCGGGAGCGCAGGCAGAAGTTCGGCGCGGGCCAGGTCATCGACATCCTGATGGGCAAGCGCACGGCCAAGGTCATCCAGTTCGACCACGACCAGCTCTCCGTCTTCGGCATCGGCGAGGACCTGAGCGAGGCCGAATGGCGCGGCGTGGTGCGGCAGTTGCTGGCGCAGGGGCTCATCGCCGTCGAGGGCGAGTACGGGACGCTGGTGCTCACCGAGGACAGCGGGAGCGTCCTCGGGCGGCAGCGGGAGGTGTGGCTGCGCAAGGAGGCGCCCCGGCCCGCCACGTCCCGCTCGGCCTCGCGTGACCGCAAGGCGAAGTCGCCCGCGGCGGACCTGCCGGAACAGTTGCAGCCCGTCTTCGAGGCGCTGCGCGCGTGGCGCGGCGCGCAGGCGAAGGAGAACGGGGTCCCGGCGTACGTCATCTTCCACGACGCGACGCTCAAGGAGATCGCCCTCCAGCACCCCACGTCCATCGGCCAGTTGGGCACGATCGGCGGCGTCGGCGAGAAGAAGCTGGCGACGTGGGGCGAGGGCGTCCTCGAGGTCCTGGCGGGCCTGGACGGCGCCGGTTCCGGCGGCGGCCCGGCCCCGACCGGCTCCGCCGGGGAGGCGCCGGAGCCGGACCCCGGCTGGCCCGAGGACGAGCCGGAGCCCGAGGACATCGACTGGTGACGGTGGCGGCGCCCTCAGGCCACTGACGGCGCCGCCACCAGGCCTCTCACGCCGCGGCGCCCGCCACGATCCGCCCCGTCACCTCGCCGAGGCCCACGCGGGTGTTGTTCGGGCCGGGGGCCCACGCCGTCATCGTGACCACGTCGCCGTTCTCGAGGAACGTCCGCTTGCCGTCGGGGAGTTCGATGGGGTCGCGGCCGTTCCAGGTGATCTCGATGAGGGAGCCGCGTGAGTTCTCCGAGGCGCCGCTGATCGTGCCGGAGCCGTACAGGTCGCCCGTGCGCAGGGAGGCGCCGGCCACCGTCATATGGGCCAGCATCTGCGCCGCCGTCCAGTAGAGGGAGGCGGAGGAGGTCTCGGAGATGACATGGCCGTTGAGGGTGACGGTGATCTGCAGGTCGTAGCCGCCGGGCTCGTCCGCGATGCCGTCGGCGGAGGGCGCCGAGTCGTCCAGATACGGCAGCAGCGGGTACGTGCGCTCCGGGGGCGTCACGCGTGCCTCGTCCAGCGCGTCCAGCGGAGTGATCCAGGCCGAGACCGACGTGGCGAACGACTTGCCGAGGTGCGGGCCGAGCGGCACGGTCTCCCAGGACTGGATGTCGCGCGCCGACCAGTCGTTGAGGAGGCAGAGCCCGAACACGTGGTCGCGGTACGCGGACAGCGGCACCGGCGTGCCCTGCGCGGACGGCGTCCCGACGACGAAGCCGAGTTCCGTCTCGATGTCGAGCCGCACCGAGGGGCCGAAGACGGGAGCCGGGTCGGCCGGGGGCTTCCGCTGGCCCGAGGGGCGGACCACGTCCGTGCCCGAGACCACGACCGTCCCGGCGCGACCGTGGTAACCCACCGGCAGATGCTTCCAGTTGGGCTTCAGTGGCTCCTCGTCCGGGCGGAACATCCGGCCCAGGTTCCGGGCGTGGTTCTCCGAGGCGTAGAAGTCGACGTAGTCCGCGACCTCGAAGGGGAGGTGCAGGGTGACATCGGCGAGCGGGTGCAGCAGGGGCCGTACGGTCTCGCGGTGGGCCGGGACCGTGACCCAGGCGGTGAGCGCGCGGCGCACGTCCGACCAGGCGGTGCGGCCCGCCGCCATGAGCGGATTCAGGGTGGGACGGGCGAGCAGGGAGACGTAGGGCGAGCCGAGCGCTGTCGCCGCGGCGCCCGCGTCCAGCACGTACGAGCCGAGGCGCACGCCGACCCGGCGCGCTTCCACGGCGTCCTCCGGCAGGGAGAACACCCCGTACGGGAGGTTGTGCGGTCCGAAGGGGTCGCCTTCGGGGAGGTCGAGGGGGGTGAGCGGGGTCTGCTCGGACATGCGTACCTGCCTCGCTTTCCATGTGGGTGGGCCACACGTTACGTGGGAGCGCCGCGTTGGGGCAGTGCCTAAAGAGTTCGCAATGTCCGGATAAGCCTTGCTGGAGTGGTCAATTCCGGCTTAGCGTCCTATCGGGGGACGCGGACGGGGTGGGTCCGGGTCCGAAGGGGGACAGGACACGTGGGGGGACCCGTGGCCAGGAGCGCCAGCAGCGTGCCGTTCGAAGTCGACCGGGACGTGCCGGGCCTGATCGTGAAGTTCGGCGACTATCCACTGCACCACGGAGGAGTGGGAGCAATCCGCAGCCTGGGGCGCCTCGGCGTGCCCATGTATGCGATCACGGAGGACCGTTACACCCCCGCGGCGTCCTCGCGCTATTTGCACCGGGCCTTTCCCTGGCGGACCACCGGGGCCGAGGAACCGGAGCGGCTCGTCGAGGGCATGCTGCGCATCGCGCGCCGGATCGGCAGGCCTACGGTCCTGATCCCGACCGACGAAGAGGCGGCCGTCCTCATCGCGGAACACCAGGAGGAGCTCGCCGGCGGCGGGAGGTTCCTGTTCCCGCGCGTCGAGCGGGACCTGCCGCGCCGGCTCGCCAGCAAGCAGGGGCTGCACGAACTGTGTGTGGAGCACGGCGTCGCGTCGCCGGCGGCGGCGTTCCCCGAGTCGTACGCCGACATCGAGGAGTTCGCCGCGTCGGCCCGCTTCCCGGTGGTCGCCAAGAACCGGGAGGCGTTCACCCGCCGCAAACAGCCCGCGGTGAACGGGACGACGAAGATCGCGAACCCTGAGGGCCTGCTCGAACTCGCCCGCGACTGGGGCGGGCAGCCCGGCGTGATCCTCCAGGAGTATCTGCCGAGGGAGCAGGCCGAGGACTGGATCGTGCACGCGTACTTCGACGCGGACTCCACGCCGCTGGCCCTCTTCACCGGCGTCAAGGTGCGCTCCTGGCCGCCGCACGCGGGCATGACGGCGCACGCGTACGTCGTCGACAACCCGGAACTCGCGGACCTCGCCGCGCGTTTCATCAAACAGATCGGCTTCACCGGCGTCATCGACCTCGACCTGCGCTTCGACCGGCGCGACGGCCAGTACAAGCTCCTCGACTTCAATCCGCGCATGGGTGCCCAGTTCCGGCTCTTCGAGAGCGAGTCCGGGATCGACGTCGTCCGTGCCATGCATCTCGACCTGACCGGCCGTCCCGTGCCGGAGGGGGAACAGCGAGCGGGCCACCGGTACGTGGTGGAGAACATCGACCTGCCCGCTCTCGTCGCCTACCGCCGCAGCGGATACACGACCCCGCACGCCCCGGCCCGCGCCACGGGCACGGAGCTCGCGTGGCTCGCCACCGACGACCTGCGGCCCCTGTTCACGATGCTCGCCCGGTTCGTGGGCCCGGGAGCCCGCCACCTCCATCAGCTGTGGCGGACCAACCGCCGCGGCAGCGGCACGACGAAGACCAAGTCCAAGTCCAAGATCAGGACCGGATAGCGCACCAGTAAGACGAGTTACGGGCACACAAGCACCAAGTGCCACCGCGAAGTTGGAAGCAAATGTTCTTCCCTGGGGAGGGGACTTCGTGATTCATCCGGTAGCTGTCATCGGAGCGGGCCCGTACGGCCTGTCGACCGCCGCCCATCTGCGGGCGCGTGGCATTCCGGTACGGGCCTTCGGCGACCCCATGGTGAGCTGGCGCTCGCACATGCCCACGGGAATGCTCCTGAAGTCCGTGCCGTCCGCCTCGAACATCGACGCCCCGCAGCGGGGCCACGACCTCGTCGACTACTGCGACGCGGCCGGCATCCCGCGGCTGGTGACGGACGAGGACATCGTCCCCGTCGAGACGTTCGTCGCCTACGGGGACTGGTTCCAGCAGAAGCTCGTGCCCGACCTGGAGCGGGTCAGGGTCGTGTCGGTCGACCGGCGCGGACACGAGAACTTCGAGGTCAAGCTGGACTCCGGGGAGCAGTTCACGGCCCGCGCGGTCGTCGTGGCCACCGGCCTTTCGGGCCTCGATCACGTGCCGCGCGAGCTCGCCGCGGCGGCGCCCGACGGGCCCGCCCCCACAGGTCCCGTCTCCCACAGCTCGCAGCACCACGACCTGTCCCGGTTCTCCGGCAGGGAACTCATCGTGGTCGGCGCCGGACAGTCCGCCCTGGAGACCGCCGCGCTCGCCGCGGAGGCCGGGGCGAGCGTACGGATCGTGGCGCGCGGCAAGGGTTCCGTGCGGTTCGGCGCGCCGCCGTGGGACCAGCCGAAGCTGCGCCCCGAGACGCCGTTCGGCCGGGCCTGGTCGCTGTACGCGCTGACGTACTACCCCCACCCGTACCGCCATCTCCCGCCGCAGGCGCGGCATTTCCTCGTCCGGCGGGTGCTCGGGCCGCTCGGGGCGTGGTGGCTGCGCGAGCGGTTCGAGGACAAGGTGCGGGTGCGCGAGGTGGAGGGCATCGTGGGGTCCGCCGCGGCGGACGGGGGCGTGAGCCTCACCGTGCGGGCCCCCGGCGGACGCCACGAGGAGCTGACCGCGGACCATGTCATCGCCGCGACGGGCTACCGCGTCGACCTCGCCGCGATGGACTTCCTCGGCGACGGCCTGCGGACCCGGACAGCCGCGAGCCGGGGCACCCCCATGCTGGGCGCCGGCTATGTGTCCTCGGTGCCGGGGCTCTACTTCACGGGCATGCTGGGCGGGTCGTCGTTCGGGCCGGTCATGCGGTTCGTGTGCGGCACCGAGTTCGCCTCGCCACGTCTGGCGAAGCACCTCGCGGCGGCCCACGCGTGAGGCGCCTCGCGCAAGGGTGAGCGAGCGGGGCGAGGGACGGGGCAACGGAGGGGTGAGACCGGGCGGAGTGACCCGGGGGAGCGGTCCGTATTCTCTCGATCATGCCCGCTCCGTTTCGCTCCGCCCCGTTCGACCTCATCGCCACAGACCTGGACGGGACGCTGCTGCGCGGCGACGACACGGTCTCCGACCGGACGCGTGGTGCCCTCGCGGCCGCGGCCGCCGCGGGGGCCCGCCACCTCGTGGTGACCGGACGGCCCGCGCCGCGCGTGCGGCCGCTCCTCGACGAGCTCGGCGGCACGGGGCTCGCGGTCTGCGCCCAGGGCGCCCAGCTGTACGACGCGGCGACGGACCGCATCGTGTGGTCCCTGACCCTCGACCGTGACCTCGCCGAACAGGCCCTCGGCAAGATCGAGGCCGAGGTCGGCCAGGTCGACGCGGCGGTCGATCAGGACGGCAGGGACGGCCTGACGCTCATCGAGCCCGGCTATGTGATGCCGCACCCCACGCTTCCCGCCGTGCGCGTCGAGCGCCGCGAGGAGCTGTGGGCCGAGCCCATCAGCAAGGTGCTCCTCCGCCATCCCCGGCTGGCCGACGACGAGTTGGCGACGGCGGCGCGGGCGGTCGTCGGCGACCTGGCGACGGTCACCATGTCGGGTCCCGGCACCGTGGAGCTCCAGCCGTGCGGCGTCACCAAGGCGACGGGGCTCGCGCTGGCCGCCGAGCGGCTCTGCCTGACACCGGAGCGCACGGTGGCCTTCGGCGACATGCCGAACGACCTGCCGATGTTCGCGTGGGCCGGCCACGGCGTCGCGATGGCCAACGCCCACGCCGAACTCAGGGCGGCGGCCGACGAGGTGACCCTCTCGAACGAGGAGGACGGCGTCGCCGTGATCCTCGAACGCCACTTCGCACGACGCTAGCCACGCGCCCCGCCGGCCCCGCCCCGCACGCTCACCCCGCCGTACGCGGAATCCGCTGCTCCCACGTCCGGTGGAAGACCACCTCGCCGCCGTCCCGGCACACCACCTCGTTGCTGGTGATGAAGTCCGACGCGTCGCAGGCGATTTCGGAACGGGTCTTGATCGTCACGTCCCACGCCAGCTCGGGCCGGTGCAGGCGGATCGACCAGTCGGAGCGGGTCCGCGCGCTCAGCGGGTCCGACTCCTGGATGACGTAGGTCTCCACGGCGTCCTCGGTGAATTCGAGGCCGTCGGGGTAGACGCGGGTGCCGCCGTAGCGCGGGTCGACCTCGAGGCGCCATTCGCCCTTGGCGACGTCGCGGACGCAGAGGCGCTCGGGGCGCTGTTCGTCCAGGGTGGCCGGGTGGACGACACCCATCGGCTCGGACTGTTCGGGCCGCTCGAAGCCGATGTCGGCGCCGTTCTCGGCGTCGACCATCCTGACCGGCAGTTCGAGGGTGCTGCCCGCGGGTTCGAGGGTGAAGCCGGCCTCCGACCCGGGCTGCGGCCAGATCCACGGCCAGTACGCGGACGACACCGCGAGGCGGATGCGGTGCCCGGCCGGGAAGGTGTGGCCGATGCCGTTCAGCTCGAAGTCGACCTCGTCCGTGGCGCCGGGGGGCCAGGCGACGGCCTTGTCGCGGCCCTCGCGCGAGGAGAGGTTCAGGACGCCGCGCGTGACGAGTGTGGACGAGCCGTCGGGCGCCACGTCGCACAGCCGTACGGCGACCTGCCCGCGCGGTACCTCGCTGGTGATCCGCAGCGTCACCCGCGGCCGGCCGAGGACCTGAATCTCCGAGGGCACCTCGAAGTCGAAGCACGCCGACTTGGCGTCCTCGTCCCGCTGGTCCGGCGGCAGGTCCGCGTCGTTCCCGAAGGGGAAGAAGCGGCCCGCGTCCAGACCGGTCTGCTGGGGCGACTTCACGATCACGGGCGGGCCCTGAAGGGCGTACGCGAGGGGCGCGACGTTCGGGGACGGCCAGGACGGGTCGCCGACCCAGTGGCCCGGCAGCGTCGGGTAGACGGTGGCGGGCGGGTGCGATTCGCTGATCCAGGAGCGGAGTTTGGGCTCCGCCATGACGCCGTTGTCCACGCCCTTGAGGTGGTGGTCCCACCAGCGGAGGGTCTCCTGGAGGAAGCCGATCGCGGGGCCCGGCGGCAGGCCGCGGTCCGGGTACTGGTGCGACCAGGGGCCGATGATCCCGCGTACCTGCTGGTCGGGCAGGTTCTCGACCAGGCGCAGGACGGTGTCGCGGTACGGGTCGTGCCAGCCGCCCACCGCGAGGACGGCCGCCCGCACGGCGGTGTAGTCCTCGCAGACGCTGCCGTGCCGCCAGTACGCGTCGCGCGTCTGGTGGCCGAGCCAGGTGTGGATGAACGGGTCGACCGCTTCGAGGCGCTTGAGCCACATCGAGCGCCAGCCTTCGCCGACGAACTGCGGGTCGGGCGGCCGCGACACGAAGGCGAGCATGGTCGCCGCCCACGCGTGCATGTCCACCGCGAGGACGGAACCTCCCATGTAGTGCACGTCGTTGTCATAGCGGTCGTCCGTCGAGCAGACCGTGACGACCGCCTTGAGCGGCTCGGGTGCGAGGGCCGCGATCTGGAGGGAGTTGAAGCCGCCCCAGGAGATGCCGAACATGCCGACCTTGCCGCTGCACCAGGGCTGTGCGGCCAGCCAGTTGACGACGGCGACCCCGTCCGCGAGTTCCGTCGTGTCGTACTCGTCGCCGGGCAGGCCCTCCGAGTTGCCGTGCCCGCGCACGTCGACGCGTACGGAGGCGTAGCCGTGGCCCGCGTACCAGGGGTGGCGCTGCCAGTCGCGCGGCGCCGTCCAGTCGCTCAGGCGGTACGGAAGGTATTCGAGGATGGCCGGCACCGGCTCGTCGGTCACCGGACGCCAGATGCGGGCGAACAGCGTGGTGCCGTCCGGCAGGGGTACGCGAACGTCCTCGCGGGTCGTCTCGTAGGGGAAGGAGGTACGGATGGTGATGGCCGGGGTTTCTGACATGGGAGTTACCTCAGTGAACGGGGTGCATGGTCCTGCGCAGCCAGGGCGCGAGGGCGACCACGACCAGGCCGATGGCGACGGCGATGGCGCCGTTGACGCCGAAGTACACGGGATTGGAGACCTCGCCGTAGAGCTTCACGGTCTGTGCCTGGATGCCGTTGGCGAGGGCGAGCGACAGGAACCAGAGCGACATGGTCTGGCTGGAGAAGGCCTTCGGGGCGAGCTTCGTCGTCGCCGACATGCCGGAGGTCTCCAGAAGGATGTCGCCGAGGCCGAGCAGCAGATACGAGCCGACGATCCACCAGGCGGCCATCTGGTACGTGTCCCCGCTGTGGCCCGAGGTGGGGATGACCATGAGCAGGAACGACAGACCGCCCAGGATCACACCGAACGCGATCTTGTTGGAGGCGTGCGGCTGGCGCGGCCCCATCCGCGCCCACAGACCGGCCACCACGGGGGCGAGCGCGACCTCGAAGGCGCCGAGCGCGGACGCGTACCAGCCGGCGGGGAAGTGGAAGCCGAGGATCTCGGTCCTGGCGTTCGTCGAGGCCAGCAGGATCATCGTCGAGTACGCCTGGAACAGGATGAAGTTGAAGACCACGGAGGCCAGGAAGAGCACGACGTACGGCTTGAGCCTGCCTCGCTCCTCGGCGGTCACACGGGGGCTGCGGAACATCACCGCGAAGTACACGACCGGCGCGATCACCGATATGACCGTGAGGACGTCCACGAAGCGGTCCATCGTCAGCCAGCCGGCCCATACGAGGACCACGGCGAGTACGGCGACGGCGATCGCGCCCGCGATCATCAGCCGGACCGCGCGCCGCATCCCCTCGGGCGGCAGGGCGTACTCGGCGGCGTGCTTGCGTCCGGCCAGGTGACGTCGCCCGGCGACGTACTGGATGAGACCGAACGTCATGCCGATCGCGGCGGCCGAGAAGCCCCAGTGCCAGCCCTTGTGGTCGCCGAGCCAGCCGGTGATCAACGGGCCCGCGAAGGCGCCGATGTTGATGCCCATGTAGTACAGCGCGAAGCCTGCGTCGCGGCGCTCGTCGTCGGTGCGGTAGAGCTTGCCGACCATGGTCGCGACATTGGGTTTGACCAGGCCGGTTCCCGCGCTGATCAGGCCGAGGCCGGCCCAGGTCATGGCCGCCGTCGGCACCGCCATGGCGTAGTGGCCGCAGGCGATCAGGATGCCGCCGTACAGGACCGCGCGGTACGAGCCGAGGATCCGGTCGGCGAGCCAGCCGCCCCCCACCGAGACGAGATAGACGAGGGTTCCGTACGCTGCCGATACGGACGCCGCCGTTCCCGCGGACATGCCCAGACCGCCGTGTGCCACCGTGTCCGCGAAATAGAGGACGAGGATGGCCTGCATGCCGAGGAACGAGAAACGCTCCCAGACCTCGAGGCCCGACAGCGTGAGCAGGCCGCGCGGCTGGCCGAAGAACGCGTGGTCGTCGCCCGGCGGCGGCTGGTCGCTCGCCGGTTTGTTCGGCTCGGCCTCGGCCGTGGTGCGGGACAAAGGGGAGACTCCCGGTCTACTCGGTCGTATGAGCTGATCAAGAACATACCGGGGGTGTTCGTGGGTCGCTCGGCCTGGTCTGTGCGGGCAGGCCCCCACTGTGATCGAAACGCGACCGGATACGCTGACTTGAGTGATGGCAGCGACACATCGACAAACCGTGTCATCGACCAAATGATCGACCGAGTTCGCCATGTGATCGTCAGCAGACAGGAGAACCTCTCGTGACCGTCGTCGGGACTTTCGGTCTTAGCGTGCGGGACCAGGCTCTCGAAGCCGATGTCCAGGCCGGGTTGGCGGCTGTCGAGGAGGGCCTGCTCGAGGCAACGAAGAGCGAGGTCCCCTTCATCACGGAGGCCGCGCAGCATCTCGTGCGCGCGGGCGGCAAGCGCTTCAGGCCCCTCCTCGCCATGCTCGCCGCGCAGTTCGGCGACCCGTACGCGCCGGGTGTCGTGCCCGCCGCCGTCGTCGTCGAGCTGACGCATCTCGCGACGCTCTACCACGACGACGTGATGGACGAGGCCGACGTGCGCCGCGGCGTCGACAGCGCCAACACCCGCTGGGGCAACTCCGTCGCGGTCCTGACCGGCGACTTCCTCTTCTCGCGCGCCTCCCACATGCTGGCCGACCTCGGGCCCGAGGCCGTCCGCATCCAGGCGGAGGCCTTCGAGCGCCTCGTCACCGGGCAGATCCTGGAGACGGCCGGACCGCGCGACGGCCGCGACCCGGTCGACCACTACCTCGACGTCCTCGGGGGCAAGACCGGCTCGCTGATCGCCGTGGCCGTCCGGTTCGGCGCGATGATGGCGGGCGCCGACGAGCGCGTCGTGGACGTCCTCGCGCAGTACGGCGAGCGGCTCGGCGTCGCCTTCCAGCTCGCCGACGACGTCCTGGACATCTCCTCCGACTCGCACGAGTCCGGCAAGACGCCCGGCACCGACCTGCGCGAGGGCATCCCCACGCTGCCGGTGCTTCGCCTGCGCGAGCGCGCCGAGCAGCTCGGCCTGCCCGAGGACCGCGCCCTGTGCGAGCTCCTCGACTCCGACCTGACGGACGACGCGCGCCACGCCGAGGCGCTCGAACGGCTGCGCGTCCACCCGTCCCTGGAGCAGGCCCGCAGGGACACCGTGCGGTACGCGGAGGAGGCGCGGGCGACCCTCGCGCCGCTGCCCGAGTGCGACGCGAAGGCGTCCCTTCTGGAGCTGTGCGACGCGGTGGTGCACCGGGCGGGCTGACGCCCTCCCGCCTCACCCTCACCGGGCCGCCGCGCGCGGCCCGGCGGGGTCGGGAGTCGTTGCTGCCCGACCCCGAGCCGCCCTGCGCCCCGGCGACGGTGGGTGTCGCCGTGAACCGTGTGCCGTCCACGCCCTGTGCCCGTACGTCTTCGTCCTGGTGTCGAGCATGGCGACCCCTTTGTCGGATGCGGATGTCCGCCACCCGGAAGTACGCATTTGTGCGGGGGGCTGCCCGATGGGGTGATGGGACGAAGCAGATCACATGGTCGGCAAGCGGTACGGGCTGCTCTCCGGCACCGCCGAGACCCTGCGCCTGAACACCGCCGGCGGCGTCTCCCCTACGGGATGGGGGAGGCGCCGCCCTCTCGTGTCATACCGCGGGAGTACGCGGAGTTGATCCTGGGGTCTGACGCTTCCGGCCGGCCGATTTGGTCAGATTGATAGCACCACTCCCGACCAGTTCGGGTGAGAATGGCGGCTTGGGGTGGACAGACGAGCAAGGACGGTAGGCCGCCGCCCAACACGGAGGTAGGGCAACAACATGGCACCGTACGAATCCGAAAGCGCCGGTCGTCGCAAGGCGACCCGCTATGTGGTCCCGGTCGCGGTGGTGGGGGTGGCCGCGGCGACGATCGGGCTCGTCCCCGCGCTGGCCGACTCCGGCAATCCCGATCTGCCGAAGATCAGCGCACAGCAGCTCATCGAGAAGATCGCCAAGTCGGACGTGCAGCAGATGTCCGGCACGGTGAAGATCTCCACGGATCTCGGACTCCCGTCCCTGGGCGGTATGGCGGGCGGCTTCACCCCGGGCGCCGGCGGCTCCTCGGACGGCAAGGCGGGCTCCTCCGCCGACCCGCAGTCCAAGCTGACGGAGCTGGCCACCGGCACCCACACGCTGCGTATCGCGGCGGACGGTTCCGACCGGCACAAGCTGTCCGTCCTGGACAGCGCCGCCGAGTACAGCGTGATCCACAACGGCGACGAGGTCTGGGCCTACGACAGCGCGTCGAACGAGGCGTACCACGCCAAGGACGCCGCTGCCGCAGGCGACCGGGCCGCGAAGCACCCCAAGGGCGAGACGCCGAAGGGTGTCCCGGCCACGCCGAAGGAGCTCGCGGACGAGGTCCTGAAGGCGTCCGGCAAGACGACGTCGATCTCCGTGGAAGGCACCTCGCAGGTCGCGGGGCGTGACGCGTACAAGCTGCTCGTCAAGCCGAAGCAGGCCGGCTCGACGGTCGGCGGGATCACCATCTCGGTGGACGCGAAGACCGGTGTGCCGCTGAAGTTCACGCTGACGCCCGCGGGCGGCGGCAAGGCGGTCGTGGACGCGGGCTTCACCAAGGTGGACTTCTCCAAGCCGGCCGCTTCGACGTTCGACTTCACCCCGCCGAAGGGTGCCAAGGTCACCGAGGGCGACGACCTCAAGGCGCGGGACAAGTCCCACGCGCCGAAGGAGATGCCCAAGGACATGCCCAAGGACATGCCGAAGGAGCTGAGGGACGCTCAGGGCGGCGGCATGAAGGACCTGAAGGTCATCGGTGAGGGCTGGACGTCCATCGCCGAGCTGAAGCTGCCCGGCGGGCAGGGCCTGCCGACGGGCGGCTCGGCCTCGGGCGACGTCCCGCCGGAGGCGCAGAAGTTCATGGACGCGCTCGGCGACCATGTGACGGGCAAGTTCGGCTCGGGCACGGTCTTCTCGACGCGCCTGGTCAACGCGCTCGTCACGGACGACGGCAAGGTCTACGCGGGCGCGGTCACCAAGGACGCGCTCGTGAAGGCGGCGAACGCGGCGCAGTAGCCGTACGCGGCACGAGAGTTGGCAGGCAGGAGTGGAGGCGCCGGTCCCGGTGCCTCCACTCCCGCACTCCACCAGGACCGACGGGTACGACGGGAGCGAGATGGCGGCGAGCACTGCCGAGGAGTCCGTGATCGAGACGCGGGCTCTCACCAAGCGCTACGGCGGCGACCAGTTGGCGGTCGACGGCCTCGACCTCACCGTCCCCGCCGCCAGCGTCTTCGGCTTCCTCGGGCCGAACGGCTCGGGCAAGACCACCACCATCCGCATGCTGATGGGCCTGATCGAGCCGACGTCCGGCGCGGCCAGCGTCCTCGGCCGCCCCATGCCCCGCGCCACGCGGACGGTCCTCCCGCACGTCGGCGCGCTCATCGAGGGCCCCGCCCTGTACGGGCTCCTGTCCGGCCGGGACAACCTCATCCGGTACGACTCCGCGGATCCGGCCGCCGACCCCCGCACCCGCCGCACCCGCGTCGCCACCGCGCTCGACCGGGTGGGCCTGACGGCCGCCGCGGGCAAGAAGGCGAAGGCGTACTCGCTCGGCATGAAGCAGCGCCTCGGGCTCGCGGCAGCGCTGCTCCAGCCCCGCAGACTCCTCGTGCTCGACGAGCCGACGAACGGCCTCGACCCGCAGGGCATGCGCGAAATCCGTTCCCTGGTGCGGGAGCTGGCGTCGGACGGCACGACGGTCTTCCTCTCCTCGCACCTCCTCGACGAGATCGAGCAGGTCTGCACGCACGCGGCCGTGATGGCGCGGGGCCGGCTCATCACGCAGGGTCCGGTCGCCGAGCTGGCGGCGGGCGCCCGGGGCCGGCTCGTGGTCACGACCCCCGACCCGGGCGACGCGGCGCGCGTCCTGAAGGAGCGCGGCATCGCGGACCTGACCGTGACGGACGACCAGGTGACCGGCGAGCCGCCCGGTCCGGGCACCGACCTCGCCGAGCTGAACGCCGCGCTGGTCACCGCGGGTGTCCGTGTCCGCGGCTTCGGACTGGAACGGGCTTCGCTGGAGGACGCGTTCGTGGCCCTGACGGGAGAGGGATTCGATGTCGCAGGCTGAGGCCACGGCCGCCGGTACCACCGCCACCGCCGCGTCGGACGCGTCGCCCGTGCGGAAGAGGATCTGGACGCTCGGCCTGTTCCGCAGCGAGCTGGTCACCACGTTCCGCCGCTGGCGCACGATCGCCCTGCTCGCCGTCCTGGCCGGGGTGCCCATCCTCGTCGGGATCGCCGTGAAGATCGAGACGAGCGGCGGTTCACCGGCCGCGGGCGGCGGCGGGGGCGGACCCGCGTTCATCGCGCAGATCACCAACAACGGCCTGTTCCTGGTCTTCACGTCGCTCGCCGCGACGCTCCCGTTCTTCCTGCCGATGGCCGTCGGGGTGATCGCGGGCGACGCGATCGCCGGCGAGGCGAACGCGGGGACGCTGCGCTATCTGCTCGTCGCCCCCGCGGGCCGCACCCGTCTGCTGCTCACCAAGTACGCGACGACGATGACGTTCTGCCTGGTCGCGACGTTGGTCGTGGCGGTGACGGCGCTCGCCACGGGCGCCCTGCTCTTCCCGCTCGGCGACCTCGTCACGATCTCCGGCACCCGGATCGGCTTCGGCGAGGGACTCGTACGGGCCTTGCTGATCGCCCTCGTCGTGGCCGCGTCACTCGTCGGGATCGCCGCGCTCGGACTGTTCGTCTCGACCCTCACCAACAGCGGCATCGCGGCGATGGCGACGACGGTGGGCCTGCTCATCACCGTCCAGATCCTCGATCAGATCCCCCAGCTGCACGCGATCCAGCCGTACCTGTTCTCACACCACTGGCTGTCCTTCGCCGACCTGATGCGCGAGCCGGTCTACTGGGACGACCTGCTCAAGAACCTGGGCCTCCAGGGCCTGTACGCGGCGGTGTTCGGCT
Organism: Streptomyces sp. NBC_01446; assembly: GCF_026340095.1. Taxonomy (GTDB): domain Bacteria; phylum Actinomycetota; class Actinomycetes; order Streptomycetales; family Streptomycetaceae; genus Streptomyces; species Streptomyces aureus. The sequence continues at coordinate 3,486,060 of NZ_JAPEPO010000001.1, read as the reverse complement.
CGGCGGCGTGGGCGCGCTTCACGGCGAAGGACATCACGGCGTGAGCAACTGCCGCGCTACCGCACCTCGTAGGGGAAGCGGGCGATCTCCGGCTGCCGTTCGGGCGCGAAGAACGTCTTGGCGCGCAGCAGCGCCTCCTCGTCCTTGAGCACGTCGCCGGGCTTGCTGCCGTTGCCGAGCAGGACGCCGCCGAAGCGCATGCCCATGTACGCGGCCGAGTTGCGCAGCGTGCCGACCAGCGGGTCCGCGACGACCTGCTCCTCGTGGGCGAGCGCCGTCACGCCCCACAGGGTGCGCCCTTCGAGGGTCGCCTTGAAGTCGATGCCGGGGGTGCGCAGCCAGCCCGACCAGTAGTCGAGGTAGCGCTTGGTGAGGGCCGAGAGGGAGTACCAGTACAGCGGCGACGCGATGACGATGTCGGTGGCTTCGAGGGTCGCGTCCAGGAGCAGCGCCGTGTTGTCGCCGGCGGGCCGGGTGTGGTCGCTGTCGTGGCGCAGGTCCTCGAAGTCGGGGAGGGGGTGCGCGGTGAGGTCGATCCAGCGCTGCCCGACCTCGGGGGAGAGCTGCTCGGCGGCTTTGCGGGCCAGGATCTCGGTGTTGCCTTCGCCGCGGCTGCTGCCGAGCAGAAAGAGGAACGTGCGGGACATGGGGCACTCCGGGGTCGGTTGGTCGCGCCGATTACCTGCACGTGCAGTTTATGCATGCGCAAGTAATTCCGTCCAGAGGGTTGTCCGGGGCCCGGGGGCACGGCGCGCTCGCGTCGACCGCCGCTCCGGCCGCTGCGGCCTCCTGCTCTTCCGCGCTCGTGTCGGCGCGCGGGATCAGGCGGCCGGCTCGCGCCGTGGATCCGTCTGCGGATCCGACTGCGGCTGGGCCTGTGCCTGGGTCTGCGGCTGGGACTGCGCCTGGGGATTCGTCGTCGACTCCGGCACCGTCTCCGGAGCCGTCACCCGTGCCTCCTGCTCGGCAAGCGCGATCCGCCCCCGCCGGGCCGTCCGCAGCGCGTCCCACGTCAGGAGCGTGAGCGCCACCCACACGAGAGCGAAGCCCGCCCAGCGTTCGGCGGGCATCGCCTCGTGGAAGTACAGGATGCCGAGCAGGAACTGGAAGACCGGCGCCAGGTACTGGAGCAGCCCCAGCGTCGACAGCGGTACGCGGATCGCGGCGGCGCCGAAGCAGACCAGGGGAATCGCGGTGACCAGGCCCGTCGCCGCGAGCAGCGTGGCGTGGCCCGCGCCGTCGCCGAACGTGGACTCGCCCTGCGCGCCGATCCACAGCAGATAGCCGAGCGCGGGCACGAACTGGATCGCGGTCTCGGCGGCGAGCGACTCCAGGCCGCCGAGGTTGACCTTCTTCTTCACCAGGCCGTACGTGGCGAAGGAGAAGGCGAGGCAGAGGGAGATCCAGGGCGGCTGCCCGTATCCGAAGGCGAGGACGAGGACCGCGGCGAGGCCGACGCCGACCGCCGCCCATTGCGCGGGCCGCAGCCGCTCGCCCAGGAGCAGGACGCCCATGGCGATGGTGACCAGCGGATTGATGAAGTAGCCGAGCGAGGCCTCGACGACGTGGCCCGCGTTCACGGCCCATATGTAGACGCCCCAGTTGACCGTGATGACGGCCGCGGCGACGGTGACGAGCGCCAGCCTGCGCGGGTTGCGCAGCAGCTCACCGGCCCAGGCCCAGCGGCGTACGAAGAGCAGGGCGATGCCGACCACGGCCAGCGACCACACCATGCGGTGGGCGAGGATCTCACCGGCGCCGGCGGGCTTGAGCAGGGGCCAGAACAGGGGCACCAGGCCCCACATTCCGTAGGCCGCGACGCCGTTCAACAGTCCTGTGCGCTGTTCGCTTCTCGACTGCCCAGCCTCCACGGCCCCTCCTCCACACGCGCGGACGCCCCGTGGCGGCCACCCCTGAAGGTAGCGCCGCGGGGCACCGGCTGTCATGTCCGTATCTCTATACGGTCATGACAGGACATCCGTGCAGGCGGGGACCGCCCGTTTCTAGGCGAGCGCGGCCTTGATCGCGTCCGCGAGCGGGGTGGTGGGGCGGCCGGTCAGCCGGGACAGGTCGCCGCCGGTGGCGGCGAGCAGGCCCTGCTCGATGGCGGTGTCGACGCCGACGAAGATGTCGGCGACGGGCGCAGGCAGTCCGGCGCCGAGCAGGATCTCCCGGTTCTGCTCGGGCGTGACGGAGTTGTACGTGATCGTCCGGCCGGTCTGCTTCGACAGCTCGGCGGCGTACTCCGCGAAGGACCAGGCGACGTCGCCGCTCAGCTCGTACGCGTGGTTCTCGTGGCCCTCGCCGGTGAGGACGGCCACCGCGGCGGCGGCGTAGTCGGCGCGGGAGGCGGAGGCGACGCGGCCCTCGCCCGCGGAGGCGGTGACGGCGCCGTGCTCCAGGACCGGGGCGAGGTTCCCGGTGTAGTTCTCGTGGTACCAGCCGTTGCGCAGGAACGTGTACGGCAGGCCGGAGTCGAGGATCGCCTGCTCGGTCACCTTGTGCTCGGCCGCCAGGTCGAAGTCGGCACCGGGCCCGCCGAGGACGCCCGTGTACGCCAGCAGCGCGACGCCCGCGCCCTTCGCGGCGTCGATCACGGCCTGGTGCTGCGCCACGCGCCGCCCGACCTCGCTGCCGGAGATCAGCAGGACCCTGTCCCCGGCGGCGAAGGCCCCGGTCAGCGTCTCGGGCGCGCTGTAGTCGGCGATCCGCAGCTCGACGCCGCGGGCGGCGAGGTCGGCGGCCTTCTCCTTGTCGCGGACGACGGCGGCGATGGTCTCCGCCGGGACGTCGGCGGCGAGGAGGCCGTCGATGACGAGACGGCCGAGGTGCCCGGTGGCTCCGGTGACGACGATGCTCATGTCTGGAATCTCCTCTTAGGGGGTTATCTAGCCTTAGGGGCTTATCTGGCACCGAGCCTACGGGTAGCGCTAACTATTGGAAAGTACCCACTTTGAAGTAAGGTACTGACATGGCAGTAAGCAACGGGAGTTCCGGCGGCGAGGACATGTGCCCGTACCGCCTCGTGCTCGAACACGTCACCAGCCGCTGGGGCGTCCTCGTCCTGATCGCCCTTGAGGAGCGCTCGTACCGGTTCAGCGAGCTGCGCCGGGAGATCGGCCGCGTCAGCGAGAAGATGCTCACGCAGACGCTCCAGACCCTGGAGCGCGACGGCATGGTGCACCGCGACGCGAAGCCGGTCATCCCGCCGCGCGTGGACTACTCGCTCACCGAGCTCGGCCGCGAGGCGGCGGAACAGGTCCGCACGCTGGCGACCTGGACGGAACGCCGCATGGAAGCGGTGACGCAGGCCCGCAGCGCATACGACGAGACCCGCGCCCCGTAGGGGGACGCGGGTCTCGTCGTATGCGGGGCGATTAGCCGACGACGGTCCAGGTGTCGCCGCCGGCGAGCAGCGCGGCCAGGTCGCCCTTTCCGTTCTGTTCGATCGCTTCGTCGAGCTGGTCGGACATCTGCGCGTCGTAGACGGGCCGCTCGGTGGAGCGGAAGACGCCGATGGGTGTGTGGTGCAGGGTGTGCGGGTCGGCCAGGCGGGACAGGGCGAACGCCGTCGTGGGTGAGGCCGCGTGTGCGTCGTGGACGAGGATCTGGGACTGGTTGTCCTCGCTCACGTCGACGACCTCCAGGTCACCGGTCTGCGGGTTGCGCACGACGCCCTTGGCGAGGTCGGTGCCGAAGCGGATCGGCTGCCCGTGGTCGAGGCGGATGACCGCTTCCTCGGCCTGCTGTTTGTCTTTGAGGACTTCGAAGGCGCCGTCGTTGAAGATGTTGCAGTTCTGGTAGATCTCGACGAGGGCGGTGCCGGGGTGGGCGGCGGCCTGCCGCAGTACGTCGGTGAGGTGTTTGCGGTCGGAGTCGACGGTGCGGGCCACGAAGGAGGCTTCCGCGCCGAGCGCGAGGGACACCGGGTTGAACGGTGCGTCGAGGGAGCCCATCGGCGTCGACTTGGTGATCTTGCCGACCTCGGAGGTGGGGCTGTACTGGCCCTTGGTGAGCCCGTAGATCCGGTTGTTGAAGAGGAGGATCTTCAGGTTCACGTTGCGGCGCAGGGCGTGGATGAGGTGGTTGCCGCCGATGGACAGGGCGTCGCCGTCACCGGTGACCACCCACACCGACAGGTCACGCCGGCTGGAGGCCAGGCCGGTCGCGATGGCCGGGGCGCGGCCGTGGATGGAGTGCATCCCGTAGGTGTTCATGTAGTAGGGGAAGCGGGACGAGCAGCCGATGCCCGAGACGAAGACGATGTTCTCCTTCGCCAGCCCGAGCTCGGGCATGAAGCCCTGCACGGCAGCGAGGATCGCGTAGTCACCACAACCCGGGCACCAGCGCACCTCCTGGTCGGACTTGAAGTCCTTCATGGACTGCTCGGCCTCGGCCTTGGGTACCAGCGAGAGCGCCTCGATCGTGCCCGTGCCTTTCGTGCCGGTGTCAGCCATGGATGGCCTCCTTGAGAGCCGTGGCGAGCTGCTCAGCCTTGAACGGCATGCCGTTGACCTGGTTGTAGGAGCGGGCGTCCACCAGATACCTGGCCCGGATGAGGGTGGCGAGCTGGCCGAGGTTCATCTCGGGGACCACCACCTTGTCGTAACGGCCCAGGACCTCACCCAGATTCTTCGGGAACGGGTTGAGGTGGCGCAGATGGGCCTGCGCGATGCGCTCGCCCGCCGTACGCAGCCGGCGCACCGCGGCGGTGATCGGTCCGTACGTCGAACCCCAGCCCAGGACAAGGGTGTTGGCCTCGCCCAAGGCGTCGTCGACCTCAAGGTCCGGGACCTCGATACCGTCGATCTTGGCCTGCCGGGTGCGGACCATGAACTCGTGGTTGGCCGGGTCGTAGGAGATGTTGCCCGTGCCGTCCTGCTTCTCGATCCCGCCGATACGGTGCTCAAGCCCCGGCGTGCCCGGGATCGCCCACGGGCGGGCCAGGGTTTTCGCATCACGCTTGTACGGCCAGAACACCTCGGCGCCGTCCGCCTCGGTGTGATTCGGCCCCGACGCGAACTGGGTACGCAGGTCCGGGAGTTGATCGATCTCCGGGATGCGCCACGGTTCCGAACCGTTCGCCAGATAACCGTCCGACAACAAGAACACCGGCGTGCGGTACGTGATCGCGATCCGGGCCGCCTCGATCGCCGCGTCGAAACAGTCCGCCGGCGTCTTCGGCGCCACCACAGGAACCGGTGCCTCACCATTGCGCCCGTACATCGCCTGCAGCAGATCCGCCTGCTCGGTCTTGGTCGGCAGACCCGTCGAGGGGCCGCCGCGCTGGATGTCCACCACCAGCAACGGCAGTTCGAGGGAGACCGCGAGCCCGATCGTCTCGGACTTCAGCGCCACACCGGGACCGGAGGTGGTCGTGACGGCGAGGCTGCCGCCGAACGCCGCGCCCAGCGCCGCGCCGATCCCCGCGATCTCGTCCTCCGCCTGGAACGTGCGCACACCGAAATTCTTGTGCTTCGACAGCTCGTGCAGGATGTCCGAGGCCGGCGTGATCGGATACGAGCCCAGATACAACGGCAGATCCGCCTGCTTCGACGCCGCGATCAACCCGTAGGACAGAGCCAGATTCCCCGAAATATTGCGGTAGGTGCCGGTCGGGAACGCGGAGGAGGCCGGGGCGACCTCGTAGGAGACCGCGAAATCCTCCGTCGTCTCACCGAAGTTCCAGCCCGCATGAAAAGCCGCGATGTTCGCCGCCGCGATCTGCGGCTTCTTCGCGAACTTCGAGCGCAGGAACCTCTCCGTGCCCTCGGTGGGCCGGTGATACATCCACGACAGCAGACCCAGCGCGAACATGTTCTTCGAACGGCCCGCGTCCTTACGCGACAGCTCGAACTCCTTGAGCGCCTCCACCGTCAGGGCCGTCAAAGGCACCGGGTGGACGTGATAGCCGTCCAGGGAGCCGTCCTCCAGCGGGGACGTGTCGTAACCGACCTTCTGCATCGCCCGCTTGGTGAACTCGTCCGTGTTGACGATGATTTCCGCACCACGCGGCACATCCGCGATATTCGCCTTCAGCGCCGCCGGGTTCATCGCCACCAGCACATTCGGCGCATCCCCCGGCGTGAGGATGTCGTGGTCCGCGAAATGCAACTGGAACGAAGAAACGCCCGGCAGTGTCCCTGCGGGCGCCCTGATCTCGGCGGGAAAGTTCGGCAGCGTGGACAGATCGTTCCCGAACGACGCGGTCTCCGAAGTGAACCGGTCACCCGTCAGCTGCATACCATCGCCCGAGTCACCCGCGAACCGGATGATCACCCGGTCCAGGCGCCGTACGTCCTTGTCGTTCGCGCGTTTGCGCTGCTCTCCGACCACTGCGCCATCGGCCTGCTCGGCCGGGCTACTGACCTGGCTGGTCACTGAACTGGACCTCCCTCGAGGCGGCTCTGCGGGAGCGGCCGGCCGACCGGCCTCTCCATGGCCCACCCTACGTCTGTAAGGGTCGCCTTCCCTGGTTAGTTCGCATGGTGGACGCGACAATGAGACACCCTGATGACCTTGTTTGTCATGATTTACCCACCCCCGTGGCCCCCCGTTCGAAGACGCGCCCGCTCATCCTTTGGTTCTAGGACCGACTCAGGACCGACTCAGGGCCGACCCCGGGGCCGACCCCGGGGCCGACCCTGGAGCCGGCCCTGAAGTCGGCCGGAGGGTCCTGGAGCCCACCGACCGATTCCCGCCATATCTGACAGGGTGTCAGGTCGTCACGAGTTCAGGTAGGTGAGCACCGCCAGAACACGTCGGTGATCCCCGTCACTCGGGGACAGTCCCAGCTTCAGGAAGATGTTGCTGACGTGCTTCTCCACCGCGCCGTCGCTCACGACCAGTTGACGCGCGATCGCCGAGTTCGTCCGCCCCTCGGCCATCAGGCCGAGCACCTCGCGCTCACGCGGGGTCAGCCCCGCCAGCACGTCCTGCTTGCGGCTGCGCCCCAGGAGCTGGGCCACCACCTCGGGGTCGAGCGCCGTACCGCCCTGCGCCACTCGCACGACCGCGTCCACGAACTCGCGCACCTCGGCGACCCGGTCCTTGAGCAGATAGCCCACACCGTGGCTGGAACCGGCGAGCAGTTCGGTCGCGTACTGCTCCTCCACGTACTGCGAAAGGACCAGCACTCCGAGCCCCGGGTGCTGTTTGCGCAGCAGGACCGCGGCGCGCACGCCCTCGTCCGTGTGGGTCGGCGGCATCCGCACGTCGGCGACCACGACGTCCGGCAGCGCGTCCTGCGAGGCCAGGTCGGTGATGGTCTTGACCAGCGCGTCCCCGTCGCCCACGCCCGCCACCACGTCGTGCCCGCGGTCGGTCAGCAACCGGGTCAGGCCCTCCCTGAGCAGCACTGAATCCTCGGCGATGACCACTCGCACTCTGTCCTCCACGTTTTTCGGCCCCCCACAGCACGTCCCACCCGTTCGACAGTCACCAGCATCCCAGCATCCGGACGGTCCCGGGCCGTGGCGCCGGGATTGGCCGGGAAGGACACGCGTGTGCGGTGCACCCCGGGAAGGGGCGCACCGCACACGCGGGAGGCGGCCGTCAGGCGCGCCGCCACGGCAGTTCCGCCGTGATCCGGGTCGGGCCCGCCGTCGGCGAGTCCACCAGGAGGATCCCGTCGACGGCGTCGAGCCGCTCGGCGAGCCCGGCGAGGCCTGAGCCGGTGGAGGCATGGGCGCCGCCCACCCCGTTGTCCGCCACCTGGAGCATCAGCCGGTCCTCGACCCGCCACACGTCGACCGTGGCGCGGGTCGCCCGGCTGTGCTTGCTGACGTTCTGCAGGAGCTCGCTGACCGTGAAGTAGGCGATGCCCTCGATGGCCGGCGCGGGCCGCGCCGGCAGGTCGACCTCGACCTGCACCGGGACCGTGCAGCGGGAGGCCACGGAGGACAGGGCCGCGTCCAGGCCGCGGTCGGTGAGGATGGCCGGGTGGATGCCGCGGGCCAGATCCCGCAGCTCCTGGAGCGCCGTCTTCACCTCGCCGTGCGCCTCGTCCACCATGCGCGCCGCCTCCTGCGGGTCCTCCGTCAGCTTCTCCTTGGCGAGCCCCAGATCCATCGCGAGGTTGACCAGGCGGGCCTGTGCGCCGTCGTGCAGGTCGCGCTCGATGCGGCGCAGGTCGGCGGCGGCCGTGTCGACCACGACGCCGCGGTCCGACTCCAGCTGCACGACGCGCGTGGCGAGCCGCGACGGACCGAGCAGCCCGCCCACCAGTGCCCGGTCCACGGAGGCCAGCGCCCTGATGATCCACGGCGTCGCGAGCGTGATCAGCAGGCCGACCGCCGCGGTGACGGTGATCTCGAAGGGGTTGTCCAGGTAGACGTTGTGCGCGCCGTCGCCGTAGAGCTGGATCCCGCCCTGGCCGGTGTACATGGGGAAGACCCACTGCCACAGCGGATACGTGAGCAGGGACCAGCCCACCGTCCAGAAGACCAGCGCGACGTTGAACGCGAAGACCGCCCACGGGAAGTGCACGACCGTGTACAGCAGGTTGCGCCACGACTCGCCGCTCTTGAGGAGGGCGCCCGTCCACGCCATCGGGCCGTGTGTGCGGGGCCGCAGCGGGCCCGGCGTGCCGACGTCGACGCCGAGGAGCGCGCGCGCCCTGGCCCGCTCCATCGCGGCGAATCCGCGCGCCCCGGCGAGGGCGGCGGCCAGCACCGGGATGCCGAGGAACGTGATCAGCAGGCCGGCGCCGAGCGACACCATCGTCACCGCGTACACGAACGTGATGATGCTGAGCGGGAGGCTCAGGAGCAGATAGCCGAGCTCGCGGAACGTACGGGCCTCGAACGGCGCGCGCAGCCCGGCCGGGAGACGGCGGCGCCGTTCCCCGGCCACCGCGTCGTCGCGGTAGCCGTGTCCCTGTCCGTACTGCGTGGGCGTGATCATCGGTGGGGTCCGTCCGTTCTGCTCGTCCGCCTGGTACTTCCAGACTCCTCGCGGCGACGCCTCGCGACCATGGAGCCGGTCGGCGTCTTGGGCCGGGGGTTTTCCCTACCCCGCCGGCCACGGCCACGGTCGTGCCGCTTACGCGGGTGTGCGGTCGCGCCAGGGCAGCTCCGCGGTCACCGTCGTCGGACCGCCGTCCGGCGAGTCCACGACGAACAGGCCGTCCACCGCGCCGAGCCGGTCCGCGAGGCCCGACATGCCCGTGCCCTTGTCGAGGCTCGCGCCGCCGCGCCCGTCGTCCCGCACCTGGATCAGCAGCCGGTCCGCGGAGCGCCACACGTCGACCGACGCCGACCGCGCCCCGCTGTGCTTGCTGACGTTCTGCAGCAGCTCGGACACCGTGAAGTACGCGATGCCCTCGATCGCCGCGGCGGGCCGCTGAGGCAGGTCCGCCGTGACCTTCACCGGAACCGTGCAGCGCGAGGCCACGGAGGAGAGCGCCGCGTCCAGGCCGCGGTCGGTGAGGATGGCCGGGTGGATGCCGCGGGCCAGATCGCGCAGCTCCTGAAGCGCCAGCTTCACCTCGCCGTGTGCCTCATCGACCATGGCGGCAGCGGCGTCCGGGTCCTCGAGGAGCTTCTCCTTCGCGAGGCCGAGGCCCATCGCGAGGTTGACCAGGCGGGCCTGTGCGCCGTCGTGCAGGTCGCGCTCGATGCGGCGCAGGTCGGCGGCGGCCGTGTCGACGACGACGCCCCGGTCCGACTCCAGCTCGGCGATCCGCCGCTCCAGTTCGTCCGACGGCGACAGGAGCGCCCGTGCCATCGCCCGGTCCGCGTTGGTCAGGCCCCGCACGATGAACGGGAGCACCGGCCACAGCACGAAGAGACCGGTCAGCGTGATGGCGAACGTGAGCACACCCCACGGCAGCCGTATGAACTCGTAGAGCACCGTCCGCCAGCCCACCGGGTCCTTCAGGCCGGACCACAGCCGGCCGAAGAAGCCCTCGTCGCGGCTGCGCGGCAGCGGGCTCGGCTCCTCGATGCGCAGCCCGATCAGCGCGCGGGCCCGCCCCCGCTCCGCCTTCCCGAGCTGACGCGCGCCGAGCAGACCGGCCGCGAGCACGGGCAGACCGATCACCGTCACGGCCAGGCCGACGCCGGTGGCCAGCATCGTCACGACATAGGTGAAGCCGAGCACGGCGATCGGCAGATTGCTGAGGAGATACGCGATCTCCTTCCAGGTGTGCCGGTCGAAGGCGAAGCGCGGGGCCGGCGGACGGTCCACGTCCGGCTCTGTGGTGACGATGCGAGCGGTCATATGCGACAGCGTGCCCGGCCGGGCGGCGGGGCGCCATGAGGCGGGCTGCCGGACCCGACGGGGGATAACCCCACCTCAACCCTGGACTCAACCCTGGACGCCTGCTTACCGTCTCTTTAACAGGCCCTAGACTCCCGTGCGTACAGATCGTCGAACACCACGGAGCGAGGGGCGGACGTGCCGGGACCGACCATGATCGCTGCGGACTACTTCCAGACGTACTCCGTCGTCGGCGTGCTCGCCGCCGTGGGAGTCCTGTTCGTCGCCGTCGCCTTCGGCGCGGGGCGGCTGCTGCGGCCGGTGGTGCCGACCCCCGAGAAACTCCTGACGTACGAGTGCGGCGTCGACCCCGTCGGCGAGGGCTGGGCCCACACCCAGGTCCGTTACTACGTCTACGCGTTCCTCTACGTCGTCTTCGCCGTCGACTCGATCTTCCTCTTCCCGTGGGCGACCGTCTTCGCCGATCCGCAGTTCGGCGCGGCGACGCTCGTGGAGATGTTCATCTTCCTCGGCTTCCTCGCCGTGGGCCTGCTGTACGCATACAAGAAGGGCGTCCTCACATGGACGTGACCCCCTCGGAGCCCGTGCTCCTGCCGGATCCCGTCAGCCCGAAGAAGCTGGGCGTGCTGTCCCGCCTGGCCCCCGAGCCGATGAAGGTGGTCCTCAACTGGGGCCGCCGCTACTCGCTCTGGGTCTTCAACTTCGGCCTGGCCTGCTGCGCCATCGAGTTCATCGCGGCGTCCATGGCGCGGCACGACTTCATCCGCCTCGGCGTCATCCCCTTCGCGCCGGGCCCGCGCCAGGCCGACCTGATGGTCGTCTCCGGCACGGTCACGGACAAGATGGCCCCGGCCGTGAAGCGCCTGTACGAGCAGATGCCCGAGCCCAAGTACGTCATCTCGTTCGGCGCCTGCTCCAACTGCGGCGGCCCGTACTGGGACTCGTACTCGGTCACCAAGGGCGTCGACCAGATCATCCCGGTCGATGTGTACGTGCCCGGGTGCCCGCCCCGGCCGGAGGCGCTGCTCCAGGGCATCCTCAAGCTTCAGGAGAAGATCGCGCGCGAGTCGCTCGGCGAGCGCTACGGCGCCGACGCGGCGGCGGGACGGCCGTCGGCGGCCGCCCTCAGCAGCGGCCTCGTGAAGCCGCCGGTCCCGACGCGCGACGACTCCGGGGAGGGTGAGCGGTGACCGGCTGGCTGCCCCGACCCGTCGAGGAGATCTTCGGCCCGGACGCCACGGCCGAGGAGTCGTACGAGGTCCTCACCGTCGATGTTCCCGCGGCCACGTGGATCGCCGCCCTCGAAACGGCCCGCACCACGCTGGGCTGCACCTACTTCGACTGGCTGAGCGCGGTCGACGAGCCCGGCACCGGTTTCCGCGTCTGCGCGCACGTCGTCGCCCTGTCTCCCGTACGCCGACTGCTCCTGCGCACGACCGTGTCGCACGACGCCCCCGTCCTGGCCACCGCGGTCGACGTGTACGCGGGCGCGAGCTGGCACGAGCGCGAGACGCACGAGATGTTCGGCGTCCGCTTCGAGGGCCACCCGCACCTGGTGCCGCTCCTCCTCCCCGACGGCTTCGAGGGCCATCCCCTGCGGAAGGACTTCGTGCTCGCGGCGCGGGTCGTGAAGGCCTGGCCGGGAGCCAAGGAGCCGGGGGAGGCTGCGGGACACGGTGGGCCGAAGCGGCGTCAGATGCTGCCGCCGGGTGTTCCGGACCCGAACGAGTGGGGCCCGCTGAAGGGCCAGCTTCCGCCCGCGCCGGCCCGCCCGGCCCGTGGTGCGGCCCGCGCGGCGGGCGACCGTCCGGTGCGGCGGACGCGCACGGCGGGGGAGGGGTCGGCCAGTCAGGCTGCCCCGGCCGGCACGGATGCGGCGGCTGCCGCTCCGCCGAGGCGCTCGCGGAGCGCGTCGCAGGGGTCGGCTTCGCAGACGCCGCCAACTCCTGAGGCACCGGCAACTCCCGAGGCCCCTGCGGCACCGGAGAGTCCTGCGGCGCCTGAGAGCCCTGTGGCGCCTGAGACTCCCGCGGCGCCGGAACCGGACGCCGCGGGCAAGTCCGGCGCCACCGGTGACGCGCCCTGGCACCACGCCCGCCCGGCCTTCGACGAGCCGAAACCGGCCGCGCCGCAGGAGCCCACGCCTGAAACACCGGGCGCGCCGGAGGAGCCCACGCCTGAAACACCGGACGTCCCGGACACGCCCGATGCCCCGGCTACCTCCAAGGCCCCGGACGCTCCGGCCACCTCCGACGCTCCGGCCACCTCCGACGTCCCGGACACGCCGGATGCCCCGGCTACCTCCGAGGCCCCGGATGCTCCGGCCACCTCCGACGCCCCGGATACTCCGACCGCCTCCGAAGCCCCGGACGCGCCGGATGCCCCGGCTAGTTCCGGAACCCCGGACGACCCCGAAACCACGGACGCCACCCCCGAAGCCCCCGAAACCCCCTCAGGAGGAACGGAGTGAACGACGTTCTCGACGTCGCTCTGCGGCTCATCGTCGTCTTCGTCGCCTTCCTCGTCCTGCCCCTTGTCGTCGGCCAGACCGAGCACAAGGTGATGGCGCACATGCAGGGCCGCCTCGGCCCCATGTACGCGGGCGGCTTCCACGGGTGGGCCCAGCTCGTCGCCGACGGCGTGAAGTTCGCGCAGAAGGAAGACATCGTCCCCGCCGACGCGGACCGCCGCATCTTCCAGCTCGCGCCCGCCGTCGCGCTCCTGCCGTACCTCCTCGTCCTGCTCGCCATCCCCATCGGCCCGAGCGAGGGCGCGGTCGGCCAGGTCGTCGACGCCGGCATCTTCTTCGTACTCGCCGTCATGGGCGTCGGAGTGCTCGGCTCGCTCATGGCGGGCTGGGCGTCGGCCAACAAGTTCTCCCTCCTGGGCGGCCTGCGCACCGCCGCGCAGCTCCTCGCCTACGAACTGCCGATGCTGCTCGCCGCCGCCTCGGTCGCGATGGCCGCCGGCACCGTCTCGCTGCCCGGCATCATCGACGCGTTCGAGTGGTGGTGGGTGCCGTGGCAGATCGTCGGCGCCCTCGTCTTCTTCGTGGCGGGCCTCGCCGAACTCCAGCGCCCGCCCTTCGACATGCCGGTCGCCGACTCCGAGATCATCTTCGGCGCGTACACCGAGTACACGGGCCTGCGCTTCGCCCTGTTCCTGCTCGCCGAGTACGCCGGGATCGTCGTTCTGTGCGGCCTCACCACCGTCCTGTTCCTGGGCGGCTGGCACGGGCCGTGGGGCGCCGACGGCCTCGGCTGGGTCTGGACGCTGCTGAAGACCGCCGTCCTCGCGTTCGTCGTGATCTGGCTGCGCGTCACCTACCCCCGTCTCCGCGAGGACCAGCTCCAGAAACTCTCCTGGACCCTCCTCGTCCCGCTCGCACTCGCGCAGATCGCGCTCACCGGAATCGTGAAGGTGGCGATCAACCAGTGACCGAGTCACTCCCGCCCACCCGGCCCCGCATCCCAGGCGCAGGTCTCGCCAAGGGCCTCGCCGTCACCCTCCGCACGATGACGCGTAAGACCGTCACCGAGCAGTACCCGGACGTCCAGCCCGAACTGCCGCCGCGCACCCGTGGCGTCATCGGCCTGTTCGAGGAGAACTGCACGGTCTGCATGCTGTGCGCCCGCGAGTGCCCCGACTGGTGCATCTACATCGACTCCCACAAGGAGACGGTGCCGGCCGCCGTCGAGGGTGGCCGCGAGCGCAGCCGCAACGTCCTCGACCGCTTCGCCATCGACTTCGCCCTGTGCATGTACTGCGGTATCTGCATCGAGGTGTGTCCTTTCGACGCGCTGTTCTGGTCCCCGGAGTTCGAGTACGCGGAGACGGACATCCACGAACTCACCCACGAGCGAGACCGGCTCCGCGAGTGGATGTGGACCGTCCCGGCCCCGCCCGCGCTCGACCCGGCGGCCGAGGAACCCAAGGAACTCGCCGCCGCCCGCAAGGCCGCCGACAAGCTGGCAGCCGCGCAGGCCGCCGCCGCGGAAGAACCCACCCCCGGCGAACCCACCCCCGGCGAATCCACCCCCGGCGAACCCACACCCGGAGAGGAGGGACCCGCGTGACCCCCGTCGCAGCGGCCGCCACCGCGGCCACGCAGACCCACGGATTCCTCTCGCCGACCGGCGTCGAGATCGCGTTCCTCCTCGTCGGCCTGGTCACCTTCGGCGCAGCGATCGTCACCGTCACCACCAAGCAGCTGGTGCACGCGGCCCTGTGGCTGGTCGCCGCCCTCGGTGGCCTCGCCGTCGAGTACCTGCTGCTCACCGCCGAGTTCATCGCCTGGGTGCAGGTCCTCATCTACGTCGGCTCCGTCGTCGTCCTCCTCCTGTTCGGACTGATGCTCACGAGGGCGCCCATCGGCCACTCCCCGGACGCCGACTCGGGCAACCGGTGGGCCGCGCTGACGGTCGCCGTCGCCGCGGCCGCCGCCCTCGTCTGGGTCGTCGTGGACGCCTTCCGCACCACCTGGGTCGACCTCGACGGCGCACCCCAGGGCACCACCGCGGTGACCGGGTCGATCCTCTTCCAGCACTGGGTGCTGCCCTTCGAGGCCCTCTCGGTCCTGCTGCTCGCGGCCCTCGTCGGCGCGATCGTCCTGTCCCGCAGGACCGCCAGGACACGGGACGCGAACACCAGGGCACAGGACACGAACACCAAGGCCCGGGAGGGGAACCGCTGATGCACCTCGCCTACCCCGCCGTCCTCTCCTCGCTGCTCTTCTGCACGGGCCTGTACGGAGTGCTGGCCCGCCGCAACGCGATCCTGGTCCTGATGTCCGTCGAGCTGATGCTCAACGCCGTCAACCTCAACCTCGTCGCCTTCGACGTCTGGCTCAGCAAGGCGGCCCGCGACACCCTCCACTCCGGCCAGGCGCTGACCCTGTTCACCATCGCCATCGCCGCGGCCGAGATCGGCATCGGACTCGCGATCGTGCTCGCCGTGTACCGCGGTCGGGGCACCTCCGACATCGACAAGCTCCGTGACACCGCCGAGTCCCCGGACGACGGCGGACCCGACGGCTCCGCCCCCGACGGCTCCGCACCGGACGCCGGCGCCGAGGCCGTTACGGACGAGAAGGCCGAGGCCACCGCGTGACCACCACGACCCTCGCCGTGCTCGTCCCCCTCCTCCCGTTCCTCGCCGCGGCGGCGGGACTGCTCCTCGGCCGCACCGCACCCGGCTTCGTACGGCCCCTCGCCGTGCTGCCGACCCTCGCGGCGCTGGCCCTCACCGTCCTCGTCGCCGTGCGCCAGGGCGGCGGGGCGAGCATCGACGCGGCCACCGAACTCACCCCCACGGGCTCGGTCCCCATCGAGCTCGCCCTGCACGTCGACGGCTTCGCCGCGCTCGTCGCCGTCCTGGTCTGCGTCGTCGCGTCGTGCGTGCAGATCTACTCGACGGCCTACCTGCGTGACGACCCGCGCTACCCGTCGTACGCCGCGCTCGTCTCCCTCTTCACCTCCGCGATGCTTCTCGTCGTCTACTCGGGCGACCTGATGGTGCTGCTCGTCGGCTGGGAAGTCATGGGCATCTGCTCGTACTTCCTCGTCGGCCACTACTGGGAGACACCGGAGGCGCGCGCCGCGTCCCTCAAGGCGTTCCTGGTCACGAAGCTGGGCGACGTCCCCTTCCTGATCGGCCTGTTCGCGCTCGCCGTGGACGCCGGGTCCTTCCGCATCACGACGGTCCTCGGGGCCGTCGCGAGCGGCGGCCTCGACCACCCCACGCTGATCGCGCTGCTCCTCCTCGCGGGAGTGGCGGGCAAGTCCGCGCAGTTCCCGCTGCACACCTGGCTGCCCGACGCGATGGCCGGCCCCACGCCGGTCTCCGCGCTGATCCATGCCGCGACGATGGTCGCCGCCGGTGTCTACTTCGTCGCCCGGCTCCTCCCCGTCTTCGCCGCCTCCGGCGCAGCCCTGGTCGTCCTCGCCGTCATGGCCGCCGTCACGATGACCGGCTCGGCGCTCGCCGCCCTCGCCCAGGACGACATCAAGCGCGTCCTCGCGTACTCGACGATCGGCCAGCTCGGCTACATGACCGGCGCCCTCGCCGTCGGCGACCGCGGCGCCGCCGTCTTCCACCTCCTGTCGCACGGCGCCTTCAAGGCGCTGCTGTTCCTCGGGGCGGGCGTGGTCATCCACGCCGCCGGCACCAACTCGCTCGCCGCCATGTCCCGTATGAAGGGCCTGCGCGACCGCGTCCCCGACGCCTACTGGACGATGACCGTGGCGCTCCTCGCGCTCGCCGCGATCCCGCCGTTCAGCGGCTTCTTCTCCAAGGAGGCCGTTCTCGGCTCCGCCGAGCACGCGGCCACCGGCCACGCCGAGGCGATCCCGTCCTCGGCGGGCTGGATCGTCCTCGTGTCCGGCCTTGTCACGGCCCTGCTCACCGCCGCGTACGCCACGCGCCTATGGCTCCTGGTCTTCCGGGGCCACGGCGCCGAGGCCCCCGACCACGGCAAGCAGCCCGTCGTGATGAACGCCGTCCTGTGGGTCCTGGCGATCCCCTCGCTCGCCTTCGGTCTCACCGTCGGCGTCGTGCCCGACTGGTTCGACGGCCGCTCGCTGACCCCGACCCTCACCACCTCCGTCCTCGGCACGGGCGTCGCCCTCGTCGGCGGGCTCGTCACCTACGCGGCCTGGCGCCACACCACGGCGCTCGCCGCGGGTGCCCCGCTCGGCGCCGTAGCCGCCCACCCCGACGCGGACGGCAGCGTCGTCGAGGCCGAGGCCATCGCGACCCATGCGGCCGCGTACGGGGACATCGCCTACGCCCCCGATCCGGCGGACCCGGGCCGTCTCCTGCTCGGCCCGCTGCACCGCCACGCGGCCACGGGCTTCCACCTGGACGCCGTCTACGCGGCCCTGTTCGTCCGGCCGGTCACGGCCGCGGCCTCACTGGTCCGCTTCCTCGACCGCGAGGTCGTCGAGACCTATGTGCGCGGCGCCGCCGCCGTACCCAACTGGCTGGGACGGGCCGTCCGCCGTGCCCAGACCGGCAACGTGCAGACCTATCTCAGCGCCCTGCTCGCAGGGACCGTCGTCCTGGCGATCGCCGTCGTCCTCGTCGCCACCGCCGGAGCGTGAGCAGCCGTGATCGATATCAGCGAATCCGTGATGCAGTTCCTTCTCGCACTGATCGTCGTCGGCCCGCTCGTCGGCGCCGCCGCCGCTCTTCTCCCGGCCCCGCCCGGGCTGAAGGGGAAGTCCCCGGACCAGGCCGTGCTCCGCCACGGCGTGACCGTGACCGGCGTGATCCTCGTCGCCGCGATCGTCCTCGCGCTCGGCTTCGACCATGACCACCCGTCAAAGATGCAGGCCACGACCGACATCAGCTGGATCCCCGCACTCGACGTGCGCATCCACCTCGGCGTCGACGGCATCTCGCTCCCCCTCCTGGTCCTGACCGCGCTGCTGACCTTCCTCTGCGCGCTGTACTCCTACTTCAAAATGCCGGCGGGCCCGTCCCCCAAGGCATTCGTCGCGCTGATCCTCCTGCTCGAGTCCGGCACCCTCGCGACCTTCGCCGTGCTCGATCTGCTGCTCTTCTTCCTCGCCTTCGAGATGGTCCTCATCCCGATGTACTTCCTCATCGCCCGCTGGGGCGGTGAGCAACGGGCCAAGGCCGCCTGGAAGTTCATCCTCTTCACGCTCCTCGGCTCCGTCGTGATGCTGCTCGGCATCCTCCTCATCGGGCTCGAGTCCGGCACGTTCGACATGGTGGCACTCGCCTCTGACAACGGCCGAGGCTTGAGCACGTCCGTGCAGGTCACCGCCGTTCTGGCGATCGGGATCGGGCTCGCGGTCAAGACGCCGATGTGGCCGCTGCACAGCTGGCTGCCCGACGCCCACACCGCCGCGCCCACCGTCGGCTCGGTCCTCCTCGCCGGTGTGCTGCTCAAGATGGGCACGTACGGGTTCGTCCGGATCCTGCTGCCGGTCACGCCCGACGGCATGCACACGTTCGCGCCGTACCTCGCCGCGTTCGCCGTCGTCGGGATCATCTACGGGTCCCTGGCCTGCCTCGCTCTCGCGCGGCCCGGTGCCAAGGGCGACCTCAAGCGCCTCATCGCGTACTCGTCCGTCGGGCACATGGGCTTCGTCCTGCTCGGCATCTCGACGATGTCGCCGACCGGCGTCAACGGCGCGCTCTTCGCGAACATCGCCCACGGTCTCATCACCGGCCTGCTGTTCTTCCTCGTAGGCGCCCTCAAGGACCGCACGGGCAGCACGGACCTCGACACGCTTGCCCAGCAGGGCGGCATGGCGCTCTACGGCAAGGCGCCCCGTCTCGGCGGGCTCCTCGCCTTCGCCGCCGTCGCCTCCCTCGGGCTGCCGGGCCTCGCCGGGTTCTGGGGCGAGATGCTCGCCCTGTTCGGCGCGTTCGAGCCGGCCGCCGACCTGAGCCGCCCCGCGTTCCTCACGTTCATGGCGATCGCCGCGTTCGGCACGCTGCTCACCGCCGCGTACATGCTCGCCGTCGTCCGCCGGGTCTGCATGGGCCCGCACGAGGCCGAGGCGCCGAAGCTCGCCGATGTCCGGGGCTACGAGTTCGCCGCCTGGACCCCGCTCGTCGCCCTCACCGTCGTCGGCGGGCTCTGGCCCGCGGCCCTGATCGGCCTCACCGACCCGGCCGTGCAGAAGCTCCTCGCAGGAGGCATCCAGTGACCGCCGTCGCCGCGCCGTCCGTGGCGTCCCTCGTCCAGTCCGTCGACTGGCTCGCGATCGCGCCGCCCACCATCGCGGCGGTCGTCGCCCTCGTGGTGCTCGTCGCGGACCTGTTCCTCGGCGAGCACAGGAAGGCGCTGCTCGGGTGGGTCTCCGTCGCGGGTCTGGCGGCCGCCGCGCTCGCGCTGCTGCCCCTTCTGGACGGCGACCGCTCGACCTTCTGCCTCAAGACGCTCAAGGGCGAGCAGGCCGCGTGCAGCTACACGGCCGACCACTTCACGCTCGTCATCCAGTTCCTCGTCCTGGCCGGCGCCCTGCTGACCGCGCTGCTGTCCATCACCGGCATCAAGGACGCGAAGAACACGCCCAGGGCGCTCCCCGAGGGAGAGTTCTGGTTCCTGCTCCTGTCCTCCGCCGCGGGCGCCGCGCTGCTGCCCGCGTCGCGCGACCTGGCCACCCTTGTCGTCGCCCTGGAAGTGGCGTCCCTGCCGGCGTTCGCCCTCGTCGGCATCAAGCGCGACGACCGGCGCTCCTCGGAAGCGGCCCTGAAGTTCTTCCTGTCCTCGGTCACGGCGACCGCGGTCACCCTCCTGGGCGTGAGCTTCGTCTACGCGACGACGGGCACCCTGCACCTCACGAGGATCGCCACCGCCCTGACGCACGTCGACGGGCAGTTCCACACCCTGGCCCAGGCGGGCGTCGCCCTCACTCTGGTCGGTTTCGCCTTCAAGACCGCCGCCGTCCCCTTCCACTTCTGGGTGCCCGACACCTACGTAGGAGCCCCGCTGCCGGTCGCCGCCTACTTGTCGGTGATCGGCAAGGCGGTCGGGTTCTCCGGGATCATCCTCGTCACCGTCGTCGCCTTCCCGTCCTACGCCGACGTGTGGGGCCCGGCCCTGGCCGCGCTCGCCGCGCTCACCATGACCGTGGGCAACGTGGCGGCCCTGCGCCAGCAGGCCACGCGCGCGTACAGCGCGGTACGCCTGCTCGCCTGGTCCTCGGTGGGCCAGGCCGGCTACCTCCTCGTCCCGATCGCCGCGGCCGCCTACTCCAAGGACGCCGACAAGGCCATCGGCTCCACCGTCGCGTACTCCCTCATGTACGCCGCCGTGAACCTCGGTGCCTTCGCCGTGGCCGCCCTCGTGGCCCGTACGAAGCCCCTGAACCGCATCAGCGACTACCGCGGCCTGTACCGGTCCCGGCCGCTGGCCGCCCTGGTCCTCGGCTTCTTCCTGCTCTGCCTCGCGGGCCTGCCGCCCGGCATCATCGGCCTCTTCGCGAAGGTCACCGTCTTCTCGGCGGCCGTCGACGCGGGCCTCGGCTGGCTCGCCGTGGTCATGGCCGTCAACGTCGTGATCGCTCTCTACTACTACCTTCAGTGGACGGCGACCCTGTTCCGCTCCGCCGAGGGCGAGCAGGCGGTACAGCGCATTCCGGCGCCGCTCACCGCGGCGATCGGGCTCACCGCCGTCATCGGGGTCGTCCTGTCGGGTGCACCTCAGATGGTTCTCCGTTTTGCGTCGACGGGCCTCTTCTAGGCACCCTCTTAGCGACCTCAACGTCGTACACCAGGGAGACACTGCCGTGCTGAGCGGGTTCAAGGACTTCATCCTTCGCGGGAACATCGTGACCATGGCGATCGGCCTCGCCGTCGGTTCCGCCTTCACCGCCGTCGTCACGGGCTTCAGCACGGCGTTCATCGCCCCGCTCATCGGCCTCGCCACGCGCTCGACCGGTGACTTCAGTGAGGCGCACTTCCAGGTCGACGGCACGGACTTCCCGTACGGCAAGTTCGTCGCCGCGGCGATCGCCTTCGTGATCACGGCGGCGGTGCTCTACTTCCTCGTCGTCGTCCCGATGATGAAGTTCCAGGCGCGCCTCGACCGCGGCAAGCCGGTCGACATCAAGGCCGCCCTGCGCGACTGCCCGCGCTGTTTCAGCCAGATCCCCGCGATCGCCACCCGCTGCTCCCACTGCACCAGCGAGCTCAAGGCCGACCCCGCGGCCCTCGCGCTCGCCGGGCTCCCCGAACAGCGCTGACCCCCGCCGGCGGGGCTCCGTCCCACCCGTACGGCCCACGCGCCCTCCGCGCGCACAAGGGAACTCGTCCTCCCCGTCTGGCGTTGACCAGTACGGGAGGGTCCACTGGACTGTGGAAGCACCCAGCACCAGTAAGCAGAGGGTTCCCCTGCCGCACCACATGGAGGGCGTACCGTGCACCGCCGGCACAACGGGCTGAAGACCGCCGTACTCCTCGGGGGGCTGTCGGCCCTCATCATCGTCATCGGCAGCTTCTTCGGTCGTACGGGGCTGATCGTGGGCCTCGGCATCGCCCTCGCGACGAACGCGTACGCGTACTGGAACAGCGACAAGCTGGCCCTGCGCGCGATGCGCGCGCGCCCCGTGAGCGAGTTCGAGGCCCCCGCGCTCTACCGCATGGTCCGCGAGCTGTCGACGCAGGCCCGCCAGCCGATGCCCCGCCTGTACATCTCGCCGACGGAAGCGCCCAACGCCTTCGCGACGGGCCGCAATCCGCGCAACGCCGCGGTGTGCTGCACCGAGGGCATCCTCCGGATCCTCGACGAGCGCGAGCTGCGCGGCGTCATCGGGCACGAGCTGAGCCATGTCTACAACCGCGACATCCTGATCTCGTCGGTCGCCGGCGCGCTCGCCTCGGTGATCATGTTCCTGGTCAACTTCGCCTGGCTGATCCCCGTCGGCCGTTCGAACGACGACGACGGCCCCGGCCTGCTCGGCATGCTGATGATCATGATCCTGGGCCCCATCGCGGCCACGGTCATCCAGCTCGCCATCAGCCGATCCCGGGAGTACGAGGCGGACGCGTCGGGCGCCCAGCTCACCGGCGACCCACTGGCCCTGGCGAGCGCCCTGCGCAAACTCGACGCGGGGACCAAGCAGTTGCCGCTCCCCCCGGAGCCACGGATCGAGACCGCAAGTCACATGATGATTGCGAACCCCTTCCGTCCCGGGCAGGGCATGTCCAAGATGTTCTCCACGCATCCGCCGATGGCGGAGCGCATCGCCCGGCTAGAGCAGATGGCAGGTCGTCACCCGTGAAGACAATCCTCAACATCATTTGGCTAGTGCTGAGCGGCTTCTGGCTGTTCCTCGGCTACCTGCTCGCGGGCCTGATCCTGTGCATCACGATCATCGGAATTCCGTTCGGCATCGCGGCGTTCAGGATCGGCGTGTACGCGCTGTGGCCGTTCGGCTATACGACGGTCGAGCGCCAGGACGCGGGCGCCCCGTCCTGCGTCGGGAACGTGTTGTGGCTGGTCCTGGCCGGCTGGTGGCTCGCTCTCGCCCACATCGTGACGGGCATCGCGCAGTGCATCACGATCATCGGCATCCCCCTGGGCATTGCCAACTTCAAGCTGATCCCGGTCTCCCTGATGCCACTCGGCCGCGAGATCGTCCGCACGGACCAGCCGTTCGTATCGCGGTAGGCGCCGGCCTGGCGTCGTAGCAGGAGGGGACCAACTCGGCCGTACGGCCAAAGAGTTGTCCCCTCTTTTGCGTAGCAAAGGGACCCCGCGTACTCCGTGTGGAAGCATGGCCGGTGCACGGGGGAGGTGGGCAGGCAGGCCCGAAACGTCGTGAAGCCGTGGCCTGCGCGCGAAGATGCAGCACGATTCCGCAAAGAGTCCGGACAGTCCCGAGAACAGCCCCGAAGGCGATCCCGAAGGCGGCTCCGAAGGCCGTTCCGTGCGCCTCTTCACGGACGGCTTCCTCGATCCGGACGCCCTCGGGGACGAGCGCACCGCCACCGTCCTGCTGTCCGCCGCGGAGCGCGCCACCGAGCGCTTACGCCCCGGCGACATCCTGTACGCGGCGCTCGATGCCCGCGACCCCGCGGTGCTCCCCGCGTTCGAGGGCGCGCTCGCCGAGGGCGCGGCCCCGCATCATCTCCTGGAGACAGTCGCCGTCTACGCCCCGCCGGGGAACGGCTACGCGTTCGACGGCGCGCGCGACCATGTGAGCCCCGAGCTGGCCGCGGCCTTCGAAGAGTTCGAGTCCCGGTGCACGCGGGACGCGGTGGGCGCCGAGGTCCGCCTGGAGCTGCTGCTGGCCTGTCTGCTCGACGCCCCCTCCGCGGACGAGCGGGACTTCCTGACCCCGCTCCTCGATCTGCCCCTGGCCGCCGAGGCGCTGCGCAGGCAGGTCGGGGTCCACGCCGACGAGCCGCCCGAGCTGTACGACGACGCGTCGGGCCGGCTGCGCTCCGAGGAGTTCACGAACGACGCCTGGGCCGTCCTGGAACTGGCCGCCCAGCGGGCCGCCGAGCTCGGCTACGACCGGCTGCTCCCGCCGCACTGTCTGATGGCTCTCCTGTCGGAGACCGAAGGGCCCGCCGAGCGCCTCTTCCGGCTCCAACTGCCGCTCCAAGTAGGCCTGGTGAAGGCCGTCGAGATCATCACCCAGGCGTTCCGGATCACCGAGCGGGGGAGCCGGACCGCCCCGCGCCTCGACCGCGACGGGATCGGCGAGTCCCTGCGGGACCTGCTGCACGCGGCGCGCACGACGGCCGCCCGCTGGGACGCGGAGCAGATCGACACCCCGCACCTGCTCGCGGCCCTCCTGGACAGCCCGCCGCAGCGCCTCGCCTCCGTCCTGGCCGCCGAGCCGCTGCGCCTCGACATCGAGCGGCTGCGCGAGAGCGTGCGCGACGTACTCGGCGAGACCCGCTCGACGGCGCCCCGCGAGGCGCCTTTCCGGCTGCCCGCGTTCCTGCCGCCCTCCGAGGACCTCACCTGGCTCGCGAGGACCGGGGCCATCGGCCCGGCCGCCCACCTGGACGGCTACTTCGAGCCACTGTGCCGGGCCCTGCACCGTACGGAGAACAACCACGTACTGATCACCGGCCTGCCCGGCATCGGCACCACCACGCTGCTGCGCGAGCTCGCCCGGCGGGCCGCCACGGGCGAGATCCCGTTCCTGCGCCGCAAGCGGTTCCTGCGCGTCGACTGCAAGGACGTCGCCGCGGAGAGCAGCGGCGAGCAGCTGACGGCCCTGATCGGTCAGGTCGCGGGCCGCACCGACCTGGTCGTCTGCGTCGACGGGCTCGGGCCCCTGCTGCGCGGCCGGCACGGCGCCGACCACCTTCTGGAGCTGCGCCGCGCACTCAAGGAGCGCAGCATCCATCTCATCGGGGTGCTCGCCGAGCACGACTACGAGGATCTGGTCGCCGCCGACCACGTCCTCCAGGAGCTGACCTGCCGTATCGACATGGCCGAGCCGGAGCGGGAAGCGGCGCGGGCCATGGTGCGCCTCGCGGCGGACGCGCTGGAGACGGAGTTCACCGGCATCCGGATCGAGCGCCACGCGGTGGCGAGGGCCGTGGTCCTCGCGGGTGACTTCGTCCGGCACCAGCGGCTGCCGCTGTCCGCCGTCAAGGTCCTGCGCCGCGCCTGCGAGGACCTCGACTACGCGCGCAGACAGCACGGCGACGAGCGCAGCGCCGTGACGCTCGACGAAGTGGCCGACGTGGTGTCCGAGCTGTCCGGGATGCCGCGCGAGCAGATCGCCGGCACGGGCGGCGAACGGGTCGACTACGCGACGGCGCTCGGCGCGGAGGTCGTCGGGCAGGACCAGGCGGTCCGGGTGGTCGCGGACGAGCTGCGACGCATCAAGGCGGGCCTGGCCGCGGTCAGTTCGGGGCCGGCGTCGGTGCTGCTCTTCGCGGGCCTGACCGGCGTCGGCAAGACCGAGCTGGCCAAGCGGGTCGCCGGTCTCTACTCGGCGTCCAAGCGGCTGCAGACGTATCCGATGGAGAACTTCACGGAGCCGCACAGCGTGTCCGGCATCCTCGGCTCACCGCCGGGCTACGTGGGGCACGAGCGCGGCGGGCGGCTCATCAACGAGCTCAACAGCGACCCGTACTGCGTGTTCCTCCTCGACGAGGCGGAGAAGGCGCACCCCGAGGTGCTGCGGCCCTTCCTCAACCTCTTCGACGAGGGCTGGATCACCGACCAGCGGGGTGTCAAGGCGCACGGCGACCGCGCCATCTTCATCCTCACCACGAACGCCGGGCACGAGATCATCTCGCGCCTCGGCGAGGGCAGTTCGGACGAGGAGATCTCCGCCGCCGTACGCGCCAAGCTCGCGTCCGAGCGCAGCCGGGACGGCACGCCCGTCTTCACCCCCGAGTTCCTGGCCCGCGTCCGCCGCGTCATCGTCTTCCGCCCGCTCGGCGGCGACGCCATGACCGCCATCGGCCGCAAGGTGCTCGACCGGCAGGCGGCCTTCTGGCGCGAGAAGCGGGAGAAGGAGCTGACCGTCCCCGAGGAGCTGGTGCGGTACGCGGGCGCGCTCGGGCACCGCCTCAACTCCGAGGCGGGCGGGCGCGAGGGCGGCCGCATCATGGCCAAGGTGCTCTCCGACCTGGTCGAGAACCCCGTTCTCGCGGCGGCCGAGGAGCGGGCGGAGGAGTTCCAGGCCTGCGACCGGATCGTCGTCGACTTCGTGCCTCCACCGCCGCCGGGCGTGCGTGACGCCCTGTTCTCCGGCCGGGACGGGGCCGGAAGTGGTTCCCGTACCCGGGTGCGCTTCCTGTCGCCGGAACCGGCGGACGGGGTGGAACTGTCCTCTGTGGAAGGCGGGTTGACCAAGTCCGGTGGGAGCGGGGAGGGGGACGCGCACGATGAACCAGGCCGCACCGGATGAGTCCGACCTGCGCGGGCTCGAAGGCCGGGTGGTCGACGGCCGCTACGCACTGAGCGGCTGGATCGGAGGCGGCGGTTTCGGGGCGGTCTTCCGCGCCGACCAGTACATCCTCGGCCATCCGGTGCGCAGCGTGGCCCTCAAGCTCTCCCGGCGCTCGGGCCTGACCGAGGAGAACGCCGCGGAGCTGTTCCAGGACGTGCTGCTGCTCGCCGAGGCGATGGACACCATGGCGGACGCCGAGGCCCGCCGCCATCTCGTGCACGTGTACGACGGCGGCCTCGCCAAGGGTCTCGGTGGCCGCGCCTTCCTCGCCATGGAGTACGTCCCCGGGGCCACCCTCGCCGGCCAGTTCGCCGAGATGGGGCGCGTCCCGGCACCGCTGCTGGTCAAGTGGGCGCGGCAGATCTGCGTGGCCCTGCGTGGACTGCACCGACTGGACCCGCCGCTGCTGCACCGCGACCTCAAGCCCGACAACGTCCTCCTGGGCAGCGACAACTGGGTCCGGCTCATCGACTTCGGCCTGGCCGCCCGGATGCTGGAGCTCGGCCACGTCCCGGGCACGGTCGGCACCCTCCAGTACATGGCGCCGGAGACCGCGGCCGGCTCCAGCGTCCCCGAGTCCGACCTGTACTCGCTGGGGCTCCTGATGTACGAGGGCCTGACCGGCCGCCACGCGTACGCGCATCTGACACCGCCGCCCGCGCTGCCCGAGTCGGCGCACGGCGACTGGCTCCAGGAGCAGAAGCGCAATGCGCCGCCCGTACGCCCCTCGGTCCACAACAACCTCGTCCCGCCCGCCCTGGACGCCCTCGTGATGCGCCTGCTCGAACTGCGGCCCGCGCAGCGCTTCCGCAGCGCGGAGGAGGTGATCGCCGCCCTGGACGTGGTCCTGGAGAGGCCCGTCGTGCGGCAGCCGGGCGAGGCCGAGCTGGCGGAAGGGCGGCGGCTGAGGACGTCCGGGCAGGGCCCGGCCGCCGCGACCGTGCTCCGCAGGGGCCTCGAACGCAACCACGTCCCCGACCCGTTACGCCTGGGCCTGCTGACCGAACTGGGGCAGGTCCACGAGTCCGCGGGCGATCACCTGGCGGCCGCCCACTCCTGGGCCGACGCCTGTGAACTCGTCCGCGGGCGCGCCCTGATGCCGTCCGGTGCGGACCGCGCCAGGCTCGCCCGCCGCGCGGAGGAGGCGTTCCGCAAGGCCGGCAACCGTTTCCAGGCGGAGCGGTTCGGGCGCATGGCCCGCGCCGAGCGGGACCGGGGGTGAGGGGTGGAGCCCCAGCGGTCCCTGAGGAAAGGTCTGTCCCGGCGCGGCCGGCTGGAGAACGCCTGGGCGAGCGCGCTCGCCGACGCCGATCCGCGCGCCGGCCTCGTGAGCCTGCGCGCGGTCCTCGCGGGCATCGAGGAATACCAGGACCGCACCGCCGACCTGTGGCCCTCCTTCCAGCGGTCCTTCCTCGGCCCGCAATTCCTGCCCCTCGTCGAGGCCGCCGACCTGGACCGGCTCGCCCAGGTCGGCGAGCGCATGGCGGCCGAGGGGCGCATCGGACTCCACCAGAGCTGGGTCCCGCTCGCCGACGCCGCCGTGGCCCGGTCCGGCGCAGGTGACCGGGACTTCGCGGTGTCCCTGTACACGCGGCTCTACCGCAGCGCGTTCGTCCACGAGGAGTCCCGCTCCATCGCCGCCACCGCCCTGGCCAGGCTCGGCGCCGACCAGGACGACCAACTGGCGATCTACGTGGACATCTTCAGGCGGTACGCGACCGTGCCGCCCGAAGTGCACCAGGTGGTGGGGCGCCTCCTCGGAGCCGGATTCGCCGACGAGACGGGCCGCGTGGAGCGGGCCTTCGCCTTCGCCACGCGACTGTCCGCGGCGGGCCTGCGCCTCGCCGGCCTCGACCGCACGCTCGGCCTCGGCGCCCTGCTGCTGCACCGCGAAGCGGCTGACGCGGCCGACCACTTCACCCGCGCCTGCAGCGCCGACCCCACCGACGGCGAGGCCCTGCGCGGTCTCGTCGCCGCCCGCCTGCACAGCGGCGCGTACGCCGAGGCCCTCACCGCCGTACGCGGACGGGAAGCCGTCCTCACGCCGCGCGGCGCCGAACTGACCGACCTGTGCCGGATGCTGGAGTGGCTCGAACTGGACCCCGGCCGCGACGGCCCCCCGGGCCCCGCAGCCCCGGCCCCGCTGACGGCCGTACGGCTCGCCACGATCGGCGACGGCGGCGACAGCCGTCCCTGGGGCCGCTACGCCCAGGGCCGCGCCCAGCTCCTCGAAGGCAACGCCGACCTGGCCGCCAAGAACCTCGTCATGGTCGCCGACGAGTTCCCGGACCGGTCCGACCTCGGCTATCACGCGGCCTGGGCCCAGCTGCTGTGCGGCGAACACGAGGCGGCGGGACGCCGCTGCCGCGCCCTGCTCGCCGACGGCGACGCGCGCGCCTGGCCGCTCGGCTGCCTCCTGGCGGACGCCGATCCCGGCCACCGCGCCACCGACGAGGAACGTACGGTCATGAAGGGCGCGGCACACGCCTTCACGGCGGTCGTCACGGCCCGGCTGAGGCTCGCCGAGGGGCGGGAACCCGGCGTCGACCTGGCCTGGGACCCGCTCGGCGCCGAGGGCGCCACCGTCCCGGAACTCCTGGAGGCCCTGCGCACCCTCCTCGGTGTCGAGGTCGCCGGCGGCCGCCGGACCGCGGTCGGCCACCTCACCGCCCTCTCGCTCTTCGGCCGCCTGCCCCTGCCCGAACAGCTGTTGTGGCGCGCCTTGTCGGCCCTGCCGGAAGACCGCGACCGGGCTCACTCCCTGCTCGAACAGGCCCGCGGCCAGGGCCTGGAGCGCGCCACCGTCGTCCTCGCCGTGGCCGAACTGAACGCCGGACGCCCCGACCGGGCGGCGGACCTGCTCGACGGCGTACGCGGCCGCAAGGCCGAACTCGTCCGCGCCCGCGCCGAACTGGCCCTCGGCCGCACGGCCGACGCCGGGCGGCGCCTCGCCCGCCTGCCGACACCCCGGGCCCGCTACGAAAGCGGCGTGCTGGCGCTGCGTGAGGCCACGGCGCTGTGGGCCGGCGGGGACGCCGACCGGGCCGTGCAGCGCGCCGGGTGGGCGGCGGCGCGGCTCATCGACGCGCAGGTCACCGGGCCCGGCGCCCTCCCGCCCGTCCCCGCCGACGCCGGACGCCTCGCCCGCGCGGCCCGCCTCCTCGCCGAACGCGCGGCACGGCCCGCCGACGGTACGGGCGCCGCACCGTGGCGCATCGTCCGCCACCACCCCCGTACGGCCTGGCTGCTCGGCGTTGGCCAGCTGCTGGTGGAGCCGCGCGGGGCGGAGCCCGTCCTGGCGGAGGCGCTGGTGGGGTGGGCGGGGGAGGCCGATGGGCCGACCGCCGCTGATGTGGGCGACGCGCGTGCCGTGGAGGTGCTCGCCAGGGCTCTGGGGCGGGCCTGCCTGCTGGGCGAAGAACCCGCTGTACGGAACGAGTTGGCCGGGGCGCTCGGTGTCCTCGCGGAGGCCTGGCCGCTGCCGGTGGTGGCGCGCGAGGCCCGTCGTGCCGCCTCGCTTGCCGGGCCGCACGACGAGACGGCCAAGGCCACGGATACGGATACGGATACGGATACGGATACGGACGCTGACACGGACGCCGCGGCCGAGGTCAGGGACGACTCGCTGCTGGCCCTGCCCCTCGCGGCGGCCGCGCTCGAAGCCGGTGACAGGGCGCATGCGGTCCGGCTGCTACGGGCTGTGGGCGGCGACGTACAGGACGGGGGCACGGAGGGCGACGTACAGGAGGGCGGCACGGAGGGCGACGTGCAGGATGAGGGCGCGGAGGGCGCCGACGGCGCAGGCGGCATCGAAGAGGCTCATCGCGCCGCCGCACAGGTCGTCGCCTTTCTCGCCCAGGCCCTCGAAGGCAAGCCGCCCGCCGAGCTGCCGTCCGTCGGCGGCAACCCCGCCCTGCCCGCCCCGCTCCTCGTCGTCCAGGCGGCCGGTCACCTCCCGGCCCAGCGCGCGAAGGCCGCCGAGGCGCTCACCCTGGCCCTGCGCGATCACGACCTGACCGGCCTGGTCGACGTGGCCGCGACCCTGCCCGCGCTCTGCGCCAGGGTGGCCCGCGCCAGGAGGCGGGACGGCCGCGCCCAGGCCCTTGCGGAGGTCGTACGCCGTCTGGCGGACCGCCTCACCGAAGACTCACCGGAAGCGGACGGTCTCGTACCTTTCGATGCCGTCACCCTCGCCCGGTGCGCCGCCGCCGTCGGGGACCACGAAGTCGCCGACAGGCTGTGGCGGCACGCCCTGAACAGCGATCCCGACGCGGACACGGCCGCCGCCGAGTACGGGAAGTACCTGTGCCACCGGGCGGTGGCCGCCAAGGCGGACGGCGACCCCGCACGGGCCCTGGAACTCCTGGGCCGGGCCGCCGGTCATCTCCCCGGGGAGCACCCGGCTCACCGGCACCGCGCCGACCTGGAGCGCAGCGACCGCTCCGACGCCCTCCTCAGCCACCTCTTCCCGGACGCGGCCCAGACCTGGGAACGCCCCGGCAGGCTCCCGGCCGTGGAGGCCGCGATGGCCGGGCACCCGGTGTGGCAGGCGCTCGCGGCGGACCAGGCGGGCGCCATAGAGCGGGAGTTGACGCGGTTCTTCGCGCGCAGGGCCGCCCGTAACGACATCCCCGTACTGCACTCGATGGCCGTGGTCTACCGCGAAGAGGCCCTGGCGAAGCTGACCCGCACCGGAGCCGCCGACGAGGACCTGGTCACCGCGACCGTCCTGTGGGTCCTGCTGCTGTGCCACCCAGGATTCTGGGAGGCGTTCGCCGACCGCTCAAGGTCCGACGACGCGGGAATCCTCGGCGCCGACGCGGCGACCGGCCCCGACGGCGAGTATCTGCGCACCTCCCTGACCGAGGAGCTCCTGACCCTGCACCACAGCCACGGCGCGCGGGCCCTCGCCGAGCACCGCGAGGAACACGCCCGCCTCCATCTGAACTGCCTGACCGCCCTGCGCCAGGGCACCCATGTCACCCGGACCCTGCTGGCCGAGGGGCCCCTGGCCGGGGTGCTGCCGGGCGTCGACGAGGACCTCTTCGCCGCCGTGTCGGACCGCGCGGGCGCCCTGCTCGACGACTGGTCGACCGACCTGGTGCGCGCGGCCGAGAAGCGCATCGACGAACCCGAGCGGGTCCGCGCCCTGCCGGACGGCATCGACAAGGACTACGAAGAGGGCATCAGCAGCCTGGCGAACGCCATCGACCACGGCTTCGCACCCAGGAACGTCCTGTGCACCGTCGTCGCCTGGCACAACGAGTGGCAGAACTGCCTCTACCAGACGGGCGACCGGGACCACATGCGCACCGTCGTGACCAAGGCCGTGCGGTACGCGGAACTGCTCGCCCAGGGCGCCGTGAAGGGACGCCCGCACCTGCGCGAGAACCAGTTGCTCGCCGCCCACTACGTGGACCGCGGCCTCCTCGACCGGGACACCGGCAAGGCCATCGCCTACTTCGAACTGGCCAAGGAGTGGAACCCGGCCAACACCAACGCGTCGCAACTCCTGGAGCAGTACCGCCAGGACGCGCTGTTCAGCGCCGCCCTCGACCACATCAAGGCGCGCCGCTACCCCAAGGCCCTCGCCGAACTCGACCGCGTCCCGAGGACCGACGCGACCAAGAAGACCCTCGACCGGCTCCGCACCAGCACCCTGATCAACCACGGCTACGTCCTGCTGGAAGCCGAGCGGCTCGACGAGGCGGAGCGCTCGGTGCGCGACGCGGAGCGCATCGCGGCCGCCGGCGACGACCCCAAGATGCGCGAAGAGGCCGCCAAGGCGCTGCGCGCGGTGGCCACCGGGATGAACAACCGTGCGGTGGCCATGAGCAACGCCGCGCTCAGCAACCTCGAACGCTCCGTCCGCATCGGCCCGAACGCCGTGGAGGGTGAACTGCAGGCGGCCATCAACCTGTTGCGGCGGGCGGAGCGGATCGCCCCGGAAGCCGCCACCCGGGACAACATCACCCGTATCGAAGACCTCCTGCGAAGGCTGCGCCCATGACGACACTGCCGTCGGCGAACCGTCGGCCCAACCCCTTCCACGTACTCGGACTCCCCGTCGACGCCACCGAGGCGCACATCGTGGAACGCGCCGAGGAAGGCATCCAGACCGCGTCCACCGCCCAGGACCGCGACCTCTACGACTGGGCGATGCGGGAACTGATCCGCAACCCGCGGGCCCGGCTGCGGTACGAGGTGACCGAGCCGCCGGGCACCGACTACCGGGACCGCCGGTGGGACGCGTTCGCCCGCGCTCACCGCACCTACCCGGCGGACCTCGGGGGCCAGAACCTGCGGCCCGAGGACTTCGACCTGCCGGAGGCGCTGCGCCGCACCGTCCGCGCCCTCGCGGCGGCGCCCGTCGCGGGGGCGGACGACGCCCTGCTCACGGTCCCTGCGGCAGCCCGTGCCCAGGACGAGGAACCGGAACTGGAAGTGCGCGATGTCCTCTTCGGATGAGCCCGGCGCCGAGCGGCCCGGCTGGGAGAACTTCGCCGAGCGCCCCGTCCCCGAGGTCCACGGCGCGACCACCGCGCCGGAGGCCGAGCTGGCCGGCGTACTGCAGCGCCGCCACGAGGAGCTGGCCGCTGCCCGCGGCGCCTCCGCGTCGGCCGCGACGCGCGTGCACGCCACGCTCTTCGAACTGGCCATGCTCATCGGCACGTTGGAGCAACAGGTCAACAGGGCGGGGGAGCCGCGCGAGGCCGTGGACGAAGAGCTCAGGCACCGTGAGCTGAAGAACGTGAAGGACCGGATGCTCGACGTGCTGCGCGGCGCCGGCGTGGAGGTGCGTGACCCGAAGGGCCTGACCGCCGACGAGGTCCTGGACTGGGCGGATCCGGTGCACTGGCTGCAGAGCCCGGAGTTCGACGCCGAGGTCGTGGCCGAGACGAACGAGTACGCGGTGTTCCACGACGGCGCCGTGGTGCGCTTCGCCCAGGTCGTCATGGGCGCCCCCGCACCCGCCCCCACCCCCGCCCCCAAGCCCGAACCCGAGCCCGAGGCTCCCCCCGAGCCGGATCCCCAGGTGAAGCCCGATCCCGACACCGAGATGCCGCCGCCGGGACAGACACCTGCACCCACGGACACCTGAACGAGCAGGCCAAGAAGGAGCGGTCACCCCACATGAGCCAGCAGATCGTCAGCAAGGCCGTAGGCATCGACCTCGGCACGACCAACAGCGCCGTAGCCGTGATGAACCCCTCCGACAGCGACATCGTGATCCACCGTGATCCGGTCTCGAAGTCGTACACGACGCCCAGCTGCGTCTGGCGCAGCCCGGCCGGCGGCGAACTGGTCGTGGGCCGCAAGGCGTTCGCCCGCAAGGGCAGCACCCCGGAGCCGGTCACCTCGGTGAAACGCCTGATGGGCAGCCGTACCACCGTCGACCTGGCCGGCGAGGAGTACACCCCGGCGCAGGTCTCGGCCGCGATCCTGGCCGAGATGAAGCGCCGGATCGAGACGGACGTGGCGGCGTTCGACAGCCCGGACGTCCGCTGGATCGTCGACCGGGCCGTGGTGACCGTGCCGGCCTACTTCGACCAGCCGCAGATCGACGCGACCCGCAAGGCCGCCGAGCAGGCCGGGCTCGAAGTCCTCGGCCTGCTCCACGAGCCGACCGCCGCCGCCAGCCACTACTGCTGGCGCACCACCACCCGTAACGGCACCTTCCTCGTGTACGACCTCGGCGGCGGCACCTTCGACGTCAGCGTCCTGCGCTGCACGGAGGGCACCTTCGAGGTGCTCGGCATCAGCGGCAACAACCGCCTGGGCGGCGACGACATCGACGAGGCCTTCGCCCGGCACCTCCAGAAGATGCTCCAGGCGGACGGCTACGCCCTCGACCTCGACCCCGAGAACGACCCCGAGGACCGGCTCCGCTTCAGCCAGCTGAAGATCCTCGCGGAGGGCGCGAAGAAGGCGCTCACGGACCAGCCCGACTACATGCTCCGCGACACCGGGCGCCTCACCGACCAGGAGAAGCGGCCGGTCGTCATCGACGCACTCCTGGAGCGGCCCGAACTGGACGACATCGCCCGCCCGTTGATCGAGCGGACCTTCGCCTACTGCGACGAGGCCCTGCGGCGCGCCGGGGAGCGGGCCGGCATCACACTCGCCGACGTCGACCACATCATCCTGGCGGGCGGCTCGACCCATATGCCGCTGGTCAGGGAGATGGTGACGCAGGAACTCTGCGCGAACCCCGCGCCCGGCTCCGAGCGCCAGGTCCGCGCGGCCTGCGAGGCGCCGGTCGTCGAGCACGCCGACACGGCCGTCGCGCTGGGCGCCGCGGTGCGCGCGGCGGCCGTCGGCGGCCTCGCCGTCTACGACGAGGCCCGTACCGTACGCGTCTCGTTCCACGGCTTCGCCGCCACGGGCTCCGAGGCCACCCACGTCGGCGGCACCGTCCAGGCGCTCGCCGACGGCCTCGACCTCTCCGGCGGCCGTGTCCACCTCACCACCACCGGCTTCGAGGACGAGGCGGACCTCTCCGAGGAGGGCGCCTTCGCCTTCACCCAGGTCCCGGTGCAGCCGGACGCGGAGAGCCTGCTCACCTTCGAGGTGTACGACGCCGAGGGCGACGTGGTCGCCACGGCCGGCCGCGCGCTCGCCCACAGCGCGCGGCCGGGCGGCGGCGGGGGAGGAGCGGCCATCACGGCCAAGTCGGTCCTCCTGGAGGTGGACCTGGGCGACGGGCGCACCGGCCGCCGCGAGCTGATCCCGGCCATGCAGCAGCTGCCCTTCGAGGCCGACTTCGACTTCGGGCACCCCGGCCGGGAGCAGGTCGAACTGCGGCTGTTCCAGCAGGCCGTACCGATCCAGGTGATCAAGGTCGTGGTCCCCTCGTCGACGCCGCGGGGAACGGCGATCCGGATGAACGTGGCCATGCAGGAGGACGCGTCCATCACCGTCCGCGGCTCGATCGGCGAGGACACCACCTTCGACGCCCTGCTCGAAGTGCCGGTCGACCCGCCGATGCCCGACGCGTCCGTGGTCGAGGAGCTCTACCACCGCTTCGAGGAGAACGTCGGCTATCTCGCGACGGGCCCGCAGACCGTGGTCCGCGCCAAGTGGACCAAGGCACGCCGCGCCTTCGAGGAGGCCCGCGACCGGGGCGACGTGGCGGCGGCGGTGCACGAGTTCCGCGAGCTGGAGGAGATCGTGGCCGTCCTGGGCGAG
This sequence comes from Streptomyces sp. NBC_01446, assembly GCF_026340095.1. GTDB lineage: Bacteria > Actinomycetota > Actinomycetes > Streptomycetales > Streptomycetaceae > Streptomyces > Streptomyces aureus. The sequence continues at coordinate 3,451,243 of NZ_JAPEPO010000001.1, read as the reverse complement.
GCCGACCAGGAACTCCAGCCGCCCAAGCGGGAGTTCGACGCCCTGGTCGACGACTGCCTGCGGCTGCACGCCCATCTCTCCGAGTCGGGACCGGCGGGCGACAAGCCTTTCGACGCGCCCGAGGTGATCCGCGCGATCGAGGCCCAGCGCGCCGAGGGCGAACGCGCCCACGCCGCCGGTGACCAGCGCAGGTACGGCGAGGCGATCGCCCAGCTGCAGGGCCACTTCACCTACCTGAGGGGGCTGCTGCGCTCCGCCTCGGGCGGGGAACTCTCCCCGCAGGAGCGCGCCGAGGGCCTGCTGCGCTTCGGGTTCCAGCGGGCGGAGGAACTGAGCCGCGTCGCCGTGGCCACCGGCAGGACCGCGGAGGAACGCGACCTGACCGACGTCAGGAACCGGCTGGAGCAGCTCGTGCCCCTCCTCGCCACGAACCCGGAGCAGGCGGGCCAGGACGCGGGCAAGCTGGTCGCACGGCTGCGTCAGCTCGGCCAGATCCTGCTCACCGAACGGGCCGAGGCCGTCGGCATCCCGGTCGACAACCCCGGGAACCGGTCCGCAGGGGGGAACTGGTGACGTCGGACCCGGGCCGGCTGGCCTGCCCCCTGCCGCGCTGCCGGGCCGTCAACAGCGCGACGGCGGAGACCTGCCGGTCCTGCGCCACCCCGCTGCGCGCGTGGGCGCGCCTGAGGGCCCACCCGGCGAAGCTCTTCAACTCGGGTCTCGAGGCGGCCAGATCCGGCCGCACGGCCACCGCACGCGACCACTTCGCCGCCGTCGTCCACTGGTGCCCCGGTGACGCCGAGGCCCGCAGCGCCCTCGCGCTGGCCTGCCTCCTCCTGGACGACCCGGAGGAGGCCCGCGACCAATGGCACCAGGTCCTCACCCGCCGCCCGAACGACGCGACGGCGCTGAAGGGCCTGGCCCACCTGGACTCCCGGGTTACGGAGAGTCCGGAGCCCGCGGAGTCTTCGACGCCCCCGCGGAATCCGCAGAATCCGGAGCCGTCGGAGCCGCCGAAGCCTCCGGAGAAGGAGCCTGCAACGACTGAATGACCAGCTCCGGCGCCACCCCCAGGCGCCGCAGCATCGTCCGCGCCGTGGAGTCCTCGTCGGTGAGCATCGCTATCAGCAGCGTCTGCTCGTCGACGGGCTCCTGCGCGTCCCGGCAGGCCTCCTGCACCTTGGACAACGTCCGCGAGGAGAACTCCCTCGGCTTGGGATTCCCGAGCCCGGCCAGCTTCCGGAACGCGGCCGCGCCGTCCTCGCCCTGCGCGGTGAGCGCCCCGCGCAGCGCCTCACTCCCGACGACCCCGAACGCGCGCAGCATCATGTACGTGCTGATCTTCTTGCGCTGCACCGAGGCGAGCAGCCGAGCGCACTGCACGGCGGCGGCCGCACGCGGGTCGAGCGCCCCGATGTCCACGCGCTCGTCGTCGCCCTGCGCGGGCGCGTCCGAGTGCGGCAGCAGCAGCCGCTCGGGTGCGACCCCGATGAGCTGCAACAGCTCGGCGCAGCTCCCGCCGCCCGTCGCGAGGAACGCCAGGGAGATGTCGTCGACGCCGATGTCCCGCCCGGCCTCCTGGGCCCGCGCCTCGGCCCCGTCGAGGACCCGGGTCACGGTGCCGGACAGCCCGATCCGCGGCCGGTGCCCGTTCACCGCGGTGAGCGACGCGCTGCTCGACCCGGCGTGGGTCCCGCTCCCGCGCGGTGTCTGCCCCTGCATCTCGCGCAGCACCTTGGCCAGCAGATCCATGCGCTGGGCCCCGATCCGCGCGGCGGCCCGTTCCCGTACCGCCTCGTCCTCGAGCAGGGCCATCAGTAGATCGACGGAGGTGACCAGACCGCGCACGGCGGCGAACTCCCTCGTTCTGCGCAGGAGTTCGGCGGCCTCGGGGGTGAACTCGGGCCGCTCCGGCGCGGTGGGCGGCGGTGGGGCGTGCTCGGCCGCGGTGGAGATCCGCACCTCGGGATCCCCGTAGAGCACGAACGACGCCCAGGCCCAGTCCGCCCGCTGCTCCAGATCGGCCCGCGCCTGCCGCATCGCGGCCCCGGCCGTGATCTGCTCCTGGAGCTGGCCGTAGAAGGCCTCGGCGAAGCGCAGCGCGCTCGCGTCCCCGACCGGTGTCCGGGTACCGACCACAGTCTTGGCCCCCATGACCATGAAGGACATGCAGGCGCTCATGGTGAGCGAGGCCTCGGCGAGCGCACGCGAGGCCGGTTCGAGCGCGGGGTCGGCGGACGCGCAGCCGTTGATGAAGACGACGGGGGGCGCCCCGAGCCCGGCCAGGGGCTGGAGGGCGTCCATGTCGATCAGCTTCCGGTTGTGCACCATGAGCCCGGCGGCCCCGGAGGCCCCGGACACATGCCCCGAGTAGTGGAAGAGGTCGTACGGCTCCTCGTCCTCGGCCAGCTCCTGGATCACCCGGACCAGGGTCGCGTCCCGCCCGATGAGGACGGTGCACGCGACGCCGTGCCCCTCCAGCCAGGCGCTGATCCGCTCGGCCTCCTCACGGGCCGACGGCAGATCCCCCAGGGTGTCCCCGACGATCAGCGCCCGCCGCACCTGTGTGCACTCGCGCCCGCCCACCACCGGTCTGCTGACGACGGACCGGCGGCCGAGCTCGTGCACGAGGCCGAGGAAGCTCTCCCCGTCGTGCAGCAGCTCCCACGGCACCAGGGACTCGTTCGTGCTGACCAGGAGCGATCCCGTCGACTCCTTCAGCTGGCGCACCATCTCGCCCGAACCGGCGCGCGGAAAGAGCGAGTTGAAGAGGAGCCTTCCCTTCTGTCTGAGCACTCTGCCCAGCGTCGGATCGTCGTCACGGGCGTCCTTGAGCGCCTCGTCGATGTCCTTGCACAGGTCCTTGACCAGGTCCTGGCTGACATCGACGGTGTGTTCCTGCTCCAGCGGCCCCACCACGGACCCGCCACCGGACTTCAGCCCGTACGCGTACTGGGTGCGCCCCGGGCCGTGCGCCGAGGTGCGTACGTCGAGGGTGGTCATCGCCCGTCCTGCCGGTGCAGGTCCAGAAAGCGCGCGATGGCATCGCTCTGCGCGCGGTCCGACGGATACGTGATCTCGAGGCGCTGGTCGCCGATGGTGATGACGACGGACGGGACCACGTCGTCCGCGCCGGCCGGGGCGGGCTGCCGCGCCGCCGCCTCCCGCCGCCCGGCGAGCCAGCCGCGTACGGCCTCGACGATCGACACCACGTCCACCGCCCCGCCGACGAGCAGCGTGCAGACCTGGACCAGCTCGGCGACCCGCTGGTCGGAGGAGGGCGCGGTGAGTCGTACCTGGTCGACGCTGGCGGCCCCCGCGGCCGTCAGCGCCTCGTGGAGGGCGTCCAGTTCGGGCCCCGGATCCGGCCCGTGCAACGCCAGTTCGAGGGTGGAACCTGCGCCGACCGTGGGTTCTGCCGCCACAACAACCTCCAGTGCCCTGTGGGCAGCGGGAATCTAGTCCCACCAGCCTCGCACCGGGAGCGGCGGCAGACCATCACGTCAGGGCAATTGCCCCTGCTTCAGCGACAGTTACGGTCACCCGCCGTCCCTACCGGTAGTTCACGAACTGCAGCGCGAAGTCGAAGTCCTGGCCCTTCAGCAGCGCCTGCACGGCCTGGAGGTCGTCGCGGCTCTTCGAGCTGACCCGCAGCTCCTCGCCCTGGACCTGCGCCTTGACGCCCTTGGGGCCCTCGTCGCGGATGATCTTGGCGACCTTCTTGGCGTTGTCCTGCGAGATGCCCTCCTCGATGGAGGCGAAGATCTTGTACTCCTTGCCGGAGAGCTGGGGCTCTCCCGCGTCCAGCGCCTTCAGCGAGATCCCGCGCTTGACCAGCTTGGTCTGGAAGACGTCGAGGATCGCGTTGACGCGGTCCTCGGAGTTCGCCTCCATCAGGATCTTCTCGCCGGACCACGAGATCGAGGCGCCGACGTTCTTGAAGTCGTAGCGCTGCGAGATCTCCTTGGCGGCCTGGTTGAGGGCGTTGTCGACCTCCTGCCGCTCGACCTTCGAGACGATGTCGAAACTGGAGTCGGCCATGTCCTGTGGCTCCTTGTATCGGGTGGTGAAACGGCTTGCGTCTGAATGCGTCATCCACGGCCCTCGGTCCCCGGGCCGCATCCGCAAAGCCTAGCCACCACCCCGCCCCCGGGTACCGATCAATCGGGTGGCGAAGCACCCCCGTCCATCAGGTATCGTTTACGTCGTTGCCACGGAGCACCGCCCCAAAGCGGAGATCCAAAGCAGCAAACCCATGGCGGTGTGCCCGAGCGGCCAAAGGGAGCAGACTGTAAATCTGCCGGCTCAGCCTTCCCAGGTTCGAATCCTGGCGCCGCCACATGGTGGAGAACCCCCTTCGAACTGCGTTTCCGCAGTTCGAAGGGGGTTCTTTGTATTCCGGGGTCCGTGCGCGGGGGTACGAGACCGTGTCGGACAGGCGGTCTCGTACCCGCGCCCCCACGCAGCGCCCTCTAGGGCGCGATGGGGAGTTGGCGCTTGTGGTCGGTGAGGCGGTAGCGGTGGACGATCGTCTCGAAGGCCCGCCCGTCCACTGGCTTGCCCTCCAGGAAGTCGTCGATATCGTCGTACGTGACCCCGAGCGCGTCCTCGTCGGCCTTGCCCGGGTCGAGGGTCTCCAGGTCGGCCGTCGGGACCTTCCACACCAGCTCGGCGGGAGCACCCAGCGCGTCCGCGACGGCGCGCACCCGACGCTTGGTCAGGCCGGTCAGCGGGACGAGGTCGGCGGCGCCGTCGCCGAACTTGGTGAAGAAGCCGGAGACCGCCTCGGCGGCGTGGTCCGTGCCGACGACCAGGCCGTTGTGTGCGCCGGCCACCGCGTACTGGGCGACCATGCGCTGCCGGGCCTTGATGTTGCCGTGCACGAAGTCCTGGTGACCCTCGTCGCGGAAGCTCACGTCCGCGGCCAGTGAGGCCTCGAGCGCGGCGTCGCTGGCGGGCTTGATGTCCACGGTCAGCACGTGGTCGGCCCGGATGAAGGAGAGCGCGAGCTGGGCGTCGTGCTCGTCGGCCTGGACCCCGTAGGGCAGCCGCATCGCATAGAAGCGCGCCTCGTGTCCGGCGGCCCGGGCCCGCTCGACGGCGAGCTGGCACAGCCGGCCGGCGGTGGTGGAGTCGACACCGCCGCTGATGCCGAGCACGAGCGAGCGCAGTCCCGTGGAGGTCAGCCGTTCGGTGAGGAAGGCCACCCGGCGTTCGATCTCGCGCCCGGCCTCGAAGGTCTCGGCGACCTGGAGCTCCCTGGCGATCTCCTGCTGCAGGCCGTTAGACGCCGACTCGCTCACGTCTGCTCCTTGCTCCGGTTCATGAGGTGCTGTCGCGCCCACCCTACTGGGGGTGTCCCGCGGCTCAGGGGGCGCGGGATGTGTCCGGACGGGGCGTGGACGAGGCCCGTGGCGCAGACTGATCGCATGTCCGTACCGTCGGCGTCTCGCCGCAGAAACTGCCCCGAGTGCCGCCGCGACATCGCCGTCGTGGCCGGCCGCTTCGCCCGCCACGACCCGCCCGGGGCCCGCAGCGCGGGCGAGCTCGTGTCCTGCCCCGGCTCCCGCAGGCCCGCGCAGCTCGGAGCCGCGCAGCCGGCCCTCGACGGCTACGTGGTCCCGGTCGCGCCCGGCCAGCTCCCGCTCTTCTGAACCCGCTCAGTTCCCCGCGATCGCCCTGACCGCCACCGTCACCGGCGTCGACCCGGAGATCAGCTCCAGCGTCAGCCCCGCGGTGGCGGGCGTCTCCACCAGTTCCGCGAGCACCGCCGCCACGTCGTCCCGCGGCACCGTACCCCGCCCGGTGGACGCCTCCAGGCGTACGAGTCCGGTGCCCGCGTCGTTCGTGAGCATCCCGGGACGCAGGATCGTCCAGTCGAGTCCGGTCCGGGCCCGTACGTACGCGTCCGCCTCGCCCTTCGCCCGCAGATACACGTCGAAGATCTCGTCCCCCTGATGGGCCGGGTCCGCGCCCATCGACGACACCACGACGTACCGCCGCACCCCGGCCCGCTCCGCGGCGTCCGCGAACAGCACGGCGGCGCCGCGGTCCACCGTGTCCTTGCGCCCGGCCGTGCTGCCGGGCCCCGCGCCGGCCGCGAACACCGCCCCGTCCGCGCCCTCCAGAAGCCCGGCGACCTCCTCCACGGACGCCGATTCCAGGTCGCACACAAGGGGCTCGGCCCCGGCCTCCCGCAGGTCGTCAGCCTGCTCGGCACGGCGGATGATGCCCGCGACCTCGTCTCCGCGTGCGGCGAGCAGACGCTCGAGCCGCAGCGCGATCTGACCATGACCCCCAGCGATGACAATGCGCATGCTTCCGACCGTACGCCGGGCCGCCCCTGTTCGCCGCGCAACCTTGTGCGTGCCTCGCGGGTCTCCTCAGTGACCCGTGCCGCCGACGGCCGCCGGGTCTCTCATCGGACCTCTGCGGGAGTCAGACATCAGCGCCATACGCACCACCACCCTCACCGCGGCCGGCTGCGCCGCACTGCTGCTCGCGACCACCTCGGCCTGCGGCACCGTCGAGAACCTGACGGCAGGTCAGAAGATTGACAAGGCCGCCGACCGGCTCGGCGAACAGAAGTCTCTCTCCTTCGAGTTGGGCCTCGACGCGAAGCCGGACGCGCTCATGGAGCTGGCCGGCGGACAGGGCGACGAGGCCATGCCGCCGGCGGTCGCCAAGACCTTCGCCGGTGCCCACGTCACCTTCTCCGTACGGTCGAAGAAGCCGCTGTCCGATTCGGGCGAGAAGGACTTCGTCGGTATGGGTATGAAGGTGTCGGTCCCGGGCGGCACCCTGGCCGAGTACCGGCTCGCCGGAGACTTCGTCTACTTCCGCCTCGACATGCAGAAGACGTCGGAGCTCATGGGCTTCCCCGTCCCCTCGCCGAAGGACCTGCCGAAGGGCGAGGAGGGGCTCGCGAAGGCCCTCGAAGGCGAGTGGGTCAAGGTGGACCTCTCGGACGTCAGGAAGAGCACCTCGGGCAAGGGATCCGACGATTCCAAGGGCTCCGGCGGCCTCGACGAGAAGACTCAGCGGAAGGTCCTCAAGGCCCTGCGCGGCGCCATCGCCGACGATGTCACCCTCCGCAGCGCCGGCACCGAGGACGGCACGGAGCGCATCGTCGCCAAGGCGTCCTTCCGTGAGCTCCTGACGGACCTCGTCGACAAGCTCGGCCCCCTGAAGGACGAGCTGCCGCCCGGCGCCGGATTCCCCACCGCCAAGGACCTCGCGGACGCCCCGGCCAAGAAGGTCGCCGTCGACTTCTCGATCACCAACGGCGCGCTGTCGAAGATCTCCTTCGACCTCGCGGCCCTCGGCGACGGAAAGAAGGGCGGGAAGGTCCCGCTGGTGCTCAAGTTCGGCAAGGCGGGCGACATCAGCGCACCGTCCGGCGCGACCGAGGTCCCTCTCGGCGAGCTCGCCGGCGGCAACCCGTTCATGTCGGGTGCCGCTATGGGCGGCTTCTGACGGTTCCGCAGTTTGCCGATGCCGCGCGTGGGGGCGGCGGACGGGCCGACAGGAGCTGAAGCGGCAGAGGGGCGGGCAGGAAACCGAAGGGGCCCCGCGGGCGGGTCTGTTCAGCGCTGCCCGCCGCCCCCGCCCTCCAGCGGCTTCCCCGCCCGCCCCTGCCGCGGCAGATCGAGCGCCGCCGAGTCGCAGTACTCGCGCACCGCGCTGGTGCGCGCCACCACCCGCCCCCAATGCACCACGATCCGGCTGTACGCCAGCGAGAGGGCACCCGCGAGCTCATCGCCGCGTACGGCGATGAGCTCCGCGGGGAAGCCCGCCTCCACCCGCACCTCGGGCAGTCCGAGCGCGGCCCGCGCCGCCCCGCTGACGCAGTCGTACGCCTCCTCGGGGCGCAGCCCGTAGCGCGAGGCCAGCAGGTACGCGGCCTCCAGGGGATCGCCGCGGCCCACCGGGTTCGCCATGTCGCGCAGCGCCCCGCTGCCCGCGGCGACCCGCACCCCGGCCGCCCGCAGGAGCCGTACGGGAGCGGTGCCGCGCCGGTCGACGCCCGCGCAGCCGCCCTGCGGCAGGCAGACCACCGTGACGCCCGCGGCGGCGAGTTGGTCGGCGGTGCGCGCGGCGACCTCGCGCGGCAGCCGCCCGAGGCCGCCGCACGGCCCGATCGTGACGCCGGGACGCAGCCCTCCGGTCATCGTCGCGATCCGCCCGAGCCGGGCCGGATCGCCGCCGTCCGTATGCAGATCCACCGCGCAGCCGTGCTCCGCCGCGACCTCCAGGACCGTCTCCACGTAGCCGGTCGGGTCGGGGTCGAGATCCGGGCAACCGCCCACCACGGACGCGCCCATCTTCACCGCGTCCCGCAGCATCGCCAGGCCGTCGGCCCCCGCGAGGCCCGTCAGGAGCCGGGGCATCGCCACGGTCCGCAGATCGGTCAGGCCGCGCAGCGACCGCCGCGCCTGGAGCACCGCCTCCATCGGGCCGAGACCGTGCACATCTCCGATCCGCACATGCGCGCGCTGCGCGGTGGCCCCGTGCGCGAGCTGGAGCAGCGCGGCCTCGGCGGCCCGCCGCTGCACGTCGGGCCCGTCGTACGACACCGGCCCCTCCGTCTCCGCGGACAGCGCCGTGTCGCCATGGGTGTGGGGTTCGACGGGGGCGGGGAGCAGGACGTAGCCGGCGAGGTCCACGCGCTTGGAGCGGGCGACGAGACTGCCGGCCGTGCCGACGGCCTCGATGCGCCCGTTGTCTAGCCGCACGTCCACGGTCCGGCCGTCCGTGAGCCTGGCGCCGCACAGGAGGAGGGCGGTGCTCTCGGCGGTGGAGTCGTTGCCGGGGGAGTGGGGGTGCTGCGGCTGGCTGTCGGGCATCGCGCTCCTGGGGTTCGGGGGCGGCGGCCGCGTGGGCGGGGGCCGCCCCCGAACCGGGGCGGGCCGGAAGGGCGTACAAGATCACGCAGCGCGGGTCGAGCCTAGAGCTGCGGCAGGCCCGCTTCGCGGAGGAGCGCAATAGTCGTACTGCTGTGGTGCGCGGTGCCGATGAGGCGGCCGTGAGCGGCTGTTGCGGCTCCGGAAGGGCCGCGGTCCTGCCCCTGGGCGGCGGCCGCGAAACGGATTTGGGCGATCGGCAGGCGAGCGTGTAATGTCTTCATCGCTCGCCCCAATAGCTCAGTCGGTAGAGCGTCTCCATGGTAAGGAGAAGGTCTACGGTTCGATTCCGTATTGGGGCTCTGGTGTGAAGTTCCCTCACCTTCGGGTGAGGGGCATCGCATCAAAGCGGTGTAGCTCAGTCGGTAGAGCAAGCGGCTCATAATCGCTGTGTCACCGGTTCAAGTCCGGTCACCGCTACACACAGTAGCCGATTGTGGGGTCGGTCCTCCGGTCGGCTACTATTCATGCGTTCATCCGTCAACCGTCCGTCCAAGGAGCACTCACGTGGCTGCCACCGACGTCCGCCCGAAGATCACGCTGGCCTGCGTGGAGTGCAAGGAGCGGAACTACATCACCAAGAAGAACCGGCGTAACGACCCGGACCGTCTTGAGATGAAGAAGCACTGCCCGCGCTGCAACCAGCACACGGCGCACCGCGAAACGCGCTAACTCAGGCTCGTACATGAGGCCGTCCCCTTACCGAGGGGGCGGCCTCATGTCGTTATCGCGTGTGCGGCCGGCCGTAAGATCCGGCAACATCCGGCAACAGCGCAAATCCAGGAGGTGCCGAGTCCATGGCGCTCGACCAGTCCTTCGTGGGACGGTCCTACCCGCCCACCGACCCCTATGAGGTCGGCCGGGAGAAGATCCGTGAGTTCGCGGAGGCGGTGCGGGACGCCAATCCCGCCTACGTCGATCCGGAGGCGGCCAAGGCGCTCGGCCACTCCGATGTGATCGCTCCGCCGACCTTTGTGTTCGCCATCACGTTCAAGGCCGCGGGCCAGGTGATCGAGGATCCGCAGCTGGGCCTCGACTACAGCCGCGTCGTGCACGGCGACCAGAAGTTCGCGTACACACGCCCGGTGCGCGCCGGTGACCGGCTCACCGTGACCTCGACGATCGAGGCGATCAAGTCCCTTGCGGGCAACGACATCCTGGACATCCGCGGCGAGGTCCACGACGAGGCCGGCGAGCACGTCGTGACCGCGTACACCAAGCTCGTGTCGCGCGCGGCCGAGGGGGCGTGACCATGACGACGACGATTCAGTACGCGGACGTGGAGATCGGCACGGAGCTGCCGGCCCAGGCGTTCCCCGTGACCCGCGCCACGCTCGTGCAGTACGCGGGCGCCTCCGGGGACTTCAACCCGATCCACTGGAACGAGAAGTTCGCGGTCGAGGTCGGGCTCCCGGACGTCATCGCCCACGGCATGTTCACCATGGCCGAGGCGATCCGCGTCGTGACCGACTGGGTCGGTGACCCGGCCGCTGTCGTGGAGTACGGCGTGCGTTTCACCAAGCCGGTCATCGTCCCGAACGACGACAAGGGCGCGACGATCGAGGTCAGCGGCAAGATCGCCGCCAAGCTCGACGACGGCCGCGTCCGCGTCGACCTCGTCGCGACGAGCGCGGGCCAGAAGGTGCTCGGCATGTCGCGGGCGGTTGTGCAGCTGGCGTAACTGCTGCTCCGTAGCAACCTGAGTAAGGGGCACCCTCCATTGCGGGGTGCCCCTTACTCGTAGGCAGGACTCACTCGTAGGCAGCTACTCGTAGGCACGACTCGTACGCCTTCGCGGCAGTCGAGATGTGACGCTTGACATAGGTAGTGATTGACCACTAACTTAGCCGCATGGTCAGGATGAGCGCAGACGAGCGACGCGAGAGCGTCATCCGCGCGGCGATGAGCGAGTTCGCGAGGGGTGGCTACTACGGCACCTCCACTGAGGCGATCGCCAAGCGGGTGGGTGTCTCGCAGCCGTATCTGTTCCGGCTCTTCCCGGGGAAGAAGGCCATCTTCCTCGCGGCGGCGACCCGTTGCGTACAGGATGCGACGCGGCTCTTCGCCGAGGCCGCCGAAGGGCTGGAGGGTGAGGAAGCCCTGGACGCCATGGCGAACGCGTACACCGACGTCATCGCCAGGGATCCCGAGCGGCTCATGATGCAGATGCAGGTGTACGTCGCGGTTGCCGCCGCCGAGGCGGCCGGTGACCACGAGTTCGGCGAGGCGGTCCGCGCCGAGTGGATGAAGCTCTGGGAGGCGGCGCATCTGCCCCTGGGGGCGGACGTGGACACGACGACGACGTTCATGGCCTACGGAATGCTGATCAATGTCCTGGTCTCCATGGGGTTCCCCTCGGAGCACCGGATCTGGGAAGGGCTGTACCCCTCGGCTCGCGCCAAGGGGCGCCTGGAGCACTAGCAGTAGTCGGCGGCTGAGCACGGGGAGCCAGGGGCGGGTGTCCATGGAGGTCGTCGGCCTCTCCATGCCCGTGGAAGTTAGTCATCAATAACTAACCAACGTTCCGGGGGAACGATGTCACAGCAGACAGCACGCCGCGGGGGAGCCGTCTGGGCCCTCGTCATCACCAGCGTCGCCGGATTCATGGCGGCCCTCGACAACCTCGTCGTCACCACCGCTCTGCCCTCCATCCGCAAGGACCTCGGCGGAGCGCTCGACGACCTGGAGTGGACGGTCAGCGCCTACACGCTCACCTTCGCCGTGCTGCTGATGTTCGGCGCGGCCCTGGGAGACCGGTTCGGCCGCCGCCGGCTCTTCCTCGTCGGCCTCACCGTCTTCACCGGCGCGTCCGCCGCCGCGGCCATGGCACCAGGCATCGACTCGCTGATCGCCGCCCGCGCGGTCCAGGGCGTCGGCGCCGCGATCATGATGCCGCTGACGCTCACTCTGCTGACCGCGGCCGTCCCGGTGGCGAAGCGCGGGATGGCGTACGGGATCTGGGGCGCCGTCAACGGGCTCGCGGTCGCGAGCGGGCCGCTGATCGGCGGCAGCCTCACCGAGCACGTCTCCTGGCACTGGATCTTCTGGCTGAACGTCCCGCTCGGCCTCGCCCTGCTCCCGCTCGCCCGGCTGCGCCTGAACGAGTCGTACGGCACCGGCGCCCGCCTCGACCTGGTCGGCACCCTGCTCGCCAGCAGCGGCCTCTTCGGCATCGTGTACGCCCTGGTCCGCGCGCCCCGTGACGGCTGGACCAGCGGGCTCGTCCTGCTGGGCCTGTTCGCCGGCGGCGCCCTGCTCGTCGCCTTCGCCCTGCACGGCACCCGCGCCAGGAACGCGATGCTGCCGATGCGCCTCTTCCGCTCCCGCGCCTTCGCCGGGATCAACGCGGCCAGCCTGCTGATGTTCCTCGGGATGTTCGGCTCGATCTTCCTGCTCAGCCAGTACATGCAGGGCGTCCTCGGCTACTCGCCCACCGAGGCGGGCCTGCGCATGCTGCCCTGGACCGGCATGCCGATGCTCGTCTCGCCGATCGCGGGGTACCTCTCCGACCGGATCGGCGGCCGCCTGGTCGTCGCCACGGGCCTCTTCCTCCAGGCCGCGGGCCTCGCCTACTACGCCTCCGTGATCGCCGTCGACGCCTCGTACACCGCCCAGCTGCCCGCCCTGATCATCAACGGCATCGGGATGTCCCTCTACTTCGCCCCCGCCTCCAACCTGGTCATGTCCAGCGTCCGTCCGCAGGAACAGGGCATCGCGTCCGGCACGAACAACGCGCTGCGCGAGGTGGGCGGAGCGCTCGGCATCGCCGTGATGTCGTCGATCTTCGCGGCTCAGGGCGGCTACGAGCCCGCGCAGAACTTCGTGGACGGCATCCAGCCCGCGCTGTGGGTGGGCGCGGCCACGGTGGCCGTCGCGGGAGCCGCCGCCCTGTTCATCCCGTCCCGCCGGCGCGCGGCCGAGGGACTCCGGAGCGAGCCCGCGCCCGAGTCCGCCCCGGTCCTGGAGACCGCCTCGCACTGAGAACGCCCCGCATCGAACCGGCACTCCCCGAAGGAGCCCGTCATGCCCACGCTGCCCTGGACCGTCCCGAACACCCCGCCGACCGGCGCCGAGGTCCACGTCATGGCCTCCCGCTTCGAGACCCGCACCCTGTGGGGCGCCCTCCGTTTCTTCGCGAAGACCCCCTCTGTCTGGCGCCAGGTGAGCAAGGCGCCCGGCGCGTACGGGGCCTCCGTGAAGGCGGCGCCCCTGCGGCGGACCTTCTGGACCCTGTCCGCCTGGGAGTCGCCCGACGCGCTGAAGCGCTTCGCGGGCTCGGCGCCCCACGGCCCCACGGCCGGTGCTCTGCGCTCACAGATGAAGGACGCGAAGTTCGTGCGCTGGCAGACCACCACGGACGAGCTGCCGCTCGACTGGGCGGAGGCGCTGCGGCGCCTGTCGTGACCGCGCGCCGCGCAGGACCGATCCGCGCGCCGCGCAGGACCACGGACAAGCAGGACCCCAAATACGTACGAGAGAACGGCCCCGCCACGACCGGTGGGGCCGTTCTCGTACTCTTGGGCGCGTGCAGGAACTCCACGACGCCCCCCTCGCCCCCCTGACCACCTTCCGCCTCGGCGGCCCCGCGGCACGGCTGCTGACGGCGACGACCGACGACGAGGTGATCGCCGCCGTCCGTGAGGCCGACGCGGAGGGCACACCGCTGCTGATCGTCGGCGGTGGCAGCAACCTGGTCATCGGCGACAAGGGCTTCGCGGGCACGGCCCTGCGGATCGCCACGAAAGGCTTCTCGCTCGACGGTGCGAGCCTTGAGCTCGCGGCCGGCGAGGTGTGGACCGACGCGGTCGCCCGCACCGTCGAGGCCGGCCTCGCGGGCATCGAGTGCCTCGCCGGAATCCCCGGCTCCGCCGGCGCGACGCCGATCCAGAACGTGGGCGCGTACGGCCAGGAGGTCTCGTCGACGATCACCGAAGTGATCGCGTACGACCGGAAGGCCGACGAGACGGTCACGATTCCGAACGAGGAGTGCGCGTTCTCGTACCGGCACAGCCGTTTCAAGGCCGATCCCGACCGCTTCGTGGTGCTGCGCGTGCGGTTCGGGCTCGAGGACGCGGGCGGCATGAGTGCCCCCATCAAGTATCCCGAGACGGCCCGCACCCTCGGCGTCGAGGCGGGCGACCGGGTCCCCGCGGCCCTCGCCCGCGAGACGGTCCTGAAGCTGCGCGCGGGCAAGGGCATGGTGCTCGACCCCGAGGACCACGACACCTGGTCGGCCGGGTCGTTCTTCACCAACCCGATCCTCACCGAGGAGGAGTTCGCCGCCTTCCACGCGCGCGTGGCGGACCGTCTCGGCCCCGACACCGCCCCGCCCGCCTTCCCGGCCGGCGAGGCCCGCGTGAAGACCTCGGCGGCCTGGCTCATCGACAAGGCGGGCTTCACCAAGGGCTACGGCAGCGGGCCCGCCCGTATCTCCACCAAGCACACGCTCGCCCTCACCAATCGCGGCGAGGCGACCACCGATGACCTCCTCGCGCTCGCCCGCGAGGTCGTGGCCGGCGTCCACGACGCCTTCGGCGTGACGCTGGTCAACGAGCCGGTCACGGTGGGCGTGTCCCTCTGACCCGCCTTCTGACCCGCCCGGTGCCCCGCTAGTAGGCGACCCCCACGCCCTGCTTGACCGTCGCGGGGTCGTCGATCATCGCCAGCATCGCGTGGGCCACGTCGGCCCGCGAGATGCTCCGGCCGCTGCGCGGATTCCCGCCGACCACGGTCCGGTACGTGCCCGTGAGCGGCTTGTTCGTGAGCTTCGGCGGGCGTACGGAGGTCCAGTCGGTGGCGCTGGCCGCGAGCTCGCCCTCCATGGCCCGCAGATCGTCGTAGACGGGCTTGAGCAGCGAGTTGATGACGCCGAGCATGGCGCGGTCGACGAGCGGTGAGCGCTCGGGCTCGGGGCCTACCGGCGCCGCGCTCACGACGAGCAGACGCCGTACGTCCTCGGCCTCCACCGCGCCCAGAACCGACCGGGTCAGCTCGGCCGCGATGCCCGCGTCGGCGCGCCTGCGGGCGCCGAGCCCGGACAGGACCGCGTCGCGCCCGGCGACCGCGGGGCGCAGCGCCTCGGGGTCCCGCACATCCGCCCGGAACACCTCCAGGCCCGCGCCCGTCACCGTGAACCGCGCGGGGTCGCGGACCACCGCGGTGACCTGATGGCCCGATGCCAGTGCCTGCTGGACGATCTCCTGGCCGATACCGCCGGTCGCCCCGAAAACAGTGATCCTCATGGCGCACCCTCCTAGGGTGGGTAAGTGTTCACTCACCCTCTAGAGTGAGTGGATACTCACCCGCTCGTCAAGCTCGGTTGGAGCCCGCATGCATCAGAAGCCGGCCCGGGTCCGCATCGTCGACGCCGCCCATGAACTCATGCTGAGCATCGGTCTCGCCCGTGCCACCACCAAGGAGATCGCCAAGGCGGCGGACTGTTCGGAAGCGGCGCTCTACAAGTACTTCGCGAACAAGGAAGAGCTGTTCGTGACCGTTCTCAGCGAACGGCTGCCCAAGCTCGGACCGCTCCTGAGCGAGCTGTCCAAGGAGCCGGGCGCGAAGAGCGTCGAGGAGAACCTCACGGAGATCGCCCGCGAGGCCGCCCTCTTCTACGAGCAGACCTTCCCGATGGCCGCCTCCCTGTACGCGGAACCCCAGCTCAAGCGCCGTCACGAGGAGGCGCTGCGGGAAATGGGCGCGGGCCCCCACCGCCCGATCCAGGGCCTGGACGCCTACCTCAGATCCGAGCAGGACGCGGGCCGCGTCCGCCGCGACGCCGACACCTACGCCGCCGCGTCCCTCCTCCTCGGAGCCTGCGCCCAGCGCGCGTTCGCGTACGACATGGCCCCCGACCGCAAGCCCCCGCAGCCGCTGGACGAGTTCGCCGCGGGCCTCGCCCACACCCTGCTCACAGGGATCGCATAGAGTTCCCGTTCTTTCCGGGGAGGGCAAGATCATGCTGCGTGGAAGAGGGCGCCGGGGCGCCATATCGGTGCTGGTGGCGGCGCTGACGGGCATGCTCGCCGTGAGGTGCGGCCGGGGAGCGTCCGGCGGGGACGCGACCGTCGACAAGAAGCCCGAGCGGTACGCGAGTTCCGGGCAACTGCCCGAACACCTCGCGGCCGACGGCACGACGGTCGTCGTCGGGTCATCGAAGGCGGACACCGTCGTACGGCTCTATGAGGACCTGCGGTGCCCCGTCTGCCGTGAGTTCGAGGAGGACGGCGGCGCCGGCGCGCTGCGGAAGATGACCCTCCACGGCGAGGTCAGGGCCGAGTACACCCTGGCGTCGTTCCTCGACGACCGGCTGGGCGGCAAGGGCTCGAAGAAGGCGGCCAACGCGCTGCGGGCCGCCCTGGAACAGGGGAAGTTCGTCGAGTACCACGACCTCCTCTTCCAGGAGCAGCCCGAGGAGGCCGTCGACGGCTACACCGACGCGTTCCTGCTCCGCATGGCCTCGCGGGTGAAGGGCCTGCGCGGCGCCGAGTTCGACGCGGCGGTGAAGGGCATGAAGTACCGCTCCTTCGTCACCGCCTCCGAGAAGGCCTACGAGGCCGGCAAGGCGCCCGGCACCCCGTCCTTCGCGGTGAACGGCACCCTCCTCAAGGAGGACCGGTGGAACCTGATGTTCGACCCCAAGTACGTTCCGCTGGCGGTCGGGACGTCGGCCCTGCCGGAGTGACCGACGCACCGGGCCTGGTCAGGGGGCGGTGGCCAGCCAGTCGTCGACCCCTGACAGCAGCTTCGCCCTGATGTCCTGCGGCGCCGCCGAGCCGCGCACCGACTGCCGTGCCAGCTCGGCCAGTTCGGCGTCGTCGAAGTCGTGGTGACGGCGCGCGATCTCGTACTGGGCGGCCAGACGCGAGCCGAACAGGAGCGGGTCGTCGGCGCCGAGCGCCATCGGCACCCCGGCCTCGAACAAAGTGCGCAGGGGTACGTCCTCGGGCTTCTCGTAGACGCCGAGCGCGACATTGGAGGCGGGGCAGACCTCGCAGGTCACCCCCCGGTCCGCGAGCCGTTTCAGCAGCCGCGGGTCCTCGGCGGCCCGCACCCCGTGCCCGATCCGCGTCGCCTCCAGGTCGTCCAGGCAGTCGCGTACGGAGGCGGGCCCGGTCAGCTCGCCGCCGTGCGGCGCGGCAAGGAGGCCGCCCTCCCTGGCGATGTCGAACGCGCGGTCGAAGTCCCGCGCCATGCCCCGCCGTTCGTCGTTGGAGAGCCCGAAGCCGACGATGCCGCGGTCCGCGTACCGCACGGCGAGGCGGGCCAGAGTGCGCGCGTCCAGCGGATGCTTCATACGGTTGGCGGCCACCAGGACCCGCATGCCGAGCCCCGTGTCGCGCGAGGCGGTCTCGACGGCGTCCAGGATGACTTCCAGGGCCGGGATCAGGCCCCCGAGCCGCGGCGCGTACGACGTCGGGTCGACCTGGATCTCCAGCCACCCCGACCCGTCCGCGAGATCCTCCAGCGCGGCCTCGCGCACCAGCCGCTGAATGTCCTCGGGCTCGCGCAGACAGGACCGGGCGGCGTCGTACAGCCGCTGGAAACGGAACCAGCCGCGCTCGTCGGTGGCCCGCAGTTTCGGCGGCTCGGCCCCGGTCAGGGCCTCGGGCAGCCTGACGCCGTACTTGTCGGCGAGTTCGAGCAGGGTCGTGGGCCGCATCGACCCGGTGAAGTGCAGGTGCAGGTGGGCCTTGGGCAGCTGCCGGATATCACGAACCACACCCATCAACGCTCCGTAATCGCTAGGCTCTGCTCTGTGCCGGAAGGCGCCGGGCAGGGCTTGTCCGTCATGAGGCCGTCACGACCGAGTGAGAAGCCCCTCGTGGGGAGGAGTCACTCCAGGATCTTGCCGCAGAAATCCTGGCCCAGGCAGCCGAGTTCACCGAACGAGCGCGTGCCTGAACGCACAAGCGGGCCTCCGGTCCGACCGGAGGCCCGCTTGTGCGTCGTACATGTCAGTCCCTGGCCTCCGCCAGCAGCTTCTGGATCCGCGAGACACCCTCGACCAGGTCCTCGTCGCCCAGGGCGTACGACAGACGCAGGTAGCCCGGCGTGCCGAAGGCCTCACCCGGGACGACCGCGACCTCGGCCTCCTCCAGGATCAGCGCGGCCAGCTCGACGGAAGTCTGCGGACGCTTGCCGCGGATCTCCTTGCCGAGCAGCTCCTTCACCGACGGGTACGCGTAGAAGGCACCCTCGGGCTCGGGGCAGAACACGCCGTCGATCTCGTTCAGCATGCGCACGATGGTCTTGCGGCGGCGGTCGAAGGCCTCGCGCATCTTCGCGACGGCCGTCAGGTCGCCGGACACGGCGGCGAGCGCGGCGATCTGTGCGACGTTCGACACGTTCGACGTGGCGTGCGACTGCAGGTTGGTCGCGGCCTTCACGACGTCCTTCGGGCCGATGATCCACCCGACGCGCCAGCCGGTCATCGCGTACGTCTTGGCGACGCCGTTCACGACGATGCACTTGTCGCGCAGCTCGGGCAGGAGCGCCGGGAGGGACGTGAACTTGGCGTCCCCGTAGACCAGGTGCTCGTAGATCTCGTCGGTGAGAACCCACAGGCCGTGCTCGACGGCCCAGCGGCCGATCGCCTCGGCGTCGGCCTCGCTGTAGACCGCGCCCGTCGGGTTCGACGGCGACACGAACAGGACGACCTTGGTGCGCTCGGTGCGCGCCGCCTCCAGCTGCTCCACGGAGACGCGGTACCCGGTCGTCTCGTCGGCCACGACCTCGACGGGGACACCACCGGCGAGACGGATCGACTCGGGGTACGTCGTCCAGTACGGCGCCGGGACGATGACCTCGTCGCCCGGGTCGAGGATCGCGGCGAAGGCCTCGTAGATGGCCTGCTTGCCGCCGTTGGTGACCAGCACCTGCGAGGGGTCGACCTCGTAGCCGGAGTCGCGCAGCGTCTTCGCGGCGATCGCGGCCTTCAGCTCGGGCAGACCGCCGGCGGGCGTGTACCGGTGGTACTTCGGGTTCTTGCAGGCCTCGATGGCCGCTTCGACGATGTAGTCCGGGGTCGGGAAGTCGGGCTCGCCCGCGCCGAAACCGATGACCGGACGCCCGGCGGCCTTGAGGGCCTTGGCCTTGGCGTCGACGGCGAGGGTCGCGGACTCGGAGATCGCGCCGATACGGGCGGAGACCCGGCGCTCGGTGGGCGAAGAGGAAGGAGTAGCAGCAGCGCTCATAACCCCATCGTTCCAGACCGGAAACCCGGCCGGCACACGGGTTTCACGGACGATCAACGACTGGCCCGCTTCTTTCTGTTCGACGGAGGGCCGCGGAACACGTACACTCACTGCTCGTTGGCCTTCACCGGCCGCTCTCTTCCGGCACACGACGTGCAGTCGGAAGGATGCGGTACGTTGGGGCAGACAAAGGGTCGTAGCTCAATTGGTAGAGCACTGGTCTCCAAAACCAGCGGTTGGGGGTTCAAGTCCCTCCGGCCCTGCTACACACTCCTTCGCCAGGACGTGTGCGCATGTACGTACTGCAAATGCACCGCCGTGCGGCTCAACCGGGCGCGGCACGGCCACGACCCGGAATTCAGGTGAGGACGCGTGACGGACGCCGTGGGCTCCATCGACATGCCTGATGCCCAGGATGAGGCGCCGGAGTCACAGAAGAAGCCCCGTAAGGGTGGCAAGCGCGGAAAGAAGGGCCCCTTCGGTCGTCTCGCGCTCTTCTACCGCCAGATCGTCGCGGAGCTCCGCAAGGTTGTCTGGCCGACTCGCAACCAGCTCACCACGTACACCAGTGTGGTGATTGTGTTCGTCGTCATCATGATCGGTCTGGTGACCGTGATTGACTATGGCTTCAACCACGCCGTCAAGTACATCTTCGGCTGAGCCGATAGCGAAGGGCGCCGTACCCGGCGCCCCTTTCGCGTGTTCCACCCCTATGTATCCAGGAAGAAGCAGCCACAGTGTCTGACCCGAACCTGAACGAGGCGATCGAGCCCGTCGAGTCCGTTGAGGACGAGCTCGACATTGTCGAGGCGGCGGACGCCGAGAACGCCGAGGACACGGTCCAGGCCGAGGCTGCCGACGAGGCAGCCACTGAGGCTGACGAGCACGCCGAGGACGAGGTCGAAGCCGCCGAGGAGTCCCTCGAGAACGACGCCGAGGACGACGCCGCCGAGCTGTCCGACGAGGACGCCCCCGAGGCCGAGGCCGACGAGGAGTCCGCCGAGGAGTCCGAGCCGGTCGACCCGATCGTCGCCCTGCGCGAGGAACTGCGCACGCTGCCCGGCGAGTGGTACGTCATCCACACGTACGCCGGTTACGAGAACCGCGTGAAGACCAACCTCGAGCAGCGCGCCGTCTCGCTGAATGTCGAGGACTTCATCTTCCAGGCCGAGGTGCCGCAGGAAGAGGTCGCGCAGATCAAGAACGGCGAGCGCAAGACCGTCCGTCAGAACAAGCTCCCCGGCTACGTGCTGGTGCGCATGGACCTGACGAACGAGTCCTGGGGCGTCGTCCGCAACACGCCCGGCGTCACCGGCTTCGTGGGCAACGCCTACGACCCGTACCCGCTGACCCTCGATGAGATCGTCAAGATGCTCGCCCCGGAGGCCGAGGAGAAGGCCGCCCGCGAGGCCGCCGAGGCCGAGGGCAGGCCGGCTCCCTCCCGCAAGGTCGAGGTCCAGGTCCTGGACTTCGAGGTCGGCGACTCGGTCACCGTCACCGACGGCCCGTTCGCGACGCTGCAGGCGACGATCAACGAGATCAACGCCGACTCGAAGAAGGTCAAGGGCCTCGTCGAGATCTTCGGCCGCGAGACTCCGGTCGAGCTCAGCTTCGACCAGATCCAGAAGAACTAGCCCCTTCCGGCACCTTCTGGAACAAGCACTTCCGAACAGGTCAGACGGGCTCTCAAAGCCGGTCTGACCTGCTCGGTTTTTAGCTGCACATAGATACCCGTTATCGTTGTGCGGTATGCCTCCATCCGGATGACCGGGTGGTCGGCTGAAAACTCTCACTAGGACCCGGAGAGAGCAATGCCTCCCAAGAAGAAGAAGGTCACGGGGCTTATCAAGCTCCAGATCCAGGCCGGTGCCGCCAACCCGGCCCCGCCGGTTGGTCCCGCGCTGGGCCAGCACGGCGTCAACATCATGGAGTTCTGCAAGGCCTACAACGCCGCGACCGAGTCGCAGCGTGGCTGGGTCATCCCGGTGGAGATCACGGTCTACGAAGACCGCTCCTTCACCTTCATCACCAAGACGCCCCCGGCCGCCAAGATGATCCTCAAGGCCGCGGGCATCGAGAAGGGCTCCGGCGAGCCTCACAAGACCAAGGTCGCGAAGATCACCGACGCGCAGGTCCGCGAGATCGCCACCACCAAGATGGCCGACCTGAACGCCAACGACCTGGACGCCGCCGCGAAGATCATCGCCGGTACCGCGCGTTCCATGGGCGTCACGGTCGAGGGCTGATCCTCACCCCGTTTGACCTTTCAGTGGTAGGGCCAGCGCTGGTCCGCACCACGAACTCCATACCTGAACTCCAGGAGTAGAAGTGAAGCGCAGCAAGACTCTCCGCGCTGCGGACGCGAAGATCGACCGGGACAAGCTCTACGCCCCGCTCGAGGCCGTCCGTATCGCCAAGGAGACCTCCGCGACGAAGTTCGACGGCACCGTCGAGGTCGCCATGCGTCTGGGTGTCGACCCGCGCAAGGCCGACCAGATGGTCCGTGGCACCGTGAACCTCCCGCACGGCACCGGCAAGACCGCCCGGGTCCTGGTCTTCGCGACCGGTGACCGTGCTGCGGCCGCGGAAGCCGCTGGCGCCGACATCGTCGGCTCCGACGAGCTCATCGACGAGATCTCCAAGGGCAACCGCCTCAACGAGTTCGACGCCGTTGTCGCCACCCCGGACCTCATGGGCAAGGTCGGCCGCCTCGGCCGCGTGCTCGGCCCCCGTGGCCTCATGCCGAACCCGAAGACGGGCACGGTGACCCCGGACGTGGTCAAGGCCGTGAACGAGATCAAGGGCGGCAAGATCGAGTTCCGCGTCGACAAGCACTCGAACCTCCACTTCATCATCGGCAAGGTGTCCTTCGACGACACCCAGCTGGTGGAGAACTACGGCGCGGCCCTGGACGAGATCCTTCGTCTGAAGCCGTCCGCCGCCAAGGGTCGCTACATCAAGAAGGCCGCCATCGCCACCACGATGGGCCCCGGCGTTCCGCTCGACCCGAACCGCACCCGCAACCTCCTCGTCGAGGAGGACCCGGCTGCGGTCTGAGCCTGACAGCTCAGCCAAGTCGGCTCGGGCCCCGCACCTTTCGAGGTGCGGGGCCCGTTCCCGTTTTGCCGCTAACCACTCCGGGCGCGGGTGCGCTCCGCTAGCGTGCGGGGTCGACCTGGGGCTCGGCGGGGGAGCGTATGAACGGCAGGACATGGGTGCGGTACGCGACGGTCTGCCTGGCGATGGCCGGCCTGGTGTCCTGCGGCACGCACGAGGCGCCGGGGCGCGACGAGAGTGTCACCGGGGCGCTGAAGGCCGCGCGCTCCGAGGTCGTCGCCGCCGGGTCCGCGAGGATCGAGGCGACGAGCAGTACGGGCACCAGCCTGTCCTCGCGGAGCGTGGGCGTCCTGCGCTGGTCGGGCGGGCTGCGCGGCACGCTGAGGGTGACCACGACCGGCGGCTCGATGGCCTCGACGACCCGGCTCATGGGCGGCTCCCCGTCCCAGTCACGCTTCCTGCCGGACGCGTACTACACGCGGATGACCGACAAGTTCGCCGCGCTGTCGGACGGCAAGCACTGGATCAGATACCCGTACGCCTCAGGGGCCGACCTCTCGCCGGCGGCCTCCCTGAAGCTGCTGCTGTCCTCGGGGAACGCGCGCGAGGTGGGCGCCGAGACCGTGCGCGGCGTCCGCGCGACGCACTACACGGGCTCGACCCACGGGCAGCGCGTCGACGTGTGGATCGACCGCGGCCACCTCCTGGTCAAGCGCGTCCAGCGAGCCGATACGGCCTCCGGCACCTTCTCGGGGACGGTGCATTACGGCGAGTACGGCGCCCGCGCCTCGGCCGAGCGCCCGCCGGCACGGGACACGGTCGACTTCAAGGACGTCGTTGCTCGAAAGCCCGCCGCCTGAGCCTTCGGTATCGTGCGCCCACCTACGTGTATCGATCATCTGTTCCTAGGGGTGGGGTCATGACAGTGAACAGAGCGGCGGGGGCCGTGCTGGCCGCCGCGGTGCTGTGTGGCGGGGCCACGGCCTGTACGTCGTCGGGGGGCGACGGGAGAGCGGGTTCTTCGCCGCGGACGGCGGCGGCCGCGGCCGTCCTCAAGGCCACGGAGAACGGGGAGCGGCTGACGTCGTTCGGCTACCGGATGACCGGCGAGGTCCCCGGCTCGGGCCGGATCGACGGCGAGGCCGCGATCAGCGTGAAGCCGATGGCGATGCGGATGAGGATGACCTCGCCCTACCAGGGCTCCGACGGCACCCTCGAGATGCGCGTCACCGGCGGCGCCCTCTACATGGGTGGCGGCAAGGGCGCGGCCAAGGAGACGGACGGCAGGAGCTGGCTCAAGTTCGACATCTCCGGGCCCGCGTCGCAGGAGGCCGCGGCGACGAACCCGCTGGCCGGCCAGGCGGACCAGAACCCGGCCGAGCAGGTCACGTTCCTCAACGGCTCCAAGGATCTTGAGCGCGTCGGCGAGGAGACCGTGGAGGGCGAGAAGACCGCGCACTACAAGGGCACCGTCACGCTCGACCAGATGCGCGAGAGCTACAAGGACGAGGACGCGGCCACCAGGAAGCGCCGCGACAAGAACCTCTCGATGTACGAGGGCCTGGGCGTCGACAAGCTCGCGGTGGACCTGTGGATCGACCAGGGCGACCGCACCAGACGCTTCCGTACCCGCGGCGCGGCGGACAAGGGCCGCTTCGACATGACGATGACTTTCTTCGACTACGACAAGCCGGTCACCGTACGGGCTCCGGCCGCCAAGGACGTGGTGGATCTGGCGCAGATGATGAAGGGCGCGACCAGCGGTTGAGCGCCCCGGCGGGGGCCGACAGGAGCGGATTTGCCTGAGGCGGACCCCGTCACGTAATCTCCTTGAGAAGCCAAAGACCGCTGGTCGTTGCCGTGTCCTCGCAAGAGGAACCGGTGACCGAAGGATCTGCTGAAAGCGGACGACCTGCGCAGGTGACTGTGGAAAGTTCCCGGACTCGTTCCGGTCGAGCTAAGCCCCGTGCGCCTGCGCCGGGGCGTTTTGTTTTGTACAGCCCCTTCTGAGCGGTCCTCATCACCCGGAAGGAGGCCGACGCTCTATGCCGACGCCCGACAAGGCTGCCGCGGTAGCCGAGCTCACGGACAAGTTCCGCAGCTCGAACGCCGCCGTGCTGACCGAGTACCGGGGTCTCACCGTGGCCCAGCTCAAGCAGCTGCGCCGTTCTCTCGGTGAGAACTCCGAGTACGCCGTGGTGAAGAACACGCTGACCAAGATCGCGGCCAACGAGGCCGGGATCAACACGCTGGACGACCTGTTCACGGGTCCGACAGCGGTTGCCTTCGTCACCGGTGACCCGGTGGAGTCGGCGAAGGGTCTTCGTGACTTCGCCAAGGACAACCCCAACCTCATCATCAAGGGCGGTGTCCTTGACGGTAAGGCGCTGTCCGCCGATGAGATCAAGAAGCTCGCGGACCTCGAGTCCCGCGAGGTTCTGCTCGCCAAGCTGGCGGGCGCCATGAAGGGCAAGCAGACTCAGGCTGCTCAGGTCTTCCAGGCGCTCCCGTCGAAGTTCGTCCGCACTGCGGAGGCACTTCGCGTCAAGCGCGACGAGCAGGGCGGTGCCGAGTAACTCGGCTCGCGCATTGACCGTCGCCCACTAGGGAGACGGTCGCAGCGGGCCGAACGTACGCCCGCCGACATTTACATCCGGCACCTGCCGAATTAGTGGAAGGACGCCATCATGGCGAAGCTGTCCCAGGACGACCTGCTCGCGCAGTTCGAAGAGATGACCCTCATCGAGCTCTCCGAGTTCGTGAAGGCCTTCGAGGAGAAGTTCGACGTCACCGCCGCCGCGGCCGTCGCCGTCGCCGGCCCGGCCGGCCCGGGTGCCGCCGCTGAGGCCGTCGAGGAGCAGGACGAGTTCGACGTCATCCTCACCGGCGCCGGCGAGAAGAAGATCCAGGTCATCAAGGTCGTGCGCGAGCTCACCTCCCTCGGCCTCAAGGAGGCCAAGGACCTCGTCGACGGCGCCCCGAAGCCCGTCCTCGAGAAGGTCGCGAAGGACGCCGCGGAGAAGGCTGCCGAGTCCCTCAAGGGCGCCGGCGCCTCCGTCGAGGTCAAGTGACCTCGGGAGTCTGCTGACTCCTTGCTGAGCGGCTCTCGCGTAGGGCTGTAACGCGAACGTACTGAAGGGCGATCACCCAACTGGGTGGTCGCCCTTCAGGCTTTTCGGACGGCCGCTGGCGCTCCAGCTTCGGCTGCCTTGCACTGACGGTCCCGACGAGTATGGTGATCTTCGTTGTGCCTGGAGCCGGTGCCTGGAGCGGGGCCTGCGGGTGCCTGCTGGTGAGTGCGGGGGTCGGGGCAGCCCCGTTCGTACAGGACGGGGCCTTGACGAACCGCACGCAGCGCGCAATTCTCAGGACGCGTCGTCACAACGATCCGGATCCGAGGCATGGATCGGCGACGAAGAGGGCAGTAAGGATGTGCGTGCCACGAGTGACGTGGTGACGTGTTGCAGCTGTTGAGAACAACGAGGGTCTGACGAGGGTCGTTGAGGACAACGAGGGTCTCAAAAAACCCGCACTGGACATCAGTGAGCCAAGTGGCTACACTGACCCTTTGCGCTGCCTGTTAGCTGCTCCCTGCCCGTCACCAGGGGCATGCCCTCGCTCCAGCACCGTGGACTGAAGTCCTCCTGACCTGGCCCTCACGGGTCGATTCGGGAAGCTTCTGCCTCCGTGCCAGCTTGGGACCGGTACGCGCGTAGTGAGTCCGAGCCCTCGGAAGGACCCCCTCTTGGCCGCCTCGCGCACTGCCTCGACCGCGAATACGAACAACGGCGCCAGCACCGCCCCGCTGCGCATTTCCTTTGCAAAGATCAAGGAGCCCCTCGAGGTTCCGAACCTTCTTGCGCTGCAGACCGAAAGCTTCGACTGGCTGCTCGGCAACGACGCGTGGAAGGCTCGTGTCGAGGCGGCTCTTGAAAGCGGACAGGACGTCCCCAGGAAGTCCGGTCTGGAGGAGATCTTCGAGGAGATCTCTCCGATCGAGGACTTCTCCGGGTCGATGTCGCTGACGTTCCGCGACCACCGCTTCGAGCCGCCGAAGAACTCGATCGACGAGTGCAAGGAGCGCGACTTCACGTTCGGCGCCCCGCTCTTCGTCACCGCCGAGTTCACCAACAACGAGACCGGCGAGATCAAGTCCCAGACGGTCTTCATGGGCGACTTCCCGCTCATGACCAACAAGGGCACCTTCGTCATCAACGGCACCGAGCGTGTCGTTGTGTCGCAGCTCGTCCGCTCGCCGGGCGTCTACTTCGACTCCTCGATCGACAAGACGTCCGACAAGGACATCTTCTCGGCCAAGGTCATCCCGTCCCGGGGTGCCTGGCTCGAGATGGAGATCGACAAGCGCGACATGGTCGGTGTCCGCATCGACCGCAAGCGCAAGCAGTCCGTCACCGTTCTCCTGAAGGCTCTCGGTTGGACGACCGAGCAGATCCTCGAGGAGTTCGGCGAGTACGAGTCCATGCGCGCCACCCTGGAGAAGGACCACACCCAGGGCCAGGACGACGCGCTCCTCGACATCTACCGCAAGCTGCGTCCGGGCGAGCCGCCGACCCGCGAGGCCGCGCAGACGCTGCTCGAGAACCTCTACTTCAACCCGAAGCGCTACGACCTCGCGAAGGTCGGCCGCTACAAGGTCAACAAGAAGCTGGGCGGCGAAGCCCCGCTGGACGCCGGCGTCCTGACCGTCGAGGACATCATCTCGTCGATCAAGTACCTGGTGAAGCTGCACGCCGGTGAGACCGAGACCGTTGGCGACAGCGGTGTATCGATTGTCGTCGAGACCGACGACATCGACCACTTCGGCAACCGTCGTCTGCGTAACGTCGGCGAACTCATCCAGAACCAGGTCCGCACGGGTCTGGCTCGTATGGAGCGCGTCGTCCGCGAGCGCATGACGACTCAGGACGTCGAGGCGATCACGCCGCAGACGCTGATCAACATCCGGCCGGTCGTCGCCTCCATCAAGGAGTTCTTCGGCACCAGCCAGCTGTCGCAGTTCATGGACCAGAACAACCCGCTGTCGGGTCTCACCCACAAGCGCCGCCTGTCGGCGCTTGGCCCGGGTGGTCTCTCCCGTGAGCGGGCCGGCTTCGAGGTCCGTGACGTGCACCCGTCTCACTACGGCCGCATGTGCCCGATCGAGACGCCTGAAGGCCCGAACATCGGTCTGATCGGTTCGCTGGCTTCCTACGGTCGCGTCAACGCGTTCGGCTTCGTCGAGACGCCGTACCGCAAGGTCGTCGAGGGCGTCGTCACCGACGACGTCGACTACCTGACCGCGGACGAGGAAGACCGCTTCGTGATCGCCCAGGCCAACGCCGGCCTCGGCGAGGACATGCGGTTCACCGAGAACCGCGTCCTGGTCCGCCGTCGTGGCGGCGAGATCGACTACATCCCGGGCGACGACGTCGACTACATGGACGTCTCGCCGCGCCAGATGGTGTCGGTCGCGACCGCGATGATCCCGTTCCTCGAGCACGACGACGCCAACCGTGCCCTCATGGGCGCGAACATGATGCGTCAGGCCGTTCCGCTCATCAAGTCCGAGGCGCCGCTCGTCGGCACGGGCATGGAGTACCGCTGCGCCACCGACGCGGGCGACGTGCTCAAGGCGGAGAAGGACGGTGTGGTCCAGGAGGTTTCCGCGGACTACATCACCACCGCCAACGACGACGGCACGTACACCACGTACCGCCTCGCGAAGTTCTCGCGCTCCAACCAGGGCACCTCCGTCAACCAGAAGGTTGTCGTGGACGAGGGCGCCCGCGTGATCGAGGGCCAGGTCCTGGCCGACGGTCCCGCGACCGAGAACGGCGAGATGGCGCTCGGCAAGAACCTGCTCGTGGCGTTCATGCCGTGGGAGGGTCACAACTACGAGGACGCGATCATCCTGTCGCAGCGCCTCGTGCAGGACGACGTCCTCTCCTCGATCCACATCGAGGAGCACGAGGTCGACGCCCGTGACACCAAGCTCGGCCCGGAGGAGATCACCCGGGACATCCCGAACGTCTCCGAAGAGGTCCTCGCCGACCTCGACGAGCGCGGCATCATCCGTATCGGTGCCGAGGTCGTCGCCGGCGACATCCTCGTCGGCAAGGTCACGCCCAAGGGTGAGACCGAGCTGACGCCCGAGGAGCGCCTGCTCCGCGCGATCTTCGGTGAGAAGGCGCGCGAGGTGCGCGACACCTCGCTGAAGGTGCCGCACGGTGAGATCGGCAAGGTCATCGGCGTCCGCGTCTTCGACCGTGAAGAGGGCGACGAGCTGCCGCCGGGCGTGAACCAGCTGGTTCGTGTCTACGTGGCGCAGAAGCGCAAGATCACGGACGGTGACAAGCTCGCCGGCCGCCACGGCAACAAGGGTGTTATCTCGAAGATCCTTCCGATCGAGGACATGCCGTTCCTCGAGGACGGAACTCCGGTCGACATCATCCTCAACCCGCTGGGTGTGCCGTCCCGAATGAACCCGGGACAGGTCCTGGAGATCCACCTCGGCTGGCTCGCCAGCCGCGGCTGGGACGTCTCCGGCCTCGGTGACGAGTGGGCCCAGCGCCTGCAGGCCATCGGCGCCGACCAGGTCGCCCCCGGCACCAACGTCGCGACCCCGGTCTTCGACGGTGCCCGTGAGGACGAGATCTCCGGTCTCTTCGAGGCCACGATCCCGAACCGCGACGGTGACCGTCTGGTCCAGCCGTCCGGCAAGGCCAACCTGTTCGACGGCCGCTCCGGTGAGCCGTTCCCGGACCCGATCTCGATCGGGTACATGTACATCCTCAAGCTGCACCACCTGGTCGACGACAAGCTCCACGCCCGTTCGACCGGTCCGTACTCCATGATCACCCAGCAGCCGCTGGGTGGTAAGGCTCAGTTCGGTGGTCAGCGATTCGGTGAGATGGAGGTGTGGGCGCTTGAGGCTTACGGTGCCGCTTACGCCCTCCAGGAGCTCCTGACGATCAAGTCCGACGACGTGACCGGCCGCGTGAAGGTCTACGAGGCCATCGTCAAGGGCGAGAACATTCCCGAGCCGGGCATTCCCGAGTCCTTCAAGGTGCTCATCAAGGAAATGCAGTCGCTCTGCCTCAACGTGGAGGTGCTGTCCTCGGACGGCATGTCCATCGAGATGCGCGACACCGACGAGGACGTCTTCCGTGCGGCGGAGGAGCTCGGTATCGACCTGTCCCGGCGCGAGCCGAGCAGCGTCGAAGAGGTCTGACGGGCCTGGTCGGGGGCTCCCACAAGGAGCCCCCGGCCATCCCCGGGACCGTTCAGACCATGATGAAGCGCCTTACTTCGCTAACGCGAGGGGCACAACCCCGAAAGAGGGATTGACGCACAGTGCTCGACGTCAACTTCTTCGACGAGCTGCGGATCGGCCTTGCCACCGCGGACGACATCCGGACCTGGTCTCACGGCGAGGTCAAGAAGCCCGAGACCATCAACTACCGCACCCTCAAGCCCGAAAAGGACGGACTCTTCTGCGAGAAGATCTTCGGTCCGACCCGGGACTGGGAGTGCTACTGCGGTAAGTACAAGCGTGTCCGCTTCAAGGGCATCATCTGCGAGCGCTGCGGCGTCGAGGTCACTCGCGCCAAGGTGCGTCGTGAGCGGATGGGCCACATTGAGCTGGCCGCCCCTGTCACGCACATCTGGTACTTCAAGGGCGTTCCGTCGCGCCTCGGCTACCTGCTTGATCTCGCCCCGAAGGACCTCGAGAAGGTCATCTACTTCGCGGCGTACATGATCACGTTCGTGGACGAGGAGCGCCGCACCCGCGACCTGCCCTCCCTCGAGGCGCACGTCCAGGTGGAGCGTCAGCAGATCGAGAACCGTCGCGACTCCGACCTGGAGGCCCGCGCCAAGAAGCTCGAGACCGACCTGTCCGAGCTCGAGGCCGAGGGTGCCAAGGCCGACGTGCGCCGCAAGGTGCGCGAAGGTGCCGAGCGCGAGATGAAGCAGCTGCGCGACCGTGCGCAGCGCGAGATCGACCGCCTCGACGAGGTGTGGAACCGCTTCAAGAACCTCAAGGTCCAGGACCTCGAAGGTGACGAGCTGCTCTACCGCGAGCTGCGTGACCGCTTCGGCACGTACTTCGACGGCTCCATGGGTGCCGCTGCCCTGCAGAAGCGCCTGGAGTCCTTCGACCTCGAGGAGGAGGCCGAGCGCCTCCGCGAGATCATCCGTACCGGCAAGGGCCAGAAGAAGACCCGTGCGCTCAAGCGCCTCAAGGTCGTCTCCGCGTTCCTGCAGACCAGCAACAGCCCCAAGGGCATGGTGCTCGACTGCGTGCCGGTCATCCCGCCGGACCTGCGTCCGATGGTGCAGCTGGACGGTGGCCGCTTCGCGACCTCCGACCTGAACGACCTGTACCGCCGCGTGATCAACCGCAACAACCGCCTGAAGCGACTCCTTGACCTCGGTGCCCCCGAGATCATCGTGAACAACGAGAAGCGCATGCTTCAGGAGGCCGTCGACGCGCTCTTCGACAACGGCCGTCGTGGTCGCCCGGTCACGGGCCCCGGCAACCGTCCGCTGAAGTCGCTGTCCGACATGCTCAAGGGCAAGCAGGGTCGTTTCCGTCAGAACCTGCTCGGCAAGCGAGTCGACTACTCGGCGCGTTCCGTCATCGTCGTCGGCCCGCAGCTGAAGCTGCACCAGTGTGGTCTGCCCAAGGCCATGGCGCTGGAGCTCTTCAAGCCGTTCGTGATGAAGCGCCTGGTCGACCTGAACCACGCGCAGAACATCAAGAGCGCCAAGCGCATGGTCGAGCGCGGCCGTACGGTCGTGTACGACGTCCTGGAAGAGGTCATCGCCGAGCACCCGGTTCTCCTGAACCGTGCGCCGACGCTGCACCGCCTCGGCATCCAGGCCTTCGAGCCGCAGCTGGTCGAGGGCAAGGCCATCCAGATCCACCCGCTCGTCTGCACCGCGTTCAACGCGGACTTCGACGGTGACCAGATGGCCGTGCACCTGCCGCTCTCCGCGGAGGCGCAGGCCGAGGCCCGCATCCTGATGCTGTCCTCGAACAACATCCTCAAGCCGGCCGACGGCCGTCCGGTCACGATGCCGACCCAGGACATGGTCCTCGGTCTGTTCTTCCTGACCACCGACGGTGAGCTCCGTGACGTCAAGGGCGAGGGCCGCGCGTTCGGCTCCACGGCCGAGGCGACCATGGCGTTCGACAACGGCGAGCTCGCGCTCCAGTCGTCCGTCGACATCCGCTTCCCGGTGGGCACCATCCCGCCGCGCGGCTGGACCCCGCCGGTTGCCGAGGAGGGTGAGGCCGAGTACCAGTCGGGCGACAGCTTCCGTCTGCGTACGACGCTGGGCCGCGCGCTCTTCAACGAGCTGCTGCCCGAGGACTACCCGTTCGTCGACTACTCGGTCGGCAAGAAGCAGCTCTCCGAGATCGTCAACGACCTCGCCGAGCGCTACCCCAAGGTCATCGTGGCGGCGACGCTCGACAACCTGAAGGCGGCCGGCTTCTACTGGGCGACCCGTTCCGGTGTCACCGTGGCCATCTCCGACGTCGTCGTTCCCGAGGCGAAGAAGGAAATCGTCGCGGGTTACGAGGCGCAGGACGAGAAGGTCCAGAAGCAGTACGAGCGCGGTCTGATCACCAAGGACGAGCGCACTCAGGAACTCATCGCGATCTGGACCAAGGCGACCAACGAGGTTGCCGAGGCGATGAACGCGAACTTCCCGAAGACGAACCCCATCTTCATGATGGTTGACTCGGGTGCCCGAGGAAACATGATGCAGATGCGTCAGATCGCGGGTATGCGTGGTCTGGTGTCCAACGCCAAGAACGAGACGATTCCTCGTCCCATCAAGGCGTCCTTCCGTGAGGGCCTCACCGTTCTGGAGTACTTCATCTCCACGCACGGTGCCCGTAAGGGTCTGGCGGACACCGCCCTGCGTACCGCCGACTCGGGTTACCTGACCCGTCGTCTGGTGGACGTCTCGCAGGACGTCATCATCCGCGAAGAGGACTGCGGTACCGAGCGTGGCCTCAAGCTGAAGATCGCCGAGCGCGGAGCCGACGGCACGCTGCGCAAGACGGACGACGTCGAGACCTCGGTGTACGCCCGCATGCTGGCCGAGGACGTCGTCATCGACGGCAAGGTCATCGCGCCGGCCAACGTCGACCTCGGTGACGTCCTGATCGACGCGCTGGTCGCCAACGGCGTCGAGCAGGTCAAGACCCGTTCGGTCCTGACCTGTGAGTCCGCGGTCGGCACCTGTGCCTTCTGCTACGGACGCTCGCTGGCCACCGGCAAGCTGGTCGACATCGGTGAGGCGGTCGGCATCATCGCCGCCCAGTCCATCGGTGAGCCCGGTACCCAGCTGACGATGCGTACCTTCCACACCGGTGGTGTGGCCGGTGACGACATCACCCAGGGTCTGCCCCGTGTCGTCGAGCTCTTCGAGGCTCGTACGCCGAAGGGTGTCGCCCCGATCTCGGAGGCCAAGGGCCGCGTCCGGATCGAGGAGACCGAGAAGACCAAGAAGCTCGTCGTCACCCCGGACGACGGCAGCGACGAGACGGCGTTCCCGATCTCGAAGCGTGCCCGTCTCCTGGTCGGCGAGGGCGACGCGGTCGAGGTGGGCCAGAAGCTCACCGTCGGTGCCACGAACCCGCACGACGTGCTGCGGATCCTTGGTCAGCGTGCGGTCCAGGTCCACCTGGTCGGCGAAGTCCAGAAGGTCTACAACTCGCAGGGTGTGTCGATCCACGACAAGCACATCGAGATCATCATCCGGCAGATGCTGCGCCGCGTGACGATCATCGAGTCCGGCGACGCGGAGCTGCTGCCGGGCGAGCTCGTCGAGCGCTCGAAGTTCGAGACCGAGAACCGTCGTGTGGTCACCGAGGGCGGTCACCCCGCCTCCGGCCGTCCGCAGCTGATGGGTATCACCAAGGCCTCGCTGGCGACGGAATCCTGGCTGTCGGCCGCCTCCTTCCAGGAGACGACCCGAGTCCTGACGGATGCGGCGATCAACGCCAAGTCCGACAGCCTCATCGGCCTCAAGGAGAACGTCATCATCGGTAAGCTCATCCCGGCCGGTACGGGTCTGTCCCGCTACCGCAACATCCGGGTCGAGCCGACCGAAGAGGCCAAGGCCGCGATGTACTCGGCCGTCGGTTACGACGACATCGACTACTCGCCGTTCGGCACGGGCTCCGGCCAGGCCGTTCCGCTGGAGGACTACGACTACGGTCCGTACAACCAGTAAGGCGTACGTCTGACGAAGGGCGCCCACTCCGTTCTCACGGGGTGGGCGCCCTTCGGCGTGCCGAGCAGGCCTGCCCAGGCGTGCCGCGGGTGGTGGTGGCCGCGCCCGAACCGGGAACCGGGGGCCGGGGGCACCGCGGGGGTGGGCCCGGCGGCCGCGCAGGGCGGCCCGTAGGGGGCCCCGGGCGCCTGCTGGGGGACGTACGGCGTGCCGGACGGGGGCGGCGCGTACGGACGCACGGGCGGCGCTCCCTGCCCCGCCGGAGCCGGAGGCTGCTGCTCGATCAAGTCGTTGACCGCCGGCAAGAAGCGCGCGGGCGGACTCCGTCTCCTGGAAGTCCTCCGGCGAGTCCCCGGCCAGCAGTTCCAACTCGTTGCCTATGGGCGAGAGTTGGTCCTTCTGGATGCCGCCGACGACCAGCCGCGTGCCTTCGGGGTGCTGGGCGAGGTGAAGGGCCCACGCTCCGACGCCGCCAGCGCGATCGCCTCTTCGTCCAGGCGCAGCCGCAGGACGCAGGGACCGTCAGGCCGATGCCCGCCGCGAAGCCGCCGGCCTCCAGCGCCTCCTGGGCCGCGTGCTCGGTGCATGGGCTGCCCTCGATCGAGAAGCCGCGGCTGACCGGCCGCGCGAGCTGAAGGAGTTCACGGGTCAGCCGTGTCGGGACGGTCGCGCTCACCGCTCGCCACTCGGGCGATCGGACTCCAGGCAGGTCAGGAAGGGGACGCGGTCGTCGAGACCTCCGTCACCCGGTAGGTGCACCTGGCATGTGCCCCCCGATCGTCACAACGAGCGATCAAGCTACTCAAACCGAGTGGTGCGTGAACATGGGATGGCCAGGATCGGGCCACGAACGGATGGTTCGGGGGTGCGAGAAGTCCGGCGTGTCGCGGTGGACTGCATTTGTTTTGACCGAACCCGATGAGGTAGGTACGCTCAGACCTTGTGCCTGGGGTGTGCCTGGGCTCCTGTGCGTGTCGTCAGCCGCTACGGGAGTCCGCGACGGGCCGCCGTAATCTGCGCCCTTCCCGCTTGGCGGCGGGAGTTCACAGTATTCGACACACCCGACCGCGTGGGTCGGGAAATGTTCCAGGTTAGCTTTACTATTCGGCACACAGAAACCGGAGAAGTAGTGCCTACGATCCAGCAGCTGGTCCGGAAGGGCCGGCAGGACAAGGTCGAGAAGAACAAGACGCCCGCACTTGAGGGTTCGCCTCAGCGTCGCGGCGTCTGCACGCGTGTGTTCACGACCACCCCGAAGAAGCCGAACTCGGCCCTCCGTAAGGTCGCGCGTGTGCGTCTGACCAGCGGCATCGAGGTCACGGCCTACATCCCGGGTGAGGGACACAACCTGCAGGAGCACTCCATCGTGCTCGTGCGTGGCGGCCGTGTGAAGGACCTGCCTGGTGTTCGTTACAAGATCATCCGCGGCTCGCTCGACACCCAGGGTGTCAAGAACCGCAAGCAGGCCCGCAGCCGCTACGGCGCCAAGAAGGAGAAGTAAGAATGCCTCGTAAGGGCCCCGCCCCGAAGCGCCCGGTCATCATTGACCCGGTCTACGGTTCTCCTCTGGTGACCTCCCTCATCAACAAGGTGCTGCTGAACGGCAAGCGCTCCACCGCCGAGCGCATCGTGTACGGCGCCATGGAGGGTCTGCGTGAGAAGTCGGGCAACGACCCGGTCATCACGCTGAAGCGCGCGCTGGAGAACATCAAGCCGACCCTCGAGGTCAAGTCCCGCCGTGTCGGTGGCGCCACCTACCAGGTGCCGATCGAGGTCAAGCCCGGTCGCGCCAACACGCTCGCGCTGCGCTGGCTCGTGGGTTACTCCCGCGCCCGCCGCGAGAAGACCATGACCGAGCGCCTCATGAACGAGCTGCTCGACGCCTCGAACGGTCTTGGCGCTGCCGTCAAGAAGCGTGAGGACACCCACAAGATGGCCGAGTCCAACAAGGCCTTCGCGCACTACCGCTGGTAGTCGCTACCCACATCGAGACCGAGAGAAGACTGAGCCGATATGGCTACCACTTCACTTGACCTGGCCAAGGTGCGCAACATCGGCATCATGGCTCACATCGACGCGGGCAAGACGACGACCACCGAGCGGATCCTGTTCTACACCGGTGTTTCGTACAAGATCGGTGAGGTCCACGACGGCGCCGCGACCATGGACTGGATGGAGCAGGAGCAGGAGCGTGGCATCACGATCACCTCTGCTGCCACCACCTGTCACTGGCCGCTGAACGATGTCGACCACACCATCAACATCATCGACACCCCGGGCCACGTGGACTTCACCGTCGAGGTGGAGCGTTCGCTCCGCGTCCTCGACGGTGCCGTGACGGTGTTCGACGGCGTTGCCGGCGTTGAGCCCCAGTCCGAGACTGTCTGGCGTCAGGCGGACCGCTACGGCGTGCCGCGTATCTGCTTCGTCAACAAGCTCGACCGTACGGGCGCCGAGTTCCACCGCTGCGTCGACATGATCGTCAACCGCCTCGGTGCCACCCCGCTGGTCATGCAGCTGCCCATCGGCGCTGAGATGGACTTCCAGGGTGTCGTCGACCTCGTCACGATGAAGGCGTTCGTCTGGTCGGCCGAGGCCGCCAAGGGCGAGGCGTACGACATCGTCGACATCCCGGCCACGCACACCGAGGCTGCCGAGGAATGGCGCGGCAAGCTACTCGAGGCCGTCGCGGAGAACGACGAAGAGATGATGGAGCTGTACCTCGAGGGCACTGAGCCCTCGGTGGACCAGCTGTACGCGGCGGTCCGTCGCATCACCATCGCCTCCGGCAAGGGCGGCGACACCACCGTCACCCCCGTGTTCTGCGGCACCGCGTTCAAGAACAAGGGCGTTCAGCCCCTGCTCGACGCCGTCGTGCGCTACCTGCCGTCGCCCCTGGACGTCGAGGCCATCGAGGGCCACGACGTCAAGGACGCGGAGACGGTCGTCAAGCGCAAGCCGTCCGACGACGAGCCGCTGTCGGCGCTGGCGTTCAAGATCATGAGC
The DNA here is from genome assembly GCF_026340095.1 of Streptomyces sp. NBC_01446. Classification (GTDB taxonomy): domain Bacteria; phylum Actinomycetota; class Actinomycetes; order Streptomycetales; family Streptomycetaceae; genus Streptomyces; species Streptomyces aureus. The sequence continues at coordinate 3,414,828 of NZ_JAPEPO010000001.1, read as the reverse complement.
GACCCGCACCTCGGCAAGCTCACCTTCGTCCGGGTTTACTCGGGCCGCCTGGAGTCCGGCACCGCCGTGCTGAACTCCGTCAAGGGCAAGAAGGAGCGCATCGGCAAGATCTACCGTATGCACGCGAACAAGCGTGAGGAGATCGAGTCGGTGGGCGCCGGTGACATCGTCGCCGTCATGGGTCTGAAGCAGACCACCACGGGCGAGACGCTCTGTGACGACAAGAGCCCGGTGATCCTGGAGTCCATGGACTTCCCGGCGCCGGTCATCCAGGTCGCCATCGAGCCGAAGTCCAAGGGCGACCAGGAGAAGCTGGGTGTCGCCATCCAGCGTCTCTCGGAGGAGGACCCCTCCTTCCAGGTCCACTCGGACGAGGAGACCGGCCAGACCATCATCGGTGGTATGGGCGAGCTTCACCTCGAGGTGCTCGTCGACCGCATGAAGCGCGAGTTCCGCGTCGAGGCGAACGTCGGCAAGCCGCAGGTCGCTTACCGCGAGACGATCCGTCAGGCCGTCGAGCGTCACGACTACACCCACAAGAAGCAGACCGGTGGTACCGGTCAGTTCGCCAAGGTGCAGATCGCGATCGAGCCGATCGACAGCGGCGACGCCACGTACGAGTTCGTGAACAAGGTCACCGGTGGCCGCATCCCCCGGGAGTACATCCCGTCGGTGGACGCGGGTGCGCAGGAGGCCATGCAGTTCGGCATCCTGGCCGGCTACGAGATGACTGGCGTCCGCGTCATCCTTCTCGACGGTGGCTACCACGAGGTCGACTCCTCCGAACTCGCGTTCAAGATCGCCGGTTCGCAGGCCTTCAAGGAGGCCGCGCGCAAGGCCAAGCCCGTGCTGCTCGAGCCGATGATGGCCGTTGAGGTCACCACGCCCGAGGACTACATGGGCGACGTCATCGGCGACATCAACTCCCGCCGTGGCCAGATTCAGGCCATGGAGGAGCGCAGCGGCGCCCGTGTCGTGAAGGGCCTCGTGCCCCTCTCGGAGATGTTCGGCTACGTCGGCGACCTCCGCAGCAAGACGTCGGGTCGCGCAAGCTACTCGATGCAGTTCGACTCCTACGCCGAGGTTCCGCGGAACGTCGCCGAGGAGATCATCGCGAAGGCCAAGGGCGAGTAACTCACCCGAGTTCACGCTTTAGGCTTGACACCGACCGCTGGGGTTCGTGAATCCCGGACCCCGGCGGCGGGTTTCCCAGCAAAGATCACCTGGCGCCGATGAAGCAAGGCGTACAGAACCACTCCACAGGAGGACCCAGTGGCGAAGGCGAAGTTCGAGCGGACTAAGCCGCACGTCAACATCGGCACCATCGGTCACATTGACCACGGTAAGACGACCCTCACGGCCGCCATTACCAAGGTGCTGCACGACGCGTACCCGGACCTGAACGAGGCCTCGGCCTTCGACCAGATCGACAAGGCTCCTGAGGAGCGCCAGCGCGGTATCACGATCTCGATCGCGCACGTCGAGTACCAGACGGAGACGCGTCACTACGCGCACGTCGACTGCCCCGGTCACGCGGACTACATCAAGAACATGATCACGGGTGCCGCGCAGATGGACGGCGCCATCCTCGTGGTCGCCGCCACCGACGGCCCGATGCCGCAGACCAAGGAGCACGTGCTCCTGGCCCGCCAGGTCGGCGTTCCGTACATCGTCGTCGCCCTGAACAAGGCCGACATGGTGGACGACGAGGAGATCCTGGAGCTCGTCGAGCTCGAGGTCCGTGAGCTCCTCTCCGAGTACGAGTTCCCGGGCGACGACCTGCCGGTCGTCAAGGTCTCGGCGCTCAAGGCGCTCGAGGGCGACAAGGAGTGGGGTCAGTCGATCCTGAACCTCATGGCCGCCGTCGACGAGTCGATCCCGCAGCCCGAGCGTGACGTCGACAAGCCGTTCCTGATGCCGATCGAGGACGTCTTCACGATCACCGGTCGTGGCACCGTCGTCACCGGCCGCATCGAGCGTGGTGTCCTCAAGGTCAACGAGACCGTCGACATCGTCGGTATCAAGACCGAGAAGACCACCACCACGGTCACCGGCATCGAGATGTTCCGCAAGCTGCTCGACGAGGGCCAGGCCGGTGAGAACGTCGGTCTGCTCCTCCGTGGCATCAAGCGCGAGGACGTCGAGCGCGGCCAGGTCATCATCAAGCCCGGTTCGGTCACGCCGCACACCGAGTTCGAGGCCCAGGCCTACATCCTGTCGAAGGACGAGGGTGGCCGTCACACCCCCTTCTTCAACAACTACCGCCCGCAGTTCTACTTCCGCACGACGGACGTGACCGGCGTTGTGACCCTCCCCGAGGGCACCGAGATGGTCATGCCGGGCGACAACACTGAGATGAACGTTGCGCTCATCCAGCCCGTCGCCATGGAAGAGGGCCTGAAGTTCGCCATCCGTGAGGGTGGCCGGACCGTGGGCGCCGGCCAGGTCACCAAGATCGTCAAGTAATTTCCTTGACGGTTTGACCTGGTAGCTCCAGCGAGCACCAGAAGGGGCCCGTACGACTTCGGTCGTATGGGCCCTTTCGCATGCGCGCTTCTTGGCGGGGGCTCAGATCTTGCGGGCGGTGCCGGTGCCGGTGCCGGTGCCGGTGGAGCTGTCCGGGCGCCACAGCCATGGCCGGGCGGCGGGGGAGAGGCCCGCGGCCACGGGACCGCGCGGGGTGGCGCGCAGGGTGGGCCCGTCGAGGGTGACCAGGTCGCGCGCGGCCCGCTGGATCCGGCCGCGGTGCAGCAGCTGGAGCGTGCCGACGGTGTCCCGGCCCAGGAGGTACGCCCCGCCGGCGGTCACGGGGCCGTAGCCGGGGAAGTCGACCGGGGGCCCGGCCGTCGCCGTCAGCGCGGAGGAGGCGGGGGCCCGGTAGTAGAGCCGGCCGCCCGCGGCGGCGACGGCGTCGGCGGGTACCGGCAGCCCGGCGAGCGGCGCGGGTCCCTCCGGCGTCCAGTGGTGCACCGTGTCGCGTCCCGGCGCGTACACATGGACGCCGCCGTCCTCGCCGACGACCGCGGTCAGACCGTCCTGCACGGGCCCGCCGCCCAGACCGCGCCACGGCGACCAGTGCCCGTCGAGGCCGCGTACCCGTGTACTGATGCCCTGGTCCGCGTCCCGTACGAAGAGATGGACCTGTCCGTCGCGGGCGGTCACGGCGACGGGGACGCCGATGCGGCGGCCGCGCACGGGATCGGTCTCCGGGTTGCCGAGACCGGTCCAGGCGCCGAACTCCCCGCCGGGGGCGCGCTGTTCGAGGACCACGATCTCGCGCAGGTCGGAGCCGCCGCGCCCTTCGAGGGCCGCGAGCCGCAGGCCGAGCAGCAGCTGCCGTCCGTCGCGCAGGGTCGCGGAGCCGAGGGCCGGCGCGAGCGGGCCGCCGCCCAGGTCCGTGGGCCGGCCGAAGTCCCCTTGTGGGGTTTCGCGCCAGCGGACGGCACGCATACCGAGCACGCCGTAGCCGGTCAGCTTGCCGTCCGGTTCCTGGGCCAGGGCGATCCGTGGGCCCGGGTAGCGGTAGTGCGTCGAGCGGACCCAGCCCTTGCGGTTGGTGAGGGGGCGGTCCCCGCCGACGTTGTAGTCGCCGCAGCCGGAAGGGTTGCCGCACTGCCAGTCGGGGGCCGCGCCGTACGGCATCAGCTGGGCGGCCTTGGCGTGCAGCACGTCCTCGGGGAGGTTCTCGGGCCAGTGGTGGTTGTAGTAGCCGCGGAAGGCGGTGGCCGCGAACGGGGGAGGCCCGCCCGCCGCGGTCTGCGACCAGCGGATCAGCGCCGCCCAGGTGAACGCGGCCACGGCCGTGTGGTCGGCGTGGTCGGAGAAACCGGGCTGCTCGCTGTCACGTATGCGCGTCCGCAGATCGCTGTGCTGGATGTCGGGGTCCGGGTCGAGCGTGTGTACGAGAGTGGGCCGGTAGCGCTCGAAGAGGGCCACGAGTACGTCGACGAGGCCGTCGTAGTCGTACATCTGTGCCCGACGCACCGGTGACCCGTCGACGACGACCGTGCGCAGCGGCAGTCCGCGCTCCCGCCACAGTGCCGGGGCGCCCATGTGCCCCGCCGGGGTGTGCATCGCGAGGTCGAGGAAGACCAGCTCGACGCGGCGGCCCCGGTGCTCCAGGGTGTTCACCTCGGCCTGGTGCCCGCCCGCGAGCGTGGTGAGCTCGGTGCGCCAGCCGCTGAAGACCGGCAGGCCGAGCTGGGTCGCATAGGACTGGCGGAGCCCCTGGTGACGGGCGGAGGCGTACGCGGACTTGTCGGCCGGGGGGTGCGGGCGGCCGGGGATCTTGTTGACGCCGTCGGCCTCGCCCGCGGTGACGTACACGCAGACCAGCGGGATGCCGGCGGCGACGGCCTGGCTGGTGTCCGGGTTCATGAAGTACAGGTCGTCATCGGGGTGGGCGAGGACCTGGAGCAGCAGGGCGTGATCGCCCTGGGCCGCGGGGCGGCCGGAGGCGGGGGAGGGGGCGGTGGCGATGGCCGGGGGCGCGGTCGTGGCCGCGTGGCCCACGAGGGCGGCCGCGGTGGCGGTGGCGACGGCGGCGCCCCCGATGAGCACGGCCCGGCGCCCGTGCACACCGGGCGCCGCAGGGAAGCGCTCGCCTCCGTCGGCTATTCGCCCGCCGGTGCCGTCCACCGCGTTCTGATCATGTCTGTCCTGCCCACGTCCACGTCGCACGTGTCGTCCTCCGTCCGCCGTACGCAGCGGTCGGAATGTGCGCTGCTTCTCGGTGCTTCAGCCGAGAAGAGGCTCGTCAGTGGGGGCAGGTTCCATGCAAGGACATGTTCTGTTCACCCGAACCGGCGTTCTTCGCGGCGCCGGAGTTTCGCGGCTCAGCCGCTGATGCCCCACCGCACCGCCGCCGCGATCCCGAGCGCCAGAGCGGGCGCGACCCATACCCACCCGATGACCCGCCGTACGGACGGCAGCAGCCAGAGCGCTGCCACCGATCCGGCGGCCGCAATGGTGACGGCACACGACAGGGCGATGCCCGCGTACGCGTCGTCGTCCCAACTCCCGTACGGACGAATGGAGATGGCCGTCCAGCAGAAGTACGCGGCGATGAGCGTGAGCACGCCGAAGGGCAGGGCGAGTACCACCCGCAGGCAGCCGCGGTCGTCGTCCGGGCGTGCGAGGTCTGTCATCGGCTCGGGTGCCCTCCGATTGCCTGCCGGGAGATGTCGGCGACCGTCCGGCACGAACGCGCCGCCCCGCAGCACCCACCCCCGGTTTGACCTTCGTCACTCCGGGGGTACTCTCTACGGCTCGATTGGCCAGGCATGGTCGGCCTGTGGCAGACTGTCGGGGTTGCTCGGTTGAGTGCCGATGCTGCGCGCCTCCCGCCGGGAGGACCGGAAGCGAGTCCCACAGTACTCGTCGCCCCATCTGCCGTAAGGCAGCGCTAGGGCGGACGTACGGGAATCTTTCGGGAAGTGCAGCGAGGTCGTTCAGCCAGGCGCCCGGTGGGTTTCTTCCCCCGGCTTCGCGGTTCTTGGGCCGCAGTCCCTCGCAGGGAAATCCGTATGGATATTTCCGTCAGTGAGACTGCGACACGCCCGACCGCGTGGGTCGGAGGAGGACGGAATAGGGCCCGCCAGGTTCCAGAGCGTTTCGAGAGACAGGACTACTAGTAGCCATGGCGGGACAGAAGATCCGCATCCGGCTCAAGGCCTACGACCACGAGGTCATCGACAGCTCGGCGAAGAAGATCGTCGAGACGGTGACCCGCACTGGTGCGTCGGTCGCAGGCCCGGTGCCGCTGCCCACTGAGAAGAACGTGTACTGCGTCATCAAGTCGCCGCACAAGTACAAGGACTCTCGCGAGCACTTCGAGATGCGCACGCACAAGCGCCTGATCGACATTCTCGACCCGACGCCCAAGACCGTTGACTCGTTGATGCGCCTGGACCTTCCGGCCGGCGTTGACATCGAGATCAAGCTCTGAGAGGCGCGGAAGAGATGGCTAAGCAGATCAAGGGCATCCTGGGCGAGAAGCTCGGCATGACCCAGGTCTGGGACGACAACAACCGTGTCGTCCCGGTCACCGTGGTCAAGGCCGGTCCGAACGTCGTGACCCAGGTCCGTACGAACGACACTGACGGCTACGAGTCGGTCCAGATCGCCTTCGGCGAGATCGACCCGCGCAAGGTGAACAAGCCCCTCAAGGGCCACTTCGCCAAGGCCGATGTAACCCCGCGCCGCCACCTGGTGGAGCTCCGTACCTCCGGCGCCAGCGAGTACACGCTGGGCCAGGAGATCACTGCCGAGGTCTTCGAGGCCGGCGTCAAGGTTGACGTCACCGCGAAGAGCAAGGGCAAGGGCTTCGCCGGTGTCATGAAGCGCCACAACTTCAAGGGTGGCAAGGCGTCCCACGGTGCCCACCGTGTGCACCGCATGCCCGGTTCCATCGGTGGCTGTGCCACTCCCGGCCGTGTCTTCAAGGGCATGCGCATGGCGGGTCGCATGGGCAACGAGCGGGTCACCACCCAGAACCTGACCGTTCACGCCGTTGACGCGGAGAAGGGTCTGCTCCTCATCAAGGGCGCAGTCCCGGGTCCGAACGGTGGCCTCGTCCTGGTCCGTACTGCGGCCAAGGGGGTTTGAGGAACCGATGAGCACCATTGACATCCTTTCGCCGGCAGGCGACAAGGCCGGGACGGTCGAGCTCCCCGCGGAGATCTTCGACGTAGAGAAGATCAGCATCCCGCTTCTCCACCAGGTCGTCGTCGCCCAGCTGGCCGCTGCCCGTCAGGGCACGCACAAGACCAAGCGTCGCGGCGAGGTCCGCGGTGGTGGGCGCAAGCCTTACCGCCAGAAGGGCACCGGCCGCGCGCGCCAGGGTTCGACCCGTGCGCCCCAGTTCGCCGGCGGTGGCGTCGTCCACGGCCCGCAGCCGCGTGACTACTCGCAGCGGACCCCGAAGAAGATGAAGGCCGCGGCCCTGCGCCACGCCCTCACCGACCGGGCCCGCAACGCTCGCATCCACGTCGTCACCGGCGTGGTCGACGGCGGAGTCTCCACCAAGGCCGCCAAGTCGCTGCTCGCCAAGATCTCGGAGCGCAAGAACCTGCTCCTCGTGATCGACCGTGCCGACGAGGCCGCGCTGCTCTCCGCTCGCAACCTGCCCCAGGTCCACATCCTGGAGCCGGGCCAGCTGAACACGTACGACGTTCTCGTCTCGGACGACGTGGTCTTCACCCAGGCCGCCTTCGAGTCCTTCGTGTCCGGCCCGCAGGCCAATGACACCGAAGGGAGCGAAGCCTGATGGCTACGCGTCACCCGAGCATTGCCCCCAAGGCGGCCAAGGCCGCCAAGGCCGCGCGCGTCGCCAAGGCGAAGCGCCACGAGGCCGAGGGCAAGAACACCGTTGAGACGCCGCTGAGCAAGAGCTTCACGGATCCCCGTGACGTCCTCCTCAAGCCGGTCGTCTCCGAGAAGAGCTACGCGCTCCTCGATGAGGGCAAGTACACCTTCATCGTTGCGCCCGGGGCCAACAAGACCCAGATCAAGCAGGCCGTCCAGGCGGTCTTCTCGGTCAAGGTCACCGGAGTCAACACGATCAACCGTCAGGGCAAGCGCAAGCGGACCAAGACGGGCTTCGGCAAGCGTGCGGACAGCAAGCGCGCGATCGTGACCCTCGCTGAGGGCGACCGTATCGACATCTTCGGCCAGGCCTCCTAACGGAGCGCCTTGGTCCGAATATCGGACGAGGACTGAGAAATGGGAATCCGCAAGTACAAGCCGACTACGCCGGGCCGTCGTGGCTCCAGCGTCGCCGACTTCGTCGAGGTCACGCGGTCCACGCCGGAGAAGTCGCTGGTCCGCCCGCTGCACAGCAAGGGCGGCCGTAACAACGCCGGTCGTGTGACCGTTCGCCACCAGGGTGGCGGACACAAGCGCGCCTACCGAGTGATCGACTTCCGTCGTCACGACAAGGACGGCGTGCCGGCGAAGGTCGCGCACATCGAGTACGACCCCAACCGCACCGCGCGCATCGCGCTGCTGCACTACGCCGACGGCGAGAAGCGTTACATCGTCGCTCCGCGTGGCCTGTCGCAGGGTGACCGCATCGAGAACGGTCCTGGGGCCGACATCAAGCCGGGCAACAACCTGGCGCTCCGCAACATCCCGGTCGGTACCACGATCCACGCGATCGAGCTCCGTCCCGGTGGCGGTGCCAAGTTCGCCCGCTCCGCAGGTGCCTCCGTGCAGCTGCTGGCGAAGGAGGGCCAGATGGCCCACCTGCGTATGCCGTCCGGCGAGATTCGCCTGGTCGACGTTCGCTGCCGCGCCACCATCGGCGAGGTCGGCAACGCCGAGCAGTCGAACATCAACTGGGGCAAGGCCGGCCGCAAGCGCTGGCTCGGCGTTCGTCCGACCGTCCGCGGTGTGGCGATGAACCCGGTTGACCACCCGCACGGTGGTGGTGAGGGCAAGACCTCCGGTGGTCGCCACCCGGTCTCCCCGTGGGGTCAGAAGGAGGGTCGTACTCGTTCGCCGAAGAAGGCTTCGAACAAGTACATCGTCCGCCGCCGCAAGACGAACAAGAAGCGCTAGGAGCGGGTTTAGATGCCGCGCAGTCTCAAGAAGGGGCCCTTCGTCGACGACCACCTCGTAAAGAAGGTGGACGTACAGAACGAAGCCGGCACCAAGAACGTCATCAAGACCTGGTCCCGTCGCTCGATGATCATCCCCAGCATGCTGGGTCACACCATCGCGGTGCACAATGGCAAGATCCACATCCCGGTGTTCGTCACCGAGTCGATGGTCGGCCACAAGCTCGGCGAGTTCTCGCCGACGCGCACCTTCCGGGGTCACGTCAAGGACGACCGGAAGTCGAAGCGCCGCTAAGGCGGGGTGGAATCGACTATGACGAACACTGAAGGGACAACCATGGAAGCCAGGGCCCAGGCGCGGTACATCCGCGTCACGCCCATGAAGGCCCGCCGAGTGGTGGACCTCATCCGTGGCATGGATGCCACGGAGGCTCAGGCGGTCCTGCGTTTCGCCCCGCAGGCCGCGAGCGTGCCGGTTGGCAAGGTGCTGGACAGCGCCATCGCCAACGCTGCACACAACTACGACCACACCGACGCCAATTCGCTGGTCATCAGCGAGGCGTACGTGGATGAGGGCCCGACCCTGAAGCGGTTCCGTCCGCGTGCTCAGGGCCGTGCCTACCGGATCCGTAAGCGGACCAGCCACATCACCGTGGTCGTCAGCAGCAAGGAAGGAACCCGGTAATGGGCCAGAAGGTAAACCCGCACGGGTTCCGGCTCGGTATCACCACGGACTTCAAGTCCCGTTGGTACGCCGACAAGCTGTACAAGGACTACGTCAAGGAAGACGTAGCCATCCGTCGCATGATGACCTCCGGCATGGAGCGCGCCGGTATCTCGAAGGTTGAGATCGAGCGCACCCGTGACCGCGTGCGTGTGGACATCCACACCGCTCGTCCGGGCATCGTCATCGGCCGCCGTGGCGCCGAGGCCGACCGCATCCGCGGTGACCTCGAGAAGCTCACGGGCAAGCAGGTCCAGCTGAACATCCTCGAGGTCAAGAACCCCGAGACCGACGCTCAGCTGGTTGCTCAGGCCGTTGCCGAGCAGCTGTCCTCCCGCGTCTCCTTCCGTCGCGCCATGCGTAAGAGCATGCAGACGGCGATGAAGGCCGGCGCCAAGGGCATCAAGATCCAGTGTGGTGGCCGTCTCGGCGGCGCCGAGATGTCCCGGTCCGAGTTCTACCGCGAGGGTCGTGTGCCGCTGCACACGCTGCGCGCGAACGTGGACTACGGCTTCTTCGAGGCCAAGACGACCTTCGGCCGTATCGGTGTGAAGGTCTGGATCTACAAGGGCGACGTCAAGAACATCGCCGAGGTCCGCGCCGAGAACGCTGCGGCCCGTGCGGGTAACCGCCCGGCCCGTGGTGGCGGCAACGACCGTCCGGCCCGCGGCGGTGGCCGTGGTGGCGAGCGTGGCGGCCGCGGCCGCAAGCCGCAGCAGCAGTCGGCTCCGGCCGCCGAGGCCCCCAAGGCTGACGCGCCCGCCGCTGCCGCTCCGGCTGAGAGCACCGGAACGGAGGCCTGACCGAAATGCTGATCCCCCGTAGGGTCAAGCACCGCAAGCAGCACCACCCCAAGCGCCGCGGTCAGGCCAAGGGTGGTACGACGGTTGCGTTCGGCGAGTACGGCATTCAGGCCCTCACGCCGGCGTACGTGACCAACCGCCAGATCGAGGCGGCTCGTATCGCGATGACCCGCCACATCAAGCGTGGCGGCAAGGTCTGGATCAACATCTACCCGGACCGTCCGCTTACGAAGAAGCCCGCCGAGACCCGCATGGGTTCCGGTAAGGGTTCCCCCGAGTGGTGGGTCGCGAACGTTCACCCGGGTCGGGTGATGTTCGAGCTGTCCTACCCGAACGAGAAGATTGCGCGTGAGGCGCTTACCCGCGCTGCTCACAAGCTTCCGATGAAGTGCCGGATTGTTCGGCGCGAGGCAGGTGAGTCGTGATGTCGGCCGGTACCAAGGCGTCCGAGCTGCGCGAACTGGGCAACGAGGAGCTCCTCAACAAGCTCCGCGAGGCCAAGGAAGAGCTGTTCAACCTCCGTTTCCAGGCGGCGACCGGTCAGCTCGAGAACCACGGTCGGCTGAAGGCCGTCCGCAAGGACATCGCGCGGATCTACACCCTCATGCGTGAGCGCGAGCTGGGCATCGAGACGGTGGAGAGCGCCTGATGAGCGAGAGCAACGTGACTGAAGAGACTGCCGCCCGCGGCTTCCGCAAGACCCGTGAGGGTCTGGTCGTCAGCGACAAGATGGACAAGACCGTCGTCGTCGCTGTCGAGGACCGCGTCAAGCACGCGCTGTACGGCAAGGTCATCCGCCGTACGAACAAGCTCAAGGCGCACGACGAGCAGAACGCTGCCGGCGTCGGCGACCGCGTCCTCATCATGGAGACGCGTCCGCTGTCGGCGACCAAGCGCTGGCGCATCGTCGAGATCCTCGAGAAGGCCAAGTAATTCTCTGAGGGGTATCCCTCAGAGTTCGTTCCGCCAGGCTCCCGGGGCAGTTCACTGAACTGCCCCGGGGGAACCGGCAGACAATCAGGAGATAGACGTGATCCAGCAGGAGTCGCGACTGCGCGTCGCCGACAACACGGGTGCGAAGGAAATTCTCACCATCCGTGTTCTCGGTGGCTCGGGTCGCCGCTACGCGGGCATCGGTGACGTCATCGTCGCCACCGTCAAGGACGCGATCCCCGGCGGCAATGTGAAGAAGGGTGACGTCGTCAAGGCGGTCATCGTTCGCACCGTCAAGGAGCGCCGCCGTCCGGACGGCTCGTACATCCGCTTCGACGAGAACGCCGCCGTCATTCTGAAGAACGACGGCGACCCTCGCGGCACCCGTATCTTCGGCCCGGTGGGCCGTGAGCTGCGCGAGAAGAAGTTCATGAAGATCATCTCGCTCGCGCCGGAGGTGCTGTAAGCATGAAGATCAAGAAGGGCGACCTGGTACAGGTCATCACCGGTAAGGACAAGGGCAAGCAGGGCAAGGTCATCGCGGCCTTCCCCCGCGAGGACCGCGTCCTGGTCGAGGGTGTCAACCGGGTCAAGAAGCACACCAAGGCCGGCCCCACCGCCAGCGGTTCGCAGGCCGGTGGCATCGTCACGACCGAGGCCCCTGTCCACGTGAGCAACGTTCAGCTCGTGGTGGAGAAGGACGGCAACAAGGTCGTCACGCGTGTCGGTTACCGCTTCGACGACGAGGGCAACAAGGTTCGCGTTGCCAAGCGGACGGGTGAGGACATCTGATGGCTACCACCACGACTCCGCGTCTCAAGACGAAGTACCGCGAGGAGATCGCGGGCAAGCTGCAGGAAGAGTTCTCCTACGAGAACGTCATGCAGACCCCGGGCCTCGTCAAGATTGTGGTCAACATGGGTGTCGGCGACGCCGCCCGTGACTCCAAGCTCATGGACGGTGCCGTCCGTGACCTGACCACGATCACCGGTCAGAAGCCGGCCATCACCAAGGCCCGCAAGTCCATCGCGCAGTTCAAGCTGCGTGAGGGTCAGCCGATCGGTGCCCACGTCACGCTCCGTGGCGACCGCATGTGGGAGTTCCTGGACCGCACCCTGTCGCTCGCGCTTCCGCGCATCCGCGACTTCCGTGGTCTGTCTCCCAAGCAGTTCGACGGCCGTGGCAACTACACCTTCGGTCTCACGGAGCAGGTCATGTTCCACGAGATCGACCAGGACAAGATCGACCGCGTCCGGGGTATGGACATCACCGTGGTCACCACGGCGACCAACGACGCTGAGGGCCGCGCGCTCCTTCGTCACCTCGGCTTCCCCTTCAAGGAGGCGTAACCGAGATGGCGAAGAAGGCTCTTATTGCCAAGGCTGCTCGTAAGCCGAAGTTCGGTGTGCGTGGCTACACCCGCTGCCAGCGCTGCGGCCGCCCGCACTCCGTGTACCGCAAGTTCGGCCTGTGCCGCGTGTGCCTTCGTGAGATGGCTCACCGTGGCGAGCTGCCGGGCGTGACCAAGAGCTCCTGGTAATCCCCTTCTGTCCTTAGGGACTTGGGAATTACCGGACGCTCTCGGTAAGTATTTGGTCGGCGGGAGCCCCCCTTCACATGCCGTAGGCTTGTGGGGTTGGGCGCCCGCCGCCCATACCGACTTACTACGCCGTAGGTCCCCGCACCGCACCCGTCCCGCCTCTGTGTGGGGAGAGGGATGGCGCATACAGGAAACCCCGGCGAGAGAGGCCGAAGGCCAATTCATGACCATGACTGATCCGATCGCGGACATGCTGACTCGTCTGCGTAACGCGAACTCGGCGTACCACGACACCGTGGCGATGCCGCACAGCAAGATCAAGTCTCACATCGCGGAGATCCTCCAGCAGGAGGGCTTCATCACGGGCTGGAAGACCGAGGACGCCGAGGTTGGCAAGAACCTCGTCCTCGAGCTCAAGTTCGGCCCGAACCGTGAGCGCTCCATTGCGGGCATCAAGCGGATCTCCAAGCCCGGTCTCCGGGTTTACGCGAAGTCCACCAATCTGCCCAAGGTCCTCGGCGGCCTCGGCGTGGCGATCATCTCCACGTCGCACGGTCTTCTGACCGGCCAGCAGGCAGGCAAGAAGGGCGTAGGTGGGGAAGTCCTCGCCTACGTCTGGTAGTCGGGAACGGAGGAATAGCTAATGTCGCGTATTGGCAAGCTCCCCATCACGGTTCCCGCCGGCGTGGACGTCACCATCGACGGTCGTACGGTCTCGGTTAAGGGCCCCAAGGGTTCCCTCAGCCACACGATCGTCGCTCCGATCGTCATCACGAAGGACGAGGACGGCGTGCTGAACGTCGCCCGTCCCAATGATGAGCGTCAGAACAAGGCTCTGCACGGCCTGTCCCGCACGCTGGTGGCCAACATGATCACCGGCGTGACCGAGGGTTACGTGAAGAAGCTCGAGATCAGCGGTGTCGGTTACCGCGTCCTGGCGAAGGGCTCCAACCTGGAGTTCTCGCTCGGCTACAGCCACTCGATCCTGATCGAGGCGCCCGAGGGCATCTCCTTCAAGGTCGAGTCGCCGATCAAGTTCTCGGTCGAGGGCATCGACAAGCAGAAGGTCGGCGAGGTTGCGGCCAAAATCCGCAAGCTGCGCAAGCCCGACCCGTACAAGGCCAAGGGCGTCAAGTACGAAGGCGAAGTCATCCGCCGCAAGGTCGGAAAGGCGGGTAAGTAAGCCATGGCATACGGTGTCAAGATTGCTAAGGGCGACGCTTACAAGCGTGCTGCCATCAAGCGCCGTCACATTCGCATCCGTAAGCATGTTTCGGGTACGGCCGAGCGTCCGCGCTTGGTTGTGACGCGTTCGAACCGCCACATCGTGGCCCAGGTCATCGACGACGTTAAGGGTCACACCCTCGCGTCGGCGTCGACCCTGGACACCTCGATCCGTGGTGCCGAGGCCGACAAGTCCGCGCAGGCCGGCAAGGTCGGCGCCCTGGTCGCCGAGCGTGCCAAGGCCGCGGGCGTCGAGGCTGTCGTGTTCGACCGTGGTGGTAACCAGTACGCCGGGCGCATCGCCGCTCTGGCGGACGCCGCCCGCGAAGCCGGTCTGAAGTTCTGATCCGGTTCCGTAGCTAGCGGAAAACGAAGAGAGGTAATTCCAATGGCTGGACCCCAGCGCCGCGGAAGCGGTGCCGGTGGCGGCGAGCGGCGGGACCGGAAGGGTCGCGACGGTGGCCCTGCCGCCGAGAAGACCGCGTACGTTGAGCGCGTTGTCGCGATCAACCGCGTCGCCAAGGTTGTCAAGGGTGGCCGTCGCTTCAGCTTCACTGCGCTCGTCGTAGTGGGCGATGGCGATGGCACGGTAGGCGTCGGTTACGGCAAGGCCAAGGAGGTGCCGGCCGCCATCGCCAAGGGTGTTGAGGAGGCCAAGAAGCACTTCTTCAAGGTCCCCCGTATCCAGGGCACCATCCCGCACCCGATCACGGGCGAGAAGGCCGCGGGCGTCGTCCTGCTCAAGCCTGCTTCCCCCGGTACCGGCGTTATCGCCGGTGGCCCGGTGCGTGCTGTCCTCGAGTGCGCCGGCGTTCACGACATCCTGTCGAAGTCGCTCGGCTCGTCCAACGCGATCAACATCGTGCACGCGACCGTGGCGGCCCTCAAGGGCCTGCAGCGTCCCGAGGAGATCGCGGCTCGCCGTGGTCTGCCCCTCGAGGACGTCGCCCCCGCGGCTCTGCTGCGTGCACGTGCGGGAGCGGGTGCGTAATGGCCCGTCTCAAGATCACGCAGACGAAGTCGTACATCGGCAGCAAGCAGAATCACCGCGACACCCTGCGTTCGCTCGGGCTCAAGCGCCTGAACGACGTGGTCGTCAAGGAGGATCGTCCCGAGTTCCGCGGCATGGCTAACACCGTGCGGCACCTCGTGACGGTCGAGGAGGTCGACTGATCATGGCGGAGAACAACCCGCTCAAGATCCACAACCTCCGTCCCGCCCCGGGCGCCAAGACCGCGAAGACCCGTGTGGGTCGCGGTGAGGCGTCGAAGGGTAAGACGGCCGGTCGTGGTACCAAGGGCACGAAGGCCCGTTACCAGGTTCCGGAGCGCTTCGAGGGTGGCCAGATGCCCCTCCACATGCGTCTCCCGAAGCTCAAGGGCTTCAAGAACCCGTTCAAGACCGAGTTCCAGGTCGTGAACCTCGACAAGCTGAGCGCGCTGTACCCGGAAGGTGGCGAGGTCACCGTTGAGGGTCTCGTCGCCAAGGGTGCCGTTCGCAAGAACAGCCTCGTCAAGGTGCTCGGCCAGGGTGAGCTCACCGTGGCGCTGCAGGTGACGGTTGACGCCGTCTCCAACTCCGCCAAGGAGAAGATCACCGCCGCCGGCGGTACCGTCACCGAGCTCGTCTGACCTTTTCAGGCGTCTCGATGACATGAGCGATTCCCGACCGGGGATGCCCCAGATTTGGGGCATCCCCGGTTGGTCGTTCCAAGGGGGGCATGGTCGCCGGTATGGTGGCCTGCACTGTGCTGTATCCGTCTGGGGCTGATGCCTCGGGCCGGGCGGTGTGTCCTGAAGGCGACGTGTCTGACGGATCTTCACCCGGTGCTTGACTGTTTACGCATTCCTTCATTCATCGAACCTCAAGACCGTCACCTCTGACGCACGTGCGCGGGGGTCGCAGGAGGCACCGTGCTCACCGCGTTCGCCCGGGCGTTCAAGACGCCCGACCTGCGCAAGAAGCTGCTCTTCACGCTCGGCATCATCGTGATCTACCGCATCGGTACACACGTACCGATCCCGGGAGTCAGCTACTCGAACGTCCAGACATGCGTGGACGCGAACAAAGGCACGCAGGGGCTGTTCGGTCTCGTCAACATGTTCAGTGGTGGCGCGCTCCTGCAGATCACGATCTTCGCGCTCGGCATCATGCCGTACATCACCGCGAGCATCATCCTGCAGCTGCTCACTGTCGTGATCCCGCGGCTCGAGGCCCTGAAGAAGGAGGGTCAGGCGGGTACTTCGAAGATCACGCAGTACACGCGATACCTGACCGTGGCGCTCGCCATCCTCCAGGGCACCGGCCTCGTCGCGACTGCTCGCAGCGGCGCCCTCTTCCAGGGCTGCCCCGTCGCGAACCAGATCGTCCCGGACCAGTCGATCTTCGTGACGATCACGATGGTCATCACGATGACCGCCGGCACCGCCATCGTCATGTGGCTCGGTGAGCTCATCACCGACCGCGGCATCGGCAACGGCATGTCGATCCTGATGTTCATCTCGATCGCCGCCACCTTCCCGAGCGCCCTGTGGACCATCAAGACGACCGGTAACCTCGCCGGCGGCTGGATCGAGTTCGGCGCCGTGATCCTGGTGGGCCTCGTCATGGTCGGCCTGGTGGTGTTCGTCGAGCAGGCGCAGCGCCGAATCCCTGTCCAGTATGCGAAGCGTATGATCGGTCGCCGGTCTTACGGCGGTACGTCCACGTACATCCCGCTGAAGGTCAATCAGGCGGGTGTGATCCCCGTCATCTTCGCTTCGTCGCTGCTCTACATCCCGGCCCTCGTCGCGCAGTTCGCGGGAGGCAATTCCGGGTGGAAGACCTGGATCAACGACCATCTGACCAAGGGAAATCACCCCTATTACATCGTTTCGTACTTCCTGCTGATCGTTTTCTTCGCGTTCTTCTACGTGGCGATCTCGTTCAACCCCGAGGAAGTCGCGGACAACATGAAGAAGTATGGTGGCTTCATCCCGGGCATCCGGGCTGGCCGGCCGACCGCTGAGTACCTGAGCTACGTACTCAACCGGATCACCTGGCCGGGTTCGCTGTATCTGGGTCTGATCGCTCTCGTACCAACGATGGCGTTGGTTGGCTTCGGGGCAAGCCAGAACTTCCCGTTCGGTGGGACAAGCATCCTCATCATCGTGGGTGTCGGTCTGGAGACGGTGAAGCAGATCGAGAGCCAGCTTCAGCAGCGCAATTACGAAGGGTTCCTCCGCTGATGCGTATCGTCCTCGTCGGGCCGCCCGGTGCGGGCAAGGGAACGCAGGCCGCGTTCCTTGCCAAGAACCTGTCGATTCCGCACATCTCCACGGGCGACCTCTTCCGTGCCAACATCAGCCAGGGCACGGAACTGGGCAAGCAGGCAAAGGCGTTCATGGACGCCGGCAACCTGGTGCCCGACGAGGTCACCATCGGGATGGCCAAGGACCGCATGGAGCAGCCGGACGCCGTGAACGGCTTCCTGCTCGACGGCTTCCCTCGCAACGTCTCGCAGGCCGAGGCGCTCGACGTCGCCCTCAAGGCGGACGAAGTGAAGCTCGACGCGGTCCTGGACCTCGAGGTCCCCGAGGACGAGGTGGTCAAGCGCATCGCCGGCCGCCGCATCTGCCGCAAGGACTCCGCGCACGTCTTCCACGTGTCGTACAACCAGCCGAAGCAGGAAGGCGTCTGTGACGTCTGCGGCGGCGAGCTCTACCAGCGCGAGGACGACAGCGAGGACACCGTCCGCAAGCGGCTCGAGGTCTACCACACGCAGACCGAGCCGATCATCGACTACTACCGGGCCCAGGGCCTGGTGCGGACGATTTCGGCGCTCGGCAAGGTCGACGAGGTGACCGCGCGGGCCATGGACGCCCTCAAGCGCGACAAGTAAGTCGTTGTTACGCTGCTCCGGCCGCGGTGCCCGTACAGGGCGCCGCGGCCGTAGTGTTGTGCAGGTAAACCCGTAGTGCGGAAGACGGAGAGCGCAGGCCCCCATGGTGCAGATCAAGACCCCCGAGCAGATCGCCAAGATGCGTGAGGCGGGGCTGGTCGTCGCCGCGATCCACGCGGCGACGCGTGAGGCCGCGGTGCCCGGTGCCACCACCCGGGACCTGGACGAGGTCGCGCGCAAGGTGCTCGACGAGCACGGGGCCAAGTCGAACTTCCTCGGGTACGGGGGATTCCCCGCGACCATCTGCACCTCGGTCAACGAGGTCGTCGTCCACGGCATCCCGGACGACAAGACCGTCCTCAAGGACGGCGACATCATCTCCATCGACTGCGGCGCGATCATCGACGGCTGGCACGGCGACGCCGCGTACACCGCGTTCGTGGGTACCGGTCACGCTCCGGAGCTGGTCGAGCTCTCCCGGGTGACCGAGGAGTCGATGTGGGCCGGCATCGCCGCGATGAAGAACGGCAACCGGCTCGTCGACATCTCGCGCGCCATCGAGTCCTACATCCGCCGCCAGCCCAAGCCGGGCGGCGGCAAGTACGGCATCGTCGAGGACTACGGCGGCCACGGCATCGGCACCGAGATGCACATGGACCCGCACCTGCTGAACTACGTCGAGCGCCGCCGCGGCAAGGGCCCGAAGCTCGTCCCCGGCTTCTGCCTCGCGATCGAGCCGATGGTCTCCCTCGGCACCCCGCGCACCGAGGTTCTCGAGGACGACTGGACGGTCATCACGACGGACGGCACCTGGTCCTCGCACTGGGAGCACTCCATCGCGCTGACCGAACAGGGCCCGCTGGTCCTCACGGCGCCCGATGGCGGCAAGGCGAAGCTGGCGGAGCTCGGCGTCACCGCTGCTCCGGATCCTCTCGCATAATGATCTTCAGTGTGGGGCAAACTTCCCCGATTCGTCTTTCAGGGTGCCCTGACGTAGACTGACTCGTCGGCTCTCGTGCACACGCATGCCTGCATGTATGTGCTGAGTCGATCAAGGTAGTCGATTCGAAGGGCGAAGCGTGGCCAAGAAGCAAGGTGCCATCGAGATCGAAGGCACTGTCGTCGAGTCTCTCCCGAACGCCATGTTCAAGGTGGAGCTCCAGAACGGCCACCAGGTCCTGGCTCACATCAGCGGCAAGATGCGTATGCACTACATCCGCATCCTCCCTGACGACCGGGTCGTGGTGGAGCTGTCTCCGTACGACCTGACGCGTGGCCGGATCGTCTACCGGTACAAGTAGATCTTGCCCGCACCCTGCCTTGCGCGGGGTGGTGGCACTGACCCGGAGAACCTCACCCAATGAAGGTCAAGCCGAGCGTCAAGAAGATCTGCGACAAGTGCAGGGTGATCCGCCGTCACGGCCGGGTCATGGTTATCTGCGACAACCCGCGCCACAAGCAGCGCCAGGGCTGACGCACGACTGCAGTTCGCAGAGTTTCGCGCGACGCAAGTAAGCACACATGCAGGACCCGTCCCTCTTCAGATCCATCGGTAATGGAGGGCGACACCCCCGGTCGGAGGCCGGGGACCCAGGATGTACCTCGTACGGCACCTGGGAACGGTTCTGCTGAAGACCTCCGAGTATCAACAGGAGCCTTGAATGGCACGCCTTGAAGGCGTTGACCTCCCGCGCGACAAGCGCGTAGAGGTTGCCCTCACCTACGTGTTCGGCATTGGCCGCACGCTGTCCCAGCAGACGCTGGACGCCACCGGTGTGGACCGCAACATCCGCGTTCGTGATCTGTCCGAAGAGGACCTGATCAAGATCCGCGAGTACGTGGACGCGAACATCCAGACCGAGGGTGACCTCCGTCGCGAGATCCAGGCCGACATCCGCCGCAAGGTCGAGATCGGCTGCTACCAGGGTCTTCGCCACCGTCGTGGCCTGCCCGTCCGCGGTCAGCGCACCAGCACGAACGCTCGTACCCGTAAGGGCCCGCGTCGCGCCATCGCCGGTAAGAAGAAGCCGGGCAAGAAGTAGTCCTCGCTCAGCGGTCTATCGACAGCTGTCGCTGCAGGACCGACCACCTCCCGTAGGAGTAATAGATGCCCCCCAAGGGTCGTCAGGGCGCTGCCAAGAAGGTGCGCCGCAAGGAAAAGAAGAACGTTGCCCACGGGCACGCTCACATCAAGAGCACGTTCAACAACACGATCGTGTCCATCACGGACCCGACCGGCAACGTGATCTCGTGGGCCTCCGCCGGCCACGTCGGCTTCAAGGGCTCGCGCAAGTCCACTCCGTTCGCCGCGCAGATGGCCGCCGAGTCGGCCGCGCGTCGCGCCCAGGAGCACGGCATGCGCAAGGTTGACGTCTTCGTCAAGGGTCCGGGCTCCGGCCGCGAGACCGCGATCCGCTCCCTCCAGGCCACTGGCCTCGAGGTCGGTTCGATCCAGGACGTCACGCCGACCCCGCACAACGGCTGCCGTCCGCCCAAGCGTCGCCGCGTCTGACCTGACGTACGACTGCTTGGTCTGAGGTTTTCGGGCGGTACGGCTCTTATGGGCCGTATCGCCCGTACCCTTGTACTGCATCGACACCGGGCTACCACCCGGTGGTATCAGGGCATCAAATAGTGGGTGCCCCTGACTGAAGGAATCACTTCATGCTGATCGCTCAGCGTCCGTCGTTGACCGAAGAGGTCGTCGACGAGTTCCGCTCCCGGTTCGTGATCGAGCCGCTGGAGCCGGGCTTCGGTTACACCCTCGGCAACTCCCTGCGCCGGACCCTTCTCTCCTCGATCCCGGGTGCGGCGGTCACGTCCATCCGTATCGACGGTGTCCTGCACGAGTTCACCACCGTGCCGGGCGTCAAGGAAGACGTCACCGACCTCATCCTGAACATCAAGCAGCTGGTCGTCTCCTCGGAGCACGACGAGCCGGTCGTGATGTACCTGCGCAAGCAGGGCCCGGGTCTGGTCACCGCCGCCGACATCGCGCCCCCGGCCGGTGTCGAGGTGCACAACCCCGACCTCGTCCTCGCCACGCTCAACGGCAAGGGCAAGCTGGAGATGGAGCTGACCGTCGAGCGCGGTCGCGGCTACGTCTCCGCCGTCCAGAACAAGCAGGTCGGTCAGGAGATCGGGCGCATCCCGGTCGACTCGATCTACTCGCCGGTCCTGAAGGTCACGTACAAGGTCGAGGCGACCCGTGTCGAGCAGCGCACCGACTTCGACAAGCTGATCGTCGACGTCGAGACGAAGCAGGCCATGCGTCCGCGTGACGCCATGGCGTCGGCCGGTAAGACCCTGGTGGAGCTGTTCGGTCTCGCCCGCGAGCTGAACATCGACGCCGAGGGCATCGACATGGGCCCGTCGCCCACGGACGCCGCCCTGGCCGCCGATCTGGCGCTGCCGATCGAGGAGCTCGAGCTCACCGTCCGTTCGTACAACTGCCTCAAGCGCGAGGGCATCCACTCCGTGGGTGAGCTCGTCGCCCGCTCCGAGGCGGACCTGCTCGACATCCGCAACTTCGGTGCGAAGTCGATCGACGAGGTCAAGGCGAAGCTGGCCGGTATGGGCCTCGCGCTGAAGGACTCGCCTCCCGGCTTCGACCCGACCGCCGCCGCCGACGCCTTCGGCGCCGACGACGACGCGGACGCGGGCTTCGTCGAGACCGAGCAGTACTAGGCGCTCCGCGAGGACGCCGGATTTCGGCTGCGGGTCCGCTTCGGCTGGTCGCGCAGTTCCCCGCGCCCCTTACGGGGCGCGGGTCTCCGACGGGCATCCGCCCGCTCGGACACTGACCCTGGTACCTGATACGGCCGGGGCAGACATCTAGGAGAAACACCATGCCGCGTCCCGCCAAGGGTGCCCGTCTGGGCGGCAGTGCTGCGCACGAGAAGCTGCTCCTCGCGAACCTCGCGAAGTCGCTCTTCGAGCACGGCAAGATCACGACGACCGAGGCCAAGGCCCGTCGTCTGCGTCCGTACGCGGAGCGTCTGGTCACCAAGGCGAAGAAGGGCGACCTTCACAACCGCCGTCAGGTGCTCCAGGTCATCACCGACAAGAGCGTCATCCACACGCTCTTCACGGAGATCGCCCCGCGCTACGAGAACCGCCCGGGTGGCTACACCCGTATCACCAAGATCGGTAACCGCCGTGGCGACAACGCGCCCATGGCTGTCATCGAGCTGGTCGAGGCGCTGACGGTTGCGCAGCAGGCCACCGGTGAGGCCGAGGCCGCCACCAAGCGTGCCGCCAAGGACACCGAGGCTGCCGCTCCGGCCGCCGAGGTCGTCGAGGACGCCGCAGCGGTCGAGGCCGCTGAGGAGTCCAAGGACGCCTGAGGCTCTGCCTTGATGTGAGCGGGTCCGCCCTTCGGGGCGGGCCCGCTTTCGTATTGCCTTCGCCTGAGAGGATCTGTGTGTGAGTGACGAGGTAGAGCCCGGGTTCGTGCGGGTGCGGCTTGATCTGTCGTACGACGGCAAGGACTTCTCCGGGTGGGCGAAGCAGGCCAGTGGCCGGCGGACCGTGCAGGGTGAGATCGAGGACGCGCTGAAGACCGTGACCCGGTCCGCGCAGACGTACGAGCTGACCGTGGCCGGGCGCACCGACGCCGGGGTGCACGCGCGCGGGCAGGTCGCGCATGTCGATCTGCCGGAGGACGTCTGGGCCGAGCACCAGGACAAGCTCCTGCGCCGGCTCGCTGGGCGGCTGCCGCACGATGTGCGGGTGTGGAAGGTGGCTCAGGCGCCGAGCGGGTTCAACGCGCGGTTCGCCGCCGTGTGGCGTCGCTACGTGTACCGGGTGACCGACAACCCGGGTGGTGTCGATCCGCTGCTGCGCAGTCATGTGCTGTGGCACGACTGGGAGTTGGACCTCGACGCGATGAACGCGGCCGCGGAGAGGCTGCTCGGGGAGCACGACTTCGCCGCGTACTGCAAGCGCCGCGAGGGCGCGACGACGATCCGTACGCTCCAGGAGCTGCGGTGGGAGCGGTCGCCCGGCGGGATCCTCGAAGCGACCGTCCGGGCCGACGCGTTCTGCCACAACATGGTGCGCTCGCTGGTCGGCGCGATGCTGTTCGTCGGCGACGGGCACCGGCCGCCGGACTGGCCCGCGAAGGTCCTTGCCGCCGGCATACGGGACTCGGCGGTGCACGTGGTGCGGCCGCACGGCCTGACGCTGGAGGAAGTCGGTTACCCCGCCGACGAGTTGCTCGCGGCGCGCAGCAAGGAGGCCAGGAACAGGCGGACGCTGCCGGGAGCGCCCTTCTCGGAGCCGGGGTGCTGCTGAGCCCCTACTGGGGCGCCTCGGCCGCGGCGGAGGCCTGCGCCTCGCCGCGCCGGGTGATCTGGCGGAACGTGAACTCGGCGAGGTCGTCACCGGTGGTGAAGACGGCGCGGTCCTTGGTCGTGACGTCCCGGCCGCCGCTGGTGAACCCGGCGGTCGTGAAGTACGCGTAGCGGCCGTACGAGTTGGTGGTCGAGCGGCAGATCGTCGTACGGCAGAACGCGGGGACGCCCGAGCCGGACAGGGAGGTCACGGTGCCCTTGGTGTACTGGTTCTTGGCCTTGGTGGCCTGGGCCTCCGTGTCGAAGACGGCGACGCCGACGGTGACCGCGACGCCGTCCTTCGCGTAGGTGGCGCGGATCAGGCGTGTGCAGTCGTTGGCCGTCAGGACGCCGCCGAGCGCGCCCTGGGTGGCCGAGGAGCAGCTCTTCGTGCTGGACGTGGCGCCCTTCTTGTAGACGCGGTCGCCGACGGTGAGCTTGGTGCCGGGGAAGAGGGTGTCCGCGCTGAGCGGGGCCTTGTCCTTCTTGGCGCTGGAGATGAAGTCCTTGGGGTCGAGCGGGGGCGGCGGCGTGGTCTCCGCGAACGTCGGGTCCGCCGGCGCCGTGTCGCTGGGGATGTCCGCGGTCGTCGGCAGCTGGTCGGCGGGCTTGTTCGAGGCCGTGCTGTTGCCGTTGGCGGAGACGATCGCGAACGCGACGGCCGAGCCGACGGCGACCGTGGCGAGCGCGCCACCGCCGATCATCAGCCAGCGGCGGCGCCGCTGGCGTGCCTCGGACGCTTCGGCGAGTGCCGCCCAGTCCGGTCCCTGTGAACCACCACTGCCCCCGGGACCCCACTGGGGTCCCCCCTGCCCAAAGCTCATGGGGCGCATCTTAGACCGACGCGCAGGGGGTGCCGGGGCGCGGTGGGGAAGGGTGTGCGCAGGGTCTGGCCGATCTTGTGTGTGCCTTGTGTGTGCGTGCCGTGTGCCGGGGGTCACGCTCGTACGGCGCTGCCTGCGGCGACGTGCGGTTACTCTGGTAGACGGCAGGGCCGCCCAGTGCGGCGGATTCCGGCGGTGCCGGTGTCCAGGTCCGCGTTTTGACCCGTACGGGGAAGCGCGGGTATCCTGCTTGTTCGTTATGTGTATTGGCTTTCTCATTCTCACGTGAGGGCCAAGCACAGGTTCCCTGGAGCAGTTTCCAGTGGGCGGCATACGGGCGCTGAACCCGGCACTGTCGTCCCCAGCTGCACGATCGCTTCAGTGATGCCACTTTCAGCACCCATCCACTGAAGAAGAAGAAGGCTGCTAAGTGCGTACGTACAGCCCCAAGCCCGGCGACATCACTCGCCAGTGGTACGTCATCGACGCCCAGGATGTCGTCCTGGGTCGTCTGGCGACCACTGCCGCGAACATCCTGCGGGGCAAGCACAAGCCGATCTACGCCCCCCACGTCGACGCTGGTGACTTCGTCATCATCATCAACGCGGACAAGGTGCACCTCTCCGGCAACAAGAAGACCCAGAAGATGGCGTACCGCCACTCCGGTTACCCGGGCGGTCTGCGTTCGGTTCGTTACGACGAGCTGCTGGACAAGAACCCCGAGAAGGCCGTCGAGAAGGCCATCAAGGGCATGATCCCCAAGAACACCCTGGGCCGTCAGGTGCTCTCGAAGCTGAAGGTCTACTCGGGCGACCAGCACCCCCACGCTGCCCAGCAGCCGGTGCCGTTCGAGATCACCCAGGTCGCGCAGTAGTTCCGGCCACCCCCAAAGACGAAAAAGAATCTGAGGAGAATCGTGGCCGAGACCACCGTTGAGCAGCCGGTCGAAGAGACCGAGATTGTCGACGTCGAGCAGTACACCACCGAGTCCGAGGTCCCCGTCGAGGGCGAGTACACCTCGGAGTCGAACGCCGCGCGCTTCGGCGACCCGCAGCCGGCCGCCGGCCTGGGCCGTCGCAAGAACGCCATCGCGCGCGTCCGCATCGTGCCCGGCACCGGCAAGTGGAAGGTCAACGGGCGCACGCTCGAGGACTACTTCCCGAACAAGGTCCACCAGCAGGAAGTCAACGAGCCCTTCAAGGTGCTCGAGCTCGACAACCGCTACGACGTCATCGCCCGCATCTCGGGTGGCGGCGTCTCCGGTCAGGCCGGTGCGCTCCGTCTCGGTGTCGCCCGTGCGCTGAACGAGGCCGACGTCGACAACAACCGCGGCGCCCTCAAGAAGGCCGGTTACCTCAAGCGTGACGACCGTGCGGTCGAGCGCAAGAAGGCCGGTCTCAAGAAGGCCCGTAAGGCCCCGCAGTACAGCAAGCGCTAGTCGCTGCTGCTTGTTCGTTTCGTTCGCCCCGGCGGCACGCTGTGTGCCGCCGGGGCGTTCGTATATGACGGCCCTGGGCGTATATCAGCACAAGGTGCTCATAATAACGACACAAGGTGCTCATAAGTTTGCATGCTCGGATGATTTCCGACGCTTCTTCGAGAATTGCGATAGTTCGGAGGACACCAGTGGGACGACTGTTCGGCACGGACGGCGTACGAGGTGTCGCCAACGCGGATCTGACGGCCGAGCTCGCGCTCGGACTCTCCGTGGCGGCGGCTCATGTGCTCGGCGAGGCGGGGACGTTCGAGGGGCACCGTCCGGTGGCCGTGGTCGGTCGTGACCCACGGGCTTCGGGCGAGTTCCTGGAGGCCGCGGTCGTCGCGGGTCTGGCCAGCGCGGGCGTCGACGTCCTGCGGGTCGGCGTGCTGCCCACCCCCGCGGTGGCGCATCTCACCGGTGCGCTGGGCGCCGACCTCGGCGTGATGCTGTCCGCCAGCCACAACGCGATGCCGGACAACGGCATCAAGTTCTTCGCGCGCGGCGGCCACAAGCTCCCCGACGAGCTGGAGGACCGTATCGAGCAGGTCTACGAGCAGCACCGCACCGGTGCGCCGTGGGACCGCCCGACCGGTGCCGGCGTCGGCCGCGTGAACTCGTACGCCGAGGGTGCCGAGCAGTACGTCGCCCACCTCATCGGTGTGCTGCCCAACCGCCTCGATGGCCTGCGGATCGTCCTGGACGAGGCGCACGGCGCGGCGGCGCGGGTCTCGCCCGAGGCGTTCGCGCGGGCCGGTGCCGAGATCATCACGATCGGCGCCGATCCGGACGGCCTGAACATCAACGACGGCTGCGGATCCACCCACCTCGACCTGCTGAAGGCCGCCGTCGTCGAGCACGGCGCCGACCTCGGCATCGCGCACGACGGTGACGCCGACCGCTGCCTGGCCGTCGACCACACGGGCGCCGAGATCGACGGGGACCAGATCCTCGCCGTGCTCGCCCTTTCGATGCGGGAGCACGGCGCCCTGCGCCAGGACACCGTTGTCGCGACCGTCATGTCGAACCTCGGCTTCAAGCTGGCCATGGAGAGCGAGGGCATCGAGTTCGTGGCGACCGGCGTCGGCGACCGGTACGTCCTGGAGTCGATGAAGGAGCACGGGTACGCGCTCGGCGGCGAGCAGTCCGGGCACGTGATCATCCTCGACCACGCGACGACCGGCGACGGCACGCTCACGGGTCTGCTGCTCGCGGCCCGCGTCGCCCAGACCGGCCGCACCCTCCAGGACCTCGCCTCCGTCATGGAGCGCCTGCCGCAGGTCCTGGTCAATGTGCGCGACGTCGACAAGTCCCGCGTCACGACGTCCGCCGAGCTGGCCGCCGCCGTCACCGACGCCGAGCGGGAGCTGGGCGCGACGGGCCGGGTGCTGCTGCGTTCCTCCGGCACGGAGCCGCTGGTCCGCGTCATGGTCGAGGCCGCCGACATCGAGCAGGCCCGCTCGATCGCGGGTCGCCTCGCCGATGTCGTCAAGTCCACGCTCGGCTGAGGCAGTTCGCTGCGTCAGGCCCGTCCGGCCGCGGGAGCGGCACGCTTGCGCTGTGTCGCCCAGAACCACTTCTGGGCGAGCAGCGTGAGCGTGCCCGCCAGGACGATGCCGCCGAGGTTCGCGAGGAGCTGGGCGGTCGAGCCCCACGTCTGGGCGTAGTCGCTGTACGCGAACGCCACCGCCGCGTTCGCCGCAGCCGGGACCGTCGTCACCGAGATGGCGACACCGATCAGGGCGCCCGACTTCGCCGACGTGAGGGACAGCGTCCCGGCGATGCCCGCGAGGAACGCCACGACGAACGACATCCAGTCCGGCTTCCAGATGAACGACGTGTTCGGCCGGTCCGCCTCGATCATCGAGCGGGTGAACAGGCCGAACGTGTCCAGCAGCCAGCTGAACCCGGCCGTCAGGAGCATCGCGGCGGCGAACCCCGCGAGCAGTGCCCACAGCGAGCGCCACACCAGGCGCGGGGCGCGCTGCACCAGCGCCGTGGAGATCCCGGCGAGCGGCCCGAACTCGGGGCCGACGGCCATCGCGCCGACGATCAGGATCGCGTTGTCCAGCATCACACCGCAGGCCGCGAGCATCGTCGCGACGGCGAGGAACGCCACGTAGGTGACGTTGAGCGTCGACTCCTCGTGCGTCGCGTCCGTCAGCGCTTCCCACAGGACCGCGTCCGCGCCCTCGCCCGGTGCCTCGTCCTCCGCCCTGTCGGCCAGCCTCGACAGCGACAGGTCGATGTTCTCAACCGCGATCGAGCCCGTCGTGTCGATGTGGAGGCCGCGCAGCCCGCTGATCAGCTCGTCGCCGGCCTCCCGGGCGACGTCGCACATCACGACGTCGCCCTTCGGGTCGCGGGCCGCGCCCGGCATCACCACGAGATGTGTGGTGCCGACGGTCCTCTCGATCAGGCGGGCCACCGCGTCGGTCTTGTCGGCCGGGGTGATCAGTCGCAGGTGCAGCATGCGCGAAGCGTAGCTTTCCGGTTTTCTACAGCTTCCGCAGGCTCAGCCGCTGCACCTTGTGGTCGGGGCCCTTGCGCACGACGAGCGTCGCGCGGCCGCGCGTGGGCGCCACATTCTCCAGCAGGTTCGGCTTGTTGATGGTCCGCCAGGTCGTCCGCGCGTAGTCGAGTGCCTCCTCCTCGGAGACCTGCGTGTACTTGCGGAAGTACGAGGACGGGTTCTGGAAGGCCGTCTGGCGGAGCTTCTTGAACCGGTTGAGGTACCAGCTCTCGATGTCCTCGGCGCGCGCGTCCACGTACACGCTGAAGTCGAAGTAGTCGGCGAGGCCGACGCGGGTGCGGCCGTCCTTGCCGGGCATGGCCGGCTGGAGCACGTTCAGGCCCTCGACGATGAGGATGTCGGGGCGGCGGACCGTGAGCTTCTGGCCGGGCACGATGTCGTAGATCAGGTGGGAGTAGACGGGCGCCGACACCTCGTCCTTGCCCGCCTTGATGTCGGCGACGAAGCGGGTCAGGGCGCGGCGGTCGTACGACTCGGGGAAGCCCTTGCGCGACATCAGGCCGCGCCGCTCCAGCTCCTTCGTCGGCAGCAGGAAGCCGTCCGTGGTGACCAGTTCCACGCGCGGGTGCTCGGGCCAGCGGGACAGCAGCGCCTGGAGGAGGCGGGCGACGGTCGACTTGCCCACCGCCACCGAACCGGCGACCCCTATGACGAAGGGCGTGCCCGACTGGGACGCCTTCTCGACGGTCTCGCCGAGGAAGGTGTTGAGGGCGCCGCGCAGGGTGTCGGTGGCGCCGACGTACAGGTTGAGGAGGCGCGAGAGTGGGAGGTAGATGTCCCGGACCTCGTCCAGGTCGATGACATCGCCCAGGCCGCGCAGTTTCTCCAGCTCATCGGCGGTGAGGGGGAGCGGCGTCTTGTTGCGCAGCGCGCTCCACTCGGTGCGGGTGAGGTCGACGTAGGGAGTCGCCTCCGGCTTGTGCCGGTGGGCGCTCCGGGGTGCCGTCGGGGGCACGGAGACCGAAGAGATCACAGTCCATTGTTACGGCTGTGTGGACGGGGTGGGGGGTGGGGTGCGTCACCTTGCGGTCGGCGGGGTGCGTCGGAGTGGGGTTTTCGTGCATGGCGCGTGCCTGATGCGTGCCTGATACGTGCTCGATTCCGGGAGTTCTGCGGTCGCAGGTCTGGACCGGGCGGGGGAACGGGGATACGTTCCCGGCACCCGGCGCCGAGCCGCGCCGTCCGGGTGGGAGGGAACCGTCATGGCCGTGCCCCGTTTGCGTGACCTCGTCCGGCGCAGACCCGGACCCGTCGAGGACGACTTCGCCGGGCACGTGCGCAGCGAGCTCGCCCTCGACCTGCCCGACGAGGACCTGCGCGACGATCTCGACGACTGTCTCGACCTCTACGAGATGGGCAGCAAGCCGCGCTGCGAGGAAGTGGAGTATCTGCGTCTCCTCGAGGACGCGCGGGACCGGATCGTCTGGGGCTGCTGACCGCGCGGCCTTAGGCTGCCGCTATGTGCGGAATCGTGGGATACGTCGGATCTCAGTCGGCGCTCGACGTCGTGCTCGCCGGACTGAAGCGGCTCGAATACCGGGGGTACGACTCGGCCGGGGTCGCGGTGCTCGCCGATGGCGGCCTCGCCTCGGCCAGGAAGGCGGGCAAGCTCGCCAACCTGGAGAAGGAGCTCGTGGAGCGGCCGCTGCCGGCCGGGGCCACGGGCATCGGCCACACCCGCTGGGCCACCCACGGCGGCCCGACCGATGTGAACGCGCATCCGCACCTCGACAACGCCGGCCGCGTCGCCGTCGTGCACAACGGCATCATCGAGAACTTCGCCGAGCTGCGCGCCGAGCTCGCCGAGCGCGGGCACGTCCTGGAGTCCGAGACCGACACCGAGGTCGTCGCGCATCTGCTCGCCGAGGAGTTCTCCGGGTGCGCCGGCCTCGCCGAGGCCATGCGCCTCGTCTGCCGGCGTCTCGAAGGGGCGTTCACGCTGGTCGCCGTGCACGCCGACGAGCCCGACGTCGTCGTGGGCGCCCGGCGCAACTCGCCTCTTGTCGTCGGCGTGGGGGAGGACGAGGCGTTCCTCGCCTCCGACGTCGCCGCCTTCATCGCCCATACGCGCTCCGCGATCGAACTGGGCCAGGACCAGGTCGTCGAGCTGCGGCGGGACGGCGTAGGGGACGGGGTGACCGTCACCGACTTCGACGGGCGGCCGGCCGAGGTGCGGTCGTACCACGTCGACTGGGACGCCTCCGCCGCCGAGAAGGGCGGCTACGACTACTTCATGCTCAAGGAGATCGCCGAGCAGCCGAAGGCGGTCGCCGACACACTGCTCGGGCGCATCGGCGTCGACGGGGCGCTGACGCTCGACGAACTCCGTATCCCCGCAGCCGTGTTGAAGGAAGTCGACAAGGTCGTGATCGTGGCGTGCGGGACCGCGTTCCACGCCGGTCTCATCGCCAAGTACGCCATCGAGCACTGGACCCGGATCCCTTGCGAGGTGGAGCTCGCAAGTGAGTTCCGGTACCGGGATCCCATTCTCGGCGGGCGCTCGCTCGTCATCGCCATCTCGCAGTCGGGCGAGACCATGGACACGCTGATGGCGCTGCGGCACGCCCGCGACCAGGGCGCGACCGTCCTAGCCATCTGCAACACGAACGGGTCGACCATTCCCCGCGAGTCCGACGCCGTTCTCTACACGCACGCCGGGCCCGAGGTCGCCGTCGCCTCCACCAAGGCGTTCCTCACACAGCTCGTCGCCTGCTATCTCGTGGCCCTGTACCTGGGGCAGGTGCGCGGCACGAAGTGGGGGGACGAGATCCGCGCGGTGATCCGGGACCTGGCCGACATCTCCGGTGAGGTCGAGCGCGTTCTGGAGACCATGGAGCCCGTGCGGACGCTGGCCCGTTCGCTCTCCGACAAGCGGACCGTGCTCTTCCTGGGGCGGCACGTGGGGTATCCCGTCGCCCTTGAAGGCGCCCTGAAGCTCAAGGAGCTCGCCTATATGCACGCGGAGGGCTTCGCCGCCGGTGAACTCAAGCACGGGCCCATCGCGTTGATCGAGGACGACGTGCCTGTCGTGGTCATCGTGCCGTCGCCCAAGGGGCGGTCCGTCCTCCACGACAAGATCGTGTCCAATATCCAGGAGATCCGGGCCCGCGGGGCGCGCACCATCGTGATCGCCGAGGAGGGTGACGAGGCGGTCGTCCCCTACGCCGACCATCTCGTACGGATCCCTGCCACCCCTACGCTCCTTCAGCCGCTGGTTGCGGCGGTGCCGTTGCAGGTGTTTGCTTGCGAGCTGGCCACGGCCCGGGGGAACGAGGTCGACCAGCCTCGCAACCTCGCCAAGTCCGTGACGGTGGAGTGAGGGGCTGGATCTCATTACTAGGGGCTGGATTTGATTATTGGGGTCGGGATCGACGTCGCCGAGATCGAGCGGTTCGAGGCGTCCCTCGCGCGTACGCCCGGAATGGCCGAACGGCTCTTCTGCGATCGGGAGTTGCTGCTTCCCAGCGGGGAGCGGCGCGGTGTCGCCTCGCTGGCTGCCCGGTTCGCCGCCAAGGAGGCGCTGGCCAAGGCGCTGGGCGCGCCGGCCGGGTTGCGGTGGACCGATGCGGAGGTCTGTGTCGAGGAGAGTGGGCAGCCGCGACTCCGGGTCACCGGGACCGTCGCCGCGCGTGCCGCGGAGATGGGTGTGCGGTCGTGGCATGTGTCGCTCAGCCATGATGCCGGGGTTGCGTCGGCGGTCGTGATCGCTGAGGGGTAGGGGCTCAGGGGTAGGGGCTGGGGCTGGGGGCTTCGGTCTCTCGCCGGTTCTGGCTTGGCTTCGGCCGGGGGCGAGGTGTTCCACTGTGCGGGAGACTCGGTCCTATGCGTACCGCCTACAGCGTCGACACCGTACGGACCGCCGAGCGCGCCCTCATGGCGCGACTTCCCGAAGGCGCCCTGATGCAGCGGGCCGCCTCCGGGCTCGCCGTCGTCTGCGCCGAACTCCTCGGCAAGGTGTACGGGGCCCGCGTCGTGCTCCTCGTCGGATCCGGGGACAACGGGGGTGACGCCCTCTACGCCGGCGCCCGGCTCGCCCGTCGTGGCGCCGGGGTCACCGCCGTGCTCCTGGACTCCGAGCGTGTGCACCGTGCCGGGCTTGCCGCGTTCCTCTCCGCCGGGGGGCGCGTCGCCGAATCCGGTGAGCGCGCTCTTGCCGGCGCCGATCTCGTCGTCGACGGGATCGTGGGCATCGGGGGGCGGGGCGGGCTTCGCGCGGCCGCCCTGCCCGTTGTCCGTGCCGCCCTGGAGTCCCGTGCCGTTGTCGTCTCCGTGGATTTGCCCAGTGGCGTCGACGCCGATACCGGGCAGATCGCCGGGGAGGCCGTCCGCGCCGATGTGACCGTCACCTTCGGTGCGTACAAGCCCGGGCTTCTCGTGGATCCCGGGCGGGAGTACGCCGGTGCCGTTCGGCTCGTCGACATCGGGCTTGAACCGGGGCGCGGCGAGGGCGATTTGGAGGCCCTTCAGCACGGTGACGTGGCCCGGCTGCTGCCTGAACCCACCGGGGAGAGCGACAAGTACCGGCGTGGTGTCGTGGGCATCGTCGCCGGGTCCGCCCGGTATCCCGGTGCCGCCGTGCTTGCCGTCGCCGGAGCTCTGCGGGGTGGGGCCGGGGCCGTTCGTTACGTCGGGCCTGCGGCCGGCGCCGTCGTCTCGCGGTTCCCCGAGACCCTGGTGTCCGAAGGCGCGCCGGGGAAGGCGGGGCGGGTGCAGGCGTGGGTGGCCGGGCCCGGACTTGGTGACGACGCCTCCGGGCTCGCGGATGTCCTGGGTGCGGAGGTGCCCGTTCTGATCGACGCCGATGGGCTGCGGCTCGCCGATCCTGAGGCCGTTCGGGGGCGGGCCGCGCCTACGTTGCTCACGCCTCATGCGGGGGAGGCCGCCGCGTTGTTGGGGGTTGCCCGGGAGGAGGTGGAGGCGGAGCGGCTCGCGGCTGTGCGGGAGTTGGCTGACCGGTTCTCCGCCACCGTGCTCTTGAAGGGGTCCACCACCTTGGTTGCCGGGGGGCCGGGGGAGGGTGCCGGGCGCTTGGCTCGGGTCAATTCCACAGGTACCGCCTGGCTGGCCACCGCGGGGAGTGGTGACGTGTTGTCCGGGCTCTGCGGGTCGCTGCTCGCCGCCGGGCTCGGAGCGCTCGATGCCGGGTCCGTGGGGGCCTATCTGCATGGGCTTGCTGCTCGGCGTGTGTCTGGTGGGGCGCCTGTCGTTGCTCAGGATGTGGCTGGTGGGATTGCTGGGGCCTGGGGGGATGTTCGGCACGGGTTGTAGGGCGGTGGTCTTCCGCTTCGCTGCGTGGGGGCGCCGCTTCGCTCCGTGGGGGCGCTTCGCCGTCTTCGGGGCGGGGCCGCCCCGGGATGTACGTGCTCGCTGTTCTATGGGTCGGCCCCGGCCGGCCAGGCGCCCGTAACGGGGTGGAGGTGGCTGCGCGCGCACATCCCGGTGCGTCCCCTCCTGTTGGCTGTGCGGCTGGCGGGCGGTGGGGGATTCGTCCTTCCGCCTGGTTGGTTGTGCGGCTGGCGGGCCGTGGGATTCGTCCTCCCGTCTTGGTGACTGTGCGGCTGCCGGCCTGGTGATTTGGGCTGGTGTGCGTGGTTTGGCGGGTGGTGATCACGTGGGGGTGTCGGGGGGCTCTGAGACACTGGGCGCACGATGACTGAGAGAGCACCTGCCGTGGGCCGTGCCCGGGCCGAGATCGATCTGGCCGCTCTGCGGGCCAATGTGCGATCCCTGCGCGATCGTGCGCCAGGGGCCGCCTTCATGGCTGTGGTCAAGGCTGATGCCTACGGCCACGGCATGATCCCCTGCGCGCGCGCCGCGCAGGAGGCCGGTGCCGCCTGGATCGGTACGGCCACGCCCGAGGAGGCTCTCGCGGTGCGTGCCGCGGGGATCGAGGGGCGCGTCATGTGCTGGCTCTGGACGCCCGGCGGGCCCTGGCGCGAGGGCATCGAGGCCGATCTCGACATGTCCGTGAGCGGCATGTGGGCTTTGGACGAGGTCGTCGCTGCCGCTCGGGTGGTGGGGCGTGCCGCTCGTATTCAGTTGAAGGCCGATACGGGGCTCGGACGTAATGGGTGTCTGCCCGGTGACTGGCCCGAGCTCGTGCGTTCTGCCGTGGCCGCGGAGCGCGATGGGCTTGTCGTCGTTACGGGGCTCTGGTCCCACTTCGCCTGTGCCGATGAGCCGGGGCATCCGTCGATTGCCGCCCAGTTGGAGCGTTTTCGCGAGATGGTCTCCTTCGCGGAGGGGGCCGGGGTCCGGCCTGAGGTGCGGCATATCGCCAATTCGCCGGGGACCCTGACTCTGCCTGAGACCCATTTCGATCTGGTGCGGCCCGGCATCGCCATGTACGGGATCTCGCCCAGCCCCGAGATCGGCACGCCCGAGGACTTCGGGCTGCGGCCCGTCATGACCCTGTCCGCCTCGCTCGCCCTGGTGAAGCACGCCCCGGGCGGGCTCGGCGTCAGCTACGGGCATCACTACGTCACCCCCGGCGAGACCACCCTGGGGCTCGTGCCCCTCGGGTACGGGGACGGGATCCCCCGGCATGCCTCGGGGACCGGGCCCGTACTCATCGGGGGCAAGCTGCGTACCGTCGCCGGGCGCGTCGCCATGGACCAGTTCGTCGTCGATCTCGGCGGCGACGAGCCGGCGGCCGGGGACGAGGCCGTGCTGTTCGGGCCCGGTGACCGGGGCGAGCCGACCGCCGAGGACTGGGCGCAGGCCGCCGGCACCATCGCGTACGAGATCGTCACCCGGATCGGGGCGCGTGTTCCGCGCGTCTATGTGGACGGCGGAGGAGCGGCACGTGAGTGAGAGCAGCGCCGAGGTTACGGCGGCCGTCGCGAGCTGGCGGCGGGCCGGGCTCGCCGGCGCCGCGATAGGTGTCGTGGCGGCCGGTGCCGCCGCCGGTGTCGCCGTGGAGCGGCTCACCGTCGGCCGCGGCATGCGCAGAAAGGCGCGGCTCGCGCTGGATGCCTCCGGCCCCTACGGGTCCCTGCGCGGCACCCCCGGCAGGGCCCGTGCCGAGGACGGCACCGAGCTCTATTTCGAGGTCGAGGAAGTGGAGGCCGAGGGCGGTGCGGGTCCTCGCAGGCGTCGTCTTTTCGGCCGTAAGGCCCCCGCGCCGGTCACCGTGGTCTTCAGTCACGGGTACTGCCTCAACCAGGACTCCTGGCATTTCCAGCGCGCCGCCCTGCGGGGCGTGGTGCGCTCCGTCTACTGGGATCAGCGCAGCCATGGGCGGTCCGGGCGCGGGGTCGAGCAGGCCGACGGCGGGCCCGACGTCACCATCGACCAGCTCGGGCACGATCTGAAGGCCGTCATCGACGCCGCCGCCCCCGAAGGGCCGCTCGTCCTCGTCGGGCACTCCATGGGCGGCATGACCGTGATGGCGTTCGCCGACCAGTTTCCCGAGGTCGTGGCCGAGCGCGTCGTCGGCGTCGCCCTCGTCGGGACCTCCACCGGCAAGCTCGGCGAGGTCAGCTACGGGCTGCCCGTGGTCGGCGTCAACGTCGTCCGCCGCGTACTCCCCGGCGTCCTGAAGGTCCTGGGCCAGCGCGCCGACCTCGTGGAGAAGGGGCGCCGTGCGACCGCCGACCTGTTCGCCGGCATCATCAAGCGCTACTCGTTCGCCTCACGTGACGTCGATCCCGCCGTCGCCCGCTTCGCCGAGCGCATGATCGAGAGCACGCCGATCGACGTCGTCGCCGAGTTCTACCCCGCCTTCCAGGAGCACGAGAAGAGCGAGGCCATCGAGCGGTTCGCGCGGCTGCCCGTCCTCGTACTGGCCGGCGACCGGGACCTCATCACCCCCAGTGAGCACAGCGAGGCCATCGCGGGGCTGCTCCCCGACGCCGAGCTGGTGCTCGTGCCCGACGCCGGGCACCTGGTGATGCTGGAGCACCCCGAGGCCGTCACCGACCGGCTGGCCGACCTGCTCTCGCGCACGGGAGCCGTTCCCGCAGGGGCTACCGTGGGAAGTTATGGAGACACCGCACAGCCCGGCAGCTGACGCCACCACCGCCTCGATCACCGTCAACTCGCCCACCCATATGGGGGATTTGGGCCGTCGCCTCGCCAAGCTGCTGCGCCCGGGCGACCTCGTCATGCTCACCGGCGAGCTGGGCGCGGGCAAGACCACGCTGACCCGCGGGCTCGGCGAGGGCCTCGGCGTGCGGGGCGCCGTGACCTCTCCGACCTTCGTCATCGCCCGCGTCCACCCGCCCCTCGGTGACGGGCCCGCCCTGGTGCATGTGGACGCGTACCGGCTCGGCGGCGGGCTCGACGAGATGGAGGACCTCGACCTCGACGTCTCCCTGCCGGACTCCGTGGTCGTCGTCGAGTGGGGCGACGGCAAGGTCGAGGACCTCGCAGACGACCGGCTCCACGTGGTGATTCACCGCGCCACGGGGGACACGGACGACGAGGTGCGCTCCGTGACGCTGCGTGGTCTCGGGGCGCGCTGGGCCGGCGCCGGCCTGGAGGCTCTGGCCGCCTGACTCTCGTACCTTCACCCGAACGTTCCGACATGGCGTCGGCAAAATGTTGCGCGGCGTGCGCTCGGCATGGTCACATGGAGACCAGTCCTGGTTAGGTCTACCTAACTTTGCTGCCCCGGAGCCCAGGAGGCGTCCATGTCGGCTTCAGAACGTGACGTGCCGCAGCAGCCCCGCGTGATGCCGGGGCACGGGGACATGTCCGGGATCGCCGCCTCGGGGCTGTCCATGAGAGATCTGCTCGCGTCCTGTGCCGCCGCCTCGGCCGTGTCCACTCCGCCTGCCGACGAGGTGGGGGACGGGGAGACCGAAGGCGCGGGCGCCTGTGCCGGTGAGGGGCGTCGCGACGCCGCGTGAGGGTTGTTGTGCCGTGCGTCAGATGACGGGTTCTACTGGACCACGACGATCTTCTTGCCGATCGTCGCGAAGTCCCACATCGCGTCGCCGTCCGCCCGCTTCTCGCGGATGCCGCCCGTCTTCTTGGCCGGGTCCGGCTCCGGCATCGAGCCGTCGACCGCCGCGCTGAAGCCGATCGCGATGCCGTCGACATTCGCGAACCGCACCACGTGCTCGATCGGTACGCCGTCGCTTCCGGTGATCGAGGCCGAGCGCGACGTCACCAGGTACTTGCCGACCGGCGGGTCCACCGTGCTCGGCGTCACCGTGAAGGTGCGCTGCGCCTTGCCGCCCCCCGAGATCAGCCACACCCGGTGGTCGCCCACGGAGTAGACGACCCGCGCACCGGCGCCGGACTGCGCGGGTACCGCGGTCAGGTCCTTCTTGTCCTTGGGGGACTGGGAGGCGGCCGCGGAGGGGGTCTTCCCGGTCTTCGGCGGGGCCAGGCTGTCCGGCGCGCTGGCCGACGCCTGGTAGGTGAGGAAGCCGACCACGGCGAGGGCCGCCGCGGTGAGCCCGGCCACGAATCCCGAGCTGCTCCGTGCCACCTGTGTGCCCACCTCTCGTGCCCGTACGTCTTTGGGGTGACGGTAGCAGCAGGCGTGCGGCTCACCGGGGCGGCCGTGGGCGGGGCGCCGGAGCCGTAGGCTGTTTGCGTGCTCTTGCTCGCGCTGGATACCGCCACCCCCGCCGTCACCGTCGCCCTGCACGACGGCTCGTCCGTCGTCGCCGCATCGAGCCAGGTGGACGCCCGCCGGCACGGGGAGCTGCTGCTGCCCGCCGTCGACCGGGTGCTCGCCGAGGCCGGCGTCAGACTCGACGCCGTCACCGGCATCGTCGTCGGCGTGGGCCCCGGCCCCTACACCGGCCTCCGTGTCGGCCTGATGACGGCCGACACCTTCGGGCTCGCCCTCGGTGTGCCCGTCCACGGTCTGTGCACGCTGGACGGACTCGCCTACGCCGCCGAGGTCGACGGCCCCTTCGTCGTCGCCACGGACGCGCGGCGCAAGGAGGTCTACTGGGCGCGTTACGAGGACGCGCGCACCCGCGTCACCGAGCCCGCCGTCGACCGCCCCGCCGACATCGCCGAGCAGGTCGCGGGCCTTCCCGCGGTCGGCGCCGGTGCCGTGCTGTACCCGGACACGTTCCCGGACGCGCGCGCCCCCGAGAACGTGTCGGCGGCCGCCCTCGCCGCCCTCGCCGCCGAGAAGCTCGGCGCCGGCGAGGAGCTCCAGGCGCCACGCCCTCTGTATCTGCGCCGCCCCGACGCGCAGGTGCCCAAGAACTACAAGGTGGTCACTCCGAAGTGAGCGCTGCTCTGCGCGAGATGCGCTGGTGGGACATCGAATCCGTGCACGCGCTCGAGAAGGATCTCTTCCCGGACGACGCGTGGTCCCGCGGCATGTTCTGGTCCGAGCTCGCGCACGCGCGCGGCGCCGGGTCGACCCGCCGCTATGTCGTCGCCCACGACGGCGACCGGCTCGTCGGGTACGCGGGCCTCGCCGCGTCCGGCGCGGACTCCGACGACGCCACCGCCGTGGGGGCCGACGTGCAGACCATCGCCGTCGCCCGTGACCAGTGGGGCACGGGGCTCGGCGCCCGGCTCCTCACCGTCCTGCTGCGCCACGCGACCGACTTCGAGTGCACCGAAGTGATGCTCGAGGTGCGGGTCGACAACACCCGGGCGCAGAAGCTCTACCAGCGCTTCGGCTTCGAGCCCATCGGCTTCCGCCGCGGCTACTACCAGCCGGGCAACGTGGACGCGCTCGTGATGCGTCTGACCGACCCCTCGACCTCAGTGACACCCGTACAAGGAACCGAAAATGGCTGACGAACCGCTCGTCCTCGGCATCGAGACCTCCTGCGACGAGACCGGTGTCGGCATCGTCCGCGGCCACACACTGCTCGCCGACGCGGTCGCCTCCAGCGTCGACGAGCACGCCCGCTTCGGCGGCGTCGTCCCCGAGGTCGCCTCGCGCGCACACCTGGAAGCCATGGTGCCGACCATCGAGCGCGCCCTGAAGGACGCCGGGGTCGCCGCCTCCGACCTGGACGGGATCTCCGTCACCGCGGGCCCGGGGCTCGCGGGCGCGCTCCTCGTGGGTGTCTCGGCGGCCAAGGCGTACGCGTACGCGCTCGGCAAGCCGCTCTACGGCGTGAACCACCTCGCCTCGCACATCTGCGTCGACCAGCTGGAGCACGGGCCGCTGCCCGAGCCCACGATGGCGCTGCTCGTCTCGGGCGGGCACTCGTCGCTGCTGCTCTCCTCCGACATCACGTCCGACGTGCGCCCCCTCGGCGCGACCATCGACGACGCGGCGGGCGAGGCCTTCGACAAGATCGCCCGGGTGCTGAACCTCGGCTTCCCCGGCGGTCCCGTCATCGACCGGTACGCGAAGGAGGGCGACCCCGATGCGATCGCCTTCCCGCGCGGGCTCACCGGGCCGCGCGACCCCGCGTACGACTTCTCCTTCTCCGGGCTGAAGACGTCCGTGGCGCGCTGGATCGAGGCGAAGCGGGCCGCAGGTGAGGACGTTCCGGTGCGCGATGTGTCGGCGTCCTTCCAGGAGGCCGTCGTCGACGTGCTGACCCGCAAGGCCGTGCGCGCCTGCAAGGACGAGGGTGTCGACCACCTCATGATCGGTGGCGGTGTGGCCGCCAACTCGCGGCTGCGGGCCCTCGCCCAGGAGCGGTGCGAGGCGGCCGGGATCCGGCTGCGCGTGCCGCGGCCCAAGCTGTGCACGGACAACGGCGCGATGGTCGCGGCC
This sequence comes from Streptomyces sp. NBC_01446, assembly GCF_026340095.1. Lineage (GTDB taxonomy): Bacteria > Actinomycetota > Actinomycetes > Streptomycetales > Streptomycetaceae > Streptomyces > Streptomyces aureus. Next base: position 3,375,340 of record NZ_JAPEPO010000001.1, on the reverse strand, counting down.
CTCGGCGCCGAGATGGTGGCGCGCAACCGGTCCGCGTCCGCCTGGGACCTGTCGGCCGACTCGTCGCTGCCGGTGACGGAGACTCACGTGCCGGGACACACGCACGACCACGACCACGTGCACGAGACCGCGAAGGACAACCTGTACTCATGACCGTCGCGCTGATGTGGGAGGCCCGGGCGGCCGAGGGGCGGGGCGAGGAGCTGCTCGCCTGGGCGCGGGGGCAGGTCCTCGCGGCCGAGCCGCTGCGGCGCGAGTTCTTCCGTGCCCCGCAGGACCGGGTCCTCGTCATCACCTGGTGGGACGCGGCGTACGGCGACGAGCTGCCCGAACTGCCCGAACCGGAGGGCGAGTTGGTGACCCGGACGGTGCATCGGTGGCGGTTCGAGGCGGTGGCTCCCGCCTGAGGCGGCATCGTCCGGGGACGTGAGAACCGCCTGAGATTCCCGAATAACGGCGCCTGACTGGTTTACCGTTGTAATAATTCCGACTTATGTTCGCCCTGTGAAGCGAATACAGCGCCGTCGTGGGCGTTTGGTGAAGACGGCCGGTGTCGTGGCCGGTTGCGTGCTCGTCCTCACCGGGGGCGGGGCCGCGTGGGCGTACTGGCATCTGGACCACAACATCCGGGGCGTCGACATCGACAGCACGCTCGGCGACGACCGGCCCCCGAAGCCGGCCCCGGCCACGCCGGAGCCCTCGGCGACCGCGCCGCCCGCCGGGGCGCTGAACATCCTCGTCCTCGGCTCCGACTCGCGCAGCGGCAGCGAGAACTCCGCGCTCGGCGGCGGCCACAGCGAGGGCGCCCGCTCCGACACCGCGATGGTGGTGCACCTGGACGCCGACCGTTCGGCGGCGACCGTCGTCAGCATCCCCCGCGACACCCTCGTCGAGCGGCCCGCGTGCCCGACCTCGTCCGGCGGCAGCACGCAGGCCGCGTACGGCGTCATGTTCAACAGCGCGTACTCCTTGGGCGGTCCCGTCTGTGCGGTGAAGACGGTCGAGAAGCTCACCGGCGTGCGCATGGACCACTATCTGGAGATCGACTTCTCCGGCTTCGCCTCGGTCGTCGACGCGCTCGGCGGCGTGGACCTCACGACGACCGAGGACATCGACGACGACCTGAGCCACCTCCAGCTCGACGCGGGCTACCACCACCTCGACGGCAAGCAGGCCCTCGCTTTCGCCCGCACCCGCCACGGCGTCGGCGACGGGAGCGACCTCGGGCGCATCAAACTCCAGCAGCAGCTGGTGAAGGCCCTGGTGGAGAAGGTCTCGGGCAGCGATCTCCTGACGGACCCGGCCCGCCTCTACAAGGTCGCCGACGCCCTCACGGGGAGCCTCACGACGGACACCGGCCTCGACTCCCTCGGTGAACTCCAGAGCCTGGCGGGCAGTTTGAAGGGGCTGTCGGCGGATGAGGTGAAGACGGTCATGATGCCGGTGCTCCCGGCTCCGTCCGACCCCAACCGTGTCGTCGCCGACGAGCCCGAGGCCGGGAAGCTGTGGGCCTCACTGCGGTGACGCGTCAGGCGTTGTACGTCAACAGGTAGCGCCAGAAGAGGAGTTGGCGCACCTGGCTGCCGGGGAGGAGCCGGGTGGCCTCGGTGCGGATGTCGGTGAGGGACATGTCGGGTTGGCGCACGGGGGCCTGGAGCGGGGGCGGTGCGGCGCCGCGCAGCCGTTCGCTCACATGGACCGCGGCGCGGGCCACCGCGTTCGCGGGGACGGCCACCAGGTCCCACCGGGTGATGCCCGCGTAGCAGCCGAGGACGAGCAGGACGCCGCCCGGGGCGAGGGCCTCGCGCAGCCGGGTCACCGTCGCGAACGGCATGTGGTGCAGGCTCGCCAGGCAGGTGATGACGTCGTAGTGGCCGCGCGGCAGGTCCGTCGTCGTCACGTCGGCGCGGCGGTAGCGGGGACCCCCGCCGATCGACTCCGCCGCGGCCGCGACCTGCGGCGACGGGTCGAGCGCGTCGACCTCGTAACCGCGGCCGGCCAGGCGCCGTGCGAAGCGGTCGGTGCCGCAGCCGGCGTCGAAGGTGGTACGGCCGCCGCTGGGCAGGTGGCGCAGCAGGAGGCGGTGGTAGTGATCGTTGTGGTCGAACGGAATGGGGCGCGATCCTGGCACGGGGCGTGTAGGTGGCATGTGAAGGAAAGTCATTCCCTTCCGGTCACCTGCGCCGCTACAGTGACGCAGCTGTCGTGCAGGAACGTGAGGTTTCCGTTCCGCGTCGGGGAGACGAACGACGGTCCTTCGGACACTCTTGTGGGGGCACATGAAGATTCGCAGATGCCGCGTGCTCGCGGCATTGGGCACCACCGTCGCTCTGGCGGCGGGCATGGCGGCGCCGGGGGCGGCCGCCGCCGAGCCGGTCACGTGGCAGGCCACGGACGGCACGCTGATGTTCCTCAACGGCGCGCTGAACGTGCTGCAGACGCACGAGCTCGGCACCAGCACGTACACCGACTTCCTCGCCGGCGCGGCGGAGCCCGCGTGGTCGCCGGACGGCAGCCGGGTCGCGTACGTGAAGGACGGCAGGGTCGAGACGCGCCGCTACACGGGCTCCACCTTGGTGAAGATTCCTGAGCGCGACAGCTCGGTGCGCGGCGTGGCCCACCCGACGTTCCTCTACGGCGGCGGCACCGTTGTCTACTCGGGCGACGGCCGGCTGCGGTACGCGCCGTCCGACGGCTCCGGCTACGGGCAGCCGCTGTTCTCCACAACGGAGGACGGCTGCGACCGCGCGCCGAGCGCCTCGGTGAACGGCCTGATCGCCTTCGTCCGTACGGGCGACACCTGCGGTACGACGACCGGTTCCGCGATCTGGCTGTACGACGCGAACACCGGCGGCTTCACCAAGCTCACCGACGTCGGCCAGGACCCCGCGATCTCGCCCGACGGCACGCAGGTCGCCTTCGTGCGGGAAGCGGGCGGGCTGACCAGGCTCTTCGTCATCGGCGTCGACGGTACGGGCGAGCGCCAGCTCACCTTCAGCGACGCCGCCTACACCCCGTCCTGGTCGCCGAGCGGCACGCGCATCGCGTTCAACAACGGCTACGACGAAGACGCGTCGGCGACCCGCATCGTCGATGTGAAGAGCGGCGACGTCACGACGATGCCGAACCCCTCCAGCACCTCGTCCACCACGGACATCGCCTGGCAGCCGCTGCGCCACAACGACACCGCGCGGGTGTGGGGCGCCGACTCGCCGGGCACCAACGCCGCCGTGTCCCGCTGGAGCTGGAACAGCGTCGGACAGAGCGAGCCTGGCCTCGTCGACGCCAGGACGGCCGTGCTGGTCAGCCAGGACAGCCCGTCCTACGCGCTCACGGCCCAGTCGCTCGGCGGCCAGAAGCAGGGCCCGGTCCTGATGACGCCGAAGTCGTCGCTGTCGACCGCGGTCCAGAGCGAGCTGAAGCGCACGCTCAAGCCCGGCTCGACCGTCTATCTCGTCGGCGGCACGGACATCCTCTCCAGCGCGGTCGCCACCAAGGTCACCTCGCTCGGTTTCACCCCGAAGCGGCTGGCGGGCACCTCGCGCTACTCGACGTCGGTGGCCGTGGCGAAGGCGGTCACCGGCGCGCCCAAGTACGTGTTCCTCGCCACCGGCACGGACTACCACTCGGCGATCGCGGCCTCGGTGGCGGCGGGCGCGCTCGGCTACGGCGGCAAGGGCACCGTCGTCCTCAACGACGGCAACTCGCTGACATCCTCGGTGAAGTCGTACCTCAACTCGCTCGACCCGGACACGACCATGGTCATCCCGGTCGGCGCGTCGGCGAAGTACGCGCTCACGCACACCGCGTTCTCCCACTGGCCCGACCGCTGGTCGTACTACCCGGTCTCGGGCAGCGGCCACGACGGGACCTCGGTGGCGCTGGCCAGGTTCTGGTGGTCCTCGCCGCACCAGGTGGGTCTCGCCTCGACGGGCAGCTGGCGCGGCGGGGTCTCCGCGGCCACCGGGCAGCTCTGGTACGGGCCCGTGCTGTGGACCGACGAGACGACCCTGACGGACGCGGACGCGACCTATCTGCGCTCTCAGGCCGCCGGTCTCCAGCACGTCATCGCGTACGGCGGCACCGGTTCGGTGTCGGCGTCCGAACTCGCGGCCGCCGGTTCCGCGGTCAGCGCGAGAAGCTCGCTCGTGGACTACTTCCCGTACTACAAGGGCGTGGCTCCGGCGGGAACGGCGACGACGCGGCAGTCCGAGCGGCCGGCAGCCTCCGTGGCGCCGCAGCCGCAGCCGCAGGCCCGCTCGCTGAAGACCACCGTCGAGTAGGCATCACAGCAGGTCGCAGCCCCGGGCGGACACATCCGCCCGGGGCTGCGACCTGCCGGAGAAAATTCCCGAAGTGAATACGGCGCGCGTGTCGATTCGCCGGTCTCCCGTTCGACGCGTAAGTGAGAGCGGGGACAAGCCCCGACCGCACCGAACGAGGAGTCACCATGCCGCGCTACATGACGCTGGTCCGTATCGACGAGAGCACGGCCCCCGCCGAGGGCCCCAGCGAGGCCCTGATGCAGCGCATGGGCGAGCTGATCGAGGAGATGACCAAGGCCGGCGTGCTGCTGGACACCGGGGGCCTGCACCCGTCGTCCGAGGGCACCCGCCTGCACTACGAGAACGGCGAGATCACCGTCACCGACGGGCCGTTCACCGAGTCCAAGGAGGTCATCGGCGGCTACGCGATCATCCAGGCAAAGGACCGGGCCGAGATCCTGGAGTGGACCAAGCGGTTCCTGAAGGTCCACGAGGAGCACTGGACGGTCACCTCCGAGATCCGGGAGATCGCCGAGGGCTGAGCCACGCCGGACAGGCCCTTGGCCGCCCCGTGGGCGCGGGTGTCTGATGGTGGGCCGTGACAGCAGAACGTACTGCCGAAGCGGCCCACGCCATCGAGACCGTCTTCCGCCTGGAGGCGCCCCGCATCATCGCCGGTGTCACGCGCATCGTCCGGGACGTGGGCATAGCGGAGGAACTGGCGCAGGACGCGCTCGTCGCCGCCCTGGAGCAGTGGCCGGACGAGGGGATCCCCGACAACCCTGGCGCGTGGCTCACGGCCACCGCCAAGCACCGGGCGATCGACCTCGTGCGCCGCAAGGAGCGCTACGCGCGCAAGCTGGCGGAGGTCGGCCGTGACCTGGAGGCCGCGCCGCCCCACCTGGATGAGCCAGCGGACCCGGACGACATCGACGACGACCTGCTCCGCCTCGTCTTCACGGCCTGCCACCCGGTCCTGTCCGCCGAGGCCCGGGTCGCGCTCACGCTGCGGCTGCTCGGCGGCCTGACCACCGCCGAGATCGCCCGCGCGGTCCTGGCCCCCGAGGCGACGGTCGCCCAGCGCATCGTGCGCGCGAAACGCACGCTCGCCACGAAGAACGTCGCCTTCGAAGTGCCCTACGGCCCCGAGCGAGCGGCCCGCCTCGGCTCGGTCCTTGAGGTCATCTACCTCATCTTCAACGAGGGGTACGCGGCCACGGCGGGTGACGACTATCTGCGCCCCGGCCTGTGCGAGGACGCCCTGCGGCTCGCCCGGCTGCTGGCAGCCCTGATGCCGAAGGAGCCCGAAGTCCACGGCCTGGCCGCTCTGTTGGAGCTCCAGGCCTCGCGCTCGGCCGCCCGTACGGGCCCCTCGGGCGAGCCGGTTCTCCTCAAGGACCAGGACCGTACGCGCTGGAACCAGCTCCTGATCCGGCGCGGGTTCGCGGCGCTCGGCCGCGCGGACGCGGTGTCCACCGGCGGCGGCCCCGGCCCGTACGCCCTCCAGGCCGCCATCGCCGCCAGCCATGCGCACGCCCACGCGTACGCGGAGACGAACTGGGAGGGGATCGCGACCCTGTACGGGCTGCTCGCCGCCCGGGCGCCCTCCCCCGTCGTCGAGCTGAACCGGGCGGTGGCGGTGTCCATGGCCGAGGACCCCGCGGCCGGCCTCGCCCTGGTCGACGCCCTGGCCGGTGAACCGGCGCTGCGCGACTACCACTTGCTGCCGAGCGTGCGCGGAGACCTGCTCGATCGGCTCGGGCGGCGTGAGGAGGCGCGGGCCGAGTTCGAGCGGGCGGCGTCGCTGACGCGCAACGAACGGGAGCGGGAGCTGCTGCTGGCGCGCGCGGACAAGTGCCGTGAGGAGCGGGGAAATCCCTATTCCCATGGGTCTCACCAGCCACTACAGTGACGCGGCTGCCGTGACACGGCCGCGTCGGCGGGGGGAGACCCCGACGTGGTGGCGTGAGCGAGCGGCAATCCGACATTTCTGATCCGTGGGGGGTCACACTCTTGAAGTTCTTCACGCGCCGCCGTGCCGCGGTGCTCGCCACCGCGGTCGCGCTCGCCGCGGGCAGTCTGGCGACCGCGCCCGCCGCATCGGCGGACGCCGGCCCCTGGCCCGGCACCGAGGGCAAGATCCTTTTCGACGGCCCGCAGCTGTACGACCCGGCCACGGGCGCCGTCACCCAGGTCCCCAACACGTACGACGGGGACTGGTCCGCCTGGGCCCCGGACGGCAGCCGTCTGGTCAGCGCCTGGCAGGACGTCCAGAGCATCCGCCCGAGCGGCGCCTCCAAGGTCACCCTCCCGGACGGCGAGGGATTCCATGCCAGCTACATCCCCAGTGACCTCACCTACGGGTGGGGCGGCCGGTACATCTTCTTCACGTCGAACGGCCAGCTCGGCTACGGCCCCTCCGACGGCTCGTGGGCCCCGCGCCCGCTCCTGACGAGCGCTCAGGAGCCGACCACCGTCTGCGACAACGACCCGACCGTGAGCACGTCCGGTGTGATCGCGTTCGAGCGGCGCGTCAACTACGGCTGCTACGACAACAAGGGCATCTGGACCTACGACCCCGAGTCCGGGACGGTGAAGCAGATCCTCACCGAGGGCGAGCAGCCCGCCTTCTCACCGGACGGCACCCGGCTGGCCTTCGTCCGGTACCCCGACGGCGGCCCGTCGCAGATCTTCACGGCGAACGCCGACGGCACGGACGTCAAGCAGATCACCACCGGCCCGCGCGGCTACGCCAACCCGTCCTGGTCACCCACCGGCGAGCGCATCATCTTCGACGCGGACACCTCGGGCGACAGCTCCGACGTGCACACCACGGAGTACGTGGACCTGGCGAGCGGGACGCTGACCGCGGTGGCGGGTCACCAGGAGGGCAACTTCGGCTACAACCCCAGCTGGCAGCCGCTGCGCAAGAACACCACGGGCCGTGTCTGGGGTGCAGACACCTACGGCACCAACATTGCCTCCTCGCGCTGGACGTGGAACACGGTCGGGCAGAGCGAGCCGGGCCTGATGGACGCCAAGGCGGCGGTGCTGATCAACCGCGACAGCCCCTCGTACTCGCTCACGGCGCCCGCCCTCGCGGGCAAGAAGCACGGGCCGGTCCTGATGACGCCGTCGGGCGGTCTGTCGTCCGCGGTGAAGACGGAGCTCAAGCGGACGCTGAAGCCGGGGGCGTACGTCTATCTCGTCGGCGGCACGTCCATGCTCAGCAGCACCGTGTCCTCGCAGGTGACCGCGCTCGGCTTCACACCGAAGCGGCTGGCGGGCACCTCCCGCTACTCGACCTCGGTCGCCGTGGCCAAGTCGATCACCAGCGCGCCGAAGTACGTGTTCCTGGCGACCGGGACCGACTACCACTCGGCGCTGGCGGCGTCGGTCGCGGCCGGCGCGGACGGGACGAGCAGCGCGGGCGGAGTCGTGCTCAACGACGGCAACACGCTGACCTCGTCGGTGAAGTCGTACCTCAACAGCCTCGACCCCGACGACACCATGATCATCCCGGTGGGGACGTCCGCGAAATACGCGCTGACGCACACGACGTTCTCCAGCTGGCCCTCGACGTACACCTACTACCCGGTCACGGGGACCGGGCACGAGGGCACCGCGGCCGCCCTTGCCAAGCTCTGGTGGAGTGCGCCGAGCCAGGCGGGGCTCGCCTCGGTCGACTCATGGCGCGGCGGTGTGTCCGCGGGCTCCGCGATGAACGTGTTCGGTCCCGTGCTCTGGACCACGCCCGGCTCCCTGTCGAGCGCGACGAGCAGCTATCTGATGCGGGAGTCCGCGAGCGTCCAGTTCGCGGTCGGCTTCGGCGGCAGCGGGTCCGTGGCGGCCGGCGCGCTGGACGCCTCCGGAGCCGCGATCAGCGCGGGCAGCGGCCAGTACGTCTATCACCCGTACTACAACGGGGTGGAGCCGCAGAGCACGCGGCAGAGCACCTTCCTGGCCCGCACGAACGGCGGTGACGCCACCTCGGTGGAGCGGACCGGCCCGATCGGTGCCGAGCCGAACCTGGAGCCGCTCAGGACCCGGCACCACCAGTAGCCGGCTGCGCGGGCGCCCCCAGCAGCATCGTCGGGGCGCCCGCGACGCGGGTCAGGAAGACCGTCACCGCGTTCGGGCCGTGCCGCTTCGGCAGCGCCTTGCGGCGCAGTTCCTCCGGCTCCACCGCCGACCCCCGCTTCTTCACCGTAAGGATCCCGACCTCGCGCTCCCGCAGCAGCGCCTTCAGCTTCTTCACGTTGAAGGGGAGTCGGTCCGTGATCTCGTACGCGGTGGCGTACGGCGTCGCCCGTAGCGTGTCGGACGTGACGTAGGCGATCGTCTCGTCGATCAGCCCGCCCGCTACCTCCTCGGCCACGTCGGCGACCAGGTGGGCGCGGATGACGGCGCCGTCGGGCTCGTACAAGTACCGCCCCACGGACCGCACTTCGGGGTCAGGGAGACCGCGGCCGGTGAGTGCGCGCGGCCCGGGGAGCAGCGTCGCCCGCATGCGGCCCGGCTCGGTGCCGAACCAGAGCACGGCCTCCTTCACGTCCCCGCCGTCCGAGATCCACTCGGCGTCGGCCGCGTCGGGGATCGCCTCGTGGGGGATGCCGGGCGCGATCTTCAGGGCCGCGTGCCGGGCCCCGAGCGCCGCGCCGACCGCCCAGGACAGGGGCGGGGAGTACGCCTCCGGGTCGAAGATCCGGCCGCCCCCCTTGCCGCCGCCCCGGCGCGCGGGGTCGACGAACACCGCGTCGTACGGCTCCGTGTCGACCTCGGTGACATCGGCCTCGCGGACCTCGATCAGCCCGTCGAGGCCCAGGGCCTGAGCGTTCGCGCGGGCGACCTCGCAGGTCAGGAGGTCGCGGTCGACGGCGAGTACGGAGATTCCGGCGCGGGCCAGCGCGATCGCGTCGCCGCCGATGCCGCAGCACAGATCGGCGACGGAGCGCACCCCGAGCGCCTTGAACTCCTGCGCGCGATGGGTGGCGACGCTCGTGCGGGTCGCCTGCTCGACGCCGTTCGCCGTGAAGTACATGCGGCGCGCGTCCGCCTCGCCGAACTTCGCCGCGGCACGCTGCCGCAGCCGGGCCTGCGCGATGGCCGCCGAGACGAGGTCCGCCGGGTGGTCGCGGCGCAGCCGGGTGGCGACGGCGAGCTCCTGGCCGGGGGTGATGTCCCGTACGTCGTCGAGGAGCGCCTGGCCCTCCGCGGAGAGCAGCGAGCTGAAGGAGGCGAGGTCGTTCATCAGGCCCATTGTGGGCCAGTCGGTGGACGGTGCGCGCCCGGCCGCGGTGTCGGGCCCTGATCAGTGCCGTGAGCTGCGAGGATCCGGCGCCATGCGACTTGTACGACAAAACGACAAAAGAGCCGTTAAAGGGGTGTCGGGCCGGGGGCCCCGGCGCGCCCGTGCGCGGGCCGGCCTCGCCGTTCTCGCCGCCTGCGCGGTCGCTTCCGGGTGTGCCGCGGCCGACGCCGAGAAGGCCGTCGAGCCGGCGCCCGGCCAGCAGCCCCTCCAGGCGCCGCCCGCCCCCGACTCCCACGCGGGCAAGATGCGTGCCGCCCAGGCCGTCCGCGTAGCGATGGCCAAGAAGTGGCGCCTGTCGAAGCCGCCGCTCCTCGCGCCGCCCGCGCCCGCGGAGAAGCCCGTGATCAGGGCCCGTAAGGGTTTCGAGGTCGAGGGCCAGGAGGATCTGCCGCCCGTCTTCACGACCGTGCCGACCAAGGACAAGGTCGTGTTCCTCACCATCGACGACGGCTCCGAGAAGGACCCGGCGTTCCTGAAGATGATGAGCGACCTGAAGATCCCGTACACCGCCTTCCTCAGCAACTACCTGGTGAAGGACGACTACGACTACTTCAGGAAGATGCAGCCCCGCGGCGTCACGCTGAACAACCACACGCTGACGCACCCGTATCTGCCCGGCCTGTCCTACGCGGGGCAGCGGCGCGAGATCTGCGGCATGCAGGACATCATGCAGAAGCAGTACGGCGAGCGGCCCGTCCTCTTCCGGCCGCCGTACGGCAACTACAACCGGGACACGCTGCGCGCCGCCAAGTCCTGCGGCATCAAGTACGCGCCGATCTGGAACGAAGAGGTGTACGTCGACCACGTCGAGTGGCGCGAGGAGGACCGGGACCTGCACCCCGGCGACATCATCCTGACCCACTTCCGGGGCCGCGAGGAGTGGAAGGGCACCATGCCCGACATGGTCCGCCTGCTCATGAAGTACGTGACCGACAAGGGGTACGCGGTGGCCAGGCTGGAGGACTACCTGTGATGTCCGTGCGGGCGCGACGGGCCTCCGCGCGCACCGGGCCCAGGCGGCTGCTCGCCGCCGCCCTGGCCGCCGGTGTCCTCGTACCCGCGCTGCTCACCGGGTGTGCCCAGTCCGTGGACCCGATCGAGCGGCTCAGCAGGAAGGCGGCCGAGAAGGTCCGCCACTCGCACGACGCGGCACCGACGGCCACACCGACCGCCGGTCCGGGGGGTGGGTCGTGGGGTGCGCTCGGGGCCTGGAAGGCGGGGGCGGGCGGGGGACCGGGGCGCCTCGCACCTCTTCACGCCCCCGCGCGCCACGGTACAACTCCGCGCGGCGGCCGCGCCCCGGACGCCTACCGACGCTGGGGACTCTCCGCGCCGCTCGCCCCGGCGCCGAGACCCCCGGCACGCCACGTGGCCGGGGCGGGACCGGGACCGCACGCGCTCCCGCCCGTCGTGGATCACGTCCGCACCAAGGACCACGTCGTCTTCCTGACCTTCGACGACGGGGTGGACCGCGATCCGCGCTTCGCCGACATGGTCCGCGACCTGCGGCTGCCCGTCAGCGTCTTCCTCACGGACGGTGTCGCGGGCCCCGGCCACGACCACTTCGGCAGGCTGCGGACCTTCGGCGCGGGCGTGCAGAACCAGACCCTGAACCACCACCTCCTGCCCTCGCTCCCGTACGCCGAGCAGCACTCCGAGATCTGCGGCCAGCAGGACCGGCTGAAGAACCGCTTCGGCACCCGCCCCCGTCTCCTCCGCCCGCCCTTCGGCGAGTACGACCAGAACACCCTGCGCGCCGCCGCCACCTGCGGGGTCGACGTCGTGGTCCTGTGGCGCGCCTCGGTGGGGAGCGACGACCTGCGTCACACGGACGGGGGCAGGCTGCGTCCCGGCGACATCGTCCGGGCCCAGTTCCGTGACGCCGACGACCCGCGCGGGACGACGCTCACCGGGACGACGACGCGGCTGCTGCGCCGTATCCAGGCCCAGGGGTTCACGGTGGGGAGGCTCGAGGACTACCTGTGACGGACGGGCTGGAGGGGGCGTGCGGAGGGGCCGTGCGGAAGACTCGCCCTCAGTGAATTGGCACTCCGCTTGACCGAGTGCTAATCGCAGTCATAGTCTCGGCCCTGGCACTCCCCACTGGAGAGTGCCAATAGCGACGGGCAGGTCCGGCACCCGCGACGACGGATCCACCTGGTCGCCACCTCAGACAGTTAACCCCGTGATCTCCGAAGGGGGAGGTCGGATCGTGACGACCACCAGCTCCAAGGTTGCCATCAAGCCGCTCGAGGACCGCATTGTGGTCCAGCCGCTCGACGCCGAGCAGACCACCGCCTCTGGCCTGGTCATCCCGGACACCGCGAAGGAGAAGCCCCAGGAGGGCGTCGTCCTCGCCGTGGGCCCGGGGCGCTTCGAGAACGGTGAGCGCCTGCCGCTCGACGTGCAGACCGGCGACATCGTGCTGTACAGCAAGTACGGCGGCACCGAGGTGAAGTACAACGGCGAGGAGTACCTCGTCCTCTCGGCTCGCGACGTGCTCGCGATCGTCGAGAAGTAATTCACCCACCTGTTTTAGTTCTGCGCCCCTGGCCCCCGATACTCAGCTGCGATTCGTCACAGCATGCCGGGCGTCGGGGGCGCAGTTCGTTCGAGAGGACTGATCAGCTCCATGGCGAAGATCCTGAAGTTCGACGAGGACGCCCGTCGCGCCCTCGAGCGCGGCGTCAACAAGCTTGCCGACACGGTCAAGGTGACGATCGGCCCCAAGGGCCGCAACGTCGTCATCGACAAGAAGTTCGGCGCTCCCACCATCACCAACGACGGTGTCACGATCGCCCGCGAGGTCGAGCTCGACGACCCGTACGAGAACCTCGGCGCCCAGCTGGTGAAGGAGGTGGCGACCAAGACCAACGACATCGCGGGTGACGGCACCACCACCGCCACCGTGCTCGCCCAGGCCCTGGTCAAGGAAGGCCTGCGCAACGTCGCCGCGGGCGCCTCCCCGGCCGCCCTGAAGAAGGGCATCGACGCCGCGGTCAAGGCCGTGTCCGAGGAGCTCCTCGCGACCGCCCGCCCGATCGAGGACAAGGCCGACATCGCCGCCGTCGCCGGTCTGTCCGCCCAGGACTCGCAGGTCGGCGAGCTCATCGCCGAGGCGATGGACAAGGTCGGCAAGGACGGTGTCATCACCGTCGAGGAGTCCAACACCTTCGGTCTGGAGCTGGACTTCACCGAGGGCATGGCGTTCGACAAGGGCTACCTGTCTCCGTACTTCGTGACGGACCAGGAGCGCATGGAGGCCGTGCTCGAGGACCCGTACATCCTGATCAACCAGGGCAAGATCTCCTCCATCCAGGACATGCTGCCGCTGCTTGAGAAGGTCATCCAGGCCGGTGGCTCCAAGCCGCTCCTGATCATCGCCGAGGACGTCGAGGGCGAGGCCCTGTCGACCCTGGTCGTCAACAAGATCCGCGGCACGTTCAACGCCGTCGCCGTCAAGGCGCCCGGCTTCGGTGACCGCCGCAAGGCGATGCTCGGCGACATGGCCACCCTCACCGGTGCCACCGTCATCGCCGAGGAGGTCGGCCTCAAGCTCGACCAGGCCGGTCTGGACGTGCTCGGCACCGCCCGCCGCGTGACCATCACCAAGGACGACACCACGATCGTCGACGGTGGCGGCATCAAGGGCGACGTCGAGGGCCGCGTCAACCAGATCAAGGCCGAGATCGAGAACACGGACTCCGACTGGGACCGCGAGAAGCTCCAGGAGCGCCTCGCGAAGCTCGCCGGCGGCGTGTGCGTGATCAAGGTCGGCGCCGCCACCGAGGTGGAGCTCAAGGAGAAGAAGCACCGTCTGGAGGACGCCATCTCCGCGACCCGCGCCGCGGTCGAGGAGGGCATCGTCTCCGGTGGTGGCTCCGCTCTGGTGCACGCCGTCAAGATCCTCGAGGGCAACCTCGACAAGACCGGTGACGAGGCCACCGGTGTCGCGGTCGTGCGCCGCGCCGCCGTCGAGCCGCTGCGCTGGATCGCCGAGAACGCCGGCCTCGAGGGCTACGTCATCACCTCGAAGGTCGCCGAGCTCGACAAGGGCCAGGGCTTCAACGCCGCGACCGGCGAGTACGGCGACCTGGTCAAGGCCGGCGTCATCGACCCGGTCAAGGTCACCCGCTCCGCCCTGGAGAACGCCGCGTCCATCGCTTCGCTGCTGCTCACGACCGAGACCCTGGTCGTCGAGAAGCCGGCGGAGGAGGAGTCCGAGGCCGGCGGCCACGGGCACGGTCACTCCCACTAGTGCACTGAGCCACTGGTGCGCTGAGTAACTGGTGCAGGGCCAGTCCGACTGGCGTCTGTTCGTACGAGGCCCGGTTCCGCGTTCTTCGCGGGGCCGGGCCTCGGCGTGTGCGGCGCCGGGTCCGGGCCCGAGCGGTCAGGACTCGAGCTGATCGAGTGCGCCGAGCTGGGCCATCAGCCCCAGCCGGTCCTCGTGCCACCAGCCCTCGACGATCTTCCCGTCCTCCTGGAACCGGAAGATGGTCGCGCCGGTCATCGTGACCTGGATGCCCGTCGCCGGAACCCCCATGAAGTCACCGTTGTGGTCGCCCTTGAAGGTCCACCGCGTGCACACGCGGTCGCCTTCGGTGATCTGGTCGTCGATGGTGAAGTCGATGTCGAACCCGGCGCGGTACATCTCGATCTGGCGCCGCATCGCGTCGAGCCCGATGGTGTCCGTCACGTTGCCGGGGTCGTGGTCGTGGTAGTCCTCCGCGAGCAGGTCGTTGAGCGGCGGCAGTTCACCCTCGGTGGCGACCGTCTCGAAGAACCGGCGCGCGTTGCCCGCGTACAACTGCTCGTCCCGCACCACCTCGAGGTCGGTGAAGGTGGGCATCTCGTCGCAGAGGGCGACCATCTCCCGGAAGATCGTGTCGGTCTCCGGAAGGTTCGAGTTCCGCATCGCCTCCTCGTACGACGGGAACTCCACGATCTCGATGAAGTGCGAGGCGTCGGACCGGTCCTTGGCGACGACGCTGTGCGTCGCGGTCCGCTTCCCCTTGGTCCGCTCCGCCCATGTGTCCATGAGCTGGTTCATCTCGTCGAATCGGCTGGTCTTGCAGTCGATCAGTTGCACGAACGTCATGACGCCACCCTCCGGCCCCCCTGCGTGCGGTCCGGACAGCTCCATCCTCCCACCGCCGTGTAACGACCCGGCGGGAGCGGGAGCGGGAGCGGGCCCTGGCGGGGCCGAGGTCCCGCCGGACCCGGCCTTGGTCCCGGACCCGGACCTGGACCTGGACCCGGACTCGCCGCGCCTTACTGCGGCCCGTACTTGCGCCCCGTCTTCGCCGTGACGCCGCCGAGCAGCCCGCGAGGCGCCAGCTTCACGACGCCCATCAGCGTCTTGTACCGCGGATCCGGGATCGACAGCGACTTGCCGCGCGCCAGATCGGCGAGCGCCGCTGCCACCAGCTTGTCGGCGTCGAGCCACATCCACTTGGGGATGTTGTCGGTGCCCATGTCGGCCCGCTCGTGGAACTCCGTACGGACGAAGCCCGGGCAGAGCGCCATCAGCCGCACACCGCTGCCGGCCAGGTCCCGCGCCGCGCCCTGCGTGAACTGCACGACCCATGCCTTCGACGCGCCGTACGTCCCGCGCGGCACGAACGCCGCGACCGACGCCACGTTCACCACGCCGCCCCTGCCGCGCTCACGCATCGGCGCCACCGCGGCGGACGTGAGCCGCAGGACCGCCTCGCAGTGCACCTTCAGCATGGTCAACTCGTCGGCGAGCGGGACCTCCAGGTACTGGCCCTTGTTGCCGAAGCCCGCGTTGTTGATCAGCAGGTCCACCGGACGCTTGCGGTCGGTCAGCCGTGCCTCGACCGCGCCGATGCCCTCGTCGGTGGCGAGGTCCGCCGTGAGCACCTCGGCCTCGATGCCGTGCCGGTCGTGGAGCTCGGTGGCCTGCTCCCGCAGCCGCTTGGTGTCACGCGCCACCAGGACGAGGTCGTGGCCGTCCGCGGCGAGCCGGCGCGCGAACGCGGCACCGATCCCCGAGGTGGATCCCGTAATCAGAGCGGTAGTCATGGGGCAAGGCTAGTGACCGCCGTGGGCATGACCACGCTCGGGAGTCCCCGCGCGTTGTCCCTTGTCCACGACCACGAACTGCCCCGGCACACCACTGTCCTCGTGGGAGAGCGGACGGCAGCGGACATGTACGGAGTGCCGGGAAGAAGCACCCACGCGCCGCCCCGTCGCTTTCCGATATCTCCAACTTGCCTATATCCACGGGCGGTTCGGGTAGTCGCGGGGGTGGTCCCCGATGCGGTGGGGGTGCGTCGGGCGGGAAGCCCGACGCATGTCCGCTTCAAGCGCGTTCTCCGCGGGGCCGGTTTGGCCGTCACCGGCGTGGCGCTCGCGACCAGTTGTGCAACGTCCACGCGGACCAGTTGCGCAACCGCCGTGCGGAGCAAGGCCGCTGGCGACGCGCGCCCGAGTGCGCCCCCGCCGCGCGCCCAGGCCCGCTCCGCCCCTACGCCGCGTCGCCCGCCAGGTCCCCGCCCCCGTACTTCGCCACGTACGTACGAGCCGCCTCGACTGCCTCGGGGGCGAGTGCGTCCGCCGCGACGAGCAGCCGCGGGAGCAGGTCCCGGTCGGTCGTGACGGCCCGGAACTGGAAGGCGACGGTCACCTCGTGGTCGGGCCGGTGCACGATCTCGATCGTGTCGCCCGCCCGGATCGCGCCCGGCTCGATCACCCGCAGATACGCCCCAGGGGCGGCCCGCGCAGTGAAGCGCTTGACCCACCCCCTCTCGCCGAGGTGGCCCTGGAACGTGCGGCAGGGGATCCGGCCCGAGGCGACCTCGAGGACCAGGTCGGGGCCGACACGCCAGCGCTCGCCGATCTTCGCGCCCGTCACGTCGACACCCTCGGTGGTGAGGTTCTCGCCGAACGAGCCGTTGCGCAGAACGTGGCCGAGCGTGCCCTGCCACTCGTCGAGGTCCTCGCGGGCGAAGGCGTAGACCGCCTGGTCGTCGCCGCCGTGATGGCGCATGTCGCACACGGCGTCGCCTTCGAGACCGCTGGCCCCGACCCCCTTGGGCCCGGGTGCCGCCACCCGGACGGGGCCCGGCACCGGCCGCTTGTCGATACCGGTCACCCCCTCGGCCTGGTCGGTGTGCTCACTGGCCTCGGGGCGACCCACATTCAGAGACAGAAGCTTCATGACGGCACGTTAAGCGACACGGCGCCAAAGCGTCGACGCAATATTTCCCGTTGTATCCAAGGCTCCCTTATGCTTGAGGAATGATCGAGGCCCGTCATCTCCGTGTCCTGCGCGCCGTGGCCGCCACCGGCTCCTTCTCGGCGGCCGCCCGCGAACTCGGCTGCACCCAGCCCGCGGTCAGCCAGCAGATGAAGGCCCTCGAATCCTCTGCGGGTACCCCGCTCCTCATCCGTACGGGCCGCGAGATGCGACTCACCCAGGCGGGTGAAGCTCTGGTGCGACACGCGGCGGGAATCCTGGCCGGACTGACCGCGGCGGAGGAAGAGGTCGCCGCCATCGCGGGTCTGCGCGCAGGCCGTGTCCGGCTCGTCTCGTTCCCCAGCGGCAGCTCCACGCTCGTCCCCACGGCGCTGGCCGCCCTGCGTGCCGCGCACCCCGGCACCCGCGTCTCCCTGGTGGAGGCGGAGCCGCCGCGCTCGGTCGAGATGCTGCGTGAGGGCGACTGCGATGTGGCCCTGGCCTTCCGTTACGAAGGGGCGCAGGCCGCGGAGGACTGGGACGACCTCGTCGTACGTCCGCTGCTGGCCGACCGGCTCGTCGGCCTCGTCCCTGAGGGGCACCGGCTGGCCAAGTCGGACGCGGTCTCCATCGGCGAGCTGGCCGACGAGCCCTGGATCGCGGGCTGCCCGCGTTGTCGCCGGCAGTTGGTGGAGGTCTGCGAGGGCGCGGGATTCACTCCGCGCATCGACTTCGCGACCGACGACTATCCGGCGGTGATCGGCCTGGTCGGTGCAGGCCTCGGTGTGGCGGTCCTGCCGGAGCTCGCCATCGAATCCGTACGCCCCAAGGGTGCACGCACGGTGACGGTGGAGCCGGCTGTGCAGCGCGAGATCGTCGCCCTCACACTGCCCGACCTGGCCCAGGTGCCGGCCGTGGCAGCCACGCTGGACCACCTGGCGCGGGCCGCGGCCCGCTGATCGGGCCCACACAGGCCCACGGGCACGTCACTGCGTGCCCACCTTGGAAAAACGTTCCTTCAGTTGTTCACCCCGGGTGGTGCGCCGCCCGCCGGTGCGGGTGCGGCGGCGACGAGCCGGTTGCGGGCGCGGCCCATGAGCTCCTCGCGCTCGTCCTCGGTCAGCCCGCCCCACACGCCGTACGGCTCGCGTACCTGGAGCGCATGAGCAGCGCACTCCGCGCGCACCGGACACCTCATGCAGACCTCTTTGGCCGAGTTCTCGCGGGCGCTGCGCGCCGCTCCCCGCTCCCCCTCCGGATGGAAGAAGAGCGAGCTGTCCACCCCGCGGCAGGCCGCGAGGAGCTGCCAGTCCCACAGATCTGCGTTCGGTCCGGGAAGGCGGGAGAAATCTGCCATTGCTATGTCCCCTTGTAGCCGTTCTGACGCGGGAAGGTGCCCAAGAACCGTACATCTACTGTCTAAGGAGATGAAAATATGACTCATTGCGAATCTAGCCTCAGACACCACTGAAAGTGAAGAAAAAGGGCTAAATGGGGCATGACTTGTGGTGAAACCTGGTGGGTCGCTTGCGCCGTCTGCTCTGTGTCCGGTCCCTCACGTAGAGTGCCGAAGCAGACCGTCGAACCCGTAACTCTTTCGGGTGACCGTCGTTGAGAGTGCGGAGGCGGTTGAGAGAACAAGCGCTCGGGCATCTGTCCGAGAGCGTCGACCGCACAGGTGACGATTCGTACCAGCCTGGAGGCCCAAGGTGACGCGCATCAGCTGCGGAGGACGGTCATGACATCCGTCCTCGTCTGCGACGACTCCCCGCTTGCCCGAGAAGCGCTCCGCCGCGCGGTCGCGACCGTCCCCGGCGTAGAGCGCGTGACGACCGCGGCCAACGGCGAGGAAGTCCTGCGCCGCTGGGGCGCCGACCGCTCGGACCTGATTCTGATGGACGTACGCATGCCCGGTCTGGGCGGCGTCGAGACGGTCCGGCGGCTGCTGTCCGCCGATCCCGGTGCGCGCATCATCATGCTCACCGTGGCCGAGGATCTGGACGGTGTCGCGCTCGCCGTCGCCGCCGGCGCCCGCGGCTATCTGCACAAGGACGCCTCGCGTGCCGAACTGCGTGCCACGGTCACGCAGGCGCTCGCCGACCCGACCTGGCGGCTCGCGCCGCGCAGACTGCGGTCGGCCGAGATGGGTGCGGCGCCGACGCTCACGGCGCGTGAGATCCAGGTGCTCGAGGGCATGAGTCACGGCCGGTCCAACGCGGAGATCGGGCGCGAGCTCTTCCTCTCCGAGGACACGGTCAAGACGCACGCACGCCGCCTCTTCAAGAAGCTCGGCGCCTCGGACCGTGCGCACGCCGTGGCGCTCGGCTTCCGCTGGGGCCTGGTCCGCTAAGGCGCACGGTGCGCCGCCGCGGGGGCACAGCGATCCCCGTCCGCCCCAGGGCGGACGGGGCTGCGGACGGCCGCCGGTCCTCGTTTCGCCGGACATGCCGCATCCTTGAGTTGTGGAGTTCCTCAGGGACAAGTCGGCCGAGCGGAAGGGGAGGGCGCACGAGATGAGTTCCGGCGCACCTGCTCATAACGCTTCAGTGCACAACTACGGACGCGGTGCCACGGACCGGACGCCGCCAAGGCACCATGGACCGATGCGCGACGACGAGGCAGCCGGCCGAGGAGCCATCGGTGCACTGGTCCACAGCGCCGTCGAGGGTGACGAGCAGGCCACGCACGACCTTCTCGCGCACGTCCACCCCCTCGCGATCCGCTACTGCCGCAGCCGTCTGACCCGACTGCCGGGTGACGCACGGCACTTCGTGGAGGATCTCGCGCAGGAAGTCTGTGTCGCGGTGCTCCTCGCGCTGCCGCGCTACAAGGACACCGGGCGCCCCTTCGAGGCGTTCGTCTTCGCCATCGCCGCGCACAAGGTCGCTGACCTGCAGCGCGCCGCCATGCGGCATCCCGGTTCCACCGCCGTGCCTTCCGACGAGATGCCGGAGCGGCCCGACGACTCGCTCGGACCGGAGGAGCGGGCCCTGCTCAGCAGCGATGCGGAGTGGGCGAAGAAGCTCCTCGCCAACCTTCCGGACAACCAGCGCGAGCTGCTGCTGCTCCGGATCGCCGTCGGCCTCACCGCCGAGGAGACCGGACAGATGCTCGGCATGTCGCCGGGCGCCGTCCGCGTCGCCCAGCACCGCGCGCTCAGCCGGCTGCGGGCGCTCGCCGAGCAGTGAGCCGGGCAAGCCGAGTAGCGAGTTGAGCGGCGGGCCCAACACCGAGCCGAACGTCGAGCCGAGCGGCGGACCGAACGTCGAGTCGTTGAGTGAGACGCGCCACGCTCGCGTGAGGCGCACCCAGGGCGGGCCACGGTCTGCGCACGTGTGAACGTACAAATCTGCTCGGTGATCTTGATCGTGGAATGAGACACCTCCGGATCCCGTTAGCATGGACATCCGCACCGATCAAGGCCATTTGGGGAAGGTGTCATGACTGCAAACGTCGACGGAGTGCCCGAGAAATTCGCGACACTCGGGCTGACCTACGACGACGTGCTGCTGCTGCCGGGCGCGTCCGAGGTCCTCCCGAACGCGGTCGACACCTCGTCCCGCATCTCCCGCAACGTGCGCGTGAACATTCCGCTGCTGTCGGCGGCGATGGACAAGGTCACCGAGTCCCGCATGGCCATCGCCATGGCGCGGCAGGGTGGCGTCGGCGTGCTGCACCGCAACCTGTCGATCGAGGACCAGGTCAACCAGGTCGACCTCGTGAAGCGTTCCGAGTCCGGCATGGTGACCGACCCGATCACCGTGCACCCGGACGCGACGCTGGCCGAGGCCGACGCGCTGTGTGCGAAGTTCCGCATCAGCGGCGTCCCGGTGACCGACCCGGCCGGCAAGCTGCTCGGCATCGTCACCAACCGCGACATGGCCTTCGAGTCCGACCGCAGCCGGCAGGTGCGCGAGGTCATGACGCCGATGCCGCTCGTGACCGGCAAGGTCGGCATCTCCGGCGTCGACGCCATGGAGCTGCTGCGCCGCCACAAGATCGAGAAGCTTCCGCTGGTCGACGACGCGGGCGTGCTCAAGGGCCTCATCACGGTCAAGGACTTCGTGAAGGCCGAGCAGTACCCGAACGCCGCGAAGGACGCCGAGGGCCGCCTCCTCGTCGGTGCCGCGGTCGGCGCCAGCCCCGAGGCCCTGGAGCGCGCTCAGGCGCTGGCCGAGGCGGGCGCGGACTTCCTCATCGTCGACACGTCGCACGGACACAACAGCAACGCGCTGAACTGGATGGCGAAGATCAAGTCCAGCGTCGGCGTCGACGTCATCGGCGGCAACGTCGCGACGCGTGACGGCGCGCAGGCCCTGATCGACGCCGGTGTCGACGGCGTGAAGGTCGGTGTGGGCCCCGGCTCCATCTGCACCACGCGCGTGGTCGCCGGTATCGGTGTCCCGCAGGTCACCGCCATCTACGAGGCGGCTCTCGCCGCCCGCGCCGCCGGCGTCCCGGTCATCGGTGACGGCGGTCTGCAGTACTCCGGCGACATCGGAAAGGCGCTCGCCGCCGGTGCCGACACGGTCATGCTGGGCAGCCTCCTCGCGGGCTGTGAGGAGTCCCCGGGCGAGCTGATGTTCATCAACGGCAAGCAGTTCAAGTCGTACCGCGGCATGGGCTCCCTCGGGGCGATGCAGTCCCGCGGGCAGGGCCGGTCGTACTCCAAGGACCGCTACTTCCAGGCCGAGGTCGCCTCCGACGACAAGCTCGTGCCCGAAGGCATCGAGGGCCAGGTGCCCTACCGCGGCCCGCTGGCCAACGTGCTGCACCAGCTCGTCGGCGGTCTGCGCCAGACGATGGGCTATGTGGGCGCCGCCTCCATCGACGAGATGGAGTCCAAGGGCCGCTTCGTGAGGATCACGTCCGCGGGCCTCAAGGAGAGCCACCCGCACGACATCCAGATGACGGTCGAAGCACCGAACTACAGCCGCAGCAAGTAGCCGCAGACAGTCGAAGACAGGGTCAGGGGCGGCCCCGGGGTTCCCGGGGCCGCCCCTGGCGCGTATGTCGGGGATACTGGAAGGCGCTGAAACGCAGAGGGAAAGGCCACACACGTGACTGAGATCGAGATCGGGCGCGGCAAGCGCGGCCGCCGGGCGTACGCCTTCGACGACATCGCCGTCGTACCGAGCCGTCGTACGCGCGACCCGAAGGAGGTCTCGATCGCCTGGCAGATCGACGCCTACCGTTTTGAGCTGCCGTTCCTGGCAGCTCCCATGGACTCGGTCGTCTCGCCGGCCACCGCCATCCGGATCGGGGAGCTCGGTGGCCTCGGCGTGCTGAACCTCGAGGGCCTGTGGACCCGCTACGAGGACCCGCAGCCGCTGCTCGACGAGATCGGCGAGCTGGACACGGAGAGCGCCACACGCCGCCTCCAGGAGATCTACGAGGCTCCCATCAAGGAGGAGCTGATCGGGCAGCGCATCAAGGAGGTGCGCGACTCCGGTGTCGTCACCGCCGCCGCGCTGTCGCCGCAGCGCACCGCCCAGTTCTCCAAGGCCGTCGTGGACGCGGGCGTCGACATCTTCGTGATCCGGGGGACCACCGTGTCCGCCGAGCACGTCTCCGGTGCCGCCGAGCCGCTGAACCTGAAGCAGTTCATCTACGAGCTGGACGTGCCGGTCATCGTGGGCGGCTGCGCCACGTACACCGCCGCGCTGCACCTGATGCGCACCGGCGCTGCCGGTGTGCTCGTCGGCTTCGGTGGCGGCGCCGCGCACACCACGCGCAACGTGCTGGGCATCCAGGTGCCGATGGCGACCGCCGTGGCCGATGTGGCCGCCGCCCGCCGCGACTACATGGACGAGTCCGGCGGCCGGTACGTGCACGTGATCGCCGACGGTGGCGTGGGCTGGTCCGGCGACCTGCCGAAGGCCATCGCCTGCGGCGCCGACGCCGTGATGATGGGCTCCCCGCTGGCGCGCGCCACGGACGCGCCCGGCCGCGGCCACCACTGGGGCATGGAGGCCGTCCACGAGGACGTGCCGCGCGGCAAGAAGGTCGACCTCGGGACCGTCGGTACGACGGAGGAGGTCCTCACCGGGCCTTCGCACACCCCGGACGGTTCGATGAACTTCTTCGGCGCCCTCAAGCGCGCCATGGCGACGACCGGCTACAGCGAGCTCAAGGAGTTCCAGCGGGTCGAGGTCACGGTGGCGGACTCGCAGCACCGCCGCTGACGCAGTACTACGTGGAAGGGGCCCGCACCGAAACGGTGCGGGCCCCTTCCACGTAGAGGTTCATGACAGCTCTACGTAGAGGGCCTTCACAGGTCTACGGATCTACGGAGAGGGGTTCACAGGCGGTGGGCCGCGCCCGTCGGGGTGGCGCCCCTGGTGTCCAGGAGCAGCTGGGCCTTCACGGACAGGCCCTGGAGGTCGTACGTGCGGTGCTGCTGGAGCAGGATCGTCAGGTCGGCGTCCGCGGCGGCCTCGTAGAGGGAGTCCGCGCGGGGGACCGGGTGGCCGAGGACGTTCCACGACGGGATGTGCGGGTCGTGGTAACTGACCGCCGCGCCCAGCTGCATCAGCCGGGTGGCGATCTCCTGGGCGGGGGTGCCTTCCAGATCGGCGACGTCGGGTTTGTACGTGACGCCGAGGAGCAGGACGCGGGCGCCGCGGGCGGACTTGCCGTGTTCGTTGAGGAGGGTGGCGGCGCGCTGGATCACGTACTGGGGCATGTGGTGGTTGACCTGCTGGGCCAGTTCCACCATGCGCAGGGGGCGGACCGGGAGGGGCGGGCGTGAGAGGTCCTGGGGGACTCCGTGGCCGCCGACGCCGGGGCCGGGACGGAACGCCTGGAAGCCGAACGGCTTGGTCTCGGCGCAGCGGATGACGTCCCACAGGTCGACGCCCAGGTCGTGGCAGAGGACGGCCATCTCGTTGACCAGGGCGATGTTGACGTGGCGGTAGTTGGTCTCCAGGAGCTGGACGGTCTCGGCCTCGCGTGGTCCACGCGCGCGAACCACCTTGTCGGACAGGCGGCCGTAGAAGGCGGCGGCGGACTCGGTGCAGGCGGGGGTGAGGCCGCCGATCACCTTGGGGGTCGTGGCGTACGCGTGCGTGCGGCTGCCGGGGTCGAGGCGGCCCGGCGAGTAGGCGAGGTGGAAGTCGCGGCCGGCCCGCAGCCCCGAACCGTCCTCAAGGAGGGGGCGCAGGACGCCTTCGGTGGTGCCGGGGGCGACCGGGGTCTCGATGATCACCGTGGTGTGGGGACGCAGACGGGCGGCGAGGGCGCGCGTGGCGTCGGTGAGCTGCGTGAGGTCGAGGGAGCGGTCCGCGCCGAGGGGGGCGGGGGCGCAGATGACGGCGGTGCGGACGCGGCCGAGTTCGACGGGGTCGCCGGTCGGCCGGAAGCCCCCCGAGAGCATCCGGCGGATGTCGGCGGCGGTCAGGGTTCCCTCGGCGCCGTCGCCGGGGAGCCGGCCGGCCGCGAGGTCGGTGGCGCGTACGGGGTCGTAGCCGATGGTCGCGATGCCGGTGGCGACGGCGGCCTGGGCGAGGGGCAGGCCGAGGTGACCGAGTCCGATGACGGCGAGATCTGCGGGCATGGCGGTGGGCCGTCCTTCCCAATAGCCGGAGCGGGAGGAGAGCGCAAGCCCTGTGGACAGGATGGGCGAGCGCAATGTCACACTAGGAGTAAATATGACCGTTATGCGGTATTGCGCGGCCGGGAATCCGGGAGTGTTGTCCACAGCCTGCGGGTGAGTGGTGGCTGAAGTTCGGCCCGGCGGTCAGAATCGGTGCATGGGTGATGCGAGCCGGGGCGCATCAGACAGTGACACCGGTGGGACCGACTGGACCGACGCCGACTGACCGACAGCGGGAGGTAGCAGTGAGGGCAGCGACACTGGGACCGGCGGAGCGTGCCGAGGCGCTCGCGGGAATGGCCGAGCGGGAGCTGGACATCCTGGTCGTGGGCGCGGGGGTGGTCGGCGCGGGCACCGCGCTCGACGCCGCGACCCGAGGTCTGTCCACCGGCCTGGTCGAGGCGCGGGACTGGGCCTCCGGCACATCGAGCCGGTCGAGCAAGCTGATCCACGGCGGGCTCCGGTATCTCGAGATGCTCGACTTCGCACTCGTGCGTGAGGCGCTGAAGGAGCGCGGGCTGCTCCTGGAGCGGCTCGCCCCGCACCTCGTGAAGCCGGTGCCGTTCCTGTATCCCCTCCAGCACAAGGGCTGGGAGCGGCTGTACGCGGGCTCGGGCGTCGCCCTGTACGACGCGATGTCGATGGCGCGCGGGCATGGGCGCGGGCTGCCCATGCACCGCCATCTGAGCCGGCGTCACGCGCTGCGGGTCGCGCCCGCGCTCAAGAAGGACGCGCTCGTCGGCGCCTTGCAGTACTACGACGCGCAGATGGACGACGCGCGGTATGTGGCGACGCTGGTGCGCACGGCCGCGATGTACGGGGCGAAGGTCGCCAACAGGGCGCGTGTGACCGGGTTTCTGCGGGAGGGCGAGCGCGTCGTCGGCGCCCGCGTCGAGGACGTCGAGGGCGGCGGGGAGTACGAGATCCGTGCCCGCCAGATCGTGAACGCGACGGGCGTGTGGACGGACGACACCCAGGCGATGGTGGGCGAGCGGGGCCAGTTCCACGTACGCGCGTCCAAGGGCATCCACCTCGTCGTGCCCAAGGACCGGATCAACTCGACGACCGGGCTCATCCTGCGCACCGAGAAGAGCGTCTTGTTCGTGATCCCGTGGGGGCGTCACTGGATCGTGGGCACCACGGACACGGAATGGGACCTCGACAAGGCGCACCCCGCGGCCTCCAGCGCCGACATCGACTATCTGCTCGAGCATGTGAACTCGGTGCTCGCGGTACCCCTCACGCGCGACGACGTCCAGGGGGTCTACGCGGGCCTGCGGCCCCTGCTCGCCGGTGAGTCCGACGCCACGAGCAAGCTCTCGCGCGAGCACACGGTGGCGCACCCCGTGCCGGGGCTCGTCGTCGTGGCGGGCGGCAAGTACACGACGTACCGGGTCATGGCCAAGGACGCCGTCGACGAGGCGGTGCACGGGCTCGACCAGCGGGTCGCCGACTGCGTCACCGACGACATTCCGCTGATCGGGGCCGAGGGCTACCACGCGCTGTGGAACGCGCGGGCGAGGATCGCCGCGCGGACCGGGCTCCATGTGGTGCGGGTGGAGCATCTGCTCAACCGGTACGGGTCGTTGGCGGAGGAGGTGCTCGACCTGGTGGCCGCCGACCCCGGGCTCGGCGCGCCCCTCACCGGCGCCGACGACTATCTGCGGGCCGAGGTCGTGTACGCCGCCTCGCACGAGGGGGCGCGGCATCTCGACGACGTGCTGACGCGGCGCACGCGGATCTCGATCGAGACGTTCGACCGGGGGACGCGGTGTGCGCGTGAGGCGGCGGAGCTGATGGCTCCGGTGCTCGGCTGGGACAAGGACCAGATCGAGCGGGAGGTGGAGCACTACGAGAAGCGGGTGCAGGCCGAGCGGGAGTCTCAGCGTCAACCGGATGACCTCTCGGCCGATGCGGCGCGACTGGGGGCGCCGGATATCGTGCCGCTGTGATGGGGTGCGCCGGGGTTGCGCTGGGGGCTGTGCCCCCAGGCCCCCTTCGCCCTGCGGGCTCGTCCTCAGACGCCGGACGGGCTGGAAGGGTGTGTGCTCGGCCTCAGGTGCCGGGCAGGGGCAAAGGGTGCGCTCTGCCTCAGCCGCCGGGCAGGGTGAACGGTGTGCTCGGCCTCAGGTGCCGGATCGGCTGAATGGCTGACAGAACTCTGCTGTCAGTAGGCGGCGTTCCAGTTCTGGGGTGTTCTTCGCGGTGTCTGTGTTGGTGCGGAACGTGACGACTCTTGACGCCGTTCTCGTTGCCTCCGTGCGGACGTAGCTGCCCTCGATTCGTCCGTTGTGGCCCCATATCGTCGTTCCGCAGGGGAGCTTCGTGGGGTAGAGGCCCATGCCGTAGCGGCCTTGTGCGGTGCGGGTGTTGAGCATTGTGCGGAGTTGGTCCGGGGGGAGGAGGCGGCCCTTCAGGAGGGCCGTGTAGAAGCGGTTCAGGTCGGTGAGGGTGGAGATCAGTTCGCCTGCGGCGCCGGCCACGCGGGGGTTCAGAGTGGTTACGTCGTCGCCTGTCGCGTCGTACGCGCGGCCGTGTGGCGTGGGCAGCGTGGTGCGGGTGCCGGGGAACGACGTGCCGGTGAGGTGGAGCGGTTCGATGATGCGGCGGCGGGCCTCGGTCGCGTACGAGTGGCCCGTGACCTGGCCTATGACCATGCCCAGTACGACGTAGTTGGTGTTCGAGTACGACCAGTGGCCGCGAGGGCTCGGAGGGTCGGCCTCGGCCAGTTGTACGGCCGTTCTGGGGGATACCGGGATGGTGCCGTGCGTGCGCGCCGTGAAGTCGGGCAGGCCACTGGTGTGGGTGAGAAGCGAGTGGAGGGAGACGGCATGGTCACGCAGTAGGCCGGGGAGGTGGTCGTCCACCGTGTCCGAGAGGCGCAGGCGGTGTTCGGCGGCGAGTTGCAGCACGACCGTCGCGATGAACGACTTCGTGATGCTCCCGGCTCGGAAGTGGTCGGTGCGGCGGATCGTGGGGCCGGTGCGTACGAAGCGCGTCGTCCCGCCCTCGCGGGCGAGCAGCGCCGCGGCGGGGGCCTTGCCCTCCGTGACCAGCAACGGAAGAGTGGCGTCCGTGGCCGGGGTCGCGAGCGTCGTGGAACTGCCCGGAAACATACAGAAGAGGGTCGCTGCCAGGGGTATCGCCAGCAGTGTCCGAAGTGCGGGCATGGCGGTCCCTCCGTGTGTGCGGTCCATCATGCGGGACGGCCGACCCTGGGCGTGGAGTGGTCCCCGGGTAAGGGACAATGAAGGCTCTGTCAGGGCGGGTTGCAGAGGGGACGCATGTCGGAGGCGGAGCAGGCGGGCACAGCTCGTCAGGACAAGAGTGCACGTCTCCTCGCCGGGCGCTACCGGCTGGGAGAAGTCCTCGGCCGCGGCGGCATGGGCACCGTGTGGCGGGCGAAGGACGAGACGCTCGGCCGGACGGTCGCCGTCAAGGAACTGCGGTTCCCGTCGAGCATCGACGACGAGGAGAAGCGGCGCCTGATCACGCGAACGTTGCGTGAGGCGAAGGCGATCGCGCGGATCCGGAACAACAGCGCGGTGACGGTCTACGACGTGGTCGACGAGGACGACCGGCCGTGGATCGTGATGGAACTCGTCGAGGGCAAGTCCCTCGCGGAGCAGATCCGCGAGGACGGCCTGCTGGAACCGCGGCGCGCCGCCGAGGTCGGGCTCGCGATCCTCGACGTGCTGCGCGCTGCGCACCGCGAGGGCATCCTGCACCGCGACGTGAAGCCGTCGAACGTGCTGATCGCCGAGGACGGGCGCGTCGTCCTCACGGACTTCGGCATCGCCCAGGTCGAGGGCGACCCCTCGATCACGTCCACCGGCATGCTCGTCGGCGCGCCCTCGTACATCTCGCCGGAGCGGGCGCGCGGGCACAAGCCCGGCCCCGCCGCCGACCTGTGGTCGCTCGGCGGACTGCTGTACGCGTCGGTGGAGGGCGTTCCTCCGTACGACAAGGGGTCCGCCATCGCGACCCTGACGGCCGTCATGACCGAGCCGGTCGACCCGCCCAAGAACGCGGGGCCGCTGGAGAAGGTCATCTACGGGCTGCTCGCCAAGGACCCGGAGCAGCGGCTCGACGACGCCGGGGCGCGGGCCCTCCTCAACGACGTCCTGCACGCTCCCGAGCCCAAGGACGAGGAACCTGAACCGGTCGACGCGACCAAGGTCGTGCCGCTGCCGCCCATTCCCGAGCAGACACCCAAGGCGCCCAAGGCGCCCAAGGTGCGCTTCGGTAAGGGAAGTTCGCCGGGGGTTGCCGCGGGGTCCGGGGCTTCGGCTGCTTCCGTGAGCCCCGCGGACGCCGGTGACGGCACCGGCGCGGGTAAGAGGGGCGAGGAAGCCGCCGAGAAGCTGCGCGGTGCGCTGCGGTCGGTGCGGAAAGCCGCTGCCGCGGCCACCGCTGCGACGGCGGCCGGTGCGGCCGGCAAGAGTGGCGGGGCCGCGTCCGGCGGTACGGAGGAGGCATCCGCGCATCCCGCGGCCGGGCAGGGCGGTTCGGGTGTTCCGGCGCAGCCCGCCGGGCCGCCGCGTACGCCGGCGACCAGGGCCTCGCTCACGGACGTGGTCCCGCGGCGCACCCTCGTGATCGTCGCGGTGCTCGTCGCGCTCGCCGTGATCGGCACCGTCATCGGTATCGCGTTCAGCGGTGGCGACGACGGCGGTTCCGCCAAGGGCGGCGACAAGTCCGCCTCCGCGGGAGCGACCGGAGGCGGCGGCGGAGGCAGCGGTAGCGGTAGCGGTAGCAAGGACAAGGGCAGCGGGTCCGGCGGCGGCAACGACGCGGCTCAGGACGGCGGCAAGGGCTCCGACAAGGGCCAGGGCTCCGGCTCGGACACCGACAAGGGCGGCGACAAGGACAGCGACGCCGGCCAGGGCGCGTCGCCCGGCAGCACCAGCGGCGGCAGCGGGGTCCCGGGCGGCAGCGGCGCAGCCTCGACGTACAAGCACGACCAGGGCTTCTCCATCGGCCTCCCGAAGGGCTGGAAGTACAGCTCGACGAGCGCGGCGGGGGCCCGCTTCACGGGTCCCGACGGGCAGAAGCTGCTCGTCGGCTGGACGACGACACCCAAGTCGAACCCGGTCCAGGACTGGCGCAACCAGGAGCAGTACATGCGCCGCTCCCAGTACGACCGGATACGCATAGCGGCCGTCGACTTCCGCGGCTGGAACACGGCGGACTGGGAGTTCACGTACGTCGACGGGGGCACCAAGTACCGCTCGATCGACCGCGGTTTCGTGGTCAACAGCGGTCTCGGGTACGGCCTGATGTACACGGCCAAGGCCGCCGACTGGGACGGTGCGCAGCGCAAGGCCGCCTGGCAGACGTTCACCAAGACGTTCAAGCCGAAGTCCTGAGCCTGAAAGGGGTCCGACACGTATCGTGAGTGCCTGCGGACCGTGCGCAGCCGTATCGGTACGCATCACTGCGCACAACAGGGCGCAGAACGAGCGGAATTGACCACCGGGCGGACAGGGGGACGCGTCGTGGAGGACTATGCCGGCCGAGTGCTCGCCGACCGCTACCGCCTGCCGCTGTCGCCGGCCGACGCGTACGAGTTCGCCCAGACGCGGGCGTTCGACACCTACAGTGGCCAGGAAGTCCTGGTCAGGCAGGTGCCGTTACCCGAAGTCGTCGAGGCCGAGGTGCTCGACACCGGAGGGCTCCCGGACGGGTTCGTACCGCGTGAGTCGCGTGGCCGGCGCGAGCGGGGGGACGCGGCGCGGACCACGCGGAGGCCGACGGACCCAGCGGTGCGCCGTGCCATCGAGGCCGCGCAGGCCGCCGCCCAGATACCCGATCACCCAAGGCTCGACCAGGTCTTCGACGTGTTCGCCGAGGGCGGTTCGCTGTGGATCGTCAGCGAGGTCGTCTCCGCGCGCCCGCTCGCCGCGCTGCTCGCCGAGGAGCCGCTGTCCCCGTACCGGGCGGCCGAGGTCGCGTCCGACGTCCTCACCGCGCTGCGCGCGCTGCACGCCCACGGCTGGGTCCACCGGAACATCACCGCCCGCACGGTCCTCGTGTGCGACGACGGCCGGATCGTGCTGACCGGACTCGCTGCCGGTGCGGCGGAGGAGGCGCTGTGCGGCTATGACCCGACGCCGGCGCCTCCCGCCGCTCCGGCACCCCCGGCCCCACAGGAGCCGCAGCCCTCGGCGCCCGCGCCCCCCTACACGCCTCCCGCTGCTCTTGCTCCCGCGCCGTCCCGGCCCGCCGCTCTTGAGGCCGGGAGTGACCCGCGGGCCGCGCGCGCGGGGGCGATAGCCGCGTACCGGGCGGGTGCGCGGGCCGCCGCGCGCGGGGGTGTGGACACGGACGGGACGCCGGGGCCGCCGCGGCGCGGGCCGGGCGCGGAGCGCGGGGGCGAGTCCGGCACCGGTGCGAAGGACGGCGGTGCGCACAGCGGCGGCGCGGAGCCCGGCCGGATCGACGACCCCTACGGCGTACGCGGCTCCGCCGAGCGTCCCTGGCACGGGGCGGTCCCGCGGCCCGGCATGGAGCGGCCCGAGCCGGGCGCTCCCACCCCCGGGACTCCCGACCCCGCGCCCGGAGCGCCCGGGTCCACGCGTTGGGACCAGCTCATCCCCGCGCAGCAGCAGGCGGCCCCGGCGGCCGGTCGCGGGCCCACCACCGCCCTCGCCGCCGACCGTGCGCGGCAGGCGCGGATGACCGTCGTCGGGCCCGTCACCGAGCGCTGGGCGCCTGAGCAGGCGGGGCCCGTCCACGAGAACTGGCAGCTGGCCGCTCCGATCGGCCCTGCCACCGACCTGTGGGCCCTCGGGGCCCTCCTGTTCCGCGCGGTCCAGGGGCATGCCCCGTACCCGGAGGAGAACACCGGCGAGCTGGTGCAGATGGTGTGCGCCGAGCCTCCCGCGTTCGCCGAGGAGTGCGGGCCCCTGCGGCCCGTCGTCGAATCGCTGCTGCGTCAGGACCCCACGGAGCGGCTCGACTTCGAGGAGCTGCGGGGGTGGCTCAGGTCGCTGGTGCGGTCCGCGCCCGAGCCGGAGGCGGGCACGAACATCGTGGCCGCGCCGCCCTTCGACGCCACGCGGCTGCCGGTCGTACGGCGCCGGGGCGAGCTCGTGCGCAGGCGTCGCCGGCGCTTCGCCGCCCAGGCCGGGACCGGGGCCGGGCACGCACGGCACAAGCGGGCCAAGGCGCATCCGCAGCGGTCGGAGCCTCGCACGCGGCCGGAGCCTCGCACGCGGCCGGAGCGGGGCTCGCCGGAGCGTCGCACCCAGGCGGATCGGCAGCCCAGGAAGCCCCGTTCGCTCGGCCGCACCCTGCTCGTTCTCGTACTGCTCGGCCTGGCCGCCGCGGTCGCGTACGCCGTGGTCTTCATGCCGAAGGCCGAGCCGAGCGGCGGCACGCCGGGCGGCGGCGCGAAGGACCACGCGGGCGCCACCGGCGGAGGCCGGCCCGCGCCCGAGGGCGGCAGGTCCACGCCGGCGCCTTCGGCGGGCGAATCCGCCGAGGGCCAGGGGAAGAACGGCGGCAAGAGTTCGTCGACCCCGGCCGCCACCGATCCGCAGACCGACTCGTCCGAACCCGAGGTCGCGCAGGGCTTCACCCTGCGCAAGGACCCCGAAGGGTTCCGCGTCGCCGTCGCCAAGGGCTGGAACCGGCAGGGCAGGAACGGACAGGGGCAGGTCCTCTACACGCACGGCGACTTCGAGCTCGTCGTCGTCCCGGGCCGCGACAGCACGTCCGCGTACGGCAGCGATCCGATGACGTACCAGCGGGAGAAGGAACGCGAGTTGCAGCCGTTCCGCGACTCGACGTGGGCGACGTCCAGCGGGATGCGCCGGATCGACGTGGGCGGGCGGGCCATGGCCGAGGGCCAGTTCACCTGGCAGAACTCGGCGGGCCGTGAGACGTACGTACGCAACCTCGCGATGATCGTGGGCGGCCGCTACCACGTGGTGCAGCTGCGGGGCCCCGAGGCCGAGCGCGACGAAGTGACGCGCCTGTACGAGCAGGCCTCGGCGACGTATCAGAGCACGGGCTGACGTATCGGAGCACGGGCTGATACAACGCCAGACGTCGTACCGGCGTACTGAATACGCCTAGTTGATGGCCTGTCGGCTCCCATCCGGACAGGCGACAAGCGTCACAGTGCGGTCTCCGTGCACCCCCGCCGGTTCCCTGTGCCTGGGCCGCTCCCTAATGTGGCTCTGTCAAGGCCATGAGCGGCCGTGGCACGACCAATGCGCCTGCGGGGGAACGTGAATCAGATGCAGGGCCTGCTCCTCGCGGGCCGCTATCGACTCGGTGACTCGATCGGGCGCGGCGGCATGGGCCGGGTGTGGCGCGCGCACGACGAAGTGCTGCACCGTGCCGTGGCCGTAAAGGAACTGACGGCGGCCCAGTACGTGCAGGAGGCCGACCGCGCCGTGCTGCTCGCGCGGACACAGACGGAGGCGCGGGCCGCCGCGCGGATCAACCACCCGGCGGTCGTCACCGTCCACGACGTGCTGGAGCACGACGACCGGCCGTGGATCGTGATGGAACTCGTCGACGGTCCCTCGCTCGCGGACGCCGTGAAGGAGTCGGGCCGCATCCTGCCGCGCGAGGCCGCCCGCATAGGCCTGTGGACGCTGCGGGCGCTGCGCGCCGCGCACGCGGCCGGGGTGCTGCACCGCGACGTGAAGCCGGGCAACGTCCTGCTCGCCCTCGACGGACGGGTGCTGCTCACGGACTTCGGCATCGCCCAGGTCGAGGGAGACTCGACGATCACGCGGACCGGGGAGATAGTCGGCTCGGTCGACTATCTGGCGCCCGAGCGGGTCAGTGGCGCGGCGCCCGGACCCGCGTCCGACCTGTGGGCGCTCGGTGCCACGCTGTTCACGGCCGTCGAGGGGAAGTCCCCGTTCCGGCGCACGTCGCCGATCAGCACGATGCAGGCCGTCGTCGAGGACGAGCCGGGCGAACTCATGCACGCGGACGCCCTCGCGCCCGTCATTCAGGCGCTGCTGCGCAAGGACCCGGCCGCGCGTCCGTCCGCCGACGAGGCCGAGTCGATGCTCGCCGAGGCCGCCGAGGGGCGGCGGTCCAGCGCGGCGCAGGCCTACGTGCCCACGCAGGTGCACGCCGCGGCGCCGCCGACACCCCCGGAGGAGTCGACTGCGATAGGCGTGCATCACGCCGCCATGCCGGCGGTCCCCGCGGCCGCTCGCCGCAAGTGGCCGCGTGTCGTCGCCGTGGCGCTGGCGGCCGCGCTCGTAGGCGGCGGTGGGATGTTCGCCGCGAACCACTACCTGAGTCACCGGACCTCGTCGAACACGAACTCAGGCGAGGGCAACGCCGCGGGTACCTCGTCGGGTTCCGGAAGCGGCGGGCACAAGGCCGGGAGCATTCCGGACAACTGGGTCCGCATCGACGATGTCGAGGGCTACAGCCTCATGCTCCCGAAGGGCTGGAAGCGGCAGGCGGACGGCTCCCAGGTCGACTACACGCCGGACGGCGGCGCCCACTTCGTACGGATCGCGGTCGACAAGTCCCCTGACTGGCCCGACTCGTACCACCACCAGCTGGACCTGGAGCGACAGGTCACGAAGCTGCCCGACTACCAGCAGGTCAACCTGCAGCCCAACACCTACCGAGACCGGTCGGGATCCCTGTGGGAGTTCACCTGGACCGCGGGTGACAAGGACACGACGTCGGGCCCGCGGCACGCCATCGAGCAGACGTACGTCGAGAACGACGGCACCGAGTACGCCATCTATCTGTCCGTGCCGTCGGCCGACTGGGACGAGGCGCGGCAGCAGTTCGACGCGATCCTGCGGAGCTGGCAACCGTAGGCACCCGTGGTGTGCGGGCGGCCGCCTGCGGTTTCGTTGATCCCTTGACGGCCCGGAGCACGCCCCTCCGGGGCCCGTTCCGTGCGGCATGATGGAACGCATGGGGACCGAGGGGGAGGACAACGTCCGTGTGATCGCCGGGCGTTACCGACTGGAGGCGCGCATCGGCCGGGGCGGAATGGGCGTCGTGTGGCGCGCCTCAGACCAGCTGCTCGGGCGGCGCGTCGCGGTCAAGGAACTCGTGCTCGACGAGACGCTCTCCGCCGACGAGGCCCGCCGCCAGAAGGACCGCACCCTGCGCGAGGCCCGCGCGGTCGCCCAGCTCAGCCACCCGAACGTCATCGTCGTCCACGACGTCGTGGAGCACGGCGAACGCCCTTACATCGTCATGGAGTTGATCGAGGGCGGCTCACTCGCCGACCGGCTCTCGCGGACCGGGCCCGTCGACGCGCGGGAGGCGGCCCGGATCGGGATCGCGCTGCTCGGCGCGCTGCGGGTCGCGCACGCGGCGGGGGTGCTGCACCGGGATCTGAAGCCGGCGAACGTGCTCGTCGAGGCGGGCAGTGAGCGCGTCGTGCTCACGGACTTCGGGATCGCGCAGGTCAGCGGCGCGACGACGCTCACCGAGACGGGTTCCTTCGTCGGTTCGCCCGAGTACACGGCGCCCGAGCGCATGGCAGGGGAGCGGACCGGGCCCGAGTCGGACCTGTGGTCGCTCGGCGCGATGCTGTGCGCCGCCCTGACGGGCGAATCACCGTTCCGGCGCGACTCGCTGGGCGGGATCATGCACGCCGTGGTGGTCGGCGAGATCAATCCGCCCGCCGAGGCCGAGCCGCTGCTGCCCGTCGTACGAGGCCTCCTTGAGCGCGATCCGGCGCTCAGGCTCGGCCTGGACGAGGCCGACCGGCTCCTTCGCGCGTACGTCGCCACGGGTACGACGCCGCGGGCCGTGGCCGGTTACACGCCCACTGCCCGGAACACCCCCACGTCGCCCGCTCCGGCGCCCACGCAGAAGCGTTCACCCCGCGCCGTTCTCGCCGCCGCCGCGCTCGTCGCCGCGATGGCCGGGGCCGGGGTCTCCGCGGCCGCGCTCCTCGTGAACGGCGGCGACGGCGGTGGCACCCACCGCCCCACGGCGTCCGCGCCGGGCCCCACGGGCGACACGGCGTCCCCCTCGGACTCGGCCCCGGAGCCCCGCCCGACGGTCACGGTCACGGAGCAGCAGACCGGCACGCGTCCCGCGTCCCCCGCCGGTTACCGCACGGCCGTCGACCCGGAGGGGTTCTCCCTGGCCGTGCCGGACGACTTCAGCCGCAAGCCCGACGGACCCCGGATCTTCTACATGTCGCCGGGCGACACGTTCAGGATCGGCATCAAGGCGGCCGCCCCCGACCCGGGCGGGCCCGGCGCGGTGCAGCGCCGCTCCGACGCGAAGGGGCCCGCCAACAACCCGGGCTACCGCGACGGTTCCGTCACCGACACCACCCACGGCGGCCGGCCGGCCGCGCTCTGGCGGTTCACGTGGAACGGCTTCAGCACGGCGGAGGGCGCGCGGCACACGTACGACCTGTGCTGGGAGCAGGACGGCCGGATGTACGACGTGTGGGTGTCGGCGCCGGTCGGGCGGATCACGGAGGCCAAGCGGTACTTCGACACGGCGGTCGCCACCTTCGTGCCGTCCGGGGGCGGTTGAGGCATCGGGGCGGTCACAACTGCGTGACCGGAGTGGATCCGGAGGCGTCCCGCACGGTAGGCATGGGGGCATGAGTAACAACGGGGGACCCGCCTACGGCCCGAACGATCCGACGAGCTTCGGACTCCGGCCGCCGCAGCAGCCGCACACGCCTCAGCAGGGGAACCCGTACGCCCAGGAGCCCCCGGCGCCGCAGCAGCCCCCCACCGCCTATCCGCGGCCGCAGCCCTCGCACCAGCCGCCGCCCACCCAGGTCGTGCCGCCGCGGCAGAGCGCGGAGTCCGAGCCGGGAGCGGGGCGCCTCATCGGCGGGCGCTACCGGCTCCTGAGCAAGCTCGGGCACGGCGGCATGGGCACCGTGTGGCGCGCCAAGGACGAGACGGTGGACCGTGAGGTGGCGGTCAAGGAGCCGCGCGTCCCCGACCATCTGCCGGAGCGCGAGCGGACCACCGTCTTCGAGCGGATGCGGCGCGAGGCGCGTGCGGCGGCCCGGCTCGACCATCCGGCCGTGGTCAACGTCCACGATGTCGCCGTCGAGGACGGACAGCCGTGGATCGTCATGGAGTTCGTGCAGGGGCGCACGCTCGGCGACGCGCTCCAGGAGGGCACGCTCGGCGCCCGCGACGCTGCCAGGATCGGCCTCGAAGTGCTCGGCGCCCTTGAGGCCGCGCACGCCGCGGGCGTCCTGCACCGCGACGTGAAGCCCGACAACGTGATGCTGGGCCGCCACGACCGTGTGGTCCTCACCGACTTCGGCATCGCCCAGATCGAGGGCGAGACCAATCTGACGGACACCGGCGGCTTCGTCGGTTCACCCGAGTTCATCGCCCCGGAGCGCGTCCTCGGGCAGCGCCCGGGCCCCGCCTCCGACCTGTGGTCCCTCGGCGTCGTCCTGTACGCGGCCACGGAGGGCGTCTCGCCGTTCCGCCGCAACAACACGCCGGCGACGCTCCAGTCCGTGATCAACGCGACCCCGGCGGCGCCCGCCGCGGCCCAGGGCCCGCTCGCCGAGGCCATCAACGGCCTGCTCGCCAAGGACCCGGCCCGGCGCCCGAACGCGGCGCGCGTGCGGGACCTCCTGGAGCGCGCGGGCAACCCGCCGCAGCAGCCGCCCACCCAGGTCGTCCAGCTCGCTGGCCCCGGCGGCAAGGGCGTCAGCCTCAGCCGCAGGGCGCTGCTCGGCGTCGGCGCGGCGGTCGTCGCGGCGGCGGTGGTGGCGTACCTGGTGATCGCGAAACCGTTCGCGGGGCCGCTGCCGGACGGGTGGCAGGACCATCAGGAGAAGACGCTCGCGGCGACGTTCGCGGCGCCGCCGGAGTATGTGCGGTTCCAGGCGGACAACAGCATCACCAAGACCGATCACTGGGTCTCCTTCCGGGATCCGAGCTACGCGGTCTCGATCACGCTCTCTCTCACGAAGCAGTCCGAGGACAGCCTGAACGCGATCGCGAGCTCCGCGTCCGCGCAGGCCTACAAGGACTCCGACGAGATCAACAAGGGCGACAACTCGAAGATGGCGGACAAGCCCGCTCCCCACAGCAGGACTGCCAAGACCACGTACAGCGACCGCGAGTCCGCCGAGAACACCATCACCTACACGGATGACACGGACTCCGATGCCCCCAAGCCGCGCGAGGCGAAGGTCTTCTACTACAAGACCAGGTCGGGCAACATGTACCAGCTCTGGATCGACTACCCGGGCAAGGGCGACTTCCTCGACCGCGGGCGTGAGGTGGCGAAGACGGCGATCGCCAACCTGGATATCCAGAAACTGTGACCGTCGCACGCCGACAACCCGCTGATCAGGGGCTTTGTTGCCAGCGATCGCTGGCGGCGTGTGAGTGCTTGGTGAAACCTCGTTACCCGTGGGTACCCAAAACGTTGACGGGCGCTTACGCTCGCGCCATGACGGACTCGCAGGCCATCTCCAAGGACCGTACGGACAGGACCGGCACGAACCCGGTCGCCCCCGCCCCGCAGGGCGCGCGCACCGCGGCCGACGTGGTGACGCCCGAGCTGGTCGCCCAGCTCACCAAGGGTGTGGCCGGCTCAGGTCGCACCGCCAACCACACGCCGTTCACCGGCGAGAAGCTGGCGGACCTGCCCGAGTCCACGCCCGAGGACGTCGCGAAGGCCTTCGAGCGGGCCCGCGCCGCGCAGGCCGTCTGGGCGAAGGTGCCCGCGCGGCAGCGCGCCGCCGTGCTGCTCCGCTTCCACGACCTGGTGCTCGCCCGCCAGGCCGAGGTCCTCGACCTGATCCAGCTGGAGACCGGCAAGGCGCGCCTGCACGCGCACGAAGAGGTCCAGGCCGTCGCCGTCGCGGCCCGCCACTACGGCCGCAAGGCCTCCGCCTATCTGAAGCCGAAGCGGCACACGGGCGCCGTCCCGACCCTCACCAAGGTCACCGAGCTGCGCCAGCCGCGCGGTGTCGTGGGCCAGATCGCGCCGTGGAACTACCCGTTCGAGCTGTCGGTCGGCGACGCGCTCCCCGCGTTCGTGTCCGGCAACGCCGTCGTCATGAAGCCCGACACGGAGACCTGCCTGACGGCGCTGTGGGCGCGTGACCTGCTCATCGAGGCGGGGCTGCCCGCCGAGGTCTTCCAGGTCGTCCTCGGTGAAGGCCCGGTCGTGGGGCCCGAGTTGGTCAAGCACGCCGACTATGTCTCGTTCACCGGCTCCACCCGTACGGGCCGCGAGGTCGCCCAGGGCGCCGCCGCGCGCCTCGTCGGCGTCTCGCTCGAACTCGGCGGCAAGAACGCGATGCTGGTCCTCGAGGACGCCGACATCGACAAGGCGGCGGCCGGCGCGGTCCGCGCCTGCTTCTCCTCCGCGGGCCAGCTCTGCATCTCCATCGAGCGGCTCTACGTCCACGAGTCGATCGCCGACGCGTTCGTCGAGCGGTTCGCCACGCGCACCAAGGCGATGCGGCTGGGCAAGTCCCTCGCGTACGGCGCCGACATGGGATCCCTCGTCGGCGAGCGGCAGTTGGAGACGGTGACGCGGCACGTCGACGAGGCCGTCGCCAAGGGCGCGAAGCTCGTGGCCGGTGGCGTCGCGCGCCCCGACATCGGCCCGTACTTCTTCGAGCCGACCATCCTCGACGGCGTCGAGGCGCCGATGGCCGTCTGCAACGAGGAGACCTTCGGCCCGGTCGTCTCCATCTACCGCTTCACGGACGAGGACGAGGTCATCGACCTCGCCAACGGGACGCCGTACGGCCTGAATTCCTCGGTCTGGACGAAGGACGCGAAGCGCGGCCACGTCGTCGCCTCCCGGCTGCGCACCGGCACGGTGAACATCAACGAGGGCTACGCGCCTGCGTACGGCAGCGTCCAGTCGCCGATGGGCGGCATGAAGGACTCGGGCCTCGGCCGCCGCCACGGTTCCGAGGGCATCCTCAAGTACACCGAGGCGCAGACAGTCGCGCACCAGCGGATCATGCCGATGGCGCCGTCGTTCGGGATGACCGACGAGAAGTACGCCGCGTTCATGAGCCGCAGCCTGAAGGCGATGAAGACCTTCCGTCTTCGTTAGAGCACCACCCGTTCTCAACGAGGAGAGCCAGTGTCACAGGAGAACTCTGCCCGGAGTGAAGCCGGGAGCGCCGACGACGCCGCGTACGACTACGACGTCCTCGTCGTCG
The DNA here is from genome assembly GCF_026340095.1 of Streptomyces sp. NBC_01446. GTDB lineage: Bacteria > Actinomycetota > Actinomycetes > Streptomycetales > Streptomycetaceae > Streptomyces > Streptomyces aureus. Next base: position 3,335,818 of record NZ_JAPEPO010000001.1, on the reverse strand, counting down.
GCTCCGGCTTCGGCGGCTCCGTGTCCGCCCTGCGCCTGACCGAGAAGGGCTACCGCGTCGGTGTGCTCGAAGCGGGCCGCCGCTTCTCGCCGGGCACGCTGCCGAAGAACTCCTGGGACCTCAAGAACTACCTGTGGGCGCCCAAGTTCGGTATGTACGGCATCCAGCGCATCCACCTCCTCGGCAACGTGATGGTCCTCGCCGGGGCGGGCGTCGGCGGCGGCTCGCTGAACTACGCCAACACCCTCTACGTGCCCCCGAAGCCCTTCTTCGAGGACCCGCAGTGGAAGGACATCACCGACTGGCAGGCCGAGCTGAAGCCGTACTACGACCAGGCGCAGCGCATGCTGGGCGTGCGGCTCAACCCGACCATGACCCCGGCCGATGTCCACCTCAAGGCGGCGGCGCAGGACATGGGCATCGGCGATACGTTCCACATGGCGCCGGTGGGTGTCTTCTTCGGCGACGGCAAGGACGCCGGCGGCGGGGAGGAGGTCGGCTCGGCGAAGGTCGCGCCCGGCACGCAGGTCGACGACCCGTACTTCGGGGGCGCGGGCCCGGCCCGCAAGGCGTGCACCGAGTGCGGCGAGTGCATGACGGGCTGCCGCCACGGCGCGAAGAACACCCTCAACGAGAACTACCTGTACCTCGCCGAGAAGGCGGGCGCGGTCGTGCACCCGATGACGACGGTCGTCTCCGTCACCGACGACTCGCAGGGGGGCTACGCGGTCGCGACGCTCCCGACGGACGACAGGAAGAAGGGCGCGGGCCGTACGTTCAAGGCCCCGCGCGTCATCGTCGCGGCCGGCACGTACGGCACGCAGACCCTGCTGCACCGGATGAAGTCCGGCGGTCAACTCCCGTATCTGTCCGCCAGGTTGGGTGAGCTGACGCGCACGAACTCCGAGGCGCTCGTCGGCGCCCAGACCAACAACCGCCGCTACAAGAAGCGCCACGGCAAGCCCAAGGTCGACTTCACGCAGGGCGTCGCGATCACGTCCTCGATCCACCCGGACGAGAACACGCACATCGAGCCGGTCCGCTACGGCAAGGGCTCGAACGCGATGGGCGGCATGACGATCCTTCAGGTCCCGTACGCGCAGGGCTCGTCCCGCGTGGCCGGGTGGCTCGCCAACGTGGCCAAGCACCCGACGCTGCTGGCGCGTTCGCTCTCCAACCACCGCTGGTCCGAGCGGACCATCATCGGCCTGGTCATGCAGTCCCTCGACAACTCGCTGACGACGTACCTGAAGCCGGACGGCGTCGGCAAGGGCCTGCTCACGGCCGAGCAGGGCCATGGCGCGCCCAACCCCAAGCAGATCAAGGCCGCCGTGGACGCCGCGTCCACGATCGCCGCCGAGATCAACGGCTTCGCGGGCTCGAACATCGGCGAACTGATGGGCACCCCGCTGACCGCGCACTTCCTGGGCGGCTGCCCGATCGGCGACTCCCCGGAGACGGGCGTCATCGACCCGTACCACCGCGTCTACGGGCACCCGGGCATCTCGGTCGTCGACGGCGCCGCGGTCACGGCGAACCTGGGCGTGAACCCGTCCCTGACCATCACGGCGCAGGCCGAGCGCGCGATGTCGTACTGGCCCAACAAGGGCGAGGAGGACCCGCGTCCGGCACAGGGCGTGGCGTACGCGCGGCTGTCCGCGGTCGCGCCGAAGAACCCGGCGGTCCCGGAGGACGCGTTCGGCGCGCTGAAGCTGCCGTTCCTGGGGATGCCCGCGGTTCCGCCGAAGCCGACCGGCAAGTAGCCCCGGACACACGAAAGGACCTGCGCCCCCCTCCGAGCGCAGGTCCTTCTCGTTCCCTACGGGGTGTTACGCGGTGGCGCCGGCCTTGCGGCGACGCACGGCGAACACGGCACCGGCACCGGCGACGACGGCGACGCCGCCGATCAGGCCGATGGTCGGGACCATGGAGGACGAACCGGTCTCAGCGAGGCTGCCGGTCACCTCCTGGGTGTTGTTGTCGTTCGGCTTCTCGGACGGCATCGGAACCTTGCCGCCTTCCTGCGGCTTGGTCCCGTCGGTGTCCGTGCCGGGCTTCACGATCTCGATCAGGTAGCTGGCGGAGCTGTCGCTGAGGCAGTCCAGCTCGTCGTCGTTGTAGAAGCCGCCGCCGATGGTCAGACCGGCACCGATGGGGGCGCTGGCCTTCACGTTCAGGCGGAGCTGGTAGTTGACGGACTTGCCGGCCTTGATGCCCGACAGGTCGAGGAAGCCGAACGAGTAGCCGTCGCCGTCGTCGATGTCGACCCAGGTGCCGTCGACCTTCGCCTGGAGGTGGACCTGGCTCGCCTTGTACGCGTTGTCGGCGTTCTCGTCGTTCGGGCCGACACCCGCGTAGAAGAGGGCCTCGTCGAGGTCGGACTTCGTCGGGTTCTTCACGGTGAGGGTGAAGCCGTGCCAGCCGCTGCCCGCCGCGATCTTGCCGGGCAGACCGCTGAGGGAGACGGCCAGCTTGGACTGGTAGCCCTCGTTGTCCTCCTCGCAGATGCCGGTCGGGTCGGTCGGCTCGTCGGACGGCGTCTCGGACGCGGACGGCGACGGCGACGTGGAGTTGGACGGCGTGCTGGACGCGGAGGCGGCCGGGGTGGTGGTGCTGACCGTGGAGGGAGTGGTGGTGTTCTCCGCGGGGGTGGAGCTGGTGTTCTCCGACGGAGTCGTGGGCTCGGAGGCCGGCGTGGTGGTGGCAGCCGGGGGGGTCGTCTCGCCAGAAACCGCTGCGGGGGCGTCGGGCGCCTCCCCGTCGGCAAACGCTGCCGGCGCCGACAGCAGCGCGATCGGGGCTATTGCAGCCGTCGCGGCCGCGGCGGCCAGGACACGGCGAAGCTTCATGAAGACCTCGGAAAGTCCGGCGTACTGCTGTGGCGCAGTACGAGCTGAGAGGCCTCCGCGTTGTGGGGTCGCGGGTGTGGCCGTTGGTTCCGCACATGTGACCGGCAACCCCGGGAAATGGTTGCCCTCGAACTAACACGATTCTTATGTGAGCTGGCTCACCCGGGGCCCCGTACAACCTTTGTGGCGATCTTCGATCGTTACGCAAAGCGCTGGCAAAGGAGGCCGGTCGCGGGCTTGGATGGCGCCTCGGTACGGGCCGACGCGTGGCGCCGTGCCGCAGAGAACGAAGGTGGGAATGTGAACTCAGGTGTGAGGCGTGCCGTGGCGGCCGCCGCCCTGGTCGCGGCGCTGGGTGTGACGACGGCGTGCGGGGGGTCCTCCGAGACCACCGACGCCAAGAAGCCGGCCGCTTCGGAGAAGACCTCGGCGCCGGCGAAGCCCGCCGAGGAGGGCGCGAAGGCGCTCACCGCTGCCGAGCTGGAGAAGGCCGTCGTCGCGACGGGCGACGTCAAGGGCTACAAGGTCGAGAAGGTGGGCAAGAGCGACCTGCCGCCGGCCGAGAGCGTCCCCGCGAAGCCGGCCGCGTGCCAGCCGCTCGCCGACATGTTCATGTTCTCGACCCAGCCGACGGCGAAGGACCGGGTCGTGCGCACGCTCATGGCGACGGACGAGCTCGACCCCAAGGTGACCTCGCTCGCGCTGCTCGCGCACGACGGCTCCGACGCCGCCGAGGTCATGAAGGGCCTGCGCACGGCCTCGAAGAACTGCACCGCGTACGAGCACGTCGACTACAAGTACAGCGGCGTCAAGGAGCGGCCCGCGCCCGACGCGGGTGACGAGGCGGTCTCGTACGACGTGAAGGGCGTCATCGACGGCGACAAGGTCCCGATGACCTTCACCGTGGTGCGCAGCGGCTCGACGGTCGTGGCCTTCTACACCATGAACATGCTGGACTCGAGCAAGACCGACGTGCCGCAGGTGATCGTCGAGGCGCAGCTCGCGAAGCTGGCGAAGACCGCCTGATCCGCACGGTCCGGATCGGCTTGTGGGCACAGAGAAGGGCCCCGCGGACGCGTCCGCGGGGCCCTTCGCCTTCAGCACCGACGTCAGGGCGGCGTCGGTGCCGGGGAGCGGCGCCGGGGGGTTGCGCCGCTGGTGCGGGTCTGCCAGGGGTCGCCACCCCGGCGCGCGGTGGCGCGCGGATGGGGCGGACCTGCGGCAATTCACTTGTGCAGCCCGGGACTTGGGGCTTTGTGGGGTGTGGGGTTTCCTGCGCATCGTGCTCGCGGGTCTGTCGTGCGCGCAACCGTTTCGACCGACCGTTTCGACCACAGGGGCGAAGGGTTCTGCTGGGAGGCCGACCGGCCCCGGGCGTCCCCGGGACCGGCCGTTCTCTTGGGTGACCGGGCTGCTGTCCCCTGCCGTCCGGTCACAAACGCTGGAGTGAGGTCCCACGACGTACGGCATGGATCCCTACGTCTCATCGCTCCAGCGGAGCCACGCGTGGATTGAGCGGGCCCGCCCCTGGCTGGCACGGACATCGGGACCAACGAAGGGCGCCGCGCACCGGTCACGCGCCGTACGGGTGAGAGCGGATCCGAACGTGGGTGCGTCGCGTAGGCCTCAGACCCGGCCGCGGCACAGCTCCAGGAGCGTCATCGCGAGGCCGGTGCCGGGCTTGCCGAGGGCGTCCCTGTAGTGGCCGAGGACCTCCATCTCGCGGGCCAGGTTCACGCGGCGCCCGCCCGAGGAGATCCGCGCCTCCTGGATGACGGCCGAGACGGCCATCCGTTCCTGGATCAGGCCGATGATCCGGTCGTCGAGCGAGTCGACGCGCTCACGGGCGCCGGTGATCACGTCGGCGGCCTCGGAGGTGCGGGCGCCGGTCTTCTCGGCGGTGGTCGTGGCGGTGGTGCTCATGGCGGTCGTGGTGGCAGTCATTCTGGGGCTCCTCGTCGTATGGGTGACGGGTGTCCCGGAGCGGCAAGGACCGGATACGACAGAGCGCCCCGGGCCTTGTCGGCCCGGGGCGCCCGGTAAGTCGCTTGTCAGGTGATCAAGCAGCTCGACCATGGCAGCCGGCGGGCCGGTTGCCATAGGTAAAGAGGAAGTCGATGCGGTGCTTGGTCACAAGACCAGTATGCCCGGCATGAGTGGCCCCGGCCACCGCGTCCGTGGGATGAGACGAAGAGTCTCCTCGCGGGCCCGTTAGAATCGACAAATACAGACCCCTGCTCGTGTTCCACCGCCGGAAGGCCGCCGCCGTGCCATCAGCGTCCCCCGCTGCCGCCCCTGACACCGTTCTGGTCGTCGACTTTGGTGCGCAGTACGCCCAGCTCATCGCCCGCCGCGTCCGCGAGGCCCGCGTCTACAGCGAGATCGTGCCGAGCACCATGCCGGTCGAGGAGATGCTCGCCAAGAACCCGAAGGGGATCATCCTCTCCGGCGGCCCCTCGTCCGTGTACGCGGAGGGCGCCCCGCGCCTGGACCGCGCCATCTTCGAGGCCGGCGTCCCCGTCTTCGGCATGTGCTACGGCTTCCAGCTGATGGCCACGACCCTCGGCGGCACCGTCGACGACAACGGCGCCCGCGAGTACGGCCGCACGCCGCTGACCGTCTCCCGCCCCGGCTCCACCCTCTTCGAGGGCACCCCGGCCGAGCAGCCCGTGTGGATGTCGCACGGCGACGCCTGCTCGGCCGCGCCCGAGGGCTTCACCGTCACCGCGTCCACGGACGTCGTGCCGGTCGCGGCCTTCGAGAACGACGCGAAGAAGCTGTACGGCGTGCAGTACCACCCCGAGGTCATGCACTCCACGTACGGCCAGCAGGTCCTCGAGCACTTCCTCTACCGGGGCGCCGGCATCGAGCCGACCTGGACCACGGGCAACGTGATCGAGGAGCAGGTCGCCGCGATCCGCGAGCAGGTCGGCACGAAGCGCGCGATCTGCGGCCTGTCCGGCGGCGTCGACTCCGCGGTGGCCGCGGCCCTCGTGCAGAAGGCCATCGGCTCGCAGCTGACCTGCGTGTACGTCGACCACGGCCTGATGCGCAAGGGCGAGACCGAGCAGGTCGAGAAGGAGTTCGTCGCCTCGACCGGCGCGAACCTGAAGGTCGTCGACGCGAGCCAGCGGTTCCTCGACGCACTGGCCGGCGTCTCCGACCCGGAGACCAAGCGGAAGATCATCGGCCGCGAGTTCATCCGCGTCTTCGAGCAGGCGCAGGCGGAGATCGTGGCCGAGGGCGCGGCCGACGGCGAGGACGTCGCGTTCCTCGTCCAGGGCACGCTCTACCCGGACGTCGTCGAGTCCGGCGGCGGCACCGGCACGGCGAACATCAAGTCCCACCACAACGTGGGCGGCCTCCCCGAGGACCTGGAGTTCGCGCTCGTCGAGCCGCTGCGCCAGCTCTTCAAGGACGAGGTGCGCATGGTCGGCGCCGAGCTCGGCCTGCCGGACGACATCGTCCAGCGCCAGCCGTTCCCGGGCCCCGGCCTCGGTATCCGCATCGTCGGCGAGGTCACCAAGGACCGGCTCGACCTGCTGCGCGAGGCCGACGCCATCGCCCGCGAGGAGCTGACGGCGGCCGGTCTCGACCGTGACATCTGGCAGTGCCCGGTCGTCCTGCTCGCGGACGTCCGCAGCGTCGGTGTCCAGGGCGACGGCCGCACCTACGGCCACCCGATCGTCCTGCGCCCCGTCTCCTCCGAGGACGCCATGACGGCGGACTGGACGCGCATGCCGTACGACGTCCTGGCGAAGATCTCGACCCGCATCACGAACGAGGTCGCGGACGTCAACCGCGTCGTGCTCGACGTGACGAGCAAGCCGCCGGGCACCATCGAGTGGGAGTAGTCGCTCCCCGACACCGTGTGTGAAGGCGCCGCCCACTGCTGCAGGCAGGGGGCGGCGCCTTCACGTGTGTCCTTCGCGTGTGTCCTGAGCGTGTGCCCATTTCGTGCCGCGGGGCTCAGGTGCGCTTGGCGGTGCGTACCGGCTCGCCCGGCTTCCACACCTGTACGACCAGGTAGGTGTCGTCCTCGATGAAGGTGCGGGTGACCTCGGTCAGCTCGGTGCGGAAGAGGTGGAAGTCGTCCGGGTCGGGCACCTGGACCGAGTCCGTGTACGAGGCGATGACCTCGGGGTCCTCGACGAGCAGCGCGCGGCCCGAGATCCGTACGTCCCCGCCGCCCATGCCGGTGCCGTCGCCCGGGTTGGCCTGGACGCCGAAGCGAGGGTCCCGGAGCAGATCGCGGGCCTTGAGCGAGCCCGGCATCATGCCGAGCCAGAACTCCCCGCGCAGGAACCGGACCTCCAGTCCGCTCGTGCGCGGCGAACCGTCCCTGCGGAGGGTCGCCAGGATGTGGTGCTGGAACTGACCGAAGCGCTCCTCGACCGTCTTGGCGAGGTCCGGTTCGGCCGCGGTGAATGTGGCCCAGTTCGACGTCATACGTCGAGTCTGGCGCGGATACCCGACACCTGCTGTCCGGTATGAGCGGCAGTTCGGCGCACTCTCTTCACCGCCCGCCTCTGTCCTCCTGCGCTCCCCGGAGGTAACTTCCGCTCCATGTCCACGCAGACGCCCCCGCCGGTACCCACCGAACACCTCCAGTTCGCGATGCCCCCCATCCACGACTCCCCGGCCGGCGAGCGCCGGCACCGCAAGGAGCGGCTCGCGGGCGCGCTGCGCATCTTCGGGCGTCTCGGCTACGAGGACGGGGTGTCGGGGCACATCACGGCGCGGGACCCGGAGTACGACGACTGCTACTGGGTGAACCCGTTCGGGATGCCGTTCAAGCACGTCACCGTGTCCGACCTGGTCCTCGCCAACGGGGACGGGCAGGTCGTCGAGGGCCGCCGCCATGTGAACCAGGCCGCGTTCACCGTCCACGCCGAGGTCCACCGGGCGCGGCCCGACGTCGTCGCCGTCGCGCACTGCCACTCGCTGTACGGGCGGGCCCTGTCCACGCTGGGCGAGCTGATCGACCCGATCACCCAGGAGGCGTGCGCCTTCTACGAGGATCACGCGCTGCTCGACGAATACACCGGCGTGGCCGTGGACCCGGACGAGGGGCGGCGGATCGCGGCCGCGCTCAGCTCGAACAAGGCGCTCATCCTGCGCAACCACGGGCTGCTCACCGTGGGCGGCTCCGTCGACTCGGCCGCGTGGTGGTTCCTGTCGATGGAGCGCTCCTGTCAGGTGCAGCTCGCCGCGCGGGCCGCGGGCCGACCGATCCTGATCGACCACCGCAAGGCCGTGTCGACCCGGGAGCAACTGGGCGGCGACCTGGTCGCGTGGATCAACCATCAGCCCCTGTGGCAGGACATCAGCAGCGCGGAGCCGGATCTGCTGTCCTGAGCACGGGGCTGTGGCCTCGGGGGTCAACACCGGCGTTCACCGTTCACCCCCTCTGACCGGACCTGGCGGCCCTGGACGGCCTTGCGTACGGCACAATTCCCAGTCATTACACGGAAGTTGACGTGCGGCCGTTCGGGTCGGGCGGGCTCCGGATGGGAAGGCGGGCGTACCGGGTGGCGGTCCAGGAGGCGCGAGAGGGAACGCACAGCGGGGGCTGCACCTGCGGCGACTGCCCGCACGGAGCGCGCGAAGGGCACCGCAGGGCCGTGGCCGCGTTCCTCGCGAAGCGGGACGAACTGGCGGCCGGACAGGGGCTGCCCGCCGCTGTCGCGCACTCGGCTGGCGCGTCCCGCCAGTGGGTCTCGGACGAACTGACGCAATCCGCGCGGGACATGGCTGATCGCGGGCGCGCCGAGGGTGACGCGTGGCTCGCGGGGCTGTGGCCGCGCACCGTCGGCGTGGTGTGGGGAGGGTGCGCGCTGCTCCTGATCGTGCAGGCGCTCACGGCGATCGGCGCGGGCTGGACGACGGCGCGCACGGCCGGGCTGCTGGCGGCGGTCGTCGTGGGCGGCCTCCTGACCGGCGCGGCCTACGCCCACCGGGCGGCCGGCGGGGTGCTCGCCCCGGTCGTCGGCGAGGACAACCGCCTGTCCACCTCCCGCGCCGTCGCCGCCTGCTGGGTCCTCGTCGTGGTCTACGCGGTCCTTGTCCTGGCGGGCGAGTTGGCCGGCACCTCCGGCCACCGCGAACGGGACGCGCTGATCTCGGGTCTCGAACTGGCCCGGGGAGCCGGGGTGGTGACCGTCCTCGCCGTCGTCTGCGGGGTCGCCGTCCTGGTGCGCCGGGTCGTGGGGCTGCGCGTGCTCGGCCAGCGCCTGCAGAAGGTGCGCGCGGACCGGCCGCGCGCCGCCGACCTGCTCACCGACGACTCAGGACGCGGCACCTTCGCCGACATCCAGTACGTGCTGATCTCGGCCGTCGCCCTGGTGTTCGTCGCGGTGCGCCTCGCCCGCCGCCCCGGACAACTGCCGGATCTTCCCTGGGGACTCGCCCTGCTGGTCCTGGTCTCGGCGGCCGCGTATCTCGCGGCCAAGTACGCGGAGGGCGGCCGGCCCGTGATCCTTTCGGTCGTGCGGTCCCGTGAGGCCGGGGACCTGGACGCGCCGATCCGCACCGGCGACGACATCGAGATCCGCGGAGCCGGCTTCGTGCCGCCCGGCGCGGCCACCGCGGACCGGCTCGCCCGCATGGTCGTCCGCATCGGACCCGTGCACGTCCACGTACCTCTCGTCCCGGTACGGGGCGGCTTCACCAACCCCACCGACTCGGCCCTGACGGTCCCGGTCCCCGTGGACGTCGAGCCGGGCCGGGTCGACGTCCAGGTCGTCACCGCGGCGGGCGTGGAGACGAACCGGTGCGCGATCGACGTCGCGGACTGAGCGCCCGCGTCCGGCCTGCGGCAATGACCAGACGTTACTGAGCAGTCACGTCCACTCGTACGTATGGTCTGGGTACGGGCAATTTTGCGGGCACCGATGCGGGCGCGAGAGGCGGCGGACGAGCGATGGCTCATGGCATGCGGACGGACACCCATACCAGTTACGTCAACAGCAGAGGCAGCTGGCGGGACAACGCTCAACGGTTCGCACTCCTTCCCTTGCGGATCTTCCTCGGCGTCACCTTCATCTACGCGGGGCTCGACAAACTGACCAACAGCGCGTTCTTCCACGCCACCGGATCGGGGTCGATCGGTGAGCAGATGCGCGGCGTGCGGGACATCTCCGCCATCCCCGCCATGGTCGACCTGGCGCTCAAGAACCCGGCCGGCTTCGGCTACGCGATCGCCTTCGGTGAACTGGCCGTCGGCATCGGCACGTTGATCGGTCTGCTCGCCCGGCTCGCCGCGGTCGGCGGGATGCTGATCTCGCTGAGCCTGTGGCTGACGGTGAGCTGGGCGACCGAGCCCTATTACCTGGGCAACGATCTCGCCTACCTGATGGCGTGGCTGCCGCTGGTGCTTGCGGGGGCGTCGGTGTTCTCGGTGGATGCGATTCTTGCGGCTCGGCGCCGGGCCCGGGGTGGGCTGAGCTGACGGGATCCTTGTGTGCGGCGACGCGTCCTTTTTTCTGGGGGCGCGTGTTGTAGTTCGGTCGCGGGGCGCGTGGAGCTGGGCGCGCAGTTCCCCGCGACCCCGCGCCCCTTACGCGGCGCCTCTCGCGCCCTTTACCGGGAGCCGGAATCCGTTACGTGGGGTCTTTGGCGGCGGCGGATCGCGTACGTTGCCGTGCCTGCTGCTCCGGCCAGGAGCAGGCCGGCGGTGACTACGGGGATCACCGTGAACCACGGCAACTCCCAGCTTCCCAGCGCGTCGCCCAGATAAAGGGCTCCGGCCGCGGTCAGGAACAGGCCCGCGATCAGCTTTCCCGGCTGGAACTCATGACGTGGCACGGGCCACCTCCGCCTGTCCGACACCGACTTCGAGCCGCAGCTCGACCGTGCCGCCGTCCTTGCTGCCCACCGGAGGTACGAGGGTCATCCTTTGCTCCTGTCCCGGACGGATGTCCACGTCCTGTGTCTTTTCGTCCGGCAGCCGGATGTCACCGAGGCCCACCTCGGCCCGCAGCACGACCGTCGCGTCCTTCGGTACGACGACCTTGAGCTGCCCCGCCCCGACCTCCGCTCTCGTCGTCAGTGTCTTGCCCTTGCCGACGTCGATCCCGCTCAGATCCAGCGTGCCGACGCCCGTCCCGAGCTCGTATCTCGGCGCGACCTGGGCGACGGAGGCCGGGGTCCAGTCGGTGCGCACCCAGTGGGTGGTGATGTTGGAGGGGAGCACGGCGGACGCGGAGAGGAGTCCGGCCGTGACGACCGCGAGGACGATCGAGCCGGCGCCGGTCCGCCCGACGAACGCGCTGAGCGCGATGCCCAGGCCGAAGACGACGAGCGCACACGCGAGACCGGCCTGGAGAGCCGTGCCGAGCGGGTGTCCGTGCCACGTCGCGGCGGTGCCCGCGCAGCCCGCGGCCAGCGCGAGGAGGAACGTCCAGCCACCGATCCAGCGCGGCCCGCGCTGCTTGGGCGCTCGGCTCTCCGGCCCGTGGGAGGGGACGTCAGGGCCCCAGACCGTACGGTGCGCGGGCGCCGTGGGCTCGTAACGGATGTCGACGCCGCTGTCGGGCCCCCAGAAGTATCCGGTCCCGCCGACGTGCGTGCCGTCCTTGATTATCGGGTCCCGCCACCAGGAAGGCGCCCCGGTGACCGGCGGTGCCTGGGCCTCGGGCGGCGCGTCGGCCACGGTCTGCGCGGCCAGAGGGTCGGGGTCGGCCGCTCCGCGCTGCTGGGACCAGTACCCCGCGCCCGCGAGGAGCAGGGCGAGGACGGCGGCGAATGTGAGCACCCCGCCGTTGTTCAGCATGGACAGGAAGAGGCCGCAGCCGACGAGCGCGAAGAGCACGGCCGTCAGCGCCGGGCCGTCCACACGGCCGGAGAGGAGCTTGCGCGCCTCGTTCTCCTCTTCGTCGTCGTACGGGACGAAGAGCCAGGCGAAGCCGTAGAAGATCAGGCCGAGCCCGCCGGTCGCGGCGAGCACGGCGAGGCCGATCCGGAAGATCACCGGATCCATGTCGCAGTGCCGGCCGAGGCCCGCGCACACACCGCCCAGCGTCCCGTGCCGGCGGTCGCGCCGGAACCTGCCCGGCGGCGCGGGGACGCCGGGCTCCTGTCCCGGTGCGGGCGGCGCGGACGCACCGCCGGAGCCGCGCCCGGACACCGCGTCCTGCGGCTGCCCGGCCTGCGCTCCCGTCGAGGCGTGCTGGTGATCTGTCATGCGTCCATGGTGACGGGCGCAGGTCCGCCGCGGCAGTCGGGACGACCCTGGACGAACCCTGAAATCGCCCCTGACGGCGCTCGGGGCCGGGCCGGAGATCAGCCTCGGGGCGGGGCCGGAGATCAGGGGAGTCTCCGGGCTCAACCCTGATGCCCGGGGTCCGCCCCACGTGTGACCATCAATGGCATGCCGGAAGCCGCAGCACCCCCCGTTGACGTCCCGCGGCCGCCGCGCAAGCTCTACCGCTCCAGCGACGGACGCTGGCTCGGTGGAGTGGCGCGGGGGCTCGCCGGGCATCTCGGCCTGCCCGTGATCTGGGTGCGGCTGGTCTTCGTGGGCCTGTTCATGGCGGACGGCCTCGGCGCGCTCCTGTACGCGGCGTTCTGGTTCTTCGTCCCGCTCGGCGTCGGCGGCGTGGGCAGTGAGCGGCCTCCGGCCTTCACCACGGAGACGGCGCAGGACGGGCGGCGCCGACTCGTCGCCCGCAAGCCGGACAAGGGGCAGATCGTCGCCCTGCTGCTCATGGTCGTCGTGTCGATGGTGTTCGTCGGCAACGTGAATCTGGCGGGGAACGCGAAGGCGTATCTGTGGCCGACGCTCCTCGTCGGTGCGGGCGTGGCGCTCGTCTGGCGCCAGGCCGACAATGCGCGCCGGGCCCGCTGGATGGAGGTCGGGCGCCGCAAGCGCACGCTGAATCTGGCGCGGGCCGCGGCCGGTGTCGTACTCGTCGGGGCCGGTGTCACCGGGATCTTTGTGCTCCAGGGGTCGGCCGAGCACCTCGGCTCCATCCTTCAGGCCGCCCTCGCCGTCCTCGTCGGAATCGCACTCCTCGCCGGCCCCTATCTCGTGCGCATGACGCAGGATCTGTCCGAGGAACGCCTCATGCGGATCCGCGCGCAGGAGCGGGCCGAGGTCGCGGCCCATGTCCACGACTCGGTGCTGCACACGCTCACGCTGATCCAGCGGAACGCGGAGAGTGCGAGCGAGGTGCGGCGCCTCGCCCGTGCCCAGGAGCGCGACCTGCGGGCCTGGCTCTACAGACCGGAGGGGAACGGGAAGGACGAGGCGGAGGAACCCGGCACGGTCGCGGAGGCGGTCAAGCGCAGCGCGGCCGAGGTCGAGGACAAGCACGGAGTGCCCCTCGAGGTCGTGGTGGTCGGCGACTGCCCGCTCGACGACGGTCTCTCGGCACAGATGCAGGCCGCGCGGGAAGCGATGGTGAATGCCGCCAAGTACGGTGGCGAGGGCGGTGCGGTCCAGGTCTATGCCGAGGTCGAGGAGGAGACGGTGTTCGTGTCCGTACGCGACCGGGGCCCCGGCTTCGACCTCGACTCGATTCCCGCGGACCGGATGGGCGTACGAGAATCGATCATCGGCCGGATGGAGCGCAACGGCGGCACGGCGCGGCTGCGCGCGGTGCCGGACGGCGGCACGGAGGTCGAACTGACCATGAAGAGGGCGGAGAAGACCCCATGAGTGACGAGCAGGTCAAGCCTGACGCGACAGCGGCGAGCGCACCGGAGACGGAGCCGGTCGGCCGTCACGCACGCGTGGTCCTTGTCGACGACCACCGGATGTTCCGCACCGGCGTCCAGGCGGAGATCGGCCGCACGGAGACGACGGGTGTCGAGGTGGTCGGCGAAGCCGCGGACGTGGACCAGGCGGTCACGGTCATCACGGCCACGCGCCCCGAGGTCGTCCTCCTCGACGTGCACCTTCCCGGTGGCGGCGGCGTCGAAGTCCTGCGCCGCTGTGCCCCGTTGATGGCGGCCGCCGACAACCCGGTCCGCTTCCTGGCCCTGTCCGTCTCGGACGCGGCGGAGGATGTCATCGGCGTCATCCGAGGCGGCGCCCGCGGGTACGTCACCAAGACGATCACCGGCACGGACCTGGTCGACTCGATCTTCCGCGTCCAGGACGGCGACGCGGTCTTCTCGCCGCGCCTCGCGGGTTTCGTCCTCGACGCGTTCGCTTCGACGGACGCTCCGCCGGTCGACGAGGACCTCGACCGTCTGACGCAGCGCGAGCGCGAGGTCCTGCGCCTCATCGCCCGCGGCTACGCGTACAAGGAGATCGCCAAGCAGCTGTTCATCTCCGTCAAGACGGTCGAGTCCCACGTCTCGGCGGTCCTGAGGAAGCTCCAGCTGTCGAACCGCCATGAGCTGACGCGGTGGGCTACGGCGCGACGCTTGGTGTGACGTCCCCGGGCCGGGCGCGCGCCGTCAGCGGTGCGCGCCGCCCCGTGCCGACGCCGGGCTCAGCCTCCGCACCGCCCAGCGGTAGTGGCCCAGCGTCTTCGTGACGCCCATGAGAGCCGTCAGCCAGAGGATGATGCCCGCCGCGCCCACCGCACCGGCTCACGCCACTCGCGTAGCCCCCGCAAAAGGCATCTGGTCGATCGGCGCGATGCGTACCGGCGCGCTCGGGTTCGGTGCGTGGATCATCTTGCCGCCGCCGATGTAGATACCCACGTGGCTGATGCCCGAGTAGAAGAACACCAGGTCACCCGGCTGCAGTTGGGAGCGGGGGATGCGCGGGCCCGCATTGATCTGGGAGTACGTCGTGCGTGGCAGGGAGATGCCCGCGGAGCGGTACGCGGCCTGGGTGAGGCCGGAGCAGTCGAAGGCGTTCGGGCCCGTGGCGCCCCACACGTAGGGGCTGCCGAGGGCGTCGTAGGCGTAGGCGATGGCCGCCGCCGTGCGGGAGTCCGGAGCCTTCGGGAGGGCGCCCGACGGCATGTCGCGGGAGGAGTCCGAGCGGGAGACGCGGTCGGCCGCGCCGGTGTCGCCGGCGCCCGCTCCGACGCCGGCACGCTCGGCCGCCGGAAGCTGGTCGAGCAGACGCTTCGCCTCGGCCAGCTTCCCGGTGACCGCCTTCTTCTGCTTCTTCAGCTCGCCCTGCCGCTTGCGCAGCTCGGTGAGCCGGCCATCGGCCTCGGAGCGCAGCTGTTCGATCTGCCGGAGCTCGCGCTGCACGCGCCCCACCGCGGAGGCCTGCCGGGTGCCGAGCCGGTCGGCGAGCGCCGCGTTGTCGAGGTACCGGGCGGGGTCGGAGGACAGGACGAGTTGGACCGCCGGGTCGAGGGCGCCGGTGCGGTACTGCGCGGCCGCGGCCGAACCGAGCGCCTCGCGCTGGGTGTTGAGCCGGTCCGTCCTGCGGGCCGCCTCGTCACGCAGGGAGCCGAGCTTCTTCTCGGCCTTGTCCGCCTTCTCCTGGGCGCCGTTGTACTTCTCGGTGGCCTTCTCGGCCTCCTGGTAGAGCCGGTCGACCTTCGCCTTCACCTGGCTGGGGGTGAGCCAGGGGTCCGCGTGCGCCGCGCCGTCCAGGGCGGTGGCGGTCGCCGCGGAGGCGAGAGCGAGGGTCGCCGCGGTGCGGGCCGTGGGGCCGGTGAGCGAGCGCTGTCGGGGCTTGCGGTGCGCTGCCGACACGAGGGGCACGTCCTTCCGGTACGTACTGCTTACGCGTCCGGCGGCGGCCCGCACAGGGGAAGCGGGCCGCCGCCGGACCTTTCTCGGCGGTAGGTGCCCGACTACCGCCCCCGAGCGGGGCGGCGGTGGGGAGCCGGTCACCTGAGGAAGGACGCTAAACCTGACCGTCACGGCTTGGTGACGGATTGTCCGCAACTGGCCCCTGTGTTCCGCGTGTGACCGTATGTGACCGGCGAGGGATCGGTGCGGGCCGGTTCATGGGGGCAGTGAGGCCCCGGCTAGGCTCGCCGGTCATGGACGTACTCATCCACCTCTTCGTCGGCCTGCACATCATCGGCATCGCCTCGCTCCTCGGTGGGTTCCTCACCCAGATGAAGGCGATGGGCAAGGGAACGGCCCGGTTCGTCCCGGCGATGCTGCACGGTGCGCTGACCATGCTGGTCACGGGTGTCGTCCTCGTGGGCCTGAATCAGGCCGACGGCAACACCGTCAACAACATCAAGATCGGCGTGAAGCTCGCGCTGCTGATCGTGATCCTCGGCCTCGTGTACGTGAAGCGGGACGACGAGAAGGTGGACAAGGGCCTGTTCGGCCTCGTCGGCCTCCTGACCACCGCGAACATCTTCATCGCGGTCCTCTGGACCTGAGCCGTCACGCCCCTCTGGACCTGAGCCGTCACGCCCCTCTGGACCTGAGCCGTCACGGTCCTCTGGACCTGAGTCAGGCGGGTGTTCGGGACCTGAACGTCCCGAACAGGGTGGCGAGCCACGCGGCCACCGCGATCCACACCAGTACCTGCCCCGGCCCCTTGAGCCAGGGCACATCGGCGGCGGCGCTCACGGACAGTGCTGCCGCCGCTGTCATTCCCATCGGGAAGACCGTCGACCAGCGCCGCACGTCGTAACGCGGCCTGGGCCACCGCAGCTCCGCCAGCGCCAGCACGACGTACCAGGCCACATCGAGCGCGAGCAGCAGGAAGCTCATGGTGCGCAGGACGTCCGTGTCGTCCTCGTTCCACAGGCCCGTCGCGACGAGCTTCGACGCGGCGAGTGCGGAGATGGCGAGCGCGCCGCCCGCGACCCACTGGTCCCCGGCACCGGAGGCCACCTCGCGCAGGTCGAAGTGGAGCAGCGCGAAGCAGTACAGGACGACCCCGCCCCAGAAGAGCACCATCCCCGTGTACGCGAGCCAGTGCGCGCCGACCGCGGGCGCGAGCGTCGCCGCCAGGACGACGAGGCCCTGCGTCGCGACACAGCCGAGGAACACGCCCCCCGGCATCCGCGGCTTCCAGTGCCGTACGACGTTGATGAGGAGCACCGGCCAGACGAGCACGGCCAGGGCGAGGAGCGCCTCGGCCAGGGTCTGCCAGCCGAACATGGAGATCCGGGTGCCGAGGACCGTGGTCGCCGCGACCGCGGTGAGCGCGGGCGGGGTGTCGGCCTCGGACTGCCAGCGGTCGCGCTCCCGCAGCAGCCGGCTCGCGAAGTCCGCCGCGAGGACCAGCCAGAGGGCGGCGGCGAGCGCCAGCATGATGCCGGACAGCACCGAGTGACCGGTCAGGTTCAGGCCGACCGAGATGATGCCGGTGGCCATGACGGCGGCACCGGCGGCCGGCGGGAGCTGGGACCACGTGGGTCCGGGACCTGGGGTTGCGTTCGGGCCGCGCACCGCCCGAACGTAACCCCACGAAGGTGGTCAGGCGGGGCGCACCACGCTGTGGATCGGCATGTAGTAGATGGACTCGACGCGGACGTTCGCGCCCGGCTTCGGGGCGTGGATCATCTTGCCGTCGCCGATGTAGATGCCGACGTGGCTGATGTCGTCGTAGAAGAAGACCAGGTCGCCGGGCTGGGCGTTGGCCGTGGTGACGGTCGTTCCGACCTTGACCTGGTCCCAGGTCGTGCGCGGCAGCGAGATGCCGGCCGCCTTCCACGCGGCCTGCGTGAGGCCCGAGCAGTCGTAGGAGTCCGGGCCCGTGGCGCCCCACACGTACGGCTTGCCCATCTGGGACTCGGCGAAGGCGATGACCTTCGCGGCCTTGGCGGCGTAGCCGCTGCCGGTGCTGCCGGAGCCCGTACCCGTACCCGTGCCGGATCCGCTGCCCGTGCTCGGGTTCTCCTTCTGGCGTGCCTCCTCGGCCGCCTTGCGCTTGGCCTCCGCCTCGGCCTGCTGACGCGCCAGCTCCTCCGCCTTCTTCCTGGCGGCCTCCTGCTTCTTCTTCTCGATCGCCGCGAGGCGCGCCTTCTCCTCGGCGGTCAGCTTCGACAGGAGTTCGCGGGCGTCGCCGAGCTTCTGCTGGACGTCCCTCTTCGTGCTCCTGAGCGTGGCCTGCGAAGTGGTCAGAGTCTCCAGGCTCTTGGCCGCCTCGGTGCGCTTCTTCGTGGTGGCGGCCTGCTCGGTCTGGTAGTCGTCGACGGCCTTCTTCTGGCGGCTCGTGAGCCGGCTCATCAGCTGGTCCTGGTCGAAGTAGTCCTGCGCGTCGTCGGCGAGGAGCAGCGTCGCGGTGTCGGAGACGGCGCCGGTGCGGTACTGGGCGGCGGCGAAGGTGCCGAGCTCCTGGCGGGCCTTGTTGAGCTTCTCGGTGCGCTGCGCGACGTCGTCGAGCAGGTCGCCGACGCGCTTCTGCTGCTTGGTGGTGCGCTCCTTGGCCGCGTTGTACTTCTCCGTGGCGACGCCCGCCTGGTGGTAGAGGGTGTCGACCTTCTTCTGGACCTCTTCCAGGCTCGGCTTCGGCGGCGCGGAGGGGGCGGCGGTCGCGCTCTGCGAGAGCAGGGCTATGGAGGTGAGGGCCGCCGTGGTGATTCCGACGACGGGGGCCGTGCGGGGACCGGCTGTCCTGCTGCGCGGCTTGCGGTGCGACGCCAAGGGGCGCGTCTCCTTCCCATGGCCGCCTACCGGGTTAGCTGTCGGGTTCGGGCGGAGATTCGGAAGGCTGCCCTACGGTCGCGCCCTGACGGGTCGTCGGCCGATTCACCCCAAAGGTCGTGGGTCCCCGGTTCCATGCCTCTCGGCGTACTGAACTCAGCGGGGGCGACCCGTTCGCGGCGCGGTTGCCGGCGGGGGGACGGGCGGCCCGCGGAGCACGCTAGCCAACGCGTGTGGCTGCTGTGAAGGTTGATGTTCGATATGCCCGATACATTTTCGTGACCTTCGGCAATCTTGTTCGTGACCTCCGGTAACTCTCACGGAGAGTGATCTCCGCACTACGAGAGGTGGTCGGGTCCGCGAAGTCGGGGGGAAGTTTCCGGGGCGGCCGTGGGTGTCAGTGGGGCGGCCTAGACTCGTAGAGCGATGAGCAGCCTCTTTGACGACAGCTTCCTGGCGGACCTCACGGCTTCGAAGGCCAGTGAGGAGCATGCCCCGCCGCCGCCCGAGGACGACACGGCTCCGGAGCACGTTCCGGACGACCTGTTCGACGGGAAGTTCGACGTGCCCCCGGCCAGGGACGCGTACTACCGGGACGGCGCCCCACGCCCCGCGCTCGACCCGGCGGCGCTCCTCGACGGGCTGAACGAGAACCAGAGGGCGGCCGTCGTCCACGGCGGCTCCCCGCTGCTCATCGTGGCGGGCGCGGGTTCCGGCAAGACCCGCGTGCTCACGCACCGCATCGCGTATCTCCTCGGCGAGCGTGGCGTGCACCCCGGCCAGATCCTCGCGATCACGTTCACGAACAAGGCCGCGGGCGAGATGAAGGAGCGCGTCGAGTCCCTCGTCGGCCCGCGGGCGAACGCGATGTGGGTGTCGACGTTCCACAGCGCCTGCGTCCGTATCCTGCGCCGCGAGTCGAAGAAGCTCGGCTTCACGTCGTCGTTCTCGATCTACGACGCCGCCGACTCCAAGCGCCTCATGGCCCTGGTCTGCCGCGACCTCGACCTGGACCCGAAGAAGTTCCCGCCGAAGTCCTTCAGCGCCAAGATCTCGAACCTGAAGAACGAGCTGATCGACGAGGAGGACTTCGCAGCTCAGGCCGCCGACGGCTTCGAGAAGACCCTCGCCCAGGCCTACGCGATGTACCAGTCCCGCCTCCGCGAGGCGAACGCGCTGGACTTCGACGACCTGATCATGACGACGGTGAACCTCCTGCGCGCCTTCCCGGACGTCGCCGAGCACTACCACCGCCGCTTCCGCCACGTCCTGGTCGACGAGTACCAGGACACGAACCACGCGCAGTACGCGCTGGTCAGGGAGCTGGTGGGGTCGGTCGACAGCGGCCGCGCGGAGGACGAGCCGCCGCGTGAGGGCGATCTTCCGCCGGCCGAGCTGTGCGTCGTGGGTGACGCCGACCAGTCGATCTACGCGTTTCGCGGAGCCACCATCCGCAACATCCTCCAGTTCGAGGAGGACTACGCCGACGCGACGACGATCCTGCTCGAGCAGAACTACCGCTCGACGCAGACCATCCTCTCCGCGGCCAACGCGGTCATCGAGCGCAACGAATCCCGCCGCCCCAAGAATCTGTGGACGAACGCGGGCGCGGGCGCGCAGATCACCGGCTACGTCGCGGACACCGAGCACGACGAGGCGCAGTTCGTCGCCGACGAGATCGACCGGCTCACGGACGCGCGCGACGCGAAGGCCGGTGACGTCGCCGTCTTCTACCGGACGAACGCGCAGTCCCGTGTCTTCGAAGAGATCTTCATCCGCGTCGGCCTGCCCTACAAGGTCGTCGGCGGAGTCCGCTTCTACGAGCGCAAGGAGGTCAGGGACGTCCTGGCCTATCTGCGGGTGCTCGCCAACCCCGAGGACTCCGTCCCCCTGCGCCGCATTCTCAACGTGCCCAAGCGCGGCATCGGCGACCGTGCCGAAGCGATGATCGACGCGCTCTCCCAGCGCGAGAAGATCTCCTTCCCGCAGGCGCTGCGCCGCGTCGACGAGGCATACGGAATGGCGGCCCGCTCGACGAACGCGGTGAAGCGGTTCAACACGCTGATGGAAGACCTCCGCACGATCGTCGAGTCGGGCGCGGGCCCGGCCACGGTTCTGGAGGCGGTCCTCGAACGGACCGGCTATCTCGCCGAGTTGCAGTCGTCGACGGACCCGCAGGACGAGACCCGCATCGAGAACCTTCAGGAACTCGCAGCCGTGGCCCTGGAGTTCGAGCAGGAGAGCGCGTCGGCGGACGGCACGGCCGAGGGTGAGGGCGAGGCGAGCGTCGGTACGCTCTCCGAGTTCCTGGAGCGGGTCGCGCTCGTCGCCGACTCCGACCAGATCCCGGACGAGGAGGACGACGGCTCCGGCGTCATCACGCTGATGACGCTGCACACCGCCAAGGGACTTGAGTTCCCGGTCGTCTTCCTGACCGGCATGGAGGACGGCGTCTTCCCGCACATGCGCTCCCTCGGCCAGGTCAAGGAGCTGGAGGAGGAGCGCCGGCTCGCCTACGTCGGTATCACGCGCGCACGCGAGCGGCTGTATCTGACACGCTCCACGCTGCGCAGCGCCTGGGGCCAGCCCTCGTACAACCCGCCGTCGCGCTTCCTGGAGGAGATCCCGGACGCGCACCTGGAGTGGAAGCGGACCGGCGCCATGGCGCCCGCTAAGTCGACCGGACCGACGAGCGGCATCGCCGCGTCCCTCTCGTCGTCGCGCTCCCGCACGACACCGGCGTTCGCCACGCGCCGGGCGACGGAGAAGCCCGTCGTCGCGCTCTCGGTGGGAGACCGGGTCACGCACGACCAGTTCGGCCTCGGCACGGTCGTCGGCGTCAAGGGCACCGGGGCGAACACGGAGGCGACGGTCGACTTCGGCGAGCCCAAGCCGAAGCGCCTGCTGCTGCGGTACGCGCCGGTGGAGAAGTTGTAGGGAAGGCCGCCGCCGGGAGGCTCGGCCCTACGTCGGGTCGAGCCCGTGGCTGCGGAGCCACGGGAGCGGGTCGACGGCCGAGCCGCCGCCGGGACGCACCTCGAAGTGCAGGTGCGGACCGGTGGAGTTGCCGGAGTTCCCGGAGTGCGCGATGACGTCACCGGCCTTGACCGGTCCGCTCATCACGGTGTGACTGGAGAGGTGGCAGTACCAGGTCTCCGTGCCGTCCTTCGCGGTCAGGATCGTCATGTTCCCGTACGCGCTGTTCCACTGCGTACGGACGGTGCCGTCGGTCGCGGCCATCACCGGGGTGCCGTACGAGACGGGGAAGTCGATGCCGGTGTGCACGGACATCCAGTTGATGCCGGCCTGTCCGAAGTACGCGCTCAGCCCGCGCTGCTTGACCGGGAGGACGAACTTGGGCCGCAGGCGCTCCTTGCGCGCCGCTTCCTCCGCCGCCTGCTTCCGCTCGGCCTGCTGCTTGGCCCTGAGGTCGATACGTTCCTGGGTGCGGCTCGCCCGGTCGGCGAAGTCGCCCGCGTCCGCGGAGAGGTCCGCGAGCTGCGTGTCGAGCTTGTTGTTGGCGACGGAGGGCTTCACGGCGGTCGCGTCGGGCGCGGAGGCCGCCGTCGTGTCCTTGCTGTCGTCTCCGCCGAGCCCGCCGACGGAGGCCGCGGCGACTCCCGCGACGCCCATCACGCACACCGAGGGCACCGCGACCGTGAGCAGTGCGGAGCGCTTGGCGGGGGAGCGGCGGCGGGAGCGTGCGCGCTGGGCCGGCGTGACCGGGGCGGGCCGCTCGTCGCGGGCGACGATTTCCTCGACGTCGTCGCTGTAGCTGTCGTGGCGACTGTCGTCGTGGCTCAACTCCTGCTCGGAAGCTTCGGGTTGGCCGTAGTCGTGTCGGGCGTCGGGGGCGCTGTCGTCACCTTCGGCGCCCGCGGAGTTCCACGCGGTGGCGTCGTACGCGCCGGTGTCGAAGACCGGCGCTTCGAAGGTCTGCGTCGCGAAGGGCTGGGCCTCGAATGCCTGCGTCTCAAAGCCCTGCGTCTCATAGGCCTGCGTCTCATAGGCCTGCGCGTCGAACGCCTGGGTCTCGAAGGCCGCCGGTGCCTGGAAGGTCTGCGTGGCGAACGCGTCCTGTGTGGTGAATCCCTGCGCCTGCGCCCCGAAGGCGTTCGCGTCCCACTGTCCGGTCTGGTCGGCCCACGCACTGTTGTCCCACTGGCCGGAATGGTCCGGTCCGGACTGGGGCGGAATACCGCCGAGTTGGTCGTGAGCGGCGGTCCCCCAGACAGCGGTGGTGTCGTAGCTGCCGGTGCCGTACACGGCGGCCTGTTGCTGCGCCGCGTACGGGTCGTGGTGCTGGGGTTCCTGCGTCGTCAGCGTCTGGTGCGCGCCGGTCGACCACTGACTGCTGTCGTACGCGCCGGTGTTCTGCGCGCCGGGCAGGTCGCCGAAGAGGGGGTCGGCGGCGAAACCGCCGGTGGCGTAGCCGTCGTAACCGGTGTGGCCGCCGTACTGGGCGCTCTGCTGGTCATATGCAGCGTAGGGCGCGTAGTCGGCGTCCTGAGCCGGGGCCGGGTTGGTCTGAGCCCCCGACGGGTGACGGTCGTTCACCAACTTCTCTTTCGCCTCGACAACAGGGGCTGCCAGAGCAGTGCGGTGACTGTACCCGGCGGTACGCGGGCGCGACAATCTTCAGCAGGTTTCCCGCTCGCAGGAAACGGGCATTCGGCCGTCTTTCGGCGGACTGTGGGCAGAGCTTTGGCCCTGCGTTCGAGGATCGTTCGACGTCTGGCCAGTTCGGGGACCGTTCCGGGGGCAGGTTCAGGCCGGACTCAGGCGACCGTCAGGCCATTCACCGCGTCGGTGGTGTGTGCTCCTTCCGCCTCCTCGGCGTCGAGTGCCTGTCGGATACCGGCGGCGACCGCCGGGTGGACGGGGAGCGCGAGGTGACCGACGCCCGTGACGCGGACGTTCTGCGCGATCAGGTCGGGGTGGTCGATGCAGGCCGTCTCCAGCGGAACCATGATCTGGTCGAGGTCGCTCCAGAAGCTCACGAAGTGGGTGCGGCAGCCGGGGGCGGGCCGCGACAGCTCCTCGATGACGGTCGAGCCGGGTCGCATCTGCCGCACGATCGGGTGCGCGTCCATCAGCGGCGCGACCGTGGTCCCGCCGTGCGGGGTGCCGAGCGACACGAGGGTGCGTACGCGCAGATCGCCACCCAGGCATTGCACGTAGTAACGGGCGATGAGGCCGCCGAGGCTGTGCCCCACGATGTCCACGCGGTCGTGGCCCGTGCGTTCGCAGAACTCCTCGACATGACGGGCGAGCAGCGCGGCGGCGGTGCGGATGTCGTAGGTCAGCGGCGAGTAGTTGAGTGACTCCACGTGGTGCCGGCCGTGCTGGGCCAGCGAACGGCGCAGCAGGACGAAGACGGAGCGGTTGTCGATGAAGCCGTGCAGCAGCAGAACAGGCGGCTTGCTCTCGGAGGCCGGCAGGCGGGCGCTGCACGCGTTGTGGGTGTTGTCGGTGCTGTGAGCGTTCTGGGCGCCAGGACCGGGCAGGGTGGCGCTCTCCGTCAGGTACGAGGCATCGTCGTCCCCCTCGCCCATGTCCGCCGGGGTGGGGACGTAGCCAAGCGCAGGGAGCGCGGGGGCGGTCCAGCGCTCCTGGATGATGCCGGACGGGTACAGGAGGAGGTGCCCGGCGAGAATCGCGACCTCGAGAGCGGTCGCCTTCAGCAGAGAGACGGAGACTCCGGCCAGTCTGGCGGGGAACACCAGCCTGGCGGGGATCAGCTGACACAGCGGGCGAAAAGGCAGGATGCTCGTGACCTTCATGGCCGACCTCCCGTCGGCACCCGGGAAAACGGCTCTGTCTCCCGTGTGCCCTCATGGGAAGCATGCGCCGAGGTGGCCGACGATGCGCGTCGTACGCGGGCGGTTACCGCTCGGTGCCCGTGAGTAACGGTTGCGGTGCGTCACAAAATCCCCGTACGTACCGCCCCGCCGATGCGCGCCGTGCCGCCCGCCGCGCGGCCGGCGGCGGTGTGGTGCGGCTGTCTCTTTGCGGCTCCCCTTGCGCCAATAGCCCCCGTATGCGGCTTCTGAGCCGCCTGCGGCGGTTGTGGCGCGCAGCGAACGTGTCCCATCGTGTGATTTCCCCCTCGCTCCGCACCGCGAAACGGCCGGTTGCGGGATGCTGTCGATAACGTTCGTTCACTTCCCGGGTACGCATCAGGTCAGGTATCGGGTAGAAGTCGCTTCATGGAGGCAGTGATGGGTGTGGCAGCCGGTCCGATCCGCGTGGTGGTCGCCAAGCCGGGGCTCGACGGTCACGATCGCGGGGCCAAGGTGATCGCGCGGGCGCTGCGCGACGCCGGTATGGAGGTCATCTACACCGGCCTGCACCAGACGCCGGAGCAGATCGTCGACACGGCGATCCAGGAGGACGCCGACGCGATCGGTCTCTCGATTCTTTCCGGGGCGCACAACACGCTCTTCGCGCGCGTCATCGAGCTCCTCGTGGAGCGCGACGCCGCGGACATCAAGGTGTTCGGCGGCGGGATCATCCCCGAGGCGGACATCGCTCCGCTCAAGGAGAAGGGTGTCGCGGAGATCTTCACCCCGGGCGCGACGACGGCGTCGATCGTGGACTGGGTCAACGCGAACGTCCGCCAGCCTGCCGGGGCCTGACCCCTCCGGTCCCGCCCGGATGAGGGCGCAGGAGTGCCGGTTCGGTGCGTGGGTCGCGCTCCGCCCGAACCGGACAGTTCCCCTGCCCTCCCTCGTCGCGTACCTCCCCTGCCTACGTCTCTCTCAACTCGTCCCGCATCGCCCGCCGCAGGCGCAATGTGCTGACCAGACGCTGGAACGCTTCCGACCAGTAGCCGCCGGCTCCGGGGGCCGCGTCCTCCGGTTCGTCCGGGGTGGCGGTGAGGCCGTCGAGGCGGGACGCCTCCGCGGGATCCAGGCAGCGTTCGGCCAGGCCCATGACGCCGCTGAAGCTCCAGGGGTAACTGCCCGCGTCCCGCGCGATGTTCAGCGCGTCGACCACTGCCCGCCCAAGTGGCTCGGCCCACGGCTGGGTGCAGACCCCGAGCAGCTGGAACGCCTCGGACAGGCCGTGCGTCGCGATGAACCCCGCCACCCACTCGGCGCGCTCGCCGTCGGACAGCGAGCCGAGGAGCTTCGCCCGTTCGGACAGAGATACGGCGCCGGGGCCTCCGGCATCCGGTGACGCGGGCGCGCCCAGGAGCGCGCGCGACCAGACGGCGTCCCGCTGGCGCACCGCGGCCCGGCACCAGGCGGCGTGGAGTTCGCCCTGCCAGTCGTCGGCCACCGGCAGTGCGACGATCTCTTCCGGAGTGCGGCCTCCGAACCGCGCGGTCCAGCCGCCGAGCGGCGTCGCCTCGACCAACTGGCCCAGCCACCACGACCGTTCACCCCGGCCGGTCGGCGGCTTGGCGACGACGCCGTCGCGCTCCATGCCCGCGTCGCACTCGTGCGGCGCCTCGACGGTGATCGTCGCCGCGCCCTGCGTGCGGTCGACGGCGACGCAGGAGGTGGCGCGTGACGCCATCCGGGCCGCGAGCGCCGAGCCGGGGAGTGCCGAGAGCAGCTCCGCGGCGGTGGCTCTGACGTTGCGGCTGCGGTCGGACAACGCCTGTTCCAGGAACGGCTCGTCGGCGTCGGCGAGCCCCGACCGCAGCGAGTCGAGGAACATCAGCCGGTCCTCGGCCCGCTCGGCGGACCAGGTGGTGGCGAGCAGTTCGCGTGCCGCTGCTGGGCTGTGCTCACGTACCGCTGCCAGGAGCGTGACCCGTTCGGCGAACAGGCCCTCCTCCCACAGACGTTGCACGTCGGCCGCATCCTCGGGCGCCGGGAGAGCTTTGCCGCCGCCGGGGGTGGAGCGCAGTGCGAACTTCCAGTCCGGGTTCAGCCGGGCCAGCCACAGCGCGCGCGGGCCGGCGAACGTGAGGGCCTGTGGCCGCAGATCCGTGCGCCCGCGGGCCGCGTCGAGGAGCGCGGGAAGGAGATCCGGAGGCGCCGCGTACCCCTGTTCGTTGGCCCCGGCCAGCCACTGGGGCAGCAGCTCCATCAGGTCGGGGGCTGTTCCGCGGCGGCCGCCTCCGGTGCCGGGGCGGTCGGTGAGCAGCATCGCGAGTCTGCGTCGCGCGGGGGCCGGGAGCGGGGGCCGCGGGTCGTCCGCCGCCCGTGCCGGGCGCGCGGCGGCGGGCGCGGGCCGCAGCCCGGCCCGCCGTCGTACGGTCTGTACGGCGGCGGCGTCGAGAAGCGCGGTGGGTGCGTCGGCGCCGGGCGAGTGCCCTGGCGGCGTCCGCCGGTCTGTTCCCAGCAGGGCCACGGTGACCAGCTCTTCCCATGCGTCACCGGAGCTGGTGCTGGTGCTCGTGGCCGTGGCGTCGGCGGTCGAAGGGCCCTTCATGCCGCTCCTCTCCATGGAATGGGTTCGCCTGGTGGGCTCCGTCGTCTTTGGCGGCCGGCTCGTCAGCACAGCGCCACCGCCTCTCCCGGGCCTTCGGGCCAGGCCGTGAGAGGGGTGAAGCCTCGGTGGCCGCACTCGCCGAAGACGGTGACCGGGGCTCCGCCGGACACCGCGGCCAGTCGCCACAGCCCGGGACCCGACGCCGCCTTCGGAGTGATCGGGACCGCTAGTCGTTCCGAAGCCGCTCCCGCCGGATCCGGTCGCTCCAAGTCACCGTCCGCGTCCGCCAGTTGCCAGCCGCCGCTCGCCTCGTCCGGGGTCGGAACGACCCGGCTCAGCGTCACCGGCCAGGACTCCAGCCATGGGTCGCGGCCCAGCGCGTCCCCGTACCGTGCCGCCGCCTCCGCCACGCCTGCCCCCTTGGGCCGTACGGGACTTGGGGCGGGCGCCGTGAACTGCTCGCCCAGGTCGGCGCGGAGCTGACCGTCTCCCGCGTACGCGGAGAGCTCGGCGTCCAGTGCGAGGCCGACCGGCAGCGAGAGCGCCGGGGCGCGGCCCGCCGCCCCGTAGGAAAGGAGGAGCGCCGTGTGGCCGGACTCTGTCCCGTGCAGCCATGTCCGGCGTGTGGTGAGCCGGCTGTCGGCCGTGTCGTACTGCGCCAGGACCAGCCATCGGTCCCGGGTGGGCCGCCCGTCCGCCGATGACGGCAGTCCGATGCGGGAGCGGACCGTCGCCGCGAGTTCGGCGGGGAGCAGGTCGCGGCGCAGCCAGCCGCGGTCGAGGAGGTGCAGCAGCGCGCATTCCTCCAGGAGCCGCACCGGCCAGCCGGGACCGGACGCGGGTATCGCTCCCAACTCTCTTACGCGCGCGGCCAGTCCGGGCGCCTGCGCGTCCACCATGCGGGCCGCGGTCTCCTCCCACATCCCGTAACCGGCCTGCTCGGCCGAGGCGAGGCCGCCGCGCAGCAGGTCCGCGAGCCGCTGCTCCAGCTCGCTCGCGCCCGCCGTGACCCGCTCGGCACGGCGCTCGGCCCTGCGGCGCACGGCCTCGGGATCAGCGGCAGCGCCTCCAGACGCATCCGTCTCCCGCTTGGTCTGCGCCCGCTTCCTGCGCCCTTCGGCCCACGGCTCCGCCCAGTCCGGAAGCGTCTGCGCGTCCGGCACCGAGCCGTCCGCCCCCGCCCACAGCAGGAGCAGCCCGAGCGCGTGCTTGCACGGGAACTTACGACTCGGGCAACTGCACTTGTAGGCCGGGCCCGCCGCATCCGCGACATCCACGACCGTCTGATACGGCTTGCTTCCACTGCCCTTGCAGAGCCCCCACACCATCCCCTCGCCCGAACTTCCCGCCTCCGACCACGGTCCGGCGACGCCCAGCTTGCTTCCCGCCTTGCGTGACGGAGCGTCAGGCGCCAGTGCCAGCACCTGGTCCGCCGTCCAGCGCACCCCCTGCTGAGTCATGTTCTCGAAGGTAGGTCCCGCCACTGACAATCGCCGGTGGCGCGGGTGTCGGCGCAGGTCAGCGGCGTGCGACCGGTGATTGTCAGTGGTGTGGTGCACGGTGGAGTCACATCCCGGCCGCGTGCTCGGGACGTGCCGGACGTGCCGGCTGAGCCCGGCCGAAATCGAGGGGGATCGCCATGACCGTGTCCGTCGAACCGACCGAGAAGAGCGCCGCGTCCGCGGGGGATCAGGGAGCCGCGCAGGCGCTGCGGCCGCATGCCGAAGACGCCTTCGCCGCCGAACTCGCGGCGCTGGCCGCGCAGGACGACCGGCCGCGCCCGGAGCGCTGGCGCCTCTCGCCGTGGGCCGTTGCCACGTACCTGCTCGGCGGGACGCTGCCCGACGGGACCGTCATCACACCGAAGTACGTGGGGCCGCGCCGCATCGTCGAGGTCGCCGTCACCACGCTCGCCACGGACCGCGCCCTGCTGCTGCTCGGTGTGCCGGGCACCGCGAAGACATGGGTCTCCGAGCATCTCGCGGCGGCCGTCAGCGGCGACTCGACGCTGCTCGTCCAGGGCACGGCGGGTACTCCCGAGGAGGCGATCCGGTACGGGTGGAACTACGCGCGGCTGCTCGCGCACGGCCCCAGCCGTGACGCCCTCGTGCCCAGCCCCGTCATGCGCGCCATGTCCGAGGGCATGACGGCCCGGGTCGAGGAGCTGACCCGCATCCCGGCCGACGTGCAGGACACGCTGATCACGATCCTGTCGGAAAAGACCCTGCCGATACCGGAGTTGGGCCAGGAGGTGCAGGCCGTCAGGGGCTTCAACCTGATCGCCACGGCGAACGACCGGGACCGGGGGGTCAACGACCTGTCGAGCGCGCTGCGCCGCCGCTTCAACACCGTGGTGCTTCCGCTGCCGGAGAGCGCCGAGGCGGAGGTCGACATCGTCTCGCGCCGCGTCGACCAGATCGGCCGCTCCCTCGACCTGCCGGCCGCTCCGGACGGTTCGGACGAGATCCGCCGCACCGTCACGGTCTTCCGCGAGCTGCGCGGCGGCGTCACCGAGGACGGGCGTACGAAGCTGAAGTCGCCGAGCGGCACGCTGTCCACGGCCGAGGCGATCTCCGTCGTGACGAGCGGACTCGCGCTGGCCGCCCACTTCGGGGACGGGGTGCTGCGGCCGTCGGACGTCGCGGCGGGCATCCTCGGCGCCGTCGTCCGTGACCCGGCCGCGGACCGGGTGGTCTGGCAGGAGTACCTGGAGGCCGTGGTGCGTGAGCGGGACGGCTGGAAGGACTTCTACCGCGCGTGCCGCGAGGTGAGCGTATGAGCCAGCGGGGGAGGGGGCCGCTGCTGCTAGGGGTGCGGCATCACGGCCCCGGTTCGGCCAGGGCTGCGAGGGCCGCGCTCGACGCGGCCGGTCCGGGTGTCGTCCTGGTCGAGGGGCCGCCCGAGGCGGACGCGCTGGTGTCGCTCGCCGCCGACGAGGACATGGTGCCGCCGGTCGCGCTGCTGGCGCATGTCGTGGACGAGCCGGGGCGTTCCGCGTTCTGGCCGCTGGCCGAGTTCTCCCCGGAGTGGGTCGCGATCCGCTGGGCCCTGGAGCGGGACGTGCCGGTCCGTTTCATCGACCTGCCGGCGGCGCACAGCCTGGCCCTGCGCGCGCAGGCCGTGACGCCGGACGACCTCGAGGGGCTCGGGGAGCAGGGCGAGGATCAGAGCGGGGACGACGTCAGGGAGGCGATGCGTGTCGATCCGCTCGCCGTACTCGCCGAGACCGCGGGACACGACGACCCGGAGCGCTGGTGGGAGGACGTCGTCGAACACCGGGCCGGGGCGGAGGACGCGTTCGCGCCGTTCGAGGCGCTCGGTGAGGCGATGGGGGCGCTGCGGGAGGAGTACGGCGACGGGGGGCACGGGCTGGACCTCGTGCGGGAGGCTTATATGCGCCTTCAACTGCGCGCCGCGCAGAAGGAGTTCGCGGACAGGGTCGCGGTGGTGTGCGGTGCGTGGCACGTTCCGGCGCTGCGCGTGAAGACGACCGTCGCCGCGGACCGGGCCGTCCTCAAGGGACTGCCCAAGGCCAAGGTCGACATGACCTGGGTGCCCTGGACGCACCGCCGTCTCGCGCGGGCCGGGGGATACGGAGCGGGCATCGACTCGCCCGGCTGGTACGGGCATCTGTTCAGCGCCCCGGACCGGCCCGTCGAACGCTGGATGACCAAGGTCGCCGGGCTGTTCAGGGACGAGGACAGGATCGTGTCGTCGGCACACGTCATCGAGGCGGTGCGGCTGGCCGAGACGCTCGCCGCGATGCGGGGCCGTCCGCTGGCCGGACTGACCGAGACGACGGACGCGATCCGCGCCGTGATGTGCGAGGGGTCGGACGTACCCCTGTCGCTCGTCCACGACAAGCTGGTCGTGGGAGACGTGCTCGGCGAGGTCCCGGACGCGGCGCCCGCCGTGCCGCTGCAACGCGACCTCACACGGCTCCAGCGCTCCCTGCGGCTCAAACCGGAGGCACTGGAGCGGGAGTTGGAGCTCGACCTGCGCAAGGAGACCGACGCGGCGCGCAGTCGGCTCCTGCACCGGCTCCGCCTCCTCGACGTCGGTTGGGGCGAGCCGGCCCGGTCCGTGCGCGCCTCCACCGGCACGTTCCGGGAGACCTGGCGGCTGCGCTGGGAACCCGAGCTGTCCGTGCGCGTCGCCGAGGCGGGGGTCTGGGGCACGACCGTGCTCTCGGCCGCCACGGCCAGAGCCGAGGCGGACGCGATCGGCGCCCAGGCCCTCGCCGACGTCACGGCTCTCGCCGAGCGCTGCCTCCTCGCCGAACTGCCGGAAGCCCTCCCGGTGGTGATGCGCGTACTGGCCGACCGCGCCGCGATGGACGCGGACGTCGGCCATCTCGCCCAGGCACTGCCCGCGCTCGTCCGCTCCCTGCGCTACGGCGACGTGCGGGGCACGGACACCCAGGCATTGAGCGAGGTCGCGGCCGGTCTCGCCGAGCGCGTCTTCGTAGGCCTGCCACCCGCGTGCGCGGGGCTCGACGGGGACGCCGCGGCCGAGATGCGCGGGCATGTGGACGCGGTCCACACGGCGGTGGGGCTCCTGGAGAACGACGGGACGGCCGGACACAGAGGCCGCTGGCACTCCGTGCTGCGGGTCCTCGCTGCACGCGACAGCGTGGCCGGCGTGATCCGGGGACGGTGCGCGCGCCTGCTCCTCGACGACGGACAGCTGGCCGAGGGCGAGGCCGCGCGGCTGATGGGGCTCGCCCTCTCACCCGGCACCGGGCCCGCCGAGGCCGCCGCCTGGATCGAGGGGTTCGTCGGCGGCGGCTCCGGCGGCGGGCTGCTCCTCGTACACGACGAGCGGCTGCTCACGCTCGTCGACGACTGGCTGACGGGCGTCTCCGCCGACGCGTTCACGGACGTACTGCCGCTGCTGCGCCGCACCTTCTCCGCCTACGAATCCGGTGTGCGCCGCACGCTGGGCGAGCTGGTGCGGCGCGGGCCCGCGGGGACGGGACCCACGGCGGCCGTGAGCGCGGCACCGCCGGGGTTCGCGCCCGGCCTCGACCACGCGCGCGCGGACGCGGTGCTGCCCGTGGTGCGGCTGCTGCTCGGGACGGACGACGCGGACGCATACGCAGAAGCCACATCCGGATCCTGCTCCTGCCCCGGGTCCGGGTCCGGTTCCGGCCGGGGTGACAACGACCTTGTGGGGGTGGCCTGATGGCGGTCGACCAGGTGGACGAGCTCAGCGAGGGAGCCCGGGACGAGCGGTTGCGGCGCTGGCGGCTCGTGCTCGGCGGGGACGAGGCGGACGGCACCGGCTGCGCGCTCGGCGGCCAGGACGCGGCGATGGACGGCGCCCTGACCGCGCTCTACGGGAGAGGGGACAACAAGGAGGGACGGGGGCACGACCGTTCGGCCGGCCTCGGGGCGTCCGCGCCGTCCGTGGCGCGCTGGCTCGGCGACATCCGGACGTACTTCCCGTCCTCCGTCGTCCAGGTCATGCAGCGCGACGCCATCGACCGCCTCGGCCTGTCCGCGCTGCTGCTCGAACCGGAGATGCTGGAAGCGGTCGACGCCGACGTGCACCTCGTCGGCACGCTGCTCTCCCTCAACAAGGCGATGCCGGAGACGACGAAGGAAACCGCACGCGCGGTCGTGCGCAAGGTCGTCGAGGACCTGGAGAAGCGCCTCGCCACGCGGACCCGCGCGACGCTCACCGGCGCGCTCGACCGCAGCGCCCGTATCAACAGGCCCCGCCACCACGACATCGACTGGAACCGCACGATCGCGGCCAACCTCAAGAACTATCTCCCGGAGTACCGAACGGTCGTCCCCGAGCGGCTCATCGGATACGGCCGCGCGTCCCAGTCGGTGAAGAAGGAGGTCATCCTCTGCATCGACCAGTCGGGCTCGATGGCGGCGTCCGTCGTCTACGCCTCCGTGTTCGGCGCCGTGCTGGCCTCGATGCGGTCCATCAACACGAGGCTCGTCGTGTTCGACACGGCCGTCGTCGACCTCACCGACCAGCTCGACGACCCGGTCGACGTCCTGTTCGGCACGCAGCTCGGCGGCGGCACCGACATCAACAGAGCGCTCGCGTACTGCCAGTCGCAGATCACCCGCCCCGCCGAGACCGTCGTCGTCCTCATCAGTGACCTCTACGAAGGCGGCATCCGGAACGAGATGCTGAAGCGGGTCGCCGCGATGAAGGCGTCGGGAGTGCAGTTCGTCACGTTGCTCGCACTGTCCGACGAGGGGGCACCCGCGTACGACAGGGAACACGCGGCGGCGCTCGCGGCCTTGGGAGCACCGGCCTTCGCGTGCACTCCGGATCTCTTCCCGGAGGTGATGGCGGCGGCGATCGAGAAGCGGCCGCTGCCGATACCGGACGCCGGGAACCCGGCGAACGGGAAGTCGTAAATCCGGACATGACTACCCATCGGTAACAGGGGGCTTGCGCAACCTCGGGCGTCCCGTGCAAGGATCGGTGCGGCTGTTCTCATCCCCGCGCCCACGCGTCCCCGCGTCCCCGCGCCCCTCGTACGGGAGGGTTCCCCCCACCTTGACTTGCCCGATCGCTCTGCCTGGTGCCGCTCCGCGCGTCGTGCGCGCAGCGGCCGGGCGGCGTGCGCTGAACGTGGCGCTCCGGGTGATGTTCCTTGCGGGCGGCCTGATCGTGCTGGGCCTGCTGTGCGGGGGAAGGGCGCACGCGGCGGAGGGAGTTCTGCCGCCGACCGAGGCCGCTGGCGAGCAGGCGGTCCACGCAACCGCTCACGCGCCGGTTCACGTATCCGTCCCCGCGCGGGCGGCACACCACACGCCTCCCGCCACCGGTTCCCGAGCAGTCGGGGCCGTGCGGGAGCAAGCCGTGGAGCCTGCCAGGAAGCGCATGGTCGAGCCGGTCCGGACCCACGTGGCCGAGCCGGTCCGGAACCAGGTCGCCGCACCCGTCGTACGAGAAGTACGCGAAGCGCGGGGGACGGTCCGGGACGCCGTACGGGAAGAGGCCCGGGAAGTGGGTGAGTTCGCCGGAGGGATCGTCGGCGAGCTCGCCGACGAGGCTCCGCCGCGGTTCCTGCCCGCACCGCCGTCGATGCCGGGCCTGCCGGGCAACCCGGGCCGGCCCGGCGAACCCGGCACCCCCGGTCCCGCAGGGGACGGCGCCCACGCGGCACCGGCTCCGAGCGCCGGAACCCATGCGGCCGCCGGGCACGGTGATGCCGCGCGGCCCGGCAAGCGAGAGGCAGCCGAAGCAGCCGTCGGCGACGTGTTCGCCCCGGCAGGCGCCGCCGCCGTACCCGCACGGACCACGGCCACGAAGGCGTCCGGAACCTCGACTCCCGCCCCCGCGTTCCCCAGCGGCAGCGCGGTCGGCCAGTCGGCGGGGGACGGCAGTTCGACGCGGCACTCCGATCTCGCCGCGGCAGCCTTCGGCAGCGGCGCGACGGCCCGGCTGCTGCCCGGGGCGACGGCGTCCTCCCACGCCGCGCCCACCCGCGACAGGTACCGAGACATCCCCGAATTCCCCGGCTAGGGCAGCCCGTTCCCCGCACGTGACCTGCCGCGCGGGGGCGGCACAGGTCTGCCCGCCGACCGGACCACTCCGGCCGGATGCCGCCGGCCCACCGCTGGACCACTCCAGCGCGGGACCGGAATCCAGAATTCGAAGGATCTGACGCAAGCATGAACAAGAACATCCGCCGTTCCATCGTGATAGCCGCCGGCGTCTCCGGTGCGTGGGCGCTCGGCTCCGCCGTCGCCAGCGCCGACGAGATGCCCGCCCACTCCGTGGCGGTGCCGGACCTGGCCGGTGACGTGGTCACCGATGTGCAGGGCACGGTCTCCCACGTCCAGGGCACCGTCGACGACGTCACCCACGGCACCGTCGGCTCGGTCACCGGCAAGGCCCAGGACACCGTGGCGGGCGTGACCGGCCAGGCCCGGACGACCGCGTCCGGCGCCGCCTCCACGGTCTCCGGAACCGTCTCCGGCACCGCCGCCAAGGCCGCTCCCCAGGCCGGTCCCGCCGTCACCGGCGCCCAGGGCACCGTCCGGCACGCCGACGCCCGGGTCGAGGCGGCCGCCTCGCACGCCAAGCAGCAGGCCCGCAGCTACGTCGAGGGCGTCACCACGGTCGCCGACACCGCCCGCACCGCCGCCGCCCGCGCCGCGCACGCCCGCACCGCCGGGGTCCCGAACGTGTCGGCCGGCGCCGTCGCGCAGAACGCCGGCGACCGGGCCGCAGCCGTCCAGGACGGCGCCACCCAGGAGATCGACTACCTGTTCGGCCCCCTGTCCGCGTTCGCCCCCGACGTCGACCGCACGGTGACCGGCGCGCAGGGCCAGGTCCAGGGCGCCACCGCCCAGGTCCAGAACATCGCCGCCCAGGCGTACGGCACCGCGGCGCAGGTCCCGGGCTACGCCCAGAACGTCCCGGCCACCGCCTCCGGCGCCGTGGGCGGAGTGACGACCGCCGCCGGTCCCGTCGTCGACGAGACCTCGGCCGCGGTGCTTCCCCCCATCGCCGCGACCGCCGTGCACGGCGTGGTCCCGGTCGCCGGACAGGCCGTCGGTGACGTCGGCACGCTCGCGGGCGGCGCGGTCGGCGACGTGACGCCGTTCGCCGGTGGCGTCGTCAGCCACGTCACGCCGTTCGCGGACGGGGTCGTGGGCCAGGTCCAGCCCTTCGCGCAGTCGGTCGTCGCGGACGACGTGACGCCGTTCACGGGCGGTGTCGTCGGCGCGGTCCAGCCCCTCGTGCAGGCCGTGTACGACCAGGTGCAGCCGGTCGTGCAGGGCGTCGGCGGCAGCGCGACGTACCTGGCGCAGGGCGTCGTGGGCGACGTCGCGCCGTTCGCCGGTGGTGTGGTCGGCGACGTGACGCCGTTCGCCGGCGGGGTCGTCGGTGAGGTCTCGCCGTTCGCGCAGGACCTGACTGGCACGGTCGGCGCAGACGCGCAGCCGCTCGCCGGGAACGCGGTCCAGGGCGTCCAGGGTGTGGCCGCCTCGGTCGCCCCCAGCTACCTGACGCACGCCACGGACGCCGCCGCCAACGGCATCGGCATCTGAGGTTCCGCAACTGAGAAGTCCGCCTCCGCAACCGCGGAACGCGCCGACGCACTGAAGCAGGCGGACTGAATGCGTCGTCTGCGGGCAGCCGGGGACCGGAGTGACAGGCCGGGCCCGGCCCGGCAGATGGCGGCGGGTGGTCCCCATTGGGGTGAGGATCACCCGCCCGGGCCCTTCCCGGTCCGGCGGCAGGGCTCTCCAGGTCCTCCCACCGGGCCTTTCCGGGGCTCTCAGGGGCCTCACCGGGCGCACCCCAGGCCGGTGAGGCCCCGATCTGTGACTGTTATCACCGCCCAGGTGCGACCTGCGATTTAGGGGCCCGGGGCCAGCGGCGATAACCTGCGAGACGGACATGCCGCGTACCGGACTCCGTCCTACGCCTCCCTTGTGACAGCGCAGTCACGTTGCCCTCCGCGGCACGCCCACGCAGACAGCTGACCACAATGCAGCGAGATCGCAGCGAGATCACGGAAAAGGGACGGACGCGCGTGGACCTGTTCGAGTACCAGGCGAGGGACCTCTTCGCCAAGCACGGTGTACCGGTGCTGGCCGGTGAAGTCATCGACACGCCTGAGGCGGCCCGCGAGGCGACCGAGCGTCTTGGCGGCAAGTCCGTCATCAAGGCGCAGGTGAAGGTCGGAGGCCGCGGCAAGGCCGGCGGCGTCAAGCTCGCCGCCACCCCGGACGAGGCCGTCGCTCGCGCGACGGACATCCTCGGCATGGACATCAAGGGCCACACGGTCCACAAGGTGATGATCGCCGAGACGGCCCCGGAGATCCTCGAGGAGTACTACGTCTCGTACCTCCTCGACCGCACCAACCGCACCTTCCTCGCCATGGCGTCCGTCCAGGGCGGCGTGGAGATCGAGGTCGTCGCGGAGGAGAACCCCGACGCCCTCGCGAAGGTGCCGGTGGACGCCAACGAGGGTGTCTCCAAGGAGAAGGCCCAGGAGATCGTCGCCAAGGCGAAGTTCCCGGCCGAGGTCGCCGACCAGGTCGCCGACATCCTGGTGACGCTGTGGGACACCTTCATCAAGGAGGACGCCCTCCTCGTCGAGGTGAACCCGCTCGCCAAGGTCGCCTCCGGCAAGGTCATCGCCCTTGACGGCAAGGTCTCGCTCGACGAGAACGCGGACTTCCGCCAGCCCGACCACGAGGCGCTCGAGGACAAGGACGCAGCCAACCCGCTCGAGGCTGCCGCCAAGGCCAAGAACCTCAACTACGTCAAGCTGGACGGCGAGGTCGGCATCATCGGCAACGGCGCCGGCCTGGTCATGTCGACCCTGGACGTCGTCGCGTACGCCGGTGAGAACCACGGCAACGTGAAGCCGGCCAACTTCCTGGACATCGGTGGCGGCGCGTCCGCCCAGGTGATGGCGAACGGCCTGGAGATCATCCTCGGCGACCCGGACGTCAAGTCCGTCTTCGTCAACGTCTTCGGTGGCATCACCGCCTGCGACGAGGTCGCCAACGGCATCGTGCAGGCCCTGGCCCTTCTCGCCGACAAGGGCGAAGCGGTCACCAAGCCGCTGGTCGTGCGCCTCGACGGCAACAACGCGGAGCTCGGTCGCAAGATCCTGAGCGACGCCAACCACCCGCTCGTTCAGCGTGTGGACACCATGGACGGCGCGGCCGACAAGGCCGCCGAGCTCGCCGCGGCTGCGAAGTAAGGAAGAGGGACTCAGACCACCATGGCTATCTTCCTCACCAAGGACAGCAAGGTCATCGTCCAGGGCATGACCGGTGCCACGGGCATGAAGCACACCAAGCTCATGCTCGGTGACGGCACGAACATCGTCGGCGGCGTGAACCCGCGCAAGGCCGGCACCAAGGTCGACTTCGACGGCACCGAGGTCCCGGTCTTCGGCACGGTCAAGGAAGCGATGGAGGCCACGGGCGCCAACGTGTCCGTCCTCTTCGTGCCGCCGGCCTTCTCCAAGGCCGCCGTCGTCGAGGCGATCGACGCCGAGATCCCCCTCGCCGTCGTCATCACCGAGGGCATCGCCGTCCACGACTCCGCCGCCTTCTGGGCGTACGCGAAGTCGAAGGGCAACAAGACCCGCATCATCGGCCCGAACTGCCCCGGTCTCATCACCCCGGGCCAGTCGAACGCCGGCATCATCCCGGGCGACATCACGAAGCCGGGCCGCATCGGTCTGGTCTCGAAGTCCGGCACGCTGACGTACCAGATGATGTACGAGCTCCGTGACCTCGGCTTCTCGTCGGCCGTCGGCATCGGTGGCGACCCGGTCATCGGTACGACGCACATCGACGCCCTCGAGGCGTTCGAGGCGGACCCCGACACCGACCTGATCGTCATGATCGGCGAGATCGGCGGCGACGCCGAGGAGCGTGCGGCGGACTACATCGCCAAGCACGTCACCAAGCCGGTCGTCGGCTACGTCGCGGGCTTCACCGCCCCCGAGGGCAAGACGATGGGTCACGCGGGCGCGATCGTGTCCGGCTCTTCTGGCACCGCACAGGCCAAGAAGGAGGCCCTCGAGGCCGCCGGCGTGAAGGTCGGCAAGACGCCGACCGAGACGGCCAAGCTGGCGCGCGAGCTGCTCTCGTAGTTCCGCCACCTGCCTGACAT
This sequence comes from Streptomyces sp. NBC_01446, assembly GCF_026340095.1. Classification (GTDB taxonomy): domain Bacteria; phylum Actinomycetota; class Actinomycetes; order Streptomycetales; family Streptomycetaceae; genus Streptomyces; species Streptomyces aureus. The sequence goes on along the minus strand of NZ_JAPEPO010000001.1, from coordinate 3,297,476 downwards.
CAGTGGGCCCGCACCCTTCCGGGGGTGCGGGCCCACTGTCGTTCGTCCGTGCGGGAAGCCCATGAGAGAAGCCTGTGCGGGAAGCCCGTGGGGGCTCAGTCGACCTCGGGGGCGAGGCGGTGCGGGCCGCTCTCTGCCGCCTTGTGCAGCTTGTCGCGCAGCTTCTTGTCCGCGCGCGTGAGCGGTCCCGGCCCCGTCCGCGGCGGTACGCCGCTGATCATGGCGCCGGGGGCGGGGACGGGTTCGTAGCGGGTCGGGGCGGTGTGCAGCGTGAGGGCCGTCGCGCCGATGATCAGGACGGTGACGGCGATGGCCGAACGGGTCCAGAACCGGGTCCGGCGCTCGCCGTCCGTGCGGACGAGGGTTGACTTGGGGGCCTGGAGCTTCTCGGCGCCCGCGAGTTCGGTCAGGCGCCGGTGGAGCTGGTCGGGCACGGCGAGTGCGGGCAGCTGCTCGGCGACGGCCTCCCGCGCGTGGAGCAGCCGCTGTGCCGCCGCGGGCGTGGTGGCCTCCGTCTCGGCCGCGGTCTCGGGCAGATCGAGCCCGACCCCGTCGTAGAGGAGCAGGGTGCGGCGGTACGAGGACGGCATGCTCAGGAGTACGTCGAGCAGCGCGCGGTCGTCGGCGTCGGCGGGCGGCGCCTCGGGGTGCCGGTGGCTCGGGCGGAGCCGGTGCCAGGGCGACATGGCGTACTCGTACGCGGCGGCCCTGACCCAGCCGGCGGGATCGCGGTCCACGGCGACCTCGGGCCAGCGCTGCCAGGCGAGCTGGAAGGCGCGCTCCACGGACTCCCTGGCGAGGGTGCGGCGGCCGGTGAGGAGGTAGGCCTGGCGGACCAGGCCGGGGGCCGCGTAGGCGTAGAGCCGGTCGAAGGCGTCCGTGGCGTCCTTCGGGAACGCCGCCGGGCCGGTGCTCTCGCCCGCTTCGGCCGCGGCCCGCACCCACCCTCCGCCGCGCTCCTGACCCCGGTCGAGCGGGGCGGAGTCCCAGCGTCCGACGGATCGTCTGCTCCGGACGGGCGTCGCCGTGGCGGTGGCCGCGGCCGTGGCGGCCGGCGCTTGTCCCTCCGCCCCGACGCTCGCCAGGAGCTTCGCGTACGTATCCCTCTTGTGGCCCCTCGGGGTGCTGCGTCCGGATTCCCATGCGCGGACCGTTTCGCAGGTGACGCCTACTTTCGCGGCGACCTGAGCCAGGGTCAGCGACTTCGACTCGCGGAGCCTACGGCGCTCCTTGGGGGTCGGCAGCGGGGAGGCAGAGCTCTGTGTCATAGGGAACTCAACACACCCTTTCGCGTGAAAAACTACATAAACGTATCTTGGGCGACACATCCGGTCTTCGCCTGTTACGCGACTAAAGCGTGTGTCATTGGGAGCATGGCCGCGTGACCCAAATGACCGACCGTGGCCTGTCGTTGCCGCTCCTGCTCTCCCGCGTGCGTGACCGCTCCCCGGGGCCTGCCGCCTGCTTCTTCGGCGGGGTCCTGGCGGCCGGGCTCGGGCTCGGCTCGTCCGCCGTGCTCGTCATGGTGCTGTGGATCAGTTCGCCCTATCCGGACAGCGGTCCCGGCGGTGCTCTGCACGCCGCCGCCGCGCTGTGGCTGCTCGCGCACGGCGCCGAGGTCATCAGGACGGACACGTTCTCCGGGACCCCGGCGCCGATCGGTGTCGCGCCACTGCTCCTTCTGGTGCTTCCGGTGTGGCTGCTGCACCGTGCGGCGCGGGACTCGGTGGAGGGCGAGGACGACGGGGACGCCCCGCAGATGGCCTGGTGGACACCGTGGTGCGGGGTCGTGGCCGGGTATCTGCTGGTGGGCGGCGGCGCCGCGTTCTACGCGTCGGGCGGTGAACTGCGGCCGTCCTGGCCGAGCGTCGCCGCGCATCTGACGGTCGTCGCCGTGGCCGCCGCGGGTGCCGGGATCTGGACGGCCCACGGCCGCCCGGGCACCCCGCTGCCCGCACGCCTGCGCCATCGTCTCGACGCTCTCCCGGACGGCAGGCGCGAGGTGTTCGTACGACGTCTGCTGCCGGTCGCCGCGCGGGCCGCGGCCGCCGGGGTGCTCATGCTCTTGGCGGGCGGCGCGCTGGTCGTGGCGGCGTCGACGGTGTGGCACATGGGGGCGGTGCGGCATTCGTTCGAGCAGATGACGGACGTGTGGTCGGGACGGCTCGCGGTGCTCCTGCTGGCCGCCGCGCTGGTGCCGAACGCGGCGGTGTGGGGCGCCGCGTACGCGCTCGGGCCCGGCTTCACGCTCGGCGGGGGAAGCGTGGCCGGGCCGCTCGGGGTGTCGTCGGGGCCGCTGCTGCCCGCGTTCCCGCTGCTCGCGGTGGTGCCGGAGCCGGGTCCCGGGTCGCCGCTCACCTGGTCGGCGGGGGCGGTGCCGATCGTGGCCGGGCTGACGGTGGCGTGGTTCGTGGCGGGGGCGGCGGCGCCCAGGCACGGGGAGCGGGACGAGGTGTGGTCGCGGGGGAGCACGGCGATGGCGGTGGCCGTCGCGGCGGTGCTGTGCGGGCTTCTCTTCGCGGGGCTCGCGATGGCGGCCGGCGGGCCGATGGGCGTCGCGGGGCTCGCGGAGTTCGGGCCCGTGGGGTGGCCGACAGGGCTCGCGGCGACGGGGTGGACGGTGCTGGTGGGGGTGCCGGTGGCGGTGGGACTGCGGGCCCGGCGGGTCAGGGTGCCGCGCGACGAGCGGGTCGGTGAGCCGCTTGAGGGGCGGACCGGGGAATCGTTCGAGGGGCGGGCCGGAGAATCGTTCGAGGAGCGGGCCCCGTCGTGGTGGCGGCGCCCCCGGCTCCCCTCCCCGAAGAGCTGGCTGCCGCGCCGGAGCCGGGAGGGGGCGACTCGGGCCGGGCAGGCGGAGTCGGACGACGCCGCGTTCGAGCCGTACGACTTCTTCCCCGCGGACCCGTTCTCCGCGGACCCCTTCCCGGGCGGGCCCTGGCCGGACGAGGCCACGAGGGAAGCGCGCTGGGCAGCGCTCAAGGAAGCGTCGGACACGAGCAGGGACACGGACCCGGACGACAGCGCCGGTGAGAACGGAGGCGCGGCCCGCGAAGCACGGTCGGACCCGTCCTAGCCAGGGCCTCTCGCATGGATCATCTGGGCTCGCACAACGCGGCAGATGTGCGTGCCTGATCCAAACGAAAGACCCTAGTCGCGCGTGCCGAGCAGCGTGCGCAGTTCCTTCGGGAGCTTGTCGTTGCACGCCTTCTGGGACGCGCTGGTCAGCGCGTCGTTCACGCACGTGTAGTAGTCGCTGTAGACCAGCTGTGCCGTGAACGTGGCGGCGACCAGTGCCAGGGCGAGGGAGCCGGTGACCAGGCCGCTGACGGCCGCCGTGGTCTGCGGTCTCGATCCGGTGGCGGGACCCGTGGGGGCCGGAGCGTCCGGGTTCGGCTTGCGGGGCTTGGCGCGCAGGGCGCTGACGCCCCAGTACAGGGCGAGCGCGCCGAGCAGCAGCGCCACGTAAGGCCAGCTGAACAGGGCGAAGAAGAAGCCCCACATGCCGGAGAGCAGAGCGTAGCGCGCGCGGCGCTGGGCCGGGTCCGCCGGGTCCCAGCGCATGCCGGAGCCGGGTCCCTGAGGGCCTTCGGGCCCGCCCTGGCCCCCGGGTCCGCCGCCCTGGCCGGGGCGGTCGCCGAAGCCGCCGCCCTGGGCGCGGCCCGGCTGCCGGTCGCTCCACTGGCCGCCCCACGGGTTCCGGTCCCCGCCCGACCCGTCGCCCTGCCCGTCCTGGCCGCCCTCGGGGCGGCGCGGCTGCCACGGGCGGTCGGGCGAGCCCTCGGGCGGCGGCGCGAACGGGTTGTCGTCCTTGGCGGGCTTGGAGAGCTTGGAGGGCTTGGACGATTCAGGGGACTCAGGGGACCCAGGGGACTTCTTGGGGGAATCCGACGACTTGGGTGGTGTGTCCTGGGGCGGAGGAGGCGTGGGACGGCCTTCGCGCAGCAGGGTCGAGCCGGCGGGCAGCAGCGGCAGGCGGAGGCTTCGGTCCGGCATCAGGTGTGCGTCTTCCCCTAGGTCGATCGTGGCGCGGCTGCGGGCGAGCCCGTCCTGAAGTGAACGTCCCGCGAGCGGTCGGCGTTCCTTCGGTCGGCGAATCCGCCACAGACGCTACCTTCCGGCCGCGCCCCCGTCCCGTGGGGGCCGCTCCATGTGCCGGTATCGTTGCTGACGGTCGACCGCTTCGTAGAGTTCCCCGTATCGGGAACCATGAAGCCTTTGTGCGACCCTACAAACGCACTCCCGAGAAAGGCCCTCGCTGTGGCCAAGCGGCTCGTCGTGCTGGTCTCCGGATCAGGCACGAATCTGCAGGCTCTGCTCGACGCCCTCGCGGCCGAGGGCGCGGAGGGTTACGGCGCCGAGATCGTGGCCGTCGGCGCCGACCGTGACTCCATCGCCGGGCTCGAGCGCGCCGAGCGCGCCGGGCTGCCCACCTTCGTCTGCCGGGTGAAGGACTTCGCCACCCGCGAGGAGTGGGACCGGGCGCTCGCCGAGGCCACGGCGGCGTACGAGCCTGACCTCGTGGTCTCGGCCGGGTTCATGAAGATCGTGGGCAAGGAGTTCCTCGCCCGGTTCGGCGGGCGGTTCGTGAACACGCACCCCGCCCTGCTCCCCAGTTTTCCCGGAGCCCATGGTGTGCGCGACGCGCTCGCGTACGGCGCCAAGGTCACCGGATGCACCGTCCACTTCGTCGACGACGGCGTCGACACCGGCCCGATCATCGCTCAGGGCGTGGTCGAGGTCCGGGACGAGGACGACGCGAGCGCTCTGCACGAGCGCATCAAGGAAGTCGAGCGCAGGCTGCTCGTCGATGTCGTGGGGCGTCTGGCCCGCAACGGCTATCGCATTGAGGGACGAAAGGTAGTTATCCAGTGACCGCCGAGAGCAACAAGCGGCCCATTCGCCGGGCGCTCGTCAGCGTCTACGACAAGACCGGTCTGGAAGACCTCGCGCGCGGGCTGCACGAGGCGGGCGTGGAGCTGGTGTCGACCGGCTCGACCGCTGCGAAGATCGCCGCTGCCGGGGTTCCCGTCACCAAGGTCGAGGAGCTCACGGGCTTCCCCGAGTGCCTCGACGGGCGCGTCAAGACGCTGCACCCGAAGATCCACGCGGGCATCCTCGCCGACCTGCGCCTGGAGGACCACCGGCGCCAGCTCGCCGAGCTCGGCGTGGAGCCCTTCCAGCTCGTCGTCGTGAACCTGTACCCCTTCAAGGAGACCGTCGCCTCGGGTGCCACTCCCGACGAGTGTGTCGAGCAGATCGACATCGGCGGCCCCTCGATGGTGCGCGCCGCCGCCAAGAACCACCCGTCGGTGGCCGTCGTCACCAGCCCCGCCCGGTACGCCGACGTCCTCTCGGCCGTCCGCGACGGCGGCTTCGACCTGACCGCCCGCAAGCGTCTCGCCGGTGAGGCCTTCCAGCACACGGCGGCGTACGACGTCGCGGTGGCCTCCTGGTTCGCCGACGGCTACGCGGCTGCCGACGAGAGCGGCTTCCCCGAGTTCCTCGGCGCGACGTACGGGCGCAAGAACGTCCTGCGCTACGGCGAGAACCCGCACCAGGGCGCCGCCCTCTACGTCGACGGCACCGGCGGTCTCGCCGAGGCCGAGCAGCTGCACGGCAAGGAGATGTCGTACAACAACTACACGGACACGGACGCCGCGCGCCGTGCCGCGTACGACCACGACGACCCGTGCGTCGCGATCATCAAGCACGCCAACCCGTGCGGCGTCGCGGTCGCGTCGAGCGTCGCCGAGGCGCACCGCAAGGCGCACGCCTGTGACCCGGTCTCCGCGTACGGCGGTGTGATCGCCGTGAACCGTCCGGTCACCAAGGAGATGGCCGAGCAGGTCGCGGAGATCTTCACCGAGGTCATCGTCGCGCCCGAGTACGAGGACGGCGCGCTCGAGGCCCTCACCAAGAAGAAGAACATCCGCGTGCTGCGCGCCCACCAGGGCCCGTCGGCGGTCGTCGAGACGAAGCAGATCGACGGCGGCGCGCTCCTCCAGGTCACCGACCGCGTCCAGGCCGACGGCGACAACCCGGCGAGCTGGACCCTCGCCACGGGTGACGCGCTGTCCCCGGGCGAGCTCGACGAGCTGGCGTTCGCCTGGAAGGCGTGCCGCGCGGTGAAGAGCAACGCGATCCTGCTGGCCAAGGACGGCGCCTCGGTCGGCGTCGGCATGGGCCAGGTCAACCGCGTCGACTCCTGCAAGCTGGCCGTGGAGCGCGCGGGCGCGGAGCGGGCGCGCGGCTCCTTCGCCGCGTCGGACGCGTTCTTCCCGTTCCCGGACGGGCCGCAGATCCTGATCGACGCCGGTGTGAAGGCGATCGTCCAGCCCGGCGGTTCCATCCGTGACGAGCAGGTCATCGAGGCCGCGAAGAAGGCGGGCGTGACGATGTACTTCACCGGCACGCGCCACTTCTTCCACTGAGACTCACTGAGACTCGCCGAGTCGCGCTGAGCGACGCACGACCGCGGGCCGTGCCTTCTCCTGTGAAGGCACGGCCCGCGCGTCTGAACTGTGCGTCGCTGTGCGGTGGTTCGGTCGGTGGCGGCGCCACGGCGACGCCGCACAAAGACCCCGTCCCCCCGCCGGACGATCCGGCAGAGCAGGGGTACAGCGAAGGGCCGCGCTCCCCTTGTGACGGGAGAGAGCGGCCCTTACGCGTGAAGGGTGGGGACCCTGGTTCGCCGCGAACTCGATCAGTAGCGCGGGCGGTTGAACCAGGTGGACGCGGCGCTGTTCACCATGGAGCCGAGGATGATGCCGGCGATGGCGAGCGAGATGAGTCCGCCGAAGGTCGCCGAACCGCCGCCGCCGCTGATGGTGTTCACGAGACCACCGATGATCATCAGCGACGCGTAGACGATCGTCGTGATGCGGATGCCGCTTCCGCCGTTCTTGAACTTGACGCCCAGGAAGATCGACAGAGCGCCGAGGGCCACCATGAGGGCAGCGACGAGGAAGCCGAGCCCGGCCAGCGTGTCCGTGGCGTCACCGGAGCCGACGCCGTTGGACACGTCCTGGGCCGCGCCGACCGCGATGCCCGCGATGACGCCGAAGAGGAGCTGGAAGCCGGCGAGGATGAACAGGAGCACGCGCGCGGTCTTCATCAGGCCGGGCATCTCGATCGGCATGACATTGCCGCCGGGGAAGCCGGGGTACGCGGGCTGGCCCTGCGGGTAGCCGTAGCCCTGCTGGGGCGGGGGGCCCTGGGGTGCCTGCGGGTAGCCGTAGCCGGGCTGGCCCTGGGGAGCCTGGGGCGCCTGCGGCGGGTAGCCGGGCTGCTGACCCTGCGGCGGACCGTAGGGGTTGTTCGGGTCGCCGAAACTCATGGCTTTTCCTCCGTTGCCTTAGTGCGGGGACAACGCGCGGCACCAAGTGGAGGAAAGGTCTACAGAGCGGTCGTCCCCCCGGTACTGCCCGCGGCACTGTTGCCGCTCATGGTTCTTTAGGTGCGGCTTATTTGTCCAGCCGCATTCCGTATGCGTTGTGGAAGTGCAACAACGGTGATCAAGCTGGGACGCCCGGATTGGAACCGGGGCGGTCCCATCCGCGAAGATGGGAGGCATGACCGCCCAGATTCTCGATGGCAAGGCCACCGCAGCCACGATCAAGTCCGATCTGTCCGCCCGTGTGGCGGCCCTGAGGGAGAAGGGCGTCACGCCCGGCCTCGGCACCGTCCTGGTCGGTGAGGACCCGGGCAGCCAGAAGTATGTCGCGGGCAAGCACCGCGACTGCGCCCAGGTCGGCATCGCCTCCATCCAGCGCCACCTGCCGGCCACCGCCACGCAGGAGGAGATCGAGGCGGTCGTCCGCGAGCTCAACGAGGACCCCGCCTGCACCGGCTACATCGTCCAGCTCCCGCTGCCCAAGGGCATCGACGAGAACCGCATCCTGGAGCTGATGGACCCGGCCAAGGACGCGGACGGCCTGCACCCGATGAACCTCGGCCGCCTCGTCCTGAACGAGCCGGCGCCGCTGCCCTGCACCCCCTTCGGCATCATCACGCTGCTGCGCGAGCACGGCGTGGAGATCAACGGCGCGGAGGTCGTGGTCGTCGGCCGCGGCGTCACCATCGGCCGCCCGATGCCGCTGCTGCTCACCCGCAAGTCCGAGAACGCGACCGTCACGCAGTGCCACACCGGCACCCGTGACCTGGCCGCCCACCTCAAGCGCGCCGACATCGTCGTCGCCGCCGCGGGCGTCCCGCACCTGATCAAGCCCGAGGACATCAAGCCGGGCGCCGCCGTGCTCGACGTCGGTGTCTCGCGTGACGAGAACGGCAAGATCGTCGGCGATGTCCACCCGGGCGTCACCGAGGTCGCCGGGTGGATCTCCCCGAACCCGGGCGGCGTCGGCCCCATGACCCGTGCCCAGCTCCTCGTGAACGTCGTCGAGGCCGCCGAACGGAACGCGAACGGTGTCGGCTGACGCCGGCACCGGCACCCCGGAAGGCGCCGAGGGTGCGGTGTCGGCCCCGGGCGCCGATGGGGAGCCGCGGCGTGCCTCGCGCCGGTTCCCGCTCTTCACCAGGGACACCGCGCGCCCCGAGGGCGGCGGCCGCGCGGCGCCGGGCGACGCCCCGGCCCCGGCGCGGCAGTGGCCGATCCTCGCGGTGATATCGCTGGTGGGCGTCGGGCTGCTGCTCACCGCGTTCGACGTGTTCCGGGTCGGGACGCTGCTGATCGGCGTCGCCCTGATCGGCGGTGCGGTGATGCGCTGGACGCTCCCGTCCGTGGGCATGCTCGCGGTGCGCTCCCGTTTCACCGACATGGTGACGTACGGGTTCCTGGGCGTCGTCATCGTGCTGCTCGCGCTGATGGTGCAACCGAATCCCTGGCTCGTCATCCCGTTCCTGAACGACACGCTGCACTTCACGATCAGCTGACGCCCGCAGCGCACGCACAAAGGCGGCGCCCGTCCTCTCCCCCGAGGGAGGACGGGCGCCGCCGGTCTTTGCGGTCCGGGTCGTCCACGTGGGCCTCGCCCGGGCCGTGCAGATCTCCTCGCCGTGGTCATCAGAGTCATGGACGCGTCAGGTGTCCTTCAAGGTTGAGCGGGCCGCTGTGGCACGGAAGTGACCATTCCGCCACGGTGTGCGAGGACGGCAACGATCGGTCTGCCGGACGCTTCCCGTAATGGCCCATTCCTCCTGTGTCGAAGTGTGTTGATGTATCGACAAGTTCACGGATTTGCCATCTGTTGCCTCAACAGCGGGGTTACCGTGGGCAATCGGGACGGTCCGGGGCGACCCAGGCGCTGAGCTGGGGCGTTCGAGGTTCCGTGCGGGGGTGGGGGACCCCGGTGGGACACTGGACCGTGGATCTCCGGTCGTGCAACGGCGCACGCCGGTGGGCCGAACGCCGTCGAATGCCCCCGTGCGCCCCCGCCCCCGGAACTGACATCCTGGCTCCGCGCATCCCACTGGGTAGCCAGAGTGGGCCGGCGAGGCCAACGCCGGCCGAGGCCGGCGCGAGGGGTGCGGCGCGGCGCGGGGGATCAGGGCACGTACGGGGGGAATAGGGGGAAGCAATGCCTCGTTGGAGGGCGCTACCGGATGAACTCGACCCGCAGGTCAGGGAGTTCGCAAGCCAGCTCCGCAGGCTCGTCGACCGCAGCGGACTGAGCATCGCCGCGGTCGCGGACCGCACCGGGTACAGCAAGACGTCCTGGGAGCGGTATCTGAACGGCCGGCTGCTCGCGCCCAAGCGCGCGATCGTGACCCTGGCCGAGGTGACGGGCACCAATCCGGTCCATCTGACCACCATGTGGGAGCTCGCGGAGCGCGCCTGGAGCCGCTCCGAGATGCGTCACGACATGACGATGGAGGCGATACGGATCTCCCAGGCGCGCGCAGCGCTGGGGGAGTTCGGGCCCACGGCCACGAAGGCCGGCAAGAACGGCAGCGCGGGCGGCGGCGGCAGGACGGCGGCCAGGCCGTCCGGCGGCGGCGCGACCGGCGCCGCGGGGCCCGCGGGCGTCGCACCGACCGTGCCGCCACAGGGGCAGGCTCCCCTGGCGGACTCGCTGCCGTACGGGAGCGAGAGGGAGCAGGCGTTCCGTCCGGGGGAGCGCGCCGGGGGAGGCGTTCCGTACGCGGAGGGGGCGGGGGCCTACGCGGGCGGCGACGGTCGCGGACCGGATGTGCAGCCAGGGACCGGCGGCGGTTCGCCGGACCGGCAGCGCCGCAAGCGCCGGCTGACGATGTTCCTCGCGGGCGTCGTGGGCGCGCTCGTCGTCATCGCCGCGGCTATGTACCTCACGGACGCGGGCAAGGGCGAGAAGGACGACCACGCGAAGCCGGAGGCGACGCCGACCAGCAGCGCCCCCGAGCTGCCCGCGGGAGTTCAGTGCAGCGGCAAGGACTGCACCGGCAAGGACCCCGAGGCGATGGGCTGCGGAGGCGAGTTCGCGCGGACCACGGACTCCGTGCTCGTCGGCCAGGCCAAGGTCGAGGTCCGCTACAGCAAGACGTGCGGGGCCGCGTGGGCGCGCATCACGCAGGCGGCGCCGGGCGACGAGGTCCGGATCCAGCAGGCCGGCACCACCGGTGTGCAGAAGGGCACGGTCAACGCGGACCTCGACGCGTACACCCCGATGGTGGCCGTCACGAAGGCGAGCGAGGCGAAGGCCTGCGCCACGCTGAAGGCCGGCCAGAAGGGCTGCACGCAGTAACGGCGGAGACGTCGCGAAATTCCATGCGACATGGGGGCATGCCTGCCCCGGTCCGGGGCAGGCGGAGCAGTACCCCCACGGGAGTAGTCACCAAGTGGCACCCCCCACAGGCGGCCGTCTGCCCACCTCTCCCGAGCAGGCGGCCGCCTGCCGTTGCGTCACCTCTCGCGTCGCGACGCCTCTCCCGTCGCGTCGCCTCCCGTTGCGGGGAGTGGGTGTTCTGTGGGGCGGGCCACATGCACCCGGAGGTGCGGGGGGTCCGGGGCGCGATAGCCTGACGGCGGATCTCTTGATGCCGAGAGATCGATCAAAAAAAGCCCTGCTGTCATACGGAGAACGCCATGACCCGCACTCCCGTGAACGTCACCGTCACCGGCGCAGCCGGCCAGATCGGCTACGCACTGCTCTTCCGCATCGCCTCCGGCCAGCTGCTCGGCGCGGACGTGCCGGTCAACCTGCGCCTCCTGGAGATCACCCCGGCGCTCAAGGCCGCCGAGGGCACCGCCATGGAGCTCGACGACTGCGCCTTCCCGCTGCTGCAGAACATCGAGATCTCGGACGACCCGAACGTCGCGTTCGACGGTGCCAACGTCGCCCTCCTCGTCGGCGCCCGCCCCCGCACCAAGGGCATGGAGCGCGGCGACCTGCTCTCCGCCAACGGCGGCATCTTCAAGCCGCAGGGCAAGGCGATCAACGACAACGCCGCGGACGACATCAAGGTCCTCGTCGTCGGCAACCCGGCCAACACGAACGCGCTCATCGCGCAGGCCGCCGCCCCGGACGTACCGGCCGACCGCTTCACGGCCATGACGCGTCTGGACCACAACCGCGCGCTCACGCAGCTCGCGAAGAAGACCGGCACGACGGTCGCGGACATCAAGCGCCTCACCATCTGGGGCAACCACTCCGCCACCCAGTACCCGGACATCTTCCAGGCGTCCGTCGCGGGCAAGCCGGCCATCGAGGCCATCGGCGGCGACGAGCAGTGGCTGGCCGACGACTTCATCCCGACCGTCGCCAAGCGCGGCGCCGCGATCATCGAGGCCCGTGGCGCGTCCTCGGCCGCCTCGGCCGCGAACGCCGCGATCGACCACGTCCACACGTGGGTCAACGGCACCGCCGAGGGCGACTGGACCTCCATGGGTATCCCGTCGGACGGCTCCTACGGCGTCCCGGAGGGTCTGATCTCCTCCTTCCCCGTCACCACCAAGGACGGCAAGTACGAGATCGTCCAGGGCCTGGACATCAACGAGTTCTCCCGCGCCCGCATCGACGCGTCGGTGAAGGAGCTCGAGGAGGAGCGCGCCGCGGTCCGCGAGCTCGGCCTCATCTGATCCACGCGTCCCGCAGGTACCCCTAGTCACCTGCACGCGGCCTTACCCGCGCCCCCGTCCGTCCGGTCGATCCGGAGGGGCGGGGGCGCGGCGTTTGTACCGGGCGTGTTCGTGCCGGGCGTGTTCGTGCCGGGCTTCTTGTGCCAGGCGTGTCCGTACGGGACATGCCTGTACGAGGCATGTTTGTACAGGGCATGTACCCCGAGTGGCCGCGCCAGTGGTGACTTTTCGGACTTATTGGCCATGTATGCGGTGACGCAGACCACTTTCGGCCACAGGTTGTGCATGCTTTCCGATCCCCAGGGCAGGGGCTTCCGACGTCGAAGGCTCTCCGTGAAAAGGGAGTTCCGCGACGTTCAGGGGGACTGTTCGGGAACGGAAGGCAAAACGGGACGTGTCTGAAAACCAGAGCATTTTCGTGGACGGAGAGTGGCGCAGCGCCGCCTCCGGGGCCACGCGCGAGATTCTCGACCCGGCGGATGCCCAGCCGTTCGCACTGATCGCCGAGGGCGGCACGCAGGACGCGGACGCCGCGGTCGCCGCCGCCCGCCGCGCCTTCGACGAAGGAACGTGGCCGGCGACGCCCGTCGCCGAGCGCGCCGCTCTGCTGCGCCGCGTCGCCGATCTCCTCGTACGCGACCGGGAGAAGATCGGCCTGCTCGAGAGCCGCGACGCGGGCAAGACCGTCGAGGAGGGGTGCGTCGACGTCGACTGCGTCGCCGACGCCTTCCGGTACTTCGCCGATCTGGTCGTCGGAGAGGGTGGCGGACGTGTCGTCGACGCCGGGTCCGACGAGATCCACAGTGTCGTCGTGCACGAGCCCGTCGGTGTCTGCTCCCTGATCACGCCGTGGAACTACCCGCTCCTCCAGGCCAGTTGGAAGGTCGCCCCGGCCCTCGCCGCCGGAAACACCTTCGTCATCAAGCCGAGCGAGATCACGCCGCTGACCACCGTGGTCCTCATCGAGCTTCTGGCGGAGGCCGGTCTTCCCGCGGGCGTCGCCAACATCGTGACCGGACCCGGCCACACCGTGGGCGCCCGGCTCGCCGAGCATCCGGACGTCGACCTCGTCTCCTTCACCGGCGGCCTGATCAGCGGCACGAAGGTCGCGCAGGCTGCGGCCGCCGACGTGAAGAAGATCGCCCTCGAACTGGGCGGCAAGAACCCGAACGTCGTCTTCGCCGACTCCTGCGAGACCGAGGAAGGCTTCGACACCGCCGTCGACCAGGCGCTGAACGCCGCCTTCATCCACAGCGGACAGGTCTGCTCCGCGGGTGCCCGGCTCATCGTCGAGGAGTCCGTGCGCGAGCGCTTCGTCGCCGAACTCGCCCGCCGTGCCGAGAGGATCAGGCTCGGCCGCGGCACCGAGGACGGTGTCGAGTGCGGCCCCCTCGTCTCCGCGCAGCAGCGCGACAAGACCGAGTCGTACGTGGCGTCGGCCCTCGCCGAGGGCGCCGTGCTGCGCAGCGGCGGCAAGCGGCCCGAGCCCAGCGAAGTACGGCCCGCCGACGGGTACTTCTACGAGCCGACCGTCCTCGACCAGTGCCACCGCGAGATGCGCGTCGTCCGCGAGGAGGTCTTCGGGCCCGTCCTGACGGTCGAGACGTTCCGCACCGAGGACGAGGCCGTCGCGCTCGCCAACGACACCGAGTACGGGCTCGCCGGCGCCGTCTGGACCGCCGACGCGGGCCGCGCGCGGCGCGTCGCCGGACGCCTTCGCCACGGCACCGTCTGGATCAACGACTTCCACCCCTACCTCCCGCAGGCGGAGTGGGGCGGCTTCGGCAAGAGCGGCATCGGCCGCGAGCTGGGCCCGGCCGGGCTCGCCGAGTACCGCGAGACCAAGCACGTCTACCAGAACCTGGCGCCGAAGCCCGTGCGCTGGTTCGCGGGCTGACCACCCACCCCTCGCACCGGGCTGACCACCCGTTTCCTTCGCGCTGGGCCGGCCGACCGCACTTCGCACTGCCCATTACGCGCAGAACCTTGGAGTTGACGCATGCCTGAGAAGCCCGTGAACACCTACGACTACGTCGTCGTCGGCGGCGGCACCGCCGGATCCGTCATAGCGTCCCGGCTGACCCAGAACCCCGACGTCACCGTCGCCGTCATCGAGGGCGGCCCGAGCGACATCGACCGCGACGACGTCCTGACCCTGCGCCGCTGGCTCGGCCTCCTCGGGGGCGACCTCGACTACGGCTACACCACCACCGAGCAGCCGCGCGGCAACTCGCACATCCTGCACAGCCGCGCCAAGGTGCTCGGCGGCTGCTCGTCGCACAACACGCTCATCTCGTTCAAGCCGCTGCCCGGCGACTGGGACGAGTGGGCCGCGGCCGGCGCCGAGGGCTGGGACCACAAGGCGATGGACCCGTACTTCGGCAAGCTGCGCAACAACATCGTGGCGGTCGACGAGAAGGACCGGAACGCGATCGCCCGCGACTTCGTCGACGCCGCGCAGACCGCCACGGGCGTGCCGCGCGTGGACGGCTTCAACAAGGCGCCGTTCAAGGACGGCGTCGGCTTCTTCGACCTCGCGTACCACCCGGAGAACAACAAGCGCTCCAGCGCCTCCGTCGCCTATCTGCACCCGCACATGGAGGCCGGTGACCGGCCCAACCTGACTCTCCTCCTGGAGACCTGGGCCTACCGGCTGGAGATGGACGGCACGCGGGCGCGGGGCGTCCACGTGCGGACGAAGGACGGCGAGGAACTGCTCGTCGAGGCGCGGCACGAGGTCGTCGTGTGCGCCGGCGCCGTCGACACGCCCCGCCTGCTCATGCACTCCGGCATCGGGCCGAAGGCCGACCTGGAGAAGCTCGGGATTCCGGTCCTGCACGATCTGCCGGGCGTCGGCGAGAACCTGCTCGACCACCCCGAGTCCGTGATCGTGTGGGAGACGGACGGGCCGATCCCCGACAACTCCGCGATGGACAGCGACGCGGGCCTCTTCGTGCAGCGTGATCCGGAGGCGAGCGGGCCGGACCTGATGTTCCACTTCTACCAAATCCCGTTCACCGACAACCCGGAGCGCCTCGGCTACGTCAGGCCGGAGCACGGGGTGTCCATGACGCCGAACATCCCCAAGCCGCGCAGCCGCGGCCGCCTCTACCTGACCAGCGCGGACCCGGAGGAGAAGCCCGCCCTCGACTTCCGTTACTTCACGGACGAGGACGACTACGACGGCCGCACGCTGGTCGACGGCATCAGGATCGCGCGGGAGATCGCGAAGACCGAGCCGCTCGCCGGCTGGCTCAAGCGCGAGGTGTGCCCCGGGCCCGACGTCGTGGGCGACGAGGAACTCGGCGAGTACGCGCGCAAGGTCGCGCACACCGTCTACCACCCCGCCGGGACCTGTCGCATGGGTGCAAAGAATGATGAACTCGCCGTTGTGGACCCGGAGTTGAGGATCCGGGGCCTGGAGGCGATCCGCATTGCCGACGCGTCCGTCTTCCCGACGATGCCGGCGGTGAACCCGATGATCGGGGTGCTCATGGTCGGGGAGAAGTGTGCCGAGCTGCTGGGTGGTGATGCGTGATGAGTACGAACACGACGGCGAACGCTGAGGTGACGGACGCGCAGGCGGGATCGCCGGTGTTCTCCGTGAACAACCTGTGGAAGGTCTTCGGGCCGAAGGCCGACCGGGTGCCGGGTGACGCGGAGCTGGCCGCCCTGAGCGCCGCCGAACTGCGCGCCCGCACCGGGTGCACCGCCGCGGTCCGCGACGTCAGCTTCGACGTGCGCAGGGGCGAGGTCTTCGTCGTCATGGGCCTCTCCGGCTCCGGCAAGTCCACCCTCGTACGCTGCCTGACCCGGCTCATCGAGCCGACCTCCGGCGGCATATCCATCGATGGCGAGGACGTCCTCGGCATGGACAAGGGGCGCCTGCGCGAATTGCGCCGGCACCGCGCCGCCATGGTCTTCCAGCACTTCGGGCTCCTTCCGCACCGCACCGTGCTCGACAACGTCGCGTACGGCCTGGAGATCCAGGGCGTGGGCCGCGCCGAGCGGCGCGCCAAGGCGGCGGAGGTCGTCGCGAAGGTCGGCCTCGACGGCCTTGAGCAGCGGCGGCCCGGGCAGCTGTCCGGCGGTCAGCAGCAGCGTGTCGGGCTCGCGCGAGCCCTCGCGGTCGATCCCGAAGTGCTGCTGTTCGACGAGCCGTTCAGCGCCCTCGACCCGCTGATCCGCCGCGACATGCAGGAGGAGGTCATCCGGCTCCACCGCGAGGAGGGCCGGACCATGGTCTTCATCACGCACGACCTCAGCGAGGCGCTGCGGCTCGGCGACCGGATCGCGCTGATGCGCGACGGCCGGATCGTCCAGCTGGGCACGCCCGAGGAGATCGTGGGCTCGCCCGCCGACGGCTACGTACGCGAGTTCGTCCGGGACGTGCCGCGCGAGCAGGTCATGACGGTGCGCCGCGCGATGCGGCCCGCCGACGCCGACGAGGAGGGCCGCGGCCCGGCCATCGCGCCCGGCGCGACCGTGTCGGAGGCGATCGAGGCGGTCGCCAGGACCGGGTTCGCGGTGCGGGTCATGGACGAGGGGCGCTGCCTGGGCGTCGTGGACCACGCCCGGCTGCTGGGTGTGGTGGCGGGGACGGACGGGTCCGCGGGAGAGGGGTTCTCCGGCGAGGCGGACGTGGCCGGGGCTGACGCTTCCGGTTCGGGTTCCGATTCGGCTGACGCTTCCGCTTCCGCTTCCGCTTCCGTTTCCGTTTCCGGTTCCGGCTCGGGTTCGGGTTCGGCTGTGGCAGGCGCCGACGCCGGCGCCGACGCGCCCGCGCCCGTCACGCCGCCGGGCGAGGAGGTCGCCTGATGGCTGCCGCCAGTACCGCCACCGCCCCCGCGGCGGACACTCCGCGCTTCGGCGCGCTCCTGCGCAACCGCGTCCTCGGCAAGCTCCTGCTGCTCGCCGTCGTCGCGGCCGTACTCGTACCGATCGTGAACGCCAGGTGGGCGAGCGGCAGCTGGCCGCACGCGCTCACCGTCGATCTGACCGGACCGCTGGGGAAGACCAGTGACTGGATCATCGACAACCGGGACAGCCACCCGCTGTTCCTCTACTTCTTCGGCCACATCAGCAACGCCGTCGTCGTGAGCGTGCGGGGCGTCTACCTGGTGCTCCTCGCGGCCGGCTGGGCCGGCGTCACCGCCGCGGCCGGGCTCATCGCCTGGCGGGTCGCGGGCCTGAAGCTCGCGGCGTCCGCCGTCGTCGCGATCCTCGTGTGCGGCTGGTTCGGCATGTGGGTGCCGACGATGCAGACCCTCGCGCTGATGATCGTCGCGGTCCTCGCCTCGGTCGTGCTCGGCATGCTCCTGGGACTCGCGGCCGGACTCTCCGACCGCACGTACCGGGCGCTGCGGCCCGTCCTCGACACGATGCAGGTCTTTCCCGCATACGCGTATCTGCTGCCGGTCGTCCTGGTGTTCGGCATCGGCGTGCCCGCGGCCGTCCTCGCGACCGTCGTCTACGCCGCCCCGCCGATGGCCCGTCTGACGGCGCTCGGCCTGCGTGGCGCCGACGGTGGCGTGATGGAGGCCGTCGCCTCGCTCGGCGCGACCGCGCGTCAGCGGCTCCTGACGGCCCGGCTCCCGCTCGCCCGCAAGCAACTCCTCCTCGGGCTCAACCAGACGATCATGATGGCGCTCTCGATGGCCGTCATCGCGTCGGTGATCGGCGCGGGCGGCCTCGGCGACCGCGTGTACCAGGCACTGGCCTCCGTGGACGTCGGCGCGGCCCTCGCCGCCGGCATCCCGATCGTGCTGCTCGCCGTGATCCTGGACCGTACGACGGCCGCGGCGGGGGAGCGGCTCGGCGCCGCCGAACCCGACGGCCGCCGCCTGCACGGCCCGTACGGCTGGGGCGTCGCCGCGGTTCTCACGGTGGTCGTCGCCCTCGTGGCCCGTCTCGCGGGCCGGATCGACTGGCCCGACACCTGGACCGTGAACATCGCGGACCCGGTCAACAGCGCCGTCGACTGGATGACCGACCACCTCTACTCCGGTGTCCCCTACATCGGCGGAACCGCCGACTGGGCCGGGCACTTCACCACCTGGGTCCTCGACCCGCTGCGCGACGGGCTGCAGTGGCTGCCCTGGTGGTCCGTGCTCCTCATCGTCGCCGCGCTGGCCTGGCTGATCGGCACCTGGCGCACCGCCGTGACGGCCGTACTCGCCATGGCCGCGATCGGTGTCCTCGGTGTGTGGAAGCCGTCGCTCGACACGCTGTCGCAGGTGCTCGCGGCCGTCGCCGTGACGCTCGTCGTCGGCTTCGCGGTCGGGATCGCGGCGGCGCGCAGCGGGCGGCTCGAACGCCTGCTCAGGCCCGTGCTCGACGTCTTCCAGACGATGCCGCAGTTCGTGTATCTGATCCCGGTGGTCGCACTGTTCGGCGTCGGCCGTGCCCCCGCGGTCGCCGCCGCCGTCGTCTACGCGCTGCCGGCCGTCATCCGCATCACCACGCAGGGACTCCGCGAGGTCGACGGGGCCGCCATGGAGTCGGCCCGGTCGATGGGCGCGACGAGCGGGCAGCAACTACGTCAGGTCCAGCTGCCGCTGGCCCGGCCCGCGCTGCTCCTGGCCGTGAACCAGGGTGTCGTCCTCGTCCTCGCCGTCGTGATCATCGGCGGTCTGGTGGGCGGTGGCGCGCTCGGCTACGAGGTCGTGTTCGGCCTCGCCCAGGGCGACCTGGCGACCGGGCTCGTCGGCGGCGCGGCGATCGTGTGCCTCGGTCTCATGCTCGACCGGGTCACCCAGCCGACCGAACGCCGCGCGAAGAAGGGAGCGTGATCGCGATGCGAGCACTTCGATCTTTCCGCCCGGTGCGGGCACGCAGGATGACCATGGGGCTCGCGGCCGCGGGCACCCTGTTGGTGGCGACCGGTTGTGGCGCCGCCGACATGACCAAGCAGTCCTCTCCGTACGCCAACGCGCAGGGCGCGAAGACGGTGACCCTGTCCGTGCAGTCCTGGGTCGGTGCGCAGTCCAACATCGCCGTGGCCGAGTACCTGCTCAAGCACGAGCTCGGCTACCGCGTCGACACCGTCCAGGTCGACGAGGTCCCCGCGTGGGACGCGCTCAGCCAGGGCCGCGTCGACGCGATCATGGAGGACTGGGGCCACCCCGACCAGGAGCAGCGGTACGTCAAGGACAAGAAGACGATCGTGAAGGGCGGCGACCTCGGCGTCACCGGACACATCGGCTGGTTCGTCCCCACGTACTTCGCCAAGCAGCACCCGGACGTCACCGACTGGAAGAACCTCAACAAGTACGCGTCCCAGCTTCGGACCCCGGAGAGCGGCGGCAAGGGCCAGCTCCTCGACGGCTCCCCGTCGTACGTCACCAACGACAAGGCGCTGGTCGACAACCTGAAGCTGAAGTACCAGGTCGTGTTCTCCGGTTCCGAGGCGGCTCAGATCACCCAGATCAAGCAGTTCGCCAAGGCCAAGAAGCCGTTCCTGACGTACTGGTACCAGCCGCAGTGGCTGTTCAAGAAGGTGCCGATGACGGAGGTGAAGCTGCCGGCCTACAAGGACGGCTGCGACGCCGACCCGAAGAAGGTGGCCTGCGCCTATCCGAAGACGCCGCTCCAGAAGTACCTCAACGCGGACTTCTCGAAGAACGGCGGCAAGGCGGCGGCCTTCCTGAAGAACTTCAAGTGGACCACCGAGGACCAGAACGAGGTCTCGCTGCTCATCGCCGACCAGAAGCTGTCGCCGGACGAGGCGGCGAAGAAGTGGATCGACGAGCACGAGTCGACGTGGCGGTCCTGGCTGCCGAAGTAGCCGTACGGCCCCTCCCCGCGCGCGTGCCGGGTGCCTTTCCTGACGGGGGCACCCGGCACGTCACCACTGTGGTCCGCCCGGCACGATCCGGCGGCTCACCATGAGCCGGTTCCAACTGTTGATGACGGTGATCACGCCGAGGAGATGGGCGAGCTCGTCCTCGCCGAAGTGCTTGGCCGCCGCCTCGTACGTCTCGTCCGGCACGAAGCCGTCGGTGAGGACGGTGACGGCCTCGGTGAGTGCGAGCGCGGCCCGCTCGCGCTCGGTGAACTGCTCGGGGGCCTCCGCCCACGCGTTGAGCAGCGCGATCCGCTTGGCACTCTCACCGTTCTTCTCGACGGCGAGGTCCACGTGCATGTCCAGGCAGAACGCGCACGCGTTGATCTGCGACGCCCGGATCATCACCAGCTCGGCGAGAACCGGGTCGCCGAGCCCCTTCTTCGCGGCGGCGCCGAGCGCGATCATCGCGTCGCGCACACCGGCGTCCAGGTGCGTCGTACGGGCTGTCACTTGAAGTCGCCCGCGGTGTAGTGCCCGGGGACCATCCGCGTCGACACACCGAACCGGTTCCACGCGTTGATCACCGTGATCGCGGCGATCAGCTGCGTCAGCTCCTTCTCGTCGTACAGCTTCGCCGCCTTCTCGTACGTCTCGTCCGGCACGAACCCGTCCGTGAGCACGGTGATCGCCTCGGTCAGCTCGATCGCCGCGATCTCCCTGGGCGTGTAGAAGTGCTGCGACTCCTCCCACGCGCCGAGCTGGATGATCCGCTCCACGCTCTCGCCCGCGGCGAGCGCGTCCTTGGAGTGCATGTCGAGGCAGAACGCGCAGTGGTTGAGCTGCGAAGCGCGGATCTTGACCAGCTCCAGCGTCACCGGATCGACGCCCTTACGGGCCTCCGCGTCGAGCCGGATCATGGCCTTGTAGACCTCCGGAGCGTGCTTGGCCCAGGCCAGCCGGGGCGCGTGCTCGTGGACGTACTCCTTGGTGGCCGGGCCGGTGCTGTCGGTGGTGTTCTGGTTCGCCGTCACGACATCGACCCTACGAGCGGAGTAGCCCACAGGTATGGTCCATTTCCATGGTGGAATCCTGGGCCACTTCGCCCTCCGGCCAGGCGCTCGGTATCGATCTGCACGTCGAGCCGACCGGCTCCGGCCTGCGCAAAGGCCTCACCGACGCGCTCCGTGACGCCGTACGCGGCGGACGCCTCGCCCCCGGTGTGCGCCTCCCTTCGTCCCGCACACTCGCCGCCGATCTGGGCATCGCCCGCAACACGGTCGCCGACGCCTACGCAGACCTCGTCGCCGAGGGCTGGCTCACCGCGCGCCAGGGCTCGGGGACGCGCGTCGCGGAGCGACCGGTCGAGGCGCCCCGGCCGGCCTCGACCCGCGGGCGGCGCGCCCCGGCCGGCCTCCGCCACGACCTGCACCCCGGCACCCCCGACCTCTCCTCGTTCCCCCGCGCCGAATGGCTCAAGGCCTCGCGCCGCGCCCTCAACGCCGCCCCGAACGACGCCCTCGGCTACGGCGAAGCCCGCGGCCGCGTCGAACTGCGCACCGCACTCGCCGGCTACCTCGCCCGCGCCCGAGGCGTCCACGCCGACCCGGACCGCATCGTCATCTGCTCCGGCTTCGTCCACGGCCTGATGCTGCTCGGCGAGGTGCTGCGCAACAGGTGCGTGCGCGACGTCGCCGTGGAGACGTACGGCCTCGACGTCCACTGGGACGTCCTGGCTCGGTCGGGCCTGCGCACCCACCCCCTTCCTCTCGATCAACTCGGCACCCGAACCGACGAGTTGGCGACCGGCGAACCGGCTGTGGGCGCCGCCCTCCTGACCCCCGCCCACCAGTTCCCGATGGGCGGGGCCCTGCACCCCGACCGCCGCGCCGCCGTCGTCGACTGGGCCCGCCGCACCGGCGGACTGATCCTGGAGGACGACTACGACGGCGAGTTCCGCTACGACCGCCAGCCCGTCGGCGCCCTCCAGGGACTCGACCCCGACCGCGTCGTCTACTTCGGCACGGCCAGCAAATCGCTCGCACCCGGCCTGCGCCTCGGCTGGCTGGTGCTGCCGCCCTCCGTCATCGGGGAGGTGATCGAGGCGAAGGGCGTCGCCGACTGGTCGTGCGGCGTCCTCGACCAGCTGACCCTCGCGGAGTTCATCGACTCGGGCGCCTACGACCGCCATGTCCGCGGCGCCCGCCTGCGCTACCGCCGGCGCCGCGATCAGCTTGTCGCCGCCCTCGCCGAACGCGCCCCCGGCGTGCGCGCCACCGGGATCGCCGCGGGCCTGCACGCCGTCCTCCAACTCCCGCCCGGCACCGAACAGTCCGTGGTGCGCGCCGCCGCCTGGCAGCGCCTGGGAGTCTCCGGCCTCTCCAGCTTCCGCCATGACGCGGCCACCGCCGAACCGCCCCTGGACGCTCTGGTGGTCGGCTACGGAACCCCACCGGACCACGCCTGGGCAAGCGCGCTGGAGGCCTTGTGCCGGGCGCTGCCGTAGGGGACCGGCATCGGGCGGCAGGCGTCTCGGGTCGGGTCGGCCCGGGTTCGGGTCAGACCCGGGCCGGTGCGGACGTGTTCTCCACCGGCGCCTCCCCGAAGCGCGCCAGCGCCAACGCCCCCGCCACGGCCACCACGAACCCGAGAGCCGCCAGCCAGCCCAGCCCCTCGCGCGTGCGATCCCCGAGCCAGATCACCCCGACCAGCGCCGGCCCCACCGTCTCGCCCACGACCATCCCCGCGGTGGCCGTGGTCACCGACCCCTTCTGCAACGCCGAGGTCAGCAGCAGGAACGCCGCACCCCCGCCGAGCAGCAGTGCATACGTCGCCGGATTGCTCAGCAGCGCGCCGGGCGACACGTCGTCGATGAGCCGTACCGACACCTCCACCACCCCGAACCCGAACCCCGAGCCGAGCCCCAGCGCGAGCGCCCGGCCCCGCCCCGGCAGCCGCCCGGCCACCGCCCCGATCAACAGCACCCCGAGCGCCGTCCCCAACATCGCGTAACGCAACGCGTCCGAACCGGCCTGCGCTCCCTCCGTCCCCGACGCCAGCCCCAACATCGCGAGCCCCGCCACCACCACCCCGACAGCGCCCCACTCGACGCCGCTCAGCCGTACGTCCAGCAGCCGCGTGGAGACGACCGCCGTCACCGCCAGACTCGCGGCGAGCGCCGCCCCGACGGCGTAGATCGGAATGGACCGCAGCGCCACGACCTGCAAGACGAACCCGAGCAGGTCGAGCCCCAGCCCGGCGACATATCGCCACTGCTGCAGTGCCCGCAGCAACAGCGCGGCGTCGACACCGGACCCCGACCCCGGCTCCGCGGCCCGCGCGGCCATCGCCTGCAACACGGACGCCGTACCGAAACAGGCCGCCGCCCCGAGCGCGCAAAGCATTCCAAGAAGCACAAAGCGACTGTAGAGGGTGTGCCTACGCCGACCGGCCCGTGAGCGGCTCCTTCTCCGGTGGCCCCGTGAGCGGCTCCCCGTCCGGTGATGCTCCCTTGAGTGGCCTGACCACGAGTCGGCCGCCGCCCGTGCGCCGGAGGCCCACCGCCGTCAGACCGCCAGGACCGCCCGGAGCTGGTCGAGCCCCCAGTCCAGGTCCTCCTTACTGATCATCAGAGGGGGAGCGATCCGGATCGTGCTGCCGTGGGTGTCCTTGACCAGGACGCCCTTGGCCATCAACTTCTCCGAGATCTCCCTTCCCGTCCCGTGCGACGGATCGATGTCGACCCCCGCCCACAGCCCGCGTCCCCGCACCTGCGTCACCTTGCCCGTGCCCGTCAGCAGCCCGAGCTCCGCGTGGAGATGCTCGCCCAGCTCGGCCGCCCGCTGCTGGAACTCCCCGGTGCGCAGCATCGCGATGACCTCGAGCGCCACCGCACACGCCAGCGGATTCCCGCCGAACGTCGACCCGTGCTCACCCGGCTTGAACACACCGAGCACCTCACTGCTGGACACCACCGCCGACACCGGCACGACCCCACCGCCGAGCGCCTTGCCCAGCACGTACATGTCGGGCACCACGCCCTCGTGCTCACAGGCGAACGTCCGCCCGGTCCGCCCGAGCCCCGACTGGATCTCGTCCGCGATGAACAGCACGTTCCGCTCGCGGGTCAACTCCCTTACCGCGGGCAGATATCCGGCCGGCGGTACGAGAACACCGGCCTCGCCCTGGATCGGTTCGAGCAGCACCGCGACGGTGTTCTCGGTGACAGCGCCGCGCAGCGCCGTCAGATCGCCGTACGGCACGATCTCGAACCCCGGCGTGTAGGGACCGAAGTCCGCGCGCGCCTCCTGGTCCGTGGAGAAGCTGACGATGGTCGTGGTGCGTCCGTGGAAGTTGTTGCCCGCCACGACGATCTTCGCTCTGCCGTCGAGCACCCCCTTGACCTGGTACCCCCACTTCCGCGCCGTCTTCACGGCGGTCTCGACCGCCTCCGCCCCTGTGTTCATCGGCAGCACCATGTCCATGCCGCACAGCTCCGCGAGCTGGGTGCAGAACGCGGAGAACCGGTCGTGATAAAAGGCGCGGGACGTCAGAGTCACCCGCTCCAGCTGCGCCTTGGCGGCCTCGATGAGCCGCTGGTTCCCATGGCCGAAGTTGAGCGCTGAGTAGCCTGCGAGCATGTCGAGGTAGCGGCGACCCTCGACATCCGTCATCCACGCGCCCTCCGCCGTGGCGACCACGACGGGCAACGGATGGTAGTTGTGCGCACTGTGCGCTTCGGACGCGGTGATGAAGGCTTCCGTTGCGGCATTCGGAGGAGTCACAGCAGTCACGGGATCTCCGTTCTTACAGCTCTGATGGCGCGAAGACGTGGGCTTGTGGCCTCTTCCTATCGTCGCTCGCATCGTGGACGTGGAAACCTCGTCCTGCGGCGCGCCCGGTAGTGTGGCCCGCAGGGCCGTGACTGGCGCGCTGGGATGGGACCGACCATCGGGGAGCGGCCTGTGAACTGTGTGCCGTGCGCCTGGGCCGACCCGTGAACCTCCCCCTCTCGACCTCGCTCGAGCAGGGGAGGTCCCATCCGTCCGGAGGTCCGTCATGTCAGAGCCCACCCTCTCCAGCGAATCCGTAGCGTTCCGCAGCGCCCTCGACGTGATCCGGGCTGTCGAGCCCCGCGTGGCCGACGCCATCGGCCAGGAGATCGCCGACCAGCGCGAGATGCTCAAGCTGATCGCCAGCGAGAACTACGCTTCCCCGGCCACCCTCCTCGCGATGGGTAACTGGTTCAGCGACAAGTACGCCGAGGGCACCGTCGGCCGCCGCTTCTACGCCGGCTGCCGCAACGTCGACACCGTCGAGGCCCTCGCCGCCGAACACGCCCGCGAGCTCTTCGGCGCCCGCCACGCCTATGTACAACCGCACTCCGGCATCGACGCCAACCTCGTCGCCTTCTGGGCCGTCCTCGCCCAGCGCGTCGAGGCGCCCGCCCTGGAGCTGGCCGGCGTCCGCAACGTGAACGACCTCTCCGACGCCGACTGGGCCGAACTCCGTCAGGCCTTCGGCAACCAGCGCATGCTCGGCATGTCCCTGGACGCCGGCGGCCACCTCACCCACGGCTTCCGCCCGAACATCTCCGGCAAGATGTTCGACCAGCGCAGCTACGGCACCGACCCGCAGACCGGCCTCGTCGACTACGAAGCCCTGCGCGCCACCGCCCGCGACTTCAAGCCGCTGATCATCGTCGCCGGCTACTCCGCGTACCCCCGCCTGGTGAACTTCCGCATCATGCGCGAGATCGCCGACGAGGTCGGGGCGACCCTCATGGTCGACATGGCGCACTTCGCGGGGCTGGTCGCGGGCAAGGTCCTCACCGGCGACTTCGACCCGGTGCCGCATGCCCAGATCGTCACCACCACGACGCACAAGTCGCTGCGCGGCCCGCGCGGCGGCATGGTGCTCTGCGACGACTCGCTCGCCGACCAGGTCGACCGCGGCTGCCCGATGGTCCTCGGCGGCCCGCTGCCGCACGTCATGGCCGCCAAGGCCGTCGCCCTGGCCGAGGCCCGCCGTCCCGAGTTCCGCGACTACGCCCAGTCCGTCGTCGACAACGCCCGTGCCCTCGCCGAGGGCCTGACCACCCGTGGCGCCACCCTCGTCACGGGCGGCACGGACAACCATCTCAACCTGATCGATGTCGCCACCTCCTACGAGCTCACCGGCCGCCAGGCCGAGAACGCGCTCCTCGACTCCGGCATCGTCACCAACCGCAACTCCATCCCCTCCGACCCGAACGGTGCCTGGTACACGTCCGGTATCCGCATCGGCACCCCTGCCCTGACCACCCGTGGCCTCGGCACCGCGGAGATGGACGAGGTCGCGGGCCTCATCGACCGCGTCCTCACCGCCGCCGAAGCGGGCACCACCAGCAAGGGCGCGCCCTCCAAGGCGCAGCACGTCCTGGACGAGAAGATCGCCGACGAGGTCTCCACACGAGCGTCCGACCTGCTGAGCGGCTTCCCGCTCTACCCGGAGGTCGACCTCACCTGATCGCTTGACCGGCCCGTCACCAGCCGCACCGACGGGCCGGTCAGTGCGCTCCCCCAGCCGGGAGAGCTGGAGAGCGACCCTCAGGAATCGATCAGCTGTTGCCTTGGTCCCGCGTCGGGCGGGGTCCCGCCCGTCCCGCGACGACCCGGCAGCCTGTCGGCCAAGGGCCGCAGCACCAGAGCCAGCGCGGCACCCGCCACCAGCCCCGGTATCGCCCACCACCAGTCCACGCCGCCTTGCGACCCGGCTGCCGGGGCCCGAGCGCTCTCGGAAGGCCCGGCATCGCGACCGTCGGCTGCCGGAGCCGGAGCTCCACCGAGCGCTTCCTTGGACCGGTCGGGCGACTGCCAGGGCACCGGGAAGATCGGACTCCCGCCCTTTGCGGACCGTGCGCCCATGACTCCGAGGTCCTTCAGCAGCGCCCGCAGCTCCGCCGGCTTGCGCGCCTTGTGCCAGTACCCGTTGTAGGAGTCCGGCACGTGAGTCGCTGTGTGTATCCAGACGCCCTTCATGCCCGGCGAGTCCGGATAGACCCGGTCGACCCGCCACGGCAGCACGTCGTGCACCAGCCATGTGACATTGAGCTGACGCCCCGCGCCTATTCCCAAGCCGGGCGGCTCCTCCCGGCGCCCCTGGTCCGGCTCGCCCAGGAGACTCTCCAGCGGCCCGTACTTCTTGTCACTGAAGTAGAGCGACGCGCTCTGGCCGCTCTCGGGCGACACCACCAGAACGCTCGTCGGTCCGCCAGCCGACGCCCCTGACGCGCTCAATAGCATCGCGGCGAGTGCCGCCACCAGTGCCACCGCCAGCGCGGCCGGCCTTCGTACTGTTCGCATCCGTTTCCCCCCAGCTGCTCCCGGCACGGCCCGCCCGTGTCGATTCACTTCTGGTACACCGCTCGACCCGACCGGGTTCCCAACTTCGGTGTGCGAGTTCTCGGTTGTGCGAGTCCGCCGGTCCAGCCCACGGACATCAGCGGAGGGCGTCCGGCTTTCGTACCGACCGTGCGATCTCGATCGCCCGTTCCCGGGAATCGACTCCCTCCAGGCGGAGCGTCATCTCCTGTCGGCGGGTCCACAGGAGCGTCGGTCCCGCGGTGCGTTCAGAACGGGTCCACCGGTCGCCGTTGCCGTCGAGCATCCAAAAACCGAGCAGATGCGGCTGGGCGAACCACAGCCCCGTACCCCGGCCGAGGTCGACCCAGTGCGGCTGCATGCGCACCGATTTCATGTACCCGATGTCGAGCTGCGCCGGGTACTCGTCGAGTCGGATCGTGTGCCCGGCATCGCGCCAGCACAGTGTGATCAAGAAGCGCGACTTCGGTTCCCGTGTCACCGTCACGGCGTCCGGCATTCCCAGCTCGCCCGGCACCAGCGGTTCGAATCCGGCGTCTCGTCGGGCCTCGCCCAGCGACAGCGACGTGCCGCACCCGGGGACGTGCACACCGGACGACGGCAGGGCCGAGGGGTCGTACCGGACCTCCACCCCGCCGAAGCCGAACCACTCGGCGACCTCGGCCCGCACCGGAGGCGTGAGCACGAGCACGGTCAGCACTCCGCACAGCCCCGCCGTGAGCATCCGCCACCGCTTCCGTATCCAGCGACGCGCGCGCCGCACCCGGACAGGGTCCGCCGTCGGCTCGGCCACCGGCGCCGGAACCGACTCGGCGATTATCTGTGCCAGCACCCGCTCGGCCATCGACTCGCCGCCGGGGCCCAGACCGTCCAGGGACCTGCCCAGCGCGCGCAGCTCAGCCGGCAGCCCACGGTCCGTGCGGGGCCCGTGCTCCTTGCCGGGGCGCCGGCTCCCGTCGTCCTCGTGACGCGGTTCACTCATGCTCATCACCTCCCTCGCGCGGGTCCAGCTCAGCCGGAAGAATGCGCTTCAGCTTCCGCAGCGCGCGATTGAGCCTCGACTTCACGGTGCCGCGCGGCCAGCCGAGCGCCTCGGCCGTCTCCGCCTCGTCCATCTCGAGCAGATACCGATACGTGACGACCAGCCGATGCTCCTCGCTCAGCTCCTCGAGCGCGGCGAGCAACGCCGTCCGCCGCTCGTAGTGGACGGCCGCGACCGCCGGATCCGTGGTCTCGGGTATCAGCGGCTCGGCCTCTATCAACGTCGCTTCCCGCCCCACGACCGAACGCTGCCGCACCGCCGAGCGCACTGTGTTCCTCGTCTCATTGGCGACGATCGTGAGCAGCCACGGCTTGAACGACGAGTCGTCCCGAAACTGTCCCAGGGCGCAGTACGCCTTGAAAAAGGCCTGCTGCACCACGTCCTCCGCGTCCGCTCCTGCCCCGAGGGCCCGGGCCGCCCGCAGCGCCAGCCCGGTGAAGGCGCGCACCAGTACCGCGTACGCCTCCACATCTCCGGCGCGCACGCGAGCGATCACCGCACGCTCGTCGTCGACGATGCGGCCCCCCTCCAGGACCTCCCCCTGTGTCCTCACATCGTTGATACACCGCACCCCTCGCATCGGTTCCCACCCGTCGCTCAGGTTTTTCCGAACTTGTTCCGCAAGGCAGTTCCGAAGCCGGGCCCCGTGGCCGGGCCCCGTGGCCGGGCCCCGTGGCCGGGCCCCGTGGCCGGGTCCCGTGTCGCCGGAACCTGGCCACGGGCCCCGTGGCCGGGTCCCGTGGCCAGGTTCCGGCGACACGCCGGGCGGGGTGGGCGACAGCGCTCCGTGCACGGTTTCAGCACTTGTCGTGCACCCGTCGCCCACCTGTTTCCAACTAATGAGGGACACCTGAGAGAATGAGGAGCATGGCCTCTGATCGTCCCCGCGTGCTCTCCGGAATCCAGCCCACTGCAGGCTCGTTCCACCTCGGCAACTACCTCGGCGCGGTCCGCCAGTGGGTGGCGCTGCAGGAGTCTCACGACGCGTTCTACATGGTTGTGGACCTGCACGCGATCACCGTGCCGCAGGACCCCAAGGAGCTCCGGGCCAACACCCGGCTCGCCGCCGCGCAGCTCCTCGCCGCCGGCCTGGACCCGGACCGCTGCACGCTGTTCGTGCAGAGCCACGTCCCCGAGCACGCACAGCTCGCCTGGGTCATGAACTGTCTGACGGGCTTCGGCGAGGCCTCACGCATGACGCAGTTCAAGGACAAGTCCGCCAAACAGGGCGCCGACCGCGCGACTGTAGGCCTCTTCACGTACCCGATCCTCCAGGTCGCGGACATCCTGCTCTACCAGGCCGACCAGGTGCCCGTGGGAGAGGACCAGCGCCAGCACATCGAGCTGACGCGCGACCTCGCCGAGCGCTTCAACGGCCGCTTCGGCGAGACCTTCACGGTCCCGGCGCCGTACATCCTCAAGGAAACGGCGAAGATCTACGACCTCCAGGACCCGTCGATCAAGATGAGCAAGTCGGCGTCGACTCCGAAGGGGCTCGTCAACCTTCTCGACGAGCCGAAGACCACCGCCAAGAAGGTCAAGAGCGCGGTCACCGACACCGACACCGTGATCCGGTTCGATCCGGCGAACAAGCCGGGCGTCAGCAACCTCCTCGCCATCTACTCCACCCTCACCGGCACAGGTATCCCGGAACTGGAGCAGAACTACGAGGGCAAGATGTACGGTGCGCTCAAGACGGACCTGGCAGAGGTCATGGTGGACTTCGTGACACCGTTCCGGACCCGTACCCAGGAGTACCTGGACGACCCGGAATCGCTCGACTCGATCCTGGCCAAGGGCGCGGAGAAGGCGCGTGCTGTCGCCGCCGAAACCCTCGCCCAGGCATACGACAAGGTCGGACTGCTGCCCGCGAAGCACTGAGCCCCAGCCCGTCTGAACCGCCTTACCGCCACACGACGACAGGAGTACGACGTGGGGACCGTAACGATCGGCGTTTCGATCGCGGTTCCGGAGCCACACGGCAGCCAGCTCCAGGAGCGGCGCGCGGGCTTCGGTGACCCCGCTGCGCACGGCATCCCCACGCACGTCACTCTGCTCCCGCCGACCGAGGTGGAGGCCAGGTCGCTGCCTTCGGTCGAGGACCATCTCGAGGCGGTCGCCGCCGCGGGGCGGAACTTCGCGATGCGGCTCGCGGGGACGGGAACCTTCCGTCCGCTGTCTCCTGTTGTGTTCGTACAGGTCGTCGAGGGCGCCGAGGCCTGTACGTGGCTGCAGAAGCAGGTCCGTGACGAGTCCGGTCCGGTCGCGCGCGAGCTGCAGTTTCCCTATCACCCGCACGTCACGGTGGCGCACGGCATCGCGGAGGAAGCGATGGACCGGGCGTACTCGGAGCTCGCCGGGTACGAGGCGGCCTGGCCGTGCACCGGGTTCGCGCTGTACGAGCAGGGCGCCGACGGTATCTGGCGAAAGTTGCGCGAGTTCCCCTTCGGCGGCCCAGCAGTTCCCGCGCAGGGCCCCGACCGCTCGAAGCGGGGCCGACAGCCGGCTCGCTGACGCGCAGCGAGTCGGCCGGCCGCAGTTGCGACACGGCCTACATCGGCAGGCGCCGGAACAGCGGACGCGGGACATGCCGCAGCGCCGACATCACCATGCGCAGGGCCCCCGGCACCCACACGGTCTCCGACCGGCGCCTGAGTCCCGTCTCGATGGCCTGTGCCACCGCCTCCGGGGTGGTGGCCATGGGTGCCTCCGCCATGCCCGCCGTCATCTTTGACCGTACGAAGCCGGGGCGCACGACCATTACGTGCACGCCGGTGCCGTGCAGTGCGTCGCCGAGGCCCTGCGCGAAGGCGTCCAGGCCGGCCTTGCTCGACCCGTAGATGAAGTTGGACCGGCGGGCCCGCTCACCCGCGACCGACGAGAGCACCACCAGCGAGCCGTGGCCCTGGGACTGCAGGGCGCGGGCGCAGATGAGGCCCGCCGATACGGCGCCTGTGTAGTTGGTCTGCGCGACGCGCACCGCGGCCAGCGGCTCGTCCTCGTCGCGGGCCTGGTCGCCGAGGATCCCGAACGCCAGCAGCACCATGTCGATGTCGCCCTCGGCGAACACCTTGCCCAGCGTCACCTCGTGCGCCTCGGAGTCGAGCGCGTCGAAGGCGACGGTACGGGCGTCGGCGCCCATGTCGCGGAGTTCGGCGGCCGCACGGTCGAGGGCGGGGGACGGGCGGCCGGCCAGCCACACCGTTCGGGTCCGCCGGGCCACGAGGCGTCGCGCGGTGGCGAGCGCGATCTCGGAGGTGCCGCCGAGGACGAGCAAGGACTGGGGGGTGCCGAAGGCGTCCTTCATGAGAACCAAACTCCAAATGGGCGGGACCGAAATCGGTGGGGGCGGGATGGGAACCCGGACGGCCCGAGCGGTGTACCAAAAGTGAATCGGTGCGGAGGGACCGTGCCGGGTGAGGGGGGTACGACGTGCGTGCGATGTGGGCGAGCGGGACTGTCGGTAAGTGCGAAGGCTCCGGTCACGGCACTCGTTCCCATTCCGGTCAGAGTCCGAGGCGCCGGGACAGATCCGAGCGGAACACGCCTCGCGGGTCCAACTGGGCTCGCAGGGCGCGGAATTCATCGAGATGGGGATACATCGCCGAGAGCAGCTCGGGCCTTAGCCGCGAGTCCTTGGCCAGGTAGATGCGTCCGTCTGCCGCGGCCACCTCCTCGTCGAGTTCGTCGAGGAACACGCCGAGTCCTGGCAGGTTCGCGGGAATGTCGAGTGCCAGCGTCCAGCCGGGCATGGGAAAGGACAGCCAGCCGGGATCCGCGTCGCCGAAGCGCTTGAGGACCGCCAGGAAGGAGGGGCACCGGCGCTCGGAGATGCGCCGCACGATGCGGCGAAGTGCTTCCTCCTGGCCATATCCGACGACGAATTGGTACTGGACGAATCCGCTGCGCCCGTAGATGCGATTCCAGTGCGGTACGCCGTCGAGGGGGTGGAAGTAGGAGGAGAGCCTCTGGATCTCGCCGACGCGCGACGTGGGGGCCTTGCGGTACCAGAGCTCGTTGAAGAGGCCGACGGTCCTGCGGCCCAGGAGTCCTTCGGGTACGAATCCGGGTGCGGCCGGAAGCTGCCTGGGACGGAACGTCAGTGGCGCCCTGCGTGCCCGTGCGGGAACGGCATCCAGCGGAGCGTGATCACCGCGGGTCAGTACCGAGCGGCCCATCGAGGCTCCGCGGGCCAGGAGGTCGATCCAGGCGACCGAGTAGCGATAGAGGTGATCGGTCTCGGTGAGGCGGGCCATCAAGTCGTCGAGGTCAACGGCGCGTTCGGTGTCGACCGACATGAACGAGGTTTCGACAGGGAGGAGTTGGATGGTGGCAGTGAGGATGATCCCGGTGAGTCCCATACCGCCGGCCGTCGCGTCGAACAGCTCGCTGCCGCGCTCGACGATCCGCACTTCGCCATCGGCTGTGAGCAGTTCCAGGGCGAGCACGTGGCGGGAGAACGATCCCGAGACGTGGTGGTTCTTGCCGTGGATGTCGGCACCGATCGCGCCGCCCACCGTGACGTAGCGCGTGCCGGGAGTCACGGGGACGAACCAGCCCAGGGGTAGGAGGACTTCCATCAGGCGGTGCAGTGAGACGCCCGCGTCGCACAGCACGGTCCCACCGGACGCGTCGATCGAGTGGATGCGGTCCAGTCCGGTCATGTCCAGGACGCTGCCGCCGGCGTTCTGTGCCGCATCTCCGTAAGCCCGGCCCAGGCCGCGGGCGATGTTGCCCCGGTGGCCCGGCGTCCCGCATGCACGGACCACGGCTGCCGCCTCCGCGTAGGAGCGTGGGCGCACGATGCGGGCGGCGGTGGGGGCGGTGCGGCCCCAGCCGGTCATGGGGACGGTGTCGAGAATGCCGTCGGAGGGGCCGTCGTGGACGGACTCGGGGGAAGGTGACGTGGTGGGGGGAGTGCCGGGTGCCGGGACGGCCGACGAGATGAGCGCGGGTGCGGGCGCAGAGGTGGGCGCAGTTGTGTTTGTGGACGGCGCGGCAGGGGCGGCTGGGTCGGAGGGTGTGACGCCGGGGGTGACGGCAGGTGTGCGGGCGGTGGGGGGAGCGGGATCGGCAGCCATGACCGCGACCGTATCGCCCATAGATAGGGCCTTCGCCCCAAACAAACCAGGCCCTCACCGAAATGGGTGATTGAATGGGTGTCACCCAAAATTGTCTGAGTTATGCGGGTTTTGACCCGCAGAGTGAGCCACATGGACGATATGGACCGCCGATTGCTGTCGGCATTGCGCGACTGCGGTACGGACCGGCGCGTGGCGGCGGTCGCGCGCGCTCTGTCCTGGAGCGGGGAGCACGGCGCGCTCTGGCTCGGCGCGGGGTTGTTGGGGGCAGCGGTCGACCGGGAGCGGCGAGGGGCGTGGCTGCGCGGTACGGCGCTGACCGCCGCGGCGCACGTGGCCAGCATGGGGATCAAGCGGGTCGTCCGGCGGCCGCGGCCGGGGGCGGAGAGCGGTGTGGAGCCGCTCGTGCGGACGGCGGGGCGGCATTCCTTCCCCAGTTCGCACGCAGCTTCGGCGGCCGCTGCGACCGTCGCGTTCGGGGCGTTGCGGCCGGCGGGAGCGCTGCTCGTCCCGCCGTTGGCGGCGGCGATGTGTGTCTCGCGCATGGTCGTCGGGGTGCACTACCCGTCGGACGTGGCGGCGGGGGCGGCGCTCGGGGCGGTCGCCGCGCGGCTCGGGGCTCACTGGGTGGCCGGGGGTGCCCGGCGATGACGGAACGAACTGAGCGAAGGGAAGGTGTGGGGGAGGCGATGGACGCGGGGGGAGCTGGAGACGGGACGCCGTTGGTGCATGCGTCAGCCCAAGGGCGGCGGGGCTCGGCCGCGGCGCTGTTGGACCGGCCGCGAGGGAAATCGGTGCCGGGGCCGCGTGCGGCGACGACGGTCGGGTTGCCCGTCGGGCTGCTGAAGACGGCGAGACCGCGGCAATGGGTGAAGAACGTGCTGGTCGTGGCCGCCCCCGCGGCCGCCGGCGAGCTGTTCTCGTGGCACGCTGCGGCTCAACTGGCCCTGGTGTTCCTGCTGTTCACTGCAGCCGCCTCCGCCGTGTATTTGATCAACGACGCGCGGGACGCCGAGGCCGATCGGGCGCACCCGGTCAAGCGGAACAGGCCCGTGGCCGCGGGCTACGTTCCGGTGGCGGTGGCCTATGCGGTCGGGGGTGGGCTCGCCGTTCTCGCGCCGCTGGCAGCCAGGACCTTGTGCAACCCGATGACAGCGGCGCTGTTGACCGCCTACGTGGTGATGCAACTGGCTTACTGCATCAGCCTCAAGCACGTTCTCGTCGTCGATCTTGTCGTGGTGACCATCGGGTTTCTGATGCGGGCCATGATCGGCGGGTTTGCGCTGGGGATTCCGCTGTCGCGTTGGTTCTTGATCACGACGGGGTTCGGGGCGCTGTTCATGGTGTCGGCCAAGCGGTACTCCGAGGCCGTGCAGATGGCCGGGAAGGCGGGGGCGACGCGGGCTTTGCTGTCGGAGTACACGACCGGCTATCTGCGGTTCGTCTGGCAGCTTGCCGCAGGCGTGGCCGTTCTCGGCTATTGCCTGTGGGCCATGGAGGAAGGCGGGGTGGCGCGAACCAGTCTGCTGCCGTGGAGACAGCTGTCGATGGTGGCCTTCATCCTCGCCGTCCTGCGCTACGCGGTCTTCGCCGACCGTGGCACGGCGGGTGAGCCGGAGGACGTCGTTCTGCGGGACAGAGCGCTGGCCTTGATCGGCCTGGTGTGGGTGGCGATGTACGGGCTCGCGGTCGCCAACTGGTGAACGTGGGAGGTGAGGGCGTGTCGGATCAGGGCGTGCCGGGGGACGGCCCGTCCAGGGAGGGCGCGTCCCGCGGGAGCGTGGGGGAGGAGCGGTCGTGGTGGGTTCGGGGGTGGTGGTGGATGAAGGGGCTTGGGCCCGAGTTGGTGGGGTTCGCGCTTGTGGGGAGCTGCGCGTACGTCGTCGACCTGGGGCTCTTTGTGTGGCTGCGGGGACCGGCGGGCTGGGGTCCGTTCACCGCCAAGTCGCTGTCGTTCCTGGCCGGTTGCACGGTCGCGTACGGCGGGAACGCGCTCGGTACCTATCGGCGGACGGCGATCGAGGTGTCACGGCTGCGGCAGTACGGGGTGTTCTTCGCGGTCAATGTGGCGGGGGCGGTGGTGCAGTTGTTGTGCATCGCTGTGTCGCACTACGGGTTCGGGCTCACGTCGCAGCGCGCGGACACGGTGTCCGGGGCGGGGGTGGGCATGATGCTGGCCACGGTTCTGAGGTTCTGGGGTACTCGGACCCTTGTCTTCCGGGCGGCGATTCCGGCGAGACGTGCGAGAACGGTCAGGGAGGGCAGGCTCGGATCATGGACTGGCTGAAGAGACTTCCCGGCGTCGGGCCGATCGTCGAACGGCTCATGCGTACGCACGCGTGGTCCGCCTACGAACGGCTCGACCAGGTGCACTGGACGCGGCTGGCGGCGGCGATGACGTTCATCAGCTTCCTGGCGCTGTTCCCGCTGCTGACCGTGGCCGCGGCGATCGCGGCCGGGACGCTCAGCGAGGAGCGGCAGAAGACGCTCCAGGACAAGATCGCGGAGCAGGTGCCCGGCATCTCCGATCAGTTGGACCTGGGCGCGCTCGTCGCGAACGCGGCAACGGTGGGTCTGGTGGCGGGGGCGTTGCTGCTCTTCACCGGCATCGGGTGGGTCGGCTCGATAAGAGAGTGTCTGCGCGCCGTCTGGGAGTTGGAGGACCCGGAGGAGAACCCGGTCATGCGCAAGGTCACGGACGCCGGGGTCCTGGTGGGGCTGGGTGGGGCCGGACTTGTCTCGTTGGCGGCGTCGATGCTCGCCTCGAGCGCGGTCGGGTGGACCGCGGACGAGCTCGGCATCTCCCATGACGGATGGGGCGGCGCGCTGCTCAGGGCGGTGGCGTTCGCGATCGCCGTGCTCGCGGACTTCCTGCTGCTGCTCTATGTGCTGACGCTGCTGCCGGGGGTGCACCCGCATCGGCGGCAGCTGTTGACGGCGGCGCTGATCGGGGCGGCGGGGTTCGAGCTGCTGAAGCTGCTGCTGGGCAGCTATATGAAGGAGGTGGCGTCGAAGAGCATGTACGGGGCGTTCGGGACGCCGGTGGCCCTGATGCTGTGGATCAACTTCACGGCGAAGCTGCTGTTGTTCTGCGCGGCCTGGACGGCCACGCGGGGGCAGCCCGACCCGGAGGTGCCGGACGAGGCCGGGCCGGGGGCGGAGCCGCCGGGGGTGGCGCGGGCCGGCGCCGCCTGAGACAGACGGCGCCGGTGCACTCGAGCGGGACAGCGGTGGCACCGCCGGACAGCGATGGCGCTCCGGGACGGGTCCCGTCAGCGTCGGGGGAGTCGGCGTACCAGTTCGGGCAGGGGCCAGCGGCGGTTGACGAGGAAGGCGGCCGCGGCCAGGAGGATGACAGCGCCGCCCGTGATGGCCAGGGCGATACCGATGCCGCTGGAGCCGTTCTGGACGGAGGCGTGGGCGGTCGACGCCTTGTCGGATGCGGCAGCTCCCTTGTTGCCCTTGGGGCTGGCGGAGGAGCCGTCGGCGCCGCCGGTGTCGGCGCTCTTGGGCGGGACGAGCTGTCCCACCGGCGTGACCTTGCCGTCGGCCTGGAAACCCCAGTCCAGGAGACGGGCCGCCTCCTGGTAGACCGCGTGGTTCTCGCCGGAGTCGGGGTTCATGACGGTGACGAGGAGGACCTTGCCGTTGCGTTCGGCGACGCCGGTGAAGGTGGCTCCGGCGTTGGTGGTGTTGCCGTTCTTGACCCCGGCGATGCCCTTGTAGGGGTCGAGGCCGATGTCGCCGGTGATGAGCCGGTTGGTGTTCTGGATCTCGAAGGAGCTGGTGGTCTTGCCCTTCTTCTGCGACTCGGGGAACTTCGCGGTCGCCGTCGCGCAGTACTCGCGGAAGTCCTTCTTCTGCAGGCCCGACCGGGCGAAGAGAGTGAGGTCGTAGGCGGAGGAGACCTGGCCGGGGGCGTCGTAGCCGTCGGGGCTGACCACGTGGGTGTCGAGGGCCTGGAGCTCGTCGGCGTGGGACTGCATGTCCTTGACGGTCTGCGGGACACCGCCGTTGAGGGCGGACAGGACGTGGACCGCGTCGTTGCCGGAGCGGAGGAACACGCCGAGCCACAGGTCGTGGACGGTGTAGGTGTAGTCCTCCTTGACACCGACCATGCTGGAGCCCTCGCCGATACCGGCCAGGTCGGAGGGGACGACCTTGTGCGTCTGCGTCTTGGGGAACTTGGGGAGGACCGTGTCGGCGAAGAGCATCTTGAGGGTGCTGGCGGGGGGCAGGCGCCAGTGCGCGTTGTGCGAGGCGAGTACCTGGCCCGACTCGGCGTCCGTGACGATCCAGGAGCGTGCGCTCAGATCCTTGGGCAGGACGGGGGCCCCGTTCGCCAGTTTCACCTGTGTGCCCGGCTTGCCCAGCTGCGCGCCGCCCACGGTCGACATCGAGGCCGGCGGCTTCGCCTTGCCTTTGGAGGACCCCGGCTTGTCGTCGGCCAGTGCGGGTGAGGCGCAGCAGACCGAGAGGAGAGTGGCGGAGGCGGCCACCGTGGCGGCGGCGGACCATCGCCCGGCACGCCGAGGACCGGAACGCTTCAGACCGGAACGTTCGAAAGGGGACTCGGTCTTGGCAGAGACGGTCGTGAAATACGACTCATTCGAGGCAGGCACGGTCGTGAACGTACATGGCTGGGGCCCGTAAGTCTCCGCCGAGGTGTCCTGTGTCTCCTGCTCCCCACCCCGGCGGCGGTGCGGACGGAGGACTGGCGATACTGAGGGTATGAAGCTCAGCCGCCCCCTCTCCTGGTTCCTGCTCGCCTTCGGTGTCTGGAGCTGGGTCATCTGGGTCACTTTCGTCAAGAACCTGTGGAAGGACGGGAGCGGGCTTGCCTTCGACGACGCCGGCGACCCGACCGCCTACTTCTGGGTGCATCTGACGCTCGCCGTTGTCTCCTTTGTCTTGGGGACGGTGGTTGGGGGCATCGGGTTCCGCGGGCTGCGTGCCCTGCGTCGTGCGTGACGCGATGAACACAGCGATGAGCGCCACTACGAGCAGCACAGCACTACGAACAGCGCCATGAACGCAACGGGGGGAGCGGCGTCGTGATCGCCGTCTTAGTGATCGCAGGGGTCGCCTCGCTCGCGGCCTTCGCCGGTCTGCACCGGTACGCGTGGCGCCGTCTGGTGCGCGACACCACGGCCCGCGCCGGTCTCGCGCGGCGGGCGGGCACGGTCGTGTTCGTGCTGGGGCCGTTGCTGATGTTCGCGGCGGTGGC
Organism: Streptomyces sp. NBC_01446; assembly: GCF_026340095.1. Lineage (GTDB taxonomy): Bacteria > Actinomycetota > Actinomycetes > Streptomycetales > Streptomycetaceae > Streptomyces > Streptomyces aureus. The sequence continues at coordinate 3,258,969 of NZ_JAPEPO010000001.1, read as the reverse complement.
GAGCGAGCGGGCCGGTGCGCCGTTCTGGTTGCAGCAGGTTCTGTCCTGGCCCGGGTTCTTGTGGATGGCCTTCTCCATCTATCTGGTGCTCGCGGTCCTGGTGGGTGAAGTGGTGCGCCCCCTGCTGCGGCGTTACCTCGACCGCGGATCCGCGCCGGGCGGCGCGGAGTCGGGGCCCGTGCCGGAGCCCGTACTGGTTCCGGCACGCGAGCCCGACGAGCCGCCCATCGCAACCACCACCCCAACCCCAACCCCAACCCCAACCTCACCCCCCACCCCCATCAAGCCCAAGCCCGTCACGCCATCGGCCGCGGCCGACTCCTCGCGTCGGCTCTTCGTCTCTCGCGTCGTCGGTGGTGCCGCCGTGGTCGCGGCCACCGGGATCGTCGGGAACGGTGCGTACGGCGTGCTTCGCGGGCCCAGGGTGAAGCGGGTCACGGTTCCGCTGGCCCGGCTGCCGCGCTCCGCGCACGGGTTCAGGATCGCGGTCGTCAGCGACATCCATCTGGGCCCGGTTCTGGGCCGGGGGTTCGCCCAGCGGGTGGTCGACACGATCAACTCCACGCAGCCCGACCTGATCGCGGTCGTCGGGGACCTGGTCGACGGCAGCGTCGAGGACCTGGCGCCGGCCGTCGCGCCGCTCGCGGGGCTGCGGGCCCGGCACGGCACGTACTTCGTGACGGGCAACCACGAGTACTTCTCGGGCGCCGAGCCGTGGGTCGAGCACGTCCGTGAGATCGGCCTTCGGCCCCTGGAGAACGCGCGCGTGGAGATGGGCGCGTTCGACCTGGCCGGGGTGAACGACGTGACCGGCGAGAACTACGGCGACGGGCCCGACTACGACAAGGCGCTCGGGGACCGCGACCCCGGCCGCGCCGCCGTCCTCCTCGCCCACCAGCCCGTGATGATCCACGAGGCGGTGAAGCGCGGCGTCGACCTCCAGCTGTCGGGTCACACCCACGGCGGCCAGCTCTGGCCCGGCAACTTCATCGCCGACGCGGCGAACCCGACCCTCGCGGGCCTGGAGCGGTACGGCGACACGCAGTTGTACGTGAGCCGGGGCGCCGGTGCGTGGGGCCCGCCGGTCCGGGTGGGCGCGCCCTCGGACATCACGGTCGTCGAGCTGGCGTCGAAGCGGGCGTGAGGTGGGGCCGGGGAGGTACGAGGTACCTCCCCGGCCCCCTGCAAAGAGCCGCCCGCCCTCACCTCTCCCTCATCCCGAAAAACACCCCGCCCCGAAACAGGCTCGAAACCCCCTTGCTCACAGGCTGCTCACAAGGTGCCTCTCGGTCTTCGAAACCTCATCACCTTCTCTTCCCACGGCTCAAACTCCTGTGATTCAGTGATCCACGTCACTGGGGAGGGGCGCGATGCGGTCGATTCGCATGCGGGTTTTTGCGACGTTCATGGTGCTTGCCGCCGCCGGAGCCGGCGCATGGCAGCTTCTTCCGGATCGGGACGAGCAGGGGAAGACGATCGCCGTCGGGACGACTGACGCCGTGACGTCGCTCGATCCGGCGGGTGCGTACGACGCCGGATCATGGGCGCTGTACAGCAACGTGTTCCAGTCACTCCTGACGTTCGACGCGGGTGGCGCCGCGCCCGTGCCGGATGCCGCGAAGCACTGCGGGTTCGTCGGCCGGGGGCTACGTACCTACCGTTGCGAGCTGCGCGACGGGCTGACGTTCCCGAGCGGTCGCGCGGTGACGGCCAAGGACGTGAAGTTCTCCTTCGACCGGGTCAGGGCCATCAACTCTCCGGTGGGCCCCGCGACCTTGCTCGACACCCTCGGCAAGGTCGAGACGAGCGGGGCGCGGACGGTGACCTTCCGGCTGTCCTCGCCCGACGCGACGTTCCCGTTCAAGGTCGCCACGGGCGCCGGTTCCATCGTCGACAGCACCCAGTACCCGGCGCACAGCCTGCGCACCCGTACCCGCGTCGACGGCACCGGCCCCTACCGCCTCAGCTCGTACACGCCTGGCAAGCAGGCGAAGCTCGTCCCCAACGCACGCTACGAGGGCGCGGTCAAGAGCGTCGGGGAGCCCACCACCCTGCGCTACTTCAAGGACTCGGCCGCCCTCGAGTCCGCCTGGAAGGCCCGTTCCGTCGACGTCGCCGCTCGGCAGCTGCCGCCCGCGCTGCTCGCCTCGTACGCGCCGAGCGACAAGGGGGAGCGGCTCACCGAGGTCGAGAGCGCGGAGACCCGGAACCTCGTCCTCAACGTGCGGACGGGCCGCCCGCTGCACGACCGCCGGGTGCGACAGGCCCTCGCCACGCTCCTCGACCGGGACCGGCTGGTCTCCTCGACGTACCAGGGCACCGTCGACTCCCTCTACTCCGTGATCCCGCGCGGCATCACCGGGCACACGACCGCGTTCTTCGACGCGTATCCGAAGCCGGACGCCGCCCGTGCGCGCACGCTGCTCCAGGAGGCCGGGGTGAGTACGCCGGTCCGCTTCGAGTTCGCGTACTCGCGCGGCGCCGCGTCCGCGTCGGAGGCGAAGGAGATCAAGCGGCAGCTGGAGGCCGACGGGCTGTTCAAGGTGAGCCTGCGCTACTACGAGTGGACCGACTTCCAGAGGCGGTACGCGAGCGGGAAACTCGACGCGTACGCGGTCGGCTGGCTGCCGGACTTCCCCGATCCGGACACGTTCACCGCGCAGCTCGTGCGCACCGGGTCCGGCATGCACAACGGATACAGCAGCAAAGAGGTCGACGGCCTGATCCAGGCCAGTCAGCAGTACGAGGATCGCAGCCGCACCATGGGCGACTTCCGCAAGCTTCAGGAAGCGGTCGCGCGGGACGTCCCACTCATCCCTCTGTGGCAGCGCAAGGAGTACGTGCTCAGCACGGAGAGCATCACCGGCGGGCAGTATCTGTCGGACGGGACCGGGGTGTTCCGGTTGTGGCAGCTCGGCTGGATCTGACCGGCTCCGGCGAGGAGGCCCCACCCACGGGTCTCTCACCCGCGGGGACCTCACCCGTGGGGACCTCACCCGCGGGAGCCCCACCCACGGGAGCCTCACCCACGGGAAACCGCCTCAGCCACAGCCGAGCCCACAGGCCCCCCGCCCCCCGGCAGCACCACCGTCACCCGCACCCCCGCCCCCGGAGCCGTGCGCACGGACACCTCGCCGCCGTGCGCCGACACCACGCCCTGCACGATCGCCAGGCCCAGACCGCTGCCGGCGCCCCCGCCCGCCCGGAAGAAGCGGTCGAAGATCCGCGCCGCGTCCTCCTCGTCAAGTCCGGGGCCCTCGTCGGCCACGCACAGCCGAACCGTCCCGTCCACGCGTTCGAGCGAGACGCTGACCGGGACGTCCTCCGGTGTGTGGGTGCGTACGTTGGCGAGGAGGTTCCCGAGGATCTGGCGCAGGCCCGACTCGTCGGCGCGGACCAGCAGCGCGCCGTCAGCTGCGACCTGGACCGGGCGGTCCGGCTGCTGCACGCGCAGGTCGTCGGCGGCTTCGCGGACCAGTCGGCTCAGGTCGACGTTCCGCAGGCGCAGTTCGGGTCCCTGGTCGAGGCGGGCCAGGGTGAGGAGTTCGTCGACGAGTCGGCTCATGCGGTCCGCCTCGGCGTGGACGCGGCCCAGGGCGCGGGCGCGCTCGGCCGGGTCGCGGAGCATCCCCTTGTCGTAGAGCTGGAGGTAGCCGCGGATCGCGGCGAGCGGTGTGCGCAGTTCGTGGGAGGCGTCGGCGACGAACCGCCGCAGTTGCGCGGAGCTGCGCTCGCGGGTCTCGAAAGCCGTTTCGACCTGGTGGAGCATGGAGTTGAGGGCGAGCCGCAGCTGTTCGACCTCCAGGGCGGTGTCGTGGTGCGGCGGCACGCGTCGTGCGAGGTCTCCGTCGGCGATGGCCGACGCGGTCTCGACCATGTCTTCGAGGGGCCGCATCCGGTGGCTGACGCCGATCATCGTGAGGACGGCGAGCAGGGCGAGCAGGCCCGTTCCGAGGGCGATGTCGAGCCTGAGCGCCTTGTGGATGCCGGTCTGGACGTTGGCCGTCGAGGTGGCGAGCAGCACGGTCGTACCGTCGGCGAGGCGGGCGCCCACCGCGCGGTACGGGTCGCCGTGCACGGTGACGTCGTGCGGCTCGTCGGCGGTGGCGAGCGCCTTCGGGTCGTCGACCGCGGAGGCGAGGTCGCGCTGGCGGGCGGTGGGGCGCAGGGTGCCTACGGGGATGGGCTCGCCGGCCCGGTCGACGGCCACGAACACGGTCTCGTTGCGTGGCAGTGAACTCGCGCCGGTGTCGGTCGAGTTGGGGCCGGGTGAGAGTTTGTCGAGGGCGATGCCCAGTTCGCTGAGCGACTCGATCTGTTTGAGGGTGAGGCCGGTGCGCTGGAGCGAGGTGCGTGACGACGTCAGCTCGGCGTCGACGTTCTCGAGGAGGTAGTGGCGCATTCCGATGAGGCTGACGGCGGTCGCGGCGACGATGCCGAGGGCGAGCAGCGCGACATTCACGAGGGTGAGCTTGGCGCGCAGGGAGTGGAACCGCCGGCTCCGGCCGCCCGTCTGCCCGCGTCGGCCATGGTCCTGCCCGCGTCGGCCATGGTCCTGCCCGCGTCGGCCATGGACCTGCTCGCGTCGGCCACGAAGGCCCTCACCCGCGCCCCGCCCCCGGTTCACGCCCCACCCGCAAGCCCGTATCCGACCCCCCGCCGCGTAGTGATCAACGGCGGCCCCAGCGCTTCGAGTTTGCGCCGCAGGTAGCTGATGTACGTCTCGACGACGGTCGACTCGGCGGTGTGCTCGTACTGCCATACGTGCCGCAGGAGTTGTTCCTTGGGCACGACGCGGCCGCCGTTGCGCACGAGGAAGCGCAGGAGCGCGTACTCGGTGGGCGTGAGCTGGACCGTGCGGCCCGAGCGGTGGACGGTGTAGGCCGTCTCGTCGAGTTCGAGGTCGCCGTAGCGCAGCGGCGGGCGCTCGGGCAGGACGTCGGCCGACCGGGTGCGGCGCAGGACGGCGCCCAGCCGGGCCACGACCTCGTCGATGTTGAACGGCTTGGTGATGTAGTCGTCGCCGAAGCCGAGCGCGCCCACGATCTCGGCGGGCGCGTCGCGTGCGGTGAGGAAGACGAGGGCCAGATCGGGCCTGCGGGCGCGCAGTTCGCGCCCGAGCGCCCGGCCGTCGCCGTCCGGCAGCATCACGTCGAGGAGCGCGGCGTCGGGCCGGGTGCGTGTGGCGAGGGCGAGGCCCTCGCGGACGGTGCCCGCGGTCATGACCTCGAAGCCGTGGTAGCGCAGGGCTATCGCGAGGACGTCGGCGATGCTCGGCTCGTCCTCGACGATGAGCACGGTGGCTCCCACGGGGTGCTCCGCGTTGTTCACGGGCCCGGCGTTCACGGGCCCGGCGCTCACGGGCCCAGCGCTCACGGGCCCCGCATTCGCGGGCCCAGCACTCACGGAACCGGCGTCCGCGTGCCCCGAGTTCACATGCCCAGCGCTCATACCCCCAGCGTTCATACGTCCAGTATCGGCGGGCCCGCCCCCGCTCGGCCCTGCTCGCCCCCTTGGAGTTCCTTGAGAGTCATGGGCGCGCCGTCCCGCCGTGCGCCCGCGTCCCCGGATGCTGAGGCCGAGGAAGACCCGGGGGAAGACCGAAGGAGTGGCAAACGTGACGGCATTGGCACGGTGGTGCTACCGGCACCGCCTGGTGGTCCTGGTGCTGTGGGTGGGAGCGCTGTTCGGCCTGGGCGCCGCGGGTACCTCGGCAGGGACCGACTACTCGAACGTGTTCTCCCTCCCCGACACGGACTCCAAGCAGGCGTACGACCTGATGACGAAGGCGTTTCCGCGGAGTTCGGGCGACACGGACACCGTGGTGTGGCGGTCGTCCGGCGACGAGGGGTCGGTGAAGGACACGGCCGTACGGTCCCGGATCGAGCCCGCGCTGAGGGAGATCGCCGGGATGCGGGGCGTCGGCGAGGTCGTGGGCCCCTACGACGCGAAGAACGCCGCCCAGATCAGCCGCGACGGCCGTACCGCCTTCGCGCAGATCACCTTCACCGACCAGGCGAACGGCGTCCCCAAGGACCTCGTCCAGAAGGTCGTCGACACGGCTCAGGGCGCCGAACGTGACGGTCTGCGGGTCGAGTTGGGCGGCCAGGCCATCACCCGTATCCAGGAGCCGCCCACCGGCGTCTCCGAGGTGGTCGGCATCGCGGCGGCGGCCGTGGTCCTCTTCCTCGCCTTCGGCTCGCTCTTCGCGATGCTGCTTCCGATCGTCGTGGCGATCATGGGCGTCGGCAGCGGCATGATGGCGACGATGCTGCTCAGCCATGTGACGAACGTGCCCGAAGTGGCCCCGCTGCTCGGCTCGTTGATCGGTCTGGGCGTCGGCATCGACTACGCGCTCTTCATCGTCACCCGGCACCGGCGCGGCATCCAGCGAGGGCTCGAACCAGAGGAGTCGGCGGTGCGCGCCCTCAACACATCCGGGCGCGCGGTCCTGTTCGCGGGCGGCACCGTGTGCATCGCGCTCGCCGGAATGCTGGTGATGAACCTGCGCTTCCTGGACGGAGTCGTCATCGCCACGTCCCTCACGGTTGTGCTCAGCGTCCTGGCGGCGATCACCCTTCTGCCGGCGCTTCTCGGTCTGCTCGGCCCGCGCGTCCTCAGCCGCAAGCAGCGGCGGAAGCTCGCGGCGGCCGGGCCCGACCCCGCCGAGGCGAGCGGTCCCGCGGCGCGCTGGTCGGCGTACGTGCAAAAACGCCCGCGCTCGATCGCGGCGATGGCGCTGGTGGTCATGGCGGTGCTCGCGCTGCCCGTACTGTCACTGCGGCTCGGCGCCACCGACCAGGGCAACAACCAGGAGTCGACGACGACCCGGCAGGCGTACGACCTGCTAGCGGAGGGCTTCGGGCCCGGCTTCAACGGGCCCCTACAGGTCGTCGTGCCGGGCGGCGCCGACACCACGGAGCTCGTCAGGACGATCCGTGCGACTGACGACGTCGCGCAGGCCGCCGCGGCCCCGCCCGCCGGGGGCATCACCGTCATCCAGGTCGTGCCGAAGACGTCCCCGCAGTCCGTCGGGACGGACCGGCTCATCGACCGGCTGCGTGACGACGTGATCCCGGAAGCCGGCGTAGAGGCGCACGTGGGCGGGGTGACGGCCGTCTTCAAGGACTTTGCGTCGGTGACCGGCGACCGGCTGCCCTACTTCGTGGGCGCCATCATCGGGCTCGGCTTCCTGCTGCTCCTGATCGCGTTCCGCTCGCTCGTCGTGCCGCTCACGGCCGCGCTGATGAACCTGATCGCGGCGGCCGCGTCGTTCGGTGTCCTGGTGGCGGTCTTCCAGTGGGGCTGGGGGACGGAGTTCCTCGGTATCGGGAAGGAGGGGCCGATCACCGCGTTCCTGCCGGTGATCATGCTGTCGTTGCTGTTCGGCCTCTCGATGGACTACCAGGTGTTCCTGGTGAGCCGGATGCACGAGGAGTGGGTGCACACGGGGGACAACGCGCGGGCCGTGCGCGTCGGCCTCGCCGAGACGAGCCGGGTCATCAACTGCGCGGCCCTCATCATGATCTGCGTGTTCTCGGCGTTCGTCCTGAGCGGCGACATGGAGGGCGCGATGGCGGGCATCGGGCTGGCCGCGGCGGTCGCGCTCGACGCGTTCATCCTGCGTACGGCGCTGGTCCCGGCGGCGATGCATCTCCTCGGCCGCTCCAACTGGTGGCTGCCGGGATGGCTGGAGGGCCGGCTCCCGCACCTGGCCGTGGAGCCGGCCGAGCCGCCCGCCGAATCCCCGGCCGGGGCCCACAAGAACACCGAGCACATCAAGAACACCGAGCACATCAAGACCGCCGAGCACACCACGACCGCGGAGCCGGAGAGGAGCGGTACCGGCGGAGCAACCGTCGTCCACGGATTCCTGCGCACCGCCGACGGCGATCCCTTGGCCGGTGCCTCCGTGACCCTCGTCTCCAGGGGCGGCCGCCAGCTCGACCGCGTCACGTCCATCGCCGACGGCTCGTACATCGTGTCGGTGCCCACGCCGGGGGCGTACATCCTGGCGGTGACGGCGCGCGGTCTGGCGTCGCGCGCCCACCACGTCACGGTCGGGGGCGGCCCGCTGGTGTACGACGTGGAGCTGACGGACGAGGGGGCCGGTCTCGTGAACTGACCTTCCCCGCAGGGGCATCGGTTGGGTCGTCGGCAGGGGTGTTCAGCGTGAACTGCCGTACGCCGGGCACCCCTGCCGTGGCCACGCAGGCCAGGCCCACCGCCGCCGCCGCGATCCACAGCGGGGTCGCCTCGCCCCAGGCGTCGGCGGCGAGCGGGGCGAGGACGTAGCCGAGAGGCATCGCGGCCAGTGACAGCAGCCAGTCGTACGAGGTGACGCGGGCGAGGACCGCCGCGGGAACGGCCGTTTGCACCGCCGTCTCCCACAGGGGGTTGAAGAAGCCGAGACCGGCCAGGGCGACGCCGAACGCGGCGGCGACCGCCGGTGCGGGGGCGTGCAGGGCGAGCAGCCCCAGCGGCAGGACGTACGTGGTCAGGACCAGGTTGCCCGTGAGGACCGGGCGGCGGGGGCGGGCCCGCCCGGACAGGAGTGATCCCAGGAGCAGGCCGACGGCGCCCGCCTGGGCGATCACGATCCAGGCGCCGTCGCCGCCGAGTTCCTTGACGGCGACGGCCGGTCCGAGGGTGGCGAACACGGCTGCCCCGCCGTTCCAGGTGGCGTGGGCGACCAGGCTCGTCCAGTACCAGCCGCGTGAGCGCACCTCGTGCCAGCCCTCGACGAGGTCGGACCGCAGGGAGCGGCGATCCTCGGCGGGTGTCGTGGTGCGGCTGAGCCGCAGGGTGGCGAGCAGGGCGGCGCTGACGGCGAACGAGGCGGCGTCCAGGACGAACGCCCACCCGGGGCCCGCGGTCAGGACAAGCAGCCCGGCGAGCGCCGGACCGCCCGCCAGCGTGCCGCTGCGCACCACGGCGAGCGCGGAGTTGGCGGCCTGCCGGTCCTTCTCGCCGACGATGCCGACGATCAGTGAGGCGAGCGTCGGCATGGCGAAGGCGGAGGCCGCGCCGCCGACCGCCTCGGCGACCGCGATCTGCCACAACTCCGGTTTCCCGGAGAGGAGTTCGATGCCTACGAAGAGCTGGCCGGCGCAGCGCACGAGGTCGGTGGTCAGGGCCACGATGCGCGGGTTGAAGCGGTCGGCGATCACGCCGCCGAGGGGGAGGAGTACGAGCCGAGGCACCATCGCGCAGCCCAGGACCAGTGCGAGCGCCGAGGCCGAGCCGGTGGCGCGCAGCACGGCGAGGGCGAGGGCGGAAGGGATGACGGCGTCGCCGACCAAGGAGAGGAGGCGGCCGAGGAAGAAGCGGCGGAAGCGGGCGTTGCGTAACAACGGGTGGCGGAGGCTGGGGCGCGGCATGCCAGCGAATGTATTTCGTCACCGAAGTATTCGTCAACGAAGTATTGGGCACCAAAATATCCGGTGCCGAAGGATTCGGCCGTAAACTGCCCCCATGGAACGCGACTGGACCGATGGGCATCTGGCGCGCTGGCTGCCGGTCATGCCGGACCTCGACCCGGACATCGAGGGCGCGATCACGCGCGCGGAAGAGCTCACCCGGTATCTGCGCAGGGCCCGTGAACAGGCCCTGGTGGACGTGGAGTTGGAACGGTTCGAGTACGACACGCTGCACAAGCTCGCGGGGCGCGGCGGACGCGCGGCGCCCTCGGAACTCGCCTCGGACCTGGGCCTGGCCCCGGCCTCGGTCACGGGACGCCTCGACGGCCTCGAACGCCGCGGCCTGGTCGCGCGCACCCCGTCCAGGACCGACCGGCGCCGGGTCGACGTGGAGCTGACCGAGGCGGGCCGCGCGATCTGGCGCAAAGCGATGGACCGGCTCGGCGGCGAGGAGCACCGGGTGCTCGGCGCGCTCGACGCGAAGGAGCGCAGGCAGCTCTCGGACCTGCTGCGGCGAGTGATGGTGGCCGCCGAATCGGGCCCCGCCGGCCGCCGATCCTGACGGGCACACCCCCTACTCAGATACGTCAGCCCTGACACCGCCCCCGCCCACCGGCCTGGCGTCGGCCCTGACACCGCCCCCGCGCACCGGCCTGGCGTCGGCCCTGACACCGCCCCCGCGCACCGGCCCGGCGTCAGCCCTGACACCGCCCTCCCCGCGCACGCACCGGCCCGGCGTCAGCCTTGACACCGCACCCCGCGCACGCACCGGCCCGGCGTCAGCCCTGACGTCGCCGGCGCCCGCTCGGCCGTTCCCGCTCTCGCCGCCGCAGCGCCAGCAGCCCCCCACCCGCAAGCACCGCGATTGCCGCCGAGCCGCCGAACGCCCAGTCGTCCATGTGGGACGTGGCCGTCGCCGCGACGGGAGCGCCCGCCGCTCCCGCGCCCGCGGCCCCCGCACGCCGCTTCGCCGCCGCCCCCTTGGGCTGCTCGCTCAGCGGCGTGACCAGCGTGCCCACCGGATCGGCCTTGCCCGCCGCCGCGAACCCCCAGTCGAGCAGCGCCGCCGTCTCCTCGTACACCGCCTCGTACCCGGACTTGGGGTGCATGACGGTGACGAGCAGGGTGCGCCCGCCGCGGGTCGCCGCGCCGGTGAACGTGTTGCCGGCGTGCGAGGTGTAGCCGTTCTTCACACCGATGAGCCCCTGGTACGCGGCCACGCCCTGCCCGGTGAGGAGGCGGTCCGTGTTCTGGATCTGGAACGTCTTCTTGCTCCCGGCGGGGAAGTCGGCCGTCTTCGTGGCGCAGTAGCCGCGGAAGTCGTCGTTCTTGAGCCCGGCGCGCGCGAACAGCGTCAGGTCGTACGCCGACGACACCTGCCCCTTGTGGTCGAAGCCGTCGGGGCTGACCACATGCGTGTCGTTCGCCTGGAGGTCCTTCGCGCGGGCCTGCATCTGGCGGACGGTCTCGTCCACCCCGCCGTTCATGCTGGCGAGCACATGCACGGCGTCGTTCCCGGAGCGCAGGAACACGCCCTGCCACAGCTGCTCGACGGTGTACGAGGTCCCCGCCTGGACGCCGACGAGGCTGCTGCCGTACGGGATCCCCGCGAGATCGGCGGCGGTCACCCTGTGGACCGAGGTCCGCCCGAACTTCGGCAGGACCGTGTCCGCGAACAGCATCTTGAGCGTCGACGCCGGAGGCAGCGCGCGGTGTGCCGCGTACGAGGCGAGGACGTCGCCGCTGTCGTGGTCGGCGACGAGCCACGCCTGCGCGGCGAGCTTCGGCAGCCGGGGCGCGCCGGACGCCACCTGGACACCGGACCTGCCGAGCCGCTCCCCGCCGACGGCGGCGGCGGCGGCCGCGGCCGCGGCACGCGGTCCTGCCAGGGTGACGGAGGTCGCGGCGCCGAGACCGAGGGCGAGCGCGGCGCGACGGCTGACGTGGCGCGATGAAGAGGAGCCGGGCATCAGACGACCGTACAAGCCGCTCATGAACCAAAGGTAAGAGCCCCCGCCTCAGCCCTTTCCCTGGTCGTTCCCGTACCCCTTCTCGTTCCGGTGCCCCTTCTCGTTCCGGTGCCCCTTCTCGCTCCCGGCCCCCTTCCCCTTCCCCTGCCCTTTCTCCCGCGCCGCCGTCGACGCCTCCGTCATGCCCGGCAGGAAGTCCGTGAACAGCTCGTGCACCTCGAGGACGAGCGGCCGCAGCACCCGGAACCGGGCGAGTGCGACCCCGCGCGTCGTCAGGCGGGCCCCCCGTTCGGCGAGGCGTCGGCTGCGCTCCCGGTCCTCGGAGCTGTCGAAGACCCAGTACAGGACGAGTCCCATCTGGGATAGCCACATCAACTCCGGCAGGATCGCGGCGAGCTCGGCCGGCACCTTCGCCTTGGACCCGGCCAGCACCTCGCGGTGCACGTCGATGGCCGTCTCGCGGGCGTGCTCCGACTCGGGCGAGAAGGGGCTGAGCGGACTGGTCGGGTCCGCGGCGGTCTTGAAGAACTGGGCCGCGAACTCGTGGTACGGCTCCGCGATCTCCAGCCAGGCGCGCAGCACCCCGGCGAGCCGCTTCTCCAGGTCGGTCTCCCGGTCGAGCACGGACCGCACGGCCGCCCGGTGCTCCGCGGAGATCTGGTCGTAGAACCCCTGGATGAGGTGTTCCTTGCCCGCGAAGTAGTAGTACGCGTTGCCGACGGAGACCCCGGCCTCCTTGGCGATGGCCCGCATCGTCGTCTTGTCGTAGCCCCGCTCCCGGAACATCCGCATCGCGGTTTCCAGGATCAGCGCCCGCGTCTGCTCACTCTTGGCGGGACTCTTGGCGGGGCTCTTCGCAGGGCTCTCGGGGGTCTCTTTCTCTGCTGGCACGCTCAGAGCCTAATCGGGCACGTGACAGCCGCTGTCGCAGCCCGCTGGGCCGTAGTACGTCCAGCCATCGACGCGGTCGTACGCCCAGCCGTCCGCCCTGCGGTAGGCGCCGCCCCCGGCCTTCCTGACCTGCTGGTCCCGGTGGGCCTGGCGGTACTTGGCGGCGGTGAGGACCGCGGCGCGCGCGAGGCGGGCGCCCGCCGGGGTACTGAACTTGTGGGACAGGGGCCGGTACTCGGACAGCGCCCACAGGGTGACGACCCAAGCAGCGGGTCCGCGGTAGATCTGGCCGCTGTCGCCGACGAGCGTGATCTCCGAGAGCGTGGAGATGTGGTCGATCCCGGGGCAGCGGCGCCGGGCCTCTTCGGACCCGGCCGGCACCAGGTCGAGCGGGACGAGCTGGCGCTGCCGGGCGAGCCAGTTCCGCAGGAACGTGCAGAGCGGGCACTGGGCGTCGTAGAGGAGGATGAGCCGGCGGACCGGGGCCCCCGTGGTGCCCCGGTCCGCGACCTCGCTCATCGCCGTCACGCCCCGGCCACCGGCGGCGCGGCCCAGCCCTGCGGGGGAACGGGCGGCAGTTGCTCCCGCTCCATCACGCCCCGCCGCCGGATCTTGTTGAGCACCCACACGTTCCCCAGGTGCATGACCCCCAGCACCAGGAGCACCACGCCGAGCTTCGTCGACAGGGCCTCGAAGATGCCCCGGGTGTCGGCGATGTCGTCGTCCCCGCTCAGGTAGAGCGCCACGAAGCCGAGGTTGACGAGGTAGAAGCCGACCACCAGCAGATGGTTGACGGCATCCGCGAGTTTCTCGTTCCCGTGCAGCACGTCGGCGAGGAAGACCCTTCCGTTACGGCTCAGGGTGCGCGCCACCCAGACGGTCAGGCTGATGCTGACGACGAGGTAGACGACGTATGCGACGACTGTGAGGTCCATTTCCCCACCCCTCCTTGAACGCGTTCAAAAACGCTGTCGAGAAGGACAGTAGACCTGTTTTTGAACATGTTCAAGCGAGGGTCGGCAGGCGGAGACCGGTGAACCCGGGCATCAACTCCGTGCCAGCTCGGGCCGCTTGAGATAGTCCGTGAGGCCGATGACGTTGCCCCACGGGTCCGCGAACTCCACGACGTAGCCGGTGGAGGTGGAGAACGGCGGATCGATGGGCGGGATCCCGGCCTCCGTCAGCGCGCGGGCCGCCGCCTTGGCGTCGCGCACCTCGAGCCATACGCGCGGGCCCGGCCACGGAGGGGGCCGGCGGCCGAAGTCCTCCTCCGCGCGCAGCAGTACGCCGGGTGTCTCCTTGCCGGCTTCGAGAAGGGCGATCCCGGCCTCGTCGAGGCAGAACTTCACGCGGAAACCGGCCCGCTCGTAGAAGGAGACCGCCTCGCCGAGATCGCCGACGGGGAACAGCACGTTGTCGAAGCCGAGCAGCTCAAGCTCAAGTGACATACCGTCAGATTAGCCGTGTTCAGGGCGAACTGGACAGCACATCGTCAGCGGCGGATACGTGGCGCGCCGGTCACGGACGTCATCAGGCAGTACAGGGACGTCGTCGCGGTGATGAAGAGGATGTTGTTCTTGGGGCCGCCGAACGCGACGTTGGAGACGGGCTCCGGGACGTTGATGCGGCCGATCCGGGTGCCGTCCGGGTCGTAGCAGTGCACACCGCCGTGCATGGCGGCGGCCCACAGCCGCCCGCCGTCGTCGAAGCGGATGTTGTCGAAGCGGCCGTCGTCGCCGCCGGTCTCGGCGAAGACCTTGCCGTCGCTCAGGCTCTCGCCGTCGTCGAGCACGTCGAAGACGCGGATGTGTCCGGCCCGGGTGTCGGAGACGTACAACTGGCGCTCGTCGGGCGAGAAGACGAGCCCGTTCGGCGCGCCGAAGCCGTCGGCGACCTGGCGCACCTCGCCGGTGGCGGGGTCGATCCGGTAGACGTTGTTGGCGCCGATCTCGGACTCCGCGCGGAAGCCCTCGTAGTCGCTGGTGATCCCGAAGTCCGGGTCGGAGAACCAGATCGAGCCGTCCGAGCGCACCACCGCGTCGTTCGGGCTGTTGAGCCGCTTGCCCTCGAAGCGGTCGGCGAGGACGGTGATCCGCCCGTCGGCCTCGGTGCGGGTGACGCGGCGGCCGCCCTGTTCGGCGCTGATGAGGCGCCCCTCGCGGTCGAGGGTGTTGCCGTTGGTGTGTCCGGCGGGGGTGCGGAAGAGGCTGACCGTGCCGGTCGCCTCGTCCCAGCGCAGCAGGCGGTCGTTGGGGATGTCGCTCCAGATGAGCTGGCGCCAGGCGGGCAGATAGACGGGGCCTTCGGTCCAACGGCTGCCGGTGTGCAGGGTGGTGAGGCTGTCGTCCCCGAAGGCGCACCGTCCGGTGCGGAAGCGCTCGTCCAGAATCTCGTACACACTGGGCTGGTTCTGGCCAGACATGATTATCCCCCAGGAACTGTAGACCGAATGACATACTGTCGTATGGGACTATGACAGAACGAGATACGGTTACGCCATGGTCGGCGGAGCGGGAGTGGATCACAGTGGCAGTGGATGACATCGACCGGAAGTTGGTCGCGCTGCTCCAGCACGACGCGACGACGGCGTACGCGGCGCTCGGCAAGGAGGTCGGCCTCTCGGCGGGCGCGGCCCACGAGCGGGTGCGCAAGCTGCGCGAGCGGGGCGTGATCCGGCGGACGACCGTCGACGTGGACCCGGCCGCGCTCGGGCAGGCGGTGCTCGCGTTCGTGATGGTCGAGTCGTCGTCGTGGATGGGCGAGTCGGCCGGGAAGTTCGCCGCGATCCCCGAGATCCAGGAGGCGCACATCATCGCCGGCAGCGCGTCGGTCCTGGTGAAGGTGCGCACGGAGACGACGCGGCAACTCCAGGACGTGCTGCGGCGGTTGTACGCGATCGAGGGCGTCGGCGGCACGCAGGCGACGGTGGCCCTGGAGACGTTCTTCGAGCGCCCCGTGACGTCAGGCCCCGTAACGGCAGGCCCGTGACAGCGGGCCCGTGACGCACCGAGGGCCCCGCCCCCGGTGCGAAACCGGGAGCGGGGCCCTCAGGGACGTAACGCCGGAAGGTCAGTAGCGGCGCGTGATCAGCGCGCGCTTGACTTCCTGGATCGCCTTGGTGACCTCGATACCGCGCGGGCAGGCGTCCGTGCAGTTGAACGTCGTGCGGCAACGCCACACGCCGTCCTTGTCGTTGAGGATCTCCAGGCGCTGCTCGCCCGCCTCGTCACGCGAGTCGAAGATGAAGCGGTGCGCGTTGACGATCGCGGCCGGGCCGAAGTACTGGCCGTCGTTCCAGAACACCGGGCACGAGGACGTGCACGCGGCGCACAGGATGCACTTGGTCGTGTCGTCGAAGCGCTCGCGGTCCTCGGCGGACTGCAGACGCTCGCGCGTCGGCTCGTTGCCCGTCGTGACCAGGAACGGCATGACGTCCCGGTAGGCCTGGAAGAACGGGTCCATGTCGACCACGAGGTCCTTGAGGACCGTGAGGCCCTTGATGGCCTCGACCGTGATCGGCTTCTCCGGACTGATGTCCTTGATCAGCGTCTTGCAGGCCAGGCGGTTGCGGCCGTTGATGCGCATGGCATCCGAGCCGCAGATGCCGTGCGCGCAGGAGCGCCGGAAGGTCAGTGAGCCGTCGAGCTCCCACTTGATCTTGTGGAGGGCGTCGAGGACGCGCTCCTTCGGATCGATGTCGAGCTGGAAGTCCTCCCAGACCGCGTCCGCGGAGACCTCCGGGTTGAACCGGCGGATGCGGAAGGTGACCGTGATGAGGTGCGAGCCGTTGTCCGCCTCGAGAGCCTCGAGCTTGTCCATGGTCGGGGTAGCCATCAGTACTTACGCTCCATCGGCTGGTAGCGGGTCTGGACGACCGGCTTGTAGTCCAGACGGATGGACTCGGAGCCGTCGTCGCCGACCTCGCGGTACGCCATGGTGTGGCGCATGAAGTTGACGTCGTCGCGGTTCGGGAAGTCCTCGCGGTAGTGGCCGCCGCGGGACTCCTTGCGCGCCAGGGCGGAGGTCGCCATGACCTCGGCCAGGTCGAGCAGGTTGCCCAGCTCGATGGCCTCCAGGAGGTCGGTGTTGAACCGCTTGCCCTTGTCCTGGATCGAGACGTTCCGGTACCGCTCGCGCAGTTCGGCGATCTTCTCGACGGCCGTCTTGATCGTCTGCTCGGTGCGGAACACCATCACGTTGGCGTCCATGCACTCCTGGAGCTCGTTGCGGATGACCGCGACGCGCTCCGTGCCCGTGGAGTTGCGCAGGCGCTCGACCTGCTCGACGACCATCGAAGCCGGGTCCTCGGGCAGCTCGACGTAGTCGGCCTTCTCGGAGTACTCGGCGGCCGCGATGCCCGCACGACGCCCGAAGACGTTGATGTCGAGCAGCGAGTTGGTGCCGAGGCGGTTGGCGCCGTGCACGGACACGCAGGCGACCTCGCCGGCGGCGTACAGACCCGGGACGACGGTGGTGTTGTCCGCGAGGACCTCACCCTCGACGTTGGTCGGGATGCCGCCCATGGCGTAGTGCGCGGTGGGCTGGATCGGGATCGGGTCCGTGTAGGGCTCGATGCCGAGGTAGGTGCGCGCGAACTCCGTGATGTCCGGGAGCTTGGCGTCGAGCTGCTCCGGCGGGAGGTGCGTGAGGTCGAGGTAGACGTGGTCGCCCTCGGGACCGCAGCCGCGGCCCTCACGGATCTCCGTGTAGATGGAGCGGGACACGACGTCACGGGACGCGAGGTCCTTCATGACGGGCGCGTACTTCTCCATGAAGCGCTCGCCGTCCTTGTTGCGGAGGATGCCGCCCTCACCGCGGGCGCCCTCCGTGAGAAGGATGCCCATGCGCCAGATGCCGGTCGGGTGGAACTGGAAGAACTCCATGTCCTCCAGCGGCAGACCGCGCCGGTAGCAGGCCGCCTGGCCGTCACCGGTCAGGGTGTGCGCGTTCGACGTCACCTTGAAGAACTTGCCGGTGCCGCCCGAGGCGTAGATGACCGACTTGGCCTGGAAGATGTGGATCTCGCCGGTCGCCAGCTCGTACGCCACGACACCGGCCGAGTGCTTGACGCCGTCGACCTCGGTGATCAGCTGGTCCAGGACGTAGAACTCGTTGAAGAACTCCACGCCCTCCTTCACGCAGTTCTGGTACAGCGTCTGAAGGATCATGTGGCCGGTGCGGTCCGCGGCGTAGCAGGACCGGCGGACCGGGGCCTCGCCGTGGTTACGGCTGTGGCCGCCGAAGCGACGCTGGTCGATCTTGCCCTCGGGCGTGCGGTTGAACGGCAGGCCCATCTTCTCCAGGTCGAGGACGGAGTCGATGGCCTCCTTCGCGAGGATCTCGGCGGCGTCCTGGTCGACCAGGTAGTCACCGCCCTTGATCGTGTCGAAGGTGTGCCACTCCCAGTTGTCCTCTTCCACGTTGGCGAGCGCGGCGGCCATGCCGCCCTGCGCCGCGCCGGTGTGGGAGCGGGTGGGGTAGAGCTTCGTCAGGACGGCGGTGCGGCTGCGCTTCGTCGACTCGATGGCCGCGCGCATGCCCGCGCCACCGGCGCCGACGATGACGGTGTCGTACTTGTGGATCTTCATGAGTGGTTACCTCAGCCCCGTGCCTATCGGATGTTCGGGTCGAAGGTGAAGATCACCAGCGTGCCCAGCAGGATCGTGAACACCGTGGCGGTGTACAGGAGGCCCTTCAGCCACAGGCGCGTGTTCGGGCGTTCGGCGTAGTCGTTGATGACCGTACGCAGGCCGTTCGCGCCGTGCAGCATCGCGAGCCACAGCATCAGGAGGTCCCAGCCCTGCCAGAACGGCGAGGCCCAGCGGCCCGCGACGAACGCGAAGCCGATCTTGCTCACGCCGCCGTCGAGGACGAGCTGGATGAGCAGGTGGCCGAGGACCAGGACGACGAGGACGACGCCGGACAGGCGCATGAAGAGCCATGCGGCCATCTCGAAGTTGCCGCGCGTCGAGCGCGGGGTCTTCGAGGTGCGCTTGCGGGGGGCCTCGATGAAGGGCGCCGGGTGGTCGACGTCGTAGACGGCGACGCCCTCGACGGGTCCGACGCCGGGCGTCTTCGCAGGGGTGGTGTCAGCAGACATGTCTGGCGTCAGCTCCCGAAGAGTTCACGGACGGCGTGGCCGAGGACCGGGTACAGCGCGCCCACCATCAGCACGACCCAGATGCCGACGACGGTCCAGAGCATCTGCTTCTGGTAGCGGGGACCCTTCGACCAGAAGTCGACGGCGATGACACGCAGGCCGTTGAGCGCGTGGAAGAGGATGGCGGCGACGAGGCCGTACTCGAGGAGCGCGACGATCGGCGTCTTGTAGGTGGAAACGACGTCGTCGTACGACTCGGGGGAGACGCGGACGAGAGCGGTGTCCAGGACGTGTACGAACAGGAAGAAGAAAATGAGGACACCGGTGACTCGATGAGCCACCCACGACCACATGCCTTCCCGGCCGCGGTACAGCGTTCCAGCCGGCACGGAAGAACCCTCCGGGAGCGGGGATTGGGGCCGCGCCGGCTTCAGTGTCGGTCGGGCCCGGCCGGGTACGGTCCACCGGCCGCTCGTCATCGTATCGACGAGTTGTCGGCTCGCTCGCCCGGGGGCCGCCGGTGTGATCAAACAGGCAATCAAACAGCCACGTACGGGCTATCGGACGCGCTGTCGGGGCGCCCGGAATCCGCTGGTTCCTGCGGGTCTATCGCTTCCCGGGGCTCTGTCCGGGCTTCCAGCGACCTTACGAGCCGGGCGAGTCGTCCCCGGGCGAGTCGGCGCAGCTCGTCCCAGGACAGGACGCGCTCCTCCTCGGGATCGTTGCCAAGGCGTGACCGGATTCCGGCCAGGAGCTGGTCGAGGGCCTCGTCGGGCCCGTAGCCGTCGAGGCAGATCACGAAGGCGTGGCCGAAGCGGCCCTCGTACGCGCTGTGCGCGGCGCCGAGCGCGGTGTGCGCGACGGAGTACGAGCTGTGCGGCGGCAGGGGGAGCGTCTCGCGGGACAGGGCCTCGTCGAGGTCGGCCGGCGCGAAGTCGTAGACCGCCTCGTCGGCGGCGGCGAGCAGCGCGTCGAGGTCCGGGTAGGGCCGGTGTGCCGCGAGGCGGCGGGCCCAGTGGAGCGAACCGCAGCAGGTCAGAAGCGCGCGCTCGGCCGTGATCGCGGGCAGCGTGTTGAACCGCGTGAGGCCGTGCGGGGACGACTGCACGGGTGACGAAGGCCCTGGTGGGGACTGCACCGGTATGGGGGCATGCCCGGGGAGGCGGGAGAAACGGTGCGAAGGCAGCGTGCGCTCCTCGGCGAGACGTGGGACGTGACTGGGCTGACACTGGGACGAGACGTGAGCCAGGAGTGTCACGGGACATGTGATGAAGGTGTGGCGGATGTGCGTACACGCTAGCGATCCGGGCCAGGAGCTGTCTGGTGGATGCACCGATTTCACCCGGACGGGAGAGTTCCGGGGCGTGTGGTGGACGGAAGATCGGGGGAGCCGGGCCATACGGTCGCCCCTTAGGACGCGGAATTCGATGTCGGGGTTGCTGTCGAAACCGGAGGACGGTCACTGATGGGTACGCGGAGTCGATCGAGGGTCGGCGCGGGAGTCGTCACGGCGGGGACGGTCGCGCTGACCTTCGTCCTCGTCGGCTGCGCCGGTGACGGGGGCGGCACCAGCGCCACCCGTGCCGAACGCCCCTCCGACGGAAAGTCCGCCTCCCCGGCCTCGGCGGAGCCATCGCCCTCGAAGTCGTACCCCCTGTCGAAGCCCCCGCAGACCATCCCCTCCGTGCGCGAGCACACACCGGCGCGCGGCCCCGGGTGGCGCCCCACCAGCGGCCGGGTCGTCATCGGGGACGCGAAGCTCTCCGACGAGGGCAAGCTCATCGCCGACGAGTTGAGGCTGAACTACGCGGGCAAGGTCAAGGCCGGCGCCGGTGACGTGGAGCTGGCGCTCGGCGGGAGCGGGAACCCGGAGTCGTACACGATGACCGTGAAGAGCGGCCGGGTGCGGATCGTGGGGCCGGGGGACGCGGGTGTCTTCTACGGCACGCGCACGCTCAAGCAGGAGGTGCACGGCGGGGGGACCGCGCCGGAGGGCGTGGTGAAGGACGCGCCGGCGAAGCCGCAGCGCGGGTTCATGTTGGACATCGCGCGCAAGCACTTCACGGCCGGGTGGATCAAGGACCGGATCCGGGAGATCGGCGACCTGAAGTACAACCAGTTCGGTCTGCACTTCTCCGACGACCAGGCCTTCCGTATCCAGTCGGACTCGCACCCCGAGATCGTCTCGCCCGACCACCTGACCAAGGCGCAGGTCCGCGAGATCGTCTCGCTCGCCGCCGAGCGGCACATCACCGTGATCCCCGAGATCGACTCGCCGGGACACCTCGGCGCGGTGATCCAGGCGCACCCCGACCTCCAGCTGCGGAACACCGCCGGGGTCGCGACGCGCGGCGCCGTCGACATCTCGAACCCCGGGTCGGCGAAGATCGTCGACGATCTGCTGCGTGAGTACGCTCCCCTCTTCCCCGGCGCCTTCTGGCACCTGGGAGGCGACGAGTACCAGGCCCTGACGGTGAAGAACCCCGAGGCGTCCTTCCCGCAGCTCGCGGCCGCCGCCAAGAAGAAGTACGGGCCGAACGCGACGGTCGAGGACCTCACGACGGGCTGGCTCAACGACCGGGTCGCCACGATGAAGCCGTTCAACCGCTCCCTCAAGGCGTGGAACGACGGGTTCTTCCGGGGCGGTGTCGTCCAGGCCGACAAGAGCCTTGAGGTCGCGTACTGGACCGGCAGGGAGATCGGGGCCCGCCCGCCGGAGGAGTACCTGGCCGAGGGCCGCAAGATGACCAACTACAACGACGAGTACCTCTACTACGTCCTCGGTCAGCCCAACAACTTCGTGTACCCGACCGGGCGGCGGATCTACGAGAGCTGGACCCCGCTCGTCGTGCGCGGCACGACGCCGGTGCCCTCGAGGTACGACAGCCAGATCCTGGGCGGCACGTTCGCCGTGTGGTCCGACCTGGCGAACTCGCAGACGCAGGCGCAGGTCGCGCAGGGGATCCGCATGCCGCTGCGGGCCACGATCCAGAAGCTCTGGTACCCGGGCAAGCCCCCGCTCACGTGGCCCCAGTTCGTGGCGCTCGCGAACCGGCTGGGGTCCTGACCGGCTGAGCAGTCGGTTTCAGGGGCTGAGCAGTGGACAGTGCGGTGGCGGCGTAATCGCCGGATCTGCGTTTTCGGTGGCGGAGCCACGTATGGCTGTGGTGTATTCGGCCCGAGCCGAGATCAGCCGCTTTCGAAGGCACCGGGGGGACACCGGCATGGGTTACTGGGGCTATTACGTCGTGGCCAAGAGCGAGCGGCCGCTCGTCGAGCTCGACGCGCTGGGCGGGGCGCGCGACGCGCTCACGCTCCTGGAACGGCGGGCCGACGGCTGGCAGGTCTGGGAGTGCCCGGACGGCGGGGAGCGGCGTCACGACGTCGGCAGCATGAACGCGCTGGCCGCCGAGACCGGCGCGCCCGCCCTGTTCGGCTACGTCATGGACAGCGACTGCGTCGTCATCGAGGCGGCCGCGCCGGAGAGCGGCGCGTGGACCACCTGTCTGGCGCGCGACGCCATGGCCGGATACCTCTCCGCGGACGAACTGACCCTGGAGGACTACTTCCTGGAGCCCGCGGACGCCGCGCGGCGCGCGGTCGCGTGGGCGCAGGAATGCGGCCGCACCGTCGCGCAGGGTCCGCTCGCCGACGTCCTGGGCCAGGACCCCGACCCGTTCGCCGAGCCGCTCTTCTTCCGCTTCCTCGACCGGCTCGGCGTCGCGCCGCTGTGACGTTCCTGCGCCCCGGCACGCAGTAGAGCCCAGTAGGGACGAAATGCCGTGTCGGCAGGGGAAAGGGCGTACGTCATGAGCCTGGTGGAGCTGATCGCGCAGGCCGACGAGCGGGGTCTCGCGGCCAGCGGTCTCGCCTGCCTCGACCGCTGCGTGCCGCTGCTGGGCGCCGAGGACGACGAGGCGCTGCGCCCGCTGTGGGGAAGCCTCACCGAGGGCGGTCCGCAGTGGGGCGAATGCCTGGCGCAGGCGCGGGCCGCGTTCCCGGCCGGGCCGGACGACGACGTGGACGAGGCGTCCGTGCTCGCCCGGCGCATGCTGGCCGCCGTGCCGGGCACCCCGTCGGCGCCCGCGCTGCGCGAGTGGGCCGACGCCTGCTCGGTCGGCGCGCTCCAGATCCACCGCATGCTGGACACGATGGAGGACGGCGCGGGCTCGGTACGGTCCCGGCGCGAGGGCCGCACGGACGGCATGTCCCCGCTGGTGGCGGCCGAGCTGAGGCGTCAGGTCAGGATCCTTGAGCTGCTCGCGGGCCGGGGCGCGGGCGGCCTGCGCCAGGCGCTCGACGTGTCGACGGAGGGCCGGCGCATCCTGCGGGCCGCCGTGTCGCGGCGGGCACGGGGCCGCGTCTGATGCACGGAATCTCCGGGCCCTCCCCGCGGGCGTGGGCGGCGATCGCACTGCCGGTGACGGCGGCACTCGTCGCACTGGCCGCACACCGGGGCATGCCGGACGATCCGACGGGCCGACTCCGCGTCGTACCAGGGGTGTTGAAGGATGCCGCGCTGCCCCATGGCGGCACGGCGTCGCTGTCCGGGTGCGGTGCGCGGGGTCCTGTGAGGCCTGCGCCGCGCGGAGAGGGTGAGCAGGCGCCCGCGCCCGCGCTCGTACTCACCTCTTACGGGTACTCGAGTTCGGGGCCGCGCTTCGACGGTCCGCCCGCCTTCACGGTCAGCGCGGTCATCGACCCGGGACCGCGACCGCTGACGCTGACCGCGCCGGTGGGCGAGCGGCGGATCACGGTCGATGTGTACGGGCCGCACGGCGAGGGCCGTATCGCGTCGGCGCGCGGGCTGACGGCGAAGGTGACGAAGGGGGCGAAGCAGCGGCCTGTCCCGCCGACTTCGGGCGCCTACCGCTTCACGGACATCGGGAACCTGGATCTGGAGATCGAGCTGCCCGAACGGGCGGTCTGCCCGGGCCACACGCGGGCGGACATCGGCCAGTGCGCGCCCGATCACACCAACCAGATCGAGGACTGTCCCGTGGTCGCGGTCACGCTCACCGACGAGGCGGTCTCGGCGCAGCGCGCCCTGGCCGCGGGGATCAAGAACCCCGAGCGGTTCAGCGACCGGCTCGTGGCGGTTTCGTTCGAGGAGAACGCCGCCGGAGTCTGAGCACACGGATCCGACGCCACGGACCCGAACGGACCCGAACGGACCCGAACGGAACCGAACGGAACCGGGCCCGGCCGCCCCCTCCTGCGGTCGGGTCCGCTTCCGTGGAAGGTAGTGACTAACCCATCCGGGCGCGGCGACGCAAGTGCGGGCACAAAGCAGACAGGGCTGTGAGGGCTGCCAGGGCCGAAACGGCTCTCGCCGCGCGGTTCCCGGGAGTGTCGGGAGCCGCGCGGCGAGAGGTTCTGGCACTTGCAGAGGTGGCACGGAGTCGTACAGGTGGTACGGGTGGTGCCTACGGGGCCAGCGTGGTGCCCAGGCGGGCGCCGGTCGGGGTGCCGAGCTGCGTCAGTCCGTAGTACTTGGACGTCGACAGGCCGAGACCCGTGCTGTTGCTGGGGACGTACAGGAGCGTGCCGTTGCCCGCGTCCTCGCCCGCGGCGCCGATCACCAGGTCCGCGCGGCCGTAGCCGGACAGGTCGGCGAGGGAGACGGCGGAGCCCAGGATGTCATCGGTCTCCGTGGAGCCGGGGACGCCGGGCTCGTCCTGCGAGATCGCGATGGCGCCGGTGCCGGTGAGACCGGTCGACGAGCCCTTGAACAGCAGCGACGTACCCGCGTTGGAACGGTTGCTGGTGCGGGTGATGTCCTCGTTCGGGGCGCCGGCCAGGACGTCCGCGTAGCCGTCGGCGTTGTAGTCGCCGACCGCTACGGAGCTGCCGAGGGCGTCGCCGGACTCGGCCGCGCCCGGGACACCGCTGGTGGCCTGGTGGATCGTCTTGGCACCCGTGGCGGTCAGGCCGCCGGGCGTCGTGGACGTGATCTTCGAGCCGTAGACCACGGTGACCTGGCCGCCCGCGTAGGCGTCGGACTCGGCGGTGTAGGGCTGGCCGATGACGATGTCGTCGACGCCGTCGCCGTTGAGGTCGCCGGAGGCGATGGAGCGACCGCCCTTGACCGTGAGCGTGCCGGCCTTGGTCAGGCCGTTCCTGCCGCCCTTGAACCAGACGACCCGGCCGATCGAGGTCGAGTCGCGGTAGTTGAGGGCGACGTCCGCGTAGCCGTCCTGGTTGAAGTCGCCGGAGGTGGCGGCCTCGTAGGCGAGGGCCTTGTCGCCGCTGGTGATGTTGGAACTGGACTCCTGGCCCTCGGAGTAGCGTGCGGTCCAGGTGCCGCCGGTGCCGGTGGAGGACGCGAAGACGTCCGCCTTGCCGTCGGCGTTGAAGTCGCCGACCGCCACGGCGGAGCCGTACTTGGCGCCGTTCGCGTAGAAGCCCTCGTCGAGGTTCATCTGCGCACCGGTGTTCAGGGCCGGTCCGTACAGGATGGTGACCGCGCCGCGGTCGGCGTGCCCGGAGGTGTCGTCCTCACCGGGCTGGCCGATCGCGAGGTCGGCGTAGCCGTCGCCGTTTATGTCACCTTCGGCGACGGCCGCGCCCCACTGGTCGCCGGACTCGTTCGAGCCGGGGACACCGGTGCTGGACTGGGTGAGGGTCTTCTTCGCCGTGTACACCGGCCCGTTCGTGCCGCCCGGCAGGACGGTGATGGAGCCGCCGGAGGACGCCTTGGGGGTGCCGGCGACGAGGTCGGGCAGGCCGTCGCGGGTCGTGGCCGTCGGCGCGGCGGACGAGTAGATGTCCGACGTCTTCAGGGCGTGCGAGACGCCCGGGGCCGAGGCCAGGGTCCGGATGGTGGCGAGCTTCTTGTAGAGGTTGTCGCCGGGGCACAGCGTGGTGCCGGTGTCACGGTGTCCGAAGACGCGGTCAAGAGTGATCGACTGGCCCATGGGGATCTTGTTGTCGGACACGCCCTGATCGCCGTTGGACTGCAGCGTCACCTTGCTGTTCGCGGTGATGCCGTACTGGCCGAACTTCCAGGCGACGACCCGGGCGATCGAGTTGAGCGCGGCCTGAGTAGGCGTCGCCGACATGAAGTTGCCGATGTACGAGATGCCGACCGTGTCGGTGTTGAAGCCGTAGTCGTGGGCTCCGTGCACCGGCAGGTCCATGCCGCCGCTGCGGCCCTCGAATATCTGCCCGCACCGGTCGACGAGGAAGTTGTAGCCGATGTCGTACCAGCCCTTGGCCATGTGCTCCTGCTGGATGGTGTGCACCCGCTGGCGCGACTGAGAGCAGGGCACCGTGTTGTCGGGGTCGACACCGGTGTGGTGGATCACGGCGGCCTTGATCGAGTCGTCGTACTCGGGCGTGCCGTTGTAGTCCGTGTCCGCGCCCCACTCGGCCTGCGTGATGATCGGCGGCTTGACGACCGTCGACGGGCGGGCGGCCGGGACCGTCTCGGACGGCTCGGGCGACGCGGACGCGCTCGACGACGGGTCGGCGGAGGCCGAGGAGGACGCGGGCGCGGAGGGGGTGCCGGAGTCCGAAGGGGCTACTGCGGGGGCGCTGCTCGCGGGGTCCACGGACGCGGAGTCGGTGGTGGCGGGGGGCGTCGTGTCCTCGGAGAACGCGGCGGGCTGGGCGGCGCCCGCACCCTTCGCGGGGGCGAGTGTGCCCGGGTCGAGCAGCTTGACGTCCATGCCGGACGGCAGGCCGGATGCTGTGCCGTCCTTGGCCACGACCCGCACCTCGACGGCGTCGGAGTCGCCGGTCCACACGGACTCGGTGCCGCCGCGGACGCCGCCGTCGGCCTTGGTCTCCTTGCCGTCGGTGCCGAGCTGCTCGACCGGCATGGTCAGCCAGTCCGTCCAGTCGCCGGTTGCGACGTTGCGCGCCCGGACCTGGGCGGTCCCGTCGAGGGTGGTGTGCGGGTTCTTCCACGTGACGACGACGGCGCTGAAGCGGTCCGTCGACTTCTGCGGGACGACCTTGCGGTCGGCGCCCTTGGTGGTGAGCCCGAGTGTGTGGATCGCCGACGCGCGGCGCGGCTCGCCCTGGGGAGACGCGCCGTTCCCGGGGTCGGCCATGGCGTAGGTCATGACGCCCGCGCCGCCCAGGACGACGGCTCCCACTGTCACCCAGGCCCTGCGCTTGAGACTCAGCGGTTTGTACGCATGTGATCTGCGCGCACGCGAATTACGCGGGCTCAAATGCCCCACCCCTCGAAGAAGTTCACAAATGCCACACCAGTTACACGGGTAACTGCTCTATTCAGCGGTTGACCGTCGGTAAACGTCACTGGTTGTACTGGTGTGCTGTAACTCACCTGTAAGTAGTCCGGAAGACACCTGGCGGTCACCTGGTCAGTTCACCGCCGATACCGGCACCGGCGGTCGTTCCGAGAGCGGTCGGCCCGTACGAGGTTCCCGTTCCGCCGCTCACGGTCATCACGGTCCCGTCGCCCGCGTTCTCGCCTTCGGCGCCGATCGCCAGACCGGCGATGCCGTCCCCGGTGAGATCGGCGACGGTGACGGCGGAACCGAACCGGTCACCGGCCTCGGCCGCGCCCGGCACCGGGCCCGCTCCCTGGACGTACGTGACTGCGCCCGCCACGCCGAGCCCGTTCGCGCCACCGCGCAGCAGGAACGCGCGGCCCGCGCCGGAGTCGTCTCCGGGCGCACCGGCGAGCACGTCGGCGTACCCGTCGCCGTCCGTGTCGCTCACGGCCACGGAGGCACCCAACTCGCCCCCGGATTCCGCTCCTTCCAGCTCACCTCGCGCCACGACAGCCGCACCGGTCGTCGTGAGCCCGTCCGCCGAGCCGTGGTACGTGGTGATCTCGCCGCCGTCCACCACGTCGGGACGCCCCACGGCCAGGTCGGTGAAGCCGTCGCCGTTCAGGTCGCCGGAGGCCAGGGACCGTCCGCCCGCGCCCGCGAGGACGGCGGGCTCGGAGGTATCCAGTCCGCTCGACGAACCGCGCACCACGACGAGGGGCCTGTCGCCCGCCGCCGTGCCGAACGTGATCGCCGCGTCGTCGAATCCATCGTGGTCGAAGTCCCCGGTGGCCACGGAGGCGCCCTGCACCGGACCGTCGGAGAGGGCGATCGCGGGGGAGAAGGCCCGGTCGGCGCCGTCGACGGTCCAGGCACGCCCGGCTCCGGGCGCCACGGCGAGGATGTCGTCGCCGCCGTCCCCGTCGAAGTCACCGGTGGCGAGCGTGGCCCCGAACTTCGCGCCGTTCGTGCGCACCGCAGCCGGCTCGTTGATCATTCCGGCCTGTCCGGTGAGCCCGTTGGCCGTGCCGCGCAGCACGCTCACGCCGCCCTCGTCGCTCGCGCCCGCGGTGACCTCCTCGCCGGGAGACGCGACCACGAGGTCGGTGTAACCGTCGTGGTCGAGGTCGCCGTACGCGGTCGCGGAGCCGAAGCCGTCTCCGGCCTCGGAGCCGCCGGGCACGCCCTCGGACTCCTGCGTGACGACTGTCTTGTTTGCCGCGTAGGGCGAGGTCCGGGCGCCGGGTACGACGCTGACCTGGCCGGCTCCCGCCAGATTGTTCGCGGTGGCTTTCGGGATGTCGGCGGCCAGGTCGGCGTGGCCGTCCCCGTTCACGTCGGCGCCCTTGGCGGGTGTGTTCTTCGACGCGGCGAGCGTGCGGATGGCGGGCAGGTCGCCGTAGAGGTTGGTGCCGGGGCACTCGGTCGGGTAGCCGTCGCGATGCCCGGAGATCCGGCTCATCGTCACCAACTGGCCCTGCGTGAACTTCCCGTTGTCCGCCCCGGCCGCCATCACCACGGTGCCCGCCGGATTGATCCCGTACAACCCGAGCTTCCATGCGGCGAGTTGGGCGATCGAGTCCCGCACCGCGGGGGTGGAGGTCGCGGTGTTGAAGTCGCCGAGGACGGCGACTCCGCTCGTGTCGGTGTTGAAGCCGTAGGTGTGGGCGCCGTACACGGGCTTGTCGAGCCCGCCGGCGCGGCCCTCGAAGATCGTGCCGCACTTGTCGACGAGGAAGTTGTAGCCGATGTCGTTCCAGCCGTTGCTCTTCACGTGGTACGTGAGGATGCCGCGGATGATCGACGCGGACTCGGCGCACGTGTAGTCGTTCGTCCCCGCCGTGTGGTGCACGAACACGGCCTTCGTGTCGGTCGTGTACGTCGGCGGGTCGGGGACGATCGACTCGTCGGCGCCCCAGCCGGCGCGCGAGGTGATGTCCGGCTGCCCGGCCGCCGAGGCGGTCCTCTCCGTCGATTCCGCGGAGACCCGTGCTCCGGCGTCGGGGTCGACGAGGTCCATGCGCAGCCCGGCGGGCAGCTTCGCGCCGGTGACGCGCGCCTGCACGCCGTCGGACGCGCCGACCCACAGGGGCTGGGTCCCACCGCGCACGCCGGCCTTCGTGTGGTCGGGGCCCGACTCCGGTGCGTGGACGTCCAGTTCCAGCGTGCGCCAGGCCGACCAGCGCCCGGTCTCCGCGCTGCGGGTACGGATCTCGGCGGTGCCGTCACCGAGCGTGGCGTCAGGGTCGGACCAGGTGACGCCGAGCATGCTGAACGGCTCGGTCGAACGGGCGGTGAGGACACCCCTGCCGGGGTCGGTCCCGTGCGGCACGGCGACAGTGTGGACGGCTCCCTTGTGCACGGTGGCATGCGCGGCGGCGGGCTGCGACCGCCCCGACAGGGAGACGACGCTGAGCACGACGGCGGCGGCGAGCGCGGTACGGGCGGCCTGGCGGCCGAGACTCGGGTACATCATTGCTCTCCCTGCGCGCTCGCCGGGGACTCGGAGACCTCGGGCGCGGGCAGCTCGCCCTGGCACGTGGCGCGGCCGAACTTGCCGTAGGCGGTGGCTGTTTGGACGTGCTTGCCGCGGACGGCGAGCTGGCAGCTGGCCCGCCCGCCCTTCTCGCCGAGCGTGATGGTCACGATGGGCGGCTTGCCGAGCGGCACGCGCACCGTCTTCTTCCAGGGCAGCGTGACGCCGCGCGCTTCGACGGCCTTGCCGGACTCGCTGCGGGCCTGCCAGGTGAGATCGGCGGTGCCTTCGCCACTGACCTCGTATGTCACGGAGGCGGTGGGGACGTGACGCTCGGGCTTCTCGTCGGTGTCGAGCACGCCGTAGAGCACGAGCCCGGCACAGGCGGCGACGACGACGGCGCTGGCGGCTATGCCTCGACGGTCAACGCCCTTGCCGTGCTTGGCGTCGTCGGCGCCATCCGTGTTCTTGGACTCGTCCGAGGACTGCGGCTCCTTCGCCTCCTTCGCTCCCTCGGTGTCCTTGGTGCCCGCGGCTTCGTCGGGCGCCTCGGCTGCTTCCGTGGTCGTTTCCGCCGTGTCGGTGGGTTCGGTCGGCTCTGACTGTTCGGGCGATGGCATGGGCCTGGCTTTCGTGAGGCGAGCATTCCTCGCGCGAATGCGTCGCGCTCGGCGGAGAACCGGGCGGTTATACCGCATCGGGGCGCGGCGGTTCCAGCGTCCGGAACAAACGGGCGAAAGGGACGGAGCCCAAACGTACTCAGAACACCCCGCGGAACGCCCCGAATTGTGCCCGCAGTTGACCCGGAACTGTTTCGGTGAATAGAAACCGCGCCGTCGTTTGTCCCGCCGGCTGTATACCGGCCCGGCATGCGCTTGGAGCGGGTGCCGGGTCTAGATCATCTCCGGGTGATCCGACCCGTGACGGGCCAACTGCCCGATTGATTCCCCCTGTTGACATGGCCATGTGCGCCTGATTAGAAATCGTCCGCCCACGAAGGAGGAAACCAGAAACCGACCGACGCATGCCCGGAAGGCCTTTTCGGCCATGGGCCTTCCGGACGTACGTCGGTCAATCCGCGCTGCCCAGATGCCGACCCTCCCGAGTGGCACACACCAGACGTCCGGACGCAATTCGCCGTTCGGAGATCAGGCGTGCCCGCATTACGTGCGCAGGGAATACCGCACGGAAGGGGGGCGTGCCGCAAAGGAAAGGGCACAGGACGTGAAAGTCCGCTATGGGAGATTGATCTCCTGCCTTGTGGTGTCGGCGGTGGCGAGTACCGCACTGCCGCAGATCGCCTACGCCTCCGCGCCGGGTTCCGGCAAGCACGGAGACGACAAGGGCGTCTTCGACACGGTCAAGGGCTGGTTCTCGGACGACGACGGCGAGGATCAGGCCAAACCGCCGACGGGCGGGAAGCTGGAGATAGCCAGTCGCGAGAAGCTCCCGAAGGGCAAGAAGGCCGCTAAGCCCAAGCGGGTCAAGGAGCTGACGTCCCGCCGCACGGAGCACGCGCGCTTCTGGCGGCTGTCCAACGGGCAGATCCAGGCTGAGCTCTCCCAGGTACCGACCGCGTACCCCACGGGTTCCGGCAAGAAGAAGTCGTGGAAGTCGATCGACACGGGTGTCGACGCGACCAAGGCCAAGGGCTACGACTTCGCCAACACATCCAACTCTGCGCGCAGTTGGTTCGGTTCGGACCCGGACAAGCTGCTGAAGTTCCAGGCGGGCGCGGACGGTCCGGCGGTGACGCTGGGTCTCAAGGGCGCCGGGAAATCGGTCGACCCGAAGGCCAAGGGTTCGACCGTGGTCTACAAGGACGCGGCGGCCGGCGGTGCGGACCTGGAGTACCGGGTCGGTCCTGGCCGGGTGAAGGAGAACATCGTCCTGGCGAAGGCGCCGGACGGGCCCGTCTCCTACACCTTCACTCTCGACACGGACGGTCTGACGCCGAAGGCGCGGAAGAACGGCTCGATCGAGCTGTACGGCGAGCTGCCGAACACGCCCGTGATGACGATTCCGGCCGCGTACATGTCGGACACCCACAAGAACGCGGGCTCCCCGTACGGGGTGTCGTACAGCCCCAAGGTCCAGCAGAAGCTGGTCAAGGACGGCAAGCACTGGCAGATCGTCGTCACGCCGGACGCCAAGTGGCTGGCTTCGCCGAAGCGGCAGTACCCGGTGTCGATCGATCCGACGATCACGATCACGCCGACTCCATCGCAGTCGCAGGACACGATGGTCCTCTCGGACCAGCCGGCGGCGAACTTCAACAACACCTGGAAGATGTCCGCCGGCAAGACCGACACGGGTATCGCGCGGTCGCTGATCCAGTTCCCGCTGGACGAGATCCCGGCGGGGACGAAGATCGACTCGGCGCGTCTGGGTATGTACTTCGACCAGGCGCACACGACCAACGCCAATGACGTCACGATGGAGGTCCACCGGGCCACCGGCCCGTGGACCGAGTCGGGCGCCACGTGGTCCAACACCAGTGCGCTGTCGGGTGAGCTCTCCGGTACCACCGTCCAGATCGATGACGGCGACACCGGTACGGCCGCCGTCGGCGAGTGGCCCCGGGCGACGACGACCGGCGGGGCTGCGACCAACGACGACTTCGCCTACAACAAGAACAGCCTGACCGGCGAGACGTACACCTGGCAGCCGCAGATCGCGGAGACGGCGTCCTACCGGGTCGAGGCGCACTTCCCGCCGGCCTCGGACGGGGCGACAGCGGCGCCATACACGATCACGCACCGGGACGGCACCGGGACCGGGACGGTCAATCAGTCGGGCACCGCGGCCGCGTGGAAGACGGTGAACAGCACCCAGTTCTACTTCTCCAAGGGCAACGCGGGGAAGATCGTTCTGGGGGACACCGGCAGTTCCACGACCCGGAACATCGCGGACTCGATCCGTCTGGTGAACCCCGCCCAGATCGTCAAGAACACGGGCGAGTACAACCAGTGGCACGACTTCGCGGTGACGGACACCGTGCAGAAGTGGGTCTCGGGCACGGCCACGAACAACGGCTTCGTGATCCAGGCGAAGGACGACACTCTGGCCGCGACGCCCACCGGTGGTCCGCGGTACGAGTCCGGTGACGGCGACTACGGCGGCGAGACCTCCTCGTACCCGCGCCTGACCGTCACGTACGGCAAAGTCGGCTCGGCGCTCAACTCGCCGACGATCGTGCACGACACGGGCCCGGAGCTGTCCTGGTCGAAGTACATCAACTCGACCGGCGACACCGGCCAGGACATCGTCGAGTACCAGCTGCACCGCTCCACGCAGCAGGTGTTCACGCCGAGCGCGGCCACGCTGGTGGCCCCGGTCGACAAGGCGAGCACGGTCTACACCGACACCACCGCGACTCCGACGCCCGATTCGTCCACGGACGAGATCGGCCGCTCGTACTACTACCAAATCGCGGTGAAGACGAAGGACGGCTCCGTCATCGGGTCGCCCACACGCATCGTCGGCGTGCCGAAGGCGGGCCGGACGATGAAGCTGATCCAGGGCACGGCGGGCGGCGTCACCGACACCACCCTCTCGTCCCAGCAGCCGACGACCAACGAGGACACGATCCTCTCGTACACGCCGCAGAAGTGGCTGAGCGTCGGCAACAACTCGGGCACGTACGGCAAGACGCGTTCGGCGCTGAAGTTCCCGACGAGTTCGATCCCGGCAACGGCGACGGTCCTCGACTCCAAGCTCTACATGTGGGGCGCGGAGACGACGACCGACACCAACGGCGCGATCTACGAACTCCACGGCCTGAACAAGGACTTCGACGAGACGACGGCGACCTGGAACAACGCCACGTCGACCACTCCCTGGACGGCTCCGGGCGGCGACTTCTCCGCCACGGTGTCCGACACGGTCGCGCAGGTCTCGGAGGTCGGGCGCCACTGGTGGGACGCCACGTCGCTCACGCAGGGCTGGGTGAAGACCCCGTCCAGCAACAAGGGCGCCATGGTCAAGCTGGCCAACGAGGCCACCGGGCCCCAGGAACGCACCCTGTTCCTGTCATCGGAGACCGCCGACCAGCAGCTCGGCCCGCTGCTTCGCGTGATCTACGTGGACGCCACGTCGGAGAACACGTACTACGCGCCGCAGACGCCGGCCCGGATGACGCCGAACTCCACGTACTCCGTGGACGTGACGGTGACGAACACGACCGGCACCGAGTGGCTCGCGGGTGAGCGGCAGCTCTCGTACACCTGGAAGCTGCCCGACGGCACGGATGTCACCAACGGCGGCAACCAGCTCTCCACGGCGGTCCCGAACCTGAAGCCGGCCCAGTCGGCGACGGTCCACGCCCAGGTCAAGACGCCGATCAACTCGGACGAGGGCAACAAGCGCACGGACTACGTCCTCGGCTGGGACGTCCGCAAGATCTCGGACGGCAGCTGGCTCTCGGCGGGAACGGGCGGCATCCCGTCCCTGAAGCAGAACGTGGCGGTCGAGGACCCGACGTCGAACTCGCTGGGCCTGGAGAAGTTCTACTCCTACACCGGCAAGAACACCGGCGCCGGTTCGACCGTGATGAGCAACCTCGCCTCGGGCAACACGGTCTGGTCGTACAACGCGTTCACGAACCCGGGCCGTGGCCTCACCACCTTCGCCCGGTTCTCGTACAACTCCCTCGATACCTCGGACACCGTCTCCGGCGCGGGTTGGTCGGCGCAAGCGGCGGGGCCGATCCGGCTCGGCGCCCCGCTGGACTTCCATCCGAATCCGAACCCGACTGAGATCCGGCTGCCCGACGGTGACGGCACCACGCACGTCTTCACCAAGCAGGCGGACGGGACGTGGAAGGCTCCGGCGGGCGTCCACTACAAGGTCACGATGAAGTCGGGCCTGGACTGCACGCCGAACAACGACCCGATCCCCGACGCGTGGACCCTGACGCGCCCCGACGGCACGCGCTTCGTCTTCGGTTGCGACGGCTACATGACGTCGGCGATCGACAAGAACGGCAACACGCAGACGTACACGTACGAGGAGCGCAAGTCCAACAACAAGCCGACCAAGTTCCTCACCTACATCACCGACCCGGCCGCGCGACAGTCACTGACGGTCGACTACTACAAGAAGGGCGACGCGTCGTACGACTACATTGACGACACGGGCGCCAAGGTAACCGGCACGAACCTGACCAACTCCAAGATCTACGACCACGTGAAGTCCATGACGGACATCTCGGGCCGCAAGATCTCCTTCTTCTACACGGACAAGGGCCTGTTGGGCCAGTTCGTCGACGGTGACGGCTCCACGCAGCCGAAGGTCTTCAAGTTCACCTACGACGCCACGCAGGGCAACAAGAACGTCAAGCTGGTCAAGGCCACCGACCCGCGCGGCAACTCGACGTCGATGGCGTACTACGCGCCCTCGACGGGCGACAACCCGAAGTACCACTGGTGGACCAAGACGATCAGTGACCGCGTTGGCGGCGGCACTGGATTCGCGTACGCGGTGAACGCCACGAACGCCAAGTTCGTCGACGCGACGGTGACGGACGCTGAGTCGTACGCCACGAAGTATGTGACGGACGACTTCGGGCGTCCGGTGCAGACGACGAACGCGAAGTCGCAGACGTCGAAGATGAGCTGGGACGCCGACAACAACGTCACCTATGTCGAGGAGGCGAACGGCGCGAAGACCGCGTACTGCTACGACCAGAAGACGGGCTTCCCGTTGTGGTCGCGCGACGCGGAGAACAACAAGGCGGGTGTGCCTCCGGCCTCGGACTGCGTACCGGGCACGTATCCGGCGAACTCGCAGCAGTACGCATACCAGACGCGTCTCGACGGCTTCTCGGCCGACCTGTTCACGAAGACGTCTCCGGAAGGCCGCAAGTGGCAGTTCGGGTACGACTCGTTCGGCAACCTGAAGACGGTCACGGACCCGAAGGGCGTCGCCACGGCGACGGCAGGGGACTACACGACGTCGTACGAGTACGACGCGTACGGCCAGATGACCAAGGTGACGGACGCCAACGGGCACGCCGGCACGAACAGCGAGTTCGGTCCGACGGGATTCCCGGCGACGATGACCGACGCGCTGAACAAGGCGACGACGTTCGTCTACGACGAGCGAGGCCAGGTCACCGAGGTCACCGACGCGCTGGGCAAGAAGGTCACGCAGACCTACGACGCCTTCGGGCGGGCGCTGGTCAGCACCGCGCCCAAGGACCAGGCCGCGGGTGTACTGATCACGACACCGGCGCCGGTGTACGACGCCAATGACAATGTCACCAAGTCGACGGCGCCGAACGGAGCGGTCTCGACGGCGGTGTACGACAACGCGGACCAGGTCACGTCGGCGACCGCGCCGACGAATAACAACACGACGGTTCCCCGTACGTCTTCGTACACCTACGACAAGGTCGGCAACCTGAGGACCACGACGGAGCCCAAGGGCTCCGTGACCACGTCCGACGCCACCGACTACGTCACGACGAACAAGTACGACGAGCTGTATCAGCTCAGCTCCGTGGTCAACGCAGACCAGGGCAAGATCTCCTACGAGTACGACACGGTCGGCAACGTCACCAAGGTCATCGCGCCGACCAAGAACGCGTCGGCGGACACCACGGACTTCACGTCCAGGACCGATTACGACATGGACCACCGGGTCACCCAGGTCACGGACGCGGCGGGCAAGTTCACCAAGCAGTCCTACGACCGCGACGGCCTCGTCACCTCTTCCACGGACCAGGAGAACAACACCTCGACCGTCACCTACGACGAGCGGGGCATGCAGTCCGAGGTCAAAGTGCCCTACGACGGCACCACCTACCGGATCTCCAAGTTCGAGTACGACCAGGTCGGCAACACCACCAAGGTGATCACGCCGCGCGGTACCGCGACGGCGAACGCGGACGACTTCGCGTCCCGCACCACGTACGACGAACTCAACCGTCCCAAGCGGCAGTACCAGCCCTATGACCCGAACGACGCCCGCTACAACAAGGCGGACGTGTATACGGAGACCACATACGACGCAGTCGGGCGGGTGGCGAAGACCTCGATGCCGCCGTCACAGGGCGAGACGGTTCGCAACGACACGGTCTTCGAGTACTTCGACAACGGCTGGCCGATGAAGTCCACCGATCCGTGGGACATCGTCACCACTTACGAGTACGACGACCTGGGCAAGCAGACGAAGCGCACGCTCACCTCGGCGGGCGGCTCGTCGGACCGCACCATGACGTGGGACTACTACCCGGACGGTTCCCTCAAGTCCAAGGCTGACGCCGGTGTTCCGGTGGGCAAGTCGGTCGTCCTGACCGACAACTCCGACACCCAGAACACCTCGTCCACGGGCACGTGGACGAAGGGTGACATCACCGGCCAGCAGGGCTACGACCACCGCACCCACGCGGCGGGCACGGGCACTGACGCGTACACGTGGACGCTGAACGTCCCCACGGACGGCACGTACACCGCGTACGTGAAGTTCCCGAAGGTGACGGGCGCCGCAACCACGGCCAAGTACACGCTCACCCATGGCACGACGGCCGAGCCCCCGGTGTCGAAGGACCAGAGCGCGGGCACCGGCACGTGGGTGTCCCTGGGCTCGTACAGCCTCAAGCAGAGCGAGGAGACCAAGCTCAAGCTCGACCAGAACAGCGCCGGCACCGCCGTCGCGGACGCAGTCAAGCTGGTCCGTGACACCACGGGTGTCACGGACAACGAGAAGAAGTCGTTCACCTACGCGTACGACGTCAACGGCAACCTCACGTCGATCGACGACACATCGTCCGGCGCGGTGATCGACGCGTACACCGTTGCCTACACGGGGCTCAACCAGGTCCAGAAGGTCACGGAGGCGCTGGCCGGCCAGGAGAAGAAGGCCACGTCGTACACGTACGACGCCAACGGTCAGCCGGAGACGGTCACGCATCCCGACCAGTTCTCCAAGTACACCTACGACCTGCGCGAGCTGGTAAAGACGGTGTCGGTCGGCAATACGCCCACGGACGCCTCGCCGAAGGTCACCGCGTACACGTACACGGACCGTGGGCAGGCGCTGCGGGAGACCAAGGCCAACAGCAACACCGTCGACTACGAGTACTTCGCCAACGGTGCGCTCAAGTCGACCACGGAGCAGAAGGGATCGGGCACTCTCGTCTCCTCGCACACCTACGCCTACGACGCCAACGGCAACAAGGCGCAGGACGTCGCGAAGAAGATGAACGCCGACGACCATGCGGCGTACCTGGCGTCCACCACGGACTACAGCTACGACCCGGCCAGCCGGCTCACGAAGTCGGTCAAGACCGGTAACGGCGCGGCGGCGGAGACCTACGTCCACGACGACAACGCCAATGTCGTCAGTCAGACGGTCGGCGGCGTGTCCACGACATTCGACTACGACCGCAACCGGCTTCTGAGTGTCACCTCGGCGGGCGCGTTGCCGACGAACTACACCTACGACCCGTTCGGGCGTCAGGAGTCCGTGCAATCGGGCGGCAAGGTCATCGAGCGGAGCGTGTACGACGGCTTCGACCATGTCGTCGAGTCCGAGAAGACGGACGACGCCGGCACTGTGAAGTCGACCAAGTACACCTTCGACCCGCTGGACCGCACGGCGTCGAAGACGGCGGACGGAAAGACCACCGACTTCGACTATCTCGGCCTGTCGGGCGAGGTCCTCGATGAGAAGGTCGCGGGTCAGCTGACCAAGTCGTACCAGTACAGCCCTTGGGGACAGCGGCTTTCCCAGGCCACGCGCAACAGCGACGGTACGACGGAGGACGGCTACTACGGCTACAACAGCCACACCGACGTCGAGACCGTCACCGACAAGAACGGTGATGCCAAAGCCACCTACGGCTACACGGCCTACGGAGCCGACGACAAGTCCGAGTTCACCGGCATCGACAAGCCCGACACCGCCGACCCCACGAAGGAGGCGTACAACCCCTACCGGTACAACGCCAAGCGCTGGGACGCCCAGTCGGGCACGTACGACATGGGCTTCCGCGACTACAGCCCAGGCCTGAACCGCTTCACCACCCGGGACATGTACAACGGCGCGCTGGCGGACA
The DNA here is from genome assembly GCF_026340095.1 of Streptomyces sp. NBC_01446. Taxonomy (GTDB): domain Bacteria; phylum Actinomycetota; class Actinomycetes; order Streptomycetales; family Streptomycetaceae; genus Streptomyces; species Streptomyces aureus. The sequence continues at coordinate 3,220,806 of NZ_JAPEPO010000001.1, read as the reverse complement.
TGGACCTGGGCGCGGACCCGTTCACGGGTAATCGCTACGCGTTCGGCGGAGGCAACCCGACCAGCTTCGTCGAACTCGACGGACACCGTCCGGCCGACTGCAACGAGCCCGGTGCCACGTGCCGCATGAACAGTGCCGGCGGCTGGGACGTCGGGTTCGCCGCAGCTGCGCTGCCCGGAAAGTACGGGAACAAGACGTCACGTCACGATGAGGCCCAGGCACGGGCGATCCTGGAAATCGAAGCACAGGCGGCCAGCGCCGGTGCGACGGACTTCCAGGTGCTTCCGCCGACGAAGATCGCCGGAGCCAACAAGGAATGCATGTACCCCCGCAATGGAGACCGCGGAAAGGTGCGTGGAAACCGTGGCCTTGCGGTTCCCGACTGCAGCTACGGGACGCCGGACATTCTGGGCTATGACGCCAAGTCGGATGTCTATTACGTCTGGGAGGTCAAGTCGGCCGGTGACGCGAACAAGGCAGTGCCCGAGGCGCAGTGGTATGTGAATCGGTTGCGCTCACAAGGCAAAAAGGCTGTTCTCGGTTGGATGATGGGCGGCCCTTACGATGTCGGAAACGGCGACAAGGTAATGGGTCCAGAGGAGGGTGCCGTTATCTACGGTCGGCAGTCCAACAAGAAATTCCAGAAGATCTACAACAACAGTCCGATGGCGGTGGCGCGACAGGCGCTCCAGAACAACACGCCACAGCCTTCGGCAGGTCCTGGGCCCGGAACCTATCCGGGAACGGTGTACCAGCCGGGCGTGGGGACAAGACCGCAGTCCAGCTCGGGGGGATTCGACCCGATGCTCATCCCCATTGTTGTTCTGGTGGTGGGCGGAGGCATAGCCCTGGCGCCTGAAGAGGCCGCGGCGACAGTCGTCGCGGGAACCATCTACGGTTTGGCGGCATGATGTTGGTTCGGGTCCTCGCGTGATAGATTCGCGAGGGCCCGGGCCCTCTCTTCTTTGGCGGTTTTCGTGAAGATTCTCAATGATTTCCTTCGGGAGTACGTGACTCCCGTGATGAGTGCGGCTGGGTTCAGGAAAAAGGGAGCAGAGTACAGATTTAAGAATGAATCCGGAGATTCAGTATTCCTGACCTTCTCGACCACGAGGATCGACCCCGAAGCGTGCGTCTTCTTCGCTACCTGCTCCTTCGTTCCCGAGCCCTACTGGGAATGGCTGAACAGGCAGCACGTGGAGGCCGGACTTCCGCCGGCTGATTCGTCCGGAGTGCTTGCCGCGTACTCCGTGCTGCCGCCGGACTCCTGTGCCCACGCGCCGACGGCCCCCGGGCTAGCCCGCGCGCGCTGGGCTTTCGGTGGCCGGAACCGGTCCATCGTGGGTGCGGGACTCGCCGGTCAGCTGGAGGCGGAGGAACTTCCCAGGATCGGACGCCTTCTGGTGCGACCCGGGCTTTTGGCGGAGATCACTTCGTCCCGGTCGCCTTCCGTCCGGCGCTGGGGTGTGGTCCAGTCCGAACTGGTGCTCATGGTCGACGACTACACGGCCCAGCAGAAGGAGGCACTCCTCGCGGTGCCCGAGTTGGATGACACTTTCCGGCGGGACTACCGGGAGTGGGCGGGGAACCGGGCGAAGTCGGGTGTGTGACGGCGCGCGCACGCCGCACCGTTGACGACTGAAACTCATGCAGACGAAGGCGCGAGAGGGCGGATGGGTTTCGGGGGATCTTTGCTCCTCGTGAGGTCGGATGACCCGGTGAGCGCACAACTTCCGGCCGTCGCGGAGTCATTGCACGGGAGGTAAAGGGCTTGTCCCCTAGGGCTCCATGGAGTCGGCCGATCTGGCCCATCGGAGGATCGACAGGTTCTTATCGCCTGAGTACCGTTCAATAACGTCTTGGTCCAGAACAGCACGGATTGGTAGACGACATGACTGGTCGGAGTTCCCGGTTGGTGCCGTTTTGATATCGGGGAGTCATGTTTAGCGTAACCTTCGCCACGGAATCGCTGCGTGAAATGACCGATAAGCAGCGTGAGAAGCTGGAACGTGCCAGTGAAATGGACCTGCGCTACGAGTACTTCTGGGCGGATTTTCGGCTGGCCGCAGGTGGCCTTGGGGTCGAGGAGTTCCCAGGAATTCCGGTGCTCGACTTCATGTTCTGCCTCCTGCTTTCCTCGCAGGAAATCAGAGAGGGGGACGCTGGCAGCGTCGCCTTCACGGAGAGTGACCTGTTGATTGAACTCGTGCCCAGTGGTGAAACCCTGACCATCTCGAGGTCTTGGGACCCGGTGGCGGGGAACTGCACAATTGCAGAGTTTCTGGTCGACGTCTCCAGGTTCTCCGGCGATACGTTGGAGTACATCGCTCGCAGGTACCCGGACTTCCAGGGGCACCCCACTCACCGAAAGTTGATGGACATGCTGGAACAGCTTGGGTGAACAGCCCGGATTGGCGGACGACATGCTGAAGATCGAAGGACTGGAGGCCGCGCTTCCGTCGATGACGCAGTGGCGTGTGGCGGCGGGGCGCAGCGTGGACTGGGCCGCCCTTGAGGCGGTCCTCGGGACGGCGCTGCCCTCGGACTTCCGTTCTTTGGCGGAGGCGTATCCGGTTCTGGTCATCGACGACTTCCTGAGCGTGTCCGTTCCCCGACCCGGCACCGAGGAGTCATGGGCGTCCCAGTCCAGGGAGGACGAGATCCTTCAGGATCTGTACGAGATGGGCGATACGGAGGACTACGTTCCCTACCCGCAGTCGGGAGGCCTGATTTCCTGGGGGGATTCCAATTCGGGGGACGTCTTGTACTGGAAGACGAGCCCCGCGGACCCGGACGCTTGGCCGGTGGTCGTCCGCACGGACAACGCCGAGTGGTTCGAGTTCCCGGTCGGCGCCGTCGAGTTCCTGGCCGGCGTGTACGGGCGCACCATCGATGTGCCGGGCATGCCCAGGAACTTACCCAGAAGCAACCCGCAGGTGCTGGGCCTGAGCGACCGTATCGACTGAGTGGCAGCCCGGGTAGGCCGAAGGAGTCCGTGCCACTGTTGGCGGCGCCACCTCTGCCCGTCGTCCAAGAGGAGCTGACCATGGGCGCCACCCCTCCCGAAATGCCCGCCTTTTCCATGGTTCTGCTTGAGGCGGACCGGTCGTCGCTCGAAGTTCCGGCGGAGTCGATCGGGTACGCGTACTGGGCGGCGGAAGAGCTGGAGCCCGTCGTCATCGGCGGGACGCGGTTCATCTGCTTCGGGCATACGGGTGCCACTGGTTCCATCTTGCTGAATACGGTCACCGGTGCCGTGGTCGAGTCTCACGATGAGTTCGAATCGACAAGCCTCGTCAACTCGTCCCTGGAAAAGTTCTCCGCGTGCGTCAAAGGCGTGATCGAGCAGTTCCCGTTCTATTCGGAAGACGCCGAAGGGAGCGAATGGGAATCAGCGGCTGACGATGTGGTGGGCCTTGTGCGGAAAGTCGACCCTGCGGCATTCATCGAGGGCGGATATTGGCATGAGTTGACCTCGGACATCATGATGGGCGACTACGCGACGGAAGCCGTGCTGGGTGCCGAGTGAGATTTTCTGTTGAGCGTGGAAAGCTGTCGCCGTCCGAAGAGACTCCGGCGTGCCTTCACCACCAGCCGGCGCGACCGGATCGCTTCGGTTGCTTCATTCGTTCCGTTTGTTTCGTCGTTCGCGTGTGAGGGGTGCCGTGTTGTAGAACCGGGGCCGTCGTCGGGCTGGAGGGGCCATGAACCGGCTGCTCGGTTATGGGATGTGCTGGGTGGCCGTCATGGGGTCGATCGCCCTCGGGGCAGGGGAGTCCGGTGTCGACCGGCTGGCGTCGGGGCTCGCGACGCTTCCCGCGTGGGCGTACATCGGCTTCCGTGTCCGGCGGGAGATACGGGCGATCAGGGAACACGGCGGGCTCGCGCGTGAGCGCGGGAAGCGGAGGAAGTTCATGGAGCGCGACGAACTGGTCGACGCCGTCACGCGGTTGGTCGGAGGCGACCCGGAGCCGTTGAAGTGCTGCGGGAAGGGGCACAGCGCCGGGCACGTGTGCGTCGCTATATCCGATGAACTCGACCTCGCCGGCGTGGTGGACGGAATCAGCAGCCGGTACGGGTCCTCCCGCAGTCTCGCCCTGCGCGGCTTCGCCGATCCCACCGTGGACGCGACGACCGGGCTTCCCCTGCTCGCGCCCTTCGGCACCGACGTGATCGACATGCGGGCCTGGGCACACGCCGGTTCGTGGATAGGGGCCGGGACGGTCCGGACGGGCGGCGACGTGCAGCATGTCGTCCTCGTCGCCGAGCGGGCCGTGCCCGTCGTGGAGGGGCTGCCCGCCGACGCGACGTGGGTGGACCGGGTCGTCGCCGTGACCGGGTGGGCCGGTGAGGCCCGTACGGTCGACTGGGATGCGGTGGAGGCGCGGCTCGGCACCAGGCTGCCCACGGACTTCAAACAGCTCGCCGAGATCTTCGGACACGGCGCCTTCGACGGCTTCCTCACCCTCTACGTGTCCGAGTCCGACGTCCCCGGCATGGACTTCGTGGAGCACGCGGAGTATCTGGCCGGGTTCGCGGCCCGCTCGGGCACGAGCCTGTGGGAGCCGTACGGCATCCATCCGGCGCCCGGCGGACTCCTGGAATGGGCGTCGTCCGAGCAGGCGGACCAGTTCTACTGGCTCACCGAGGGCGACGACCCCGACCGCTGGCCCGTCCTGGCGTCGGAGGACATCCCGGACACCTGGACCCGCTTCGACGGCACGGCCGCCGAGTTCGTCTTCCGCATGCTGACCGAGCGCTCGCATCCGCACTCCGTCGCCCGCTATTACGACACGCACTGGTTCCAGAGTTACGAGGACGAGGACTAGCTCGGCAAATCAGTGGCGGGCCCGGACCCCCACCGACGACCATGCGACGTATGACTGACCAACCCGCACGATGGAGCCAGGCGACCGTCTACCCCGACATGTGGGCCGACCCGGACGACGACCCCCGCAGCAGCGAAGGCGTCAGAGCGGAAGGCGAACTGGAGACGCTCCGGACTTTCCTGGCGGACTACCGCCTGACCCTCCGGATGAAGTGCGAGGGCCTGGACCCGGAGCAGCTGGCCCGCCGGTCGGTTGCGCCGTCGACGATGTCACTGCTCGGGCTGCTGCGGCACCTTGCCGAGGCGGAGCGGGACTGGCTCAACTGGATATCCGACGGCGAGCCGCTGCCGAAGCTGTACGGCGAGCCTGACGGGGACTTCGACGGCGCTGTCGCCGAGCAGGCCGTGATCGACGCCGCGTACGCCGATCTCGAACGCGAGCAGGCCGCGACCGACGCCGCGCTCGCCGGGCACCCGGATCTGGGCGAGCGTCTCGGGAAGGTCGAGATCCCGGTACGGGAGCTGCTGGTGCACCGGGTCGAGGAGTACGCCCGCCACTGCGGCCACGCCGACCTGCTGCGCGAGTGCATCGACGGAAGGGTGGGCCAGTAAGCCCGTCGCTCAGCGGCGCGGGCGGTCGGCCGCCTTCACCGCACCGAGGAACGCCGTCCACGCGCCGCTCGTGAACACGACCGCAGGGCCGTGAGGGTTCTTGCTGTCACGTACGGGGACGTGGGCGGCGCAGGGGCAGTCGTTGACCTCCAGGCAGTCGCCGCTTTCGCCGCCGCTGTAGCTCGACTTCCGCCACATCGTCAGGGATGAGGCATCGGCGACGCGGGCGTGCTGCCGCTGCTGATCACTGCTGCTATGCGTCATGTGCGTAATCCTTTGCGACGGACCTGATCAGCGCCAGGGACTTACGGTGCGACAGCGCGTCGCCCATGGCGTGATCGTAGGCCGCCTGACATTCGCCTACCACGGAGGGGAGTTCAAGGACACGTCCCGTTTTGAGACCCTCTACGTAGGCGACCGGTGGCAGATCATCGAACCGCATCAGGACCACGATGCCCTCCAGGAGGGCGTGGTAGCCCACAGAGAACGGCAACACGTGCACGCGAATGCGGCGGCGTTCGCCTAACTCCGCAATGTGACAGAGCTGTTCGCACATCACTGCCGGACCGCCCACCGGGCGTCGCAGAACTGCTTCGTCGAGGAGATACCAGGCCACCGGCGAGGTGAAGTCGTCCAGGATCCGGGCCCGGTCCAGGCGTGTGACAAGGAGCTTGTCACGTTCCTCGTCGGTCTTCGGCGGGAAGCCGGACTGGAGCACTTCGCGGGCGTACGCCTCGGTCTGGAGCATGCCGGGCACCAGCTTTGGCGCGTACGTCCTGATCACCGTCGCCTGTCGCTCCAACTCCATTGCCTCCGCGAAGTGTTCGGCGACGCGGCCGGCAGGAAGTTCTCGAATACCCCGCCCGTAGTCAGCACTTGGTCCAGGCGTCGCGCGTCCTCAAGGGACGGCCGGCGACGTCCCGCCTCGATGTGGGCGATGTGCGTGCGGGACATGATCGCCCGCACGCTCAGCTCTTCCTGCGTGAGTCCGGCGGCCTCGCGGCGGCGCCTCAGCTCATCCCCGTAACTCGTCCGCGACCCGGGATTGTCCTCGATCGCCATCCGCAACTCCCGTATGTGCAACTTGCGTTGTCACGCTCGGACCACTGGCGAGCCTAGCTGCGGCGACCTCACTCTGTGACCGGTTTTCCACGGAGAGCGAGATCGAGAGGCAGTGTCGATGCAGCACGGGGAAGGCGCGTTCGTCGCCCACACGGGTACGGACGTCTACGGGCCCGGCAAGGTGCTCGGTGTCGACGGGGAATCGCGGCGCGTGCGCTTCGTGTACTTCGTGGCGACGATCGCGGCGCGAGACCTGCGGCCCGCGTCCGCGAGCGAAGAGGTATGGGTGCGGGCGTGGCTGCGGGAGCGTGCGCAGAGATACGGCGGGCAGTGGTGACTACGTCAAGTGACCGTTCGCGTACGCAAGTTGCGGTACGGTGAGCGCGACAGCGCGCCTCGAAGTCGCTTCGATCGGACATGAGGCGGCCCTCAACGCCGGTTCCCGCCAGCGAAGAGGGCCTTCATCACCAGTGGTTAGGGTCCACCGGAAAATGCTTCGTCATGCTATCGCGCCTGCCCGTTTCTTCAGTCAGGTGCCGAACGAAATCCTCCGCCATCCGCGCCTCTCATCGGACGCTGTACGGCTGTTGACCTGGCAGTTGTCACTCCCCGATGACGCCAAGGACCCCTTGTCGAAAACCGCCCGTCAGGCCGGGATCGGCAAGTGCGCCTTCAGCCGCGCCAAGAGTGAACTGAAGCGCGAGGGCTATCTGCACGAGTGGCGCCAGCAGGGTGGCCGTGGACTGTGGTCGACCGTGCAGCTCGTCTCCAATGTGCCGCTGAAGCCGGAGCAGGCGCTCGCCTTACGGGACGGGGCTCCGGCGGGCGGAAACCCGGCCGCCGGTGAGCCGACCGGCCGGACCGTCGGTCGTCATCCAGAGAAACCCGTTCTTGAGAACACCCCCCACCATCCCGGGACGCCTCCCGAGGCTCCTGCGGTGACGGATGCCGGGCGCCAACTCGTTGCAAGCATCCTGGACCTGGAGCCAAGGCTCCGCGTGCCTCGGGGCATGCTGCCGGAGCTGGCGGCACTGGCAAGCGCCTGGCTCGAGGCGGGGCACGCACCCGGTGGCGTACGGGCGCATGTGCAGCGCAGCTTGCCGGGGCCTAAGCAGCCGGTCCTCAAGCCGGGCGGCCTGCTCCGGTACATCCTGAGCGACGTACCACCGGCCCCTGTCGAGGAAGAGTCCCGCCGTCCCGAACCCGTACAGCCACGTATCGCCCAACTGCGGGAATGCGAGGGCGTGCATACGCAGGCGCGCCTGTTCCGGCCGGCGGGCGACGAGGAATTCTGCGGCGAGTGCCTGCGGGGGCGGGTGGCTGACGGCGCGGCGCGGCTGTAGAGCCGCTCCGGGCGGCCCGATTGCCGGGATGCGGAAGCTGGTACCTCCCACGGACTGCCGTCCGACCTCGTTGTGTCCCCGTTTCCAGCTCACGGAGGATGGGGCGGAGGGGGTGGGCCATGACGGAACGGGCGAGGGCTACGGCTCAGAGTGTGGGAGGGCTGCCGGGCAAGGGCGGTGCCCGCCGGCGGACACCGGGCTGGACCCGGTTCATGGGCGTGCTGCTGATTCTGCTGGCCCTGATATCGGCGGTGCTCTGCTACATCGCGTTCAGTTGGTGGCTGCCCTCTGACAGGGATCGCTACCGGGACTACGTGGCAGCCGAGCCGTGCCCCGCCCGTGCGACGGCGCAGATGCGGAAGGACTGCCTGAGCACCTGGCATTTCACCGTCGTGAAGACGGTGATCAAGAACGGCGGGAGGACTTCCACCTATAAGGCGACGCTGAAGGACGGGCACTCCTGGCAGGGAGTCGTGGACTTCGGCGACCCGGGGCCGCTCCTGGAGCGGCTGGAGACCGGCGACCGGGTCACGGCCACCGTCTGGCGCCGCGACATCGTCGTACTCAGCAAGGACGGCGTCCGGCAGGACAGCTCCGAGGCACCCCGCGACGAGCTCCAGATGAACGCCGCCATGGGCATGCTGGCCGCGTTCTTCGCGGCTCAGGCGTTGGCTTTCGGCGCGGTACGCCTTGTCGTGCCTCGTGCCTACGCGCCCTTCACCTGGGACCCGTACGGCAGGCGGCTGCTCTTCACCAGCATCGCTGTCTGCTTCGGGGTGGGGCTCCCGGCGGTCTGGATCGGCATCCCGTGGTGGACCGTGCCCGCCCTCGGGCTCCCGGCCATGGCGTGCGCGGCGGTGCTGATGTACCCCCGCCTGGAGCGCACGACCGCGGGCAGGGAAGTCGGCGCGCGCAGAAAGACGCCTTGACCTCCATCTGCCCGAAATGGGAGTCGAGTTGACTCGCGACTCCCTGAATGAATAGAACTCCGTCGCCATATCTAAATATTCGTCGGCCGGGCATGCCCGGCCGACTCTTCGGCATGCCTGGATTCCGGGCTGAGCCGAGCAAAGGCGAAGGGTTACTGGACGTGAAAGTCCGTTATGGGAGAGTGATCTCCTGTTTGGTCGTGTCGGCGGTGGTGAGTGCCGCGTTGCCGCAGATGGCGTACGCGGCCTCCTCCGGGGACGATGACAAGGGAGTCATCGACTCCATCGCAGGCTGGTTCTCCGACGACGACGAGGACGGCGACAAGCCGCCCACCGGCGGCAAGCTGGAGATGCCGAGTCGCGAGAAGCTGCCCAAGGGGAAGAAGGCCCCGAAGGCCAAGCGGGTCAAGGAGCTGACGTCCCGCCGCACCGAGCACGCCCGTTTCTGGCAGTTGTCCGATGGGCGTATTCAGGCCGAAGTTTCTGCCGTGCCGACCGGCTACCGATCCGGCAAGGGGAAGAAGGCACCCTGGAAGACCATTGAAACGGGCGTCGGAACCACCCACGCCAAGGGATTCGATTTCGCCAATACGTCGAACTCCGCGCGCAGTTGGTTCGGTGGTGATTCCCGGCGGCTGCTGAAGTTCCAGGCCGGCGTCGACGGTCCCGCCGTCAGCCTCGGCCTCAAGGGCGGCGCGGACGCCAAGTCCCTCGACCCGGTCGCCAAGGGCTCGACGGTCACGTACAAGGACGCCGCCGCCGGTGGCGCCGATCTGGAGTACCAGGTCGGGCCCGGGCGCGTGAAGGAGAACATCGTCCTGGCGCAGGCGCCGGGCGAGGCAGTCTCCTACACCTTCACCCTCAACACCGGTGGTCTGACGCCGAAGGCCCGTAAGGACGGGTCCATCGCGCTGTACGGCGAGCTGCCGAACACGCCGGTGATGGTGATCCCGGCCGCGTACATGTCGGACACCCGTAAGGACGCGGACTCCCCGTACGGGCTCGCCTACAGCCCCAAGGTCTCCCAGAAGCTCGTCCGTGACGGGAAGAACTGGCTGATCAAGGTCACCCCGGACGCCAAGTGGCTGGCGGTGAAGGCCCGTCGGTACCCGGTGACGATCGACCCGACGATCACCATCGCGCCGACCCCGTCGCAGTCCCAGGACACGATGGTTCTGTCGGACCAGCCGTCGGCGAACTTCAACAACACCTGGAAACTGTCGGCGGGCAAGACCGACACGGGCATCTCGCGGTCGCTCATCAAGTTCCCGCTGAATGAGATCCCTTCGGGCACGAAGATCGACTCTGCCCGTCTGGAGATGTACTTCGACCAGGCGCACACCACCAACGCCAACGACGTCACCATCGAGGCTCACCGGGCGACCGGCGCCTGGGACGAGTCGACAGCGACCTGGGCCAACACCAGTGCGTTGTCGGGTGAGTTGTCGGGCACGACGTACCAGATAGATGACGGGGACGCCGGTACGGCCGCGGTGGGGGAGTGGCCTCGTGCCACGACCACGGGCGGCGCTGCCACCAACGACGACTTCGCCTACAACAAGAACAGCACGACGGGCGAGTCGTACACCTGGCAGCCGCAGATCCCGGAGACCGCGTCCTACCGGATCGACGCGCACTTCCCGCCCGCGACGGACGGCGCGACAGCCGCCCCGTACACGATCAACCACCGGGACGGCACGGCGACCGGCACGGTGAACCAGTCGGGTTCGACGTCGGCGTGGAAGGCGGTGAACGCCAGCCAGTTCTACTTCGCCAAGGGCAACGCGGGGAAGATCGTCCTCGGTGACACGGGCAGCTCCACGACCCGCAACATCGCCGACTCGATCCGCCTGGTGAACCCGGCGCAGATCGTCAAGAACACCGGTGAGTACAACCAGTGGCACAAGTTCCCGGTGACGGACACCGTCCAGCAGTGGGTCTCGGGTACGTCCACGAACAACGGTTTCGTGCTCCAGGCCAAGGACGACACCGTGGCCGGCACGCTCACCGGCGGCCCGCGCTACGAGGCCGGTGACGGCACCTCGTACGGCGGCGAGACCGCGACGTATCCGCGGCTGACCGTGACGTACGGCAAGGTCGGGACCGCTCTCGACTCGCCGACCGTCGTCCACGACACCGGCCCGGAGCTCACCTGGAACGCGTACAGCAACACCACCGGCGACAGCGGGCTCGACATCGCCGAGTACCAGCTCCACCGCTCCACCCAGCAGGTGTTCACCCCGTCCGCCGCGACCCTCGTCGCGCCGATCGACAAGACGGCCACCGCCTACACCGACACCACCGCGACCCCGACGCCCGATTCGTCCACGGACGAGATCGGGCGTTCGTATTACTACCAAATCGCGGTGAAGACGAAGGACGGCTCCGTCATCGGGTCGCCCACACGCATCGTCGGTGTGCCGAAGGCGGGCCGGACGATGAAGCTGATTCAGGGCACGGCGGGCGGCGTCACCGACACCACCCTCTCGTCCCAGCAGCCGACGACCAACGAGGACACGATCCTCTCGTACACGCCGCAGAAGTGGCTGAGCGTCGGCAACAACTCGGGCACGTACGGCAAGACGCGCGCCGGGCTGAAGTTCCCGACGACGTCGATCCCCGCGACGGCCACCGTTCTCGACTCCAAGCTCTACATGTGGGGCGCGGAGACGACGACCGGTACGGACGGCGCGATCTACGAACTCCACGGTCTCAACAAGGACTTCGCGGAGACCGGCGCCACCTGGAACAACGCCACGGCGACCACCCCCTGGACCGCCGCGGGCGGTGACTTCGGGGCGACCGTCTCGGACACCGTCGCCCAGGTCTCGGAAGTCGGCCGTCACTGGTGGGACGCCACCTCGCTCACGCAGGGCTGGGTGAAGACCCCGTCCAGCAACAAGGGCGCCATGGTCAAGCTCAAGGACGAGACGACCACCGGACCCCAGGAGCGCACCCTGTTCCTGGCGTCGGAGGCCGCCGACCAGCAGCTCGGCCCGCTGCTGCGTGTCATCTACGTGGACGCGACGACGGAGAACACGTACTACGCGCCGCAGACGCCGGCCCGTATGACGCCGAACTCCACGTACACGGTCGACATGACCGTCACCAACACCACCAACAGCGAGTGGCTGGCCGGTGAGCGGCAGCTCTCGTACACCTGGAAGCTGCCCGACGGCACGGACGTCACCAACGGTGGCAACCAGCTCTCCACCGCCGTCCCGAACTTGAAGCCGGGACAGTCCGCGACCGTCCAGGCGCAGGTCAAGACGCCGATCAACTCGGACGAGGGCAACAAGCGCACGGACTACGTGCTCGGCTGGGACATCAAGAAGGTGTCGGACGGCAGCTGGCTGTCGGCCGGGACCGGTGGCATCCCGTCCCTCAAGCAGAACGTGGCGGTCGAGGACCCGACGTCGAACTCGCTGGGTCTGGAGAAGTTCTACTCGTACACCGGCAAGAACACGGGTTCCGGGTCGACCGTGATGAACAACCTGGCCTCGGGCAACGCGGTCTGGTCGTACAACGCGTTCAACAACCCAGGCCGCGGGCTCAACACCTTCGCCCGGTTCTCGTACAACTCGCTCGACACCAGTGACACCGTGCTGGGTGCCGGCTGGTCCGGCCAGACCGCGGGCCCCGTCCGCCTGGGCGCGCCGCTGGACTTCCATCCGAATCCGAACCCGACGGAGATCCGTCTCCCGGACGGTGACGGTACGACCCATGTCTTCGCCAAGCAGGGCGACGGCACGTGGAAGGCGCCCGCGGGCGTCCACTACAAGGTCACGATGAAGTCGGGCCTGGACTGCACGCCGAACAAGGACCCGATCCCCGACGCCTGGACGCTCACGCGCCCCGATGGGACCCGTTTCCTCTTCGGCTGCGACGGATATCTGACCTCGGTCGTCGACCGGAACGGCAACACGCAGACCTACACGTACGAGGAGCACAAGGCGGGCGGCAAGCCCACCAAGTACCTCAAGTACATCACCGACCCGGCGGGGCGGCAGTCGCTGAGCGTCGACTACTACGACAAGAGTGAGGCGCCCTTCCCGAAGGTCATCGACCACGTCCAGTCGATGACGGACATCTCGGGCCGCAAGCTGACGTTCGAGTACTCGGACAAGGCGCTCCTGACGAAGCTGACCGACGGCACCGGATCGTCGCAGCCGAAGGTGTTCGGCTTCGAGTACGACGCGACGCAGGGCAACAAGAACGTCAAGCTGGTCAAGGCCACCGACCCGCGCGGCAACGCCACCGGTCTGGCCTTCAACGAGCCCAAGGCCGGTGACGACCCGAAGTACCACTGGTGGACCAAGACCATCACCGACCGCGCGGGCGGCGACACGGGCTTCACGTACGCGGCGAACGCCACGAACCCGAAGTTCACCGACTCGAAGGTCACCGACGCCGAGTCGCACGTCACCACGCACGTCGCGGACGACTTCGGCCGTCCGGTGCAGAACACCAACGCAAAGTCGCAGACCGCGAAGATGGGCTGGGACGCGGACAACAACGTCACGTACCTCGAAGAGGACAATGGCGCCAAGACCGCTTACTGCTACGACCAGAAGACCGGTTACCCGCTCTGGCAGCGCGACCCGGAGAACAACAAGGCCGGGGTCCCGCCTCAGTCGGACTGCGCCCCGGGCACGTACCCGGCCAACTCGGCCCGGTACGAGTACCAGAACCGGATCGACGGCTACTCCGCCGACCTGTACACGAAGACGTCCCCGGAGGGGCGCAAGTGGCAGTTCGCGTATGACCCGTTCGGCAACCTGAAGACGGTCACCGACCCGAAGGGCGTCGCCACCACCGGCACCGCCGGGGACTACACGACGTCGTACGAGTACGACTCTTACGGTGAGCTGGCCAAGGCGACGGATGCCAACGGCAACCCGAGCACCAACAGCGACTTCGGCCCCACGGGGTACCCGGCGACGATCACCGACGCCCTCGGCAAGTCGACGTCGTTCGTCTACGACGAGCGCGGTCAGGTCACTCAGGTCACCGACGCGCTCGGCAAGAAGACCACGCAGACGTACGACGCGTACGGGCGTCCACTGAGCCGGAGCGTGCCGAAGGACCAGTCCGCGGGTGTCCTGATCACGACGCCGGCGCCGGTCTACGACGCCAACGACAACATAACGAAGTCGACGTCGCCCAACGGCGCGTTCTCCACGGCTGTCTACGACAAGTCGGACCAGGCCAGCGAGGCCACGGCCCCGAAGGACACGACCACGTCCGACGAGCGCAAGACGACCTACACGTACGACAAGGTCGGCAACCTCAAGACGACGACGGAGCCCAAGGGTTCCCTGACGTCGACGGACACCACCGACTACGTCACCACCAACAACTACGACGAGATCTACCAGCTCACGTCCGTGGTGAACGCGGGGGGCGACAAGGTCTCGTACGGCTACGACAACGTCGGCAACACCACCAAGGTCGTGGACCCGAAGAAGAACGCGACCTCCGACCCGGACGACTACACCACCAAGACCGACTACGACCTGGACCACCGGGTCACCACGCTGACCGACGCCGCGGGCAAGACCAGCAAGAAGTCCTACGACAAGGACTCCCTCGCCATCTCGACCACGGACGCCGAGAACAACACCGTGAACGTCACCTATGACGAGCGCGGCAAGCAGACCGAGGTCAAGGTCCCGTACTCGGGCACCGCGCCGATCACGTACCGCTCGACGAAGTTCGAGTACGACCAGGTCGGCAACACCACCAAGGTGATCACCCCGAGGGGCGTGGCGACCGCGGCCTCGGACGACTTCACCGCGCGTACCGAGTACGACGCGCTGAACCGTCCGGTCAAGCAGTACCAGCCGTACGACCCGGCGGACGCCCGCTACAACAAGGCGGACGTCTACACGCGGACCGACTACGACGCGGTGGGCCGGGTCGCCACGACCTCGATGCCGCCGTCGGAGGGCCAGACGGTCCGTAACGACACCGGCTACAGCTACTTCGACAACGGCTGGACGAAGTCGTCGACCGACCCGTGGGACATCAGGACCACGTACGACTACGACGAGCTCGGCAAGCAGACCGCTCGCACGCTCACGTCGGCCGGCGGCTCCTCGGACCGCACCATGTCGTGGTCGTACTACCCCGACGGCAAGCTGAAGTCGAAGTCCGACGACGGTGTGCCGGTGGGCAAGTCGGTGGTCCTGGTCGACAACTCCGACACGCAGAACACGTCCTCGACGGGAACCTGGGCGACGGGTGACATCCCGGGGCAGCAGGGCTATGACCACCGCACGCACGCGGCGGGCAGTGGCACCGACGCGTTCACGTGGACGCTGAACATCCCCAAGGACGGCACGTACACGGCGTACGTGAAGTTCCCAAAGGTGACCGGCGCCGCGACCACGGCGAAGTACACGCTCACCCACGGTACGACGACCGAGTCGGCCGTCACCAAGGACCAGAACGCGAACACCGGTACGTGGGTCAGCCTCGGCTCCTACTCCCTCAAGCAGGGCGAGGATTCCAAGCTGAAGCTGGACCAGAACAGCGGCGGCATCGCGGTCGCGGACGGCGTGAAGCTGGTGCGCGACACGGCAGGCGATCCGGCCGACACGGAGAAGAAGTCCTTCGCATACGCCTACGACGCCAACGCCAACCTGACGTCCATCGACGACACCTCGTCCGGCGCGAAGATCGACGCGTACACGCTGGCGTACACGGGCCTCAACCAGATCTCCAAGGTCACCGAGGCGCTGGCGGGCCAGGACAAGAAGACGACGTCCTACACGTACGACGCCAACAGCCAGCCGGACACGGTCACCCACCCCGACCAGTTCTCCAAGTACACCTATGACCTGCGTGAGCTGGTCAAGACGGTGTCGGTGGGCACGTCGGCCACGGACGCGTCGCCGAAGGTGTCCTCGTACGCCTACACCGACCGCGGCCTGAAACTGAAGGAGACCAAGGCCAACGCGAACACCGTCGACTACGGCTACTACCTCGACGGTTCCCTCAAGACCCAGACCGAGAAGAAATCCAACGGCACCCTGGTCAGCGACCACACCTACGCCTACGACCCGAACGGGAACAAGGCGCAGGACATCGCGAAGAAGATGAACGCCGACGACCACGCGGCGCTCCTCTCCTCGACCACCGACTACACGTACGACCCGGCCGACCGGCTGGCGAAGTCCGTGAAGACCGGCACGGGGGCGGGAACCGACACCTACGTCCACGACGACAACGCCAACGTCGTCTCGCAGACGGTCGACAGCACGACGTCGACGTACGACTACGACCGCAACCGGCTTCTCACGTCGACGACTTCGGGCACGACGTTCTCGTACGACTACGACCCGTTCGGCCGGCAGGAGTCGGTCACCGGGGGCGGCAAGACCATCGAGCGGAGCGTCTACGACGGGTTCGACCACGTCGTCGACGCGCAGAAGCTCGACGACTCCGGCACCCTGAAGTCGACGAAGTACACCTTCGACCCGCTGGACCGCACCGCCTCGAAGACGGCGGACGGCAAGACCACCGACTACGACTACCTCGGTATGTCGACGGAGGTCATGGGCGAGGAAGTCGCCGGCAAGCTGACCAAGTCCTACCAGTACAGCCCATGGGGCGAGCGCCTGTCGCAGATCACGCACAACAGCGACGGCACGACCGAGGACGGCTACTACGGCTACAACGGCCACTCCGACGTCGAGACCCTGACGACGAAGGACGGCGACACCAAGGCCACCTACGGATACACCGCCTACGGCAAGAACGACGACTCCGAGTTCACCGGAATCGACAAGCCCGACGCGGCCGACCCCACGAAGGATGCGTACAACCCGTACCGCTACAACGCCAAGCGGTGGGATGCCAATTCGGGCACGTACGACATGGGTTTCCGGGAGTACAACCCGGGCCTGAACCGCTTCACCACCCGGGACATGTACAACGGCGCCCTCGCCGACAGTGACCTCGGCACCGACCCCATGACCGGCAACCGGTACGCCTTCACCGGCGGCAACCCCACGAGCTTCGTGGAGATGGACGGCCATGCGCCGTGTGCCGAGGGCATCATGGACGTGTGCGGCGGATCGCTGGACATGGGCGGTGTCTGCCTGATCTGTGTGGCCACGCCGAACCCCGGCGCGTCCAAGCCGATCGCGCGAAAGCCGGCCGTCGCGAACACGGACCTGGACAAGGCGCTCGACCAGCTGTATGCGCGCGACTTCGTCAAGGACTCGGACGTCTTCGGTGACGGCAAGACCACCACGGCGCTCCTCCAGGAGTTCAACTCCGGTCAGAAGACCGGAAAGCTCTGGCACATGCAGAAGGCGTCCAACGCGATGGTCGCCCTCTCGAAAATTCTGGAGAACGACCGCCGGGCCCGGGTCAAGGGGAACGGGCTGCTCAACGACGCCGACCTGAAGGTCGCCCAGGCCGAGGCCGGCGAACTGTGGAACGCCCTCAACTCCAAGGACGTCGCGGGTGCGCTGACCAAGGACGTGTCGGCCAACCCCGAGATGCTCGCCGCGGTCAACACGAACCGGGCCACTGTCGCGGGGACGCGCGCCATGCAGGACCTGACGGGGCAGGAGTTCGCCCCGGCCCATCCCCTGGCGCGACAGACGCCCGTGGGTGAGCCCGTGAAGATGCGGGGCGCCTTCAAGACGCTCGGCATCGTCGGAGGTGTGGTCTCGGCAGCCCAGGCGCCGAGCTACATCAAGACATACGGCTGGGGCAGAGGGGCATGGGAGATGTTCAAGGACACCTTCGACCCCTTGGGCGTCGCCAACAGTTACGGTGACCCCTTCGTCGACGACGGCAGCGGTTCGAACATCTGCGATCCGTCGAGCGGGAACTGCGCCTGACCGGTAACGGCTGACCACAGCTGATTCCTGGGCCCGCCGCGCACCCAGCGTGGCGGGCCCTTTCCGCGCCGGTATTTCCCGCCGGCATTACAGTGCATCCGTACTCAGGAAAGAGGTTCGAGAAGAGTGACTTCGACAGGGGCCGGTCGAGCGGTCGAAGAGTTCCTGCGCATCGTCCCTGGGGCGCGCGCTGTGCTCGACGAGGTGATCGCCGCAGATCCGGAGTACTACGGGGCCTGGGCGCGGGGGCGCGTCGACGATCTGCTGGAATTCCTGCTCCAGGCGTTCTCGCGGCCCGTGCTGCTGCCCCTGCTGAGGGCCGGCGCCACTGCCGACGGGGCGTCTGTCCGTGCCTGCTTCGAGTACGTCGAATCCCTGGCATCCGACCCGAACTCCTATGTGGAGAGCTCCGTCTACTTCGGAATCCTGGAACAGTTCCTGGAAAGCGAGGGAATTCTGCTGGCGGCCCTGCGGTCCAGCCTTCCCGTGACACGGGCGAAGATCGTCTCGATGCTCGAGGAATATCCGGCGACACTCCGTGAGCTGCGAGCGGCGGGGGCGCTCGAGTGACCGGGCCCGACATCGGCAGGCACCAGATCCCCGGTCTCCTCCTGATCATGGTCCCGGAGTCCCGGGACGGGATCGAGGCCGTGGCGGGGATGTCCGCGGAACAGGCCGTCTCCGGGGATCTCGACTGGTTCGATCTCTACGACTTCCTGCGTGACGTGGTCTTCCGCGACCTGGTCCGGCCCGAGCTGCTCACGCCCGAGGCGGAACGTGACACCGAACTGCTCGGCCGGTGCGCCGAGTTCACCGAGAACCTGCTCCTGAACTCGACCCAGCCCGTGGCATCCGCCGTGTTCTACCAGCTGGTGGAGCCGCTGTACGCGAGCGAGGAACTCCTCGTCGCGGCCGTCCCCCTGATGCAGCCGGAGATGCTGCGCGTCACGCTCGAGGACATGGCGGTGGACCGGCTTTCGGCGTCGGCGCGCGCCGCGTTGGCGGATTACCTCCACTGATCGCCGTGGAACCCGTGCAACCTGGTGGAGTTGGGCGGATTCTGAAGGGTGCGCCCGGAATGTCTTTCGGGTCGCGGGCGTGTGAGGGGCTCCTATATAAACGGGCCGCCTCCCCACACCAGCCCACTCGAAGGGTCTCTTCGTGCTGCCTGTTTCCCGTTGCCGTACCGGAATCGTCTCCGCGGGCGCCGTGCTCCTGCTGGCTGCCACCGCCGCGTGCGGGCACCAGGACAAGCCGGGGGCGTCCGGCGCGGACCAGGTGCGGGCCGAGGACGCCGGTGCCGCGGCCGCCCCGGCATCCACGTCCCCCTCGCCCTCCGCATCCAAGAAGTCGAAGCAGCCGAAGAAGGCGAGCCCGAGCGGCTCCCCCTCCGCGTCCGCCTCGAAGTCCGCCTCGGCCACGTCCTCCGCCGGATCCCCGGCCAAGTCCGGCGCCACCGGGTCCAAGGCCCCCGCCCCGGGCTCCGCCCCCGACTTCCCCGTGCCCGTCGAGGTGGGCAACGCCACCCAGGTCATCACCGTGAAGTCCAGCGGTTCGTACGCGACCGTCACCGCCTGGGCCAAGGGGTCCGCCGGGTGGAAGTCGGTCCTCTCCACCAGCGCGGGCCGCGTGGGCTCCAACGGCGTCGTCCCCGGGTCGACGCGGCGTCAGAGCACGTACACGACGCCCTCGGGCACGTACACGCTCACCGAGGGGTTCGGGGTCGAGGCGGGCGGGACGAACATGCCGTACACCCGCGTCAACTCCACGCACTGGTGGGTCGAGGACTCCGAGTCGAAGTTCTACAACTCGATGCACTCCGCTGCCGGCGCTGACTTCCCGCTCACCGAGAGCGGCGACCGGGGCAGCGAACACCTCGTCAACTACCCGACGCAGTACGCCAAGGCGCTCGTCATCAACTTCAACCGCTGGCCCGCGGTGCCGGGCCGCGGTGCGGGCATCTTCCTCCACGTCAACGGATCGGGCGCGACCGCCGGCTGTGTCTCCGTCCCGCGCGCCACGATGGACCGCATCATGAGCTGGGTTCAGCCGGGCGCGCATCCGCGCATCGCGATCGGCTGACGCCCGGAGCTCTGGAAACACCTCGTTCCGCCCCTCCGTGCAGGGGCCACGTAGACGCACAGTTGCTTCAAAGGTTGTACGGCCTTTGCCAATTGGTCATGTGAGAAGCGACATGTGTGTGACGCGTGATGCTTCGGTGACGCCATCCGCTGGGCCATGCGGGGAGTCGCGATGGCGGCTCCCCGGTACCGGACCGAGGGGCGGACACCATGGGAGTGGGCCACAAACCTGAGCCGAACGCGGCGGACATGCGGCGGCACGCCGCGGGATTCGTCGCGCACGCCACCGCGCGCAACCGGCTCCCGCTCGACTACACCGTCGCCAGCCTGCGCGTCGCGGACTTCCTCATCGACGGCCTGCGCAAAGGGACTTCGGACCGGACGTCCGTCACGGGGGCCCTGTTCGGCATCGGCGCGTACGTGGGGGAGGTGCTCGTGCGGCGGGCCGGCGCCGTCTGGGTCGACTTCGACGCCGCCCAGCGCCTCTACTTCGGCCAGCCCGCCGGCGTCCGCATGCCCGACGAACGCGTGTGGAACCCCCTCGGGAAAGTCGTCAACCGCTTCGAACTCGGCCGCGAGGAATCCCTCCAGACGTTCTACCTGACGCTCCACGGGCGCGGCGGCGACCGCGGCAAGGGAGAGACCTGCGCCGCCCTGTGACATTTCTGTGGGCCGGAACGCTGATGACCGTGGGGGCATGGACACGATGACCTGTGTCGCGTCGGGCCGGTACGCGGACGTACGAAGAGGACAACGGTTGGGCCAGGTGGGGGAGCCCCGTCGCGCGCACGCGCGTGACGAGGAGCTGGGCGCGGCCGTCGCGCGGGCACAGGACGGGGACGAGATCGCGTTCGCGGTCGCGTACCGGCTCGTGCAGCCGGGGCTGGTCGGCTATCTGCGCGGCCTCGTCGGGGACGAGGCCGAGGACGTGGCCGGTGACGCCTGGCTGGAGATCGCCCGCGACCTCGGGCGCTTTCGCGGCGACGGCGCGGGGTTTCGCGGCTGGACCGCGACGATCGCCCGGCACCGCGCCCTCGACCTGCTGCGCCGCCAGAAGGTGCGCCCGCGCACCTCGGGCCTCGAACAGGACATGCTCGAACTCCCCGGTACCCACAGCACGTCCGACCAGGTCCTGGAGACGATCTCCACCGAAGAGGCGCTGAGGCTGATCAGCGGCCTCCCGCGCGACCAGGCCGAGGCGGTGCTGCTGCGCGTCGTCGTCGGGCTCGACGGAGCGTCCGCCGCGCGCGTCCTCGGCAAACGTCCCGGCGCCGTGCGGACCGCCGCGTACCGGGGCCTCAAGAAGCTCGCGGCACAGCTGGGCGCGCGAGGTGTGACGGATGACGGCCCCACGACGCTGGGGGAGTCGAGATGACTGAAAACCCACTTGTGTCCGAGGACGAGCCGGCCGGCCCGGCGGGTGCCGGGAGCTTCGAGGCCCTGCTCGCGGCCGCGGTGCGTTCCGCGGGGCCGCGGGATGACGCCGAGGAGCGGGCCGTCGCCGCGTTCCGCGAGGCCCGCGACCGGGGCGCGCACTCGGCCAGGCCGCGGCGCCGCGACGACTGGCGTCCGCGCTCCCGAGGCCTCGCCCGCTGGTCACTGCGCACCACCGTGGGCACGCTGGTCGCGGGCGTCACGCTGGGCGGCGTCGCGATGGCCGGGATCGGTGCGGTCGGGGACGCCCCGGACGACGATGCCGGCCAGCGGCCTTCGCCCAGGCGGAGCGCCTCCAGCACCCCTGGCCGGTCCACGCCCGACCAGGTCCGGCCCTCCGCCACCATGCCCGCCCCGTCCCACGCGCCCGGCCGGTCCGCCGGTCACCCGGACCAGGCCGGGCACACCCTCGCCAAGTGCCACGCGTACGCATCCGTACGGGACCAGGGCACGGCGCTCGACTCGCCCGCCTGGCAGCGTTTCCTCACGGAGGCGGGTGGAGAGGCCTCCGTGGACGCGTACTGCGCGGCGGAGCGGGCCCGCCAGGAGACCGGCGGCGGCAACAACGGCAACAACGGCGGCGACAAGGCGGCCGGCGAGAAAGCCGACGGTCAGCAGAACGGGCACCCGAGCCCGAGCCCGAAGCCGAGCCGGGCGAAGAATCCGAAGAAATAGCTGAACCCCGAGAAGCAGGGGAGTCCCCGGCGCGTAAGGGTGCGGGGGCGGCACCGGCACGCCTCGGCGCGCCCGCCCCGAAGGGCACCGCCGGGACGGCCGAGGCCGCCACCCCCCACAGGAGAGGCCCCGGCCGTCGCGCGGTACGGGCCGCGCGGCGGCCCGTACTACCTTCAGCGCCGCGCGTGCGGTTTCTGTCACACCGCGTTGTGTCACGTGCTAGTTGCGGGTTGTACCAAACGTGGACGGGGAGCCGTATCAGGCCGTAGCGTGCTGGTTCGCGTCGGTGAGCGGCGCAGGGTTTAAGCGCAAGGGTGGCGCAGTGCTGGGGGACGACGCGGAGCTGACGGCCGCGGTGCATGCGGCGCAGGACGGGGACGAGACCGCGTTCCGGACTGTGTACCGCGCGGTGCATCCACGCCTGCTCGGGTACGTACGGACACTCGTCGGTGAACCGGACGCGGAGGATGTCGCGTCCGAGGCCTGGCTGCAGATCGCCCGGGACCTCTCCCGGTTCAGCGGCGACGCCGACCGCTTCCGCGGCTGGGCCGCACGCATAGCCCGTAACCGCGCCCTCGACCACATACGGATGCGGGGACGCCGGCCCGCCATAGGCGGTGACGAGACCGAGCTCACCGGCCGGCCCGCGATATCCGACACCGCCGACGAGGCGATGGAACTCCTCGCCACCGGTGACACGCTCGCGCTCATCGCCCAGCTTCCGCAGGACCAGGCCGAGGCCGTCGTCCTGCGCGTCGTCGTCGGGCTCGACGCGAAGAGCGCCGCCCAGACCCTCGGCAAGCGTCCGGGCGCCGTCAGGACCGCCGCGCACCGCGGCCTCAAGCGCCTCGCCGAGCTGCTCGGCGCCGAGGGTTCGCATGTGCAGACGGCGCACGCGGGCCCGGACGGCACGCTCGACGCCGTACCGCCCCCGAGAGAGCCGCGCGGGCACGCGGTGACGTCCGCCGGTGTGACGCATTCGCGGACGCGGACGCAGAAGGACATGTGATGGCCGACGAGCACAACAAGTGGCTGGACCGGGACGCGGCCGAGCGTCTGCTGCGCGGTGAGCCCCTGGAAGCCGTCGACGCAGCCACCCGCGCCCGGGCCGCCCGCCTCGCCGGGACACTCGACGCACTCGCAGTGACACGCGTAGACGGAGGCGAGCTGCCGGGTGAGGCAGCCGCGTTGGCCGCGTTCCGCAAGGCGCGCGAATCCGGCGCGCAGGAGCCCGGCTCGGCGACCCTGAAGGCACGCCATGCCAGGCCCCGCGGGGCTCTCGCCCCGGTCTCCTCGCTCCACGGACCCGTGGGCCATGAGAACGACGCGAACGCGAACACGAACGCCGCGATCGGCGGGCACGCCGGTTCCGACGTCGGCAGTGTCCGCCTCGCGAGACCCGACGCGCGGCCCGTCCGCTGGGGCCGCCCGGTACGGTTCGGGATGGCCGCCGCGCTCGCCGGATGCATGATCGGCGGCGTCGCCGTCGCGGCCGGGACCGGAGTGCTTCCGTCGCCGTTCGGCGGCCGCGGCGAACCCGGGCCCGCCGCCAGCGTCTCCGCCGCCGCGTCTCCCGAACAGCCCCTCACCTCACCGTCGCCCGAAATCTCGGACACCGACGGCGGACGCTCGGGCAGCGCCGTGCCCGACGGTCACTCGCACGAGCCCGGCTCGGGCGCCCCGTCCCAGGACGACACGGCGGGCCGGGCCGGCCCGACGACGACGCAGCCCGGCACCGGCCCGCGCGCATCGGACGCCGCGGACCGGGAGGCCGGGCGGCAGCGCCTGGTCGACGCCTGCCGCAAGTACCGCGGCGGCGCCCTGAGCGACTCCGAGAAGGAGCGCCTCCGGGCCGCCGCGAAGCGCGTCGCCACGAAGAAGGGGGACCGTGACCTCGACCGGTTCTGCGCCCGCGTCCTCGAAGAGGAGGCCGCCGACTCCGGCGGCGGGGACGACGGCGGCGGCAACAAGAACGACGACAAGAACAGCGGCAAGGACGGCGGCGAGGACAGCCAGAACGGCGAGGACTCCGGCGTCGTCGGCGCCGTGCCGACCGCCTCGTGGGTCCCGTCCGACCCGGGCGGCGACGCTTCGGGAACCGGGCCGGCGACGCCGTCCGCGACGGCCTCGGCCTCGTACAGCGCCGCGGCCTCGCAGCCCTGAGCCCGCCCTGACCTGCGGGAACAAAGAATTTCCGAGGCGGGTGTGACGTTTTTGGACGGCATGGCGCAGTAACAAGTGAGCCGACTGGTCATCGGCCGTGCACGAGCCGCGGGTTCCCCCCGTACCTTCGGCTCTGTGCCACTGGCGCGGGCGGGACACGTTCCCCCGGTCCCGCCCGCGCCCCACTCCCTCTCCCCACCTGTACGCAGGTCACCAGTAGACGACGACCTTGTCGCCGTTGCGGACCTGCGCGAACAGCGACGCGATCTTCCCCTCGTCCCGCACGTTCACGCACCCGTGCGACGCCCCGCCGTAGCCGCGGGCCGCGAAGTCCGCCGAGTAGTGCACCGCTTGGCCGCCGCTGAAGAACATCGCGTACGGCATGGCCGTGTGGTAGATCGTCGAGACGTGGTGCCGGGACTTCCAGTACACGCTGAAGACGCCCTCGCGGGTGGGCGTGAACTGCGAGCCGAACCGCACGTCCGTGGTCATCAGCGCCTTGCCGTCGATCATCCACGTCAGCGTCCGGCTGGTCTTGCTGATGCAGACGACGCGGCCCGTCATGCAGCGCGGGTCCGGCTTCGCCGCGGGCTGCCCGCCGTTCGCGTACAGCTCGTCGCGCGTCGGGGCGTGCGTCATCTTCACCAGCCGCGCCCAGGTCACCGTGTCGGTGTTCCCCGTGCGCGGCAGGCCCCGCTTGCCCTGGAAGCCCTCGACCGCCTTGGTCGTCGCCGGGCCGTACTTTCCGTTCGGCCCCTCGAAGAGCCACGCGATCTGCCGCAGCCTGGCCTGGAGTTCGCGCACCTTGGCGCCGCTCGCGCCGCGCGCCATGAGGACCTTCGGCGGCGGCGTCGGTCTGACCGACGGGGTGCGGGAGGGGGACGGGGACGGGTCCGGCCTCTTCGCGTCGTCGGACGGGGCCGGTGACGCCGCGCCGTTCGTCTTCGGCGGCGGCTGCTTGCCCCCGCTGTCGACGGCCCCTGTCCGGCAGCCGCCGACCAGGGCGATGACCCCGGCGACGGCGAGTGATCCACGCATGAAGGTCGCACGCATCCGGGCCCCCGCAGTCTCGCCACTAGTCCGATGTGCCAACAGAGATGTTTCCCGCGCGCGTCCGGTTGCGAACTCGGCGTGAGTGCCGCGCATTGTGGGATGGAGAAACGTGACGGACGCGCTGTGAGCAAGGTCCCAGCATGCGGCTCTCCACCGCGAGCAGGCGCGCCGCTACAGTCCGTCGCGGGGGTCGAACCGACTGGCAAGTAACAACCGAGCTGGAGGCACAACCATGGCGCGCGAGTCTGAGTCAGGACTGCCCATCGAGCCGGTCTACGGCCCCGATTCGCTGGCCGACTGGAACGCGGCCGAGAAGCTCGGCGAGCCCGGAAAGTACCCGTTCACGCGGGGCGTCTACCCGTCGATGTACACCGGCCGTCCGTGGACGATGCGCCAGTACGCCGGCTTCGGCACCGCCGTCGAGTCCAACGCCCGTTACAAGCAGCTCATCGCCAACGGCACGATGGGCCTGTCCGTCGCCTTCGACCTGCCCACCCAGATGGGCCACGACTCGGACGCCCCGATCGCGTCCGGCGAGGTCGGCAAGGTCGGCGTGGCCATCGACTCGATCGACGACATGCGGATCCTGTTCGGCGGCATCCCGCTCGACAAGGTGTCCACGTCGATGACGATCAACGCCCCGGCGGCGCTGCTCCTGCTCATGTACCAGCTCGTCGGCGAGGAGCAGGGCGTCCCCGCGGACCAGCTGACCGGCACGATCCAGAACGACGTGCTGAAGGAGTACATCGCGCGGGGCACGTACATCTTCCCGCCGAAGCCCTCCCTGCGGCTGATCGCCGACATCTTCAAGTACTGCCGGGCCGAGATCCCGAAGTGGAACACGATCTCGATCTCCGGCTACCACATGGCCGAGGCCGGTGCCTCGCCCGCGCAGGAGATCGCGTTCACGCTCGCGGACGGCATCGAGTACGTGCGCACGGCCGTCGCGGCCGGCATGGACGTCGACGACTTCGCGCCGCGCCTGTCCTTCTTCTTCGTGGCCCGGACGACGATCCTGGAGGAGGTCGCCAAGTTCCGCGCGGCCCGCCGGATCTGGGCCAAGGTCATGAAGGAGGAGTTCGGCGCGAAGAACCCCAAGTCGCTGATGCTCCGCTTCCACACCCAGACCGCGGGCGTGCAGCTCACCGCCCAGCAGCCCGAGGTCAACCTCGTCCGCGTCGCCGTCCAGGGCCTCGGCGCCGTGCTGGGCGGCACGCAGTCGCTGCACACGAACTCCTTCGACGAGGCCATCGCGCTGCCGACCGACAAGTCCGCGCGCCTCGCCCTGCGAACCCAGCAGGTCCTCGCCTACGAGACCGACGTGACCGCCACCGTCGACCCGTTCGCCGGGTCGTACGTCGTCGAGAAGATGACGGACGACGTGGAGGCCGCCGCCCTCGAACTCATGACGAAGGTCGAGGACCTCGGCGGCGCGGTCGACGCCATCGAGCACGGCTTCCAGAAGAACGAGATCGAGCGCTCCGCGTACCGCATCGCGCAGGAGACCGACTCCGGCGAGCGTGTCGTGGTCGGCGTCAACCGCTACCAGCTCGACGCCGAGGAGCCCTACGAGCCGCTGCGCGTCGACCCGGCGATCGAGGCCCAGCAGGCCCAGCGCCTCACGAAGCTGCGCGCCGAGCGCGACCAGGCGGCCGTGGACACGGCGCTCGCCGCGCTCAAGAAGGCGGCAGAGAGCGACGCGGACTCGGCCAACGTCCTCTACCCGATGAAGGACGCCCTGCGCGCCCGCGCCACCGTCGGCGAGGTCTGCAACGCGCTGCGCGACGTGTGGGGCACGTACATCCCGACCGACGCGTTCTGAGGCCGCGTATCACCCTCTGACCAGCGAGTGTCGTATAGCCATATAGGCGTGCGACACTCCCTTTCATGCTCGGTGTCATCAATCTCCCGACCTATCTGGCCGGTCTCGTCCTCATCGTCCTGCTGCCAGGACCGAACTCTCTCTACGTGCTCTCCGTGGCCGCCCGCAAAGGCATACGCACCGGATACGCGGCCGCCGCGGGTGTCTTCACCGGGGACACGGTCCTGATGACACTGGCCGCGCTCGGCGCGGCCTCCGTGCTGCAGACGACGCCGGTCCTCTTCCTCGTCGTGAAGTACGCCGGAGCGGGCTATCTGACGTGGATGGCGATCGGCATGATCCGGTCGGCGCGGGCCCTGTGGAAGCAGCGCGGTGAGCCCGTCGTGGAGAGCGAGGCGCAGCCGGCGACCGGGAGCGGTGACGAGCACCCTTACCGCCGCGCCCTGATCGTCAGCCTCTTCAACCCGAAGGCGATCCTCTTCCTGATCTCCTTCTTCGTTCAGTTCGTGGACCCCGGTTACGCCTACCCGGCGCTGTCCTTCCTGGTCCTCGGCGGGCTGCTCCAGACCGCGAGCTTCCTCTACCTCTCCACCCTGATCTTCAGCGGCACCCGCCTGGCCGGCGCCTTCCGGCGCCGCAAGCGGCTCTCGGCGGGCGCGACCACTGCGGCGGGCGTGCTGTTCCTGGGCTTCGCGGTGAAGCTGTCCCTCGCGGGGGCCTGAGCGGCTTTCCGCCGGTCCGGCCTCTGGCGGTGCGGCCTCCGACGGTGCGGCTAGCCCCTGACGGCGCGGCGCACGGCCCGGGTGACCACCGGTGGCGTCAGGTCCACGGCGATACGGCGGGCACGGCTCCGCCTGCGTACGGGGGCCGGCTGCGGGGCGGGCGCGGCCTTCGGTTCCGCCGTCACCTCCACGTGGTGGCGGGAGCGCGGGGAGGCGGGTGCCTTGACCGCCTTCGACTTCACGCGGACCAGACGGTGCCCGGCCGCCTGCTGCACGCTCAGGGCGATGTCGTCGCGCTCCCTGAGCATGGCGAGTAGCTCGTCCTGGAAGGGCTCGGGGTCCTCCCACGTGGCGTACAGCTTCTGGGTGCTCAGGCACAGCGGGCGCAGGCCGCGGTTGAGCACGGCCTCCCACGCGGCGACGGAGACGCCCGGCGTGTGCTCGGAGCGGAAGTCGTCCAGGACGACGATGCCGTCAGGGCCGAGCAGCTCGCGGGCCGCGCCGATGTCGCCGTACACATGCTCGTAGAGGTGCGAGGCGTCGATGTGGACGAAGCGGCAGGTGCTGGGGTCGACCTCGCCGGAGATCACGGAGCTGGGCGCCTGGACGACCTGCGGCAGCTCGTCGTGGAACGAGAGGTAGTTCTCCTCGAAGGCCTGCCGGGTCAGTGAGGCGTACGACTTGGTGGATTCGGCCTGGTTCGCCTCGTCGGGCGCGTCGCCCTCGAACAGGTCGCACACGGTGAACTTCTCGGCGCCGTGCAGGTGCTGTCCGAGAAGGACCGCGCTCTTGCCCATGTAGACGCCGAGCTCCAGCAGGTCGCCGCGGACCTCCTGTCGCGCCTGCCGTTCGAGGAACCAGGTGAACAGGAGTCGGTCGAGCGGGGGGAACCAGCCGGGTACGTCGTCGAGGTCGATCGGGCGCCGGGCGGTGGTGTGCACAGCAGTCATGGGACGCGAACCTATGAGCTTCTGATCGACAGGGTCAAGACGCTCACAGATCGCATCCGCCAATCGTTCAGCAAACTCCGCACGGCATGAATCCTCAGTGAATCCTGGCCGAAGTGGGGTTCAGTCGTTTGCGCAGGAAAGGTGCAAGCGGCTTCTCTATGAAGCGGTTCAGGAGCCATGCCAGGGTGAGCATCGAGGCCACCGTGAGGGCGAACGTCACGGCCGACGGCAGCCCGAGACGCCGGTGCAGCACCTCGATCGTCACCCAGCCCAGATGCTCGTGGACCAGGTAGAACGGGTACGTCAGCGCACCGGCGACCGTCAGCCACCCCCAGTTGACCCGGTTCAGCAGCCCGAGCGCGATCGCGCCCACCGCCACGAAACCGAGCGTCACTATCAGGATGATCGTTCCCGACCCGCGGTACGAGAAGAAGTGAGGATTCGGTGCGTGCCACAGTGCGGCCACCGCGTAGTGTTGACCTATCAGCCAGCTCACCACGACGATGCCCCACGCGGTCATGTCGCGGCGGTCGAGGTGGAGCAGATACAGGCCGACGCCGCCGATGAAGTAGGGCGCGTACTCCGGCATCAGGATGACCTTGAGGGCCGGCTCGCCGGACGCCTGGGTGATCGCGGCGGCGAGCGTCCACACGGCGCAGAACAGCACGATGCGGCGCCGGTTCGCGCCCGGCAGGACGACGCACAGGGCGAACAGCGCGTAGAAGCGGACCTCGGCCCACAGCGTCCAGCAGACGCCGAGGACGCGGTCCACGCCGAGCGGCTGCTGAAGCATCGTCAGATTGAGGAGCGCGTCACTGGGCGAGACCGCCTTGTACGCGACCGCGGGCAGCGCGAAGACCGCGGTCACCAGGATCACGGCCGCCCAGTACGACGGCAGCAGACGGGACGCGCGGGAGGCGAAGAACGAGCGCAGGGGCTTGCCCCAGCCGCTCATGCAGATCACGAAGCCGCTGATGACGAAGAAGATCTGCACCCCGAGGCAGCCGTAGGCGAACCACTGGTGCAGTGAGGGAAATTGGACCTTCGGTGAGGTGCCCCATGCCTGGGACACCTCACCGTCGCGGCCGCCGTAGTGGTACGCGGCGACCATCAGGGCGGCTATGAGCCGTAGGCCGTCCAGGGCTCTCAGCCGCGGTGCGTGCGCGCCGGAGCGCGCGGTCCGCACCGTGGCGTCCGCTCCCGGGGAAAGCTTCGGGAGCGTCGTCTCTGAAGTACTCATCCGAGGGCGGCCCGCTTGAACGAGCGCGCGCGGCGGGCGACTCTGCGCACCGTCGCGTTGCGCGGAATGAACGCGAGCTGGGCCGGGACGGCGCCGGGCAGCGCGAGGGACGTGAGCCGGCGGCGCTTGAAGTAGCGCCACGTGTGGTCGTTCAGACGGGTGGAGAGGTAGCGCTCGGCCGCCGTCCGCAGCTCCGGGTAGATCTTCGGCTGCATCGCGAAGCCGACCGCGCGCACCAGCTGGTTCAGCTCGGCGGTCGCCGTTCCGGACTCCTGCGCGGTCACGGCCGCCTGCTCCGACAGCTCCGGCAGCAGCGCGTCCACGATCGTGACCGGGACGCGGTTGCTGTTCTGGTACGGCGCGAGGCGGTCGAGGAGGGTGCCGGTGCCGATGCGGGCGACCGGGATGCCGTAGAACGCGGACGCGGTCAGCAGGGCCGTCGAGAAGCAGCCGACCACCAGGGCCGGGCGCATCCGCTGGTACAGAACCTCGGCGAGCACGGGCGTGTCGAGGACGGTGAGTTCGACGCCGAGCTTCTCCGCCTCCGCCTCCAGCGTGCGCGACCAGGTGGCCGGCGCCGTCGGATGGGGCTTGAAGACGATCCGCGTGTGGCCGAGGGCGACCGCGCCGCGCATCATCCGCACGTGCAGGTCCTCCTCCTCCTGCGCGGTGAGGATGTCGAGCGCGGACAGGTACTGCCCGAGCAGCACGGCCGGGTCGGGCCCGACGGGCGGCAACTCGCCGCTCACATCGGCCAGTTCGGCCAGCACCTTCACGAAGACGTCCGTGGGGAGGATCTCGGGCTCCACGCCGAACTCCGTGAGGAGCAGCGGCTTCAGGTCCGGCACGAGGTCCAGATGCAGCAGCCGCCGTACGCGCGTGCCGACCAGCGGGTCGATCTTGTTGCGGGTGGGGCCGTAGCTCATCAGGCCGTCCGCGTACACGTCGACGGGGACGCCGGTGAAGATCTGCGCCACCGCCATCGCGGGGTTGACCTGGATCGACTCCACGGCCAGCTCGACGTCGTCGTCGCCCAGATCCCAGGCGAGACGCAGATGGCGCTCCCACAGCGGTACGTCGTCCGGGCGCGGGGCCCAGCCGCCCGGGTGGAACGGCGTGATGGTCTCGTTCCACGACACGACGTCGTCGAAGCGGCCGCGCAGCCGCTCGAAGCCCGGCATCTCGTCGACGGAGGGCGTCGTCTCCGGGGTCGCCGCGTTGTTGGCGACGAGCAGGATGCGCCGGTCCGCGGGCGCGAAGCAGTCCGCGTCGAGGGCCGCGGCGAGCGTCGCGGTCCCGTACACCGTGGAGGCCAGGAAGATCTGCGTGGTCACGCGGCAGCCACCCCCGCCGCGGCGGGGCGGCGCCGCAGCCGGCGCAGGCGCGTCGCCCGCTGCACGTCCATCGAGTCGAGCGCGTCGTCGAGCACGTCCTGCGGCATGCGCTTCAGCGCCGCGGAACTCATTGTCTTCAATTTGCGCGCCACTGCCGGTTCGAACCTTTCGATGGATCCCAAGTGGTGGGAAATAATCGCGCAGTACGTACGGACGGCCTTCGGCAGAAGGTTTTCCGCGTCCTTGTCCTGCGCCGTTTCGGCCACCACCTGGTCGAACGCCTTGATGAAATCGAGCTGCCGGACGTCGCCGATCTGCGTCAGTGACGACGCGACACCGCGCCGGTAGAAAACCCCGAGAAGTCCGACTGCGGCAAAGGATTTCGCCTCGCGGTGCAGGCGCCAGATCCACGGCCGGTCCTCGGCCGTGCGCAGGCCGTCGGTGAAGTGGAGGAGGCCGGCGTCGGCGAGCCTGCGGTGATACATGCCGGCCCACGCGTACGCGTAGTCGACGGACGTCGAGCGGTCGGCGGGCAGGATCGCCTCGCGCGGATCCATGACGACACCGCGCCTGCCGGTCGGCACGCGGTGGACGGTTCGGGCCCGCGCGGTGCACTGGACATGGTCCGTGCGGACGAAGTCGCAGCCCAGGCCCTCGATGGAGGCGAGCAGTCGCTCGTAGTATCCGGGGGCGAGCCAGTCGTCGCCGTCCAGGAATGTCAGGTACTCACCGCGCGACGCGTCGAGTCCGGTGTTGCGCGCGGTGGCCAGGCCTCCGTTCTTTTCGTGTCTGACCAGGACGGCGCCGGGCAGCTCGCGCTCGGCGCGCGCGAGAATGTCCGGGGTCTCGTCCTTCGAGCAGTCGTCGACGAGAATGAATTCGAAGTCGTCGCGCGCGTTGGCGCGGAGACTTCTGAGGGTGTCGGGCGCGTATTGCTGCACGTTGTAGAACGGCACGATGACGGAGAGCTTGACCACGTGAAGGACACTAGGCGGCGGCCCGGCATTCGTCTTGACCGATGGTGAGATGTCAGGTGAACGACGCGTGGCGGAATAGTGAACCCGCCTGCTTCCCGCCTGCTTCCCGACCGGATTCGCCATTCGTCGGTGCGCTGTTAACCGTTTGTTGCACTCCGGTTGGGCCGCGGTCTCAAATCGCTTCCTAGCTTCTTGGGTGTGCCAGCAAGTACCTCTGAGACCCGACGGGTCGCCGTGCTCGCGGACTCCGACACCCGGTGGAAGTGGGGCGCGCTCACCGCGCGCCGCCTCACCACCGACGAGAGCCCGCTCAACGGATTCCTCCTGCGCGGCCGGGCCACCCCCACACCCCGCCAACTCGACGAAGTCGGCGTCCGCGCCGACAGCCTCGACGAAGTCACCGCCGTCGAATTCCTGCGCCGTATGGAGCAGGACGCCGAGCGGTACGACGTCGTCGTCCTCGCCCTCGTCGGCGGCGCCGTCCAGGCCGTGCTCCACGGCCTCGCGCGGGCCTGGCAGGGCCGGGCCAAGCGGCCCGTCGTCGTCACCGGCTACGTGGGAGTCGTCTACGAGAAGCTCGCCGACGGACTGCTCCTGCGGCACGGCGCCGACCTCGTCCTCGCCAACTCCCGCCACGACGCGGACCGTTTCCGCGCCGTGTACGAGGGTGTGGACGCCGACGCCTCCTCGGTGACCGAGTGCGCGCTGCCGTTCCTCGGCGGCACGCCCTACGAGGAGAAGCACGACCCGTACACCGTCGTCTTCGCCGCGCAGCCCTCCGTACCGGACACCCCCGCCGACCGCGCCTACCTGCTCAAGCGGCTCGTCGGGCACGCCCGGCTGCACCCCGAGCGCGAGGTACTGCTCAAGCTGCGCAGCAAGCCCGGCGAGCACACCACCCACATCGAAGAGGCGCCCTACCAGAAGCTCGCCCAGCGGATCGACGGCGGGCTGCCCGCCAACTGCCGCCTCGTCTACGGGCACATGGGCGAGGTACTCGACCGCACCGACCTCCTGGTCACCGTCAGCTCGACGGCCGCGCTCGAAGCCCTGCACCGGCGCATCCCCACCGCCCTGCTCACCGACCTCGGGGTGCGCGAGGCGCTCGGCAACCACCACTTCACGGGCTCCGGGTGCCTCGCCTCCTGGGACCAGCTCGACGCGGGCCACCTGCCGAAGGCCGACGAGGAGTGGGTGGCACGCCAGGGCGTCGCGGCCGACGGCACGTACGACACCGCCTTCGACGAGGCCCGCGCCCGGGTCACCGGCCTGACCGGAGCCGACCGGCTCCCGCCCCTGGCCCCCTACTACAGCCTCACCACCGCCCCCGGCTATCTGCCGCGGATCCTCGCCCGCCACCACCTCGCCCCCGACGGGACGCCGCTGCCCGGCGCACCCGCCGCCGGCAAGGAGCCCGGCCCCGTCCGGCAGATCGTGCGCCGCGCCGCCCGTGGCGCCTACCGGCACGGAGTGCAGCGCGTGGCGCCCGTCATCCGGCGGATGGGCGAGCTGTGAACGCCCGTACCCCTCAAGGAGACCTGATGACCAACCCGGAAGCGGGCACAGCGGCACCGGTCCGCCGCGTCCTCGCCGTGATCCCCGCCCGTGGCGGCTCCAAGGGAGTGCCCGCCAAGAACCTCGCCCCGGTCGGCGGCGTGCCCCTCGTGGCCCGCACCGTCCGCGAGTGCCGCGCCACCCGGCTCGTCACGGACGTCGTGGTCTCCACCGACGACGCCGCGATCGCCGCCGCGGCCCGCGAGGCGGGAGCCGAGGTCGTCCTGCGGCCGGCCGCCATCGCCGGCGACAAGTCGAGCTCCGAGGCGGCCGTGCTGCACGCCCTCGACGCCCACGAGGCCCTCCAGGGCGCAGCGGTCGACGTCGTGCTCCTCGTCCAGTGCACCAGCCCCTTCATCGTCCGCGAGGACATCGACGGCGTCGTCAACGCGATCGTCGAGAAGGGCGCCGACACGGCCCTGACCGTCGCCCCCTTCCACGGTTTCGTGTGGCGCGACGCCGATGACGAGCCGGCCGCGCCCGCCGCGGTCGAGCGCGCCTCCGTCGAAGGCGGCACGGACACACTGGTCGCCCCCGCGGCCACCAGCGGCGGCTACGGCGTCAACCACGACAAGTCCTTCCGCCAGATGCGCCAGGACCGCCCCCAGGACCTCCTGGAGACCGGCGCGGTCTACGCCATGGACGCGAGCGGCTTCCGCGAGGCCAAGCACCGCTTCTTCGGCCGCACGGAACTCGTCCGCACCGACCCCGCGCGGGTCCTGGAGATCGACGACCCGCACGACCTCTCCCGCGCCCGTGCCCTCGCGCCCCTCTTCGACGCGAACAGGCCCGGTTCCCTCCCGACCGCCGAAGACATCGACGCGGTCGTCCTCGACTTCGACGGCACCCAGACCGATGACAAGGTGCTGATCGACTCCGACGGACGGGAGTTCGTCACCGTGCACCGCGGTGACGGCCTCGGCATCGCGGCCCTGCGCAAGTCGGGCCTGCCGCTGCTGATCCTGTCCACGGAACAGAACCCGGTCGTCGCCGCCCGGGCCAGGAAGCTCCAGATCCCGGTCCTGCACGGCATCGACCGCAAGGACCTCGCACTGAAGCAGTGGTGCGAGGAACAGGGCATCGCGCCCGAGCGCGTGCTCTACGTCGGCAACGACGTCAACGACC
Organism: Streptomyces sp. NBC_01446; assembly: GCF_026340095.1. Classification (GTDB taxonomy): domain Bacteria; phylum Actinomycetota; class Actinomycetes; order Streptomycetales; family Streptomycetaceae; genus Streptomyces; species Streptomyces aureus. The sequence goes on along the minus strand of NZ_JAPEPO010000001.1, from coordinate 3,186,044 downwards.
TCCCGTGCTTCGGCCTCGTCGGCTGGCCCGTGGCGGTCGCGAGCGCCCACGACGTCGTACGAGGCGCCGCCCGTGCGGTCACCACGCTGCCCGGTGGTGACGGCGCGATCCGAGAGATCGCCACCTGGATCCTCGGCCCTTCTCTCGACTCCCTCAACAAGTAAGGAATTCCCCAGTCATGAGCACCAACTCCCGCCTGCGCACGTTCGGTTCGAAGACGGCCGGCCCCGGTAACCCCGTCTACATCACGGGCGAGATCGGCATCAACCACAACGGCGACCTCGACAACGCCTTCAAGCTGATCGACGTGGCCGCCGAGGCCGGCTGCGACGCGGTCAAGTTCCAGAAGCGCACCCCGGAGATCTGCACCCCGCGCGACCAGTGGGACATCGAGCGCGACACCCCCTGGGGTCGCATGACGTACATCGACTACCGCCACCGCGTCGAGTTCGGCGAGGACGAGTACCGCCAGATCGACGAGCACTGCAAGAAGCGCGGCATCGACTGGTTCGCCTCCCCGTGGGACACCGAGGCCGTCGCCTTCCTGGAGAAGTTCGACATCCCGGCCCACAAGGTCGCCTCCGCGTCGCTCACCGACGACGAGCTCCTCCGCGCCCTGCGCGCCACCGGCCGCACGGTCATCCTCTCCACCGGCATGTCGACCCCGAAGCAGATCCGCCACGCGGTCGAGGTCCTCGGCAGCGACAACATCCTGATGTGCCACGCCACTTCGACGTACCCGGCGCAGGCCGAGGAGCTCAACCTCCGCGTCATCAACACCCTCCAGGCCGAGTACCCGAACGTCCCGATCGGCTACTCCGGCCACGAGACCGGCCTGCAGACCACGCTCGCCGCCGTCGCCCTCGGCGCCACCTTCGTCGAGCGTCACATCACCCTCGACCGCGCCATGTGGGGCTCCGACCAGGCCGCCTCCGTCGAGCCGCAGGGCCTCACCCGCCTCGTGCGCGACATCCGCACCATCGAGGCGTCCCTCGGTGACGGCGTGAAGAAGGTCTACGAGTCGGAGCTCGGCCCGATGAAGAAGCTCCGCCGCGTCGCGGGCGTCGTCGCCGAGTCGGAGATCGCCGTCGCCGCGGGCGAGCCGGTCGGCGTCTGACCGTCCGACGTCCGCCCGTGTGGGCCGGCGCCCAGCCGGGCGCCGGCCCACGGGCCCCAACCCCCCACAGGTCCCTCGGAGGGCCCATGTCGCCCATGTCAGCAGCACGCTCCGGACGCCGCTCCGGAACCCTGTGTTTCGTGGAGAGCCCCGTCCAGCTCCTCAACGTCCTGGAATGGGCGCATCGCGCCGAGAGCACCGACACGACGGACCGGATCACCCTGGTCGTCCTGTCGCCCACGGACCCCATGACCCGCGGCCAGCTGCGCCGCATGGCCGAACTCGCCCGCGACGAGGGCCACACCGTCCGCTGGGAAGAGGCACGCGGCGGCGCCGGCGCGCCCTTCCACACCATCGGCGGACTCGCGGGGGCGCTGCGCAAGGCCGCCCGCATCGTCATCGGCGACCCGTTCTCCCGCTACGTGCAGCTCCTGCTGACGATCACCCGGGCCGCCGAACTCGTCGTCGTCGACGACGGCACCGCGACCATGGAGTTCGTCTCCCAGCTCGCCCGCGGTGAGCGCCTCGTGCGCTGGCACCGCCGCGGCGGCCGCCCGGGACCGCGCGACGTCGTCTTCGCGCCCGTCTCCGCCGCCGCCCGCCGCCGCCTCACCCCCGACGGCACCCGCCGCACCGTCGAGGTCTTCTCGGCCATGCCGATCGACTCCGTCCCCGACGGCGTCCGCGTCACCCGCAACGACTTCACCTGGACCCGCGCCCGCTTCGGCCCGCCCCGTATGACGAAGGGCGCCGACCTCGTCGGCACGTCCCTCGTCGAGACCGGCGTCGTCGACCCGGACCGCTACCTGGAGGCCGTCCAGGCCCTGGCCCGCGCCCACGGCGCGACCCGCTACTTCGCCCACCGCCGCGAGAGCTCCCACAAACTGCATCGCCTCGCGGTCGAGACCGGCCTGGAGATCGTCCGCCCCGACCTCCCCCTGGAACTGATCGCCCGCCGCGGCCCCATCGGCCGAACGATCCTCAGCTTCCCCTCGACGGTCGTCCACACCCTGCCCCTGGCCCTCGCCGGCACCGAGGTCCGCGTCGCCGTCTGCGACATCGACCCGGCCTGGATGACGGAGAACGCCTCACCGCGCGCCCAGGGCTTCCTCTCCGGCGTCACCGGCACCGCACGCGACGTACACCGCCTCGCCTCGGTCGCCCCGGCGATGTGAGCCCCAGCCTCCGGGATCTTGGCCAGACCTTGGTGATCGCATAGCCATCCGGAGGGCAACGCGACGGGGCGCGGGCCGGTCAAACCCACCGCACCCCCCACTCCGCATCCGTACAGAGCGCCCAGAGGAACCCGTGACGCACCCCCGGCACCGCCTGTCCAAGAGACGCCGCTACCTCGCCATGTCCGCCGCAGGCGTGGCACTGGCCGCCACCGGAGCGATCGTGGCCCAGTCCGCGACAGCGACCACCCTGCCCGCGGCCAAGACGTACACCGGCCGCGCCTTCGACACCTGCACGGCCCCCTCCCTCTCCGCCATGAAAGCCTGGAAGACCGGCTTCTACGGCGCCGCGGCCGTCTACGTGGGCGGCAAGAACCGCGGCTGCGCCCAGCCCAACCTCACCGCCTCGTGGGTGAAGTCGGTCAGCGCCTCCGGCTGGAAACTGATCCCGCTCTACGTGGGCGCCCAGCCGCCGTGCCAGTCCGGCTCGAACCCCGAGAAGATGACCGCGAGCACGGCCGCGACGCTCGGCGCGACCGACGGCGCCGACGCCGTGGCCAAGGCCGCCGCCCTCGGCATGAAGGCCGGCTCCCCGCTCTACCTGGACATGGAGTCGTACGACACGACGAACACGTCCTGCAACAACGCGGTCCTCACCTACGTCCGCGCCTGGGACAAAGCCGTGCATGCCAAGAGCTACCGGACCGGCTTCTACGGCTTCCGCAGCTCCAGCGCGAAGGCCGTCGCCACGACGACGAACCGCACCGACATGCCGGACATCCTCTGGTACGCGCTCTGGGACAAGGTCAACACGACGACGTCCGACTGGCCTTTCGCCTCCACCCTGTGGACGGGCCACCGCCGCGCCCACCAGTACATGGTGAACAGCAAGGAGTCCCGCGGCGGTTACACGATCACGGTGGACCGGGACGCCTGGGACGCGCCGGTGGCGATCGTCGGGTAGCGGAGACCGGTGGGGGGTATGAAAGAGACGTCATACCCCCGTACGGGTAGGCCATGCGAGCCGGGCCTGAGTTTCTTACCCCAATTCGGTTGAACTTTTGTTGATCGTGGGGCGGTCGCCCCCCGCCCCGGCCTACCCTTCAAAGGGTGAACCAATTGATGTCCCGAGGATCCGAGGCCGGTCAGCCCGCGGAAGCGGTCACCGCAGGAGCGCTGCCCGGCACGCTGTCCGAAGAGCTCCGTGCCGAACTGGTCGCCTTCCGGCGTGACTTGCACATGCACCCCGAGCTCGGCAACCAGGAGTTCCGCACCACGGCGGCGATCAGGGCCCGCCTGGAGAAGGCCGGACTCACGCCACGCATCCTGGACATCGGCACCGGACTCGTCTGCGACATCGGAACCGAGGACGGCGAGTGGCGGGGCGGGCGCCCCATGCTCGCCCTGCGCGCCGACATCGACGCGCTCCCCATCCCGGACACCAAGGCGAGCTGCGCCTACCGCTCCACCGTGCCCGGCCGGGCCCACGCCTGCGGTCACGACGTGCACACGACGGTCGTCCTCGGGGCGGGCCTGGTCCTCGCCGAGCTGCACCGGCAGGGCCGGCTCCCGCACCCCGTACGCCTGATCTTCCAGCCCGCCGAGGAGGTGCTGCCCGGCGGCGCCCCCGACGCCATCGAGTCGGGCGTCCTCGAAGGCGTCGGGTCGATCATCGGCGTGCACTGCGACCCGAAGGTCGACGCGGGCCGGATCGGACTGCGGCAGGGCGCGATCACCTCGGCCTGCGACCGTCTGGAGGTGGCGCTCGACGGGCCCGGCGGGCACACCGCGCGCCCCCACCTCACCACCGACCTCGTGACCGCCGCCGCGAAGGTGGCCACCGAGGTCCCCGCGCTCGTCGCCCGCCGCATCGACGCCCGTTCGGGCCTCGCCGTGACCTGGGGGCGTATCGAAACCGGCCACGCGTGCAACGTGATCCCGCAGCACGCCGAGCTGTCCGGCACCGTCCGCTGCCTCGACCTGGAGGCGTGGCGGCAGGCACCCGACCTGGTGCACGGCGCGATCCAGGAGATCGCCGACCTCTACCGCGCCAAATCGGAGATCAACTACATCCGCGGGGTGCCGCCCGTCGTCAACGACCCGGAGGTCACCGACCTCCTGACCGCGGCGATGATCCTGCGCCGCGGCCCCCACTCCGTGGAGGACACCCAGCAGAGCCTGGGCGGCGAGGACTTCTCCTGGTATCTGGAACACGTCCCCGGCGCGATGGCCCGCCTCGGGGTGCGCACCCCCGGCGAGCGCGGCGGACGCGACCTGCACCAGGGCGACTTCGATGCCGACGAGTCGGCGATCGCCGTAGGGGTGGAGCTGTTCACCGCGGCGGCGCTCATGGATGGGGCAGCACGGGAGCAGGAGGCGTAAATCGGTGCGGGGAAAGGGTCGGTGTGGGCGGCATGTAACCCACCCGACCCACCCCCGTAACGCCCCGTAGACCGGACCGCCGGGCGGCGTTCGCGTCAATCCGATAACGGCTGCGGAACGGCCCTTTATCTGACATCTACGCGCGTTACGATCCGTCCGAAAACCAGCGCCGGGAGCCCGGCGCTCAGGTCAGGTCGAAGGAGCCTCCCTTGCGCCGGGTAGCCAAAATCTCTGCTGCGTGCATAGCCACCGCGGCACTCGCTCTCACCGCCACCGCATGTGGCGGCACTTCCTCGGACAACGAGTCCTCGGGCTCCTCGTCGGACTCCGGCAAGAAGGGCGGCGTCAAGATCGGCCTCGCCTTCGACGTCGGCGGTCGTGGCGACCACTCCTTCAACGACTCCGCCGCGCGCGGTGCCGACAAGGCCAAGAAGGAGTTCGGCGGTGACCTCAAGGAGCTGACCGCCAAGACCTCCGACACCGAGGCCGACCGTGAGCAGCGCCTGTCCGACCTGGCCGACGCCGGCTACAACCCCATCATCGGGGTCGGCTACGCGTACGCCACCTCGATGACCAAGGTCTCCGCGAAGTACCCGAAGACCACCTTCGGCATCGTCGACTCCGTGGTGAACGCCAAGAACACCGACTCCATCGTCTTCACCGAGGAGCAGGGCTCCTACCTGGCCGGCGTCGCCGCCGCGCTGAAGACGAAGAAGGACCACGTCGGCTTCATCGGCGGTGTCGACGTCCCGCTGATCAAGAAGTTCGAGGCGGGTTACGTCCAGGGCGTCAAGGCCACCAACCCGAAGATCAAGGTCGACGTCCAGTACCTGAGCCACGGTTCGGACACCTCCGGCTTCGCCTCCCCGGACAAGGGCAAGGAAGCCGCCCAGGGCATGCTCGACAAGGGCGCCGACGTCGTCTACTCGGCCGCCGGCTCCTCCGGCAACGGCTCCATCGAGGCCGTCGCCGGCACGAAGGGCGCCTGGGCCATCGGCGTCGACTCGGACCAGTACAACATCCCGGGTCTCGCCAAGTACAAGTCCTCGATCCTGACTTCGGTCGTCAAGAACGTCGACATCGGCGTCTTCGACCTGATCAAGTCGGTCAAGGACGGTTCGCCGAAGACCGGCACCAACACCTACGCCCTGAAGGACGGCGGCGTCTCGCTCGCCACCTCCGGCGGCTACATCGACGACATCCAGGCCAAGCTGGACGCCGCCAAGGAGCAGATCGCGAGCGGCAAGGTCAAGGTCAAGACCACCCCGTGACCTGAGGCCCCTGAGGGCCCGGCTCGGCGGGGGGAGTGGCGAAAGCTTCCCCTCGCCGGGCCATAACAATGTGTCAACTCTACGCGTGTAGCTAAGAGTTGGCGTATTACCGTCGCCGACGCGCCCCCGCGCGGCTCCGCGCGACCGTTCACCCCTTCCGTACGTACGTCCTGTCCCCCGAGGAGAGTGCGCCATCAACGCGTCCAGCCCTCCCGCCGTCGAACTGCGCGGCATCACCAAGCGCTTTCCCGGCGTCGTCGCCAACCGCGACATCGACATCACCGTACGGCGGGGCACCGTCCACGCCCTGTGCGGTGAGAACGGCGCCGGCAAGTCGACCCTGATGAAGATCCTCTACGGCATGCAGAAGCCGGACGAGGGCACCATCGCGGTCGACGGCACCCAGGTCGCCTTCGCCACGCCCGCCGACGCCATCGCGCGCGGCATCGGCATGGTCCACCAGCACTTCATGCTGGCCGACAACCTCACCGTCCTGGAGAACGTCGTCCTGGGCGCCGAGAAGCTGCACGGCATCGGCGGCAAGGCGCGTACGAAGATCCGTGAGATATCCGAGGCGTACGGCCTCGGGGTGCGGCCCGACGTCCTCGTCGAGGAGCTCGGGGTCGCCGACCGGCAGCGCGTCGAGATCCTCAAGGTCCTCTACCGGGGCGCCCGGACGCTGATCCTCGACGAGCCCACCGCGGTCCTCGTGCCGCAGGAGGTCGACGCGCTCTTCGACAACCTGCGCGAGCTGAAGTCCGAGGGCCTCACCGTCATCTTCATCTCCCACAAGCTGGGTGAGGTGCTCTCCGTCGCGGACGAGATCACGGTCATCCGGCGCGGGACGACGGTCGGCACGGCCGACCCGAGGAACACCAGCACCAAGCAGCTCGCCGAGCTGATGGTCGGCAGCGAGCTGCCCTCGCCGGAGACCGAGGAGTCGACGGTCACCGACACCCCGATGCTCCACCTGGCGGGGGTGCGCCTCACGCAGACCGACCTGGACGGCGTCGAGCGCGTCATCCTCGACGACGTCACCTTCACCATCCGCCGCGGCGAAGTCCTCGGCATCGCGGGCGTGGAGGGCAACGGCCAGTCCGAACTCGTCGAGGCCATCATGGGCATGCGGACCGCGGACCGCGGCACCGTAGCCCTCGACGGCGCCGACGTCACCCGGACCCCCACCCGCAAGCGCCGCGAAGCCGGTGTCGGGTACATCCCCGAGGACCGGCACCGTCACGGCCTCCTCCTCGAAGCGCCGCTGTGGGAGAACCGGGTCCTCGGCCATGTCACCGAGCGCCCCAACTCCAAGCGCGGGCTGCTCGACCTGAAGGCCGCCCGCGCCGACACCGAGCGCATCGTGCGCGACTACGACGTCCGCACCCCCGGCATCGAGGTCACCGCGGCCTCCCTGTCCGGCGGCAACCAGCAGAAGCTGATCGTCGGCCGCGAGATGAGCCACGCGCCCAAGCTGCTGATCGCCGCCCACCCCACCCGCGGTGTGGACGTCGGCGCGCAGGCGCAGATCTGGGACCAGATCCGCCGAGCCCGCCGCGAGGGCCTCGCCGTGCTGCTCATCTCGGCCGACCTGGACGAGCTGATCGGCCTGTCCGACACCCTGCGGGTGATGTACCGCGGCCGCCTGGTCGCCGACGCCGACCCCGCCACCATCACCCCGGAGGAGCTGGGCTCCGCCATGACAGGTGCGGCCTCCGGCCACCTCCAGCACACGGAAGACGCCGAAGGCGGGGACGCCCGATGAAGACACTGATATCCCGGGGCAAGTCCCGGATCGACAAGGAGCGGCTGATCCTCGCGGTCGCCGCCCCGCTCCTGGCGATCATCGCCGCGCTCGTCGTGACCGCCGTGATCATCGCGGCGACCGGCAAGGACCCCTTCGCCGCGTTCAGCGACATGGTGACCTACGGCTCCGCGAGCGACAGCCAGGTCTACATCCTCAACAAGGCGACGACGTACTACCTCGCGGGTGTCGCGGTGGCCATCGGCTTCCGCATGAACCTGTTCAACATCGGCGTCGACGGCCAGTACCGGCTCGCCGCGTTCGTCGCCGCCGTGCTCGGCGGAGCGCTCACGCTGCCCGGCTGGCTCTCCATCCCGCTGATCATGCTCGCCGCCATGGCGACCGGTGCCCTGTGGTCCGCCATCGCGGGCATCCTCAAGGTGACCCGCGGGGTCAGCGAGGTCATCTCGACGATCATGCTCAACTCGATCGCGACCGCGATCATCGCCTACCTGCTCCAGCCCGAGCAGCTCGGCCAGCTCGACGACGCCGGCACCCTGGTCTCCACCAAGCCGCTGCCGAAGTCCTCGTACTTCTTCACGATCGACGTGGGGCCGGCCGGCCAGGTCTGGGGCTTCATCGTGATCGCCGTGCTCGTCGGCATCGCGTACTGGTTCGTCCTCGGCCGCACCCGCTTCGGCTTCGACCTGCGCACCGTCGGCCAGTCCGAGTCGGCGGCCGCCGCGAGCGGTGTCAGCGTCAAGAAGATGGTCGCCACCAGCATGATCATCTCGGGTGCCGTGGCCGGTCTGGTCGGCATGCCGACGCTGCTCAACGACAGCCACCAGTACGACAACAGCTTCCCGGTCGGCCTCGGCTTCACGGGCATCGCCATCGCGCTGCTCGGCCGCAACCACCCGGTCGGCATCGCGCTCGGCGCCCTGCTGTGGGGCTTCCTGGAGCGCACCACCAACCACCTGGAGTTCCAGGGCTACGACAAGGAGATCCTCGGCGTGATCCAGGGCGTCATCGTCCTGTGCGTCGTCATCGCCTACGAGGTCGTACGCCGCTACGGGCTCAAGCGCCAGCAGCAGCGGGTCGGCGCCGAGCTCGCCGCGCAGGCCGCCGCCGTCCGCACCGACAAGCAGGAGGTGGCCGGATGAGCGCCACGAAGACCGACACCCCGCCTCCCGCGGCCCCCGCGGTGAGCGGCGCCAAGAAGGCGCGCGGCCGGCTCTCCACGGGCCAGACCCTGATGATCGTCGTCGGCGCGCTGTTCCTGGTCTCCGCCGTCCGCGTCATCACGGGCGCCGACCAGCTCACCTCCGGCGGCCAGATCAGCGCCGCGCTCGGACTCGCCGTGCCCATCGGCCTCGCGGCCCTCGCGGGCCTGTGGTCGGAGCGGGCCGGGGTGGTCAACATCGGCCTCGAGGGCATGATGATCCTCGGCACGTTCGGCGCCGGCTGGCTCGGCTGGCAGACCAGCCCGTGGCTCGGCCTCGTCTGCGGCATCGGCTTCGGTGTCCTCGGCGGTCTGGTCCACGCCGTCGCCACCATCACGTTCGGCGTCGACCACATCGTCTCCGGTGTGGCCGTCAACCTCCTCGCCCTGGGCGCCACGCAGTACCTCGCCAAGCTGTTCTTCGCCGACGGCGAGCCCGCGGCCAAGGGCGGCAACCCCAAGCAGTCGCCGCCCGCCGAGTCGCTGGGAGACGTCACGATCCCGGGCCTGTCCAGCGGGCTGCACTCCATCGAGCAGCACCACTGGTTCCTGGTCTCCGACCTCGCCGGCATCCTCGGCGGCCTGGTCACCAACGTCTCCGTGATCACGATCCTCGCCGTGCTGCTCTTCGTGGGCAGCTGGTGGGTGCTGTGGCGCACCTCGTTCGGCCTGCGCCTGCGCTCCTGCGGCGAGAACCCGGTCGCGGCCGAGTCCCTCGGCGTCAACGTGTACGCGCACAAGTACGCGGCCGTCGCCATCTCCGGCGGACTCGCGGGTCTCGGCGGCGCGTTCCTCGCGCTGGTCACCTCGCACAGTTACCTGGAGGGCCAGACCGGCGGGCGCGGCTACATCGGCCTCGCCGCCATGATCTTCGGCAACTGGCGGCCGGGCGGACTCGCCATGGGCGCGGGCCTGTTCGGCTTCTCCGACGCGCTCCAGCTGCGCAACGGCGGCGAGACCGTCCACGCGCTCCTGCTCCTGCTGGTCGTCCTGCTCGCCCTGCTTGCGGGCTGGAAGGCGTACCGCAAGGCCATGATCCAGGCCACGATCAGCGCGGTGATTGCCGTGGTCGTCCTGGTCTGGTACCTCCTGACGGATGAGGTGCCCGGCGACTTCGTCGGCGCCACCCCGTATGTCGTCACCCTCCTGGTGCTCTCGCTGTCCGCGCAGCGGCTGCGGATGCCGAAGGCCGACGGCATGCGCTACCGGAAGGGTCAGGGCAAGTGACGGAAGCCGACTGGGAAGCACTCAAGGAGGCGGCCCGCGAGGCCATGTCCCGCGCGTACGTGCCGTACTCGGCCTTCCCGGTCGGCGCCGCGGCCCGCGTGGACGACGGCCGCACCGTGTCGGGCTGCAACGTCGAGAACGCGTCGTACGGGCTCGGCCTGTGCGCCGAGTGCGGGCTCGTCTCGCAGCTTCAGCTGACCGGCGGCGGCCGCCTGACGCACTTCACGTGCGTGGACGGCAAGGGCGAGATCCTGATGCCGTGCGGGCGCTGCCGCCAGCTCCTGTACGAGTTCGGGGGGCCCGAGCTGCTCCTGGAGACGACGTCGGGGATCCGCCCGCTCGGCGAGATGCTCCCCGACGCGTTCGGACCCCAGCACCTCAACTGACCGAAGGCCCCGCCCTGTTGGGCGGGGCCGCTTTCAACGGGTCGCTCTATGCGCGTAGAGTCGGCCTGCTGCCACCTGCGGAAGGACAACGCCATGGACGTCATCTCCGTCATCCGGACCAAGCGGGACCGGGGCGAACTCAGTGACGAGCAGATCGACTGGGTCATCGACGCGTACACGCGCGGCGTCGTCGCCGACGAGCAGATGTCGGCGCTCGCCATGGCGATCCTCCTCAACGGCATGAACCGTACGGAGATCGCCCGCTGGACCGCCGCGATGATCGCCTCCGGCGAGCGCATGGACTTCTCGTCCCTGTCCCGCCCGACCGCCGACAAGCACTCCACCGGAGGCGTCGGCGACAAGATCACGCTGCCGCTCGCCCCGCTGGTCGCCGCGTGCGGCGCCGCCGTCCCGCAGCTCTCCGGCCGCGGCCTCGGCCACACCGGCGGCACCCTCGACAAGCTGGAGTCCATTCCCGGCTGGCGCGCCCTGCTGTCCAACGACGAGATGCTGAACGTCCTCGACACCGTCGGCTCCGTGATCTGCGCGGCCGGTGACGGGCTCGCCCCCGCCGACAAGAAGCTCTACGCGCTGCGCGACGTCACCGGCACCGTCGAGGCGATCCCGCTCATCGCCTCCTCGATCATGTCGAAGAAGATCGCCGAGGGCACCGGCTCGCTCGTCCTCGACGTCAAGGTCGGCACCGGCGCGTTCATGAAGACGATCGAGGACGCCCGCGAACTCGCCTCCACCATGGTCGAGTTGGGCACCGACAGCGGCGTGCGCACCGTCGCACTGCTCACCGACATGTCGACGCCCCTCGGCCTTACCGCCGGCAACGCCCTCGAAGTCCGCGAGTCCGTCGAGGTGCTTGCGGGCGGCGGCCCCGCCGACGTCGTCGAGCTCACCCTCGCCCTGGCCCGCGAGATGCTCGACGCCGCGGGCATCAAGGACGCCGACCCGGCGAAGGCCCTCGCCGACGGCTCCGCGATGGACGTCTGGCGCCGCATGATCGCCGCGCAGGGCGGCGACCCGGACGCGGCGCTGCCCACGTCCCGCGAGCAGCACGTGGTGGTGGCCGGGAAGTCCGGCGTCCTGACCCGCCTCGACGCGTACGACATCGGCGTCGCCGCCTGGCGCCTCGGCGCGGGCCGCGCCCGCAAGGAGGACGTGGTGCAGGCCGCCGCCGGCGTCGAACTCCACGCCAAGCCGGGCGACTCGGTGACGGAGGGCCAGCCCCTCATGACCCTGCACACGGACACCCCGGAGCGCTTCGGGTACGCCCTTGAGTCCGTCGAGGGCTCGTACGACATCGCGGCCCCGGGGACGACGTTCGAGGCCACGCCGGTCGTGCGGGAACGCATCGGCTGACCTGGGGTTTCCTCATTCGGGTGAACGGGATCGGTGGACCTCCGCCGGTCCCGTTCGGCTCACCCCAGCAACGCCGCGACCACCACCAGCGCCGGCACCGACGCCAGCGTGGACAGCAGGATCGACTCCCTCGCCAGCCTCTCCGCGACGTTGTAGCGCGAGGCGTAGGTGAAGAGGTTCTGCGCGGCCGGGAGCGCCGACGTCACCACCACGTCCAGGAGTGACGCGCCCCGCAGGCCGAAGACGCCCGCCGCGAGTACCCACGCCACCGCGGGCTGGCCCACCGACTTCAGGGCCACCGACAGCAGCACCGGGACCCGGTCGGAACCGCGCCGGGCCGGCAGCGAACTCCCGCACAGCGAGATCCCGTACGCGAGCAGCACCACCGGCACGGACATCTTGCCGATCAGATCGACCGGGTTGAAGACCGGCCCCGGCACCGTCCACCCCGTCGCCGCCACGATCACGCCCGCGAGCGCGCCGACCGCGATCGGGTTGCGCAGCGGTGTGACGAGCCGCCGCCACAGCGACTGCCTCTCCCCGGCCTCGGACAGATCGAGGACCGTCATCGCTACCGGCGTCACCACGATCTGCTGGAAGAGCAGCACGGGCGCGACCAGCGAGGCGTCGCCGAGGACGTACACGGCGATGGGGATGCCGAGGTTCCCCGAATTGACGTAGCTGGAGCACAGGGCGCCGATCGTCGTCCGCCCCACGCCCCACCGGCGCGCGACGCCCACCGCGATGAACACGCCGGCGGCCGCCGCCGTGCTCAGCGCCGTCACCAGCAGCCGCGGCGACAGGATCACCGAGAGGTCGGCCTTCGCGAGCGTCGTGAACAGGAGCGCGGGCGTGGCGACATGGAAGGCGAGCTTGGTGAGGACCTCGCGGCCGTTGTCCCCGAGATAGCCGCGCTTGCCGATCAGGAAGCCGACGGCGATGACCACCGCGATGACGGCGAACCCGTTCAGCACCCCTGCCACGATGCCCCCTGCCGGCGTCGTGCGGACGGCTGAGCAGGTACGCGATCAAGGAGCATCCCCATAGCGTCGGAGGGCACCCGACGCGGGGTCAACGTGATGCGTGCGACACATGGGGAACGTGACGCACGGCACTGGGCGCGCGGCCGGACCGCCGATGAGTTCCCGCCGCCGGGCAGGTCTCCCCTGCGTGGCTGTTTCCCGACGTCCCGACCTGGCTCTCGCCGGCCCCCTGCGCCGCGGCGACGTGCCGCACCTGTGCGAGCAGGTGCGCACGGCGTGCACCCGCGTCCCCGCACGCGACGTCGTCTGCGACGTCGCGGCCGTCACCACGGCCGACCTCGCCACCGTGGACGCGCTCGCCCGGATGCAGCTCGCCGCCCGCAGGGCCGGGTCAGGACTGCGGCTGCGCGATCCGTCCCCGGCCCTGTGGGCCCTGCTTCAGCTGGTCGGCCTGCCCGGCCTAGGCGGGCTGGTCGTCGAGATGGAGCGGCAGACCGAACAGCGGGAAGTAGCGGGCCGTGTCCAGGAAGCAGTGGAGTCCGGTGATCCGGCCCTCTGAGATCTCCAGGACCTGGACGGCCCACGGCGCGAACCCGCCCTTGTCCGGGTCGGGCTTGTAGTGGGCGAACGCGGGCGAGCCGTTGGCCTCGACGGGCACCAGCCGGCTGTCGGCACATGAGGCGCCGATCGTCGTCATGAAGCCCGTGATGTCCGGCGTGCCGCGCAGCCACAGGTCGAACGGCGGCATGGTCATGATGGCGTCCTCGGCGAGCAGCGCCGTGAGGGCCTTCATGTCGTATCCCTCGAACGCCGCGACATAGCGCTCCAGGAGCGCCTGGTGCTCCTCGTCCAGCTCGCTGTCGGCGCCCTTCGTCTCGACCGGGGCCTCGGCGAGCGTGGCGCGGGCCCGCTGGAGCGCGCTGTTCACCGACGCCACCGACGTGTCGAGGAGCTCGGCGACCTCCTGCGCCTTCCAGGCCAGGACCTCGCGCAGGATGAGCACGGCCCGCTGCTTGGCGGGCAGCTGCTGGAGCGCCGCCACGAAGGCGAGGCGCACCGACTCCCGCGCCACCGCCGCCTCCGCGGGGTCGTGCACGGTCGGCAGCACGCGCGCGTCCGGCATCGGCTCCAGCCACACGTTGTCCGGCCGGGGTGTGAGCGCCGCCTGCGCCAGCGGCGCCGCCGCCGTCAGGTCCATCGGACGGGCCCGCTTGTTGCCCGCGTTCAGCATGTCCAGGCAGACGTTCGTCGCGATGCGGTACAGCCAGGACCGCAGGCTGGAGCGGCCCTCGAACTTGTCGAAGCTGCGCCAGGCGCGGACCATCGTGTCCTGCACCGCGTCCTCGGCCTCGAAGGCGGAGCCCAGCATCCGGTAGCAGTACCCGGTCAGCTCGACCCGGTACTTCTCGAGACGGACGTCCAGCTCGGTGGTCGTCCCTGCGATGTCACTCATGTCCACACCCCGCCCTGCGGCTTCTGGCAAGTCCCGAAAGTCCATGCAAGTCCCAGCACTTCGGAAGCTACCGCAGGGCACTGACAACGGCCCCCGGACCGGCGAAATACACCGGTCCGGGGGCCGTTGTCAGCAAGATCCGGGCAGCGTCAGTGCGCCGCAACGAGCGTCTGCCGCTGCTGCACGCGCGCCGCGTGCGAGCCCCACAGGGTCACCGACACGACGCCGAGCACCGCCACCAGGCCGAGGGCCACGGTCCCGGCCCAGCCGCCCGCGTGGAAGGCCACCGCGCCGAGCGTGCCGCCCACGCTGGAGCCGATGTAGTACACGGACTGGTACAGCGCGGACGCCTGCGCCCGCCCGTGCGTCGCCGTGTGGCTGACCGAGGACGAGGCCACCGCGTGCCCCGCGAAGAACCCGGCCGTGATCAGGAGGAGGCCGAGCAGCACCATGGCGATCGAGTCGCCGAGCGAGATGAGCAGCCCGGACGCCGTCGTGCCCACCGCCAGGTACAGCGCCCCGCGCCGCCCGAGCCGCGCGACGAGCTTGCCGGCCGCGGCCGAGGAGACCGTACCCACCAGGTACACCAGGAAGATCGAGCCGATGATGCCCTGCGGGAGCGAGAACGGCGCGGCCGTGAGCCGGTAGCCGATCACCGTGTACACGGCGCCGAAGACCGTCATGAACAGGGCGCCGATCACGTACAGACGGCACAGCAGCGGGTTCGCGAGGTGGCCGCGCACCGTGCGGGCCAGCACCCGAGGCCGCAGCGAGCCGGGGGTGAAGTGCCGCGGCTGGGGCAGCAGCAGCCGGAACGCGACCGCGCACGCCACGGCGATCACGCCGATCGTGCCGACCGCCGCGCGCCAGCCCCACTCCTGCGCGACCCACCCGGTGATGACCCGGCCGCTCATCCCGCCGATGGAGTTGCCCGCCACGAACAGGCCGATCGCGGCGACCAGCGCCTTGGGCCGCACCTCCTCCGCGAGATACGCCATCGCGGAGGCCGGCAGACCGGCGAGAGCGGCGCCCTGGAGCGCCCGCAGCGCGATCAGCGCCCCGAGCGAGGGCGCGAACGGCACGAGCAGGCCGACCGCGACCGCCACCGACAGGGACGCCGTCATCACGGTGCGCCGCCCGAACCGCTCCGACAGGGCGCTCAGCGGCAGGACACACAGGGCGAGCGCGCCCGTCGCGCCGGACACCGTCCAGCTCGCGGCGCTCGCGCTGACGCCGAAGTCCGCGGAGACGAGGGGGAGCAGGGCCTGCGTGGAGTAGAGCAGGGCGAAGGTCGCGACCCCGGCCAGGAAGAGGGCGAAACTCATCCGGCGGTAGCCGGGTCCGCCCGGGTTCAGACGGGTGTCGGTGGCTTCGGGGGACGACGGCTTACGGGCGGCGACCGCGTGGGTGACGGTCGCCCCGCTACTGGCAGGAGGCATGTCTCGAACGTAGGCCTGCGTCTTTCATGCGTCCAATGCATGAAAACGCCATAATCGATCCTATGGCGCATAAGCAGAGTTCAGAGGCTCGTCTGTCACCGTCCAGTGACACAGAAGACATCGTGACGACGCTCGCGCCACGCCTGTCGTACTTCGCCGCGGTCGCCCGCACCGAGCACGTCACGCGGGCCGCGCACGAGCTGGAGATCCCCCAGTCGACGCTGTCGCGCGCCCTGGTCCGCCTCGAACAGGACCTCGGCGTGGAGCTGTTCGCGCGCCACGGCCGCACCGTCTCGCTCACCCCGGCGGGCCGCACGTTCCTCACGTCCGTCGACAAGGCGCTCGCCGAGGTCGGCCGCGCCGCCGAGTCGGTACGGGCCGACGCCGACCCCGCGTCGGGCAAGGTCGCCTTCGGCTTCCTGCACACCATGGGCTCCGAGACCGTCCCCGGCCTGATCCGCGCCTTCCGCGCCGACCACCCCGGCATCCGCTTCAGCCTCGTCCAGAACTACGGCGAGGCGATGCTGGAGCGCCTGCGCGCCGGCGAACTCGACCTCTGTCTCACCTCTCCCATCCCCGACGCGCCCGGCCTCGTCGCGCGCCGCCTCGACGAGCAGCGCCTGCGTCTGGTCGTCCCCGACGAGCACCGCCTCGCGGGCCGCAAGCGCGTCCGTCTCGCGGAGGCGGCCGACGAGACGTTCGTGACCCTCGAACCCGGCTACGGACTGCGCCGCATCACCGACGGCCTGTGCACGGAGGCGGGGTTCAGGCCGCGCATCGCCTTCGAGGGCGAGGAGACGGAGACCCTGCGCGGCCTGGTCGCGGCGGGCCTCGGCGTGGCGCTCCTGCCGCCACCGGCCGTACCGCGCCCGGGAGTCGTGGAGCTGACGGTGACCGGCCAGCGGGCGGTACGCGAGATCGGCGTGGCCTGGCTCGACGGGCATCCGGACACCCCGCCGGTCGCCGCGTTCAAGAAGTTCCTTCTCTCCCGGCGCGGCAAACTGCTCTCCGAGTGGACCCGCGCGGAGGAGTAGTCACCGCCCCAGGGACCTGCCGAAGCCCGAGGCCAGCGGCATCCGCAGCCCCAGCGGCGGCGGCGCGGCGAGCGCGTCCTGCACCGGGCGCGAGAACGCCCGGTCGAAGAGCGAACCGAGGACGAAGTCGCGGGCCAGGGCGTGGACTTCGGTGCGGTGCTGGTGGAGCGCGTGGCCGTCGGAGTGCACCTCGAAACGGCAGGTGTCGCGGTTGGACTTCTTCGCGCGGGCGGCCAGGCGGAACGACAGCTCGGGATCCGTGCGCTCGTCGTTCGTGCCGTGCACGATCAGGACGCGGCGGCCCACGAGCTGTTTCACCGGTTCGGGGGGCGCGGCGACGTCCTCCTCGGGCAGCCAAGGGGCAAGCGCGAGCACCGAGTTGACCGCGCTGTGCCCGCCCGCGTGCAGCGCCGCCCGGGCGCCCATGTCGACCCCGACGAGGCAGACGGGGACGTCGCCGTAGCGCCGCACGGCCTCGTCCGCCGCCCAGTCGGCGTCGCGTGCGAGCTGCGCCTGCGCGCCGTTCCAGCCGCGACTGCGGTAGTGCACGACATGCGCCGCAAGGCCGTCCCGCCGCCCCTCGCGCGCGAGAGCGCGCCCCAGGGGCCGTACGGTCGCCGAGGCCAGCGGTGACGGTCTGCGCGCGGAGGTCTCCGCGCCCGCGGGAAGCAGCAGGACCACACCGCTCACCGTCGCGGGGACGGGCCCCACCGCCTTCCCGAGCCGGGCCTCACGGACCGTCGTCGCTTGCTGTCCCATGACAGAACAGTGTCAGAAGGCACGGTGTACGCCACCCGTCCGCAGGGTCACTGTTACGTATCGACAGGCGGACGCCACCCGGTATCTACGCGCGTAGGCGTTAGAGTGCCGAAATGACGAGCCAGACCAGCGGAAACTCGCAGATTCCGACCCCCGAGCAGATCGTTCGCGCCCCCAAGGTGCTGCTGCACGACCACCTCGACGGCGGGCTTCGCCCCGGCACCATCGTCGAACTCGCCCTGGAACAGGGCTACGAGAACCTCCCGGAGACCGACCCAGACAAGCTCGGCATCTGGTTCCGCGAGGCCGCCGACTCCGGCTCCCTCGAGCGCTACCTGGAGACCTTCGCCCACACCTGCGCCGTCATGCAGACCCGCGAGGCGCTGTTCCGGGTCGCCGCCGAGTGCGCCGAGGACCTCGCCGAGGACGGCGTCGCCTACGCCGAGATCCGCTACGCCCCCGAGCAGCACCTCGAACAGGGCCTCACCCTCGAAGAGGTCGTCGAGGCGGTCAACTCGGGCTTCCGGGAAGGCGAGCGGCGCGCCAAGGCCAACGGCCACCGCATCCGCGTGGGCGCCCTGCTCACCGCCATGCGGCACGCGGCCCGCGCCCTGGAGATCGCCGAACTCGCCAACCGCTACCGCGACACCGGAGTCGTCGGCTTCGACATCGCGGGCGCCGAGGCCGGTTTCCCTCCCACCCGCCACCTCGACGCCTTCGAGTACCTCAAGCGCGAGAACAACCACTTCACGATCCACGCGGGCGAGGCCTTCGGCCTGCCGTCCATCTGGCAGGCGCTCCAGTGGTGCGGCGCCGACCGCCTCGGCCACGGCGTGCGGATCATCGACGACATCAAGGTCGAGGACGACGGCATGGTCAAGCTCGGCCGCCTCGCCTCCTACGTACGCGACAAGCGCATCCCCCTGGAGATGTGCCCGAGCTCCAACCTCCAGACGGGCGCCGCCGACTCCTACGAGGCCCACCCCATCGGCCTGCTCCGTAAGCTGCACTTCCGCGCCACGGTGAACACGGACAACCGCCTCATGTCCGGCACCAGCATGAGCCGCGAGTTCGAGCACCTGGTCGACGCCTTCGGCTACACGCTCGACGACATGCAGTGGTTCACTGTCAATGCGATGAAATCAGCATTCATTCCTTTCGATGAACGACTGGCCATGATCAATGACGTCATCAAGCCGGGATATGCCGAGTTGAAATCCGAATGGCTGTTCCGTCAGACCGCCTCGACCAGGGGTTCTGTCGAGCAGTAGCGCCTGTTTGTGCGAATTTGAAGCGGCCGGGAACATTAACTCCCGGCCGCTTCCGCGCGTATTTCGCTGTTTGCAACGCGCCCTGACGCGTGTTTACGGTCGTGGACCGCTCAAGCCCCCGTTCACGAGGACTCATTTCATAATGAAGCAGTCTGCCGTCAAGACCCTCGGTGTCGCCGCCCTCGGTGCCGCCTTCGCCGCCGCGGGCGCCGGTGCCGCGTCCGCCGCCCCCGCCCTCCCGGACGCGGGCTCCGCCCTGGACACCGTGACCAGCACGCTCCCCGCCGAGCAGGTCGCGCAGGTGCTCCCCGCCGGTGGCACCGATTCCCTGACCGCCGGCAAGAACGCCGTCACCGGTGGCCTGAAGGCCGCCGCGCCCGCCGTCCACAAGGCCCTCCCCACCAAGGGCCACGACCCGGTCTCCGGGCTCCTCGGCGGCCTGCCCGTCAACTCGCTGCCCGCCGGCGGCGCCCTGCCCGTCGGCTGACCCACCCGACACGCCACACGCGCGGACACACGGGAGGGGCGCACCCGCTCGCGCGGGTGCGCCCCTCCTTGTCGTACATCAGCCTGCGGACCCCGTCGTCACCACGCCTGGCGGACCTTGCCCTCGCCCGGCAGCAGGATCCACAGCGCGATGTACAGCAGGAACTGGGGACCGGGAAGCAGACACGAGAGCACGAAGATCACGCGCATCGTGGTCGCGGAGGTGCCGAAGCGCCGTGCCAGCGCTGCGCACACTCCGCCGATCATCCGTCCGTTCGTGGGGCGGGCAAGGGCGGTCATGGTGGGCTCCTTCGCGAACCGTAGCGGTGAGGCGCCCCCTTGGCCGGGATGGCCGGGACGTCTCCGATGGCTTCAAAGCTACGGTGACGAACCGGGCGAAGCGTCAGCTCACGGGGCGATGCCGACCCTGGAAATCGTCGGGGTCCGCCCCTGAGAGGGCTCCTCCCGGGGGAGGGCCGTGACCTCGGTCCTGCGGCGGAGTCTGCCCCTGAGGGTCGGCACCACGGCCGCGTGCGCGAGGGCCACGCCCAGCGTGTTCAGGAACAGCGAGTCGATGTCCACGACCTGTCCCGGCACCCCGGTCTGCAGCAGCTCGATGCCGAGCGAGAGCAGCGCTCCGGCGGCGACCGTACGCACCAGCGAACCCAGCGGCGAGACGACGAGCCGCCCCCCGGCGATCGGCAGGAGCACCCCCAGCGGGGCGAGCAGCAGCAGTTCCTTGCCGATCCGCCGCACCGCCTCCGCCGGGCCGAGCGCGAGATCCGCCCTGATCCCCGCGAACGGGTGCAGGTTCGCGGCGCTGACCCACGGCACGTCCAGTGGTCGCAGCGTGATCCAGCAGACGAGAAGCAGATGCGCGGCAAGGAGGACTATCCCTGCCGTACGGAAGCGGATGGCGGCCTTGGAGCCGCCCGGGCGATGGCGCTGCACGCCCCCCAAGACGCGGACGGCGGGACGATCGGTTCCGCGTCGCCGGCGTCCGCCCGCGACAACCGCGCCCGCCCCCGTCAGCCGACCGTCTCGGCGGGCGCCGGAACGAGCCCCGGCCGCGTCCGCATCTCCGGAGAACAGTCGTACGCGCGCAGAGCGTCGTTCCCCGGCCCGCCGAGCACGACCTTGTCGTCCTTTGCCGCGGCCCCGCCGTTCGCATACGTACACACGATCTGGGCCAGCGCGTATGGCGAGAGGTCGTCCGGCGGGACGCTCAGCCGCAGCGCGTTGTCCGGGTCACCCTTGCCCGGCCCCGAGACGGTCATCCCGGGCCGGACGTCCGTCGTGTACCCCGCCTGCCGCTCGGCGCCGCCCGGAGACTGCTCCAGCTCGTCGAGCAGCGCCTGCGCGAGCCGCACCCGGTCCGAGGCGCCCTGCCCCTTCGGCAGGGTCACCGACCGGTCGACGCTCACCAGCTGCGACGTACAGACCAGATACACCTGCACGGCGAACTCGCCGCCCGAGCGCGACTCCAGATCGGGCCCCGACAGCGTGCACGGCACCCGTGACGGCGCGGCCCCGAAGTCCGTCGGTACCTCCGTCGGCCTGATCCCGCACCCGGCGAGCAGCACGGCGAGAACCGCCGCGCCCAGCACCGCGTAACGCTGTCTTGTCTTGCGTGGGGTCATCACGCACCGCCCTCCTCACCGGAACCGCCACCGACAGCGCCCTCGTCATCGGGCGGCAGCGTCAGCGGTGACGCGTCGAGCGGCAGCCGGAACGTGAACACGGCGCCGCCCTCAGGGGAGTTGGCGGCCGTGATCTCGCCGCCGTGGATGTGTGCGTTCTCCAGGGCGATCGAGAGCCCGAGCCCGCTGCCCTCCGAACGCGGCCGCGACGCGCTCGCCTTGTAGAACCGGTCGAAGACATGCGGGAGCACGTCCTGCGGAATGCCGGGCCCGTGGTCACGCACCTCGATCACCAGCGCCGAGTCCGCAAGCCGCACGGACACCCGCACCGGCGAGCCGCCGTGCTTGAGCGCGTTCCCGATCAGGTTCGCCATGATGACGTCGAGGCGGCGCGGGTCGATGCGGGCCATGATGCCGCGCTCCGCGTCCAGGTCCACCGCGTCGAGCCAGGCGCGGGCGTCGATGCAGGCCGTGATCTGGTCGGCGATGTCGACGTGGTCGAGGACGAGCCGGGCGGTGCCGGCGTCGAAGCGGGTCACCTCCATCAGGTTCTCCACCAGGTCGTTCAGCCGGCGCGTCTCGCTCACCACGAGACGCACGGCCGGCTCGATCATCGGGTCGACCGAACCGGTCTCCGCGTCGAGCTCCTCCTCAAGGACCTCCGTCACCGCGGTGATCGCGGTCAGCGGCGTACGCAGCTCGTGCGACATGTCGGCGACGAAGCGCCGCGACGCCTCCTCGCGCGCACTCATGTCGGCGACCTTCTTCTCCAGATTCTCCGCGGTCCGGTTGAACGTCCGGGAAAGATCGGCCAGTTCATCCGTACCGGACACCCGCAGACGCGTGTCCAGCTTCCCTTCCCCGAGCCGCCGGGCCGCCCGCCCGAGCCGGTGCACCGGCTTGAGCACCGTCGTCGCCGCGGCCTGCGCGAGCAGCGCCGAACCGATCAGCGCGAGCGCCGTCGCGATCCCGAGCGACCAGGCAAGGGAGTTGAGATCCTTCGCCTCCGGCTCCAGGGACTTGAGCATGTAGCCCGTCGGCCCCCCGTCGATCACCCGCGCCCCGCCGACCAGATACGGCGTGTCATTGCTGACGATCCGCTGCCAGTACAGGTGGTACGGGTGCTTGTTGCCGTCCGTGAGGGGCTGCTCCCTGTTCACCGCGTCCCGCAGCGAACTAGGCACCTCGGCCAGCGTGATCGCGTCCAGGTCGGAGTTGCCCGCGATCCGCCGGCCGTCCTTGTCGTCGCTGATCAGCAGCACACTGAAGTGCTGACTGCTGCTCGCCATCAGGTTCGCGGCATGCTGCAACTCGCCCTGCGTCGGATGCTCGGGCAGCGCCGCGGCGCGGTTCTGCATCTCCTGCTGGAAGTCGCTGAGCGCCGCGTCCTGCGCCCGGGTCAGCACCGCCTCACGGTTCAGCCAGTACGCGATCCCCGACGCCGACACCGCCGCGGTCAGCGCCACCAGGGCGAAGACGACGACGAGCCGCAGCCGCAGGCTCGTGAAGCGCAGGCCGGCAAGTATCGCCTTCTTCGCCGCGGCCCACCCCCGCAGCCGGTCGTGCGCATCACTCACTGAGGCGTGTCCAGCCGGTAGCCGACCCCGCGCACCGTACGGATCAGCGTCGGCGAGGACGGCACGTCCTCGACCTTCGCGCGCAGCCGCTGCACACACGCGTCGACGAGCCGCGAGTCGCCGAGGTAGTCGTGCTCCCACACCAGGCGCAGCAACTGCTGCCGCGACAGCGCCTGGCCCGGCCTACGGCTCAGTTCGAGGAGCAACCGCAGCTCCGTGGGCGTCAGTTGGAGGTCCTCACCGTTCTTCGTGACCGTCATCGCGGCCCGGTCGATGACGAGACTGCCGAACGACGCCGCGTCGTTCGCCTCCCGCTCGCCCCGCCGGAGCACCGCGCGGATCCGGGCGTCGAGCACCCGCCCCTGCACCGGCTTCACGACGTAGTCGTCGGCGCCGGACTCCAGCCCGACCACCACATCGATGTCGTCGCTGCGCGCCGTGAGCAGGATGATCGGCAACTGGTCCGTGCGCCGGATGCGCCGGCACACCTCGAACCCGTCGATGCCGGGCAGCATCACATCCAGCACGATCAGGTCCGGCCGCTGCTCACGCAACAGCTTCAGACCGTCCTCGCCGGTGGCAGCGGTGGCAACCCGATGGCCCTGGCGCGTAAGGGACAGCTCCAGGGCCGTTCGGATGGCGTCGTCGTCCTCGATCAGCAACAGGGAAGGCACAGACGTCATTCTGTCCCATGGCACGGCTCAAGTTCGACCGTTGGAGCGCTCCCAAGCTCGTAATGAGGGGGCATCGGGCCCCATCCACACACGACTCGCACACGCCCGGGCCCTGTGACAGGTCTGTGACAGTCGACGGACACCGTCATGAAGTGGCCCGGGCAAGCTTTTGGACATCGCAAGGACGCAAGTCCTTACGAGCCACGGGAAACCGAGACTCCACGACGGGGGGCGCGAGATGAACACGCTGCACAGCACCACCACTGGCGCAGTTGTCACACGTCTTCATGACGCTCTGGTGCGGAGTCCCGGTTCCGGGAAGCACGAGTTGTCCGGTGCCGTGAGCGGGCGGGGGTGCGCTCGCGGCACCGGGCGTCAGCACACCACGTACATGACGGTGGTTGACGCGAACCAGGCGGTGTCCGACGGGGGAGCCGCGTACGGGGAGGAATCGGGGGAGCGGAAGAAGTCCCTGTCGGAGACCGCGGATGCCGAAGCGGCGTTCACGGCCTACGTCCAGGAACGCCGCGCCTCCCTGTACGCAACCGCCTACCACCTGACCGGTGACCGGTTCGAGGCCGAGGACCTGCTCCAGAGCGCTCTCTTCTCGACGTACCGCGCCTGGGACAGGATCAGCGACAAGGCGGCGGTAGGGGGCTACCTCCGCCGCACCATGACCAATCTGCACATCAGCGCGTGGCGCCGCCGCAAGCTGAACGAGTACCCGACCGAGGAACTGCCGGAGACGGCGGGCGACACGGACGCGATGCGCGGCACGGAGCTGCGCGCGGTTCTCTGGCAGGCCCTGGCCCGCCTCCCCGAACTGCAGCGCACGATGCTCGTCCTGCGGTACTACGAGGGTCGTACGGACCCCGAGATCGCGGACATCCTCGACATCAGTGTCGGCACGGTGAAGTCCAGCATCTGGCGCTCCCTGCGCCGGCTGCGCGAGGACGAGGTCCTCAGCTTCGGCCGTGACCTGGAGGAGTCCTTCGGCGAGCTGGTGGCCTGAAGGCAGGGGGCGGGCCGTCGCTCCGGGGGGACGCGACGGTGGTACGGGGGAAGCGGTACCGGGGGGATCACGGGGGATCTTCACGGGGGAATGAAGCGGGACCGGAGGGCCGGGGGGTCTCTCCGGTCCCGTTTCTCATGCGTACGGGGTGTGCGGGCCGCTCACGCCTGGGCGCGGGCCTTCACGCGGCGGCCCGCGGCGGCCGCGGCGAGGCGGCCGAGGGCTTCCTCCTTGCCGCACGCGTGCGCGCCGAGCGCCGTCTGGCGAGCCACGATGCCGCGCTCCGCGCGCATCAGGCGCCAGCCGCGGCGCAGCAGGAACGGCACGGACTTGCGGCCCTCCCTGAGGTCCCGCAGCAGCCGGCGGCGGAACGTCGTGGACGGGCGGCCGCGCAGGCACAGCGCGTCGGCGAGCAGGCCGAGGTCCCGGCAGCGCTCCACGATGTCCGCGGCGAAGATGCCCTCCGCGATGAACAGCGGTGTGCGCTCGATGTCGAACGTCTCCTCGCCCACCCGCGAGCTGGTCGCGATGTCGTAGACGGGAACGCGGGTGCGGCCCGTCCGGCACAGCTCCGCGATCGCGGCGACGGCCGTCTCCGTGTCCCAGGAGCGGGGCGAGTCCCAGTCGATGTCCGAGCTGCCCGGCACCTGCGGCAGTGTCGGGTCGTCACTCTCCTTGTAGAAGTCGTCCAGGCACAGCACGGGAAGCCCGGAGCGGGACGCGAAGGACGACTTGCCGGAGCCGGAAGGGCCTGCCAGCAGGACGACCCGGGTCGGTATCGAGGGATGGGAACTCACGAGACACCAGTGTGCTGCATCCTCCGCCCCCGGTGGACCCTGCGGGTCGGCCTTTGTGGCACAGTCACGTCTCAACTACTCTGCGTACGCGTACGATTACTCGATCTGCGGCGGCGGACCAACCGGCCGCCGGTACCGGAAACGGGCGGCACTTCATGGCACGACACTCAGCGAAGAAGTCCTCGGCGGCCCAGCGTGCGCTGCTGCGCGCGGGGCTCACCCTCACCGCCGCAGGGGCGGCGCTCGGCGGGGGTGCGGTGAGCGCCGGTGCGGCGGAGCCCGCCGCCGCGCCTCTCGCCTCGCCGGTCGGCGACCTCGACACGGCGGCGGCCGGGGGAGCGGTGGCGGGGGCGCTCGAGACCGCCGCGAACGGGGGCCTCGCCCCGGTCAAGCACCTGAAGCTCAACCCGCTCTCCGGTACCGGGGTCGATCCGCTCGACAACGCGGTCGGCACCCAGGTCGCCGACTTCAAGCCGGTGACCACGGCCACCGCGACCGGTCCCGTCGCCAAGGGCGGCGCCCTCGGCGACCTCCCCCTGGTCGGACCGGCCAGCTCTCTGCTCCCGGGCTAGGGCCTCTCGTCCGGCTCAGGCCGGGCCCGCCCGATCCGAACGAAGCCCCGATCGGCGGGCGCAGAGATCCGGCAGGCCCACCCTCGCCCCGCAGATGAACTGCCTGATGAGCAGGGGTCGTTATCCAGTTCGAGCTCGCCTCGACGGGATCGCTGCGCGGCTCGGGGTCTGAATCGTGCCGCCGACGGCATGACGAAACCCCGGCCCTCCTGGACGGAGGAGAGCCGGGGTCCCGGGTTTCGGGTTGGGTCCGGCTTCGGGTTCGGGCCTAGTACGAAGAGCCCGACGCGCCGAGTGAACCCGTCGGGTGCCACACCGTCTTCGTTTCCAGGAACGACGTGAGCCGGTCCGTGCCCGGGTCCGTCGTCCAGTCCGTGTCCACAGCCTGGGGACGGCGTACGCGCTTCAGGTTGTCCGCTGCCGCGATCTCCAGGTCACGGGCCAGGTCGGCGTCCGCCCCCGTCAGGTCGATCGCGTTCACGTCCTGGTGCGCGGCCAGCGGCGCGGCGATCTCCGCCGTCCTGCCGGACAGGACGTTCACGACGCCGCCCGGCACGTCGGACGTGGCGAGTACCTCGCCGAGCGACAGCGCGGGCAGCGGGGACGTCTCGCTCGCGATCACCACGGCCGTGTTGCCCGTCGCGATCACCGGGGCGATCACCGAGACCAGGCCCAGGAACGACGACTTCTGCGGCGCCAGCACGGCAACCACTCCGGTCGGCTCGGGCGTGGACAGGTTGAAGAACGGGCCCGCGACCGGGTTCGCCCCGCCCACGACCTGGCCGATCTTGTCCGTCCAGCCCGCGTACCAGACCCACCTGTCGATCGCCGCGTCCACGACGGCCGCCGCCTTGGACTTCGACAGGCCCTCGGCGTCCGCCACCTCCCGCACGAACTGGTCGCGGCGGCCCTCCAGCATCTCCGCCACGCGGTAGAGCACCTGCCCGCGGTTGTACGCCGTCGCGCCCGCCCAGCCGCCGAACGCCTTGCGCGCGGCCACCACCGCGTCACGCGCGTCCTTGCGGGACGACAGCGGGGCGTTCGCCAGCCACTTGCCCTTCGAGTCCGACACCTCGTACACCCGGCCGCTCTCGGAACGCGGGAACTTCCCGCCCACGTACAGCTTGTAGGTCTTCAGGACTGTGAGTCGCTCAACCGTGCTCATTTATCGCGTGCCCTCCGGGCTCGACGGGGCGAGGTATGCCTCCAGGCCGTGGCGGCCGCCCTCGCGGCCGTGACCCGACTCCTTGTAGCCGCCGAACGGCGAGGTCGGATCGAACTTGTTGAACGTGTTGGCCCAGACGACGCCCGCCCGGAGCTTGTTCGCGACCGCGAGGATGCGCGAGCCCTTCTCCGTCCAGATACCGGCCGAGAGCCCGTACTGCGTGTTGTTCGCCTTCGCCACCGCCTCCTCCGGAGTGCGGAACGTGAGGACGGACAGCACCGGGCCGAAGATCTCGTCCCGCGCGATCGTGTGCGCCTGCGTGACGTTCGTGAAGAGCGTCGGCGCGAACCAGTAGCCGCTGTCCGGGAGTTCGCACGGCGCCGACCAGCGCTCCGCGCCCTCGGCCTCGCCCGTGTCCGCGAGCGCCTTGATCCTCGCGAGCTGCTCCGCGGAGTTGATCGCGCCGATGTCGGTGTTCTTGTCCAGCGGGTCGCCCAGGCGGAGGGTGGTGAGGCGGCGCTTCAGCGCGTCCAGCACCTCGTCGGCCACCGACTCCTGGACCAGGAGGCGCGATCCCGCGCAGCAGACCTGGCCCTGGTTGAAGAAGATGCCCGTGACGATGCCCTCGACCGCCTGGTCGACGGGCGCGTCGTCGAAGACGATGTTCGCGCCCTTGCCGCCCAGTTCGAGCGTGACCTTCTTGTCCGTGCCGGCCACCTGGCGGGCGATCGCCTTGCCCACCGCGGTGGAGCCGGTGAACGCCACCTTGTTCACGTCGGGGTGCGCCGTGAGCGCCGCGCCCGCGTCGCCGTAGCCCGGAAGGATGTTCACCACACCCCTGGGCAGGCCCGCCTGGCGGCAGATGTCCGCGAAGAAGAGCGCGGAGAGAGGGGTCGTCTCGGCCGGCTTCAGGACGACCGTGTTGCCCGTCGCCAGCGCCGGGGCGATCTTCCACGCCAGCATCAGCAGCGGGAAGTTCCACGGGATGACCTGGCCCGCGACGCCCAGCGGCGCCGGGTTCGGGCCGAAGCCCGCGTGGCCGAGCTTGTCCGCCCAGCCCGCGTAGTAGAAGAAGTGCGCCGCCACCAGCGGGAGGTCCGCGTCGCGCGTCTCCCTGATCGGCTTGCCGTTGTCCAGCGTCTCCAGGACCGCGAGCTCGCGGCTGCGCTCCTGGATGATCCGCGCGATCCGGAACAGGTACTTCGCGCGCTCCGCGCCCGGCAGCGCCGACCACTTCTCGAACGCCTTGCGGGCCGCCTTCACCGCGCGGTCCACGTCCGCCTCGCCCGCCTGGGCGATCTCGGAGAGGACCTCCTCCGTGGACGGGCTGACCGTCTTGAAGACCTTGCCGTCGGCCGCCTCGGCGAACTCGCCGTCGATGAACAGGCCGTAGCTGGGGGCGATGTCGACGACGGAGCGGGACTCCGGCGCGGGTGCGTACTCAAAAGTCATGGGTCAGTCCACCGTGACGTAGTCGGGGCCGGAGTAGCGGCCGGTGCTCAGCTTCTGGCGCTGCATCAGCAGGTCGTTGAGCAGGCTCGAAGCACCGAAGCGGAACCAGTGGTTGTCCAGCCAGTCACTGCCGGCGGTCTCGTTGACCAGCACCAGGAACTTGATCGCGTCCTTGGTCGTACGGATGCCTCCGGCGGGCTTCACGCCTACCTGTACGCCCGTCTGGGCACGGAAGTCACGCACCGCCTCCAGCATGAGCAGGGTGTTCGCCGGGGTGGCGTTCACTCCGACCTTGCCGGTCGACGTCTTGATGAAGTCCGCCCCGGCCATCATGCCCAGCCAGCTCGCACGCCGGATGTTGTCGTACGTCGACAGCTCGCCCGTCTCGAAGATGACCTTGAGGCGCGCGGCGCCCGAGGCCTCCTTCACGGCGACGATCTCCTCGTACACCTTCAGGTAGTGGCCCGCGAGGAACGCTCCGCGGTCGATGACCATGTCGATCTCGTCGGCTCCGGCGGCGACCGCCTCGCGGACGTCCCCGAGCTTCACCTCCAGGGCGGCGCGGCCCGCCGGGAAGGCGGTGGCCACGGAGGCGACCTTCACGTCGCTCCCGGCCACGGCCTCCTTGGCCGTCGCCACCATGTCCGGATAGACGCAGACGGCGGCTGTGCGCGGAGTCGTACGGTCGGTGGGGTCCGGGTGCACGGCCTTCGCGCCGAGCGCGCGGACCTTGCCGGCGGTGTCGGCGCCTTCGAGGGTCGTCAGGTCGATCATAGAGATCGCCAGGTCGATGGCGTACGCCTTGGCCGTGGTCTTGATCGACCGCGTGCCGAGGGACGCGGCGCGAGCCTCCAGGCCGACCGTGTCGACCCCGGGCAGCCCGTGAAGGAAGCGACGCAGTGAACGGTCCGAGGCGACCGCGTCGGCGAATGCGGGTGCGGGTGCAGTGGGCATGGTCACGAGGGGAGCATATCTACGCGCGTAGCTGCTGTACAGGGGGAGGGGTGAGTGGTGGGTCTCTGTGACGGGTTCCGGTGGTGGCCCCTCGGGTGTGTTTTCCGGTGCGGCTGCGTGGCGCTGCGTGGGGGCGTTGTGATTTCGGGTGCGGGCTGCTGTGGCTTGTTTTTGGGTGCGGGCTCGGTGCGGGCTGCTGCGGCTTGTTTTTGGGTGCGGGGCCGCGGGGGCATGTACGTGCTCGCTGTTCTACGGGTGCTCGTCGGCTGGTTAATTGCCTGTACGTGGTGCTGGTGACTGCGCGCGCACATGCCCCCGCGTCCCCTCCCGTCTCGTCGGCGTCTTGCGGCCGGTGGGACTCGCCGTCTTCCGGGCCGCGTCTCGTATACGGCCAGTCGGTGGGGCTTTCGGCCTCTGTGGTTGTTCTCAGGCCGTAATCAACGTTCTTCCCTGCTTCAGGCATCATCGGGGTATGAAGACCCCGGACTCCCAGCCCTCCGTCACGGCACCCGTGGCGGCGGAGCGCGCCTACCGTTCTCCCGCCGGTATCGCAGGTGGCGTCCTGCTGCTCGTGATGGGGGCCTGGCTCGGTTTCGACGCCCTGGTCAACGGCGACGCCCGCACCGCCTGGCTGGCCGTCGCGGGGCTGCTTCTCGCCGTGCCGCTCGTCGTCGCGTTCACGATCCGGCCCGCGGTGTACGCGAATGAGGACCGGCTGCGCGTCCGTAATCCGTTCCGTGCGATCACCCTGCCCTGGGCGTCCGTCGCCGATCTGCGCGCCGGCTACTCCAGCGAGGTCTTCACCGAGGGTGGGGACAAATACCAGCTCTGGGCCATCCCGGTCTCCATGCGCGCCCGTAAGAAGGCCGATCGGCGTCCGGGTGGACGTAAGGACAAGGGGCTGAGTGGGGCCGCCGATTTCGTGCCCCGTAAGGCCGCCGGCGATCAGTCGTTGGACGAGATTCGCGAGCTGGCCCGGGACCGCGCCGACAAGCCGTCAGCGCAGGGCGAGCCTTCGATCCGCTGGGCCTACGAGATTATTGCGCCCGCGGTTGTGGGAGCGGTTCTGATGGCCGTTCTGCTTGTGACCGGTTGAGTTCGGAGACGGGAAAGGCCGGGGTCGGTTTCGACCCCGGCCTTTTGCTTGCCCTTTTTCAGATGCCCGCCGCCGTCGACAGGTCCCGCTTGATCGCGTTCAGTACCCGTGTGCCCTCTGCTCGGGCCGAGGCGAGGTCCGCGTGCGCCTCCACCGGGATCACTGCCTCCAAGTAGCACTTGAGCTTGGGCTCCGTGCCGCTCGGGCGGACGATGACCCGGGCCCGGTACTCGCCGTCGAGCGTGTAGCGCAGGCCGTCCGTCGGCGGGAGCGTGGTCGTGCCTTGGGTGAGGTCCTCTGCCCGCGCCACCCGGAGGCCTGCCAGTTCGGCCGGCGGTGCTTCGCGGAGTGCGGCCATCGCCTTGGCGATGATCGTGAGGTCCTCCACCCGTACCGACAGCTGGTCCGTCGCGTGCAGGCCGTGGGCCACCGCCAGGTCGTCCAGCGCGTCAAGCAGGGTGCGGCCCTGTTCCTTGAGCGTCGACGCCAGTTCCGTGACCAGCAGCGCCGCCGTGATGCCGTCCTTGTCCCGTACGCCCTCGGGGTCCACGCAGTAGCCGAGCGCCTCCTCGTAGCCGTAGCGCAGACCGTCCACCCGGGCGATCCACTTGAAGCCCGTCAGGGTCTCCTCGTAGGGGAGGCCGGCCTTTTCGGCGATCCGGCCCAGGAGCGAGGACGACACGATCGACTCTGCGAAGACGCCCCTTGCTCCGCGGGCCACCAGGTGGGCCGCCAGCAGCGCGCCCACCTCGTCGCCTCGCAGCATTCGCCAGTCCTCGCCGTCCTTCACGGCGACTGCGCAGCGGTCCGCGTCCGGGTCGTTCGCGATGATCAGATCGGGGTCCGCGGTCCGGGCCGCCGCGAAGGACAGGTCCATCGCGCCCGGTTCTTCCGGGTTCGGGAACGCCACCGTCGGGAAGTCCGGGTCCGGGTCCGCCTGCTCGGTCACGAGGACGGGCTCGGGGAAGCCCGCTCGTGCGAACGCGGCGAGCAGGGTGTCCTTGCCGACGCCGTGCATCGCCGTGTAGACCGTGCGCGCCGTGCGGGGGGAGTCCGGGGCCAGGACCGCGTCCGTGCGGGCCAGGTAGGCCTCCAGGACGTCCTCGCCGAGCGTTTCCCAGCCGGAGTCCGGGCGGGGTACGTCGTGGAGGGTGCGGATCGCTGCGATCTCGGCCGCGATCTCGGCGTCCGCGGGCGGCACGATCTGCGAGCCGTCGCCGAGGTAGACCTTGTAGCCGTTGTCGCGGGGCGGGTTGTGGCTGGCCGTGACCTCCACGCCCGCGACCGCGCCCAGGTGCCGTATGGCGAAGGCGAGGACCGGGGTGGGCAGCGGGCGCGGCAGCACCGCGGCGCGCAGGCCGGCGCCCGTCATGACGGCCGCCGTGTCCCGCGCGAAGTCCGCCGACTTGTGGCGCGCGTCGTACCCGACGACGACGAGCCCGCCCGCCTCGCCCTTGCTCTTGAGATACGCGGCGAGGCCCGCCGCCGCGCGGACGACCACGGAGCGGTTCATCCGCATGGGGCCCGCGCCGAGCTCGCCGCGCAGACCCGCGGTGCCGAACTGGAGCGTGCCGGCGAAGCGCTCGGCGAGCGCCTTGGTGTCGGCGCTCTCGATGAGCTTCGCCAGCTCCTCGCGGGTCTCCGGGTCGGGGTCCTCGGCCAGCCAGGCCTCGGCCCTGGCGAGCAGTTCGGTGTCCTGCAAGGTCACGGTTCGTCCAGCCTCTCGCGTGTCTCTACGGGATCAGATGCGGCCCAGGACCTTGCCCAGGAGCTCGCCCATGCGGGTGGCGGAGTCGCGGCCGGCCTGGAGCACCTCTTCGTGGTTGAGGGGCTCGCCCGTCATGCCCGCCGCCAGGTTCGTGACGAGGGAGATGCCGAGCACCTCGGCGCCCGCCTCGCGGGCCGCGATGGCCTCGAGGACCGTCGACATGCCGACGAGGTCCGCGCCGATCGTGCGGGCCATGCGGATCTCGGCCGGGGTCTCGTAGTGCGGGCCGGGGAACTGCGCGTAGACGCCCTCCTCGAGGGAGGGGTCGATCTCCTTGCACAGGGTGCGCAGGCGCGGGGAGTACAGGTCGGTGAGGTCGACGAAGTTCGCGCCGACGATCGGCGACGTCGCCGTCAGGTTCAGGTGGTCGCTGATCAGGACCGGCTGACCGGGGCGCATGCCCTCGCGCAGACCGCCGCAGCCGTTGGTCAGGACGATGGTCTTGCAGCCGGCGGCGACGGCGGTACGGACGCCGTGCGCGACGGACGCGACACCGCGGCCCTCGTAGTAGTGCGTGCGCCCGAGGAAGACCAGGGTGCGCTTGTCACCGATCTTGTACGAGCGGATCTTTCCGCCGTGGCCCTCGACGGCCGGCGGCGGGAAACCGGGCAGCTCGGTGACGGAGAACTCGGCCTCGGGGGTGCCGAGGGCGTCCACGGCCGGTGCCCAGCCGGAGCCCATCACGAGGGCGACGTCGTGGGTGTCGGCGCCGGTGAGCTCGCGCAGGCGCGTGGCGGCGGCGTCGGCGGCGACTCGGGGATTGAATCCGGCGGCGCCCTGGATGTTGTCCGGAGTAACAGATGCGTTCACGCGATCGAGGGTAGCCGCTTCGGTCCTACGCGCGTAGATGACAGACCTCACGGGAATGGGATCGTTGTCTTGTCGTTTCCGACGAAGCCTGCTCAGCAGGGGCGCTTGCGCAGTTCCATCACGTAGTCGTGCGGGGCTCCGGCCGACTCCGCCGCGTCCGCCAGCTCGCCGAGATAGCGGGCCGAGGGGAACCCGCCCTCGTACCCGTTGAGCACGTACACCCAGGCGGGCTCCTCGCCCTCCAGCGTGTCCACGCGCACGCGCATGCGCCGGTAGATGTCGAGCCCCACGCCCTCCCAGCGGTCCATGGAGTCCTCGTCCATCGGCGCGATGTCGTACAGCGCGACGAAGACCTGCGAGCGGGGCGCCTCGACGAGGGTCGCGAGCGCGCCTTCCCAGCCCATGTGCTCGCCCCCGAACGTCAGCCGCCAGCCGCTGAGCCAGCCCGTCGAGCGCATCGGCGAGTGCGGTGCGCGGCGCGTCATCAGCCGCGCGTCGAGATTGCCGGCGTATGCGGCGTAGAGCGACATGTGGTCGAGGGTACGGCAGGTGTGGCCGGGGTCTCTCCTGTAACAGAAGCCGCTCCGACGTGGGACGCGCACGGACGGAGGCCCCCGGGGCGAAAGCACTTGAAGCGTGCGGGACAATGGAGTACGTGACTCGGATCGTGATCATCGGTGGCGGACCTGGCGGATATGAGGCGGCCCTCGTGGCTGCCCAGCTCGGCGCGGAGGTGACCGTCGTCGACTGCGACGGCCTGGGCGGGGCGTCGGTGCTCACCGACTGCGTCCCGTCCAAGACCCTGATCGCGACGGCCGAGGTGATGACCACCTTCGACTCGTCGTACGAGGAGCTGGGGATCATCGTCGCCGATGACACCCCGCACATCGACAGCCCCGCGCGGGTCGTCGGTGTCGACCTCGGCAAGGTCAACCGGCGTGTGAAGCGCCTCGCGCTCGCCCAGTCCCACGACATCACCGCGTCCGTCACCCGGGCCGGCGCCCGCGTGATGCGCGGCCGCGGCCGCCTGGAGGGCCAGCAGGCCGCCGACGGCTCCCGCAAGGTCGTCGTGCGCACCGCCGACGGCACCGAGGAGACCCTCACCGCCGACGCCGTCCTGATCGCCACCGGCGGTCACCCGCGCGAGGTGCCCGACGCCCAGCCGGACGGCGAGCGCATCCTCAACTGGACCCAGGTCTACGACCTCGACGAGCTCCCCGAAGAGCTCATCGTGGTCGGTTCCGGTGTCACCGGAGCCGAGTTCGCCGGCGCCTACCAGGCCCTCGGCTCCCGCGTCACACTCGTGTCCAGCCGCGACCGCGTCCTGCCAGGTGAGGACCCGGACGCCGCCGCCGTCCTGGAGGACGTCTTCCGGCGCCGCGGCATGAACGTCATGGCCCGCTCGCGCGCCCAGTCGGCCAAGCGCGTCGGCGACCGCGTCGAGGTCACCCTCTCCGACGGCCGCGTCATCTCCGGCACCCACTGCCTGATGGCCGTCGGCGCCATCCCGAACAGCAGCGGGATGGGCCTTGAGGAGGCCGGGGTCAGGCTCAAGGACTCCGGGCACATCTGGACCGACAAGGTCTCCAGGACCACCGCTCCCGGCGTGTACGCCGCCGGTGACGTGACCGGCGTCTTCGCGCTCGCCTCCGTGGCCGCCATGCAGGGCCGCATCGCCGTCTACCACTTCCTCGGCGACGCGGTGGCGCCGCTGAACCTCAAGACGGTCTCCTCGAACGTCTTCACCGACCCCGAGATCGCCACGGTCGGCTACACGCAGGCCGACGTCGACGCCGGGAAGATCGACGCCCGCGGGGTGAAGCTGCCGCTGCTGCGCAACCCGCGCGCCAAGATGCAGGGCATCCGCGACGGCTTCGTCAAGATCTTCTGCCGTCCCGGTACGGGCATCGTGGTGGGCGGCGTGGTCGTCGCCCCGCGCGCGAGCGAACTGATCCATCCCATCTCGATCGCGGTCGACAACAACCTGACGGTCGAGCAGATCGCGAAGGCGTTCACCGTGTACCCGTCACTTTCGGGCTCGATCGCCGAGGTGGCGCGTCAGCTGCACACGCGGAAGACGGCCGACGAAGCCTGACGGCGGCGATTTCGCCGGACACGATCAACTTCCCGCAGGTCACAGCCTGTTGCCTGCCATGCGGCGGGCATAGGCGCGGGAGATAGGCGTCTATACCACTTCCTGCCGTTCCGTGCGAACAACTTCTGTTATTCGGCGCAAACTGCTGAAAGCAGACGGTCGTTGGGGTTACTGTCAGTTTCGTGTTCGCTGCAGAACGTCGTCAATTGATCCTCGAAATGGTGCGGGCCAATGGAGCGGTATCGCTCCGGGAGCTCGCCCGCGTCGTCCAGACCTCCGAAGTGACCGTACGGCGGGACGTGCGCGCACTGGAGGCAGAAGGACTCCTCGACCGCCGACATGGCGGTGCGGTATTGCCGGGCGGATTCACGCGGGAGTCCGGCTTTCCGCAGAAATCACATCTCGCGACCGCAGAGAAGACGGCCATCGCCGATCTCGCCGCGGGCCTCGTCGAAGAAGGCGAAGCCATTGTGGTGGGGGCGGGTACGACCACGCAGGAGCTGGCACGCCGGCTCGCGCGGGTGCCCGGGCTGACCGTCGTCACCAACTCCCTTCTGGTGGCGCAGGCGTTGGCCCATGCCAACAGGGTCGAGGTCGTCATGACGGGCGGCACTCTGCGCGGTTCCAACTACGCACTCGTGGGCAGCGGGGCCGAGCAGTCCCTCCAGGGACTCAGAGTCTCCCGCGCCTTCCTCTCCGGCAGTGGTCTGACCGCCGAACGCGGCCTCTCCACGTCCAACATGCTGTCGGCCTCCGTCGACCGCGCGCTGGTGCAGGCCGCCGCTGAGGTCGTCGTCCTCGCCGACCACTCCAAACTCGGCACCGACACGATGTTCCAGACGGTGCCGACCGATGTGATCACGCGCCTCGTGACGGACGAACCGCCCGCCCACGACGACCGCGCCGTCACCGAACTCCAGGCACTCGCCGACCAGGGGGTGCAGATCGCGATCGCCGGAGCCTCGGCGACCGGAACGGGGCCGGCGGGGGGAGATCCCGTCCCGACGCGGCAGACGCGCCGGGACGTACCTCTGCCGGGCCAGCGCCGCACCCAGCTCCCGGGCGGCCCCCAGCTGCGCAGCGCTTCCGCCCTCGACCAGGCACCCCCTGAGCGCGCGGCGAGGGTGGCCGACCTCCGGCGGCGCTGAGCAGCACGCCGGGCGGGGCCGAACCCGGTGCGGAGCTTTCTCCGTACGGCTGCGGGTTGCCGTAGGACGGTCGCTAGCCCGCGGTGATGCCTCGCAGCGTCAGCCGGAGCAAACGATCCGCCAGTTCCGGCTCGTCCGGGGTCTCCTCCGCGGCCAGCGCGATCGCGTTGGTCAGCTGAAGCAGATCGCCGATCGACACGTCCGCGCGCACGGCACCCGCCCGCTGCGCCCTGGACAGCAGGGCCTGGCCCGCCTCGCGCATCGGCGTACTGCACCGCGACAGGGCCGAACTGGCGTCGTGCGACGCCGACATGAGAGCCCGTGAGAGCCCGCGGTACTCACCCGCATGAGTGATGATGTCGCGCAGCCATGCCACCAGCGCCGAGCATGGCTGCGGGTCCGCGAGCAGCGCCCGCGAGCGCGCCAGCAGTTCGTTCACCGCGTCCTCGAAGACCGCGCTCATCAGCGCGTGCCGGTTCGGGAAGTGCCGGTAGAGCGTCCCGATGCCGACGCCCGCGCGCCGCGCCACGTCCTCCAGGGACGCGCCCGTGCCGTGCTCGGCGAACGCCGTACGCGCCTCGGCGAGCAGCCGCTCGTAGTTCCGGCGTGCGTCGGCCCGCATGGGGCGTACGAAAGGGGCCGGGCGGGGCCGGTCCGTCTGGTCCGTGCCGGTCGTCATCGGTCCTCCCTGGTCGTGCGCGCGCTCTCCAGGATGCCTGATCGCGCGACAGCCGGACCGCGGACCGGAACAACGCGAGCGCCCGGTGGACCGTCTTCCGGTCCGCCGGGCGCTCGTGTCAGGCCCTCTGAGAGCAGGTCAGGCTCAGTCCTTGATCTCGCAGATGGTGGCGCCGGAGGTGATGGAGGCGCCGATTTCGGCGTTGAGGCCCTTGATAATGCCGGTGCGGTGGGCGTTGAGGGGCTGTTCCATCTTCATGGCTTCGAGGACGACGACGAGGTCGCCTTCCTTGACTTCCTGGCCTTCCTCGACGGCGACCTTGACGATGGTGCCCTGCATGGGGGAGGCGAGGGTGTCGCCGGAGGCGGCCGGTCCGGACTTCTTGGCGGCGCGTCGTTTGGGCTTGGCGCCGGCGGCGAGGCCGGTGCGGGCCAGGGACATGCCGAGTGAGACGGGGAGGGACACCTCGAGGCGTTTGCCGCCGACCTCGACGACGACGGTCTCGCGGCCGGCTTCCTCGTCGGTGTCGGTGTCGGGGGTGGCGGCGAAGGGTTTGATCTCGTTGACGAACTCGGTCTCGATCCAGCGGGTGTGGATGGTGAACGGGTCGCTGGTGAAGGCGGGGTCGACGACGACGGCGCGGTGGAAGGGGATGGCGGTGGCCATGCCTTCGACCTCGAACTCGGCCAGGGCGCGGGCGGCGCGTTGCAGGGCCTGTTCGCGGGTGGCGCCGGTGACGATCAGTTTGGCGAGCAGGGAGTCCCAGGCGGGGCCGATGACGCTGCCGGTCTCGACGCCGGCGTCCAGGCGCACGCCGGGGCCGGTGGGCGGGGCGAAGCGGGTGACGGTGCCGGGGGCGGGCAGGAAGCCGCGGCCGGGGTCCTCGCCGTTGATGCGGAACTCGAAGGAGTGGCCGCGCAGGGTGGGGTCGTCGTAGCCGAGTGCTTCGCCGTCGGCGATGCGGAACATCTCGCGTACGAGGTCGATGCCGGCGACCTCTTCGGTGACGGGGTGTTCGACCTGGAGGCGGGTGTTGACCTCGAGGAAGGAGATGGTGCCGTCGAGGCCGACGAGGAACTCGACGGTGCCGGCGCCGACGTAGCCGGCTTCCTTGAGGATGGCCTTGGAGGCGGTGTAGAGCTGCTCGTTCTGCGCCGGTGTCAGGAAGGGGGCGGGGGCCTCTTCCACGAGCTTTTGGTGGCGGCGCTGCAGGGAGCAGTCGCGGGTGGAGACGACGACCACGTTGCCGTGGGTGTCGGCCAGGCACTGGGTCTCCACGTGGCGGGGCTTGTCGAGGTAGCGCTCGACGAAGCATTCGCCGCGGCCGAACGCTGCGACGGCTTCGCGCACGGCGGAGTCGTAGAGCTCGGGGACCTCTTCGAGGGTGCGGGCGACCTTGAGGCCGCGGCCGCCGCCGCCGAAGGCGGCCTTGATGGCGATGGGCAGGCCGTGTTCGCGGGCGAACGCGACGACCTCGTCGGACCCGGACACGGGGTCCGGGGTGCCGGCGACCAGCGGGGCGCCGGCGCGCTGGGCGATGTGCCGGGCGGCGACCTTGTCGCCCAGGTCGCGGATGGCCTGCGGGGGCGGGCCGATCCAGATCAGACCGGCGTCCAGGACGGCCTGGGCGAACTCCGCGTTCTCCGACAGGAATCCGTAGCCGGGGTGGATGGCGTCCGCGCCCGAGTCCTTGGCGGCCTGCAGCACCTTCGCCATGTCGAGATAGCTGGTGGCCGGGGTGTCACCGCCCAACGCGAACGCCTCGTCCGCCGCCCGGACATGCGAAGCGTCCCGGTCCGGTTCCGCGTAAACGGCAACGCTCGCGATACCGGCATCCCGGCACGCCCGGGCCACGCGGACAGCGATTTCGCCACGGTTGGCGATGAGCACCTTGCGCACGATGGCTCCCTCCTTGAAACAAGCCGAGTTTAGGGACTGCCGACACGGGCTTACGACCCGTCCCCATGAGTGAGCTTGCCCACACGGAGCGCTATTCGAGGCGCGCTCAAGTGGTGAATCCCCTTGTTGCGCCCGGGTACGCAGCCTTCCCTCTTGGAACCCTAGCCCGCCGATGTGGGCTAGGTCTCTGTGAGACGGTGCTGCGGCACTCCGGGATTCTTTGTGGAGTCCCTACGAATGGCCCAACGATTCTTTGCCTTGGGCAGACCCCTTGTCCCGAGGTTTACCCGTTAGTAGCGTTCGCGTTGTCTCGAACGTACTTGGGGTAACAGCAGTCGAAAGTGGGTGGGGTTCCGGTGGCACGCAGACCGGTGGCGTGGGTGGCCGCGATCGTGCTCTTCGCGGAGGCGATCGGTATCGCCCTGCTCAACTGGTTCCTGGGGCTGGTCGTCGACCGCCAGGACATGTCCCTGGCCGGGCTCGACCCCCGCGCCATGTCCGTCTCCGCCTGGATAGCCGGCGCGCTCTTCGGGCTCTATCTCGCGCTGTGCGCGATCGTCCTCGTACGCGTAGCCGTGCGCGACCGCGGGCCGGCCGGCTTCGGCCGCATCCTGCTGATCAGCGCGGCCGTCGTGCACGGGCTGCTCGGGGCGTTCAGCATCGGCCTGGTCGGCTGGCTCGCGTTCGTCTTCATGATGGTCGTGCTCGGGCTCATCGTGCTCACGCTGGTCGCCTACGACCGGAAGGAGCAGACGGACGGAGCGGAAGCGGGTGCGGGAGACGCCCCGGCGGGACCGGCCGAGGGGGGCGGGGCGCCTCAGCCCGTCTGATCGGCCCGGTCCGGGTGAGGCGAGCCGCGTTCAGTCCGCCCACAAGTCCGTGATGTTCACGCCCAGTTGGGCCAGCAGGCGGCGCAGCAGCGGCATCGACAGGCCGATCACGTTCCCGTGGTCGCCGTCGATGCCGTCGATGAACGGTGCCGAGCGGCCGTCCAGCGTGAACGCGCCCGCCACGTGGAGCGGCTCGCCCGACGCCACGTACGTGGCGATCTCCGCGTCGCTCGGCTCGCCGAACCGGACCACCGTCGAAGCCGTCGCCGACGCGTAGCGGTTCACCGCCGTGTCGTACACGCAGTGGCCCGTCTGCAGGGTGCCCGCGCGGCCCCGCATCGACTTCCAGCGCGCCGTCGCCTCCTCGGCGTCCGCCGGCTTGCCGAGAGCCTGACCGTCGATGTCCAGGACCGAGTCGCAGCCGATCACGAGCGCGCCGTGCACCTCAGGCTTCGCCGCGACCACGGACGCCTTCGCCTCCGCCAGCGCCAGGGCCAGTTCGGCCGGGGTGGGCGCGGACACGGCGTCCTCGTCGACCCCGCTGACCAGCACCTCGGGGGCGAGGCCCGCCTGGCGCAACAGGGCCAGCCTGGCCGGGGACTGGGAAGCGAGGACGAGGCGGCGGCGCGGGGTGCTCACGTGGGGATCACTCATGCGGTCAGGGTTCCACATGTGGGCCGCTGGGGGTGCCTCGTCGTGGAGGGTGCGGTGTTCGGCGTGGAGGGCTCGGAATGGAGGGTGCGGTGCTGGGGGCGGGGATCGGTTCAGACGATTCCCAGAACCAGCATCGCTATCACCATCGCCACCGCGAGCACGAAGCCCGCTCGGCGGAGCATCGCCTGGGTTTCGCGCAGCTCCTCGGGGGGCTCGTTCTCGGGGTCTGACCACAGCATGGATTCGATACTGCTGCCCCGGTAGGCGGTGCGCCTGAGTACGCGTACTCAGGCGCACCCCCACGTAGGGACCAGGGCCCTAGACCGGCCAGTACGTGCGCGCCCAGCTCGTGGGCCCCGGGATCGGGCGGCGCGCCTGCGCCACCCTTGCCGGGTCGGCCCATGCGTCGCGGGTGCCTGCCGCGCCGGGCGGGGTGGTGGCCACCGCCGCGGCGCGGGCCTGGACCACCGCCAGTGCGGCGGCCAGCTCCTCGGGGGTGGGGTTGCCCCTTACGACCTTGATCATCATCGGTCGGGTCCTTTCGGGCGGCTCTTTCGGCGGCTCGTTCTCGGCGGTTCGGTCCTGGGCTAGAGCGGGATGTTGCCGTGCTTCTTGGGCGGGAGGCTTTCGCGCTTGGTGCGGAGCTGGCGCAGGCCGCGGACGATGTGGGCGCGGGTGTCGGAGGGCATGATCACGGCGTCGATGTAGCCGCGTTCGGCCGCGGTGTAGGGGTTGAGGAGGGTGTCCTCGTACTCCTGGATGAGGCGGGTGCGGGTGGCTTCCTGCTCGGTTTCGGGGGCGGCGGCGATGGTGCGGC
Organism: Streptomyces sp. NBC_01446; assembly: GCF_026340095.1. Lineage (GTDB taxonomy): Bacteria > Actinomycetota > Actinomycetes > Streptomycetales > Streptomycetaceae > Streptomyces > Streptomyces aureus. The sequence continues at coordinate 3,145,088 of NZ_JAPEPO010000001.1, read as the reverse complement.
GGTGCAGGATGTTGACGGCTCCCTGGGCGCCCATGACGGCGATCTGGGAGGTGGGCCAGGCGAGGTTGAGGTCGGCGCCCAGGTGCTTGGAGCCCATCACGTCGTAGGCGCCGCCGAACGCCTTGCGGGTGATGACCGTGATCAGGGGGACCGTCGCTTCGGCGTAGGCGTAGATCAGTTTCGCGCCGCGGCGGATGATGCCGGTGTGTTCCTGGTCCACGCCGGGCAGGAAGCCGGGCACGTCGACGAAGGTGAGGACGGGGACGTTGAACGCGTCGCAGGTCCGCACGAAGCGGGCGGCCTTCTCGGAGGCGTCGATGTCGAGGCAGCCGGCGAACTGCATGGGCTGGTTGGCGACGATGCCGACGGGGTGGCCCTCGACGCGGCCGAAGCCGGTGAGGATGTTCGGCGCGAACAGCGGCTGTGTCTCGAAGAACTCCGTGTCGTCCAGGACGTGCTCGATCACGGTGTGCATGTCGTAGGGCTGGTTCGCGCTGTCCGGGACGAGGGTGTCGAGCTCGTCGTCCTCCGGGGTGCGGGCCAGGTCCGCGTCCTCGGGGAAGGCGGGGGGCTCGGACAGGTTGTTCGAGGGGAGGTAGGACAGGAGTGTCTTGACGTATTCGATGGCGTCTTTTTCGTCGCCGGCCATGTGGTGCGCGACGCCGGAGGTGGTGTTGTGGGTGCGGGCGCCGCCGAGTTCTTCGAAGCCGACGTCCTCGCCGGTGACGGTCTTGATGACGTCGGGGCCGGTGATGAACATGTGGGAGGTCTGGTCGACCATGATCGTGAAGTCGGTGATGGCGGGGGAGTAGACCGCGCCGCCCGCGCAGGGGCCGACCACGAGGCTGATCTGGGGGATGACGCCGGAGGCGTGGGTGTTGCGGCGGAAGATCTCGCCGTACATGCCGAGCGCCATGACGCCTTCCTGGATGCGGGCGCCGCCGGAGTCGTTGATGCCGATGACGGGGCACCCGGTTTTGAGGGCGAAGTCCATCACCTTGATGATTTTCTGGCCGTAGACCTCGCCGAGGGCTCCGCCGAAGACGGTGAAGTCCTGGGAGAAGACGGCTACCGGGCGTCCTTCGACGGTGCCGTAGCCGGTGACCACGCCGTCGCCGTAGGGCTTGTTGTCCTGCAGGCCGAACGCGGTGGAGCGGTGGCGGGCGAACTCGTCGAGTTCTACGAACGAGCCGTCGTCCAGGAGCAGTTCGATGCGTTCACGGGCCGTCAGTTTGCCCTTCGCGTGCTGCTTCTCCACCGCGCGTGCGGAGCCGGCGTGCGTGGCCTCGTCGATCCGGCGCTGCAGATCCGCGAGCTTTCCCGCGGTCGTGTGGATGTCGATGGCGCTGGACACGTTGGGCTCTTCCGGAACGGACATCGGGATGCGGCTCCCTGGCTGCTCAATGGGGACGTGAGGACGGGACGGGGCGATGTGGCGCGGCGGGGTTCGGGGCTGGTTGAGGCCTCGCCCCGTTGCTACTGGCTCGTAGCGTAGTGGCGTGGATACCGTTCGGCAGTGCGGCGTTTACCACACCTAGGGTGGGTTGCATGACGCCCCGAAATGCTTCAGACGATCCTTCCGACGCGAACGACGGTCAGCAGTGGTCGGACCTGGACCGGCCCCCGCTGAACGCCGCCGCCCTGCGGCGCGCCCTCGTGCGCGGAGGCCTTTGGTCCTCCGTCGACGTTGTTCCCGCCACCGGGTCCACCAACTCCGATCTCGTTGCCCTCGCCTTGAGCGGCAAGGCCGAGGAAGGGGCCGTCCTGGTCGCCGAGTCGCAGAGCGCCGGGCGCGGGCGGCTCGACCGACAGTGGACCGCTCCTGCGCGGTCCGGGCTCTTCTTCTCCGTCTTCCTCAAGCCCGGCGCCGAAGTGCCCGTGGAGCGCTGGGGGTGGCTGCCCCTGCTCACCGGGGTGGCCGTCGCCACGGGGCTCGCGCGGGCCGCCGGGGTCGACACCGCCCTCAAGTGGCCCAACGACCTGCTGGTGAATGTGGGCGGCGAGGAGCGCAAGGCCGGAGGCATCCTCGCCGAGCGCGCCGGGGACGGGGTGGTCGTCGGGATCGGGCTCAACGTTTCGCTGCGCGCCGACGAGCTGCCTGTGCCGGGGGCCGGGTCGCTCGCCCTGGCCGGGGCTGTCTCCACCGACCGGGATCCGCTGCTGCGGGCCGTTCTCCGGTCGCTGGAGGAGCGGTTCGTCGAGTGGCGGGCCGCGGGTGGGGATCCTGCGGTGTCGCGGCTTCAGGAGACCTATGCGGCGGGGTGCGCGACGCTCGGGCGGAATGTGCGGGCCGAGCTTCCTGGGGGGCTGGAGCTTGTGGGGGAGGCGGTTGCCGTGGACGGGGACGGGCGGCTTGTCATCGCCTCTGAGGACGGGGTGCAGCAGCCTGTGGGGGCGGGCGACATCGTTCATCTGCGGGCGGGGGGCTGACGGGGTTCCGGTGCGGGCCGGGGGCAGCGCTGGGGTTCGCTCTCGGGTGCGCCGTCGTCGGTCCGGGTTGTCTTTTGGGTGCGCCGTCGTTGCGCCGGGTTTTCTTTCGGGTGCGGGGCCGCGGGGGCATGTACGTGCTCGCTGTTCTACGGGTGGACGTCAGCTAGCTGATCACCTGAACGCGGTGCTGGTGGCTGCGCGCGCACATGCCCCCGCGTCCCCTCCCGTCTCGTACGCGGCTGATCGCCGGTGGGACTCGCTGTTTTCCGGGCCGCGTCTCGTGCGCGGCCGGTCGTTCGGTGGGCTGTCCCTTCCCCGTCGCGGGCCTTGTTCCGGACGCGGCTGGTCGTCGGTGGCGTTTTCGTTTCGGTTTGTACTTGGCCGGGGGCTCGGGACTCGTGTGTGCTGGGGGAGTGAGCTGCGGCACACCTGCCGTAAAGTTGAGGCCGGTCGATACATGACCGTGGCAGATCGGAAGGGCAGCAGGCGTGACCGTCGACGACTCGGGCTCCGGCGCGGGCACCCCAACCGACATCGGGTCTGTCGAGGAAGGTGCCGGCGGTGAGGATCCGCTTGCCCTCCGTCTCGAGCAGCTCATTCTCGGCGCGGAGCGGCGGTACACGCCTTTCCAGGCCGCGCGCAGCGCCGGTGTTTCCATGGAGCTCGCCTCCCGGTTCTGGCGGGCCATGGGGTTCGCCGACATCGGGCAGGCCAAGGCGCTGACCGAGGCCGATGTGCTGGCCCTGCGGCGGCTTGCCGGTCTTGTCGAGGCCGGGCTGCTCAGCGAGGCCATGGCCGTGCAGGTCGCCCGGTCCACGGGCCAGACCACCGCCCGGCTTGCCGAGTGGCAGATCGATTCCTTCCTGGAAGGGCTTACCGAGCCTCCCGAGCCCGGGATGACCCGTACCGAAGTCACGTATCCCCTGATGGAGCTGCTCCTGCCCGAGCTGGAGGAGTTTCTCGTCTATGTGTGGCGGCGGCAGTTGGCCGCGGCCACGGGGCGTGTGGTGCAGGCCGCCGATGACGAGGAGATGGTGGACCGGCGGCTTGCCGTCGGGTTTGCCGACCTTGTCGGCTTTACGCGGCTCACTCGGCGTATGGAGGAAGAGGAGCTCGGGGAGCTCGTCGAGGCCTTTGAGACCACTGCCGCCGATCTCGTGGCCGCCAACGGCGGTCGGTTGATCAAGACCCTGGGTGACGAGGTGCTGTACGCCGCCGACGACTCGGGGGTCGCGGCCGAGATCGCCCTGCGGCTCATCGAGACCATGGCCAATGACGAGACCATGCCCGAGGTGCGGGTGGGGATGGCCTTCGGGACCGTCACGACCCGGATGGGCGATGTCTTCGGGACCACCGTGAATCTCGCCAGCCGGCTCACGTCGATAGCTCCTCGGGATGCCGTGCTCGTCGACGGTGCGTTCGCCGAGGAGCTGCAGCGGGCCGGTGAGGCGCCCGCTTCCGAGGCCGAGGCCGCCGCTCTCGCCGAGAAGGAGGGCGAGGACGCGCCCTCGTACCGCTTTGCCCTTCAGCCCATGTGGCAGCGGCCCGTGCGTGGGCTCGGTGTCGTCGAGCCCTGGCTTCTGACGCGGCGGCCGCTCTAGGATTCTGCCGTTGTTAACTGTCGTTAACCGGGAGGGTCTGTGAGCGAGCGGTTCGGAGAGTTCGTCGAGGTGCGGCGGCACGGCTTTGTCGCCGAGCTCGTTCTCGATCGGCCCAAGGCCATGAACGCCGTGTCCAGCGCCATGGCCGTGAGTGTCGGGGAGGCCTGTGCCTCTCTTGCGCTCGATGGCGGCGCTCGGGTTGTTGTTGTTTCTTCCTCTGCCTCTCGTGCCTTTTGTGTGGGGGCCGACCTCAAGGAGCGGAACTCCTTTTCCGATGCCGAGCTTCTTCGGCAGCGGCCTGTGACGCGGGGGGCCTACGGGGGCGTGCTTGAGCTTCCTATGCCTGTCATCGCCGCTGTGCACGGGTTCGCCCTCGGTGGCGGGTTCGAGCTTGCTCTCGCCTGCGATCTCATCGTGGCCGACGAGACCGCCGTCGTGGGGCTGCCCGAGGTGTCGGTGGGGGTGATTCCCGGTGGCGGCGGTACGCAGTTGCTGCCCCGGCGCGTGGGGGCTGCGAGAGCTGCTGAGCTGATCTTCTCCGCGCGGCGTGTCGAGGCACGGGAGGCCCTGGAGATGGGGCTTGTCGATCAGGTGGTGGGGGTGGGTGATGATCGTGAGGCTGCGCTTGAGCTGGCGGGGCGCATCGCCGCCAATTCGCCGGTGGGGCTTCGGGCCGCCAAGCGCGCTCTGAGGGTGGGGTACGGGCTCGATCTGCGCGCCGGGCTCGAGGTCGAGGACGCCGCCTGGCGGTCCGTCGCCTTCTCCGGCGATCGGGCGGAGGGTGTCGCCGCCTTCAATGAGAAGCGGGCGCCTCAGTGGCCCGGTGAATGACTATTCCTGGCCTCGTATGGGTCTTGAATGTATCGAATTGGGCTTTTCTTTCCTAATCTTGGCCTATGGGAGAGGAAGTCCGGTTGCGGGCCGTGGTCGCGATGGCGCAGGGGATGGCCGCGGCGCAGTCTCCGCGTGAGTCCTGGCGGGCCGCCGCCCTCGGCGCCTGTCGCGCCCTGTCCGGCACCTTCGCGGCGCTGTCCGTGTGGGAGCGGGAGCGCGGGCGGCTGCGCGTCCTCGTGAACGTGGGGGAGCGCTCCGAGGGTGAGGTCGAGTTCCCCGAGGACGAGGCCTATCCCGTTCACCAGTTCCCCGAGATCACCGAGTTCCTGCACGAGCAGTGGGTGGGCGGGGGCGCTCCGCGCGCCTGGGTCGAGACCGCCGCCGGGACGGTGGAGGGCGGCGGCTACTGCCATCAGCGCGTCGCCGCCCTGCGCCGGCGCGGGCGCGGTTGCTGTGTCGTCGCGCCGATCGTGCTCCATGGGCGCGCCTGGGGCGAGTTGTACGTCGCCCGGCCCGAGGGTGCCGAGGTCTTCGGCGCGCAGGATGCGGCCTTCGCCACCGTGCTCGCCGCTGTTGCCGCCGCGGGCATCGCTCAGACCGAGCGGCTCGAGGAGGCGCGGCGGCTCGCCTTCACCGACGCGCTGACCGGGCTCGCGAACCGGCGTGCCGTTGATATGCGCCTTGATGAGGCCATCGAGCGGCATCGCGTCGGGGGCGATGTCGTCTCTCTTGTCGTGTGTGATCTGAACGGGCTCAAGCGCGTCAACGACTCGTTGGGGCACGCGGTCGGGGACCGGTTGCTGGAGCGGTTCGGGTCCGTTCTCTCGTTGTGCGGCGCGATGTTGCCGGGGACCCTGGCCGCGCGGCTGGGGGGTGACGAGTTCTGTCTTGTGGCGGTGGGGCCCGGCGCCGATGACGTGGTGCGGGCGGGCGAGGAACTGTGTTTGCGCGCCTCCGAGTTGGAGCTGGGGGAGGGGGTTGCCTGCGGGATCGCCTCGACCGGTGACCCGATCGGCGAGGTGCTCAGTGCGCGGCGGCTCTTCCGGCTTGCCGATGCCGCCCAGTACCGGGCCAAGGCGCTGCGGGCCGTGAAACCCGTTGTCGCCGGCCGGGATGGGCCCGACGATCCCGTCGTGCGTCTTGCCGACTCGCCGCCGCCCGCCGTCGGCGACAGTGAGCGGCGCCGGCTCCGGGGGCGGGACGTGGGGGCGTAAGGGGTCCATCCCGGACTCGGTCGTGACATTGGGCTCTTCACCTCGTACGCTCCTGAATATGGATATGCACACTGTGGTGGTGGGGACGTCCGGCGTCAGCGCGGCGGATGTCGTCGCCGTGGCGCGGGCGAATGCCCGGATCGAGCTCTCCGAAGAGGCGGTGGCCGCCCTCGCCTCGGCCCGCGCGATCGTGGACGCGCTGGCCGCGAAGCCCGAGCCCGTGTACGGGGTCTCCACCGGGTTCGGCGCGCTCGCCACCCGGCACATCGGCCAGGAGCTGCGGGCTCAGCTGCAGCGGAACATCGTCCGCTCGCACGCGGCGGGAATGGGACCGCGCGTCGAGCGGGAAGTCGTACGCGCGCTCATGTTCCTGCGCCTGAAGACCGTCTGCTCCGGGCGCACCGGTGTGCGGCCCGAGGTCGCGCAGACCATGGCTGACGTGCTCAACGCCGGGATCACGCCCGTCGTGCACGAGTACGGGTCCCTCGGGTGCTCCGGCGACCTCGCGCCGCTCAGCCACTGCGCCCTGACGCTGATGGGCGAAGGCGACGCCGAAGGGCCCGACGGGGTCGTAGCCCCCGCCGGCGAGCTGCTCGCCGCCCACGGCATCGCGCCCGTCGAGCTGCGCGAGAAGGAGGGCCTCGCCCTCCTGAACGGCACCGACGGCATGCTCGGCATGCTCGTCATGGCGCTCGCCGACCTCGAGAACCTGTACAAGTCCGCCGACATCACTGCCGCCTTGTCGCTCGAGGCGCTCCTCGGCACGGAGAAGGTCCTCGCGCCCGAGCTGCACGCCATCCGACCGCACCCCGGCCAGGGTGCCAGCGCCGCCAACATGCTGGCCGTGCTGAAGGGTTCGGAGCTCACCGGGCACCACCAGGACGACGCGCCGCGCGTGCAGGACGCGTACTCCGTGCGCTGCGCCCCGCAGGTCGCCGGGGCCGGGCGGGACACCATGGCCCACGCGCGGCTCGTGGCCGAGCGCGAGCTGGCGTCCGCCGTGGACAACCCCGTCGTGCTGCCGGACGGGCGTGTGGAGTCGAACGGCAACTTCCATGGCGCGCCCGTGGCTTACGTGCTCGACTTCCTCGCCATCGCCGCCGCCGACCTCGGGTCCATCGCCGAGCGGCGCACCGACCGCCTGCTCGACAAGAACCGGTCCCACGGGCTGCCGCCGTTCCTCGCCGACGACGCGGGCGTCGACTCCGGCCTGATGATCGCCCAGTACACGCAGGCCGCCCTGGTCAGCGAGATGAAGCGGCTCGCCGTGCCCGCCTCCGCGGACTCCATCCCGTCCTCCGCCATGCAGGAGGACCACGTGTCCATGGGCTGGTCCGCCGCCCGCAAGCTGCGTACCGCGATCGACAACCTGACGCGGATCGTCGCCGTCGAGCTGTACGCGGCCACGCGCGGCATCGAGCTGCGGGAGGGCCTCACGCCCGCTCCCGCCTCGCGCGCCGTGATCGATGCCGTACGGGCCGCGGGAGTTCAGGGTCCCGGCCCCGACCGGTTCCTCGCGCCCGACCTCGCTGCCGCCGACGCCTTCGTGCGCGGCGGGCACCTCGTCGCGGCCGTGGAGCCCGTCACGGGGCCGCTGGCCTAGGGGTTACGGAAACACGGGCGGGCCGCACCCTCGGGGTGCGGCCCGCCCTTCGTTGCTCAGAAGGCCGACTCGCGGCTCTTCCTGGCCGAGTACGTCAGGAAGCCCGCGCCGATCCCGAGGAACGCCGAGCCGCCGATCACGTACGGCGTCGTGTCGACCGTTCCCGTGTCGGCCAGGCGCAGTTGGTCCTCGGACTGCGCGTGTACCGCTGTCGCGGTCTGCTGCTGATCTGCCTCCGCCGTCTTCTCGGGCGTCGCGGTGGCGGACGGAACGAACCACAGGGCAGCCAGGAGTGTCCCGGCGGCAGTGGCGGTGAGCAGCGATCGTCGTGCGACGGACACGGAATCGATCCCCCTTGTGGAGCTGGCGAATTGGCCGTGTGAGGCGATGTTAGTGAAAGGTGCGGGTCACAGGAAAGTCGCGGGTGGGGTGAGGCATACGCTCCGTCGTATGACCACCTCTGAGACATCACGATTTGTTCGGCTCCGCGTGGAATTGGTCCTGGAGATCGAGGACTCCGCCGCCATCACCGGGGCCGCGTTGCAGCGCATCGCCGAGGACGACGACATGGCGGGCGACGAGCGGGCCCACGCCGAGGCCGCCGTCAACGAGGACGAGGCGGAGGCACTCGCCTATCTCGTCGATCCGTTCGACCTGGTCAGCGAGGTGCCCGGGGCGGACCTCGTGCAGGCTTCCTGGTCCAGCGAGCAGGTCGACTACGATCCCGATTCGCCCGACTGGGACCTCGACGTGGATGATGACGAATCCGGCGACGCTCTCGACGCGGACGACTAGGGCGGGATGCGGGGCCGGGTCGGACCGCGCGGACTCGGGACCCTGGGTGGCAACCGCCGGCCGGGGTTTCCTCGTCCCACAGGGGGTACCAGGAGGGTTCTGTTACCACTGGTGCATGCCTGGTCACGGCAGTTCCGACGTGTCGTCCCCCACATCGGGGGCGAAATAGGAACGGGACGAACCGGTCATGGCGTTACATGGGCCATTGGGGATTCCCGCCATGCGGGGAACGAGGCCTGCAGGGCCTTCGGGGTTGTTAGGGGGAATCGGCGACGATGGAGATGCGTGTGATGACGGACAGTAAGCGGCGCAAGGGTCTGATGGCCGCGTCCGCTCTGGTCGGAGGAGTGCTGGTGCTCTCCGCGTGCAGCGGAGGCGGCAGTCAGGCGAGCGGTGCCGAGGGCGGCGGCGGGAAGTCGCCACAGGCCCAGGTCGACGAGGCCGCAGCCAAGAAGACGTCGGAGGCGCTGATCAAGATCGCGCCGAAGGACGGCTCCGACAATGCCGGCATCAACAACTCCGCCGCCGTCACCGTGAGCAAGGGTTCGCTCACGAACGTGAAGATGACGACCGCCGAGGGCGCGGCCGTCCAGGGGCAGATATCCGCTGACAAGAAGAGCTGGAAGCCCGCGGGCCAGCTCCAGCGCGCCACCGTCTACAAGATCGCCGCCGAGGCCAAGGACTCCAGCGGCCGCGCGGCCCACGAGAACGCCTCGTTCACCACGGTCTCGCAGGCCAACAGCTTCATCGGCAACTTCACGCCCGAGGACGGCTCCACCGTCGGCGTCGGCATGCCGGTCTCGATCAACTTCGACAAGGCGATCACGAACAAGGCCGATGTCCAGAAGGGCATCACCGTCTCCTCCAGCAGCGGCCAGGAGGTCGTCGGCCACTGGTTCGGCAACCAGCGCCTCGACCTGCGCCCCCAGGACTACTGGACGGGCGGCTCCACGGTCACGCTGAAGCTGAACCTCGACGGCGTCGAGGGTGCGAACGGCGTCTACGGCGTGCAGCAGAAGACGGTCACCTTCAAGGTCGGCCGCAACCAGGTCTCGACCGTCGACGCGGAGACCAAGACCATGACGGTCACGCGGGACGGCAAGGTCGTCAAGACCATCCCGATCTCCGCCGGTTCGCCGGAGAACAAGACGTACCAGGGCCAGATGGTGATCTCCGAGAAGTTCAAGGAGACCCGCATGGACGGCTCGACGGTCGGCTTCAAGGGCACCGACGGCAAGGGCGAGTACGACATCAAGGACGTGCCGCACGCGATGCGTCTGTCGAACTCCGGCACCTTCATCCACGGCAACTACTGGGGCGCCAAGTCGATCTTCGGTGGCGCCAACACGAGCCACGGCTGCGTCGGCCTGGCCGACGCCAAGGGTGCCGACGACCCGAACACCCCGGGCGCCTGGTTCTACGACAACTCCATGGTCGGTGACGTCGTCGTCGTGAAGAACACCGGCGACAAGACCATCCAGCCGGACAACGGCCTCAACGGCTGGAACCTGGACTGGGCGCAGTGGCAGGCCGGTTCGGCCGTCTGACGGACCTCGGCCCGACAGTCCACGCGGAAGGCCCGCACCCCGGCGACGGGGGGCGGGCCTTCGGGCGTTTCCGGAGAGTTCTCATCGGTCTCTTATCCCGGGCTTATCCGATCATCACGGTGTGTCCCTAGCTTCACGGCATGTTCTTCACCTACCTGAGGCGCGAACTGCGCCGCCGCAGAAAGGCGGCCCTCGTCGTCGCCTCCGGGCTCGCGCTCGGCATCGCGCTGGTCATCGTGGTCAACTCGGTGTCCTCCGGCATGAACCAGGCCCAGGACAAGGTCCTCCAGTCCCTGTACGGCCTCGGCACCGACATGACCGTCACCAAGGCCGCCGAGGCCCCCAAGAGCGGGGAGACCGGCCGGCCGCGGTTCGAGTTCGGCGCCAAGGACGACGGCGAGGAGCAGAGCAGCGACCGCGTCATGGTGCAGGGCTTCCAGACCCTCGCCTCGTCGACCGTCGCGAAGGTCGCCGGGCAGAAGGGCGTCGCCGACTCGGTGGGCGGCCTCAGCCTCCAGGTGATGAAGGTCAGCGGCGAGTTCAAGCGCGGCCAGTTCAAGCAGGGCCAGAGCGGCGGCGCCACGCGCCAGGGCGGCCCGGGCGGCTCCGGCGGCCAGCCGCAGGGCCAGGTCGAGGGCGGCGGTGCCTCCTTCGACGTCAACTCCTACAGCGTGTACGGCACCGACGTGGCCAAGCAGGGCCTCGGCCCCCTCACCTCCTCCAAGGTCACCAAGGGCCGTACGTTCAAGACGTCCGAGGCCGACGCCAAGGTCGCCGTGGCCGACACGTCGTACGCCAAGGAGAAGAAGCTCGCCCTCGGCGGCACCGTCAAGATCAAGGGCGTCAAGTACAAGCTCATCGGCATCGCGACGCCCGACAGCGGTGACGCGGCCGCCAATCTGTACGTGCCGCTGAAGCAGGCGCAGACCCTCGCCGGCGCCAAGAACAAGATCACCACGGTCTATGTGAAGGCGACCGACTCGCAGCAGATCTCCGCGGTCAAGGCCACCATCCAGAAGAACATCTCCGGTACGACGGTGACCACGTCGGCCGACCTCGCCGACACCGTCTCCGGCTCCCTGTCCACCGCGTCCGACCTCGCGGCGAACGTCGGCAAGTGGCTCTCCATCGCCGTGCTCGTCGCCGCGTTCCTCGTCGCGGGGCTGCTCACCTCGTCGGCGGTCTCCCGCCGCGTACGGGAGTTCGGCACGCTCAAGGCGCTCGGCTGGAAGTCCGGCCGCGTCACCCGCCAGGTCGTCGGCGAGGCCGTCGTCAACGGGCTCGTCGGCGGCGCACTCGGCATAGCCGTCGGCCTCGCGGGCGCCTACGCCGTCACCGCGATCAGCCCCACCCTCACCGCCGAACTCGGCTCCGGCGCGGGCGGCGGAGCCAGGGGCGGCGGCATGGCCATGGGCGGCCCCGGCATGCGCCAGAGCGCCGGCAAGACCCTCGACATCGCCCTCAGCGCGCCCGTCAGCGCCACCACCATCACGCTCGCCGTCGGCCTCGCCGTCGCCGGAGGCCTGATCGCCGGCGCCTTCGGCGGCTGGCGCGCCTCCCGGCTGCGCCCGGCCGACGCCCTGCGCCGCGTCGAGTAGCCGCACCGCGGCCTCCCGAACACCTCTACGTACCGCAGGAGTTGCACCATGTATCAGCTGAGAGGCGTCACCAAGCAGTACCGGCGCGGCAAGGACACCGTCGACGCGCTCGCCGGGGTGGACCTGACCATCGGCGACGGCGACCGGCTCGTCATCCAGGGCCCCACCGGCGGCGGCAAGTCCACCCTCCTCCAGATGCTCGGAGGGCTCGACCGGCCGACCGCGGGCAGCATCGAGCTCGACGGCGTCGACCTGGCGAAGCTCCCGGAGGCGCGGCTCACCAAGTTCCGCGCCGAGTCCATCGGGTTCGTGTTCCAGAGCTTCAACCTGATCCCGACGCTGAACGCCCAGGAGAACGTCGAGACAGCCCTCGTGCCGCTCGGCCTCAAGGCCGCCGACCGCCGCGAACGCGCCGCGCAGGCCCTGAACTCGGTCGGTCTCGGCGAGCGGCTCGGCCATCTGCCCTCGGAGATGTCCGGCGGCCAGCAGCAGCGCGTCGCCATCGCCCGCGCGCTCGTCAAGAACCCCAAGGTGCTGCTCGCCGACGAGCCCACCGGAAACCTCGACGAGTCCATGCGCGACGAGATCATGGACGTGCTCGAGACCATGTGGAAGGAGCTCGGACTGACCTTCATCATGGTCACCCACGATTCGTCGATCGCCCGCAGGGCGCCGCGGCTCGTCACCATCCGCAAGGGCCGGATCACCATCACCGAAAACTCAAAAGCTGTCTGATTTCGATCGCTTCCGTGCACAACCCGTGGCTCCCCTGCATCATCTCTCTGCAGGGGGGCCACTTGGGTCTCCCGCCGGTGAACTACCGTCACCAGGGGGAAAGTTGCACAGACAGGCACGAATAACCTCAAAGAGACTGAGCGCCACGACTGTGGCCGCCGCGGCAGCCGTCGTCCTCACCGCGGGTCTGACCGCCCCGGCCGTGGCCGCCGCCCCTGCGGCGCAGTCCGGCGAGGCCGCGAAGGCCGCGCCCAAGCAGCACGTCACGCTCATCACCGGCGACCGCGTCACCCTCGACGCGAAGGGGAAGCCGGTCGGCTACCAGCACGCCAAGGGCCGTGAGCACATCCCCGCGCAGACGCGCACCGTCGGCGGCCACACCCTCGTGGTGCCGGCCGACGCGCAGCGCCTGGTCGCGAGCGGCAAGCTCGACCAGCGGCTCTTCGACGTCACCGAGCTCTCCAAGTCGGCCAACCGCAAGGCCCAGAAGCACGGCCTCAAGGTGATCGTCGGCTACCGGGGCGCCGCGACCGCCGCCCGCGCCGACGTGCGCGACGCGGGTGACACGACGGTCCGCAGGACCCTCAAGTCCCTGAACGCGGACGCCGTCACGACGCCCAAGCAGGACGCCACCCGCCTCTGGGACGCCGTCACGACCTCCCAGGGCTCTGCCGCCTCCGGCATCAGCCGCATCTGGCTCGACGGCGTGCGCAAGGCAAGCCTCGACAAGTCGGTCCCGCAGATCGGCGCCCCCAAGGCGTGGGCGGCCGGCTACGACGGCAAGGGCGTCAAGATCGCCGTCCTGGACACCGGCGTCGACGCGACCCACCCCGACCTCAAGGGCCAGGTCGTCGGCGAGAAGAACTTCTCCACCTCCGCCGACGCGGTGGACCGTTTCGGCCACGGCACGCACGTCGCGTCGATCGCCGCCGGTACGGGCGCCAAGTCGGGCGGCAAGTTCAAGGGCGTAGCCCCGGGAGCCAAGCTGCTCAACGGCAAGGTCCTCAGCGACGACGGCTACGGCGACGACTCCGGCATCCTCGCCGGCATGGAGTGGGCGGCCGACCAGGGCGCCGACGTCGTCAACCTCAGCCTCGGCGGCGGCGACACCCCCGAGATCGACCCGCTCGAGGCCGAGGTCAACAAGCTGTCCGCCGAGAAGGGCATCCTGTTCGCCATCGCCGCGGGCAACGAAGGCGAGTTCGGTGACTCGACCATCGGCTCCCCGGGCAGCGCGGACGCCGCCCTGACCGTCGGCGCGGTCGACGACCACGACAAGCTGGCCGACTTCTCCAGCCGCGGCCCGCGCATCGGCGACGGCGCCGTCAAACCGGACGTCACCGCCCCCGGCGTCGACATCACGGCCGCGGCCGCACCGGGCAGCGTCATCGACAAGGAGGTCGGCGAGAACCCCGCCGGCTACCTCACGATCTCCGGTACGTCGATGGCGACCCCGCACGTAGCGGGCGCCGCGGCGATCCTCAAGCAGGAGCACCCGGACTGGAAGTCCACCGAGCTCAAGGGCGCCCTCACCGGCTCCACCAAGGGCGGCGCGTACACGCCGTTCGAGCAGGGTTCGGGCCGCATCCAGGTCGACAAGGCCATCGAGCAGACCGTGTTCGCCGAGCCCGTCTCGGTGAGCTTCGGCGTCGCGCAGTGGCCGCACACCGACGATGCCGCGATCACCAAGAAGGTGACGTACAGGAACACCGGTGACAAGGACGTCACCCTCGACCTGACGGCCACCGGCACCAACCCGAAGGGCCAGGCCGCCCCGGCCGGCTTCTTCAAGCTCGGTGCGACGAAGGTGACCGTCCCCGCGGGCGGCACCGCCTCCGTGGACCTGACCGCGAACACGAAGCTCGGCGGCACGGTCGACGGCGCGTACTCCGCGTACGTCGTGGCGACGGGCGGCGGCCAGTCCGTGCGCACCGCGGCCGCCGTGCAGCGCGAGGTCGAGTCGTACGACGTGACGCTCAAGCACATCGGGCGCGACGGCAAGGACGCCCAGGGCTACGAGACCTCCCTGGCCGGCATCGGCACCGACGCGTACTTCGACGCCTACGACCCGAACTCGGGCACCGTCAAGGTCCGTGTCCCCAAGGGCAGTTACATCCTGAACGAGTACCTGGCGGCCGACCCCGAGGACTTCTCCAAGGGCGCCGACTGGCTGGTGCAGCCGAAGCTGGACGTCACCAGGAACACGACGGTCACCCTCGACGCCCGCACCACCAAGCCCGTCGACGTCACCGTCCCGGACGCCGCCGCCAAGAGCATCCTGGCCGTGCCCGAGTTCACGCTCGACACCGCCGACTCCTCGTCCGGTTACGGCTGGATCCTGGACTCGTACACCAACTTCCGCACCGCCGGACTCGGCCCGGAGCCGACCGGCGTCAAGCTCCAGCAGCAGTGGACCGGTGTGTGGGCGAAGGGCACCGACACCGAGTACGACACCGTCGCCGGCGGCGCCGTCAAGAAGCTCGCCACCGGCTACACCAAGCACTACAAGGCGAGCGACCTGGCCACGGTCAAGGTCGGCCTCGGCGGTGCGGCCAAGGACAAGACCGGCTCGGTCGGCGCGATCGGCATGCTGCCCGTGAGCTCCGGCGGCTGGTCCGTCGCCGTCGACCAGAAGCTCCCCGGCACCCGCACCCTGCACCTGTCCACCACCGACAAGGCGAAGTGGGGCCTGGACTTCTCGCAGAACGGCCCCGAGGACAGCGACGGCTTCCCGACGGAGGAGACCTCCTACACGCTGGGCACACCCCAGTCGTTCCAGGGCGGCAAGGCGTACGAGAAGACGTTCAATACGGGCGTCTTCGGCCCCCGTATCGGCGGTGACTACGGCGTCTACCGCGACGGCAACGAGATCTACGGCAACCTGCCGATGTACGCCGACGGCAAGACCCACGCCGGCTACTCGCAGTACCTCTCGGTGAAGACCACCCTCTACAAGGGCAGCACCAAGGTCGGCGAGAACGACGACCCGCTGGTCGGCGAGAAGCCCTTCAAGGTCACCTCCGGCGACGCCGAGTACAGGCTGTCGACGTCCATCAAGCGCAGCGTCAAGATCGCCGCGGCCTCCACCCGCGTCGACGCCAGCTGGACGTTCCGCTCGAAGAAGCCGGCCTCGTCGGCCGAGGCGGCCAGGCTGCCGCTGTCCACGGCGCGCTTCAACGCGGCCGTCGGCCTCGACAGCACCGCCCCCGCCGGCAAGACCCAGTCGGTCCCGGTCACCGTCCAGGGCGCGGCCGCGGGCAGCAACCTCAAGTCGCTGGCCGTGTACGTCTCCTACGACTACGGCCAGACGTGGAAGAAGCTGGACGTCAAGAACGGCAAGGTCACGGTGAAGAACCCGGCCAAGGGCAAGGCCGTCTCCTTCCACGCCAAGATCGCCGACAAGAAGGGCAACAAGTCGACGATCTCGGTCTACAACGCGTACTACGGCAAGTAGCCGCGACGCGTGGCGTAGGCGCGCTACGCCCGCCGGCGTAGTGACGGGCATGGCCCGTTACGCCCAGCGCTGACAGCCCGGCTGGCCCGTCCCGACCTCATGGCCGGGGCGGGCCACCCGTGTTTTGCTGAGGTCATGACCACGCAGACAGTCGAGTACATCCGTTATCGGATCCCCGGGGACCGGTCCGCCGAGTTCCTCGCGGCCTACACGCGCGCCGCCGCCCGGCTCGCCGCGGCGCCCCAGTGCGTCGACTACGAACTGGCTCGCTGCGAGGAGGACTTCGAGCACTTCATCCTGCGCATCACCTGGACCTCGACCGAGGACCACATCGAGGGCTTCCGCAAGTCCGACCTCTTCCAGGACTTCCTCGCCGAGATCAGGCCGTACGTCGGGAACATCGACGAGATGCGCCACTACAAGCCCACATCGGTACGCGGCACCGGCGCGTCCGTGCCGAGCCTGTACGACTGGGCAGGCGGCGCCGACGCCTTCGCACGGCTCACCGACGTCTTCTACGACAAGGTTCTCAAGGACGATCTCCTCGGCCCCCTGTTCGCCGACCTCCCGCCCGAGCACGCCGGGCACGTCGCCCTGTGGATCGGCGAGGTCTTCGGCGGCCCCGCCGCCTACTCCGAACAGCAGGGCGGCCACAGCCACATGGTCGCCAAGCACGTCGGCAAGCACATCACGGAGCCGCAGCGCCGCCGCTGGGTCAATCTGATGCACGACGCGGCGGACGAGGCGGGCCTCCCTGCCGACGCCGAGTTCCGCTCGGCGTTCAGCGCCTACATCGAGTGGGGCACCCGGCTCGCCGTCTACTTCTCGGGCCCCGACGCGGCCCGGCCCGCCGAACAGCCCGTACCGCTCTGGAACTGGGGGGCGGCGCCGCCCTACCAGCCGTAGAGCGCCCTTTCGCCACCGGTCGGGTGTGCCTTCCGCCACCGGTCGGGTGGGGCTGTCGTCACGGTCCGGGGGCTGTCGTCACGGATCCGGGTGAGCCTGTCGTCACCGGTCCGGGTGGGCCCGGAGGTTCTCGCCCAGGCCCGCCCGGACCGCGTCCGTGCCCCAGCTCGCGAGGAGGCGCAGGGCCTCGGCCGACGGGGAGCCCGGCTCCGCGTGGTAGACCACGAGATGCTGCTCCTCGTCGTCGGGCAGGGTCATGGTCTCGTAACTCAGGCTCAGCTCACCCACCAGCGGATGCCGCAGCCGCTTCACGCCGTGGCCCTTCTCCTTGACGTCGTGCGTCGCCCACAGCCGCCTGAACTCCTCGCTCTTGACGGAGAGTTCACCGACCAGCGCCGACAGCTCCGGGTCGTCCGGGTGGCAGCCCGCGTACAGCCGCAGATAGCTGACCATGTCGGACGCCTTCGCATCCCACTCCACGAACAGGTCGCGGTAGGCCGGGGCGAGGAACACCATCCGCGCCCAGTTCCGCTCCCGCGGCGGCAGCTCGCTCCAGTCGCCGAAGACCGCAGCGGCCATCCGGTTCCAGGCGAGCACCTCGGAGCGCCGGCCGGACACGTACGCGGGCACGCCCTCCAGGCTGTCGAGCAGATGCCGCAGCGCCCCGCGCACCTGCTGCTGCTCCCGCGAGGCCCGCTTCTTCTTGTGCTGCTTCGGCTTCGCGAGATGCGTCAGATGCGCGTGCTCCGCGTCCGTGAGGCGCAGGGCGCGCGCGATCGCGTCGAGCACCTCCGCCGACACGTTCCGCCCGTTCCCCTGCTCCAGGCGCGTGTAGTACGCCACCGACACGCCGGCCAGCTGCGCCAGCTCCTCGCGGCGCAGGCCCGGCACGCGCCGGTGCCTGCCGAAGTCCGGCAGCCCCACGTCCTGCGGCTTCAGCCGGGCCCGCCGGGTGCGCAGGAACTCGCTCAGCTCGGCACGCCGGTCCAGCGGCTCGCCGGCCGCCGGGGCGGCGCGGGTCCCGTCATCGTCCATGCCTCCAGTATCGCCGGGCCGCCACAGTCGTACGAAGGTGTTCCTGACCCCGCCAGTAGTAGGACCAGTGGGCGTACGCAAAGCGGGGCAAGGCCCTGAGCCCGGGGGATGCCTCCGGCTGGGGCAGGCTGTACGCATGACCGCACAGATCACCACCGTCAGCGCCTACGCCGCACCCTCCGCAAAGGCTCCGCTGGAGCGCACCACCATTCCGCGCCGCCCGGTGGGCGAGTTCGACGTCCTGATCGACATCAAGTTCGCCGGCATCTGCCACTCCGACATCCACCAGGCCCGCGACGGCTGGGGCGAGGGCATCTTCCCGATGGTCCCCGGCCACGAGATCGCCGGCATCGTCACCGAGGTGGGCCCCGGCGTCACCAAGTTCGCCGTCGGCGACCGTGCCGGCGTCGGCTGCATGGTCGACTCCTGCCGCGAGTGCGACAACTGCAAGGCGGGCCTGGAGCAGTACTGCGCCAAGGGCAACGTCGGCACGTACAACGCCCTCGACAAGAACGGCGAGCCCACCTACGGCGGCTACTCCACCCACATCGTCGTCGACGAGAACTACACCGTCGGCATCCCCGAGGGCCTGGCCCTCGACGAGGCCGCGCCGCTGCTGTGCGCGGGCATCACCACGTACTCCCCGCTCAAGCACTGGAACGCGGGCCCCGGCAAGAAGGTCGCCGTCCTCGGCATGGGCGGCCTCGGCCACATGGGCGTCAAGATCGCGCACGCGCTCGGCGCCGAGGTGACCGTCCTGTCGCAGTCCCTGCGCAAGCGGGAGGACGGCCTCAAGCTGGGCGCCGACCACTACTACACGACCAGCGACCCGAAGACCTTCGAGGAGCTGGCCGGCACCTTCGACATCATCCTGTCGACGGTCTCGGCCCCGCTCGACTTCGGCGCGTTCCTCTCGCTCCTGAAGACGGACGGCGCCCTGGTGAACGTGGGCGCCCCCGAGGAGCCCATCTCCCTCAACCTGTTCTCCGTGATCGCGGGCCGTAAGTCCCTCTCCGGCTCCGGCATCGGCGGCATCCAGGAGACCCAGGAGATGCTCGACTTCTGCGCCGAGCACGGCCTCGGCGCCGAGATCGAGTTGATCGAGGCGAGCCAGATCAACGAGGCGTACGAGCGCGTGCTCGCGAGCGACGTGCGGTACCGCTTCGTGATCGACACGGCGACAATCTGACCCTCGCCGTTGCCCGACGCATTACCCAGGGCATCACCCGGGGCATTACCTGAGGCGTAATCGACGGTCCGTCCGTCCCCCGGCAGGATCGGGTCATCGAACCGATCCTGCCGGGGAGGACCTCATGACCGCCTACGCCATCGCCGCCCTCCGCAACACCACCGTGCCGAACGAAGAGGTCTTCGACTACATGGAGCGCATCCAGTCGACCCTCGACCCGTTCGGCGGCCGCTTCCTTGTGCACGGCGCCCAGCCGGAGGACATCGAGGGGTCGTGGCCGGGGGGCGTCGTCGTCATCTCGTTCCCTGACAAGGCTGCGGCCCACGGCTGGTACGACTCCGACGCCTACCAGGAGCTCATCCCGCTCCGGACACGGAACCTGGACGGCGAGGTGATCTTCGTGGAGGGGGTTCCGCAGGGGTACGACCCGTCGACTACGGCTGCGCGGATGCGGGCCGAGGTGGGACGGGGGCGCGTGTGACGGGTGCTACGCCCACCGTTATGCCGGGGGCAGAACGGTGGGCCGCACCGCGTGGGCCGCTCCTACGCTGAACCCGTGAGCAGCCACGCGTCGAACCACGCCCGCGTCATCCCTCTGCACCCGGACCTGCGCCCGGATCTGCGCTCGGAGTCGCGCCCGGAGTGGCGTCCCGCCCCGGCGGAGCCTGCCGGGCCCCCGTCCAAGGAGCCGCTCTGGCGCGACATCGTGGGGGACGTCCTGCGCCGTGAGCGCCTCGCCCAGGAACGCACGCTGAAGGACGTGGCCGACGCCGCCCGAATCTCCCTGCCGTACCTCTCCGAGATCGAGCGCGGCCTCAAGGAGGCGTCGTCGGAGGTCCTGGCGGCCGCCGCCCACGCCCTGGGCCTCGGCCTCGCTGACGTCCTGGCTCTCGGTCGGTCCGAACTGCTCCGCCTCGCGACTCCGACCTCACGGCCTGCCGCCCGCCGGGCGCCCGCGCGCCAGGGCGAGGTACGTCTCGCGGCGTGAGGACACCGTCCCGGACACCGCGAGCACAGCCCGTTGATGCTCCTATTGGCTGTCAAGCGGCAGTGAGCCACTCGCGGTAGGCGTGGGCGAGGTTGTCGTCTCGGCGGGTTCCGCGTTCGAGGGTGGAGATGGTGGCGGGCCAGACTCCGAGGTGTTGGGCTGCGGCGGTGAGGGTGAGGTTCTTCGATTGCCTCAGGGGGCGTAGGTCTGCGATGCCGGGGACGGCGACTTTGGTGGTCAGGCAGCGGAATATCTCCCGGGCGATGGCTCGCTTCAGGAGTCGGATGGTCTCCTTCTTCGTGCGGCCGGCGGCGATTTGTCGCTCCACGTAGGCGCGGGTGCGGGTGTCGCTGGCCATGCGGACCAGAGCGATGCGGTAGAGAGCCGCGTTGGCTGCCCGGTCACCGCCTCGTGACAGGCGGTGCCGGTTGGTCTTGCCGCTGGAGGCGGGGACGGGTGCGGCTCCGCAGAGGGCGGCGAATGCCGCCTCGGTGCGCATCCGGTCGGGATTGCCTCCGGCGCTGACCAGGAGCTGGGCGGCGGTGTCGGGGCCGACTCCGTGGGTGGCTCGCAGGCCGGGATTGTGGTCGGTGACCTCCTTGTCCAGGGTGCGGGTCAGGGCCTCGTGTTCGGCGGTGAGGTCCTTGACACGTCGGGCGAGGCTTTTGAGCGCGGTGAGGACCGCGACGTGGACCGTGTCACCGGTCGGCCGTATCCGGGCCAGGGTCTCGGTGCGGTTGGTTCCCTTGAGCTGCCCGTATTTGGCGCGGATGCCTTCGGGCGCGGTGACGAGAATCTGCCCGATCTGGTTGAGGGCCGCGGTGCGTGCCTTGATGGCGGAGCGGGCGGCGTTGTGCAGGGCACGTATGCCGGCGACGGTGTCGTCTTTGGGTGCGCTGGAGGCCCGGCCGGACAGGGCGGCCCTGGCGGCCGCGTAGGCGTCGATGGGGTCGGACTTGCCGGTGCGGCGGCGTTCGGCCCGGTCCGGCCGGTTCACCTCGAAGACCCGGTGTCCGTGTGAGCGGGCGGCGCGGGTGAAGCCCGCTCCGTAGGAAGCGGTGCCTTCCACGCCGAGGGCGAGTACGCGGCCGTGGGCGTCGAGATAGGCCAGGGCCGCGGCGTATCCGGCGCCTGTGGTGGTGAACTCGGCGTCCGCGAGGTGGCTGCCGTTACTGCTGATGACTGCGACGTGGAGGGTGTCGGCATGGGAGTCGACCCCTCCGAAGACCTCCTGGACCGCCGCGTCCTGCGTGCCCGCTGATGTCATGCTGATGGTGCCTTCCCAGCCGAAGGTGGGCGCCGGCCGGGTGGCGCAGACAAGACATTGAGGGGGCTTCTGACCAAGCTCCTATGAGGTCATGTTCCACCCGGCCGGAGCCATGAGAACAGGTCCCGATGGCCGGACAGAACAACTTGAGGACAGTCCAGCAGGACGTCAGTCAGTGGCAGAGTCACGACCATCGGAACCTGAGTACCACCATCAATGTCAGTGGTCGCACCTACGCTGCGAGAGCGGCTTGTGACGGCTGCCGGACGTAGGGGCTCATGACGTTCGGGCGGGGCGGGGAGCGGGGGCGGGGAGCGCGATGCTGGTTGCGGTCATGGGGGTCGTCGGGGGAATCGCGGCGGCGGCCGTCGGCGCGGTCATCGCGGCGTGGGCGACGCTGCGGGCGCGGCGGAAGCAGGACGGGGCGATCAGCTTCGTCGACGTCACGGTGAAGGACGCGGAGTCGGTGCTCGCGGAGCCGGACGCGGACGCGCGTGTTCTGGGCGAACTGGTCCCGGAGCGCCCGGTCCTGGACATCGCCGTCTGCAACGAGGGCGACCTGGACGGCATCGTGCGACGCGTGCAGGTGGACGTGGAGGGCCTGCTTCACGTCCCCCCGATCGAGCCGCCGTTCGTCCTCGTCCTGCCCGGGGCGTCGATCACCGCACCTCTGCCGGCGCAGCAGAGACGAATGGGCCCGAGCGCCGCGTACGCCGTCAACTTCCCGCTCAGGGAAGGGAGTTACCGCCACTCCGTCAGTCAGCTGATCCCTGCGGGCACCGTGGACAGATTCACCGTGTCCCTGGTGGCGACGGAGGCGGAGCGGGGGAGGGACTTCTACGGGGTGAACCTGTCCCTCGACTGCGGAAGGACGAAGAAGGGCCGGGCGAGCGCGACATGGGAATCCGTCCGGGTGCTGGCCTACGGGCCTCCGGCCTGGGAAAGCCCCGACGAGATCAGGGAGCGCCTGTCCCGGATGGCCGGCCGCGTGCGCGAACTGGCCCCGTCCGGCGGCGAGAGCGTCGGCGTGCTCTTCAACTCCACGGTCCAC
Source organism: Streptomyces sp. NBC_01446 (assembly GCF_026340095.1). GTDB lineage: Bacteria > Actinomycetota > Actinomycetes > Streptomycetales > Streptomycetaceae > Streptomyces > Streptomyces aureus. Next base: position 3,122,841 of record NZ_JAPEPO010000001.1, on the reverse strand, counting down.
CCCGCCCGCACGGCTATGGACGACTACATCACGGTCTACGAGAACAAGCTCAAGGTCCTCACCGCGGCACTCGGCGAGTGCCTGAAGCACGCCGCGGACGACACCCGGATACGGACCTGGCTGACTGAACTGGAGCGCGCCACCGAGGAGATCGAGCCCCTGCGCCGCCACGCGACGGCGCTGCGCGCCTCGGGCGGCCACCCTTGACCTCGCACGCCCGCCTATACGCCCGCCGATACGCCCTCTCACGCGGCGAGCCCACCCCGCCTACCCCTGCATCGCCCGCCGCGCGCCGACCTCGGTCGGATACTCGCGCACGGTGAGCGCGGCGACGCTCCAGCCCACGCAGAACGCGGCGAACGCCGGCATGACGGGAGCCGCGATCACCACGAGGCCACGGCCGAGGACGGCCAGACCGGTGGAGCGCCGGACGGAAGCACGCCGCGCGGCACGCGTCCGCCCGGGACCGGGCGGGTCCAGCAGGTCCCTGCGGTGCGCCCGCCGCTGCACGATCCAACCCCAGACGGCGCCCACACAGGCCGCGACGACCTGCACCACGTCCCACACGCTGCGCACGCCCGACGGCAGCGCCTCACGGAACCCCGAGTAGAGGCTCAGCGAGACGAAACAGAAGAACGCCAGCACGACCAGCCACAGCACGCCGGTCCCGGTACGCCGCATCCAGTACCGCGCCCCGCGCTCGTACCAACTGGTCCCGAGCCCGGGCAGCACGGGAATCCGTCCACCGCCCGGCACGGGCGAGGCCCCCGCAGCGGGAACCTCAGAAGATGCTCTTGATGCCACCCCAGACGTCCTTCCCAAGTCGCTTGAAGTCGTCCCCGGTCTGGGAGAGGACATGACCGCTGCCGTGCAGCACACCGCCCACCACGCCGTCCTTGTGGATGTCCTCGCTCCAGTGCTCGTGGAAGGCGTGATCGATGACGCCGGTCGCGCCGATCACGACCGGTACGTACACGGCCGTGTGGTAGGCGGGAACACCGGGCTTCGGGCCCGCCCCGTCATCGTGCGCGAGCGCCCCCGCGTCGACGCCGCCCACGTAGTCGAGGAGCCGCGAACGTATCGGCACCTCCACCGCTGTCTCCCCTTCGGCGCGGACGCTTTCGTTCCGTCACATTAGCCAGCGAAGGAAAGGGCAAATCCTGCTATGTCACCCGCCGCCGGGGCCACATGCCGAACGCATACGGCGCCTTGGCCACGACCTGGCCACCCCTTGACCACCCGATGGCCGGGACGGCGACGGAGGAGGGAGCGGGTGCCGTCATGTGACGATCACGCCGGGGACCAGAGCGGCCAGACCCGAGATGAAGCTGCCCACGCCGGCCAGTGTGACGATCGCCGCCTTGCCGTCCGAGAACAGACCGGAGCAGAAAGCGCGCACCTGTCGCCGGAAGATCAGCATCTTCAGTTTCTGCCACCGGTGCTGGTGGATGTGGCACCCCAGCAGCAGTCCCGAGGCGTTGTTGCGGCAGCCGTCCGCTCGTCCTCGCACGGGTGCACCGCACGTCACGGGCGCTTGGAAGAAGCACCACACGAGCACGGCCGCGGAGAGCGTGATGACAACCGCCGGACCGGCGGCGGAGTTGATCCATGCGGCGACCAGAAGGGCGCCGGCCAGGACGCCCCACCACTGGTCCAGTCCGCCGAAACGCCTGCTCTTTGCCCCCGAAGTCGCCATGAGGGAAATCGTGGCGACAGAGCGGTGCTGTCATGCGGCCCGGGAGAACCTTGACCGAAAACGATCACCGATCGGCTGACGGGTGACGCCTGCTCGTCGGGCCGCACCGCCTGCTCGGCGCTCCTCGCCGACGTACGCGAAGGGACCGGAATTCCGTCCCATCGCACGGGCAGGGTCAGTGGCGCAGCGTCGCCGGGCTCCCGCCGTTCGCCTCGTAGCCCGCGACCGCCAGCGCCCGGTACACCGCGTAGTCCGCGGCCGGGTCCGCGCCCGTCGTCCAGGGGAGCGCGCCGACATGGCCGTCGACGTGGAGCAGCTGCTCCATCGCCTCGGCCCACCGCTCGCAGCGGACCAGGAAGAACACCAGGAGGTGGCGGACGTGGGCGAGCATCGGGTCGTCCGGACGGGCGGCCTGGACGGCGAAGAGCGCGCCGTGGATCGACTTGGTGACGACCTCGCTCTGGTAGAAGCTGCGCACCAGATTGACCTCGGGCAGGTGCTCGTAGAGCGCGAAGAGGGGGAGCGCGGCGAGGAGCGAACCGCGCGGGGCGCGCGCGGCGGCGGCCTCGGCGAAGGCGAAGGCGAGCTCGCGCGAGCCGTGCCACTTCTCGCACCAGTACCGCAGGCCCGCGAGGTGGGCGCCCATGTGGCCCGGCGCCGTGTCGAGGATCTTGAGCCAGAGCTGCTCGAAGTCGTGCTGGGAGTACCCGAGGCCGCGGGCCACGGCGAGATGCGTGATGTGGGGGACCGGGTCCCCGGGGGCCAGGAGCGCCGCGTCCTCGCAGGCCGACCTGGCCTCCTCCAGGATGATCCGCCGCTCGTCTGCCTGGGCCTCACCGCCCGCGTTCCGCCAGGCCTGCTGGACCAGGAACTCCGCGAACACCTGCGCCCCGCCCGGGTCCTTGGGCTCCTGGGCACGCCACGCGTGGAGCCATCCGGCTCCCAGCCGCGGTGTCTGCGCCAGCTCCAGGGCGGCGGCGCCGGCGATCGCCTGCACGCGCTCCCAGCGCTGCTCGCTCTCCTTGCCCGTGCCGGCGAGGAGCTGCTTGGCGGCGGTGAAGTCCTGGTTGCGCTGGACCACCGACATCACGTTCAACAGGTCCTGGTCGGGGCCGGGGAGCCGCACGTCCAGGTCCTCCTGGCGCATGAAGCCGTACTCCGCCGGGTCCGCGGCGTCCGGCGAACCGGGCGCGACCTGGCGTATGCCGCCGCGCCTGCGCAGCAGGTACGGGCCGAGCACCGCCCCCAACATGACCACTGCCATCAGGACCCAGAGAATTCCCATGCGTACAAGCGAACCAGAAGGGTCGGACAATTGGCGAACCAGGCCCGGTAGGGACGCCGCGAGGCCCGTGTGCGCACTACGCTCTGGCCGCATGAGCGACACGCACAACAGCCAGAACGCCCACGGCGGTCACGGGTTCGAGACCGTGGCCATTCACGCGGGCAACACGGCCGACCCCCTGACGGGCGCCGTGGTCCCCCCGATCTACCAGGTCTCCACGTACAAGCAGGACGGCGTGGGCGGGCTGCGCGGCGGCTACGAGTACAGCCGCAGCGCCAACCCGACCAGGACCGCCCTGGAGGAGAACCTCGCCGCCCTCGAAGGCGGCCGCCAAGGCCTCGCGTTCGCCTCCGGGCTCGCCGCCGAGGACTGCCTTCTCCGTACGCTCCTCAGCCCCGGCGATCACGTGGTCATCCCGAACGACGCGTACGGCGGCACGTTCCGGCTGTTCGCGAAGGTCGTCTCGCGATGGGGCGTGGAGTGGTCGGTCGCCGACACCAGCGACCCGGCCTCCGTGCGCGCGGCGCTCACCCCGAAGACCAAGGTCATCTGGGTCGAGACGCCGTCCAACCCGCTGCTCGGGATCACCGACATCGCCGCCGTCGCGCAGGTCGCGCGGGAGGCGGGGGCGCGGCTCGTCGTCGACAACACCTTCGCGAGCCCGTACCTGCAGCAGCCGCTGGCCCTCGGCGCGGACGTCGTCGTGCACTCCCTGACCAAGTACATGGGCGGTCACTCGGACGTCGTCGGCGGCGCGCTGATCGTCGCCGACCCGGCGCTCGGCGACGAGCTGGCGTACCACCAGAACGCGATGGGCGCCGTCGCCGGGCCGATGGACGCCTGGCTCGTGCTGCGCGGCATCAAGACGCTGCCCGTGCGGATGGACCGGCACAGCGAGAACGCGACGAAGGTCGCCGACATGCTGTCCCGGCACGCGCGCGTGACGCGTGTTCTGTACCCGGGCCTTCCGGAGCACCCCGGTCACGAGGTCGCGGCCAAGCAGATGAAGGCGTTCGGCGGCATGGTGTCGTTCCAGGTCGAGGGCGGCGAGGAGGCCGCCGTGGCGGTCTGCGACCGGGCGAAGCTGTTCACCCTGGGCGAGTCCCTGGGCGGTGTGGAGTCCCTGATCGAGCACCCGGGACGCATGACGCACGCCTCGGTCGCGGGCTCGGCGCTCGAAGTGCCCAGCGACCTCGTACGCCTCTCCGTGGGCATCGAGTCGGCCGACGACCTGCTCGCCGACCTCCAGCAGGCGCTCGGCTGATCCCGCGCAGGGCCTCCTGGAGGAGGCACGCGGTCACCAGCCCGTGAGGGGTGGAGTCGTCCCGGACGGCGGCTCCACCCAGGGCCTGGCCAGCAGGGCCCATACGAAGAACACGGTCATCGCCAGGCACAGCGCCAGCCACGTCAGGCGGCGCAGCACCCTCCTGCGGCGCAGGATCCGCCCGCCCCGGCGCACGGCCTCGGCGTGGATCTCGGGCGGCAGCGCTCCCTGGGCGGCCTCCAGGACCGCGCGGACCTCGCGTTCCCTGCGGGCCTGTGCGTTCATGACGGCACCTCCTCCAGGGCCCCCGCGTCCCCAAGGGGGGCGGCCGGGGCGGGCCCGCGCGGCGGGTGCAGGACGAGCGCCATGGCGCGCGCGTGGATGGCGTGCACGCGCTCCATGGGGAGTCCGAGCAGCGCGGCCACCTGCTCCTCGCCGACCCCCTCGTACAGGCGCAATACCAGGATCAGCCGCTCCTGCGGGCCCAGGTGACGCAGCACGCCGCCGTACCCGCGGTGCTGATGCCAGGCCGCGCGGGCGAAGCGCAGGGCGAGCTCCTTGCGGGCACGGTCGTAGGGGTCCTCGCCGCGCAGCCGGTCCCAGGAGGCGTACGTCTGCGCGAGCGCCGACGTGAGCAGCTTCCGCGCGCGTGGGTTGTCGTCGGCCGGCTCCGTGGTGAGCAGCGTCGCGGCATGGAGCAGCCGCCCTGCCGCGCCCGCGACGAACGCCTCGAACTCCCGGGCCCGGCGAGCGTCCTGGAACGCGCGCCGTTCTCGCACCGCACCTCCAGCCGGGCCGCTGGGCGGCCGGTCGCCGGGACGGGACGGGCCCCGGCCGCATGCGACAGGGGCCCGGTCTCATATGAGGGCAGGTGCGGGCCCGGGGTCAAGAGCCGGGAGCGGCTTCCCCGGACGGGGCGGGCTGGCCCGTCTGCCGCGCGGACAGCGCGGTGTTGAAGCGCGTGAGGAGCGCACAGAACTGTTCGCGCTCCTGCGGGGTCCACTCCTGCGTCAACTCGGCCATCAGGGACCGCCTGGACGTGCGTACCTCGTCGAGCCGGGCGAGGCCGCGCGGCGAGAGCTGGAGGACGACCGCGCGCCCGTCCTCCGGGTGGGACGTCCTCTTGACGAGGCCCGTGTCGACGAGCGGCGCGACCTGACGTGTCACCGTCGACGAGTCGATGCCCATGCTCGCGGCGAGCGCCTTGACGCCCATCGGGCCTTCCTTGTCCAGGCGGTTGAGCAGCAGATACGCGGCTCGGTCCATCGAGTTGCGCACCTGCCCGACCCCGCCGAGCCGGGTCTGTTCGGCACGGCGGGCGAAGACCGCCACCTGGTGCTGCAGGGTTTCGAGGAGGCCGGTGTCGCCGGCGGTCGTCATGTCCATCGTTTCCGGTGGTGTGGGCATGGCCGGGGGCTCACTTCATGCGAGGGGTGGTGGGTTGGGGGACAGGGTACGCGGCCGGACGGCGGGCCGTACCGACGCTGCGCAAACCAGTCTCGGACCTTGGTCACGCCAGGAGCCGTACGGCGTGAGCTGCGAGACTTGCCGTCATGAGCTACAGCACGGCTGACTCCTTGCCGACGGTGACCCTGGACGATGTGCGCGGCGCGCAGAAGATGCTCTCGGGGGTCGCTCGGATGACGGCGATGGAGGGCAGCCGGCACCTCTCGGGGCTGGTCGGGGCGCCGGTGCACCTCAAGTGCGAGAACCTCCAGCGGACCGGCTCCTTCAAGCTGCGCGGCGCGTACGTCAGGATCGCGGGCCTGCTTCCCGAGGAGCGCGCCCGGGGCGTGGTCGCCGCGAGTGCCGGAAACCATGCGCAGGGTGTCGCGCACGCGTCTTCTCTCCTCGGCGTACGCTCCACGGTCTTCATGCCGGTCGGCGCGCCCCTGCCGAAGGTCGCGGCGACCCGGGACTACGGCGCGGAGGTGCGGCTGCACGGGCAGGTCGTCGACGAGACGCTGGCGGCGGCGCAGGAGTACGCGCACGAGACGGGCGCCGTGTTCATCCACCCCTTCGACCACCCGGACATCATCGCCGGGCAGGGCACCGTGGGCCTCGAAATCCTGGAGCAGTGCCCCGAGGTGCGCACGATCGTCGTCGGCATCGGCGGCGGCGGGCTCGCCGCGGGCATCGCGGTGGCGGTCAAGGCGCTGCGTCCCGATGTGAAGGTGATCGGTGTGCAGGCGGCGGGCGCGGCGGCGTACCCGCCCTCGCTCGCGGCCGGGCGGCCGGTGTCGATCCCGTATCCGGCGACGATGGCCGACGGCATCAAGGTGGGGCGCCCCGGTGACGTGCCGTTCCAGCTGGTCGAGGAGCTGGTCGACGAGGTCCGTACGGTCTCGGAGGACGAGCTGTCGAGCGCGCTGCTGCTCTGCCTGGAGCGGGCCAAGCTGGTCGTCGAACCGGCCGGGGCGAGCCCTGTCGCGGCGCTGCTGAGCGACCCGCGCTCCTTCGAGGGCCCGGTCGTGGCGCTCCTGTCAGGCGGCAACGTCGATCCGCTCCTGATGCAGCGGATCCTGCGCCACGGCATGGCTGCCGCCGGGCGCTATCTGTCGCTGCGGCTGCGTCTGACGGACCGTCCCGGCGCCCTGGCCACGCTTCTCGGCGTGCTGTCCGTGGTCGACGCCAACGTCCTCGACGTGAGCCACGTGCGCACGGATCCCCGGCTCGGGCTCACGGAGGCCGAGGTCGAGCTGCACCTGGAGACGAAGGGCCCGGTGCACTGCGCCGAGGTCGGCGCGGCGCTGCGGGACGCGGGTTACCTCGTCATCGACTGACCGCCCGGCCGCGGAATCTCCGGCCCGCCGGCGGATTGCGGAAAAGCGGTTGATGAGACGCGATGTATCGCGATACTTTGTGGTCCACGTCACCATTCCGCCGGGCATGCTCAGGCGGACATACCTAAGATTCTGCCGAGCAAGGCAACCGAAAAGGTCACCCACAACCCATGGGGGAAGCCATATGCCAGGCGCCATCTACGCCGAAGGTCTGGTGAAGACCTTCGGCGACGTCAGGGCTCTGGACGGCGTCGATCTCGATGTCCCGGAGGGTACGGTCCTCGGCCTGCTCGGTCCGAACGGGGCGGGGAAGACCACTGCCGTGCGCTGCCTGACGACGCTGCTCACGCCGGACAGCGGCAAGGCCGTCGTCGCGGGCATCGACGTTCTCAAGCATCCGAACGAGGTGCGGCGCTCGATCGGCCTCTCCGGTCAGTTCGCCGCGGTCGACGAGTATCTGACGGGTCGTGAAAACCTGCAGATGGTCGGCCAGTTGTACCAGATGAAGGCCAAAGAGGCGAAGGTGCGGGCGTCCGAGCTGCTCGAGCGGTTCAACCTCGCGGACGCCGCCGACCGGACCTCGAAGACGTACTCCGGAGGCATGCGCCGCCGGCTCGACCTGGCCGCCGCACTCGTCGTCTCGCCGCCCGTGATGTTCATGGACGAGCCCACGACGGGACTCGACCCGCGCAACAGGCTGCAGCTGTGGGAGGTCATCCAGGAGCTGGTCGCCGGCGGCACGACCCTGCTGCTGACCACCCAGTACCTCGAAGAGGCCGACCACCTGGCGCACGACATCTGCGTGATCGACCACGGCCGCGTCATCGCGCGCGGCACCTCCGACCAGCTCAAGGCCCAGACCGGCGGCGAGCGTGTCGAGCTCGTGGTGCACGAGCGGGAGCACATGACGTCCGCCGCCGAGATCCTCGCCGGGTTCGGCAAGGGCGAGACCACCGTCGAGCAGCACACCCGCAAGCTCACCGTCCCCGTCACCGGCGGCGCCAAGCTCCTCGCCGAGGTCATCAGGGAGCTGGACACCCGCGGCATCGAGATCGACGACATCGGTCTGCGCCGGCCCACCCTCGACGACGTCTTCATCTCCCTGACGGGCCACGTGGCCGAGGAGAAGGAGGACGAGAACGGCTCGGGGGCGGGAGCCGCCAAGCAGTCCAAGCGCAAGAAGGAGGCCGACAAGTGAGCGCCGTCACCCAGCCCCTCGCCCCCCGCCCCGCGGGCGGCCCCGCGCAGTCCGCCCGGGACTCCCTCGTCGTCGCCAAGCGCAATCTGATCCGGATGACGCGGATTCCCGAGGTCGTCATCTTCGGACTGATCCAGCCGATCATGTTCGTGGTGCTGTTCAGCTACGTGTTCGGCGGCTCGATGAACATCGGGGGCACCACCGACCCCGCGGTCTACCGCGAGTTCCTGATGGCCGGCATCTTCGCCCAGACCGTCACGTTCGCCACGGCGGGCGCCGGAGCGGGCATCGCCGACGACATGCACAAGGGCCTCATCGACCGCTTCAGGTCGCTGCCGATGTCCCGCGGGGCCGTCCTCACCGGACGCACCCTCGCCGACCTCGTGCAGACGGCCCTGACCCTGCTCGTCCTCGCGATCGTCGCGCTCCTGGTGGGCTGGCGCATCCACGAGGGCCTCCCGAAGGCCCTCGGCGCCTTCGGCCTGCTGCTCCTCCTCGGATACGCGTTCACGTGGATCGGCGCCCTCATCGGCCTGTCCGTACGCACCCCCGAGGCGGCCACGTCGGGCGGGCTGGTCTGGCTCTTCCCGGTGACGTTCATCTCGAACGCGTTCGTGGACTCCAGCCAGATGACGCCCTGGCTGCGCCACATCGCCGACTGGAACCCGTTCAGCGCCACGGTGCAGGCCTGCCGCGAGCTGTTCGGCAACCCTGGCGTCTCCGATTCCCCCGCCTGGCCCATGCAGCACGCCGTGTGGGCCTCGCTGATCTGGTCCGTCCTGATCGTCGTCGTCTTCCGGACACTCTCGGTCCGCAAGTACCGCAACGCGACGGCCTGACGGCGACGGCCCACCCGCGACAGCCCGACCGATACGGCCCGGCACGCGAACATGCGAAGGCCCCCGGCGCAGCACGCGCCGGGGGCCTTCGCATGTGTCGGATCAGCCGCTGTAGGGCTTCGCCTCGAGGATCTTCACCGAGGCGAGCTTGCCGTTCGGCAGCTCGTACTGGGCGTCCTCGCCGATCTTCTTGCCGTTCACGCCGGAGCCCAGCGGGGACTGCGGCGAGTACGTCTCGAAATCGGCGCTTGCGTACTCGCGCGAGGCGAGCAGGAACGTCATGGTGTCGTCCTCGTCGCCGTCGAAGGCGATCGTGACGACCATGCCGGGGGCGGCGACGCCGGCCGCGGCAGGCGCCTCTCCGACCTTGGCCTTCTCCAGGAGCTGGGTCAGCTGGCGGATGCGGAGCTCCTGCTTGCCCTGCTCCTCCTTGGCTGCGTGGTACCCGCCGTTCTCGCGCAGGTCGCCCTCCTCGCGTGCCGCCGCGATCTTCACGGTGATCTCGGCGCGCGCGGGACCAGACAGGTACTCCAGCTCGTCCTTGAGCTTGGTGTACGCCTCCTGCGTGAGCCAGGTGACGTCTTCGCTGGTCTGGGTCACAGGTGCTCCTCGTAGGTACTGGGAATACAAAGTATCGCCCTACCCAGAAGCATGTGCTCTCACGGGAGGGCGAAACCACGAGCCTAACAATTCAGGCGCCGAAGGGGGAGGACATATGCCATCAAGAATTCGTCACCGCAGGTCAGGCATCGAAACCCGGACGGTTGGCGATGCGGCCGCGGTGTGGCGGCCGTGCGGTCAGCCCGCGTGGCAGCCGAGCAGCTCCGCGCTGGTGCCGCGGGACGTGGTGCGCAGCGTCACGACCTTGTCGATCCGGCTGTCGCGCTGGTCGAAGCGGAAGTCCGCGCGGCCCACCTCGGCGCCGTCGGCGGACAGCGACCGGATGGTGCAGTAACCCTTCGCGTCGGTGTCCTTACGGACCTCGAGGTGCGCCTTGACCGCCTTGTCGGAGGCCTTGAAGGTGATGACCTCGGCGCTGATCTTCGTACCGAAGACGTAGTGGTAGCCGAACCAGCCGATCAGGACGACGAGCAGGGCGCCGAGCACGGCGCCGACGATCTTCAGGGTGCGGTCCGCGCGTTCGTCGGCGGATCGGGAACGGCCGTAGCGGCCGTCGGGGAGCTGCTCACTCACCGCACTCATGATCGATCCTCTCGCGCGGGGCGGTCGAGGACCGGCCCCGGACAGACTGCCGGAATTTTCCGCCCCCCGGTTCGGTCACTATAGAAGCCGCCCATTGCGCTGTATGACCGAGGGCGCCTTATTCACCGAGTCATTCACTGAGGATCTTGTCTTGACTGAGCAGCTGCGACTGATGGCCGTTCACGCCCACCCCGACGACGAGTCGTCGAAGGGCGCGGCCACCATGGCCAAGTACGTGTCCGAGGGGGTGGACGTGCACGTCGTGACCTGCACGGGCGGGGAGCGCGGCTCCATCCTCAACCCGAAGCTCCAGGGCGACAAGTACATCGAGGAGCACATCCACGAGGTACGCAAGAAGGAGATGGACGAGGCGCGCGAGATCCTCGGCGTGAAGCAGGAGTGGCTGGGCTTCGTCGACTCGGGCCTGCCCGAGGGTGACCCGCTGCCGCCGCTGCCCGAGGGCTGCTTCGCGCTCGAGGACGTCGACAAGGCGGCGGGGGAGCTGGTCAGGCAGATCCGTTCGTTCCGTCCGCAGGTCGTCACGACGTACGACGAGAACGGCGGCTACCCGCACCCCGACCACATCATGACCCACAAGATCTCGATGGTGGCCTTCGAGGGCGCGGCGGACACCGAGAAGTACCCGGAGTCCGAGTTCGGCCCGGCCTACCAGCCGCAGAAGCTCTACTACAACCAGGGCTTCAACCGGCCGCGCACCGAGGCGCTGCACCAGGCGATGCTGGACCGCGGCCTGGAGTCGCCGTACGCGGAGTGGCTCAAGCGCTGGGACGAGTTCGAGCGGGTCGAACGGACGCTGACCACGCACATCCCGTGCGCCGAGTTCTATGAGATCCGCGACAAGGCGCTGATCGCGCACGCCACGCAGATCGACCCTGACGGCGGCTGGTTCCGCGTCCCGATGGACGTTCAGAAGGCGGTCTGGCCGACCGAGGAGTACGAGCTCGCGAAGTCTCTCGTCGATACCTCCCTCCCCGAGGACGACCTCTTTGCGGGCATCCGCGACAATGCCTGACATGAGCGCAAGCGCAAGCCTGGCAATGACGCATCTCGTCCCCCTCGCCAAGGAGGTTGACGAGAACAAGGTGACCCCGGGCGTCCTCGGTTTCATCGTCTTCGCGGTGTTGGCCGTCGCCGTCTGGGGCCTGATGAAGTCGATGAACCGCCACATGGGCAAGGTCGACTTCGAGGAGAAGCCGGACGCCGCCGCGGACCCCGCGACCGGCTCCGGTGCCTCCCCGGCCTCGCCCGCCAAGGGCTGACGCCCAGCTGGACGGAACGCGCTCGGCACGGCGATGAGCCGCGCCGAGCGCCTTCGTGCTGTGCCCCGGCACTCAGACCCGCGCGCCCTCAGGCGCCCGCGCGCCCTCAGCGCCCCGCGCTCACCTCCACGCCCATCACGTCCCGGGCGTGCCGCTTCGGGACCATGCCGAGGCGCCAGGCCTGCCAGCCCGCCTCGAGGTCCGCGCCGCGCTCCAGGAGGAGCTGGTAGGCCTCCACGTAGTCGTCGAGCTTGCCGTCCCGGCCGGCGTGGGTGGTGCGGGCGAGCTGGGACAGCTCCTCCTGTGCCACGGCCGTGCCGATCTCCGAGCCGCCCGGTGACGCGTACGGCAGCAGCGTGCAGCGCAGGAAGTTCGCCCAGTCCTCGCCGCGGCGGTCGCAGTACGACGCGAACAGCGCCGCCGCCTCCTCGCACAGGGTCAGGGCCTGGGCCGCGCGCCCGTTGCCCGCGTCCACCACCGCCAGTTCCAGGCAGGTCCACCCCTCGCCGTGCGCGACGCCGATGCGCTGGAAGTCGGCGCGGGCGTCGACCAGGAGCTGACGGGCGAAACCTGAGTTGCGCAGCGAGCCGGTCTGCGCGGCGCGCTGGTCACGCGTGACGCGCGCCGAGTGATGGCGGGCGCAGGCGAGCCCGTACACGTCGCGCATCCGCGAGAACATCGTGCGGGAGCGCTCCAGCTCGCGTACCGCCCGGTCGAGGTCGCCGCTCTCCTCCAGGGCCTGGCCCAGGTAGTAGAGCGTCCAGGCCTCGCCGCGCGCGTCCTCGTTGTCGCGGTGGCGCGAGGTGGCCTGGCGCAGTCCGTCCACGGCCGCCGACGCGTCGCCGTCCACCAGGCGCGCCCGCGCCAGCTGGGTGAGCGCCCATGCCTCGCCCCGGCTGTCGCGCGTACGGCTGTACAGGTCGAGGGCGGTGCGCAGCTCGCGCTCCGCGCCCGGCACGTCGCCCATCCGCAGGCACAGCTGCCCCAGCTGGAAGTGCGCCCACGCCTCGCCGTGCACGGACTCGTTCTCGCGGTGCAGGGCCAGCGCCGCGGTCAGCAGGTCGAGCGCCTCCTTCACGTGGGCCCGGTCGCGTTCCACCGCGGCGAGCGCGTGCAGCGTCCAGCCCCGGTCGCCCGACGTCTCCTCCGTGATCTGCAGGTCGAGGGCCTCGCGGAGTTTCGCCGCCGCCTCTTTGAGCTGGCCCTGGTGGTGCAGCGTGATGCCCAGCGAGCACAGGGCGCGCGCCGCGCCCGCGTCGTGGTGCGCCTCGAAGTACAGGTCCACCACGGACGCCAGCGTCGTACGCGCCTTGTCGAGCTCGCCGAGCTGGCGCGCGGCGATACCCGTGCGCCACTGCACCGAGCGCACGAGAAGCCCCTGGTCGACGGCCTGGGTGAGCTCGCTGATCTCGCCGAGGCGGTAGAGGTCGCCGCGCAGCAGGCAGTAGTCGCACAGGGCGCCGAGCAGGTTGAGCACGGCCGCATGGTCGACGCCCTCCGTGCCCCGCAGCGTCGCCGTGATGAAGCTGGACTCGTCGTCGAGCCAGCGCAGCGCGGCGTCCAGCGAGGTGAAGCCGTGCGGGCCGATCTGGCCGGCGCGCGTCGACATCTTGCCGTCGACGAGCCGGATCACCGAGTCCGCGAGCTCCGCGTAGTTCTGGATGAGTCGTTCCTGCGCGGCCGTCCGGTCGGCCGGTTCCTCCTCGTCGAGGAGGCGGGCCTGCGCGAAGGAGCGGACGAGGTCGTGCAGCCGGTACCGGCTGCCCCGCACGTGGTCGATCAGCCCCGCCCGGGACAGCGCCGTCAGATGGCGGGTGGCCTCCGACTCGTCCGTCGAGAGGAGCGCGGCCGCCGCCGCAGCGCCGAGCGAGGCCCGCCCGGCGAGCGCGAGCCGGCGCAGCAGCCGCCGGGCTGCCTCGGACTGGTCGGTGTAGCGCAGCCACAGCACCCGCTCGACCGGCTCCACGGGCCCGTACGCACCCAGATCGGACGCCAGTGCGCGGGTCGTGCGCGGCCCTATCGCGGAGCCCGCGATGCGCAGCGCCAGCGGCAGGCCGCCGCACAACTCCCTTACCGTGTCGGACGATTCGGAGTCGTAGGGGCCCGACGCGTCCTCCGCGGACTCGCGCAGGAGTTCCTCCGAGCCCGCCGCGTCCAGCGCGTCCACCGGCACCTGGTGCACCCACGCCGGGACGTCCGCGGGCAGGTCGAGCGGCTTGCGCGCCGTCACCAGCACGAGGCTGTCGGACCGCTCGGGGATCAGCGTGCGCACCTGCTCCGCGTCGCCCGCGTCGTCCAGCACGATCGTGACCGGAAGCCCCGTCAGATGCTGGTGGTACAGCTCGCTCAGGCGGCGCACCTGCTGCTCCTGCGAGGAACGCTCCCGGAAGAGCAGCTGTTCGCGCGGCGCGCCGAGCCGGTTCAGCAGATGGAGCAGCGCGTCCCGGGTCGACAGCGGGGCCTCGGGCGCGTCGCCCCGCAGGTCCACCACGCACGCGCCGCGGAACTGGTCGCGCAGCTCGTGCGCCGCCCGCACCGCGAGCGTCGTACGGCCCGAGCCCGGCGCGCCGTGCAGCACGACGACGGTGGGCCGGGTCTCGGTGCTCGCGCGCGCCGCGTGCACCCACTGCGCGATCCGCTGCATCTGCGTCCTGCGGCCCGCGAACGGGCCCTCCGGATCCGGGAGTTGGCCGAAGGACTGCTCCAGGACATTGCGCCGCCTGGCCGCCGCGCTCTTGTCGGTACGGCGCAGCTGCGGTGTCGGCTTCTTCGCGCCGGTCCCCGCGGTGGCGGCGAGGACGCGCTGCTGGTCGAGGAACGGCCGGATCCCCCGCACGTCGAGCGCGGTCAGCCACTGCAGTCTCAGCTGTTCGGGCCCGCCGGGCTGGCTCCTCGCCCCGGCGCGGCGGCTCGCGGCGGGCACATGGGAGGCCGTCACCTTCGCGACGGTCGTGGCGGCGCCCACCACGGCGACGGCCGCGCCCGCGCCGACCGCGGTCCCCGCGTCCGTGCCGAGCAGCAGGTCGGCCAGACAGGCACCGACCGCGGCAACGGCCGTGACCAGCAAAGGAGTCGATCCACGCTCCTGGGTGAAGCGCTGCCCGAACGACATCTGCCCGGCCTCGGCCTCGTCCAGGGCGTGCGTGAACTGCGTGTACTCCTCGGCGGCGGTCTCCGCCATGGCGTCGAGCGCACCGCGCGCACGCGACAGCAGCACCCCGCCGTCCGTGCGCCCACCCGAACGCCGCACTTCCTCCTCCACGGCCCGGGCCAACAGCCCCTCGGCTTCCGCCCGATGGCTGTCTCGCATCTCAGGTCCCCCTCCGGCAGCAACGGTTCCGCGTCAAGTGTGCTGCGTATGGGGTCACGGCGCGAGAGGCCGGGGATCAAAGGGCCGATCGGCGACCGGCGTGCGCGAGGATGGGACGCATGCCGAACCGACTGGCCCATGAGACGTCCCCCTACCTGCTCCAGCACGCCGACAACCCCGTCGACTGGTGGCCGTGGTCGGCCGACGCCTTCGAGGAGGCGCGGCGGCGCGGGGTCCCGGTGCTGCTCAGCGTCGGGTACTCCAGCTGCCACTGGTGCCACGTCATGGCGCACGAGTCCTTCGAGGACGAGGCGACCGCCGCCCTCATGAACGAACGCTTCGTCAGCATCAAGGTCGACCGCGAGGAACGCCCCGACGTCGACGCCGTCTACATGGAGGCCGTGCAGGCCGCCACCGGACAGGGCGGCTGGCCCATGACCGTGTTCCTCACGCCCGAGGCCGAGCCGTTCTACTTCGGCACCTACTTCCCGCCCGAGCCCCGGCACGGAATGGCGTCCTTCCCGCAGATCCTGGAGGGCGTGGCGCAGGCGTGGGCGGAGCGCAAGGGCGAGGTCACCGAGGTCGCCGCGAAGATCGTGGGCGATCTGGCCGGACGCGAGCTGCCGTACGGGGACACGGAGATTCCCGGCGAGGGCGAGCTCGCGCAGGCGCTGCTCGGCCTGACCCGCGAGTACGACGCGACGAACGGCGGGTTCGGCGGCGCACCCAAGTTCCCGCCGTCGATGGTGATCGAGTTCCTGCTGCGGCACTACGCCCGCACCGGCGCCGAGGGCGCGCTCCAGATGGCCGACGACACCTGCGAGCGGATGGCGCGCGGCGGGATCTACGACCAGCTCGGCGGCGGCTTCGCGCGCTACTCCGTCGACCGCGAGTGGGTCGTGCCCCACTTCGAGAAGATGCTCTACGACAACGCGCTGCTGTGCCGCGCGTACGCGCATCTGTGGCGGGCCACCGGTTCGGAGACGGCCAGGCGGGTCGCACTGGGGACCGCGGACTTCATGGTGCGGGAACTGCGGACGAACGAGGGCGGGTTCGCGTCCGCGCTGGACGCGGACAGCGAGGACGCCGAGGGCCGCCATGTAGAGGGCGCGTTCTACGTGTGGACGCCCGAGCAGCTGCGCGAGGTGCTCGGGGACGCGGACGCCGAGCTGGCCGCCCAGTACTTCGGCGTGACGCAGCAGGGCACCTTCGAGGAGGGTGCCTCGGTACTCCAACTCCCTCAGCGGGACATCGAGGTCGACGCCGCGCGGATCGAGAGCGTGCGGCGCAGGCTGTTCGCGGCGCGCGCCGAGCGGCCGGCACCCGGACGGGACGACAAGATCGTCGCCGCGTGGAACGGGCTGGCGATCGCCGCGCTCGCGGAGACCGGCGCGTACTTCGACCGGCCGGACCTGGTGCAGGCCGCACTCGCCGCCGCCGATCTGCTCGTACGGCTCCACATGGACGCGCGGGCGCGCATCGCCCGTACCAGCAAGGACGGCCGCGTCGGCGCGAACGCCGGGGTCCTGGAGGACTACGCGGATGTCGCCGAGGGCTTCCTCGCGCTGGCGTCCGTGACCGGCGAGGGGGTCTGGCTGGAGTTCGCCGGGTTCCTCCTCGACCACGTCCTCGACCAGTTCACCGACGCGGAGTCCGGCGCGCTGTACGACACGGCGGCCGACGCGGAGCAGCTGATCCGCAGGCCCCAGGACCCGACGGACAACGCCACGCCCTCGGGCTGGAGCGCGGCGGCCGGCGCGCTGCTCTCGTACGCGGCGCAGACCGGCTCGGAGCCGCATCGCACCGCCGCCGAAAGGGGGTTGGGCGTCGTGCGGGCGCTCGGCCCACGCGCTCCGCGCTTCATCGGGCACGGGCTCGCCGTCGCGGAGGCGCTGCTCGACGGGCCGAAGGAGGTCGCCGTCGTCGGCGAGATCGGCGGTGAACTCCACCGCGCGGCGCTGCTCGGCACGGCGCCCGGCGCGGTCGTCGCGGCGGGCCAACCGGGTTCCGGCGAACTGCCGTTGCTGGCGGACCGGCCGCTCGTCGACGGCCGCCCGGCCGCGTACGTGTGCCGCAACTTCACCTGCGACGCCCCCGTCACCGAAGCCCAGCAGCTCGCGGCGAAGCTGCAGGAGTCAACGACCCGGGACTAAAAGTTCCGGGTTTGCACAACGGGCGCCACTGGCTGTGGTGCTGGGTTTGAGTCCTGTCCCACGCCCGGTGTGCGGGGGTGGGTCTGGGGCGGTTGACTGCGCCCCGCGTCGCCACAAGCGCCCTCCGGCGGTTCGCCTTGAGCGTGATGCAGGCGTCGCAGGTCCTCTTGATGACGTGCTGGGCCGCCTGAGCACCCAGGTTCCACCGGTCCTTGACCGCCGTGCAGGTGTGCTCACGCAGCGCGAAGTTGCGCTTGATGCCCTTCTCGAACGCCACGGAGGACACCCAGGTCGCGGCCTCGTTGCAGGCGTGCAGGGTTTCCTCAAGTGCCGCCGCCTGTGGGGCGGCGGCAGGAGTTTCACCTGCATGGTCAACTTCGAGACCGCGACGTTACCCGCCGCCGGCATACCGGCATTCGAACAGCGCACATTCCACACCGCTCACTGCGGCCCGGTTGTTTGCGGGCGCTCCGCGCCCGTTGTCGCGGTGATGCTCCGCATCGCCGTCACCGGATGCGATTCCAGCACGCTGAACGTCTCCAGCGTGCGGTCCATCAGGTCACGCAGCTCTTCCCGGTGGCCGTGCTCGGCCCAGTACAGGGTGATTTCCATGAGCGCGCCGACCAGCGCCATCGCGTAGACGCGGACCTCAAGGCCGTCGGCGTCGCGGCCGGTGCGTTCGCCGATCACCCGGCACAGCAGTTGCCCGGTGACCACCATGGACTCCATCATCCGGGAGCGCACTGCGGGCACCTCGACCTGGAGCCTGGTCCGCAGGCGTGACATCTCGGGATTGTCGTCGAACCCGAGGTGCACGGCCTGCGCGATCACGTGCTTCAGCGAGTCGATGATCGACTCGTCCGAAGGCCGCGCCTGCAGCTCTGCCTCCAGGACCGCGTCGTACTCGTCCGTGAGGACGATGTCCTCCTTGGTCGGGAAGTACCGGAACACCGTGGACGGCGACACCTCGGCGGCCTCGGCGATCTGCTCGACCGTCGTCGCGTCGTACCCCTGCTCGCTGATCAGGCGGTACGTCGCGTCCCTGATCGCGACCCGGGTCTTGAGCTTCTTGCGTTCGCGTAGGCCCATCCCGGGGTGGTCGGCGGCGGGGGTGGAGCGTGTGGAGGCGGCCATGGGGCTCATTCTCGGGCATCACCGGGGGCCGGGGCCACGCCGGCGGACGGCGCGGTACGGGGGAGCAGCGCGGCCGCGAGCAGGGCGGTGACCAGCGACGCGGCGCCCACGACGAGCAGCACCATGTTCATGCCGAGGGTGGCCGCGTTCATGCCGAGGGTGGCCGCGAGCGTGTTGAGCAGGAAGCCGCGGCTGGCCAGCAGGGTGAGGTCGAGGAGCGGCCGCCCGCTGCGCCGCTCGCGCAGGACGAGGGCCGTGACCAGGGCGACGGGGGCCGCGAACAGGACCAGCGCCACCGGGTCGGTCCAGCCGCGGTGCGGCGCCCTCAGGCGTGCTGGTAAGCCACCAGCGAGATGCCGACGTAGTGCACGACGAACGCCGCGAGCGTGAGCGAGTGGAAGACCTCGTGGAAGCCGAACCAGCGCGGTGAGGGGTTCGGGCGCTTGATCCCGTAGATCACGCCGCCCGCGCTGTAGAGCAGCCCGCCGACGACCACGCAGACGAGCACGGCCGTGCCGCCCGCGTGCAGGAAGTCCGGCAGGAAGAAGACCGCCGCCCAGCCCATCGCTATGTAGCAGGGCGTGTAGAGCCAGCGCGGGGCGCCGACCCAGAAGACGCGGAAGATGATGCCCGCGGCGGCGGCCGCCCAGATGCCCCACAGCAGCCACTGGCCCTTGGCCTCGGGGAGCAGCAGCATCGTGAGCGGGGTGTAGGTGCCCGCGATGATCAGGAAGATGTTCGCGTGGTCGAGCCGGCGCAGTACGCCGTCGGCGCGCGGGCCCCAGTTGCCCCGGTGGTAGAGCGCGCTCACACCGAAGAGCAGGCAGGCCGTCAGGACGTAGATCCCGCAGGCGAGCCGGCCGCGGGTGGAGTCCGCGAGGGCGGTCAGCACCAGGCCGGAGATGACGACAGCGGGGAACATTCCCGCGTGCAGCCAGCCGCGCAGCCGTGGTTTCACCGGAACGGACTCTGTCGCGGTCACTTCGGATGGCGGAGCGGCAGTCATAAGCCGCATCGTACCTACGGGGCCGTAAGTAACGAACGCGAGTGACGATCGGTGACGCAAACGAGTGGCGATCCTCACGTCGCTCACGTGTGGGGCCCTCTGGACATATGCGCGCCCGCGTCGGATGATCATATGAGTGCGGTCGGCACCGGATGAGCGCCAGAGGGATCAACACGTGAAGCATCCGGGTCGCAGCCCCCAAGGGGCAACAAACAAAAACCCCTCATTTAGGAGCAATCGTGGCGCGCGACATCGCGGCTCCCGTTTCCTTGGGCACTGTCCCCACCAATCACCAGGAACTGGTCTCGTGGGTCAACGAGATCGCCGAACTGACGCAGCCGGCCCGTGTGGTCTGGTGCGACGGGTCCGAGGCCGAGTACGAGCGCCTCGCCGAGGAACTGGTCGACAAGGGCACGTTCAAGAAGCTCGACCCGATCAAGCGCCCGAACTCGTACTACGCCGCCTCCGACCCGACCGACGTCGCACGCGTCGAGGACCGGACGTTCATCTGCTCCGAGGAGGAGCAGGACGCCGGCCCCACCAACCACTGGAAAGCCCCCGCGGAGATGCGCGAGATCTTCCAGGGCCACGAGGGCAGCGGAGGCGTCTTCCGCGGCTCGATGAAGGGCCGGACGATGTACGTCGTCCCGTTCTGCATGGGCCCGCTCGGCTCGGACCTCTCCGCCATCGGCGTCGAGATCACCGACTCCGCGTACGTCGCCGTCTCCATGCGCACCATGACGCGCATGGGGCAGCCCGTCCTGGACGAGCTCGGCACCGACGGCTTCTTCGTGAAGGCCGTCCACACCCTGGGCGCGCCGCTGGAGGAGGGCCAGCAGGACGTGCCGTGGCCCTGCAACTCCACGAAGTACATCTCGCACTTCCCGGAGTCCCGCGAGATCTGGTCCTACGGCTCCGGCTACGGCGGCAACGCCCTGCTCGGCAAGAAGTGCTACGCCCTGCGCATCGCGTCCGTCATGGCGCGCGACGAGGGCTGGCTCGCCGAACACATGCTCATCCTCAAACTGACCCCTCCGCAGGGTGAGTCCAAGTACGTCGCCGCCGCCTTCCCGAGCGCCTGCGGCAAGACCAACCTCGCCATGCTGGAGCCCACGATCTCCGGCTGGACCGTCGAGACGATCGGCGACGACATCGCCTGGATGCGGTTCGGCGAGGACGGCCGCCTCTACGCGATCAACCCCGAGGCCGGCTTCTTCGGCGTCGCGCCCGGCACCGGCGAGCACACCAACGCCAACGCCATGAAGACGCTGTGGGGCAACTCCGTCTTCACGAACGTCGCGCTCACCGACGACAACGACATCTGGTGGGAGGGCATGACGGAGGAGACTCCCGCCCACCTCACCGACTGGAAGGGCAACGACTGGACGCCCGAGTCCGGCGTCCCGGCCGCCCACCCGAACGCGCGCTTCACCACCCCCGCCTCGCAGTGCCCGATCATCGCGCCCGAGTGGGAGGATCCGAAGGGCGTGCCGATCTCGGCGATCCTCTTCGGTGGCCGCCGCGCCTCCGCCGTACCGCTGGTGACCGAGTCCTTCGACTGGAACCACGGCGTGTTCCTCGGCGCGAACGTCGCCTCCGAGAAGACCGCCGCCGCCGAGGGCAAGGTCGGCGAGCTGCGCCGCGACCCCTTCGCGATGCTCCCGTTCTGCGGCTACAACATGGGCGACTACATGGCCCACTGGGTCGACGTGGCCAAGGACAAGGACCAGTCCAAGCTGCCGAAGATCTACTACGTGAACTGGTTCCGCAAGAACGACGCGGGCAAGTTCGTGTGGCCCGGCTTCGGCGAGAACAGCCGTGTCCTGAAGTGGATCGTCGAGCGCCTGGAGGGCAAGGCCGAGGGCGTCGAGTCGCCGATCGGCATCCTGCCGACGCGTGACTCCCTCGACACGGACGGCCTCGAACTGGCCGACTCCGACCTCGACTTCCTGCTGACGGTCGACAAGGAGGTGTGGCGCGACGAGGCCTCCCTGGTCCCCGAGCACCTCAACACCTTCGGCGACCACACTCCGAAGGAGCTGTGGGACGAGTACCGCGCGCTGGTCGCCCGGCTCGGCTGACCCGCTCCCGTAGGACAACGCGGCGGGCCCGACCGGCTTCCGCCCTGACCTGTGGCGTCTTCACAGGCTCGTCGTGCCCCGGCCCCCGAAGCCACACCTCACCGGCTTCGGGGGCCGAACTCTTTCCCGTTACGGGAGGGGCCGTCTCACGCAGGGTGTGTCGCGCCCGGGTGGTCCGGGCACGACACACTTCAGCTACGACCCGTCACTTGTGGCTCTTCTTCGTGAATCCCTTCTCGGCCGACCAGTCGAGGCCGCGGCTGGTTGCCAGCTGCTTCAACGCGGCCATGTCGTTCGCGGTCAGCGGCTTGCTGCTCATAAGCGGCTTGCTGGACCTGGTGAGCAGGGTTGGGGCGGGCACCTGGTCAACGGCCGCTACCCATACATCGTCGGGGTCGCATTCGAGCACCGAAGGTTCGCCGTTGCTCACCGAGCAGATGCGTTCGAAGACCTTTCCGTCGGTGGTGACCACCTCGAACCTGACAGTGTTGCCGCGCTCTGCGACCGTGATGTCACAGGCGTTGGACGGGTAGTTGTCCGCGGTGAGATCCACCCAGGTGTACGGCGGCGTCGCGTTGAAGTCCTGAACAGCCCCGAACGGGGTCCCGTCGGGGGTCAGCACGGCCTTCGATTCGCGTTCGTCGGCTTGCTGGTCGGAGTCGATGGCGATACACGGTCCCGGGTTGCCGGTGTTGCCGGTGTTGCCGGTGTTGCCGGTGTTGCCGGTGTTGCCGGTGTTGCCGGTGTTGCCGGTGTTCCCGGTGTTGCCGGTGTTCCCCGTGTTCCCGGTGTTGCCGGTGTTGCCGGTGTTCCCGGTGTTGCCGGTGTTGCCGGTGTTCCCGGTGTTGCCGGTGTTGCCGGTGTTGCCGGTGTTGCCGGTGTTGCCGGTGTTGCCGGTGTTGCCGGTGTTCCCCGTGTTGCCGGTGTTCCCCGTGTTGCCGGTGTTCCCCGTGTTGCCGGTGTTGCCCGTGTTTCCGGTGTTGCCCGTGTGGCCCGTGTTCCCGGTGTTGCCAGTTTTCCCGGTGTTCCCGGTGTTCCCTGTATTGCCGGTGTTACCGGTGTCTCCCTTGGGGCCCTTGCACTTGTCCTTGTCCTTGTCCTTGTCGCCCCGGACACCGGGGTCACCGTAGAGACGGTCCTCCTTGTCCTTGCACTTGTCGCCGCCCTGGGCCGCTCCGGCCTTCTGTGTGGCCGCGGCGGTCGCCAGCGCGGGGCTGGTGAAGCCGAGCACCACGACGGCCAGCGATGCCAACGCACCGCCGGCGATCCACCTGCCGCGCCGGGGAAGCGGGCCCAGCTTGGATTGGGTCCCGTTTTCAGGACTCATCTGCGTTACTCCTTGGGGAACCGATGGGATTGGAAGCTCTTTTGAGCCTTCTTCGGGATCTTTCGACAGTGAGCACAATGCGGTTGAGTGGTACGCAAAGCGATCAACGCAATGGCCCAGCGTAAGCAACCCATAAGAGATCCATTGGTGTGCTGTGCCTACGCTGGTCGGTGAAAGACTTGGATTATCGGTTTGGAGGCGCCACATCTGAGGGCCGATCAGGCGAATGACGGCTTGCTTTGTCCGTGGCTGTCCCGGGCGGCAACGCGGCGGCTCTAAGACTGTTTCCGTGACAACCCTTACCCGTCCTGTTCAGAACGCAGAGACTCAGCCGGAGACCACGAGGCGGAAACGGCTCTTCGGGGCATCTGTCGGTCCATGGATGTGGCCTGCACTGACCACGCTGGCCATCGCGTGCCTCCGGATCAACGGCCCTCAGCTGGGCACCGATGAGCTCGTCACCTCGGATGTGGGCCGTCGCAGCATGGGCCAGACCCTGGCGATGCTGCACAACGTCGACGCGGTGCATGCCACGTACTACGTTCTGATGCACGGGTGGATGGCCGTCTTCGGTGACTCGGAGACAGCCATGCGCATGCCCTCGGCGCTGGCCATGAGCGGAACAGCGGCTCTTGTGGCCTTGATCGGGCGCAGGCTCTTCGGCCCGCGTGCCGGGATGTGCGGCGGGTTGCTCTTCGCCCTGATCCCCGTCGTGAGCCGGTTCGCTCAGGAGGCTCGCAGTTACGCCCTGGTGGTCCTGGCCGCGACCTTGGCGACGTTCCTGCTGCTCCGCGCCCTCGATGCACCGAGGCGCTGGTGGCGTTGGGTGGGGTACTCCCTGTGTGTGGCGGTCATCGGGCTACTGCACCTGATCGCGCTGACCGTTCTGGCGGGGCACTTCGCCGCGGTCGTCCACCGAGCACGCCGGGAGGGCGGCGTCCTGTGGCGCTTCTGCCTCGCGGCTCTGGCCGGTGCGGCCGGTGTGATCCCGGTGGTCGTGCTGGGCACGTCGCAGGCGTCCCGCCAGCTCTTCTGGGTTCCTGAGCCGGACCTGTGGGGCCTGGTCGACATCTGGCCCCAGGTGTTCGCCTCCGCCCTGTGTGCCGGAGTAATGATCGTGCTGGCCGCCATGGCATGGAAGGAGCGCCGCGATGCCCTTCTGCTGTGCTTCACCGTGGCCGTGCTGCCTCCTTTCGTGCTGTGGGCGGCGTCCCACGGAGATGTCTCCTACTTCCGATATCAGTACGCCCTGTTCACGGTGCCGGCCTGGACGGTGCTGGCGGGGGCCGGCCTTGCCCGGGTGGCGCGGTCCTGGCTGACGGTCGGCGTGGTTCTGACCGTGGTCGGTCTGCTCGTGCTGCCCGACCAGCGCAGGATGAGAGGGGAATTCGAGCACGATGTCCCGCACAACGCGGACTATAAGGCGGCCGCGCGGACCATCGAAAAGCATTACCGCTCCGGGGATGCGGCGGTCTATGTCAAGGGAGCACCATGGATGCTCGACCAGGGAGTTCGCTACTATCTTCGGCCCGGTCTGAAGCTGCGGGAAGTCTTCGTCGCCACACCGGCGGCCGAGAACAGCGAACTGTTTCCGGCTTATTGCCCGGTGCCGGTCATGTGCTTGAGGGGCGAGAGCCGAATCTGGGTGGTGGTGCCGGGCAATGATCCGGATCCCTTGAATGCGGTCCCCGCGGATCAGGCCGCGGCGCTACGTGCGCAGTACACCACCACCGGGACGGTCCCCCTCAGTGGTCTGACTGTCGCGCTGCTGGAGCGTAAGTGATAGAGCCCGATCCTGTTGGGCGTTGCCGCGGAAACAGTGTCGCGTGCCCTTCCTGCGTCAACTGGACGCGCCTGCCCGGCCGGTGGTGTGCAGTCAGTTGCCTTTCCGTTTCGCTGATTTACCTCACAGAGCTGGATGGAACCTGTGAAATCAACGATCTGCTTGAACATGATCGTCAAGAACGAGGCCCATGTCATCCGCCGCTGCCTCGAATCCGTGCGCCCTTTGATCGACACCTGGGTCATCCTGGACACGGGCTCGACCGACGGCACCCAGGACGTCATCCGTGACGTCTTCAGCGATCTGCCCGGCGCCCTGCACGAAAGCCCCTGGAAGGGATACGACGGGAGCCGCAGCGAGGCGATCGACCTGGCACGCTCCGAAGCCGACTATCTGCTGTTCATCGACGCCGACGACCTGATGGAGGTGGAGCCCGGCTTTCGCATGCCGGAGCTCACTCACGACGCCTACCATGTCGCGCTGCACAGCGGGACGCTCATCCACTGGCGCCAGGCTCTGGTCTCGACTCGGCTGCCCTGGCGCTACGTCGGGGTCCTGCACGAGTACATCGAGTGCGGAACGTCGTACAGCCTCGGGACGTTCAAGGGCGCCAACATCCTCTCGGTCGGGGGCGGCGCACGCCTGAAGGAGGAGGGCCAGCGGAAGAAGTACCTGCGGGACGTCAAGATCCTTCAGAAAGGCCTGATCAAGGAACCCGACAACTCCCGCTACGTCTTCTACCTCGCCCAGAGCTGGCGGGATGCCGGAGAGCCGAAGAAGTCACTCGCCGCCTACGACCGCCGGGCACGCATGGGCGGCTACGCCGAGGAAGTCTTCTGTGCTCACCTCTACGCCGCGCGGCTCGCGGCAGAGATCGGCCGGCCGCCGGCTCAGGTGATCGACCGCTACCTCCGCGCGTACGAAAGCCGCCCCTCGCGCGGCGCCGAAGCCCTCGGTGGACTCGCACGCTATTGCCGCATGAACGGCGAGCGCTGGCCACTGGCGTACATGTTCGCGCGGCAAGCAGCGCAGATTCCGTACCCGAAAGACACTCTGTTCGTCGAGTTCGAATGGTACGAGTGGCACGCACTCGACGAACTCGCCGTAGCCGCCTACTGGATCGGAGAATATGAGGAGTCGGTGCGCTGCAGCCAACGCCTCCTCGAGAGTGGCAAGGTGCCCGCCGATCACCTCGACCGGGTGACCCGCAACCTCGAATTGTCACGAGAGAAGCTGGGGTCGAGGGAACTCGTGGACGCCTGACCCGAGCCGACGGTTCCGCCTCGTGGCCGACGCCTGCGGACGAGCCGGCGGCCGCCGGCTCGTCAGGTGCGGTACATGAAGGGCACCCGGTCCGCGCGCCTCCCCGGCCCGCGGACCGGGGCCGTCAGAGGGCGCCGACCAGTCGAGCGGGTGCGGCGGGGGTGGTGGCGGCGCTGATCGCCGCCGTGTGCGCGTCCATCTGCTCGGCCGCGAGGATCGCCGCCGCCGTGTCGGCGCGGGACGCGGCCACCACCAGTGCGCGGCCCGCGAGGGCGTGGGCGCGGCGGTGGAGCGCGAGTGCGGGTTCGTCGGTTCGGCCGGTGTGCCGGGCGGGCGGCGTGCCGCGCAGCCGGGCGACCTGGTCGGCGATGCGGTCACCCACCTCGCCCAGGCCGAGCTCGTCGGTGACCGCGAGCAGGGCGGTCAGGTGTCCAGCGAGCTGGATGTCGAGCTCCTCCTCGCGGGAGCGATGGGGGAAGTCGCCCGGGTCGGCCATGGCGTGGACGGACCTGCGGGAAGGCCCCGTGCGGATCGGCTCGTACATGGGATGGCCTCCAGGCGGGTAGCTTTAAAACCATCCTAGCTTAGATTCAGTCTAAAGTTGAGTCTTGTCCCCGAAGGGGCGCTCGGGCGGTCCTCAGGGCTGGCCGTAGCCGTCCAGGAAGCGCCCGATACGGGTCACGGCCTCCGTGAGCTGGCCGACCGTCGGCAGCGTGACCACCCGGAAGTGATCCGGCTCCGGCCAGTTGAACCCCGTACCGTGCACGACCATGATCTTCTCGGCGCGCAGCAGGTCGAGGACCATCTGCCGGTCGTCCTTGACCTTGAACACCTTCGGGTCGAGCCGCGGGAAGAGGTACAGCGCGCCCTTCGGCTTCACACACGTCACGCCCGGGATCTGCGTCAGCAGCTCGTACGCGACGTCCCGCTGTTCCTTCAGACGGCCGCCCGGCAGCACCAGGTCGGTGATCGTCTGGCGTCCGGTGAGCGCCGCGACGACGCCGTGCTGGCCCGGCATGTTCGCGCACAGGCGCATGTTCGCCAGGATCGTTAGGCCCTCGATGTACGAGTCGGCGTGGGCGCGCGGCCCGGAGATCGCCATCCAGCCCACGCGGTAACCGGCCACCCGGTACGCCTTCGACATGCCGTTGAAGGTGAGGGTCAGCAGGTCGGGGGCGATGGCGGCGGTCGGCGTGTGCGTCGCGCCGTCGTAGAGGATCTTGTCGTAGATCTCGTCCGAGCAGACCAGGAGGTTGTGGCGGCGGGCGATGTCGGTCAGGCCGCGCAGCATGTCGTCGCTGTAGACGGCACCCGTCGGGTTGTTCGGGTTGATGATCACGATCGCCTTGGTGCGGTCGGTGACCTTCCGCTCCACGTCGGCGAGATCGGGCATCCAGTCGGACTGCTCGTCGCAGCGGTAGTGCACGGCCGTGCCGCCGGAGAGGGAGACCGCGGCCGTCCACAGGGGGTAGTCCGGCGCCGGGACGAGGACCTCGTCACCGTCGTCGAGGAGGCCCTGCATCGCCATCACGATCAGCTCGGAGACGCCGTTGCCGATGAAGACGTTCTCGACGTTCGTCTCCACGCCCAGGGTCTGGTAGTGCATCATCACCGCGCGGCGGGCCGCGAGCAGGCCCTTCGCGTCCCCGTAGCCGTGCGCGTCGCCGAGGTTGCGGAGCATGTCCTCGAGGATCTCGGGCGGGCACTCGAAGCCGAACGCGGCCGGGTTGCCGGTGTTCAGCTTGAGGATGCGGTGGCCTGCTGCCTCCAGACGCATCGCCTCCTCGAGCACCGGGCCCCGGATCTCGTAACAGACATTGGAGAGCTTCGTCGACTGGATCACCTGCATATCCGTGAGCTTACGGCCGGGTATGGCAGGGCGCTTCGTGTTTTCGGACACGTGGGGCAAGACGGGCGCGGCGCTTTCCCCTCATTTAGCCGACGGCTTCGCAGGAAGCACTCCGGTTCCCTACACTTCGCGCCCATGTCCTGGCACCACCCCCAGCACGGCGACGGCGACTTGCCGCGGGTCTACGGCGTGTACGACGCCGCGGAGTCGGCCCACATCTACGAGGCGTACGCGGATCCCGCCGCGGCGCACGGCTGGTGCGAGCAGCCGCTGTCGGGCCCCGCGCAGGGCGAGGCTCCCGCGGTGGCGGCCGGCATGCCTGCTGCACCCGTTATGTCCGGCGCCCCTTACGTCGAAATGCCACACCCGGATGCGCCGTACGAGGGTGAGCCCTACCAGAGTGAGCCGTACCCGGACCTGCCGCACCAAGCTCCGGCATGCCTGGACGCCCCGGTCGAAGCCCCCGCCGACGACTTCATATCCACCTCGCCCCTGCCCGTCCTCGTACCCCCCGACGAAGGCCGGGCGGTCTTCGTCGACGGGTCCGGGCGCAGGCGGAAGCTCATGCGGCGCGTCGCCGTGGGGCTCGGCGCGGCCTGCGTCGTGTTTCTCGGCGTCGTGGTCGCCGGGCTCTTCGGCTCGGGACCCGCCGGCAGCCCGCTGCCCTGGGGGCCGCACAAGGGCGACACGAAGGCGCCGCGTGCCGAGCACTCGCCCTCGTCGTCCGCCAGTGAGCGGGAAGCAACCCCGGGGAAGTCCCCGGACCCGGCAGTACCCGCCGGCACCCCGTCCGCGAGCCCACGGGCGAGCGTCGACAAGGACACCGGCAAGCAGTCGACCGCACCCTCCGCCAGCACAGCGCCCTCGACCACGGCGCCCACCACGTCAGCGCCGGCCAGGGGAAATGGCGGTGACAACCCGGGGCGCGGCCACGGCTCCACGGGTACGGCCAAGGGACCCAAGTGAGCCGAGCCAGGCGCTCAACCACCTCCACCCCCTCACGCACCGCCCGCTCCCGATCCACCCCCTCCCGGCGAGGCCGCCCGTCGTGACCCCCGTGCCCACTGGGTGCTGCTCCTGCTGACCCTCGCGGTCGCCGCCACGGCTCTGCTGTTCAGCGGCTACGGACGCCACGAGATAGCCGCCACGCAGCCGCCCGCCGGAACCTGCCCGAAGGCGCCCGCGCGGCTCTTCATCGGCGGCCCCGTCATCAGCCTCGCCGCGAAGACCGGCGGCGTCACCGCCACGCGGATGCCCCGCGGAACGGCCGTCCTCACCTACGACGGAGGGCACGACCCGAGCTGGACCCCGCGGCTGCTCGGCGTACTGAAGAAGCACCACGCCAAGGCCACCTTCTTCCTCACCGGCACCGACGCGGCCGCCCACCCCGACCTCGTGCGCCGCATCCGCGCCGAGGGCCACCAGATCGGCTCCCACACCTACAGCGACGCCAACCTGACGGGTTCTTTAAAGTCCGTGCAAACCCCAGGAGTTGACCCGGAACGCAGGAGTACGGTTCCGGCGCTCGGCAGCAGGAGATCCAGCGTGGTGGCCGTGTGGGGCGGCCACCGCTCCGTGCCGAAGAACCGGAGAGACCATGCACTGGTTTTCCGACGGACGCAGATCGGGCGGACGGGCCAGAACGGCCCTCGCCCTGTGTGCGGCGGCGCTCCTTGTCGCGGGGACGGGATCCGTCGCCGCGTACGGGGAGGAAGACACGGGACACGGCCGCCACGAGGTGGCGGGCGACGAGTCCCAGGAGCTGATGGAGTCCATCGACTCGTACAACGATCCGAGGCTCTCCCCCAGTGGCCAGGTCGCGGCGGGCGCTTACGCCGACGCCTGGAAACACATCAAGAACATGCCGGTGAAGTCCGGCACGTGGGGCGAGGTCACCACCTCCCCGTACAACGAGGACGCGCTCCACTACCGAGACCAGTCCGCCTCCAACTCCGGTGGCGGCGCGGGTCATTCGGCGGGCCGGATCGCCGCGCTCGCCACCGACCCGACGCACAAGGGTGTCGTGTACGCGGGCGCGGCGGGCGGCGGCGTGTTCCGCTCCACGGACGACGGCGCGACCTGGACGCCGATCGCCGACCATCTGCCCGCCCTCTCGGTGGGCGCACTCGCCACCGGCTCCGACGGCTCCCTGTGGCTGGCCACCGGCGAGGCCAACACCGCCGCCGACAACTACCTGGGCAGCGGCGTCTACCGGCTCGCCGACCCCTCCACCGGCACCTTCAGCGAGAGCGACAAGATCGGCGGGACGGAGCTCGACAGCACCTCCATCCACACCGTCACCTTCGACAAGGAGGCCGGATACGCCTTCGCGGCCTCCTCGCACGGGCTCTTCCGGCGCCCGCTGACAGCCGGACAGTCCACGCCCTGGACGAAGGTCCTCGCGCCCTGCGCGGGCACCGGCGTCAGCGGCATCGCCTGCGGTACGACCCCCGAGTTCGCCGACATCGCCAACGACATCGCGGTCCAGCCCGGCGGCGGCGGCAAGAAGCTCCTCGCCGACGTCGCCTGGCGCGGCGGCGCCGGATACAACGGCTTCTACTACTCCGACGACGCGGGCACCAGCTGGCACCGCGCCAACCCGACGGGCGCCATCAACCCCGCCGAGACGGGCAACGCGTCCTTCGCGTACGCCGCCGACGGCAGCAAGCTCTACGTCTCCATGGAGTCCCCGAAGCTCCTGAACAAGGCGTCGGGCGGGGGCGTCTCCTCGGTCCTCGCGGGCGTGTACGTCAGCGAGAGCGGCAACGCGGACGGCGCCTTCAAGCAGATAGCGACCACCGCGAAGCTCTCCGCGAGCGGCTCCGCGATGAAGCTCAACGCGATCGGCGCCGGCTACCAGCCCGGCACGCAGGCCTGGTACGACCAGACCGTCGCCGTCGACCCGGCCGACCCGGACCACGTCTACCTCGGTCTCGAGGAGATGTTCGAGACGCGGGACGGCGGCGCCAACTGGCATGCCGTGGGCCGCTACTGGAACTTCGGCCTGTCCTGCTTCTCGTACGACCAGGCCGCCAACACCTGCGACGGCGACGTCATGCACTCCGACCAGCACGCCATCGCCTTCTCCCGCTGGCAGGGCGGCACCCCGCAGGTCTACGTCGGCAACGACGGCGGCGCCTACGCCCGGCCCACCGCGCAGCGCACCCCCGGCTGGCGCAACCTCAACGAGTCCGGCACCCTGCGCTCCCTCCAGTACTACTCGGTGGGCGCGGGCCGCATGACGGACGGCAGCGGCGACGCGGTCTGGGGCGGCCTCCAGGACAACGGAGTCTCCCTGCTCGCGCCGAAGGGATCGACGTACCAGGGGCAGAAGCTGAACCCCGACGGGCAGATGGTGGCCCCGTTCGGCGGTGACGGCGGTGATCAGCTCGTGAACCCGGCCAACGGCTGCGAGACGGTCGGCGAGTACACGAACCTCGCCCTCCAGATCACCCGCAACTGCGGCTACACGGCGAGCGACGACGGGGCCGAGGACGTCATCACCGACATCGCCCCGGCCGACCCGAACGCCCGCTTCATCGCGCCGTTCTCCGCGGACGACAAGGACTCCGGCTACTGGGTCGCGGGCGGCCAGTACCTCTGGGGCGACGCCAAGACCTGGGACACGAAGAGCGGGGCCGACTGGACCCAGCTGTACGACACGGGCGCGGGTCACTCCACGACCGCCGTCGCCAGCCGTGACCGCGTCGTGTGGGGCGCCTGGTGCGGCTCCTGCAACCCGGGCGCCGGCTTCGGCCGGGGCATCGTCACCAACTACGGAGGCACCTGGCACCAGGTGACCCTCCCGGCCGACTTCCCCAACCGCTACATCTCCGACGTCGCCATCGACCCCTCCGACGCCTCGGGCGGCACGGTCTACGCCGTCGTCAACGGCTTCTCGCGGCACTGGAACGAAGGACCCGGCGCGGGCTACGGCCACGTGTGGCGCACCACGGACGGCGGCGCGAGCTGGCACGACGTCAGCGGCGACGCCACCGCCACGGACTCGTTCCCCGACGCGCCGGCCAACGCGATGCTGATCACGCCGTCGGGCACCCTCGCCGTCGCCACGGACCTCGGTGTGTTCACCACCGCCCGCGGCGCGGACGGCCACTGGCAGCGCCTCGGCGCCAACCTGCCGACCGCGCCGGCCGTCTATCTGTCGCCGAGCCCGGACGGCCGCCAGATGTACGTGGCGACGCACGGAAGGGGGATCTGGAAGACGCCGACTCCGTAGGGGTCGTCAGGGACGGGCGGTGCGCCGGGGCCTCACGGCGTCCGGCGTACCGCCCGCCCCGCCAGCACGTCGGTCCGGCGCCCGTCCTCCATCACGAACTTCCCGTCGATCAGGACGTGCGGGATGCCCACGGGGAGCGTGCGCGGCGCCTCGAACGTGGAGCCCGCCGCGACCGTCTCCGGGTCGAAGAGGACCAGGTCGGCGCGGTAGCCCTCGCGGACCAGGCCGCGGTCGGCCAGGCGCAGCCGGGCCGCGGGGCGCGACGTGAGGTGGGCGACCGTCTCCTCCAGCGACATGATGCCGAGCTCGCGTGCGTAGCGGCCCAGGTAGTGCGGGAACGTGCCGTATGCGCGCGGGTGCGGCTTGAAGCCCTGGAGGATGCCGTCGCTGCCGCCCGTGTGCACCGGGTGCTGCATGATCGCCCGGACGTTCTCCTCGTGGCCGACGTGCTGGAGGATCGTCGAGCCCAGCTTGTCGTCGATGAGCAGACGGCGCGCGGTCACCCACGGCTCCTCGCCGCGCAGGTCGGCCGACTCCTGGACCGTCCTGCCGACGCAGGACGCGAGACCCGGGTCGGACACACCGGAGATCTCGATCGCGTCCCACTCGATGGGCACACCGTGGCAGCCGTCCGCCCCGATGACCTCCATGTGGTGGCGGATCTTCTCGGCGGTCGCGTCGTCCTGCAGCCGCTTCATGATCTCGTCGGGGCCGCCCTCGCTCGCCCAGCTCGGCAGCATCGCGACGAGCGTCGTGCTGCCCGGCGTGTACGGGTAGGTGTCGAGCGAGATGTCGGCGCCGTCGGCGAGCGCCGCGTCGAGCAGGGAGATCAGGTCGGGCGCCTTGCCCTTGTTCACCCCGAAGTTCATGGTCGCGTGCGCGAGATGGAGCGGGCAGCCCGCCTCGCGGGTGAGCTCCACCATCTCCCGGTACGCGTCGAGCGCCCCGGCGCCGTACGAGCGGTGGTGCGGACAGTAGTAGCCGTCGTACGAGGCCACGACCCGGCACAGCTCGGTGAGTTCGGCGTCCTTGGCGTACATGCCGGGCGTGTAGGTGAGGCCGGACGACATGCCGACGGCGCCCTGCTCCATGCCCTCGGCGACGAGCTGCCGCATCCGGTCGAGCTCCTCGGGCGTCGCGTCGCGGTCGCCCCAGCCCACCGCGTACATCCGTACGGTGCCCTGCGGGATCAGGTACGCGGCGTTGACGGCGATGCCGCGGTCCAGGCGGTCCAGGTACTCGCCGACTGTGCGCCAGTCGAAGTCGATGTCGCAACCGTCGCCGTTCCAGCCGGTGATCGCGCGGCGGACCTCGGCGAGCGTGCGGTCGTCGACCGGCGCGTACGAGAGGCCGTCCTGGCCGAGGACTTCGAGCGTGACGCCCTGCGCGGCCTTCGCGCTGTGGTCCGGGTCGCGCAGCAGCGCCAGGTCACTGTGGGCGTGCATGTCGATGAAGCCGGGGGACAGGGCGAGGCCGGACGCTTCCAGCGTTCTCCGGGCCGAGGGGCGGGGGCCGCCGTCGCCCTCCCGGTGGATCGTGGTGACGCGGCCGTCCTGGATGCCGACGTCGGCGCGGTATGAGGCACCTCCGGAGCCGTCGATGACGCGTGCGTCGCGGATGACCAGGTCCATGGGGGTGCCTCTCTGGGGGGTGTTGTTCGGGTGCGGGTGCGTTGTGGCTGGTCGCGCAGTTCCCCGCGCCCCTGAAGGCTTGCGGCTTCGCCGCTCAGCCTTCATCGGGGAAATGCCGCCCGCAGGGCGTGCATTTCAGGGGCGCGGGCTGCGACATCAGCGGCTCCGCCGCGGGGCGCGACCAGCCCACACCGGAGCCGCGCAAGAGCACGGCGCCTAGAAGTACGTCCGCACGTAGTCCACGACGGTGCCGTCCGCCTCCACGAGCGGGATCAGCTGCCACTTGTCGAAGGACGTGCACGGGTGCGACAGGCCCATACCGAGCCAGTCGCCCACCGCCAGGTCCTCGCCCCCGTCCGTGCGCACCCAGCCGTGCTGGTCGGAAAGCCCTGTCACCGTCACGCCGGTGGCCTCGCGCACCTCGCCCGTACGGGCGTCCCGCACGACCTGAGCCTCCGGCAGATCAAGGTCGTACGCCGCGTCGCGCTTGCCAGCGTTCGTGAACGCCTGCGTCGGCGTCGGGCGCGAGACGACCTGCGCCCACAGCCGGAACGCCGGGTGCAGCACGCCCTCCTCGGGGACCCGGTTGAACGGCGTGAGGTGCTTGTAGTGGCCGTCGTCGTGCGACACGTACGCGCCCGAGCGCAGCAACTTCATCACGGGTGCGGAGAGTTCGGGCAGCTCGGCGAACGCCTCCGCCACCGCGTCGAACCAGGCGCTGCCGCCCGCGCTGACCACGATCTCGTCCAGGTCCGCGAAGCGGCTCGCCTTGTCGAAGTCGACGAGCAGCCCGGTGAGCCGGCGCAGCCACGCCCCGACGGTCTCGGGCGACGCGTCGGGCACCTCGCCCTCGTAACCGGCGACGCCGACCAGGCGCAGTGTGTCCGCCGCCGCGACGGCGTTCGCGAGGTCGAAGCACTCGGCCTCGGTCCGCACGCCCGTGCGCGCGCCCTCGCCCGCGCCCAGCTCCACGACCACGTCGACCGGCCGTGTGGCCCCGGCCTCGGCGAGGGCGGCGTCCATCAGCTCGACGCCGCGCACCGAGTCGACGTAACAGATGAAGCGGAAGCCGGGGTCGCGGTCGAGTTCGCCCGCGAGCCAGCGCAGGGCGGCCGGGTCGACGAGCTCGTTCGCGAGGAAGATCCGCTCGATGCCGAAGGCGCGGGCGACCCGCACCTGGTGCGGGACGGCGAGGGTGATGCCCCACGCGCCGCGCTCGATCTGGCGGTGGAAGAGCTGCGGCGCCATCGAGGTCTTGCCGTGCGGTGCGAAGGCCAGACCGTGGCGAGTGGCGTATGTCTCCATGAGCGCGAGGTTGTGCTCGAGGCGCTCGGCGGAGAGTGCGAGGACGGGAGTCGTGAAGCCGCCGGTGAAGAGGTTGCGGCGCTCGGCCGCGAGCTCGCCGACGGTCAGGCCTTCCGCGTCCGGGGGCAGCCCCTTGAAGCGGTGGTCGACCCGCTCGAGATCCAGATCCCTGAGACGGGCTACGGCGTTGACGGCGCTGTCGGCGGCCATGGAGCCTCCTCGTAAGAAGGCCGTTGCAAATGTTGCAACGGTCATTGCGTATGTCGCTTACTGCTGTCTAACATCCGAGCCAACGCCGGGTCAACGGAGCCGCTGACCCCTCCTGCATGAGCCCAGATCCCACGAGGAGCCCGAACCACCGTGACCGTCACCGGACCCGCCGCCCCCGCGCACCACGCACCCGTGGATGTCGTCACGCTCGGCGAGTCCATGGTCACCTTCGTGCCCTCCGTACCCGGGCGCCTCGCCGACGTACCGTCCTTCGACCGCGGCATCGGCGGAGCCGAGTCCAACGTGGCGTGCGTGCTCGCCGCCGCCGGACACACCGTCCGCTGGGTCAGCCGCGTCGGCGCCGACGGCTTCGGCGACCATCTGGTCGAGGCGATCGGCACGTACGGCGTCGACACCTCCGCCGTACGCCGCGACCCCGCCCGCCCCACCGGCATCTACTTCCGCACCGCGGGCGACCGCGCCACCGACGCCCACGAAGTCGCCTACTACCGCGCCGGATCCGCCGCCTCCGCGATGACCAGCCAGAACATGGACCTGGCCGCGATCCGCTCCGGCCGAGTCCTGCACCTGTCCGGGATCACGCCCGCGCTCTCCGCCGGCTGCCTCGACCTCACCGCCGACCTCACCGCCCGCACCCCCGCCGGCCGGCCCCTCGTCTCCTTCGACGTCAACCACCGCCCCGGCCTGTGGCCCCGCCCCGACGACGCCCGCGTCCTGCTCGATCTGGCCCGCGGCGCCGACCTCGTCTTCGTCGGCGAGGACGAGGCCGAGGACGCCTGGGGCATCACCGGCGGCCCCGACGCCATCCGCATGGCCCTCCCCGAACCCGCGACGCTCGTCGTCAAGCGCGGCGCCGACGGCGCGGTCGCCTACGACGAACACGGCGTACGCCACACCGAGCCCGCCCCCCGCGTGGACGTCGTCGCCGCGGTCGGCGCCGGCGACGCCTTCGCCGCCGGCTACCTCTCCGGCACCCTGCGCGGCCTGCCCGTACCCGCCCGGCTGCGCCACGGCCACCTCATGGCCGCCGCCGCCCTCACCACCGCCGGCGATCTCGCCGCGCCCCCGAGCCGCGCCCACGCCGACCGCCTCGCCGACCTCGACGACGCCGCCTGGGGGACACTGCACCTCGGCCCCGGCTGGACCGCCGACGGGGCCGTGGAGGAGGTACGTACGCCATGAGCCAGACAGTCGACCGAGCGCTGAGCATCCTGCCGCTGCTCGCCGAGGGCCCCGCTGACCTGGGCCAGGTCGCCGACCGCCTCGGCGTCCACAAGTCCACGGCACTGCGCCTGCTGCGGACCCTCCACGAACACGGCCTGGTCTACCGCCAGTCCGACCAGCGCTACCGCCTCGGCGCGCGCCTGTTCGCCCTCGCCCAGGAAGCCGTCGAGAACCTCGACGTCCGCGAGATCGCCCACCCCCACCTCACCGCGCTCAACGAGAAGTGCGGCCACACGGTCCACCTCGCCGTGTACGAGGAGAACGAGGTCCTCTACATCGACAAGGTGGAGAGCCGCTACCCGGTCCGCATGTACTCGCGCATCGGCAAGCCGGTGGCCATCACGGTCGCCGCCGTCGCCAAGCTCCTCCTCGCCGACCTCTCCGAAGCCGAGCGCCGCGCCATCGCCGAGAAGCTCGACTACCCCACGTACACGGCCCGTTCGACCCCGAACGCCGGCGCCTTCCTCAAGGAACTCGCCGTCGTCCGCGAACAGGGCTGGGCCACCGACCTCGGCGGCCACGAGGAGTCCATCAACTGCGTCGGAGCGCCCATCCGGGGCGCGGACGGCCGCGTCGTCGCCGCCATGTCGGTCTCCGCACCGAACGTGGTCGTCACGGCCGAGGAACTCCTCACCCTGCTCCCGCTGGTCCGCCGCACGGCCGACGCGATCAGCCGGGAGTACTCCGGAGCCGTACCCGGCTCCAAAGAGGCCACCACCAAGGCCGCCAGCAAAGAAGCCCCCACCAAGGAAGCCACCTCACGATGACCGAGAAGACCGCGCTCACCCCCGCCACGCACACGACCCCGCCCGCGAAGTTCTCGCACGGCGTTAAGAAGGGCAACGTCCTTCAGGTCGCGGGCCAGGTCGGCTTCCTGCCGGCCGTGGAGGGCCAGGCCCCCACCCCCGCGGGCCCGACCCTGCGCGAGCAGACCCTCCAGACCTTCGCCAACGTCAAGGCGATCCTCGAAGAGGGCGGCGCCACCTGGGACGACGTCATGATGATGCGCGTCTACCTCACCGACGTCGACCACTTCGCCGAGATGAACGCGATCTACAACGCGTACTTCGAGGAGCAGGGCCTCAAGGCCCCGGCCTCCGCCCGCACCACCGTCTACGTCGGTCTCCCCAAGGGTCTCCTCATCGAGATCGACGCGCTCGCCGTCCTGAGCTGACGCCTTCGCAACACCCGTAACCCGTACGTCATCACGGTGCGGCGCCCGTCCCCGCGGCGCCGCACCGCGATCCCCCCTGCCCTGAAAGCCGCATGGAATTACGAGGTCCCCCCTCATGTCCCTCCTGCCTCTCGCCGCGACCGCCCCCGCCCCCGCGCCACCTCATACCGGCGGTCTCCTGACGATCATCGGCGGCACCGCCGGTCTGCTCACCTGCGCCGCGCTCGGCATCGCCCTTCTGCTCTTCCTGATCATCAAGGTCAGGCTCCAGCCCTTCCTGGCCCTCCTGACGGTCTCCATAGCCGTCGGCCTCGCGGCCGGCCTCTCCGTCACCGAACTCTTCGGCACCGTCCAGAAATCCGACGCCGTCTCCCTCATCGAGTCCGGCATGGGCGGCACCCTCGGCCATGTGGCGATCATCATCGGACTCGGCACCATGCTCGGCGCGGTGCTCGAAGTCTCCGGCGGCGCCGAGGTGTTGGCGTCCCGCCTCCTGAACCTCTTCGGCGAGAAGCGCGCCCCCCTCGCCATGGGCCTGACCGGCCTCATCTTCGGCATCCCGGTCTTCTTCGACGTCGGCATCTTCGTCCTCGCGCCGATCGTCTACGCGGCCGCCAAGCGCGGCGGCAAGTCGATCGTCGTCTACGCCATGCCGCTGCTCGCCGGCCTGTCGATGACCCACGCGTTCCTGCCGCCGCACCCCGGCCCCGTCGCCGCCGCCGGACTGCTCCACGTCCAGCTCGGCTGGGTCATCCTCATGGGCATCATCTGCGGTGTCCCCGCCGTGCTCGCCGCCTGGGTCTGGTCCGCGTGGATCGGCAAGCGCATCTTCGTGCCCGTCCCGCAGGACATGGTCGAGGCCGCCGACGAGGCCAAGGCCGCGCTCGTCGAGGAGCAGCGCAAGGCCGGCGTGAAGCCGACCGAGAAGCCCGTTCCGCTCGGCACCGTCTTCACGATCATCGGCACCCCGCTCGTCCTGATCCTCCTGGCCACGTTCTCCTCGATCGCCCTCGACCCCTCCACGGTCCGCTCGGTCATCGAGTTCTTCGGCCACCCCTTCGTCGCCCTGACGATCGCCCTGCTCCTTGCCTACTACCTGCTCGGCATCCGCCGCGGCTGGTCCCGCAAGTCCCTGGAGACGGTGTCCACGGCGTCCCTGAAGCCGGTCGGCAACATCCTCCTGGTGGTCGGCGCGGGCGGCATCTTCGGCGCGGTCCTCAAGGGCAGCGGCGTCGCCCAGGCCCTCTCCGACACGTTCAACAACGTGGGCCTGCCCGTCCTCGTCCTCGCCTACCTGATCTCCCTGGTCCTGCGCGTCGCCCAGGGCTCGGCCACGGTCGCGATCGTCACGACGGCCGGCATCGTCTGGCCCCTCATCGAGGCGGGCCACTACTCCCAGCCGTTCACGGCCCTGGTCATCATGGCCATCTCGGCGGGCTCCATCTTCGCCTCGCACGTCAACGACGGCGGCTTCTGGATGGTCGCGAAGTACTTCGGCATCTCGGAACGCGACACCCTCAAGACCTGGACGGTCCTGGAGTCGGTCCTCTCGGTGGCGGGCTTCGCGGTGGCGGCGGTGATCAGCCTCTTCGTCTAGGACGGGGGCTGTGTTGCCTTCGTCCAAGACGCGGGCCGCGCACCGACTGCTGAGGCGCCGGGCGGCGGAGCATTCCTCCGCCGCCCGGCGCCTCACCGCTTGAGGCCCGCGAGCCCGGAACAGTCGTAACCCCCCGTGGGGTCAGGCGCGTACACCCAGTAGAGCGCCACGACCTGAACGCACAGCAGCAACAGGCCGAGAACCGCGCACACCATGACCGGCCACGCACGCCCACGCCGCCGGACCCCGCCCGCACACGTCACCAGCGCGGCCACACTGCAGAGGGGCCCCGCCCACGCGGTCACGTACATCCGCGCCGAGGGCCCCAGGTACCTGCAGTGCTGGAACGTGTCCCCGTCGAAGGACACATGAGCGGCAAGCAGCGCGGCCGACGCGACGGTCAGCGCGACGGCGCCGACAAGAAGGCCGTAGCGACGGCGGGACGGGGCGGTGAGGTTCATGGCCGCCATCAATACCAGTCGACTATCCATTTGTTCTCCGTGCTTCGCTTGGGCACTGTTGTCGCCGAACTCACCGGCACACAGGGGGCGGCGCGCAGTGAAGACGACCGGCAGACGCCAGGCGGCGGCGGATGGGCTCACCCGGACCGGCGATTCCCCGAGCCTCTGGCGGACCCCCGCCTTCCGCTCCCTGTTCGGCGCGAGCGTGCTGAGTCAGATCGGCACGAACGTCAGCTACGTCGCCGTACCGCTCCTCGCCGTCACCGAACTCCACGCGAGCCCCGGCCAGATCGGCGCCCTCGACGTCCTCGGTGTGAGCCTGCGCCAGCGCATGACCGAAGACAGCCTGCTCGGCCGCATGAACGCCACTTTCCGCTTCATGTTCATGGGGGCGCTCGCGATCGGCTCGGCCCTCTCCGGCGTCCTCACGGAACTGACGTCGCTCCGCACGGCACTCTGGGCGGGCGGCGCGTGCCTCGCCCTGGCCTTCCTGCCGGTCCACCTCTCCCCGGTGCGGCGGCGCACGGATCTTCCGCAGGGCTGAGGGTCCCGTCCCACAGGCTCGTCCGCCATACTTCGCTCCGTGGAGCAGCGCATAGACACTCAGAAGGTCACGCCCGTAGACGCCGCCGGAGCCGACCCGGCCTCCGTCCCCGGCCTCACGCCCCCGCGCCAGGCCCCGGAGACGGAGGAGAAGGCTCTGTCCCTGGAGAAGACGGACCCGACGGAACCGTCGGAACCGGCGGAGGAGCTGGACGCGGAGCCGGAACCGGAGCCGGAACCGGAGCCCGC
Organism: Streptomyces sp. NBC_01446; assembly: GCF_026340095.1. GTDB lineage: Bacteria > Actinomycetota > Actinomycetes > Streptomycetales > Streptomycetaceae > Streptomyces > Streptomyces aureus. The sequence goes on along the minus strand of NZ_JAPEPO010000001.1, from coordinate 3,082,735 downwards.
CGAGGACGTGGCCGACGCCCCGGCCGACGCACCGTCCGCCGACACGGCGGGCCCGGACTTCACCGCCTCCGACCGCCGCGGCTCGATCACCGCGGACGCGACCGGCGTACGCCTCCAACTCGACGACCAGGAAGCCGAGTTCCACTGGGACGAGATCGGCGCGGTCGAGGTCGGCACCTCCCGGCGCCGCCTCACCGTCACGGTCCACACCCCGGACAGCCGCTGGTACCCGAACGACGTGGAGGCACCGAACAAGGCGCGCGCCCAGGAGTGGGCGGACGAGCTCGACAGGGTCCTGGACGCGTACTTCGAGGACTGACCGGCACAAGTTCCGGCAAGCCCCCTTGCCCCCTGCCGCGCTTTACGCTTCCTTGACGGTATGGCGGACACCACGGGCAACACAGGAACGGGTACCGGCACCGCGCATCTCAACACACAGCCCCGCAAGTCGAGTTGGAAGTACATCGGCCCGGGAATAGTCGTCGCCGCGACGGGCGTCGGCGCCGGCGACCTGGTCGCCACCCTGATCGCGGGCAGCAACTTCGGCTACACCCTGCTGTGGGCGGCGGTGATCGGCTGCCTGGTCAAGATCAGCCTGGCGGAGGCGGCGGGCCGCTGGCACCTGTCGACGGGCCGCACCCTGTTCGACGGCTGGGCGAGCCTCGGCCGCTGGACGACGTACTTCTTCGTGGTCTACGTCGTCGTCTGGGGCTTCGTGTACGGCGCGGCGGCGATGTCGTCGAGCGCGCTCCCGCTCCAGGCGCTGTTCCCCGACCTGTTCCCCGCCGCGTGGTCGATCAAGCCGTGGGCGATCATCTGCGGTCTGGTCGGCCTGGTCTTCGTCTGGTTCAACAAGTACGCGGTGTTCGAGAAGGTCATGACGGTCCTGGTGGGCGTCATGTTCGTCGTGACGGTCTACCTGGCGATCCGGGTGACACCGCACCTCGGCGACGCCTTCGCGGGCCTGCTCCCGGTCCTGCCCGACGAGAAGGACTCGGTCCTCAACACGCTGGGCCTGATCGGCGGCGTCGGCGGCACCATCACGCTCGCGGCGTACGGCTATTGGGTCAACGCGAAGGGCTGGACGAACGCGGGCTGGATGAAGGTCATGCGCCTGGACAACCGGGTCGCGTACATCACGACGGGCATCTTCGTAGTGGCGATGCTGTTCGTAGGAGCGGAACTCCTCCACGCCTCACACACGTCCATCGCGGCGGGCGACAAGGGCCTGATCGACCTGACGGCGATCCTGCAGACCCAATACGGCACCGCGACGGCCAAGCTCTTCCTCGTCGGCTTCTTCGCCACGTCGTTCACGTCCCTGATCGGCGTGTGGCACGGGGTGAGCCTGATGTTCGCGGACTTCGTGGAGCGCTACCGCCGCACACGCGTCCGCGCGGACCGGGTGGCGGTGACGGGGGAGGACGTGGCGACGGGCCGACGCGAGAAGGGGTGGCCGTTCCGCGCCTACCTTCTCTGGCTCACCTTCCCCCCGATCGTCCTCCTCTTCCAGGGGCAGCCATTCCGCCTGATCATCCTCTACGGCGTACTGGGCGCAGCCTTCATGCCCTTCCTGGCCCTGACCCTGATCTGGCTCCTCAACTCCTCCCGCACGCCCCGAGAATGGCGCAACAGCTGGCTGAGCAACGGAATGCTGACGGTGGCGGGCCTGCTCTTCGTAGTCCTGTGCGCCCAACAAATCCGGGACCAGCCTTGGGCGGACTTCTTCTGAGTTCTCTCCGGGCGCGGGCTAGGCTCCCGCGTCATGCCGAACATACGTGCATCGCAGCGTGACGCCGACCGGTTGTGGGGAGTCTTCGGGGCTGCCCTCGGGGCCACGTTCGTCGTGTGGATGGTGTCCTGGCTCGTCACCGGGATCTCCGAGCAGGACGAGCGGTGCGCCCAGGGAATGATCGGCCCGGGTGGCAGTTTCCGCCTGGAGGAGAGCAGCTTCCCGCCCGACGTGAGCTGCGTGTACGAGGACGGCACGACCCTCTCCAGCGCGGGCGCACTCGTCTGGATCTTCTGGGCGGCGTTCGTGGTGCTGACCGTGTCCGGCCTGGGCGCGCTCGCCCTGGAACTCACCGGCATCCGCGGCGCGAAGGCGGCGCCCCGCCTGAGCAAGCTGGCGATCACCGGCGCCGCCGCACTGGCCGCGGTCTACGCTCTCGCGTTCTTCACCACGGGCTCCCCGAAGAGCGACCCACTCCAGACGTGCTCGGCGTTCACCACGGGCATCTACGAACGGGCACAGTCGGTCCACCGCACACCGTTCCCCGCGCAGACGACGTGCGTCTACGCGGACGGCACGACGTATGACCTGGTCCCGGGCTGGATGGGGACCCTGGAATGGACGCTGCTGGCGGCGACGTCCGTGTGCGCGGCGGGCGCGGTACGGGCGGGCCGCCACGCGGACGCGGGCGCCACGTTGCGAGTGACGGAGCCGGATCAGAGCAGGTGATCGGCTTCGCCGGCCTTGATGCCGAGGATGAGCGCGCGGAGCGCTTCGCGGGAGTCGGTGAGATACGTTTCTTCGGCTCCGGCGACGGTGATGTAGGCGTTGCCGTCGGGGTCGGTGCCTAGGCGGAAGCAGTTCGCGCCCTCGCCGCAGAAGGGGTCGTCCCAGGTGATGGTCGGCACGTGGATTCTCCTCGGGTGATTGGAGGATTTCGGCCAGTGGACTGCCTCGGTGGCGGGGGGAGGGGTGGCCCAAATGCTCCAATCGCCGCCGGTCTATCAGAGGAGGTGGTCCGCCTTGCCGGCCTTGATGTCCAGGATCATCGCGCGGAGCGCTTCGCGGGAGTCGGTGAGATACGTTTCTTCGTCCCCGGCGACGGTGATGTAGGCGTTGCCGTCGGGGTCGGTACCTAGGCGGAAGCAGGAGTTCCCCTCGCCGCAGAAGGGGTCTTCCCAGGTGATCTCGGACATGCGGTGTCCCCTCAAAGGTTGTCTGCGATTTTGCGGATGAAGTCGCGCGAGGCGTCGGGCGCCAGGGCGATGTTCTCCATCCAGTCCAAGTGGGCCCTGTACTTCCCCAGTTGCCCCTCGGCGTGCAGGAAGTCCGGGCCGTGGGTGGTGTCGACCTGAACGGTGTCGAGCTGGGGCACGGGCCCCTCCGCGTAGAGGACGGTCTGTCCGGCGCCGGGGAAGGCGCCTGCCTCGAACGGAATGACCCGCACGGTGATGTTCTCCTGACCGGCGCGCTGGACGAGATGGTCGAGCTGGGCGCGGGCAGTCTCCCGGCCACCGAACTGCATGCGGAGCGCTGCCTCGTGCACGATGGCAGTGAACGGGGTCGGGTCGTCACCTTCCAGGACCTGCTGTCGCTCCACGCGGTGCGCGAGACGCAGAGCGACCTCGTGCTGGGGCAACTGCGGAATCACGACACGGAACACCGCGAGTGCGTGGTCGGAAGTCTGGAGCAGCCCCGGGATGTGCATGGAGTAGGCGGCCCGCATGCGCACGGCGTGCGCCTCCAACTCGGCGATGTCCAAGAGACCTTGAGGCAGGGAACCCCGGTATCGATCCCACCATCCGCGCTGGCCCGGCTGGGCCATCTGCGCCAGCGCGTCAACGTAACCCTCGTTGCGGCAATCGCAGTTGCAGGCGAGGGTTCGTACCCGCTCGGGGCTGATGGCCCGGACACCGGACTCGATGTGGGAGATCTTCCCGCGGTCGACCCCAAGCAGCCCGGCTGCGTACTCGGCGGAGACATCGGCTGACGTGCGCATCCGTCGCACTTCGGTCCCGAGACGCTTCTGGCGCTCGGTGGGAGACGTCCTTGCTGCCATGCCGATCCTTTCGTGGGCCCACGCGAGCAGTCTGCCGCGTGCCTGTGCGACCGAGCCACGATCGGGCGCAAGTTTCACAGTCGGGGGGCTAATTAGGCCCCGAATGCTCTACGTTGAGTAACGCAAAAGCTACACACGGCAGTTGGCAGTGCATCGCGCGAGCCTGCCCGCACGCTTCCTCCCTGGAAGGGTCGGGTTCGCGTCAGGGAGACGAGCCACCGACTGTTGCCCACTCCACCCCACAAGGGAGTTCGCCATGCCGGTCACCCTTTCCGCCTGCTCCGCGCACGCGGACCGCACGGCCCCCACGCCCGAGAACCTCACGTACAGCCTCACCCTCCCCTCCACGCTCACGTCACCCGCGATGGCGCGCGCAACGACCCGGACGTTGCTCGGCGCGCACGGATTGCGCGACATCCTGGACGCGGCGCTCCAGGCGATCGCCGAACTGACCGCCGCGGCCTGCCAATTCACGGCCTCGCCCGAGATCTACGTATCGCTGCGCTACCGCGAGGACGCGCTGCGCCTGATCACGTACGACAGCCACCCACGCCACACGAACGCCCGGGTCGTCGCGGCCTGCGAGGCCCGGCGCCGGGCGGCGCTGCGTCTGCTGGCCTGTGTCACGCGCACGTGCGGAGGCGACTGGGGTTACGGCCCGGCCCGCGAGCCGGGAGGCGGTACGCGCATGTGGGCGACGCTGCCGCGCACGAGCACGGCGTCGGCGTACGGCGATGCGGGCTCTTGACCTCAAGCAAGGTTCAGCTTCTACGTTCATGGTGATCGCAGAAGCCGACCGAGGAGGCAGTTCCCATGCCCACGAACCCCGTTCCCGAGACCTACCGCAACGCCGTGGTCGCCCACATCATGATTGACGGCGCTGCTGCCGCGATCGACTTCTACGCCGAGGCGTTCGGAGCGGTAGAGCTGTTCCGTATCGACGGCCCGGGCGGTCGGGTCGTGCACGCCGAGGTCGGCGTCGCAGGGTCGACGATCATGCTGGGTGACGCCGAGGGGCCGGTGTTCCGCGCGCCGACCGCCACCGGCGGAACCACCGTGGGGCTGCACGTTTTCGTCGATGATGTCGATGCGCTCGCGGAGCGGGCCGTGGCGGCCGGTGCGGAGCTGCTGCAGCCGCCGGCCAACCAGTTCCACGGTGACCGCACGGCCATACTGCGGGACCCCTTCGGGCACGTCTGGGTCTTCCTCACGCACCTGGAGGACCTGACCCCGGAGGAGGTCGCCCGCCGGGCCCGGGACCTCTTTGGCTGACGGGTGCGCCCGCGTGGTGAGGGAGCACGGTCGCGCGTGTGGCGGCGTCAGCTCGGGATGAACATCTGGGCGGCGTGCCAGGAGAGGACGCCCTGCACGCCGTGGGTGGTGATGGTCAGGTCCATGCGCCCGTCCCACCGGTGTCCGCCTTTGCGACTGCCTTCAAGATGATTGAGGGTGACGGTCTCGACCTTCTTGACCGGCGTGCAGTACATGTCCCGCCGGATGGCCTTCGCGCCGACGGCGTGGACGGTGAACTTGCCCGAACCGGCGCAGGCGAAGGTCAGTGAATACGTACGGCCCTCAAGCATCGCGGCCTTCTCGGGGGACTGGTCGAGATCGCGGATGCGGATGGTGGCGTGGCCGCCCTTGCGCAGGCCGAGCTGGTGAGCGCCCGAGACTCCGTTGCCGTTGCGCTGATTGAAGGTGGCGGTCCCGCCCTCACGTGTGACGGCGGCATGGGCGGCCCCGGCCCACAGCTTGAAGGCGGCCGGCGATGCGGCCCGGGCCTCCCGACCGCCGCTCGGCCCGAGAACACCCCACACCCCGGCCCCGACAATGACGGCACCCAACACGACCCCGCCGACAGTCTTCTTCATGACCAACCCCCGCCCTTGCGCGCCTGCACGGCGCGCGGGCGTGACGCGATTCTGCCGGAACGACCGAAGTCCTCGCCCGCCGCCCCACCAGTGAGTTCAGAGCGAGGCGGAATCCAAGGTTGCTCACCGGCCTGGTGCCAGTACGGAAGCTCGAAGGGGATGCGCCATGGAATGTGGGTGGCGTCGACTGAATTCGGGATGCACGGCAGCGCCGCCGGGGGAGCGGCGGCGCTGCGGATTTTGAGGGGGATTCCGGGCGTTGAGGGGGAGGGGCAGGGGTCAGGGGGCGGGGCTCAGAGGCCGTGCACGTGCGGGCCCACCGTCGAGGACCAGCCGTTGCCCGTCGACGCGTCCCAGTTCGTCGACCACGTCATCGCGCCGCGCAGGCCGGGGTAGGTCTTCGGCGGTGTGAAGGAGCCGCAGTTCGCACTCTTCGTCAGGCAGTCCAGGGCCGCGTTGACCACGGACGGGGACACGTAGCCGCTGCCCGCCGCGCTGGTGGAGGCCGGGACTCCCAGGCCCACCTGGGACGGGGCCAGTCCGCCCTCCAGCTGGATGCAGGCGAGCGCGGTCAGGAAGTCGACCGAGCCCTGGCTGTAGACCTTGCCGTCGCAGCCGAGCATCGAACCGCTGTTGTAGTACTGCATGTTGACGACAGTGAGGATGTCCTTCACGGCGAGTGCGGTCTTGAAGTACTCGGCCGACGTCGACTGCATGTCTATCGTCTGCGGGGCCATTGTCAGGACGAAGTCCGAACCCGCCTTTGCCGCAAGGGACTTCAGCGCCTGCGACATGTACGTCGAATTCAGGCCGTTCTCGAGGTCGATGTCGACGCCGTTGAAGCCGAATTCCTGCATGAGCGAGTAGACGGAGTTCGCGAAGTTCGTCGCGGAATTCGAGTCGTTGATGGAGACGGTGCCGTTCTGGCCGCCGATCGAGATGACGACCGACTTTCCGGCGGCCTGCTTCGCCTTGATGTCCGCCTTGAACGCGTCCTCCGTGTAGCCGCCGAGGCCGGCCGAGTCGAGCGTGAAGTCGACCGCGCCCGGAGTCGTCGTCGCGTCGGCGAAGGCCACCGCGATGATGTCGTAGTCGCCCGGCACGTCGCTGAGCTTCTGGACGGTCGCGCCGTTGTCGAAGTTCTGCCAGTAGCCGGTGACGGCGTGGGCCGGGGGTGCCGCGTCCGCCCCGGCGGGGTCCGCGGTGGCCGTCGCCGTGCCGGTGAGGGCCAGGGCGAGAGTGGTCAGCACCGCCGCCAGGAATGAACGCTTCCGTGCTGGTTCTGTCGTCGCACGTGCCATTGCTGCCTCCGGTTCAGATGTGGGGGGAGGGGCAGTTGTCGGTTCTACAAACTGGTCCAGACCATTTGGGTTGTCAAGACCTCTGGAATTACTGGTTCCTGGCCGAGCCGTGCCCACCGCCTGGGCAACCTCCCGGTGAACACCGGGAAGTTGGGTGTTGAGCGGGCAATGCGCGGATATGGTGCTGAGACAGGAGTGCACAGAGACCGGGGGGTGTGCGAGCGTGCCGACCGCGATAGCCGTGACCAGCCCTGACCTGGTCCTCGCCGCGGCCGACCGGCATACGCCGTCCGCCGCCGTGCTTCACTCCACCGAGGACAGGGGCGGCAGGGCGGAGCCGTACGACCTCGATCGCGCGATCGTCGAGATGCACACCCTGATCGAGCACCACGGCTATGTGATCGTCCTGTGTCCGGCTTCCGTGCCGGACCTGGTCGTTCACCGGCTGCACGCTGTGCGTTCCATGCTGGAAAGTGACCGGATCGCCATCCTGCGGCCGGAGCTCCCGCCGCTCGGGCTCGCCGTACTCGTGCTCCAGCTACGGCAGTTGACCATGTGCGACTTCAGCCCGGGCGTGCTCGCCTCCGCCGCGCGGCTCCTCGCCCACTACATCTACGCGGGTGCCGTGCTCGGCTCCGTCGCCCGGCTCGACCGCGTCCCCGTCAGTCTCACCTCGCACGCCAAGTCGTGGATGCCGGGAGCCCAGTTCGCCGTACTCGCCACCCCGCAGCCCGAACTCGTGCGGCTCACCGGACCCGAGCCGCCCCGGCTGACCGGACCCGCCTTCGGCACCCGTATGTATTACGCCGCCGGGCAGCAGCCCACCGACTGGATCACCGGCACGCTCGCGCCCGCCTGGCAGGTGCAGGGCGCCGTCGAGACCAGGCTGCCCGCCGAGTCCGGGCGCTGGTGGGCCACCGGGAAGCCCGGAAACCCAGGAAAGCTCGCCGAGTTCGCGGCCGCCATCCCCGACATCTCCGTGCTCTACCAGCTCGTCTCGTCCGTCCGGCGCGAGGCGTGCCACTGGTGCGGACTCGAACTCATCGGTGACCGCTGCGGCTTCTGCGCCGCGCCGCTCGCCGATCCGCCCGCCCCGGGCGCGAAGCCACCGGGCGGACGCGGCAGCGCCCTCGCACCCGCCACCGGCCTCGCTGCCGCTACTGCGCTGGCCCCCGTCACCGGGCCGGCCCGAGCCGCCCTGCCACCCGCCGCCCGCCCCTGATCCCTTGAATCGCGACGAGATCCACAACTAGATCCACACAACTAGATCCACACAACGAGATCCACAACACGCTCCCCACCGAGATCCCCGACGAGATCCCCACGAGGTAGTCCGGTCCATGAACTCACGTCAGCGTCGCGGCGTCATCCTGCTGGTCATCTCGGCCCTGTGCGCCGTCGGCGCCTTCGCCGGGGTGCTCTCGGTGATCCGCGACGTGAACTCGAAGGTGGGCCCGGAAGTCGCGGCGTACCGGCTGAAGGACGATGTCGCGCCGTACAAGGAGCTGAACGCTGACCGGTTCGAAAAGGTCGAGATGCCCGAGCGGTGGCTGTCGAAGACCGCCGTGACGAGCCTCAGCCAGATCCGCGGCAAGATCGCCGTCACGACGCTGAAGAAGGGGTCCCTGCTCCAGACCGACATGATCGTCGCCCGGCCCGAACTCAGGGACGGACAGCAGGAGATCGCCATCATGATCGACGCCGAGACCGGGGTCGCCGGGAAGATCACGCCCGGCTCGAAGGTCAACATCTACGCCACCTTCAAGGCCGCCAACGAGAAGGCCAAGGACCAGTCCAAGGTCATCGTCGAGAACGCGGAGGTCATGGACGTCGGCAAGCTCACGCCCATCGACGAACAGGGCGGCGACAACGGGCGGCGCCGGCAGGGCGAGGCCGTGCCGATCACCTTCGCCCTCGACCCCGCCGACGCGCAGCGCGTCGCGTACGCGGAGTCGTTCGCGACCCACGTCCGGCTCGCCCTCGTCGCCGCCGGCAGCGACGCGGCCGTCCCGCCGGGCGACCGCTCGTACACCCTCGACGAGGACAAGTAGTCCAGCGACAAGTAGCCCACGACAAGTAGCCGAGCGACAAGCAGTCCAGCGACAAGCAGACCGGCAAAGCCGACAAATAGACTCAGAGAGGAGGCGAGCCGCACTGTGAGCATCCGTATTCTTCCCGCGGTGGGAGACCTGGACGCCGCCCGGTCCCTGGTCACGCTGCTCGGGCAGCTGCCCGACGCCGAGCCCACGCCGCCCGTCGCCGACTCCACCGCCCTCCTCGACACCCTCGCCCGGCTCGCCGCCGAGTCGCTGGACGAGCTGCCCGAGGTCGTCCTCGTCCACGAGCGGATCGGGCCCGTGCCCGCCCTCGAACTGATCCGGGACCTCGTCCTGCGCTTCCCGGCCGTCGGCGTCGTCCTCGCCACCGCCGACACGAGCCCCGCCCTGCTGACCGCCGCGATGGACTCGGGCGCGCGCGGCATCGTCGGGTTCCCCCTCGGGTACGACGCGCTCGCCGAGCGCGTGCAGGCCGCCGCGTCCTGGTCCGGCGGCATGCGCAGGCACCTCGGCACCGGCGGCGAGCTGGCGATCACGGCCGGCACGCCCGGCGGCCGCGTCATCACCGTCACCGGCGCGAAAGGCGGCGTCGGCACCACCGTCACCGCCGTCCAACTCGCTCTCGCCGCACAGGCGTCGGGCCGCTCGGTCGCGCTCCTCGACCTCGACCTCCAGTCCGGTGACGTCGCGTCGTACCTCGACGTCCAGTTCCGCCGCTCGGTCGCCGACCTCGCCGCCATCCGCGACATCACCCCGCGCGTCCTCCAGGACGCCGTCTTCACCCACGAGACCGGCCTCGGCCTCCTGCTCGCACCGTCGGACGGCGAGCGCGGCGAGGAGGTCACCGACCGCGTGGCCCGCCAGGTCGTCCAGGCGCTGCGCAGCCGCTACGACCTCGTGGTCATCGACTGCGGTACGCAGATGGGGTCGGCGAACGCGGCGGCCGTCGAACTCGCCGACCAGGCGATCCTGTTGGTCACCCCCGACGTGGTCGCCGTACGCGCCGCGAAGCGCATGATCCGTATGTGGGACCGTCTCCAGATCCGCAAGGCCGAGGAGACCGTCACCGTCATCAACCGTCACGCGCGCGGATCCGAGATCACCGCGTCGCTCGTGGAGCGCGTGACGGGCACCCGGGTCGCGCGCGCCAGCGTGCCCGCCGGGTTCAAGGAGCTGCAGGGCGCGGTCGACGCGGGCCGTATGCAGGACCTCGACAGCCGGTCGACGGTGAAGCAGGCGCTGTGGGGGCTCGCGGGCGAGCTCGGCCTGGTCGACGCCGCCGCGCAGGACTCCGGCCGCCGCGCCCGCCGCCGCGGCGGCGACAAGGGCGCGGTCACCCTGGAGTTCGCGGGCATGTTCCCGCTGCTGCTCGTGGTGATGGGCCTGCTGTGGCAGTGCGTCCTGTACGGGTACACGTACTCGCTCGCCGGGAACGCGGCGGACGAGGCGGCCAGGGCCGCGACCTCCGCCGAGGCCGGGAGCGGCGACACGGCGGGCGCGTGCCAGACCGCGGGCGAGAAGAATCTGCCCGGCGCGTGGCAGGGCGCCGCCATCACCTGCGGACCCGACGGATCGGTGATGAAGGCGACCGTGCAGCTCGAGGTGCCGGTGTTCTTCCCCGGGATCGACGCCGGGTGGACCGTCAAGGGCGAGGCGGGCGCCGCGAGGGAGGACGACCAGGGGGGCACGCCGTGATGGGCCGGCTCCTGGGCGCAAAGGGCCGTCTCCGGCGCGGGCACGGGCGGCGGGCGCGTACGGGAATCGGCGGCCCCCGGTGCCCGCGGACGGAGAGCGGCCCCCGGTGCCCGCCGACGGAGAGCGGCCCCCGGCGCTCGCGGACGGAAAACGGCCCCCGCCGCGGCCTGCGCACCGACGACCGAGGTGTCTCCATCCTCGAGTTCGCCGGGTTCCTGCCCTTCCTCCTCCTCATCGGCATGGCCGCCATCCAGCTCGGCCTCGTCGGCTACAGCGCGAACCAGGCCGGTTCCGGTGCCAGGGCCGCCGCCCGCGTGCAGTCGCAGGGCGGCGACGGCACCGGCGCAGGGCAGGCCGCGATGAGTGGCTGGCTCGACGCGGACATCGACGCCGGAGGCGGAGGCGGCGACACGACCACCGCCACCGTCACCGTGCACGTCCCGGTCCTCGTCCCGTTCCTGGACGACCGGTGGGACGTACGGCGCACCGCCACCATGCCGAACGACCGTGACCCGGAAGGGGGTTGAGTCGGAACATGAGCCTGCGATCAAGGGTGACGGTCCGCGAGGAGCCCGGCCCTTCCCGCGACGACGGCCTCGTCGCCGTCTACCGCGCGAAGCTCCTGGAAGAGATCGACCTCGCCGAGATGTCGTCCCTCGCGGCGGCCGACCGGCGGATCCGTCTCGAACGCGTCCTCGGCCACATCATCAGCCGCGAGGGCCCGGTCCTCTCCTCCTCCGAACGCAGCCAGCTGGTCCGCCGCGTCGTCGACGAGGCGCTCGGGCTCGGCGTGCTGGAACCCCTTCTCGCCGACGCGTCCATCACCGAGATCATGGTCAACGGCCCCGACGCGATCTTCGTGGAGCGTGCCGGGCGCGTGGAGCAGCTCCCCCTGCGCTTCGCCTCGCAGGAACAGCTCATGCAGACCATCGAGCGCATCGTCTCCACGGTGAACCGGCGCGTCGACGAGTCGAACCCGATGGTCGACGCCCGCCTGCCCACCGGCGAGCGCGTCAACGTGATCATCCCGCCGCTGTCCCTCACCGGCGCCACCCTCACGATCCGCCGCTTCCCGCGCGCCTACACCCTGCCCGAGCTGATCGGCCTCGGCTCGCTCGACGAACAGATGCTGATGCTGCTGTCCGCGTTCGTCCGCGCCCGCTTCAACGTCATCGTGAGCGGCGGTACGGGCTCCGGGAAGACCACCCTCCTCAACGCGCTCTCCGGCCTCATCCCACCCCACGAGCGCATCATCACCATCGAGGACTCGGCGGAACTCCAGCTCCAGCAGGACCATGTGATCCGCCTCGAATCGCGGCCCCCGAACGTCGAGGGCAAGGGCCAGATCACCATCCGCGACCTCGTCCGCAACTCCCTGCGCATGCGCCCCGACCGCATCATCGTCGGCGAGGTCCGGGGCGGCGAGACCCTCGACATGCTCCAGGCCATGTCGACCGGCCACGACGGCTCGCTCGCCACCGTCCACGCGAACGCCGCCGAGGACGCCCTCATGCGTCTGCAGACCCTCGGGTCCATGTCCGAGGTGCAGATCCCGTTCGAGGCGCTCAAGGACCAGATCAACTCGGCTGTCGACGTCCTCGTCCAGCTCACCCGGCACGCCGACGGCTCGCGCAAGGTCACCGAGATCGCCCTGCTGGTCTCGCACGGCCGCGAGCAGTTCAGGATCTCGACGGTCTCCCGCTTCGTGCCGCACCCGCTCGGCCACGACCACCGTGTGCGCGGCACCTTCGAGCATCTGCCGCTGCCGCGCCGCGTGGCCGAGCGCCTGTACGTCGCCAACGAGCCGGTCCCGCCGGCGTTCGGCGTGCTGGACGGCATCGACGGACGCAACACGAGGGAGGCCATCGGATGAGGACCGAGCGACCCGCCGTCGAGGGTGGCGGATCATGAGCGACCCCGCCCTCATCGCCCTCGGCGCCACCATCCTGACCTGCGCACTCGCCGTCGCCGGCCTCCATGCGTACGCGTCCGGGCGCGCCCAGCGACAGGCCCTCGTCGACCGGCTCGACGGCCTGTCGGGCGCCGGGCCGCACGGCGGCGCATCCGGTCGCGTACGCCGCTTCGCCACCGTCGACCGCAGGCTGCGCCGCACCCGGCTCGGCCGCGCCATCCATCTGCGCCTGTCCGCGACGGGGCTGGACCTGACGGCGGGGGAGTTCTTCACGTACGTACTCGCCGTGGTCGTCGCCCTCTGGCTGATCGCGTCGGCCGCCCTCGCGCCCTTCTTCGGGCCGATCGCGGGGCTGGTCGGCGCGTGGAGCGCGGTGATCTTCCTCAACTGGCAGCGGCAGAAGCGCATCGAGGCGTTCATCAACCAACTCCCGGACGTGGCACGCCTTTTGGCCAACGCCACCGCCGCCGGGCTCGCCCTGCGTACGTCCCTCGCGATGGCCGCGGAGGAGCTGGAGGCGCCCGCGGGCGAGGAGCTGTCCATGGTCGCCGACCAGCTCGCGCTCGGCCGCACCATCGACGACACCCTCGGCGAGCTCGCCGAACGCCTCCCCTCCCGCGAACTCGTCGTCCTGGTCACGACCCTCGTCCTCGCCAACAAGGCGGGCGGCTCGGTCGTGTCGTCCCTGCGGAACCTCACCCAGACCCTGGAGGACCGCAAGGAGACCCGGCGCGAGATCCGCACGATGCTCTCCGAGGTCAACGCGACCGCGTTCACCGTGCCGCTCCTCGGCCTCGGCTCGCTGCTCCTGATCAACTCGTCGAACGAGGGCGCGCTGGCCAGAGTGACGGGATCGCCGGTCGGCCAGGCGCTGATCCTCGTCTCGCTCGGCCTGTACGGCATCGGGTTCTTCGTGATCCGCCGGCTCGGGAAGATCGAGGTCTGACATGGGCGTACGTCATCCGGCCCACGCCGAGCGAGGCAGGTCATGAGTACGGGTCTGATCGGGCTGCTGCTCGCCCTCGCGACGGGCCTCGCCGTCCTCGGGATCTTCCTGGGCATCCGCATGTACCGCGCCGAGGCCAAGCTCCCCGGCGACCTGGCCATCGCCCTCGAGGTCGGCGCCACGCGCGTGTCCGCCGCCGGGTCCGCGGTCGACCGCCTGGGCATGCGCTTCGCCCCCCTCGTCCTTCGGGCCATGGGCCCCCGCCGCGTCGCCTCGAAGCGCCGCAAGATCGACATGGCGGGGAACCCGGGCGGCCTCACCATCGACCGCTACGCCGCCCGCCGCGCGGTCTACGGGGTCTTCGGCGTCGTCCTCGGCCTGGTCTTCCTCACCAACGGCCAGACCCTGTTCGCCGCCCTCACCCTCGCGTTCGGCCTCCTCGCCGCGGACGGTCTGATCTGGCAGGCCACACGCGAGCGCAAAGAGGTCATCGACCGCACGCTCCCCGACTTCCTCGACGTACTCGCCGTCGTCGTCAGCGCGGGCCTGGGCTTCCGGCAGGCGCTCGACCGGGTCGCCGAGAAGTACGAGGGTCCGTGGGCCGACGAGTTGCGCATTACGCTCCGGCAAATGGACATGGGCGTCAGCCGGCGCCAGGCGTTCGACGAGCTGCGCCGGCGCAACGCTTCCGAACAGGTCGCCCAGTTCGTCTCCGCGCTCCAGCAGGGCGAGGAACTCGGCTCGCCCATCGCCGAGACCCTCATCCAGATCGCCACGGACATGCGGCGCACCGACGCCCAGAACTCCCGCCGCCGGGCCGCGAAGACGATTCCGAAGGCCACGATGGTCACCCTCGTCTTCATGCTCCCGGCCACGATGATCCTGATCGCGACGGGCATGTTCCTGGGCTCCGGGTCCAACTTCGGTTCGATTCTGGGGCGTTGAGGGACTGCGGCGTGAGACGTCGACTGGGTACAGTGGTGTGAGCGATTAGTTGGCAGTTGCGAATTCGGCAACTGTGGCGACTCACTACGGGGGTCACATGACTGGGCGCCAAGGTGCGCGCCGCCGGCAAGTTCCTGGACGGTGCCTGATGGTGTCGGTACGGGAACTCAAGGCCTTGCGCCGACCCCTCCCAGAAATGGCTGACCGATGAAGAACGGAGCTGTCTCGGCGGCAGGCGCCTGCCTGGCACCGACCGCGCTCACCGTGCTCACGGCCTGCGGCCGCTTCGAGTCCCACCCGGAGCCGTCGAGTACGGCGATCCCCTCCGGCGTGCCAGCCAAGTCGACGTACGCGACGGCGAGGGCCGTCGTCCGGGCGATGGGCGAGACCGGCCTCGACTGCGCGACCGTGCGCAGCCGGGACTACGACGGCAGCTCCACGGCGGACCGCGTCGCGACCGTCGACGGGGTGAAGGTCGAGAGCGAGATCTCGGTCTTCGACCCCGACGACGTGTCGAAGACCGAGATCGGTACGTCGATCGAGTCCCGGGCGCACAGGCGCGTACGCGCAGATGCTGGTCGCGGCCGGGAACTGGTACATCCGCGTCATGGACCCGCCGTCCGCACCGGCGATCGCGAAGGCGCTGCACGCGGTGGTCCTGGACGCGAAGGGCAAGGGGTCGAAGACCCCCAAGTACCCGCTCCCGGACATCCCTTCCACTCGCACCTACGAGAAGGCCGACGCCCTGGCGGACGACCTGGCCGCGTCGGTGGGCTGCTTCCAGCGGGAGACGACGAGCACCGGAAGCATCAAGTGCGAGACCGGAAAACCGGGTTCGGGAGTCTCCAACTGCGCCGCCCTGACCCTGCACCCGACCCACGCCCGCCGCGATGCCACTCTGCGCGAGGCGATCAAATACCGCGGCGTCCCCGTCGAGCTGGTCATCGCGGGCAACTGGACCGTCAACCTCTGCGACGCCACCCTCGGCGCGAAGGTCGCCCGCGACCTGGGTGGGGTCGTGGTGGCGTACGACGGGCGGTGAGGGGCATGACAGGAAGCGACCAACTTCCGGTCAAGCGTGCGCCGTTAATGTGCGAAACACGGCACAGAGGGTTGCAGTTCCCGTACGTTGCGTATGGTGCCCGGGAGGTTCGGGGCGGCGAAGTCGTGCGGGAACGAAGGGGAAACCGTGCTGAAGGAACGCGTACTCGGGGTGTGGGTGAAGTGGACCGTGACGGTGGGGGACCGCGTCCGCGGGAGAGAACGGGATTCCGGGGCGGGGTTCGTGGAGTATGCGGGCCTGATGATCCTGATTGCCGGGATCTACACCTTGATCGATCAGCTGGGCCTGGACGGCAAGATTTCGCAGGCCATCGGCAATGCGGTCAACAACGTCATTGGCGGGGGCTGAGCACGCGGCTGCCGAGCGGTGATCGAGGGCAGACTCTCCCCGTCTACATATGGATGACGGCGATTCTCCTCTTTGTCGCATTCGCTTTCTTCGCCTTCGCCCAGGCAGCTTCGGCGCGTAACGGTGCGCAGTCCGCAGCGGACGCGGCTGCGCTGGCTGCGGCACAGGACTCTCGGAAGGAACTCCTCGACGGATTGGGAGCGGCCGTAGGACAGGGAGACACCTGGCGTGACTGGCTGCTCGGCGACAAGTTCGATGGTGCGGGCGCAGCGGAGGCCGCAGAGCGTCTGGCGGCGGAGAACGACGCAGATGTCATAGCAGGACCGGATGACACGGACGTGGATGGCCATCCGGGATACCGAGTGGAGGTCGAGACTCGCTACGCCGTCGGCGACTCGGTTATTCCAGGTACGGAGTCCAAGCACGCGAAGGCGGACGCCATCGCCGTGATCGAGCCTCGTTGCGATGTCGATCCGGATGCTGATCCGGCAAAAGCAGTGGTCTTCGACTGTGACGGCGGCGAGCAGTTCGAGTTCGACCCGGACGACTTCGACATCGAGGATCTGCCTGATCCCTCGGTTCTGTTCTCCGTTCACTTGGCCGACTGACCAACGATGAGAGAGGAAAGCCGCACTGATGAATGTTCGGCACACCCTGAGCGCGGTGGCGATCACGACTGGGCTGGTCCTCACGGTGGCCGGCTGCGGCGGGGGAGACGACAAGGGATCCGAGAACCCCAAGCCCTCCTCTTCGTCCAGCAAGAGCAGCGGCGGGGATGCCAAGGAATCGGCTCCCGCCGAAAGTAAGTCTCTTGCTGAGGTGAAGAGCAACGGCATCACCGTCACCGTCAATTCAGTCTCCCGTGATCAGGGCGGATTCCTCAACATCACCGGCACGGTGACCAACGGTGGCTCGGGTATCTGGCTGGCGAGTGAGTGGAAGAGCGACGAGACCGAACTTCAGGTGAACGGCGGATCTCTGGCCGGAGCCAGCGTCGTCGACCAAGCGGGCAAGAAGAAGTACCTGGTGCTCAGGGACACACAAGGCCGATGCCTCTGCACCAAGTTCGAAGGCGGCATCAACCAGGGCCAGACGGTCGACTGGTTCGCCCAATTCCCCGCGCCTCCCGAAGGCACCACGAAGGTTCAGCTCCAAGTGCCGACGATGCCCCCCGCCCCCGTAGAAATCTCCGAGGGCGAGTAACCCCATGCCCCTCACCCATCGCCTCGCCGCCCTCACCACCGTCGCCCTCACCACCGTCGCCCTGATCACCCTCGGCGGAAGCCTCGGCGGCAGCGCCTACGCCGATGATCCAAAGCCGTCAGGCGCTCCTCCGGGAAGTACGACCACCTCTCCGCCCCCGGAGGTCGACGCCAACAGTCCGGGGCTGAAGCTCGCCGACGGCTCCACGCTGGCGCCGGCCAAGGTGCTCGACATCAAGTCCGTCGTCGAGGACCTGTCCGGCGACGAGCGGCGCGAGGACACCAATCAGGACGTGAAGTTCGCGCTCCAGTCGGAGGTGCTGTTCCAGAAGGACAGTTCCAAGCTGAATCCGGACGCCAAGTCCCGGATCCAGGCCATCGCCGACGAGATCAAGGCGCAGAACGCCACGAACGTCCGCGTCTTCGGCTTCACGGACGACCTCGGGTCGTACGTCCACGGGCTCACGCTCTCGAAGAAGCGCGCGGAGGCTGTGCACGAGCAGCTCGCGGCAGCGCTCGGTTCGCAGGATCAAGACGTCACGTTTGCGGTGCGCGGCTACAGCGAGGACTACCCGATCGCCGACAACAACAGCGAAGAGGGCCGCAAGAAGAACCGCCGCGTGGAGGTGTCGTTCCCGAAGGCGTGAGTTTGCAACGGCTACACGCTGTCCGGTGACGGTGGATCGCCTCCGGGGGGCGGGTTCCCTTCGACGGTAGGCGCGATACCGCTCCTGCGGTTGCCCTGAGGCTGCTCGTCAGGAAAAGGGAGGTGTCCCGCTGCTCATTCGTCGGCCTCGGCGGCCGGGTCCACCGGCTGCGTCGCTGGTGAGACGTAGGTTCCCCGCTGCGGCACGGTGAAGACGAGCTCTTCCTCGTCAGCCTTCCGAATCCGCTTGTTCGAATGGTGGCACATGAAGGACTCAGAACGGCAGTTGGCCAGGCTGGGTGAACGCATCAAATAGCACGATCTGAGCACCGCTGCACGTAGCGTGGCGAGCGCGACAGCATCCCCGTCCGGTTATTCGGGCGGGGACGCTCCAGTCAGGGCGCGAGGGTGTGCTGACTTCGGACCGGCTTGCCGCCGTCCGATCGGCGTCGGAAGCACAGTGGCGTGCTGGGGCTGGACCGTGCTTCAGGCCACGTAGACCGGCAGTGAGTCCACCCCGTACACGATCGACAGCTTGCGGAACTCCAGGTCCCGGGGCTCTACGGCGAGCTTCAACTCAGGGAAGCGGCGGACCAGTTGGGGGAAGGCCGCGCGGAGTTCCATCTTGCCGAGTTCGGCGCCGATGCAGCGGTGGATGCCGTAGCCGAACGCGAGGTGGGAGCCGGTGACCTGGCGGGACGGGTCGAAGCGGTCCATGTCCTCGCCGAGGCGCGCGTCGCGGTCGGCGGCGCTGAGGGAGACGAGGACTATGTCTCCGCCGGATATCTGGACCCCGCCGATCTCGACGTCCTCGCGCGCGAAGCGCGGGAACGCGGTCTGGACGACGGTCAGATGGCGCAGCAACTCGTCGACGAAGGGCGCGGCGACGGCCTCCGGGTCCTCCGCGTCGCGCAGCGCGGTGAAGTGCTCGGGGTTCTGGAGCAGGATGAGCGTGCCGAGCGCCAGCATGCTCGCGGTGGTCTCCAGGCCGCCGGTGAGGACGCCGTCGGCGAGGCCCGTGAGCTCCTCGTCGGTGATGGAGTCGCCGTATTCGCGTACGAGCATGCCGAGGAGGCCGTCGCCGGGGTTGCGGCGCTGCTCGGCGACGATCCCGCGCAGGTAGTCGAGGGACTGCGACACGGCGCTGAACGACGCGCCCGCGCCGCCGAACACGTCGAAGCGGGCCACGGAGAACTGCTGGAAGTCGTCCCGGTCCTCATAGGGGACGCCGAGCAGTTCGCAGATCACCAGCGCGGGCACCGGCATCGCGAAGTGCTCGACGAGGTCCACGGCACCGTCGCCGTCCGCCGCCTTCGCGAGGTCGGCGAGGCGCTCCTCGACGATGGCGTGGATACGGGGCGTGAGCCGGGAGAGCCGGCGCATCGTGAACTCCGGCGTGAGCATCTTCCGTAGCCGGGTGTGGTCCGGCGGGTCGGTGAAGCCGAGTCCGCCCGGGTTCTGGTCGTCGGTGACACCGGTGTTGCCGACCAGGTTCCGGAAGTCGTTGCTGAAGGCGGACCCGTGGCCCAGTACCGCCTTCGCCTCGTCGTAGCCGGTGACCAGCCAGACCGTCATGCCGGGGATGGGCAGCCGGCTGACGGGCTCACGGTCGCGGAGCTCGCCGATCTCGGCCACGGGGTCGAGGCCCTCGCGGCGCAGCGGAAGGAGCGCCGCGTCGGGCAGCTTCGAGAGGACGGAGAGGTCGAGGCCGCCCTTCTTCCGGAGCCGGGCGAAGTAGAGGCGGGTGAGCCAGGCCGCTATCGCTGAACGGGCAGAACGAACGGAGCGGAGGGAACGATCGGACATGTGCTCGCATTTCGGCGCGGGACGGACGGTGCCGTTACCTGTGTCGGGCAGCGGTGCCCGGAGCGGATCCGCCCAGGGTACGTGGAGAACCCCCGTAGGCCGAGGGCGGGCGGACGGTGACCTCCCCCGCCCACTTCAGCGGGCAGGCTCCGTGAACCGGGCGGGAGTTCGGTCAGACCCCGGCGTCGATCACGCGGCAGTCGCCCGGCGAATCATCCACCGGCCCGCGACGATCACGCGCCCGCCTTCCCGCGATCCAGCGACCGGCGCCCGGCCATCACCCCTCCCGCACGGTCAGTGCAAAAAGCACGTGCCGTCGCGGGAACGCCGCTGCGAACATGGCCCCATGAGCACACCCCCGACCCACGCCGGCCGCCCCTTCGACGAGCTCCTCGCGGAGGCGGCCGCCGTCCCCGTGGAGGGCTGGGACTTCTCGTGGTTCGACGGCCGGGCCACCGAGGAGCGGCCCTCCTGGGGGTATGCGCGTGCTATGGGCGAGCGCATGGGCCGGGCCTCGGCCGGGCTCGACCTCCAGACCGGCGGCGGTGAGGTACTGGCCTCCGCCCCGAAGCTGCCCCCGCTGATCGCCGCCACCGAGGGCTGGCCGCCCAACGTCGCCCAGGCCTCCGCGCTGCTCGCCCCGCGCGGTGTCGTGGTCGTCTCCTCGCCGGAGGGCGCGCCGCTGCCGTTCGCCGACGGCACGTTCGACCTGGTGACCAGCCGCCACCCGGTGAAGGCCCCGTTCGCCGAGATCGCCCGGGTGCTGACGCCCGGCGGTACGTACTTCGCGCAGCACGTCGGCCCGAGCAGCGTCTTCGAGGTCGTCGAGTTCTTCCTCGGCCCGCAGCCGGAAGAGGTCAGGAACGGCCGTGACCCGGAGGCCGAGCGCGCCGAGGCCGAGGCGGCCGGCCTCGATGTCGTCGACCTGCGCGCGGAGCGTCTGCGCATCGAGTTCTACGACGTCGGGGCCGTCGTCCACTTCCTGCGCAAGGTGATCTGGATGGTCCCGGGCTTCACCGTCGAGGCGTACCGGCCGCGCCTCCTTGAGCTGCATGAACGGATCGCGAAGGAAGGGCCGTTCGTCGCCCACAGCACCCGCCACCTGATCGAGGCCCGCAAGCCGATCGCCGGCTGATTCACGGCAATTGGTGTGCAAGCGGGAGGAGTTCGCCGGGTCTTTTCCGGAGGTCCGCCGTCCAACCGATTCCGCATCGTTATCGACAATGGCTCGCTACACGTGTCACCGTCACGTAGGTTCAGACCAAGGCAATTCGCGCGAGCAAAGCTGCGCGGCGGTACCGTGCAGTGGAGGGGGCTGCGCGGTGCCGCGTGCCTTTCCGTCATCTACGGTCACCGGATCGCCGGCGATCAGCGGACCGTCCCGCGAGACGCGAGACGCGAGACGCCGTCACCACCCCAGGACCGTCACCCGCACCCCCCGCCGCACTCCCCACCGCGCCATCGCCCCCGCCTCGGACTCCAGGACACGCCGGGCGCGCAACCGGGGGAGCCCGATCCGCCCCGGCCGCATCGTCCGCACGGCGAGCACCGTGCCGCGCCGGTCCAGATACGCCACATCTATGGCGAAGCGCATCCCCAGGGTGTGGACACTCGACGACGACGTCAGCAGGAGCGCGCCGCTCACCCCGTCCCGGCCGAGGAGGCCACGTCGCCGCGCCGGTCCCGACTCCGCGATTTCCAGTGGTAGTTCGGCCGCGAGTCCCGGAACGGTGAAGGTCGCCATGAGGGCGCAGCCAACCTCCGGGCCGCTGTGGGGTCAAGCGCGCGTTCGTCACCCGACTAGCCCATGAGAGGGACGCCGCGGGTGGGCCACAAGCCGGGAAAACCATTGCGAAACCCCGCCCGAACCGGCCGGAAACAGACGTCCAGCCGTCGTCGGGCGACTTCGGAGAGTAGTTATGGCGCGCCGATGGACCCACCATCACTTACGAAGGGTTATGGTGGAAACCCCCCCTCGGGCCGGTCCGTCTCCCCCCCACGGACCGGCCCGTTTTTTGTCTCCGACCGGGCCGCGCGTGCGCCCCCCGGGTCACGGCGCCGCGATTAGAGTCCCCGGCATGCCGAACGACTTTCCGCGCCAGGCGCCGCCCACCGCTCCCGGTCCGTACGGAGGCCCGGGTCAGCACGGCGCTCCCGTCCCCTACATCCCCGGCCCCTCCAACGCGCCCGGACCGTACGGGACGAACCCGCAGTTCGCCCTCGCGCCGCCCCTGAGCATGCCGTCCTCGCTCCGCGCCGCCCGGACGACCACGTACGTGATGGTCGGCCTCGCACTGCTCGCCTCTGTGGCGGTCGGCGTGACGGAGGGGACGCGGGGCGCCGGCGCCGCGTTCGGCGGGAACATCTTCGGCGTCGCGCTGCTGGTCCTCGCCTGCTTCTACGGGAGGGCGGGACGTGGGCTGCGCGTCACGTCGATCGTCATCGCGAGCGTGCAGATCCTGCTCGGCCTGAGCGCGACGATGCGCGGCAACATCGGCGGGCCCATCGCGCTGGTCGGAGCGGTCGTCATGGTCGTCCTGCTCGGTCAGGCGAGCTCGGGTGCGTGGTTCCGCAGGCCGCGTACCCCCGGCGCCTAGGGGGAGTCCTGGCGCGAGGGCCGCGGCCCGCGGAACGGAACGGGCGGGGTCAGCTCCGCCCGGCCCAGATGTTCGTGCCCGGGGTCGACACCGCGAACGAGTCGATTTCGGACAGCTCTTCGTCGGTGAGCTTCGGGCCCGCCAGCGCCGCCACGTTCTCCTCGAGCTGCCGGACGCTTGAGGCGCCGATCAGGGCCGACGTCATCCGCTCGTCCCGCAGCACCCAGTTGAGCGCGAGCTGCGCCAGGGACTGGCCGCGGCGCTGAGCGATGTCGTTCAGACCGTTCAGCCGGCGGATGACCTCGGAGTCGCCCGCGAGACCCGGGTCGAGGGACTTGCCCTGCGTGGCGCGCGACCCCTCCGGGATGCCCTTCAGGTACTTGTCCGTCAGCAGGCCCTGCGCGAGCGGCACGAAGGAGATGCAGCCCATCCCGGCCGTCTCCAGCGTGTCGAGCAGGCCGTCGTCCTCGGTCCAGCGGTTGATCATCGAGTACGAGGGCTGGTGGATGAGCGCCGGGACACCCATCTCCTTCAGCAGGCGCGCCGCCTCGGCGGTCTGCTCGCTGTTGTAGGAGGACACACCCACGTACAGCGCCTTGCCCTGCTGCACGGCGGACGCGAGCGCGCCCATCGTCTCCTCGAGCGGGGTGTCCGGGTCGAAGCGGTGGGAGTAGAAGATGTCGACGTAGTCGAGGCCCATCCGTGACAGGGACGCGTCGAGGGACGACAGCAGGTACTTGCGGCTGCCCCACTCCCCGTACGGGCCCGGGTGCATGAGATAGCCCGCCTTGGTCGAAATGACCAGCTCGTCCCGGTACGGGGCGAAGTCCTGGGCGAACATCTTGCCGAAGTTCAGCTCGGCGGAGCCGGCGGGCGGCCCGTAGTTGTTCGCCAGGTCGAAGTGGGTGACACCGATGTCAAAAGCGCGGCGGAGGATCTCCCGCTGCGAGTCGAGGGTGCGGTCGTCACCGAAGTTGTGCCACAGGCCGAGCGAGATCGCGGGCAGCTTGAGACCGCTGCGGCCGGTGCGCCGGTACTCCATCGAGTCGTAGCGGTCCCCGGCGGCGCGGTAGGAAGACGTGTCGTTCATGGGTACGAAGCTACGTCAGAGCACCGACAGTCCACAGTGCCGGAGCACAGACACCCCACAGTGAGGGCGAGGCCTCACAGCGGTAGGCTTTCGCCCTCGGGGACTGCCGTCTGCACGGAGGGGCTGAAAGACAGTGAACCTGCGCGACCTGGTGTACGGACTTTACGCACGCCGGGTGGAAGGCCGTCTCGACCACGATCAGGTGCCCAAACACATCGGGGTCATCCTCGACGGGAACAGGCGCTGGGCGAAGGCCTCCGGTGGCACTGCGGCGCAGGGCCACCAGGCCGGCGCGTACAAGATCGAGGAGTTCCTCGGCTGGTGTGCCGAGACGGACGTCGAGGTCGTCACCCTCTGGATGCTGTCGACGGACAACTTCGACCGTCCCGAGGAGGAGCTGCGGCCGCTCCTCGGCATCATCGAGGAGACCGTCCGCAGCCTCGCCGTCGACGGCCGCTGGCGCGTCCACCACGTCGGCACCCTCGACCTCCTCCCCGCCCGCACCCAGACCGTCCTCAAGGAGGCCGAGCAGGCCACCGCCGACAACACGGGAATACTCGTGAACGTCGCGGTCGGCTACGGCGGCCGCCAGGAGATCGCCGACGCGGTGCGCTCCCTGCTGCTGGACCACGCGGACAAGGGCACCGCCCTGGAGGAGATCGCCGAGAGCGTCGACATCGACCAGATCTCGAAGCACCTCTACACCAGCGGGCAGCCCGACCCCGACCTCGTCATCCGCACGAGCGGCGAGCAGCGCCTGTCCGGATTCATGCTGTGGCAGTCGGCCCATTCCGAGTACTACTTCTGCGAAGTTTTCTGGCCCGCCTTCCGCAAGGTGGACTTTCTGCGCGCCCTGCGCGACTACGCCGCCCGTCACCGGCGTTACGGCGGCTGACCTCGGGGACGTACGTCACCAGGAGTTAACACGCGCGCCGTCATATGCCGTGGCATGGCCGCGCGTGTTCGAGGGAATAAGCCTTCCAGGTCGATGTCCGATTCACGGACGTCGAGTCTCAGCGGACGGCACGGGGCTGTCCGCCCGGGAGGCCCTTTGCGCCAGGACGACCACGCGGAGAGCACGCGCTCCGCTGGAGAGGCTGGGGGCCGGTCCACGGCCCACGCATCGCGGCCGTCGACCGGCGGGTACGACCCGCCCCGCCCGGCCCGGGATCCCTCTGTCGCTCCCCGACCTCATCCGAGGGGGTACGTCCTTCCGTGGTGACCAGCAACAAGCGCCAGCCCGACCGGCGCACTTATGTTCTCGACACCAGCGTCCTGCTGGCCGACCCGAACGCCCTGACCAGGTTCGACGAGCACGAAGTGGTGCTCCCGATCGTCGTGGTCACGGAACTGGAGGCCAAGCGGCACCATCCGGAGCTCGGATACTTCGCCCGGCAGGCCCTGCGCCTGCTCGACGACTTCCGTATCCGCCACGGACGCCTGGACGCCCCGATCCCCATCGGTGATCTGGGCGGGACCCTGCGCGTCGAGCTCAACCACTCGGATCCGGGCGTTCTCCCGGCGGGTTACCGCCTGGGGGACAACGACTCCCGCATCCTCGCCGTCGCCCGCAACCTCCAGGCCGAGGGGTACGACGTCACCGTCGTCTCCAAGGACCTGCCGCTGCGCATCAAGGCGTCGTCGGTCGGCCTGCTCGCCGAGGAGTACCGCGCCGAGCTCGCCATCACGGACTCCGGCTGGACCGGGATGTCCGAGCTGCGGCTCTCCGGTGAGCAGGTGGACCTCCTCTTCGAGGAGGAGAGCCTGTACGTACCGGAGGCGGCGGAGCTGCCCGTCCACACCGGCCTCACCATCCAGTCCGAGCGCGGCAAGGCGCTCGGCAGGATCACGGCCGAGGGCAACGTCCGTCTGGTGCGTGGCGACCGTGAGGCGTTCGGCATCAAGGGACGCAGCGCCGAGCAGCGCATCGCGCTCGATCTGCTCCTCGACCCGGACATCGGGATCCTGTCGATGGGCGGCCGGGCCGGCACCGGCAAGTCGGCGCTCGCGCTCTGCGCTGGCCTCGAAGCGGTGCTCGAACGGCGCCAGCACCAGAAGGTGATGGTCTTCCGTCCGCTGTACGCGGTGGGCGGCCAGGAGCTCGGCTATCTGCCCGGCACCGAGGCCGAGAAGATGGGGCCGTGGGCGCAGGCGGTCTTCGACACGCTCGGGTCCGTCGCCGGCAAGGCCGTCATCGAGGAGGTCACCGCGCGGGGGATGCTGGAGGTCCTGCCCCTGACCCACATCCGCGGCCGCTCCCTGCACGACGCGTTCGTGATCGTGGACGAGGCCCAATCCCTCGAACGGAACGTCCTTTTGACCGTTCTGTCGAGGATCGGGGCGAATTCACGGGTTGTGCTCACGCACGACGTGGCGCAGCGCGACAACCTCCGGGTCGGCCGGTACGACGGCGTGGTCGCCGTCGTCGAAAAGCTGAAGGGACACCCGCTGTTCGCGCACGTCACACTCACGCGGTCGGAGCGTTCACAGATCGCCGCCCTGGTCACCGAGATGCTGGAGGACGGCCCCTTGTGAGGAGAGAGCGTGTGAAGCGCCCCGTCTTGTAGGGGTTACCCGGTAGTTGGCGCCGCCCGGCGAAGCGCAGGAGCTTAGCCGGGCGGCGTTGTGCCGTGCGCTTGTTTCCGTGAAACCGCTGGGGCAAACGAGGTGTGAGCTTTCCCACTTGGATGAGAATTGCCTTGAGGCAACCGCGTCCGGCAGAGTCTCAGTCCTGTCAGGCCCCGCATACGACACTTGTGCATCCACAGCATGAAGAGCACCACGAACACCAGAACTTCACAGAGGCCGTCGTATGCCGCCCGAGCACCACGCGGCGCTCCCGTAGCGGGAGTTGCCCACCGGGCCCGTGTCTCCCGTGACCCCGCAGTTGGGAGGCCAGCGCCAGGGGCACGATTGCGTCCGCGAGGGTCACCTACAGCGGGCGATGCTGGAAGGAAACCGTGTGAGCCGGATTTCGGTCCGGGGATTCGCAGTGGCTTCGGCCACCGCGGTCACCACAGTCGGCGCAGTCGTGGGTGTTGCCTCGGGCAGCACCGCTCAGCCCTCCACCAACGAGGCTGAGGCCACGGCGAGCGACGCGACCCTCCTCGCCGACATACCCGCGGGCCAGCAGGCCCAGGTGCAGACCGCCTCTCTGACGCAGCAGGCGGAGACGCAGGCCATCGCCGCGGACAACGCCGCTCAGAAGTCGGCGGAGGAAGCAGCCCGTAAGAAGGCCGCCGAGGACGCCGTCGCCAAGCAGAAGGCCGCCGCCGACGCCAAGGAGAAGGCGGAGAAGGAGGCCAAGGAGCGCGCGGAGGCCAAGAAGGTCGCCAGCCGCTCGGCCACCCGCGACGCCTCCAGCTTCGCCACGCAGGCCTCTTACTCGGCGTCGCAGATCCAGGCGATGGCGCGTCAGATGGTGCCCGCCGGGCAGTTCCAGTGCTTCAGCAACATCGTGGACCACGAGTCCAGCTGGAACTACCGGGCGACCAACGCCTCCTCCGGTGCCTACGGTCTCTTCCAGGCGCTGCCCGCGTCCAAGTACTCCACCGCGGGCGCCGACTGGCAGACCAACCCGGCCACCCAGATCAAGTGGGGCCTCAACTACATGGACAGCCGCTACGGCAGCCCGTGTGAGGCCTGGACCTTCTGGCAGGCCAACCACTGGTACTAGAAGCGGGTACAGCTTCGTGACGGGCCCTGGGCCCGTCAACCTTCCTGAGCCCCTCGCCGTCCTACGGTGAGGGGCTTCGGGCATGTACGGTCGGAGCCGACGACTCCCGGGGGAGTGGTGAGAGAGCACGGGGGAAGAGGGCGGATCATGTCGCGAGTTCCAGGATGGCTCGGCCGGCTCGGCCACGAGCTGAGCCGGATGGGGGAGCGGTTGGACGAACGCCGCGCCGAGGCCGAGCGTGACGACGGCGGGGACGACTCCGCCCAGGACTCCGCCCCGCACGCCTCTGATGCCGCTCGGGCACCCGCGCACATGGCCGCCGAAGCGTCCCAAGTGCCCGTCACCCGGCCGGAGAACGGCGGCGGCGACCACGTACCCCCGCCGCCCGCGTACGCGCCCGCGATAGCGGCCCGGCCCGACCCCGTCGCGGCCGTGCCGTGGGGGATGCGGGTCGCGGCCGAGGCCGGCTGGCGGCTGCTCGTCCTCGCGGGCACCCTCTGGGTCCTGATGAAGGTCATCAGCGCCGTGCAGCTGGTCGTGTACGCGTTCGTCGCCGCGATGCTCATCACCGCGCTCCTCCAGCCGACCGTGGCCCGCCTGAGGAGGCACGGTGTGCCGCGGGGCCTGGCCACCGCACTCACCGCGATCCTCGGCTTCGTCATCATGGGACTCGTCGGCTGGTTCGTCGTATGGCAGGTCCAGGAGAACATCGACAACCTCTCGGACCAGATCCAGGACGGCATCGACGAGCTGCGCAGATGGCTCCTCAACAGCCCGTTCCATGTGACCGAGAGTCAGATCAACGACATCGCCAAGTCCCTGCGCGACGCGGTCGGCGCCAACACCGACCAGATCACGTCCGCCGGCCTCGAAGGCGTGACCGTCATCGTCGAGGCCCTCACCGGCATCCTGCTCACGATGTTCTCGACGCTGTTCCTGCTCTACGACGGCCGGCGCATCTGGGAGTGGACCACCAGGCTCGTCCCGGCGCAGGCCCGTCCGGGCATCTCGGGTGCGGGCCCCCGCGCGTGGCGCACGCTCACCGCGTACGTGCGCGGCACGGTGATAGTCGCCCTGATCGACGCGATCTTCATCGGGCTCGGCATCTTCTTCCTCGGCGTCCCGATGGCGGTGCCGCTCGCCGTCTTCATCTTCCTGTTCGCGTTCATCCCGCTGGTGGGCGCGGTGATTTCGGGGGCGCTCGCGGTGGTGGTGGCCCTGGTGACCCAGGGCGTCTTCACGGCCGTCATGACGCTCGCGGTGGTACTGGCCGTGCAGCAGATCGAGGGCCACATCCTCCAGCCGTTCATCCTGGGCCGCGCCGTGCGGGTGCATCCGCTCGCGGTGGTGCTCTCCGTCGCGGCCGGGGGCCTGGTGAACGGGATCGGCGGTGCGGTGGTGGCGGTGCCGCTCGTGGCCGTCACGAACACGGTCGTCGGCTATCTGCGCGCGCACTCGCGAGAGGCGGCGCTACGGCAGGCGCCTTCGCCGCACGGGGCGACGATCATCGACGTGGCGCCCGTCGATCCGACGGCCGGGAAGACCTAGGGCCTTTCGTCCGGACACACGAGAACGCCGGGCGGGCTGAATTTCCTTCAGCCCGCCCGGCGTTCTCGTGTGCGGATACCGGGGTGATCCGTCCGTCAGGACAGGACATCCTCGGAGTCCAGGGTGACGCCCACGGCCTGGACGACCGCGGCGATCTTGAACGCTTCCTGGATCGTCTCGCGGTCGACGCCCGCCTTGCGCAGCACCTGCTCGTGCGAGTCGAGGCACTGGCCGCAGCCGTTGATCGCGGAGACCGCGAGGGACCACAGCTCGAAGTCGACCTTCTCGACCCCCGGGTTGCCGATGACGTTCATCCGCAGGCCGGCGCGCAGCGTCCCGTACTCCGGGTCGGAGAGCAGGTGGCGCGTGCGGTAGAAGACGTTGTTCATCGCCATGACGGCGGCGGCCGACTTGGCGGCCGTGTACGCCTCCGGCGACAGGTTCGCCTTCGCCTCCGGCTCCAGCTCGCGCAGGACGCGCGGGGAGCGGGACGCGATTGCGCAGGCGAGCACGGTGCCCCACAGCTGCTGCTGCGGCAGGTCGGAGTTGCCGATGACCGAGCCGAGGTTCAGGCGCAGGTCCTTGGCGTAGTCCGGGACGGCGGACTTGAGTTCGTCGAGAGCCATGTCAGATCACTCGCCCGACAGGAGCGCGACCGGGTCGAGGGTGTTCTCGCCCTTGGTCCAGTTGCACGGGCACAGCTCGTCGGTCTGCAGGGCGTCGAGGACCCGCAGGACCTCCTTGGGGTTACGGCCCACGGAACCGGCGGTCACCATCGTGAACTGGATCTCGTTGTTCTGGTCGACGATGAAGACGGCGCGCTGCGCGAAGCCGTCCTCGCCCTCGATGCCGAGGTCGCGCATGAGCTCATGCTTCGAGTCGGCGAGCATCGGGAAGGGCAGGTCGGTCAGGTCCGGGTGGTCCTTGCGCCAGGCGTGGTGCACGAACTCGGAGTCGCCGGAGAAGCCGAGGATCTGGGCGTCACGGTCGGCGAACTCGTCGTTCAGCTTGCCGAACGCGGCGATCTCGGTCGGGCACACGAAGGTGAAGTCCTTGGGCCACGCGAAGACGATCTTCCACTTGCCCTCGTAGGTCTTGTGGTCGATCTGCTCGAACTCCTTGCCCTTCTCCAGGGAGACACAGGCAGTCAGATCGAACTGGGGGAACTTGTCACCGACAGTGAGCACGCACTACTCCTTGCAGCATGGAGGGGCCCTTTTTGGGGGGCTTTCCAAGGGGGTTGGACTGGCCACGATCGTGGCACAGGGTGCATTGATTACGGAAATAGCTAGACTCGGTTGTGTTGATCGGAACCAGCTATCAGTAGCCGTAGGTAAAGGGGAGTGACCGTGGCCGGCATCAAGCGGCGACAGCCGAGCCTCGCGCAGTTGCGGGCCTTCGCCGCCGTCGCGGAGCATCTGCACTTCCGGGACGCGGCCGCTGCGATCGGCATGAGCCAGCCCGCGCTCTCCGGCGCCGTGTCCGCCCTGGAGGAGTCCCTCGGCGTGACCCTGCTCGAACGCACGACCCGCAAGGTGCTGCTCTCGCCCGCGGGTGAGCGTCTCGCGGTGCGCGCGAAGGCCGTGCTCGACGAGGTGGGCGCGCTGATGGAGGAGGCCGAGGCGGTGCGGGCGCCGTTCACGGGAGCGCTCCGGCTCGGCGTCATCCCCACCGTGGCGCCCTACCTCCTGCCGGCGGTCCTGCGCCTCGTCCACGAGAAGTACCCGGACCTGGACCTCCAGGTCCACGAGGAGCAGACGTCGTCCCTGCTGGAAGGGCTCGCGGCCGGGCGGCTCGATCTGCTGCTGCTCGCCGTGCCGCTCGGCATGCCCGGCGTCACCGAACTGCCCCTGTTCGACGAGGACTTCGTGCTCGTCACGCCGCTCGACCACTGGCTCGGGGGCCGGGAGGGCATCCCGCGCGAGGCGCTGCGCGAGCTGCGGCTCCTGCTGCTCGACGAGGGGCACTGCCTGCGCGACCAGGCGCTCGACATCTGTCGCGAGGCCGGCCGCGCGGACGCCCCGGTGACCACGACGGCCGCCGGCCTGTCCACGCTGGTCCAGCTCGTCGCGGGCGGGCTCGGCGTGACGCTGCTGCCGCGCACCGCGCTCGCCGTGGAGACCAGCCGCAGCAGCCAGTTGCTCACCGGGTTCTTCGAGGACCCGGCGCCGACCCGCCGCATCGCCCTCGCCATGCGGACGGGCGCCGCGCGCAGCGCGGAGTACGAGGAGCTGGCCGCGGCCCTGCGTGTGGCGGTGCGGCCGCTGCCGGTACGGGTGCTGTGACCTCGGGGGCGCGATAACTCCCGTACTGGCAGGGCGTGTTACTCGGTGCGCAGGCCGTCGGGCCGCATCATGCGCCACAGCGGTGGCAGGCTGAGGAGCGTCACCACCGCGACGAGCGCGGCGCCGCCCGCCGCCAGGGGCGCGAACACCCACCAGTCGGTGACCTGCTTGTCGATCATGCGGGTCATGACGTAGCCCAGGCCGAGCCCGCCCCCGATCGCCAGGCCGAGGCCGAGGGCGACCGGGATCGCCGTCTGCCACAGGACCGACCAGGCCATCGAACGGCGCCGTGTGCCGAACGCGGTCAGGGCCGCCAACAGCCGCTTGCGCTCCCGCAGTTGCTCCAGCGTGGAGACCAGCATGGACGCCGCGATCAGGGCCATCGTCGCGGCCGCGCCGATCTGCAGCCCCCGCGCGATGCTCGCGTACTGCTTGTCGCGGTTGGCCGCCTTGATCGACATCACGTCGAGCATCGGATCGATATGGGCCGCGGTGTTGCGCGTGTACTCCTCGGCGTCCGGCACCTTCGGGTCGATCTGCACCATGGCGGTGGTCGTGGCCTCGGTCAGCTTCGCGCTGTCGATCGCGCCGGGGGTGGCGAGGATGCCGTCGACCTTGTCGCCCGTCGGGCTGGGCCGCGCCCGGACCGTGCGGGCGTCCGCGGGCAGCGTCCACAGGATCTGGCTCGACTTCCTGCCGTCGCCGGGCCCTACGTCGACGGGTTTGCCCGGGCGCGCCGACTCGTCGACCCAGTCGTTCATCTTCCGGTCCCCGGTGTGCGAGACGAACGTGTCGCCGTCGCGGCAGCTGCCGACGCGGGCCAGCTCGCGCAGGGTCGCGCAGGTGCCGACGCTGATCGTCGTCGTGGGCTGGATCTCGCCCTCCGGGACCGGGCCGGGGCGCGTGGCGTACGTCGACACGGTGCCGATGACGCTCTGGACGCCCTTCGTGGCACGGAAGTCGTCGATCATCCGCTGCGCGAGCCTGCCGTCGCCGACCAGGGAACTCACGGTCAGCTGGGCGCGATGAGGGTCCTGGCCGGTCGCCCGGTTGAAGTCGTCGTGCATCGACGCGAACATCATCTGCAGGGCGATCGCGCCGGCCACCGCGATGGTGATGCCGCTGACCGCGCGGGCCGCGGTGCCGCTGCTCAACTGGAGCCGCCGCGTGGCCAGTTGCCACGGCACCGGGCCACCGCGCAGCCGGGCCACGACCGATTCGAGCAGCCAGGGAAGCAGCGTGCTCAGGCCGACCAGGGCCAGGGTCGCGCCGGTGGCGATGGCGTACGCGTTGATGTCCTGGTCGGTACTGCTGACCCGGCCGATGGCCAGGAGGACCCCGATGCCCGCGACGGGCAGGAGCAGCCGCCACCACAGGCGCCGCCTGCGCGGCACGCCGCCGCGCACGACACCGAGCGGCTCGATGGCCACCGAGCGCAGCGAGAGGACGGTGACGAGAACCGCCGAGAGCGGCACGGCCACGACGATCAGCGCGGCGAGCACCGGCACCGGCCGCACGTCGGACGGGAACGCGCTGACCTTGTCGAGGTCGACCACGGCGACCAGTTGCCGTACGGCGAGGAAGAACACGGCGCCGACGGCCAGGCCGAGCAGCGCCCCGAACAGGGACTCGCCCGCCGCGATCCGCCGCACCGCCCTGGTGTCCGCGCCGACCAGACGCAGCGCGGCCAGGCGCCGGTCGCGGCGGTCGCCGCCGAACCGCACCGCCGTACCGATGAACACGGCCACGGGCGTGAGCAGCACGACGCAGATCAGTACGACGAGCACCATCAGGAGCGCGTTCAGCGGCTCCGACATGTCGGAGCCGAACCTCGCCGCCCGGTAGCCGCCGTCGCGGGTCGTGAGGGCGTCGGATCCCGCGTAGTAGAAGAGCTCCCGCGGGGAGACCAGGCCGGCGTCGGCGATCGTTCCGGTGACGCGGTAGTCGCGGAAGCGCTCCTTGAGGAGCCTCGCGCCGGGGTCGTCGAGGAGATCGCGCAGCGCGGGCGAGACCACCATCTCGTGGTCGCCGGGCAGCTTGCCGAGGCCGGGCGGCAGGACGGGCCGGCCGCCCTCGGCGCGTACGAACCTGCCCTCCAGCGAGCGGTCGCGGAACGTCGTGAACGTGTCCCGCATCAGCACGGTCGTGTCGGACCGCTTGATCTTGCCCGCCAGGGTCATCCGGTCCGCGGCCTCGCGCGCCGAGGAGCGGTCGCTGCGGTGCTCGGTCAGATACGGCACGGACGCGGCGCCGAGCAGCAGCGCGACGCCGAGTCCCACGCCCACGGCGGTGAGGATCGTGCGGACCCAGCCCTCGCGCCCGCCGCCGGCCGCGAAGCGCATCCCCATGCCCAGATCGCGGAGCCAGGCGCGCACGCCGGTGGGCGCGGAGGCCTCCGCCGTGACCGCGGGCGCGGGCTGCGGCTTCGTACGCGTCACGCTCATGCGATGCGCTCCATGTCGCGGGACCTGCCGTCGCGGACGATGATCTCGCGGTCCGAGTAGGCGGCGACGCGGGCTTCGTGGGTGACGAGGACGACGGCGGCGTGGGTGGAGCGGGCGGCTTCGGTGAGCAGCTCCATGACGCGCTCGCCGTTGAGAGAGTCGAGGGCGCCGGTGGGTTCGTCGGCGAACAGGACGCGGGGGCCGGTGGCCAGGGCGCGGGCGACGGCGACGCGCTGGCCCTGGCCGCCGGAGACCTCGCCGGGGCGCTGGCCGGTGAGGTCATCGACCTCGAGGCGCTCCATCCAGGCTCGGGCGGTGGCCTCGGCGGCCTTGCGCTTGGCGCCGTTGAGGCGCAGGGGCAGGGCGACGTTCTCGAGGCAGGTGAGTTCGGGGACGAGCTGGCCGAACTGGAAGACGAAGCCGAAGTCGCTGCGGCGCAGGGCGCTGCGGGCGGCGTCGGACAGGGCGGCGAGGTTCTGTCCCGCGTAGGTGATGTCGCCTTCGTCGGGGGTGACGATGCCGGCGAGGCAGTGCAGGAGGGTCGACTTGCCGGAGCCGGAGGGGCCCATGACGGCGACGACCTCGCCGGGATGGACGGAGAACTCGGCGCCGTCGAGGGCCTTGGTGGCGCCGTAGGTCTTGTGGAGACCGTGGGCGGTCAGGAGGGAGCCGGCGGGGGTCATGGCTTGCGCACCTCCGCGGCGAGCTTGTCCAGGCGGGCGGCGGTGAGTTCGAGCCAGCGCAGGTCCGCTTCGAGGTGGAACAGGGCGTGGTCGCAGATGAGCTGGTCGGCGAGGTCGCCCTTGCGCTTGCGGTCGGTGAGGATGCGCATCATGCGCAGGTGCTCGGCGCGCTGGGTGTCCAGGACCGTGGCGGCGTCGCGCTCGGTGAGCAGCGCGAGGACGACCTTGGTGTAGAGGACGGACTGGAGGTAGGGCTCGGGCGCCTCGGGGGTGGCGAGCCAGCGCTGGACATCGGTGATGCCGGCGTCGGTGATGGCGTAGCGCTTGCGTTCCGGGCCGCCGCCGGCCTCGATCCCGTCGACCTCGACCAGGCCGTTCTTCAGGAGCCGGGACATGGTCGAGTAGACCTGTCCGTAGTGCAGCGGCTTGTCGTGCCCGAAGGTGGCGTCGAAGGTGCGCTTGAGGTCGTAGCCGTGCCGTGGGCCCGACTCGAGAAGTCCCAGAAGGGTGTGACCGATGGACATGGCGGCCACTATACATAGCGGGTATACGTAGTGTGTATAGCTGGTCGGGCGTGGGGTTCCGGGAGGACTTCGGGGGAAAGCGTGAACGGTCCGGGGCGCGTGCCCCGGACCGTTCACTCCGCCTCGCCCCCCGTGGATCCCTTGGGCGGCCGCCCCCGCCGCGGCAGCGGCCCCGCCGAGCCGGGCAGCCGCCCGGCCTCCGCGAGAGCGCGCCGCAGCAGGAACTCGATCTGCGCGTTCGTCGAGCGCAGGTCGTCCCCTGCCCACCGCGCGAGCGCGTCGTACACGAGCGGGTCGAGCCGCAGCAGTACCTGCTTGCGCTGTGGCCGCGACCGGCGTGCGGGCCCCTGTGGGGGTTCCTCGTGCGCCTCGTGCGCCTCGTCAGGGGCTTATTGGTAGAGCGTTCCCGTGTTCAGGACCGGCTGGGCGGCGCGGTCGCCGCACAGGACCACGAGCAGATTGCTGACCATGGCCGCCTTGCGCTCCTCGTCGAGGGCCACGAAGTCCTGCTCCGTGATCCGGGCGAGCGCGTCCTCGACCATGCTGACCGCGCCGTCCACGATGAGCCGCCGCGCCGCGACCACGGCGCCCGCCTGCTGACGCTGGAGCATGGCCGAGGCGATCTCGGGGCCCTCAGTGCTGTGGCGTGACCGTGGCGGCCGCCGAGAGGACCTCGGTCACGTCGAGCGTGACCTCGGCGCCGAGGGATTCCGGGAGCGTGACCTGCTGGCCGGGAGCGTGGAGGCGGTGGCTGCCGTATCCGTTCTCGATGGGCTCGGTCAGGACGTGCAGGCGGTTGTGCTTGCGGTCGACGATCACGTAGACCGGGACCTTCGCGTTGCCGTAGGCGACGACCTTGGTCTGGAGGTCGTTGTGGTAGTTGCCGGAGGTCACCTCGAGGACGAGGCGGAAGGACACCGGGTCATAGCAGTTGTGGTCGACCAGATGATCCTCGAAGTCCGCGTCGATGACGCAGAGGTCCGGAACGGCGAAGTCCTCGGGGCCGTCCGGCAGCCACAGGCCGACGCCTTCAAGGAGCTCTGTCTCGCCGCCGTCCAGGCCGGCCCCGGCGAACGGCCGCCTGAGGCGGGACAGGGCCCTCGCGTGGGCGCCGTCAGGGGGTGGGGTCACAGTGAGCACGCCTCCGAGGATCTCGACCCGATAGCCAGGAAGCTGATCCGTGAGCTTGTCGGCCTGCTCGAGCAGCGTCAGCGGACGAGGGGCCGACTGGGGCTCGGGGCACGTGTGCTCGACAGGTGCTGCGGTCATCTCGCGCCTCCCATGGACTGGTGCCGAGGTCATCATCGTAGGACGCGCGAACCCGTACCGTCTGGTGCGATCCGGTTCACACGATCGAGAATCACGCAACCATCCGAGCCCCTCGCTCGTCGGTTCCCATGGGGCAGGTGCTGATTGTCACGTCCGGAAATGCCCGGATCGGCATCCTTTTGCCCTTAGGTGCGGTGTTAGCTTCATGAGCTGATTCAGCACCGATGAGTGTGAAGTGCGCACTGTGCGCGCGGACGTGTCAGCGACGAGAAGCGGAGTACCGGGAGCCATGGGTCGAGCGGACGAGAGACGAGCACGGCAGCGCGGCGGCGCGCGCCGGGCGGAGCGCGGGGGCTCGTCCACCCGGCGGACGGGTATACGCCGCTTTTTCACCTGGAAGAAGATCCTCGGCACGTTCCTCGGCCTGTGCCTGCTCGGCATGGGCGCGTTCATCGTGCTGTACCTGGTGATCGACGTCCCCGAGGGCAACGCCCTCGCGAAGAAGCAGAGCAACGTCTACAAGTACAGCAACGGCTCGGTCATGGCCCGCACCGGCGATGTGAACCGCGAGATCGTCGACCTCTCCGAGGTGCCCACGGGCGTGCAGCACACCTTCGTCGCCGCCGAGAACAAGTCGTTCTACGAAGACAAGGGCGTCGACCTGCGCGGCACCGCCCGCGGCGTGCTCAACACCGTCACGGGCAAGGGCAAGCAGGGTGGCTCGACCATCACGCAGCAGTACGTGAAGAACTACTACCTGACGCAGGACCAGACGGTCAGCCGCAAGCTGAAGGAAATCGTCATCTCGCTGAAGGTGGACCGGCAGAAGTCCAAGGAGTACATCCTCGCCGGGTACATCAACACCAGCTACTACGGCCGCGGCGCCTCGGGCATCCAGGCCGCCGCCCAGGCGTACTACGGCGTCGACGCGAGCCAGCTGAAGGTGGCGCAGGGCGCGTACCTCGCCGCGCTGCTCCAGGCCCCCAGCCAGTACGACTGGGCCGTCGCCTCCGACACCGGCAGGAAGCTGGTGAAGCAGCGCTGGAACTACGTGCTCGACAACATGGTCGAGAAGCACTGGCTCTCCGCGAGCGAGCGGGCCGGCATGAAGTTCCCCGTGCCGCAGAAGCCGAAGGCCGCGCCCGGCCTCGAAGGCCAGACCGGCTATCTCGTGAAGGCCGCCGACGCCTCGCTGGAGCAGCAGCTCGTCGCCCAGGGCTCCTCGGAGAAGGACGCCGAGAAAATGGTCAGCGACGGCGGCTGGACCATGACGCTCAACATCGACAAGAAGAAGCAGGCCCAGCTGGAGAAGGCCGTCAAGGCCAAGCTCACCGGCAAGCTGAACCCCAAGTCCCGCAAGACCGACGCCAATGCGCAGGCCGGCGCCGTCTCCGTCGACCCCAAGACGGGCCGCGTCCTCGCGATGTACGGCGGCGAGGGGCTCACCAAGCACTGGACGAACAATGCGATGCGGCGCGACTACCAGCCCGCCTCCACGTTCAAGCCGATCATTCTGGCCTCGGCCCTGGAGAACCAGGCGCAGACGCAGACCGGCAAGCCGATCACCGCGAACACGATCTACGACGGCACGAGCAGGCGCCCCGTCGTCGACGGCGGCAGCAAGGTCGGCTTCGCCCCGCCGAACGAGGACGACGTCGACTACGGCCCCTCCACCGTCCAGAAGGCCATGAACAAGTCCATCAACTCCGTCTTCGCGCAGATGGGCGTCGACGTCGGGATGGACGAGGTCATGAAGACGGCCGGCGAGCTCGGCATGGACGTCAAGGACCAGCAGGCCGTACCCGCGCAGACCCTGGGCTCCATGGGCGCCAGCCCGATGGAGATGGCGGGCGTCTACGCGACCCTCGACAACCACGGCAAGAAGGTCACCCCGGCGATCCTCAAGAGCGCCGAGCACAAGGACCACACGGTCGAGCTCCCCGACCCGATCGGCACCCAGGTCATCAGCCGCGGCGCCGCCGACTCGGTCACCTCGGTGCTCACCGGCGTGGTCGACGACGGTACGGGCTTCGCCGTGCGCAACTCCCGCCAGGACGTCGCGGGCAAGACCGGTACGTCCGACGAGGACAAGTCGGCCTGGTTCACGGGCTACACGCCGAAGCTGGTCACCTCGGTCGGCCTGTTCGGCGAGCAGGCCACGGACATCAAGAAGTCCGACGGCACGGTGGTCAAGGCCGGTACGCACGTCACGCTGAAGGGCGCCGGAGGCGGCGGCCGCGTCAACGGCGGCGGCTTCCCGGCCGAGATCTGGGCGGCGTACACGTTCGACGCGATGGGCTCGCCGAGCGAGTTCGACCTCGACACGGACATGGGCGCGGCCATCGAGGTGCCGTCCACCCCGCAGGACACCCCGAGCGCCCCGGAGTCCACCCCCGAGGACACGCCGAGCGCCCCGGAGTCCACCCCTGAGGACACCCCGAGCGCCCCGGAGTCGACCCCGGAGACCACGCCGCCGACCGACGACCCGTCAGGCGGCGTCACGCCCCCGACCGATCCGTCGTCGCCGACCTTCGGAGTCCCGGAGAAACCGGCCGACTCGGGCAGCAACAAGCCACGCGGCCTGACCGGCTGACAGTGACGCACGCGAGTGGGCCCGGAACCGTACGGTTCCGGGCCCACTCGTATATGTGCAGGTTCAGGCAGGTATGCGCAGGTTCAGGCAGACGATCCCGTGCCGTTGCCATGAGGCAGCTCGAACCACACGACCTTGCCGGTGCTCAG
Organism: Streptomyces sp. NBC_01446; assembly: GCF_026340095.1. Taxonomy (GTDB): domain Bacteria; phylum Actinomycetota; class Actinomycetes; order Streptomycetales; family Streptomycetaceae; genus Streptomyces; species Streptomyces aureus. The sequence goes on along the minus strand of NZ_JAPEPO010000001.1, from coordinate 3,044,294 downwards.
CCGCGTCGCACCCCAGCGCCGCGCCAGCCTGTTGACCAGGTACAGGCCGCGCCCGCCCTCGTCGGTGGCGCGGGCCTGGCGCAGCCGCGGCAGCTGCGGCACGTCGTCGCCGACCTCGCAGCGCAGCACATCGGTCCGCAGCAGGCGCAGCGTGACGGGCCGGGACGCGTACCGCACGGCGTTCGTCACGACCTCGCTGACAAGGAGCTCCACCGAGTCCGTCAGCTCCTCCAGGCCCCACCGGGCGAGCGCGCTGCGCGCCAGCCGGCGGGCCCGGCCCGGCGCCGCGTCCTCGGGCTCCAGGAGCCAGTACGCGACGTCGCTCGGCGCGATCCCGTCGAACCGGGCCGCGAGCAGCGCGATGTCGTCGTCCCGGTCGCCCGGACCGAGCATGTCGAGGACCTCGTCGCACAGCGCCTCGAGCGGCGGCGGATGGTCGGGGCCCGTCAGCTGGGCCGTCGCGGCGAGCCGCTCCCGCAGCTGCTCTATCCCGGTCCACACGTCCCGCAGCCGCGACTCGACCAGACCGTCCGTGTAGAGGAGGAGCGTCGCGCCCGCCGGGGCGTCCAGCTCGACCGCCTCGAAGTCGACGCCGCCGACACCGATCGGGGCACCCGGCGGGACCCGCAGCACCTCGGCGCGGCCGCCCAGATGCAGCAGTACGGGCGGCGGGTGGCCCGCGTTGGCGATGGTGATGCGGTGCGAGACCGGGTCGTAGACCGCGTACAGGCAGGTCGCCATGCGGTCGCTGCCGAGGCGCTGGGCCTGCTCGTCCAGATGGTGCAGGACCTCCTGCGGCGGCAGGTCGAGACCGGCGAGGGTCTGCGCAGTCGTGCGCAGCTGGCCCATGATCGCGGCGGACGTCATGGAGTGGCCCATGACGTCGCCCACGACCAAGGCGACACGGCTGCCGGGCAGCGGGATCGCGTCGTACCAGTCGCCGCCCACGCGCGCGGTCTCCGCGGCCGGCAGATACCGGGACGCGAGGCGCACGCCCGTCGGCCGCGGCAGCGTCTCGGGCAGCATCGTGCGCTGGAGCTCGTCGGCGATGTACGCCTCGCGGCCGTACAGGACGGCCTTGTCGATGCCGAGCGCGCTGTGCGTGGCGAGCTGCCCCGCGACCAGCAGGTCGTCGTTCTCGAACGCGTGGCGCTCGGGGCGGCGCAGGAAGACGACCGCGCCGATCACCCGGCGGCGCCCGCGCAGCGGCGCGAGGATCGCCCGCTGCCCGGTGGGCAGGGCGAGGTCCGGGTCGTCGCCGAGCAGCTCCGGCAGCGCGGCCAGGGCGGCGGGCGAGTCCGCGAACACGGGCCGCACGCCCCTCAGTACCTCGGCCAGCGCGCCCCCGGTCCGTACCTCGCACAGCTCGGCGGTGACGGGGTCGCCCTGGGCGGTGCCGGCCGCCATCGTCAGGAGTCCGCCGCCGTCGGTGTCCGGGTCCTCGGCGCCCTCCTCGATGAGGCGCAGCCGGTCCGTCCTGCGCAGCCGCAGCACGACGGGCCCGGTGGGCCGCTCGTCGCCGACCGGCAGCGGGTCCCGCAGATACACCAGGATCACGTCGGAGAACGTGGGCACGGAGGCGCGGCACAGGCCCATGACGATCTCGTCGAGATCTATCCCGCGGGCGATCCGCCGGGTCGCGGCGCCCACGAAGCGCAGCCGGTCCCCGTCCCGCCGCATCGGGACGGGTGTCCCCGGCGGCCGCGGCTGTCCGCTCCGCCGGTCGGGCACGGGCCTCGGCCGGTGGGGATCGTCCGGTCCGGCGTCCGACAGGGCGTGCTCGGGCGCGCTCCCACCGGCGCCTGAAGCGGAACCGGGCTTGCGCCGCCCGGGCACCCCACCGCCACCGCTCTCACGGCGCGGTGGCTCGGGTACGGGTGCCGCGCCGGAGTGCTCGGGCGCGGCACCGCGCGGTGCGGAGGCACCTGACGCGGGCGCGCGGCGCGCGGGATCGGCGTCGTCGGCGGACGCGGTCGCTCCGGGGCGCCCCTGCGCGGGGAACGCGTCGGAGGCGCGCCTCAGGGCCCCGCGGGGGTCCGCGGGGGCGGCGGGGCGGGCGGCCGGCCGGCGGCCCTCGTGGGAGGTGGGGTGCTCCGTCACGCGTTTCGAATCCGTCCGTCCTGGGCTGCGCGCCTAACGACGTGCCGCTTCACTTTCCGGCGCGCCGGCAGTTGAAGAACAGCTGGTGTTCGGGTGGTACATCGGTGCTTGCCGGAGCGTACGCGTACGTGTGCTCGCCGGTGATCTCCAGTCCCGCGTCGCGTACGACCTGGCGCAGCTCGTCCCGCAGAAAACCCGATACCCGGATTGTGTGCCCCAGGAACGGAATCTCGGCGTCGTCCAGATCGGCCTCGACCATCGACAGGGCGAGCAGCCCGCCGGGCCGGAGCATCGAACACAGCAGCCGCAGCGCCGCGGGGATCTCGGCGCGCGGCAGCATCAGCAGCGTGAAGAAGCAGGTGACGGCGTCGAACTCGCCCAACTCGCCCTGTTCTTGGCCTGATTCGGGTCGCAGTGACGCGAGGTCCAGCTGATGGAACTCGGCCTCGGGGACGTTCTTACGGGCGAGCTCCAGCATGCCGGCCGACAGGTCCACGCCGACCACCGAGTGTCCTGCGTCCGCCAGTTGACGGCTCGTCGGAACTCCCGTGCCGCAGCCCACCTCGAGTATGCGCGAGCCGGGTGCGAGGCCCGCGAGCAGCGCGTCCACCGCGGCCAACTGGCCTTCCTTGTGCGGAAAGGCGTCGTCGTAGCGGGCGCCGATCGCGTCGAAGGCCTCGGCCTGGCCCGTACGGTCCGGCGCCGGGGTCCGGCGACCGCTCCCGTACGTCTCGTAACCCTCGCTGCCGTGACTCACGGTCCCGCCGCCCCTCGATGACCTCGTTGACATCGTGTCAGACCTGCTGCAAGCGCGAAGAGTTGTACCTGTGTGCACTTGCGGAGGACGATCCTACGTTTGAACCACGGGGGCGCATCAAGGGTCTCATGAGGACACATGCGCGGGCGTACGGTCCCAGTCACCCGGAAGGGCGGGAACCGGCCACGACGGATCGGGCCGCCAGTGCTGCCAGCCGTCGGGGAACGGGTGCCCCCAGTCCTCGATCACCTCGACCGCGGCGCGCCCCGCTCTCCGTACGGATTCGGCCTGCGCCGCGCTCATCAGGCCCGCGATCTGCGCCTGCGCGAACTCGTCCTCGTCGTGCCAGCGCCAGGTGCGGTCCGCGTAGACCGACAGGTCGAGGAAGTGGTCCTCGGAGTCCACGCCGCCGGCCCAGCGCACCTGCGGCTGCTCCAGGTTCACGTACCAGTTCCTGAATTGCCAGCCCGGATCCCAGAACAGCCACACCGACCAGGGCTCGCCGGGGCGCGCCAGCTTCAGGACACCGGTGCCGAACCACCGGTCGCGCAGCACGGTGCGCGGCCTCGTGTACCGGGTGGCCAGCGGCTCCTCGTGCACCGGTGTGCCGTCGGCCAGGACCGGCTTCACGCACTCGGTGCCGGGTGCCAGCCACACGGCGAGCAGCTCGGCGCTGTCCTCGACCACGGTGACGGGGCGGCAGATGTGGAAGCCGTCCCCGCCGTTCGTCCGGTAACGCCACAGAATCCGGCTGCCGGGCGCCCAGCGCCCAACGCCGCGGTCGGTCCCACCCGCCAGAATGCTCGTCCGGTCCGTCATGGACAGATATTAGGTGCCCCCGGCACGTGACGCTGCGGTGCACGCCACGAATTCGGTCAGTCGCCGAACGCTGTTACGGGCGCGTCATCCGCAGGACATCCAACGCCTCGTCGAGCTGCTCGACCGTGAGATCGCCGCGCTCCACGTAGCCGCCTTCCAGGACGACCTCGCGGATCGTCCTGCGCTCGGCCAGCGACTTCTTGGCCACCTTCGCCGCGTCCTCGTAGCCGATGTACTTGTTCAGCGGGGTCACCACGGACGGTGACGACTCGGCGTACTCGCGGGCGCGCTCGCGGTTCGCGGTGATGCCGTCGACGGTCCGGTCGGCGAGCAGACGCGCGACGTTGGCGAGAAGCCTGATCGACTCCAGGACGTTCCTGGCGATGACCGGCAGCATGACGTTGAGCTCGAAGTTCCCCGCGGCGCCCGCGGCGGCGACCGCCGCGTCGTTCCCCGTGACCTGGGCGGCGACCATGAGCACCGCCTCGGGAATGACCGGATTCACCTTGCCCGGCATGATCGACGAGCCCGGCTGGAGGTCCGGCAGGCCGATCTCGGCCAGTCCGGTCCGGGGACCCGACGCCATCCAGCGCAGATCGTTGGCGATCTTCGTCAGGCCGACGGCGATGGTCCGCAGCTGCCCGCTGGTCTCCACGATGCCGTCACGCGCGCCCTGCGCCTCGAAGTGGTTGCGCGCCTCGGTCAGCGGCAGGCCCGTGGTCCGCGCGACCTCCGCGATGACGGCGGCCGAGAAGCCGGGCGGCGTGTTGATCCCCGTGCCCACCGCCGTTCCCCCGAGCGGCAGTTCGGCCAGGCGCGGCAGCGAGGCCCGAAGACGTTCGATGCCGTAAGCGACCTGCGCCGCGTACCCGCCGAACTCCTGCCCGAGCGTCACCGGCGTCGCGTCCATGAGGTGCGTACGCCCCGACTTCACGACGTCGGCGAACTCCTCCGCCTTGCGTTCCAGGGCCGCCCGCAGATGGGAGAGCGCCGGGATCAGGTCATGGGTGACGGCGGCGGTGGCCGCGATGTGGATCGACGAGGGGAAGACGTCGTTCGACGACTGGGACGCGTTCACATGGTCGTTCGGGTGGACGTCGCGGCCGAGGCGCTCCGTCGCGAGGGTCGCGAGCACCTCGTTGGTGTTCATGTTGGACGACGTGCCCGAGCCGGTCTGGAAGACGTCCACGGGGAACTGGTCGTCCCAGCGTCCGTCGGCGACCTCGCCGGCCGACTCCGCGATGGCCTGCGCGATGTCCTTGTCCACGACCCCGAGCTCGGCGTTCACATGGGCCGCCGCCGCCTTGATGCGGGCGAGCGCCTCGATGTGGGCGCGCTCCAGGCGCTGACCGGAGATGGGGAAGTTCTCCACGGCCCGCTGGGTCTGGGCCCGCCATTTGGCGTCCGCGGGGACCCGTACCTCGCCCATGGAGTCGTGCTCGATCCGGTACCGGCCGCTGTCGTCGCCGCCGTCGTCATCCATCGCCGTCGTCATCGTCGTCCCTCCGTATCCCTCGTAAAACGTGAGCACTTGTCGTGTTCTGGCTATTCCCAAGTCTCTTACCCGCCAGTAAATACCTCGGGTAACACCCAAACCGGGGAGGCGTCATGAACGTCCTGCACCGCACCAGACCCAGCATCAGATGCGCCGTCGCCGTTGTCGCGGCGACGGCCGCCGCACTCGTCGGCCTGACCGCGCCGACCGCGTCCGCGGTACCCGCCGCCGCGGCCACCACCCCACTCCCGCCCGACCTCGAGAAGATCCGCGCCGCCGAGGCCACCAAGCTCTACGGGGACCCGGCCGAACGGCCCCTGGCCGACCGCAGGACCGCCCTCATCTCGCTCGGGGACAGTGAGATCTCGGGTGAGGGCGTCGGCACCTACGAGGCCGGCACGAACGGCCCGGACAACTGGTGCCACCGTTCGCCCGACTCCGCCATCCACCGCACCGGGATCCCGGCCGACGAGACGTACAACGTCTCCTGCTCGGGCGCGTACACCGGAAACATCCGCATCGGCGGCAGCAAGCAGTACGCCGACGAGCTGGTGCAGAGCGACGCTCTCGCCGTCAAGGCGCGCAACACGAAGATCAAGATGATCGTGCTCGTCGCGGGCGCCAACGACGATCTCCAGTTCGGTCCCGTCATGACCGACTGCGTGACCCGCTACCTCACGCTCCAGGGCGCGTGCGAGCCCAAGTACGCGCCGGGCTGGCAGGCCAGGGTCGACGGGCTCGTGCCCAAGGTCGAGTCGACCGTCGCCGACCTGAAGACCGTGATGCGCGGCGCGGGCTACGCCGACAGCGACTACAAGCTCGTCCTCATGGGTTACCCCAGCCCCATCGGCCCCGACATCCACGACAACCCCAACTTTCCCGGCAAGCTGCCCGGCGGCTGCCTCGGCTACGACTCCGACGCCGCCTGGGGCCGCAACGCCGCCGTGCCCGCCTTCGAGCGCGGCATGCGCGAGGCCGCCGAGGAGTCCGGCGCCTTCTACCTCGACAACTCCCGGCTCTTCCAGGGCCACGAGGTGTGCATGGAGGACGCCTGGGCCCGCGGCCTCTACGTGGACGTCTCCAACCCGTTCCCGCCCGACTCCAACTCCGTGCGCCAGTCCTTCCACCCGAACGCGCGCGGCCACGGCGCCTTCGCCTCCTGCCTCACCCAGCTCTACAACTCCGGCTACCGGGAAGCAGGTTGCGCCGATTCGGCGAGCACCGGCACCCCCAAGCTCTACCAGGGCGGCTGGGACGACGCGTACCGGCCACTGAAGAACGCGGGCACCGGCACGTGCGCCGACGCCAAGGGGGGAAGCAGCGCGAACAACACGGCCGTCATCGGGTGGGACTGCTCGGGGGCCCGTAACCAGGGCTGGTGGTACGACACCGCCGGCCGGTCCCTGCACTCCGAACTCACCCAGGACCGCTGCGTGGACGTCCCCGGCAGCGCCTACAAGGCGGGCACGGCCCTCGTCCTGTGGAACTGCCACGGCGGCACCAACCAGCAGTTCGTCCGCCAGGGCGACACCCTGCGCCCGTCCGCCTCGACGGGCCTGTGCCTGACCCTCGCCTCGGCGAAGGACAACGTGCGGCTCCAGAACTGCGACGGCTCGGCGGGCCAGCGGTTCGCATGATCTTTTGGTGGACAGCACAAAGGCCGCCCGTCGCCGTGACGGCGACGGGCGGCCCTGCCGGCGCGCTCAGGTGTTACGCGAGGCCGGGGCCGCGCACCGGGATGCTGGTGAACGTGGGCGCCGGGGCCGGGTCCTTGAAGAAGTCGTTGCCCTTGTCGTCCACGACGACGAACGCCGGGAAGTCCTCGACCTCGATCTTCCAGACCGCCTCCATGCCGAGCTCCTCGTACTCGACGACCTCGACCTTCTTGATGCAGTCCTGCGCGAGACGGGCGGCCGGGCCGCCGATCGAGCCGAGGTAGAAGCCGCCGTGCGCGTTGCACGCGTCGGTGACCTGCTGCGAGCGGTTTCCCTTGGCCAGCATGACCTTCGAGCCGCCCGCCGCCTGGAACTGCTCGACGTAGGAGTCCATGCGGCCGGCCGTCGTCGGACCGAAGGAACCGGACGCGTAACCCTCCGGGGTCTTCGCCGGGCCCGCGTAGTACACCGGGTGGTCCTTCAGGTACTGCGGCATCTCCTCGCCCGCGTCCAGGCGCTCCTTGATCTTGGCGTGCGCGATGTCGCGGGCCACGACCAGGGGGCCGGTCAGGGAGAGGCGGGTCTTGACCGGGTACTTCGTCAGCGCGGCGAGGATGTCGTCCATGGGCTGGTTCAGGTCGATCTTGACGACATCGCCCGACTCGTCGAGATGCTCGTCCGTGGTCTCCGGCAGGAAGCGCGCCGGGTCCGTCTCCAGCTGCTCCAGGAAGACGCCCTCGGCGGTGATCTTCGCGACGGCCTGGCGGTCGGCCGAGCAGGACACGGCGATCGCGACCGGGCAGGACGCGCCGTGCCGCGGCAGACGCACCACGCGCACGTCGTGGCAGAAGTACTTGCCGCCGAACTGCGCGCCGATGCCGATCTTCTGCGTCAGCTCGAAGACCTTCTCCTCCAGCTCCTTGTCACGGAAGCCGTGGCCGAGCTCGGAGCCCTCGGCGGGGATCTCGTCCAGGTAGTGCGCGGAGGCGTACTTCGCGGTCTTCAGCGCGTACTCGGCGGACGTGCCGCCGACGACGATCGCCAGGTGGTACGGCGGGCAGGCCGCCGTACCGAGCGAACGGATCTTCTCCTCCAGGAACTTCATCATCGAGCCCTCGTTGAGGACCGCCTTCGTCTCCTGGTAGAGGAAGGACTTGTTGGCCGAGCCGCCGCCCTTGGCCATGATCAGGAACTTGTAGGCACCGCCGTCGGTCGCGTACAGCTCGATCTGCGCCGGCAGGTTCGAGCCGGTGTTCTTCTCGTCCCACATGTTCAGCGGGGCCATCTGCGAGTAGCGCAGGTTCAGGTTCTTGTACGCGTCGTAGATGCCGCGCGAGAGGGCCGCCTCGTCGCCGCCCTCCGTGAGCACGTTCTGGCCGCGCTTGCCCATGACGATCGCGGTGCCGGTGTCCTGGCACATCGGAAGCACGCCGGCCGCCGCGATGTTCGCGTTCTTCAGCAGGTCGAGCGCGACGAACTTGTCGTTGCCCGACGCCTCCGGGTCGTCGATGATGCGGCGCAGCTGGGCGAGGTGGGCCGGGCGCAGGTAGTGCTGGATGTCGTGGATCGCCTCTTCGGCGAGCTTGCGCAGCGCCTCCGGCTCGACCTTCAGGAACGTACGGCCGTCCGGCCCCTCGGCGGTCGAGACACCCTCCGTGGTCACCAGGCGATAGGGGGTGGTGTCCTCGCCCTGGGGGAGCAGATCGGTGTACGCGAACTCAGGCATCTCGCCCATTCCTCTTTCGGCCGTTAGCAGCTGGCATCCATTGGCAGCGCCAACCAGCGTAGGACCTGACAGTACGGGCGAACCTGTGAGGTAAGGCTCAGTTCCCGCCGTCGCCCCCTAGTCGCGATCTATCGCGTTTGGGTACGCTGACCCGGTGGACCTTGACAAGCGCCCCGAGCAGCCCGCGCCGCAGACCGATCTGCGCGCCTCCGACGCCGACCGCGACCGCACCGCGGACATCCTGCGCGAGGCCCTCGCGGAGGGCCGGCTCACCGCGGAGGAGCACGCCGAGCGGATCGACGGGGTGTACCGCGCCAAGACCCACGCCGAGCTCGAGCCGCTCGTCAGGGACCTGCCCGGCGCCCACACCCAGCGCCGGCCCGCGGCGTCCTCGCCGGCCCCGAACCGCCCCACCATGGGCGCGGTCCCGGCGGTCGCCGACGAGAACCTGGTCGCCGTCTTCAGCACCTCGACCCGCAAGGGCCGCTGGCGCGTGGGCCGCAGGACCCACGCGTACGCAGTCTTCGGCAACATCGAGATCGACCTCAGCGAGGCGATCTTCGAGTACCAGCAGGTCGTGATCAAGGCGGTCTCCGTCTTCGGGAACGTGGAGGTCCGCGTCCCGGAGAACATCTCGCTGCGCGGCAGCGGCGGCGGCGTCCTCGGCAACTTCGAGGTGGACACCCTCGACTCGGCCGACCCGGACGCGCCCGTGGTCTACGTCGACGGCATCGCGGTCCTCGGCAACATCGAGGCCAAGCCCAAGCGAGGCAAGCGCCTGCGCGATCTGCACGACCGCATGCGCAAACACCTCGACGGCTGACCCGCCTCCGGGGCGGCGGACGCACGGCACAGCCGCGGCGGCCCGGGGCCGGGGAACTCCCGTCCTTCGGAACTCAGTGCATAGGCGCGCACACAGCGGGTAGAGGTTGCTGCATCGTCGCTCGCTCGCGAAGCCGTCGTCAGGAGTAGACCGTGCTGCATCCGCCGCATCAGTCCCTGCAGGTCGCCGCCGTCCCCCCGCAGCGGGGGCCAGTGCGAGATCGGGACCAGGACGACCCGTGGCACACGGAGGCCGTGTGCAGGCGCGACGAAGCCGGCCTTTTCTTCGCCCCTTCCAAGGAGCCGACCGCGGCCCGCCTGTCCCGCGAGGAGGCGGCCAAGCGCGTCTGCGCCCGCTGCCCCGTGATGGTCGAATGCCGCGAGCACGCGCTCCTTCAGCCCGAGCCCTACGGGGTGTGGGGCGGCCTCACCGCCGCCGAGCGCCGTGTGGTCCTCGCCCGCAGGCGCCGGCGCGAGGTCGAGCTCCAGAAGGCGACGAGCTCGGTCGACCAGATTCGCGCGGCAGGCTGACGACCTCCCGATACGCGTTCGGGGCGCCCCTCCGCACAAAGGGGCGCCCCGAACGCGTAAGGGGAAAGAACCTGCCTGGCGCGACCTGCCCGGCGCGACCTACTTGGCGCGGTCGAAGTCGATCGCGCTGTACGCGCGCAGCTTCGACAGCCGGTGCTGCGAGTCGATCTGACGGATTGTGCCCGACTTGGAGCGCATCACCAGCGAGGACGTCGTGGCACTCTCGGCGCGGTAGCGGACGCCGCGCAGCAGCTCGCCGTCCGTGATGCCGGTGGCGACGAAGAACACGTTCTCGCCGGAGACCAGGTCGTTCGTCGACAGGACCCGGTCCAGGTCGTGGCCCGCGTCGATCGCCCGCTGGCGCTCCGCGTCGTCCTTGGGCCACAGCTTGCCCTGGATGACACCGCCCAGGCACTTGATGGCGCACGCCGAGATGATGCCCTCGGGGGTGCCGCCGATGCCCAGGAGCAGGTCGACGCCGCTGTCCTCGCGCACCGCGAGCACGGAGCCCGCGACATCGCCGTCGGAGATCAGCTTGATCCGGGCGCCGGCCTCGCGGACCTCCTTGATGATGCCCTCGTGGCGCGGCCGGTCCAGGATGACGACCGTGACGTCCTCGGGAGCCGCCCGCTTGGCCTTGGCGATACGGCGGATGTTCACCGCGACCGGGGCGTTGATGTCCACGTAGTCGGCGGCCTCGGGGCCCGCGACCAGCTTGTCCATGTAGAAGACGGCGGACGGGTCGAACATGGTGCCGCGGTCGGCGGCGGCCAGGACCGCGATGGCGTTCGGCATGCCCTTGGCGCAGAGCGTCGTGCCGTCGATCGGGTCCACGGCGATGTCGACCTCGGCGCTCGTGCCGTCGCCGACGCGCTCCCCGTTGTAGAGCATCGGGGCTTCGTCCTTCTCGCCCTCACCGATGACGACGACGCCGTTCATCGAGACGGTGGAGACGAGGGTGCGCATGGCGCGCACGGCGGCGCCGTCCGCCCCGTTCTTGTCGCCGCGGCCGACCCAGCGGCCGGCGGCCATGGCCGCGGCCTCGGTGACGCGGACGAGTTCCAGGGCGAGGTTCCGGTCGGGAGCCTCCGCGGGGACTTCGAGTTCGGACGGCAACTGGTGATGCTCGGTCATCGAGACGCACCTTTCTGATACGACGACGGCCGGATGAGGGTGATGGCCCCGACTCTATCGTCAGGCCGACAAAATGAGCAGAGGGCCCCACGTATGAGCAGACCGGGCCCACGTGCGGTGATCGCTCACGTACCTGCGACGATGGGGGCGTGGCAGGTACCAAAGGCAAGAAGACCGTGGGCAGTCTGGTCCTCTCGATGGGCGCGACCGTCATCGCGGCGGCAGGCATCTACGTGTTCGTCCCGCACGACAACTCCGGCACCCCGCCGGTGAAGCGTGTGGACTACCGCGTGGAGCTGCTGACGGCGCGACGCGCAGCTCCGTACCCGGTGGCGGCGCCCGAGGGGCTCGCGAAGTCCTGGAAGGCGACGTCGGTGCGGTTCCAGGGCTCGGACTTCGACGCCTGGCACCTCGGCTTCCACGACGCCGACGGGCAGTACGTGGGCGTCGAGCAGTCCACCGAGAAGGCGTCGGCCTTCATCGACCGGACGAGCCAGGGCGCCACGGAGACCAGCGCGACGCAGCGCATCGGCGGCGAGACCTGGCGGCGCTACAAGGGCGGCCAGTACGACGCCCTGGTGCTCAAGGCCGACAAGTCGACAACCGTCGTGACCGGTACGGCGTCGTTCGCGCAGCTGACGAAGATGGCCGAGGCACTGCGGACGAAGTAGGTGCTTCCGGGATTTCCGCGCAGGGGATCTCGGGGATTTCGGCGCATGGGAAAGGCCCCCCGGCTGTTGCCGGGGGGCCTTTCCTTTCCCGTGACGTGTGCGGGAGTACTCAGATCGTGGTGATGACCTGGTCGTGCTCCAGGCGCGGGGAGCGCGGGAACCAGGCGTCCTCGCCCGGCTTGCCGATGTTGATGACCATCAGCGGGGTGTGGTCGTCGTCCAGGAACTCCTTCTGGACGCCGGCGAAGTCGAGACCGGTCATCGGGCCCGCGGCCAGGCCGGCGGCGCGGACGCCGATGATGAAGTACGCGGCCTGGAGGGCGGCGTTCAGGGCGGCGGCGCCCTCACGGGCGGGGCGCTCCGCGAAGAAGACGTCCTTGGCCTGCGGGAAGTGCGGGAACAGCGCCGGGAGCTCCTCGTGGAACTCGTTGTCCGCGGAGAGGATCGCGACCAGCGGGGCGGACGCCGTCTTCGGACGGTTGCCCTCGGCCATGTGCTGCACGAGGCGCTCGCGGGCCTCGGGGGAGCGGACCAGCGTGATGCGCAGCGGCGACTGGTTGAACGCCGTCGGGCCGAACTTGACCAGGTCGTAGATCGCCTGGACCTGCTCGTCGGTCACCGGCTCGTCGGTGAAGGTGTTCGCGGTGCGGGCCTCGCGGAACAGCAGGTCCTGGGCGGCGGGGTCAAGAACGAGAGACATGGATCAACCTTCTCGATACGTACGTGCTGGGGGTGCGGCCGGTCCGTCGCGACGCTGCGAACGGATCGGCCGATGCACACGACAGTACGTCAGCACCGTTTAACATTCAACCAAAACTGGAAGCTCGTGACCCGCTTCACAAACCCCTGACGCCGCGTCTCGTCCCGCTCACCGCCCGCGGGTGCCCGCCGCTCACCCCTCCTCGTCCGCGCCCCCGTCCGGACCGGCCTCCGCCAGCGCCGCATCCAGGCGCGCCCGCGCCCCGTCCAGCCAGCGCCGGCACACCTTCGCCAGCTCCTCGCCCCGCTCCCACAGCGCGAGCGACTCCTCGAGCGACGTGCCGCCCGCCTCGAGCCGCCGGACGACCTCGATCAGCTCGTCCCGCGCCTGCTCGTAGCCGAGCCCGGCCTCGTCGGTCTTCGTGGTCATGCGTTCTCCTGGTTCCCGGTCTCGACCCGTACGTTCGCGTGCTCGACCCGTACGGTGAATTCGCCCTCGGCGACGCGCGCCCGCAGCACCTCGTCCGCCGCCACGTCGTCCGCGGCGCGCACGACGTCCCCGTCGGACTTCTGCAGCACCGCGTAACCTCGCTTGAGGGTCGCGGCGGGGGACAGGGCCACCACGCGCGCGTGGGTGTGCGACAGCTCCGACTCGGCGCGGTCGAGAAGGTGGCCGAGCGTGCGCCGGCCGCGCTCGGCCAGCGACGTCACCTGCTCCTCACGCACCTCGATCATGCGGTGCGGGTCCTCCATGACGGGCCGGGCGAGGGCATGTCTGAGCCCGCGCTCCTCGCGGTCCACGAACGACTCGACGCTGCGCCGCGCCCGGTCCCGCAGCCCCTGCACCCGCTCGTACTCCTCGCCGACGTCCGGCACGACCTTCTTCGCCGCGTCGGTCGGAGTGGAGGCGCGCAGGTCCGCCACGTGGTCGAGGAGCGGGTTGTCCGGCTCGTGGCCGATCGCCGAGACGACCGGCGTACGGCAGGCGGCGACGGCCCGCACCAGCTGCTCGTCCGAGAACGGCAGGAGGTCCTCGACGCTGCCGCCGCCGCGCGCCACGATGATCACGTCGACGTCGTCGAGCGCGTCCAGCTCCTTGACCGCCTGCACGACCTGCGGCACGGCGTGCACGCCCTGGACCGGCACATTGCGCACCTCGAAGCGGACGGCCGGCCAGCGGTGCCGCGCGTTTTCCAGGACGTCCCGCTCGGCGGCCGACGCGCGCCCGCACACGAGCCCGATGAGCTGCGGCAGGAACGGCAGCGCCTGCTTGCGCTCGGGCGCGAAGAGCCCCTCGCCGGCCAGGGTCTTCTTCAACTGCTCCAGCCTGGCGAGCAGTTCACCGACGCCCACCGGTCTGATCTCGGAGGCCCGCAGCGACAGCTGGCCGCGCGGCGCGTACCACTCCGGCTTCGCCTGGACGACGACGCGCGCGCCCTCGCTGACGACGTCCGCGACCGCGTCGAACACCTGCCGGTAGCAGGTGACGCCGACCGAGATGTCGTGCGACGGATCGCGCAGCGTCAGGAACACGACGCCGGCTCCGGGGCGCCGGGACAGCTGGGTGATCTGCCCCTCGACCCACACGGCACCGAGCCGGTCGATCCACCGCCCGATGAGCCGCGACACCTCCCCGACGGGCAGCGGGGCGTCCGCGGACGTATTCACAGCCATGCCGGTGAGCGTAGCCGCACCCACCGACAACGCTCCGTGACGCGAGGGGCGCACGCGGACGGGGCGGGGCGGGTGCCATCGCGCGCCCCTGGCCGGACGCCCCGTCAGACGGCCCGCGCGCCCCGCCGCCCCCTCTGTGCCACCAGCACCACGAGCCCCGCCGCCAGCCAGATCGCACCCACCACCTGGGCCGTGCCCGACGCCTCCACGATCACCGCGACCGTGATGGCAGCGCCGAGCACCGGCACGAGCAGATGCCGCCACCAGCTGAATGTCCCCCCGCCGCGCCGCACCACGAACCAGCCCACCACGCTCGCGTGCAGCAGCACGAACGCCGTGAGAGCGCCGATGTCCACCACGGAGACCAGATGGTCCAGGCCGTCGTCCCTGCGGGCCGCCCAGACCGCCGCGACCAGCGTCACCGCCGCCGCGCACAGCAGCGCGACCCGCGGCACCCCGGAGTCCGTCCGCGCCAGCGCCTTCGGCAGCCGCCGGTCGCGGGCCATCGCGAACAGCAGCCGCCCGGCCGCCGCCTGCCCGGCCAGTGCCGCGAACGCCGCGCCGATCGCCTTGCTGACCGCCACCAGGTCGTGCAGCCACCCGCCGACCGACACGTCGATCGCGTCGTAGAAGGCGGACCCCTGCTTGGCCGGGTCCACGGCCAGCTCCGCCGCCTGCACCGGTTCGATGAGTGCCACGAGGTACGTCTGCGCGATGAACAGCACACCCGCGAGCGCCAGACAGAACAGCACCGCCCGCGCCACCTTCGCCGAGCCGCCCGTGACCTCCTCCGCGAACGACACGATCGCGTCGAAGCCCAGATACGAGAGCACGGCTACGGACACCGCGCCGACGACCGCCGACAGCGCGAACGCGCCCTGCGACCCGTCCCCGGTCAGCGGGGACAGCCAGCCCCGCTCCGCCCCGTCGCGTACGAGCACGACGATCGCCGACCCGAGGAACACGAGCAGCACGACGATCTCCATCGCCAGGACCGCGAAGCCGACCCGGGCCGCCGCCCGTACGCCCCACAGGTTCAGGAGCGTCGTGATGATCACGGCCAGAGCCGTCCACACCCAGCGCGACACCGACGGCACCAGGGCGTTCATCGCGATGCCGGAGAAGAGATAGGCGACCGCCGGGATGAGGAGGTAGTCGAGCATCGCCATCCACCCGGCGATGAACCCCGGCGCCTCACCGAGCCCCACGCGCGCGTAGGTGAAGACAGAGCCGGCCTGCGGGGCGACCCGCACCATCTGCGCGTAGCTGAACGCAGTGAACGCCATCGCGACCGTCGCGACGACGTACACCAGTGCGACGGCGCCGTGCGATCTGGCGTCGAGCGTGCCGAAGATGCCGACCGGGGCCATCGGGGCGATGAACAGGAGCCCGTAGACGACGAGGTCCCGGAAGCCGAGGCTGCGCCGCAGCGTCTCTTCCCCGGCGGGCGGCGGCCCGTCTTCCCCGGCTGGTGGAGCGGTGTGGGCGGACATCGGGCCTCCGTTTGCCGCGCACGGTGTCGCGCACGGGCCTTCAGTCTCGCCAAGCGGTGGATCTTTGACCTGTTGGACACGGCCTTACGATGGTGGACATGACTGCTACGACTGGCCCCCGCCGCGTCCTGCTCGCCGCCCCCAGGGGCTACTGCGCCGGTGTGGACCGTGCCGTGATCGCCGTCGAGAAGGCCCTCGAGCAGTACGGGGCCCCGATCTATGTCCGCCACGAGATCGTTCACAACAAGTACGTCGTGCAGACCCTGGAGAAGAAGGGCGCGATCTTCGTCGAGCGGACCCAGGAGGTCCCCGAGGGCTCCATCGTGATGTTCTCGGCGCACGGCGTCGCGCCCGTCGTCCACGACGAGGCCGCGGCAGGCAAGCTCGCCACCATCGACGCGACCTGCCCGCTCGTGACCAAGGTCCACAAGGAAGCCGTCCGCTTCGCCAAGGAGGACTACGACATCCTCCTGATCGGCCACGAGGGCCACGAAGAGGTCATCGGCACCTCCGGCGAGGCCCCCGACCACATCACGCTGGTCGACGGCCCCGAGGACGTGGCGAACGTGGAGGTGCGGGACGAGTCGAAGGTCGTCTGGCTCTCCCAGACCACGCTCTCCGTGGACGAGACCATGGAGACGGTCGACGCCCTCAAGAGCAAGTTCCCGAACCTGCTGTCGCCGCCCAGCGACGACATCTGCTACGCCACGCAGAACCGCCAGATCGCGGTGAAGAAGCTGGCCGAGGACGCCGAGCTCGTCATCGTCGTCGGCTCCAAGAACTCCTCCAACTCGATCCGCATGGTCGAGGTCGCCCTGGACGCCGGTGCGCCCGCCGCCCACCTGGTGGACTTCGCCGCCGAGATCGACGAGGCCTGGCTCGAGGGCGTCACCACCGTCGGCCTCACCTCCGGCGCCTCGGTCCCCGACGTACTCGTGGACGGCGTACTGGAATGGCTGGCCGAGCGCGGTTACGGCGACGTGGAGACCGTGAAGACCGCCGACGAGTCGATCACTTTCTCCCTGCCGAAGGAACTCCGCCGTGACCTGCGCGCGGAGGCCGCGGCGCTCGCGGGGGACGACCCTTCCGGGAAGTGACGTTGAGCCACTCGTCGTAACGTGGTGCCCATGCAGATCTTCGGCGTGGACATCGGCGGATCAGGGATCAAGGGCGCACCCGTTGACCTGGACCGCGGCGACCTGGCACAGGAGCGGTTCAAGGTCCTGACCCCACACCCGGCCACGCCCGACGGCGTGGCCGACGGGGTGAAGCAGGTCGTGGAGCACTTCGGCACGCGGCCCGACCGGGTCGGCATCACCTTCCCCGGCGTCGTCACGGGCGGCGCCACGATCCGTACGGCCGCCAACGTCGACAAGTCATGGATCGACGTCGACGCCCGCGCCCTCCTCGGCGAGCGGCTGGACGGGCTCCCCGTGACGGTCCTCAACGACGCGGACGCGGCCGGCGTCGCCGAGATGCACTTCGGCGCGGGCCGCGGCCGCAAGGGCGTGGTACTGCTCCTCACCTTCGGCACCGGCATCGGCAGCGCCCTGTTCATCGACGGACAGCTCGTCCCGAACACCGAGCTCGGCCATCTGGAGCTGCACGGCCACGACGCCGAGAAGCACGCCTCGACGAAGGCGAAGGAAGACCACGACCTGACCTGGGAACACTGGGCACACCGGGTCCAGAAGTACCTGGCGCACGTCGAGATGCTGTTCTCCCCCGAACTGTTCATCATCGGCGGCGGCGTCAGCCGCAAGGCCGACAGGTTCCTGCCCCTGATCAAGGGCGTCAAGGCGGACATCGTCCCGGCGCAGCTGCAGAACAACGCGGGGATCGTGGGGGCGGCGATGGCGGCGGCGCAGCAGAAGTAGCGGGGGGTGGCGGGCGCCGGGGCGGACCGTGCGGCGCCGGAGAACGCGCTAGGCCGTACGCCGCCGGGGGCGCGGGGCCGACGTCACCTGTTGTCCTGCCGTGCCCGGGGAGCCGGCGCGGGCCTGCGCGAGGGCTCGTCGGCGTGCCGCGCGCCGGGTCATGTGGCGGATGCCGCGCACGGTCACGACGACTCCGGCGACGAGCGTGCCGCCGTAGAGCCAGCCGGCGTGCATCGCGAGGGTCGTCACCAGCCCCATCGCCTGCCCGCCGAACCCGCCCGAGCCGCCGGCCACCGGCAGGACCCCGACGGCGAAGCCGATCGGCACGGCGACGGGCGCGCTCACCAGGTCGGCGCGACGGACCCACATCGCCGTGAGCGCGCTGACCAGCAGGAACAGCACGCCGTACACGGTGACCGAGCCGGCGAACAGCAGCGCGTCCAGGCAGGCGAGCGTGAACATCGTGGCCGTGCAGAACAGCCCGCTGCCCAGGCCGGTGAGGCGCGGATCGGGGAAGCGGCGCAGCGCGAGGACGACCGGCGGCACGGGGCGCGGCGCCGTGCCGCCGCCCTTGCCCGACGCCCGGTACACGGTGCCGGAACCGGAGGGTCCGCTGCGTCCGTCGCTGCCGCCCTGCGCCTGCGGGGGGAGCGGGGGCGTGCGGCGGGTCCGGTTCTGCGGGGCGTGCGGCGGAGTGCGACTGGGTTGTTCCACCGCACCAACTTAGGTCGGGTTATGTGTGGAATCCGCTCCGGGACACGCGGTTTCGCCGACCTTGGCCAAGCGTTCGATACGGCGCCGGGGGGTGGCGCGGCACGCCGTAGACTGGGGGTCCTCCATCCTCACGTACGGGAAGTCGCAACGTGTCGCTCACGATCGGAATCGTCGGCCTGCCGAATGTCGGCAAGTCGACCCTTTTTAACGCCCTGACCAAGAACGACGTGCTGGCGGCCAACTACCCGTTCGCCACGATCGAGCCGAACGTGGGCGTGGTCGGTGTCCCCGACCCCCGCCTCGCCAAGCTCGCCGAGGTCTTCAGCTCCCAGAAGATCCTCCCGGCGACGGTCGACTTCGTCGACATCGCGGGCATCGTGCGCGGCGCCTCCGAGGGTGAGGGCCTGGGCAACAAGTTCCTCGCGAACATCCGCGAGTCGGACGCGATCTGCCAGGTCATCCGCGCCTTCAAGGACGAGAACGTCGTACACGTCGACGGCAAGGTCTCGCCCAAGGACGACATCGAGACGATCAACACCGAGCTGATCCTCGCGGACCTCCAGTCCGTGGAGAAGCAGGTCCCGCGCCTCCAGAAGGAGTCCCGCCTCCAGAAGGAGAAGGTCGCGGTGCTCGCCGCGGTCGAGGAGGCGCAGAAGATCCTCGAGTCCGGCACGACGCTCTTCGCCGCGGGCATCACCGCCGGCACGGAGAAGGGCCGCCTGCTCCACGAGCTGCACCTCCTCACCACCAAGCCCTTCCTCTACGTGTTCAACGTGGACGAGGACGAGCTGGTCGACGAGGACTTCAAGAACGAGCAGCGCGCCCTGGTCGCCCCCGCCGAGGCGATCTTCCTGAACGCCAAGATCGAGTCGGAGCTGATCGAGCTCGACGACGACGAGGCGCTCGAACTCCTCCAGTCGATGGGCCAGGAAGAGCCCGGCCTGGCCACGCTCGGCCGCGTCGGCTTCGACACCCTCGGCCTCCAGACGTACCTGACGGCCGGCCCGAAGGAAACGCGCGCCTGGACCATCAAGAAGGGCGCCACGGCCCCCGAGGCGGCCGGCGTCATCCACACCGACTTCCAGAAGGGCTTCATCAAGGCGGAGGTCATCTCCTTCGACGACCTGATGGAGACGGGCTCGGTCGCGGAGGCCCGCGCCAAGGGCAAGGCCCGCATGGAGGGCAAGGACTACGTGATGCAGGACGGGGACGTGGTGGAGTTCCGCTTCAACGTCTGATCCGCCTCACCCGCAGGTCATCCAGGGTCCGCCTCTTCTGAGAGGCGGACCCTGGTTCGTTGTCCGGGGGCGTGTGAGGGCCGGGCCCCGGTTCCGGTTCGCCGCGCAGTCCCGGTCCGCCCGCCACCCCTGCTCGTTATGGTCAGTCCTGTGACGCACCCAGTACCGGCCACCCCGACCGCCCCCGCCCCGCTGGATCCCCTCGACCGGCGCATCGTCGCCGCCCTGCAGATCGACGGGCGGGCGTCGTGGCGGCGGATCGCGGCCGCGATCGGGGAGCCCGAGCGGAAGGTGGCGCGGCGGGGGCTGCGGTTGCTGGAGAGCGGGGACGTGGCCGTGCGGGGGCTCGTCGTGCGGGGCGAGACCGTGATCCTGCGGATGACCTGCCGGCCGGGGTCGGTGCGGGACGCGGCCGTGGCCGCCGCCCGGCGCGCGGACTGCATCTTCTCGTACGCGCTCGCGGGTCCGGTCGACTGTGTGGCCGAACTCCAGTTTCCGCAAGGGCAGTTGGGGCCGTTGATGCTCGACGAGGTGCCCGCGCTGCCCGGCCTCTTCTCGCAGAGCGTGTCGCCGGTGCTGCGGTACTTCAGGACCGTGCACGAGTGGTCGCCGGGGATCCTTGACGCCGGGGAGATCGAGGCGCTCGGCGGGCCGTCCGGGACCGTCGACGAGATCGGGCTGCCGGAGGTCGAGGTCGGGCCCGAGGAGCGGGCGATCCTGGGGGCGCTCGCCGAGGACGGGCGGCGCACCCACGAGGACCTGGCCGCCGTCGCCGGTGTCTCCGTGGCGACCGCCCGCCGCCGCGTCGAGACGCTGACCCGAGACGGGCACGTGAGCATCCGGGCCGCCGTCGAGCCCGCGCTGCTCGGCCTCCCGGTCGAGGCGCTCCTGTGGATCAGGACCCGGCCCGACGAGGTGGAGAAGGTGGGCCGGCTGCTCGTCGAGTCGCCGCTCGTGCGGTACGCCGCCGTGGTCATGGGCGAGCACCAGCTCCTGGTCGACGTGACGCAGCCGTCGAAGGCCGCGCTGTAC
The DNA here is from genome assembly GCF_026340095.1 of Streptomyces sp. NBC_01446. GTDB lineage: Bacteria > Actinomycetota > Actinomycetes > Streptomycetales > Streptomycetaceae > Streptomyces > Streptomyces aureus. Next base: position 3,023,857 of record NZ_JAPEPO010000001.1, on the reverse strand, counting down.
GAGTTCCTGACCGCCTCGCCCTGGGTGCGGCACGTGGAGGCCGTGCAGTCGCATCTGGTGGTCGAGGCGTTCAAGCGCAGCGGGGTGGAGTTCCCGACGTCCCACCGCTGACTTGCGTGATGCGACCGAAATCTTCACGATGGTGGGTCTAGCGTCTTAAAAGTTCATACGGCTTTAGGTGTTGACTGAAAACGTCAGCGCCTTCAGTGTGGTGCAGCACACGCGTCGCCGATCCCGCCCCCGGCCGGCCGCACCTCTCTGCCCGCTGCCCTAGGACTGCCATGCCCGTTTCCGCCGGTCCCGCCGACTCCGGTTCCGCCGCCACCGGCCCCGCCGATTCCGCTCCCGTACAGGACGAACTCTGCGCCCTCGACGCCGTCGACCTCGCGGCGCGCGTCCATCGTGGTGAGCTGTCGGCCCGCGAGGTCGTCCAGGCCCACCTCGACCGCATCGAACGCCTCAACCCCGCCGTCAACGCGATCGTCACCCTGGACCCCGAGGGCGCCCTCGCCGCGGCCGCCGCCGCCGACGAGCGCCAGGCGCGCGGTGAGGAGCTCGGACCGCTGCACGGCCTGCCCATCGCGTTCAAGGACACCCACCTCACCCGCGGCATGCGCACCACGCACGGCTCGCCCCTCTTCGCCGAGCACGTCCCCGACGAGGACGAGCTGCTCGTGCGGCGCATCCAGGACGCGGGCGCCATCCGCATCGGCAAGACCAACGTCCCCGAGTTCGCGGCCGGTTCGCACACGTTCAACCCCGTCTTCGGCGCGACCAGGAACCCGTACGACACGAAGCGCTCGGCGGGCGGCAGCAGTGGTGGGGCCGCGGCCGCGCTCGCCGCCGGGTTCCAGCCGCTCGCCGACGGCAGCGACATGGGCGGCTCCCTGCGCAACCCGGCGTCCTTCTGCAACGTCGTCGGCCTGCGTCCCACCCCCGGCCGCGTCCCCTCGCACCCGGCCGGCAACCTGTGGGAGACCCTCGCCGTCGCCGGGCCCATGGGGCGCACCGTCGCCGACACCGCGCTGCTGCTGTCCGTCATGGCCGGGCCCGACCCGCGCGTCCCGATCTCCCTGGAGGGGCCGGGCGCCGCCTTCCGCGCACCGCTCGGGCGGGACGCGGCCGGGCTGCGGGTGGCGTTCGCGCCCGACCTCGGCGGGCGGGTCGCCGTCGACCGCGACGTGCGCGACGTGTTCGAGCGGCAGGCCGAGGTCTTCGAGGAGCTCGGCTGCGTCGTCGCCGAGGACTGCCCCGACCTGGACGGTGCCGAGGACGTCTTCCGTACCCTGCGCGCCCAGGAATTCAACCAGGGCCTCGGCGCGCTCCTCGACAGCGGCCGCGCCTCCCTGAAGGACAGCCTCGTCTGGAACATCGAGGAGGGGCGGCGCCTCACCGGAGCCGACCTCGCCCGCGCGACCGCCGAGCACGCCCGCATCCACCTCGCGGCCGTCGGCTTCTTCGAGCGCTACGACGTACTGGTCGCGCCCGTCAGCCAGGTCACCCCCTTCGACGTGGAGGCGGAGTACCCGACCGTCATCGACGGGCAGCCGCAGCACACCTATCTCGACTGGATGCGCTCGGCGTACTTCCTCTCGGTCCTGGGCGCACCCGCCCTCTCCGTACCGGCCGGCTTCACCGGAGCCGGGCTCCCCGTCGGGCTCCAGATCGTCGGCCCGCCCCGCGCCGAGCGGACCGTGCTCGAGGTCGGCGCCGCCTACGAGGCCGCCACCGGGCACGGACGCCGTCGCCCCTCCCTCCCGTAGCCCTCCCTCCCGTAGCCCTCCCTCCCGCAGCCGTACCTTCCGCAGCCGTATGGAGCCCTGATGAGAAAACCGCACGTGATCTGGGCCTTCGTGCCCGTACTGGCTTTCCTCAGCACCCCGTTCCTGCCCTTCGTCAACGGCCCGCACCTCTGGTTCGGCGTCCCCTCCGTCCTGGCCTGGTGCCTGCTGTGGACGGCCGGTACGACGGCGTCGCTCGCCCTTGTCGAGCACTTCTCGCGCACCGACAACGAACGCGCCGACCGCGAAGAGGCCGAGGAGGCCGCCGCATGAACACCACCATGGCCATCACTCTCATCGGCATGGTCTCCATCGCCGTCGTCGGCGTGAGCGGGCGCAGACCGCGCAGCGGCGAACTCGGCGAATGGACGGTGGGGAAACGGAAGTTCTCCACCTTCACCACCTGGTTCCTCCAGGCGGGCGAGGCCTTCACGACCTTCAGCTTCCTCGGTCTCGCCGGCATCACCTTCGGCGGAGGCGTCGCCGCCGCGTTCGCCCTGTGCTACCTCGCGATCAACTTCGTCCTGCAGTACTTCACCGCGCCCCGCATGCGTGAACTCGGCCGCAAGGGCGGTTACTTGACGCAGGCGGACTTCTTCGCCGACCGCTACCGCAGCCCCCTGCTCGGCAAGGTCGTCGCCGTCGTCGGCGCGGTCTTCCTGCTGCCGTACCTCCAGCTCCAGATCACCGGGCTCGGGATGATCGTCCAGCTCGCCACCGGGAGCCGCACGGGCGGCAACCTCAGCATGGTCCTCGCGACCGCCCTCACCGTCGCCTTCGTCCTGTGGTCCGGGATCCGCGGCATCGCCCGCGTCGCCTACCTCAAGGACGCCCTGATGATCGTCGGGCTCGTGGTGCTGCTCATCGGTGTCGCGGTCTCCGTGCGGGGCGGCATCGGCGGCCTCTTCGAGACCGTACGGGACAGCCACCCACAGCTCCTGACGTTCCATCAGAACGGTTATGACGCCACGTTCTTCGTCACCGCCGTCATCATCTCCGGCATCGGCGGCGGACTCGGCACCATGGCCCACCTGTGGCCGCCGGTCCTCGCCGCCGTCAGCGGGCGCGCCCTGCGCAAGAACGCCGTCTGGCTGCCGCTGTACCAGATAGCACTCGGCATCCCGGTCATCGTCGGCTTCGCGGGAATCCTCATGGTGAAGCCGGGCTCGCCCGCGAACTCCGTCGCCCTCACCCTCGCGGGCCAGACCCTTCCCGGCTGGCTCGTCGGCGTCGTCGCGGTCGCCGCGGCCTCGGCCGCCATGGTCCCCTCGGCGGCCATCGTCGTGGGCATCTCCAGCCTGCTGTCCCGCAACTTGCTCAGCCCGCGCAACGAACGTACGCAGCTGCGCACCAACCACCTCTGCGTGGTCGCGGCCGCCGCGTTCGCCCTCGTGCTGGGCCTGACCAGGCCCGGACTCCTGTCCGACCTGTTGCTGCTCACCTACGGAGGCCTCACCCAGCTCGCCCCGGCGATCGTCATGGGCCTGGCCAAGAAAGTGCGTCTGGATGCCGTGCCCGCACTGCTCGGCATCCTGACCGGCGTCGGCGTTCTGATCTGGCTCACCTTCGGGAGTGTGGACGTCGGCACGGTCGACACCGGGCTCATCGCGCTCGTCCCGAACCTGGTGGTGACGGCGGTCGCCCAGCTCGTCGTGCGGTCCCGCTCCCTGGCCGCCGTGCCGGCCGAGGCCAACTGACCGGCCGCCGGGCGCCGTCGCGCGGTGTGGGGCCGCGCGCGGCGCCCGGCGGTCCAGGGCCTGCCGGTCGGGCGGCAGGCCCTACCTCACCCTCAACTCCTTGATGGGCTCGGGACTTTCGCCGTTCTCGGTGATGCGGACGTACCGGGCCGCTCGCCCCGGCGTGAAGGCCCGCCAGGACGCCCCGTCGGCCGACGTCGTCACCGCGTACGCGAGCGTGCCCGTGACGTCCACCCCGGAGACCTTCCCCGTCCGGCCGAGGTCGACCGTGAGGGAGGCGTGCGCGGTCGCCGGCTGCCAGGCGGTGACCGGATTGCCGTCCACCGCCGCCTCCGCGTACAGGCCCGGCTCCTCGGACGTCGCCGTTGCGGGGCGGCAGCGGGCCAGGTCGGAGGTGGGTTCGAGGTCGGGGCGCCGGGTGCGCAGGACGAGCCCGCCGCGGTCGACCGTCGCGCGCCTGGTGGGCGTGACGACGGGGAACGGCTCGCCCGCGGTCAGCCTGACCGTCGTACGCTCCGGCCCGATCGCGATGTCGTACGTGCGTCCGCGCCAGGTCAGCCCGCGCAGCGTCACGCCCCTGCCGAGCTGCGGCGGCAGCGACGGGTCCAGGCGCAGGGCGTCCTCCTCGAGGCGCAGGCCGGTCAGGCCGTGCGTGAACACCTGGAGGAAGCCGCCCTTCCCGGTCAGGAAGTCCTGAGCGGGCGTGCCCGCGAGCGGGTCGCTGGATCCCGCCTTCGTGCCGCGCGCCTCCGAGAACAGCCCGAACGGCTCCCGGAAGAACGGCTTCGAGGCGCGCCGCAGGAACGTGTACGTGGCGCAGCCCGGCTCCCCGGCCGACGCGGCGGCCACCGCGTTCACGGAGTCCGTCATCGCGGGCCCCTCCGGGTCGGTGTGCGCGACGTAGTAGTCCAGGGTCGCCGCCGCCGCGCCCTTCGGCATCGGCTTCCAGTCCAGCGGGTACAGCAGCAGGACCGCGTCGGCCTGCTTGATCGTCGAGCCGTTGTAGCCCTCGTACTGGAGGAAGATCTTGCGCTCGGCGTCGTACGGGATGCGGAGACCGTCGGCGATCGTCGTCCACGCGGCCGGGGGCGCGGCGCCCACGAGCCGGGCGGCGCGGGCGGCGGAGCGCAGGGCCGTGGCCGCGACGGCGTTCGTGTAGACCCCGTCGTCGACGCCGTTGCTGTACTCGTCGGGTCCCGCGACGTCCTTGATGGAGTACGAGCCGTCGGCGTTCTTCGTGACGCGTGAAGTCCAGTACTCCGCAAGGCCCTTGAGCAGCGGCCAGCCGCGCGAGCGCAGCCAGGCGCGGTCGCCCGTGGCCAGGTAGTACTGCCAGGCGGCGAGCGCGATGTCGCCCTGGAGATGGTTCTGGGTGACGCAGTGCGGCGGGTACCAGCTCTGGCACTCCGTCCACAGGGCGCCGCGGCTCGCGCTGGTCCACGGGTACATCAGGCCCTTGACCGACGTCTTGAGCGCGTTGTCGGCGGCCGCCTCGCGCGTGCGGTAACGGTATTCGAGGACGGGACGCGCCAGTTCGGGCCGGTCGGCGAGCAGCGCGGGGAACATCCACGTCTCGGCGTCCCAGAAGATCATGCCCGCGTAGGCGTCGCCGGTGAGCCCGGCGGGCGCGACGCTGTCGCGACCGCCGGCGCGCACCGCGGTGAGGAGCCCGTACCGCGCGGCCCGCACCTGCTGCTGGAGCTCGGGCCGGTCCGGCACCTCGATGTCCGACGTCCACAACTTCCGCCAGGCGGCCGCGTGTCGGCGGAACACCTCGTCCCATCCGGCGGCGGCCGCCTGCTGCGAGGCGCCGACGGCCGAGTCGTGCGGGGTGCGGGAGGTGAGGGACGTGTCCACGCCGACGTATTTGGTGACGGTGTAGGTGCGGCCCGTGTCGACGGAGAAGGCGGCGGACTGACGGTTCGTCAACGTATCGGTGCGGCCCGCCGTGCGGGTGCGGCCGGGGGCGCGCAGGGTGGAGGCGACGACGCCGTCCTCGCGAGTGCCGTCCGTGCGGAAGCCCACCGCCATCGTGCGCTTGCCCGCGGGGCCGCCGCCGGTGGGCGCGATCCGGCGGGCGCCGCGGCCGTCGATCCGGTCGGTGACGGTCGCCTCGCCGCTCCAGTGCGGCGTGACGCGCAGCCGCACGGCTCCGGTGTGCGGGTGGGAGCGGTCGGTCAGCACGTCGTACGTCAGGTCGGTGCGCCGGCCGTCCTTGTGCGTCCAGGTCAGCGACGTACGGACGAATCCGCAGCGCAGGCTGAGGGTCTGCCGGTAGTGCGAGATCCGGCTGCCGGGGCCGTACGTCTCGTCGCCCACCGTCAGGTCGAGCGCGGTCCAGTTGGGCAGCGCGGCGATGGCCTCGCGGTGCGCGGTGTTCTCGGGGCCGCGCGCGTAGAGCCCGGCGGTGAACGCCCCGTCGTAACGCGGCGTGTAGAGCGGCCAGCCGGTCTTGTCGCCGGGCTCGGCGTAGCCCGCGCCGGACGGCGGGACGCGCACGCCGAGATATCCGTTGCCGGTGTACGCGTGATAGGTGTTCGCGGGGTCGATACGGGTGGTGGCCGGGGCCCAGGCCTGGTCGCCGGTGCAGGCTGCGGAGGCCTGGGAGGGGGAGCCCGCGGGGGCGAGTGCGGGGGCGGGTTCGGCGGGCGCCGGGCCGGGGCCGGGCGCCGCCAGGGCCGCACCCGGTGAGGCGCCGAGCACCGCGAGCGCGAGGAGGACGGTGAGGCGGGCGGGGGATCGGCGGGGTCGGGTCACGCATCCGACGATGCGGGCGGTTGCGGACGGGAGTCCGGCAACCCGCGCCGGAGGTCCCACGGATGGCGGGGATGTCCCCGCCGCCACCCGTCTCAACGGCCAAGCATAAGGATTCCCTTACCTGGAGAAAGTCCCTGCGTAAAGGCCTGCACTCGCGCATGTCATCACTTCGAGTGATTCTTTGGCCTTTGCTTGCGGCGCACAACCCAGGGTTGCGACGCTGTTGCTGTCTGTCAATCTGACGGGTCGCCATGGGTCTTAGGGAGTGCAGCCAGTGACATTCGGTGAGCAGCCGGCGTATCTGCGCGTCGCGGGTGATCTTCGCAACAAGATCGTCAATGGATCGCTGCCACCGCACACCCGGCTCCCGTCACAGGCCAGGATCCGCGAGGAGTACGGCGTCTCGGACACCGTCGCCCTCGAAGCCCGCAAGGTGCTGATGGCCGAGGGTCTCGTCGAGGGGCGCTCGGGATCGGGCACCTATGTGCGCGAGACGCCGGTCCCGCGCCGCGTCGCCCGCTCCGGGTACCGGCCTACCAGCGGCTCCACCCCTTTCAAGCAGGAGCAGGCCGACGATACGGCGCGCGGCACGTGGGACTCCCGCAGCGAGCAGGTCGAGGCGAGCAGCGCCATCGCCGAGCGCCTCGGTGTCCGCGCCGGTGACCGGGTGATGTGCACGAAGTACGTCTACCGGGACGCGGGGGAGGCCATGATGCTCTCCACCTCCTGGGAACCCCTCACGGTCACGGGACGCACCCCCGTGATGCTCCCCGAGGAGGGCCCTCTCGGCGGCTGCGGCGTCGTCGAGCGCATGGCCGCCATCGACGTGATCGTGGACAACGTGACGGAGGAGGTCGGCGCCCGCCCCGGCCTCGCCGAGGAGCTCATGGCGCTCGGCGGAGTGCCCGGCCATGTCGTCCTCGTCATCCAGCGCACGTACTTCGCGTCGGGCAGACCGGTCGAGACGGCGGACGTCGTCGTCCCCGCCGACCGGTACCGGATCGCATACCACCTGCCCGTGAAGTGACCGATACGCGAACACCCTGTCCGGGGCGCGTGACGGCGACTTAACCCGCGGCCGCCTCCCGTAACGCCGCGGCAATCACCGGCCGCCCCGCATTGTCATGCACGGCTCCTAACTTCCGTCCGTACCCGCAATCGGCCGGACGACAGGAACCCTCATGACGGACACGGTCACCCGTGACACAGAGGCAGCCCCGCCACGGCGCAGCTACGCCAGGCTCGCCGCGGACGAGAGCCGCGAGGACTTCTCGCTGCGCTACGCGCCCCACTCCTACCGGCGCTGGTCCCCGACCATGGTCGCGTCCACCGCGCTCGGCGGCATCGCCTACCTCGCCGACTTCGCGATCGGCGCCTCCATCGTCTTCACGTACGGCTTCACGAGCGGGCTCGCCTCGATCCTGTGCGCGGCGACGATCATCTTCCTGACCGGCATCCCCATCGCCCGCGCCTGCGCCAAGTACGGCCTGGACATGGACCTCATCACCCGGGGCGCGGGCTTCGGCTACTTCGGCTCGACGCTCACGTCCCTCATCTACGCCTCGTTCACCTTCATCTTCTTCGCGCTCGAAGGCTCGATCATGGCGCAGGCCATGCACGAGGTCGTCGGACTGCCGCTGCCCGTCGGCTACTTGCTGACCACGCTCATCGTCATCCCGATCGTCTTCCGCGGCATGGGCGCCCTCGCCAAGGTGCAGGCGTGGACGCAGCCGGTCTGGCTCATCGGGCTCGTGCTGCCCTTCGTGATCCTCGCCTTCCACTCGCCGGGTTCCCTCGGTGACTTCACCCACTTCGGCGGCACGGAGGGTGCGGGCAGCGGGTTCTCCTGGCTCGGCTTCGGCCTCGGCACCGGCGTCGCGCTCTCCCTCATCGCGCAGATCGGCGAGCAGGCCGACTATCTGCGGTTCATGCCGGCGAAGACCGAGCAGAACCGGAAGCGATGGAATCTGGCCGTTCTCGCGGCCGGACCCGGCTGGGTGATCATCGGCGCCGCGAAACAACTCGGCGGCGCGCTTCTCGCCTTCGTCGCCCTCGAAGCGGTCGGCAAGACCCACGCGCTGGAACCCATCGCGCCGCAGGTCGAGGCCCTCAAGCCGTGGCTCGGCTCGGTCGCCCTGCCCGCCGCCGCGCTCTTCGTGGTCGTCTCCCAGATCAAGATCAACGTGACCAACGCCTACAGCGGCTCGCTGTCCTGGTCGAACTTCTTCTCCCGCATCACCCACCGGCACCCGGGCCGCGTCTGGTACATCTTCCTCAACCTCGCCATCGCGCTGACGCTGATGGAGATGAACATGTTCGCGGCCCTGAACAAGCTGCTCGGCTTCTACTCGAACGTGGGCATCGCCTGGATCGCGGCCGTCGCCGCCGACCTCGTCATCAACAAGCGGGCCGGCTGGAGCCCCAAGTACATCGAGTTCAAGCGGGCCTATCTGTACGCCGTGAACCCGGCCGGCTTCGGCGCCATGGTCATCGCGTCCACCGTCTCGATCGTCGCGTTCTTCGGGGCGTTCGGTGCCTACGCGGAGGCCTTCTCGACGTTCATCGCGGCCGGACTCGCCCTGACGCTCTGCCCGTTGATCGCCTGGGCCACCAAGGGCAAGTACTACCTGGCCAGGCCCAACCCCGTGAACGGCCCCGACGTCGAGATCGCCGACATCACCGCGACCCACACGTGCAGCGTCTGCGAGACGGCGTACGAACTCCCCGACATCGCGGATTGCCCCGTCCAGTCGGGCCCGATCTGCTCGCTGTGCTGCTCGCTCGACGCGGAGTGCGGCGACGTATGCCGCAAGGAGCCGCAAGCGGGGCCGGTGCTCATGCCGATGCCGACGGTGCGTACGGGCTGACGCCCGGAGCGGGGAAGCCACGGAACGCCCAGGGGGCGCACTCTTCGGAGTGCGCCCCCTGTGGATTGGCTGGTTGTGTATCTCTTTGTGCCAATGCGTATCCGCTGCGTGAAGGTCAGGCGTACGCTCGGGCATATGCGGAGTGGGGTTTCCTCAGAAAGCGGGGCGCTGTGCGAGCCGGGGTCGGGGAGTGGAGGGGCGCGATGAACGAGGGCACGACCACGCTTGTGTGGCTCGTCATACGCCAGGACGACAACGGCAACCGCTATCGCGTCGGCAGGTACGCGACCAGGGCGGAAGCCCAGAAGATCGCCGACAGTCTCGACGACCGCGGCCACAAGCAGCTCTACTGGGTCGAGCGCCTCGGCCAGGCGCAGAACGGCACCGCGCGCTGACGTTCCCGCCCGCGGCCGTAGGCTCCGGCACATGACTGAACCGACCGTCGTCGTCGCGGCGGCCCTCCAGGAGAGCGGCCGTCTGCTCGCCGCGCGACGCAGTGCGCCCCCCGAGCTCGCGGGCCGCTGGGAACTCCCCGGCGGCAAGGTCGAACCCGGCGAGGACCCGAAGCGGGCTCTCGTACGGGAGCTGCGCGAGGAGCTCGGGATCGACGCGGAGCTCGTGGCGCCCGTCCCGGGGGAGTGGCCCCTGAAGCCCGGATACGTGCTGCGGGTGTGGACCGCGCGCCTGCTGTCCGGCCGCCCCCGCCCTCTGGAGGACCACGACGAGCTGCGCTGGCTCGGGCCCGACGAGATCTGGTCCGTGGACTGGCTCGACCAGGACGTACCGGCGGTGAAGGCGGTACTCGCGGCGCAATGGCCGTGATCCGTCCGCCGGTGGTCCTGTCCGCGGTGCCGGTCGTCGTGCCGCGGGCCGCCACCGTCGTGCCGTCGGCCGCCATCGTCGTGCTGCCGGTTGTGTCACCCGTCGTACCGTCCGAAGTGCTCCGTTCGTGCCGCCCGTCGCGGAGTGTTCGTGTGAGACGGTAGCCCTCACGGTCACCCGGGTATATGCCGATTAACCCTACGAAATCGGACGCGATCCGAAGGGGGTGGACGGGGTTCTACTGCTGCCTGGGAAGTGATCGGCGTGTTCGACACCGACGGCGACGGGGAGTGCGCCGAGTGGGTCTTCCCCGAGGAACCGGGCGCAGTCCGTTCCGCTCGTGCCGCGGTCCGCGGCCAGCTCGGCGTCTGGGGCCTCGATTCGCTCGGCGATGTCACCGAACTGCTCGTCAGTGAGCTGGTGACCAACGCGCTCCGGCACGCTTCCGGCCCCATCGGTGTACGTCTCCTGCGGTCGGCGGAGCCGGCCCACACTCTGCGGGTGGAGGTCTCCGATCCCCTTCCGGATCCGCCGTTGGAGCGCGTCGCGGGGCCGGAAGAGGAAAGCGGGCGGGGACTCCAGCTGGTCGCGGGGGCGGCGCGGCGGTGGGGGACGCGGCCCGGTGACGCGGGCAAGACGGTCTGGTTCGAACTGTCGCTGCCCGGCCGGCACTGACCGCGTCCGTCACCCGCGTCCGTCACCCGTGGCCGGAACCTGCGGCCGGAACCGGTGGCGTCGCGCCGATTAAGAGGAACCCTCCCTGGTTAGGAGACAGGGAGCATGCTGATCGGCGAAGGGGCCGGCCAGGAAAAGGAACGGGACAGCCGCGGATCTGGTTGTCGTCCTGTTACGTGGGGACGGGCCAAAAAGCGTCGGGACCGTGGTGTGATCGTGAACACCGTGTTGCGCGGCTCCGTAGTGCTGGATACTGCGGGCAGCCGCCCCGGTGACCGGTGCCGGACGCGGTGAGCTGGAGGGGACGGTTCGCGTGAGCGAGATACCAGCGAAGGCCACGTCGTCCGAGGACACCTCGGGCGGGACGGCCGCGCGCGATGCGGCAGGCCCGCTCCGGGCCGAGACGTGGCAGAGCAGTCCGCCCGGCTCGATGTACGACTACATCAAGGTCGCCTCCTTCTCCATCGGCCCGGACGGGCTGATCGACCAGTGGAGCCGGCGCGCGGCGCAGCTCTTCGGCGTCCGTGCGCAGGACGCCGTGGGCAAGGACCCCATCGAGGCCTTCGTCTCCACCGAACTGCGCGAGCGCGGCCACCGCAAGATGGCGGAGATCCTCGACGGCCGCGAGTGGACCGGCGTCGTCCCCTTCCGGATGCCCAGGGGCCGGACGGCGGACGCGGGCGGATCGGAGTCCGGCGAGCGCGATCCGCACGTCCCCGATCTGCACGTCCCCGATCTGCACGTCCCCGGTCAGCACGTCCCCGGTCAGCACGGCCCCGCTCCGTATACGGAGGGGATAGCCGAGGTCTATGTGATGCCGACCGAGACGGAGTCCGGCGAGCACGCCGCCGTCTGCATCGTCGTGGACGTCCGCGCCCTGCGCCGCATCGAGACGGACCTCGCCGCGTCGCAGGCCATTTTCGGCCAATCTCCTTTCGGTTTCCTGCTGTTCGGCACCGACCTGAAGGTGCAGCGGGCCAACCGGCCCTTCGCCGCCGTCTTCGGCGGCCGGGCCGACGACCACCGCGGCCGCACCGTCCACGACTATCTGCCCCGCGGCGAGGCCGACCGTGTACAGGCCGCGCTGCGCCGCGTCCTGGAGAGCGGCGAGTCCGTCACCGACATGCAGCTCGTCGGGCCCGCGCCCGACTCCTCCGAGCGCCGGCACTGGTCGATCAACCTCTACCGCGTGCACAGCGGCAGCGGCCGGCCCATCGGCGTCGCCGGGCTCGCCACCGACGTCACCCGGCGGCACGCCGCCGCCCGCGAGGCCGCCCACGCCCGCCGCAACCTCGCCCTCCTCAACGAAGCGGGTGCCCGCATAGGCAACTCGCTCGACCTGGAGACCACCGCCCGCGAGCTCCTCGACGTCGTCGTCCCCGGCTTCTGCGACCTCGCCTCCGTCGACCTCTACCAGGGGCTCCTCGCGGGCGACGAGTCGGCGCTCAACAGCCGCAGCCTCGCCGACGGGAGTGCCGAACTGCGCAGGGTCGCCGCCGCGAGCGCCGTCGCCGACGTGCCGTACCTCGAAGCGTCCGGTGGCGACGGGGTCGTCGAGGTCGGTGCCGTCCACCGCTACTCCTTCAACTCGCCCTGCGCGGACGCCCTGCGCACCGCCCGCCCCCAGTTCGTCCCCGCCGCGGCCGGCGGCCTCATCCAGTCCACGCTGGCCGTGCCGATGGTCGCCCACGACACCGTCGTCGGCCTCGCGCGCTTCGCTCGCACGAAGGGCAGCGAGCCCTTCAACGACCGCGACCGTGCCCTCGCCGTCGAACTCGCCGCCCGCGCCGCCGTCTGCATAGACAACGCCCGCCTCTACCGGCGCGAGCACGAGCGCGCCCTGATACTCCAGCGGTCGCTGCTCCCGCCGGACGACCCCGAGGCGTCCGGCCTCGACATCGCCTGTCGTTACCTGCCGGGCAACGCGGCCACCGAGGTCGGCGGCGACTGGTTCGACGTCATCGAGCTGCCGGGGCACAGAACCGCGCTCGTCGTCGGCGACGTCATGGGCCGCGGCCTGCGCGCCGCCGTCGCCATGGGTGAACTGCGCACCGCCGTACGGACCCTGGCCCTGCTCGACCTCGAACCCGCGGAGGTCCTCTCCGCGCTCGACGAGATCGCCCGCGGCCTCGGCGCGCCCGGCAGCCCGTCGTCCCCGTCCGCCGGCCCCGGCGCCGGCGTCCAGCAGGCCACCCGCGCCGCCCGCAGAACCGGCGACGCCGACCTATCCGAGGTCTACCTCGCCACGTGCGTGTACGCGGTCTACGACGCCGTGACCCGGCGCTGCACCTTCGCCAACGCGGGCCATCTGCCGCCCGTCCTGGTCGAGCCCGGCGAAGGGGCGCTCATGCTCGACGTACCCCCGGGCATGCCGCTCGGCGTCGGCGGGGAGCCCTTCGAGGAGGTTGAGGTCGAACTGCCCGAGGGCTCACTCCTCGCCCTCTACACCGACGGGCTCGTCGAGTCCCGCGACCATCCCCTCGACGAGGGCCTCTCCGCGTTCCGCAGCGCCCTGGACGATCCCTCGCCCGCGCTCGAAGACGTCTGCGACCACGTGCTGAACACGCTCGACACCCACCACGGCGAGGACGACATCGCGCTGCTGATGGCCCGCGTACAGGGCCTGCCGGCCGACGCCGTGGGCGACTGGACGCTGCCGCGCGAGCCGCGCTCGGTGGGCCGCGCCCGCGAGTTCACCCGTGCCCAGCTGACCCAATGGGACCTGGAGCCGCTCGTCGACACGACGGAACTGCTGGTCAGTGAGCTGGTCACCAATGCCCTGCGGTACGGCGAGGGCGAGATCAGGCTGCGCCTCCTGCTCGACCGCACCCTCGTGTGCGAGGTGTGGGACGCGGGTCTCGTCCAGCCGCGCCGCCGCCGCGCGCGCGACACGGACGAGGGTGGCCGCGGACTTCAGCTCGTCGGCCTGCTCAGCGCCTCCTGGGGCTCGCGCAGGACGCCGCGCGGCAAGACCGTCTGGTTCGAACTCCCGCTGCCGGACGGCGACTCGGCGGCCGTGGACCCGACGGAGGCGCTGCTCAGCCTGTACTGACCGGACGCGTCGCCTCTCCGGCGGCTCTACGCGGACGTCTTGAGCGCCGCCAGGCGTGCCTCGATCTCGGCCGTGTCGCCGAGACCCTCCAGCTGCTCGAACTGCGCGTCGAGCGACGAGTCGGCGAGCTCCTGCTTGCCCAGCGCCTTGGCCTCCTCGCGGCGCACCTTCTCCTCGAAGCGGCTCAGCTCGCTCGTCGGATCGAGGACGTTGATGTTCTCGGCGGCCTCCATCATCTGGTTCTGGGCCTGCGCCGTCTTCGCGCGGGCCACCAACTGGTCCCGCTTCGACTGGAGTTCGACCAGCTTCGTCTTCATCTGATCGAGGCCGGACTTCAGCTTTCCGACGACCTCGCTCTGCGCGGCGAGCGTCGGCTCGGCGTCCTTCGCCCCCTTCTCCGAGCTCAGCTGCCGCCCGAGCGCCACCTTGGCGAGGTTGTCGAACTTGTCGGCCTCCGCGGCACTGCCCGCCGCCCGCAGTTCGTCGCCCTTCTTGCTCGCGGCGAGCGCCTTGCCGCCCCACTCGGCGGCCGCCTCGACGTCCTCCTTGTGGTCCTGCTCCATCATCCGCAGATTGCCGATGGTCGCCGCGACGGCCTGCTCGGCCTCGGCGATGTTGTTCGCGTAGTCGCGGATCAGCTGGTCGAGCATCTTCTGCGGGTCCTCGGCGCCGTCCAGAAGGGCGTTGATGTTCGCCTTCGCCAGCTGAGTGACGCGGCCGAGAACGGTCTGCTTGGTCATGAGGGTGCTCCTTGTACGAGGGAGATACGTGGGGAACTGGGTGAGTGCCGCCGGGTCAGAACCGTCCGCCACCGCCCCTGCGGCCACGGGTCCCGCCCCCGCCGAAACTCCCCGGACCGCCGCCGCCGAACCCGCCCCCGAAGCCGCCGCCCCCGCCGGACCGCCCGCCGAACCCCCCGCCGGACCGCCCGCCGCCCAGGAGATCGCCGAGGATGATCCCGCCGAGCACCGCGCCGCCCATGCCCCCTCCGCCGCGGCCGCCCCCGCCGCCGTACGGATTCCCGAAGGACCGCACGTCCTGCTCGGCGAGCTGCTGTGCCTGCCGGGCCAGCGCGTCGGCCCGCTGGGCGCCGGCCAGGGCGGCGGCGGGATCCGCCTGCGCCGCCGTCCGTCCGTACTCCAGGTGCCGCTGTGCCTCGGCCAGACGCGTACGGGCCTCGCTGCCCACCGCCCCGCGGTGCGTGGTGATGAAGTCCGACGCGGCGCCGACGCTGCTGCGGGCCGTGAGTTCCGCCTGGTCGAGCAGGGAGCGCGCGCGGGCGGTGCCCGACTCGCGTTCGCGGGCCTCGTCCAGGGACGCGTCGAGCGCCGAGTCGGCCTCCTCCACGCGGCGCAGTGCGTCGATCGGGTCGTAGGGGCCGGCGGCCATCGCCCTGCGCACGCCCGCGGCGACGGTCTCCACGCGCGCGATGCGCCCGCGCAGATCGGCCGTGGACGCGCCCTCGGTCATGCCTTCGAGGAGTCCGTGCGCGTCCGCGAGGTCGGTGTCGGACTCGGTGAGCGCGGCGGGCAGCTTCCCGGCGGCCTCGGCCAGTTCCTGGCGGAGCCGGTCGACCGCGTCCACGAAGGTGCCCGCCTGGTCGACGGCCGACTCGGCGGCCCGCAGGAACACCGCGGCCCTCCCGTTGTCGCCCGCGTCGACGCAGCTCCGTGCCT
The DNA here is from genome assembly GCF_026340095.1 of Streptomyces sp. NBC_01446. Lineage (GTDB taxonomy): Bacteria > Actinomycetota > Actinomycetes > Streptomycetales > Streptomycetaceae > Streptomyces > Streptomyces aureus. Next base: position 3,008,530 of record NZ_JAPEPO010000001.1, on the reverse strand, counting down.
GTCCGAGGTTCGTCGTGGCGAACACCAGCCGGTCCTTGGCCTGCTCGATGTGGCCCGCCACGGGAAGCAGTGCGGACGGCGCGTAGCGGGAGCCGAGCGCCGTCAGCGTTTCTTCGGTCGTCGTCGTGCGGGCGGCCAGGTCGCGGGAGGTGAGCTCCACGTGCGCGAGGGCCTCGGGCGCGGTGCGCTCCAGGGCCCGCAGCCGGTCGAAGCCCGCGGCCTCGGTGTCCAGCCTGCGTCCCGCCTCGGTGCAGCGGCTGATGATCTCGTCCAGCATCTGCCGCCTCGTCGCGTCGTCCTCGGGGTGCGCGTCGTCGAGCTGCTGGCGCAGCCGGAAGGCCGCCGTCAGCTCCGACTGGGCATACGCCAGCGCCTCGGTGAACGGCTTCACGGCCTCGTCGCCGAACTGGGCGGTGGCGAAACCGAGTTCCTCCGTACTCGTGCGGATCGAGTCGTCGCTCTCCACCAGCATCCGCCTGGCCTGCTTGTCCAGCTCGGGCAGCGGCGTGGCCTTCGGTCCCGTGCCCCCGCCCCAGCCGCCGCCGGGCGTGGTGCGGGTACGCGTGCGCCTCTTGCGGCGGGTGTACGTGAACGCCGCGAGGGATGCCGCGCCGACGACCACGACGAGGGGCAGGGCGAGGTCGGCCGCGCTGGGATGCGTGTCCGAGCCGCCGGGGTCGGCCGGGCCCGGGGTGATCGTGGGGGTGGGGACGGGGCGGCCCGCGAGCGTGGCGGAAATGCCGCCTGCCGCGCCGATCCCGGCGCCCGCCCAGTCGTTCCTGCGCAGCGCCGGTTCGATCGCGGTCTGCGCGACATCCTTGAGCTGCGCGTCGGTGAGCTGGGAGTCCTGGTCGACGGAGTAGGCGTACTGCCGGTCGTGCGTGGCGACGGCGAGGAGTACGTCGTTGAGGCCGAGGCCGTTCTTGGCGGCCGTGTCATCGGCCCAGTCCTGGGCGGAGCGGCCGGAGAAGTCGCGTACGTAGACCACGAAGAGCTGGGTGTTGTGCTCGCTGTCGAGCGAGTCGAGGGCCGAGGCGACGTCGTGCTCACGGTCGCGAAGGGCGTCCACCTTGTCGGTGATCTGGCCGGTTCTCGACAGAGTGACGGGGTCGTCGGCCCGGGCGGTCGTGGCGGGCAGAAGCGCCCAGCAGAGCGCGAGCACGGCGGCCACGGCCGACCGCGCGGCTATCCGTACCGGACGGGGGCGACTCGAAGGCGGCGTCACAGTTGGGAGCGTATGACCGGATCTGGGGCACCGCGACCGGGATCGGCACGATCCGGTTGTGCCGAATCCGCATTGTTATCGCCCGACCTTCCGGCAAAACCGCTGCTCAACATAGGTTTCCGCCATGGAGAACGGACCCTGGGCCGCAGGCGGCGCGATCAGCGAACCGGAGCTTGTCGCGTCCGGACCCGCGGCCCCTGCGAACCGCCCCGGGCTCCTGCCCGCGTCACGGCGGCGGCGCCCCCTCGGCGCGCTGCTCGTCGGCGCGCTCGCCGCGTCCGCCGTCTGGGGCGCCGGCCTGTACGCGTTCGGCGCGCAGGGCCCCGACCTGAGGGGCTACCGGGTCAGTGACCGCCTCTGCTCCCTCCTCGCGATGCCCCACCTCGCCACGGCCTTCGACCGCGGATCGCGCTGGGAGTCCACGCGGAGCGGCAGTGAGGCGGTGGACACGGCGGACTGCTCGGGGGAGCTGGAACGCAAGGAGGGCACGGGGCGGGCCGCCACCATCACGGCGTCCATGGTCCTGCACAAGCGGACGGACCCCGGCGCGGAGTTCGACGCGGCGCGCACGACGGCCGCCGAGCGGATCCCGGGCCGGACCGAGGTGCGGACGGCGAAGGGGCTGGGCGACCGGGCGTACACGGTCGTCCACGGCCGGACGGCTACGGTCCACGTCCTCGACGGCGACGCGGAGTTCACCCTGAGCGTCAGCACCGCACCGGCCGGCGGGCGCGTCACGCCGGAGCGGCTGCGGCCGCTCCTGGCGGGCGACATGGGCGCGCTGATGCGCCGGGTGAGCACTTCGTAGCGCCGCGCGGCCTTACGAGGACGGCCTCCGCCGGATCTTGTTCCCCAGCCACACCACCGGGTCGTACTTGCGGTCGACCGCTCGTTCCTTCAGGGGGATCAGGGCGTTGTCGGTGATGTGGATGCCCTCCGGGCAGACCTCCGTGCAGCACTTCGTGATGTTGCAGTAGCCGAGGCCGTGGTCCTCCTGGGCCGTGCGCTTGCGGTCGAGGCCGGAGTCCGACGCCGCATCGAGGGGGTGCATGTCCAGCTCGGCGACCCGCATCAGGAAGCGCGGGCCCGCGAACGCCGCCTTGTTCTCCTCGTGGTCGCGCACCGCATGGCACGTGTCCTGGCACAGGAAGCACTCGATGCACTTACGGAACTCCTGCGAGCGGTCCACGTCCTCCTGCTGCATGCGGTACTCGCCCGGGGCGACCCCGGCCGGCGGGACGAACGCGGGGATCTCGCGGGCCTTCGTGTAGTTGAAGCCGACGTCCGTGACCAGGTCGCGGACCACGGGGAAGGCGCGCAGCGGCGTCACCGTGATGACGTCCTCGCGGTCGAAGACCGACATGCGGGTCATGCACATCAGGCGGGGCCGGCCGTTGATCTCCGCCGAGCACGAACCGCACTTGCCCGCCTTGCAGTTCCAGCGGACCGCGAGGTCGGAGGCCTGGGTCGCCTGGATCCTGTGGATGATGTCGAGGACGACCTCGCCGTCGTTCACCTCCACGGAGAAGTCCGTCAGGTCGCCGCCCTCGGCGTCCCCGCGCCAGACCCTGAAACGCGCATCGTACGAACTCACTCGTACAGCTCCTCTTCGGCGAGGTACTTGACCAGCTCTTCCTTCTCGAAGAGGGCGAGCAGGTCCGGGCGGATGGGCTCGGTGGTGTCGCGCACGAGGTCGATCTGGCCCCGGACCGGGTCGGTGGCCGCGAGGCCGCCGGTCGGATCGACGAGGCGGCACAGCAGGTTCGTGCGGCGCCAGCGGCGGTCCATCGTCGGGTGGTCCTCGCGGGTGTGGCCGCCGCGCGACTCCGTGCGCTCCAGGGCGGCCCGCGCGATGCACTCGCTGACGAGCAGCATGTTGCGCAGGTCGAGCGAGAGGTGCCAGCCGGGGTTGAACTGGCGGTGCCCCTCCACCCCGGCCCGCCGCGCCCGCATCCGCAGCCCGGCGAGCCGGTCGAGCGCCTCGGCCATCTCCTCCTCGCGGCGGATGATGCCGACCAGGTCGTTCATCGCCTGCTGGAGCTCCTGGTGGAGCGTGTACGGGTTCTCGGCGACGCCCCCGTCCGCGGGACCCTCCGCGGAGAACGGGCGCAGTGCCTCCGCCGCCGCCGTGTCGACCTGGTCCGCGTCGATGGCCGGGCGCTCGCCGAGCCCGGCCGCGTACTCGGCCGCGTGCAGCCCCGCGCGGCGGCCGAAGACGAGGAGGTCGGAGAGCGAGTTGCCGCCGAGGCGGTTCGAGCCGTGCATGCCGCCCGCCACCTCGCCGGCCGCGAACAGGCCGGGGACGCCGCGCGCCGCCGCCGTGTCCGAGTCGACGGCGATGCCGCCCATCACGTAGTGGCAGGTCGGGCCGACCTCCATCGGCTCGGCCGTGATGTCGACGTCCGCCAGCTCCTTGAACTGGTGGTACATCGACGGCAGCCGGCGCCGGATGCGCTCGGCCGGCATGCGCGTGGAGACGTCCAGGAAGACGCCGCCGTGCGGGGAGCCGCGGCCCGCCTTCACCTCGGAGTTGATGGCACGCGCCACCTCGTCGCGGGGCAGCAGCTCGGGCGGGCGCCGGTTGTGGTCCGGGTCGTCGTACCAGCGGTCGCCCTCGTCCTCCGACTCGGCGTACTTCTCCTTGAAGACGTCGGGGACGTAGTCGAACATGAACCGCTTGCCCTCGGAGTTGCGCAGGACCCCGCCGTCGCCGCGCACCGACTCCGTGACGAGGATGCCCTTCACCGACGGCGGCCAGACCATTCCCGTCGGATGGAACTGCACGAACTCCATGTTCAGCAGCGGCGCCCCGGCGAGCAGCGCCAGCGCGTGGCCGTCGCCCGTGTACTCCCACGAGTTCGACGTCACCTTGAACGACTTGCCGATCCCGCCCGTCGCCAGCACCACGCTCGGCGCCTCCAGGACGAAGAAGCGGCCGCTCTCGCGCTCGTAGCAGAACGCGCCGGACACGCGGTCTCCGTCCTTGAGCACGCGGGTGACCGTGCACTCCTGGAAGACCTTGAGGCGGGCCTCGTAGTCGCCGAACTCCTTGAAGTCCTCCTGCTGGAGCGCCACGATCTTCTGCTGGAGCGTGCGGATCAGCTCCAGGCCCGTGCGGTCACCGACGTGCGCGAGGCGCGGGTACTCGTGGCCTCCGAAGTTGCGCTGCGAGATCCGGCCGTCCGCCGTCCGGTCGAACAGGGCGCCCCAGGTCTCCAACTCCCATACGCGGTCGGGTGCTTCGCGCGCGTGCAGTTCGGCCATCCGCCACTGGTTGAGGAACTTGCCGCCGCGCAGCGTGTCGCGGAAGTGGACCTGCCAGCTGTCGCCGGAGTTCACGTTCCCCATGGCCGCGGCGATGCCGCCCTCGGCCATCACGGTGTGCGCCTTGCCGAAGAGGGACTTGCAGATCACGGCCGTACGCGCGCCGCGCTCGCGCGCCTCGATCGCCGCGCGCAGGCCGGCACCGCCCGCCCCCACCACGACAACGTCCCACTGCTGTCGCTCCACTTGAGACATCAGGAATGCCACCCCATCTAGAAGAAGCGCGGATCGTCGAAGGCACCGGACGACAGCAGGAACACATAGAAGTCGGCGAGCGCGACGCTGATCAACGACGCCCAGGCGAGCAGCATGTGGCGGTCGTTCAGTTTTCCGACCCACTGCCACATCCGGTAGCGCACCGGGTGCTTGGAGAAGTGCTTGAGCTTGCCGCCGACGATGTGCCGGCACGAGTGGCAGGACAGGGTGTACGCCCAGATCAGCGTGATGTTCAGGAGGAAGACGAGCGTGCCGAGACCCATGTGGCCCCACGCGTACGTCTCGTCGCGGAACGAGAGCACGGTGTCGTACGTGAGGATGCCCGCCACGAGGATCGCCGCGTAGAAGAAGTAGCGGTGGATGTTCTGCAGGATCAGCGGGAAGCGGGTCTCGCCCGTGTACTTCTTGTGCGGCTCGGCGACCGCGCAGGCGGGCGGTGACGCCCAGAACCCGCGGTAGTAGGCCTTCCGGTAGTAGTAGCAGGTCAGCCGGAAGCCGAGCGGGAAGATCAGGATGAGCAGCGCGGGGGACAGGCCCCACCAGCCGCCGAAGATCTCCCAGTTGGGGCCCGCGTGCATCGGCTTGCAGTTCTGCGCGATGCACGGGGAGTAGAACGGCGAGACGTACGGCGCGTGGTAGTAGTGCGTGTTCGCGAAGGCCCGCCACGTCGAGTAGACGATGAAGGCGAGCAGTCCCGCGGCGGTACTGGCGGGCGCCAGCCACCAGCGGTCGGTGCGCAGGTGCCCGGACGCGATCGCGGCGCGCGTCCTGCCCCGGACGCCGTGCGCGTCCGCTTGGGGATGGGGTTCCGTGCCGGTGGCCAACGAAGCCTCCGCTCAGAGGGTCAGGGGGCGTGCCGGTCCCGGGCGCCGAGTCCTTCGTCGTCCGAGTCGGTCCAGAGCGAGCTGTCGTACGGGGTGTCGGGGACGGGCACGAGCTCGGGCCGGCGCGGTGGCGGCGGAGCGGCAGCAGCCGCCCGCAGCAGCGCGACGCTCTCGCGCAGATGGTCGGCGTCGGTGCGTACGCGCCGTACGTCGAGGCCGCCGTCGAGCTGCCGCTCCAGGCGCCCCACGGTCCGGCACAGCTCGTCGAGGCAGCGCTCGGCTGCCGCCAAGTCGTCGTTCAGGGTCATGACTTGCCCTCGCTTCCGCTGGTGCGGCGGAGATGCTCATGCGCCTGCGAGTGTCGCGCGTCACATCACGCCTTGTGAAGGGATCTGCGCGGATTGCTGGAGTGCGGGGCTTCGTGCGCCCCCTTCGGGGGCGGTGCCTCGGGGGGCGGGGTGGTGGGGTTTCGCCGGCGGGTGCGGGGCTGTGGGGGCTTGTCGCGCAGTCCCCGCGGCCCTGACGGGGCCGTCATTGGGCCGCACGAGTGGGGTTCTGGCACCTCAGCGCCGTGTCTGCGACTGCCTGCTCGACCCGTCCCCTTCAGTGGGGCGATAGATGTGATCAGCTCCATATACCGCCAAACGTGATCAAACCCGGCCCGTTCCTGGCAAGCGGGCGGCCGGGCTAGCCCCGGAGGTACCCGTGATGTCCCATGACGGCGCCACATCGCGCCCCGCCAGGCGTCCCGCGCGGCGTCCCGTCCTACGCTCGGCCGCGTTCCTCGTGTCGGGGGCGCTCGCGGTGACGGCCCTGGCCGGCTGCAGCTCGGGCGACGACGAAGCAGAGTCCAGCGGTCCGGCCGCCGCCCAGGACATCGCGCCCGCGGCCCGCGGCGACATCGCCGACGGCGGCACCCTGCGCTGGGCGGTCGACGCCCTGCCGGGGACCCTCAACTCCTTCCAGGCCGACGCCGACGCGGGCACGTCCCGCGTCGCCGGCGCCGTGCTGCCCTCGATGTACCGGCTCGACAACCAGGGCAAGGCGGTGCGCGACCCGGACTTCCTGGAGAAGGCCGAGGTCATCGAGCGCGAGCCCAAGCAGGTCGTCCTGTACAAGCTCAACCAGCAGGCGGTGTGGAGCGACGGCCGCGAGATCGGCGCCGCCGACTTCGCCGCCCAGTGGCGCGCGCTGTCCGGCAAGGACTCCGCGTACTGGACGGCCCACAACGCGGGCTACGACCGCATCGAGAAGATCGAGCGCGGCAAGAACAACCTGGAGGTGCGGGTCACCTTCGCGAAGCCGTACGCGGACTGGCGCTCGCTGTTCTCGCCGCTGTACCCCAAGGACGTCATGGGGACCCCGGACGCCTTCAACGAGGAAGCCCGGCGCAAGCTCAAGGTCACCGCCGGCCCCTTCTCGATCAAGAAGATCGACCGCGACGCCAAGGACATCACGCTGGTGCGCAACCCGCGCTGGTGGGGCCGCCAGGCCAAGCTGGAGCAGCTCGTCCTGCAGGCCGTGCCCCGTAAGGACCGCGCCGACGCGCTCGTCGCGGGGAAGATCGACCTCGCCGCCGTCGACCCGGAAGACGCCTCCCGCATCTCCCTCGCCGACCGTGACAAGGGCACCTCGGGCCCGCTCGCCCACGGCCCCGGCGCGCGCACGCCCGCTCAGTCGATGCGGTCCTGGGCCGTCGCGCACGGCGACGACGCGAACGCGGCCGACGCGGAACTCGAAGCCCGCGCGAAGACCCGCAAGGCCGCCACCAAGTACGAGAAGGAACAGTCGCGCCTGGAGGACTACGTCGTCCGCAAGTCCCTCGAACCCGCCTTCACGCAGCTCGCGCTGAACGGCTCCGAGGGGCCCCTGGCCGACGAGCGGGTGCGCCGCGCCGTCGCCCGCGCGATCGACCGCAAGAAGCTCGCCGAGGTCGTCCTCAAGCCGCTCGGCCTGCCCGCGCACCCCGTCGGCAGCCATCTCGCCCTCGCCGGGCAGCAGGCGTACGCCGACAGCAGCGGTGCGCTCGGCAGCCAGGACACCACCGAGGCCCGGGCGCTGCTCGCGGACGCGGGCTGGGTGTCGGGCGGTCCCCTGAAGAAGGAGACCGCGACGACCAAGCCGAAGACGGCCGGCAACGTCTCCGGCAGCGAGGGCAAGAAGAGCAAGGCGGGCACGAAGGACGAGAAGGGTGCCGCCTCCGACTCGGACGACGGCACGTACATCGTCGGCGAGAGCGACCAGAAGCCGGGCGACCGGCAGCCCCCGGTGCTCGACCCCGGGCGCACCGCCGCGTACCAGCACGTCGCGCTCCTGCACCAGGCCGACGCGCGGAAGCTGCGCGAGGCCGACAAGGAGAGGAAGCACACGGATCAGTACGCGAAGGAGGCCGCCCAGGGTGGCGCCCCGGGTGCGTACGCCCCGAAGGGGACGGCGGCACCCGCCGGTGCCCCCGCCGGGCCGCTCGCCAAGGACGGCAAGCCGCTGACGCTGCGCTTCGTGCTCCCGTCGGGCCCCGGCTCGGACTCGCTGCGCGCGGTCGCCGACCGGATCTCGCAGATGCTGGGGAAGATCGGTATCAGCACGGAGACGTCGAAGGTCGCCGACGCCAGCTACTTCAAGGACCACATCGCGTCCGGGCAGTACGACATGGCGCTCTACTCGTGGCCCGCATCGGCCTTCCCGGCCACCGACGCCCGCCCGATCTACGCCAAGCCGGTGCCCGCGGCGGACGGCACGCTCACGGTCGAGCAGAACTACACCCGGGTCGGCACGGACCACATCGACCAGCTCTTCGACCAGGCGATCGGTGAGCTCGACGAGGGGGAGGAGCGCTCCCTGGTCAAGCAGGCCGACGCCCGTATCTGGGCCGCAGCAGGATCGATTCCTCTCTACCAGCGCCCGGAGCTCGTGGCCGCCCGTCGCAGCGTCGCCAACGCGGGAGCCTTCGGCTTCCAGGAGCCCGACTACGAGGACATCGGCTTCCTGAAGCCGGGTGCGCGGCCGGGTGCCAAGCCGAACGCCTCCGGCAAGGCGAGCTCGTCCGCGAACTCCTCCGCGAGCCCGGCCGGGAAATCGTCCGGGAGCCCGTCCGAGAAGCCGTCCGAGAAGTGACGCACATCGCACCCTGAGTGGCCCTGAGAGCCGCTGGGGGAGCGCCCCCAAGATCGCCCAGCTCAGATCTCGCTCAAGTCCCTTGCCCGCCGGCCCCTCCGGCGGGCAAGGTGCGTATCACCACTGACCTGCGGTTTCCTCGGGGCGCCCCCCACGCCTCTCCGCGGCGTTCACTCACTGTGCACCCTTGACCCCAGAGCCCCAGAAGGCCTACTCGGCCGAAGCCCCGTACGATGGGGTGAGGCCGTGGCGTGTCCAGCCCGGCAGGGCGCGCGTACGAAGAGACGTACGCGCAGCCGTCCACTCACTCCGGGAGTACGCCGCAATATGGCCACGCGCCACGACATCCGTAACGTCGCCATCGTCGCCCACGTCGACCACGGCAAGACCACGCTGGTCGACGCCATGCTCAAGCAGGCCGGCGCCTTCGCGGCGCACGCCGCCGAGTCGCTCGACGACCGCATGATGGACTCGAACGACCTGGAGCGTGAGAAGGGCATCACGATCCTGGCCAAGAACACGGCGGTCAAGTACCACCCGAAGGATGGCGGCGACGCCATCACGATCAACATCATCGACACCCCCGGCCACGCCGACTTCGGTGGTGAGGTCGAGCGCGGCCTGTCGATGGTCGATGCGGTCGTGCTGCTCGTCGACGCCTCCGAGGGCCCGCTGCCGCAGACCCGCTTCGTGCTGCGCAAGGCGCTCTCGGCCAAGATGCCGGTCATCCTGTGCATCAACAAGACGGACCGCCCCGACTCCCGGATCGCCGAGGTCGTCGACGAGACGTACGACCTGTTCCTGGACCTGGACGCGGACGAGGACCAGATCGAGTTCCCGATCGTCTACGCCTGCGCCCGTGACGGCGTCGCCTCGCTGACCAAGCCCGAGGACGGCACCGTCCCGCAGGACAGCGAGAACCTCGAGCCGTTCTTCAACACGATCCTGTCGCACGTGCCGGCCCCGGAGTACGACGAGGACGCCCCCCTCCAGGCCCACGTCACGAACCTGGACGCCGACAACTTCCTCGGCCGTATCGCGCTCTGCCGTGTCGAGCAGGGCGAGCTGCGCAAGGGCCAGACGGTCACGTGGATCAAGCGCGACGGCACGATGTCCAACGTGCGCGTCACCGAGCTCCTCATGACCGAGGCCCTCACCCGCAAGCCGGCCGAGAAGGCGGGCCCGGGCGACATCTGCGCCATCGCCGGTATCCCGGACATCATGATCGGTGAGACCCTGGCCGACACCGAGAACCCGATCGCGCTGCCGCTCATCACGGTCGACGAGCCGGCCATCTCGATGACCATCGGCGCGAACACCTCGCCGCTGGTCGGCAAGGGCGGCAAGGGCCACAAGGTCACGGCCCGCCAGATCAAGGACCGACTCGACCGCGAGCTGGTCGGTAACGTCTCGCTCCGTGTCCTGGACACCGAGCGCCCCGACGCCTGGGAGGTCCAGGGCCGTGGTGAGCTCGCGCTCGCCATCCTGGTCGAGCAGATGCGCCGCGAGGGCTTCGAGCTGACCGTCGGCAAGCCCGAGGTCGTCACCAAGCAGGTCAACGGCAAGACGCACGAGCCGATCGAGCGCATGACGATCGACTCGCCCGAGGAGCACCTCGGCGCCATCACGCAGCTCATGGCGACCCGCAAGGGCCGCATGGAGACCATGACGAACCACGGTTCGGGCTGGGTCCGCATGGAGTGGATCGTCCCGTCGCGTGGCCTCATCGGCTTCCGCACGGAGTTCCTGACGCAGACCCGCGGCACCGGTATCGCGCACTCGATCTTCGAGGGTCACGAGCCGTGGTTCGGCGACCTGCGCACCCGTCACAACGGCTCGCTCGTCGCGGACCGTTCGGGCACGGTGACGCCGTTCGCGATGGTCAACCTCCAGGAGCGCGGTGTCATCTTCACCGAGGCCGGCACCGAGGTCTACGAGGGCATGATCATCGGCGAGAACTCGCGCGCCGACGACATGGACGTGAACATCACCAAGGAGAAGAAGCTCACCAACATGCGTGCGGCTTCCGCGGACACCACGGAGAACGTGGTGCCCGCCCGCAAGCTCTCGCTCGAGCAGTCCCTGGAGTTCTGCCGCGACGACGAGTGCATCGAGGTGACCCCGGAGACGGTCCGTATCCGCAAGGTCGTCCTGGACCAGAAGCTGCGCGGCCGCGCAGCCTCGAAGGCCAAGAACGCCTGATCCCGAGACAGCTGGGCCCGGGTCCCCTTCGGGGGGCCCGGGCCTTTGTCGTATGTCCTGCGCCGGGAGGTCCGGGCAGGAGTTTTTACAGGATCGATGCCCGCGCCAGGTGGTCCTTCACTACCCTCGTGGCATCCTGGACGCGTTCCCGCGCGATCCACGCGCGTTGATCCGCCCGCTGAGAGTCTTCCCACAGCCCTGCGCAAGGGCTCGTGATGTGCAACTCGTTTTCCAGAGGCGACTGTCCGGAATCCGGACCCCATTGACCGATAGATGTGTAACGAGTCCGTTTCGCAGGGATCTATCTAGGATCAGTTTGTCCGGATTTTGGGCTAAGTACGCATCAGGTGTGATCGAACCGAGACCAAAAGACTGTGGTCGGTCCGATTCTGATGCCAGATAGTTGAGCGCGTAGAGCTCGGGTCAATGGGTCACGCACTGTGGGGAGTGCCGACTCGCGAGCACACTGAGGCACTTTCAATCCTCGCCGTCAGGGGTGTCGGTCAGGTGGCATGTGCCTCCACTTGTAGTGAACAAAAGTGGACTCATGAGGAGGAACCCATGCGAGGTGCCACAAGCGCCATATGGGTCGCGTCGTCCCCGATGGCAGGTACAGGACTCGCGGGCAGTAGCTCCGTGGTCGGCACGGCGCTCAAGCGCCGCGACAGTCTCTGACGGCAATGCCTGCCCGGTCGGGTCAGGTTCCCCCGGGGTGAGTTCACCCCAGTCGTAGCTCAACCGCGCGCATCCGGCCTTGGGTTGCCGTGTACCGCCCGTAGGTCGTCGTACCCCCTGGTGGCAATCCAGCTGGAGTGGCGTACGCCGTGCGACGGCCGTCGGTCCGGTGCTCCGTCCCACAGGGAGGAGCCCGCCGTGTGCCGACGACCTCCAACACCTGTGAAATGGACGAATCATGACGAGTCCAATCGAGATTGAGGGCGCCGAGACCTCTTCCGCCTTGGACAAGGACAGCGCGCCGCAGGCTGACGCGAAGGAGCCCAAGAAGCTCGAGGGGCGCAGCCCCGGACAGCTGATGTGGCGTCGCTTCAAACGGGACAAGACGGGCGTCATCTCCGCCTTCATCGTCCTGTTCTTCTTCCTGATATCCGCGCTCGCGCCGGTCATCGCGAAGGTGTACGGCAAGGACCCGTACACCTTCTACGGGCAGGACGACCCCACACTCCTCAACGAGTTCAACCTGCCGGCCGGTCCCAACGGCGGTATCTCGCCCGAGCACTGGTTCGGCATCGACCCGAACTACGGCCGCGACGTGTTCTCGTACCTGCTCTACGGCATGCGTACGTCGCTCTACACGGCGCTGCTCGCCACGATCGGCATCGTCATCGTGGGCGTGCTCATCGGTCTCCTCTCCGGGTACTTCGGCGGCAAGATCGACTACTGGCTCGGGCGGCTGACCGACTTCATGCTCGCCCTGCCCAGCCAGCTGTTCATGGTCGCGGTGATGCCCGTCGTGGTCACGGTGTTCGTGGCGCCCGACGAGGAGACCCCGGTCTACATCCGCTTCCTCGCCATCCTCGGCGTGATGTGGCTCCTCACCTGGATGAGCCTGTCCCGCCTGGTGCGCGCCGTCACGCTCTCCCTGCGTGAGCGCGAGTTCGTGGAGGCGGCGAAGGTCGCGGGCGCCTCGCCCTGGCGGATCATCCGCAAGGAGCTGCTGCCCAACCTGATCACGCCGATCATCGTGCAGGGCACGTACCTGCTCCCCAGCACCATTCTCTCGGTCGCCTTCCTGTCCTTCGTCGGCGTCGGGTATCAGGACCCGACCCCCGACTGGGGCCTGATGTTCGCCACCGGCGCGAACATCTACGAGCAGGACCCGACCTACATGTTCTTCCCGGGTGTCGCCATGGTCGTCTTCTTCGTGGCGTTCAACCTCCTCGGGGACTCCGTCCGGGATGCGTTCGATCCCAAGACGGGCCGCTGAACCCAGCCCATCCGAGGGGGAGCTGCCACCCGGGCGCCGGCCCACACCGGATGCGCCAGGCAGCACCAAAGGATCACTACTCACAGGCAGGTGGATCTAACTCCATGAGCATCCTTCGTACGCGCACGGCGCAGGCAACGGTCGTCGCGGTGACCGCCGGCGCGCTGGCACTCACCGGCTGCAGCAGTGGCAGCAAGAGCTCCGACAAGCCCGCGGGCAAGTCCCAGAAGGACGCCCTCGCGCAGGCCAAGCCGGTCGTCATGGGCACCGCCCAGCAGTCCGTCGGCCCCGCCAAGGAGGTGCCGGGCTCCCGTAAGGGCGGCACCGTCCAGGTCTACCAGGAGACGGACTTCTCCCACCTGGACCCGGGGCAGATCTACGTCTCCGACGGTGGCCTCCTCTCCAAGCTCCTCTACCGTGGCCTGACCACGTACGTCGAGGACGACAAGGGCAACCAGACGGTCGTCGGCGACCTCGCCACCGACGCGGGCAAGTCCTCGGACGGCGGCAAGACCTGGACCTACACGCTGAAGGACGGCGTGAAGGACCAGAACGGCAACGTCATCACGTCGGGCGACATCCGCCACAGCTTCGAGCGTCTGTACGCCTCCTTCGAGACGGACGGCCCGACCTACGTGCAGCAGTGGCTGTCCGGCGAGGGCACCAAGTACCGCAAGGCGTACGCGGGTCCGTTCAAGGGCAAGCACCTGCCGGACTCGGTCCTGTCGACCCCGGACGACAAGACCGTCGTCTTCCACTTCCAGAAGCCGCACAGCGACGCCCCGCAGGCGTTCGCGATGGCCGCCTACTCCGTCGTCCCGGAGAAGACGGACACCAAGGAGAAGTACGACCAGGCGCCCGTCGCGACCGGCCCGTACAAGATCTCCGAGTACAAGTCCGGCAAGAACCTGAAGCTGGTCCGCAACCCCAACTGGGACCCGAAGACGGACCCGATGCGTCACCAGTACGTCGATGGCTTCAACATCGACTACAACCAGGACAAGGCCACGCAGACCAAGACGATCCTGGCTGACCGTGCCGAGGCCAAGAACGCCATCATGTTCACCGGCCAGGTCGACGCCACCCAGCTGCAGAAGATCACCACCGACAAGGCGGTCATGAAGCGCACGGTGCAGGGCTACGCCCCGTACGTGTGGCAGCTGAACTTCAACATGGACCGCGTCAAGGACAAGCGCGTCCGTGACGCCATCGCCCTGGCGATCCCGGCCAACGCGGCCGGCCACGCCGACGGTGGTGCCTACGGCGGCGACCCCGCGACCAGCCTGATGTCGCCGACCACCCCGGGCTACGACAAGAAGCTCGACCCGTTCAACCGCGCCAAGAAGCCGAACGGTGACATCGCCGCGGCGAAGAAGCTGATCGACGAGGCCGGCGCCAAGGGCAAGAAGCTCGTCTACGCCTACGCCAACACCCCGGTCCGTACCACTCAGGCGAACCTGATCATCAACAACCTGAAGAAGATCGGCCTCGACATCCAGAAGAAGGAGATCGACGCCGCGACCTGGTACGAGCAGATGGGCAAGGTCAAGAACGGCCTCGACCTCTACATGACCGGCTGGGGCCAGGACTGGGCGGACGGCAACACTGTCTTCCCGCCGTCCTTCGACGGTCAGCAGATCCAGGACGGTGCGTCGAACTACTCGCACACGAACGACAAGCACGTGAACGACGAGATCGCCCGCATCCAGGCGATCACGGACGCCGCTGAGCGTGCCAAGGAGTACGGGAAGCTCTCGGAGTACATCTCCACCAAGATCAACCCGGCTGCCCCGATCTACTACACCAAGGTGTTCCAGATCGCCGGCTCCAACGTCGGTGGCCTGCGGTACTCGACGGTGACGAGCTACACCGACCCGACCGCGGTCTACCTCAAGAAGTAGTCAGTAACAGGCAGTTCCCGGGGATGAGGGCGCGGCGGTGCCCTCATCCCCGGGTCGCCGGCTCCCTCCTGGCCTCCCACCGCCGCCGTCCTGAGAGCAGCTCATTGCCATGCTTCGATTTCTCATACGCCGGACGCTCGGCGCAGCACTCATCCTTCTGCTGATCAGCGCCTTCACGTACTTCATGTACTTCGCCATCCCACAGGACCCGGCGATGCTCGCATGTGGCAAGAACTGCACTCCGGATGCGCTGGCGCTCATTCACAAGAATCTGGGCCTCGACAAGCCGGTCCCCGTGCAGTACTGGGACTACCTCTCCGGCATCTTCGTCGGACGTGACTTCGGGGTGGGCCACTGCTCCGCACCCTGCTTCGGCGTCTCGTTCCGTAACAACCAGATGGTGTGGGACACCATGATGGACCGTCTCCCGCTGACGGTCTCCCTCACCTTCGGTTCCCTCATCGTCTTCCTGTTCGCCGGTCTCGGCGCCGGCCTGCTGGCCGCCCGCTTCCGCGGCACCTGGCTCGACAAGACCTTCAGCGGCGCCTCGCTGGTCACCAGCTCGTTCCAGATCTACTTCATCGGCCCGGTCGTCATGGGCCTCCTGGTCTTCAGCACCGGCTGGCTGGACAAGCCCAAGTACGTGCCGATCAGCGAGGATCCGTGGGGCTGGTTCATGGGCCTGCTGATCCCCTGGATCATCATGGCGACGATCTTCACGGCCAACTACACACGTATGGCCCGCTCCTCGATGATCGAGCAGTTGCAGGAAGAGCACGTCCGAGCTGCCAAGGCCAAGGGCATGAGCAGCCGTTACGCCTTCTTCCGCTACGCCTGGCGCGGCTCGCTCATCCCGATCATCACCATCCTGGGCATGGACATCGGCGGTCTGCTCAGCGGTGGCATGGTCACCGAGCTGACCTTCGGCCTCGCCGGCATCGGCCGTCTCGCCCGTGACTCGGTGGTCGGCAAGGACCTCCCCGTCCTCATGGGCGTCATGATCCTCAGCGCCGCTTTCATCATCGTCTGCAACATCGTCGTGGACGCTCTGTACGCCGTCGTCGACCCGCGCGTGCGTCTGTCCTAGGAGAACGACCGTGACCACACTCACCAAGACCGAGGACGCCCCGGCCCCCACCGGCGGCGACGCGTTCCTCTCGGTACGCGACCTGAAGGTGCAGTTCTCCACCGAGGACGGCATCGTCAAGGCTGTGGACGGGCTCTCCTTCGACATCGAGCGCGGCAAGACGCTCGGCATCGTCGGCGAGTCGGGCTCCGGCAAGTCGGTGACGAACCTGACCGTGCTCGGCCTGCACAACCGCAAGAGCACCCACGTCGAGGGCGAGATCCTCCTCGAGGGCAAGGAACTGATCACCGCCACCGAGCCCGAGCTCGAAAAGCTCCGCGGCAACAAGATGGCGATGATCTTCCAGGACTCGCTGACCGCCCTGTCCCCGTACTACACGGTGGGCCGGCAGATCTCCGAGCCGTTCCGCAAGCACACCGGGGCCAGCAAGAAGGAGGCCCGGGACCGGGCGATCCAGATGCTGGAGAAGGTGGGCATCCCCCACCCCAAGCAGCGGGTGGACGACTACCCGCACCAGTTCTCCGGCGGTATGCGCCAGCGCGCCATGATCGCCATGTCCCTGGTCTGCAACCCCGACCTGCTGATCGCCGACGAGCCGACCACCGCGCTCGACGTGACCGTCCAGGCGCAGATTCTCGACCTGCTCAAGGACCTCCAGCAGGAGTTCGGCTCCGCGATCATCATGATCACCCACGACCTCGGCGTCGTGGCGAACATGGCCGACGACCTGCTCGTGATGTACGCGGGCCGGGCCGTGGAGCGCGGCTCGGTGCGCGAGGTGCTCAAGTCGCCCGAACACCCCTACACCTGGGGGCTGCTCGGCTCCATGCCGCGCCTCAACTCGGACGTCGACGAACCGCTGCTGCCGATTCCCGGCTCGCCGCCGTCGCTCCTGAACCCGCCGAGCGGCTGCCCCTTCCACCCCCGGTGTGCGTTCACCGACAAGGTGGAAGGCGGCAAGTGCAAGGGCGACCGGCCCACGCTGCCGGTCGGCCGCGGCTCTGCCTGCCACCTGACGGCAGATCAGAAGCAGCAGGTGTTCATCGAGACGATTCAGCCCCGGCTGGGCTGAGCTGAAACCGGCGACTGGGGCATGACCATGAGCGAGAACAACCAGACCACCACGGCGGTCGCGGAAGCGATCCCGCAGCAGCGGGACGCGGACAGCGCACCGCTCCTCCAGGTCAAGGACCTGAAGAAGCACTTCCCGATCAAGGGCGGCTTCCCGATCCGGCGGACCATCGGCGCCGTCAAGGCCGTCGACGGCGTCTCCTTCGACGTCTTCCGGGGCGAGGCCCTGGGCCTCGTCGGCGAGTCCGGCTGCGGCAAGTCGACGACGGGCCGTCTGCTGACCCGCCTGTACGAGCCGACCCACGGCACGATCACGTACAACGGCCAGGACATCAGCACGGCCAACCGCAAGCAGCTGGCGCCGATCAGGTCCGAGATCCAGATGATCTTCCAGGACCCGTACGCGTCGCTGAACCCGCGCCAGACGGTCGGCTCGATCATCGCCGGGCCGATGGAGATCAACGGCATCAACCCGCCCGGCGGCCGCGAGGCGCGCGTGCGGGAGCTGCTGGAGATCGTCGGCCTGAACCCGGAGCACTACAACCGCTTCCCGCACGAGTTCTCGGGCGGCCAGCGGCAGCGCATCGGCGTGGCCAGGGCCGTGGCCCTCGAGCCCAAGCTGATCGTCGCGGACGAGCCGGTCTCCGCGCTCGACGTGTCGATCCAGGCCCAGGTCGTCAACCTGCTGCAGAAGGTGCAGCGGGAGATGGGCATCGCGTTCGTCTTCATCGCCCACGACCTGGCCATCGTGCGGCACTTCTCGCAGCGCGTCGCGGTGATGTACCTGGGCAAGATCGTGGAGATCGCCGACCGCGACTCCCTCTACAACCGCCCCCGTCACCCGTACACGCACGCGCTGATGTCGGCCGTGCCGAACGCGGACATCGACGCGGTGAAGAAGGAGCGGATCCGCCTGGAAGGCGACGTCCCCTCGCCGATCTCGCCGCCGTCCGGCTGCCGCTTCCGCACCCGGTGCTGGAAGGCGCAGGACAAGTGCGCCACGGAGGAGCCGCCGCTCGTCCAGATCTCCGGCAGCCGCGAGGGTCACCTCACGGCCTGTCACTTCCCGGAGGAGCCGACGACGGCGGACCGCGGCGAGGACATCGTGCTCGACCCGGCCCTCGCGGCCCTCGAGGACGAGTCCGGCGCGAACGCCTGACCGTCCACGCTTCGACCGGCCACGGCCCGTCACCGGTGACACACCGGTGACGGGCCGTCGGCGTATCCCGAGCCGGCGGTCGTGGCGGCCACGGTGTGGGCGATGATCCATGAACGAGCGGGCGAGGGAGAGGGGCGGCAATGCTGGACGACCTGGAGGCGCGGTGCGCGCAGGCGATGGCGGTGCACGGGTGCCCGTCCGTCTCGGTCGCGGTCGCGGTGCACGGCGAGGTGACCCTCGCCCAGGCTCACGGGCTTGCCGACACCGGCGCGGGGATCCCCGCCACCGCGCACACCCCGTACGCCCTCGCCTCCGTCACCAAGCCGGTCACGGCTGCGGCGGTCTGCGTCGCGGCCGACGAGGGGCTGCTCGACCTGGACGCGCCCGGCCCGCTCGGCGCGACCCCGCGTCAGCTCCTGCGGCACCGGGGCGGGCTCGGCGCGCACTACGACTTCCACTACGGCGAGGAGGGTGAGCCGGCCGTGGACGCGGAGCCGTACACGCGGCTCCACCGCGCGCCCGGCTCCGGCTTCGAGTACGCGAACCTCGGCTACCGGCTCCTCGGCCGGCTCCTGGAGGAAGCCACCGGACAGGACCTCGCCACATACGCCCGGGAGCGGGTCCTCGGGCCGCTCGGGCTCGACGGCTTCCGCATCGCCACGGTCTGCCCGGGATCCGCGACCCGCTACACCCCCGACGGGCGCCCGTACCCGGAAGGCCTGCGCACCAGCCATCCCGGCGCCACGCTCGGCTGGGCGACGGCCCCCCAGCTCGCCCTCTTCGCCCAGTCCTGGCCGCGGCTCCTGAAGGCGGAGACGGCCGCCGCGGTCCTCGACGCCGTCCCGATCGGCGAGCACCTCGGGTACGGCCTCGGCTGGTGCGTCTCGCGCGGCGATGGGCCTCTTCTGGTGAGCCACGGCGGCGGCATGGGCGGCGTGGCCGCGATCGCGGTGTCGGCGCCGGAACTCGGCCTGTCCGTGGCGGTCCTGACGAACACGACGGCGAAGGCGGCCCGCGACGCGGTCGTCAACCACGTCCTCGGCGAGCTCGTACCCGGTTTTGCTCCCGAACTGATCTCACCGGTGTTCTCCGTGCCCGCGCGCCCCCTGACCCTGAAGGAGGGGGAGTGGGCGGGCCACGCCTCGACACCGGAGGGCGAGGTCCCGCTGCGGCTACGGATCCTGCCGGGCGCCCGCGCCGAACTCACCACCGGCGACGAGACCGCCACCGCCCCCGTCGACGCCACGGCCACCCTCGCGCTGCGCGGCTCCTTCCCCGTACAACTGCCGACCGCCGACGCGAGGGTCGGCAGTCCGGTGCTCGGTCTGGAGCTGCGTCGGGACGAGGGCCGTCTGACCGGAGTGGCCCGCGTCTACAAGGAGGGCGACCGGGAGGGTCTGCTCGGCAATCTGCTGACCCACCCGTGCGAACTGGGGCCCGTACGGCCGGGCTGAAAGTGCGTTATGTGTCTTTACGGACGATATTTGGGCCTAAGTGCCGTAAGGCGCTGACCCAGAAGCACTCCGAGGAGGCACTCCATGCGTGGAGCCACGCACGCCAAGTGGGCCGTATGCGCGGTGGCCGTCGCTCTCGCCGCGACGGCCTGTGGTGGTGGGAGCAACAGCGGCGGTGGCGGCAACGGCTCAGGGATCGTCCGTTCGTCCTGGGGTGATCCGCAGAACCCGCTGGAGCCCGCGAACACGAACGAGGTCCAGGGCGGCAAGGTCATGGACATGCTCTTCCGTGGCCTGAAGCGCTACAACTCGAAGACAGGCGCCGCCGAGGACATGCTCGCGGACAAGATCGAGACGACGGACTCGATCAACTTCAAGATCACGGTCAAGGACGGCTGGACGTTCTCCAACGGGGAGAAGGTCACCGCGCAGTCCTTCGTGGATGCCTGGAACTACGGCGCCGACCTGAGGAACAACCAGAAGAACGCCTACTTCTTCGGCCAGATCGACGGCTACGACAAGGTCCACCCCGACTCCGGCACCCCGAGCGCCACCAACCTGTCCGGGCTCAAGGTCACCGGCCCCCTCACCTTCTCGGTCAAGCTCAACCAGAAGTTCTCGCTGTGGCCCGACACCCTCGGCTACGCGGCCTTCGCCCCGCTCCCCAAGGCCTTCTTCGACAACCACTCCGCGTGGGTGAGCAAGCCGGTCGGCAACGGCCCGTACACGATCGAGAACTACACCAAGGGCTCCCAGATGTCCCTGCGCAAGTGGGACGCCTACCCGGGCACCGACAAGGCGCAGAACGGCGGCGTGGACCTGAAGGTCTACACCGACAACAACACGGCGTACACCGACCTGACGGCCGGCAACCTCGACCTCGTCGACGACGTCCCGGCCTCGCAGCTCAAGAACGTCAAGGCCGACCTCAGCGGCCGGTACATCAACACCCCCGCCGGCATCATCCAGACGCTCGCCTTCCCGTTCTACGACCCCGCGTGGAACAAGGCGGACAGCGACAAGGTCCGCAAGGGCCTGTCGATGGCGATCAACCGCAAGCAGATCACCGAGACGATCTTCCAGAAGACCCGCACCCCGGCCTCGGACTGGACCTCGCCGGTCCTCGGCAAGGACGGCGGCTTCCAGGACGGCCTGTGCGGCGACAGCTGCGACTACAACCCCACCGAGGCCAAGAAGCTGGTCCAGGAGGGCGGCGGCATCCCCGGTGGCCAGGTGAGGATCGGCTACAACGCCGACACCGGCAGCCACAAGGAGTGGGTCGACGCCGTCTGCAACAGCATCAACAACGCGCTGGGCAACGACAAGGCCTGCGTCGGCCTGCCCACCGGCACCTTCGCCGACTTCCGCAACAAGATCACGCAGAAGAAGATGACGGGCCCGTTCCGCGCCGGCTGGCAGATGGACTACCCGCTCATCCAGAACTTCCTGCAGCCGCTGTACTACACCAACGCCTCGTCCAACGACGGCAAGTGGTCCAACAAGCAGTTCGACAAGCTCGTCGACCAGGCCAACGCCGAGTCCGACCGCGCCAAGGCCGTCAAGATCTTCCAGCAGGCCGAAGGCGTCGTCAGGGACAACATGGCGGCCATCCCGCTCTGGTACCAGAACGGCAGCGCCGGCTACTCGGACAAGGTCTCCAACGTCGCCCTCAACCCGTTCAGCGTTCCGGTCTACAACGAGATCAAGGTCAGCTGACGCCCCGGGGAGCGGCAGTCCGGGGCCCTGAAGGGCGGCCGCTCCCCCCGATTCGGGAGCCCGTATGGGACGTTATGTGATCAGGCGTCTGCTGCAGATGATCCCGGTCTTCTTCGGCGCGACGCTGCTCATCTTCCTGATGGTCAACGTGATGGGCGACCCCATCGCGGGACTGTGCGGCGACAAGCAGTGCGACCCCGCCACGGCCGCTCAGCTGGAGAAGGAGTTCGGCCTCGACAAGCCCGTCTGGCAGCAATACCTGACGTACATGGGGAACGTCTTCACCGGCGACTTCGGCACCGCGTTCAACGGCCAGAAGGTGACCGAACTGATGGCGGCCGCCTTCCCCGTGACGATCCGCCTGACGATCGTGGCGATCCTCTTCGAGATCGTCATCGGCATCTCGCTCGGCGTCGTCACCGGCCTGCGCCGCGGCCGTCCCGTCGACACCTCCGTGCTGCTCCTCACCCTGGTCGTCATCTCCGTCCCCACTTTCGTCACCGGTCTGCTCCTCCAGCTCCTGCTGGGCGTCGAGTGGGGGATCATCAAACCCGCGGTGTCCACGGAGGCGACGTTCTCCGAACTGATCGTCCCCGGCCTCGTGCTCGCGTCGGTCTCCCTCGCGTACGTCACCCGGCTCACCAGGACCTCGATCGCCGAGAACCGGCGCGCCGACTACGTCCGTACGGCCATCGCCAAGGGCCTGCCGCGCCGTCGCGTCATCGTCCGGCACCTGCTGCGCAACTCGCTGATCCCGGTCGTCACCTTCATCGGCACCGACATCGGCGCCCTGATGGGCGGCGCCATCGTCACGGAGCGGATCTTCAACATCCACGGCGTCGGCTACCAGCTCTACCAGGGCATCGTCCGGCAGAACACCCAGACCGTCGTCGGCTTCGTGACGGTACTCGTCCTCGTCTTCCTGGCGGCCAACCTGATCGTCGACCTCCTGTACGCCGTACTCGACCCGAGGATCCGCTATGCCTGAACCCGAGCCGCCGGAGCCCTACTCGTCGGGCGGAGGGCGCGTCCCGGACGACGGAGGAGCCATCGCCGCGACGGGCGCGGGCGGCGCCATGGACCTCGCCACGAGCGAGGGGACAACCTTGGAGAAGACTCCGGGCGGCCCCGAAGGCACGGGACCCGCGGGCAGGCCGAGAAGCCTCTGGTCGGACGCCTGGCGCGATCTGCGCCGCAACCCGATCTTCATCATCTCGGGCCTGGTCATCGTCTTCCTCGTGATCATCTCGATCTGGCCCTCGCTGATCGCCTCCGGCAACCCGCTCTCCTGCGACCTCGCCAAGGCCCAGGAGGGCTCCCAGCCCGGCCATCCGTTCGGTTTCAACGGCCAGGGCTGCGACGTCTACACGCGCACCGTGTACGGCGCCCGCACCTCCGTCACCGTCGGCGTCTGCGCCACCGTCGGCGTCGCCCTCCTGGGCAGCGTCCTCGGCGGGCTCGCCGGGTTCTTCGGCGGGGTGTGGGACGCGATCCTGTCCCGCATCACCGACGTCTTCTTCGCCATCCCCGTCGTCCTGGGCGGCCTGGTGCTCCTGTCCGTGGTCACCAGCTCCACCGTCTGGCCGGTCATCGGGTTCATGGTGCTGCTCGGCTGGCCGCAGCTCTCCCGCATCGCCCGCGGCTCCGTCATCACGGCCAAGCAGAACGACTACGTGCAGGCGGCGCGGGCGCTCGGCGCCTCCAACTCCCGGATGATGCTGCGGCACATCCTGCCCAACGCGATCGCGCCGGTCATCGTCGTCGCCACCATCGCGCTCGGCACGTACATCTCCCTCGAGGCGACGCTCTCGTACCTCGGCGTCGGCCTGAAGCCGCCCACCGTGAGCTGGGGCATCGACATCTCCTCGGCGTCCCAGTACATCCGCAACGCCCCGCACATGCTGCTCTGGCCCGCCGGCGCCCTCGCGATCACCGTGCTCGCTTTCATCATGCTCGGCGACGCGGTGCGCGACGCCCTCGACCCCAAGCTGAGGTAGGCGCCCATGCTGCTCGAAGTGCGCGATCTGCACGTGGAGTTCCGGACGCGCGACGGCATCGCCAACGCCGTCAACGGCGTCAGCTACACCGTCGACGAGGGCGAGACCCTCGCCGTGCTCGGCGAGTCCGGGTCCGGCAAGTCCGTGACCGCCCAGGCGATCATGGGCATCCTCGACATCCCGCCCGGGAAGATCACCGGCGGCGAGATCCTCTTCCAGGGCACGGACCTCCTCAAGCTCAAGGAGGACGGGCGGCGCAAGATCCGCGGCGCGAAGATGGCGATGATCTTCCAGGACGCGCTCAGCTCCCTCAACCCCGTACTGTCCGTGGGTGCCCAGATCGGCGAGCTGTTCACCGTCCACAAGGGCATGTCCCGCAAGGACGCCAAGGCCAAGGCCGTCGAGCTGATGGACCGCGTCAGGATCCCCGCCGCCAAGGAGCGGGTCGGCCAGTACCCGCACCAGTTCAGCGGCGGCATGCGCCAGCGCATCATGATCGCGATGGCGCTCGCCCTGGAACCGGACCTGATCATCGCCGACGAGCCCACCACCGCCCTCGACGTCACCGTCCAGGCCCAGGTCATGGAGCTGCTCGCCGAACTCCAGCGCGAGCTCAGGATGGGCCTCATCCTCATCACGCACGACCTCGGCGTGGTCGCCGACGTAGCCGACAAGATCGCCGTCATGTACGCGGGCCGCATCGTCGAGACGGCGCCCGTGCACGAGATCTACAAGGCGCCCGCCCACCCGTACACCAAGGGCCTGCTCGAATCGATCCCGCGCCTGGACCAGAAGGGCCAGGAGCTGTACGCGATCAAGGGCCTGCCGCCCAATCTGATGCACATCCCGCCCGGCTGCGCCTTCAACCCGCGCTGCCCGATGGCCCAGGACGTGTGCCGCGCGGACGTTCCCCCGCTCTTCGAGGTGAGTCCGACGCGCCGGAGCGCCTGCTACTTCTGGAAGGAGACGCTCGATGGCTGACCTGGCGAAAGAGGCGCACGCCGCCGCCCCCGTGCCGGCCGGCGAGCCGATCCTCGAGGTCAGCGGGCTGGTCAAGCACTATCCGCTCACTCAGGGGATCCTGTTCAAGAAGCAGGTCGGCGCGGTCAAGGCCGTGGACGGCGTCGACTTCGTGCTGGGCCAGGGCGAGACCCTCGGCATCGTCGGCGAGTCCGGCTGCGGCAAGTCGACCGTCGCCAGGATGCTGGTCAACTTGGAGCGGCCGACCGCCGGGCAGATCAAGTACAGGGGCGAGGACATCACCAAGCTGTCCGGGCGTGCCCTCAAGGCCGTACGCCGCAACATCCAGATGGTGTTCCAGGACCCGTACACGTCCCTCAACCCGCGCATGACGGTCGGCGACATCATCGGGGAGCCGTACGAGATCCACCCCGAGGTCGCGCCCAAGGGCGACCGGCGCCGCAAGGTGCAGGACCTTCTGGACGTCGTCGGGCTCAACCCGGAGTACATCAACCGGTACCCGCACCAGTTCTCCGGCGGCCAGCGCCAGCGCATCGGCATCGCGCGCGGCCTCGCCCTGCGCCCCGAGATCATCGTCGCCGACGAGCCGGTCTCCGCGCTCGACGTCTCCGTGCAGGCACAGGTCATCAACCTGCTCGACAGCCTCCAGAACGAGTTCGACCTCAGTTACGTCTTCATCGCCCACGACCTGTCGATCGTGCGGCACATCTCCGACCGGGTCGGCGTCATGTACCTCGGGCGCATCGTCGAGATCGGCACCGACGAGCAGATCTACGAACACCCCACGCACCCCTACACGCAGGCGCTCCTGTCCGCCGTGCCCGTCCCCGACCCGGAGGCGCGCGACCACCGCGAGCGGATCATCCTCACCGGCGATGTGCCGTCCCCGGCCAACATCCCCTCCGGCTGCCGTTTCCGCACCCGCTGCTGGAAGGCGCAGGAGCGGTGCGCGCTGGAGGTGCCGGCGCTGGCGGTGCCCGCCGTGTTCCGCATCGGGGACACACCGGCGAAGCACGACTCGGCCTGCCACTTCGCCGAGGAGAAGCGCGTCGTCCCCACCGAGTAGGCGTACGTGTCGCGACAAATGCACATCAACTTCGTTAACACACAGGCAACTTGACCGTCGCGGCACCGATATACGAACGCGTCAGGCTGAACAGCGTACGGCCGTGCGGGTGCCGTGGACCGGCCGGGGCGCGCCATGTCGCCCCGGCCGGTCGCCTTTCTAGACCAGCCCCAGCGAGCGCTTCAGGAAGTCCACCTGGAGCAGCAGCAGGTTCTCCGCTACCTGCTCCTGCGGCGTCATGTGCGTCACGCCCGACAGCGGCAGCACCTCGTGCGGGCGGCCCGCGGCGAGGAGCGCCGACGAAAGCCGCAGGCTGTGCGCCACCACGACGTTGTCGTCGGCCAGGCCGTGCACGATCATCAGCGGCCGGTGCTGGCCCGCCGCCTCGGCCAGACCGTCGTCGGTGACCAGGGAGTTCTTCGCGTACACCTGCGGCGCGGCCTTCGGGTCGCCCAGGTAGCGCTCCGTGTAGTGCGTGTCGTAGAGCCGCCAGTCCGTGACCGGGGCGCCGGCGATGCCCGCGTGGAAGACGTCCGGGCGGCGCAGGACCGCGAGCCCCGCCAGATACCCGCCGTACGACCAGCCGCGGATCGCCACCCGGTTCAGGTCGAGCGGGAAGGCGTCGGCCAGCGCGTGCAGCGCCGTGATCTGGTCGTCGAGCGTGAGGGTGAGGTCGTCGCGGACCGCCTTCTCCCGGGCGGGGGAGTGGCCGGGGGTGCCGCGGCCGTCCGCGACGACCACCGCGAAGCCCTGGTCGGCGAACCACTGCGACGTCAGATGCGGATTGTGCGCGGCGAGCACCCGCTGCCCGTGCGGGCCGCCGTACGGGTCGAGCAGCACCGGCAGCGGCCCGTCCCCCTGCTGGTACGAGGATGGGAGCAGGACGGCGCACGGGATGCCGGCCGCCTCCGTGAGCGTCAGGCGAGGGCTCAGCGAGGGGCGCTCGGCATGCGAGGCGACCGTCGCGATCTGCTTGCCGTCCCGCATCAACCGCACCCGGGTGCCGGGCTCGTCGGTGCGCGCGGACGCCAGGACGGTCACGCCGCCCGCGCGCACCGCGGAGTGCACGCCCGGCTCGTCCGAGACGCGCTCCACGCCCAGCTCGTTGACCCGGTACACATGCACCTCGCCGGTCTCCCGGTCCCGCGCCGCCGAGCCCGCCGACGCCGAGACGAGCACGTCGCTCTCACCCACGTCCAGGACTGCCCGCACGTGCAACTGCGGCCCGGTCAGGGGCCGTTCGCCGACCGCGAGGACCCGCGCCCCGCCCTCGTCGGCGATCCGCACGAGCTGCCCGCTCGGCGACCAGGACGGCACGCCGGGGAACAGCTCCAGCCACTGCCCGTCCTCGTCGGCGTGCACCATCCGCGTCGAACCGTCCTCGACGTTCACCGCGAGATACAGCTCACTGAGCTGGTCACGGGCCTGTACGAGGATCAGCGGCGCCCCGTTGGCCGACCAGTGCACCCGGGCGAGATACGGGTACCTCGCCCGGTCCCACGACACCTCGGTGCGCGACCCGTCCAGGCCGATGACGAAGAGCCGCACCTCCGCGTTGGGCGTGCCCGCCGCCGGGTACGCGTTGCGGGCGGGCTTGCGGTCCGGGTGCGCCGGATCCGCGATCCACCAGCGCCGCACCGCCGCGTCGTCCGCCCGGGCCACCAGGAGCCGGTCCGAGTCGGGCGACCACCAAAAGCCCCGGGAGCGGCCCATCTCCTCGGCCGCGATGAACTCC
The DNA here is from genome assembly GCF_026340095.1 of Streptomyces sp. NBC_01446. Lineage (GTDB taxonomy): Bacteria > Actinomycetota > Actinomycetes > Streptomycetales > Streptomycetaceae > Streptomyces > Streptomyces aureus. The sequence continues at coordinate 2,981,513 of NZ_JAPEPO010000001.1, read as the reverse complement.
GCGAGCCCGTACGTGACGGTCGACGCCTCGTCCTCGCCCGGATCGGCGAGGGCCCGGTCGCCCTCGCCGTCGGCGCCGACCACGCGCAGGGCGCCCCCGGACACGTACGCGACATGGCGGCCGTCCGGCGAGGGTCGCGGGTCGATCAGCGGACCATGACGTGCGGGGTCGCGGAGTTCGCGGGTCGTGCCCGCGCGCAGCTCCGCGGTGAACAGCCGTCCCGACAGCGCGAACGCGGCCTGCTCCACGGCCGTGTCCGTCGCATAGGCGACGATGCCCGCGGCGCCCTCGCGGCTGCGTTCGCGGCGCGAGCGCTCCTCGTCCGACAGGTCCTCCTCGGCGCCGCCGAGGAGGACCCGCGGATCGGCGGCGATCCGCTCCTCGCCGGACGTCACGTCCAGGACCCACAGCGCGTTCGCCCGATCGGTACCGGACCCGGACCGCAGGAAGGCGACGCGCTCGCCGTCGGGCGCCACCGTGAACGCCCGTGGTGCGCCGAGAGTGAAGCGCTGGGTGCGGGCGTGCTGGCGCGGAAAGGAGAGAGGCTCGGTGGTCATCCCCCGACCCTATGGGGCCGTGCCGCCGTGCGCCCCCCTTGCTGCCATGCACCGACTCATGCGTCGGGACGGATAGTTATGATCCATAGCGCTGCGTGGGCAAGAAACGCTCGGCTACCGCGTGGCGTACGGCAGTTGGACTCGGATCAAGGGAGGTGGACCGCTGTGGCACTCTCGATTTCGGCAGTGGTGCTGTTCGCGATCATCGTCTTCATTCTGATCAGGAAGTCGGGTCTGAAGGCCGGACACGCGATCGTCTGCGTCCTGCTCGGGTTCTATCTCGCCAGCTCGTCCATCGCCCCCACCATCAGCGAGCTCACGACGAACGTCGCGGGCATGATCGGCGGGATCAAGCTCTAGTCGCGCCGTCGGGAGTCCTAGGCTGGGGCGCATGACGGAACTGCCCGACCGGCGTCTGCTCCTCGTGCACGCGCACCCCGACGACGAGTCGATCAACAATGGCGCCACCATGGCCAAGTACGCGGCCGACGGGGCCCACGTCACCCTGGTGACCTGCACCCTCGGCGAGGAGGGCGAGGTCATCCCGGACGTTCTCGCGCACCTCGCCCCGGACCGCGAGGACATCCTCGGCCCGCACCGCATCGGCGAGCTCACCGCCGCCATGAAGGAGCTCGGGGTCACCGACCACCGCTTCCTCGGCGGCCCCGGACGCTTCCGGGACTCCGGGATGATGGGCGCGGAGCAGAACGACCGGCCGGGCGCCTTCTGGTCCGCCGACCTGGACGAGGCCGCCGCGTATCTCGTCGAGGTGATCCGCGAGGTCCGTCCCCAGGTCCTCGTCACCTACGACCCGGACGGCGGCTACGGCCACCCCGACCACATCCAGGCCCACCGCGTCGCCATGCGCGCCGCCGAACTCGCGGCCGAGCCCGCGTTCCGCCGGGACCTGGGCGACACCCACACCGTCGCGAAGATCTACTGGAACCGTGTGCCCAGGTCCGTGGCCGAGGAGCGCTTCCGGTGGCTGGCCGGTGTCCTCGGCTCGACCCCGTACGAGACCGCGGCCGAGATCGGCGACGTGCCGGGCGTCGTCGACGACGAGCGGGTCACCGCGGAGATCGACGGCAGGGCCTTCGTCGCGGCCAAGACCGCCGCGATGCGCGCCCACACCACCCAGGTGGAGATCGCACCCGGCGGCGAGCCGGTCTTCGCCCTGTCGAACGGGCTCGCCCAGCCCGTCTTCGACAAGGAGTATTACGAGTTGGCGCGGGGCGAGGCAGAGGCGCCGTACGAGACGGACCTGTTCGCGGGAGTGGTGGCGTGATGAGTGGCGCAGACAAGTCGGGCAACCCGGCCAGGTCCGGCCGGGCGGCGGCGTCGAGCGGCGCCGCGAAGTCCGCGGGCGGCCCGCCCGTCCGGCCTGCGGCGACCGGCCTCGACGCCGGGCACATCGCCGTGCTGACCGGCCTCCTCGTGCTCGGCGCGCTCGTCGGAATGGCCGGTTCCCTCGTCCAAGGGGGCCTGTTCCCGGGCGGGTTGCTGCTCGCGCTGCTCGGCGCGGCCGGCGCGTTCCTCGGCGGGGCACGGGTGACGGGCACCAGGGCAGGGGCCGTCGCACCGGCCGTGGGCTGGGCCGTCGCGGTCATCCTGCTCACGGCGAGCCGGCCCGAGGGCGACTTCCTCTTCGGCGCGGGAACCGGCTCCTATCTGTTCCTTCTCGGCGGGATGGCCGTCGCTGTGATGTGCGCCACCCTTGGTCTGTCGCAGCAACCACCGGGGCCCGCCGCCCGACTTGGGAAGTGACGTACCACTTCGGCCCGTGCCCCGCACAGGTTTCGTCGGCGGTCACCGGATGCGTTCCGGCCGCGGCCAGTATGGTGGTGCGCGCCGCCGAGCAGCCCGCGTGAGGTCGAGACGGGCGGCGGAGCCAACCGGGAGATCCTGCTTTGAGCCGTGAAACTGACAGTTCGTCCTCCGGGCCCCAGGGGCGCGGCGGTGCCGCGTACCCCTCGGGGACGCCTCCGTACGGCACCCCCGCCCAGGGCGCCGGTCCCGGCGACGGTGCGCCCGGCGATGCCGGGCAGCCCGCCGAGGGCCGGCCGGTCCCCGAGGAACGCAAGACAGAGACCACGCTGACGACGCGGATCCGGATCAACATCCCCGGATCGCGCCCCATCCCGCCCGTAGTGATGCGCACGCCCATGAGCGACGTGGACGCGGGACCCACCACCCCGGACCCGGCCGCCGCGCCGGCCCCGGCACCTCGGGCCCCCGCCGCCCCCGCTCCCCGGACCCCTCCTTCGGGTGACGGCCAGGGCGCACCGGCCGCGGAGGAGAAGACGAGCAGCTGGTTCGCGCCACGTAAGTCGGGCGCCCCCCAGGGGAGCCCGCCCGCCTCCGGCAGTCCCGCTCCGGGCAACTCCGGTGCGGTGCCCGGCCCGTCGGGCGGCTCCGGCGCCTTCGACGTGTCCGGCGCCGTCGCGTCCGGGCCGCTCGGCGGCACCGCGTCGCACGACCGCCGGCAGCAGCCCGGGAACTCCGGCGACCCGCACCGCGGCGACCTGCCCTACTTCGCCGGGAACGCCGACGGCTCGGGCCCCGGCGTCCCCCCGCGCGGCCCTTCGGGCCCGACCACGGGACCCGTCGGCGGCGACAGCCCCATGGCACGCCCCGGCGGACCTGCCGGTGGCCCTCCCGGCGGTCGGCGGCCGCCGCAGATGAGCGACGACACCGCGATCCTCACGCCGCAGAAGCCCGCGCCCGAGCCGGGCCCGGGCGGCCATGTCTCCGGCGAGACGCTCACCAGCGGCATCCCGGTCGTCCCGCCGGGCCTCGGCGGACCGAACGCGCCGTTCGCCCCCGGCGGCCCGCGCCCCGACGGGCCGCTGCCGCACACCCCGCCGAAGCTCCCCGACCCGGTCGGCCAGAACGCCCCGGCCGCGCCCCGCAAGAAGAAGGGCCGCAACAAGCTCGTCCTCGCGGGCGCGGGCGTCGTGGGCCTCGCCGGTGTCGCCTACGGTGCAGGTCTGCTGATGAACCACTCGGACGTGCCCAAGAACACGACCGTGCTCGGCGTCGACATCGGCGGCGGCACCCGTGACGAGGCCGCGGCCAAGCTCGACACCGCGTTCGGCAAGCGCACCACCGACCCGCTCCAGCTGTCGGTCGACGGCAAGTCCGTGCCGCTCAGGCCGGACCAGGCGGGTCTGAGCCTGGACAGCACGGCGACGGTGGCGGCGGCCGCGGGCAGCGACTACAACCCGGTCTCCGTGATCGGCTCGCTGTTCGGCAACGAGCGCGTCGTGGAGCCGGTCATGCCCGTCGACGAGGAGAAGCTCCAGGCCGCCCTCGAACGGGCCGCCGGCGGCGCCGACTCCGGCGACGGCACGATCAGGTTCGTCCCCGGCAAGGCCATCGCCGTGTACGGCAAGACGGGCAAGGGCATCGACGTCGCCCGGTCCTCCTCGTCCGTCGAGGAGGCGTACCGCACGCATGTGGAGACGGGCGCCTCGCGGCCCGTGCCGATGGCGACGACGACCCGCAAGCCGACCGTCCCGAACGCCGAGGTCGACCGGATGATGAAGGAGTTCGCGGAGCCGGCCATGTCCGCGAACGTCGTCATCAAGGCGGGCAACGCACAGATCCCGTTCGGCCCCGCCAAGTCACTGCCGCAGATCCTCAGCGTCAAGGCCATCGACGGCAAGCTCGTCGACTACTACGACAAGGCCGCCCTGAAGAAGCTGTACGGCAACACGTTCGACGGCATCCTCATCACGCGCGGCACCGGCAAGAAGACGCCGGTGACGCCCGAGGACGTCATCGGCGTGATGCGGCAGGCCCTCAAGGGCAAGACGCCCGCCGAGCGCACCGGGGTCATCGAGACCAACCCGGGATAACCGGCACGCACGTCACACACCGGGCGGGTCCCTTCACGGGGCCCGCCCGCTGTGCTGCCGCCCGCGGACATGACATCTGTCATCCCGGACTCCGGCCGCCCGACACTGCCGGGCACCCGCCCCCGCCCGCCACCATGGGTTCCATGACAACGACAGCACAGGCCACCGAGGTGGTCAGCTTCGAGCGGGTGAGCAAGAGCTACGGGGACGTCAGGGCCGTGGACGGGCTCACCCTCGATCTGCACCCGGGCGAGACCGTCGCCCTCCTCGGCCCGAACGGTGCGGGCAAGTCCACCACCCTCGACCTCCTCCTCGGCCTGCGCCCCGCCGACACCGGCAGCGTCCGCGTCTTCGGCACCAGCCCCCGGGACGCGATCGTCCAGGGCCGCGTCGGCGCCATGCTGCAGAGCGGCGGCCTGATGGACGAGGTCACCGTGGCCGAGCTCGTGAAGCTCGCCTGCGCCCTGCACCCCAAGCCGTACAAGCCGGGCGAGGTGATGTCCCGGGCGGGCATCGCGCAGCTCGCCGACCGCAAGGTCAACAAGCTCTCCGGCGGCCAGGAGCAGCGCGTCCGCTTCGCCCTCGCCACCGCCGGGGCCAACGACCTCATCGTGCTCGACGAACCGACCACCGGCATGGACGTCTCGGCCCGGCAGGCGTTCTGGGCCACGATGCGCGAACAGGCCGACCAGGGCCGCACGGTCCTCTTCGCCACGCACTACCTGGAGGAGGCCGACGCGATCGCCGACCGCGTCCTCGTCCTGCACCGCGGCCGCCTCCTCGCCGACGGCACCGCCGCCGAGATCAAGGCCAGGGCGGGCGCCCGCAAGGTCGCCTTCGACCTGGAGGGCGACATCGACGAACAGGCCTTGCGCGCCCTGCCGTTCCTCACCACCCTCGACGTGTCGGGTCGCACCGTCCGCCTCCAGTCGAGCGACGCCGACGCCACCGTGCACGCCCTGTACGGACTCGGCGTCTACCCGCGCAACCTGGAGGTCGCGGGCCTCGGCCTGGAGCAGGCCTTCGTAGCCATTACCACGGCCGAGGAGGCCAGGACGTCATGAACAGCCTGATCAAGCTCGAGATCACCCGAGCCCTGCGCAACAAGAAGTTCCTGTTCTTCTCCGTCGTCTACCCGTCGGTCCTTTTCCTGCTCATCGCGGGCAGCTCCGACAGCTCGACCATGGTCGACGGCACCGGCCTGAACCTCGCCGCGTTCATGATGGTGTCGATGGCGTCCTTCGGCGCCCTGACCGCCGTCCTCATGGGCAACAGCGAGCGCATCGCCAAGGAGCGCGAGAGCGGCTGGGTGCGCCAGCTGCGCCTGACGACGCTCCCCGGGCGCGGCTACGTCCTCGCCAAGACCGCCAGCGCCGCCGTGGTCAGCCTGCCGTCCATCGTCGTCGTCTTCGTCGTGGCGGCCGTCACCAAGGGCGTACGGCTCGACGCCTGGCAGTGGCTCGCCCTCGTCGTCGCGATCTGGGCCGGCAGCCTGTGCTTCGCCGCGCTCGGCGTCGCCATCGGCTACCTCGCGACCGGCGACGCCGTCCGCCCCATCACGATGATCGTCTACTTCGGCCTGTCGATCCTGGGCGGCCTGTGGTTCCCCTCGACCGGCTTCCCGCAGTGGCTCAGCGACATCGCGTCCTGGCTGCCCACACACGCGTACGCTGCCCTCGGCCAGGCCATCGAGCTGGGCAACGCCCCGCACGGCAAGGACGTCACGCTGATCGTCGCCTACTTCCTGGTCTTCGCCGGCGGCGCGGCCTGGCTGTACCGGAAGGACACCCTGAAGGCGTGAACGCCCGGACGGCGGACGAGATCAGGCTCACCGGCATGGGGCAGTCGCCCCGCAACCAGCGTGAGGCCCTGCGCAAGCTGCTGTGGATCGGCATCTGGCTGGTCTTCATGGCGGATCCGATCGACGACCTCGTCAACGGCGGCCACACGGCCTGGGCCACCGCGCTCGGCTGGCTCGGCCTGGTCGCCTTCGTCGGCGTCTACCTGGCCCTCGTCTTCCGCCACACGGCCCGCGCCCTGCGCCTGGGGCGGCTGGCCGCGATCCTCGGGGCGCTCGCCGCGGTCGCCGTCGTCATGTCCCTCACGCTCGGCGCCCCCTGGCTCGTCCTGTTCGTGTACGTCTCCGTGTCCTGCGGGGCGGTGCTGCCCATGCGGTACGCCCGCTGGACGATCGTCGCGGTCACGGCCGCGATGGTCCTCCTCGGGATCCCGCTCGGCCGCGGCTGGGACCTCGGCCTGGTCGTGCCCGCCCTCCTCGGCGGCTTCGCGATGACGGGCGTACGGCAGCTCGTGCGCACGACCGTCGAACTGCGCAGGGCGCGCGCCACCGTCGCCCAGCTCGCGGCCAACGAGGAGCGCCTGCGCCTCGCCCGCGACCTGCACGACCTCCTCGGCCACTCGCTCTCCCTGATCACGCTCAAGAGCGAGCTCGCCGGCCGCATGCTCCCCGACCACCCCGAGAAGGCGGCCCAGCAGGTCGCCGACATCGAGCAGGTCAGCCGCCAGGCCCTCGTCGACGTCCGGGAGGCCGTCACCGGCTACCGGCGCCCCCGTCTCGGCGCCGAACTGGCCGGAGCGCGCGCCGCGCTGGCCGCCGCCGGCATCGAGGCCGCGGTCCCCGCGGACGCGCCCGACGACCTGCCCGCCGAACAGGAGGCCGCCCTCGCCTGGACCCTGCGCGAGGCGGTCACCAACGCCGTACGGCACAGCGGCGCCCACCGCTGCATGGTCGGTATCGCCCGCCGCCAGACCCTGGACGGCCCCGTCATGGAGCTCACGGTGGAGGACGACGGGGCCGGTGCCGCGGCGGGCGGCAGCGGCGTACCCGGCAACGGCCTGACAGGCCTGCGCGAACGCGTCGAGGGCGTCGGCGGCACCCTGGAGGCGGCGCCCGTGCGGGACCGCGGGTTCCTGCTGGTGGCCCGGGTGCCCGTGGGCTCCGTAGGATCCGCCGCATGAGCGCTCAGATCAAGGTCCTGCTCGCGGAGGACCAGTCGATGGTGCGGGAGGCCCTCGCGGCGCTCCTCGGCCTCGAACCCGACATCGAGGTCGTCGCCCAGGTGGCGCGCGGCGACGAGGTGCTCGAGGCGGCCCGCGCACACGGCCCCGACGTGGCGCTCCTGGACATCGAGATGCCCGGCATGACCGGCATCGAGGCCGCCGCCCAGCTCAGCGAGCACCTGCCCGCCCTCAAGGTCGTCGTCCTCACCACGTTCGGCCGCCCCGGCTATCTCCGTACGGCGATGGAGTCCGGCGCCCACGCGTTCCTCGTCAAGGACGCCCCCGCGGCCCAACTCGCCGAAGCCGTACGCAAGGTGCTCGCCGGCGAGCGTGTCATCGACCCCACCCTCGCGGCCGCCGCGCTCGCCGGGGGCGCCAACCCGCTGACCGACCGCGAACGCGAGATCCTGCGCGCGGCGGCCGACGGCTCGACCAACGCCGAGCTGGCGGCGGCCCTGCACCTGTCGCAGGGCACGGTCCGCAACTACCTCTCGACGGCCATCCAGAAGCTCGCCGTGCGCAACAGGGCGGAGGCGGTACGGATCGCCCGCGAGAAGGGCTGGCTGTAGCCGGTCAGTTGAGCATCGCCCGGGCCGCCCGCGCCTGCGCGCGCACCATCTCGGCGGCCGGGGCGTCCACGGCGCCCACCACATCCGCGTACGCGTCCAGCTCCGCCGCCCCCGCGAGGAAGTCCCCGCTGCGGACGAGGAGCTGGGCCCGCTCGTAGCGCAGCCGGGCCGGGTGCGCGGGCAGCAGCAGCGACAGCTCGACCGCCCACATCGCCACGTCCGACCGCTCCGGCCGCGCCGCCGCCCACGCACGGATGTTGTTCAGGATCCGCAGCACGACGTCCAGCGGATCGGCCGGTTGCAGCATCGCCGCGTTCAGCGGCGCCCCCGTCGCACCGGCCACGAGCAGCTCCGCGTCCGCACCGGTCAGCACCCGGCCCCCGTCGAACGGGTCGGCGAGCACCTGATCCTGCGCGGGGCCGAACCCGACCACGAAGTGCCCCGGCAGCGCCACCCCGTACACCGGAGCCCCCGCCCGCCGCGCGACCTCCATCCACACCACCGACAGCAGGATCGGCAGCCCTCGCCTGCGCCGCACCACCTCGTGCAGGAGCGAGGACTCCAGCCGCTCGTAGTCGCCCGGCGTGCCACGGAAACCGCAGCGGGCGCCCAGCAGCTCGGCCAGCGCCGTCGCCCACGCCAGCGGGCCGCCGGGCCGGAACGGCACCTGTCCGGCGAGCCGGTCGAGGTCCATCTGGACCGCGTCCATACCGGACTCGTCGAGCGAGCCGTCCGCTTCGGCGGCCACCAGCAGGCACAGCTGCGACAGATCGGGACGCTCCGCCCGAGCCTCCTCGGCGAACCGCCGGCGCAGCTCCTCGGAGCGGGGTGAGATGTGGGGGGACATGCGTGCCTCGCTCAGTGTCCGGCCGGGTCCGGTGCGCGGTAGTGGTGGTACGCGTGGTGCGCGGCGAAGCCCAGCCGCCCGTACAGCGCCCGAGCCCCCTCATTGTCCGCCTCCACCTGGAGCCAGGCCGCCGACGCGCCCTCCTCCAGCGCGCGCCGCGAGAGCGCCGTCATCACGGCGGACGCCAGGCCCTGGCGCCGCCGTGACGGAGCCACCTCGACCGCCGCGAAACCGGCCCACCGCCCGTCCACGACGCACCGCCCGATCGCGTCGGGCTCCCCGCCCTCGCCCGGCACCGTCGCGAACCACACGGAAGGCCCGGCGGTCAGCACCTTCAGGGCCACCTCGCTCGCGCCCTTGCGCTGATACCGGCCGAGCCACGCCTCGCCCGGCTCCCGCGTCAGCTCGACCCGGTCGCCGGGGTCCACGCCGTCCGCGACCGGCGCGAGCCCGCCGACCCACATCTCCGCGCTGACCTCACGCACCCACTCCCGCGCCTCCAGCTCCGCGCACAGCAGCTCCTGCGTGCCCTCGGCGCCGGTCGCGGTCTGGATGTACGCGGGCAGCCCGCGCCGCGCGTACCAGGCGCGGACACGGGAGAGCGCCTCGTCGAGGGGGAGCCCGGGATCCCCCAGCGGCAGCACCGAGTTGGCCCGCCGGGTGAACCCGGAGGCTGCCCGCAGCTCCCAGTCGCCGAGCCGCTCGCTCTCCACCGGCTGCCACGCGCGTGCGGCAGCCCGCGCCAGCTCCTCGTACGACGCGGCGGGCCCGCGGCGCCTGGCGGGCGCGGCCGGCACGACCTTCCCCGCGACCAGTGACGATTCCGGAATACGGACCTGTTCGCCGCCCCGTGTTGTGATGAGCAGCACACCGTCGTTCCACGATGTGAGAACTCCGACCGCGTCGGTGAACTTCGCACCCGGCGAGCCGCCCTCGGCCAGTCGGCGCACAGACACACGTTTTCCCACGTCAGAGGCCGTCAAGCGAACCTCGAGCCGTCCGCCCGCAGTGAATTCCACAGCTCGGTCCACCCCTCCTGTTCGGATCATGCCCAGGAACGGAGATACTAGGTGCGGGCATCGACGACGCCGCGCTCCCGCGCGCCACGCGGACGAGCCGCAGATCGGCCCGCCGCGCCCTACCGAGGAGGAACGACAGCGTGACCTACGTCATCGCGCAGCCTTGTGTCGACGTGAAGGACAAGGCGTGCATCGAGGAGTGCCCGGTCGACTGCATCTACGAGGGCTCCCGGTCCTTGTACATCCACCCGGACGAATGCGTCGACTGTGGAGCCTGTGAGCCGGTCTGCCCGGTCGAGGCGATCTTCTACGAGGACGACACTCCCGAAGAGTGGAAGGACTACTACAAGGCGAACGTCGAGTTCTTCGACGAGCTCGGTTCGCCCGGCGGCGCCAGCAAGCTCGGCCTGATCGAGCGCGACCACGCCTTCATCGCCGCGCTTCCGCCGCAGAACCAGTAAGCGGGCCGCATATCGCGCCGCCCCGGTCCCGTACGGCACTCCCGCTGTACGGGACCGAGGCGTTTGCCCGAGTACGCATGCACGTACGAAAGAAGTGAGCCAGGTGTCCGCAGTCTCCGACCGCCTTCCCACGTTCCCCTGGGACAAGCTCGAGCCGTACAAGAAGACGGCCGCCGCCCACGAGGGCGGGATCGTCGACCTCTCCGTCGGCACGCCGGTCGACCCGGTGCCCGAGCTGATCCAGAAAGCGCTGATCGCGGCCGCGGACTCGCCGGGCTATCCCACGGTGTGGGGCACGCCCGAGCTGCGGGACGCACTCGTGGGCTGGAGCGAGCGGCGCCTCGGCGCGCGCGGGTTCACCCACCACAACGTCCTGCCGATCGTCGGCTCCAAGGAGCTCGTGGCCTGGCTCCCGACGCAGCTGGGCCTCGGCCCCGGAGACAAGGTCGCCTACCCGCGCCTGGCCTACCCGACGTACGAGGTCGGCGCCCGCCTCGCCCGCGCGGACCACGTCGCGTACGACGCTGAGGCATTTGCGGCTGACGCCGAGGGCACAGCGCTCGACCCGACAGGGATCAAGCTCCTATGGCTCAACTCGCCCTCGAACCCGACCGGCCGCGTCCTGTCCAAGGACGAGCTGACCCGGATCGTCGCCTGGGCACGCGAGCACGGCATCCTCGTCTTCTCCGACGAGTGCTACATCGAGCTCGGCTGGGAGGCGGACCCGGTCTCGGTCTTGCACCCGGACGTCTGCGGCGGCTCGTACGAGGGGATCGTGTCGGTCCACTCGCTCTCGAAGCGTTCGAACCTCGCCGGCTACCGGGCCGCCTTCCTGGCCGGTGACGCCGCCGTCCTCGGCGACCTGCTCCAGATCCGCAAGCACGGCGGCATGATGACGTCCGCCCCGACGCAGGCGGCCGTCGTCGCGGCGCTCGGCGACGACGACCACGTACAGGAGCAGCGCGGGCGCTACGCGGCCCGCCGCGCGGCCCTGCGGGACGCCCTGGTCCAGCACGGCTTCCGCATCGAGCACAGCGAGGCGAGCCTCTACCTGTGGGCCACGCGCCACGAGTCCTGCTGGGACACCGTGGCGCATCTGGCGGAGCTGGGGATCCTGGTCGCGCCCGGCGACTTCTACGGCCCCGCGGGCGACCGGTTCGTCCGCGTGGCGCTGACGGCGAGCGACGAGCGCGTGGCCGCGGCGGTCGAGCGTCTGAGCCAGGGCGCCTGAGCCAGGGCATCTGAGCTGGGGCGCCTGAGCCAGGGCGCCAGAGCTGGGGCGTCTGCGTTACGGCTCACGGCACAGCGAAGGGGGCGGGGAGCCTGTCGTCACAGGCTCCCCGCCCCCTTTCACTCTCACTGTGTGCCGGATGCTCAGCTGAGCGGCAGGCCCTGCGTCGGGAGCTCGCCCGTGGCGGGGAGCGCGCCGGTGGGCAGGCCGCTGCCGAGCGCGCCGGTCGGGAGGCTGCCGTCGCTGGCCGCACCCGTGGTCTGGCCGACCACGTCACCGGCGCTGCCCGCGACGTCACCGGCCGCCTTCTGGGCGGCGGGGGTGGCCGTCTTGGCGCTCCGGCCCACGGCCTTGCCGACGGTCGGCACGGCCTTCTTCACGGCCTTGCTGCCCGTGTCACCGGCGAGGCCGCTGACGTTCTTGGCGGCGCCGTCGACGGTGTTGCCGACGTTCGCGCCGTCGAGCGCGGTGAGGCCGCCCACGTTCGGGGTGGCCGGGAGGTCTACGGCGCTCGCGGATCCGGCCGCTCCGACCACGGGAGCCGCTCCCGCTGCGATCAGCAGCGCGGCACGGGCGATCCGGCGGGTCAGGGGGAGGGACATTGATGCTCCTTAGACGGGAGAGAACGGTGGTGTAAGGCGCCGGGTGCCCGGCGCTCGGACGCAGTGACTACCGCTCGAAGGTCGCGAAGGTTTCGCCCCCGCAACGTAAAGAGTTGGCAATGTGTCGCATTATCATCTGCGGCGAAAAACGGGCAAACGCCACGCCCTCCGCGAGGTCGTAAAACGCCTACGCCCCTTTACCCGCAAGGGATTTCCGCATATGCCCACGGGGCCTGCGAAGAACCGTGCGGGACGTCGCCCACAGATGACGTACATCGCCCGATCGAGCTATCAACCGCACTACTGCGCGGTGACGATCCGGACCTCTCGGAGGCCCTTCTCGGCCCCCGCCGCGGCCTGCGCCACCGCCCCGCTCCACGTGCCGCCGGCGTCGCCCGCGGTCCAGTCGCGGCCCGCGTAGGACACCCGCTCGATTTGCAGGGCCGACGAGTTGGCCACCGCCCAGTGCGCCAGCTCCCACCCGCGCTGCCGCTCCCCGCCCTCGGCCGAGTCCACCGTGGCGGGTACCGGGACGGTCACGTCGTGCCCGCCCGCGCCGGCCGCCGGCGACACCTCGCGCCCGAAGTCACGCACCAGCGCCGCCCGCACCTTCGCCGGATCGCCCGGCTTCCTGACCTCCGTGCCGCTCGGCCGGCCCTCGCAGGTCAGCGACGCACTCGCCCGGCCGGTCAGCGCCGCGGCGAGCAGCGTGGCGTCCGGCTCGTGCTTCGCGTACGCCTGCGGATAGCCGCTGCGCTGCACCCGCTGCGCGGCGACCGTCAGGGGCAGCCGCGAATAGCCCGGGATCTTGTCCAGGTGCTCGTAGAACCGCCCCGCCGCGTACACCGGGTCCATGATCTGTGCCTGCGTGCCCCAGCCCTCCGACGGGCGCTGCTGGAACAGGCCCAGCGAGTCGCGGTCGCCGTGATGGATGTTGCGCAGGCCCGACTCCTGGAGCGCGGTCGCGAGGGCGATCGTGACGGCGCGCTCGGGCATGCCGCGCGAGGTGCCGACGGCCGAGATCGTCGCCGCGTTCACCGCCTGCTCGGAGGTGAACTCGTAGGACGCGCCGTCGCCGTTCCCCGACACGACCGTGCAGCGCGGGGCCGGTCTGCCGCCCGAGACGTACTGGACCACCAGATACGCGGCGACAGCGAGCAGCACCACGACGGCCGCCCCGATACGGAGGAGACGGCCGCGCCGGACGAGGGTGGGGGGCTCAGGCACGCGTCAAAGGTACTGGAGGCCACCGACAGGGCCCGCGGCCGCCGGGCATTAGGGTCGACGCCATGGACCTCACCGCCCTTGACCTCACGCGGGACGCCGCGCTGCTCACCGCCCAGCTGGTCGACTTCGCGTCGCCGAGCGGGCAGGAGAAGCCCCTCGCCGACGCCATCGAGACGGCCCTGCGCGCCCTGCCGCACCTCACGGTCGACCGGTACGGCAACAACATCGTCGCGCGGACGAACCTGGGGCACGCCGAGCGGGTCATCCTCGCCGGGCACATCGACACGGTCCCGATCGCGGACAACGTCCCCTCGCGCCTCGACGAGGACGGCGTCCTGTGGGGCTGCGGCACCAGCGACATGAAGTCGGGCGTCGCGGTCCAGCTGCGCATCGCGCAGACCGTCACCGAGCCCAACCGCGACCTCACGTTCGTCTTCTACGACAACGAAGAGGTCGCCGCACACCTCAACGGTCTGGGACATGTGGCCGAGGCCCACCCCGACTGGCTGGAGGGCGACTTCGCGATCCTCCTGGAGGGCACCGACGGCGAGGTCGAGGGCGGCTGCCAGGGCACCCTGCGCGTCATCCTGACGACCAAGGGCGAGCGGGCGCACTCCGCGCGCGCGTGGATGGGCTCCAACGCCGTCCACAAGGCCGCCCCCATCCTCGAACGCCTCGCCGCGTACGAGCCCCGCGAGCCCGTCGTCGACGGACTCCGGTTCCACGAGGGCCTCAACGCCGTGCGCATCGAGGGCGGCGTCGCCACCAACGTCATCCCCGACGCCTGCTCCGTCACCGTCAACTTCCGCTACGCGCCCGACCGCAGCGCAGAGGAGGCCGAGGCCTTCGTCCGGGACTTCTTCGCCGGCTGCGACATCGACGACTACGTGGTCGACGACCACACCGGCGGCGCGCGCCCCGGCCTCGACCACCCGGCCGCCGCCGCCTTCATGGCGGCCGTCGGCGGCAAGGCCCGCCCCAAGTTCGGCTGGACGGACGTCTCCCGGTTCAGCGCGCTCGGCGTCCCCGCGGTGAACTACGGCCCCGGCGACCCGATCTTCGCCCACAAGAGGGACGAGCACGTGGACACCCGCAAGATCCTCGCCGCCGAGGAACGTCTGCGCTCCTGGCTCACGGCCTGACACTCCGAGGTCCCCCGCACGTAACCCGCGTAGACCTACCCTTGCTGCACGTACGCAGTGGAGGGAGCAGCGAATGAGCAACCCCGAGGGCAGGAAGCGCCCCAAGGAGCAGCGGCTCGGCCCGGTGATCCGTCGCCGCGACCAGGTCCAGCCGGGCACCACCGACCAGCGCCTCCTCGACTCCGAAGGCCCCTCCGAGTGGGTGCACACCGACCCCTGGCGGGTCCTGCGCATCCAGTCGGAGTTCATCGAGGGTTTCGGCACGCTCGCCGAACTCCCGCCCGCCATCAGCGTGTTCGGCTCGGCCCGTACGCAGACGGACTCGCCGGAGTACGCGGCCGGAGTCGCCATCGGCAAGGCGCTCGTCGAGGCCGGGTTCGCGGTCATCACGGGCGGCGGCCCCGGCGCGATGCAGGCCGCGAACCAGGGCGCCGTCGAGGCCAAGGGCATCTCCGTGGGCCTCGGCATCGAGCTGCCCTTCGAACAGGGCCTCAACCAGTACGTCGACCTCGGCCTGAACTTCCGCTACTTCTTCGTCCGCAAGACGATGTTCGTGAAGTACGCGCAGGGCTTCGTGGTCCTGCCGGGCGGCCTCGGCACCCTGGACGAGTTGTTCGAGGCGCTCACCCTCGTCCAGACCACGAAGGTGACGCGCTTCCCGATCGTCCTCTTCGGTACGCAGTACTGGAGCGGTCTGGTCGACTGGCTGAAGAACACCGTCATCGCCCAGGGCAAGGCCTCCGAGGCCGACCTGCTCCTGTTCCACGTCACGGACGACGTGGAAGAGGCGATCTCCCTCGTGACCAAGGAAGTCGGCAAGTAAGGCCCTGAGGACAGGCGCCTACGCGAGCCCTCGGCGGGCGACCGCCGGGGGCCGGTGGCCGGCGATGGTGGCCACCATGTCGAGCACCTGCCTGGTCTCGGCCACCTCGTGGACCCGGTACACCTGCGCGCCCAGCCACGCCGACACCGCCGTCGTCGCAAGGGTCCCGATCACGCGCTCCTTGACCGGCCTGTCGAGTGTCTCGCCGACGAAGTCCTTGTTCGACAGGGACACCAGGACCGGCCAGCCCGTCTCCACCATCTCGCCCAGCCTGCGCGTCGCCTCCAGGCTGTGCCGGGTGTTCTTGCCGAAGTCGTGCCCCGGGTCGATGAGCACCGACTCACGCGGCACCCCCAGCGCCACGGCCCGCTCGGCGAGCCCCACCGTCACGTCGAGGATGTCCGCCATCACGTCGTCGTAGGCGACCCGGTGCGGGCGCGTACGCGGCTCGGCGCCGCCCGCGTGCGTGCATACCAGGCCCGTCCCGTAACGCGCCGCGACCTCCGCCAGCTTGGGGTCGACGCCGCCCCACGCGTCGTTCAGGACATCGGCGCCGGCCTCGCAGACCGCCTCGCCCACGTCGTGCCGCCAGGTGTCGACGCTGATGACGACGTCCGGGAAGCGGCGGCGCACCTCGGCCACGAAGCCGACCGTGCGGCGCGCCTCCTCCTGCGCGCTCACCTCGTCGCCGGGGCCCGCCTTGACCCCGCCGATGTCGATGATCGCGGCGCCCTCCGCCACGGCCTGTTCGACCCGGGTGAGCGCGGGCTCGTCGTGGAACGTCGAGCCCTGGTCGTAGAACGAGTCAGGAGTCCGGTTCACGATCGCCATGATCACCGGCTCGTGTGCGCCGAACTCGCGCGGGCCAAGCCTGAGCATCCCCTGTGACTCTCCTTGTGGCTGCTGTGAAACCTGTCGACCGGTCGCCTGCGACCTTAACTGTCACACCCTCATGGCACGATCGGACCCTGACAGTTTCCGGACCGGGATCGGGACCGGATCCGGGCTTCGAGCCAGGGGACAGCGAAGATGGTCATGTTCTTGTTTCTGGTCGTCGCGCTCGTCGTGGTCGTCGGCGCGGTGACGCTCGCCGTGCTCGGCGGCGGCGAGAGCGGGGCGCTCCCGGAGGCGCCGCCCGAGCAGTTCGCCGACCCGCTGCCCTACGACCGGCCGGTCGGCCGCGCCGACGTGGAGGCCCTGCGCCTGCCCGTCGCGCTGCGCGGCTACCGCATGGCGGAGGTGGACGACGCCCTCGGGCGGCTCGGCGCCGAGCTCGCCGAGCGGGACCAGCGCATCGCCGACCTCGAGACCGCTCTGTCGGGGGCCCGGGCCCAGCTGCGGCCCCAGGGACCCGGTTTCGGCCGGCACCCCGGAGAGGGCCACCAGTGAGCGACGAGAGCGCAGGCGGCGCCGTACCGGGCCCGGACGGGGCGCTGCGCTGCCCGTGGGGCCTGTCCACCGAGGACTACGTGACGTATCACGACGAGGAGTGGGGCCGCCCCGTCCACGGCGACGACGCGCTGTTCGAGCGGGTCTCCCTGGAGGCGTTCCAGTCCGGCCTGTCCTGGATCACGATCCTGCGCCGCCGCGAGGGCTTCCGCGCCGCGTTCGCCGGGTTCAAGATCTCCGACGTGGCCGCGTTCACGGACAGCGACCGCGAGCGGCTCCTCGCCGACGAGGGCATCATCCGCAACCGCGCCAAGATCGACGCGACGCTGGCCAATGCGCGCGTGCTCGCCGACTGGCCCGAGGGCGAGCTCGACACTCTCATCTGGTCGCACGCCCCTGACCCCGCCACCCGCCCGGCGCCGCGCGTCATCGGCGACGTACCCGCGATCACGGACGAGTCGACGGCCCTGTCCAAGGCGCTCAAGAAGCGCGGCCTGCGCTTCGTCGGCCCGACGACGGCGTACGCGCTGATGCAGGCCTGTGGTCTGGTCAACGACCACCTGGTGGACTGCGTGGCCCGAAGGCGCTGAGGACGGGCCTCAGGCGCGCTCCGGGCCGCGCACGCGTCCTACCGGCCCAGGTACTTGGGCTTCTCCTTGGCGATGAAGGCCTGGACCGCGATGGCGTGGTCCTCCGACGCGCCCGCCCTCGACTGGAGTTCGTCCTCCTTGTCGAGGGACTCGTCCAGGGTGTGACCCGCCGCGAAGGCGAGGGACTCCTTCAGCGCCGCGTACGCCAGCGTCGGACCCTCGGCCAGCGAACGCGCCAGCTTCCGCGCCTCCCCGGCCAGTTCGGCCGCGGGCACGATCCGGTTCGCGATCCCGAGCTCGTACGCCTCCTGCGCCTTCACCGAGCGCGGGAACAGCAGCAGGTCGGCGGCGCGCCCGGGGCCCACGACGCGCGGCAGCGTCCAGGACACACCCGAGTCCGCGGTCAGGGCGACGCCCGCGAAGGACGTGTTGAAGGCCGCCGTGTCCGAGACGATCCGGTAGTCGGCGGCGAGCGCGAAGCCGAAACCGGCCCCGGCGGCCACGCCGTTGACCGCCGCCACGACGGGCTTGGGCATCTGCGTCAGGGCCCGCAGGATCGGGTTGTAGTGCTCGCGCACGGTGTTCATGGTGCGGCCCGTGCCCGCCTCGCGGTCGGCCATCAGGGAGCCCACGTGCTCCTTCAGGTCCTGGCCCACACAGAACGCCCGGTCCCCCGCGGCGGTGAGCAGCACGGCCCGTACCGCACCGTCCGCCGCGGCCGCCTGTGCCGCGTCCCGGAAGGCGACCTTGGACTCGGTGTTCATCGCGTTCATCGCCTCGGGGCGATTGAGCGTGATGGTCGCGAGCCCGTCGCTCACCTCGTAGAGAACGCTGTCGGCCATGGATCCCCTCCAACTGATGCGGCTCGGTCGTCGTCAGTGCTCAGCATGACGGAGATCACGGTCCGCGGCGGGGCCCGCGCATGTGACCTGCGTCAAAGAAATTTGTCTCGGGGGAGTCGTGAAGGAGGCGCAGTATCGCAGCCACATCGCCGAATTGAGTGGTTTTGCTCAAGCGCGTTGTGCAAGCGATGCGGACCGAAGTTGGTCATCGGGTCCCGCGATGCGGGATAATGGCCGGGAAGCAATGTGTTCGATGCCGGTGACACCTGGGTTGTCGGCTGCGATGAGCTGGTTTCAGGAAGGGGAACGAGCATGGCGGCCATGAAGCCGCGGACGGGCGACGGCCCGCTCGAGGTGACCAAGGAGGGGCGGGGCATCGTCATGCGCGTTCCGCTCGAAGGCGGCGGTCGGCTTGTCGTCGAGCTGACTCCGGACGAGGCCGATGCACTCGGCGATGCCCTCAAGAAGGTCGTCGGCTGACGCGGAAGCGACCATACCTGTCGACTGCCCCGGTACCGCAAGCGGTGCCGGGGCAGTCGTGTATACGCAGGTCAGATAGCGTGCCGAAGCAATTTCTGCGGGGCTCGGGACGCGGCGTCAGCGCTTGACGGCGCAGAGCAGCCCGTCGCCGACCGGGAGCAGCGAGGGCACCAGGTCCT
Source organism: Streptomyces sp. NBC_01446 (assembly GCF_026340095.1). Taxonomy (GTDB): domain Bacteria; phylum Actinomycetota; class Actinomycetes; order Streptomycetales; family Streptomycetaceae; genus Streptomyces; species Streptomyces aureus. The sequence goes on along the minus strand of NZ_JAPEPO010000001.1, from coordinate 2,962,677 downwards.
GCGCCTCACGCACCGCCCGCAGCAGCTCCCGCATCCGCAGGACCTCCACCGGCTGGGGGCCCGAATCGACCGTCCGGCCGTCGGCGAAGACGCCCTCGAAGCAGACGAGCCCACCAGGTCGCAACAGGCGCAACGATTCAGCGAGGTAGTCGAGGCACTCGGTGCGGTCGCCGTCGCAGAAGACGAGGTCGTACCCGCTGTCAGCGAGCCGGGGCAGCACGTCGAGGGCCCGTCCGGGGATGAAACGCGCCCGATTGCTCGCGAATCCTGCGGCGCGGAACGCCTGCCGGGCGAACTGCTGTCGCTCCGGCTCCGGATCCACCGTGGTCAGGACGCCGTCGGGCCGCATGCCGTGCAGCAGATGGATTCCGGACACCCCGGTCCCCGTGCCGATCTCGGCCACCGCCTTGGCGCCCACGGTGGCAGCGAGCATCCGCAGCGCGGCGCCCGCGCCGGGCGACACCGGGCGGGTGCCGGCCTCACGGGCCCGGTCCCGGGCCCAGCGCAGCGCGTCGTCCTCGGCGACAAAGGCGTCGGCGAACGCCCAGCTCGTCTGCCGGTTGCCGGTAATGGCCCTCTCCTGTCCCCGTGGTTGCCTGCGCGTGACTGTATCCGTTGGTGGCGGGAACTCGCAGATGGGACCGGGCGTTTAAGGGGGCAGGGGAAAACGGCGTGGGAAAGAGCGCGGGGGTGGCCGGTGGACCGACAGAGCAATCAGCGCAGGCGAAGCGCCCGGCGCCCTCAGGCAAATCTCAGTAAAAACGCTTATCCGGAGCTAACGGGCGAGGTGGCTATGGTAGGGGCTCCACTGGACACCACCAGAGCCGATAGGGGAGGTGCGGCTGCGCCTGTGGATCGGGGAGGAGTGCTGCGGCGCTTTCTCAGGTCGGCGGGTGAGCCGAAATCCGTGACCAACATTGCTGACCGTTCCAACGCCGCCCGTTCCGCGCAGACCGCGACCTTTGCCGCTGACGCGGAATCGCAGGCGTGGACTCCCCCGACCTGGGAGGAGATCGTCAGCACGCACAGCGGCCGGGTCTACCGCCTCGCCTACCGCCTGACGGGTAACCAGCACGACGCCGAGGACCTCACACAGGAAGTCTTCGTCCGCGTCTTCCGCTCGCTGTCGACGTACACGCCCGGCACCTTCGAGGGCTGGCTGCACCGCATCACCACGAACCTCTTCCTCGACATGGTGCGCCGCAAGCAGCGCATCCGCTTCGACGCCCTCGGCGACGACGCGGCCGAGCGCCTGCCGAGCCGCGAGCCGTCGCCGCAGCAGGTCTTCCACGACACGCACTTCGACGCGGACGTCCAGCAGGCGCTGGACACCCTCGCGCCCGAGTTCCGTGCGGCCGTCGTGCTGTGCGACATCGAGGGCCTCTCGTACGAGGAGATCGCCGCGACCCTGGGAGTCAAGCTCGGCACGGTCCGCAGCCGGATCCACCGTGGCCGCTCGCAGCTGCGCAAGGCCCTGCAGCACCGGTCGCCGGAGGCCCGCGCCGAGCGTCGCTCGCTCGCGACCACGGGCGTTCCCGCGCTTGGAGGAGGGGGCGCGACCGCGTGAGTGGATCACGTCCGGACCCCGCCGAGCGGCAGCTCGCCGAGCACCATCTGGGAGACCGGCTCGCCGCCCTTGTCGACGGCGAGCTGGGCCATGACGCCCGCGAGCGGGGACTCGCCCATCTGGCCACCTGTCCGAAGTGCAAGGCCGAGGCCGACGCGCAGCGCCGGCTGAAGAGCGTCTTCGCCGAGGCGGCACCACCGCCTCCCACCGAGAGTTTCCTGGCGCGACTCCAGGGGCTCCCCGGGGGAGGCGACGACTCACACGGCGGCGGCACCCCGTTCGGCGGGGGAGGACTCGGCGGCAGAGGCTTCGGGAACGGAGTCTTCGGAGTAGACCCCGAACCCTTCGGCTACGCCCCGACCGGCCGCCACAACGCACTGCTCGCCAGTGCCCCGGCCGTGGAGCGCGGCTTCCGCATCCATGAGGTCGGCCGCGGTGACAGCGACCGCGCGGCCTCGCGTGGGCGCCGCTTCGCGTTCGCCGCCGCCGGTGCGGTGTCGCTGGCCGCGATCGCGCTCGGCGGCGTCTCCACCGGCGTTCCCGCCGACACGGGCGGTGACGTCCGGGGCGGCGGTTCGGGCAGCAACGCGACACCGCTGCGCACCCAGAGCGCCGGCGTCGCCACGGCGGCCGAGTCGCAGCGCCGCCGGAACCTGTCCCCGATGCTCGGACAGCGGGCGGGCGGCGCGCTGAACGCGCCGGTCGCCGCCACGGAGTCGGGCGCCCCCCTGCTGTCCGGCATGGCCACGCAGCCGGGGGCGCAGAGCGCCGTCTACCCGCTCGCGGCCCCGCTCCTCAGCGGGACCCGGACGCTGTCTCCGCTGATACGTCCCGCCGCATCCGTCCCCGCAGTCCCCCTGTCCGGCGTCGGCACCGCTTTCGAAAGCCCCGGCCCGGGCCCGGAGTCCAGCCCCGGGTCAAGCCTCGCGGCGGCCCCCGCCGCGTCGCCCTCCGGCACGCCCACGGCCTCCGCCCGCTGACCCTGCCCTCTGCGCGCCGGCCCGCGAACCTGGTTGAATCCATGGTGAGCGGCCGCGCCCGCCGGGCGATCCCGGGGTGCGGCGCCGAGGGGCGGTCCGACTGGGGCGATCGCCGTGTGGCTGCCCGTGGGTCGTTGCCGCGGGCCAGGTGTGGGGAGAGCGGCGGAACATGGACGAGGGGAAGCCCACAAAGGCGAAGTGGTGGAGCCGCCCCCGGCCGACCGGGGACGCTCCGCGCGACGACGGCGACTTCGAACTGGCCGAGCCGGCGCCCGCACCCGTGGTGTCGGGATCCGGGGATGTGTCCGATGCCGCAGAGACCCTCGCCGGGAACGGTGAGGGCGCGGGTGATGAAGCGTCGGTTGCGGGCGCGGGTGCCGGTGAGGGTTCCCGTGACAGCTCTGCCGTTGCCGATGTGGTGACGACTGAAGCTCCCGGTGGTCCCGCGCAGGTGGCCGGTGCCGTGGCGGGCGAGGCCGAACCCGCGCAGGCTGCCGATTCCGTTGTCGCCGAGGGGTCCGCTGGGGCGCCCGGTGAAGCCGTGACGGTTGATCAGGGTGCCGTGCAGCAGGCGCGGCCGCGTCCTCTGCATGCGCCGGACCCCTACGGCACGCCGCCTTACGGTGAGCCCGGGCCCTGGGCCCCCGCGCCGCCTGTCCAGCACCCGGCCGCCGCCACCCCCGCGCAGGGCACGGCCATGCCGTCCCCGGCCCCCGGCACGCCCATGCCGCCGGAGCACGGCACCCCGCCGCCGTACGCCGGCGGACCGATACCCCACGCCGCCCCGTACGCCCCGCACCCGGCGGATCAGGCACCGGTGCCCGTCGAACAGCAGGCCCACCATGCGGCACCGCCGCTCGCGGGCGGCTCGGCGGGGCCCGGGACGGTACCGGGCGGACCTGGGCTCAACCCGCCCCAGCCCGGAGGGCCCTGGCAGCGGTACGACCCCTGGAGCACGCCCGCGCCCGCGGACGGCCAGCGACGTGGGACCAGGCGGGGGCGGCGGCTGCTCGTCGTCTGGACCGCAGTGGTCGCGCTCGTCGCGGGCGGGATCGGTGGCCTCGTCGGAACGTATCTGGAGCGCGACGGCTCGTCCGCCGACGTGGAACTGCCACAGGCCGACGCCGAGTCCGTGAAGCGCGACCCCGGCAGCATCGCCGGTATCGCGGCTCGCGCCCTGCCGGGCGTCGTCACGATCCACGTCAGCGGTTCCGACGCCCAGGGCACCGGCACCGGCTTCGTCCTCGACTCCCAGGGCCACATCCTCACCAACAACCACGTCGTCGAACCGGCCGGCAGCAGCGGCGACATATCGGTCACCTTCAGCGGAGGCGAGACCGCCAAGGCCGAGGTGATCGGCCACGACTCCGGCTACGACCTCGCCGTCGTCAAGGTCACCGGCGTCCGCGGTCTCAAGCCCCTCGCCCTCGGCAACTCGGAGAACGTCCAGGTCGGCGACCCCGTCGTGGCCATAGGCGCGCCCTTCGACCTGGCCAACACGGTGACCTCCGGGATCATCAGCGCCAAGGAGCGGCCCATCACGGCCGGCGGCGAGAAGGGCGACGGCAGCGACATCAGCTACGTCGACGCGCTCCAGACCGACGCACCCATAAACCCGGGCAACTCGGGTGGTCCGCTGGTCGATGCGCAGGGTCGCGTCATCGGCATCAACAGCGCCATCCGCTCCGCCGACAGCGGCTCGGACCTGGAGGGCGGCCAGGCCGGCTCGATCGGCCTCGGTTTCGCCATCCCCATCAACCAGGGCAAGCGCGTCGCCGAGGAGCTGATCAACACGGGCCGCGCGACCCACCCTGTGATCGGCGTCACGCTCGACATGGACTACTCGGGTGACGGGGCCCGTGTCGCGACGAAGGGCAACAACGGCGGTTCGCCGGTGAATCCGGGTGGCCCCGGTGCCAAGGCCGGGATCGAGGGCAGCGACGTCGTCACCGCGGTGGACGGGGCGCGTATCCACTCCGCCGAGGAACTCATCGTCAAGATCCGGTCCCACCGGCCCGAGGACCGCCTGGCCCTGACCGTGGAACGGGACGGCAAGGAGCGCAAGGTCACCCTCGTCCTCGGCTCGGCGGACGGCAACTGACGGGGCAACCGACGGCGCGCGGCAAGCGCCCCACCGCGGTCCCCGCCCCGGCCCTTTGGGGGCCGGGGCGGGGGCCCTGGTGAGGCGCCGCGGCAAGCGCTTGTGCGACGGCTGAGCCCAGACGTAGTCCAGTGGCTACCGGACGGACAGCAACGCCGGGTACCGTGGACCCGGTCCGGAACCCGGAAGACCTGCCACGGAGACCTGCTGCGGGCCTGAGGACACGCTAGGAGCGCAAGGTGTTCAACGACATAGGCCCACTCGAGCTGCTGACGCTCGTCGTCCTCGCGGTGCTCGTCTTCGGCCCGGACAAGCTGCCGAAGGTCATCCAGGACGTGACGCGCACGATCCGTAAGATCCGCGAGTTCTCGGACAGCGCCAAGCGGGACATCCGCGAGGAACTGGGCCCGGAGTTCAAGGACTTCGACTTCGAGGACCTCAACCCGAAGACGTTCATCCGCAAGCAGCTGGACAACGACGAGCTCGGGCTGAAAGAGATCCGCAACGGCTTCGACCTGAAGAAGGAGATGGCCGAGGTCACGGAGGCCGTGCAGAGCGCGGACGAGGCATCGTCCGGCTCCGGGGCCGCCGCCGCGTCGTCCGGTTCGGCTCCCGCCAAGATCGACATGCAGAAGAGGCCGGAGAAGCCGGCGGCGGACGACCACCCGCCGTACGACGCCGACGCGACCTGAGGCGTTCCGACTCGCCGCGCAGCGTCCCGGCGACCCGCCCCGCGTACCTGGCGGAACCCGGGGTCGCGTACCCGGGTGTGGCATCCTGCCTTGTTGTTGCGCGGATCGGTGGCGAGGACGCCCGAGGGGGGTGGGCCGCCGCGGTCCGACTGAGCGAGGAGGCGGCCGGGTACATGGAGACGACGAGTCGGGTAGGCGCGCAGGCGCCCGCGGCGGAAGGGACCCCCGAGGTCCTGACGGCCCGGCGCACGGTCGACGGCTACCTGCAGGCGCCCTTCCCGTGGTACGGCCTCGACGAGGCGTACACGGGGCCGCGGTGGCTGACGCAGGTCGGTACCTCGGCGGAGGGCGCCGTGGAGCACGGTTCCATCGGGCACGGCGACGAGCCCACCCTGCGGAGTGAAGGACCGGCAGGAAGGGACGCCAAGGAGCGGTTCACGGTCGTCGTGACCGTGGCGGCCAGCCCGGTCCGGCGCAGCGCCGACGGCACGGGTGTCCTGGAGGCGACCTCGGTCTCCTCGGCGGCCTGGCTCGCCGGGGTCGGCCTGCTCAACGTCACGTGGCCGGGGCAGATGGACCACACCCTGCGCGACGACTGGCTGGACCAGCAGACCGAGACGGCGTGGGTCCTCGCGGACGACCTCGACGGCGCGGACTGGACGATGCTGTCCCTGCCGGTGGACGGCGTCCCGACGCCGTTCCACTACCGGGAGTCGGAGTTCGGCTGGGTCCTCGCCGGGTCGACGCAGCAGGGCGTGCACCTGGGGGCGTACGGGCGCGGCATGAGCGCGTACGGTCTGGGCTTCTCGATGATCAAGGACATCGGCGCCTACGAGGCGTAGACGTTGGGAGTACGCCGATGGGGCACGGTCGCGATGACCGTGCCCCATCGGCGTACTCCCTGAGGGTCAGAACTTGTTGCGCGGGGTGATTCCCAGCGACATGCCGGACAGGCCGCGCTGGCGGCCGCCCAGCTTGCCGGCGATGGCGCGCAGGGCCGAGCCCGCGGGGGAGTCGGGGTCGGAGAGGACCACCGGCTTGCCCTCGTCGCCGCCCTCGCGCAGCCGGACGTCGATCGGGATGGAGCCGAGCACCGGCACGTTCGCCCCGGTCGTCCTCGTGAGGCCCTCGGCGACGCGCTCGCCGCCGCCCGTGCCGAACACGTCGACCATCTCGCCGCAGTGCGGGCACGGCAGGCCCGCCATGTTCTCGACGACGCCGACGATCTTCTGGTGGGTCTGGACGGCGATGGAGCCGGCGCGCTCGGCGACCTCGGCCGCCGCCTGCTGGGGCGTCGTGACGACGAGGATCTCCGCGTTCGGGACGAGCTGCGCGACGGAGATCGCGATGTCGCCCGTGCCCGGCGGCAGGTCGAGGAGCAGGACGTCCAGGTCGCCCCAGAAGACGTCGGCGAGGAACTGCTGGAGCGCGCGGTGCAGCATCGGGCCGCGCCACACGACGGGCGCGTTGCCCGGGGTGAACATGCCGATCGAGATGACCTTCACGCCGTGCGCGGACGGCGGCATGATCATGTTCTCGACCTGGGTGGGACGCCCGTCGGCGCCCAGCATGCGCGGCACGCTGTGGCCGTAGATGTCGGCGTCCACGACGCCGACCTTCAGGCCGTCGGCGGCCATCGCGGCCGCGAGGTTCACTGTCACCGAGGACTTGCCGACGCCGCCCTTGCCGGACGCCACCGCGTACACACGGGTCAGCGAGCCGGGCTTGGCGAAGGGCACCTCACGCTCGGCCGTGCCGCCGCGCAGCGCCGCGGCGAGCTCCTTGCGCTGCTCGTCGCCCATCACGTCCAGCGTGACGTCGACGCGCGTGACGCCCTCGACGGCCGCGACCGCGTCGGTCACGTTCTTGGTGATGGTCTCGCGCATGGGGCAGCCGGAGACGGTGAGGTACACGGTGACCGCGACCGCGCCATCCGCGCCGATCTCCACCGATTTGACCATCCCCAGCTCGGTGATGGGTCGCTGGATCTCGGGGTCGTTCACCGTCGCCAGTGCTTCGCGCACCGCGTCTTCCGTAGCCATACGCCGATAGTACGGCGCGGTAACCCTTGTCCGGAAAGCCCTGTCAGCGGTCGTCTACGTCACGTCTGTGACCTGCGTCGGCCGCGGAGCCGGTCGGGAAGGTCACGCGGTGGTCCTCCAGCTCCTTGAGCAGGTCCTGGAGTTCGGAGCGGATCCAGTCGCGGGTGGCGACCTCGCCGAGGCCCATCCGCAGGGCGGCGACCTCGCGACTGAGGTACTCGGTGTCGGCGATGGAGCGCTCGTTCTGCTTGCGGTCCTGTTCGAGGTTGACCTTGTCCCGGTCGTCCTGCCGGTTCTGCGCGAGCAGGATGAGCGGAGCGGCGTACGAGGCCTGGAGCGAGAGCATCAGGGTCAGGAAGATGAACGGGTACTGGTCGAAGCGCAGGCTGCTCGGCGCGGAGACGTTCCACACCACCCACGCGATGATGATCACCGTCATCCAGACGATGAACCGGCCCGTCCCCAGGAAGCGGGCGATGCGCTCCGAGAGGCGTCCGAAGGCCTCCGGGTCGTAGTCGGGCAGCAGTTTGCGGCGCGGGGGGCGCGGCAGGTCGAGCCGGAAGCGCGGCGCCCGCGCGCCCTCGGGGCGGCCGTCCCGCTCGCGCTCAGCCGGCGCCATGGTCCACCTCCGCGTCGGCCAGGTGGAACTCCTGCTCGCGCCAGTCCTCCGGCAGCATGTGGTCGAGGACGTCGTCCACGGTGACCGCGCCGAGCAGCGAACCGCTCTCGTCGACGACGGGCGCCGCCACCATGTCGTACGTCGCGAAGAACCCGGCGACGACCGGGAGCGCGGCGGACGGCGCGAGGGCCTGGAGGTCGTCGTCGAGCATCGAGGACACCAGCGTGTACGGGGGATCGCGCAGCAGCCGCTGGAAGTGCACCGTGCCGAGGTACTTGCCGGTGGGCGTCTCGTCGGGCGGCCGGCACACGTAGACCTGCGCGGCCAGCGCGGGGGAGAGGTCGGGGTTGCGGACCCGGGCCAGCGCGTCGGCGACGGTCGCGTCGGGCCGCAGCACGATCGGCTCGGTCGTCATCAGACCGCCCGCGGTCTTGTCCTCGTACGCCATCAGCCGTCGCACGTCGGCCGCGTCCGAGGGCTGCATCAGCGCGAGCAGCCGCTCCTTGTCGTCCTCGGGCAGCTCGCCGAGCAGGTCGGCGGCGTCGTCCGGGTCCATCTCCTCCAGGACGTCGGCGGCGCGCTCCTCCTTGAGCTTGCCGAGGATCTCGATCTGGTCGTCCTCCGGCAGCTCCTCGAGGACGTCCGCGAGGCGCTCGTTCGTGAGGGCCGACGCGACCTCGGCCCGGCGCTTGGGGGAGAGGTGGTGCAGGACGTTGGCGAGGTCGGCCGGGCGCAGCTGCTCGAACGTGGCGAGGAGGTTCTCGGCGCCCTGCCCGTGCTCCTCCAGCGAGAACCCGTCGACGGCCGACCAGTCGACGGTGAGCGTCTCGCCCTTGGCGCGGCGGAACGCGCCACCGCTCTTGCCCTTGCGTACGAAGACCCGGTCGATCTCCCAGTCCCTGCGGGCCGGCAGCTGCTGGACGGAGACGTCCAGGACCGTCACCTCCTCACCGGACTCGACGAGCCGCACCCGCCGGTCGAGCATCTCGCCGAGGACGAGCCGCTCGGTGGGCCGCTGCTCGAAGCGCCGCACGTTCAGTACGCCGGTGGTGATGACCTGGCCGGACTCGATGCCGGTCACGCGGGTCATCGGCAGGAAGATGCGGCGACGCGTGGAGAGTTCCACGACGAGCCCGAGCAGCCGGGGCGGGCGGCGGCCGACGCGCAGCATGGCGACGAGATCGCGGACGCGCCCCACCATGTCGCCGTTGGGGTCGAAGACGGCGATGCCGGAGAGGTGCGAGACGAAGATCCGGGGGGCGCCTGCCGCCATGCGCCGCGCCTCCTTTACATCCTCATTTGTCCTGAAGGTGTCCTTCAGGCTAGCCCGTCCCGGTCCCGTGCGCCTTTGTGCTGCGTCCGGACGGACTGGCTCCGTTCACCGCAGGTGACACGGGTACGCTGCCGTTCTGCCGCCGAGCAAGACGTCGTACGAGAGGTAGCGCGAGCCGTGACCGTACTTCCCCTGGCCCGCCGTTCCCCAGGGATCTTTCTGGTGGGAGTGATGTGCCTCGGGCTCGCGGCGTGCAGCAGCGAGGATCCGGACGCGGGCACGAACGGCGTCGCCGAACTGACCGCCCCGAAGATCCAGAGCCGCACCGTCAAGGCCGCGCAGGGCGCCGGTGCCGTCCATCTGTCCGGCACGGTCGTCAGCGGCGGCCACTCGTACAAGATCGACATGCGGCTCAAGGACGAGGGCGGCACGGGATCCGTCACGACGGGCGGCCGGAGCTTCCAGCTGCTGCGGGTCAAGGAGCATCTGTTCCTGAAGGCCGACGCGGACTTCTGGACGCACCAGGACAGCAAGGGTTCGGGCAGCGCGGCGCAGGGGGGCACGGCCGCCGCAGCGGACAAGCTCGACGGCAAGTACGTCAAGGTCCCGCAGGGCGACCCGGCCTACAAACGCCTGAGCGGCTTCACCGTCAAGGGCGCGCTCCTGGACGGACTGCTCACCCTGCACGGCAAGGTGGAGAAGGGCGACCGGGGTTCGGCGGGCGGCGTACGCACGGTCGAACTCACCGGCGACAAGGGCGCCGGCGGCACGCTCGACGTCTCCCTCGAGGGCACCCCGTACCCGCTGCGCCTGGAGCGCGCGGGCGGCGGTGGCACGCTCCAACTCGCCGACTGGGGCAAGGACTTCACGCTCCGCGAGCCGGGCAAGGGAGACACGGTGGACTACGGGGCCCAACTCCCGAATTCCTGAAACCCTCTTGAAGGGCCCTTACTTCCCGCGCCGCTTGCGGCGGAGCAGGAGGTGGGGGAGCGCCGCGGGGGCCTCTCGACGGGTGGTCGCGGTCGTGGCGAGGGGCGCCGCGGCCAGCGCCTCGGACGACGGCGGGAGCGTGGTCCCCGTCGGCTCCAGGCGGAGCACCCGGCACTCCTGTGCCCAGCGTTCCGGCATCGCCTCGCCGTCCGGCGCGTTCAGGCGCTTGCCCTTCAGCTCGGCGACGGCCGCCTCCCACCCCTCGGAGTGCGGGGCGAGTTCGACGACCCGGGCCGCCCAGCCCACGAGGCGCCCGCCCTTGTCCTTGCTGCGCACGGTGACGGTAGCCGCCCCGCCGTCGACGAGGCCCGGCAGCGGCTGCTCGCCGGGCCCGTCGCCGACCAGGTTCGCCGCGCCCTCGTGCCACACGTGCCACAGGGCGCGCTCGGGGCCAATGGCGCCCCGTACCCAGATCAGGCCGGACTTCTTGGTGGCCTCCTCGACGAGGGCCTGGTCCATCAACAGGGATGCCGCGGAGCCGCTCGTCGAGGGGTGGTGGGCGGGAGAGGGGCTGGCCTGATCCGTCATGGGCGCCAGCCTAGAGCCTGTCCGCCGGCCGTTCAGAGCCACCCGTTCCGCTTCAGGATGCGGTGGATCGCGAAACAGGCGCCCACCGTGACGCCGAGGACGAGCGGGTAGCCGAACCGCCAGTGGAGCTCCGGCATGTGCTCGAAGTTCATGCCGTACACGCCACAGACCATCGTCGGTACGGCGATGATCGCCGCCCAGGACGTGATCTTGCGCATGTCCTCGTTCTGCGCGACGGACGCCTGCGCGAGGTTGGCCTGGAGGATGGAGTTGAGCAGTTCGTCGAAGCCGACGACCTGCTCCTGCACGCGCGCGAGGTGGTCGGCGACGTCACGGAAGTACTTCTGGATGTCCGGGTCGACGAGCCGCATCGGCCGCTCGCTCAGCAGCTGCATGGGCCGCTGGAGCGGCGCCACCGCCCGCTTGAACTCGAGGACCTCGCGCTTGAGCTGATAGATCCGCCCGGCGTCGGTGCCTCGCGGAGCGCCCTTGCCCGTCTGCGAGAAGACGTCCGTCTCGACCTCGTCGATGTCGTCCTGCATCGCGTCGGCGACGGCGAGATACCCGTCGACGACGTGGTCCGCGATGGCGTGCAGGACGGCGGACGGGCCCTTGGCGAGCAGCTCGGGGTCGTCCTGGAGCCGGTGCCGCAGCGCCCGCAGCGAGCCCTGGCCGCCGTGCCGGACGGTGATGAAGAAGTCCCGCCCGGTGAAGCACATCACCTCGCCGGTCTCCACGACCTCGCTGGTCGCGGTGAGTTCGGCGTGCTCCACGTAGTGGATGGTCTTGAAGACGGTGAACAGGGTGTCGTCGTAGCGCTCCAGCTTGGGGCGCTGGTGGGCGTGCACCGCGTCCTCGACGGCGAGCGGGTGGAGCCCGAACTCGGCGGCGATACCCGCGAATTCGGACTCGGTCGGCTCGTGCAGACCGATCCAGGCGAAGCCGCCGTCGCGGCGCGCCTTGAGGATCGCGCCGCCGGGCGTCAGGCAGTCGCTGTCGTGGACGCGGGCGCCGTCGCGGTAGACGGCGCAGTCGACGACGGCCGTGGACATCGACGGGTCGCGGGTGGTGTCGTACGGGGCTGACGTGCTGCCGGTCTCGCGCGGCGCGGGGCGGACGGCGGCACGCAGGTCACGGATCATCGACATGGGCAGGCTCCTTCGCGGGCGGGAGCCGCCGGTGGCCATACGGGTCGGCGCTAACCGGAATGAGGACGTCCTGACTGCGGATCCTGTGTGCACGTCCACAAAGCGGGGAGCACCGCACCGGCGCGGTGGCGGCTTCGCTACTGATTCAGATCAGGCGGAAACGAAGTGCTCTTCCGTGGTGCGCAGACAGATTCGAGTGTGCGCTGAAAGCCGGGAAAATGCGGCTCAGTGGCCGGAAGAGCGAGTGGTACTGCACGGTCGACTTCGGTCCATTGCAGCCCCACCTCCTCCAGCCGGTCCCCCGTGAGGGACGACGTCTCATCCCTCGCAGGGGACGCATGTAGGTCAGGGGCTCGAAAGCGACGCTTGGCGTGCTGCCCCGACCAGCGGCCTAGACTATCAGCCGACTGAAGAAGCGAGCCCCGCCTTTACCCATTGGATGCGAGTTCTATGCTCGCGACATGGGAGATGTTCTTGCTCTGGTCGAGGCCCGGCTGCGTACGGCCCTCGGTGAACCGGACGCGCGCGCCGCTGTCACGTTCCTCGGCACCGACCGCATCGAGGTGCTGCGCTTCACGGACGCGGCGGACACCGGCCTCGTGCGCTACGCCACGCTCGGTATGTCGGCCGCCCCCATGGCCGACCCGACGTCCGCGCTCGCCGACCCGCTCAAGGGTCCGCGCGCGGAGCTCGTGCTGTCGGTGCGCGCCGGTCGCGCCGACACCGACAAGGTGCTGCGCCCGCTCGCCGTGCTCGCCGCGTCGCCGCAGGTCGAGGGGGTCGTCGTGGCCGCGGGCGCCTCGCTCGACGTGGGCGAACCCCTGTGGCCCGGCGCCCCGTTCACGTCAGTGCTCGTCGCGGAGTCCGGGGGCCTCGTGGAGGATCTCGAACTCGACGATCCGCTCGATCCCGTACGGTTCCTGCCGCTGCTGCCGATGACGCAGAACGAGGCGGCGTGGAAGCGGGTGCACGGGGCGGCCGCCCTCGAGGAGAAGTGGCTGAACAGCGGAACGGACCTGCGCGATCCGCTGCGCAGGTCCGTGTCCCTGGATCAGTAGGGGTCAGTTCGCGAAGACGGAGATCCCGTCCTCGCCGGCGTGCTGCGGCGCCAGTTCCTCGGCCTCGTGGGTGAGCGCGCTCCTGCGCACCCACACGACGACCGCGCCGAGCAGCGCCGTGATCGCGGCGACCACGAACGGGATGTGGATGTCGGTCCACTCCTCGATCTTCGGCGCGAAGTACGGGGCGGCCGCGGCGGCGAACCAGCGTACGAAGTTGTAGCCGGCGCTCGCCACGGGCCGCGGCGCGTCCGAGACGCCGAGCGCGAGCTCCGTGTACACGGTGTTGTTCACGCCGATGAAGGCGCCGGACACGATCGTGCAGACGATGGCGGCGGTGTGGCCGCCGTACCCGAGGACCAAGACGTCGGCGGCGAGCAGGACCAGCGAGCCGCCGAGCACCTTGAGCGACCCGAAGCGGGCCTGCATGCGCGGCGCGACGATCACCGAGAAGAACGCGAGCAGCACGCCCCAGGCGAAGAAGACGCCGCCCGACTTGTACGGGGTCATGTTCAGGACGAACGGCGTGAAGGCCAGGATCGTGAAGAACGTGTAGTTGTAGAAGAAGGCCGACACGGCGGCCGAGGCGAGCCCGCCGTGACCCAGCGCCTTGATCGGGTCGAGGATCGAGGTCTTCCTCGCGGGCCGGGGCTGTTCCTTCAGGAACGCCGTGATGCAGAGGAAGCCGATGGCCATCAGGGCCGCGGTGCCGAAGAACGGGTAGCGCCAGCTGGCGTTGCCGAGCAGCGCGCCGACCAGCGGGCCGCAGGCCATGCCGAGGCCGAGCGCGGACTCGTAGAGGAGGATCGCGGCGGCCGAGCCGCCGGCCGCGGCGCCGACGATGACGGCGAGGGCCGTCGAGACGAACAGCGCGTTGCCGAGGCCCCATCCGGCGCGGAAGCCGACGAGCTCACCGACGGAGCCGGAGGTGCCGGCCAGCGCGGCGAAGACCACGACGAGCGCGAGCCCCGCGAGCAGCGTCTTCTTGCCGCCGATCCGGCTGGAGACGAACCCGGTCACGAGCATGGCGACGGCGGTGATCAGGAAGTACGAGGTGAAGAGCAGCGAGACCTGGCTGGGCGTCGCCTCGAGGCCCTTGGCGATGGAGGGCAGGATCGGGTCGACGAGGCCGATGCCCATGAAGGCGACGACGGATGCCCCGGCGGTCGCCCAGACCGCCTTCGGCTGACGCAGCAGGCTGGTCGCCCCCGCGTCCAACGTGTCCCCTTCGGCGGGACCTCCCGCACTTCGGGTGCTGCTGTGGCTCATGCCGGTTCCTCGCATTCGTGTGTCGTTCGCTCGGGGGCGTTCGCTCGGGGTCGTTCGCTCGGGGTCGTTCGCGCGGAGACCGCTCGTGACCGTCGGCGGCCGTGAGCGGTCGTTGGCGTATACACATAATAAATTAGCTCGGCTAACTAATGCAAGTTACATCTAATTTTTCCGGGGAGGTCCCGCGAGACCCCGCCCTCGGACGGGTGATCGTCCTTGACGGAGCGGGAGACGGGGAGGACCGTTGGACCCTATGAGGGGCGAACCCAGTTGCCCGAAGTGTGGTGGCCGGGTCAGGGCTCCCGGCCTTTTCTCCGACTCCTGGCAGTGCGACGCGCACGGGGCGGTGCATCCGCTGCAGCCCGTGATCCCGCCCAGCGTCGAGGCGCTGAGCGTCGTCGTGCACCGCACCCAGGTGCCGGTGTGGATGCCCTGGCCGCTGCCCGTCGGGTGGCTGTTCACCGGGGTGGCCAGCGCGGGCGACGACCGCACGGGCGGCAAGGCGACGGCGGTGGCGTGCTCGGGCCCCGGGCCGCTCGGCGGTGTGGGGGAGATGGTGCTCGTCGCGGAGGAGCTCGGCGTCGGCCTCGGCGCCCGGTACGCGGGCATCGACGGCCCCGACCCCGGCCCATACATGAACGTCGAGAAGCCGCCCCAGGTCAAGGTCCTCGCCGCCGGACGCCCGACCCCGATGTGGCACGTCTCCGGCACCCCCGACGACCGCGCGGTCTTCGCGGGCGAGGCGCGCGGCCTGTGGGTGTGGGCGGTCGTGTGGCCCGAGCAGACCGGGCTCCTGATGTACGACGAGCTGGTCCTGACCGACCTGCGCGACGTGGGCGCCGAGGTCGACCTCGTGCCCTGCGGCGCGCTGTCGCCGCGCATCCTGACGTAAGGGGTCGTACCGGCAGGCGACGGTGACGGGATCGCTCCGGATCCCCGTTATCCTTGAGCGTCCCCTTCCGTCCGTTCAGAGCCTGGAGTACGCGCGTGCGCATCGATCTGCACACCCACTCCACCGCTTCCGACGGCACGGACACCCCGGCCGAGCTGGTCCGCAACGCGGCCGCCGCCGGCCTGGACGTCATCGCGCTCACCGACCACGACACGAGTCGCGGGTACACGGAGGCCGTCGCCGCGCTGCCGGCCGGACTCACGCTCGTCACCGGCGCCGAACTCTCCTGCCGCCTCGACGGCGTGGGCCTGCACATGCTGGCCTACCTCTTCGACCCCGACGAGCCCGAGCTGCTGCGCGAGCGCGAGCTCGTACGGGACGACCGGGTGCCGCGCGCGCAGGGCATGGTCACCAAGCTCCAGGACCTCGGCGTGCCCGTGACCTGGGAGCAGGTCGCCCGCATCGCCGGCGACGGGTCCGTCGGCCGCCCGCACGTCGCGGAGGCCCTCGTCGAACTCGGCGTCGTCGGATCCGTCTCCGACGCCTTCACGCCCGACTGGCTCGCCGACGGTGGCCGCGCGTACGTCGGCAAGCACGAGCTCGACCCCTTCGACGCGATCCGCCTGGTCAAGGCCGCGGGCGGGGTCACCGTCTTCGCGCACCCGGCGGCCGTCAAGCGCGGGCAGGTCGTGCCCGAGTCGGTGATGGCCGACCTCGCCGCGGCCGGACTCGACGGCATCGAGACCGACCACATGGACCACGAACCGGCCACGCGGGCCCGCCTGCGCGGCCTCGCCGCCGACCTCGGCCTCCTGGCCACGGGCTCCTCCGACTACCACGGCAGCCGGAAGACCTGCGTGCTCGGCGAGTTCACCACCGACCCCGAGGTGTACGCGGAGATCACGCGCCGGGCGACCGGGGCGTTCCCCGTGCCCGGGGCCGGCGGAACCACCGCGTAGCCGCGCCCTGCCGCGATCCGGCAAGCCGCTCCTTTCATGCCCCGGTGCGGGCTCACGCACCGCACCCCCACGCACGACGCGTCCCGGCTGATCCCGTGGACCCCACTCGCAAGGCCACACCCGTGTTTGATGTCGCTGTCTTCGGATCCCTTTTTCTCACGCTATTCGTGATTATGGACCCCCCTGGGATCACCCCGATCTTCCTCGCGCTCACCGCTGGCCGGCCCGCCAAGGTGCAGAAGAGGATGGCCTTCCAGGCTGTCTGTGTCGCCTTCGGCGTCATCGCGGTCTTCGGCCTGTTGGGCCACCAGATCCTCGACTACCTGCATGTCTCCGTCCCCGCGCTGATGATCGCGGGCGGGCTGCTGCTGCTCCTCATCGCGCTCGACCTGCTCACCGGAAAGACCGACGAACCGAAGCAGACCAAGGACGTGAACGTCGCGCTCGTGCCGCTCGGCATGCCGCTGCTCGCGGGCCCCGGCGCGATCGTGTCCGTCATCCTCGCCGTGCAGAAGGCGGACAGCGCCGCGACGCAGGTGTCGGTGTGGTCGGCGATCGTCGCCATCCATGTCGTCCTGTGGGTCGTGATGCGCTACTCGCTGCTGATCATCCGCGTCATCAAGGACGGCGGCGTGGTCCTGGTGACGCGCCTCGCGGGCATGATGCTCTCCGCGATCGCCGTGCAGCAGATCATCAACGGTGTGACCCAGGTGATCCAGGGCTCCTGACGGCGCCGAGCACCCCGGGCACGCAAAAGAGCCCCCGTACGGATGTCGTACGGGGGCTCTGAAGCGTGTTATTCGATTGCGTGCGGTGTATCAGGAGTCGTCGTCTACGTGCGGTGTATCAGGAGTCGTCGTCGCGTTACGAGGCCGGCGACTCGGCCGGGCGAATGTAGAGGCGCTGCCCTATGGCGGCCGCCTGCTGAACGATCCGGTTGACGGAGGCGGCGTCCACGACAGTGCTGTCCACGGCGGTTCCGTCGACATCGTCGAGTCGCATGATTTCGAAGCGCATAACCGCTTCTCCCTTCGTCTGGTCATCCTCCTGGAGGAGAACTACTGCTACGGGACAACAGTCTTGCCCCGTCGTACGGCCAGGCGGTTGCCTGACCGTTAAGAGTGGATTGCGCGGCTTCACTGCCCCGCGTTCTGTAGGGATCAACGAGTTGCCCCCAGCAAACATTCCCTACGCTAAGGAAATTTTTCGCGAGGCTAATTACCCTCGGGTAGCGGGACCAGTTGTGTTCGCAGCGTGACGACCGTGACAATGGGCCACATATGAACGACGACCTGACGGCCATCCGCGCGGAGCTCGACCGTACGAACGAGCTGCTCAAGCGCATGCTCGCCGAAGTGGCCAAGACCCCGTCCACCCACGCGATCTTCGTGGACGCCGGATACCTCTACGCCGCCGCCGGCCGCCTCGTCACCGGGACCGAGGACCGCAGGGCCTTCGACCTCGACGCCGAAGGCATCGTCGACGCCCTCATCGACAAGGCCCGCACGATCTTCGCGGACAGCCGGCTGCTGCGCGTCTACTGGTACGACGGCGCCCGGCGCCGCATCCATACGAACGAACAGCAGTCGATCGCCGAGCTCCCCGACGTCAAGGTCAGGCTCGGCAACCTCAACGCCCACAACCAGCAGAAGGGCGTCGACTCCCTGATCCGGACGGACCTGGAGTCGCTCGCCCGGCACCGCGCCATCAGCGACGCCGCGCTCATCGGCGGGGACGAGGACCTCGTCTCCGCGGTCGAGGCGGCGCAGGGCTACGGCGCACGCGTCCACCTGTGGGGCATCGAGGCGCCCGAGGGCCGCAACCAGGCGGACCCGCTCCTCTGGGAAGTCGACAGCCAGCGCACGTTCGACCTGGCGTTCTTCAAGCCGTACGTGTCCCGGCGCACCACCACGGCGACGTACGAGAACGCGGGCACGCCCCGCCCCTCGCGGGAGGACGTGCGGTTCGTCGGTGCGCAGATCGCCGCGAAGTGGCTCGCCGCGCGTGGCAGGGAGTCACTGCTGGAGCTGCTGCCGGGGCACCCGTATCTGCCCGGGCCCGTCGACCAGGAGCTGCTGGTCGAGGCGGAGGCGCTGCTGCAGTACTCGCTGCGGGGACAGTCCGACCTGCGGCGCGCCCTGCGGGACGGCTTCTGGGGCCACCTCCAGGCGCAGTACTAGTACCGCGCCCTCCGGCTAGACCATCGGCGGGTGCAGGTCCCAGAACGCGGCCAGGGCCGCCGCGGTCGCCTGGGGGCGGTCCGTGTTCGGGGAGTGCTCCGCGCCCGCGATGACGGTCCTGCGGGCCGAGAGGCGTACGGCCATGGAGTCGAGGAGCTGCACCGGCCAGGTGTCGTCGCGCTCGCCCGACAGCACGTGCTTGGGCAGCCGGACGGCCGCCAGCTCGTCGACCAGGTCGGGTTCCGTGCACAGCTGGCGGCCGGTCGCGATGAGCTGGGCCGGGCTGTGGAGCAGCCAGCGGTGCCGCAGGGCGGCGGCGTCGTCCGCGCCCGCTCCGGGCGTGTCCGTCTCCTCCGGCGTGTCGAGCGCCTGTATCGCGTCCCAGACCTGCGCCATGTCGAGCACGGCGAGTGCGTCCCGCAGCAGCTTGACCCGCTCCTGCTGCGACGGCGAGATCTGGGCCGGGCCCGAGGACATGAGGGTGAGCGAGGCGAACGGCGTGGCGTCGACGAGCACGGCCGCCCGGGCGATCTGGCCGCCCAGCGAATGCCCCACGAGATGCAGCGGCGTCCCGTCGTCCACGACGGCCGCCTGCGCGAGCACATCGCGGGCCAACTCCCTTTGCGCGTAAGGGGATTCGTCGTCGATGGGTCCCGTCGACTCGTACTGTCCCCGCCCGTCCACGGCGACCGTGCGGTACCCGGCGGCGGCGAGCGGCACGTGCAGGGCGATGAAGTCCTCCTTGCTACCGGTGAACCCCGGCAGCAGGAGCGCGGTACCCGTGTGCCCGGCG
The DNA here is from genome assembly GCF_026340095.1 of Streptomyces sp. NBC_01446. GTDB lineage: Bacteria > Actinomycetota > Actinomycetes > Streptomycetales > Streptomycetaceae > Streptomyces > Streptomyces aureus. The sequence goes on along the minus strand of NZ_JAPEPO010000001.1, from coordinate 2,943,586 downwards.
TCCTGCGGACCGGCACTGATGGCGGCGAAGTCGCCGCGCTCGGTCCGAAGGGCGTGGGCGACGGCGCCGGGCGGCGGGACGAATGCGGGAGGCCGACTCATGCGACGAGGCTAACCGCAGTGCCGCCGCGGGTCATTCGGGGATCGGGCGGGGCTCTCCGCGACCCCCGTGACCTCCGTGACCGTGAACGCCAATGGCCCGGCCCCGCTTTCGCGGGTGCCGGGCCATTGGCTTGCTCCGTGGTCCTGCTCAGCTCTCCGTCGGCTCCGCGGCCTTGCGGGTGCGGCGGCGGGGCTTGGCGGGCGCCTCCTCGGCGGGCGCTTCGGCGGCGGCCTTGGGGGCCGCGGCCTTGCGCGTGCGCTTCGGCTTCGTCTCCGTGACCTCGGCGGCCGCGTCGGCGGTCGCCTTGGGGGCGGCGGCCTTACGGGTGCGCTTCGGCTTCGTCTCCGTGACCTCGGCGGCCGCGTCGGCGGTCGCCTTGGGGGCGGCGGCCTTACGGGTGCGCTTCGGCTTCGTCTCCGCGACCTCGACCGACTCGACGGCCTCGACCGTGTCCACCACGGCCTGTGCGGCCTTGCGGGTGCGCCGGCGCGGCTTGGTCTCGGCCTCCTCGGCGACGACCGCCTCGGCGGCGGCCTTGGGGGCGGCGGCCTTGCGGGTGCGCTTCGGCTTCGTCTCCGCGATCTCCGTCGCCTCGACGGTGTCCGCCACGGCCTCGGCCTTGGGCGCCGCCTTACGGGTGCGCTTGGGCTTGGCCTCCGCGGGAGCCTCGACCGACTCGACGGCCTCGACCGTGTCCACCGCGGCCTGTGCGGCCTTGCGGGTGCGCCGGCGCGGACTCGGGACCGTCGCCTCGACGGTCTCGGCGACCTCCTCGGCGGCGGCCTTACGGGTGTGCTTCGGCTTCGTCTCCGCGACCTCGACCGACTCGACCGGGTCGGCGACAGCCTCGGCCGTCGCGACGGCGGCGGTCTCGACGACGGCCTCCGGAGCGGCGCCGGAACGGGTGCGACGGCGACGACGCGGCGTACGCGGCTCCACCAAAGTGGCGTCCACGGCCTCGGAGGCGGCGACCGCTTCGGCCGGAGCCGTCCTCGGCTCGTTCACCGTCGGCGCGGCCACCGGCTCGCCGTTACGGATGCGACGACGGCGACGCGGCGTCGTACGCGCCGTACGCGGCTCGCGCTCGCGCTCCTGGACGGGAGCCGGAGCGGCCGTACGGCCACCACGGCCGCCGCGCCCGCCACGGCCACCGGTCTCGCCGAGGTCCTCGACCTGTTCGGCGGCCAGGCCGGCCCGGGTGCGCTCGGAGCGCGGCAGCACGCCCTTCGTGCCGGCCGGGATGTTCAGCTCCTCGTACAGGTGCGGAGACGACGAGTACGTCTCGACCGGGTCGGGGAACTTCAGGTCCAGCGCCTTGTTGATCAGCTGCCAGCGCGGGATGTCGTCCCAGTCGACCAGCGTGATCGCGATGCCCTTGGCACCCGCGCGGCCGGTACGGCCGATGCGGTGCAGGTACGTTTTCTCGTCCTCGGGGGACTGGTAGTTGATGACGTGCGTCACACCCTCGACGTCGATGCCGCGAGCGGCGACGTCGGTGCAGACGAGCACGTCCACCTTGCCGTTGCGGAACGCCCGCAGGGCCTGCTCACGTGCGCCCTGGCCGAGGTCACCGTGGACGGCGCCGGACGCGAAGCCGCGCTGCTGCAGCTGGTCGGCGATGTCGGCGGCGGTCCGCTTCGTACGGCAGAAGATCATCGCGAGCCCGCGGCCCTCGGCCTGCAGGATGCGCGCGACCATCTCCGGCTTGTCCATGTTGTGCGCGCGGTAGACGTGCTGCGAGGTGTTCGCGACCGTCGCGCCCTCGCCGTCGGGCGACGTGGCGCGGATGTGCGTCGGCTGCGACATGTAGCGACGGGCCAGGCCGATGACGGCGCCGGGCATCGTCGCGGAGAACAGCATCGTCTGGCGCTTGGCCGGAAGCATGTTGATGATCTTCTCGACGTCGGGCAGGAAGCCCAGGTCGAGCATCTCGTCGGCCTCGTCGAGGACGAGGGACTTGATGTGCTTCAGGTTGAGCTTCTTCTGGCCCGCGAGGTCGAGGAGACGGCCCGGGGTGCCGACGACGACGTCGATGCCCTTCTTGAGGGCCTCGACCTGCGGCTCGTAGGCACGCCCGCCGTATATGGCGAGGACGCGCACGTTGCGCACCTTGCCGGCCGTCAGCAGGTCGTTCGTGACCTGCTGGCACAGCTCACGGGTGGGGACGACGACGAGCGCCTGCGGGGCGTCGGTCAGCTGCTCGGGCTGCGCCCGGCCCGCCTCGACGTCCGCGGGGACGGTGACGCGCTCGAGGAGCGGAAGCCCGAAGCCGAGCGTCTTGCCGGTGCCGGTCTTGGCCTGGCCGATGACGTCGGTGCCGGAGAGCGCTACGGGGAGCGTCATCTCCTGGATGGGGAAGGGGGTGATGATGCCGACGGCCTCGAGGGCTTCGGCGGTCTCGGGAAGGATCCCGAGCTCTCGGAACGTGGAAAGCTGCTGCGTAGTCAGGGTGTTGCCTCTTCTGTGAGACGCGGTGCGAGGCGAACGCGGGGGTCGTGACCGTGCCGATTGATCGCCGGTCGCCAGCGAGAGGCGGGCGGGCCGGGTGACGCGGGACCACTGCCGACGCTCGAGCGCTCGTGCCGCTGAGGGATTCCCTCCTCGTGCCGTACGCCGTGTGACGTACCGCCCGGAGGGCTGTCGGGTCGGAGCCGATCGGGCCACCGACCGGGCATCCTCATTCATGAAGCCCGTCGAAAACGCGTACAAACAGACACGTAAAAGTTCTGCTCGTACCCGGCGGGCTCTTTACCACCATACCCCGGAATCGCGCATGTGCGATGGCCGAATTGGTCACGTAGCCGTCGTCACAGTCATTGACCAGGGACTTCCGGGCGGCGGTCGGCGGGCTATTGTGCGCTTCATGGAGACGCCTGACACCGCCGCAGCCGACGAACCCACCGGAATCGCCGCCCAGGACTGGGCGAAGGCATCCGTCGACCCCCATTACCGCGCAGCGGTCGTGGACCTGCTCGGCGCACTCGCGTACGGGGAGCTGGCCGCATTCGAGCGGCTCGCCGAGGACGCGAAGCTGGCGCCTACGCTCGGCGACAAGGCCGAGCTCGCGAAAATGGCGTCCGCCGAATTCCACCACTTCGAGCAACTGCGCGACCGGCTCTCGGCGATCGGCGTCGAGCCGACCGAGGCGATGGAGCCCTTCGTCGCCGCGCTCGACGGCTTCCACAAGCAGACCGCGCCGTCGGACTGGCTGGAAGGTCTGGTCAAGGCGTACGTCGGCGACTCGATCGCCAGTGACTTCTACCGTGAGGTCGCGGCCCGGCTCGACTCGGACACCCGCTCCCTCGTCCTCGCCGTCCTCGACGACACCGGGCACGCCAGCTTCGCCGTGGAGAAGGTCCGGGCCGCGATCGAGGCCGAGCCGCGCGTGGGCGGCCGGCTCGCGCTGTGGGCCCGCCGCCTGATGGGCGAGGCGCTCTCGCAGTCGCAGCGGGTCGTCGCCGACCGGGACGCCCTGTCGACGATGCTCGTCGGCGGCGTGGCCGACGGGTTCGACCTCGCGGAGGTCGGCCGTATGTTCTCGCGGATCACCGAGGCGCACACCAAGCGGATGGCCGCGCTGGGGCTCGCGGCCTGAGGCCGCTTCACCGTCGGTCGGTCACGGTCCAGGGTCCTGCGTCCGGATCGGGCTGGATCAGGGAGCGGGGTCAGTGCGTGCCAGACCCCGCGAGCCCGGCACGGTCCGGACGAGAGGCCCTACGCCGGCGCTGATCGCCGGACTCGGGCTGAGGGGCGCAGCAGCAGCGACAGGAACGCCACTCCCACGACGACCGCTCCGGCCAGGGTGGCGAGGGCGTGTCCGGAGCCGAGCGCGGTGTGGGTCAGAAATGCCCCGAAGAGCGCACCCGCGATTCCTGTCGGCAGTACGAGCGCCCGGGACGGGAGCCGGCTGGGCAGGCGGACAGTCGCGGCCCAGGCAAGGCCGAGGCCGAGCAGGGCGGAGCCGAGCGCTTCCAGGAGCATTGTGTGAGGTCCCTCCCGCATTGGCCGTGGTGCAAATCGGTCTTGACCGGTGTACCCGCGGGCCGCGGAATGCAATCCTCCCCGTATGGGTTCGCTGGGTCCGCCCTGTGAAGGCCGCAGCGTCGCGGACAGGCACGGAAACAGGTGCGGGAAAGGCCCGGTGGCGGATGCCACCGGGCCTTTCCCGTATGTCTTTCGTGCCGCCGTGCGCGGGGCCCTACACCGGGCCGAAGCCCACCTTGCGCACCGCAGGCTCACCGATCTCCACGTACGCCAGGCGCTCGGCCGGCACCAGGACCTTGCGGCCGTGCTCGTCCACGAGAGTCAGCAGCTGCACCTTGCCGGACAGTGCCTCGGACACCGCGCTCTCGACTTCCTCGGCGGTCTGGCCGCTCTCCAGAACGATCTCGCGGGGCGTGTGCTGCACGCCGATCTTGACCTCCACGGCCTTGTCCCTCCGACGATCCGTGATGTGCGCGGACGACCGCGCCGTACCCAGCACACATTAGCCCGGTGAGGGGACGTACCCGGCGTCCACGCTGCACGCCAGGAGCGAACAAGACCGTGGGCCGCCGTGCGCCGCGCCTCGTCAGTGGTGGTCGGTGCCGTGCAGGGGGAAGCCGGCGATGCCGCGCCAGGCCAGGGATGTCAGGAGCGTCACGGCCTTGTCGCGCGGGATCTGCGACTGGCTGGAGAGCCAGTAGCGCGCCACGACCTGCGAAACGCCGCCCAGACCGACGGCGAGCAGCATCGACTCGTCCTTCGACAGGCCGGTGTCCTCGGCGATCACGTCGGAGATCGCCTCCGCGCACTGCAGGCTGACGCGGTCCACGCGCTCGCGCACCGCGGGCTCGTTCGTCAGGTCCGACTCGAAGACCAGGCGGAACGCGCCGCCCTCGTCCTCCACGTAGGCGAAGTACGCGTCCATCGTGGCCGCGACCCGCAGTTTGTTGTCGGACGTGGAGGCCAGCGCCGTGCGCACGGCCAGGAGAAGCGCCTCGCAGTGCTGGTCGAGCAGAGCCAGGTAGAGGTCGAGCTTGCCGGGAAAGTGCTGGTAGAGCACCGGCTTGCTGACGCCTGCGCGCTCCGCGATGTCATCCATGGCCGCCGCGTGGTAGCCCTGCGCGACGAATACCTCCTGGGCCGCGCCCAGAAGCTGGTTACGTCGGGCACGGCGCGGCAGGCGCGTGCCCCGAGGGCGCGCTGCCTCTGTCTGCTCGATGGCTGTCACGCCGCCTCCCAAGATTGTCCGTGTGCGGTGTGCGCCGCTTCGCCATCGTACTTTTCGGTAACCCTGGTGTGCGCGGTGCGAACGCACAATTTCACGGACCGGACAGCTATGGAAACCGTCCGCATACGGGCAAATACGGGCAGGTCACCGATAGTCGTCCTCGTCCAGATCCACAACGCGGGCCTGTTCGGCACGGTCCGCCTCGTTCGCGGCGTCCGGGTCGGCGTCCGCCGGAGGGTCGTCCCGGTGCGGCGAGAGCTCCGTGAGCTGCTCGGCCGCGTCCGCCTCGGGGGCCTCGACGCCGAACTCCGCGTCGTCCTCCTGCCGCTCGAATGTGTCAGGGTCGGATGGGTCGACCGTCATGGCGGCTCCCTTCCCTCATGTGTCCTTGTGCGTCCTCATGTGGGCGGGTGCCCAGATCTGAGCGTAGGAGACACCGGAACGGGGCGCGATGCGATCTGTGACGGCGAACACACGATCCAGCGCGTGATCGTCTCGTAACATATCCCGCATGTCTTCGACCGAGTCGCCGCGCGTGCCTGCCGCCTTCGCAGCCGCGGCGCCCAAGCCGGGCACCGTCCGGGTCGTGGAGGGTGAGCGGCTCGACTCGGTCGCCCTGCCGGGGCTCACGCTCACGATCCGCTCCCGCCCCGGCACCCGCGCAGGGCTGCCGCCCGCGCTGTACGTGCACGGCCTCGGCGGCTCCTCGCAGAACTGGTCCGCCCTGATGCCGCTCCTCGAGGACGTCGTCGACGGCGAGGCGCTCGACCTGCCCGGCTTCGGCGACTCGCCGCCGCCGGACGACGGCGACTACTCGGTGACCGGGCACGCCCGCGCCGTCATCCGCCACCTCGACGCGGCGGGCCGCGGGCCCGTCCACCTCGTCGGCAACTCCCTCGGCGGGGCGATCACGACACGGGTCGCGGCCGTACGGCCCGATCTCGTCCGCACCCTCACACTCGTCTCGCCCGCGCTGCCCGAGATCCGCGTGCAGCGGACGGCGGTGCCGACCGCGCTGCTGGCCGTACCGGGCGTGGCCTCGCTCTTCACCCGCCTCACCAAGGACTGGTCCGCCGAACAGAGGGTGCGCGGCGTCACAGCACTCTGTTACGGGGATCCCGGCCGGGTCACCCCCGAGGGGTACCAGGCCGCCGTCGAGGAGATGGAGCGGCGGCTTCAACTGCCTTATTTCTGGGACGCGATGACCCGTTCGGCGCGTGGCGTCGTGAACGCGTACACCCTGGGCGGGCAGCATGGGCTGTGGCGTCAGGCCGAACGTGTCCTCGCGCCCACGCTCCTCGTCTACGGTGGACGCGATCAGCTCGTGTCCTACCGGATGGCGGCGCGGGCCGCGCGGACGTTCCGTTCCTCGCGGCTCCTGACGCTGCCGGACGCGGGACACGTGGCGATGATGGAGTATCCGGAGACGGTCGCCACGGCGATGCGTGAACTCCTCGCGGATGCGGGGGAATCGACCGAGAGCGACGAGACGAGCGGGCGGGGAGCTGAGGCGGCGAGTGGGACGGCATAGCCGCCGGGGGCCGGCACCGGCACCATTGGACGACGCGGAGGAGGCCGGGGCGCCGGTCGCCGCAGGCCGCGGTCGCCGCAGACGCGGCGCCCCCGATGTCCCACGTCCCACCACGCCGGGTCCCCAGGCGCAGCAGGGCGCTCCGCGCGGGCAGGCGCAGCCGGCCCCGTACCGCGGCTCGTCGCCGAACGCCGGGCCGCCGCGTGGGTTCTCCGAGGCGACGCCCGCACATGGCTTTCCCCAGGCGACCCCGCCGCGCGGATTCCCGCAGGCGGCTCCGCCACAGGGGCCCACCACCCGTGGGTTCTCCGAGGCGACCCCCGCCCATGGCTTCCCGCAGGCGACCCCGCCGCACGGTTTCCCGGCGCAGGGGACTCCGGCTCACGGGTCGCCCCGTGTGACGCCTTCCCATGGATTCCCGCAGAGCACTCCCGCGCACGGCGTTCCGCATGTGCGCGGTGGGCACCCTGAGCAGTTCGAGGGGGGCGCCCGGGGCGAGACCCGCATGGGCGTCGGCTACGCCGCCGCGCCGGTCGTGCCGTCGCCCCGGAGCAGGCCGCGGCAGGACTACGTGGACGCGTTCGCCCCGCCTGTCCGTCCCTCCGACCCCTACGGCGCTGTCACCGACTGGGAAGCGGAGGGCGGCGAGCCCGACGTGGCCGCAGCCGGGTCCGCCGAGGACGAGGAGCCGGGTGACAAACGGCGCAAGGGCCGTACGTACACCGGCATCGCGGCCGCCGCAGTGACCACCGCGCTCGCCGTCGTCGTCGCCGGGCACGTCGTCCAAGGGCGTGGCGGCGCGGCCGACGCCCACGCGCAGTCCGCGGCCGGGCCCGGCAAGCGGTCGACGGCCGGGTCGGCGTCCCGTTCGGACGACCGGGCCGCCCCCGGGGGCAAGGCCCGGCCCGTCACCCCGCTGACGTACGACCAGAAGATGGGCAGGACGTATCCCCTGTCCGCCAAGCTCAAGGGTTCCGGGAAGTTCACGGCGGTGCCCGGATTCGACAAGGCACCGGGCAAGGGGCAGAAGTTCCAGTACCGGATCGACGTCGAGAACGGGCTCGGGCTCGACGGCGGGCTTTTCGCGCAGGCCGTGCAGAAGACCCTGAACGACGACCGCAGTTGGGCCCATGACGGCGGCAGGACTTTCGAGCGGATTTCCTCCGGAAAGCCCGACTTCGTGATTACGCTCGCCAGTCCGGGGACCACCGGCGTCTGGTGCGAGAAATCCGGGCTCGACACGACCGAGGACAATGTGTCCTGCGATTCCGCCGCCACCGACCGCGTCATGATCAATGCCTATCGGTGGGCACAGGGATCGACGACGTACGGGAACAAGATCCATCTGTACCGGCAGATGCTCATCAACCACGAGGTCGGGCACCGGCTCGGGTTCAACCACGTGACCTGCACGAAGAACGGCGCGCTCGCGCCCGTCATGCAGCAGCAGACCAAGTTCCTGACCTTCGACGGAATCACCTGCAAGCCCAACCCCTGGGCCTTTCCCAAGAGTTGAGCCGCAGGGCAGGGGTCGCTTTGACATCCGGCGAAAGTTCGTTCATATTTCTCCGCATGTCGTACCGCCACGCACCCTCGCGCACCGCCATTGAGCTCACGCTCATCGGCGTGACCGCGCTGTGCGTCGCTGACGTGCACTGTTGCTGACGCCCGCCCCTGGCGTGCCGCGTCGCATTTAATCTCTCCTTTCCGGTATCCACCCTTATTTCTTCTCAGGGTTTCCGGTTTCGCGTTTTCCGGCTGTCGACGTGCCTCGGGCGAGTTCTGCGCATTTCCCTGCCTGCCCTCTGCTGCCCAGCGCAGCGCACATTCCCCAAGGGGTCGATTTCCGATGCGTCAACCGTCCGTCATAGCGCGCCGCGTGGCCGCCGCATCCGTCAGCGTGGTCCTCGCCGTCGGCGCCGCCGCCTGCGCCGGGCCCAAGGACAGCGACGCAGGGGGGAGCTCCGACGCCAAGCCGCAGAAGGGCGGCACCCTCACCGTCCTCAACTCCAACCCGCAGTCCGACTTCGACCCGGCGCGGCTCTACACCTCCGGCGGCGGCAACGTCCCCTCGCTCGTCTTCCGCACGCTGACCACCCGCAACCGCGAGGATGGGGCAGCGGGCGCGAAGGTCGTCCCCGACCTCGCCACCGACCTGGGCAAGCCCAGCAAGAACGCGACCGTGTGGACGTACACCTTGAAGAAGGGCCTCACGTACGAGGACGGATCGCCCATCACGTCCACCGACATCAAGTACGGCATCGAGCGGTCCTTCGCGGCCGAACTCTCCGGCGGAGCACCGTACTTGAGGGACTGGCTGATCGGTGGCGCCGACTACCAGGGCCCGTACAAGGACAAGAAGGGCCTCGACTCGATCGAGACCCCGGACGCGCGGACCGTCGTCTTCCACCTGAACAAGCCCGAGGGCGAGTTCCCCTACCTGGCCACGCAGACGCAGTTCACGCCCGTGCCCAAGGCCAAGGACACCGGCACGAAGTACGAGGAGCACCCCGTCTCGTCCGGCCCGTACAAGGTCGTCAAGAACGAGAACGACGGCGAGCGGCTCGTCCTGGAGCGCAACACACACTGGTCCGCGACGACCGACGAGGAGCGCAAGGCCTACCCGGACCGGATCGATGTCCGCTCCGGTCTCGACTCCTCCGTCATCAACCAGCGGCTCTCCGCAGGTCAGGGCGCCGACGCCGCCGCAGTCACCACCGACACCAACCTCGGCCCCGCCGAACTCGCCAAGGTCAGCGGTGACAAGAAGCTCGCCGCCCGCGTCGGCACCGGCCACTTCGGCTACACGAACTACATCGCCTTCAACCCGAAGGTGAAGCCGTTCGACAACCCGAAGGTGCGCCAGGCGATCTCATACGCCGTCGACCGCTCCTCCGTGATCAACGCCGCCGGCGGCTCCTCGCTCGCCGAGCCCGCCACGACGTACCTTCCGGACCAGAAGTCCTTCGGTTACACCGCGTACGACCACTTCCCGGCCGGCGCATCAGGCAACGCGCAGAAGGCCAAGGAGCTGCTCAAGGAGGCCGGTTACAAGAACGGCCTGACCGTCACCCTCACGCACTCCAACGCCAAGGACTTCGAGACCAGTCCGGAGATCGCCACCGCCCTCCAGGACGCCCTGAAGAAGGCCGGCATCACCGTCAAGCTCCAGGGCCTGGAGGCGAACGACTACTCCGACACGATCCACAGCGCCAAGAAGGAGCCCGGCTTCTTCCTCGCGCACTGGGGAGCCGACTGGCCCTCCGGCGGCCCGTTCCTCGCCCCGATCTTCGACGGCCGGCAGATCGTCAAGGACGGCGCGAACTTCAACACCGGCTTCCTCGACGACAAGTCCGTCAATGACGAGATCGACTCGATCAACAAGTTGACCGATCTTGACGCTGCCGCCGAGCGCTGGGGTGCACTGGACAAGAAGATCGGGGAGAAGGCACTGACCGTGCCGCTGTTCCACCCTGTGTACAAGCGCCTGTACGGACCGGACGTCAAGAACATCGTCATCAGTGACTGGACCGGCGTGCTCGACATCTCGCAGGTCTCGGTGAAGTGACGCGATGACCGAGGCACTTGTGGCCTCGGAGACCGCAGGGGCGGGCGCCATCACGGCGTCCGCCCCCGTCTCCGGAGCCCGTCAGTTCTGGCGGCGCCTGCGCACGCAGCGCGCCGCCCTCGTCGCGGCGACCGTCGTCGCCCTGCTCGTCCTGATCGCACTCGGGGCCCCGCTCCTCGCGCTGATCGAGGGCCAGGACCCGAACACGTACCACCCCCACCTCATCGACTCCGCGCGCGGCGGCGTGCCCGTCGGCGCGTTCGGCGGAGCCGGCGGCGAGCACTGGCTCGGCGTCGAACCGCAGACCGGACGCGACCTGTTCACCCGCCTCGTCTACGGGGCCCGGGTCTCACTCGGCGTCGCACTCGCCGCCACCGTCGTGCAGGTGTTCATCGGCGTCACCGTCGGCATCGCGGCCGGGCTCGGCAACCGCTGGGTCGACCAGGTCCTCAGCCGCGCCACCGACGTCATCGTCGCGCTGCCCTTGATGATCCTCGCGCTCGCCCTGATGGCGATCGTCCCGAGCGGCTTTCCCCGGCCCGTCCTCGTCGCCCTGGTGATCGGGCTCGTGGCCTGGGGCGGCACCGCCAAGATCGTGCGCGCCCAGACCATCACCCTCAAGGAACGCGACTTCGTGGCCGCGGCCCGGCTCAGCGGCTGGCCCACCTGGCAGATCGCCCGTCGCGAACTCCTCCCGTCGCTCGCCGCGCCCGTCATCACGTACGCGTCCCTGCTCGTCCCGACGAACGTCACCGTCGAGGCGGCCCTCTCGTTCCTCGGCGTCGGCGTCAAACCGCCCACACCCTCCTGGGGACAGATGCTCACCGCCGCCGACGTCTGGTACCAGGCCGCACCGCAGTACCTACTGCTGCCCGCAGGCACGCTCTTCGTGACCGTGCTCGCGCTCACCGTCCTCGGCGACGGCGTGCGTACCGCGCTCGACCCGCGCGCCGCGTCCCGCCTGCGCATCGGCACGGGCCGCAAGCGGGAGGCCGGCGCATGACCGGCTTCCTGCTGCGCAGGGCGATCGGCGCCGCCGTCACCCTGCTCGCCATCTCCGTGATCATCTACGTCGTCTTCTACGCGGCCCCCGGCAATGTCGCCCAGATCAGCTGCGGCCCCCGCTGCTCGCCCGCCCAAGTGCAGCAGGTCGCCGACCAGTTGAGGCTCGACGATCCGCTGTACCTGCGCTACTGGCACTTCCTCCAGGGCATCTTCGTAGGACAGGACTTCTCCACCGGCACCGCCGTCCAGCACTGCGACGCCCCCTGCCTCGGCTTCTCGTACCAGACCGACCAGCAGGTCACGCAGCTGATCCTCACCAAGCTGCCCGCCACCGCCTCGCTCGCGCTCGGCGCCATGGTGCTGTGGCTGATCCTCGGCGTCGGCACCGGCGTCCTGTCCGCATGGCGGCGCGGCCGTCCCACGGAGCGGATCCTCACCGCAATCACCCTCGCCGGCACGGCCACGCCCGTCTTCGTCATCGGCCTGCTGCTGATGATCGTCGTCTGCGGACAGCTCCAGTGGCTGCCTTTCCCGCAGTACGTGCCCTTCACCGACGACCCCGAACAGTGGGCGTGGAACCTGCTCCTGCCCTGGCTGTCGCTCGCCCTCATCGAGGCCGCCAAGTACGCGCGCCTCACCCGCGCGTCCATGCTGGAGACCCTCGCCGAGGACCACGTGCGCACCTTCCGCGCCTACGGGGTCGGCGAACGCTCCATCATCGGACGGCACGCACTGCGCGGCGCCGTCGCCCCTGTCATCGCCCTGAACGCCAACGACTTCGGCTCCATGTTCGGCGGCGCCGTGCTCAGCGAGACCCTGTTCGGCATCCCCGGACTCGGCCGCGAACTCGTGCACGCCGTCAACGTCGTCGACCTGCCGGTCGTCGTCGGCATGGTCCTCGTCACCGGCTTCTTCGTCGTACTCGCCAATGCCGTCGCGGACGTCCTGTACGCGGTGGCCGACCGACGGGTGGTCCTGTCATGAGCCTCGTCGAAGTGGATGCGCTCACCGTCGAGTTCGGGGACCTGCGGGCCGTCGACACGCTCTCCTTCCGCCTGGAGCAGGGCGCGGCGCTCGGCGTCGTCGGCGAGTCCGGATCCGGCAAGAGCACGGTCGCCTCCGCGCTCCTCGGCCTCCACCGGGGGACCGGCGCGCGCGTCACCGGGTCCGTGCGGGCCGCCGGCACCGACGTACAGGAAGCCGACGGCGAGGCCCTGCGGCGGCTGCGGGGCGGGACGGCCGCGATGGTCTTCCAGGACCCGCTGTCCTCCCTCGACCCGTACTACGCCGTCGGCGACCAGATCGCCGAGGTGTACCGCGTGCACTCCAAGGCGTCCCGGCGCGCCGCACGCGCGCGTGCCGTGGAAGTGCTCGACCGGGTCGGCATCCCCGACGCCGCCCGCCGCGCGCGGTCACGCCCCCACGAGTTCAGCGGCGGCATGCGCCAGCGCGCCCTGATCGCCATGGCCCTGGCCTGCGAACCCGCCCTCCTCGTCGCCGACGAACCGACCACCGCCCTCGACGTCACCGTCCAGGCGCAGATCCTCGACCTGCTGCACGGACTGCGCCAGGAGACCGGCATGGGTCTCATCCTCGTCACCCACGACGTGGGCGTCGCCGCCGAGAGCGTCGACGACGTCCTCGTCATGCGCCACGGCCGCGCCGTCGAACGCGGAGCCGTCGCCGACGTGCTCGGCGCACCCTCCGCCGCGTACACGAAGGAACTGCTCGGGTCCGTCCCCCGCGTCGACGCGGCACGCCCGCAGCGCCCGGACGCGACGGGCGACGCCCTGCTCGAAGCGGTCGGCCTGCGACGGGAGTTCGGGCGCGGCAAGCGCGCCTTCGCCGCCGTCGACGGGGTCTCCCTGACCGTGCGCCGGGGCGAGACCCTCGGAATCGTGGGCGAGAGCGGCAGCGGCAAGACCACGCTCGGGCGGATGCTCGTCGGGCTCCTCGAACCGACGTCCGGACAGGTGCTCCTGTCAGGGGCGCGCGCCGACACGGGCGTGCAGATGGTGTTCCAGGACCCCGTCTCCTCCCTCAACCCCCGCCGCAGCGTGGGGGAGTCCGTCGCCGACCCGCTGCGGGCGCGCGGCGACAAGGAGGTGCGCGGCCGGGTCGAGGAACTCCTGGAACGCGTCGGGCTGGACCCGGCGCACTACGGGCGCTATCCGCACGAGTTCAGCGGCGGCCAGCGCCAGCGCGTCGGGATCGCCCGCGCGCTCGCCGCCGAACCGCGCATCATCGTGTGCGACGAAGCCGTCTCCGCCCTCGACGTCACGACCCAGGCCCAGGTCACCGGCCTGCTGCGGGAACTCCAGGACGAGCTGGGCCTCGCCCTCGTCTTCATCGCCCACGACCTCGCCGTCGTCCGCCAGGTCAGCGACCGGGTCGCCGTCATGCGCAAGGGACGCGTCGTCGAGTACGGCACCGTGGACGAGGTCTACGGAGCGCCACAGGACCCGTACACCCGGCAGCTGCTCGCCGCCGTGCCGGCGCTCGATCCGGCCGTCGCCGCGCGACGACGCTCCGCCCGCAGGGAGCTGGCCGCAGCATGACATTCCGTGACGCAATGAGTGTGTAGCGCGACAGAACGCTACCCGCGCGGGAAAGTTACTGCCGTTCACCCCTTTTGGTGGCGTGATGGACAACCGTCCATCACGCCACCGGCATGTCCGCATACGTTCGTCCCGCTGAGCCGCCGGGCCAACGGCGGCTCCCCAGACGGGAGATCGGGGGTGTACTCGTGCGCATCGGACTGCTTACGGAGGGTGGCTATCCGTATGTGAGCGGTGAGGCCAGACTCTGGTGCGACCGGCTCGTGCGCGGGCTCGAGCAGCACGAGTTCGACCTCTACGCGCTCAGCCGCAGTCAGGACCAGGAGGACCGCGGCTGGATCGAACTGCCCCCGCAGGTCAGCCGGGTGCGCACCGCGCCGATGTGGACCGCCGCCGACGACGGCACCGGCTACGGACGCCGCAGCAGGCGACGCTTCGCCGACGCGTACGCGGAACTGGCCGCGGCCGTCTGTACCGGGGCTTCCCCCGACCCCACCGGCCTCGCGGGTGCGCCCGCCCACTCCGCCGGCGCCGAGGCGGACCGTTTCGGCAACGCGCTGTACGCCCTCGCCGAACTCGCCCGCGACGAAGGCGGACTCGTCGGCGCCCTGCGCTCCGAAACCGCCGTGCGCACACTGGAGCGCGCCTGCCGCGCACCGGGCGCCCTGCGCGCGGCCCGCGCCGCCCGCGTCCCCGACCTCCTCGCTGTCGCCGGACAGATCGAACGCGCCCTGCGCCCGCTCTCCCTCGACTGGTACGGCGACGACGGCCTCGGCTCGGTCGACCTGTGCCACGCCACCTCCGGCGGCCCCGCCGCCCTCCCCGGACTCGTCGCCCACCACTTCTCCGGCGTCCCCCTCCTCGTCACCGAGTACGGCGTACAGCTGCGGGCCCACTACATCGCGACCGGCGACGCCGAACTCAGCGCCCCCGTACGGGCGATGCTCGCCGCATTCCACGGCGGCCTCGCCGCCGAGACCTACCGGCAGGCCGCGATCATCACCCCCGGCAACACGCACGCCCGGCGCTGGCAGGAGCGGTGCGGCGCCGACCGCGCGAAACTGCGCACCGTCCACCCCGGCATGGAGGCCTCCCGCTTCGCCGAGATCGGCGAGCGCGAGGAACCGGGGGAGCCAGGCACCCTCGTCTGGGTCGGCCGCATCGAACCCTCCAAGGACCTGATCTCCCTCCTCCACGCCTTCGCGGAGATCCGCAAGGAGGAGCCCAAGGCCCGCCTGCGCCTCGTCGGAGCGCCCGCCGAGGGACCCGACGCCGCCGCCTACCTCGCCCACTGCAAGGCCCTCGCCGCCCAGCTCTTCCCCGACGAGGCGGAGGGCGCCCACGCGATGGGCGACAACCCGGTCTCCTTCGAGGAGATCGGCGGGCCCGAGACGCCCGACCTCGCGGACGCGTACGCCGCCGGGAGCGTCGTCGTCCTGTCGAGCATCGTCGAGGGGTTCCCCATCAGCCTCGTCGAGGCGATGTTCTGCGGACGCGCGACGGTCTCGACCGACGCGGGCGCCGTCGTCGAGGTCATCGGCGGCACCGGCCTGGTGGTCCCGCCGCGCAATCCGCGGGCGCTCGCCGAAGCGTGTGTGTCGCTGCTGCGTGACCCGGGGCGCCGCGAACGGCTCGGCGCCGCCGCGCGGGCACGAGCGCTCGAACTCTTCACCGTCGAGCAGAACATCACGGCATTTCACGGCATTTACCTGGAGATCGTTTCTCACTGCCCCGTGCGCCGTGAACCCGTGGACGACGCGGGCGACCCCCTGCCCTTCGCCAACCCCCCGGAGGCCCATGTGCCGGGCCGCTGGACCGCACCGACGAGCGAGTCGGGCGGAGGCTTCGGCACGTGGCTGGCGGGGCGCTCCGCTTCTGGGGGCCCGCCTAGTTGGGCGGGGACGGAGGGGGAGGCGGCTGCCCCTGGGGGCGGTGCCGTTGGTGCGGGTGGGGGGATCGGCTCGGGCGGTGGCGTTGGTTCGGGCAGTGCCGTTGGTTCGGGCGGTGGCGGGCAGCGGCCGGCCGGCGAGCAAAGCCAGTTGGCCGGGGCCTTTCCGGGTGGGGAGGGGGACGCGTGAGCGGGCAGGGGTTGGACGAGACGGTCGTGGGCGCGAGCCTGGACGCGCCTCAGGTGCCGGGTGGCGCGGATGCGTGGGGTGCGGGGTCGCAGGAGGCGTTGGGGGAGCCGGGATCGGGTGCTGAGCCGGGGCCGGCCCGAGGGTCGGAGCCGCGGTCGGGTGTCGGGCCGGTTATGGAGCTGGGTGCTGGGCCGGTTACGGGGCCGGGTGCTGGGCCGGAGTCGGAGCGGCCTGCGGAGCGGGAGCCGGAGGGTGGGCCGGAGTCGGAGCGGCGTGCGGAGCGGGAGCCGGAGGGTGGGCCGGAGTCGGAGCGGCGTGCGGAGCGGGAGCCGGAGGGTGGGCCGGAGTCGGAGCGGCGTGCGGAGCGGGAGCCGGAGGGTGGGCCGGAGTCGGAGCGGCGTGCGGAGCGGGAGCCGGAGGCTGGGCCGGAGTCGGAGCGACGTGCGGAGCCGGAGTCGGACGCTGAGCCGGGGTTGCCGGCCCGTGGGCTCGACCCCGCCGCGGGCGACGAAGCGCTGTTGAACGAACCCGTGGCCTGGCGTGCCACCGCCGCAGCCGCGTCGACGGGCAGCCCCCTCCCCGACGTGCCACCCCCTCCGTCGGCCTCCCCTCCCGGCAGCCCCGCCAAGGCCGCCAACCCCGGCAGCCGTCGCCGTACCAGCGTGGACCCCGTGAAAGCGCTGATGCACCGGCACCGCGAGCTGTGCGAGCGCGCCGTCGACGCACTGGAGATCGCCGCCGGCCTGGAGGCCCATGGCGTGACCGACCGGACCGCCGCCCGCTTCCGGCACCGCGACGTCTTCTCGCTCGCCGAAGAGATGTACGCGCGCGTTCCCCGCGACAGCGACATCGAACCGGAATCCCGGCACGCCGTATCCGGCACGCCGCGCGGCCGACGCCCCGTCTGGGCCGCCCTCGCGCTGCTGCCCGGCACGCTGGGCGCCCTCACCCTCGTAGGACTCGACTTCACCGGCGGACGACTGCGGCTCGCGGTCGGGGCCGGAGGCGTGCTCGCCGTCTCCGCCGCACTCCGCGCGGCCCTGCGCCGGGGCCCGCTGCGCGCCACCGCCCACACCGGGCCCGCCATCCGCGCCTGGACCTGCTGGCTCCTCGCCTACGCACTCCTCGGCGACGGACTCCTGAGCGCCGCCGTATCGGGCGGTCCCGACGAGGCCTGGGCACCCGCCACCGCCCCCCTCCTCGCCCTCGCCTTCGCCGTCGCGCCCGGCGCCTGGTGCGCCCAGCTCTTCGGCGCCGTGGCCCGCCGCAGGCTCGCCTCCAGCCGGGGCCTCGATGAGTTCGTTGCCTCCGTACGCCCCCTTCTTCTCGCCGTCTTCGCGCTCTTCCTGTGTGCGCTGTGGACCCTCATCGGGGTGGCCGCCGCCGTACTCGGCCAGGACGCCGCATACGCCGGTGCCGGAACGCTCGGCGCACTCCTGCTGCTCGCCCGCCTGCTCACGGCGTACGGCCGCACCCACGCCCCCGCCGTCGTCCTCGGCGCAGCCACCGCGGCCGAGGCGCTCGCGGTCTGCACCGTGTTCGCCGGCCGCCTCCCCGGCTGCGGCTTCCTCGCCGTCCCCGTAGAGACGGCCGTCGACGCCTGGGGGCCCGGCACCGTACCTGGCCTGGCCTGCGGCGCTGCCGCGCTCACCCTCCTCGTCCACGCGGCCCGCACGCTCACCAGGGCCTCCGCCCACGCGCCCACGGACACCACTCCGTGACCGCGTCCGACGCCGTACGACCACACGAAGCGGCCGGCCCGGCCGCTCCCCTCCCGCGGGGCCGACACCGCGGGCCTTCCGAAGACCCACGGCAACTTCCCTAAGGAGAACGCGAGATGACCACCCCTCCCCCCGGAGGCCCCGGCCCATCCAGACGCCCCGGGCGCCCAGGACTTCCCGGAGAGCTCGGAGAGCTCACCCAGGGAGCCGCCCGATGAGGGTGCTGCTGATCGGAGCCAACGGATACCTCGGCCGCTTCGTCGCCGACCGCCTCCTCGCCGACCCCGCCGTGCAGCTCACCGCACTCGGCAGGGGGGACGACGCGGACGTACGGTTCGACCTCGCCACCGGAAGCCCGGGCGCGCTGACCCGCTTCCTCGACGCGGTCCACCCCGGAGTCGTCATCAACTGCGCGGGAGCCACCCGCGGCGGGGCCCGCGACCTCACCCGCCACAACACCGTCGCCGTCGCCACCATCTGCGAGGCACTGCGGCGCAGCGGCTGCGGCGCCCGCCTCGTGCAGATCGGCTGCGGCGCCGAGTACGGGCCCTCGCAGCCCGGCTCCTCCACGGCCGAGGACGCGGTCCCGAGGCCCGGCGGACCGTACGGCGTGAGCAAGCTCGCCGCGACGGAACTCGTCCTCGGCTCCGGCCTCGACGCCGTCGTCCTGCGGGTGTTCTCCCCGGCCGGACCCGGCACCCCCGCCGGCTCGCCCCTCGGCCGTCTCGCCGAGGCCATGCGCCGCGCCATGCAGTCCGGCGACGGCGAACTCAAGCTCGGCGGACTCGGCGCGCAGCGCGACTTCATCGACGTACGCGACGTGGCCCGCGCCGTCCACGCCGCCTCGCTCTCCGCCGCGCAGGGCGTCATCAACATCGGCTCGGGCCGTGCCGTCCGGCTGCGGGACGCGGCGTCCGTACTCGCCCGCGTCGCCGGCTTCGGCGGCGCGCTCCACGAGCTCGACTCACCCGGCGGCCCCGTCCGCCCGACGCTCGGCCACCCCCGCTCCGACCCCGACCACGTGGCACCCGCCGCGCACCCGTACCCGGACGGCTGCGGCAGCTGGCAGCAGGCCGATGTGCGCACCGCACGCGACCGGCTCGGCTGGCGCCCCCGCATCAACCTCGAGGAATCACTCGCCGACATCTGGATGGAAGCGGCATGCCGTATCTGACCCCCACCGCCCCCGGGACCGCGAGCACCGACATACGGCTCGGCTTCGGCATCCCCGGCTACGCACACCCCCTCATGGCGCCCGTCGAATGGGCCGAACTCACCCGCCCCGGCGCCCCCTTGCACTGGGTCGTCCTGAACGTGGCGGACGGACCCGGGGCCCGCCCCGACCCGCACTGCCTCGAAGCCGCGGGCAGGCTGCGCAACCGGGACGTACGGGTCCTCGGCCACCTCGATCTCACCTATGGCGCACGCTCGTTCGGCGAGGTCGTGTCCGACGCCCACCGCTATCTCGACTGGTACCGCGTCGACGGGTTCTCCCTGGGCCGCTGCCCGACCGAGCGGGCGGCCCTCCCCGAAGTCCGCCGCATCGTCACCACGCTGCGCGCCCTGTGCGAGGACGCCCACATCGTCCTCGGGCACGGCACACACCCGTACCCGGGATACGCCGAGGCCGCCGACCAGTTGGTGACCTTCTCCGGGCCGTGGAGCGACTACCGCTGGTCCCAGGTCGCCGAGTGGACCGCCGACTACCCGCCGGAGCGCTTCTGCCATTTCGTGCACGGCGTACCCCGCGGGCACCTCGACGAGGCGCTGCGCATCGCCCGCTGGCAGGGCGCGGGGACGATCTACTTCACCGACCGCACGGACCGCGGTGGCGCCGCCGATCCCTGGGAGGCCATGCCCGGGTACTGGGACGACATCGTCTCGCGGGTCGGAACGGGTGTCTCGGAATGAAGAGGGGCGTGGCAGTGTTGACGCAAGAACCACTGTTCCGAAATGACGATCAACGGAGCCCCCGTGTCGCTGCCACCCCTGGTAGAGCCAGCTGCTGAGCTCACCGTAGACGAGGTCCGCAGGTACTCCCGCCACCTGATCATCCCCGATGTCGGGATGGACGGGCAGAAGCGGCTGAAGAACGCCAAGGTGCTCGCCGTGGGCGCGGGCGGCCTCGGTTCGCCGGCGCTCATGTACCTGGCCGCGGCCGGTGTGGGCACGCTCGGCATCGTCGAGTTCGACGAGGTCGACGAGTCGAACCTCCAGCGCCAGATCATCCACAGCCAGGCCGACATCGGCCGTTCCAAGGCCGAGTCCGCCAAGGACTCCGTGCTCGGCATCAACCCGTACGTGAACGTGATCCTCCACGAAGAGCGGCTCGAGGCCGAGAACGTGATGGACATCTTCAGCCAGTACGACCTGATCGTCGACGGCACGGACAACTTCGCGACCCGCTACCTGGTCAACGACGCGTGCGTGCTGCTCAACAAGCCGTACGTGTGGGGCTCGATCTACCGCTTCGACGGCCAGGCCTCGGTCTTCTGGTCCGAGCACGGCCCGTGCTACCGCTGCCTCTACCCGGAGCCCCCGCCCCCCGGCATGGTTCCCTCCTGCGCCGAGGGCGGCGTCCTGGGCGTGCTGTGCGCGTCCATCGGCTCCATCCAGGTCAACGAGGCCATCAAGCTCCTCGCCGGCATCGGTGAGCCGCTCGTCGGCCGCCTGATGATCTACGACGCCCTGGAGATGCAGTACCGCCAGGTCAAGGTCCGCAAGGACCCCGATTGCGCGGTCTGCGGCCCGAACGCGACCGTCACCGAGCTCATCGACTACGAGGCCTTCTGCGGCGTCGTCTCCGAGGAGGCCCAGGAGGCGGCGGCCGGCTCGACGATCACTCCCAAGCAGCTCAAGGAGTGGATGGACGACGGCGAGAACATCGAGATCATCGACGTCCGCGAGCCGAACGAGTACGAGATCGTCTCGATTCCCGGCGCCCGGCTGATCCCGAAGAACGAGTTCCTCATGGGCACCGCCCTGGAGAGCCTCCCGCAGGACAAGAAGATCGTCTTGCATTGCAAGACGGGTGTCCGCAGTGCGGAGGTCCTCGCCGTCCTGAAGTCCGCGGGCTTCTCGGACGCCGTGCACGTCGGCGGCGGCGTGATCGGCTGGGTCAACCAGATCGAGCCCGAGAAGCCGGTCTACTAGACCGCCCGCCGGCCCGCGCGGCCGACGCCGCCGGTCAGGGGGCAGCTTTTCCGAACGGGTCCCGCACCTCGCGTGCGGGGCCCGTTCGTCATAGAGCGCCGCATAGGGCGCCGCGTCGGCGTTGGCGTCGGCGTCAGGAGCAGACCTTCCCGTCGCGCGGTATTCGGCCCTCCAGGAAGTAGCCGTTCACCGTCGAGTCGACGCAGCTCGACCCGCTGCCGTACGCGCCGTGCCCCTCGCCCTTCCAGGTGAGCTCGATGCCGACACCCTTGCCGAGCTCGTCCGCCATCCGGCGGGCGCCCTCGTACGGGGTCGCCGGGTCGCCCGTGTTCCCCACGACGAGGATCGGGGCGGCGCCCGGCGCGCTCACCTCGGGAGTCGCGTACTGGCCCGGCACCGGCCAGTCGTGGCACCAGCCCGCCGTGTCCCAGGCCATGAACTCCCCGAAGACGGGCGAGATCTCGCGGAACGACGCGAGCCGCTTCTTCGCCTCCGCCGGCGTCGGCCGCTCCTTGTCGTCGAGGCAGGAGATCGCCCGCTGCGAGTGGCTCTGCGAGCTGTAATGCCCGGCGGGACTCCGCTCGTTGTACGCGTCGGCCAGGGCGAGCAGCGCCGTCCCGTCCCCCTTCTCCGCCGTCTCCAGGCCACGCGTCAGTGCGGGCCAACTGCTCTGGCTGTACAGGGTGACGGTGATGCCGATCGTCGCGAGCGACTGGTTGAGTTCGCGGCCGCCCGAGGTCCGCAGCGGCTTCGCGTCGATCCGCTTCAGCAGGGCGGCGATCTTCCGGGATCCCTGATCCGGGTCCTGGCCGGTGGACTTGAGGTAGTTGTCGAGGGCCCGCTGGAAGCCTCTCGTCTGGTTCTCGGCATGGCCCACGGTGTCCGCGGCCGGGTCGACCACGGCGTCCAGAACGAGCCGTCCCACCTTGCCGGGGAACAAGTGCGCGTACACACCGCCCAGTTGGGTCCCGTACGAGACGCCCATGTAGTGCAGCTTGTCGTCGCCGAGCGCCTGGCGTGCCAGGTCCATGTCGCGGGCCGTGTCGTCCGTCGAGACGTGCCCGAGCAGCTTGCCGGCCTGCCGGGCGCAGCCCGCGCCGAGGTCTGCGGCGTCCTTGAAGTACGCCCGCTCCTCGGCGGGGGTGTCCGGCGTGAGGTCGACGGACTCGGCGGCCTGGATCGCCTTGTCGTCGCGGCAGCGCACTCCCTCGCTCGCGCCGACGCCGCGCGGGTCGAAGCTCACCAGGTCGTAGCGCTCGCGCAGCTTCGCGTAGTCCGGTGCGAAGGCGGGCAGCATCGAGACCCCGGAGCCGCCCGGCCCCCCGAAGTTGAACAAGAGCGAGCCGGAACGTCCGCTCCCGCTCGTGGACTTGGCGCGGATGAGGGCGACGCCGATGGTCTCCCCGTCCGGCTTCGCGTAGTCGAGCGGCGCCTTCAGCGTCGCGCACTGCCAGTCGGAGCCGGGCGCGGGGCCGTCGTCGGTGGCCTTGCAGCGGCCCCAGTCGAGTCGCTGAGACGTGAGTGCGGCGGGCAGTGCGGGCAGTGTGCCGGCGCGGCCGGCCTTGTCCGAGCCCGGTGGTGACGACGGCGACGAGTGCGGTGGCTGCGTGTGCCCCTTCCCCTCGCCGTGCCCGGCCTTGTCTCCCGACCCGCCGCAGCCCGCGGCGGCACCGGCCACCAGCAGCCCCGCGGCCAGCAGAGCGAACGAACGAACATGACGCGACACAGGCACCCCCCGGCGATCCCCCTCGCCTGCCTCCGATCCGAAGACAGTCAGACCATCCTAGGCAGCGCCACTGACAATCATCTGCGGCAGCGCGTCATCGACAACCGGGCGCGCGAGCCGAACACGCTTACCCCCGCCGCTACTTGCAGACCGAGCCCGCCTTCGGCACCGTCCCGTTCAGCAGATAGCCGTCCACGGCGCCTCGCACACACTTGTTCCCGCTGTCGTACGAGCCGTGCCCCTGGCCCTCGTACGTGAGTTCCACCCCGACACCCTTGCCGAGCGCGTCGACCATCTTCCTCGCACCTTCGTACGGGGTGGCCGGGTCACCCGTATTGCCCACGACGAGGATCGGCGCCGAGCCGGGCGCGCTGACGTCGGGGTGGTCCGCGGCGCCGGGGACCGCCCAGTCCGTGCAGCTGAGCATGCCCCACGCGAGGTAGTCGCCGAACAGGGGAGAGGCGGCGCGGAACTCGGGGAGCTTCGACTTCACGTATGCCGGCGTGTAGCGGGGCTTGTCGTCGGCGCAGTTGACGGAGACGTTGGCCGCCTGGATGTTGCTGTACTTGCCGTCCTCGCTACGGCCGTTCATGGAGTCCGAGAGGAGCATGAGGATCTGGCCGTTGCCCTCGTAGGCCTGGACGAGACCCTCGGTGAGGTACTCCCAGAAGTCCTTGGAGTACAGCGACTGCGCGATGCCGTTCGTCGCGGCGGTCTGCGTCAGGTCGCGCGGGAAGACCCCGGGGATCGGCTTGGAGTCCAAGTCCTTGAGCAGCTTCGCGATCTTGGCCTTGACCTGCTCGGGGGTGTCGCCGACCGGACAGTCCTCGACCTTGGAGGTGCAGTCCTTCGCGTAGTTGTCGAGGGCGAGCTGGAAGCCCTTGGCCTGGCTGAGCGAGCCCTCCTCGGAGTTCTGGGTGGGGTCGACGACGCCGTCGAAGATGGCGCGGCCCACGTTCCTGGGGAACAAGTGGGCGTACACGCCGCCCAGTTCGGTGCCGTACGAGATCCCGAAGTAGTGCATCTTGTCGTCGCCGAGCACCTGACGCATCAGGTCCATGTCGCGCGCCGCGTCCGTCGTCGCGACGTGCGGGATGACCTGCCCGGAGTTCGTCTCGCAGGCGTCGTTGAACTGGGTGATGTTGCCTACGAGCTCCTTCGTCTCGGCGGCGTCGTCGGGCATGGCGTCCTGCTGGAAGTACTTGTCGAGTTGCTTGTCGTTCTCGCACTTCACGCCGTCGCTGCGGCCGACGCCGCGCGGGTCGAAGCTCACCAGGTCGTAGCGGGTGCGCAGGTTCGCGTACTCGTTGCCGAACGCGGGCAGCGTGGTGACTCCGGAACCGCCGGGTCCGCCGAAGTTGAAGATGAGCGATCCGATGCGCTTGTCCTCGGCGCCGGAGGACTTGGCGCGGATGAGCGCGATGCCGATCGTGTCGCCCTTGGGCTTGCCCCAGTCGAGGGGCGCCTTCATGGTGGCGCACTGCCAGGTGGCGCCGCCGGGCAGCGGCGACGGCGCGGGGCCGCCGCCCTCCGACTCCGAGGGCGCGGGGCAGTCCTTCCAGCTGAGGGTCTGGGCCGTCAGGTCCGGGTCCTCGGAGTCGCTGCTGCACGCCGCGAGGGCGGAGGTCATGAGGAGGGCGGCGGCGACCAGGGCAGCGGCACGCGGCCGGGACGGATTGGGCATGAACCCATCCTGCGGCGACAGCTCACGGGGCGCTCGGGGCGGGGGCCGTGCGGGTGAGCGATGCGGCTACGGGGGAGGGCTCTCCGAAGAGGCGCCGCGATGCTGTCCACGAGCTCACCCGGACACGCGTCCTTGCAGGGAGCGCTCCGGGAAACGCGTCCCTAAAGGGTGCCCTTCCCTAAACACGCCGCTACAGGGAGCGCTCCAGGAAATGCGCTCCTACAGGGAGCCCTTCCGGGAGAGGTGGTTGAAGAAGAGCCAGCCCGGCAGCACCGGTACCCACAGCGTCAGGAGCCGGTAGAGCAGCACGGCCGGGGCCGCGACCTCCTTGGGCAGCCCGACCGCGATGAGGCCGACCGTCAGGGTTGCCTCGACCGCGCCCACACCGCCCGGCGTCGGCGCGGCGGAACCGAGCGCGTTGCCCGCGAGGAACACGACCGCGACGCTGGCCAGGCTGAGCGTCGTCGACTCGTCCCCGAAGGCGCGGATCGACGCGTCCAGGCACATCACGAAGCAGGCCGTCAGGAGGAGCATGCCGCCGATGCCGGTGATCAGCTTCTGCGGCCGCTGGAGTACGTCCAGCATGCGCGGTACGACGCCGGCGAACAGGGACCGTACGCGCGTGACGACGAACTTCCGCAGGAACGGGATCGACGTGACCACGAGTACGAGGACCGCGACGGTCAGCAGGCCCGCGATGACCGTCCGGGACGGCGACAGGGACGGGGTCTTCTCCGTGCCGGTCAGATAGCCGAAGGTCAGCAGCATCATGATGTGCGCGCCCAGGCCGAAGAGCTGGGAGGCGCCGACACTGGCCACCGCGAGCCCGGGGCGCACGCCCGCGCGTTGCAGGAAGCGGGTGTTGAGCGCCACACCGCCGACGGCGGCCGGTGCCACGATCTTCACGAACGAGCCCGCGACCTGGGCGGCGACCGTCCGCAGGAACGGCACCCGCTCCGGCACGAAGCCGAGCAGGCTCATCGCGGCGGCGAAGTAGCTCAGCGCCGAGAACAGGACGGCGGCGGCGACCCAGCCCCACTGGGCCTGGTCGAAGAGCGTGCCGAACTCGATGTGGGTGAGCTGCGACAGCAGGAAGTACGCGCCGATGGCGCCCGCGATGAAGCTCACGAGAGTGCGCGGTTTGATGCGCTCCAGGCGGGCCGGCTCGACGGGCGCCTGAGGCCGGATGCGGAGCACCTGGTGGCGGATCTGGGTGAGGAGATCCTCCTCGCGCGCTTCGTCCAGGGCCTCGTCGATGGCCTTCTTCTCGGCCTGCCGCTCGGCTTTCTCGGTCTGCCGTTCGACCTTCGCGGAGGTCTTGGCCGACGGGGGCGTGATCCGCTCGGCGACCGTCTTCGTAGAGGGCGTTTTCTCGGTGGCCCTCTCCGTAGGCGTCGATTCCTCGGCGGGAGAGGGCTCGGCGAGGGAGGCCTCGTCCAGGCGGGCCTGCTTCGCCCTGCGCGACGCCTCGAGCACGGCCTCGCGCTCGCGTTCGGAACGCTCCCTGCCGAGCTTGCGCAGTGTCGAGCGCGTCGTACGGCTCAGGGCGATGGGCTGGAGCAGCGGCAGACAGTCGGCGATCGCATCGGGGCCGAGCACTCCCACGGCGGACGCCACCGCACGCTCGGCGCCCACACGAAGGCCCAGCGTGGCCAGGAGCTGCGCGATGTCCATGCGCAGGATCAGATCGCCGGACGCGATCTCGCCGCCGCGCAGATCCGTCAGGATCACCGTGCCGGAACGATCCACCAAAATCGCGTCGCCGGTGAGCCGCCGATGGGCGATACGCCGCGACTGGAGCGCCTGCACCTGGTGCCAGGTGTCGCGCAGCAGCTCGTCGGTGATCTCCTCGTCCGGCACGGAGTCCAGCGAACGGCCGCCCGTGTGCTCGTACACGAGCATCACCGCGTCGGGGCCGAGCTCGGACGTCGCGATCAGCTTCGGTGCGTTGGCCCCGGCCGCGATCGCCGCGTACGCGAGGAGCGCCTCCTGCTCCAGCGCCTGGCGCAGCGACTGGAGGCTGCGGCCCGTGGTGATACCGCGCAGCGTCAGTCGGCGCCACACGCGGTAGAAGAAGCCCTGTGCCTGCTGTTCTCGGTCGACGATGGTGACGTCGAGAGGGGGGCCGTCCTCCAGGGTGACGAAGTAGCGCCGCCCCCTGTCCCCGTTCTCCGTAGCGCCCTCGTGGGCCTCTTCGCGGGCCGCGCTCACCGGGTGGAAGCCGACGTGCCGCAGGCCCGCGAGGAGCGTCTGGCCGGTGGGCCGTACGTTCGGTGAACCGACCGCGTAGAGCGTGCCGTAGGCGACAGTCCAGCCGATGAGGACCGTCAGGATGATCGAGAACGGTGTCGTGTAGCCGGTGACCAGCATCGCGAACGCGTCGAGCAGCAGCACCACCCACAGCACCACACGCCAGCGTGGTCTGCGGGACATCCCCACGGCTGTCATATAGGCGATGACGGGCGCCAGATAGCCGTGCACCGGATCGGTCAGCGCGTGGATGTCGCCCGGCGACGGACGGGTGAGCGCGTCCTGGATCGACTGTGGGGCGCCCTGGGCGACCCACAGGTCCGTCGCGAGCGTCACCCCGTGTGCGAGGACGGCCGCGAGAACACCGTCGGCGATCCGCAGCCCGTCGCGTTTGATCAGCCGCTCGATCGCGAAGGCGACCGGGACGAGGAGGATCGCGATGCTCGACGCGAGCCCCGCGAATTTGATCATGAGGTCGGGAGCGGCGCCCGTGCCCTTGCTGATGTCCTGCTGAAGACCCGAGGTCGTGCCGTGGGCGAAGGCGGCGATCGACAGGAGCACGGCGATCGCGAGAACGCCCACCAGCAGACGCATCAGGTCGGAGGGGCGGTGCACGCGCGCGGGGAGGAGCGGTTCGTCGCCGTCCACCCGCTCGGAGTGTGCGTCGGCATCGATGCACTCCGGGTCGACGAGAGGGACCTCGGTCCGCTCGGGCCCGGCCTCCGCGCCCTTCTCGGGCGCGGCCTCAGCGGCCTCAGCGGCCTCCTCGGACGTGTCCGCCGGGGGCGCCCCGGCCGGCCGGCCCAGGCGTTCGGTCACGGGGGAGTGGTCGGCCTCGTCGCTGTCCGGGCGCGCCGAAGCCCCAGAGGTGCCCTCCGCCTTATCGGGATGCACGCCCTGCTGCTCCGTCGTTTCTTCTTGATCTCGTATCACCGGTCACCGCCCGCACGATGGTGGCACGTCCCACTGACACAGGGGGGCATCAGGGTGCGATGCGGGGGAGCAAAGTATCCCGCAACCGCGGATTCGTGCGTCTTCATACGCCTCTCCACGCCCCGTGACCGGGTCGTCACAGTGTCGGCGGGGTGCGGCAGGATGGGCCGGATGAGCGAGGAGAGCGGTGCGGCGGGAGAGCTGCCGGAGTACGCGGAGCGGGTGCTCGAGGTCGCGGAGCTGATCCCGCCCGGGCGCGTCATGACCTACGGGGACGTCGCCGAATGGCTCGGTGAGGGCGGCCCACGCCAGGTCGGCCGTGTGATGGCCCTCTACGGGGGAGCCGTTCCGTGGTGGCGCGTCGTGCGCTCGGACGGCGTGTTGCTGCCCGGCCACGAACTGGACGCCATGGCGCACTACCGCGCGGAGAGCACCCCCCTGCGCGAAGCCTCCCGCGCGTCCGAGGGGCACATCCCGCGCCTCGACATGAGGCACGCGCGATGGGACGGCGAGGAACGCGTGGAATCTCACACCTGACAGCTCCCGCCATCGCGTTCCCGCACGAGCGGCCTGTGGCCCGTACGGGGGAAACGGGGCGAGAGGGGCACTTCGCCGCCATCGCGTACGTTCGTGAATCGCGGCACACCCGTGCCGCACGGGACCCGGGGGACCCGACGGAAGCCCGGCTTCCGCCACACTCGACGGCGTAGCGTCGACGGCGCGCACCGCCCTCACCCCGCAGCCACCGCCCCGCTCGGACGGCCGGCCGTCTCCCCGTCCCCCCAGCACACCCACCAGGACCAGCGATCCACGTGAGCTCCTCTTCCTCCACCCGGAACCTGTCGCACCGCCAGGTACGACAGGGGACCCCCGGCGCGTACCGACTGGTGCGTACCCCGCCGGCCCCGGTGGACCCCCCTCGTCTGGACGCACGGCAGCGCGCGGTGGTTGACCACGTGCACGGCCCGCTGCTCGTCCTCGCGGGACCGGGCACGGGCAAGACGACCACGCTCGTCGAGTCCGTCGCCGCACGCATAGCCAAAGGCACCGACCCCGAGCGCATTCTGGTCCTCACCTTCAGCCGCAAGGCAGCCGTCGAACTGCGCGACCGCATGGCCCTGCGCATCGGCGCCGCCCACGCACCACAGGCCACCACGTTCCACTCGTTCTGCTACGCCCTCGTCCGTGCCCACCAGGACGCCGGCCTGTTCGCGGAACCCCTGCGCCTGCTGTCCGGACCCGAACAGGACGTCGCCGTACGCGAGCTGCTCGCCGGCCAGATCGACCTGGAGCAGGCCGGCCTCGCCCACGTCCGCTGGCCCGACGAACTGCGGGCCTGCCTGACCACCCGAGGCTTCGCCGACGAGGTACGCGCCGTCCTCGCCCGCAGCCGCGAACTGGGCCTCGGACCGGCCGCACTCGACGCCTTCGCCCGCCGCATCGGCCGCCCCGACTGGAAGGCCGCCGCCACCTTCCTCGCCGAATACCTCGACGTCCTCGACCTGCACGGCGTCCTCGACTACGCCGAACTCGTCCACCGCGCGGTCCTCCTCGCCCACCGCACCCCCGTCGCCGACGAACTCGCCACGCGCTACGACGCCGTGTTCGTCGACGAATACCAGGACACCGACCCGGCCCAGGTGCGGCTGCTGCACGCCCTCGCCGGCGACGGCCGCACCCTGCTCGCCTTCGGAGACCCCGACCAGTCGATCTACACGTTCCGCGGCGCCGACGTGAACGGCATCCTCGAATTCCCCGACCAGTTCCCCCGCGCCGACAAAAGCCCCGCCCCCGTAGAGGTCCTCACGACGTCCCGCCGCTCCGGAGCACACCTCCTCGACGCCACCCGCCGCATCACCCGGCGCATGCCCCTGACCCGGCTGCCCGCCGACAAGGTCCGCGCCCACCGCGAGCTGACCCCCGCGCGGGACGGCGGCCGCGTCGAGGCCTACACGTACCCGACCTCCGGCACCGAACTCGACAACATCGCGGACATCCTGCGCCGCGGCCACCTCGAGGACGGCATCCCCTGGAACGACATGGCCGTCCTGGTCCGCGCCGGCACCCGCTCTATCCCCGCGATCCGCCGCACCCTCACCGCGGCGGGCGTCCCCCTCGACATCGACGGCGACGACCTGCCCCTGCGCCACGAACCGGCCGTCACACCCCTGCTGACCGCGCTCAGGGCCGTCGCCCTCAGCGTCGCGCAGGACACCCCTGAACCCGACGACGAGGACCGGGAACCGCCCGTCTGGCTCGACACCGAGACCGCCCTCACCCTCCTCGCCTCACCCCTCGCCGGCATGGACGCCGCCGACCTGCGCCGCCTCGGCCGCGCCCTGCGCGAGGAGGAACGCGCCGCCGGCAACCACCTGCCGCCGCCCTCCGACGAACTCCTCGCACGCGCCCTGGCACAGCCCGAACGCCTCACCGCCCACGACCCCGCCCACGCCCGCGGCGCCCAGCGCCTCGGCGCACTGCTGCGCGCGGCCCGCGAAACCCTCACCTCCGGAGGCACCGCAGAGGAAGCCCTCTGGCAGCTGTGGAACGGCACGTCCTGGCCCCAGCGCCTGGAACGCGCCGCCCGCCGCGGCGGCGCCGCAGGACGCAACGCGGACCGCGACCTCGACGCCATATGCGCCCTCTTCGCGACCGCCTCCCGCGCCGAGGAACGCACCGGAGGCCGCGGCGCCCTCAACTTCCTCGAAGAGGTCGAAGCCCAGGACATCGCCGCCGACACCCTCGCCGGACGCGCCGTACGCCCCGACGCCGTACGCCTCATGACCGCCCACCGCTCCAAGGGCCTCGAATGGCGCCTCGTCGTCGTCGCCGGCGTACAGGAAGGGCTGTGGCCCGACCTGCGCCGCCGCGGCTCCCTCCTCGAAGCCGACCGCATCGGACGCGACGGCCTCGCCGAACCCCTCACCCCCGGAGCGCTCCTCTCCGAAGAGCGCCGCCTGTTCTACGTGGCCACCACGCGCGCGCGTGAACGCCTCGTCGTCACCGCGGTCAAGGCACCCGCCGACGACGGCGACCAGCCGTCCCGCTTCCTCACCGAACTCGGCGTCGACCCCCAGGACGTCACCGGCCGCCCGCGCCGCCCCCTGTCCGTCGCCGCGCTCGTCGCCGAACTGCGCGCCACGACCGTCGACCCCCGCGCCTCCGACACGCTGCGCGACGCCGCCGCCCGCCGCCTCGCCCGCCTCGCCGCCCTCACCGACGACGACGGACGCCCCCTCGTGCCGTCCGCGCACCCCTACCGCTGGTGGGGCATGGACGACCCCACCGAGAGCAAGATCCCCCTGCGCGACCGCGACCAGCCCGTCGTGCTCTCCGGAAGCGCCCTCGACCAGCTCGCCAACACCTGCTCCCTGCAGTGGTTCCTCGGCCGCGAGGTCAAGGCCGACGCCCCCGCCACCGCCGCCCAGGGCTTCGGAAACGTCGTCCACGTCCTCGCCGACGAGGTCGCCTCCGGACGCACCCCGGCCGACCTCGCCGTCCTCATGGAACGCCTCGACTCGGTCTGGGACGCCCTCGCCTTCGACGCCCCCTGGAAGTCGGCCCAGGAGAAGGAGCACGCGCGCGTGGCGCTCGAACGCTTCCTCCGCTGGCACGTCGACTCCAGCCGCGTGCGCACCCCCGTAGCGAGCGAACACGCCTTCGACGTCACCCTCGAAGCGGGCTCCTACGAAGTACGCATCCGTGGCTCCATGGACCGCGTCGAACGCGACACCGAAGGCCGCGCCTACGTAGTCGACTTCAAGACCGGCAAGCAGGCCCCCTCCGCCGCCGACGTCGCCCGCCACCCCCAGCTCGCCGTGTACCAGCTCGCCGTCCGCGAGGGCGCCGTCGACGAACCCTTCGACGGCGATCGCCCCGAACCCGGCGGCGCCGAACTCGTCCAGCTGCGCCAGGGCGCCGCCAAGAAGGACGGCGGCGACACCCTCCCCAAGGTGCAGGCGCAACAGCCCCTCGGTGAACACGGGGAAGGCGAGGGGGACGGAGCGTGGGTCGGCGACCTCCTCGCCACCGCCGCCGGCAAGGTCCTCGACGAACGCTTCACCCCCACCACCGGACAGCACTGCACCCACTGCGCGTTCCGCGCCTCGTGCAGCGCCCGCCCCGAGGGCAAGCACGTCGTCGAGTGACGCGCGCCTCCACCGCGCCGGGTGCCCGGCGACGTGCGCATCGACCGCTGCGGACGCCGCGTGACGCGCGCCTCCACCGGATCGGGCCGGAGCTGTCAGTGGGGCCGGTTAGCCTCGATGAGGTGACCACACGCCTCACCGACCCCGAGCAGCTCAAGGAGCTCCTCGGGATCCCGTTCACCCCGGAGCAGACGGCCTGCATCACCGCGCCGCCCGCCCCGCAGGTGATCGTGGCCGGAGCCGGCTCCGGCAAGACGACGGTCATGGCCGCCCGCGTCGTATGGCTCGTCGGCACCGGCCAGGTCGCCCCGGAACAGGTCCTCGGCCTCACCTTCACCAACAAGGCCGCCGGCGAACTCGCCGAGCGCGTCCGCAAGGCACTGATCAAGGCAGGCGTCACCGACCCCGACGCCATCGACCCGGACAACCCCCCGGGCGAGCCCGTGATCTCCACGTACCACGCCTTCGCCGGCCGCCTCCTCACCGACCACGGCCTGCGCATCGGCCTCGAACCCACCGCACGCCTCCTCGCCGACGCCACCCGCTTCCAGCTCGCCGCCCGCGTCCTGCGCGAGGCCCCCGGCCCCTACCCGGCCCTCACCCGCTCCTTCGCCGACCTCGTCAGCGACCTCCTCACCCTCGACGGCGAGCTCGCCGAACACCTCGTCCAGCCCGACGAACTACGCGCCCACGACACCCGCCTCCTGCACACCCTCGAAGGCCGCAAACTCACCAACGCCGACCTGCGCAAGGTCCCCGAGGCCGCCGCCGCCCGCCTCGACCTCACCGGCCTCGTCACCCGGTACCGCGAAGCCAAGCGCGCCCGCGACCTCCTCGACTTCGGCGACCAGATCGCCCTCTCCGCCACCCTCGCCCGCACCCGCCCCGAGGTAGGCGCCATCCTCCGCGACGAGTTCCGCGTCGTCCTCCTCGACGAGTACCAGGACACCTCCGTCGCCCAGCGGATCCTCCTGGCCGGCCTCTTCGGAGCGGGCACCGGCCACCCCGTGACCGCCGTCGGCGACCCCTGTCAGGCGATCTACGGCTGGCGCGGCGCCTCCGTCGCCAACCTCGACGACTTCCCCGAACACTTCGCCGACACCGACGGCCGCCCCGCCACCCGCTTCTCCCTCAGCGAGAACCGCCGCAGCGGCGGCCGCCTCCTCGAACTCGCCAACGGCCTCGCCCAGCCGCTGCGCGCACTGCACGCGGGCGTGGAAGCCCTGCGCCCCGCCCCCGGCGCCGAACGCGACGGCGTCGTCCGCTGCGCCCTCCTGCGCACCCACGCCGAGGAGATCGACTGGCTCGGCGACTCCCTCGCCCACCTCGTACGCACCGGCACCGCCCCCGGCGAGATCGCCGTCCTGTGCCGCACCGCGACCGACTTCGCCGCCATCCAGGGCGCCCTCGTCGCACGCGACATCCCCGTAGAGGTCGTCGGCCTCTCCGGCCTCCTCCACCTCCCCGAGGTCGCCGACCTCGTCGGCGTCTGCGAAGTCCTCCAGGACCCCGGCGCCAACGCCTCACTGGTCCGCCTCCTGACCGGCCCCCGCTGGCGCATCGGCCCCCGCGACCTCGCCCTCCTCGGCCGCCGCGCCCGCCTCCTCGTCGCCCACGCGCGCGCGGGCGACGACGACCCCGACCGCCGCCTCGCGGAAGCCGTCGAGGGGATCGACCCCTCCGAAGTGATATCGCTCGCCGACGCCCTCGACACGTTCCTGGAGACCCCCCTCGACGAACCGGGCGACGACAGGCTGCCGTTCTCGCCCGAGGCACGCGTACGTTTCGCGCGCCTCGCCACCGAGCTGCGCGACCTGCGCCGCTCACTCGCCGACCCGCTGATGGACGTACTCCACCGTGTCCTCGCCGTCACCGGCCTCGAAGTCGAACTCGCCGCCTCACCGCACGCCCTGGCCGCCCGACGCCGCGAAACCCTCTCCAACTTCCTTGACATCGCCGCCTCGTTCGCCGCGAACGACAGCTCCGCGACCCTCCTCGCCTTCCTCGCCTTCCTGCGCACCGCCGCCCAATACGAAAAGGGCCTCGACAACGCGCTGCCCGGCGGCGAGAACACCGTGAAGGTGCTCACCGCCCACAAGTCCAAGGGCCTGGAATGGGACGTCGTCGCCGTCCCCGGCCTCGTCACCGGGACGTTCCCCAGCGCCCAGGGCCGCGAGAAATGGACCGCCCAGAGCAAGGTCCTGCCGCACGAACTGCGCGGTGACGCCGCCACACTGCCCGACATCGAAGCGTGGGACTCCAAGGGCATGAAGGCCTTCCACGAAGAGATGAAGGAACACCAGCGCACCGAGGAACTCCGCCTCGGCTACGTCACCTACACCCGCCCCCGCACCCTCCTCCTCGGCTCGGGCCACTGGTGGGGCCCCGCCCAGAAGCGCCCTCGCGGCCCCTCCGACTTCCTCCAGGCGCTGTACGACCACTGCGCCGCCGGACACGGGGAGATCGAGGCCTGGGCCGACGAACCGGAGGAGGACGAGGAGAACCCCGCGCTCCAGGAGGCATCCGCCGATCAGGCGTGGCCGCTCCCGCTCGACGACGAGGCCATGGCGCGCCGCCGCGAGGCCGCGGCCACGGTGCTGGCCCACCTCGCAACCCCGGCCGACGCCGACGCCCACTCCCACGAGGTGGGCCACCCGGCCACGTACACCGACCCGGACTGGCCGGCCCCACCGGACGAAGAGGCCCCCTACGAAGGCGAGCCCCCCTACGAAGACGGGCCCTTCTACGGAGACGAGCCCCTCCACGGAAACGAGCCTCTTTATGAAGAGGGCGATTTCGTCGGCTCACCGGAGGACGGCCCCGGACCAAACTGGGACGAGTGGGACGACTGGGACGCGCTGCCCCACGAACGCCCCACGCTCCCGCACCCGACCGGCACCCCCGCGCAGGCCGCTGCCGATGCCCCGCACAAGGACGCGCACCCACACCCGGACGACGCCCGCCCCATGCGTGGCGCCCCGCACACGCCCGCGCACAACGCCCCACGAACGCCCGCGCACCCCCTGAGCGCCATCCCGCACCCGACCACGCCCCAGGACGCCGACACCCGCCCCCACCCCGACCCGGCACCCACCAGCACCGCCCCGACCGTCCCCCCGGAGCGCCACCGGCCAACTCCGGAGGAGACCCGCACACTCGCCTCCTGGGACCGCGACCTCGACGCCCTCACCGGCGAACTCCTGCGCTCCCGCCAGGCCGTCCGCGACGTCCCCCTCCCCACCACCCTCACCGCCTCCCAGCTCCTGCGCCTCGCCGCCGACCCCGACGGCTTCGCCCAGGACCTGGCCCGCCCCATGCCCCGCCCGCCCCAGCCCGCCGCCCGCCGCGGCACCCGCTTCCACGCCTGGGTCGAATCCCGCTTCGAAGAGCTCCGCCTGCCCATGCTCGACCCCGAAGAGCTCCCCGGCAGCGAGGCCGACATCGCCGACGAACGCGACCTCGAAGCCCTCAAGGAAGCCTTCGACAGCACGCCCTACGCCCACCGCACCCCCCACCGCGTCGAAACGCCCTTCCAGCTCGCCATCGCCGGCCGTGTCATCCGCGGCCGCATCGACGCCGTCTACAAAGAAGGCGAAGGCGACGACACCACGTACGAGATCGTCGACTGGAAGACCACCCGCGGCCGCACCGCCGACCCCCTCCAGCTGGCCGTCTACCGACTCGCCTGGGCCGAGCAGCACGGCCTCGCGCCCGAGGCCGTCAAGGCGACGTTCGTCTACGTACGCGACGGCGAAACCGTCACCCCCCGCGACCTCCCCGGACGCGCCGAACTGGAACGCCTCCTCCTCGAAGATCCCACCCCCGGCCCCGGCGGCGGCAGAGCACCGGAACCACCGCACGAGCACGCACCGGCGGACGGATAGGCTCGGGACCATGAGCAAGCCCGTTGACAACGCCGTCAGCACCGTCCGTGCGTACATCGAGACCCACCACGACGCGTTCCTCCAGGACCTCGCCGAGTGGCTCCGAATCCCGTCCGTGTCGGCCCAGCCCGACCACGCACCCGACGTACGCCGCAGCGCCGACTGGCTCGCCGCGAAACTCCGGGAGACCGGCTTCCCGACCACCGAGGTCTGGGAGACACCCGGCGCCCCCGCCGTCTTCGCCGACTGGCCCTCCGACGACCCGCACGCCCCCACCGTCCTCGTCTACGGGCACCACGACGTCCAGCCCGCGGCCCGCGAGGACGGCTGGAACACCGACCCCTTCGAACCCGTCGTCATCGGAAACCGCCTCCACGCGCGCGGAGCAGCCGACGACAAGGGACAGGTGTTCTTCCACACACTCGGCGTCCGCGCCCACCTCGCCGCCACCGGCCGCACCACCCCCGCCGTCCACCTCAAGCTCCTCGTGGAGGGCGAAGAGGAATCCGGCTCCCCCCACTTCCGCACCCTCGTCGAGCAGCACAGGGACCGCCTCACCGCAGACGCCGTGATCGTCTCCGACACCGGCATGTGGTCCGAGGACACCCCCACCGTCTGCACCGGAATGCGCGGCCTCGCCGACTGCGAGATCGAACTCCACGGCCCCGACCAGGACATCCACTCCGGATCCTTCGGCGGCGCCGTACCCAACCCCGCCACCGCCGCCGCCCGCCTCGTCGCAGCCCTCCACGACGACCACGCGCGCGTGGCCGTCCCCGGCTTCTACGACGGCATCACCCCCCTCACCGACCGCGAACGGGAACTCTTCGCCGAGCTCCCCTTCGACGAAGCCCAATGGCTGCGCACCGCCAAGTCGCACGCCACCCACGGAGAGGCCGGCCACACCACCCTCGAACGGATCTGGGCCCGCCCCACCGCCGAGGTCAACGGCATCGGAGGCGGCTACCAAGGCCCCGGCGGCAAAACCATCGTCCCCTCCTCAGCCACGCTGAAGCTGTCCTTCCGCCTCGTCGCCGGACAGGACCCCGACCACGTGGAAAAGGCCGTCACCGACTGGGTCGCCGGGCGGCTCCCCGCCGGCATCCGCCACACCATCACCTTCGGCGCCGCCACCCGCCCCTGCCTCACCCCCCTCGACCACCCCGCCCTCCAGTCCGTCGTCCGCGCCATGAACCTCGCCTTCGACCAGAAGATCCGCTTCACGCGCGAAGGAGGCTCCGGCCCCGCCGCCGACCTCCAGGACGTCCTCGACGCTCCCGTCCTCTTCCTCGGCATCTCCGTCCCCTCCGACGGCTGGCACGCACCCAACGAGAAAGTCGAACTCGACCTCCTCAAAAAGGGCGTCGAAACAGCCGCCCACCTGTGGGGCGACCTCGCGGAGAACTGGCGCGATGCACACTGAGCCACCCCACCCGCCACACCCCGCACCCGCCCAGCCGAACCGTCCCGCCGAAACACCCATTCCACCGGGGGAGTTGGAAGCACCCGTGACCACCTGGACCGACCGCACAGCCGACCGTCCGCTCTCGCTCTCCGCACCCAGCGGCATCGACCGCGCCGCACACCACCGCCTCGACGAGGCCTGGCTCGCCGCAGCCTGGAGCCACCCCACCACCCGCGTCTTCGTGGTCTCCGGCGGACAGGTCCTCATCGACGAGACGCCGGACGGCGCCACCGAACTGGTCATGACCCCGTCCTTCGAAGCGCCCCTCACCGAAGCCCACCGCTACTTCCTGGGCACCGACGACGACGGCGTCAGCTACTTCGCCCTCCAGAAGGACACCCTCCCCGGCCGCATCGACCAGTCCGCGCGCCCCGCCGGCCTGCGCGAAGCCGGACTCCTCCTGTCCCCCCGGGACGCCGGCCTCATGGTGCACGCCGTCGCCCTCGAGAACTGGCAGCGACTGCACCGCTTCTGCTCCCGCTGCGGCGAACGCACCGTCATCGCCGCCGCGGGCCACATCCGCCGCTGCCAGGCCTGCGGAGCCGAGCACTACCCCCGCACCGACCCCGCAGTGATCATGCTCGTCACGGA
The DNA here is from genome assembly GCF_026340095.1 of Streptomyces sp. NBC_01446. Lineage (GTDB taxonomy): Bacteria > Actinomycetota > Actinomycetes > Streptomycetales > Streptomycetaceae > Streptomyces > Streptomyces aureus. The sequence goes on along the minus strand of NZ_JAPEPO010000001.1, from coordinate 2,905,977 downwards.
CGACGAGGACCGCGCACTCCTCGGCCGCCAGGTCCACTGGCCCGAAGGCCGCTTCTCCACCCTCGCCGGCTTCGTCGAACCCGGAGAGTCCATCGAGCAGTCCGTACGCCGCGAAGTCTTCGAAGAAGCCGGAGTCGTCGTCGGCCCCGACGTCGAATACGTCGCCAGCCAGCCCTGGCCGTTCCCCTCCAGCCTCATGCTCGGCTTCATGGCCCGCGCCACCTCGTCCGAGATCAACGTCGACGGCGAAGAAATACACGAAGCCCGCTGGTTCTCCCGCGAAGACCTGCGCGCCGCATTCGAGTCCGGAGAGGTCATGCCCCCCTACGGAATCTCGATCGCGGCCCGCCTCATCGAACTCTGGTACGGCAAGCCCCTCCCCAAGCCCGGCGACGCCGTATAAGCCCCGCCCTGATCTGATCCGACTGGCCTGACCGGGCGCCCAACCCCGGTCAGGTCGGGCAGGGCATCTGCCTGGACGGGGCCGCATGGCCGGCTGAACAGGATTGCCGAGCCCCAGGGCACGAACGCGTCAACGCGAAGTGACCAGGAATGCAGAAGGCCCCCGCCGAAGCAGGGGCCACTCTGTACGTACGGAGCGATCAGGAGGCGACGCCGAGCGCCTGCTTGATCTGCGCCAGGCTCGGGTTCGTCATGATGACCTCGGCCCCACCGCTCACGGGGACGACCTGAACGGTCGGAACCGTCTGGTTCCCGCCGTTCGCCTTCTCGACGAATGCCGCCGAATCCGGGTCGTGCTCGATGTTGACCTCGTTGTACTCGATGCCCTCGCGGTCCATCTGGCCCTTCAGCCGACGGCAGTAGCCGCACCACGTCGTGCTGTACATCGTCACAGTCCCCGGCATGTTCCTCATGCTCCTTCACGGCTCGGAATGCTTGTTCGCACTGAGTCGAACGTAAGCGACCCGGCCACCATTCCCGACCCCGACCCCCGACCCCGACCCCGCCCGAGCCTCCGCCACCGACCGCGCATGACGCCCATCACACCCGCAGACGTGACACGCACCGCATTAATACGACTGCACCCGCCCCCTGTGGACAACGCGACGCACCCGCCCCCACCGACCTGGCAGCATGGCGGGGTGACAGCAGCAACGCACTCCACCCTCTTCCCGCAGGTTCCGGACACGGCCGACGCGGTGCTCGACGGGCTCGACCCCGAACAGCGCGCCGTCGCCACCGCCCTGCACGGACCGGTGTGCGTCCTCGCCGGCGCGGGCACAGGCAAGACCCGCGCCATCACCCACCGCATCGCCTACGGCGTCCGCTCGGGCATCCTCCAGCCCAACAGCATCCTCGCCGTCACCTTCACCAACCGCGCAGCAGGCGAAATGCGCGGACGCCTCCGCCACCTCGGCGCCGGCGGAGTCCAGGCCCGCACCTTCCACGCCGCGGCCCTGCGCCAACTCCAGTTCTTCTGGCCCAAAGCAGTCGGCGGCGAGCTGCCCCGCATCGTCGACCGCAAGATCCAACTCGTCGCCGACGCGGCCGCCGCCTGCCGCATCCGCCTCGAGCGCGGCGAACTCCGCGACGTCACGGCCGAAATCGAGTGGTCCAAAGTCACCCAGACCGTCCCCACCGACTACGCCGCGGCGGCCGCCAAAACCGGCCGCCTCACCCCCCGCAACAACGCCGAGACCGCCCAGATCTACGCGACCTACGAAACGCTCAAGCGCGACCGCGCCCTCATCGACTTCGAAGACGTACTCCTGCTCACCGTCGGCATCCTCCAGGACCGCCACGACATCGCCGAACAGGTCCGCTCCCAGTACCAGCACTTCGTGGTCGACGAATACCAGGACGTCAGCCCCCTCCAACAGCGACTCCTCGAACTCTGGCTCGGCGACCGCGACAACCTCTGCGTCGTCGGCGACGCCAGCCAGACCATCTACTCCTTCACGGGCGCCACCCCAGACCACCTCCTCAACTTCCGCACCCGCCACCCCGGCGCCACCGTCGTCAAACTCGTCCGCGACTACCGCTCCACCCCCCAGGTCGTCCACCTCGCCAACACCCTCCTCTCCCACGCCCGAGGCCGCGCCGCCGAACACCGCCTCGAACTCATCTCCCAGCGGGACCGAGGACCAGAACCCGCCTACACGGACTACGCCGACGAACCGACCGAAGCCGAAGGCACCGCCCGCCGCATCCGCGCCCTCATCGACAACGGCGTCTCCGCCGGCGAAATCGCCATCCTGTTCCGCACCAACGGACAGTCCGAGATCTACGAGCAAGCCCTCGCCGACGCCGGCATCCCCTACCAGCTCCGCGGCGCAGAACGCTTCTTCGAACGCGCGGAAGTACGCAAAGCCGGCCACGCCCTCCGCAGCGCCGCCCGCTTCGGAAACAACGACTCCCTCCTCGACGACGCCGTCGACCTGCCCTCCCAGGTCCGCGCCGTCCTCTCCGGAGAAGGCTGGACCAGCCAACCCCCCGACGGCTCCGGAGCCGTCCGCGAACGCTGGGAATCCCTCGCCGCCCTCGTCCGCCTCGCCGAGGACTTCGCCCGCGCCAAACCCACCGCCACCCTCACCGACCTCGTCACCGAACTCGACGAACGCGCCGCCGCCCAGCACGCACCCTCCGTCGAAGGCGTCACCCTCGCCTCCCTGCACGCCGCCAAGGGCCTCGAATGGGACGCCGTCTTCCTCGTCGGCCTCGCCGAAGGCATGATGCCAATCACGTACGCCAAGACCGACGAACAGATCGAGGAAGAACGCCGCCTCCTCTACGTCGGCGTCACCCGGGCCCGCCACCACCTCAGCCTGTCCTGGGCCCTCTCCCGCTCACCCGGCGGCCGCCCCAACCGCCGCCCCAGCCGCTTCCTCGACGGCATCCGGCCAGGCACCTCAGGAGCCACGGCCCGCAACACGAGCACCGGACAAGGCGGCATCGAACACGGCACACCGACGACGCCCCGCACCACCACCGGACCCGTCCGACGCCGCACCGCCCGAACCGTCGCCCGCTGCCACGTCTGCCGACGCACCCTCACCGACGCCGGCGAGATGAAACTCATGCGCTGCGAGGACTGCCCCTCCGCCATGGACGAGGGCCTCTACGAGCGACTCCACGACTGGCGCGCCGACCAGGCACAACAGCTCGGACAGCCCGCCTTCTGCGTCTTCACCGACAAGACCCTCGTCGCCATCGCCGAAGCCATGCCCGAAGACGCGGCCCAACTCGCCCGCATCCCCGGCGTCGGCATGCGCAAGCTCAACCGGTTCGGCACCGACGTGCTCACCATCTGCGCAGGTGGGGCCCCGGATGCGGGCGTTGGAGTAGCCGACGAGGACGACTGATGCAAACTCGTCGAAAAAATAGTTTGCGCATGCCCCAGCAATCCCCATAGGTTCTTAAGCACGGGAACAGCGCCTCTTCTCCGAGGCACTGGTTCCGTGCTGTACTAAAGCCGTCGGACCGGTTCACACCGGTCCCAGAGACGCCGAGAGGAGGCGAATTCCAGTGATCAGCATCAACGCCAGCTTCATCAGCACCGCCAAAATGACCGATCGCTCGGTCGTCGCTTCCTGCCTGCTCGGTTTCTCGAACCTGGGCACCGGTGCGTCCGGCATTCCCGCCGCCCGTCCGGAGTCCTTCCTGTCTCTCGCCGACCTTCCCGTCCGCGAGAGCAATGAGCGACCGACCAAGGCACCGGAAGCAGTAGCAACGGCACAGGCCCAGGCCTATGCCTTTGCGGCGGCCGGTGCCGGATCCCGGAAGCAGACGACGCACCACCACACGATGTGGGCCTTCCGTGGGCTCGAACCCTGGAGTGATCCAGCCTGATCTTCGATCAGGCCGGCGCCTTCAGGGCCGCGGAACCCCACCCGGGATCCGCGGCCCTTCTGTTTTGCCCGCACGGGACAACAGAACGAAGGGGCCTCGGGACAAGAAAAGACCCGGTACCACCGCCATCCGGCCCACAGGCCGGAACGACCAGACGAGGAAACAACACCGTGCAACTCGAAGCGCACGCCCCGTCAGTACCGCCTTCAGACACTCTCCCCCCGCCCGGTCTCACGGAGGACTCCACCTTGAACCCCCTGACTGCGCTCACCGCGCTCGACGACGCCATCGAGAACCTCGGCGTACCCGTCCCCTGCCGTGCCTACGACCCCGAGGTCTTCTTCGCGGAGTCGCCGGCGGACGTCGAGTACGCCAAGTCCCTCTGCCGCACCTGCCCGCTCGTCGAGGCCTGCCTCGCCGGCGCCAAGGAGCGGCGTGAGCCCTGGGGCGTCTGGGGCGGCGAGCTGTTCGTCCAGGGCGTCGTCGTAGCCCGGAAGCGGCCGCGTGGCCGCCCGCGCAAGAACCCGGTCGCGGCATGAACGCACGAGGAACGATCGACCGCCCCCTGACGCACGACCCCCAGAAGCAGGCCCCGATGAAGCCGTCCACCAGCGAGCCCACCGGCTCTGCGACCCCAGACTTCACCACCACCGACGCGAACGACTCGCGCCAGAACAGGACCCGAGAGATGCAACTCATCCCAGAAGCGCTGGCTCGTGCGCATATGCACGAGCAGCTGCGCTCCGCCGAGGCCGAACGCCGCGCACTGCGCCTGGCAACGGCCCGCCGGATGCAGCGCCGCGCCGAGCGCGCATCACTGCGCGCCCGCCGCGCGCTCGCCATGGCGGTCATGCAGTGACCCACCCCGCGGGGGCCGATCCACAACGGACCGGCCCCCGCGGTGCGTTGCGCCACACCCTCGGAAGACGGAGATATCGTCACCACGTGACGTCTCATCCTGACGGCGACTCAGCGCAGCGACCCGAGCCCGAACCCGGCACCATCGTGTGCGCCCTCTGTGGCACCACAGCCCAGGACACCCCACCGACCTGGACCTACTCAGTGGAGAACGGGACCGGCCGGCACTACTGCGACCGCTGCGCCCGAGAGAACCTGCGGGCCATTGAGGGGCGGCTCGACTCGGAGTGGTGGTGAGCTTCGGGAGGACTGGACTCCCGCAAATTCCTGGGGGGCTTCCCTCCCCCCCCGTCCCCTCCCCACCCCACCCGCCCCCCAATTCTTGATCACGCCTCAGCAGCCGAGGCACCCTCGGTTGTTCCCGCGCTTGCGGCTGCTTGCGCGGTTATGTCTTCGACCGTGCCGACGGCCATGCCCTCGACCGCGTCGTCGGTTGTGCTGCCGGCCGCGCCCTCGATCGTGCCGTGAGCCGTGGCGCCTGTCGTCTCGTCAACCGGCTCCTCGTCCGCCGCCAGGAAACCCGGTAGCCACATCTCCAGTTCGTCCCGTAGCCGTACCGTCGCGCCGAGTTGGCACAGGACTCCGATGGTGCTGAGGGTCACGCGGTGTATCAGGAGGTAGGAGGGCGGCAGGTTCAGCTGCTTGCCGAGCTGGTGGGCGGGGGAGCGGAGGTCGGCTATGCGTGCGGCCTGGCTGCGCATCCAGCCGCGGGTGAAGGTGAACTCGTCGACCAGGGCCGGCTCGATGATCGGCAGCAGGTACTCGAGCACCGCGTCGGGTTCGAGGTCGATCGTCTCCTTGACGAATCCCTCTGTGCGCAGCAGTTCGTAGACCGCTTCCGCGTTGCCCGCCAGGGTCATACGCAGTGAGGTGCCTATGGTTTCGGGGAGGCCGCCGGGGAGCCGGTCCACGGTGCCGAAGTCGAGGACTCCCAGTCGCCAGCCGTTCTTCTCGTCGGACAGCAGCCGGAAGTTCCCCGGGTGCGGATCGGCGTGGAGCAGGCTGGTGCGGGCCGGGCCCGAGAACAGGAAGCGGGCGAGGAGCTGTCCTGCCCGGTCCCGCTGCTCGTCGGTGCCGTCGATGATCACCTCGGAGAGTGGTGTTCCGTCTATCCATTCGGTGATGAGGACCTGGTCGCACTGGTGCACCACGTCGGGTACGTGCACATCGGGATCGTCGGCGAACTCTTCCGCGCAGGCCCGCTGGGCCTGTGCCTCCAGCCCGTAGTCGAGTTCCTCGGACACCCGGTCGCGTAGTTCCGTGATCAGCGGCTTGATGTCCATGCCGGGGATCAGGGGGCCGAGGAGGCGGGCGAAGCGGCCGAGTTGGTTCAGGTCGGAGAGCAGGGCCTCGCCGGCTCCCGGGTACTGCACCTTGACGGCGACCTCGCGGCCGTCGTGCCAGATGGCGCGGTGGACCTGACCTATCGATGCGGCTGCCGCGGGCTTGTCCTCGAACTCCAGGAAGTTCTCCAGCCAGTCGTCGCCGAGCCGTTCCGCGAGGACGGCGTGGACCGTCCTGGTGGGCATCGGGGGAGCGGCTTCCTGGAGTTTGGTCAGGGCTGCGCGGTACGGGCCCGCGACCTCCTCGGGGAGGGCGGATTCGAAGACGGACATGGCCTGCCCGAACTTCATGGCTCCGCCCTTGAGCTCACCGAGAACCTTGAAGAGCTGGTCCGCCGTGCGTTGTTGCAGTTCCCGCCCGACGATCTCGGCCGACTTCCCGCCGATGCGTTTGCCGAGGCCCCAGGTCGCGCGCCCGGCGAAGCCGAGTGGCAGCGCGGCCAGTTTGGCGGTACGGGTTACCGCCTTCCGGGGAAGATCAGACATGCGCCCCTCCAAGTCCCAGCCTGCCGTGCCGCCCGTGGCGGTTACCCGGCCATTGTGTCGTGCTGCTCTCCACCGTCGGAGGTCTGCTCCCCCTTACTTCTCCCACCTGCTCCGCATGAGCAGTCCGGATGCGCCCATACCGGGCGGGCATGCCAGTCGAGCCCGGGAGCCGACGCCTCCCAGCGCGCGCCGGTGCTGGACGGCAGTTCGCCGTCGAGGAAGGCCAGTGCGTGTGCTGCCGTGAGTCCGGCGACGGCCGTGGCGAGCGCCAGGTCGCACGCGGGTACCTGGAGTTGACGTCCGGAACGCCATTGGGCGAGCAGCCGGGGCCAGGTCGGGTCGCGGTCCGTGCGGTCCAGCGAGAGGCATCCGGCACAGGCGGTGCCGCCGGGCAGTACCAAGGGGCCCACGACTCCGGTGGCCTCGACCACTCCGGCGTAGAGGTGGGGCGTGCCCGAGGTGATGAGTTCTTCGGCGGCCAGAGGGTCGGGAGTGTGGGCGGACAGACCGTCGCGCGGGGCGACGATCACGAGGGAGAGGGCCGGTTCCTCGGCCGGGGGCGGGGCTTGGCTCTCTGAGGGGGATTGGGGCTGGGGTTGGGCTTGGGATGGGAGTGGGCCGGAGCGGCGGTCGGGTCGGGGTGGGCGGTCGGGTGCGGCCTTGCGTACGGCTCGGTACGCGGCTGTGTCACGGCGTTCTCCGACGGATTCGACGGGGAGTCCGCCCGGGGCGACGTCCCACGGTTCGACGCAGCCTCCGTCGCGCACGTCGACGTGGCCGACTCCGGCGGCGGACAGGACGGACGCGATGACGGTCCCGACGCGGCCGGTTCCCCGGACCTGGATCCGCATGCTGCGGCGGGCCGCCAACTTCCTTGCCCCCGCAGCTGGTTCTGGGGACAGGACGGTGAGGGCCGCGAGGTCGGGGCGGAGTCGGTCGAGGACTCCTTGACGCTTGCGGAGCAAGTCGAAGGCCGGGCCGCCGCCGGTGGCGTCGTCGAGCAGTCCGGCCCTGGTCAGCCGATGGAGCAGGGCGTCGACATGACCGTCGGGCAGTCCCATCCGGCGGCCTTCGTCGCGCAGAAGGGCCACGCCGCGGGTTCCGTCGAGGAGGGTGAGGAAGGTGCCGGTCGCGGTGTCGACCGGGCCGAGTACGACGGCGTGAGCGGGTGCCACTCCGAACTGGACGGTATTGAGGTCGCGCCAGCCGCGTCGCAGCGCCGGTTTCAGGATCGGATGCATGGCTGTCGGCGGTGAAGTGCCCATCTGTTCCCCCGTGATGTGCCTGTGTTCTCGCTCTGGTGGTCAAGTTGATGAGGTTGGTGTGCCGGGTGAAGTTGGTGACGTGACCGTGGTCCGGAATTCGGGTGGCATCTCGGTCGATTGCCAGGATGCATGGCTGGGGGAATCCGTGTGAAAAGTTATCCACAGGGGGCGGGTGTTAGTCGTATAAATCGCGCGGGAGGAGCGCGGGGCCGCACCGAAGACTCCCGGAGGCGGGACTTCCGCTATGTGCAGCGGGTAACGTCGGGGCGTGCCCGCCGACCCACTGCACCGTGCCACGAACACGCAGCGCAGCACGACCAGCCCGCCGCCGAGCGGCCCGAGGGCGAGCGCGGTGGAGGTCCGCAGAAGCGCCCGGCGGCGCCGGACGGTCTCCGCGTATCGCGAGGGTGACCGGACCGTCGTCCTCATTCCGGCCCGCATGTCGGAGGCCGAGGAGAAGCGCTGGGTCAACGTCATGCTCGACAAGCTGGCCGCGCAGGAGAGCAAGCGGGTCCTGGGGGACGCGGAGCTCGCCGAGCGGGCGGAGCGGCTGTCCGAGCAGTGTTTCGAAGGCCGGGCCCGTCCCACGTCCGTGCGCTGGGTGACGAATCAGAACACGCGTTGGGGGTCGTGCACGCCGTCCGAGGGCAGCATCCGGCTGTCACACCGGCTGCAGGGCATGCCGGAGTACGTCGTCGACTACGTACTCGTACACGAGTTGGCGCATCTGCTGGTGCCGGGGCACGGGCCGCGGTTCTGGCGTCTCCTTGAGGCGTATCCGCGCACGGAGCGGGCGCGGGGCTATCTCGAGGGTGTCGTCGCGGCCGACCGTCTGCCGCACCTGCCGGCCGCTCGCGAAGAGTGACCGCAGAGGAATGACGGCAGAGGAATGACCGCACAGGAGTGAACGTCCAGGCCTGACCGACCATCACCCCTCGCTGATTCCGCCCGACACGTGCCCGTTGTGTACCAGGGCTGTACCGGCTGCCGCCGCTGTCAGCGTTAGCGGTTAGCCTGACGCGACGTATTCACCTTCGGGATGGGGGACGGTCGTTACGTATGGCCAGGGAATTCCAACGCGGCCACAAGGCCAGGATCAGTGACCTCACCGCGGGCACGGATCTGTACGTAGGCGTGCAGATCACGGGGCCCGGGCTGACCTTCGACATCAGCTGCTTCGGTCTTGACGCCGACGAACGGCTCTCGGACGACCGGTATTTCGTCTTCTTCAACCAGCCGAAATCGCCCGAGGAGTCGATTCAGCTTCTCGGTGCGCAGGCCGGCGACAGCGAGTCCTTCCGCGTCACCCTCGACCGGATCCCGGCGAACATCCAGAAGCTCTCGTTCACCGCGACCATCGACGGTGCGGGGCAGATGTCGCAGATCGCCCCCGGATACGTACGGATCGTCGCGGGCGGCGAAGAGGTCGCCCGCTATTCGTTCAACGGCACCGAGTTCTCGACCGAACGTGCTGTCATGCTGGGCGACTTCTACCTGAAGGACGTCTGGCGGTTCGCCGCCGTGGGGCAGGGGTTCGACGGGGGACTCGACGCGCTGCTGAAGAACTTCGGCGGTGAGGTCGCCGAGGAGGAGCCCGCCGCCGCGCCGCCGCAGCAGCAGTCCGGTGCGCCGTCGTTCGCGCCGCCCGGGCAGGCCACGGCGCCACCCGCGTTCGGCGCGCCCGCGACGCCGGAGCCCGCCCAGCAGGGATACGCGCCGCCGCAGGGAGCCACGCCGCCGCCCGCCCCCGCCCCGCCGTCGGTGCACGCCGCGCCGACGATCATCGCGCCGCTGGCCACACCGCCCGGCACCATGCAGCCGCCGGCCGCGCCCAGCCCGCACGCGCCGCCCATCGGACAGGTGCCCGGTCAGACCGCGCCCCCGCCCCCCGGCTACGGGCAGCCGACCGCGCCTCCCGGCTACGGGCAGCATCCCCAGGCACCGACCCCGCCCCCGGGCTACGGTCAGCCGACCCCGCCTGCCGGCTACGGACAGCAGCCGCCCGGCCAGTTCCCCGGCCAGCAGGGCGCTCCGTCGCCGTACGGGGCACCTCAGGGTGTGCCGCAGGGCGGAGGTGCCCCCGGTGTTGCCGCCGCGCTGTCGGCGTTCCGCGAGGCGCCCACCGGCCAGCGGTGGACCCTGCAGAACAAGAAGCTGATCCGCGTCGACCTCGGCGCCAGCGACCAGCCGGTGCTCGCCCGTCAGGGCAGCATGGTGCTCTACCAGGGCAAGGTCGAGTTCAGCTACAAGGGCGCGGGCTTCGCCGGCCGGATCGTGGGCAACGCGACCGGCCAGGAGATGCAGCTGATGCGCTGCACCGGCCGTGGCCAGGTCTTCCTCGCGGAAGAGGCCACGCATCTGCACCCCATCGAGCTCCAGGGCGACGCGATCTGCGTATCCGCGGAGAACGTGCTGGCGTTCGACGAGAGCCTCCAGCACGAGGTGCGCCGGATCGAGGGGCACGGCATTCCCGGCGGCGCCCTGTTCGTCATGCAGTTCCAGGGCACGGGCACGGTCGTCGTCAAGACGCACGGCACGCCCGTCGTGCTGCCCGTGACGCCGACGACGTTCGCCGACTGCAACGCGGTCGTCGCCTGGTCGGCCGCCGCGCAGGCGATCGTGTCCAGCCAGGTGCGCATGCGCTACAACGCCTACCCGGGACACAGCGGGGAGAGCGTGAACCTCCAGTTCCGGGGTGCGCCAGGGAACTTCATCGTCGTCCAGCCGTTCGAGGTCTGAGGGAGCCCGTCATGAACCAGCCGCTCGCGGGCTACGCCCCGACCCCGGTAGCCGCCCGCATGGAGAACCACGGCGCCAACATGCTCAAGGTCGCCATGCAGACCGGCAACGACCTCCTCGCGCGCGTGGGCTCGATGGTCGCCTACGAAGGGTTCGTCCAGTACGAGCCCAACCCGCCCGCCGTCCGCCAGATCGCTCGCGACTGGATCACCGGCGAGGGCGCGCCCCTGATGAAGGCCACCGGAGACGGCATCCTCTACCTCGCCGACTACGGAGCCGAGATCGTCGTCATCAACCTCGGCGGCGAATCGATCTCGGTGAACGGCACGAACCTGCTCGCCTTCGACGCGCACCTGCAGTGGGGCGTCGAGCGCGTCAAGGGACTCGCCAAGTTCGCCGGCCAGGGCCTGTGGAACATCAAGATCTCCGGGCAGGGCTATGTCGCCCTCACGTCCCGGGGCACCCCCATCGTCGTCGACTGCGGCCGCGGAGAGGACGAGACGTACGTCGACCCGGACGCGCTGATCGCCTGGTCCCCGAACCTCAAGGTGAAGGGCAAGCGCAGCTTCAAGGCCGGCTCGCTCATCGGGCGCGGCAGCGGGGAGGCCTACCAGATGGGCTTCTCCGGGGAAGGCATCGTCGTCGTACAGCCCAGTGAGGACAGCACCGACCGCCTCCGAGTCCGGGGCTGAGGGGGAACGGAACACCATGCAGAGCCCGCTTTTCGCGCACTCCGAGCAGCAGACTCAGGAGCGCTACGCCGTTCAGAACCCGCAGATGCTGCGGGTCACCCTGGAAGGCCACGACGACATCCTCGCCCGCAAGGGCGCCATGGTCGCCTACCAGGGGCTTGTCGAGTTCGACGGCGAGATCCAGACCTCCGGTCAGCGGCGCGCCCGCGCCAGCACCGGTGAGGGCCTCGACCTGATGCGCTGCCACGGGCAGGGCACCGTCTACCTCGCCAATCTCGCCCAGTACATCCACGTGGTGGAGGTCGAGCAGGGCGGTCTGACCGTGGACAGCAGTTACGTCCTCGCGCTCGACTCCTCGCTCAGCCACCAGGTCGTCGCCGTTGACAGCCAGTACGGCATCTCCGGCTCCGGCAAGTACCAGCTCAACATCACCGGGCGCGGCAAGGTCGCCCTGATGACGTCGGGGCAGCCGCTGATGCTCCAGGTCACCCCGGACCGTTACGTCAACGCCGACGCGGACGCGATCGTGGCCTGGTCCAACGGCCTGCGCGTGCAGATGCAGGCCCAGACGCACTCCTCCGGAGTGTGGCGACGCCGCGGCAACACAGGTGAGGGCTGGGAGCTCAGCTTCATGGGCCAGGGCTACGCCCTCGTGCAGCCCAGCGAGCTGCTGCCCCCGCAGAACGCGGTGATCGGCCAGGGCCTCGGCGCCCAGTACGGCATGGGCCAGCAGGGCGCCCGCGGCCAGAACCAGGGCAACGTCTGGAGCTGACCCCGAAGGACGACGATGAGGCATGTGTAAGGGGCGGCCACCGCGGTGGCCGCCCCTTACACATGCCCGCTCACAGTCGGGCGCGCGTCGCCTCCACCAGGCGCACGACGGACTCGTCCGCCACGTCCGCGACCTGGTCGTACGGGAACCAGCGCAGATCGAGCGACTCGTCACTGATGGCGGCCACCGCGTCGGCGGGAGCGAGAGCCGCGTACTGCGTGTCGAGATGCCGCGTGCACGGTCCCGGAATGGGATGCCGGTCGAGCCGCACGGGGCCGCCCGGCAGGAGCGTGAGCCCAGGGATGCCGGACTCCTCGGTCGCCTCCCGCAGCGCGGCGTCGGCGAGCGTCAGGTCACCCGGCTCGCAGTGGCCGCCCATCTGCAGCCACATCCGGAGCTTCTTGTGCAGCGTCAGCAGCACCCGCCCGCGGGACGGGTCGACGACCAGCGCGCTCGCCGTCAGATGCCCGTCCGTGCAGGCCTTCCACATGCCGTCCTCGGGATGGGCCGAGAGGTGGTCCAGGTACGCCTGGCGCAGCTCCGGCTGGCCCTCGTAGGCCTTCAGTACGAGGACGGCGTCGTCGTGCAGCGTCACTTGCCCTCGTCGTCCTCGGAGTCGCCCTTGGGACCGTCCGCGGGACCGTCGCCCTTGGAGTCGTCCTCCTTGGAGAGGTTCGGCTTGTCCAGGCCGCCGCGCGCCGCCTCGCCGAGCATCTTGTCGATCTCGGAGAAGTCCAGCTGCTCGCGGTGCACGAAGCCGTCCGGATCGTCGAGGTCCGAAGCCGTCGGCAGCATGTCCGGGTGCGCCCACAGGCCGTCACGCCCGTCCACGCCACGCGCGTCCGTCAGCGAGGCCCACAGCCGCGAGGCGTCCCGCAGACGGCGCGGACGCAGCTCCAGCCCGATCAGCGTGGCGAACGTCTGCTCCGCGGGGCCACCGGTCGCCCGGCGGCGGCGCAGCGTCTCACGGAGCGCGTCGGCCGACGACAGGCGCGGCTTCGCGGCCGCGTGGACCACGGCGTCGACCCAGCCCTCCACGAGCGCGAGAGCGGTCTCCAGGCGGGCCAGGGCGGCCTTCTGCTCCGGAGTGTCCTCCGGCTGGAACATGCCCTGCTGAAGGGCCTCCTGCAGCTGCTCCGGATTCTGCGGGTCGAGCTGGCCGACCGCGTCCTCCAGCTTCGCCGTGTCGACCTTGATGCCGCGCGCGTACCCCTCGACCGCGCCGAACAGGTGCGAGCGCAGCCACGGCACGTGGGAGAAGAGCCGCTGGTGGGCGGCCTCGCGCAGCGCCAGGTAGAGCCGCACCTCCTCCTTGGGGATGCCGAGGTCCTTGCCGAACGCCTCGACGTTCACCGGCAGGAGTGCCGCCTTGCCGGCCGGGCCGAGCGGCAGACCGATGTCGGTCGAGCCGACGACCTCGCCCGCGAGGACGCCCACGGCCTGCCCGATCTGCGAGCCGAACATGGCGCCGCCCATGGAGCGCATCATCCCGATGAGCGGGCCGGCCATGGCCTGCATCTCCTCGGGAAGGACGTCGCCCATGGCCAGGCCGACACGCTCGGCGACCGGGTCGACGAGTTCCTTCCACACCGGGAGGGTCGCCTCGACCCACTCGGCGCGGCTCCACGCCACCGCGGACCCGGCGCCCGACGGCAGCGACGTCGCGTCGTCGAGCCACAGGTCGGCGAGGCGCACGGCCTCCTCGACCTGCGAGCGCTCGGCGGGGCCGACACTCGCGTCCTTGGTGCCGTCGGCGGTGCCCTGGGAGACCGTCTGACGGGCGATGTCCTTGGCCATCTCCCAGTTCACCGGGCCGCCCTCGTACGAGAGCATCTGGCCGAGCTGCTGGAAGGCGGCTCCCAGGTCATTGGGGTTCAGGGAACCGAACATCGCGGCGAACGGGTTGTCCCCGCCGCCCACGCCGGGCAGTCCTCCGAAACCGAAGGGGTTGGCAGGTCCCTGACCGCCACCGCCCTGCTGATCCTTCTTCTTGCCCTCGTCGCCGTCGTCCGGCTCCTCCGGCGGAAGGCCGAATCCGAATGGGGTGTCACTCACGGGATTCCTCGGCTGGTAAGGCCACCGGTTCTGTCCCGGCGGCGTTTGCCCGACTACACACCCAGCGTAGACACCGTGGCGCGATCGGGCCTCGGTGCTCCGCCGACTCATGGCCTGCGGCAGGATGGATGCCTCCTGGTACGTACGCGTCATACACGTACGTACTGAATACAACCGCTGGAGACGCCCGGTGAGTTCCCCAGATCCACAGGTTCGCGCAGCGCGAAACCCTTCGACCAGTTCCGGGGGGCGCGGCCCCGTCGTCGCGGTCACCGGTGCCGCCTCCGGCGTCGGTGCGCTCCTTACCGAGCGCCTCGCCGCATCCGACGAGATCAAGCAGGTCCTGGCCATCGACGAGCGGCGCGGCGAGTGCGCGTCCGCGACCTGGCACATCCTTGACGTGCGCGACCCGGCGATCGCCGAGAAGCTGCGTGGCGCGGACGTCGTCGTGCACCTCGCGCTCGACCTCGACCTGGAGACCGACCCCGCCGCCCGTACGGCGTACAACGTGCGCGGCACCCAGACGGTGCTCACCGCCGCGGCCGCCGCCGGCGTCCACCGTGTCGTCCTGTGCACCTCGGCGATGGTCTACGGAGCGCTCGAGGACAACGAACTGCCGCTCTCCGAAGACGCCGAACTGCGGGCGACCGCGGAGGCCACCGGCGTCGGCGACCTCCTCGAGGTCGAGCGGCTCGCCCGCCGCGCACCGCGCGCCCACCCGGGACTCAATGTGACCGTGGTCCGCCCCGCCACCCTTGTCGGCGGCACCGACACCGCCCTGACCAGGTACTTCGAGTCGCCGCGGCTCCTGGTCGTGGCGGGATCCCGGCCCGCCTGGCAGTTCTGCCACGTCGAGGACCTGTGCAGCGCCCTCGAGTACGCCGTCCTGGAGAAGGTCGAAGGGGAACTCGCCGTCGGCTGCGACGGCTGGCTGGAGCAGGAGGAGGTCGAGGAGCTCAGCGGGATCCGCCGCATGGAGCTGCCCTCGGCGGTCGCCCTGGGCGCCGCGGCCCGGCTTCACCGGATCGGGCTCACACCGTCCCCCGCCGGCGACCTCGCGTACACGATGTACCCCTGGGTGGTCAGCGTGAGCCGGCTGCACGACGCCGGATGGCGCCCCCAGTGGACCAACGAGGAGGTCCTCGCCGAACTCCTCGAAGAGGTCGCCGGACGGCACACCGTCGCGGGCCGCCGCCTCGGACGCAAGGACGCGACCGCCGCCGGAGCGGCCGGAGCCACCGTCGCCCTGCTCGGCGCGGCCGCCGTCGTGCGCCGGGCCCGCAAGGCCAGGCGCAGGATCTGACGGCCCGGCCCGGCCCGCCCCGGCCGGCCCCCGGACCGGCTCTCCTGTAGGAGGCTCCAACCCGCTACGCGTGCGTGCCGGTGGAAAGCGCTATTCCGCGCCGGTGGCCGCGTACGGCACGATGACCTCATGGCACGCACCACGAACGACCACCCCGGAGAGCAGCCGGCGCAGGACCCGATCCGGCTCATCGCGATCCGAGACACGCCCTTGTCCGTGGACGAGGTGTTCCGAGCCGTCGGGGAGGACGCGGCGGGCGGTACGGCGCTGTTCGTGGGGACGGTGCGCAATCACGACGGCGGCGCCGACGTCGACGCGCTCGGGTACTTGTGCCACCCCTCCGCCGAGGCCGAGATGCGGACCGTCGCCGAGAAGGTCGTCGCCCAGTTCCCCGTGCGCGCGCTCGCGGCCGTCCACCGGGTGGGCGATCTGGCAGTCGGCGATATCGCGGTCGTCGTCGCCGTGTCCTGCCCGCACCGCGGTGAGGCCTTCGAGGCCTGCCGGAAGCTGATCGACGACCTCAAGCACGAGGTGCCCATCTGGAAGCACCAGAAGTTCTCGGACGGCACCGAGGAGTGGGTCGGCGCCTGCTGACCTCCCGGACCCCGGCCATGATCACCGCCTTCGCCCACTCGGGCGGTTCCGGTTGCGTAACCGCACCCCTGCGGCGAGCGTTGACGCAGCGGATGGTTAATCTGCTGATCAGTCAGTTGTAGTGGCTCATGGGGTCGGAGGTCCGGCATGGCGGCGCTCTTGTGGCTGCTCATTCCGCTTGTTGCAGGGGTCGGGGCCGGTTTGTGGGGCACTTGGGCCGCACGGAACCGCAAGACCGGCGACGTGACGGAACTCAACGGGTACGCCCGCTTCCGTGAGGCGATGGAACGGACACACACCGGGACGGAAACGGATCCCCTCGCCCCGGCTGCCGGCTCGCTGCCCGGCGTCGAGTCCCGGACGGACGCCCCAGCGGTGCACTGACAGACCGGTCCCGTACTGTCGTTCCATGCCACGCCGCACCGCGACGATGCTCGCTTCGACCCTGATGCTGATCGCGCTGCTCTGCGCGGGAGTGCTCATCAAAGTTCCGTACGCGGAGATGACCCCGGGACCGACGGTCAACACGCTCGGGGACCACGACGGCGAGCCGGTGCTCCAGATCTCCGGCCGCAAGACGTACCCGACGACCGGTCACCTCAACATGACGACGGTCCGGGTCACGAGCGCCGACTACAACATGAACCTCGTCTCGGCGGTCTACGGCTGGCTCGCGCACGACAGCATCGTCGTGCCGCACGCGACGCTCTACCCCGACGGCAAGACCGAGCAGCAGTCCTCGCAGGAGAACGCCGAGGAGTTCAGCCAGTCCCAGGAGAGCGCCAAGGTCGCCGCCCTGAACGAGCTGAAGATCCCCGTGAAGTCCTGGGTGATCGTCCAGTCGGTCATCAAGGGCAGCCCCTCCGAGGGACGGCTGCACGCCGGTGACGTGATCAAGGCCGTCGACGGCGCCAAGGTCGAGAAGCCGGCCGACGTCGCGAAGCTCGTCACCAAGCACAAGCCGGGCGAGGACGTCTCCTTCACGATCGTGCCCGTCAAGGACGCGGCCGCCGCCGAGAAGGAGGGCAAGCAGGCCACCCGCACGCGGAACGTCACGGTCACCACGGAGAAGGCCAAGGACGGTCGCGCGATCGTCGGCATCCAGGCCGGCACCGATCACACGTTCCCGTTCGCCATCGACATCAAGCTCGCCGACGTCGGCGGCCCCAGCGCCGGACTGATGTTCGCGCTCGGCATTGTCGACAAGCTGACGCCCGAGGACCTCACCGGCGGGAAGTTCGTGGCCGGTACGGGCACCATCGACGACGACGGCAAGGTCGGCCCGATCGGCGGCATCCAGATGAAGACCGTCGGCGCCCGCGGCAAGGGCGCGCGCTACTTCCTGACGCCGAAGGACAACTGCGCCGAGGCGGCCAAGGACGTCCCGGGCGGACTCACCCTCGTCAAGGTCAACACCATCGACGACGCGACGAACGCACTCAAGGACATCCGTTCGGGCAACACCGCCGACCTGCCGAAGTGCACGGTCAAGGGGTGACACGAGGTTCATGAAGGGGGCGCCGCACACCGTGCGGCGCCCCCTTTCGTGCAGTGAGGGTGTTACTCCGCGAACGTCGCCGCGAGGGCCTCGGCCAGGCCCGGGACCAGGTCCGACCCGGTGAGGACCTCGGTGGGGGAGTCCTTCTCGCGCAGGCGCAGCGCCGACTCGCGCGCACCGTCACGCAGCACCGCGACCGTCATCCGGACCTCCTGACGGCCCGGGTGCTTCGCCACCCACTGGGCGAGCTCCGCCTCACCGAGGCCCTTCGGAACGGACGCCTCCGCGGACGGCGGCAGCATCAGACGCTCCACCGTCAGAGCGCAGCCGACCACCGGGTCGGGCCAGGCGATGGTGCCGAGGAACTCGTCGAGCGGCTTGTCGGCGGGCACCTCGTCCTGCTCGATCGGGGTGAAGGCCGCGGTCTCCTGCTCGCCGTCCAGGCCGAGCTGGGCCGCGAGGCCGGGTTCCTGGGCCCGCAGGCGGGCGGTGTCGACGAGGGCGAAGAGTCGGGCGGGCTGGTTCCAGCCGAGGCCGGCGGCGTACTCGTCGATCTCGAGTACGGCCCGGGTGAGCGGGCTGGCTGCCATGGGAGTGTTGGACATGGTCACAATCCTGCCTCGTTAGTACCCGGAACCGGGAACTGAGTAAAGCGTGAGTAAGTTGCATAGGTGATGGGTCCGCGATCACGGGGGCCTGACCGATCGATTTCGAACTTTTCGAGGTGCGCACCTTGGCTTTCCAGATGCCGGACCGCGGCGGAGGCCCGACGGGGCCACGGATGAGAGTGGGCCGACCGTCCCGGCGAGTCCGTTCCCTGCTCATGACGCTCGCCGTTCTTGCCGCGCTGGGCATGGCGTTCGTCATGTTCGCAGGGTTCTGGACCGACTGGCTCTGGTACCGATCGGTCAACTACTCGTCCGTCTTCACGACCACCCTGTGGACGAAGATCGGGCTGTTCTTCGTCTTCGGACTGCTGATGGCGATCGCCGTCGGACTGAACGTCTGGCTCGCGCACCGGCTGCGGCCCCCGCTGAGCGCCATGTCGATGGAGCAGCAGAGCCTCGACCGGTACCGCATGAGCATCGCGCCGTACAAGAAGTGGCTGCTGGTCGGCATCACGGCGCTGGTCGGCCTCATCGCGGGCGCCTCCGCCGCCACCCAGTGGCGTACGTGGCTGATGTGGGTGAACGGCGTGCCGTTCCACCAGAAGGACCCCCAGTTCCACCTCGACGTGGCCTTCTACGCGTTCGACCTGCCGTGGTTCCGGTTCCTGCTCGGCTTCGGCTTCGCGGCGACGATCCTCTCCCTGATCTCGGCCGCGCTGACCCACTACCTGTACGGCGGGCTGCGCATCACCAGCCCGGGCGCGCGCGCCACCGCCGCGGCCACCGGCCATCTCTCCGTGCTGCTCGGCGTGTTCGTGGCCCTCAAGGCGGTCGCGTACTGGCTCGACCGGTACGGGCTCGCGGTGAAGTCCAGCGACTTCAAGGCCACGGACAACTGGACGGGCCTGCGGTACGTCGACGCGAACGCGTATCTGCCCGCCAAGACCATCCTGTTCTGCATCGCCGCGATCTGCGCCGTGCTGTTCTTCGCGACGCTGTGGCGGCGCACCTGGCAGCTGCCCGTCATCGGCTTCGGCCTGATGGTGCTCTCCGCGATCCTGATCGGCGGCCTGTACCCGGCCATCGTCCAGAAGTTCCAGGTGCAGCCGAACGAGCAGTCCAAGGAAGCCCCGTACATCGAGAAGAACATCGAGGCGACCCGCAAGGCGTACGGGATCGCCGGGGTGTCCCCGGTGGACTACACCGGCAAGGGCACGGTCAAGGACTCCGAGAAGCAGCGCACGGACGCCGACTCGGCGGCCAGCTACCGGGTCAACGATCCGAACGTGGTCTCGCCGACGTTCCAGCAGCTGGAGCAGGAGCGGAAGTACTACCAGTTCCCGAAGACCCTCGACGTCGACCGCTACAAGGGCCAGGACACCGTCATCGGCCTGCGCGAGCTCAACCTCGCGGGCGTCGAGAAGCGGAACTGGATCAACGACCACTTCACCTACACGCACGGCTTCGGAGCGGTCGCGGCCAAGGGCACGCAGACCGACCCGGACTCCCCGGGAGCGCCCCTGTTCACCGAGTCGGGCCTGCCCGCCGGCGGCACCCTGGGCTCGTACCAGCAGCGGATCTACTACGGCGAGAAGACCCGCCAGTACTCGATCGTCGGCGGGCCCCAGAAGGAGCTCGACTACGAGCAGGACGACGGCACCCAGAAGACCACGAGCTACAGCGGCAAGGGCGGCGTCGGACTCTCCAACCCGATCACCCGCGCCGCGTACGCGGTGTCCTTCAGTGAGCCGCAGATCCTGTACTCGGGAGCCATCGGCGACGGTTCGAAGATCCTTTACAACCGCACGCCCAAGGAGCGCGTCGAGGCGGTCGCCCCCTGGCTGACCATCGACGGCGACGCGTACCCGGCGGTCGTCAAGGGCAAGATCCAGTGGGTCGTCGACGCGTACACGACGTCGAACGGATACCCGTACGCGTCCCGTACGACGCTCGGTGACACGACGGCCGACTCCCTCAACGAGGGCGACAACCAGCGCGCGGTGGTGGCCCAGCAGAACCAGGTCAATTACATCCGCAACTCGGTGAAGGCCACTGTCGACGCCTACGACGGCACGGTGAAGCTGTACACGTGGGACGACAAGGACCCGGTCCTCAAGACCTGGAAGAAGGCGTTCCCCGGCACGGTCGAGCCCAAGAGCGCGATCCCGCAGGCGCTCAAGGACCATCTGCGGTACCCGCAGGACATGTTCAAGGTGCAGCGCGAGCTGCTGTCCCTGTACCACGTCACGGACTCCGACCAGTTCTACAACGCGTCCGACGCGTGGCAGGTCCCGAACGACCCGACGAAGAAGGACAACAGCGCGGTCCCGCCGTACTACCTGTCCATGAAGATGCCGGGCCAGAGCGACCAGCAGTTCTCGCTGACGACGACGTTCACCCCGAGCGGGCGCCCCAACCTGCGCGCGTTCATGGCGGTCGACGCCGACGCCACCAGCAAGGACTACGGCACGATAAGACTGCTGCGGGTCACCGAGGACAAGGTCTACGGCCCGGAACAGGTGCAGAACAAGCTCAACTCCCTGTCGTCCGTGGCGAACTTCGTCCGTGACATGAAGGGCGCCGACTCGACGGTCCTGTACGGCAATCTGCTGACGGTGCCACTCGACAAGGGCTTCCTCTACGTCGAGCCGATCTACGCACAGGGGCGCAACGCGGAGTATCCGCTGCTGCGCAAGGTCGCGGTCTCCTACGGCGACAGAACCGGATTCGCCGACAACCTCGGGGACGCGCTGAACCAGGCGTTCGGCGTGGACGGCGCGCAGCCGGCCGAGCCGGAGAAGCCCGGTGGCACCACGAAGCCACCGGAGAACTCCACCGTCAAGGAAGCCCTCGCGGACGCCGAGAAGGCCTTCGAGGACGGCCAGGCCGCCATGAAGAAGGGCGACCTGCACGCCTACGCCGACGCGCAGGACAAGCTGGAGGAGGCCCTCCAGCGCGCCGAGAAGGCGCAGTCCGCGGCCGACAAGGCGGCCGGCGACGGCAAGAGCGGCGACAAGTCCAGCGACAAGAGCGCTGATCAGAGCGCCGACAAGGACAAGAGCACGGACACCGGCAAGGGCACTGGGGGCTCGAGCAGCTGAGCGAAGACCCACCTCGCGCCGTGGTACGGTTTGAACACAACGGCGCGGGGTGGAGCAGCTCGGTAGCTCGCTGGGCTCATAACCCAGAGGTCGCAGGTTCAAATCCTGTCCCCGCTACTGAAGACGAAGGCCCGGATCCTGATCTTTCAGGATCCGGGCCTTCGTCGTGTGCGCGGGAACCGCCTGTACGTGCGAAGCGTGCCTCTCTCGGGGGTAGTTGAGGTTTTTGTGTTTCACTTATCTCTCTGTGGGCATGTCGACAAAACGCTGTAGTGACCTCACTGGCTGCGGTATACCAGGTGTACCCAGGTTGCAGGTGGTGCGACGATGGACGTTATGGGGGACAAGGCAACTCTGTTGGAGACAGGGCGGTTTGTGCAGCCGGCCGACCGGGAGGAACCCGGGGCGGCCGCCGAGGAAGCACGTCATCGGCCGGCTGCCGAGTCCGGCGACGTCGAGGCGATGAGTGTCCTCGGAGCCATGCTGCTGCGCCGCGGTGACCTCGACGGAGCCGAACCCCAGCTGCGCGCTGCCACCGCCGCGGGCGACCGCGCCGCCGCCAACAACCTCGGTGTCCTGCTGCACCAGCGCGGATACGCGGACGAGGCCGCCGGCTGGTGGCGCATCGCCGCCGTCGCCGGATCCGCCCCCGCCGCGCACGCGCTCGGCCGCCACCACCGCGAGCGCGGCGACGAGCCCGCCGCCGAGTACTGGCTGCGGCAGTCCGCCGAACAGGGCCACGCCCTCGGCGCGTACGCGCTCGCCGACCTCCTCGAACACCGCAGCGATGTCGGCGCCGAGCGCTGGATGCGCGCCGCCGCCGAGCACGGTCACCGCGAGGCCGCCTACCGGCTCGCCCGCACCCTCGACCGGCGAGCCGCGCAGGAGCGTCCCGAGGGAGCGCTCCGTGGCGCGCCCGCGCCCGCCGACGGCAATGACGTCCCCGGCGACGCGACCGCGACCGGCGCCCGCAGGAAGCTGCCCACAGCCGCGGAGGCCGAGCAGTGGTACCGGCAGGCCGCCGCGCGCGGACACCGCCGGGCCGCCCTGCACCTCGGCGCGATCCTGGAGAAGCGCGGCGAGCTCAAGGAGGCCGGCCGCTGGTACCTGAACTCCGCGAAGGACGGCGAGCCCCGCGCCGCCTGCGCGCTCGGCTTCCTGCTGCGCGACGCCGGTGACGAGGAGAGCGCCGGGGTCTGGTGGCTGCGCGCCGCCCAGGAGGGTGACGGCAACGCGGCCAACGCGCTCGGCGCCCTGCACGCCCAGCGCGGCGAGACCCAGACCGCCGAGCGCTGGTACCGCGCCGCCATGGACGCGGGCGACATCAACGGCGCGTACAACCTCGGCCTGCTCTGCGCCGAGCAGGGCCGCACCGCGCAGGCCGACCAGTGGTACCGGCGTGCCGCGTACGCGGGCCACCGCGAGGCGGCGAACGCGCTGGCCGTGCTGCTTCTCCAGGGCGGCGACGCGGCGGGCGCCGAACCGTGGTTCTCCAAGGCCGCCGAGGCGGGCAGCGTGGACGCCGCCTTCAACCTCGGCATCCTCTACGCCGGACGGGACGACGAGGGCGCCGCCCTCCAGTGGTACGAGCGGGCCGCGGCGGGCGGGCACACCGAGGCCGCGCTCCAGGCCGGTATCGCCCGGCTGCGGGACGGCGACGAGCGGGACGCCGAGCGGCATCTGCGGTGCGCGGCCGGCGGGGGCAGCGCGGAGGGCGCGTACCGCCTGGCCACGGTCCTCGACGCGCGGCAGCCCCCGGTCGGGCCCCCCGCGCTGGGCGAGTGCGTCAGTGAGCGCGCCGAGTGCGAGGAGTGGTACGAGCGGGCCGCCGAGCAGGGGCACCGGCGCGCGCAGGTGCGCGTCGGGATGCTGGCCGCGGCGCGGGGTGACATCGTCTGCGCGGCGCGCTGGTACCGCGAGGCCGCGGAGGCGGGCTCGCGCAACGGCGCGTTCAACCTCGGGCTGCTGCTCGCCCGTGAGGGGAGCGAGCCGGAGGCCGCGCTGTGGTGGACGCGCGCGGCCGACGCCGGTCACGGGCGCGCGGCACTGCGGCTCGCGCTGCTGTGCGCGCGCCGCGGCGACCTCGTCGAGGGGCAGCGGTGGGCGCACCGCGCCGTGGAGCTCGGTCCGGCCGAGGTGTCCGAGCGGGCCGGGCGGCTGCGGGACGCACTGCGGTCGGAGCTGTCCGCGTAGCGGAGCAGCGGAGGCATATCGGGGTGCGGCGGGGCCGAGGCGGGCCCTGCCGCACCCCGTTTGTCCGCCCCTGTTCCGCCCCTTTTCGCCCGCGCAGGCCAGGCGCCGGAAGGGATTTGCGCTGGTCGGGGGCGTTCGCGTAGAGTCGTGTTTACCGACGCGGGGTGGAGCAGCTCGGTAGCTCGCTGGGCTCATAACCCAGAGGTCGCAGGTTCAAATCCTGTCCCCGCTACTGAAGGCCTGAGGCCCGGAACCAATGGTTCCGGGCCTCAGCTCTGTTTCGGGCCGGGTGAGCCCGGCGTCACGGCTTGTGGCCCACCGCCTCCCCGTACAGCGCCCGGTCCACGACCTTGTCCTCCGCAAGCGGGTCCCCCTTGGAGACGCCCGCCGCTCGGTACGCGGCCTGGAGCCGGTCCGTCGTGCCCGCCCTGATCTCCCAGTCCATCCGCAGCGGCGGCGTCGACTCCAGTACGGTCTTGTCGGTCTTCAGGAGCCCGGCGAGGTCGGCGACGAACGCCGGGTCCTTCTTGTAGTCGCCCGCGAAGTACGTGTTGACCGTGCGGATGTACGCGCGCAGCAACGCGACCCCGGCGTCCGGGTCCTCCTTGAGGAGCTTCGGGCCGAACAGGAGGCCGCCGAGGGGTTCGCCGAGCGGCTGGCCGCCCAGGAACGCGTATCGCTTGTCGCCGTCGACCTTGCGCCACACCGGGTCGAGCAGCCACGCCGAGTCGACCCCGCCGTTCTGGAGCGCGGTCAGGACGTCGGCCGAGCCGAGCTGCTGGAACTGGATCTTGTCGAGGCCGCCGCCGTGCTTCTTCAGCGCCTTGTCCATGGGGTACGAGATGACCGAGCCCTTGCCGATCATCGTGCCGAGCCTGCGTCCCGCCATCGGGACGTGGTCCGGGTTCTGTCCCTTCTTCAGGCGCACCCACATACCGCTCTTGGACTTCGGGTCCGGGGAGAAGTTCCCGGCGACCCACTTGATGTCGAAGCCGCCGCTGATGCCGTTCATCACCGCGGCCTCGGGCGCCGCCCACTGCGCGTCGATGTCCCCCTTGGCCAGCAGCGGGAGCGCGTCCGGGGTCGGCAGGACCTTCAGGGTGACGTCGAGACCCTCCTTCTTGAACTCGCCCTTCTGTGCGGCCAGTTCGAGCGGGGCCACGTACTCGGCGCTCAGGGTGCCGGTCGCGATGGTGAGCTTGCGGGTCTTCGTGAGCTTCACCGGGGCCGGGGCGCCCTTGTCGCAGCGGGCGGGTGCACGGTCGGCGGCCAGGTCCGACGGATCGGTCCAGCCGGTCTTCCCGCAGCCCGCCACCGCCTTGACCGTGCGGGGCTTCGCGGCCGTGTCCGAAGAGGAGTTGCCGTTGCCGCCGCAGCCGGCCGAGGCGAGCAGGGCGCCGGTCGCGAGCAGGGTCGTACAGACGAGTCTGGTGCGCATGGATTCTCCGTACGGGAAGGGGCGGTGGAGGTCAGGACTGGCCGCGGCCGCGGTCGCGCGGCGCCCACGGGGTGAGCAGCCGGCCCGCGATGCGCACCAGTTCGGAGAAGACGACGCCGAGCACGGCGACACAGACGATGCCGACGAACATCACGTCGTTCTGGAAGAGGGCGCGGGCGTCGAAGATCAGGTGGCCGAGACCGTTCGTGGCCGCGATCTGCTCGGAGGCGACGATCACGAGGACCGCGACGCCCGCGGCGATGCGGGCGCCGACCAGGACCGCGGGCAGCGACGCGGGAAGCAGGACGTGCCGGAACATCTGCCACGGCGAGGCGCCGAAGACCTGGCCCGCGTCCCGGTGACCGGAGGGGACGGCGAGCACCGCCGCCATCGTGGAGATCCAGACGAAGAAGAAGACGGTCGTGGCGACCAGCGCGATCTGCGGGCCCTCACCCAGGCCGAACATGTTCAGGAAAACCGGCAGCAGGGCCAGCTTCGGGACGACGTAGAGCGCGTCCAGCATCGGTTCGAGGGCGGCACGGACGACGGAGAGCGAGCCCATCAGGAGGCCGAGGGCGTATCCGGTGACGGTGCCGATCGCGTATCCGGCGAGTACGCGCTCGAGGGTGGCCCACACGTCCGGCCACAGGTCGCCGTCCGCGGCGCGGTGCCAGCCGTCGACCAGGATCGTGGACGGCGCCGGGTAGACGCGGTCGTCGATCCACGCCTGGGTGGCGGCGAGCTGCCACAGCAGGACCAGGGCGAGAGGGACGGCGACGGCGAGCGAGAGTTCGAGGGCGCGGCGCCTGCGGTGGGTGCGGGCGGGGTGCAGCTCCTGTGGGCCCGGCCGTCTGACCAGGAGCGTCGTGTCTTCCTTCGGAGCGGTCGTCGTCATGCCGGGACCACCTCGTCGCGCCGTACCTCGCCCCGCAGCAGATCCCACAACTCGCCCTTCAGGGCGTTGAATTCGGGCGTCGAGCGGATGTCGCCGGTGCGCGGCCGGGCGAACGGCGGGCGGCGCTCGGCGATGATGCGGCCCGGCCGGGCCGACATCACGAGGACGCGGTCGCCCAGCACGATGGCTTCTTCCAGGCTGTGGGTGATGAAGAGGGTGGTGGTGCGGGTGGTCTGGGTGAGGTCGAGGAGCTCGTCCTGGAGGATCGTGCGCAGCTGGGCGTCGAGGGCCGCGAACGGCTCGTCCATGAGGAGGATCTCGGGCTCCACGGCGAGCGCGCGGGCGATGGCGACGCGCTGGCGCATGCCGCCGGACAGCGCGGACGGATAGGCGTCCGCGAAGTCGGCGAGGCCCATACGGGTGAGCCAGTCGGTGGCGCGGGCGTCGGCCTCCCGGCGGGGGACCTTCTGGATGTCCAGGCCGAAGCGGACGTTGGCCAGGACCGTCTTCCAGTCGTAGATCCCGTAGTCCTGGAAGATCATCGCGGCCGGGCGGGCGCTGTCGGTGCGGATGGCCAGCTCACCGGCGGTCGGGCGCAGGAGGCCGGCGGCGATGCGCAGGAGGGTGGACTTCCCGCAGCCGGAGGGGCCGACCACGCAGGTGAACTCGCCGGGGGCGATGGTGAGGTCGAGGGGGCCGAGGGCCGCCACGGTGCGGTGGCCTCGGCCGAAGGACCGGGTGAGTGTGCGGGCCTGGAGTTTGGGGTGCGGATCTCCCACGGTTTCCCTCCCGGGGTGCGGTGGAGGTGGGCGCCGCCGACGATATGACGGGTCGTCAGATTGGGGAAGGGGGCGGGTTGTTGAGATACGGACCAAAGGGGTGTGCGAGATGGGCAAGCGAAGAGGGCCCGCACCGTTCGGTGCGGGCCCTCTTCGGAGGATTCGTGTGCGCTACGCCGTCGCGCAGTTCGGACAGACGCCCCGGTACGTCACCTCGACGTCCGAGACCGTGAAGCCGAAGCGCTCGGAGTCGGGGAGGTCGGTGAGGGGGTTGCCGCTCGGGTGGACGTCCCGGATCGCGCCGCACCGGGCGCAGACCAGG
The DNA here is from genome assembly GCF_026340095.1 of Streptomyces sp. NBC_01446. GTDB lineage: Bacteria > Actinomycetota > Actinomycetes > Streptomycetales > Streptomycetaceae > Streptomyces > Streptomyces aureus. The sequence goes on along the minus strand of NZ_JAPEPO010000001.1, from coordinate 2,879,166 downwards.
TGCTGGTGCGGGCGGTGCGCGTTCGGGTCGTAGCGCTTGGCGCGCTTGTCCGTGGCGACCTCGATGACCTCGCCGAGGGAGACCATCTCGCCGAGTGTGTTGTAGACGGTCGCCCGGGAGATCTCGGGGAGCCTGGCGACGGCGCGCGCGTGCACCTCGTCGGCCGTCAGGTGTACATGGTCCCCGTCGAGGACCTCGGCCACGACGCGCCGCTGCGCGGTCATGCGCCAGCCGCGTCCGCGCAGTCGTTCCAACAGGTCACTCATGAGGGCCAGCCTAACAGGCGGGGGACCAGGTCCCGAACGGGTGTGACTTTGGAAGCTCACTTGACTTAGACATTGTCCATTGTAGGATCGGGAACGGCTTTGGCCAAGGGACAGGACTTGCAGAACTTGACGCAGGAGGCGTACGTGACGTCGCAGGGACCGCTCACCACGGAGGCCGGCGCGCCGGTCGCCGACAACCAGAACAGCGAGACCGCGGGCGTCGGCGGGCCTGTCCTGGTCCAGGACCAGGCGCTGCTCGAGAAGCTCGCGCACTTCAACCGCGAGCGCATCCCGGAGCGCATCGTGCACGCCCGCGGCGCGGGTGCGTACGGCACGTTCACGCTGACCCGGGACGTCTCGCAGTGGACGCGGGCCACGTTCCTCTCCGAGGTCGGCAAGCAGACCGAGACGTTCCTGCGGTTCTCCACCGTCGCCGGCAGCCTCGGCTCCGCGGACGCCGTGCGTGACCCCCGCGGCTTCGCGCTGAAGTTCTACACCGAGGAGGGGAACTACGACCTCGTCGGCAACAACACCCCGGTGTTCTTCATCAAGGACGCCATCAAGTTCCCCGACTTCATCCACACGCAGAAGCGCGATCCGTACACGGGCTCGCAGGAGGCAGACAACGTGTGGGACTTCTGGGGCCTGAGCCCCGAGTCGACGCACCAGGTCACCTGGCTCTTCGGCGACCGCGGCATCCCGGCGACGCTGCGCCACATGAACGGGTACGGCTCGCACACGTACCAGTGGAACAACGAGGCCGGCGAGGTCTTCTGGGTCAAGTACCACTTCAAGACCGACCAGGGGATCAAGAACCTTGCCCCCGACGAGGCCGCGAAGCTCGCCGGTGAGGACCCGGACTCGCACCAGCGCGACCTGCGCGAGGCCATCGAGCGCGGCGAGTTCCCGTCCTGGACCGTGCAGGTGCAGATCATGCCGGCGGCCGACGCGGCGAACTACCGCTTCAACCCGTTCGACCTCACCAAGGTGTGGCCGCACGAGGACTACCCGCCGATCGAGATCGGCAAGCTGGAGCTCAACCGCAACCCGGAGAACATCTTCGCCGAGGTCGAGCAGTCCATCTTCAGCCCCGCGCACTTCGTGCCGGGCATCGGCCCCTCGCCCGACAAGATGCTCCAGGGCCGCCTCTTCGCGTACGGCGACGCGCACCGCTACCGCGTCGGCATCAACGCCGACCACCTGCCGGTGAACCGCCCGCACGCCACCGAGGCGCGCACCAACTCCCGTGACGGCTTCCTGTACGACGGCCGTCACAAGGGCGGGAAGAACTACGAGCCGAACTCCTTCGGCGGCCCGTTCCAGACGGACCGGCCGCTGTGGGTGTCGACGCCGGTCACCGGCGGCACCGGCAACCACGAGGCTCCCTCGCACGTCGAGGACGACGATTTCGTGCAGGCGGGCAACCTCTATCGCCTGATGTCCGAGGACGAGAAGGTCCGTCTGATCGAGAACCTCGCGGGCAACATCGCGGGCGTCTCCCGTGACGACATCGCCGAGCGCGCGATCGGCAACTTCCGCCAGGCGGACGGTGACTTCGGCAAGCGCCTCGAGGCCGCGGTCCAGGCCCTTCGCGGCTGACCGGGACGCTTGACGCAGGCAGAGAGGGCCTGCTCCCTTCGGGGGCCGGCCCTCTTGTGCGCCTGACGCGAGGTCCTAGCTCACCAGTGTCGTCGACCGGCGCCGGGCCGGCGCCCAGCAGCGAATGATGTCGCGGACCGACACGATGCCGACCGGCTCCTGGTCGTCGAGCACGATGAGATGCCGGAAGCCGCCGTGGGCCATGGCCTCGGCGGCTTCCTGGAGCGTCCACGCCGGGGCGGCGAAGACGACGTCGGTCGTGGTGTGGGTACCGGCGATCTCGTGGTCCGGATTCTGGCCGAGGCCGATCGAGTTGAGGATGTCGCGCTCGGTCAGAATGCCGATTCCGCAGGTGTCGGGGTCGAGGACGACCGCCGCGCCGACGCGGCGCTCGGACATCAGTCGGGCCGACCTGCGCAGCGTGTGGGCGGGGCCGATGGTGAGGACCATCGTGCTCATGGCGTCGCGGACGAGCATGGGCGTGAGCCACCTCCTTGGTGAATCCGCGACCTCCGGGATGCCGAAGGATTGCCTCCGGTCCCGACCTGGAGAACGGATTCACAAGTTCACAAGTGGGGGGGACTCTCAGAGTCGCAGCCCTTCGGGCCGTCAACAAGGGGGCGGGGAAGGTCCGTTGCGCCGCTACGGTGCTTCCGCGCGCCGTAGCGGCGGGACGCTCACGTCTGCAGATAGCTCAGCAGCTCGCCGTGGAGCAGGCCGTTCGACGCCGCCGCGTTGCCGCTGTGCGGGCCGTGGCGCCCGTCGAGGCCGGTGAACACGCCGCCCGCCTCCGTCACGATGATCGCGTTCGCCGCCATGTCCCACAGGGAGAGCTCCGGCTCCGCCGCCATGTCGACCGAGCCCTCGGCGACCATCATGTAGGGCCAGAAGTCGCCGTAACCGCGCGTGCGCCACACCGCGCGCGTGAGGTCGAGGAAGCCGTCGAGCCGGCCCTGCTCCTCCCAGCCGCTCAGCGAGGAGTAGGCGAAGGACGCGTCCGCGAGGCGCCCGACCTTCGAGACGTGCAGGCGCGAGGCCGACGTCAGGCTGCGGCCCGTGTAGGCGCCCGCGCCCTTCGCCGCCCACCAGCGGCGGCCGAGCGCCGGCGCGGAGACGACGCCGACCACCGGCTGGTAGCCGCCCTCGCCCGCCTCCATCAGCGAGATGAGCGTCGCCCAGACCGGCACGCCGCGTACATAGTTCTTGGTGCCGTCGATCGGGTCGACGACCCAGCGGCGCGGGCCCGTGCCCTCGATCCCGTACTCCTCGCCGAGGATCGCGTCCCGCGGCCGTGCCCGCTTGAGCTGACCGCGGATGATCTCTTCCGCGGCCTTGTCGGCCTCGCTCACCGGCGTCATGTCCGGCTTGGTCTCGACCTTCAGGTCGAGGGCCTTGAACCGGTCCATGGTCGCGGCGTCGGCGGCGTCCGCGAGGACGTGGGCGAGACGCAGATCATCGTGATAGTCGGGCATGGGTGAACAGTATCGATCGAGGTCGGTCCGGGGCCACAGGGCGCCGGGCCCGGTGGCTCGCGAGGGCTATTGACAGGGCACACGGGCGCGTCAACCCTGGCGGTTGAGCCGCTACGGCGTGGGGAGGCGACGATGCCCACAGCGCGGGAGTCCTTGCTCGACGCGGCCGGTGCGGCGCTGGCCGGGCGCCCCTGGTCCCTGGTGCGGATGATCGACGTGGCGGCCGTCGCCGGGGTGTCCCGGCAGACCCTCTACAACGAGTTCGGTACGAAGGACGGGCTCGCGCGCGCCCTGGTCCGGCGCGAGGCCGACGCCTATCTGGCGGGCGTCGACCGGGCCCTGGGGGAGGCCGGGATCGAGGCCGTCGCTGAGTGGACCGTCACCGCGGCCGGCTCCAGCGCACTCGTACGGGCCGTGCTCACCGACTGCTGGGGCGAGCGCCTGCCCGCCCCGGTGCCCGGCGGGGTGCCCTCGTCGTCCACCGTGCCCGCACAGCGGCGGGCCGACGGGCCGCTCCCTGGCCCCGGCGACCTGGTGAAGCTGGTCCGCGAGCGGGCCGCGGCCGCGCTCCGTTCGGCGGGGCGACCGAGGGCGGAGGCGGACCGGCTGGCCCGCGACTGCGAACTGGCCGTCCGGCTCGCCCTGTCCTGTCTGCTCGCCCCCGTCGGTGAGGGCGGCGTCACACGGCTCGTGCGGGACGCGCTGACACATCACCGGCAGCGAGCAGGATGAACGGCCCGTCGGAGGCGGCGTGTTGAGGCCGCGCGGCCTCGCGAGCGCCGCTCACTGCCAGTTCAGTGCGCCGATCCCGACAGCTGAAGCCCGATCACACCGACGATCACGAACGAGATCGAGACGAGCTTGAGGGTGGAGACCAGGTCGTCGAGGAAGACCATGCCGTAGATCGCGGTGCCCGCGGCGCCGATGCCCGTCCACACCGCGTACGCCGGACCCACGTCGAGCTTGCGCAGAGCGAGCGTGAGGAGGCCGAAGCTGCCGAGGGCGAAGCACGAGAAAGCGATCGTCGGCCAGAGCCGGGTGAAGCCGTGCGAGAGCTTCAGGCAGACCGCGAAGCCGGTCTCGAGAATCCCCGCCACGATGACCAGCAGCCACGCCATGTGCTTGCCTCCAGCATCTTCGACTTCCGTGACCGCTTCGTACGGTTTCGATCTTGCGTCCGGCTTGGTGCGATTATGCACTTACCGTCGCGGGGCGGTCGCAAACAACGCTGAGGTCAGTCGCCCTCGCGTCGCTCCCTCGTGGCGAGCAGCCGCCGCAGTGAGTACAGACGCGCGGGATCGGCGTGTCCCTGAGTGACCCACTCGTCGAGCGCGCAGTCCGGCTCGTCGTGGCTGCACGCGCGCGGACAGTTCTCCGTGCCCGGCTCCAGGTCGGGGAAGGCGTGGATGACGCGGGACGGGTCGACGTAGTGCAGACCGAAGGAGCGCACGCCCGGGGTGTCGATCACCCAGCCGTTGTCGTCGGGCAGCGGCAGCGCGAGCGCGGACGTCGTGGTGTGCCGGCCGCGGCCCGTGACCGCGTTGACATGGCCCGTCGTACGCCGGCTGCCCTTCGGCACCAGCGCGTTCACCAGCGTCGTCTTGCCGACGCCGGAGTGGCCGACGAACACGGTGATCTTGCCGTCGAGCTGCTCTCGCACCCGCGACACCGCGGCCCCGCTCTCCAGCTCGTCCCGGCTGGTGACGACATAGGGGACGCCCAACGCCCCGTACATCTCCAGGAGTTTGTCCGGCGGGTCGAGGTCCGACTTGGTCAGCACGAGGAGCGGGTCGAGGCCGCTGTCGTACGCGGCGACGAGGCAGCGGTCGATCATGCGCGGGCGCGGCTCGGGGTCCGCGAGGGCGGTGACGATGGCGAGCTGGTCGGCGTTGGCGACGACCACGCGCTCGTACGGGTCGTCGTCGTCGGCCGTGCGGCGCAGGACGGAGGTGCGCTCCCCGATGCGGACGATGCGCGCGAGGGTGTCCTTCTTGCCGGACAGATCCCCGACGACGGAGACCTGGTCGCCGACCACGGCCGCCTTGCGGCCCAGCTCGCGGGCCTTCATCGCGGTGACCGGGATGTCGTCGATGAGGACGGTGAGCCGGCCGCGGTCCACGGTCAGGACCATGCCGTCGGCGGCGTCCTCGTGCTTCGGGCGGATGTTCGTGCGCGGGCGGTTGCCCTTGCGGTTGGGGCGGACGCGGATGTCGTCCTCGTCGGGGTTCTTGCCGTAGCGGCGCATGATCTCGATCCGCCCGTCAGTTCCCCAGCATCCCGGCCCACAGGTCGGGGAAGTCGGGCAGGGTCTTGGCGGTCGTCCCCACGTTCTCGATCTCCACGCCCGGCACGGCGAGGCCGATGATCGCGCCCGCGGTGGCCATGCGGTGGTCGTCGTACGTGTGGAAGATCCCGCCGTGCAGGCGGCGCGGCCGGATGTGCAGGCCGTCGGCGGTCTCGGTGACGTCGCCGCCGAGCTCGTTGATCTCCTTGGTGAGCGCGGCCAGGCGGTCCGTCTCGTGCAGACGCAGGTGCGCCACGCCCCGCAGCGTGGAGGGGGAGTCGGCGAGCGCCGCGACGGCCGCGATGCCGGGCGTCAGCTCCCCGACCTCGCTCAGGTCCACGTCGATGCCGTGGACGGAGCCGGAACCGGTGAACTCAAGGCCCTGCTCGGTCAGTTCGCAGGAGCCGCCCATCAGGGTGAAGATCTCGCGCAGCCGGTCGCCGGGCTGCGTCGTGCGCTCCGGCCAGTCGGGGACGATGACCTTGCCGCCGGTGACGAGGGCCGCGGCCAGGAACGGCTGGGCGTTCGACAGGTCGGGCTCCACCGTCAGATCGCGGCCGAGCAGGGCGCCCGACGTGACCCGCCAGACGTTCGGCTCGCCGCCGGACTCCGGGGTGTCGACCTGGGCGCCGACCGTGCGCAGCATGTCGACGGTCATCCGGATGTGCGGCATCGAGGGCAGCGGGCCGCCGACGTGGCGCACCTCCACCCCCTGGTTGAAGCGCGGCGCGGACAGCAGGAGGGCGCTGACGAACTGCGACGAGGAGGACGCGTCGATCTCGACCCGGCCGCCGTCGAGGGCGCCGCTGCCGTGCACGGTCATCGGGAGCGAGCCGCGGCTGTCGTCGTCGATGCGGGCGCCGAGCACGCGCAGCGCGTCGATCACGCCGTTCAGCGGCCGCTCGTACGAACGGGGGTCGCCGTCGAAGCGCACCGGGCCGTCGGCGAGCGCCGCGACCGGGGGCAGGAAGCGCATCACCGTACCGGCGTTGCCCACGTCGACCGTGGCCGGGCCGCGCAGCCCCGAGGGGATCACGCGCCAGGCCTCGCCGGAACCGTCCGGGCCCACGCCCTCCTCGATGCCGACGCCCAGGGCGCGCAGGGCGGCCGCCATCAGGAGCGTGTCGCGCGACCGCAGCGGGCGGCGCAGCCAGCCCGGCTCGGCGGCGAGCGCGGCCAGGACGAGCGCGCGGTTGGTGACCGATTTCGACCCCGGCACATGGACCGTCGCGAAGACGGGGCCGCTCGCGTGCGGGGCGGGCCAGAGAGAGGTGTGCGCGGGGATTTCGGTCATGCCTTTACTTTAGTGGGCTCAGGCGATCGGGCCGGATCACGAGCCCCCACCCGGGGTCACAGTCGGAGCAGCCAGCGGCCCCCGCCGAGCAGTGAGCACAGTGAGACGGCGTGGAAGAAGAACAGCCACATCCCGGCCGGCACGTGCGTGAGCCGCGACAGCTGGTCCGCGTCCGAGTCACCGGCCCCGCCCCGCCTGCGCTTGCTCTGCAGCTCGAACGCGGGCCGTACGCCGCCCAGGAGCAGGAACCACACGACGACGTACGCGAAGGCGGCCTGCACCTGCGGTCCCGCCAGCCAGGACACCAGCACGAAGGTGCCGCCGGTCAGGATCACGGTCAGCGCGCCGTACGCGTTCCTGATCATCACGAGCAGCGCCACGAGCAGGGCCGTGGCCAGCCACAGGAGGGCCGTGATGTGTCCCGCGGCGAGCAGCGCGGCGCCGCCGAGGCCGAGGAGCGGGGGAGCGGTGTATCCGGCGGCCGCTGTCAGGATCATGCCGAGGCCCGACGGCTTGCCGCGGCTGACGGTGAGGCCGCTGGTGTCGGAGTGCAGCCTGATGCCGTCGAGACGGCGCCCGCTGACGAGGGCCACGATGCCGTGACCGCCCTCGTGGGCGATGGTGATCGCGTTGCGGGAGAGCCGCCATATGTTGTGCGGGACGACCGCGGCGAGCGCGAGTGCCGCTGTGGCGAACACCACCCACTGGTCGGGGTCGGACTGGCTGCCGAAGACCCGGTCCCACAGGTCGGCGGCGCCGGTACTCGCGGTGACGTACATGGTTGGGGAGGCTCCCTCTGGCGGGCCAGTATCTGGCACTGTGGCACGTATGTGCGGACGGTATGCATCGAGTCGTAGGCCCGAGGATCTCGCAGGAATCTTTGAGATCGAGAAGTGGGAGCCCGAGGAGACCCTCGCGCCCGACTTCAACGTGGCCCCGACCAAGGAGGTCTACGCGGTACTCGACCGCCCTGTGAAGGACGCCGCCGACCCGAATCCGGTTCGCCAGCTGCGCACTCTCAAGTGGGGCCTCGTGCCGTCGTGGTCGAAGACCCCCGAGGGCGGCGCCCGGATGATCAACGCCCGCGCCGAGACGGTGTCCGAGAAGCCCTCGTACCGCCGCGCCTTCTCGAGCCGCCGCTGCATCCTGCCCGCCGACGGCTACTACGAGTGGGTCACCGGGGTCGGCGAGCGTGACCTGGAGGTCGAGGGCAAGAAGAAGCGGCCGCGCAAACAGCCCTACTTCGTCACGCCCGCCGACGGCTCCGTCTTCGCGATGGCGGGTCTGTACGAGTTCTGGCGCGACCGCACCCTGCCCGACGAGCACCCCCTCGCCTGGTGGGTGACCTGCACCGTCATCACCACCGAGGCGGAGACCGCGCAGCTCGCCGTCGCGCCCGACGAGGGGCCCCGCTCGCTCTTCGACATCCACCCCCGGATGCCGCTCATGCTCACGCCGGACCGGTGGGATGCCTGGCTCGACCCGGCCCGCACCGACGTCGACGACCTGAAGTCCCTGCTCGCGCCGCCGCCGGAGGGCCTGATGCGGGCGTACCCCGTGTCGACGTCGGTCAGCAACGTGCGCAACAACGGCCCGGAGCTGCTCAAGGAGCTGGAGGGGCCCGAGGAGGGCACACTCTTCTGACGTGACCAAGAACACGACCACGAACGCCGCCCAGCCCACCGTCAGGACCGAGACCGTCGGGACCGGCGCCGGCGAGGCGCGCGTCACCTGGCATCCGGCCCCCGCGAAGAAGGCCCGGCTCGTCCTGGCCCTCAGCCATGGCGCCGGAGGCGGCATCGAGGCGCGTGACCTGAAGGCCGTCGCCGCCGAGCTGCCCGCCCACGGTGTGACCGTCGCCCTCGTCGAGCAGCCGTGGCGGGTGGCCGGCAAGAAGGTGGCACCCGCACCGAAGACCCTGGACGTCGGCTGGCGCGGGGTGTGGCCCGCGCTGGAGAAGCCGGCGCTGCCGGTCGTCTCGGGCGGGCGCAGCGCGGGCGCGCGCGTGGCGTGCCGCACGGCGCAGGAACTCGGCGCGGCCGCGGTCCTCGCCCTGAGCTTCCCGCTCCACCCGCCGGGCCGCCCGGAGAAGTCCCGCGCCGACGAGCTCCTCGGCGCCGGGGTCCCCACCCTCGTCGTCCAGGGCGGCAACGACCCCTTCGGGAAGCCCGCCGAATTCCCCGGCTCCACCGCGTACGAACTCGTCGAAATCCCTTACGGGGACCACGGATTCGCGGTGCCGAAACGGGCGGACATCGGCCAGGACGAGGCCCTCGCGCTCATCGTGGACGCCGTCGTGAAGTGGGCCGGATCACTCGCGTAACCCCCGGGAATGTTGCGGCCCGGACGTCTGTTGTCCGGAACAGACGGTACGAGAGTGCTGTCGAAGACTTGCGAGAAGTCACGAGTGCTGACGAGAGGAAGTCCGCCGCATGGGTTCGACCATCTGCCCGAGCCGCAGCAGGGCCGCTGACCTGGAGTGGAGCGTGCTGCACGCGGCGAAGACCGACCCCATTCGGACCGCGGGCGGACACGATCGCCAGGCCGCTCCGACCGAGGGTCGTCTATTCTCCGATTCGAGTGGGGTCTCCTTCGGCCCCGCCACGTCGTTGGAGGAGGTGGGTCCGGTCACTGGCACCGACGCAGGGACCGAACACGGGCAGGCGGAAGAGCCCGAGGAGACCGCCGCGGAGCGCAGTCTGCGCTTCGAGCGTGACGCGCTCACGTTCCTCGACCAGATGTACTCGGCCGCGCTGCGCATGACGCGCAATCCGGCCGACGCCGAGGACCTGGTGCAGGAGACCTACGCGAAGGCGTACGCGTCGTTCCACCAGTTCCGCGAGGGCACGAACCTCAAGGCGTGGCTGTACCGCATCCTCACGAACACCTTCATCAACTCGTACCGCAAGAAGCAGCGCGAGCCCCAGCGCAGTGCCGCCGAGGAGATCGAGGACTGGCAGCTGGCGCGTGCCGAGTCGCACATGTCGACCGGCCTGCGGTCCGCCGAGTCGCAGGCGCTCGACCACCTGCCCGACTCGGACGTGAAGTCGGCGCTCCAGGCGATCCCCGAGGAGTTCCGGATCGCGGTCTATCTCGCCGACGTAGAGGGCTTTGCGTACAAGGAGATCGCGGACATCATGGGGACACCCATCGGGACGGTGATGTCCCGGCTCCACCGGGGCCGTCGCCAGCTGCGCGGCATGCTCGAGGACTACGCCCGCGACCGCGGACTGGTCCCGGCCGGCGCCGGAGAGTCGAACGAAGCGAAAGGCTCGGGCTCATGAGCTGCGGAGAGCCGCACGAGACGGATTGCAGTGAAGTCCTCGACCATCTCTACGAGTTCCTCGATCACGAGATGCCGGACAGCGACTGCACGAAGTTCGAGACGCACTTCGAGGAGTGCAGTCCGTGCCTGGAGAAGTACGGCCTCGAGCAGGCCGTGAAGAAGCTGGTCAAGCGGTGCTGCGGCCAGGACGACGTACCGAGCGACCTGCGGTCGAAGGTCATGGGCCGCATCGACCTGATCCGGTCGGGGCAGGCCGTGCCCGACCAGGACGTGACGGCGTCGGCTCCCAAGCTGCGGGAAGCCTGAGACCGCGGCCGCGAGGCCGAGCGGTGATGAGCGGGACGTGACGGCGCTACGTCACGTCCCGCCGCCGTTACCCGCCCCCGTCACCCGAATGTGCTAATCCGTCGTCGGGTGGCCCGGGGAATCCTCGCGATGCCGCCCGCGCGCCCCACCCACCGCTCTATTCTCCGGAACCTGAAGCGGGATCACGGGGAGGGGGGTCGGTATGCGCACGGTTCCGCCCGTGGCCCTCTGCTACGTCCTGTGCGCGGCCGGCGGCGCCCTCGCGTGCCTGGCACCCGCCGCGGGTCCGGCCACACCGTGGCCCGCCGTCGGACTCCTCGCCGTCCTCTACACGGGATGCGAACACGCGGGCCAGTGCCGCGTGATCGGGCGGCGCGTACCCCAGGGCATGGGCACCTTCTTCCCCGTCCTGCTCGCCGGAGCGTTCCTCCTGCCGCCCGCGGCGGCCGCACTCGTCGCCGTGCCCGGAGCGCTCTTCGCGAGGACGGACCGGCGCCCGGCCGGCCTGCGCCGCGTCTGGCGCGCCGCCCAGCTCGCCCTCGCCACCTGGGCCGCCGCCCGCGTCCACGGAGCGCTCGGTGGCACCGCGGCCGTGTCCGCGCCCCACTCCCCGTACGCGCTCGTGCCCGCCGGAGCGGCCGTCCTGGTCTTCTGCGCCACCCTCGCCCTGCTCGACGGCGGCATCCTCGCCACCGCCGAACGCGTCCCGCTGCGCGCCGCCTGGCGCGGCCTCTTCCCGCGCGCCCTCGGGCCCGTCGCCGTGCACGGCCTCGCGGGCCTCATGATGGCCGTCCTGTGGCGCAGCCCGTACGGCCCGTTCGCCGCGCTCCTCGTGCTGCTGCCGATGTACATCTCCTGCTGGGTGTTCGCCCAGTACCACCGCGAGCGCGCCGCCCACCAGGAGACGATCCGGGCCCTCGTGCAGGCCGTCGACATCAAGGACGGATACACGCGCGGCCACAGCGAGCGGGTCGGCCAGGCGTCCATGATGATCGCCCGCGAACTCGGCATGGCGGAAGAGCGCGCCGAGGTCCTGCGGTTCGCCGGGATCCTGCACGACGTCGGCAAGCTCGGCGTACCGACCCGCTTGTTGCGCAAGGACGGCCCGCTGACCCCCGAGGAGCGGCGCATCATCGAACTGCACCCCGAGTACGGGCACGAGATGGTGCGCGGGATCGGGTTCCTGGGGGAGGCGCGGGCCGCGATCCTGCATCACCACGAGCGGATGGACGGCAGCGGGTACCCCTACGGGCTCACGGGGGCGCAGATCCCGGAGTTCGCGCGGGTCGTGGCGGTGGCGGACGCGTTCGACGCGATGACGTCCACGCGGTCCTACTCGCGGGCCAGGCCCGTCGACGTCGCGCTCGCCGAGCTGTCCCGGTGCGCGGGTGCGCAGTTCGACCCGCAGATGGTCGGGGCGCTGGTGCGGGCGCTCGGGCGGCACGGGTGGCATCCCGCCGTGACCGCGGACGAGGCCGCCGCACAGGTGCCCTGGCCCCGCGCCGCGCGGCGGGCGGCCTCGCGGTGACATGGACCCGGTCCCCGGGTCCGGGAAGCGGCCGGGCGCGCACCACCGTCGCGGCCGTCCAGGGCCTCGCCGTCGTGCTCACCGCCGTCTCCCTCGGTTCCACCGTGTGGAAGGGCGTCGAGGAGCCCGGGACGGCGCTCGCCTTCGGCGTGCTCATCGCCGTCGGTGAACTCGCCCGCTGGGGGGCACCCGGAGGGGACCGGGAGCCCGCGCCTCTGGGGTCCGCCGGCGCGCTCGCGTACGCACTCCTCGGGGAGACGGCGGGACAGGCGACGCATCACGGAGCGCTCCAGGTCGTCGCCGTCTGCGTCGCGGCCGCGCTCGTCGGCTCCGTACCGCATCTCGCGCTCGGGCACGGCCCGTCCGCCGACCACATGGCGCGGCGAGTCCTGACCGTCGCCTTCGCCGCCGTCTGCTTCCAACCCCTTTACAACCAGGGCAGGTTGGGCGCCTGGCTCGGTGACGGCGCGGCCTACGCGCTGCTGCTCGTCGGACTGCTCGTCCTGACCGCGCTGTGCGACGCCGTCCTCGCCGCGGCCATGGCCCACGCCCGTACCGGCTGGCCGTTCGGCCCGCTGCTCAGGGACGAGCTGCGGGCCATGATCGGCATCGGCTCCGCGGTGTGCGCCACCGGCGCCGTCATCGCCCTCGCCGTGGCCGTAGCCGGACTGTGGGCGCTGCCCGTCTTCTGCCTGCCCCTCCTCCTGACCCAGCTAGCGTTCCGCCGGTACGCCGCCGTGCGGACCACGTACCGGCAGACGATCACCTCGCTGGCCCGCGCCACCGAGATCGCCGGGTACACACCCCAGGGCCACGCCCTGCGCGTGGCGGCGCTCAGCCGCGCCGTGGGACGTGAGCTGGGACTCTCCGAGCCCGACCTCACCGTCCTGGAGTACGCGGCCCTCATGCACGACATCGGGCAGCTGTCCCTCGTCGACCCGGTGGCCGACGGCGCCACCGCCGCCCTGCCCGCCCAGGAGCAGCGCCGCATCGCGCTGCTCGGCGGGGCCGTCGTGCGCCAGACGGGCGTGGACGCGGAGGTCGCCGTCGTCGTCGAGCGCCAGGCCGATCCCTACCGTGAGCAGCCCCTCACCGCGCGCATCGTCCGCACCGCCAACGCATACGACGAGATGGCCCGGGGAGAAGGCCCCCAGGGGCCCCTCACCGCCCTGGAGCGGCTGCGTCTGGCCACCGGGCGCGACTACCAGCCCGATGTGGTGGAATCCCTGGCCAGGGTCGTGTCGAGGGGCGGGGTGACCCTGCCCCCGGCTGGGTAACCCATGGGTAATGAGCGGCTGTCCGGCCGCACGTGGTTGGATGCGAAGAAGAGGATGTCCGGGGGCTCAGGCCCCGGCCGTGCTCCTTGGGGGAAGGCCCCCCGAGGGCACTGTCCCCCGGACCGACAGGCGGGAATGCAGGCGGGAATCGTGAGGATCTTCGGCAAGGGACGGCACCGGCCCTCCGCCTCATGGCGGCAGGCCACCGATCGGGCGTTCACGCTCATCGGCGACGGCCGCTACGAGGACGCCGGGGCCCTGCTCACCCGGGCCGCCGACCTCGAGCCGTGGCTGTCGGAGTCCTGGTTCAACCTCGCGCTGCTGCACAAGTTCCGGCACGACTGGGAGCAGGCACGGGCCGCGGGCCTGCGCGCGGTGGCCCTCCTGGACCGCGAGAGCGGCGCCCCCGACTGGTGGAACGTGGGCATCGCGGCCACCGCCCTGCAGGACTGGCCGCTCGCGCGGCGGGCCTGGCAGGCGTACGGACTGAAGGTGCCGGGCGGCGCGACCGCCGCCGGTGAGCCGACCGGCATGGACCTGGGCAGTGCCGCGGTGCGGCTTTCGCCGGAGGGCGAGGCCGAGGTGGTGTGGGGGCGCAGGCTGGACCCCGCCCGCATGGAGGTCCTGTCCATTCCGCTGCCGTCCTCCGGGCGCCGCTGGGGCGAGGTCGTGCTGCACGACGGAGTGCCCCACGGGGAGCGGACGACGGCCGCCGGGCACTCGTACCCCGTCTTCGACGAGATCGAGCTGTGGGCCCCCTCGCCCGTCCCGACCTGGGTCGTCCTCCTGGAGGCGGCGACCGAGGCCGACCGGGACGCCCTGGAGCAGCTCGCCTCCGACGCCGGTTTCGCCGCCGAGGACTGGTCGTCCTCCGTGCGGCTGCTGTGCCGGATGTGCTCCGAGTCGCGGATGCCGTCCGACGAGGGCGACGGCCGGCACCTGGACCCCCACGACCACAGCGAGCCCGGACATCCCGGGCCGCTCGGCCACCGCACGGACGGCCAGCTGTGGGTGCCCGAGCGCGAGTGCGGTGTCGCTGCGCCCGCGTCGCTCGTGCGGGGGCTGCTCGACGGCTGGGTCGCGGACAGCCCGGACTCCAGGGACTGGCGGGACCTTGAAGAGGTCTGCTGACCGGTCCCCGTAGGCTGTACCCCGGAAAATTTGTCGCAGCAGGTACCGGAAGGCGTACGTCGGACATGGCGCAGCAGGACACCGAGCACGAGCACGCCGGAGTGCTCCCCGTGGACGACGAGGGCTTCGTCCTCGACACCGAGGACAACGCCGCCCGCGAGGAGGCCGCCGTCGCGCGCGGCACGTCGCGGCCCATCACCGTCGTGGGGAACCCCGTCCTGCACAAGGAGTGCAAGGACGTCACCGAGTTCGGCGACGAGCTCGCGCAGCTGGTCGACGACATGTTCGCCAGCCAGCGCACCGCCGAGGGCGTGGGCCTCGCCGCCAACCAGATCGGCGTCGACCTGAAGGTCTTCGTCTACGACTGCCCCGACGACGACGGTGCGCGCCACACCGGCGTGGTCTGCAACCCGGTGCTCCAGGAGCTGCCCGCGGACCAGCGCCGCCTCGACGACTCGAACGAGGGCTGCCTGTCGGTGCCGACGGCGTACGCGCCGCTCGCGCGTCCCGACTACGCGGTGGTGACCGGGCAGGACGAGAAGGGCAACCCGATCAAGGTCCGCGGCACCGGCTACTTCGCGCGCTGCCTCCAGCACGAGACGGACCACCTGTACGGGTACCTGTACATCGACCGCCTCTCCAAGCGCGAGCGCAAGGACGCCCTGAAGCAGATGGCCGAGGGCACTCCGCGCTACGAGGTCGTCCCCAACGACTGAGCGGGGAGGGCCCGTTGGGGCCCGAGCGCACCAGAGTGACACGCGAGCGGCGTCCGGCCGGATTTCCAACCGACCGGGCGCCGCTCGCCTGTTCGGGGCCCGGACCGCCCCGGCGGTCAGGTGTGCGAACCGGACCCGCCGTAGATGATCCAGAATCAGTCACCTAAGGGGACTTTTCCGGCGCGTGGGGGTAGTGAGGGAGGCAAATCCGTTCCCAGAACGGTCAGTTGTAGTGCTGAATAGAAAGTGCGGGGATACGCAACGGCGCGCGCCCGGCACAGCACAGGGGCGCACGCCACCAGGCGGCTGAGAGGGGTTTGTTCGTGCCTGCTTTCTCACACAGCACTTCACGGACTCGGGTGCAGTCACAGACACAGACGCAGACAGCGGTCCCACCGGCGCTGGCACTACCGGTGATCGAGGAGGCGTTTCCTCGCAACCTGCATCCGTATTGGCCGAAGCTTCAGGAGAAGACGCGGTCCTGGCTGCTCCAAAAGCGGCTCATGCCGGCCGACAAGGTGGAGAAATATGCCGATGGACTTTGCTACACCGACCTCATGGCGGGCTACTACATAGGAGCCCCCGACGACCTCCTCTCCGCGATTTGCGACTACAGCGCGTGGTTCTTCGTCTGGGACGACCGCCACGACCGCGACGTGATCCACGGCCGGGCCGGTGCCTGGCGACGCCTCGCCGTCCAGCTCCACGCGGCACTCGAGGCGCCCCAGCTCCATCTGCACCACAAGGACCCGCTGGTGGCCGCATTCGCCGACAGCATCGTCCGGCTGAACGGCTCCCTCACCCGTTCATGGAACGCCCGGTTCGCCCGCCACTTCCACGTGGTGATCGACGCATATGACCAGGAATTCCGGAACCGGACCTCGGGAACGGTACCCACGGTCGAGGAGTACATCGAACTCCGAAGGAACACCTTCGCGCACTGGATATGGCTCGATCTCCTCGAGCCGACCGCACAGTACGAGCTCCCGAAATGGGTGCTCGAAAGCCCTGCATACCGGCGGGCCGCGCTCGCGTGCCAGGATTTTGCCGCCTGGTACAACGACCTCTGCTCATTGCCCAAGGAACTCGCGGGCGATGAACTCCACAACCTCGGGATAAGCCTCATCCAGCATGAGGGGCTTTCCCTCGAAGAGGCCGTGGAAGAAGTCCGCCGAAAGGTCCACGGATGCATTACCGAATTCCTGGACGCCGAGCCCGAAGTTCTACGGATGGCGGACGAGGCGGCCGACGGGACTTTAGCGGGCGAGAGCCTCGCGGTGGCACTCAGGTCATGCCTTTCCAATATGCGGAACTGGTTCAGTTCCGTGTACTGGTTCCACCACGAGTCGGGCCGCTATCAGGTGGACAGCTGGGACGACCGCGCCACTCCTCCGTACATCAGCGACCAGGCAGGTGACGAATGACCGTCGAATCGGCAGAATCCTCGGTTCCGGCCGCCGTGGAGCCCGGTGAGCGGCGCACACCGCCGTACGCCGGCGGCGGCGCGCCCCTCCTCGGGCATGCCTGGAACCTCGTGCGCGACCCCCTCGCCTTCGTCGCGGGACTGCGCGGCCACGGCGACCTGGTCCGCATCAGGCTCGGCCCGAAGACGGCGTACGCGGTCTGCGACCCCGACCTCGTGGCCGCGCTCCTCAAGAGCCCCGACTACATGGTCGGCGGCCCCCTCTGGGAAACGCTCGGAGTGCTCCTCGGCAAGGGCGTGGCGACCAGCAACGGACCCGTGCACCGGCGCCAGCGGCGCACCATCCAGCCCGCGTTCAGGACGGACCGCATCGCCGACCACGCGACCGTGATGGAGGAGGAGGCGCGCGCCATGGCGGCGCGCTGGAAGCCCGGTGACACGGTCGACATCGGCGCCGAGGTGTTCCGCACCGCGGTCCGCATCGTCGCCCGCTCCGTCCTGCACGTCGACTCGGTCGACGAACGCGCCGACCGGCTCAGCTCCTCGCTGCACACGGTCTTCAGCGGCCTGTACCGGCGCATGGTCCTGTCCGTCGGACCCTTCTACCGGCTGCCACTTCCGGCCAATCGCCGTTTCGAGCGGGCCCTGGCCGATTTGCATCGGCTGGTGGACGAGATCATTGCCGAGCGGCGCGCATCCGGCGTCAACCCGGGTGACCTGCTCGCGGCATTGCTCGGTGCCGAGGACGAGAATGGCGAAACGGTCGGCGAGCAGGAGGTGCACGACCAAGTCGTCTCCCTCGTCGTGGCCGGCGCGGAGAATGTCGCGTCGACCCTCACGTGGACGTTCCAGCTCCTCGCGGAACACCCCGAGCAGGAAAGCCGGTTGCACGATGAGGTTGAATCTGTGACGGGTGGCCGCCCCGTTGCATTTGCCGACCTCAAAGGCCTCGTGCATACCCGCAACGTCATCACGGAGGCGATGCGCATACGGCCCGCCGTATGGATATTGACGCGGCAGGCCGCCGTCGATACCGAGCTCGGCGGCTATCACATTCCGGCCGGTGCGGACATCGTCTACAGCCCGTATGCGATGCAGCGCGATCCGCGGTCCTTCCGTGACCATCTGGAGTTCGACCCCGACCGCTGGCTTCCGGAACGCGCCGCGGAAAGCCGGCAGAGCGCGATGATGCCGTTCAGTGTCGGCAACCGGAAGTGTCCCGGCGATCACTTCAGCATGGCCGAACTGGCCATCATCCTCGCCACGGTGACGCCCCGCTGGCGGCTGGTTCCGGTCGCGGAGACGGACAGCACGGCCCGCATCGGGATCACGCTCCAGCCCAAGCGGGCGCTGCTGCGGGTCGAGTCTCGCTGACCCGGAGACCCGGAGACCCGGTTTTCCGGGGGCTGCTACCGGCCCCCGGAAAACCGGGAGCGGTACCTCAACGGGCCGCTGATACTGGCGCGATGAGCAGATTCGTAGGAGTCGTCGTCATCGCCAGAGACGCCAGGGACGTGATGGAGCCGCTGACCCGTCCCGATGACGACCGCGAGTGGCACCAGTGCTTCACTCCCGCCGAGGTGGGCATGTCGGACGCCTGGACCGTCGAGTTCATACGCCGCAACTGGGACGGCCTTCTCGCCCACCTGGAGGCGCTGCCCTGGCCGCGCCCCGAGACGGTGCAGGTGCTCATCGGTGGCGAGGACGACGACTGCTTCGGCCTGTGGATGATGTACGGCGGCAGGCTCGTCGAGGTCCCGCTGCCGCACACCCGGCGCCACCAGGACGGTTGCGACTTCACCGGCTGGCTCACGCGGACCGACGGCTCGCCTGCGAAGCACTGACGGCGCGCACCCGGAACGTTCGCCGGAAGGCGTTGGGTGTCGTGCCCAGCGCCTTCATGAACTGATGCCGCATCGCCGCCGCGTTGCCGAACCCGGCCCGCCCCGCGATCGACTCCACCGTCTCGTCCGTCTGCTCCAGCAACTCCTGGGCCAGCAGCACCCGTTGGCGAAGCAGCCAGCGGTACGGCGTCGTGCCCGTCTCCTGCTGGAAGCGGCGCGCGAAGGTGCGCGGCGACATATGGGCGCGCGCCGCGAGCTCCTCGACCGTGAGTGTCTGGTCCAGATGCGCCTCCATCCACGCCAGTACGCCCCCCACGGTGTCGCAGGGAGTGACGGGCAGCGGGCGCTCCACGTACTGGGCCTGCCCGCCGTCGCGGTGCGGCGGGATGACCATGCGGCGCGCGATGGCGTTGGCGACCTCGGAGCCGTGCTCCGTGCGGACGATGTGCAGGCAGGCGTCGATGCCGGCGGCGGTGCCCGCCGAGGTGATGACCGGCCCCTCGTCGACGTACAGGACGTCGGGGTCGACGCGGGTGCGCGGGAAAGCGACGGCGAGCTCGTGCGCGTACCGCCAGTGCACCGCGCACCGGCGGCCGTCGAGCAGTCCGGCCTCGCCGAGCACGAACACCCCCGAGCAGACGCTGAGGACGCGCGCGCCCCGGTCGACGGCCCGGCGCAGCGCGTCGAGCAGCTCGGGAGGGTAGCCCTCGCGGATACGGCCCGCCGCGGGGACGGCGATGAGGTCGGCCTCCTCCAGCCGCTCCAGGCCGAACGGGGTGGAGATCGTCATGCCCGGTACATGGGTGGCCAGGTCGGGCCCCTCGGCGGACACGGCCGCGAAGTCGTACACGGGCAGCCCGGCATCGCTGCGGTCGAGGCCGAACACCTCGCAGATGACGCCGAGTTCGAAGGGATGCACACCATCGAGCAGCACTGCGGCCACGTTCTTCAGCATGCCGTCCAGTGTGCCGCAGGCTTGGCAGTAATTCGAGGGTCAGTGACAGTCCTGCCACTGCCGGATGCGTCCGCGGGGGACGAGAGTGGAGGACATGAACACAGCGATGAACTACCTCACCGTCCTCTTCGTCTTCGCCCTCCTGGCCGCCCCGTCCCTGTACGGGATCGCCCACGACCGCCGGATCGACCGGCAGCTACGGCAGGCCCGGCAGGCGGGGCGGGACGCCGAACGCCCGTCCCGCCGCGCCGAGTTCACGACCGTCGCCTAGGGATTCCGACCGGAGCTCCGGCCGGAGGTCCCGGCCAGAGGTCCCGCCCAGAGGTGGTCCCCGCCCAGAGGTGGTCCCCGTCTAGAAGTCCTCGTCGAACCCGACCGTGCCCTCGACCGCGACCTGGTACGCCGACGGCCTGCGCTCGAAGAAGTTCGTCAGTTCCTGGACGCCCTGGAGCTCCATGAAGGAGAAGGGGTTCTCCGAGCCGTAGACCGGCGCGAAGCCGAGGCGCTGGAGGCGCTGGTCGGCGACGCACTCCAGGTACTGGCGCATCGAGTCGGTGTTCATGCCGGGCAGGCCGTCACCGCACAGGTCGCGGGCGAACTGGAGCTCGGCCTCGACCGCCTCGCGCAGCATCGCGGTGACCTGCTCCTGGAGCCGGTCGTCGAACAGGTCCGGCTCCTCCTTGCGGACGGTGTCGACGACCTCGAACGCGAACGACATGTGCATCGTCTCGTCGCGGAAAACCCAGTTGGTGCCGGTCGCGAGCCCGTGCAGCAGGCCTCGGCTGCGGAACCAGTAGACGTAGGCGAACGCCCCGTAGAAGAACAGGCCCTCGATGCACGCGGCGAAGCAGATCAGGTTGAGGAGGAAGCGGCGGCGGTCCGCCTTCGTCTCCAGGCGGTCCAGCTTCTCGACCGAATCCATCCACCTGAAGCAGAACTCGGCCTTCTCGCGGATGGAGGGGATCTCCTCGACCGCGTCGAACGCGGCCGCGCGGTCCTCCGGGTCGGGGAGGTAGGTGTCCAGGAGGGTCAGGTAGAACTGGACGTGCACGGCCTCCTCGAACAGCTGGCGCGACAGGTACAGGCGCGCCTCGGGGGAGTTGATGTGCTTGTACAGCGTCAGGACCAGGTTGTTCGAGACGATCGAGTCACCCGTCGCGAAGAACGCGACCAGGCGGCCGATCATGTGCTGCTCGCCCGGCGACAGCTTCGCGAGGTCGGCGACGTCCGAGTGGAGGTCGACCTCCTCGACGGTCCAGGTGTTCTTGATCGCGTCCCGGTAGCGCTCGTAGAAGTCCGGGTAGCGCATGGGACGCAGGGTCAGCTCGAAGCCCGGGTCGAGCAGGTTCTTCTTCTCGCTGGTCATTACTGGCAGGCCTCGCAGGACTCGGGGTTTTCGAGGGAGCAGGCGACGGCCTCGGGGTCGGCTGCCTGCTGTACGGGAATGGGGGCGGCGGACGCCGCGCGGGCGATCCGCGTCGCCGGGCGCGAGCGCAGGTAGTACGTCGTCTTCAGACCCGACTTCCAGGCGTACGCGTACATCGACGAGAGCTTGCCGATGGTGGGCGTCTCCAGGAACAGGTTCAGGGACTGCGCCTGGTCGAGGAACGGCGTACGGGCCGCCGCCATGTCGATGAGGCCGCGCTGCGGGATCTCCCACGCCGTGCGGTACAGCTCGCGCACCTCGGCCGGGATCCAGCCGAAGCCCTGCACGGAGCCGCTGGACTCGCGCAGCGCCTCGCGGGTCTGCGCGTCCCACACGCCGAGCCGCTTGAGCTCCTGGACCAGGTAGGAGTTGACCTGGAGGAACTCGCCGGACAGCGTCTCGCGCTTGAACAGGTTGGAGACCTGCGGCTCGATGCACTCGTAGACGCCCGCGATGGAGGCGATCGTGGCGGTGGGCGCGATGGCGAGGAGCAGGGAGTTGCGCATGCCGGTGGCGGCGATGCGCTCGCGCAGCGCGGCCCAGCGCTCCGGCCAGGTCAGCTCGACGCCGTAGTGGTCGGGGTGCAGCACGCCGCGCGCGGTGCGGGTCTTCTCCCACGCGGGCAGGGGGCCGTTGCGCTCGGCGAGGCCGGCGGACGCCTCGTACGCGGCGAGCATGATGCGCTCGGCGATCCGCGTGGACAGGGCCTTCGCCTCCGGGGAGTCGAAGGGCAGCTTCAGCTGGAAGAAGACGTCCTGGAGGCCCATCGCGCCGAGGCCCACCGGGCGCCACTTGGCGTTGGAGCGGCCGGCCTGCTCGCTCGGGTAGAAGTTGATGTCGACGACGCGGTCGAGGAACGTGACGGCCGTGCGGACGGTCTCGTCGAGGCGCTCCCAGTCGATCTCCCCGCCGCCGGGTCCCTGCCGCACGAAGGCGCCGAGGTTGACCGAGCCCAGGTTGCAGACCGCGGTCTCGCCGTCGTCCGTGACCTCGAGGATCTCGGTGCACAGGTTCGAGGAGTGCACGACGTTGCCGCGCTCCGCCGTCTGGTTGGCGGTGCGGTTGGCGGCGTCCTTGAAGGTCAGCCAGCCGTTGCCGGTCTGCGCCAGGGTGCGCATCATGCGGCCGTACAGCTCGCGGGCCGGCATCGTCTTCTGCGCGAGCCCGGCGGCCTCCGCCGCGCGGTACGCGGTGTCGAACTCCTCGCCCCACAGGTCGACGAGGTCGGGCACGTCGGACGGGGAGAAGAGCGACCACGTGCCGTCGTCGGCGACGCGGCGCATGAACTCGTCGGGGATCCAGTGCGCGAGGTTGAGGTTGTGGGTGCGACGGGCGTCCTCGCCGGTGTTGTCCCGCAGCTCCAGGAACTCCTCGATGTCGGAGTGCCACGTCTCCAGGTAGACGGCCGCGGCGCCCTTGCGCCGGCCGCCCTGGTTCACGGCCGCGACGGACGCGTCGAGGGTCTTCAGGAACGGAACGATGCCGTTGGAGTGCCCGTTCGTGCCGCGGATCAGCGAACCGCGCGAGCGGATCCGCGAGTACGAGAGTCCGATGCCGCCCGCGTGCTTGGAGAGCCGCGCGACCTGGTGGTAGCGGTCGTAGATGGAGTCCAGCTCGTCGAGGGGCGAGTCGAGGAGGTAGCAGGACGACATCTGCGGGTGGCGGGTGCCGGAGTTGAAGAGCGTCGGCGACGACGGCAGATAGTCGAGGCGGCTCATCAGGCGGTACAGGGAGGCGACTTCGTCGAGCGCGCGGACCGAGTCGTCCTCGGCGAGGCCGCACGCGACGCGCAGCATGAAGTGCTGCGGGGTCTCGACGACCTGCCGGGTGATCGGGTGGCGCAGCAGATAGCGGCTGTGCAGGGTGCGCAGTCCGAAGTAGCCGAAGCGGTCGTCGGCGCCCTCGGTGACGGAGGCGGTGACGAGCGCGTCGAGGCGTTCGGCGTGCAGCGTCACGAAGTCGTACGTGCGGTCGGCGATCAGGCCCTCGCGGTGGCCCACCGCGACGGACCCGGAGAACGAGGTGACGCCCTGCGACGCGGCCTCGTCGGCGATGCTGATCGTCAGGAGCCTGGCGGCCAGCCGCGAGTACGCCGGGTCGTCGGAGATGAGGCCCGCGGCGGCCTCGGTGGCGAGGGAGCGCAGTTCGGCGGTGATGCCGGAGTCCGCCACCGCGGACCTGCCGCGCAGCGCGGCGGCGGCGACCTTGCCCGGGTCGGTGTCCGGGAGGTCGGCGGTCAGTTGGGTCAGGGTGCGCAGCAGCGCGGTTCCCGGAGCGTCGTGCTGCTCGGGGTTCCCTGCCAGCTCTGAGGCCGGTTCGGCGGGCGCGATGGTCACGTGGGGCTCTCCCTCGCTCGGCTCTGGGCCTGACGGGGAGGAGGGCACGGGGGCATGGCGGGGCCCGCGTCACCGGCCCACTCCACGAGACCCGGACGTCGTCATCCCGGGCCGGACGGCTCGGGCAGGCTGTCGACAGGTCCTCGGACTCGCGTAT
This sequence comes from Streptomyces sp. NBC_01446, assembly GCF_026340095.1. Taxonomy (GTDB): domain Bacteria; phylum Actinomycetota; class Actinomycetes; order Streptomycetales; family Streptomycetaceae; genus Streptomyces; species Streptomyces aureus. The sequence continues at coordinate 2,855,866 of NZ_JAPEPO010000001.1, read as the reverse complement.
GCGTGCATACGTACACCGTTGCGGGACAGTTCCGGAATTGCACCGGATTCCCCTGCGGCGACAGCGAGCATGAGCATACATCTTGTGTCGGGCTTGGATGACAGCCCCACATCTTGTGTCGGCTAGGGTTGCGGCCGAACTGGTGGCCTAGTAGGGGAGGCGCGGGTGCGAAGCCGGGGAGCGGGTTGTGCGGCCGTACTGCTGATGCTGCTCGCCGGGTGCGGGGACGGCGGGGACGGCGGGTCCGGGCAGCGGGGCGAGGGCGGGAGCAAGCAGCCTTCGGCGTCCGGTGTCGACGGTACGGCGGATCCCGCGAAGGTCTTCACGGGCGCCGAGTTGAGCGCCGCCCTCCTTCCGCCCGAGGCTGTCGGCAAGGGCGCGAAGGCGTTCGAGGTCGCCCTGGGACTCTTCGATCAGGGTTCCGGGAGAGGCGACTGGAGCACCTGCGCGGCCGGCCGGGACGCGCGAGGGGAACTGTGGCGCATGCGGGGCGCCAGCGCCGAGCGGACGTTCCGCCCGGACCCCGGGGCGGTGGACGAGGACGACCCCTTCGTCTACGAGCGCCTGGTCTCGATGCCGGCCGGGCGGGCCGGGCGCTATCTCGAACTGCGCCGCGAGCTCCACGAGGCGTGCGGCCGCGTCACCGTCGACACCGACGCCGCGCCCGTCGAGGAGCACCACGAGGTCCGGCCGCTGCCGGACCTGGGCGACGAGGCGGTCCTGGAGACCACGCGGACCACGGGCGGCGACGAGTACGACGGGAGTGCGCACTACGAGGTCGAACTGCGGGTCGGCGGCGTCCTGGTGATCGTGGGGGCGGGCCCGGACAGGGCCCTGACGCTCTCCTCGGCCGCCGAGGCGGCGCGGCGGGCCGGGAAGGACCTCTACGGAGCCTCGTGAACCCCGAGTACGGCAACGGGCCGCCGGAGGGATCCGGCGGCCCGTTGCCGTACTCGGGGGGAAGTTGGGGAAGTCGGGTCAGTGCCCGCCGGTTCCCGCCGTCGCCTCCGGCAGCTTCTTCAGGACGCCCGGGTCGCCGGCGTCCGCCGTGTAGTCCGCCGCGGACGTCTCGTCGACTCCCTCAGGGGCCTTCAGCGCCTTCAGGACGAAGGTGAGGACCACCGTGACCACCACGTTCATGACGAACGCCGTGAGGCCGATGTAGCCGATCTCGCCGATGCCCGGGATCTCCTTGGCGCTGCCGCCGAAGTGCTTCTGCGTCGGCGACGCGACCCCGTACGCGGCGAGCGTGCCGTAGACCATGCCGACCGCCCAGCCGGCGAGCAGCGCCCAGCGGTGGAACCAGCGCGTGAACAGGCCGCCGACGAGGGCCGGCATGGTCTGGAGGATCCAGATGCCGCCCAGGAGCTGGAAGTTGATCGCGACGGTCTTGTCCATGGTGAGGACGAAGGCGAGCGCGCCGACCTTCACGAGCAGCGACACCAGCTTGGAGACCTTGGTCTCCTGCTCGGGCGTCGCGTCCGGCTTGATGAAGTCCTTGTAGATGTTGCGCGTGAACAGGTTCGCCGCGGCGATGGACATGATCGCGGCGGGCACGAGCGCACCGATGCCGATGGCCGCGAACGCGACGCCCGTGAACCAGTCGGGGAACATGTCCTCGAAGAGCTGCGGGATCGCCAACTGCCCGTTCTGCACCTTGATCCCGGCCGCGATCGCCATGAAGCCGAGCAGCGCGAGCAGGCCCAGCATCAGGGAGTACAGGGGCAGGATGGTGGTGTTACGGCGGATCACGTTGCGGCTGCGCGAGGACAGCGTCGCCGTGATCGAGTGCGGGTACATGAAGAGCGCCAGCGCCGAGCCGAGGGCCAGCGTCGCGTACGTCCACTGGCCGGCCGGTGCCGGGGCGAGCGATCCGACCGGCTTGCCCGTCGCCGGGTTGGGCGTCGCGAACTTCTCGTTCGCCGCGTGGAAGATGGCGTCGAAGCCGCCCAGCTTGATCGGGATGTAGATGATCGCGACGGCGATGACGAGGTAGATCAGACCGTCCTTGACGAACGCGATCAGGGCGGGGGCCCGCAGACCCGACGAGTACGTGTACGCGGCGAGCACCGCGAACGCGATGAGCAGCGGCAGGTCCTTGATGAACCAGTTGGTCGACTCGTCGCCGCCGACGCCCATGACGTCCAGGACGGCCTGGATGCCGACGAGTTGGAGCGCGATGTACGGCATCGTGGCGAGGATGCCGGTGACGGCGACCGCGAGGGACAGGCCCTTGGAGCCGAAGCGGCCGCGCACGAAGTCGGAGGTCGTCACATAGCCGTGCTTGTGCGAAACCGACCACAGACGCGGCAGGAAGGTGAAGATCAGCGGGTAGACGAGGATCGTGTAGGGCACGGCGAAGAAGCCGGAGGCACCGGCCGCGTAGATCGCCGCCGGGACGGCCACGAAGGTGTACGCGGTGTAGAGGTCGCCGCCGAGCAGGAACCAGGTGACCCACGTGCCGAACGACCGTCCGCCCAGGCCCCATTCGTCGAGGCTCTGCTCGCTGTCGGACCTGCGCCAGCGCGCGGCCAGGAACCCCATGACCGTGACGGCGATGAAGAAGAAGATGAAGACGCCGAGTGCGACGCCGTTGACTCCGCCGTTCATGCCTGCCCACCCGTCTTCCGGGCGCGCTGGTCACGCTGCCACAGCTTGTACGCGATCATCGTCAGCGCCGTAGAGATGAGGACCCACAGCATCTGGTACCAGTAGAAGAACGGAATACCGATGAAGGTCGGGTCGATCTTCGCGTAGGAGCCGACCCAGAGCATCGCCACGAACGGCGCGACGAGGCACAGGGCAATGACCACTCGCACCGGTGTGACCACCGGCCGTTTCACTTCAGGCACATCGGACATACGGCGGTCCGTCCCCTCGCTGATCCCGCTTATCTCATGCTTAACGTGGCGGAAATCTAGGCGACGATCTCGTCGTATGGAACCCCCGTCCGGATAACGGACAATGTGTGGCCGACATGCCCGTTCATGTGCCGACTCGTCGGTCGGCACAAGCGGATTCGCGTACGGCGCCCGTCAGTCCGTCGGACGCTTGAGGCGGGCCACGAACTTGTAGCGGTCGCCCCGGTACACCGAGCGCACCCACTCGACGGGCTGCCCCGTGCCGTCCAGGGAGTGCCGCGACAGCATCAGCATGGGCAGGCCCACGTCCGTGCCGAGCAGGCCCGCCTCGCGCGGGGTGGCAAGGGACGTCTCGATGGTCTCCTCGGCCTCGGCGAGGCGCACGCCGTAGACCTCGGCCAGCGCCGTGTACAGGGACGTGTACTTGACCAGGGAGCGGCGCAGCGCGGGGAAGCGCTTGGCCGACAGATGCGTCGTCTCGATGGCCATCGGCTCGCCGCTCGCGAGGCGGAGCCGCTCGATGCGCAGGACGCGGCCGCCCGCAGTGATGTCGAGGAGCCCGGCGAGGGTGTCGTCGGCGGTCACATAGCCGATGTCCAGGAGCTGCGACGTGGGTTCCAGGCCCTGGGCGCGCATGTCCTCGGTGTACGAGGTCAGTTGCAGCGCCTGCGAGACCTTGGGCTTGGCGACGAACGTCCCCTTGCCCTGGATGCGCTCGAGCCGGCCCTCGACGACCAGTTCCTGAAGGGCCTGGCGCACGGTCGTGCGGGAGGTGTCGAACTCGGCGGCGAGGGTGCGCTCGGGCGGGACCGGGGTGCCCGGGGGCAGCGTCTCGGTCATGTCCAGCAAGTGCCGCTTCAGGCGGTAGTACTTGGGCACACGCGCGGTGCGGCCCGCTGCGGGTGCCTCCGCCGTCGTGGCGCCGCCCGCATCGGTTCCGCTGCTGCCCGCATGGGTGCCCATGGTCCGCCTTCCCGGCTCCTGTGGTGCTGCCGTCACCGGCTCCTCCGTCTGTCGCGGCTCACATCGTGGCACGGCCCTCCCCGAGGGTGTCGTGCTCCCTCAGGTGTCGGTCCGATAACGGACGTGACAGCCCTTCTTATACACCCTTGACACCCCTAAAGGTCTAGGCCAAGCTCCGGGTACTGGTCTACACCATTAAAGACCAGGTCCCAGTCCCACGTGCAGTACCACGTCGAGTTTGTTGTGTTCGTCGTATCCGTCGTCGTGGGCGGGGGGGGTTGCTGGCATCCCTGAGGAGGGTGACGTGAAGCGCAGGCTCATTGCGGCTATCGGTGTCGCGGGCATGTTGGTTTCGATCGCGGCTTGTGGCAGTGGTGATGACGGCGGCAAGGACAAGAAGGCCGGCGCCGACGGCTACAAGGGCCAGACGCTGACCGTGTGGGCCATGGACGGCTCGACGCCGGACACCTGGCAGAAGGACGTCACGGCGGCCTTCGAGAAGAAGACCGGCGCGAAGCTGAAGATCGAGATCCAGCAGTGGAACGGCATCCAGCAGAAGCTGACCACCGCCCTGTCCGAGGAGAACCCGCCCGACGTCTTCGAGGTCGGCAACACGCAGACCCCCGCCTACGCCAAGACCGGCGGCCTCGCCGACCTGTCCGACCTCAAGTCCTCAGTCGGGGCCGACTGGGCCGAGTCGATGAACAAGTCCGCGGTCTCGGACGGCAAGCAGTACGCCGCCCCGTGGTTCGTCGTGAACCGCGTCGTCATCTACAACAAGAAGATCTGGGCCGACGCCGGCATCAAGGACACCCCCAAGACGCGCGACGAGTTCTACAAGGACCTCGAGGCCATCGGCAAGAAGACGGACGCCGAGCCGATCTACCTGCCCGGGCAGAACTGGTACCACTTCGTCGGCCTGACCATCGGTGAGGGCGCCGAGCTCGTCAAGAAGGACGGCGACAAGTACGTCTCCAACCTGGGTGACCCCAAGGTCGCCGCCGCCATGGAGACGTACAAGAAGTTCCAGGCCCTGTCCAAGGCCCCCAAGGACAAGGACGAGGCCACCCCGCAGCAGGCCGAGGTCTTCGCCAAGGGCAAGACCGGCTCCTTCATCGGCATGGGCTGGGAGTCCGCCCTCGCCATCAAGGCCAACCCGAAGATCGAGAAGGAGATCGGCTACTTCACCGTCCCGGGTGTCACGGCCGACAAGCCCGAGGGTGTCTTCCTCGGCGGCTCCAACCTCGCCGTCGCCGCGGGCAGCAAGAAGCAGGACCTCGCCAAGGAGTTCCTGAAGCTTGCGCTCTCCGACAAGTTCGAGGGCCAGCTCGCCAAGGAAGGCGGCGTGATCCCCAACAAGGAGGCGCTGCAGTCCAACCTCAAGGGCAACGCGGCCGCCGAGGCCGCCGCTCCCGCCGCGGCCGGCGGCGGCACCACCCCGCTGATCCCGGAGTGGGCCCCGGTCGAGAACGCGCCCAACCCGATCAAGACCTACATGACCGCGGTGCTGAAGGGTAAGTCCCCGGCCGCCGCCGCCAAGCAGGTCGAGGCCGAGTTCAACAAGCGCCTCTCGCAGAAGCAGTAAGGCAGCAAAAGGCCCCGCGGGGACGGAGAGCGCCGGCAGGCCCTCCGCCCCCGCGGGGTCCACGGCGTCCCGGCAGGCCCAGAAAAGAGATGGCGAGCATGACCGTGCAGACCGAACGGCCGCCCTCCGGTCCGGCGGAGGTCCTGAAAGCGGACGGCGGGGGATCCGGCGGACCGAGAAAGCAGGCCCGCGCACGGGCCGGGACCCTCGCGCCCTATCTGCTGCTGCTTCCCGCGGTCGCGGCCACCGTGCTGCTCCTCGGCTGGCCGCTGCTCAAGGACGGGCTCCTGTCGTTCCAGAACCTCAACATGGGGCAGCTGATCCAGCATGTCACCGAGTGGAACGGCTTCGACAACTACCAAGAGGTACTGACCAGTTCGGACTTCTGGCGGGTGACCGGACGCTCCATCGTCTTCACTCTCGTCAACGCCGTCCTGATCATGGTGATCGGCACCCTCGTCGGTCTGCTCCTCGCCCGGCTCGGCAAGCGCATGCGCGTCCTGCTCCTCGTCGGGCTCGTGCTCGCCTGGGCGATGCCCGTCGTCGCCGCGACCACCGTCTACCAGTGGCTGTTCGCGGAGCGCTTCGGCGTCGTCAACTGGGTCCTCGACAAGCTCGGCTGGCACTCGATGGCCGACTACAGCTGGACCGGCAGCCAGATGTCGACGTTCTTCGTCGTCACCGTGCTGATCGTCTGGATGTCGATCCCGTTCGTCGCGATCAACCTCTACGCCGCGACGACCACCATCCCCAAGGAGCTCTACGAAGCCGCGTCCCTCGACGGCGCCGGTCCCTGGAAGAGCTTCCTCTCGGTCACCCTGCCGTACCTGCGGCCCTTCCTCTACGCGACGACGTTCCTCGAGATCATCTGGGTCTTCAAGGCGTTCGTCCAGGTCTTCACGATCAACGGCGGCGGCCCCGACCGGCTCACCGAGATCCTGCCCGTGTACGCGTACATCGAGGGCGTCGGCAACCAGCACTTCGGCATGGGCGCGGCGATCGCCGTCCTGACGATCCTGATCCTGCTCGTGCTGACCGCCTACTACCTCCGGATCGTGCTCAAGCAAGAGGAGGACGAGCTGTGAAGCGCTCTGCTTCGTCGACGTTCCGCCGCGCCTGGCCCAATGTGACGGCCGTGATCCTGTTCATCGGCTTCGTCTTCCCCGTCTACTGGATGTTTGCGACGGCGCTCAAGCCGACCGGTGACATCATCAGCGAGAACCCCGTCTGGTTCCCGACCGACATCACGTTCGAGCACTTCAGGACGGCGTTCGGCGCCGACAACTTCTGGACGCTGGTGCGTAACTCGGTCACCGTGACCGTGCTCGCCGTCGTCTTCTCGCTGGTCATCGGCCTGGCCGCGGCGTTCGCCCTCGCGCGGATGCGGTTCAGGGGCCGCCGCGGGTTCATCATCGGGTTCATGCTGGCCCAGATGGCGCCCTGGGAAGTCATGGTCATCGCGATCTACATGATCGTGCGCGACGCGTCGATGCTGAACAGCCTCGTCCCGCTGACCCTCTTCTACATGGTGATGATCCTGCCCTTCACCCTCCTCACGCTGCGCGGCTTCGTCGCCGCCGTGCCCAGGGAGCTGGAGGAGTCCGCGATGGTCGACGGCTGCACCCGCATGCAGGCCTTCCGCAGGGTGATCCTGCCGCTGCTGGCGCCCGGCCTGATGTCGACCTCGATGTTCGGCTTCATCACCGCCTGGAACGAGTTCCCGATGGTCCTCGTCCTCAACAAGTCGCCCGAGGCGCAGACGCTGCCGCTGTGGCTCTCCAGTTTCCAGACCGCCTTCGGCGACGACTGGGGTGCGACCATGGCCGCGTCCTCGCTCTTCGCGATCCCGATCCTGATCCTCTTCGTCTTCCTGCAGCGCAGGGCCGTCAGCGGCCTCACCGACGGCGCCGTGAAGGGATAACACCGCCAGATGACGACACTCACCGCACACGGCACCGACACCCTCACCCGTGACGCGCTCACCGTCCTCCAGCCCGGCTTCACCGGCACCAGCGCCCCCGACTGGCTGCTGCGCCGGCTCGGCGAGGGCCTCGCCTCCGTCGGCCTGTTCGGCCGGAACATCGCCTCACCCGAGCAACTCGCCGCCCTGACCGCCCAGTTGCGGGCCGAGCGGGACGACGTCCTGGTCGCCATCGACGAGGAGGGCGGTGACGTCACCCGCCTGGAGGTGCGCTCCGGTTCCTCGTTCCCCGGCAACCACGCGCTGGGCGCCGTCGACGACGTGGAGCTCACCCGGTCCGTCGCCGCCGAACTCGGCCGCCGCCTGGCCGCTTGCGGCGTCAACCTCAACTGGGCCCCGTCCGCGGACGTCAACTCCAACCCGGCCAACCCCGTCATCGGCGTACGGTCCTTCGGCGCCGACACCGGCCTCGTCTCCCGCCACACCGCCGCCTACGTCACCGGGCTCCAGTCCGCGGGCGTCGCCGCCTGCACCAAGCACTTCCCCGGCCACGGCGACACCGCCGTCGACTCGCACCACGACATGCCCCGCATCGACGTGGGTCTCGACGTGCTCCACGAGCGTGAACTCGCGCCGTTCCGCGCGGCGATCGCGGCCGGCACACGCGCGGTGATGAGCGCCCACATCCTCGTCCCCGCCCTGGACCCGGACCGCCCCGCCACCCTCTCGCGCCGCATCCTGACCGGTCTGCTCCGCGAGGAACTGGGTTACGAGGGGCTGATCGTCACCGACGGCATGGAGATGCAGGCCATCTCCGCCACGTACGGCATCGAGCGCGGCAGCGTCCTCGCCATCGCGGCCGGCGCCGACGCCATCTGCGTCGGCGGCGGGCTCTCCGACGACGACACGGTCCTGCGACTGCGCGACGCTCTCGTCGCCGCGGTGCACGCGGGCGACCTGCCGGAGGAGCGGCTCGCCGACGCCGCGGCGCGGGTGCGTTCGCTCGCCCGATGGACCTCGGAGCCGGGCGCGGCCGAGCACTCGGGGGGCGCGTCCGACTCCTGGATCGGACTGGTCGCGGCGCGGCGGGCGGTGACCGTCACACGCGGTGAGCACGCGGCCCCCGTCACCGAGGCGCCGTACGTCGCCGCCTTCACGCCCGTCGCCAACATCGCGGTCGGCGACGAGACGCCGTGGGGTGTCGCCGCCGAACTGGAGCGGCTGCTGCCCGGCACGGAGACCGGCAGCTTCTCCGGCGCGGACGCGGGCGCCGCCGCCCTGGCCGCGGCGGGGGACCGCCGCATCGTCGCCGTGGTCCGCGACGCCCACCGCCACGCGTGGATGGCTCAGTCGCTGGACACGCTCCTCGCGGCCCGCCCCGACACGGTCGTGGTCGAGATGGGCGTGCCGCAGGCGCCGCCGCAGGGCGCGCTGCACGTGGCGACACACGGCGCGGCCCGGGTGTGCGGTCTGGCGGCCGCCGAGGTGATCGTCGCCGGGTGAGCCGAGCGCCCCCTTCAGGGGCGCGGGGCTGTGACGCGGTGCGCCCCCTTCAGGGGCGCGGGGCTGTGACGCGGTGCGGCTTCACCGGGGCGGCGCGACAAGCCACGCCGCCCCCGCCTCCCGCGGACGACGAACGCGAAGGTGCCGGTCACCCCTCACCAGGGGTGACCGGCACCTTCATGTCGGCCCGAACTCGCCTACAGCCCCTGCCAAGCGGGCTTGTTCACGTACGTGTGCCGGAAGTACTCGGCAAGCTTCAACTTCGACGCCGCTCCCTCGTCGACGACAACCGTCGCGTGCGGGTGCAGCTGAAGCGCCGAGGCCGGCACCACGGAGGCCACCGGCCCCTCGACGGTCGCCGCCACGGCGTCGGCCTTGCCCTCACCGGTGGCGAGCAGCACCAGATGCCGCGCCTCCAGGATCGTGCCGATGCCCTGCGTGATGACGTGGCGCGGCACCTGGTCGAGGTCGCCGTCGAAGAAGCGCGCGTTGTCCGCGATGGTCTGCTGCGTCAGCGTCTTGATCCGCGTACGGGAGGCGATCGACGAGCACGGCTCGTTGAAGCCGATGTGTCCGTCGGTGCCGATGCCGAGCAGCTGGAGGTCCACACCGCCGGCGGCGGCGAGCGCCTTGTCGTACGCCTCGCAGGCCGCCTGCACGTCCTCGGCGCTGCCGTCCGGGCCCATGAAGGAGCCCTCGCTCAGGCCGAGCGGCTCGACGACCTCGCGCAGCACGGTCGCCCGGTAGGACTCGGGGTGTCCGGTCGGCAGTCCCACGTACTCGTCGAGCTGGGCGATACGGGCCTTCGACGCGTCGACCTCGCCGCCGCCGACCTTGGCCGCCAGCGCCTCGTAGATGGGCAGCGGGGTCGAGCCGGTGGCCACGCCGAGCAGGGCGTCGGGCTTGCGGCGCAGCAGCTGGGCCATCGCCTCGGCGATGAGCTCGCCGCCTGCCTTGGCGTCCGGGACGATCACAACTTCCACGCTGGGCCTGCCGATCTGGTCGAGGGTGTGATGCTGCGCATGTGGTATAGACCAATCTAGCAGAGGTGGCCCGGCCGGTCACGGGGCGTACGCCCGCCGTTCGACCATGCTCGGCGCTCCCCGCGCCTACGGCACCTCGAAGCCGGCACGCCCGAACCGACTCGGCCGGGCGCGCGCCCGCGTCAGCCGCCACAGTGGAACTGAGCGCGCGCAGGAGGAGCCCGGCCGGCCCCGCCCGCGCACCCGCGACCGCCCCTGCGGAGGAGTTCGCATGACCGCCACCCCATCGGCCCCGAAGAGCGAGCAGCCGGGCCGGATCATGGCCCGCGAGATGGCCGAGCAGCCCGCGGTGCTGCGCCGCCTCCTGGACACCGGCGCTCCCCGTATCCACGAGGTGGCCCGGCTGGTCGCGGCGCAGGCACCCCGCTTCGTCCTGCTCACCGCCCGCGGCACCTCCGACAACGCCGCCCTCTACGCGAAATACCTGCTGGAGATCCAGCTCGGGATGCCCTGCGGCCTGGCCTCCATGTCCACCACGACGGCGTACGGCGCCCGGCCCGACCTGCGCGACGTCCTGGCCGTCACCGTCAGTCAGTCGGGCGGCTCGCCCGACCTGGTCGCCTCCACGAAGGCGGCCCGCGCGGCCGGCGCGATCACCCTGGCGGTGACCAACAACCCGGACTCACCGCTGGCCGCCGTCTCCGAGCACCACATCGACATCATGGCGGGCTCGGAGAAGGCGCTCCCGGCCACGAAGACGTACACCGCGTCCCTGCTCGCGCTCTACCTCTTCGTCGAGGGTCTGCGCGGCGGCGACGGCTCGCCCGCCGGCGTGCTGCCCGGCCTCGCCCAGCAACTCCTGGACCGCCAGGACGAGGTGCGCACCCTCGCCTCCCGCTACCGCTTCGCGAACCGCATGGTGATCACCTCGCGCGGCTACGGCTATCCGACCGCCAAGGAGGCCGCCCTCAAACTCATGGAGACCAGCTACATCCCGGCCCTGTCCTACTCGGGCGCCGACCTGCTGCACGGCCCGCTGGCCATGGTCGACAACATCTCACCGGTCATCGCCGTCGTCACGGACGGCAAGGGCGGCAGCATGCTCCAGCCCGTGCTCGACCGGCTGCGCGGCCGGGGCGCCGACCTCGTCGTCATCGGTCCCGAGGCGCAGGTGGACCAGGCGTCGGCCGGGTTCGTCCTGCCGACCGAGGGCGTGGCGGAGGAGGTCCAGCCGGTCCTGGAGATCATCCCGCTCCAGCTTCTCGCGTACGAGGTCACCATCGCCCGCGGGCAGGACCCGGACGCCCCGAGGGCGCTGGCGAAGGTGACGGAGACGCACTGACTCCCGCCGTCCTCTCCGGCGCCCGCTCTTCTCTAGCGCCCGCTATAGAATTCGCGGATGGCGACCAAGCAGCGCGGACGGCCCCGCTCCTTCGACCGGGACGCCGCCCTGGAGAAGGCGATGCGCGCCTTCTGGGAACACGGCTACGAGGCGACGACGGTCGCCGATCTGACCCGGGCCATGGGCATCGGCGCCCCCAGCCTCTACGCGGCCTTCGGCGACAAGAAGACGCTGTTCGACGAGGTCGTCAGGTTCTACAGCGCCGCGCACGCCTCGTTCGGGGAGCGCGCCTACGCCGAGGAGCCCACGGCCCGCGCCGCGCTGGCCCGCCTGCTCCACGAGGCGGCGGCCGCGTTCACGCGCCCCGGCCTGCCGCACGGCTGCCTGGTCGTCCATGCGGCGACCAACTGCACCACACCCGGGATCGAGGACGCCCTGCGCGACCGGCGGCAGGCGGATATCGCCGCTTTCGAGACCCGAATCCGGGCGGGTATCGCGGAAGGAGAGCTTCCACCCGACACGGACGCGGCGGCTCTGGCACGCTATATGGGGGCGGTCTTCCAGGGGATGTCCCAGCAGGCCCGCGACGGCGCGAGCCGGAGCGATCTCGAGTCACTCGCCGGCCTGGCGATGGCGGCCTGGCCCGCGTCCGCGAAAGCGGATACGAAGAGACAACAACAAACATCGTCCAACGCGTAGACATGACAGAATGGTCTAGTCCACAATGCGATGGTAAAGCCTCCGCCCTCCCCGCACAGGAGGACGGACCGAGGAGCCGGCGCTCTCTGCCCTGACTGCGTCGGGTCCTCACACGGCCGACGGGACCGCACACCCGACGGCTGTTGCAACTCCGGGCTGCGGTGCCGGGAGGGCTGAGGGTCCCTCCCAGGCGCCGCGGCCCGCGGGTGTCTTCGGGGCCGAACCCGCCAGGTACCCTCGGCTCCGTGCCCTCCATGAACGACCTCGTACGCCAGCACACGGCCCTCGGCGACTCCGACCTCGAGTGGCTGCATCTGCTGGTCTCGGAGTGGCAGCTGCTCTCCGACCTCTCCTTCGCCGACCTCGTGCTGTGGGTTCCCACGCTCGACGGCACCCGCTACGTCTCCGTGGCGCAGATGCGGCCCAACACCGGCCCCACCTCGTACCAGGACGACATGGTCGGCCATCTCGTCCCGCGCGGCCGCCGCCCCCTCCTGGACGCCGCCCTCGATGAGGGCCGCATCGTCCGCGAGGGCGACCCCGAGTGGCGCGAGGAGGTCCCGGTACGGGTCGAGTCCATCCCCGTACGCAGGGAAGGGCGCGTCCTCGGTGTGATCGCCCGCAACACGAACCTGCTCACGGTCCGCACCCCCTCCCGCCTCGAACTGACCTACCTCCAGTCGGCCTCCGACCTCGCCCAGATGATCGCGGCCGGGTCCTTCCCGTTCCCGGGCCAGCAGGTCGACATGGACGCCTCGCCGCGCGTCGGCGACGGCCTCATCCGCCTCGACGCGGACGGCGTCGTCCAGTACGCGTCGCCGAACGCGCTCTCCGCGTACCACCGGCTCGGCTTCTCCGCCGACCTGGTCGGGCACCACCTCGGCCGGACGACGGCCGAACTCGCCCCGTCGCGCGGCCCGGTGGACGAGGCGCTCGCCAAGGTGGCCAGCGGCTGGGCGCCGCGCGAGTTCGAGATCGAGGGGGAGGAGGGGTCGATCCAGCTCCGCGCGATCCCCCTCAAGCCCAAGGGCACCCGCATCGGTTCCCTCGTCCTCCTGCGCGACGTCACCGAACTGCGCCGCCGCGAGCGGGAGTTGATCACCAAGGACGCGACCATCCGGGAGATCCACCACCGGGTGAAGAACAACCTCCAGACCGTCGCCGCCCTGCTGCGCCTCCAGGCCCGCCGCATCGACTCCGACAGCGGCCGCGAGGCACTGGAGGAAGCGGTGCGCCGCGTCGGCTCCATCGCCATCGTCCACGAGACGCTCTCCCAGAACCTGGACGAGCGCGTGGAGTTCGACGAGATCGCCGACCGGGTGCTCGCCATGGTCGCGGAGATCTCACCGGGCGTGGTCACGGGCCGGCGTACCGGCCGCTTCGGCATCCTGGACGCCGAGGTCGCCACCCCGCTGTCGATGGTCCTCACCGAGGTCCTGCAGAACGCCCTGGAACACGGATTCCGTCAGGGCGACACCGGCACGGTCGAGGTCTCCGCGGTACGCGGCGGCACCACCAAGGACGCCCGCCTCCTGATCACCGTCACCGACGACGGAGTGGGCCTGCCTGAGGGCTTCGACCCGAAGCGCGCCGGCAACCTGGGCCTGCAGATCGTACGCACCCTGGTCGAGGGTGAGTTGAGCGGATCGTTCGACATGGTCCCGGCGCCCGTGCGCGGCACACGGGTCGTGCTCGACATCCCGGTGACCACCGACAAGTAGTCGGCCCGGCGCCGGGCCGCCACGTCGGCAAACCGACACAGCCGCAAACGCCAGTGAGCCCCGGACCGTTGGGTCCGGGGCTCACTGTTCGCGTTGCCCGGGTCTACATCCCGGGCGGAGCCTGGGTGGAGCATCGGGGGTACTGCGCGCTGCGGCTCGGGGGCGGGAGTTGCGTACTCGCTGTACGCGCCGCCGGGCTCAGGCTCGTGGGGGGCGTGGGCGTCAGGCGCTGGCCTGGCGAGCACGGTTGCGGGCGGCGCGACGCTTCATTGCGCGGCGCTCGTCCTCGCTGAGGCCACCCCAGACGCCGGAGTCCTGGCCGGACTCGAGCGCCCACTGCAGGCACTGCTCCATGACGGGGCAGCGGCGACAGACGGCCTTGGCTTCCTCGATCTGCAGCAGCGCAGGACCGGTGTTGCCGATGGGGAAGAAGAGCTCGGGGTCTTCCTCGCGGCAAACGGCGTTGTGACGCCAGTCCATGGCTGCTACCTCTCCTTGGTATTACGTGCGGGTTGCTTGTGAATGTGAACGCTTTCACGAATCCCCGGACAACGGAAGGGACTTTCGTCACATCTGCGACGGATGTCCTGTGTGTTGAGGAGGGGGTTCGGGCTCTCTGTGGGGGCCGATGTTGCGGGCCGTCCCGAGCGCCATGTAGAGATTCGCAAACCTCGGCGGCGGATACAACCCCTTCAGGAAAGTTTTTTTTGATTCCTCGGTGTCGGCTAGGTCACAGCCGTACTTCCATGGGGTGGATCCTGGCCCAAACGTTCGAGATAAAGGACTTTGGGCTCTTCCACTCACACAATCACACGCAGTGCACGGCGTACGCCTGTGAACGTCACGCTCGTTCGCAGCCCCAGGTGGTCACCGTCCATCTGGAGGGGCAGGGGGACCTTCGATTGCAAGGTGAAGTCGGTCAGGTCGTGCAGCGTCACGGCGTTCTTCCCGTGGGGTCCCCGGTCGGGTGACGAGGTGAGCAGCTGGGTGCCGTAACGGGCCACCGAAGGAGCGGACAATTTCTTGAGTCCCAGCACGTCAAGCCCGGTGTCGAAGGACGCCTGAGGGGACGCGTAGAGCGGCCTGTTCCCCAGATATGACCATGGGGAGGTATTGCAGACTATGGACAGGACCAGATCGGTGACGGGGTCCTCACCCGGCCGGTCCAGTGTGATCGCGCCGTGCCGGCGGTCGTGCTCGCCGAGGAACTGGCGTACGACCTGGCGCAAATAGAGCGCGTGTGTCGATCGCTTTCCGCGTTCGCGTTGCTGTTCGACCCGGCCGATGACGCCTCCGTCGAAGCCGAGACCGGCACAGAACGTGAACCACCGGGACGGGGCGGCCTCGTCCGCCGTGCCCGGCGTGCCGCCCGCGCGGCCGAGACCCACCGTGCGCTCCCGGCCCTCGCGCAGAGCGTCGAGCAGGGCGCCCGTCGCCTCGACCGCGTCGTTCGGCAGGCCGAGCGCGCGGGCGAAGACATTGGTGGAGCCGCCGGGGACGACGGCGAGGCGGGGGAGCCGGTCCGGGTCGGGGCCGTGGTGCAGCAGGCCGTTCACGACCTCGTTGACCGTGCCGTCGCCGCCGAGAGCCACGATCAGCTCGATGTCCTTGCTCTCCGCGGCCTGCCGGCCGAGGTCCCTGGCGTGCCCGCGGTACTCCGTGGTGATCGCCTCGAGCTTCATCTCGCTCGCGAGCGCGTGGATCAGTACGTCACGCGTGCGCGCACTGGTGGTGGTTGCCGCCGGATTGACCACAAGAAGTGCACGCATGCGAAGCAGGGTACCTACCGGGTGGTACTCGGCCCAGACCGAGGTAGGAGTCGGGTAAGAAACCGGGGTCGCCGAGGGCCCCACCCGGGGCAGCCGGGAGGTACGGGCCGAGGGCTACCCTGCTTGGGTGACCTCAGAGCAGAACCCCAGCCCCGAAGACGCCGCGACCACCGACGACGGCCCGCGCCCCGGGCGGCTGACCGCGGCCGCCGCGCTGGCCGGTCTCGAGGGGGCCGCCCTGCTCGTCGGCGGCGTCTCCATGCTCGCCATGGGCCTCGCGGGTCACCCCGACAACCCCGAGCAGGCCGTGACCGGCGGTGTCACGCTCGCCGTCCTCGCGCTGCTGCCGCTGATCGCGGCGCGCGGGCTGCTGAAGCGGCGCAGCTGGAGCCGGGGGCCCGCGATCATCACGCAGATCATGGCGCTTCCGGTCGCCTACACGCTGCTCCAGGCCGACAGCGTGATGATCCCGGGCGGGATCGCACTCGCCGTCGTCGCGGTGACGGCGCTGGTGCTCCTGGTGAACCCGGCCACGACCCGGGCGCTCGGCATCACGACTCCGGGCGCCGCGGGCGACGTACCGGGCCGGAAGTAGCCGGCCCGGTACGTCTCGGGGCTCACTGCTCGGGTCTCACTCCTCGACGAGGAGCTTCTCGCGCAGCTGGGCCAGGGTGCGGGCCAGCAGGCGCGAGACGTGCATCTGGGAGATGCCGACCTCCTGCGCGATCTGCGACTGCGTCATGTTCCCGAAGAAGCGAAGAAGCAGGATCCGCTTCTCGCGCGGCGGCAGGTCCTCCAGAAGCGGCTTGAGGGACTCGCGGTACTCGACGCCCTCCAGCGCCTCGTCCTCGGATCCCAGTGTGTCCGCCACGGCAGGCGACTCGTCGTCCGTGTCCGGGACGTCCAGGGACAGCGTGGAGTACGCGTTGGCCGACTCCAGGCCCTCCAGGACCTCCTCCTCCGAGATCCCCAGCTTCTCGGCGAGCTCGTGGACCGTGGGGGAGCGGCCGTGCAGCTGGGACAGCTCGGCCGTCGCCGTCGTCAGTGCGAGACGCAGCTCCTGAAGACGCCGCGGGACGCGCACCGCCCAGCCCTTGTCGCGGAAGTGGCGCTTGATCTCACCGACGACCGTCGGCGTCGCGTACGTGGAGAACTCCACGCCGCGCTCCGGGTCGAAGCGGTCCACCGACTTGATCAGGCCGATCGTGGCGACCTGGGTCAGGTCGTCGAGCGGCTCGCCGCGGTTGCGGAAACGGCGGGCCAGGTGCTCGACGAGCGGCAGATGCATACGGACCAGCTGATTGCGCAGGTCCGCGTATTCAGGGCTGCCGTCCTTCAGGGTGCGCAGCTCGATGAACATCAGCCGTGCGCCGCTGCGGTCCCGCGGATCGTGCGTGCGCTGCTGGTCACCGTGTCGCTCGTGCTCGCTCATCCATCCCGCCCGTCGCGCGTCCGGTCCTGCGGAGATCTTCTCCCCGCCGGCCGGCTCTGCCTGCCCCGACGCATCGGCCACCGCCGGCGGACCCGGCCGTTCGAGGTCCGCGGGGTCCTCCGGGTGCGGCCGGGCCTGCTGTTCGGGGATGCCGTCGGCAAGCCGCCGCATCCCGTCCCCGCCGTCGGCCGGGAGGTCCTGTGTGCCGTGCTTCTCGTCCCGCACCGGCCCGTCCCCGTTCGTCACGCCGGCCCGGGACCCGCGCCGCGCTGTTTGTAGAGGCTGATCGAGACGGTGTTGTCGTCGGCGACCGTGGAGTCCACCTTGCCCGCGAGGGCCGACAGCACAGTCCAGGCGAAGGTGTCGCGCTCCGGGGCGCGGCCGTCGGTGGTGGGCGCCGAGACCGTCACCTCGAGCGAGTCGTCGATGAGCCGGAAGACGCAGCTGAGTACCGAGCCGGGCACGGCCTGCTGGAGCAGGATCGCGCACGCCTCGTCGACCGCGATGCGGAGGTCCTCGATCTCGTCGAGGGTGAAGTCCAAACGCGCCGCGAGGCCGGCCGTGGCCGTCCGCAGCACCGACAGGTAGGCACCCGCAGCCGGCAGCCGGACTTCTACGAAGTCCTGATTCCCGGGCTCGCCTGCGATCTGGGACACCCTCACCTCCATGGTGGTACAAGCACTTTCGGGCTCCGGAGGGTACGTCCCCCGGGTGACGCGCTATGTGTTCAGCGGTGACGCTACCGCGCGCCCAAGTCTTCTGTCCCGGGGGCCCCCGGCCCGTTGGTGTCACTCATAGTAAGCCTATGAGTACGGACAGTGGCTAGAGGGTGTGCGGGCTCAATTGGAAAGAGCGGGCGCCGGGTTGACGTACCCAGGCCTCGCACGGTCGAACCGTAAACCGGCGCGGTCCTCAGACGAGCAGGCTGTCCACGAAGCACCAGCGCCAGCTCTCGCCGGGCTCGAACGTCCGGATCACGACGTGGCCCGACTCGTTGAAGTGCTGCGTCGCGTGCTTCATGGGCGAGGAGTCGCAGCAGCCCACATGCCCGCATTCCAGACAGAGCCGCAGCTGCACCGGGTGGCTGCCGGCCGCGAGGCACTCCAGGCAGGTGTCGCTCAGGGGCGCGGGTTCGGGGTGAGGCAGCGCGTCGACGTGCGGGCACTCGTTCATGATGGCCAGGTTACGACGGGCGGCGGCGTGGCGGACGGCGGAGGGACGGCTGATGGATGTATTGCCCCTGGTGGCACTGATCGCGGCGAGCGCGGCGGTCGCGGGGGTGGCGCGCCGGACCCCCGTCCCCGCGCCGCTGCTGCTCGTCGCGGTCGGACTCGTGGCGTCGTACCTGCCGGGAGTGCCGCAGTACACGCTCGACCCGCACATCGTGCTGCCGCTCATCCTGCCGCCGCTGCTGCACACCGCGGCCCTGGAGAGCTCGTACCTCGACCTGCGGGCCAATGTCAGGCCGGTCGCGCTGCTCTCTGTCGGGTACGTGCTGTTCGCGACCGTCGCCGTCGGCTGGCTCGCGTACGAGCTGATCCCCGATCTGCCGCTGACGGCCGCGCTGGTCCTGGGCGCGGTGATCGCCCCGCCGGACGCGGTCGCCGCGACGGCCATCGCGCGCAAGGTGGGGCTGCCCGCGCGGATCACGACGATCCTCCAGGGCGAGTCCCTGGTGAACGACGCCACCGCGATCACCGCCTACAAGGTGGCGCTGGCCGCCGCGGTCGGGGAGGGCGCGAGCTGGGCGGGCGGGATCAGGGAGTTCCTGGTGGCGTCGGTCGGCGGCGTCGGCGTCGGGCTCGTCCTGATGGTGCCGCTGCACTGGCTGCGGACGCACCTGAAGGAGGCGATTCTCCAGAACACGCTCTCCCTGCTCATCCCGTTCGTCGCCTACGCGGCCGCCGAGCAGGTCGGCGCCTCCGGAGTGCTCGCCGTGGTCACGGTCGCCCTCTACCTGGGGCACCGCTCCTGGCAGGTCGACTTCGAGACACGGCTCCAGGAGGCCGCCGTGTGGAAGGTGGTCGCCTTCATCCTGGAGTCGGCGGTCTTCGCGCTCATCGGACTCCAGCTGCCCTTCGTCCTCAAGGACCTCGGCGAGTACAGCGTCGGAGAGGCCCTCGCGTACGCCGTCGCGGTCTTCGTGCTCGTCGTGGTGATGCGCTTCGTGTGGTCGTATCCGGCGACATACGTGCCCTGGTGGCTGTCGGCGCGGACCAGGGAGCGGGAAAGGGACACCGACTGGCGGCGGCCGCTCGTGGTGAGCTGGGCCGGGATGCGCGGTGTCGTGTCGCTCGCGATCGCCTTCTCGATCCCGCTGTTCGTCGACGACGGGAGCCCTTTCCCCGCGCGCAACCTGGTCCTGTTCCTGACGTTCACGACTGTGATCGGAACCCTCGTCGTGCAGGGTCTCTCGCTGCCCTGGCTGATCAAGATCCTCAAGCTGCCGGGACGCGACACGCAGGCCGAGACGCTCGCCGAGGCGCAGGCGCAGAACGCCGCCTCCCAGGCCGCCGAGGAGCGCGTGAACGAGCTGATGGAGGACGAGCGCAACTGTCTGCCCGCGCCTTTGGAGGACCGGCTGCGGACCGTCCTGGAGCGCCGCCGCAACTCTGTGTGGGAGCGGCTCGGCCAGGCCAACCCGGTGACGGGGGAGTCCGCCGACGACACCTATCGCAGGCTCACGCGGGAGGCCATCGCGGCCGAGCGAGAGGTCTTCGTGCGGATGCGGGACGAGCGGCGGATCGACGACGAGATGATGCGCACACTGTTGCGCAAGCTCGACCTGGAGGAGGCGGCGGCCTACCGGGAGGTCGGCGACTGACCGGCCGCTACGGCGAGGGCGTTCCCGTGACGACGGCCATGAGCCGGGTGCCCGGCGCGAACGCGCCCTCCTCGGTGAGGGTGAGCAGCCCGTACAGGAGCTTGGCCACATAGAGGCGCTCGACGGGCAGGCCGTGACGCTGCTCGAAGTCCTCGGCGAAGGCGAGGAGGGCGGGGGTGGTGCGGCCGTAGCCGCCGCAGTGGAAGCGCTCGTCCAGGGACCAGTCGCCCCGCGGACCGCCGAACGCCGCCTCCTGGAGGGTGCGTATCTCGTCGCCGAGGAACCCGCCCCTCAGGACGGGTATGCCGAGCGCTCGCTGCCCCTCGCCGAGCCCGGCGGTGAGTCCGGCGAGCGTGCCGCCCGTGCCGCAGGCGACGCCCACCACGCCGGCGGCCCCCCGCAGTTCCCGTCCGAGCTCCGCGCAGCCGCGGACGGCCTCGGCGTTGCTGCCGCCCTCGGGGACGACGTAGGGCGTGCCCCCGTCACCGTCGCGCGGCGCCACCTCGCGCAGGATGCGCGCGAGCGTGGCCGGATCCCGCTTCTCCCGGTACGTCGTCCGGTCGACGAAGTGCAGGCGCATGCCGTCGTCGGCGCAGCGCGCGAGAGAGGCGTTCAGAGGCCGGCCCGCGAGCTCCTGGCCCCGGACGACGCCGATGGTCCGCAGACCCAGGAGGCGGCCCGCGGCGGCCGTGGCGCGCAGGTGGTTGGAGTAGGCACCGCCGAACGTGAGCAGTGTGCCGTGACCCGCGGCGGTCGCCGCTGTCAGGTTCGGGGCCAGCTTGCGCCACTTGTTGCCGGGCAGGTCGGGGTGGATGAGGTCGTCGCGCTTGAGCAGGAGCCGCACCCCGTGACGGTGGAACCGGTCGTCGGCGACCGGCTCCACCGGCGAGGGCAGCCGGGGGTGCAGGGGCGGGCGCGGGAGGTGCGGGGTCACCTGCTCATTGTGCAAGCGGGAGGGCGCGGGCCGCGTGCCGGAGGGCGGCTACTTGAGCCGGTCGCGGACGCGCCCCCGCATCGAGGCCATCGTGAAGCCCCGCGGGTCGACCTTGCCCGGCTGCCACTCCAGGTGGCCGATCACCGAGCGCTCCGTCCAGCCGTGATGGCGGCACACCGCGGCCGCCGCCCTCTCGATGGCCTCCAGCTGTGCGGCGGGCCAGGGGTCCTCGCCGTCGCCGAGGTTCTCGCACTCGAAGCCGTAGAAGTGGCGGTTGCCGTCCGTGTTCGCCTCGTTGTCGTGGGGCAGCGTCTTTTCCGCGATGACCGCCCGCAGTACGTCGTCGTCGCCGAGACCCGCGTGGTTGGCCCGGCCGTAGCCGACGAGGTGGACGCGGCCGTCCTTCGTGATGACGCCGTGGCACAGCGGCCCCGGCAGGTCCGCCCGCCCCTTCCGGCAGAGGTCGACGGTCTGCTTGCTCCCCGACGTCACGGTGTGGTGGATCATCACGCCGTTCACCGGGCCCCAGGGCCCCTTGTGGTTGCGGTTGTGGTGTCTCCAGTCGCCGACCTCGACCACCGTCAGGCCTTCATGCCTGAGGGCGTCCAGGAAGCTGCTCGCGGACATGGGTGGGGCCATGCCGCCTCCTTCGCGGGGTGCGACGGAAGCGGGGCGCGTCCGTCTCGTACGCCGCTTGTACCCGAACCGGCCCACCGGAACTACTTGTTCGCATCGCGTGCGAGCCGTTCCGGTCATCGCGGGCTGTTCCGGTCAGTGAGGCGTGCAGCCGCAGGCATCCATGCCTGAGTGCGGTCGGCCGGGAGGCGGTACGGCGGCCTCAGCTCTGCAGGAAGCCGTCCCCGTGTTCCGCGACGTGGTGCTCCAGGGCTCCGAGGGCGGCCTGGGTCTCCTCGGGGGTGCCGGTGCCCTTCCGCTCCGCGTAGTAAGCGGCGCCCAGCTTCTTCAGGAGGTCGCCGCCCGCCCGCTGCGCCTGCACCTCGTCCAGCTTCTGCTTGCCCTGCGTGAGCCCTCGCTGCGCCTGTTCCTTGGCGCGGTCCAGGAAGCCTGTCATTGCTGTCTCCCGTCATCGGTGCCTCGGTGTATCGGTTGAACGCCCACCGGGATCTTGAAGTTCCGCCGTCAGAAAGTTCCCTACCCGGAAAAACGGGCATCGTGCCCCGTCCACTCTCACCCAACCCCGCTCGTTTGTGTAATGGCGCGGCCACAATGCGTGCTGGAAGTCTTGTCGCCGCAGGTCAGTTCTTGATCGGGAGGCATAGCCCATGTCGGTAGGCGAAGAAGTCCGCACGGAGCAGGCCGGGCCGCAGCAGAGTCTCGGCACTTCCGCCGCGCGGAATCTGGCCACCACCACGAAGTCCGCTCCACAGATGCAGGAGATCAGCTCCCGGTGGCTGCTGCGGATGCTGCCCTGGGTGAACGTGCAGGGCGGCACGTACCGGGTGAACCGGCGGCTCAGCTACTCGGTCGGCGACGGACGCGTGACGTTCGTGAAGACCGGCGACCAGGTGCGGGTCATCCCCGCGGAGCTCGGCGAACTGCCGGTGCTCCGGGACTACGGGGACCAGGAGGTGCTCGAGGAGCTCGCCGTGCGGTGCCGGCAGCGGGAGTACGCGCCCGGTGAACTGCTCGCCTCGTTCGGCAGCCCCGCGGACGAGGTGTTCCTGCTCGCCCACGGCAAGGTCGAGAAGATCGGCACCGGCCCCTACGGGGACGACGCGGTCCTGGGGGTCCTGGCCGACGGGGCGTACTTCGGCGAGCAGTCGCTGCTCGACCCGGAGGCCATCTGGGAGTACACGGCGCGAGCCGTGACCGGGTGCACCGTGCTCGCGCTGCCCCGTCAGGACCTGGAGCAGGTCGCGGAGCGCTCCGAGAGCCTCGCCGGGCACCTGGGAGCGCTGCGGTCCATCCCGGAGCAGCGGGCGAACAAGTTCGGCGAGAAGCAGATCGACGTCTCCGCCGGCCACGTCGGCGAGGCGGTGCTCCCGGGTACGTACGTCGACTACGACGCGGCGCCCCGCGAGTACGAGCTGAGCGTCGCCCAGACCGTCCTGCGCATCCACTCGCGCGTGGCGGATCTGTACAACCAGCCGATGAACCAGACGGAGCATCAGCTCCGGCTCACCGTCGAGGCGTTGAAGGAGCGCCAGGAGCACGAGCTCATCAACAACCGGGAGTTCGGTCTGCTCAACAACTGCGAGTACGAGCAGCGGCTCCAGCCGCACGACGGCGTGCCCAGCCCGGACGACATGGACGAGCTGCTCAGCCGGCGCCGGGGCTCGAAACTGTTCCTCGCCCACCCGCGCGCCATCGCCGCGTTCGGGCGCGAGTGCAACAAGCGGGGGCTCGTCCCGGAGTCCATCGACGTGGGGGGCAACCGCATCCCGACCTGGCGCGGGGTGCCGATCTTCCCGAGCAACAAGATCCCCGTGTCCGACGCGCGCACGACGTCGATCATCTGCATGCGTACCGGCGAGGAGGAGCAGGGCGTCATCGGCCTCCAGCAGGCGGGCATCCCGGACGAGATCGAGCCGAGCCTGTCGGTGCGGTTCATGGGTATCAGCGAGCAGGCGATCATCTCGTACCTGGTGACGACGTACTACTCGGCGGCGGTGCTCGTGCCGGACGCGCTCGGTGTCCTGGAGAACGTCGAGATCGGCAGGTGGCGTTGAAGCTCAAGACGCAGACGAAGCAGTCCATAGCGCCGCAGCAGCAAGGGGGGTCGGGCGGACGGG
Organism: Streptomyces sp. NBC_01446; assembly: GCF_026340095.1. Taxonomy (GTDB): domain Bacteria; phylum Actinomycetota; class Actinomycetes; order Streptomycetales; family Streptomycetaceae; genus Streptomyces; species Streptomyces aureus. Next base: position 2,832,576 of record NZ_JAPEPO010000001.1, on the reverse strand, counting down.
GTGCAGACGTGGCCGCGGACGGTCAGGAAGTGGCGGTGATCCTGGCGCAGGCCAGGGCGCAGGTCGACCCGGAGCTGCGCAGGGCCGTGGAGACCCTGCCCACGTCGCTGCGCCGCATCGCGCGCTACCACTTCGGGTGGGAGCAGGCGGACGGCACCACGGCCGCGGGGCACGCGGGCAAGGCCATCAGGCCGGCGTTCGTCCTCGCCGCGGTACGGGCGCTGGGGGGCGCTCCGGAGCTCGCGGTACGGGCGGCGGCGGCCGTGGAACTCGTCCACAACTTCACGCTCCTGCACGACGACGTCATGGACCGGGACACCACGCGCAGGCACCGGCCGACCGCGTGGACCGTCTTCGGGGACGCCGGCGCGATCCTGGCGGGCGACGCGCTCCAGGCGCTCGCGCAGCGGCTGCTCGCCGAGGACCCGCACCCGGCGGCCCGGCCGGCGGCGGCCCGGATCGCGGCCTGTGTGATGGAGCTGTGCGAGGGGCAGGTCACCGATGTCGCCCTGGAGAGGCGTGAGCCGGACCAGGTCACGCTGGACGAGTGCCTCGTCATGGCGGAGGCGAAGACGGGCGCGCTGCTCGGCTGCGCCTGCGCGGTCGGGGGGCTGTACGCGGGGGCCGGAGAGGAGGAGGTCGCGGCCCTCGACGGGTTCGGCAGACAGGCCGGGCTCGCGTTCCAGCTGATCGACGACGTCATAGGGATCTGGGGGGATCCGGCCCGTACGGGCAAGGCGGCGGGCGCCGATCTCGCGGTGCGCAAGAAGTCGCTGCCGGTGGTGGCGGCGCTGGCCTCGGGCACGCCCGAAGCCGGTGAACTGGCCGCGCTCTACGGGGTGGTGGGCCCGCTGGAGGGCCCGCCGGAGGAGGGGGAGCTGGAGGCCATGGCGCTGGTCGTCGAGCGCGCCGGGGGGCGCGACTGGGCGCAGCTGCACGCGGCGGACCGGATGTCCCGGGCGGTGCACCAGCTGTCCAGGGCGGTCCCGGCACCGGAGGCCGCGGACGGACTGCTGTCGCTGACGGAGTTCGTGACGCGGCGTAGCCACTAGGGGGAATCCACCAGCAGGGGAGGGGAGTTGAACCGGCTGCGGGCCCCGCACTCCGGGAGGAGCGCGGGGCCCGCACGCGCGTGCGGAACCGATCGCCTAGGCTGCAGCGGGCCGGCGCGTGGCGGCCGACCGGCGCAGGGACACGGCCCGTTGAGGCGGGCCGCTACGTGAGGGGGCGGGGTCATGGGCGTGGCGATCCGGAGGGCCACGGAGGGCGATCGGGCGGACCTTGTGCGGCTGCTCGACGAGGCGTTCATGGACGACCCGGTGAGCGGCTGGGTCTTCCCCGGCCTGGCGCACCGGCGCCGCAGGCACGCCGGCCTCATGGCGGCCTTCATCGACATCTCGCTGAGCGAGGGATACGTCGACATCACCGAGGACGGCGCCGCGGCCGCCCTCTGGCTGCCGGTGCCCGCCCGGCCGCGCGGGACGGGCGGCCCGGACGAGGGCGACGACGGCCCTGCGCAGCTGCGCGCCGCCGTGGACCCCGACAACGAACGGGTCGAGGAGATCGGCCGGTTGACGGCAGGGGCCCACCCGCGAGACCGCGGCGCGCACGAGTACCTGTGGATGATCGCCGTGGACCCGGCGCGGCAGGGCCAGGGCCTCGGCACCGCGCTGATGGAGCCCGTCCTCGACCGCTGCGACCGTGAGGGCATGGCGTCGTATCTGGAGGCGAGCAGCGACCGTAGCCGTGTGCTGTACGAGCGGCTCGGTTTCGCGTGCACCGGCAGCGGGATCGCGCTGCCGGACGGGCCGACGATGTGGCCCATGTGGCGGGACCCGCAAGCGAGTTGAGTTCCAGCCTTCAGGGTGCGGGCGGCTACTCCTGCGGCACGATCGTGCGGACGATCCGGTCCATGAGCCCCTCGGGGACGCTCACGCCGGGCACGGCGCCGTCCAGCATCCCCGGCATCGTCAGGTGTTCCAGGATGAGCCCCAGCGTGGCGAGGTAGAGCACGGTCACCGTCTCCGCGCCGCCGGGGAGCCCGGACTCGGTGTGGAACGAGATCCCGAAGTCCAGGTCGCCGCGGAGCGACTTCATGAGGGACGCCCGCAGTTCGGGCCTGCGCCCGGCCTCGAGGCGCATCTCCATCATGGCCAGATAACCGGTGCGGTCGCGCTGGGCGCGGCCCAGCAGATCGTGCATGAACGCGGCGACCAGCTCGCGGTCCCGCGGCCGCTGAAGGAGTTCCGCGACCACCGCCGGGTCCGGGGCCAGCCGCTCGTGCAGCCATGCGTCGATCTGGTGCAGCAGGTCGTCCCGGCTGGAGAAGTAGTTCGACGACGTGCCCGTGGGGACGGCCGCCGCCGCGTCCACCGCTCGGAAGGTCAGGCCGCGCGCCCCCTCGGCCGCGAGCACCTCCACCGCGGCGTCGACCAGGGCCACCCTGCGCTCCGCGTTCCGTGCCATCCGTGCGCTCCTTCCGACCGGAGATCCGGCAACCCGCCGAACCGGATTCCCGAATCTTCTTGCAACCACTACAGATGAAGCACTATAACTGTAGTTGTTCGAGCGGGGCCACTGCGGGAAGCCCGTACGACGGTCCACCCGGACACCCCTGTCACCTGCGGAAAGAGACCCACTTGCGAAAGCTCACGTACTTCGTCGCCGTGTCGATCGACGGTTTCATCGGCGGTCCCGACGGAGACGCGAACGCCTTCATGCCCTTCGTGGACGAGGAGTTCCTCGAGTTCCTCACGACCGAGTACCCCGAGACCATCTCGGCGGAGGGCCGGCGGATCCTCGGCCTGGAGCACCTGGCCAACAAGCGGTTCGACACCGTCATCCAGGGCCGGGCCAGCTACCAGGTCGGCCTCGACGCCGGTCTGACCAGCCCGTACGGGCACCTGCGCGAGTACGTCGCGGCGCGCTCGATCGAGAAGTCCCCCGACCCGAACGTGGCGATCGTCGCCGAGGACGTCGTCGGCAAGGTCCGCGAACTGAAGGCGGAGGACAGCCAGTTCGGCATCTGGCTGTGCGGCGGCGCGACGCTCGCCGGTGTGCTCGCCGACGAGGTGGACGAGCTGGTGATCAAGACGTACCCGCTGGTGTTCGGCTCGGGCATGCCGATGTTCGGCTCCGGCTTCGCGATCGGCGAGTTCGCCCTGGAGGAGAACCGGACGTTCGGCAACGGCGTGATCGTGCGGACGTACAGCAGGAAGAGGCAGGGGCTCCCCGGCTAGAATTTTTCTCCGGTGCGGTGTCGAGAACGCTGCTGCCGCTCCGACGTCTCCAGTGAAGCCGCCCGCGCCCGGCGGGCGGCTTGGCCGAAGGAGCGCAGAGCAATGAAGTACCTGATGATGGTGACGGGCACCCAGCTCGACTACGAGGCCATGGCGGGCAAGGCGTCCGAGGGCAATCCGGCCTGGGGCGAGAAGGACATCCAGACGATGTTCGCCCACATGCAGAAGATCAACGACGACCTCGCCGAGTCCGGCGAGATGCTCACCGGCGAAGGTCTGGCGGAGCCCGCGAAGACCCGGTTCGTCACGCCGGACGCGGAGGGGCGGCCCGTCATCAGTGACGGCCCCTACGGGGAGACGAAGGAACTGCTCGCCGGTTTCTGGATCCTCGAGTGCGAGAACCTCGACCGGGTCACCGAGATCGCCAAGCGTGTGGCCGAGTGTCCCGCCCCCGCGGGCGCCCCCGCCCGCCCCGTCGTGATCCGCCCCATCCTGGACAGCGGTGGCGACCTTTGCTGACCGCGTCGACCGAGGACCTGCTGCGCCGCCACGCGCCGCAGGTCCTCGGCGCGCTGGTCCGCCGCTACGGACACTTCGACGCCGCCGAGGACGCCGTGCAGGAGGCGCTGCTCGCCGCCGCACGCCAGTGGCCCGACGCCGGGGTGCCCGACAACCCGCGCGGCTGGCTCATCAAGGTCGCGTCGCGCCGCCTCGTCGACACTCTGCGCAGTGACGACGCGCGGCGCAGGCGCGAGGAGGCGGACGCCGCGCTCACCCCGCGCGACGCGTTCACGGCCCCGCCCGGCGAGAGCCGCGCCCCCTGTGAGGACGACACCCTCACCCTGCTCTATCTGTGCTGCCACCCCGAGCTGACCCCCGCCGCCCAGGTCGCCCTCACCCTGCGAGCCGTCGGCGGCCTCACGACCGCCGAGATCGCCCGCGCCCACCTGGTCCCCGAGCCGACGATGGCGCAGCGCATCAGCCGCGCCAAGCAGCGGGTACGAGGCGTGCGGTTCCGCCGGCCCGAGGACTGGCGCGAGCGGCTGCCCGCCGTGCTCCAGATCCTCTACCTGATCTTCAACGAGGGGTATACGGCCACGTCGGGGCCCCAGTTGCAGCGCGCCGACCTGGCCCGCGAGGCGATCCGGCTGACCCGGGCCGTGCGGGCGCTGCTGCCCGGCGACAGCGAGGTCGCGGGGCTGCTCGCCCTCATGCTCCTGACCGACGCGCGCCGCGCAGCCCGCACCGACGCGGCGGGTGAACTGGTCCGTCTCGACGAACAGGACCGCACCCTGTGGGACCGCGCCGAGATCGACGAAGGCGTCGCACTGGTCGCCCTCGCCCTCCCGCGCGGACCGGTCGGCCCGTATCAACTCCAGGCGGCCGTCGCCGCGTTGCACGACGAGGCGGCGAGCGCCGAGGACACCGACTGGCCGCAGATCCTCGCCCTCTACGACCTGCTCGTGCGGGTCGTGCCCGAGGGGGAGGCGATGGCCGCGCTAGGCCGGGCCGTGGCCGTCGCCATGGTGCACGGCCCCGAGGCGGGCCTGACGGAGACGGACAAGCTGGCGGACGCCCTCGGCGGGCATCACCGGCTCGCCGCCGTCCGGGGCCACCTCCTGGAGCTGGCGGGGGACCGCGACGCCGCGCGGGCGGCCTATCAGGAGGCTGCGGGCGGCACGCTCAGCCGCCCGGAGCAGCGCTACCTCCAGCTGCGTGCGGCCCGGCTCGGCTGAGGCGGGCCGCGTCGGCCGATGGGCGACAACGGCCCGAGCGATCAGCTCGTAGGTTGGTGCGCATGACCGAACTCCTGCACATCACCGAGCGCTCCCTGTGGGACGCGGCCCGCGCGTCCGGCGCCTACGAGATGTCCACGCGCGGCAAGACCCTCGCCGAGGAGGGCTTCATCCACTGCTCGCTGGCGCACCAGCTGCGGGGGGTCGCCGACTTCCTGTACGGCGCGTATGACGGGCCCGACGAGCTGGTGGTGCTGGTCATCGACAGCGAGCGGGTCCCCGTGCCGGTCAGGTTCGAGGCGCCGGAGCCGGGTGCCGACGAATTCCCGCACATCTACGGGCCGTTGCCGGTCGAGGCCGTCACCGAGGTGCGGCACTGGGGCGGCGGGCGGGTGCGCTGAGGCTCCGCGGTCCACCCGTCGGTCGGACGGGCGTACGAATGCGGTCGCCCCCGGACGGGGGCGGGTCGGCGCGCGCAGGCGAGGCACTCGCTCGACGTAACGGAACTGTAGTTCCCTTAATGGTCGCCACCCTGCTACGTTTGGCATGCCTTAACGGGAACGTAGAACCATTTAAGGAGTGCCCAGATGTCGGCGCCCACGCAGACCGCCCCCGCCCCGGCCGTCGCACCATCCCCGCGCATGACGGCCCGCCAGAAGCTCGTCCTCAACCTCCTCCTTGGCGCCCAGTTCATGATCGCCGTGGACTTCTCGATCCTGAACGTCGCGCTGCCCGTCGCCGGCGAGGGGCTCGGCTTCTCGCTCTCCCATCTCCAGTGGATCGCCACGGCGTTCGCGCTCGCCGCCGCCGGGTTCACGCTCCTCTTCGGCCGTGTGGCCGACCTCTTCGGCCGTAAGCGGCTGTTCCTCGCCGGCATGGCGGTCCTCGGCGCCTCCTCCCTCCTGGGCGGCCTCGCCACCTCGCCTGAAGTCCTCCTCGTGGCAAGGGTGTTGCAGGGACTCGCGACCGCGGCCGTCACCCCTGCCGGACTCGCCCTCCTGACCACCGCCTTCAAGGAGGGGCCGCTGCGCGAACGCGCCCTCGGCCTCAACGGCGCCCTGATGTCCGCCGGATTCACCGCGGGCGCCATCCTCGGCGGGCTCCTCACCGACCTGCTCTCCTGGCGCTGGGCCTTCTTCGTCAACGTCCCCGTCGCGGCCCTCGTCCTCGTCCTCGCCCCGTCCGTCATCACCGATTCGCGCCCGGACCGCCGCCCGCGCCTCGACGTACCGGGCGCCGCGACCGTCACCGGCGGACTTTTGCTCCTCGTCTACGGGCTGACGCAGGCCGGCGAGACCGGCTGGGGCGCCCCCGCGACCCTGGCCGCGCTCCTTTCCGGAGCCGCGCTCCTCGTCGCCTTCCGGTTCGTCGAGAAGCGGGCCGCCGCGCCCCTCGTCCCGCTCCACATCCTCAAGCGGCGCACCGTGATCTGGGGCAATGCGGCCGGGCTCATCGCCTTCGTCACCGAGACGTCCCTCGTCTTCCTGCTCACGCTCTACCTGCACGAAGTCCTCGGCTACTCGCCGCTCGCGACCGGGCTCGCCTTCGGCGTCCTCGGGCTCGGCACCGTGATCGGCGGCACGCTCGGCGGCCGTGCCGTCGGGCGCCTCGGCAACCGGACCACGATCGTCGTCGGCGGCGCCGTCCAGGCCGTCGCCACGCTCGCCCTGGTGGCGCTCGGCGCGTCGGGGGCCTGGATCTGGCTGCTCCTCGCGGCCACGTTCGTCGGGGGCGTCGGCAACATGCTGGTGATCGTCGGCTTCATGGTGACGGCCACGTCCGGGCTGCCCGACGAGGAGCAGGGTCTCGCCACCGGCCTCGCGACCATGACACAGCAGGTCGGCATCACCCTGGGCATCCCGGTGATGAGCGCGATCGCCACGGCCCGCATGGGCGGGGCGAGCGGTCCGGGCGCGGTCCTGTCCGGAGTCTCCACGGCCGTACTCGTCAACGCCCTCCTGGTGGCCGCGGGTTCGGCGCTCGCCGCGCTGTTCCTCGCACCCCGGCGACCGCGTGACAGGGCGGACGCCTGAGGGCCCGGCCCTGCGTGATGGGGCCATGTTCCACCCCACGGCGAACACGGCCGCAGCACCGGCCCTCCCGGGGGCCGTCGACCAGGACGCGCTCCTCGCCCTCGCCGACGGCCACCACGACCCGCCACGTCCTCGACGGCGAAGGCGGCCCGAGCGCTCGGGATCGCCGAGGTCCAGTGGCAGGCGCCGGTCTGGAACGACGGGGCGATCCGCTTCTACCGGCGCCTGGGCGCCGCGAGATGGACAAGCTCCGTTTCAGCCGGCCGTCCTCCTCAGGCCCCGTCGGCCAGCAGCCCCCGCAGCGAGTCCGCCATCGCCGCCACGAACGCGTCCCGTGTGCCCGCGTCGACCAGATCCAGGGACAGATACGGATTGAGGTCCTCCAGCTCGACCAGGAGCAGCTCGCCCTCCGGCGTGCGGCACGCGTCCACGCGCTGGATGCCGTGACCGATGGTGTTCCAGTCGACGAACTTCTGCGCGAACTCCCGGTCCGCGTCGGTGGGTTCGTACGGTTCGAGGACCCACCGCTCGTCCGGCCGGGGCGCGTACAGGGCGTACTGGAGAGTGCGGTCGACGAAGTAGAACGACACCTCGTACCGGAAGCGGATCCGCGGCTGGACGAGGATGCCGTCGAACTCCAGGCCGGACAGCGCCTCGCGGCCGACGAACTCGAGTCCGATGGAGTCGGCGCCGAGCAGCGGCTTGACCACGTACTCGTCCGCCTCGGGCAGCAGAGGGAGATCGGCGGCGCGGGCGACGGTCGGGATGACGGGATACCCGGCGGTGGTCAGGTCGAGCAGATACCCCTTGCCCGCCATGTCGGCCTTCCCGGACAGCGCGTTGTAGACGCGTACCCCGCGCGCGAGCGCCTGCTCACGGAAGGCGTCGTAGGCGGCCTGGTAGTGCAGTACGGGCCCGCTGTTGCGCACGACGACCGCGTCGAAGCCGTCCATCAGCGCGGCGGCGTCCAGCGGGTGGCACAGCGCCACGTCGAACGCCTCGCGCAGCCGTGCCGAGAGGGCTATGTCCTCGTCGCAGTAGCGGCGGCCACGGGCCGGGTACGCGAGGTCGGTGACGTAGAGGATGCGGGGGCGACGCGAGTGGTCCATCCGGGCGACGCTACCCGAGCGGTCCGAAGACGCCGACAGCACCCGGCTCCGCGCGGACGCCGGGTGCTGTCGGACAGATGACGCGAAGGCGTCAGGCCTTCTTCGTCTCCCAGAAGATCTTGTCGATCTGGGCGATGTAGTCCAGAGCCTTCTGGCCGGTCGCCGGGTCGCTCGACGCCTTGGCGGCCGAGAGGGCCTTCAGGGTGTCGTTGACCAGCTGGCTGAGCTCCGGGTACTTCTCGAAGTGCGGGGGCTTGAAGTAGTCGCTCCACAGCACCGACACGTGGTGCTTCGCGAGCTCGGCGCGCTGCTCCTTGATGACGATGGCGCGCGTCTGGAACTGCGGGTCGTCGTTGCCGGCCATCTTTTCCTGGACGGCCTTGACCGACTCCGCCTCGATGCGGGCCTGGGCCGGGTCGTACACGCCGCACGGCAGGTCGCAGTGCGCGCTGGCCTTCACCTTGGGGGCAAACAGGCGGGAAAGCATGTAGCAGTCCTTCCTCGTGATCGTCTTCTCAGGTGGGACATTACTCCGTGGCAGACGTGTTTTCTCGGGTGCCCCCATGGGCTTAGGACAAAAGTCCAGGGCGAGACTGGGACTGGTGGAGGATGGGACCGCAAGGCCGGCGGGCGGAACCGGGGAGGATGTCTGATGCCTGAGACGGCGGAGGAGACGCGGGAGGCCAGGGTGCCGTTTCAAATCATCGAGGTGGACGGGCCGTCCATGGTGCCCACGCTGTATCCCGGCGACTGGATGCTCGTGCAGCACGGCGCCCGGGTACGCCCGGGCGACGTGGTCGTCCTGCGGCACCCCTTCCAGCAGGATCTGCTCGTGGTGAAGCGCATCTCCGGGCGGCGGGACGGGGGTTGGTGGGTGCTCGGCGACAACCCCGACGCCGGCGGCGACAGCGAGGTGTACGGGACGGTGCCCGACGACCTTGTGCTCGCCAAGGTGCGCGGGCGCCTTCGCCGCCGCAAGCCGTGGGTGGAGGGCGAGCGTCAGCGGTCCGTGGCGGCCGTGGCCTCGTGGGCCTTCTCGGCGCTGCGCCCCGTGCTGTCCGACCGGTCCGCCTCGGCGCGCTTGCGGGCGCGGTAGGCGGCGACGTTGGCGCGGGTCGCGCAGCGGTCCGAGCAGTAGCGCCGGGAGCGGTTCGTCGACGTGTCCAGGTAGGCGTTGCGGCACGGCGACGCCTCGCACAGGCCGAGGCGGTCCACGCCGTACTCCGTGAGGTGGAAGGCGAGGCCCATCGCGGCGATCGCCGCGTATCCCGCTGTCGCGTTCGACGGGTGGTCCGCGAGATGCATGTGCCACAACGGGCGGTCGTCGTCGTCCCGGTGGTCGTGCCCGGAGATCTGCGGGCTCACCGGGAACTCCAGGAGGAGCGAGTTCAGCAGGTCGACCGCGAGCGTCTCGTCGTCGCCGTCCGCCGCCTCGAACACCGAGCGCAGGCGCGCCCGTACGCCGCGGAAGCGGGTCAGGTCCGCGTCCGTGGCGCGCCGGGCCGCCGACTGGTTCGCGCCGAACAGGCCGCGCACCGCCTCGACCGTGGTCAGGGAGTCCTTGCCACGCCCCGGCTCCTCGCTGTTGACCAGGCGTACGGCGTAGTCCGAGTAATAGGCCAGTTCCACTTGTAGTCCTTACCGGGGCGGTCTATCTTCGTCAGTGACGGGAGTAATAGCTGCTCTTGCTTCGAGGGTATTACGTACGGGAGGGTTCTCGATGACGGGATCTACGGAAACCGCCGGAGTCACCGCCGACTGGCGCGCCTGGCAGGACAGCTGGGACCGGCAGCAGGAGTGGTACATGCCCGACCGCGAGGAGCGGCTGCGGGTCATGCTCGACATGGTGGAGGCCTTCGCCGGGCCCACGCCGCGCGTGCTCGACCTCGCGTGCGGTACGGGAAGTATTACGGACCGGCTCCTGAAGAGGTTCCCCGGAGCCACCAGTGTCGGCGTCGACCTCGACCCCGCGCTGCTCGCCATCGCCGAGGGCACCTTCGCGGGCGACGACCGCGTCACCTTCGTGAGCGCCGACCTCAAGGACCCGCACTGGGCCACGCGGCTGCCGCACACCTCCTACGACGCCGTCCTCACCGCCACCGCCCTGCACTGGCTGCACAACGAACCGCTCGCCACCCTCTACGGACAGATCGCCGGCCTCGTCCGCGACGGCGGTGTCTTCATGAACGCCGACCACATGATCGACGACACCACGCCCCGGATCAACGCCGCCGAACGCGCCCACCGCCACGCGCAGATGGACCGCGCCAAGGCCTCCGGCGCCCTCGACTGGGCCGAGTGGTGGGCCCTCGCCGCCAAGGACCCGGTACTCGCCGGACCCACCGCGAAGCGCTTCGAGATCTACGGGGAGCACGCCGACGGCGAGACCCCGTCGGCCGACTGGCACGCCCGCACCCTGCGCGCCGCCGGGTTCGCCGAGGCCCGCCCCGTGTGGCGCTCGCCCTCGGACGCACTGGTGCTCGCGGTCAAGTAGCCCCGCGCATACGGAGGGGGCGGTACGGACACCAGGTCCGTACCGCCCCCTCCTTCTGCTTCTGCGTGGCGGAGCTACAGCACCTTCGACAGGAAGGACTGCGTGCGCTCGTGCTGCGGGTTCGTCAGGACGTCGCGCGGGTGGCCCGACTCGACGACCACGCCGCCGTCCATGAAGACGAGGCTGTCGCCGACCTCGCGCGCGAAGCCCATCTCGTGCGTCACGACGATCATCGTCATGCCGGACTCGGCGAGGTCACGCATCACGTCGAGGACGTCGCCGACGAGCTCGGGGTCGAGGGCCGACGTCGGCTCGTCGAAGAGCATCAGCTTCGGGTCCATGGCGAGGGCCCGGGCGATGGCGACGCGCTGCTGCTGGCCGCCGGACAGCTGCGAGGGGTAGTTCCCCGCCTTGTCGGCGAGGCCCACGCGCTCCAGGAGCTCGTTGGCCCGCTGCCGCGCCTGTGCTCGCGACTGGCGCTTGACCTGGACCGGCGCCTCCATGACGTTCTCGAGAGCCGTCAGGTGCGGGAAGAGGTTGAAGCGCTGGAACACCATGCCGATGTCCCGGCGCTTGAGCGCGACCTCGCTGTCCTTCAGCTCGTAGAGCTTGTCGCCCTTCTGCCGGTAGCCGACCAGCTCGCCGTCGACGTAGAGCCGGCCGGCGTTGATCTTCTCCAGGTGGTTGATGCACCGCAGGAACGTCGACTTGCCGGAGCCGGAGGGGCCGATGAGGCAGAAGACCTCGCCCTCCTTGACCTCCAGGTCGATGCCCTTGAGGACCTCGACGTGGCCGAAGGACTTGTGGACGCCCTCGGACTTCACCATGGCGTTGGTGGTCATCACGCGGCTCCCTTCGGCCTGCCGAGCGACAGCAGGTTGGCCTTGATCTTCTGGAACGGCGTCGGAGGAAGCGAGCGGCTGGAGCCGCGGGCGTAGTAGCGCTCCAGGTAGTACTGGCCGACGCTCAGGATCGAGGTCATCACGAGGTACCAGGCCGCGGCGAGGAAGTACATCTCCACCGGTGCGCCGGAGTTCTGCCCGATGTCCTGGGCGTAGCGGAAGAGTTCGTAGAACTGCACCGCCGACACCAGCGAGGTCGTCTTCAGCATATTGATGACCTCGTTGCCCGTGGGCGGCACGATCACGCGCATCGCCTGCGGGATCACGATCCGGCGCAGGGTCTTGGCGTGGCTCATGCCGAGGGCGTGCGAGGCCTCGGTCTGGCCCTCGTCGACCGAGAGCAGGCCGGCGCGGCAGATCTCCGCCATGTACGCGGCCTCGTTCAGGCCGAGTCCGAGCAGCGCCGTCAGGAACGGCGTCATGAACGAGGACCAGTAGTCCTTGTAGATCGGGCCGAGGTTGATGTACTCGAAGACCAGGCCCAGGTTGAACCAGACGAACAGCTGGACCAGGACCGGGGTACCGCGGAAGAACCAGATGTAGAACCAGGCGATCGACGACGTCACCGGGTTGCGCGACAGGCGCATCACGGCGAGCAGGATGCCGCCCGCCACGCCGATGACCATGGAGATCACGGTCAGGAGCAGGGTCTGGCCGACGCCCTTGAGGATGCGGTCGTCGAAGAAGTATTCGGGGATCGCGCCCCAGTTGATCTTGCCCTGGGCGAACGCGTAGACGATCGCGGCCAGGACGCCGATCGCGACGACCGCGGCGACGTAGCGACCGTAGTGCCGGACCGGGATCGCCTTGATGGCCTCGGGTCCCGCCTTGGGCGGCGGGACGTCCGCGGGCCCGTCCGCCTTGTCGATGTCAACAGACACGGGTGTTGCCTTTCAAACGGCTGGGTGACGAGAGGGACGCGGTCACTTGCCGCCGTTGACGGTGGCTTCCTTGACGGAGCCCGCCTCGACGCCCCACTTCGCGATGATCTTCTCGTACTCGCCGTTCTTGATGACGGCGTCGAGCGCCGCCTTCAGGGCGTCCCGCAGCTGGGTGTTGCCCTTGGCGACCGCGATGCCGTACGGAGCGGCCTCGACCTGCTCGCCGACGAGCTCGAAGTCCTTGCCGCCGCCCGCGGTCTTCACCGCGTACGCGGCGACCGGGAAGTCGGAGGAGCCGGCGTCCGCGCCGCCCGAGCGCAGCCGAGTCTGGGCCTGCTGGTCGTCGTCGAAGGACTCGATGGCGAGCTTCTTGCCGGCCGGGCACTTCTTCGCCTGCGCCTTGGCCAGGTCGTGCGAGACCGTGCCGCGCTGGACGACGATCTTCTTGCCGCACAGGTCGTCCCAGGACTTGATGCCCTGGGTCTTGCCCTTCGGCGTGTAGATCGAGACGCCCGCGTCGAAGTAGTCCACGAAGTCGACGCCCTCGCCGACCTTCTTGCCGGTGTCGGAGTCGACACCGTCCTGCCGGTCCTTGGTGTCCGTCATCGCCGACATCGCGATGTCGTAGCGCTTGGAGCGCAGGCCGGTGATGAGGGTGTCGAACGTGCCGTTCTGGAACTCGAACTTCACGCCGAGCTGCTTGCCCATGGCGGCCGCGAGGTCCGGGTCGATGCCCGCCGTGTTGCCGGACTTGTCCTTGAACTCGACCGGCGCGTACGCGATGTCCGAGCCGACCTTGATGACGCCCTTGTCGCGGATCTCCTTGGGGAGCTTGTCCGCGAGCGGAGCGTTCTTGGTGGAGTCGGCGGGCGCGCTCTTGTCCTTGGTCTGGTCACCGCAGCCGGACAGCAGCAGAGCGCCGGCGACCGCGATCGCGCCGACCATGGCAATCCGGGACTTCGCGGACTTCGCAGCGGTCGAACGACGGGTGGTGCTTGCGGTCATTTCTGGTTCCTCCGGCAGGGTGAGGGAGTAGCCGATGCAGAGATACGGCACACATCTTCGAGTGTCGCGACCTCGTGTGATTACGGCATCTTGCCATTCGGACCGGGCCATTCAGGGCCCCCGCTATGTCAAAATCGGATAACGGGTTACCCCCGTACCGCTCCCGGACCCCGACAGGTCGGTACATCGCGCCAACGGGTGAGCGAATATCTGCGGCGACAGCGCCGTCAGGCCGGAAGATCTGCGGCCCCGGGGCTCGTGTCTCACCATGTGAGCGATGCTCCATCGGCTTTGAGCTCGACTTGAGGTCCGGCCCCTAATATCCGGGTCCTCGGCTATGAGTCTCGTCACCGCGCTGTGATCGATCACAAATGGACTCGTCCGGGGTGGCGTCCGTCAGGTAAGAAGGTTCTTTACACCCCTCATCCGGGGCTCAGGGCGCGCGTGCGGCGCGCCCATCGCGTACTGACCCGTACGAGTGCAAGACACCCGACATGTGGGTCATACGCGGTGCCCGCCCGTTCCTCAACCAGGAGCGGACCCACCCTCAACTGATGATTAAGACTTAAGGGGTCATACAAGTGGCAGCGGAGATCGTCAATCCTCGCAGCGACGCCGGTTCCGGCCAGGCCAGTGCGGGCCCGGCGCATACCGGCAACGAAAGCACCGAAGAGCCCTTCGATCCGGCCTTCGCACTGCACCGCGGCGGCAAAATGGCCGTGCAGGCCACCGTGCCGGTGCGCGACAAGGACGACCTGTCCCTGGCGTACACGCCGGGCGTCGCGAAGGTCTGCTCCGCCATCGCGGAGAATCCCGAGCTCGTCCACGACTACACGTGGAAGTCGTCCGTCGTGGCCGTCGTCACCGACGGCACCGCGGTGCTCGGCCTCGGGGACATCGGTCCCGAGGCGTCCCTCCCGGTGATGGAGGGCAAAGCGATCCTGTTCAAGCAGTTCGGCGGCGTCGACGCGGTGCCGATCGCGCTCGGCACGACCGACACGGACGAGATCATCGAGACCGTCGTCCGCCTCGCTCCCTCGTTCGGCGGTGTGAACCTCGAGGACATCTCGGCGCCGCGCTGCTTCGAGATCGAGCGCAGGCTCCAGGAGCGGCTCGACATCCCGGTCTTCCACGACGACCAGCACGGCACCGCCGTGGTCACGCTGGCGGCGCTGAAGAACGCGGCCAAGCTCAGCGGGCGCACGCTCGGCGAGCTGCGCGCCGTGATCTCGGGCGCCGGCGCGGCCGGTGTCGCCATCGCCAAGTTCCTCCTCGAGGCGGGGCTCGGCGACGTGGCGGTCGCGGACCGCAAGGGCATCGTCAGCCGGGACCGCGACGACCTCACGGACGTCAAGCGCGAGCTGGCCGAGCTCACCAACAAGGCCAACATCACGGGTTCGCTCGAGACCGCGCTCGCCGGCGCTGACGTCTTCATCGGCGTCTCCGGCGGTACGGTCCCGGAGCCCGCGGTCGCCTCGATGGCGCCCGGCGCCTTCGTCTTCGCGATGGCCAACCCGAACCCCGAGGTTCACCCGGACGTGGCCCACAAGTACGCGGCGGTCGTCGCGACCGGGCGCTCCGACTACCCGAACCAGATCAACAACGTCCTCGCCTTCCCCGGCATCTTCGCCGGTGCGCTCCAGGTGCGGGCGTCGCGGATCACCGAGGGCATGAAGATCGCGGCTGCGGACGCGCTCGCCGACGTGGTCGGTGACGACCTGGACGCCGGGTATGTCATCCCCTCGCCGTTCGACGAGCGGGTCGCTCCCGCGGTGACCGCGGCCGTCGCCGCCGCCGCGCGCGCCGAGGGTGTCGCCCGACGCTGACCACGCCGCAGGCCCCGACCGCGCCCCGTGCGCCACGGATCGACTCCGTGGGGCACGGGGCGCGGCGCGTGTCACAGCCCTACGGTGTTCCGCACGGCACCCGGCGGACCTAGGGTCAAGGTCATGTTCGCTGCCTACGCCGCCCGAATCGACCGTGACCAGCCGCTGAACGGCCTTGAGTTGGGGGATCGCCCGGCCCCCGAGGCCCGCCCCGGCTGGACGACCGTGAACGTCAAGGCCGCCTCCCTCAACCACCACGACCTGTGGTCCCTGCGCGGGGTCGGACTCGGTGAGGACAAGCTCCCGATGATCCTCGGCTGCGACGCCGCCGGGATCGACCAGGACGGCAACGAGGTCGTCCTGCACTCCGTCATCGGCCAGGCCGGTTACGGGGTCGGGCCCCGGGAGGGCCGGTCCATCCTCACCGAGAAGTACCAGGGCACCTTCGCCGAGCAGGTGACCGTGCCCGAGTGGAACGTTCTGCCCAAGCCGAAGGAGCTCAGCTTCGAGGAGGCGGCCTGCCTGCCGACCGCGTGGCTGACCGCGTACCGGATGCTGTTCACCAACGCCGGTGTGCGGCCCGGTGACTCCGTGCTCGTGCAGGGCGCCGGCGGCGGGGTCGCCACGGCCGCGATCGTCCTCGGCAAGGCGGCCGGTCTCAAGGTCTTCGCGACCAGCCGCGACGAGGCCAAGCGCAAGCGCGCCCTGGAGCTCGGCGCCGTCGAGGCCGTCGAGTCGGGTGCGCGGCTGCCGCAGCGCGTGGACGCCGTCATCGAGACGGTCGGCGCGGCCACCTGGTCGCATTCCATCAAGTCGCTCAAGCCCGGCGGCACGGTCGTGATCTCCGGTGCCACCAGTGGTGACCGTCCTTCGCACGCCGAGCTGACCCGCGTCTTCTTCCTGGAGCTGAAGATCGTCGGCTCGACGATGGGCTCGAAGGACGAGCTGGAGGATCTGCTGTCGTTCTGCGCGGCCACCGGCGTGCGCCCCGTGATCGACGAGACCCTCCCGCTGGACCGCGCCCGCGAGGGCTTCGAGCGGATGGAGGCCGGAGGCCAGTTCGGCAAGATCGTACTGACGGTCTGACGGTCTGACGGTCTGACGGTCTGGCGTTGCTGGACCCTGCCTGATCTTGCGGATCTGTGAGGGTCGAGGGGCGGTGCCCCTCGACCCTTCCCGCTCCGGCCGTCGCGCGGGTCAGCCCTTGGGTGTCCGCAGGGACGCCCCGATGTGCGCCGCCGCCTCGGACAATCGGCGCCGGGCCTCGCGGAGTTGGTCCTCCGTCACCCCGTGGTCCCTGGCCGTGTCGCGGATGTCGTCGCGGAAGCGGTCGAGGAGGCGGTCCAGATCACGGGCCGGGTCGCCGGTCGAATCCTCGTGGCTCCACGACGGCAGATACTCCGCCGGGATGTCGCCATGGGTGACCCGCGCCTCGGGCCCGGCGTCGTCCGAACGGGCCGCGCCGCCCGCCTCCTTGCCGAAGTACTTGCCGAAGTCGCCGAACTCCTCGGCCAGTTCGGTCAGGCCCTCCCGGACCCCCGTGGGCCAGTCGCCCTGCGCGAAGTGGTCCTGGACCTGGTCCTGCACCCGCTTCGCCATTCGCTGGACCTGCTCCTGGACCTGCTCCTGGACCTGCTCCTGCGCCTGCTCGCGCGCCTGCTCCTGCGCCTCCTTGGCCTGCCGGCGCGCCCGCTGGGCCTCCTCGCGGGCCCGGCGGCTCTCGTCCTTCGCGCGCCGCGCCTGCTCCTTCCACTCCTGCCGGGCGCGTCGCAGCTCCTCCTTGGCCGCGCGCCACGCCTCCTTGTCCCCGAAGTCCTGGAAGTCGCCGAACGGGCCCGGCCGCTCGCCCTTGCGCGTGGTCGTCCCCGACCCGTTCCTCGCCTCCGAGGCGGCCGCCCGCATCTCTCGGCGCAGATCGCCCGCCGCGCCCCGTACGTCGTCCCGGATCTCGGCCGCGAGCTCCGCCACGGACTCGCGGATCTCCAGCTCCAGGTCGACCAACTCACCACTGCGGTCGGCCAGCTCGGCGCGGCCCGCGTCGGTGATCGAGTAGACCTTCCTTCCGCCCTCCGTGGTGTGCGTGACCAGCCCTTCGGCCTCCAGCTTCGCCAGGCGCGGGTACACCGTGCCCGCCGAGGGCGCGTACAGGCCCTGGAAGCGCTCCTCCAGGAGCCGGATCACCTCGTACCCGTGGCGCGGGGCCTCGTCGAGCAGCTTCAGGAGGTACAGGCGCAGGCGGCCGTGGGCGAAGACGGGGGGCATGTCAGAGCACCTTCTTGTCGGCCGGGCCGCCGGCGGCGGCGTCAGGGACGGTGGGGGAACCGGCGGCGGGGGAGCCGGCGGCGGGGGAGTGCTCGACGGGGGCGTCCGCGGCGGGGGTATGGGTGTCGTCCTCCGCCGGAGGCCGCCGCAGGAGCGCGATCGATCCGGAGACCGTCGTCGCCTTCAGCTTTCCGCGTCCCGTGCCGAGCCTGCCCGTGATGCTCTTGGCGCCCCAGTGGCCGCCGACCCGCAGATCCTCGAAGGCGTTCGACACGGATCCGCTCGCCGTGTTCGCCTCGACCTCCGCGTCCGCGGGGTGCGGGAGGCGGATCGCGATCTCGCCCGAGACGCTCGTCAGGTTCACATCCGTCGCCCGGTCGGCCGGGTCGAGGTCCACGATCATCGAGCCGCTCACCGAGTCGGCCCGCACGGAGGGGCCCGCGCCCTCGACGACGGTCAGGTCCCCGGAGACGGAGTTGAAGCGCAGATCCCCTGTCACCGCCTGGGCCTCGACATTCCCGGAGACGGTGTCCGTGCGCACATCGCCCGCGACGCCGACCAGTGTCGTGTCGCCGGTGACGCCCTTGACCTCCGTCCGCCCCTGCATCCCGGACACGACCGCGCCGGCGCCGACGACGCCGACCTCGACTCCAGTGCCTGCCGGGACCGCCAGGGACACGACCGCGCTGCGACGCCAGCCCTTGGGGTCGAGCCACTTGAGGAAGCCCTTCCAGGGCAGATCCTCATACGCGACGGTCAGCACGCCGTCCGCCAGGGTCACCTGGAGCGGCGGGCCCTCGATCCCGGACACCTCGAGGCGGGCGGAACCTTCGTCGGTGCCCACGACGTTCACCGTTCCGTTGACGATGCGTACGTGGAGCGTCGTCACGGGCTCGTCGAAGGCGAGCTTGCGGGGCTCTGCCACGGACCACTCGGGCATGGTGCGACCTCCTCGGCGGGACGGATCGGGAGCGGACGCGTTGTATCGCACCCTTGCGAGACACGATATATCGCGGATACGGAAAGTCAAGACAGTCGCGACTGGATTTCGTCGCGTCGGCCACTCCGCACGGGGGCATTCATGGGCCGAACCCCACAAACTGACCTAGCGTTGAGTTCATGCCGTCCGACGCCACCGCCGGCTCCACCGGCACTCCCGCCCCGCAGCCCAGGGCCGCGGGAGCGCTGCTGCTGTGCCGCGCCGACCCCGCCACTGTCGGTCCCGCCGCCAAGCTCCTGCGCGAACGCATGCTCCTCACCCAGGCGGGACCCGACTGGAGCGTCCTGGTCCCCGAGGGCAAGCCCTGGCTGCGCGGCGGCGAACGGGTCGACAGCGTCCTCGCGGGCTGGGCCGCGGCCCTCGCCGTCAGCGTCCCCTGGCCGGTGCTCGCCCTGTGGTGGGACGCCGAACACAGCGGCTACACCCTCGCCTCGGGGTTCCGCCGCCCCGTCGGCTACGTATGGCTGGCGAACGGCACACCCGTCGGCGAGGACGAAGCGATGCGCACGTTCGCCGCGCGCCTCGGCCTCGACCCGGTCCTGGACATGCAGTCCCTGGAGGAACTCACACGGTCCGACAGCGCGGCGGACTCCCGCGCCCGTCTGCTCGGCCTGCTCGCGGTCCTCACGCGCGCGGGGCTCACGCTCCCGGCCGGCCTGACCCCCGGCGAGCCCGCCGACCGGCTGCGCGAGGTCGCGCGCGTGCAGCCCGGCGCCGAACCCATCGAGTGGTCCAGCTGGCGCGACGCCGTCCGCGCGGAACTCGACGTCGTCGAACGCAGCGCCATCGGACCCTGGCTGCGCGGCCCCAAGGCGAGCACAGCGGCGGCGGTCCAGCTCGCCGTGGGCATCCCGCTCACCGTGTGGGGTCTGCGCCGGCGCGGCACCGGCTGGGCGGTCGCGGGCGCTCTCCTCGTCGTACACGGCGCGCTCGGCCTCGCCTACGACCGGCTGCGCGCCTGGGACTGAGGCCCGCTCGGGACCTGCTACTCGTCGTCGTCCTCGTCGTCGAGACGCGCCAGCCATGTCGCCAGCCGCTCGACCGGCACCTCGAAATCCGGGTTCAGGTCGACGAACGTGCGCAGCTGCTCGGCGAGCCACTCGAAGGTGACCTCCTCCTCGCCGCGCCGCTTCTCCAGTTCCTCGATGCCGCGGTCGGTGAAGTACATGGGCCAGTCGCTCCTGGGGTGATACGGACGTGGGGCCCGGAACAATGTTCCGGGCCCCACAATCGTACGTACGAGGTCAGGCTGCTCAGGCCTCGAAGACCTCGCGCACCAGCTGCTCCTGCTCCGCCTGGTGACGCTTCGCCGAGCCGACCGCCGGGGACGAGCCGTGCGGCCGCGAGATGCGGCGCAGACGCTCACCGTGCGGGACGTCGGCGCCGACCGCCAGGTCCAGGTGGTCGATCAGGTTGAGGGCGATGAAGGGCCATGCGCCCTGGTTCGCCGGCTCCTCCTGCGCCCACAGGTACTTCTCCGCGTTCGGGTACTTGGAGATCTCCGCCTGGAGCTCGGCACCCGGGAGCGGGTACAGGCGCTCGATGCGGATGATCGCCGTGTCCGTCACTCCGCGCTTCTGACGCTCGGCCTCGAGGTCGTAGTAGACCTTGCCCGCGCAGAAGACGACCTTGCGGACCGCGGCCGGGTCCACCGAGCTGTCGCCGATGACGGGACGGAAGCCGCCCGTCGTGAACTCCTCCGCCTTCGACGCGGCGGCCTTGAGGCGCAGCATCGACTTCGGCGTGAAGACCACCAGCGGCTTGTGGTGCGGGTTGTGCACCTGCCACCGCAGGAGGTGGAAGTAGTTCGACGGGAGCGTCGGCATGGCGACCGTCATGTTGTTCTGCGCGCACAGCTGGAGGAAGCGCTCCGGGCGGGCGGACGAGTGGTCCGGGCCCTGGCCCTCGTAGCCGTGCGGCAGGAGCAGCGTGACGCCGGAGGTCTGGCCCCACTTCTGCTCGGCGGCCGAGATGTACTCGTCCACCACCGTCTGCGCGCCGTTGACGAAGTCGCCGAACTGCGCCTCCCACATCACGAGCGACTCGGGACGGGCCAGCGAGTAGCCGTACTCGAAGCCCATGACCGCGTACTCGGAGAGCAGGGAGTCGTAGACGTTGTAACGCGCCTGGTCGTCCGAGAGGTACAGCAGCGGGGTGAAGTCCTCGCCCGTCTCACGGTCGATCAGGACCGCGTGGCGCTGGCCGAACGTGCCGCGGCGCGAGTCCTGGCCCGAGAGGCGCACCGGGGTGCCCTCGAGGAGCAGGGAGCCGATGGCGAGCGTCTCGCCCATGCCCCAGTCGATCGTGCCGTCCTCGATCATCGCCGCGCGGCGCTGCAGCTGCGGCAGCAGACGCGGGTGGACGGTGACGCGGTCGGGGATGTTGACCTGCGACTCGGCGATCCGCTTCACGGTCTCCTGGGAGATCGCGGTGCTGACGGCGACCGGGAACTCGGCCTGCGGGTCGAGGGCCGGGACCGGGGCCGGGAGCGCGGTGGCCTCGCGGACCTCGGCGAACACCTTCTCCAGCTGGCCCTGGAAGTCCTGCAGCGCCTGCTCGGCCTCTTCGAGCGTGATGTCGCCACGGCCGATGAGGGACTCGGTGTAGAGCTTGCGCACCGAGCGCTTCTTGTCGATCAGGTCGTACATCAGCGGCTGCGTGAACGCCGGGTTGTCCGACTCGTTGTGACCGCGGCGGCGGTAGCAGATCAGGTCGATCACGACGTCCTTGTTGAACGCCTGGCGGAACTCGAAGGCCAGTCGGGCAACGCGGACGACGGCCTCGGGGTCGTCGCCGTTCACGTGGAAGATCGGCGCCTCGATCATGCGGGCCACGTCCGTGGCGTACATGGAGGAGCGCGACGACTCCGGGGCGGCGGTGAAGCCGACCTGGTTGTTGATGACGATGTGGACCGTGCCGCCCGTGCGGTAGCCGCGCAGCTGCGACATGTTGAGCGTCTCGGCGACCACACCCTGGCCCGCGAAGGCCGCGTCACCGTGCAGGGCGACGGGCAGGACCGTGAAGTCGGTGCCGCCCTTGTTGATGATGTCCTGCTTGGCGCGGACGATGCCCTCGATGACCGGGTCGACCGTCTCCAGGTGGGACGGGTTCGCGGCCAGCGAGACCTTGATCTGCTCGCCGTCCAGGCCGGTGAAGGTGCCCTGGGCGCCCAGGTGGTACTTCACGTCGCCGGAGCCGTGCATCGACTTCGGGTCGAGGTTGCCCTCGAACTCGCGGAAGATCTGCGCGTACGACTTGCCGACGATGTTCGCCAGGACGTTCAGGCGGCCGCGGTGGGCCATGCCGATGACGACCTCGTCCAGGCGCGACTCGGCGGCGGAGTCGATGACCGCGTCGAGCAGCGGGATGACGGACTCGCCGCCCTCCAGGGAGAAGCGCTTCTGGCCGACGTACTTCGTCTGCAGGAACGTCTCGAACGCCTCGGCCGCGTTCAGCCGGCGCAGGATGCGCAGCTGCTCCTCGCGCTCCGGCTTGGTGTGCGGGCGCTCGACGCGGTCCTGGAGCCACTTGCGCTGCTTCGGGTCCTGGATGTGCATGTACTCGATGCCGGTGGTGCGGCAGTACGAGTCACGCAGGACGCCGAGGATGTCGCGCAGCTTCATCATCGACTTGCCGGCGAAGCCGCCGACCGCGAACTCGCGCTCCAGGTCCCACAGGGTGAGGCCGTGCTCGGCGATGTCCAGGTCGGGGTGCTTGCGCTGGCGGTACTCCAGCGGGTCGGTGTCGGCCATGACGTGGCCGCGGACCCGGAAGGAGTGGATCAGCTCGAAGACGCGGGCGGCCTTCGTGACGTCGTCGTCGTGCGAGGCGTCGATGTCCTTGAACCAGCGGACCGGCTCGTAGGGGATGCGCAGCGCCTTGAAGATCTCGTCGTAGAACTCGCCCTCACCGAGGAGGAGGTTCGCCACGACGCGCAGGAACTCACCGGAGGCGGCGCCCTGGATGACCCGGTGGTCGTAGGTCGACGTGAGCGTCATGACCTTCGAGATGCCGAGCTTGTTCAGGGTGTCCTGGGACGTGCCCTGGAACTCCGCGGGGTAGTCCATCGAGCCGACGCCCATGATGACCGACTGTCCGGGCATCAGACGCGGCACGGAGTGGACGGTGCCGAGGCCGCCGGGGTTGGTCAGCGAGACCGTGACACCGGTGAAGTCGTCCATGCCGAGCTTGCCGTCGCGGGCGCGGCGGACGATGTCCTCGTAGGCCTGCCAGAACTCGAAGAAGTTCAGCGTCTCGGCCTTCTTGATGCCCGCGACGACCAGCTGGCGGTCGCCGTTGGGCTTCACCAGGTCGATGGCGAGGCCGAAGTTCACGTGCTCCGGCTTGACCAGCGTCGGCTTGCCGTCCTTCTCCGCGAAGGAGTAGTTCATCGACGGCATGGCCTTGATGGCCTGCACCATCGCGTAGCCGATGAGGTGGGTGAAGGAGATCTTCCCGCCCCGGGCGCGCTTCAGGTGGTTGTTGATGACGATGCGGTTGTCGAACAGCAGCTTCACCGGGACCGCGCGCACGGACGTCGCCGTGGGGACCTCGATGGAGGCGTTCATGTTCTTTGCGACGGCGGCGCTCGGGCCGCGCAGCGTCACGAACTCGGGGCCGCCGGCGGCCTCGGTCGCGGGCGGCGCCTTGGCGGGAGCAGGAGCCTTCACGGCAGCGGCGGCCGGCTTCGCGGGCGCCGCGGTGGCGGGCTTGGTCACCGGGGCGGCCGGAGCCGCCTGGACCGGAGCCGGAGCCGGAGCCGGAGCTGCGGCCGGAGCCGGGGCTGCCGGAGCGGCGGGCGCCGCGGCAGTGCCCGCAGCCCCCGCGGCTGCGGTACCGGCGGTGCCGGGACCGGAACCCTGTGCGGGGGCTCCGGTCGTCGGCTGGGCCGGGGCACCCGGCTTGTAGTCGGCGAAGAAGTCCCACCAGGCTCGGTCAACCGAATTCGGGTCCTGGAGGTACTGCTGATAGATCTCGTCGACGAGCCACTCATTGGGACCGAAAGCGGCGGCAGGGCTCTTGCCCTGCCCCTCTTGGTCGGTCGAGGTGCTCGAGTTACTGGGGGACTGTGGCGACACGGCGGTAACCGCCCTCTTCCGCTTCTCACA
Source organism: Streptomyces sp. NBC_01446 (assembly GCF_026340095.1). Taxonomy (GTDB): domain Bacteria; phylum Actinomycetota; class Actinomycetes; order Streptomycetales; family Streptomycetaceae; genus Streptomyces; species Streptomyces aureus. The sequence continues at coordinate 2,808,981 of NZ_JAPEPO010000001.1, read as the reverse complement.
AGGTGATGGACAGCGGGAATAAAGGCTACGCCTCCAACACCGGGACTTGCAGACCGGGCCGGTCATCCGTCGCGTAAGTCACACCGGAAGCCGTGTTTCGACGCTGGAAATGGCGGGAAACAAGCGGGGTTCCGGTTCACCTTGGGTACGTCCTTGTACGAGTGCGGCCCATCGGCCCGCACCTCGTGACGAATGACACGGCGATCTTGTGCTTCCGGTTCGAACCCTACGTCAACTCTGAGCTCGGGGCAGGCCCGGAAGAGTGACCTGGATCCGGCAGCCGCGAGCCGATTCGGCCACGCCGATCCGGCCGCCGTGCAGGTCCACGGCCCACCGGGCGATGGCGAGGCCCAGACCGGTGCCGCCGTCGCTGCCGGGGCCGTGCGCGGCGCCCTTCACATGGCCGCCCCGGTTGAAGCGCTCGAAGACGCGGTGCCACTCGGAGCGGGGGATGCCGGGGCCCTCGTCGAGGACCTCCAGATCGAGCGACTCCGGATAGAGGCCGCGCCGCGCGAGCACGGTCACGCGGCCGTGCGGCGGGCTGTGTTTCACGGCGTTGTCGATCAGGTTGGCCACGACCTGGTGGATCCGCTCGGGGTCCGCGTGCGCGGTCAGCTCGGGCGGCGACACGTCCAGGTGCAGATGCACGTCCGTGCGCGTGTGGGTGCCGGAGCCCGAGGCGATGCCGGCGCGCTGCGAGGCGACCATGTTGGCCTCCTTCAGGACACCCGACAGATACGGCCACACCTCGAAGCGGCGCGCCTTGAGCGGGACCACGCCGTTGTCGAGCCGCGAGAGGTCGAGCAGCGTCTCGACCAGCCGGCCCAGGCGCTCGGTCTGTTTCAGGGCGGTGCGCATGGTCTCGGGGTCGGCGGCCGAGACCCCGTCCACGACGTTCTCCAGGACGGCGCGCAGGCCCGCGATCGGGGTGCGCAGCTCGTGCGAGACGTTCGCCACGAGCTCCTTGCGCTGCTGGTCCTGGGCCTCCAGGTCGTCGGCCATGCGGTTGATGGTCGCGGCCAGGTCGCCCAGCTCGTCGCGCCGGTCGGCGCCCCGGACCCGGCGCGTGTAGTCACCGTGCGAGATGGAGCGGGCGACCGTGTTCATCTCGTCGAGCGGCGCGGTCAGCGAGTGCGCCACGAACTGGGTGATGAGGAGCGTCGCGATGACCGAGAAGACGGTGATGAAACGGAGCTCGGTCTGGGTGCGGACGGCGACCATCAGCAGTCCGGTCGTGATGAACACCGAGACGACGACGAGCGTGCCGAGCTTGGTCTTGATGGAGAACGGCCGCAGACCGCCCTGCACCCAGTGGCCCGCGAGGGGCCGGGCGGCCGGCGGAGCGCCGGGCGGGAGGCCCGGCGGCCCCGGCTCGTACCCGTCCGCGTCCCGTACGTCGGATGCGTCGCCGCTGCCGGTCATGGCGTCGGCGTCTCCAGCGCGTAGCCCACACCGTGGACGGTGCGGATCCGCTCGGCGCCGATCTTCCGGCGCAGCGCCTTGATATGGCTGTCGACGGTCCGGGTGCCCGACGCGTCCGCCCAGTCCCACACCTCGGCGAGCAGCTGCTCACGCGAGAGGACGGCGCGGGGCGTGTTGGCCAGGCAGACCAGGAGGTCGAACTCCGTGGGCGTCAGGTGGACGTCCTCGGAGCGCACCCGCACCCGGCGCTGTGCGTGGTCGATCTCCAGCTCGCCGAGCCGCAGGATGCCGCTCCTGGGCGTGGCCGCCGCGAGCGCCGCGCGCTCGACCCTCCGCAGCAGGACGTGCACGCGCGCCGCGAGCTCCCGCATCGAGAAGGGCTTCGTCATGTAGTCGTCGGCACCCACGCCGAGTCCGACGAGCATGTCCGTCTCGTCGTCGCGCGCCGTGAGCATCATCACCGGCACCGGCCGCTGCGCCTGCACGCGGCGGCAGACCTCGAGCCCGTCGAAGCCGGGCAGCATGATGTCGAGGATCAGCAGGTCCGGTTGCCATGCCTCTGCCGTGTCGACCGCCGCCGGACCGTCCTGTGCCGTTTGCACGAGGAATCCCTCGGCACGCAGCCGAGCGGCGATGGCGTCGACGATCGTGGGGTCGTCCTCGACCACCAGGACCCGTCGCTGGGCACCCGGCGTCGCCGTGCTGCCGTTGTGGGAGGTGTGTGTCTGCTCCATCGCCCCGCCCCTGAATGCGCACATCCGTGTGCGCTTGACGCTTGAATGATCTGGGTTTCGGCAGTCAGCGTACGGGGAGTTACCGCGAGTCGGCTACGCAGGTCTGACCCCGAGATGTACGACGTCCGGAACGCCCCGGACAACCGGGATCTCTTCGGTGCGGACCGACCGGAATCCGGCATTCCGCAAGGTTCCTTCAAAATTTGCGGAGGGCTGTGCGGACCACACGGCAAGCACGCCACCAGGAGTGAGCCGCGCCCGGCAGGCCGCGAGACCTACCGGTGAGTAGAGGCTGTCATTACCCTCCGTCACTGTCCAGTCGGGCCCGTTGTCGATATCGAGGCACAGTGCGTCGTACGTCTCGGTCGATTCCTGGATGTACGAGACAAGGTCCGCCTCCACAATCTCCGTGCGTGGGTCGGCGAGCGCGGACCGTGACAGCTCGGACAGCGGGCCCTCGCGATGCCAGTCGACGATCGCCGGCTCGCGCTCGACGACGGCGATGCGGCCCCAGCGGGAATTCGCAGCCGCGTGTGTGAGGGAGAATCCGACACCGAGCCCGCCGATGAGAATTCCGGGCGCCGGGCGGTCGTCGAGAGCGTCGAGCGCCGCGTCGACCAGGAGGCGCTCGGAGCGGCCGTCGGACGTGTCCATCAGGAAGCATCCGTTGGCGATGATCTGGAGCAGCGCGCCGTGGCGCCGCAGTACGACCTCTCCGAACGGCCCTTCGCGCCGGTCGAGGACGACGGGGGCGGTGTGGTCGGGGTCGTACGGGATGGGGTACGAGGTGGACATGGCGTCCATCCTGCCGCAACCGGCGGGACGCCTGGCCGTCCCTGTAAACGGAGTTGGGGGCGCTCCTGTGCGGGTCCTGTGGATCATGCCGCACGTGGCGTCGGTCATGGACAGCGCGGGTACGGGAGGCGGAAGCTGGGGCGGGCCGGAAGGGAAAGGATGCCGCAGGTGGAGCGTGGCGTGACGGTCGAGGCCGACGGGGCGGACGTTTCTTCGAGGGCTGTTTCTTCGGGGACTGTTTCTCTCGGGACGCTTTCTTCGGGGACGCTGCCTGAGGCTTCTTCTTCGGGGACGCTGCCTGGGGCTTCGCGGCCCCTGCTCGATGCCGTCCCGGCTCAGCCGGCTGCCTGTGGCACGGCGCCTGCCGCTCCCGGATCCGCGACCGGTGAGCGCATCCCGCCCGGGACCGTCAGCCCCCGGCGTCGGATGCGCCCCTGGCGGTTGCTGCCGACGCCCACGGGGACGCCGTTCACCTTCGCCTACGCCGCCGTGCTCGTCGGCACGTCCCTCTTCGCGCGGTTCGCCGATCCCGGCGTCGTCGCGTCCGCGCTGCGGGGTTCCAGTACCGACGTGGCGCACCTCGCGCACACGCCCGTGTTCGTGCTGGTCGCCAGTGCGCTGTGGATCGCCGGCGGGATCACGTCCCCGTTCGCGATCGGCTTCCTGTTCGTCCTCACGGCGCTGGAGCGCCGGATCGGCGGCCGGCGCACCGCCGGTGTCTTCGTCCTCGGCCACACCGTGGCGACGCTCGCCACCGAGGTGCCCGTCGGGCTCTCCGTGATGGCCGGGCATCTGCCCGCGAGCTCGCTGCACCGCCTCGACTACGGGATCAGCTTCGGCGTGGCCGCGAGCATCGGGGCACTCGCCGGTCTCCTCACGCCCTGGCTGCGCTGGGCCGTGCTCGCCGTCGTCGGCGGGATGCTGGCCGAGGACCTCATCGCGTTCGCGGACCCGATGACGAGCTGGGGTCACCTCCTGGCCCTGGCGAGCGGCGTCGGGACCTGGCCGCTGGTGCGCCGGTGTCGCCTCGCGCCGGGACCGTCCGCAGCCTGACGCGTCACCCGTCCCCCGGTCGGCCGATGGTCGTACACGTCACGCACCCCCTCTGAGCTGTGGCTTTCCCCTGCCCATCCACTGATCGCCGAGAGCGAACAGCGTCTGGGGAACATTCGGGGGCTCACGTGCATTGAGTCGGCATAGCTCAACTTGACTGCTTAAGGGGAGATCATGGCATCGACGTCCACACCGCTCACCCTGCCCGTGCTGCCGCTCGACGACGAGGTCGTGCTGCCCGGAATGGTGGTGCCCCTGGACCTCAACGACAACGACGTACGCGCCGCGGTGGAGGCCGCCCAGGCAGCGGCCCGTTCCAGCGGATCTGTGGGCGGCAGCAAGCCGAAGGTGCTTCTTGTTCCCCGGATCGACGGCACGTACGCGAACACCGGCGTGCTCGGCACCGTCGAGCAGGTGGGCCGGCTCGCCGACGGCGACCCCGGCGCCCTGATCCGTGGCCGCAGCCGCGTACGGATCGGCGCGGGCACGACCGGCCCCGGCGCCGCCCTGTGGGTGGAGGGCCTCGCGGTCGAGGAGAGCGTGCCGGAGCCGCTGCCCGGCTCCGTGACGGAGCTGGTCACCGAATACAAGGCACTCGCCACGAACTGGCTGAAGAAGCGCGGCGCCTGGCAGGTCGTGGACCGCGTCCAGCAGATCGACGACGTCTCCGCGCTCGCCGACAATTCCGGCTACTCGCCCTTCCTGAGCACCCCGCAGAAGGTGGAGCTTCTGGAGACGGCCGACCCGGTCGCCCGGCTCAAGCTGGCCACCGAGCAGCTGCGCGAGCACCTCGCCGAGCAGGACGTGGCCGAGTCCATCGCCAAGGACGTGCAGGAAGGCGTCGACAAGCAGCAGCGCGAGTTCCTGCTGCGGCGCCAGCTGGACGCCGTACGCAAGGAGCTGCGCGAGCTGAACGGCGAGTCGGAGGGCGAGGAGTCCGACGACTACCGCACGCGGGTCGAGGCCGCCGACCTTCCCGAGAAGGTCCGTGAGGCCGCGCTCAAGGAGGTCGAGAAGCTGGAGCGGTCCAGCGACCAGTCCCCCGAGGGCTCGTGGATCCGCACCTGGCTCGACACCGTCCTCGAACTGCCGTGGAACGAGCGCACCGAGGATGAGTACGACATCCAGGGCGCCCAGCGCGTTCTCGACACCGAGCACTCCGGCCTCGAGGACGTGAAGGAGCGCATCACCGAGTACCTGGCCGTGCGCAAGCGGCGTTCCGAGCGCGGGCTCGGCGTCGTCGGCGGACGCAGGGGCGGCGCGGTGCTCGCGCTCGTCGGCCCGCCCGGCGTCGGCAAGACCTCGCTCGGCGAGTCCGTGGCGCACGCCATGGGCCGCAAGTTCGTCCGGGTCGCCCTCGGCGGCGTACGGGACGAGGCGGAGATCCGCGGACACCGGCGTACGTACGTGGGTGCCCTGCCGGGCCGGATCGTGCGTGCGATCAAGGAGGCCGGGTCGATGAACCCGGTCGTGCTGCTCGACGAGATCGACAAGGTGGGGTCCGACTTCCGGGGCGACCCGGCGGCCGCCCTGCTCGAAGTTCTCGACCCGGCGCAGAACCACACGTTCCGCGACCACTACCTGGAGGTCGAACTCGACCTCAGCGACGTCGTGTTCCTCGCGACGGCCAACGTCCTGGAGGCCATCCCGGAGGCCCTGCTCGACCGTATGGAGCTGGTCCGCCTCGACGGCTACACCGAGGACGAGAAGGTCGTCATCGCCCGCGACCACCTGCTCCCGCGCCAGCTGGAGCGGGCCGGTCTGGACCAGGACGAGGTCACCCTCGGTGAGAGCGCGCTGCGCAAGCTCGCGGGGGAGTACACGCGGGAAGCCGGCGTGCGCAACCTGGAGCGGTCCGTCGCACGGCTGCTGAGGAAGGTCGCGGCCCAGCACGAACTGGGCGAGCGCGAGCTGCCGTTCACCGTCGAGGACACAGACCTGCGCAGCCTCATCGGGCGCCCGCACCACGTGCCCGAGGCGGCACAGGACCCGGCCGAGCGCCGTACGGCCGTGCCGGGCGTGGCCACCGGACTGGCGGTCACCGGAGCGGGCGGCGACGTCCTCTACGTGGAGGCGTCCCTCGCCGACCCGGAGACGGGCGCGGCCGGCCTGACCCTGACCGGTCAGCTCGGTGACGTGATGAAGGAGTCGGCGCAGATCGCGCTCTCCTTCCTGCGCTCGCACGGCGCCGAACTGGAGCTGCCCGTCGCCGACCTGAAGGACCGGGGCGTGCACATCCACTTCCCGGCGGGCGCGGTGCCGAAGGACGGTCCGAGCGCGGGTGTCACCATGACGACCGCTCTCGCGTCGCTGCTCAGCGGGCGCCAGGTCCGTACGGATGTGGCCATGACCGGTGAGGTCTCGCTGACCGGGCGTGTGCTGCCGATCGGTGGCGTCAAGCAGAAGCTGCTCGCCGCGCACCGGGCCGGCGTCACCACGGTCGTCATCCCGAAGCGGAACGAGGCGGATCTGGACGACGTCCCCGCCGAGGTCCTGGAGAAGCTGGACGTGCACCCGGTGACGGATGTGCGGCAGGTGCTCGAACTGGCGCTGGCGCCGGCCGCGGTGGAGGTTCCGGTGGCGGCGTGACGGACGCTGCCGGATGACGAAGGCCCGAGTCCCCTTCGGGGCTCGGGCCTTCCGTGTGTGCCCGGTGCGGACGGGCCCTAGTTGATCGGCAGCCAGCCGCGCAGTGCCGCCTGCACCCCCGCCTGGAACCTGGTCTCCGCGTTCAGCACCGCCATCAGCCGGGTGATGCGCCGGCGCACCGTGTGCACATGGACGTCCAGGCGGCGGGCTATCGCCTCGTCCTTGAGTCCTGACGTCAGCAGCGTCAGCAACTCCCGGTCCTCCTCGGTGATCTCCTCGTCCGTGACCGACCCGATGGGCACGGCGCGCTCCCACACCGCGTCGAAGAGCGGCACCAGGGCGTGGCTGAGCAGGGAGTCGCTCACCACCAGGGCGGTTGCGGTCGGGTCCGCCGCGTCGGTCGGCGGGAGCAGCGTGATGCGCCGGTCGACGGTGATCAGCTTGGTCGGTAGATCGGTGCCCACCCGGATCTGGACCCCCTGCTCCGACAGCTCGTTGAGCCCTCGGGCCCGCCCGGGGAAGCTCAGCCCTTCCCGGTCCACGACCACCCGCACACGCGCCCCGCGCCGCGCCGGCGCCGCCACATCCAGTGGGGCCGGCATGCCGTCCGGCTGGCTGGAGGCGTAGGGCGGGCGGTCGATCAGGGCCACCTCCTCGCGCGCCGACACCAGCATTGCGGCGACGCGCTCGGCGATGGCCGGCCCACCGCGCACGGTCTCGATGCCGTTGGCGCGAGGATCCTGCGTGGTGCTCAGGAGCAGCGCGGAGATCCGGTCGACCGATCCGGTCAGTTCCTCCAACTCGGCCGATCTGTACAGCAGTTGGGCCCGATGCTGGTGGAGCAGGCCGCGCAGCGCGGTGGCGGGGGCCACGGGCCGGGGGAGTCCCGGGCCGTCGGCGGTCCCGGTGAAGCCGTGCTCGGCGAGCTGGGCGAGGGCGGCCGTGACCCGGCGTACGGGCAGGCCGAGGGAGCGGGCGAGCGCGGTCCGGGACCCGGGCGAGGACAGGTTCAACAGGGCCTCGTACACCTGGAGCCCGTCGGCTCCGAGTCCGAGCGCCTCCCACTGTGTACCCACCTCGGACTGCCTCACGGCGCCGATTCTCGCCTTGATCACGCAGGGCACACAAGTGTGCACGTCCACAAGTAGGCACCGGAAACGCATTGTTCGCAGGCGTGTACCGGCATTTGCATGTCCGCATCCGATTTCCGTTCACCCGCCCATGGCAGCGAAGGGATCAGTCGTGCGGACTTCAGCGCGCAGAAACAGAGCAGAAAGGTCGGGCGGCACAGCCGTCGGCCAGGGAGTGGCGGCCGTGCTCGCCGCCGCCGGGCTGCTCGTCACCGGCATGACGGCCGCCCACGCCGACACCGCTCCGACGGCGGCCACGGCCACCACCGCCGGCAGTGAGACGGACACCCCGTCCCTGGTGACCGGGCTCAGCGAGGAGGCCGCCGGCACCGGCAGCGCCGCCGACGCCGCCCGCGGGCACCTCAAGGCGAAGAAGAGCCGGTACCACATCGCCGACACCTCGGCGAAGGATCTCTCGGCGGTCTCCACCGACAGCGAGGGCGGCAAGGAAACGGTCCGCCTCCAGCAGAAGTACAAGGGCGTCGACGTCCTCGGCGGCCAGTACTTGGTCCGCATGACGAAAAAGGACGACAAGCGCACCGTCACCGGCACCTCCGGTAACTACTTCACCAGGCTGAAGCTGGATTCGGTCAGCCCGAAGGTCTCGGAGAAGACCGCGATCGAGCGCGCGATCGGTGCCGTCACCTCCCAGCTGGGCGGGGCCCCGCTGCACGCCCCGGCCAAGGGCGAGAAGCCCGACAGCAAGACGTTGACCGGCAAGGCCGTGGACGTGACGATCCTGCCGCAGGGCACCGGTGTGCTCACCCGGCACATCACCGTCACGGGCACCGATCCGGCAGACGGCACGGCCGTCAAGCAGGAGGTGTACGTCGACGCCCACTCCGGCTTCCCGGTCATGCAGTACAGCGGCATCCAGACGTTCGGCGCGACCGCGGCCGCCTCCTCCGGCGCCGCGGCCGGGACCGCGGCGACCCCGGCCGACGCAGCCCCGACGGCCGCCCCGTCGTTCGTGGTCAAGGGCTCCGGCACCCGCTACAACGGCCAGAAGGCCGACCTCAACCTGTACAAGGGCGCCGACGGCACCTACCAGATGTACGACTACGGGTTCCGGGACGCCGCCACCCCGTACAACGGCCCGCTGCTGCAGACCTGGGACGCCCGCGGCAGCGACGTGTCCGAGGCGTCCGGCGCCTGGCCCAGCGGCGCCAAGATCTTCAAGTCGGACACCCCGGACCTCGGCGCGGACTTCACCGACTCCGGTGCGGTCGACGCCCATTGGGCCGCCAACAAGGTGTACGCGTACTACAAGAACCACTTCGGCCGTAAGGGGCTCGACGACAAGGACGGGTACATGTACTCGCTCGTCGGCGTCACCGCGAACGGTCAGCCGTACGACAACGCCTTCTGGGACGGCTCCAAGATGGTGTACGGAAAGGGCGGCGGCGACTTCCGCACCTTCTCCGCGGACACCGACGTCGTCGGCCACGAGATGACCCACGCCGTCACCCAGCACACCGCCAACCTCGTCTACGCGGGCCAGTCCGGCGCGATGAACGAGGCGATCTCCGACTACTTCGGCAACGCCATCGACCTGGAGGCCAACGGCCAGTCGATGGACGATCCGGACTCGGGTCTGCTCGGCGAGGACCTGTGCACCACGCTCAGCCCGCGTGAGTGCGCCCTGCGCGACCTCAACGACGGCCACACCACGGCCAAGGACTTCATCGGCACCAGCTACCGCGGTGACAACGGCGGCGTGCACCTCAACTCGACGATCTTCTCCGGCGCCCTGTGGGACATGCGCCAGGACCTCGGCGCCGAGCTCGCCGACCAGATCGTCTACCGCGCCCTGTCCGCGTACATGACGCCGCTGGACGGCTTCACCGAGGGCCGCGCCGCGGTCATCGCCGCCGCGACGGAACTAGGCGCCACCAAGGACCAGCTGAAGACCGTCAAGCGCTCCTTCGACGCCCACGGCATCGTGCCGGGCTGGGAGAAGGCGCTCGGCGTGGACACCGACACGCTCCTGTCCAAGGTCAACGTGTCCGGCACCGGTGTCGCCGCGGGCGGCGGCAAGTACGCGCTCTCGCGCTCCAACGAGGACGGCAGCGAGCCGTACTCGGTGTGGGCCGGCAACACCAGCGGCAAGGGCACGCCGCAGCAGCTGAGCCCCAACAACGGCAACTACAACGTCTACGCCGCCACCGACGGCAAGAACGTGGCGTGGGCCGAGTTCGCCTACGACGCGGTGAAGATCCACGTGCGCCCGATCGGTGGTGGAATCGACAAGGTCGTCGACGGGATCGGCGCCAACGTCACGTCCGTCCAGCTCGACGGTGACGTCCTCGTGTATACCTACGTCAACCCGCGATCCGGCTTCGAGCAGGCCCGCTACGTCAACATCAAGACCGGCTTCGTCAAGGACCTCGCGTCCAACCCCGTCACCGTGACGGCGCTGGCCTCCGTCCACGACGGCAAGATCGCCTACGCGAAGCTGTGGGGCGAGTCCGACGGTTACAAGCTGGGCGTCGAGGTCTACGACACCGTCACCGGCAAGACCCAGCTCATGCCGATCGACAAGAGCGCGGTCGTCGGCGTCGGCCAGACGGCGATCACCGACGACGGCGTCTCCTGGGTCGAGGACGGCGACGGCACCGACTCCGGTCAGGCCTCCGTGATGCGCGCGAACGCCGACGGCACCGACCGCACCACGATCGTCCCGGAGTCCGGCGCCGGCGCGCTGTACGCGTACCAGCTGACGGCCTCCGACGACGCGGTCACCGTCCTCACGCTGCCGCCGGCCACGTCGTGGGCCAACGAGACGCTGCCGAAGCTGTACCAGGTCGCCCCCGACGGCAAGGGCGGCGCCCAGCGCATCTCCTGCAACCGCGGCGACCAGGTCTACCCGGCCGCCGACGAGGGCCAGCGTGTGCTGTGGCTCGACGGCACCACCGGCTACACGAACCTCGTGAAGCGGGACCGCCCGGCGGGCAACTGCTGACCCGCCCTCGCACGAGCGGCCGGACCCCTGGGGGAGTCCGGCCGCTCTCCGCTCGCTCGCAGGCTCAGCCGTTGGCCAGTGCCTGCAGCCGGTCGTAGGCGCCGTTGAACTTGCTGTGGTCGCCGACCGTCGGGCCGGACGACGTGTACTGCCACATCGTGTAGTAGCCCCAGCCGGCCGGGAGCGTGCCCGGGTCGGTGTTGTAGCGCGCGATCCAGAGCGGGTTGGTCGCCCCGAACGCGCTGGAGTTGCCGGTGCACTCGGTCCACCAGCTCGTCGCCGTGTAGATGACGGCGTCGCGTCCGGTGCGGGCCTTGTACTGGTTCAGGAAGTCGCGGATCCAGCTGACCATTCCGGCCGCGGTCTTGCCGTAGCAGGACGCGCCGTACGGGTTCCACTCGATGTCGAGCGCGCCCGGCAGGGTCCTGCCGTCCCGGGACCAGCCGCCCCCGTGGTCCACGAAGTAGTTGGCCTGGGCGGCGCCGGTCGTCGTGTCCGGGGTCGCGAAGTGGTACGCGCCGCGGATCATGCCGACGTCGTAGGAGCCGTTGTACTGCTGGGCGAAGTACGGGTTCGTGTAGTACGTGCCTTCCGTGGCCTTGACGTAGGCCCACTTCACGCCGCTGTTCCAGAGCGTCGACCAGGCCACGTTGCCGTTGTGGCTGCTGGTGTCCACGCCCTCGGTCTGGACGGCCTTGTCGCCGGCGGGCAGACCGCCTCGACCGTCGTGCTCGGCGACGCCCATGCCCATCGTGGCGGAGCCACGGGCGGGGACGTCGGCGGCCTGGGCCGCGGTGGGCAGGGTGAACAGCAGCGAGAGCGCTGCGAGGATGACTCCGGCCGCCGGGAAGCGCCTGAGGCGCGGGCGGCGGACGGTTCCGGATCTGTGCACGGGCATTGCGTGCCTCCGAAGGCCTCGTTGAGCTTCTGTGAGCTCGGTGGGGGGACCTTTCGACATGTCGCTGGTGTGGACATGTCACCAATGAAGCTACGCACGTAGACCGCCTGGAGGGAAGGGGGCCCGGATGCTGCCGTTGGTCTACTCCTGCGAAATACTGGCGGAGCTGCGGCAATGGCCGCGAATGGCGGAAACTTTCAGAAACGGGAAACCCTGGCATGGGTGCTGACGTGCACGAGGACGGGAACGGCGCGCGGCCGGGCGCCGAATTCGACGCGACGGAGAGTGGTGTGGACCACGAATTCTTGTCCCTGGAAAGGGAGTTGACGGTCTTCCTCAGGCGAGCCCGCGCGTCCTCCGGCGAGATGGCGCGCGCCGTACACCCGGACCTCGAACCCGCCGCCTACGGACTCCTCGCGCGCCTGGAGGAGTGCGGCCGGCAGCGGGCCACGGAACTCGCCGCGTACGTCGGCGTCGGCAAGGCCACCATGAGCCGGCAGCTGCGCGCCCTTGAGGACCTCGGTCTCGTCGCCCGCGAACCCGACCCCGCCGACGGCCGCGCCTGGCTCGTGCACCTCACCGACGAGGGCCGCGCCAACTTCCGGCAGGTCCGCGACGCCCGCCGTGCCACGTACGTGCGCCAGCTCGCGGGCTGGGACCGCAGCGAGGTGGCGGAACTGGCTCGGCTGCTTCACCAGTTGAACGCGGGCGCCGAGAGCTAGAGCCAGGGCCTACAGCTCCACGTACACCGCCGTCGCGTCGTCGTGGGTCTTGCTGCGCCGCAGGAAGACCCGGTCCCGCTCGTCCGCGTCCTCCAGGGCCCGTACGCGGGCGATCGCCGCCTCGGCGCCCTCCTTGCGTACGAGCGCGAACAGGTCCGCCCAGTCGCCCTCGCGGAACTTCTCGACCCAGCGCGTGACTCCGTCGGTCAGCGCCACGAGCGTGCGCGCCCGCGCGCGGGGGAGTTCACCCGTGACCGCTCGGGCGGCGGCCGAGGGGTCGGCGGCGGCCGTGAAGAAGCCGCCCTCCTTGTTGCGCACGGTCGCGTCGGCCACCTCGTCCGAGACGAGAAGGGAGCGCGGCACGCGGTCGAGCCGGTCGTCCACCAGTGCCGTGACAGATCCGGACGCGGCCTCGACCAGCAACACCGAGTCGGACAGCACCAGATACTCGACCCGCTCCGCGTCCCACCGCGCCAGGACCACGGTTGCCTGGGGCGTACGCGGGTGAGAAAGGTCACAGGCTTGCCGATGGGCGTCGGCGGTGCGGCGGATTGCCTCGGCGAGGACGGCGGTCAACGTCATATCCCGCCGCGAAACGGACAGTTCACCCAGTGCGCCGCCCAGCCGGGCCGTGAACCAGGGGACGGAATGCAGACAGCCGCTCTCGCCCCGGGGTGGTGTGACCCCGTCCAGGACCACCAGCGTTCCCCCTTGTCCGGAGGCGGGTACGGCCGCCGAGGCGAAGTCCTCGTTGGGCCGGTCGGGGTTTCCGGGCTCCGTCGCGAGTTCGATGCGCATCCGGCCAGTCTGCACGAGGCCTTCACAAGAGGCCCGTTGAGCCGGGAGTTGGGTCGCATCGGCAGGTCAGACGCCTGGTTTCGACCGGAATGATCAACTCCGTCGGGGAGTGGCGGGGCATCTTGCCAAAGCCTGTGAGAGACGTCCAACCGGCGCCCCGTTCGGGCCCCGTGCCCATGCCACCGGGACTTGCTCCCCAACTCCCGCTCGATGTTCACTCCTTCGGGTGGCTGGCTAGGTGATGCGCGACCACTGCTCACCGGCACTGGAATGGTCTGGAGCCATACCAGGGGGCGCGCGCGTTGACAGATCGTCACCCGGGCCCATGGGTAGACGAGTCAGGAATGCGAGCACCGGTGCGGAAGATGCGGCCTCGACGCAAGGGCAAGCAAGCGGCCTCCGAAGCGGACGAGGGGCGCACGACGGTTCCCGCGGGATCCGCCGCGCACGCCCCGGCGGGCACCCCCGCCGACCCCGGAGGACGACGCACCGCGCGGGTGCGCAACCGGCTCATCATCGCCGTAGCGGTCGTCGCCGCGGCGATCGCCGGTTCTGCCGCACCCGCCCTCATGACCGCGTCCGGTCAGGTCAGCGACTCGCAGGAGCTCGTCGACCTCGCGGCACGGACCCAGCAGACCGTCACGCTCTCCCACTCCCTGGCCGACGAGCGCGACGAGGTCACCGCCTTCATCGCCGCCGGGCGGCCCAAGGGACAGGGGCTCTCCGAGAGCCGCAGCGCCCGCGTCGACCGGCAGCTCGATGAGCTCCGCACCGACGCCCCGGCCCCCCTGCGACACGACCTCGCCGGCATCGCGGCCGTCCGCCGGGCCGCGCTCACCGGCAAGGGCAGCGCCCTCGAGGCGCACAAGGCGTACTCCGGCGCGATCGACGAGCTGCACAGCACCGCCGAGCAGCTCGCCGAGAGCACCCCGCCCCGCGCGGGCTCCGGAGCGCACGCCTTCGCCGACCTCGACCGGGCCGTCGAGCAGGCCTCCGCCGCGCGCGGGCTCCTGCTCGCCGCGTTCGCCGTACCCCGCACCAACCAGACGTCCACGATCATCGACCCGGTCACCGGACTCCCGAAGACGGTCGTCTCCCAGGACTCCGCCGACGGCAAGCAGCGCGACGCCCTGAGCGCCGCCGCCCAGCAGGCCCACGTACGCGAACAGGCCGCGCTCGCCGACTTCGAGGACGCCGCCCCGGCCGCGTCCGTCGCCTCCTACGGCGCCACGGTCACCGGGCCCGACGTCACCAAGGCCGACAAGTACCTGGCCGCCCTCACGGACGAGCCCACGCTGTCCGCCGACGACCTCGCAGCCAGCCCCAAGAACGTCGACGCCGCGCTCTCCGCCCGTATCGACCTGATGCGCGGCGCCGAGTCGTCCCTCTACGACCGGCGCACCAAGGACCTCGCCCTGATGCGCGACGACGACGTCACCGCGCTCGAGGTCCGTATCGCGCTGGCCGGTCTGTGCCTGCTCGTCGCCGTCGGCGTCTCGATGGCCGTGGCCCGCACGCTGACCAGGCCGCTCGCGGTGCTCCGCCTCGGCTCGGCCCGGCTCGCCGCGGACCCGGCGAGCGAGGAGCCGGTCAAGTTCACCGGCCGCAACGATGAGTTCGCCCAGGTCGTACGGTCCGTCAACGCACTGCACGCGCACGCACTCGGCCTCCACGAGCGCCTCACCACGCTCGAGGCCGACCGCAAGCACCTGATCGGCCAGCGCGCGACCATGGCCGACGAGCGCGAGAAGCTGCGCGCCGAACTCGCCTCGGCCGCGGGGCACCTGGACCGGGTCCGGCACAGCATCCACGGCACGTTCGTGAATCTCGCCCTGCGCACCCTCGGCCTCGTGGAGCGCCAGCTCGGCGTCATCGAGAACCTGGAGGAGCGCGAGCAGGACCCCGAGCGCCTCGCGACCCTCTTCAAGCTCGACCACTTCGCCACCGTCATGCGGCGGCACAGCGAGAACCTCCTCGTCCTCGCCGGCGCCGAGCACGGCCACGGAAACCCCGGCGCCGTCCCGCTGGTCGACGTCGTGCGCGCCGCGGTCAGCGAGATCGAGCGCTACGAGCGGGTCCGGATCTCCGCCCTCCCGCCGCACGCGCACCTCGCCGGGTTCGCCGCCGACGACCTCAGCCACCTCGTCGCCGAAGTCCTGGAGAACGCCACCTCGTTCTCGCCGCCCGACGCCTCCGTCGAGGTGTCCGGCTGGCTCCTGGAGAGCGGCGAGGTCATGCTCTCCGTCCAGGACGAGGGCATCGGCATGACCGACGAGCGGATGAAGGAGCTCAACGCCCGCCTCGCCGCCTTCGCGGACGACGAGATGTTCGAGCCCGAGGACGGTGACGGCCTCGGCCTCGGCCTGTACGTCGTGGCCCGCCTCGCCGCGCGCCACGGTGTGCGGGTGCAGCTGCGCGAGCAGAAGCAGGGCGGGATCGCCGTCGTCATCGTGCTGCCCAGGGCGCTCCTCGCGGCGGCCCCCGCGGCAGCCGCGCCCCCGCGGGTCCCGGTGGCCGGCGCCGCGCCCGCCGTGCACCTGCCCGGATCCGAGGCCGAGGCCAACTCCAATGTCCTGAGCAGCCGTTCCAAGGACGGCCACGACCCGCTGATCGCCGCGGCGGAGCACGCCGTCCGGGAAGCGGGAACGGACGCCGAAGTGGCGCGGGAGCCCGAGGCGGACCCCGAACCGCAGCGCACGCAGCCCACGGTCCCGGTCGAGTCGCCCGCCGAGACGACCATGACCCTGACCGCGCCGATCCCGGCCGTCGACCCGGAGCCGGTACGCGCCGTCGACCCGGGACCCGTACCGGCGGCGGCCCCCGAGCCCGCGCCGCGGCCCCTGCACCTCGACGACGAGCCCGCGCACGAGCGGGTCGCCGACGAGACAGGCACCGCGGAGACCAGCGGCATCCCGGGCCTGCCCACCCGGCCCAAGGCCGACACGCCTCCCGCCCCCGAGGCGGCGGGCGAGCCCGTGATCCCCGCGGCCCGCACCTCGCAGTGGGAGCGCGTCACGGACAAGGGCCTGCCCAAGAGGACCCCCAAGATCTCGGCCCCCGCGCCCGCCGCGGCGCCGCGCACCGGATCCGTCGACGCCGACGCCCTGCGCCGCCGCCTCGGCGGATTCCACCAGGGGGCCAACAAAGGCCGGCGGGACGTCGAGGCCGAGATCGGCGGAACGGATCCGTCCGCAGAACCCAAGGGGGACACAGTCGAGGAGGCAAGCAGTTGACTGCGCCCAGTCGCACGCCGAGTGCGTCCACCCCTGGATTCGGACTCAGCACCGAAGCCCGCAACCTGCACTGGCTGCTGACCAATCTGGTGGAGGAGGTGCCAGGGCTCCTCTCGGTCGCGGTCGTCTCCTCCGACGGGCTGCTCCTGCTCTCCTCCGACCCCGGCAGGAACAGTGAGCGCCCCGCCGACCACAGCGGCGGACCCAAGGGATCCAGCGCCGACCTGGCCACGATCGTGTCCGGCGTCGGCAGCCTCACCATCGGCGCCGCCAAGCTGATGGACGGCGGCAGCGTCAAGCAGACCATGGTCGCGATGGAGGAAGGCAGCCTCTTCGTCATGTCCATCAGCGACGGCTCACTGCTCGGCGTGCACGCCACCCCGGACTGCGACATGAGCGTCGTCGCCTATCACATGGCGCTCTTCGTCGGCCGTGCCGGGCACGTCCTCACGCCCGAACTCCGCAGTGAACTGCGCCAGTCGATGGAGAACGCCAAGTGAGCAGCAGCATCACGAATCTCAGTACCGGCGGCCCGAAACTTCCCACCCGGGGCGGCGACCGCAAGCCGGCCCGGGTGCGCCCCTACTCGCTCACCGGCGGCCGCACCCGCTTCGGCCATGTGCTGCTCGTCGAGACGTTCGTCGCCGCGCTCGAAGCGCCCGAGGAACGCCTCGAGATAGGCCAGGGCACGCTCTCGACACGGATCATGCCGGAGATGCGGGCGATCGTGGAGCTGTGCCGCCGCATGCGCACGGTCGCCGAGATCGCAGCGCTCCTGAAGATGCCCCTCGGCGTGGTCCGCGTACTGCTCAGCGACCTCGCCGACCAGGGAAAGATCCGCGTTTACGGAACCGGCCACGGCCCGGGCCAGCCGGACCGCGCACTGCTTGAAAGGGTGCTGAGTGGACTCCGTCGTCTCTGAAGGCGTCACCGAGGGCGCCACCACGCCCGCCTTCGTACCTGCCCAGCCGTCGTCCGGCCGTGATGCCGTCGCCTTCGAGCCCCAGGAGGAGCTCCAGGCCTGGCAGACGGACCGCACCCGCGCCCCGATCGCCACGAAGATAGTGGTGGCCGGCGGCTTCGGCGTCGGCAAGACCACACTCGTCACCGCCGTCTCGGAGATCCAGCCCCTCCAGACGGAGGCGCTGATGACCCAGGCGAGTGAGGAGACCGACGACCTCACCGCCACCCCCGACAAGACCACGACCACGGTCGCCATGGACTTCGGGCGGATCACGCTCGACGACGACCTGGTGCTCTACCTCTTCGGCACACCGGGGCAGCAGCGCTTCTGGTTCATGTGGGACGACCTGGTGCGCGGCGCGATCGGCGCGGTCGTGCTCGCCGACACCCGGCGGCTGCCCGACTGCTTCCCGGCCCTCGACTACTTCGAGAGCTGCGGGCTCCCGTACGTCGTCGCCGTCAACCACTTCGACGGCTCCGACGAGTTCGCGGCCGCCGACGTGCGCGAGGCCCTGACGGTGCCGCCGCACATCCCTGTCCTCATCATGGACGCGCGGCAGCGCATCTCGGTCGTCGAGACCCTCCTGGCCCTCGTCGGCCACGCGCTCGACGCCACCCCCGAATAGCCACCACCCCTCAGCAGTAGAAGAGGCACCCGCATGCGGAAGATACTCGTCGTCGGAGCCGGCCAGTCCGGTCTCCAGCTCGCCCTCGGCCTCCAGTCGAACGGGTACGAGGTCACCCTGATGTCCAACCGCACCGCGGACGAGATCCGGTCCGGCCGGGTCATGTCCACGCAGTGCATGTTCGACACGGCGCTCCAGCACGAGCGCGACCTTCAGGTGAACTTCTGGGAGTCCCAGGCCCCCAAGATCGAGGGCCTCGGCGTCTCCGTAGCCGCCCCCGGCTCCTTCGACCCGGGCCCCTCGCAGCGCGCCATCGACTGGGTGGGCAAGCTCGACGGCTACGCGCAGTCCGTCGACCAGCGCGTGAAGATGGCCGGCTGGATGGAGACGTTCGCGCAGCGCGGCGGGCAGCTCGTCATCCACGGCGCCGCGGTCTCCGACCTCGACTACTTCGCCCGCACCTACGACCTGGTGCTCGTCTCCGCCGGCAAGGGCGAGCTGGTCTCGATGTTCGGCCGCGACGCCTCGCGTTCCCCGTACGCCGAGCCGCAGCGCGCGCTGGCCGTCGCGTACGTGCACGGCATGGGCCCCCGCCCCGAGCACCCGGACTTCGACGCGGTGCGCTGCAACCTGGTGCCCGGCGTCGGCGAGCTGTTCGTGATGCCGACCCTCACCACCTCGGGCCGCGCGGACATCCTGTTCTGGGAGGGCATCCCCGGTGGTCCGCTGGACGCCTTCAAGGGCGTCAAGGACCCCTCGGAGCACCTGGCCCTCACCCTGGAGCTGATGGAGAAGTTCACGCCCTGGGAGTACGCGCGCGCCACGAAGGTCGAGCTGACCGACGCCAACGCGACCCTCGCGGGCCGTTACGCGCCGACCGTCCGCAACCCGATCGGGCGGCTGCCCGGCGGCGGCGCGGTCCTCGGTGTCGCCGACGTCGTCGTCGCCAACGACCCGATCACGGGCCAGGGTTCGAACTCGGCGTCCAAGTGCGCCGCCTCGTACCTCGACTCCATCGTCGAGCACGGCGACAAGCCGTTCGACGAGGAGTGGATGCAGTCCACCTTCGACCGCTACTGGGACACCGCGCAGCACGTCGTGAAGTGGACCAACGCGATGCTGGGCGTCCCGCCGGAGCACGTCCTCAACCTGATCGGCGCCGCCGGCCAGCTCCAGCCGGTCGCCGACCGCTTCGCGAACGGCTTCAACAACCCGGCCGACTTCGAGAACTTCTTCTATGAGCCCGAGAAGACGAACGCGTACCTGGCCTCCGTCTCCGGCTGATCCGCGGCGGGGCGCGCACCGGTCAGCCGGTGGGCGCCCCCGCGGCGCCGTTTCCGGTGTCGTCGCCGCCCGTCGCGCCCCCGGGCAGCTTCGGCGGGGTGTAGTCCTTCATCGACGTGGCGCCCTGATCGGGGCGGACGGCGCCGAGCAGCGGGTTGGCCGCGATCGGCGACACCTTGACCTTCGCGCCCGGCCGTGGCGCCTGCACCACCATGCCGTCGCCCAGGTACATCGCCACGTGCGTGGCCTCGGGGAAGTACACGACGAGGTCCCCGGGCCGCAGCGCGTTCAGCGGGACGCGGGGCAGTCGCGCCCACTGCTCCTGCGACGTGCGGGGGATGGCCTCGCCCGCGTGCTCCCACGCCTTCGACGTGAGCCCCGAGCAGTCGAACGCCGCGGGCCCTTCCGCGCCCCACACGTACGGCTTCCCGATCTGTTGCACCGCGTACGCGAGTGCCGTGTCCCCGGCCCGCGACGGCGCCCGCCGCGAGCTGAGCGCGCCCGACGCCATGAACGTCTTCTGGGCCTTCGCCATCCCCGTGTCCTCCAGGCGGGTCAGCTCGGCGAGCTGGTCCGCGCTGAGCGAGGCGAGCAGCTTCTCGACGTCCTTGAGGCGGGCCCGGACCGCGTCCCGGTCCTTCTTCTGCCGATCCGAGAGCCGGGTCTGCTCGGAGAGCGCCTTGCGTGCCCGGGCGGCCAGGTCGTCGGCGCGCTTCTCGCCACCGACGAGCCGGTCCACGGTCGCGATGCGCTCCTGGGCCACCCGCCGGATCACATGGCCCTGGTCGAGGGCGTGCTGCGGGTCGCGGGCGAGGAGCAGGCGCACGTAGGGGGAGAAGTTGCTGCTGCCCTGGTACTGCTCGCGGGCGAGGCGGCCTGCCGCGTCGCGGCTGTCGTGGAGCGAGGTGCGGGCCGTGGCCAGCTTGCGGGCCAGGTCACCGGCCGTCTTCTGACGCTTCTTGAGCTTCTCCGCTGTCGCGTTGTACGTCTCGGTGGCCTTCTCGGCCTCCTGGTACAGACGCTGAAGATCCGTCAGAAGTGTGGCGACGGACTTGCCGCCCGCCGCCGGAAGGGGGGCGGGGTTCGTGGCGGTTGCGGCGGTCGCGGGTCCCGGCGCCGCGAGCATTGAGGCCACCGTCGCGGCACAGGCCCACCGTAGAAGGCTTCCTGACACGTCATCACCTCCGGTGCGGGGCGGCCCGTCCGTCCCGCACCGAGAGCATCGACACGTCCGCCTGCCCGTGCGTCGCCTGCTGGGCGGTTCGGCCCAAGGACCTCACCCGGCCGGGGGACTCCACGAAGGTGATCCACGAAAGTGATCTACGAAGGTGATCTACGAAGTCGACTGCTGTGGGCGCGGCTTGGACCAGGGCCACCGGAGCCCGCTGTCGTCGCGCCCCGTGGGGTCGTACTCGTACTTCCAGCGGTGGGTGAACCGGATCCTGCCGGGGACCATCGGCACCCGGCGGTAGATGAGCACCGTGCCCGCGGAGCCGTCGGGGCCCGGTACGGGGATGCGGTACACCTTCGGCGGATGCCCCGTGGGTCCGAGCAGCACGGGCAGCACCCGTCCGTCCATCGGCCCGCCGACGAACGGCGTCTCTTCGCTCTTCACGGCACCAGTGTCACTGTTTCTTGCGAGGAAGCCCCGGCGGTCACGCCGGGGAGGATGATTCAGAACAGGTGTGCCGCGTCGCTCACCACGGGCAGCACCAGGCGCGCCAGCCGGCCCACGGGTCCGTCCGGCGTCTCCAGGGCGAGCGCGTGCCGCACCGCCCCGGCGGTCTGCGGGTCGCGGCCCGCCGTCGCCGTGAGGACCGCCATGAACTGGTCGACGAGCCCGTCGCGCAGCTCGTCCAGCGGCGGCTTCTTGTCCTCGTCGAGCCAGATCAGCGAGGCCGCCTCCACCGCCGTGATCCACATACGTACGGTCATCCGCAACCGGGGACCCGGGTCCGCCACGGCGAGATGGCTCAGGATGTGCTCGGCCGCCGCCCTGCGCACGCCGTCCACGATCGACGTCGTGCGCGACGTCTCCACGACGCTGCCGCCCTGGAGCAGGGCGGCGAACCCCATGTCGTGCTGGTCCACGAACCCGAGGTAGCGGTCGAGCGCCCGCGTGAGCCGGCCGCTCAGCGGCCCTTCCTGCGGCTCCGCGAAGCACTTCTCCAGCTCGTCGGCGGCCGAGCGCAGCGCGGCCTCGTACAACTGCTGCTTGCCGCCGGGGAAGTACCGGTAGACGAGCGGCCGTGAGACACCGGCCGCCTCCGCCACGTCGTCGAGGGACACCTCCTCGGGTGCCCGGTGCGCGAAGAGGGACAGCGCGGCGACGAGGAGCTGACTGCGACGCTCCTCGACGCTGAGCCGTCGGTACGCGCGGGTGCCGGGTGCCGAGGTCATGTCCCGCAGCGTAACCGGCTTTTCGTGCGGAGGTCCTGTACGGAGGCGCCCCGCGCGGTCCCGGGCGCAGTCCTAGGCGAGCAGCCCGGACGACTTCCACAGCCTGCGTCCGACGCCCCGCATGACCCCGATGTCGTCCAGGAAGTCGGTCAGGCGCTTGGCGCCGGTCTGCATGATCTCGCGGCGGTGGCCGCTGGCCTTGACCTGCGCCAGCGCCTCCTTCGGGTCGAGCCCGGCCCGTTCGTAGGCCGCCGGGTTGTGGAACGCGGTGTAGATCACGCGGGCCGCCTCGCCGCACACGATCCGGGTGTACGCCGCCTCGGCCGGTCCGCACTTCACCATCTGGCGGCGCAGCTCCTCGCGGGCGTAGCGCACGTGCCGAGCCTCCTCGATGACGTGGATGCGGGTGATGCCGCGGACCAGCGGCTGGACGCGCTCGTCCGGGAAGGTCATCCGCTGCATCCAGTCGATGATCTCCTCGCCGAGCAGCGTGGCCGCGAAGGATCCCGGCGTCGTGGAGATCGTCTTGAGCACGCGCCCCAGGTTGTGGTGGACGCGCGGCATGGGGAAGCTCTCGCCGACGCTCCGCTTGATCATGCGGGCGAACATCATGGAGTGCCGGCACTCGTCGGCGATCTCCGTGAGGGCGTAACGCACATGGCTGCTGGTCAGCGACTTGTCGTAGATGTGCCGTACGAGAAGCTGCATCAGGATGATCTCGAACCAGACGCCCATGGACGCCATCGAGGCGGCCTCGTACTTGGAGAGCTCGATGCGCTGCTCCTGCGGCATCCGCTTCCACATGGGAGTGTCGTAGAGCGAGCAGAGCTCCGGGGGCCAGTACCACATGCCCTCGACGTCGGGGGCGTCCCAGTCCAGTTCCTTGTCCGGGTCGAAGGAGTGCTTGGCGGAGGAGTCGAGCAGGCGCTCGGCCACCTGCTCGCGGTCCTTGAGCAGCCCGAGCGCGTCGCGCAGACCCTCGAACGCGTCGGCTTCCGTCACGGTCGTCATGGCTGTCCCACCTCGTCGTACGGGAAACGGGCGCCGCGGCACAGGAGTTACCGGCGGTCACGTCTTATGAGACTGCTTGTCAGCAAGGCCGTCAATCCCTTGCGCGCGACTTGTTGACCCGGTGTCCACGAGCGTGTGAGCCTGCCTGTATGTCGACGCATGAGCTGTACACCAGGGCGCCCGAGGAGCTCAACTGGGACATACCGGCGGCCGGTGCGGCAAGATTCAGCTGGGAGTACGACGAGGGCAGGGACCGCCTCCTCGCGCTCTACCAGAAGGGCAAGGACAAGCAGTGGGACGGCGCCAAGCGCATCGACTGGGATCTCGAGGTCGACCCCCACAACCCGCTCGGCACCCCCGACGAGGCGCTCACCCTCTACGGCACCCGGCACTGGGCGAAGATGACGGACCGGGACAAGGGCGAGCTGCGCAAGCACTACGCGTCCTGGCAGTTCAGCCAGTTCCTGCACGGTGAGCAGGGCGCGATGGTGTGCGCCGCCCGCATCGTCGAGTCCGTCCCCGACATGGACGCCAAGTTCTACTCGGCGACCCAGACCATGGACGAGGCCCGGCACGCGGAGATCTTCGGCCGCTTCCTGCACGAGAAGATCGGGATGCTCTACCCGATCAACGACAACCTCCAGTCGCTCCTCGGCGACACCCTGCGCGACTCCCGCTGGGACATGCCCTACCTCGGCATGCAGGTCCTCATCGAGGGCCTGGCGCTCGCCGCGTTCGGCATGATCCGCGACACCACGGACAAGCCGCTGCCCCAGCAGATCCTCGCGTACGTGATGCAGGACGAGGCCCGCCATGTGGCCTTCGGACGGATGGCCCTGCGCGACTACTACAAGCAGCTCACCGACGCCGAACTGCGCGAGCGCGAGGAGTTCGTCATCGAGGGCTGCTACCTGATGCGCGACCGGCTGCGCGGCGTCGAGGTCCTGGAGAACTTCGGCATCTCCAAGGCGGAGGCCGAGGAGTACAGCGAGCAGTCCGAGTTCCTGGCCCTCTTCCGCCAGCTGCTCTTCTCCCGGATCGTGCCCTGCGTCAAGGACATCGGCCTGTGGGGCAAGCGCCTCCAGCAGGCGTACGTCGACATGGGCGTCTTCGAGATGGGCAACTCGAACCTCGACCAGCTGATGGCCCAGGACGAGGAGATCGCCGAGAAGCTCGACGCGGAACGCTTCGCGGCGGAGGAACTGGAGCGGGTCGCGGAGGTGGAGTCGACGATCGGGGAGGGCGCGCAGCTTCCCTAGGGCCTGCCCGGGGGTGCCCGTGGTGTCCGGGGCGTGTGGGCGTGTCACCCGCATGCAGTAGTTTGCTGACGTGTCCACGCCTCAGCCG
Organism: Streptomyces sp. NBC_01446; assembly: GCF_026340095.1. Taxonomy (GTDB): domain Bacteria; phylum Actinomycetota; class Actinomycetes; order Streptomycetales; family Streptomycetaceae; genus Streptomyces; species Streptomyces aureus. The sequence continues at coordinate 2,785,014 of NZ_JAPEPO010000001.1, read as the reverse complement.
CCCCAGCCCAACCCGTACGGCCAGCAGCCCCCGGCCGCGCCCTACGGTCAGCCCGGCCCCTACGGCCCGCCGCAGCAGCCCGGCCAGCCCGGCCAGCCCGGCCCGTACGGTCAGCCGGGCCAGCAGGGTCCGTACGGTCAGCCGGGCCAACAGGGCCCTTACGGTCAGCCGGGCCAGCCCGGCCCGTACGCCCAGCAGCCCTACCCGGGCGGTGCCCCTTACCCCGGATGGGGTGGTGCCCCCCTGGACCCGCCGCCCAAGAAGCGGCGGGTCGGGATGATCCTCGGCATCGTCGGCGGCGCGCTCGCCGTCGTCGTCATCGGGATCGTCGCGGTCGCCATGCTCGGCTCGGAGGTCGACAAGAGCTTCCCGAAGGCCGAGTACAAGCTGACCATCCCGAAGACCGTCCTCGACGGGAGGTACACCCTCACCCAGGACCTGTCCGACACCCAGGGCAAGCAGATCGAGGACGAGGCGGACGGCGCCTGGGACGCGCGCGACACCAAGGCGGCCGTCGGCCAGTACGCCGCGACCGACCCCGCCAAGAAGAACGCGGGTGTGGTGATCTCCGGCATGTACGGCCGGTTCAAGAACACCGACCTCGCCCGCAAGAACATGATGAAGGGCGCCGCCAAGAGCGACGGCGCCGAAGTCGCCGTGCCCGCCAAGGACTTCGAGCCGGCCGGCTCCGACGTCACCATCACCTGCCAGGTGCTCACCAAGCAGCAGGCGACCATCCCGATGTGCGCCTGGGCCGACGGGAACACCGGCGCCACCGTCGCCGAGATCACCCCCGAGATCGCCCTTCAGGACCCCTCCGAAGTGGACCTCGACGCGGCGGCCGCGACCGCGGCGAAGATCCGCTCGGAGATCAGGAAGCCGATCGGCTGACGGACTCCGGCTCAGGCGCCGGCTCACGCTCCGGCTCGGGGCCGGTGCCGCCCGCCGGGAACGCCGTACGCAGATTGAACGCGTGCGGCGTCGGGCCGTGTGCCCGCAGATGGACCAGGCGTTCCTCCGCCTCCTCGAGGGTCGGCCGGTGCCCGGCCGGCACCCACCACAGAGCGGTCACCGCCTCGTCGAGACGCTCGAAGAACTCCCTTCGGCGGGCGAGCAGTTCACGGTGCAGGCCCTGGTACATGAACGCCGTCAGCGCGTTCGTGTCCCGCCACACCGACATGTTCACGAGCAGCCACGCGTCGTCGAAGATCCGGAAGCTCGTCGCGTCCCCGCTCTCGTCCTTCAGGCGCCACACGAACCCGTCCGACGCGTCGGCGACGGCGTTCACCGGATCGAGTCCCTCCGCGAAGTCCCTCAGCTGCTCGGAGTCGAGCGGGGCGGTCAGGCGGCCGATGTTCACCTGGGCGAGTTCGTGGTGAGTCCCGTTTTCCGTCGTCTTCGCAGTCCCGTTGTCAGTCATGGACTGCACGATAGGCAGGGGGAGCGGCGCCGTAGAGGGCCATTTCACCTGTTGGTATCAGGGGCCACTTGCGGGCCGATTCCCTTACCGCGCGGCTGAGTTCAGTGCCGCTTCCATCACGTCCCGCGCGATCGGCGCCGCGCTCCCGCCACCGCTGATGTCCGTACGGTTCGCCGACGCGTCCTCGACGACCACCGCGACCGCGACCTCCGCGATGCCCGCCTCCGGGGACCGCGCCCAGGAGATGAACCACGCGTACGGGGTGCCCTTGTTGCCCACTCCGTGCTGCGCCGTGCCGGTCTTGCCGCCGACGGCCACATCGGGGATCTGCGCGTTCGTGCCCGTGCCGTTCTCCACGGCGTCCTGCATCAGCTCCTGGAGCTGCACCGCCGTGGCCGGGTTCATCGCCTGGCGGTACGCCTTCGAACCGGTCTGCGCCACGGTGTTGCCGTGGCCGTCCGTCGTCCTCTCCACCAGATGCGGCGCCATCAGGACCCCGCCGTTGGCGACGGCGGCCGAGACCATCGCCATCTGCAGCGGCGTCGCCGTCGTGTTGAACTGGCCGATGGACGAGAGCGCCAGCTGCGAACGGTCCATGTCCGTGTCGAAGTTGCTCCGCGAGACGCCGGACGGGATCCTCACCCCCGCATCGTCGAAGCCGAACCTCCTGGCCGTCGACACCATCCCCTTCAGCCCCACCTGAACACCGAGTTTTGCCATCACCGTGTTGCAGGAGACCCGGATCGCGTCCGCGAGCGACGCGTCCTCACAGCCGCGCGCCTCGTTCCGCAGCAAGGTCGACGTGTCGGGCAGGCGCCAGGGGCTGGGCGTTTCGGTCGGCTCGTGCACATCTGTCACGAGGCCCGAGTCCAGGGCCGCCGCCGCTGTGACGATCTTGAAGGTCGAGCCGGGTGGATACGTCTGCCGGATCGCCCGGTTGAGCATCGGCTGACTCGGCGCGCGGTTCAATTTCTTCCACGCCGACATCGTCGCCGAATCCGTCCCCGCGATCGCCCCCGGATCGTACGAGGGGCTGCTCACCAGGGCGAGGATCTTCCCGGTCGCCGGATCGAGCGCCGCGACCGCGCCCCGGCGCCCGGCAAGACCGGAGTACGCCGCCTTCTGCGCCGCCGCGTTGATCGTGGTCGCCACCCTGCCGCCCGGCTGCTGCGAGCGCGTCAGGTCGTTGAACAGGGGGAGCGGCGCGAGCATCGGGTCCGTGCCGGAGAGGATGTCGTCCTCGGCGTTCTCCAGCAGCGAGGTGCCGTACACCTGGGACGCGTACCCGGTCACCGGCGCGTACAACGGACCCTCCCTGTACGTCCGTTCGTAACGGAGCTGCTCGTCGGTGTCCCTCGAACCGGTGACGGCCTTGCCGTCGACGAGGATGTTGCCGCGCGGCTGGGTGTAGCGCGCGATGGTGTTGCGGCGGTTGGCCGGGTTGTCGTCGAGGGAGTCCGCCTCGAAGATCATTACGCGGGCCGAGTTGACCAGCAGTGCGACGAGCAGCACCAGACAGAAGACCGAGGCGCGGCGGATGTAGCGGGTCACCGATGCGCCTCCAGCGCGTCGTCCGGCAGGAGTTGGGCTCGCGCGGAGTCACTGATCCGGACGAGCAGCGCCACGATGATCCAGTTCGTGACGACGGACGAGCCGCCCTGCGCGAGGAACGGCATCGCCATGCCGGTCAGCGGGATCAGACCCATCACCCCGCCCGCGATCACGAACACCTGGAGCGCGACGATCGACGCGATGCCGATCGCGAGGAGCCGGCCGAACGGGTCGCGCAGCGCCAGCCCGGCACGGTAGCCGCGCTCCACGAGCAGCGCGTACAGCACGAAGATCGCCGTCAGGCCGACGAGCCCCAGCTCCTCGCCCGCGGTCGCCAGGATGAAGTCCGACTTGACGGCGAACCCGATGAGGATCGAGTGCCCCGCCCCGAGTCCCTCGCCGAGCATGCCGCCCGCCGCGAACGCGAACAGCGACTGCGCGAGCTGGCCGGGACCCTCGCCCGCGTCGATCGAGGCGAACGGGTGCAGCCAGTCTTGGACGCGGCTGTTCACATGCGGTTCGAGCGCGCCGACGAAGACCGCGCCGCCCGCCGCGAGGAGAAGCCCGATCGCGATCCAGCTGCCGCGGCCCGTCGCCACGTACAGCATCACGATGAAGAGGCCGAAGAACAGCAGCGAGGTCCCCAGGTCACGTTCCAGGGCCAGGACGCCCACGCTGATCAGCCAGAAGACCAGGATCGGCGCGAAGACCCGCATGGTGGGGAGCTGGAAGCGCCAGATCTTCTTTCCCGTGTACGAGAGCGCGTTGCGGTTCGCCGCGAGATAGCTGGCGAAGAAGATCGCGAGCAGCACCTTGGCGAACTCGCCCGGCTGGATGGAGAATCCGCCGATCCTGAGCCAGATGCGGGCGCCGTTCACCGCCGGGAAGAAGATCGGCAGGACCATCAGGAGCAGCGCGGCGACGGCCGACAGATACGCGTACCGCTGCAGCACCCGGTGGTCGCGCACGAGCACCACGACCGCGATGAACAGGGCCACGCCGAGCGTGGACCAGATGAGCTGGGCCGGCGCCGCCCGGTCGTGGGGCGTCTCCAGGTCGAGCCGGTAGATCAGGACCAGGCCGAGGCCGTTGAGCAGCACACCGATGGGCAGCAGGAGCGGGTCCGCGTACGGGGCGCGCAGACGGATCGCGCCGTGCGCCACGAGGGCGAGCACGCCGAGCCCTGCGCCGTAACCGGCGGCGTCGGGCGGTACGGAGCCGTTCTTGGCGATTCCTACGGCGCAGTATCCGTAGACGCTGAGCAGGACGGCCAGAACGATCAGGACGAGTTCGGTGCCACGGCGCCGCGGGAGGCGGACGGCGGGGACAGCGGGAGGGCTGACGCCGGCTCTCGTGCCTGCCGGGCCCATGGGTCCCGTCGATCCCGTCGATCCGGTCGATCCGGTCATGGCGGGAACGTAACAAGCGATAGCCTTGAAATCCCGCTATGTCGCTTTAATCTGACTGGGTGTGTGTCCGGTGGGCGTTTCGGGCGGGGGGGTGCGGGAGGGGTTCTGCGCGGGCTTCTGCGCGGGGTTCTGCGCGGGGGTTCTGCGCGGGGTTTCCGTGTGGTGCGTCAGGGCTGGTGGTCGTCGTACGGCAACGTCAGCGTCGCCAGCGCTCCGCCGTCCTCCGCGTTCGTGAACCTGAGCGAAGCGCCGAGCACCTTCGCCTGGCCCAGCGCGATCGTCAGACCGAGGCCGTGGCCCTTCGCGCCGCCCTCCGTCCTGAACCGCTGCGGACCGCCCTCCACCAGGTAGTCCGGGTAGCCCTCCCCGTGATCCCGCACCGTGATCACCGGGCCGTCCACCGTGAGAACCACCGGCGGGCTGCCGTGCCGGTGCGCGTTCGCCACGAGGTTGCCCAGCACCCGTTCCAGGCGCCGGCGGTCCGTCAGTACGCAGGTGTCGCGCACCACGACCACCTCCGTCTCCGTGCCGGACCCCCGGACCACCCGCTCGGTGAGCGGGCCGAGCCAGTTGTCGTCCAGGTCCACGCGCTCGCTGCGCGCGTCCAGGCGCGAGATCTCCAGCAGGTCCTCGGTGAGGGTCCGCAGCGCGGCGACCCGGTCCCGTACGAGCTCCGTCGGGCGGCCCGGCGGGAGGAGTTCGGCCGCCGCGTGCAGGCCCGTCAGCGGTGTCCGCAGTTCGTGCGCCACGTCCGCCGTGAACCGTTGCTCGCTGAGCAGCTTGCGCTGCAACGACGTCGCCATGCTGTCCAGCGCGCCTGCGACCGCGGCCACCTCGTCCTGGTGCCTGGCCGGATTCCTCGTCCTCGGATCGCCCACGCGCGCGTCCAGGTCCCCGCCGCTGATCCGCCGGGCCACCCTCGCCGTCGCGTGCAGGCGCCGGGTCACGCGGGTCACCGCGAACGCTCCCACCAGCAGCGTCGCGCCGATCGCCAGCACGGACGAGCCGACGATCGCCTGGTCCAGGCCGGCGATCGTGCGGGCGCCCTGGGAGTAGTCGATCTCCACTGCCAGTACGCGGTTCCCGTCGACCGGTCCCGCCGCCCACATCGTGGGTGCCTTCACGCGGCTGCTCACCATGGTGCCGCGTTCTCCGCCCGCGGCGAGCCTGCGCAGCGAGTCGGGCAGGTCAGGGGGGTCGATCCCCGCGAGCGGACCCAGTCTCGCTCCGGCCTCGTACGCCTCGGTGGCCTCGTCCAGCCGGCCCAGTGCGCGGTCACGGGCCTGGCCGACGGTCTGGTTGGCGACCGATACGTGGACCAGGGCGCCCAGGAGTGCGGCGAGTGCGCAGCACATCACCGTGATGAAGACTGCGGCCTTCCAGGTGAGGGTGGCGGTCCACGCGGGGAGCCGGGGGTTGGGCCTGGTGTGGCTCGGGTCGGCGCGGGAGGTGGTGGGGGTCGTGGGGGTCATGGGCGGCTCTTGGCGGGCTGCCGGGCGGGCGGGTGTTCTGGGCCGGTGTTCTTGCGCCGGGCTGTGTGGGTGGGTGCGGGGTCGCTGCCGGTGCCGGTGCCGGTGCCGGTGCCGGTGCCGGTGCTGGGGCTGGCGCTGGGGATCGCGCCGGTCGTGGGTGCGGGGCCGGGCCGGTATGTCCGTCCTCGCTTGGATGGTTCGGCGTCGGACTTCGTACGCGTCAGTTGTGTGTGCCGGCTCCGGGCGGACATACCGGCCCGGCCCCTTCCGTTCGGTCGCGGGTGCGGCTGCCTCCGGGGCGGTGTCTGTCGGGCCGTGTACGTGGGCCGGTGCGGGCCGGTCGTGTGGGGCCGTGGTCCCGGGCTCGTGTGTGTCGTCATCGCGTCGGGGCCGATGGGGTTGTCGTCGGCGATTTGGGTTTCGGAGGGGAGGTGGTGGGGTTGGGCTCGGGGGTTGGGGTTGGGGTTGGGGTTGGGGTTGAGGTTGTGGGTGGGCCTGTGCGGAGGATCTCGTCCCGGGTGGGGAGCATCGCGCGCTGGTGCGCGTCCCAGGACCACGCCGTGCGGTACTCGTAGCCCGGCAGGTCCGCCACCGCCCGCAGGATCACGTCGCGGCCCGCGATCTCCACGCTCACGACCGCGTCCGACGTACCCATGATCTGCGTCAGCTTGTGGTCCTCGAACTTGTAGCAGCGCACGGCCAGTTGGCCCTTCGGCAGGCGGATCCCCACGACGAGTTCGTCCTTGCCGTCGCCGGTCAGGTCCCGGTAGTACGCCTTCAGTACCGGGCACTTGGTACTGGCCTCCGTGCCGCAGTCGTCCAGCCCTACGACGTTGGTCGGGCTCGGGGACGGGTTCGGCGATGCCGAGGCGGCCGCCGCCTGGGCGCGGACCACTTCGACCGGGTTCACGCGGTGAATGTCGTCACCCTTGGCGGTGATGCCCTTCACGACCTCGGTGTGGCCCGAGCCGTAGTTGTCGGCCGCGGCGGACGCCGGCGGCAGCGTGGGCCACAGCCGGGCCGGTCCCACCGCCGTGGACGTCGGACCCGCGCTGCGCAGCTCGCCCGAGTCGCCGCACCCCGCGAGCAGCAGTACCGACGCCGTCACGGCGGCGGCCGCGGTACAGGTGCGCCTGGAATTCACTGCACTCCTGCCTGTCCGCGTGACGGTCGGTCACTCCACTGGCACCTTATTGGTGTGGAAGTCCTTTTTATTGACCCACGGGGCCGTGCGCACCTCGAACCCTCAGTCGTCGGTGCGCCCGCGCCGGTACGTCGAGAAGGCGAGTCCCCCCGCGCCCGCCGCCGCCATTCCGCCGCCCGCGGCCAGGAACAGCGGGTTCGAGTCGGGTGTGGCGTGGAACTGCTGCGGCGAGCTTTCCGGAGCGGGGGTCGCGTGCCGGTCGGGCTGGGCGTGCGCGAACGCGGCCGTCGGGACCAGGAGCGCGCCGCCGAGAACGGCGGCGACGAAGGTGCCGCGGGCCAGCAGGCCTGCTCGACGGGTGGTGCTCACGGAACGTCTCCTCTGCTCTACTCCCGGTGCGGTGCGCTCCACCAGGTGGCGTAAACGCGGACGTCTTCACCGTAAAGAACCCTCATCACGGCAATTCGGCAGCTGTGTAACAGCGGGCCGAAGCTCTTCGGGCGGTGGTGTCACCGAGGGGGCGGACGGCATATTGCCCTGCGGCTCCGGGGCTGTTCCCATGGTCGTGGGGTGATGGTGCATGAGCGGTCTGCGCGTCATACCGACCTGGCGGCACGGTCGGGAACGGCTCTATGTCTGCGGAGACGACGGCAGGAACGTCGCCTGGTACGACCGTGAGGCCGGCCGCGTCAATCTGATCAGCGAGGCCCGCCGGGACGCCGTGCTCGACGTCCTCGGGCCCTTCCTGACCGGCCAGGTCACGGTCGGCCCGCCCCCGGTGCCCACCCCGGCCGAACTCGGCAGGCTCGCCCTCCACCCGGACGACGACCTCGCGCCGAACCGACCCGGCGAGGCCCTTCAGATCGCCGTCGACCGTGACCCGGGCCCGCCGCGGCGGCTGCGCGGGGACCCGCGGCGCCGGGCCCTGGAGGCCGAGCAGTCCGTCGGCGGAGCGCTCGACGCGTTCGAGCGGGCGGGCTGGCGTGTGCTGCACTCCGTGCCGCTGCCCGGCGGCGCCCGCATCCACCACCTCCTCATCGGACCCGGCGGTCTCTACGCCCTGCACACGCTCCCGGCCCGCAAGCAGCGCGTCCGCGTCGCCGACCCGATGGTGATGACCGGCCGCTCGGAGCCGCACCCGCTCCTGAGCCGCGTCCGCGCGGACGCGGCCCGCGCGTCCTTCGCCCTGACCGCGGAGGTCCGCCCGGTCCTGGCCGTGGCGGGCGCCACGACCGTCGAGGTGGCGGCACCCCCACGGGACGTACGCATCGTCGTGGACACGGAACTCCAGTCACTCGCGCGCACGGGCGGCGTCCTGAAACCGGCCGACGTCGAGGCCCTGCACGCGATGGCCCGCGACCGCCACACGTGGCTGCGGGTGTGACCCGCGGGCCGTTCTACCGGGCTGGCCGGCGGCGCACGATCTCGGTGATCCAGACGGGCGCGAACGGAGACGTGCAGCCGGGGGACGTCGGGTAGTCCTTGAGTACCTGGAGGCGCTCGCCGATGTCCATCGCCCGGGTGCGGTGGTCGGCGTGGTCGATCCCGATCTGGGCCAGGCAGTGGTTCATCGCCCACTGCAGGCGGTCCGGGGCGTCCTTCATCTCCGCCTCGATGATGTCGAGGAGCGCTGAAAGGTCGAGGCCCTGCGGCTTCTTCGCCACGCGTTCCGTGGTCAGCGCCCAGCCGGCACTCGCGACCACCGGATCCTCATCGGCCGACCAGGGCGCTCGCAGCTCGTCGGCGTGCGGGTTCTTCTTCACCACGTAGTTCACGAGCCAGTCGTGCACCTTGGGCGTGCGTGCCTCGCGCACCATGGTGTCCAGCTCGTCCCGCTCGAACGCCTTCGGACGGCAGATGAGGAGGGCGAGGAGTCGTGCCGCGGTGTCGTCCGTCTCCCAGAGTCCGCGCGCGAGGTCCTGCTGGGTCTTCAGCCGCTTCGCGAGCGCGCGCAACTTGCTGAGGTTCACACCGTGATCGTCACCGTGCCTCTCGTTCACGGCGCGTGCCTTCGGGTCCTCGAGCCCGGCCAGCTCGGCCATCACCTCGGCGACCGTCGTCCCGGTCGGCGTCGTCTCGGCCACCTCGGCCCTCCCGTCCGTCCCGCGCGGGATTTCACCCTACGACGACGGAACGACATCTCATCCGTCGGACCGCACACGTACGAAACGAACGGTCCCGTGGCGTCCGGCCGCCTGGCGCAGTTCGACGAGGACGGGGTCGGTGAGCAGGCGCACCGGCCCGTGTTCCGGGTGGTGTGTCAGCTGCCCCAGGCGGCCGCGTACCAGTTCGCCGACCTGCCGTGACTGTGCCGGGGTCAAGCGGGGCGACGTCTTCACGGTTCGATCATCCGGGAGTTGTACGAGAAGTGCCTGCGGTCTGCCCAACGGGCCGAAAACGCCGAGGAGTTCTCCGTCCGTCGTGTCCGCGTGCCTGATCTTTCTCCATGCCTGGGTTCCTCCCGCCCGATAGGTCGAGCGCAGTTCCTTCGCCACAATTCCTTCGACGCCGGCAGCTCTTATGTCGCGGAACCAGACATGGGCGGTTTCCTCGTCGAGCGTCGCCAGTACGCGCTGAAGGGGCGGGCCGATGTCCTGGAGCGCGGCGCCGAGCAGCTCCCAGCGCTTTTTCAGCGGCAGGGCTCTGACGTCGCGGCCTGGGACGGCGAGGATGTCGAACGCCACGTAGGACACCGGGATGCCCGATCGCTCGCGATCGGCGTGGGACCGGAGGAGATCGGTGAAGCTCAGACGCCCGTCGCGGTAGGCGCACAGTTCGCCGTCCAGCACGGTTCCGGCGGGCAGATGCTCTCCGAGATATGCGGCGATTTCAGGAAACTCCCTGGCCAGGTCCCTTTGGGAGCGTGACTGCAGGAAGACCCGGCCGCCTTCGAGAATGAAGGCGAGGGCGCGGAATCCGTCGAGTTTGAGGGAGTACTGGAGACGCTCCGGCGTGCCTGTTTGTTCAGGGATTTCGTCCACAGCCTGGGGACGCATGACGTCGACGGGCGGTCGCAGGGCTACTGCCTGCGCGTTTTCGTCCATTCCGTCAGGGTCTGCCCGGCCGGCCTGCCGGGTGGAGAGGGGCTCGCCCTGCGCGTCGGACTGTCACCGGGACAGCCCCGGCGCCGCCGCTCACGGCACCCGCCCCGCGCGGTTCGGGTTGATCAGGGGGCCGAGCAGGTCCCCGTAGAGTTCGAGGCGGGGGGCGATGCCGTCGGCCAGGAACGTCAGCTCCCGCGCGTCGGTGCAGGCCTCGACCTCCTCCCACGTCACCGGCGCCGACACGGTCGGCTCCGGGCGGGCACGCAGTGTGTACGGGGTCGCCGTCGTCTTCGCGGCAGCGTTCTGGCTGAAGTCGACGAATACCTTGCCGGGGCGCAGGCTGCGGGTCATGCGGTGGACGACCAGCTCCGGATGCTCCGCCTCCGCCTCCGCCGCGAGGGTCTTCGCGTACGCGCTCACCCGATCGGACGGTGTCGGTTCCAGCGGTACGAGCATGTGCAGCCCCTTGGAACCGGAGGTCTTCACGTACGAGTGAAGACCGTCCGCGCTCAGCCGCTCCTGAAGCCAGAGCGCGACCGCGCAGCACTCCACCACGTCCGCCGGTTCTCCGGGATCCAGGTCCAGGATCATCCGGTCGGCCTGTCCGGGGGCGTCCGCGTGCCACTGCGGCGTATGGAACTCCGTCACCAGATTGGCCGCCCACATGAGTGAGGCCAGATCCTGTACGAGGACCTGGCGGGACGGGGCACTCCTCGAATGCGGCACGTCCGCCGTCCGTACCCACGCCGGCGTGCCCGGCGGCACGTTCTTGGTGAAGAACCGCTGGCCCTCGGGCCCGTCCGGGTAGCGCAGGAAGGACACGGGCCGGTCGTGCAGGTGCGCGAGCAGGGGCCCGGCGACGGTCGCGTAGTAGTGCAGCAGCTCGCCCTTGGTGAACCCGGTCGCCGGGTACAGCACCTTGTCGAGGTTGCTGAGCGCGAGCCGCCGCCCCTCCACCTCTGTGATGGGCGTCATACGATGAGAATCCCACGGAAATCGTGAGCTGTCCCAAACGGCTACGGCGGAGGCGGCTACGGCGGTGTCGGTGCTGGGGTGGCTGACGGGCTCGGCCACGGCAGGGCGCGACAGGCGGCACACAGCAGAGCACTACGCAGAGCACAAGGCAGAGCACCACGGCAAGCACCACGGCAGAGCACTACGGCAGAGCACTACGCAGAGAGGGACACCGTGCGATCCATTTGGAACGGAGCCATCTCGTTCGGCCTGGTCAGCATCCCGATCAAGCTGGTCAACGCCACTGAGAGCCACTCGATCTCCTTCCGGCAGATCCATCTGGAGGACGGCGGCCGCATCCGCTACCGCAAGGTCTGCGAGCTGGAGGAGAAGGAGGTCGCGTCCGCGGAGATCGGCAAGGGGTACGAGGCGGCGGACGGCGCGATCATCCCCATCACGGAGGAGGATCTGGCCTCCCTGCCGATCCCGACCACGCGGACCATCGAGATCGTGGCCTTCGTCCCCGCCGACCGGATCGACCCCCTCCAGATGGACGCCGCCTACTACCTCTCCGCGAATGGCGTCCCCGCGGCGAAGCCGTACACCCTGCTGCGCGAGGCGCTCAAGCGGAACAAGAAGGTCGCCATCGCCAAATTCGCCCTCCGGGGTCGGGAGCGGCTCGGCATGCTGCGCGTCGTCGACGACGTGATCGCGATGCACGGTCTGCTGTGGCCCGACGAGGTGCGCGCCCCGGAGGAGGCGGCACCCGAGACCCAGGTGACCGTGCGCGAGGCCGAACTCGACCTGGCGGACGCGCTGATGGACACCCTCGGCGAGGTCGACATGGAGTCGCTGCACGACGACTACCGTTCCGCGGTCGAGGAGATGATCGAGGCGAAGGCGTCCGGCGAGGGTGTGGTGGAGGCGCCTGCTGCCCCTGAGGGTGGCGGAAAGGTCATCGACCTGATGGCGGCCCTGAAGAGCAGCGTCAAGGCGGCCAAGGAGGCCCGGGGCGACGCGGCCGCACCGGAGCGGGAGGCGAAGGTGACCCCGCTGAAGTCCCGTACGGCCCCGAAGGAGGTCGGCGGGAAGAAGTCGACGTCGACGAAGGCGAAACAGGCGGCGTCCGGGAGCGGCACGGCGAGGAAGACCACGGCCAGGAAGTCGGCCGCCTCGTCGAGGACGACGGCCGCAGACAAGGCGAGCACGTCGAAGGCGAGTACTTCCAGAGCCGGTACGTCCTCCAAGGCCAGTACGTCGTCCAAGGCCAGTACGTCGAAGGCGAGCGGCTCGAAGGCGGGCGCCTCGAAGGCCGCGGCCAAGAAGACGACCGCCAAGAAGTCACCGGCGAAGAAGACGGCGTCGCGCAGGCGGGCGTCTTAGGGGGAGGGTGGTGGGCCGGCGGCGGCACCTTCGTACGCAGATACACATACGTAGCTGCGTACGAAGATGCCGCCGCCAAGCCGCTGTTGCGCCTGCTGTGCCTAGCGGGCCACGAACGCCTAGCGGGCCACGAACTGCGTCAGGATCGCCTGCACCTCGTAGATGTCGACGCCCTTGCTGAACGTCTTCTGGACGGGCGCCGCCGTGCCGGAGATCCAGATCTTGAGCTCACCGTCGAGGTCGAAGTGACCGGCGGTCTCGACGGAGAAGTGCGTGATGCTGCGGTAGGGGATGGAGTGGTACTCCACCTTCTTGCCGGTGATCCCCTGCTTGTCGACGAAGATCAGGCGCCGGTCGGTGAAGAGGATGGTGTCGCGGATGAGCAGGTACGCGGCCTGCACCTGCTCGCCCTGACCGAACAGCTTGGCGTACTCCTGCTGCGCGCCGACCGGGTCGACGGTGTGCGCGTTTCCGAACAGTGCCATGAGGCCCCCCCCAGATGATGAACTCCTGCGTAGGCACAGGATCTTCACACTGTAGGTGAGGTCTTGGCCAGGGGGCAGGGGGCCTCTTCCGGGGTGTGTGCGGTGACGAGGAATCCGACGCTCTTCATCCGCACCTCGCCTTTCCCGCCCGGATTCCCCTCACCGACGCGCTCGTACGCGTGCAGGGTGTTCGTGAGGGTACGGTGCGCCAACTCCCTTGCCTCCCCGCCGACTTGTTCGGTCAGATGCCTTCCGGGCCCGGAGTCGAGCAGGAACGCGGCGGCGTCACCGGCGTCCCGCCCCCACAGCCCGTACCCCTCCACGCGCCGTACCTCGACGCCCGCGAACCCGGCGCCGGACAGCACCTCGCGCGTGGCGTCGGGGTCGGCCAGGGAGAACATCCCCGGGCTGCGTGAAGTGTCCCGCTCGCCCGGATCCCCGAAGCCGCCGACGGGCAGGATGCCGCGCAGCCCGGCGATGGCCCGGAGCCAGTCGTTGCGCTCGGGCTCGGCGGCGCAGATGAACGCCAGCCTCCCGCCCGGCCGGAGGGCGCGCCGGATGTTGGCGAAGGCGGCGACGGGGTCGGCGAAGAACATCACGCCGAACCGGCTGATGGCGACGTCGAAGGCCCCGGCGGGGAAGGGGTGGATCTGGGCGTCGCCCCGCTCGAAGCTGACGCCGACCGCCCCTTCCTGCCGAGCGGTCTCCTCGGCCCGGGCCAGCATGGGCCCGGACAGATCGACCCCCAGCGCCCGTCCGTCCGGGCCCGCGCGCCGGGCGGCGAGGCGGGTGGTGGCCCCGGCGCCGCAGCCGACGTCGAGGACCCGCTCGCCGGGGCGTACCGCGGCGGCGTCGAGGAGAGGCCGGTTGAACTCCGCGTTCACGGCGTCCCAGCGGTCCTGGTTGCGGGCCCAGTGCTCACCTTCATACCCGTTCCAGGCCTGGGGCTGATCGACGTTCACGATGTGCGGCACAGCGGTACCCCCTCGTTGCGACGGACGGGCCGGGACTAGAATGGGCACCCGCCCATAGCGAGTATGGGCATGCGCCCATACTGATGGCAAGGGCATGGAAAGCGCATGGCCCGGAACGACTGAAAGCGCATGGCCCGGGACGGTGGACATACGGTCGTACCGAAACCGGACCCGATGGCCGGGCCTGCTGATGGCCGGGCCCGGACCCGATGGCGAACCTGATGGGAAGAGGCGGCATGTCCCCGCGCGGAGTGGCGATCCCCGACGTAAGAGAACGGCTCTTCGACGCGGCGGAGCGGATCCTGGCGCGCGAGGGCCCGTCGGGCCTGACGAGCAGAGCGATCACGACCGAGGCCGGCTGCGCGAAGGGCATGCTGCACAAGCACTTCGCGGGCCTGGACGAACTCGTCGCGGAACTGGTCCTGGCCCGCTTCGCCGGCACGGCGCGCCTGGCGGAGGATCTCCCGGGCCGCGCGGGCGAGTCCACGGTGGCGGCCAACCTCAAGACGATCGGCTATGCGCTCCTGACGTCCCTGAACCCCACGACGGCGAGCCTGGCGGTCTCGACCCCGGCGGCCTCGCTCCGTATCCGTGAGGCTCTGGAGGCGGGCGCCCCGGGCTTCGACGCTATCCAGCGGTCGATCGCGGACTACTTGGACGCGGAAGTGGAACGGGGCCGTCTCGCCCCCGCCACGGACACGACGGCGACGGCGCTGGCGCTGGTCGGGACGGTCCACCACCTTTTGATGACGACATGGGGAGACACGGCACGCGATCCGGGCGAACAGACGGAAAGACTGGTGACGATGCTGCTCGGCCCGACGACCGGAGGATCAATCGGCCATGGAGAACGTTGAAGATGTCGAAGATGTCGAAGATGTTGACGACGTGATCCGGAGCAACGCCCCCGGATCGTTCCCGTACAGCGTGCTGCGCGAACGGCACCCGGCGCTCATCCAGCGGGTGCGGGACGCGTTCCCGTACGACCCGGAGCGGCAGCGGGCACTGGACGCGTTCCTGAGGGAGAGCACGGATCCGGCCGGCGTGATGGAACCGCTGCCGGCCGACGCCCGGGACCGCGAACAGTGGGAGGAGTGGGGGAGCGGCGAGCACGTGGGCGGTTCGTGGTTCGACGCGCCGTTCCTGTGGGCGGAGAGCTACTTCTACCGCAGGCTGCTGGGCGCGGTCGGCTACTTCGACGCCGCCGGACCGTGGCAGGGCATCGACCCGTTCCGCCCCTTCAAGCAGGCGGAGCTCCGGAGCCCGGAGGCGCAGGCGGAACTGACGGCCCTGGACCGCCTCGCGCAGGAACCACCAAAAACCCAGGCCCGGGCCCTGCTCCACGGCTCACTGTGGGGCAACCGTGCGGACCTGGGCTTCCAACTCACCGCGAACGCCACCGACACCCCCACCACCCCCCTCCTGGTGGACGACTCGGAACGCCTGTGGTCGCTGCTGCCGCCGGGGGCCGGGAACACAGTGCACATGGTGGCGGACAACGCGGGCCGCGAACTGGTCCCCGACCTCCTCCTCATCGACCACTTCCTACGCCACGCACACGCGGAACAAGTGGTCCTCCACGTAAAGCCACACCCGTACTACGTCTCCGACGCGACCCCCATGGACGTGATCGACGCCCTGCGCCACCTGAAGCGAGCTCCGGGCGAGGCAGGCGAGGCGGGCGAACGCCTATGGCAAGCGACATCAACGGGCCAACTGCAGCTCCTCGCCCACCCGTTCTCCTGCGCCCCGCTGTCGTACGCCGCAATGCCGGGCGACCTGAGGAAGCACTTCGAGAAAGCCACACTGACGATCCTGAAGGGCGACCTGAACTACCGCCGTCTAGTAGGCGACCAACTCCGGCCCCCCACAACCCCATTCCCCACGTGCACCTCCTACTTCCCAACCCCCGTAGCAGCCCTACGTACCCTTAAATCAGACGTAATCGTGGGCCTGGAAAAACAAACGGAGGACGCGCTGAACGATTCGGAACCCGAATCCTGGCGAACACAGGGAACGCATGCCGTGATCCAGGTACGGGGCGAGCCTCGATGAAGTGGCGAGCCTCGATGAAGTGATGAAGTAGGGAAACCCTTTCCGGGCATGCGAGCTGCCCTTGACCCGTGGTTGGCCGGCACGTACTCGGGGCGTACTGAGCTCACGGCGTACGCGCGTGAAGCGCTGCTGGAGAGGATGAATGAGTGATCGGGAGGCGCGACACGGCTCCCTGGCGCTGGACCCACCCGATGCGCATGTACGTTAAGCAGTCATTGCATTGCAATGGGTAATGCAGCTCTGTACTGCAGATGCGCGGAGGGCAAGATTTCATGCTCATGCTCCAGAAGGTCGTGATCGCCGCTGCAGCGGTCGGCGGTCTGGTTGTTCTCGGCTCGGGAAGCGCCTATGCCGCCAACTACAGCGACTCCGGCCGCGGAGGAACTCGGCCATTCGCCGCCGTCGGTTTGTTGCGCGACGTCAACCCGCAAGCGCAGCAATCGGCGGAAAAGAGGAGAGAGGCGCAGAAGGGGAAGGCGTCGAAGAGTGTGAACCGGACCGCCGCGTGGCAGGCGAACGCGCAGACGGGGGGCCTCCTCCGCACTGTCGGCCTGCTGGACCGCCTCTCGGAAATGCCGCGCCAGCTGGTCGGGACCACCGGCGGGACGAACCAGAACAACCAGACGATTAGCGCCTCCGGTGGCGTCAAGCAGAACAACCAGACAGTTAGCGCCTCTGGTGGCGTCAACCAGAACAACCAGGCAAATGGTTCCTCTGGTGGCGTCAACCAGAACAACCAGGTAAATGGTTCCTCTGGTGGCGTCAACCAGAACAACCAGGTAAACAGCACCTCCGGCGGCGTCAACCAGAACAACCAGGCAAATGGTTCCTCCGGCGGCGTCAACCAGAACAACCAGGCAAATGGTTCCTCTGGTGGCATCAATCAGAACAACCAGGCAAACAGGCCCACGATCGCGTTCGCGTCGGCCATCCAGCAGTTGAATCTGAAGCAGGCGCAGACTGTGTAGGGCACCTGGAGGCGCCGACCCTGCCGATCGGCTTCGGCAACATGAACCCGTCACGGTCTCGTGGCGGGTTTCGCCGGTTTCGGGGTGGGATCTGGCGAATGGGCCTCGGCCCTGCCCCCGGGGCACATGGCATCGAGCGCAAGTATGGCGCTGACGTGAGGCCGACGCGGTGGGGCTGAACCATGAGAGTCGGCTGCAGCAGATGCTCGTCGGCGAAGGCCGCCAGCCCTGTCACGCCAGCGTCACGCGACGGTGATGCCCGGCGCCCCACGATGACTGGGACAGGTAAGCGCAACCCCGCTTTCACATGTAAGGAAGCCACCATGGTGACAAGCATCCGGCGTCGCATACCTAGCCTGATCGGCGCATCCGGCCTGGCCGCGGCACTTGCTCTCGGGGCAGGCGCGGCGACCGCCACAGCAGCACATCAGGCGGCACCAAAGGCCTCGACTGCCGCACCGAATCTCTGCGGCAAGCAACCCAGGCCGAACGTCTGCCCCTCGCGCGTCAACCAGGGTAACCAGGCCGTCGGGAACAGGGGCAGGGTGAACCAGGGTAACCAGGCTGTCGGGAACAGGGGCAGGGTGAACCAGGGTAACCAGGCGATCGGAAACACTGGCGGCACGAACCAGGGCAACCAGGCTGTCGGGACCGGGGGCAGGGTGAACCAGGGGAACCAGGCGATCGGTGGCACTGGCGGCACGAACCAGGGCAACCAGGCTGTCGGGACCGGGGGCAGGGTGAACCAGGGTAACCAGGCGATCGGGGGCACTGGCGGCACGAACCAGGGCAACCAGGCTGTCGGGACCGGGGGCACAGTGAACCAGGGGAACCAGGCGATCGGGGGCACTGGCGGCACGAACCAGGGCAACCAGGCTGTCGGGACCGGGGGCACAGTGAACCAGGGGAACCAGGCGATCGGGGGCACTGGCGGCACGAACCAGGGGAACCAGGCGATCGGTGGCACTGGCGGCACCAACCAGGGGAACCAGGCGATCGGTGGCACTGGCGGCACGAACCAGGGCAACCAGGCGATCGGTGGCACTGGCGGCACGAACCAGGGCAACCAGGCTGTCGGGACCGGGGGCACAGTGAACCAGGGCAACCAGGCGATCGGGGGCACTGGCGGCACCAACCAGGGCAACCAGGCGATCGGAAACACTGGCGGCACCAACCAGGGCAACCAGGCTGTCGGGGGCACTGGCGGCACCAACCAGGGCAACCAGGCTGTCGGGGGCACTGGTGGCACGAACCAGGGCAACCAGGCGATCGGGTAGTAGTGACCACGGCTGCGAGCTGAACACACCACACATGTGCCGGCCCGCTTCGACTCTGCGAACCCGCCACGGGCAACAGTGGCGGGTTCGCAGACGTTCACCACCGAGCACGTCGCTCGCGGACATCATGGGTTCGCGACCCGGAGATCGTCTAGGTCGCCCGGCACGAGGGTTCCACGGACGAGCATCACCCGCCGCAGGAGGCCAAGACATGTGATCCGGCCGTGCCCCTCGCGGTCCCTAATGCGAGTATCCGCCACCGGGGCGTGACTGCTGCAGTTCGGCCACGAGCTGGCGCAGCTGCTGTGTGGGGCGGAGTCCCAACTCGTTGCGCAGACGCTGCGCGTAGCGTTCGAAGTGGTCCAGTGCCTCGACCAGGTTGCCTTCCGCCAGGTAGGCGCGGATCAGCGAGACCTGGCTGCTCTCCCGCAGTGGATCTGCCTGGGCGGCCGTATGGGCGGCCGTCACCGCCCCGGCGAACTGCTCAGCCTCGATGAGTTCTCCCGCCAGTTTCTCGAGGGCATGGAGTCGAAGCTGGCGCCAATGCTCCGCCTCGAGCAAGGCCCATTCGTCGTACCAGCCGGGCAGCAGATCGGCGGAGAGCTGGTCGACGGTCGCCGCGTTGAGGTCGAGGTCCTCGGCCGGGACGTGGGGGTCGAGTATGCGTTCGGCCAGCGACCGGGCGTGGTACAGGTCGACGGTGACCTCCCGCGCGAGACGCACCTCGCTGGGAGAGACGTCCAGTGCTTGCCGGCCGAGGTCGGGCAGGCGTGACAACGCCGCCCGAAGGTTCGTGTTCGCCCTAGGCTCGGATGCTTCGGGCCAAAGACTTCCGGCGATCAAGGTCCGAGGGACAGAGGCGCGGTAGTTGAGCGCGATTGACGCCAGGAGTCGCTTCGAGCCGAGCGGGACTGTCACCGGGACGTCGCCGACCACGAGGTCGAAACCACCGAGAAGAGCTATGTGTACGGACGGTCGGCTCTTCACGATCAGAGAAGAGAAAGCGAGATCATCTGAGCTCATGGCTGTGTGATCGCTTAGGGATCGGTCCACCCGGTCGCCTGCCGACCAGTGGCACCACCATTGCCCAAGGATTCGCGATCTTCACCTCCCGACAGATCCATGTTGCTCTGCCCGCTGGGGGTTGTCTAATCGTCCAAATTGTGGTAAGAGGTGCCCTCTGGTCGTGGGCAGCTCACCCCGGGCGGCCGCCGCGCGCATGCCGGGACGGCGTCTGACGAGGTGGAACCGGTGAAGGCTGCGCGACACGACCGGGCCGTCACTGAATGACTTCCCCTGCCGCGAGCCGTTGATCCGCGAGCCGTTGATCCGCGAGCCGTTGATCCGCGAGCCGGTGATCCGCGAGCCGGTGATCCGTGAGGCGGCCTTTGTCGAGAAGTACGGCGTATCGCGTGGCACGGTTCGTCGCGCCGTGCGTGAGCTGGAGACCGTCGGCCACGTCGAGGCGCGACACGGGGTTGGCCGGTTCGTCAACTCTCCTCCCTGAGCTCCCGATTGCCTCGGCGGCATTGGGCAATGCAGCTGGCCTGGTGGGCACATGACCTTGCCGAGTCGCTGTCGGCTGACAGGCTGCCGCGGCGGTGCGCCCACTCTCAGCGGGTGTAGTCCCAGGCACTGAACCTGGCGCCGACGTTGGGCGAGGACGCCGCGCTGTTGGCGGCCGCAGCCATTTCGCACTACATCGGGTATGCCCGCGCCGCCGTGGACACCGGACAGCAAATGATCGATGGGGCGGGGTACTTGCGCGCCGTCGTTGGGGCTGACCCGCGGCTGCGCAGCATCGTGGCCTTCCTCACGTCCTCCTCATGGGAGCGATCCGAACTCGGGTTGGACCACGTGTTCAGCGAATTCGGGCCCGCCGAACCCGAGTTGGTAGACACGATCACCTATTGCGACCTGACCAGTAGTCCGGTCGGGGATCTGGCGGACCCTGCCGATCGGCTCTCCGCGGTACTGCAGCGGTACGGTCCCGAGCGCGTCGTTTTCCGGGCGGTATCAGCGGCCCGGCCTGAACTCATGGCCAGGGCAGCCCGGGTACGGCGGCGGCGTGCCAAGACGGTGGTGGCGAAGCTCAGCTGATCAGGGGGACCGTGGCGTCAAGGAACCCCTCTTCGAGGCGTCGACGCGTGCTTCACGAGAGAGTCCAGCTCTGCTCTGGGGACTCACCGTACTGCGAAGGACTCTGAACTCACCTTGGCCTCACCACCAACATCGCCCGAGACCTCCAACGCAACCGCGAAACCGCCGGCGAAGCCCTGCAAGACCAGCTCGATTCGGCGGGGCGTGCCTGTGAAGGGCGAACTGATGACGGTTCCCGAGACCCTGGCCGAGCTTCGGAAAGTGTCCCGGCGCACCTCTGCTTCGGGAGTGCGGGTGAGGCCGGCTGTGGTGCCTCATGCTCCGACCGTGGACATATCCGATGACGGCCAGCGCCTGGATCCTCAGTGGGACGACGTGAACAACAACGTCTGTGGCGTTGTACAAGACTGCCGAGACGCCGCGCCCGTTGCTGCCACCTTCGTCCGCGCCGGCTGGTCGTCGCCCTCGTCGTCCTGGTACGGCTACGAGGTGGGCCAGCTGGGGGCAGATCGAGCTGGATCCGATCCAGGCGCGAGAGGTTCTGCTCAACGGAGTCATCGACCCTCAGCGCCTCGACGACCTTGCCGGCCTGCTCAGCCGCTGCGGCCTCCGGTTCACCCTGGAGCTGTATGACGACAGCGGCGCCTTGGTACGAGAGATACGAACCTGAATCCCAGCGCGTGCGCGTGGCCCCTGGATCCGTCCGGGGACCTTCGTCGTTTGGGCTGGCTGACCTGGGGCGACGCCACCAAGATCCTGTCCACGAAGAGTCCACAAACGCTGACACGGAGCCGCCAGGGCGGCATACCGCGACACACGCCGGCACATACGCAAAGACCCCGTTCTCAGCGAAACCGCTGATGGCGGGGTCTTTGGGCACCTCATAAGGGGTGCCCCCGGCAGGATTCGAACCTGCGCACACGGCTCCGGAGGGCACGACTAAGCGGGCGGCAAGTACCCCCTTGACCTGCACTGATGGCGCTGCGTGATCCATAACGAGGTGAACTCACTCGCCACTCACTCGGAGGGACCCTTCGGGTTCGACCAGCTGTCCGGCGCGATGGGGGTGGCACCGGCTGACGCGGTTGCTGTACCTGACCTCCAACGGCGCAGCGGCTCCAGTGCTGTTGCCGTTCCTGGTGGACGTGGGCCCCTTCCCCCATCCGCGTCGTAGTTGCGACGAGGCTCTTGCGGCGCCGCCAGTTGCCTAGGAACCATCGACGCCGTACTGCTCTCGTTGCCTCATCGTCATCACCTCAATGCTGAGGGTGTGCTCCAACCCATTCATGCAGAGCCGCTGAGTAAAGCGGCGCCAGGGCTTCGACCCGCGCAGATCGGCATGCACCTGCTCCCAGCCTTGAACGGGCCTGGGATTCCATCTGCCGCCGAGCAATGTCACCAACAGGTCATCTCTCGGCTCCGCAGCCTCCAGAGTGATCGCGATGAGGCCCGAGGATAAGCACTCCAAGGAGCCAGTGATCTTGGTGTAGCTGAACGAGCCCAACCCATCATCCTGCGGGGCCCGCAGAGTGAACCGCTCGATGTCGCGTGTCGGAGTCGGGGCAGGAGTTGGCGACTGCTGCTCGCTTTCAGTTGGGACGGCACAACTGGCAGCCAAGAGCACGGATGCCAGCCCGAGGGTCGCGGTCACGCCCCGGCGTCTCACGCCTCGATCTGTTGTCGCTCCGTGCACGGTGCGGTTCGCCATCCCTACATGCTGCCCAGTTGTGCCGCTGCTACGGATGCGGAAAGCTTTGCTGGAGCCAGTCCCGCACCGCTTCGGGCGTGGTCCTTCCGTGCTGCCGAAGTGCGTCGGTGATGTCTCGACCACAGACGAGGGCAATAGGGTGCCCGTCCTCGTGCACCTCGCTCTGCACCTGCCGGTTGAAGTGCGAAGTGGTGACAAGCACACCGAAGTTGCGGTGCCTAATACGAGAGATGAGCCGGGAGACCTCCCGGACACCGACGCTGTTGTCGGGGACGTAGCACTTAGCTTCCAGGGCGAAGTCAATGCTGATTGGTGCGGTCGGCGGCCCCAGAATGTATGAGCCGACCGCATCCCTTCCGCCGTCGCGGCTCGGCCGTGTCACATCAACCATCCCTGTGGCGGGGGCAATCAGCCGCCAGACGGCTACGGCACACGCCTCGAAGTCTGTCTCGCGCCCGCGGAAGTACTCCCGGATCTCAGTCAGCATGGCCTGGCTGACGCGGTCGTCGGGAAGCTGCTGGGCAGCTGAGCGTATGACCGTCGTGGCCGGTGCGAGCAGCGGCCGGTAGACCCGGCTTTCGGCCCAAGTCCGCCAGACTTCCGGGCACTCGCCGTCCAGGGGGTTGCCGCCGGCCAGCACGTGCCGGATCCAGGCGCGAGGAATGCGCGCCTGGTCCAGCACGGTGAAACGGGAGCGGTAGTTCTGGAACCGCTGCGCGCCGGTCGTCCGCCAGATCGCCGAGAGTTCGTCGTCGGGTGCCAGTGTCGGTCCGCCAGGGGCGAGCAAACCGCGAAAGCGGACCGCACGGCCAGGTGCTGCCTTCTCGAAGAGCAGGAATGGCGGTACTCCGCTGACCCGTTCCTGCGCGGAACCGTGAGACCGCGCGAAGGCATCGCGCAGCAGCACGTTGCCCTTGCGTGGCGTCTCGTGAAGGCCCTTGCCCGGGGTGCGGTTGTCGCCGTAGTAGGTGAAGGTGCCGGTCTCGGCGTCTAGGTGATCCGGCCAGTCCACCGCTCCGCCGCTGGTGTATAGCACTGCCAGACGCACCGTCTCCTTCACTGGAGACCCGGCGTAACGGAACCCGCCCTGGTTGCCGGTACCGGGCAGTAGTTTGCCAATAGGGTCATCACCAGAGTGCCCCTGGGCCCCGCCGGCGTAGACAGCGTCGACCGCCAAGTCAGCTTCAGCAAGGTCCGTGAAAGGCACGTCCAGTTGGGCCGCGCGAGGGGAAGGGATCATGGGCTACGTCTACCAGACGGCTACGACACCACAGTGGCCCAGCTGGCTCACAGATCGACTGCCCTCCCAGATTGCTCCCAGGTCGGCATATCGTCCAGCAGCTCCCCGGCGGGGTGCTGCTGGACGATATGCCACCGCATCCGCCCGGCTGTTCAGCATGCTGCTGTCCGCACGCCGACCGGGTCGGTCGGCGTCGGCCTCTCCGTCGCAGGTGTGGGCGGCAGACAGGAAATCGGCTTCAGTGACTGATGAGCCGAGTGGCCAGGACCTGGATGATGATGCCGCCGCCGGCGAAGGCGGCGCCCTTGAGGATCTGGATCACCAGCGTCCAGCGGAGGAAGCGGAGCCGGCGGCGCGTCTGCTCCCACGCGGGCCTCACGCGTCCCGTGCCGTCGGCGGCAGCGTGAATCCGCAGGCAGGCAGCCTTGATCTTCCTGGCCACCCGGGCCAGGAGGGCCTTACTATTCAACTTGGAACTCCTAGTTGGTCATCGATCTAACGGGTGTTCTGGCAGGGGAGGTCTCGGTCGTGGTTTCCAGACCCTTCAGGCCGAGCCTTCCCTGCACTGCCGGGGGTGCGCGGCAGTAGTTACAAAGAGGGCGGGGGAACCCCTCGTGCCTGTCACCGGACACACGTGTTCCTTGCTTGTGATTCGAGTGGGAGTCAATCATTCAAGAGGTTAGCGGAGCCTGCCGAGAATGATTGCAATTTCCATCGAATCCCTCCCGGCCGATTCTGCTGAGCGGAGCAGAACTTCCATTTCGGTCTTCATTCCTGCGCGTGCAAGGATGTCGGCATATACACCGACATCCCCTTCGCTCAATGCCGACCCCAGGTCCCGTAGATGAGTCTTGCGGTCGGCCTCGGTCATCGTCGTCAGGTGTGCGGGTAAATCCGGGTTCGGTGGCGTCGCGCTGTTGCGCCGGTACCCCTCGTCGGTCGGGGCATTGCAGGAACTGTTGCGCCGGTACCCCTTGCTTTCCGTCTCGCTGCAGGTGCAGCCGCTCGCGCACCGGCGGCATACCGACCGCCGCGCGGCCTGGAGGAGGGACTCGAGCGCTGCGAACTCATGGGCTAGTGCGGCGATATCCCGATTGCCCGTTACCGCTCCCAGGGCTAACCCGGACAGCTCCCCGATGGTCGCCGAGCGCGGAAGTCGTCGCCCGTTGAGCCAGTGGGAGAGGAGGGGCGGCGAGACGTGCAGCGCCTTAGCCTTCTGCGCCATCGTGTGACCAGGGCGGACGTGATGGATGAGGACCTTGAGGGCGTTGGCAAACGCCTGCACCTCTTCCGTGGCCTCGGGTGCACAGGTGGCGCTAATCGATCCAAGTGATGGCATGCCAAACGAACCCTTCCGCTCGTCCGAGATTGCCTATAGAGAGCCGGTGATCTTCTGAAGCCTAGTCACTCACCGGCTCGGCGGTGCGCGGTTTTGCGCTTTTCCCTGACTACTTTTCATGAAGCGATTTGCTGTCTTTAATGCTGACAAATACTGTCAAAACGGATCTTTACAGAGCTCTTCTCTTTACTCGTTCGAGTAAAGATTGATAACCGCTGGAACGAGGCCGCGGGGCCGTGCTAGTAATGAATGTTCATAGTCCGCTGCTCACCAGTGGCACCCCTGGCCTCCCGCCGGGAGTCCGCGAATGGAGATGTCATGCCGTCCTGGCAGGATGCCAGCCTCGGAACGATGAAGCGCGTCGCCCTGTGGCTAGTCTCCGAAGTGGGCGAAGGCAGCACCTTTACTAAGGAAGAGCTGCGAGCAGCCTTCCCCGGGGTGTCCCAGATCGACCGCCGTATGCGTAACCTCCGGGATTTCGGTTGGCGCATCGACACCAGCAGGGAAGACGCGGGATTGGAATCTCACGAGCAGCGCTTCGTGAAGCCTGGCGACCCCGTCTGGGAGCCGGGTCGCGCGACCCGCAAGGCAGGCACGATCGCGATCGGCGCAGGGCGCCGACGTGAGGTGCTCGCTAGGGACGGGTACATGTGCCGCTCCTGCGGTATCGCGCCCGGCGATACCTACGCCGGCACCTACGAGGCAGCCCAGCTCGATATCGCGCGCAGGGAAGTAGTAAAGCCGGACGGCACCACGGCTACGGAACTGGTCACCGAGTGCAAGCGGTGCCGGGTGGGAGGCAAGTCGCTCGCGGCGGATCTGGACAAGGTGCTCACGGCAGCCGCTGCCCTCGACTCGGCCGAGCGCAGCCTACTGTCCGACTGGGTGGCGGCCGACCGGCGGGAGTTCAGCCGCCTGGAGCAGATCTGGAGCGACTACCGCTCTCTGCCTGAGGAGTCACGGACGCAGCTCCGGGCGGAGCTGGGACTCGCCTGAGTATTCCGGTAGCACGGAACAACCCCCGTAAGAACAAGCACGGAAGCAGGAGCGAGTACATGACCAAGGGCTACGGGCTGCCGCCAGACGCCGAGGAGAACCGCGACCTCGTCCGGTCCCGGTTGGCGGAGATCGCGGCCGGTGGCGGCCTCCGTGAGACCTTCACTGTCGAGTGGAGAGGTAGTTCGGAGCACCTGGACGTCATCCAGATGCCGGTGGGCAATCTCTACTACAACCCGGCAACCCACCGCATCCGTGCGCAGGCCGGCCACGACCCGAAGCAGGCAGAGGCGCTCGCCGCCGACCCGTGGACCAGCGACAGCCAGGCATACCTGGCCCGCCTCCTGCAAGTACTCCCAGCAGACCCCGCTCGGACCGATCCTGACTTCGACGAGCTGACGGTAAGCCTGAAGGAGTACGGGCAGACGGATCCCGGGCTGATCACTCACGAGGGCATCCTTGTCAACGGCAACACCCGGCGTGCTGCCCTGATGCAGCTTTACGGCCCCACCCACACCATGCGTGTAGCCGTTCTGCCGCCTTCCTGTGACTGGCAGGACATTGCCGCGATCGAACTGTCGCTTCAGCTGCGCAAGGAGCACCGGCGGGCTTACTCATACATCAACCGGCTGCTCGCCATTCAGGAGCTAGTTGATCAAGGAGCGCCCCTTGGGGTCATCGCCGCCACCTTCCGCACGACTGCAGAGCGCTGCCGGCAGGACCAGTGGGTGCTGAGGCGTATCGAGTCGTTGATCGAGCGAAGCAAGACGGCCGGCGAACAGTTGTCCTTGGTCGCGTTTGAGGACCAGGCAGAGAAGTTCCGAGAACTGCACCGCGCCTACCTCAAGCAGTACGCAGCCAACCCCGAGAAGGCGGAGCTGCTGCTGGAGAACCGGCTGGCGGCCATGTTCCTGGGCTTCGCCAAGACCGATGTCCGTTTCGTCGACCACGACTTCCGCGACCGCTATCTCTCCGTCAGGCTGCTGGACAGCGGTGCCCCGGCCGAGGCTTCGGCTGGCGTTGCCATCCCCGGCCTGGGGCGGGCCGTGAGAGGGCCATCTGTCTCCCTCGAGGCAGCCAAGGCCCTGACAGACGCCGTCCTGCATGCGGTAGCTGTCAGTCGGCCCGGCAGCTCGGTTCCTCCGGAGGCTGCGGCTGAGGCTCAAAAGGAGTTCAAGCGGCTGCGTGATGCGATGGATGAGGCCATCACTGATGCCGGCCGCGAGGCGCGTATCAAGAAGCGCAAGCAGGCAGCGCCTGCTCGTCTTGCCGACGCTGGCCGTGACATCGAGCAGTGCGTCACCGACCTGGTCATGTCCCGCGCGCAGCGAAGCCTGGACGAGGAGTCGTTCGACGACGCCGTCACTGACCTGAAGCAGAAGCTGGAGAAGCTCGCTACCGAGGCCAGGCGGACTGTGCAGCAACCCGGAGACGGCGTGACCTGGCTCCTTGAGACCTTCGGGAAGGCACGTTAGTGGCCGACGAGCCGAGCCTGGTGATCGGCTTTGACGTCACCCGTACGCAGGCTGCGCTGCGTACTGTGCCGGAGTGCCGCGGAGCACTCGGCCAGTTGGTTGCCAGCTTCCCGAGCGGCCGCATGACCGACAGACTTACAGCGGCTGTCCCTATCGACGGCTTCCTCTCCAGCCTCAGCGCTCTCGGGTCCTGGCCCCGCCCTGACAGCGTCATCTGGGAAGACGACTTCCGCCTCCTGGTCACCGAGATGCTCGATACGGCTGACACGGCTGAAAAGCTCCTCAGCGGTTCGCCTGACGAGGACACTGTCCAGCCCGAGTCGGTTCTGACCCAGCTGGATGATGACTGGAACGACCTTCTCACCCCGTTTCAGCTTCGCGACGTAGCCCGTCTACTCTCGGTCGGCCACGGGGCCAACTTCAGTGTCCCGGGAGCCGGCAAGACTCGTGTTTCCCTTGCTGTCTTCTCTGCTCTCCGTCGGCGCGGAGAGGTGGAGCGCATGCTCGTGGTGAGTCCCAAGTCCGCATACGAGGCCTGGCAGGAGGAGGCCAAGGAGTGCTTCTCCACGCCGCTCGACGTGCATGTGCTCGGCAAGTCTGTGCCGGCCTCGGCAGACATCCTTCTCGTCAACTACGAGCGCTTGGACCGGGCTCTGGCAGGGCTGTCCCAATGGCTGAAGGCAGCTCCGGGGATGCTCATCCTCGATGAGGCACACCGCATGAAGCTCGGCGGTGCTGGAGTGTACGGTGCCGCATGCTTGGCGCTGGGCCCTCTCAGCCGCGTCCGGATGATCCTCAGCGGCACCCCTGCACCCAACGGACCCAAAGACCTCGAGAACCTGCTTTCTTTCGTCTGGCCGGGACACGGGCGGCGTGTGGTTACACAGGCTGTCGACGGCGGCGATCTCGCCCACGCCAGCCGGGTACTGCGCCCCCTGTATACGCGGACCACTAAGGATGAGCTGGGTCTCACTCCGGTGGAAACGCGGATACGCCGCATTCCGATGCCGCCGCTGCACCGTGAAATCTATGACGCGCTCAAGGGGCGTTTCTCGGTCAGGGCGATGGCTGACCGGACTGACTTCGAGGCGCTCGGCAAGACGGCGCTGCGCCTACTGATGGCAGCGACCAGCCCGGCCCTGCTCGTGGCGGGCTCAACACGCCACGAGCCGCTGCACTTCCGAGTCCCACCGCTGGAGGCGGCCGAAGGAGACTCGCTCACGACGCTCCTCAGGCAGCTCCCTGACTATGAGATGCCGCCCAAGTACCAAGAGGCGCTCTCCATCGTTTCTGCCAACGCCGCCGTTGGACGCAAGACCCTGGTGTGGACGAGCTTCGTCCGCAGCATTACTACACTCCAAGCTCTGCTGGCACCGTTCCAGCCGGCGGCCGTGCACGGTGGAACACCTGATCGGGAAGCTGAACTCCGCCGCTTCCGGGAAGATGCGGACTGCGCGGTCCTGATCTCAAATCCGGCGACTCTTGGCGAGGGCATCAGCCTTCACCAGGTCTGTCATGACGCGGTTTACGTCGACCGTGACTTCCAGGCGGGCCGGTACCTGCAGAGTCTGGACCGCATCCACCGCCTCGGCCTCGATCCGGGCACGCAGACGCGAGTCACAGTGCTCGCGGCAGAGGGGAGTGTCGATGACTTGGTCGCCCTTCGGCTGGCGGAGAAGCTGGACTTCATGGGACGGATTCTCGATGACCCGGAGGTACAGCAGCTCGGCGATCCCGAGGAAGAGGTCCCGCTTGCCGCAGGTATGAACGCTGCCGACGTGCGAGCACTTTTGGAGTACCTCGGCACAGGGGTGGCCTAGCCTCGGCACGCTTGGCGTTGGCCAACCTAGGCAGCCCCGCTGGCGGACTAGCTACGCATTACGACTTGTCGGATCTCGATCCGGGGGCATCCAGGGCAGTCCGCTCGTTGGCCTTCATCGCAGTTCAGAAGCGTCATCGCACCGCAGCGGACGACTGCGGACAGTCCTGGATCGAGGCGGTGTTGAGACCACAATTGAGACCGCCATCGCAGGCTCTCTCGGCTCCTAAGAAGTGGTCAGGCGCGACGCCATGCTTCGAAGAATCCCTCGCGGTCCTGTGACGTTTCGAACTCCCGGCGGCTGGCCAGTACAACGCGCCATGCGCTCATCTCTGCGTCCCGTAGCCACAGTTCGCCCCCGTACCGGCCGCCGACCCCGATAGTGCCGTTGTCGAGGGCTGAGCCGATGACCTCTGCCACGTCGGTGCGCTGCGATGGTGTCAGCTCCTCCAGGAAGCTCAGGACGCGTGAGGCGATGCCGCCCTCGTTGCCGTCATGGATGCGGTCGAAGAAGGGGCCGCCCATGTTGGCAGGGTGGATGTTCCAGGCTGCGCCGCCACCAGCGTCGCGGATGCGCTCCCAGAAGCTCTTCCCCTCTGTGGTTCCCGGCAATGGAAGCGCCGCGAATAGGTCGAGCAGGTGGCCGTTGGCAGCTTGGCTGTACGCGGTGTCGCAGCTTGCAGCAGCGGCGATTCGGGCGACCTGGCTGACAGTGAGGCCGCTTTCCTCCGGCCAGTCGAGCGGGGCATTGAGATTCTGGGTGAGATGGTCTTCCAACTCGTCGTACCCATCAGGCTGTTCGCTGCTGACACGCCGGTTCACGATCACGTTGCCCCCGGGGCTGTGGTCCGATACTCGGATCTGTCAGCATGCCAGCGCCGCGGGTTCTCGGGGTGGGTGTTTTCGGTCGACCTGGCTCCCCACCACGAGCAGCGCGCCTCGGCCGAGCGGATACTTCGTCCCGAAGCAACCTGGGTGGGGGCTCTATCTTAGGGCGGTGCTCCTCTCTCCTGGGATGATGGTCCGCGGTGGTCCGCCGCTGTTCGTCGGCGTTGTCACGCAATTAGGCACTCATCAGGTGCTGCTCTCGTGCGCAGGAATCACCGGTGAGGCTGCCCTGAGTGCTGTCCTGCGAGCATTCAGCCTGCCTCGGCCGGCCCAGCGAGTGTCGTAGCGCCCACCTACGCATGCACGACCAACACGCTTGTCTTGTCACGGTCGGGCCGTCGCGTCCGGCTCTGGCCGACGACACAAGCCCGGTGTTGCCAAGTAGTCTGCCCCGCGGCGTGCTCACCCAGCCCAGACCAGAGGCTTCATCCTCAGGGGAGACCGAACTTATTCCGATTTCCTCACACTCAGCGCAGCGAACAACAATGCGAGATGCGAGCATCGAGAACTGTCGCCAAGCAGTCGGCAACGTCTTGAAGGAAGAGCATGTAGTTCTCGACCTCTACAGGCGTCGGCTTCTCATTCCTGTCGCCGTGAGCAATTTTGTTCCGACGGTCCACAATCTCCAAGAGCTTTATATTTACCTTGACGCTCGTCGCCTTGTCTCCACGATTCAAAATCGCTTGATTGACGTGGCGATCCACCCTATCCAAGAGATCCTCTACGCCCAGCAACGAAAAGACCTCTGCGAGCACCTCAGGTTTGGCGCTCGTAAATTGACGGGCCAGGACTTTGGCAGACAGCACCTTCGGGTTGATTGACCTGTCGCCTTCCCAGAGCGATGCATAAGTTGCGAAGAGTCGACGCGTCCGCGTCATTCTATCGGGTCCATTGGTCCCGAAAATCTCCTGGATTCGCTCTCGCGTGTGCAGTTCCAGCAGGCCATCAGGCAACCGACGGGCGGGTGGCTTGGCTTGGCAGATTTCATCGATGAGCTCTGTCAGGCCTGCCTTGACGAAGCCTTCAAAATGGGAAACCAGCATCACGGTGCAGGATCGCGTAATTGCGTTCGCTGCATCACGGCCGATTGCAGATGAACTCGTTTGGGATCGATCCAAGGACTTCATAGGATTCAGAGACAGGAGCGTCTCTACTTCCTTGAGGCTGTCCTTGAATTCAGCAAGGGATTCCAAGGTATGCCCTCCTGCACTCCGTCATAGTTCGGGAAGAGGGGGGAGGGTGCAAGAAATGCCAAGGCGATTCAGTCCATCTGCGAACATTTGAATTCGGCCGTGCATGCGGGTCCGGTCCGCAGTGGCGCGACCAATGGCCGTCTGAAATTCCTCGCTACGGAGAAGCTTCTCCCGTAGGGCTCGGACTTTCTCGGCCTCCACTACGGCGGTGTCTCGGTCAGAGAAGGCAAGAGGAATCACGATGGAATCGAACAGGGCTTTGTTGAAGGCGCCCAATTTTCCGTCCCGCATCACCCTGAATGCGTCGACTCCAAAGATTTCCCAGACGGCGCTACACGTATCTGTGAGTACTTCCATATGCTCGCCGGAAGGTGTCTGTTCTCGGTACTTTCGCATGTAAGAGTTTAGGAACTGCCGCAAAGGGGGTCGGTAGGCGGATAGCTCCTCATAGAGAGCAAAGAAGCGAAGTGCCAGCTCCTCGTAATCCATTCGATTATTCTTGATTCCGCCCAGGATGGTTTTAAATTTCTCATCGGCGGCCAGATCCTTCAGGAAGGAATTAAATTCTCCTCGATAAATGCAGTTTCTAAGCTCTTGCGCGCCAAGCATTGCGGAGCCGGTGTTGAGACGCTCGAATACATCGAACTTGATGTCTGGATGAGAGTCATCCGTGATTACGATGCATCGGATTGTTCGGCTAGTGAGGCGCCTCTGCTCGCGAGGTGGCAGATCTGAAAAACATTGACCCTCATACTCCTTGAGGACAGAGATTCCTCTCAGGGCAAATTCATCCGTAAGGAAATCATTGACAGTTTGAATGCGCTGCAGGCCATCGATTACTTCGTAGGTTCCGTCTGGATTTTCTGCGAAGTAGCAGACCGGTACCGGAATATTCAGCAGGAAGCTTTCAATTAGCCTGCTTGCCTTTGAGCGATCCCAAACGTATTTCCTTTGATATTCGATACTCAAGAGAAGTTGCTGTCGCTCGATATCATCCGCCAGCGTGGCAAGCGAGAGATCGTAAGGCTGAGTCACAAGTCGACGCTCTGCGACTGAAACATTTAGGGCTTCGCTTTGCTCGGATGTAATATCCTCCCCCTCTTGTTCGAAAAGAGAATCCTGCTCTGTGCTATCAGTCACGGCTCTCCCCTGGACTCACAAGCCAGCACTCCGACAGCAACTTTAGGTGGTGATCCGTGCTTGCAGGGTGACTTTCATGTTGCTGCCGCGACAGCCCGAGCTGTGACGTGCCCCTTCTTCTGCGGCACGGGCGCCGGTCGGTCTGGAGTGGGGCGGAGACGGGAGCGCAAGGCCCGGCCGAGGGCCGGGCCTTGCGCGCGGTGAGCGGAGCGAGCCGTCTTGATGACGTAGGGAAAGTTCTACCGCGCCAGTGCTCGACGGAAAACGTCACACTGCCGAGATGCCTCATCAAGTGCCCCTGGCCCAGGTACGGCCCGCAAGGTCGCGAGGGGCGCCCTCATGAAAGACCAGGGATCAGTCGGCTGGTGAATCCTTCGGCCCTGAGGCGCTCGAACGCCGCCACTGCCGTCTGCGGAATCTCCTGGCTGATCATGAACCCCTGTTCGGGATAGACCATGAGGCGTTGTTGCGCCCCGACGAGCATGTCGATGACGAGCCGCGCGTCCTGGATCGAGTCCACGTACTCCGTGAACGACATGGACGCGGACGCGCTCACCCAGTTCACTGACGGCCAGATCTTGCACGCCGTGGCGTAGGACCGGCGCTCCTCGTACGGCTTGCTGACGAGAAGCGCCGACTCGACGGGCACACCGCGCTCCTCGAGCAACGCCCTGGACAACGTGATGTTCTCGCCCGTGTTGCGAGCCTGCAGCTCGACGAGGATCGCGTCCGCCGGCACTCCCAGTTCCAACGCCCGCTCGCGGTAATGCCAGGCCTCGCCCTTCGGCATCGCCTCACGCGTCGTTCGGCTGGTCGCCCCGGTGAACACGATCAGTGGCGTCAGGCCACGGTGATACAGGTTGGCCGTGACGTCGGCTACGCCGAGATCATGGCTGCCGAGCCCAATCGCTACCGAGCACGGCCGGAGTTCGTGGCCCATCTGCTGGAAGTCCCACAGTTCCTGCGCATCGGACCATGCCTGTGCGGAGATCACGCCTTGTCGCCTTCCCCCTGCGCCGAGTCGGGCACCTTGAAGTCGTAGGACCATGCGAAGCGCGTAGCTGCATGAACGCCGATGGCGAACTCCACAACCGTGTCGTCCGCCGTATAGGTCGTGCGATGCAGCTCGACTACCCACTCACCAGGCGGAAGTTGCAGGAGCTTGGCTTCGTCCGTGCTCGGAGTCCGAGCAAAGATCTCCTCCCGCATGTGGTCGATCTCGTAGCCCGCGTCGTAAAGCACCCGGTACCCGCCGCCACGGCCGGCGGGACCCGGCGTCGGGTCGACTATGCGAGTTCCCTCGACATGCTCAGGGCGGTAGTAGCTGGTGAGAGTGTGCGTGGGGCGGTCCCCCTCTTTCACCAGCCGGGCCCGTGCGTAGACCTCCGCGCCCTCGGGCAGCCCAAGCGCCGCTGCAACGATCCGCGGCGCCACGAAGCGACTGACCGTCTGTGTCTGCTCGTTCCTTTGGTACGCGCGGCCTGACGCGACTCGGTCCGCGATGAACGCAACCTCATCGCCGTCCCGCCACTTCGCCTTGTCATAGCGCGCGATACCGAGGCGCCTCAAGGGAATCTGCTCTCGGACAACCGTGCCGTGTCCCCGCGACGAGGTCACCAGGCCTTCGGCTTCGAGTGCCTTGTACGCCGCGTGGACTGTGGACTTCGAGCCCTCGCCCGCGTCCACCAGGTCGCGGATGTGGGGCAAGCGCGCGCCCGGTTCGAGATCGCCGTTCCTGATCTGTTCAGCCAGTCGGTCTGCCAGTTCTCGCCACTTCGGCGCCATTCCGAGCCCCTTTCGACGTGGTCCAAGTGAAACACAGTCCCAGGACTGTTGACAGTCCTGGGACTGTGGGCCATGGTCTTACTCAAGCGCTTCGCAGTCCTAGGACAGCGAGACGGAGGGGCCTTCTTTGGGCTGCTTCCAGGCGCCGAGGTTCGGGATAGCTCGTGATCGCTGCGGGCCCCCTGCCGGTCGTTCCTTGAGAACTGAACAGTGTGCCGGCCCAGCCACCTGAACACGGGTGGTCGATGGGTTGGAGGTCAGTCCGTCCCACCTCGGCAAGCAAGAGGGCGGACGCGTGCGGGTCGAGCTCGTATGCGAATTCACAACCTCTGCAGCCCACTTGCTGCGCCGGTTGCCTCCGCTGCTCGTCTCGCACGAGCAGCGCTGAGGGGAGCCGGAGATCTGACTTCAACGGCGCGCGGCCCCGGAGATGCAACTCCGGGGCCGCTGTTCGGGCCGTACCTACTGCTAGGGAGACACGACCCATGAAGGACATCGTGACTGTTCAGGACGCTGTTACGGCGTTCGCTCCGGATCTGGAGCCCACGGATGCGGAGCTGGACGCGATCGAGCAGGAGGCGCCGCTGATCGACGCGGAGCTTGAGCTGCTGGACGTGCAGATCGCGCTGCTTGACCGGCCGGTGACGCCGCTGGGTGAGCGTCGGCTGCGGCGGGCCGCGAACAAGGTGCTGGCGGCGCGGTGCGAGGTCGCCAACCGGCTCGGCGAGGTTCGAGAGGGTGACGCCGCGTGATCCGCATCGTCACGACGCCCCGTCTCGAAAGCCTTGAGTACGCCTCTCGCACGGCCCGCGAGCATGTGAGGGAGGTGGCGGGTTCCGCGAACGAGGCATTCGGCGAGCACGTCCGCGAGCTGTACGCGGTCACCGACCGTGCGGAGCGGGCGGAGGCGACCACGGATGAGGTGGGCGCCATCCTGAAGCGCGCCATGGAGGAGCTGGCTGCGGCTCAGCAAGAACTCCTCCTGAAGGACATCGAGATCCGTCGGCTCCGCGAGGAGCTGGAGGGCGAGCTGGTGGAGGGGCAGACGCTGACGCTGCTGTCGCACTACGGCGAGCCGCACACCGTCTACGCCTCTCGTGAGGAAGCGGAGGCCGACACCGCCACGCAGGGCGTGCCGACGGACGCGTGGGTGCCCGCTAGTGGACGCCCGGCGCCCGACGTTCGGTGGCGCTGTGAGGCGTTCATCTGCGACGCCGCATCGAACGGGTTCCGGCGCGTGTTCATGACCTCCCCGGAGCCGGTGGGGGGTGCGGCGTGAACAGTGTTCAGACGCGTTCAGCCGAGCGGGCTCTGTCGGGTGGCACGTGGTTGATCGTGTGCGGGGCGATGCTCTACTCGATCCTCACGGTTACGCCGCTGATGGCCAAGCACACTGCTTCCGGATGGGAGTGGACGGCGCCGATTCTGCCGCTGGTGGTGGATGCCGCGGTGGTCATCGTGGTCAAGCTCGATGATGTGCTCGCCCGCCTGGGCGGGCACGGCGGACGCTGGCCCATTGCCCTGCGGTGGATGACCGGTCTCATGACCCTCGCGCTCAACACCGCTGACTCCGCGCTTAAGAAAGACCTGGTCGGCGTGGCTGTGCACTCCGTGGCGCCACTGCTGCTGATCGCCACGTCGGAAGCCAGCCTGGCCTATCGGCGGGCTCTGGCTACCGCTCTGGCGGCGCTGGAGTTCGAGCGGAAGGCGGAGTGCGAGCAGGCTGAGCAGAAGGCGCAGGAACGTGCTGACAGGACTCGTGCCCACGCCCGTGAGGAGCGCGAGCACGCCGCGCTGTTGGCGCGTGAACAGCGTGAACACGAAGCCTCCCTGGCCCGTGAGGCTGCGGAGCGCGAGGAACGTCAGCTGCGTGAGGAACGCGAGGAGCGCGAGCGAGCCGCGGCGGCTGAGCGGGAGATCCGTGAACGCCGTGAACGCGAGCGTGAACAGCGTGAACAAGAGCGTGAGCGGCTTGAACGGCAGGTCCGCGAGCGGGCCGAAGCCGAGCAGCGCGAGCGCTCCGAGCGTGCGGCTCGTGAACAGCATGAACGTCAGGAGCGCCTCGCCCGTGAACGCGACGCGCTGCTTGAGCGCGGCCCGGCTCAGGGCAAGCTCCCGGAGGCTGAGGCCCGCCAGATCGTGTCGGCGGCGTTCGAGTCAGCGCTGCCGGTGCGGCAGGCCGCGGAGCTGTGCGGCTGGTCGGTCGGCTGGGTCTCCACCCGCTACGCCGAACACCGCGACCCCAGCACCACCGGCGCTGAACTCGCCATCGCGAGCCAGTGATAGCCACCCTCCCCATCTACCGATGGCGCCTGGCCCCTGACGGCTACGCCACCTACCGGCAACTGCGCGCCCTCGGGCTGCGGCCCGGCGGGCAGGACGTCGCCGCACAGCTCGAACGCCCCCGGCGCCGCCGCGGCCCGCTGGTCGCCTACCTCTACCGCATCGACCGAGCCAAGCCGGTGCGCCCGATGACACCAGCCCGGCAGGCGGCCCTGGCCAAGGCCAACACCGCCCGCCGCATCTGCCCCGCGTGCCGGCGCGACGCCGGTTACGTCATCCCCACATCACTTGGCATGTGCGGCCTGTGCGCCGCTCCTGAGGAACAGCGCGCCGCCTGACATCCCCTTCTGAACTGGGAGTTCCCCTCATGGCACAGAGTCCGACCCGACGCCGGATCACCAGCGCTGCCCTCATCGTTTGCGCGAGTGCGGTGGCCGGCGCGATCGCTGTGCGGCTGCAGTCGTACGGCGTGCCGTTCGGTCTGATCACGCCGTGCGTGCTGGCGGTGCTGTCATCCGCCCTGTGGCTGCTGAGCCGCGCCGAAGATGCCTGGTCGAGCACGCGGCACCGCTGCACGGCGACCGGCTGCACCTTCGAGGTCCGCGTGCAGAACGGCAGTGCCGCAGACAACCGGCGCTGGCAGGAAGTCGCCGCGGCCCACCCCACCCACAACGCCGTCTGAACAGCGCGTTTCCCACATCAGCGCAGGACCCGAACACCCCTTCTCACAAGCGCGTTCGGGTCCTGCTTCTCACTCCGGAAGGAGTGCCTTCAGCATGACCGACACCAGCACAGAAGCGGTAGTGGCCCCCGCCACCACCGACACCCAGCCCGTCCCGGCGCCTGCACAGGCTGTGGACAAGGCAGATGAGAAGAACAGCCAGGTAGAGGACGCGCCCGGCGGTTGGCCGGTCGCCCCGCTGGCCCTGTCCGGGGCGAACGCGACCGTCTCCACGATCGCCGCGGCCGGGCTGGCCGGCGGGCCGATCGCCGCAGCGGTCGCCGCAACCGGCATGGCCGTGCTCGGCACGATCGCCTCCTACCGCAGCCGCAACCCGCGCCCGAAGCAGGCCGCACGGCGTGCCGCCGCACGTACCGCGGCCCGCCAGCACGCCGCACGCCACCGTTCCGGCGGACTCAGCACCGCCGGGCGCAAGTCCGGTTCAGGCGGCGGTCGCACTGCCGGCGGGTCGGGCAAGGTGCCCGGTCAGAAGCGGCGCGGGCCGGGCGCTGGTTCGGGGCGCGGCGGGGCTGGTCAGGGCGGGGCCGGGGCGGGCAAGCACCGCGCTCCGGTCTCCCTGAACAAGCCCGCCGGACTCAAGAGCGGCGGCGCTGCGGGGGCTCTGTCCAAGGCGGGGCAGGTCAAGGCGCTGCGTAAGGCGCAGAAGCAGGCCGGGGCCTCGCGGGCGCAGAAGCGGCAGCAGGGCACCGCCGCACGCCGTGCGGTGGCCGATGCCCGTCGGAACACTCCGAAATCCAACAAGCCCAAGGCCGGCACGAACAAGCCCGGTGCCGGCAAGTTGCGGGCGCGGTCGCGTGGTCTGGCGGGCGGACTGCTGGGCGGTGCGGGCCGTAAGGCGCGTGCGGTCGAGCAGGCGGCCATCGCCAAGCAGCGGGCCCGCCGGGACGCGGCCACGGCGCGGAAGGTGTCCGGCGGCCGGTCGGCCGTACGGAAGGCGCCCGCCCGGCAGGCCGCACGGAAGGCGCTGCGTCGCTCTGCAGCACGCTTCCACGGTCGCCGCGCCCTGGCCGCGCTCCTCGCCCTCCCGATCGGCCTTCTCGGGTTCCTGGCCAGTCCGTTGGGCCGGAAGTTGGGCCTGCCCTGGCTGGTCCACCCCGGCCGGCGCCTGTACGCGCGGCTGACCGGCGCGGCCCGACAGCAGCGTGCCGAGCGCGATGCGGCGATCCGCCAGGAGCAGGCCGCCGCGGAAGACACGGCCGAGCAGGAAGCCACCAAGGACAACACGGACGGACTCGGCGACCAGGTGGCACGCCCGGCCGGACCCGTCCCGAACACCACCGAAAGCACGGCAACCAGTGAAGGAGAGCACGTGTCCGGGTTCCAGTTCGAAGAGCACGCAGCCGAGATGGAGCAGGCCGCACAGGCCTACGACCCCGAGGACGCCATGGAGATCCTGACCATGGTCGAAAACCTCCCCGCCGCCCTGACCAGCGTCGCGAACGTCATGAAGACCCTCGCGGAGCGCGCCGACAGTGAGTTCCCGCTGGAGAAGGAGGTCGCGGACGGCTTCAACGACATCTTCGGCGCCCTGATGAGCGCCGTCGCAGTCGCCGAAGACATGGGACCGCTGTTCCGCCAGGCCCACGAGCACGACATCGCCCGTCACGAAGACCCCCGCAACGGCCCCGAGGCCGAGAAGGGCTGGAACGTCTGACATGAGTGCCACCACTGCCGCAAACAAGAGGAAGCAGGCGGACAGTGGCCCGGTGCTGGACTGGACCGCCGGTCACGGACCCGTGACCGGCGCCCTGTCCGCCACCACCGGAGCCCTGGCCATCGCCACCACCGGAGCCGCCCTTTCCATGCCCCCGGCCTGGGCTTTGGCTGTCGGCGGCGCCGGCGCCCTGGGCCACACCGTCGCCGGACTGAAGGTCCGTAACGCGGGCCGCACCCTCGCCTTCAAGGCCGCATCCTGGCTGGTCGGTGCGGGATGGACCACCTGGGCCATGACCACCGGTCCTCTGTCCTGGGCTGCCCTCGGCTCGCTCGCCACGATCGGCGTCGGGATGGGCGCCGGTGCCCGCTCCGTCGCCCTCTACGAGGAAGCCCGCGAGGAAGAGGCCCTTGCCGCGGAACGGCGCCAGGTCGCGCAGGAGATCAGCGCGGAACGGCGCCAGATCGCCGCTCAGTGGGTGGAGCGGATCCGCCGGATCTGCACCATCACCGTGCGCGTCCTCGCGGTGGAGATGTGGGAGACCGGCAACGGCTACTCCCTCGACCTCGAACCGCAGGGCGGCACCACCTACGACCGCATCGCCCAGTACTCCGCGGCTCTGTCGGCAGACGCGAAGCTGCCGCACGGCTGCACCGCCGCGGTCGGCCCGGGTGCTCACCAGGGCCGCGCGATCGTGGACGTCACCACCCGCAACGTCCTCGCCGAACCGCGTTCCTACCCCGAGGACTACTCGCCGCTGTCCGTGCTCACCGGGATGCCGTGGGGTTTTCGCACCAACGGCGACGACGTCCTCGCTTACCTGCGCGAGCAGTGCGCGCTGGTGGTCGGGCCGACCGGCTCGGGCAAGACGAACATGCTCCACACGATCCTGGCCGGTCTCGCCCGCGCCGAAGACGTGCTGACCTGGGTGATCGACCTGAACGCCGGGTCGGCAGGCCTGCCCTGGGTGCGTCCCTCGCTCGGGGGCGAGTTGAAGCAGGCGGACGGCGATCCGGTGCGGCCCGGCGTGGACTGGCTGGCCGGCACGTATGAGGAGGCGCTGAAGCTGCTGGACGCGGCGATCGCAGTCGGGCTGCACCGCAAGCGCGCCTACCAAGAGCTGATGGCCAAGCACGACACTGATTTGCTGCCGGTCAGCGCGAAGATTCCGCAGATCATGCTGGTCATCGACGAGGGCGCCGAAATCCTCGTCTCCACGGACCGGCGGATGAAGGAACTCGCCAAGCGCATCCTGGAGTTCATCCGCATGCACCGCTCCATGGGCGGACGCACCATCATCACCGCGCTGGGGGCCACCGGCAGTGTCCTCGGGAACCTGATCATCCGCCGGGAAGCCAAGGTCCGCGTGGTGCTGACCGGCGGCGAGACGGAGGGCATGGACCTCTCGAAGATGTTTCCGGGCCGCCGCGGTCTGCGGGTGGATCAGGCGCCTTTCAAGGGCGCCGGGTTCATGGGCACCCCCGAATCCCCGGGGGCGCTGTTCAAGGCGTGGCGGATCAAGCCCTCCCAAATCCGCGACATCACCGTCGCCACGTCCGACCGGCACCCTCGGCTGGACGCCGTATCCGCGAACGCGGCGGGCGCCGACTATGCGCGACGGTGGGACGCGGATCGCACCGCGTGGATGCGCGATCTCACCCCGGACGCCACCGGCACCGAGCAGTCGGCGCCCGGAGCCGGGGGCGGACTGAACCTGTCCGCCCACCGCACCGACCGCACCGACCGCACCGACCGCACCGGGAAGGCAGGCGGGGACGACGACCTGATGCGCCGCTTCCGCGAGGAGATCGACGCCCAGTTCGCCACCGCCCCCGACCCGGACACCCCGGCGCCCGCGTCCTCGGGGCTGAACCTGTCCGCGCTGCGCAAGGAGCCGGAGCAGGACAGCCCCGCGCAGCGGGCCGCGCTCGCCGCACTCCTCGCGGCAGGCCCGGACGGCACCGGCGCCTCCGCGATCTCCCGCACCCTCGCAGACGAGTACGGCACGACCCGTCAGACGGTCGTCGGCTGGCTCAAGGCATGGGCCGATGACGGCACCGCCGTGCGCGTCGGGGAGGGCACCAAAGCCCGTTACGTCCACCGCGACCGCACCCCCGAACCGCCCGCGAACGAGTAGCGCTTGTCGCTTGTCGTCCGTCCTGCACGCGCGTCCCTTCTCGGGTTGTCGTGGGGGTCGAAAACGGCTTGTGACCTGGGAGGCGACAAGCGACAAGACAAGCGACAAGACAAGACAAGCGACAAGCCAGACGACAAGCAACACGACAAGCCAACGGCGGGCAGCACCCGGTTCGGGTGCTGCCCGTCGGCCGTCTCCCGGAGGTCCCTCGTGCTCGTGACCCTGTCCGCCGTCGCTCTCTTCGGCATCCTCACCTTCGCTCTGCTGCGCGGCCGGATCGTCGGCCCGCTCGCCGCGCTCGCGGTGTTCCTCTTCGGGTTCTTCACCGCCGACACCGGAGCCGCCGACGCCATACACGCCGTACTGCGCGCCCTCATCGGCGCCGCACAGAACATCTCCTGACCACATCCGACCGGAGGTCCACCCGTGACCGAGTACGAGCAACTGCCAAGGGCGTGGTCGCCGCGGATGAGCGACGCCGCCGCCAACGCCGAAGCCCGCCGGATCATCGACGACGTCTACCGACCGGCGGCCCTGGTGCGGCAGATACCGACCTACTTCAAGGACGACACCCCGGCCCCGCTCTTCGGGGACGCCGAACCCGTCCACCAGGACGACCGTCGGATCGTGCCCGCCTGGGCCGCGGGCGTCGCGGTCGCCTCCCTCGGTATCGGCGCCGGCGTCACCGGGATCGGCTGCGGTGCCTGGCTCGTGCTGAAGGGATTCGCCTCCATGAGCGTCACCGG
Source organism: Streptomyces sp. NBC_01446 (assembly GCF_026340095.1). GTDB lineage: Bacteria > Actinomycetota > Actinomycetes > Streptomycetales > Streptomycetaceae > Streptomyces > Streptomyces aureus. The sequence continues at coordinate 2,743,633 of NZ_JAPEPO010000001.1, read as the reverse complement.
AGTCATCGCCATGGGCGCCCTGTTCTCCGGCCTCGCGTTCGCCGCGCTCTCGATCGGCGTCGCCTTCTCGCGCGCCAGGCGCTCCGTCTCCCGCGCCGTCTACACCGGGCCGGTCACCAAGAACACCCACGTCACCACCCACACGCGGGGCGCGTTCGCCCGCTCCCACACCCACCTGCACAACTGACAGGAGCCTGCCGTGACCACCGAGACTACGAACGCCGCCGCCCTGGCCGACCAGGCAGCCGAGTCCATCCGCTCCCTGAACTACGCCACCCTCCCGTGGGCCAACGGGCTGACCTTCCCTGGCGACGCCTACAGCACCGTCGGCAACCTCTCCACGCTCGCAATGCGCCTTCCCCAGGCACTTCACCAGGTCCGGGCGTTCATCGACCGGCAGCACGAAAACGGCGAGCTGTACAGCGACCAGGGCCCCGACGACCTGACGGCCCGTATCGCCAATTTCCGCGACGCCACCAGCGACGCCGTCCGCGCCGCGGAAGCGTTGTATGCCGCCCTCGAACAGGCCCACATCGCACTGAGCCCCATCGGCGCCCGCGGCCACGACCTCGACGACGAGGAAGAGGAGCCGTGCGGGGAGGGCATGTGCCAGTGCTCCTGCATCGGCACGCTGCACCCCTGCGGCTGCGACTGCCCGCACGACGACGACTGCAGCTGCGACGCCTGCGACGCCATCGAGCAGTACTAGCTACGCCAAGGGCGGCCCCCTCGTCTCGCCAAAGTCGCGGGGCCGCCCTTGTGTTCCACCACTTCCGTCAGAACTGGAGGACTTCCAGCATGACTCAACCCACCGACATCCGGCGAGCTCTTGCCCTGCGACTTCTCGATGGCTACTGCTGCCAGGGCGGCGCCGGGAAGGGCTACCACGACGCAGGGTTCGAGGTGACCGGCGTCGACAAGGACCCGCAGACCCGCTACCCGCTTGCCTTCCACCAGGGCGACGCGATCGAGTTCATCCGCGAGTTCGGCGCCGGGTTCGACTTCATCCACGTCTCCCCGCCCTGCCAGCACGACAGCGACTGCCAGCGCATCCAGGGCAACACCCACCCCGACCTGATCGCCCCTACACGCAACGCGCTGAACGCGACCGGACGGCCGTGGACGATGGAGAACGTCCGCGGCGCCGCCGCCAAGCTCCAAAGCCCGGTGGTGCTGTGCGGGACGATGTTCGGGCTCAAGACGTACCGGCACCGCTACTTCGAGACGGGCGGCGGCTTCACCCTCACCCAGCCTGAACACCCCGCGCACACGGCGCCCCAGGCCAAGATGGGCCGCCCTGTGCCTGCCGGGTACTTCGGGCAGTACGTCGGCAACTTCTCCGGTGTCCAGCAAGCGCGCAACATCCTCGAGGTGCCATGGATGAACCGGGACGGCATCCGCGAGTGCGTCCCGCCCGCCTATACCCGCTACATCGGCCGCGTCGCCCAAGCCCACCTGCGCCCGGCGCTGGGGGTGACGGCATGAACGAGCACCTGCACACGGCGCTCAGCCTCGCGGCTGACGGTCTACCCGTACTGCCCCTGCGCAAGGGAAAAGTGCCCTTCGGGAACTGCCCGGCCTGCGCGGACAACGCCTGTGGGGGGCGGCCCAACATGAAGACGCCGGGGCCGTGCGTCTGCCCCGGCCCGTGCCACGCGTGGGCCGCCGCAACGACGAACCCAGACGTCATCGGCTCCGTCCCGTGGCGCCGGGTCTGGCGCATCGCGAGCGCGCTCGCCTACCACCCGGGCGGGGCCGGGCTGACGGTTGTGGACCTCGACAACGCCGACGCCATCGCTTGGGCCCGGAAGACTCTGCCGACCACGCAGACCGTGCCCACCACCCGCGGTGAGCACTGGCTCTACCTCGGGACCATGCCCTCTGCGAACGGCGTGCGGCCGGGCGTGGACATCAAGTCCACTATGGCCTACGCACGCTGGCTCGGGTTCGGCGCCGGCGCGATGGCCTACCTGCCGGATGCCGTGCGCGCGCTCGCCGTGAGCAAGCCCGCCCCGGCCCGGCCTACGTCGCAGGCCCTCGCGGTGCCCACGCCAGCCGGGCGTGGTGAGTGCCGTCACCGCACGCCCGCGTTCTTGGAGCGCGGTATCGCGATGGCGGAGCAGTGCATCACCGACGCGACGAGCGGCGTGCACAACGTTGTGTACCGCACCTTCCTGGCCGTGCTCTCCACGCACGGCCGGTGCGGGTGCCTCACCGAGGACCACATCACGCGCCTGTTCACCGCCGCGCAGGCCAAGGGCGAGACGGCCCGGCACTGCACGGAGGCGTGGACCAACGCTCGTACTCGGTTGGGACTTTGAGCATGGAAGACGACGAGAAGAACCCGGCCCGGAAGGTCATCGCCGACTACGCGCAAGAGCGGTTCCGCTACTTCCGCACCGCGGACGGAACCGTCTACGCCCAGCACAAAGGCCACCCCGTGGCCCGCCCGATCCGCTCCCAGGGCACCACCGGCAGCCACCGACAGGAACTCATGGTCGGCCTGTTCAAGGACGGCATCGGCATGTTCAACGGCACCGCGATGAAGGAGGCACTCGACTTGATCGAAGCACTCGCCCTCACCGAGCAGGTCCAGCCCATCCACATCCGCGTCGCCCCCGGCTTCGACGGGGCAACCTGGCTCGACCTGGGCCGCACCGACGGACAGTCCGTCCGCATCCACCCCACCGGCTGGGACATCGCCACCCCCGACCCGCAAGAAGTGTGCTGGAGGCGCACCCAGCTCACCGGAGAACTCCCCCTGCCCGCCAAGGACACCAACGGCAAGGGCATCGACCTGCTCTTTAGGCTCTGCAACTTCGCCAACGCCGAAACCGAGTGCCTGGCCATGGCCTGGCTGATCGGCTGCCTGGAACCCTCCGTGCCCGTCCCCGCCCCCTTCCTCACCGGCCCCCAAGGGGCGGGGAAGTCCACCGCCGGACGGATGCTCGTCCGGGTCATCGAAGGGATGAGCAGCGACCTGCGCCGCGCCCCGAAAGACGAGGACAACCTCATCGCGGCCGTCGCCGCCGGGTGGGTCACCGCGCTCGACAACCTCTCCCACATGACCCCGGACCTATCCGATGCCATGTGCTGCATCGTCACCGGCGCCGAGTCTGTGAAGCGGGCCCTGTTCACCGACGGAGACGTCTTCCGCGCCCGCTACCGCCGCCCCCTGCTCCTGACCGGCATCGACGTCGGCGTCATCCGGCCCGACCTCGCCGAACGCCTCCTGCCGCTGCGCCTGGAGCGGCCCAAGGTGCGGCGCACCGAAGCGGAGCTGTGGGCGGAGTACGCGGAAGTCCTGCCGGTCGTCCTCGGCTCTCTGCTGGACGTGACCGTTAAGGTCCGTGCTGCCACCGCCGAGACGCCAACAGACCTGCGCATGGCGGACTTCGCCCACCTGTGCGCGCAACTCGACGCGGCGACCGGTCTCGGCGCGCTGCCGGCCTACCGGGCAGGGCTGGACGACCTGAACGACGACGTCATTGAGGGGGATCTGCTCGCGCAGACCGTGCTGCAGTACGCGGCCGGCATGCAGTCCGGGGCGCAGGAGCGGATGACGTCCGCGGAGTGGCTGCACCGCCTGACCGGTCTCTACAGCGGTGAGGACTGCCGCCCCCTGCCCAAGGGGTGGCCGACCACCGGCAAGGTGCTCTCCGACCGGCTCAAGCGCCTTCAGCCCACCCTCGCCGCCCGCGGCCTGGTCGTCGACTGGGGGCGCACCCGCGAGGCCCGTTACATCGAGCTCTCCGATCCCGTGGGAGAGCCCGAGCCTCAGCAGGAAGCCGCGTTCTGACCGCGAGGCCACAGCACAACAGCAAGAAGAGCACCCGGCCCTGCGCGCGAGGCGTGCTCCTCTTGCTGTTCGGTGCGCAGCACCGCCCCAAGGACGTGCCGCGCAGCGGGTCCTTCTTCATGTCCTGAGCTGCGCACAACAACAGACACCACCCCCTCCTTTTTCCTAAGTAGGGGAACGCTGCGTCACCTGCGTCACGGGCGACGGAAACCGGCCCCTGACCTGCCGGAACAGGCGTGACGCAGAACCGGTCCGTCTGCGTCATCGTGCGTCACCTGCGTCACGCCGCCGTGACACAGGTGACGCGGCAGTGACGCACCCCCATCCCCTCTTCGTCACCGATACCCGCAGGTCAGAAGGGCGAATGACGCACGTGACGCGGTGACGCAGAAATCCGAACCTCGGACACACGCGGGCCGTGACCCGAGATCACCCCGAACAGCAGCCGACCGCCCCCGCGCGTGGCGGATTCTTCCGAGGCGATCGGCGCCTCTCAAAGCTTCGCTCCACGAACGGAGAACCAGTTCATGGCCAAGCTCCGCGACGAAATGTTGACCATCCCCGAGGTCATTGAAGAGATCGGGGTTCCGCGAGCGACGTTCTACCGCTGGCGACAGCTCAGGAAAGGACCCAAGTCAATCAAGCTCCCTAACGGCGCGGTCCGCATCAGGCGGTCAGAACTGGAGCGTTGGATCGGGACGTTGGAGGAGGCCGCGTGACCTACAGCAAGACCTCGAAGCATCAGGGCGCCCGCGAGAGCGGGCGCCCGCCCGCTTCAGAAGAGCCGACATTCTCCACGGATGTGCGGGTGTGGAAGATTAACCAAGTGCGGAGCAAAAGGGCTCCATACCAGCTTCGTTGGGTGGTGGCGGGCAAGGTCAATACAGCCAGCTTCGCCACTGTCACCCTCGCTGATCACCGTCGCTCCGAAATCGTGAAGGCGATGCGCAAGGGCGAGGCTTTCGACGTGGTGTCCGGGCTACCCGAGTCTGAACTCAGAGCGGCAGCCGCGAAGGCGAACGCTAGGCCCGATCCTTCCTGGTGGGACTTCAGCCGCGAGTACATGGCGAGCCGATGGCGTACATCTGCGGCGAAGACCCGAGAGGGATTGGCGGACAGTCTCGCGACGGTGGCGCTTGCAATGATGGAGGACGGGAAGAAGGCTCCTTCGCTCGAAGACGCGCGATTGGCGGTCCGATGGGCTGTAGTGCCCGTACACGAGGATGAAGAGCCTCCCGACGACCTGGCGGCAGCCTGTAGTTGGCTTCAGCACAGATCGTTTCCCCTGTCGGCTCTTTCGGACCCGCGAGTGATTCGGGACATTCAATACCGGCTGTCGTTCAAGCTGGATGACAGCCCGGCGGCGGGGGAGACCTATAAGCGCCGTCGCCGCGGGTTCAACACCGCCATGGAGTACGCGATTGAGTGCGGCTATCTGGACGCTAACCCTCTCGCGGGAGTGAAGCGCGCAGGCGCCACCCGTGGGGACGTCGTGGACCCCCGGGTTTTGGTGAACGCGGCGCAGGGCGGTCAGCTCCTCACGGCGGTCTCGTACGTCGGCTCCGTCCACCGCAACCGCGGCCGCCGTCTGGTTGCGTTCTTCGCCTGCCAGCTCTACGCCGCCATGCGGCCGGCCGAGGCGGTTGGTCTCCGTGAAAGGGACTGCTACCTGCCTGAGAAGGGTTGGGGGACTCTCACCCTCCAGGAGACCCGTCCGGTCTCGGGCAAGAAGTGGACCGACTCGGGCAAACGGCATGATAAGCGCGGACTCAAGTCGAGGGAGGTCAAGGCGGACCGGCCGGTCCCCATCCCGCCCCTGCTGGTCGCGATGCTGCGCGAGCACATCAGGGAGTTCGGGGTGGCGGCGGACGGCCGGGTCTTCGCCAATGAGCGCGGCGACGTGCTGGGGACATCGAGCTATTGGCGGGTGTGGCAGGACGCGCGCCCCATCGCGCTCCCGCCGGACAAGGTGGACTCGCCGCTCGCGCACCGGCCCTACGACCTGCGGCATACGTGCATCACGAACTGGCTGAACGCGGGGGTCCCGGTTGCGGAGGTCGCCCGCCGCGCCGGCAACTCGCCCGAGGTCATCCACCGTCGGTACGAGGGCTGCATCGACGGCCACGAGGAGGTGAACAACAAGAAGATCGAGAAGGCGATGGGATGGGGAGAGGAAGCGTCCTAAAGTCCCACTCGCCACTCACTCGCGATCAGCGATTGAGAACAACAAAGAGCCGGACCCAGTGGGACTGGGTCCGGCTCTTCATACTTGGCACTTGCGCAGGTCAGAGACTTGATCACCCTGGATACTGCGAAGTGCCCCCGGCAGGATTCGAACCTGCGCACACGGCTCCGGAGGCCGTTGCTCTATCCCCTGAGCTACGGGGGCGTGTTCGCCGCGGCTGGCGTGGCGACGGGTAGAACCCTACCAGCTTCGTCGGGGTCCCCATGAACAGTTAATTCGCTGCTGAGTGGCGCCCTGGGAGGGCTGCGTAGGGCCACGCGAGGGTGGTAGTCCCCTGTACGGGGCGGAAGTGGGGAAAACCCGGACGCGGTGGCGCCGGCGGACCTACTCTCGAGTTGTGCCAGGCGCGTCCGGCCGAGTGCTTGTTGTGGACGACAACAAGGTGATTCGGCAGCTGATCAGGGTCAATCTCGAGCTGGAGGGCTTCGAGGTCGTGACCGCGGCTGATGGTGCCGAATGTCTGGATGTGGTGCATCAGGTTCGGCCTGATGTGATCACCCTGGACGTCGTGATGCCGCGACTCGACGGGCTGCGGACCGCCGCGCGGCTTCGTTCCGACGCCCATACGCGCGGTGTCCCTATCGTGATCGTCAGTGCTTGCACCATTCAAGAGGTTGATACCGGACTCGACGTCGGGGTCGACGCCTTCCTCGCCAAGCCCTTCGAGCCCAGTGAACTGGTACGGGTTGTACGACAGTTGAGTGAGCGCGGGCGCGACAGCGGTCGCGGTGCCGAAGAGGCCGAGCGCGCCGGGCGTACCCGGGGCTAGGCGGTAACGGGGGAGCGGAGCGTGTCCGTATGCCGGACCATCCCGTAAACCAGGTCGCTCACCCACCCCCCCTCCTCCCATACGCTTGTCCCGTGACCCCCGTCGAGCTCTCCCGTACTGTCCTGCGCGCCGTGCGCCGCGCGGTCGACGACGGTGAGCTGAGCGTGGCCGTGCCGGCACGCGTCGTGGTCGAGCGGCCGCGGCCCGGTGGGTGCGGGGACTACTCCACGAACGTCGCGCTGCAACTCGCCGGTCCCGCCGGACGCCCGCCCCGGCACGTCGCCGAGCTGCTTTCGCGGCGCCTCTCCGACAGCCCCGGCATCGCCGGCGTCGAGGTCACCGGCCCCGGATTCCTCAATCTCACCCTCGCCGACGACAACCCCGGTGCCCTCGCCCGCGAGATTCTCGCCCGGGGCGGCGGGTATGGGGGCGGTGATGTTCTTGCAGGTCAGCGCTTTGAGATCCGTATCCCGTACGAGGTCAGGGCCGAGGTCGTCGCCGATTCGCTCCGCCGCGTCCTCGCCACGCAGGGCGCCCAGGCCCACGTCGTCCATGGCGAGACGGCTGAGCAGAGCGCCACGCAGGGCGTCCAGGCCAACGTCGTCGTCCATGGTGAGGCGGCTGAGCAGAGCGCTACGCCGGGCGCCCAGGCCAACGTCGTCGTCCATGGTGAGGTGGCTGAGCAGAGCGCTACGCCGGGCGCCCAGGCCAACGTCGTCGTCCATGGCGAGACGGCCGAGCAGAGCGCTACGCCGGGCGCCCAGGCCAACGTCGTCGTCCATGGTGAGACGGCCGAACCGAGCGCCGCGCAGGTCGTGAATCTGCGGCCCGTGCCCGCTCCCAGCGACCCCGCCGTCCTCGGCCGCGACGCGTCCCGCTGGGCTCTGCTCCTGCCCGCCGCGCACGACCGGCCCCGTATCGACGACGAGCATCTCGCCCAGCGCGAGAGCAACCCCCTCTTCCGCGTCCGGTACGCCCACGCCCGCACCCGCGCCCTCACCCGCAACGCCGCCGCCCTCGGCTTCACCGCCGAACCCGGCGACGTACGCGACAACGACACGGCGACCCCCGCGGGGGACGTCACCCGCGCCCGGGCGAACACCGCGGCCCCCCTCCACACCGCCCTGTCCAGCTACCCCCGCACCCTCACCCTCGCCGCCACCCACCACGCCCCCGACCGGCTCGCCCGGCAGCTTGTCGTGGTGGCCGATGCGTTGCTCGGGTTTCAGCACACCGTGCTGCCGCAGGGGGAGGAGAAACCCTCGGCCGCCCACCGTGCCCGGCTCGCGCTTGCCGAAGCCGCCGGGACGGTGCTCGCCGGCGGCCTTTCCCTGCTCGGTATCGACGCACCCGAACATCTCTGAGAGAGCGCAGAAGACAGTCATGAGCCGTTCCGCACACCCCGCCGGGCCCCGCCACGCCGATGTCCTGACCGAGGGGCACTACGCCGCCCCGCCCGCCGATCTCAACGCCCTCGACCCGAAGGTGTGGTCGCGGACCGTCACCCGTGCGGGCGACGGCGCGGTCCGCGTCGGCGGCATCGAAGTGGCCCGACTCGCCGAGGAGTTCGGTACTCCCGCCTACTTCCTCGACGAGGACGACTTCCGGGCCCGTTGCCGCGCCTGGCGTGACGCCTTCGGGGCCGAAGCCGACGTCTTCTACGCCGGCAAGGCGTTCCTCTCCCGCGCCGTGGTGCGCTGGCTGCACGAGGAGGGGCTCAATCTCGATGTGTGCTCCGGCGGGGAGCTCGCCACCGCGCTGTCCGCCGGGATGCCCGCGGAGCGCATCGCCTTCCACGGCAACAACAAGTCCGAGGAAGAGATCGAGCGGGCCGTCGAGGTCGGGGTCGGGCGGATCGTGCTCGACTCGTTCCAGGAGATCGTGCGGGTGTCGCACATCGCCGAGCGGCTCGGCAAGCGCCAGCCCGTGCAGATCCGCGTGACGGTCGGCGTCGAGGCCCACACGCACGAGTTCATCGCCACCGCGCACGAGGACCAGAAGTTCGGGATCGCGCTCGCCGGGGGACAGGCCGCCGAGGCCGTGCGGCGTGCGCTCAAGCTCGACGGTCTCGAGCTCATCGGCATCCACAGCCACATCGGCTCGCAGATCTTCGACATGGCGGGCTTCGAGGTCGCCGCGCGGCGCGTCGTGTCGCTGCTGGCCGAGGTGCGCGACGAGCACGGTGTCGAGCTGCCCGAGATCGACCTCGGCGGCGGGCTCGGCATCGCGTACACCTCCGACGACGACCCCCGTGAGCCGCACGAGATCGCCAAGGCGCTCGGTGAGATCGTGACGCGTGAGTGCGAGGCGGCCGGTCTGCGCACGCCGCGCATCTCCGTCGAGCCGGGCCGCGCCATCGTCGGCCCGACCGCTTTCACGCTCTACACGGTCGGCACCGTCAAGCCGCTCGAAACCCTCCGCACGTACGTGTCCGTGGACGGCGGAATGTCGGACAACATCCGCACCGCCCTCTACGACGCCGAGTACACGGTCGCCCTCGTCTCGCGGACCTCGGACGCCGAGCCGATGCTCGTCCGGGTGGTGGGCAAGCACTGTGAGAGTGGCGACATCGTGGTCAAGGACGCCTTCCTGCCCGCCGACCTCGCGCCCGGTGACCTGATCGCCGTGCCGGCGACCGGCGCGTACTGCCGGTCCATGGCCAGCAACTACAACCACGCACTTCGCCCGCCCGTCGTCGCCGTGCGCGACGGTGAGGCGCGGGTGATCGTCCGGCGTGAGACGGAGGAAGATCTCCTGCGTCTCGACGTCGGATAAATGAAATACACGTCTCAGGATTCGGACCGGGGGCAGAAACCCCGGTCCGGTGGGTGAGACTGGTCCACTGAAGCAGTATCAAGCAGGCTGAGCTCTCTGAGCTGGGTTCAATGAAAGGCGTAGGTCGATGATGCGTACGCGTCCGCTGAAGGTGGCGCTCCTTGGCTGTGGGGTAGTCGGCTCAGAGGTGGCGCGCATCATGACGACGCACGCCGAGGACCTCGCGGCCCGGATCGGCGCCCCCGTGGAACTGGCCGGGGTCGCCGTCCGGCGCCCGTCGAAGGTGCGCGAGGGCATCGACCCCTCGCTGGTGACGACGGACGCGACCGCACTGGTCAAACGGGGCGACATCGACGTGGTCGTCGAGGTCATCGGAGGCATCGAGCCGGCCCGCGGCCTCATCGTGACGGCGTTCGAGCACGGCGCCTCCGTCGTCTCCGCCAATAAGGCGCTCATCGCCCAGGACGGCGCCGCGCTGCACGCCGCCGCCGAGGAGCACGGCAAGGACCTCTACTACGAGGCCGCCGTCGCCGGTGCGATCCCGCTGATCAGGCCGCTGCGCGAGTCCCTCGCCGGCGACAAGATCAACCGCGTGATGGGCATCGTCAACGGCACCACGAACTTCATCCTCGACAAGATGGACTCGACGGGCGCCGGCTACCAGGAGGCCCTCGATGAGGCCACCGCGCTCGGTTACGCCGAGGCCGACCCGACCGCCGACGTCGAGGGCTTCGACGCCGCCGCCAAGGCGGCCATCCTCGCCGGGATCTCCTTCCACACCCGCGTACGTCTCGACGACGTCTACCGTGAGGGCATGACCGAGGTGACCGCCTCCGACTTCGCTTCCGCGAAGGAGATGGGCTGCACCATCAAGCTGCTCGCCATCTGTGAGCGGGCGGCGCACGGGGGGTCCGTCACCGCGCGCGTGCACCCCGCGATGATCCCGCTCGGCCACCCGCTGGCCTCCGTGCGCGGTGCGTACAACGCCGTGTTCGTCGAGGCCGAGGCCGCCGGCCAGCTCATGTTCTACGGGCCCGGAGCCGGCGGCGCGCCCACCGCGTCGGCCGTGCTCGGCGACCTCGTGGCCGTGTGCCGCAACAAGCTCGGCGAGGCCACCGGACCCGGTGACTCCGCCTACACCCAGCTGCCCGTCTCGCCCATGGGCGAGGTCGTGACGCGCTACCACATCAGCCTCGACGTGGCCGACAAGCCGGGCGTCCTCGCCCAGGTCGCGACGGTCTTCGCCGAGCACGGCGTATCCATTGACACGGTGCGCCAATCGGTCAAGGACGGCGAGGCCTCCCTCGTCGTGGTCACCCACCGTGCGGCGGACGCGGCCCTCACCGGGACCGTCGACGCGCTGCGCAAGCTCGACACCGTGCGTGGTGTCGCCAGCATCATGCGTGTTGAAGGGGAGTAACGAGCAATGACCCACCAGTGGCGCGGAATCATCGAGGAGTACCGCGACCGGCTTCCGGTGTCCGACACCACGCCGGTCGTCACGCTGCGCGAGGGCGGCACGCCGCTCGTGCCCGCCCAGGTGCTCTCCGAGCGCACGGGCTGCGAGGTCCACCTCAAGGTCGAGGGTGCCAACCCGACCGGGTCCTTCAAGGACCGCGGCATGACGATGGCGATCACGAAGGCCAAGGAGGAGGGCGCGCAGGCCGTCATCTGCGCCTCCACCGGCAACACCTCCGCCTCTGCCGCGGCCTACGCCGTGCGCGCCGGGATGGTCTGCGCCGTACTCGTCCCGCAGGGCAAGATCGCGCTCGGCAAGATGGGCCAGGCGCTGGTCTACGGCTCGAAGATCCTCCAGGTCGACGGCAACTTCGACGACTGCCTGAACCTGGCCCGCGCCCTCTCCGAGAACTACCCGGTGGCGCTGGTCAATTCGGTCAACCCGTTCCGTATCGAGGGCCAGAAGACCGCCTCGTTCGAGATCGTCGACGCGCTCGGTGACGCGCCCGACATCCACGTCCTTCCCGTCGGCAACGCCGGTAACATCACGGCCTACTGGAAGGGTTACAAGGAGTACGCGGCGGACGGCATCGCCACGCACACTCCGCGCATGTGGGGCTTCCAGGCCTCCGGTTCCGCGCCCATCGTGCGCGGCGAGATCGTCAAGGACCCGTCGACGATCGCCACCGCGATTCGCATCGGCAACCCCGCGTCCTGGGACTTCGCGCTGGCCGCCCGTGACGAGTCCGGCGGCTTCATCGACGAAGTGACGGACCGTGAAATCCTGCGCGCCTACAAGCTGTTGGCGTCCCAGGAGGGTGTCTTCGTGGAGCCCGCGTCGGCCGCCTCCGTCGCCGGTCTGCTCAAGGCCGCCGAGCAGGGCAAGGTCGACAAGGGGCAGAAGATCGTCTGCACCGTCACGGGCAACGGCCTCAAGGACCCCGACTGGGCCGTCGCGGGCGCCCCGCAGCCCGTCACCGTCCCGGTCGACGCAGTCACCGCGGCCGAGCGCCTCGGCCTGGCGTAAGCGGACCGGACCGGTCAACTCCGCACAGGGGGTGCACAGGGGGCTTACGACACGCATCGTGCGCCTCCTGTGCGCCCTATGTCGCCACAGAACCTTCCTTCGATAAGCTGTACCGAACCCACCCCGCCGCATATGCATATGCCGCGGTGCCGCAGGCGTTGTCGTAGCCTCCGCGGCCTTCGGGTTCTCACACGGGCAGCAATCATCGGATCTCTACCGCAGTCACCTCGTTCATCACGCCAGAACCGCAGCTCAAGGAGTGTCATCGAGCGATGGCCGGTCCCGCCTTCCGCGCCGCCGCCGTCAGGGTGCGCGTCCCCGCCTCCAGCGCCAACCTCGGCCCGGGCTTCGATGCCTTCGGCCTGTCGCTGGGTCTCTACGACGACGTGGTCGTCCGGGTCGCCGACTCCGGCCTGAACATCGACATCGCAGGTGAGGGCTCCGAAACCCTTCCGCGCGACGAGTCCCATCTGCTCGTACGTTCCCTGCGCACCGCCTTCGACCTGCTCGGCGGACAGCCGCGCGGCCTCGAGGTCGTCTGCGCCAACCGGATCCCGCACGGCCGCGGCCTCGGCTCCTCGTCGGCCGCCATCTGCGCCGGCATCGTCGCCGCGCGCGCCGTGACGATAGGCGGCGACGCCCGCCTCGACGACGCGGCCCTGCTGGAGCTCGCGACCGAGATCGAGGGGCACCCGGACAATGTCGCGGCCTGCCTGCTCGGCGGCTTCACGCTCTCCTGGATGGACGGCGGCGCGGCCCGGGCGATCAGGATGGACCCCGCGGGTTCCATCGTTCCGGTGGTTTTCGTACCGGGAAAGCCGGTACTCACCGAGACCGCGCGCGGTCTCCTGCCGCGCAGCGTCCCGCATGTGGACGCCGCGGTGAACGCGGGCCGAGCGGCCCTGCTCGTAGAGGCCCTCACGAGGCGCCCCGAGCTGCTGCTGCCCGCCACCGAGGACCGGCTCCACCAGGAATACCGGGCTCCCGCGATGCCGGAGAGCCTCGCACTCGTGGAGCGGCTGCGGGCCGACGGCGTTCCCGCGGTGATCTCAGGGGCGGGCCCCACGGTCCTTGCCCTTGTGGAGGAGTCAGCGGCCGACAAGGTCGCCCGGCTGGCCGGTGAGGGATGGGCGGCGAACCGCCTCGACCTCGATGTCGACGGAGCGAGCGTGCTGCCGCTTGCCCACTGACACGGTTGCCGGAATTCGAGAGGGGGAATATTTGTTGGATCCGGTAGTGTTAACCTCAAGTCTGCACCCGACCCCACCATGGCGAGGTGCTGTGTGTCCCCCTCCGGGACAACCATTCTTCCGGGAGCCCCGCAAATTGCTCTGTGCCGTGCACTGAGTCGTTTCGAGCATGCTCCGGAACCGGTGTGATCGAGCCGGGTGACACAGACATTCCAGTGAAACCCGCGGCTTCGGGACTCGCCGTCACCTAATGAATTCTTCCGCCGCGTTGGCGGACCACCGCCCCGGCACGGTCCATACCGACAGGACCACCGCCGGACAGCACAACCGGTCGCCGAGCCAGACAGGCCGACGTCCGCTCCAGGGAAGGACCCTTCGTGAGCGACACCACCGATCTGATGGGCGTGAGCGCCGACAGCTCCGCTGCCGCGCCCTCCGCCGATGCGGATGCGCCTGCTGCCGGCGCTGCGGGCTCCCGGCGGCGCCGCGGTACCGGCCTTGAGGGCATGGTGCTGGCCGAGCTCCAGCAGGTCGCATCGGGCCTCGGTATCAGGGGCACCGCGCGTATGCGCAAGAGCCAGCTGATCGAGGTCATCAAGGAGGCGCAGGCCGGGGGAGGCGCTCCCGCGAAGAGCGCCGACACCACCGAGACCAAGCCGAAGCGCCGCGCCGCCTCCAAGGCGCGCACCGGCGACGAGGCCACGGCGAACGGCACCGAGGCCCCCGCCAAGGCGACCAAGGCCGAAGACGCCAAGGCCGCGAAGGCCACCGCTCAGCAGCAGATCGACATCCCCGGTCAGCCGGCGAGCGACGAAAAGGGCGGCGAGCGCCGACGCCGCCGTGCCACCTCCGAGGCCGGCAGCCCCGAGACCGTCACGGCCGAGGCGAAGACCGAGACCAAGACGGACGCCCAGGGCGAGGCCAAGGGCGACGCCGGTGACAACGGCGCCGAGGGCCGTCGCGAGCGCCGTGACCGTCGTGACCGCGGTGACCGCGGCGACCGTGGCGGCGACCGCGGTGAGCGCGGTGGCCGTGACCGCGGCGACCGCCGTGGCAAGGGCGACGAGCAGGGCAAGGAGCAGGGCGGTGGCAACCGTCAGCCGCAGGGCGGCGGGCGCCAGGACCGTCAGCGTGACAGCGGCCCGCAGGACGACTTCGACGACGAGGGCGGCCGCCGCGGACGCCGTGGCCGCTACCGCGACCGCCGCGGCCGTCGTGGCCGCGACGAGGCCGGCTTCGGCAACGAGGTGCAGGTCTCCGAGGACGACGTCCTGATCCCCGTCGCGGGCATCCTGGACATCCTCGACAACTACGCGTTCATCCGGACCTCCGGCTACCTGCCCGGTCCGAACGACGTGTACGTGTCGCTCGCCCAGGTCCGCAAGAACGGCCTGCGCAAGGGTGACCACGTCACCGGCGCGGTCCGCCAGCCCAAGGACGGCGAGCGCCGCGAGAAGTTCAACGCGCTCGTCCGCCTCGACTCGGCGAACGGCATGGCGGCCGAATCCGGGCGCGGGCGGCCGGAGTTCAACAAGCTGACGCCGCTCTATCCGCAGGACCGGCTCCGTCTGGAGACCGACCCGGGCATCCTGACCACCCGCATCATCGACCTCGTGTCGCCGATCGGTAAGGGCCAGCGAGGCCTGATCGTGGCCCCGCCGAAGACCGGCAAGACCATGATCCTGCAGGCGGTCGCCAACGCGATCACCGTCAACAGCCCCGAGTGCCACCTGATGGTCGTCCTGGTCGACGAGCGTCCGGAAGAGGTCACCGACATGCAGCGGTCGGTGAAGGGCGAGGTCATCTCCTCGACCTTCGACCGCCCGGCCGAGGACCACACCACGGTCGCCGAGCTCGCCATCGAGCGCGCCAAGCGTCTCGTGGAGCTGGGTCACGACGTGGTCGTCCTGCTCGACTCGATCACGCGTCTGGGCCGCGCCTACAACCTGGCGGCGCCGGCCTCCGGCCGCATCCTGTCCGGTGGTGTCGACTCGACCGCGCTCTACCCGCCGAAGCGCTTCTTTGGTGCGGCGCGCAACATCGAGGACGGCGGCTCGCTGACCATTCTCGCCACCGCGCTGGTCGACACCGGCTCGCGCATGGACGAGGTGATCTTCGAGGAGTTCAAGGGCACCGGCAACATGGAGCTCAAGCTCGACCGCAAGCTCTCCGACAAGCGCATCTTCCCGGCGGTGGACGTCGACGCGTCCTCCACCCGTAAGGAAGAGATCCTGCTCAACGCGGAAGAGCTGGCGATCGTCTGGAAGCTGCGCCGGGTGCTGCACGCGCTCGACTCGCAGCAGGCCATCGAGCTGCTTCTCGACAAGATGAAGCAGACGAAGTCGAACGCCGAGTTCCTGATGCAGATCGCGAAGACGACGCCGACGCCGGGCAACGGCAACGACTGATCGCTTCGCTGAGCGGTAGCACCGCTCAAGGGCCGCCCCCGTCACGGATGTGACGGGGGCGGCCCTTTGTGCGCTCCGGGGCGGGTTGTACGATCGCGCTCTTCATCCAACGTTCAACTCATCGCTCCCTGGGGGGAATTGCGTGGACATATCTGTATCCGGCTCCGGCCGGCACCGCCGAAGACTCGGCAAGGTGCTGCCTGCCGCGGCGGCCGGGCTCGCCCTGATCGGCGCGGGCGCGTTCGCCGTCACCTCTTACGCGGGGGAGTCCGACACCGGCCGGGTCGTGCAGCCGCCGCCCGGCACGAAGACCGCGGAGCCCGCGGCGGCGGCGTCGCCGTCGCCGAGCGGTGACAGGACGGTCACGCCCCGCATCATCGGCGGCACCGCGAGCGCCGCCTCCTGGATGCTGCAGCTCGTCTACAACGACCCCGCGGGCGGCTCGTACTTCGTCTGCGGCGGCACGCTGGTCGCGCCGAACAAGGTGCTCACCGCCGCGCACTGCGTGCACGACGAGAACGGCAACCGGCAGGACTGGGGCAAGTACGGCGAAGTCGCCGTAGGGACCAGCAAGAGCGTCACCGTCGCCGGCAACGGCGCCACGTACATCGACGTCACCCGCAGCTGGGTGCGCGACGGCTACGACCCCGACGCCATCACGAACGACGTCGCCCTGCTCACCCTCGCCAAGCCGGTCGCCCAGACCACCCTGGAGCTGGCCGGCCCGGGTGACAGCGCGCTGTACGCCGCCGGCACGAACGCCACCGTGTACGGCTGGGGTCTGACCAGTTCGAACGAGGACACCGCCGACATCGCGTCCCAGCTGCAGAAGGTCACCCTGCCGCTGAACTCCGACGACGCCTGCACCCAGAACCTGGACCCGTACTTCCAGGCCGGGAAGATGATCTGCGCCGGACAGCTCGGCACCGGCGACGACAGCACCGGCAAGACCACGTGCCCGGGTGACTCGGGCGGTCCGCTCGTCGTGGGCGACAAGGTCGTCGGCATCGTCTCCTGGGGCATCAGCCAGGGCCAGCAACTCTGCAACGTCTCCGGCACGTACGAGGCCTTCACCAAGGTCTCCACGTACCAGCCCAAGGTCCGTCCGCGCATCGACGACACCGACATCAGCCGCAACGGCAAGGCCGACCTCTTCGTCCGGGCCTCCTCCGGCGGCAAGGGCTACGTCAAGGAGTCCACGGGCAGCGGGTTCGCCACGCGCAAGACGCTGAGCGGGTCCTGGAGCGCGTACAACCTCGTCCTCCAGGCCGACATGAACCGCGACGGTTACCAGGACTTCGTCATCCGCCGCCGCTCGGACGGGAACGTCTACTGGCGGCACCGGTCCGCGTCCAGCTCGACGTACACGGACACGAAGATCGCGAGCGACTGGGCGACGCGGAAGTTCATCGTGGTGCCCGGCGACGTGACCGGCGACCGGTATCCCGACCTGCTGTCGGCGACCTCCGGCGGCACGCTCTACCTGTACCCCGGCAAGGGCGACGGGACGTACGGCACCCGCACCACCGTCGGCAGTGGCTACCAGGTCTTCAACTCCCTGCGCGGCAAGGGCGACTTCACCGGTGACGGCAGGAGCGACCTGATCGCCCGCGGCAGCGGCGGCAAGCTGTACCTCCTCAAGGGCACCGGCAAGGCGTCCGCGCCCTTCGAGACCGGCGTGCAGGTGCGCACCTGGGACGGGTACAACGCGTTCGCGGCGCCGGGTGACGTGACCGGCGACGGCAAGGCCGACTACGTGGCCCGCACGCCCGGCGGCACGCTCTACCTGTACCCGGGCACGGGGACCGCCTCCTCGGAGATCTTTGCCACACGGATCAAGATCGGGACCGGCTACACGCAGTACAACATCTTCGGATAAATCCGCAGGTGAGAGCCGGATGACCGGCTCTCGTCAGCACTCTCTGTGCCCGTCGCGCGCCCCGCGGCGGGCACAGCGCGTTGTGCAACCCTTCTTCACGGTTTCCACGTCTCGCGAAGAGACGGACGAAGAGACGTCCGTCCGCGCCTGACCCTGCAAACAGGGGGTAACCGGCCAACCGAGCGCTTGAGGACTGAGGAGCACATGCCCGACGAGAGCAGCCCCGCGACCACCGATCCGAGCCGCCCCACCCGCGGCACCGGAGGCGGCGGCCGTCGGCGCAAGCCGCGCGCCAAGCGCAGCAAGGCCCTCGTCATCACGGCCTGCACCGCGGCGGGACTCGTCGTCCTGGCGGGCGCGGGCGCCGGCTTCCTGTACTTCAAGCTCAACGGGAACCTCAAGGGCGTCGACATCAACGCCGCGCTCGGCCCCGACCGCCCCGCGAACGTCGACAACGGCTCGATGGACATCCTCGTCCTCGGCTCGGACTCGCGCTCGGGCGCGAACGCCAAGTACGGGCAGGACGGCGGCGGCGCCCGCTCCGACACCGCGATGGTCGTCCACGTGTACAAGGGCCACCGGAAGGCCAGCGTGGTCTCCATACCGCGCGACACCCTCGTCACCCGCCCGACCTGCACCGACAGCGCCGGCAACACGGTCGCGGGCGGCAGCCAGCAGATGTTCAACACGGCGTACGAGGTCGGCGGCCCGGCCTGCGCCGTCAAGACGGTCGAGAAGATGTCCGGGATCCGCATGGACCACTACGTCGAGGTCGACTTCTCGGGCTTCAAGAAGCTCATCAACACCCTCGGTGGCGTCGACATCACCACCCAGCAGGCCATAGACGACAACAAGAGCCATCTGCACCTGGCGGCAGGGAAGCACACCCTCACCGGCGAGCAGGCGCTCGGCCTCGTCCGCACCCGGCACGCCGTCGGCGACGGCAGCGACCTGGGCCGAATACAGCTGCAGCAGGCCTTCATGAAGGCGCTGATCAACCAGATCAAGGACGTCGGCGTCTTCACCAGCCCCAAGAAGCTCTACGACCTCGCGGACACCGCCACCAGCGCCGTCACCACCGACTCCGAGCTCAACTCGGTCAACGAACTGGTCGGCTTCGCGGGCGGCCTCAAGGGCATCGGCGCGGGCGACATGAAGATGGTGACGCTCCCCGTCCAGTACGACCCCGCCGACCCGAACCGCGTACTCCCGCTGGAGAAGGCGGGCGCGAAGGTCTGGGCGGCACTCAAGACGGACCAGCCCGTTCCGGCGTCCGCGCTCAAGGGCTCCGCCGGTGACAAGGGCTCCGCGGGCTCCGTCGTGACCAGCCACTAGCCGGCCACCGGGCGCAGGTCACCACGCGTCGGTGACCCTTCGGGAATAGTTCCGCACCGACCCCGGTTTTGGGGGATACGGCCAGTCCTGGCAGACTGGTACGTCGGCCCCGGTTCACGCCACCGCAATCCGCGGAAGCGACCCGGAGCCCTCCGAGATCATAGGAGACACCTTGAAGCGCGACATCCACCCCGAGTACGTCGAGACGCAGGTCAGCTGCACCTGTGGCGCGTCGTTCACCACCCGCAGCACGATCTCCAGCGGCACCGTCCGTGCCGAGGTCTGCTCCGAGTGCCACCCGTTCTACACGGGCAAGCAGAAGATCCTCGACACCGGTGGCCGCGTGGCCCGCTTCGAGGCCCGCTTCGGCAAGGCTGCTGCCGCCAACAAGTAGC
This sequence comes from Streptomyces sp. NBC_01446, assembly GCF_026340095.1. Classification (GTDB taxonomy): domain Bacteria; phylum Actinomycetota; class Actinomycetes; order Streptomycetales; family Streptomycetaceae; genus Streptomyces; species Streptomyces aureus. The sequence goes on along the minus strand of NZ_JAPEPO010000001.1, from coordinate 2,724,353 downwards.
GAGCCACTTGCGCCGGTCCACGGCCGCCCTTCGGGGCGGGCCGGGACCGGCGTGCTTGTTTTTGGTTGGCCGGGGACCCGGGGGTCTTCCCCGGCCTGGCCGGTGGCCGTTCCCTTTCGCTGTACCTCACTTCAGGAGCCGGAGATGTTCGAGGCCGTCGAGGACCTCATCGGTGAGCACGCCGATCTCGAGACGAAGCTCGCGGACCCCTCGGTCCACGCCGACCAGGCGAACGCGCGCAAGCTCAACAAGCGCTATGCCGAGCTGACCCCGATCGTCGCCACCTACCGCTCCTGGAAGCAGACCGGTGACGACATCGAGACCGCGCGTGAATTCGCCGCGGACGACCCGGACTTCGCCGCCGAGGTCAAGGACCTCGAGAAGCAGCGCGAGGAGATCACCGAGAAGCTGCGGCTCCTGCTGGTCCCCCGGGACCCCAACGACGACAAGGACGTCATTCTCGAGGTCAAGGCGGGCGCGGGCGGCGACGAGTCGGCCCTCTTCGCCGGCGACCTGCTGCGCATGTATCTGCGGTACGCGGAGCGCGTCGGCTGGAAGACCGAGATCATCGACGCCACCGAGTCCGAACTGGGCGGCTACAAGGACGTCCAGGTCGCCGTGAAGACCAAGGGCGGCAACGGCGCGACCGAGCCCGGCCAGGGCGTCTGGGCCCGTCTGAAGTACGAGGGCGGCGTGCACCGCGTGCAGCGTGTGCCGTCGACCGAGTCGCAGGGCCGTATCCACACCTCCGCGGCCGGCGTCCTCGTGACGCCCGAGGCCGAGGAGGTCGACGTGGAGATCCACGCGAACGACCTCCGCATCGACGTCTACCGCTCGTCGGGCCCCGGCGGCCAGTCCGTCAACACGACGGACTCCGCGGTGCGCATCACGCATCTGCCCACCGGAGTCGTCGCTTCCTGCCAGAACGAGAAGAGCCAGCTCCAGAACAAGGAGCAGGCGATGCGTATCCTGCGCTCCAGGCTTCTCGCGGCTGCCGTGGAGAAGGCCGAGGCCGAGGCCGCGGACGCGCGCCGCAGTCAGGTCCGCACGGTCGACCGCTCCGAGAAGATCCGTACGTACAACTTCCCGGAGAACCGCATCTCGGACCACCGCGTCGGTTTCAAGGCGTACAACTTGGACCAGGTGCTCGACGGTGAGCTCGACCCGGTGATCCAGGCCTGCCTCGACGCCGACTCGGCCGCCAAGCTCGCCGCCGCCTAAGCCACACCAAAAAAAGACCAGCTCAGCCCCGGAGGACCAGCGTGCAGCAACATCTTGGGGGGCGACCCCCAAACCCCCGCAGCGTGCTGCTCGCGGAAGTCGCCCAGGCCACCCAGCGCCTCGCCGACGCGGGCGTGCCCTCGCCCCGCAACGACGCGGAGGAGCTCGCCGCCTTCGTGCACGGCGTGAAGCGGGGCGAGCTGCATCTGGTCAAGGACGCGGACTTCGACGCCCGTTACTGGGAGGTCACCGCGCGCCGCGAGGCCCGTGAGCCGCTCCAGCACATCACCGGGCGCGCCTACTTCCGCTACCTCGAACTCCAGGTGGGGCCGGGCGTGTTCGTGCCGCGGCCCGAGACGGAGTCCGTGGTCGGCTGGGCCATAGACGCCGTACGGGCCATGGACGTCGTCGAGCCGCTCATCGTCGACCTGTGCACGGGCTCGGGCGCCATCGCGCTCGCCCTCGCGCAGGAGGTCCCGCGCTCCCGTGTGCACGCCGTGGAGCTGTCCGAGGACGCCCTGCGCTGGACGCGCAAGAACGTCGAGGGATCCAGGGTCGACCTGCGCCAGGGAGACGCCCTGGAGGCCTTCCCCGAGCTCGACGGCCAGGTCGACCTGGTGGTCTCCAACCCGCCGTACATCCCGCTCACCGAGTGGGAGTACGTCGCCCCCGAGGCCCGCGACCACGACCCCGAACTCGCGCTGTTCTCCGGCGAGGACGGGCTCCATCTGATCCGCGGCATCGAGCGCACCGCGCACCGCCTGCTGCGCCCCGGTGGCGTCGTCGTCGTGGAGCACGCCGACACCCAGGGCGGCCAGGTCCCGTGGATCTTCACCGAGGAACGGGGCTGGGCCGACGCCGCCGACCACCCCGACCTGAACAACCGCCCGCGCTTCGCGACCGCCCGCAAGGCGATGCCGTGACGCGACAGAATCAGCGCAGCAACAGCAGCAACAGCAGCAACAGCAGCAACAGCAGTAACAGCACCAGCAGTTCCCGCATCTCTCGCATGGATTACGTGTACTTCGTGTACGAGGAGGCCCGCTAAATGGCTCGGCGATACGACACCAACGACGCGTCGGACCGTACGACCGGTCTGCGTGAAGCCGCGTCCGCCGTCCGCCGCGGTGAGCTGGTCGTGCTGCCCACCGACACCGTGTACGGCATCGGCGCCGACGCCTTCACCGCCGAGGCCGTCGCCGACCTGCTGGACGCCAAGGGGCGCGGCCGCAATATGCCGACCCCTGTCCTCATCGGCTCCCCGAACACGCTGCACGGCCTCGTCACGGACTTCTCCGAGATGGCCTGGGAACTCGTCGACGCGTTCTGGCCGGGCGCCCTCACGCTCGTCGCCAAGCACCAGCCGTCCCTGGCGTGGGACCTCGGCGACACCCGTGGCACCGTCGCCGTCCGTATGCCCCTGCACCCGGTCGCGATCGAGCTGCTCACCGAGGTCGGCCCCATGGCCGTCTCCTCCGCGAACCTCACCGGGCACCCCGCCCCCGAGGACTGCGACGCCGCGCAGGACATGCTCGGCGACTCCGTCTCCGTCTACCTCGACGGCGGCCCCACGCCCGGCATCGTCCCGTCCTCGATCGTCGACGTGACCGGGAAGGTTCCGGTGCTCCTGCGCGCGGGTGCCCTGACCGCGGACGAGCTGCGCAAGGTCGTTCCCGACCTCGAGGTGGCGAATTGACAGCCCCTGAGACGGGGCGTGGCATAGGCACCGGGGACTCCTTCCGCATCCTCCATGTCAGCACCGGCAACGTGTGCCGCTCGCCGATCACCGAGCGGCTGACCCGGCATGCCCTGGTGGGCAGACTCGGGAACCCCCTCGTACGCGGTCTGATCGTCGAGAGCGCGGGCACCTGGGGCCACGAGGGCGCGCCCATGGAGGCCAACGCCGAGACCGTCCTCGCGGACTTCGGTGCGGACGCCTCCGGCTTCGTGGGGCGCGAGCTCCTCGACGACCATGTGATCCGCGCGGACCTGGTCCTCACGGCCACCCGCGACCACCGCGCCCAGGTCATCTCCATGGGCCACAGCGCGGGCCTGCGCACCTTCACGCTGAAGGAGTTCACGCGCCTCGTCCAGGCCATCGATCCGGCCACGCTGCCCGACCCGCTGGACGGCGGCGTGGTGGAGCGCGCACGCGCACTGGTGCGCGCCGCGGCGGCTCTACGCGGGTGGCTTCTCGCCCCGAACGCCGAGGCCGACGAGGTCTACGACCCGTACGGCGCGCCTCTGCCGTTCTTCCGCTCGGTCGGCGAGGAGATCAGCGAGGCGCTGGATCCCGTGGTGACGGCCTTGACGGGGGTTCCGGCCTGCCGTTGAACCGGCGGACGGAGTCCCGGCGCGGCACTGCGAAGCCGGGGAGGCCCTTTGGGGCCGAGCGGCGCGAGTGGCGCGTCGGGGCGGGGCTCGGCGAGGCGCCGGATCCCGTGGTGACGGCCGTGACGGTTGTTCCGGCCTGCCGCCGAACGTAGTGACAGTGTCTGCCGGATTACCCGCTCGTACCTGAGTTTCGGGCGCGGCGGGCGGTGCGGGCCTACATTGGTTTTGAGGTCACCCCCGCGAGGCCCGGAGCCCAAGATGCCGGTCACCACTGAACAAACCCCCGCCGGTGCGACGTACGCGCACGCCGGCTTCGACGTGCTGCGCCGACAGGACCCCGAGATCGCCGAGATCATGCTCGGCGAGGCGGCCCGGCAGGCCACGTCGCTGCAACTGATCGCCGCCGAGAACTTCACGTCGCCGGCCGTCCTCGCGGCCCTCGGCTCCCCGCTCGCCAACAAGTACGCCGAGGGCTACCCCGGCGCCCGTCACCACGGCGGCTGCGAGCTCGTCGACGTGGCGGAGCGGATCGCCGTCGACCGGGCCAGGGGGCTCTTCGGCGCCGAGCACGCCAATGTGCAGCCTCACTCCGGCTCCTCCGCGGTCCTCGCCGCGTACGCCGCCCTGCTGCGCCCCGGCGACACCGTCCTCGCGATGGGGCTCCCGTACGGCGGCCACCTCACCCATGGCTCGCCCGCGAACTTCTCGGGCCGCTGGTTCGACTTCGTGCCCTACGGCGTCGACCCGGAGACCGGCCTCATCGATCACGACCAGGTCCGCGCGCTGGCCCGCGCCCACCGCCCCAAGGCGATCGTCTGCGGCTCGATCGCCTATCCCCGGCACATCGACTACGCGGCCTTCCGCGACATCGCCGACGACGTGGGCGCCTACCTCATCGCCGACGCCGCTCACCCCATCGGCCTGGTCGCCGGGGGAGCGGCGCCGAACCCCGTGCCGTACGCCGATGTCGTCTGCGCCACCACGCACAAGGTGCTGCGCGGCCCCCGCGGTGGCATGGTCCTGTGCGGGGCCGAGCTCGCCGGACGCATCGACCGGGCCGTCTTCCCGTTCACGCAGGGCGGCGCCCAGATGCACACGATCGCCGCCAAGGCCGTCGCGTTCGGCGAGGCGGAGACCCCGGCCTTCGCCGCGTACACCCATCAGGTGGTCGCCAACGCGAGGGTCCTCGCGGCCGCGCTCGGCGCCGAGGGCCTCGCGATCACCACCGGCGGCACGGACACTCATCTGCTGACGGCCGACCCCACCTCGCTCGGCATCGACGGCCCGACCGCCCGGGGGCGGCTGGCCTCGGCCGGCATGGTCCTCGACACATGCGCGCTGCCCTTCGGGGACGGGCGTGGCCTGCGCCTCGGCACCGCCGCCGTCACCACCCAGGGCATGGGCGAGCCGGAGATGGCACGCATCGCGGTGCTCTTCTCGGGGGTGCTGCGGGACGAGGTCGATCCGCGTACGGCGCGTGCGGAAGTGCGCGATCTCACCGGAAGATTTCCGCCGTATCCGGACTAGACAGGGGTAGGCGGGCATGGGTGGTCCGTCACTCGTGCAACCATCATCGCTACCCGGCAGTCCTTCACCACATGCGCGCGAAGCTAGGGTGTGGGGCTGAGATGGCCAGCGATATCTGTGGGGAAGCCCGTGCGTGAATACCTGCTGACGCTCTGCATCACGGCCGCGGTGACATACCTGCTGACCGGCCCGGTGCGGAAGTTCGCGATCGTGGCCGGCGCCATGCCGGAGATCCGCGCCCGCGACGTGCACCGGGAGCCCACGCCCCGGCTCGGCGGGATCGCCATGTTCTTCGGCCTGTGCGCGGGTCTCCTCGTCGCTGACCACCTGACGAACCTCAGCCCCGTCTTCAACATGTCGAACGAGCCGCGGGCGTTGCTCTCCGGGGCCGCCCTGATCTGGCTGATCGGTGTCCTGGACGACAAGTTCGAGATCGACGCCCTGATCAAGCTGGGCGGCCAGATGATCGCGGCCGGCGTCATGGTCATGCAGGGTCTTACGATCCTGTGGCTGCCGATCCCGGGTGTGGGCACGGTCTCGCTGACGCAGTGGCAGGGCACGCTCCTCACCGTCGCCCTGGTCGTGATCAGCATCAACGCGGTCAACTTCGTGGACGGCCTCGACGGCCTCGCGTCCGGCATGGTGTGCATCGCCGCGTCGGCGTTCTTCCTGTACTCGTACCGCCTCTGGTACGGCTACGGCATCGAGGCGGCCGCCCCCGCGACGTTGTTCGCGGCGATCCTGATCGGCATGTGTCTGGGCTTCCTGCCGCACAACATGCACCCCGCCAGGATCTTCATGGGTGACTCCGGGTCGATGCTCATCGGCCTCGTCCTGTCCGCCGGTGCCATCTCCATCACCGGCCAGGTCGACCCGAGCCTGATGAAGCTGAACTTCGGCGGCACCCGTGACGCCACCCACGCGATGGTCCCGGTCTTCATCCCGCTGCTGATGCCGCTGACGATCATCGCGGTGCCGTTCGCGGACCTGGTCCTCGCGATCGTGCGGCGCACCTGGAAGGGCCAGTCACCGTTCGCGGCGGACCGCGGACACCTGCATCACCGGCTCCTGGAGATCGGCCACTCCCACAGCCGCGCGGTCTTGATCATGTACTTCTGGTCGGCGCTGCTGTCCTTCGGCGCGGTCGCCTACTCCGTCCACTCGTCGTCGATGTGGATCGTCATGGCGATCGTCGTGCTGAGCTTCGTCGGTCTCGTACTGCTCCTGCTGCCGCGCTTCGCGCCGCGCGCCCCGCGCTGGGCGGAGGCCTTCCTGCCGCCGCGCTACCGGCGCAGGCGGGCCGCGTGGGCGGCTGCCCAGGCGCCTGAGACGTCGCCGTCGTACGCGGCTCAGGCAGCGGCCGGGCCGGCCGAGGAGGCGGCCGGGGCAGGTGTGGCCGCGGAGGCGCCCGAGGGCGAGGGTGCTCGCACGCCGATTCCGGCAGGAGTCAACGGGGCGACGGCCATTGGGCCCCGTTCGCGCTTCCTGGATCGGCGCAAGGCGCACTCGTCGCGCTGACACGAGAGACGAAAACGCCTCATTACCAGACAAGTTGGCCAGGTTTCTGCGCAGACGGGCGGATTACCTCTCACGTGTGACAGTGAGCACACTGGAGAGGTAAAGACCTCATCAAATAGTTTGTGATACCGTTCACGAGACCCGGGGATAGAGCCGAAGGACCGTAGTGCGACGGCCCATTGGCCCGAAGTTCCCTCTCGGCCCCGGTCTACGCTCGTCCATGACGACACCCTGCCCCCACCCAGTAAAGGGAGCTGCCGCCATGCCCTCCAACGACGCACGGATCCTCCTTCAGGCCGTTGTGCCCACAGCCATTGCCGGCGCGCTTGCCGCCGTGATCAGTGGTGTGGTCGCCGGCGGCAAGGGGGCCCTCGGTGCAGTCATCGGCACGGTGGTCGTGATCGCTTTCATGGGCCTCGGGCAGGTCGTCCTCCAGCGGACGGCAAAATCGCTTCCGCAGCTCTTCCAGGCGATGGGGCTGATGCTCTACGTCGCCCAGTTGCTGCTGCTTCTGATCTTCGTCGCCGTCTTCAAGGACACGACACTGTTCAACCCCAAGGCCTTCGCCGCTTCACTCGTCGCCGCCACCGTCGTATGGATGGCCGCGCAGGCGCGTGCGCACATGAAGGCCAAGATTTTCTATATCGATCCCGACTCGGCGAAAGACTCCGAGAAGAGGGACAAGCCCGAGAATTCAGGGCCGTCCTCATGAGGGGTAGGGGCGGGATAAGTGAGGGTTCGCGTTACTGCTATCGTCCGGTGCCAACTGCGGCACTGCGGGCGCGGGCATCTGAGCTGACGCCTGCTCGACTGCGAGGCTCACTGCCTGCCTGCCGCCCCCACATCCGAAACACCAGACCGGTGCCGATCCGCGGCTGCGCGCCGCAACGACACAACGAGGTTGCCGTACCTATGCGTCACGCCGAAGGAGCCCGTGGTGAGTGCTGACCAGACTGAGCTCGCCTTTGACTGGAGCTGTCGGATCATGTCCGACAACGGCTGCGGCTTTCCGGCTCCCGGTCTGCACTCGTTCCTCTTCAAGCCGATCTTCACCGTCGGCGGGTTCGAGTTCAACAAGGTGATGCTGCTCGCCCTCCTGACGACCCTCGTCGTCGTCAGTGTCTTCTACGCGGCGTTCGGCAAGGCCAAGGTCGTCCCGGGCAAGCTCCAGATGGCCGTGGAGGCGGGGTACGACTTCGTGCGCCGCGGAATCGTCTACGAGACGATGGGCAAGAAGGAGGGCGAGAAGTACGTCCCCCTGATGGTGTCGCTGTTCTTCTTCATCTGGATCATGAACATCTGGTCCGTGATCCCGCTGACCCAGTTCCCGGTGTCGTCGGTGTTCGCGTACCCGGTCGTGCTCGCGGCCGTCGTCTACCTGATCTGGGTGCCGCTGACCTTCAAGCGCCACGGTTTCGTGGGCGGCTGGAAGAACATCACGGGCTACGACAACTCGCTCGGCCCGATCAAGTGGCTCGTCTCGTTCATCGAGTTCTTCTCGAACCTGCTGGTCCGGCCGTTCACGCACGCGGTGCGACTGTTCGCCAACATGTTCGCCGGTCACCTGATGCTGGTGATGTTCACCGTCGCCTCCTGGTACCTCCTGAACAGCTGGATGATCCCGGCCGCGGGCGTGTCCTTCGTGATGACCGTCGCCATGGTCCTCTTCGAGCTTTTCGTGCAGGCGGTCCAGGCGTACGTCTTCGTGCTCCTCGCCAGCACCTACATTCAGGGCGCTCTCGCTAAGCAGCACTGAGTCCCGCCCGTCCTGTCATACCCCCTGTCGTCCGGTGGCCAACCCCCACCGGTTCGTTAAAGAGAAGGAAGTAACGGCATGTCCGCGACCATCGAACTCGCCGCTGGCGTCTCCGGCTCCCTCGGTTCCATCGGCTACGGTCTCGCTGCCATCGGCCCCGGCATCGGCGTCGGCATCGTCTTCGGTAACGGCACCCAGGCCCTGGCCCGTCAGCCCGAGGCCGCCGGTCTGATCCGCGCCAACCAGATCCTCGGCTTCGCCTTCTGTGAGGCGCTCGCCCTCATCGGCATCGTTCTGCCGTTCGTTTACGGTCAGTGATTTAACTCCTCACCGACCACTATTCGACGAAAGGCACTGATGTGATCGCCAACCTGGTACAGCTGGCGGCCGAGGAGAAGCAGAATCCGCTGATCCCTGCCGGCCCCGAGCTGCTCGTCGGCACCATCGCCTTCGCCATCGTCTTCTTCTTCTTCGCCAAGAAGCTCCTCCCGCGCATCAACACTGTGCTGGAAGAGCGTCGCGAGCTGATCGAAGGCGGTATCGAGAAGGCCGAAGCCGCACAGACCGAGGCCCAGAGCGTTCTTGAGCAGTACAAGGCTCAGCTCGCCGAGGCTCGTCACGAGGCCGCGCGTCTGCGCCAGGAGGCGCAGGAGCAGGGCGCCACGCTCATCGCCGAGATGCGCGCGGAAGGCCAGCGGCAGCGTGAGGAAATCATCGCCGCCGGCCACTCGCAGATCGAGGCCGACCGCAAGGCCGCCGCTCAGGCGCTGCGCCAGGACGTCGGCCAGCTGGCCACCACCCTGGCCGGCAAGCTGGTCGGCGAGTCCCTCGAGGACCACGCCCGGCAGTCGCGCACGATCGACCGCTTCCTCGACGACCTCGAGGAGAAGGCCGAGGCTGTTCGATGACTGCCCACGGAGCGAGCCGCGAGGCACTCGCCTCCGCACGTGAGCGTCTCGACGCGCTGACCGACAGCACCTCGGTCGACGCCCGACAGCTTGCCGGAGAGCTGGCCGCGGTCACCGCGCTGCTCGACCGCGAGGTGTCGCTGCGTCGGGTCCTGACCGACCCGGCGCAGTCCGGCGAGGCCAAGGCCGAGCTCGCGGGCCGCCTGCTGGGCGGCCAGGTCAGCGGTGCGACCGCCGACCTGGTGGCCGGCCTGGTCCGCTCCCGCTGGTCCGCCCCGCGCGACCTGGTCGACTCCGTCGAGGAGCTGGCCAGTATCGCCGAGCTGACCGCGGCGCAGAAGGCGGGCGAGCTGGACGACGTCGAGGACGAGCTGTTCCGGTTCGGCCGGATCGTCTCCTCGAGCACCGAGCTGCGCGCCGCGCTCACGGACCGTATCGCCACGGGCACGGCCAAGGGTGAGCTGCTGCGCAGCCTGCTCGACGGTCGCGCCACGGCCACCACCGAGCGTCTTGTCGAGCGCCTTGTGACCCAGCCGCGTGGACGTAGCCTGGAGGGGGGACTCGAGTCCCTGTCCAAGCTCGCCGCGGAGCGCCGGGACCGCACGGTGGCCGTCGTCACCACGGCGGTTCCGCTGAGCGATGCGCAGAAGCAGCGCCTGGGCGCCGCCCTGGCAAAGCTCTACGGGCGTCAGATGCACCTGAACCTCGACGTGGACCCCGAGGTCCTCGGCGGGATCAATGTGCAGGTGGGCGACGAGCTCATCAATGGAAGCATCGCGGACCGCATTGAGGACGCCAGCCGCCGTATGGCCGGCTAGCCGACTCGCACAACGTAGTAGTACCTACGGCCCTAGTTGGGCCGTGCAGAGGATTCCTGGGGGCTGACCCCAGACCCCCCAAGAAAACTTCGGGCCCAACAAGGAGAGCAGGGAACCCAGATGGCGGAGCTCACGATCCGGCCGGAGGAGATCCGGGACGCGCTGGAGAACTTTGTCCAGGCGTACAAGCCGGACGCGGCCTCGCGCGAGGAGGTCGGTACGGTCACCCTTGCCGGCGACGGCATCGCGAAGGTCGAGGGCCTGCCCTCGGCCATGGCCAACGAACTGCTGAAGTTCGAGGACGGCACCCTCGGCCTCGCCCTCAACCTCGAGGAGCGCGAGATCGGTGCCATCGTGCTCGGTGAGTTCACCGGTATCGAGGAGGGCCAGCCGGTGCAGCGCACCGGTGAGGTGCTCTCCGTCGCCGTCGGCGAGGGCTACCTGGGTCGCGTCGTCGACCCGCTCGGTACCCCGATCGACGGCCTCGGCGAGATCGAGACCAGCGCGCGTCGTGCCCTTGAGCTGCAGGCCCCCACGGTCATGCAGCGCAAGTCGGTGCACGAGCCGATGGAGACCGGCTACAAGGCCGTCGACGCGATGACCCCGATCGGCCGCGGCCAGCGTCAGCTGATCATCGGCGACCGCCAGACGGGCAAGACCGCCCTGGCTGTCGACACGATCATCAACCAGCGCGACAACTGGCGCTCCGGCGACCCGAAGAAGCAGGTCCGCTGCATCTACGTCGCCATCGGCCAGAAGGGCTCGACCATCGCCTCCGTGCGTGGCGCCCTGGAAGAGGCCGGCGCGCTGGAGTACACGACCATCGTCGCCGCCCCGGCGTCCGACCCGGCCGGCTTCAAGTACCTTGCGCCGTACACCGGTTCGGCCATCGGCCAGCAGTGGATGTACGAGGGCAAGCACGTCCTCATCATCTTCGACGACCTCTCGAAGCAGGCCGACGCCTACCGCGCCGTGTCCCTGCTGCTCCGCCGCCCGCCGGGGCGCGAGGCCTACCCGGGTGACGTCTTCTACCTGCACTCCCGCCTCCTCGAGCGCTGCGCGAAGCTCTCGGACGAGATGGGTGCCGGCTCGATGACCGGTCTGCCGATCGTCGAGACCAAGGCGAACGACGTGTCGGCGTTCATCCCGACCAACGTCATCTCCATCACCGACGGCCAGTGCTTCCTGGAGTCGGACCTGTTCAACGCCGGTCAGCGCCCCGCGCTGAACGTCGGTATCTCCGTCTCCCGAGTCGGTGGTTCCGCGCAGCACAAGGCGATGAAGCAGGTCTCCGGCCGCCTCCGTGTGGACCTCGCCCAGTTCCGTGAGCTCGAGGCGTTCGCCGCCTTCGGTTCCGACCTGGACGCCGCGTCGAAGGCTCAGCTGGAGCGCGGTCAGCGCATGGTCGAGCTGCTCAAGCAGCCCCAGTACCAGCCGATGGCGACCGAGGACCAGGTTGTCTCCGTCTGGGCCGGCACCACCGGCAAGATGGACGACGTCCCGGTCGTGGACATCCGGCGCTTCGAGCGCGAGCTGCTCGACTACCTGCACCGCAAGGAGCAGGGCCTGATGACCTCCATCAAGGAGGGCGGCAAGATGTCGGACGACACCCTGACCGCCACCGCCGACGCCATCGCGGACTTCAAGAAGCAGTTCGAGACCTCGGACGGGAAGCTTCTCGGCGAGGACGCTCCGGCCGCCGCCGGTAAGTGACGACGGAAGGGACCTGACTCATGGGAGCCCAGCTCCGGGTCTACAAGCGTCGCATCAAATCCGTCACCGCGACCAAGAAGATCACCAAGGCGATGGAGATGATCGCTGCCTCGCGCGTCGTCAAGGCGCAGCGCAAGGTGACGGCCTCCACGCCGTACGCGACCGAGCTCACCCGCGCGGTCACGGCTGTCGGCACCGGTTCGAACACGAACCACCCGCTGACGACGGAGCCGGAGACGGCGACGCGCACCGCGGTGCTGCTCCTCACGAGCGACCGCGGTCTCGCCGGCGCCTTCAACTCGAACGCCATCAAGGCCGCGGAGAAGCTGACCGCGCGTCTCGAGGCCGAGGGCAAGGAGGTCGAGATCTACATCGTCGGCCGCCGTGGTGTCGCCCACTACAACTTCCGTGAGCGCAAGATCGCGGAGCAGTGGACGGGCTTCACCGACGAGCCCACGTACGCGGACGCCAAGAAGGTCGCGGGCCCGCTGATCGAGGCGATCGAGAAGGACTCGGCGGAGGGCGGCGTGGACGAACTCCACATCGTCTACACGGAGTTCATCTCGATGATGACGCAGTCGGCCGTTGACGGCCGTCTGCTTCCGCTCAGCCTCGAAGAGGTGGCGGAGGAGGCGAAGCCCAAGGGCGGCGAGATCCTTCCGCTGTACGACTTCGAACCGTCGGCGGAGGACGTCCTCGACGCCCTGCTGCCGCGCTACGTCGAGAGCCGTATCTACAACGCGCTGCTCCAGTCGGCTGCTTCCAAGCACGCCGCCACGCGCCGCGCGATGAAGTCGGCCACCGACAACGCGGGAGACTTGATCAACTCGCTCTCCCGACTTGCCAACGCGGCCCGCCAGGCCGAAATCACCCAGGAAATCAGCGAGATCGTCGGCGGCACTGCAGCCCTGGCCGACGCGACCGCGGGGAGTGACAAGTAATGACGACCACTGTTGAGACGGCCGTTGCCACGGGCCGCGTCGCCCGGGTCATCGGCCCGGTCGTCGACGTGGAGTTCCCCGTCGACGCGATGCCGGAGATCTACAACGCCCTCCACGTCCAGGTCGACGACCCGGCCAAGGAGGGTGAGAAGAAGACGCTGACCCTCGAGGTCGCCCAGCACCTGGGTGACGGCGTGGTCCGTACGGTCTCGATGCAGCCCACCGACGGTCTGGTCCGCCAGGCCGCCGTGACGGACACCGGCGCCGGCATCTCGGTGCCCGTCGGTGACCTGACCAAGGGCCGGGTGTTCAACACCCTCGGTGACGTGCTGAACGACGACGCGTCCAGCGTCGCGGACGCCCCGCGCTGGACGATCCACCGCAAGGCCCCGGCCTTCGACCAGCTCGAGTCCAAGACCGAGATGTTCGAGACCGGCCTGAAGGTCGTCGACCTTCTCACCCCGTACGTCAAGGGTGGAAAGATCGGTCTGTTCGGTGGTGCCGGTGTCGGCAAGACCGTTCTGATCCAGGAAATGATCGTCCGTGTGGCCAAGCTGCACGACGGTGTCTCCGTCTTCGCCGGTGTCGGCGAGCGCACCCGTGAGGGCAACGACCTCATGGTCGAGATGGAGGAAGCCGGCGTTCTGGACAAGACCGCGCTGGTCTTCGGCCAGATGGACGAGCCGCCGGGCACGCGTCTTCGCGTCGCCCTGGCCGGTCTGACCATGGCGGAGTACTTCCGCGATGTGCAGAAGCAGGACGTGCTGTTCTTCATCGATAACATCTTCCGCTTCACGCAGGCCGGTTCCGAGGTCTCGACCCTGCTCGGCCGCATGCCCTCCGCGGTGGGTTACCAGCCGACCCTCGCCGACGAGATGGGTCTCCTCCAGGAGCGCATCACGTCGACCCGTGGTCACTCGATCACCTCGATGCAGGCGATCTACGTCCCCGCGGACGACCTGACCGACCCGGCCCCGGCCACCACGTTCGCCCACCTCGACGCGACGACGGTTCTCTCCCGTCCGATCTCCGAGAAGGGCATCTACCCGGCCGTGGACCCGCTGGACTCCACGTCCCGCATCCTGGACCCGCGCTACATCGCGCAGGACCACTACGACGCGGCGATGCGCGTCAAGACGATCCTGCAGAAGTACAAGGATCTCCAGGACATCATCGCGATCCTCGGTATCGACGAGCTGGGCGAGGAGGACAAGCTCGTTGTCCACCGTGCCCGTCGCGTCGAGCGCTTCCTGTCGCAGAACACCCACGCCGCCAAGCAGTTCACCGGCGTGGACGGTTCGGACGTGTCGCTCGAGGAGTCGATCACCGCGTTCAACGCGATCTGCGACGGCGAGTACGACCACTTCCCCGAGCAGGCGTTCTTCATGTGCGGTGGCATCGAGGACCTCAAGGCCAACGCCAAGGAGCTCGGCGTCTCCTGATTCTGGCTTCTCCGGAAGCACAGACTCGTGGGAGAGGGGCGGGGGATACCCGCAGGGTGTGTCCCGCCCCTCTCCGTACGCCGACTAGACTTTGACCCAACACCCGGCAGCAACCGCCGGGTGGTGACCCGAGGAGCCCACCTTGGCTGCTGAGCTGCATGTCGAGCTCGTCGCCGCGGACCGCAGTGTCTGGTCCGGCGAGGCCACCCTGGTCGTCGCGCGCACCGCGTCCGGCGACATCGGCGTAATGCCCGGTCACCAGCCGCTTCTCGGTGTGCTGGAGTCGGGCCCGGTGATGATCCGCACGAGCGACGGCGGGACGGTTGTCGCCGCTGTGCACGGCGGTTTCGTCTCGTTCGCCGACAACAAGCTGTCCCTGCTCGCCGAGATCGCCGAGCTGTCGGACGAGATCGATGTCCAGCGTGCGGAGCGGGCGCTCGAGCGCGCGAAGTCGGATGCCGACGCATCCGCCGAGCGTCGCGCGGACGTCCGACTGCGTGCGGTGGCGACGCGCTGAGCCCAGCGCGCGGAGTGACATGACTCAGCCGCGGCCAGGACCGGAGAACCTCTCCGGACCAGGTCGCGGCTGAGGCGATCCTTGGTCAATTTTGCAGTTCCGTTATCGGATCCGCTGTCGGGCCCGTTATCAGATGAGGCGAGGAGGTCGGTACGAATGGTCCTCGTTCTCGTGCTGTGCGTGGTCGCGGTCGTCGTACTCGTATTGCTGGGGTTGTTCGTCTTCGGCCTGAGGCGCCGGCTGATCCAGCGCTCCGGGGGCACCTTCGACTGCTCCCTGCGGTGGGACGTGCCCGAGGGGGGCGACGCCTCCGGCAAGGGCTGGGGCTACGGCGTGGCCCGCTACAACGGCGACCGGATCGAGTGGTTCCGGGTCTTCTCCTACGCGATCAGGCCCCGTCGCACCCTGGAGCGCTCGGCGATCGAGGTGACGGGGCGGCGCGCGCCTGAGGGCGAGGAGGAGCTGGCCCTGCTCTCGGACGCGATCGTCCTCGCGTGCTCGCACCGCGGCTCGCGTCTCGAGCTGGCGATGAGCGAGGACGCGCTGACCGGCTTCCTGGCCTGGCTGGAGGCGGCTCCCCCCGGCCAGAGGGTGAACGTGGCCTGAGGTTTCGTATGGAGAAGCCGGGTGAACAGGGGGCGGCCCCGTTCACCCGGCTTCCGTCATGTGCGGCCCGGCGCTGTTACCTCAGGCCGCCGTCGATGGCGGTCACCAGCTCGCCGTTGGTGGTGTCGCCGCTGAACTCCCAGAAGAAGGCGCCGCCGAGGTTCTGGCTCTTGGCCCAGGCCATCTTGGAGTTGATGGTCGCGGGGGTGTCGTAGGACCACCAGTCGCTGCCGCAGTACGCGTAGGCCGTGCCGGCGACGGTGCCGTTGGCGGGGCACTTGGTCTTGAGGACCTTGTAGTCCTCGATGCCCTGCTCGTAGGTGCCGGCGGCGGGGCCGGTCGCGGTGCCGCCCGGCTCCTTCTGTGTGACGCCGGTCCAGCCGCGGCCGTAGAAGCCGATGCCGAGCAGGAGCTTGCTCGACGGGACGCCTTGGGCCTTCAACTTGGCAATGGCGTCGGCGGAGTTGAAGCCCTGCTGCGGGATGCCGGGGTACGAGGTGAGCGGGGAGTGCGGGGCTGTCGGACCCTGGGCGTTGAACGCGCCGAAGAAGTCGTAGGTCATGACGTTGTACCAGTCGAAGGACTGGGACGCGCCCGCGTAGTCGTTCTTCTCGATCTTGCCGCCGGTGGATCCGTCGGCGGTGATCGCCGCCGTCACCAGGTTGCTGGAGCCGAACCTGGCGCGCAGCGCGGACGCCAGCTTCTTCAGGGCGTCCTGGCCCGAGGTGTCGCAGGACAGGCCGCAGGCGTTGGGGTACTCCCAGTCGATGTCGATGCCGTCGAAGACGTCGGCCCAGCGCGGGTCCTCGACCAGCTTGTAGCAGGAGTCGGCGAACGCGGCCGGGTTCTGCGCGGCCTGGCCGAAGCCGCCGGACCAGGTCCAGCCGCCGAACGACCAGATGATCTTCAGGTTCGGGTGCTTGGCCTTGAGCTGGCGCAGCTGGTTGAACGCGCCGCGCAGCGGCTGGTCCCAGGTGTCGGCGACGCCCGAGACGGAGTTGGCGGCCGTGTACGCCATGTCCGTGTCGGCGTACGAGTCGCCCATCGTGCACTGGCCGTTCTGCACGTTGCCGAAGGCGTAGTTGATGTGGGTGACCTTCGCGGCGGAGCCGGAGGTCTCCAGGTTCTTCGGGAAGTACTGGCGGCCGTAGACGCCCCAGTCGGTGAAGTACCCCAGCTTGACCTTGCCGCCGGGGCCCGGGTCGGTGCCGCCGCCGGTCGTGTGCACCTTGACGGAGCCGGAGGCCGGTCCGCTCTGGTCGGCTGTGTCACGGGCCTGGACGGTGTACGAGTAGTCCGTGCCGGCGGTGAGCCCGGTGTCGGAGTACGAAGTCCCGGTCACCGTCGCGACCTTGGCGCCGTCGCGCAGGACGTCGTAGTTCTTGATGCCCTTGTCGTCGGTGGCCGCGGTCCAGGCGAGTTTGACCGAGGTGTCCGTGACGGAGGAGGCGGTGGGGGTGCCGGGCGCGGAGGGGGCCGCGTCGCCGGGGACGTCACCGCCGTCGCAGGAGGCGCCGTTGAGCTTGCAGCCGGAGGGGGCGCCGGGGCCCGAGCCGTTGAACCCGAAGGAGACCGAGGCGCCGGGGGCGAGCGACCCGTTATAGGAGAGGTTCTTGGCGGTCCAGTGGTCGGCGGAGTTGGTGACGGTGGCGTCCCAGGCGGAGGTCACCTTGGTGCCGGCGGGGAAGTCCCACTCGACGGTCCATGAACTGAGGGCCGTGGTACCGGTGTTCTTGACGGTCCACTTGCCTTCGAAGCCGGTGCCCCAGTCCTGGGTCTTGGCGTAGGTCGCGGTGGCGGTGCTCGCGGCGGCGGCCGCGTGGGAGGGGGTGGCGAGGCCGACGAGGGCGGCGGCCGGGAGCAGCAGGGTGGTGAGGCCTGCCACGGCTCTTTGTCTGAGTCTCAAGCGCAAGGGGTGCTCCTCGGGTGGTGTCCGGGGGACATGACGGGGGTGAAACCCTGCGCCGCCCGTGAGCATCGCCATGCTGGTCATGTGCATGGCTGTGCTCACCGCAGTGCCGTGAGAATAGAAAGGTCTGGACCAGCGGTCAAGGTCTAAACCAATTACAGGAATCGGCCCCTCACAGCCCCAACTCCTGGGCCAGGACGGCCGCTTGCACCCTGCTGCGCAGATCCAGCTTCCCGAGCAACCTGCTGACGTGCGTCTTCACCGTCGCCTCCGCCATTCCCAGACGCATCGCGATCTCCGCGTTCGACAACCCGTCACCGAGGCAGGAAAGCACCTCCCGCTCCCGGCGCGTGAGGGTGCCGAGCCCCGCGGGCGCGGGCCCCGGCTCGGGGCGTACGGGCTTCGCCGCGAACTCGGCGATGAGTTTGCGGGTCACCGCCGGAGCGATCAGCCCCTCACCGCGCGCGACCGTGCGGACCCCCTCGATCAGGTCCTTCGCCTCGGTGTTCTTCAGCAGGAACCCGCCGGCGCCCGCGCGCAGCGCCCCGAAGACGTACTCGTCGAGGTCGAACGTCGTCAGGACGAGCACGTCCGCGAGCCCCTCGGAGACCACCTGACGGGTCGCCGAGACGCCGTCGAGGCGCGGCATCTGGATGTCCATGAGGACGAGATCCGGCCGAAGTGCGCGCGCCATCGCCACCGCCTGTTCGCCGTCCGCCGCCTCCCCGACGACCTCGATGTCGGGGGCGCTGCCCAGGATCAGGACCAGCCCCGCCCTTACGGCGGACTGGTCCTCGGCGACAAGTACCCGGATCATCGCGGTCACTCGGACACTCCTTCGTCAGCCGGGTCGACGGGCAGCTCGGCCCTGACCTGCCAGATCTTGCCGTCGGGCCCGCTCTCGGGACCCGCCTCGAACGTGCCGTGCAGCAGAGCGGTGCGCTCGCGCATCCCGATGAGCCCGGCGCCCGAGCCGGGTGCGCGCGGGCCGTCCAGATCCCCGTACGGGCTGGTCACCCGCACGGTCAGGGCCCCGTCGGTGCGGTGGACGGCCACGGAGACGGTGCCGTGCGGCGCGTGCTTGAGCGCGTTCGTGAGGGATTCCTGCACGATGCGGTACGCGGCGAGCTCGATCGGCGCGGGCAGGCCGCCGCCGGCGCCGACGGTGAGCGCGACGTCGAGGCCGTTGGTGCGGGACTGCTCGACGAGGGCGCCGAGGCCGTCCAGTGTGGGCGCGGCGACGGGCTCGCCCCGGGAGTCGCCGCTGTCGTCCCGCAGGATGCCGATGAGGCGCCGCATCTCGGCGAGGCCTGCCACGCTGTTCTCGCGGATGACGGTGAGCGCCTGCTGCGTGGTCCTCGGATCGTCGAGCGAGATCGCGGCCGTGGAGTGGATGGCGATCGCGGACAGATGGTTGGCGACCATGTCGTGCAGCTCGCGGGCCATCCGGGCCCGCTCGGCGACGACCGCCTGCGTGCGGTCCATCTCGGCGAGCAGCGCGGTCTGTTCGGCGCGCAGCCGCGCGGACCCGGCGGCCTCCTGGTGGTTGCGTACGAGGACGCCGGTGGCCGCGGGTGCGAACGACACGAGGCCGGTCACGACCCCGATCAGGAGCGCCTCCGGCCTGCGGAACCAGGCCAGGAACCCCAGGGTCACCGCGATGGTGATCAGGGCCGTGGTCACCGGGATGCGGCGGGCGGCGGCCGGGGTGCCGTACAGGACGGCCGCGTAGACGAGGTCGGTGAACATCAGCGTCGTCGCGAGGCTGCCCAGCGTGAACTGGTCCGCGATCAGGACGAGGGTGCCGAGGACCAGGGCGGTCTGGGGCGCCGTCCTGCGCAGGAGCTCCAGGCCCGCCATCGCGCAGAGCGGCACCAGCAGCCAGCCGTCGCCGAGGACTGGCCAGCCCTGGCTGTTGGTCAGGCCGAGCGCCCACAGCAGGAGACCGCCGAGCAGGCCGGCCGCCGCGATACGGACGTCGTCGCGGTGCGGGCGGCACAGGGGCAGGGGCATGCCCCCATTGAATACGGCCGGACGGGGGCGGCGCCTGCACCTGGCGGGCGGGCTTGCGCGGCCGGCGTACATCGAAGGATGCAGTCCCGATTCGTCACCGCCGACGACGATCGGCGGCCGTACCGACGGGACGCTGGAAGGAGACCACAAGCCCGTCCCGAGGAGCCCGCCGTGATCGTCACGCTGATCGTCGCCTGCGAGATCGGCTTCTGGGTGCTGCTCGCCGCGGGACTCGCCCTGCGCTACGTGGCGAAGACGCCGCGCACGAGCGTCGGCGTCCTGCTGTGCGAGCCGCTCCTGGAGGTCGTCCTGTTCGTCGTCACCGCGATGGACCTCAAGAACGGGGCCGAACCGGACTGGAAACACGGCCTCGCCGCCGTCTACATCGGCTTCTCCGTGGGACTCGGCCACTCCACCGTCACGTGGGTGGACGCCCGCGTCGCCCACCGGTTCGCCGGGGGACCGCCCCCGGTGAAGCCGCCGAGGTACGGGGCCGCGCGCGCCGCCCACGAGTGGCGGACGGCCGGGCGCTGGATCCTCGCCTGCGCCGTCGCGCTCGCCCTGCTGCAGGGCGTCGTCTGGTACGTGGGCGCCGACGGGAACATCGGCTCGCTGCGGATGTGGCAGCAGAAGATGCTCTTCGTGATCGGCCTCAACCTCGTGATCGCGCTGAGCTACACGCTGTTCCC
Source organism: Streptomyces sp. NBC_01446 (assembly GCF_026340095.1). Classification (GTDB taxonomy): domain Bacteria; phylum Actinomycetota; class Actinomycetes; order Streptomycetales; family Streptomycetaceae; genus Streptomyces; species Streptomyces aureus. The sequence goes on along the minus strand of NZ_JAPEPO010000001.1, from coordinate 2,704,441 downwards.
GAAGGAGGCGCCCGCCCTCGACCGCTAGCGCTCGCCGCCCGGGACCCAGAGCACGTCTCCGACCTCCTTGTTCGCCGTGCGCGCCAGGATGAACAGGAGGTCGGAGAGGCGGTTCAGATACGTCGCGGTCAGCGGGTTCATCGACTCGCCGTGCACCTCGAGCGCCGCCCAGGTGGAGCGCTCGGCCCTGCGGACCACGGTGCACGCCTGGTGCAGCAGCGCCGCACCCGGCGTGCCCCCGGGCAGGATGAAGGACCGGAGCTTCTCCAGCCGCTCGTTGAAGCGGTCGCAGTCCGCCTCCAGCTTGTCGACGTAGAACTGCTCGACGCGCAGCGGCGGGTACTTCGGTTCTTCGACCACGGGCGTCGACAGGTCGGCGCCCACGTCGAAGAGGTCGTTCTGGACCCGGACGAGGACCTGCACGACCTCCTCGTCCAGCCCGCCGAGCGCGACCGCCGTGCCGATGACGGCATTGGCCTCGTTGGCGTCGGCGTAGGCGGAGATCCGCAGATCGGTCTTGGCGGTCCGGCTCATGTCGCCGAGGGCGGTCGTGCCCTGGTCGCCGGTCCTGGTGTAGATACGCGTCAGATTGACCATGGGGTCAGCGTAGTTACGCGGCCGCCCTGCGGAAGCCACGTGTGCCGACCGTCACGGCGAGCGCCGCCAGGGCGAGGGCCACCAGGACCCCGTACGGCATGTGCAGCGTCGCGTACCGGATCCACACGACGCCGTCTCTCGTGTCGCCGCCGGGATGATCAAGGCCGGGCCGGCCGGGGAGGTGTCCCGCGAAGCACTGGGCCTGCTCGACGAGATGGAGGGTCTGCTGGGCGAGCCGGTGCTCAACTACGCCGTGCGCGACGCCTGATGGCCCGTCCGGTGTGATGTCCGTCATTCGAGACGTGACGCGTATTACTTCGCGGCCCCACGACCCCTCACGGACGCTAATGTCCGCCGGAGAGATACGTGAACAGCGGTTAGCGGTCAGTTGCAAGTGGTACGCGGTCAGCGGGTAAGGGGAGTCGCACAGTGGCAGGGAAGCTCGCCGTCATCGGAGCCGGACTCATGGGGTCCGGAATCGCCCAGGTCTCGGCGCAGGCGGGCTGGGACGTCGTCCTGCGCGACGTCACCGACGCCGCTCTGGCCCGTGGCACCGACGGCATCAAGGCCTCGTACGACAAGTTCGTGAGCAAGGGCAAGCTGTCCGCGCAGGACGCGGAGGCCGCGCTCGGGCGCATCACCACTTCCACCGACCTGGACGCGGTCGCCGACGCCGACATCGTCGTCGAGGCTGTCTTCGAGAAGCTCGAGGTCAAGCACGAGATCTTCCGGGCGCTCGACAAGATCGTCCGCGAGGACGCGGTGCTCGCCTCGAACACCTCTGCCATCCCGATCACGAAGATCGCGGCCGTCACGGAGCGCCCGGAGCGCGTCGTCGGCGCCCACTTCTTCTCGCCGGTCCCGATGATGCAGCTGTGCGAGCTGGTCCGCGGCTACAAGACGAGCGACGAAACGCTCGCCACCACACGGGAGTTCGCCGAGTCGGTCGGCAAGACCTGCATCGTCGTCAACCGCGACGTCGCCGGCTTCGTGACCACGCGGCTGATCTCGGCCCTCGTCGTCGAGGCCGCCAAGCTGTACGAGTCGGGCGTCGCCACCGCCGAGGACATCGACATCGCCTGCAAGCTGGGCTTCGGCCACGCCATGGGGCCGCTCGCCACCGCCGACCTCACGGGCGTCGACATCCTGCTCCACGCCACCAGCAACATCTACACCGAGTCCCAGGACGAGAAGTTCGCCCCGCCCGAGCTGATGCGCCGGATGGTTGACGCCGGTGACATCGGGCGCAAGAGCGGGCAGGGGTTCTACAAGCACTGATTTTCGTCACCCCGTGGTGTAACCCCACGGGGTGAATTCGGTATCGGTTCGCTTACAGACGGCAACTTCTGCGCCCCCGCGCCAGTCAGTTGCAGTGACATACCCAGATCGCCGTACGACACAGAGACCACTGGAATCACGGCACACAAGCACTCTCGGGGAGCGCATATGTACATCAGGGGCGACCATGCCGAGCTGGTCGTCGGGGGCCGCCTCGACGTCCGCAGCGCGGCGGACGCCCGTACGGTCCTGCACACGGCCCTCGACGACGGCGTCGGCGACCTGGTGCTCGACCTGTCAGAGCTGGACTCGTGGGACGCGACGGGTCTCGGCGTCATCATGGGCGCCCACCGGCGGGCCGGACGCTGCGGCCGCAGGCTCGTGCTGCGGGGTGTGCCGCCCCAGATGCAGCGCCTCCTGGTGGCGACACGACTGCACCGGATCCTCGCCATCGAGGGCGGCATCGGGGTCGAATCACTGCCCAGGGTATGAATCGGGCGTTCCGGTGTGCAGCGCCCACAATCCTCACGAGACTGTGACGTCTCGGACGGCGCGGTACCCCGGCTGTTCAGAGATACTGAGCCAGGTCTAGGGTTCGGTCGCCCGCGGATCGACGCACCCACTGGCGGGCACCGGACCAGAAGCGACAGCGCAGTGTGCACAGGCCGGGAGGGGCATCGGCACACCACGCTTTTGGGGGGCTTTGACCATGGACCCGATGAACCGGGGACCTGAAGACTTCGGGCACGATCCGTACGGCGGGGATCCCTACGACCGCGCGGACCGTGGCCACCACGACGACGAGAGCGACGCCCGGGCGAGCCGCCCGCGCCCGCCGAGGGATCCCCTCACTCCCGACTTCGGCCAGCCCTCACAAGGGCTCGCCCGCACCGTGCAGCTCGTGTCCGGCGACTTCCTGCTCACCGTCAACCCCGTCGACGGCAGCGAGATCGAGCCCTGCCCGCCGGGGGAGCGGCCGGGGCGGCCCGTCAAGTACGCACCGGCGGAACGCGCCGAGATGGCCCGCGCCGCCCGTCCGCCGCTGCCGGCCGGACCCCCGCTGCCCCGGCTGCCGCTCCTGGAGCGCCAGGAGGAGCACGAACGACTCGTCCGGCTTCTCGCGCGCGGGCGCTCCGTGCGGCTCACCGGACCCTCGGGCTCCGGGCGCACCGCGCTGCTCGACACCGTCGCCGAGGACTGCGCGGACATCGCGCCCGACGGCGTCGTCCGGCTCTCCGGACACCGCCGCTCGTCGAACGACCTGCTGTACGACCTCTTCGCGGCCGTGTACAACGCGCCGCTGCACCGCCCCGACCGTGCCCTGCTCCTCGAACTCGTCCACGACATCGGTGCCGTCGTCGTCCTCGACGACCTCGAGTTCGGCGGCGCCGCGCTCGACGAGCTCCTCGAAGCGACGCCCGAGTGCGCCTTCCTGGTCGCGGCCACACCCGATGTCGCCGCGCCGTCCGCCGACTCGCACCTCGAAGAGGTCTTCCTCGGCGGCCTCGGCCGCGGCGGCGGCCTCGAACTCCTGGAGCGGTCCGTCGGCCGCGTCCTCACGGACGAGGAGGCGAACTGGGCCGGCGACCTCTGGTTCGAGTCGGAGGGGCTCCCGCTGCGCTTCGTGCAGGCCGGCGCGCTCCTGCGCCAGCGCGACCAGCTGCGCGCCGACCCGAACGCCTTCGACGAGTTCGGCTACTTCGGAGGCCCTGGCGCCCCGCCCGTAGACGCGCCCTTCGACGCCGAGGACGGCCACGACGTGCCGCTGCCCTCGCTCGCCGACGGCGCCGCGCCCGCGGCCCTGCTCGCGTCCCGGCTCAGCGAATCGGCCCGCGCCACCCTGCGGTTCGCCGTCGCGCTCGGCGGCGAGATACCGCATCAGGCCCACCTGCCCGCCCTCGTGGGCGACACCCACGCCGACGCGGCCCTCGCCGAACTCGCCGGCTGCGCCCTCGTCACCCCGGTCGGCGGCCGCTACCGCCTGGCCTCCGGCGTGCAGGAGCAGCTGGCGACCGCGGGATACGCCGACGACACCGGCGGCCAGGCGCACACCGCCGCCCAGCACTACGCGTGGTGGGCCGGACATCCCTCGGTCGGGCCCGAGCGGGTCGCGGCCGAGGCCGACGCGCTGCTCGCCGCGCTGACCGTACTCGTCCCCGTCACGACGCCGGCCGGTCCGGACGAGGAGGGCAGCGTCGCGGTGCTGCTCGCCCGTACCGCCGCGCCCGCGTTCGCCGCCGGGCTCAGCTGGACCGTGTGGGAGCGATGCCTGCGGGCCGGCCAGGAGGTCGCGCGCCTCTCCGGCGAAGTGGCCGAAGAGGCCTATTTCCACCACGAGTTGGGCATCCTCGCGCTGCTCGGCGGGCAGCTCGACCGGGCCCGTGCCGAGCTGGAGGCCTCCATCGCCCTGCGCGGCGCGCTGGCCGACAAGCGGGGCACCATCGCGGGCCGCCGCGCCCTCGCCCTGGTCGCGGACCGCTCCGGCGGCGCGCTCCCCGGCGGGCGTACGGCGGCGGGCGAAGAGGTCCCCGCCGCGCGCTACGAGGAATCGGCGTCGCCCCCCGGCGGGGTGCCGGCCGCGTTCGCGCCGCCCGCACCGCCGCTCCCGGAGCCCGACACGCTGGTTTCCCGGCAGGCCGGGACCGGACCCGGCGCCAAGCCCGGCGGGGCCCGTCGGGCCGTCCTCACCGGCACACGGCGCAACCTCGTGGCCGCGGGCGCCGGAGCCCTCCTCGCGGCGGTCCTCGGCACCGTCGTGACGCTCGGCGCCACGTCGAACAACGACACCCCGTCCGACAGCGTCAACGTGAACCCGTCGGCCTCGCAGGGCGAGGACGGCGGCGGCATCGGCGCCGACGAGGCGGACCAGGGCGGCGACGCGGGCTCCACCCGGCGGCCCGCCGACCCGGGCAAGGACGGCATCCCGAACACGTCGGACGACCCGACGCCCAGCACCGGGCCGTCGTCCGGGAGCGGCAAGCCGTCGGACAAGCCGAGCGACAAGCCCTCCGGCAAGCCGTCGGACAAGCCGACCACGTCGAAGTCGCCGTCCACCAAGCCGCCCACCTCCAAGCCCCCGACGTCGAAGCCGCCGACGTCCAAGCCCCCGACGAGCTCCCCGCCGCCGTCGTCGCCCGAGCCGCCGTCCACCACGCCGTCGTCCCCGGACACGTCAAATTCGGCCAGTGGTCCGGCGCCGAGCGGCAGCTCCGCGATGAGCAGCCCGGCGGACAGCGCGCCGGGTTCGCCCAGCGGGCCGGACGCCTCGTCGACGATCTGACGGCCGTACGTACGCGGCACATGACTGGGGGCCGGGTTCCTGTGAACCCGGCCCTCAGTCATGCCTGACGGATCAGAACAGGCGGAGCTTGTCGTCCTCGATGCCGCGCAGCGCGTTGTAGTCCAGGACCGTGCAGCCGATGCCGCGATCCGTGGCCAGGACGCGGGCCTGCGGCTTGATCTCCTGGGCGGCGAAGATGCCGCGCACCGGGGCGAGGTGCGGGTCGCGGTTCAACAGCTCGAGATAGCGCGTGAGTTGCTCCACGCCGTCGATCTCGCCACGGCGCTTGATCTCGATGGCCACGGTCGCGCCGTCACCGTCCCGGCACAGGATGTCGACGGGCCCGATCGCCGTCGGGTACTCGCGGCGGATGAGCGTGTAGCCCTCGCCGAGCGTGTCGATCCTGTCGGCGAGGAGCTCCTGGAGGTGCGCTTCCACGCCGTCCTTGATGAGGCCCGGGTCCACGCCCAGTTCGTGCGAGGAGTCGTGGAGGACTTCCTCCATCGTGATGATGAGTTTCTCGCCCGCCTTGTTGATGACGGTCCAGGTGCCGCTGTCGTCGCCCGTGCCCTCCTTCAGGGTGCAGGGCGGGGACATCCAGTTGAGGGGTTTGTAGGCCCTGTCGTCCGCGTGGATCGAGACGCTGCCGTCCGCCTTCACGAGGATCAGGCGGGGAGCCGACGGGAGATGGGCTGTGAGCCTGCCCGCGTAGTCCACGGAGCAGCGGGCGATGACGAGACGCATGGTCGGCAACGCTACTCGACGACCGGTGGTCCACGCGATTCGCCCTGGAACTGCCGGGTTCGTTATTGGCCGGTTGTGGACCGACTGTGCCTGCGATCCCCTGTTGCGGGCCCCCCACGTTGCTTACCGTATAAGCGGGAGGTCGCGACGCCTGTACGCAGCGTGTTCGTGGTCGTACGTCGTCGCGCGCTCCTTACCTGCCCGTCAGCCCCCGCTCCCCGCGGGGGTGCGAGAGGAGAACCCATGTCGCTCGACGTCTCACCGGCACTGTTGGAACAGGCCGAGCGAGGCGAGGTCGACGAAGCTGACTTCGTCGACTGCGTCCGGACCTCCCTGCCTTATGCATGGGAGATGATCAGCTCCCTGGTGGCCCAGCTGAAGGTCGACGGCGGAGACTTCGCCGACAACCAGACGCCTCCGCCGGACGAGCAGGCACGTGGGCAGCTGCTGCGTGCGCTCGCGAGTGACGCGATTCGTGGCGCGCTGCAGCGGCACTTCGGTGTGCGGCTGGCCTTCCAGAACTGTCACCGTCTGGCGGTGTTCCCACAGGACCCGTCGGTGGACGGCACGCTGGCCCGCTTCACCTCGGCCCGCAACCAGCTGTTGAACCAGTCCCCTGAACTCAGGGATTGCTGACAGCCGGTTGAAGGCGAAATCGGATGGTCTGCCGCTCCGTACGCGGGAGGTGCACAAGTACGGGGCGGCGGACTACGGGCCGCACGGCAGTGACGCGTCTCAGCGCAGCTGGGGGAGTACCTCGGCGCCCAGCCTGCGCACGTTCTCCTCGGTGGCCGCGAGATCTCCGGAGCCCTCGACGAGCAGCGCGAACCGCGTGATGCCCGTGCGTGCCGAGGTCGCCGCGAGCCGGTCTGCGCACTGCTCGGGGGTCCCCACCGGGTGCAGCCCGCACAGCAGTTCCGTGTACGCGACCGGGTCCCGCATGGACCGCGTGCGGCCGTCCACCGTCACATGGGCGTCGAGCCCCTGTTTCAGCCAGCCGGGCATCGCCTTGAGGAGCGTCTCCCGCGCCTGCGCCCCGCGGTCGCCGATCTGGGCCACTCCGGCCGAGACGTGCGCCGCGGCGCGGATCTCCTCCGGGCCGCGGCCGGCCGCCCGCGCGTGCGTGCGCCACAGGGAGACCATCTCGGCCTTCTCCTCGTCCCCTGCGTGCATGCCGAGCAGCATCGGAAGGCCGCGCTCCGCCGCGAGGCGCACGCTCTTCGGTGAGGTGCAGGCAACCACCACCTCGGGACCGTCGGGGGAGTTCAGCGCCTCGTCGGGGCGCGGGACCACGGCGACCTCGCGGAAGCCGAACCGTTCCCCCTCGGCCTCGACGCGGGGCTCCCGCAGCCAGCGCAGCAGCAGGTCCAGGGACTCCGGGAACCCCTCCTCGTACGCCTCGATGCCCGAGCCGAAGACCTCCAGGTCCACCCAGGGGCCGCCGCGGCCGACGCCGAGCGAGAAGCGGCCGCCGGAGGTCACGTGCAGCAGCGCCGCCTGCTCGCCGAGGGCAACCGGGTGGGCGGTCGGCAGCACGCTGACCGCCGTGCCGACGCGGATGCGCCGGGTGCGGCCGAGCAGTAACGCGGCGAGCGTCACGGCGGACGGACAGGTGCCGTACGGCACGAAGTGGTGCTCCGCCAGCCAGACCGAGTCGAGTCCGGCCTCCTCGGCCACCTCGGCGGACCGCACCGCCCGGTGCAGCGCCTCCCCCTGTCCCTGGCCGGGGAACTGGGCCGCCAGTACAAAAGTTCCTACGCGCATCGCACTCCTGCCTTTCTTGGCGCCGACGCGGCACTCCCCCTACCGGCATTAACGGCTGACAAGTGCCAAGGGCACGGCTTGCCATGGAGATTGGCAGATTTTCCGGAGAACTCATGGGTGTGACGCTGTGCGGGTACCCGAGAGGCGTCCGCGTACGCTGGACGTGAGCCCAAGTCCCTGTGCAGGCACCTGTACAAGTCCTAGAGGAGAGCCGGTGTCCCCGCGCCGAAACCAGACGTCGCCCCGTCGCGGCGGCCGACCGTCCAGCAAGGCACCGGACGAGGAGCAGGGCAGCCGCTACGGCGGATTCGAGCGTACGGAGAGGTGGCAGGGCGAGGAGTGGAGCGTGCGCCAGGTCGCGGGCGCGAGCGCAGCGGGCAAGACGTACCGGTGCCCCGGTTGCGACCAGGAGATCCCCTCCGGGGTCGCGCACGTGGTGGCCTGGCCCGAGCACTCGGGCGTCGACGAGCGCCGGCACTGGCACAAGGCCTGCTGGAACGCGAAGGACCGCCGCACCACACGGGTGCAGCGGTCCAGGAACGCGCCTCGCTACTAGGGGCCGACAGCTCCCGGGCTGACAGCCCTACACATCGCGCCGCTCGAGCAGCGCGAACGCGCCGACCACGGCCGCGGCCGTGACGCCGACGAGCAGCCACACCTGGGACCCGCCGGTGCTCCCGCCGTCCGCGCCGAAGATCTTGGCGAGGGCGTTGATGGCGTTGTACTCCTGCATCTTCTCGCCGAGCGTCCGCGTGCTGCGCGAGATCATCAGGAAGACCGGCAGGATCGACGGCAGCAGCACGATGCCGAGCATCGCGGTGATCGCGCCCGCAGAATGCCGCAGCATGGAGCCCACGGCGAGGCCGAGGACGCCGAGCAGGGACACGTAGAGCCCGCCCTTGAGCACCGTGCCGCCCCAGCTCAGGTCGGCCGCCTCGGGGCCGCTGTGCATCGACGACGTGAGCAGGCCCACCAGCAGGATGGAGCCCGCGGAGACGGCGAACGCGACCGCGAAGAACACCAGGATCTTGGCGGCGAACACCCGGTAGCGCTGCGGCGACGCGGTGAACGTCGTGCGGATCATGCCGGTGCCGTACTCCGACGACGTCACGAGGACGCCCAGCGTGATCAGGCAGATCTGGCCGAGCAGCAGGCCGATGAAGGCCGGGAACGTGAAGGGCAGGTCCTGGTAGTTGAGGTCCTCGGTCTGCGCGGAGACGAACAGGCCGCCGCCGAGGACCAGGAACAGGAAGATGCCGAGCGTCCAGAGCGTGGAGCGCACGGACTTGATCTTCGTCCACTCCGAGGCGAGCGCGTGCCCCAGGTGCGTGCGCGTGACCGGGATGGGCGAGGTGTACGAAGTGCCGGGCGCGCCCTGCCAGTTGGGCGCGCTCTGCTGGGCGTAGGCCTGCGGAGCCGGCTGCGGGGGCGGCGTCGTCATCGGGGGTCCTCGGGCTTGTTCAGGTCGGCAGGGGCTGCGGGTGCCGCGGGCGCGGCCGGCGGCTGCGGCGGCGCGGCGTACGGGTTCGGCCCGCCGGGTGCGGCCTGCGGCGGGGCGAACGGCTGACCGCCCTGCTGGGGCGGCGGCGGCGCGTACCAGTCCGGCTGGCCCTGGCCGGGCGCGGGGAACTGCTGCTGCGGCATCGCGCCCGGCGGGAGCTGCTGCTGAAGACCGGCACGCTGGTCGACGGTCGAGCGGTAGTCGACGGCGCCCTGCGTCATCCGCATGTACGCCTCCTCCAGCGAGGCCTGGTGCGGCGAGAGCTCCCACAGCCGTACGTCGGCGCCGTGCGCCAGGTCGCTGATGCGGGGGAGCGGCAGGCCCATGACGCGCAGCGCGCCGTCCTGCTCGGGCAGCACCTGGCCGCCCGCCTCGGTCAGCGCGGCCGTCAGCTTCTCGCGCTGCTGCGGCTCCGTCTCCGGCGTGCGCACCCGCGCGAAGTCGGCCGAGTTGTGCGAGATGAAGTCCCGCACGCTCATGTCGGCGAGGAGCTGCCCGCGGCCGATGACGATCAGATGCTCGGCGGTCAGCGCCATCTCGCTCATCAGGTGCGAGGAGACGAAGACGGTGCGGCCCTCGGCGGCGAGCGACTTCATCAGGTTCCTGACCCAGAGGATGCCCTCCGGGTCGAGGCCGTTGACCGGCTCGTCGAAGAGGAGCACCTGCGGGTCGCCGAGCAGCGCGGCCGCGATGCCGAGGCGCTGGCCCATGCCGAGCGAGAAGCCCTTGGAGCGCTTCTTCGCCACGTCCTGGAGGCCGACGACGCCGAGCACCTCGTCCACGCGGCGGGCCGGGATGCCGGACAGCTGCGCGAGGCAGAGCAGGTGGTTACGGGCGTGCCGGCCGCCGTGCACCGCCTTGGCGTCGAGCAGGGCGCCGACCTGGCGGGGGGCGTTGGGGAGCTTGCGGTACGGGTAGCCGCCGATGGTCACCTGGCCTGTCGTCGGCTGGTCGAGACCGAGGATCATGCGCATGGTCGTCGACTTGCCGGACCCGTTCGGACCCAGGAAGCCGGTCACCGTACCCGGGCGGACCTGGAAGGAAAGGTTGTACACGGCTGTCTTGGCGCCGTAGCGCTTCGTCAGGCCGACTGCCTCGATCATTCTCCGCACCCATCGAAAGGTTCAGGACATCGGGGCACACGCCCCCGTAAGGGTTAGGAGGATATCGGGGCGCTGACGGTTCCGGCCAAGACGAGGCAAAGCCCCTGGAGCCGCCCGGAACCGCTAAGCGTCCCGCTTCTTGAGGAGCACATATCCGAAGAACAGGGCCAGGATCACCCAGATCACCATGATGCCCAGGCCGCCCCACGGGCCGTACGGGGTGTCGTCGTCGATCGGCGTCACCACCTGCATGATCTTGCTGCCGGCCTGGTCGGGCAGGAACCGGCCGATCTTCTTCGTCGCCGAGACGTTGCCCAGGATGTTCGAGATCAGGAAGAAGAACGGCATCAGGATGCCGAGCGCCAGCATCGGGCTGCGCAGCATCGACGCGACGCCCATCGAGAACATGGCGATGAGCGTCATGTAGAGGCCGCCGCCGATGACCGCGCGCAGGACGCCCGGGTCACCGATCTGCGCCCGGTGCACGCCGAGGACCGCCTGCCCGAGGAAGAACGCGATGAAGCTCGTGGCGAGGCCCACGACGAACGCCAGGACGGTGGCCACGGCGACCTTGCCGAACAGGAACGTGCCGCGCTGGGGGACCGCGGCGAGCGAGGTGCGGATCATCCCGGTGCTGTACTCGTTCGAGACGACGAGGACACCGAAGACGATCATCGCGAGCTGACCGAGACTCATCCCGGCGAAGCTGATGAACGTGGGGTCGAAGGACAGCCGGTCCCTCGCGTTCATGTTGTTGAACTCGTTCCTGGACAGGATCGAGATCAGCACGCCGAGCGCGATCGTCAGGACCGCCGCGAGGCCGAGCGTCCACACCGTCGAAGCGACGGACCTGATCTTGGTCCACTCGGACCGGAGAACCTGGGTCGTGGCCATGGGTCAGGCTCCCTTGTTCCTCGTACGGTCCCAGCCCTCGCCCCAGCCCTGCTGTTGCGGCGGTGGCGGCAGCCGTACCGGCGGCGGCACCCCGGGCTCGTCGGTGTGCGCGTGGTACTCCACCGACTCCGCGGTGAGCTGCATGAACGCCTCCTCGAGCGAGGCCTGCTGAGGGCTCAGCTCGTGCAGGACGAGGTGGTGCGCGGCCGCGAGGTCACCGAGCTGCTCGGGGCTGCCGCTGTCCACCTCGAGCGTGCCGTTGCCGGCCTCGACGACCGTGATCCCGGCCTCGTGCAGCACATCGAGGAGCCGCTCCTGCTGCGGCGAGCGCAGACGCACGTACGAGCGGGAGTTCTGCTGGATGAAGTCGGACATCGAGGTGTCGGCGAGGAGATGGCCCTGGCCGATGACGACGAGGTGGTCCGCGGTCAGCGCCATCTCGCTCATCAGGTGCGAGGAGACGAAGACGGTACGGCCCTGCCCCGCGAGGGACTTCATCAGATTGCGGATCCAGTGGATGCCCTCGGGGTCGAGCCCGTTGACCGGCTCGTCGAACATCAGGATCCGCGGGTCGCCGAGGAGCGCGCCCGCGATGCCGAGGCGCTGGCCCATGCCCAGAGAGAAACCCTTCGCCTTCTTCCTGGCGACGGGTGTCAGACCCACCGTGTCGAGGACCTCGACGACGCGGGTGCGCGGGATGCCGTTGCTCTGCGCCAGGCACAACAGGTGGTTGTAGGCGCTGCGGCCGCCGTGCATGGCCTTGGCGTCGAGGAGCGCGCCGATGTACCGCAGCGGGTCCTTCAGCTGCGCGTAGTGCTTCCCGTCGATGCGCACATCGCCGGCTGACGGGTTGTCGAGCCCGAGCATCATCCGCATCGTCGTGGACTTGCCCGCGCCGTTGGGGCCGAGGAACCCCGTGACGATGCCCGGTCTGACGGTGAAGGTGAGGTTGTTGACGGCAAGCTTTTCGCCGTAGTGCTTGGTCAGCCCCTCGAGCTCGATCATGCGGCAACGCTAGAACGGGACAAAGCCCCCTGCCACTGGAGCGGCAAGGGGCTTCGGCGTCCGACTGCGGTTGCTCAGCGGGTCTGCTGGGCGGGAACCCCACGCGAGATCGGCTCGTCCTCCGCGGGCGCACCCGCGGCGGCGACGGCCGCACCGGTGAGCGTCGCCAGCATCTCGCGCACGTTGGTGAGCTGCGCGTTGATGGAGTCGCGGCGGTTCGTCAGCGCGGCGAGCTCGCGCTCCGATTCCGAGCGGATCCGGTCGGCCTTGGCGTTCGCGTCGGCGACGATGTCCTCGGCCTGACGCTGCGCGGTCTCCACCGTCTGGCGGGCGCGGCGCTCGGCGTCGGTACGCAGCTTCTCGGCCTCCAGGCGGAGCTGCTCCGCGCGGTGCTCGATCTCCGCGAGACGCTTCTCGGCCTTCGCCTGACGCGAGGCCAGGTCGCGCTCGGACTGGTCGCGGCGCTTCGCCAGGTTCGTCTCGAAGTCCGCGGCGGCCTGGGCGGCCTTGGCGCGGGTCTCCTCGAAGAGGGCGTCCGCCTCCTCACGCTTCGACTGAGCGTCCTTCTGGGCCTCGGCGCGCAGCGTGCCCGCTTCGCTCTTGGCCTTCTCGACGATCCGGACGCCCTCGTCCTCGGCCTTGGACTTGCGCTCCGCAGCGAACGATTCTGCGTCGTTGCGCACCTGCTGGGCCGCCGACTCGGCGAGCTCGCGGTGCTGCTCGGCGGCGCGCCGGGCCTCCTCGCGCAGGTCCTTCGCCTCCTCCTCGGCGAGGCGGAGGATCTTCTCGACGCGAGCGCCGAGACCGGCGTACGACGGTTCGGCGTCGTTCACCTGCGCCTGGGCGTTCTGCGTCTCGAGGTGGAGCTCTTCGATGCGCTTTTCCAGAGCAGTGATACGAGCGAGAGCGCTGTCACGGTCGGAGACGAGCTTGGAAATGCGTTCGTCCACCTGAGCGCGGTCGTACCCACGCCGCACAAGCTCGAAGCCGTAGGGGGAAGTGTCGCTCATGGGGTTCCTGTCGAATGAGACCGGTGAGGTGATAGGGGGAATCCTAGGGGTCAAAGCGGCGTGTCATCGAGCAGATGCCCGTTTGATCTGGAGAATGACACCCCTTTTGAGTGGCTAACCGCAGGATGGCTTGCCAGCCACAGCGCCGAAGGTCGTTACCAAGCACGCCTGTTGCTGTTCTGGCTACCCTTCGGACCCCTTGCCACCCGATCGGGTAGCTCCCGCTGCGGCTCCCGCCTTGACGGCACCCTCCTTGGTCCCGCCGCCGGCGGACGGGGCCTCGAAGGACTCCAACGCCTCCAGGACGTCCTGGACGCGGGAGATCTCGGCGTTGATGTCCTCGCGGCGGCGGACCAGGACCTCCAGCTCGCGCTTGCCCTCGGCGACCGTGCGCTCCGCCTCCGCCTGCGCCTCGGACAGGACGCGCTCGGCCTCGCGGGTCAGCTCGGTCTTCTTAGCCCCGGCCTCCTTGAGCAGACCCTCGGCCTTCTTCACGGCGGCGATCCGGACCTTGCTCGCCTCCGAACCCGCCTCCGAGACCATCTCCTTGGCCTTCGCCTGCGCCTCGGCGAGCTGCTCCTCGGCGGCCTTCACCAGCGCGTCGCACCGCTCGCCGGCCGTCTTCATGGCCTCGGCGGACTCGCGCCGCGCCCGGTCGTGCAGTTCGTCGATCTCGCCGGTGATGCGCTCGCGCAGCTCCTCGGCGCGCTCCCTGATCGCCGTCGCGTCGCGGCGCGCGCCGACGAGCAACTCGTCCGCGTCCGTACGGGACTTCTCCACCAGGGAGTTGCCCTCGACGGTCGCCTCGGAGACCAGCCGGTCAGCCTCCTTGCGGGCCGCGCCGACCATCGTGTCGGCCTGCGACTCGGCGTCCGCGGTCGCCTTCAGCGCGGCCTGCTGCGCCTCGGACGTCAGCTTCTCGGCCTCCGCGATCGCCTCCGTGATGAGCTTGTCGACCTGCTCGGCGGCCTCCGAGCGACGCTTGTTGGCGTCCTTGCGGGTCTCGTCGAGGGTCCGCTCGGCCTCGGCGCGCGCCGCGGACGTGAGCCGCTCGGCCTCCTGTGCCGCCTCCGCCTTGACGCGCTCCGCCTCGCTGCGGATCCGCTCGGCGTGCTGCTGCGCGGACCCGACGGTCTCGGCCGCCTCGGCGCGCAGCCGCTCGGCGTCCCCGGTCGCGTCCGCGATGAGCTGCTCGGCCCTGGCGACCGACTCGGCGCGCACCCGCTCGGCCTCGGCGTTGGTCTCGTTCGTGAGGCGCTCGGCCGCGGCGGTGGACTCCGCGTGCAGCCTGGCGGCCTCGGTCGTGGCGTCGCCGACGAGCTGCTCGGCGCGGGCGACGGACTCCGAACGGACGTGCTCCGCCTCGGCGTTGGTCTCGTTCGTGAGGCGCTCGGCGGCCTCCGTGGCGTCGCCGACGCGCTTCTCGGCCGCGGCCGTCGACTCGGCGCGGACGCGCTCCGCCTCGGCGTTCGTCTCGTGGGTGAGGCGCTCGGCCTCGCTCCTGGCCTCCGTGATGAGGGTGTCCGCCTGAGTGGCGGCGTCCGAACGGATCCGGTTGGCGTCCTCGCGGGCGTCGGCCCGGGCCCGGGCCGCGTCCTGCTCGGCCGACGCGAGCCGCTCGGAGACCTCCGTACGGACCCGCTGGGCGTGCTCCGACGCCTCGGACCGCATCCGCTCCGACTCGGCGATCGCCTCCGAAACCGTGCGCTCCGCAAGGGACTTGGCGGCCTCCGACTCGGCGGCGGCCTCGCCGCGCACGCGGTTGGCGTCGTCGGTGGCGCGCTCGCGCTCCGCGTACGCGTCGGCGCGGACCCGGTCGGCCTCCTCCTGCGCCTCGTGCCTGGTGCGCTCGGCCGCGTGCTCCGCGGCGCTGCGCAGGCCGGCGATCTCCTCCTGGGCCTGCTCCTGGAGCCCGGACACGGAGTCGCGCACCTGCTGCGCGGTATGTTCGGCGGCGCCGACCATCTCGGTGGAGCGCCGGTCGGCCTCCTCCACGAGACGTACGGCCTCTGCCTGTGCCTCCTCGACACGCGCGCGGGCGACCGCGAGGAGTTCCTCGCTCTGCTCGCGGGCCCGCTCGCGCTCCTGGTCGGCCTCCTGGCGCGCGGAACCGAGGGTCTCCTCGGCCTCGCGGCGGCGCCTGGCGGCCTCCTCCTGGGCGGCGGCCAGCGCCTCCGCGGCCTCCGTGGCGACCCGCTCGGCCGCGGCCGCGGCCTCCGCGCGCACCCGGTCCGCGCTCTCCTGCGCCTCCGACTTGAGCCGCTCGGCCTCGGCCGCGGCCTCGGACCGCAGCCGTACGGCGACGTTCTCCGCCTCGGCGCGGGTCCCGGACGCGTCCGACGCGGCCTCGGTGCGCAGCCGGTCGGCCTCCGTCTCGGCCTGCGCCTGGAGCGTACGGATCCGCTCGGCGGCCTCGGCGCGCAGCCGCTCCGTCTCGTCCGCGGTCTCGCGGCGGATGCGCTCCGACTCGGCCCGCGCGTCGGTGAGCGCGGTCTCGGACGCCGTCAGGCGCTGCTCGGCCTCGGTGTGCAGCCGGGTCAGCTCGTCGGCGGCCTCCGCCTGCCGGGCCGCGACCGCGCGCTCGGTCTCCTCGCGCAGCTCCTGCGCGGCCCGCTCGGCCTCCGCCTTGGTGGCCTCGGCCTGCTCGTCGGCCTCCTCGCGGTGCCGCTCGGCCTCGGCGCGGGTGCGCTCCAGGGTCTCCTCGGCCTGCTTGCGCAGGTTCGTGGCGCGCTCGATGGCCTCGGTGCGGACCCGCTCGCTCTCGGTCTGCGCGCCGGCCCGCAGCTCGTCCGCGTCCGCCTTCGCCTTGGCGAGCAGCTCCTCGGCGGTCCTGGCCGCCTCCTCGATCTGCTGGACGGCCTCGCGGCGCGCCTCGCTGCGGATCCGCTCGCCCTCGTCGACCGCCTCGGCCCGCAGCTGCTCGGCCTCGCCGCGCAGCCGGCGGGCCTCCTCCTGGAGCTCGACGGTCTTGGCGCGGTACTCCTTGGTGTCGTCCTTCGCCGCGCCCCTGAGCTGCTCGGCGATGTCGTGCGCCTCGCCGCGCAGCCGGTCCGCCTCGGCCTCGGCCTCGCTGCGCAGCCGCTCGGCCTCCTCGGAGGCGGCCCTCGTGGTGGCCTTGGCGTCCTCGGACGCCTTGTTGAGCACCTCTTCGGCCGTACGGGCGGCCTTGGCGAGCTGGGAGGCGGTTTCCTCGGCCGTGACGTTGCGTGCCTTCTCGCCCGCCTCGGCGAGGATCTTCTCCGCCTGCTCCTTGGCGTCGGTGACGACCTGCTCGGCCTCCGCCTTGGTGGACTCGGCCTCCTTGGTGGCCTCCGAGACGAGCCGGGCGACCTGCTCCTTGGCGGTGCGCGTGCGCTGCTCGTTCGCCGACTCGGCGTTCGCGAGCTGCTTGGCCGCGGCGTCCTTCGCCTCGGTGAGGACCTTCTCCGCCGACGCGCGTGCCTCGCGCAGCGCCGTTTCGGCCTCGGACAGGCGCTGCTCGGCGGCGCGGCTCAGCTCGGCGGACTGGCGGCGGGCCGTGTCCGACTCGGTGGCCGTGGACGAGCGCAGCTGCTCGGCGTGGTCGGTGGCCTCCTGCGCCTGCGTCGACGCGGCGTTCAGGAGGCGCTCGGCGTCGGTGCGGGCGCGGCGCAGCAGGGCCTCGGCCTCGGCGCGGGCGGTCTCGGCCTCCGACGTCAGGCGCTGGCGGGCCTCGGTGACGACCCGCTCCGCCTCGGCGCGGGCGGCGGCGAGCGCCTGGTCGGCCTCGGCGCGGGACTCGTCGACGAGCCGGCGGGCCTGCTGCTCGCTGCGGGAGCGCAGCTGCTCGGCCCACGCCACGTTCTCGTTGACGTGCGCCTCTACGGTCTGGCGGCGCTCGGCCAGCTCCTGGTCGAGCTGCTGGCGGCGCGAGACGGCCTCGGCGTGCAGCTCGGACTGGAGCCGGGACTGCTGCTCGGCGTGCTCCTGGAGGATGCGCTGCGTCTGGGCGCGGGCGTCGCGCAGCTCGCGCTCGGCGTCGGCGCGCAGCTGGTCGGCCTGGATCTGCGCGTTACGCAGCAGCTGCTCGGCCTGGTAGCCGATGTCCCCGCCGTCGTAGGCAGGACGGGACGCGAGGTTGCGGCGCGCCTCGTGCAGCTTGGCGCGCAACACCTCGACCTGGTAGCCCAGGTCCTCGGCGTGCTGGACCGCCTTCTCCCGCTCGGTCTTCAGCCGGTCCATCTCGGCCTCGAACCGCGAGAGATGGTCGGTCTCAGCCGGCCGCCGGCTGTCCTGGCTCTCGTAGCCCCGCACTGCGCGGTCCCATCCGTCCCCTGGTCGCAAGTCTCTCCAAACGAGCACCGTCCATCCGCCGAACGGGGCCCCCGGGGAATGGTGTCAGATCAACGGCGGAGCATGGGCTGCTGCCCCCGTCGCTCGCCCCCCGAAACCCGGACCCCGGCCCGCGGCCGTCCGTGTGACGGACGGCCGCCCCCAACCCTACCGGCCCAGATATACGGAGGTCAGTGCTCAGGTGACTCAACCGGTGCGGAAGTGACGAGTTCGGTCAGTACGCCGTGGCAGTCCTTGGGGTGCAGGAAGGTGATGCGCGACCCCATCGAACCGATGCGCGGCTCGTCGTACAGGACGCGTACGCCCTTGCCCCTGATGTCCGCGGAGTCGGCGTCCACGTCCGCCGTGCCGAAGGCGATGTGGTGGACGCCCTCGCCGTTCTTGGCCAGCCACTTCCCGACCGCGGAGTCCTCCCGGGTGGGCTCGAGGAGCTGGAGGTAGGAGGCCCCGCCGTCACTCGTCTCATTGATCTTGAGCATGGCCTCGCGCACGCCCTGCTCCTCGTTCACCTCGGAGTGGAACACTTCGAAGCCGTAGGTAGCGCGGTAGAACTCAACGGTCTTGTCGAGGTCGAAACAGGCGATTCCGATGTGGTCGATTCGCGTCAGCATGCTGTAAGTGCAGCGCGGTCGGAGGTGGTTACGCAACGTGCGCGCGATCACACCGTTCGGCCGGTGACGTGGGAGGTACTGCTCAGTACATTCGAGTAAACCCTCGTTCACTCCTCATCTCCAAGGGGCCGTGCCTCATGTCTGGAACGACCGGTACCACCTCAGTGATCGTCGCGGGCGCCCGTACGCCCATGGGCCGGCTGCTCGGCTCGCTGAAGTCCTTCTCCGGAGCCGACCTCGGAGGGGTCGCCATCAAGGCGGCCCTCGACCGGGCCGGGATCGGCGGAGATCAGGTGCAGTACGTGATCATGGGCCAGGTGCTCCAGGCGGGGGCAGGGCAGATCCCCGCGCGCCAGGCGGCCGTCAAGGCCGGCATCCCCATGAGCGTGCCGGCGCTGACCATCAACAAGGTGTGTCTCTCGGGCCTCGACGCCATCGCGCTCGCCGACCAGCTGATCCGCGCCGGCGAGTTCGACGTCGTCGTCGCGGGCGGCCAGGAGTCCATGACGAACGCGCCCCACCTGCTCCCCAAGTCCCGTGAGGGCTACAAGTACGGCGCCGTCGAGATGCTCGACGCGATGGCGTACGACGGCCTGACCGACTCCTTCGAGAACATCCCGATGGGTGAGTCGACGGAGAAGCACAACACCCGCCTCGGCATCAAGCGCCCCGAGCAGGACGAGATCGCCGCCCAGTCGCACCAGCGCGCCGCCGCCGCCCAGAAGAACGGCCTCTTCGAGGCGGAGATCACCCCCGTCGAGATCCCGCAGCGCAAGGGCGACCCGGTCCTGTTCAGCAAGGACGAGGGCATCCGCGCCGAGACGACCGCCGAGTCGCTCGGCAAGCTGCGTCCCGCGTTCGCCAAGGACGGCACGATCACGGCCGGCACCTCCTCGCAGATCTCCGACGGCGCCGCCGCGGTCGTCGTCATGAGCAAGGCGAAGGCGCAGGAGCTCGGCCTGGAGTGGATCGCGGAGATCGGCGCCCACGGGAACGTGGCGGGCCCCGACAACTCGCTCCAGTCGCAGCCCTCGAACGCCATCCGGCACGCCCTCAAGAAGGAGGGTCTGGGCGTCGAGGACCTCGACCTCGTCGAGATCAACGAGGCCTTCGCGGCCGTCGCCGTGCAGTCAATGAAGGACCTCGGCGTGTCCTCGGAAAAGGTGAACGTCAACGGCGGCGCGATCGCCCTCGGTCACCCGATCGGGATGTCCGGCGCGCGTGTCGTTCTGCACCTCGCGCTCGAGCTGAAGCGGCGCGGCGGCGGCGTCGGCGCGGCCGCGCTGTGCGGCGGCGGTGGCCAGGGTGACGCGCTGATCGTGCGGGTACCCAAGGCGTAACCCTTCCGCCGGCAGGTATGCCGGAACGTATCCCGGTACGCGTGTCGGTACGTATGTCGGACGAAACCGAGTGAACGGAGCTGTGATGCAGGACGTCTCCACCCTGGTGGCCCAGGCCAGGGAAGGCCGGCCCAGGGCCGTGGCCCGGCTGATCTCCCTGGTGGAGGGGGCGTCCCCGCAGCTGCGCGAGGTGATGGCGGCGCTGGCCCCGCTCGCGGGGCACGCGTACGTCGTCGGGCTGACCGGGTCACCGGGCGTGGGCAAGTCCACGTCCACGTCCGCCCTGGTCAGCGCCTACCGGCGGGCCGGGAAGCGGGTCGGTGTGCTCGCCGTCGACCCGTCGTCGCCGTTCAGCGGGGGCGCCCTGCTCGGTGACCGAGTCCGCATGTCGGAGCACGCGTCCGACCCCGGCGTGTACATCCGTTCCATGGCCACGCGCGGGCACCTGGGCGGGCTCGCGTGGGCCGCGCCGCAGGCGATCCGCGTGCTCGACGCGGCCGGCTGCGACGTCGTCCTCGTGGAGACGGTCGGCGTCGGCCAGTCCGAGGTCGAGATCGCCTCGCAGGCCGACACGTCCGTCGTCCTGCTCGCCCCCGGCATGGGCGACGGGATCCAGGCGGCCAAGGCCGGAATCCTGGAGATCGGCGACGTGTACGTCGTCAACAAGGCCGACCGCGACGGCGCGGACGCGACCGCGCGCGAGCTCAACCACATGCTGGGCCTCGGCGAGTCCCGGGGCGCCGGTGACTGGCGCCCGCCCATCGTCAAGACCGTCGCCGCCCGCGGCGAGGGCATCGACGAGGTCGTCGAGGCGCTCGAGAAGCACCGGGCGTGGATGGAGGAGCACGGTGTCCTCCAGGAGCGCCGCCTCGCCCGCGCCTCCCGTGAGGTCGAGACGATCGCCGTCACGGCCCTGCGCGAGCGCATCGCGGACCTCCACGGCGACCGCCGCCTCAGCTCGCTGGCCGAGCGCATCGTGGCGGGCGAGCTCGACCCGTACCGGGCGGCGGACTCCCTCGTGGAGGGTCTGACGGAGGCCTGAGCGGCCGGTGGGGGCGGGACCGTGCCGCGGTTCCGCCCATCGCCAACTCCCGACCCCCGCTGGTACGTTGGGCGTATGTTCCTTCTCTGCGCGTAGGGCACGACCCGACCGCGACCACCGTCGAACGGTGACGTCGCGGTCCTCGGCGTCCGTGTGCCCTTCGTTCTGAGGAACTCCCACCCATGTCGTACGCAGCGCTCCTGCGCGTTCCCCATGCCCGCAGGACCTTCGGCGCCGCCCTGCTCGGGCGGCTCTCCTACGGGACCGTGTCCCTGTCCCTGATGCTCGCGGTGAAGTCCGCCACCGGCTCGTACGCCGTCGCGGGCACGGCCATGGCGCTCTTCGGCGCCGCGAGCGTCTTCCTCTCCCCCCTGAGAGCGCTCCTCATCGACCGGTACGGGCCGCGCCGCGCGCTTCCGCCGATGACGGGGGCGTACGCCGTCCTGCTCGGCGTGCTCGCGGCGCTGACCTGGCGACCGGGGGCCTCCGGGCTCCTGCTCGGTGCCGCCGCCCTCGCCGCGGGCGCGTGCACCCCGCCCCTCGGCCCGACCATGCGGACCGTGTGGAGCGAACTCGCCGGCAAGCGCGAGGGGTTGCTCCAGCGCGCGTACAGCCTCGACGGGGTGGCCGAGGAGCTGCTGCTCGTGTCCGGCCCGCTCATCGTGGGCGTGGTCGTGCAGTTCGCCCCCGCCGCGTTCGGCGTCGCCGTCAGCGCGGTCCTGGTGGCGGTGGGAACCGCCGCGTTCGTGGCGTCCCCGGCCGTACGGGCCCTCGCGGGCCGGGGCGCGGGGCGGCGCGGGCCCTCCGGCGGGATCTCGCCGGTGCGCGGCCTCGCGCAGCCATTGGTCGTCGCCGTGGGGGTCGGTCTCGCCCTCGGCGCCCTCGACCTGCTCGTCCTCGCCTTCGCCGACGCCCGTCAGCACGCCGACGCCGTGGCCTGGGTGATGGCCGCGCTCTCGGCGGGCAGCGCGGTCGGCGGCCTCGCGAACGGCGCCATCACCTGGTCCACCCCCGCCCGGGTCCGGCTGCCGTTCCTCGCTGCGGGGCTCGCCGCCGCGCTGGGGGCGGCGGCGCTCGCGCCGGGCCTGGTGACGCTCGGCGCGGCGGCCGTGTTTGCGGGCCTCTTCGTCGCGCCCGCCCTGACGACCGCGTATCTCGTGGCGGACGAGACGGCCGGGCCGGCGTTCCGCACCCAGGCCGGGGCCTGGGTCAACACGGCGGTGAACGCCGGGATCTCGGCCGGCACGGCGGGAGCGGGCCTCCTGGTGGCCCGCCTCCCGCTCGCGGCCTGCTTCGCCGTGGCCGCGGCGGCGCCGGTCGCGGCGGCGGTGTGGGGGGTACGGGGTGTGCGCGGCGCCCGTACGACGGCGGAAGCCGCGCCCGGGGACGGTGTCCCGGACGCGGCTCAGGAGACGGGCACGGCGGCGCGATGAGCCGATCCGCGCCGAGCTGGGCCCGTCGGCGTCGACGTCAGTCGTCGTCGCCGTGGTGGCCGTGGTCGTCGTCGGCGTCGTGACCGCGGCCGTGGTCGCCGTGGTCGTCACCGGCGTCGTGGGTGGTGGCGGTGTCGTCACGGCCGTGGTCGTCGCCCGCGTCGTGTGTGGCGCGTGCGGTGTCGTCGCCGTCGTCGTGGGACGAGCGGTCCGGGGTCACCGCGCCGGTCCGGAGGTCGACGCGCCAGTCGGCGTCGGTGCCGTTCGCCGCCGTGGTCTCGGCCTCCCAGGCGTGGGCCGTGCCGTCGTCGTCGAGGTCGATCTCGGTGACCGTCCCCTTCGCGGCTGCGGCCTGTGCCGCGTCCTGCGCCGACGTCTGCGCGCCCTTCAGGGTCGCGGTGACGCGGGCCGTGTCGTTGTGGCGCGAGGTGTGCGAGCCGGTGACCTTGCCCGTGGCGGGGTCGACGAGGACGTCGTGCCACGTCGTGCCGTTCAGGACCTCGACCTCCCAGACCACATGGTCGTTCTCGTCGTCGAGCTCGGCGGAGACCGCCGTGCCGGGCACCGACTTGAGGGCGGCGGCGATGGCGTCCGAGGCCGTCACCTTCGCGGTCTTCAGCTCGGTGACGTGCTCGGCGCGGTCGTCGTCGTGCCCCGTGCCCCGTGACGCGGTCGACGTGCCCGCCGACGTGGTGTCGTCGTCGCCGCCCGAGACCGCGACGGCGGTCGCGGTGCCGCCGCCGATCAGGGCCACGGCGGCGATGGTGGCGATCACGATGTTGCGCTTCATGAGGGATCCTCCCCGAGACGATTCCCGGCCCACCGGACATCCGGTGCGCTTCGACGAGGACCACAGTGGCCGACCGATGCTGAAGCCCCGCTGAAGGAACCTGAAGACTTCTTCAGGTTCCGTTTGCGACCCTGGCCCCCATGCGCCTGCTCATCGTGGAAGACGAAAAGCGTCTCGCCCTGTCCCTCGCCCGGGGCCTGACAGCGGAGGGGTTCGCCGTCGACGTCGTCCACGACGGCCTCGAAGGTCTCCACCGGGCGGCAGAGGGCGCGTACGACCTGGTCGTCCTCGACATCATGCTGCCGGGCATGAACGGCTACCGCGTCTGCGCCGCCCTGCGCGCCGCCGGCCACGACGTGCCGATCCTCATGCTCACCGCCAAGGACGGCGAGTACGACGAGGCGGAAGGGCTCGACACGGGCGCCGACGACTACCTCACCAAGCCGTTCTCGTACGTCGTCCTCGTCGCGCGTGTGAAGGCGCTCCTGCGGCGGCGCGGCACCGGCGTCGGCTCGTCCGTCCGCACGCTCGGCCCGCTGCGGGTCGACACCGGCGCGCGCCGAGTCCTGCACGGCGAGACCGAAGTGCCCCTCACCACAAAGGAGTTCGCGGTCCTTGAGCAACTGGTGGTGCGGGCCGGCGAGGTCGTCTCGAAGGCGGAGATCCTGGAGCACGTCTGGGACTTCGCGTACGAGGGCGACCCGAACATCGTCGAGGTGTACGTCAGCACCCTGCGCAAGAAGCTGGGCGCGGAGCTGATCAGGACGGTGCGCGGCGCGGGCTACCGCCTGGAGGCGCCGCGATGAGGCGGTGGCTGTTCGGTTCCGTACGGGCCAGAGCCACGCTCGGCGCGACCCTCGTCGTCGCCGTGGCGCTCCTCGCCGCCGGCGCGTCCGTGCTGCTCGCGCTGCGGTCCAACCTCACCGATCAGGCGTCGAGCGAGGCGGAGTCGTCCGTCCGCAAGGTCGCCGTGTCGATCGCGACGGGCACCGCGCCCGCCGCCCTCGAACTCCCGGACGGGGATGACACCCCGGTGCAGGTCGTGGACGGTGACGGCAGGCTTCTGGCCGCCAGTGAGGACCTGGAGCGGATCAGCGGGACCGGCTCGTCCGCCGTCAAGCCGGTGACCCCGCCGGTCGACGACGGCGGTGGCGATGACGCCGGAGGAGACGACGACGGCGGCTCCGACCGCCATGGGGGCAAGGGCAAGGGCAACGGCGGGGACGACGACTCGTACGCGTACGGGGAGATCGCCGACGACGCCGACGGCGGCATGGGCTCGGCCACCGTCGACGGGGAGACCCGGGACTACCGGTTCGCCGCGCTGGAGGTGAAGAACACCCGGCAGGGCGACCTCACCGTGTACGCGGGCGCCTCGATGTCCGCCGAGCAGAGCGCCGTCGGCACCGCGCTGACCGTCATGCTGATCGGCTTCCCGGTGCTGCTCGGCGTCGTCGGCGCGGTCACCTGGCTGGTGACCCGCAGGGCGCTGCGCCCCGTCGAGGGCATCCGGAGCGAGATGTCGGCGATCACGGCGTCGCAGGACCTGGCGCGCCGGGTGCCGGAGCCGGCCACGCACGACGAGGTGGCGCGCCTCGCGCGCACCACGAACGCGACGCTGGCCGCGCTGGAGACGTCCGTGGAGCGCCAGCGCCGGTTCGTCGCCGACGCCTCGCACGAGCTGCGCAGCCCCATCGCGTCGCTGCGCACCCAGCTCGAAGTGGGCGCCGCCCACCCCGAACTGCTCGACGTGGACGGGGCGGTGGCCGACACGGTGCGGCTCCAGGAGCTCGCCGCGGGGCTTCTGCTGCTCGCCCGGCTCGACGCGGGGGAGCGGCCGGGGGAGGCGCGGGTCGATCTGGCCGCGCTGGCCGGCGAGGAGCTGTCGCAGCGTCCGGCGGGCCGCGTCGCGGTCCGGACGCACCTCGAACCCGTCGAAGTGGCGGGCTCGCGCAGCCAGTTGGCGCGGGTGGTCGGGAATCTGCTGGACAACGCGCAGCGTCACGCCCGGTCCCGCGTGGACATCGCCGTGCGGGCCGAGGGGCCGTGGGCGGTCGTCGAGGTCGGTGACGACGGGGCGGGGGTGCCGGAGGCGGAGCGGGAGCGGATCTTCGAGAGGTTCGTGCGCCTGGACGACGCGCGGGCCCGGGACGACGGCGGGGCGGGTCTGGGACTCGCCATCGCCAGGGACGTCGCCGTGCGGCACGGCGGCGCCCTGACGGTCCGCTCGTCGCCCGCGGCCGGAGCGCTCTTCGAACTCAGGCTGCCGGTGGTGCCGGTGGCCTGAGGCCGGCGGACGGGGAAGGTCGGCGTTCCCCGTTCGCAATGGTCACGGTTTGCCGCGCTGCGAACGCAGGTGTTCGGCGATCGGGGTCAGAGCCTTGTGGAGGGCGTCGAGCTCCTCCGGGGAGATCAGGTCGACGAAGTGCCGCCGCACGGACGCCACGTGGTGCGGGGCGACCTTCCTCATGGTCTCCATGCCGTCCTCGGTCAGGACGGTGTAGAGGCCGCGGCGGTCGGACTCGCAGTTCTCACGGCGGACAAGTCCGGCGTTCTCCATGCGGGTGATCTGATGGGAGAGCCGGCTCTTGGACTGCAAAGTGGCGGTCGCGAGATCGCTCATGCGCATCCGGTGGTCGTCCGTCTCGGAGAGATGCACGAGGATGTCGTAGTCGTTCATCGTCAGGCCGAACGGCTGGAGGTCCCTCTCGAGCTGATACGTCAGCATCCTGTTGACCTCTACGTGCGTGCGCCAGGCGCACTGTTCCTCGTCGGTCAGCCAGCGTGTGGCCGTCTCGGTCTCCATATATTGATTCTACCTAAGAAGTTGAAATGCGAACGAAAGTGGGGGGTGTGACGCCTCCCACCCCTTCGTGGCACAAAGGGGTCACGCGTTCGACGTCACACTCCGCAGATTACCGCTCACAGTCCGAAGCGACGCTGGAGGTCGCCGAGCTGTCCGGGAAGACGCGGTGCCCCCGGCTGCTGTCCGGGCACCCCCTGGCCACCTGGCACCCCCGCCTGCTGCGGCACGGCGCCCGTCGCCTGTTCAGCCATCAACATCTCCGTGGACTGCAGCAATACCGTCCCGGCGCCCACGAACTCGAACTGGTGCTCCTCCCCGGAGACGCCTCCGATGCCCGTCATCGCACGTAGACCGCCGATCACGCCCGTCAGATAGGAGTGGTCGTAGTGATGGCAAGGTGACGGGCAGTCAGCCCAGCCGACCAGCGCCTGTGGATCTACGCGGATCGGCGGCTCCATGAAGACCACCGGGCCGTTCGAGGCCGCCACGAATTTGCCCGTGCCAATGAGTGTCAGAAAGCCGGGAACGATCGACTGCTTCAGCGCGAGAGTTGGCTGAAAAGCGAGCAGGTTGCCCGAGCGGATGGTCAGGTTCCCGTTCTCCAGGTCGTACGAGTTCACGTCGAAGGCCCGGTCGGCGAGCAGCATCTTGCCCGAGCCCTCCGCCACGACCCAGTCGCTCGCGTGCAGCGGGGAGTGGAAGGACGTCCGCACGAGGCGGTCGAGGCGGCCGTGCCCGATCCCGTTGAAGTCGATGCGCCCGTAGTAGGCGATCATCTTGCCCTTCTGCAGGAACCAGCTGCTGCCCTTGAGCTCCACGCAGAACGTGTACGCGTTCACATTGTCGTCGGCCGGCAGCGTGGCCGGGTCGAAGATCACCGGGGTGCTCACAGCTTCTCCTCC
The DNA here is from genome assembly GCF_026340095.1 of Streptomyces sp. NBC_01446. GTDB lineage: Bacteria > Actinomycetota > Actinomycetes > Streptomycetales > Streptomycetaceae > Streptomyces > Streptomyces aureus. Next base: position 2,678,030 of record NZ_JAPEPO010000001.1, on the reverse strand, counting down.
GAGGCCTGGACGTACACCGCGCCGCTGCCGCTGAGCTCCAGCTGGAACGCCTCGCCGGAGCCGCGCCCCACCATGTCGCGCCAGCCGAGGGCCGTCGACAGCTTGTTCCTCACGTCGCCGTGGTGCGCGACGTACGCCTGCGGGTCGACATGGACAGGGCGGCCCGGCGTGATCGGCAGCTCGATGACGCCGCCGTGCGCCATGACGGCGACCGCGCCGTGTCCCTTGAGGGTCGTGGTGAACAGGCCCTGCCCGGTGACCTGGCCGCGCACCATCCCCATGACGCCGCCCTGCGAGCCCATGAACATCGTGCCCTGCTGAAGGCTCCCGTCGAAGGCGAGCAGCCGGTCCGCCTCCACGTAGAGGGTGTCTCCGGAGAGGGCTATCACCTGGACGTGATGGCCGCCGTGCCCGAACAGGACGGTGCCGCTGCCGTCCACGGTCATCAGCGGCGTCGCCTCGTTCGCCACGCGGCGCCCGATCATGGACATCACGCCGCCCTGGCCGCCCTGGATGCTGGGCGTGAAGGTCACGTCGCCTTTGTAGGCGAGCATCGCGCCGCGCTGGCTGTAGATCCGCTGCCCGGGGACGACCGTCGCCTCGACCATCTTCGAGTTGATCTCACGGAAGGGCATCTCACACGTCTCCCGCGATCGTGTTGCGCTCACTGGGCTGTACGTAGACCAGGCCGTCGCCCTCGAAGCGGATCTGGAAGGCCTCGCCGCCGCCCTCGCCCATGAACGTGCGGAACGTGACGCCCGACTGGAAGGACTGCCGCACCTTCCCCTGATGTGCGATGTACGCGCCCGGGTCGACGGTCAGGGGGTGTTCCCGGCTGACGCGGAGCGCGACCGCGGGGCCCTCACTCATGATCGCCGCCTGGCCGTGGCCCTCGACGGTCGTCGTGAACAGGCCGTTGCCCTGGGAGGCGCCGCGCACGCCGGTGAAGGACGTGCCGGTGCGCAGGCCCGCGTCCGTGGAGAGCAGATTGCTCGACTCGACGAAGAGCTTGTCGCCCCGCAGGTTCACGACGCTGATCTCGCTCGCCCGGTCCGCGAACCAGCACGTGCCCTGCCCCTTCACCTCCATCACCGTCATCTCCTCGCCGGTGAGGCGGCGGGTCACCATGCCGCGGATGCCCTCGCCGCCGCCCGTCATCTTCTTGAACGCCATCCGGCCGTCGTACGCGACCATCGAGCCGTTCTTCGCCTTGACGCTGTCGCCCGTCATGTCGACGGCGAGCACTCTGCTGCCTTGAAGCCGGAACGTAGCCACGATGTGACGGTAATGGGCGAGATGCCCCCGGGACAGGGGTCCCGGCCCTGAACGAACCCTGAGCGAACCCCGGGACATCCCCGATGCCACAATGGGCAGCGCTTGTGCTTACGTTCACAAGATCGAACGCCCGCCCCTCACCGCTTCTGCCGAAGGTGCCCCGTGGACATCAAGACCGCCTCCGCACTCCGCCGACTCCGCCTGGTCTCCGCTCCTGAGGCCGTCTCCTTCCTGCTGCTCCTCGTCTGCTCGGTGCTGAAGCGGACCACGGAGTTCGACGCCGTCCCGGTCATGGGCATGGTGCACGGCGTCCTGTTCATCCTCTACGTGCTCTTCTGGCTCGACGCGTGGAACCGTACGAAGTGGGGCGTCAAGACCGGTGCCCTCTACTTCGTCCTCTCGGTCCTGCCGACCGGCGGCTTCTTCGCCGAGCGCAAGCTGAAGCGTGAGGCGGAGGCCGCGGTCATCGCGTCCCGCGCCCGCCAGGAGAAGGTCGTGAACGCATGATCGTCGCCTTCTCGGTCTCCCCTCTCGGCGTCGGCGAGGACGTCGGCGAGTACGTGGCCGACGCCGTCCGGGTCGTGCGCGAGTCCGGGCTCCCGAACCGCACCGACGCGATGTTCACCTCCATCGAGGGTGAGTGGGACGAGGTGATGGACGTCGTGAAGCGTGCCGTCGCCGCCGTCGAGGCGCGGGCCCCGCGGGTGTCCCTCGTGCTCAAGGCGGACATCCGCCCCGGTGTGACGGACGGCATGACGTCGAAGGTCGCGACGGTCGAGCGGCACCTCGCCGCTGAGTGACGTCCCGGAACCTGTGCTCCGTGCGAAGCCCCGGCCCGGGTGGGCCGGGGCTTTCGCGCAGGGCTCCGGACCGAAGGGCGAGACGGGGCTGACCAGCATATGACCGGCCGGTAAGGTCTTGGGCGTGCCGAAGCCGCTCAGCCTTGCCTTCGATCCCATCGCCCGTGCAGACGAACTCTGGAAGCAGCGCTGGGGATCCGTGCCGTCCATGGGCGCGATCACCTCGATCATGCGCGCGCACCAGATCCTCCTCGCCGAGGTCGACGCGGTCGTGAAGCCGTACGGACTGACCTTCGCGCGCTACGAGGCGCTGGTGCTGCTCACCTTCTCCAAGGCGGGCGAGCTGCCGATGTCGAAGATCGGCGAGCGGCTCATGGTGCACCCGACCTCGGTCACGAACACGGTCGACCGCCTGGTGCGCTCCGGGCTCGTCGACAAGCGGCCCAACCCGAACGACGGGCGCGGAACGCTCGCCTCCATCACCCCCAAGGGCCGCGAGGTCTGCGACGCCGCCACCCGCGACCTGATGGCGATGGACTTCGGGCTCGGGGTGTACGACGCCGAGGAGTGCGGCGAGATCTTCGCGATGCTGCGGCCGCTGCGGGTCGCCGCCCACGACTTCGACGAGGCCTGACCCGCGCGAAGATCGCGCAAAACGGGCCGTTACGCTCGTATCCATGAAACGAAGCGTGCTGACCCGGTACCGGGTGATGGCCTTTGTCACGGGCGTCCTGTTGGTCCTGCTGTGCCTCGGCATGATCGCCAAGTACGTGCTCGGCATCGACGGCGCGGCGGATGTCACGCGCGTCGTCGCCATCGCGCACGGCTGGCTGTACGTGATCTACCTGGTCTTCGCCTTCGACCTGGGCTCCAAGGCGAAGTGGCCGGTCGGCAAGCAGCTGTGGGTGCTGATCGCCGGCACGATCCCGACCGCCGCGTTCTTCGTGGAACGGAAGATCTCCCGCGAGCTGGACTCCAAGGTCGCCGACGACGCCCCCGCCGTCGCCAAGGCCTGACGGACCGCGCCACTCCACCGCCCGCACGATGTGCGGGCGGTTTGCCATCGACATTTACTAGGACGTCCAAGTAAATTTGAAGGTATGGGAACCATGGACGCTGACGCCATCGAAGAGGGCCGCCGTCGCTGGCAGGCCCGGTACGACTCCGCCCGCAAGCGGGACGCCGACTTCTCGACGCTCTCCGGGGACCCGGTCGAACCGGCCTACGGGCCACGTCCCGGGGACACCTACGAGGGCTTCGAGCGGATCGGATGGCCCGGCGAGTACCCGTTCACGCGCGGCCTGTACCCGACCGGGTACCGGGGCCGTACGTGGACGATCCGCCAGTTCGCCGGGTTCGGGAACGCCGAGCAGACGAACGAGCGGTACAAGATGATCCTCGCCGCCGGCGGGGGAGGCCTGAGCGTCGCGTTCGACATGCCGACGCTCATGGGGCGCGACTCCGACGACGCGCGCTCGCTCGGCGAGGTCGGGCACTGCGGCGTCGCCATCGACTCCGCCGCCGACATGGAGGTCCTGTTCAAGGACATCCCGCTCGGGGACGTCACGACGTCCATGACGATCTCGGGCCCGGCCGTGCCCGTCTTCTGCATGTACCTCGTGGCCGCGGAGCGTCAGGGCGTCGACCCGGCCGTCCTCAACGGCACGCTCCAGACCGACATCTTCAAGGAGTACATCGCGCAGAAGGAGTGGCTCTTCCAGCCCGAGCCGCATCTGCGCCTGATCGGCGACCTCATGGAGCACTGCGCGGCGGGCATCCCCGCGTACAAGCCGCTCTCGGTCTCCGGGTACCACATCCGCGAGGCCGGCTCCACGGCCGCGCAGGAGCTGGCGTACACGCTCGCCGACGGCTTCGGCTATGTGGAGCTCGGCCTGTCGCGCGGGCTCGACGTGGACGTCTTCGCGCCCGGCCTCTCCTTCTTCTTCGACGCGCACCTCGACTTCTTCGAGGAGATCGCCAAGTTCCGCGCCGCCCGCCGCATCTGGGCCCGCTGGATGCGGGACGTGTACGGGGCGAAGACCGACAAGGCGCAGTGGCTGCGCTTCCACACGCAGACCGCCGGGGTCTCCCTGACCGCGCAGCAGCCGTACAACAACGTCGTGCGGACCGCCGTCGAGGCGCTCGCGGCCGTGCTCGGCGGCACCAACTCGCTGCACACGAACGCCCTCGACGAGACCCTGGCGCTCCCCTCCGAGCAGGCCGCCGAGATCGCGCTGCGCACGCAGCAGGTCCTCATGGAGGAGACCGGCGTCGCCAACGTCGCGGACCCGCTGGGCGGTTCGTGGTTCGTGGAGCAGCTCACGGACCGGATCGAGGCCGACGCCGAGAAGATCTTCGAGCAGATCAAGGAGCGCGGCCTGCGCGCCCACCCGGACGGGCAGCACCCGATCGGGCCGATGACCTCGGGCATCCTGCGCGGCATCGAGGACGGCTGGTTCACCGGCGAGATCGCCGAGTCCGCGTTCCAGTACCAGAAGGCGCTGGAGAAGGGCGACAAGCGGGTCGTCGGCGTCAACGCGCACCACGGGTCCGTCACCGGCGACCTGGAGATCCTGCGGGTCAGCCACGAGGTCGAGCGCGAGCAGGTGCGCGAGCTCGGCACGCGCAAGGCGGCCAGGGACGACGCCCGCGTGCGCTCCGCCCTCGACGAGATGCTGAAGGCCGCGCGCAACGGCGGCAACATGATCCCGCCCATGCTCGACGCCGTACGCGCCGAGGCCACCCTGGGCGAGATCTGCGGGGTGCTGCGCGACGAGTGGGGCGTGTACACCGAACCCGCCGGATTCTGACGGGAGTTCGCGCCGGGGGACACAGTGACAGGTGTCACCCGGCGCGGGCCGGGGTAGGCGCGGGCACGTCGATCGTCGCCTGCCCCTGGAGTTCTCGTGCGCCTGTCCGGACTCAACCGCACCACCACCACCGTCGGATGCGCCGCCCTCGCCCTGCTCGGCGGGATGGTCCTCGGCGGATCCGGGGCGGTGAGCGCGAGCCCGCCGGCCGAGCCGAAGGTGCAGAACACCTTCGACCCGCTCGGCCCCGACGTACGCGCCGCGAAACTGCCCTCCGGACGTACGGCCCACTACACCGACTCGGGCCCGCGCGACGGCGTTCCGGTCCTCTACATAGGCGGCACCGGGACCAGCGCGCGGGCCGTCCACATGACCGACTTCTTCCGCACCACCCGCGCGGACCTGGGCCTGCGGCTGATCTCCGTCGAGCGCAACGGGTTCGGCGACACCGCGTACGATCCCGCCCTCGGCAAGGCCGACTTCGCGCGGGACGCCCTCGACGTGCTCGACCGCCTCGGCGTCGAGAAGTTCAGGATCGTCGCGATCTCCGGAGGCGGTCCCTACGCCGCCGAACTCGCCGCCCGCGCGCCCGGCCGGGTCTCCGCCCTGCACCTGGCCGCCGCCCTGCCTCCGTACGGCGAGAAGCCCGCGTACTGCGCGATGTCCGACGACGCGCTGGCCGCTGCGCTGAAGGACTCCATCACCGACCCGCGCAAGTGGTGGGCGTTCCCCGACGACAGCCCCGTCAAGTCCATCCCGGGCTTCGCGGACACGGCGTACGAGGACGGCGCCCGCACCTACAACCAGCGTGGCCAGCAGGCCGATCCGGCGCCGCAGGTCCACGAGCAGAGGCTGTACTGCGAGCGGCCGGGCCCCGACCTGTCGAAGCTGACGGCCCCCGTCTATCTGTACGGAGGCGACAAGGACACCACGGTCCCGCCGGCCACCCTCGCGACCTGGCGGCAGCAGTTCCCCGCGGACCGCGTCACGGTCCGCACCTACGCGGACTCCGCGCACGACGTGCAGTACCGCCACTGGGACCAGATCCTCGTGGACCTCGCCGGACACGGGGACCGCACGGTCGTGTGCCGGGGCTCGCACACCCGCGTCCTGCCGGCGGACGAGGCGGCCCGCCTGGTCGCCAAGAAGCGTGCCACGCTGGGCAGTTGCGCCTGGAACAGCTGACGGAGCCCGGCCTGATCCAAACGACACGCCCTAGAAGACTCATGAAGATCTTGCTGAGGGGTTGTCCGGCCGCAGGCCGGGCGGCCCCTCCGGCTATGTATTGACCGGGGTGAGGTGCCAGGTTCCGTTGGTTCGGGTGAGTCCGAGGTTGATCAGTCGGCGGAGGTTGAGGGCGGCTGCTCGGGTGTGGAGCCAGGCGTTGTTCTTGATGGTGCCGCGGTAGCGGAGTTTGCGGTTGTTGTGGTGGACGAGCCAGGCGACGGCGCGTTCGACTGGTGGTCTCCAGCGCCGGTAGTCAGCCTGCCAGTCGGGATCGGTGGCGGTCTGGTGGCGAGCGGCGGCGAGCAGGTCGTGGTGCGGACGGATGGTCAGGATCCGCCCGGCCTTGGCCTTGGTGCACCGCTCACGAAGGGGGCATCCGGCGCACACGTCCTTGAACGAGGCTTTGCGCTGGTGGTGCTGCCCGGCGGGAGCGGATAAAGGGACGGTGTGTCCGGCGGGGCAGGTCACGGTGGCGGCGCCGGTGTCGATGATGAAGTCGTCGAGGGTGAAGCCGCCAGGGACGGCGGGCCGCAGTGGTGCGGGTTTGAGGAACAGCCGGTGACCGGCAGTTTCGAGGCTGTGGCGGGCGTCGCCGGTGGAGTAGGCGGTGTCACCGAAGGCGTCAACGGGCTCGTCCTCGTCGGTGAGCAGGTCGATTCCGACCATCGCCTCGTGGTGCTCGGGACCGGCTCCGGGCCGCAGGGCGACGGCGGTGTATAACCCGGTCTCGGGCTCCATGGCGAGGTGGGCCTTGAAGCCATCCTGTTGGTGGGTGCGGGTCTTGTGCACGTGCCGGGCTTCGGGGTCGACAGTGGAGACCATCCGGTTTGGTGCGGTGCCCTGGGTGATGCGCCAGCGCCCGTCGCGGCCGTCGGAGTCCTCGGCGGGCTCCACGTCCTGACCTGCGACCAGGGCCAGGATGCCGACCGCGTTCGCGGCCTTCTCGTCGAGCTGCTGCTCGGGCAGATGGCCCAGCAGCCGCAGTGCGTCACCGACCAGGGCGTCGACCAGGTCGGCACGGGCCTGCTCGTCGTTCCAGGCGATCCTCGGCTTGCCCGGGTCGTTGTAGTCGTGCGCGGTGCACTGCACGGCTGCCACCTCGCCGGCCCCGGGGACTTCCCGGATCACCGCCCGGATGGCGGCGATGATCTGGGTGACGGTGTCCTGGGTGGCCACCGCGTCGTCCAGCACAGTGGAATCCAGCGCCCGGCGGTGCTTGCCCTTGAGGACACCGGTGGCCTTCACGACCTCACGCACAGCCTCGAATACCCGGTTCGGCCGGGCGGAACGGGCCAGCCGGCGGCGGAAGTAGGCCAGCAACGACGGATCGAACGCCATGTCATGAAGGCCCAGTCCACAGGCGGCCTTCCACCGCAGGTCGCACCGCAGCTCCTGGACCGTCTCGAAGTCCGAAAGCCCGTGCAGGGCCTGTAGCGTGATCGAAGCGGCCAGGATCTGCGGCGGCATGCTCGGCCGCCCGTTCGCCGACGGGTACATGTCCGCAAACATCTCCGCTTCGAACAGCGCGCTGCGATGCTCGGCCAGGAACGCGAACACACTCCCTGCCGGGATCAAATCCCGGCAGGTCTCCCATACATCCGGCCCGATCGTCTCCCCGGCCCATTCCCCCATCACCACAACAAACAGTCTGGCCCCGCCGCTCACGCGGCGGGGCCAGAACCCAAGATCTTCATGAGTCTTCTAGGCCTGTACGGAGGCGAGTCCGCCCAGGAGCAGCGTGGTGAACCGGTCGACCCACTCCTCGTCCACCGGCTCCGCGCTCACCAGCGTGCGGTGCACCACGGCTCCCGCGACCACGTCGAAGATGAGGTCGGCGGTGCGGGCGGCGGCGGCCGGGTCGGCTTCGAGGGGGAGTTCGCCCCGTGCGTGGGCGCGGGCGCGGCCCTCCAGGACCAGGCGCTTCTGCCGGTCCACGATCGAGGTGCGGATGCGCTCGCGCAGCGGTTCGTCGCGCGTCGACTCGGCGACCACCGCCATCAGCGCCGTCTTGGTCTCCGGGCGGTTCAGGAGCGCCGCGAACTGGAGGACCACACCTCCGATGTCGGCGGCGAGGCTGCCGTTGTCCGGGAGTTCGAGCTCGTCGAAGAGGACCGCGACCGCGTCCACGACGAGCTCGTTCTTGCCTGCCCAGCGCCGGTAGAGCGTCGTCTTGGCGACGCCCGCGCGGGTCGCCACGTCGCCCATCGTGAGTTTGGACCAGCCGAGGTCCACCAGCGCCGCGCGGGTCGCCTCGAGGATCGCCGCGTCGGCGGCGGCGCTTCGGGGGCGGCCCGTTCTCGGGAGGGGCGAGGGGGTGCGGCTCTGCATGAAAATGACCATACCGGCCGGTAGGGATAGCGCCGTGAGGCAGACCACAGCGAAGATCACCGGGACCCCCTCCCCACGCGGCCCGCGCGAGAGTTACGCTACGAGTCGTAGCGAAAGCTCAGTGAGCCTTGCGACAACCACGAGGCATCGGGTGGGGACCCGGCGCCGAACAGGCCCTTCGGGCCGCAGAACGGCCCCTCTTGGGGCCGCAGACCAGGTCCGCGACCACATCCTTGACGGCGCCCGCAGTCCGGCGGCAGGCCGCGACGGGTGGTCCCGGCCCACAACGCACCGCGGAAGGGGGAGGATGTACTCATGCAGCCACGGAACATGTCCATGAGCGGAGTCGTCGACCTCGCCGCGGTGAAGGCGGCCCAGGAGGCCAAGGCGAAGGCGGAGCAGGCGCGTGCCGAGTCCGCGCGGCAGGGCGGCGGCGGGGCCGTCTCCCCGTCGAGCCTCGTCATCGACGTCGACGAGACCGGTTTCGAGCGCGATGTCCTCCAGCGTTCGGCCGAGGTGCCCGTCGTCATCGACTTCTGGGCGGAATGGTGCGAGCCGTGCAAGCAGCTGAGCCCGCTGCTCGAAGCCCTCGCGGCCGAGTACAACGGCCGGTTCGTGCTCGCCAAGATCGACGTCGACGCCAACCAGATGCTGATGCAGCAGTTCGGGGTCCAGGGGATCCCGGCGGTCTTCGCGGTGGTGGCCGGACAGGCCCTGCCGCTCTTCCAGGGGGCCGCGCCGGCCGAGCAGATCCGCGGGACGCTCGACCAGTTGATCCAGGTCGCCGAGGAGCGCTTCGGCCTGACCGGCATCACGGTCGACCCCGATGCGGAGGGATCAGCACCGGTCGTGGAGGCTCCGGCCGGACCGCACGACGCTCTGCTGGAAGCGGCCGTGCAGGCTCTTGACGCCGGCGACCTCGCCGGCGCCGTCCAGGCGTACAAGAACGTGCTGAACGACGACCCCGGCAACACCGAGGCCAAGCTGGGCCTGGGGCAGGCCGAGTTGCTCCTGTGCGTGCAGGACCTGGATCCCCAGAAGGTCCGTCAGGACGCCGCGGACCGGCCCTCCGACGTGGCGGCGCAGATCGCCGCCGCCGACCTCGACCTGGTCGGAGGCCATGTCGAGGACGCGTTCGGCCGACTTGTCGACACGGTGAAGGTCACGGCGGGCGAGGACCGGGACGCCGCGCGCGTGCGGCTGCTCGAACTCTTCGAGGTCGTCGGCTCCGACGATCCGCGTGTGGTGACGGGCCGTACAGCTCTGGCCCGGGTTCTCTTCTGAGCCGTTTCTGACCAGTTCCTAAACGCCGGGCGATGTGGTGCCCAGGTGAAAGTTCTGTTCCCGCCGGTACACAGCGGTCGTGCTTTACCAAAACTTGGTAAAGGCGGCCGCTGTTACTTGGAGTAAGTCAGGGGCCATCTTCTGTCCGGTTACGCCCCTGCTTCCTCTGTTTTGGCAACTCGCTTGACACCACCCTGCGTTGTCGGGGGATGCCACCCGGTCGCCGTTCGGTTATCCGTCCGTTACTAGCGAGTAACGAACCCCCTTGTGCCCGCGCCGAGAATGCACCACGATCGGCGACGCTCGGTCCTCATCCCGCAGTCCGACAGCCAATCGGGTCGCGGGGTTTCAGGGTCCCCACCGAGCAGGCCGGTAGCAGTGCCGCCGGCCTTGGGCAGGGGGGTCTCTGCTGACCGGCAGGGCCTGTCCAGCAGGTTGCGCGTGACTGTCAGGTGCGACCAGTGGTTGTCGCTCGGGGGTGATCGCCGGTGATTCGGGTGCCATTGCACGCCCCCGATGCGGGCGCTCTCCTTCCCGAGGACGTAGCACTTCTCCCATCCCTGCCCGGCTGAGCACCCCAAGAGGTGCTGTCAGGGCCGGAGATGTACGTCCGAGAAGGAGGAAAGTCATGGAGTCCGTGGCTCGTGGCGGAACCAGATGGAAGCGGTTCGCCGTAGTCATGGTGCCGAGCGTCGCGGCGACTGCCGCGATAGGCGTCGCCCTCTCGCAGGGTGCGCTTGCGGCATCGTTCAGTGTTTCGGGCCAGTCGTTCAAGGTGACGGCCGACTCGCTCGACGGTACGGGATTCGTCCAGTACGGGGCGCTCGACAGCGGTAAGTCGGGTGCGCACCCGGTTGCCGTCGTCGGCCTCAACGAGGCGAAGATCACCAACCTGTGCCAGTCGGTCGTCGTGCCGGTGCCGGTCTTCGGTGAAGTGTCGATGAAGCTCAGCGCGGGCGGTGCGGGCGGCCCCCGCGTCGAGGCGAAGAAGCTCTACATCGACGCCGACGACCTGTCGACCAACGCCACGTTCAAGAACATCGACATCGGCGTCGGTATCGACTCGACCACCAAGGGTCCGGGTCCGTCCAAGGGCGACAAGTACGTCCCGGACTCGTTCTCGCAGCAGGCCGACTCGGTGCACTTCGAAGATGTCAAGCAGCGCGCGTGGGCGACCACGGCCGGCACCTTCAAGCTCTCCGGCCTGCACATGCAGGTGCAGAAGGGCGCACACGAGTGCTACTAGGCCCCAGGGTCTAGCTCACTCACAGCGCTGAACGGCCGGGCGCGGGGGCGAGCGGGAAGCTCCGGGACGTCCCCGTGCCCGTATCCGACACGCACCATCACCACAGAACAACGCCATTCCCGAGGAGCTGTACGACATGAGCGCCGAAGCGCAAGCAGGGCTGGGCGACAGGCTCGGCCAGACGCGCCGATCGTTCCGAGGGTGGCGCGGTCAGCGCCCATTCTGGGGTGGTCTGCTGACGCTGCTGGGCGGCATTCCGATCATGTACTTCCCGTACGCGAACCTCACGCTCGGCTCGATGACCATCCGGATGTCGACTACGGCCGGCGCCGGTTCGCTGATCATCGGCGTCCTGCTTGTGGTGCTCGGCCTGACGCTCTGGTTCCAGCCGATGTCCCGCATCTTCGCGGGCGTCGCGGCGATCCTGCTCGCCTTGGTCTCCTTGGTGGTCTCCAACTTCGGTGGCTTCGTCATCGGCTTCCTGCTGGCGCTGCTCGGTGGCGCTCTCGGCATCTCCTGGGGGCCCGCACGGGCCGCGAAGGAGGAGGCGAGCGGCGGGAAGGCCACGGACGACGCGGATGCCCTGAAGGGCGAGACTGCAGCCTTCGACGCCTTCGGCGGTGCGTCGGACGATCTGTCAGGAACGAGCCCGAACGGTAACGACGGGACGAACGGGAGGCACCGTGCCGGCTGACGAGGTGCGCCACGAGAACTCTGCGGCAGAGTTCCGTGAGAGAACCGGGCCGCGGCATGCAGCCCCCAGAAAGCCGCTGTTCACCAGGCTGCACATGCCCGCGGGCAAGGCGATAGCCATTGCGGCGATGCCCACGGCCGTGCTCATGGGCATGGGGCTGACCCCCACGCTCGCGCAGGCCAAGGACAACCCCACCAAGTTCTCGGCGGACGACTACAAGGCGTGTGCCGACGCGATCGAGGCGTCCAAGGACGGCAAGGACGCGGCCGACGACAAGGGGGACGAGTCCGCCTCGCCCACCCCGTCGCCCTCGGCGTCCGCGAGCAAGGACACGTCGGACGACAAGGCGGACTCGGGCGACAAGGCCGAGCCCACCCCGTCGCCCTCCGCGTCCAAGTCCACGGACACGCCCTCGGACGACAGCACGGCCGGCAGCAAGACGGCCACGCCGACCCCGACGCCCTCCGAGACCAAGAACCCGCTCGACCCGCTGGGTGTCGGCGACGCGCTCAAGGACCTGCTGACGCCGGATCAGAAGGAGTCGGCGACCCCGACGCCGACCCCCTCGGCGTCCAAGTCCACGGATGTGGGCGGCACCGTCAAGGACACCGTCGACGAGGTCACCAAGCCCGTCAAGGACACGACGGACAAGGTCGGGGACACGGTCAAGGACACCGTGGACAAGGCCGGAAAGGCCGTCGACGACACCGCGGACAAGGCCACCAAGGTGGTCCCCACGCCGTCGGCGAGCGAGACCGGTGTGCCGGACAACTGCCCGGCCGCGACGGATGCCGAGGGCGGCAACGAGCAGACCCCTGCTCAGGTCCCGAACGACTCGTGGCGCCTGGAGGCCAGTTCGCTGACCCTCAAGGGCGCGGACTACCAGGGCGTCGTGGACGTGCGCACGCCCAACGGCACGATCAAGAAGGTCCTGAAGTACGTCATCTCGAACGGCACCGACATCGGCGACCTGCACCAGACGGTCGTCGGCCCGGGCGGCAAGACGTACCACGTCCAGGCCGGCAAGGGCACCACGTCCACCATCCGTGGTGGGAAGACCACCATGTACACGGAGTCGATCTCGGGCAACCTCCTGGGGCTGATCCCGATCACGTTCGACGCGGAGCACCCGCCGCCGCTGAACATTCCGCTGATCTACTTCACGAACGTGAAGGTCAAGCAGGCCGGCCAGTTCGGCGGCGACCTGCACGTGCCGGGTCTCCACCAGTACCTCACCGACTGAGCCGGCTGAGCCTGCCGACCCGCGCACTCACGGACCCGTCCGGGAGCCGCACACCACTGAGGGCGCCACCTGAACCAGGTGGCGCCCTCAGTGTGTCGTACGGGGCTGATGAGCCTGAGGAGGCGTCAGTCGCGCTCTCCGCCGCCCAGGTGGTGCACCCGGACCATGTTGGTGGTGCCGGGGACGCCGGGGGGCGAACCGGCCGTGATGATCACGGTGTCGCCGTCGTTGAAGCGGTTCAGCTTCACCATCTCGGCGTCGACCAGGTCGACCATCGCGTCGGTGTTGTCGACGTAGGGCACGATGTGCGACTCGACGCCCCAGCTCAGCGTCAGCTGGTTGCGGGTGCCCTCGTCCGTGGTGAAGGCCAGGATCGGCTGGGCCGCGCGGTAGCGGGACAGGCGGCGGGCCGTGTCGCCGGACTGGGTGAAGGCCACGAGGCCCTTGGCGCCCAGGAAGTCGGCGATCTCGCAGGCCGCGCGGGCGACCGAACCGCCCTGCGTGCGCGGCTTCTTGCCGGGCACGAGCGGCTGGAGACCCTTGGACAGGAGCTCGCCCTCGGCCGCGACGACGATCTTCGACATCGTCTTCACGGTCTCGATCGGATAGGCGCCCACGGAGGACTCGGCGGACAGCATGACCGCGTCCGCGCCGTCCAGGATCGCGTTGGCGACGTCGGACGCCTCGGCGCGCGTGGGGCGGGAGTTGGTGATCATCGACTCCATCATCTGGGTCGCGACGATCACCGGCTTGGCGTTGCGGCGGCACATCTCCACGAGGCGCTTCTGCACCAGCGGGACCTTCTCGAGCGGGTACTCGACGGCGAGGTCGCCGCGGGCCACCATCACGGCGTCGAACGCCGCGACGACGCCCTCCATGTTGTCGACGGCCTGCGGCTTCTCCACCTTGGCGATGACGGGGACCCGGCGGCCCTCCTCGTCCATCACCTTGTGGACGTCCTGGACGTCGTCGGCGTTGCGCACGAAGGACAGGGCGACCATGTCGCAGCCCATCCGCAGGGCGAAGCGCAGGTCGTCGACGTCCTTCTCGGACAGCGCGGGCACGTTCACCGCCGCGCCGGGCAGGTTGATGCCCTTGTGGTCGGAGATGACACCGCCCTCGACGACGATCGACTTCACGCGCGGCCCGTCGACCTCGACGACGCGCAGCTCGACGTTGCCGTCGTTGATGAGGATCTGGTCGCCCTTGGAGACATCGCCGGGCAGACCCTTGTAGGTCGTGCCGCAGATCGACTTGTCGCCCGGCACATCGTCGGTGGTGATGGTGAACTCGTCACCGCGCACCAGCTCGACGGGGCCTTCGGCGAAGGTCTCGAGACGGATCTTGGGGCCCTGGAGGTCCGCGAGGACGCCGACGGCGCGGCCGGTGCTCTCCGCGGCGGCCCGGACACGGTCGTACCGCCCCTGGTGCTCGGCGTGCGTGCCATGGCTGAAGTTGAAGCGGGCCACATTCATGCCGGCTTCGATCAGCGCAACGAGCTGCTCTTCGGAGTCGACGGCGGGGCCCAGCGTGCAGACGATTTTGGAACGGCGCATGGGGCGATCCTATCGGTTTGTTTCGCTACGGAATATTCCGTCTGGTGGAATCTACAAATGGGCGGTGGTGCGCTCAGTCGTTGCGCGACGCGGAGTCGTGCAGGAGGGCGTAGGTCTGCCGCGCGATCTCCAGTTCCTCGTCGGTCGGGACGACGGCGACCGCCACCCGCGCGTACTCCGGCGAGATCAGCCGCGGTTCGTCCGAACGTACGGAATTGAGCTCGCCGTCGACCGCGAGGCCCAGCTCCTCCAGCCCCGCGACGGCAGCTTCGCGCACCGGCGCCGCGTTCTCGCCGACCCCCGCCGTGAACACCACCGCATCCACCCGGCCGAGCACCGCGTAGTAGGCGCCGATGTACTTCTTCAGGCGGTGGATGTAGATGTCGAAGGCGAGCCGCGCCTCCTCGTCGTCCTCGTCGATACGACGGCGGATCTCCCGCATGTCGTTGTCGCCGCAGAGACCGACAAGACCGCTCTTCTGGTTGAGCAGTACGTCGATCTCGTCGGCGGACATGTTGCCCACCCGCATCAAATGGAAGATGACGGCCGGGTCCACATCGCCCGAACGTGTCCCCATCACCAGGCCCTCCAAGGGCGTCAGGCCCATGGACGTGTCCACGCACCGGCCGCCGCGCACCGCCGACGCCGAGGCGCCGTTGCCCAGGTGCAGCACGATGACGTTGACCTCCTCGGGGGCCTTGCCGAGGAGCTCGGCCGCCTTGCGGGACACGTACGCGTGCGACGTGCCGTGGAAGCCGTAGCGGCGGATGCGGTGCTCGTCGGCGGTCTTCACGTCGATCGCATAGCGCGCCGCCGGCTCCGGCATCGTCGTGTGGAACGCCGTGTCGAAGACGGCGACCTGCGGCAGGTCCGGGCGCAGGGACATCGCGGTGCGGACGCCCGTGAGGTTGGCCGGGTTGTGCAGCGGCGCGACCGGGATCAGCCGCTCGATCTCCGCGAGCACCGCGTCGTCGATGACGGTGGGCTCGGTGAAGAACATGCCGCCGTGCACCACCCGGTGGCCGATCGCGGCGAGCTCGGGGGAGTCCAGGCCCATCCCGTCGCGGGCCAGCTCCCCCGCGACCGCCTTCAGGGCCGTGTCGTGGTCGGCGATCGGGCCGTTCACCTCGCGCGCCTCGCCGCCGCCCGCGGTCAGCGGCGTGTGCTTGAGGCGGGACGTCTCCTCGCCGATGCGCTCGACCAGGCCCACGGCGAGCCGGACGCCGCTCTCCATGTCGAGCAGCTGGTACTTCAGCGACGAGGAACCGGAGTTGAGGACGAGAACTCGGCTGGGCGTGGCGGTCACAGGTGCTTACCTCTTCGTAGGGGTCAGGAGGCCGGCGTCTGGGCCTGGATCGCCGTGATGGCGACCGTGTTGACGATGTCCTGCACGAGCGCGCCGCGCGAGAGGTCGTTGACCGGCTTGCGCAGACCCTGCAGGACCGGACCGACGGCGATGGCGCGGGCCGAGCGTTGCACGGCCTTGTATGTGTTGTTGCCGGTGTTCAGGTCGGGGAAGATCAGCACGCTGGCCTGGCCCGCGACCTCCGAGCCCGGAAGCTTGGTCGCCGCCACCGACGGCTCGACCGCCGCGTCGTACTGGATGGGGCCCTCGATCTTCAGGTCGGAGCGCCGCTCGCGCACCAGCTCCGTGGCCTTGCGTACCTTGTCGACGTCCGCGCCCGAGCCCGACGTGCCCGTCGAGTACGACAGCATCGCGATCCGCGGGTCCACGCCGAACTGCTCGGCGGTGGCGGCCGCCTGGACGGCGATGTCGGCGAGCTGCTGCGCGTCCGGGTCCGGGTTCACCGCGCAGTCCCCGTACACGAGGACCTTGTCGGCGAGGCACATGAAGAAGACGGACGACACGATGGCGGCGTCCGGCTTCGTCTTGATGATCTCGAAGGCGGGGCGGATCGTCGCGGCCGTCGAGTGCACGGAACCCGACACCATGCCGTCCGCGAGACCGCCCTGCACCATCAGCGTCCCGAAGTAGTTCACGTCCGCCACCACGTCGTACGCGAGCTCGACCGTGACGCCCTTGTGGGCGCGCAGCTGCGCGTACTGGGCGGCGAACCGGTCCCGCAGCCCGGACGTGACCGGGTCGATGAGCTGCGAGTCCACCAGGTCGACGCCCAGGTCGGCGGCCTTCTTGCGGATCTGCTCCACCGGGCCGAGCAGCGTCAGGTCGCACACCCCGCGGCGCAGCAGGACGTCCGCCGCGCGCAGGACGCGCTCCTCGGTCCCCTCGGGCAGCACGACGCGACGCTTGTCGGCGCGGGCCCGCTCCAGGAGCTTGTGCTCGAACATCATCGGGGTCACGCGGTCGCTGCTCGGCGCCGAGACGCGCTCCAGCAGGCCGGTCGTGTCGACCCACCGTTCGAAGAGGCCGAGCGCCGTCTCCGCCTTGCGGGGCGTCGCCGCGTTCAACTTGCCTTCCATGGCGAAGAGTTCACCTGCGGTGGGGAAGGAACCGCCCTTCACCGCCACCACCGGCGTGCCGGGCGCGAGGCGGTCGGAGAGCGTCAGGATCTCCTCGCCGGGCCGCTCGTCGAGGGTCAGCAGGACGCCCGCTATCGGCGGGGTGCCGGCGCTGTGCGCGGCGAGCGAACCCACCACGAGGTCCGCGCGGTCCCCGGGTGTCACGACCAGACAGCCCGGCGTCAGCGCCTTGATGAACGCCGGCAGCATGGCGCCGCCGAACACGAAGTCCAGCGCGTCGCGCGCGAGGCCCGCGTCGTCGCCGAGCAGCACCTCGCCGCCGAGCGCCTGCGCGATCTGGGAGACCGTCGGCGCGGACAGGGCGGGCTCGTCCGGCAGTACGTAGGTGGGGACCGGGAGATGGGCCGTCAGGCTCTCGCGTATCTCCTCGCGGTCCTGCGCCGCCACCCGGTTCACGACCATCGCGAGCACGTCGCAGCCGAGGACCTCGTACGCGCGGTACGCGTTGCGGGTCTCGGCGTGCACGGACTCCGGGGTCTGCTTGCGGCCGCCGACCACGGGGATGACGGACGCTCCGAACTCGTTGGCGAGGCGGGCGTTGACGGCCAGCTCGTCGGGGAGCTGCGTGTCGGCGAAGTCCGTGCCGAGGACGAGGACGACCTCGTAGTCGCGGGCGACCTGGTGGAAGCGTTCCACGAGGCGTGAGACCAGTTCGTCGGTGCCCTGTTCGGCCTGCACGGCGGACGCCTCGTGGTAGTCGAGGCCGTAGACCGTCGCCGGGTCCTGGGAGAGGCGGTAGCGCGCCCGCAGCAGATCGAAGAGCCGGTCGGGACCGTCGTGGACGAGCGGGCGGAAGACTCCCACCCGGTCGACCTGCCGGGTCAGGAGCTCCATGACTCCCAGTTCCACGACCTGCCGGCCGTCACCCCGGTCGATGCCGGTCACGTACACGCTGCGCGTCACGCGTGCTCTCCCTTTCGCTGGACGGGCCGCAGAGAAGGGGCCTCTGCCGCAGAGATTCGGCCGCTGAACCGGCCTCTGATGAAAGTCGTAGCCGTGCCCTCTTGACAATACCTCCGGGGGTGGCTAAGTCGCCCGCCGGACAAAGGCCCTGGTCCGGGGGCCGAAAGAGCCCCGGAACACCCGCCTCACGGGCCCCGCGCCCGGCGGTGTCCCGCATCGCCCCCACGGCCGTGAAAGAATCGGAACGGCTCACAAGTCTCAACAGCGAGCAGGAGACACGCACGATGCGTATCGGAGTTCTCACCGCCGGCGGTGACTGTCCTGGCCTGAACGCAGTGATCCGGTCGGTCGTGCACCGCGCCGTCACGCACCACGGCGACGAGGTGATCGGCTTCGAGGACGGATACGCGGGACTGCTCGACGGGCGCTACCGCACCCTCGACCTGAACGCCGTGAGCGGCATCCTCGCCCGTGGCGGCACCATCCTCGGCTCCTCCCGGCTCGAGCGCGACCGTTTCCGCGCCGCCTGCGAGAACGCCAAGGAACTCGCCACCGAGATCGGCTTCGACGTCCTCATCCCCATCGGCGGCGAGGGCACGCTGACCGCGGCCCGGATGCTCGCCGACGCGGGCCTGCCCGTGGTCGGCGTCCCGAAGACCATCGACAACGACATCTCCGCAACGGACCGCACCTTCGGCTTCGACACCGCCGTCGGCGTCGCCACGGAGGCCATGGACCGGCTGAAGACCACCGCCGAGTCCCACCAGCGCGTCATGGTCGTCGAGGTGATGGGCCGGCACGCGGGCTGGATCGCCCTGGAGTCCGGCATGGCGGGCGGCGCGCACGGCATCTGCCTGCCCGAGCGCCCCTTCGACCCGGCCGACCTGGTCAAGATGGTCGAGGAACGCTTCGCGCGCGGCAAGAAGTTCGCCGTCATCTGCGTGGCCGAGGGCGCGCACCCCGCCGAGGGAACGATGGACTACCAGACCGGCGCGATCGACCGCTTCGGCCACGAGCGCTTCCAGGGCATCGGCACGGCTCTCGCGTTCGAGCTGGAGCGCCGCCTCGGCAAGGAGGCGAAGCCGGTCATTCTCGGCCACGTCCAGCGCGGCGGCACCCCGACCGCGTACGACCGGGTCCTGGCCACGCGCTTCGGCTGGCACGCCGTCGAGGCCGCGCACCGGGGCGTCTCCGGCCGCATGACGGCGCTGCGCGGCACGGAGATCGAGATGGTCCCCCTCGCCGAGGCCGTCGCCGAACTGAAGACGGTACCGAAGGACCGCATGGACGAGGCGGAATCGGTCTTCTAGAGCTCCACGGTCCGGCTACCGCCTACGACGTGTGCATCCTCGACCAGAACTCGTCGAGGATCCCTTCGAGGAACTCCCGCCCGGCCTCGCCCGACTCGCGCCCCGGCCCGCCGCCCCAGCTGAGCGTCGCGGCCATCAGTGCCTGGTACTCGAGCTGCATCTCCTGGAGCGCTGCCTCCAGTTGTCCCTTGTGCACGGGGACGAGCTTGGTGATCGGGCGCGTGTACGCCTGCCAGCGCGTGGTCACCGCGCTGCGCAGGAAGTCCGCCAGCTGCTCGTTGCGGCCCGTGACGGTCGCGAAGTCCGGCGGCGCGAGGCCGAGCACCTCGGCGAGGGTGGCCGACTGGCGCTCGTTGCCGCGCCACTCGCCGGTCTCCTCCATCCGCAGATACGAATGGATCTCCACCCCCACCGTGCGCGCCACGTCCTCCGGCGCGATCCCGCGGGCCATCCGGTGCTCGCGCAGCGTCCGCGCCGCGCCTATGAGATCACCCGGCGAGCACCACAGGGCACCCGCGAGCGCGGTGAGCTCCGCCGATGTCGGCGAGGTGAGCCCACGCTCCCAGGCCATGATCGTGTCGGGCGTGACGTGATGCTGGCCGTACGAGGCGCGCATGCCGTAGGCGACATGCCCGGGCGCCATCCCGAGGGCCTCACGGAGGCGTCGGGCGGCCGGAGCGTTGAACGGCGGGGCGGAGTCGCTTGGGTGCACGGGCACACGGTAGGTGTGGGAATTGCCGGTGGCTACGGTCTGTTCGCACCGGGTTACTTGTCGTAGGAACCTACGGAGACGGGACTCCCGGTAACCAGATCCGTATACTCCTTGTATGCAACTCTGGGGGCGGTCGTGACGTCGGGACGGGACAAGGCATACGCGTTTCTCAAGGAGAACGTGCTCGCGGACCCGGACAGACAAGGAGAGTTCCTCTCCGAGCAGGAGCTCGCCGACCGGATCGGCGTCTCCCGCACCCCGATCCGCGAAGCGCTCCTGCTGCTCGCCGCCGAGGACCTCGTACGGCTGGTCCCCAAGCGCGGGGCGCAGGTCGTGCCGCTGTCGGGGCGGGAGATCACCGAGCTGATGGAGCTGCGCGGCATTGTCGAGCGGTACTCCGCGGAGCGGGTCATCGCCGGGGGCAGGGCCCCCGTGCCCGAGCTGACCGCCCTGCTCGACCGCCAGCGCGCGCTCAGCGGGGCCGAGCACGCCAAGGAGTTCATCGCGGTGGATCACCTCTTTCACGCGACGATCGTGGCGGCGGCGGGCAACGCCCTGCTCGACCGCCACTACGACGGGCTCCGCAGCCGCCAGATCCGGGCCGGGGTGGTGGCGCTGTTCAATCAGCACGGCCGGCAGGAGTCCGTGCTCCATGAGCACGAGGCGATCCTCGACGCGATCGCCTCCGGGGACCGGCAGGCCGCGTGCACCGCGATCGACAGCCACCTGGAGTCGACGCTCAAGGTGCTGCTCGCGGGATAGCCGGCCTGCCGTACGTCCGGCTTGTCGTCAAAGGCGGCGGTTGGCCAGTACCGGAATGGAGCGGCGGACGGAGGCGACCTCGTCGAGGTCCAGGTCCGCGATGAGCAGCCCCGGTCCCTCGTCGAGGTGCTTGCGCACGGTTCCGTCCGGGCCGACGACGGCGCTGTGGCCGATGCCGGTGGGGGCGTTCGACGCGGCGGGGACGCCGGAGGCCGCCGGGTCCGCCTGGTCCACGGCGGCGAGCCAGAGCGTGGCGTCGAGCGCGCGGGCGCGGATCAGCAGTTCCCACTGCTCCCGCTTGCCCGGGCCCGCGCCCCACGAGGCGGGGAGTACGGACACGACCGCGCCCGCGTCGGCGTGGGCCCTGAACAGCTCGGGGAAGCGGATGTCGTAGCAGGTCGCGAGGCCGATGCGGGTGCCGTCGACGTCGAAGGTGACGACCTCGGACCCGGGTGCCACCGTGTCGGACTCGGCGAAGCCGAAGGCGTCGTAGAGGTGGATCTTGTCGTACGCCGCCTCGACGCCGGGGCCGGTGGCGAGCAGGGTGTTCGCCACCTTTCCGTCCGGGGCGGGCGTGAACATACCCGCGACGACGACGAGTTCGGCCTCCTTGGCGATCTGGCGCACCGCCGTGGCCCAGGGGCCGTCGAGCGGTTCGGCCAGCGGCGCCAGCGGGGTCCCGAAGCAGGCCATCGCGGCCTCCGGGAAGACGACGACGCGGGCGCCCGCGTCCGCCGCGAGCCGGGCCTGCTCGCGCAGGAGCGTGAGGTTCCCCTCGGGGCGGGGGCCGGTGGTGATCTGGCTCAGCGCGATACGCATGAGACGTTCCTCCTCGGGTGGGGGTTCGGGAATGCGTGGTCCGGGGGTCAGGATGCCGTCGACGCGGCGGGGGAGCGGGCCGGTTCACCGCTCAGCGGCTCCTCGTCGCTCCGGTCGCCGTCGCGGCCCAGGCACAGCCCGGCGATGGTGACGATCGCGGTGCCCGCGACGTAGAGGGCCAGCGGGATCCACGAGTCGTACGCGTCGAGCAGCGCCGTGAACAGCAGGGGCGCGACGGCGCCGCCGATGACACCGGCCAGCGTGTACGCGAGCGAGGAGCCGGTGTAGCGCAGCCGCGGGGAGAACTGCTCGGCGATGAAGGCCGCCTGCGGCCCGTACATCGCGGAGTGGAAGACAAGGGCCACCACGACGCCGAGTGCGAGCAGCGGCCAGCTCCCGCCGCCGATCATCGGGAAGAACAGGAACGGCCACACACCGGCGGCCGCGGCCGAGGCGCCGTACAGGACGCGGCGGTTGACGCGGTCGGACAGGGCGCCGGCCAGCGGGATCAGGAAGACCTGGAGGGAGGAGCCGATGAGGACGGCGGCCAGCGCGGAGCCGCGGGACATGCCGAGCTCGCCGGTCGCGTAGGTCAGGACGAAGACGGTGAACAGCGCGTACAGGACGTCCGGGGCCACGCGGCTGAGGATCGCGGCCGCCAGGGCGCGCGGGTGCGTCGTGAAGACCTCGCGGATCGGGGCCTCGGGGCGCTTCTGCTCGGCCTCCATCGCCTTGAAGACGGGGGTCTCCTCGAGCTTCGCGCGGATCCACAGGCCGAAGAAGACGAGCACGCCGGAGAGCAGGAACGCCACGCGCCAGCCCCAGGACGTGAACTGAGCCTCCGTCAGGAGAGCGCCGAGGGCGGCGAGTACACCGTTGGCGAGCAGGTTGCCGACCGGCGGGCCGATCTGGGCGGCCGAGGCGTAGAAGCCGCGCCGGCGCGGATCGCCGAACTCGCTGGACAGCAGCACCGCCCCGCCCCACTCGCCGCCGACACCGACGCCCTGGGCGAAGCGGAGTATCACGAGGGTGAGCGGAGCGGCGACGCCGATCGTGGCGTAGGAGGGCAGCAGGCCGATCGCGAGGGTGGCGGCCCCGATCAGGACGAGGGTCGCGATCAGGACCTTCTTGCGGCCGAGCTTGTCGCCGAGGCGGCCGAAGACGAAACCGCCGAGCGGGCGCGACACGTAGCCGACGGCGTACGTGGAGAACGCCAGCAGGGTGCCGGTGGCGGGGTCCTCCGAGGGGAAGAAGACGTCGCCGAAGACGAGCGCCGCCGCGACGGAGTAGATGGCGAAGTCGTACCACTCCAGTGCGGTTCCGGTCAGGCTGGCGAAGAAGGCGCGGCGGACCGCGGACCCGCCGAGCGGGGTCTTTTCCGTGCTCGTGCTGGTGTGGTTCACGACGTCCGTCCCTGAGGTTCCTTGGGTGAGGTTAACTGTCGACCTTCCGGCATACTTCTTGTATACAGGTCGTATGCGCAAGCCTTCCGCGCAAAGTTAACCTCGCCGATACCGCGAACGATGTGGAGAAACCCCATGGCGCTGCTGACCTTCGAACTGCCCGACGGCACCACCCGCAAGGTCGATGTCGTGCAGGTGCTCAACGCCGGATACGCCGGGCGCAGCCAGGACGACGTCGCCGCCCACGTGGCGGAACTCGCCGAGCTGGGGGTGCCCGCGCCGTCCGTGACCCCCGCGCTCTACCCCGTCTCCCCCTACCTCGCCCAGCACACCGACCAGGTCCGCGTCCAGCACGGGCGCACCTCCGGCGAGGCCGAGTGGGCGCTGGTCGTCGACCAGGACGGCGACCTGCTCCTGACGGCCGCCTGCGACCACACCGACCGCGAGCTGGAGGTGCACGGCGTGGCCTGGAGCAAGAACGCGAGCCCCGACGTCCTCGCCCGCCGCGCCTGGCGCCTCGCCGACGTGCAGGAGCGCCTCGACGACCTGACCCTGCGCGCCTGGGTGACCCACGACGGTGAGGAGACCCTGATCCAGGACGGCACCCTGGCCGAGCTGCTCACGCCCGCCTACTGGGCCGACGTCCTGCGCGAACGCGGCGACCTGGTGCCCGGCACGGTCCTGATCTCCGGCACGATCCCGATGGCCGAGGGCGTCGACCAGTTCGCCCCCCACTGGCGCGTGGAACTGACCGACCCGGCCACGGGCGAGACGATCGACCTGGCGTACGACGTGGTGAGGATGCCGGTGCCGATCGGCTGAGGGGGCGGCCGGGCGGCCCGTCGATCAGTGCGGGGCGCGAGGGTGCGGTATGCGGCTCGGCCGGTCAGCCCTTGACCGCACCCCCCAGCGCGAACCCCCCGCCGAAGCGCCGGGCCACCAGGACGTACAGCAGGATCACCGGCGTCGAGTAGATGATCGAGAAGGCTGCCAGCTGACCGTAGACGACTGTGCCCCGGTTGCCGAAGAAGTCGTTGATGCTCACCGAGGCCGGCATCTGTTCGGGAGTGAGCAGGAGCATGAAGGGGACGAAGAAGTTGCCCCACATCATGACGAACGAGAAGACCGTGACCACTGATATGCCGGGTCCCATCAAGGGGAGCACTATGCGGATCAGGGACTGGAACGAGGACGCTCCGTCCGTCCAGGCCGCTTCCTCCAGCTCCTTCGGGACGCCGTCCATGAAGTTCTTCATCAGCCAGATGGCGAACGGGAGTTGGGACGCCGCGAAGAAGAAGATCGTGCCCTGCATCGTGTCGATCAGATTGACCTGCACGAAGAGCGCGTAGACCGGGACCATGATCGCCGTGATGGGGAGGCACGTCGCGAACAGGACCGTCGCCAGGAACGGGTTGTTGAAGCGGGAGCGGTAGCGGGACAGCGGGTACGCCGCGAGGGCCGCGCTCGCCACCGTCAGGAGGGTCGCGCCGCCGCACAGCAGCAGGCTGTTGAGGAGCGGCGTGAAGGTGATGTCGGGGGTCAGGACCGCGTCGAAGTTGTCCAGGGTGACGCCGTCGGGGATCTTCACCTGGAGGTTCGCGTGCGCGTCGAGGGCGGAGAGGACCACCCACGCCAGCGGCAGCACGAACGCCGCGGCGACGATCAGGAGTCCGGCGTCGGCCGCGAGGCGGTGGCGGACGGTGCGGGGTGAGGACACTCAGGCCTCCGAGCGCAGCAGGCGCATATAGACCAGCGAGAAGAGCGAGCCGACGACCAGGAGGAGCAGGGCGACCGCCGTGCCGTAGCCGATCATGCTCTTCTGGAAGGCCTGCTCGTACATGAACAGGGGCAGGGTCTGGCTGCGGTTTCCGGGCCCGCCTCGCGTCATCACCCAGATCAGACCGAAGACGGACAGCGTCTGCAGGGTGTTCAGCATGAGGTTCGTGCCGATGGAGCGGCGGATCATCGGCAGCGTGATGTGCCACATGCGGCGCCAGCCGCCCGCGCCGTCCATCTCCGCCGCCTCGGTGATCTCCTTGGGTATCTCGCCGAGCGCCGCCGAGTAGACAAGCATGGAGAACGCCGTCCCGCGCCACACGTTCGCGAAGGACACCGCGAGGATCGGCAGTGTGAACAGCCAGTTCTGGGTGGGCAGATGGAGCCAGTCCAGGATCGCGTTGAGCGTGCCCTCGCGGCGGAAGAACGCGTAGAGGAGGAAGCCGGCGACGACTTCCGGCAGGACCCACGCGCAGATCACGACCGCGCCCGTGACCGTGCGGACCGGCTTCGACGCGCGCTGCATCAGCGCGGCGAGGGCGAGGCCCAGCGTGTTCTGGCCGATGAGCGAGGACAGGACCGTGAAGACGAGGGTGAGCCAGACCGCGTTCAGGAACGCGTCGTCCTTGAACGCGGCCGTGAAGTTGTCGAAGCCCACGAAGGAGGAGTGGGCCTGGCCCGTCAACTGCAGGTCCGTGAAGGCGATGTACGCGCAGTACGCGATCGGGCCGGCGAGGAAGAGCAGCAGCAGGACCAGGGAAGGGGCCAGGGGCAGGGCGCGTGTCAGGGGGCGGCGTGCACCGCCCCGCCCCACCTTCACTTGGTGATCACCTTGCCGTCCGTCGCCGTCTTGAGTTGCTCGTCATACGTACTCGCCGCCTTCTCGACCGAGCTGTCGCCGGTCGTGACCGACTCCATCGCCTCCTGGATCGCCGTGGAGACCTTCGGGTACGCCGGGTACGCGGGCCGGTAGTGGGTCGACGCCACCAGGTCCGTGAAGAACTTGATGCCGGGCTGCGCCTTCACGTACGCCGGGTCGGCCGCGACGTCCTTGCGCACCGCGATGCCCGAGTTGGCGATGTACCACTTCTGGGCGTTGGCCTTGGTCTGCATGGTCTTGATGAACTCGAAGGCCAGGTCGGGGTTGGACGCCTTCGACGGGACCGACCACGTCCAGCCGCCCGACATGCTGACCTTGCCCGGCGCCTGGCCGTCCTGTGTCGGCATGTGCGCGAGGCCCAGCTTCTGCGACCACTCGGGCCACTCGTGGCCGCTGCCCTTCAGCCAGTCCTGCGGGAGCCAGGAGCCGTCGAGGTTGATCGCCAGCTTGCTCTTGGGGAGCAGCTCGCCGCGGACCCGGGTGCCGATGTTCGGGTCGAGGGCGTCGGAGACGTCGGGGCCGAGCTTCTCGCCGTAGACCGTCTTCACGAAGCTCAGCGCGTCCTTGAACGGCTTGCCCGCGGTGATCCACTTGTTGGACGACCTGTCGTACAGCGGATCCGCCGTGCCCGGCCCCGTCCCGTACAGGAGCATCTCGAAGCCCTGCATCGCGGACTGCTCGCCGCCGGGCTTGCCCGTGTAGACGTTGAGCGGGGTGACGGAGGGGACCTTCTTCTTGATCGTGCGGGCCGTGTCGAGGACGTCGTCCCAGGTCTTCGGCTGCCAGGGGGTCTTGATGCCGGCCTTCGCGAAGATGCCCTTGTCGTACCAGAGTCCGCGGGTGTCCGTGCCGTCCGGGACGCCGTACGTCTTGCCGTCCTGGGCCTTGGCCGCGTTCTTCGCCGTGTCGATGAACTGGTTCCAGTCGGGCCACTTGGCGAGATACGTGTCGAGGGGCTTCAGGTAGCCGCTGGTGATGTCCGAGTTGATGAGGAACGTGTCCTCGTAGACCAGGTCGGGTGCCGTCTTCGGGGAGCGCAGCATCTGCTGGAGTTTGGTGTAGTACTCGGAGTCCGGCGCCTTGATCGGCACCAGCTTCACCTTCTTGCCCGGATGGTCCTTCTCGAACTGCGTCTTCATCGACGCCAGGTACTTGTCCATGACACGTATCTGGTTGTCGGTCGACTGCTTGAAGGAGATCCTGACGGTGTCCGGGTCGTCCCCGGAGCCGCTGCTGCAGGCCGTCAGGCCGGTCGCGGCGATGAGCAGAGTGGCGCTGAGGAGCACTGGAGCGGTGGGGCGCACGGGCACGACCTCCTACGGGCCGCCGCCGGCCGGCTTGCCGAGCGGGGCTGCCCGGTGAACGTACGGGCGGGGTCGGACCAAGGTCAATCCCCGTGCAGGGGTGGGTGGTTGACCAATGGTCTAGACCGCTGTGAGCCAGCGGTAGTGCAGTTCGGGTCGGCCCACCTGGCCGTACTGAGGGCTGCGGGCGGCCCGGCCCGACTCGACGAGATGCTCCAGGTAGCGGCGGGCCGTGATGCGCGAGATGCCCACGGACTCGGCCGCCGCCGCGGCGGTCAGACCCTCGGGGGCGGCGCGCAGCGTCCGCGTGACGCGCTCGAGGGTCGGCGCGCTCAGCCCCTTGGGCAGCGCGGCCGGACCGGGGGCGCGCAGCGTGGCCAGGGCGCGGTCGACCTCGTCCTGGCCGCCCGCCTCGCCCGCCGCCGCCCGGAACTCCGCGTAGCGCACGAGCCGGTCGCGCAGCGTCGGGAACGTGAAGGGCTTCAGTACGTACTGCACCACGCCGAGCGAGACCCCTTCGCGGACCACCGTGAGGTCGCGGGCCGAGGTCACCGCGATGACGTCCGTGTGATGGCCCGCCGCCCGCAGTGAGCGCGCCAGCTGGAGACCGTGGCCGTCCGGGAGGTGCAGGTCGAGGAGGAGCAGGTCGACCTGGGTGCGCTCCAGGGCGCGGTGGGCCTCGGCGGCCGTGTGCGCCTTGCCGATCGCGGTGAAGCCGGGGACCCGGTTCACGTACAGGACGTGGGCGTCGGCGGCCACCGGGTCGTCCTCGACGACCAGTACGCGAATGGTGCCGCCGGTGGCGTCGGGACCGGTCACGCGGTGCCTCCCGTGGGCGTGGTCGCGCTCGTGCGCTGGAGGGGCAGGACGACGGTGAACTGTGCGCCGCCCGTGGGGGATTCGGCCAGGGTCAGGGTGCCGGAGTTGCGGGCGACGGACTGCTGGACGAGGGCGAGTCCGAGGCCGCGCCCGCCGGGACCGGCCGGCTTGGTGGACCACCCCCGCTCGAAGACCGCGTCCGTGTGGCTGTCGGCGACACCCGGACCGGTGTCCGTGACCCGGAGCAGCAGGGTGTCGCCCTGCGCGCGGGCCGTGACCGTCACCTTCGCGTGCGGGGAGCCCTGCGCCGCGTCGACCGCGTTGTCGAGCAGGTTGCCGAGGATCGTCACGAGGTCGCGGGCCGGCAGGGTGGGCGGCACCAGGCCGTCGTCGATGCGGCTGTCCCCGGATATCTCCAGCTCCACGCCGTGCTCGTTGGCCTGCGCCGTCTTGCCGAGCAGGAGCGCGGCGAGCACCGGTTCGCTCACGGCGGCGACGACCTGGTCGGTGAGGGTCTGTGCCAGCTCCAGCTCGGCCGTCGCGAAGTCGACCGCCTCGTCGGCCCGGTCCAGCTCGATCAGCGAGACGACGGTGTGGAGCCGGTTCGCGGCCTCGTGGGCCTGCGAGCGCAGCGCCTGTGTGAAGCCCCGCTCCGAGTCCAGCTCACCCATGACCGCCTGGAGTTCGGTGTGGTCGCGCAGGGTCACCACGGTGCCGCGCCGGTCGCCGCTGGAGACGGGGGAGGTGTTGACGACGACCACGCGGTCGGTGGTGAGGTGCACCTCGTCGACGCGGGGCTCCGCCGCGAGGAGCGCGCCCGTCAGAGGGGTGGGCAGGCCGAGCTCCGCGACATTGCGCCCGACCGTCTCGTCGCCGACGCCGAGCAGCTCGCGCGCACCGTCGTTGATGAGCGCGATCCTGCGCTGCCCGTCGAGCATCACCAGACCCTCGCGCACCGCGTGCAGCGCCGCCTGGTGGTAGGCGTGCATGCGGCTGAGTTCGGTCGCGTTCATGCCGTGGGTGTGCCGCCGCAGCCTGGCGTTGATGACGTACGTGCCGATGCCGCCGAGCACGAGGGCGCCCGCCGCGACGCCGGCCACCGCCATCACCTGGCCGCGCGCCTGCGCGCTGATCTCCTCGACCGTGATGCCGGCGCTGACCAGGCCGACGATCCGCTGCCCCGACATGATGGGGGTCACCACGCGCACGGACGGGCCGAGGGTGCCCGTGTACGTCTCCGAGAAGGTCCTGCCCCGCAGGGCGGGCCCGATGTGGCCGAGGAAGCGCTCGCCGATGCGGCGCTCGTCGGGGTGCGTCCAGCGGATGCCGTGCGGATCCATGATCGTGACGAAGTCCACGCCGGTGTGGCGCTGGACGTCGCTCGCGTACGGCTGGAGCGTGCGGGTCGGGTCGCCGTCCCCCGTGATCGCCCCGCGGACGGAGGGCGCGTCCGCGACCGCCCGGGCCGCCGCCGTCGCCTGACGCGTGGCGGCCTGCTCGGCCTGGTTGCCGTCGCTGATGTACGTGAACAGCGCGCACCCCGCGACCACGACGGCGACCAGGACGACCTGCATCGCGAAGAGCTGGCCGGCCAGGCTGCGGGCGCGTGGCAGGAGGGGGAGGCGCATGGGCCCAGTGTGCCTCTCGGTACGAGCTGAACGTATAAGCGTGAACTAAATGAACGGAAGGGTGACGGCCTTCACAAGCCGGGAGATAGTCACCGTGATTCGCCAGACGTGAGCCGCACGCATGGCGCGTACGTGCAGGTTTCCCGTACTACGCCAGACACCGTCGTCAGGAGGCACCCGTGGCCGAGACCCAGGTGGCAGCCGCCACCAAGAGAGACCGCACCCACTATCTGTACATCGCCGTCATCGGTGCCGTCCTTCTCGGCATCGCGGTCGGCTTCATCTGGCCGGACTTCGCCAAGGAGCTCAAGCCGGTCGGCACCGGTTTCGTGGCCCTGATCAAGATGATGATCTCGCCGATCATCTTCTGCACGATCGTGCTCGGTGTGGGTTCCGTACGCAAGGCCGCCAAGATCGGCAAGGTCGGCGGGCTCGCGCTCGGCTACTTCCTGGTGATGTCCGTGGTCGCGCTCGCCATCGGCCTGGTCGTCGGCAACATCCTGCACCCGGGCGACGGCATGCACCTCACGCAGGCCGTGAAGGACGTCGGCCACACCGCGGCCAAGGACGCCGCCGAGGGCCCCGTCGACTTCGTCCTCGGGATCATCCCGACGACCCTCGTGTCGGCGTTCACGGAGGGCGAGGTGCTCCAGACGCTCCTGGTCGCCCTGCTCGTCGGCTTCGGACTCCAGGCCATGGGGCGCGCGGGTGAGCCGGTCCTCAAGGGTGTCGAGCACATCCAGAAGCTGGTCTTCCGCGTTCTCGGCATGATCATGTGGGCCGCGCCCGTCGGCGCGTTCGGCGCGATGGCGGCCGTCATCGGCGAGACCGGTGTGGACGCCCTGAAGGCCCTGGCCACGATCATGCTCGGCTTCTACGTGACCTGCATCCTGTTCGTCGTGGTGGTCCTCGGGAGCGTGCTGCGCCTGGCCACCGGATACAACCTGTTCGCGCTCCTGAAGTACCTCGGCCGCGAGTTCCTGCTGATCCTTTCCACCTCGTCCTCCGAGTCCGCGCTGCCGCGGCTCATCGCGAAGATGGAGCACCTGGGCGTCAGCCGTCCCGTCGTCGGCATCACCGTGCCGACCGGGTACTCGTTCAACCTCGACGGCACGATGATCTATCTGACCATGGCCTCGCTCTTCATCGCGGACGCCATGGACCAGCCCCTCGCCATCGGCCAGCAGATCGGCCTGCTGCTGTTCATGATGGTCGCGTCGAAGGGCGCCGCGGGTGTCTCCGGCTCCGGAATCGCGGTGCTCGCCAGCGGACTCCAGTCGCACAAGCCCGCGCTCGTCGACGGCGTCGGCCTGATCATCGGCATCGACCGCTTCATGAGCGAGGCCCGCGCCCTGACCAACTTCGCGGGCAACGCCGTCGCCACGCTCCTCATCGGTACGTGGACGGGCGAGGTCGACAAGGACCGCGTCCAGCGCGTGCTCGCCGGTGACCTGCCCTTCGACGAGCGCACGCTCGTGGACGACGGGAACCACGCTCCGGCGGCCGACGTTCCTGACCAGCGGGGCGGCGGCGACAAGGAGCTGGCGAAGGCCTGACCTCGGTCAGCCGATCCCGGCCACCAGTTCGGTGGCGCGTGAGGCGGGTACGCCCGCCGCGGTCAGTACGGTGACCGCGGCGGAGCGGCCCGCCTCTTCTGCTGGGATCAGCCCGTCGTTGACCGCTTCGAGCAGCCCGAACAGGACCTGCTCATGGACGTACGCGAGGGCCGGCGGCGGCAGGGGAGAGGTGAACTCACCCGATTCCAGGCCCTGTTGGAGCAGTTCGGCGCAGCTGTCGCGGACCGGGGTCAGCCGGGTGCGGATGCCCTCGACGGTGACGGCGCGCTGCGCGAGCGCGACCAGCAGGCGGTAGCGGTCGGCGACCTCCCACACGGCGAGCAGCGAGCGGGCCACGGCCTCGGCCGGGTCGGTCACGCCCGCGCGCCCCTGGGTCTGCGCGGCCTCGACCGCGAGGACGGCGTCGTCGACCAGCGCGGCGACGAGCGCCTCGCGGCTGGGGAAGTGCCCGTAGACCGTGCGCCTGACGACGCCCGCGGCCCTGGCGATCTGGTCCATGGACGCGTCCGGGTCGCGCAGCAGTTCGGCGAGCGCGACGTCGAGGATGCGGCGGCGGTTGGTGTCGGCTCGGCCTGAAGTCACGCGCCCATTCTGCACCCCGGCCCCGACCCCGTTCACGTGTGGTTTTGCACAGTGCTGTGCAATGACGTAAATTGCACAGTGTTGTGTAATTGCACAGTGCTGTGCAATGTCCGTGGACACATGGACCCGTGGACTGTGGGGGCCGAGCGCCCCGGAGGGTGGCAAGGGAATGCGCCTCGTCATGAAGGAACCGGTCGAGGGGATGGACCGGCCGTACGCCCGTCGCTGGTGGGCCCTGATCGTGCTGTGCCTGAGCCTGCTGATCATCGTCATGGCGAACACCGCGCTCACCGTCGCGGCGCCCGACATGACCAAGGACCTCGGCCTGACCAGCGCCGACCTCCAGTGGGTCATCGACGGTTACACCGTCCCGTACGCGGCCCTGATGCTGCTGCTCGGCGCGATCGGCGACAAGTACAGCCGGCGCGGGGCGCTCGTCCTCGGCCTCGTCGTCTTCGGCGGCGGCGCCGTCGCGGGCTCGCTCGTCGACAGCTCCACCGGGGTCATCGCGGCCCGCGCGGTCATGGGCGTCGGCGCTGCCATGATCATGCCCGCCACGCTGTCGCTGCTCGCGGCCACCTTCCCGCGCGCCGAGCGCGCCAAGGCCATCGTGCTGTGGACCGCCACCGCGGGCCTCGCCATCGCGGCCGGGCCGCTGGTCGCCGGCGCGCTCCTGCGCGACCACGGCTGGTCGTCGACGTTCCTGATCAACGTGCCTGTGGCCGCCGTCGCCCTCGTCGGCGCCCTCGTCCTCGTACCGCCGTCCAAGGCCGCACACCAGCACCGCATCGACTACGTCGGAGGACTCCTCTCGGTCGTCTGGGTCGGCGCCCTCGTCTACATGATCATCGAGGGGCCGCACTTCGGCTGGGGCGCCAAGGCGATCGGCGCCGCGGTCGTCGCGGGCGTGGCCCTGGTGGCCTTCGTCCTGTGGGAGCTGCGCCATCCGCGCCCGGTCCTGGACGTCC
The DNA here is from genome assembly GCF_026340095.1 of Streptomyces sp. NBC_01446. Classification (GTDB taxonomy): domain Bacteria; phylum Actinomycetota; class Actinomycetes; order Streptomycetales; family Streptomycetaceae; genus Streptomyces; species Streptomyces aureus. Next base: position 2,645,622 of record NZ_JAPEPO010000001.1, on the reverse strand, counting down.
GCCGCTTCACGGACCGCCGCTTCTCCGGCTCGAACCTCGCGGTCGCCCTCTTCTTCCTCGCGGTCTTCGGCGCCTTCTACTACCTGACCCAGCACCTCCAGTTCGTCCTCGGCTACGACGCGCTGGCCACCGGCGTCCGCATGCTGCCGCTCGCCGGAGCGGTCTTCGTGGGCTCGGCGCTCACGGGGTACCTCACCCCGCGCATCGGCATGAAGATCACGGTGACGGCCGGCATGGTCGGCGGCACCGCGGCCCTCGCCCTCCTCGCACGCGTCGACGCCACGTCCTCGTACGGGGACTTCGTGCTGCCCCTCGTCATGCTCGGCCTCGCCATCGGCCTCGCCCTCTCGCCGTGCACCGACGCGATCATGGGCTCGTTCCCCGAGTCGGAGCTGGGCGTGGGCGGCGCGGTCAACGACACGTCGCTCGAACTCGGCGGCTCGCTCGGCATCGCGATCCTCGGCTCGGTCCTGGCCGGTTCGTACTCGTCACAGCTGGCGGACAACACGGCGGGCACGAAGCTGCCGGGCGACGCGCTGTCGACGGCGCAGGACTCGGTGGGTGCGGGCTACGCGGTGGCCCAGGGCATCGGGGACCAGGCCCACAAGATCGCCGAGAAGGCGGCGGGCGCGACCAGTCCCGAGCAGGCGGCCCAGCTCAAGGCGCAGGCCGAGCAGCTCGCGGGCGGCGCGCGGCAGATGGCCGACGCGGTCGGCTCCGCGTTCTCGGACGCGGTGGCGCACACGAGCGGCGTCGGCGCGGTGATCCTCGGCGTCGGGACGGTGCTGGTGGCGGTACTGCTGCCGCGGCGGGGGGAGCGGGTGGCGGAGGCGGACGCCGCTGCCGAGCCATCCGGCGCCACTGAGCCGGACGCCGCTGCCGAGGCGGATCCCGCTGCCGAGCCGGGCGCCGAGGTCGCGTCGGACGTCCGTGAGAAGGAGTCGGCCGCGCAGAGCAACGCGTAATCGCTGGCCTTTCCGTCGGCGTCAACGTTTACCGTCGACGACATGCGCATCGGAGAGCTGGCGGAGCGGGCCGGGACGTCCACGCGGACGCTGAGGTACTACGAGTCGCGCGGGCTGCTGCCCGCGCGGCGCGGGGGCAACGGCTACCGCACGTACGACGAGGCGGACCTGCGGGCCCTGCGGCAGATCAGGACGCTGCAGGACTTCGGGTTCGAGCTGGAGGAGACCCGGCCCTTCGTGGAGTGCCTGCGGGCCGGGCATCCGGAGGGCGACTCGTGCCCCGCCTCGCTCGCGGTGTACCGCCGCAAACTCGGCGAACTCGATGCGCTGATCGGCGAGTTGACCGCCGTGCGGGAGAAGGTCGGCGCGCAGCTGGAGCGCGCCGAAGAGGCCATGGGCGCGCTGGTGGGCGAGGACCCGTCGCCGCGCTGCGAACTGGGAGGGTGATGTGAGCACGGATCTGAGGGACGTCACGGACGCGGACTTCGACGCAGCGGTGCTGGGGGCGGGGCGGCCGGTCCTGGTGGAGTTCACCGCCGAGTGGTGCGGGCCGTGCCGGCAGCTCGCGCCGGTGCTTCGCTCCATCGCGGACGAGGAGCGGGAGCGGCTCGACGTCGTGGTGATCGACGTGGACCGCAACCCGGAGACCGCGGTGCGTTACGGGGTGCTGTCGATGCCGACGCTGATGGTCTTCAAGGACGGCGAGCCGGTGTGGTCGCGGGTCGGGGCACGCCCGAAGCGGCGGCTTCTCGAGGAGTTGTCGGACGTGGTCTGACAGGGCCGAATATCCGGGAGATCGAGGCCAAAGGGGCGGACACGCGACAAGAGTGGTCGCCCAAGGCCGTCAGCCCGCGCGACATCTGCCCGGACACCGGGTTCGCCCCGCTGTCGTACGGCCGGGCCCGAGCCGTCCTCGCTCCGACTCAGGTCACTGGATTCCGGTGGCGCCGGTCACCATGCCGCGATGGCCGGCGCGTCGGGCTCGTGCTGCCGCCAGGCCCCGCTGAGGCGCGCGAGCCGGTCCGCGGCGGCGATGCCGCGCAGGGACGCGACCTTGCCGTCGCTGACCTCGAACGCCACGGCGCCCACGACCCGGTCCTCGATCACGGCGAGGACGGCCGGTGAGCCGTTGACCAGCGCGATGTGGAACGCGGGGGAGCCTCCGGCCAGCCGCCGCTTCGCCTCAGTGGGCTTGAAGCCGGCCCGCACGTAGGAGGCGACGCGCTCGCGCGTCGTGTACCGCAGCAGCCGCCTGGCCAGTCCGGCGCCGTCCGAGACCGCCGTCACGTCGGCGGTGAGCATCGCCACCAGACGTTCGGTGCGCCCCGACATGGCGGCGGCGAGGAACTCCTCGACGATCCGGCGCGCGGAGGCGGGGTCCACCTCGTCGCCGCCGCGGCGCTCGGCGACGACCCGGCGCCGGGCCCGGTGGACATGCTGCTGGCTCGCGGACTCGCTGATGTCGAGGATCCCGGCGATCTCGGCGTGGGGGTACGCGAAGGCCTCGCGCAGGACGTAAGCGGCCCGCTCGACGGGCGAGAGGCGCTCCATCAGGGTCAGTACGGCCAAGGACACCGATTCACGCTGCTCGAAGGTGTCGGCAGGGCCGAGCATCGGGTCGCCCTCGAGGAGCGGCTCGGGCAGCCAGGCCCCGGCCGCGCGCTCGTGGCGCGCCCGCGCCGAGCGCAGCCGGTCGAGGCAGAGATTGGTGACGACCTTGGTCAGCCACGCCTCCGGCACCTCGACCCGTTCGCGGTCTGCGGCCTGCCAGCGCAGGAACGTGTCCTGCACGGCGTCCTCGGCGTCGGCGGCCGAGCCGAGCAGACGGTACGCGAGCGAGGCCAGCCGGCACCGGCTGGCCTCGAACCGATCGATGGCTGCACTGTCCATGCGCAGCAGCCTAGGCGGCGGCCCTCACACCGGCCCGGTCGGGCGCGGTGGCCAGGCGGCGCTTGCGCTTCGGCATGCCGAAGGTCGGGTGGACGATGCTCCACCCGGACCCCTTGAGCACGCCCGACTTGAGCCGCGCGGCAGTCCGGCCGCCCAGGTACCAGGACTTCGACCGGACGTCCCCGTCCACCATCTGGAAGATCGCGTCCCGCCGTCCGAGGCTGATGTGGTTGCCGTAGTACTTCAGCGCGCTGGTCGGGACCTCGCTGCCCGTCAGGCGCGCGATGATCGCGGCGGTCGCCTGCATGTTGGTGAATCCGGCGGAGCCGCAGGACATCGGCAGCGGCCGGCCGTTGTCGCCGATCGCGTAGGCGCAGTCACCGGCGGCGTAGACGTCCGGGTGCGAGACCGAGCGCATGGTGCGGTCGACGACGATCTGGCCGGTCTCGGCGACCTCCAGGCCGCTGACGGCCGCGATGGGGTGAACGGCGAACCCGGCTGCCCAGACGGTCACTTCGGCCGGGATGCGCGTGCCGTCGGCGGCGATCGCCCGCGTCGGCTCGACGGCTTCGATGCGGGTGTGCTCGTGGACGGTGATGCCGAGCCGGTCGAAGGCCCGGCGCAGGTGGCGGCGGGCCTTCGGGGAGAGCCACGCGCCCAGCTCGCCGTGGGCAGCGAGGGCGACCGAGAGGTCGGGCCGGGACTCCGCGAACTCGGTGGCGGTCTCGATGCCGGTCAGCCCTTCGCCGACGACCAGCACGGTGGCGCCCTCGCCCAGGCCGGCCAGGCGCTCGCGCAGACGCAGCGCCGAGGAGCGGCCGGTCACATCGAAGGCGTACTCGGCCACGCCGGGGACGTCGTGGTGGGCGACGGAGCTGCCGAGCGCGTAGAGAAGCGTGTCGTACGCGAGCTCGCCGTCGCCGACATCGCCGTCCGGGCCCGTCACGGCGACGGTCCTGCGCTCGGGGTCGACGCCGGTGACGCGTGCCAGGCGCAGCCGCACCCCGGTACCGGCGAACACGTCGGCGAGCTTGCGGAACGCGAGGTCCTGGCCGATCGCGAGCTGATGGAGCCGCATCCGCTCGACGAAGTCGGGCTCGGCGTTGACGACGGTGATCTCGGTGTCGGCGGGGGAGAGCCGACGGGCCAGGTTTCCGGCGGCGAAGGCCCCGGCGTATCCGGCGCCGACTACGACGATGCGGTGCTTCATGGCGTTGCTCCTGTCTCGTTCGCGTGCTCCTTGAACGAGACGGCGCGCCGATTGCTGACAGGACGCGAGTGTGACGCGGGTCACCGGATCGAGCTGAGCGGCCGAGGCTCCGGCAGGCGGTGCTCGGTGCTGCCTCGGGCAGTCGAAACGGGGCGCCGGCCAGCCAGGGATCGGTGCACCCGGCGAGAAAGGCGGCGAAATCCCCGAGGGTAGAATTGGGTCCTGCCAAGGGGTATATTCGATGTTTCTGTGTGCCCACAGAAAAGGCCCCTCACGAGGGGCCGAATAAACACACCGTACCTGGCAGGGAGCCGCTTTGTCAACCCGTGAAGCGCGTGAAATCGCTGAATTGCAGAAAGAGCAGGAATTCATCGACCGGCTTTACGCGCGCGTCGATGTGCTGCGCGGCGATGCCGCGGAGTCGGTCACGGACGCCCTGACGCCGGTCGGCACCGGCCAGCAGGCGCGGCTCGAAAGGGATCTCCTCGTCGTCGAGCGTTCCGGCCTGCTCGCCGCGCTGAACGCGGTCGACGGTTCGCTGTGCTTCGGCCGGATCGATCTCACCGAAAAGGCGGGCGGCACCGCGCATCACATCGGGCGCATCGGAATTCGCGAGGACGACAGCGAGCACACCCCGATCCTGATCGACTGGCGCGCGCCGGTCGCCCGCCCCTTCTATCTCGCCACCGGGCACACGCCCATGGGCATCAGGCGGCGCCGCCACCTCACCACCGAGGGGCGCACCGTCACCGAGCTGCACGACGAGATCCTCGACCTGGGTGACGAGGAGCGCACCGGGTTCGAGGACCCGACCGGCGACGCCGTACTGCTCGCCGCCCTGAACTCGGCCCGCACCGGCCGCATGGGCGACATCGTGCAGACCATCCAGGCCGAGCAGGACCGGATCATCCGCCACTCGCACCGCGGCGTGCTCGTGGTGGAGGGCGGCCCCGGCACGGGCAAGACCGCGGTGGCACTGCACCGCGCGGCGTTCCTCCTGTACGAGCAGCGGGAGCTTCTCGCCAAGCGGGCCGTGCTCATCGTCGGCCCGAACCCCGCCTTCCTCGGCTACATCGGTGAGGTCCTGCCCGCGCTCGGCGAGACCGGCGTGCTGCTCGCCTCGCTCGGTGAGCTGTTCCCCGGCGTGCACGCCACCGCCGAGGACACCCCGCACGCCGCCGCCGTCAAGGGCGCCGAGGCCATGGTGGACGCCCTCGCGCTCGCCGTGCGCGACCGGCAGCAGCTCCCCGAGCCCGGCGCCCCGATGGTCGTCCGGCACGACGACGGTGACCTGATCCTCGACTGGGAGATCGCCTACGAGGCCCGGCAGGCGGCTCGCGACACGCTCCTGCCGCACAACCTCGCCCGCCCCCACTTCGCCTTCCGGATCATCGACGCGCTCACCGACCAGCTCTCCGAGCGCATCGGCGCCGACCCGTACGGCGGACCCAACTTCCTCGGCCCCGACGACCTCGCCCTGCTCGGCAAGGGAGTCGCCGCCAGCAACGAAGTGCACGCCGCCATCGAGGAGTTGTGGCCCCGGCTCACCCCGCAGGACCTCGTCGCGGACTTCCTCGCCGAGCCCGTTCACCTGGCCGGCGAGGACGCGAAGGCGATCCGGCGCGACGTGACGGGGCCGGCGGACTGGACTCCCGCCGACGTTCCGCTCCTCGACGAGGCCGCCGAGCTGATCGGCGTCGACGACAGCGCCGAGCGCGCCCTGGCCGAGGCGGCGCGCCAGGAGCGGATCGGCTACGCGCAGGGCGTGCTCGAACTCTCTCGCGGCTCGGAGACGTACGAGTTCGAGGACGAGGAGGACTCCGAGGTCCTCGCCGCGCACGACATCGTCGACGCTGAGCGGGTCGCCGACTGGTACGAGGAGGAGGACCACCGCAGCGCCGCCGAGCGCGCGGCGGCCGACCGGACCTGGGCGTTCGGGCACATCATCGTCGACGAGGCGCAGGAGCTGTCGCCGATGGCGTGGCGACTGCTGATGCGGCGTTCGCCCACGCGGTCCATGACGCTGGTCGGCGACCCCGCGCAGACCGCCGAGGAGGCCGGCGTCGGATCGTGGGAGAAGATCCTCGCGCCGTACGTCGAGGACCGCTGGGAGCACACCCGGCTCGGCGTCAACTACCGCACGCCGTCCGAGATCATGGACGTGGCGGCGGCCGTGCTGCGCGCCGAGCACCCCGGCTTCGAGCCGCCGTCCTCGGTCCGTTCGACGGGCGTGCGCCCCTGGGCGCGCGCGGCCGACGACGTCGTGAAGGCCGTGGCCGAGGAGGCCGTCGCCGCGACGCCCGAGGAGGGGCGGCTCGCGGTGATCGCCCCCCGCCGGCTGCACGCGGCGCTCGCCGCCGTGCTGCCGGACGTGGTGGCGGGCGGCGAGCCCGATCTCACCAAGCACCTGGTGCTGCTCGACCCCCGCCAGGCCAAGGGGCTCGAGTTCGACCGCGTACTGGTCGTGGAGCCCGGCGAGTACGGCGTCAGTGACCTCTACGTCGCATTGACCCGGGCCACCCAGACCCTCGGCGTCGTGCACGGCGGGGAGCTGCCCGAGTCGCTGCGCGGCGTGCTGGTCACGCGGGCCTGAGCCACACCGTCGCGAGCGGCGGCAGCGTGAGCCGGACACTTGCCGGACGCCCGTGGGCACCCTGGGCGTCCGGCTTGACCGGGTCCGGGTTGCCGACGTCGCCGCCGCCGTAACGGGCCGCGTCGGTGTTGAGGACCTCGTGCCAGGCCGGTACGTCGTCGGGGGCGCCGAGCCGGTACTCGTGACGGACCACCGGCGAGAAGTTGGACACTGACATGAGCGGGCTGCCGTCGGCGGCGCGCCGCAGGAACGCGAACACGTTGTCCTGCGCCGCGTCACCGACGATCCACTCGAAGCCCGTCGGGTCCGTGTCCCGCTGCCAGAGCGCCGGTTCGCTACGGTAGACGGTGTTCAGGTCGCGGGTGAGGTCGCGGACGCCACGGTGGTCGGGCTCCGCCGGGTACGACGGGTCGAGCAGCCACCAGTCCGGGCCGTGCGCCTCCGACCACTCGGCTCCCTGCGCGAACTCCTGCCCCATGAACAGGAGTTGCTTGCCCGGGTGGGACCACATGAAGCCCAGGTAGGCGCGATGGGTGGCGCGCTGCTGCCACCAGTCGCCGGGCAGCTTGGACACCAGGGCCTTCTTGCCGTGCACCACTTCGTCGTGCGAGATCGGCAGGACGTAGTTCTCGCTGTACGCGTACACCATCGAGAAGGTCATCTCGTCGTGGTGGTAGCTGCGGTGGACCGGGTCGTGGGACACATAGCCGAGCGAGTCGTGCATCCAGCCCATGTTCCACTTCAGGCCGAAGCCGAGACCCCCGAAGCCGCCGGGCCCGATGTGATGGGTGGCCCGAGTCACGCCGTCCCACGCCGTCGACTCCTCGGCGATCGTCACCACGCCGGGGATCCTGCGGTACAGCGTCGCGTTCATCTCCTGGAGGAACTCGACCGCGTCCAGGTTCTCCCGGCCGCCGTGCTCGTTCGGCGACCACTGGCCGTGTTCGCGCGAGTAGTCGAGGTAGAGCATGGAGGCCACGGCGTCGACCCGCAGGCCGTCGATGTGGAACTCCTCGCACCAGTACACGGCGTTGGCCACCAGGAAGTTGCGGACCTCCTTGCGGCCGTAGTCGAACTCGAGGGTGCCCCAGTCGGGGTGGGCGGCGCGCAGCGGGTCCTCGTGCTCGTACAGGGTGCGGCCGTCGAACTCGGCGAGGGCCCAGTCGTCGCGCGGGAAGTGGGCCGGCACCCAGTCCATGAGGACGCCGATGCCTGCCTGGTGCAGCGCGTCGACCAGATGCCGGAAGTCGTCGGGCGTGCCCATGCGGGCCGTCGGGGCGTAGAAGCCGGTGACCTGGTAGCCCCACGACCCGCCGAAGGGGTGCTCGGCCACCGGCATCAGCTCTACGTGCGTGAACCCCAAGTCGGCCACATAGCGGGGAAGTTGTTCGGCGAGCTGGCGGTAGGTGAGGCCCGGGCGCCAGGACGCGAGGTGGATCTCGTAGACCGAGAACGGGGCTTCGTGCGCGGGCGGCGTGCCGCGGCCGGCCATCCACTCGTCGTCGTGCCAGATGTGGTGCGACGCATCGATGACGGAGGAGTTGGCGGGCGGCACCTCCGTGCGGCGGGCCAGCGGGTCCGCGCGCATCGTCTTCGAGCCGTCCGGGCGGGTGATCTCGAACTTGTACAGCTCACCCTCGCCGAGCGAGGGGACGAAGAGCTCCCAGATCCCCGTGGAGCCCAGCGAGCGCATCGGGTGGCCCGTCCCGTTCCAGTAGTTGAAGTCGCCCACGACGCGCACCCCTCGGGCGTTCGGTGCCCAGACGGTGAAGCGGGTGCCGGTGAGGCCCTGATGCGTCATGGGGTGCGCGCCGAGCGCCTGCCACAGCTGCTCGTGCCGGCCCTCGCCGATCAGGTGCAGGTCGAACCCGGAGAGCGCGGGCAGCAGCCCGTACGGGTCCGGGGTCTCGTGGTCGGCTCCCTCGTAGGTGACCAGGAGGCGGTATTCGTCCGGGGGTGCGGGCAGGTCGACGAGGCCCGAGAAGAAGCCGTCGCCGTCGTCGTGCAGCAAGGCCCTGAGGCCGTCCGCCACGACCGTGACCGTGCGGGCGTGCGGGCGCAGTGCCCGGAACGCCGTGCCGGTGGACGTGGGGTGCGCGCCCAGCGTGGAGTGCGGGTCGTGGTGGGTACCGGCGAGGAGGCGGTCACGGTCGGCGGCGGGGGTGGGGGCCGGGGTGGCGGTGACGGGTGTCGGAGGTGTGGAGCGGGAGGGGTCGTGCGTCACGGGGTGGCCTCCTGGCTCGGGGTCGACATGGGGTGCTGCGGTGCCGCGCCTCCGGGGCGGGGGCGTGGCATGCCGGAGGCCTCCGAGGCGAGGCGCTCGATCGCCGAGAGGGGGATCGAAAGCCAGTCCGGGCGGTGATGGGCCTCGTAGACGGCTTCGTAGACCGCCTTGTCCGTCTCGTAGGCGCGCAGCAGGACCGGGTCCGTGCGCGGGTCGTCTCCGGCGGCCTGCGCGTAGCCCGCGCAGTACGCGTCCCGGCACCGGCGCGCCCAGTCCGGAGCCCACGGCCGGTTCGTGCGGGCCGCGTAGTCGAAGGAGCGCAGCATGCCGGCCACGTCCCGGGCGGGCGGGTGCGGCAGCCGGCGTTCGGGCAGGGGGCGGGAGGGCTCGCCCTCGAAGTCGATGACCGACCAGGCGCCGGCGGGCGAGCGCAGGCACTGGCCCAGGTGCAGGTCCCCGTGGACGCGCTGGGCGGTGCGGGGGGTCGTGTCGGCCGCGAGGGCGTCGAAGGCGGTGTGCAGCGCGGGTGCGTAGGGATGGAGCGCCGGTACGGCCTGGACGGCCTTGTCGAGACGTTCCTTCATCGACTGCGCCAGCTGCACGGTGTGGGCGCGGCCCAGGGTGACCGTCGGCAGGGCGTGCGCCAGGGCGAGGTGGATCTCGGCCGTGGCGCGGCCGAGTTCGAGGGCCTCGTGGCGGAAGTCCTGCCCCTTGGACAGTTCGCCGAGCGCGAGGTCCCAGCCGTCCGTCGCGCCGGTGAGGTAGGGCTGGAGCAGGCCGAGCGAGAGCGGGTCGCCGTCCGTCGTCTCGAACCACGCCACCGGGGCGAGCGCGCGTTCGCAGCCCTCGTCGGCCAGCGCGCGCTGGAGTTCCAGGTCCGGGTTGAGGCCCGGCGTGACACGGCGGAACACCTTGAGGATGAACGTATCTCCGTAAATGATCGAGGAGTTGGACTGCTCCGCGTCGAGGGGGCGGGGGGTGAGGCCCGGCGGGATCGGGGTCTCGCCGTCGTGCGCGAAACGGAGTCCGTCCAGGCGGCCCGGGTGGCGCAGCCGTTCCAGGAGGAGGTCCGTCAGGCGGGGGTCGAGCAGGGCCTCGTAGACCGTGCGCCCGGCGAGGGGTCCCTGGGTGACGTGGCCGATGAGGGCCGGCGCCAGGTACGGGGGCAGTGACTCCCTTACGCCCAGCAGGAGTTGGTACGTGTCCTGGGTGGGCGCGATGCGCAGGAGGGCGTGGATCAGGCCCGGCTGCCGTGCCGTGGCCGGCAGCAGGTCCGTCGCGGCGAGCAGGGTGAGGGCGGGTGCTGTTCTGCCCGCGAACCAGCGTTGCCGGGGCAGCCACGCGCGCAGGAGCGGATCGAGCGAGGCGAGCAGCTCGGGTCGCGCGGTCGGGCCGGTTCGGGTGACGGCATCCGGCATGGCGTCACGTCCTTTCCCCGGGGCGGGCCGCGACTGGGTGCGGGGCGGCGTCCCGGAAATGCGGCAGAGGCAGTACGTGCGGGACGTGTCGGGGTGTGTGGTGATGGGTGCCCAGGGAGGGGCGGTGGAAACCGGCCCTCCCTGGGCGACGGTCAGGCTTCGTCGCGCAGCCGGAACCAGTAGAAGCCGTGACCTGCGAGGGTGAGGAGATAGGGCAGTTCACCGATGGCCGGAAAGCGCACCCCGCCGATCAGCTCGACCGGGTGGCGGCCGCTGAAGGCCTGGAGGTCGAGTTCGGTGGGCTGGGCGAAGCGCGAGAAGTTGTGCACGCACAGCACGAGGTCGTCCTTGTACTCGCGCAGGAACGCGATCACCGCCGGGTTGGACGAAGGGAGTTCGGTGTACGAGCCGAGGCCGAACGCCTCGTTCTGCTTGCGGATCTCGATCATGCGCCGGGTCCAGTGCAGCAGAGACGACGGCGAGGTCATGGACGCCTCGACGTTGGTCACCTGGTAGCCGTAGACCGGGTCCATGATCGTGGGCAGGGAGAGCCGGCCCGGGTCGCAGGAGGAGAAGCCCGCGTTGCGATCGGGTGTCCACTGCATCGGCGTGCGCACCGCGTCGCGGTCGCCGAGCCAGATGTTGTCGCCCATGCCGATCTCGTCGCCGTAGTAGAGGATCGGCGAGCCCGGCAGGGAGAGCAGGAGCGCGGTGAACAGTTCGATCTGGTTGCGGTCGTTGTCGAGGAGTGGCGCGAGGCGGCGGCGGATGCCGATGTTGGCGCGCATCCGCGGGTCCTTGGCGTACTCCGCGTACATGTAGTCGCGTTCTTCGTCGGTGACCATTTCGAGCGTGAGTTCGTCGTGGTTGCGCAGGAAGATGCCCCACTGGCAACTCGACGGAATGGCGGGGGTCTTGGCCAGGATTTCCGAGACCGGGTAGCGCGACTCCCTGCGCACGGCCATGAAGATGCGTGGCATGACGGGGAAGTGGAAGGCCATGTGGCATTCGTCGCCGCCGGAGGCGTAGTCGCCGAAGTAGTCGACCACGTCTTCAGGCCACTGGTTGGCCTCGGCGAGCAGCACCGTGTCCGGGTAATGCGCGTCGATCTCCTTGCGAACCCGCTTGAGGAGCTCGTGCGTGGCCGGCAGGTTCTCGCAGTTGGTCCCCTCCTCCGCGTAGAGGTAGGGCACCGCGTCGAGCCGGAAGCCGTCGATGCCGAGGTCCAGCCAGAAGCGCAGGGCCGCGATGATCTCCTCCTGGACGCGCGGGTTCTCGTAGTTGAGATCCGGCTGGTGGGAGAAGAAGCGGTGCCAGTAGTACTGCTTGCGCACCGGGTCGAAGGTCCAGTTCGACGCCTCGGTGTCGACGAAGATGATCCGCGCGTCCTCGTACTGCTTGTCGTCGTCGGCCCAGACGTAGTAGTCGCCGTAGGGGCCGGTGGGGTCCTTGCGGGACTCCTGGAACCACTCGTGCTGATCGCTCGTGTGGTTCATGACGAAGTCGATGATCACGCGCATCCCGCGCTGGTGCGCGGCGTCGACGAACTCCACGAAGTCGGCCAGGTCACCGAACTCCGGCAGGACCGCCGTGTAGTCCGAGACGTCGTAACCACCGTCCCGTAGCGGGGACTTGAAGAACGGTGGAAGCCAGAGGCAGTCCACGCCGAGCCACTGGAGATAGTCCAGTTTCGCGGTGATGCCCTTGAGGTCGCCCACGCCGTCGCCGTTGCTGTCCTGGAAGGAGCGGACGAGGACCTCGTAGAAGACGGCACGTTTGAACCAGTCGGGATCCCGGTCCTTGGCTGGGGTGTCCTCGAAGGTGTCCGGGACGGGTTCATTGACGGTCATGGTGTGGGTGACCCTCCGATCAACGGTGAGGACGGTCGCAGGACGGTGAGGATGTGCGCGGGCGCACGGCCCGGCTCGAGGCGCACGTAGTTGGCCCTGCCCCAGTGGTAGGTCTCACCGGTGAGCTCGTCGCGCACCGGCGCGGACTCGTGCCAGCCGAGTCCCAGTTGCGGCATGTCCAACGACACCGTCGCCTCCTGGGTGTGGTGAGGATCGAGGTTGGCGACCACCAGAACCGTGTTCGAACCGTGCGCGCCTGCGACCGACTTGGAATACGCGATCACCGAGTCCTGGTCGGTGTGGTGGAAGTGCACGTCACGCAGCCGGCGCAGGGCGGGGCTGCGGCGCCTGATGTCGTTGAGCCGGGTGATGAGAGGCGCGATCGAACGCCCTTCGAGCTCGGCCGACTCCCAGTCGCGCGGCCGCAGTTCGTACTTCTCCGAATGGAGATACTCCTCGCTACCGGGGCGTAGCGGGGCGTTTTCGCACAGTTCGTAGCCGCTGTAGACGCCCCAGGTCGGCGAGAGCGTGGCAGCCAGGACCGCGCGCACCTCGAACGCGGGGCGCCCGCCGTTCTGAAGGTAGGCGTGCAGGATGTCCGGGGTGTTCACGAAGAAGTTGGGCCGCATGTACGCGGCCGTGTCCTTCGCCAACTCCGTCGCGTACTCGGTGAGTTCCTGCTTCGAGTTCCGCCAGGTGAAGTAGGTGTACGACTGCTGGAAGCCGGCCTGCGCGAGGGTGCGCATCATCGCGGGGCGCGTGAACGCCTCGGCCAGGAAGATCACGTCGGGGTCGGTGCGGTTGATCTCCCTGATGACCCGTTCCCAGAAGACGACGGGCTTGGTGTGCGGGTTGTCGACGCGGAAGATGCGCACGCCGTGGTCCATCCAGAAGCGCAGGACGCGGGTCGTCTCGGCGACCAGGCCGGGCATGTCCTGGTCGAAGGCGATCGGGTAGATGTCCTGGTACTTCTTCGGCGGGTTCTCCGCGTACGCGATGGTCCCGTCAGGCCGGTGGTGGAACCACTCGGGGTGCTTCTCCACCCACGGGTGGTCGGGCGAGCACTGGAGCGCGAAGTCGAGGGCGATCTCCAGGCCCAGGTCCGCGGCCCGGCGCACGAAGGCGTCGAAGTCGTCGAGGGAGCCGAGGTCGGGGTGGATCGCGTCGTGACCGCCCTCCGGGGAGCCGATCGCCCAGGGGACGCCCACGTCGTGCGGCCCCGGGGAGAGCGAGTTGTCGGGACCCTTGCGGTACGTGGTGCCGATGGGGTGGACCGGCGGCAGATAGAGGACGTCGAAGCCCATCGCGGCGATGGCCGGGAGGCGCTTCGCCGCGGTGTGGAACGTGCCGGAGACCGGCGGTTCCCCCTCACGCACGATCGCACCCTCCGAGCGCGGGAAGAACTCGTACCACGCTCCGTACAGCGCCCGTTCGCGCTCCACGAGGAGCGGCAGCGGGTCGGAGCTGGTGACCAGCTCGCGCAACGGGTGGCGGGCGAGGACCTCGTCGACCTTCGGCGTGAGCGCGGCGGCCAGGCGAGCCGCGGCGGGGCGTGCGGTGTCCCGGAGCGCGGCGGCGGCGCGCAGCACGGTCTCGCGCTGCCCCTTGCGCTGCGGCACGCCCTCGGCGGCGCGCTCGTGCAGCAACGCGCCCTCCTCCAGGACGAGTTCGGTGTCGATGCCCGCCGGGACCTTGATCTGCGCGTGGCGGCGCCAGGTGGTGACGGGGTCGCCCCACGCCTCGACGGTGTAGGTCCAGCGCCCCTCCGACGTGGGCGTGACCTGCGCGCCCCAGCGGTCGGTGCCAGGGGCCAGCTCGCGCATCGGGGTCCAGGGGCCCGTGCGGCCGCGCGGCGAGCGCAGCACCACGTTCGCGGCGACCGCGTCGTGGCCCTCGCGGAAGACCGTCGCGCTGACCTCGAAGGACTCGCCCGCCACCGCCTTGGCGGGCCTGCGGCCGTGGTCCACGAGGGGCTGGACGTCCAGGACAGGTATCCGCCCGAGCGTGGTGGCGGCGGTGGTGGCCGGTGGGCGCCGCCGGCCCGGTGGTTTCTGCGATTTCGCGCTTCTGGCCGACTGCTTCGCCGGGTCCGTGTGGGGCTTCGGCGAGGGACTCTGTGCGGGCATGACCGCTCCTGACCGCGGGTGTTCGGTTTGCGGAAACGGGGGTGAGGAAGAGGGTCGCGCAGTGTGTACGAAGGGGGTCGCGCAGTGTGTACCGGGGGAGCCTTCCACGGTCGCAGGGCGGGCAATCCGGTGCTTTGTTAACTACTCGCGCGTAAGCACACAGACAAGTCCGGCCCCGCCGTGAACGACGGGACCGGATCATGAACTCACCCTTCGGTTACGGGTTGTTGACCTGGAGCAGCTTGTTCGGCGAGCCGGGCAGCGTGTCCGTGACCCGGCCTGTTGCCGCGCGCTTCGTCAGCGCCCGGCTCACCTCGGCCGGCGTGGCCGAGGTGTGGCCGGACAGGTACAGCGCGGCGGCGCCCGCCGCGTGCGGTGACGCCATCGACGTACCGGAGTAAGTCGCCTTCCCCGTGTCGCTCGCGTTAGACGCCGAGGTGATGTCGACGCCGGGGGCGAACAGGTCGAGCCGGGTGCCCCAGTTCGAGAAGTCGGCGCGCCGGTCCGTGCGGTCGGTCGCGCCGACCGTGACGGCCTCCTTCACACGGGCCGGCGAGCACAGGCTCGCCGGGAGTCCGTCGTTGCCGGCCGCGACCGTGTACGTGACGCCGGAGGCGATGGAGCCCCGCACCGCCGCGTCCAGCTGCGCGTTGGCGTGGCCGCCGAGGCTCAGATTGGCGACGGCCGGTTTACGCGCGTGCTTCGTCACCCAGTCGATGCCCGCGATGACCTGGGCGGTCGTCCCGGAGCCCGCGTCGTCGAGCACGCGCACCGCGACCACGTCCGCCTTTGTCGCGACGCCGTGGCCCGCACCGGCGACGGTTCCGGCCACGTGGGTGCCGTGGCCGTTGCCGTCCTGCGCGGTGGCGTCGCCGTCGACGAAGTCCCAGCCGTAGCGCGCCCGGCCGCCGAAGTCCCGGTGCGAGATCCGGATGCCGGTGTCGATGACGTACGCCGTGACGCCCGAGCCGTCCGACTCGGGCCAGGTGTAGGAGTTGTCGAGCGGCAGATCACCCTGGTCGATGCGGTCCAGCCCCCAGGACGGCGGGTTCTTCCGGGTGTGGTCGAGCGACACGCGTGAGTCCTGGACCACCGCGGCGACCGACGGATCGGCCGCGAGCCTTCTGGCCTGCGCCTCGCCCGCGCGCACTGCGTAGCCGTTCAGCGCCGTGCTGTAGGTGTGGCGTATTTTCGCCCCGTACTTCTCGGCGAGGCCCTTGCCCATGTCGGACGGCGCCTTCGTTCCCCCCTTGAGCGTCACGATGTAACTCCCTGCGACGGCGCCGGGCTCACCGGCGCCGAGTATGCGCCCCAGCGGAGGCGCGGCATGCGCGGGCAACGTGACGGCCGAGAGCACCGCCGCCGTGGTCGCGGCGGTGAGCGCGCCCGCCCAGCGCAGACGCCTCTTGCGCGTCAGTGTCATGTCGTGAGTTCCCCCTCCTCGACTCGGCGCGCGAGGACCGGAGTTGCGCGGCCGCCGGTCCTGACGGCCGGGGATCCACGCACACCGCTTGGCAGCCTCTCGTGCGGTGGCAGGCCCTACAAGACCGCATGAGGGGGTGGAATCGGCCATATCGCCCGTGGGGGAACCCGTGACGATCGCGGTGAGGGTTGCGGCGAAAACCGGACTTCCTCCGGCCGGTACGCGGGCCTCGGCCCCCGTGGTCTGCGACGCACCCAGTAATCTGCCGGAGCGTCACAGAAGGTGCGCACGCGCACAGTTGGGGTGCGTGATCCGGACAACGGCACGGGGGGACGGGGCGGATGATCGGTCGGCTGCGGGAGGGGTCGCCCGCGCGCATGGGTCCGCACGAGACGCTGGCCAGACTCGGGGCGGGCGGCATGGGTGAGGTGTTCCTCGCCACCGACGGGCCGCGCGTCCCGGAGTCGCTCGTCGCCGTGAAGGCGATCCGCCGCGAGGTCGCGGGGGACCCGGCGTTCCGCGCCCGGTTCCGGCGTGAGATCGCCGTCGCCGCGTCGGTGGCGAGCCCCTTCGTGGCGCGGCTCGTCGCCGGTGACGCCGACGCGGAACAGCCCTGGCTCGCCACGGAGTACGTCCCCGGCCCGACCCTCGCAGAGGCGATGCGCCGGCACGGGCCGCTGCCCGCCCCCGCCGTCCTCGCGCTCGGCGCCGGGATGGCCCGGGCACTGTCCGCGGTGCACGCCGCGGGCGCCCTGCACCGGGACCTGAAGCCGGCGAACGTCCTGCTCGGCGCCGACGGGCCCAAGCTGATCGACTTCGGCGTGGCGCGCACCCCCGGCGCCACCACGATGACCTCGACCGGGCTGCTGGTCGGGACGCCCGGCTTCATGTCGCCGGAACATGTCGCGGGCGGGAGGCATGTGGTGGCCGCCTCCGACGTGTTCTGCCTGGCCTCGGTCCTCGCGTACGCGGCGGCCGGGCGCGACCCGTTCGGTGACGGCCCGGTGGCGGCGGTCCTCTACCGGGTCTCACGCGCGGAGGCCGAACTCGAAGGCGTTCCGCAGGAGTTGAGGGAAGTCCTGGCCGACTGTCTCGTTCAGGACCCCGGGGCGCGGCCCGGGCCGGAGGCACTCGCGGAGCGGTTCGCCGCCCTGGCCGGTGCGAGCGGGCCCGACGCCGGCTGGCCGGACCCCGTGGTGGAGTCGATCGCCGAGACGCGGCGGGACGCGGCGCACCTGTGCGCCGCCGGACAGCCCCTGGTACCGCTGCCGCAGGACAGCGCGCCGGACGGCCGTACCCCCACCCGCACCCCGACGCAGCGCTCGACCCCGCCCGCCCTCACGCCGCACGACCTGCCCACCATGAGCGCGGCCCCGCCGGCCATCCCGGCAGCCACACCCGCGCGCCGGGCCCGGAGCCGCCGTACCCTCCTCGCCACGGTTCTCGCGGTGGCCGTCGCGGGCGGAGCCGTCGGAGCACTGCTCGCGCTGCGTGGCCCCGCTCAGGGCGACGAGGCCGGCGGTCCCGGCGGCAAGGGTGCCGGACCCACGCCCTCCACCACGCTCCCGCCCGCCGCACTCGTCGCGCGGGCCGGGGTGGACGAGGCCGGGACGGACGACCGGAGCGGCTACGTACCGCAGTTCCGGGAGCAGCGGCCCAAGGGCTGGAAACCGTGGCGGGGCAGGCTCGGGCACGCGCCCATGAGCTGCGCCGCCGACACCCGGGCCGTCGTCTGCCTGCTCACCGACGGGACGTACGAGGCGCTCGACGCAAGCAGCGGCCGGCGGCTGTGGACGTCGGACGGGCGCTCACCCGCGGACGGCGACGTCGGCGACGAGGCCTACATCAGCCCCTCGGGCAAGCTGTTCATGCCCGGCGACTCGCTGGCCCCGACGGTGCGCGGCGGCACCACGGTCATCGCCCACAAGGGCCGCCTCCAGGTGCGGGACTCCCGCTCGGGCGGTGTGCGCTGGTCGGCCGCGCCCGACGACGGCACGCACTTCACGGCGGCCCTGCTCACCGACAAAGGCCGCCTCGTCACGTCCCAGGAGGGCTCGGCGGACGGCGTGGACGGGCCGGCGGGCGCGAGGCTGAGGGCGTTCCGCCTGAAGGACGGCGCTTCCGGCTGGACCCACACGCTCAGCACCGGCGAGCTCGCCGGTGCCGAACTGGGCGCCTACACAGCCGACCTGGCCCACGACGGCCTCGTCTACGCCGACGCGAAAGAAGGCGTCGTCGCACTCGACGAGCGGACCGGCACCCGGGTCGGCACCCCGTACGACAAGGGGCAGTGCCGCACCCTCATGACGCAGGACGGGCAGGTGCTGTGCACCCAGGTCCTGGCCGGCGACGGCTCCTTCGACGACCCCAACACCACGCCCCAGACCCGGGTCACCCGCCTCAACCCCCGGACGCTCGCGGTCGAGGGCACCTTCGGATTCAAGGCGCCGGCGGTGCAGGCGGACGGCTTCCCGGGGCTTGATGTCGTCGTGAGCGCGGTCGGGTCCGGCGCCGCGGTCGCCTACGACACGACGAACGAGAAGCTCCTGGTCGCCGACGCGCGCCACGGCCGCGTCACCCGCAGGGAACCCCTCACGACCCTCACCGACGTGATCAAGCGGCCGGTCTCGTCGGGACCTCTGATCACCGGCGACCGCGCCCTGACCGCCGACAACACCACGCTTCGGTCCGTGCCACTGGGGGCGAAGGGCAAGGCCCGTGCCACCGTCGTCCCAGGGGCACCCGGAAACCCGCAGATCAAGGCGCACACCGACCCCGGTACGGTCATCGCCGACTCGCCGCGGCCCCCGACGCTCCTGCTGCTCGGCGGGGTCGTGACGCTCGTCTACGACCAGGGGACCGTCGTGTCCCTGGAGATCCCGGCGTAGTCACGCGTCCCGCACCGCCCCGGTCCTTGGAGGATCCGTTGCTCGACCCGCTGCCCGGGCCCCCGCGGCACATCGGCCCCTACCGGCTGCTCGCCCTCATCGGCGCGGGCGGCATGGGCGAGGTGTACCTGGCGCGGGAGCACCGGCCGGGGGCACCGCTCGTCGCCGTCAAGACGGTCAGGGCGGACGTCGACGTGGACCGCGAGTTCCGGATCAGGTTCCGCCGCGAGATCGCCGCCGCGCGTGCCGTCTCCGGTCCCGGCACGGCCGCGCTCCTCGACGGGGACGCCGACACCCAAGTGCCCTGGCTGGCCACGGAGTACGTGCCCGGGCCCGCGCTCGCCGAGACGGTTGCCCGCTGCGGTCCGCTGCCCGTCCCCGCGGTGCGGGCCCTCGGCGCCCGGCTCGCCCGCGCCCTCGCCGCCGTGCACGCGGCGCACGTCCTGCACCGGGACCTCAAACCCGGCAACGTCCTGCTCACGCCCGAGGGCCCCAAGCTCATCGACTTCGGCATCGCGCAGGCCTTCGAGGCCACGGCGCTCACGGCCGCGGGGATGGTCGTCGGCACCCCCGGGTTCATGGCGCCCGAGCAGATCGAGGGCAGCCACGCCGTCGTGCCCGCCTCGGACGTCTTCGCGCTCGGCGCCGTGCTCTGTCACGCCGCCACGGGCCGGGGCCCCTTCGACGACCCCGAACTCGCGTCGGTCATCTTCCGCATCACCCGGGGGGACGCGGACCTGTCGGCGGTCCCGGAGGCGCTGCGCGAGACGGTCGCCGCGTGCCTGCGGGTGGCGCCGGGGGAGCGGCCCGGCGCGGCGGAGCTCGCGCGGCGGCTCGACCCGGGTCCCGCCGACGCCCAGGTGCCCTGGCCCACCGAGGTGCTCTCGCTCTTCGCCGAGCACCGGGAGGCCGTGGCCCGCTGCGAACAGGACGTGGCCGCTCGGTCGTTCGCGGCGGCCGACACGGCGACGGGGACCGGACCCACGCCGCCCGCCACACCTTTGATGCCTGAGGCACCCCCCGCCCCGCCCGGCCGCGGGACACCCCGCCGCTGGCCGTGGCTGGTCGCGGCGGCGGTCGCCGGAGCCGCGGTGGCCGTGGCGGCAGTCGTCCTGCCGGGCGGGGGCGGCGCGGGCGCGGGCGGTGGCACGTCACCCGGACACGGAGGCTCCAGGACCCCCGGCGGCCCCCGCGTCGTCACCGCCTACGGATCCGCCGACCGCTCGGGAGAGTTCGGCACGGCCGGCACCCGCGCCTCCGCCCGCCCCGACGGATGGAAGCCCTGGTCCGTGGACCGCCCCGCCGCCCTGGACGACCGCGGCCGCGGCTGCGTGCTGGTCCTGCCCCGGCTGATCTGCCGCGACGGCAAGGGCGCGGCGGCCGCCTTCGACGCCGCGAGCGGCCGGGGCGGCTGGACGTCCCGCGGGTTCACGGCGGGACCCGACAACCTCCAGGGCATTCAGGAGCTGCCGCCCGAGAGCGACGGCACCCGCGTGTTCGTACCCAGCGAGCTCGGAGTCACCGGGGTCGACGCCACGACCGGCACCGTCCGCTGGCGCCACCGCCTGCCCCGGTACACCGGTCTGCTCGCCCTGACGTACGCGAAGAACGTCGTCTACACCGCCGAGTTCACCATGACTCCCGGAACCCGCATGTCCCGCAGTACGGTCGTGCGGGCCCGGCGCGCCTCCGACGGCCACGAGCTGTGGCGGACCGCCCCGCTGCCCAAGCCGCAGGGCCCGCTCCTGACCGGCGACGGCCGTGTCTACCTGGCAGCCGAGGGACGCGGAGTGCTCGCCCTCTCCACGAAGGACGGCTCCCGCGCCGCCTCCGCGCCCACCGCGACCTGCTTCGCCCTCCTGCGCCACGCGTCGTCCGTCCTGTGCTGGGACCTCGAACACCCGGGCGTGCGGGAACTCGACGGCCGCACCCTCGCCACCCGGCGCACCGTCGCGGCCGACGTGCGGCCCACGTTGCCCGGACCCGTCGTCGGCGCGAACGGCGTGCTCGTCGTGCCGGCCGGCAACGAGGACGCGTCGGACCCCGTCGACCACTTCCTCACGGCGTACGACTGGCGCACCGGCCGGCGCCTGTGGCACTACGGCGCGCCCCAGGAGACCGCCGGCCTCGCCCTCGCGGGCGAACGGGTGCTGTCCTTCGGCGCGTACGCCCTCGAAGGGCGGAACATCTCGGGAGACGTCAACACGCTCCGCAGGAAGGACACCCCGCGCACTGGGTCGGGGACCGGGGCGGTGGCCGTGCACCTGGGCCAACCCCTCTATCTGGGCGGCGCGTTGTTCGCCGACACCGACGAGGGCAAGGTCGTCTCCGGCTACGCCCCGTGACCCCGCTCGGGCCGCCTCTGGCCCCCGCGTACCGCTGGGAACCGCGTGACACGGGGGTCTTTGCGACTCCGTGCGCCGTGGTAGCCGGGGCCTGGTGGCCGTACCGTCGGAGGTGACAGCCGGGGGCCGCTCGACGGAGCGCGTCCCCCTCGCACGTGTGCGCGTATGCCCGCCGCGTCCCCCTACAGAGGTGAGAACGTGAAGGCCATCCGTCGAATCACCGTTCGTCCCGTCCTGCCCGAGCCCCTCGCCCCCCTTCACGAACTGGCCCGTAACCTGCGCTGGTCCTGGCACACCGGGACGCGCGACCTCTTCCAGGCCGTGGACCCCGGGCGCTGGGCCGCGTCCGACGGGGACCCGGTGCGCCTCCTCGGCGCCGTGCCGCACGCGCGGCTCGCCGAACTCGCCGCCGACGCGGGGTTCCTGCGCCTGCTCGGCGAGGCCGCGGACGACCTCAGGTCCTATGCGGAGGGCGACCGCTGGTACCAGAAGCAGAGCGGTGGCCTGCCCGCCGCCGTCGGATACTTCTCCCCCGAGTTCGGCATCACCGCCGCCCTGCCGCAGTACTCCGGCGGCCTCGGCATCCTCGCCGGAGACCACCTCAAGGCGGCCAGTGACCTCGGGGTGCCGCTGATCGGCGTAGGACTCCTCTACCGGCACGGCTACTTCCGGCAGTCCCTGTCCAGGGACGGCTGGCAGCAGGAGCACTATCCCGTCCTCGACCCGCACGAACTGCCGCTGACCCCGCTGCGCGAACCGGACGGCACCGACTGCCGTGTCGCGCTCGCCCTGCCCGGCGGCGGCCGGCTGCTGGCCCGCGTCTGGCAGGCGCAGGTCGGCCGTGTGCCCCTGCTTCTCCTCGACTCGGACGTCGAGGAGAACGGCCCCGGCGAACGCGATGTCACCGACCGGCTCTACGGCGGCGGCAGCGAGCACCGGCTCCTCCAGGAAATGCTGCTCGGCATCGGCGGGGTGCGGGCCGTGCGCGCCTACTGCCGCCTCACCGGTCACCCCGAGCCCGAGGTGTTCCACACGAACGAGGGACACGCCGGATTCCTCGGGGTCGAGCGGATCCACGAGCTCGCCGGACGCGGCGTGGACTTCGACGCCGCCATCGAAGCCGTACGCGCCGGGACCGTCTTCACCACGCACACCCCCGTCCCGGCCGGTATCGACCGTTTCGACCGGGAACTCGTCGCCCACCACTTCGGGCCCGGCGCCGAACTCCCCGGCATCGACGCCGCACGCATCCTCGGCCTCGGCACGGAGACGTACGCGGGCGGCGACCCGAACGTCTTCAACATGGCCGTGATGGGCCTGCGCCTCGCCCAGCGCGCCAACGGCGTCTCCACCCTGCACGGCAGGGTCAGCCGCGAGATGTTCTCGGGCCTGTGGCCGGGCTTCGACCCGGAGGAGGTCCCCATCACCTCCGTCACCAACGGCGTGCACGCCCCGACCTGGGTGGCCCCCGAGGTCCTGCGGCTCGGCGCCCGCCACCTCGGTGAGCAGCGCACCCTGGAAGCCCTGGCCGTCGGCGGCTCCGACCGCTGGGACGCCGTCGCCGAGATCGCCGACCGGGACATCTGGGAGCTGCGCCGCGAGCTCCGCGGCCGCCTCGTGGACGAGGTGCGCGAGCGCCTCGCCGCGTCCTGGCGCCAGCGCGGCGCGGGCGCGGCGGAACTCGGCTGGATCGACGGGGTGCTCGACCCCGACGTCCTCACCATCGGCTTCGCCCGCCGCGTCCCCTCCTACAAGCGGCTCACCCTGATGCTGCGTGACCCGGACCGCCTGAGGCGCCTCCTCCTCGACCCGGACCGGCCCGTCCAGATCGTCGTCGCGGGCAAGGCGCACCCGGCCGACGACGGCGGCAAGCGCCTCGTGCAGGAGCTGGTGCGCTTCACCGACGACCCGCGGGTGCGCCACCGCATCGTGTTCCTGCCGGACTACGGCATGGCCATGGCGCAGAAGCTCTACCCCGGCTGCGACATCTGGCTCAACAATCCGCTGCGTCCCCTGGAGGCCTGCGGGACGTCCGGCATGAAGGCCGCCCTGAACGGCTGCCTCAACCTCTCCGTACTCGACGGCTGGTGGGACGAGTGGTTCACGCCCGACTTCGGCTGGGCGATCCCCACCGCGGACGGCACCGCGACCGACGAGCAGCGGCGCGACGACCTGGAGGCCGCGGCCCTCTACGACCTGGTCGAGCGCAGGGTCGCGCCCCGCTTCTACGAGCGCGGCCCCGAAGGGCTGCCCGACCGCTGGATCGAGATGGTCCGCCGTACCCTCACCCACCTGGGCCCGAAGGTCCTCGCCGGGCGCATGGTCCGCGAGTACGTCGAGAAGCTGTACGCCCCCGCGGCCCGCTCCGGCCGCGCCCTCACCCCCGACGCGGCGCGCGAACTCGCCCGGTGGAAGTCCAAGGTCCGCGCGTCCTGGCCACAGGTGGCCGTCGACCATGTGGAGGCGTCGACGGCCACGGCCGAGCTCGGCGCGACACTGGTGCTGCGCGTGCGGGTGGCGCTCGACGAGCTCGGCCCCGAGGACGTCGAGGTGCAGGCGGTGGCGGGCCGCGTCGACTCCGGCGACCGCATCACCGACGCGACGACGGTGGCCCTGAAACCGGCCGGCGGCCCGGATCTGGACGGCCGCTGGGCGTACGAGGGTCCGCTCTCCCTCGACCGCACGGGCCCGTACGGCTACACGGTCCGTATCCTGCCCGCTCACCGGCTGCTCGCCTCACCGGCGGAGACGGGCCTGGTGACCGTCCCCTCGGAGGCGACCGCGGAGGCCGCGGGGGTCCTCATGCGCTGAGGACGCGCTGAGGACGCGTTGAGGGGCGGCCGGATTGGTCGGCGGCGTCGCGGGTCTCGGCGAAGATGGACCCATGACCGAGATCCAGACGCCCCGCCTCCTGCTCCGCCGCTGGTCCGACGACGACCTCGTGCCCCTCTCCGAGATCCAGGCGGACCCGGAGGTCATGCGCCGGGTCGGCGACGGCGGGCCGCGCGACCTGGAGCGGACGGCCGAGGACATCGAGCGCTGGGAGGAGGAGTGGGACGAGGAGGGCTTCGGCCCGTTCGCCGTCGAACTCCTCGCCTCCGGCGAGCTGGCCGGCGTCGTCGGCCTGTCGGTGTCCGAACTCCAGCCCGGCATCGAGATCAACTGGTGGCTCGGCCGCCAGTTCTGGGGCCAGGGCTACGCCTCCGAAGCCGCCCAGGCCACCTTGGAGTTCGCCCTCCAGGACCGCGGCGTCGACCGGGTCGTCGCCCTGATCCGTCCGGGCGACACGGGGTCGGAGAACATCGCCCGCAAGCTGGGCATGACGGAGGGACACGAGTTCGCGCACCCGAAGCACGGCCACCCGCTCCAGGTGCACGAGATCGACCTGACGGAATACGAGAGCTGACGCGCGAAGGGGGCGGCACCGAAACCGGCGCCGCCCCCGACGTGCTGACGTCCTACGTCACTTGACGTTGACCGCGGCCCACGCCCGGTCGACCGCCTTGTACTCCGCCGAGTCGGCGCCGTACAGGTCGGTCGCCGCGCTCAGCGTGCCCTTGCGCGCGTTCGCGTAGTCCGTGTTCGTCGTGAAGTACGAGGTCAGGGCCTTGAACCAGATCTTCTCGGCCTTGTCGCGGCCGATGCCCGCGGCCGGCTGGCCGTCCGCGGTCGGGGAGTCGTAGGAGACCCCGTTGATCTCCTTCTTCCCGCTGCCCTCCGACAGCAGGTAGAAGAAGTGGTTCGCGATGCCCGACGAGTAGTGCACGTCGACGTTGCCCGCGCCGCTCTTCCAGTTGTCCAGGGACGCGCCGTCCTTGCTGGGCTTGTCCATGTAGCGCAGCGGGGTGCCGTCGCCGTTGATGTCGATCTTCTCGCCGATGAGGTAGTCGCCGACGTCCTTGGCGTTGTTCGCGTGGAACTCGACCGCGGTGCCGAAGATGTCGGACGTGGCCTCGTTCAGACCGCCGGACTCACCGCTGTAGATGAGGCCCGCGGTCGCCGCGGTGACGCCGTGCGACATCTCGTGGCCCGCCACGTCGATCGACGTCAGGGGCTTCTTGTCGCCCTCGCCGTCGCCGTACGTCATGCAGAAGCAGCTGTCGTCCCAGAACGCGTTGACGTACGCGTTGCCGTAGTGGACCCGCGAGTACGCGCCCTTGCCGTCGCCCTTGATGCCGCTGCGGCCCTGGACGTCCTTGTAGTAGTCCCACGTCACCTGGGCGCCGTAGGCGGCGTCGACCGCGGCCGTGGCCGCGTCGTTGGTGGTGCCGTCGCCCCACTTGTCGTCCGCGTCGGTGAACAGCGTGCCCTTGCCGGACGACCCGTGCTTGAGGTCGTACGTGCTGTGGCCGCCGCGCTCCGCGTCCGTGAGGGCGTACGAGGAGCCGGACTTGGTGGAGCCGACCGTCACGCTGCCGCTGTACTGGCTCTCGCCGGCGCCGGTGTGGATCGCGTCCCACTCGAAGATCTTCTTGCCGGTCGCGGCGTCCGTGACGACGTGCAGCTTGCGCGGCGTGCCGTCCTTCTGCGTGCCGGTGACGACCTTCTCGTAGGCGAGGCGCGGGGTGCCCGACGCCGCCCAGACCACCTTGCGGGCGCCCTCGGGGGCGGCCTTGAGGGAGGCGGAGGCCGTCGTCACCGCGATTCTCTTCGAGGTCGCGCGGGTGACGCCCTCGGACTTGCCGGCCTTGGACTCGTGGACGACCAGGTCGCCGCCGAGGACCGGGAGTCCGTCGTAGGTGCGCTCGTAGCGGGTGTGCGTCGCGCCGTCGCGGTCCTTGACCACGTCACGGACGACGAGCTTCTCCTTGGAGCCGAGCTTCAGCTCCTTCGCCGTCTCGGCCTTCTTCGCGTCGGCGTCCTGGAGGAGGCCGGCGCGGGCGGCGCCCGAGAGCTTCATGGGCGCGCCGCCCGGCGTCGCGTCGACCGCGGGCTGCGCGGACGCGCCGGTGGTCATTCCGGCGGTCAGCAGGGCTCCGGCGGCAACGGCGGTGGCGATGGCCAGAGTCGAACGCTTCTTGGTGAAGCGCGATATGTGGGGGGTCACGCAAGCTCCTTGTATGTGGGGTAAGAGAGCTGTGTGGTGCTGAAGTGGGTGGTGCTTAGCTGTGTGTTGCGTGTGGTGCGTGGGGGAAGCGTGCCAGTTGAGGCTTGTACATGTCAGGAGGGCGATCGCAGGTTGGCCGGAAATCGTCCGTTGAGCGATGTCTCTTGTACGTATTGCGAACGGAACATGAACGGGCGCGCCGTCCAGGGGAGTTCACTCACCCGGGGCGACGCGCCCAGACCGTGCGGGCCGAACAGCTCTCGATCGGCCTTGGGTCACCTCTGCGTGCGGTTTACGGGAAGGTGAGCTTCCAGCTGTTGATGTAGCCGGTGTCCTGCGCGGCCACGTCCTGGACCTTCAGCTTCCAGGTGCCGTTGGCCACCTCGGAGGACGCGTTGACCGTGTAGGTCGCGTTGACGTTGTCCGCCGAGTCGCTGCCGCTGGAGTTCTTCAGGCGGTACGTGGACCCGTCCGGGGCCACCAGGTCGATGACCAGGTCACCGCGCCAGGTGTGCACGATGTCCACGGCGACCGAGAGGTTGCTCGGCGCGTTGCCCGTACGGCCGGTCACGGCGATCGACGAGGTGACCGCGGCGCCGGCGTCCGGGATCGCGACGTCGGTCGTGTTCTCGAACGACGTGCCACCGCCACCGCCGCCACCGGACCGCGCGCCGACGGCTATGCCGGCCCAGGCGTCCTGCACGGCCTTGTACTCGGCGCTGGTGGTGCCGTAGAGCTCACCGGCGGCCGCGAGGGTGCCGGTGCGCGCTGCCGCGTAGTTCGTGGTCGAGGTGAACTTCGTGGTGAGCGCCCGGTACCAGATCGCCGCCGCCTTGTCCCGGCCTATGCCGGTGACGGGAAGGCCGTCCGCCGTCGGCGAGTTGTAGCTGACACCGTTGATGACCTTGGCGCCGCTGCCCTCGCTGAGCAGGTAGAAGAAGTGGTTGGCGGGACCCGACGAGTAGTGCACGTCGAGGTTGCCGACGCCGGAGTACCAGGAGTCCGCGGACCCGCCGTCCTTGCTCGGCTTGTCCATGTAGCGCAGCGGGGAGCCGTCGCCGTTGATGTCGATTTTCTCGCCGATGAGGTAGTCGCCGGGGTCCGAGGCGTTGTTGGCGTAGAACTCGACCGAGGTGCCGAAGATGTCGGAGGTGGCCTCGTTGAGACCGCCCGACTCACCGCTGTAGTTGAGACCGGCCGTCGCGGCGGTGACGCCGTGGGTCATCTCGTGGCCCGCCACGTCGAGCGAGGTGAGGGGTTTGAGGTTGCCCGAGCCGTCGCCGTACGTCATGCAGAAGCAGCTGTCGTCCCAGAACGCGTTGACGTACGCGTTGCCGTAGTGCACCCGCGAGTACGCGGCGACACCGTCACCGCGGATACCGGAGCGGCCCATGACGTTCTTGTAGAAGTCCCAGGTCTCCGCCGCGCCGTAGTGCGCGTCCGCGGCCGCGGTCTCGGTGTTCGAGGCGCTGCCGTTGCCCCACACGTCGTCCGTGCCCGAGTAGAGCGTCCCGGTGCCGGACGAGCCGTGGTTCAGGTTGTACGTCTTGTGCCCGCCGCGCCCGGTGTCGTTGAGCGTGTACGACGATCCGGACAGGGCGGTGCCGAGCGTCACGGTGCCGCTGTACTGCGTGTTGCCCGTGCCGTTCTCGATGCCCTGCCACTCGTACAGCTTCTTGCCGGTCGCCGCGTCGGTGACGACGTGCAGCTGGTTCGGCGTGCCGTCTTCCTGGAGACCGCCGACCACGGTCTCGTACGCGAGGGTCGGCTTGCCCTGCGCCATCCACACGACCTTGCGCGGCGCGCGGTCCGCCCCGGTCTTCTTCGACCCGTCGGCCGCCGCGGCCTTGACCGCCTGCCGCTCCGCGGTGGCCGGCTTGACCGCCGCGGTCGTGGCGACGCCCTTGAGCGCCGACTTCGCGGCGCGCGTCACGCCCTCGGTCTTCCCGGACTTGGCGGTGTCGACGACCATGTCGCCGCCGAGGACGGGCAGCCCGTCGTAGGTGCGCTCGTAGCGGGTGTGCGTCGTGCCGTCACGGTCCTGGAGGACGTCCCGTACGACGAGCTTCTCCTTGGCGCCGAGGCCGAGGTTCTTGGCGGTGTCCGCCTTGGTGGAGTTGGCCTCGCGCAGCAGCTCCGCGCGCTTGGCGGGGGAGAGCTTCACGGGGAGGGCGCCGGGGTCGGCGCCCTTCGCGACGGCCTTGGCGGCCGCCGCGGCCGGCTGGACGTCCGCCGAGGCCGTGGCGCCCGCCTGGACGGCGCCGGCGAGCAGGGCGGTGGCTGCCGCGAGCGCGCCGTAGGCGGTCGCTCGCTTGCGGGAGGCGGATCTGTGGGAGGTGTCGGACGATCTCAAGGCTGACTCCTTCTGCGGGCCGCGGATCGCACGGCCGGGGAAGACCGGACGGCGAATGACCGTCCGGGCAGAACAAGGCAGAACAAGGCAGAACAGGGCTGTGCAGGGTGCAAGGCGGTACGAGGTGGAACTGCGAAGCCGGGCACAACTGGGCACATCTGGGCACAACAGGTCGTGCTGCAGTTCACGAACGGGCCGCGCCAGTTCGGCTGTGGGACAGCTGTGCGAGACCGAGGGAAGAGTGGCAGCAGAGAGCGTTGTCTGTCAGGAGCGCGTCATTATGTTGGCCGGAAATGGTTCGTTGCCCGGATGTTCACGTTCGATATACGGAGCTGTCGCCCGGGCGTGGAGAGGCCGCGTCCGGGCGGCGGCTCAGCCGACCACGCTCTCCCGCCAGGCACGATGCAGATCGGCGAACGCTCCTGTACCGCAGATCAGTTGGTCCGGTGTGCCGTCCTCGGCGATCCGCCCGTGTTCCATGACCAGAACACGGTCGGCGATCTCCACCGTCGACAGCCGGTGCGCGATGACGACCGCGGTACGGCCGCGCAGCACCGTGAGCATCGCGCGCTGCACCGCCCGCTCGCCGGGGATGTCCAGGGAGCTCGTCGCCTCGTCGAGGATCAGGACCGCCGGGTCGGCGAGCAGCGCGCGTGCGAACGCGACCAGTTGTCGCTGCCCGGCCGAAATTCGACCCCCGCGTTTGCGCACATCCGTGTCGTAGCCGTCCGGGAGCGCCGTGATGAAGTCGTGCGCGCCGATCGCCTTCGCCGCGCGCTCGATCTCCTCGCGGCTCGCCTCGGGCCGGCCGATCGCGATGTTCTCGGCGACCGTGCCGGAGAACAGGAACGCCTCCTGCGTCACCATCACCACGCCCCGCCGCAGCTCGGCCGTGCCCAGGTCGCGCAGGTCGACGCCGTCGAGCAGGACCCGGCCCGCAGAGGGGTCGTAGAAGCGGGCCAGGAGCTTGGCGAGCGTCGACTTCCCGGCGCCCGTGGAGCCGACCACGGCGACCGTCTGTCCCGCGGGCAGCGTGAGGTCGAAGCGGGGGAGCACCTCGCCGCCGGTGCGGTAGCCGAAGGAGACCTGGTCGAAGACGACCTCGCGGCCCGGGCGGTCGCCGGCGAGCTCGGGCAGATCCCGTGGCGACGACGGCTCCGGCACGGTCGGCGTCTGGTGCAGCAGCCCCGCGATCTTCCGCAGTGAAGCGGCCGCGGACTCATAGGAGTTGAGGAACATCGCGAGCCGGTCGATGGGGTCGTACAGACGGCGGATGAACAGCACGGCGGCCGCCAGGACGCCGAGTTCGAGCGTCCCGTCGGCGACACGGTAGGCGCCCCACAGGACCATTCCGGCCACCGCGGTGTTCGCGAGGAGGCGGGATCCGATGACGTAGCGCGCCATCTCGAGCAGCGCGTCACCGTTGACCCGCTCGTGGCGGTGGTTCAGCCCGGCGAAGTCCGCGTCGTTGGCGCGCTCGCGGCGGAAGGCCCGCACCGGCCTGATCCCGTTCATCGTCTCGGCGAACTTCACGATGACGCGGGCGATCGCCGATGACCGCTCCGCGTACACCCTGGCCGCGCGCCGCCGGTACAGCTGGATGAGGACGGCGAGCGGCAGGAACGACAGGGCGGCCACGGCGCCGATGCCGACGTCGAGCCAGAGCAGCATCGCCGTGATGTACACGGAGGCCAGGATGATGTTGATGAGCTCCTGGAGCCCCTCGGCGAGCAGCTCCCGCAGGGACTCGACGTCCGTCGTCGCGCGGGAGATGAGCCGCCCGGACGTGTAACGGTCGTGGAAGTCGACGCTGAGGGCCTGCGCGTGCCGGAAGATCCGGCCGCGCAGATCGAGCAGCACGTTCTGGTTCACCCGCGCCGACACCTGCACGAACGCGAACTGGAAGAGGCTGGAGCAGGACGCCGCCAGGAGATAGCCGACCGCCACCGCGATCAGCGGGCCGTGGCCGCCGGCGCGGAAGGCGGGCACCGCGCTGTCGATGGCGTACGCGACGAGCAGCGGCCCCGCCTGCACGGCGGCCTGCTGGAGCAGCAGACACAGCACGGCCAGCCACACCGTGCGCCGGCTCGGCGCGAGCAGGGAGCGCAGCAACGCGCCGGTCGCGCCCTTGGGGGTGGGCAGGTCGTCCTGGTCGAAGGGGTCGCCGGGGGAGGGGAGCCGCAGTTCCTCGCCGTCCTCGGCGGCCGGATCCTGCGGCGTACGGTCCGGCTTCGTCGTCGTGGTCATCGCGTGCCCTTCCCCTCCGGCCCGAGCGGCCCGTCGTCTTCCCTCTGCAGGTCCGCACCGGACATGAGATGCCGGTACTCCGCGTTCGCGCGCAGCAGTTCCTGGTGCGTGCCCACGGCGGTGATCCGCCCGCCCGACAGGAGGGCGACGCGGTCGGCGAGCAGCACCGTCGACGGCCGGTGCGCGACGACGAGCGCCGTGCTCGCGGCGAGCACCTCCCGCAGGGCCGCCTCCACCAGGGCCTCCGTGTGCACGTCGAGCGCGGACAGCGGGTCGTCGAGCACGAGGAAGCGCGGGCTCCCCACGACCGCGCGGGCGAGCGCGAGCCGCTGCCGCTGCCCGCCGGAGAGGCTGAGACCCTGCTCGCCGACCTGCGTACCGGCCGCGTCCGGCAGTGCCTTCACGAACCCGGCCTGCGCGACGCCGAGCGCCCGGTCGAGCTGCGCGGCGTCCGCTTCGACCGCACCCATCAGCACGTTCTCCGCGACGGAGGCCGAGAAAAGCGTCGGCTCCTCGAAGGCCACGGAGACGAGGGTGCGCAACTCCTCGCGCTCCATCGATCCGATGTCCCGCCCGTCGAGGGTGATCCGCCCGCCGGTGAGCTCGTGCAGCCGGGGCACGAGCGCGGTCAGGGTCGTCTTGCCGCTGCCGGTCGCCCCGACGAGCGCCATGGTCTCCCCGGAGCGCACATGCAGATCGATCCGCTCCAGGACGGGCTCGGACGCGTCGGGGGCGTCCGGGTACCGGAAGCGGACCCCCTCGAACCGCAGCCCGCCCGCACCGTCCTCCGCCGCGGGGGCACCCGCCGCCGAGACCCCTTCGCTCTCCTCCGGCTCGTCCATGACCTCGAAGAACCGCCGGGTCGCCGTCGCCGCCTCCTGGCTCATGGCGAGCAGGAACCCGATCGAGTCGATCGGCCAGCGCAGCGCGAGGGCCGTCGACAGGAAGGCCACCAGCGTCCCCGCGGACAGCTTCCCGTCCGCGACCTGCACGGACCCGAGCACCAGCGCGGCCCCGAGCGCCATCTCCGGCAGCAGCGTGATGACGCCGAGGATCCCCGCGAGCAGCCGCGCCTTGGTGAGCTCGGTCCCGCGCAGCGTGTGCGACAGGTCACGGAAGGCCCGCGCCTGGCTGCGGTGCCGCCCGAACCCCTTGATGATCCGGATCCCGAGAACGGACTCCTCGACCACCGTGGTCAGATCCCCGACCTGGTCCTGGGCGCGGCGCGCGGCCGACGCGTACGTCGACTCGAAGCGGTAGCAGAGCACCATGAGCGGCAGCGCGGGCGCCAGCAGGACGAGGCCGAGCCCCCAGTCCTGCGCGATGAGCAGCACGAACCCGGCGACGATCGTCACGCCGTTGACGATCAGGAACGTCAGCGGAAAGGCCAGGAACATGCGTACGACCATGAGGTCGGTCGTCCCGCGTGACAGCAACTGGCCCGAGGCCCACCGGTCGTGGAACGCGACGGGCAGCCGCTGGAGATGCCGGAACAGATCCCCCCGCATGGCCGCCTCGACGCTCGCCAGCGGACGCGCCACCAGCCACCGTCTCAGCCCGAAGAGCAGCGCCTCCGTGACCCCGAGTGCCAGCAGCATGCCCGCGCCCAGCCACACCCCGCCCGGGTCGTGGTCCGTGACCGGCCCGTCCACGATCCACTTCAGGACGATGGGGAAGACGAGTGACAGACAGGAGGCGACCACGGCGACCGCCGCCGCCCCCGCCCAGCGCGCCCGCACCGGCCGTACGTACGGCCACAGGCGCAGCAGCGTGCGCACGGCGGACTGCTCTGCCGCCGGGACGAGTTGGTCGGGGTCCGTGGCCGGTGCATGTGTAGTGGGCATCAGGAGTGAGACTACGGATCGGCACTGACAACGCCCACCGGGTTTCCGGCGAATCCGCCCCCGCGCCATGGCCCGCCCCGCAGGGGTCGTAGCGCCGTATCAACCGATCGGCTGATGCCCTTTCGAGCGCGATGGGCGATGCCGCCGAGGGGCCCGCGCGGGGATTCTCGGAGCATGACGACGACACACAGCGCAGTACGGGGCGACAGGCCCCTGATCGAGGTCGCCGGGCTCCGCAAGGTCTACGCCGGGCGGGCCGTCGTCGACGACGTCTCGTTCACCGTCGGGGAGGGCGAGATCTTCGGCATCCTCGGTCCGAACGGTGCCGGCAAGACGACCGCGGTCGAATGCGTCGAGGGGCTGCGCGTCCCCGACGCCGGCCGCGTCCGCGTCGCGGGCCTCGACCCCGTCGCCGACCACGACCGTGTCACCGAAATCCTCGGCGCCCAGCTCCAGGAGAGCGAACTCCAGGCGAAACTCACCGTCCGCGAGGCGCTCGAACTGTACGCGGCGTTCTACCCGAACCCGGCCGACTGGCGACCCCTGGCCGAGCGCCTGCGCCTCACGGACAAGCTCGGCACCCGGTTCGCGAAGCTCAGCGGCGGCCAGAAGCAGCGCCTGTTCATCGCGCTCGCGCTGATCGGGAACCCGCGGGTCGTCGTCCTCGACGAGCTGACCACGGGCCTCGACCCACGCGCCCGCCGCGACACCTGGCAGCTCATCGAGGACGTCCGCGACAGCGGCGTCACCGTCCTGCTCGTCACGCACTTCATGGAGGAGGCACAGCGCCTCTGCGACCGGATCGCCGTGATCGACAAGGGCAGGATCGCCGCGCTCGACACCCCGGCGGGCCTCATCAGCCGGGCCGCGGGGTCCACCGTCATGTCGTTCACGCCGTCCGCACCCCTCGACGAGGAGGCGCTGCGGGATCTGCCCGCGCTCGCGTCCGTGGAGCACCGGGACGGCCGCGTCACCCTGGGCGGCACCGACGAGACGGTCAACGCCGTCATCACGCTGCTCGCCCGCCACCAGATCACGGCACACCAACTCCGCGTGTCCGACGCCACGTTGGACGACGCGTTCCTGGACCTGACGGGAGCCGCCCAGTCATGAGCACCACCACCGCCACCCTTGTACGTGGCCGCGGAGCCAACTCCGCCGTCCTCAGGAGCGAGGTCCGCCTCTTCCTGCGCGAACCCGGCAGCCTCTTCGGAGTCATGGTCTTCCCGCCGGCCCTGCTCGTGATCCTCGGCTCCATCCCCGCGTTCCGGGAGGCCGACTCGGGCCCGGCCGGTCTGCGCCTCATCGACGCGTACGTCCCCATCACCGTGCTGCTCCCGATGATCGTCGCGGGCCTGCAGGCGATGGCACCGGTCATCGCCGGCTACCGGGAGCGCGGCATCCTGCGCCGCATGTCGACCACGCCGGTGCAGCCGCCCGCGCTGCTCGGCGCGCAGATGACCATCCACGGTGTCGCCGCGCTCGCCTCGTCGCTGCTCTCGCTCGCCATCGGGCGGCTCGCGTTCGACGTGAAGCTGCCGCAGCAGGCCTTCGGGTATCTGCTCGCCCTTCTGCTGTCCGTCGTCGTCGCCCTGTCGCTCGGCGCGCTGGTCTCCGCCCGCGCCCGCACCGCGAAGGTCGCGAGCGCCATCGGCTCCACCGTGTTCTTCCCGAGCATGTTCTGCGCCGGGGTGTGGCTGCCGGTGCAGTCGATGCCGACGGCACTGGCGAACATCGTCGAGCTCACGCCGTTCGGCGCCGCGGCCCAGGCCATGAACCAGGCCGCGGCGGGTGACTGGCCGTCCTGGTCCCACCTGGCCGTGCTCGCCGCCTGGGCCGTGGTCCTGACCGCTGCGTCCGCGCGCTGGTTCCGCTGGGAGTGAGCGTGTGCCGAGTCCGGCCCGTGCAGACTGGAGCCATGGAAATGCAGGGCACAGGCGCGATGGACACCACCATCCGGCAGCGGTGGGCCGCTTTCCACCGCTACGGCCCCTACGCCCTGCTGGCCTTCAGCATCCCCTTGGTCCTGGCGACGTCGGACATCGCCGGCATGGGCCGGGATCGGTTCCAGTGGTATCTCGCCGGCGGCCTCGTCGCGGCGGCGCTGCTCCTGGAGAGCGTGTGGGGCAGGAGGGCGCTGCGCCACCCCGGCCCCTCCGCGGCGGGAGCCGGCTACTACACGGTGCGCTGGGCCATCGCCTTCGTCCTGGCCTGGCTCAACCCGTTCTTCGTGTTCTACGCCGTCATCGGCTACTTCAGCGCCGACCGGCTGCTGCCGCGCCGGTTCGTGCGCACCGGACTGTTCGCCACAGCCGTCGTCATGGCCGGTTCCGAGGCCGGTGGGTTCCCGCCGAAGGGCCCGCTCACCTGGGCCGTCTTCGGTGCGCTGCTCGCCGTGAACATGGGTCTCGTCTCCGTCATGATGCACATCAACGTCAAGGAGGAGGAGCGCAACCGCGTCCAGGCCGAGACCATCGCCGAACTGGAGCGCACGAACAAGGCCCTCCAGGACGCCATGAGCGAGAACGCCGCCCTGCACACCCAACTCCTTCTCCAGGCAAGGGAAGCCGGTGTCGCCGACGAGCGCCGCCGGCTCGCCGCCGAGATCCACGACACCATCGCGCAGGGCCTGACCGGGATCATCGCCCAGCTCCAGGTCGTCGCGGGCACCGCCGACCCGGAACAGGCCCGCCAGCACCTCGACCGCGCCGCCGACCTCGCCCGGCACAGCCTCGGCGAGGCCCGCCGCTCCGTGCACAACCTCTCCCCGGCGGCCCTGGAGAACGCCTCCCTGTCCGAGGCGCTGAAGAAGACCGTCACGGAGTGGGCCCGGCGTACCGGCGTACGCGCCGAGTTCACCGTCACGGGCACCACGGAGCAGCTGCACGACGAGATCGAGGCGACCCTACTGCGCATCGCCGAGGAGGCCCTGTCGAACGCCGCCCGGCACGCCCACGCCGGACGGCTCGGCGTGACGCTCTCCTACATGGCGGGCGAGGTCACCCTCGACGTACGCGACGACGGCCGCGGCTTCGACCCGCTGGAGCTGCCCGCCCGCACCGGCACCGGCGGGTTCGGCCTCGACGGGATGCGGGCCAGGGCCGAACGCATCGCGGGCGCACTGACGGTGGAGTCGGAGCCCGGCGGCGGCACGGCCGTCTCGGCTCGCGTACCGTTGGTCCGCCATGACCAGTGACTCCCTCATCTCCCTGCTGATCGTCGACGACCACCCCGTCGTACGGGACGGCCTGCGCGGCATGTTCGAGTCGGCCGCCGACTTCACGGTCCTCGGTGAGGCGTCGAACGGCGCCGAGGCCGTCGAACTGACCGCCCGCCTCGACCCGGACGTCGTCCTCATGGACCTGCGCATGCCCGGCGGGAACGGCGTCGACGCCATCAAGGAACTCACCCACCGCGGTGCCCGCTCCCGCGTCCTCGTCCTGACCACGTACGACACGGACTCGGACACGCTGCCCGCGATCGAGGCGGGCGCCACCGGCTACCTCCTCAAGGACGCCCCGCGCGAGGAGTTGTTCACGGCCGTACGCGCCGCCGCCGACGGCCGCACCGTGCTGTCCCCGGCGGTCGCCTCCCGCCTGGTCACCGCGGTCCGCACCCCGGCCGCCCCCGCCGGCGAACCCCTCTCGGCCCGTGAGCGCGAGGTCCTCGCCCTGGTCGCCAAGGGCACGTCGAACAAGGAGATCGCCCGCGTCCTGTTCATCAGCGAGGCGACGGTGAAGACCCATCTCACCCATGTCTACGGCAAGTTGGGCGTGAAGGACCGCGCGGCCGCGGTCGCCGTGGCGTACGACCGGAAGATCCTCGGCTAGAGGCTCAGCCCTCCCCGTTGTCCGAGGGGAGCACCCGCAGCAGCAGGACCGTGCGCCCCGGCACGGTGATGACCGCCCCCGCCGCGTGCGTCACCGCCGGTGCGCCCCGCTGCTCCTCCAGCGACGTGTCCACCACGACCTCGTACGCCCGTGCCCACGGTCCGCCGGGCAGGACACAGCTCACCGGCCGGTCCCCGGCGTGCAGGACCGCGAGGAAGCTGTCGTCCGTGACGGGCGTGCCCAGTGCGTCGCGACCCGGGATGTCGCGCCCGGAGAGGTACATCCCGAGCGTGGCCGCGGGCGCGTACCAGTCCCGCTCCGTCATCTCCGTGCCGCCGGCCGTGAACCACGCGAGGTCCCGCAGCCCGTCCGCCGAGTGGGCGCGCCCCGAGAAGAACGCGCGCCGCCGCAGCACCGGATGCGCGTGCCGCAGTGCGATCAGCCGCGACGTGAGGTCGAACAGGGCCCGCCAGCCCGGCTCCTCGAGGAGCGACCAGTCCACCCAGCTGATCTCGTTGTCCTGGCAGTAAGCGTTGTTGTTGCCGCCCTGTGTGCGCCCCAGCTCGTCACCGGCGACGAGCATCGGCACCCCGGTGGACAGCAGCAGCGTCGTCACCAGATTCCGCAACTGCCGCCTGCGCAGGGCGAGTACAGCCTCGTCCGCCGTCTCGCCCTCCGCGCCGCAGTTCCAGGCCCGGTTGTCGTCGGTGCCGTCGCGGTTGCCCTCGCCGTTGGCCTCGTTGTGCTTGCGGCCGTACGACACCAGGTCGCGCAGCGTGAACCCGTCGTGGGCGGTGACGAAGTTGACCGACGCGTACGGGCGGCGCCCGCCCCACGCGTACAGGTCGCTCGACCCGGACAGGCGGTAGCCCAGGTCCCGCACATCGGGCAGGGCGCCACGCCAGAAGTCCCGTACGGCATTGCGGTAGCGGTCGTTCCACTCGGTCCACAGGGGTGGGAAGGCGCCGACCTGGTAGCCGCCCGAGCCCACGTCCCAGGGCTCCGCGATCAGCTTCACCCGCCGCAGGACCGGGTCCTGCGCTATCACCGCGAGGAACGGCGACAGCATGTCCACGTCGTGCATCGAGCGGGCGAGCGCCGCAGCCAGGTCGAAGCGGAAGCCGTCCACGCCCATCTCCGTCACCCAGTAGCGCAGGGAGTCGGTGAGCAGGCGCAGCACGTGCGGCTGCACGACGTGCAGGGTGTTGCCGCAGCCCGTGTAGTCCGCGTACCGGCGCGCGTCGTCCTGGAGGCGGTAGTAGCCGCGGTTGTCGATGCCCTTCAGGGACAGCGTCGGGCCGAGCTCGCCCGCCTCCGCCGTGTGGTTGTAGACCACGTCGAGGATGACCTCGATGCCGGCCTCGTGCAGCGCCCGCACCATCCGCTTGAACTCGCCGACCTGCTGCCCGCCCGTCCCCGACGCCGCGTACGCCGCGTGCGGGGCGAAGTAGCCGATGGAGTTGTATCCCCAGTAGTTGCGCAGGCCCCGCCTGAGCAGGTGGTCCTCGTGTGCGAACTGGTGCACGGGAAGCAGTTCGACCGCCGTCACACCCAGCTTCACCAGATGTTCCACGGCCGCGGGATGCGCGAGCCCCGCGTACGTCCCCCGCAGTTCCTCGGGTATCCCCGGGTGCCGCTGGGTGAACCCCTTCACATGCAGCTCGTAGATCACCGAGTCCGCCCACGGCGTCTTCGGCCGCCGGTCGTCGGCCCACTCGTCGTCGGGTGCGTCGTCGTGCACGACCACCCCCTTGGGGACGTACGGGGCCGAGTCCCGGTCGTCGCGCACGGTGTCGGCCACATGCTGCTCCGGCCAGTCACGCACATGGCCGTAGACCTCGGGCGGCAGCGCGAAGTCCCCGTCCACGGCCCGCGCGTACGGGTCGAGGAGCAGCTTCGCCGGGTTCCAGCGCGCGCCCGTCCACGGGTCCCAGCGGCCGTGCACCCGGAACCCGTACCGCTGCCCCGGCAGCACGTCCGGTACGAAGCCGTGCCAGATCTCGTGCGTCAGCTCGGTCAGCGGGGCGCGCCGCT
This sequence comes from Streptomyces sp. NBC_01446, assembly GCF_026340095.1. Lineage (GTDB taxonomy): Bacteria > Actinomycetota > Actinomycetes > Streptomycetales > Streptomycetaceae > Streptomyces > Streptomyces aureus. The sequence goes on along the minus strand of NZ_JAPEPO010000001.1, from coordinate 2,607,335 downwards.
CGCGGCCCGCGTCGTCGAAGAGGCAGAGGTCGACCGACTCCGCGCCACCCGCCCAGAGCGCGAAGTTGGTGCCCGCCGTGCCGTCCGGCCCGACCCGGAAGCGCGCGCCCAGCGGGGTCGGGGCGCCCGGCCACACCGGCTCGACGGGCGGCGGCGGCCGCTCTCTCGTGCGGCGGCCCTTCCGTTCGGTCGCGGAGCGCGCCTGCGGAAGCCCCGCGGGCCGTTCCACCAGGGCATCCTGTGGTGCCTCCTGCTCGGGTGCGCTCGCCACCTGTCATGCCTCCCGCGGCTCGGTCGGGCCGGCGCCATCGGCAGGGGAAGGGCGTGCGGCGTCCCGGCCGCGGCTCCCCGTCGCGTCGTCCTCCCCAGTGTTCTGCCCAGAGCTTGGGTCGCACTCACGTTTCCCCGGCGGGGTGACGGTCGTTGATCGGGTGTGAGAACAACTGTGAGGCACGCAGGGGCCACGCTGGCCGCCGCACTGACCTGGGCGGTGGTGCTGACCGGAGTCACCGGATGCAGCGCCGCGCAAGATCTGCTCGGCAAGCCGCGGTCCCCCGAGGAAGCGATCAAGGTCGTCCCGGCCAACGGGACCAAGAACGTAGGGGTCGACCGGCCGATCGAGGTGAAGGTGCCGGACGGGCGCCTGGAATCGGTCAAGGTCGTGAAGCTCCAGGACGGACAGGAGGTCCCGGTCAAGGGCCGGATCGACGACGACGGCACGCGATGGCGGCCGACCGGCGAACGGCGGCTCTCGCAGGCCGCCCAGTACACCGTGGACGTCGTCGCGCGCGACGAGGACGGTCACCGCTCGGCCCGCCACACCACCTTCACGACAGCCGTCCCCGCCAAGCGGTTCGTCGGCTACGTCACGCCGGAGGACCGGTCCACCGTCGGCACCGGCATGATCGTTTCGCTCCAGTTCAACAGGGGCATCGAGAACCGTGCCGCCGTCGAACGCGCCATCCGCGTCACGGCGAAGCCCGCCGTGGACATCGCCCCGCACTGGTTCGGCAAGTCCCGCCTCGACTTCCGGCCGCGCGACTACTGGAAGCCGGGCACGGAGGTCACCGTCGACCTGGGGCTGCGCGACGTGGAGTCGGCCCCCGGTGTGTACGGCGTGCAGCACAAGAAGATCGGCTTCACCATCGGTCGCAGCCAGGTCAGCGTGGTGGACGCGGCCGAAGACACCATGGCTGTACGCCGCGACGGCGAACTCGTGGACACCATCCCCATCACCGCCGGGGCGCCCAAGACTCCCACGTACAACGGGAAGATGGTCGTCAGCGAGATGCTCGAGATGACCCGGATGGACAGCCGCACCGTCGGGTTCGGCGGCGAGTACAACGTCCCCGACGTGCCGCACGCCATCCGGCTGACGACGTCCGGAACGTTCCTGCACGGCAACTACTGGACATCGGACGCCTTCGGCGAGCGCAACATCAGCCACGGCTGCATCGGGCTGGCCGATGCCAGGGGCGGCAGCTCGGACTCGCCCGCGGGTCACTTCTTCGACCGCACCCTCGTCGGCGACGTCATCGAAGTGGTCAACAGCAAGGACAAGGTGGTCGCACCCGACAACGGCCTCAGCGGCTGGAACATGACCTGGAAGGACTGGAAGGCGGGCGCGGCCACGCACTGAGCCCCGCGGCCGGCCGGCCCGGCCCGTGCCTCACCCCACGCCCCGTCAAAGCCGGGCCAGTTGGGACTGAACGGTGACATACCTGGGGATCCATAACTGCAGGTCGTGTGGTTATCTGTCGCAGTGCGCGCTAGGACGCGCTGGGGTGAGGGCCTGACCGGCCTTGCGCGAGGGGAGACAAGATCGTGAACGGGCGACGACCGATATCGGGGGCTCTGCTGGGGGCCGCTCTGCTGCTGGCCACGGCTTGCGGCGGAGGGGGCGGCGGCTCCGGTGCGGGGAGTGACGGCAAGGGCGGCGACTCGGGGAAGGCGGACACCAACAAGCCGTCCCAGGCCGTCGTCACCATCGCCCCGAAGGACGGCGCGGACGGCGTGGCCACCAGCGGAGACCTCCGGATCACCGCCGACAAGGGCAAGTTGACCGAGGTGAAGGTCGCCGACACCAAGGGCAACCCGGTCGAGGGAAAGATCGTGGACGGCGGCGCCGGCTGGACGCCCGCTCACCACCTGGCCGCCTCCACCAAGTACAAGGTGCACGCGGTCGCCAAGGACTCCGAGGGACGCGCGTCCGCGAAGGACGTCGCGTTCACGACGCTGGTCCCGAAGAACACGTTCGTCGGCCAGTTCACGCCGGAGGACGGCTCGAAGGTCGGCGTCGGCATGCCGTTCTCGGTCCACTTCACCCGGGGCATCACGCACCCGGAGGACGTGGAGAAGGCCATCGAGATCAAGACGGAGCCGTCCGTGCCGGTCGAGGGCCACTGGTTCGGCAACGACCGCCTCGACTTCCGCCCCGAGAAGTACTGGGCCGCGGGCACCAAGGTGACCGTCAGGCTCAACCTCGACGGCGTCGAGGGCCGGCCGGGCGTCTACGGCAAGCAGGCCAAGACCGTGAAGTTCACGATCGGCCGCAGCCAGGTCTCCACGGTCGACGCCAAGACACACATGATGACCGTGAAGCGTGACGGCAAGACGATCAAGAAGGTCCCGATCACCACGGGCAAGCCGGGCTACTCCACGTGGAACGGCCAGATGGTCATCAGCGAGAAGCTCACCGTGACCCGTATGAACGGCGAAACGGTGGGCTACGGCGGCGAGTACGACATCAAGGACGTGCCGCACGCGATGCGCCTGACGACGTCCGGCACGTTCATCCACGGCAACTACTGGGGCGGCGGCGCCTTCGGCAACTACAACGCCAGCCACGGCTGCGTGGGCCTGCGCGACGTGCGCGGCGGCTACGACAGCAAGGTGCCCGCGGCCTGGTTCTTCAACAGCTCGATGATCGGTGACGTCGTCGAGGTGAAGAACTCGCAGGACCGGACGGTGGCCCCGGACAACGGCTTCAACGGCTGGAACATGTCCTGGGAGAAGTGGAAGGCCTGACCCCCTTCCGTCCCTGAGCGAAGAGGCCCGGTGCACTGTGACCAAGTGCACCGGGCCTCGCCCGTTAACGCGCACTAACCTGCTGTCCATGACTGCCTACCTCGAAGTCGCCGAAGGCGTCGGCACGATCCGGCTCGACCGGCCGCCGATGAACGCTCTGGACATCGCCACCCAGGACCGCATCAAGGAGCTCGCCGAGGAGGCCTCGCGCCGCGACGACGTGCGCGCCGTGGTCGTCCGCGGCAGCGACAAGGCGTTCGCCGCGGGCGCGGACATCAAAGAGATGCAGGCCATGGACCACGCGGCCATGATCGTGCGCTCCCGCGCCCTGCAGGACTCGTTCACGGCCGTCGCGCGCATCCCCAAGCCGGTCGTCGCCGCGGTCACCGGCTACGCGCTCGGCGGCGGCTGCGAGCTCGCGCTGTGCGCCGACTTCCGCATCGCCGCCGACGACGCCCGGCTCGGCCAGCCCGAGATCCTGCTCGGTCTGATCCCCGGCGCGGGCGGCACGCAGCGCCTCGCGCGCCTGGTCGGCCCCTCCAAGGCGAAGGACCTCATCTTCACCGGCCGCCACGTGAAGGCCGAAGAGGCCCTCGCCATCGGCCTGGTGGACCGGGTCGTGCCCGCCGCGGAGGTCTACGAGCAGGCGCACGCCTGGGCCGCGAAGCTGGCGCAGGGGCCGGCGCTCGCGCTGCGCGCCGCGAAGGAGTCCATCGACGTGGGCCTGGAGACGGACATCGACACCGGTCTCGCGGTCGAGCGGAACTGGTTCGCGGGCCTGTTCGCCACCGAGGACCGCGAGCGCGGCATGCGGAGCTTCGTCGAAGAGGGCCCGGGCAAGGCCAAGTTCCTCTAGCCGGTGCGCCGGTGCACCCGGTGCCGGCACAGGAGCTCGCGGAGGCCGCACGAGAAGCCCGTATCAACTTCCCCTGATCCACTTGCAGTTGACGGGATGTCTCACCGCTGTCCCTCGTTGGGGCGGATTATCGCAGCCTTAAGAGAACCTTAAGGTCGTACGGGTCGCCGAGGTCGGTGATCGGGTCGGATCGCGCGATCGCCGCAGCTCAGCAGGTATGCGGCAAGGGTCTAACTGCCAGTGTCATATGCCAAACCAGCCCCCCGGAACGGAAGGTTCCGGGGGGCTTATTCGGCAGGAACGGCCCCGGAACGCGCTCTGGGCAGCCATGATGGGGGGCATGGCGGGGCTGGAGGGTATCGAACAGCCGCGGAGGCACGGGAGTGCGACCGCGGCGCGCTGGTCGCCTGCGGTCGAGGACGAACGGGCTCTGAAAGCACTGGAGTTGTTCGGGAATCCGGCCGAGGCGGAGGTGCCGCTGCCGTCGCGGCCCGAGTCGGCGGCGACCGCGCGCAGGCTCGCCCAGGTGGTCGTCCTGCGGCACTGGGGGCTCTCCCCGAAGATGACCGAGGATGTCGTGCTGCTCGTCTCCGAGCTCGTCGGCAACGCGGTGCGCCACACGGGGGCCAGGATCTTCGGGTTACGGATGGTCCGCAGGCGCGGCTGGATCAGGGTCGAGGTGCGGGATCCCTCGCGCGGCCTCCCCTGTCTGATGCCCGTCCATGAGCTCGACATCAGCGGGCGCGGACTCTGTCTGGTCGACAAGCTCTCCGACCGCTGGGGCGTGGATCTCCTGCCGCGCGGCAAGACCACCTGGTTCGAGATGCGGGTCGTCGACCGCTGAGTGCGGGGCGGCGGCGGCCCGGATGTCGGGGGCGTCGTGGGGTACACGAAAGCCCCCGTTTTCGCCTTGTGGGGCGCCGCGGGGGCTTTCGTGGAGCGCCGTGGATGGTGGGGGGTGTTATCCACGGCCGCTGTCGACGACCGAGCCCGGGTCAATGGGGGTCGTGCTCCCGACTATGGCAGACCCCGGCCTGTGAGGCCAAATGAATCCTCGGTGATCTGGGCCACGAGCCTGGCAAATGAAGATTTATTAATGACCCCGTCCAGTATTTGTTAAGACTCTCGGGTCGGTAAGTCCCTTTTATCCCGCATTGGCCTTGAATGTGACAGGTGACCACGACCGACCGCCGCGGAGCCCTCCGCTTCGGCGCCGGACTCACCGCCGCCGCCCTCACCACCGGCTGCTCCACCACGGCCCGCGACCCGGTGCCCGCCGGGCACTCCGCGAGCCCGGCACACCCCGCCCACCCCGCGCGCGCCGCTCCGGCGGCCCCGGGCCCCCGTCGCTTCCCCGGGCAGCCCGCCCAGATCGACCACGGGCCCCGCAACCGCCCCCGCGTCGCCCTCACCTTCCACGGCCAGGGCGATCCGGCGATCGCGTACGCGCTCCTCAAGGAGGCCGAGCGTGCCCACGCCAGGGTGACGGTCCTGGCCGTGGGCACCTGGCTCGACGAGCACCCCGCCGTGGCCCGGCGCATCCTCGACGGCGGCCACGACCTGGGCAACCACACCCTGCACCACCGTGACATCAACACGATGTCCGAGGCCGAGGCGCGAGCGGAGATCACTGGCTGCGCGGACCGCATCCGCCGGCTCACCGGCTCCATCGGCACCTGGTTCCGGCCCTCGCGCACCCAGCGGGCGACCCCGCTCGTCGAGAGGCTGGCCCGTGACGCCGGCTACCCGCACGTCCTGTCGTACGACGTCGACTCCCTCGACTTCACCTCGCCGGGCGCCGCCGAGGTGACCCGCAAAGTCACCTCGGAGATCCGCGAAGGCTCCGTCGTGAGCCTGCACTTCGGTTACGCGGACACGGTCGCCGCGCTGCCCGCCCTCCTGGAAGACCTCGACCGCCGCGGCCTGTCCGCGGTGACCACCACGGAGCTGCTGACATGACACCGCGTCGCACCCGCACCACCGCAGCACTGATCGCCGCCACCGTTCTCGGCGCCCTCGCGGGCTGCAGCGCCGAGCCCAAGGCGCACCGGGCCACCGAGGCGCTCGGTACGCACGGCGTGAAGGCCGTCGGGCCGAAGCCGAAGCCCGTCGAACAGGGCCTGCCCGGCATGCCGCCCGTCCTCGACCCCAAGGACCTCTACGCCGCCGACCGGCCCAACAAGCTGTCGCCGGTCGTCAAGGACTTCCCGTCCCGCGTCTATGTGCCCAACACCGAGTCCGACACCGTCTCCGTCATCGACCCCAGGACGTACAAGGTCATCGAGACGATCGCCGTCGGCAGGCAGCCGCAGCACGTCGTGCCGTCCTGGGACATGAAGACACTGTGGGTCAACGACGACAAGGGCAACACGCTCACGCCCATCGACCCGAAGACCGGCAAGGCCGGCAAGGCCGTGGACGTGCACGACCCGTACAACCTCTACTTCACGCCCGACGGCAAGTACTCCATCGTGATGGCCTCGCTCGACCGTGAGCTGGTCTTCCGCGACGCGCACACCATGAAGACGGTCAAGACCGTGCCCGTCAGCTGCTACGGCGTCAACCACACCGACTTCTCGGCCGACGGCCGGTACTTCATCGTCTCCTGCGAGTTCAGCGGCGAACTCCTCAAGGTCGACACCGCGAAGATGAAGGTCGTCGCCCAGGAGCGGCTGCCCTTCAAGGGCGCGATGCCGCAGGACGTCAAGATCTCCCCGGACGGCAAGACGTTCTACATCGCCGACATGGTGGCCAACGGCGTGTGGGTCCTGGACGGCAAGAACTTCACCACCCCCAAGCTCCTGCCCACCGGCAAGGGCGCCCACGGGCTCTACGTCAGCCGGGACTCCCGCGAGATGTACATCTCCAACCGCGGCGAGGGCACCATCTCCATCTTCGACTTCGCGAAGAACAAGCTGACCAAGAAGTGGACGCTGCCCGACGGCGGCAGCCCCGACATGGGCGGCGTCTCCGCCGACGGCAAGATCCTCTGGCTGTCCGGCCGCTACGACGCCGAGGTGTACGCCATCGACACGCGTACGGGGAAGCAGATCGCGCGCATCCCCGTCGGGAACGGCCCGCACGGCCTGGCCGTGTACCCGCAGCCCGGCCGCTACTCGCTCGGCCACACCGGCATCTTCCGCTAGGTCCTCTCCGCTACCGGGGCGCGGTGAACAGTGCCTCCGCGCCGACGGGACGGTAACCGGCCGCCTGGAACGCCCGCACACTGCGGGCGTTCCCGGGGGACTGCTGGGACCACACCGGCCCGCCGTCCGGGACCAGATGCCGGGCGGACACGGCGAGGAGCCGGCCGAGGCCCCGGTGACGCGCCTCCTCGTCGACCTCGATCGCCGTCTCCCAGCGGCCCGCGACGCCGCGCCCGAGGACCAGCACCCCGCCGTCCGCCGCCCACATCCGCACGTCGTCACGGCGCGCCCGCGCCCGCAGCACCCGCGGATGGTCCGGGTCCGCGATCTCCTCCAGGGCCACCGGCGGCTCGCCCGGCAGCGCCGGAGCCACCGTGAGCAGGTCCGTCGTGTCGTGACGGCGCCCGGTCCGCTCCATGAGCGCGCCGAGGAACCGCGGATTCATCGTCGCAGCCAGCGGATCGCAGTCCAGGCCGCGCAGCGTCTCGTGCACCCATCCCGGGTCCTCGTCCGTGAACACCACCGAGTGGGCGGTGAAGGACAGCACACCCGCGTCCCGGTGATCCGCCTGCGGCACCACCGTCGTGCCCCCGTCCGGCGGGGGGAAGACCCCTCGCGCCGCGGCGTCCAGAATGTTCCGCACCGTGCCTCGCATGGCGTTCCCCTCGGCTCGCTTGAGTCTCCACCCACTGGAAGGCCCAGACTCCTCAACATGATCGACGACGGCCCGCGGCTGCTCACCATCGGGCAGCTGTCCCGGCGCACCGGCCTGTCGGTGCGCACCATCCGCTACTGGTCCGACGTGGGCGCCCTGCCGCCCGTCGGACGCAGCTCGGGCGGCTACCGCCTGTACGACGCGCGCTCCCTCGCCCGGCTCGAACTCATCCGCACCCTGCGGGAGTTGGGCCTCGGCCTGGACGACGTACGCAGCGTGGTGGACGGGGAGTCGGACATCGCGTCCGTGGCCGCCGCGCACGTGGCGGCGCTGGACGCGCAGATCCGCTCGCTGCGGCTGAACCGGGCCGTCCTATCGACCGTCGCGAAGAGGAACTCGAGCGCAGAGGAGATGGCCCTGATGAACAAGCTGGCGCGGCTGAGTGCCGCCGAGCGCAAGCACATCGTCGACGACTTCATGGAACAGACCTTCGGCGGCCTGGACGCCGCCGACCCGGACATCCGCACCCGGATGCGGGTCATGGTCCCCGACCTGCCGGACGATCCGACGACCGAGCAGGTCGACGCGTGGGTCGAGCTGGCCGAGCTGATGCAGGACCCGGACTTCCGCGCGCACATGCGCCGGATGATCGAGTTCAACGCCGCCGACCGCGGGCCCGACGTCCCGCCGGGCAGCTCGCTGTGGTTCATGAGCCGCCTGGTGCAGCTCGCCGGGGAGGCGCGGGAGCGCGGCGTCGCGCCCGAGTCGCCCGAGGCGGACGAGGTGCTGCGGGGACTGCTCGGGAACGCCGACCCGGCCGCCGTACTGGAGCGCATGGAGGCCGCGGCCAACGACGACGTGGCCCGGTTCCGTGACCTGGTGTCCCTGGTACGGGGCCTGGAGACGCTGCCCCGCCACAACGAGGAGTTCGCGTGGGTGGTCGCCGCACTGCGCGCTCGTACGGCCGGTTAATCTGACCTCCGTCAGTGTTACAGCAAGAAGGGGTGGACCCGGTGGCGGACATCGAGGAAGCACGCAAGGCGTTCCAGCGGTTCGACGCGGACGGCGACGGCTTCATCACAGCGGCCGAGTACAAGAGCGCGATGGCTCAGATGGGCGACTTCAACGTCACCGAGTCGGTCGCCGAGGTGCTCATCGCCCGGCAGGACGCCAACGGCGACAAGGTCCTCTCGTTCGACGAGTTCTGGGCGAACCTGAACAAGGCCTGAGCGCTGAGCACCGAGCCCCGTCCGCCGGGGCGGGACCACACGGCTCCCGCCCCGGCGGACGTGTCGTTGCTCACCCTCCTCGGCCTCGGGCCCGAGGAGGACGCGGTCTACCGGTTCCTGGTGGACCGGCCCGACAGCGACCCGGCCGCCCTGGCCGCTGGGCGCGCACGGCGCCGAGGGTCCCGGCGGCGGACGTGAACTCGACGCCACCGACCGGCAGATAGTCGGACTCCTGCACATCGGTCTCACCAACCTTCGACAACGGCGGTGTGCACGCCAACTCCACCATCGTCGGTGGCGCGCTGTGGGACATGCGCAAGAGCCTCGGTGCCGACCTCGCCGACCGGATCACCTACCGGGCTGCCCAGAACTACCTCACCCCGCTCTCGGGCTTCACCGACATGCGCAACGCGGTCACCCTCGCCGCGACGTCCCTGAAGGTCTCCGGCGGCGACCTCGCCGTCATCGCCAAGGCCTTCGACGACCACGGCATCGAGCAGGGCTGGGAGCAGAAGGCCGGCACCCACGACGGCACCACCATCGGCGCCGACGTCCTGCCCGCCTACGAGGTCTACGCCGGCGGCATCGACGAGCAGGCCGCGCAGATCAGCGGCGACGTCTACGCCATCGGCCACGGCGACGCGATCGCCTGGGGCCAGGGCGGCGCGGCCTTCGGCATCACGGTCGGACGCTTCGGCAAGAACCCCCAGCACGAGCTGGCGCAGTCGAACGCCTACCTGATGGACCCGTCTCTCGACGACGAGCGCGTCGTCTTCACCCGGATCTCCGCCGCGGGCATCGGCATCTACCAGGCCGGTGACAAGGGCCGGGGTGCGATCAAGAAGCTGGTCGACTCCCCGGACGCCGACGAGACCGAGCCGGTCACCGACCACGGAGCGCTCGCCTACATCCGCACCACCGCCGACGGCGAGCAGGACGTCATGCTCCGCAAGGCCGACGGCACCACGGTCAATGTGACGCCCGAGGCCGGCACCAAGGCGGGCCGACTGGCGATGAAGAACGGGCGGATCGCGTGGTCCGGCGGCGCCGACCACACCTACGTACGCCTCTACGACATCGCCACCGCACCACCCAGAGCAAGCGGATCGGCGGCTTCATCTTCAACTCCATCGGTGACATCCAGCTCGCCGCGGACCGCATCTTCTGGCGGGAGAACAACAGCCTGTTCGGAAGCACCGGCTTCCAGTCCGCGCCCGTCGACGACCTGACCAAGGCGGCGAAGCTGCGCCTGCCGACGGGCACCTACTTCGCCCAGTTCTCCGTCACCGACGACTACTTCGCGTACTCCACGTACGACGCCTGGAGCGGCCTCGGTTCCTGGAGCGGTCCGGAGAAGGTCAAGGTCCTGGCCTCCCGTACGTCCGACGCGGTCGCGGGGGCCAACGCCTTCACGCGGGTCTCCTGCTCCTCCGGCGCCCAGCTGGCCCCGTCCCTCGGTGACGGCCAGCGCGTCGCGTGGCTGGACACGAGTGCCGCGGCGACCGATGTCGTGACCCGGAAGACGTTCGCGGGCACCTGCGAGTAGCCCGGCCCGACCGTCCCCGCGGGGGCGTCCACCGGAGTCCCGGTGGGCGCCCCCGCTTCGCTGTGCCGCCACCGCCCGGTTCACGGCCGCCAGGACCGCCTGGACCGACGCCACCAGCGGCGAGGGTCACGGCCCGCGCCCCCCACGCCGTCACGCCGTCGACCCGGCACCACGCGTACGCCGGCGCGCCAGGACCGAGGCAGGTGCGGCCCCCGTTCGTGTGGCACTCGCGCGAGACAGGCATGGCCCGGCCAGACCGGAGGTACGTGACCACGCGCGTACCGCACGCTCCTTCGGAAGGGCTCCACATGAAGATCGGCATCATCGGCGCCGGCAACATCGGCGGCAATCTCACCCGCCGTTTCACCGCGGCCGGCCACGACGTGTCCGTGGCCAACTCGCGCGGCCCCGAGACCCTGCGCGACCTCGCCGGGGAGACGGGTGCCACGCCGGTGACCGTCGCCGAGGCGGCTCGCGGCGCCGACGTCGTCGTGGTCACCGTCCCCATGAAGGCCGTCCCCGGCCTGCCCGGTGACCTCCTCGACGACGCGCCGGAAGGCGTCATCGTCATCGACACCGGCAACTACTACCCGCAGCAGCGCGACGGCCGGATCGCCGCCATCGAGGAGGGCATGCCCGAGAGCCGCTGGACCGAGCTCCAGCTCGGCCACCCGGTGGTCAAGGTCTTCAACGGCACCTACGCCCACGAACTCCTCGACAAGCCGCGCCCCAAGGGCGACCCCGAGCGCATCGCCCTGCCCGTCGCCGGCGACGACGACGCGGCCAAGAAGGTCGTACGCGACCTGCTCGACGGGATCGGCTTCGACTCCGTGGACACGGGCGGCCTCGACGAGTCCTGGCGCCAGCAGCCCGGCACCCCGGTCTACGGCCTCGCGGCGGACGCGGACACTGTCCGCAAGGCCCTCGCCGAGGCGTCCCCGGAACGCACGGCGGAGTGGCGCGCCTGAGTCACCCGGTGCGAGGGCGCGTCACGGGGTGGCCCAGTCCCGCAGCGCGCCCTTGCTGGTGAACTGGGCGACGTCCTTGTCGAGCGGACTGTCCGTGTACTGATGGAACTTCCAGGCCGCCTTGATGCGCGGTTTGCCGGCCGTCGTGTAGTCGGCGATCCAGAGCCCGTCACCGGCGTAGGACGTCGTGTCCACGGTCAGCCAGAAGTTGCGGTTCGTGTAGAGGAGCACCCGGTGATGGGGGCGCAGGCGCTTCACCTCGCGGATGAAGCGGTCCTTCTCCGCGTTGCTCGCGCGGGTGCCCTCCCCGGTCGTCTCCCAGTCCACGGCGAGCAAGTCCCCTGCCTTCTCCGGGGCCTTGCTCACGAAGTACTCGGCCTGGGCCGTGAGGTTGCCCGGCCACAGGAAGTGGTAGAAGCCGACGACGCAGCCGCCGTCCCGGGCCAGTTTCGTCTGCGCCGTGAGCCGCGGATTGACGTACGAACGCCCCTCCGTCGCCTTGATGAAGACGAACGACTGGCCTTCCGTGTCGAAGGTGGACTGGTACGAACTGACGTCGATACCGCGCAGCATGCTGGCCTCCTGGTCGGTGGGGCGACGAGGTCGAACATCCATCGTCCCCGATCCGATCCCGTCGGGGTACCTCTTTCCGCACGTTGATCTGCCCGAGGGACGCGGCGCCGCCAGGACGTTTCGACGGCCGCAGTCTTGGAACACGCTTTACACGGCTTCGTGCAACTGCCGGAGCTGTGGCACTGTCTGACAGGGAGTTGGGCCCGTTGGGGGGCATGGGGTGAATCGGAGAGTGGAGCAGGTCGTGGGACGGCGCAAGGGCGGAATAAGGATCGCGCTCGTGACGGTCGCGGTGCTGGTGGGCGCGAGTGCCTGCGGCGGCGGCAGTGACGACAAGAAAGCGGGCGGGGACGACGGGAAGGCGGCGGGAAAGCCGGGCGCGAGCGCCTCGCCCACACCGGCGAAGCCCAAGGGTCCGCCGATGCTCCTGGAGACGATCACTCCGCTGAACGACGCCAAGGTCGGTGTGGCGATGCCGATCTCGGTGGTCTTCACCAACCCGGTGGCCGCCAAGGCGCGCGCCTCCGTCGAGAAGCACATGAAGGTCAGCACCTCGCAGCCGGTGGCCGGTGCCTGGCACTGGTTCGGCGACAAGCGCGCGGACTGGCGCCCGAAGACGTACTGGCCCTCCGGTACGAAGGTGAAGATCGACGCCGACATGAAGGGTGTCAGCAACGGCAACGGACGCTACGGCGTGCACGGTTACACGCACTCCTTCACGGTCGGCGACGACGTCCGGGCCGACGTCTCCGTCACCGGTCACACCATGAAGGTCACCAAGAACGGCCAGGCCGTGCGCACGCTGTCGATCAACGCCGGCAGCGCCGAGTACCCGACCTGGAACGGCACGATGGCCGTCATCGACAAGCAGGAGAAGGTCCACATGACCTCCTGCAGCGTCGGCATCAGCTGCAACAAGGGCAGCGCCAACTACTACGACCTGACGCTGCCCTGGGACGTCCACCTCACCCAGTCCGGTACATACGTCCACTACTCGACCGGTGACCCGAACCCGGGCAGCGGCTCCGCCCGTGGCTCGCACGGCTGCGTCCACCTGTCGATGGCCGACGCCAAGTGGTTCTACGGCCAGGTCAAGCAGGGCGACCCCGTGACGATCACGGGCTCGCCGCGCGCCAAGGCTCCGGCCGACAACGGCTACGCGGCCTTCAACCTGAGCTGGGACCAGTGGCTCGCGGGGAGCGGGTCGGGGGAGGGCACGACGGCCACCCTGTGACCGCCGCCGCCCTCAACCCCTGCTGATCCTCAGCACTCGATGATGTTCACCGCGAGACCGCCGCGGGCCGTCTCCTTGTACTTGACGGACATGTCGGCGCCGGTCTCCTTCATGGTCTTGATGACCTTGTCGAGGGAGACGTGGTGGCGGCCGTCGCCGCGCAGGGCCATACGGGCCGCGGTGACGGCCTTCGCGGCGGCCATGCCGTTGCGCTCGATGCAGGGGATCTGGACGAGGCCGCCGACGGGGTCGCAGGTCAGGCCGAGGTTGTGCTCCATGCCGATCTCGGCGGCGTTCTCGACCTGCTCGGGGGTGCCGCCGAGGACCTCGGCGAGCGCGCCCGCGGCCATCGAGCAGGCGGAGCCGACCTCGCCCTGGCAGCCGACCTCGGCGCCGGAGATGGAGGCGTTCTCCTTGAAGAGCATGCCGATGGCGCCCGCGGAGAGCATGAAGCGGACGACGCCTTCCTCATCCGCGCCGGGCACGAAGTTGACGTAGTAGTGCAGGACCGCGGGGATGATGCCCGCGGCGCCGTTGGTGGGCGCGGTCACGACACGGCCGCCCGCGGCGTTCTCCTCGTTCACGGCCATCGCGTAGAGGGTGATCCACTCCATGGCGCGGGCCATCGGGTCGCCCTCGGCGCGCAGCTGGCGGGCGGAGTTCGCGGCGCGGCGGCGGACCTTGAGGCCGCCGGGCAGGATGCCCTCGCGGGACATGCCGCGCGAGACGCAGGCCTGCATGACGCGCCAGATGTCGAGGAGGCCGGAGCGGATCTCGTCCTCGGTGCGCCAGGCCTTCTCGTTCTCCAGCATCAGAGCGGAGATGGACAGGCCGGTCTCCCCGGTGAGGCGGAGCAGCTCGTCGCCGGTGCGGAAGGGGTACTTGAGGACCGTGTCGTCGGGCACGATCGGGTTCTCGCCGGCCACGGCATCCTCGTCGACGACGAAGCCGCCGCCCACCGAGTAGTACGTCTTCTCCAGGACGAGGGCGCCCTCGTGGTCGTAGGCGAAGATCGTCATGCCGTTGGCGTGGTACGGAAGCGCCTTGCGGCGGTGCAGGACCAGATCGTCGTCGAAGCTGAACGGGATCTCGTGGACGCCGAGCAGGTTGATCTTCCCGGAGGTCTTGATCGCCTCGACGCGGTCGTCGGCCTTCTCCACGTCGACGGTGCGGGGGGAGTCGCCCTCCAGACCCAGCAGGACCGCCTTGGGGGTGCCGTGGCCGTGTCCGGTGGCGCCGAGGGAGCCGTAGAGCTCCGCCCGTATCGAGGCGGTGTGGGCGAGCAGGCCCTCGTTCTTCAGGCGGCGCGCGAACATGCGGGCCGCCCGCATGGGGCCGACCGTGTGAGAGCTGGACGGGCCGATGCCGATCGAGAACAGGTCGAAGACCGAGATGGCCACGGGGGAACTCCTAGGTGGGGTTTCGGCGGACGCCGTTGTCCGCCGGGTGGTGCGCAAGGTGATGCGGAGGGCGCTGCATGGGGCGGGGCACCGCTCTCACTGTCCAGTGTGCGCGGTGCCCCGAAATTCCATACGTACAAATGCGTACGAAACTACTTCAGGCCGGGGTACAGGGGGTACTTGTCGGCGAGAGCGGTGACGCGGACCTTGAGGGACGGCGCGTCGTATTCCGGCTTCAGCGCTTCGGCGATGATGTCGGCGACCTCGGTGAAGTCCTCGGTCTGGAAGCCACGGGTGGCCAGGGCCGGGGTGCCGATCCGCAGGCCGGAGGTGACCATCGGCGGGCGCGGGTCGTTCGGGACCGCGTTGCGGTTGACGGTGATGCCGACCTCGTGGAGACGGTCCTCGGCCTGCTGACCGTCGAGCTCGGACTCGCGCAGGTCGACCAGGACCAGGTGCACATCCGTGCCGCCGGACAGCACGTTCACGCCCGCGGCGCGCGCGTCGTCCGAGGTCAGACGGGCGGCGAGGATCTGGGCGCCCTCGATGGTGCGCTGCTGGCGCTCCTTGAAGTCCTCGCTCGCGGCGATCTTGAAGGAGACGGCCTTGGCGGCGATCACGTGCTCCAGGGGGCCGCCCTGGAAGCCGGGGAAGACGGAGGAGTTCAGCTTCTTCGCGAAGTCCTTCTTCGCGAGGATGATCCCGCCGCGCGGCCCGCCGAGGGTCTTGTGCGTGGTGGAGGTGACCACGTCGGCGTACTCGACCGGGTTGGGGTGCAGCCCGGCCGCGACGAGGCCGGCGAAGTGGGCCATGTCGACCCACAGGAAGGCGCCGGTCTCGTCCGCGATGCGGCGGAACGCGGCGAAGTCCAGCTGGCGGGGGTAGGCGGACCAGCCCGCGATGATGACCTTGGGGCGGTGCTCCTTGGCGAGGCGCTCGACCTCGGCCATGTCCACCAGGCCGGCCTCGTCGACGTGGTAGGCCACGACGTCGAACTGCTTGCCGGAGAAGTTCAGGCGCATACCGTGCGTGAGGTGACCGCCGTGCGCCAGGTCCAGGCCCAGGATCGTGTCGCCGGGCTTGGCGAGCGCGAAGAGGGCGGCCTGGTTGGCGGAGGCGCCGGAGTGGGGCTGGACGTTGGCGTACTCGGCGCCGAAGAGGTCCTTGACCCGGTCGATGGCGATCTGCTCGGTGACGTCGACGTGCTCGCAGCCGCCGTAGTAGCGCCGGCCGGGGTAGCCCTCGGCGTACTTGTTGGTCAGGACCGAGCCCTGCGCCTCCATGACGGCGACCGGAGCGAAGTTCTCCGACGCGATCATCTCGAGGGTGGACTGCTGACGGCGCAGCTCGGCGTCGACCGCGGCGGCGACGTCCGGGTCGAGCTCGTGCAGGGGGGTGTTCATGAGCGACATGGTCGTGGTGTCCCTAGTTGCCGGAGCCGGAGAACGCGTCGTACTCGTCCGCGGAGAGCAGGTCCTTCGGCTCATCCGAGATGCGGACCTTGAACAGCCAGCCGCCCTCGAACGGGGCGGAGTTCACCAGTGCCGGGTCGTCCACGACGTCCTGGTTCGCCTCGACGACCTCGCCGGTGACCGGGGAGTACAGGTCGCTGACGGACTTGGTCGACTCGAGTTCGCCGCAGGTCTCGCCCGCGGTCACCGTGTCACCGACCTCGGGGAGCTGGGCGTAGACGACATCGCCGAGCGCGTTGGCCGCGAACTCGGTGATGCCGACCGTCGAGACGCCGTCCTCGGCGCCCGACAGCCACTCGTGCTCCTTGCTGTAGCGCAGCTGCTGGGGGTTGCTCATGATCTGAATTCTCCTGTACGCGAATGGGTGCTGCGGAACGAGAGGGGTGTGCGCTGGGTTACTTCCGGCGGCCCCCGTGAGGACTGGTCGGGCTACTTCTGGCGCTTGTAGAACGGCAGCGCCACGACCTCGTACGGCTCGTGGGCGCCGCGGATGTCCACGCCGACGCCCTCGGTGCCGGGGGCGGCGTGCGCCGCGTCCACGTAGGCGATGGCGATCGGCTTGCCGAGGGTGGGGGAGGGGGCGCCGGAGGTGACCTCGCCGATCACCTGGCCGCCGGCGACCACGGACATCCCGGCGCGCGGCACCCGGCGGCCCTCGGCGATCAGGCCGACGAGCTTGCGCGGCGGGGCGGTCTCGGCGCGCTCGGCGGCGGCCTCGAGCGCCTCGCGGCCCACGAAGCGGCCCTCGTTGCCCGTCTTCTCGAACTTCACGACGCGGCCGAGACCCGCGTCGAACGGGGTCAGCGCCGTCGTCAGCTCGTGCCCGTACAGCGGCATGCCGGCCTCCAGGCGCAGCGTGTCGCGGCAGGAGAGGCCGGCGGGGACGAGCCCGACCGGCGCGCCCGCGTCGGTCAGCGCCTGCCACAGCTTCTCGGCGTGCTCCGGGGCGACGAACAGCTCGAAGCCGTCCTCGCCGGTGTAGCCGGTGCGGGCGATGAGGGCGGGGACGCCGGCGACGGTGCCGGGCAGGCCCGCGTAGTACTTGAGGCCGTCCAGGTCGGCGTCCGTGAGGGACTTCAGGATGCCGGGGGACTCGGGGCCCTGCACGGCGATCAGCGAGTAGGCGTCGCGGTCGTCGCGGACCTCGGCGTCGAAGCCGGCGGCGCGCTCGGTGATCGTGTCGAGCACGATCTGCGCGTTGCCCGCGTTGGCGACGACCATGTACTGGACAGGACCGGCCTCCTGCTCGCCCAGGCGGTAGACGATCAGGTCGTCGATGATCCCGCCGTCCTCCTGGCAGATCATGGTGTAGCGGGCGCGGCCGGGGCCGATCGTGGACATGTTGCCGACGAGGGCGTAGTCGAGGAGGTCGACGGCCTGCGGCCCGGTGACGGTGATCTCGCCCATGTGCGACAGGTCGAAGAGGCCCGCCTGGGTGCGGACCGCGATGTGCTCGTCGCGTTCGCTGCCGTACCGCAGCGGCATGTCCCAGCCCGCGAAGTCGGTCATCGTCGCGCCCAGCGAGCGGTGCAGGGCGTCGAGGGCGGTCTTACGGGGGGCGTTGCTCATGAGTGGTGCTCCAGGATCCCAGGCATGACAGACGAGGGCGATGGTCTTCCTCCCCATCTGTCATCGGAACCTGAGAGGTTCGCCGGCGCCACACGTACAGGTGGTCGCGACTTGCACCTTGGGTGGAGCGGCCAGGGCCGCCCGCTTTTCAGATATGCCTCGCCCGCGCGGTACGGGGCCTGAGAGATTCAAGGGAGGAACTTGCTCCTTCGGCGCCCCCGGGGACGCGTCGGCGTCCGGGGAGCTCTCCCGCGCGGATTCAAGCGGCCGGTATGCAGTTGGTCGTGCTCTTGGCGCGCACATCATTGCATGCCGACCGTACGGGGAAACCACTTGTACGGCATTACCGTCTCTTTACACTTGACGGGCAAGGGTGGCGTGACCGGAACGGGGAGGACGATCACGGTGCACAAGGCAGCGGCTGGTGCGTACGCGGCGGCAGGGGTCGGACAGCGCGCGATGCCCCGCCCGAGGTCGGTGACGGGGCGGGGTCCGGTCGTCAGGGATCTGCGCGGCAGAGGCGGCCGTACGCCGAGGCGCCTCGGCTTCGCGCGGGGTGACCTGATCGTGGTCTCGGGGCTCCCGGGCAGCGGCAAGTCCACGCTGATGAGCCGCGTGGTCGGCGGCGGGGGAGCCGTGCGCATCGACTCGCAGGACGCCCGTGACCGCTGGGCTGCCCGGCTGCCCCGGCTCCTCCCGTACGCCGTGTACCGCCCGCTCGTGCGGCTCGCGCACTTCGCCGGGCTGCGGCGGGCCCTGCGCTCGGGAGGCAGCGTCGTCCTGCACGACTGCGGCACGCAGGCCTGGGTGCGGCGCTGGCTGGCCAGGGAGGCCGGGCGGCGCGGCGCGCACCTGCATCTGATGCTGCTCGACGTCGACGCGGACACGGCGCTCGCGGGCCAGCGGGACCGCGGCCGCGGGGTCTCGCGCTACGCGTTCGCCCGGCACCGCCGCGCGGTCGCGGGTCTGGTGGAGTCGGCCGAGCGCGGTGACCTGCCGTGGGGCTGCGCGTCCGCGGTGCTGCTCGACCGGGACGCGACGGATGTGCTGAACGGGATCGCGTTCGAGGGCGGTTGACGCCCCGCGACCGCATGTGAGTGTGCGGATGCGGAGGGTGTCGTGTCATCCGCACACGCTAGGGTTCGGCCGCAGACAGAGCGGTTCCAGAGCGGGTGGTAGGCACATGGACATTCCGGCGCAGGCTCATGCACATCCGTACGGCGGGTGGCCGGCCAACGAGCTGGAGGAGGTGCTCGCCGCCTCCCTCGGGGTCGACTCGGCGGGCGGCCGGATCGTCGAGGTCCTCGGACGCAGTCAGGTGTGGATACCGCTGCCCCAGGGCGGCGGGCCCGGCAGCCCGAACCTCGACCTGCCGACGCTGGAGATCGAAGGCCAGGCCTATGTCCCCGTCTTCAGCTCGGAGGAGCAGTTCCTCGCGGTCGTCGGCGACCGGATGGGCTGCACGGTCGCGCCGGCCGTCGAGTTCGCGCGCGGGCTGCCCCCGCAGGTCGGCATCGCGGTGAACCCGGACGGCGCCGTCGGCATCCCGCTGCCCCCGCCCGCCGTCGCCGAGCTGTGCAGGTCCGGCCGTACGCCGCTGGACGGGCCCGCCACGGGCGGCCGGGTCAGCCTCTCCGAGCCCGACTGGCAGAACGACCCGGTCGACTTCCTGGCCGCCGTGCGCGAGGAGTTCGAGGCGTCCGGCGTCGTCCTCACCGCCCGCCGCTGCCTCGCCAGCGTCGAGGGCGGCGACCCCGTCCTCTTCGTCGGCGTCGAGCTGTCGCAGTGGGAGGGGCCCGCGCGCAACCTGCCCATGGACGCCCTGGGCCGCGCCCTGGGCCGGGTCCCGGCGCCCTGGCCGGTGAACCTCGTCCTGCTCGACATCACCCAGGACCCGGTCGGTGACTGGATGCGTGCCACGCTGCGGCCGTTCTACACGCAGGGTCACTGAAAGCCCGGCGCCGGTCCCCGTTCGGGAGAACACGGGAAAGCGGTCGACCGCGCGTACGCCAAGTCGGTGTCAGGATCGCCGCTTAAGCTGGTTTCATGACCTGTCTGGGCGGTCCCGCCGCGGGGAGCGGGTCGAAATCGTCGAGTACGTCACGAAGGGGCGGTTACGGGTGAGTGCGTCGGGCACGGCCGCGGCCGGTCAGGTCGAGCACATGCTGCGCCAGGTGACGCCGGGGCGTTACGACGCCTACGAGGCGCTGCTCCACGCGCTCGCGGACCCCGGCGCCGGTCAGGTGTGGATGCTGCTCTGGCACGGCCAGGCCGGATCCCCCGACGCGCAGTACGGGAACATGGAGGTCGACGGCTTCTCGTACGCCCCCTGCGTCACCTCCGCCCAGGAGCTGTCCGCCTCCGGCTGGAGCCGCGCGTACGAGGTCGTCGGCGGGGTCGACGCGGCCCGCACGCTCTACCCCGACCACTACGGCCTGTGGCTCAACCCGCACGCGCCCGGCGGCGGCGTCGGCATCCCGTGGCTCGACCTGCGCCGGATCGCGGGCGGCCTCGACCGCCAGCCCGCCGGGCCCCTGCGGCTGAGCGACCCCGCCATCGAAATCCCCCAGTTCTACGCCCTGCTGACGCAGAACGCGCACCGCACCACCGCGATCCGCTCGCTGCGCCGCGCCTGGGTCCAGCCGACGCTCGGCGCGCCCCATCTGGCGATCGGCCTCGACGTGTACGACACGTCGCCGGTGTCCGTGGACGCGGTGCGCGCGATGATGCAGCAGTCGGTCGTCGCCGTGCCCGACGGGCTGCCCGTCTCCACGGTCGCGATGTCCGACGAGCACGACCCCGTCGCCATGTGGCTGCGCGCCAACGCCCGCCCGTTCTACGACCGCGAGGCCCACGCGGCCCCGCCCGCGCCCGCCCCCGTCGCGGGGTACGGGTACCCGCCGCCGCACGGGACGTACTGAACTGTTCGGTCTTCAAGTGGCATTACGGAACGGTTGGTTGAACGTAAATGAACCGCCCTGCCGCAGTTCACGTGACGACCAGGTGAGAGCGCTTACGTAATGCCCTGACCAGGTTTCGAGCGCACTGGTGTTCGGTCCACTCGAAGTCATGGGCGGCGATCTGCGGGAATGCCGCATCCCGGGGCGCCGGTGTCCGGCTCGCCGCTGGTGCCGTTCCAACTGCCCTCCGACACGGCCGCTTCGGCGAGGAGCTGCCGGGCCGCCTCGTCGAGGGCCTGCTGGCCGCGATCCACGCCCTGGTGACCGACGAGGAGGCGGCCGCGCGACTGCCCTGGTCGTGACCTGGGACGACGGGCCCGTCGTGGGCGTTCTGCCCGCCTTCGTCGCGGTGGCGGGCGCGTTCGGGGAGGCGGCGGGCGCGGTCCTGTTTCCCGAGGAGCGCGCCTACGTCGCGGGCGCGGCCGCGTCGCGGCGCCGGGAGTTCGGCGAGGTGCGCCACTGCGCCCGACGCGTCCTCGGCGCACTCGGGGTCCGCCCGCTGCCGCTGGTGCCGGGCCCGGACCGGGCGCCGCGCTGGCCGGGCGGGGTGGTGGGGAGCATGACCCACTGCCCCGGTTACCGCGCGGCCGCCGTCGCGGGTCCCCTACGCGTCTGCTCTCCCTCGGTATCGACGCGGAACCGCACGCGCCGCTGCCGGCGGGCGTCCTCGATCTGGTCGCCGACCCGGTCGAGCGCGCGGCGCTGGCCCGTCTCGCGCGCACACATCCCGGGGTCCACTGGGACACCCTCCTCTTCTCCACCAAGGAGAGTGTGTTCAAGGCGTGGTTCCCCCTCATGGGGAGCTGGCTCGACTTCACGGACGCCCGGCTCCACTTCCGCCCCCGGGACGCGGCCTTCGACGTCCGCGTCCGGGTGCCCGCCCCGCCCGCGTCGCCACTTCCGGGACAAAGCACCATTACGCCCTGTTTCACGGGCAGTTGGCGCATCGAGCGGGGCATTCTCGCCACATCGGTCACGGCGTTACATTCCGGACCCGCCACCGATGGGGGCGAGGGGAGCGAATTGTCCGCTCAGCCGGTTCCCACGTCCGCATACTGCACTCCTGCCGCCTCATCACGGTTGCGCAACCTTTCACGGTGAGGGCTGGCGGCTGGTCACAGGCGCATTGAAGACTCCCTGCAGACACGGGGTTTCGACTCTGTGTACGAGCTGAACGGTCAACCACGAGGCCATGCCCCCGGACTGTCCAGCGTGTGAAACAGGATCAAGCCGCTACAGCGGCGGGCGTGGGCCGGCCACCGTCGGCCGAGAGGGGTCAACCACACCGTGACCGCACCGATCGAGACCACTGGGGCCCAGGCCGAGGTGCAGCCCGAGGCTGTGCTCGCCGGCACCAAGGGGCAGCAGATCGAGGGGCGCTCCCTCGGGCGTATCGCCTGGAACCGCTTCAAGAGGGACAAGATCGCCGTCGCCGGCGGCGTCGTCGTCATCCTGCTGATCCTCATCGCCGCCCTGGCGCGCCCCCTCCAGCATCTCTTCGGCCTCGACCCGAACACGTTCCACCAGGACCTGATCGACCCCACCAGCTCGCTCCCCAAGGGCGGTCTCGGCGGTATGAGCGGCGACCACCCCCTGGGTGTGGAGCCCAAGTTCGGCCGCGACATCCTCGCGCGCATCCTCGAGGGCTCCTGGGTCTCCCTCGTCGTCGCCTTCGGCGCGACCGTCCTGTCGAACGTGATCGGGGCCATCCTCGGCGTCGTCGCCGGGTACTACGGCGGCCGGGTCGACTCGGTCATCAGCCGCATGATGGACACCTTCCTGGCGTTCCCGCTGCTGCTGTTCGCGATCTCGATCTCCGCGACCCTCCAGGGCGGGGCGTTCGGTCTGAACGGGCTGCCGCTGCACATCTGCGTGCTGATCTTCGTGATCGGCTTCTTCAACTGGCCTTATCTGGGCCGCATCGTGCGCGGCCAGACCCTGGCGCTGCGCGAGCGGGAGTTCGTGGACGCGGCACGCGGGATGGGCGCACGAGGCCCGTACATCCTGTTCCGGGAACTGATGCCCAACCTGGTCGCGCCGATCATCGTCTACTCGACCCTGCTGATCCCGACGAACATCATCTTCGAGGCGTCGCTCAGTTTCCTGGGCGTGGGCATCCAGCCGCCGCAGGCCTCCTGGGGCGGCATGCTCAACCAGGCCGTCGACTACTTCCAGGTCGATCCGCAGTACATGATCGTTCCGGGCCTCGCCATCTTCGTCACCGTGCTCGCGTTCAACCTGCTCGGTGACGGTCTCCGCGACGCTCTCGACCCGCGCAGTCGCTGAGTCCGGCCGCACAGAGAGCTCCACAAGTTTCCGACAATGGAGGGGATTCCGACCATCATGCGAAGGTCATCACTTGCCGCTGTTGCGGCCATCGGCAGCGTGAGCATGCTGCTCGCCGGCTGCAGCAAGGCCGACGACGGCTCGGACGGCAGCAACAAGTCGGCCGGTGCGAACGCCGCCACGAAGGATGTCGTCAACGCCTCGACGAAGAAGGGCGGCACGGTCACCTACGCGATGTCGGACGTCCCCGACTCGTTCGACCCGGGCAACACGTACTACGCCTACATGTACAACTTCAGCCGGCTGTACGCCCGCCCGCTGATGACGTTCAAGCCCGATGCCGGGGAGAAGGGCAACACGCTCGTCCCCGACCTCGCCTCGGCGCCCGGCAAGCAGTCGGACGGCGGCAAGACCTGGACGTACACGATCCGCAAGGGTCTGAAGTACCAGGACGGCTCGCCGATCACGTCCAAGGACGTCAAGTACGCCGTCGAGCGCTCGAACTTCGCGCGTGACGTGCTCTCCCTCGGCCCGAACTACTTCCAGCAGTTCCTCAAGGGCGGCGACAAGTACAAGGGTCCGTACAAGGACAAGAGCGCCGAGGGCCTCAAGTCCATCGAGACGCCGGACGACACCACCATCGTCTTCCACCTGAACCAGGCCTTCCAGGAGTTCGACTACCTGGTCGCCACCCCGCAGACCGCGCCGGTGCCGAAGGCCAAGGACGACGGCATCGACTACGTCAAGCACATCGTCTCCTCGGGCTCGTACCAGTTCCAGAGCTACCAGGAGGGCAAGCAGGCCGTCCTGGTCCGCAACAAGAACTTCGACCCGAAGTCCGACCCGCTGCGCAAGCAGTACCCGGACAAGATCGTCGTCAACCTGAAGGTCAACCAGCAGACGATCGACAAGGACCTGCAGTCCGGCGACACCCTGATCGACCTGCAGGGCAAGGGCGTCGACACCCAGACGCAGGCGCAGCTGGTCAACGACAAGTCGAAGATGGGGAACACGGACAACGCCTACGGCGGCCGTCTCGTCTACGCGGCGATCAACACCAAGCTGAAGCCGTTCACGAACGTCGACTGCCGCAAGGCCGTCGAGTACGCGATCGACAAGGTCTCGGTGCAGACCGCTCAGGGCGGACCCATCCGCGGCGACGTCGCCACCACGGTCCTGCCCCCGGACATCACGGGCTACGCCAAGGAAGACGTCTACGCCACCAGCGGCAACAAGGGTGACGTGGCCAAGGCCAAGGACGCCCTGAAGGCCTGCGGCGAGAAGACGATCAACACCACGATCACGGCGCGCAGCGACCGTGACGAGGAAGTCTCCGGTGCCCAGGCGCTCATCGAGTCGCTGAAGAAGGTCGGCATCAACGCCAGCCTGAAGCAGTACCCGTCGGGCAAGTACTTCACCGACTACGCCGGTGTCCCGAAGTTCAACCAGAAGAACAAGGTCGGCATCATGATGATGCAGTGGGGCGCCGACTGGCCGTCGGGCTACGGCTTCCTGCAGCAGATCCTGAACAGCAAGGCGGTCGGCGAGTCCGGCAACACCGCCCTGTCGGAGCTCGACGACAAGAAGGTCGACTCGATGCTCGCCGAGGCCATCGGGGCGCCCGACGAGGCCACGCGCAACAAGCTGTACGCGCAGATCGACAAGCAGGCCATGGAGGACGCGGCGCTCGTCCCGCTGACCTACTTCAAGGTCCTGATGTACCGCTCGCCGTACGCCACCAACCTGGTGTCCACGGCCGCCTTCAGCGGGCAGTACGACTACCTCAACATCGGCACCACGAAGAAGTAGCAGCCCCGGAAGGCAGGTGAAGGCATTGGTGCCCGCGGGCCGCACGGTCCGCGGGCACCAGCGCCGGTCCCCGTGATCTCGTACATCATCCGCCGGCTGATCGCGGCAGTGATCCTGTTGCTGGTCGTCACCGCGGTCACGTTTTGCATCTTTTTCCTGCTGCCGAGAATCGCCGGCCAGTCCGCCGACCAGCTCGCGCAGCAGTACATCGGCAAGAGTCCCTCGGCCGCGGACATCGCGGCGGTCAAGCACAACCTCGGCCTGGACGAACCCGTCTACATCCAGTACTGGCACTTCATCAAGGGGATCTTCGCGGGGTCCACCTACGACCTCGGCCCCACCACGGTCCACTGCAACGCGCCGTGCTTCGGCTACTCCTTCAAGAACCACGTCGCGGTGTGGCCCGAGCTGACCGACCGGCTGCCCATCACCCTGTCCCTGGCCGCGGGCGCCGCCGTCATCTGGCTGGTGTCCGGCGTCACGGTGGGTGTGATCTCGGCACTCAAGCCCGGATCGTTCTTCGACCGTGCCTTCATGGGCGTCGCCCTGGCCGGTGTCTCGCTGCCCATCTTCTTCACGGGCCAGCTGGCGCTGCTCGTCTTCACCTACCAGATTCCGATCTTCGGGCGAACGTACGTACCGTTGACGGAAAATCCGGCGCAATGGGCCAACACCCTCTTCCCGGCCTGGTGTTCACTCGCTCTGCTGTACTCCGCCATCTACGCCCGGCTGACCCGCTCGGGCATGCTGGAGACGATGAACGAGGACTTCATCCGCACCGCGCGCGCCAAGGGGCTGCGCGAGCGCACGGTGGTGGGCCGGCACGGCCTGCGCGCCGCACTCACCCCGATCGTCACCGTGTTCGGCATGGACGTCGGTCTGCTGCTCGGCGGCGCCGTGATCACCGAGAACGTGTTCTCGCTGCACGGCATCGGTGAGTACGCGGTACAGGGCATCACCGACAACGACCTGCCGAAGGTGCTCGGCGTGACCCTGCTCGCCGCGTTCTTCGTCGTCTTCTGCAATCTCCTGGTGGACCTTCTCTACGCCGCCGCCGACCCGCGGGTGAGGCTCTCGTGACCGAACTGTCCAAAACCGGTGCCGCCGTGGGCGAGCCGGTGGCCGCGGGCCCGGCCAAGTCCCCCACCGCCTTCCTCGAAGTGCGCGACCTCAAGGTGCACTTCCCGACCGACGACGGCCTGGTCAAGTCCGTCGACGGGCTCAGCTTCAAGCTGGAGAAGGGCCAGACCCTGTCCATCGTGGGCGAGTCCGGGTCCGGCAAGTCCGTGACATCGCTGGCGATCATGGGCCTGCACCGGCTCGGCGCGCGCGGCAAGAACGTGCAGATGTCCGGCGAGATCTGGCTCGACGGCAAGGAGCTGATCGGGGCCGCCCCGGACGATGTGCGCAGGCTCCGCGGCCGCGACATGGCGATGATCTTCCAGGACCCGCTGTCCGCGATGCACCCGTACTACACGGTCGGCAACCAGATCGTGGAGGGGTACCGCGTCCACAACGACGTGACCAAGAAGGTCGCGCGCAAGCGGGCCGTCGAACTGCTCGACCGCGTGGGCATCCCCGAGCCGGCCAAGCGCGTCGACAGCTACCCGCACGAGTTCTCCGGCGGTATGCGCCAGCGCGCGATGATCGCGATGTCGCTGGCGAACAACCCGCAGCTGCTGATCGCGGACGAGCCGACCACCGCCCTCGACGTCACCGTCCAGGCGCAGATCCTCGACCTGATCAGGGATCTGCAGAAGGAGTTCGAGTCCGCGGTCGTCCTCATCACCCACGACCTGGGTGTCGTCGCCGAGATCGCCGACCAGGTCCTGGTCATGTACGGCGGTCGCTGCGTGGAGCGCGGTCCCGTCGACAAGATCTTCGCCGAGCCGCAGCACCCGTACACCTGGGGTCTGCTCGGATCCATGCCGCGCATCGACCGTGAGCAGACCGAGCGGCTCATCCCCGTCAAGGGCCAGCCGCCGTCCCTCATCAACGTCCCCTCGGGCTGCGCCTTCCACCCGCGCTGCCCGTACGCGGACCTGCCCAAGGGCGGCATCACCCGCACCCAGCGGCCCGAGCTGCACGAGGTCGGCAGCGACCACTTCTCCGCCTGCCACCTCTCGCCGGAGGACCGTACGCGGATCTGGACCGAAGAGATTGCGCCGAAGCTGTGAGTGAGCCCGTGAGCGAGACGAAGAAGGAAGACGCCGGGGACACTGCGGCGGCCACGGTCCCCGCGCAGGCGGCGTCCCCCGAGAACCGGGAGGTGCTGCTCAAGGTCGAGGGCCTGGTCAAGCACTTCCCGATCAAGAAGGGGCTCCTCCAGCGGCAGGTCGCCGCGGTGAAGGCCGTCGACGGGATCGACTTCGAGGTCCGCAAGGGCGAGACCCTGGGCGTCGTCGGCGAGTCCGGCTGCGGCAAGTCGACCATGGGCCGGGTCATCACGAAGCTGATCGAACCCACCGCCGGCAAGATCGAGTTCGAGGGCCAGGACATCACGCGCCTCGGCACGGGGGGCATGCGCCCGCTGCGCCGGGACATCCAGATGATCTTCCAGGACCCGTACGGCTCCCTGAACCCCCGGCACACCATCGGCTCGATCGTCTCGGCGCCGTTCCGGCTCCAGGGCGTGGAGCCCGAGGGCGGGGTGAAGAAGGAGGTCCAGCGCCTCCTGGAGCTGGTGGGCCTCAGCCCCGAGCACTTCAACCGCTATCCGCACGAGTTCTCCGGAGGCCAGCGCCAGCGCATCGGCATCGCCCGCGCGCTCGCGCTCAAGCCGAAGCTGGTCGTGGCGGACGAGCCGGTCTCCGCGCTCGACGTGTCGATCCAGGCGCAGGTCGTCAACCTCATGGACGACCTGCAGTCCGAGCTGGGCCTGACGTACGTGATCATCGCGCACGACCTCTCCGTCGTCCGCCATGTCTCGGACCGCATCGCGGTGATGTACCTCGGCAAGGTCGTCGAACTCGCCGACCGCACCTCGCTGTACGAGGCGCCGATGCACCCGTACACCAAGGCCCTGATGTCGGCCGTGCCGGTGCCGGACCCCAAGCGCCGGGGCGCCAAGAGCGAGCGGATCCTGCTCAAGGGCGACGTGCCCTCGCCGATCTCGCCGCCGAGCGGCTGCCGCTTCCACACGCGGTGCTGGAAGGCGACGGAGATCTGCAAGACGGTCGAACCCCCGCTGCTCCAGCTCGCCCCCGGGCGCCAAGTGGCCTGTCACCACCCGGAGAACGCCGAGGACCAGGCCCCGGGTGACACCACGCTGCTCGCGGTCGCCAAGGAGGCGATCGAGGTGGTGACGCTGGCGCGGACGGACGCGGACGACGCTCCTGACGAGCCGGCTGCGGAGCCGGCCGAGGCGCTGGTTCAGGAGCCGGCCACGGCATCGGTTGAGAAGCCGGCCAAGGCGTCCGCCGAGGAGTCCGCTGAGACCCCCGAGGCGGCCGCCGACGCCGGTGACGACAGTGACGTACAGCCGTCGGACGATGCGGGTGACGCGGACGGGACGGATGACGTACAGGAGTCGTCCGGCAGATAGCGGGGATTTGACCGAGCAGGTCATGTACACGCCCTGACGGGGGAGTGCAGAGTCTGCGTGTCCGTTACATCGGAACACGCGCGAAGGGACGACTCATGGCACTCTCCCGTTCGGCACGTCTGGCAGCGGTCGCGACAGCGGCCGCCTCGTTCTGTCTGATCGCCGCGGCCCCGGCCCCCACCCCCGGCTCGGACGGCATCGGCGACCCGTACTTCCCGCAGCTCGGCAACGGCGGCTTCGACGCCACCCACTACGACCTGAACGTGGCGTACGACCCCGCGACCGACCGCCTCGACGGCGTCACCACCGTCACCGCGCGCGCCACCCAGAACCTCTCCTCCCTCGATCTGGACCTCCAGAAGCTGACCGTCACCTCCGTCGAAGTGAACGGCAGACGCGCCCACTTCACACGCTCCGGCGACGAGATACGCGTCACCCCGCGCGACACGATCCGCGACCACCGCACGTTCTCCGTCACGGTCACCTACGGCGGCGTCCCCGAGGCGCTCAACGGCCCCATCGTCTTCGGCTCCGACTACGGCTGGATGAAGACCGACGACGGCGTCTTCGTCGCCTGCGAACCCAACGCCGCCTCCACCTGGTTCCCCTCCAGCGACCATCCCTCGGACAAGGCGACGTACGACATCCGCATCAAGGCGCCCAAGGGCCTCACCGGCGTCTCCAACGGCCGCCTCGTCGACACGTACGACGTCCGGGGCGGGCAGACCGTGCACCACTGGCGCGAGTCACGGCCGATGGCGACCTACCTCGCGACCGCCTCCATAGGGAAGTTCGACGTCCAGACCGGCCGGACCCCCTCGGGCATTCCGATCTACGTAGCCATCGACCCGGTCCTGAAGAACAGCAACAACGTCGACGTGTACGGCGTCACGGCCGAGGTCACCGACTACTGGTCGAAGGTGTTCGGCCCCTACCCGTTCGAGGAGACCGGCGCGGTCGTCGACGACATGCCGCAGGCCGGTTTCTCCCTGGAGACGCAGTCCAAGCCGAGCTACTCCGCCGTCCGCTCCGAGGGCACGATCGTGCACGAGCTGGCCCACCAGTGGTTCGGCGACTCCGTCTCGGTGCGGCAGTGGAAGGACATCTGGCTCAACGAGGGCTTCGCCAGTTACGGGCCCTGGCTGTGGAACGAGCACAAGGGCCGCTCCAGCGCCCACGACTCCTTCCTCGCCGCCTACAACTCCGTCCCCGCGTCCTCGTCCTTCTGGCAGAGCGTCATCGCCGACCCGCAGCGCGACACCATGTTCAACAGCGCCGTCTACAACCGCGGCGCGATGACACTCCAGGTCCTTCGCGAGCGGATCGGCGACGAGGACTTCTTCAAGCTCCTGCGCACCTGGACCGCCGCACACCGCTACGGCAACGCGCAGACCGCCGACTTCATCCGTCTGGCCGAGAAGGTCTCCGGGCAGGATCTCGACGGGCTGTTCCAGACATGGCTCTACACGAAGGGCAAGCCCGCGCTGTAGGCCACGCGCCGCACCTGGCTCGGGGCGGCACCCGGCAGTGCGTAACAATGTCGGGTGCTCCTGGAACTCTTCACCCCCTCCGTCCAGCATTGGCTGGACCTCGTCGGGATCTTCGTGTTCGCGATCTCCGGCGCTCTCCTCGCGGTCCGCAAGAACTTCGATGTCTTCGGCATCGCCGTTCTCGCCGAGGTCACCGCGCTGGGCGGAGGGCTGTTCCGCGACCTGATCATCGGCGCCGTCCCGCCGGCCGCGTTCACCGACCTCGGGTACTTCCTGACCCCGCTGATCGCCGCCGGCCTGGTGTTCTTCCTGCACCCCGAGGTGGAGCGCACCCAGGTCGCGGTCAACATCTTCGACGCGGCGGGCCTCGGCCTGTTCTGCGTCACCGGCACGGTCAAGGCGTACGACTACGGGCTCGGGCTCACGGCCTCCGCGGCGCTCGGACTCGCGACCGCGGTGGGCGGCGGTGTGCTGCGCGACATCATCGCCAACGAGGTCCCGTCCCTGGTCCGCTGGGACCGCGACCTGTACGCGGTGCCAGCGATCGTCGGCTCGACGATCATCGTCCTGTGCATCCGTTTCGATGTGCTGTCCGCGTTCAGCAGCGGCGCCGCGGTCATCACGGCGTTCGTGCTGCGGCTGCTCGCGATGCGCTACCACTGGCGGGCGCCGCGGGCCTGGCACCGCAGGTCGTCGGCGGCGGAGGTGCCGGAGGAGACGCCCTGACCGGGGTCCCGGCGCTCGGCCTGCGGCAAAAGCTACCGCTTAGTAGTTTCCTGTTGTACCGTACCTGCATGGCACAGGTATCGTCCGCCGCGCAGGCGGTCATCGGCGACAGCGAGTTCGACCGCGACACGGCGGTCACCCGGCGCGAGCCCGGCGTGTACGACATCGACCTCTCGGCCGGCTGGACGATCATCAGCGCCGTCAACGGCGGCTACCTGCTCGCCGTGCTCGGCCGCGCCCTCGGTGACGCCCTGCCGCACAGCGACCCGTTCACCATCTCCGCGCACTACCTGACCGCGTCCCATCCCGGCCCCGCCGTGATCAGGACCGACATCGTCCGCACCGGCCGCACCCTCTCCACCGGCCAGGCCTCCCTCTTCCAGTACGACGACGAGGGCGCCGAGGTCGAGCGGATCCGCGTCCTCGCCTCCTACGGCGACCTCGACGCGCTCCCTGACGACGTCCGCACCACCGCGAAGCCACCGCACCTCCCGCCGGTCGAGCAGTGCTTCGGCGCGCAGGACGGCCCCACGCCGATCAAGGGCAGCTCCGCCATCACCGAGCGGCTCGCCCTCAAGCTCGACCCGGCCACGCTCGGCTGGGCGATCGGTTCGCCCTCCGGCAAGGGCGAGATGCGGGCCTGGTTCGGCCTCGCGGACGGGCGCGACGCGGACCCGCTCTCCCTGCTCCTCGCCGTGGACGCGCTGCCCCCGACCGCGTTCGAGATGGGCCTGACCGGCTGGGTCCCGACCGTCGAACTGACCGTCCACGTGCGCTGCCGCCCCGCCCCCGGCCCCCTGCGCGTCTCCATCACCACCCGCAACCTCGCGGGCGGCTTCCTTGAGGAGGACGCCGAGGTCTGGGACAGCGAGGACCGCCTCGTGGCGCAGTCCCGGCAGCTCGCGCGGGCGAAGCTGAGCTGACCGGGGCCGGTCGCACGGCGTGCGCCGGGTCGGGGCGTGAGGCGAGCCCGGCGCCCTCGGGCGCCGCGCGTCGCGAGATCCTCTGACGTGTGAAATCCGACCGGCTGCTCTCGATCCTGCTGCTGCTCCAGACCCGTGGGCGGGTCGCCGCCCCCGAGCTCGCCGAGCGGCTCGAAGTGTCCGTGCGCACCATCTACCGCGACATCGAGGCGCTCTCCGCCAGTGGCGTCCCGGTGTACGCCGAGCGCGGCCGGCACGGAGGCATCGCCCTGCTGCCCGGCTACCGCACGGACGTCACCGGGCTCACGGCCGACGAGTCGCGCGCCCTGTTCATCCTGGCCGCCCAGGGCGCCCACAGTGCGCTCGGACTCGACTCCGCGTTCCGCTCGGCCCTGCGCAAGGTGATGGCCGCGCTGCCCGAACCGCACCGCCCCGCCGCCGAGCTGATCAGCCGCCGCATCCTCGTGGAGGCGTCACGCTGGAGGGGCGGGCCCCTGCCCGCCGTGGACCTGGGCGTGCTCCAGGAGGCGGTGCTCGCCGAGCGGCGTCTGCGCCTGCGCTACCGGCACAGCGGCACCGACACACCCCGCACCTACACCGTCGACCCGTACGGACTCGTCTCCAAGGCCGGGGTCTGGTACCTCGTCGCCGACCGGCGCGCCGAGCCCCGGCTGTTCCGGGCGGACCGGGTGCGCGAGGCGACCCTCACCGACGCGCCCGTACGGCGGCGCCCGGGGGTCCGACTGGCGGACGCCTGGGCCGTGTTGAAGCGTCAGGTCGAGGACAGGCCGGGCGCCGTCGAGGCCACCGCGCGCGTGCGGCGCACCCACCTCGACCTGTTCCTGCGGCTGTGCGGCAACGCGCTGACGGCGCCGCCCGACGACGACGGCCGCAGCGAGTGGATCACCGTGCGTCTCGGCTACGGGGAAGTGCGCGAGGCGCGCTCGCTCCTGTCCTTCGCCGACAACGTCGAGGTCGCCGGCCCGCCCGAGATCCGTGAGGAACTCGCCCGCTGCGCCGCCGCGATCACCGGCGTGTACGGTCCGCCCACAGGAACTCCGTGACGGCACCGGTCAGTTCGGCCGGCGCGTCCTCCTGTACGAGATGCCCCGCGCCCTCGATCAGCCGCAGCTCGGCGCCGGGGATCAGCTTCGCCAGTTCGTGCCCCCTCGCGACCGGGATCCAGGTGTCGTCGGTGCCCCAGCAGATCAGCACGGGCAGGTCCAACTCCCCGTACCGGTCCTGGATCTCATCGGTGAAGCGCTGGTCGTTCTGCTCGATCTGACGGTAGAACGCTGGCTGTCCCTCGGGTGTGCACCAGGGTGCGACCAGTCGGTCGAGTGTCTCCGGGTGCAGGCCCCGGTGGCTCGCCGACCTGATGTACTCGCGCACCAGCGCCTCGTGCAGGGCCGGCGGGAGCTGGGCGAACACCTCGGCGTGCGCGCCGAGATGGCGGTACGTGGGGGAGCCCCACGGGGCGAGAGCCACCGGATCGACGAGCGTGAGCCGCTCGTAGCGCGCGCCGTGCAACAAGCGGGCGCGCAGGGCGACACAGCCGCCGAAGTCATGGGCGACGACGG
Organism: Streptomyces sp. NBC_01446; assembly: GCF_026340095.1. Lineage (GTDB taxonomy): Bacteria > Actinomycetota > Actinomycetes > Streptomycetales > Streptomycetaceae > Streptomyces > Streptomyces aureus. The sequence goes on along the minus strand of NZ_JAPEPO010000001.1, from coordinate 2,574,342 downwards.
CGGGTTCGGCGCCTGGCCGGTCCAGGCCCCAGTGGCCGAGCAACTCGGTCAGGACGCGGGCGTGGGCGGCCAGGGAGACGTCCTGCCCGTCGTGCTTGGCCGAGGCGCCGTACCCGGGCAGGTCCCACACGTACACGCGGTACCGGGCGGCGAGCGCGCGGGCCGGGCCGCGCCAGACGTACGAGGAGAAGGGCGTGCCGTGGACGAGGACGACCGGCGGCGCGTCCGCGGGGCCGAGCGCGGCCCAGGCGACGTCACCGGACGAACTGGCGTAGGAGCGGTCGAGATTCCAGTCGGCGGTCATGCAGTTCAGGCTAGGGCTTGTCCAGGCCGGGGGCGTGGGGGCGCGGGCGTCCGTGGCAGGTCGCCGGTGGGCCGGCCTCAGTCCAGCCAGTGCGCCCTGCCGAGGTTGACGAGGCGCAACTGCCGTGTGGCGAGGTCGATCGCCGCGTCCATGCGCTCGGGCGGGGTCTCCAGGAAGACGGACGCGGTCATCACCATGTGCTCGACGTAGTGCCAGGCGAGCATCCGCAGGTCGTCGCGGCTCCAGCCCGCGGACACGGGGTCCGCGGCCAGTCCCTCGGCCACCTCCTCGGTGAACCGCGCGAGCTGCCCGCCGATGGCATCCCGCACCTGCTGGACACCGCCGTGCCGCTCACGCGCGATGAAGCGCACGTGGGAGGGGTGCGTGCGGACCAGACGGGCGATCAACTCGACCGTCTGGCCGAGGCGTTCCTCGTTGCTCCCCGTCGTGGTCAGCATCGTGGTGATCGTCTCGTGCAGGCTGCCGAGCGCCTCCTCGACGAGCGCGACGCCGAGCTCGGCCGTCGAGCAGAAGTGCCGGTAGAACGCGGTCGGCGCGACCCCGACGGCCCGGGTGACCTCGCGCAGCCCCAGGCTCGACAGGCTCTGGTCCTCGAGCAGCCCCAACGCCGCGTCGAGCAGCGCCTGTCGGGTCTTCTGCTTCTGGGCCTGCCGGACGCCGAGGGTGTGACTCATGCCATGCAGTTAACACTTGTTCTCTGTAATGCGGAAGCTGTGCGCGCGCTAGACTCAGAAGTCAGTGAACGGTTGTAATCCCAACTGTCACCGATCCGATCCGACCCCGAGAGGCACTCATGCTGTTCCTCGTAGCCGCCCTGCTTCTGCTGGGCGTCGCGCTGGGCTCCGTGGCCCACGCGCCTCTTCCCGTCACGCTCGTCGCCGCCGCCGTCATCGGTGTCTGGCTGGTCGTCTTCGCCGTGCGCGAGCGGACCGCCCGGCGACGCCACCAGCACTGATCCGATCCGCTTCACCAGAGGGGGTACCACCATGCAACTCACCGCCGAAACCCGTACGACTCCTGACACCGCGCCGCGCGCCGGTACGCGCGACGCCGACGGAATGGCCGTCGCCTCGTTCGTCCTCGGGCTGCTCGGACTGCTCGTCCTCAACCTTTTCCTCGGCCCCATCGCCATCGTGCTCGCCGGCCTCGCCCTGTGGCGCGGCACCGCCCGCCGTGGCCGTGCGCTGCTCGGACTCGGGCTCGGCGTGGCCGACCTTGCGGTCCTCGCGGCGTTCGTCGCCACCGATCACACGCTGTCCTGGAGCCTCACGGGCTGACCTCTCGCGCGCCCTCCGTGGGACGGGACCCCACGCGGCGCGGAGCACCGGGACCGAGGCTCGTAGAATCGAGCCCACCATGGCTTACCTCGACCACGCCGCGACCACTCCGATGCTCCCGGAGGCCGTCGAGGTGATGACCGCCCAGCTCGCCGTCACCGGCAACGCGTCCTCGCTGCACGCAGCGGGCCGGCGCGCCCGACGCACCGTCGAGGAGTCCCGCGAGACCCTCGCCGAATCCCTCGGCGCCCGCCCCAGTGAGGTCGTTTTCACCTCAGGCGGCACCGAGGCCGACAACCTCGCGGTGAAGGGCCTGTACTGGTCCCGCCGCGACGCCGACCCCGCCCGCACCCGCGTCCTCTCCAGCCCCGTCGAACACCACGCCGTCCTCGACGCCGTGCACTGGCTCGGTGAACACGAGGGCGCCACCGTCGAGTACCTGCCCGTCGACACGTACGGGCGCGTGCACCCGGACGCCCTGCGCGAGGCGATCTCCCGCAATCCCGACGACGTGGCCCTCGCCACCGTCATGTGGGCGAACAACGAGATCGGCACGATCCAGCCCGTCCGTGAACTCGCCGACGTGGCCGCCGAGTTCGGTGTCCCGCTGCATGCCGATGCCGTCCAGGCCTACGGTCAGCTCCCCGTCGACTTCGCCGCGTCCGGCCTCGCCGCGATGACCGTCTCCGGCCACAAGATCGGCGGCCCGTACGGCATCGGGGCGCTCCTCCTGGGCCGCGAGTACACCCCCGTACCCGTGCTCCATGGCGGCGGTCAGGAGCGGCATGTGCGCTCCGGGACGCTCGACGTGCCGGCCGTCGCCGCCTTCGCCGTCGCCGGGCGGCTCGCCGCCGAACAGCGCGAGCGGTTCGCCCGCGAGATCGGCGGTCTGCGTGACGACCTGGTCGACGCCGTGCGCGCGGCCGTCCCCGGGGTGATCCTCGGCGGCGACCCGGCCCCCGGCGGCCGGCTGCCCGCCAACGCCCACTTCACCTTCCCCGGCTGCGAGGGCGATTCCCTGCTGCTGCTCCTGGACGCCCAGGGCATCGAGTGCTCCACCGGCTCCGCGTGCACGGCCGGTGTGGCGCAGCCCAGCCACGTACTGCTGGCCACCGGCACCGACCCGGACCTCGCCCGCGGCACCCTGCGCTTCTCCCTCGGCCACACGTCGACCGAGGCGGACGTCGCAGCGGTGGCGGACGCGATCGGACCGGCGGTGGAGCGGGCCAGGACGGCCGGGCTGAGCTGACGGCCGGGCTGGGCTGACAGCCGGGCCGGGCTGACAGCCGGGCCGGGCTGACGGCCGGGCCGGGTGACGGCCGGGCTGGGCCCGGGTGTGTCCGGGCGCCGCCGGGCGGCCTACGCCTTGGCCGTACGCCCCTCGTCATGGGCCCGCCGCACCAGGCGCATGACGGCCGGGCGGCCTATGCCTTGGCCGTACGCCCCTCGTCATGGGCCCGCCGCACCAGGCGCATGTACCGGTCCCAGTCCCAGTGCGGACCCGGATCGGTGTGGTCCGTGCCCGGCACCTCGACGTGCCCGATGATGTGCTTCCGGTCGACGGGTATCCCATAGCGCCTGCATATCCCGGCGGTGAGCCGGGCGGAGGACGCGTACATGGCGTCCGTGAAGTCGGCCGGGCGGTCCACGAACCCCTCGTGCTCGATCCCCACACTGCGTTCGTTGAAGTCCTTGTTCCCCGCGTGGAACGCCACGTCCAGCTCGCGGATCATCTGCGCTATGTGCCCGTCCTTGCGCACCACGTAGTGTGCGGCCGCCCCGTGCCACGGGTCCTTGAAGACCTTCAGCGTGCCCTGGTAGCTGCCCTGGGTGACATGGATGATCACGCGGTCGATCGTGTAGTCCGCCGGGCGGTCCGCCCGGCGCCAGTTCGCCGCCGCCGCGGCCACCCACTCCGCGCCCCTGAAGTCGACCTCGCCGGCCTTGCGCGGCTTGTCGATGCCGGGCATCTGCCACCACATGTGCGCCAGGTCGCTGCGGGCGAGCAGGCCCACACCGACGGCCGTCGCCGCGCCTCCGATCAGCAGCGTCCGCCGGCTGACCCCCCGGTCACCGTCGCGCTTCGCGCCGCCCCCGGACTTCCGCCGGGACTTTCCCTGTGCTCCCACGACCCGCCCCCGTTCACGTCGTACGAGATCCACAACGGATACTCGCGGGATTCGGTTCCCGCGGCCCCGTACCCTGTTAGAGCTATGACTTCGCAGACCCCGCAGAGCACCCGCCCCCTTCGCGTCCTCGCCGCCATGTCGGGCGGCGTGGACTCCGCCGTCGCCGCCGCCCGCGCGGCGGAAGCGGGCCACGACGTGACGGGCGTCCACCTCGCCCTCTCCGCGAACCCGCAGTCGTTCCGCACCGGAGCCCGCGGCTGTTGCACCATCGAGGACTCCCGCGACGCCCGCAGGGCCGCCGACGTCATCGGGATCCCCTTCTACGTCTGGGACCTCGCCGAGCGGTTCCGCGAGGACGTCGTCGACGACTTCGTCGCCGAGTACGAGGCCGGGCGCACCCCGAACCCGTGCCTGCGCTGCAACGAGAAGATCAAGTTCGCCGCGCTCCTCGACAAGGCGCTCGCCCTCGGCTTCGACGCCGTCGCCACCGGCCACTACGCGAAGGTGGTCGAGCACCCGGACGGCACCCGCGAACTGCACCGCGCCTCCGACATGGCCAAGGACCAGTCGTACGTCCTCGGAGTGCTCGACGACCGCCAGCTCGCGCACGCCCTGTTCCCCCTGGGCGACACGGTCACGACGAAGGACGAGATCCGCGCGGAGGCCGAGCGGCGCGGCCTCGCCGTCGCCAAGAAGCCCGACTCGCACGACATCTGTTTCATCGCGGACGGCGACACCCAGGGCTTCCTGGCGTCGCGCCTGGGCAAGGCAGAGGGCGACATCGTCGACGAGACGGGCAGCAAGGTCGGCACGCACGAGGGCGCGTACGGCTTCACGATCGGCCAGCGCAAGGGCCTGCGCATCGGTACCCCGGCCCCCGACGGCAAGCCGCGCTACGTCCTCGACATCTCTCCGGTGAACAACACGGTGACGGTCGGCCCCGTCGACTCCCTCGACGTCACGGCCCTCACGGCCATCAAGCCCCGCTGGTGCGGCACGGCTCCCTCGGGACCGGGCACGTACACCGCGCAGCTGCGTGCCCACGGCGACGAGACGCCGGTGACCGCGGAGCTGGTGGACGGCACCCTGACCGTCACCTTCGACGAGCCCGCACGCGGCGTCGCCCCCGGCCAGGCCATCGTGCTCTACGACGGCACGCGCGTGGTCGGCTCGGCGACGATCGCGACGACCACGCGCGCGAAGGCCGTCGCCTAGTCCCGTCAGCCGCTTCCGGAGTGCGCCGGAGTGCGCGGTCCTACGCCGAGAAGAAGTCGCTGAGCAGCGGGCCGAGGGCGTCCGGGTCCACCGCGTGGGTCTGGCCGTCCAGCGTGCGGTACGTCCCGTCGGGCACCGCCTGAGCCACCGTCCGCGCCGCCTCGCGCATCCACGCGGGGCTCGCCCCGCCCGCGACGGCGAGCACCGGCACGGTGATCGAGGCCAGCCGCTCCCGCGGCACCAGACCGTCACCCATCGCGGCGTCGTCGTAGGCGAGGGTCGGCGCGACCGCCTCCATTTCCGGCCACCACGGTGACCGCCGGGCGCCCGCGATCATCCCGGCGGGCGTGCCGGTGAGCGACATGAACAGCTCCACCGCGTCCCCGTTGCGGCCGTCGGCCAGGAGCCCGGACAGCTGCCGCGTGTACTCCGCGCGCTCCTTGCCGCCCCCTTCGTCGAGCGCGAACGGGGGTTCGTACACGGCGACTCGGGTCACCGCAAGCCCGCTCGCCGCGGCCTCCAGGGCCAGCGCCGCGCCCGAGGACATGCCGTACAGCGCCGCGCTGCCGCCCACCGCGTCGATGAGCGCCGCGATGTCCTCCACCTCGCGGGCGACCGCGTACGGGGCCGTGTCACCGCTCGCGCCACGGCCCCTGCGGTCGTACGGGACGGCGCCGAGTCCGGCGCTCAGCCGGGCGGCCAGCGGCTCCATCGACGAGCCCGCCGACAGGGCGCCACTCACCAGGATGACCGCCGGACCCGTGCCGGTGCGCTCGTACGCGATGACCGTGCCGTCGGAGGAGTTCGTCTTCTTGTCCATGTCCGTGAAAACTCCCCCGCCCGGTGGAACTCATCACGCGGTCAGACGATTTCCACCTCGTAGAAGCACAGGTGGTCCTTGATCTCGGCCACCTCCGGCTTCGGGTCCGGGTACGACCACACCAGGTCGGGGGCGTCCGGCAGGGACCAGTAGGACGCCGTTCCCTTGAAGGGGCAGTACGTCTGTGTGTCGGACGGGGTCAGCAGATCCGCGCGGACGTCCGCCGGCGGTATGTAGTAGCGCACGGGACAGCCCGTCTCGCGCAGCAGCAGCGGACGCGTGCTCTGCGCGAGCACCACCCCGCCGTGGACGACGCGTACGGAACCGGTGCCCTGCTCGATCGTGATCGTGTGTCCATCAGCCATACCAGGGACAGCGCCGGCGAGGCCGCCGTTCTTCCCCCGTACGGTAGGTCGCATGAACATCTGCGTCTTCCTCTCCGCCGCCGACCTCGCCGACCGCTACACCCGCCCCGCCCGTGAGTTCGCCGAACTGCTCGGCAAGGGCGGGCACACGCTCGTGTGGGGCGGTTCGGAGAGCGGGCTCATGAAGGTGGTCGCGGACGGCGCGCAGGAGGCCGGAGGGCGCCTCGTCGGCGTCTCCGTGGACTTCCTGGCCGCCAAGGCGCGGACGAACGCCGACGAGATGGTGATCGCCCGTGACCTCGCCGAACGCAAGGCACTGCTCCTGGAGAAGGCCGACGCCGTCGTCATCATGGTGGGCGGCACGGGCACGCTCGACGAGGCCACCGAGATCCTTGAGCTGAAGAAGCACGGCAAGACCACCAAGCCGGTCGTCCTGCTCAACTCGGCGGGCTTCTACGACGGCCTCAAGGAGCAGTTCCGCCGCATGGAGGACGAGGGGTTCCTGCCGGTGCCGCTGACCGAGCTGGTGTTCTTCGCCGAGGAGCCCGTCGGCGCGCTGGCCTACCTGGAGGAATCAGTCGGAACGCTCTAATGCGAGCATGGCCCGTATGGCAACACATGTGATCACCGGGGCCGGATCAGGTATCGGCGCGGCAGTGGCGCGCCGTCTGCACACACGCGGGGATGAACTCGTCCTCCACGCGCGAGACGCGGCCCGCGCGAAGGAACTCGCGGCCCAGTTCCCCGGCGCGGGCACCCTCGTCGGCGACCTCTCCGACCCGGACAAGCTCTCCTGGGCGTTCTCGCACCAGTCGCTGCCCGACCGGGTGGACTCGCTGCTGCACATCGCGGGTGTCGTCGATCTCGGCCCGGTCGGCGAGCTCACCCCCAAGTCGTGGCGCCACCAGCTGAACGTGAACCTGGTCGCCCCCGCCGAGCTGACCCGCCATTTCCTGCCCCAGCTCCGCGTCGCCCACGGCCACGTGGTCTTCGTCAACTCCGGTGCGGGCCTCAGCGCGCATGCCGACTGGTCCGCGTACGCCGCCTCCAAGCACGGTCTGAAGGCGCTCGCCGACTCCCTGCGCCAGGAGGAGCACGGAAACGGCGTCCGGGTCACGTCGGTCTACCCGGGCCGCACGGCCAGCGCCATGCAGGTCAAGGTGCACCAGCAGGAGGGCAAGCCGTACGACGCCGCCCGCTGGATCGACCCCGAGTCGGTCGCCACGACGATCGTCATGGCCCTCGACCTGCCGCGCGACGCCGAGGTCAACGACCTGACGGTGCGTCCGGGCCGTTAGCGCATCGCTTCGGTCCACCTGCGCTTGAGCCGGCCCCGGCCCCGTTACGTACGCTTCGCGGGTGAGCGAAAACAGCAAGTTCAGGCCGGGGCCCGCCACCGGTGTCGGATCGATGCCCGGTGGCGACGCGCGCGAGGCGGCCAAGACGGTCACCGGCAGTGTCGAGGAGTTCCCGTATCTGGCGGAACTGCCCGCACGCGGACCCGGCGCCGACATGATCGGCCGGACCACCGGACTGCTCGTCGAGCTCTACGCGCGCGTGGAGCCCAGCGGCTGGCGGCTCGGGGACCGGCCGGGCCGCGACACCCGGCGCGCCCGGTCCTGGATGGGCGAGGACCTGGACGCCCTCGAGGAGTTCACGCAGGGCTACCAGGGGCCGTTGAAGGTGCAGGCGGTCGGCCCCTGGACGCTCGCCGCCGCCCTGGAACTGCGCAACGGCGAGGTCGCCCTCTCCGACGAGGGCGCCTGCCGGGACCTCGCCGGCTCGCTCGCCGAGGGTCTGCGCCTCCACCTCGACGACGTGCGCCGCCGCGTCCCCGGCGCCGAGATCGTGCTCCAGCTCGATGAGCCGTCCCTCATCGCCGTACTGCGCGGCCAGGTCAAGAGCGCCAGCGGATACCGCACCCACCGCGCCGTCGACCGCCAGCTCGTGGAGAGCACGCTCCGCGAGGCCGTCTCGGTCCACGACGGTCCCGTCGTCGTGCACTCCTGCGCCCCGGACGTCCCGTTCGCCCTGCTGCGCCGCGCCGGCGCCGACGCCATCTCCTTCGACTTCTCGCTGCTCACCGAACGTGACGACGACGCGATCGGTGAGGCCGTCGAGGCCGGCACGCGGCTCTTCGCAGGTGTCGTGCCGGGCACGGACGGCCCATTGTCAGACCCTGCCGGTAGCGTCATGGGAGTCAGGACGCTGTGGCGCAGGCTGGGGCTGAATCCCGGCTCCCTCGCGGAGTCGGTCACGCTCACTCCGTCGTGCGGTCTCGCGGGGGCCTCTCCCGCGTACGCGCGCGCCGCGCTCGCCCACTGCGTCCGGGCGGCGAGATCACTCGCGGACAACCCAGAGTGACGGGTCCGGGTCCGCACACGGACAAACGGGAGGACGAGACGGTGGCCGGCGAACAGCAGCACGCACAGCCCGCAGAGGTGCCCGCGACGGCACGGGAGCAGCACGCGCAGCTCGCCGAGCAGATCGAGGAGCACCGCTTCAGGTACTACGTGAAGGACCAGCCGGTCGTCAGCGACGGCGAGTTCGACAAGCTCCTGCGCTCCCTGGAGGCGCTGGAGGAGCAGTACCCCGAGCTGCGCACGCCCGACTCGCCGACGCAGAAGGTCGCCGGTTCGTACGAGCCGGTGTCCACGACGTTCACGGCCGTCGAGCACCGCGAGCGCATGCTCTCCCTCGACAACGCCTTCGACGACGCCGAGTTGGCCGCCTGGGCCGACCGCATCGCCCGGGACGTCGGCACGCCCGACTACCACTTCCTGTGCGAACTCAAGATCGACGGCCTCGCGGTCAACCTCACGTACGAGGACGGCAGGCTCACCCGCGCCGCCACCCGCGGAGACGGCCGCACCGGTGAGGACATCACTCCCAACGTGCGCACGATCGCGGAGATCCCCCACCGCCTCAAGGGTGACCGCGTCCCCGCACTCGTCGAGATCCGCGGCGAGGTCTTCTTCCCCATGGCGGGGTTCGAGGAGCTCAACGCGCGCCTGGTCGAGGCCGGCGACAAGCCCTTCGCCAACCCGCGCAACGCGGCGGCGGGTTCACTGCGCCAGAAGGACCCCCGCGTCACCGCGACCCGCCCGCTCCACATGGTCGTGCACGGCATCGGCGCCCGCGAGGGCTTCGACATCGACCGCCTCTCCCAGGCCTACGAGCTGCTGCACGAATGGGGCCTGCCCACCGCCCGGCACAACAGGGTGGTCGACAGCATCGAGGACGTACGGGAGTTCATCGCCCACTTCGGGGAGAACCGCCACTCGATCGTCGAGCACGAGATCGACGGCGCCGTCGTCAAGCTCGACGAGATCCCCCTCCAGGGCCGCCTCGGCTCCACGTCGCGCGCCCCGCGCTGGGCCATCGCCTGGAAGTACCCGCCGGAGGAGGTCAACACCAAGCTGGTCAACATCCGCGTGGGCGTCGGCCGCACCGGCCGCGTCACGCCGTACGCGCAGGTCGAGCCGGTCACCGTGGCCGGCTCCGAGGTCGAGTTCGCGACCCTGCACAACCAGGACGTCGTCAAGAAGAAGGGCGTCCTCATCGGGGACACCGTCGTCCTGCGCAAGGCGGGCGACGTCATCCCGGAGATCCTCGGCCCGGTCGCCGACCTGCGCGACGGCAGCGAGCGGGAGTTCGTGATGCCCGCCCAGTGCCCCGAGTGCGGCACCCCGCTGCGGCCCATGAAGGAGGGCGACATCGACCTCCGCTGCCCGAACGCCCGGTCCTGTCCTGCCCAGTTGCGCGAGCGCCTCTTCTACCTCGGGGGCCGCAAGTCCCTCGACATCGAGAACTTCGGTTACGTGGCGGCCGCCGCCCTCACCAAGCCCCTGGAGCCGGCCGAGCCGGCGCTCGCCGACGAGGGCGACCTGTTCGACCTCACCATCGAGCAGCTGCTGCCGATCCGGGCGTACGTCCTCGATCAGGACAGCGGCCTGCCCAAGCGGGACCCGAAGACCGGCGAGGAGAAGGTCGCCACGGTCTTCGCCAACCAGCAGGGCGAGCCCCGCAAGAACGCCCTGTCCATGCTGGAGAACATCGCGGCGGCGAAGGAGCGGCCGCTAGCCCGCGTCATCACCGGCCTGTCCGTGCGCCATGTGGGGCCCGTCGCCGCCGAGGCGCTGGCCCGCGAGTTCCGCTCCATCGACCGCATCGAGCAGGCCACCGAGGAGGAGCTCGCCGCCACCGACGGCGTCGGGCCGATCATCGCTGCCTCGCTCAAGCAGTGGTTCGCGGAGGACTGGCACCGCGAGATCCTGCGCAAGTGGCGGGCCGCCGGGGTGCGGATGGAGGAGGAGGGCGCGGGTGAGGACCAGGGTCCGCGTCCCCTCGAAGGCCTCACGGTCGTCGTCACCGGCACCCTCGAGCACCACACCCGAGATGGCGCGAAAGAGGCCCTGCAGAGCAGAGGGGCCAAGGTGACGGGCTCCGTTTCCAAGAAGACCTCCTTCGTCGTAGTGGGGGACAATCCGGGCTCCAAGTACGACAAGGCGATGCAGCTGAAGGTTCCGGTTCTGAACGAGGACGGGTTCGCCGTCCTGCTCGAACAGGGGCCGGACGCGGCGGCGGACGCGGCGCTTCCGACCGAGGAGTAGCGGTTGAAGGCCACCCGTTCAGCGCATACCAGATGCATACGGGTGGCCAGGGCGCATTCGGGCAACCGTGGGCGACCGCTGCCCCTGGAAGCCTTCTGCGGCCTACTGTTGAGGGGTGCGCCTGCCGTGCCCGGCTGCGGATGGGGCATCCCCTGCCCACGACGGGCACGGGGCAGTGAACGAGGACGCGGTACCGCTGACGGAAGTCGTCCGCGGCGGATCGCGTGGCGTGGGCACCGCCGGCTGTGAGAGGGACGGGAATGGAACCGACCGAGAGCGCCGCTCCGGACTCACGGCTGCGCACGCGTTGGCGCGTGTGGCGAGGCGCCGAGAGCCCGGCGCCGGCCGCGCGCAGCGTGCCGGGACAGGACGAGACCGGCGAGAAGGACGAGCCCGGTGAGACGGACCAGGGGGACGGGCGTCGCGCGGTCGACGCCGCCCCGGCAGCGCGCTCCGCGGACGACGGTCCCGGCGGGAGCGAGCACGGTGGTTCGGTGAGCAGGCGCGGTGCGTGGCGCGCAGCGTTCGGGATCCGCGGCGCAGGGCGTCCGCGCCGTCGCGCGGGCTCCGGTGCGCGGGGCGAGAGCGGACGGAGCGGCTCCGCCGGCGTATCGGCCGGATCCGCGGCGCCCGCACCCGGCTGGCCCGCGTCCGGTTCGAACGGCGGAGCCGGGATCGGCGCCTACGGCGTCCCCGGATCCGGTGCGGCGGCGCCCGGTTGGCCCGCCCCGGGTTCGAACGGCGGAGCGGGCATCGGTGCCATCGGCGGTACCGGCTCCGGAGCGGCGGTGAGCGGCGGGACCGGGTGGACCGGGGCCGCCGCTGACGGTGGTTCCGGGTGGACGGGCGCCGAAGCGGGAGACGCGGGCGGCTGGCCGCGCGCGTACGGGACCTTCGGCGGGGCGTTCGGCGAGTCCTTCGGCGAGGAGGGGGACGGCAGGGAGCGCTCCTGGCTGCGCGCGCTTCCCGTGCTGCCCCTCGCGATCGTCGCCCTCGCCTCCGCCGTCCTCGGCACCGGCTTCTACCGCGCCTTCACCGGCAGCCATGCGCTCTTCCCGTCCGGCGCGGCCGGCTGGTCCCTGGCCCTACTGACCGGCATCATCGTCGGCCACCTCGTCGCGCTCGGCCGCGACCGCTGGTGGGGCGGCACCGGCTCGGGCGCGGCCTTAACGCTCGCGGTCCTGCTGCTCTACGGCTGGGTGCCCGCCGGCATGGTCAGCCTCACCGTCGTCGTCCTCGTCGGCATCGCCCGCCGGCACCGCTGGCGCCAGGGCGTCCTGCACGGCGCGGTCGACATCATCGGCATCGGCGCGGGCGGCCTCGTGCTCGCCGTGTTCGGCCAGGTCCCGTCCGTGGAGTCCCCGTGGAAGCCGGAGACCTGGACGGTCCTCAACGCCCCCGAGGTGGCGCTCGTCGCGGCCGCCTACCTCACGGTCACCCGCAGCCTGCTCTGGTACGTCCATGCGCCGCGCACCTCCGGCCTGCCCACCGTCGCCCGCACGGCCCTCCTCCGGCAGGGCCTGGTCGGCGTCGCGCTGCTCGGCATCGCCCCGCTGATCTGCGTGGTCGCGATCGCGCTGCCCGTGCTGCTGCCGCTGTTCGCCGTCCCGCTCATCGCGCTCGACTCGACGCTGTGGATCGCCCGGGCCCGCGCCGAGGAGCAGCTGCGCGACCCGCTCACCGGGCTGCCCAACCGGCAGTGGCTCCTGGAGCGGACCTGGACCGCGCTCGACGACGCCGAGCGGATCGGCGCGCGCAGCGCCCTCATGCTGATCGACCTGGACCGCTTCCGGTCGGTCAACGACACCCTCGGCCACCTGGCGGGGGACCGGCTCCTGCTCCAGATAGCCGACCGGCTCCGGATGGCCCTGCCCCGCGGGGCGGAGGCCGCACGCCTCGGCGGCGACGAGTTCGCCGTCCTGCTGCCCGTGGCCGACTCCACGACCTCCGCCACCCGAGTGGCGCGCACCCTGGTCGCCGCCCTAGGCTCCCCGCTCGACCTGGACGGACTCACCCTGGTCCTGGAGGCCAGCGCCGGACTCGCCGTCTTCCCCGACCACGCGCTCGACGCCGAAGGGCTCCTGCGCCGCGCCGACGTCGCCATGTACCAGGCGAAGCGCGACCGTACGGGCGTGGAGGTCTACGAGTCGAAGCGGGACTCCAACACCCCCGACCGCCTCGGCCTGCTCGGCGACCTGCGGCGCGCGCTCGACGCGGGCGACGTGGAGCTGCACTACCAGCCCAAGGTCCGCTTCGACGGACAGGTCGCGGGACTCGAGGCGCTGGTGCGCTGGGTGCACCCCGAGCGGGGGAAGGTCCCGCCGGACGAGTTCATCGCCATCGCCGAGTCGTCCGGACTCATGCCCCATCTGACCGAGTACGTCCTGGAGACGGCGCTCGCGCAGGTTGCCCGCTGGCGGGCGCAGGGCCTGCGCGTGCCGGTCGCGGTGAACGTGTCGCCGAGGGACGTGCACACCCCGGGATTCGCCGGCGCCGTCGCCGCGCGGCTCGCCCGGCACGGCGTCCCCCCGGGCGCCCTCCAGCTGGAGATAACCGAGCACGTCCTGCTGGAGGACCCCCAGCGCGCCGCCGACACGCTCGCCGGGCTCACCGGGCACGGCGTGAAGATGTCCCTCGACGACTTCGGCACCGGCTACTCCTCCCTCGTCCACCTGCGCCGCCTCCCGGTCAGTGAGCTGAAGATCGACCGCTCGTTCGTGGCCCGCCTGGCTGTGGACAACGAGGACGCGGAGATCGTCCGCTGCACCGTCGACCTGGCGCACTCGCTCGGCCTGCTCGTCGTCGCCGAGGGCGTCGAGGACGACGAGACCTGGGAGCGCCTGCGCGACCTCGGGTGCGACGCCGTCCAGGGCTGGCTGGTCGCCGCCGCGATGCCGCCGGACGAGACGACGGCGTGGCTGCGGGCCCGCGGCTCCCGCGGATGGCAGCGGCCCTCCGTCCTCGCCGCCGAGGCCGAGGACCAGTCGTCGGGACAGACGGTCAACTGAGCCATACAGGGGTGACCGGGGCCGTCGCGGACCTCCGAACGGGAAACCGTTTAACAGGCACGGCACCGCGCCCCATAGGATTGGGGTCAGTCGTCCCATTCCCGTCTGTCGCGCGACGCCCGGCACGCACGCTCGCCGCGTCGCCGAATCGTCCACGTGGTCCGCCACGAGGACGCTCCGGCGCCCTGCGATCGCACGCACCGGACCGACGCACGACCCGCCCTTCGGGCGGACGACGGGAAGGGGACGACTGGCCCCGGCCCACACCACACTCACTCACCCCAGAGGATCGCTGCATGCCTGGCATCACGCGCGAGGAGGTCGCACACCTCGCACGGCTGGCGCGTCTGGAGCTGAAGGACGAAGAGCTCGACCACTTCGCCGGACAGCTCGACGACATCATCGGCGCGGTCGCCCGCGTCTCGGAGGTCGCCGACCAAGACGTACCGCCGACCTCTCACCCGCTCCCGCTGACGAACGTCATGCGGGCGGACGAGGTTCGTCCGTCGCTCACCCCCGAGCAGGCGCTCTCCGGCGCCCCGGCCCAGGAACAGCAGCGTTTCAAGGTGCCGCAGATCCTGGGGGAGGACTAATCACCATGACGGACAGCAACATCATCAAGCTCACCGCCGCCGAGATCGCCTCGAAGATCGCCGCCGGCGAGCTCACGGCCGTCGAGGTCACCGAGGCCCATCTGGCCCGGATCGAGGCCGTCGACGAGAAGGTGCACGCCTTCCTGCACGTCGACCGTGAGGGCGCGCTCGCGCAGGCCCGCGCCGTCGACGCCAAGCGCGCCGCGGGCGAGAAGCTCGGCCCGCTGGCCGGCGTACCGCTCGCGCTGAAGGACATCTTCACCACCGAGGGCATCCCGACCACGGTCGGTTCGAAGATCCTCGAAGGCTGGATCCCGCCGTACGACGCCACCCTGACGCGCAAGCTCAAGGACGCCGACGTCGTCATCCTCGGCAAGACCAACATGGACGAGTTCGCCATGGGGTCCTCCACCGAGAACAGCGCCTACGGCCCGACCGGCAACCCGTGGGACCTCACCCGCATCCCCGGCGGCTCCGGCGGCGGTTCCTCCGCGGCCCTCGCCGCCTACGAGGCCCCGCTCGCCATCGGCACGGACACCGGCGGTTCGATCCGCCAGCCCGCGGCCGTCACCGGCACCGTCGGCGTCAAGCCGACCTACGGCGGCGTCTCGCGCTACGGCATGGTGGCGTTCTCCAGCTCCCTCGACCAGGGCGGCCCCTGCGCCCGTACGGTCCTGGACGCGGCGCTCCTGCACGAGGTCATCGCCGGCCACGACCCGCTCGACTCGACGTCCATCGACGCGCCGGTCCCGCCGGTCGTCGAGGCGGCGCGCAACGGCTCGGTCCAGGGCATGCGCGTCGGCGTCGTCAAGCAGTTCTCCGGCGAGGGCTACCAGGCCGGCGTCGTCCAGCGCTTCAACGAGTCGGTCGAGCTGCTCAAGTCGCTCGGCGCCGAGATCGTCGAGCTGGACTGCCCGACCTTCGACCTGGCCCTGTCGGCGTACTACCTGATCGCGCCGTCCGAGTGCTCGTCCAACCTGGCCCGCTTCGACGCCATGCGCTACGGCCTGCGGGTCGGCGACGACGGCACGAAGTCGGCCGAGGACGTCACCGCCCTCACCCGTGAGGCCGGCTTCGGCGACGAGGTCAAGCGCCGCGTCATCCTCGGCACGTACGCGCTCAGCTCCGGCTACTACGACGCGTACTACGGCAGCGCCCAGAAGGTCCGCACCCTGATCACCCAGGAGTTCGAGCGGGCCTTCGAGCAGGTCGACGTGATCGTCTCGCCGACGACGCCCACCACCGCCTTCCCGATCGGCGAGCGCGCCGACGACCCGATGGCGATGTACCTGGCCGACGTGTGCACGATCCCGACCAACATGGCGGGCAACGCCGCCATGTCCCTGCCGTGCGGCCTCGCGCCGGAGGACGGCCTTCCGGTCGGGCTGCAGATCATCGCCCCCGCCATGAAGGACGACCGTCTGTACAAGGTCGGCGCTGCCGTCGAGGCCGCCTTCGTGGAAAAGTGGGGGCACCCGCTGCTCGAGGAGGCTCCGTCGCTGTGAGTGCCATGGCAAAGAAGGCCAAGAACTTCAAGAAGTCCAAGACCGGCGCATACGTATCGATCGCGACCACCGCATTCGGCGCGATCAGTGTCGCGAAGCAGGCGAAGATGGCCCGCAACGATCACGACACCCTGCGGCTCATCGACGCCGCGGTGTCCGCCGCCGCCATCGTTACCGGCCTGGCGATCCTCTACCGGGAGCTGAAGCGCCTGGGCGACGACGACGTCCTGCTGGGCTGAGAGGGAAAGTCTCACCGTGACCGTCACTGAACTGATGTCGTACGACGCGGCACTCGCGGCGTACGACCCCGTCATGGGCCTCGAGGTCCATGTCGAGCTGGGTACGAAGACCAAGATGTTCTGCGGGTGCTCCACCGAGCTGGGCGCCCAGCCCAACTCGCAGACCTGCCCCACCTGTCTCGGCCTGCCCGGCGCCCTGCCCGTGGTCAACGAGATCGGCATCGAGTCGGCCGTCAAGATCGGCCTCGCGCTCAACTGCGAGATCGCCGACTGGTGCCGCTTCGCCCGGAAGAACTACTTCTATCCGGACATGCCGAAGAACTTCCAGACCTCCCAGTACGACGAGCCCATCGCCTTCAACGGCTACCTCGACGTACAGCTGGAGGACGGCGAGATCTTCCGCGTGGAGATCGAGCGCGCCCACATGGAGGAGGACACCGGCAAGTCGCTGCACGTCGGTGGCGCGACGGGCCGTATCCACGGCGCCTCGCACTCCCTGCTCGACTACAACCGCGCCGGCATCCCCCTCATCGAGATCGTCACCAAGCCGATCGAGGGCGCCGGGGAGCGTGCGCCGGAGGTCGCGAAGGCGTACGTCGCCGAGCTGCGCGAGGTCATCAAGGCGCTCGACGTCTCCGAGGCCCGCATGGACAAGGGCCAGATGCGCTGCGACGTGAACCTGTCGCTGCGTACCGGCCCCGAGGCGCCCCTCGGCACCCGCTCGGAGACGAAGAACGTCAACTCGCTGCGTTCCGTCGAGCGCGCCGCCCGTTACGAGATCCAGCGCCACGCCGCTGTGCTGTCGTCCGGCGGCACGATCGTGCAGGAGACCCGTCACTTCCACGAGGAGGACGGCTCCACCACGTCGGGCCGCATCAAGGACAACGCCGAGGACTACCGCTACTTCCCCGAGCCGGACCTGGTGCCGGTGGCGCCCGCTCGCGCCTGGGTGGAGGAGCTGCGCTCGGAGCTGCCCGAGATGCCGCGCGTGCGCCGCAACCGGCTGCGCGAGGAGTGGGGCGTCTCCGAGCACGACATGCAGTCGATCCTCAACGCGGGCGCGGTCGACCCGATCGTCGCCACGATCGAGGCCGGCGCGGACTCCGTCTCGGCCCGCAAGTGGTGGATGGGCGAGCTCGCCCGTAACGCCAACGAGTCGGGCACCGCGCTCGACGAGCTGCCCATCACCCCGGCCCAGGTGGCCCGGGTGGCGGCGCTCGTCTCCGCCGGTGACCTCAACGACAAGCTGGCGCGACAGGTCATCGAGGCTGTCCTCGCGGGCGAGGGCGACCCGGACACGGTCGTCGAGAAGCGCGGCCTGAAGGTCGTCTCGGACGAGGGCGCGCTCGGCGCGGCCGTCGACGAGGCCATCGCGGGCAACGCCGGGATCGCCGACAAGATCCGTGGCGGCAAGGTCGCCGCCGTCGGCGCGCTCGTGGGTGCTGTCATGAAGGCGACCCGGGGTCAGGCCGACGCGGCGCGCGTCAAGGAGCTGATCCTGGAGAAGCTGGGCGTCTCCGAGGGCTGAGGTTGTGTGTCCTCAATCGCCGGACGGGCTCGCAGTTCCAGCCCGTCCGGCGATTGAGGACCGGGGTCCGGGGCGGAGCGCCAGGACTTCGGAAGGGGGCAGGGGGAGTACGAATTCTGGAGTCGCACGTTGAGCACCATTCCCGCCGAACTCCTCTCCGTCACCCTTCTCCTGCTCATCCTCGGCTTCGCCGTGGTCCGTCCCCGGCAGCTGCCGGAGGCCGTCATCGCTGTGCCCGCCGCGGCGATCGTCGTGGCCGTCGGCGCCGTGTCGCCCGCGCACGCGTGGGCCGAGACGCGGGACCTGCTCCCGGTCGTCGGGTTCCTCGCCGCCGTCCTGGTGCTCGCTCAGCTCTGCGCCGACGAGGGCCTGTTCAAGGCCGCGGGCGACGCCATCGCGCGAGCCTGCAAGGGCAGTCCGCGCCGCATGCTCGGCGGGGTCTTCGCCGCGGCGGCCGTGATCACGGCCGTACTGAGCCTGGACGCCACGGTCGTGCTGCTCACGCCGGTCGTCCTCGCCACCGCCCGCCGGATCGGCGCGAGGCCGCGCCCGCACGTCTACGCGAGCGCCCACCTCGCCAACTCCGCCTCGCTGCTGCTGCCGGTGTCGAACCTCACCAATCTGCTCGCCTTCACCGCGAGCGGCCTCACCTTCGCGCGGTTCGCGGGGCTCATGGCCCTGCCCTGGCTGGGCGCGATCGCCGTCGAGTACGTGGTGTTCCGGCGGTACTTCGCCGACGACCTGGCGGCGCCCGCCCACGAGCCGGACGCCGAGGAGCCGCCCGGCCTGCCGGTGTTCACCCTCACCGTCCTCGCCCTGACGCTCGTGGGCTTCGTGGTCACCTCGTTCGCCGGGATCGACCCGCTGTGGGCGGCGATCGTCGGCACGCTCGTCCTCGCGGCGCGGGCGCTCGGGCAGCGGCGCACGACGCCGCTCGCGCTGGTGAAGTCGGCGCACCCGTACTTCTGCCTCTTCGTCCTCGCGCTCGGGATCGTGGTCAAGGCGGTCGTCGACAACGGCCTCGGGGACGGCATCGACCGGCTGCTGCCCGAGGGCTCGTCGCTGCCCGCGCTGCTCGCCGTCGCCGGGGTCGCGGCCCTGCTCGCCAACCTGATCAACAACCTTCCGGCCGTTCTCGCGCTGCTCCCCGTGGCGGCGCCCGCGGGTCCGGGGCCGGTCCTCGCCGTCCTCGTCGGCGTCAACCTCGGCCCCAACCTCACGTATGTGGGCTCGCTCGCCACGCTCCTGTGGCGCCGTATCGTCCACGCCCACGACGTGCATCCGGAGCTCGGTGACTTCACACGGCTCGGCGTGCTCACGGTCCCGGCGACGCTGGTCGTGTCAACGGTGGCGCTCTGGGCGGGACTTCAGTTCCTCGGCTGACGGGTCACAGAGGGCGAGCAGTGTCATCGGACGGAAGGTGACCGTGAACTCCCGTACGCTCTTGTGACTAAGGCCACGAAAGCGACAAAGGATCACTTCCTGCTGTAAGAGTGGCTTGCCATTGCTCATGTGTCTTTGCGGGCTGTTCCCGGTGAAGATCCACAAACCCTGGGAGCACGTCCGTGGCAGCACTCGCACGATGGTGTGCACGGCACCGCCTCGTAGTCGTCCTGCTGTGGCTCCTCGCCCTCGGCGGCACGAGCGCGGCAGCGGCCGTCGCGGGCACCTCCTACTCGAACGACTACGAGGCACCGGGCACCGAGTCGGGACGCGCCACCCAGCTCCTCAACGACGGCTTCCCCGGCCTCGGCGGCGACAGCGACACCGTCGTCTGGCACACGGACGGCAGCATGGTCCGCGCCGCCGACGTGAAAGAGCGCATGACCCGCACGCTCGACAGGATCGAGCACCTGCCCGGCATCGCCGCGGTCACCGGCCCCTACGAGCAGCAGAGCACCGGCCGGATAAGCGCCGACGGTCGCACCGCCTACGCCACGGTCACCTTCGACAAGCAGTCCGGCGACATCGCAAAAGCGGACGCGCAACGTCTCGTCGACACCGCCAAGGCCGCCGAGAACAACGCCCCCGACGGACTGCGGGTCGAACTCGGCGGCAGCGCCGTCGCCCTGACCGAGTCCGCCCAGGGACATGTCGCCGAGATCGTCGGCGTCGTCGTCGCCGCCGTCGTCCTGCTGCTCGCCTTCGGCTCCCTCGCGGCCAGCGCCCTGCCGATCGCCACGGCCCTGGTCAGCGTGGGCACCGCCGCCTCCGGCATCGTGCTCCTGGGCCATGTGATGACCGTCGCCGACTTCGCCCCGATGCTCGGCATGCTCGTCGGCCTCGGCGTCGGCATCGACTACGCGCTCTTCATCGTGACCCGGCACCGGCGCGGCCTGAAACAGGGCCTGCCCGTGAACGAGGCGGCGGAGCGCGCCGTCGCCACCACCGGACGCGCGGTCGTCTTCGCCGGCGCCACCGTCTGCATCGCGCTCCTCGGCATGCTGATCCTGCGCCTCAGCTTCCTCAACGGCGTCGCGATCGCCGCCTCCCTGACCGTGCTCCTCACCGTCGCCGCGTCCGTCACACTGCTGCCCGCGCTCCTGTCGTTCATCGGCATGCGCGCGCTCAGCAGGCGCCAGCGGCGCAGACTCGCCGCTCACGGGCCCGAGCCCGAGCTGCCGACCGGGCTCGCCGCCCGCTGGGCCGTCTTCGTGGAGCGCCACCCCCGGCTCCTCGGCGGGCTCGCCCTCGGCGTGATCGCGGTGCTCTCGGTGCCCACCTTCTTCCTGCACCTGGGCACGTCCGACCAGGGCAACAACGCGTCGTCGTCCACGACCAGGCAGGCCTACGACCTTCTCGCCGACGGATTCGGGCCCGGCGTGAACGGGCCGCTGACCCTCGTCACCCCCATAGACGGCGCCGGCGACCAGGTGGCCGTGAGCCGCCTGGAGTCCATGATCGGCTCGGCCGAGGGCGTCTCCTCCGTGACCCCGGCGACGTACAACGACAGCGGCACCGCCGCCTTCCTGACCGTCGTGCCGAAGTCCGCGCCCCAGTCCCAGAGGACCAGCGAGCTCGTCGACCGGCTGCGCACCGATGTCATCCCCGCGGCCGAGAAGGGCACGTCCCTCGATGTGCAGCTGGGCGGCGTCACCGCCAGCTACGATGACTTCGCCGACGTCATCATCGGCAAACTGCCGCTCTTCGTGGGCGTCGTCATCGGACTCGGCTGCGTCCTGCTGCTCCTCGCCTTCCGCTCGATCGGCATCCCGCTCAAGGCCGCCGCGATGAACGTCGCGGCCGTCGCCTCCGCCTTCGGTGTCGTCGTCGCGATCTTCCAGTGGGGCTGGGGCAGCGAGATGCTCGGCCTCGGCAGAGCGGGCCCGATCGAGCCGTTCCTCCCCGTGATCATGGTGTCGGTCCTGTTCGGGCTCTCGATGGACTACCAGGTGTTCCTGGTCAGCCGCATGTACGAGGAGTGGCTGGAGACCGGCGACAACCGGCGGGCCGTCCGCGTCGGGCTCGCCGAGACCAGCCGCGTCATCAACTCCGCGGCCGTGATCATGATTTCGGTCTTCCTGGCCTTCGTCCTCAGCGGTGACCGCGTCATCGCGATGTTCGGCATCGCCCTGGCCGCCGCCGTCGCCCTCGACGCGTTCGTCCTGCGCACGCTCCTGGTGCCCGCCCTCATGCACATGCTCGGCGGCGCCAACTGGTGGCTGCCGAAGTGGCTCGACCGCCGACTGCCCCGCATCAGCATCGAGCCGTCCGAGTGCCGCGAGCCGCATGCGAGTATTCCTGGACAGCACCCGGCCGCGGACGGCGCTCTGCTGGACACACTGGTGAAGGCCGAAGCCGAGGAGCGGAAGCGCGATGTACACGATCTCCCTGGGTGACGACGGCGCGGAACTGCGACCCCTTGAGACGTGGCACGCCGAGCAGTTCCTCGCCCATCTGGAGCGCGGCCGCGAGTTCATCGGGCAGCACATCTCGTTCGGTTCGAACATCAAGGACGTCACCTCGGCCCGTGACCTGCTCAGGTCCTACGCCGACAAGCGCGCCGCCGACAGCGGAAGCCTGCACGGGATCTGGCTGGACGGGACGCTCGTCGGCGGCCTGCTCTTCCGGATCTTCGACGCGGAGGGCGGCAACTGCGAGATCGGCTGCTGGCTCGAGCCCGCCGCGGCCGGACGCGGCCTCGTCACGCGCGGCGCGCGCGTCCTGATCGACTGGGCGGTCCTCGAACGCGGCATCCACCGCGTGGAGTGGGTCGCCTCCTCCGAGAACGGGCCCAGCCTGAACGTGGCGCGGCGGCTCGGCATGAAGCGGGAGGGCGTTCTGCGCGAGGCAAGCACGCAAAAGGGCGTCAAGCAGGATCTTGAGGTGTGGTCGGTGCTCGCGCCGGAGTGGCGCGCGCGTTGATCCGCCGGGCCGTTCCGGATGTCCGTGACCTCTTGGGCCCGGCATGATCCAGACGAAAGGCCCTAGAAAAAACTAGCTCGCCGGTTGTGAGGCGGGTGACTCGGGGGCGGGGGACTCCGCGCTCGACGGCGGGGCCGACGACGCTCCGGGTGCCTCGGACGACGGCGGCTGCGACGACTCGGGTGACTGGGACGGCGGAGACGAGTGTGACGTCTCGGACGACGGGGCTGTCGAGGCGTTCGAGGGGGAGACCCCGGGCGGCGTGCGCGGCGTGGTCTTCCGGTCGCTGCCGCCCGTGGTCCCCGCGGTCCGGGTGAACCAGCCCTCGGTCTCCGGGTCGTACATCACGAACCTGTTCACCGGCTGCGGAGCCGGCGACACGACCACCGCGTTCGACGACTTGTACCCCGACCAGGCCTTGCCCTGACGCTTCACCGCCCCCTGCAGAGGCACCGGCGCGAGCAGCGGGTTCCCGCACGAGCACCGCACGCGCGGCTCCCCGCGGTCGTTCACGAGCACGGCCGTGCCGGACTGGAGCACGGACTGGAAGGCCGTCGCCGCGCCGTCGCGGAAGCCGTGGTTCGTGACCCGGTTGTCGAGGCGGAGCTGGACCGGCGTCAGCGACCGCAGATAGGCGGGGACGCCGGACGGGTCGAGGCCGAGGACGGAGGCGAACGCCTTGTTCTTGTCCGGCTGCGCGCCCAGCGTGCGGATCTGCTTCTCCACGTCGCAGCTGGAGACGTTGCGGGTGCCGCCGTACAGACCGGGAGCGGAGCCCTCGACGCCCCGGACGATGTTCGCGCTCTCCGACGGGCCGGTCCCCGAGGCGCTCGGCAGCGCGGTCGGCGTCGTCGCGGTGGCGCCCTTCCTGGTGCTCGACTCGGTGTACGGGTCGGGGCCGGACGAGTCGGCGCTCTGGAGGAAGAGTTCGTCGCCGGCCGCGGTTCCGCCGCCGCCTCCACCCCCGCCCCCGGAGCTGGTGAGGACGACGGTGAGGACGACCGCGGCGACGACCAGGACGCCGACCGCCACGAGCTTCTTGGGAGTGAACCGCCACCAGGGGCGATCGGGGTGCGGGCCGTCCGGGGGCGGCGTGCCGCCCGGCGGTGGCGTGCCGCCCGGCGGTGGCGTGCCCCCGGGGGGTGGGATGTCGCCCGGGGGTGGCGTGCCGCCGGGGCCGCCGCCCGTACTGCCGGAGCCTGAACCGGGGCCCGGGCCGGAGCCATCGCCGGACGGTGGTCCTGAGGGGTGCCCGGGCGGCGGCGGGGGTACGGACGCGGGCTGGGTCGGGCCCGAGAGTGGGCCGGATGGGGGGCCGGTGGGGCGGCCGGGCTCCGTCGGTCGGTCACTCACGGGCGCTTCTTCTCACCGTAGGAGGCATGGAGGGGCGGGACGGGGGAGGCCCGCCTCGCGGTCCGGCAACCAGTCCCCTATATCCCGTTACCTCCACATTGTGTGCTCCGTACTCGTACGGCCCGCAAGCCGAACTCGTACGGCCCGCGACGCGACGCGGTCGGCCCTCCCGAGGGGCGGGCCGCCCGGCGCCTGCCTAGCGTGGCCCCGTGAGTGAACAGGCATCCGACGGCCGCACCGGCACCAGGCGCAGCGCGAAACACGGCTGGGCCGCGGCCCTCGTGGTCGTGCTCGCCGGGCTCGTGGCCATGGTGGTCACGGCCGCTCTCGGTCTGTGGGCCGCGGGCGCGGTCGGGCTTCCCGGGGGCTCCTTCCCCCGAGTGGTCGCCGCCGTCGTGGTGATGGCGGCCGGCGGCTCCGTCGAACTGGCCGGAAACGCCGGAGAACTCGCCCAGCCCCACGCCGACATCTCGGTCCTGCCCCTCTCCGTCACCCTCGCCGGAGCACTGGTGATCGCCGCGGGCTTCCTGCGGCCCCTGCGCCACCGGGCCATCGCGAGCGGCGGCGAACTCCTCGGCTGGGCCGGGCGGGTGGCCGTGCCGTGGGTGGTGGCGCTCGTCGTCCTCTCGCTCCTGGCCAGGCAGGACTTCGACATCCCCGTCACGGACCCGACCGGCGGCATCATCGAGGGCGTCCTGGACGGCGCACCCAAGGTCGGATTCCGGACGAACCTGCCCCTCACGCTGCTCTTCGGCCTGCTGTGGCTCGCGGGCGTCATGATCCTCGCCGTCCTCGTGTCACGCGGCGCCCCGCTCCCCGCCCGCCTCGTCCGCTTCCAGGAGTCGGTGCGCCCGGCCGCGTACGCGATGGTGGCGCTGCTGCTCGTGTACGTCGCGCTGGGCGTCGTCATCGGTCTCGTCGTCGCCGCGACGCGCGGCCACGCGTCCGAGACGTTCGCCGTGATCCTCCTCGGCCTCCCCAACCTCGTCTGGTTCGTCTACACGATCGGCCTCGGCGCGTCCTGGGAAGGCAAGGTCGACGGTCCGTTCGGTCTGCCCATGCCGCACATCCTCGACGCCGTGCTCCGCACGCCCGACACCTCCACCGTCGACGTCAGCACGCTCGCCGAGCAGGACGGCCGTATCTGGTGGTCGATCGCGGTGGCCGCGATCCTGACGCTGGCGGCCGCGTTCGGCATGGCGCTGCGCTCACCCGCCCGGATGCGGGCCTGGCAGCACGCCCTCCACATGGCGGTGGCCCTCGCGCTGACCGTGCTCGCCATCTGCCTCCTCGCCCGCGTCTCCGCGCACTACGGCCTGTCGCTCCTCGGCATCGGCGACATCGGCGGCGGGCTCGGCGGAGAGGTGTCGCTCCGCCCGAAAGTGTGGAGCGCCCTCGGCCTCGCGGTCCTGTGGGGCCTGGTCACCGGGTTCCTCGGCGGCCTGCTCGCGTCCCGGCGCCACCGGCGCGGGGAGGTGGAGACGGCGAAGCCGGACCGAGGTTGACCGGACTGGAGTTGACCGGACTGGAGTTGACCGGACCGGAGTTGACCGGACCGGAGCTCGGGGAGGCGGAGCTGAGGGAGGGGAGCGGCTAGCGCACGAGGCCCGTGAAGACCGGCAGCGCCCATCGTGGGGGTGCGGGCGGGGGCTCGGCCGTGGGGGACCACGTACTGATCCGGCCGTTCACCTGCGTCGGGGGATGGTTGTCCCGGGCGCCGCCACGGGCCGCCGCGCGCAGGGCCGCCACCAACTGGAGGCACGAGTCGTAGCGGTCGTCCGGGCTCTTCGCCAGCGCCTTGGCGAGTACGTCGTTCATCGCCGCCGGGAGATCCGGGCGCAGCCCGGTCAGGGGCGGCGGCGGGTCGAACTGGTGGGCCCACAGCAGCGCCATGTCGTCGTCGCGCTGGAACGGCGGCAGACCGGTCAGGGTCTCCTGGACGACGCAGGCGAGGCTGTAGACGTCGCACCGGCCGTCGACCGGGCGGCCGGAGATCTGCTCGGGCGCCACATAGTCGAGCGTGCCGACGAACTGGCCCACGGACGTGAACCCCGTCAGCGACAGCGACTTCTTCGTCAGGCCGAAGTCGGTGAGGTAGACGTGCTCGGGGTGGTCGCTGTCCGTTCCCGCGGCGACCAGGATGTTGCCGGGCTTCACGTCCCGGTGCACCAGGTCGTGGTCGTGGGCGGCGTCGAGCGCGGACGCGACCTGCGCGGCGATCCGTACCGCCGTCCCCACGGGCAGCGGACCCTGGCGGTCGATGAGCGCGCGCAGGTCCTGGCCCGCGACGAAGCGCATGGCGATGTAGAGG
The DNA here is from genome assembly GCF_026340095.1 of Streptomyces sp. NBC_01446. GTDB lineage: Bacteria > Actinomycetota > Actinomycetes > Streptomycetales > Streptomycetaceae > Streptomyces > Streptomyces aureus. Next base: position 2,548,696 of record NZ_JAPEPO010000001.1, on the reverse strand, counting down.
ATGCCCTCGGCCTCGCCGGCCTCGAAGACCGGCACGATGTGCGGATGGTCGATCGCGGCGGCGACGCGCGACTCGTGCGTGAACCGTTTACGGAAGGTGTCGTTACGGACGAGTTCGGGGGCGAGCAGCTTGAGCGCGACGGTGCGGTCGAGGCGCAGGTCCAAGGCCCGGTAGACGACCGCCATGCCGCCCCGGCCGATCTCGCTCTCCACGCGGTACCCGGCGATCTGTCGCCCGAGCAGATCGGACGGACGGCCGACGGGCAACTGCGCGTCGTCCGTCATCACCGGTCACCTGGTGCCTGGGTGCTGCGCTCGCGCTCGGCCGGGTCGTTGCCGGTCATCTGCCCGGGGTCGACGACGCGTGTGGGCTCGGGGGCGTTGGGGTTCGAGGCTGGGGCCGGGGTCTGGTTCGGGGCGGGGGGTGCCTCGGCGGCGTCCTCGGGCGTGCCGGTGTGCGGGTCCGCGGCCCGCGTGGGCGCGGGCGCCGCCGGCGCCGCGCTCGGCCGTCCCGGTCCCGCCCCCGCCGCGTACGTACTCAGCTGTGTGCCGTCGCAGTACACCCACCGCTCGTGCTCGGCGTCGTACAGCCACACCGCCTCGCCGTCGACGACCATGCCCACCCGCAGCCCCTGCGTGCGGCGCTGGAACGTCTCCCCGTCGATGCGCTCCTCGGCCAGTTCCTGTGCGGCCCGCCGGTACTGGCCCGCGGCCTCCTCGACACGTGCCATCAGCGGGCGCGGGTCCGCCGTGCGGGCCATGGGCTTTCCGGCCTGTGGCGGGTCGCGCGGCACGGCGACGAGCAGGCGACCGTCGACCCACGCCGACCAGCCGTTGGCGCACACGATCCGGCCCCAGTCCGCGCGCCGGTCGACCAGTTCGACGGGGAGCAGCGGGTCGAGCGGCTGCGTGGGCCGGGACACGTCCGGCTCCTCCCAGGCGGGCATCCCGTCCGGGGGCACGACATGGGTGGGGCGGAACTCCGGTGTCGCCATGGGCGCCTCTCCGCTACTTCCGCATGATGGCGGGCTCGTGCCGGCGCAGCAGGCGCGCGACGGCGAATCCGAAGACGGCCGAGAGCACGACCAGCATCCCCATGTTGAGCAGCCACACCCCGGTGGCGTGCTCGAACAGGGGGTCGCTCGTCAGCTTCCCCGGCACGATCCGGGACAGACCGACCGTGCCCGCCATCGCGGCCAGCGCCCACCGCGACGGGACCAGCCACGACAACTGCTCGATTCCGGGGACCCCGTGCAGTGTGAGCAGCGCACCGCAGAACACGACCTGGATGATCGCCAGGAGCACCAGGAGCGGCATGGTGACCTCCTCCTTGCGCACCAGCGCGGACACGAGCAGCCCGAGCATCATCGCCGTGAACGACAGGAGTGCCACGGTCAGCGTGATCTCCGCCAGCGGAGGCATCAACACCCCCTTGCCACCTGGCGCGTTGAGGTCGACACCGACGAGTCCGACGAGCGTCAGCACGACGGCCTGAAGCACCGTGATGGTGCCGAGGACGACGACCTTGGACATCAGATACGCCGATCTGGACAACCCGACCGCGCGTTCCCGCTGGTAGATCACCCGTTCTTTGACCAGCTCGCGCACGGCGTTGGCGGCGCCCGTGAGCACACCGCCCACACACAGGAGGAGCAGCGCGTTCATCGCCGTTTCCTGGGTGAGACGGCTGCCGGCCAGCGCACGCACCATCGCACCCATGACGAACGGCAGCGCGATCATGATGGCGAGGAAGGTCCGGTCGGCGCTCAGCGCGGCCGCGTACCGGCGCACGAGCGTCCGCAGCTGCGCGCCCCAGCTCCGTGTCCTCGGCGGCGGGGCCACCTCCTTTGCGGGGGTGGTCGGCAGCCGGGGCTGCGCCGTGGAGTTCACGATGTACTGACGGTGGAACAGGGACGTGTTGTAGTCCTCCGCCCAGCCGCGGTCGCGGTCGTTCTCGAAGGCCTCGAACGCCTCCGGCCACTCCTCGAAGCCGAAGAACCCGAGCGCGTCCCCCGGCGGGCCGTAGAACGCGATCTTCCCTCCGGGGGCGAGGACCAGCAGCCGGTCGCACACCTCCAGGCTGAGGACGCTGTGCGTGACGACGATGACGGTCCGCCCGTCGTCGGCGAGGCCGCGCAGCATGTGCATCACCGAGCGGTCCATGCCCGGGTCGAGCCCGGACGTCGGCTCGTCGAGGAAGAGCAGCGACGGCTTCGTGAGCAGTTCGAGGGCGACGCTGACGCGCTTGCGCTGGCCGCCGGAGAGGCTGTGGATCGGCTGCGTTGCCCGCTGTTCGAGACCCAGCTCGCGGACGACCTCGTCGACGCGGTCGCGCCGTTCCGACTTCTCGGTGTCCTGCGGGAAGCGGAGTTCGGCCGCGTAGCCGAGGGCCCGGTGCACGGTCAGCTGGGAGTGCAGGATGTCGTCCTGCGGCACGAGCCCGATGCGCTGGCGCAGTTCGGCATAGTCGCGGTACAGGTCTCGGCCGTCGTACAGGACCGTGCCCCGGTCGGCGGGGCGCAGCCCGGTCAGGGCGTTGAGCAGCGTGGACTTGCCCGCGCCGCTCGGACCCACGACGGCGAGCAGGCACTTCTCGCCGACCGGGAACGAGACGTGATCGAGGAGCGTCTTGCGGCCCCGGTCCACGGTCACCGCCAGGCCCTGGACGTCGAGCGAGACCTCGCCGGTGTCGACGAACTCCTGCAGCGTGTCGCCGACCAGACAGAACGCGGAGTGGCCGATACCCACGATGTCTCCGGGCGAGACCCGGGCGCGGGAGACCGGTGTGCCGTTGAGGTAGGTGCCGTTGTGCGAGCCGAGGTCGACGATCTCGAACGTGCCGTCGGGCTGAGCCCGCAGCTCCGCGTGGCGGCGGGAGACGATCAGGTCGTCGACCACGAGGTCGTTGTCGGCGCTGCGGCCGATGTGCACGGTGCGGGCGGGCAGCGGCCGCACGGTCGTCGGCTGCCGGAACGTGCCGGTCGCGCCGGGCATGGACACGGAGGAGGGCCGTTCGGGGGCGCGGGGTGTCGCTGACACCTGGGCGAGTACGTGATCAGGAATGCGGTCCGGTACTTGATCCGCCAGGTGATCCGTCACGGGCTCGGGCGGTGGTGGCTCATGGCCGACCAGTACCGCGCGCGGCCCGTCCGCGGGGTGGCCGAACCTGATGACCGTCCCCGGTCCCACCCCGGACTCGTGGATGCGCCGGCCCCCGGTGTACGTGCCGTTCGTACTGTCCTCGTCCTCCAGAGACCAGTGGTCGGCGACGGGCCGGAGCACCGCGTGGTGCCATGAGACACGGGCGTCGTCGATGACGATGTCACTCAGGGGGTCGCGACCGACGTGGTAGACCCTGCTCGGGCTCATCACCGTGGGTCCGGCATCGGTTTCGAGCACAAGCTCGGGCGCAGTGGGCGCGACGGGCCGCTCTGCCATGCCCGAATTCTATCGACGTGTGCTGGTATGCGCCCGATCGGGCGAGTGCCCCGTCCGCACACAGGCCCGGCACAGGCCGGTCTCAGCCCGGACTCAGCTCGTTAAGAGAGCTCTCAGACTCCGTCCGTACGGTGCGGGGCATGGTTACGAAGACTGATGACGAGACGACCGAGACCCCCGAGTCCACCACCGCCGAGGCCGCTGAGGTTGCCGCCGAGAGTTCTGAGGTCATCGAGGCCACCAAGGAGGCCGAAGGCACCGACGCCGCCGAGGCCGCAGACGCCCCCGAGGGCGCGGACACGGACTTCGACGACGAGCCGTTCGCGAGCGGCGCGCCCGTGGAGGACTCCTCCGGTGCGGGGCAGGGCGCCGGCGCCGTCGTCTCCGCCGCACTCGGTGTCGTCGCGCTCAGCGGCAGCTGGGTCGCGACCGTCGCCTCGGCCCGCGAGTCCCTGATCGGCCAGCTCCAGACCTCGCAGGGCGCGAGCGTCGCCAAGCAGGTCTCCGAGGTCTACGGCGACTCGTGGCACGCCACCGCCCTGGTCGGCGGTATCTTCGCGCTCCTCGCGCTGATCGTCGGCGCGGTCGTCCTGGCCAGGCCCGCGTTCGGCGCCCCGGGCAGGCCGCAGGCCGTGTGGATCAAGTCGGTCGCCTGGGCGGGTGTCTCCCTCGGCATCCTCGGTCTGCTTCTCGCCGTGGCGAAGTACACCGACATCCTCATGGCGCTTCCCTCGACCTCTTCCTGACTCCTGCTTCCTGAGGCGTGCGTCGGGGGGCCTCAGACCGGGTCGAGGGTGCCTCAGGCCGGTCTGAGGTCCTCTGAGGTCCTCTGAGGTACGTCTAAGGCACCCCGTACCCGGAACATGCGGCACTCTCCCGATGTGGCGGACCCCCCTGGGAGACGAGTGTTGAGGCATCGCAGAAAGCGAAGCCGAAACCCACTCGCCACCAGGGAGCACCAGATGTACGAGTACGAGATCCACCAGGTCCGCGCCGCCGAACTGGTCCGCCAGGCCGAGCACAGCCGCCTGGTCCGCGAGGCCCGTGAAGCCCGGCGCAGCCGGCGCGCGGAGCGCCGCGCCGCCTCTGCCGGCCAGGACGCGGAGGGCCGGGTGAACAGTCCGCGCTCACGCCGCTCGCGTTTCGCGCGTGCGGCCTGACGATGAAGGCAGAGCAGGGGGAGGGCCACACGGGTGTGGTCCTCCCTTTCACCTTCAGCCCCGACTTCAACGCAGCCGACAGGCATATCGAGGTCACTGACCCGCGCCCGACTCCGCCCTCGGCGATAACGGGTGCCGCTGCGTCGGACCCCTGTGCGATGCTCGCCCCTGTGGAGACCAGGTGCGTCAGCCCGGTGTTCGTCGGTCGCGCCGGCGAACTGGGCGTACTGAACAAGGCGCTCGCCCGTGCCACCACGGGGGAGCCGCAGGCCATGCTGCTCGGCGGGGAGGCGGGGGTCGGAAAGACCCGTCTCGTCGAGGAGTTCGCGCTCGCCGCGGGACGCGAGGGCGCCGTCGTCGCGCTCGGCGGATGCGTCGAGATCGGGGCGGACGGACTTCCGTTCGCCCCCTTCTCGACCGCTCTGCGCGCCCTGCGCCGACTGCTGCCCGAGGAGTTCGTCGCGGCGGCCGCCGGACAGGAGACCGAGCTGGCACGGCTCCTGCCGGAACTCTCCCCGGCGCCGACCGGACGCGACGGACGCCACGACGAGGAAAGCATGGCCCGGCTCTTCGAGCTGACGGCCCGTCTCCTGGAACGCGTCGCCGCGGACCGCACCGTCCTCGTCGTCCTGGAAGACCTCCACTGGGCCGACGCCTCCACCCGCCACCTCCTCTCCTACCTCTTCCGTACGCTGCGCAGCGGCCGCCTCGTCATCGTGGCCACGTACCGCGCCGACGACGTCCACCGCCGCCACCCCCTGCGCCCGCTCCTCGCCGAACTCGACCGCCTGCGCACCGTCACCCGCCTCGAACTCGCCCGCTTCAGCCGTGACGAGGTGGCCCGCCAGGTCGCCGGGATCTTCGCCGCAGAGCCCGAACAGGCCCAGGTCGACGACATCTTCGAGCGCTCCGACGGCAACGCGTTCTTCGTCGAGGAACTGGCCGTCGCCACCAGCGAGGGCAGCTGCACCGGCCTGTCCGAGACGCTGCGCGACGTGCTCCTCGTCCGCGTCGAGAGCCTTCCCGACGACGCCCAGCGCGTGGCCAGGATCGTCGCCGAAGGCGGCTCCACCGTCGAGTACGCGCTGCTCGCCGCCGTCGCCCGGCTCGGCGAGGACGAACTGATCGAGGCCCTGCGCGCCGCCGTCGGCGCCAACATCCTGCTCGCCACCCCCGACGGGGACGGCTACCGCTTCCGCCACTCCCTGGTCCGCGAGGCCGTCGGCGACGACCTCCTGCCCGGCGAACGCTCCCGCCTCAGCCGCCGCTACGCCGAGGCACTCGAGGCCGACCCCTCCCTCGTCCGCGCCGACGAACGCGTCACGCGCCTCGCGAGCTACTGGTACCACGCCCACGACCCGGCCAAGGCCCTGCCCGCCGTCCTCGACGCATCCGTCGAGGCCCGCCGCCGGCACGCCTACTCCGAGCAACTGCGGCTCCTGGAACGGGCGATGAACCTCTGGGACGAGGCCCCCGAGGACATCCGCGCCGAGCTGCGCCCGGTTGACTACACCGAGGTCTATCCGCCCTGCGGCTGCGACCCCGCCACCACCCCCCTGCGCTATCTCGACCTGATGGCCGAGGCCGCCGTCGCCGGCCGGCTGTGCGGCGAACGCGAACGTTCCCTCAAGATCACCAAGCGCGCCCTGCGCCTCATCGAGGACGCCGACGACGAGAAGGACCCCCTGCGCGCCGCCTGGTTCTGGATCCAGCGCTCCCGCCTCGTGCCGTCCCTCGGCCGCGGCGACGGCTGGGCCGAGATCGCCACCGCCCAGGAACTCGTACGCGGACTGCCGCCGTCCGAGGTGCACGCTGAGGTCCTCACCAACGTCGCCTCCTGGGGCATGCTCCACAACCCCGGCGAGGAGACCCTGGCCGCCGCCGAACGGGCCGTCGAATACGCCCGCATGGTCAAGGCCGAGGACATCGAACTGAACGCGAGACTCACCCTCGGCAGCCTCCTCGTCGATGCGGGGGAGGCCGACCGCGGCCTGGCCGAGATGTACGCCGTCCGCGACCGGGTCGTCGAGATCGGCCTCGTCCCGCAGGTCGGCCGCGTCCACATCAATCTCGCCTCCGCTCTGGAGAGCGCGGGCCGCTCCCTCGAGTCCGTGACCGTCGCCGAGTCGGGCATGGACCTGTGCCGCCGGTACGGCCTCCTCGACTCGGAGGGCTGGGTCCTGACCAACATGGCCGAGTCCCTCACCTCCCTGGGCCGCTGGACCGAGGCCGACGCCGTCGTCGACACGGCACTGCGGTCCTCCGCCCTGAGCGCCAAGCCCCGCGGTACGGCCGCCCTCCGCCGCGCGACCGTCGCCCTAGGCCGAGGCGACCATGCCGAGGCGGCCGTCCAGCTCGCCGCCGCCCGCGCCACCTACGGCACCCACGACACCATGCCCCAGTACGCGCTGCCCCTGTCCGCCCTCGCCGTAGGCATAGCAGCCGCCGGCGGCGGCACCCAGGGACTCCTCGACGCCCGCGCCGAACTCGCCCGCGTCGTCACCGAGGGCATCCCACCGAGCAACCAGCGCTATGCCTGGCCCCTCCTCGTCGCCGCAGCCGTCGCCGAGGCCGACGCGCGGGGCCTGCCGACCGCGGAGCCCGGCCGCGCCGGAGCCGTCGACCGCATCCGCACCGCCGCCAAGCACCTGGCCACGCCCATGCCCGTGTGGCTCGCCCACGAACAGTGGGTACGCGCCGAACTCCTGCGCGCCGAAGGCCGCGACACCCCTGACGACTGGTCCCACCCCCTCACCACCTTCGAGTCGCTCGACCGCCCCCACGACCTCGCCCGCGTCCGCTTCCGCGCGGCGGAATCCCTCCTCGCGGCAGCCGCCACGTTCGAGGACGAGAGGGAGCGGGCCACGGAACTGCTGCGGCTCGCGGGAGCCGTCGCCGATCACATCGGAGCGCGCCCGCTCACCGAAGCGGTCGCCCTCCTCGCCCAGCGCGCCCGTCTCACCCTGAACCCCGCCGCGCCACGCCCCCAGATCCCTGCCGACCCCGCCGAGGAACTCGGCCTGACCAGCCGCGAACGCGACGTCCTGCGCCTCGTCGCCGCCGGACGCAGCAACCGCCAGATCGCCGAGGAGCTCTTCATTTCCCCGAAGACAGCGAGCGTCCACGTCTCCAACATCCTCGCCAAGCTGGGCGTCGCCGGCCGGGGCGAGGCAGCCGCTCTGGCCCACCGCCTGAGACTGTTCGCGCCGACGGGCTGAGCCCCAGGCCCGCTCGGGATCGTCACGAAGGGTGAAATTTCGCGCTGTCGTACGCTGGAGTGAGGTCTCGGCCACCCGGAGGTGCCGTGTTCAACATGTTCGAGGAGCTGTTCTCACCCGGCCGTAAGCACACCAACGAGGAGCGCAAACGGCTGGAGCTGACCCGAGTCGACCTCAACGACGGCGACCCGGGACGCGGCCCCATAGACCTCACCTCCGGCAAGGTGGTGGTCCGCGTTCCCGCTCAGGCCACACCTGGCCCGACGGACCCGACGGACCCGACGGACCCGACGGACCCGACGGACCCGACGGACCCGACGGACCCGACGGACCCGACGGACCCGACGGACGAAGCGGAGTCGGGGGAGCCGGCCCCCGAAGCGGACGCGCCCGACCCCGCCGTCCCCGCCCCCTCCGGCGGCGAGACCTGAGCCCTGGCTCCGCTCCCGCCGCCCGGGCCCGGGGCCGGCCCCGCCGTTCAGGACACCTCCAGCTCCAGGATCCGGTCGTCGCCCTTCCGGGGCGTGCCTCTCGAGTCCGTGTTGCTCGTCGTCAGCCACAGCTTGTTCCGGCCCGCGGCGACCACCGTGCGCAGCCTTCCGTACGTGCCCTGCTGGGTCGCCTCGTCGATGAGGAAGGACTGGGGCTCGGCCGCCACCCCGGCCCCCTTCAAGGGGATTCGCCACAGCCGCTCGCCTCTCAGGCCCGCCATCCAGACCGAGCCCTCCGCGTAGGCGATGCCGCTCGGTGACGCCTCGGACGTGTGCCACACGGCCACCGGGTCGTGGAAGCCGGGCTTGCCGCTCTTGCCCTCCACGTCGGGCCAGCCGTAGTTGTCACCCGGCACGATCAGGTTGAGCTCGTCCCACGTGTCCTGGCCGAACTCCGAGGCCCACAGCCGCTTGTCCTTGTCCCAGGCGAGGCCCTGGACATTGCGGTGACCGTACGTATAGACCACGGAGTCCCCGAAGGGGTTTCCGGGCGCCGGTTTGCCGTCCGGGGTCATCCGGAGGATCTTGCCGCCCGGGGACTTCTTGTCCTGGGCGTACTTCTTCACGTACGTCTCGCCCGTGCCCGCGTAGAGCAGCTTGTCCGGGCCGAACGCGAGGCGCCCACCGTTGTGGTTCGTGCCCTTCGGGATGCCCTTGAACACCGTCTCGGGCGCACCCAGCTGATCACCCGGCGGCTTCTTCGCGTCGTACCGCATCCGCACGATGCGGTTGTCCGACTTCGCGGTGAAGTACGCGTAGAGCCAGTGGTCGGAGGCGAACGACGGGGAGAGGGCCAGGCCGAGCAGTCCGCCCTCGCCGGCAGGGACCACCCCGGGCACGGTGCCGACCGCGGTCTTCTTGCCCGTCTTCGTGTCGACCCGCGTGATCGTCGCCTCGTCCCGCGAGGACACCAGCAGACCGCCGCCGCCCGGCAGCGGAGCCAGGCCCCAGGGGGAATTCAGGCCCTCGGCGACCGTGCGCACCACCTTCACCGAACCCTTCACCGGACCGGTGTCGCCCCCCGCGCTCCCGGAAGCGGACGTTCCTGGTGGGGACGAGCCGGGGGAGGCGCTGTGCCGACTGTCCGGTGGACCGTCGTCACCCGAGGAACACCCCGCCGTGAACAGGATCGAGGCGCAGGCCAACACGGCCAACACGGGCTGCACACCTGGACGTTGCACGATCGGATCCCCTCGACGCCGCGGACTGGGCTGCTCTTCTGCGCTGCGGTTCTACTGTTCATACACCGCAGCCATCCCGCAGGTTCCCGATCAACCCCGACGCGTTCGGAGTAACCCACTCCCCGCCCGCCGCTCTCACAGCCCCAGCCGTCAAAGCTCCCCCAGCCCTCGAAACTCCCCCCTCAGCTCCCAGAACTCCCCCCGTCCCGTCCCCGGAGTTCCCCCCGTTCCCAGAGGCTCCCCCTCAGTCCCAAGACCCCCGAGCCCGCGGCAGCTCCCCGATCTCCGCCAGATCACGGTCCGTGAGCCGCAGTTCCGCGGCCGCAGCGTTCTCCGCCGCCCACCGCTCCCGCTTGGCACCCGGCACCGGGACCACGTGCCGCCCGCGGCCCAGCACCCACGCCAGCGCCACCTGCGCAGGAGTGACCGCTTCCCCGTGCCGCGCGGCGATCCGGCGCAGGCCCGCCACGATCGGCTGGTTGGCCGCCATCATCTCCGCGGTGAACCGGGGATGCCGGGCCCGCAGATCGTCCGGTTCGAAGCCCTGCCCCGGCGTCAGCGTGCCCGTGAGGAAGCCGTTGCCCAGCGGCATCGCCGCGAGGAACCCCACGCCCCGCGCCTCGCACCACGGCAGCAACGTCTCCAGGGCCTCCGGTGACCACACCGAGAGCTCGGCCTCCACCGCGCTCACCGGGAACACCTGCTGCACCCGCTCCAGCTGCCGGATCGTTCCCGCATGCAGCCCTGCCCTGCCCCGCCGTGTCGCCCGCGCCCCCACCGCGCACAGCCCGAGCGCCCGCACCTTCCCCGCGCCCACCAGCTCCGCCATGGCGCCCCACGTCTCCTCGACGGGCACCTCCGGGTCGGCCCGGTGCAGCTGGTACAGATCGATCGTGTCGGTCTGGAGCCGCCGCAGCGACGCGTCGCACGCCCGCTTCACATACCCAGGCCGGCCGTTGGCGACGACGTGCTGCTCCCCGACGAGCAGCCCGCACTTGGTCGACACGAAGGCGTCGCCCCGGCGCTCCTTCAGGACCCGTCCGAGCAGCAGCTCGTTCGTGAACGGTCCGTACATGTCCGCCGTGTCCAGCAGGGTCGACCCCCGGTCCAGCGCGGCATGCACAGTGCGTACGGACTCGTCCCCCCGCTGCTGTGAGCCGGTGTAGGCCCAGCTCATCGGCATGCACCCGAGCCCGATCGCGCCCACCTCGAGCGCTGCCGCCCCGATCGTCCTGCGCTCCACCTGGAAGTAGCCTCCCCCTGCGTGTTCGAGAGGCACCCAAACTAACCTCTGGGACCCGGCCCGCCGCGCACAGCCCACCTCCCATTAGCCTCCTGACCATGAGTGCTGAGGTATCCGCCGACGTTTGGCTCCCGTTCCGTGCAGACGAGGTCCCCGGGCTTCCCGAGGGGCTCAACTACCGCTTCTGGGACGGCGGCCCCGACTTTCCCGCCGACCCGGCCGACTGTGCCTTCTACGTGGTCCCCTACATGAAGGGCGCGGACGTCGGCGTACGCCCCATGGCGCAGATGGCGTCCGTACGGGCCGTGCAGACGCTCTCCGCGGGCGTCGACCACGTACAGGGAGGCCTCAAGTCGCTCCCGTCGGGCGTGCGGCTGTGCAACGCGCGCGGCGTGCACGAGGCGAGCACGGCCGAGCTCACCCTCGCCCTGATCCTGGCGTCCTTGAGGGGCATCCCCGGGTTCGTGCGGGGACAGGAGAGCGAGGAGTGGCGCTCCGGGTTCTATCCGGCGCTCGCCGACAAGAACGTACTGATCATCGGGTACGGGTCGATCGGCTCCGCCATCGAGGACCGGCTCGCTCCCTTCGAGTGCGCGCGGGTGGTGCGCGTCGCACGCTCCGCCCGCACGACCGCACGCGGCCCGGTGCACCCGCTCACCGAACTGCCTGCGCTGCTCCCCGACGCGGACGTGGTGATCCTTTCGACGCCGCTCAACGAGGCGACGCGAGGTCTCGCGAACGCAGCCTTCCTGGCACGACTCAAGGACGGCGCCCTCCTCGTGAACGTCGCGCGCGGGGCCGTCGTCGACACCGAGGCGCTCCTGGCCGAACTGGAGAGCGGCCGGATCACCGCCGCTCTCGACGTCACCGATCCCGAACCCCTGCCCCAGGGGCACCCGTTGTGGCACGCTCCGGGAGTACTCGTCAGCCCGCACGTCGGCGGCTCCACATCCGCCTTCTGGCCGCGGGCCAAGCGTCTGCTCGCCGCGCAGCTGACCCGGTTCGTGGCGGGAGAACCGCTCGAGAACGTCGTCCTGACGACGGACTGAGGGCGGGCTCCGGAGAGGCCCATCCGCCGCCTCCCGGCCCGACCCAGCGCACCCCCGCACACGCTCCGCGCTCGTCCGGATGCGCCCCGTACGCGTATCGCCGCCGGTCGTCACGGAGAGTAGAGGCGCTATGTCCCTGAGTGACGAGTCTGGTGTATCGTCCCGACTGGGGCAGCGCCGTGGAGAGTTCGGCGCCGGGGACGGACAACCGGACTGCGAGGGGGGCGACGGGCGATGCACGGCCTATGGGCGAACGATCCGACGCGGCGGGGCCGCCGGCGGCGACCCGCGCGCGCACCGGTCCGCACAAGCCGGCCCGGCTGCCACGGCAGTCGCAGGAGCGGACGCCACAGGAGCGGCGGACGCAGAAGGCCTCAGCAACCAGCACACGGAAACCGGGACACGGGGGCGGGGCGGATCGGAGTGACCCCGTGAGCGCCCCCGGAGCCGTGCTCACCGGCCGCCGCCTGTTCCAGGGCGGAAGGTCCAGTCTCGCCTCACAGCTCGTGCTCGCCCTCCTGTGCGCCGGGTACGCCACGGGGTCCGCGCTCGGCTGGGGATCCGACCGACTCGCCCTGTTCATGGGCGACTTCGGGCTCAGCGCCGCCGCCGCGGTCGCCGCCGTGTCGAACTTCGCGTACGCACGCAGCCGGCGCAGTCACTTTCGACCGGCCTGGATCCTGTTCGCGGTCTCCTCCGCCATGGCATCCCTGGGGAACGGGGTGTGGGGCTGGTACGAGGTCGTGCTCCAGCGCCCCGTGCCGACCCCCAGCCTGGCCGACCTCTTCTTCCTGTGTTTCGCGCCGCCCGCCATCGTCGGGCTGCTCGTTCTCGCCAAGCGCCCCTTCACCAAGGCCGGTTGGGTCTGTCTCGCCCTCGACTCCTGGCTCATCGCCGGCTCGCTGATCACGCTGTCCTGGAGCCTCGCCCTCGTGCACACCGCGCGGTTCGAGGGGCAGAGTGTCACCCGCACCGCGCTCTCCCTCGCGTACCCGCTCCTCGACATCGTGCTGGTCAGCATGGTGCTCGCGCTGCACTTCCGCCGCTCGCCCGGCAACCGCACGGCGGTGAACACCGCCATCGGCGCGCTCGCCCTGACCGTCATGTGCGACGCCCTGTTCACCTCGCCCCTGCTGCACGCGAGTTACCACTCGGGGGAGATCCTCGACGCCGGCTGGTTCGCCGGGTCGCTGCTTCTTGCGTACGCGCCCTGGGTGGGGCCGAGGCGCGGGGAGTGCGACGGAGGGCCCGGGTTCGCGCGGTACCAGGTCACCCGCCCCATCTCCGGATCGCTCGCGGCGCTCACGCCCTATCTGGCCGCCGCCGTCTGCACGCTGGGGATTCTCTACAACGTCCTGAACGGCCACCGCATCGACCCCGTGGTCCTCTTCACGGCCTGCACGGTCGTCCTGGCCCTCGTCATCCGCCAGGGCATCATGCTCCTCGACAACATCACCCTCACCCAGGAGCTGGCGCAGAAGGAGAACCACTTCCGCTCCCTGGTACAGGGCTCCAGCGACGTCATCATGATCGCCGCTCCGAACGGCATCCTCAGATACGTCAGCCCTGCCGCCGCCGGGGTCTACGGGCGCGACGCCGAGGAACTCGTCGGGTCCGAGCTCGCCTCGATCATCCATCCCGAGGACCTCGGGCGCGTGGTCCACGAAGTGCGCCGCTTCCTCGCGGCGAGCCAGATCGAGGAGCCCACGACCCGGATCGAGTGCCGCTTCCGCTCCGGCGCCGGCGCCTGGCTGAACGTGGAGTCGACGATCAACCGCCACCACGGCGGCCTCATCCTCAACAGCCGGGACGTCACCGAACGGGTCCGTCTCCAGGCGCAGTTGCAGCACAACGCCGAGCACGACCCGCTCACGGACCTGCCCAACCGCGCCCTGTTCACCAAGCGGGTCGGCAACGCGCTGGGCGGCCGCCGCGCCACCGACCACGGTACGGCCGTCCTCTTCATCGACCTCGACGGCTTCAAACAGGTCAACGACACCATCGGCCACCAGGCCGGCGACGAGCTCCTCGTGCAGGCCGCCCGGCGGCTGGCCGAATCCGTGCGCTCCGGGGACACCGCCGCCCGCCTGGGAGGCGACGAGTTCGCGGCGCTGATCGTCGGCGACGGCAGCCGCGACGACACCGCGCGTGAGCAGCACATCTACGAGCTCGCGGACCGCCTCAGGGTCACGCTCTCGCAGCCGTACACCATCGACGGCAACGATGTCCGGGTGGCTGCCTCCATCGGCGTCGCCTTCGCCGCACCAGGCCTGTCCGCGGGCGAGTTGTTGCGGAACGCGGACCTGGCGATGTACCGGGCGAAGGCCGCCGGCAAGGGCCGGGTGGAGCTGTACGCGCCCCAGATGCAGGCCGACGTCGTCCGCAAGGCGGAGCTCGCCACCCGACTGCGCACCGCCCTGCACGAAGGCGAGTTCGCTCTGCTGCACCAGCCGGTCGTCTCCCTGGGCACGGGCCGGATCACGTCGGTCGCCGCGCAGGCCCGCTGGCGCTCGACCCAGGGCATCCTGTTCACGCCCGCCGAGTTCCTGCGTACCGCCGAGGAGGGCGAGCGCACCGCCGAGCTCGGCCGCTGGATGCTGGAGGAGGCCGTCGAGCAGGCCGCCGAGCGCGGCCGCAGATGTCATGCCGTGCCCGTGGCCGTCCGGATCAGCGCCCGCAGGCTCCTCGACCGGTCGCTGCACCTCGGCTCCATCGAGGCGCTCCTGACCCGGCACGGGCTGCCCTCCGGCGCGCTGGTCATCGAGCTGGCCGACAGTGACCCCAGGGTCCCCTTGGACGAACTGGAGCGCCGTCTCACCGCGCTGCGCAGACTCGGCGTCCGGATCGCCCTGGACGGCTTCGGCAGCGGATACGCGGCCATCACGGCGCTGCGCAGGCTCCCTGTCGATGTACTGAAACTCGACCGCAGTCTCGTAGAAGGAGTAGTGGAATCCGCCCGCCTGCACAAGATCACCAGTGGTCTGCTGCGCATCGCCGGCGACCTCGGCCTGAAGTCCGTGGCCGACGGCGTCGACCTGCCCGAGCAGGTCGTCGCACTGCGCGCCATGGGGTGCACACATGGACAGGGGATGGCCTTCTCCGGGCCGCTCGACGAGTACAGGCTGCGCCGCGCGCTGGCCTCGGGGAACTACCCGGTGCCCAGCGGTCCGGCCGAGCCGGTGTTCGCGGGGGTACCGTCGCCGTCCGGCCGGACGGCTCTGCTCCGCTCACATAATGAGACTCCCGTCCCACCTACTTGACACGCACTATGTCCCGGAGGGAGGGTCAATGCCATGCGCACCCGAATTCTCGTACTTGGAAAGCGCGTCGGCTGAAGCTGGGACCTACCGGTCGGAACACCGGATCCCAGCGACCGCACCCGGCGCGCTCCCCTCGCTTGCCTCACGGCACGAGGGGTTTTTTGTTGCACAAGCGCGTGTAATCCAGTAACCGAACACCGTACAAACCTCGCAAAAACCCTCAGCATCGAGAAGAGAATGCCGATGACCGAGCAGGCCACCGGGGCCCACCATCCGCAGCCGCGGCCCCGAGGACAGCAGTCCGCCCCCGTCGAGCACGTCACGGGTGCGAAGTCCCTCATCCGTTCGCTCGAGGAGGTCGGGGCCGACACGGTATTCGGCATTCCTGGCGGTGCGATCCTTCCCGCCTACGACCCGATGATGGACTCCACCCGCGTCCGTCACGTGCTCGTCCGGCACGAGCAGGGCGCCGGCCACGCGGCGACCGGCTACGCGCAGGCCACCGGCAAGGTCGGGGTGTGCATGGCCACTTCGGGCCCCGGCGCCACCAACCTCGTCACCCCGATCGCCGACGCGCACATGGACTCCGTGCCGCTCGTCGCGATCACCGGCCAGGTCGCCTCCAAGGCCATCGGCACGGACGCCTTCCAGGAGGCGGACATCGTCGGCATCACCATGCCGATCACCAAGCACAACTTCCTGGTGACCAAGGCCGAGGACATCCCGAAGACGATCGCCGAGGCGTTCCACATCGCCTCCACCGGCCGTCCGGGCCCCGTCCTCGTCGACATCGCCAAGGACGCCCTCCAGGCGCAGACCACCTTCAGCTGGCCGCCGCAGACCGACCTGCCCGGCTACCGCCCGGTGACCAAGCCGCACGCCAAGCAGATCCGCGAGGCCGCGAAGCTGATCACCGCCGCGAAGCGGCCGGTCCTCTACGTCGGCGGCGGTGTGCTCAAGGCGCACGCCACGGCCGAGCTGAAGGTCCTCGCAGAACTCACCGGAGCGCCCGTCACCACCACCCTGATGGGGCTCGGCGCATTCCCCGACAGCCACCCGCTGCACGTGGGAATGCCGGGCATGCACGGTGCGGTCACCGCCGTCACCGCGCTGCAGAAGGCCGACCTGATCGTCGCCCTCGGAACCCGCTTCGACGACCGCGTCACCGGCAAGCTGGACAGCTTCGCCCCGTTCGCGAAGATCGTCCACGCCGACATCGACCCGGCCGAGATCGGCAAGAACCGCGCCGCCGACGTGCCGATCGTCGGTGACGCCCGCGAGGTCATCGCCGACCTGGTCCAGGCCGTGCAGAAGGAGCACAGCGAGGGCCACACGGGCGACTACAGCGCCTGGTGGAAGGACCTCAGCCGCTGGCGCGACACCTACCCGCTGGGCTACGACCAGCCCGAGGACGGCTCGCTCTCGCCGCAGAACGTCATCGAGCGGATCGGCCAGCTCGCGCCCGAGGGCACGATCTTCGCCGCGGGCGTCGGCCAGCACCAGATGTGGGCCGCGCACTTCATCCAGTACGAGAAGCCCGCCACCTGGCTCAACTCCGGCGGCGCCGGAACGATGGGCTACTCGGTGCCCGCCGCGATGGGCGCGAAGGCCGGCATGCCGGACCGCACCGTCTGGGCGATCGACGGCGACGGCTGCTTCCAGATGACCAATCAGGAACTGACCACCTGCGCGCTCAACAACATCCCGATCAAGGTCGCCATCATCAACAACGGCGCCCTCGGCATGGTCCGCCAGTGGCAGACGCTGTTCTACAACCAGCGCTACTCCAACACCGTGCTCCACAGCGGCCCGGACGACGTCAAGGACAACAAGGGCACCCGCGTCCCCGACTTCGTCAAGCTGTCGGAGGCCATGGGCTGCTACGCCATCCGGTGTGAGCGCCCCGAGGACCTGGACAAGGTCATCGAAGAGGCCAACTCCATCAACGACCGCCCCGTCGTCGTCGACTTCATCGTCCACGAGGACGCCATGGTGTGGCCGATGGTCGCCGCCGGCACGTCCAACGACGAAGTCATGGCCGCCCGCGGGGTCCGCCCCGACTTCGGCGACAACGAAGACGACTGAGACCGAGAGCGAAAGAGAGACCAAGAGCCATGTCCAAGCACACGCTCTCCGTCCTGGTCGAGAACAAGCCAGGTGTCCTCGCCCGGATCACCGCACTGTTCTCCCGCCGCGGGTTCAACATCGACTCCCTGGCGGTCGGCGTCACCGAGCACCCCGACATCTCCCGCATCACCATCGTGGTGAACGTCGAGGACCTGCCGCTCGAACAGGTCACGAAGCAGCTCAACAAGCTGGTCAACGTCCTGAAGATCGTCGAACTGGAGCAGGGCCACGCCGTCCAGCGTGAGCTCGTCCTCGCCAAGATCCGCGCCGACAACGAGACGCGCTCGCAGATCGTCGAGATCGTCCAGCTGTTCCGCGCCAAGACCGTGGACGTCTCCCCGGAGGCCGTCACCATCGAGGCCACCGGCTCCAGCGACAAGCTGGAGGCGATGCTCAAGATGCTGGAACCCTTCGGCATCAAGGAGCTCGTCCAGTCGGGCACCATCGCGGTCGGCCGCGGCTCGCGCTCCATCACCGACCGGAGCCTGCGGGCGCTCGACCGCACGGCCTGAGCCCCCAGGTGCTTTCGAGCGCCCTCTCGTATACCGAGACCCGAAAACTTCCCTCCGCAATCCCGCCGTACGGTGGGACGCAACACCTGCACACCAAGGAGAAAATCCAGTGGCCGAGCTGTTCTACGACGACGATGCCGACCTGTCCATCATCCAGGGCCGCAAGGTCGCGGTGATCGGTTACGGCAGCCAGGGCCACGCCCACGCGCTGTCGCTCCGTGACTCCGGTGTCGACGTCCGCGTCGGTCTGCACGAGGGCTCCAAGTCCAAGGCCAAGGCCGAGGAGCAGGGCCTGCGCGTGGTGACGCCGTCCGAGGCCGCCGCCGAGGCCGACGTCATCATGATCCTGGTCCCGGACCCGATCCAGGCCCAGGTCTACGAGGAGTCCATCAAGGACAACCTGAAGGACGGCGACGCGCTGTTCTTCGGCCACGGCCTCAACATCCGCTACGGCTTCATCAAGCCCCCGGCCAACGTGGACGTGGCGATGGTCGCGCCCAAGGGCCCGGGTCACCTGGTGCGCCGCCAGTACGAAGAGGGCCGCGGCGTTCCGTGTATCGCGGCCGTCGAGCAGGACGCCACGGGCAAGGGC
This sequence comes from Streptomyces sp. NBC_01446, assembly GCF_026340095.1. GTDB lineage: Bacteria > Actinomycetota > Actinomycetes > Streptomycetales > Streptomycetaceae > Streptomyces > Streptomyces aureus. The sequence goes on along the minus strand of NZ_JAPEPO010000001.1, from coordinate 2,530,426 downwards.
TTCGAGCTGGCCCTCTCCTACGCGAAGGGCATCGGCGGCACCCGCGCCGGCGTCATCAAGACGACCTTCACCGAGGAGACCGAGACCGACCTGTTCGGTGAGCAGGCCGTCCTGTGCGGTGGCACCGCCGCGCTGGTCAAGGCGGGCTTCGAGACGCTGACCGAGGCCGGCTACCAGCCGGAGATCGCGTACTTCGAGTGCCTCCACGAGCTGAAGCTCATCGTCGACCTCATGTACGAGGGCGGCCTGGAGAAGATGCGCTGGTCGATCTCCGAGACCGCCGAGTGGGGCGACTACGTCACCGGCCCGCGCATCATCACGGACGCCACCAAGGCCGAGATGAAGAAGGTCCTCGCCGAGATCCAGGACGGCACGTTCGCCAAGAACTGGATGGACGAGTACCACTCGGGCCTGAAGAAGTACAACGAGTACAAGACCCAGGACGAGAACCACCTCCTGGAGACCACCGGCAAGGAGCTCCGCAAGCTCATGAGCTGGGTGGACAACGACGAGGCGTAAGCCTTGCGACGAGGGGGCCGGGGCGAATGCCCCGGCCCCCTCGTCGAGGTGGACGGCCCGCGGCGCTCTCGCGTCAACATGGTTGTCCACCCCGTCCAGCCACGGACGGGTGATCCTTCCACGGAGGCGCAAGACCACCTCCGAAGCGCCACTAGACTGCAGAACACATTCGCGTCGGGCCCACAGCGTCGTGCGTCTACCACGCGGCACATCGACACCGAAGAAGTGCAAGCACGTCCCCACGCCGCCCGGCACGCACTCTCGCCGGACCGGCCAAAGGCACAAGTAGCCCCGCTACGAGAGCCTTCGTCCGGCACACCGAGAGCACGCACCGAACGACGCGGGAACGCACCCGCACTTCCCCGGCGCCGTTGACACCCCTCCACCGCCTGCGGCCGTCGGGACGGCCGTCCGCAATGGGACTTGTGAGGACTCACGTGAGCACTGCTGCAACCGGCAAACCTGTCGTACTCATCGCGGAAGAGCTGTCTCCCGCGACCGTCGACGCTCTTGGCCCTGACTTCGAGATCCGCCAGTGCAACGGCGCCGACCGGGCCGAGCTGCTCCCGGCCATCGCCGACGTCGACGCGATCCTGATCCGCTCGGCCACCAAGGTCGACGCCGAGGCGATCGCCGCCGCGAAGAAGCTGAAGGTCGTCGCACGAGCCGGTGTCGGCCTCGACAACGTCGACGTCTCCGCCGCCACCAAGGCCGGCGTGATGGTCGTCAACGCCCCGACCTCCAACATCGTGACCGCCGCCGAGCTCGCCTGCGGCCTGCTCATCGCCACGGCGCGCAACATCCCGCAGGGCAGCCAGGCCCTCAAGGCCGGCGAGTGGAAGCGCTCCAAGTACACGGGCGTCGAGCTGGCCGAGAAGACCCTCGGCGTCGTCGGCCTCGGCCGCATCGGCGCGCTCGTCGCGCAGCGCATGTCGGCCTTCGGCATGAAGGTCGTCGCGTACGACCCGTACGTGCAGCCCGCGCGCGCCGCCCAGATGGGCGTCAAGGTCCTCACCCTCGACGAGCTGCTCGAGGTCTCCGACTTCATCACCGTGCACCTCCCCAAGACCCCCGAGACAGTCGGCCTCATCGGCGACGACGCGCTGCGCAAGGTCAAGCCGACCGTCCGCATCGTCAACGCCGCGCGCGGCGGGATCGTCGACGAGGCGGCGCTGTACTCGGCGCTCAAGGAGGGCCGCGTCGCCGGCGCCGGCCTCGACGTGTACGCCAAGGAGCCCTGCACGGACTCACCGCTGTTCGAGTTCGACCAGGTCGTGGCCACCCCGCACCTCGGTGCCTCCACGGACGAGGCGCAGGAGAAGGCCGGTATCGCCGTCGCCCGCTCCGTGCGGCTCGCCCTCGCCGGTGAGCTCGTACCGGACGCGGTGAACGTCCAGGGCGGCGTCATCGCCGAGGACGTCAAGCCGGGCCTGCCGCTCGCCGAGAAGCTCGGCCGGATCTTCACCGCGCTCGCGGGCGAGGTCGCGGCCCGCCTCGACGTCGAGGTCTACGGCGAGATCACCCAGCACGACGTGAAGGTGCTCGAACTCTCCGCGCTGAAGGGCGTGTTCGAGGACGTCGTCGACGAGACGGTGTCGTACGTGAACGCTCCGTTGTTCGCGCAGGAGCGCGGCGTCGAGGTCCGCCTCACCACGAGCTCCGAGTCCCCCGACCACCGGAACGTCGTCACCGTGCGCGGCACGCTGACCGGCGGCGAGGAGATCTCGGTCTCCGGCACGCTCGCCGGCCCCAAGCACCTCCAGAAGATCGTCGCCGTCGGCGAGTACGACGTGGACCTCGCCCTGGCCGACCACATGGTCGTCCTGCGCTACGAGGACCGTCCCGGTGTCGTCGGCACCGTGGGCCGCGTGCTCGGCGAGGCGGGCATCAACATCGCCGGCATGCAGGTCGCCCGTGCGGACGTGGGCGGCGAGGCGCTCGCCGTCCTGACCGTCGACGACACGGTTCCCGCCGGGGTGCTCAGCGAGCTGGGTGACGAGATCGGCGCGACGTCGGCGCGTTCCGTGAACCTGACGGACTAGTTCACGGACTAGTTCTTGGTACGTGGTCGGGCCCGGGTCACCCTTTTGGTGGCCCGGGCCCTTCTTTTTTTCTCCCCCGACCTAAACGCCGGACGGGCTGAAATTCAGCCCGCCCGGCGTTTGAGGACATTGGGGAAGGTGCGGGTCGAGGGGAGATCAGGCCGTCGCCCCCTCCGGCTCCCGCTGCTCCTCCCGCTGCGGCGCAGCCACCCCGCGCAGGCCCCGCAGGGCCAGGACAGCCGCCCCCAGCAGGATCGCCGCGCCGGCCAGCGCAGCGATGTGCATGCCGCTCGTGAACGCCTCCCGGGCTGACGCGAGGAGTGCGTCGCCCGCCCGGCCCGGCAGGTGCTGCGCCACCGCGAGCGCTCCGCCCAGCGTCTCCTTCGCCTCGGCCGGCGCGTCGCCGATCTCGTGGCGGTAGACCGCCGTACCGATCGAGCCCAGGACGGCCATGCCGAGGGCGCCGCCGAACTCCTGGCCCGTCTCGAGGAGGGACGACGCCGCGCCCGCCTTCTCCGCGGGGGCCGCGCCGAGCGCCAGGTCGGTCAGCTGCGAACCCACGATCACCGCGCCGGAGGCGAGTACACCCGCTCCGGCCAGGACGGTCCACAGCGAGTCCGTGCCGGTCAGCGTCAGGAGGCCGTAGCCGCAGGCGCTGGTCAGGAAGCCGGAGGTGACGACGGAGCCGCGGTGCACGCCCCGCTGCACGAGGACGGTGGCGATGGGGGCCGCGAGGCCGATGAACACGGTCGGCGCGAGCGCCCACAGCGCCGCTTCGAGTGCGCTCTTGCCGAGGACGGCCTGGAGGTACTGCGTGGTGAAGTACGCCGACCCCATCATCGCGAAGGCCGAGATGAGGTTGAGGGTGACGGCGGGGCCGAAGCCGCGGCCCCGGAAGAGGGCCGGCGAGATCATCGGTGACTCGACGGTGCGCTGACGGCGTACGAACAGGGCCCCGAAGACGAGGCCGACGACGACCGAGGCGACGTAGAGCGGCTCGAAGCCCTCGGAGGGGATCTCCTTGATGCCGTAGACGAGGGGGAGCACCGCGGCCATCGACAGCGGGACGCTCAGGAAGTCGAAGCGGCCCGGCCGCGGGTCCTTGAACTCGGGGAGCAGGACCGGGGCGAGCAGCAGGAGCAGGGCCATCGCGGGCAGGTTGACGAGGAAGACCGAGCCCCACCAGAAGTGCTCGACGAGGATGCCGCTCATCACCGAGCCGAGCGCGATGCCACCGGTCATGACGCCGGACCAGATGCCGATGGCCGTCGCACGCTGTTTGTCGTCGCGGAACATGTTGCGCACCAGAGCCATCGTCGTGGGCATCAGGGTCGCGCCGCCGATGCCGAGGATCGCCCGGGCCGCGATCAGCATTTCCGCGCTGTTCGCGTAGGCCGCGCAGACGGAGGCGGCGCCGAAGGCGGTGGCGCCGATCATCAGGAGCTTGCGTCGGCCGATGCGGTCGCCGAGGGAGCCCATCGTCATCAGCAGGCCGGCGAGCACGAACGCGTAGATGTCGAAGATCCACAGCTGCTGGGTGCCGGTGGGCTCGAGGTCCGCGCTGATCGAGGGGATCGCGAAGTAGAGGACGGAGACGTCCATCGAGACGAGGAGCAGCGGAAGCATCAGGACCGCGAGAGCCGTCCATTCACGGCGCCCCGCACGGGAGTTGGTGCTCGGTGAGTTCGTCATGAGGAGGACTGTACGGGCGTCTTAAACGCTTGTCTAGTACGAGCGTATAGATCGCCTGTGTGTGACGTCGGCGTGGGGAGTTTGTATGGGACGCCCGTATAGGACGCCCGTATGAATCGGGGGTACGGTGGCCGCATGGGACATCGCGAGGATCTGCTCGAAGGCGCCAAGCGCTGCCTTCTGGAGAAGGGGTTCGTGCGCACGACGGCGCGCGACATCGTCAAGGAGTCGGGGACCAATCTGGCGTCGATCGGCTACCACTACGGCTCGAAGGACGCGCTGCTCGCGCAGGCGTACGTGGCGCTGGCCGAAGGGGCCTCGGACGACTGGAGCGCGGTGGGTGAACTGCCCGGTGCGGCCGGCTCGTTGGAGCGGTTCCGGGCCGTGATGGCCGGGATCACCGACAGCCTCGGAAAGCCCGGGTCCATCTGGCACCTGAGCATCGAGCTCGTGACGATGGGCGACAAGATGCCGGTCGTGCGCGAGCAGCTGGCGCAAGCTCAGCACGAGGCGGGGCGCGGCTTCATCGGCATGGTCATGGGGGAGGAGCCGCCGGCCGACGACCCGAGCGTGCACACGCTCGGGAAGCTCTTCTCGGTACTGGTCCTCGGGCTCGTCGCCCAGCACACCTTCGACGCGGACTACTCGCCCAGCGCCGACGAACTCACCGAGGGCCTGCGGCTGTTGCTGGACGCGATGCGCGCGTCACAGGCGTGAAGCCTTGAGCCCCATGTGCAGCAGCAGCCGGTCCTCGCCGTCGTCCAGGTCGAGCCCGGTGAGCTGCTCCACGCGGGACAGACGGTAGTAGAGGGTCTGGCGGTGGATGCCCAACTCCGCCGCCGTGCGGCCCGCCTGGCCCGCGCAGTCGAGGAACACCTCGGCGGTGCGGGCCAGTTGGCGGTTGGCCGGCAGCAGGAGCGGGGCCAGGGCCGGGTCGTGCGCCGTGTCCGGGGGCAGCGCGGTCAACAGGCGGTACGGGCCGATCGCCGCCCAGTGCGCGTCCGGGCCGAGACGCGGCTCGGCGAGCGCCGCGCGCGCCGCCGCCGTCGCCTCCTGCCAGGCGGCCCCGAGCTCACCCAGTTCGCGCCGCGGGCCCCCGAAACCCGCCGCGACGACCGCCGTACCGGCGCGCTCCCGAAGCTTCGCCGTCGCCGCCATGGCCGGCCCGAGCGCGTCCGCCGCACGCAGCCGCACCAGGAGGGCCAGGGCCTGCCCGGCCGCGCCCCACGGCACCGTGCACAGCGCGTCGGCCGCGGGGATCGTACGGAAGGACAGGCCACCGGATGCGCTGTCCGGGTCCGCCGACGGCCACGGCGCGACGCACACCACCGCGTGCAGCCCGTCCGCGCGCGGGCCGAGCGCCGTGCGCAGGGCCGCCACCGCCATGTCCCGCTGCCAGCCGCGCTCGGCCGTGAGCACCTCGCGGAACTCGCGGGTCAGGTCGGCGCCCGCCTGCGCCTCGTCCGCGAGCAGCGCGCCGATACGGCCCGCCACCTCCATCGCGGCGGTCAGCTGCTGCTCGGTCGGACCCGGATCGTCGTCGAGCAGCCACACATAGCCGAGGACGACACCCCGATGGCGTACGGGAAGGCAGATGCGGCCCCGGTAGACCCCGGCCTCCGGCGTCGGCGGGATGCGGACGGGTCCGGTGGCACGGGCGATGCCGAAGCCCTCGAACCAGGTGCGCACCGCCGCGGTGGAGCGGCGGGTCAGGATCGAGCGGGTGCGGACGGGGTCCAGCGTCGATTCGTCGAAATCGCTGTCGCTGTCGTGCGCGCCGAACGCGATCAGGCCGAAATCCCGGTTCTCCAGCGTCGCGGGGGCGCTGAGCAGCGCCGAGATCTCGTCGACCAGTTCCTGGTAGTCGCCCTTCACCCCGCCATTCTCGCGCACCCCACCGAACTCTTCAGACAAATGTCTGAGGTGGTGGCCACAGATGCGTGACAGCTGTCGATGGCACCGGATCGGAGGGATCCTTAGATTTCACGGTGGTTCTCCGTGCCGTACCGGTCTGTTGCGATTCAGTTCGTCTACACCGATAGGGCCACTCGTTCGTACTCTCCGTGGAGGTGCCCCGTGCTGGGTCCCGTGATTCTCGCCGCGTCGCGCAGCGACAGGATGCGCCGTTTCATCTCGGCAGCCCCCGGCACGAAGCAGGTCGTCGACCGGTTCATCGCCGGTGAGGGCGTCGACGACGTCGTGCCGATCGTCGTGGACGCCTGCGGCAGGGGCCTCGAAGTCACCCTCGACGTGGTCGGCGAGGACATCACCACCCCCGAGCAGGCCGCCGCCGCGCGCGACGCCTACCTCGAGCTGATCGCACGCCTCAAGGACCTGGGCCTCGGCACCAAGGCCGAGATGTCCGTCAAGCTGTCGATGTTCGGCCAGTCCCTCCCGTCGCCCACCACCGCCCTCAACGGAGAGCCCTCCGGGCTCGCTGATAAATTCCCGGGCGGCCACGAGCTGGCCCTCGCCAACGTCCGCCCGGTCGTCGAGGCCGCCGCCGAGATCGGCACCACGGTCACCCTGGACGCCGAGGACCACACCACCCTCGACTCGATGTTCGCCATCCACGAGGAGCTGCGGAAGGACTTCCCGCAGACCGGATGCGTCATCCAGGCCTACCTCTTCCGCACCGAGGACGACGCCCGCCGCCTGGCCGCCGCCGGCAGCCGCGTGCGCATCGTGAAGGGCGCCTACAAGGAGCCCGCCTCCGTCGCGTACCAGGACAAGGGCGAGATCGACAAGGCGTACGTCCGCATCCTGAAGGTTCTGATGGAGGGCGACGGGTACCCGATGATCGGGTCCCACGACCCGCGCCTCATCTCCATCAGCCAGGAGCTCGCCCGCCGCGCCGGGCGCAAGCTGGACGAGTACGAGTTCCAGATGCTGTACGGGATCCGCAGCGACGAGCACGTCCGTCTCGCCGCCGAGGGCCACCGGATGCGCGTCTACACCGCGTACGGCACCGACTGGTACGGCTACTTCATGCGCCGCCTCGCGGAGAAGCCCGCCAACCTGCTGTTCTTCGCCCGCTCCATCCTCACCAAGGGCTGAGCCCCACCCCTGTCAAAGGAGTTCCGAGACTCGTGACTCCACCCCTGGGGGCTTCTCACCCGACCGACGCCGCGGTCTCGTGAAGGTCAAGCCCTGACCGCCAGACAACGTACGCCGTGGTTTCAGATCCTCCCTGCTGAAGCCCGGGATTTACTCGGAAGAGGTAAGTCATGGACGCCGTAACCCAGGTCCCCGCTCCCGTCAACGAGCCGGTGCACGGCTACGCCCCCGGCTCCCCGGAGCGAGCGCGCCTCGAGGTCAAGCTCAAGGAGCTTGCCGAGAACCCGATCGAGCTGTCGATGACCATCGGCGGCGTCAAGCGCCTCGGTGGCGGTGACGAGTTCACCGTCGTCCAGCCGCACAACCACAAGGCCGTCATCGGTACCGGCCGCGGCGCCACGCAGCAGGACGCGCAGGACGCGATCGACGCCGCGCTCGCCGCCGCCCCGGCCTGGCGCGCGATGTCCTTCGACGACCGCGCCGCGATCATCCTGCGCGCCGCCGAGCTGCTCTCCACGACGTGGCGCGAGACCCTCGCCGCGTCCACGATGCTCGGCCAGTCGAAGACCGCGCAGCAGGCCGAGATCGACACCCCCTGTGAGCTCGTCGACTTCTGGCGCTTCAACGTGCACTACGCGCGCCAGATCCTCGCGGAGCAGCCCCCGGCGAACTCGACCGGCGTGTGGAACCGCATGGACCACCGCCCGCTCGAGGGCTTCGTCTACGCGATCACGCCCTTCAACTTCACCGCCATCGCGGGCAACCTCCCCACCGCCCCCGCCCTCATGGGCAACGTGGTGGTCTGGAAGCCGTCCCCGACGCAGACCCACGCCGCCGTGCTGCTCATGCAGCTCCTCGAAGAGGCCGGCCTGCCCAAGGGCGTCATCAACCTCGTCACCGGTGACGGCATCGCGGTCTCCGAGGTCGCCCTCAACCACCGCGACCTGGCCGGCATCCACTTCACCGGCTCGACCCCGACCTTCCAGCACCTGTGGAAGACGGTCGGCGAGAACATCGCGAAGTACCGCACCTACCCGCGTCTCGTCGGCGAGACCGGCGGCAAGGACTTCGTCGTCGCCCACCCGAGCGCCGACCGCGCCGTCCTCAAGACGGCCCTGACCCGCGGCTCCTTCGAGTTCCAGGGCCAGAAGTGCTCCGCGAGCTCGCGCGCGTACATCCCGGCCTCCATCTGGAACTCCGGCTTCAAGGAGGAGTTCGCGGCCGAGGTCGACGGCATCAAGATGGGTGACGTCACCGACCTGTCGAACTTCATCGGCGCCGTCATCGACGACCGCGCGTTCGCCAAGAACAAGGCGGCCATCGACCGCGCCAAGGCCGACGACTCCTGCACCATCGTCGCGGGCGGCACCTACGACGACTCGGTCGGCTACTTCGTGCGCCCGACCGTCGTCGAGTGCGCGGACCCGGAGAACGAGGTCTTCAAGACCGAGTACTTCGGCCCGTTCCTCGCCGTCCACGTCTACGAGGACGACAAGTACGACGACATGCTGACCCAGATGGAGTCGGCGTCGGACTACGCCCTGACGGGCTCGGTCATCTCCAACGACCGCGCCGCGGCCGCCCACACGATGGAGAAGCTCCGCTACGCCGCGGGCAACTTCTACATCAACGACAAGTCGACCGGCGCCGTCGTCGGCCAGCAGCCCTTCGGCGGCGGCCGCGCCTCCGGCACCAACGACAAGGCCGGCGCCCCACAGAACCTGCAGCGCTGGACCCTGACCCGCGCCATCAAGGAGACGCTGGTCCCGCCGACCGAGTACGGCTACCCGCACATGGGCTGACGCCCACCCCGGGCGGCCCGCACGGACCGCCCCCACCCGCCCCCGCCTCCGACCAGGGCCCCACCCCGGTCGGAGGCGGTGTCGTGTCCGGGGTCAGAGCAGTGCGTCCACGGCGACGCGCGTGATGTCGGCGGCGATCCGGTCCTCGCCCGGGGTGTCCGGGTCGAGCCGGGTCGTGTACACGGAGACGACCAGGGGAGCCCCGCCGCCCGGCGGCCAGGCCACGGCCACGTCGTTGACCCCGCCGTAGGCGGGCGACCCGGTCTTGTCGCCGACCCGCCAGCCCGGCGGGAGCCCCGCGCGGATCCGCTTGTCGCCGGTGGTGTTCTCCACCAGCCACCGGGTCAGCTGGCCGCGGTCGAGCGGGTGGAGGGCGTCGCCGAGGACCAGCGCGCGCAGGTCCTCGGTCATGGCGGCGGGCGTCGTGGTGTCCCGCCGGTCGCCGGGGAGGTTCGTGTTGAGGTCGGTCTCCCACCGGTCGAGCCGGGTCACGGAGTCGCCGAGCGAGCGGGCGAACGCGGTGACGCCGCCGGGGCCGCCGATCCGGCGCATCAGCAAATTGGCCGCGGTGTTGTCGCTGTAGGTGATGGCGGCGTCGCACAGCTCCCGTACCGTCATGCCGGTTTCGAGGTGCAGCTCGGTGCGGGGCGACGCGGCCACGAGGTCGTCGCGTCCGTAGCGGATCAGCACGTCGAGCAGCCCGGGCTCCTGCTCGCGCGCCCTGTGCAGGATCGCCGAGGCGGCGAGGACCTTGAACGTCGAGGCGATCGCGAAGCGTTCGTGCGCGCGGTAGGCGAGGACGGCGCCGGTGCCGGTGTGCAGGGCGTGCACCCCGATGCGGCCTGGGTAGCCCGCCTCCAGCTCGCTCAGCCGGCGCCGGGCGTCGCCGCCGGCCTCGGGGGAGGGCGCCGCGCTCGCGGTGCCGGGCACGGAGAGGAGGACGGGCGCCAGGGCCGCGGCGCCGAGGAGGGTCCTGCGGGAGGGAGGTAAATTCATGATCTCGAAGGTACGTGAGCGGGGTCGGGGATGCCGCTGTCATCGCCTGGTTCGGGGCGCCGCGGGGCCGGCCGTGACGGGCCGCGTCAGCTCCAGCCCGCCACGACGAGCGAGAGACCGGCCGCGAAACCGCCGCTCAGCAGCCCCAGGTAGAGCCCGTAGAGCCTGCGCAGCCGGTGTACCAGGAAGCCGAACGCGCCGAACGCGAGCCCCACGGTGAGCGTGCGCGAACCGCGGGCACGCGCCGACTCGGACAGCCAGTCCGTGACGGGGACGTCCGCGCGGCCCGCCTCCTTCGCGTAGACCTTGAAGGGGATGCCGTTCCAGGGCTGGTGGCGTACCGCCGACGCGCCCTCGACGGACAGTTCGTGACGGACCTCCGCCCGCATCCGGTCCGTCGTCAGAGGTGCGGGCAACGACACGCCCATGGACGCCAGGTGGAGTGCGAGCAGGCCGCCCGCGAGGCTGCCCGCGAGCGCGGTGACGGACAGCTTCAGGGCCCGGCGCGGCACCGCGACGCACGCCACCGCGAGGAACAGCTCCGGCATCAGCGGCCAGCTCAGCGCCTCCGCGAACGCCCATGCGAAGGCCAGGAGCAGCCCGAGCCGTGCGCTGATCACGCGGGCCAGGAACTTGCGGACGCGGGAGTCCCGCAGCGGCTCCGCGACCGTACGGTCATGCAGCGCCGCGACCGCCTTACGGGCCTCCTCCGGAGTCGCCGTGTACGCGAGCGGCCGGCCGATCCGCACCCGGACCAGGGCCGGGCGCAGCCTGCCGTGCTTGGGCAGGAGCCGGTCCGTGCCCGCGATCGCGACCGGCACGACCGGTACGCGCGCGTGCTCCGCCAGGACCAGCGCGCCCCGGTGGAACGACCCCAGCTCACCCGCACGCGCGCGCGTGCCCTCGGGGAAGAGGACCACGGCGCGGCCCGCGCGCAGCGTGTCCGCCATGCCGAGCAGGTCGTCCATGCCCCCGCCCGAGCGCCGCACCGGGAACCCGGCGGCGAGGCGGCTGCAGATCCGGGCGCGCCAGGGCGAGGCGAACCAGTAGTCGGCCGCCGCACCGATCGCCGGCGCGTGCGTCGCGTCGAGCGCGGCGAGCAGCGCCGCGGTGTCGGCGTGCGAGCTGTGGTTGGCGACCACGACGCAGCCGCCGCGCGGGAGCCGGCCCCGGCGCTCCACACCGCCGGTGAGGGTGAGGACGAGCCACCACAGGGCGTGGCGGAGGCGGGCGGCGGCACGGGGAGGGCGCACCCGGGCCGCGACGGTCACGGTCGTCGTCACAGGGTCACCGTCATCACGAGGAGCAGGGCCACGAGGAGCGAGTCGATACGGTCGAGGAGCCCGCCGAAGCCCGGCAGCCAGCTGCCCGCGTCCTTCACGCCCGCCTCGCGTTTCACCATCGACTCGACGAGATCGCCGAGGACGCAGCCGGCGAGGACGGCCGCCCACAGGACCGGCGTGAACGCGCCGACTGCCGCGAGCGCGGCGGCAGTTGCCGCAGCGGCGCCGACCACACCCGCCCACGTCTTGTTGGGGGACAGCGGCGAGAGGCGCCGCGCGAGCGGCCCCCGACGACCGAGCGCCGTACCGCCGCACCACGCGCCCACGTCACCGAAGGCCACCGCGACCCCCACCGCGAGCGCCGTGTCGCCGAGCAGCACCAGGCCGCTGAGCGACACCGGGATCCACAGCAGACCGAAGAGCGTGCGCGACGCGCGCGTGAAGCCCTGCTCGGCGTCTCCCGCGCAGACCGCCGCGAGGACGGCGAGTACGAGAAGCGCTCCCGTAGTACGGGGGTCGGGACCCGCAAGTGCCGCTCCAGGTACGGCGATTGCCGCGGCGACCAGTACGGCCCGCTCGGCGCGGGGCAGGCCCGCCATCCGCGCGTACTCGCCCACGGCGACCACGCCGAGCCCGGCCGCGAGCGCGAACGCGCCCGCGCGGCCCACGAAGAAGGCCCCGATGAACAGCGGCGCGGACAGCGCCCAGGTCCGCCACCGTCTGCGCAGCTCGGCCCGCATCCGTACCCGGGACGGCAGCGAGGCGACCGCGACACCCCCGGCCCCGAGGACCCCGGCCACGACCGGCACGGCCCGCCCGGCCACCTCGCCGGCGACGAACACGGCGCTCATCGGGTGCCCCGCAGCTGCGTGCCGCGGTCCACGGGGGACTGCGGGCGGGTGTGCGTGATGCCGCCCGACACCTCGCCTGGGTCGAGGGGGAGGCTCCGATCGTGCTCAGAGGGAGGGGAGCTGAGCCTGGGGGAGGAGGACGGGGACGGGGGGCAGGGGGATGGGGACGGGCGGCGACGGGTGGCCGGGGACGCGGGCTCCGCCACCCGCACCACAGGCTTCTCGCTCGCCACAGTCCTCTCTGCAGCCGCGCCCCTCTCTGTAGCCACAGCCCGCTCGATCGCCACAGGAGCCACAGCCGTCTTAGGCTGCCCCAGCGCCCTCCACACCCACACCGCCCGCACCACCGCCGTCACCGCGGACCCCGCCGCGACGACCGCGAGGACCGGTACCGCCCAGCCCGAGGCCGCGGCCACGACCGCGAGGAGGCAGCGCTCCGTCTTGCCGACCGGGCCGCCGTTGCGCCGGGGCGCACCCGCCGCCGCCCCCGCCAGCGAGACCCACGAAGGGAGCGTCGCCGCGAAGGCCGCCGCGGCCACCAGCCACAGCGGGGCCAGCGGCAGGAAACCCGCGATGACGAGCAGGTCGGCCGCACGGTCACCCAGCTCGTTCAGGAGCGCGCCGCGCCGCGTCGTGCGGCCGGTGTCGCGGGCGAGCGCGCCGTCCAGGTTCGCGAAGGCGAGCCGCCCCGCGAGCAGCACCCCCACGGGAAGCGCGGACAGCGGCGTCGGCAGCCACGCGAGCGCGGCCGCCGCGCCCGCGGCGCACACGACACCGGCCGCCGTCAGGGTGTCGGGCGAGACCTGCCGGGCGGCGAGCGTGCGGCGCAGGCCGGAAAGCCGGTCCGCGTACCAGGGCTTGAGAGCGTAGAGGCCGTTCATGAGGACGACTGTGCCGCCACGGACGCGGCGTGAAATCGGCACGCGTACTCAAAAGGCGCGTGAGTACGGTGTCCCGGTGACCACGCTGAGCACCGCACACACCGCCGACCTCACGCGAGCCGAACTCCGGTCCGTGCGCGACCTGTTGGACGACTCCTTCGCCGGCGGCTTCAGCGACGACGACTGGGACCACACCGTCGGCGGCGTGCACGCCCTCGTGCGCGACAGCGCCGGTGGCCTCGTCGCGCACGGCTCCGTGGTGCAGCGCAGGGTCGCGCACACGGGCCGCTCTCTGCGCACCGGCTACGTCGAGGGCGTCGCCGTCCGGTCCGAGGCGCGCAGGAGCGGTCTGGGCGGGCGTGTCATGGCGGCCCTGGAGCGGGTGATCGACGCCGCCTACGAACTGGGCGCGCTGTCGGCGTCGCCCGACGGGGCCGGGCTCTACCGGGCGCGCGGCTGGGAACAGTGGCCGGGCGCCTTCGCCGCGTACGGCCCCGACGGGCCGGTGCCACTGCCGGACGACGAGAGCGCGCCGTACCTGCGCCGCGTCACCGCCGCACTCGACCCGGCCCAGGCGCTCCTCTTCGACTGGCGGGGCGGCGACATTCTCTGAGCCCGGAACGCCGGCCGACCCCGGCGCGAAATCACCCATCGCCGTGACTGCCGTCTCAGATAGTAGGAAGTCCGAGTAATTGTGGAGACAGAAGCAGGCTCCTCGCTTAGCTTTGTAGGAGCCGAACGTCTCGCTCGATCCAGCGAATGGCGGTCGTGAGCTGAGCAGAAGGCAGGCAACCCCTGCGGCTCCAGGCTCCCCGCCTCTTCCGGCGCCTCGAAATCCCCAGTGATCTCAAGGAGTCGATCTCTCATGGCCACAGCGACGCCCGTCCGCCGCCGAGTCCGTCACACATCGCCGTCCGATTCAGACCGTAAGAACGCTGCCGCTGCCCTGCAGCGAGCTCTCGACCGCAGGGACAACGGCGGCGAGACGGGGCACGAAAACCGTTAGGGCCCCCGCCCTACGGCTGTGTGCCGCGCCTGATCTCGAAGTAGTCGATGCGCTCGCCGCTCTCGGCCAGTGCGGAGACCTTCAGTGTCGGTGTCACGCCCGCCCCGCCGGTCTCCGCCTCCACCGCGAGGAACGAGAAGCCGGTGTACCGCACCCGGGACCACTCCACGGTGTCCGGGTCCGGCAGGCGTGACTTCGTCCAGTGGAACGTCACGATCGACTCGCGGTCGTGGACATGGCCCTCGTAGCTGTCCCCGACCCCGATGCCGAACCCGTAGAGGTCCTTGCCGGCGCCGCCCGCGGTGACGTACACGATGCCGTCGCGCGTCGGATCGGTCGACGCGCCGACCGGCACCGGCTTGCCCACCTCTCCGTCCTTGATGGCGTCCGTGCGCTCGTACACGTGGTTGTGCCCGTTGATCACCAGGTCCACCTGGTGCTCGGCGAACAGCGGCAGCCACGCGGCGCGCACCCCGCCGTCGGAGGCGTGCGTCGACGTCGAGTACGCGCAGTGGTGGAAGAAGACCACCACGAAGTCGATGTCCTTGCGCGCGCGCAGCGCACCGAGCCGCTCGGCCAGCCACGCGGTCTGCTTCCCGTCCGTGTAGCCCTTGTTCGCGGGGATCTCGTACGAGACGTCGTTCGCGTCGAGCGCGACGACGCCCACGTTCCCGTACACGAAGGAGTAGACGCCCGGCGCGATCCGCGGGTCCGGGCCGTTGTCCGGCAGGGTCCAGCGGGCCGACTGGCCGCCGTACCCGTTGGGGGAGTACCAGGCCTCCATGTCGTGGTTGCCGGTCGTCACCATCCACGGCACCGACTTCGCGACGGACTCCGTCTGCGCGAGGAACTGGTCCCACACGCGCGCGTCGTACGTGTCCGACTCCTTGCCGTGCCCGCTGCTGTCGGCGTAGCAGATGTCGCCCGCGTGCAGATGGAACGAGGGGTTCTGGCCCAGGATCAACTGGTCGTTGGCGAGCGAGTCATAGCTGACGCCCTGGTCGCCGAAGGCCGTGAAGACGAACTTCTCCGCCTTCGCCGGAGCCGTGCGGAACGAGCCGATCGTCGCGATGCGCTCCGCGGACGCCGGGTCGAAACCGTCGTGGCCCACTCCGTAGTAGTACGTCGTCCCGGGCGTCAGGCCGTCCAGGGCCGCGTGCAGATAGAGCTGCTCGACCGCCGGGAGTTTCTTCGACAGGCTCGGGGTGTGCAGCGCGCGCACCTCCGCCTCTATCTTCCGGCTGAGGTCCCAGGGCTTGAGGCCCACCCGTACGAACGGCTTGCGCACCGCGAACGGCACCTGCCAGGAGATCCGCATCTGCGTCTTCGGGTCGGCGCCGAAGGCGAGATGGCGGGCGAAGGGCGCGACGAGGGAGCCGTCGACCCGCACGGCCGCCGAGCGGACGGGAGCGGCGGGCGAGGCGGCAGCGGAAGGCGCCGCGGACGCCGAGGAGGCCGAGCCGCCCAGGAGGGTCAGGCCGCCCAGGCTCGCCGCGGTCCCGGTCAGCGCGCGCCGCCTGCTGAACCGGGCCCGCAGGTACTCGTGCTGCTCCGGCATGCTCAGGCGGCGGGCCAGCTGCTCCGGAATGCCGACGTTCGGTGTGTCCATGAGAAGAAAACTTCCCAGTAACAACCAACGAGGGCCATACCTGCGGGTGAACAGAAATCGACCGCACGGCGGCCCGTACGGCGGATCCGGAGAACGGCCCGCACGAGGTCTGTCCGAATGGCGGACTGCGAGTGTCATCCCATGGGACGCCGAAGTAGGGTGCCCGTATGTCGGCTAGCTCTCGCATCCTCAATCTCGCAGTGATCCCCGGTGACGGCATCGGCCAGGAGGTCGTGGCCCAGGGGCTCAAGGTCCTCGGCGCCGTCCTCCCGCAGGATGTGAAGCTGGAGACCAAGGAATACGACTTCGGCGCCAGGCGCTACCACGCGACCGGTGAGACCCTCACCGACGCCGATGTCGAGGCGCTCAAGCAGCACGACGCCATCCTGCTCGGCGCGATCGGTGACCCCTCGGTCCCGTCCGGCGTCCTCGAGCGCGGCTTCCTGCTCAAGCTCCGCTTCCTCTTCGACCATCACGTCAACCTCCGCCCGAGCAAGCTGCTCCCGGGTGTGGCGACGCCCCTCAAGGGCCAGCCGGAGATCGACTTCATCGTGGTCCGCGAGGGCACCGAGGGCCCGTACACGGGCAACGGCGGCTCGATCCGCACCGGCACCCCGCACGAGGTCGCCACCGAGGTCTCCGTCAACACGGCGTTCGGTGTCGAGCGCGTGGTCCGTGACGCCTTCGCCCGCGCCCAGGCCCGCCCCCGCAAGAAGCTCACGCTGGTCCACAAGAACAACGTGCTGTCCTTCGCGGGTCACCTCTGGACGAACATCTTCAACAAGGTGGCCACGGAGTTCCCCGAGGTCACCACGGACTACCTGCACGTGGATGCGGCGACGATCTTCCTCGTCACCGACCCCGAGCGCTTCGACGTGATCGTCACCGACAACCTCTTCGGCGACATCATCACCGACCTCGCCGCCGCCGTCTCCGGCGGTATCGGCGTCGCGGCCTCCGGGAACATCAACCCGTCCCGCGAGTTCCCGTCGATGTTCGAGCCGGTCCACGGCTCGGCCCCCGACATCGCCGGCCAGGCCAAGGCCGACCCCACGGCCACGGTCCTGTCCGTGGCGCTCCTGCTGCGTCACCTCGGTTACGAGGCGGAGGCCGCCCGCATCGAGGACGCCGTCTCCGCCGACCTGGCCGAGCGCGGCACCAGCGTGCGGTCGACCGACGAGATCGGCGACGCGCTCGCCGGACGAGTAGCCGGCTGACCCGCCGCTTCTTAATGCACTTAAGCAGCCGCCGGGTCGCATCCGCGCCCGGCGGCTTCACCTTTGCGGTCCCCGGGTGCCACCATCAACCCTGGGCCGCACCTCACGCTGTACCCGTACGGGCCGTTTTCGTCCATCGGACCCCACGCGCGATAATCGAACGTGGGGCCGCGGTGAACGCAGAAGCTCGGACGACCAAGTAGGTGGGAAGTTCGTGCTTCCAGCTGCGCGAGCGTGAAGAGCGGTCCGTCACACACAACCGGTGAAGGACACGCAACCATGACGACGCCCACGATCGAGCTCAAGCCCTCCTCGACCCCGCTGTCCGGCGCGGAGCGCGAGGCGATCCTGGCCAACCCGGGATTCGGCCGCCACTTCACCGATCACATGGTGACGATCCGGTGGACCGAGGGCCGCGGCTGGCACGACGGGCAGCTCGTGCCCTACGGACCGCTCTCCCTCGACCCGGCGACGAACGTCCTGCACTACGCGCAGGAGATCTTCGAGGGCCTCAAGGCCTACCGCCGGCCCGACGGCACCGTCGCCACCTTCCGCCCCGAGATGAACGCCAAGCGCTTCCAGGCCTCGGCGCGCCGCCTGGCCATGCCCGAGCTGCCGGTCGAGACGTTCATCGAGGCGTGCGACGCGCTGGTCCGGCAGGACATCGCGTGGGTCCCGGCGCACGGCGGCGAGGAGTCCCTCTACCTGCGCCCCTTCATGATCGCGACCGAGGTCGGCCTGGGTGTGAAGCCCGCCAACGAGTACCTCTTCATCGTGATCGCCTCGCCTGCGGGCGCCTACTTCGCCGGTGGCGTCAAGCCGGTGTCGATCTGGCTGTCCGAGGACCGCGTGCGCGCCGTCCCCGGCGGCATGGGCGACGCCAAGACCGGCGGCAACTACGCGGCGTCCCTCCTCGCCCAGGCCGAGGCCGCAGCCGAGGGCTGCGACCAGGTCGCCTACCTCGACGCCGTCGAGCACAAGTGGGTCGAGGAACTGGGCGGCATGAACCTGTACTTCGTGTACGGAGACAAGATCGTCACCCCCGAGCTGACCGGCTCGCTCCTCGCGGGTGTCACCCGTGACTCGCTCCTGTCGGTCGCCCGCGACCTGGGCTTCGAGTCCGTCGAGGGCCGCGTCTCCATCGACCAGTGGCAGGCCGACTCGGAGAACGGCACGCTCACCGAGGTCTTCGCCTGCGGCACCGCGGCGGTCATCACGCCCGTCGGCACCGTCAAGCGTGCCGGCGCGCAGTGGACCCAGTCGGGCGGTGAGCCCGGCGAGGTCACGCTGAAGCTGCGCGAGGCGCTGCTCGACATCCAGCGCGGCACGAGCGCCGACAAGCACGGCTGGATGCACCAGCTCGGCTAGGGCCTCCCGGCTGGGCGAAAGACCCCGGAACCGGCTCGCGCTCAGCCTTCACCGCTCGTGACCAGGGCCGCCTCGGACTTCTTGTCCGCGGCGGCCCTGACGCGTACCGAGCGCACCTCACGTGCCGTCAGTGCCAGGTACGCCGCGCCGCCGACCAGGCCCGACAGCAGGAAGCTGCAGTCCACGCCGCCCGTCAGCGAGAGCAGCGGTCCCTCGTACGACGGCAGGGACACCGAGAGCAGGCCGACGAACGCGCCCAGGGCCCAGGAGGCGGCGGCGCGCGGGTTCCAGCCGTTGCGGTACCAGTAGACGCCGCCGCGCGAGCGCCGGTTGAAGACCTGGAGCGCGTCCGCGTCGTAGACGCCGCGGCAGCGCACGAAGCCGATCAGGGTGATCACGGCCCAGGGGGTGCCGATCGCGGTGAGGAGCAGGACGAACGAGGTCATGGCGTCCTGTGCGGCCCACGCGAAGTGGCCGACGAAGACGCAGACCGTGGCGACGCCGGCGACCGTGTAGGTCGCGGCCGTGCGGGAGGCTCGGGGCAGGATCGCGTCCAGGTCGAGGCCCATGGAGTAGAGCATCAGGCCCGCGTTGCCGACCGAGCCCGCGGAGGCGGCGAGCAGCAGCGGGATCAGGTACCAGGTGGGCGAGGCGGAGACGAGCGAGCCCGCGTAGTCGAGGGCGGCGCGGGCCGCGTACGCGGTGAACGTGCCGAACAGCTGGGGCGTGAGCAGGCCGACGATCAGGCCGAGCCAGGTGGCGCGCAGGACGCTGCGCTGGGAGTGGCGGGCCGGGGACACGTAGCGCGTGTAGTCGCCGAGGAGCGTGATGAAGGCGATGGGGCCCGACAGGCCGGCCGCGACGAGGGCGAGCAGCCAGGTCGGCCAGAACGAGCCGAGGAGGTAGCCGCCCGCGTCCGGCAGCGGCGCCGTCGTGAAGTGCGGGGCGTACGCGGCGACGCCGAGCGCCAGGAGCGCGGTCATGCCGACGGCCAGGACGCGCGAGAGGCGCAGCAGGACGCGGTAGCCGTAGACCGCGCCGATCACGGTGGCGGCGGCCAGGAGCGCGTAGACGACGCCGTAGGTGAGGCCCGACTCGGGCACGCCGAACAGGCGGTGCAGGACGCCCGTCATCGCGTCGCCGCCGATCCACACGGTCAGCGCCGTGTAGCCGAGCGACAGGAGCAGGCCGACGACCGAGCCGACGAGCCGGCCGCGGACGCCGAACTGGGCGCCGGACGACGTCGACAGGTTCGTGCCGGTGCGCAGGGAGACCAGGGCGAGCGGGGCGGTGAGCGCGGTGCCGAGGAGCGTGCCCGCGATCACGGAGGTGACCGAGGCCCACCAGCCGAGCCCGAACGACACGGGCAGCCAGCCGAAGACGATCACCCCGAGGCAGAGGTTCGAGCCTAGGAGGATCGAGACGATGTCCCGGGGACCGCTGGTGCGTTCCTCATCGGGGATGGTGTCTACACCGCGCTGTTCTATCGCCATGGGGGGACCCCTGATCTTTGCGTCGTTGCATCGGTCACATCGGGCACTTTAGAGCAGCGTTCAATGTGACTCATCGCAAGCTGGCACGTCAATGTTTCCGAGTTCTGAATCATATGGTTAGAGTGAAGCTCTAAACCTGTACGGGAGGTGTGGTGGCGTGCGTCTGACCCCCACGGAACGCGATCGGCTGCTGCTGTTCGGGGCCGCCGAGCTGGCCAGGGCCCGGAAGGCCCGGGGCCTGCGGCTCAATGTCCCCGAAGCGACGGCCCTGATCGCGGACACGGTGTGCGAGGCGGCCAGGGACGGCCGGCGGCTCGCCGAGGCCATCGAGGCGGCGCGCTCCGTCCTCGGCCCCGACGATGTGCTCCCCGGCGTCTCCGACGTCGTGACGGAGGTGCACGTCGAGGCCGTCTTCGACGACGGGTCGCGGCTCGCCGTGGTCAGCGACCCGATCGGCTCGTCGCTGGGCGACGAGGCACCGGGCGCGCTGCTCCCGGGCCCCGGGCACAGCGACCCGCCGGCCACGGTGACGCTCACGGCGACCAACACGTCGAGCGTCCCCGTCTCCGTCACCTCCCACTTCCACTTCTTCGAGGCCAACCCGCGGCTCGACTTCGACCGCGCGGCCGCGTACGGCATGCGGCTCGCCGTCCCCGCCGGGTCGTCGGTGCGGTTCGGGCCGGGGGAGAGCGCCGAGGTGGGACTCGTGCCCATCGGCGGCGCGCGCGTCGCGATCGGCTTCGCCGGGCTCGTCGACGGCCCGCTGGACGCGCCGGGGGCCAAGGAGGAGGCCCTGCGCAGGGCAGCCGCCTGCGGATATCTCGGAGTGAAGGGAACGGGCGCATGAGCAGGCCCACCAAGCACAGCGACCACTGCGCGCCGGGCAGCCGGCACATCGACCCGCACGCGTACGCCGCCACGCACGGCCCGCGCGCCGGTGACCGCGTCCGCCTCGGCGACTCGGGCCTGACCGTCCGCGTCGAGTCCGACGCGCAGGCGTACGGCGACGAGTTCCTCGCCGGGTTCGGTAAGACGGCCCGCGACGGACTGCACCTCAAGGCCGCCGCCGTCCGCGAGACCTGCGACGTCGTGATCAGCAACGTCCTCGTGATCGACGCCGTGCAGGGGATCAGGAAGGTCTCCATCGGCATCCGCGAGGGACGGATCCACGCCATAGGGCGCGCCGGCAACCCGGACACCCTCGACGGGGTCGACGTCGTCGTCGGCACCGGCACGTCCATCGTGTCCGGCGAGGGCCTCATCGCCACCGCGGGCGCCGTCGACACCCACGTACACCTGCTGTCGCCGCGCATCATGGAGGCCTCGCTCGCCTCCGGCGTGACCACGATCATCGGCCAGGAGTTCGGGCCCGTGTGGGGCGTGGGCGTCAACTCGCCCTGGGCGCTGCGCCACGCCTTCAACGCCTTCGACGCCTGGCCCGTCAACATCGGGTTCCTCGGCCGGGGTTCGTCCTCGCACGACGCCCCGCTGATCGAGGCGCTCGCCGAGGGCGGCGCGTCCGGCTTCAAGGTCCACGAGGACATGGGCGCCCACACCCGCGCCCTCGACACCGCGCTGCGCGTCGCCGAGGAGCACGACGTCCAGGTCGCCCTGCACAGCGACGGCCTGAACGAGTGCCTGTCCGTCGAGGACACCCTCAGGGTCCTCGAAGGCCGCACCATCCACGCCTTCCACATCGAGGGCTGCGGCGGCGGGCACGTACCGAACGTGCTGAAGATGGCGGGCGTCCCGAACGTCATCGGGTCGTCCACCAACCCCACGCTGCCCTTCGGCCGCGACGCCGTCGCCGAGCACTACGGCATGATCGTCTCGGTCCACGACCTGAAGACCGACCTGCCGGGCGACGCCGCCATGGCCCGCGACCGGATCCGCGCCGGGACGATGGGCGCCGAGGACGTCCTGCACGACCTCGGCGCCATCGGCATCACGTCGTCGGACGCGCAGGGCATGGGCCGCGCCGGTGAGACCGTGCGCAGGACCTTCGCCATGGCCGGGAAGATGAAGGCCGAACTCGGGCCCCTTCTTTCCCGGAACGGGGAGGCCGGGGACGGCGAGTACGACGACAACGCGCGTGTCCTGCGCTACATGGCGAAGCTGACGATCAACCCCGCCATCGCGCACGGCCTCTCCCACGAGGTCGGCTCCATCGAGGCCGGCAAGCTCGCGGACATCGTGCTGTGGCGCCCCGAGTTCTTCGGCGCGAAGCCGCAGCTCGTCCTGAAGTCCGGCTTCCCCGCGTACGGCGTCGTCGGCGACCCGAACGCGGCCACCGACACCTGCGAACCCCTCGTCCTGGGGCCGCAGTTCGGGGCGCACGGCGCGACCGCGGCGGACATCTCCGTCGCCTTCGTCGCCCAGGCCGCCCTCGACCAGGGCAACGACAAGATGCCCACCCGCCGCCGCCGCGTCGCCGTCCGCGGCACCCGCGGCATCGGCCCCGCCGACCTGCGCCTCAACTCGCGCACCGGCTCCATCGACGTCGACCAGGCCACCGGACTCGTCACGCTCGACGGCGACCCGGTCCGCTCGGAACCCGCCGACTCCGTCTCCCTGAACCGTCTCTACTTCCTGTGAGGACCCGCTCATGAGCAGCTTCCACATGCCCCCCGAGTGGGCCCCGCACGAGCGCACCTGGATGGCCTGGCCGAGCCCCAACCCGACCTTCACCAACGACGAGGAGCTGGCCGAGGCGCGCGAGGCCTGGGCGTCCGTCGCCCGCGCCGTACGCCGCTTCGAGCCGGTGACCGTGATCGTCGCCCCGGGCCAGAGCGACTCGGCCCGCGCGCTCCTCGGCGAGGACATCGACCTCGTCGAGCGTGACCTCGACGACGCGTGGATGCGCGACATCGGCCCCACGTTCGTCGTCGGAGACGGCCGGCTCGCCGCCGTGGACTGGACGTTCAACGGCTGGGGCGCTCAGGACTGGGCCGTCTGGGAGCACGACGCGAAGATAGCCCGCCACATCGCGGACCTCGCCGGCGTCCCCGTCCACTCCTCCGCCCTCGTCAACGAGGGCGGCGGCATCCACGTCGACGGCGAGGGCACCGTGCTCCTCACCGAGACCGTGCAGCTCGACCCCGACCGCAACCCGGGCCGCACCAAGGCCGAGGTCGAGCAGGAGATCCACGCCAGGATCGGCACCACCAAGGCGATCTGGCTGCCGCGCGGCCTCACCGGCGACTACGGCGTCTACGGCACCCGCGGCCATGTCGACATCGTCGCCGCGTTCGCCGCGCCCGGCGTCGTCCTGGTCCACTCGCAGCAGGACCCCGCCCACCCCGACCACGAGCTGAGCAAGCAGCTCATCGCCCAGCTCAAGGGCGAGACGGACGCCAAGGGCCGGCCCCTGGAGGTCGTCGAGGTCCCCGCGCCGACCGTCCTCAAGGACGACGAGGGCTGGGTCGACTACTCGTACATCAACCACTACCTGTGCAACGACGGCGTCGTCCTGTGCTCCTTCGACGACCCGAACGACGAGGTCGCGGCCGGGATCTTCCGCCGGCTTTTCCCGGGCAGGACCGTCCAGCTCGTGGACGCCCGTACGATCTTCGCCGGGGGTGGTGGCATCCACTGCATCACCCAGCAGCAACCCGAGATCACGCCCGCACACTGAAAGACCCGCAGGAGTCCCCGTGGCCCAGGCCCGCCGGAAGAACGCCCCTCCGCGCGAAGAGGTCCTCGCCGTGGCCATGGAGATGATCGCCGAGCGCGGCCTGGAGAAGCTCACCATGGCCGCGCTCGGCCGCGAGGTCGGCATGAGCAGCGGCCACCTCCTCTACTACTTCGGTTCGAAGGACGAGCTGCTCCTGCGGACCCTGGAGTGGAGCGAGGGCCGCCTCGGCGCGGAGCGGGCCCGGCTGCTCTCCGGCGGCGGCACCGTCCGCGAGCGTCTCGACGCGTACGTCGACCTGTATGTCCCCGACGCCCAGGGCGACCCGCACTGGACGCTGTGGCTGGAGGTCTGGAACCGCTCGCAGAACGCCGAGGCCCACGGCGACGCGCGCGAGCGGCAGGCCGCGATCGAGCTGGCCTGGCACCGGGACCTCGTCGCGCTGCTCGCCGAGGGCACCTCGCGCGGCGAGCTACCGCCGCTCGACCCCGACCGGTTCGCGTCCCGGCTGCGGGCGCTGCTCGACGGCTTCTCCATCCATGTCGCGATCGGCCTGCGCGGCACGGACCGGGCCCAGATCCTGTCCCACGTACGGGAGTTCCTGGACGAGGCGCTGACCTCCGCGGACTCCTGACCGGGTGTTCGGGGTCAGACCGGGCTCTCGTGGTCCCTCGGCCGGCCTGATCCGGACGTAGGACCCTGCTGCAGTGTGAAGCGCACGGGTGTTCCCGGGGCGGCCTGGGCCGCCCCGGCCAGGGCGGCCTCCGGGACCACGGCGATCACCGGGTAGCCGCCGGTCGTCGGGTGGTCGTGGAGGAAGACCACCGGCCGGCCGTCGGGCGGCACCTGCACCGCGCCGAGCACCATGCCCTCGCTGGGCAGTTCACCCGGCAACTCCCGTTCCAGGCAAGGGCCTTCAGTGCGCAGGCCGATGCGGTTGCTGTGCGCGGACACGCGATACGTGGCAGAGGTGAACGTGCGCAGCGCCTCGGGGGTGAACCAGTCGGCGCGGGGGCCGAGTCGCACGGGCAGGGTCAGTTCGGCGGGCGGGGCCGGCCAGGGCGCGGCTGACGGCAGCGGCGGGCAGGGCGCTGCCTCGCCCACCGGCAGCACGTCGCCGTCGCGCAGGGGGGCGGGGCCGAGCCCCGACAGGAGGTCCGTCGAGCGGCTGCCGAGCACGGCCTCGACAGCGATCCCGCCGGCCACGGCCACGTAGGAGCGCAGGCCGCGGGCCGCCGCCCCCGCGTCGAGGACCGCACCCGCGGGCACCCGCACCGGGGCACCCCACGCGACGGGCCTGCCGTCCAGGGTCACCGGACAGGGAGCGCCGCCGACGACGACGGTGACCGGCCGGTCGGGCCGCAGAGCGCACCCGGTGAGCGTGGTCTCCAGGACGGCGGCGTCCCCGGCGTTGCCGAGCAGCCGGTTGGCGAGCCGCATCGCGGGCGCGTCGAGGGCTCCGGAGCGCGGAACTCCCAGGTGGGCGTGGCCGGTTCGGCCCGCGTCCTGGATCGTCGTGAGAGCTCCGGCCCGTACGAAGGTGATCTTGGCGGTCATGCGCGGTCCCCCTCGGCGACGAAGCGCACCCGGGTGCCCGGCGTCAGGAGCGCCGCCGCCTCCCGGGACGGGTCCCACAGCGGCGCCGGGTCCGGCATGGTGCCGATCAGCTGCCAGCCGCCGGGGGTCGCGCGGGGGTACACGGCGGTGTAGGGGCCCGCGAGAGCGAGCGCGCCGGCGGGGACGCGGGTGCGCGGGGTCGCGTGGCGCGGTACGTGCAGTTCGGCGGGCAGGCCCGTGAGATAGCCGAAGCCGGGGGCGAACCCGCAGAACGCGACGCGGTATGTGTGAGCGGAGTGGCGGGCCGCGACCTCCTCCTCGGGGACTCCCCAGCGGGCCGCGACCCCGGCGAGGTCCGGGCCGTCGTAGACCACCGGGATCTCGACGACGGCCCCCTCCGTGGGGGCGTGCAACGGGATGTCCCAGGCCGTGAGCTGACGGGCCAGGAGCTCGGGCTCGCCCACCCCGTCGAGCAGAACCGTGCATGCGCCGGGCACGATCTCGGTGACGTGCGGCAGGGTCCCGGCGGCGCGGCGGCGGAGCAGCTCGGCGTGGAGCGCGCCGGTGCGCCCGGCATCCGGCAGCTCCACGAGCAGCGCGTGCCGCCCGGCGGGCCGCACCACCATCGAAGGCGAAGACGCCGTCATACGAACGCCCCGACCTTGACTCCGGCCTCCTCGAGGGCGTGGCGCACCCGGATCGCGAGCCGGGCCGCGCCCGGGGTGTCGCCGTGCAGGCACAGGGAGCGGGCGGCGACCGTGACACGCGCACCGTCCACCGCGTCCACGGCGCGCTCGACGGCGAACGCCAGGGAGCGGCGCACCACCGCGTCCTCGTCGCAGACCACGGCGTTCGGCTCGCTCCGGGGCACCAGCGTGGCTGCGGAGGTGTAGGCGCGGTCGGCGAAGGCCTCCGGCACCGGCGTGAGACCGGCGTCCGCCGCGGCGGCCAGCAGCCGGGAGCCGGGCAGCCCGAGCACGGGCAGCGCACCGCCCGCGAGCCGGACCCCCGCCACCACGGCGCCCGCCTGCTCCGCGTCATGGACCGTCCGGTTGTAGAGCGCGCCGTGCGGCTTCACGTACGCCACCTCGGCCCCGGCCGCTTCGGCGAACACTCTCAACGCGCCGATCTGGTACGCCACTTCGGCCGCCAGCTCGTCCGCGGGCACATCCATCGCCCGCCGCCCGAAGCCGGCCAGGTCGCGGTACGACACCTGTGCCCCGATCCGTACGCCGCGCGCGGCCGCGAGGTCGCAGACGCGGCGCATCACCGAGGGGTCGCCCGCGTGGAAGCCGCAGGCGACATTGGCGCTGGTCACCACGGAGAGCAGGGCCTCGTCGTCGGTGAGGGTCCAGCGGCTGAAGCCTTCGCCGAGGTCGGCGTTGAGGTCGATGAGGTCCTGGATCACGTCCGTAACGTAGAGGATTGTTGAACGATTCGACAAGAGGTTGATTTGGTCACGGAGGCCTCACACCCCTTGTTCGATCGTTGAACGATCCCTTACGGTCCGTGAATCCCCCGCGGAACCGGACGCACCTGATCCGGTCCGTGCCCCCTCATGCCCTGAAGAAGGCCGCCGCATGATCGTTCTTCTCGGCGTGCTCGTGGTGATCCTCGGATTCGTCACGCGCCGCAACCCCGTCCTCGTGGTCGGTGTCGCCGGAATCGTCACCGGACTGCTCGGCAAGCTGAACCCGCAGGAAGTCCTCGCGGCATTCGGCAAGTCCTTCGCCGACAGCCGCTCGGTCACCGTCTTCGCCATCGTTCTGCCGGTGATCGGGCTGCTTGAGCGGTACGGCCTGCGCGAGCAGGCCCGCACCCTCATCGGCCGCCTCGGCAAGCTCAGCGCCGGCCGCTTTCTCGCCGTGTACCTGCTGATCCGCCAGGTCACCGCGGCCTTCGGGCTCAACAGCATCGGCGGCCCCGCACAGACCGTGCGCCCACTCGTCGCGCCCATGGCCGAGGCCGCCGCCGAACGCACCACCGGCGGTCCGCTGCCCGACCGGCTGCGTGAGAAGGTCCGCTCGTACTCCGCCTCGTCCGACACCGTCGGCCTCTTCTTCGGCGAGGACTGTTTCATCGCGATCGGCTCGATCCTGCTGATTACCGGGTTCGTGAACTCGACGTACCACCAGCAGCTCGAACCCACCGAGCTGGCCCTGTGGGCGATCCCGCTCGCGCTCTGCGCCCTGGTCATCCACGGCGCCCGGCTCCTGCTCCTGGACCGGAAGCTGGAGCGCGAGATGGCCCTCCACGCCGCCGAGAACGAGCTGCCGCTGCCGCACCAGGCCACGGCGTCCCGCACGCGCAACGGGTCCGAGGAGGCCGGCAAGTGATCAAGGTCGAGTGGCTCTACTGGCTCATCGGACTCATCTTCGTCGTCATGGCCCTACAGATGGCGGCCGACCGCACCAACCCCAAGCGGTGGACGTCCGCCGCGTTCTGGGGACTGCTCGGGCTCACCTTCCCCTACGGCACCGGCGTGGTGAACGCCGAGCTGAACGCGGCGAAGCCGGGCTCGGCGGGCTGGACCCTGCCCGCCGAACCCCTCGGCGTCGCCGTCCTCGCCCTCATCGTGCTGGCCGGGTTCAACTTCATCGGCAAGGGCGTCCCGGTCACCACCACCGACGAGCGGCGCCAGGCCTCCGCGGCCCGGCTGGGCAGCAAGCTCTTCATCCCCGCCCTGACGATCCCGCTCGTCGCCATCGTCTGCGCGTCCTTCCTCGACGAGTCGGGCCTGTTCGAGACGGGGAAGGCCACGCTCATCGGCCTGGGCCTCGGCTGCATCGCGGCGCTCGCGGTCGGCATGTTCGTCACCGGCGAGAAGAAGATCTCCGTCCCGATCCACTCGGGCCGCTCCATGCTGGAGGCCATGGGCTCGGCCCTCCTGCTTCCCCAGCTCCTGGCGGTGCTCGGCTCGATCTTCGCGGTCGCCGGCGTCGGCACCCAGGTCGGCACGATCGTGAACGACGTCCTGCCCGGCAACTCGAAGTACCTCGCCGTGATCGCGTACTGCGTCGGCATGTTCCTGTTCACCGTGATCATGGGCAATGCCTTCGCCGCGTTCCCCGTGATGACGGCCGCGATCGGCTGGCCCGTCCTCATCCAGCAGATGCACGGCAACGAGGCGGCCGTCCTCGCGATCGGCATGCTGGCGGGCTTCAGCGGCACGCTCTGCACGCCGATGGCCGCCAACTTCAACATCGTCCCGGCGTCGCTCCTCGAACTGAAGGACCAGTACGGCCCGATCAAGGCGCAGCTGCCGACAGGGATCGCGCTGCTCGTCTGCAACATCGTGATCATGGCGTTGTTCGCCTTCTAGGAACTGGTCCCCGTGCAGGAACTGGCTTCCGTCCAGATCCTGTTCTCGTCCAGGAACGTGCGCCGTCTCAGGAAGGTCGACAGAAAATGACCCGCGTCCTCATCACCGGCTTCGAGCCCTTCTGCGGCGAGAGCGTGAACCCGTCCTGGCAGGCGGCGTCCATGGTCGCCGCCGAACCACCCGCCGGCCTCACCGTCACCGCGGTCCAACTCCCTTGTGTCTTCGGCGAATCCGTGGTCGCCCTACGTCGAGCCGTCCGCGAGAGCGGACCGGACCTGGTCGTGTGCGTCGGCCAGGCGGGCGGCCGTCCGGGTGTCACCGTCGAGCGGATCGCGGTCAACGTCGACGACGCTCGCATCACGGACAACGCGGGCGCGGCGCCGGTCGACGAGCCGGTCGTCCCGGGCGGGCCCGCCGCGTACTTCTCCACGCTGCCGATCAAGGCGTGCGTGGCCGCGATACGGGAGGCCGGGGTGCCGGCCGCCGTGTCCAACACGGCGGGCACGTTCGTGTGCAACCACGTGGCGTACGGCCTCGCCCACCTCATTGCGACCGAACTCCCCGGTGTGCGGGGCGGGTTCGTCCATGTGCCGTGGGCGCCGGAGCAGGTTCCCGACGGCACCGCCGCCGCGCTGCCCGCCGCGACAGTGGCCCAGGGCCTGCGGGCGCTGCTGCTCGCCGCGGCGGCCACGGCGGAGGACCTGCGGGTGACGGAGGGGGCTACGCACTGAGCGTGCGGCCGCGAGTTGTCCGTGCCTGAGCGCGCCGTTCCCCACGCCCCCGACGGGGCGACCCGCAGTCGAACCGCACCTACGAGGAGCCCTTCATGACCATCCAGGCCGTAGAGTTCGCCCGCCTCGCCACAGGCAACGTCACCCGCGAATACCCCAACTTCCCTGCGCATCTGGTCACTTCAGTCGGCGAAGAAACCCGTCCCAGCGCCCTACACCCCGCCTTCTACGGCGCCTACGACTGGCATTCCGCCGTCCACATGCACTGGCTGCTCGTCCGGCTCCTGAGGCGGCGCCTGCCCGACCCCGCCCAGGTCGCCGAGGTCACCGGCGTACTCGACCGGCACCTCACCCCCGCCAACCTCGCCGCGGAAGCCGCCTACCTCCAGGACCGGCCCACGTTCGAGCGCCCCTACGGCTGGGCGTGGCTGATCGCGCTCGCCGCCGAGTGCCGCGCTCACGGCGGCCCGGACGGTGACCGCTGGGCGGACGCGCTCGCCCCCGCCGTCACCGCCGTGGACCTGCTGCTGAGCGACTGGCTGCCCAAGGCCACGTATCCCGTACGCCACGGCAACCATCCCAACAGCGCCTTCGCGCTCGGCCTCGTCCTCGACACGGGCGAGCGGGCCGGGCTGCCCGCGGCCACCATCGGGGCCGTACGGGGCCGGCTGCGCTCCTGGTTCGCCGGCGATCACGACGCGCCCGCCCACTGGGAGCCGTCGGGGCAGGACTTCCTCTCCCCGGCGCTCACCGAGGCCGACGCGATGCGGCGGGTGCTGACAGTGCCGGAGTTCGCGCCCTGGCTGGACCGGTTTCTGCCCGCGCTGCGCGCCGGCGCGCCCTGCCCCCTCCTGGAGGTCCCGGTCGTCTCCGACCACGCCGACCCGCAGATCGGTCACCTCCTGGGCCTCACCCTCAGCAGGGCGGCCGCCCTGCGCGGCGTCGCGGGCGCACTCCCGGACGGGCCGGTCCGCACGCGCCTGACGGAGGCGGCCGACGCCCATCTGGAGGCGGGGCTGCCCGCCGTGGAGCGCGGCGACTTCACCACCGACCATTGGCTGGCCACCTTTGCCACGCTCGCCCTTGAGGCGTGACCACAAAGAACACAAGTACGCATGATCGTTGTGTGTTACACCCTTGTCATGGAGTGAAGCGTTCCGGCACCGTGGCCGCCCATGGGACGAGAGCAATGGAAGAAGATCCTGGTCGGGTCGGCCGGGAACATGGTCGAGTGGTTCGACTGGTTCGTGTACGCGAGCTTCGCCACGTACTTCGCGGGAGCCTTCTTCCCCGACGGGAACCCCACGGCACAGCTGATGAACACGGCCGGCATCTTCGCCGTCGGCTTCTTCGTGCGGCCCGTGGGCGGCTGGCTGCTGGGCAGGGTCGGGGACCGCAAGGGCCGTAAAGCGGCGCTCACCCTGACCGTCACGCTGATGTCGGCGTCCGCGGTCCTCATCGCGATCGCGCCCACCTACGGGGTCGCCGGGTACGGCGGCGCCGTCGTCCTGCTCATCGCCCGCCTCCTGCAGGGCCTCTCGGTCGGCGGCGAGTACGCGGCGAGTGCCACCTACCTCACCGAGGCGTCCGACCCGAGCCGCCGCGGCTTCGCGTCCAGCTTCCAGTACGTCTCCATGACCGCGGGTCAGATCGTGGGCCTCGGCCTCCAGATCGTCCTCCAGCGCACCCTGTCCGACGACGCGCTGCACAGCTGGGGCTGGCGCATCCCGTTCGTCATCGGCGCGCTGGGCGCCGCGATCATCTTCTATCTGCGGCGCAACATGCTGGAGACCGACGTCTACGAGGAGTCCGCCGACGACGCGGGCGCCGACCGCAAGGGCACTCTGACGGCGCTGTGGGCGCACCGGCGCGAGGCGTTCCTCGTGATGGCCCTGACGATGGGCGGCACCGTCGCGTACTACACGTACACGACGTACCTCACCAAGTACCTGTCCAACTCCGCCGGCCTGAGCAAGCAGACCGCGACGCTCGTCTCGTTCTGCGCGCTGATCGTCTTCGCCTGCATCCAGCCGCTCGCGGGCCGGCTCTCGGACCGGATCGGCCGCCGCCCGCTCCTGATCACCTTCGCGGTCGGCTCCACCTTCCTGACCGTGCCGATCATGACGATGCTCAAGCACGCGGGCTCCTTCTGGCCGGCCCTAGGCCTGGCCCTGCTCGCCCTCGTCGTCGTCACCGGCTACACGTCGATCAACGCGTGCGTGAAGGCCGAGCTGTTCCCGACCGGCATCCGCGCCCTCGGCGTCGCCCTCCCGTACGCCATCGCCAACGCGCTCTTCGGCGGCACGGCGGAGTACGTGGCCCTGTGGTTCAAGGACGCGGGCGTGGAGTCGGGCTTCTACTGGTACGTCGCCGGGTGCGCGGCGGTGTCGCTGATCGTCTACCTGACGATGCGCGAGACGAGGGACATCGACCTGAACCGGGTCGATGTCGCCGCGCCCGAGGCCGAGCGGCGCACGGCCGAAGCGGTCTGAGCCCACATCGTGAGACCACGGTCCGGGCCACGCCCGGGCTGTGGCACACTGCCGATGTGCTCTCGTTCGCCATGATTATTGGCAGCAGGCGCGCCGGTCCGCAGTGACCGCCACGTACGACCACGTACGGGCGGACATCGTCGTCTCGACCCGCGCGCAGACCTCTCGCACCCGCGAGGGGTTTTTTCGTTTCCTGGCCCACCTCAAGCCAGGGCCGGAGCGCGAGGGATCATAGGGGGACGGTGGAGCCGGTCATTCCGGTAGACCGAGATCCGACACAGGAGCCAGATCAGCATGACGGACGCAACCGACGACCATTACCCCGCTTCCCGCGTCGACGACGACTTCCACGTCTTCGACACCACGCTGCGCGACGGCGCGCAGCGTGAGGGCATCAATCTGACCGTCGCGGACAAGCTGACCATCGCCCGGCACCTGGACGACTTCGGCGTGGGTTTCATCGAGGGCGGCTGGCCCGGCGCCAACCCCCGCGACACCGAGTTCTTCGCGCGCGCCCGCCAGGAGATCGCCTTCAAGCACGCGGAGCTCGTCGCGTTCGGCGCGACCCGCCGCGCCGGCGCCAAGGCCTCCGAGGACCCGCAGGTCAAGGCACTCGTGGAGTCCGGCGCCCCGGTCGTGACGCTGGTCGCCAAGTCGCACGACCGCCATGTCGAACTGGCCCTGCGCACCACCCTCGAGGAGAACCTGGAGATGGTCCGCGACACCGTCTCCTACCTGCGCGAGCAGGGCCGCCGCGTGTTCGTCGACTGCGAGCACTTCTTCGACGGCTATCGCGCCAACCCCACGTACGCCAAGGCCGTCGTCACGGCCGCGCACGAGGCGGGCGCCGACGTGGTCGTCCTGTGCGACACGAACGGCGGCATGCTGCCCGCCCAGGTCCAGGCGATCACCGCCACGGTCCTCGCCGACACGGGGGCCCGCCTCGGTATCCACGCCCAGGACGACACCGGCTGCGCCGTCGCCAACACCCTCGCCGCCGTCGACGCGGGCGCCACCCACGTGCAGTGCACGGCCAACGGCTACGGCGAGCGCGTCGGCAACTCCAACCTCTTCCCGGTCGTCGCCGCCCTGGAGCTGAAGTACGGAAAGACGGTCCTCCCCGAGGGCGCCCTGCGCGAGATGACCCGCATCTCCCACGCCATCGCCGAGGTCGTCAACCTCACGCCCTCCACGCATCAGCCGTACGTGGGTGTTTCCGCGTTCGCCCACAAGGCGGGTCTGCACGCCTCGGCGATCAAGGTCGACCCGGACCTCTACCAGCACATCGACCCGGACCTGGTCGGCAACCGCATCCGCATGCTCGTGTCCGACATGGCGGGCCGCGCGTCCATCGAGCTCAAGGGCAAGGAGCTCGGCGTCGACATCTCCGACGACCGCGAGCTCGTCGGCCGCGTCGTCGAGCGTGTCAAGGAGCGCGAGCTCAAGGGCTACACGTACGAGGCGGCCGACGCCTCCTTCGAACTCCTCCTGCGCGAGGAGGCCGAGGGCCGCGCCCGGCGCTACTTCCGCGTCGAGTCGTGGCGGGCCATCGTCGAGGACCGCCCCGACGGCAGCCACGCCAACGAGGCGACCGTGAAGCTGTGGGCCAAGGGTGAGCGCATCGTCGCCACGGCCGAGGGCAACGGCCCGGTCAACGCCCTCGACCGCGCCCTGCGCGTCGGCCTGGAGCGGATCTACCCGCAGCTCGCCAAGCTGGAGCTCGTCGACTACAAGGTCCGCATCCTGGAGGGCAAGCACGGCACGTCCTCCACGACCCGCGTCCTGATCTCCACGAGCGACGGCGCGGGCGAGTGGTCCACCGTCGGGGTCGCCGAGAACGTCATCGCCGCGTCGTGGGGCGCCCTGGAGGACGCCTACACGTACGGGCTTCTGCGGGCCGGGGTCGAGCCGGTCGAGTAGGCAGCGCGGGTGCGGACGCCGGAGGGGCCGTGGTCGGCCCCTCCGGCTTTCTGTTGCCTCGGCTGCCGGTTGGCTACCAGCAGCCGGGCCGCCCGGCGCGGGCCCGAACGGAGTCGTCCGGGAGTCCTCATGGTGCGCCGCCCTTCTGTGGGGGTGAGGAGTTGGGGTGTGCGAGGCGTGAGTACATGACGGCTGCGAACGGGAGTCAAGGGGGCGTGCGTTCAGAAAATGAATGCTCAACTGCCCTGGCGAGCAAGGCGAATTGGCTGTGCACCGGATCTGACGTGAAGTCTTGACGGGTTCACGGGGCACCAGTTAACTCACGGCGTGAGCTAAGTCATGAGCTTCACCAGGGACGCCCGTCACCCCCAGAGGTTGCGGCGCGTACCCGAACCGGCCGAAGGGAAGTCCATGCGAAGAACCGCCCTGCTCGTCTCCGCAGCCCTGCTCACGGGGCTGCTCCCGCTCGCGTCGGCAGGCGCGGCGACCGGCGCTGAGGAACCGCCGCCGGTGCCCGTCGACCGCTTCGAGGGCGAGGTCCCCTTCGCGTCCCAGCCCGCGGAGGGCATCTTCACCTGGGGCGGCGACAGCGACGACCCGCCGAAGCTGGAGCTCGCCGCGCGCGACGACGCCCCCGAGGGCGACAAGGTCCTCTCCGGGACGTACGACATCAGCGGCTACGGCGGCTTCACCCACGACTTCGCCGCGAACGAGCCCGGCCACGACTGGTCCGCGCACAAGGGCATCCGCTTCTGGTGGGACGGGAAGAACTCCGGCAAGCGGGTCAACTTCGAGATCAAGGACGGCGGTGCGAACGGCGAGGCGTCCGAGCTGTGGACGACCTCGTTCACCGACGAGTGGACCGGCTGGCACCAGGTCGAGATCCCCTTCGCCGACTTCGCCTACCGCACCGACTACCAGCCCGTCGGCGGTATCGACCAGAACCTCGGCCTCACCGAGATGTGGGGCTACGCGCTCACCCTGCCCACCGGCACGCCCGGCACCTTCGCCATGGACGGAGTGGAGCTGTACGGCAAGGCCGACCCCGCCCTGACCACGAAGGTACTGACGGGCGCCTCCGTGTACCCGGTGAAGGAGGGCGGCACGGCCGGCGTGCGGATCTCCGTCGCCACCACCGGCTCCGCCCCGCTCGCCGAGCCGGTCACGGTCGCGTACGAGAGCGCGGGCGGCAGCGCCGGCGCGGGCACGGACTACACCCCGGTCAAGGGCGAGTTCACCTTCCCGGCCGGCACCGCTTCGGGCGCCACGCACACCGTGTCCGTACCGACCCTCAAGGACAAGGCGGCCGAGCCCGCCGAGACGATCCCCCTGAAGCTGACGGTCACCGGCGCCAAGGCACCCGCCGAGACCCCGCAGGTGGTGATCGACGCCCACGGCCTGCCCTACCTCGACGCCAGGCTCCCGGTGAAGCGGCGCGTCGCCGACCTGCTCTCCCGGATGTCCCTGGAGGAGAAGGCCGGCCAGATGACGCAGGCCGAGCGCAACGCGGTCGGTACGGGCGGCGACATCGCCGCGTACGACCTCGGCTCCCTGCTCTCCGGCGGCGGCTCGACACCGACGCCGAACACGGCCGCGGCCTGGGCGAAGATGATCGACGGCTTCCAGCTCCGGGCGCAGGCGACGCGGTTCCAGATCCCGCTGATCTACGGCGTGGACGCGGTGCACGGCCACAACAACCTCGTCGGCGCCACGGTCCTGCCGCACAACATCGGCATCGGCGCGACGCGCGACCCCGGGACGGCCGAGAAGGCGGGCGCGGTCACGGCCGCCGAGGTCCGCGCCACCGGCATCCCCTGGGACTTCGCGCCCTGTCTGTGCGTCACCCGCGACGAACGCTGGGGCAGGTCGTACGAGTCCTTCGGTGAGGACCCCGCCCTCGTGAAGCAGATGGAGACGGTCGTCCAGGGGCTCCAAGGGGCACGCGACGGCAAGGACCTCGACCGGGACGACAAGGTCCTCGCCACCGCCAAGCACTTCGTGGGCGACGGCGGCACCGCGTACGGCTCGTCGACCACCGGCTCGTACACCATCGACCAGGGCGTCACCAAGGTCACGCGGCAGGAGCTGGAGGCGGTGCACCTCGCGCCGTTCCAGGAGGCCGTGGACCGCGGGATCGGCACGGTCATGCCCTCGTACTCGTCGCTCGACATCATCGGTGACGACGAGGGCCCGGTGAAGATGCACGCCGACGCCGCCATGATCAACGGAGTTCTGAAGGACCGCATGGGCTTCGACGGCTTCGTCATCAGCGACTGGCAGGCCATCGACCAGCTCCCCGGCGACTACGCGTCCGACGTCCGTACGTCGGTCAACGCGGGCCTCGACATGATCATGGTCCCGACCGCGTACAAGGACTTCCGGACGACCCTGGTCGACGAGGTGAAGGCGGGCCGGATCAGCGAGCCGCGGATCGACGACGCCGTCTCGCGCATCCTGACCCAGAAGTTCAAGCTGGGCCTCTTCGAGAAGCCGTACGCCGACACGAGCGGGGCCGCCGCCATCGGCTCGGCCGGACACCGTGCCGTCGCCCGTACCGCCGCCGCCGAATCCCAGGTCCTCCTGAAGAACGATGGCGGCGTGCTCCCCCTCAAGAAGAGCCAGAAGGTGTACGTCGCCGGGTCCAACGCCGACGACATCGGCAACCAGACCGGCGGCTGGACCGTCACCTGGCAGGGCTCGTCCGGAAAGATCACTGACGGCACGACGGTTCTCGAAGGCATGAAGAAGGCCGCGCCCGGGGCCACCATCTCCTACTCCAAGGACGCCTCCGCGCCCACGGACGGCTATGACGTGGGCGTCGTCGTGGTCGGCGAGACCCCGTACGCGGAAGGGATCGGCGATGTCGGCAACGGCAACGACCTGGAGCTCACACCCGCCGACCAGGCCGCCGTGGACAAGGTGTGCGGCGCCATGAAGTGCGCGGTGCTCATCGTCTCCGGCCGCCCGCAGCTCATCGGCGACCGGCTCGGCGACATCGACGCGCTTGTCGCGTCCTGGCTGCCGGGCACGGAGGGCGACGGCGTCGCGGACGTCCTGTACGGGGCGAAGCCCTTCACCGGGCAGCTTCCTGTGACCTGGCCTAAGTCGCAGGCCCAGCTGCCGATCAACGTCGGGGACACGGCGTACGACCCGCAGTTCCCCTTCGGCTGGGGCCTGACGACGCTGCGTACCCCGCCGGGCGGCGGCACGCTCACCCTCAAGGCCCTCGCCCTCGCGGCCGCCGCGGCGCAGAAGGCCGGGTCGGCACAGGCCGGCCGCGCGGTGGTGGGCAAGGCGCGGCTGCTCGTCCAGCAGAAGGTGGGGCAGGACATCACGCCGGCGGTGGCCAAGCCGTTCGCCGACGCGGACCACCTGCTCCTGTCCGGACGCTATGCGGACGCGGTCGCGAAGCTGACCGAGGCGTACCGCGCCGCGTGAGAGGGCGCGGGGAGGGGCCCACCGCGGAGCCGGTGGGCCCCTCCTCGCAGTACATACGGCATACGGGTCCCTCCTGGGTTAGCGTCGAGGTATGAGGCCCACGCGTCGGGCATCGCGCCTGATATCCGTCCTGTCCGGTTCACTTCTCGCCCTGGGGGCCATGACGGCGGTGACACCGGGGGCCCAGGCGGCTGCCTCCGACGTCTCGACGGTGGCCGACGCACTGAAGAAGAGCCCCGTGTACGTCGACCCGGCCGCCTCCGCGCAGCTGTCCGCCGGGGACACCGACGCCCTGACCAAGAAGATCAAGGACGCGGACAAGCCCGTCATGGTGGCGGTGCTGCCCGCGAACTTCCCCACCCAGGACCTCTTCACCGACCTGCGCACCAAGACCGGCATCACCGGCGTCTACGCGGTGCGCCTCGGCCAGAAGTTCGACGCCAGGGCCGACAGCCGGGTCATGTCCCAGGACGCGGTCAGAAACCTGACGACCAGCGTCCAGGGCGAGAACGTCACCCGCCAGCTCAACGACTTCGTGGACACGGCCGTCCGTAACGCGCGCGGCTCGGCGCCCTCCGCGTGGGGCGCGGGCGGCGGTACCAGCGGCGCCCCGGTCGGCGCCCTGATCGGGATCGGCGCGGTCGTCGTCGCGGGCGGCGGCGCAGCGTACGCCGTGTCCCGCAGGCGGCGCCGGCAGCGGGAGGACGAGCAGCGGGCCGCCCTGGAGCAGCTCCGCGTGGTCGTCGACGAGGACATCACGGCGTTCGGCGAGGAGCTGGACCGCCTCGACTTCCACCCCGCCGAGCCCGGCGCCGACGACACGATGCGCGCGGACTACGAGCGGGCGCTCGACTCGTACGAGAAGGCGAAACAGCTCATGGCCGCCGCCCAGCGACCCGAGGAGGTGCGCGGGGTGACGCAGGCCCTGGACGACGGGCGGTTCTCGCTGGCCATGCTCGCCGCGCGCCGCGAAGGCCGGCCGCTGCCCGAGCGCCGGGTGCCCTGCTTCTTCGACCCGCGGCACGGGCCCTCCGTGACGGACGCGCTGTGGTCGCCCCCGTCCGGCGCCGAGCGGGAGGTGCCCGTCTGCGCGGCCGACGCGACGCGCCTCAAGGACGGCGCCGACCCCATGGTCCGCACGGTCGACACGGGTTACGGCGAGCGGCGCCCCTACTACGACGCGGGCCCGGCCTACGGCCCCTGGGCGGGCGGCTACTTCGGCGGCGGCATCCTGCCCGGACTCCTCCTCGGCACGTTGCTCGGCTCGATGATGTCGAGCCCCGCCTACGCCGCCGACTACGGCTCCGGATACGGAGACTTCGGCGCGGGAGCCGGATATGACGGCGGGGACTACTCGGGGGCGGACTTCGACTCGAACGACTTCGGGGACTTCGGAGGCGGCGGGGACTTCGGCGGCGGAGGCGACTTCGGGGGAGGCGGGGACTTCGGCGGCGGGTTCTGAGTCCTGCGGATCCTGAGTCCTGCGGGTCCTGAGCGCCGGGTCCGAAAACGGGAGGCGCGAGGGCCGGTGCCCCGGCTAGTCTGACGGCACTCTTACGAACCGCTTCCTCAGAAGTACGCCGCAGACGGGAAGCAAGCCGGCACGTACACACCGTGCGCGGTCCCGGAGGGGCGGCAGCGAGATTCCGCATGCCCCCTTCCGAAGGAGCTCCATCCCATGCGTACCGCGCGCACCCCGCGTATCGGCCTCGGCCTGCCCGTCGACGACCCCGCCGTCCTGCTCGACTGGGCCCGTCGCGCCGACGCGACCCCCTTCTCCACGCTCGGCCTCCTCGACCGGCTCGTGTACGACAACCCCGAGCCCCTGATCACCCTCGCCGCACTCGCCGGAGCCACCTCCCGCGTCCGCGTCCAGACCGAGGTGCTGCTGGCCCCGCACCACGGCACCGCCCTGCTCGCCAAGCAGACCGCGACCCTCGACCGGATGTCCGGCGGCCGCTTCACGCTCGGCATCGGTGTCGGCGGCCGTGAGGACGACTGCCGTGCCGCGGGCATCGACATCCGCCGCCGCGGCCGCCGCCTCGACGAGCAGATGGAGACCCTGCGCCGCACCTGGGCGGGCCACCCTTACGACGACGCCGAGGGCGTCGGCCCGATCGGCCCCGCCCCCGTCACCCCCGGCGGCCCCGAGGTCCTGTTCGGGGGCTTCGCACCGGCGGCCCTCGCCCGCGTGGCCCGCTTCGGCGACGGCTTCCTCGGCGCCGCGCTGCCCCCGCAGTGGATGGACCCGATGTTCCGCGACGTGGAGCGGCTGTGGGACGAGCACGGCCGCCCCGGCCGCCCGCGCCTGGTCGCCCAGGTCAATGTGGCGCTCGGCCCGGACGACCTGATCGCCCGCGCCCGCGACGCGATCACCGCGTACTACGGCTTCGACCCGCGCGCCGCGGGATCCGCCGAGCGCATGCTCGCCACACCCGCGCAGATCCGCGAGGCCGTCGCCGGCTTCACGGACATCGGCGCGGACGAGGTGATGCTCTACTGCTGGGGCACCGACCCCGACCAGGTCGACCGCCTGGCCGACGCGGTGTTCTGACGCCGTTTTCGCGCCTCACCGGTGCTCGCGCCGCGCCTCCTCGTACTCCCGCGCGGTCGGCTTCGCCACCTGCGCGCCCTCTCCGTGGAGGGCGCGCGAGAGGCGCACCCGGAGCCGCTCGGCCCGGGGTATGCGCCGTTGCACGCCGTTCACGTCGGTCTCCGGCCCGCTCTCCAGGGCCGGGGGCTGCTCGTGCGCGGTCAGGGTGTGCAGCTCGGCCTGGGTGAGCGGCTCGTGGATCTCGACGTACTCGCCGTGCGGAAGGCGCTTGATACGGCCCGACTCCCGTCCGTGCAGCACCAGTTCGCGGTCCCGACGCTGGAGCCCGAGGCAGATCCGCCGCGTGACGACGAAGGTGATCACCGGGCCCACGACGAGCGCGACACGCACGAACCAGGTGACCGCGTTCAGCGACACATGGAAGCGCGTGGCCCAGATGTCGTTGCCGCCGCCCACCAGGGCCACGAGGAAGAACGTCAGCCAGGCCACCCCGAGCCCTGTGCGGACCGGCCGGTTGCGCGGCCGGTCCAGGAGGTGGTGCTCGCGCCGGTCGCCCGTGACCCAGGCCTCCAGATACGGATACACGCCGATCACGACGAGCACCGCGGGGAAGACGATCAGCGGGACGAGCACACCGAGGGCCAGCGTGTGCCCCCACCATGTGATCTCCCAGCCCGGCATCACCCGCAGCAGCCCCTCCGCGAACCCCAGGTACCAGTCCGGCTGCGCCCCCGTGGACACCTGGTCGACGCGGTAAGGCCCGTAGTTCCAGACGGGGTTGATGGACGCGACGGCCGCGAGGAACGCGACGACGCCGAACACCAGGAAGAAGAAGCCGCCGGCCTTGGCGAGGTAGACGGGGAAGAAGGGCGCCCCCACGACATTGCGCTCGGTTCTTCCCGGCCCCGGGAACTGGGTGTGCTTGTGATGGACGACCAGGATCAGATGGGTCACCACGAGCGCCGCCATGATGCCGGGGAACAGCAGCACGTGCACCGAGTAGAACCGCCCCACGATGTCGTGCCCGGGGAACTCCCCGCCGAAGAGGAACATCGACAGATACGTCCCGACGATGGGCACCGACAGGATCGCCCCGTCGAGGAAGCGCATACCCGTACCGGAGAGCAGGTCGTCCGGCAGCGAGTACCCCAACAGGCCCTC
Organism: Streptomyces sp. NBC_01446; assembly: GCF_026340095.1. GTDB lineage: Bacteria > Actinomycetota > Actinomycetes > Streptomycetales > Streptomycetaceae > Streptomyces > Streptomyces aureus. The sequence continues at coordinate 2,489,804 of NZ_JAPEPO010000001.1, read as the reverse complement.
GAACAGGCCGATCAGGAGCAGCGTCCAGCCGAACACCCAGTTGAGCTCGCGCGGTTTGCGGAACGAGCCCGTGAAGAAGTGCCGCATCATGTGCAGGAGCATCGCCGCGACGAAGATCAGCGCCGCCCAGTGGTGGATCTGCCGGATCAGCAGTCCGCCCCGGACGTCGAAGCTGATGTCGAGCGTGGAGGCGTACGCCTCGGACATCCGGATCCCGTCCAGCGGGACGTAACTGCCGTGGTACTCCACCTCGTTCATCGACGGGTGGAAGAACAGGGTGAGATAGACCCCGGTGAGGACCAGGATCACGAACGTGTACAGGCAGACCTCGCCGAGCAGGAAGGACCAGTGGTCCGGGAAGACCTTGCGCAGGTACTTCCTGGACAGGGTGTGCAGGCCGAGGCGGCCGTCCGCCCAGTCCGCGAGCCGCTCACCGGCCGGTGCCGGCCCTCTCTCCCGCGCCGTCCCCGTGCTGCCTTCCGCGGCCCTCTCGGACATCAGGCTCGCTCCTCCCCTGGGCGCTCACCGCATGGGTGCTCGCCACTTGGACGGAAGGGACGGGCCGGAATGTGACATCACGGAGGCGCCAGGTGACCCACATCACATCTACGTAGGCCCGGTCAGCCTGGAAGCTTCGACTGCCAGCGCGTGAAGATCTCCTCCGGGGCGCCGTGGCACGACCACGGGACGCGGGTCGCGTGCCCGTCGAGAAGCCGGAAGAGGTGCGCGGCCTCGTCGGTGAGGTCGGCGTAACAGGACGCGTGCGCAAGGGTGTTGAGATCCGCGATGTCCTGCGCGTACGTGTACTGCCGCTGCGCGATCCACAGGTGCCAGGTGCGCCGGGCCTGCGACGCGCTGTTCTCGTTGTTCCAGAACTGGAGCAGGCCGATCGCCTGGGAGCCCTCGCGCTCGACGCGGTAGCGGTACTCCTCGACCCGGGCGACCTGCGGCAGCACGGCGAGCGGCGATCCGGGCGGGAGGGTCGCCGTCACATCCTGCGCGAAGTTGTACATGACGCCGTGCGAGCCGTGCCAGCGCGCCGAAAGGTGGCGCAGCACCTGGTGGTTGCCCTCGCGGTTGTACGGGTCACGCTGGTGCAGCTCTTTCCACCAGAGCTCCATGGACGGGTGCCCGCCGGGGAACAGGCGGGCGACCGTCAGGAGCGAGACCCAGGGCATCGGATCCGCGGGAAACGCCTCGGCCGCCCGCAGCGCTGTGCGCACGGCCCGCTCCAGCTGGTCCGGGTCGACCGCGTTCCCCGGGCCGGCCGCCATCGCCAGGTTGAACGCCCGCATCACCTCGGTCTCGGCCCGCAGGACCAGCGCGTCGGCGTTCCGCGGCTGCGACTCGTGCCAGGACTCGGCGACGGACGTGCCCGCGGTGGCCTGGGCGAGCAGACGCATCCGGAACGTCCGCCGGTCCCAGTCGGAGCCGGCCGCCGCGCACAGCTCGGGCAGTCCTTGCCAGCGACCGATCGTGATGTCCGCGCGGGCCTCCGCCAGGGCCCGGTCGCCGTTCGTGGGATCGAAACGGACGGTCATCGGCGTCCTCACCAGTCAGTAGTCGGTGGTGGTCGGTGGTGGTCCTGGGTGGGGTCGGCCGGTCCGCCGCCGGGGGTGGGCGCTGCTCAGAAGTCCGTGGACAGGGTGTCGCCGGACGATGCCGCGTACACCGGCGCCTGGTGCCCGTACTCGGCGTGCACCTGCTCCGAGCGCGCCGCGTCCAGGCGGGCGGGCCGGTAGTAGGCGGAGCCCTTGGCGCGGTACCAGAGCATCGGGACGAGACCCACGGCGATGCCGCCGACACCGATCGAGACGGCCGTGCCCGACAGGCTGCCGAGGGACTCGACGAACACCCAGATCATGAAGAGCGAGCCGGTCAGCGGCCACAGACCGCCGAAGAAGAAATTGGCCGCCGACTTGAACAGCAGCTTGCGGTACGCCACGACGACGGCGAGGCCCGCGAGGCCGTAGTAGACCGCGATCTGCAGTCCGATCGCGGCGACGGCGTCCTCCAGGACGGCCGAGACCGAGCCGAGCGCGGTCGACGCCACGAAGAGGGCGAGGGCGACGACACCGACGACGACGATCGCGACCCACGGCGTCTGCCAGCGGGGGTGGGACCTGCCGAGGGCGGAGGGCAGTGTCCGGTCGCGGCCCATGGAGAAGAGGGAGCGCGTCACCTGGATCAGGGTGGTCTCCAGGGTGGCGATGGTGGACAGCATCACCGCGACGATCAGCAACTCGCCGCCGGGGCCCGGCAGTACGCGCTCGCCGAGCAGCCCCATGATGTTGTCGCTGGTCGCGATCTCCTTGGGCGTGAGCAGCATGTTGGTGGTGATCGTGAAGACCTCGAAGAGGACGAACACGATGCCGACGCCGATCAGCCCGGCGAGCCCCGAGGTCTTCCGGCTGTTACGGGTCTCCTCGCTGAGGTTGCTGGTGACGTCCCAGCCCCAGTAGTAGAACGCGGCGATCAGCGCGCCCGCGGCGAACCCGGACGCCCCGTCGAAGTGCCCGAACCCCAGCCAGGACCAGGAGAATTCGTTGACCCGCTTATCGCTGAACACCGCGGCGCCGGCCACCGCGAGCAGGATGACCAGCTCGATCCCGGACATCAGGAGCTGGGCGTGGACGGTCAGTTTGGCGCCCATGAGCACGACGACCAGCATGGCCAGGAACCAGACCGCGCCCACGGCCGCGGCGAGCGCGGTGTTGTCGGCATGGGAGGGGGCGACGAGTTCGAGCGTCATGGCGCCGGCCGGGAGCGAGCCCGCGACCATGAAGATGGTCGCCGAGATCACCAGGGACCAGCCGCTGATGAAGCCGAGGAAGGGGTGCAGGGCGCGGCCGACCCAGGAGTAGCTGGCGCCGGCGTTCACGTCGAGGCGGCCCAGGTAGGTGAAGGCCCAGGCGATGCCGAGCATGGGTATCGCGCAGTAGAGGAGCGCGGCCGGTGCGGCGAGGCCCACCGTGCCGATCAGCACGGCGGTGGTGGCGGCGATCGAGTAGGCGGGCGCGCTGCCCGCCACGGCCATCACGATGCTGTCGGAGGTGCCGAGGGCATTGGCCTGAAGCCCTCTGTTCGTGCTCATGGGATCGGTGGCGCCTTTCGGGGAACGGCAGAAGGCCTGCCCTGCGGCGCCACCGGGGCGCGACGGGGAGGGGGGGAGACCTCTGGGGGCGAGCGGAGTCGATTCGAGCGGAGTCGATCGCTCGGCAGTCGCACGCAGCGTAGCGCCGTGTGATGCTCAAGTGAAGGGAGAGCAACGAGTCGTCTCACGTGACGGAATTACCGGAAAGTAGCCTTCAATTTCCTTTTCCGCGGCCCGTGTTGCCGCTCGCGCAGACCCCCGTGTACGACGAGAGCCCGCCCTTCGTCCGCGAGGGACGGGAAGGACGGGCGTGCTCGTGGTGCGGGGAGCCGTGAGGGGCGGGCTCGCGGCGTCGGCGTCAGGCGGCGTTCTTGATCGCCGAGATGTCGAAGGTCAGCTTGATCTTGTCCGAGACGAGGACGCCGCCGGTCTCCAGGGCCGCGTTCCAGGTCAGGCCCCACTCGGAGCGCAGGATCTCGGACTTGCCCTCGAAGCCGACGCGCTCGTTGCCGAACGGGTCCGTGGCCGCGCCGTTGAACTCGAGGTCGATCGTGAGCGGCTTCGTGGTGCCGAGGATCGTCAGGTCGCCGGTCATCCGGTAGTCGTCGCCGCCCAGGGACTCGGCGGAGGTGGAGCGGAACGTCATCGTCGGGAACTCGTCCGTCTTGAAGAAGTCGGAGCTCTTCAAGTGGGTGTCACGGTCGGCGGAGCCGGTGTCGATGCTGGTCATGGTGACGTCGATCGACGCGGTCGACTTCGACGGGTCCGCGCCGTCCAGGTGCAGGGTGCCCGACGACTGGGTGAAAGAGCCCTTGACGTTGGTGACCATGGCGTGGCGGGCCACGAAGCCGATCGTGGTGTGCGCCGGGTCGATGGCGTAGTCGCCGGTCAGGGCGGCGAGGTCGGGGTTGACCGCGCCGGTGGCGGCGGGGGCGGCGTCGTTCTTGCGGCCGAAGAGACCCATGATTGCTCCTTGGGGACGGGGCGTGTCGGGGAGAGTTCGTTGAATGTTTAACGTTCAACGAGACCGACTGTAGCGCCGTTCTGTTCAACTTTCAACATCCAACACCTGGTGTCGTCTCGATTACACCGCGTCGCCATCCGACGCGCTCTGGCGGACGCGCGTAGAACTCGGGCACTATCTCCTTGCTCCACCTGCACAGCCGTCTCACAGCCAGCACGGTCACCAGCAGGAAGGACTTCCTCCCCATGAGAATCCGCTCGGTCGTGAGCGCCCTCGCGCTCGTACTCGGCGCCCTCTTCGCCCCCGGCTTCGGTGTGTTCAGCTCCGCCACCGACGCCCAGGCCGCCACCAAGATCAGCCACGCCACCGCGACCTCCATGTTCAGCCAGGTCGGCATCACCTGGTCGTCCTCCGGCGGCTGCTCCGACCGCAACAACTCCACCTGTACGTCCTTCGACCAGCTCAACCTCGCCACCGCCCAGGGCGCCCAGACCCTCAAGCGCGCCACCGGCTGCGCGCTGAACATCACCGGTGGCACCGAGACCGGTCACGCGAGCGGCACCTACTCGCACTGGAACGGCTACAAGCTCGACTACGGCAAGAACACCTGCGTCACGAACTACATCAAGAACACGTTCACGTACATCGGCCTGCGCGGCGACGGAGCCCCGCAGTACCAGTCGGCCTCCGGCAACATCTACGCCGACGAGGGCAACCACTGGGACGTCCTCTACTACAACTGCGGCGGCTGCTGACCGAACCGGAGCCCGCACACGGTGACTTGGACTTCCGGGCGGTGGTTGTTGGACTGCCGCCGCCCGGAAGTGCCGAGTCCGTTGACCGGCCGCGCCCGCGCCGGATACCCAGTCCCCTATGTCACGAAGATCTCGCGCCGCCTGTGCCGTCGCGGTCGCCGCCGCATCGTCCGCCGTGTTCGCCCTCACGGGCCCCGTACTGCCCGCCGCCGCCGACCCCGCGCCCGCCGTGGCGCAGGCCGTCATCGGATCCGCGCAGCTGTCCGTAGCCGTCGCCGACGACTTCCCGCGCGTCCTCGCGTACACCGACCGCGCCTCCGGGGCCGAGCTCCTCGGCAGTACGAACCCGGTGGACAAGGTCACCCTGAACGGCAAGGCGTACGCGGTCGCCGTGCAGGGCGCCCCGGTCCTCACCGGGTCCAAGGCCTCGTACACGCTGACCTTCCCGGACCTCTCCGGCGTCGAGATCGACGCCTCGCTGAGCGTCAGCGGGCGCGCGACGACCTTCAAGGTGACCGCCGTGCGCGACACCGCGGCCTTCCGGGTCGGCACGATCGACATACCCGGGCACGACCTCGTCTCCGTGGGCAGTGCGGACGGCGGTGCCGAGACCGCGTTCACGACGCTGGACAACGACTCGACGCGGACCGCCGACGTCTTCGCCAAGGTCGTGGCGGACACCCCGGCCGACGCCTCGCCCGTCGGCGCCTCGTACGCCATCGTCAACACGGGGCGGCTCGCCGCCGCCGTCGAGTCCAACTCCACGTACGACAAGCCGAGCGGCAAGACCGGCGGCGACGACGCCCGCTTCTGGCACCAGGCGCGCAAGTCGGCCGACGGCTCCACCCGCGTCGGCGTCTGGTCGGGCCAGTGGACCTACCGAGGCGAGGGAGCCCCGGCGCCGGACAAGGACCTGCCATGGGCCAAGGTCGTCGTCACGCCCGACGCGAACGGCGACGGCAACGTCGACTGGCAGGACGGTGCGGTCGCCTTCCACTCGATCGGTGTGAAGGCGAAGGGCAGCGACGGCACCCCCGACCGGGTCATCACGCACATCCCGTTCAACTTCGCCAGCCAGGCCACGCACCCCTTCCTGCGCACGCTCGACGACGTCAAGCGGATCTCGCTCGCGACCGACAACCTCGGCCAGTTCGCCCTGCTCAAGGGCTACGCCTCCGAGGGCCACGACTCCGCGCACCCCGACTACGGCGGCAACACCAACAAGCGTGCCGGCGGCCTGAAGGACCTCAACAAGCTGCTCAAGGGCGGCAAGAAGTTCGGCACCAGCTTCGGCGTGCACGTGAACGCCACCGAGGCGTACCCCGTCGCCAAGCACTTCACCGGCGACCTCGTCGACCCCAAGGCCCCGGGCTGGAACTGGCTCGACCAGAGCTACTACATCGACCAGCGCCGTGACATCAACAGCGGTGACCTCGCCGCCCGGTTCAAGCAGCTGCGCGAGGAGACCGACCCGAACCTCACGACGATCTACCTCGACGTCTACTACACGCACGGCTGGATCGCGGAGAAGACCGCCGAGGCCGTCCGCGCCCAGGGCTGGAGCCTGGCCTCCGAGTGGGCCGACAAGTTCGAGCGCGAGTCGCTGTGGTCGCACTGGGCCAACGACCTCGATTACGGGCCCAAGACCGACAAGGGCCTCAACTCGAAGATCATCCGCTTCATCCGCAACGGCGAGAAGGACGTCTGGAACAGCGACCCGGTCCTCGGCCAGAGCGCCGTCGACGAGTTCGAGGGCTGGACCGGCGAGAACGACTGGAACGCCTTCTACGACAACGTCTGGCAGCGCGACCTGCCCGCCAAGTTCCTCCAGCACCAGCAGATCACCCGCTGGGACGGCAACGACATCGCCTTCACCGGCGGGCTCCGCGGCACCGTCGAGGACGGCCGGCGCACCTTCTACGACCACGGCAGGAAGGTCCTCGACGGGACGGCCTATCTGCTCCCGTGGGACGGCGGCAAGAAGCTGTACCACTACAACAAGGACGGCGGTACGACGAGCTGGGCCGTGCCCGGATCCTCGTACACCGTCTACCGGCTCACCGACAACGGCCGCGTGAAGACCGGCACCGTGCGGGCCTCCGGCGGCAAGGTCACGCTGAAGGCCGACGCCGGGCAGCCGTACGTGCTCTACCCCGCGGACAAGACGCCCGACGCGGTCGACCCGGCCTGGGGCGAGGGCACGCACGTCAAGGACCCCGGCTTCAACGACGCCCGCCTCGCCGCCTGGGACAAGGACGGCAGGGTCGGGCGCGACACCGACGACCACGGCCGCAACAGCGCCGCCCTGAGCGGGACCGGCACCGCCGCGATCGAGCAGCGCGTGAGCGGCCTCGATGCGGGCAAGCGCTACACCGCCTCCGCCTGGGTCGAGGTCGAACCCGGCAAGTCCCGCCGTACGACGCTCAGCGCGGGCGGCAAGTCGGTCGCGGTCGAGCGCTCCACGCTGCAGAACGGCGTCGCCTCCAGCGACTGGGGCGGCACCTACATGCAGCGCGTGAAGGCCACCTTCACGGCGCCCGCGAACGGCCGCACCACGCTGCGGATCGAGGCCGCCAAGGGTTCGTCCGCGAAGGTCCGCATCGACGACGTCCGTCTCGTGAGCAACGCCCCGTCGACGAAGCCCGGCACCGTCGTGCACGAGGACTTCGAGGACGTCGACCAGGGCTGGGGCCCCTTCGACAAGGGTGACGCCGGCGGCGTCACGGACCCGCGCACGCACATCGCGCAGAAGAACGCCCCGTACACCCAGGCCGGCTGGAACGGGAAGCTCGTCGACGACGTCATCGGCGGCGGCGAGTCCCTGAAGTCCCACGAGGAGAACGCCGGCGTCGTCTACCGCACGTCCCCGGCCGACGTGCCGATGGCGGACGGGCACGCCTACAAGGTCGCGTTCGACTACCAGTCCAGCCACGCGGGCGCCTACCAGTGGGTGAGCGGCTACGACCGCATCGCCGCCGACGGCACCCCCGACCAGGTCGAGACCGCGAGCACCCCGATCGGGCAGCAGCGCACCACGGGCCACTACGAGGGCACCGTCACGGCGGGCTGCGGCGACACCTGGACCGGTCTGCGCAAGCTCGACGGGGCACCGGACGGCGCAGACTTCGTCCTCGACGACTTCACCGTCACCGACCTCGGCCCGGCCGAGGAGAAGGCGGCCTGCGGCACCCTCGCCCTGAAGTCGGACGAGACGCTGGAGCCCGGTCAGAAGAACAAGGTCGAGGCCACCTTCACCAACTACGAGGCGAGTGAGGTCAAGGGCGCGTCCCTCTCGCTCGACCTTCCCGAGGGCTGGCAGGCCGAGCCCGCGGGCCCGGTCGCGCTCGACCCGGTCGCTCCAGGCGCCAAGGCGACGGCCACCTGGCAGGTCACCCCGCCGGTCGACGCCAAGTACCAGCCGTATCAGCTGAGTTCGAAGGCGACGTACAGCGTCGGGGACAGTGCGCGGACGCTGACCGCGGGCGCCACCGTGCGCACGCTCCCGCCGCCGCCCACCGCGGACACGTACGCCAGTGACCTGGACTGGACGGCCATGGACAACGGCTGGGGTCCCGCGGAGAAGGACATGGAGAACGGCGAGACCGGCGCCGGCGACGGCAAGCCGCTGACCGTCAACGGCACCGTCTACGCCAAGGGCCTCGGCACCGCGTCCCCCGGGAAGATCCGCTACTACCTGGGCGGCCGCTGCACCTCGTTCACCGCCGAGGTCGGCCAGGACGACTCTCAGGGGACGCGTGGCAGCGTGCAGTTCTCCGTCGAGGCGGACGGCACCCAGAAGGTCCAGTCGCCGGTCCTCAAGGCCGCCGACAACGCCTGGTCGCTGACCGCGGACGTGACCGGCGCCAAGTACGTCGACCTGATCACGGGCGACGGCGGCGACGGACCGGGCAACGACCACGCCGACTGGGGCAACGCCCGCTTCCACTGCGGTAGTTGATCCCACCGCGCCCCCCGGGGCCCCGCTCCCAGCGGCGGGGCCCCTTCCGCGCACCCCGTAGACAGCGCTTTCTACGCCTGATTAGGTGCACCTCCATGACACCCACGCGCCGCACGTTCCTCATCGCGTCAACTCTCCTGGCAGGGGCGGCACTTGCCCCGCCCGCCCATGCCGCCGGCGCTTCGGACGCTTCCGACGACGAGTTCGACACCCTCCGCAAGCGTTGGCTGGAGATCTCCCTCGGCACCGGCTACGACGCCACCGCCGAGCCCTACGCCTCGCGCCTGAAGGAACTCGGAGAACTCGCCCGCGGCTTCAGAGCGACGATGGCCCCGACCGCCACGTCCCTCTGGCCCGGCTACCCCTTCGACCCGCCGGCCGGCATCACCCAGGCCTACAACCGCCTGTGGACGATGACCCAGGCCTACGCCCAGGAGGGCACGGGATCCACCGGCGACGCGGGCCTCCTCGCCGACATCGTCAAGGGCCTCGACCACCTCGCCACGACCGTCTACAACGCGACCACCACGCGATACGGGAACTGGTGGGAGTGGCAGATCGGCAGCCCCCGCCTCCTGATGGACATCGTCGCCGTCCTTCACGAGCACCTCACGCAGGACCGGCGCGACGCCGCCTTCGCCGCCGTCGACCACTTCATCCCCGACGCTGTCCTGCGCGACTACTCAGGCACCTCCACCGGCGCCAACCGCGTCGACCTGTGCCGCTCGGTCGCCCTGCGCGGCATCCTCGGCAGGAACGCCGACAAGACGGCCCTGGCCCGCGACGCCCTCTCGCCCGTCTTCCCCTATGTCACCAAGGGGGACGGCCTCTACGCCGACGGCTCGTTCATCCAGCACACGTACATCGCCTACTCGGGCACCTACGGACAGGTCATGCTCGACGGGCTCGGCCGGCTCTTCTCGCTGCTCGCCGGGTCGACGTGGGCCGTCACCGACCCGAACCGGCAGATCATCCTCGACAGCGTCGAGCACGCCTACGCCCCGCTCCTGTTCGACGGCCTGATGATGGACAGCGTCAACGGCCGTGCCATCAGCCGCGGTTACCTTCGCAGCGACGACCTCAAGGTCATGCGCAGCGACCACTTCCACGGCCAGGGCCTGATCGCCGCCATGGCGCAGCTCGCCGCCGGCGCGAGCGCGGCCGAGCGCGAGCGCTGGCACGGGCGGATCAAGGGCTGGATCGAGCGGGACACGGTCACGCCCCTGCTGACCGCCAGGCAGTTCGGGGTCGCCGACCTGTCCCGGCTGCACGCCGTCGCGGACTCCGCCGTCGCGGCCGCGCCCGAGCCCGTAGGACATCAGCTGTTCGCCGCCATGGACCGCGCGGTGCACAAGCGCCCCGGCTTCGCCGCGAACATCTCCATGTCCTCGGACCGGATCGCGTACTACGAGTGCGGCAACGGCGAGAACCCGCGCGGCTGGCACACGGGCGCCGGCATGCTCTCGTGGTGGGCGGCCGGGAAGCGCAGCGATCGGGCCGATCAGTACACAGACTGGTTCTGGCCGACCGTTGACTTCTACCGGCTGCCCGGCACGACCGTCTCCACCAAGCGCCTCGCCGACAAGGCCGGCGGCGAGTGGGGCGCGGCCCGGCCCGACGTGAAGTGGGTCGGCGGCGCCACCGACGGCGAGTTCGCCGCGGTCGGACAGCACGTCAAGGGCCTCGGCTCGACGCTCCAGGCCCGCAAGTCGTGGTTCTGCCTCGCCGACACGGTCGTGTGCCTGGGGGCGGGGATCACGGCGGCCGACGGCGTCCCCGTGGAGACCGTCGTCGACAACCGCAACCTCGGCGAGGGCGGCACCCAGACCTTCACCGTCGACGGCGCCGCCCGCGCCCGCTGGGCCCACCTGGAGGGCCACGGCGGCTGGGTCTTCCCCGGCGGCGCCCCGCTGCGCCACCTGCGTCAGGACCGCACCGGCGCCTGGTCCGACATCAACACCACCAGCTCCACCGAGCGCCGCACCCGCCGTTGGCAGACGCTCTGGCTCGACCACGGCACGGACCCCACCGACGCCGCGTACGCCTATCTGCTGATGCCGGGCGCCTCGAAGCAGGACCTCGCGCGGCGCGCGGGCGACCGCCACTGGCTGTCGGTCCTCGCCAACACGGCCGCCGCCCAGGCCGTCGCCGTGCCCTCCCTCGGCGTGAGCGCGGCGAACTTCTGGCAGGCCGGGAGCGCGGGGGACCTCACGGTGTCGGCTCCCGCAAGTGTCCTCTTGCGCAGGCAGGGACGCACCGCGACGCTGACCGTCAGCGAACCGCCGCGCACGGGGGAGCCCGTGGACCTCACCTGGGACCGGCCCGTGCGCCGCGTCGTCAGCCACGACCCCTCGGTCGAAGTGCTCGGCACGGGCCGTAGGCTGCGGCTGCGCGTCACTCCGGGGGCGGCATGTGTGAGCCATCGGTGTGAGGTGACTCTCAACTGAGCCATTTGTGTGACCCCTACAAGGCAGCGGGGCCCTGAGCAGTCACTTCGCCTGCATGGCGACGGCGTTCTGTTCGGGGGTACCAGGAAAACGGGCCGGAGACTGTACGGAGTCGACGGCCCGTTTTGCTTGGTCGCCTTCGTAAGGTCGCTACATGACCGTTTTGGACGACACCGCCTCAGCCGGCTCCGCCGGGGATGAGCCCACCGACGCGCGCGGACGCGTCGCCGAGCTGCACGCGATCCGTGAGGAGGCGCTGCGCGGGCCCAGTGACAAGGCGACCGAGGCTCAGCACGCGAAGGGCAAGCTGACCGCACGCGAGCGGATCGAGCTGCTGCTCGACGCGGGATCGTTCAACGAGGTCGAGCAGCTGCGCCGGCACCGGGCGACCGGCTTCGGCCTGGAGGCCAAGAAGCCCTACACCGACGGTGTCATCACCGGCTGGGGCACGGTCGAGGGCCGCACGGTCTTCGTCTACGCGCACGACTTCCGCATCTTCGGCGGCGCCCTGGGCGAGGCCCACGCCACCAAGATCCACAAGATCATGGACATGGCCATCGCGGCCGGTGCCCCGCTGGTCTCCCTGAACGACGGCGCGGGCGCCCGTATTCAGGAGGGCGTCTCCGCTCTCGCCGGCTACGGCGGCATCTTCCAGCGCAACACCAAGGCGTCCGGCGTCATCCCGCAGATCAGCGTGATGCTCGGCCCGTGCGCCGGCGGCGCGGCCTACAGCCCCGCCCTCACCGACTTCGTCTTCATGGTCCGCGAGACCTCGCAGATGTTCATCACCGGACCGGACGTCGTCAAGGCGGTCACCGGCGAGGAGATCACCCAGAACGGCCTCGGCGGCGCGGACGTGCACGCCGAGACCTCGGGCGTCTGCCACTTCGCGTACGACGACGAGGAGACCTGCATCGCCGAGGTCCGCTACCTCATCTCGATGCTGCCCTCCAACAACCGCGAGAACCCGCCGACCGTGGCCTCCGAGGACCCCGCCGAGCGCCGCTCGGACGTCCTGCTCGACCTGGTCCCGGCCGACGGCAACCGCCCGTACGACATGACCAAGGTCATCGAGGAGCTCGTCGACGACGGCGACTACCTCGAGATCCACGAGCGCTGGGCGCGCAACATCATCTGCGCCCTGGCCCGCCTGGACGGTCAGGTCGTCGGCATCGTCGCCAACCAGCCCTCGTCCCTCGCGGGCGTCCTGGACATCGAGGCCAGCGAAAAAGCTGCCCGCTTCGTCCAGATGTGCGACGCTTTCAACATTCCGATCGTGACCCTCCTGGACGTTCCCGGCTTCCTGCCCGGTGTCGACCAGGAGCACGGCGGGATCATTCGGCACGGCGCCAAGCTGCTGTACGCGTACTGCAACGCCACCGTGCCGCGGATCTCGCTCATCCTGCGCAAGGCGTACGGAGGTGCCTACATCGTCATGGACTCGCAGTCGATCGGTGCCGACCTCACCTACGCGTGGCCCACCAACGAGATCGCCGTGATGGGCGCAGAGGGCGCCGCCAACGTCATCTTCCGCCGTCAGATCGCCGAGGCCGAGGACCCCGAGGCCATGCGCACCCGCATGGTGAAGGAGTACAAGGCCGAGCTGATGCACCCGTACTACGCGGCCGAGCGGGGCCTGGTCGACGACGTCATCGACCCCGCCGAGACCCGCGAGGTGCTCATCCGCGCCCTCGCGATGCTGCGCACGAAGCACGCCGACCTGCCTTCGCGCAAGCACGGCAACCCCCCGCAGTAACCCCACAAGGAGATCACTGCATATGTCTGCACACGACATCCGCGTTGAGAAGGGCCATGCCGAGCCCGAGGAGGTCGCGGCCCTGACCGCGATCCTGCTGGCCCGCGCCGCGGCCGCACCGACCGACAGCCCCGCCCTGCGCGGCCGCGACAAGGCCGGCTGGCGCCGCCTGGAGCGCCAGCACGGCTTCCGAGCCCCGCACAGCTGGCAGGGCTAGGCAGCGGGCACATCCGGTCCGTCCGGCCCGTCCGGTTCCATCGGCCCGTCCGGTCTCGCAGGACGAGCCGAGGGCGAGCCCCCAGCGCGAAGAAGCCCCCGGTGACCCAAAGGGTCCCGGGGGCTTCTCCATGACTGGAGGCGCCGGAGGCTAGCGGAGGCGGGCCATCAGCGCGTGTTCCACGAGCGTGATGAGCGCCGACTTCGCATCCGCGCGGTGTCGGGCGTCGGTCGTGATGATCGGGGTGTCCGGGCCGATCTGCAGCGCCTCACGGACCTCGTCCGGCTGGTACGGCTGGCTGCCGTCGAAGCCGTTGAGGGCGACGACGAAGGGCAGCCCGGAGTTCTCGAAGTAGTCGACGGCCGGGAAGCAGTCGGCGAGACGGCGGGTGTCGACGAGGACGATCGCGCCGATCGCGCCGCGGACCAGGTCGTCCCACATGAACCAGAAGCGGTCCTGACCGGGCGTACCGAAGAGGTACAGGATCAGGTCCTGGTCCAGGGTGATGCGGCCGAAGTCCATGGCGACGGTGGTCGTCGTCTTGTCCCCGGTGTGGGTGAGGTCGTCGATGCCCGCGGACGCGGACGTCATGACGGCCTCGGTGCGCAGAGGGTTGATCTCCGAGACGGCGCCCACGAAGGTCGTCTTGCCGACGCCGAAGCCGCCCGCCACCACGATCTTCGCGGACGTGGTGGAGCGGGAAGGCCCTCCGCTAGAGCTTGCGAAGTCCACTGAGCACCCTTTCGAGCAAAGTCACGTCTGGCTGGCCGCCGGCGTTCTCTTCGCCGCCGGGCTGATGAATGGCGACCAGGCCCGCCTCCGCCAAGTCGGCGACGAGAATCCTGGCCACACCGAGGGGGATGCTGAGCAGGGCCGAGACTTCGGCCACTGACTTGATCTCTCGGCAGAGGGTGCAGATCCGCTGGTGCTCGGGCAACTGGCCCTGCAACTGGTGCGGCTGCGCGGTGGTGTGCACCAGCGCCTCGATGGCGAGCTGGTAGCGCGGCCTGGTGCGGCCACCCGTCATGGCGTAGGGACGCACCAGGGGGTTGTTGGCAGCCGGCGCAGGGGTGTCGGGACGCCGCTGCGGCTGCACGGGCTGGATGCGCGGTGCCGACGGCTGGTCGTACGGCCCCGGCTGCCGCGGCTGCGGCGGGTGCGGGGGTGCGTACGGCTGACGCCGGTGGCTCGGCGCGGAGGGGAAGTTGTACCGGTTCGGCGCGTCACCCTGCCCCTGCCCCTGACCCTGGCCAGGGCCGTAGGACCAGTTCGCCGATGAACCGCTCGGGGGTGTTGCAGAACCAGCCACGCTTTCCTCCTCCAACTGTGCCGGGCACCATCACCGTGGAGCCGCGTCCCGAAACCTTACGGCCACGGGACGCGAAATCGCACCGTCTGTCTGTCAGTTGAGAAGGCTCCCCTGAAGCTCGGCCCGCAGGTCGGGAGTGAGAACCGTCCCCGCGCGGTCGACAAGAAGTGCCATCTCGTACCCGACGAGGCCAATGTCCGCCTCCGGGTGTGCGAGGACAGCGAGAGAAGAGCCGTCGGAGATGGACATAAGGAAGAGGAATCCTCGCTCCATCTCCACAACTGTCTGATTCACGCTGCCGCCCTCGAAGATGCGGGACGCGCCCGCGGTCAGCGAGGTAAGACCCGACGCGACGGCCGCCAGCTGGTCGGCACGGTCACGCGGGAACCCTTCGGACATCGCCAGAAGGAGTCCGTCGGCGGAGACCACCACCGTGTGGGACACCCCAGGGGTGTTGTCCACGAAGTTGGTGATCAACCAGTTCAGGTTCTGTGCCGCCTGGCTCATCGGGCTCACACTAACGCTCCTGGTTGTAGGTGCTGTCAGGACCACTGTGCTGATTCGTGGCCTGGCCGTTCGTGTCACTTCCTGCTTCGCGTCCCCGCTGCACGCCACGGCGCAGGTTGCTCAGCCTGCCCCTGACATCCTCAGGCGCGCGGGAGACCTGGGGGCCGCCCTGCGGGGTCGATTCCGCCGTGCCCTCGACCAAGTTGGCCTTGGGCACCCGGCGCGGCAGACCGGAGGAGGTGACTCCGCCGGCCTTGGGCTTCCGGAGCTGCTCCGCGCGGACCCAGCGCTCGTCGTTGGACGAACGCCAGTCGTCGGGGCCGCTGCCGTTGCTGCCGCTGCCGTTGTCCTGGGTGGTGTTGTCGCCGCGGTCGGGCGCCGGCGTCGCCGCCGGGGCCTGGCGCTGCTGCCCGCCCGAACCGCGCATCGGAAGACCGGCGTCGGTGAGCGAACGGGCGGCGGACGAGGTGGGGCCGGCCGGCGCCGCGGGACCGTGCGGGTCGAAGCCTACGCGCTCCTGCTGACCGGCGTCAGCGCGCTGCGCGGATTCCGCTTGAGCGCTGTGCTCGGACCGGTACGGCTCCTGGTAACTGTCCTGCGTCGGCCAGTCGTCCTGCTGCGAGCTGCGCCGCGGTCCGCTGCCGAAGGCCGAGTACGTCTCCTGGACGGGTTCCGCATAGGTGTCCTGGGACGCGTAGCCGTCCTGCGGTGCGAAGAACGAGTCGTTGTAGGAGCCGTTCTGCGGCTGCTCGTCGTACGTCTGCTGGCCCTGCGCGTAGACGGACGAGGGGTCCTCGTACGCCTGCTGCTGACGGTCGTCGTACGCGGGCTGCGCGGGCGCGTAGGTGGTCTGCTGCTGCTCGTACGGGTCCGGCCCTTGCGCCGCCTCGATCTCGTCGCGGAACAGGGGGCGGTCGTCACCGGTGTGCGCCTGGGCCTCCAGGGCCGCGCGGCGCTCCTCGCGCATCAGCGACCGGCCGACCGGGTCCAGGTCGCGCAGGTCGTCCGGGACCTCGCCGTAGCGGCTGTCGTCGAAGCCGAGCTCCGCGGCGGTGCGCAGCGGAGCCGGCTCGTACGCCGACTGCGACGGGATCATCGACGAGACGGTGAACTCGGACTCGGGGAGGTGCTCGCCGCTGCCACCGTGGGTGATGACGTCGGGCAGCATGACGAGCGACGTCGTGCCGGCCTGCTCGCCCGAGGGGCGCAGCTGGACGCGGATGCCGTGCCGGTCGGACAGGCGGCCGACCACGAACAGGCCCATGCGCTGCGAAATCGCGGCGTCCACCGTCGGCGGGTTGGCCAGCTTGTGGTTGATGTCCGCGAAGTCCTCGGCGGTGAGGCCGATGCCCTTGTCGTGGATCTCGACCATGACGCGGCCGTCGGGGAGACGGGTCGCGGTGACGCGGACCTTGGTCTGCGGCGAGGAGAACGTGGTGGCGTTCTCCAGGAGCTCGGCGAGCAGGTGCACGAGGTCGGTCACCGAACGGCCGTGGATCTCGGCCTCCGGCACGCCCGACAGCTCGATGCGCTCGTACTGCTCCACCTCGGAGGAGGCGGCGCGCAGGACGTCGACCAGCGGGACCGGCTGGTCCCAGCGGCGGCCCGGCTCCTCGCCGGCGAGGACGAGGAGGTTCTCGCCGTTGCGGCGCATACGGGTCGCGAGGTGGTCCAGGCGGAAGAGGTTCTCCAGCTGGTCCGGCTCGGCCTCGTTGTTCTCCAGGTCCGTGATGAGGGTCAGCTGGCCCTCGATCAGGGACTGGTTGCGGCGCGACAGGTTGGTGAAGATCGCGTTGATGTTGCCGCGGAGCAGGGCCTGCTCGGCGGCGAGGCGGACGGCCTCGCGGTGCACCTGGTCGAAGGCGCGGGCGACCTCGCCGATCTCGTCCGTGGAGTTGATCGGGATGGGCTGCACACGGGTGTCGACGCGGCCCGGGTCGGTGCGCGAGAGCTGGTCGACGAGCATCGGCAGGCGCTGCTCGGCGACGTCGAAGGCGGCGGTGCGCAGGCGGCGCATCGAGCGGCTCATCTGGCGCGCCATCATGCCGGCCAGCGCGAACGCGGCGAGCAGGGCGACCAGGACGATCGCACCGGTGACGAACGTGGACTGCTTGGCGTCGTCGGCGATGCCGGCGGCCTCGTTCACCGCCTTGTCGGCGAGGTCGGACTCGATGGTGCGGTACGCGTTGAACTTGGCGGTGTTGACCGCCCACCAGTTCTCCGCGGTGACGCCCTTCTGCGCGATGGCGACGCGGGCGCTCGGCTGCGTGGTGGGCAGCGTGGCGATGTAGGACACCATGTCCGTGGGGTCGGCCGGTGGCGGGACGTAGGTCTTGCCCTGCGCCTTCGCGGCCGCGACCGCCTGCTTGGCCTGCTTCGCGCCGTCGACCGCCAGCTGCTTCTTGGCGGCGTCGAGCTTGTCGACGTCCGCCTGCGTGCCGCCGCCCTTGTACTCCTCGACGGCGATGCCCTCGAGGTAGGCGTAGGAGGAGAGCGCGATCTTCTGCTTGCCGAAGGTCTCGGCCGTCGGGCCCGGCTTGACCAGCAGGTGCATACCGATCGACCGCTCAAGCGAGAGCGCGGCCTTCGAGAGCGAGATCGCGTAGACCGTGCGGCCGTAGCTCGTGATGTTTCCGGTGCCGAGGCCGAGCTCGTTGGCGAACTCCATCAGCGGGTGCTGGATGCCGACGTAGCCCTCTTCGGTCTGCACGCCGGGGAGCTTGCTCGTGTAGGCGGCGGCCCGCAGCTTCTCCAGGCCGGGCTCGACCTGGCGGAACTGCGTGAGGCGGCGCTCCAGGCCTTCCTTCGCCGGCATGTTCTTCGCGGCGGCGTCGAAGGCGTCGGCGGCCTCGTTCGTCGTCTCGCGGGCCTTGACGACCTTCGGGTCGTTCTTGTGGCCGAGCAGGAGAGGAGCCGCGGTGATGTCGCGCTCGTCGATCAGACTGTTGGCGTACGTCAGGGACGCCTGCACCAGACGCGCGGTGTTCTCCGCGTCCTCGGCCTCGTTCCAGGTGTCGATCGAGCCCTTCACCTGGAAGCCACCCATGATCAGACCCACGAGCACGGGTATGAGCAGGATCGCGTTCAGCTTGGTGGGCACACGCCAGTTGCGCGGCGACATCCGGCCGCCGGACGGCGCCGGGGGCGCCTCGGCCCGTGGCACATGCGCGGCCGGCGCCGCTGCACGCGGCGGCGGGGTGAAGTTGCCCCGTGCCGACGACGGCTCGGGACTGTTCTTGCTTCGCCTCACTCGACCAACAACCTCTCGGCGTCGGCACCTACGCTGTGCCGCTGTCTCCAGGCCCTTACCTACTGGGCAGTTCAGCGCATTCCAGCACGTCAGGCGGTTCTCTTCCAAACACCGGGAACCGGAACCTCCGAGTGACGGATGCCCTAGATAAAACGGTCATAAAGAGCGAGCCCCGCCAAAAGGCGGGGCTCTTGTGCGCACAGTGGAACCGGGTGTGCGCGACCTGTGTCTGAGGCCCTGGAATTCTCTGTCGAAACGTTATGAACACGGAGGCCGACCGTGTCAAAGGACACAGCGGCCGCCGGGCGCACTACGACAACTGCCGTATGGATCTAGCCACTTGGTGGCCGGATTTTCGGCGGTTGAGCTACTTCAGGCGGGCCATCAGGGCGTGCTCGACCAGCGTGATCAGGCCACTCTTTGCATCCGCACGGTGTCGGGCGTCCGTGGTGATGATCGGGGTGTCCGGGCCGATCTGGAGCGCCTCGCGTACCTCGTCGGGCGTGTAGGGCTGGTGTCCCTCGAAGCCGTTGAGGGCGACGACGAAGGGCAGCCCGGAGTTCTCGAAGTAGTCGACGGCCGGGAAGCAGTCGGCGAGACGGCGGGTGTCGACGAGGACGATCGCGCCGATCGCGCCGCGGACCAGGTCGTCCCACATGAACCAGAAGCGGTCCTGACCGGGCGTACCGAAGAGGTACAGGATCAGGTCCTGGTCGAGGGTGATGCGGCCGAAGTCCATCGCCACCGTGGTGGTGGTCTTGTCCCCGGTGTGGGTGAGGTCGTCGATGCCCGCGGACGCGGACGTCATGACGGCCTCGGTGCGCAGCGGGTTGATCTCGGAGACGGCGCCCACGAACGTGGTCTTGCCGACGCCGAAGCCGCCCGCCACCACGATCTTCGCGGACGTGGTGGAACGGCCGCCTCCGCCGTTAGAGCTTGCGAAGTCCACTGAGCACCCTTTCGAGCAGTGTCACGTCGGGCTGGCCGCCTGCGTTCTCGTCGCCACCGGGCTGGTGGATGGCCACCATTCCCGCTTCCGCCAGGTCCGCGACGAGGATCCGGGCCACACCGAGCGGCATCGACAGCAGGGCCGACACCTCCGCCACCGACTTGACCTCGCGGCACAGGTGGCAGATGCGCTGGTGCTCGGGGAGCAGCCCTATCAGCTGGGCCGGGTCGGCGGTCGTGCTGACGAGCGCCTCGATGGCGAGCTGGTAGCGCGGCCGTGTCCGGCCACCGGTCATCGCGTAAGGACGCACCAGCGGCTGGTCGCCCTCAGGACCGTACGAGGCGTGCGGAGATACGCCGTACGGGTCGTGAGAGGCGGTGGGCGGGGTCATGGATCCTCCGGGCGGGACAGCAGGTGGTCTGCGTGCCGTCTGACGGGGCCGGTGGGGGGCGGTGGCGGCCTGACGGTGCGGTCATACGTGCGTGTGGGGGAGGTCGTGACTAGTGCAGCAGGCTGCCCTGCAGTTCGGCGCGGAGATCGGGGGTGAGCACGGAACCCGCGCGGTCCACGAGCAGCGCCATCTCGTAGCCGACGAGGCCGATGTCGCAGTCGGGGTGCGCGAGCACCGCGAGGGACGAACCGTCCGAGACCGACATGAGGAAGAGGAAGCCACGCTCCATCTCCACCACGGTCTGGGCCACCGCGCCGCCCTCGAAGATCCGGGACGCGCCCGCGGTCAGCGAGGTGAGGCCCGAAGCGACGGCGGCCAGCTGGTCGGCGCGGTCCCGGGGGAACCCCTCCGACATGGCGAGCAGCAGGCCGTCCGCGGACACGACGACGGTGTGGGAGACCCCCGGCGTGTTGTCCACGAAGTTGGTGATCAACCAGTTCAGGTTCTGTGCCGCCTGGCTCATCTGGGTCAACTAACGCTCCTGCTGGTGAGTGGGGCTGGGGAAGCTGCCGGTCTGGCCCGTACCGGCCTGGCGACCCTGCTGGATGCCCCGACGGAGATTGGTCAGCCGGCCGCGAACGTCATCAGGCGAACGCGAGACCTGCGGACCGGTTTGGTGCTGTTGCTGCTGAGCCGTACCCGCGACGAGGTTCGCACGCGGGACGCGACGCGGGAGCCCGGAGACGGTGACTCCGCCGGCCGAGGGCTGGCGGACCCGCTCGGCCTGGCGGCCGAGCTCGTCGTTGGGCGACTGGCGCCAGTTGGCGGGCGCCTGAGCCTGCTGGGGCGCCGCGGGTGCGGCGGCCGCCGGGCGGGCGGGCGCGGGGGTGGCGTTGGGCGACTGGGGCTGCTGCGGCGAACGCTGCGGCAGGCCGCCCGGACGGCCGTTGTTCTGCTGGGGGGCGGGCGCCTGCGGCCGGTCCTGCTGCTGCGGGGCCTGCTGGCCCGACTGCTGGCCGTGGAACCAGTTGGTCTCAAGGGTGTCGAAGAGCGGGGTGCGGCCGTCGCCGGGTCCGGCGGGCGGCAGCTCGTCCTGCCGGCCGGGGGCCTGCGGCTGCGCCGGGAACCCCTGTTCCTGGCCGCCCTGGGCGGGCGGGCGCGGCATGGAGAAGTCCGCCGCGTCCCGGGAGCCGAGCTGCGGCAGGTCACGCGCGGGACCGCCGCGGCGGCCCTGCGGCTGCGGCTGGCCCTGTCCCTGGCCCGGTGCCTGACCGAAGCCGTCGCCGCCGGGGAACTGGCCGTCCTGGCGCGGACGCCCGGGGGTGTTCTGGCCGGGGGCCGCGAACTGGCCGGTGGCGGACGGGTCCTGAGCGCCGGGGCGCAGACCGTCGTCGAAGCCGGGCGCCGCGAACTGGCCGGTCTGGTGGTTCGGGTTCTGCGGCTGGCCGGGCGCCTGCTGCTGGGGCTGGAAGTGGTTCGGGTTCTGCGACTGACCCTGGTGGCCGCCGAAGACGTCGTTACGGACGAACGCCCCCGTGTCCTGCCCCTGACCCTGGTCGAGCGGGGCGGGCGCGCCGGGACGGGGCCCGTCGAAGTCGGGCCGGGGGAACTCGGCCGTCGAGCCGGGGCCCTGACGGTCGTCCACCCGCGGGAACTGCGACGTGGAGTCCGGCTCCTCGTGCCCGCGCGGCGCGTCGAGCGAGGCGCGCGGCACCGGCGGCTGCGCGTCGTCGTTGCCCCAACTCGGCACGCGCGGCTGGGGGTTGCCCCCGGGCAGCTCGGCACGGGGACCGCCACGCGGCGGCAGGACCGGCCTGCGGCCCTGCTCGGGCGCCTGGTTCGTACGCTGCTGAGGGGGCACGGGACCGTTCTGGCCCGGGCCCTGGCCGAGGCCCTGACCCTGCGGCTGACCCTGGCCGGGACCGCCCTGCGGGCCCTGCGCGCCGAACACGCCGGCCGGAGCCGGACGACCCTGCTGAGGGGACTGCTGCGGCTGCTGGGACTGCGGAGACTGAGGCGTCTGCGGGCCACCGGCCTGCGGACCGTTGCCGTCACGGCCGGGCAGCGCCGCGCGCGGACCCGAGCCCGCGACCTGCGGACGCGCCGCGCCGGGACCGGCACCGAGCCGACCCGCACCGCCGGGACCGCCCTGCGGACCCGTACCCGCGCCGACCCCACGCCGTGCGGCGGCCACACCGGCGGCGGCCTGTGCGGCGGCGGGGCCACCGGAGGCGGCGCCGGGACCGGGCTTGCCGGGAGCCTTCTTGCCACCCTGGGCGACATCGACGGGCAGCATGACGAGCGCCGTCGTACCACCGGAGTCGGACGGGCGGAGCTGGATACGGATGCCGTGACGCTGCGACAGACGGCCGACCACGAACAGACCCATGCGGCGCGAGACCGACACGTCCACGGTGGGCGGCGACGCGAGCCGCTCGTTGATCGCGGCGAGGTCCTCGGGGGAGAGGCCGATGCCGGTGTCGTGGATCTCGATGAGCACACGGCCGTCGGGCAGCGCGTGACCGGTGACCTTGACCTTGGTCTGCGGCGAGGAGAAGGAGGTCGCGTTCTCGAGCAGCTCGGCGAGCAGGTGCACGAGGTCGTTGACGACGCGTCCGGCGACCTCGGTCGAGGGGACCGAGGCCAGCTCGATGCGCTCGTACTGCTCCACCTCGGAGGCGGCGGCGCGCAGGACGTCGACCAGCGGGACCGGGCGGGTCCAGCGGCGGCCGGGCTCTTCACCGGCGAGAACGAGGAGGTTCTCACCGTTACGGCGCATGCGGGTCGCGAGGTGGTCGAGCTTGAACAGCGAGGACAGCTGGTCGGGGTCGGCCTCGCGCGACTCCAGCTCGGAGATGAGCGAGAGCTGGCGCTGGATCAGACCCTGGGAACGACGCGAGAGGTTGGTGAACATCGCGTTGACGTTGCCCCGCAGGAGGGCCTGCTCGGCGGCCAGACGGACCGCCTCGCGGTGCACGTCGTCGAAGGCCGAGGCCACCTGGCCGATCTCGTCGCGCGAGTGCACACCGACGGACTCGACGGAGGTGTCGACGTCCTGCGGGTCCGACTCGGACAGCTGCTTGACCAGCTCGGGCAGGCGGTCCTGGGCGACCTTGGTCGCGGTGTCCTGGAGCCGGCGCAGCGAGCGGATCATGGACCGGGCCACGACGAAGGCGCCGACGAGCGAGACGCCGAGGACGAGCAGGATCAGCGCACCGTTGATGATGGCCGTGCGCTCGGACTCGTTGCGCAGCTCGCGGGCCTGCTGCTCCATCTGGTTGAGCAGCGTCAGCTCGATCTTGGACATTTCCTGCAGACGCTGGCTGTCCGCGTCGACCCAGTCCTTGTAGGACCGCTTGTCCTGGATCCTGATGCCGCCCTCCTGGCTGAGGGCGCGGCGGGCGTACTGGTCGGCGGCCTTGATCGTCGCGTTGCCCGAGTCGATGGGCTTCATCAGCTCGGTGGCGGCGACGTTTCCGTAGACGGAGCTGAAGCCCTTGAGGTCGGACTCCTGGTTCTCCAGCGCGGACTCGCCGTAGCGGCGGTCGGTCTCGGAGAGCTTGCCGAAGTCACGGTCGTTCGGGGGCAGGGCGGCCGCGATGACGGCGCGCTGCACGGACGCGTACTCCTTGGCGGAGGAGAACGAGGCCAGGGCGCGCGTGCGCTTGATCATCTCGGGGTTGCTGGTCGCCTGCGCCATGTCGGTGGACAGCGACAGGAGCTGCTCGACGAGGCGGCTGTAGGCGTCGATCGTCTGGGACGAGGTGCTGCGGTCCTTGAACGCGTCCTGCCGGATGCCCTTGAGGTTGTTGAGCTGGCCGGCGATCTGCGTGACGTGGTCCTGCACACCGTCGAGACCGCTGTTGCTGGTCCCGTCGGTGATCTCGTACGTGCCTTCCATGAAGGCCTTGCGCGCGCGGTCGGTCTTCTCGCG
Organism: Streptomyces sp. NBC_01446; assembly: GCF_026340095.1. Classification (GTDB taxonomy): domain Bacteria; phylum Actinomycetota; class Actinomycetes; order Streptomycetales; family Streptomycetaceae; genus Streptomyces; species Streptomyces aureus. The sequence continues at coordinate 2,466,273 of NZ_JAPEPO010000001.1, read as the reverse complement.
CGCTCCCTTGACGGTGTAGTCCTCGGTCGCCTTGCCGCCGTTGGCCAGGGGGCCCGCCGACTGGTCGCGCTCCTCCTGGAGCGCGGACGCGAGCTCGGTGGCCTGCTTGGTCATGTCGGTCAGCAGCTTCATGTTGTCGAGCTGCTGGATGTCACTCATCGACTCGCCGATACGCAGCGCGCCGAGGGAGGTCGCGGCGACCACGGGGAGGGCGAGCAGCGACACCAAGCGGGTGGAGATACGCCAGTTGCGCAGCGCTATTCGCGAGCCGGGGCCGGTCTGACTCTTCGGCTTCGCGGCGGTCTTGGGTGCGGCCGAAGCCGCCGTACTGCCCTCGACGGAAGCGGTCCGGCCCGGGTTCTGGGCGTGCTGGGGCGAGGAACTGCCTGTCATCGGGCCAGTCCCGCCGCGCGGCTCGGGCTCCGCCGCAGCGCTGCCATCCCTGTTCTTACGTCCCTGCACTAGCGTCGCAACCTCTGGACCAGGCGTCCCCCGCGTGCGCGGACGGGACGGTGTCGGCGTAGTTCGGGGGCGAGCTGAAACGCCCCCTTCGGTCGTCGGTGACCGGCGCTGCTCCCCCTTCCCGCCGCGACTCGGCGCTGCGTTGCGCCCCGTGCGCGCCGGCTCGATCTCGCGGCGGTCCCGCGAATTCCAGCACAGTGCAGGATCTCCAACAAGGGCCGAGGGTCAGGACCGGACCAGTGTGACGCCTTGTGAGGGGTGTGTCACGAGACGTAGAAAGTGATCTCGTCGATAACGGACTTTTACTGACGTTCCACCTACACCCCGGGGGTGTCCCAGTCGCCATGATCGGGAGCGGAATGGTGGCTTCAATGACGGAATGCCCGTTTCGATGCGGCGCACTTCGGGTCCGAATTGAAACTTTTGCCCGGCCTCTGGTGAGCAAACTCACATGAGGAACTTCGCCTCTTCCTCGCTTTCGACGGGAATCAGATGTTTAGCCTGACGCTTTACAGGGATGGCGAATCCGACAACCGGCGCCCCGCAGGCGCCCGCACCGACAAGGTCACGAGCGACACATGAAGACTGTGAAGTCCACGATGTTCCGCAACATCGCCAACCCGCGGCGTACGACGCTGATGCACCTCAAGGACGCCGACGAGCTGCAGACGGCGCCGGAGCTGCCGGAGTACTCCGTCGAGCTCCCCGCGCAGACGGCCAACCCGCGCCGCGCCATCCTGATGGAAGCCCCGGAGCAGACGCCCGTCGCCTCCTGACGCGCGGCAATCCGCGAGGCCGGGTGCCCGAGCCGCGTTAGCCTGGGTCGTCAGATTCCAGCCAGCGGAAGTAGAGGGGCGCAAGGCACCCGTGCGCATCGCCAGATTCTCCATCGACGGCAATGTCGCCTTCGGCGCGGTCGAGGGCGACAGTCCCCCCGGAACGACCGAGGGGCTTGTCCTCGACATCATCAAGGGCATCCCGTTCGCGGACTTCGAACTCTCCGGCACGAAGGTCCCGCTGAGCAAGGTCAGGCTTCTGCCGCCGGTGCTCCCGAACAAGGTCGTCGCCTTCGGCCGCAACTACGCGGAACACGCGAAGGAACTGGGCAACGAGGTCCCGGACGCCCCCTTCGCGTTCTTCAAGCCGTCCACCTCGGTGATCGGCCCCGGCGACCAGATCGCGTACCCCTCCTTCTCGCAGGAACTGCACCACGAGGCCGAGCTCGCCGTGGTCATCGGCCGCATGTGCCGCGAGGTCCCGCGCGAGCGCGTCAAGGACGTCATCCTCGGCTACACCTGCGCGAACGACGTCACCGCGCGTGACGTCCAGAAGCGCGAGAAGCAGTGGGCCCGGGCCAAGGGCTTCGACACGTCCTGCCCGCTCGGCCCCTGGGTGGAGACGGACCTCGACCCCAGCGACCTGACGATCCAGTGCACGGTCAACGGACAGCAGCGCCAGCTCGGCCGCACGTCCCAGATGATCCACTCGATCGAGGACCTGATCGTCAACATCTCCGAGGCCATGACGCTGCTCCCCGGCGACGTGATCCTCACGGGCACCCCGGAAGGGGTCGGCCCGCTCAACGTCGGCGACGAGGTCGCCGTCACCATCGAAGGCATCGGCACTCTCACCAACAAGGTGATCAAGCGTGGCTAACGCGAACGTCCGCGTACGTTTCTGTCCGTCCCCGACCGGCAACCCCCACGTGGGCCTGGTCCGCACGGCGCTGTTCAACTGGGCCTACGCCCGGCACAACCAGGGCTCCCTGGTCTTCCGCATCGAGGACACCGACGCGGCCCGCGACTCCGAGGAGTCGTACGAGCAGCTCCTCGACTCGATGCGCTGGCTCGGCTTCGACTGGGACGAGGGCCCCGAGATCGGCGGCCCCCACGCGCCGTACCGCCAGTCGCAGCGCATGGACATCTACAAGGACGTCGCCGAGAAGCTCCTCGCCGCCGGCCACGCCTACCGCTGCTACTGCTCCACCGAGGAGCTCGACGCCCGCCGCGACGCCGCCCGCGCCGCCGGCAAGCCTTCGGGTTACGACGGCCACTGCCGCGACCTGAGCGCCGAGCAGATCGCCGCGTACGAGGCCGAGGGCCGGCAGCCCATCGTCCGTTTCCGCATGCCCGACGAGGCGATCACCTTCGAGGACCTGGTCCGCGGCGAGATCACCTACCAGCCGGAGAACGTCCCGGACTTCGGCATCGTCCGCGCCAACGGCGCCCCGCTGTACACGCTGGTCAACCCGGTCGACGACGCCCTGATGGAGATCACCCACGTCCTGCGCGGCGAGGACCTGCTCTCCTCCACGCCCCGCCAGATCGCCCTCTACAAGGCGCTCACCGAGCTCGGCATCGCGAAGCTCACGCCCGCCTTCGGTCACCTGCCGTACGTCATGGGCGAGGGCAACAAGAAGCTCTCGAAGCGTGACCCGCAGGCCTCGCTCAACCTCTACCGCGAGCGCGGCTTCCTGCCCGAGGGCCTGCTCAACTACCTGTCCCTGCTCGGCTGGTCCTTCTCGGCCGACCAGGACGTCTTCTCCATCGAGGACATGGTCGCGAAGTTCGACCTCGCGGACGTCAACGCGAACCCGGCGCGCTTCGACCTGAAGAAGGCCGAGTCGATCAACGGCGACCACATCCGCATGCTGGACGTGAAGGCGTTCGCGGCGGCCTGCGAGCCGTGGCTGCGCGCCCCGTTCGCCAACTGGGCGCCCGAGGACTTCGACCAGGCGGCCTGGGAGGCCATCGCCCCCCACGCGCAGACCCGCGTGACGGTCCTGTCCGACATCACGGCCAACGTCGACTTCCTGTTCCTCAAGGAGCCGGTGGAGGACGAGGCGTCCTGGACCAAGGCCATGAAGGGCGACCCGGTCGGCCTCCTGACCACGGCCCGCGCGAAGCTCGAGGCCGCCGACTGGGCGTCGGCCGACTCCCTCAAGGAGGCCGTCCTGGCCGCCGGCGAGGAGCACGGCCTCAAGCTCGGCAAGGCGCAGGCCCCGGTCCGCGTGGCCGTCACCGGCCGCACGGTCGGCCTGCCCCTCTTCGAGTCCCTGGAGATCCTGGGCAAGGACAGGACTCTGACCCGCATCGACGCCGCCCTGGCCAAGCTCACGGCCTAAGCTCGGGCACATGCCGATCCGCGCGGTCCTGTGGGACGTAGACGACACGATCTTCGACTACGCGAACGCGGATCGCGCGGGAATGCGGGACCACCTTCGGGCCGAGGGCCTGGCCGACGGATTCACCTCCGTCGGCCAGGCCCTCGCCCGTTGGCGCACCCTCACCCGGGAGCACTGGGCGCGCTTCGAGTCGGGCGAGACCGACTGGGAGGGCCAGCGCCGCGACCGCGTACGGGCCTTCGTGGGGCGCGACGCCGGCGCCGCCGACGCCATGGACGACGCCGAGGCGGACGCCTGGTTCGGGCGCTACATCGTCCACTACGAGGCCGCCTGGGCGCTGTTCCCCGACACCGTCCCCGTGCTCGACCTGCTCGCGGAGCGCTACCGGCACGCGGTCCTGTCCAACTCCTCGCTCCACAACCAGGACCGCAAGCTGCGCGTCCTCGGCGTCAGGGACCGCTTCGAGGCCGTCGTCTGCGCCGCCGAACTCGGCGTGGCCAAACCGCAGGCCGCCGCCTTCCACGCCGCCTGCGAGGCCCTGGAACTGCCCCCGCACGAGGTCGCGTACGTCGGCGACCAGCCCGACACCGACGCCCGCGGCGCCGAGCAGGCGGGGCTCACCGGCATCTGGCTGGACCGCGCGCGGACCGGCGGCCGTCCCGAACTCACACGCATCACAGCGCTCGATCAGCTCCCCGCCCTGCTGGCCCCGGATACCCGTTTTGGAGCGCCGTCCACCTTCGGGTAATGTTCTTCCTGCGCCAAGGGAAACGGGCCAACAGGCCGGACCCGGAAGCGTAAATCAAACAGAACCCTCGCAAGGGGTTGCTTTTTGATGGCCTATGGTGTAATTGGCAGCACGACGGTTTCTGGTTCCGTTAGTCTAGGTTCGAGTCCTGGTAGGCCAGCTCGCAGAGCTTATCTGCATCGCGGATTCCAGATCCGCAAAGCCCCCGTTGTGTAGCGGCCTAGCACGCCGCCCTCTCAAGGCGGTAGCGCCGGTTCGAATCCGGTCGGGGGTACAGATCCTTCCCAGGGGGACAGTCCGGGTCGCACCCGCTGTTTTTCATGCAGGATCGCTAGGGCCCCCGTTGTGTAGCGGCCTAGCACGCCGCCCTCTCAAGGCGGTAGCGCCGGTTCGAATCCGGTCGGGGGTACTGATCGGGCCATCCAGGCCTGGATCGCATTGGGCTATGGTGTAATTGGCAACACGACGGTTTCTGGTTCCGTTGTTCTAGGTTCGAGTCCTGGTAGCCCAGCTGGATAGTGTGGCAACACAAGATCCTTGCCCCCGTTGTGTAGCGGCCTAGCACGCCGCCCTCTCAAGGCGGTAGCGCCGGTTCGAATCCGGTCGGGGGTACAAGACAGCAAGAGGCCCTCCCCTGTTGGGGAGGGCCTCTTCGCGTTGCCCGGAACGCATGGCGGTGAAGTCTCACCAAGGTCTCAACTCGGGCCGGTCGCTGCGGCGTTGAAGCGGCCGGCCCGAGGGGGAGCGGTGTGGTGGGGGAGGGTCAGCCGGTGCGGCGAAGGGCCTCGGAGAGGCGGCCCGCCGCGTCGATGACGGCCTGCGCGTGCATGCGGCCCGGGTGGCGCGTCAGGCGCTCGATCGGTCCGGAGACCGAGACCGCCGCCACGACACGGTTCGAGGGGCCGCGCACCGGCGCGGAGACGGACGCGACGCCCGGCTCCCGCTCACCGATCGACTGGGCCCAGCCACGGCGTCGTACGCCCGACAGGGCCGTCGCCGTGAAGCGGGCGCCCTGGAGGCCGCGGTGGAGGCGCTCGGGCTCCTCCCAGGCCATCAGGATCTGCGCCGACGAGCCCGCCTTCATCGTGAGCGTGGAGCCCACGGGGACGGTGTCCCTGAGGCCCGACAGGCGCTCGGCGGCCGCGACGCAGATGCGCATGTCGCCCTGCCGGCGATAGAGCTGCGCGCTCTCACCCGTCACGTCACGGAGGTGGGTGAGTACCGGGCCCGCCGTCGCGAGCAGGCGGTCCTCACCCGCCGCCGCGGCCAGCTCGGCCATGCGCGGGCCGAGGATGAATCGGCCCTGCATGTCACGCGCCACCATGCGGTGGTGTTCCAGTGCCACGGCGAGACGGTGTGCCGTGGGTCTTGCCAGTCCGGTCGCCGCGACCAGCCCCGCGAGGGTGGCCGGACCGGACTCCAGGGCGCTGAGAACAAGGGCCGCCTTGTCCAGAACGCCGACGCCGCTAGAGTTGTCCATGCGTCGATACTCGCGTCTCACTCTGTGAAACGCAAGTTCAATTTCCCGTGAAACTTGACACCCTGTACTTACGGCGGCCCGCAGACCAACGGGCCGGGACGTTCACGTCCGGTACGAGGGGTACGGACGTCGGCGACCACGATCTCTAGTTGGGCCGGCTCACGATGCCGGCCGGAGGGAAAGCGATGGGTAGGACACTCGCGGAGAAGGTCTGGGACGACCACGTCGTCCGGCGCGCCGAGGGCGAGCCCGACCTCCTCTTCATCGATCTGCACCTGCTGCACGAGGTGACCAGCCCGCAGGCCTTCGACGGCCTGCGTCAGACCGGTCGCCAGGTGCGGCGCCTCGACCTCACCATCGCGACCGAGGATCACAACACCCCGACCCTCGACATCGACAAGCCGATCGCGGACCCGGTCTCGCGCGCCCAGCTGGAGACGCTGCGCAAGAACTGTGCCGACTTCGGTGTGCGTCTGCACTCGCTGGGTGACGTCGAGCAGGGCGTCGTGCACGTCGTCGGCCCGCAGCTGGGCCTGACCCAGCCGGGCACCACGGTCGTCTGCGGCGACTCCCACACGTCCACGCACGGCGCGTTCGGCGCGCTGGCCTTCGGCATCGGCACCTCCCAGGTCGAGCACGTCCTGGCCACCCAGACGCTGCCGCTGGCCCGTCCCCGCACGATGGCCATCACCGTCGAGGGCGAGCTGCCCGACGCCGTCACCGCCAAGGACCTGATCCTCGCCATCATCGCGAAGATCGGTACGGGCGGCGGCCAGGGCTACATCCTGGAGTACCGCGGCTCCGCCATCGAGAAGCTCTCGATGGAAGCCCGCATGACCATCTGCAACATGTCGATCGAGGCCGGCGCCCGCGCGGGCATGATCGCCCCCGACGAGACCACCTTCGCCTACCTCGAGGGCCGCGCGCACGCCCCCAAGGGCGAGGACTGGGACGCCGCGGTGGCGTACTGGAAGACGCTGAAGTCGGACGACGACGCGGAATTCGACGCCGAGGTCGTCATCGACGCCGCCGCGCTGTCGCCGTTCGTCACCTGGGGCACCAACCCCGGCCAGGGCTCGCCCCTGTCGGCGCAGGTCCCCGACCCTGCTTCGTACGAGGACGCTTCGGAGCGCCTCGCCGCCGAAAAGGCCCTGGAATACATGGGGTTGACCGCCGGGCAGCCGCTGCGCGACATCAAGGTCGACACCGTCTTCGTAGGTTCGTGCACCAACGGCCGCATCGAGGACCTGCGCGCCGCCGCCGAGATCGTCGGGGGCCGCAAAGTCGCCGACGGCGTACGGATGCTGGTCGTTCCCGGATCCGCGCGGGTGGGTCTGCAGGCCGTCTCCGAGGGCCTGGACAAGGTCTTCAAGGAGGCCGGCGCCGAATGGCGGCACGCGGGCTGCTCGATGTGTCTGGGCATGAACCCCGACCAACTCGCCCCCGGCGAGCGCTCCGCGTCCACCTCGAACCGCAACTTCGAGGGACGGCAGGGCAAGGGCGGCCGTACGCACCTGGTCTCGCCCCAGGTCGCCGCCGCCACCGCCGTGCTTGGCCACCTGGCCTCTCCGGCCGACCTGTCCGACACTGACGCCCGTACGCCCGCTGGAGTCTGATCAGCCATGGAAGCATTCACCGCGCACACCGGCCGGGCCGTCCCGCTGCGCCGCAGCAACGTCGACACCGACCAGATCATCCCCGCTCACTGGCTCAAGAAGGTCACCAGGGACGGTTTTGAGGACGGGCTCTTCGAGGCCTGGCGCAAGGACCCCGAGTTCGTGCTGAACAAGGCCGAACGCGAGGGCGCCACGGTCCTGGTGGCAGGTCCCGACTTCGGCACCGGATCCTCCCGCGAGCACGCGGTGTGGGCGCTGCAGAACTACGGCTTCAAGGCCGTCGTCTCTTCGCGGTTCGCCGACATCTTCCGCGGCAACTCGCTCAAGAACGGCCTGCTCACGGTGGTGCTCGACCAGAAGGTCGTGGACGCGCTCCAGGATCTGGTGGAGAACGACCCCCAGGCCGAGATCACGGTCGACCTGGAGGCGCGTGAAGTACGGGCCGAGGGCATCACCGCCGCCTTCGAACTCGACGAGAACGCGCGCTGGCGGCTGCTGAACGGCCTGGACGACATCAGCATCACGCTCCAGAACGAGGGTGACATCGCGGAGTACGAGTCGAAGCGTCCCGCGTTCAAGCCTCAGACCGTGCAGATCTGAACTCTGCAAGGCTGATTCCGGCCATCGCAACAAGCCTCTGTACCCCCAATCGTGGACGGTTGGGGGTACAGCTGTGTCCGGCCCCGAACGGCTCGCCAAGTGCCGTTCCGGAGCTCTCAACTCCCCTCGTTTTCAAGGGTGTTCAGGGGGTACGCGTGTCTCGTGGCGCCCGAGCGCGTACGCCCCTCGAAGGGGCTCAGGAGGCCCGCCAGGGACGGCAGTTACCCCCTGCGGAGGCGACAACTCGCCCCAGATGGCACAATCTGTGCATGGAACACGACGGCCAACTCCAGCTGTATGCGGCGGTCGCGGACCAACTCAAGGAAGCGCACTCCAGGGTGCGCGCACTGCAAGTCCCGGAGGGCGTACGGATGGCGCTGACCCGGAAGCTGCTGGTCATTACGGCCGCGGCCAAGCACGATCTCGCCGATGCGGCAAGGCGACTGGACCGATTCATGGTGGACCTCGACGAGGGTCGATTCTCACAAGAGGACCACTGAGGAACTTCGCGACAGCCCGAGTTCGTTGCGGCACAAGGGTGATTAGCCCGTTTCGTGTTTGATTTGCGGTATATATCTGCCTAACGTGCGAAAAAGCCGGACCGGATACGTTCCGGCAATGTCTCCGAAGGGGAAGACGTGAACAAGGCGCAGCTCGTAGAAGCGATTGCCGACAAGGTCGGCGGCCGTCAGCAGGCCGCGGACGCCGTCGACGCGGTCCTGGACGCCATCGTCCGTGCCGTCGTCAGCGGGGACCGGGTCTCGGTCACCGGCTTCGGCTCGTTCGAGAAGGTCGACCGCCCCGCCCGCTACGCCCGTAACCCGCAGACGGGTGAGCGCGTACGGGTCAAGAAGACCTCCGTTCCGCGTTTCCGTGCCGGTCAGGGCTTCAAGGACCTCGTCGCGGGTTCGAAGAAGCTCCCGCGTGGTGGAGAGGTCGCGGTCAAGAAGGCGCCCAAGGGCAGCCTGACCGGCGGCGCCGCGGCGACGGTCAAGAAGGCCGCGGCCAAGAAGGCCACGACCGCCAAGAAGGCGACGGCGAAGAAGGCCACCGCCAAGAAGGTCACCGCCAAGAAGACGACGGCGAAGAAGACCACGGCGACGGCGAAGACGGCCACCGCCAAGAAGACCACCGCCACGGCGAAGAAGGCCGCCGCCAAGAAGGCCGCTCCGGCGAAGACCGCCGCGAAGAAGGCCACCGCGAAGAAGACGGCGCCCGCCAAGAAGGCCACGGCCAAGAAGGCGCCCGCCAAGAAGTCCACTGCGCGCAAGACGACCGCCAAGAAGACCACCACCGCCCGCAAGAAGTAAGGGCGACGGCCTCAAGGGCCCCTCACGCGCCGGGCCGGGCTCCCCTCGGGGAGCCCGGCCCGCGGTGTATTCGCGAAAGCCCGGTTCGGCGGCTCAGAGCGTCTGCAGCGTCACCAGCGTGATGCGCCGGGCCTCGCCCTCGCCCTCGACCTCGATACGGACCCGCTGCCCGGGGCGCAGCAGCCGGAGGCCGCCCGCGTCGAACGCCGGGCCGTCGAACGGCATGGGGGTGCCGTCGTCGAGCAGCACGCTGCCGGAGCGGGAGTCGGAGTCGTATGTGTACGCGGTCGCCTGCATGCAGGCAGCGTACTCAGTCCGGGATCAGCAGCCCGGCGGCCGCCCCCGCTGTGCGCGGGCCGACGCCGAGCGACAGTGCCACCCGCAGGTCCTCGCCGGTGTCCACGTCCTGGCGTACGGAGTCGACGCCCGTCAGCGGGAGTTCCACCGCGCCGGACGCGGCATGACGGGCGCGGGACGCGTCGCCGAATGCGGGACGCAATTCCGTACCGGAACCCGCACTGAGAAGTGTGGTCCCGATTCCCGCCGCATCGGGGAGAAATGCGCGGGGAAATAGCGCGGCCTCCGCGAGAACACGGGACAATTCCGCGGACCGCAGGGCCGGCAGATCGGCGTTGAGCGCCGCGACGGCCGCATCCGGGCGCCGGGCCCTCGCCGCCGCCGCACCGTGCGCCAGGGCGGCGTTCAGGCCCGCTCCCGGGGCATCGGGGACGATCAGGGCACCCAGGGCGGCCAGTTCCCTCCCGGCGAGCGCGTCGTCCGTGACTACCACCACATCCCGCACCCCGGCCGAGGCGGTCGCGGCGGCCACGGTGTCCTGCGCGAACGCCAGCGCGAGCCCGGGACGCACCCTGTCACCAGCGGTGGGCGCCAGCCTGCTCTTGGCCCGCACCAGGGGTTTCAGCGGTATCACGAGGGTCCACTGCACGTGAGGTCCGTCCCTTCGGGTCGCGCTCATTGTGGCCCGGCGCGTGAGGTGGGCATAAACGTGCGGGCGTACGGTGTTCTCGACAGACCGGCGGCCTGGGGCGACACTTGTGCGGCTGACCAGGTCCGAGAGGGCCTTCAAGGGTCCATAGAGGAAGGTGTCCGAGTGTCCCGCCGCAGAATCGGCTTCTGGTACCGCCTGGCGGCGGTCATCGCTAAACCGCCGCTCGTGGTTCTGATCAAGCGGGACTGGCGCGGAATGGAGAACATTCCGGCCGACGGGGGCTTTATCACCGCGGTGAACCACAATTCGCATCTGGACCCGTTCGCGTACGCGCACTTCCAGTACAACACCGGACGCGTTCCGCGATTCCTCGCCAAGCACGGGCTCTTCAAGAAGGGGTTCATCGGTGCCATCATGCGCGGCACCGGACAGATCCCCGTCTACCGCGAGACCACGAATGCGCTCAGCGCGTTCCGTGCCGCCATCGACGCCGTCGAGCGCGGGGAGTGCGTCGCCTTCTATCCCGAGGGCACCCTCACCCGCGATCCGGACCTGTGGCCCATGACCGCCAAGACGGGTGTCGCGCGCGTGGCACTGCAGACCAAGTGCCCCGTGATTCCTGTCGCCCAGTGGGGCGCCAACCTCGTGCTCGCGCCGTACGCGAAGAAGCCCGACCTGCTGCCGCGCAAGACGCACCACGTCCTCGCCGGACCGCCGGTCGAACTGGAGCGCTTCTACGACAAGGAGATGACCCCGGAACTCCTCAAGGAGGCCACCGAGGTCATCATGACGGCGATCACCGGCCTGCTCGGTGAACTGCGCGGCGAGCAGCCTCCGCAGCGGCGTTACGACCCCCGTGAGGCGCGCATCGCGCAGCGCCGCAAGGCCGCCGGGGCCAACACCCTTACGGAGCAGGCCGGTTCGCCCGCCATCGAGCTCGGAAGTCCTGAGGAGAGCAAGTGACCCCACCCGTCAAGGCGGCCGTCTTCGGAACCGGCTCCTGGGGTACGGCCTTCGCCATGGTGCTCGCCGACGCGGGGTGCGACGTCACCCTGTGGGCGCGCAGGCCCGAACTTGCCGAAGCGGTCAACTCCACGCGTACGAACCCCGATTACCTCCCCGGCGTCGAACTGCCCGGCAACATCAGGGCCACCACCGACGCGGCGGAGGCCGCGGACGGCGCCGAGTTCACGGTGCTCGCAGTGCCCTCGCAGACGCTGCGTGCCAACCTCGCCGAGTGGACGCCGCTGCTCGCGCCCGGCACGGTCCTCGTCTCCCTCATGAAGGGCGTCGAACTCGGCTCCGCCATGCGGATGAGCGAGGTCATCGAGGACGTCACCAAGGTCGGCGAGGACCGCATCGCGATCGTCACGGGCCCCAACCTCGCCCGCGAGATCGCCGCCCGGATGCCCGCCGCCGCCGTCGTCGCCTGCCGCGACGAATCGGTTGCGCAGCGCCTGCAGACCGCCTGCCACACGCCGTACTTCCGGCCGTACACGAACACCGACGTGATCGGCTGCGAGCTCGGCGGAGCCGTGAAGAACGTCATCGGGCTCGCCGTCGGCATCGCCGACGGCATGGGCCTCGGCGACAACGCGAAGGGCTCGCTCATCACGCGCGGTCTCGCCGAGACCACCCGGCTCGGCCTCGCGATGGGCGCCGACCCGCTCACCTTCTCCGGGCTCGCGGGCCTCGGCGACCTCGTCGCCACCTGCTCCTCGCCCCTGTCGCGCAACCACACCTTCGGCACGAACCTGGGCAAGGGCATGACCCTCCAGGAGACCATCGCGGTCACCAAGCAGACCGCCGAGGGCGTCAAGTCCTGCGAGTCGGTGCTCGACCTGGCGCGCCGGCACGGCGTCGACATGCCGATCACCGAAACCGTCGTCGGCATCGTGCACGAGGGGAAGCCGCCGGTCGTCGCCCTGAAGGAACTGATGTCACGCAGCGCCAAGCCCGAACGGCGCTGACGCGGGGCTCGCCGGACGCTGACTCCGCTGCTACCAGCAGGTACGCTCAACGCGATATGAGCAGCGAGAACCTTCCCCAGAGCAGCCGCCCGTCGGGCCAGAAGCCCCGTGTGGCCGTCGTCTTCGGCGGTCGCAGCTCCGAGCACGGCGTTTCCGTCGTCACCGCAGGCGCCGTGCTGCGGGCCATCGACCGCACCAAGTACGACGTGCTGCCGATCGGCATCACGCGGGAGGGCCGTTGGGCCCTGACGGCCGACGATCCCGAGCGGATGGCCATCACCGACCGCAAGGTGCCGGACGTCGCCGAGCTCGCCGAGTCCGCCGAGGGCGGCGTCGTGCTGCCCGTCGACCCGTCGAGCCGCGAGGTCGTCTACACGGAGCCCGGCTCCGTGCCCAAGGTCCTCGGCGACGTCGACGTCGTGTTCCCCGTCCTGCACGGCCCGTACGGCGAGGACGGCACCATCCAGGGCCTGCTCGACCTGTCCGGGACGCCGTACGTCGGCTGTGGCGTCCTGTCCTCGGCCGTCGGCCAGGACAAGGACTACATGAAGCGGGTGTTCACCTCGTTCGGGCTGAAGGTCGGCCCCTACCTGGTGATCCGGCCACGCGAGTGGGTGAGCGACCGGGAAGGCGCGCGGCGCCGCATCGCGGACTTCGTCGGCGAGCAGGGCTGGCCGCTGTTCATCAAGCCCGCGCGCGCGGGTTCGTCGATCGGCATCACCAAGGTCGAATCCTTCGAGGGCCTCGACGAGGCGATCGAGGAGGCCCGCAGTCACGACCCGAAGATCATCGTGGAGGCGGCGCTCGTCGGCCGCGAGATCGAGTGCGGAGTCCTGGAGTTCGAGGACGGGCCGCGCGCGAGCGTGCCGGCCGAGATCCCGCCGGTCCAGGCCCACGACTTCTACGACTTCGAGGCCAAGTACATCGACTCGGCGTCCGGCATCGTGCCCGCGCCGCTCACCGACGAGCAGACGGCCGAGGTGCAGCGGCTCGCGGTCGAGGCGTTCGACGCGGCGTCCTGCGAGGGCCTCGTGCGCGCCGACTTCTTCCTCACCGAGGACGGCGAGTTCGTGATCAACGAGATCAACACGCTGCCCGGCTTCACCCCGATCTCCATGTACCCGCGGATGTGGCAGGAGAGCGGCGTGAGCTACCAGGAGCTGGTGGACCGCCTCATCCAGGCGGCGCTGAACCGGTCGACGGGGCTGCGCTAGTCACGCAGCGATCCGATCCGTGCATGTCAGTCGGCGATCCCTTCGGGGATCGCCTTCTTGACGGGCCCGGCGAAGTCGACCAGGGGCGAGGCCCCCTCGGCGGCCAGCTCCTTGGGCAGGGTGACCTCCACATAGGCGACCCGCAGTGTCGTCGTGAGCACCTGCGTGCCGTCGTCCCGCTTCTCGTACGCCCAGCCCACGCCGTTCACCTTCACCGGCAGAGCCTGGGGGTCGTCCATCAGCGCGGGCCGTGCGACACCGCAGCGCAGTATGATCGCCGGATCTCCCCACCCCGCGGTCAGCTCGGACCGCGGAGAGGGGTCGTTCCTTCCGTGCCCGTCCACCGTGTCCGGAAGCCTCTTGTGCAGGTTCCGGCACAGGTCCGTGACCTTGGCGTCAGGGGTGGGAACCGCTGCGTGCGCCGTGTCGTCTGCTGAGGAGCAGCCCGAGACGGCGAGCAGCAGGGCCAGGGCGGGGAGCCCGGTGGCAAGGCGGGGCCGGTGACGGAAGAAGTTCACCGGCCAAGGTTAGACGGGGGCTACAAGTGCACGACCGGGCAGGTCAGGGTGCGGGTGATGCCGTCCACTTGCTGGACCTTGGCGACCACCATGCGGCCCAGCTCATCGACTGTGTCGGCCTGTGCGCGCACGATGACGTCGTAGGGACCTGTCACGTCCTCGGCCTGGATCACCCCCGGGATCTTGCCGATCAGCTCGGCTACGGTCGACGCCTTGCCGACTTCGGTCTGAATCAGGATGTACGCCTGTACCACGGAACCTCCAGGGCGGCCACGAGGATCATGTGGGGAGAAGAGACGCCACGGTATCGCGTCGCCGCTCGCCGCGGGGAGACCCGCGGTGACTGTGGCGTACACACTGCGACTGACGGAAGGCGGGCACCGGTCCACGGGACGGTTCCGCCGATGACAATGACCGTACCGATGACAGAGACGGCTCGCGACCGCAAGCGGACCGGGGCAGAAGGGGCAGTACGCGCATGAAGGGCACCGTCGGCGAGCTGGGCGAGTTCGGGCTCATCCGAGAGCTCACCTCCCGGCTCACCACCACCCCGGCCGTACGACTCGGCCCGGGCGACGACGCGGCCGTGGTGGCCGCGCCGGACCGCAGGGTCGTCGTGAGCACGGACATCCTCCTCGAAGGGCGGCACTTCCGCCGCGACTGGTCCACGGCCTACGACGTCGGGCGCAAGGCGGCCGCGCAGAACCTCGCGGACATCGCCGCGATGGGCGCCGTCCCGACCGCGCTTCTGCTCGGCCTCGTGGTCCCCGCCGAACTCCCCGCCAGCTGGCCGAACGAGCTGATGGACGGCCTGCGCGACGAGTGCCAGGTCGCGGGCGCCGCCGTCGTCGGAGGCGACGTCGTACGCGGCGACACCATCACCGTCGCGATCACCGCGCTCGGCGACATGCGCAACCACGAGCCGGTCACGCGCGCCGGCGCACAGCCCGGCGACGTCGTCGCGGTGACCGGCTGGCTCGGCTGGTCCGCGGCAGGGCACGCGGTCCTCTCGCGCGGCTTCCGCTCGCCCCGCGCCTTCGTCGAGGCCCATCGCCGGCCCGAGCCGCCGTACCACGCGGGCCCCGCGGCCGCCGGGCTCGGCGCCACCGCCATGTGCGACGTCAGCGACGGCCTCATCGCCGACCTGGGGCACATCGCGGAGGCCAGCAAGGTCCGGATCGACATCAAGTCCGGCAAGGTCGACGTGCCTTCGCAGATGAACGACATCGGGCAGGCCGTCGGCGTCGACCCGATCCAGTGGGTGCTGACCGGGGGAGAGGACCACGCGATCGTGGCCACGTTCCCGCCGGACGTGAAGCTGCCCGCCCGCTGGAAGGTGATCGGCGAGGTCCTCAACCCGTCGGCGCTGCCCCAGGTGACGGTCGACGGCGCCCCGTGGACGAACAAGGGCGGCTGGGACCACTTCGGGGACGTAGAGGGCTGACGGGCTCACCGGCCGCGTACCGCCGCGGCCGGTGCGTCCAGCAGGGCCGGGTAGTCC
The DNA here is from genome assembly GCF_026340095.1 of Streptomyces sp. NBC_01446. Classification (GTDB taxonomy): domain Bacteria; phylum Actinomycetota; class Actinomycetes; order Streptomycetales; family Streptomycetaceae; genus Streptomyces; species Streptomyces aureus. The sequence goes on along the minus strand of NZ_JAPEPO010000001.1, from coordinate 2,450,781 downwards.
TTCAGGTCGAGCGCGGTCGCGGCCTTCTCCGTCAGGCGCTTGAAGAACCCGGCCATCAGGCGGGAGCTGAGCAGCCGGTACATCCGGTCGCGGCTGCGGATCTTCCGCTCGGTGGGCGGGGCGAAGAAGGGTCCCGCGTTGCCCGAGATCTTCTGGCAGCCCTTTGCGAAGTCCGCGATCTGCGCCTCGTAGGCGGCGAACGCGGTGCGGTGATCGCCGTCGGCCAGGGCCAGTTCACCCGCCAGGACGTACGCCCCGACGATCGCGACGCCGGTGCCCATGCCGCCCATCGTGGCGCCGTACCCGGCGTCGCCGAGCAGGACCACCCGGCCTTTGGTGAGCCGGTCGACGTGGATCTGCGCGATGGCGTCGAAGTACAGGTCGTCCGCGTCCTCCAGCGCCTTGAGGACCCGCGGCGCCTCCCAGCCCATCCCCGCGAACCGCTCCGCGAGGATCCGCTTCTGCTGATGCACGTCCCTGCGGTCGTGGTCGAGAGGCTCGGAGCGGAACACCAGGAGCGCGCCCGCGCGATCCGGGTCACCGTCGTAGTTGCTGACGGAGACCGCCCGGCCCGGGTCGCTGTACAGCCGGCCGGTGCGGTCGAGGCCCAGGTGGTTGGGGATGCCGAAGCCGGCCACGTAGTGGTCGAGGAACCGCAGATAGCGGGACTCGTCGCCGAACACGAGGCGTCGGGTGGGGGAGTGCAGTCCGTCGGCCGCCACGACGAGGTCGAAGCGGCGGGGTGCCGCGCGCTCGAAGGTGACGTCGACCCCGCGGTCGTCCTCGGTCAGGGTGGCGATCGAGTCACCGAAGACGTACTCCACGGTGTCCCTGCTGTGCTCGTACAGGATGTGGGCGAGGTCCCCGCGGAAGATCTCCACGTCGCCGCTCATCAGCTCCGCCGGCAGGTCGACGCGCGGGGTGCCGTCGGCGTCGACGACCGTCTGGCGGCCCATGCGGGTCTGGCGCGCGTGGATGTCGTCGTGGATGCCGAGGGCGGTCAGGACCGTGCGGTGCACCCAGCCGCGGAAGTCGACCGCGAATCCGCCCTCGCGCAGTGCGGCGGCCTTCTCGACGACGGTGACGCGGGCTCCGTGGAGGGACAGGGCGAGGGCGACGGCGGGGCCGGCGACGCTGGCGCCGGAGACCAGGACGTCGAGGTGGGACAGCCGGGTCGATGCGTACGGGGTGTGTGTGTTCTTCATGTCCCCGAGCCTCGCGGGCGCCCCTGACCACCCGCTTACCGTCGGCTGACCGCCGCTGACCGCATCGCCCGGCCCTCCTCGAAGGCCTTCTCGTACGTCTCCGGAGTGAGCGCCGCACGGACCCGCGCCTCTACGGGCGCGACGTCCGGGTCCCCGATGAGCGCGAGCCCGCGCAGGCCCGCACCGGCCCCGAGCAGCACCGCGGCCTCGCGCGGATCCCGCGCCACGGAGGCCAACGCCTCGGCCGTATCGGCCAGTTCGAGGGCGCGCGTGGGCCCGTCGCAGAGCGCGAGCCCCTGCTCGAACCAGGCGCGCGCCTCGTCGGGCCGTGACGCGGCGAGCGCGACGCGGCCCAGACCGATGAGGGTCCGCACGGTCTCGCCGACGCTGAACCAGTTCGCCGCGCACAGTTCGAGAGCCGCTTCGTAGTGCACGCGCGCGTGCTCCGTGTCCCCGCCGATCCGTGCCACATCGCCGAGCCCGCGCCGCGCGCTCGCCACCTTGTCGGGGACGGCCGCCGTGCGGGCCATCGCGGCCGACCGCGTGAAGTGGTCGGCCGCGTCCCGGAGTTGGCCCTGGTGGAGCAGGACACACGCGCGCCGGTGCAGCAGATCGGCGGTCTCCTCCGGGGCTTCGAGCGCGGCCACGTGCGCGAGACCCTCGTCAAGCAGCGCCAGAGCCCGCTCCCGGTCACCGCGCCAGTCCGCGAACATGCCCAGCGGATCAAGGCAGTTGGCCATGCCCCACCGGTCACCGGTCGCCCGGAAGCCGGCGAGCGCCCGCTCGAAATGCTCCTCCGACGTGACGGGGCGCCCCGCGAACCACTCCTGGAAGCCCAGGCCGACATCCAGCAGCGCGAGCCCCCAGGGCGCTTCACCGACCTGCCGGCGCACCCGCTCCTTCACGGCGTACTGCGGCCCGTACGCCACCGACCACAGGACCACCACGAACGGCCGCCGCAGCGCGTGGTCCCAGGATGCGAGCACGGCCTCCGCGCGGGCCAGGCGCAGCGGTTCGCGCGGGTCGTTCCCGTCGCCCGCGACCGTGTTGATCACGCACAGGACGTACTCCTCGGCAAGGTCCTCCGGCGGCTCGTCCCCGAGCGCCGCGAGCAGCTCGCGGGCCAGCGGCACATGCGCGCCGTGCAGCCCGCGCAGCCGCCAGAACCAGGACAGGTCCGCCATCAGCCGCAGCGCCGCGCGCGGGTCCGCGCGCACGAGATGACGCAGGGCCGCCGACAGGTTGTCCCGCTCGGCCCCGAGCGCGGCCAGCCGCGGCAGCTGCCCGCCGCCGCGCAGATACGGCTCAGCCTGCGCCGCCAGTCCGCGGAAGTACGCGGCGTGCGCGCCCCGCAGCCGCGACAGCTCGCCCTCGTCGGCCAGGTGCTCCGCGCAGAACGCTCGGATCGTCTGAAGCATCCGGTAGCGCCCGCCGGCCGCTTCCAGGAAGGACTTCTCCGTGAGCGAGGCCAGCAGGTCCTCCGGGTACGGCACCCCGCACACGGCCTCGACCGCGGCGAGCGTCGCGCCCCCGGACGACCCTCCGGCGAACACGGCCATCCGCCGCGCGAGATCCCGCTCCTCCTCGTCGAGCAGCTCCCAGCTCCACTCGACGACCGCGCGCAGCGTGCGGTGCCGGGGCGCCTTGGTGCGGTCGCCGCGGGACAGCAGACGGAAGCGGTCGCCCAAGCGGTCGGCGAGCTCGTCGACGGTGAGCGTGCGCAGCCTGGCCGCGGCGAGTTCGATCGCCAGCGGCAGCCCGTCGAGGGCCTCGCAGATCCCGTGAACGGCCTCCACGCGCGCGTGCAGATCGGCATCGGGCCGTACGGCGGCGGCCCGGTCCATGAACAGACGCGCCGCGGGGCCGGCCGCGAGCGGTGGCACCGGGCACAGCGCCTCACCGGTGATGCCGAGCGCCTCCCGGCTCGTGGCGAGGATCCGCAGCCCGGGACACGCGCCGAGCAGCACGCCGGCGGTCCGGGCCGCGTCGTCGACGAGGTGCTCGCAGTTGTCGAGCACGAGCAGCACCTCGCGCCCCTCCAGCGCGTCGATCAGTCGCTCGACCGGATCTCCCTGGGGCCCCCGGAACCCCTCACGCACCCCGAGCGCCGCGAGCAGCGCGTACGGCACCTGCTCCCCGCCGGCGAGAGGCGCCAGCTCGGCCCAGCACACGTCGGCCCTGTCCCGCGCGGCCTCGGCCGCGAGCCGGGTCTTGCCCGCCCCGCCCGGACCCGTGAGCGTCACGAGCCGCGCCCCGGCGAGCAGGGCGTCGATCCGTGAGAGCTCGTCGGTCCGTCCCACGAACCGGGTCAACTGCGCCGGAACGCCCCGCCCGCGCGCGGGTTCCCGCCCCCGCAGGAGTTCCAGGTGCAGCGCCGAGAGCTCCGCCGAAGGATCGGCCCCCAGCTCGTCGGCGAGGACGCGCCGCACCTCCTCGTACACGGCGAGCGCCTCGGCGGGCCGCCCGTCGGCGTGGAGGGCGCGCATCAGCTGACCGTAGAGGCGTTCGCTGAGGGGGTGGGCGGCGATCAGCCCCCGGAGTTCGGGGACGAGACCGCCACCCGAGCCGAGCGCGAGTTCCGCCTCTATGCGGGTCTGGGCGGCGGTGAGCCTGATCTCGTCGAGACGGCTGCCGAAGGCGGCAGGCAGGTCGGCGAGCGCGGGGCCGCGCCAGAGCCCGACCGCCTCCTCGAGGAGTGCGGACGCCTGGGAAGGGTCCCCGGCCGTGAGCGCCCGCTCGCCCTCGGCGGCCAGCCGCTCGAAACGGTGCACGTCCACGTCGTCCGGGCCGACGGCCAGCCGGTAGCCCGCCGGAGTGGCCTCGATGTCGAGGGAGAGTCGCTTGCGCAGCCGTGAGACCTGCGACTGCAGCGCGTTCGCGGCGCCGGCCGGTGGCTCGTCCCCGTACAGGCCGTCGATCAGGCGCTCCGCCGGGACGGTCCGGCCCGCCTCCAGGAGCAGCAGCGTCAGCAACGCCCGCGGGCGCGGACCGCCGGGGTCCAACGGGGTGCCGTCGGGGGCGCGTACGTCGAGGGGACCGAGGATGCCGAAGCGCATTGGTCAGATTGTGGCAGGGGTTACGGGGAGCATCCCGGGTCTGTGCCCGTGGGACTCTTCCGGCATGAAAACGTCATGAAACAGCCGAAATTGGCGTGAAGACGGCATGGGAACGGCAAGAGGACGGCATGAAGACGGCATGAAGACGGCATAAAAAAGGACCGGCCCCCGAGGGGACCGGTCCTTCAAGCAACCAGCTAGGTGGCCGCGCTACGCGTTACGTCAGCGCGAGACCTTGCCGGCCTTGATGCACGAGGTGCAGACGTTGAGCCGCTTCGGCGTCCGCCCGACCACTGCACGCACACGCTGGATGTTCGGGTTCCAGCGACGGGACGTACGGCGGTGCGAGTGCGAAATGTTGTTGCCGAAGCTCGGCCCCTTGCCGCAGACGTCGCAGTTGGCAGCCACGGGTCACTCCAAGACTTCAGATGCACTTACGGTTGATCCCGGCATGCCGGGATCGGATCGGAGGATCTGAGTGGCGGTGCCAGGGGAAGGCCCGATGGGTATCGAGCAACCGGAGCAGCATACAACGGCTGCTTCGGTAGAACGAAACTACCATGGTTGCCCCGGTTGCCGTCCCGGGCCCTCTTCCGGAGGGACCCCCTCCGGGGTCTACGCTGCGATGCCAGTTCGGCTGCTCTAGGAGGCGCAGGTGCCGCAGGTGCTCGACGTCCACGCGGTGCGCGCCTGGTGCGCACTGGCCCTGGAGGCGCTCGGGCGGGACCGCGAGGAGATCGACGCGATCAACGTCTATCCCGTCGCGGACGGGGACACAGGCACCAATCTGTACCTGACCGTCGAGTCCGCGGTACAGGCGGTGGAAGCGGTCTTCACGGGCCTCGAACCCGCACCGCCCGCGCTGCCCGACGTCGTCCACGCGATGGCTCACGGAGCCCTGATAGGGGCCCGCGGAAACTCCGGAACGATCCTCGCGCAGCTCCTTCGCGGCATGGCCCAGGTCCTCGCGCGCGACGCCGACGGTGAGGCGGATCACAGCGAAAGTGCGGTGGGGGACACCCTGCGGCGCGCACTGCGCCGGGCCGCCGAGTCGGCCCGGGAGGCGGTCGCGCACCCTGTGGAGGGCACGGTCCTGACGGTGGCAGCCGCCGCTGCCGACGCCGCCGACGGTCACTCCGGAGACTGCGGTGACGTGGCCCGCGCCGCGTACGACGGTGCCCGTGCCGCGCTCGACGCGACGCCGGGACAGCTCGCGGTCCTGGGGCGCGCGGGTGTCGTGGACGCGGGCGGGCGCGGGCTCGTGGCCGTACTCGGTGCGCTGACGGAGGCGCTCTCGGGCGACCCGGTGCCACCTCCGGGCGGCCGGGGCGTGCACCACGCGCGCGTGGCCGCCGACCAGTCGCTGGACTGCGCGGACGGCGAAGGGCCCGCCTTCGAGGTCATCTACCTCCTGGAGGCCGACGACCAGGCCGTGGCGCGGCTGCGGACCCGGCTCGACGGCCTCGGCGACTCCCTCGTGGTCGTCGGCGGCGACGGACTGTGGAACGTCCACGTGCACGTCGACGACGCGGGCGCCGCCGTCGAAGCGGGCGTCGAGGCCGGCCGCCCGTACCGCATCCGCATCACGCACTTCGCCGCCGGCGACGCCCATACGACGCACCCCGCGTCCGGCTCCGCGCCGACCGGGGAGCGCGCCCAGCGCGCGATCGTCGCCGTGGTCCCCGGGGAGGGGCTCGCCGGTCTGTACAGCGAGGCGGGCGCCACCGTCGTACCCGAGCGGCCCGGCGAGGTGCCCGGCAGCGGGGAACTGGTCGAGGCGATCCGGCGGGCGCACGCGCGCGAAGTGGTGCTCCTGCCGAACGACGCCGAACTGCGCCACACCGCCGCGGCAGCGGCCGAGCAGGCCCGCACCGAAGGCGTGCGGGTCGCCCTCATCCCCACCCGGTCCGCGATCCAGGGCATCGCCGCGCTCGCCGTCCACGAGAAGGAGCGGCGCTTCGACGAGGACGTCGTCGCGATGACGTCGGCGGCCGGCGCGACCCGCTACGCCGAACTGGCCGTCGCCGAGCGGCAGTCGTGGACGATGGCCGGCATCTGCCAGGCCGGGGACTTCCTCGGCCTCATCGACGGGGACGTCGCCGTGATCGGCGAAGAGGTGACGCGGACGGCCCGTACGACCCTCGACAGGATGCTGGCCGCGGGCGGCGAGATGGTCACCCTCGTGCTCGGCGACGAGGTGCCCGACGGGGTCGCCGACCGGCTCGAACGGCACGTACGCGAGACGTACCTGGCCGTCGACACCGTGGTCTACCGAGGCGGGCGGAACTCGGCGCTCATGCTCATCGGCGTGGAGTGAGAGCGTCCGGGAAGTGGAGCCCGCGAAGCCGCGGGCTCCACTTCCCGGGCGCTATGGGCACACCTGTCGACCAGTCTGAGAATCAAGAACCAGTGGCGTGGTGTGCAGTGACTCCGCCGTTGCGTGGACGCGATGGCTTCTCACTTGTCCGCTGATGCGGATGCATGACGGACAAGCCCTGCCCGGTGCCCGAAAGGCACGCTGCGACTCGAGTACCTTGCCGACGCTCCCGGATTTCGGGATCGAGAGCCGCCGATGTCAGAGCCATGGTGTGAAATGAATTCCGTGCCCGCGCTCGAAGAACCGCTGAAGAAAGCGCTCGGTCCCGCCACCGCGAAGGTGATGGCCGAGCACCTGGACCTGCACACGGTCGGTGACCTGCTCCACCACTATCCGCGCAGATACGCGGAGCGCGGCGAGCTCACCCGCCTCGCCGACCTGCCCCTCGACGAGCACGTCACCGTGGTCGCCCAGGTCGCGAGCGCCCGCATCCTGAAGTTCAACGGTGGCACCGGCCAGCGCCTCGAAGTGACCATCACGGACGGCAGCGGCCAGCTCCAGCTGGTCTTCTTCGGCCGTGGCATCCACAAGCCGCACAAGGACCTCCTGCCCGGCACGCGCGCGATGTTCGCGGGCAAGGCCTCCGTCTTCAACCGCAAGATGCAGCTCGCGCACCCGGCGTACGAGCTGCTGCGGGCCGACGCTCTGGACGCCGGCGAGGCCGATGAGGCCATCGGCTCCTGGGCCGGCGCCCTCATCCCGCTCTATCCGGCCACCGCCAAGCTGGAGTCGTGGAAGATCGCCAAGGCCGTCGACATGGTGCTGCCCAGCGCCCAGGAGGCCCTCGACCCCCTGCCGGACTCGCTGCGTGAGGGCCGCGGCCTCGTCCCGCTGCCCGAAGCGCTCCTGAAGGTCCACCGGCCCCACACGAAGGCGGACATCGCCGACGCCCGCGCCCGCCTCAAGTGGGACGAGGCGTTCGTCCTCCAAGTCGCCCTCGCCAGGCGGAGGTTCGCCGACGCGCAGCTGCCCGCCGTGGCCCGCGTCCCCCGCCCCGACGGCCTGCTCACGGCGTTCGACGCGAAGCTCCCCTTCACCCTCACCGACGGCCAGCAGAAGGTCTCCAAGGAGATCTTCGACGGCCTCGCCACCGAGCACCCGATGCACCGCCTGCTCCAGGGAGAGGTCGGTTCCGGGAAAACGATGGTCGCGCTGCGCGCCATGCTCGCCGTCGTCGACGCGGGCGGGCAGGCCGCGATGCTCGCGCCGACCGAGGTCCTCGCCCAGCAGCACCACCGCTCCATCACCGAGATGATGGGCGAACTCGCCGAGGGCGGGATGCTCGGGGGCGCCGAGCACTCCACCAAGGTCGTTCTGCTCACCGGCTCCATGGGCGTCGCGGCCCGCCGCCAGGCCCTTCTCGACCTCGTCACGGGCGACGCGGGCATCGTCATCGGGACGCACGCCCTGATCGAGGACAAGGTCCAGTTCCACGACCTGGGACTGGTCGTCGTCGACGAGCAGCACCGCTTCGGTGTCGAGCAGCGCGACGCCCTGCGCGGCAAGGGCAAGCAGCCCCCGCACCTGCTGGTCATGACGGCCACCCCCATTCCCCGTACGGTCGCGATGACGGTCTTCGGTGACCTGGAGACCTCCGTTCTCGATCAGCTGCCCGCCGGGCGCTCGCCGATCGCCACCCACGTCGTGCCCGCCGCCGACAAGCCGCACTTCCTCGCGCGCGCCTGGGAGCGCGTACGCGAGGAAGTGGAGAACGGGCATCAGGCGTACGTCGTCTGCCCCCGCATCGGCGACGAGGAGGAGCAGAGCAAGAACGGCAAGGGCGGCAAGGGGGGCAAGGGGGCCAAGAACGAGTCCGCCGAGGACGCGGCCGAGAAGCGGCCTCCGCTCGCCGTCCTGGACGTCGCCGAGGAGCTGGCCCACGGCGCCCTGCGCGGGCTGAAGGTGGAGGTTCTGCACGGCAGGATGCAGCCCGACGACAAGGACGCCGTGATGCGACGCTTCGCCGCGGGCGAGACGGACGTCCTGGTCGCGACCACGGTCATCGAGGTCGGTGTGAACGTGCCGAACGCCACAGCCATGGTGATCATGGACGCCGACCGCTTCGGCGTCTCCCAGCTCCATCAGCTGCGCGGCCGCGTCGGCCGTGGCTCGGCGGCGGGCCTGTGTCTTCTGGTCAGCGAGATGCCGGAGGCCAGCCCCGCCCGCGCCCGTCTCGGCGCCGTCGCCGCCACGCTCGACGGGTTCGAGCTCTCCCGTATCGACCTGGAGCAGCGCCGCGAGGGCGATGTTCTCGGCCAGGCCCAGTCCGGGGTGCGCTCGTCCCTGCGCATGCTCGCCGTCATCGAGGACGAGGAGATCATCGCCGAGGCCCGCCAGGAGGCGACGGCCGTCGTCGCCGCCGACCCCGACCTGGAGCACCTGCCGGGCCTGCGCACGGCCCTGGACGCGCTCCTGGACGAGGAGCGCGAGCAGTACCTCGACAAGGGCTGACAAACTGGAGGTCCCCGCACGTCCCTTCAGCCCCTTCTCCACTAGGACTCAGATGACCCGCGTGATCGCCGGCCGGGCCGGCGGACGTCGCCTGTCCGTCCCGCCGGGCAACGGCACCCGCCCCACGTCCGACCGGGCGCGCGAAGCCCTCTTCTCCACCTGGCAGTCACTGCTCGGCGGCCCGCTGGACGGCGAGCGCGTGCTGGACCTGTACGGCGGCTCGGGCGCCGTGGGCCTGGAGGCGCTGTCGCGCGGCGCGGGGCACGCGCTCCTGGTGGAGGCCGACGCCCGCGCGGTCCGCACCATCCGCGAGAACGTGAAGTCCCTCGGGCTCCCCGGCGCCGAGGTCAGAGCGGGCAAAGCCGAACAGATCGTCCGGGGTCCGGCCCCCGCCACCCCGTACGACCTGGTCTTTCTCGACCCTCCGTATGCCGTCCCGGACGACGATCTTCGGGAGATTCTGCTCACACTCGCCTCTGGGGGCTGGCTCGCGGACGATGCGCTCGTCACCGTGGAGCGAAGCACCAGGGGCGGTGTTTTCCCGTGGCCGGACGGATTTGAGGCACTGAGGTCCCGTCGCTACGGCGAGGGAACGTTTTGGTACGGTCGCGCCGCCCTGAAGAGCACCGTCACGTGCGAGGAAGCACCGTGACCGGACCGGAGAGCGAGGGACTCGCGTTGCGCCGCGCCGTCTGTCCGGGGTCGTTCGACCCCATCACCAATGGCCACCTCGACATCATCGGCCGAGCGTCGAAGCTGTACGACGTCGTGCACGTCGCGGTGATGATCAACCAGTCGAAGAAGGGCCTCTTCGAGATCGAGGAGCGGATCGAGCTGATCCGCGAGGTCACCGCCGAGTTCGGCAACGTCGAGGTCGAGTCGTTCCACGGACTGCTCGTCGACTTCTGTAAGCAGCGCGACATCCCGGCCATCGTGAAGGGCCTGCGCGCCGTCAGCGACTTCGACTACGAACTGCAGATGGCCCAGATGAACAACGGCCTCACGGGCGTGGAGACCCTCTTCGTCCCCACCAACCCGACGTACAGCTTCCTCTCCTCGTCCCTGGTGAAGGAGGTCGCGGCCTGGGGCGGCGACGTCTCCCACCTGGTGCCGCCGGCGGTCTTCGAGGCGCTCACCCAGCGCCTCCCCAAGAAGTGACATCCGGGCGCCAGTTGGCCGTACAGTCGTTCCGTCCGTCTCCAACACCCCTGTAGAGAGTGGCGAGCACACGGTGGACGTGCAGAAGAAGATCGACGAGATCGTCGCCGCGGTCGGCAATGCCCGGTCCATGCCCATGTCGGCCTCGTGTGTGGTCAATCGCGCCGACCTGCTCGCGATGCTCGAAGAGGTGCGCCAGGCCCTGCCCGGCTCCCTCGCGCAGGCCGAGGAGCTGATCGGCGGACGCGCGCAGATGGTCGAGCAGGCCCGCCAGGAGGCCGAGCGGATCATCGAGACGGCGCACGCCGAGCGCGGTTCGCTGATCTCCGACACCGAGGTCGCGCGCCGCTCCCAGGACGAAGGGGAACGGATCCTCGCCGAGGCCCGCAAGGAGGCCGAGGAGATCCGCGCGGAGGCCGACGACTACGTCGACTCCAAGCTCGCCAACTTCGAGGTCGTCCTCACCAAGACCCTCGGCTCCGTGGGCCGAGGCCGCGAGAAGCTCCTCGGCACCGGCCCGGGCGTCGACGACCAGGGCTACGAGGACGAGGACGCCCCCGAGCGCAGCCACGACCCCGAGACCCTGCGCCGCGACGCCGACTCGTACGTCGACGTGAAGCTCGGCGCCTTCGAGGCGGTCCTCGCCAAGACCCTGGAGGCGGTCGGCCGCGGCCGGCACACGCTCCAGGGCCGGGTCGCCAGCGACGAGCTCGGCACCCTCGGCGACGGCACGGGCGCCCAGCACACCAGTGACGCCGACTACCTCGCCGGTCTCGCGGAGATCGGCAGCGTCCCCGCGGAGCCGGACCGGGAGATCCCCCAGGCCCCGCAGATCCCGGCCCAGCAGCCGGTGTACGCCCAGCAGCAGGACCCGCAGCAGGACGTGTACGCCTACCAGCAGCAGCCCTACGGCCAGCAGGATCCGTACGCGGTGTACCAGCAGGACCCGTACGCGTACCAGCAGCAGCAGGACCTGTACGCCTACCAGCAGCACCAGCAGCAGGGCTACGACCAGGCCCAGGCGGGCTATGCGCAGCCGCAGGCGGCGCACGAGCCGGCGGCGCTCGACGAGACCAGCCTCTTCGACACGAGCATGATCAGCACGGAGCAGCTGAGGCAGTACGAACAGGGGCGCTGACTCCGGATTGGGCCGTGAGCGAAAGGTCCAGTATCCTGGTTCTTCGGTCGCGCGTACGTCCGCGATCACAGCTGCCCGGGTTCATTCGGGACAGCGATCCCCTTGAGCAGCTTGAACAACTTGAGCATCGAAGACCGAAAGCAGGACCAGCCCTGAGTACGCACCTCGACCACCGCAACCCTCTCGTGTTCGATACGCACGAGTTGGGACGGCGTCCTGGTGCCCAGCAGCGGCTGACCCGCACGGTCGACGCCCCCAAGGACTTCGGTATCGATGGGGTCATCGGAGTGCCGGAAGGCGCGCCGCTGGAGCTCGAGGTGCGTCTCGAGTCGGTCATGGAAGGTGTGCTTGTCACAGGCACCGCCCGTGCATCGGCCAAGGGGGAGTGCGTAAGGTGTCTGGAGCCGCTCGACCTCGAGGTCGACGCGGACTTCCAGGAGATGTTCTCGTACCCTGACGCCGACGACCGGAGCCGTGTCACAGCGGAACCGGCCGACGACGCCGAGGAAGACGAGGACAGGCTCTTTCTCGAGGACGGCTTGTTCGACCTCGAATCTGTGCTGCGTGATGCGGTGGTGCTCGCACTGCCGATGCAGCCGGTGTGCCAGGACGACTGTCCGGGTCTGTGCTCCCAGTGCGGAGCGCGGCTCGCGGACGACCCGGACCACCACCATGACGCCGTCGACATCCGTTGGGCGGCACTGCAGGGACTCGCCGGGACCATCCAGGACGGCGAGAAGGACGAGATGAGCGGCGCCGAAGCTGGCGTCGACGAGAAGCAGGAGAAGTAGCCGTGGCTGTTCCGAAGCGGAAGATGTCGCGCAGCAACACGCGCCACCGCCGGTCGCAGTGGAAGGCTGCGGTCCCCACCCTGGTTGCGTGCGAGCGCTGCCACGAGCCCAAGCTGCAGCACATCGCGTGCCCGGCTTGCGGCACTTACAACAAGCGCCAGGTCCTCGAGGTCTGAGCGGCTGGTGAGAGGCGCAATGTCTGAGTCGAACAAGACGGACAATGCCTCGTCCCACACGCTTCTGGAAGGGCGGCTCGGGTACAAGCTCGAGTCCGCCCTTCTGGTGCGTGCGCTGACCCACCGCTCGTACGCGTACGAGAACGGCGGTCTGCCGACGAACGAGCGGCTCGAGTTCCTCGGGGACTCCGTGCTCGGCCTCGTCGTCACGGACACGCTGTACACCACCCACCCCGACCTGCCCGAAGGCCAGCTGGCCAAGTTGCGGGCCGCGGTGGTCAATTCGCGTGCACTTGCGGAGGTCAGCCGTGGGCTCGACCTGGGTTCCTTCATCCGGCTCGGCCGGGGCGAAGAGGGCACGGGCGGCCGGGACAAGGCGTCCATCCTCGCCGACACGCTTGAAGCGGTGATCGGCGCCGTATATCTCGACCAGGGTCTGGACGCGGCGGGCGAACTCGTCCACCGTCTCTTCGATCCCCTGATCGAGAAGTCCTCGAATCTAGGTGCGGGCCTGGACTGGAAGACCAGTCTCCAGGAGCTCACCGCGACCGAGGGGCTCGGCGTTCCCGAGTACCTGGTCTCGGAGACCGGCCCCGACCACGAGAAGACCTTTACTGCTGCCGCCCGCGTCGGAGGCGTCTCGTACGGCACCGGCACCGGCCGCAGCAAGAAGGAAGCGGAGCAGCAGGCCGCTGAATCGGCATGGCGCGCGATCCGCGCGGCTGCCGACGAGCGCGCCGAGGCGGCGAAGACGGCTGATGCCGTCGAGGCCACCGTGGCAGCCGAGGGGAACGCCGACTCCTCCTCGGCGTCTGCCTGACGCCCGCATCCGAACTGTCCGGTGCCGACCGTCCTGAGGGACGGTCGGCACCGTTCGTTTCGTTCCAGAGCTTCCAGAGCCCTCACAAGGAGACACCGTGCCCGAGCTGCCCGAGGTCGAGGTCGTACGGCGCGGACTCGAGCGCTGGGTCGCCCACCGCACCGTCGCCGACGTGGAGGTCCTGCACCCGCGCGCCGTGCGCCGTCACATCGGGGGCGGCGCGGACTTCGCGAACCGGCTGAAGGGCCAGCGCATCGGCGTACCCGAGCGGCGCGGGAAGTATCTGTGGCTGCCGCTGGAGCCGACGGGCGGCGCGGTCCTCGCGCACCTCGGCATGAGCGGACAGCTCCTGGTGCAGCCAGCCGAGGCGCCGGACGAGAAGCATCTGCGCATCCGCGTCCGCTTCGCCGACGAGCTGGGTACGGAGCTGCGCTTCATCGACCAGCGCACCTTCGGCGGCCTCTCACTGCACGAGACGGGCCCCGACGGGCTGCCGGACGTCATCGCGCACATCGCGCGCGACCCGCTGGACCCGAAGTTCGACGACGAGGCGTTCCACGAGGCGCTGCGCAGGCGCCGCACGACCATCAAGCGGGCCCTGCTCGACCAGTCCCTGATCAGCGGCGTCGGCAACATCTACGCGGACGAGGCGCTGTGGCGCTCGCGGCTCCACTACGAGCGGCCGACCACCGGCTTCACGCGCCCGCGCACGGCCGAACTCCTCGGCCACGTACGGGACGTGATGAACGCGGCCCTCGCTGTCGGCGGCACCAGCTTCGACAGCCTCTACGTGAATGTGAACGGCGAGTCCGGTTACTTCGACCGCTCGCTCGACGCCTACGGCCGCGAGGGCGAGCCGTGCCGGCGCTGCGGCACGATCATTCGCCGACGCCCCTGGATGAACCGCTCCAGCTACTTCTGCCCGCGCTGTCAGCGCCCGCCGCGCGCCCCGTCCGCGTCGTAGCGGGCGCGTGAGGCGAGCACGTCGTCCATCCGGCCTTCGACGAACTGGATGAGGGTCAGCAACCGTTCGGAGATCTCGCGCCCGAGCGGCGTCAGCTCGTAGTCCACGCGCGGCGGGTTGGTCGGCTGCGCCTCGCGATGCACGAGGCCGTCGCGCTCCAGCGCGTGCAGGGTCTGCGACAGCATCTTCTCGCTCACGCCGTCCACCCGGCGCCGCAGCTCGTTGAAGCGGAAGCTGCCCTCGTGCAGCGCCCCCAGCGTGAGCGCACCCCAGCGGCCCGTCACGTGCTCGAGGGTGCCGCGGGACGGGCACTGCCGGGAGAACACGTCGTACGCGAGGTCGCCGCCGCTCGATTCCATGCGGCAAGCGTACTCCGGCACAGCGCGAACCTCAGGGGTGCGCTAACTGGAGGTTAGTGGGGCGCAGTGACGTCAGAAGCCGAAGTCCTGCGTCCACCACGGGCCGCCCGACCCGAAGTGCACGCCGACCCCCAGCGTCTTGTAGTCGCAGTTGAGGATGTTCGCGCGGTGGCCGGGGCTGTTCATCCAGGAGTCCATGACGGACTGGGCGTTGGCCTGGCCGCGGGCTATGTTCTCGCCACCGAGGTCCGTTATGCCGGCCTTCTTCGCGCGGTCCCAGGGTGTTGCGCCATCCGGGTCCGTGTGGTCGAAGAAGCCACGCGCGGCCATGTCCTCGCTGAAGTTCCCGGCGAGGGAGGCGAGGCCGCTGTCCGCGGTCACCGGGCTGCAGCCGACCTTGGCCCGCTCCGTGTTGACCAGCGCGAGCACCTGGGCCTCGGCCGACGCCTCGCCGGACGGGGCCTTCAGGCTGGGCGCGGCCGCCGGGGGCTTCGGCTTCGTGGTGGCGGTCTTCGAAGGGGTCGCAGTCCTGGGCGAGGTCGCCGCGCCGCCGGAACCGGAGGACTTGCTCGGTGAGGCCTTCTTCGACGGGGTCGAGGACGGCTTCGACGAAGATGGCGAAGGAGAGTCCGAGCGCTCCGCGCTGCGGCTCGCGGAGGAGGGGGCGCGGTCGGCGCTGCCGTCCGTACCGCCCTGCGTCTGGAGCCCCGAGGGGGAGTCGGCGGCGCGCACCTTGTCGGCGCCGCTGCCGCCGCCCAGCGAGTAGTTGTCCATGCCGGGGATCACCCCGGAGGCCACCGCGACGGCGCCCATCGCCACGGCGGCCGAGACTCCGAGGAGTCCCGTCCGCACCGGCCTGGCGACGCGCTTCCTGCGGCGGTGCGAGCTGCTGCCCGGGCTGCCGGGAGGTAGGTACGCGGCCCGTGGCTCGCCCGGGTGGGTGTGGTCGAAGGCCCGCCCCAGGTCGCCGTCTGCCGAGCCGTGCGGGCCGGCGAATCCGCCGGCGGCGTACCTCTCCATGTGCGCGCCGTCGTACGCGCCGGTCTGGCCGGTCTCGTACGTACCGTCGTGCCCGGCATACGAACCGGCCGTGCTGTCCGTGGCGCGACCCGTGGCGGCGCGGCCGGCGTCGGAGCGTCGGTGGCGTCCCATCCTGTGGCCTTCCTCGTCCTCGCTGTGGGCAATGCGACTCACCCGTACGGGTGACGCACATTGGTCCGGGACGGTACCCCACGACGCAAGGGGGCGAAGTGCTCCGAGTGCAATTGGCCGGTTAGCGTGCCCCTATGAACGAAGACGTACGCATCACCGCCTGGGTGCGCGGACGCGTCCAACGTGTGGGTTTTCGCTGGTTCACGCGGGCGAAGGCTCTTGAGATCGGCGGCCTGAGTGGCTTTGCTCTCAATTTGGACGACGGCCGGGTCCAGGTCGTCGCGGAGGGGTCACGCGAGAGTTGTCAGGGTCTTCTCGACTGGCTCCGCGACGGCGACACACCCGGGAGGGTCGACGGAGTCACGGAGATCTGGGACGCCCCGCGCGGCGGATACGCCGACTTCGCCATTCGCTGAGAAGGACACGCAGGCCAGGGCCCTGAGAGGCGTTCATGGCATGCCCCGGGCAACTGCGCGGGGCAGGAATGACCTGGTGGTTGCCAATAAGAGCTTGTCGTGGCAGGCTCGCGAAGTAAGGATGATCTCCACGCCCTCAGGGGCCCGAAGTGAGGCCGCGCCGAAGTTTTCTCGGTGCCGAGCCCCCGGGCTTACCCGTCGATACGGGGTGTGATCGTGTTGACCGTCAAACTTTTTGGTGAGACTCTGGAAGCCCCGCGCACCTTAGCTGTTTGGCATGTATGAACGGCAGCAAGACAACGAGTGCCAGGCACCGCGGGTGCGAATCCCTCACGACCCACACCGCTTCGGTCGGTCACTCATTGTGGAGGACCATCCATCATGGCAAAGGCGCTTCTCGGTTACGTCGGCGGTTCCGACCCGCGACTCCTCGCCGAGATGCGACGGCTCCAGCAGCGCGTCCAGGACCTTGAGTCCGAACTCGTTCGGATCCAGTCCGAGAACGACGCGCTCGCGGCTGCCGCTTCTCACGAATCGCTCCTCGAGAGCATCGACGTACCCCAGGCGGAGCCTGCGCTCACCTGACCACATCCCGCCCACGACACCAGCGGTCAGGCAGCCCTTTCATCAAGCCGCTTGATCACATTTCTCAGATCTGCAAGGGACGCTTTCGCGTCCCTTCCTTCTGACTTTTCTCTCCGCATGCGCCGCCCCGTACCGCGCGCCCTCGAATGCCCCGTCAATGCTCCGCGCGTCGACGTCTTTCTTTAACGTCTGATGTGCCCTGCACTTTCCTGGGCGAAACCGCGGGTTCATGGAGTGAGACACACGCGGCGGGTAGAGTCCGGCGGCGTGCACCTCAAGGCCCTGACCCTGCGCGGGTTCAAATCGTTCGCCTCGGCCACCACACTGCGGTTCGAGCCGGGCATCACCTGCGTCGTCGGCCCCAATGGCTCGGGCAAGTCCAATGTCGTGGACGCCCTCAGCTGGGTCATGGGCGAGCAGGGTGCGAAGTCGCTGCGCGGCGGCAAGATGGAGGACGTCATCTTCGCCGGCACGACCGGGCGCCCGCCGCTCGGCCGCGCCGAGGTGTCGCTGACCATCGACAACTCCGACGGCGCGCTGCCCATCGAGTACGCCGAGGTCACCATCACGCGGATCATGTTCCGCAACGGTGGCAGCGAATACCAGATCAACGGCGACACGTGTCGGCTGCTCGACATCCAGGAGTTGCTGTCCGACTCCGGCATCGGCCGCGAGATGCACGTCATCGTCGGCCAGGGCCAACTCGACTCCGTGCTGCACGCCGACCCGATGGGACGCCGCGCCTTCATCGAAGAGGCCGCCGGGGTCCTCAAGCACCGCAAGCGCAAGGAGAAGGCGCTGCGGAAGCTGGACGCGATGCAGGCCAACCTCGCGCGCGTGCAGGACCTGACGGACGAGTTGCGGCGGCAGCTGAAGCCGCTCGGGCGCCAGGCCGCCGTCGCGCGCCGCGCCGCCGTCATCCAGGCCGACCTCCGCGACGCGCGGCTGCGGCTCCTCGCCGACGACCTCGTACGCATGCGGGGTGCGCTGCGCGCCGAGATCGAGGACGAGGCGGCGCTCAAGGAACGCAAGGACGCCGCCGAGGCCGAGCTGAAGAAGGCACTCCAGCGCGAGGCGCTCCTGGAGGCCGAGGTCCGGCAGCTCACGCCGCGGCTCCAGCGCGCCCAGCAGACCTGGTACGAGCTGTCGCAGCTGGCCGAGCGGGTACGCGGCACCGTCTCCCTGGCTGACGCGCGGGTCAAGAGCGCGACGTCCGCCCCCGCGGAGGAGCGGCGCGGGCGCGACCCCGAGGACATGGAGCGCGAGGCCGCCCGGATTCGCGAGCAGGAGGCCGAACTGGAGGCCGCCCTCGAAGCGGCCGAGCGCGCCCTCGACGACACGGTGGCCCACCGGGCCGACCTGGAACGGGAGTTGGCGGCCGAGGAGCGCCGGCTCAAGGACGCCGCCCGGGCCATCGCCGACCGGCGCGAGGGACTCGCCCGGCTGAACGGGCAGGTCAACGCCGCCCGTTCGCGGGCCGCCGCGGCGCAGGCCGAGATCGACCGACTCGCCGCCGCGCGGGACGAGGCGAGGGACCGGGCCGTCGCGGCGCAGGAGGAGTACGAGCAGCTCAAGGCCGAGGTCGACGGGCTCGACGCCGGGGACGCGGAGCTCGGGGACCGGCACGACGCGGCCAGGGCCGCCCTCGCCGACGCGGAGTCCGCGCTGACGGCGGCCCGGGAGGCCCTGACGTCCGCGGAACGCAAGCGGGCAGCGGTTTCGGCCCGGCACGACGCCCTCGCGCTCGGGCTGCGCCGCAAGGACGGTACCGGCGCGCTGCTCGGTGCCCGCGACCGCCTGACGGGAGTCCTCGGCCCCGCGGCCGAACTGCTCTCCGTCACCCCCGGCTTCGAGGTCCCGGTCGCCGCGGCGTTCGGTGCCGCGGCCGACGCCATCGCCGTGACGACACCCGCCTCCGCCGCGGAAGCGATCCGCCTCCTGCGCAAACAGGACGCGGGGCGCGCGGCACTGTTGCTGGCGGGGGAGGAGGACGCCTCCGGTGTGGCCGCGGGAGTGCCCGCGTCGTCGGCTGGGGGGTCCCCTCTTGGCGACGGGTTCGCGGGTGGGGGGCCTGGGGCTGGTGGTGACGGTGGCGTAGCCCATGCGGAGAGGGGTGCGTCGGCGGCCGGGGCGGTCGGTGACGGCGACGGGCCCGGTGGCTTCGGGAGTGCGTACCCGGCACGGCCCGCGCACGGCGGGGACGGGCCGCCCCTCGTGGCCGATTTCGTGCGGGGGCCCTCCGAATTGATGCCTGCCGTGCGGCGGTTGCTGCGGGGGATCGTGGTCGTCGGGACGCTCGAGGACGCCGAGGATCTCGTCTACGCGAGGCCCGAGCTGACCGCGGTCACCGCCGAAGGGGACCTGCTCGGGGCGCACTTCGCTCAGGGCGGTTCCGCCGGGGCGCCCAGTCTTCTCGAGGTGCAGGCCTCCGTCGACGAGGCCGCGGGCGAGCTGACCGAGCTCGGGGTGCGGTGCGAGGAACTGGCCGAGGCGCAGCACAGCGCGGTCGCGCGGCGCGCGGAGGCCGCCGCGCTCGTGGAGGAGCTGGGGGAGCGGCGCCGGGCCGCCGACCGGGAGAAGTCGTCCGTGGCGCAGCAGCTCGGCCGGCTGTCCGGACAGGCGCGGGGCGCTGCCGGGGAGGCCGAGCGCAGCGCCGCCGCGGCCGCCAAGGCGCAGGAGGCGCTGGAGAAGGCCGTACAGGACGCCGAGGAGCTGGCCGAACGGCTCGCCGTCGCCGAGGAGATGCCGGCCGACGAGGAGCCGGACACCGCGGTACGCGACCGGCTCGCCGCCGACGGCGCCAATGCCCGTCAGACCGAGATGGAGGCCCGGCTCCAGGCTCGTACGCACGAGGAGCGGGTGAAGGGCCTTGCCGGACGCGCGGATTCGCTGGACCGGGCGGCCCGTGCGGAGCGCGAGGCACGCGCGCGTGCGGAGCGGCAGCGCTCCCGGCTGCGCCACGAGGCGGCCGTGGCCGAGGCAGTGGCCTCCGGCGCCCGGCAGCTCCTCGCCCACGTGGAGGTCTCGGTCGGACGGGCCGAGCGGGAGCGGGCGTCCGCCGAGAGCGCCAAGGGTGAGCGGGAGCGGGAGCTCGTCGCCGAGCGGGCCCGGGGCCGGGACCTGAAGGCGGAGCTCGACAAGCTGACGGACTCGGTCCACCGGGGTGAGGTGCTCGGCGCCGAGAAGCGGCTGCGGATCGAGCAGCTGGAGGCCAAGGCGCTGGAGGAACTCGGTGTCGAACCGGCGGGACTCGTGGCGGAGTACGGGCCGCAGCAGCCCGTACCGCCCTCGCTCCCGGCCGAGGGCGAGGAACTGCCCGACGACCCCGAGCACCCCCGCAACCAGCCGCGGCCGTTCGTGCGCGCGGAGCAGGAGAAGCGGCTCAAGTCAGCCGAACGGGCGTATCAGCAGCTCGGAAAGGTGAATCCGCTGGCTCTTGAGGAGTTCGCCGCGCTGGAGGAGCGCCACAAGTTCCTCAGCGAGCAGCTCGAGGACCTGAAGAAGACGAGGACCGATCTCCTTCAGGTGGTGAAGGAAGTCGACGAGCGCGTCGAGCAGGTCTTCACCGAGGCGTACCGGGACACGGCCCGGGAGTTCGAGGGCGTCTTCAGCCGGCTCTTCCCCGGCGGCGACGGACGGCTGATCCTGACCGATCCCGACAACATGCTGACCACGGGTGTCGATGTGGAGGCCCGCCCTCCGGGCAAGAAGGTCAAGCGGCTGTCGTTGCTCTCCGGTGGCGAGCGCTCCCTGACCGCGGTGGCGCTGCTCGTCTCGATCTTCAAGGCGCGGCCGAGTCCCTTCTACGTGATGGACGAGGTCGAGGCCGCACTCGACGACACCAACCTCCAGCGACTCATCCGCATCATGCAGGAGCTCCAGGAGGCCTCCCAGCTCATCGTGATCACGCACCAGAAGCGCACGATGGAGGTCGCCGACGCGCTCTACGGGGTGTCGATGCAGGGTGATGGCGTGTCGAAGGTGATCAGTCAGCGACTGCGCTAGCCGCACGCGGGTCCGCCCGGAAATCGATCACCGTCCCGGCCGGATCCCGGTCACCGGTGCCGTATCGGCTCCAGCGTCAGTCCCAAGATCAACCACAGGTTCATGTTCAATACTTGAACGATGCCTGCCACCAGGGCACCTGAAGTTCACGGATACCCCCCTCTTGACTTCGAAACTTGAAGGCATAGTCTCTGCAACGTTGCTTTTACCTTCAGGTGGTGGGCGGCGTGAAGTTGTGCGCCACTGGAAGGGCTCTCACCCCCACCCCCGGCACCGTTGCCGGTGGCCCGAGGAGTACACGTGACCAGCACAGCGAAGCCGCCAAGCGCCCGAGAGGCTCACCCCGACCATCTCGGCCACGTCATCTTCATCACAGCGGCGGCCGCGATGGGCGGCTTTCTCTTCGGCTACGACAGTTCCGTGATCAACGGAGCCGTCGAGGCCATCCGTGACCGGTACGACATCGGCTCCGGAACGCTCGCCCAGGTCATCGCCATCGCCCTGATCGGCTGTGCGATCGGTGCGGCCACCGCCGGCCGGATCGCGGACCGCATCGGCCGTATCCGCTGCATGCAGATCGCGGCCGTCCTCTTCACGATCAGCGCCGTCGGCTCCGCGCTGCCCTTCGCCCTCTGGGACCTGGCCTTCTGGCGGATCATCGGCGGCTTCGGCATCGGCATGGCCTCCGTCATCGGCCCGGCCTACATCGCCGAGGTCTCGCCGCCCGCGTACCGCGGCCGCCTCGGCTCCTTCCAGCAGGCCGCGATCGTCGTCGGCATCGCCATCTCACAGCTCGTCAACTACGGCATCCTGCAGGCCGCCGGCGGCGATCAGCGCGGTTCCGTCCTGGGCCTCGAGGCCTGGCAGGTCATGCTCGGTGTCATGGTCATCCCGGCCGTCCTCTACGGCATGCTGTCCTTCGCGATCCCCGAGTCGCCGCGCTTCCTCATCTCGGTCGGCAAGGACGCCAAGGCCAAGGAGATCCTCGCCGAGGTCGAGGGCACGAAGGTCGACCTGGACGCCCGCGTCGCCGAGATCGAGCACGCGATGAAGAGCGAGCACAAGTCCACGTTCAAGGACCTGCTCTCCGGCAAGGGCAACGGCGGTCTCTACTTCAAGCCGATCGTCTGGATCGGTATCGGCCTCTCGGTCTTCCAGCAGTTCGTCGGCATCAACGTCGCGTTCTACTACTCCTCGACGCTGTGGCAGTCGGTCGGTGTGAACCCGACGGACTCGTTCTTCTACTCGTTCACCACGTCGATCATCAACATCGTCGGCACCGTGATCGCGATGCTCCTGGTGGACCGCGTCGGCCGTAAGCCGCTGGCCCTGGTCGGTTCCGTCGGCATGGTCATCGGTCTCGCGCTGGAGGCCTGGGCGTTCTCGTACGACCTGGTGGACGGCAAGCTGCCGGCCACGCAGGGCTGGGTCGCCCTGATCGCGGCCCACTTCTTCGTCCTGTTCTTCGCCCTGTCGTGGGGTGTCGTCGTCTGGGTCTTCCTCGGCGAGATGTTCCCGAACAAGATCCGCGCCGCGGCGCTCGGCGTGGCCGCGTCCGCGCAGTGGATCGCCAACTGGGCCATCACCGCGAGCTTCCCGTCGCTGGCCGACTGGAACCTCTCCGGGACGTACATCATTTACACAATCTTCGCCGCGCTCTCGATCCCCTTCGTGCTCAAGTTCGTGAAGGAGACCAAGGGCAAGGCGTTGGAGGAGATGGGTTAAGTCCCCGCTGCCATCTCCTCACCCTCGTCACTGCCCCGGCTCAGACCGCAAGGTCTTCGAGCCGGGGCAGTACGTTTTCGCAGAACAGATGGAGGCTGCGCCATCCCTCGTCGACCGGCATGCCGCCGGACAGCGGGTGCAGCACATAGCTGTCGAGGGACTGCTCCACGCATTCGTCGGGCGTGAGGATCCGGTAGACGCCCTCGGCGCGCAGCTCGTCGACCGTCGTGGCCCCCGATTTCACCGCCGACTTGATGTCGCCGGACTGCCAGGACGCGTACGTCCGCGCCTCGTGCAGGAAGTGCTCTCCGTGCTCCGCCCACACGCGGTCGGGGTCCTCGGCGACGTGCAGCAGCGGGGTGACCGCCGCGGGCATCATCGTCCAGCCCTCGGTGCCGTGCTCGACGAGCTGTTCCTTGTAGTACGCCTCGAGTTCGGGCAGATGCGCGCTCGGGAAGAACGGCAGACCGAGGCGGGCCGCGCGCCGCGCCGCCGCCCGCGAGGAGCCGCCGACCAGGAGCAGCGGGTGGGGCTGGGTGAACGGGCGCGGCGTGACGCGGACCGTGCGGCCGCGGAAGCTGAACTCCTCGCCCGTCCACGCCTTGAGCAGGGTGTCGAGGAGTTCGTCCTGGAGCCTGCCCCGCTGCTTCCACTCGACGTCGAACTGGCCGTACTCCTCGGGCCGGTAGCCGATTCCGGCCACGGTGACGAGCCGGCCGCCGCTGAGCAGATCGAGTACGGCGATGTCCTCCGCGAGGCGGAGCGGATCGTGCAGCGGGCCGATGATCGCGGAGACCGTGACGGCGATGCGCCGGGTCGCGCCGAAGACGGCGCCCGCGAAGGTGAAGGGTGACGGCAGCCAGTTGTTGGCGACGCCGTGGTGCTCCTCGGTCTGGACGGTGGAGATGCCGCGGTCGTCGGCGTACGCCGCCATCTCGACGGCCGCCCTGTAGCGGGCGCTCAGTGATTCGGGCGTCGCCGCGGGATCCACGAGGTTGAAGCGCACGACCGTGACGGGCATGAGAAGTCCCCCTTCACAGGGCGGAGTTGGGCCGCTGGTGAAGGGGGACGGTAGCTGACGGAGCGTCAGACGGCCAGGGTCTCGCGCTTCTCTTCGGCACGGACCTCGGACGGGACGACGACGGCGGGCTTCGGCAGGACGACGTACAGCAGGCCGGAGATCACGATCGTGGCGACCCAGCCGAGGCCGTACTCGCCGATCGGGTTGTTCGCGGCGAGCGGGCCGGTGAACCAGTCGGACGTGGTGAACATCAGGCCGCCGATGAGGCCGATGGCCCAGGAGGCGACGGCCGCCGGGCTGAAGCCGCCCTTGTACCAGTAGGCGCTGGTGCGCGTCGTGTCGACGAGGGCCTCGGCGTCGTACTCCTTGCGCCGCAGCATGTCGGCGCCGAAGACGCCGACCCAGGCCGAGAACGCCACCGCGAGCAGCGACAGGAAGGCGATGAACGAGCCCATGAAGCTGGTCGCGACGAGCATCAGGATGCCGCCGAAGATCAGCGAGATCAGCGCGTTGATCGAGACGGCCCAGTGGCGCGGGACCTTGAAGCCGAGGGTCTGGGCGGTGAAGCCCGCCGAGTACATCGACATCGAGTTGATCAGCAGCATGCCGACCAGGGCGATCAGGAGGTAGGGGACCGCGATCCACAGCGGCAGGATCTCGCCGAGGAAGGAGACCGGGTCGGCGGCCGAGGCCAGGTCGGGCGTGGAGACCGCCATGACGGCGCCCATCAGGACCATCGGCAGGACGACGATGCCGGCGCCGCCGACGGAATTGCGGACGATCGCGACCGACGAGGCCGTGCGCGGCAGGTAGCGCGTGAAGTCCGGCGACGAGGGGATCCAGCTGACGCCGCCCGCGGCGATCAGTCCGATGCCGGTGACCATCAGCGACATCTTGCCCGCGGGCTGGTCGAAGACGCGGGTCCAGTCGGTGTTGGCGATCAGGTAGACCAGCACGAGGACCGAGAAGAGACCGAAGAGGTACGTCGCGTACTTGTTGCACTTCTGCACGGCGTTGATCCCGAGACCGGAGATCACGAACGTCGTGACGACGAAGAGCAGCAGCGTGACGATCACCAGGACGTCGTTGCTCTTCACGCCGAAGAGGATGTCCAGGACGGTGAGCACGGCGTAGGCGCCGGTCACCGCGTTGATCGTCTCCCAGCCCCAGCGGGCGACCCAGATGAGCGAACCGGGCAACAGATTGCCGCGCTGACCGAAGACCGCGCGTGACAGGGCCATGCCCGGCGCGCCGCCGCGCTTGCCGGCGATGCCGATCAGGCCGACGAGGCCGTACGAGACGATGGGGGCGGCGAACGCGACGACGAGCGCCTGCCAGAAGTTGAGCTTGTACGAGACGACCAGGCTCGCGCCCATCGTGAGCAGCAGCACACTGATGTTGGCGGCGACCCAGGTGGGGAACAGCTCACGGGTCCTGGCGGTGCGCTCGGACTCGGGGACGGGCTCGATGCCGCGGGTCTCGAGTGCGCCTTCGGATTCGGCGGTCTTGCTCATGCGGTGGGGTTCCGTGCCTCTCGCTCGGCTCCGTGGGTGCTGGTGGGGAAGCCGGTGGGGGGTGTGGGGAGGGGACGCTGTGGACTCTACGCGCGTTGCATCATCCTCTTCCATCGTACTTTAGTCCGAGTAATCCACTCAAGTGGCTTATGTTCTTTGGAGGAAGCCACAAAGAAAGGCGTGTGATAGTCCCTGAAATGGGCCATCACAGCCCTGGGTGCGCTGTGCGCACCCGGACCCGCGCTGACACTGCACGGGTTGTGACTCCACACTGGAGGGCTTCTCGCCGACGCTTGGTCGGACGACGGACCGGCCCGGATCGCAAGGCACGCAGCCCCGACGGACAACGAGGGGGGTCTGGCGCCTGGTCACGCCATACTGGTGTGGTTATGGAAATCGTCATCCTTGCTGTAGTCATCGCCGTGGTCGTGTTCGGCGCACTCGGCGGGCTCGTGATCGGCAGCCGCAGAAAGAAGCAGCTGCCCCCGCCGCCCCCCTCCGTGCCCGACATCACCGCCCCTCCGGCCGAGCCGCACGTCGGCGAAGAGGCCGAGACGCCGCGCGACGAACCCCGCCGCACGATCGAGGAGGTCGACCTCCCGCTCGTCGAGCCGGAGCCGTCCGCGCCCATCGCGGTGGAGGAGCCCCCGGCTCCGGCCGCGCCCGAGATCGAGGTTCCGGAGCCGACCGCGGGGCGTCTCGTACGCCTGCGCTCCCGGCTCTCCCGCTCGCAGAACGCGCTCGGCAAGGGGCTGCTCACGCTCCTCTCGCGCGAGCACCTGGACGAGGACACCTGGGAGGAGATCGAGGACACCCTGCTCACCGCCGACGTCGGCGTGCAGCCCACGCAGGAGCTCGTCGACCGGCTGCGCGAGCGGGTCAAGGTGCTCGGCACCCGCACGCCCGACGAGCTGCGCGCGCTGCTGCGCGAGGAGCTGGTCCAGCTCCTCGTCCCGGAGTTCGACCGCTCGGTCAAGACCGACTCGAACCTCGACACCCCGGGCATCGTGATGGTCGTCGGGGTCAACGGCACCGGTAAGACCACCACCACCGGCAAGCTCGCCCGCGTCCTGGTGGCCGACGGCAGGAACGTGGTGCTCGGCGCCGCCGACACCTTCCGCGCCGCCGCCGCCGACCAGCTCCAGACCTGGGGCGAGCGCGTCGGTGCCCGCACCGTGCGCGGCCCCGAGGGCGGCGACCCCGCGTCCATCGCCTTCGACGCCGTCAAGGAGGGCATCGAGGAGGGCGCGGACGTCGTCCTCATCGACACCGCGGGCCGGCTGCACACCAAGACCGGCCTCATGGACGAGCTCGGCAAGGTCAAGCGCGTCGTTGAGAAGCACGCTCCTCTCGACGAGATCCTCCTCGTGCTCGACGCGACGACCGGGCAGAACGGCCTGGTCCAGGCCCGAGTCTTCGCCGAGGTCGTGGACATCACCGGCATCGTGCTCACCAAGCTCGACGGCACGGCCAAGGGCGGCATCGTCATCGCCGTGCAGCGCGAGCTGGGCGTGCCGGTGAAGCTGATCGGCCTGGGCGAGGGCCCCGACGACCTGGCTCCGTTCGAGCCGGAGGCGTTCGTGGACGCGCTGATCGGCGAGTAGCCGTACGGACGTGTCCGCGCACATGGAAGCGCCCGCTCCCCCCAGGGAGCGGGCGCTTCCATGTGCGCGGGCCGCCGCCAGGGCCTCTCGTTCGGACCAGGCGAACGAAAGACCCTAGACCGCCGGCGAGCGATGGGCCACGTACGCCAGGGTGCCGAGGACGAGGCGGGCCTGCGGGGGCTGGGTCGCCGAGTCGAGTCCGGGGGAGCGCAGCCACCGGACCGGGCCGAGGCCGCCGCGGTCGGAGGGCGGGGCGGTGATGTGGGTGCCGGGGCCGAGCGCGTGCAGGTCGAGGGCCGCGTCGTCCCAGCCCATCCGGTACAGCAGTGAGCCGAGTTCGGCGGCGGAGCCCGGCGCCACGAAGAAGTGGGCGCGCCCCTCGGGGGTCGTCGTCACGGGGCCGAGCGGCAGCCCCATCCGCTCCAGGCGGACGAGTGCGCGACGGCCGGCCGCCTCGGGTACGTCGATGATGTCGAACGCGCTGCCGACGGGCAGCATCACGGCGGCGCCGGGGAACTGCTCCCAGGTCTCGGTGACCTCGTCGAGCGTGGCGCCGGCGGGGACGGTCGGCGCGTGATCGATGGGGTGGGCGCCCGGCGAGGGGCAGTCCGCCCTGCCGCAGGAGCAGGCGCCGTCCGAGGCGCGTGTCCCCGGTACCGCCTCCCAGCCCCAGAGCCCGGTGAACTCGGCCACCGAGGTGCAGTCCGACGCGCGGCCCGCGGTGCGGCCGCGGCGACGCGTGCCGGACCGGATGTCGAGAATCCCGCGGCTGCCGCCGATCGTGAAGCCCATGCCCCCTCCAACGGGTCCTGCGCACCGGTGGTTACGAGACGGAATCGGATCGTTACCCTCTGCTTCCGTAGGGTCGTGAACCACCGACTCGGGGCGGCGCTCTATAGCTTCGGGGGTGGTGCGCCCGGTGCAGCACGCCCCGGCGTACACCGCTCCGCCCACTTTCGGCCGTCCTATGTCAAGTGAATCGCGTGTGGTGCTCCCCTAGTTCATTCGAAGGGGTGGCGAATGGTGGCGTTTCCGGGTTCGCCATGGCCGGAGGGGTGATCGTAGGATTACTTTCAGTACACGAGCCCCTGGGGCGTATGCACTCTTGGGTATGCCGCAGGCAAGTCGGTTTCCTGTTCGAGGAGTGACAACCACCGGACGGACGACCGTCGTTGACGGCATGCTGGTAGGGCTTGACGCACATCGCACCCCGCAGCAGCGGGGTGGCGAAGAGGTGGCTTCAGGGATGGGGGCGTTCCAGTGGGCGGCAGCGACGGAAGCGTGACGAACGCTGAGAAGCGCCCCAATGAGCTGCTGAGCTCGTGGTTCCTGCGCAGCGGCTGGTCCAAGGGCGAGCTGGCGCGCCAAGTGAACCGCCGAGCACGGCAGTTGGGTGCCAACCACATCTCCACGGACACCTCGCGCGTGCGCCGCTGGCTCGACGGTGAGAATCCGCGCGAGCCGATCCCGCGGATCCTGTCCGAGCTGTTCTCCGAGCGCTTCGGCTGCGTCGTGGCGGTCGAGGACCTCGGCCTGCGCGCCGCGCACCAGTCGCCCTCCGTGTCCGGCGTCGACCTGCCGTGGACGGGCCCGCAGACGGTGGCGCTGATCGGTGAGTTCTCCCGCAGCGACCTGATGCTGGCGCGCCGCGGATTCCTCGGCAGCGCCCTCGCGCTCTCCGCGGGCCCCGCGCTCATCGAGCCCATGCAGCGCTGGCTCGTGCCCACGCCCGGGACACCGGTGGCGGAGCCCGACCCGGCGGCCCTGCGCCGGGGGAACCGGCTCTCGAAGCCCGAGCTCGACCTTCTGGAGTCCACGACGGTCATGTTCCGTCAGTGGGACGCCCAGTGCGGCGGCGGGCTGCGCCGCAAGGCCGTGGTCGGCCAGCTGCACGAGGTGACCGACCTGCTTCAGGAGCCCCAGCCGGAGGCCACGACGAAGCGGCTCTTCAAGGTCGCGGCCGAACTGGCCGAGCTGGCGGGCTGGATGAGCTACGACGTGGGCCTCCAGCCCACCGCCCAGAAATACTTCGTCCTCGCCCTGCACGCGGCCAAGGAAGCCGGCGACAAGCCGCTCGGCTCGTACGTCCTGTCCAGCATGAGCCGGCAGATGATCCACCTCGGCCGGCCCGACGACGCGCTGGAACTCATCCATCTCGCGCAGTACGGCAGTCGTGACTGCGCCAGTCCGCGAACGCAGGCCATGCTGTATGCGATGGAGGCCCGCGCGTACGCGAACATCGGGCAGCCCGGCAAGTGCAAGCGGGCCGTCCGGATGGCCGAGGAGACCTTCCACGACGCCGACGACTGGGACGACCCGGACCCCGACTGGATCCGCTTCTTCTCCGAGGCCGAGCTGCACGGGGAGAACTCCCACTCGTACCGCGACCTCGCCTATGTGGCGGGCCGCAGCCCCACGTACGCCTCGATGTCCGAGCCCCTCATGCAGCGCGCCGTCGAGCTCTTCGAGAAGGACGCCGAGCACCAGCGTTCGTACGCTCTGAACCTGATCGGGATGGCCACGGTGCATCTGCTCCAGCGTGAGCCCGAGCAGTCCACGGTGCTCGCCGAGCAGGCCATGATCATCGCCAAGAAGGTGCGCTCCGAGCGGGTCAACACCCGTATCCGCAAGACCGTGGACACCGCGGTCCGTGAGTTCGGGGACGTCGCCGAGGTCGCGCACCTCACCGACCAGCTCGCGATCCACCTGCCGGAGACCGCCGAAGCGGTCTGAACCCATGTCCCCGGCCGCGGCCGGCCGTCCCGGACTGCCCGACTCGGCTCCCCCGTGCCAGGTCAACCGGATGGCCCGCCGCGGCCGGCCTTTGTCGGTTGCGTCACGATAACGATCGCCTCACCTGGTATCAGGCAGTTCATTGACGCGTAACACGCACGACCTCTTCGTCACTGCGGCGAAACATCGAGGGGCGTCCACGGAAACCGCGCTGCACCATTCTCTTGGCGCATAACCGGCCCACCCCTCATGACCGCACAGGCTTCGCCCGCACGGGGCCGTACCAACGACGAGGAGACGCCGATGCCCCCAGGCATCACGCTTGCCGCAGCCACGCCCACGCTGTCTGCAGCCAATACAGGGTTCATGCTGATCTGTTCCGCCCTGGTGATGATCATGACGCCGGGACTCGCCTTCTTCTACGGAGGCATGGTCCGCGTCAAGTCCACCCTGAACATGCTCATGATGAGCTTCATCAGCCTCGGGATCGTCACGATCCTGTGGGTCCTCTACGGCTTCTCCGCTGCCTTCGGCACCGACCACGGCAGCCTGATCGGCTGGTCCTCGGACTACGTCGGGCTCAGCGGCATCGGCCTGACGCAGCTGTGGGACGGCTACACCATCCCGATCTACGTCTTCGCCGTGTTCCAGCTGATGTTCGCGATCATCACGCCCGCCCTGATAAGCGGCGCGCTCGCCGACCGCGTGAAGTTCAGCGCCTGGGCGCTGTTCATCACCCTGTGGGCGACGCTCGTGTACTTCCCCGTCGCGCACTGGGTCTGGGGCACCGGCGGCTGGGCGTTCGACCTCGGCGTCATCGACTTCGCCGGCGGTACCGCGGTCCACATCAACGCGGGTGCGGCCGCTCTCGGCGTGATCCTCGTGATCGGCAAGCGCGTCGGCTTCAAGAAGGACCCGATGCGGCCCCACTCGCTGCCGCTGGTGATGCTCGGCGCCGGTCTGCTGTGGTTCGGCTGGTTCGGGTTCAACGCGGGCTCCTGGCTCGGCAACGACGACGGCGTCGGCGCGCTGATGTTCGTCAACACGCAGGTCGCCACCGCCGCCGCGATGCTCGCCTGGCTGATCTACGAGAAGATCAGGCACGGCGCGTGCACCACCCTCGGCGCCGCCTCCGGCGCGGTCGCCGGCCTCGTCGCGATCACCCCGTCCGGCGGCTCCTGCTCGCCGCTCGGCGCGATCGCCATCGGCGCCATCGCGGGTGTCCTGTGTGCCATGGCCGTCGGCCTCAAGTACAGGTTCGGCTACGACGACTCGCTCGACGTCGTCGGCGTCCACCTCGTCGGCGGGGTCATCGGCTCGCTCCTCATCGGCTTCTTCGCCACCGGCGGTGGCCAGTCCGACGCGCAGGGCCTCTTCTACGGCGGTGGCCTGACCCAGCTGTGGAAGCAGCTCGCCGGCGTCGGCGCGATCCTCGCGTACTCGCTCGTCGCCTCCGCGATCCTGGCCTTCCTGATCGACAAGACGATCGGCATGCGGGTCAGCGAGGACGCCGAGGTCTCCGGCATCGACCAGGTCGAGCACGCCGAGACCGCGTACGACTTCAGCGGCGCGGGCGGCGGCACGGCCTCCCGTTCGGCCGGCCCGGGCCCCGGACATGTCGACGAGTCGGCAGCGCCGACCAAGAAGGTGGACGCATGAAGCTCATCACGGCGGTCGTCAAGCCGCACCGGCTCGACGAGATCAAGGAAGCCCTCCAGGCCTTCGGTGTCCAGGGACTGACCGTCACCGAGGCCAGCGGCTACGGCCGCCAGCGCGGCCACACCGAGGTCTACCGCGGTGCCGAGTACACCGTCGACCTCGTGCCGAAGATCCGCATCGAGGTCCTCGTCGAGGACGACGACGCCGAACAGCTCATCGATGTCGTGGTCAAGGCTGCCAGGACCGGCAAGATCGGGGACGGCAAGGTCTGGGCCGTCCCGGTGGAGACCGCCGTCCGGGTCCGCACCGGTGAGCGCGGGCCGGACGCGCTGTAAACGGAACAGAGGAGTCGCTGGGTGACGAGTGTGGATGTGCAGACCGGAAAATCGGACGACGACGATTCAGCACCCAGCGGCTATGCGGCGGCCCGGCTGCGCCTCCTCCACGGGGAGGCGCGGTCCGGGCCGCCGCGCCGTTCGGCCCTGGCCGAGCTGACCGACGGCTGGCTCGGCGAGCTGTTCACCGCCGGGGCGCGCGAGTTGACCGGGGTGTCCCTCGTCGCCGTCGGCGGCTACGGACGCGGCGAGCTGTCCCCGCGCAGCGACCTCGACCTGCTGCTCCTGCACGACGGCAACGCCGGCCCCGGTGCCATCGCCTCCCTCGCGGACCGCATCTGGTACCCCGTGTGGGACCTGGGGCTCGCCCTCGACCACTCCGTCCGTACGCCCGCGGAGGCCCGTAAGACGGCGGGCGAGGACCTCAAGGTGCAGCTCGGCCTCCTCGACGCCCGGCACATCGCCGGCGACCTCGGCCTGACGGCGGGCCTGCGCACCGCCGTCCTCGCCGACTGGCGCAACCAGGCGCCCAAACGCCTGCCCGAACTGCGCGACCTGTGCGAAGAACGGGCCGAGCGCCAGGGCGAGTTGCAGTACCTGCTCGAACCCGACCTCAAGGAGGCCAGGGGCGGGCTCAGGGACGCCACCGCGCTGCGCGCCGTCGCCGCGTCATGGCTCGCGGACGCCCCCCGGGAAGGCCTCGCCGACGCGCGGCGCAGGCTCCTCGACGTACGGGACGCCCTGCACCTGGCCACCGGCCGCGCCACCGACCGCCTCGCCCTCCAGGAGCAGGACCAGGTCGCAGCGGAACTCGGCCTCCTCGACGCCGACACCCTGCTCCGGCAGGTCTACGAGGCCGCGCGCACCGTGTCGTACGCCAGCGACGTCACCTGGCGCGAGGTCGGGCGCGTACTCACGTCGCGGGCCGTGCGGCCCCGGCTGCGCGCCATGCTGGGCGGCGGGAGCAAGCCCGTCACCGAGCGGTCACCGCTCGCCGAAGGCGTCGTCGAGCAGGACGGGGAGGCGGTCCTCGCCCGCGCGGCCAGGCCCGAGCGTGACCCCGTGCTGCCGCTTCGCGCGGCCGCGGCCGCCGCCCAGGCCGGACTGCCGCTGTCCCTGCACGCCGTCCGCCGGATGGCCGCCGCCGCGCGCCCCCTGCCCACGCCGTGGCCCGCCGAGGCCCGCGAACAGCTCGTGACGCTGCTCGGCGCGGGCCGGCCGACCGTCGAGGTCTGGGAGGCGCTGGAGGCCGAGGGCCTGATCACGCGGCTGCTGCCCGACTGGGAGCGGGTGCGGTGCAGGCCGCAGCGCAACGCCGTGCACACCTGGACCGTCGACCGGCACCTCGTCGAGACCGCCGTGCGCGCCGCCGAACTCACGCGCCGCGTCGGCCGCCCCGACCTGCTGCTGGTCGCCGCGCTCCTGCACGACATCGGCAAGGGCTGGCCCGGCGACCACTCCGTGGCCGGAGAGATCATCGCGAAGGACGTGGCCGCGCGCATCGGCTTCGACCGCGTGGACGTCGCCGTCGTGGCCACCCTCGTGCGCCACCATCTGCTGCTCATCGAGACGGCGACACGGCGCGACCTGGAGGACCCGGCGACCGTGCGGGCCGTCGCGGACGCCGTCGGCTCCGTGGGGACGCTCGAACTGCTGCACGCCCTGACGGAGGCGGACGCGCTCGCCACCGGGCCCGCGGCCTGGTCCACGTGGCGAGGGTCGCTCGTCACCGACCTCGTCAAGCGGGTCGCCGCCGTCCTCGCGGGAGAGGACCCCGACGGCGGCGACAGCCCTGCCGCGGCCGAGCCCACGGCCGAACAGGAGCGACTGGCCCTGGAGGCGTTCCGCACGGGCGGCCCGGTGCTGTCCCTGCGCGCGCAGACCGAGGCGCCCGTCGACCGGGACGCGGGGGGCGCCGAGGCCGCGCCCGCCGACCCGGAGCCTCTCGGTGTCGAACTGCTCATCGCCGTCCCCGACCAGCCCGGCGTGCTGCCCGCCGTCGCCGGGGTGCTCGCCATGCACCGGCTCACCGTCCGCACGGCGGAGCTGCGCGCCCTCGACCTGCCGGCCCAGGTGCCGGGCTCGGTCCTGCTCCTCGACTGGCGGGTCGCCGCCGAGTACGGCTCCCTGCCACAGGCCGCCCGGCTGCGCGCGGATCTCGTACGGGCCCTGGACGGCTCCCTGGACATCGCCGCCCGGCTCGCGGAGCGGGACGCCGCGTATCCGCGGCGGCGCGGCACCGTGGCGCCGCCGCCCCGGGTGACGGTCGCCCCCGCCGCCTCGCGGCACGCGACGGTGATCGAGGTCCGGGCGCAGGACGCACCGGGCCTGCTGCACCGCATCGGCCGTGCGCTCGAAACGGCGGACGTATGGGTGCGGTCCGCGCATGTGTCGACCCTCGGGGCGAACGCGGTGGACGCGTTCTATGTCACGCGGGCCGAGGGCGAGCCGCTCCCCGCGGCGGACGCGGCCGCGGTGGCGGGCGCGCTGGAAGGGGCGCTGCGGGGGTAGTGGGGCCGAGGCGGAGGCCGGCGGACGGGTGCGCCGGTCTCCCCGGGAGCGCTTCGCACGGCCTCGGGAACGCTTCGTACGAATGGGGTGGAGACCCCACTGGACACCTCCGGATACCCTGGAGGACGACCTGTCCGCCCGCCCTTCAACCCGAGGATTCGCGACCGCCGTGTTCGACACTCTTTCCGACCGCCTCGCAGCGACATTCAAGAACCTCCGCGGCAAGGGGCGCCTCAGCGAGGCGGACATCGACGCCACGGCGCGCGAGATCCGTATCGCCCTGCTCGAAGCGGACGTGGCCCTGCCCGTCGTCCGCGCCTTCATCAAGCAGGTCAAGGAGCGTGCGGCCGGCGCGGAGGTCTCCCAGGCGCTGAACCCCGCCCAGCAGGTCATCAAGATCGTCAACGAGGAGCTCATCGGCATCCTCGGCGGCGAGACCCGGCGCCTGCGGTTCGCCAAGAACCCGCCCACCGTGATCATGCTCGCGGGTCTCCAGGGTGCCGGTAAGACGACCCTCGCCGGAAAGCTCGGCCACTGGCTGAAGGGGCAGGGCCACGCGCCGCTGCTCGTCGCCTGTGACCTCCAGCGCCCCAACGCCGTGAACCAGCTGAGCGTCGTCGCCGAGCGCGCCGGCGTCGGCATCTACGCGCCCGAGCCCGGCAACGGCGTGGGCGACCCGGTCCAGGTCGCCAAGGACTCCGTCGAGTTCGCCCGGCAGAAGCAGTACGACGTCGTCATCGTCGACACCGCCGGCCGCCTGGGTATCGACCAGGAGCTCATGCAGCAGGCCGCGGACATCCGCGACGCCGTCTCGCCCGACGAGGTCCTCTTCGTCGTCGACGCCATGATCGGTCAGGACGCGGTCAACACCGCCGAGGCCTTCCGTGACGGCGTCGGCTTCGACGGCGTGGTGCTCTCCAAGCTCGACGGTGACGCCCGTGGTGGTGCCGCCCTGTCGATCGCGCACGTCACCGGCCGCCAGGTCATGTTCGCCTCGAACGGCGAGAAGCTGGACGACTTCGACGCGTTCCACCCGGACCGCATGGCGTCCCGCATCCTCGGCATGGGCGACATGCTCACGCTGATCGAGAAGGCCGAGCAGACCTTCTCGCAGCAGGAGGCCGAGAAGATGGCCTCCAAGCTGGCCTCCAAGAAGGGCCAGGACTTCACGCTCGACGACTTCCTGGCCCAGATGGAGCAGGTCAGGAAGATGGGCTCCATCTCCAAGCTGCTCGGGATGCTGCCCGGCATGGCGCAGATGAAGGACCAGATCAACAACCTCGACGAGCGTGACGTCGACCGTACGGCCGCCATCATCAAGTCGATGACCCCGGCCGAGCGCGCGGACGCCACGATCATCAACGGCTCGCGCCGTGCCCGTATCGCCCGTGGTTCGGGTGTCGAGGTCAGCGCGGTGAAGAACCTCGTCGAGCGGTTCTTCGAGGCCCGCAAGATGATGTCCCGCATGGCGCAGGGCGGCGGCATGCCGGGGATGCCCGGGATGCCGGGCATGGGCGGCGGCCCCGGCCGGCAGAAGAAGAAGCAGAAGCAGGCCAAGGGCAAGCAGCGCTCCGGCAACCCGATGAAGCGCAAGCAGCAGGAAGAGGAAGAGGCGGCGCGCCGCGAGGCCGCGGGCCAGAGCGGCAACGCGTTCGGCTTGCCCGCCGCCGACCAGGACAAGAACTTCGAACTGCCCGACGAGTTCAAGAAGTTCATGGGCTGACCGGCCACTTCGTAGACATGCGTAAGGGGCGCCCGCCATTGCGGGCGCCCCTTACGCATGGGCGGGTCACGCGGCTCGCGCCGCCGCCCGACTGATCTCCGTGCCGTTGGCGAGCCCCGCCGTATCGAGGCCGAGCGCCGCCGCGGCCGTCGCGCCCACGTCCGCCAGGCTGCCCGCGTCCGGCAGCAGTTCGACACCGGCCGCGCCCGGGCGGTGGACGAGGACCGGCACGAACTCCCGGGTGTGGAAGGCGTGGCCGATCGTCGGGTCGTTGCCGTGGTCGCCGGTCACGATCAGCCGGTCGCCGTCCGCGTCGAGCAGCGAGACGAGCGTCGCGAGCCCCGCGTCGACCTGCTCCAGGACGTGCCCGTAGCGCTCCACGTCCTGCTGGTGCCCGGCCAGATCGCTCTCCTGCACATTGGCCACGACCAGCGCCTCGCCCTCCGCGCGCACGGCTTCGAGCGTGTGCGCGAGCACGTCCGCGGTCGGCACGGCCGGGCGCCGCACCGCGTCGTCGCAGGCCAGGATGTCCGCGGCCTTCCCGACGAGCGTGACGGGGATCCCGGCCCGCGCCGCCAGGTCCGGGAGCTGCCGCGTGTGGTCGAGGCCCGCGCCGAGATGCCGCACTTCGAGGCCACCGTTGCGGTAGAAGCCGCTCGCCGGGGTGTCGAGGCCGACCGTGCCGCCGTCCCCTTCGCGTACGAAGTCGGAGAGCGGGCCGCTCGCGTGGCCGCCCACCGCGATCACCCGCGCGACGGGCGCCACCGCGCGTACCGTGCGCGCGACGGAGAGGATCCCGTCGAAGCCCAGGTCGTCGAGGCGGCCCGAGGCGTTCCAGTTGATACCGGGGTCGGCCTCCAGGTTGTCGTGCACGAGCACGGCCCCGTCGACCACCAACAGAGGTCTGCCGCCGAGGAGTTCGACCCGGTGGCCCGCGGCCTCCAGGGCCGCGGTGACCTCGTCGAGGTGGTCGCCGAGCCGCGCCACCGTCACCCGGCTGAAGTCGGCGCCCATCATCGTCTGGTGGCCCGCGTACGTGTCCGCGCCGGGGTAGCCGAGCCCGGCCCGGCCCGCCGCGACCGGCAGACGGGTGCGCCGTGCGAGGTCCGGGTGCGGGTGCACCAGGCCGAGCCCGAGCGCGCCGAGCGCGGGCAGCCGCAGCGGCCGCCCGAACGCCTTGCGGCACCCGTCGAGCACGTGTCCGCAGGTGTCCGCCGCCAGGTCGCCGGGGCGCAGGGCCCCCGCGTCCGGCATGGCGCCGACACCGAATCCGTCGACGACGACGATGACGGTCTTGCTCATCACAGGGCCCTTCCTTGCGCGTCGTACAGGCCCATCAGGCGCGGCGACCCGGACGACAGGCCCGCCACCACCGCGACCGTCGAGCGGGTCACGAAGATCTGGGTGCGGAACGCGAGCAGCGCAGTGTCGCCCGCAGCGACGGCTTGGCCGGGGGCGGGCGCGTCGAGGAGCCGGTAGTAGTCGATGTTCTCCGCGGGCGCGTCCTGCACCGCGAGGCGCCGGCCCGAGCGGGGCAGCAGTGCCGAACCGATGTGCGCGCGGGGGTAGAAGCCGCCGCCGAACACGGCGGGCCGGCCGTCGGCGAGGGTATGGGCGACCTCGGTGACGTAGACGTACGCGGGCCTCTCGGGCTGGTCGGCGTCGCGGGCGTGCAGGGGGGTGGTGCCGGTGAGCGAGTGGCCGGGCTCGCCGTGGGTCGCGCCGAGCTCGGCGAGGAGGGGGAGACTGGCCATGGAGGTGGCGCTCGGGGCGCTCAGCTTCAGGCCTTCGTAGCCGCGCGAGGTGAGCGACTCCCTTGCCTTGAGGGCGAGTTCGAAGTTTGCGGTGGGGCGTGGCGTGCCCGTCGCCGGGTCGCACAGGACGCACGGGAACGCGGTGACGCCCGCGATCCGCACTCCCGGCAACTGTTCGACGGCGGCCGCGAAGTCGTCGATCCCGCCGAGCGGAACGCCACCTTCCTGCCCGGGATAGACCGCGCCCTCCGCCCCTTCGAGGCGCACGAGGACGTCCTGGACGAATCCCCGCGCGCGGGCCGCGTCCGAGACCGCGCGGGCGTTGTCGACGTCGAAGACGGTCACGGTCTCCGGGCGCCAGGCCAGCATCTCGGGCAGCGCGCGGCGCGGGATCTGCACGAGGTGGCCGAGATTGCCCGCCCGCGCCCCCGCCGCGTGCAGGGTGCGTGCCTCCGGCGCGTCGATGGCCGCGTACTTCGGGATGTGCCGGGCGATCGCCCTGATCAGCTCGGGGTTGCGGCCGAGCTGCTTCACGACGAACCAGAGGGTGAGCCCGAGCCGGTCGGCTTCGGCGGCGAGCAGCGTGGCGTTCGACTCGATCGCGTCGAGATCCATGACGTACGTGTCGGGCGGGATCGCGCCCCGCCGGTGGAGGTCGGCCGCGGCGTCGACGAGCTCGGGGTTGCGGGTGAGCAGACTGTCGAGGAACACGGTCAGTCGTCCTTTGTGTGGTGCTTCAGTACGTCGAGGGAGCGGCGCAGGATGTCGATCACGAGGTCGGCGCCCGCCCGCATCGGATTGATCCGCACCGTCCAGTCCGCGAGCCCGGGGGAGTCGTCGAGGGTCGAGCTGGACATGCGGTAGAACAGCGGCGCGATCTCGTAACGGGAGTTGGAGCCGACGGGATAGGGCGCGGCGCCGAACCGGGCGGCGACAGAGGGGAGTTCACGCGCGACAGGGCGGTCGAGGCGCACGAGCAGACACCGGTCCTGGGCGTTCGCGAGCCGTACCTCGGCGACGCCGTCCACCTCACCGGCGGCGAGCCGCTCGGCGACCTGGGCGCCCACCCGCGACTGCACCGCCCACATCACCGGCACGTGCGTCAGGGCGCGCAGCACGTCCAGCGCCTGGTGGCCCTGGACCTGACCACCGCCCGAGTAGTTGTCCGCCCGGACCCGCGCGACGAGGTCACGCGCCCCGACGACGATTCCCACCCCTTCGGGCCCGTGCAGCTTGAACAGCGAGAAGCAGGAGGCGTCCGCGCCCAGTTCGACCCCGGACACGGGCACACGCAGTACGGCGTAGTTGTCGTCGACGACCGTGCGCACCCCGGCCGCCCGGCACGCTGCGAGCACCTCGCCCGGGTCGTACGAGTCGCCGAGCCGCTGCCGGGTGTGCTGGACGTACGCCCACCGGAAGCGCCCCGACGCGAGGGCCTCGCGCAGCGCGCCCAGGTCGTTGAAGTCGACCTCTTCGGTGTGTACGCCGATGCCGCGCAGCGTGACCTCGGTGGTCCGGTACACCGGCGCCCTGTGGATCAGCAGCGGATCGCCCGCGCTCACGGCGGCGTTCAACGCGGCACGGATCGCTCCGGTGCCCGCCCCCTGGACGAACGCGGCGTCCTCGGCCCTGAAGAAGGCGGCGAGCACGGCCTCGGCCTTGGCGGTTGTGCGGGGCCGGCCGAGACCGGGCACGACGCCCGCGTCGGCGCTGAACAGCTCCTCGCCGGCGAAGTGCGCGGCGGTGCACTCGATCAGCCGGAACTGCCGGGCCATCGCCTCGTCGACCGGGATCGTGGCGAGCGGGAACGTCTCGGGGAGCGTGGGTGCGGCCGGGTGGGTGGGCGTCATCGTCAGATCTCCTCCGCGCTCGCGCCGGTCAGGAAGCGCAGCGGGTTGCGGCGCGTCATCAGGTCCACCAGGGCGTCGTCCACGCCCGCGGCACGCGCCCGGGGCAGGAACGACCGGAACAGATGCCCGTAACCCTGACCGCCCTCGCGCTCCAGATAGCCGTGGCGCGAGATGTCGCAGCTGAGCAGGACACGGTCGGCGTAGCCGGCCTCCAGGAGGGCGAGCAGCAGCCGGAGCCGGACGTCGTCGCTCTGGTAGTTCTCCTTGCCGACCGTGTCGAACGCGACGTACGCGCCGCTCGCGGCCAGCTCCTGGTGCACGGCCGGATCGTCGAGGAGGTCCTGGTGGCCGACCGAGATCCGGTGCGGGGCGAGGCCCTCGGCCGTGAGCAGCTCCAGCTGGGCGAGCCCGCCGCGGCCGAGCTGCGCGTGCGTGGCGACCGACAGGCCCGTGGCGGCGGCGGCCCGCGCCGCAGCACGCAGCGCACGCGACTCCGGCTCGCTGGGCACGTCACCGTGGCTGCCGACCTCGCCGAGGACGCCCGGCCGGACGCCCGTGGACCCGAGACCGCCGTCGATCTCGCGGACCAGCGTGTCGGCCAGCTGCCCGACCCCTGCGCCGGCCAGCTCGGGCGTGTGGAACGGCTCGTAGTACCAGCCGGTGGCCGCGACGACGGCGACCTGCGCGTCCCGGGAGATCCGGGCCAGGGCGCGTGGGTCGCGCCCCATGCCGCGGCAGGTCAGCTCGATCACCAGGGCGAGGCCGAACTCCTCGCGCAGAGACGCCAGTTCGGCCGTGACGGCCGGTCCGTGCGCCTCGGGGTCGAGGACCGCGCCGCCGTCGCCGCGCCGGTCGAGGTCGAGCACCAGATGCTCGTGGGCGAGGGCCGGGCCACGTACGGCGGCCGCGGGGAGCGGGCCGGTGACGGTGTGGACGAGGGGCGGGGTGTGCATGGTGCGGTGGGGTTTCCTTCCTGGCGTACGTACCCGGCCTCAGCCCTTGATCGGGGTGAACAGGTCGAGCCAGTACAGGAGGTTGAGCAGGATGCCGCCGACGATCACCGCGGCGGGAGCGGCCGCCATCCGTACGACCGGCCGGCCCATCGCCTCGTTCAGCAGATAGAGCCCGCCGACGACGAGGATGCCGAGACCGGCGCCCATGGCGTTGGCCGCCATCAGCGAACCGAAGAGGATCGCCAGCTGGAGCGTGTCGGTGATGGCACTGCGCAGATGCTCCGACGAGTCGCGCACGCTCGGCAGCTTGCCGAGGAACCTGCCGATGTAGGAGAGGGCGAGCACCTCGACGGCGAACACGGCCGCGCCGACGATCGCCGCGAGGAACGGGTTCGGCAGCAGATAGCCGATGGGGTAGACGAGCGTGAAGCCCGCGATGCCGTACGCCCCCGAGGCGAGCGCCGTCGTCGCGATCAGCGGGATGAAGCCGAACACCCGGTAGAAGTCCACCTGGGCGGCCTCGCTGTAGTGCCCCTTCGCGATCAGGAAGCTGGTGGCCTCACCACCGCCGAATATGTGCATCTGCGCGAGCACGCAGACACCCGCGCCGAGCACCATGAACAGCGGCAGGAACGTGCGCAGTCTCGCCGCACTGGAGCTGAACAGCGACGCCATCGGGTCGTCCGCGAGGACCACTTCCTCGACGCCGCCGCCCTCGGCCCGCGCGGCCTTGCGCTCCCGGACGTCCTTGGCGATCGCGAGGCCGATGAGCATCAGGACACCGACCGCCATGGCGAGCGCGCCCGCGAACATGTTCGGCCAGATCTTCATGGTCATCACGACCAGAGCCAGTTCGAGGACGCCCGCGACGCCGCCCCACACGCGCCCGAACTGCTTGGTGATCGCCAGTACCGGGAACAGCGTGAACAGGAACAGGATCGGCGTCGACATCTGCTGCATCGCGGTGAGGAAGTCGACCGGGAGGTCGTGGGCCACGTTGTTCGCGCCGTTCAGGCCGAACACGACGACGGCGCCCCAGGCGCCGCCCAGGATCGGGGCGATCCACTTCTTCGGGGCGAGGAGCCCGAGGATGTCCGTGGGCAGGAACAGCAGCCACGGGTTGAGTACGCCGGTGGACAGGGCCATCGGCGCGCCGAGACCGAAGATGAACCCGGCGGAGAGCCCGAAGGAGACCGCGGTGGTGGCGCTGCGGGTGGACCGGCCCTGGATGAAGTCCAGCATGAACGGGCGTACACCGTCGTTGAAGACGGCCAGCGCCATGTGCGAGATGAACGCGGTCAGCGCGCACAGGGCGATCACGGTCAACTGCTGCGCCAGAGAGAAGTCGAGGTTCGCACCTGCGGCGAGAGTGGTGTTCACGGGGCTCACGGGATCTCCTTCGTGCCCGGGGCGGAGGTGCCTGGTGTGATCAGGCGCGCGCGGCGATGGCGCGGGCGATCAGCGGAGCGATGACGTCGATCTGGTCCATGGAGAAGCCGAAGACCTTCTTGCCCTGGTCGAGCAGGGAGTCGACCTGGTCCTCGGTCGGTACGCAACGCCCGAAGGTGTGGCACGCGGGCCGGCCCATGAGCCCGACGAGGACGCCGAGCGAGGCGCCGGCGCCGGTGTGACAGGTGCCGAGGTAGAAGTCGGCCTGGCCCGCGCGGAGCTTCATCGCGGCGTCCATGTCGCTGGAGACGACGATGTCGACGCCGTCGAGGGCGAGCGCCTTGACGGTCCCGGTGACCTCGACCTTGCCTACGCCGCCGGTGAGGATCTTCTTCATGGGGTGGTCCTTGGGGGTTGGGAGTCGGTTGATGGCTGTCCCGCCAGCACCGCAAGATGCATGGCCAGGAAGTTGACCTCGGAGTCGGGCAGGGTGGCGCCGAGCTGTTCGCGGGCGCGGGCGGCGACCTCGCGGGCGCCGGCCACGGCGTGGGGGTGGCCGGCCAGTTCCGCGGCCACCTGCTCGTCGGTGAGGAACTGCTCGATCGGCTCCCCGTCGACGAGCCGGGTCAGCGCCATCATCAGATGGCTGGTGAGCATGCCGGCGGTCTGCTCGGTGACCTCGTTCCCCCGTTCCGCGAGGGCAGTGAGTTCGGCGGTCACGAAGTCGGCGACCTCGGGCCTGACCTGGCCGCCTTCGCGGAACAACCGGATGCGGAGGGCGAGTTGGTCGTCCATGGGATCTCCTTCCGGGTTCCGGAGGATTCGACAATAATCAGGATTCTGGATATTCAGATGTGGAGGGGTGGGCGGACCCTTTCGGCCCCACCCCCGCCGGCTCAGTACGACGGCACGCGCTCGCCCCGCAACACCTCGGCCTGCAGTGACGTCACGGTCGACAGGTCGACCGCGTCGCGCACCGCGGAGAGCGCCTTCGCGCCCTCGGTCCTGCCGATGATCGCCGCGCTGGAGTTGCGCAGGGAAAGTTCGCGGGTGACCTCGTCGCCCAGCGGCAGCACCTCCCCGCCCATCCCTGTCCGGCCCTGCGCCTCGTCGAGGTTCCAGACGGTGGCGTCGGCCAGGTTCTGCGCGAACAGGTCCCGCAGCTGCATGTACGAGGACTCGACCCACTCGATGTCGGTGCGCCCGGCGAACGCGCGCTCGGCGAGCATCCGCTGGTCCTCGGAGGTGGGGTCCACGGCGACCCGCAGGCCGGGCGCGTCGAGCGAGGCGCCCTCGCGCAGCAGCAGCCCGTGGGCGCCTACATACGTGGCCGGGCCCAGGTCGGCGACAAGCTCCACCGGATGTTCCTCGATCAGCCGGTCGGCGGCGAAGCGCGACAGCACCACCAGGTCGACCTTGCCTTCGAGCAGGGCCGTGGTCCGGGCGCCCGCGCCACGCATGAACGTGATCGCGAACGGCGTGCCCGCCTCCTCGAAGGCGGTACGCAGGCCGGTGGCCAGGCCCTCGTAGCGGCGCGAGTAGGGGAGGGGCATCGCGGCGAGCAAGGTGCCGAGGCCGGAGAGGCGCCACAGCGTGGAGCGCTCGGAGCGCACCAGGAAGGTGCCCAGGTGGCCGCGCGCGGCGGTCTCGATGGCGCCGGACTCCTCCAGGAGCCGCAGGGCGGCCTGAACCGTGCCGTTTCCGCATCCCAGTTCCTCGGCGAAGTCGCGGACCCGGGGCAGTCGTGTGTCGGGCTCGTGGTTGAGCAGCAGGACCGCGAGCTGGCGGGCCGCGAGGCCGTTGCGCGTAAGGAAGCGCTCGTCGAAACCGTTCACAGCCCGGACAGTAACCAGGATTCTGGATACTGGCAAGGGTTCCGGATGTGTGCGGTTATGGGCGGGAGGCGTGACGGCAGGAGGAGAGCAGGCGTGGCCAACCCCGTACCCCCGCGCGACCGGACAGACCAGCCGTGGCGCTCCGAGGGGGCGCCGCCTCCACCGCCCGCCAAGCCGCCGCGGAAGAAGATGCCGGGCGGCTGGGGCGGCCTCATCCTCACCGCCCTGATCGTCTACCTCATCGCCAACCTCGTGCTGTCGTTCTTCAACCAGGGCAACGAGCCGACGATCTCGTACACCGAGTTCAGCAAGCAGGTCGCCGACAACAACGTCGACAAGATCTACTCCAAGGGCGACGCGATCCAGGGCCAGCTCAAGAAGGAGCAGTCCACGCCGGACGGCAGTGACAGCTCGAGCAAGAACTACACCAAGTTCAAGACCCAGCGGCCGTCCTTCGCGGACGACGACCTCTGGGCGAACCTGGAGAAGCACAACGTCACCGTGACGGCCTCGCCGGTCGTCCAGGAGCGCAGCTTCCTCGCCAACCTCCTCATCTCCCTCGCCCCGATGTTCCTGCTCGTCGTGCTGTGGATCTTCATCGCGCGGCGGATGCGGCAGGGCATGGGCGGCGGCATGGGGGGAGGCATGCTCGGGCGCAAGCAGCCGCCCAAGCCGGTCGAGCTGGAGCCCGGCAGGCAGCGCACCACGTTCGCGGACGTCGCCGGCATCGACGAGGTGCAGGGTGAGCTCAGTGACGTCGTCGACTTCCTCAAGAACCCCGACGCCTATCGCGAGATGGGCGCGAAGATGCCTCGCGGCGTCCTCCTGTCGGGCCCGCCGGGAACCGGCAAGACGCTCCTGGCCAGGGCCGTCGCGGGCGAGGCCGGGGTCCCGTTCTTCTCCGCGTCCGCCTCCGAGTTCATCGAGATGATCGTCGGA
This sequence comes from Streptomyces sp. NBC_01446, assembly GCF_026340095.1. Lineage (GTDB taxonomy): Bacteria > Actinomycetota > Actinomycetes > Streptomycetales > Streptomycetaceae > Streptomyces > Streptomyces aureus. Next base: position 2,406,583 of record NZ_JAPEPO010000001.1, on the reverse strand, counting down.
GTCGGCGCCTCGCGCGTACGCGAACTCTTCGCCGAGGCCCGCAAGGTGGCGCCCTCGATCATCTTCATCGACGAGATCGACACCATCGGCCGGGCCCGCGGCGGCGGCTCCGCCATGGGCGGCCACGACGAGCGCGAACAGACCCTCAACCAGATCCTCACCGAGATGGACGGCTTCTCGGGATCCGAGGGCGTCATCGTCATCGCGGCCACCAACCGCGCGGACGTCCTCGACCCGGCCCTCACCCGCCCCGGCCGCTTCGACCGCGTCGTGAGCGTCAGCCCGCCCGACCGCGGCGGCCGCGAGGCCATCCTCAAGATTCACACCCGGGAGATCCCGCTCGCCCCGGACGTGGACCTGCTGCAGGTCGCCCGCACGACCCCGGGCATGACCGGCGCCGACCTCGCCAACCTCACCAACGAGGCCGCCCTCCTCGCCGTCAAACGCCAGCAGAGGGCCGTCACCCAGGCCGACCTCTCCCAGGCCCTGGAAAAGGTCCAACTGGGCGCCGAACGGCCCCTAGTCATGCCGGTCGAGGAGCGCCGCCGCACCGCGTACCACGAGAGCGGCCACGCCCTGCTCGGCATGCTCCAGCCCGGCGCCGACCCCGTCCGCAAGATCACCATCGTGCCGCGCGGCCGCGCACTCGGCGTCACCCTCTCCACGCCCGACGCCGACAGGTACGCCTACACGGAGGAGTACCTGCGCGGCCGCATCATCGGCGCGCTAGGGGGCATGGCGGCCGAACACGTCGTATACGGGGTCGTCACCACCGGCGCCGAGAACGACCTCGAACAGGTCACGAACATCGCGCGCGGCATGGTCGCCCGCTGGGGCATGAGCGACCGCATCGGCCGCCTCTCCGCCCTGCCGAGCGACGCCCAGCAGGCGTACGGGCTCTCCGCCGCGCCGCACACTCTCGACACCATCGACCACGAGATGCGCCGCATCGTCGACGAGTGCTACGAGGAGGCCTGCACCAAACTCCGCGACCACCGCGGCCAGTTGGACTCCCTGGCCGCGGCACTCCTCGCGAACGAGACCCTGGACGAGGCGGAGGCCTACCGCGTCGCCGGCGTCATCCGCCTCACCAAGGACGAGGACGCGCAGGGGACTCAGGCAACTGAGGGGACTCGGACTCAGGGGACGCAGGACACCGACGGCCAGGGGACGGCGACGGACCACTAGCGACCGTCACGGGGTGCGCGCGATCACGTAGCGGAACACGTTCGGCATCCACACCGTCCCGTCCTGCCGCTGATGCGGATGCAGCGCCTCCGTCATCTCCTTCTCGACCTGGGATCGGTCCGTCGCGCCGATCGCCGCGTCGAACAGCCCCGTCGACAGCAGCCCGCGCACGGCGCTGTCCACGTCCGCGTAGCCGAACGGACAGGCGACCCGGCCCGAGCCGTCCGGCCTGAGCCCGGCCCGATGCGTGACCTCCTCCAGGTCGTCGCGGAGCGCGGGCCGCCAACTGCCCGCGCTGCGCAGCGGATCGGCGAGCTTCGTCGCGACCCGCAGGACCGACGACGTCGCGCACCGCTCGGGGGGACCCCAGCCGGCCAGCACCACGGGAGTACCCCGCTCGGCGAACGGCGACGCCGACTCCAGGAGCGCGCCGAGCCCCTCGGAGTCACCGGCCGTGCAGCCGACCGGCTGGAACGCGGTGATCAGGTTGTACGGCGGATCGTCCGGTCCCGCCGCGTCCCCGGGGCCCCCTTCGGTCAGTCGCGTGTCGCCACGCGCGCGCGTGCGCCACGTCTCGCCCTGGAGACGCTCTCTGGCCAGTGAGAGCCGCTCGGGCGCGGCTCCCTCGACGCCCGTGACCGCCGCGCCCCGCGACGCCGCCATCAAAAGGGCGAGCCCCGAGCCGCAGCCGAGGCCGAGAAGCCGGGTGCCGGCCGGTTCGCCGACCTCCAGCCGTTCGTAGACCGCTTCGTAGAGCGGGACCAGCATCCGTTCCTGTATCTCCGCCCAGTCACGCGCGCGTGCGCACAGGTCCACGCGGGGCACGCGCCCCGGGTGGGGGAGGTGCCGCTGCACGAGCGTAGGTGTCATCGAAAGCGCCCCAATCCGCCGAGAGTTACTGCTGTGGCGTGTTCCTGCGGTTCGTCCGCCCCCGTACATGTGCGCTCGCAGTTCCCCCGTATGCCAGAGAACTCCGCATCCGTCGTCCCGTCTAGGGGGTGTTCCCAAGGGCCTTCGCGCGCTGCGCGCCGGCCTGCGCCGCGCGGCCGGACGTGGGTAAAAAAGATGCCGACCGGGCGTAATCGCGCCGTAGCATGCGCGCCATGGCCAAGACACCCGTTCTCACGCCTCAGGCAGAGGACTTCCCGCGCTGGTACCAGGACATCGTCAGCAAGGCCGAACTGGCCGACAACGGTCCAGTGCGCGGCACGATGGTCATCCGACCGTACGGCTACGGCCTGTGGGAGCGGATGCAGCAGGACATGGACGCCCGCATCAAGGAGACGGGCACCCAGAACGCGTACTTCCCGCTCCTGATCCCGCAGTCGTACCTCCACAAGGAGGCCGAGCACGTCGAGGGGTTCGCGCCCGAACTCGCCGTGGTCACGCACGGCGGCGGCAAGGAGCTGGAGGAGCCCGCCGTCGTCCGCCCCACCTCCGAGATGATCATCAACGAGTATTTCGCCAAGTGGGTGCAGAGCTACCGCGACCTGCCCCTCCTCATCAACCAGTGGGCGAACGTCGTCCGCTGGGAGCTGCGCCCCCGACTCTTCCTGCGCACCACGGAGTTCCTGTGGCAGGAGGGCCACACCGCGCACGCCACGTACGAGGAGGCCCGCGACTTCGCGGCCCGCATCCACCGGCACGTGTACGCGGACTTCATGCAGGACGTCCTCGCGATGGACGTCGTGCTCGGCCGCAAGACCGCCAAGGAGCGCTTCGCCGGCGCCATCAACACCCTCACGCTCGAAGGGATGATGGGCGACGGCAAGGCCCTCCAGCTGGGCACCAGCCACGAACTCGGCCAGAACTTCGCCAGGGCCTTCCACACCCAGTACCTGTCCAAGGAGGGCAAGCAGGAACTGGTGTGGCAGACCTCCTGGGGATCGACCACCCGCATGATCGGCGCGCTCGTGATGATGCACGGCGACGACAACGGCCTGAGGATCCCGCCCCGGCTCGCCCCCACCCAGGTCGTCGTGCTGGCCATCAAGGGGGACGACGCCGTTCTGGCCCAGGTCCACGAGATCGGCGGCGCCCTCAAGGCGGCCGGCATCCGCGTCCATGTCGACGACCGCACGGACACCCCGTTCGGCCGCCGCGCCATCGACTGGGAACTCAAGGGAGTGCCCGTACGTGTCGAGATCGGCCCGCGCGACCTGGAGAACGGCACGGCGATGCTGGCCAGGCGCATCCCGGGCGGCAAGGAGCCGGTGGCCGTCGAGGCGCTCGCCGCGCTGCTGCCCACCGTCCTGGAGGAGGACCAGGCGCTGCTCCTGAAGCAGGCCCGCGAGCGCCGCGAGTCCCGTACGACCGATGTGACGACGGTCGACGAGGCCGTCGAGGCCGCCGCTTCGGGCGGCTGGGCCCGCATCCCGTGGGCCACGCTCGGCGAGGCGGGCGAGGCCGCGCTGGCCGAGCACTCCGTCTCCGTACGGTGTCTGGTCACCGAGGACGGGGCGGTGCCGGACGCGGATGACGCGGCGGGTAACGTCGCCGTCGTGGCACGCGCGTACTGAGCCACCGCACCTGCGAAGCGAGCGGCGCGAGAGAGGCCGAAAGGCCCCTTGTGCATCAGAGCGACACAGTCGCCCCGGCGTGCGGACATCGTCTACGCGCCGGGGCGTACGTATACCTACGCACCACCTTGGTGTGAGCTGTGAGGCTTCTCCGCAGATCAGCGCACCCGCCCTCGTCCGGACGCATGAGCGGCAACTGACTGGTACGTGCAAATTATTTGGGATGCCCCGGAATAGGAACACAGAGGCATCCCGGCTCGTTGTCACGACGTGAGCACGACACCACCTGTTCTCGCCGCAGAGCTGGCACAGGCGTGGGCCGACATTCAGCGGCACCACCCCGAGCTGCCAGATCTAGCCGCGCCCGAATCCCTGATCGGGGAGTCGTCGTCCGCCTGCGGACACGAACTCTCCTTCGAGCGACTCCTCCATGAGGCAGTCCATGGCATCGCCGCCGCCCGAGGAGTCCGCGACACCTCCCGCGCCGGCCGGTACCACAACCGCAGATTCCTCGCCATCGCCGAAGAGCTGGGCCTCGACCACCCCGAGGAACCGCACCCCAGCAGCGGCTTCTCGCTGGTGACGCTCAACCCCGAGGCGAAGCAGCGTTACCGGCCGACGATCGAGCGGCTCAAGAGCGCCCTCAAGGCGCACACCGTGGCCACGGCCGCGGACACCAAGCGCAGCTTCCGCGGTCCGGCCGCGCGGCACGGCTCCTCCGGGGGCGGTGTCCGCGTCAAGGCGGTCTGCGACTGCGGGCGCAATGTGCGCGTGGTGCCCTCGGTCCTCGCCCAGGCCCCGATCGTCTGCGGCGGCTGCGGCAAGCCGTTCCGCATCCCGGAGGCCGTCGGCGCGGGCGTTGGGTGATCTCCGGCTGATCCTCCGTGAGGGTGCGCGACCTGCTGCGGGGCGTTCGGACCAGGTTCGGCCGCCCCGCCGGCGTATGGCACAATGGCTAGCTGTACTCGACAGCCGCATAGGAACCCTCTCGCCTCCGGCTGACGCGTCCATCGGGCACTCCGAGTACCGCAACCCCACGTGGCATCCCGTTGTGCCCAACCACGTCAAGACCAGGAGACACCACTCCAGTGGCAGTCAAGATCAAGCTGAAGCGTCTGGGCAAGATCCGTTCGCCTCACTACCGCATCGTCGTCGCCGACTCCCGTACCCGCCGTGACGGCCGGGCCATCGAGGAGATCGGCCTGTACCACCCGGTGCAGAACCCCTCGCGCATCGAGGTCAACTCGGAGCGTGCCCAGTACTGGCTGTCCGTCGGCGCCCAGCCGACCGAGCCGGTCATGGCCATCCTGAAGCTCACCGGTGACTGGCAGAAGCACAAGGGCCTGCCGGCCCCCGCGCCGCTGCTCGTCGCGGAGCCCAAGGACAAGCGCGCCGCGTTCGAGGCCTTCACCAAGGGTCTCGAGGGCGACGACGCCAAGGGCGAGGCCATCACCCCGAAGGCCAAGAAGGCTGACAAGAAGGCGGACGAGGCCCCGGCCGAGTCCACCGAGTCCACCGAGGCCTGAGCATGCTCGAGGAGGCTCTTGAGCACCTCGTGAAGGGCATCGTCGACAACCCCGACGATGTGCAGGTCGCCTCGCGCAACCTGCGCCGTGGGCGCGTACTCGAGGTCCGGGTTCACCCCGACGACCTCGGCAAGGTGATCGGCCGTAACGGCCGCACCGCGCGTGCCCTGCGTACCGTCGTGGGCGCCATCGGCGGCCGCGGTGTCCGCGTCGACCTCGTCGACGTGGACCAGGTTCGCTGAGCCGGACCAACGGTTCGGCGACAAATGAAGCACCGGCTCGGGCCGGGGAGGGCCTCAGGGCCGTCCCCGGCCCGTGGCCGTATGACAGGAGAGTTGTTCACGTGCAGCTGGTAGTCGCGCGCATCGGCCGCGCCCACGGCATCAAGGGCGAGGTCACCGTCGAGGTACGCACCGACGAGCCCGAGCTGCGGCTCGGCCCCGGTGCCGTGCTCGCCACCGACCCCGCCTCCACGGGGCCGCTGACGATCGAGACCGGCCGCGTGCACAGCGGCCGCCTCCTGCTCCGCTTCGAGGGCGTACGCGACCGTACGGCCGCCGAGGCGCTGCGCAACACGCTCCTCATCGCCGAGGTCGACCCGGAGGAACTGCCGGAGGACGAGGACGAGTTCTACGACCACCAGCTGATGGACCTGGACGTGGTCACCACGGACGGTGTCGAGGTCGGCCGGATCACCGAGATCTCGCACCTGCCCTCGCAGGACCTGTTCATCGTGGAGCGCCCCGACGGCAGCGAGGTGATGATCCCCTTCGTCGAGGAGATCGTCACCGAGATCGACCTCGAGGAGCAGCGGGCGATCATCGACCCGCCGCCCGGGCTCATCGACGACCGCGCCGAGATCGCCTCCGGCCGCGACGCGGACGACGACTCCGGCGACGACTCGGGCAAGCGCTCCGAGGCGGGCGGCGTCTGATGCGGCTCGACGTCGTCACGATCTTCCCCGAGTACCTCGACCCGCTGAACGTCTCCCTCGTCGGCAAGGCCCGCGCGCGCGGGCAGCTCGACGTACGGGTGCACGACCTCAGGGAGTGGACGTACGACCGGCACAACACGGTCGACGACACCCCGTACGGCGGCGGCCCCGGCATGGTCATGAAGACCGGCCCCTGGGGCGACGCCCTCGACGACGTGCTCGCCGACGGCTACGAGAACGGGTCCCACGGCCCCGCCCTCGTCGTCCCCACGCCCAGCGGCCGCCCCTTCACCCAGGAACTCGCCGTCGAGCTCTCCGAGCGCCCCTGGCTGGTCTTCACGCCCGCGCGCTACGAGGGCATCGACCGCCGCGTCATCGACGAGTACGCGACCCGGATGCCGGTCTACGAGGTCTCCATCGGCGACTACGTGCTGGCCGGCGGAGAGGCCGCCGTACTCGTCGTCACGGAGGCCGTCGCGCGACTGCTGCCCGGGGTCCTCGGGAACGCCGAATCCCACCGGGACGACTCCTTCGCGCCCGGCGCCATGGCCAACCTCCTGGAAGGGCCCGTCTACACGAAGCCCCCCGAGTGGCGCGGCCAGGGCATCCCCGACGTGCTGCTCAGTGGCCACCACGGCAAGATCGCGCGCTGGCGCAGGGACGAGGCGCTGCGGCGCACCACCCGCAACAGGCCCGATCTCGTGGAGCGTTGCGACCCCTCGGTCTTCGACAAGAAGGACCGCGAGATGCTCTCCATCCTGGGCTGGCGGCCGGGCCCCGACGGCCGATTTGGGCGAGACCCCGAAGCCGTGGAACAATAGGCCGCTGCTGTACGTCCAGCGTGCGCCCCTGCCACAGGGGGAACGACGCCCGCCCGACGCGATCAGCTACCGAATCCTCATTTCGAACATTCCCGCCGATGACCTGTGGCATCGGTGAAGAAAGCAGACGATCATGTCTCACCTGCTCGACTCCGTCGACAGCGCGTCGCTGCGCAGCGACATCCCGGCCTTCCGCCCGGGTGACACCGTCAACGTCCACGTCCGCGTCATCGAGGGCAACCGCTCCCGTGTGCAGCAGTTCAAGGGCGTAGTCATCCGCCGCCAGGGCGCCGGTGTCCGCGAGACCTTCACGGTCCGCAAGGTCTCCTTCTCCGTCGGCGTCGAGCGCACCTTCCCGGTGCACACCCCGATCGTCGAGAAGATCGAGCTCGTCACCCGCGGTGACGTGCGTCGCGCGAAGCTCTACTACCTGCGCGACCTGCGCGGCAAGGCCGCGAAGATCAAGGAGAAGCGCGACAACTGAGCTCGCGCACGGGGTCACAGCCGGGCCGGATAACATCTGGGCTCGATGGACACCGAAGCACAGACAACGGAACGCGATCGCGCCTCCCAACCCTCCGTACACGAGGGCGGGGAGGAGCGGTCGCGTTTCGCGTCTGTGTCGCGGACCGCGTCCTGGCTTCCCGGCGGCCGCCTGACCCTGTCGGCGCTGCTCGGCCTCGTTCTGCTGCTCCTGCTGAGCATCTTCGTGATGCAGCCCTTCCAGATCCCCAGCGGTTCCATGGAGCCCGCATTGAGGGTCGGGGACCGCGTTCTCGTAAACAAGTTGGCGTACCGTTTCGGTGCTGAGCCGCAGCGGGGCGACGTCGTGGTCTTCGACGGGACCGGGTACTTCGGTGACGCCGACTACATCAAGCGGGTCGTGGGCGTGGGGGGAGACCATGTGGTCTGCTGCGACAGCAAGGGGAGGATCGGGGTGAACGGCGAACCGGTGGACGAGAACACGTTCCTGTACCCCGGCAACACCCCCTCCGAGGCGCCCTTCGACCTCGTCGTGCCCGACGGCACTCTCTTCCTGCTCGGTGACCACCGGGGCGACTCCCGGGACTCACGCGACTACCTGGGCGCGCCCGGCGGCGGCATGGTCCCCGTGGACGAAGTGATCGGCAAGGCCCAGTGGATCGCCTGGCCGGCGGGTCACTGGGGCTCCCTGTCCCGTAACGACGTCTACGCGCGCGTGCCCGCACCCGGCGGTGCCCATGGGTAACCGCGGACGCTCCCACTCGCGCAGGGGCGGCGGCGACACCCGCCTGCCTACCGGGACGCGCCGCGCCGGCAGCACGCCGCTGCCGGGCCGTGCCGAGCGGCGCAGGCTGGCGCGCAAGGTCAAGCGACGGCGACAGCGCTCCGCGCTCAAGGAGATCCCGCTCCTCATAGGTGTGGCGCTGCTGATAGCACTCGTCCTGAAGACGTTCCTCGTCCAGGCCTTCGTGATCCCGTCCGGCTCCATGGAGCAGACGATCAGGATCGGCGACCGGGTCCTCGTCGACAAGTTCACCCCGTGGTTCGGCGCGAAGCCGCACCGCGGCGACGTCGTCGTCTTCAAGGACCCCGGTAGGTGGCTGGAGCAGGAACAGGGCACGAAGAAGGACGCCCCTGTCGGCGTCAAACAGGTGAAGGAAGGTCTCACCTGGATCGGCCTGTTGCCCTCGGACGACGAGCGCGACCTCATCAAGAGGGTCGTCGCGGTCGGCGGTGACACCGTCAAGTGCTGCGACAAACAGGGCCGCGTCACGGTCAACGGGACGCCCCTGAACGAGCCGTACATCCACCCGGGTGACGTGCCGTCAAAGTTCGAGTTCGAGGTCAAGGTGCCCAAGGGGCGCCTGTTCGTGATGGGCGACCACCGCTCCAACTCGGCTGACTCCCGTTTCCACCGAACCGAGGCCTTCAGCGGCACCGTCTCGGAGAAGTCGGTCGTCGGCCGGGCCCGTGTCATCGCCTGGCCGGTCGGTCACTGGAGCACGCTCCCGGAGCCGGGTACCTATGCGACCGTGGCCGCCGCGCAGAACAGGTCGGCCGCAGCCAGGCAACCGTCGCATAGGGTGGCCTCCGAGGATCTGAACGGATTGATCCCTCTCCCGAGCCCTGCGGAACTCCCGCTCGTTATGGGAGTGGTGGGCCTGCATCGCGTATGGGACGACAGGCGGCGGCACGGAGTGAGGAGTGGATGTGGGGGACTTGGCGGTCGGCGCACGGTCAGGGCACGGGCCCGACGAGCAGCCCGGGCGATCCGACGACGGAGCGGCAGCGGCCGCGACGGGCGCCGTGAACCTCGAGAGTGACGGCGCGGACGGCAACGGACACGCTGGTGGCCACGGCGACGGTCCAGGAGACGGCTCCGGTGGCAGCAGCCGGTCGGGCGGTCAGGCGAAGAAGCCCCGCTCCTTCTGGAAGGAGCTTCCGCTCCTCATCGTCATCGCGCTGGTTCTGGCGCTGGTCATCAAGACGTTCCTGGTGCAGGCGTTCTCGATTCCGTCGGCGTCGATGGAGAACACCCTGCAGATCGGCGACCGCGTACTCGTCGACAAACTGACGCCGTGGTTCGGCTCCGAGCCCGGGCGCGGCGAGGTCATCGTCTTCCACGACCCGGACGGCTGGCTGAAGGACGAGCCGACGGCCGAGCCGAATCCGGTGCAGCGGGTCCTCGGCTGGATCGGCCTCATGCCGTCCACGAACGAGAAGGACCTCATCAAGCGCGTCATCGGCGTCGGCGGCGACACCATCGAGTGCAACGGTACGGGACCGCTCGTGGTCAACGGCAAGGCGCTCGACGAGCCGTACGTCTACCCGGGGAACACCCCGTGCAGCGACGACAATGTGGGCGGCAAGTTCAAGGTCACCGTACCCATTGGCAAAGTTTGGGTCATGGGTGACCACCGCCAGGACTCCATGGACTCCCGGTACCACCAGCAGGACAGCAACCAGGGCTTCGTCCCCGTGGACAACGTCGTGGGCCGCGCGATCGTGGTCGCCTGGCCGCCCACCCGCTGGACGACCCTGCCTGTGCCGGACACCTTCGACCAGCCGGGCCTGAACGCCGCGATGGGAGCGGCCCCGGGGGCGCTCGGGCTCGCGGGCTCCGCACCGCTCGTGCTGTGGCGCAGGCGTCGGCTTACCCAGGGGAACACCAGGGTTTCTGAGGTGAAGACCGCCGGGTAGGGTGCCGTCCCAGATCGCCGATCTTCCGCGGCGAATCTCCGAGGCGGGGAGCAACTGGGATGAGCAGGACACGTCGTACGGACGAGGGCCAGGGTCGGCTCGGCAGCACGCTGTCGGGGTTGGCCGTGGCCCTCGGCTGTGTGCTGTTCCTGGGCGGGTTCGTGTGGGGCGCCATCGTGTACCAGCCGTACACCGTGCCCACCGAGTCGATGACGCCGACGATCGGCGCCGGCGACCGGGTCCTCGCGCAGCGCATCGACGGCAGTGAGGTCAAGCGCGGCGACGTCGTCGTCTTCACGGAGTCGGCGTGGGGCGACATGCCCATGGTCAAGCGCGTCGTCGGCATCGGCGGCGACAAGATCGCCTGCTGCGAGGCAGGCAAGCTGACCGTCAACGGCAAGGAGATTGCCGAACCGTATCTCCCCAAGGGGCAGGGCCCCTCGGCCACGGGCATCCCGACCACAACCGTGCCCCAGGGCCGCCTCTTCCTGCTCGGTGACGAGCGCAGCGGCTCCCTCGACTCCAGCGTCCACATCGGCGACTCCAGCCACGGAACGGTGCCCCGCAGCGCCGTGGCCGCCCGGGTCGACGCCGTGGCCTGGCCGATGGACGGCATGCTCGCGCGGCCCACCGGCTTCGAGGCGCTGCCGGGCGGGCTCTCCCAGCCGGGCCCCCTGAGGCTGGTCCTGGCCGCGGTGGTCGCGGGCGCCGTCCTGGTGCTCGGCGGGGCCGCGTACGGGCCGATCGCCAAGCGCGCGAGCAAGGGCCGCGGCCGGTCGCGTGCGTCGGCGGGGGAGCGGGCCCTTGCGGGCTGAGCCGCCCGGTGCCGGCCGGGAGCTGCGGAAGGTGGCACGGGTCGTACTGCTCGACCCCGACGACCGCATTCTGCTGCTGCACGGGCACGAGCCGGGGGACACCACCGACGACTGGTGGTTCACCCCGGGCGGCGGCCTGGAGGGCGACGAGACCCGCGAGCAGGCCGCACTGCGCGAGCTCGCGGAGGAGACCGGCATCACCGACGTCGAGCTCGGCCCGGTCCTGTGGCGGCGCACCTGCTCCTTCCCGTTCGACGGGCGGCGCTGGGACCAGGACGAGTGGTACTTCCTGGCCCGTACGACGGCTGCCGTGGCCGGGGCTGAGATCGCCGGGGCGGGCCTGACCGAGCTGGAACGGCGCAGCGTCGCCGGAGCACGTTGGTGGACGTGCCGGGAACTGACCGAGGCACATGAGACGGTGTATCCGACCAGGCTCGCCGGGCTGCTGGAACGGCTGCTCGACGAGGGTCCCCCGAGTCGTCCCCAAGTCCTCGACACGGAAATCGTCTAGAGGCGCACGGGGCTGACGCACAATAGGGGGACGCACGGCTGAAGGGGAACATGCCATGAGCGCCGAGGACCTCGAGAAGTACGAGACCGAGATGGAGCTGAAGCTCTACCGGGAGTACCGCGACGTCGTCGGTCTGTTCAAATATGTGATCGAGACCGAACGGCGCTTCTATCTCACCAACGACTACGAGATGCAGGTGCACTCGGTCCAGGGTGAGGTTTTCTTCGAGGTATCCATGGCGGATGCCTGGGTGTGGGACATGTACAGGCCCGCACGGTTCGTGAAGCAGGTTCGGGTACTCACGTTCAAGGACGTGAACATCGAGGAGCTGAACAAGAGCGATCTGGAGCTGCCGGGCGGGTGATCCGGAGCTGTTCGGCGGGTGATCCGGAGCCCTTGAGCTGGTGATCCGGAGCCCTAGAGCGGGTGGAGCTCGCTGGTTCGGGTGGCTGGGTTGTCCACAACCCGTGAGTAGTTCACCAAGATCCACTTCTCCGGCGCCCATGCCTCAGCGTGGGCGTCGGAGGTGGTGCCGACATGAACGCGTCCAAGGCACGCAGCGCACTCGGAAAGTACGGCGAGGAGCTGGCCGCACGGCGGCTGGCCGAGTCCGGAATGACGGTCATCGAGCGCAACTGGCGCGCGGGCAGGACCGGTGAGATCGACATCGTTGCCCGGGAGGGCGACGCCCTCGTCGTCTGCGAGGTGAAGACCCGCAGGGCGGGCGGCCCGGCCGGGTCCTTCGAGCACCCGATGGCCGCGGTCACACCCGTCAAGGCCCAGCGGCTGCGCGACCTCGCGGAGCGCTGGGTGCAGGAACACGGGGGAGCGCCACCCGGCGGTGTACGCATCGATGTGGTCGGAGTCCTTCTGCCGGAGCGCGGCGCCCCCGTCGTCGAGCATGCGCGAGGGGTGGCCTGATGGGGTTCGCGCGCACCTGCTCCGTGGCCCTCGTCGGCGTCGAGGGCGTGGTCGTCGAGGTCCAGGCCGACCTGGAGCCCGGGGTCGCCGCTTTCACGCTGGTCGGACTGCCCGACAAGAGCCTGTCGGAGAGCCGCGACCGGGTCAGGGCGGCGGTCGTTAACTCCGGCGGGGAGTGGCCGCAGAAGAAACTCACGGTGGGGCTCAGTCCGGCGTCCGTACCCAAGAGTGGCAGCGGATTCGACCTGGCCATCGCCAGCGCGGTGCTGGGCGCGGCCGAGCGGATCGATCCGCGGGTCCTCTCCGAGGTCGTGATGATCGGTGAGCTGGGGCTCGACGGCCGGGTCCGGCCCGTTCGCGGGGTGCTCCCGGCCGTCCTGGCGGCGGCCGACGCGGGCTACGAGCAGGTCGTGGTCCCCGAGTGCTCGGCCGGCGAGGCCGCGCTCGTCCCGGGTGTCTCGGTTCTCGGCGTACGGAGCCTGCGTCAGCTCATCGCGGTCCTCACGGACGAGCCGGTGCCGGACGAGCCGCCCGACGAGACCGGACGCCCCGACCCGATGCTCGCCGGCCTGAGCATTCCTGGCCAGGGCCTCGGTGTGGGCCTCGCCGGGGTGCCGCACGACGCCCACATCCTCGATCTGGCCGATGTCGTCGGCCAGCGCGCCGCACGCACGGCGATCGAGGTCGCGGCCGCCGGTGCCCATCACGTCATCCTCCAGGGACCGCCGGGTGCCGGCAAGACCATGCTCGCCGAGCGGCTGCCGCTGGTCATGCCGCCGCTCACCCGCGAGGAAGCCCTCGAAGTGACGGCCATTCACTCGGTGGCGGGCATGCTCCCGCCGGGCAAACCGATGGTCGACGCCGCCCCGTACTGCGCGCCCCACCACTCGGCGACGATGCAGTCGCTCGTCGGCGGCGGACAGGGGATGCCGCGGCCGGGCGCGGTGTCGTTGTCCCACAGAGGAGTGCTCTTTCTGGACGAGGCACCAGAGTTCAGCGGCCAGGCACTCGACGCACTGCGCCAGCCGCTGGAGTCGGGCCACGTGGTCATCGCCCGCAGTGCTGGGGTGGTGCGGCTGCCCGCCCGTTTTCTGATGGCGCTGGCCGCCAACCCGTGCCCGTGCGGCAACCACGCGCTCGTGGGCGGCGGCTGCGACTGTCCTCCGGCGGCGGTCCGCCGCTATCAGGCGCGCCTGTCCGGGCCCCTGCTCGACCGCGTCGACCTCAGGGTGGACGTGGAGCCCGTCACGCGTGCCGAGCTGACCGGGAGCGGCGCACAGGGCGAGACCACCGCCGTCGTCCGCGAGCGCGTGCGGGCCGCCAGAGAGCGGGCCGCGGCGCGGCTCGCGGACACGCCGTGGCGGACGAACAGCGAGGTGCCCGGGCACGCCCTGCGCACCCGGTGGCCCGCGGCGCCGGGGGCCATGGACGAGGTCGAGAACGACCTGGAACGTGGCTTCCTGACCGCCCGGGGCGTCGACCGTGTGCTGCGGGTGGCCTGGACCGTCGCCGACCTGTGCGGCCACGACCGGCCACGTGCGCAGGACGTGGCGCTCGCCCTTCAGCTGCGCACCGGGATCTCGCGCGGTGTGGCCGCGGTCATCGGGGGGTCGGGATGAGCGGGGCGGAGGTCTCCGACGGAATCCGGCTGGCCAGGGCCGCCCTCACCCGGATCGTCGAGCCCGGGGACGAGAGGGCGGGGCAGTGGCTCAGGGAGTTCGGTGCGGTGGACGTCGTGCGGCGCATCGTCGAGGACGGGGAGCCGCTGCCCGGGGTGAGCGAAGGCCGCTGGGCGGGGCTGCGGGCCAGGGCCGCCGGCGTGCTGCCCGAGCGTGACCTGGAGCGGGCGGCGGGCGTGGGGGCGCGCATCGTGTGCCCCGGGGACGCCGAGTGGCCGGCCCAGCTGGACGATCTCGGCGACGCGCGGCCCGTCGCCCTATGGGTGCGGGGGCGGCCCTCCCTGCGGATATGGGCGTTGCGGTCCGTCGGGGTCGTGGGGGCTCGGGCCTGCACGGACTACGGGGCGCGGGTGGCGGCGAGCCTCGGCGCGGGGCTCGCGGAGCGCGGCAGCGTCGTCGTGTCGGGCGGGGCGTACGGAGTGGACGCAGCCGCGCATCGAGGGACCCTGGGCGCGAGCGGTGCCACCGTGGCGGTCCTTGCCTGCGGGGTCGACCGGCCCTATCCGCGCGGTCATGTCCAGTTGATCGAGCGGATCGCGGAACAGGGGCTCGTTATCGCGGAGTTGCCACCCGGTGATCATCCGAGGCGGAGCAGATTCATCCTCCGAAACCGCCTGATCGCCGCGCTCACCCGGGGGACCGTCGTCGTGGAGGCCGCGTACCGCAGCGGTGCTCTCGGTACGGCACGCTGGGCGCAGCGTCTCGGCCGTCACACGATGGGGGTTCCTGGGCCGGTCACGAGCACCCGTTCGGCGGGGGTGCACGAACTGCTGCGCGGGGAAGCCGTTCTCGTCACCGACGCGGCGGAAGTCATGGAGCTGGTCGGAGACATGGGGGAGCTCGCGCCGGCGCGGCGCGGTCCCGTACTGCCGCATGACCTGCTCGCGCCGGGCGCCGCGGCGGTCCTGGCGGCGCTGCCCGCCGGCGGAGCTGTCGGGGCGGGGGAAATCGCCCGGGCCGCGGGCACGGGAGTCGACGACGCAATCGGGAGGTTGTACGAACTGCGCTCACTGGGGTTCGTCGAACGACACAGCGATGGCTGGCAGTTGACACGCCAGGCGATCCAGCCTGTCTTGCCGGAAGGAGATGATCGGTGACGGAGGGTGTTGCGCCGTCCGGATGACGGCCGAACCCCTTGGCGTTACGGGGCGTTGGCGTTTCACCCCGGTCACTTACAGCGACGGATGTGATCCCGCAAGTCGCCCAACGGAACGTATCTGCGCACGTGCGATCCCATAGTCTTCGCACACTGCGACACTGCAGTCACGCTACGCTCACCAGGATTCCGGCTCGTTCGGTTCAATCCGGAATCAGCCTGGCAACGAAGAGCAACCACGATCAGATGGGCAACCGAGCATCAGACGGTTAACTTGGGATCTTTACCATCAGTCCGGCGCCAGGCGCACAAATCACCAGTTCACGGCAGAACGGCACAAGGCGACGAATGCCCCAGCACACCTCCGGGTCTGACCGGGCTGCGGTTCCCCCCGCTGCCCGTGGCAGCGTGCGGCCTCCTGCTCCCTCTTCGCTCGAGGAGCTGTGGAGGTCATACAAGGCGACGGGTGACGGGCGATTGCGCGAGCAGCTCATCCTGCACTACTCGCCGCTGGTCAAGTACGTCGCGGGACGCGTCAGCGTCGGGCTGCCGCCCAATGTCGAACAGGCCGACTTCGTGTCCTCGGGGGTCTTCGGACTGATCGACGCGATCGAGAAGTTCGACATCGAGCGCGAGATCAAGTTCGAGACGTACGCGATCACCCGGATCCGCGGCGCCATGATCGACGAACTCCGGGCGCTCGACTGGATTCCGCGCTCCGTACGGCAGAAGGCGCGCAACGTCGAACGGGCGTACGCCACGCTCGAGGCGCAGCTGCGCCGGACTCCGTCGGAGAGCGAGGTCGCCGCCGAGCTCGGCATCAAGGTCGAGGAACTGCACGCGGTCTTCAGCCAGTTGTCCCTCGCGAACGTGGTGGCCCTGGAAGAGCTGCTGCACGCCGGCGGGGAGAGCGGCGACCGGCTCAGCCTGATGGACACGCTCGAGGACCAGTCTGCCGACGACCCAGTCGAGGTCGCCGAGGGCCGCGAGCTGCGGCGGTATCTGGCGCGCGCGATCAACACGCTGCCGGAGCGCGAGAAGACCGTGGTGACGCTCTACTACTACGAGGGCCTGACCCTCGCGGAGATCGGCAATGTGCTCGGGGTGACCGAGAGCCGCGTCAGCCAGATCCACACCAAGTCCGTCCTCCAGCTCCGTGCGAAGCTGGCCAGCTTCCGGCGCTGACGATGCGGAATCGTCCCTGCCGGGCCGTGCGTGGGGCGGGACGACTCCCGCGGCGCGCGTCCCGTCCGTAAAGTGGTGGTGTGCCAAGGATTCGAGCGGCCTCAGTGGCCGAGCACCGGTCGATGCAGCGCGGCGCCCTTCTGGACGCGGCGCGCTCCCTGCTGTCCGAGGGCGGGACGGAGGCGCTGACCTTCCCCGCGCTCGCCGAGCGCACCGGGCTCGCCCGTTCCTCCGTGTACGAGTACTTCCGGTCGCGGGCCGCGGTCGTCGAAGAGCTCTGCGAGGTCGACTTCCCCGTCTGGGCGGCGGAGGTCTCCACGGCGATGGAGCGCGCAGGTACGCCCGAGGGCAAGGTCGAGGCGTATGTGCGGGAGCAGCTCTCGCTGGTGGGCGACCGCCGGCACCGCGCCGTCGTGGCCATCTCGGCGAGCGAACTCGACTCAGGGGCGCGCGAGAAGATCCGCGCCGCGCACGGCGGCCTGGTCGCGATGATCGTCGAGGCCCTCTCCGAAATGGGCCACACGGAACCGCGCCTCGCGGCGATGCTCCTTCAGGGGGTTGTGGACGCGGCGGTCCGCCGGATCGAACTGGGCGCGGCGGAAGATCCCTCGGCGATCACCGAGGCGGCCGTGAACATGGCCCTGAGGGGCGTCAGCGGCTGATCCGGGGCGCGAGCCCTGGAGGGGGCGGCGGTGCCGGCAGCGACGGAACCGGCCCCGGTGCGGTGTCCAGCGCCGTACCGGCACCAACGCCCGACCGGACCGGCAGCAGCGGGACCAGCAGTGGTGGGTCAGCCCTCGGCGGGACCAGCGGCGGTGGGTCAGCACCGGGCGGGACCTGTCCCGGTGCCGCAGCAGCCGGGGGTACCGGCAGCAGTCGCGACGGACCTCGTCGCAGCAGTCGCGGGGGCAGCAGTGACAGCGGGTCCAGATAGGTGTCGCCCCGCAGCAAGCCCCAGTGCAGGCATGACGTAGGGCCGCAATGGTTTGTCGGGGGTTCCAGTGCGCCCAGCACCTCGCCGGGCGCTACCCGGGCGCCCTTCTTCACCGATGGCGTCACCGGTTCGTACGTAGTTCGCAGCGGTGGGTCGCCCGTTCCGGACAGTTCCACCGCCACCACCCCTCTGCCCGCCACGCGCCCCGCGAAGGACACGCGGCCGCGCGCCACCGCTCTGACCGGGGAGCCGACGGGCGCGGCCAGGTCCACGCCGCGGTGGCCCGCCCCGTACTCCGTCGCCGGAGGGGCCCAGCCCCGTACGATCGAGGGCCTCGTCCCCACCGGCCAGGCGGCGCCCACGGCGGGTACCGGCGGGGGCGGCACGAGGCCCGCCAGCGCCGCGGTCATCGTCAGCATCAGCATCAGTCGCATGCACTGAACGGTCCCGTCCCGACGCGATCCGCGGGGATCATGGACCGGAACTGTGGACTACCGACCGGTTGTGGACAGCGGCGTCACCCGGCACCCCGCGGGTCCCGTACACTTCTGATGGCGATCCGGGTCACCGGATCGACTTCGCACGCCCCAACACCAGTTCATTCGTGACGGTGTCCGCGCTCCTCGGTCCCTCGTGGCACAGCGCGCGGGGCGTCAGGCGCGACAGCAATCCTGCGGTCGCGGCAACCGAGAACCCAAGGAGTACGGCCATGGCCGTCGTCACGATGCGGGAGCTGCTGGAAAGCGGCGTCCACTTCGGTCACCAGACCCGTCGCTGGAACCCGAAGATGAAGCGCTTCATCTTCACCGAGCGCAACGGCATCTACATCATCGACCTGCTCCAGTCGCTGTCGTACATCGACCGCGCCTACGAGTTCGTCAAGGAGACCGTCGCCCACGGCGGCACGGTCATGTTCGTCGGCACGAAGAAGCAGGCGCAGGAGGCGATCGCCGAGCAGGCGACCCGCGTCGGCATGCCCTACGTCAACCAGCGCTGGCTGGGCGGCATGCTCACCAACTTCTCGACCGTCTACAAGCGTCTGCAGCGCCTCAAGGAGCTTGAGCAGATCGACTTCGAGGATGTGGCCGCGTCCGGCCTCACCAAGAAGGAGCTGCTCGTCCTCTCCCGCGAGAAGGCCAAGCTGGAGAAGACCCTCGGCGGTATCCGCGAGATGTCCAAGGTGCCCAGCGCCGTCTGGATCGTGGACACCAAGAAGGAGCACATCGCGGTCGGTGAGGCCCGGAAGCTCAACATCCCGGTCGTCGCCATCCTCGACACCAACTGTGACCCGGACGAGGTCGACTACAAGATCCCGGGCAACGACGACGCGATCCGCTCCGTCACCCTGCTCACCCGCGTGATCGCCGACGCCGTCGCCGAGGGCCTCATCGCCCGCTCCGGTGCCGCCACTGGCGACCAGAAGCCGGGCGAGAAGGCCGCGGGCGAGCCGCTCGCCGAGTGGGAGCGCGACCTGCTCGAGGGTGAGAAGAAGGCCGACGAGCAGCCGGCCGCCGAGGCTGAGGTCCAGACCTCCGCCGAGACGGAGAAGGTCGCCGACGCCGAGGCCGAGGTCGTCACCGAGGTTGCCACCGAGGCTGTCGCCGAGGCTCCGGCCGCGGACGCCGAGCAGGCCTGAACCTCACCGGTTCGGTAGTTGACGGCGGGGGCCGAGTCGGCCCCCGCCGTTCACCCGTAGATCTTTCAGACTTCGAGAGAGAATTCCAGGATCATGGCGAACTACACCGCCGCTGACGTCAAGAAGCTCCGCGAGCTCACGGGCGCCGGCATGATGGACTGCAAGAAGGCGCTCGACGAGGCCGACGGCAGCGTCGACAAGGCCGTCGAGGCCCTGCGCATCAAGGGCCAGAAGGGCGTCGCCAAGCGCGAGGGCCGCTCCGCCGAGAACGGCGCCGTGGTGTCCCTCATCGCCGACGACAACACCTCCGGTGTCATCCTCGAGCTGAAGTGCGAGACGGACTTCGTCGCCAAGGGTGAGAAGTTCCAGGCCGTCGCGAACTCCCTCGCCGCGCACGCCGCCAAGACGAACCCGGCCGACATCGCGGCGCTCCTCGCGTCCGAGATCGAGCCCGGCAAGACCGTCCAGGCGTACGTCGACGAGGCCAACGCCAACCTCGGCGAGAAGATCGTCCTGGACCGCTTCGCCCAGTTCTCCGGCGCGTACGTCACCGCGTACATGCACCGCACCATGCCCGACCTGCCCCCGCAGATCGGTGTTCTGGTCGAGCTGGACAAGGCCGACGCGGACCTCGCCAAGGGCATCGCGCAGCACATCGCCGCCTTCGCGCCGAAGTACCTCTCCCGTGAGGACGTTCCGGCCGAGGTCGTCGAGTCCGAGCGTCGCGTCGCCGAGGAGACCACGCGCGCCGAGGGCAAGCCCGAGGCCGCGCTCCCGAAGATCGTCGAGGGTCGCGTCAACGGCTTCTTCAAGGAGGCCACCCTCCTCGGTCAGCCGTACGCGCTGGACAACAAGAAGTCCGTGCAGAAGGTCCTGGACGAGGCCGGTGTCATCCTGAAGCGCTTCTCGCGCATCAAGGTCGGCATCTGAGTCCGTACCGCGACAGCCGGAAGACACCGCTAGGGTCGACGAGATCCCAGTAGGGTCGACAGCAGTCTCCCGCGTACGCCGCCACGCGCGCGTGCGCGTCGGGCGACCGCAGATGTGACGAGGAGGCCATTGCCGAGCATGGGATGCGAACAACACCCCACCGGCAGTGGCCTTCTTTGTATGTGTGCCAAGTAAAGAGGCGAGATCACCATGACCACCACCAAGGCCGACAAGGGCGACAAGAGCGACGACGGCAAAGGCGCGGGGCGCTTTTTGCTGAAGCTGTCCGGCGAGGCGTTCGCCGGTGGCGGGGGTCTGGGCGTCGACCCCGACGTGGTGCACAAGATCGCCCGTGAGATCGCGGCCGTCGTGCGCGACGGCGCGCAGATCGCCGTCGTCATCGGCGGCGGCAACTTCTTCCGCGGCGCCGAGCTCCAGCAGCGCGGCATGGACCGGGCCCGCTCCGACTACATGGGCATGCTCGGCACCGTCATGAACTGCCTCGCGCTCCAGGACTTCCTGGAGAAGGAGGGCATCGACAGCCGCGTGCAGACCGCCATCACCATGGGGCAGGTCGCCGAGCCGTACATCCCGCTGCGCGCCGTGCGTCACCTGGAGAAGGGCCGCGTCGTCATCTTCGGCGCCGGTATGGGCATGCCGTACTTCTCCACCGATACGACCGCCGCCCAGCGCGCCCTGGAGATCGACGCCGAGGCGCTGCTCATGGGCAAGAACGGGGTGGACGGGGTCTACGACTCCGACCCGAAGACCAACCCCGAGGCCGTGAAGTTCGACGCGCTTAGCTACGGCGAGGTCATCACCCGCGACCTCAAGGTCGCCGACATGACCGCGATCACCCTGTGCCGCGACAACAAGCTGCCCATCCTCGTCTTCGAACTGCTCGCCGAGGGCAATATCGCGCGAGCGGTCAAGGGTGAGAAGATCGGCACGCTCGTGGGCGACCACGGAACGCGGGCCTGACACGCCCCCCCCCCGCCAGGGGATGGACAATGTCCTGCCGGTCGGACACCGTGCAGGAAAGACACACGACGCAGCCGGCCGCCCTGGGCGCATGCCGGGCCTCACTCAAGACACGCAGGAGCAAGTGGTGATCGAAGAGACCCTCCTCGAGGCCGAGGAGAAGATGGAGAAGGCCGTCGTGGTCGCCAAGGAGGACTTCGCCGCGATCCGCACCGGCCGTGCGCACCCGGCGATGTTCAACAAGATCGTGGCGGACTACTACGGCGCGCTGACCCCGATCAACCAGCTGGCCTCGTTCTCCGTGCCCGAGCCGCGGATGGCCGTGGTGACCCCGTTCGACAAGAGCGCGCTGCGCAACATCGAGCAGGCGATCCGCGACTCCGACCTCGGTGTCAACCCGAGCAACGACGGCAACATCATCCGTGTGACGTTCCCGGAGCTGACCCAGGACCGCCGCAAGGAGTACATCAAGGTCGCCAAGACCAAGGCCGAGGACTCCAAGATCTCGATCCGCTCCATCCGCCGCAAGGCCAAGGAGACGATCGACAAGCTCGTCAAGGACGGCGAGGTCGGCGAGGACGAGGGCCGCCGCGCCGAGAAGGAGCTCGACGACACCACCGCGAAGTACGTCGCCCAGGTGGACGAGCTGCTCAAGCACAAGGAAGCCGAGCTGCTCGAGGTCTGAGGAATCCGTGAACGACTCTTCCTGGGGAGCGCCGACCGGAGCCGGGTACTGGGGGCCGCCCCACCAGGGGCCCTCGGGGGCTTCCCCGGCGGGTCCCGCGTACGAACAGCATGCGGTTGAGGAGACTCGGCCCATGCCCATCGTGCCCGAAATGCCCGACGTACCCGCCGGTGGTCGTGACCAGGACGACGATCGGGGGGCTGCTCGGCCGAGCGGTCCCCTGTTCCGCGACGAGTCGCCGGGCGGGACGCAGCACGAGCAGCCTCAGAGGCCCCAGCATGAGCAGCCTCAGGGGACCCGGCACGAGCAGCCGCACGGGAACTCTCCGTACGATCAGCCGCGCGGGGAACAGCACGAACCGCAGCATCCGACACAGCATCAGACGCATCGCCAGACGCCGTATGTGACGCCGCACGAGGCGCAGCACGAGAGCCGGCAGGAGCCCATGCCAAGCGCCGCACAGCCCGCCCCCGCACCGCCGAAGAAGAGCGCGGGCCGTGACCTCGGGGCAGCCATAGGAGTCGGGGTGGGGCTCGGCGCGGTGATCGTCGCCTCGCTCTTCATCGTCAAGGCCGTGTTCATCGGCGTGATAGCAGTGGCCGTCGTCGTCGGCCTCTGGGAGCTCACCTCGCGGCTCGAGGAGCGCAAGGGCATCAAGGCGCCCCTCGTGCCGCTCGCGATCGGCGGCGCGGCGATGGTCGTCGCCGGATACGTCCGCGGCACCGAGGGCGCCTGGGTGGCGATGGCGCTCACCGCGCTCGCGGTCCTGGTCTGGCGCATGACGGAGCCCCCCGAGGGCTACCTCAGGGACGTCACGGCCGGTGTCTTCGCCGCGTTCTACGTACCGTTCCTCGCGACCTTCGTGGCGCTGATGCTCACCGCGGACGACGGGCCGCAGCGCGTCCTGACGTTCCTGCTGCTCACGGTCGTCAGTGACACCGGCGCGTACGCGATCGGCTGGCGCTTCGGCAAGCACAAGCTCGCCCCGCGCATCAGTCCCGGCAAGACCCGCGAGGGCCTGGTCGGCGCGGTGACGTTCGCGATGGCCGCCGGCGCGCTGTGCATGCAGTTCCTGATCGACGACGGTGCCTGGTGGCAGGGTCTGCTGCTCGGGCTCGCGGTCGCGGCCAGCGCCACGCTCGGCGACCTCGGCGAGTCGATGATCAAGCGCGACCTCGGGATCAAGGACATGGGCACGCTTCTCCCCGGGCACGGCGGGATCATGGACCGCCTCGACTCGCTGCTCCCGACGGCGCCGGTGGTCTGGCTGCTCCTGGTGATCTTTGTCGGGGCCGGCTGACCGGCCCGAAAATCCTGGCCGGCCTGCGCGGATTCAAGCGACGGGCTCGTTGTCCGCAGGGCGGCGGGCCTGTTGTCGGATGCCTGCGACACCGAAAGGGTCATGCCTGGGCCCGAAGAGCTGGTGGTGATCCGGTGACAACAGGCCCTCTACCTGCACGTTTGGTGTGTGGAGGACCTGTTGCGTGTCACTGGGCCGTCAGGCTCGCGGGGAATGGGCGGGACCAACCGGTCGTACGCGTTCCTCGTGCGCTCCTGACTCGACGGCGTGAGGTGGGCGTGCACCCGCAGAGTCAGCGCCGGTCGGTGTGCCCAAGGTACTGACCGACGGCCTTGATGCTCTCGCAGGCGTCCAGCAGAGCGGACGCCAGCGGGACGAGGCCGCCATCGCCGGCCCGATTCCGACGGGCCGGCGATGGTGGTGTCACCACTCGTCGTGGTCGTGGATCACCCGGAAACTGCCCACGACCCCGTCGTCGACGAAGACGCCTCCCTGGCCGCCCTCTTGGCCGGTTCGGGGCGCGACTCCATAAGTAGCGCCGTAGGGGCCGACCGTGGCCACCGGCGCTCCGTTGTCGCAGTTGAACCCGCGGTAGACCTCAACGGTCGCGTCGCTGTCGTTGTCGATGCTGAAACTGGTTGAGCCCAGCCCGCTGGCAGCGGGGATGCAGCCCTCCATGCGGCCGGAGTACGTCCGTTCGTTGAACTGGATTCTTCCCTCCTTCTTGCCGCCGTAGCCACGGTCACGGTCCTCGTGGCCACCGTCCTCGTGGCCACGGCGCTCGTTCCCCCTGCCGCCATTGCCGTCAGTGCTGTCGGTACCGCGGGGAGCCGTCGCGGGGGCGGCCTGCTTGACGGGCGGGGCGGCCCGCTTGGCCGGCGGTGCGTCCCGCTTGGCCTGCGGTGCGGCTTGCTTGGCCGGTGGGGCGGCCTGGGTCGATTCGGACTGCGCGGCATAGGTGATGCCGGTGGCAAGGACCGCTGCGCCCACCGCGGCGGCGGACACGGCAAAGATTCGCGTGGGCATGTCACTCCTCCCTGTCTCAGAGATGCCAGCTGGACAGCCGACCTGCAACGAACGTAATAATCGGCTCATCGGCTGTCATTTCAGGGCATCTCAACGTGTGACATCAGGCTGCCGAGTGAGTGGAATTCCTGCGGAAAGTGCATATCTCAAAGTTTTCTGACATAGCGCCAGAATCCGGTTTCAGGCGAGACCGCAGTGCAGCCGGGATGGCAGGCGGTACGGCCCGACTGCCGCCCATCCGACGGCAGCGGGCCGGGCGGGGGCCGGGATGCCGAGATCGCCGGCATAGGGACAGCTCGGTCGGATGGCCGATCACGTCGGGCCTCCCTCACCTCGGGCCTGCCGTCGCAGTTCCACGCGCTCCGCGGGGCTGAGGGGGTAGGCCGCCAGTCGCACGGAGAGGCGGTACAAGCGGCGTCGCAGTGCGGTGCGGCCCGGTTGCTCGGCGAGCCGCTCGTATGTGACGGCCCACTCGCGCTGTGTGTTCAGAACGTCGTCAGAGATGGGGTAGTCCATGTCTCGAATTAGAGCGCGTGTTCGATTTTCTGGGCAAGTGGACTCATCGGACTCCGGCCGGACGTCCACGGCTCCGCCCCGCCGCGTGCGGGGTGGCCTCAGGCGTGAGGTGGCCAGTAGCCCGCCGACCTGCACAGATGCTGCCGCGTCAGCCGAGAGGCCGGGCCGTCTGTGGGCCGTCCAAGGGTGGCCTGCGACATGACGACCAGCGACGGCCACCCCTCACTTCTTGGCCTCCAGGTCACTCGAGTGGATCTGCGACACTGGAAGGGTTATGCCTAAGCCCGGAGAACTCACTTTCGTTGCCCCGCGCGGAGCCAAGAAGCCGCCGCGGCACCTCGCCGACCTCTCGCCCGCCGAGCGGAAGGAGGCCGTCGCCGCGATCGGTGAGAAGCCGTTCCGCGCCAAGCAGCTGTCGCAGCACTACTTCTCGCGGTTCGCGCACGACCCCGCGGAGTGGACCGACATCCCCGCCGGCTCGCGCAGCAAGCTGCAGGAGGCGCTGCTTCCGGAGCTGATGACGGTCGTCCGGCATCTGTCGACCGACGAGGACACCACCCGCAAGACCCTGTGGCGGCTCTTCGACGGGACGCTCGTCGAGTCCGTGCTGATGCGCTACCCGGACCGGGTCACCATGTGCATCAGCTCGCAGGCCGGCTGCGGAATGAACTGCCCGTTCTGCGCCACGGGACAGGCCGGCCTCGACCGGAACCTGTCGACGGGCGAGATCGTGCACCAGATCGTCGACGGCATGCGCGCGCTGCGCGACGGCGAGATCCCGGGCGGCCCGGCGCGCCTGAGCAACATCGTCTTCATGGGCATGGGCGAGCCGCTGGCCAACTACAAGCGGGTCGTCGGCGCCATCCGCGCGCTCACCGACCCCGAGCCGGACGGCGTCGGCCTCTCGCAGCGCGGGATCACCGTCTCGACCGTCGGTCTGGTCCCCGCCATGCACCGGTTCGCCGACGAGGGACTCAAGTGCCGCCTCGCCGTCTCGCTGCACGCCCCCGACGACGACCTGCGCGACACCCTCGTCCCGGTCAACACGCGATGGAAGGTCCGCGAGGTCCTCGACGCGGCGTGGGAGTACTCCGAGAAGTCGGGCCGCCGCATCTCCATCGAGTACGCGCTCATCCGGGACATCAACGACCAGGCCTGGCGTGGCGACCGGCTCGGCCGCCTACTCAAGGGCAAGCGCGTCCACGTCAACCTGATCCCGCTGAACCCGACCCCGGGCTCGAAGTGGACGGCCTCGCGCCCCGAGGACGAGAAGGCGTTCGTCGACGCCATCGCGGCCCACGGCGTGCCGGTCACCGTCCGCGACACCCGTGGCCAGGAGATCGACGGGGCGTGCGGTCAGCTCGCCGCCACCGAGCGGTAACCTGACTGGCGTACGTACATCTTCTTACATCTTCATATTCCGACAGGGGAGCGCCACAGCGCTGAGAGTGCGGCATCGGCCGCAGACCCTCTGAACCTTGCCCAGGTCATTCTGGGTAGGAAGTTCGGTCGCCACTCAAGCTGTTGTGCCCTGCCCGGGATTCGTCCGCGATCCCGGGCAGGGCCGCGTCTCTTCCTGGTCACCCAGGAGGGAACTTAAGTGAGCACCATCATCAAGGCCACGGCCGTCGCCGTGGCGGCCGGTCTCGGACTCGTCACGCTCTCCGCGTGCGGGGGATCCGACTCCGGCAAGGACTCGGCGGACTCCAAGACCGTCACCCTCGTCAGCCATGACTCCTGGGCCGTGTCCAAGAACGTGCTCAAGGACTTCGAGAAGCGCTCCGGCTACAAGGTCACGGTCCTGAAGGACGGTGACGCGGGCGAGGCCGTGAACAAGGCCATCCTGTCCAAGGAGAACCCGCAGGGCGACGTCCTTTTCGGCGTCGACAACACACTCCTGTCGCGCGCCCTCGACAACGGCCTCTTCCAGCCGTACGAGGCCGAGGGCCTGGAGCAGGTGGGGACCGAGTACCAGCTCGACAAGGACAAGCACCGGGTCACCCCGATCGACACCGGCAACATCTGCGTCAACTACGACAAGAAGTACTTCGCCGATCACAAGCTGACGCCGCCCGCCTCGTTCGACGACCTCGCCAAGCCCGCGTACAAGAACCTGCTGGTCACGGAGAACGTGTCGACGTCGTCACCCGGCCTCGGCTTCCTGCTGGGCAGCGCCGCGCAGTACGGCGACAACGGCTGGCAGGGCTACTGGAAGAAGCTCGAGGCCAACGGCGTGAAGGTCGTCGACGGCTGGGAGCAGGCCTACAACGAGGAGTTCTCGGGCTCCGCCGGTGGCAGGAAGGCGGGCGGCGACCGGCCGCTCGTCGTGTCGTACGCGTCGTCGCCACCGGCCGAGGCGATCTACTCGGACCCGCAGCCGAAGACCGCCCCGACCGGGGTCGCGACCGGCACCTGCTTCCGCCAGACCGAGTTCGCCGGCCTGCTGAGCAACGCGAAGAACGAGAAGGGCGGCAAGGCGCTCCTCGACTTCCTCATCGCGAAGGAGTTCCAGCAGGACATGCCGCTGAACATGTTCGTGGACCCGGTGACGAAGGACGCGGTCCTGCCCGCTGATTACGCGAAGTACGACGTCAAGGTCGATGCCCCGAAGACCATGGCTCCGAAGAAGATCGCCGACAACCGTGACGCCTGGGTCAAGTCGTGGACCTCACTCGTACTGAAGTAACGCGCCCCGGAGGACCTCCGGCAGAGCGCCCGGTAAAGCACCCGGTAAAGCCTCAGGCGGAGCCCCGTAAGGGTCGTCGGCGCGGGAGCGCGGCGCGGCTCGGCCTGATGGCCGTGCCCGTCGCGTTCTTCGGGATCTTCTTCGCCTATCCGGTCGCGGCGATCGTCTCCCGCGGCCTGAAGGCGGGCGGCCACTGGCAGTTCGGGCGGATCGCCGACGTGCTCGGGCAGTCCGACATCCGGCACGTCCTGTGGTTCACGACCTGGCAGGCGGTCGCCTCGACCGTGCTCACACTGTTGATCGCGCTCCCCGGCGCGTACGTCTTCGCGCGCTTCGAGTTCAGGGGCAAGCAGATTCTGAGGGCCGCCGTCACCGTGCCGTTCGTGCTGCCGACCGTCGTCGTCGGCACGGCGTTCCTGGCGCTGGTCGGCCGCGGCGGGCTGCTCGACGGCCTGTGGGGGGTACGCCTCGACACCACGGTGTGGGCGATCCTGCTCGCCCATGTCTTCTTCAACTACGCCGTCGTCGTGCGCACCGTCGGCGGACTGTGGTCGCAGCTCGACCCGCGGCAGGAGGAGGCCGCCCGGATGCTGGGCGCCTCCCGCTGGACGGCGTGGCGGAAGGTGACGCTGCCCGCGCTCGGGCCGGCCGTCGCGGCCGCCGCGCTGATGGTCTTCCTCTTCACGTTCACGTCGTTCGGCGTGGTCCAGATCCTCGGCGGGCCGACGTTCTCCACTCTTGAGGTGGAGATCTACCGGCAGACCGCGCAGATCTTCGACCTCGCCACGGCGGCCGTCCTCACGATCGTGCAGTTCGCCGCCGTAGGGATCATCCTCGCCGTGCACGCCTGGAGCGTGCGCCGGCGGGAGAGCGCGCTGCGCCTCGTCGACGCGGCGCACACCGCCCGGCGCCCGCACGGCTCGGGCCAGTGGGCGCTGCTCGCCGGGGTGGTCGCCACGGTCGCGGTGCTGATCCTGCTGCCGCTCGGTGTGCTGATCCAGAGGTCCTTCGAGGGGCCGGACGGCTTCGGGCTCGCCTACTACAAGGCGCTCACCTCGTCCGACAGCGGTGTGTTCCTGGTGCCGCCGATCGAGGCGATCGGGAACTCCCTCACGTACGCGCTCGCCGCCACCGCCATCGCGGTCGTGATCGGCGGACTCGCCGCCGCGGCCCTGACGCGGAGGGCCGGCCGTCTCGTACGGGGCTTCGACGCGCTCCTCATGCTGCCGCTCGGCGTCTCCGCCGTCACCGTCGGCTTCGGCTTCCTGATCACTCTGGACAAGCCGCCCCTCGACCTGCGCGGGACCTGGATCCTGGTTCCGCTGGCCCAGGCCCTCGTCGGGGTGCCCTTCGTCGTCCGCACCATGCTGCCGGTCCTGCGCGCGGTCGACGGGCGGCTGCGCGAGGCCGCCGCCGTCCTCGGTGCCTCGCCGCTGCGGGCCTGGCGCGAGGTCGATCTGCCGATGGTACGCAGGGCCCTGCTGATCGCGGCAGGGTTCGCGTTCGCCGTGTCGCTCGGCGAGTTCGGGGCGACCGTCTTCATCGCCCGCCCGGACCACCCGACCCTGCCGGTCGCCGTGGCGCGGCTTCTCGGCCGAGCCGGTGACCTCAACTACGGGCAGGCGATGGCCCTTTCGACCATTCTCATGGTGGTGTGCGCGGTGTCGCTGCTGCTGCTCGAACGCATCCGCACGGACCGTACGACGGGGGAGTTCTGATGGCCCTGCTGACCCTGGACGACGCGACCGTGCGGTTCGGCGGTCCGTCCAGAACGGCGCATGCTGCGCTCGACCGGGTCGATCTGGAGGTCGCCGAGCACGAGATCGTGTGCGTGCTCGGCCCCAGCGGCAGCGGCAAGTCGACGCTGCTGCGGGTCGTGGCCGGGCTCCAGGGGCTCGACGGGGGCCGCGTGTTCCTCGACGGCCGTGACCAGTCGGGCGTACCCGCGCACCGGCGGGGCGTCGGCCTCATGTTCCAGGACCACCAGCTGTTCCCGCAGCGCGACGTGGGCGGCAATGTCGCCTTCGGGCTGCGGATGCACGGCGCCGTACGCTCCGAACAGCAGGACCGCGTACGGGAGTTGCTGGCACTCGTCGGGCTGCCCGGAGCTGATGGGCGCGCCGTGGCCTCGCTGTCCGGCGGCGAGCAGCAGCGCGTCGCCCTCGCCAGGGCGCTCGCCCCGCGACCCCGTCTGCTCATGCTCGACGAGCCGCTCGGCCAGCTCGACCGCTCGCTGCGGGAGCGTCTGGTCGTCGAACTCAGGGAACTCTTCGGCGCGTTGGGTACGACCGTGCTTGCCGTGACGCACGACCAGGGCGAGGCCTTCGCGCTCGCCGACCGCGTCGTGGTGATGCGCGACGGACGGATCGCCCAGTCCGGTACGCCACTTGAGGTCTGGCAGCACCCGGCCGACGAGTTCGTGGCGCGCTTCCTCGGCTTCGACAACGTGGCCGACGCCACGATCGTCGGGGAGGCGGCCGACACGCCTTGGGGAAAGGTGCCCGTGCCCGCGGGGTCCCCGCAGGGCCGCGGCGCCAAGATCCTGGTGAGGCCCGCGGGCGTACGCCTCGTGCCCGCCGCCGAGGCCCGGTCGACGTGCACGGTCACCGCGCGCACCTTCCGTGGCACGCATGTCGCCGTGCACCTCCAGGCCACGGGAGCGCCCCGCCTCGAAGCGGCCTGCGCGCTGCGGGACGCGCCGGAGCCGGGGGACGAGGTCGGGGTGGCGTTCGACGCGGGCGAAATCGTGGTGCTGGACGGTGCTGCTCCCGCATAGGGTCCGGCACATGACCGACACCGCTGCACTCGCGCCCTCACCTGCCCCAGGACTCCTGACGCATGACCGCTACTGCGACGAAATCATCGCCCAGACCGCCCTGTTGACGGACCATCTGGCGGGCGCCGACCTTTCGGTGACGGTGCCGACGTGTCCTGACTGGACCCTGCGCGACCTCGCCCTCCATGTGGGCCGAGCCCACCGCTGGGTCGAGACGATCGTTCGGACCAGGACCACCGGTCCGGTCTCGGAGGAGCAGGTGCCGCACTTCACCGGCGGCGACGACCCGGCCGCCCTCGCCGACTGGCTCACGGAGGGGGCCGCGCTGACCGCCGGCGCGCTGCGCGCCGCGGGTCCGGACACAGCCGTATGGACCTGGGCCTGGGAGCACTCCACCGGATTCTGGGCCCGCCGCATGACCCATGAGACCGTCATCCACCGCGCGGACGCGGCGCTCGCGGCGAAGACCGACTACGACGTGGTGCCCGAGATCGCGGCCGACGCGGTCGACGAATGGCTGCAGATCGTCCAGTACACCCAGGGGGCGGACCCGTCGGACAACGCGGCGGAGCTGCGCGGCGGCGGGCGCAGTCTGCACCTCCACGCCACCGACGCACCGGCGGAGCTGAACGCCGAATGGCTGGTCGAGCTGGGCGAGGACGGGTTCACCTGGCGCCGCGGCCACGAGAAGGCGACCGTCGCCCTGCGGGGGCCGCTGACGGATGTGCTGCTCGCGTTCTATCGGCGCGCGCCCCTCGACGGCGGACGCGTGGAGGTCCTGGGGGAGCGGGAGCTGCTGGACTTCTGGCTGGAACGGGCGACGTTCGGGTAGCCCGGGCCCGGCTTCCGGACCGTCCGCCAAAGAGTCCGGCCCGAGTTCAGCCCGCCGAAGAGCTCAGCCCAGCTTCGCGAGCGCGCCCGCCGCTTCCTCCACCGTGTCCACCAGCGCGATCCGCGCGTCCATCGAGCGTTCGCGGGCCAGGGCGGTGAGCAGCGGCCAGGCCGGCAGGCGCTCCGTCCAGTGGGCGCGGCCGACGAGGACCATAGGGGTGGGCGCGCCCCGGGACTCGTAGTAGTTCGGCGTCGCGTTGTCGAATATCTCCTGGACGGTGCCGGCCGCGCCCGGCAGGAAGACCACGCCCGCGTTCGAGCGGGCCAGGAGGCCGTCCTCGCGGGTGGCGTTCGCGAAGTACTTCGCGATGTGCCCGGCGAAGGCGTTCGGCGGCTCGTGCCCGTAGAACCAGGTGGGGATGCCGACCGAGTCGCCGCCGTCCGGCCACCGGGAGCGCACCTCGAAGGCGGCCGAGGCCCACGCCGTGACGGACGGGGTGAACGAGGGGGCGGCGGACAGGAGCCGGAGCGCCTCGGTCAGCATCCCGTCGTCGAACCGTGCCGCGTACGCGCCCAGGTTCGCCGCCTCCATCGCGCCCGGACCGCCGCCCGTGGCGACGGTGACCCCGGACCGCGCGAGCGTCCTGCCGAGCCGCGCCGCGCCCGCGTACCCGTCCGTGCCACGCGCCATCGCGTGACCGCCCATGACCCCCACCACCCTTGTGCCGACGAGGAGTTCGTCGAGGGCGTCGGAGACGGAGTCGTCGTGCACGGCCCGCAGCATCGACGCGAAGACGTCGTGGTCGGCCTTGGTCTGCTGGAACCAGTCGTACGCGCGGGCGTCCGGCGTCGACTCGTATCCGCCCTCCGCGAGACCCGCGAACAACTCGTCGGAGGAGTAGAGACGGCCCCGGTACGGGTCGAAGGGGAGGCCGGGGACCGGCGGGAAGACCAGGGCGCCGGTGGCCCGGATCCGGGCCGCGGCGTCGGGCCCCATCGGACAGCCGAGGAAGACGGCGCCCTCGGCGTCCAGGGTGAGCAGCTCGTCCGTACGCTCCGTCAGGTCGACGGCCTGCACGCGGCGTCCGGCGAGTGAGCCGTGCGCGGCCACGACCTCGTCGAACTCGTCGAGCGTCTCGATCTCACGGCCGGCGTCCGTGTGCGGGATCGCGGGCCTGCGCGGGGCGGGTTCAGGGGTCTGCACCCGCCCATGCTAGGGCGCGGCACTCCTGAAGATCAGCCCTGGACGGCCGCCGGGTCCATCCACATGATCTCCCAGGTGTGGCCGTCCGGGTCGTCGAAGGCGCGGCCGTACATGAAGCCGTGGTCCTGCTTCTCGCCGGTCTCGGTGCCGCCCGCGGCGATCGCCTTGTCGACGAGCTCGTCGACCTTCTCGCGGCTCTCGGCGCTCAGACACAGGAGCACCTCGGTGTTCTTGGTCGAGTCGACGATCGTCTTCTTCGTGAAGGCGGCGTACTTCTCCTTGGTGAGCAGCATGACCACGATGTGCTCGCTGACCACGATGGAGGCGCAGGTCTCGTCGGAGAACTGCGGGTTGATCGAGTACCCGAGCTCGGTGAAGAACTTCTTCGACGCGTCGAGGTCGTTCACGGCGAGGTTCGGGAAGATCATCTGCTGGTACATGGTGGGGCCGTCTCTTTCGCTCGCTGGTCTCGGTGTTGCGTCGCTGTGCCGTACGCAGGGTTAGACGTGCCGCTCGCCCGTAACTCATCGCTCGCCGCGAACTTTCTTCCGACCCTTTTTTCGGGGGCCCGCGACGAGGGGGTGCGGGCCCGCTCAGGCCGCGAGTGGGAGCGCCGCCAGTTCCGCGACCGTCCACGTCAGCAGGCCGAACACGGCGAGCAGTGCCGCCGCGCGCAGCCCGGCCGCGCCCCGGAGGAGACTCGTGGGGGCGCCGAGACGGAGCAGGGCGGCCGTGGTGTCGGAGCGGGCGTGCTTGGCCTCGATCGCGGCCGTCAGGAGCGTGGCGACCGTGCAGCCCATGACGAGGACGGCGCCGAGCGCGGACAGCGGGCCGAGGTCGGGCTGACGTCCCGACCAGAGGGTGAGCCCCGCGTACGCGCCGGAGGCCACCGCGCAGACCACGCCCAGGGGGCGGCCGATACGACGGGCCTCCTCCTGGAGTACCCGGCCCGCCAGGAGCCGCGCCGCCCCGGGCCGCACCGACTGAAGGGCCCGGCCGCACTGGTAGGTGAGTCCGGGACCCGCGAGCGCGAGGCCGAGGGCCGTCAGCGTCCAGCCGGCCAACACACCCGCCGGGCTGCCGCCGAGACCGCCCGGCATGGGGAACCCCGCAGTGCCTTGCGCGCGGGAGGCGTATGTCTCCACGGCGAGGCCCATGGCCAGCAACGCCACGCCCCAGGGCAGGCCGGTCGGCGCGGGCACCGGGGCGGCGGGATCGCGTGGGTCCGGCTGGGGCTCGCCGGCCTTGGCGGCGCGCGGGCGCAGCACGAGGGCGGAGGCGCCGGACGCGGTGAGCGGGACCAGGGCGAGCAGGGTCAGGGTGGCGGCCAGGGGCAGGGGCCGGTCGGCGGCCAGGAGACCGCGTGCCGCCCCGTCGAAGGGCAGCCCGGAGAGGTCTCCGCGCAGGTGCAGGAAGACCAGCAGCGCCAGCATCGAGCCGAGCGTGCAGGCGACCGCGGTGGAGATCGCCGAGATGAGCGTGAGGCGTGCCGGGCCGAGGCCGACCGCGGACAGGCCGGGACGTGGCCTGGTGCCCGGATCGGTGCGGGCGACGGCGACGGCGAGGTGGACGGTCGCTGCGATCGGCACCACGCACCAGGCCAGGCGCAGTACGGATCCGGTGGAGGCGTCGGGGTGGCCCATCGCGTAGCCGAGCGTGCACAGCAGGAGGAATCCGGTGCCGGCGGAGGCGGCCGCGACCAGGAGCCTGCGCAGCTGGACGGCGGGATGGCCCCCGCGGGCTAGACGGAGAGCGAGCACGCGGCCCGGCCTTCCGCGTCGGTGGCGCCGGGTACCCCGGGCAGATGGACGGTGTTCACGCGGCGCCCGTCGAGGAGCGACATCGTGCGGTCGGCCAGGGCGGCCACCTCGGTGTCGTGCGTGGCGAGGACGACGGTGATGCCGTGCGAGCGGGACGCGGCCATCAGGGTGCGCAGGACGTGGGCACGGTCGGCGCGGTGCAGGGGCGCGGTGGGCTCGTCGGCGAAGAGCACCGAGGGCGCGGTGACCAGGGCGCGGGCGATGGCGACGCGCTGGCGTTCCGACTGGATCAGGGCGTGCGGGCGCTTGCGGGCGCACATGCCGATGTCGAGGCGCTCCAGCCATTCCAGGGCACTGGCCTTGGCGGCGCGGCGGCTGCCGCCGCGCATCATCAGGGCGAGTGCCGTGTTCTCCCAGGCGTTCAGCTCGGGCACGAGGTGGGGCTCGGGGTCGATCCAGGCGAAGCGGTCGCGGCGCAGGCGTTCCCTGACGAGCGGGCGCATGGTGTGCACGGGGGTGCTGTTGAACCAGACCTCGCCCTGCTGTGGCAGAAGCTGGCCGGAGAGGCACTGCAGGAGCGTCGTCTTGCCGCTGCCACGCGGCCCTGTGACGGCGAGGATCTCGCCCTCGCGGACACCGAGCGAGACGCCGGTGAGCGCGGGCGAGCCGTTGTGGGAGAAGTGCAGGGCGCGTGCCCAGAGCACGTCGTTGTCCGGTGGGGCCACCATGGCGAACACCTCGTTCAGAGACTGCAGATCAGAAATGCCGTAAGACGAGCGGTCCCCCTTACGGGGGAACGAAGGCAGGGCCGATCGGTCACTGGGCACGCTAGGTATTCGCCGGCGCGGGTCGGGAAATGACGCGGCCCGGCCGCCCCCATCTCACTCGGATGGGCGCAGCCGGGCCGCGGGAGCCGTCAGGCTCAGATCTTGCTCCAGGCCTCCGTGAGGACCTGGCGGATGATGCCCTCGATCTCGTCGAAGGTGGACTGGTCCGAGATCAGCGGCGGCGACAGCTGGATGACCGGGTCACCACGGTCGTCGGCGCGGCAGTACAGGCCGTACTCGTAGAGCTTCTTGGACACGAAGCCGTAGAGCACGCGCTCCGACTCCTCGTCCGTGAAGGACTCCTTGGTGTCCTTGTCCTTGACGAGCTCGATGCCGTAGAAGAAGCCGTTGCCGCGGACGTCGCCGACGATCGGCAGGTCGTGCAGCTTCTGCAGCGTCTTGAGGAAGCTGGCCTCGTTGTCGAGCACGTGCTGGTTGAGACCCTCGCGCTCGAACAGGTCGAGGTTGGCGAGCGCCACGGCCGAGGAGACCGGGTGGCCACCGAAGGTGTAGCCGTGCAGGAAGGTGTTGTCACCCTTGTAGAACGGCGCCGCGATCCGGTCGGAGACGATGGTCGCACCGATCGGGGAGTAGCCCGATGTCATGCCCTTGGCGCAGGTGATGATGTCCGGGATGTAGCCGAACTTGTCACAGGCGAACATCGTGCCGAGGCGGCCGAAGGCGCAGATGACCTCGTCCGAGACGAGCAGTACGTCGTACTTGTCGCAGATCTCGCGCACACGCTCGAAGTAGCCGGGCGGCGGCGGGAAGCAGCCACCGGCGTTCTGCACCGGCTCGAGGAAGACCGCGGCGACGGTCTCGGGACCCTCGAAGAGGATCTCCTGCTCGATCTGGTCGGCGGCCCAGCGGCCGAAGGCCACCGGGTCGTCGCCGTGGATCGGGGCGCGGTAGATGTTGGTGTTCGGCACCTTGTGCGCGCCGGGGACCAGCGGCTCGAAGGGGGCCTTCAGGGCCGGCAGGCCGGTGATCGACAGGGCGCCCTGCGGGGTGCCGTGGTAGGCGACCGCGCGGGAGATGACCTTGTACTTGGTGTGGTTGCCGTTGAGCTTGTGGTACTGCTTCGCAAGCTTCCAGGCGGTCTCGACGGCCTCGCCACCACCGGTGGAGAAGAAGACCTTGTTGAGGTCACCCGGGGCGTAGTGGGCGAGGCGCTCGGCCAGCTCCACAGCCTTCGGGTGGGCGTACGACCACACGGGGAAGAAGGCCAGCTCGGTCGCCTGCTTGGCGGCGACCTCGGCAAGCTCCCGGCGTCCGTGGCCGGCCTGCACCACGAACAGGCCGGAGAGCCCGTCGAGGTACTTCTTGCCCTGGTCGTCGTAGATGTAGGTGCCCTCGCCACGCACGATGGTGGGAACGGGCGCGTTCTCGTAGGACGACATGCGGGTGAAGTGCATCCACAGGTGGTCGTACGCGGTTCGGCTGAGGTCCTTGCTCACGGCTATCGGGTTCCCCACATATAGGTCTGCTTCTTGAGCTTGAGGTAGACGAAGCTCTCGGTGGAGCGCACGCCGGGAAGGGTCCGGATGCGTTTGTTGATGACGTCCAGGAGTTGGTCGTCGTCCTCACACACGACCTCCGCGAGGAGGTCGAACGAGCCCGCGGTCATGACCACGTACTCGACTTCCGGCATGGCCGTCAGCGCTTCGGCGACGGGATCGAGGTCACCCTCCGCGTTGATGCCGACCATCGCCTGGCGTCGGAAGCCCACGGTGAGTGGGTCCGTGACGGCGACGATCTGCATCACGCCCTGGTCGAGCAGCTTCTGGACGCGCTGTCGCACGGCCGCTTCGGAGAGGCCCACGGCCTTGCCGATAGCTGCGTACGGCCTACGGCCGTCTTCCTGGAGCTGTTCGATGATGGCGAGGGAAACGGCGTCGAGCGGCGGGGTGCCGTTGCCGTTCCTCGATCCCTTTGGGTCTGCGCTGCGACTGGCCACGTCCCCCACCATGCACGAGGAGTCGACAGTTCCGCAAGCCCGGATCGATGAAATTCGTTGTTTGAGGGCTCGAAGTTCACGGATTTCGCAGATCTGGCGGGTCGGGGGGTGTTGAAAGCGTGGGACTACCGATTAGGGTGGTATCTCATCCAATGGACATCCGACCAGGAGGGCCGCCTCAGTGACCAGCGAGCTGCGTCGTCTGCGCAATTACATCGACGGTGAGTTCCGGGACGCCGCCGACGGACGGACCACCGAGGTGGTCAACCCGGCCAACGGTGAGGCGTACGCGACCGCCCCCCTGTCCGGCGACGCCGACGTGGACGCCGCCATGGCCGCCGCCGCGGCCGCGTTCCCGGCCTGGCGCGACCTCACCCCCAGTGAGCGCCAGAAGGCCCTCCTCAAGATCGCGGACGCGTTCGAGGAGCGGGCCGAGGAGCTCATCGCCGCCGAGGTCGAGAACACCGGCAAGCCGACCGGCCTGACCCGGTCCGAGGAAATCCCGCCCATGGTCGACCAGATCCGCTTCTTCGCGGGTGCGGCGCGCATGCTCGAGGGCCGCTCGGCCGGCGAGTACATGGAGGGCCTGACCTCGATCATCCGCCGCGAGCCCATCGGCGTCTGCGCCCAGGTCGCGCCGTGGAACTACCCGATGATGATGGCCGTATGGAAGTTCGCCCCGGCGCTCGCCGCGGGCAACACGGTCGTCCTGAAGCCGTCGGACACCACCCCGGCCTCCACGGTTCTGATCGCCGAGATCATCGGCTCCATCGTCCCCAAGGGCGTCTTCAACGTCATCTGCGGTGACCGCGAGACCGGCCGCGCGATGGTCGAGCACAAGACCCCGGCGATGGCCTCCATCACCGGCTCCGTGCGCGCCGGCATCTCGGTGGCCGAGTCCGCCGCCAAGGACGTCAAGCGCGTCCACCTGGAGCTCGGCGGCAAGGCCCCGGTCGTCGTCTTCGAGGACACCGACATCGCCAAGGCCGTCGAGGACATCTCGGTGGCGGGCTTCTTCAACGCGGGCCAGGACTGCACCGCTGCCACGCGCGTCCTCGTCCACGAGTCCATCCACGACGAGTTCGTCCAGGCCCTCGCCAAGGCGGCGGCCGACACGAAGACCGGCCAGCCGGACGACGAGGACGTGCTCTACGGGCCCCTCAACAACCCGAACCAGCTCGCCCAGGTCACCGGCTTCATCGAGCGCCTGCCCGCGCACGCCAAGGTCGAGGCCGGCGGCCACCGTGTCGGCGACAAGGGCTACTTCTACGCCCCGACCGTCGTCTCGGGCGTCAAGCAGGACGACGAGATCATCCAGAACGAGGTCTTCGGCCCGGTCATCACCGTCCAGTCCTTCGCGGACGAGGCACAGGCCGTCGAGTGGGCGAACGGTGTCGAGTACGCGCTGGCCTCCTCGGTCTGGACGAAGGACCACGCGCGCGCGATGCGCATGTCCAAGATCCTCGACTTCGGCTGTGTGTGGATCAACACCCACATCCCGCTGGTCGCCGAGATGCCCCACGGCGGCTTCAAGAAGTCCGGCTACGGCAAGGACCTGTCGGCGTACGGTTTCGACGACTACACGCGCATCAAGCACGTCATGACGTCGATCGAGGGCTGAGCACCAGCACCAGTACCGACCCGCTCCACCCGCCCCCACGTGGCTCCGGCCGCGCGGGGGCGGTCGCGTGTCCGGGGCAGTTGGGTGCGCGGCGGGGTGCCGGGTGATCGACAGTGTGTCGGCTCTCACCCCGTCGGCTTGACGCAGCGTCCATTGTCCGGCCCCGCTGGTCGCGGGCATCCTGCACAGGTGCGAGCGACCCCGATGAACCCCAAGCCGTCCCTGTCCCGCCGTTCCCTGATGCGTGCCCTGGGCGGAGGTGCCACGGCCGCGGCGGTCGGCGCGCTCGCCTCGGGATGCGGTGTGCCCGCCGCCTACGTCGCGCCGGGGGACCGCGCCGCGACCGACCGCTCCGGCAGCGACAAGCGGCTCGTCTTCGCCAACTGGCCGCTCTACATCGATGTCGACGACGACGATCCGTCGAAGCGGCCCACGCTCGACGCCTTCCGGAAGCAGACCGGGATCGACGTCAAGTACATCGAAGAGATCAACGACAACGACGAGTTCTTCGGCAAGATCAGCCCGTCCCTGATGAACCATCAGAAGACCGGCCGGGACCTCATCGTCATCAGCGACTGGATGTGCGCCAAGTTCGTGACGCTCGGCTGGGTCCAGGAGATGGACCGCGCCCGGCAGCCGCACGTCGCCAAGTACCTCGACCCCCTGCTGCGTTCACCGCACTTCGACCCGGGCCGCAAGTACACCGTGCCGTGGCAGTCGGGCATCACCGGCATCGCGTACAACAAGCGCAGGGTCGGGCGCGAGATCAAGCACGTGTCCGACCTGTGGGCGGCCGACCTCAAGGGCAAGGTCACGCTGCTGTCCGGGCTCGACGAGTCGTTCGCGCTGCTCATGCAGGGCAACGGCGTCGACATCACCCGGTGGACCCCGGACGACTTCCACCGTGTGTGCGACCAGGTCGAGAAGCTCGTCAAGAGCCATCACATCCGCCGCTTCACCGGAAACGACTACATCAAGGACCTCTCCAGCGGCGACGTCCTCGCCTGCCAGGCCTACAGCGGTGACGTCATCCAGCTCAAGGCCGACGACCCGGACATCGAGTTCGTCGTGCCCGAGGAGGGCGGCGAGCTGTGGGCCGAGTCGCTGATGATCCCCAATCTCGCCGACCACAAGCGCAACGCCGAGACCCTCATCGACTACTACTACCGGCCGGAGGTCGCCGCAAAGCTGGCCACCTGGGTCAACTACGTGAGCCCCGTGCCGGCCGCCCGCGAGATCCTCGCCGATTCGAAGGACAAGGACACGGCGGCACTCGCCGAGGACCCACTGATCTTCCCCGACGACGCGATGCGCCGACGGCTCGCGATCGCGCGCGACATCACGTCCAAGGAGCGCCCGGAACTCGCCAAGCGGTGGAACACGATCGCCGGGTTGTGAGGTCGCAGGGTGCGGCCGGCTGGTTCCGGCCGGTCAGTTCCACAGTGGAGTGGTCATGACCTGCTGGAACGCGTCCGGGTGGCCGTTCGGGTAGGTGAGCGTGATGCGGGAGTAGTGCTGGGTGTCCTGGTGCTTGGTCCAGGACTGCGGGCGGTCGAGACGGACCGTGACGCGGTACGAGCGGAACTTGCCCGCGGCGCAGTACGGCTTGCAGTCGTTCACCCAGCTCGTGCCCGTGGCCACCGCCTTGCTCGGGCCCCACTGCGACCAGTGGAGCGAGGCGAGGCGGCTGTTGCCGTCCCCGCACGCGAGCAGGAAGTCCGTGGGTCGCACCTGTGGCTGCCAGGTGCAGCTGACGATCACGGGGGCGCCGGTCCGATGCTGCGGCTTCGGCGCCGCGGCGGAGGCCGGTGCCATGGCTGCTGCGAGGGATGCGGCTGCACAGAGTGCGAGCGCTGCCTTCAGTGAGTTGCTCCGCAAAATATGCTCCCGGCCGATCGGGGGGCCCTGGGCCCCGTTGTGCTCGTTCCGACGCTAAGGCCGCGGCGTGAGATGCGCCACTCGAACGGGCTAAGGTCGCGCGGACGGGTGCATGCGGGCTGGTCAGCGCTTGATTGTTGCCTTGTTGATGCCCCCCCGCGACAGGTCGCGGGGGCCGGTTGATCAGCCGTCGCGCAGCCCGCGCAGGACGTCGATGCGGTTCGTCGTGATCGAGTCGACGCCGAGGCCGAGGAGGCGCCGCATCGCCGACTTCGTGTCCGGGGTCCACGCGGCGACCAGCAGGCCCTGGCGGTGCACATGGGCCGTCAGCTCCCGACTGACCAGCGGGAAACGGTAGTTGAGCCAGGTGGGCCTGATCGCTTCGAGCACGCCGGGCCGCGGCGGGGCCAGCGTCGTCCAGGTCAGCGCGATCTCGGCGGCCGGGTCCGCGCGCCGCACCGTCAGCATCGTCTCCGCGCCCGCGCAGTAGTAGGCGCGCTCGCCGGCGCCGCAGTCACGGATGACGCCGATGACGGTACGGACCGTGCGCACGTCCGCGCCCGGCAGGTCCACCATCACCCGCCGCTCGGCCAGTACCTCAAGGGCCTGTTCGAGGGTGGGCACGCCGCCCGCGGTGACGCCGCGCACCTCGTCGTACGAGAGCGCGGCGAGCGGGCGGTCGTGGTCCCACAGCCGCTTGAGCGTGGAGTCGTGCAGCAGTACGGGCACGCCGTCGCGGGTCAGACGGACGTCGACCTCGACCGCGTCCGCGCCCCGCTCCAGCGCGGAGCGCAGGGAGGCGAGGGTGTTCTCACGGACGCGGTAGGGGTCGCCCCGGTGGGCCACGGCAGTCACGGTATGCATGGCCCCATTGTGGTCAGCCGGTCACGCGCGGGCGAGCCACGTGTCCGTGTAGGTGTCGATCTCCGCGGCGATACGGGCCTTGCCCGGCTCGTCGAGGAACGACGCGTCCACCGCGTTCCTGGCGAGCGCGGCCACGCCCCGCTCGTCGAGGTCGAGGAGGCGGGCGGCGACGGCGTACTCGGTGTTGAGGTCCGTGCCGAACATCGGCGGGTCGTCGGAGTTGACGGTGACGACGACCCCGGCGTCGACGAACTGTTTGACGGGGTGCTCCTCGATTGTCTTCACGGCGCGCGTCGCGATGTTCGACGTCGGGCAGACCTCGAGCGGGATGCGGTGCTCGGCGAGGTGGGCGAGGAGCTTCGGGTCCTGGGCGGAAGTAGTGCCGTGGCCGATGCGTTCGGCGCCGAGGTGGACCAGCGCGTCCCAGACCGTCCCGGGGCCCGTCGTCTCGCCGGCGTGCGGTACGGAGTGCAGGCCCGCGGCGATCGCGCGGTCGAAGTACGGCTTGAACTGGGGTCGCGGCACGCCGATTTCGGGACCGCCGAGCCCGAAGGAGACCAGGCCCTCCGGGCGGATCGTGTCGGTGGTCGCAAGCCGCACGGTCTCCTCGGCGGACTCGAGCCCCGCCTCGCCGGGGATGTCGAAGCACCAGCGCAGCACGGTGCCGAACTCGGCCTCGGCCGCCTTGCGGGCGTCCTCGATCGCCTCCATGAAGC
This sequence comes from Streptomyces sp. NBC_01446, assembly GCF_026340095.1. Classification (GTDB taxonomy): domain Bacteria; phylum Actinomycetota; class Actinomycetes; order Streptomycetales; family Streptomycetaceae; genus Streptomyces; species Streptomyces aureus. The sequence goes on along the minus strand of NZ_JAPEPO010000001.1, from coordinate 2,365,077 downwards.
CGTACTCGTCGATCCCGCGGCGGACGGAGGAGTACGGGGTGATGGTCAGCTCTGCGTAGCGCACGTTCTGCCGGGCCATGTCCCGCGCGACCTCGAACGTGAGGAGGCGGACGTCCTCAGGAGTGCGCACGAGGTCGACGACCGAGAGGTATACGTCGATGAAGTGCGCGAAGTCCGTGAACGTGAAGTAGTCGGCCAGCGCCTCGGGGTCCGTGGGGACCTTGGAGTCAGGGTGGCGGGCCGCGAGCGTGGAGACGATCCGGGGGGACGCCGAGCCGACGTGGTGCACATGCAGCTCTGCCTTTGGCAGTCCGGCGATAAAGGCATGCAGATCGGTCACGGATTCCTCCCCAGGAACTTGGTTGATCGGCTGATCGGTGGGTCGCAGTCATCGTAGGCGTGCCCCGGCCACGCCCCGGCGGCGGCCGTAGCATGACGGGACGTCTGGGTGGGAGAAGAAGGGGACGAGCGAGCGATGTCCGAGGACACAGAGGGCAGAGAGGGCGCCGAGGGCGCCGACGGTCCGGCCACTTCGCCGGAGCGGGGTACGGGGACAGGGCCGGGGGACCGGGGTGCGGGGGACCCGCCTGAGGGCAGGGTGTCCCTGGGGAAACGGGAACCGGACCCGTGGGCGGCCCCGGCGGACCCGAGCCCGCGGGACGCGGCGCCGCAGAACGCCGCCGGGCCGGCTGCTCCGGCGCCCGCGCATCCGTTCGCCCCGCCGTCGCAGGGGGAGACGCAGGTGGACCCGTTCACTCCGCCGTCCCACGCCGAGACGCAGGTGGACGCCTTCGCCGCGCCTTCGCCCCCGTCCTCGCCCACTCCGCCCGGCGAGCCGTACAACCCGTTCGCCCCGCCGTCCCCGGGCGCCGCGCCGGCCACCGGCCGCTGGTCACAACAGCCGCAGCACCAGCACCAGCACCCGCACGGCCAGCCGCCGGGTGCCCCCTACGCGATGCCTCCCGGTTACCCGGCGACGCAGGCCGGGGCCCCCTGGGCGCCGGGGGCCAACCCCTTCGCGCCGCCCGGAGAGCCCGTGCCCCCGCCGCCCGTCTCGCCCGACGGGCCCGGGCAGATGCACTACGGCTACCCGGCCGCCGCGTACGGCTACGGACACCACGCGGCGACCGGCCCGGCCCCGATGCCCTACGGAGGTCCCGGCTACGGCTGGCCCGGGATGCAGCCGCGCCCCGCGAACGGCATGGGCGTCGCCGCCCTGACGCTCGGGATCATCTCGGCCGTCGGCTTCATCCTGTGGCCGATCGCGATCGTGGTCGGGATCCTCGCCATCATCTTCGGCGCCATCGGCCGCGCGAAGGCGACCCGGGGCGAGGCCACGAACCGGGGCCAGGCGCTGGCCGGACTGATCTGCGGCATCGGCGGACTGGTGCTCGCGCTGGTCCTGATGATCTTCGTCATCGCCGACAGCGGCTCGTCGAGCGGCAGCAGCGACGACGGCGGCGGCTACTCCGCCGCCCGGTAGGACGAAGGCACGTAGGACAAAGACACGTAGGACACCGGCACGTAAGACATCGACACGTAGGACACCGGCAAGCGGAACACCGGCAACGGGGGGCCGGTCCGTCAGGCCCGGTCCGTCAGGCCCGGTCCCTCAGCCGCTCACGCGCCGCCATCAGCGCGAACCCGAGCAGATTGGGCCCACGCCACCGTCTCGGGTCGCCGGCGGCCTCCGCGTCCGCCGCGAGTCCGATGCCCCACACGCGGTCGAGCGGGCTGGCCTCGACCAGGACGCGCTCGCCCGTCCCGAGCAGGAACTCCCGCAGATCCGCGTGCGCCGCGAACTTGTGCACGCTGCCCTCGACGACGATCCCGAACCGCTCCCGCGCCCAGGTGTCCTCGTCGAAGCCGCGCACGAGGCGCCCCGCCTTCTTGGCCTGCGAGGGATGTGCCGCCCCGACGGCTCTGCGCTCGGCCTCCGCGTCCCCGAACAGCCGGGCCTTCGCGGCCATCATCCAGTGCTCGGCCGTCGCGTACTCGACCCCGTCCACCGTGAACGGCGCGACCCACCACTGACTGAGGCAACTCGCCCCGACCGCGCCGTCCGCCCGCGGTGTATGCCCCCAGAAGTGCAGGTACTTGACCCGTACACCCGCTTCCACCGCCCTGACCAGCGAGTCCCGATCGTGGACGGCCGCGTTCCCCTCAAGCCTGTCGGTCTTCCCCATGCACGCGAGTCTGGCACGCACCACGGACAATCCGTCCTTGGTTCTTCAGGGGGACTCGACACCTGGTCGACAGATTCCGTCGCGTAACCAAAAGGCAACAACGGAATCACTTGTTGCAGTACATCGCCTCTGCCAGGATCGGCACTCAAATCGAGCTGGAGCTACGCCGGCCCCGCGGGACGGGGCTTCGGCGGAGGAGAGCGATAATGCACAACCCTGGCAACAGCACCCGCTTCCAGGCCCAGGACCGGTTCGCCGAAGGCGCCCAGTACATCGCGGGCCGTCTCACCAAGGGCACATCCGGCCGCACCCACGCAGTCGTCGACCCGGCCACGGGCCAGGACGTCTACACGTACGAGCTGGCCGGCACCGAGGACGTCGACGCCGCCGTGGCCGCGGCCCGCGAGGCCTTCCCCGGCTGGGCCGGCGCCACGCCGGGCGAGCGTTCCGACGCGATGCACCGCTTCGCGGGCGTCCTGGCCGAGCGCGCCGAGGACCTCGCACAGGCCGAGTCCCTGCAGTGCGGCAAGCCCCTCAAGCTGAGCCGTGAGTTCGATGTCCCCGGGACCGTCGACAACACCGCGTTCTTCGCGGGCGCCGCCCGGCACCTCCAGGGCCAGTCCGCCGGCGAGTACAGCGGCGACCACACCTCGTACGTGCGGCGCGAGCCCATCGGGGTCGTCGGGTCCATCGCTCCCTGGAACTACCCGCTCCAGATGGCCGCCTGGAAGGTCCTTCCGGCGATCGCGGCGGGCAACACCATCGTGCTCAAGCCCGCCGAGCTGACCCCGCTCACCTCCCTCCTGTTCGCGCAGGCCGCGACCGAGGCGGGCATCCCCGACGGTGTCGTCAACATCGTCACGGGCGCGGGCAGGGACGCCGGCGAGCACCTCGTCGGACACCCCGACGTCGCCATGACCTCCTTCACCGGGTCGACGGGCGTCGGCAAGCGCGTCGCCGAGATCGCCACCTCCACCGTGAAGCGGCTGCATCTGGAGCTCGGCGGCAAGGCGCCGTTCGTCGTGTTCGACGACGCCGACCTGGAGGCAGCCGTGCACGGCGCGGTCGCCGGTGCCCTCATCAACACGGGCCAGGACTGCACCGCCGCCACGCGCGCGTACGTGCAGCGCCCCCTCTACGACGCCTTCGTGCAGGGCGTGGCCGACCTCATGGAGGGCATCCGGGTCGGCGACCCGTTCGCCCCGGACACCGACCTCGGCCCGTTGATCTCGCACGCCCAGCGCGACCGCGTCGCCGGATTCGTCGACCGGGCCCGCTCCTACGCGCGCGTGGTCGCCGGCGGCGTCATCCCCCAGGGCGACCTCAAGCAGGGCGCGTACTACCGGCCGACCCTCGTCGCGGACGCCGCCCAGGACAGTGAGATCGTCCAGGCCGAGATCTTCGGCCCGGTGCTCGTCGTACTGCCCTTCGACAGCGACGACGAGGGCATCCGCCTCGCCAACGACACCCCCTACGGCCTGGCCGCCTCGGCCTGGACCAGGGACGTGTTCCGGGCGAACCGTGCCACCCGCGACATCAAGGCCGGCTGCGTCTGGGTCAACGACCACATCCCGATCCTCAGCGAGATGCCGCACGGCGGCTACAAGGCGTCCGGCTTCGGCAAGGACATGTCTGCCTACTCCTTCGAGGAGTACACGCAGATCAAGCACGTCATGTTCGACAACACCGCGGTCGCCCGGAAGGACTGGCACCGCACGATTTTCGGGGACCGATAGTCATCAGGCCGCCCACAGGGCGGCCGCACACCCTCCCGCAAGGGACCCTCCCGAAAGGGCATCCAAGCGCATGGAGCAGTACGAGCCCGACAGCCTGTCCCCGGTACAACTCGCCGCCATGCGGCGCAGTTTCCAGAGCGGCAGGGCGGCCATGACCCGCCGTTCCCTGCTGCGCGCCTCCGCGGGCGGCGCGCTCGCCGTCGGCGGGATCGGGTCGCTGAGCGCCTGCGGCATCCCCGCGGCGAGCAAGAGCCAGGGCGGCGTCTCGTCCGAGGACCACTCGGCCAAGGAGAAGGTGGTCAACTTCTCCAACTGGACCGAGTACATCGACCTGAGCGACGACGAGAAGCACCGGCCCACCCTGGACGCGTTCACCAAGCGCACCGGGATCCAGGTCAAGTACACCGAGGACATCAACGACAACGTCGAGTTCTTCGGCAAGATCAAGCCGCAGCTCGCGGCGGGCCAGGACACCGGCCGGGACCTCATCGTCCTGACCGACTGGCTGGCCGCGCGGCTGATCCGCTTCGGCTGGGTCCAGAAGCTCGACCCCGCCAACCTGCCCCACGCGTACGCGAACCTGTCCCCGCAGTTCCGCAGCCCCGACTGGGACCCGGGCCGCGCCTACTCGTACCCGTGGCAGGGCATTGCCGTGGTGATCGCGTACAACACCAAGGCCACGAACGGCAGGGAGGTCACCTCGGTCTCGCAGCTGCTCGACGACCCCAAGCTGAAGGGCAAGGTCGGCCTGCTCTCCGAGATGCGCGACACCGTCGGGATGACGCTGCTCGACATGGGCAAGGACCCGGGCAGCTTCACGTCCGACGACTTCGACGCGGCGATAGCCCGGATGCAGAAGGCCGTCGACAGCAAGCAGGTCCGCCGCTTCACCGGCAACGACTACATCTCCGACCTGAGCAAGGGCGACCTCGCGGCCTGTCTCGCCTGGTCGGGCGACATCGTGCAGCTCCAGGTGGACAACCCCGACATCAAGTTCCACATCCCCGACAGCGGGTTCATGTACGGGACGGACAACATGCTGATCCCCAACAGGGCCCGTCACAAGACGAACGCCGAAAGGCTCATCGACTACTACTACGAGCCTCCGGTCGCCGCCGAGCTGGCCGCCTGGATCAACTACGTCACCCCCGTCGACGGCGTGAAGCCCGAACTCGCCAAGATCGACAAGAAGATCGCGAACGACCCGCTGATCGTTCCCGACAAGACCATGAGTGCCAGGGCGCACGGCTTCCGCTCGCTCACGTCCAAGGAAGACAAGGCGTTCGAGGAGAAGTTCGCCCAGCTCACCGGCGCGTGAGAACCGCAGCACCGAGCCCCCTGACCCCACGACTCCCTGGACTGCACCATGACGACAGAAAACGGCGGCGACGTCCGCCTTGCCGGGATCAGCAAGACCTACGGCTCCTTCACCGCCGTCAAGCCGCTGGACCTGACCGTGCCGCAGGGCTCCTTCTTCGCCCTCCTCGGCGCCTCGGGCTGCGGCAAGACCACGACCCTGCGGATGATCGCGGGGCTCGAGGAGCCCAGCTCCGGCACGGTCATGCTCGGCGACCAGGACGTCACCGCGCTGCCCCCTTACAAGCGCCCGGTGAACACCGTCTTCCAGTCGTACGCGCTCTTCCCACACCTCGACATCTTCGAGAACGTCGCCTTCGGGCTGCGCCGACGCGGCATCAAGTCCGTGAAGAAGCAGGTCGGGGAGATGCTCGACCTGGTCCAGCTCGGCGAGCAGGCCCGCAAGAAGCCGCACCAGCTCTCCGGCGGCCAGCAGCAGCGCGTCGCCGTGGCGCGCGCCCTGATCAACCACCCCAAGGTGCTGCTCCTCGACGAGCCGCTGGGCGCCCTCGACCTCAAGCTGCGACGCCAGATGCAGCTCGAACTCAAGCGCATCCAGACCGAGGTGGGCATCACGTTCGTCCATGTCACGCACGACCAGGAGGAGGCCATGACCATGGCCGACACCGTCGCCGTGATGAACGCGGGCCGCGTCGAACAGCTGGGCGCCCCGGCCGACCTGTACGAGAACCCGGGTTCCACGTTCGTCGCCAACTTCCTCGGCACGTCGAACTTCATCGAGGCCGAGGTGGCCGGCCGCAGCGGCGAGGACCTCACCCTGAAGGCCGGCGACGGCAAGCTCGTACTGCCCGCCGCCCGCTGTACGGCCGCCACCGCCATCGGCGGGAAGGTCCTCGTCGGTGTGCGCCCCGAGAAGATCTCCCTCACCCACGCCGACGACGCGGGCTCCATACCCGACGGCCGTAACCGCATCACCGGCCGCGTCGTGGACAGCAGCTTCATCGGCGTCTCCACGCAGTACGTCATCGACAGCCCGCTCTGCGACGCCTTCGAGGTCTACTCCCAGAACATCGAGCGCGACAGCCGGCTCGCCCCCGGCGCCGAGGTCGTCCTGCACTGGAACCCCGCGCACACCTTCGGCCTCGACGCCGCCCAGGACATCGAGGCGGGCGCCGCGAAGGTCGAGGAGGACGCCGCCGCATGACGACCGTCACCGACATCCCCGCGGCTCCGGCCGTCAAGACCGCGCGCCCGCCGCGCAAGCGCGGCCGCCTCGTCCCGTACTGGCTGCTGCTGCCCGGCCTCCTGTGGCTGGTCGTCTTCTTCGCCCTGCCGATGGTCTACCAGGCGTCCACGTCGATCCAGACGGGCTCCCTGGAGGACGGCTTCAAGGTCACCTGGCACTTCGCGACCTACTGGGACGCGCTCGGCGACTACTGGCCGCAGTTCCTGCGCTCGGTGCTGTACGCGGGCGCCGCCACGATCCTGTGCCTGGCGCTCGGCTACCCGCTGGCCTACCTCATCGCCTTTCGCGCGGGACGCTGGCGCAACGTCGTCCTCATCCTCGTCATCGCGCCGTTCTTCACCAGCTTCCTGATCCGCACGCTGGCCTGGAAGACGATCCTGTCCGACAGCGGCCCGGTCGTCAGCACGCTGAACACGCTGCACATCCTGGACGTCACGAGCTGGATCGGCATGACCGACGGCGACCGCGTCCTCGCGACCCCGCTCGCCGTGATCTGCGGACTCACGTACAACTTCCTGCCGTTCATGATCCTGCCGCTCTACACCTCGCTGGAGCGCATCGACGGCCGGCTGCACGAGGCCGCGGGCGACCTGTACGCCACGCCCGCCACCACCTTCCGCAAGGTGACGTTCCCGCTCTCCATGCCGGGCGTCGTCTCCGGCACACTGCTCACCTTCATCCCCGCCGCCGGTGACTACGTCAACGCGGACCTGCTCGGCTCCACCGACACCCGCATGGTCGGCAACGTCATCCAGACGCAGTTCCTGCGCATCCTGGACTACCCGACGGCGGCGGCGCTCTCCTTCATCCTGATGGCCGCGATCCTGATCATGGTCACCGTCTATATCCGCCGGTCCGGAACGGAGGACTTGGTCTGATGCCCTTCGTACGCTGGCTGCGCCGCAATCTCGTCGTCATCGCGGGTCTGGTCACCCTCGGCTATCTGCTCCTGCCCAACGTCGTCGTGACGGTGTTCTCCTTCAACAAGCCGAAGGGGCGCTTCAACTACGAGTGGCAGCAGTTCTCGCTCGACGCGTGGACGAACCCCTGCGGTGTCGCCGACATGTGCGGCTCACTGTCGCTGAGCCTCCAGATCGCCCTGTGGGCGACCATCGGCGCCACCGTCCTCGGCACGATGATCGCCTTCGCCCTGGTCCGCTACCGCTTCCGCGCCCGCGGCGCCGTGAACTCGCTGATCTTCCTGCCGATGGCGATGCCCGAGGTCGTCATGGCCGCCTCGCTGCTCACGCTCTTCCTCAACATGGGTGCGCAGCTCGGCTTCTGGACGATCCTCATCGCCCACATCATGTTCTGCCTCAGCTTCGTCGTGACGGCCGTCAAGGCGCGCGTCATGTCGATGGACCCGCGCCTCGAACAGGCGGCCCAGGACCTCTACGCCGGTCCCGTCCAGACCTTCGTACGGGTCACCCTGCCGATCGCCGCGCCGGGCATCGCCGCAGGCGCGCTGCTCGCCTTCGCGCTCTCCTTCGACGACTTCATCATCACCAACTTCAACGCGGGCTCGACCGTGACCTTCCCCATGTTCGTCTGGGGATCGGCGCAGCGCGGTACGCCCGTTCAGATCAATGTCATCGGTACGGCGATGTTCATCGTCGCCGTGCTGCTCGTCCTTGCCGCGATGCTGGTCGGCAAGCGTAAGAACAAGGCAGTTTGAGGGAGTTGAAATCATGGCCGCACGTGCCATGAACCGTGGTACCGACTGGATCAAGTCACTGGCGGACGCCAAGCCGCTGTCCTACTGGCTGGACGAACCCGGCAAGCCCGAGGCCCGGCCGGCGCTCACCGGTGACGAACGCTGCGACCTGCTGGTCGTCGGCGGTGGCTACAGCGGCCTGTGGACCGCGCTCCTCGCCAAGGAGCGCGACCCCGGGCGCGATGTGGTCCTGCTCGAAGGGCAGGAGGTGGGCTGGGCGGCGTCCGGCCGCAACGGAGGCTTCTGTGCCGCCTCCCTCACGCACGGCGCCGCGAACGGACTGGCCCGCTGGCCCGGCGAGATCGGGAAGCTGGAGGAGCTCGGCAACCGCAACCTCGACGCGATCGAGGAGGCGGTCGCCCGCTACTCCATCGACTGCGACTTCGAGCGCACCGGCGAGCTGGACGTGGCCACCGAGCCGCACCAGGTAACCGAACTCCAGGAGTTCCACCAGGAACTGACCGAGGCCGGGCTCGCCGGCGGCACCGAGCTGCTCGACGCCGACGCGACCCGCGAACAGGTCGACTCGCCGACCTTCCTCGGCGCCCTGTACGACCGGCGCGGCGTCGCGATGCTGCACCCCGCCAAGCTCGCCTGGGGCCTCAAGCAGGCCTGCCTCGACCTCGGCGTGCGCATCCACGAGCACACCCCCGCGCTCGAACTCTCCTCGTCCGGCGCCGGTACCGCGGTCCGCACCCCCTACGGGCGCGTCTTCGCCCAGCACGTCGCGCTCGGCACGAACGTGTTCCCGTCCCTGGTCAAGCGCGTGCGCTCGTACACCGTCCCGGTCTACGACTACGCGCTGATGACCGAGCCCCTGACCGACGACCAGCTGGCCTCCATCGGCTGGAAGAACCGCCAGGGCCTCGGTGACTCGGCCAACCAGTTCCACTACTTCCGGCTGTCCGCGGACAACCGGATCCTGTGGGGCGGCTACGACGCGATCTATCCCTACGGCGGCCGGGTGCGCGCCGAGTACGACCACAGGCCCGAGACGTACGCGAAGCTCGCCGGCCAGTTCTTCACCTGCTTCCCGCAGCTGGAAGGGGTGCGCTTCAGTCACGCGTGGGGCGGCGCCATCGACACGTGCTCCCGCTTCTCGGCGTTCTTCGGTACGGCCCACAAGGGCCGCGTCGCGTACGCCGCCGGGTACACGGGCCTCGGCGTGGGCGCGACCCGCTTCGGCGCGGACGTGATGCTCGACCTGCTCTCCGGCGAGCGCACGGAGCGTACGGAACTGGAGATGGTCCGCACGAAGCCGCTGCCCTTCCCGCCCGAGCCGTTCGCCTACACCGGGATCGCGCTCACCAAGTGGTCCCTGGCGCGCGCCGACGACAACGGCGGCCGGCGCAACCTGTGGCTGAAGGCGATGGACAAGGCGGGCCTCGGCTTCGACAGCTGACCCGGGTCCGCGAGAACTCGTGGGCAGAACCCGCGTAATGCTCGCGCCCCGGCCTCCTCTCCCTGGTGACACGCACAGCTTTCGGCAACTGCGTACCAGGAAGAGGAGGTCCCGCCATGACTGGCTCGGGGGCGAAGTCGGCGGTCGAGTGGCTGGCGTCCGTGGCGCCTGACCCGGACGCCTGCCGCTGGGATTGGGAGGGCAACCCCCTCGGGGTCGCGCTCCTTCCCGCGGGCAGGCTCTGGGACGTACTGATCCTCCCCGGCGAGCTGGGGTATCCGACGCTGGACGTGCTCACTCGCGTCATAGACCGGCCGGGCCCCGTGCTCGCCGACTTCGGTGACGCCCGCATGGGCTTCTTCGTGCCCTCCGGCACGGTCACCCGCTGGCTCGGCACGGGGGTGCGGGGCGCCGGCCGCGGCACCTGGATCGTCGTGCCGCATCCCCTTCCGGGCCGCGCCGCCGGCGGGGTCCGCTGGCTGATCCCGCCCGACGGCTCGGGCACGCTCACCGACCCGACCGTCCTGGAACTGGCGATGCACGAGGCGGCGGGGCAGCTCGCGCGGGACGACACGCACGAGTAGCCCGATGGGCCGGCCGGGTCAGCCGCGCGGCGCCCGGCCCGCCCACACCGCGCACATCACGTACAGCAGGACCACCGAGAGGCACCAGCCGCCGACGACGTCCAGCGGCCAGTGGTAGCCGCGCCGCACCAGACCGAGGCCCACGGCCGCGTTCAGGACGGTGTAGCCGATGACGAGTTCGCGGCGTACATAGGCGCCGCGTACGTACGGCAGCAGGAGGAGCAGGCAGGCGCCGTACGCGACCGCCGCCGTCGTCGCGTGTCCCGACGGGTAGAAGCCGGTGCCCGGGCCCATCACGGCCGGGCCCGTCCGGGCGACGGTCTCCTTGATCGGGACGACCAGGAGCGGGACGGCGGTCATCGTGAGCGCGGCGGTGACGGGGCGCGTCCACCAGCGGGGCACGCCGTCGCGGCGGGCGCGCCAGGCGGCGTAGCCGAGGACGGCGGCGAGGACCGGGAGAGCGACGGTGATGTTGCCGAGGTCGGCGAGCAGCTCGGCGGCCCACTGCGGCAGGCGGCTGGTTCCGATCGCGTCACCGAGGCGTTCGTCCCCGCGGCGCAGCGCACCGCCGGCGGCGATCTGCCAGGTGAGGAAGAGGAAGAGCAGGGCGCTCAGAACGGCGGCCCACCGGAAAATGGCCGGCCGCCCCGGAACAGGGGGGGTAGTTCCGAGGCGGCCGATCTGACCGGTTTGCCGCACGCCCCGGGGGGTTTGGGGCGGGCGGCCATCCGATCGGTGAGGAGTTCCGGAGCCGGAAGCTCCGGGTGTGTGCGCGAGGGCACGACCAGGGCGGGGCTGGGGAGGCTCCGTCCCGGTTTCGCCCACAGTCCCCTGTGGGCGGGGTGTTTCTCTCATCTGCAGAAACCGTACGGCAGGGCGTGGGCGTCCGACAGCCGGAACGGCAACCCGTCATCGGCCCCGCACACGTTCTTCACACGCCCTGACCCTTGCCTGAAGTCGCCGGAGCGGCTCAGACGCCCGCGAACGCGGTCTCGATGATGTCCAGTCCCTCGTTGAGCAGGTCGTCACCGATGACGAGCGGGGGAAGGAAGCGCAGCACGTTGCCGTAGGTGCCACAGGTGAGGACCAGCAGACCCTCGGCGTGGCAGGCCTTGGCGAGCGCGGCGGCGGCCGCCGGGTGCGGCTCCTTGGTGCCCTTGTCCTTGACGAGCTCGATGGCGATCATCGCGCCACGGCCACGGATGTCGCCGATGATGTCGAACTTCTCGGCCATGGTGGCGAGGCGGGCCTTCATGATGGCCTCGATGTTCTTCGCCTTGGCGTTGAGGTCGAGCTCCTTCATGGTCTCGATGGCGCCGAGCGCACCGGCGCAGGCCACCGGGTTGCCGCCGTAGGTGCCGCCGAGGCCGCCCGCGTGCGCGGCGTCCATGATCTCGGCGCGGCCCGTCACGGCGGCGAGCGGCAGGCCGCCCGCGATGCCCTTGGCGGTCGTGATCAGGTCGGGGACGATGCCCTCGTCCTCGCACGCGAACCACTGGCCGGTGCGGCAGAAGCCGGACTGGATCTCGTCCGCGACGAAGACGATGCCGTTGTCCGCGGCGAACTGGCGGATCGCGGGCAGGAAGCCCTTCGCCGGCTCGATGAAGCCGCCCTCGCCGAGGACCGGCTCGATGATGATCGCGGCGACGTTGTCGGCGCCGATCTGCTTGGTGATCTGGTCGATCGCCTGGGCGGAGGCCTCGGCGCCCGCGTTCTCCGCGCCGGTCAGCCAGCGGTAGCCGTAGGCCACCGGCACGCGGTAGACCTCGGGCGCGAACGGGCCGAAGCCGTTCTTGTACGGCATGTTCTTGCTGGTCAGCGCCATCGTCAGGTTCGTACGGCCGTGGTAGCCGTGGTCGAAGACGACGACGGCCTGGCGCTTGGTGTACGCACGGGCGATCTTGACGGCGTTCTCGACGGCCTCGGCGCCCGAGTTGAACAGCGCGGACTTCTTGGCGTGGTCACCCGGCGTGAGCTCGGCCAGCGCCTCGGCGACGGCCACGTAGCCCTCGTACGGCGTGACCATGAAACAGGTGTGGGTGAAGTCCTGCAGCTGGGCGGAGGCGCGGCGCACGACGGCCTCGGCGGAGGCGCCGACCGAGGTCACGGCGATGCCGGAACCGAAGTCGATCAGGCGGTTGCCGTCGACGTCCTCGATGATGCCGCCGCCGGCGCGGGCGGTGAAGACCGGCAGCGTGGAGCCCACGCCGGCCGCGACCACGGCGGTACGTCGGGCCTGCAGCTCCTGCGACTTCGGACCGGGGATGGCGGTGACGACGCGGCGCTCCTGCGGGACTGCGCTCATGCGGGGCTCCTGGGGGTGTTTCGGGTGCTTTCTTCGCAGGTTAGGGGCGAGGGGCGGGGTGGGGCATGCTCCATCCGGGCGCGGTTCGCGGATTGCGTTGTCCGCCGTGGACATAGGGCGGCGTCGCCGGGATCGCCCCAGGTCCGGGCGCGTAACCGGTGAACTCCCCATGAGGGGGCACTAGATTGACCCGCGGACACACAGACCGGCAGGTCAGGGGGCAAGGGCAATGGACACCGACGGCACGCAGGGCGCTGGCGGCACGCACGACGCTCGTGGCACACACGCCACACCGGTGCCGCGCCCCGCGGGGCCGCCGACGCCTCCGGCGGTGTCGGCCAATGGGGGAACCGGCGGGGGAGCGGGCATCGGTTCGCCGGCGCGCCCCAGCGCCCCGCCGCCCCGTCCCACGCACGCCCCCGGCGCCGCCGGAGCGTCCGACGGGGCCGTCGGGGCCGCCTTCCTCGGGTGGCTGAGAGCCCCGCGGCCCGCCGCGGAACCGGGCATCTGGCGGTTCGCGCACCGGCCCCGGCCCGCGCAGGAGCCCGAGGTGATCCCGGCCCGGCAGCTCCTCAGCGGAGCGGTGATCGCGTTTCTCGTGGGGTGGCTCGTCTGGTCGCTGCTCTGGAACGGCTACCTCGGCGGCTGGTGGCTGCTCCCGCTGTACGCGATGGTCCCCGACTCCTGGGCCCAGCCGCACTCCGTCGGCTCGGTCGTCGTGGTCTACCTGTACTACGCCGTGTTCGCCGTCGGCATCATGATCGCCGTCGGCCGGCTCGGCCGCTGGGGTGAGGTGTGGCGCCGTTACGGCCTGCCGGCCTGGCGCAAGGCCGTCCCTGTCGCCCAGGAGCGCCCGCCCGCGCCCGAGGAGGACCCGGCACGCTGGCCCCAGCTCCGGGCCGCCGGCGCCGCCGACGCAGCCGACCGGCTCGCCGCCGACGCCCGCGCCGGGTTGATGCGCGACGTCGACCAGGCCCGGATCGCCCGCGCCTGGCAGGGCGTGCGCCGGGGCAGCCACCCCCTCGCCTCGTTCAGCGCGGCCGTCGTGAAGGACGGCGCCGCCGCCTGCCTGCACCCCTCCGGCGCGCGCGATCTGCCCGCCCGCGCCGCTCGCCACGACCTCGCCACCGCCCAGGTCAGGATCGGCACGACCGCCGACGACCCGCGCAACCCCTACGCCTACCGCGGGACGGGCCTCGCGTTCGGGCCCGACCTGCTCGGCACCTCGCTGCTCGCCGTCGGCCCCGCGGGCGCCGGCAAGACCGGCAGCGTCGTCTGGCCGCTCGCCGAGTCCCTGTGCCTGGGCGCCCTGGCCGGCCGCGCCGCCGTCGTGGTCGTCGGCCCTGCGGGGGCCGGCCTCGGCGCCGCCGACGGCTACGACGTCGTCATCCGCATCGGCCACCCCGAGTCCGTCCACGACCTGGACCTGTACGGCGGCACGAGCGACCCCGACGAGGCCGCGGCGGTGCTCGCCGAGGCCCTCGTGGGGGACCTCGCCGACCCGCATCCCGGCGGCGACAGCCGCCGCTCCACCACCGTCATCGCCCAGCTCATCGGGCCGTACCACGCCGTCCACGGCCGCTTCCCCTCCGTGCCCGAGCTGCGCCGCCTCCTCGACGGCGCCCCGGAGCCGCTCGCCGCGCTGCGGCAGGCGCTCACCGACGCGGGTCACGAGGCGATGATCCGCGAACTCGACGCGCGCGAGCGACAGCTGGGGCACCCGGGGGACGTGGGCGCGGTGCTCGCCGACCGGGTGGCGCTCCTGGACCGGCCCGCGTTCGCCTCGTTCTTCGACACGACGGGCCGGGGCAGGCCGTTCTCGCTGCGCGCCCTCGACCACCCCGTACGCGTCCGCATCGACCTGCCCGAACGCGGGCACGCCGACGCGTCGCGGATCCTCGCGCGCCTCGTGCTCGCCCAGTTCGTCGCCAGCGCGTCCGTCCGCGACGACCGCTCGCTCTTCGCCTGCCTGATCCTGGACGACGCGACCGGCGCCGTGACCCCGCAGGCCGTGCGCGGCATCCAGCGGCTGCGGTCCGCGAACGCGGGCGCCGTCCTGACCCTGCGCACCCTCGACGACGTGCCGCGGCCCCTGCGCGGCCCGCTCCTCGGCGCCGTCGGCTGCCGCATGGCGCTGTCCGGCCTCACCCCGTGGGACGGCCAGGACTTCGCCGAGGTGTGGGGCAAGGAGTGGACCGAGACCCGGGACGTCACCGACCGGCAGATCATCGCGGAGACCCCCCTCGGCAAGACGGTCCACATGCTGCGCCGCGTCATCACCGGCAACGCGCCGACCGCACGGGCCGTCACCGTCCGCCAGGTCGAGCGCGAGCGCTGGTCCGCCTCCGAACTGGCGCACGCCGTGCCGCCCGGCCACGCCGTCCTGTCCCTGACGACGGTGCGGGGCGAGCACGCGCCCCCGCTCCTGGTGGACCTGCGCGACTGAGGCGGCCCGCTGAGTGGGGGCCGCAGACGTACGTACGGTGAGGCAGAATCGACACCGGTCGTTCATACGTACCGGCCAAAAGATCCACAGGATCCACCCCCACCCGAGCACCACCTGTCGCACACCTGAAGGCCTCATGCCGCCCACGCTCGCCTCCCTCGTCCACCACTCCGCGCTCAAGCTGACCGTGCGCGCCGGGGAGGAACGGCTGGACACCGCCGTGCGCTGGGCCCACGTCAGTGAGCTCGCCGACCCCGTGCCGTACATGGAGGGCGGCGAGCTGCTCCTGTTCACCGCGCTCAAGTTGGACGCGGAGGACCCGGAGGCGATGCGCCGCTACGTGAAGCGGCTCGCGGGCGCCGGGGTCGTCGGGCTCGGCTTCGCCGTCGGCGTCAACTACGACGCGGTGCCGCAGGCCCTCGTCGACGCGGCGCGCGAGGAGGAGTTCCCGCTCCTCGAAGTGCCGCGCCGCACCCCCTTCATCGCCATCAGCAAGGCCGTCTCCGCCGCCATCGCCGCCGACCAGTACCGCGCCGTCACCGCCGGGTTCGCCGCCCAGCGCGAGCTGACCAAGCAGGCGCTGAGCGGCGGCCCCGAGGGGCTGCTCGGCGCGCTCGCCGGCCAGGTCGACGGCTGGGCCGCGCTGTACGACGCCTCGGGCGCCGTGGTCGCCGCCGCGCCGGAGTGGGCCGGGCGCCGGGCGGCCCGGCTCGTCGCCGACGTCGAGCGGCTGCGCGAGCGGCCCGCCCCCGCCAGCGCCGTGGTGGGCGGCAGCGAACAGCACGGCGGCGGCGACGAGGACCGCGTGGAACTGCACTCGCTCGGCACCGGACGCAGGCCCCGCGCCGCGCTCGCCGTGGGCACCGCCGCGGCCCTAGGCACCGCCGAGCGCTACGCGCTGCACTCCGCCATCGCCCTGCTCACCCTCACCACAGAGCGCTCCCGCTCGCTGCACTCCGCCGAGCAGCGCATCGGCGCCGCGGTCCTGCGGATGCTCCTCGCCGGGGAGCCCGAGCACGCCAGGACCGTCGCGGGGGACCTGTACGGAGGGCTGCTCGACGCGCCCTTCCGGATGATCGTCGCCGAGGTCGCGTCCGCGTCGGCGGGCCGTGCGCACGCCGACGGGCACGCGCGCGTGGCCCTCGACAAGCCGGAGCGGCCCGCGCCGGGCACGGGGGCGGCGGCCGTCGCCGCCCCCGGCGACCCGCTCACCGGACTCGCCGACGTCGTGGAGGCCGCCGCGGCCCGCTCCGGCGAGGCCGTCCTCGTGGTGCCGGACGGGGACCGGCTCGTCCTGCTCGCCGCCGACGGCGGCGCGTCCACGGGCGCCTGCACCCAGTACGCCGAGGCTCTGGAGACCGCCCGCCTGACCCAGCGCGAGCAGGGCGGCGCGGGCGAGGACGACGAACTCGTGGTGGGCCTGTCCGCACCGGCCGGGCCGATCGCCGCCGCGACCGCGTACAAGCAGGCCGAACAGGCCCTGTCGGTCGCCCGGCGGCGCGGGCGCGCCCTCGTCGAGCACGAGGAGGTCGCGGCGGGCTCCGTCGTGCCGCTGCTCGCCGACGACGCGGTACGCGCCTTCGCCGACGGCCTCCTGCGGGCCCTGAAGGACCACGACGCGACCGGCCGCGGCGACCTCGTGGCGTCGCTGCGCGCCTGGCTGTCGCGGCACGGTCAGTGGGACGCGGCCGCCGCCGACCTCGGCGTGCACCGCCACACCCTGCGCTACCGGATGCGGCGCGTCGAGGAGATCCTCGGCCGCTCGCTCGACGACCCGGACGTGCGCATGGAGCTGTGGCTGGCCCTCAAGGTGACGAGCGCGGGCGGCGAATAGACCCACCCGGCCCGCCCTTCAGGACGGAACCCGCACCCGCCTCTGCCAAAGAGGCGCGCCGAACTCGCGGACTCCGACACGTCGGACAAACACGGCTCCGGCCGGGCCCGCCTACCGTTGGTCCGGAAAGACCCCAGTACACACCCACTGCGGAAGGGCCGGGACCGACTATGACCGCCACTCACGCCTTCTGGCTCGCGGGCCGCGAGGCCACCGGTGACGCCACCTTCGACGTCACCAACTCCTACGACGGTCGGCTGGTCGGCAAGGTCAGCGTGCCCACTGACGCGCAGGTCGAGGAAGCCGTCGCCACCGCGTACGCCGTCCGCGACGAGTTCGCCGCCACCCCCGCCCACGTACGGGCCAAGGCCCTCAACCACGTGGCCGACCGGCTGACCGAGCGCACCGAGGAGATCGCCCAGCTGATCTCCGCCGAGAACGGCAAGCCCATCAAGTGGGCGCGCGGTGAGGTCGGCCGTGCCGTCTCCGTCTTCCGCTTCGCCGCCGAAGAGGCCCGCCGCTTCAACGGCGGCGAGGCCCAGCGCCTCGACACCGACGCGGGCGGCACCGGCCGGCTCGCCCTGACCCGTCGCATTCCGCACGGCGTGGTCCTCGGCATCGCCCCGTTCAACTTCCCGCTGAACCTCAGCGCCCACAAGGTCGCCCCGGCCATCGCCGTCGGCGCCCCGATCATCCTCAAGCCGGCCCCGGCCACGCCGATCTCCTCGCTGATCCTCGGCGAGCTGCTCGCCGAGACGGACCTCCCGGCCGGCTCCTGGTCCGTCCTCACGGTCCCGAACGACCGCATGCCCGCCCTGGTCCAGGACGAGCGCCTGCCGGTCATCTCCTTCACCGGCTCGGGCCCGGTCGGCTACGCGATCATGGACAGCGTGCCGCGCAAGCACTGCACGCTGGAGCTCGGCGGCAACGGCGCGGCCGTCGTCCTCGGCGACTGGGCCTCCGAAGAGGACCTGGACTGGGCGGCGACCCGCATCGCCACCTTCTCCAACTACCAGGGCGGCCAGTCCTGCATCTCCGTGCAGCGCGTCATCGCCGACGCCTCCGTGTACGAGCGGCTCCTGCCGAAGATCGTCGCGGCCGTCGAGGCGCAGGTCACCGGTGACCCCGCGGACGACGCCACCGACGTCGGCCCGCTGGTCAGCGAGGACGCCGCCAAGCGTGTGGAGTCCTGGGTCGACGAGGCCGTCTCCGCGGGCGCCTCGCTACTCGCGGGCGGCAAGCGCGAGGGCGCCACGTACGCCCCGACCGTCCTCGCCGACGTGCCGGCCGACGTGACGATCTCCTGCGAGGAGGTCTTCGGACCGGTCCTCACGGTCAAGAAGGTCGACGGCGAGGCCGAGGCCTTCGCCGCGGTCAACGACTCCAAGTACGGCCTCCAGGCGGGCGTATTCACGCACGACCTGCAGACCGCGTTCCGCGCCCACCGCGCCCTCGAGGTCGGCGGTGTGGTCATCGGCGACGTCCCGTCCTACCGCGCGGACCAGATGCCGTACGGCGGCGCCAAGCAGTCCGGCGTGGGCCGCGAGGGCGTGCGCTACGCGATGGACGACTACACGTACGAGCGTGTGCTCGTCCTGACGGGCCTCGCCCTGTAGGACCCGGCAAGACCCCGGCGTACGCCTGATCCGTACGCCGGCCATGGACGGCCGGAGCCCACTGTGCGGGGGCTCCGGCCGTCCGCGTTCCCGGGCCTTCGTTTGACGAAAGGCCCGTCGGACCCATGTCCCCCGGATGCCACTTCCGATGACCCGATCGGTGCGCGAGGGGTGGTCGGGTTGCCGGTTTTCGGGTACATACGACCGAGTAGCACCCGTCGGTAGTCGATGCCGAACGGCCCCTACTCGCGGCGAGGTGAGCCCACATGGCGGCCCCAACTTCCCAGCAGCCCTCCGTGACGGAACGTGAGGCCCGGCAGGTCGCCGAGGCCGCGCGCGAACAGGGCTGGCGCAAGCCGAGCTTCGCCAAGGAGCTCTTCCTCGGGCGTTTCAGGCTGGACCTGATCCATCCCCATCCACAGCCGGCGGGCGAGGACGTCCGGCGCGGCGAGGAGTTCCTCGCCAAGCTGCGCGACTTCTGCGAGACACGCATCGACTCGGCCCGTATCGAGCGCGAGGCGCGGATCCCCGACGAGGTGATCAACGGGCTCAAGGAGCTCGGCGCCCTCGGCATGAAGATCGACATCAAGTACGGCGGCCTCGGCCTCACGCAGGTCTACTACAACAGGGCCCTCGCCCTGGTCGGCTCCGTGAACCCCGCGATCGGCGCCCTCCTGTCGGCCCACCAGTCCATCGGTGTGCCGCAGCCGCTGAAGATCTTCGGGACGCAGGAGCAGAAGGACACCTTCCTGCCGCGCTGCGCCCGCACCGACATCACCGCGTTCCTGCTGACCGAGCCCGACGTCGGCTCGGACCCGGCGCGCCTCGCGACGACCGCGGTGCCCGACGGGGACTCGTACGTCCTCGACGGAGTGAAGCTGTGGACGACGAACGGCGTCGTCGCCGACCTGCTCGTCGTCATGGCGCGGGTGCCGAAGGCGGAAGGGCGCAAGGGCGGCATCACGGCCTTCGTCGTCGAGGCCGACTCCGAAGGGATCACGGTCGAGAACCGCAATGCCTTCATGGGTCTGCGCGGCCTCGAGAACGGCGTGACCCGCTTCCACCGGGTCAGGGTCCCGGCCGCGAACCGCATCGGCCCCGAGGGTGCCGGCCTCAAGATCGCCCTCACCACCCTCAACACGGGCCGCCTCTCGCTGCCCGCGATGTGCGTGGGCGCGGGCAAGTGGTGCCTGAAGATCGCCCGCGAGTGGTCGGCCGCCCGTGAGCAGTGGGGCAAGCCGGTCGCGTTCCACGAGGCGGTCGGCCAGAAGATCTCGTTCATCGCCGCCACGACCTTCGCGCTCGAAGCCGTCGTCGACCTGTCCTCGCAGATGGCCGACGAAAACCGCAACGACATCCGCATCGAGGCCGCCCTCGCCAAGCTCTACGGCTCAGAGATGGGCTGTCTGATGGCCGACGAGCTGGTCCAGATCCGCGGCGGCCGCGGCTTCGAGACCGCCGAGTCCCTCGCCGCGCGCGGCGAACGCGCCGTCCCCGCCGAGCAGCTCCTGCGCGACCTGCGGATCAACCGCATCTTCGAGGGCTCGACGGAGATCATGCACCTCCTCATCGCCCGCGAGGCCGTGGACGCGCACCTGTCGGTCGCAGGTGACCTGATCGACCCCGAGAAGTCCCTGTCCGACAAGGCGAAGGCGGGCGCGAAGGCGGGCGGCTTCTACGCACGCTGGCTGCCGAAGCTCGTCGCGGGTCCCGGCCAACTCCCCAACTCCTACGGCGAGTTCAACCCCGACGGCCACGTCGACCTCTCCGGCCATCTGCGCTACGTGGAGCGCTCGGCGCGCAAGCTGGCCCGCTCCACCTTCTACGCCATGTCCCGCTGGCAGGGAAAGATGGAGACCAAGCAGGGCTTCCTCGGCCGGATCGTCGACATCGGCGCCGAACTCTTCGCGATGAGCGCGGCCTGCGTGCGGGCCGAGCACCTGCGCGCCACCGGCGAACACGGCCGCGAGGCCTACCAGCTCGCCGACGTGTTCTGCAGCCAGTCCCGCGTCCGCGTCGACGAACTCTTCGGGCGCCTGTGGCACAACACCGACGAACTGGACCGCAAGGTCACCAAGGGCGTCCTCGGCGGGTCCTACACCTGGCTGGAGGAGGGCATCGTCGACCCTAGCGGCGACGGCGCGTGGATCGCGGACGCGACCCCCGGCCCCTCGAAGCGGGAGAACGTCCACCGCCCCATCCGCTGAACCGCGCCCCGGGGCCCGCGGGTATCTTGCTCACCGCAAGGCCCACAGGCCCCGGGGGAGATGGCAATGCGTGACGAGCGCACGTACCGCAACGACCTGGAACGACGGTTCCTCGACAACGCGCTGAAGACGCGCACCCGCGGCTTCTGGCTCCTCGTCGTCGCCGCGCTCCTGTGGCTGTACGTCCTGGCCCGGCTCCTGCTGCCGCCGGGCTTCCTCCTCGCGTCCGGCGGTGAACACGGCGCCGGCTGCGACGATCCGCTCCTCTTCGAGGAGATCCGCAGCGGCTACGACGGCAGCATCTCCAACGTCTGTGTCCTCGAACCCTGGCCGATGATCTTCGCCGTCCTCGCGCTCTCCCTCCCCATCGGGATGGCCGGCGCGATCCTGTACGTGCGCGGTGTCCTGGGCGCCAACCTCAGTCACTACGTCCGGTCCATGACCGGGCGGTGAACGGTCCCGCCTCCTTGCCTCAAAGGGCGACGAGGCGGACATTGGGTACAGGGGAGGAGTTCCTGTGCCGGGTACCGGATTCGACCACATCACCTCCAAGATCATGCGCGCGGGCGAAGGCAGGATCCTGCGCAAGCTCCAGCGCGTCGCCGACCAGGTCAACTCGGTCGAGGAGGAATTCCGCGCGCTCACCGACGCCGAGCTCCAGGCCCTCACCGCGGAGTTCAGGCAGCGCCACACCGACGGCGAGAGCCTGGACGACCTCATGCCCGAGGCCTTCGCCGCCATCCGCGAGGCCGCGCGCCGCACGCTCGGCATGCGCCACTTCGACGTACAGCTCATGGGTGGGGCCGCGCTCCACCTGGGCAACATCGCCGAGATGCAGACCGGCGAGGGCAAGACCCTGGCCGCGACCCTGCCCGTCTACCTCAACGCGCTGGCCGGGAATGGCGTCCACCTCGTCACCGTCAACGACTACCTCGCCGAGCGCGACGCCGCCTGGATGGGCCGGGCCTACCGGTTCATGGGCCTCACCGTCGGCGTCGTCAGGAACGACATGGACCCGGCCGACCGGCGCGCCGCGTACGCCTGCGACATCACGTACGGCACCAACACCGAGTTCGGCTTCGACTACCTGCGCGACAACATGGCCTGGTCGAAGGACGAACTGGTGCAGCGCGGCCACCACTTCGCGATCGTCGACGAGGCGGACTCGATCCTCATCGACGAGGCCCGCACGCCGCTGATCATCTCCGGCCCGGCCGACCAGCCCACCCACTGGTACGGCGTCTTCGCGGCACTGGTCCTCGACATGAAGGGCGTCTCGGTCCAGGACGAGCACTTCACCAGCCAGGCCGACAAGGACCGGCTCGCCGAACTGCGGGCCACGCACGACTACGAGTACGACCCGAAGAAGCGGACCGTGGCGATCCTGGACCGCGGGGTCTCCTACCTGGAGGACCAGCTCGGCATCGAGAACTTCTACGAGGCGGCCCACACCCCGCTCATCGGGCACCTGAACAACGCGCTCAAGGCCAAGGAGCACTTCAAGAACGACAAGGACTACGTCGTCATCGACGGCGAGGTCCTCATCGTCGACGAGCACACCGGCCGCCTGCTGTTGGGCCGCCGCTACAACGAGGGCCTGCACCAGGCCATCGAGGCCAAGGAAGGGGTGGACATCAAGGACGAGAACCAGACGCTCGCCACGATCACCCTGCAGAACTTCTTCCGCCTCTACGCCAAGCTCGGCGGCATGACCGGCACCGCCATGACCGAGGCCGCCGAGTTCCACCAGATCTACAAGCTGCACGTCGTGCCCATCCCCACCAACCGGCCGATGGTCCGCCGCGACGACCCCGACCTGATCTACCGCACCGAGCGTGCCAAGCTCGATGCGATCGTGGAGGACATCGCCGAGAGGCACGCCGCCGGCCAGCCCGTCCTCGTCGGCACCACCTCCGTCGAGAAGTCCGAGCTCCTGTCCGAGCAGCTCAGCAGGCACGGCATCCGGCACGAGGTCCTCAACGCCAAGAACCACCGCGGCGAGGCCCAGATCGTCGCGCAGGCCGGCCGTAAGGGCGCCGTCACCGTCGCCACGAACATGGCGGGCCGCGGCACCGACATCATGCTCGGTGGCAACCCGGAGGCGATGGCCGCCGCCGCACTCGACGAACGCGGCGCCACCGAGGACGACGACCCCGAGCGGCGTCGCGCCGTCGAGGAGAGCGTCGCCGCGTCCGCCGCCGCAGAGCACGACGAGGTGAAGGAGCTCGGCGGGCTCTACGTCCTCGGCACCGAACGGCACGAGTCCCGGCGCATCGACAACCAGCTGCGCGGCCGCTCGGGACGCCAGGGCGACCCCGGGGCGTCCCGCTTCTACCTGTCCCTGGAGGACGACCTGATGCGCCTGTTCCGCGCCCAGCTCGTCGACCGGGTCATGGCGATGGCGGACGTCCCCGCGTCCGTGCCCATCGAGAACAAGATGGTCACCCGCGCCATCGCCTCCGCCCAGTCCCAGGTCGAGCAGCAGCACTTCGAGTCCCGTAAGGACGTCCTCAAGTTCGACGAGGTCCTCAACCGGCAGCGCACCCTCATCTACCGCGAGCGGCGCCGCGTCCTGGAGGGCGAGGACCTGCGCGCCCAGATCCTCCTCTTCATGGACGACACCATCGAGGCGTACATCACCCACGAGACCGCCGAGGGCTACCCGGAGGAGTGGGACCTCGACGCGCTCTGGGCCGCCTTCCACGAGCTCTACCCGTGCGGCATCACCCCCGAAGAGCTCGACGACCAGGCGGGCGGGCGTGCCGGTCTGACCGCCGGCCTTCTCGTCGAAGCCGTCACCGGCGACATCCACGCGCGCTTCGAGGAGCGCGAGAACGAGCTCGGCGCCGACGCCCTGCGCGATCTGGAACGCGTCGTGGTCCTCGCCGTCCTGGACCGCAAGTGGCGCGAACACCTCTACGAGATGGACTACCTCCGCGACGGCATCGGCCTGCGCTACACGCTGGGCCGCGAGCCGATCTTCGAGTACGAACGCGAGGGGTTCGACCTGTTCACGGCCATGATGGACGCCATCAAGGAGGAGTCCGTCGGCTACGTCTTCAACCTCGACACCACCGCCGACGCACCCCCCTCCGAGGCCCTCGACGCGGCCCGGCGCCCCGACCGTCTCCACTTCAGCGCGCCCACCCTGGACACCGCCGGAGGCCTGCAGGAAGGCGACCTCAATACCGCCCCCGCCGAGGTCACACCGGGCGACGCGGAGCCGTCCGCAGGCTCCCTTCGGCCGCCCGGCCGGCCGAAGGGCCGCCGACGGCCCAGCCCATGACGAACCGCCGGGGGACGCGCTGTCCAGGAGGACCGGAGGCCACGCCACAATGGGGGGTATGAGCGACAGCGCATCCCCCCTCGCGGACCCGCACCTCGTCTTCGACCCCGCCGGCTCGGACGGCCCGCGGGACGTCGTCATCCTCGGCTCCACGGGCTCGATCGGCACCCAGGCCATCGACCTGGTGCTGCGCAACCCCGACCGGTTCACGGTCACGGCGCTGTCCGCCGCGGGCGGCCGGGTCGGCCTGCTCGCCGAACAGGCCAGGCAACTGCGTGTACGGACCGTCGCGGTCGCCCGCGAGGACGTCGTGCCCGCCCTGCGCGAGGCCCTGAGGGCGCAGTACGCCGACGGCGAGCCGCTCCCCGAGATCCTGGCGGGCCCCGACGCGGCCACCCAGGTCGCCGCCTCTCCCTGCCACACGGTGCTCAACGGCATCACCGGATCCATCGGCCTCGCCCCGACACTCGCCGCCCTGGAGGCCGGACGCACCCTCGCCCTCGCCAACAAGGAGTCGCTCATCGTCGGCGGCCCCCTGGTCAAGGCGCTCGCGAAGCCGGGCCAGATCATCCCGGTCGACTCCGAGCACGCCGCGCTCTTCCAGGGCCTCGCGGCCGGCAAGCGCTCGGACGTCCGCAAGCTCGTCGTCACCGCGTCCGGCGGCCCCTTCCGGGGACGGACCAAGGCGGACCTCGCACACGTCACGCCCGAGGACGCGCTCGCGCACCCGACCTGGGCGATGGGCCCGGTCATCACCGTCAACTCGGCGACTCTCGTCAACAAGGGCCTGGAGGTGATCGAGGCGCACCTCCTCTACGACATCCCGTTCGAGCGGATCGAGGTGGTCGTGCACCCGCAGTCGTACGTGCATTCCATGGTCGAGTTCACGGACGGCTCCACCCTCGCCCAGGCCACGCCGCCCGACATGCGCGGACCCATCGCCATCGGCCTCGGCTGGCCCGAGCGGATCCCCGACGCGGCGCCCGCGTTCGACTGGACGAAGGCGTCGAGCTGGGAGTTCTTCCCTCTCGACACCGAGGCCTTCCCCTCGGTCGGGCTCGCCCGGCACGTCGGCGAGCTCGCGGGCACGGCCCCGGCAGTGTTCAATGCCGCAAACGAGGAGTGCGTGGACGCGTTCCTGAACGGCGCGCTGCCGTTCAACGGCATCATGGACACCGTCACGAAGGTCGTCGAGGAACACGGCGTACCTTCGACCACGACGTCGGGAACTTCCCTGACCGTCGCGGACGTCCTCGAAGCGGAGACCTGGGCACGCGCCCGGGCCCGCGAACTGACGGCACAGGCGACATCGACCGCGGAGGCTCGTGCATGACGACCCTGATGATGATCCTCGGCATAGTCGTCTTCGCGATCGGACTCCTCGTCTCGATCGCCTGGCACGAGCTGGGGCATCTGTCGACCGCGAAGCTCTTCAAGATCCGCGTGCCGCAGTACATGGTCGGCTTCGGCCCGACCATCTGGTCGCGCAAGAAGGGCGACACGGAGTACGGCGTCAAGGCGATCCCGCTGGGCGGCTACATCCGCATGATCGGCATGTTCCCGCCCGGCCCGGACGGGAAGATCCAGGCCCGCTCCACCTCGCCGTTCCGCGGCATGGTCGAGGACGCGCGGGCGGCGGCCTTCGAGGAGCTCCAGCCGGGCGACGAGACGCGGCTCTTCTACACGCGCAAGCCGTGGAAGAGAGTCATCGTGATGTTCGCGGGCCCCTTCATGAACCTGATCCTCGCGGTCGGCCTCTTCTTCACCGTCCTGATGGGCTTCGGCATCACGCAGCAGACCACCACGGTCAGCTCGGTCCAGCAGTGCGTGGTCAAGCAGAGCGAGAACCGCGACACATGCAAGAAGTCCGACCCCGCGTCCCCGGCCGCCGCGGCCGGACTGCGGGCCAAGGACAAGATCGTCTCGTTCAACGGTGTGAAGACCGACCAGTGGAACACCCTGTCCGACGAGATCCGCGCCAACCCCGGCAGGACCGTCGACATCGTCGTCCAGCGCGACGGCCAGGAGAAGGTCCTGCACGCCAAGATCGCCACCAACCAGGTGGCGAAGAAGGACAGCAGCGGCCAGATCGTCCAGGACGAGTACATCAACGCCGGATTCCTCGGCTTCAGCGCCTCGACCGGTGTCGTGCGCCAGAACTTCGGCGACTCCGTGACGTGGATGGGCGACCGGGTCGGCGACGCCGTCAACTCGCTCGCCGCCCTGCCCGGCAAGATCCCGGCCCTGTGGGACGCGGCCTTCGGCGACGGCCCGCGTGAGCCGGACTCGCCGATGGGCGTGGTCGGCGCCGCCCGCGTCGGCGGGGAGATCTTCAACCTGGACATCCCGGCGACCCAGCAGCTCGGCATGGCCCTGATGCTCGTCGCGGGCTTCAACCTGTCGCTGTTCCTCTTCAACATGCTGCCGCTGCTCCCCCTGGACGGCGGGCACATCGCCGGCGCCCTGTGGGAGTCCCTGCGACGGAACCTGGCGAAGGTCTTCAAGCGGCCCGACCCCGGCCCGTTCGATGTGGCGAAGCTGATGCCCGTCGCCTACGTCGTGGCCGGAGTCTTCGTCTGCTTCACCGTCCTGGTACTGATCGCGGACGTCGTCAACCCGGTCAAAATCACGTAGTTACCGACTGTTCATGGTGGCCGGGCATGCTCTGTGCCCGGCCACCTACCTTTGGGTGGACTTCCGGACGTGATGTGCTCGCTGCCAGGCCGGTGCCGTAATCTCGAAGCCTGGAGCCCGCTCACCACGGGACCCCGATCCGTGTCTTCTTCTCGGGTCTCGATTCCACACCTTGGGGTTGCACAGCAGATGACTGCGATTTCTCTCGGCATGCCGTCCGTTCCGACCAAGCTCGCCGAGCGCCGCAGGAGCCGGCAGATCCAGGTCGGCACCGTGGCGGTCGGCGGAGACGCACCGGTGTCGGTGCAGTCCATGACGACGACCCGTACATCCGACATCGGCGCCACGCTCCAGCAGATCGCCGAGCTCACCGCGTCCGGCTGCCAGATCGTCCGTGTGGCCTGCCCCACACAGGACGACGCCGACGCGCTGTCCGTCATCGCGAAGAAGTCGCAGATCCCCGTGATCGCGGACATCCACTTCCAGCCGAAGTACGTCTTCGCCGCCATCGAGGCGGGCTGCGCCGCGGTCCGGGTGAACCCGGGCAACATCAAGCAGTTCGACGACAAGGTCAAGGAGATCGCGCAGGCGGCCAAGGACCACGGCACCCCGATCCGCATCGGCGTGAACGCGGGCTCGCTCGACGCCCGGCTCCTGAAGAAGTACGGCAAGGCCACCCCCGAGGCGCTCGTCGAGTCCGCCCTGTGGGAGGCGTCCCTCTTCGAGGAGCACGGCTTCCGCGACATCAAGATCTCGGTCAAGCACAACGACCCGGTCGTGATGGTGAACGCCTACCGCCAGCTCGCCGCAGCCTGTGACTACCCGCTGCACCTCGGCGTCACCGAGGCGGGCCCGGCCTTCCAGGGCACCATCAAGTCCGCCGTCGCGTTCGGCGCGCTGCTCTCCGAGGGCATCGGAGACACCATCCGCGTCTCCCTGTCGGCCCCGCCGGTCGAGGAGATCAAGGTGGGCAACCAGATCCTGGAGTCGCTCAACCTCAAGCCGCGCCGCCTGGAGATCGTCTCCTGTCCGTCCTGCGGACGCGCCCAGGTCGACGTCTACAAGCTCGCCGAAGAGGTCACCGCGGGCCTCGACGGCATGGAGGTTCCGCTGCGCGTCGCCGTCATGGGCTGCGTCGTGAACGGACCGGGCGAGGCCCGCGAGGCCGACCTCGGCGTCGCCTCCGGCAACGGCAAGGGCCAGATCTTCGTGAAGGGCGAGGTCATCAAGACCGTCCCCGAGTCGAAGATCGTCGAGACCCTCATCGAAGAGGCGCTGAAGATCGCCGAGCAGATGGAACGGGACGGCGTCATGAGCGGTGAGCCCGAGGTCTCCGTCAGCTGACGCACAACGTGGCGCAAGGGACCCGGGTGCCCCTCCTGAGGTGGCGCTCGGGTTCTTTGCGCGCGGTGTGCTGCTCAGTCTCTCCGGCTAAAGTACGGAGATCAGCAGACCGTGTGACTCCGCCCCGAGGGGCTTCTCGCCGCGACGCGACGGTCAAGCCCTGACCGATGCTCGCGAGCAAGCGCACGGCGACGCTAGCAGGGTGTTCGACGGGTTGTCGTTGCCCGCAAGGAGTGATGGAGCCGTCCCGTTGTTGACTCAGACCACCACCCGGGTCCTCGAACCGAGTGACCTCGACGCCGCGCTCGCCGTGCTGGACCGCGAGCCGGTTGCCAATGCCTTCGTGGCGTCCCGCGTCCAGGTGGCGGGCCTCGACCCGTGGCGTCTTGGCGGCGAGATGTGGGGCTGGTACGAGGACGGGATGCTCGAGTCCCTGTGCTACGCGGGCGCGAACCTGGTCCCGATCTGCGCCACCCCGAGGGCCGTGCGCGGGTTCGCCGACCGGGCCCGCAGGGCCGGGCGCCGCTGCTCCTCCATCGTCGGCCCCGCCGAGCCCACCGCCCAGCTGTGGCGCCTGCTCGAACCGAACTGGGGCCCCGCCAGGGACGTACGCGCCCAGCAGCCCCTCATGGTCACCGACCGGCTCCCCGACGACATCGCCCCGGATCCGTACGTCCGTCGCGTCCGGAAGGACGAGATGGAGACGATCATGCCGGCGTGCGTGGCGATGTTCACGGAGGAGGTCGGCGTCTCGCCGCTCGCCGGTGACGGGGGCCTGCTGTACCAGGCGAGGGTGGCCGAGCTGGTCGGCTCGGGGCGTTCGTTCGCCCGGCTCGACGAGCGCGGCAAGGTGATCTTCAAGGCCGAGATCGGTGCCACGACGACGAGCGCCTGCCAGATCCAGGGCGTGTGGATCGCCCCCGAACACCGCGGCCGCGGCCTCGCCGCCCCGGGCATGGCGGCGGTCCTGCGCTATGCGCTCGCGGATTTCGCGCCGCTGGTCAGCCTGTACGTGAACGACTTCAACACCCCGGCGCGGGCCGCGTACCGCCGGGTCGGATTCGAGGAAGTCGGCGCCTTCATGAGCGTCCTGTTCTGACGCGTCGGCGGGCTCCCTGTGGTACCTGTCTCACATTTCTGGCGCCATTTGACATTAGCGCACCTTATGGAAGATAAAGAAGCTCCTTTGGTTCAAGCTTCACCCAGTGTGAACAACCTCCGTGTGCACACCGGCGTGGATGCTGACGAGTTTCTACGCGAATGAGTGCCGCCATGCCCGACCGTGCCAGTGACCCCTCCCGAGCCTGGGAGGAGTGGCGTGCCGAGCGGCACCGCTCCGTCACCGGTCCCACCGGGAACCTCGCCCTCGTCGAGACCCGCTGGCTGCCCGCGGGCGAGCGCCCCGACCTCACGGCGGCCCGCGCCGGGCAGCGCGACAGCGTGACCGTCACCACCGTCGAGCGCACCGACATGGTGACCGGCGAGCCTGAGTACGCGCTGCGGTTCTGGGACGCCGAGTCCCCCGCGATCCAGAACTTCGAGCGCACCGACGCGTTCCCGTTCGACCCGGCCTGGGTCCTGGACGCCACGTACACCCCCGTCGAGGACGGCCGCCGCGTCGCCTTCGAGCACATCCGGGACAACGGCGGCACTCGCGACCTCGCGGTCCCCGGCGACATCGCCCTCACCGTCGACGGCACCGACTACACGCTCAGCGCCTTCGACGACGACGGCACGCTGCTGCTCGTCTTCGGCGACCCGACCAACGGGACGGCCACCTACGGCGCGGGCCGGTTCCTCTTCGTCGAGCACACGGGAGAGGGGCGGGTGCGGCTCGACTTCAACCGCGCGTTCGTCCCGCCGTGCGGCTTCTCCGATCAGTACAACTGTCCGATGCCGCCGCGGCAGAACCGCTTCCAGCTGCCCGTGGAAGCGGGCGAGAAGCTCCCCGTCTTCCGCGACGGCTTCGCCGACCAGCACTGATCCCCGCGCTCCCCCTCCCCGCGCCCCGCACGAAGGCAGCCTCCATGAACCTCCCCAAGAAGCCCCTGTCCGCCGGTGTGCTCACCGTCGCCCTCGCCGTGACCCTCGCCGCGTGCGGCGGCTCCGGCGACAACAACAGCAACGGCGCCAGTGGCTCGTACGACAAGAACGCCACGGTCAACATCGGCTCCCTGTACGAGCCGCAGAACCTGGACAACACCGGAGGCGGCGGCCAGGGTGTCACCGAGGCGCTCAACGGCAATGTCTACGAGGGCCTGTTCAAGCTCACCGACGACGGCAAGGTCGACAACCTCCTCGCCAAGGACTACAAGGTCTCCGGCGACGGGCTCACCTACACCTTCGCCCTGCGCGACGGCGTGAAGTTCCACAGCGGCAAGGCGCTGACCAGCAAGGACGTCAAGTACAGCCTGGAGAAGGTGCTCGCGCCGGACTCGCAGTCCGCGCGCAAGAGCAACCTCGAGGTCATCAAGGCGGTCGACACCCCCGACGCGAAGACCGTGAAGGTCACGCTGAAGCAGAAGTCGATCTCCTTCGTCTACAACCTCTCCTACGTCTGGATCATCAACGACCAGGCGAAGAACCTGAAGACGACCGAGGACGGCACGGGCCCGTACAAGCTGGGCAAGTGGACGCGCGGCTCCGCGCTCAGCCTCGACCGCTTCCCCGCCTACTGGGGCACCGCCGCCACGAACAAGCAGGTCGTCCTCCACTACTACAAGGACGCGACCGCGCTGAACAACGCGCTTCTGACGAACGCCGTGGACGTCGTCACCAGCGAGCAGTCGCCCGACGCCCTCGACCAGTTCAAGTCCAACCAGAGCTACAAGGTCAACGACGGCAACTCGACGACCAAGCTCCTGCTCGCCTTCAACGACAAGGCCAAGCCCTTCACGGACGTCAAGGTCCGCAAGGCCGTCTCGTCCGCGATCGACGACAAGAAGCTCCTCGAGTCCGTCTGGGGCGGATACGGCAAGGAGATCGGGTCGATGGTGCCGCCCACCGACCCCTGGTACGAGGACCTGACCAAGGTCAACGCGTACGACCCGGCCGAGGCCAAGAAGCTGCTCAAGGAAGCCGGTTACGCGAAGGGCTTCAGCTTCACGCTGGACACCCCGAACTACGACCCGCACCCGACGGCCGCCACCTTCATCAAGTCGCAGCTCGCCAAGGTCGGCATCACCGTCAAGATCAACACGATCACGCCCGACGAGTGGTACACGAAGGTCTACAAGAACCACGACTTCTCGGCCACGCTCCAGGAGCACGTCAACGACCGTGACGTCGTCTGGTACGGCAACCCCGACTTCTACTGGGGCTACGACAACAAGCAGGTCGTCAAGTGGGTCGAGGACGCCGAGAAGGCGTCGTCGACCCGGCAGCAGACCGACATCCTCAAGAAGGTCAACCGCAAGACCGCCGAGGACGCCGCCAGCGACTGGCTGTACCTGTACCCGCAGATCGTCGTCGCCAACAGCAAGCTGTCCGGCTACCCGCTCAACGGCCTGAACTCGCAGTTCTTCGCGTACGACATAAAGAAGGGCTGATGACCGGCTATCTCCTGCGCCGCCTCGCCTTCCTCGTCGTCTCCCTGGTCCTCGCGAGCATCGTCCTGTTCGTGCTCCTGAGGATGCTGCCCGGCGACCCGGCGAACGCCCTCACCTCCGTGGGCGCCTCACCGGAGCAGATAGCGGCGGCACGGCACGCCATCGGATCCGACAAACCGCTGCCCGAGCAGTTCACCCACTGGATACGGCAGCTCGCGACCGGCGACCTCGGCACGTCCTTCGTCAGCTCGCTGCCCGTCGGACCCGAGGTCGTCCAGCGCCTGAGCGTGACCGTGCCGCTGACCCTGTCCGCGTTCGTGCTCGCCGTGCTGATCGCGGTCCCGGCCGGCTTCGTCGCCGCGTACAAGCGCCGGACCTGGTACGGCGCCCTGCTCAGCGGGGTGTCCCAACTGGGCATCGCCGTACCGGTGTTCTGGCTCGGCATGATCCTCATCGTCGTGTTCTCGCTGAACGCGGGCTGGTTGCCGTCCGGCGGCTTCCCGCAGGACGGCTGGTCCGACCCCGCGCAGGCGATCCGCTCACTTGTCCTGCCCGTCGTCACCATCGCCCTGGTCATGTCGGCGTCCCTGATCCGCTACGTCAGATCGGCGACGCTCGACGTCCTCGACAGCGACTTCCTGCGCACCTCGCGCGCCCTCGGCTCGTCCTTCGGACAGGCCATGTGGCGCCACGGACTGCGCAACGCCTCCGTGCCGGTCATCTCGATCCTCGGCATCGAACTGGCGTCGACCCTGCTCGGTGCGGTCGTCGTCGAGTCCGTGTTCGCGCTGCCGGGGCTCGGCTCCCTGCTCGCCACCGGCATCGCCCAGCACGACTACCCCGTCATCCAGGGCGTCCTGTTCGTCTCCACCCTCGCCGTGCTGCTCATCGGCTTCGCCGCCGACCTCGTGCAGCGGATCATCGACCCACGGCTGCGCGACCGGCTCTCGGGAGGCGCCCGATGAAGCGTTCCGCAACGCTGTGGACGGGGTGCGTCCTCGCCGGACTCATCGCGCTCATCGCCCTCATCTCCCTCTTCTGGCTGCCGTACGACCCCTCCGACACCTCCGGCGGACGGCTCGCCGGGCCGGGCGACGGACACCTGATCGGCACCGACAAGCTCGGCCGCGACCTGCTGACGCAGCTCATGACCGGGTCCAGGATCGCGATCGCGGCCGGGCTCGGGTCCGTCCTGATCGCGGCCGTCGTCGGCATCACGCTCGGCCTCGTAGCGGCGTTCGCGCAGGGCTGGTTCGACGACACGGTCTCGGCCCTGCTCGACATCCTCATCGCGTTCCCGACACTGCTGCTCGCCATGCTGATCGTCTCCGCCCGCTCGGCGACCCTCACCTCGGCGATCATCGCGATCGGCCTCGCCCAGAGCGCGATCGTCGCGCGCCTCACCCGGATCCTGGCCAAACGCGTCCTCGCGCAGGACTACATCACCGCCTCACGCACCTCCGGCACGTCCTGGCCGCGGATCGTCGGCGAGCACGTGCTGCCCAACGTCTGGCCGACGCTCTCGGTCAACCTGGCGCTCCAGTTCGGACTCGCCGTCCTCGCCGAGGCGAGCCTGTCCTACCTCGGCCTCGGCGCCCCGCCGCCCAACGCCTCGTGGGGGCGCATGCTCCAGGAGGCCCAGGCGACGTTCACGACCGCGCCGGCGGGCGCCCTCGCGCCCGGCATCCTCCTCGTCCTGCTCGTCATCGGCGTCAACCTCGTCGCCGACGGCCTGCGCGACACCTTCGACCCGGCCCGGCGCAGGAGGACAGCGGCATGAGCCTGCTCGACGTACGCGACCTCACCATCCGCACCGGCGACGGCCGCGACCTCGTCTCCGGCCTCAGTTTCTCCGTCGGCCGGGGCGAACGGCTCGGCCTCATCGGCGAGTCCGGGTCCGGCAAGTCACTCACCACCCTCGCCGTGCTCGGCCTGCTCCCCGACGGGATGACCGCCACGGGCAGCGTCGAACTCGACGGCACCCAGATCGTCGGCGCGAGCGAGAAGCGGCTCGTCGACGTACGCGGCCGCGCCGCCGCGATCGTCTTCCAGGAGCCGCTGACCGCGCTCGACCCGCTCATGCGCGTGGGCCGGCAGCTCGCCGAACCGCTGCGCCGCCGCCGCGGCCTCAAGGGCGACGCGCTCCGCAAGGCCGTCGCCGAAGCCCTCGAACAGGTCAGGCTGCCCGAACCCGGGCGCATCGCCCGCGCGTTCCCGCACGAGATCTCCGGCGGCCAGCGCCAGCGCGTGGCCCTCGCCATGGCGCTCGCCTGCGACCCCGGCCTGCTCATCGCCGACGAGCCGACCACCGCGCTCGACGTCACCGTGCAGTCCGAGATGCTCGTCCTGCTCGACACCCTCGTCGGCGAGCGCGGCATGGCCGTCCTCTTCGTCAGCCACGACCTGGCCGTCGTCTCGCGGGTCACCGACCGCGTCCTCGTGATGAAGGACGGGCGCGCCGTCGAGGACGGGACGGTACGCGACCTGGTGCGCGCGCCCCGGCAGGCGTACACGAAGGCGCTTGTCGACAGCGCGCGGAAGCTCGAATCCGCCCTCGACCTGGGAGAGCCCCGATGACCGCGGTACTGGAACTCGACTCGGTCGGACACACCTACCGGGGGAGCGCGGCGCCCGTCGTCGAGGACGTCTCCCTCAAGGTCGACGCGGGCCACAGCCTCGCGCTCGTCGGCGAGTCGGGGGCCGGCAAGACGACCCTGCTCCGGCTGCTGCTCGGCCTCGCGGGCCCCGGCACCGGCACGGTCCGCTTCGACGGGGACCCGCTGCGGCTCGGCGACCGCGAGCAGATGCGTCGCTTCCGGAGCGCCGTGCAGTGCGTCTTCCAGGACCCGTACGCCTCCCTCGACCCGCGCCAGCGCGTCAGCCGCATCGTCGCCGAGCCGCTGCGCTCGCTCGGCGTGGCCACCGGCGCCGCCGCGCACGCGAAGGTCGCCGAGGCCCTCGAACAGGTCGGGCTCCCGGCGGACGCGGCGTCGCGCTACCCGCACGAGTTCTCCGGCGGCCAGCGCCAGCGCATCGCCATCGCCCGGGCCACCGTGTGCGACCCGCGCGTCCTGCTCGCCGACGAACCCGTCAGCGCGCTCGACGTCACCACCCGCGTCAAGGTCGTCGACCTGCTCGGCGAGCTCAAGCGGGAGCGGGGCCTGACCATCGTCATGGTCTCCCACGACCTGTCCGTGGTGGCCGCCCTGTGCGAACGGACCGCCGTACTCGAACGCGGACGCGTCGTCGAGCAGGGCGAGACCCGTGACGTGCTCGGATCGCCCGAACACCCCTACACGCGGAGGCTGCTCGACAGCGTTCCCCGGCTGCCTGTCTGATCAGATGAGGGCCGCCGGACGGCCCTGTAGTCTCCCCGTCATGACCCAGGACGACGTCGTCACCATCGGGCCTCTCGACCTCGCGGAACACGTGGACGAGGCACTGGCCGTGCAGGCGTACGCCTTCGGCCTGAGCGACGACGAGATCGCCGTGCGCCGGCAGATCGTGCTGCGGCACCTCACCTACCCCGGAGCACGCGCCCTCGGCGCCCACACCGAGGGAGGCCGACTCGTCGGCTTCGTCTACGGCATGCCGAACGACCGCGCCCACTGGTGGTCCACCGTGGTGGAGCCCTATCTGCGCTCGCGCTCGCTGGACGGATGGCTCGACGACTCCTTCGTGATCACCGAGCTGCACGTCCACCCCCGCTACCAGAACCGCGGGATCGGCCGGTCCCTCATCACGACCATCACGGACAGCGCCGACGAGCCCAGGTCGATCCTCTCGGCCATCGACTTCGACAGCCCGGCCCGCGGCCTGTACCACTCGCTCGGCTACGAGGACCTCGCCCGGCAGGTCGTCTTCCCCAGCGCTCCCCGGCCCTACGCGGTCATGGGCGCACCGCTCCCGCTGCGTCGCTGAAGGCAGCCGATTTCCGGGCGCGGGACGGACCCGGCTAACCTCCTGCACATCCCTACCTTTCGCAGCAGGAGTCAAAATCATGGCCCAGGTCCAGCGCATGTCCCGGTTGATGGTCAAGACACTGCGTGACGACCCGGCCGACGCCGAGACGCTCAACCACAAGCTGCTCGTCCGGGCCGGGTACGTGCGCCGCACGGCCGCCGGCATCTGGTCCTGGCTGCCGCTGGGCAAGAAGGTCCTCGAGAACGTCGCCCGCGTGGTCCGCGAGGAGATGGACGACATGGGCGGCCAGGAGGTCCTGCTCCCCGCCCTGCTGCCCAAGGAGCCCTACGAGGCGACGGGACGCTGGGAGGAGTACGGCCCCGAGCTGTTCCGCCTCAAGGACCGCAAGGGCGCGGAGTACCTCCTCGGCCCGACCCACGAGGAGATCTTCACGCAGCTGGTCAAGGACCAGTGCTCGTCCTACAAGG
The DNA here is from genome assembly GCF_026340095.1 of Streptomyces sp. NBC_01446. GTDB lineage: Bacteria > Actinomycetota > Actinomycetes > Streptomycetales > Streptomycetaceae > Streptomyces > Streptomyces aureus. Next base: position 2,329,281 of record NZ_JAPEPO010000001.1, on the reverse strand, counting down.
ACCTGCCCGTGATCCTCTACCAGATCCAGGCGAAGTACCGCGACGAGGCCCGCCCGCGCGCCGGCATCCTGCGCGGCCGCGAGTTCCTCATGAAGGACTCGTACTCCTTCGACACCACCGACGAGGGCCTGGCCGAGTCGTACGCCCTGCACCGCGAGGCGTACATCAAGATCTTCGAGCGCCTCGGCCTCGACCACCGCATCGTCTCCGCCGTCTCCGGCGCGATGGGCGGCTCGGCCTCCGAGGAGTTCCTCGCCCCGGCCCCGGCCGGCGAGGACACCTTCGTCGACTGCCCGGCCTGCGACTACGCCGCCAACACCGAGGCCGTCACCTTCGCCGCGCCGGTCCCCGCGAGCGCCGAGCACCCGGCCGTCGAGGAGCTCGACACCCCCGACACCCCGACCATCGAGACCCTCGCCGCCCACCTCGGCGTCCAGGCCTCGGAGACCCTGAAGAACCTCCTGGTCAAGGTCGACGGCGAGATCGTCGCCGTGGGCGTGCCCGGCGACCGCGAGGTGGACCTCGGCAAGCTCGGCGAGCACCTCTCCCCGGCCGTCGTCGAGCTCGTCACGGCCGAGGACTTCGAGGGCCGCGACGACCTCGTACGCGGCTACGTGGGCCCGCAGGGCCTGGAGAAGGTCCGCTACATCGCCGACCCGCGCATCGCCGCCGGCACGGCCTGGATCACCGGCGCCAACAAGCCCGGCAAGCACGCGAAGAACGTCGTCGCGGGCCGCGACTTCGAGGTCGACGACTACCTCGACGTCGTCGTGGTCGAGGCGGGCGACCCCTGCCCCAAGTGCGGCACCGGCCTGCGCCTGGACCGCGCCATCGAGATCGGCCACATCTTCCAGCTCGGCCGCAAGTACGCCGACGCCTTCCAGCTGGACGTCCTCGGCAACCAGGGCAAGCCGGTCCGCGTGACCATGGGCTCGTACGGCATCGGCGTCTCCCGCGCGGTGGCCGCCCTCGCCGAGCAGACCGCGGACGACAAGGGCCTGTGCTGGCCCAAGGAGATCGCCCCGGCCGACGTCCACGTGGTCGCCGCCGGCAAGGCCCTCCAGACGGAGCTGGCGCTCGACGTCTCCCAGAAGCTGGGCGCCGCCGGAGTCCGCGTCCTGGTCGACGACCGCGCCGGTGTCTCGCCGGGCGTGAAGTTCACCGACGCCGAACTGATCGGTGTCCCGCAGATCCTCGTCGCCGGCCGCCGCTCGGCCGAGGGCATCGTGGAACTGAAGGACCGCAAGACCGGCGAGCGCGAGGAAGTGACGGTCGAAGAGGCCATCGCGCGCCTCACGGCCTGATACGCGAGCACTGAGGGCCGGGACGTGATGTCCCGGCCCTCAGTCATGTTCCGCGACGAGCCCGTCCGGCCCGCACGCGACAACCGTCAGAGCCAGCCCGCGAACTCCAGCAACAACTCCGCGTCCCGCCCACGCCCCACGCGCAGGGCCCGTACACCGGACTCCACCGCACGGAACAGCGTCCAGCCGCGCAGCCGCTCCTGGTCCACGTCGAGGGACTCCGCGAGCCGCTTCACGCGCCGCCGCGTCGTCGCCGCACCGGACGGCGACGCGATCAGGTCCTCCACCCGGTCCCTGACGAGCCGCGCGAGATCGAAGGCGCACTCGCCGACGACCGGGTCGGGCCCGACCGCGAGCCACGGCGTCCGCTCCCCGGCCAGCACCTTGCTCTGCCGGAACGTCCCGTGCAGCAGCCGCACCTCCGGCGGAGCCACGAGCAGCTCGTCCCGCGCCGTGAGCGCCGCGTCGACCAGGGGCACGACATCCGGCTCCGCGGCGGCGGTGGCCCGCATCGCCTCGGCCTGACGGCCCGTCCGGTCGGCGACCGTCTCGCAGGAACGCCAGGAAGGCGGCTCCACCCACAGCCTGCGCAGCGTGCCTGCCGCCTCCAACAGCGCCTTCGCCTCGGGCAGCGAGCGCACCGACACCTCGGGATGCAGCCGCTCCAGGAGCAGACCGTCCCCGTCGCCGAGCACCTGCACCGCCCCGAAGCCGTTCCAGTGGGTGAGAGCCGCGTGCTCGGCCTCCGGGCGGAAGCGCTCCGGCGCCAGTTTGAGGACGGCGGGCGACCCGTCGGCCCGCCGCACCAGGACGACGAGGCTGCTGCGCCCGCCCGGCACATGCACCCGCTCGACCGTCAACTCAAGCCGTTCCACGGCCCCTTGAAGGATCTCCGGCAGCCTCGCCAGCCACGCGGACGCCCCGTCGTCCCGCACCTCGCCGAGCGCGTTGACCAGCCGCTTCGGCGGTTCGAAAGACATGCGCGAGTAACTCCCTTCCCCGTGACCGTCCCCGTGACCGCGGACCGTACGTGTGACCGTGCCGGCTACGCCTGCGGTGTCGCGGACGCTTCGGGCGCCGCGGACCGCTCGGCGAGACCAGGGAAGGCTACGCTGCCGCCCCGCCACCGCACCGCCCGCACCGCCGCCTCGCGCAGCGCGTCCGCCGCCCTACTGCGCCGTGCGCCCTCGGAGGCCCGCACCAGGTCCGAGTAGACCCCGGCGACGCGGTCCTCGATGTCCGCCGCGAGCCGCGCGGCCGCCGCCGGGTCCGGTACGGGGAAGGGCAGCGCGTAGGCGCCCGCGGACGGCTCGGGCTCGCCGCCGAGGTCGCGGACCGTGCGCCGCAGATCGTCGCGGCGCGCACGGTGGGAGTCGTACGCGGTGCGCGCCTCGGGCCTGCGGGCCTCGCTGATCCGGCCGCCCACGACGCCGTAGCCGTACACGGCCGCGTGCTCGGCGGCCAGCGCGGCCTGGACCGCGGTGAGGAGCTGCTTGTCGCTGTCGTCCTTGTCGCGCATGTCGGCCATGTCAGTCCTTCGTCAGCAGATACGCGTGGCCGGCGCCCGCGGCGGCCACCGAGGCCAGCAGGCGCGCCAGTTCGGCGGGGGCCTCGACCAGGGCGGCCGCACGGCGGTCGGCGAGTTCCCGCTCGGCCTTCGCCAGTGCGCTCACCGCGTCCTTCTCGGAGGCCGGCGAGGCGGACGGCGAGGGAGAGGCGGGCGCGGCCGGGCGAGCCGGCGCACCGAAGGTCTTCGCGTGCCGGGCCACCTCGTCGCGCAACGGGCCGAGCCGCGCGGCCAGGGCCGGATGGGCCGCGAGCGCGGCCTCGTAACGGTCGAGCAGGTCGCCGCTGTCGCGGGCGGCGCGCGCCTTGATCCGCTGTGTGGCGGAGGCGCTGCGGGCGCCCCTGGCACCGTCCGACGCGGGGTCCTCGTCGTCGGAACAGCCCGTCAGGAGCGCGGCCCCGGCCACCGAGGCCAGCAGGCTCCTTCTACGCGGCCCCGCGGGGGCCCCAGTGGTCAACGGCACGGCAGACGTCCTCGGCAGGAAGGATGGCAGGAAGGTTTCAGCAGGAGCGGCGGGCGGCAGGCCCGGTGATCACCGTACCTTCGGCCCCTGCCTGGTGGACGGCAACACCCCCCCGGACCGGATACCCTTTGACCTGACGCACGACGAGACCACAACAGCACACGCGGCCGAGGAGTCACCCGGATGAGCACCACCCAGAGCGAGAGGCTGCGGTCACTACTCGAACCGCTCGTGAGCTCCCAGGGCCTCGATCTCGAAGAGATCGAAGTGGCATCGGTCGGACGTAAGCGAGTGCTGCGAGTCGTCGTCGACTCCGATTCCGGAGCGGATCTGGACCAGGTCGCCGATGTGAGCCGTGCGCTCTCGGCGAAGCTGGACGAGACGGACGCCATGGGCGAGGGCGAGTACGACCTCGAGGTCGGCACCCCGGGCGCCGAGCGGCCGCTGACCGAGCACCGGCACTACCTGCGTGCGGTCGACCGCCTGGTGAAGTTCCAGCTGGCCGACGGCGCCGACACCGAGCTCGTCGCGCGGATCCTGAAGGTCGACGACGAGGGCCTGGACCTCGAGGTGCCCGGCGTGAAGGGGCGCAAGCCCACCGCCCGCAGGCTCACCTTCGACGACATCGCCAAGGCGCGTGTCCAGGTCGAGTTCAACCGTAAGAACAAGAACGAAGAGAATGCAGAGGAGGCGTAGCCGTGGACATCGACATGAGTGCCCTGCGGGGTCTGGTGCGAGAGAAGGAGATCTCCTTCGACCTGCTGGTCGAAGCGATCGAGTCGGCCCTCCTCATCGCCTACCACCGCACCGAGGGAAGCCGTCGCCACGCGCGCGTGCGCCTCGACCGTGAGAGCGGACATGTGACGGTGTGGGCGAAGGAGGACCCGGCGGACCTCGAAGAGGGCCAGGAGGCCCGGGAGTTCGACGACACCCCGTCCGACTTCGGCCGTATCGCCGCGACGACCGCGAAGCAGGTCATCCTGCAGCGGCTGCGCGACGCCGAGGACGACGCGACGCTCGGCGAGTACGCCGGCCGCGAGGGCGACATCGTGACGGGTGTGGTCCAGCAGGGCCGCGACCCGAAGAACGTGCTCGTCGACATCGGCAAGCTCGAGGCCATCCTGCCGGTGCAGGAGCAGGTCCCGGGCGAGGACTACCAGCACGGCATTCGCCTTCGCTCGTACGTGGTGCGCGTGGCGAAGGGTGTGCGCGGTCCTTCCGTGACCCTGTCGCGCACGCACCCGAACCTGGTGAAGAAGCTGTTCGCGCTCGAGGTCCCCGAGATCGCCGACGGTTCCGTGGAGATCTGCGCCATCGCGCGCGAGGCCGGGCACCGCACGAAGATCGCGGTCCGCTCGACCCGCTCCGGCCTGAACGCCAAGGGCGCCTGCATCGGCCCGATGGGCGGCCGTGTGCGCAATGTCATGGCCGAGCTCAACGGCGAGAAGATCGACATCGTCGACTGGTCCGACGACCCGGCCGACATGGTGGCCAACGCCCTGTCCCCGGCGCGCGTGTCCAAGGTCGAGGTCGTGGACATGGCCGCCCGCTCGGCACGGGTGATCGTGCCGGACTACCAGCTGTCGCTCGCCATCGGCAAGGAGGGCCAGAACGCCCGCCTCGCCGCGCGGCTCACGGGCTGGCGGATCGACATCCGTCCGGACACCGAGCAGCAGCCGGCGGAGTAGCGACCACAAAGATCACGACAACAACCGTTCGATTTTTGCCCCAAAGGGGTGAGGTCGGTGCGGGGAGGTAGACTTAAGCGTGTCTGGCCGGACGCATGCCGGTGCATGCCCAGAGCGCACGTGTGTGGGATGCCGGGAGCGAACGGCCAAGAGCGATCTGCTGCGCATCGTGGTGATCGAGGGTGAATGTGTCCCCGATCAGCGCGGTACGCTGCCCGGCCGGGGTGCGTACGTGCACCCCGCCCTGGTCTGTCTCGACCTGGCGGTCCGCCGCCGGGCGTTCCAGAGGGCGTTCAAAGCCCCTGGACCGTTCGATACGGAGGCACTGCGCCACCGCGTCGAGCAGGTAACACCGTAGAACGTGCCGTACGGGACCCCGTGCGGTCCTGGTACCCCCGCGAGTTGGAAGTAGGTCGAGATTGCGATGAGCACTCGATGAGCACGCGATGAGTACGCCCATGAAGTAGCGACGGTCCGGCGTAACCCGGACCTAAAAGGAGCGAAGTGGCTAAGGTCCGGGTATACGAACTCGCCAAGGAGTTCGGGGTGGAGAGCAAGGTCGTCATGGCCAAGCTCCAAGAACTCGGTGAATTTGTCCGTTCGGCGTCCTCGACGATCGAGGCGCCTGTAGTACGCAAGCTGACTGACGCCCTCCAGCAGGGCAGTGGCGGCGGCAAGCCCGCCGCCCGCAAGGCCGCGCCCGCGAAGCCCTCGCCGGCCCGTCCGACCCCGTCTCCGGCGCAGGCCGCAAAGCCTGCTGCTCCGCGCCCGCCGGCTCCTAAGCCTGCCGTCGCGGAGAAGCCCGCTGCCGCCGCCCCGGTGACCCCGGCCGCCGGTCAGCGTCCGACGCCCGGCCCGAAGCCGGCTCCGCGTCCCGCGGCTCCGGCCCCGGCCGCGCCCGAGTTCACGGCGCCGCCCGCGGCTCCGGCCGCTCCCGCTGCCCAGGCCCCCGCGGCCTCCCCGGCAGCCGGTCCGCGTCCGGGTGCCCGTCCCGGTGCCCCCAAGCCCGGTGGCGCCCGCCCGGCCGGTCCCGGCCAGGGTGCTCAGGGTCAGGGTCGTGGCGACCGCGGTGACCGCGGTGACCGCGGTGACCGTCAGGGTGCCCCGCGCCCCGGCGGCCAGGGTCAGGGCCAGCGTCCCGGCGGTCGTCCCGCCGGCCCGCGTCCCGGTAACAACCCGTTCACCTCTGGTGGCTCCACCGGCATGGCGCGCCCCCAGGCGCCCCGTCCCGGCGGTGCCCCGCGTCCCGGCGGCGGCCAGGGTGGCCCCGGCGGCCCGCGCCCGCAGGGTGGCCCCGGTGGCGCCCCGCGTCCGCAGGGTCAGGGCGGTGCCCGTCCGACTCCGGGCGGCATGCCCCGTCCGCAGGCCGGCGCTCCGCGTCCGGGTGGTGCCCCCGGTGGTAACCGTCCGAACCCGGGCATGATGCCGCAGCGTCCCGCTGCCGGCAGCCCGCGTCCCGGTGGTGGCCCCGGCGGTGGCCGTGGTCCCGGCGGCGGCGGTCGCCCGGGTGGCGGCGGCGGTCGTCCCGGTGGCGGCGGCGGCTTCGCCGGCCGTCCGGCCGGTCCCGGTGGCGGCGGTGGCGGTTTCGCCGGTCGTCCCGGTGGCGGCGGTGGCGGTTTCGCCGGTCGTCCCGGTGGCGGTGGCGGCTTCGCCGGTCGTCCCGGTGGCGGTCGTCCCGGTGGTCCCGGTGCCCGTGGTGGCACGCAGGGTGCGTTCGGCCGTCCCGGCGGGCCCGCCCGTCGTGGCCGTAAGTCGAAGCGGCAGAGGCGCCAGGAGTACGAGGCCATGCAGGCCCCGTCGGTCGGCGGCGTCATGCTGCCTCGCGGCAACGGACAGTCCGTCCGTCTGTCGCGCGGTGCCTCCCTCACCGACTTCGCGGAGAAGATCAACGCCAACCCGGCGTCGCTCGTCGCCGTGATGATGAACCTCGGCGAGATGGTCACTGCCACGCAGTCCGTCTCCGACGAGACGCTGAAGCTCCTCGCGGATGAGATGAACTACATCCTCGAGATCGTCAGCCCCGAGGAGGAGGACCGCGAGCTGCTCGAGTCCTTCGACATCGAGTTCGGCGAGGACGAGGGTGGCGAGGAGTTCCTCGTCGCGCGTCCGCCGGTCGTGACCGTCATGGGTCACGTCGACCACGGTAAGACCCGACTGCTCGACACCATCCGCAAGACGAACGTCGTCGCGGGCGAGGCCGGCGGTATCACGCAGCACATCGGTGCGTACCAGGTCTCCACCGAGGTCAACGACGAAGAGCGCCGCATCACCTTCATCGACACCCCGGGTCACGAGGCGTTCACCGCCATGCGTGCCCGTGGTGCGAAGTCGACGGACATCGCGATCCTCGTGGTCGCGGCGAACGACGGCGTGATGCCGCAGACGATCGAGGCGCTCAACCACGCGAAGGCGGCCGGCGTGCCGATCGTCGTGGCGGTCAACAAGATCGACGTCGAGGGTGCCGACCCGACCAAGGTGCGCGGTCAGCTCACCGAGTTCGGTCTGGTGGCCGAGGAGTACGGCGGCGACACGATGTTCGTCGACATCTCCGCCAAGCAGGGTCTGAACATCGACTCCCTGCTCGAGGCCGTGGTCCTGACCGCGGATGCCTCGCTCGACCTGCGGGCCAACCCGGAGCAGGACGCGCAGGGTATTGCGATCGAGTCCCACCTCGACCGTGGCCGCGGTGCCGTTTCGACCGTCCTGGTCCAGCGCGGCACGCTGCGCATCGGCGACACGATGGTGGTCGGCGACGCGTACGGCCGTGTCCGCGCGATGCTCGACGACAACGGGAACAACGTCGAGGAAGCGGGTCCCTCGACCCCCGTCCTCGTCCTTGGTCTCACCAACGTCCCGGGTGCCGGCGACAACTTCCTGGTGGTCGACGAGGACCGTACGGCCCGTCAGATCGCCGAGAAGCGTGCCGCTCGCGAGCGCAACGCCAACTTCGCGCGGCGCGGTGTCCGGTTCTCCCTGGAGAACCTGGACGAGGCCCTCAAGGCCGGTCTGGTGCAGGAACTCAACCTCATCATCAAGGGCGACGCGTCCGGTTCGGTGGAGGCTCTCGAGTCCTCGCTGCTCCAGCTCGACGTCGGTGAAGAGGTCGACATCCGCGTCCTGCACCGCGGCGTGGGTGCGGTCACCGAGTCGGACATCGACCTGGCGACCGGTTCCGACGCGATCGTCATCGGCTTCAACGTCCGCGCTGCGGGCCGCGCGGCCCAGATGGCGGACCGCGAGGGCGTCGACGTCCGCTACTACTCGGTGATCTACCAGGCCATCGAGGAGATCGAGGCGGCCCTCAAGGGCATGCTCAAGCCGGAGTACGAAGAGGTCGAGCTCGGCACGGCGGAGATCCGCGAGATCTTCCGCTCGTCCAAGCTGGGCAACATCGCCGGTGTGCTCGTCCGGTCCGGCGAGGTCAAGCGCAACACCAAGGCGCGCCTGCTGCGCGATGGCAAGGTCATCGCGGAGAACCTCAACATCTCCGGGCTGCGTCGTTTCAAGGACGACGTCACCGAGATCCGCGAAGGCTTCGAGGGCGGTATCAACCTCGGAAACTTCAACGACATCAAGATCGACGACGTCATCGCGACGTACGAGATGCGCGAGAAGCCGCGCGCCTGATCCGCGCACGGTGAAGGTCGGGGCCGGTCGGCGGGACGAAATCCCGTCGATCGGCCCCGGCCGTTCCGTGTACGGTTCTGGTGTCCCCGCCAAGTGGTTGGTGGGGCCACGAACCCGAACCGGCGGGACATCCGGACACACATGTATGTGGGGACTCTGTCCTTTGATCTGCTCCTCGGCGACGTTCGCTCGCTGAAGGAGAAACGCTCCGTGGTCCGCCCGATCGTCGCCGAACTTCAGCGCAAGTACGCGGTGAGTGCGGCGGAGACCGGGAACCAGGAACTTCACCGCAGGGCCGAGATCGGCCTGGCGATGGTCTCCGGGGACACGGGGCACCTCACCGACGTACTGGACCGGTGCGAGCGTCTTATCGCCGCCCGTCCCGAGGTGGAGCTGCTCTCCGTTCGACGCAGGCTCCACGGCGACGAAGACTGACTTTAAGAGCAAGGCGAAGAAGGAGACGGCGCAGTGGCCGACAACGCGCGGGCGAAAAGGCTGGCGGACCTCATCCGAGAGGTGGTGGCCAAGAAGCTCCAGCGGGGGATCAAGGACCCGCGGCTCGGTACGCATGTGACCATCACGGACACCCGGGTGACGGGTGACCTGCGGGAGGCGACCGTCTTCTACACGGTCTACGGCGACGACGAGGAGCGTGCCGCTGCCGCGGCCGGCTTCGAGAGCGCCAAGGGCGTACTCCGTTCGGCGGTGGGCCAGGCGGCCGGTGTGAAGTTCACGCCGACCCTGGCCTTCGTGGCGGACGCGCTGCCGGACAACGCCAAGGCCATCGACGACCTCCTCGACAAGGCCCGGATCTCGGACGAGAAGGTCCGGGAGGCGTCTGCCGGTGCCGAGTTCGCCGGGGGCGCGGACGCGTACCGCAAGCCCGAGGACGAGGACGGCGCGGACGAGGACGGCGAAGCCTCGGAATGACGCAGAAGAACACCCCGACGCCCGACGGTCTTGTCATTGTCGACAAGCCGTCGGGCTTCACTTCGCACGACGTGGTGGCCAAGATGCGCGGGATCGCGAAGACCCGCCGCGTCGGCCACGCGGGCACGCTCGACCCCATGGCGACCGGAGTCCTGGTCCTCGGCGTGGAACGGGCGACCAAGCTGCTCGGCCATCTCGCGCTGACCGAGAAGGAGTACCTCGGCACGATCCGGCTCGGCCAGAACACGCTGACCGACGACGCCGAGGGCGACCTCACCTCGTCCACCGACGCGTCCGGCGTGCGCCGCGACGCGATCGACGCCGGGGTCGCCAAGCTGACCGGCGCCATCATGCAGGTGCCGTCCAAGGTCAGCGCCATCAAGATCAACGGCGTACGTTCCTACAAGCGGGCCCGTGAGGGCGAGGAGTTCGAGATCCCGGCGCGGCCGGTCACCGTCTCGTCCTTCACCGTCTACGACATCAGGGACGCGGTCGCCGAGGACGGCACCCCGGTCCTCGATCTGGTCGTCTCGGTGGTCTGCTCGTCCGGGACGTACATCCGGGCCCTCGCCAGGGACCTGGGCGCGGACCTGGGCGTCGGCGGTCACCTCACGGCGCTGCGGCGCACGCGGGTCGGCCCCTACAAGCTGGACTCCGCGCGTACCCTCGACCAGCTCCAGGAGGAGCTGACGGTGATGCCCGTGGCGGACGCCGCCACCGCCGCGTTCCCCCGCTGGGACGTGGATGCCAAGCGCGCCAAGCTGCTGCTCAACGGGGTCCGTCTGGAGGTGCCCGGCGAGTACGCGGGCGCCGGGCCAGTCGCCGTGTTCGACCCCGAGGGTGTGTTCCTCGCGCTCGTGGAGGAGTCGAAGGGCAAGGCGAAGAGCCTCGCCGTCTTCGGCTGATCTCTTCGCCGCCCCCCGCCGTGGAGCGGCGCGCGCAGTCAGCCGCGTGCCGCTCCACGAACCCCCCCTCCAAGGGTCTATCCATCACCCCCGATCTGTTCACCCCTTCGGGCGGGCGCTCGGAGTGAACCGAGGGAGTGGAAGGGGGCGCGTTCGCTCTGGCGCCTGTTCCGCTGATCACCACGCGCCTACCGTCGGTCCTACGGGGCGTGGCGGGAGGTTCGACGATGGCGGGACGTGGCCCCCGGGCCGGCGACGGGGACGCGACGGATCCCGGGACCGGGCCGCCCCTCGTCCATGTCTTCGATCTGGCCGGACGCCCGCGCGGCGCCGGCTTCGTCGCCGACGACCACGGCACCGTCGTCACCAGCCATGAAGTGGTCGACGGACTCGGCCGCGTCGTGCTGCGCGCGCCCGGCGGGATCACCTGTGTCGTGGGCGCCGCCGACGTCGTCCCGCTCCCCGAATCGGCCCTCGCGCTCATCCGCACCGACGCGACGGAGGGCCTCGGGATGCGTCCGCTGCCGGTGGCCGTCCGGGGCCCGGCCGGAGCGGGGGCCTATGTGCGGATCGCCGCCGGGGGCTGGCGCGAGGCGCGCGTCCTCGGTCGTGCCGACGTCACGTACACCGCGACCGACCGCTTCCATATCGTTCCCGGGGTCATGGAGCTGGCCATCGGCACGGACGGCCGTGACGCGCTGCGGCTCGGGGGAGGGGCGGCCGGGGGACCCGTCGTCGACGCGGCTTCGGGCGCCGTCCTCGCCGTTCTCGGCACGGCGCTCGAAGCCGGGCATGGGGCCGCCGCCGGATTTGCGGTGCCGCTGAGGGAGGCCGCTGCCGCCGACCCGGAGGGGCCTCTCGCCGCGCTCCTGGCGCGGAACGCGGCCACCGTGCCGGTGTACGGGGACGACCTCAATCCGGCGGGCGCGCTCCAGCTGACGGCCACGTCGGTCGGGTCCGACGGGCCGGGTGGGATCCTCGACCCGGAGCCGGTCGAACGGCCCGAAGTGGCAAGGGAGTTCGCCGCGTTCGAGGCGTCCGCCGCGGCGGTCCTGGCCCTCGTGGGAGCGCCGGGCAGCGGCCGTACGACGGAGCTCGCCGCCTGTGCCGCGCGACGCGGCCGCGGGGCCCATCCCGCTCCCACCCTCTGGCTGCGCGGCGCGGACCTGCACGGCGACGACCGGAGCGTGGCCGACGCCGCGAGGCGGACGCTGGTCAGGGCCGGGCGCATCGTCGCGGCGTCACTGCCCGGGGCCGTCCCCGGAGAGACCGGCGAGCCCGGGGGCGCGGAGCCCGGCGGTGTCGGTGTCGGCGATGTGTCACCGGAGCGGATCGCGGCGCTCGCATGCGCCGCCGGCCGGCCCCTCGTCCTGCTGCTCGACGGGCCCGAGGAGATGCCGCCCGTCCTGGCGCACCGGCTGACGGAGTGGACCGAGGGCACGGCGCGCTGGCTGCGGGAGACCGGCGTGCGGCTCGTCGTGGCGTGCCGGGGCGAGTACTGGGAGCGCGCGGGCGAGCTGTTCCCGCCTGGTGTGCTGTACGGACGGACCGGGCGGCTGCCCGCCTGTGTCCCGCTGGGGGAGCTGACCGGCGACCAGGCCCGCGTGGCGCGGGAGCGGTACGGGCTGCCCGAGGACGCGCTCGCCGGCCGGGACGCACGCCATCCGCTCGCGCTGCGGCTCCTCGCCGAGGTGCGGGCCGCGCTGCCCGGGCCCGTGCCGGGCAGCGCCGACCGGGACGCCGTCTTCGCCGCGTATCTCGACCTCATGTGCCTGCGGGTGGCGGTGCGCCTCGCCGCTGTGAACGGGTTGCGCGGCACGGCCGTGCGCAGGCTCGCCGCCCGGGTGTCCGGTCAGGTCCACGAGGCGGCGCGGCGCTGTCTGGGGCCGGGGCAGGGCGAGTTGGACCGGGAGGCGTTCGAGGAGGTGTTCCCCTGGGGCGCGCTGCCGGGGCGGCGCGGCGGGGGCGTCACGGCGTGGGCCCCGGCCGTCCTCACCGAAGGCGTACTCGTCCCTGCGGGGCGCGGCTACCGGTTCGCGCACGAGGAGGTCGCCGACTGGATCCAGGGCATGCACCTGGACCTGGACGAGGCGCTGCGGGCGCTCGTCCACCGCGACCGGGACGGCGGCCGGGCCGCGCCCGCGGTGCCCGTGCCCCGGCACCGCGCGGGCCCCGTCGTCCAGGCCCTCCTCCTCGTCGAACGCCAGCAGGGGCCGGCCCAACTCGGCGCACACCTGGCCGAGTTGGCGCTCAGGTCCCTCACGCCCGGCGACGCCGACGCGTCCTGGTGGGCGGCCCACCTCGTCGAGGAGGCGCTCCTGCGCGTGCCCGACGCCACTCCCTATCTCGGGGTGCTCGAACCGCTCGCCGACCGCGGACGCCTCGACCCCTCGTTCTGGCGCCGGATTCCCGTCACGGACGCCGACCGCCTCGGTCTCCTGCGCCGCCTCGTCGTGCACGATCCCCCGCCGGGGAGCCACGACCGCCACCTGGACACCGTCGCCGACCTGCTCACCGCGGACCCGGCCGGCGTCCAGGTCCACCTCACGCGCTGGTTCGACGACGCGCGGCCGCTGCCCGCCCTGCCCGACGCGACCGTCGCCACCGCGGCCCAGGCGCTCCTGCACACCCACCGGCACCGCGCCGTCGACGACCTCACCGAGGCCCTCGCCGACTGCGCGCACCCGCACGCCGACGAACTCCTCGCCGTACTCGCCGACGAGGAGCCGTCCGCGCTGTGCCGCGCCGTCGACCGCTGGGCCCGCGACGAGCGCCCCGCCCGCCGCTCGTCCGCCGTCACCTACGCGCTGCGGGTCGCCCCGCACGTCACCACCGACGCCGATCACGGCCTGCTGCGCTACGCCGCGCTCGCCCTGCTCGCCCGCACCACCGACAGCGCCCGGCACGGCGCCGCGCTCGCCCTCCTCGTGCGTGACCCGCAGACCCGCGACACCTATCTGGCGCGCGCCCTGGAGCGGTTCGCGGAGGGCGATGCCCAGTTGCCCGTGAGCGCGCTCGCCGCCGCGCTCGCCACGCACCCGGAGCCGGTTCTCCGCGCCTTCCGGGCCCGTGTGCGGGAGCCGGGCGGTGCGGCCGACGTGCTGGGGGCACTCGCCGGCGTGACCGCGCCCGCGCTCGCGCGGCGGGCGGCCGCCCTCGTCGAGGACCTCTCGGCGGACCGGCCCGACACCGCTGAGGACGTCGCCGCGTACGTCGACCGGTGCCTGGAGCACGGGCCGGCCGGGCGGGCGGTGCTCTTTCCCCTCGTCACAGGGCTGCTCCGGACCTGTCCGGCCCCCGGGCGCGCCGCGCTCGCGCCCGTCCTCGCCGCACCCGGCACCGGCGCCTCACGCGCCCTGCGCGGCGAGCTCCTCGACGTACTGCTCACCCACGAGGACGACCCGGACGTGCTCGACGCCGTACTGCGGACCGCCGCTCGCAGCGCCGGGGGCGCCGGAGTGACCCGCACCCGAGACCTTGTGCGGCGCACCGGACAACGGCTCGTCCGCACTCCGGAGGGAGCCGCCCGCTTCGACCGCGCGCTCGTCGAGTTCGCCGACTCGGTGCCCGGGTTCGCCGCCCTACTCGTCCAGTGGCTGGCGGGGGCGCCGCGCGAGTGGGCCGCCCTCGTCGGGCCGAGCGCCCGCCGCGTGATCGGGGATCTGGCCGGGGTACGCGTACCCGCCTGACCTGCCCCGGCCGGTACGGCGCCTCCCGATGCGGGGCGTGGGCGCTCGGCATGGCACTCTTAGACCTGCGTATTCGGCAAAGAGACGTAACAGTCGTACACAGGTTCGCGAGGAGCAATCACCGTGCAGCGCTGGCGTGGCTTGGAGGACATCCCCCAGGACTGGGGGCGCAGCGTCGTCACCATCGGCTCCTACGACGGAGTGCACCGCGGCCATCAGTTGATCATCGGCCGGGCCGTCGAACGGGCCCGTGAGCTCGGTGTGCCCGCGGTCGTCGTCACCTTCGACCCGCACCCCAGCGAGGTCGTGCGCCCCGGCAGCCACCCTCCGCTGCTCGCTCCGCACCACCGGCGCGCGGAACTGATGGCCGAGCTCGGCGTCGACGCCCTGCTGATCCTGCCGTTCACCACCGAGTTCTCAAAGCTGTCGCCGGCCGAGTTCGTCGCGAAGGTCCTGGTCGACAAGCTGCACGCGCGCCTCGTCGTCGAGGGGCCGAACTTCCGCTTCGGTCACCGCGCCGCGGGAGATGTCGCGTTCCTCGCCGAGCAGGGCACGACGTACGACTTCGAGGTCGAGGTCGTCGATCTGTACGTGAGCGGCTCGGCGGGCGGCGGCGAGCCCTTCTCGTCCACGCTGACCCGTCGGCTCGTCGCCGAAGGTGACATGGAGGGCGCGCGCGAGATCCTCGGCCGCCCGCACCGCGTCGAGGGCGTGGTCGTGCGCGGCGCCCAGCGCGGCCGTGAGCTGGGCTTCCCGACCGCCAACGTCGAGACGCTCCCGCACACCGCGATCCCGGCGGACGGCGTCTACGCGGGCTGGCTGCACGTCGGGGACGAGGCGATGCCCGCCGCGATCTCGGTGGGTACCAACCCGCAGTTCGACGGCACCGAGCGCACGGTCGAGGCCTACGCCATCGACCGCGTGGACCTCGATCTGTACGGGCTGCACGTCGCCGTCGACTTCCTCGCCTACGTGCGCGGCATGGCGAAGTTCGACTCGGTCGAGGCGCTCCTGGTCGCCATCGCGGACGACGTGAAGCGGTCCCGGGAACTGCTCGAGGCGTACGAGGGGGAGTAGGCGGGACCGGCCGAGGTCGCGAGGGCTCTGCCCCCGCGACCCCCGAACCTCACATGCCGGACCGGTCGGCCTGGGCCGACGCCCAGTGGCAGGCCACCTGGGTCGTGCTCGCGCCCGACAGCACCGGCAGGTCCTCCCGGCGACAGCGCTCCGCCACGCCCGAGCGTTCCGCCTCGCCCGACGCCAGGATCTGGCAGCGGGCGTGGAAGCGGCACCCGGACGGGATGCGCGACGGGTCCGGCGGCTCGCCCGTGAGGACGACCGGATCACCCGGCGCCTCCGGCAGGACCGACAACAGGGCCTGTGTATACGGGTGTTGAGGTGCCGTCAGGACCTCCTCCACCGTTCCTGTCTCCACGATCCGGCCCAGGTACATCACCGCGACCCGGTCCGCGATGTTCCAGGCGAGACCCAGGTCGTGCGTCACCACGAGGGCGGACAGGCCCAGTTCGTCGCGCAGCCTGAGCAGCAGCGCGAGGATCTCGCCGCGCACCGACGCGTCGAGGGACGCCACGGGCTCGTCCGCGACGATCAGTTCGGGGTCGAGGACGAGCGCGCCCGCGATCACCACGCGCTGCCGCTGGCCGCCCGACAGCTCGTGCGGGTAGCGCAGGAAGAAGCGGTCCGGCGGGCGAAGTCCCGCTCGTGACAAGGCGTTCGCCACCGCCTCGCGCTCGTCGCCCGCGTACCCGTGGATGCGCAGGCCCTCGGCCACCGCGTCGTACACCGTGTGCCGCGGGTTCAGCGAACCGCTGGGGTCCTGGAGGACCAGCTGCACGCGCTTGCGGTACGCCTTGAGGGCGCGCGAGGAGTAGTCGAGGGGCTTCCCGTCGAACGTGACGCGGCCGGACGTCGGCGGTACCAGGCCGAGCAGGGAGCGGGCGAGCGTCGTCTTGCCGCAGCCCGACTCGCCCACCAGTGCCACGATCTCGCCGGGCGCGATGTCGAGGTCGACGCCGTCCACGGCGCGCGCGGGGTCCGCGCCACGGCGGCCGGGGAAGGTGACGTGCAGCGCGCCGGCCGTGAGCAGGGGGGACGTACTGGTCATGCTGTGGTGCTCCTTGCCTCGGCGCCGGCGGCGTCGTCCGGATCGGTGGCGCCGCCCACGTGCACACAGGCCGCCCGCCGGTCCGTGGCCGCGGCCCGTAGTGCCGGGTCCTCGGTGATGCAGCTGTCGAGGGCCACCGGGCAGCGCGGGTGGAACGTGCAGCCCGTGGGCAGCGCCGACGGGTCGGGCGGGTCGCCGGGCAGACCGCGCGGCGCGAACCGGGACGCGGGATCGCCGATCCGCGGGAACGCCGCCGACAGGGCCTTCCCGTACGGATGTTGCGCGTTCTCGTAGACCTCGGAGGCGGGGCCCTCCTCGACGACGCGGCCCGCGTACATCACGGCGAGCCGGTCGCAGGTGTCCGAGAGGACCGCCAGGTCGTGGCTGATCATGATGAGGCCGAGGTCCTGATCGGACACGAGCTGCTCGATCAGGCGCAGGATCTGCGCCTGGATCATCACGTCGAGTGCCGTCGTCGGCTCGTCCGCGATGATCAGGCCCGGGTCGCAGGCGAGCGCCATCGCGATCATCACGCGCTGGCGCTGGCCGCCGGACAGCTCGTGCGGATACGCGTCCGCGCGCGCGGCGGGCAGGCCGACGTGCTCCAGGAGCTCCGCGACCTTCTTCTTCGCGCCCGCGGGCGTCGCCTTCTTGTGCAGCAGGATCGGCTCGGCGATCTGGTCGCCGATGCGGTGCACCGCGTTGAGCGAGTGCATCGCGCCCTGGAACACGATCGAGGCGCCGGCCCAGCGCACGGCCCTGACCTGGCCCCACTTCATCGTGAGGATGTCCTCGCCGTTCAGCAGGATCTCGCCGGAGACCTTCGTGCCGGCCGGCAGAAGACGCAGCAGCGCGAGCGCGAGCGTGGACTTGCCGCAGCCGGACTCGCCGGCGATGCCGAGCTTCTGGCCCGCGTCGACGCTGAGGTTCACGCCGCGGACGGCCCGTGCCCCGCCCGCGTACGTCACTTCGAGGTTTCTGACGTCGAGAAGGCTCACCTGGCCACCCCCAGCTTCGGATTGAGGACGGCTTCGATGGCGCGGCCGCACAGCGTGAACGCGAGCGCGACCAGCGCGATGGCGAGTCCGGGAGGCGCGAGATACCACCAGTCGCCCGCGCTGACCGCGCCCGCCTCGCGCGCGTCCTGGAGCATGCCGCCCCATGACGTGATCGTCGGGTCGCCGAGGCCGAGGAAGGCGAGCGTGGCCTCGGTGAGGATCGCCCCGGAGATCACGAGCGTGGTCTGCGCGAGGACGAGCGGCATCACGTTCGGCAGGACGTGGCGGAGCATGATGTGCCCGTGCCCGCCGCCGAGCGCGCGGGCCCGCTCGATGTACGGCCGCGACTCCACGGCGAGCGTCTGGGCGCGGACCAGGCGGGCCGTCGTCGGCCACGTCGTCACGCCGATCGCCAGGATGACCGTCCAGATGGAGCGGGACATCACGGTGGCGAGCGCGATCGCGAGGACCAGCGTCGGCATCACCAGGAACCAGTCGGTGACCCGCATCAGGACCGTCGAGTACCAGCCACGGAAGTGGCCTGCGACGATGCCGACGACCGTGCCGATCGCCACGCACAGGAACGCGGCCAGCAGCCCCACGGTGAGGGACACGCGCGCGCCCCACACGAGCAGGGCGAGCACGCTGCGGCCGAACTGGTCCGTGCCGAGCGGGAATTCACCGCTGGGCGCCTCGAGGGCGCCGCCGGGCGCGTCGGTGACGCTCTGCGAGTCCGTGCCGACGAGCAGGGGCGCGCAGAGCGCGATGAGGGCGATCAGGATCAGCCCTGCGAGACCCCACAGCCCGCTCCGGTGGGTGCGGTACTCGCGCCAGAAGCGGGCGACGGAGCGGCGCTTGCGGGCGCGTGCCAAGGCCCGCGCGCTCTTCTCGGCCGGCGGCGGGAGCTGCGCGGTGTCGAGGTCGGTGTTCGTGTCGGCAGTCATCGGCCCACCCGGGGATCGAGCAGCGGATACAGCACGTCGGCGAGGGTGTTCGCCAGGATCACCGCGGTGGCGAAGACGAAGAACAGCCCTTGGACGAGCGGCAGGTCGGGCACGCTGAGTGCCGAGTAGAACAGGCCACCGAGACCGGGCCAGGAGAAGACCGTCTCGACGAGGATCTGACCGGCCACGACGTGCCCGAGGTTCACGAACATCAGCGTGAACGTGGGCAGCATCGCGTTCGGGACGGCGTGCTTGCGGCGTACGACGTCGTCACGCAGACCCTTCGCGCGCGCCGTCGTCAGATAGTCGCTGCCCATCTCGTCGAGCAGCGAGGAGCGCATCACGAGGAGCGTCTGCGCGTAGCCGACCGCCACCAGCGTGACCACCGGCAGGACCAGATGGTGCGCGACGTCCATGACGTACGCGAACCCGCTCTCCCCGCCCGACTCCAGACCGCCCGTCGGGAACAGGCCCGGGATCGGGCCCAGCCCGACCGAGAAGACGATGATGAGCAGCAGACCGAGCCAGAACGACGGGATCGAGTAGAGCGTGAGGGCGAACGCGGTGTTGAAGCGGTCGCTGCGCGATCCGTTGCGCCAGGCGGTGCGCGTGCCCAGCCAGATGCCCAGCGCGGTGTAGAGGACGTACGCCGTGCCGGTCAGGAGCAGCGTCGCCGGGAGCGCCTCGGTGATCTTGTCGATGACCGGGGTGTGGAACTGGTACGACGTGCCGAAGTCGCCGGTCAGCGCGTCACCGATGTAGTTGGTGAACTGCTGCCACATCGGCAGGTCGAGGCCGAACTGGTGGCGGAGCGCTTCGAGCTGCTGCGCCGAGACACGGCGTCCGCCGGTCATCTGTTTCACCGGATCGCTGGGGATCAGGCGGAACAGGAAGAAGCTGGTGACCAGGACCGCGAAGAGCGACACGATCGCCCCGGCGATCTTGCCCGCCACGTACTGGAGATAGGCCTTGGTGTTGCGCGCACGTGGACCGCGGGCCGCCGACGGCCCGGCTTGCGCCGGGCCGTCGGTGTCCGCACTCTGCACGAGCGCCGGAGTGCTCTCTGCTGTCATGTGGAACTCTCGTTACTCGTGCGGTACTTGCGACGCCTGCGGACGGACGTGACGCGTTCTCTCCTGACCGGGTGCTGCTACTCGCGGTCGTCCGCCGAGGTGCGGCGGCGCCGCGTGAGGAACAGCCCGCCGCCGCCCAGGACGACGACGGCCGCGACGATACCGATGATCACGCCGGTCGAGCCGGAACCGCCGCCGCCACCGCCCTTCGAGTCGCTCTTGCCGTCCGCCGGAACGGCCGACCACCAGCTCCAGTACCCGTCCTGGCCGTAGATGTTGCCGGCCGCGGTGGGCATGGTCTGGATCGACTTGATCTGGTCGGTGCGGTAGGCCTCGACGGCGTTCGGGTATGCGATGACGTTCATGTACCCGGAGTCGTACAGCCAGGACTCCATCTGCTTGACGATGTCCGCGCGCTTGGCCGGGTCGTACTCGGCGAGCTGCTTCTTGTACAGGTCGTCGTACGTCTTGTCGCAGATGAAGTTGTCCGTCTGGGCGCTCTCCTTGGCCTTGGCGGGCAGCGCGGCGCAGGTGTGGATGCCGAGGACGAAGTCCGGGTCGGGGTTGACCGACCAGCCGTCGAACGCGAGGTCGTACTCACCTGCGTACCAGGGCACCGAGACGTCGTCGAGGCAGTCGACCTTCAGGCCGATGCCGAGCTTGCCCCACCACTCCTTGAGGTACTTGCCGATCGCCTTGTCGTTCGGGTCCGTGGCGTGGCACAGGATGCGGAGGTTCAGCGGCTTGCCGTCCTTGCCGACGCGCTCGCTGCCCTTCATCTTGTAACCGGCCTCGTCGAGCAGCTTGCCCGCCTTGTCGGGGTCGTACCCGAGGGCCTGGCTGCCGGACGGCTTCCAGAAGTAGTCGCCGAAGCGCGGCGGGATGTAGCCCTCGCCCTCGACGGCGTGGCCCTGGAAGACCTTGTCGACGATCGTCTTGCGGTCGATCGACAGGAACAGCGCCTGACGCACCTTCTGGTCGAGAAGGGCCTTGTTGCCGTTGCCGAACTTCTTGCGGTCCTTGGTCTGCGCGCCCGGGTTCGTGGCGAGCGCGAAGAAGCGGCGGCCGGGGCCCTCGTTGACCTTGATGTTCTGCTCGCCCTTGAGCGACGCCGCCTGAGCGGGCGTCAGGGCGGGGGAGCCGGCCACGAAGGAGACCTCGCCCTTGCGCAGGGCGGCGACCGCGGCGTCCTGGTCCTTGTACGTCTTGAAGACGACCTCGTCGAACTTGGGCGCGCCGCGCCAGAAGTCCTTGTTGGCCTTCAGCTTCACGTACTGGTCGACCTTGTAGTCGGTCAGCACGAACGGGCCGTTGCCGACGACCGGGAAGGTCTTGTCGTTGTTGAACTTCGAGAAGTCCTTGACGTTCTTCCAGATGTGCTCGGGCACGATCGGGACGTCGAGCGCGGCCATCGTGGCCTGCGGCTTCTTCAGCTCGATGACCAGCTTGGTGGCGCTGGGAGCGGTGACCTTCTTGAAGTTGGAGACGAAGCTGCCGTTCGCGGTCGCGGCGCCCTCGTCCGTCATGATCTTGTTGAAGGTGAAGGCGGCGTCGGCGGCGGTGGCCTGCTTGCCGTCGGACCACTTCGAGTCGGACCTGATGGTGTAGGTCCAGGTGAGCTTGTCCGCGGACGGCTTCCATTCGGTGGCGAAGCCCGGGACGGCGTGGTTGTCCTTGGGGTCGTAGTTGGTCAGGTACTCGTACATCATCCGGTGGATGCTCGTACTGACCAGTCGCTGGGCGAGGAACGGGCTCAGCGAGTCGACGCTCTGGGCGAGGGCGACGGTGAGGACCTTCTTGCCGCCGTCGGCCGCCTTGGCCTCTTGGGGTGCGGGGTTGAGCGGCGTGGCGAGGCCGGCCGTCAGGGTGAACGCCGCGGCGCCGGCCGCCAGGAGGACCCGCAGGGTCCGGCGGGGCGCGCGCCGTGGGGAACGGGAGAAGAGCGGGGCGTGTGCTCTCTTGGGCTGATCTTTTGTGTCCATGGGTCGGTGACCTCGCGTCGTTGCTCGCGCAGGAGTGGCAGGTTGATCATGGGACGCCAGCTGGTTGATGTGTGTGTCTATCAGCGGCAGTCTGCGCACGTCAACGGCACATGAACCCCATGTGGCCTGCGGAAATAACGAGTTGACCTGCATTTCACGCACATTGGTCGAGACCTCTGACGCTTTGCAGGCCAGGGCGTGATGCCCGTTGCGCTGAACAATGGGTGCCTGGTGGCTGTTTGACGGAGTTTCGGCAGGCACGGAAAAGGCCCGCACCGTGGTGTTGGTGCGGGCCTTTCGAGTGACCCAGGGGGCCGGGATATCAGCGTTGTTACTGCTGAGGCGGCTGGGGCTGTGCTGTGTACGGGGGGAGAGGCTGGCCGGGCTGACCGGGCGCGGGCTGGCCCGGAGCGGGGGGCTGCTGCTGCCACATCTGCGGGGGGCCGGGCTGGCTCGGCTGACCCGGCTGTGGGGGCTGCTGGGGCTGGCCGGGGGCGCCGGCCTGGGCCTGGCCGGGCTGCTGCGGATACGGCTGGCCGGGGTAGGGCTGACCCGGGAACTGCTGCCCCGGTGCGGGCTGTTGACCCGGCGCGGGCGGCTGGGGCGCGCCCGGCTGCCCCGGATACGGCTGGCCCGGGTAGGGCTGGTGCGCGGGGTACGGCTGCTGCTGGTGACCCGGCACCGGCGGAGCCATGGTGGGCGGCGGGTTGCCGTCCGACGTCCACAGGCCCTGCTGCTGCTGGGCCCGCGGGAAGTCTTCCGCGACCATCGCCGAGAGGTTGAAGTACGCCTCGCGCACCTTGGGCCGCATCATGTCGAGGTCCACCTCGGCGCCGGCCGCGAGGTGCTCGTCGAACGGCACCACCACGACGCCGCGGCACCGCGTCTCGAAGTGCGACACGATGTCGTCGACCTTGATCATCTTGCCGGTCTCGCGGACCCCGGAGATGACCGTGATGGAACGCGACACCAGGTCCGCGTACCCGTGCGCCGACAGCCAGTCGAGCGTCGTGCTTGCGCTGCTCGCGCCGTCCACGGACGGCGTCGAGATGATGATCAACTGGTCGGCGAGGTCGAGGACTCCGCGCATGGCGGAGTACAGCAGACCGGTGCCGGAGTCGGTCAGGATGATCGGGTACTGCTTGCCGAGCACGTCGATCGCACTGCGGTAGTCCGTGTCGTTGAACGTCGTCGAGACCGCCGGGTCCACGTCGTTCGCGATGATCTCCAGGCCGGAGGGCGCCTGCGAGGTGAACCGCCGGATGTCCATGTACGAGTTGAGGTGCGGGATCGCCTGCACCAGGTCTCGGATGGTCGCCCCGGTCTCACGGCGCACGCGGCGGCCGAGCGTGCCGGCGTCTGGGTTGGCATCGATCGCGAGGATCTTGTCCTGGCGCTCCGTGGCGAGCGTCGAACCGAGCGCCGTCGTCGTGGTCGTCTTGCCCACGCCGCCCTTGAGGCTGATGACGGCGATCCGGTAGCAGGACAGGACCGGCGTGCGGATCAGGTCCAGCTTCCGCTGCCGCTCGACCTCCTCCTTCTTGCCGCCGAGTTTGAAGCGCGAGTTGCCGCCGCCGGGGCGGGTGCTCTTCGCCTTCTGCTTCTTGTTGTTGAGCAGCCGGTCGGCCGACAGCTCCACGGCCGCCGTGTAGCCGAGCGGCGCGCCGCCGACGTTCGTGGGCGTGCGCTGGTCGTGCTGAATGGGCTGCGGCCAGGCGCCGCCTGCACGCGGGTCGGCAGGGGGCACCTGTCCGGGGAAGGGCTGACCGGGCTGGCCCTGGAACTGGCCGGGCTGACCCTGGACCTGCTGATCGGGCTGGCCGGGGTGGGGGGCCGGGGCCTGCGGCGCGGGCGGCTGCTGGTGCGGCTGCGGCTGCTGTGCGACCGGGGGCTGGGGGCCGGGCTGCTGTGTGCGCGGTGCCGGCGGCTGCTGGGGGTTCTGCTGCGCCGGGAGGTGCGGGGCGGGCGGGACCGGGGTGTTGGGCCCGGCCGGGTGTCCCTGAGCGGGGGCTCCGGGCTGCGGCTGCGGGAACCCGTAGCCCGTGCCGGGCTGGGGCTGCTGCTGCGGGAACCCGTAACCGCCTTGCGGGGCGGGCGGGTTGGGTGTGCCGGGCTGGGGCTGTTGCGGGAAGCCGTAACCGCCCTCCGGGGCAGGCTGGTTGGGTGTGCCCGGGTGGGGCTGTTGCGGGAACCCGTAACCGCCTTGCGGGGCGGGCTGGTTCGGTGCGGCGGGTGCGGGCGGCGTCGGTTGCGGGAAACCGTAGCCCTGCTGCTGCGGCGGTGCCGGAGGTGCGGGCTGCTGCGGGTCGCCGGGGGCCGACTGCTGCGGGAAGCCGTAACCACCCTGCGGCGCGGGCGGGGTGTTCTGCGTGGGCCAGGCCGGCGGCGCGGCCTGGGCCGGAACCGGCGCGCCGGGCTGCGGCTGCTGCTGCGCGGGCCACTGCGGGGCGGACGTGGGGGCGGCGGGCTGGAACGCCGGGGGGAGCGGCGGGATACCGTCCTGCGGCACGGGCGGCGGGGCCCAGGCAGCGGGGGCGTCCTGTGCGTCCGGGGTTGCGGGCGTGTTGGTGTCGGCGGGGGTACCGGTGTCAGCGCCCGCGTCGGCCGATGCCTCCGTGGTAGCGGCTTCGGCGGCGTCGGAGCCGCTGTCGTCCGAGCCCTCCGAGCCCTGCGACTGGGACGCGCCGTCAGAGGCGGTCTCGGAGTCGGTGCTGTCGGACGCGGCCTGAGTGGTGTCGGTGTCTCCGTCTTCCGCGGAGTCCGCGGAGGCGCTCGCACCCTCGTCGCCCCCGGCGGACCTCGCTGCGGCGACCACAGCGAAGTCACCTGAGTCACCCGAGTCGGAGCTGTCGGACGCGGCGTCCCCGCCCTGCTCCTCGGCCGTCGGCTCGGCCTTCTGCTCGCCCTGCGCGGCCAGCTCGGCGAACTCCCGCTTCAGCGCGGCCGCGGAGAACCGCATCGTCGCGCCGCTCTCCAGGTCCCCGTTCCCGGAACCCGCGTCCGGCTCGGGGGCCGAAGCGGCGGGCGTGTACGGCGTGTACGGCGTGTAGGGGGCGGGCGGCGCCGGGGGCGTCACGGGAGCGGGCGAGGGCGCGGGCGCAGGGACCGGAGGCGCCGGCGGCGGAGGCGTGGCCGGTGTGGCCGAGGGGGTCTCGCCCGTGCCGGACGACGCGTTCTGCGTGTACCAGGCCGGTGGGGCGTAGTCGATGGTGAACTCGCCCGTCGTCTCAGTGGCGGACTCCGCGTCGGAGTGATCATCGACGGGTGTGTCCCAGCCCCCGCGGATCTCGTCCCGATCGCTGTTCACAATGCCTCCTGGTGTGGTCGAGCACCCTCGTGCCGTGGTGGGGGGCGACCGTTCCTGTCGTCCGATCCGCCGCGCTCTTCCCCTGGGACGCGTACGAGCCGTCGGTGGGTTCTCGCGCGCGTCCTTGTCCCAGCCTAATCACCAAAACCACGAGCACGGCAGGCCCGTCCGTCCCGCCGACGCCGTCCGGGAGGTCACACCCGGCCAACAAGTGATGTCCAAGCGATACGGAAGTGACGAACACCCCTCAGTCCGTCACGCGCAAACTGCCCGAATAAGCCGCAAAGAGGACCGAGTTCGATCGCTGGAACGCTCCGCGGCGGACTCAAGGCCGGTCTCAGTCCATCCGGCGTGCGTTACCCAACAATCCGGTCTCGGCGTCCGTCGCCCGGGTCATCACGTACTGCCGGTCGCGGTCGGTGCACCACAGGGTGACGCCGTCCGCGAGCGTCGGCAGGGACTCCCACTCGCCGCGCGGCAGTCCGATGACACGGCCGATCTCCGCCGCCTCGTCCGGCGAAACCCGCTGGACGCCGACGAGCCGCGCCTGGCGCATCAACCGGGGCGCCACCGGGCTCAGATAGGGCAGCAGCGTCAGAACGGACTGCCACGGCGCGGAGGCCACCCGCCCGCGTGGCGGCCGCATCCCGCAGTCCCGCACCACGAGCACCGGGCCACCGGCGGACGCGCCCTGCGGCGGCACCCGCCCGACGTCGTGCACCGTCATCCCGGACTGGCCGCCACCGACCGCCTGTACCAACTGCGCCCAGGCCTGTGCCCGCCCGGTCTCCACCGCGACCCGCGCGCCCGTCGCAGCGGCCCGCAGCGCGAGCACCTGAGCCGTCCACAGGCCGCCGATGAGCACCATGTCGTAGGGCGTCGGCCGGTTCACCCCGAGCACGGCGGGCTGGCCGTCGGCATCGACGCCGACGACGACACCGTCGTCCCCGATGGGCAGCGCGAGCGAGTCCAACTGCTCTACGGAGAGGGTGTGGCGCTGGTGCCGCGGCCCGAAGAGTCCGAACCCGGTACGGGGCCGGTCACCGGCGGCGGGCGCGGGAGCCGCGCCCGCATGGCCGTTTCCGTTCCCATTGCCGTTCCACGAGTTTCCGTCCCAGGATCCTGCCCCGGCCGGGGGAGATGACGTCATGGCCATCAGCGCGCACCTCCGAGGGGCAACGTGGCGAGAACTCCGGGCAGTTGTTCGCGGTCGAGCCGGACGAGGCCCGTCTTGGCCTGCCGGGCGGCGGTCTCCAGGGACCGCCGGGCCGTGGTCAGCTCGCTCTCGCTGCGTCCCGTGATCCGCATGTGCCCGCAGAGCTGGATGTCCCGCTGGTCACCGCGGGCCAGCGTCAGGCTGAACGTCGTGGCCAGCGCGGGCACCGTGGTCAAGAGTGCGACCAACTGGTGCAGGGCGGGCCCGGATCCGCCGAGTTGCGGCCAGCGCCGCACCCAGTACGTGGTGTGTCTGCGGTTGTCGCAGCGCCAGCTGCGGCCGGACTCCTCGGTCCTGCGCTGCGGCAGCTCGCTCCGCCCGGCCTGCGCCGTCACCATGGGGTTGGCGCACGCCGACGTGGCGACGGCGGCCGTGAGCTCCTCCTCCGTCAGCACGCTGGCGCGGAAGCCCGCGCCGGTCAGCCGGCTCGCCAGATGCTGGGCCGCGCGGGCCACGCACTTCTGCGCTCCCGCGGTGCCGCCACCGCGCGCGGCCACGGCCTCCGGGCACAGCTCAGGGTCGAGCTTCAGGGCGATCCATGTGATGCGGACGGCGGGGGAGCCGGTCTGGGCCTGCAGCGGCGCGTAGTTGCTCACCGCCACCGACTGCTGCGGCAGGTGCAGCGCGGGCGCGGGCTGCGTGTGCAGCACGATCTGCGCCGATTCGAGCTGGATGCCGTCGACATCGAGGGCGTCCCGCACGATCCCTATCGGCAGCGGCCGTCGGGAGCGCTCGGCCCGCAGGGCGGTGGCGTCCGATTCGACCTGCAGCACGGCGGTCAGGAAGCCGCCGTCGCCGACCATGCCGATGGGCCGCTGGTCGCGGTCGTCGCCGCGGCTGTAGCTGTACGTCCGCAGCGAGGGGTCGCACTCGACGGCGGGAGCGAGGCCCGGCTCCGTGCCGGGCGGGACCGGTGTGCTCGCCGCACGGCGCTTGCGCGCGCGCAGCGCCAGGACGGTGCCGAGCCACTCCGGCAGCGACCGTCCCCTGCGGCGTACGAGGGCGAACAGGACGAGGATCACGGCGACTACGCCCGCGGGCACCATTGCCAACTTGTCGACGACCGCGGCGCCGACGACCAGCGCGGCGGCGACCTCGATCATCACCATCTGCTGGAGCCGGAACGACCCGGCCCGTCCGGAACGCGACTTCAGATGAGGCGAGACCGGAACGGCGGGCGCCGCCGGAGCGCCGGCAGGACCTCCGGACCGGGCCGCCGGTGCACCGTCTCCAGGCCCCGGCCCGGCATCCCGCCGCCGCGACCGGGATTGCGACCGCGACCGGGTCCGCGTTGCGGAAGCCATCACTCCAAATCCCCCGAACTCTCCCGAAAATCCCTGACGCACAGGGTCTTTGAAGGCCCCAGCACCCTACCCGTCCCACACGCACAACCACGCAACAGGCATAGTAGGGGCCGGGTCTGACAACGGAGGGCGGGGGACGCAGGTACCCCCGAGTGCTGCACGGGGAGAAGCGGTCACAGATGGCATCACGGCGGGACGAACTCAACGCCTACACCTTCGCGAAGCGTCGTACGCTCGCGTCCTTCCTCCAGCCCTCACCCTCCGGTTCGGAGGAGGGGGCCCCGAAACCGCTGCGTGCGGTGCTGCCGGGCGTCATCGTCGGCATCGTCGTCCTCGCGGTCTTCGGGGCGTGGGGGATGTTCAAGCCGACGGCGCCGCCCAACTGGGACGATCTCCACAAGAACGTGATCGTCGCGAGCAAGTCGACGACGCGGTACGTGGTCCTGAAGACCAAGGGCAAGGTCCAGCTCCACCCCGTCCTCAACATGGCGTCTGCCAAGCTCCTAGTGGACCCGAGCGACAACCCCCCGGTGACGGTGTCCGAGGACGTGCTCGACAGCGGCAAGATCCCGCACGGCGTCACGATCGGCATCCCGTACGCCCCCGACCGCCTCCCGGCGGCCTCCGAAGCCGGATCCGCCAAGCGCTGGGCAGTCTGCGAGCGTCCGGGCGCGGGCGGCCGAGCCATCCAGAAGGCGGCGTTCGTCCTCGCGAAGCGCGACCTGGCGAAGACCGAGGGCCGCGACAAGCTGCGCGGCGGTGACCTGATGTACGTCGTCGGTCCGGACACGGCCAAGACGGAGTACGTCGTCGACGCGAGCGGCACGGCCTACCGCATCGCCAAGCAGACCACGAAGGAAAACCAGCAGAAACTCCTGACCGCCCTCGACATCGCCGCCGGGAACCAGGAGCCGCAGCGCGTCTCCAGGGACTGGCTCGACACCCTCCACAAGGGCATGCCGATCACCTTCCCGACGCTGGAGGGCCACCCCGGTGACTCCGCCAACGCGAACAGCACGCTCGACGACTCCGCGAACCGGGTCGGCATGGTCCTCAAGACGCCGGACCAGTATTACGTCGTCCTGCCGGGCAAGGTCGCCCCTGTCAGTGACTTCACCGCGCACCTGCTCCTGGGCAGCCCTGATCTGGTGGGTCTGGGGCAGGCCGGCGAAGCGACCAAGGTGAGCCCCGGCGCCGTGGTCGCCAGCCAGAGCTTCGGACCCGCGAACTGGCCGACGTACACGCCGAAGACGGTCAACGAGGCCTCCACCGCGGCCGGCAGCCGGAACACCGTGTGCAACGTCCTGAACAAGGTCAACAGCGACAACGGCCGCACCACCCTCAGCACCTGGGCCGGCAAGAACTTCCCCGCCCCCCTACCCGTCGGCTCCTCCAGCGCCTACGTCACCGCCGGATCGGGCCAGCTCTACCGCCAGTTCACGGGCACCGAGACCAAGGTCGGCCCCGTCTTCCTCGTCACGGACACGGGCCTTCGGTACGCGATGCAGTCCAACAGCGACAGCGGCGCCGACGACTCGGGCATCGGCACCACGCCCAAGGAGCGCAAGGCGCAGCGCGAAGCGGCCGGGCAGGCCGTGACCCGCCTCGGCTACGAGAACGTGGACCAGGCGCCGATCCCGCTCGCCTGGTCGCAGTTCCTGCCCACGGGCCCGCGCCTGTCCACGACGGCGGCCCGCCAGCCGCAGGGCTCCTAGGGCCGGGGGGTCACGATGGCGTACGCATCAGGGATGTCCGCGGCGACGTGGACCCGTAGGGCGGCACTCGTCGGGGCGCTGGCCGTGACGGTGACCACCACCGCGCTCGTTCCGGCGACCCCCGCGGCGGCCGACGGCGAACAGTGCACGTTCGGTCCCAAGAACCCGAAGTACGAGGGCCGTCCCTGGTCGCTGCAGCGCGTCCTCCTGGACGACCTGTGGAGCGAGACCAAGGGCAAGGGAGTCAAGGTCGCCGTCATCGACACGGGCGTCGACGTCAAGAACCCGCAGCTCACGCGAGCCGTCGACAAGTCGCTCGGCAAGAACGAGATGCTCCCGAACCTCAAGGACGCCGACGGCAACAAGATCAAACGCGGCAACGAGAACGGCACCACCGACACCGTGGGCCACGGCACGCGCGTCGCGGGCATCATCGCCGCCCGCCCGGCCTCGAAAACCGGCTTCGTCGGCCTGGCCCCCGAGGCCACGATCATCCCGATCCAGCAGAACGACGCGGAGGGCCACGGCACGGCCGAGACCCTCGCGAAGTCCATCGAGTACGCGAAGTCGGCCGGCGCCCAGGTGATCAACATCTCCCAGGACACCGCGAACGCGGTCAGGCCCGCTCCGGTGCTGGAGAACGCGGTCAACTCGGCCCTGGCCGCCAAGATCGTGGTCGTCGCCTCGGCAGGCAACGACGGCCTGGACGGCAAGGTCCAGACGACGTACCCGGCGTCGTTCCGCGGCGTCCTGGCGGTCGCGGCCTCGGACCGCAACAACGAACGCGCCTCGTTCTCCCAGTCGGGAGAGTTCGTGGGCGTGGCGGCGCCGGGCGTGGACATGGTCTCCACGGTCCCGGGCGCCGGCCACTGCTCGGACAACGGCACCAGCTTCTCCGCCCCGTACGTGGCCGGGGTCGCGGCCCTGATCAAGGCGAAGCACCCCGACTGGACGGCGGCCGAGGTCGTCGCCCAGATCGAACAGACCGCGGAACGCTCGACCTCCGGCCACGACCGCCTGGTCGGCTGGGGCGTCGTCGACCCCGTCCGCGCGGTCACGGAGGACCCGGATCACCCGATCGAGTCCCCCTCCCCCGACGAGGGGATCACCCGCGCGGAGGCTCCTACGGCGGCGAAACTCCACTTCGGCGAGACGGCGGAACAGCGCGACACCCGCCTGGCCACGTACACGGTCGTCGGAGCCGCCGTACTCGTGGCGGGACTGGGCGGCGCGGCCGTTGCGGTACGGGACGCACGGAGGCGGGGCCGGAGGGCGTCGGGCGGGGCATGAGCTCGATGATCGGGCTCAGCTTCGGCATCGCAGCCCTGCTCTTGCTGATGGCCTGCGTCAAGGCGGACCGTGTACGCGGCTGGCGCCACAGCCTCAACCCGTCGGCACCCGAGGTCCCCGATGCGGCCTTCGCTGTAGCCCGCGTGATCTTCCTCGTCCTGGCCGGCGTCATGGTCTTCGAGGGATTCAACCTGCTGCGGGTCTCCGCCGACGCGGGCTGGAGCGACGACGAACTGACCAGCGCCGTACGCCAGGCCACGGACGACCTGGACGGCTGGACGTACCGCGACGACGGACTCACCACGGACTCCGCCTACTTCGACGACTACGCGTCGCTGATCGAGGACAAGGTGATCCGCTACGGCGGCGGGGGCGCGCCGCATTCAGGTGTCGGCGCCTCCCCGTCCGCTACGAACACCGACACCGACGCGTACTTCACGGTGCAGGCGGACGGCGCGGACGCGGCCTTCTGCACCCATATCGAACGCACCCGACGCCCGAAGGACGACTACACGCCACCGGGCATCAACGGGGACGAGGGAACGGTCACGGAGCGCGCGTACGGGCTGGCGGTGACGACGAAGAAGGGCGAGTGCTGACCGTCAGCGCTTGCCGCAATCCCCGCCCTTGCCAACGGAGTCGGCATACTCCTTGACGACCTTGAGCGTGTCGGCGGCAGTGGCCGGGTGCGTACTCCGCACCGTCACCCACAACGAACTGTCAGCCCGCGCGGAACCCCCACACTCCACCCGCCCGACCGCCCCGGTCTTCGAGTAGACGAACCGCCCATCACCGGTATGGGCATCGGTGGGCTCAACACCGAGGGCGGACGCGGCCACGTCCCCCGCCGGCGTCCCGGGCGCCCGCTTCTCCACACTCCCGGAGAACACGACATTCCCGTCGACGAGCAGCCGGCACCGCTTGGTACCGACCGCTGACGTGGGCTGAGCCGAGATCTTCTTCCCCGGAGGCAGCAGAGGCTCAAGCGCCTTGGCGGACACCTTCGCCCCACACAGATCCCCGGGCGTCGCGTACTCCCGCCCGGGGGCCGCTGAACACGCGGCCACGGAAGCGACCAAAAGGGCCGCACCGCACACGACGAGTCGGGTCAGAGGCGCCCGACGAAACCCGGTGTGCGCGTGTTCTTGCATGTCGTCTTCCAGTGGCTCGGGTGAACGGATCATCAGTCGGGGATCTCGGTGTCGAGGTCCTTGGCCATCGCGTGGATGTCGGTGTCGGCGTCGTTGAAGCCCGTCGCGGTGCCTTCGCTCACCCAGGTGTCGATCTTGTCCGCGTACGGAGAGTGGTGGGCCTTGGCCGCTTCGCTGGCCGCCGCGTAGTTGACGTTCGTGGTGGTGTCCTTGATCGTTTCCCACCGGGCCGCGATCTCATGACCGGCCTCCGCGCGGTACTGGCCTGAGTCGTCCTTGAAGAACGCCTCCATCACCACCGATGTCACGGTGCCGGCGGCGCCACCCGCGGCCGCCCCGACGACGGGGGAGGCGATGAAGCTCGTACCGATGCCGACGCCTGTGCCGACGATGCCCGAGATGACGTTCTTCTTCTGGCTGACGGCGTAGTCGAAGTCGCCGTCCTTCGCGTTGGCCGGGCCGAGTACCGCCTCCTGCCGCCCCTGGGCGAGCAGACCGCTGAACTCCCCGGACTTGCGCGACAGGCTCGTGATCGTCTCCTGGGCGTCGTGCGGGTAACGCTGGCCCTCGGGGAGATCCGGGTTCAGGTGGTAGTCCATCAGGTTGGTGGTGTACGCCTTCTCGCCGACGCTCAGCGCGCTGTACGCCTCCGGGTTCTGGCTCGCGGTGACCAGGAAGCGCGACACGGCGCTGTGGTCGAGCTTCGCGTCCGCGCCGTCGTTCGGGTACAGCAGGTTCCAGCCGGACTTGTCGCCGGCGCCGACCGTCGGTCCGTCGGCCATGGCCCGGTGGATGTCGGGCAGGTACTCCGACCCGATCTGCCCGATGCTGTCCGACATGTAGGAGTGGTCCTTGAGGCGCCCCGGGTCCTCCGAGATGGAGTTGACGAGGTCACGCATCAGCGACGCCTGCTCGGGGGTGTGCGCGGGAGTGTCCGCCGTGGGCAGCTCGCCCGCCGGGTGGCCGGTGGTGCCGGCCTCGAGCGCGAGCGCGAGGTTGTTGCGGCCACTGTTGTCCTCGTCGCCATGGGAGTTCGTCTCCTGCGGCCACTCGCGGTCCTCGAAGAGGTACTTGAAGTTGCTGGCCGCGGCCTTGTCGCCGTCCTTCGGCGTGTACTCCTCGTTGAAGAACGAGGTCGCGGCGTCCGGGCTGTTCGACAGGCCCTTCAGGTAGCCCGTGAGCGGGTCGGAACCGCTGTCGTCGCCCATCCGGTTCAGCCACGGGTCCATGCCCATGTGCTGCCACCCGAGGTTGCGGTGCTCGCCGTCGCCCGTGAGCTTGCGCTCGGTCTCCATGAGCTTCGTGCCGTAGTCCTCCAGGAACCGGTCGTCGTAGTCGCCGGTGCGCATGAGGTTGCTCATGACCTGGAAGCCCATCGGGCCGCCGTGATCGCCGTACAGCGGCTTGTCGCCGATGTCGATCATGTTGCGCTTCCACTCGTACATCGCGGTCGAGTCGCTCTGCGTCGCGCGGGCCAGCGTCAGGCCGAGGCTGCTCTGCAGGTCGTCGAACTGGTCGAGCCGCTCGTGCCCCAGCTTCCAGTTGCCGCGCGCCGGGTCGTTGATCCCCGTCCAGAACTCCAGCAGCTTCTGCGGGCCGATGTCCGTGGCGAACCGCTCGGAGAAGAGCTCGTCGTTGGCGTACTTCTTGAGCCCGGCGTTGAGTCGGTCGAACTCCTCGACCGTCAGGTCCTTCGGGTTCTTCTTGGCGAGCTTCGCCAGCTCGTCGGCCTCCTTGACGGCGGCGGCCGCGGAATCACGGTCCCCGTAGTCGGCGTCGGAGAAGCCCATGGTGGTCTGGTTGACGAGCATCGTCAGCACGGTGTTGGCGGAGTTGTCGCTCTCGCTCGCTCCGTCGATGATCTTCTGGATCTCGTTGCGTACCCCGGTGATGTCACCGTCGGTCGGCTTGGGGTCCTTGGCGTCGTCCTTGGCGCGGACGGTGAAACCGCCGTCGCCGGACGCCGTGACGCTGATGTCCCGGTTGCTCGCGTTGTCTATCGCCGTCTTGAGATTGCCGTGGTACGTCCTGAGTTCGCCCGCGGTGTCCCGGACAATTTCGTAGATCGACTTCGCCTGGGTGTGGGCGTCGTCGAATTCGCCGACCGTCTTGCCGATGAAATCTTTCGAGACGGTGGCATTCGCGCCGGCCCAGACGGCTTTGGCTGCGGAAGCCTTCATACCGTCACGGGCTTCCTTCGCCAGCGCGTCAAGATTCTTGACCATCGTGGACCAGTCCTCGACGGCGTCGTCGAGGAGCTTGAAATTGGCGTGGAGGAGCGCCTCGAAATGCATCAGTCGTCCTTCTTGTCTTTCGGGGCGCCGTACACTGAATTCTTCTTGCCGGGCTCGCCCACGCGCTCGTCGAAGCCGGCGTCCAGCGTGTCGATGCTGCTCATCAGGCGCTCGATATAGCCGTCGTCACCCGCGTGGAGCTTCCTCGTGACGTGCATGTGGTTGGAGATCTGCGCGGTGGCGTCCATGAGCGACTTGAGCTGCTCCTCCCACCGGTTGGAGACCGTCTGCAGGCCCGCGCCCAGCGCGAAGCCCTGCTTCGTGAGGTCCGTGGCAGCGGAGTCAGTGGTCGGAACGGCCACCCGGGCCTTGTCCCACATCTGGCTGTACAGCTTGTGGGCGTCCGAACCCACCTTCTCGAGGTCGCTGTGCCCGACCGCGAGGTCTCCGTACTGGGAGGGGGTGGCATTGCCGCCGCCCTCGTCGTCCGGAAGCCGATTCAGCTGCATGTGCGTCGACTGACGCCCCGCAGCCTCGGTCTTCAGTTGCTCCCACTCGTCCCACGCCATGAGTGAGCTCCTTCCCCCGTGTACGCATCAGACGGCGCCGATGGACGGCAGCCGTCCGGTTAAGTTAGCAACTCGGCCGCAGGGAGCCGCCACTCGGACCGGCGTCGAATCGCGCACGGACGTGAAGATGTTGTGGACTTTGCGGGACCAGAGGCCCCCGTGCCAACTCAGGCGGACGCCCACGCATTCTCGGGAATCCGGTCGAGTACGTCGCACAGGTAGTTCAACCGGTCCTCGATGTTCCGCGGCGTCAAGATGCCGGTGTACCAGGTGAACAGTTCGTCGTCGCGTACGCGGAGCGGGTTCTTCTCGCCGCGTGGATCCGAGAGCAGAAAGGCCCGTACGTCGTCGGTCAGGATGTTCCGGACGAAATCCTCGTCACGCCTGTCGACTCGGAACTTTTCGTCGAACTCCGGAACGTCGATCAGCTTCCTGGGTCCCCGCCCGAGCATCCGGTCGAACTTGCCCGGCCGCCCGATATGCAGGTACGCCCCCGAGCCGGGCGCCGAGACGAGAAACACCGACTCGTATGTGAGCTTCCTGTTTCCGCCCTCGGTGGTGGCGTCCAGGGGATTCGTGTAGCGGTACTCGAAGCACTTGAAGGAGCGACCCCGGAACTCCCCCGTGGTGTAGTGCCACGCGGTCAGGTTCGAGCCCTTGCCCGGCATCGGGCCCACGCCGCAGTACTCGGTGGCGCGGCCGGGCGCACGACGCTCATAGGTCCAGTCGCGCGCGGGGGCGGCCTCGATGAAGTCCGCCCAGTCTCTCCGGAGCCGCTCGTCCTCTCGGGCGCTGCGGCTGATCGACTTGAAGGCGAACTTGATGACTCCCGCGATGAGCGCGGCCAGCAAGACGTTGACCAAGATCTCAATCAGCATTTCCATGGGCCGCGATTATTGCGGTCTCTGTGTGCACCCGAGAACCGAGGCAGGCCTCGCGACCACCATCTGCGATAGCAATCGTGAAGATCGTTTGCTGGTGAGGAGGGGGATTCGTGCAGCGCTCCGATTGGCCCGGATTTCGGAGAAATGCGCCAAGTATGCGTCACCTGTGCGCCATATGCTGGGCGCGCCGAGGGGGCGGCCAGGCCTTCCGGCTTTCTGTGACCAGCTTCTCGGACCAGACCACCGGAACGGATCCCCCCGTGATCAAGCCCCGCCTCTCCGCCGCAACGTGGGCTCTGTCGGCCGTAGCTGCCGGAGTGCTGCTCGTCGGTTGCTCGGGGTCGGTGAGCGTGGGGAAGTCCGACCCGAAGCTGTCAAAGGCCAAGCTGGCCGACACGGTCGCCGAAAGGCTCGCCGCCACGACGGGCCGGCCGAAGCCGGACGTCACCTGCCAGGAGGACCTCGTCGGAAAGGTCGGCAACACCGGCCGCTGCACGCTGACGGCGAGCGACGGCAGCAAGCTGGGCGTGACGGTCAAGGTTTCCTCAGTCGAGGCCGACAGCATCAACTTCGACATCAAGGCCGACGACGCCGCGTCCCCCGCGAGCTGACCCAGGCCGGCCGAGCGGCCCCGCCCGCCCCATCGACGCGCCTGACGCTGCAGGGGGGAGGGGCTGGGATGAGAAGTTTGCACCTGTAAGCCCCGTACGAGGAGCACATTTCGTAACTGACCTAGCACATAGGCCGGTTGGTTCCGTTGTACGGCGTGACTAGAGTGGTAAAGGCGCGGTGAGGGACCCTCGCGCCACCGCGCTCCGGGCGCGGGCTGATCGACTTACGGGGAACGGGGAACGGGGAAGGGGACACGTCATGCTTCCTGCGGACATGGCGATGGGTGGTGTCTCGGCGGCGGCCGCAGCTGACCTCAAGGTCGGCGCGGGAGTACTCCAGACGTTCAAGCAGCGCGTGGACAAGCTGCTGGCGGAGTTCGAGGGGTCCGCCGGCAGCGCGGCCAAGGTGGGCGGGCATCAGATTCCCCGGACTGCGCTGAGCGGGGTGGGCGAGTTCCACGAAGCCGACGGCCTGCACACCCAGTACGACCAGGTACACAGGCAGATCACCCACCTCTCCAAGATGCTGAGTCTGCAGATAGAGGCCATGGGCATCGCGGCGCACGGCGCGGAGATCGGCTTCGACAACCTCGAAGAGGACCAGAGGCGCCGTTACTGGGCGATCCAGGTCAGGATCGACCGGGAGCACGACGCGGCGGAGCAGAAGAAGTCCGGTGAGCCCGCCCCGGAGCGCAGCGACGCGAAGAAGTCCACGAAGGGGTTCCAGTAATGGCTGGGGACGACAAGAAGCCGCAGCCTCTGACCGACCAGCAGCAGGTGGACGCTCAGGTCGGAGCCACCGACGTGACGTCGCGCATGTCGGAACTGATGCATGACGCCTTCGGATTCAGTCGTGTTCGGTTCTTCCAGTTCGGGGATCCCACGGACTTCGAAGGACACAAGCTCAACGACATGATCGACCTCATCGCGGACGCGAAGCCGGCCGACCTCGAGAATGCCGGTGACGCGCTGTGGAAGGCCAGCGATGCGATCAACGCAGCCGCGGCCGAGCTCAGAGGGCATCTCAAGCCTGCCGAGGACGACTTTCAGGGTGAGGCCGGCCGGGCCTTTCAGAAGTGGGGCCTGAAGCTCGCCGAGCACACCGAGGCGCTCGCCACCTACGCGGACCAGGCGGGGGTGCAGATCACCGCAGCCGCAACCGGCCTCGCATCCGTGCGGAGCTCGATGCCGCCCCGGGACACCCGGCTGGACCCGAAAACGGTCGACGATATCCCTGTGGTCGCACGGGTCGACGGCAACAAGGACTACGCGGCAGCGGTCAAGACCGAGGGCCACCGTCAAGAGGCGATCAACCAGATGAACCGGTTGGCGTCGTTCTACTCGGTGTCCGGCAAGGAACTGCAGGGGCTGACGCCGCCTACGTTCGAGGCGATGCCCAACGTGGGTGTGCCGAATCCCAGGTCCGAAATTGGATCCCAGCCCCCGCAGCACAGCGTCACCGAACCGACCGCCGCCCTGCACAGGTCGGAAGTGGAGACCGCGGGGCGCGAGCAGCCAGTCACAGCGCATGCACGCACCGATGACAGCACTGTGCCTCCGAAGATGATCGATGATGCGATTACCGTTCCTGACCGGACTGTCGGTACGGAGATCGACACCGTCGGCACGCTTCCTCCGCAGACGCACACAGCGAACCCGGTCACGGTGACGCCACCGTCCCCTACGGGACCTCCGGGGCCTGTGGTGGGAGCGCCTCCGCCGTTCACGAGTACCGGTTATGGGAACAATCCCCTGGCCAAAAGCCCCGTGGGCCGAGGCCTCACGGCACAGGGGCGCCCCAGTACGACCGGAACGGGAAAAACTGGAATCGGTCGGGGCGTGGGGCAGGGGACCCCGAACCCGATGGGGCGCGCCACCGCGACGGGCCAGGCCGGAAGTAAGGGCGGCATGCCAGGGGGCAGGCCGACAACCACGGGCCGCGGCGTCACCGGAGGAATGCCGCGGACCGGTGGTCCGGCAGGACGTTCGGGCGGCCCCGGCACCACAGGAGCAGCCCAGGGGAAGGGCGTTGTAGGAGGCCGGCCGACGAACACCGGCGGCACGGCGTCCGGCAAGGCCGGGCCCAGGGTGCCACGGGGCACGGTCATCGGTGGTGAGGGCGCCGCGGGGGCGCGTAACTCGAGCGGAAAGATCGGGCAGCGTGGGGTGATCGGCGCGCCCGGAGCCACGAACGCGACCGGCGGGGGGCAGACGATGGGGCGCCCCTCCGCGGCCAACCCGAATGGCGTGACCGGCACTCCCGCGAGCCGCAACTCCGCGGCTCGAACGGGTAGGAGCGGCTTCACCAGCGGCGGATCGGGTCTCGTACGCAGTCCTGCCGGCAACGGTAGTCCCGGCCAGGAAGGTGGGGAGGGCACACAGCGGCCCGACTACCTGGTGGAGGACGAGCAGACGCATTTGTCCGACAAGCCGCGGCGTGACGTGCCCCCGGTGATCGACCAAGCATGAGCGAGGACGTACGAAGTATGAAGTCTGGGACCAGCCGACGCGGCGGAAGCACGGCGCGGTTCGCGGGGCGTGCCAGGGGACGAGTCGCCACCGTAACCGCGGCACTCGGTGCTCTTGCCGCCGTCTCGGCCGGGCTGGCCCCGAGCGCGGTTGCCGACGACGTGCAGTCGAAGCAGTGGTACTTGGACGCGATGGGCGCCAAGGACCTGTGGAAGGTCAGCACGGGCAAGGGCATCTCGGTCGCCGTCATCGACTCAGGGGTCAGCTCCGCGTCAAAATCCTTGAGCGGCAAGCTACTCCAGGGAGTCGATGTCACCGGTAGCGCAGGCGGCGCGACGGACGACTACGACGGTCACGGCACGACGATCGCAGAGCTCGTCGCGGGTAGCGGGGCGGCGGGTGGGATCAAGGGTGTGGCACCCGACGCCAAAATCATCCCGATTCGCACGCGGCTGTCGACGATGAAGGACGAGTCGGCGAAGGAAAAGGGCGACACCACGGCCAAGGCCATCCGAGCTGCCGCCGACAGTGATGCCCAGATCATCAACATGTCGTTCGGATCCGACTTCCCGAGCGACGGAGGGCTGGAAGCCGTCAAGTACGCCGAGAGCAAGGGCAAGCTCCTCTTCGCTGCGGTCGGCAACGAAGCCGAGGAGGGGAACTACATCGGCTATCCCGCGAAGTACCCAGGGGTGGTCGGCGTATCGGCTGTGGACAGGAGTGGCCAGGCCGGCAAGTTCTCGGAGAGCGGCAACTACGTGCAGTTGGCCGCTCCCGGTCTGGACATCCCAGCGTGGTGCAACAACGATTTCAAGTCGTACTGCACGGCGAAGGGCACCAGTCTCGCGTCCGCCATCACTTCCGGCGCGGCTGCCCTCATCTGGTCCAAGCACCCCACGTGGACCGCCAACCAGGTACTGCGGGTCCTGATCGACACGGCGGGGCGTGACTGGCCGAAGGACAAGCCCAGCAGGTACCTCGGTTACGGACTGATCCGTCCGGCACGCAACCTGCTCCACGGCGAGGGAAGCCCGGGTGCGGGCAACGTCGACCCGATCACCAACGAGAAGACCACCGCCGCTTCTACCAGCGGCGCTACCCCGTCCGCTTCCGTACCAGCCTCGTCACAGCCCTCGAAATCCACTTCAGGTGGCGAGACCTCGGCGGCAGGATCGAGTGCGAAGTCCTCGGACAGCAATGACCAGTTGTGGATTGTCCTCGGAGTTGCTGCCGCGGTGGTGGTGATCGGGGGCGGGGCGTTCGCGGTGCTTCGGTCGCGACGTAGTGGCTGACTATCGCTCTCCGGGTTCAGCGCATCGCACTGAGCCCAGGCCAGGTTCTGAGTTTTTCCTGGCGAGTCGCAACCCAGTGAGTTCCAGAAACAATTGAGGAAGGAAGTCCGGTAATGGCACAGGGCCAGCGGATTACAGACAGCGATCTGATCAAGCTCGAGAAGCACCTGGCGGAGAAGTTCGAGTCGATCAAGGGGCAGCTCGGGCGACTTCAGGGCACCATCGACTCCCTCGAGGGGCACTGGAAGGGTATTGGTGCCCACGCATTCGACACGAAGCAGACCGAGATCAATGAGCGCATGGTCAAGATCGGAAACCTTCTGGTCTGGTTCATGGACTCGATGAACAAGACCCGGCACATCAAGAACGAAACCGAGGACCAGGTCCGCGCGTCCGTGCAGAGCATCGATGTGGACCTGGGTGGTTCGCACTCGGCTCTGAACAGCTACTGAGCGACGTCTCCTCGTCCCATCGAACTGACCAATACCGAAGAGAGGAACAATCATGGGAATGAACCATGACGAGCTCGTAGTCAAGTACGGCGGACTGGACGCGACGGCCACTGAACTCGGCACCCAGGCCAAGCGACTTGAGGCGGACCTCGCGGAGATCAAGCAGGCAGTGGCCAATGTGGCCGGCCTCTGGGAGGGCGAGGCCCACGAGGCGTACGCCCGCAAGCAGGCGGAGTGGGACCGCGAAGCGCGGGGCATCCA
Organism: Streptomyces sp. NBC_01446; assembly: GCF_026340095.1. Classification (GTDB taxonomy): domain Bacteria; phylum Actinomycetota; class Actinomycetes; order Streptomycetales; family Streptomycetaceae; genus Streptomyces; species Streptomyces aureus. Next base: position 2,289,231 of record NZ_JAPEPO010000001.1, on the reverse strand, counting down.
CGCGGCGCTCGAGTCGATCGGCCACAAGGTTCACCAGGCCGGCGGTGACTACATGGGCGGCGACAAGAAGGCCGCGAGCTACTTCGAGTGATCGGCGTCAGCCGATAGATGCATTGGGGTGGGCGCGCGCGGGAGGCGCCCACCCCATCGCTGTGCCGGAACCGGTACTGACCAATGCCAGCAATTAACTTCCGATGAGGAGCACCTCATGCTGCCTTGTCATTGAGAGGGATGTTTACCAGTGACCTTCGGGCCCCCGCCATCGCCCTTCACCCAGTCGCAACGCGTGGCCGTTGAGCGCCGGCGGCGGCGTACGAAGGTGTGGGTTTCCGTAGTCGCCGGGTTGGCTGTGGTGGCCTGTGCAGGTGCCTGGTTCACGTGGGGAGGGCTGCCCGGTGACGACAAGGACGACGCGGTGGGCGGTCAAGCGGCTCCCCGGCAGGCACCGGATGAGGTCAGAGAGACGGTGGAGCAGCCTCCCAAGGACCGCTCCGGGCATCTTGGAACCTCCCTGATCGACGCTTTGCCGCCCGGAAAGAACCTCGCGATGCCGGGTACGTGGGCGACCAGCAAGGTTCTCGTCAAGGGGATGAACTCCACGCTTGAAGGAATCAAGGCCGGAACGGATGAGGAGGCCTGGCACTACAGGTTGCCCGGCCTGATCTGCGGCACGACGCGGCACGTGACTACGGACGGTCGCACCGCAATCCTTTTCAGGAGCAGCAAAGGCGAGGACGCGCCTTGTGACCGGTTGGCGCTTTTTTCGCTGAACAGGGGAGAGAAGCTCTGGCAGGTGACTGTTCCCATGCCGAAATCCGGACACAGTTTCAGTGACCCCAATGTGACCCTGGCGCGGGGTGTCGTTGCAACCGCATGGGGAGCGGGTTCGGCCGCGTATGACATGGCAGAGGGAAAGCGACTTTGGGTTCACAAGCGCACTGCCAAATGCAGGGACGGGGGGTTTGCGGGAGGCCGGGGGCTTCTCCTCAGGCGCGACTGCGTGAACGAGGCTGAAAAATGGGGGAACAGCCGATACCAAGTGCAGAAGATCGATCCGCAGACAGGTAGGTCCAAGTGGACTTACGATGTCGCCGATGGCGTCAACCTCGTGTATCTCGCGTCGTCCGAGCCGCCCGTAGTTGCTGTCGCGGCAGGTGATGCGGGCCTGACCGACCTGATCTCGCTGGACGGCAAGGGGAAGCACCGGGCGACAATTCGCCTTGAGGGCGGCAACTATGAGGTCGATTGCAGCGCTGATCTCGTTAACGAGAGCTCTGTCGAAGACTGTGCGCACGTAGTGGTCGGGCGCAAGCAGGCTTTCATTACGAGCGGTGAACACGTCGAGGGAATCAATCACACCTCGAACTGGATTGTTTCTTTCGACCTTGCCACCGGGAGGACGGACCTCAAGTTCGAGTCGGGGCAGGACCAGATGATCTACCCGATCCGAATGAGCGGCGATCAAGTTCTCGCGTTCAAGCGGAGCACGGACAACTTCGCACCCTCTTCGGTCGTGAGTCTCGACCCGAAAACAGGAGCCATCACTCCGTATTACTACTTCAACGTGCTGGCCGAGGCGAATTTCATGGATCCGAAGCTTGACGACATCGTCTTCGAAAATGGGCGGATCTACTTTGCGGCGAGGGAGCTACAAGGGGTGAGTAAGGACGGGAAAGCGGCGCGACTGTGGGGGGCCGTGGGTATCGAGAGCGTTGCTGTGCGACGTCCGTCGAGCTGAGGGAATTCCTCTCCCGCTCGGTGGGCGGCCAGAGCACCCCGTTCGCCTGGTCCCTGTGCGACACCATCGAAGTGGCGCGTGCGGCAGATGCTGTCGTGGTCCGACCGCTGGAGCCCTCTGGACCTGGCTCGGATCAGAATCGCGGAGGACTCTTCGGCCGTGCTGCGGGTCCGCAACAGCTAGTCCTTCAACCCCCGTCACCCCAGAGGGAATCCCCACCATGCCCACGCCAGACGCGGAATCCGGGGCCGGAGCCAGAGCGGCCCGGCGTATCGGTCCGTACACGGTCATCACCCGGCTCGACGGCCGGGCATCCCGTGCCGCCCCCGTCCCCGAGCACCGCTACATCGCCCGCACCCCCGACGGCGACCGCACCGTGCTCGTGAGCGTGCCGCTCACCGGCGCCGACCCCCAGCGCTACATGATCGAGGCCGACGCCTCCCGCTACCTCCTGGGGCCCTGGGCCTCCCCGGCCACCGAGCTCGCCGCCCCCGGCGATTCCCCCTGGCACGCCCGCCCCTACCTGCCCGCTCTCCCGCTCCCCACCGCCCTCGCCGTCCACGGCGGCCCCCTCCCCGAACACACGGTCCGCGCCCTCGGTGCCGCCCTCGCCGAGACACTCGTCGTCGCGCACGGGCAGAACCTCACCCACGCCGGTGTCTCCCCGGCCGCCGTGCTGCTCGCCCCCGACGGGCCCCGCCTCACCTGCTTCGGCGCGGTACGCGCCGCCGCCCCGGACGGGACCTCACGCTCCGGGCTGCCCGGGCTCGACCCCGGCAGCCTCCCGCCCGAGCAGGCGGCCGGCGGCAGGCCGAGGCCGCTGGGCGACGTCTACGCACTGGGCGCGACGCTCGCGTTCGCGGCCGCCGGACACACGGCGCCCGAGCGGGATGAACTGCCGTTGTCCGTACGCTCCCTCGTCGGACGGTGCCTTTCCAGGGACCCCGGGGCGCGCCCTCAACTCGCAGAGCTGATGGACGAGTTCGCCCCCGACGAAGCGTCGGCGCCCACGGGATTCCAGCCCGTGAGCCGCGCCTCCGCCCTGCTCACCCCCGGCTGGCTCCCCGCCCGCGTCATCGCGGCCGTCGCCCACCAGTCGGCCGCCGTCCTCGCCGCCGAGATCGCGCCGCCGGAGAACCCGCTGTGGGCGCCGCCCATCCCCGTATCCGCCCACCGCCAGGAACGCCAGGACTGACACCCCATGCCATCGCCCCTCACCCACGACGACCCTGTCGCGTTCGGCGCGTACCGGCTCATCGCCCGCCTCGGCAGTGGCGGAATGGGCACCGTGTACCTGGCCCGCTCGGCGGGAGGCCGCACCGTCGCCGTGAAGACGATGCACGCCCGGATCGCCTCCGACCCGGCCTTCAGGACGAGGTTCAGGCTGGAGGCCGACGCGGCCCGGGTCATCGGCGGACAGTTCGGCGCGGCAGTCGTGGACGCCGATCCGTTCGCCGAGACCCCATGGCTCGCGACCGAGTACGTGCTCGGACCGCCCCTCGACGAGGCGATCGAGCTCGCGGGTCCGCTGCCGGAGGCATCCGTACGGGTGCTGGGCGCGGCGCTCTGCACGGCGCTGGGGCAGCTGCACCGCTCCGACGTCGTTCACCGGGACCTCAAGCCGTCCAACATCATGGTCACCGCGTACGGGCCCAAGGTCATCGACTTCGGGATCGCCCGGGCCATCGGCGACGACCGGCTGACGAGTACGGGCGCCGCGGTCGGTACACCGGCGTTCATGTCGCCGGAACAGGCGACCGGTCAGGAACACACGCCTGCGGGGGACGTGTTCGCGCTCGCAGGGGTGCTCGTCTTCGCCGCCACCGGCCAGGGCCCGTTCGGCCACGGCCAGCCGGCCGATCTGCTCTACCGGGTGAGGTACGGCGAGCCGGACCTCACGAACGTACCGGGCGCGCTGGCGGAAATCTTGCGACGGTGTCTGGCCAAGGACCCTGGCCTGCGCCCCACCACATCCGAGCTGGCGGCTCAGTTGCACGACGGCGGGGGCGAGTTCGCGGAACACCTCCCGCACGACCTGCTCGCGGAGATCGGCCGCCGCGCGACCGAGGTCTGGCAGTTCGCCCCTTCGCGGCTGCCGGCCCCGCTGGGGGAGCAGCTTCAGTCGGCGACCACGCCTCCATCGTCCGGGCCTGCCCGACGCCGTCTCCTTGCGATCGGAGGCGCCGCGGCCGGCTTGGCCGCGCTCGGCGGCGGAGCATGGGCGTGGGGCGGCTGGGGCAAGCGGGACGATGACGGGAAGCCCGGTCCTGACTCGTCCGGCGAAGAGACAAAGAACTTGGACGACTTGTGGATGGGCACCTACTCGAGCACCGTCGACTTCATCCCGCTCGCTCCGTTCATGGTCGCGGACCTGACGCTGATCCCCTGGGGCAATACGGACGCCGTCGACCCGCGGACCGGAGAGCGTAAATGGCAGACGAGGGAGAGCGGAGCGACCTCTGGGATGGCCGTGGACGGGGACAAGGCATATCAGCTCCTCTCCGCACCCTGGGTCGATCACCAGGAGGGGCCCTGGCCTCTGCAGATCGCGTCCATCGACCTGGCCAAGGGCGACGTGAGCAAGCCGATCGTCCGCCTCTCGGACGTGAACGGAGCTCTGGCCGGGACGCAAGTCCTGTGCGCCGCGGACGGCGTGGTCTTCGTGGCCGGCGGCCAGGGAAAGTTTCTGTACGGCGGGTTCCGCGCAAGTCAGACCTGGGCGCTGCACGCCATTGATCTGGGCACCGGTAAGCGACTCTGGTCCAAGCCCTTGCCCTCACGGCCCGACAAGAGCACGCGGCTGCATTTCCTGACCGCACGGGTCGTCGGCAGCCACCTGGTAGCTCTGCAGGAGACCAATGCGGGCAAGGTGCGGGCTGTCGTCAGACACGCCCGAACCGGTGCGCTCACCTGGGACAGGCCCTTCGACGACGCTGTCGCCGACCTCGTGAGACTTCCCCTGGCCACGGACGACGAGCATCTCTACCTCGGGAGCGGGCCGTTGCAGGCCCTGCGCCTGTCGGACGGTAAGCAGCAATGGTCCTCGGAGTCCGACCGTCCGGGGAAGGCCTATGGCCCTCCGTCCGTCAAAGACGGGGTGCTCTACGCGGTGGAGGACCAGCGCGGCCTCGTCGCGGTCGACCCCCGGAACGGGAAGGAGCTGTGGGGCGAGAAGGGGGATCAGGGCGAGAGCGCGGATCTCGCCTGCCGACCCGTCATCGGCACCAAGTACGTCTACTACCGGAACGGGGTGCTGCTGCGGGCGATCGACGTCGCCTCGCACAGGGTGGCACTCACGTACGCGACGGTCGCCAAGCGCTTCTACGAACACGAACGCGCCAAGGTGATTGTTGCTTTCGGCGACAAGCAAGCGGAAGCCTTCCCTCTTCGATGACCCCGACCCGAGCAGAAAGCCCCCACCCATGACCCCCCTAGCCATCGGTGACCCCCTCCGCCTCGGCCCCTACCGACTACTCGGTGTCCTCGGTGAAGGCGGCATGGGCAAGGTGTACGTCGGGCAGGACAGCGCGGGCGCCATCGCCGCTGTCAAGGTGCTGCGGCCCGAACTCGCCCACGACACGAACCTCGCCCAGCGCTTCATTCGCGAGGCCCAGGCCGCACAAGCCGTACACAGCAAGGGAGTTGCCGCCGTCCTCGGCGCGCACACCGAAGGTGGCCGACCATGGATCGCCACCGAATTCCTCGCCGGACCGACACTCGACCAGGCTGTGGACGCGTACGGGCCTTTCGATGAAGCGACCGTTCGCGCCATCGCCGACTCCGTCGCGCGCACCCTTGCCGATATTCACGCCGCCGGGTTCATCCACCGTGACCTCAAGCCCCCGAACATCGTCCTGACGTCGAGCGGGCCGCGCGTCATCGACTTCGGTATCGCCCGCCCCGAGCACGGGCTCACCCTCACCACCACCGGGCAGACCCCGGTGACCCCGGGCTACGGCGCGCCCGAGCAGGTCCTGGGGCAGCGCGTCGCGCCGTCCGCCGACGTGTTCTCGCTGGGGGCGCTTCTGGTGTACGCGGCAAGCGGCCGGCGCGCCTTTGACGGTGCACATGTGGCAGCCGTGCAGTACGAGGTCGTACATGGTGAGCCCCAACTTGCAGATCTGGCAACGCAGTTGCAGGCCCTCATTGCTCCCTGCCTTGTCAAGGATCCGGCGCTGAGACCTGCCCCCGCACAGATCGTCACGGCGTTCGCGGCGCCCCGGGGCGCCGAGCGGGTCTGGCGGCGCGGTCCGGTGGCGGGCGCCATCAAGGAGCGCGAGGGCGAAGTCCGGCAGCTGACCACGCAGATCACGTCCGATGGCCGGCGTCCGGTGACACGGCGCCGCCTCATCACCGGCTTCGCGGCAGGGGGCGCGGTTCTCGCGGCGGGCGGCGGCACGACGGCCTGGTGGCTCGGGTCGCACCAGGGGAACGGGAAGGCGAAGGACGACCCCTTCGACATCCCTGTGGCGGTGCGGCCGCCCATCGCACAGCCGGTGTCGGTCAAGGTCGACAAGGACTTCCTGGGCCACGAACATCCGTCGAGTCTGTGGGAACTGGCCAACGTGGTCGACATCAGCTCCCCGACCCTGCTGCCCGTCCGGGACGTCATCGTCTTCGGAGCGATGAGCGGGGGCATCACGGCGTACGGCGTACGCCGGGGCGAAGAGCGCTGGACCGCACCGCACGCCCGGGCCAAGAGCGGCTATCTCTCGCTGTCGGACCGGCTGGTCGTGACTGCGGACGCCGACGGGAAGCTGCGTACGTATGTGCCTTCCACCGGACAGCCAAAGTGGACCGCCGACGCTGAGGCGGACAAACTGCTGTGTGCGGACGACGAGGCCGTGTACGTCTTGACGAAGGACGACCGGCTGCGCAGCATCGGCCGCTCCGACGCCAGGATCCGCTGGACCGCGCGCGTCTCGGCGGACTTCCGCAAGAAGATCGACTGGCCCAGCGCCGTCGGACACGGACGTCTCGTCCTGACGACGAGGGACGGCAACATCCTCGCGGTGAACACCGACAACGGCCGTCAGGCGTGGGCCCGGCTCGCGGGCGCGCCGAACACGCTCCGGCCGGTCGCCGACGGAGACACCGTGTACATCAACGGCAAGACGCTGAGCGCCAGCCGGATCACTGACGGCGAGGTGAAGTGGAAGGCCAAGAACACCGAATGGGACGACGGACCCAGCCTGTGGGGTCCGCCGTCGGTCACGGAGGACTCGGTCTACTCCGCGGAGGACGACACGCCCAACCGGTTCGACAAGCGGACCGGCGAGGTGTCCTGGTTCTCGCCCGACGTCGCGACCAACGCGAGCCCGTTGCTCCCCCAGGGCACCGGAGTGTGGGTGCTCTACACCGAGTCCAACGCCCCTTCGCCCCTTGTCGAAGTGCATGCCATGCGCCAGAGCGACGGCAAGGACATGTGGACCTACACGCTCCCGAACGCCGACTACCACCGGCTCGCGGCCGATGCCAACAGAGTGTTCGTCATGAACGACAGCACCCTGACGGTGCTCCCGGTTTTCTGACGCCCGCCACGGATCGCCGGATCGCCGGATCGCTGGGATAGCCGGATCGCCGGCGCGAACCGGAACCTACTACGCTCCAGAAGCCCCGTTGCCCGGCACATCCTCCAGGTCGAACTCCCCGTCCCGAGCCCCCAGCACGAACGCGGTCCACTCCGCCTCCGTGTACCGCAGCACCGTCTCGGGCTCCACCGACGACCGCATCGCGACGGCGCCCGCCGGCAGATATGCGATCTCGACGCGCTCCTCGTGGTCCTCGGTGCCGGGGGCGCTGTGCCATTCGGCGCCGGAGATGTCGAGCGCGTAGAGCTCGTTCTTCTCCCGCTCCTTGCGCGCCTTGACGTCCTCGGGGGACTCCCCGGCGGTACTGCTCTCCGCGCCCTGCGCGGCGCCCTGTGCTGCCTCGGCCATGATCCGGGGCCCCTTCCCGATCTACGTACCTGCCCTGCGCCAAGCCTACTTGGAGCAGCCGGAGGTGCGAGGCGCGTCACACGACTTGCGCCTCCGGAGTCCCCAGATATGCAGATTCAGATACAGATACAGCCTCAGCCGCAGCCCACGTCCTTCATCGCCGCGGGTAGGTACGCCTTCAGAAGTGAGCGGAGCGCATCGCGTCGCTTGGGCACGTCCTTGAGCGCCTGTTGCTTCAACTCGATGTTCGCGACGAACTGTTGCCGCTTCCCGCCGTACAGGCACGTGGCCACGGCCAGGGCTCCGCGGTCCGCGACGCGGGCGTCCTGACCGATGTCCGTGGCGGCAGGGTGGCCAAGGCCTCGCATGTCGCGCTCGTTCACCGCGATGACATCGGTGCCGGCCGGAACGACGTCGCCGGAGAAATACACGACGAGGTCCCCGTCGACCTTCAGCTGGCAACGCGGCTTCGTGGGGCCGAAGTCGTAGCTCCGTTCGGTCAGTTTCTTGCCGTCGGACAGGAGTGGGGACAGCAGACCGGAGCCCACCTGGACTCCGCATGCGGCCTCGGGTACCGCGTAGTCCTTCCCGGATGAACCGGTGCATGCCGCGGCAGTCAGCATCACCAGAACCGCGGCGACACCCAACGGCTTGGACAGTGCGCTCTGCCTCACTGATCGCCTGCCAGTCCTCGAGCCCGCGCGTTGCCGTCAAAGGCGGCCGCGTTGATCTCGTTGGTCAACGTGTAGGAATTGTTCTCGGTCTGGCCGGGGTTGGCCGTGGCCCAGATCTTCGCCAGGGATTCCAGCTGGCCTTCACGGCCCGTGAACGTCTTGCCGTTCTGCTGGTGGTTCTCGTCGTCGATGCGGCCCTGCTCGTCCTGCTGCCACTGGTAGGTCAGTGCGTCGACGCCGCGCTGTGCGGCGTCGCCGACCACCGGAATGAAGTTCACCGCGCCGCCGATGCCGTGGTAGGCCCACTTCGCCTTCCAGGACGGGTCTTCCTTGTCGGTGTCCAGCGCCTGATAACGCGCCTCCTCCAGAAACCCGACGGTCGCACCGGCCCGCTGCAGCGTCTCCTTGGGATCACTCGGGTGATCGGTGTTGATGTCGTGGACGATCTCGCGGTTCAGCCCGTCGTTCAGCAATCCGTAAGAGTCCTGGTCACGGGAGATCTGCTTGGTCACTTCGAGGAGCTGATGCCGGTCGAGCTGCCTGGGGTCGTCGGGATGGTCGGCCTGGGAACTCATCGTGTTGTGCGTTTCGTCCCCGTAGTTCACCAGGACCTTCGCCATGTCGTCGCGCATCTCGCGGGGGAAGTCGTCTCCGGTCCCGGACAGGTACTTGAGTGACCGGTCGAGGGCCTGGCGGTTCTCCGGAGTGTGCTCCACGTACGTGGCGGTGGGGTCGTTCGGATTCATGCCGCTCGTGGCCGCGAGGAGAGCCTTGCCGGTCGCGTCCCGTGACTGATTCCCGTCCCCGTCGTCGAGCGGGGTGTCGTCGAACGTGTGCCGCTCCTTCAGCACCCATTCCGCGTTGTCCTGCGGATGCGTCTCGTTGAAGAACGCGGTCGCGGCGTCCGGACTGTTGGAGAGACCGGTCATGAAGCCCGTCATCGGATCACGGCCGAAGTCCTCACCGATGAAGTTCATCTTCGGCATCGGCGGCCCGCCGGCCCCCTGCCAGTAGTGGTCGGGGAGCTTCATCTTCTTCTCGGTCGCGACCAGCGCGTTGCCGTACTTGTTCATGAAGTCGTCGTCGTAGTCACCGGTCCGCATGATGTTGCTCATCAGCTGGAACCCGTAGACGTTGCTGCCCCTCGTGTGGACCGTCTGGCCCCCGAGGTCGACCATGCGGTCCTTCCAGGACTGCATGTCGGCCGAGTCGGACTGCGTCGCGCCGGCGAGCGTCATGCCGAGATTCTTCTGGAAGTCGCCGAGCTGGTCACGTCGGGCCCGCTGCAGGTCACCGCCGTCCGAGGGGTCGGAGAGGTCGGCCCAGAAGTCGAGGGTGCCCTTGGGACCGAGGGTCTTGGCGAACTCTTCCTGGAACAGCGGGTCGTTCTTGTACCTGGCCATGGAGGCGTTGAGCCGGTCGAACTCCTCGGGGGACATGTCGTCCCCCTTGCTCTTCATCAGGTTGGCCAGGCCATCGGCTTCCTTGATGGCCTTCGCGGCCCCGTCCCGGTCGCTGTAGTCAGCGCCGGAGAAGCCGTACGTGGCCTGGTCCACGATCAGATTGAGGGCCTTGGCGGCAGTGTTGTCGCTCTCCGTCGCGCCACTCATGATCCGCTGCACCTCGTCGCGGAGGTCGGTGACGTCCTGCACGGTGTGCTCAGGAACCGACGTGCCTTTCGCGGCGCGGTCGGGATGGATGTTCATGGTGACGGTGAACCCGCCGTTCCCGGAGTCCACCACCGTGAGGTTCTTCTTCATCCCGCGGTCTATCGCGTCGTTCAGCTGCTGCCGGTAGTCGATCAGTTCGCTACGCGTGTCGCCGAGGATTTTGGCGATGGAGTTGGCCTGCGTATGCGCATCGGCGAACTCCCCTGCGGTCTTGTCCACGAACTCACGCGACACCGTGGCGTTGGCGCCGTGCCAGTTCGCCTTGTCGGCCTTGGCCTTGAGATCACGCTCGGCGTCGTCCTGGAGGGACTTGAGGTTGACGACCATTCCCTCCCAGTCCCCAACGGCCTCACCCAGGGCGGAAAAGTTGCCGTAACGGAGCGCATCGAGGTCCATCAGTTGCCTCGCTTCTCGTCAAAGCCCTTGTCCAGGGTGGAGATGCTGCTGATGACGCCGTAGATGTGCTCCTCGTCGCCCTTGTGCGCGCCCTTGGTGTAGTCGAGGTGGTTCGAGATGTGGGCGCAGGCGTCGAGGAGGGACTGCACCTGGTCCACCCAGCGCTCAGCCACATGGTCCAGGGCCTTGCCGACGGCGAACTCCGACTTGAGCCCCCCCCGGCGGCCTTCATCGAGGAGATCCGGGCGTGGTCGCTCTCCCGGTCCATGCGCGTGCGTAGCCGGAACGCCGCATCTCCGATTGCGGCCAGATCAGGGAAGTTGACCGTCAGGTCGCCCTGAGGATTCCCCCCACCGCCGCCGCCCGGGTCGGCAAGCTGGTTCAACTGCATCTTGGCGTTCCCCTTGTGCAGGGCTTCCGCCTTGAGCTGCTCCCACTCGTCCCAGGCCATCTACTGACGCCTTCCCCGTGTCGCTGATGTGCTCCCGTACCACCCGTCTCCCTCGTGGAGGGAGACGGGCGATTCACAGCACATCCAACTGACCAGAGTGACCTGGTCAGTTCAAGCGACCTTGCCTAACCATGACGATCTCAATACGTCACTGGTCGGACGGGACCAGTCCCGTCTGAACCAACGGCTTCCCCCGCTTGCGCGAGACGAACACGCCACGGCCCGCCGGCATCGGCCGTGGCCGCACGCCGCCGAGGAGGTCGCCCTCGCCGGGGTCGCCCGCGAGGACGAGGCCCTGGGCGCCGAGTTCCTTCATGCGCTGGATGAACGGCTCGTACGCGGCCCGGCCGCCGCCCGCCGAGGAGCGGGCGATGATGAAGCGGACGCCGACGTCCCGCGCGAACGGCAGCAGTTCGGTCAGGCCCGACAGCGGGTTGCCGCTCGACGTGGACACCAGGTCGTAGTCGTCGATGATCACGAAGACGTTCGGGCCGCGCCACCAGCTGCGGTCCCGCAGTTGCTGCGCCGTCACCTCTGCCGTCGGCGTACGCCGCTGCATCAGGTCGGCGAGCGCGTCCATGTGATGACCCATGGTGTTCGACATGGGGATGTACTCCGCCAGGTGCGAGGGCGGGGTCACGTCCAGAAGGCCGCGGCGGTTGTCGACCACGAAGAGCTTGCACGAGTCGCCGTCGTAGCGCTCGGTGAGGCGCTTGATGAGCAGGCGCAGCAGGTTCGACTTGCCGGACTCGCTCTCGCCGAAGATGAGGAAGAACGGGTCCTGTTCGAAGTCGAGGAACACCGGCTCCAGGTTGTCCTCGTCGAGCGCGAAGGACACACCGCGGTCCGGGAACAGGTTCCCCGGGGGCAGCCGGTCCGCCGCGAACTCGCGTGGGAGCAGCCGGACTTCGGGGGCGCCGGGTGCCGTCCAGTGCCGGGTCACCTCGGCGGTCAGCGCCGCCGTGGCCTCGGCCAGGTCCGTGTCCGACGTGAGGCCGTCGATCCGCGGGACCGCCGCCATGAAGTGCTGCTTCTGCGGCGACTGGCCGCGGCCGGGCACGCCCGTCGGCACGTTCGCCGCGACCTTGCGGTCGAACTCGGAGTCCATCGTGTCGCCGAGCCGCAGCTCGAGGCGGTTCATGAGGTGGTCCTTCATGTTCGCCCTGACCTCCATGGACCGCGAGGCCGTGAGCACCAGGTGGATGCCATAGCCCAGGCCGCGGGCCGCGATGTCGAGGACCGCCGGCTCCAGACCCTCGTAGTCCGTACGGAAGTTGCCCCAGCCGTCGATGACGAGGAACACGTCACCCCACGGCTGGTCGGTGACCGAGATGTCGCCGCGGGCCCTGCGGGCACGGAAGTCGCCGATGGAGGCGATGCCGGAGGAGCGGAAGTACTCCTCGCGGCGCATCATCACGCCGTAGACCTCGGCGACCGTGCGTCGCACCTTCTCGGGGTCGAGGCGCGAGGCCACCCCGCCGACGTGCGGCAGTCCGGCGACTGCCGACAGCCCGCCACCGCCGAAGTCGAGCCCGTAGAACTGCACTTCGTACGGGGTGTGCGTCAGCGCGAACGAGGCGATGAGCGAACGAAGCAGCGTCGACTTGCCGGACTGCGGGCCGCCCAGGATCTGCATATGGCCGGCCGCACCCGAGAAGTCGCACCACAGGGGGTCGCGCCGCTGCTCGTACGGCTTGTCGACGAGGCCCGCCGGGACGATGAGGCGTCCCGCGCCCTCGTAGCCGGGCTGTGTGAGGCCGCGGCCCTGCACGGCGGCGAGACCGGGAAGGAGACTGTCGAGCGACGGCGGGCTGTCCAGGGGCGGCAGCCACACCTGGTGGGCCGCCGGACCCTGGGCCTCGAGGCGGCGCACGATCACGTCGAGCACGGTGTCCGAGAGCGCGTCATCGGTCGTGGGCGCGGCCTCGGGGCGCTGCTGGGGCACGGCCACGTACTGCACCGGCACCTCGGCCGCCGTGAACAGCACCGGCCGCCGGTCCATCGGAAGCGGCCCGCCCGCCACCGCCGTCTGCGCGGAACCGGAGCGGTAGGTCCCGGACACGTACGCCGCCTTGAAGCGGACCATCTCGTCCGTGCCGTACTTCAGGAAGCCGGAACCCGGCACGTTCGGCAGCTCGTACGCGTCGGGCACGCCGAGCGCCGCGCGGGACTCGGCGGCGGAGAACGTCCGCAGACCGATCCGGTACGAGAGGTAGGTCTCCAGGCCGCGCAGCCGGCCCTCTTCGAGGCGCTGCGAGGCGAGAAGCAGATGCACGCCCAGCGAACGGCCGATGCGGCCGATCTGCACGAACATCTCGATGAAGTCGGGCTTGGCCGTCAACAGCTCGCTGAACTCGTCGATCACCAGGACGAGCGACGGGATCGGCTGGAGCGGGGCGCCGGCCGCGCGCGCCTTCTCGTAGTCGTGGATGTTCGCGTAGTTGCCCGCGTCGCGGAGCATCTCCTGGCGGCGGTTGAGTTCACCGCGGATGGAGTCACCCATGCGGTCGACAAGCGTCAGGTCGTCCGCGAGGTTCGTGATGACGGCCGCGACGTGCGGCATCTGGGCCATGCCCGCGAACGTCGCACCGCCCTTGAAGTCGGCGAGTACGAAGTTCAGCGTCTCGGAGGAGTGCGTGACCGCGAGGCCGAGGACGAGGGTGCGCAGGAGCTCCGACTTTCCGGAACCCGTCGCACCGACACACAGGCCGTGCGGGCCCATGCCCTCCTGGGCCGCTTCCTTGAGGTCGAGCATGACGGGCCGGCCGTCCTCGCCGACGCCGATCGGCACGCGCAGCCGCTCCGCCTGCGAGCGCGGGCGCCAGGTGCGCTTGGTGTCCACGGACGCGGCGTCGCCGAGGCTCAGCAGATCCGTGAAGTCCAGGTTCGCCAGCAGTGGTTCGTCGTCGTCGCCGCCCGAGGCCACGCGCAGCGGCGCCAACTGCCGCGCCAGCGCGTCCGCGGCCTCGTAGGAGAGCAGGTCGGGCGTGCCCTCGTAGACCACGCCGTGCGCCGACTCCAGCGTCAGGGAGCGGGGCTGCACGACGATCGAGAGGTCGCCGCGACCCGTCGTCAGCTCGCCGGGCACGACCTCGACGACGGACACACCCTGCAGGCCCTCGGGGCTGGCCAGCATCGACACCGGCGGCAGGGACACGCCGTCGAGCACGACGACGAGGTGCGGCTGCTCGGGGACGGGCGCCCCACCGGGGTGGAAGCGCGGACGGCCCTGGAGGCGCGTGGTCAGCATCGCCTCCAGCTCCATCGGGTCGGTGGTGATCAGACGGCGGCTGCCGGCGCCGTCCGTCTGGCCCGCGGCCTGGCTGTGCGGCAGCCACTTGGCCCACTCCCACTGCGGTGCGGCCTCCCGGCCCGTCGCCACGGCGATCACCAGGTCCTCGGGGGAGTGCAGCGACGCGAGCGAGGCGACGACGGCGCGGGCCGTGCCGCGCACCGTCTGCGGCTCACCGCTGACCGTCACGTGGTAGAAGGCCCGCAGCGAGACCGCCATCGGCAGGTCCTCGAGCGTGCCGTGCGCGGCGAGGAAGCGCTGCATGGCGCCCGCCGTCAGCGGCTCCAACTCGTCAACGGGCGCGGTCTGCGGGGGCACCAGCGGAGTGGCGAGGCCCTGCGGACCGAGTCCGACGCGCACTTGCCCGAAGTCCTCGTCGCCCGTGCGCCGCTCCCACACGCGGCTGCCCTCGGCGACGAGCGCCCACAGCTGCTCGGGGGAGGGGTGCAGGTAGTACTGCGCGTCGCGCTGCTTCCGCGCGGTCTTCGTGGCATCGCGTCGGGTTTGCGACAGATAACGCAGATAGTCGCGGCGCATGTCCGACATCTGGCCCTGCGAACCGCGCCGGTAGCGGACCAGCATCGAGATGCCCATGCCCAGGGTCGACGCGATCATCACCATGCCCATGATCTTCATGAACGGCTGCGCGCTGGGATTGAAGAAGAACACGACGGACCCGCCCATGCCGAGCATCGGCAGGAGCTGCATCATCGCGCCTTCCTGCTGCCCACGAGGCAGCTCGGGCGGAGGCTGCAGGACCACCTCTTCCGTGGGCACTTCGGACGGCAGCGCCCGAGGCGGGCGCTTCACGACGATGTGACTCACTTCGCACCAATTCCCTTGCCAGACCGAGGCGTTCCGTCCGCCGCCCCGTGTCAGGCGGACGTCGATCGTGATTTGCGATCCTACTGACGGTCACTGACAACGGTGGGCGGTAGGGTGCCGGAGGTGCAGTCGAGCACCGCGGATCCGCCCGGGGAAACAGGGCATTTCACGCGGTCGGGAGCGAGCGCGGCCGCGAACGCCGGTCCTGGAAGCCTCGTTGACAGGCGGCGGGGGCGCGCGCGAGCGACGTACACAACACCTCCACATCCGGCTGCATCACCGGACACACCAACCGAGGGGGAACAGCAGGTGAGCATGACGGCTTCCGCTTCCGCGACGGCCGGCGCGACCGGCGGAGCGGGCACCGGAGCCCCTTCGGGGGCCGGCACGGGCCTCGGCTTCTGCCGCGTCACCATCGTCGCGCCCGACAGCCGGATCGATGTCGCACTGCCCGACGACGTCCCGGTCGCCGACCTCAACCCGGAGATCCTGCGGCTCTCCCAGCAGAGCCCCGCCGAGGGCGCGCCGGTCGGCTACCACCTCGTACGCCGCGACGGCACCGTCCTCGACAGCGCCCGGTCCTTCGCCGCGCAGCGCATCCTCGACGGTGAGCTGCTCACCCTGCGCCCGTTCTCCGAGTCGCTGCCGCCGGCCGTCTTCGACGACGTCTCCGAAGCGGTCGCCTCGGCCGTCACCCGCGACCGCACCCTGTGGAACGGCGACCTGACCCGCGGCGCCGGACTCATCGGCGGCGGCGTCCTGCCCGCCCTCCTGGCCTTCGTCACGTGGACGGCCGAGCCGCACCACGACATGAACAGCCTCCAGGGCGTCCTCGCCGCGGTGGCCGGCCTCCTCCTCGTCGTCCTCGCCGGTGTGCGCGCCAGGGTCTACGACGACCGCGGCTCGGCCGTCGCCCTGGGCCTCGGCGCCCTGCCTAACGTGGCGGTGGCGGGCTCGGGGCTGCTGCCCCTCGCCGACCATCAGGGAATCGGCCGGCTCCAGTTCCTGCTGGCCTGCACGGCCGTACTGATCGCCTCCGTGGTCCTCACCCTGGTCTCGCCGGGCGGCGACGGCCCCTTCGTGGCCTTCGTCTTCGCGTCTGCCGTCGGGGTGCTCACGACGTTCATCGCCATCCTCACGGACCTCACGGCCGTGGAGACCGCCGGCCTGTGCGCGCCGCTCTCCGTAGGCGCCCTCGCCTTCCTGCCGGGCCTCTCCATGCGCTTCGCCCGTCTCCCCATCGGCTTCGAGCCCCCGAGCATGGCCCGCGGCGAGTACGGCAACGACCCCGCGAACCAGGAGCCCGTCGAGGCCGACCGCATCGCGGCCCAGGCCCGCCGCGGCCACGAGCTGCTCGTCGGCCTGGTCGGCGGCTGCGCCCTGGTGTCCGTCGGCGCCGCGGCCGTCCTCGGCTTCTCGCACGACGTGTGGGGCCAGCTCCTCGCCTTCGCCACCGGCGTCGCGATGCTGATGCGCGCCCAGCTCTTCCGCTACACCGCGCAGGTCGCCTCCCTCCTCGCCGCAGGCCTCGCCGCCCTCGTCCTGCTGGGCCTCGGCCTCTCCATCCACCCGCCGCTGGACTACCTGGACGACTTCTTCAAGAAGGGCGACAGCACCCCCCTCGACATCCGCACGGTCTGGCTCGTCGCGGTGATCGCGGTGGCCACGGCGCTGATCACGTCGATCGGACTGATCACGCCCCGCCGCGGAGTCAGCCCCTTCTGGGGACGCTTCATGGAGATCGCGGAGACGTTCGTCCTGCTCACGCTGGTACCGCTGACGCTCGCGGTCTTCGACGTGTACGCACAGGCCCGCGCGATGACCGGCTGACCGGAGTCCATCAAGGCGCCGTGGGCCCCGTCAGGCCCACGGTCGGGTGCACACGGAGCGGCTGGTACGCTGTGTGACGGCCGTTTGTGTACGCGCCCTCAGGTCTCCGGTTTCCGGAATCTGAAGACTGCGCCCAACGGACCTTGCCTCCCGAGTAACGGAAGCTCCCCTGAGATGTGGACCAGGGGCACTCGGTGGCCACGAAAAGACTACGAGGAGTACGCGTGTCGCTCGACGCCGCTACGAAGAAGCAGATCATCACCGAGTTCGGCCAGAAGGAGGGCGACACCGGCTCCCCCGAGGTCCAGGTCGCCATGCTGTCCCGCCGGATCTCGGACCTGACCGAGCACCTCAAGACGCACAAGCACGACCACCACTCCCGTCGTGGTCTGCTGATCCTGGTCGGCCAGCGTCGCCGCCTTCTGCAGTACCTGGCCAAGAAGGACATCCAGCGCTTCCGTACGCTGGTCGAGCGCCTCGGCATCCGCCGCGGTGCGGCCGGCGCCCGCTAAGACGCCGTGAAGGGAGCGGTTCCCACCGACAGGGGGCCGCTCCCTTTGCTGTACGTGCGAAGTGTCACAGACGCTTTGTAGTCTGGACGCACGACAAAAGCACCACCGCACGCATCACCACTGCATGCACCGCTTCGATGCACCGCACCCAGTTGCACCGCATCACGCGACGCATCGCCGCACGAGGAGAAGCGCACCCTCGCCGCCGCCGGTCCTCGGTAGTGGCCCCCGGGAGACGGATCCCGTCCACCCCGGGTGCTTCGATCGAAGACCGGCCCGCACACAAGGCGCGCTTCTCCGGCCCCGTCCCTCCGCCACACGGGCGGAACGGGACAAAAGACGAAAAGTAACGGAGAAAACGCTAGTGGAGAACGAGACCCACTACGCCGAGGCCGTCATTGACAACGGCACCTTCGGCACCCGCACCATCCGCTTCGAGACGGGCCGTCTGGCCCGTCAGGCCGCCGGCTCCGCCGTGGCGTACCTGGACGACGACACCATGGTGCTGTCGGCCACGAGCGCTTCCAAGAAGCCCAAGGACCAGCTCGACTTCTTCCCCCTCACGGTGGACGTCGAGGAGCGGATGTACTCGGCCGGCAAGATCCCCGGCTCCTTCTTCCGCCGTGAAGGCCGTCCCTCCGAGGACGCGGTCCTGACCTGCCGCCTCATCGACCGCCCGCTGCGTCCGTCCTTCAAGAAGGGCCTTCGCAACGAGATCCAGGTCGTCGAGACGGTCATGGCGCTCAACCCCGACCACCTGTACGACGTGGTCGCCATCAACGCCGCCTCCTGCTCCACGCAGCTGGCCGGCCTGCCCTTCTCCGGTCCGGTCGGCGGCACCCGTGTCGCGCTGATCAAGGGCCAGTGGGTCGCGTTCCCGACGCACACCGAGCTCGAGGACGCCGTCTTCGACATGGTCGTCGCCGGTCGCGTCCTCGAGGACGGCGACGTCGCGATCATGATGGTCGAGGCCGAGGCCACCGAGAAGACCATCGAGCTCGTCAAGGGCGGCGCCCAGGCGCCGACCGAAGAGGTCGTCGCCGCCGGTCTCGAGGCCGCGAAGCCCTTCATCAAGGTGCTCTGCAAGGCCCAGTCGGAGCTGGCCGCCAAGGCCGCCAAGCCGACCGGCGAGTTCCCGATCTTCCTCGACTTCGAGGACGACGTGCTCGAGGCCCTGACGGCCGCCGTCAAGACCGAGCTCGCCCAGGCGCTCACCATCGCCGGCAAGCAGGACCGCGAGGCCGAGCTGGACCGCGTCAAGGGTCTGGCCGCCGAGAAGCTGCTCCCGCAGTTCGAGGGCCGCGAGAAGGAGATCTCGGCTGCGTACCGCGCGCTGACGAAGTCCCTGGTCCGCGAGCGCGTCATCAAGGACAAGGTCCGCATCGACGGCCGTGGCGTCACGGACATCCGTACGCTCGCCGCCGAGGTCGAGGCCATCCCGCGCGTGCACGGCTCGGCGCTCTTCGAGCGTGGCGAGACCCAGATCCTGGGCGTCACCACCCTCAACATGCTCCGCATGGAGCAGCAGCTGGACACCCTTTCCCCGGTGACCCGTAAGCGCTACATGCACAACTACAACTTCCCGCCCTACTCGGTCGGCGAGACGGGCCGCGTCGGCGCCCCGAAGCGCCGCGAGATCGGCCATGGCGCGCTCGCCGAGCGCGCCATCGTGCCGGTCCTGCCGACGCGCGAGGAGTTCCCGTACGCGATCCGTCAGGTCTCCGAGGCCCTCGGTTCCAACGGCTCGACGTCCATGGGCTCGGTCTGCGCCTCCACCATGTCGCTGCTGAACGCCGGTGTGCCGCTGAAGGCTCCCGTCGCCGGTATCGCCATGGGCCTGATCTCCCAGGAGATCAAGGGCGAGACGCACTACGTCGCCCTCACCGACATCCTCGGTGCGGAGGACGCCTTCGGTGACATGGACTTCAAGGTCGCCGGCACCAAGGACTTCGTCACCGCTCTCCAGCTCGACACCAAGCTGGACGGCATTCCGGCCTCCGTCCTGGCCGCGGCCCTCAAGCAGGCCCGCGACGCCCGCCTCCACATCCTCGACGTGATGATGGAAGCGATCGACACGCCGGACGAGATGTCCCCGAACGCCCCGCGGATCATCACGGTCAAGATCCCCGTGGACAAGATCGGTGAGGTCATCGGCCCGAAGGGCAAGATGATCAACCAGATCCAGGAGGACACCGGCGCCGACATCACGATCGAGGACGACGGCACCATCTACATCGGTGCCCAGCAGGGCTCGCAGGCCGAGGCCGCGCGCGCCACGATCAACTCGATCGCCAACCCGACCATGCCGGAGGTCGGCGAGCGCTACCTGGGCACCGTCGTGAAGACGACGACCTTCGGTGCGTTCGTGTCCCTGCTCCCGGGCAAGGACGGCCTGCTGCACATCTCGCAGATCCGCAAGCTGGCCGGCGGCAAGCGCGTGGAGAACGTCGAGGACGTTCTCGGCGTGGGTGCCAAGGTCCAGGTCGAGATCGCCGAGATCGACTCCCGCGGCAAGCTCTCCCTCATTCCCGTCGTCGAGGGCGAAGAGGGCGACGAGACGAAGGACGACACCGACAAGTGACGTCCCGTAGCTCCAAGGCGACGGCCCGCACCTCCTCGGAGGCGCGGGCCGTCGCCCGTACCCAAACCCTGATCAAGGGCGAGAACGGCATCGGTACGGTCCGCAGGACCACCCTCCCCGGCGGCCTGCGGATCGTCACCGAGACGCTGCCCTCCGTACGCTCCGCGACCTTCGGGATCTGGGCGAACGTCGGCTCCCGCGACGAGACGCCCACG
The DNA here is from genome assembly GCF_026340095.1 of Streptomyces sp. NBC_01446. Lineage (GTDB taxonomy): Bacteria > Actinomycetota > Actinomycetes > Streptomycetales > Streptomycetaceae > Streptomyces > Streptomyces aureus. Next base: position 2,269,108 of record NZ_JAPEPO010000001.1, on the reverse strand, counting down.
CTGAACGGCGCGACGCATTACCTCGAGCACCTCCTCTTCAAGGGCACCTCCCGCCGGAGCGCCCTCGACATCTCCTCGACGATCGACGCGGTCGGCGGCGAGATGAACGCCTTCACGGCGAAGGAGTACACGTGCTACTACGCGCGCGTGCTCGACACCGACCTCCCCCTCGCGATCGACGTCGTCTGCGACATGCTGACCGGCTCCCTCATCGAGGAGGCGGACGTCGACGCCGAGCGCGGCGTGATCCTCGAAGAGATCGCCATGACGGAGGACGACCCGGGCGACTGCGTGCACGACCTGTTCGCACACACCATGCTCGGCGACACCCCGCTCGGCCGCCCGGTCCTCGGCACGGTCGACACGATCAACGCGCTGAACCGCGGCCAGATCGCCCGCTTCTACAAGAAGCACTACGACCCGACGCACCTCGTCGTCGCGGCCGCGGGCAACGTCGACCACAACAAGGTCGTACGCCAGGTGCGTGCCGCCTTCGAGAAGGCCGGCGCCCTCACCCGCACCGACGCCGTACCCACGGCCCCGCGTGACGGCCGCAAGCCCGTGCGCGCGGCGGGCCGCATGGAGCTCCTCGGCCGCAAGACCGAGCAGGCCCACGTCATCCTCGGCATGCCGGGCCTCGCCCGCACCGACGAGCGCCGCTGGGCCATGGGCGTCCTCAACACCGCCCTGGGCGGTGGCATGTCGTCCCGCCTCTTCCAGGAGGTCAGGGAGAAGCGGGGCCTCGCCTACAGCGTGTACTCGTACACCTCGGGCTTCGCGGACTGCGGCCTCTTCGGGGTCTACGCGGGCTGCCGGCCGAGTCAGGTCCACGACGTGCTCAAGATCTGCCGCGACGAACTCGCCCACGTCGCGGAGCACGGTCTGTCCGACGACGAGATCGGCCGCGCCATCGGCCAGCTCTCCGGCTCCACGGTCCTCGGCCTCGAGGACACCGGCGCGCTCATGAACCGCATCGGCAAGAGCGAGCTCTGCTGGGGCGAGCAGATGTCCGTCAGCGACATGCTGGAGGAGATCGCCTCGGTCACCCCCGACGAGGTGCGCGCGGTGGCCCGCGACATCCTGGGGCAGCGCCCCTCGCTGTCGGTCATCGGCCCGCTCAAGGACAAGCAGGCGGCGCGCCTGCACGAAGCGGTGGCATAGCCCACCCGTTCGCAACTCGCGTAAGGAACGAAGAAGATGAGCAAGCTGCGCGTGGCGGTCCTCGGCGCCGGGGGCCGCATCGGCTCCGAGGCCGTACGGGCCGTCGAGGCCGCCGACGACATGGAACTGGTCGCGGCCCTCGGCCGGGGCGACAAGCTGGAGACCCTCGCCGAGTCCGGAGCCCAGGTCGCGGTCGAACTGACCACGCCCGACTCGGTGATGGACAACCTCGACTTCTGCGTACGCCACGGCATCCACGCCGTCGTCGGCACCACCGGCTGGACCGACGACCGCCTCGCCAAGCTCACCTCCTGGCTCGCGGAATCCCCGCGGACCGGTGTGCTCATCGCCCCGAACTTCTCCATCGGGGCCGTCCTCACCATGAAGTTCGCCGAGGCGGCGGCGCCGTACTTCGAGTCCGTCGAGGTCATCGAGCTGCACCACCCGAAGAAGGTGGACGCGCCCAGCGGCACGGCCGCCCGTACGGCGCAGCTCATCGCGGCGGCCCGCGAGAAGGCCGGCAGCGCCCCGCAGCCGGACGCCACGGCCACCGCTCTCGACGGCGCCCGCGGCGCGGACGTCGACGGCGTCCCGGTCCACTCCGTGCGCATGCGTGGCCTCCTCGCCCACCAGGAGGTCCTCCTGGGCGGCGAGGGCGAGACGCTGACCATCCGCCACGACTCGCTGCACCACAGCAGCTTCATGCCGGGCATCCTGCTCGGCGCCCGCCGCGTCGTGACCACTCCCGGCCTCACCTTCGGCCTGGAACACTTCCTCGACCTGAACGTCTGACGGACCTCATGCGCGCAAAGCTCACCTACCTCGTCACCGCCCTCGTCCTGGTCTTCTACTTCGTCCTGGTCGGCAGCCGCGGCCTGCTCCTCATCGAGCAGGGCACCCTGCTCACGGTCACGTTCGGCGTGGCCGTGCTGATCCTGCCGGCGATCGGCCTCTGGTTCCTCTGGGCCAACACCCAGTTCGTCCGCAAGGCGAACCGTCTCGCCGAGCTCCTGGAGGTCGAGGGCGGCCTGCCCGTGGACGAGCTGCGCCGTGACCAGTACGGCCGCATCGACCGCGACTCCGCCGACGAGGTCTTCGCCCGGCGCAAGGCGGAGACCGAGGACACACCGGGGGACTGGCGCTGCTGGTTCCGCCTTGCCGTGGCCTACCGCGACGCCCGGGACACCCCGCGCGCCCGCAAGGCGATGCAGCGCGCCATCGCCCTCCAGGAGGGCAGGACGGTCAGCGCCTGAGGACGTGTGCGTCCCGAGCACGCGTGAAGGGCCGCGCCGGTGATCCGGCGCGGCCCTTCACGTATGCCTGGCTCAGGCCTGGTGCGGCCGGTACTCCTCGGCCCACACCTCGATGGCGTCCGACGCCCGGTCGAAGGCCTCGGTCCGCGCGAGGAAGTCCGCACCGTGGCTGGTGACCAGGGCGGACCTCTCATCGGCCTTGTCCCGCCGTACGAGGAGCAGCGCCTGCCCCTGCACCGTGCGGGGGAGTCCGAGCCAGCGGACCGGCTGCTGGACGGTACGGACCGTCACGACCTGGGCCCACGGGACCGTCTGGGTATGGAAGAAGGCCACACGGCGCAGGCCGTGCGCGCTCACCCACGTACCCACCCGCAGCAGGCGCACGGCCGCCCCGATGATGAGCAGGGCGATGACGCCGCAGGCCGCGCCGCCGCCGAGACCACCCGTGAAGGCGATGATCACCGCGGCGAACATGACGTACGAGGCGAGCAGCAGGAGCAGCGCGGCGATTCCCACGCGCCACGGCCCCGGCCGGTAGGGACGCCGCCATTGGTCGCGATCGTCGAAAGGCAGCGCGACATCGTCGGCCACCTCGTCAAAAGCGCGGTCGTACGTCAGGAAGGGCAGGGGCACGACTGGTCCTCACTCAATCCACGCTGTATTCGGGCTGTGCCCGGTGAGGCTACCTAGGCGTGCGCCTGCCTTCCACCCTTGGGGGGCCGGACGGAGCAGAGGCGTCAGCGATGGTCGGACGCTTCGGACTGCTGCGTGTGCGCCGGTGCCTGACCGGACGACAGGGCGGGCATCCCCAGGAGCAGGGAGCCCACGAGCCCGGCGACGACGGTGAGACCGACGAGCGAGCGACCTGCGATCTGGCCGGCCGACGCGCGCTCGCGCGCGGGTGGAGTGATGTTACTGCGGAATTTGTCGGCTTCGGCGATGAAGGCGAACGGAACTGGCTCGCGCCGACGGAACATAGGTACTGCTTCTCCTCGTCAAGATCGAACGTTCAGGTCATCGAAGCGCTGAGAGCGCGGAGAGCGGCGAACGAACCGCCCCGTTACCCATACAGACGCACGGATGCACCAAAAGGTGCCCTGTTTCGCCGAATTCACTGAAGTTCGGCGATGTTCGGCTCGGAATGTCGCGAGGCACGACCGAATGCCCCGTTGTCAGTGCCTGCCCGTAGAGTGGGCGCCGCCCGAGCGAAGTGATGGAAGGACCCCTCGAACCGTGACCGAATCCCCTGCTGACGACCTCAAGCCGACCTTCCGCGGCGACGTGACGGTCGAGCTGGTCAAGCACACCGCGAGCGACACCGACGTGCTGTTCGCCGCCCGCGTCTCCACCGCGGGAGAGCAGTCCCTCGACGAGCTGACCAAGGACCCGGAGCGCTCCAAGGGCCTGATCAACTTCCTGATGCGGGACCGTCACGGCAGCCCCTTCGAGCACAACTCGATGACGTTCTTCATCAACGCCCCGATCTTCGTGTTCCGCGAGTTCATGCGTCACCGCGCGGGCTGGTCGTACAACGAGGAATCGGGCCGCTACAGGGAGCTCCAGCCGGTCTTCTACGTCCCGGAGGCATCCCGCAAGCTGGTGCAGCAGGGCCGCCCCGGCAAGTACCAGTTCGTCGAGGGCACGCAGGGCCAGCAGGAGCTCACCGGGCGCGTGATGGAGGACTCGTACCGCCAGGCGTACGAGGCGTACCAGGAGATGCTCGCCGCGGGCGTCGCCCGCGAGGTGGCCCGTTCAGTCCTCCCGGTAGGCCTCTTCTCCTCGATGTATGCGACGTGCAACGCGCGCTCCCTGATGCACTTCCTCGGCCTGCGCACCCAGCACGAGCTGGCCAAGGTCCCGTCCTTCCCGCAGCGGGAGATCGAGATGGTCGGCGAGAAGATGGAGGCGGAATGGGCCAAGCTCATGCCGCTCACCTACGCCGCGTTCAACGGGAACGGCCGCGTCGCTCCGTAGCCGGAGAAGCGTGGATGCGGCACAGATGTACGGTTCAGCCGTGTGAAGTGTCCGTATTGCGGCATTTCGGAAAGTTCATCTAGCCTGATCAAACGGACCCGGCACTGCTTGAACCCCCGAGCAGGCAGTGCCGGGATCCATCCCCGCCACACCTCCTGGCATCCCCCGAGGGGGGACCGCGCGCTGAGCAGCGAGTAGCGTATTACCCATGGCTCCGACCTCCACTCCGCAGACCCCCTTCGGGCGGGTCCTCACCGCTATGGTCACGCCGTTCACGGCGGACGGCGCACTTGACCTCGACGGCGCGCAGCGACTCGCCGCCCATCTGGTGGACGCAGGCAACGACGGACTCGTCGTCAACGGCACCACCGGCGAGTCCCCGACCACCAGCGACGCGGAGAAAACGGATCTCGTACGAGCCGTGCGACAGGCGGTCGGCGACCGCGCCCACGTCATTGCCGGCGTCGGCACGAACGACACCCACCACAGCATCGAGCTCGCCCGCGCCGCCGAAAAGGCCGGAGCGCACGGCCTGCTCACGGTGACGCCGTACTACAACAAGCCCCCGCAGGAAGGCCTCCTGCGGCACTTCACCGCGATCGCCGACGCCACCGAGCTGCCGGTGATGCTGTACGACATCCCGGGCCGCAGCGGCGTACCCATCAACACCGAGACGATCGTCCGTCTCGCCGAGCACCCGCGCATCGTCGCCAACAAGGACGCCAAGGGCGACCTCGGCCGCGCCAGCTGGGCCATCGCCCGCTCCGGCCTCGCCTGGTACTCCGGCGACGACATGCTCAACCTGCCGCTGCTCTCCGTGGGCGCGGTCGGCTTCGTCTCCGTCGTCGGCCACGTCGTCACCCCCGACCTGCGCGCCATGCTCGACGCGTTCGTCAGCGGCGACGTGCAGAAGGCCACCGAGATCCACCAGAAGCTGCTCCCGGTCTTCACCGGCATGTTCCGCACGCAGGGCGTCATCACGACCAAGGCGGCACTCGCCCTCCAGGGCCAGCCCGCCGGACCGCTGCGCCTGCCCCTCGTGGAGCTGACGCCCGACGAGACCGCCCAGCTCAAGATCGATCTCGCCGCCGGCGGGGTACAGCTCTAAACACAGACTTCACAACTGAATAGGCACGACCGCAGGACACAGTTCCTGCACCTACACAAGACAACTGCTACTGCACGAACGTCACGCGCGCCACGTGCCTTACAGGTACGTGGCGCGCGTGGTCAGGAGAGTCTTTTGAGTCATCCGCATCCTGAACTCGGCGCCCCGCCGAAGCTCCCGAAGGGTGGCCTGCGCGTCACCCCGCTCGGCGGCCTCGGCGAGATCGGCCGCAACATGACGGTCTTCGAGTACGACGGCCGTCTGCTCATCGTCGACTGCGGCGTCCTCTTCCCCGAGGAGGAGCAGCCCGGCATCGACCTGATCCTGCCGGACTTCACGTCCATCAGGGACCGCCTCGACGACATCGACGGCATCGTGCTCACGCACGGCCACGAGGACCACATCGGTGGCGTTCCGTACCTCCTGCGCGAGAAGCCGGACATCCCGCTGATCGGCTCCAAGCTGACGCTCGCCCTCATCGAGGCGAAGCTCCAGGAGCACCGCATCCGCCCGTACACGCTCGAGGTCGCCGAGGGCGACCGCGAACGCCTGGGCCCCTTCGACTGCCAGTTCGTGGCGGTCAACCACTCCATCCCTGACGCGCTCGCGGTAGCCATCCGCACGCCGGCCGGCATGGTGGTCCACACGGGCGACTTCAAGATGGACCAGCTCCCGCTGGACCGCCGCCTCACCGACCTCCCCACGTTCGCCAAGCTCGGCGAGGAAGGCATCGACCTTCTCCTCACCGACTCGACGAACGCCGAGGTCCCGGGCTTCGTCCCGCCCGAGCGCGACATCTCGAACGTGATCCGTGGCGTCTTCGCGGGCGCGCAGAAGCGCATCATCGTCGCCTCCTTCGCCAGCCATGTGCACCGCATCCAGCAGATCCTGGACGCCGCCCACGAGTACGGCCGCCGGGTCGCCTTCGTCGGCCGCTCGATGGTGCGAAACATGGGCATCGCCCGTGATCTCGGCTACCTGAAGGTCCCGCCGGGCCTGGTCGTGGACGTCAAGGCGCTCGACGACCTCCCGGACAACGAGATCGTCCTCGTCTGCACCGGCTCGCAGGGCGAGCCGATGGCCGCGCTGTCCCGCATGGCCAACCGCGACCA